>NZ_JACIEE010000001.1 GCF_014196765.1 Mycoplana azooxidifex
CTTGCTCCCAACGTTGGCATTGGCCAGCGCGTCGAGAGGCGAGACTGTCGCATCTCTAACTGGCCCAACTGTCGCATTACTAAATAGCCCTTACAAACAAACATCGCATAAGATAGATTATGGAACTAAACGATGTGAATTTCAGCTGTCGACCACGGTTGCGCCCCCCTTTACCTTGACCTTCCGGGCTGCGCCTGCTTTAGCGCTGTCATCACTCCTGCATGCGAGGCCCGGCCGATGAGCGAACTGCGCGTACTTTCAGATGCCTTCATTCCCGAACTGCCGGGCCGCTACAAGGGCAAGGTTCGCGAAAACTATGATCTGCCCGACGGCAGCCGCATCATCATTGCCACGGACCGGCTCAGCGCCTTCGACGTCATCCTGACCTCGATCCCGTTCAAGGGCCAGGTGCTGACGCAGACGGCGCGCTACTGGTTCGAGGAAACGGCCGACATCTGCCCGAACCATGTGCTGGCCTATCCGGATCCGAACGTGGTCGTCGGCACGCGGCTCGACATCCTGCCGGTTGAGGTCGTCGTGCGCGGCTATCTCGCCGGTACCACCAGCACCTCGATCCTGACGAAGTACCGCAACGGCGAGCGCGAGATGTACGGCATCCGCCTGCCGGACGGCCTGCGCGACAACGAGAAGCTGCCGCAGCCGATCATCACGCCGACCAGCAAGGCCTTCGACGGCGGCCACGACGAACCGCTCTCCGGCGACGAGATCCTGTCCCAGGGCCTGCTTTCGGCCGACCAGTGGGAAACCGTTTCCTCCTATGCGCTGGCGCTGTTCGCCCGCGGACAGGCGCGCGCGGCGGAACGCGGCCTGATCCTGGCCGATACCAAGTACGAATTCGGTACCGACAAGGACGGCCGCATCGTGCTTGCCGATGAGATCCATACGCCGGACAGCAGCCGCTACTGGATCGCAGACAGCTACCAGGCGGCGTTTTCCGCCGGCACGCGGCCGCAGAGCTTCGACAAGGATTTCGTCCGTGCTTGGGTCACAGAGCGCTGCGATCCTTACAAGGACCCGATCCCGGAGATTCCCGCAGACCTCGTCGACCAAACGTCGAACGTCTACATAAAGGCCTACGAGACGATCACCGGCCAGACCTTCGTGCCGGACCTGTCCGGAGCGACGGTGCTGGAGCGCATCCGCAAGAACCTCGCACCCTATTTCCAATGATATACAGATATATTAGTATATTACAATAATATACTAAAGCTTTCCATAAAGAACCTGGCAACGATCGAACCGGGCTTCGAGGCACTGCGCAGACCGGTCCGCCCGCCGCTCAAACCCTACCGCCCGCCAGAGTCTCGACTTCCTCGGTGACGTCGAATTCGATTGCCATCTGGTCGTAGGCCGGTTCGACATGGTCCGGCGTCTCGCTCATGACTGTCTCATAGTCGAGCGGCACGTGCATGTGCGTCAGCGCGGCGCGCCGCGGCTCCAGGCGGGTAATCCAATCCAGCGCCTGGCCGAGCGAGAGGTGGCTCACATGCGGGCGGTACTGCAGGGCGTCGATCACCAGGAACTCGAGCCCCGAAAGCCGGGCGACCGTTTCGTCGGGAAAGCCGCTCACGTCGGTGCAATAGGCGAAGCCGCCGACGCGGAAGCCAAGGGAATGGATCGCGCCGTGCACCTGCAGCAGCGGCTGGAAGCGGATGTCGCCCCCTGCTCCGCCGATCACCACCGGCCGGTCGAGCGGCTCGATCAGGTTGGCGCTGACGATCGGCGGATAGAAGCCGCCTTCCGGCGTCTCAAGGCAGTAGGAAAAGCCCTCGCGGATGCGGTCCATCGTCGGCCGGTCCGCCCAGATCGGCATTTGTCCTCCATGGATGACGTAGCCGCGGATGTCGTCGATGCCGTGGATGTGGTCGGCATGGGGATGGGTGTAGAGCACCGCGTCGATGTGGTCGACTTTCGCCGCGATCATCTGCTCGCGGAAATCCGGGCCGGTGTCGATGACGACGGCCGTCGTACCATCCGGCCCGATCTGCTCGACCAGCAGCGCGGCGCGCGTCCGGCGGTTCTTCGGGTTATTGCGGTCGCAGGCGCCCCAGTCGCCGGTGATGCGGGGCGTTCCGGGAGAAGAGCCGCAGCCGAGGATCGTGAAGCGCCGCCGGTACCCGACCATGTCAGACCCTTGGCATCTTGGAGAAGATGCGGAACGCGTTCTCGGTGGTGATCGCCGCGATTTCTGCTTCTGTCAGGCCGAGCGTTTCGGCGAGCACCGCGGCGGTGTGGGCGACGTAGGCCGGCTCGTTGCGCTTGCCGCGGAACGGCTTCGGCGCAAGATATGGCGCATCGGTTTCCACCAGCATGCGTTCGGTCGGCACGGTCTTGGCGATCTCGCGCAGTTCCACCGACTTCGGAAAGGTCAGGATGCCGGAGAACGACACGTAGCCGCCGAGCTCGACGCCGATGCGGGCGAGTTCGGCACCGGAGGAAAAGCAGTGGAGCAGGAAGGGGAAAGCCCCCTTCCCTGTCTCCTCCGTCAGGATCGCCGCCATGTCCTCGTCGGCGGCGCGACTGTGGATCACGAGCGGCAGGCCGGTCAGGCGCGCCGCCGCAATGTGGTTGCGCAGGCCCTCGACCTGTGCCTCGCGCGGGGCGTTGTCGTAGAAATAGTCGAGCCCGGCCTCGCCGATAGCGACCACCCGCGGATGCTCGGACAGGCGCACCAGCTCCTCGACGGTGACGTCGAGCTCCTCGTCGGCGTTGTGCGGATGGGTGCCGACCGAGCAGAAGACGGTCGGATACTTCTCAGCGATCGCAAGGATCTGCGGAAATTTCTTCACCCTGGTCGAGATCGTCACCATCTGGCCGACGCCGGCGGCATGGGCGCGAGCGACGATCGCGTCGCGCTCCGCCTCAAAATCGGGAAAATCCAGATGGCAATGGGTGTCGATCAGCATCTTTAAGGTCCAGCTTCCCGTCAGGCTTCCGGCGCGACGTAGCGCGGGAAGACCGGCGAAGGCGCTTCCAGCGGCGTGCCGCTGACGAGACGGCCCGCCTCGCCAAGCGCTGCGAAATCGCGTTTGTCGGCGGGTGCCGCCACCAGATCCAGCAGCTTTGCCGAGGACGCCGGCATGAACGGCTGCAGCAGGATCGCGATCTGGCGGACAACTTCGGCGGTGACGTAGAGCACCGTGCCCATCCGTTCCGGATCGGTCTTCTTCAGCGCCCACGGCGCCTCGCCGGCGAAATAGCGGTCAGCCTCGGAGACGACGGCAATGATCGCCGCCAGCGCCCGGTGAATCATCAGCTTGCCCATCTCGTCGCGGGTGACGGCATGCAGGGCGTCGGCGGAGGCGAGCATCGTCCGGTCGGCCTCCGTCAGCGGGCCACAGGCCGGGATCCTGCCGTCGCAGTTCTTGACGATCATCGACAGCGAGCGGCTCGCCAGGTTGCCGATGCCGTTGGCGAGGTCGGAATTGATGCGGGTAGCGATCCCCTCCTCGCTGTAGCTGCCGTCCTGGCCGAAGGAGACCTCGCGCAGCAGCACGTAGCGGATCTGGTCGAGACCGAAGTGCTCGACGAGATTGGCCGGGTCGACGACGTTACCGAGCGACTTCGACATCTTCTCGCCCTTGTTGAGCAGGAAGCCATGGGCGAAGACCCGCTTCGGCAGCGGCAGGCCTGCCGACATCAGGAAGGCCGGCCAGTAGACGGCGTGGAAGCGGATGATGTCCTTGCCGATCATGTGGATATCGGCCGGCCAGTATTTCGCGCGCGGTCCTTCCGGGTCGGTCAGGTAGCCGGTGGCGGTGATGTAGTTGGTCAGCGCATCGACCCAGACATACATGATATGGGCCGGATCGTTCGGCACCTTGATGCCCCAGTCGAAGGTGGTGCGCGAGACCGACAGGTCCTTCAGGCCGGACCTGACGAAGGAGGCGACCTCGTTGCGGCGCTCAGCGGGGCCGACGAAGTCCGGCTGCGCCTCGTAGAGCGCCAGCAACCTGTCCTGGTAGTTGGACAGCCGGAAGAAATAGCTCTCCTCCTCCACCCACTCCACCGGCGTGCCCTGCGGCCCGTAGCGCACGCCGTCGTTGCGCAGTTCCGTCTCGCCTTCCTGGTAGTAGGCCTCGTCGCGGACCGAGTACCAGCCGGAATAGCTGTCCTTGTAGATGTCGCCGGCATCGGCCATGCGGTTCCAGATCACCTGGCAGGCCTCGTGATGCCGCTTCTCGGTGGTGCGGATGAAATCGTCGTTGGACGCATTCAGCAGCACGGCCATGTTCTGGAATTCGGCGGTATTGCGGTCGGCAAGCTCCTGGGCGGAGATGCCCTCCTTGCGCGCGGTCTGCTGCATCTTCTGGCCGTGCTCGTCGGTGCCCGTCAGGAAGAATACGTCGCGCCCGTCCAGCCGCTGGTAGCGGGCCACGGCGTCGGTCGCGATCAGTTCGTAGGCATGGCCGATATGCGGCTTGCCGTTCGGATAGGAGATTGCCGTGGTGATGTAGAAGGGAGACGTGTCTGTCATGAGCAAGGCCTGGCCTGTCTATTCCTGTGATTGTGGCAGCTATTAACGCATGAGCCGACCGAGGGAAACAGCAAGTTTGCGCATCAGCCCAGCGCCCCTCGCCCCACCCCTCGCCTGCCAGACCGCCTCGTCGGCTCAGCGGCCGGCCTGCGTGGCGATCTCGTCCAGGATCTCGATGACCGTCTGCTTCCGGTCGAGATTGTAGGCGGCCGCAATCGCGATCTTCTCCACCAGCGCCGAGGATAGCCGCGCCAGCCGCTCCGCCGCCTCGATGTCGCCGCCTACCGCCGCGGCCCTGGCGCGCGTGACGACGTGGTCGTTCGCCTGCCCGCAGAAGAAGTTGTAGAGCGTGTCGCCGTCCTTGGCCGCCAGCACGTCGGCAAGCTTGTGCACGTCCTTGCGTGGCGCGCTGCCGGCCTGGCCGACGATCGCCTGGAACGCCTCCAGGATGTCGAAGCCGCCGTAATTGATGAGCTTCAGCGCCGTCGACACGCTGCCGCCCGCAGCCGCAAGCAGGCGGTCCGTGCGGCCCGGCGGCAGGGCGACGCCGAGGCTGCCCAGCGCCTTCTCCAGATCGGGATCGGACAGCGGAGACAGGTTCAACGGCAGGCAGCGCGAACGGATGGTCGGCAAAAGCTTGCCCGGAGCATGGGTGAGCACGAGGAACATCGCATTGCGCGGCGGCTCTTCCAAGATCTTGAGGATGGCGTTGGCCGCGTTCCGGTTCAGGTCGTCTGCGGGATCCACGATGACGATCCGCCAGTTGCCGCTCCCCGAGGTCTGGGCGAAGAACTTTCCGGCGCGGCGCACCTCGTCGACCGTGATCGCAGCGCGCATTTTGCCCGTCTTCTCGTCCACCGGCCGGGAGAGATGCAGGAGATTGTGCGAGGCGCCCGAGGCGATCTGCCGTCCGAGCGCCGAATGCGGATCGGGATCGGCCATCGTCTCCGGGGCCGAGAGCGGATCGGGGTGGGACAGGACATGGTGGGCGAAGCGGAAGGCCAGCGTTGCCTTGCCGATGCCCTCCGGCCCCTCGATCAGGATCGCATGGTGCCCCTTGCCGGAACGATAGGACTGCGCGAGGAAGGCTTCTGCGGTCGTATGGCCGAACAGATGCGCCTGTTCGGCCGGTACGGTCGCGCCGTCGAGCAGGCCTGGATGCTCGGTGCTCACGTTGCATCCTCCGGATGGGCAAGGCGGCTGCGCCGCCCGAACGGCAGCAGCGTCTCGACCATCGAAAGGATCTGGCGGGCGATGTCCTCGCGCGGCTGCGTGGCATCGATGACGCGGCAGCGCAGCGGCTCGCGCTCGGCAAGGTCGAGAAAGGCCTCGCGACGCTTCTCGTGCGTCTCCAACTCCTCCTTCTCGAACCGATCCGGAGCGTTTTCCGCCGGCCCGGCCGAACGCTGGCGTGCCCGCTCGAGACCGACGGAGGCCGGCAGGTCGAGGATGAGCGTGCAATCCGGCATGACGCCATTGACGGCGACCTGCTGCAGCCTCTCGATGAAGTCCGCTTCGAGGTTGCCGGTAACGCCCTGGTAGACGCGCGACGAATCGACGAAGCGATCGCAGAGCACGACCCTGCCCTGGCGCAGCGCCGGACGGATCAGTTCTTCGACATGGTCGCTGCGGGCAGCGGCGAAGAGCAGCGCTTCCATGCGCGTGCCGAAATGCTCAGCCGCCCCGGACAGGATGACGTGGCGGACGGCCTCTGCCCCGGCCGAACCGCCCGGCTCGCGGGTCACGAGCACGTCTTGCCCGCGTTCCTGCAGCGCCTGCGCCAGCAACCGGATCTGGGTCGACTTCCCGGCCCCCTCGCCGCCCTCGAACGTTATGAACAAACCGGCCAAACCGACCTCTTCCCATTCCGGCGCACCGGCAACTTCCGGCCCTTCGGGGCCGATTCCGCCCACTACTAGCGCATATCCTTGAAAACCGAAAATTCATTCGCACGGGGAACGCGGGTGAACCCCACCCACCTCAAAGCCAGAAGAACAGCAGCTCCTGGAGCGCATCGAGCGCGCGGCTGAAGAGCGTGCCGACCTCGACGCTTGCTGCCGTCTGCAGCGGCACCTGGCGCAGGAACCGGTCGCCGTTCCAGATGCGCAGCACGCCGACCTGCTGCCCCGGAGCGACCGGCGCCTGCAGCGGCCAGGCATAGACCACGCGCGCCGACAGCCGCTCCTTGTTGTCGACCGGCAGCAGCACCTCGACATCGCCGGGCGTTACCAGCGGGACGGTGTGGACGTCGCCGCCATAAACGCTGGCCTCCGCAACGGTGTCGCCGGCCTTGAAGAGCGTCCTCGATCCAAAGGCCGTCATGCCCCAGTCGATCATCCGCCGCGCCTCGTCGACGCGTTCCTTCTCGCTCGCAAGCCCGCCCAGCGCCACAAACAGCCGGCGGTTGTCACGCTCCACCGAAACCAGCAGGCCGTAACCGCTGTCCTCGGCAAAGCCGAGCACCAGCCCGTCGACGCCGATGTTCATGCCGACCAGCGGGTTCCGGTTGCGCTGCTTGATCTTGTTCCATACGAATTCCGGCTCGGAATAGTACCGGTAGTATTCCGGATAGGTGTCCCTGAGATAGCGCCCGAGTGTGACGAGATCCTGCATGCTGACCTTGTTGCCCGGATCCGGCAGGCCGGTGGCATTGGCAAAACGCGACTGCGTCAACCCCAAAGCCTTTGCCTCCGCGTTCATCCGCGCGGCGAAGGCTGCCTCCGAACCGGCCATGCCTTCGGCAAGGATGATGCAGGCATCGTTGGCGGCCTGCACGGCGACGCCGCGGATCAGGTCCTCCACCGCAACCTGCGACTTCAGGGCTGCGAACATCGTCGCCGTGCGCGACGGCGCCCCGCCGGTCCGCCAGGCGTGTTCCGAAACGGGATAGGTCGTGTCGAGCGCGATCTCTCCGGTCCGCAACGCCTTGAAGACGACGGCCAGGGTCATCGCCTTGGCAAGCGACGCGGAGGTGACCGGTTCGCTCTCTTTCCGCGAAAAGAGGATCGTGCCCGTCCCGGAATCGATCAGGTAGGCTTGCCTGGCCTTGGTGTCGAAGAGATCGGGGGTCTGGGCCAGGGTCTGCGACTGGGCCCAGGCGGAAGATGTCAGGACCAGCGAAAGGACGAGAATGACGATCGATCGGAAGGACATGGAGACTCCGGCATTTGTCCTAAAGTCCTACACATCCATCCGTTCGGCAAGCAGTCCGCTAGAGCATGTCGCGCAAAAGTGTGGAGCGGCTTTGCGACGACGACATGCGCAAAATCAAAGGTCTAAGGAGCTGGAGCGATTCTGGGAGACCGCGATGGGCTTTGCGCGTTCTACCCGTCCTTCTTACGGGGTGTGGTTGCTGCCGGAGAGCAGCACGAGCGAGCCGTCCTGGCGCAGCACGGCATCGAAGGCCTCGACCGATCCGCTGTCGGCCGGCGTCTCGGCATAGGCGGCAGCAAAGCTTGCCCCGTCGCCCCGTACGGAATCCGGACGCTCGCCGGGGATCGGCCCGATCTCGGGCAACATGACGAACGCGCCGATGGCGGTGAACGCCGCACTGGCCGGCGCCGGTGCCGAAAGCGCCGTCATGGCCGAACCCGTCTCTTCGTCGCTTGCCCGCTCGGCGAAGCTCGGGATCGCCGCCGGCAGGCTGTCCGCCATCGGCGCCGCCGAGGCGACCATGACGCCGGTCGCGATCTGGCCGCCCGGATCGACCGCGGGAACACGCGAGCCCTTCGGCACGTAGGAGGCCATCAGGTAGGGCATGTCGTGGCCGTCGAGCCGGGCCTTGCCGACATACTGGACGCGCACCTTGGCGGTTCCCTTGCCCTTGACATCCAGCATTTCGGCTGTCTTGGAGGACACGTCGATGATCCGGCCATGCGAATAGGGTCCGCGGTCGTTCACCCGCACGATGACGGACGTACCGTTCTCGAGATTGGTGACGCGGGCATAGCTCGGCAGCGGGAAGGTCGGATGGGCGGCGGAGAGATGGTACTTGTCGTAGACTTCGCCGTTGGCCGTCTTGCGGCCGTGGAAGGCCGAGCCGTACCAGGAGGCGAGCCCGACCTTGTCGTATCCCGGATCCTCCTTCGGCTTGTACCACTTGCCGCGCACCTGGTAGGGCTGCCCGACCTGGTAGCGCCCGCCCCCCTTGGGGACCGCCTGCCCTTCCCGGACGACGCGCGGGCTGGCCTTCACGCCATATTCGGACTCGGCGAAATACTCCTTGCTCCGCCCGGCTTTCTTCGCCGTCTCGCCCGTGGTGTTGCAACTCGCCAGGCCGGCGCAGACGACCGGGATGGCGACGAGCCGGAAAGCAGTGCGCGCGCCCGCCGAGAAAAAACCGAAATCCATATGTCCCACGCCGCTCGTGTCCCTGACGCCATCCGTTCGCGACCGCCTGTCCTGCGATCACCCCCTCGATAGCGCTCCGTTCAAAACATAATATTAATCATGACGTCAAAATGGCAAAAATGCGGTTCTCCCCGCGCGGAAACGGTGCAACAGAAGAACTAAATTTCCACATGGTTAACGAATAGACAATTTGAAGAGCCTCGCCCCCGTTTCAATCCTTCTACTTCGCGCGCGGCCACACGATGCCGGCAAGGCCGTCCGATGCACTTCCAGGCCGCCCGGATAGACAAGCCGCTACAGGCCGGTGTCTGTTCGTGCAGGGCAGGACCCAGGATTGTTGATAGCGAAAGCGCGCGCCGCCTATGCCGTTGAATTGCCTCAATGACGGCCGAACCCATGGCCCGACGGATTCGTCGTTGTGGAACCTCAGCAATCGACAGGCGTTCCTGATTGCCGACTGAGTGACCGCGATAAGGAGGGCGCGCCGAAGAGCGTGGCCGAAACAGGAGAAAGCATATGAAAAAGACTTTTGCCATTGCAGTGATGAGCGCGACGCTAGCCGCTTCCGGCCTGACGGCTGTCCGGGCCGCCGACACGGTGGTCATCCCGGAAGCTCCGGTGGCCGCCCGCTCCGACGCGCGCGACGGCGTCCGCATCGGCTACCTGGATTGCAGGATCGGCGGCGGCGCCGGCTACGTGCTCGGCTCGGCCAAGGAAGTCGATTGCGCCTTCGTCACGACGATGGGCAGCGAACCGGTCGACCACTACCAGGGCCAGATCCGCAAGCTCGGCGTCGACCTCGGCTTCACCACGCAGGGCCGCCTTGTCTGGGCCGTGCTCGCGCCGACTGCCGGCTATCACGAAGGCTCGCTCGGCGGCGTCTACCAGGGCGCCACGGCCGAGGCGACCGTCGGCGCCGGCGTCGGTGCCAACATCCTCGTCGGCGGCACCTCTGGCTCCATCCACCTGCAGACCGTCAGCCTGACCGGCCAGATCGGCCTCAACATCGCAGCGACCGGCACGTCGATGACGCTGAATTCGGTCAACTGACAAAGTCGACCGTGGGCACCCTGCCATCCCCTGCAGGGTCCCACGCCGTCCCTCCCTGCCCTGTGCCTTGAGGGTACGCGGACGCAGCCGGCAGCATGGCACGTCCATGCTGCCTACGAAATCGAGTCGCGGTATCCCGCCATCACTCTCCAAATCTGATCTAAGAGCGAATGGCAGTACTGGCGGGAGCATCTGGCTGTAGGTCAAATCGACAACGCGGCGTGCAGTTTGTACCCAACCTCCTTTACGCGTAACGGCGGCTCAAGCTATTCTGAAGACCCTGGTATGGAGATTCCGCAGCATGGCGAAGCTCGTCTTTGGAATGAACCAGTCCCTGGACGGTTACGTCGATCACCTGGAAATGAGGACAGGTCCCGCGCTCTTTCGTCACTGGATAGAGCACGTGCGCGACCTGACCGGCAGTGTATACGGTCGCCGCATGTACGAGCTCATGCGCTATTGGGACGAAGACCGCCCCGAGTGGGGTGCGGAGCAACACGAGTTCGCGGCGGTGTGGCGGCGCCAACCGAAGTGGGTCGTGTCGCGCTCGTCGAAGTCGGTCGGCCCCAACGCTACGCTTGTCGAGGATGACGTCGAGGCGGTGATACGCGGCCTGAAGGCTCGGCTCGTTGGGGAGATCGCAGTTTCCGGACCAGACCTGGCACGAAGCCTGACCGACCTTGGCCTTATCGATGAGTATCGACTCTACTTCCACCCTGTCGTGCTTGGTCGCGGCAAGCCATTCTTTGCCGGCTCGCCGCCACCGCTCCGTCTAGCTTCCATTGATCCCGTTGGCGAGGACACGGTTAGGCTGACATACGTTCCCGCTTGATCGCGCAACTCACTCGACGGACTGCACCGACGGCTGCAAATGGCGGAAGAGGTGGGATTCGAACCCACGGTACGGTTTCCCGCACGCCGGTTTTCAAGACCGGTTCCTTAAACCACTCGGACACTCTTCCATCAAACCGGCACGAGGTACGGCGCCTTGCGCACCCACGCCGGGGCACGGCGCTTTATAGCCGTTCATGGCTAGCCGTCAACGTGTTCAACCGCATTGCGGACGGGCCGCGCCCCGCCCACACCTGCCCCAATCTTCCGCACCATTCATTGAATTTTAGCCACTTGCGGAACACAAATGGAACAGATAGTGTTTGTTCCGTATTTGTTTCACGATTCTGGGTGACGAGCCATGCTGACCCGCAAGCAACAGGAACTGCTTCTGTTCATCCACGAGCGGATGAAGGAAACGGGGATACCGCCGTCTTTCGACGAGATGAAGGATGCGCTCGACCTGGCGTCGAAATCCGGCATCCATCGCCTCATCACCGCGCTCGAGGAGCGCGGCTTCATCCGCAGGCTGCCCAATCGCGCCCGCGCGCTGGAGGTGATCAAGCTGCCGGAAGCCTATTCGCCGAGCCTGAGGGCGCCGCGCGGCTTCTCGCCATCGGTGATCGAGGGCAGCCTCGGCAAGGAGCGGCCCGCGCCGGAACGTCCCCCGTCTCCAGCATCGGAGAGCTCGGTTGCCGTGCCGGTCATGGGCCGGATCGCCGCGGGCGTGCCGATCTCGGCTATTCAGAACAACACCCACGACATCTCCGTGCCTGCGGAAATGCTCGGCGGCGGTGAACACTATGCGCTGGAAGTCAGGGGCGACTCGATGATCGAGGCGGGCATCCTCGACGGCGATACGGTGATCATCCGCAATGCCGGCACGGCCAATCCCGGCGATATCGTCGTGGCCCTCGTCGACGACGAAGAGGCTACCCTGAAGCGCTTCCGCCGCAAGGGCGCCTCGATCGCGCTCGAGGCTGCCAACTCTGCCTACGAGACCCGCATTTTCGGTCCCGATCGCGTCAAGATCCAGGGCAAGCTGGTGGGGCTCATTCGTCGCTATCATTGAATTCGGCGATCTCGTCCGGATCCTGGAAACTGTCGGAACGCCAATCATAGAGGCGGTGCCGGTTCCAGGGGCGGTGGAGCTGGACGACTGCTTGCGTGGTGATCATGTTGCGGTCTGCCGTGACACCGTCGCCTGTCGATGCCACCTCGAGTGCGCCGGTGAGGCGGAGGCTGCGCGCGCTGATCAATAGGGCTCCGTTGGCGCAGGCACGCCTGCCGCGGTGGCGAGGGGCGATGACGATATCGGCGCGCTCGCACGCGGGTCCCATATAGGCAGGGTCCTCCAGCCAGACCACCCGCCAGCCCGCGGCAGCAACGCCGGCGCACCACGCCTGCCGGCGGCAGACGAAGCGCCTCTGCCCGGCAGCCAGGGTGAAGGCGGCGTCAAACGCTTCGGTCGCGGCGCCGGAATCGGCGCGATGCCGCCCGGTTCCCTGCAGGCCGAGGGATGCGACGGGATGGGGCGACGCTGCGAGTAACGAGGCAGATCGTCCATCTCCTGCGCGCCCGGCTGCGACCTTGCGGCGATCAGTTGTTGACCTCGTCGGGCTTCCTCGGTCTCCCTCCCCGCCTCCGAGCATCAACGGGGCTTTGTGCTGCTCGATGCGCAGGGCATAGCGCCATTGGTCATAGATGAAGCCGGGAGGCTGCCGGCGATTGGTCGCAGCCGCGCGATCGTCGACGAGCGCCACCAGCGCCCCGTCTTCGGAGACCAGCAATTGCGGTGCTGGCCGTGCGGGCGCGAGGAACGCCAGGACGGCGCCGGCAGCAAGGGGCAGGACGGCGAGAGCGGCGAGCCGTGTCCGAAACAGGCAGGCGAGGCCCCCACCCGCCGCCAGGAGCGCGAAGGCGAGCGGCGGCAGGCGTCCGGTGACGACCTCGCCGCCCCATCCCGATACCCAGTTCGCCATGGCGATCATGGCCTCGATGCCCTTGCCCATGATCGCCAGCGGAATGCCTTCGAGCCCGAGCGGCATCAGCAGCATGGCGATCACCCCCATCGGCATGACGACGAAGGAGATGACCGGCATGGCCAGCAGATTGCCGGCAAGGCCGTAGGCCGGGATCCGGTGGAAATGGCCGAGCGAATAGACGAGCGTCGCCAGGCCGCCGATGACGGATGACAGCAGAAGCCCTGCAACGAAGCTGGACGCTTGCTGCGTCAGCCGCGGGCCGCGTGCGGCGGGCATATCTCGGAGAACGCCCCGGTCCCGCCATGCCGCATAGCCGGCCACCAGCCCGAGCGTCGCCGCATAGGACATCTGGAAGCCCGGCCCGGTGACGGCAGAGGGCGTGACCGACAGCAGAACGATCGCCGACAGGGCGATGTTGCGCAGGCTGATGGCGGTTCGGTCGACGAGGACGGCCACAAGCATGACGACGATCATCAGCCATGAGCGGACCGCCGAGACCGCGCCGCCCGAGATCAGGATGTAGAGGGTGACGGTCACCAGACCGCCCGCGGCTGCGAACTTCTTGATCGGGTATCGCTCGGCGGCACCGGGCAGGAGCGACAGGGCCAGGCGCGCACCGACGAGAAACGTGCCCGCGGCCAGCACCATGTTCAGGCCGGAGATCGCCAGCACGTGCGCAAGCCCCGCCCGGCGCAGCGCCTCGACCGTATCCGGGCTGATCCCCCGCTGTTCGGCTGTGACGAGGGCGGCTGCGATGGCGCCCGCGTCACCGCCGATCTGGTCACGGATGCGCGCAGTGAGTGCGCTGCGCCAGGCCGCGATGGTCTCCTGCGCGCTCGCAAGCCAGAAGACCCGGCCGCCCTCGCCGGTCAGTTGTACGGCGATGGGCTTTCCATAGAAGTAGCCGATCGCTCCCGTACCGGCGAAATAGGCGTCGAAGGCGAAGTCGTTCAGGCTCGGCAGGGCCGCGCCCGAGGGCGGGCTGAGGCGAGCTCGTCCCGAAATGCCCTCTCCGACTGCGATCGGCGTATGCCGGCTACGCGCCACAAGGTTGACGATGGCAGGCGGCCGCCGCAGGGCGGGATCATGGGTGGACAGGACGGCGATGCGGTAGCGCATCCGCCCGCGATCGTCGGCCTCGCTGGCAAGCACCCTTCCGGCAATGGTCGTCGTCACCGGCTGATCGAGAAGCACCGTCGAAAGCCGCGCCGTCTCGATGGCCGAAAGGCACATCCCGGCGACGAGCAGGAAGGCTGCGCGCGCCACCAGGGAAAAGAGACCGCAGCGGCACCAGGAACGGGCAGCAGGGATCGCGCTCGCGACGAGCAAGGCCGCCAACAGCAGCGGAGGCAGGTCATAGGGAAGTGCGTACCATGCCCAGACCCCTGCCCCGATCACGACCGGCACGAACAGGAACGGCGTGCCGTAGTCGCGCTCCCTCTGCCAGGCCGCCGCGAAAGACGAGCGCACGAGCATGCTGTTCCGGGCGAGCCGCAGTACTATGGAGCGCCGGGAAACGCGCGGCAGAAGGACCGGAAATGCCCTGGCGAGGGCGGTCGCAGCCGGCGTCGCCACGGAGGCAGCCTCCGGCGCTGCGGTCCGGCGCTCGACCTCGCTGGCAGTCCCCTCCCCCATATGAAAGATCCCGGCGTCAGACGCCCGATAATGCAACGTAAGATTTCGCAAGGCAATCCCGATCTTACGCCCAACCGGCCGCCGTTCCGGAAAGAATGCCCCCTCCCTAATTCCTCTTTTCTCGCCCATAAGTTGCTTGCAACTGGCGTGGAAGAGTAGATATTGCGATCCGGAATGTCGGATTTTGCATTGCACAACTATGCCTTCGTCTTGCTTGGCAGGGCGTCGCAAATGGGTTAGCAAAGCGGCACCGCCAAGTTCGGGCACGCCCAGTGCCCTCTTAAATCAATGGAGGTCCTCATGACGGGAAAGAGCGCGGACGTCACGATCAGTGACAAGACGGTGGAGTTGCCACTGCGAACGGGGACCATCGGGCCTTCGGTCATGGACATCGGCACGCTCTACAAGCAGACCGGCGCTTTCACCTACGACCCGGGCTTCACGTCCACGGCCTCCTGCGAATCCAAGATCACCTACATCGACGGTGACGAAGGCGTATTGCTGCACCGCGGCTACCCCATCGAGCAACTGGCCGAGCACGGCGATTTCCTCGAGGTCTGCTACCTGCTGCTCTACGGCGAACTGCCGACCAAGGCGCAGAAGGACGACTTCGACTACCGCGTCACGCACCACACGATGGTGCACGAGCAGATGTCGCGGTTCTTCACCGGCTTCCGCCGCGATGCGCATCCGATGGCTGTAATGTGCGGTTGCGTCGGAGCGCTATCGGCCTTCTACCACGACAGCACCGACATCACCGATCCGCACCAGCGCATGGTTGCATCGCTGCGCATGATCGCCAAGATGCCGACGATCGCGGCCATGGCCTACAAGTACCATATCGGCCAGCCGTTCGTTTATCCGAAGAACGACCTCGACTACGCCTCGAACTTCCTGCGCATGTGCTTCGCCGTGCCTTGCGAGGAGTACGTGGTCAATCCGGTTCTGGCGCGTGCCATGGACCGCATTTTCATCCTGCACGCCGATCACGAGCAGAATGCCTCCACCTCGACGGTCCGCCTCGCCGGTTCGTCCGGCGCCAACCCGTTTGCCTGCATCGCCGCCGGCATTGCCTGCCTGTGGGGCCCTGCCCATGGCGGCGCCAACGAGGCTGCACTCAACATGCTGGCTGAGATCGGCTCGGTCGACCACATCCCGGAATACGTCGCCCGCGCCAAGGACAAGAACGATCCGTTCCGCCTGATGGGCTTCGGCCACCGCGTCTACAAGAACTACGATCCGCGTGCCCGCATCATGCAGAAGACCACGCACGAGGTTCTGGGCGAACTCGGCATCAAGGACGATCCGATGCTCGAGGTCGCCATGGAACTGGAGCGCATCGCGCTTACGGACGAGTACTTCATCGAGAAGAAGCTCTATCCCAACATCGACTTCTACTCGGGCATCACGCTGAAGGCGCTCGGCTTCCCCACCACGATGTTCACCGTTCTGTTCGCTCTGGCCCGCACCGTCGGCTGGATCGCCCAGTGGAACGAAATGATCGAGGATCCGGAGCAGCGCATCGGCCGTCCGCGCCAGCTCTATGTCGGCGAGCCGAAGCGGGACTACATCCCGGTTTCCAAGCGCTGAAGCCGAAGCGAAGAACGCAAAAGGAAAGCCCGGTCAGAACAGACCGGGCTTTTTCTCTTTCAGCAGGGCGACGATGATGTCGGCCGCCTTGTCGCCGGGCACGCGAGCGTCCTGCATGCGGGCGTGGACGAGATCGAAACCCTCCAGCATCGCCTGGCGCTGCAGGGTCGAGTGGGAGAGCTGGACGGCCCAGCGGGCGAGGCACCCGGGGCGGACGGCCTCGTTCAGATATTCCGGGATGACGGCATAGTCGGCGATCAGATTGGGAAGCGCGCCCGTCCAGGTCTTGATCTTTCGCGCCATCAGCCTGGCGATCCAGTCGACCTTGTAGCAGGAGACGACCGGGACGTGCGCCAGCCCCAGTTCGAGCAGGACGGTTCCGGACGCAGCGATCGCCACGTCCGCATCTCGAAAGGCCTGCCACTTCTCGGCTGTGGAAACGGTCGCTGCGGGTTTTTCCGGCCAGTCGGCCACCATGCCGCGAACCAGCGCCTCCTGCCTGGGAACGGTCGGCAGGCGGAACTCGAACGGCACCGGGCCGGCAGAGAGCTCCGCCATCACGTCCTTGAAGGCCGGCAGCAGCCGAGTGATTTCGCCGGACCGGGAGCCGGGAAGAAGCAGGCAGGTGCGTCGCTCGCCGCTGCCGATCGGCGGCACCCTCTTTTGCAATTGTGCCGCCCGCACCGCATTCACCTCGGGATCGCCCGCCAGCCTGTGGCCGACATAGGTGGTTGGCGGCCCGCCCAGGCGCTCCATCACCGCCGGCTCGAACGGCAGGACGGCGAGTACGTGGTCGACATAGGCGCGCATGCGCGGCGCGCGCTCCTCCTTCCACGCCCAGACGCTGGGGCAGACATAGTTGACCACAGGAAGATCCGGCAACTGCCTGCGGACCCGCCGGGCGACGCGGTGGGTGAAATCGGGGCTGTCGATGATGACGAGCATATCCGGCTTCGCCGCAACGATCGCAGCCGCAGTCTCGCGGATCCGTCGGATCAGTTTCGGCAGCTTCGCCAATACCTGCGAGAAACCCATGATCGAGAGTTCGGAATAGTCGAAGAGCGATTTCAGCCCCTGCGCCTGCAGCGCCTCGCCGCCGACGCCGCAAAGTTCGATCACTCCCGGCCATTGCCGGCGGAGCGAAGCGACGAGATCGCCTCCGAGAAGATCGCCGGAAACCTCGCCGGCGATGACGGCAAGCTTGAGCGGACGGGTCATGGTCGCGCTCCGGCGTCCCGCGGCAGGATGCCGGTGACGAAGAGGCCGGCGCGGTCGGCTTCCTCGATCAGCGCCGCCCGGTCGAGCACCAGCGAGCGGCCCGCCTCACAGGCGATGCCCGCAAGCCCTGCCTCCGCCGCACGCCGCACCGTGTCGACGCCGATCGACGGCAGGTCGGCGCGACGGTCCTGGTTGGGCTTGCACAGCTTGACGAGCACGCCCTTGCGGCGGCGCGAAATCCGGCCCTCCCGCCTCAGGCTCGCCACCCGCTCCAGCATGAGGTCGGTTCCCTCGGCGCCTTCGAGGGCGATCACCCTTCCGCCGACGGCGACCGCCCCCTGCCCGACGTCGAGCGAGCCGAGCGCGAGCGCTGCAGCCGAAGCCGCCGCTATGTCGCGCGCAGCCTCGTCGTCCGGCTTGACGGCGCCGATCGGTCCTTCCGCGGCCAGGAGCTCAGGCGCGATCTCGTCCGCACCGACGACGCGCACGCCGTTCGCCTCGATCAGCCGGATCACCATCTTCAGCACCGTGTCGTCGCCGCCGTTCAGCAGCGTGCGCACGATACCGGGCACCTGCATCAGCGTGCGGACGGTGGGCCGGATGTCGCGCCATTCTGGCCGGCGCCGGACCGAGCCGGACAGGACGGCGCGATCGATGCCTTCGGTGGAGAAGATGCGGCTGATGCCGGCATAGTCGCCGACGCCGACGCCGGCATGGTCGAATTCCGACCAGTCCTGCTCGGCCTCGTTGCTCAGAGCGAGAATGAAGGGATCTTCGCCGTGCAGCCTGGCAGCGCGCGCGACGTGGATCGGCAACAGGCCACCGCCGGCGATGATGGCCAGCCGCTTTGCGCCTTCCGGCCGGCGCTCCGACATGATGATCAGGCCTTGCCGCGGTTCGGCGAGGAGAGCGCGCGATCGCTGTCCACTGCGATGAAATCGAGGATGTGCATGGCCGGAACGCAGTCCGCATACTCCTCGCGAATGGCCGCCGCATTGTTGCGGATCGATCCTTCACCCTCGAAGATTTCCTTGAACGCCCGGCGGACACGATGGATCGTCGCCTTGTCCATGCCCGAGCGCGACATGCCGACGACGTTGATGCCGCCGAGGATGCCCGGATTGCCGTTCAGCATCCCGTAGGGAATGACGTCGTAGGCCACGGCCGATAGTCCGCCGACGAAGGCGTGGCGCCCGACGCGCGCGAACTGGTGCACAGCCGAGCCGCCGCCCAGAATGGCGCGATCCTCGACCGTCACGTGACCGGCCAGCATGACGTTGTTGGACAGGATGATGTTGTTGCCGAGGATGCAGTCGTGGGCGATGTGCGAATAGGCAAGGAACAGGTTCTCGTCGCCGACGACCGTCTTGCCGCCGCCACCGGCGGTGCCGGTGTTCATCGTCACGCCTTCGCGGATGGTATTCCGCTCGCCGACGGTCAGCGTGGTGTCCTCGCCGCCGTGATGGATGCTCTGCGGGTCTCCGCCGATAACGGCCGAGGGAAAGATGCGCGTGCCGCGGCCGATCGTCGTGCGCCCAGTGACCACGACATGGGTCAGAAGCTCGACCTCATCGCCGAGAACGACATTCGGCCCCACATGGCAGAAGGGGCCGACGGCGACGTTCTCCCCGATCACCGCCCCGTCTTCGACGACGGACAGCGGATGGATCCTGGCACTGGCTGCAATCATGTTCAGACGGCTTCCTTGTTGACGATCATCGCGCCGATATCAGCTTCCGCGACAAGTTGCCCATCAACTTTTGCGTCGCAGTGAAACTTCCAGATATTCCCGCGCTGCTTCTGCTTGACGACATGGTACTCCACCCGGTCGCCGGGGATGACCGGCTTGCGGAAGCGGGCATTGTCGATCGTCATGAAATAGACGAGGTTGGTGCCGGAGCCGGTCTTGCGCGCACAGATCGCGCCGGCCGTCTGGGCCATGCCCTCGATCAGGAGCACGCCGGGCATGATCGGCTGGTCCGGGAAATGCCCGGTAAACTGCGGTTCGTTGACCGTCACGTTTTTGATGCCGATCGCGGAATTGTCGCCGTCGATCTCGATGATCTTGTCCACCAGCAAGAACGGGTAACGGTGCGGCAGCAGCGTCAGGATATCCTTCAGTTCAGCGACGCCCAGGGCCTCCCTCTTTTCCTCGCTCATTCCTTCTCACCCGTTTTCTTTCGATTGTTTATCCGCATCGTCATCTCGGCGACGTCCCGAAGGAAGTCACGCATCGGCCTGGCCGGTATCCCGCCATAGCGCTGACCGGCAGGAATGTCGGCGACGACGCCGCTCATAGCGGCGATCTGCACGCCATCGCCGATGGTGATGTGTCCGTTCACGCCCGTGGCGCCGCCGATCATCACGCCGTCGCCGATGCGCGTGCTGCCGGCGATCCCGACCTTGCTGACGATGCCGCAATGGCGGCCGATCCGAACGTTGTGGCCGATCTGCACCTGGTTGTCGATCTTGGTCCCCTCGCCGATCACGGTATCATCCATCGTACCCCGGTCGATCGTCGTGTTGGCCCCGATCTCCACGTCGTCCTGAATGATGACGCGCCCGACCTGCACAATCTTGATCATGCCGCCCTTCGGACCCGGGCCGTAGCCGAAGCCGTCCTGGCCGATGCAGGCACCCGGGTGAAGGATGACGCGATTACCGATCAGCGCGCACTGGATCCGGGCACCGGCAGAAATCGTACAGTCACGTCCGATCCGTACGCCGGAACCGATCGTGACGCCGGGGCCGATCTGCGTGCCCTCCCCGATCTCGACGTCGGCGCCGATCACCGTCATCGGCTCCACGACGACGCCCGCCTCCAGACGCGCGGTCGGATCGACATAGGCTAGCGGCGAGATGCCGGCGGGCTCGGACGTGGTCAATGCCGGACGCATCGCCTCGGGTTGCAGGATCTCGCCTGCGAGCGCAAACGCCATGTGCGCCCGCTTCGTCTGCAAAACGGTGACGTGATCCGGCACGAGCGACACGAGCGAAGGATCGCAAAGGATGGCGCTTGCCTGGCAGGTCTCGAGCTCTGCCTTCGCCTTGCGCGACAGCAGGTAGCAGAGGTCGCCCTCCTTCGCCCGATAGACGGGCGAAACGTTGCGCACCAGCCGGGCACCGGCAGTCGGGTCAAGAAGTTCCGCCCCGAGGCGATTCGCCAGATCATCCAGGCGAACGCCTTCATGCGGCGGAAAGAACCAGTTTTGTTCCATCAGCATAGACTCCAGAACAGTCCGTTGTCAGCAGTTCTGGACTGCTTGGATCAGAAGGTCGACGAGATGCCGAACTTGAACCGCTGCGTTTCGTCGAAGTCTTCCTTCACGACCGGGATCGCGTAGTCGACGCGCAGGGGACCGAACGGCGAAGACCAGATCAGGCTGGCGCCGAGCGATGCCCGCCAGGACATGCTGGTGCCCTCGACGTCGTCGTCGCCGATATCGACCTTGTTGCCATAGAGCGTGCCGGCATCGGCGAAGAATGCGCCACGGAAGCCGGCATCACGCGCAACGAATGGCAGCGGGAAGCTCGTTTCCGCCGAGACCGTGAAATAGGTCGTGCCGCCGATCTCGTCGCCGTTCGCCATGCGCGGACCGATGCCGCCGCTCTCGAAGCCGCGAAGGTCGTTGGCGTTCAGCTGGAACTGGTCGAAAACGTGTAGGTCGCCGCTGGTCGGGGTCATGTAGCCGGCACCTGCCGACAGCGATCCGATGATGTCTGCATCTTCCAGCAGCGTGCGGAAATAACGTGCCTTGCCGTAGATCTTGTAGAAATCCGAATCACCGCCCACACCCGCGAATTCCTGGGTGAAGGTCGCGTAGACGCCGTCACGCGGCAGCTTGCGGTCATCCAGGGTATCGAAGGTCATCGAGTGCGAGATCGAGGAGCGGACCCATGGGCTGCCGTCGACGGCATCCCAATAGGGACGCGACAGGTCGCGGTCTTCCGGCGCCTTGGCCAGGTCCTCTTCCTCGTCGACGTTCGTGCTGTAGTCCATCTTCGTATAGTTGTACCGCAGCGTCGTCGACAGGTCCTCGGTGATCGGCGCGGTGACGCGAAGCGTGAAGCCCTGGTTGTCGACGTCGTAGAAGTCTTCGGAGTTGTCCTCGTTCCGGAACAGGTCGAAGCCTGCGGCCAGTCGGTAGCCTAGGAAATAGGGCTCGGTGAAGTTCAGGCTGTAGTTACGCGAATCGTCGCCACCGCCGGCGGCGATGCGGATATACTGCCCACGACCGAGGAAGTTCTTCTCTTCGATAGAGGCTTCGAGCTTGAAGCCGCCGTCGTTGCCCGTCGTGTAACCAGCGCCGATGCCGAAGGTACCGGTCGACTGGTCCTGAACGTCGACGACCAGGACGACACGGTCGGCGGCACTGCCCGGCGCGGTCGTGATGTTGACCGACGAGAAGAAGCCGAGAGCATCCAGGCGGCGCTTGGCGCTGTTGATCACTTCCTGGTTGAAGGCGTCGCCTTCGCTGATGTCGAACTCGCGGCGAATGACGAAATCGCGCGTACGTGTGTTGCCGCGGATCTCGATGCGCTCCACATAGGCGCGCTCGCCCTGGTCAACGAGGTAGTCGACCGCGATCGTGTGGTTTGCGAAGTCGCGATTGCCCCGCGGGGTGACACGGGCAAAGGGATATCCGCGCGCGGCAACCACGCGCGAAATCTGGGACATCGAATCCTGGACGTCGTTGGCGCGGTAGACGTCGCCGGCACGCGATTCGACAAGACCCTTCAGCTGTTCGCCATCGACGCCTTCGACGGTCGATTCGACCGTGATGTCGCCGAACTTGTAGCGCTCGCCTTCCTCGACCGTGAAAGTGATCGCATATTCGTTCGTGCTCTCGTCCAGAAGGGCTTCCGAGGATACGATCTGGAAATCGGCGTAGCCATGGTTGAAGTAGAACTGGCGCAGCGCCTCTTCGTCGGCGCGAAGCTTCATTTCGTCATAGACGTCTTTGCGCGTCAGGAACGACAGCGGGCCGGACTTCTTGGTGTTGACGACGGAGCGCAGGCGGCCGTCACTATAGGAATTGTTGCCGACGAAGTTGATCGCCGAGATCTTGGTACGGTCGCCTTCGTTGATGACGAAGGCGAGGTTCACGCGGCCGTTGCCGACGTCGTAGGTCTGGGTCGTGACCGTCGCGTCACTGCGGCCGATCGCGGCATAGGCATCCTTGATCGCCTGGATATCGCTCTCGACGGTCGTTTCGCTGAACGGACCGAGCGACTGCGAGCGGACGACGCCTGCAAGCTTGTCGTCCTTGATCTTGCGGTTGCCGTTGAAGACGACCTGGTTGATCAGGCGGTTCTCGTCGACGACGACGACGAGGGTGCTGCCGGAAACGCTGATGCGGACATCCGAGAAATAGCCGGTCGCAAACAGCCGGCGCACGGAGGCGTCGATATCGGAATTGCTGAAGGTCTTGCCCGGCTGGATCGTGAGATTGGAGCGAACGGTTTCAGCGCTGACACGATCGCCGCCGCGGACATCGATGCGCTGGATAACAGCGGCTTCTGCGGCACTTACGGCAACGAGCGAGACGGCTGCTCCACCAGCCACCACCATGCTCGTGGAAAGGGCAACGGCAGACACCGCGTTCAAAAATCTTGAACCAGCTTTCATTTTCACAACTTACCTTTGTTTCAATGTCCCGCGGCGAACTCGAAAACCCGACTCCGGTCACGATGCCGTTTTAACCGCTTTTGCCATACAAGCAAGCACGCCCGTTAATTTCTGTTTACTTCGATTCGAACCGTGGCCCATAGGCCACTAAAGCTTTCAAACACAGTAAACAGGACCTTAGCGGCACCCCTGCTCCGCCCTTGCTTCCGCGCCTGAAATACTCGCGCAGGCTTACCCGAGCCTACCGAAAGTATCGTTCCAGGTCGCAAACACCGTCAGCATCAGGATCAGCGCCATTCCGATGCGAAAGGCGATCTCCTGCGTCCTCGGGCCGACGGGCCGTCCGCGAAGGGCTTCAACCGCATAGAACATCAGGTGCCCCCCATCAAGTACCGGAACGGGCATTAGGTTCAAAAGTCCAATGGAAACAGACAGAACGGCGGCAAGTTGAAGCAGCGCTGCAACACCGAGGGTCGCCATCTGCCCCGAGGCCTGCGCCACCCGGATCGGTCCGCCGATCTGATCGGCCTTCATGCGGCCGGTGACGACGTTCGCCAGATAGTCGAAAGTGCCGGTGACGATATACCAACTTTGCAGCGCGCCCTGCCCGATCGCCTGCAGCGGACCGTATTCCACCACGCGGAAATTGCCCGTTGCCTCGTTCGTCACGATGCCGATGACGCCGACCTCCATCTTGTTTCCGAACTGGTCGGAAAGCTCCGTGCGCTGCGGCACCATGCGCAGGTCCTGGCTCTCGCCGTCACGTCGGATCGTGACCACGATCGGCACCTCCGGACGCACGCTCACATAGCGGCGGACATCGTCGAAGGTCCGCACCGGCGCACCGTCGATGGAAACCAGCAGGTCGCCCGGCAGGATGCCCGCGGCAGCCGCGGCACTCGATTCGCGAACCTCCGCGACCACCGGATCGGCCACCTGCCTGCCGTAGGTCGCAAACGTCACGCTGAAGATGGCGATCGCGAGGACGAAGTTGGCGATCGGTCCGGCCGCGACGGTCACCGCGCGCTTCCACAGCGCCGCGCCGAGGAAGGTCCGCGACCGCTCCTCATCCGTCAGGCCGCCCAGCTTGTCGTAGTCCGGGGTGGATGCGGCATCCTCGTCACCGTGGAACTTGACGTAGCCGCCGAGCGGAATGGCGCAGAGCTTCCATCGGGTTCCATGGCGATCGTTGAAGCCGGCGATCTCGGGCCCGAATCCGACGGAAAAGGCGGTGATGCCGATGCCGCACCAGCGCCCGGCGAGATAGTGCCCCATCTCGTGGATGAAGACGATCAGAGTCAAAACGACCAGGAACGGAATGATCGTGCCGGTCACGAGGCCGAACGCTTGCTGCAACAGTTCCATATCTGCGATGGGCTCCCTGGAAAGCTGGCGTCAAAGGCCAAGAAGAAATGCGCCCGTCGATGCGGACTGCTGCCCCGACAACATTGCCGCCAGACTCAGCAGAAACGCCGCGAAACAGGCGAAAACAAGACCATCCACCCGGTCCATGACGCCACCGTGACCCGGGATCAGGCGGCTCGAATCCTTGACGCCGAACCGGCGCTTGATGAAGGATTCAAACAGGTCCCCGACCTGGCTGAAGACGGACAGGATGAAGGCGACAAGCGGGATCCACAGCCCGATCGACGGGAAGAAGCAGAGATAGAGTAAACTGCCGGCGACGATCGCCGAGATCGTGCCTCCGATCGCGCCGGACCACGTCTTGCCCGGCGAGATCGGCGGAGCAAGCTTCGGTCCGCCGATCGCCCGGCCGACGAAATAGGCGAGGATATCGGTCGCCCACACGACCGCGAAGACAAACAGCATGGCGATCAGGCCGGTGGCGTCGCCGCCACGGATGGCGGCGAGCGAAATGGCCGTCAGCCCGGCATAGGCGATCCCGCCCGAAAGCCAGAAGCTCCGCTTGAAGGCCACCGCATGGATCGCCGACAGTACCACCGCACCCGCAACGGTGACGAGCGCGAGTTCCTCCTCGGCGTAGACCACCATGGCGGCGACGGCCAAAGTTGCGGCCCAGCCGAAGGCGTTGCCGCGCACGTCGGCCTCGGCGAGACGCGTGATCGTCGACCATTCGTAGTAGACCAGAAGGGCGATGAGGGACGACAGCAGCCGGAACGGCAGGCCGCCGGCCCAGGTGGCAGCAAGCACGACGGCAGCGAGAACGATACCGGATACGATGCGAAGCCGCAGCTCTGTGCTCATCAGGAGCCCACTGCCAGTGTCGGCGCGGGCACGCCGCCGAAGCGACGCTCGCGGCCGGCATAGTTCGCCAGCGCCTGCAGGAAGGTCGCCCGCGAGAAATCCGGCCAGAACTCGGGCACGAACATGAGCTCCGCATAGGCCGCCTGCCAGAGCAGGAAATTCGACAGGCGCTCCTCGCCGCTGGTGCGGATGATGAGGTCCGGATCGGGGATGCCCGCCGTGTCCAGGCGCGCGCTGATCAGTTCGGACGTGACCTGCGCGGGGTGAATAAGCCCGATCGAGACATCTCCGGCAATCGAACGCACGGCCCGGGCGATCTCGTCGCGGGCGCCATAGTTGAAGGCGATCACCAGCGTGATCGATGTGTTGTCCCGGGTCTTCTCCTCCGCCTCCAGCAGCAGCGGCAGGATGTCGTCACGCAGGTTGGAGCGGTCGCCGATGACCCGGATCCGCACGTTTTCCTTGTGCAGGGTCGCGAGATCCCGGCGGATGAAGGTCTTCAGCAGGCCCATGAGGTCGGAGACCTCGCTCTCCGGCCGGCTCCAGTTCTCGGACGAAAACGCAAACAGCGTCAGGTATGCGACGCCCGCGTCGGCGGCGGTGCGCACCGCTTCGCGCACGGACTCCACTCCCTTGCGATGCCCCATGCTTCGCGGCAGGCCGCGAACATTGGCCCAGCGCCCGTTGCCGTCCATGATGATGGCAACGTGGTTGGGTATGTTCTTCAAAGCATGATGGGTCATCGACGATCCGTGGACGAAAGCGGGAAACCGGGCAAGCCTGCGCTCAGACCTGCATGATTTCCTTTTCCTTCTCGGCAAGCAAGCGATCGACTTCGGAAATCATGTCGTCCGTCATCTTTTGAACTTTTTCGGACTGGCCGCGGCTGATGTCCTGGCCGATATCGCCATCCTTCTCGGCTTTTTTCAGGTCGTCCATGCCGTCGCGGCGCACGTGACGAACCGCCACCTTGCCCTTCTCGGCATAGTCGTGGGCGATCTTGACGAGCGAGCGGCGGCGCTCCTCGTTCAGCTCCGGCAGCGGTATGCGCAGGTTCTGGCCGTCGATGATCGGATTCAACCCGAGATTGGATTCGCGGATCGCACGGTCGACCGCACCCACCATCTGCTTGTCCCAGACCGAGACGGCCAGCATGCGCGGCTCCGGCACGGTGATATTGGCAACCTGGTTCAGCGGCATGCGCGATCCATAGGCTTCCACCGTCACCGGGTCGAGAACGTTGGCCGAAGCGCGGCCGGTGCGCAGCGAAGCAATATCGTGCTTGAACGCGGAAAGGGCACCATCCATGCGGCGCTTCAGTTCCTTCAGGTCAACACCTTCACTCATAGCTTGGGACTCCCGTTATAGGGAAACGGCGCGTCTTGTGCGCCGTTTCGGAATCAATTGTCGGATACGATGGTCCCGCGACCGCCGCCGGTCAATATTTGTGCAAAACCGCCCTTCTCGTGGATGGAGAAGACGACGATCGGGATCGCGTTCTCGCGGGCGAGCGCGACGGCTGCGATATCCATGACCGCAAGGCCTTTCTCGAGCACCTCGCCATGCGTCAGCCGGTCGAAACGGGTGGCGTCGGGGAATTTCTTGGGATCTGCCGAATAGATGCCGTCGACCTGCGTGCCCTTGAAGATGGCCTCGGCGCCGATCTCGGCGGCGCGCAGTGCTGCGGCTGAATCGGTGGTGAAGAACGGGTTGCCGGTGCCGCCGGCAAAGATCACCACGCGGCCGAGCGACAGGTGATAGAGCGTCGCCCGTTGCGAAAAGCTCTCGCAGATTTCCGGCATGGCGATGGCGGAGAGAACGACGGTGTCGATGTCGAGCTTGCGCAGCGAGGTCGCCAGCGCCAGCGCGTTGATCACGGTCGCGAGCATGCCCATGTGGTCGCCGGTGACACGATCGCCGCCCTTGGAGGCCACGGCGACGCCGCGAAAGATGTTCCCGCCACCGACGACGACACCCACCTCGACCCCCAGCGCCCGCGCCTCGGCGATGTCGGAGGCGATGCGGTCGGCGACGGCGACGTCGATGCCGAAGCCCTGCGAACCCATCAACGCCTCGCCCGAGGCTTTCAGCAGAACGCGTTTGTAGATCGGTTTGGCGGACATTGGCGCTCCTGGTGGTTGAACTGGACATCGCGGCGAGGCGGATGAGGCAACAGCGGCATCGTCGCGCGGCAGCGCTCGAGACGCCTTGGGCCTCGCCGTGAGCCGGATACACGAAGGGCACCGCGTTGTCACGCGATGCCCCCCGTCCTTTTCCAAAATCCCTGTTCTTTTCCCAAATCGGGTAAAGAAAATCAGCCCTTGGCGACAGCTGCCACTTCGGCTGCGAAGTCGCTTTCTTCCTTCTCGACGCCTTCGCCGAGCAGGAGGCGGGCCATGCCGGTGACTTCGATCGGGGCGCCGGCGAGCTTTTCAGCGTCCTTGATGGCCTGCCCGACCGTGATTTCCGGGTTGATGACGAAGGCCTGCGAGAGAAGGGCGACTTCCTCGAAGAACTTGCGCATGCGGCCTTCCACCATCTTCTCGATGATGTTGTCCGGCTTGCCCGAAGCGCGCGACTGTTCGATGAACACGTTGCGTTCGCGCTCGGCAACAGCCGCATCGACCTCTTCCGGGCGGATGGCCAGCGGGTTCGTGGCAGCGATGTGCATGGCGACCTGGCGGCCGACCGAATAGAGCACTTCCTTGTCGCCGATCGACTTCAGCGCGACGAGGACGCCGAGCTTGCCGATGCCGTCGCCGGCAGCGTTGTGGATGTAGGTGGCGACGACGCCGTCCTCGACCTTCAACAGAGCGGAACGACGCAGCGTCATGTTCTCGCCGATCGTGGCGATCGCGTCCTTGATCGTGTCCTCGACGCTCTTGCCGGTGGCCGGGTAGGTCGCCTTGGCGATCGCCTCGACGGTGCCGTCGGTGGTCAGCGCGACGTTGGCGACGCCGCGGACGAGTTCCTGGAAGGCCTCGTTGCGGGCGACGAAGTCGGTCTCCGAGTTGATCTCGACGGCCACGGCCTTGACGCCGCCGCTGACGATGCCGATCAGGCCTTCAGCTGCGGTGCGGCCGGACTTCTTGTCGGCCTTGGCGATGCCCTTGGCGCGCAGCCAGTCGATCGCGGCTTCCATGTCGCCATTGGTCTCGTTGAGAGCCTTCTTGCAATCCATCATGCCTGCGCCGGACTTCTCGCGCAGTTCCTTCACCATTGCTGCAGTGATTTCCATCGTCTCGCCTCTTTGCGGGTTCTGCGCCTCGTCTCGCGGAAATCGGAAAATTCCCGCACGACAATGGCGCGATTTCATGTTTTCGGCAGCACTCTCGCAGCGTCCCGCGGACGCCCGGCGCGTGCGGCAGCCAATCCACCGTGCGTGTGACAGGATGATGACGAATCAGCACCCCGCTGCGCCATTAACGCGCGGACATCGCGCGCATCTGTGGCAAAAGAGACAAGGCCGTTCGACCCTCCTGGGAGGTAAACGGCCTTGTCCAGATCCTTCAATGGACGTTCAGGAGCGCTCTTCGCGCCCTGTCCTGTCAGGCCTGGGCGTCGTCCAGGGCCGGCTCGACCGGGGTCTCGGCGGAGGCGCCAAGGTCGCGGCCGGACGAGCTCTGCTGACGTGCGATACCGTCGATGGCAGCGCGCGCGATCAGGTCGCAGTAAAGGGCGATGGCGCGCGAGGCGTCGTCGTTGCCCGGGATCGGGAAGTCGATCGGGTCCGGATCGCAGTTCGAATCGATGATGGCGACGACCGGGATGCCGAGACGCTTGGCTTCCTGGATGGCGATCGACTCCTTGTTGGTGTCGATGATGAACATCAGGTCCGGCGTGCCGCCCATGTCCTTGATGCCGCCGAGCGCCTTGTCGAGCTTTTCGCGTTCGCGCTCGAGGTTCAGGCGTTCCTTCTTGGTGAAGCCCGAAGCTTCCGAAGACAGGATTTCGTCGAGCTTGCGCAGGCGCTGGATCGAGTTGGAGATCGTCTTCCAGTTCGTCAGCATGCCGCCGAGCCAGCGGGCGTTGACGTAGTACTGGGCCGAACGCTTGGCGGCGTCGGCGATGATTTCCGAAGCCTGGCGCTTGGTGCCGACGAACAGGACGCGACCGCCACCGGCGACGGTGTCGCTGACGACCTGCAGCGCGCGGTGAAGCAGCGGCACGGTCTGGGCGAGGTCGATGATGTGGACGTTGCTACGATCGCCGAAGATGTAGGGCTTCATCTTCGGGTTCCAGCGGTGGGTCTGGTGGCCGAAGTGAACACCAGCTTCCAGAAGCTGGCGCATGCTGAAATCAGGCAATGCCATGCCTTTTTCTCCTTTTCCGGTTGAACCTCCGCAAGGCGAACAGCAGGACCCGTTAGCCCTGCCACCGGCGGAACGATCCGGATTTCTCCCGGAAAGCCCCATGCCTCACGTGTGGAATGCGCTGCCCTTAACCGCAGTCGAGGTCGAAATCAACCCCGGAAGGACGAAAAAGCCGGGATCCGCCCGGCGCCGGCTACTGCGCCGGCTACTTGCACTCGCCCGGCTGGAAGACCTCGAGGTTGGCGAGCTTGCCGGAGAGGACGAAGTCGCCGTAGTCCATCGTCAGGTCGCGGGTGATGCCGTTCTCGTAGAGCTTGAACGACATGCGGTAGATCGGCAGGGCATCGCCGGTCGCGTCGTCGTTGTAATAGGCGATCGTCACCGGCCAGAAAGACTGCTTGGCAAAGGAGCCCGCCTTGGCGGCGTCCGGATCGTCGCTCGCCGGCATTTCCTCCTTGCCGAGGATCGTCGTGGTCATCAGCGTCTTGTCGCCGCTGTCGGAGCCGTCGAAGATGCGCGCCTCGAAGAATCGCTCGCCCTTCTTGGCCCGCTCGATCAGTTCCATCATGTGCTCGGTCGGAAAGATGCTGTCCGCCAGCGCGACCGCGCGCGTGTCCGGCGACGTCAGTTCGACGTTGACCCCGTCCTTTTCGTCCTGGGCGTTGCCGCGCACTTCCTTGTCCAGCTTCTCGTCGGTGAACGAGCGGGTGAGGAAGCGGAAGCTGCGGTTCTTCAGGTCTTCGTAGGTGGTCGTCTGCTGGTCCGTCAGCCGCGTCTCCTCGCCCGTGTTGATCTGGGTGACGAAGCGGAAGCTGACGGTATAGCCCTCGCAGGCATTGCCGTTGAACTCGTAGACCATGCGGCCATACATGCCGGCGATGCCGGAGCGTTCCGAGGCATCCTTGAGCTGCAGGTCGTAGACGGCGCGGTGCGGCGCCAGTCCTGCCGCCGAGACCGACCCTACCGGCAGGGCCGCAATGAACGCCACCGTGCAGAATGCCGGGACAAAGGTTGAGCGAAACATCCGTTTCCTCCTGTTGAACTCGGCCGCGATGTTATAAGTACACATTCGGCAAGAGCGGGGCGCAAGGGCATTGCATGCCGCATTGTAACAGAAAACGCAATCGAGGCGGCATGCCTGCGCACAGTTCGCACATGCCGGCTTTCGAGACACACCTTCAAGCGGCACGCCGCGGCCAGCGGCACCGTCGATAGATCGCAGGATGGAGAAGAGAATGTCCGCCGAAATCGAAAACAGGGTCAAGGAACTGGGCTACGTCATCCCGACCGCCGCCGCCCCCGCCGCCAACTATGTCTCCTACGTGATCAGCGGGTCGATCCTGCACATTTCCGGCCAGTTGCCGATCGCCGACGGCAAGATCGCCGTCACCGGACATCTCGGCAAGGACGTCGACGTCGCCACCGGCCAGAAGGCGGCCGAGCTTTGCGCCGTCAATATCCTCGCCCAGGCGAAGGCAGCCCTCGGCGGCGATCTCTCCCGCATCAAGCGAATCATCAAGATCAATGGCTTCGTCGCCTCCGTTCCCACGTTCGTCGAACAGCACCTGGTGATCAACGGCGCCTCCAACCTCCTCGTCAACGCGCTTGGCGAGCCCGGCAAGCATGCCCGCGCCGCAGTCGGCATGGCGGCCCTGCCGCTGAACGCCGCCGTCGAGATCGACGCGATCGTGGAAATCGCCTGATGCCATCCGGAAAGCTTTCCTGGCTGACCGCGCAGCCGATCGCGCACCGCGGCTATCATGACATGAACCGCACCGTCTGGGAGAACACGCTTTCGGCCTTCTCCCGGGCCGTCGATGCGGGCTTTGCGATCGAATGCGACCTGCAATATGCCGCCGACGGCGTCCCGGTGGTCTTCCACGACGAAAAGCTGGAGCGGCTCTGCGCCATCCCCGGCGACGTGCGCGCGAAGACGTCGGTGGAACTCGGCATGCTCTCGATCGGTGGCACCAAGGACAAGGTGCCGACGCTTGCGCAACTGCTGAAGCTGGTCGACGGCCGCGTGCCGCTGGTCATCGAGCTGAAAGGACTCAAGGACGACGACGAGGGCTTCGTCGCCAGCGTGCTGGAGATCATCGAGGACTACGAAGGGCCGATCGCACTGATGAGCTTCGACCACTGGCTCCTGAAGGAACTGAAGGAACTCGACGCGCCGAGACCTGTCGGCCTGACGGCGGGCGGCATCGACCCGGAAACCTTCTTCGTGCACGAGGAAGCCATGCAACTGGGGCTGGATTTCATCTCCTATTTCTACGCCGACCTGCCCAACCCGTTCATCACCAAGGAGCGCAAGGCGGGGATCCCGGTGATCACCTGGACCGTCCGTGACGGGGCGGCCGTCGAGAAGACCCGCGCGGAAGCCGACCAGATGACCTTCGAGGGCTTCGATCCGCGGGAAAACCTGGTCGCCTGACGATGTCCGACATCTACCGGATCCGTGTCGCCCAGCACTTCGCCGACATTCCGGCGGAGCAATGGTCCAGGCTTTCCGGAGCGGCGCGCGGACTTCCGGGCGCCGTCTACAATCCGTTCGTCAGCCACGCCTACCTGTCGGCTATGGAACAGTCCGGCTCGGCGACGGCCGACACCGGCTGGCTCGGGCAGCATCTCTTGCTGGAGCAGGAGGACGGTACCCTGCTCGGTGCGCTGCCAGCCTATCTCAAGAGCCACAGCCAGGGCGAATACGTCTTCGACCATGGCTGGGCGGACGCCTTCGAACGGGCCGGCGGAAACTACTATCCGAAGCTGCAGGCCTCCGTGCCGTTCACGCCGGCGACCGGACCGCGGCTGCTCCATCGCCATGACCTTGATCCGGCCTCCGTCCGCCAGGCGCTCACTGCCGGCATGAAGGAACTGACCCGGCGGCATGGCATCTCCTCGGCGCATGTCACCTTCGTCCCGGAGGACGAGATGCCGGCGCTCGAGGATGCCGGTTTCCTCCACCGCACCGACCAGCAGTTCCATTTCCTCAACGCCGGCTACCGCTCGCACGACGACTTCCTGCAGACGCTGGCTTCGCGCAAGCGCAAGGCGCTGAAGAAGGAGCGGCGGTCGGCGCTCGAGAACGGCATCGAGATCGACTGGCTGACGGGCAGCGACCTCACAGAGGACATCTGGGACCAGTTCTTCGCCTTCTACATGGATACGGGCGGGCGCAAGTGGGGCCGCCCCTACCTGACCCGCCAGTTCTACTCGCTGATCGGCGAACGGATGGCAGACGACGTCCTGCTCGTCATGGCCAGGCACGGCGGGTGCTATGTGGCCGGCGCCATCAACTTCATCGGTGGGGACGCGCTCTACGGCCGCCACTGGGGCTGCATCGAGGACCATCCGTTCCTGCATTTCGAGGTCTGCTACCATCAGGCGATTGATTTCGCGATCGACCGGGGGCTCGCCCGCGTCGAGGCCGGCGCGCAGGGCGAGCACAAGCTGGCGCGCGGGTACATGCCGGTCACGACCCATTCGGCGCACTATATCAGCCACCCGAGCCTGCGGCGTGCAGTCGCCGACTATCTCGAGCGCGAACGCCAGGACGTCGCGGAGACCGGCGAATGGCTCGCCGGGCACGGCCCCTTCCGCAAGGGCGGCGGGCCTGCATCGGACGAAGACTGATTGATCAATCGCGGCTGGCATGCAGCCGCAGGCAGTTCCGGCCGCAGGGCCGCACATTCGAAGGAGACCATGATGAGCGCCTATGATCCGGACAACATCTTCGCCAAGATCCTCCGCGGCGAGATCCCCTCGCACAAAGTCTACGAAGACGAACACACGCTGGCCTTCATGGACGTCATGCCGCAGGGAACGGGCCATACGCTCGTCGTTCCGAAGGCACCCTCGCGCAACATCCTCGACGCCGACCCGGAAACGCTGTCCCGGGTGATTCCGGTCGTCCAGAAGATCGCTGTCGCCGCCAAGGAAGCCTTCGAGGCGGACGGCGTCACGGTCATCCAGTTCAATGAGCCGGCCGCGGGGCAGTCGGTCTACCACCTGCATTTCCACGTCATCCCGCGCTTCGAGGGCGTGCCGATCAAGCGACATGCGGGCGCAATGGAGGACCAGGGTATTCTGACAGCGAACGCGCAGAAGATGCGCGACGCGCTCGCAGGATAACGGGCCGGGACGACAAGGCCGCTCGGCGCTTGGAGCATGGCGCGCAAATGTGGGTAGCGGTTTTGCGGCGACGACATGCGACAAAACAAAGGCTTAAAGCGCGTAGAGCGAATCCGAAGGATTGCGACGCGCTTCAAGCGCCGAGCGCAAACAGGCCGGCAGCCAGCGTGCCGATGGCGACGATGATGCCGACTAGCTGGTTGCGCCGGAACAGGAAGAAGGCGGCAGCACCCGCCGCGACCGCGCCGATCCGCAGCCACAGCGGCGAGGTCGCCAGTTCGCCGGTCGGATAGACGATGAGCTTGGCGATCACCGCGGCTACGAGCGCGGTGGCGACCGCCCTCACCCAGTGCATCATTTCCGAATTCTCGTCGATGCGGTTGCCGGCAAGCACGCCGAGCCAGCGCCAGATATCGGTCGCAAGCCAGCCGGCGACAGCGATGAAGATGTAGGGCCAGAGCGCCTCGATCATCGCACCACCCCGGCTGCCCGCTTGAGCCGCCAGTGCCGCTCCCCGGCCCAGGCGAGCGTTCCGCCGACAAGGCCGGCAAAGAGGATGTCGAACTCCGGGGCGACCTCGTGAAAGACGACGCCGAGCACCAGGCCGATCCCGAGCGACCAGTAGATCACCTGGTGGCGCGCGGAGACCCAGATCGAGGTCAGGAAATAGATGGGCGTCAGGAAGAAAAGGCAGGCACCGACGAGAGGCGGAAACTGCGTCACCATGAAGTAGGCGATGCCGACGAGCAGGATGTTTGCCGATGTCAACGTGATGCCGAAGCCGGCAAAAAACGCCAGGCGCCCGGTGCGCGGCACCCTGTGCGCCCGCTCCATGGCGAAGACCCAGGCGGTGATCGCCACGAAATGCGACAGAAGCAGCATCAGCCAGGTCGGCGTTTTGCTGTTACGGATTTCCGGCACCAGCGCCGCCACCATCGGCATCATCCGCACGGAGGACAGGGTGACGGCGATGAAGGTGGTGGCCAGATTGGCGCCGGAGAGCATGCTGCCGACGAGGATCACCTTGGCCGGAAGCGCCCAGACCACGCCGGTCATGAACATGACCTGCTCGACCGGGATGCCGCCTTCGGCGGTGAAGGCCGCGAAGCCCACGAACGAGAGCATCAGCATGATCGCCGGGATGCTCCAGATCCCCCGCATGCCCTGAACGAACCAGTACCGCTTCGTCTGCCCTTCGGATATCGCCTCTGCGTCCATACGTCATTCCAGATATTCAACATGAAAATGCCGGGCAGCGGACTGCCCGGCATCGCTCATTCTCTAAAGGCGGTCACTTCTTCCGCGGTACCTTCGGCACGGCACTCCCCTTGCGGGTCGGTGCGGCCGGCTTCTCCGCCTCGGCGGCCTTTGCCGACTTGGCGCGCGGCGAAGACGACGTTGCCGCAACGGTTTCCTTGGCCTTCTTCGGCTTGGCCGCCTTGCGGGCGGGCGAAGCGATCTCGGCCTTCGGCTTGATCCGCGCGGTCTCCGGCACGGCATCGAGGACGATGCCCTTGGTGCCGTCCTCCTTCACGCCGACGGAGACACGGACGACGCCGCCCTTCTTGAGCTTGCCGAAGAGGATCTCGTCGGCGAGCTTCTTCTTGATGTTCTCCTGGATGACGCGCGACAGCGGCCGCGCACCCATCTTCTCGTCGTAGCCCTTCTCCGCCAGCCAGGCGATCGCCTCAGGCTGCAGTTCGAACGTGACGTTGCGCTCCGACAGCTGGGTCTCCAGCTGCATGACGAACTTCTGCACGACCTGGTGGATCACCGGCGTCGGCAGCGAGCCGAACGGGATGATCGCATCGAGGCGGTTGCGGAACTCCGGCGTGAACAGGCGGTTGATCGCCTCCATGTCCTCGCCCTCGCGCTTGGACGAACCGAAGCCGATCGCGGCCCTGGCCATGTCGGACGCGCCCGCGTTCGTCGTCATGATCAGGATGACGTTGCGGAAGTCGATCTTCTTGCCGTTGTGGTCGGTCAGCGAGCCGTGATCCATGACCTGCAACAGGATGTTGTAGAGGTCCGGATGCGCCTTCTCGATCTCGTCGAGCAGCAGCACGCAATGCGGATGCTGGTCGACGCCATCGGTCAGGAGGCCGCCCTGGTCGAAGCCGACATAGCCTGGAGGTGCGCCGAGCAGGCGCGAGACCGTGTGCCGCTCCATGTATTCCGACATGTCGAAGCGCAGGAGCTCGACACCGAGCGAGGACGCCAGTTGCTTGGCAACTTCCGTCTTGCCGACGCCGGTCGGGCCGGAGAACAGATAGCAGCCGATCGGCTTGTTCGGTTCGCGAAGGCCGGCGCGCGACAGCTTGATCGCCGAAGCCAGCGCCTCGATCGCCAGATCCTGGCCATAGACGACGGAGCGCAGTTCCTTCTCCAGGTTGGCGAGAACGGTCTCGTCGTCCTTGGAGACGGTCTTCGGCGGGATCCGCGCCATGGTCGCGATCGTGGCCTCGATCTCCTTCTCGGTGATCAGCTTGCGACGCTTGCCGGCCGGAAGCAGCATCTGCGCCGCACCCGTCTCGTCGATCACGTCGATCGCCTTGTCCGGCAGCTTGCGGTCGTTGATGTAGCGGGCCGAAAGCTCCACGGCCGTCTTGATCGCCTCGTTCGAGTACTTCAGCTTGTGGTAGTCCTCGAAATAGGGCTTCAGCCCCTTCATGATCTCGATGGCGTCGTCGATCGTCGGCTCGTTGACGTCGATCTTCTGGAAGCGGCGGACCAGCGCCCGGTCCTTCTCGAAGAACTGGCGGTATTCCTTGTAGGTGGTCGAGCCGATGCAGCGGATCGCGCCCGAGGACAGCGCCGGCTTCAGCAGGTTCGACGCATCCATCGCGCCGCCGGAGGTGGCGCCGGCGCCGATCACGGTATGGATTTCATCGATGAAGAGCACCGCGCCGGGATACTCCTCCAGTTCCTTGACGACCTGCTTCAGGCGTTCCTCGAAGTCGCCGCGATAGCGGGTGCCGGCGAGAAGCGTGCCCATGTCGAGCGAGAAGATCGTGGCATCCTGCAGCGCCTCGGGCACCTTCTTCTCGACGATGCGCTTGGCGAGGCCCTCGGCGATCGCGGTCTTGCCGACGCCGGGATCGCCGACGTAGAGCGGATTGTTCTTGGAGCGGCGGCACAGCACCTGGATCGTCCGGTTCACCTCGGCGTGGCGGCCGATCAGCGGGTCGATCTTGCCGACCTTGGCCTTCTCGTTGAGGTTGACGCAATAGGCGGTGAGCGCATCCTGCTTCTTGCCGGGCTCCTCCTGCTCGCCCTGCGACCGGGTCTGCTTCTGCTCGTTCTCGGTGTCGTCGGAACCACGCACGGTGCGCGCCTCGGACGTGCCGGGCCGCTTGCCGATGCCATGGGAGATGAAGTTGACGGCGTCGTAGCGCGTCATCTCCTGCTCCTGCAGGAAGTAGGCGGCGTGGCTTTCGCGTTCTGCGAAGATCGCGACGAGCACGTTGGCACCCGTCACCTCTTCCCGGCCGGAAGACTGGACATGGATGACCGCGCGCTGGATCACGCGCTGGAAGCCGGAGGTCGGCTTGGAATCCTCCTCGTAACCCGTCACCAGGTTCGCAAGGTCGTTGTCGACATAGTCGGAAACCGCTTTGCGCAGGGTCTCGAGGTTGACGTTGCAGGCGCCCATGACCGCCGCGGCATCCGCGTCGTCGATCAGCGCGAGAAGCAGATGCTCCAGCGTGGCGTATTCATGATGGCGCTCATTGGCGTAGGTCAGTGCCTGGTGAAGCGCTTTCTCAAGACTGGTCGAAAAAGTTGGCACGTTTCATTCCTCATTTCTTTTCCATGACACATTGCAGCGGATGCTGGTGCTGGCGGGAGAAATCCATCACCTGTGTCACTTTGGTTTCGGCAACCTCGTAGGTAAAAACGCCACACTCACCCACGCCGTGATTATGCACATGCAGCATGATCCGCGTTGCCGCCTCTCGGTCCTTCTGGAAGAACCGCTCGAGGATGTGGATCACGAATTCCATTGGCGTGTAGTCGTCATTGAGAAGCAGCACCCGGTAGAGGCTCGGCTTCTTGGTCTTCGGCTTCGTGCGGGTTATGACGGAAGCGCTGCGACCGGGATTGTCGCCGCTTCCTTCATTGCCCTGCAACCGGCCCGGTATCGAATTCATTCCTGTTCATTCCTCGTGAGTCCGGCTCTCGCATGGATGGGAGCCGCGGCGGCCGACGGTTGCCGTTATCATGCCTACGGTATCTAGTGGTTCCTTTCGGGATTTTAAGGCCCCTGCTTCGTCCTGCAAGGATAATCCAGCGGTGCCGGATTGAAAGCCCGAATTTTAGCGGCCTGTTTTAGCAGCCTGCCCAAAACGGCGAAGGCCGGCGACACTTCCGCGTCGCCGGCCTTCTTAAACATGCGTCTGCGGCGCTCAGGCTGCGACGGCTGCCTTTGCCGCAGCAGCGGCCTTGGCGACAGGAGCCTCGTAGGGCTTGTAGGCGCTCTTGGCGAGGTCGGAATACATCTCACCGATCTTCGTCGCCTCGGCTACGTAGGTCTCGTAGGACTTCTTCAGGAATGAGGTCTGCAGTTCGAAGGCCGCCTCGAGGCTCTTCACGCTCGACAGCTTCTCGAAATGCGCGACGCCCTCCTCGAAGGACTTCTTGGAGTAGTCCGCAGCTTCGGTCGCGATCGCCTGCATGCCCTTGGCCACCGACGAATAGCTTTTCAGGACCGTGTCCACAGCTTCCTTCCCCGTCTTGTTGGCCTCATCAAAATTGAACATCGATTTCCTCCTATATGTCCCACCCGGACGAAGGAAAGCTATATGCAACGCACAATAAAGTCAATTATATGCCGCAGTGCAATATTAGTCAGCAATTGCAAATGCTTGCAACGGGCACCTGACAGGACACAAAAAACCCGGCCGCTTTTTTAGCGCCGGGTTTGATTGGACGGCCGTAAGGCGGCCGGATCAGAGATCGATGTCGAGGATCGCCATCGAGAAGTTGTAGGACAGTTCGCCATCCTCGTCGTCGCGGAAGACGACGCCCAGGAATTCGTCGGCGAGATAGACTTCCGCCGACTCGTCCTTCTTCGGGCGCGCCTTGATGACCATGTCCTTGTTGAAGTTCCGCTTGAAGTAGGCTTCAAGCTTCCTGATCTCTTCGGGCTTCACGATTGCGTCTCCGTATCGGTTCGTTCGCGCCGCTTCTCGCACCTGCGCCGGATGGTGTAAACCCTCAAAAGAGGCCAGTCTCCAGCGTTTTGCGTTCAGATGTCGAAGCCCGCGCCGTGCAGGATCTGATCCATGGCGCGCGACGGTTCCGAACAGCCGGCCTCGCCCACGACCTTGGCCGGGACGCCGGCGACGGTCGATTTCGGCGGCATGTCCTTCAGCACGACCGAACCGGCCGCGATCCGCGAGCAGTAGCCGATGTGGATGTTGCCGAGGATCTTGGCGCCGGCGCCGATGAGGACGCCGTTGTCGATCTTCGGATGGCGGTCGCCGCCCTCCTTGCCGGTGCCGCCGAGCGTGACGTTGTGCAGGATCGAGACGTTGTCTCCGATCACCGCCGTCTCGCCCACGACCAGGCCGGTGGCATGGTCGAGGAAGATGCCCTTGCCGATGCGGGCCGCCGGGTTGATGTCCGTCTGGAACACGCCGGACGAGCGGCTCTGGAGATAGAGCGCGAAGTCGCGCCGCCCGTTCAGGTACAGCCAGTGGGCCAGGCGGTGGGTCTGGATCGCGTGGAACCCCTTGAAATAGAGCACCGGCTCGATGAAGCGCGTGCAGGCCGGGTCGCGATCATAGACCGCCTGGATGTCGACGCGCAGGATCGCGCCCCATTCCGGCCATGCCGTCTGCATCTCCTCGAAGGTCTGGCGCAGGAGGTTGGCCTGGAGGTCCGGATGGTCGAGCCGTTCGCAGACGCGGTGGATCACGCTGGCCTCGAGCGAGGGCTGGTTGATCACCGTCGAATAGAGAAACGCCGCCAGAAGCGGGTCCTCCTGTGCGGCCACGCGCGCCTCCTGCTGAAGGCTGTCCCAGATCGGGTCCATCACCGTCAGCTTCTCGTCGGCGCGCTTCTCATTGCTGGCGACCATCGCCGTACTCCTTCTTGCGTCTCGATCGATATATAAAGCAAACGGCCGCCGGGCGGAATGCCCCGCCGGACACGGACGCGCTATCGGCCGTCGATTTCGGCATAGAACTCCAGAACAGCCTTCTTGAAAACGCGATCGCCGACGGCCAGCATGTGGTCGCGCCCGGGAATGTCGATCGCGCGCGCATCCGGCATCAGCGCGGCCAGCGCCTCCGCCGAGCCGGCGATGTCGTCCTTGGTGCCGACGGCAACGAGCGCGGGCACGTCGATCCGGCCGATGTCTTCAGGCGAAAGAAGATCGCGCGAGGTCATGATGCAGGCCGCCAGCGCCCGCCGGTCGGATTTCGTCTGGTCGGCGAAGCTGCGGAACATCCGGCCGCGGTCGTGGCTGACGTCTTCAAGCGCCGGAGCGAGCAGCGCCTCGGCAATCGGATCCCAGTCCCCTACCCCGTCCACCATGCCGATGCCGAGCCCGCCGAAGACGACGGAGCGGACGCGGTGCGGGTGGCCGATCGCCAGGAAGGCGGTGATGCGCGCCCCCATCGAATATCCCATGACATGCGCGTCGGGAATGCCGAGATGATCGAGCAATGCCGCCGCATCGCCGGCCATCGCGGGAGGATGGTAAAGCGCCGGGTCATGCGGCTTATCGCTGGCCCCGTGGCCCCGGTTGTCGATGCCGATCACCCGGTAGCCGGCGTCGCCCAGCGTCTTGAGCCACCCCGGATAGACCCAGTTGACGTTGGCGGTCGAGGCAAACCCATGGATCAGCAGGACTGGCGCGCCGGCTGGATCGCCCTCGTCGAAGAAGGCGAGCTCGAGACCGTCGTGGCGGAAACGGGAAAAGGTCGGGGGATCGAGATTCATGTCCATGCCTCTTTCTGTGCACCTGTCCTGCGGGCCCTCCGCTCATAGGACGCTTTGCCGCACGATGGAACGCTGCGCGGCGCTTTTTCTCCCCTGCGACTTGACGTTTGCCGCTACACATTTCCACCCAACAGCTATATGGTCCGCCGAAATTTCGACAGACCTTCCGGAGCATCCCATGGCTGGCCACAGCATTCCCCACTTCCAGAACGACGGCGGACACGCGGTGATCGAGATCGGCGTGAAGGAATTCATGTGCGTCGGCGCCTCCGTCCCCTTCGATCATCCCCATATCTTCATCGACATGGGCGACGACAACGAGAAGGTCTGCGGCTACTGCTCCACGCTCTACCGCTACAATCCCTCGCTGAAGGCGACCCAGACGAACCCGGTCGGCTGCACCTTCGCAAACCAGGCCGCCTGATCGATGTCACGTGAAGGGTCGCGCGGATGACCGCGCGAACGGTTGCGATCGTCGGCGCCGGCATTGCCGGACTGACCGCGGCGCTCTGCCTGGCCCGAAAGGGTATCGCCAGTCACCTGATCGAACAGGCCGACCGGCTCGAGGAGGTCGGCGCGGGCCTTCAACTATCTCCGAACGCCTCGCACGTCCTGTCCACGCTCGGCCTCCTTCCCGCCCTCGAGAAGCGCTGGACCGAGCCCGAGCGGATCGCGATCGCCTCCGGGCGCAGCCTGAAGCCGCTTGCACATGTCCCCGTCGGCGCCGATGCCCGGCGACGCTGGCACGCCCCCTACGGCGTCCTTCACCGCGCCACGTTGCAGCAGGTGCTGTTCGACGCGGCACGCGAAAATCCGCTGATTGGCATGACGCTCGGCGTGCGCATGGAAGGCTACGACCGCGCCGCCGAGATTGCGGACCTGATCGGCGTCCGTCCGGACCTGACCGTCGCCGCCGACGGCGTCTGGTCGACGATGCGGGCCGGCGTTCCGGGTGCTGCCAACGCCCGCTTCAGCGGCAACATCGCCTGGCGCTTCATGGTTCCCTTCGCACGGGCGCCGCGCTTTCTCGATCCGCGCGCGGTCACGGCGTTCGTCGGACCTTCGGCGCATCTGGTCGCCTATCCCCTCACCGACGCGAACGCCTTCAATATCGTGGCAATCCACAAGGGCCCGGCCTTCATCAGCCACGGCTGGGAGATGCACGCCGGGCAAGCCGGAGCAACCTTTCGGCTCGACGCCTTCTCCGGCTGGAACAAGGACATCGTGGCTCTCTTGAGTCTCGCCGAGAAGCCCCTCGCCTGGCCGCTCTATGAATGCGGCGACGGGCGCTGGTTCGACGGCAACGATCTCGTGCTGATCGGCGACGCCGCGCATGCGACGACGCCCTTTGCGGCGCAGGGCGCGGCAATGGCGATCGAGGACGCGGCCGAACTCGCGCAGGCCGTTGCGAACGCTTCCGAGGTCCGGAGCGCCCTTGCGGGCTTCGAGACACAGCGCCGCCAGCGCGTCCGTCGCGTCCGCGCACGGGCCGATTTCAACCGCTTCGCCTACCACGCGCGCGGCCCGGTGGCGCTGGTGCGCGATGTCGTGCTGGGCTTGCGAAGCCCCGAACGCCTGGCGGCCGATCTCGACTGGCTCTACGGCTATCGGCCCGACATCTGAGCGCAGGCGCCCGGCAGCCGCTCTCCTCTAGACCGCCCGCGCCGCCGCCAGTCCGCGTTCGATGTCGGCGCGCAGGTCGGCCATGTCTTCGAGACCGATCTGGAGCCTGACCACTGGCCCGTTTTCCGGCGCCTTGCAGATGCGGCGGTCGCTCAGGTTCACGTGCACGGCAAGGCTCTCGAACCCGCCCCAGGAATAGCCGAGGCCGAAGATCTTCAACGCATCGAGGAAGGCGTGCGCCTTGGCCTTGAACCGGCCGGGGTCGCCGCCGTCGAGCACGATCGAGAAGATGCCGCTCGCGCCCTTGAAATCGCGCTTCCACAGCGCGTGCCCCGGAAAGCTCGGCAGGCCGGGATGGAGAACGGAGGCGACGTCGTCCCTTCCCTCCAGCCACTCCGCAAGCCGCATCGCACTCTCCTGGTGCCGCTCCAGTCGCACGCCCATGGTCCTGAGCCCTCGCAGGATCTGGTAGGAATCGTCGGGCGATCCGCAGATCCCGAGGGCGAAATTGCCATCCCAGAGTTGCCGCCAGTGTGCGGCATTGGCCGAGACCGTGCCCATTAGGATGTCGGAATGGCCGGAGGGATATTTCGTGGCCGCGTGGATCGAGATGTCCACGCCGAAATCGAGCGGGCGGAAATAGAGCGGCGTCGCCCAGGTGTTGTCCAGGGTGACGACCGCGCCGCCCTTGTGCACGGCATCGGCAATGGCGCGAACGTCCTGCATCTCGAAGGTGTTCGAACCGGGCGCCTCGAGATGCACGAGTTTCGTGTTCGGCTTCATCAGGGACGCGATCCCCGCCCCGACGGAGGGGTCGTAGTACTCGACCGTCACCCCCAGCCGGGTCAGCATCGTGTCGCAGAAGTGCCGGGTGGGGCTATAGACCGAATCGACGACGAGCGCGTGGTCGCCGGCCGACAGGAAGGCCAGGAACGGGACGCTGACGGCGGCGAGCCCCGAGGGCACGAGGATGGTCCCGGCCGAACCTTCCAACTCGTCGATCGCAGCGCAGAGCGCATCCGTGGTCGGCGTGCCGCGCGTGCCGTAGCTGTATTTCTGCGCCCGCTTCTCCATCGTCGCCGCATTCGGGAAAAGCACGGTGGAGGCGTGCACGACCGGCGGGTTGACGAAGCCGTGGAACTCGGCCGGGTCGTTGCCGACATGGGCCAGTCGGGTGTTCGGGCCGGCGCCGGCCAGCACGTCTTTCTTGTCAGTCATCAATCGGAATCCGCAGGGTTGCTTGGTGGGAACATGGCACTTTCCAGAGCCTGATTTGCGTGGTCAAGCCAATTTTGCTGAAGTACCCATCACGCGCAAGTGACGGATCAGGCCTCAGGGAGCGGCTTCGGAAGCGCTTTTTTTGAGCTCGGCATGCACTTTCCCAGCTGATTTTGCTTATTTATTTGCCAATGGCAGTGAGATTCACCAGCTTGCTTGGAAAACGGGCTCCCACTCTTGACCCTGCGTCGTTTTGAGCATGAGATAGATCAACTCGCGCCGGGAGGGTGACGAGTGCCGGCGGCGTTCCCGCACCGTGGCAGCGCCAACCGGACGAAGAAAGACAAATAGAACAAGGGTATTTGGACATGGCAAAGAAGATCGTTACGGCACTCCTCGGCGCTGCCGTTTTGGGGATGGGCGCCCAGGCGGCCCAGGCGGACACGCTGTCCGACGTAAAGGCGAAGGGTTTCGTACAGTGCGGCGTCAACAGCAGCCTTGCCGGGTTCGCCGCCCCCGACGCCCAGGGCAACTATGCCGGTTTCGACGTTGACTATTGCAAGGCGATTGCCGCTGCGATCTTCGGCGACGCGACCAAGGTCAAGTACACGCCGACCACTGCCAAGGAACGCTTCCCCGCGCTGCAGTCGGGCGAAGTCGACGTCCTGGCCCGCAATACCACCTGGACGATCAACCGCGACACCGCGCTCGGCTTCAACTTCCGCCCGGTCAACTACTATGACGGCCAGGGCTTCATGGTCCGCAAGAGCCTGAACGTGAAGTCCGCGCTCGAACTCTCCGGTGCGGCCGTCTGCGTACAGACGGGCACCACAACCGAGCTGAACCTCGCCGACTACTTCAAGGCCAACAACCTGCAGTACAACCCGGTCGTCTTCGAGAAGATCGAGGAAGTCAACGCCGCCTACGACGCCGGCCGCTGCGACGTCTACACCACCGACCAGTCGGGCCTCTATGCCATCCGCCTGACGCTGGCGGCTCCGGACGATCACATGGTCCTGCCGGAAATCATCTCCAAGGAGCCGCTCGCTCCGGCCGTCCGCCAGGGTGACGACAAGTGGTTCGACATCGTCAGCTGGGTTCACTACGCGCTGATCAACGCCGAGGAATTCGGCGTTACCCAGGCCAACGTCGAAGAGATGAAGAGCTCACCGAACCCGGACATCAAGCGCTTCCTCGGCGCCGAAGCCGACAGCACCATCGGCGCCGACCTCGGCCTCGACAACAACTGGGCGGTCAACGTCATCAAGGCCGTCGGCAACTATGGCGAAGTCTTCGACCGCAACATCGGTGCGGGCAGCCCGCTCAAGATCGAGCGCGGCCTGAACGCCCTGTGGAGCAAGGGCGGCATCCAGTACGCCCCGCCGATCCGCTAAGCGGCGGGCGACACGAATGCGAAGGGCGGGACAGATCCCCGCCCTTCATCCTCTAGAACAAGAAGCGCTCGAACAAGGGCGATCAAGGGGACGACAATGGCAGCACCCGCATCGGTGGCATCAGGCAGGACGGAACGACCGCCAAGTTCCCTCCTCAACGATCCGAAAATCCGCGGCATCATCTATCAGGTCGTGACGGCACTCGTCTTCATCGCCCTGATCTACTTCATCTGGACCAACACGCTGGAAAACCTCCGGCGCGCCAATATCGCCTCCGGCTTCGGCTTCCTGTCCGGCCGCGCAGGATTCGACCTCGGGCAGTCGCTCATCGCCTTTTCCAGCGATTCGACCTATGCCCGCGCGCTCTATGTCGGCTTCCTCAACACACTGCTCGTGGCCTTCACCGGCATCATCACGGCCACGATCCTCGGATTCATCGTCGGCATCGGGCGGCTTTCGAAGAATTGGCTGATCGCCAAGCTCTCCACCGTCTATGTCGAGATCTTCCGCAACATACCGCCCCTGCTCGTGATCTTCTTCTGGTACAGCGGCGTTCTCGCCGTCCTGCCGGGCGTGCGCGAATCCATCGCCCTGCCCTTCGGAAGCTACCTGAACAACCGCGGCTTTGCCTTTCCGAAGCCCGTCTTCGCCGAAGGCTTCTGGCTCGTGCTCGTAGCACTTCTGGCCGCGATCGTGCTTTCGCTGGTGCTGCGGCGCTATTCCCTGAACAAGCGCATGGCGACCGGCCGCGGCGTGCCGATCCTGTGGCCGTCCGTGGCGATGATCGTCGCCTTCCCGCTGATCGCCTATTTCATCATGGGCGCGCCGCTGTCGTTCGACTATCCCGTCGCCGGCACATTCAACCTGACGGGCGGTTCGGTCGTCGGGCCCGAATTCATGTCGCTCTATCTGGCGCTGTCGTTCTACACCGCCTCCTTCATCGCCGAGATCGTCCGCGGTGGCATCCGCGCCGTGCCGCGAGGCCAGTCGGAAGCTGCCGAAGCGCTGGGGCTCAGGTCGGGATACACGACCCGGTTCGTCGTCGTGCCGCAGGCCATGCGCATCATCATCCCGCCGCTGACGAGCCAGTACCTCAACCTGACGAAGAACTCGACGCTGGCGATCGCGATCGGCTACGCCGACCTCGTCTCGGTCGGCGGCACGATCCTGAACCAGAGCGGGCACCCGATCGAGATCGTCGCGATCTGGATGGTGGTCTACCTCAGCATCAGCCTGCTGACGTCGCTCTTCATGAACTGGTTCAATTCGAGAATGGCATTGGTGGAGCGATAGGACATGGCAAGCACACAATCGTCTTACGTCCGTGCCCAGATGATCGCCGCAGAACCGCCGCCGCCCGGCGTCACCGGCGCGGCGCATTGGCTGAAGACCAATCTGTTCGCGACACCCAAGGATACCATCCTGACCGTGATCGCGCTGCTGCTTCTGGCCTGGTACGTCCCCCAGGTGCTGAACTGGCTGTTCTTCAATGCCCAGTGGATGGGCACCGATCGCAGCTTCTGCGCCACCGTCGTCCAGAGCGGCGGCAGCCAGCCGGAAGGCTGGAGCGGCGCTTGCTGGGCGTTCATCGGCTCACGCTTCGACCAGTTCATCTTCGGGCGCTACCCGATCGACGAACGCTGGCGCCCGACGCTCGTCGGCATCCTGTTCGTGGCGCTGCTGGTGCCGCTCATGATCCCGAAGGTGCCCTACAAGGGCTGGAACGCGATCCTGCTGTTTGTGGTGCTGCCGGTGGTCTCGTTCTTCCTTCTCGTCGGCGGCGTCTTCGGCCTCCGCCACGTCGAGACCTCGCTGTGGGGCGGGTTGATGGTGACGCTGATCCTGTCCTTCGTCGGCATGGCGGTGTCGTTTCCGCTCGGCATCCTGCTGGCGCTCGGACGGCGCTCGCCCATGCCGGTGATCAAGACGCTCTGCGTCACCTTCATCGAGATCGTCCGCGGCGTGCCGCTGATCACGGTGCTGTTCATGGCCAGCGTCATGCTGCCGCTGTTCATGCCGCAAGGGGTCACCGTCGACAGGTTCCTGCGCGCGCTGATCGGCTTTTCGATCTTCGCCTCGGCCTATATGGCCGAGGTGATCCGCGGCGGCCTTCAGGCGATCCCCAAGGGACAGTACGAGGGTGCCGATTCGCTCGGCTTCAGCTACTGGCAGAAGACGGGGCTCATCGTGCTGCCGCAGGCGATCAAGATCGTCATCCCGGGCATCGTCAACACCTTCATCGGCATGTTCAAGGACACGTCGCTCGTGTCGATCATCGGCATGTTCGACCTGCTCGGCATCATCCGCCAGAACTTCGCCGACGTTTCCTGGGCCTCTCCCGTGACGCCGCTCACGGGCCTGATCTTCGCAGGATTCGTGTTCTGGATCTTCTGCTTCGGCATGTCGCGATATTCAATGTTCGTGGAGCGCAGGCTCGACACGGGCCACAAGAGATAAGGACAAAAAAACCATGGCAAACCAGGCCCAGGCAAAGAAGATGACGGTATCGGCGACGGACGTCGCCATCGAGATCGTCAACATGAACAAGTGGTACGGCGACTTCCACGTCCTGCGCGACATCAACCTGAAGGTGATGCGCGGCGAGCGCATCGTCATCGCCGGCCCCTCCGGCTCGGGCAAGTCCACGATGATCCGCTGCATCAACCGGCTGGAGGAGCACCAGAAGGGACAGATCTTCGTCGACGGCATCGAGCTTACCAACGACCTGAAGAAGATCGACGAAGTGCGCCGCGAGGTCGGCATGGTGTTCCAGCACTTCAACCTCTTCCCGCACCTGACGATCCTGGAGAACTGCACGCTGGCGCCGATCTGGGTGCGCAAGATGCCGAAGAAGGAAGCCGAGCAGGTCGCCATGCACTACCTGGAGCGGGTCAAGATCCCCGAGCAGGCGCTCAAGTACCCGGGCCAGCTCTCCGGCGGCCAGCAGCAGCGCGTGGCGATCGCCCGCTCGCTGTGCATGAAGCCGAAGATCATGCTGTTCGACGAGCCGACCTCTGCACTCGACCCGGAAATGGTCAAGGAAGTGCTGGACACCATGGTTTCGCTCGCCGAGGAGGGCATGACCATGATCTGCGTCACCCACGAGATGGGCTTCGCCCGCCAGGTCGCCAACCGCGTGATCTTCATGGACCAGGGCCAGATCGTCGAGCAGAACGACCCGCAGAACTTCTTCGACAACCCGCAGCACGAGCGCACGAAGCTGTTCCTCAGCCAGATCCTTCACTGAGGGGCTCAACGACAACGCAAGACGCCGACGGGCGGGCCGGAAGGCCCGTCCGTTTTGCATTCCGGCGCCGCAGGCATCCCGGCGGGCGCGGCCCGCGCCACGGTCCCGATCAAAAAAATGGCCGGCAGTGCCGGCCGGAGGTGGCGCGGATCGCTTCCGCGCGCGATCGCCGGCCGGCCTCAGGCGGCCGTGGGAGGTTGGCGTGGCCGTCAGATGGAGCCCGCGTTCATCTGGTCGGCGATATAGTCTGCCTGGCGGATCGCCAGGCTCACGATCGTGAGCGTCGGGTTTTCCGCAGCCCCCGTGGTGAACTGGCTGCCGTCGGAGACAAACAGGTTCTTGATGTCGTGGGTCTGGCCCCACTTGTTGACGACGCCGTCCTGCGCCTTTTCGCTCATGCGGTTCGTGCCGAGATTGTGGGTCGAGGGATAGGGCGGCGTCGGGAAGGCCCTGGTCGCGCCGACCGCCTCGTAGAGCGCCTGTCCCTGCTTGTAGGCGTGGTTGCGCATGGCGACGTCGTTTGGATGGTCGGTGAACCAGACGTCGGGGATCGGCATACCGTACTGGTCCTTCAGCGTCGCATGCAGCTTCACCGCGTTCTGTTCCTGCGGCATGTCCTCGCCGACGATCCAAAGGCCCGCCGTGTTGGCATAGCCGTCCATGGCAGAGGCGAAGGAGCGGCCCCAGCCGCCGGGATCCAGGAATGCTGCCATGAAGGGCACGCCGAGCGCCAGCGTCTCCATCTCGTAGCCGCCGACGAAGCCGCGCGAAGGATCGTGCCCGGCCTCGTCCTGGATGATGCCGGCCATCGTCGTGCCGCGGTAGAAGTGGACCGGCTTCTCGAACACCGCGTAGACCGAGCCGGTGGTATGGCGCATGTAGTTCTTGCCGACCTGGCCGGAGGAATTGGCGAGCCCGTCCGGGAACTTGGCCGAGGCCGAATTGAGCAGGAGCCGTGGGCTCTCGATCGAATTGCCCGCGACGCAGATGATCCGCGCCTTCTGGCTCTGCAGCTTGCCGTCCTTGTCGGCATAGACGACGTTCGTCACCTTGCCGCTCGCATCGTGCTCGATTTTGACCACGTGTGAATTGGGCCGGACCTCCAGCCTGCCGGTCGCCTCGCCCTTCGGGATCTCGGTGTAGAGCGTCGACCACTTGGCGCCCCACTTGCACCCCTGGAAGCAGAAGCCCGTCTGCTGACAGCTCATCCGGTCGTCGCGGTCGGCGGAATTGATGGCCATCCGGCCGGTGTGACACTCCTTGTAGCCCAGCTTGTCGGCGCCGGCCTTGAAGACCTTGAAGTTGTTGTTGCCCGGCAGGCCCTCGATGCCGTGGGTGCGGGTGACGCCCATCTTGTCCTCTGCCTTGGAATAGTAGGGCTCGAGCTCGGCGAGCGTGATCGGCCAGTCCAGAAGGTTGGCGCCTTCCACCTTGCCGTAGTTCGAAAGCGCCTTGAACTCGTGCTCCTGAATGCGCAGCGAGGCGCCGGCCCAGTGGGTCGTCGTGCCGCCCACCGCCTTGACGATCCACGCCGGCAGGTTGGGGAAGTCCTTCGAAACGCGCCAGCCTCCGCCGGTCGTGCGGTGGTCGAGCCAGGCGAGCTGGGCGAAGCTGTCCCACTCGTCGTTGATGAAGTCCTCGTACTCGATGCGCGCACCGGCCTCGAGAATGACGACATCGATGCCCTTCTGCGCCAGTTCGTTGCCCAGCGTGCCGCCGCCGGCACCGGAGCCGATGATGACGACGACGCTGTCGTCGTTCAGATTGTATGGAGCTGCCATGTTCTTCCTCCCGGTCTATTCTGACCCCCGGTCTATTTTGGCGATCGACACGTTCCGTGTCCGCCGGGCGCCCTCCTCCGGCGCCGGCTGCCGCCCGGCTCTACAGCCATTCGATGTCGTCGAAGCCGCGCTTGAGGTAGCCCCCCTTCGAGAAGGATTCTCCCTCGTAGCCGAAGTGCGGCCACAGTTCCTTCTGGTTGTAGAAGGAGACAACGAGATCGCCGCGCACCGCCTGGAAGAACGGCGTCGACTCGACTTCGCGCAGGATCGCGACGCGGTCGTCCTCCCAGCCGAGGCCGCGGTAGCCGCCCTCGCCTGCCCGCGCGTCGAGGTCGGCAACGCCTACCTCGATCAGTTCCCTGTGCGCCGGGTCCTGGCCGGCCTTCGTGTCCTGGCCCTTCACGGCGATCGCATAGAAACGGTCGGGGACCTTATCGTGGGGGTAGATGTCGCGGGCGAGCTTGATCAGGGTCGCCATCGTGTCCGGCTTCAGCGCCGTCGTCTCCACGCCCCAGGCGCGGTCCGGGCTGATCACCGCATTGCCGGCAATGACGAGTACGGCACCCACCGTGCCGCGCTTGAGTAGCTCGCGCCGGGACAGGCCGGAATCCGGGCTGCGGCGACGCTCGAAGATCGTGGTCATGTTCGTTCCTCCCATTGCAGTCTGCCCGGCGGCCCTCCTCCGGCCACCAGGCTGTTTATTTGTAGCGGCCGTGGCGCTGCAGCACCTCGATCTTGTAGCCGTCGGGGTCGGTGATGAAGAAGAAGCGGGCGAGCAGGCTGCCGTCCCGGTTGAATTCGACGATCTTGCCGGGGGCAAACTTCAGTTCGCTCACTCGCGCGTGTTCAGCGTCCAGGTCATCGACGGAGACGGCGAAATGGCCGTAGCCGTCGCCCAGATGGTAGGGCTCGGCACGGCCCTTGTTGATCGTCAGCTCCAGCTCGAATTCGCTCTCGGCATTGCTCATGTAGACGAGCGTGAAGGTTTCGAAATCGAGCCTCTCGGCCACCTCCAGGCCGAATGCCCTGCGATAGAAGTCCACCGAACGGCCCTCGTCCAGGACCCGGATCATGGAATGTATCGATTTGGCCACGCTGCCCTTCCCGATGCTTGCAAGTTCGACTGATGGCAAGATTGCGCCGGGAACGGCAGATTCGGGTAGCAGCCGGTTACCGCACGTCAAATTTCTTTGATCTGGAGTGAAATACGAAGGATTTTGCGCAAGTCTGGCGTGGAATGGACGATTTGACCAAATCAGGCGCCCCACGCATAATCGCGCCCATAAGAACAAGACTGGAGGAAACACCATGTGTGAGGTCTTTGCGGGCCAGGACCCGCAGCGCTATCGCCCCGTCAACCGCTCCGTGCGCATCGGTGGCCATTCCACCAGCATCCAGATCGAGGCAGCCTTCTGGGACCTCATCGACGAGATCGCCGCCAGCCAGGGCCTGTCGACGTCCCGCTTCCTGTCCACGCTCTACGACGAGGCGCTGCTCATCAACGGCGCAGTCTCGAACTTCGCCTCGCTGCTGCGGACAAGCTGTCTGATCCACCTGATGGGCGGGGGCTCGAAGGACACCGCCGAGCGCACCTTCCGCATGGTCGCCGCCGAGTGAGGTGAGGTGGAGCAAGGCGAGCCTGACCGCTCGGGCGGGCCGGCGTCGGCAGGTTGATGAAACACCGAGGCGTGGGAAGTGGATACCGCTTCTCACTATAAGCGGTTGGACACGTGGAAGATTTCGACGATACCCGAAACAATGATAGAACATGCCTGCTGTTCGACAGAAAGGCCAACTGCCCTCTTCAGACGATGAAGAGCGTTATAGAACTTCTGGTAATGTACCCTCAGTTCAACTGGAGGCGGATTATCTCGTAGCACGGGTTCACCTATGAAACCCCAGACAGGATTTCAACTAGTCAAGCGTTAATTCCTTCTCGTTGAGCCTTCATTACGTCTTCATACAGCTTGTGTACTACGTTGAGGGGCGCCACATCCCTGGTGTCAAAGCAGTGAGCCCATTCGTCGCTCCAAGGAAAATGCGGGGAGGAACGGCGGTCCCCAAACCGTGTCTTTAGCTTCGCATCTTCCCCCGCACCCGTATAGTGCTGGAATAGTGCGTTGATAAAGACTTGATACGAATCAAAAACATTCGGCTCAAGTAGATATCTGTTCACGTATACATTGTGGTCAAGGTTGCGTTTGGTGATGATGATATCATTCGGCGTATGATGCTGCCAGTCGCCAACATAGGTGAAATAACAAAATAGGCGATTTAACAGCGGAGATATCTCGTCGTAAATCTGAATTCTCTTCTCCGATAATTTACGATTTCCCCATTGGTGCTGATCAATATCCTTTAGGCGCTTGCTTACCTTCCAGCCAATGTATCCCACGGCTAGTGGCGTAAGCGCCTGCACTGCAAGCTTAGCGATTTCAAGCGCTGTGTTCTCCATGCGATTCTCCCTCCCGCTTCGGGATCATCACACTATAGTCCAGCAAACCCACTTCAAGCTTATGCTATCGAGGAAAGGAGCAGCGCTTTCGGAAATACTAGCTGCCGTCACGATGGCAAAGATTCTTGACCTTACCACCAGCGCAAGGCTGGCGCTTTGCAACACCGTTTGTGACAGATGATTGGGAATAGCGCTTGCAAAATCAACATGATCTTTGATTTCAAGGCTAGACGGTGGTCGGAGTGGAGAGATTCGAACTCCCGACCCTCTGGTCCCAAACCAGATGCGCTACCAGGCTGCGCTACACTCCGCCGATCCGTGCTGGCGGAGATACACGCATCCCGCCGTGGCCGCAACTGCAAAAATGGGGTGTGAGCGCCCTCGCCCTGGGCGCGACCTTCTCGGGCATCGGGCATCACCCTTCAGTCGTCGAAGAAGTCTTCGATGACGATCCGGCTCGTCAGCAGCAGCGATCTGTCCGGCTGGATGACGTAGGTCTCCTGCACCGTCCGGCCAAACTGGTCGGTGAAGCGGTGGTGGAACCAGCTGCCGACCGGGGACTTGGTCAGCTTGGAGCGGGGCTGGCCGCCATAGGTGATGCTGCCGGGAATGGGATCCGGATAGTTCCCGCCGCCCGCGCTCGCCGTACAACCGGCAATGCAAAGCGCTACTGCGCAAATGAGAGGCGCAATGCCATTCGCCCTTTTGTCCGGACTCTTCATCTGATCCACTCCGTTCCACCTGCGCCCTGCCTAAACCACACCGCGCACGACGACATGCGCATGGTGTTCGTACCGGGACGTCCATACCGGTCCCGCAAGCTGGCAGAGGTCCATGCAGCCATCGCATCTCGTTGAGATGGAGAGTATTTCCCAGCCGGCAAGGGCGGCGCAGCCGAAACATCCATGCCGCATGCGACCGTTGAATTGCCCTGCGCCTGATGCTATGCACCGCGGCGGAAGCTGCGCGCCCAGCCGGGGACGAAACGGCGCGCGTGCATTTGCCGTTTTCCGATTCTGCGCTATGGATGTGCAGTCGCCGGTGCGGCAGAAGACAGAACCTATCGGAGCCCGAAGAACCCATGTCCGCGAAGATCTACCGTCCCGCCAAGACCGCCATGCAGTCCGGCCAGGCGAAAACGCATCGTTGGATCCTGGAATTCGATCAGGAGCGCGCCCGCACGATCGATCCGATCATGGGCTATACGAGCTCCGGTGACATGCGCCAGCAGGTCAGGCTGACTTTCGAGACGCGCGAACTCGCCGTCGCCTATGCCGAGCGCAACGGCATCGAGTACCGCGTCGTCGAGCCGCACGATCCGACCCGCAAGAAAGTTGCCTACCCGGACAATTTCCGTCTCAACCGCACGCAGCCCTGGACGCACTGACGGCAGCCCGCGGTCCGGTATGGCCCCTTAGCTCAGCTGGATAGAGCAACTGCCTTCTAAGCAGTAGGTCGCAGGTTCGAGTCCTGCAGGGGTCGCCATAAACGTTTGAAATAACTGAATAATTCTATCCACCTGACCTTTTTCCGACTTGTCCGAGCGCGAAAAGGTCGGACGAAAGCCGGACGGAAATCTGCGCCGTTAGCGCGCCAGCTTCCCCGGCACGAACCGGTGACCCTTCCGATTGCCGCACGGCACACGCTGCAGTCCTGCGTCCTCGCAGAGGAAGAAGAAGAACGCGCGGTCCATGTTGTACGGCTCGATGTGGTCGATCTGTGCTTCGTCCTTGCCCGTGACGAGCACCGCAGCGGGCTCAATGACATCGGTCGCCGTCGCGCACTGCGTCCCGCCACCATCTGGTCTTGAGCCATGTCTTCGAGGGCTGGTCCTGCCGACGGCAAGCGGCCCGTCCCCGCTGGTCTCCTGGCATCCAAAATGTCGCCACCATCAGCTTCCCCTCCGGGAAGGTCATAAGACGGGAAATGACAATAACTTCGCAGTATACGTGCAAATGATTCTTTCACGCGCGACACCGCGTGAAGACGGCGGAAAAGATACGTGTGCGAATCCCCAAGTTGGTCAACCTTGCTCCGCACCTTGGACACAGTTCGTTCCTATGGAGCGATTGGGCGGGGCACTCAAGTGACGAAGAATGACTTTCAGGGAGACGTGCAGAATGCCGAGACACAGCGCGAATGAGCAATATTTGTTGGAACTGATCAATGCGGATAGGGCAAAGGCGGGTGCACAGCCGCTGGCCTTCGACAACGATCTCAGCGAAGCCGCCGAGGGGCACAGCAAGTGGATGCTCGCTGCCGACGTTTTCTCGCATACAGGTTCGGGGGGATCCAGTTCGACGCAACGCATGAAAGCGGCGGGCTATGCCTTGCAGGGGTCCTGGGCCACGGGCGAGAATATCGCCTGGGCGACGACCCGTGCCCCAACCGGCTATCAGGATGAAGTCAAGCTTCTGCACACCAACCTGATGAACTCGTCGGGTCACCGCGCCAACCTTCTCAATCCGAATTTTCGCGAGGTGGGCCTCGGCGTCGAGGTCGGTGACTACCGCGGTCGCAGCAGCGCATTCGTGACGCAGGATTTCGCAAAGACCGGTTCTGCCGTCTTCCTGACGGGTGTGGCTTTCGACGATCGCGATGGTGATCGCTTCTACGATGTCGGTGAGGGTCTCGGCAGCATTGCGGTGACGGCCAAGAATTCGGCGGGCCAGCTTTTCAAGACCACGACGTCCGCCGCTGGCGGCTATGACCTCGCGCTAAAGCCCGGCACCTATACCGTCACGTTTTCGGGCACCAGCATTGCCACGTCGACCCAGAAGGCAACCATCGGCACGAAAAACGTGAAGAAGGACCTTATTGACCCGGTCATGAAGTCAGGAGCGCTGAGTGCGAATGCCGCAGCGGACGATCAGGCTCCGACCGGCGATGACGCAAACGCCCCGGCGACCAAGAATGGCAAACATTTCGCGCCTGATGCGGACCAGATGCACTTTCACGCCTCGAAGGAGGCTGCCGTCGGCAACGCCGACGACATCGCCCATCTGCTCGAGGGGATGGTTGCGAACCTCGGATATCGCGATGCAGTGGCCTCCAGGCTCACGCACCATTCGGCCGATATCCAACTGCCGACGGACGTCGCCGATGCCGCCCACGATGCGCTGGCTAAGATCATCGCCCAGATGGCGGCAGGCCCGGGCCACATGAATTCGGATCTCATGATCTGAGGTTTATCATCCGGCCGGACGTCGCGGGTTCCCGTCACGGTGGGACCCGCGATAGTCGCAGGCGACCCGGTCATGGCGCTTGTTCGGCAGACGATCGCGTCCAGCAGGATCGCGGTCGTATCCATCGAAATAGGCGGGGCTTCGCCCCGCCTTGTCTCAAGCCGCCATCTGTCTTCCGCTGACGGATCTCAGAACGGGATATCGTCGTCCATGTCGCGCGAGAACGAGCCCGAACCCGAGCCGCCGCGGCTGGAGGACGGCGAGGACGAGGACGACGGCTGGGAGCCGTAGTCGTCGTAGCTCGGCCCGCCGCCGCCGCTGCTGCCGAAATCGGAGCCGCCACGGCGGTCGCCACCGCCTTCGCCGCGCCCGTCGAGCATGGTCAGGGTCGAGTTGAAGCCCTGCAGCACGATCTCGGTCGAGTAGCGGTCGTTGCCGGTCTGGTCCTGCCACTTGCGCGTCTGCAGCGCGCCCTCGATGTAGAGCTTGGCACCCTTTTTCACATATTGTTCGACAACCTTGCACAGGCCCTCGTTGAAGACGACGACCGTGTGCCATTCGGTCTTCTCGCGGCGCTCGCCGGAATTGCGGTCCCGCCAGCTCTCCGACGTCGCGATGCGCAGGTTTGCGATCGGACGGCCGTCCTGGGTGCGGCGGATTTCGGGATCCGCGCCGACGTTCCCGATCAGGATTACCTTGTTGACGCTGCCTGCCATCCGCTTTCGTCCCTGTTGCCGCGCCGGATCGTTGCCGGCTGCCTGAAATTTCGATCCCGCTATCTTAACGGCCGCGACCTCCGTGCGCCGCCCCGTGCGCCGGATAATCCACAGATGAAATTCCGATTTATTTCGTTCTTTTTTTGTTCTAGTTAATCCCTAACATCTTGTCAACCGAATCGGAAAGAGGCAGGGTTTCGCCGCAACGCGCATGGAAAGGCACGCTCCCGTCCCTACATAGGCGCTAACGGAAAAACCTCTCAAGACCTGACGACTGGCGCTGGACACATGAGCGAACTGAAGACCATTTCCATCCGCGGCGCACGCGAGCACAATCTCAAGGGCATCGACCTCGACCTTCCGCGCAACAAGCTGATCGTCATGACCGGCCTGTCCGGCTCGGGCAAGTCGTCGCTCGCCTTCGACACCATCTATGCCGAGGGCCAGCGCCGCTATGTCGAGAGCCTTTCGGCCTATGCGCGCCAGTTCCTGGAGATGATGCAGAAGCCCGACGTCGACCAGATCGACGGGCTTTCGCCGGCGATCTCGATCGAGCAGAAGACGACCTCGAAGAACCCGCGCTCGACGGTCGGCACCGTCACCGAGATCTACGACTATATGCGCCTGCTGTTTGCCCGTGTTGGCGTCCCCTATTCGCCGGCGACTGGCCTGCCGATCGAGAGCCAGACGGTCAGCCAGATGGTGGACCGGGTGATCGACTTCGGCGAGGGCACGCGTCTCTATATCCTGGCGCCGATCGTGCGCGGCCGGAAGGGCGAATATAAGAAAGAACTCGCCGAACTGATGAAGAAGGGCTTCCAGCGCGTCAAGGTGGATGGCCAGTTCTACGAGATCGCCGAAGTGCCGGCGCTCGACAAGAAGTACAAGCACGACATCGACGTGGTCGTCGACCGCGTCGTCGTCCGGCCCGATCTCGCCGCCCGCCTCGCCGACAGCATCGAGACCTGCCTCAAGCTCGCCGACGGGCTGGCGATCGCCGAATTCGCCGACAAGCCGCTGCCGCCGGAGGAAACCTCGGCCGGCGGATCGGCCAACAAGTCGTTGAACGAGACGCACGAGCGGGTGATGTTCTCGGAGAAATTCGCCTGCCCCGTCTCCGGCTTCACCATTCCGGAGATCGAGCCGCGGCTCTTCTCGTTCAACAATCCCTTCGGCGCCTGCCCGACCTGCGACGGCCTCGGCAGCCAGCAGAAGATCGACCCCGACCTGATCGTGCCCGAGCCGCAGCGCACCCTGCGCGACGGCGCCATCGCGCCCTGGGCCAAGTCGTCCTCGCCCTATTACAACCAGACGCTCGAGGCGCTGGGCGCGGCCTACGGCTTCAAGCTCTCCAACCGCTGGTCGGACCTGCCCGAAGCGGGCCAGAAGGCGATCCTCTACGGGACCGACGAGAAGATCGAGTTCAACTACCAGGACGGCGCCCGCTCCTACAAGACCACCAAGACCTTCGAAGGCATCGTTCCGAATCTCGAGCGGCGCTGGAAGGAGACGGATTCGGCCTGGGCGCGCGAGGAGATCGAGCGCTACATGTCCGCCGCCCCCTGCCCGGCCTGCAACGGCTATCGCCTGAAGCCCGAGGCGCTGGCGGTAAAGATCCACGGCCTGCACATCGGCGAGGTCACGCAGATGTCGATCCGCGTCGCGCGCGACTGGTTCGACACCCTGCCCGCCCACATGAACGCCAAGCAGAACGAGATCGCGGTGCGGATCTTCAAGGAGATCCGCGAGCGCCTGCGCTTCCTCAACGACGTCGGCCTGGAATATCTGAGCCTGTCGCGCAATTCCGGCACGCTGTCCGGCGGCGAGAGCCAGCGCATCCGGCTCGCCTCGCAGATCGGCTCGGGCCTGACGGGCGTCCTCTACGTGCTGGACGAGCCGTCGATCGGCCTGCACCAGCGCGACAATGCCCGCCTGCTCGACACGCTGCGCCACCTGCGCGACATCGGCAACACCGTGATCGTCGTCGAGCACGACGAGGACGCGATCCTGACGGCGGACTACGTGGTCGACATCGGCCCGGCCGCGGGCATCCATGGCGGCGAGGTGATCGCGCAGGGCTCGCCCGAAGAGGTCATGGCGAACCCGAAGTCGCTCACGGGCAAGTATCTTTCCGGCGAACTCGCCGTCGCTGTCCCCGGCGAGCGCCGCAAGCCGAAAAAAAAGAAGGAGATCACGGTCGTCGGCGCCCGCGCCAACAACCTGAAGAATGTCACCGCCTCGATCCCGCTGGGCGTCTTCACCGCGGTCACCGGCGTCTCCGGCGGCGGCAAGTCGACCTTCCTGATCGAGACGCTGTACAAGTCCGCCGCGCGTCGCGTCATGGGCGCGCGCGAAATCCCGGCCGAGCACGACCGCATCGACGGCTTCGAGTTCATCGACAAGGTCATCGACATCGACCAGTCGCCGATCGGCCGCACGCCGCGCTCGAACCCGGCCACCTATACCGGCGCCTTCACGCCGATCCGCGACTGGTTCGCGGGCCTGCCGGAGGCCAAGGCGCGCGGCTACCAGCCGGGCCGCTTCTCCTTCAACGTCAAGGGCGGGCGCTGCGAGGCCTGCCAGGGCGACGGTGTCATCAAGATCGAGATGCACTTCCTGCCGGACGTTTACGTCACCTGCGACGTCTGCCACGGCAAGCGCTACAACCGCGAGACCCTCGACGTCACCTTCAAGGGCAAGTCGATCGCCGATGTCCTCGACATGACGGTGGAGGAAGGCGTGGAATTCTTCGCAGCCGTGCCGGCGGTGCGCGACAAGCTGAAGACGCTGAACGAGGTCGGCCTCGGCTACATCAAGGTCGGCCAGCAGGCCAACACGCTCTCTGGCGGCGAGGCGCAGCGCGTCAAGCTCGCCAAGGAGCTGTCCAAGCGATCCACCGGGCGCACGCTCTATATCCTCGACGAGCCGACGACCGGGCTGCACTTCCACGATGTCGCCAAGCTGCTGGAAGTGCTGCACGAACTGGTCAACCAGGGCAATTCCGTGGTGGTGATCGAGCACAATCTCGAGGTCATCAAGACCGCCGACTGGGTCATCGACTTCGGTCCCGAAGGCGGCGACGGCGGCGGCGAGGTGATCGCCAGCGGCACGCCGGAGGATGTGGTCAAGGTCGAGCGCTCCTATACCGGCAGGTTCCTGAACGAACTGCTGGAACGGCGCCCGATGAAGAAGGCGGCGGCGGAGTAGAACCGGTGATCCTGATCGGGCAATACGATTCGTCCTTCGTGCGCCGCGTGGCCATCGCCATGCGGATCTACGACCTGCCGTTCGAGCACCGGCCGTGGTCGGTCTTCGGCGACGGCGACAGGATCCAGGCGCTGAACCCGCTGATGCGCGTGCCGACGCTCGTGCTCGACGACGGCGAGGTCGTCGTCGACAGCAACTCGATCATCGACCATATCGACAGCCTGGTATCCCTGGAGCGGCGGCTGCTGCCGCAGTCCGGGCCGGAACGGCGGCATGCCTTGAGGATCGCTGCCCTCGCCACCGGCCTGGCCGACAAGGGCGTCAGCCTGTTCTACGAACTGCGGCTTCACGAGCAGCCTTCCGTCGCCTGGGCCGAGCGCTGCCGCAGCCAGATCAGGGCGACGCTGGACGCACTCGAGGCCGACAGGACTTCCAAGCCCGGTGCCTTCTGGTTCGGCGAGCGCATCGGTCACGCCGACATCGCCGTCGCCTGCGCGCTGCGACACGTGGGAGAGGCCCATCCCGGCCTGATCCGGCTTGACGACCATCCCTCGCTCGCCGCCCATTGCAGCCGCATGGAGGCATTGCGGGTTTTCAAGGAAATCGCCCAGCCCTTCGTCGCGCCAGCCTGAATAACCGATCCAAATCCGTTCCACCAAAGTTCCTCGGGAGACACGCCATGTCCAAGACCGGCACCATCCGCACTGGCATAGGCGGCTGGACCTTCGAGCCCTGGGAGGGGACGTTCTATCCGGAGAAGCTCGCCAAGAAGCGACAGCTGGAGTTTGCCAGCCGCGAACTGACGGCGATCGAGGTCAACGGCACCTATTACGGTTCGCAGAAGCCGGAGACCTTCGCCAAATGGGCGTCCGAAGTGCCGGAGAGCTTCGTCTTTTCCCTGAAGGCCAGCCGCTATACGACAAACCGCAAGGTGTTGGCCGAGGCGGGGGAATCGATCGAACGCTTCCTCACGCAAGGCCTGACCGAGCTCGGCCCGCATCTCGGGCCGATCCTGTGGCAATTCGCGCCCACGAAGAAGCTCGAGCCGGACGATTTCGAGGCTTTCCTCAAGCTGCTGCCGGAAAAGCAGGACGGCTTGCCGCTCCGCCATGCGCTGGAGGTCCGCAATCCCACTTTCATGGTCCCGGAATTCGTTGCACTTGCCCGGAAGCACAAGGCCGCCATCGTCTATGCCCATCACGACGAATATCCGGAGATCGCCGACGTGACCGCGGACTTTGTCTATGCCCGTCTGCAGCGCGGCTCCGACGAGATCGCCACGTGCTACCCCGCCACGGCGCTCGACGAATGGGCGGGGCGGTTGGGCGAATGGGCCGCCGGCGGACAGCCGGACGGCCTTCCTCTCGTCGATCCCGGCCACAAGCCGGCGCGCCAGCCGCGCGACGTGTTCGCCTTCTTCATCACCTCGGGCAAGGTCAATGCGCCGAACGGCGCCCGGGAGCTGCAGAAGCGCACGCAGCCTTCGGCCTGACCGGGTCCACGACGCGCCCGCGTCCGGCCTTGCGCGCCGGACGTGAACGAAAACGGCCCTGACCTACGGGGAAGCCGGCGCCGGGCGACGCACCCTGTCGAGCAGCCGCGGCCCGAGTGCGGTGAGTACCAGGCCGCAGACGACCAGCACAGCGCCGCCCAGGCGGGCCGGCCCGAAACTCTCGCCGAAGACCAGCGCCGACGAACTCATCCCGAACACCGGCACGAGCAGCGAGAACGGCGCCACCGACGACAGTCCGTGCTTGCGGATCATGTAGCCCCAGACCCCGAAGCCGAAGATCGTCGCGATGTAGGCGATGTAGGCAACGGCGCCGAGCCCCTGCCAGGAGAGCGCCGCAAGCGCATCGAGGTCACGGTCCAGCCCTTCCGTCGCAAGCGAAATGAGCACCAGCGGGATCGGCGGCACCAGGCTGACCCACACCATCAGCGCCAGCATGTCGACATTGCCGACCTTCTTCATCATCAAGTTGGACACCGCCCAGGCGAGCGCAGCACCGAGCGCCAGCGCCAGCCCGGCATAGGTGAAGCCGCCGTCGACCGTCGCCGCGATCACCGTCATCCCGGCGAGTGCCACCAGGATGCCTGCAACCTGCACCGGCCGCGGCCGGTCGCCGAAGACGATGGCGGCGAGGATCACGGTGAAGAAGGCCTGCGCCTGCAAGAGCAGCGAGGCCAGTCCCGCCGACAGCCCGACGTCCATCGCGATGAAGAGGAGGCTGAACTTCACCACGCCCAGCACCAGCCCGATGCCGAGGATCAGCCGCCATGGCACGGCCGGGCGCGGCAGGAAGAAGACGAGCGGCAGGGCGGCGAACAGGAACCGCAGCGCCGAAAACAGGATCGGCGGAAAGTTGGCGATGCCGATCTTGATGACGACGAAGTTGAACCCCCACAGCGCCGCCACCAGCACCAGCAGGGCGATATCGATCAGGCCCATGGACACGTCTTCTCTTTGCGCTTCGATCCGCGGAGTTCTACCGTTTCGCCGACGGCGGCCAAAGTCATTAGATTTGATCGAAGCCATTCAGCACGGTGATGAGATCCTCGGCCGTCGCGCCCGCACCGGCGCGCCGGCCCGCTTCGCCGTGACGCCAGACGCCGGCCGCCGCCGCCTCAAAGGCCGGCATGCCCTGCGCAAGATGGGCGCCGATGATGCCGGCCAGCACGTCGCCCGACCCGGCCGTGGCGAGCCATGGCGGCGCGTTGGCGTTGATCAGCGCCCGCCCGTCGGGCGCGGCGATGACGGTGTCGGCGCCTTTCAGCACGACCGCCGCGTGGCTGTGCGCGGCAGCCTTGCGGGCGCGCTCCACCTTGGACAGGCCGGGATCGGCAGCAATGTCCGGGAAAAGCCTTGCGAACTCCCCGTCATGCGGCGTCAGCACGAGGTCCCCGTCGCCGCCGGCATAGATCTCGAAAAGCGCTTCGGGCCGGTCGCGGAAGGCGGTGATACCATCGGCATCCAGCACCAGCGGACGGCCGCGCAGGGCGGTCACATACGCGCGGGCTTTTTCGAAATCGCCGAAGGCCGGACCGAGCACGAAGGCCGAAAGGCGCGGATCGCCGAGCAGCGCCTCGAGATCGGCGATGTCGTCGACCTGCCGCAGCATGACCGCCGTCAGTTGTGCCGCATTCACCTCCGTCGCGGGTGCGGGCGACAGGAGCGTCACGAGCCCTGCCCCGGCGCGTAGCCCCGCTGCGGCCGACAGCCGGGCCGCTCCTGTCGACATCGGCCCGCCCGAGAAGACCGCCAGATGGCCGTGGCCGTATTTGTGCGCGGACGGATCCGCCTGCGGCAGGCTCATGCGCCAGATCGCCGGCCCGTTCACCCGCAAATGATGCGATGCGGCCGAGACGATCCGCCCCGGTATGCCGATGTCGAAGATTTCGAAATCGCCGCAGAGCGCTCGCCCCGGCATCAGCAGGTGGCCCGGTTTGCGGCACATGAAGGTCACCGTGTGCTGCGCCTGGAACGCCGCGCCGCGGACCTGGCCCGTGCGGCCGTCGACACCGCTCGGCAGATCGACCGCGACGACGGGAACGGCGAGGCTGTTGACCCGGTCGATCAGTGCGCAGACCGACGCGTCCAGATCGCGCGACAGCCCGGCACCGAAGAGCGCATCGATCACGACGTCCCCGGAGGAAGGCGTGTAGTCGCCAAGGGTGAGCGTCGGGCCGGCGTATCGTTGCCGGGCACAGTCGGCGTCACCGCCGGGGGCCGGCTCGCCGAGCCCGTAGAGGTCCACCGGGCAGCCGGAATCGGAGAGCACGCGCGCGGCCACGTAACCGTCGCCGCCATTGTTGCCGGGTCCAGCCAGCACGACAAAGCGTCGGCAGCCGGGAAACAGCCGCAGCGCGGCCGCAGCAACCGCCTGCCCCGCCTTCTCCATCAGTCCGTAGCCGTCGATGCCCGATGCGATGGCGGCGCGATCGATGCCGGCCATTTCCTCAGGGGTGACGACGATTGTTTCCAGTTCGCTGTGCATGACACCACAATGCCTCCAACGCCGGATCCTGCCAACGGCAAATTTCCCGGCAGCAAATGCACGTTATTTATGCATTTGCACGTCTACGGTGCTCAAATTCGATGCTATTCTCGAAATCTGCGGCCGATCTCCATGACAGTGCGCGCCGATCGTCCTCTGCGACATAATTTTTAGGCAGATTGGCATCGCTGTCTTGGGCGGCCGCCGTACCTTTCGAGAGCCCGGCCCAGAAAGAGCGACGCAAATCGTCCCGAACCGGCAAAACTGGCACGGGAAATGCAAAGGTTGGCATGCAAAATGCATTCATGAAGGCGGCAGGAAGCAAATTCCTGCGCAAATGGGAGAAGCGGAGAGACATTTTCTCATGAAAAAGATCGAAGCGATCATAAAGCCGTTCAAACTCGACGAAGTGAAGGAAGCGCTTCAGGAAGTCGGTCTGCAGGGCATCACTGTCACGGAAGCGAAGGGCTTCGGGCGCCAGAAGGGCCATACGGAACTGTATCGCGGCGCCGAATACGTTGTCGATTTCCTGCCGAAGGTCAAAGTCGAGGTCGTGCTCGCGGACGAGAACGCGGAGGCTGTCATCGAGGCCATCCGCAACGCCGCCCAGACCGGCCGTATCGGCGACGGCAAGATCTTCGTTTCCAATATCGAAGAAGTCATCCGCATCCGCACCGGCGAGACCGGCGTCGACGCTATCTAATCCCGCCTGGCCGTCCGGCACGGGCTTTCCACCCCTCCACTACATAGGGACTTTCAAAACATGACGACTGCCAAAGACATCCTGAAGCAAATCAAGGAGAACGACGTCAAGTTCGTAGACCTGCGCTTCACCGACCCGAAGGGCAAGCTGCAGCACGTGACGATGGACATCTCCTGCGTCGACGAAGACATGTTCGCCGACGGCGTCATGTTCGACGGCTCCTCGATCGCCGGCTGGAAGGCCATCAACGAGTCGGACATGGTGCTGATGCCGGACCCGGCAACCGTCCACATGGATCCCTTCTTCGCCCAGTCCACGATGGTGATCTTCTGCGACATCCTGGACCCGATCTCCGGCGAATCCTACAACCGCGACCCGCGCGGCACCGCCAAGAAGGCCGAGGCCTACCTGAAGTCGTCCGGCATCGGCGACACCATCTTCGTCGGCCCGGAGCCGGAATTCTTCGTCTTCGACGACGTCAAGTACAAGGCCGACCCGTACAACACCGGCTTCAAGCTCGACAGTTCGGAACTGCCGTCCAACGACGACACCGACTATGATACCGGCAACCTCGGCCACCGCCCGCGCGTCAAGGGCGGCTACTTCCCGGTTCCGCCGGTCGACAGCTGCCAGGACATGCGCTCCGAGATGCTGACGGTTCTCTCCGAAATGGGCGTGGTCGTCGAAAAGCAGCACCACGAAGTGGCAGCCGCCCAGCACGAGCTCGGTGTCAAGTTCGACACGCTGGTGCGCAACGCCGACAAGATGCAGATCTACAAGTACGTCGTCCACCAGGTCGCCAACGCCTACGGCAAGACGGCAACCTTCATGCCGAAGCCGATCTTCGGCGACAACGGCTCGGGCATGCACGTTCACCAGTCGATCTGGAAGGATGGCAAGCCGACCTTCGCCGGCGACGAATATGCCGGTCTCTCCGAATCGTGCCTCTACTACATCGGCGGCATCATCAAGCATGCCAAGGCCATCAACGCCTTCACCAACCCGACGACGAACTCCTACAAGCGTCTCGTCCCGGGCTATGAGGCTCCGGTCCTGCTCGCCTACTCGGCCCGTAACCGTTCCGCCTCGTGCCGCATTCCGTTCGGCACCGGTCCGAAGTCCAAGCGCGTCGAAGTCCGCTTCCCCGACCCGCTCGGCAACCCCTACCTCGGCTTCGCCGCCATGCTGATGGCTGGTCTGGACGGCATCAAGAACAAGATCCATCCTGGCAAGGCCATGGACAAGGACCTGTACGACCTGCCGCCGAAGGAGCTGAAGAAGATCCCGACCGTCTGCGGCTCGCTGCGCGAAGCCCTGGAAAACCTGGACAAGGACCGCAAGTTCCTGACCGCCGGCGGCGTCTTCGACGACGACCAGATCGACGCCTACATCGAACTCAAGATGGCGGAAGTCATGCGCTACGAAATGACCCCGCACCCGGTCGAGTTCGACATGTACTACTCGGCCTGATGCCGAGCCCTCCGCCCCCGGGCGGAGGCAAAGACCCGAGAAGCCCGGCTCCGAGCCGGGCTTTTTGCTAAAGCGTGTCGCCCAAAAGTGTGCAGCGAAGTCAAAGGTCTAAAGCGCGGCAGAGACCTGAAAGATCACGACGTGCATTGGCCACGCGTGCCGGCCCGACAGGCTCCCGCTTCACTTGGCGGCACAGGCCCCCCGGGGCAGTGAGCCCCGGCGTGAAACCTTGAGTTTTCCGCATTCCTTCCCAGATATACAGTGAAAGGAAGGCCAGACATGAAAGTAAGAACAGCCAAGTACGGTATCGGAGATGTGGTCCGCCATCGGATCTACCCGTTCCGCGGCGTGGTCTTCGACGTTGATCCGGAATTCGCAAACACGGATGAATGGTGGGATGCCATTCCGGCGGAAATCCGCCCCTCGAAGGACCAGCCCTTCTACCATCTGTTCGCGGAAAACGCCGAAACCGAATATGTCGCCTATGTCTCCGAACAGAACCTCGTGCCCGACGACAGCGGCATGCCGGTCCGCCATCCGCAGGTCCGCGCACTCATGGCGCCGGACGACGGCGGCACCTACCACTGGAAGGTCGACGCGGGCATCGTCCACTGACGACGAATGCCGGAGGCGGCAGTAAGCAGGATCGAACGGCAACAAAAAACCCGGCCATTGGCCGGGTTTTTCTTGAAAGCGATGAGGGCGAAGGCCGTTACTGGCTCTTGGCGGCCTTCTGGGCGTCCTCGAGCTTCTTGCGGGCCTCGTCGGCCTTTTTCTGCATCTCTTCCTGCAGCAGGCGCTGGCGCTCCTCGAGCTTGGACTGTTCGATCGGCTCGCCGTCGAATGCGCCGGTGAAGCCGCCCAGCGACATCTTGATCGGGTTCGGCGAACGCTGGAAGTTGACGGAGGTGAAGACAACCTCGCCGCCCTTCTTCAGGCTCGCCAGCATCTGGTCCGAAAGCGGCGCTTCGGCGACGCACTTGTCGGGCATGCAGATGGCGTAGTCGAGCTTCTGCGCCTTCCCGCCGTCGATCTGCATGGCGATGCCGGGCGGGATCAGGCGGGCGCTTGGAACCGAAACCTGCAGGATCTTGCGATTGACCTTGCCCTCGACCGTGATCAGGCCGACGGCCGTCAGCAACTGGCCACCGCCGGCGGTCAGGAGGTTCTGCACGATGCAGACGTCGTTGTCTTCCTGCTTGGTGCAGACCTTGAACCAGCCCTGCGGCGCTTGCGCCTGCTGGGCCGAGGCGGCGGACGGCAGGACTGCTGCGGCGAGCGACACTGCGAACGCCGAAAGCACGGCCTGCTTGGTGAAGATCGATTTGGTGATCATAACGAGTTCCGTCTCCTGAGATCCGATGCCGAGCGCTGTTTCGCCCCTAAGGTGTTTCGGTCAGCTCAGCGCTCTCTGTCGGCGAATTGAGGCATTTGCATGACCCGCTTTTCAGGCATCCTGTACAATGGGCGCCGGCGGATATCCAGTCTTTCGTCGCAATTTTACCCCGACTTCCTGAAAAAGACGGGCCAAGGTTGTTCGGCCGACGCACGATTATGTAAGTTGTCACCGAATCGCGTCTGCATCGCTATGAGGAAACATGTTGCGGCTCCTACTGACAGCATTGTTGATCGCCGTCGCGGCGCCGTCCGCGCGCACGGTGGACGCCGCCCCCCTGCACGGCATCGCGATGCATGGCGAACCGGCGCTGCCGCCGGACTACGAACACTTCCCCTACGTCAACCCCGACGTCCGCAAGGGCGGCGCGATCACATACGGCGTCGTCGGGACCTTCGACAACCTCAACCCCTTCATTCTGAAGAGCATGCGTACCACCGCGCGCGGAATGTGGGACCCCGAGTTCGGCAATCTCGTCACCGAATCGCTGATGCAGCGCTCGCGCGACGAGCCGTTTTCGATGTACGGCCTCCTCGCCGAGACGGTCGAGTGGGACGATGCCCGCAGCTTCGTCCAGTTCAATCTCAACCCGAAGGCGCGCTGGGCGGACGGCAAGCCGGTCACCCCCGAGGACGTGATCTTCTCCTTCGAACTTCTGCGCGACAAGGGTCGTTCCCCCTTCAGCCGCAGGCTCGACGTCGTCGACCGGATGGAGAAAATCGGCGAGCACAGCGTGCGCTTCACCTTCAACGACAAGGCGGACCGCGAATCGCCGCTGCTGCTGGCGCTGTCCCCGGTCCTGCCGAAGCATGCGACCGACGCCGAGGGCTTCGACCGCACATCCCTGCAGTTCCCGCTGGGCTCGGGTCCCTACCGGATCACGGAGGTCAGGCCGGGGGAGAAGATCGTCTTCGAGCGCAACCCGGACTACTGGGGAAAGGACATCCCCTCCAAGGTCGGCTTCGACAACTATGACCGCATCGGCGTCGAATACTTCCTGCAGGAAAATTCGCTGTTCGAGGCCTTCAAGAAGGGCACGATCGACGTCTACCAGGAAGGCAATCCGACCAAATGGGCGCGCGGCTACGATTTCCCCGCCGTCCGGTCGGGCGAGATCGTCAGGGACGAGTTCACCCCGAAGGTGCCCTCCGGCATGCTCGGCTTCGTCTTCAACACCCGCCGCCCGATGTTTGCCGATGCCAGGCTTCGCCACGGGCTTTCGCTCGTGTTCGATTTCGAATGGGTCAACCGGAACCTGTTCGAGGGCGCCTACCGCAGAACCGAGAGCTTCTGGCAGAATTCCGACCTGTCCTCGCTCGGCACCGCCGTCGACGGGCGGGAGAAAGAGCTGCTAGGCCCCGCCCTCGCCCGCATCGAGCCCGCGATCGCCGACGGCAGCTACCGATGGCCGGTGACCGATGCTTCGGGCCGCGACCGCAGGGTGCTGAAGCAGGCCGTGCTGTTGATGAAAGAGGCCGGCTACACGATCAAGGACGGCGTCATGAGCGACGAAAGTGGCCGCCCGCTCGCCTTCGAGATCATGACTCAGAACGCCGACCAGGAGAAGCTGGCGCTGGCCTACCAGCGCTTCCTCCACGCGCTCGGCATCCGCGCCTCGGTGCGAACCGTCGACGATTCGCAATACCAGAGCCGCACCCAGACCTTCGACTACGACGTCATCGTCCGCGCCTACGCCTCTTCGCTCTCGCCGGGACTGGAACAGGCCGTGCGCTGGCGCTCCGATTTCCGCGACCGCGACGGCAGCGAGGCCTTTGCCGGCGCGGACGATCCCGATGTGGGCCGGATGGTCGATGCGATCCTGGCCGCACGCAGCGCCGAGGACTTCCGCTCCGCCGTCCGCGCGCACGACCGGCTGCTGCTTTCCAATCACTATGTCCTGCCGCTCTATCATCTCGGCCGGCAGTGGGTGGCCCGCCACCGCCACATCGCCCGTCCCGAAACCGCCCCGCTCTACGGCTACCAGTTTCCCGTCTGGTGGGATGCGGACGCGCAGCAATGACCACAGTTGCGGCCGGTTACCTGCAGGTAACCCATTGAACTCAGCCGCCCCAGAGCCTATCTCGGCTTAAGGTCGCGACCGGCGGCCCGCAGGAGGTTGATTGGGAATGGAAACCGTAGCGATCGATGTCGTTTCAGACGTTGTCTGTCCGTGGTGCTATCTCGGCAAGAAGCGGCTGGAGAAGGCCATCGAGGCCGTCTCGGACGAGTTGAACGTGTCCGTGACCTTCCGCCCCTACCAGCTCAACCCCGACATGCCGGCGCAGGGCGTCGACCACAAGAAACACCTGGCCGAAAAGCTGGGTGGCGAAGATGCCGTCGACAAGGCCCATGGCATGCTGACCGGCCTCGGTCACGAGGCGGGCATCGACTTTCATTTCGAGACGATCGAACTCAGCCCGAACACGCTGGACGCACACCGCCTGCTGCGCTGGGCGATGATCGAGGGGCCGGACGTCCAGAACCGCGTCTCGCTCGCCCTGTTCAAGGCCTATTTCGAGGACGGCCGGAATGTCGGCGATCGCAACGTGCTGCTCGACATCGCCGAGAAAGCCGGCCTGGATCGCTCCGTCGTTGCAGCGCTGTTTTCGGCCGGCGCCGACGTCGGCTCGGTCAAGGAGGAAATCGGCCTGGCCCGCCAGATGGGCGTAACCGGCGTCCCCTGCTTCATCATCGACAACAAGTATGCGGTCATGGGTGCGCAGAGCGCTGACGTGCTCGCCGGCGCATTGCGCGAAGTGGCGGCGTTGAAGCGGTCGGAGGCCGCAGCCGCCTGCCAGGTTGCCGCCCAGGCCTGACCACCGACCAGCCCGGAAGCCCCGCCGACCGACCCGCTGACGCGGATCAGGCCGCAGCCTGCTTTGCCAGTCCCGCCAGTTGCGTGATCAGTTGCGCGGCCCCCGTCAGCCGCTTTTCCGGCGTCGGTAGGTCGCGCGACAAGAACAGGCTCTGGTCGGGTCGGATCTTGGCCAGCGTGCCCTGCTTGGCGATGTAGCCGACGAGTGCCGCCGGGTTCGGGAATTCCTTGTGGCGGAACTGCACGACAACGCCCTTCGGCCCCGCATCCAGCTTCTCCACATTGGCCGTGCGGCACAGCGACTTGATGTAGACGATCTTCAGGAGATGCTGCACTTCCAGCGGCAGCGGCCCAAAGCGGTCGATCAGCTCGGCGCCGAAGGCATCGATATCGGACAATTCGGTGATCTCGCCGAGGCGGCGGTAGAGGCCGAGCCTCAGATGCAGGTCGGGCACGTAGTCGTCGGGGATCATCACCGGCGTTCCGACCGAGATCTGCGGCGACCAGCCGCTATCGACGATCTCCTCATCACCCTTGATCTCGGCGACAGCCTCCTCGAGCAGTTGCTGGTAGAGCTCGAAGCCGACCTCCTTGATGTGCCCGGACTGCTCCTCGCCCAGAAGATTGCCGGCGCCGCGGATGTCGAGGTCGTGGCTGGCGAGCTGGAAGCCGGCGCCGAGCGTGTCCAGCGACTGCAGCACCTTCAGCCGCCGCTCCGCCGGCGCCGTCAGCTTCTTGTTCACCGGCAGCGTCAGCAGCGCGAACGCGCGCACCTTGGAGCGGCCGACGCGGCCGCGCAGCTGGTAGAGCTGGGCCAGGCCGAACATGTCGGCGCGGTGGACGATCAGCGTGTTCGCCGTGGGCACGTCGAGGCCCGATTCGACGATGGTGGTCGACAGCAGCACGTCGTAGCGCCCGTCGTAGAAGGCGTTCATGATGTCTTCCAGCTCGGTGGCCGGCATCTGGCCGTGCGCAACGGCCACCTTCAGCTCCGGCACGTCCTGCTGCAGGAACTCCTGGATCTCGGCAAGGTCGCTGAGCCGCGGGCAGACATAGAAGCTCTGGCCGCCACGATAGTGCTCGCGCATCAGCGTCTCGCGGATCACCAGGGGATCGAACGGAGAGATGAAGGTGCGCACCGCCATCCGGTCGACCGGCGGTGTGGTGATCAGCGACAGTTCGCGCACGCCCGTCATCGCAAGCTGCAGCGTGCGCGGGATCGGCGTGGCAGAGAGCGTCAGCACGTGCACGTCGCTCTTCAGTTCCTTCAGCCGCTCCTTGTGCTTGACGCCGAAATGCTGCTCCTCGTCGATGACCAGCAGCCCGAGATTGGCAAACTTGATCGAGCTGCCGAGAAGCGCATGCGTGCCGACGACGATGTCGGTCTTGCCCTCGGCCACTTCCTTCTTCGTCAGCGCCAGTTCCTTGGAGCCGACCAGCCGCGAGGCCTGCTGCAGGCGGATCGGCAGGCCGCGGAAGCGGTCGGTGAAGGTCTTGAAATGCTGGCGGGCGAGCAGTGTCGTCGGCACGACGACGGCCACCTGCACCCCATTCATCGCGGCGATGTAGGCTGCCCGCAGCGCCACTTCGGTCTTGCCGAAGCCGACGTCGCCGCAGACCAGCCGGTCCATCGGCCGGCCGGCGCCCAGGTCCTCGCGCACCGCATCGATGGCGCTCGCCTGGTCCTCGGTCTCGTCATAGGGGAAGCGCGCGGCGAACTCGTCATAGACGCCGTCCTGCGCGGCGAGCACCGGTGCATGGCGCACCAGCCGGGCGGCGGCGATCTGGATCAGGCCGTTGGCCATGTCCAGGAGCCGCTTCTTCAGCTTGGCCTTGCGCGCCTGCCAGGCGACGCCGCCGAGTTTGTCGAGGATCGCATCCGTCCCCTCGCCGCCGTAGCGCGAAAGAAGGTCGATGTTCTCCACCGGCAGGAACAGCTTGGCGTCGTCGGCATAGCGCAGCTCCAGGCAGGCATGCGGCGCACCCGCTGCCTCGATGGTGCGCAGGCCGATGAAGCGGCCGATGCCGTGCTCGGCGTGGACGACGATGCTGCCCTCGTCCAGCCCCGCCACTTCCGCTATGAAATCCGCGCCCCGCTTGCGCCGGCGCGTACGGCGGACCATGCGGTCGCCGAGGATGTCCTGCTCGCCGATGAAGACAAGGTCGCCCGTCTCGAATCCGTTCTCCAGGCTGAGCACGGCCGAACCCGCCTCGCCCGGCTTCAGCTTGCGCAGGTCTGAAAGATCGGTGACGCCGACGACATTGCCGAGGCCGTGCTCGCTTAGAACCTGCATGAGCCGGTCGAGCGAACCCTCACTCCATCCGGTCACCAGCACCTTCCTGCCTGCCACGCGCAGGTCGGCGATGTATTTCACCACCTGGTCGAAGACGTTGACGCGTTCGCCGGCACTTTCTCCGTCCTTGGCCGCCTTGGCCCACCGAGCCCCTGCGCGCGCCTCGATCGCGAAGACCCGGCGCGCCTCGCCCTCGTGCTCGTTGAAGGGCGAGATGCGGATCGCGTCGTGCTCGTTCAGAAGGGCTGCGAATCGGTCATCGTCGAGATAGAGTGCGCCTGGCGGCACCGGCTTGTAGGGCGTGGCCTGCGCCAGCTGGCCCTTGGCCGAGGCCGAGCTCAAACGTGCCTCGTAATAGTCGCGAACGAGCTTGGAGCGTTCCGCCGCCGCCTCGCGGGCTGCGTGATCGGTGACGATGCGAAAGCCCTTCAGATAGTCGAACGCGGTCTCCATCTCGTCGTAGAACAGCGGCAGCCAGTGCTCCATGCCGGCATAGCGCCGCCCCTCGGAAACGGCCTGGTAAAGCGCGTCGTCGCGGGTCGCCGCACCGAACAGCGACAGGTATTCCTTGCGGAAGTGGCTGATCGTCTCCGGCGTCAGCGTCACCTCGCTCATCGGGTTGAGGTCGAGGCTCCTCGCCTGCCCGGTCGTGCGCTGGCTGGCGGGATCGAAAGTGCGGATGCTCTCCAGCGTGTCGCCGAAGAAATCGAGCCGCACCGGTTCCTCGCTTCCGGGCACGAAGACGTCGAGGATGCCGCCTCGCACGGCATATTCGCCGACTTCGCGGACGGTCGCCACGCGCTCGAAGCCGTTGCGTTCGAGCCGGGCGGCCAGATCGTCCATCCGAACCTGATTCCCCGGGCGGGCGGCAAAGGCGAGACCGCCGATGACCTGCCGCGGCGCCATCTTCTGCAGCATGGCATTGACGGTGACGAGAACGATGGCCGGATGCGGCTTGTCGGCGTGTGCGATCAGCGCCGACAGCGCCGACAGCCGGCGCGCCGAGGTATCCGCGCTCGGCGAGACACGGTCATAGGGCAGACAGTCCCAGCCGGGCAGCGTCAGCACCGGGATGTCGGGTGCTGCGAACCCCAGCATCTGCTCCATGTCCCCGATCCGCTGGCCGTCCGACATGACATAGGCGACCGGGCCGAGCGTGCGAGCGATCTCGGCAAGCACCAGCGGCTCCGCACCGCTCGGAACCGAACCGATCGTGGCCGGCTGGCCGATCGTCGCAAGGGCAGAGGTGTCGAGGCCGGGGATCATTTCGCTTTTCCGAAGGTCTCCGCCGTGACCGGCGAGAAGTCAGGGGTGAACGCACAGATGCGCGGGAACAGGCCGGTCAGGAAACGGTCCGGAACCGGCCGTTCGCCCGTCACCCACAGGACGAGGTCGCGGTCATGCTCCGCCATGATCTCCTCCAACTCGTCCAGTTCGGCTTCGGAGAGCGTCTCGACCTCGGCATCGGCAAAGGTACCGAGCACCAGGTCCATCTCGCGGATGCCGCGATGCCAGCAGCGAAAGAGGATGCGCTTGCGGCGCGGTTCGATATCTGCGCTGGAACGTGTGGTGCCCGTCATGGCCGTCTTTCCCGCATGGCTAGCCGCCCGTCCGTCTCATTTCGGGCGCACGGTCGAAGCGCAGGCTGCCGGCGGACCGGAAGCGGCCCAGGGCAGGATTCATGCGCAAATTCAAGTTCTACCCGCAACCGCCGGCTCTCTTTCGGGGCGTCAGGCGCAGGCGAGCGCCCGGCGCGGATGCACGCAGACGATCGCCGCGTCTCTATAGACGCTGGAAAGCGGATTGTCAGCCTTGCCAAGCGGCAATTGTCCGGCGCATTTTTGCAGCATGCGTCCTGCCCTGCTCGATCCCCTGTTCGCCTCCCTCGCCTCGCTGCCCGGCATCGGGCCGAAGACGGGCGAGCTGTTCGCCAAACTGCTCGGCCACGAGAGCATCGACGACTGCCGCGTCATCGACCTCGTGTTCCACCTGCCGCACAGCCTGATCGACCGGCGCAACCAGCCGGGCATCATGCACGCCCCGCAAGGGGCGATCGTCACCGTATCCGGCCGTGTCGACCGCCACCAGCCGCCGCCGCCCGGCAAGTCGTCCGTGCCCTACCGCGTCTTCCTGCACGACGATACCGGCGAGCTGGCGCTGACCTTCTTCCGCGCCAAGGGAGACTGGCTGACAAAGAGCCTGCCGGTGGACGAACAGGTGATCGTCAGCGGCAAGGTGGACTGGTTCAACGGCCGTGCCTCGATGGTCCATCCGGACTTCATGGTGAAGGCCTCGGAGGCCGCTACCATGCCGCTGGTCGAGCCCGTCTACGGTTTGACGGCGGGACTTTCGCCGCGCACCCTGCGCAAGGCAGTCGAGGCGGCCGTCGAGCGGGTCCCGCCTCTCCCCGAATGGATCGACGGCCCGCTGGTCGCCCGCCAGGGATTTCCCGCCGCGTCCAACGCCTTTTCCGCCCTCCATCATCCCTGCGACACTCTCGATCTCGATCTGCAGGCGCCGGCCCGCCGCCGGCTTGCCTATGACGAGTTCCTGGCCGGCCAGATCTCGCTGGCGCTGGTTCGCCAGACGCTGCGGCGCGTCGCCGGCCGCCCGGTGACGGCGACAGGCGCCCTGTCGGAGCCGGTGCTGGCCGCCCTGCCGTTTGCGCTCACCGGCAGCCAGCAGACGGCGATCGCCGAGGTCAAGGCGGACATGGCGACCGACCAGCGCATGCTGCGGCTGCTGCAGGGCGACGTCGGCTCCGGCAAGACGGCCGTCGCCCTGATGGCGATGCTGGCCGCTGTCGAGTCTGGCGGCCAGGCCGTGCTGATGGCGCCGACGGAGATCCTCGCCCGCCAGCATCATGCGACGCTGTCGAAGATGGCCGAACCCGCCGGCGTCACCCTCGATGTGCTCACCGGCCGGACCAAAGGCCGGGAACGCGACCAGATCCTGGAGCGCATCGAAAGCGGCGAGACGAACATCGTCGTCGGCACGCATGCGCTGTTCCAGGACAACGTCGTCTATCGCGACCTCGCCCTTGCAGTGGTCGACGAGCAGCACCGCTTCGGCGTCCACCAGCGGCTGCGGCTGACGGCGAAGGGGATCTCGCCACACATGCTGGTGATGACGGCGACGCCGATCCCGCGCACGCTGGTGCTGGCCGCGTTCGGCGACATGGACGTCTCCAAGCTCACCGAGAAGCCGGCCGGCCGCAAGCCGATCCAGACCGTCATCATGCCGCAGGAGCGGACCGGCGAGATCGTCGAGCGACTGCGTACGGCGATCAGCGAAGGCAAGAAGGGCTACTGGATCTGCCCGCTCGTCGAGGAAACGGAAGAATCGGACCTGATGTCCGTCGAGGAGCGCCATGCGACGCTTGCCGGCGTCTTCGGCAACGCGGTCGGCCTCGTGCACGGCCGCATGAGCGGGCCGCAAAAGGACGAGGCGATGCTGGCCTTCAAGAGCGGCGAGACCCGCTTGCTGGTCGCCACCACCGTGGTCGAGGTCGGCGTCGACGTCCCCGACGCAACCATCATGGTCATAGAGCACGCCGAACGCTTCGGCCTCGCCCAGCTCCACCAGTTGCGCGGCCGCGTCGGGCGCGGCGACGGCGCCTCGTCCTGTATCCTGCTCTACAAGGGCCCGCTCAGCGAGAACGGACGCGCCCGGCTCGGGATCCTGCGCGAGACCGAGGACGGCTTCCGCATCGCCGAGGAAGACCTGAAGCTGCGCGGCGAAGGCGAACTGCTCGGTACCCGCCAGTCCGGCACGCCCGGCTTCCTCGTCGCCAGCATCGAGGCGCATGGCGACCTGCTGGAGATCGCTCGCAAGGAGGCGGCCTACACGCTGGAAAAGGATCCGCAGCTGGAAAGCGAGCGCGGACAGGCGATCCGCACGCTCCTCTATCTCTACCGCCGCGACGAGGCGATCCGTTTCCTGCGCGCGGGTTAAAGCATGTCGCGCAAAGTGTGCAGTGGTCTTGCGACGACGACATGCATAACATCCAAGCGCTAAAGCACAGGAGCGAATCTGAGAGATCGCAACGTACTTTAGCGCTATTTCCTGAACTTATCCTTGAGCTTCGCCTTGAACGGCATCGGCGCAGCCAGCAGCTTGTCGGGCGGGTTGACAAGGCCGACGGAGATGATCAGCTTGGCGGCATCCTCGGCGCTCATGTCGAGCAGCACGATCTTCTCGCGCGGCACGAAGACGAGATAGCCGGCGGTGGGAAACGGCGTCGGCGGCAGGAAGCAGGCGACCATGTCGCGCCCCATGGCGTCGAACTTCGACTTCATCTCGCCCTTGGCATCGGTCGCGATAAACACCACCGACCACAGGCCAGCGCTCGGATATTCGATCAGGCCCGCCTTGTTGAAGGAGGTGCCCTTCTCCTTCAGCACCGATTCGAAGATCTGCTTGAGGCTCTTGTAGATCGTGCTGACCAGCGGCGTGCGGTTGAGAATCGTCTCTCCGAAATTGACGATCGACCGTCCGATCAGGTTCTTGCCGAGGAAGCCGACGAGCGTAATCACGACCAGGGCGATCAGGAGCCCGAAGCCGGGGATGGCGAACTGCAGATAGCTCTCGGGATTGTAGCGATTCGGAATATAGGGCTTCACCCAGCTGTCGGCCCAGTGGATGAACGTCCAGGTCAGCCAGATCGTGATCGCGATCGGCGCGCAGATGACCAGCCCTGTCAGGAAATTGTTTCGCAGCCGCGTGGCCACGGAAAGTCGCGGAATGATATCGGTCATCGCCATCCAGCCGCCGGGAGCCTCAGCCGTAGAAGGCCGGATGATAGGTAACCGTTCCGCCCGCGTAAACCGATGAAAACGCAACCCGCATGAAATACTCGTGAGGGATCCCCGGCGAGGTGAAGGCCGGATCCGTAGCGAAGCCGAACCGGCCGTAATAGGCGGGACTCCCCGCCAGCACGCATCCTTTGGCGTCGAGTGTGCGAAGCCGCTCCAGCCCCGTGCGGACCAGCGTGCTGCCGATTCCCGACCGCTGGCGCGACGGCCGGACCGAAATCGGGCCGAGCCCGTACCATCCCTTGCCCTGGCCCCCGCCTTGGCCTTCGCCCTCGCCCGAGATCGTCACCGGCGAGAAGGCCACGTGGCCGACCACCTCGCCGTCCTCGTCGGCGACGAGCGAGAACGTCAGCGCACCGGCCGCGCGAAGGCGCTCGATGATCGCAGGCTCGGTGCCGTCGCTGTAGACCATGGGCGCGAAGGCTTCCGCGGTCAGCGCACCGATCGCAGCAACGTCGGCCGGAGTCTCGTCGCGGATGATCATTCCACCGTCACCGATTTTGCCAGGTTGCGCGGCTGGTCGACGTCGGTGCCCATGACGACGGCCGTGTGGTAGGCGATCAGCTGGATCGGCAGCGCGTAGAGCACCGGCGCAATGATCTCGTCGACCGCCGGCAGCACGATCGTCGCCATCGTCTCGAGCTTCGTCGCGGCCGCGCCGCGCTCGTCGGTGATGAAGATGATCCGCCCGCCGCGGGCAGCCACTTCCTGCATGTTCGAGACGGTCTTTTCGAAGAAGCGGTCGAACGGCGCGATCACGATCACCGGCATGTTCTCGTCGATCAGCGCGATCGGCCCGTGCTTCAGTTCGCCGGCCGCATAGCCCTCGGCATGGATGTAGGAAATCTCTTTCAGCTTCAGCGCGCCCTCCAGCGCCAGCGGATAGCTGGTGCCGCGGCCGAGATAGAGCACGTCGCGGCACTTCGACAACTCGCGCGCCAGAAGCTCGACGGCCGGCTGGATGGTGTTCAGCACGTTGGCGATCAGCCGCGGCGTCTCGGCGAGGTGGCGCACCAGCGCGTTCTCGTCGGCAGCACTCAGCGTACCGCGGGCATGCGCCGCCTGGATCGCCAGCGAGGCGAGGACCGCGAGCTGGCAGGTGAACGCCTTGGTGGAGGCGACGCCGATCTCCGGGCCGGCCAGCGTCGGATAGACGACATCCGCCTCGCGGGCGATGGTCGATTCCGGCGCGTTCACGATCGCGCCGATCTTCAGCCCCGCTTCCTTGCAGTAGCGCAGCGACGCCAGCGTGTCGGCCGTCTCGCCCGATTGCGAGATGAACAGCGCCGCCGAGGTCGGGTTCAGCGGCATTTCGCGGTAGCGGAACTCCGAGGCGACGTCGATCTCCACCGGCAGGCGGGCCAGCCGCTCGAACCAGTACTTGCCGACGAGCCCCGCCAGGTAGGCGGTGCCGCAGGCCGAGATAGCGAGGCTCGAAACCGAAGCGAAATCGATCTCTTCGGCCGGTGTCTTCACCTTGTTTCCGATGAAGTCGATATAGTGGCTCAGCGTGTGCGACACGACTTCGGACTGCTCATGGATCTCCTTTTCCATGAAATGCCGGTGGTTGCCCTTGTCGATCATGTAGGCGGCAGCGCTCGAGACCTGCCGGCGCCGCTCGACGGGATTGCCCTCCAGATCGAAGATGTGGGCCCCGTTGCGCCCGACCACGGCCCAGTCGCCGTCGACCAGATAGGTGATCTCGGAGGTGAAGGGAGCGAGCGCGATCGCGTCGGAGCCGAGGAACATCTCCCCCTGCCCGTGGCCGATCGCCAGCGGCGGGCCATTGCGGGCGACCATGATCGTCGACGGATCGTCCTCGAACATCACCGCCAGCGCATAGGCGCCGCTGACCCGCTGCAGCATCGAAAGCATCGCGTCGCGCCGGCCATAGCCTTCGCGCCGCAGCTTCGCCAGAAGCTGGGCCACGACCTCCGTGTCGGTCTGGGTGGCGAACTCCGCCCCCCCGGCGATCAGTTCATCCTTGATCTCGGAGAAATTCTCGATGATGCCGTTGTGAACGACGGCGACGCCGTCGGTGAAATGCGGGTGCGCATTGCCTTCCGTCGGCGCGCCGTGCGTCGCCCAGCGGGTGTGGGCGATGCCGATCGTGCCGTCGAGCGGCTTTTCGGCTAGTCGCGCCTCCAGATTGACGAGCTTGCCCTCGGCCCGCCGGCGATCGAGCCGCCCGTCGAGGATGGTCGCGACGCCGGCCGAATCATAGCCGCGATACTCGAGCCGCTTGAGCGCCTCCACCAGCCGCCCGGCCACCGGCCCTGCCCCGACGATGCCGACAATACCGCACATGAAACCACCCCATTTTTGGCCCGGCCGCGCGTGCCACCGACCTTGCAGCGGAAACACGGACCACACGATTGATCGACGCATAACGCCCGCCGAAAATCGATTCAGACTTTCGGAGGCATGCGGTGTAGCTGGCGCACTCTGGTAGCGATTTTTGCAGCGAGCGCAATCACCTAGCGCTCACTTTCGATTTCATGCGGTAATGCCGATGGCCTATTCGGCGGCCTTTTTGCGCGCCGCCTTGACCGCCGCGTTGCGCTCGCGGATCAGCTTCGCGCGCTCCGGCTTGTTCTCCTGCCGCGCGCGGCCGAAGGCAACCGCATCGTCCGGGACGTCCATTGTGATGATGCTGCCGGAAGCGACATAGGCGCCGTTGCCGATCGTGACGGGGGCCACCAGCGCCGAATTGGAGCCGATGAAGGCGTTCGCACCGATTCGTGTCTCATGCTTGTTGATGCCGTCGTAGTTGCAGGTGATCGTGCCGGCGCCAATGTTGCTGCCGGCGCCGACGAAAGCGTCGCCGATATAGGTCAGGTGGTTGACCTTGGCGCCCTCGCCGATCTCCGCCTTCTTCACCTCGCAGAAATTGCCCACCTTCGATCCGGCGCCGAGGTTGGCCCCCGGGCGCAGCCGCGCGAACGGGCCGACCGTGGCGCCGAGCCCGACATGAGCGCCTTCCAGATGCGAGAAGGCATGGATGACCGCGCCGCTCTCCACCGTCACGCCCGGCCCGAACACCACGTTCGGCTCGATCGTCACGTCCTGAGCAATCTGCGTGTCGTGGGACAAAAACACCGTCTCCGGCGCGATCATCGACACGCCGGAGAGCATCAGCGCGGTGCGCCGCCGCTGCTGCCAGAGCCGCTCGATGAAGGCGAGCTCGGCGCGGGTGTTGCAGCCGGTCAGTTCCTCCTCCGGTGCTTCGACGGCCGTCGCATGGCCGCCGGCGGCCCGGACCACCTCGACGATGTCGGTCAGGTAATACTCGCCCTTGGCATTGGCATTGCCGATCTTTTCGATCAGTTCCAGCGCCTTGCGGCCGTCGATCGCCATCAGGCCGCCGTTGCAATAGGCGATCTCCCGTTCCTTCGGCGTGGCGTCCTTTTCCTCGCGGATCGCCAGAAGCTCACCATCCTCGACGATCAGGCGGCCATAGCCGAAGGGATCGGCCGCCATGAAGCCGACGACGACGACGTCGCTGCCTGCGGCAAGCCCGGCGCGTGCGGCCTGCAGGGGCGCCGCAGTCAGGAGCGGCGTGTCGCCGAAGACGACGAGAACGTCGTCATAGCCTTTTTCGATGGCGCCGCGGGCGGCGAGCACCGCATGCGCCGTGCCGAGCCGTTCCTTCTGGATGAAGGTTTCGGAATGCACCGCCGAATGCCGAGCGGCCGCCTCCACCTTCTCCGCGTCGCGGCCGAGCACGAGCGCGACCTCGGTGATCCCCGCGCCCGAAAGCGCCTCGACCACATGGGCGATCATCGCGCGGTTGCCGATCGGATGCAGCACCTTCGATTGCGAGGATTTCATCCTCGTGCTCTCGCCCGCCGCCAGGATGATCGCCAGGCAGCTGCGTTTCGTCTCGTCCTTGTGCATCGACATCCTCGTAAAACTGATCGGGTGCCGTTCCATATCAAACGAGCCCGGTCGGAGACAAAGGGAATCCGCGTCTATGCCTTGCCTCGTCTATTCGGTGCCGCGCAGCCGGCTCTCGACCAGGAGGCCGCTCTCGTCGAGGATCGGATAGGCGACCGAGACCAGGTGGGCGTTGATCCGCTTGAGGTCGCGCAGCATGTCGAGATGCAGCGAACTCGTCTGCAGGCTCTCCATCCTGCCGTCGCGCAGCCGGGCAAGATGCCGCTCGGATGACTGCTTCTCCATGTGCCGCACGGCGACCTTGACTTCCACCAGTTGCCTGGCGAGCGCGAAATCGCGCGACACCAGGATCGTCTGCGCGATCCGCAGGTTCTCGATCGTGAGGTTGAACAGCCCGGAAAGCTCGGCATAGCCGTCGCTGGAAAACCGCAGGCCGTTGGCGACCTTCTTGCGCACCTGCTCCTGCAGGCCCTTCTCGATGATGTCCCCGACGTGTTCGAGATTGATCGCATAATCGATGATGACGATCGAGCGGGCGCCGTTCTCTGCGCTCAGCCCCTTGTTGCCGAGGCGCGACAGATAGATCTTGATCGCCTGTTGCAACTCGTCGACCTGTTTCTCCAGCACACCGATCTTGGCGAGTTCGGCCAGGTTGTTCTCCTCGAAAGCCTTCATCGTATGGATGAGCATCGCCTCGATCACGTCACCGACGCGCAGAACCTCCCGCGCAGCCCCCGATAGCGCCACGACCGGCGTCTCGAGCGCCGCCTCGTCCAGATACTGCGGGCCGGTCTCGGCCGGCGGCTCGTCCGGCACCAGCCGCTCCATCAGGCGCGCCAGCAGCGGTGAAAGCGGCCAGAAGACCAGGGCCACGGCGATGTTGAAGGCAAGGTGCGCATCCACGGGCAACTTCGCAAGCGGCAGCGGCAACCGCAGCAGCGCCTCCGCCGCGATGCCGGCGAAGGGCAGCACCGCAAGGCAGCCTGCCGCACGCACGAGCAGGTTACCAAGCGTTACCCTGCGCGCCGGCGCGGGCGAGCGGAACGTGGCGATGACCGGTGGAACGGCGCCGCCGAGATTGGCGCCGAGGACCAGGACCACGGTGAGCCCGGGCGAGATGATACCGGTGGCCGAAAGCGACAGGATCAGCACGACGACCGCAAGGCTCGAGGACGAGACGAAGGCGAGCACCGTCGAAAAGGCGAGTGCCACCGGCCATGCGCCGTCGAGAAGCGTCAGAAACGCCGCAAGGGCTGCCGACTGGCGCATCGGCTCCGTCGCCTGGCCGAGCAGATGCAGCGACAGCAGCATCAGGCCGATGCCGACGAGGGCAGCGCCTGCGCCCTGCCTGAACGTGGAACTGCCCTTGTAGAGGACGACCCCCGCCAGGATGATGAGCGGCGCCAACCATTCGATCCCGGTCGCGACGATCCAGGCCGTCACGGCCGTGCCGACATTGGCACCGAGCAGGACGATCTGCGCCATGCGCGACCGGATCAGGCTCTTTTCGACGAAGGAGGCCGTCATCAAGGCCGTCGCAGTCGAGCTCTGCAGCGCGATCGTGGCTAGGAAGCCGGACACGAAGGACCGCAGCGAACCGCCCGTGCCGAGCGCCAGCCCCTTGCGTAACCGGCTGCCGAAGGCACGCGTGACACCATCCTTCACCTGCGCCAGCCCGAACAGGAGCAGGGCCACCGCGCCGAACAGATTGATCATCACGGTCGTCGATTCCATGCCAACGCCTTTTCTGTCACGCCTGCTCCGCCATTCCGGAACCGTACCACGCCGTAACGGCTGACGGGCGAGAATCGCAGAAGCTTATCTTGCGCAATTCATCAATTATTTCAGAAACAGGTCCTTTGCCGGCAAATGAAAATCGTCCGGAACTGGCCTGTTTGCGCCCTCGCGCAATTTCAGCTGCGGAACGGCACGTGGGGCGCCTGTGAGCCGCCGTCTTCGACGCGTCCTGTCGCAGGAACGAAACGCCCCAACCATCGGACTTCTAATCCCCGAAACTTTCCGTTATGAGACGGTTTCCGACCGGCCCAGGCGCCGTACCAGCGAGGAATGCGATATATGCTCGAGACTTTGAGAAAAGGCGCCCAGACCTGGGTTGCGAAAGCCCTCATGATTGTCCTGGTGGCCTCCTTCGGCGTCTGGGGTGTCTCGAGCTCGCTCATGACGGGAACATCCAACGCGGTCGTGACCGTAGGCGACGTCAACGTCTCGGCCACCGACTTCCGCCTGGCCTACGAGCGCCAGCTCTCCGCCCTTTCGCAGCGCTTCGGCACCCGCCTGACGAGCGAGCAGGCCCGCGCGTTCGGCCTCGAGAACCAGGTCTATGCCGAGCTCGTCGCCGGCGCAGCACTCGACCAGCTTTCCAACGACATGAGCCTCGGCCTCAGCGAGGATCGCCTGGCGCAGCTGATCGCGGAAGATCCGGCGTTTCGCGGACCGAACGGCCGCTTCGACCGGGTCGCCTTCTCCTCCATTCTGCGCAATGCCGGGCTTCGCGAGAACGACTACATCAACAATCGCAGCCAGGTCGCCGTGCGCAGCCAGATCGTCGAGGCGATCTCCGACGGATACCAGGCGCCGCAGGCTCTGACGGACGCGATCCGGCAGTACCGCAACGAGGCGCGCACGGTCGACTACCTGCTGCTGTCGAACGCCAACATCGATCCGGTCAAGGCTCCGGCCGATGACGTGCTGTCGGCCTGGTTCGAGCAGAACAAGGCGAAGTACCGCGCTCCGGAATACCGCAAGTTCGTCTATGTCGCGCTGTCGCCCAAGGACATCGCCGATGCGTCCGCAATCGACGACGCGGCACTGCGCGAGGAATTCGAGCGGACGAAGGACAAGTATCGGACGGCTGAGATGCGGACCGTCCAACAGCTGACCTTCCCCGATCGCGCCGCCGCCGATGCCGCCGCAGCCAAGCTCGCCGCCGGCACGACGTTCGATGCGCTGATCGCCGAACAGGGCAAGACCGCAGCCGACGTCACGCTCGGTGAATTCACCAAGGCGACGATGCCCGAACAGACGCTGGCCGAGGCCGCATTTGCCATCCCTGCGGATGGAGGCACGTCGCCTGTCATCGACGGCATCTTCGGCCCGGTGATCGTGCGGGCGACGAACATCCGCCCGGAGGCCACCAGAGCCCTCGAGGACGTTAAGGAAGAGTTGCGCAACGAAATGGCGCTGACCCAGGCGAGCGACGACCTGATGGCCATCCACGACCGCTTCGACGAAGCCGTCGCCAACGGCGCCACCATCGAGGATGCCGCAGCCCAGGCCAACCTCAAGCTGGTCACGATCGAGGCCGCCGACAACACCGGCAAGGGCCAGGACGGCGAAGAGATCGCCCTTCCCGAACAGGCCGGGCTGCTGGCTGCGGTGTTTGCAACGGACGCCGGCCTGGAGAACCCGCCGGTCAACTACGGCCGTGACGGCTATATCTGGTACGAGGTGCGCGACATCGTGCCGGATCGGGACCGCACGCTCGACGAGGCGCGCGACAGCGTCGTTGCCGACTGGACCGCCGAGCAGCAGCGCGAAGCCCTCGGCAAGAAGGCCGCCGAAATCGCCGAGCGCATCCGCAAGGGTGAGAAGATGGCCGACATCGCCGCAGACATGGGCATCGCCGTCGAAAACAAGGCCGGGCTGATCCGCGGCGCCGAGGACATCACCCTGAGCCCGGCGGCGGTCACGGCAGCCTTCGGCGGACCGGTGGGCCATGTCGCCAACGCGCCGGGCATCGGCGGCGAAGGCCAGGTCGTCCTGCAGGTGACGGAAGTCAACAGCGACGCCATGGGCGACGCGCTCGCAAATGCCGACCAGCAGATCGAGGCAATCGCCCGCGCCAGCGGCGACGATATCCTCGACCAGATGGTCTCCAGCCTGCAGACCTCCTACGGCGTGTCGATCAACCGGTCGCTGGCCGAGCGCAGCATGCAATGACAAGGCGGGAAAACGGATCACATGTCTGACCTGAAACCATTCATCGCCAAGGTCGCCACGGGACAGCCGCTGGACCGCGAGGAGGCGCGCGGCGCCTTCGAGATCATCATGTCCGGTGCCGCCACCCCTTCGCAGATCGGCGGCTTCCTGATGGCGCTGCGCGTTCGCGGCGAGACGGTGGACGAAATCTACGGCGCGGTGAGCTCTATGCGCGCCCGCATGCTTCCGGTTTCTGTCCCCACTGACGCGATCGACATCGTCGGCACGGGCGGCGACGGGGCCGGCACCTACAACATCTCGACGCTCGCCGCCGTCATCGTCGCAGGCGCTGGCGTGCCAGTGGCCAAGCACGGCAACCGCGCGCTGAGTTCCAAGTCGGGCACCGCGGACGCGCTGTCCTGCCTCGGCGTCAAGCTCGATATCGGCCCGGATGCGATTTCGCGCTGCGTGGCCGAAGCGAGCCTCGGCTTCATGTTCGCCCAGCTCCATCATCCGGCGATGAAGCATGTCGGCCCCTCGCGCGTCGAACTCGGCACGCGCACGATCTTCAACCTGCTCGGGCCGCTCTCGAACCCCGGCAGCGTCAAGCGGCAGCTCGTCGGCGTCTATGCCGAGCAATGGCTGGTGCCCGTCGCCGAAGTGTTGCGCGACCTCGGTTCCGAGCACGTCTGGGTCGTCTACGGCTCCGGCCTCGACGAGATTACCACCACGGGATCGACCAGGGTCGCAGCGCTCGAGGACGGCAGGATCCGCACCTTCGAACTGACGCCTACGGATTTCGGCCTGCCGCAGGTAACGCTCGATGCGATCCGCGGCGGCGACGGCGCCCACAATGCCGAGGCATTGCTGTCGGTCCTCGGCGGAGCCGAGACGGCCTATCGCGACATCTCGCTCGCCAATGCCGCCGCCGCCCTCATCGTCGCCGGCAAGGCGGGTTCGATCGGCCAGGGCATGGAGATCGCGCGCGCCTCGCTCGAGAGCGGCAGTGCCGGTACCGCACTCGGCAAGCTCGTGGCGGTTTCCAACGCCGCCGATCAGGGGTAGGCTCGCTCCATGACCGACATCCTCAAGAAGATCGAAGCCTACAAGCGCGAGGAAATCGAGGCCGCCAAGGCAGCCGTTCCGCTTTCCGAGCTGCGCGCGATCAGCCGCGACCAGGAGCCGCCGCGCGGCTTTTTCGCCAGTCTCCTCAACAGGAAGGCGCAGGGCGCCTTCGGACTGATCGCCGAAATCAAGAAGGCCAGTCCCTCCAAGGGCCTGATCCGTCCGGATTTCGATCCACCGGCGCTGGCGAAAGCCTACGAGGCCGGGGGTGCTGCGTGTCTCTCCGTGCTGACCGACAGCCCGAGCTTCCAGGGTGCGCCGGAGTTTCTGACCCAGGCGCGCGCCGCCTGCGGCCTGCCGGCGCTGCGCAAGGACTTCATGTTCGACACCTACCAGGTCCAGGAAGCCCGGGCCTGGGGCGCGGACTGCATCCTGCTCATCATGGCCTCGCTTTCGGACGACGACGCCGAACGCCTGCAGGACAGCGCCTTCTCGCTCGGCATGGACGTCCTCATCGAGGTGCATGACGAGGCGGAGATGGAGCGGGCGCTGACGCTGAAATCCAAGCTTGTCGGCATCAACAACCGCAACCTGCGAACCTTCGAGGTCGATCTCGCCGTCTCCGAGCGGCTTGCGCGCATGGCGCCCGACGATCGCCTGCTGGTCGGCGAAAGCGGGATCTTCACCCATGCCGACTGCGGGCGCCTGAAGGCATCCGGCATCTCCACCTTCCTCGTCGGCGAGAGCCTGATGCGGCAGGAGGATGTAACGGCGGCCACGCGGACTCTCCTCACCGGCAAGCCCTCCATGCTGGCTGCGGAATGATGGCGGGCGAACGCGGCGGACTGACCCATATCGACGCCTCCGGCGAGGCGAACATGGTCGATGTCGGCGACAAGGCCGAGACGGTGCGGATCGCCGTCGCCGAAGGCTCGGTGCGGATGCGCCCGGAAACGCTGAAGCTGATCCTCGAAGGCAACGCCCGCAAGGGCGACGTGATCGGCACGGCACGGCTGGCCGGCATCATGGCCGCCAAGCAGACTGCCAGCCTCATACCGCTCTGCCACCCGCTGATGCTCACCAAGGTCTCCGTCGACATCACCGAGGACGCAGACCTTCCCGGCCTGCGCGTCGAGGCGATGGCGAAGCTGAGCGGGCGCACGGGGGTCGAGATGGAGGCGCTGACGGCCGTGAGCGTCGCCTGCCTCACGATCTACGACATGGCCAAGGCCGCCGACAGGGAGATGGAGATCGGCGGGATCCGTCTCGTCGCCAAGTCCGGCGGGCGTTCGGGAAATTATCGACGCAGGGAGCAGGATTGAACATGTCGCTTTTGCCGGTCGAGGATGCGCTTGAACGCCTGTTGAAGGCAGCCCGTCCACCGGCCAGAAGCGAGAGCGTGCCCCTGCACGAGGCCTGCGATCGCGTGCTGGCTGGCGATGTCGCCGCCCGCCTCACCCAGCCCCCTTTCGACAATTCGGCGATGGACGGCTATGCCCTGCGCCACGAGGACATCGCCGAGCCCGGCGCCACCTTGCGCGTCGTCGGCCGGTCCGCCGCGGGCCATGCCTTTTCCGGGACCGTGGGCCCCGGCGAGGCGGTGCGGATCTTCACCGGCGCGCCGCTCCCCGCCGGCGCCGATACGGTGCTGCTGCAGGAAGACGCCGAGACGATCGGCGACGACCGCATCCGCAACACCTTCCTGCCGCAGCGCGGCCGTCATATCCGCCCGCGCGGCCAGGACTTCGAAGAGGGCGAGGTCGTGCTGCGGGAGGGCCAGACGCTGGATTCGGGAAGGCTGACGGTCGCAGCCGCGATGAACCATGCGGTCCTCAACGTCTATGCCCGGCCGAAGGTGGCCCTGCTTGCGACCGGCGACGAACTCGTCCCACCCGGTTCTGCCCTCGGCCCCAGCCAGATCGTCGCCTCCAACAGCTATGGCGTGGCGGCGCTCGCCCGCGAGGCCGGCGCCGAGGTGATCGATCTCGGCATTGCCGCCGACGACCCCAATGCGATCATGGATGCCGTCGATTGGGCGAAGGCCTGCGGCGCGGACGTGCTGGTGACGCTCGGCGGCGCCTCGGTCGGAGACCACGACCTGGTGCAGCCGGTGCTGGTCTCTGCCGGCATGGAGCTGGACTTCTGGCGCATTGCCATGCGGCCGGGCAAGCCGCTGATGGTCGGCCGCCTTGGCGGCATGCAGATCCTCGGCCTTCCCGGCAACCCGGCGTCCTCCTTGGTCTGCGCGCTGCTGTTCCTTGAGCCGCTCGTGCGCAAGCTGTCGCGCCTGCCGGCCGTCGACCGGCGCACGTTTGCGCTCACCGGAAGCGCGCTTGCGGCCAACGACCACCGGCAGGACCATCTTCGCGCGACGGTGAGCGTCCGCGACGACGGCGCGCTAGTGGCCACGCCGTACGACAAGCAGGATTCGTCGATGATGAAGGTGTTCGCGGCCGCAGATTGCCTTCTCGTCCGCCCGCCGCATGCGGAACCGGCCGAAGCCGGGGATCCTTGCGAGATCCTCCTGCTCCGGCCGTCGCCCACTAACCGTCAATTCCCTTGACCGTCATTTCCCGGCGCTACCAGCCGCAACCTGAACCCGGACCTGCCCGTGCCGATTTCAGCACGGCCAGTTGAAGACCTGATGATGCCTGCATGACGCCCACGCTGCCGGCGAACTCGCCGGGCGATGGCCACGACCGAACAGTGCGTGCTTTCTGCCGCCAGTCCGCATCGTCTGCTGCGCATTTGATTTTGTCACCCTCGAGACATCAACGTTTCAGCACGAAAATCCAATGTCCGCGCTGCAGAAAACATTTTCATCGAGGCAAACGGAGACGATAGCGCGCGCGGGGCCATACGGCTCTATCCACTTGAAGGAGACCGGCATTCGGTCGTCGGAACCGTGGGCGCAGCCGGGGACGACGAGCTCTTGCGGGCATTGCCTTCCTTCCTTGCCATGAGACGGGCATATTCTGCCGCTATCGCCTCCTTCGCGTTCGGTCCCCCGACATCCTGCCTCGGCATGGGACCACCTGGCGGCGCTTTGGCCGCGAAGTCCAGCGGGAGAACTTCCACCATGGCAACCACGACAGACCGCGCGAAGTCTTCGAAGACCGGTCCGCACCGTCATCCGGCTTGCGTCGAATCTCGTTAGGCGTCACGAGTTGTTGAAGCTTCTCCGATACACGCATACCGGCAATGCCCGCTGACGACGAACTTTCCACGATACCGAGCAAGGACATCTGAATGACAGGCATCAACAAGAGCACCAAGACCGTTTCGGCAACCGGAAACAACGTCATCGACGCAGTCCTCGGCGAGACGGCCTGGAGCGGTGCCGTCACCTATGCGTTCCCGACGAGCAAATCGGCCTATGGCTATTCGGAGTATGAGCCGAGCCAGGGATTCGGTGCGGTCTCGGCCAAGGTGAAGGCAGCCGCGCTCTTTGCGATGGAGCAGTCCTACGGCTCCAGGGCCAATGACGGCTTTTCGGTGGAAGGCTTCACCGGCCTCAATCTTTCTGCGGGTTCCCAGGCGAGCGCAAATCTGCGCTTCGCCAAGTCGACCTACGACAACCCGACGGCAAAGGCCTACTTCCCGGGGGACTACGACGAAGCCGGCGATCTCTGGCTCGGCAACGGCAGCAACCTGAGCAGTCCGCAGGCCGGCAACTACGGCTGGCACACGCTGATGCACGAACTCGGCCACGCGCTCGGCCTGGAACATGCCCACACGGACGAAGGCTTCGGCAAGATGCCCTCGTCTCACGACAGCGTCGAATATTCCGTGATGACCTACCATAGCTATAAGGGTAGCATCTCGCAGAAGTACACCTATGAGGAGTTCGGCGCACCGCAGACCTTCATGATGGCCGACATCGCAGCACTGCAGCGCATGTACGGTGCCGACTTCACGACGAATGCCGGAAACACGACCTACAAGTGGACACCGGGTAGCGGCAAGACCTACGTCAACGGCGACGTCGCCATCGCACCCGGCGCCAACCGGATCTTCGCGACGATCTGGGACGGCGGCGGCAAGGATACCTATGACCTCTCCGCCTATTCGGACGGCGTCGACATCGATCTTGCTCCCGGCTCCAGCTCCGAATTCAGCGACAGACAGCTTGCCTATCTCGGCGACAGTCATTTCGCCGGCGGCAACATCTACAACGCCATGCTCTACAAGGGCGACACGCGCTCCCTCATCGAAAACGCCAAGGGCGGCTCGGGTGCAGACACCATCAAGGGCAACCAAGCCGCCAACACGCTGACCGGCAACAACGGCAACGACAAGCTCTACAGTCTGACCGGCAACGACAAGCTCTACGGCAACAGCGGCAAGGACACGCTCGACGCCGGAGGCGGCAACGACGTGCTTCTCGGCGGGGCGGCCGGTGACAGGCTGATCGGCGGCACCGGATCGGATACCGCATCCTATACGACCGCGCGCGCCGGTGTGACGGCGAGCCTCTCCAAGCCCTCGATCAACACCAACGACGCCGCCGGCGACACCTACTCCTCGATCGAGCAGTTGCTGGGCTCCGCCTATGGCGACAAGCTGACCGGCAACAGCACCGCCAATCGCCTGAGCGGCGGCAAGGGCAACGATACACTCGACGGTGGGGGCGGCAACGACACGCTGGTCGGCGGCGCCGGAGCCGACAGGCTGATCGGCGGCAGCGGCAGCGATACCGCGAGCTACCAGACGGCATCCGCCGGCGTGACCGTCAACCTCGGCTCGCGCTCGGCCAACACCGGCGACGCCAAGGGCGACAGCTACTCCTCGGTCGAGCACCTGCTCGGGAGCAACTATTCCGACAACCTGACGGGCAACAGCGGCGCCAACCGCATTTTCGGCGGCAACGGCAACGATGTGCTCAAGGGCGTCGACGGCCACGACGTCCTCGACGGCGGCAAAGGCAACGACATGCTCTTTGGCGGCAAGGGCAACGACGACTTCGTCTTCGGCAAGGGCTACGGAACAGACACGGTCCAGACCTTCACCGATGGCGTGGACCAGATCGATCTGCGCAGCTACGATTTTTCTTCCGCCTCGTCGGTGCTCAGCAAGGCGACCCAGGTCGACGACGACGTCCGCTTCAAGTTCGCGGCCACCGATATCCTGGTCCTGAAGGAATTCGATATCGCCGATCTCGGCGCGAACGACTTCATCCTGGCCTGACGGCCGCAACTCCGGCAGCTTGTTGCCGGGAAACACAAAAGGGGCGATGCGCGCGGCATCGCCCCTTTCTATGACCATGCGGTCGCGCCGGCCTCAGTCGACGAAGGCACGCTCGATGACGAATTCGCCGGGCTTGCTGTTGGCGCCCTCGGTGAGGCCTGCCTGTTCGAGCAGAACCTTGGTTTCCTTCAACATGGCTGCCGAGCCGCAGATCATCGCGCGGTCGACCGCCGGGTCGAAGGGGGCGACGCCGAGATCGGCGAACATCTTGCCGTTGCTGATCAGGTCGGTGATGCGGCCCTGGTAGGGGAAGGCCTCGCGGGTGACAGTCGCATAGTGACGGAGCTTGCCGCCGACAACTTCCGACAGAAGCTCGTCCTTGGCGATTTCCTCGACCAGGTCGAAGCCGTACTTCAGTTCCGAGATTTCGCGGCAGGTGTGGGTGAGGATCACCTCGTCGAACTTCTCATAGGTCTCCGGGTCGCGGATCAGGCTCGCGAACGGCGCAATGCCGGTGCCGGTGGAGAACATGTAGAGGCGCTTGCCGGGGGTCAGCGCGTCGAGCACCAGCGTGCCTGTCGGCTTCTTGCGCATCAGCACGTGGTCGCCCTGCTTGATCTGCTGCAGGTGCGAAGTCAGCGGGCCGTCCGGAACCTTGATGGAGAAGAACTCCAGTTCCTCGTCCCAGGCCGGGCTCGCGATCGAGTAGGCGCGGTAGACCGGCTTGCCGTCGACCATCAGCCCGATCATGGCGAATTCGCCCGAGCGGAACCGGAAGCCGTCCGGACGCGTCATGCGGAAGCGGAAGAGGCGGTCGGTATAGTGCTGTACGCTCGTCACCGTCTCGGCATAGACGCCGGCGGGAACGGTGGCTGCGAGTTCTTCAGTCTTTGCGGGCGCGTTCATGCGTGGTCGGTTCCTGCGGTCTCTACTGAATGTCGCCTAGGCAGATATTATACTGCGGTTGCCGACGGAAGGCATCGCTTTCCAAAGGAAGCCGCCATGCGAAATTTGCATTCCATCGGTCGCCGTGCGGTTGCACCCCTCATATAATGTGCGACGCAGCAAGAAGAAAGGCCCGCCTCGGTTTCGAGCCGGAAAACGGGCCCTGTCGCGACAATATGCGTCAGCCGACGCGGCGCCAGCTGTAGGATTTCGCGTCCACCGATGGGCGCGCGGTCGGCTGGTAGTGGTTGTCGATCCCCGGCAGGCGGTTTTCCGAAAGCCGCTTCAAGGCCGTTGCGTTCGTCACGGCAAAGCTGTCGATGCCGCAGCGAAGCATCAGCGGGATATGGTCGATCAGCACGTCGCCCACTGCCCTCACCTCGCCTTCGTAGCCGAGACGCGAGCGCAGCAGCGAGGCATGGCTGAACGCCCGCCCGTCGCTGAAGGCGGGGAACGCGACGGCAACGAGCGCGATGCGATCCAGGTGGCCGGCAAGCCGCCGCACGTCGTCGGCAGGCTTGACGAGGACGCCGAAGCCCCCGTCATCGCCTTCGGCGACCCGGGCGAGAAAATCATCGATGCCGATGATCGCCTTTTCGTTCGAGCCCGCCTTGGTGTCCTCGTTCTCGACGACCCACGGGTCGTCGTTGACGAAGCCGGTTTCCTTCCAGATTCTCGTCATGGTGCGCCCCTCCCTCAAGCCGCTGCCGCAGCGTTGCCGTAGAGCGCGTGCTTGAACGGCTGCGGGCCGACGCGGCGATAGGCTGCGAGGAAATTTTCCGATTGGTCGAGCCGGAGGCCGAGATAGGTATCGACGATCACCTCGATCGCATCCGTGACCTTCTCCGGCTCGAAGCCGCGGCCGATGATCTCGCCAATCGACGTGTTCTCGTCGCCGGAACCGCCAAGCGTGATCTGGTACAGTTCCTCGCCCTTCTTCTCGACGCCGAGCAGACCGATATGGCCGACGTGATGATGCCCGCAGGCATTGATGCAGCCGGAGATCTTGATCTTCAGTTCACCGATCTCGGCCTGCCGGTCGGCCGAGGCGAAGCGGTTGGAGATTTCCTGCGCCACGGGAATGGAGCGGGCATTGGCAAGCGCGCAATAATCCAGCCCCGGACAGGCGATGATGTCGGTGATCAGGCCGGCATTGGCCGTCGCCAGCCCGGTCGCGACCAGCGCCCGGTAGATCGGCTCCAGATCAGCCAGCGCCACATGCGGCAGGATCAGGTTCTGCTCGTGGCTGACGCGGATCTCGTCGAAGGCGTATTCCTCGGCGATATCGGCAACGGCCTCCATCTGCTCGTCGGTCGCGTCGCCCGGAATGCCGCCGATAGGCTTCAGCGAGATCGTCACCATGCCGTAGTCGGGGTGCTTGTGCGGCTGGACGTTCTGATGCACCCAGCGGGCGAAATCGGAATCCGCCTTCTTCCACTGCGCCAGGTTCGCCCAGCCCTCGGCGCGCGGTTCCAGCGCCGGCGGCGCGAAATAGGAGGTGATCGCCTGGATGTCGGCGTCGGGCAGCTTCAGCTCGGTGTTCTTCAGTTCGGCAAACTCGACCTCGACCTGGCGCGCCAGCTCTTCAGCGCCGGTCTCGTGCACGAGGATCTTGATGCGGGCCTTGTACTTGTTGTCGCGGCGGCCATGCAGGTTGTACACGCGCACGATCGCGGTCGTATAGGAGAGCAGGTCCTCCTCCGGGAGGAAGTCGCGGATCTTCTTGGCGATCATCGGTGTCCGCCCCTGCCCGCCGCCGACATAGACGGCAAAGCCGGTCTCTCCCTTGTCGTTCTTCTTCAGGTGCAGGCCGATGTCGTGCACCTGGATTGCTGCACGGTCGCGCTCGGCACCGGTAACGGCGATCTTGAACTTGCGCGGCAGGTAGGAGAATTCCGGATGCACCGACGACCACTGGCGCAGGATTTCCGCATAGGGCCGCGGGTCGGCGACCTCGTCGGCGGCGGCACCGGCGAAATGGTCGGCAGTGACGTTGCGGATGCAGTTGCCCGATGTCTGGATCGCATGCATCTCGACGGAGGCGAGATCGGCCAGAGCATCGGGAATCTCCGACAGTGCCGGCCAGTTGAACTGGATGTTCTGGCGCGTGGTGAAATGGCCATAGCCGCGGTCGTACTTGCGCGCGATATGGGCGAGCATGCGCAACTGCCGGCTGTTCAAAGTGCCGTACGGAATAGCGACGCGCAGCATGTAGGCGTGCAGCTGCAGGTAGACGCCGTTCATCAGCCGCAGCGGCTTGAACGCGTCCTCCGCCAGCTCGCCGGACAGGCGGCGGGCGACCTGGTCGCGGAACTGGGCGACGCGGTCATTGACGAAGGCGTGGTCGAATTCATCGTAGCGATACATGTCTGGTCCTTCAGGCCACGACCGAGCGGGTCGCGTTCAGGCCGGCGTATCCGGCTGCATAGGGAATCGTCGGGCCGCCGGCCCGGATGCGCTCGCGCATGCGAAGCGGACGCAGCACGCCGTCGACTTCTTCGACGTCCACGACGTTGACGTCAACCACCTTGTTGTCGGCAAACGCCTGCTTGCCGGTCGCCTCGAGCGCTTCGACGGCTTCCTTGTGGCGCGCCACGAAGGCTTCCTGCAATGACGTGTTCCAGGTGCCTGCGGCATCGAGCCAGACGGATATGCCGTCCGACAGCCGGTTCGCGGTGAGGACCTTGTCTGTCATGTCATGCTCCCAGAGATGCGGCTTCCGCGGTCGCGCGGCTGCGGACGAGCGGAACGGAATGTTCGAAATTGGCGCCTGCGACCGCGTCGCCGATGATGACCATCACGGGGCCGGTCAGTTCGTCGCGATGCTGCAGGTCCGGCAGGTCCTTCAGCGTTCCGTGCAGGAGCCGCCTGTCGGCGCGGCTGGCATTCTCGATGACGGCGACGGTCGTCTCGGCCGGCAGGCCGGCCTGCATCAGCCGCCCTGCCACGGAAGCGGCAACCGTGCGACCCATATAGACCGCGATCGTCGCCCCCGAAACGGCAAGCCGCGCCCAATCGGGAAGAACGGCGCCGGTGAGGTCGTGCCCGGTGGTGAAGACCAGCGAGGAAGCGACCCCGCGCAAGGTCAGCGGCAGCTCGAAGTCCGCCGCAGCGGCAAAGGCGGACGTGATGCCGGGCACGATCTCGTAGGTGATCCCCGCCGCGCGCAGCGCCGACATCTCCTCGGCGGCCCGGCCGTAGACCAGCGGATCGCCCGATTTCAACCGCACGACGCGCTTGCCGGCGCGGCCGAGCTCGACCAGGAGGTCGTTGATCTCCTCCTGCGACTTGGAATGACAGCCCTTGCGCTTGCCTACGGATATCCGCTCGGCATCGCGGCGCCCCATGTCGACGATCGCCTGCGGCACCAGCGCATCGAACACGATCGCATCGGCCTCCATCATCACCCGCTGCGCCCGCAGCGTCAGAAGGTCCTCCGCGCCCGGGCCGGCGCCGACGAGCCAGACATGGCCCTCCACCTTGCGGGCACGGGAAAGAAGTTCCGTGGCCCTGCGTCGCGCCAGTTCCTCGTCGCCGGCGCCGATGGCGTCCGCCACCTGGCCCTGGAAGACCCGGCGCCAGAAGACGCGGCGTGTCACCCCGCGCGGCACCATGGCCTCGACGACCTCGCGATAGGAGGCGGCCAGCGCGGCGAGCCTGCCGAGCGAAGGCGATAGGAGTTGGTCGATCTGGCCGCGAATCATCTGGGCCAGAACCGGCCCCGCCCCTTCGGTCCCGATTGCGACGGCAACCGGCGCGCGGTTGACGAGCGCGGGCGTGAAGAAGTCGCACTGGTCGGGCTGATCCACGGCATTGACGGGAATTTGCAGTTCGCGCGCCAGCGCCGCGATCTCGCGGTCGGCGGCGGCGTCGCCGGTTGCGGCAAAGACGAGAACCGCTCCGGCCAGCACGTCCACTGAAACCGTCGCAGCGACCACCTCGATCTCTTCGGCCTTGAGATAGCGGGTAAAATCGGCGGCCGGCTCGCGAGCCACGACGACGATATCGGCATCGGTGTTGCGCAGCAGCCGGACCTTGGCGTAGGCCTCGTCGCCGCCACCCACGACCACCACCCTCTTTCCGCTGACGCGGAAAAAGGCGGGAAATACCGAAAGCTTGTTGCTGGCCTGCTGCATCTCATGGTCCGGTTCGATTGAGCCGCAATATCGCCAATACGGGACAAAATTTAAAGGAACAGAAATTCGCAGCCCATTGGGGCGGCGTATTCTTTTGCTCGCCTCTAGGGCATTTCGAGCAAATATCTCCGATGGGCTCTTGCCCCTTGCGTCCATGCGCGCCGCCCCGCTAAAGGTTGGCGCGGATCATCACCAGCGAGGAACGCGCCATGGATCAAGCTGCCCTGGCAGGACGCCTGCTCGACGTCATCGAGAAGGATATTCTCCCCTTGACGAAAAAGGGCGTCGCCGCCGGAAACAAGATCTTCGGCGCGGCGATCCTGCGCAAATCCGATCTCTCGCTCGTGATCGCCGAAACGAACAACGAGACGGAAAACCCGCTCTGGCACGGCGAGGTTCATACGCTGAAGCGCTTCTACGAGCAGGCGCAAAAGCGCGATCCGAAGGACCTGGTCTTCCTGTCCACCCACGAGCCCTGCTCCATGTGCCTCTCGGCGATCACCTGGGCAGGTTTCGACAATTTCTACTACTTCTTCACCCATGAGGATTCCCGCGACGCCTTCGCGATCCCGCATGATCTGAAGATCCTGAAGGAAGTCTTCCGGCTGGAACCGGGCGGCTATGCCAAGACCAACGCGTTCTGGCGGTCGGCTGCGATCGGAGACCTGATCGCTACGGCTGAGGAACCCGCGAAGACCGAACTGAAGGCGCAGGACGCACGTATCCGCCGCGCCTACGACGCGCTGTCGCAGACCTACCAGTCCGGCAAGGACGAAAACACGATCCCGCTCAACTGAGCGACAGACGGAGTGGAGCGCATGCAGCCGTCCCGCGACATCAAGGGCCTACTCGACATCATGGCCGCGTTGCGCCAGCCCGAGACCGGCTGCCCCTGGGACGTGGTTCAGACCTTCGAGACCATCAAGCCCTACACGATCGAGGAAGCCTACGAGGTCGCCGACGCGATCGAGCGCGCCGACATGCACGACCTCTGCGACGAACTCGGGGACCTGCTGCTGCAGGTCGTCTTCCACGCCCGCATGGCCGAGGAAGCAGGCACGTTCGCCTTCGGCGACGTGGTCGAGGCGATCACAAAGAAGATGATCCGCCGCCACCCGCATGTCTTCGACCGGTCCGATGCCGACACCCCCGAACGGGTCAAGGCACAGTGGGACGCAATCAAGACGGCCGAAAAGCGCGAGCGCAGCGAACGGCGCGCCGTCCGCGGACTGCCGCCTGAGACCGACGAGGGCTACCTCGGCTCGGTCCAGCGCACGTTCCCTGCCTTGGTCGAAGCCCTGAAGCTGCAGGAGCGCGCCGCCAAGGTCGGCTTCGACTGGTCGGAGCCGGAGCCCATCCTCGACAAGATCGAGGAGGAGATCGGCGAGCTGCGCGAGGCGCTGCGTCAGGGCGATCGCGCGAAGGTGGCCGATGAACTGGGCGATCTGATCTTTGCGGTCGTCAACATCGGCCGGCACACCGATACGGATGCGGAAATGGCGCTCCGCGGTACCAACGCGAAATTCCGCCGCCGTTTTGCCCACATAGAAACAGAGCTTCAGGCTTCAGGTGAGACGCTGGAGGAAGCGACGCTGGAGCGCATGGAAGACCTCTGGCAGGCCGCCAAGGCGATCGAACGGCAGCTCGGCTGAGGCGCGGCGCCCCTGGTCGCACAATCTGTACGCTACCGTTCCCAATCCTCAAGCGGGCGTTTCGCACCCTGCCCGAGCCGCCGGTCCAGTTCCGAGGCTTCGGTCTCGGTCAGCCGCGCGGAAATGCGCACGCTGCCGTCTTCCTGGTCTTCGCGCTCATCGACGATCGAATGATCGTAGAGCCAGGGCAAAAGCTGAAGCTGGTCGACCGGAAGCACGACATCGCGGTCGACGAGAATGCCGGACAGCCGCCGGTTGATGTCGTTCATCAGCGCATCGACACCCTCGCCGGTCAGTGCCGAGACGGCGATCGTGTTCGGCGTGGCGGCGGCCTTCTGCACCAGCGCCTCGCGCGCCTCTGCCGGCAAGTCGTCGATCTTATTCCAGACCTCCAGGATCCGCTCCGCCCCATCCTTCTCGTCGATGCCGAGATCGGTCAGGATACGCAGGACGTCGGAGGCCTGGGCGCCGTTGTCCGGATCGGACATGTCGCGCACGTGCAGGATCAGATCGGCTTCAAGCACCTCCTCCAGCGTCGCCCGGAAGGCGGCGACGAGGTGGGTCGGCAGGTCGGAGATGAAGCCCACGGTATCGGACAGGATCACGGTGCGGCCCTGCGGCAGCTTCATCCGCCGCAGCGTCGGGTCGAGCGTGGCAAACAGCATGTCCTCGGCAAGGACGCCAGCCCCGGTGATCCGGTTGAACAGCGTCGACTTGCCGGCGTTGGTGTAGCCGACCAGCGCCACGATCGGATGCGGCACCTTCTTGCGCTTGGCGCGATGCAGCTGGCGGGTGCGCCGAACCTGCTCGAGCTCGCGCTCAAGCCGCACGATCCGTTCCTGCAGCAGCCGCCGGTCGGCCTCGATCTGGGTTTCGCCCGGGCCGCCCATGAAGCCGGCACCACCGCGCTGGCGTTCCAGGTGGGTCCAGCTGCGGACCAGGCGGCCCTTCTGGTAGTTGAGATGGGCGAGCTCGACCTGGAGCGTACCCTCCTTGGTGGAAGCCCGGCGGCCGAAGATCTCCAGGATCAGGCCGGTCCGGTCGATGACCTTCGCGTTCCATGCCTTCTCGAGATTGCGCTGCTGCACCGGCGTCAGCGGATGATCGACGATCACCAGTCCCGCCTCGTTGGCATCGAGCGCCGTCTTGATTTCCTCGATCTTGCCGGTGCCGAGCAACGTGCCGGGCTTGGGTTGGCTGACCGGCACGACCGCCGAGAAGACGACGTCGAGATCGATGGCGCGGGCAAGCCCGATCGCCTCGGCCAGGCGCGCCTCGTCCGAGCGCACGGAGGCGCCGTTCGTGTCGGCCCTGCCCTTCTTGAGCACCGGCGCAATGACGACGGCACGCGAATCGTCGCGGCGCTTTTCGGGCTCCGGAACGATCGAATCCTGGGATGTATCGCGTTTGCTAATCAGCCTTCACCTTGTCAGGAGGCGCTCTCTTCGCTCTCGAACATCTGCAGCGGCTGGCCGGGCATGATGGTGGAGATGGCGTGCTTGTAGACGAGCTGCGAGTGGCCGTCGCGCCGCAGGAGCACGCAGAAATTATCAAAGGACGTCACGACGCCCGTCAGCTTCACGCCGTTGATCAAGAAGATTGTGAGGGAAATCTTTTGCTTGCGAACGGTATTGAGAAAAAGGTCTTGCAGATTCTGAGAACGTTCCGCCATCGCGCCGCTTCTTTCTTGATTGCCGGTCCTGCCGACCGGTTGACTAAAACATTGATGCCCCGAAGACAGGCGACGCACATTTTCGCCCATCCATCGGTTTAGGTATCAAATCGCAGACTTCTCCGCAACGTCGAAAAGATCATCATACCACTTCCGTGCAGGACTGCCGGCAGCGGGCAAATGACGGGCCCAGACACCGTCGATAGGCGCCCCGGTCGGCGCTTCTCCTGGCTCGCCCCGCGCCTAGAAATACTGGATGCTGACGCGGAAGAGCTGCTGGACGTGGCGGACGGCGTCTCCCGTCGCAAGCAGCACCACCCGGTCCTTCGCCTTGATGCGCAATTCGCCGCTCGGCGGCAGCACGGTTCCTTCGCGGTAGATCGCTCCGATGCGGATGCCGTCCGGCAGGTCGAGATCGCGCAGCGATGTGCCGACGAGCGGCGAGGTCTCCAGCGCCTCGGCCTCGATCACCTCGGCAGATCCCTTCTGCACGGCATAGACCGAGCGGATGCGCCCCTTACGCACGTGCTGGAGGATGCCGGAGATCGTGACTGCGCGCGGATTGATGTGCGCGTCGATGTCCATACTGTCGATCAGGTCGTGGAATGCCGGGTCGTTGAGGAGCACCAGGCTCTGCTTGCAGCCGAGGCTCTTGGCCATGACGCTGCCGAGAATATTGATCTGGTCGTTGTTGGTCAGGGCGACGAAAAGGTCGGCATTCTCCATGTCGGCCTGCTGCTGCATCTTCTGGTCCAGTGCCGAACCGTGGAGGACCACCGTGTTGCGCAACTGGTCTGCGATGTGGATCGCCCGCTCGCGGTCGTTTTCGATGATCTTGACGCGCGTCCGCGGCTGGAATTGCTCGATCGTCTTCGCAACGAAGAGGCCGATATTGCCCCCGCCGGCGATGACGATGCGCCTGGCTTCCTGCTCCTCATGGCCGAACAGCGACAATGTGCGCCTGACATGCGCGGCGTCGCAGACGACATAGGCGAGGTCTCCGGTCTGCAGCTCGTCCGCAGACTTGGCGACAAACAGCTTGCCTTCGCGAAAGACCGCGGTCACCGTTGCTTTCAGGTCGGGAAAGAGTTCCGTCAGCTGCTGGAGCGGCGTGTTGACGACCGGGCAGTCCTCCATGCATTCGATCGCGAGCATGACGATCTTGTCGTCGGCGAAGCGGACGACATCGGTGGCGCCGGGATAGGAAATCCGCCTGAGCGCCATCTTGCCGACCTCGATCTCCGGCGAGATCGCGACATCGATCGGCATGTCGTCGCGCGAAAAGAGATCCGAATATTCCGGCGCCAGATAGCTCTGCGCCCGGATTCGGGCGATCTTCGTCGGCACCTTGAACAGGGAATGGGCGACCTGGCAGGCCACCATGTTGATCTCGTCGTGCAGTGTGACGGCGATGATCATCTCCGCCTCCTCCGCGCCGGCGCGCGCCAGCACTTCCGGATGGGCGCCGTGGCCGACCACGCCGCTGACGTCGAGGGTCTCGGTGATCGCCGCAATCAGCGCAGCCGAGATATCGATGACCGAGACGTCGTTGTCTTCCTGTGACAGCCGCTCGGCGATGCCGTAGCCGACCCGGCCCGCGCCGCAGATGATGACCTTCATGTGCCGTACCCCGCAGCCCGCATGCTTCCGTCAGACACCCAGCGATTTCAGCTTGCGATGAAGCGCCGAGCGTTCCATGCCGACGAACTCGGCCGTGCGCGAGATGTTGCCGCCGAAGCGGTTGATCTGGGCGATTAGGTAGTCGCGCTCGAACATCTCGCGCGCCTCGCGCAGCGGCAGGGTCATGATGTGCTGGGCGCCCTGGCTGGAGACCTTCGGCAGCATGTCGCCGACATCCGTCGGCAGCATGTCGGCAGTGATCGCGCTATCCGGACCGTCGCTGCGGGCGAGGATCATCAGGCGTTCGATGTTGTTTCGCAGCTGCCGGATGTTGCCCGGCCAGTCGTGCGCCTGCAGCACCGCGAGCGCATCGTCGCCGATCTTCCGGGCGCGGATCCCGGCCTGCTCGCTGATCTGGCGCATGAACATGTCGACGAGGAAGGGAATGTCCTCGCGCCGCTCGGCAAGCGGCGGCACCCGCACGGGCACCACGGCGAGGCGATGATAGAGGTCCTCCCGGAACACGGCCTCGGCAATGAGGCTCTCGAGATTGTAGGCAGTGGACGAAATGATGCGGACGTCGACCTTCACCCGCTTCGAGCCGCCGACGCGCTCGAACTGCTGGTCGACGAGCACCCGCAGGATCTTGTTCTGGGTCTCGCGCGGCATTTCGCCGATCTCGTCCAGATAGAGGATGCCGCCGTGAGCCTCCTCCAGCGCACCGGTCTTGCGCTGCTGCCCGCCGCCGCCGCCCTCGGTGCCGAAGAGCGCGATCTCCATCCGCTCCGGCGTGATCGCCGCTGCGTTCAGCACGACGAACGGGCCGTTGGCGCGGCTCGACTTGCGGTGGATCATCCGCGCCACGAGTTCCTTGCCGGAACCGGACGGGCCCAGGATCATGATGCGGCTGTTGGTCGGGGAAACCTTCTCGATGGTCTGGCGCAGCTGCGAGACGGCCACCGACGTGCCGATCAGTTCGACGGCGTCGCCCGAGCGGCGCTTGAGCTCGGTCACCTCCCGCCGCAGCTTGGAGTTCTCCAGCGCCCGTTCGGCGATCAGGATCAGCCGGTCCGCCTTGAACGGCTTCTCGATGAAGTCGTAGGCTCCGCGCCGGATCGCCGACACGGCGGTCTCGATATTGCCGTGGCCGGAGATCATCACGACCGGGAGGTCGGGATAGCGGCTCTTGATCTCGTCGAGCAGCGCAAGCCCGTCCAGCCGGCTCCCCTGCATCCAGATATCCAGGAAGACCAGCCGCGGCACGCGGTCGCTGATGGCCTGCAGCGCGCTGTCGCTGTCGTAGGCGGTCCGCGTCTCGTGTCCCTCGTCGGAGAGGATGCCCGACACGATCTCGCGGATATCCTCCTCGTCGTCCACCACCAGAATGTCAGAGGCCATGGGTCAGTTCCTTGTCTTTTTCTTCCGCATCGACGGCCAGGTTGTCCTCGACGGGCAGGATCACGCGGATCATCGCCCCGTGGCCGTTGTCGAAGTCCGGCGGCGCGTCGTGCAGCTCCAGCTGCCCGCCGTGGTCTTCGATGATCTTCTTGACGATCGCCAGCCCGAGCCCCGTGCCCTTCTCGCGCATGGTCATGTAGGGTTCCAGGATCCGGTGCCGGTTCTCGGTCGGCAGGCCCTTGCCGTTGTCGACCACGTCGACGACGAAATGCCCGCTCGTCCTGTCGCGTCCTGCGCGCACGAGGATCTTGCGCTCGTCGCGCTGGACGTCGGCCGGCAAGGCTTCGATCGCCTCAACCGCGTTCTTGATGATGTTGCCGAAGGCCTGTCCCAGCATGCGCGAATCGAAGTGGCCGACGAGCGGCTCCTGCTCGAAGTCCTTCATGAAGGTGACGTGCGTGTTGCCCATCTCGCGCAGGAACACGGCATCCTTCAGAATGGCGCGCAGGTCCGACCTGTCCTTGGTCGGCTTGGGCATGCGGGCAAAGGAGGAAAACTCGTCGACCATGCGGCCGATATCCTCGACCTGGCGAACGATCGTGTCCGTACACTGGTCGAACACGGAGCGGTCGTCCTGATTGATCTGCTTGCCGTAGCGACGGCGGATGCGCTCGGCCGAGAGCTGGATCGGCGTCAGCGGGTTCTTGATCTCGTGGGCGATGCGGCGGGCGACATCGGCCCAGGCGGTCGAGCGCTGGGCGATGACGAGGTCGGTGATGTCGTCGATGGTGATGACATAGGATTCCTTGGCATCCTTCGCCTCCTCGCGCGTGACCTGCACGTTCAGCGTCCGCTCGGTGCCGCCGCGCATGATGTTGATCTGCCGGCGATGGTCGTTGCGGAATCGATGCGTGGCCTCCTGCAGCACCTCGTCCACCTCGGGCGAGATCTCCGCCAGTTGCGCGCCGACGAGCGATCCCGCCGGGCGCCCGAACAGGAGCTCGGCCGAGGAATTGGCGATCGTCAGCCGGCCGCCCTCCTCCACGCCGATCACGGCAGCCGTCACGCCGGAGAGAACGGCCTCGATGAAGTGGCCGCGCTGTTCCATCTCGTCCTTGGCGTCGAGGATCTGTCCCTGCTGCGCCCGGATCTCCGCGATCATCTTGTTGAAGGTGCGCGACAGGTTGCCGACGTCGCCATCGGCAGTCCGCACCGGCACGTGCACGTCGAGATTGCCGGATCCGACGGCATCCGCCGCGCCGATGAGCAGCCGGATCGGCCGCACGATGCGGTCGGCCACCGCGATCGCCGTCCAGATCGCCGCCAGAAGCACGATCAGCGCAAAGCCGAGATAGAGCACGCCGAATGCCACCTGCAGCGACATCCTGCCGGCCTCCAGCGCGCGGTACTCGGCGGTGTTGTCCTCCATCATCCGCATCGAGCGCATCACTTCGGGATCGACGGTGCGGATCGTGTAGAGGAAGGTGTCGGGTATGTTGTCGAGCTTGATCACCGCGCCGACGAGATTGGTCGTCCCAGGCGGAATGAGCGTCGGCTGGCCGGCAGCGGCCGCCTTCAGCGCCTCGTCGGGAACCGCAGGCAGGGGTTTTTCTGTCGGGATGTTGGCCTGCAGGACCTGCGACCCGTCTCCGCGCACCAGGAACGCCCCGAGCATGCCGCGGCCGCGCGCCTGGCGGGTGATGAGGTCGGTGAAGCCGGTGCGGTCGAGGCTGTAGAGTTGGCGGTTGCGCTCCAGGTCGTTCGACATCGACACGGTCTGGCCCTGCAGGTAGCTCGCATTCTCCAGCACATAGGCCTGCGCCACGTTCAGCGACGAGCTGACGATCGACTGCGTGCGGATCGAGAACCAGCGGTCGAGCCCGACGTCGAGCGTGATCGAGGCGAAGATGGCGACCAGGATCGCCGGCGTGATCGCCACGATCGAAAACAGCGCGACGATGCGCACGTGCAGGCGCGCCGCCGCGCGACCGCGCGAGCGGGCCTTGAGCAGGCGGGCGATCTCGCGGCCGATCAGGATGATGAGGCCGATGACGAAGATCGCATTCACCGCCACCGAGGCGATGATCACGTTCGCCACCGGCTTGATCGGAGTCAGCCCCAGCAGGATGAAGAGCGAAAGGGTCGCCGCGACCAGGGCTCCGCCGGCAAGCAGCAGACCCGGAAGCGCGAACGAGGCCCTGCGGTCACTGCCGTTGCCGGCGATGTCTTCACCACCCCCGATGGGGGTCGCATTCTCGTTCATCCGAAGCACTCACTCCGACCGGCCAGGGACTGGCCGATACACTCGTTCTGGCAGAAGCACGGGTCCGCAAGCCAAAGCTCCGGGACGCCTGCGAAGAGAACGAGAAAGGACCACCGCCTATTCGCCCCCGCGTGCATCTGTTACCACCATGCAACACAATGTGGCGAAAATGCAACGCACCAACGGGTGAAATCAAGCCAATCGCGAGCTGCGATACACCGAGACGCCGAGCTCGCGGATCTTCTTGCGCAGCGTGTTCCGGTTGAGCCCGAGAAGGTCGGCCGCCTTGATCTGGTTTCCGCGCGTGGCGGTCAGGGCGGCGAGGATCAGCGGATATTCCATTTCGGCCAGAACCCGGTCGTAAAGGCCCGGCGGCGGTAGGCCGTCGCCGAAACCGGCGAAGTACTGGCGCATGTTTTCCTCCACCGCCTGCGAGATCGAAAGCGCCCCGCTGCGGGCGGCAGCCTTCTCGATCGGGCTGTCGGGGATATCCGCGCGCAGTTCCGCCTCGATGATTTCGCGGGTGATGACATCCTGTGGATAAAGTGCGGTCAGCCGCCGCACGAGGTTCTCGAGCTCGCGCACGTTGCCCGGCCAGGGATGCGCCTTCATCAGGTCCAGCGCCTCCTGGTCGAATCGCTTCACATCCAGACCCTCCTTCTCCGCCTGCTGGACGAAGTGGCGCACGAGATCGGGAATGTCCTCGGCGCGGTCGCGCAAGGGGGGCAGCCTGAGCGGTACGACATTCAGGCGGTAGTAGAGGTCCTCGCGGAAGAGGCCCTGATTGATCGACTGCTTCAGGTCCTTGTTGGTGGCGGCAACGATGCGCACGTCGGTGCGGATCGGCGTGCGCCCCCCGACCGTCGTGTATTCTCCCTGCTGCAGCACGCGAAGCAGGCGCGTCTGCGCGTCCATCGGCATGTCGCCGATCTCGTCGAGGAACAGCGTGCCGCCCTCGGCCTGCTCGAAGCGGCCGGTCGAGCGGTTCTGCGCCCCGGTAAAGGCCCCCTTCTCGTGGCCGAACAGCTCCGATTCGATGAGGTCGCGCGGGATCGCCGCCATGTTGATCGCCACGAAGGGTCCGTTGCGACGCTTGCCGTAGTCGTGCAGGGCGCGCGCCACCAGTTCCTTGCCGGTGCCCGATTCGCCGGTGATCATCAGCGTCAGGTCGGTCTGCATCAGCCGCGCAAGAACCCTGTAGATCTCCTGCATGGCCGCCGAGCGGCCGACCAGCGGCATGCCGTCCTGGGTGTCGTCGTCGAGCTTGACCGGCTTCTTCTTGGGCTCGGCCAGCGCGCGGCCGATGATGGCGATCAGTTCCGTCAGGTCGAACGGCTTCGGCAGGTAGTCGTAGGCGCCGCGCTCGGACGCCTTGATCGCCGTCATGAACGTGTTCTGCGCGCTCATCACCAGCACTGGCAGGTCCGGGCGCGCCTTCTTGATGCGCGGCAACAGATCGAAGGCGTTCTCGTCCGGCATGACCACGTCGGTGACCACGATGTCGCCCTCGCCGGCCGAGATCCAGCGCCACAGCGTCGCGGCATTGGAGGTGATGCGGACATCATAGCCTGCCCGGCTCAGCGCCTGGTTGAGTACGGTTCTGATCGCCGCATCGTCGTCGGCAACAAGGACTGTGGCGCCTGTCATCTGCTATTTCCTCTGCTCTCGGGAGGTATCATCATCCTCGCGCAACCCCTTGGAGGCGGGCATCAGCACGCGGAACGTCGTGCGGTGGCCCTGGCTGTCGCATTCGATGATGCCACCATGGCCACCGATGATCTTGGCAACGAGCGCCAGCCCGAGCCCGGATCCGTTGGTCTTGGTGGTGATGAAGGGATCGAACAGGTGCGGCAGGAGATCGGTCGGCACGCCCGGCCCATTGTCGTGCACGCAGAATTCCAGCGGCAGCGAGACCTTCTCGCGCGTGCCGGCCACCGACAGGCGGATGCCCGGCCGGTAGGCCGTGGTCAGCTGGATCTCGCCGTCCGGCCGGTCGCCCACGGCCTCGGCCGCGTTCTTGATGAGGTTCAGGAACACCTGCACGAGCTGGTCGCGATTGGCGAAGACCGGCGGCAGCGACGGATCGTAGTTCTCGGTGATCTTGATGTTTCGGGCAAAGCCGGCGCTCGCCACCGCCTTCACATGGTCGAGAACGGAATGGATGTTGAGCGCCACCCGGTCAACGGGGCGCTCGTCGGAGAACACCTCCATACGGTCGACCAGCGAGACGATCCGGTCCGTCTCGTCGCAGATGAGCCGCGTGAGCGCCCGGTCCTCGTCCTCGACGGAGGTCTCCAGGAGCTGTGCCGCGCCACGGATGCCGGAGAGCGGGTTCTTGATCTCGTGCGCAAGCATCGAGGCGAGCCCGGTCACCGAACGGGCGGCGGCGCGATGGGTCAGCTGGCGGTCGATCTTGTCCGCCATCGAGCGTTCCTGCAGCACGACCACCACCGAGCCCGGCTCGGTCCCAACCGGCGCCACGTAGAGGTCGACGAGCTTGTCGGCGCCCAGTCGCGGCGAACTGAGGTCGACCCGGTATTCGTTGACCGGCGCCAGCCGCTCCCTCACCTGATCGATCAACGTGAGAAGAGGGCTTCCGAAGGGTATGAAATTGCTGACATTATGCCGCGACAGGTGGCTGGCGCTCGCCCCGAAGAAGGACTCCGCCTCCCAGTTGGCGAAGGCGATATGCCCCTCCGCATCGACGAGGATGACCGGATTCTGGATGGCGTTCAGCACCGCCATTGCCAGTCCATTGCCGTCGGATTGCCGACGTTCGTCGTCTGAGCTGGTCATGCCGCCTTCTCTTCCCGTCGCACCGCCGTGCCGTGTTCGATCAATGCAGCAGCCAGCCGGTCAGCCACGAAGCCGCTGTCCGTCGATGTCATCAGGGCGGCCTTTGCCGTGGGTTCCAGTCCGGGCGCATGGCGATCCAGGTACCATCCCACATGCTTGCGCGCGTGCCGCAGGCCTGCGACGGCGCCGTGGAAATCGAGCATCATCCGGTAATGCTCGACGGCAACGGTCGCAAGCGCCGCGCCGCGGGGTGGCATGCATGCGCCGGCCAGCACCGCAGGCAGCCACGGACGTCCCTGTGCTGCGCGCCCGACCATGACGGCGTCGGCGCCGGAACGCCGCAGGATCTCCACCGCGTCCTCGGCCGTGTCGACGTCACCATTGGCAACGAGCGGCACCTTGATCGCCTCGCGCACGGCGCGGATCGCGTCCCAATCGGCCTTGCCTTCGTAGAACTGCATGCGCGTGCGCCCGTGCACCGTGATCATCTGCACGCCGGCGGCTTCCGCGCGGGCGGCGATCTGCGGCGCGTTCAGGCTGTCGTGATCCCAGCCGAGCCGCATCTTGACCGTCACCGGCACCTTGACCGCGGCGACCGTCGCCTCGATCAGCCTCAGCGCATGGTCGGGTTCGCGCATCAGCGCCGATCCGGAATAACCGCCGATGACCTTCTTTGCCGGACATCCCATGTTGATGTCGATGATATCGGCGCCGTTTGCCTCCGCCAGTCTGGCCGCCTCCGCCATCCAGCCGGCATCGCGCCCGGCCAATTGCACCATGTGCGGGCGAATGCCGCGATTGCGGATCCGCGCCCAGGATTCGGGTGCGTTGGCGGCAAGCTCGCGACTCGCGATCATTTCCGTGACGACCAGGCCCGCACCGAAGCGCCAGGCCAATTCGCGGAACGGCAGATCCGTGACGCCCGACATCGGCGCGAGGACGACGCGGTTTCGCAGGACTTGCCGCCCGATCGCCAGGGGATCTGAAAGGAACGCCGAAACCAAATGCTTATCTTTCAAGCAATATTCTATCGTGCATTATTTTTAGCCATCTTTATGCCGCTTGCCAAGTCGTTTTGGCACAGTGCCGCAAATTTCCGCAACGCGTCTGGCAAAGCGGCGGCGATCGTTCTAAACCGGCCGGAACGGCTTCTACCGTGAGGGAACCAGGGCAGAATGGGCGCACAGAAACGGATCAACTGCGGTGTGATCGTCGTCGCCGCCGGACGCGGCGAGCGGGCCGGATCGCATCCGGACGGCCCGAAGCAATATCGTCGGATCGCCGGAAGGCCTGTTATTTCCCATACCCTCGAGGCCTTTGTCAAATGGGATCCCGCCTGCCGGATCGTCGCAGTGATCCATCGCGACGACCGCGACCTGTTCGATACCGCGCTGGATCATCTGGAAGGCGGCCGGGACCGGATCCTCGCCGTGACCGGCGGCCGCACGCGACAGCAGTCCGTGCTTGCCGGCCTCGAGGCGCTGTCGTCCCTCGACGTCGACCATGTGCTCATTCAGGATGCAGTCCGGCCCTTCGTCGACACGGTCCTGCTCGACCGGATTGCGGCAACGCTCGCATCCGGGGAGTGCGCCGTCCTGCCCGCCGTCGCCGTCGCAGATACGCTCAAGCGCTCCGATTCCGCCGGTCACGTGCTGGAGACGGTTCCGCGCACCGGCCTCTTCGCCGCCCAGACACCGCAGGCTTTCCATTTCGCCACCATTCGCGACGCCCACCGCCGCGCCGCCGAGGACGGCCGCGACGACTTCACCGACGACGCGGCGATCGCCGAGTGGGCGGGCGTCCCCGTCCGCCTGGTCGAGGGATCGGCGGCGAACGTCAAGCTGACCCTGCAGAAGGATCTCATCATGGCAGACGAAAGGCTTTCGGCGCCGCTTCCCGACGTGCGCACCGGCAACGGCTACGACGTCCATCAACTCGAGCCCGGCGACGGCGTCACGCTTTGCGGCGTCTTCATCCCGCACGACCAGAGGCTGAAAGGCCACTCCGATGCGGACGTGGCGCTGCATGCCCTGACCGACGCGCTGCTCGCCACCTGCGGCGCCGGCGACATCGGCGATCACTTCCCGCCTTCCGACCCGCAATGGAAGGGGGCTGCGTCGAGGATCTTCATCGAGCATGCGGCCAAGATCGTGCGCGCGCGCGGCGGCACGATCATGAATGCCGACGTGTCCCTGATCGCCGAGGCGCCGAAGATCGGACCGCACCGGGACGAGATGCGGCGCAGGCTTTCCGAATTCCTCGGGATCGCGCTGGAGCGCTGCTCGGTCAAGGCGACGACCAACGAGACGATCGGCTTCGTCGGCCGCCGCGAGGGGATCGCCGCGATCGCCACCGCCACCGTGGTCTATCGCGGGCAGCCGTCGTGAGCATGTGGCCGGACGATATCGAGCAGGCGGCCGCCCGGCTGATCGCGGACTTCACGGCGCGCGGGCTTCTGGTTGCGGCCGCCGAATCCTGCTCCGGCGGCCTCATCGCCGGCGCCCTCACCGAGATCGCCGGATCGTCCGCGGTCGTCGACCGTGGCTTCGTCACCTATTCCAACGAGGCGAAGACGGCGCTTCTCGGGGTCCGGCCGGAGACGCTATCGGTGCATGGCGCGGTCTCCGAGCAGACAGCGCTGGAAATGGTCGAAGGGGCGCTCACAGCCTCCAGGGCCGATTGCGCGGTCGCCGTCACCGGCATCGCCGGTCCGGGCGGCGGATCGCCGGAAAAGCCCGTCGGCCTCGTTCACCTGGCGGCAGCGCGCCGCGGCGGACCGACGCTGCACCGGGCGATGCGCTACGGCGAGATCGGCCGCCACGAAATCCGCCTTGCCACGGTCCGCACGGCACTGGAGATGCTGGCCGAACTCGCGGCCGGCTGAGCGCCCGGTTTCGTTCAACGCTGCGGTGCGAAACGGCGCACGCCCGGTGCCGGCGCACCGGCCATCGACGCGGAAACGGACGACGCGCCGTTGCCGGTAACCCCCGTCTGGTTTGCAAAGACGAGGAAGGCGGCAACGGCCAGCGACACGATATTCAACGCAACAAGCAGTCCACGCATGCCCGGACCTCCAGCATTCCGCCCGACCCTTGCAGTCGTGACGAATGAGGCGGGCAATTTGTTCAGTTGCCGTAGATCGTATCGGCGCGCTTTTCGAAGGCTTCTGAGAACATGTGGAAGGCGCGATCGAACATCGAACCCATCAGCGCACCGAGGATCCGGCTCTTGAACTCGTAGTCGATGAAGAAATGCACGTTGCACCTTCCCTCGCCCAATGGCTCGAACCGCCAGCGATTGTCGAGATAGCGGAACGGGCCGTCCAGATATTTGACGTCGATCGCCTCCTCGGCCGGATTGAGCAGCACCTGCGTGGTGAAGGTCTCGCGGATCGCCTTGTAGCCGACCGTCATGTCGGCCACCAGCAGTTCCCTGCCGTCGCGCTCCTTGCGCGAGCGAATGGCAAGCCCCTCGCAGAGCGGCAGGAACTCGGGATAGCGCTCCACGTCTGCGACGAGGGCATACATCTGTTCAGGGCTGTGCGGTACCGGCCGCCGGGTTTCGAACTGTGGCATGCGCTGGAGATATTAAAACACACGCCGCGAAACAAGATGGCGCGCACCGAAGGCGACGCTTTCCGTGCTGGCACCCGCCTTAGTCGGCCCCGTCCACCGCCCGTTCATACGCCGACAGGATGGCATCGGCCGCAAGCTGCGCCTCACGCTCGTCGGTCTGCCAGTTGCAGACCGACAGCCGCATCACCTGCCGTCCTCGCCAGACCGCGCCGCCGGCAAAGATCCGGCCATCCTTCTGCACCAGCGCGATCACCTCCTGCGTCAGCCGGTCGCCGGCGTCCGGCGAAAGCTTCGCCCCGAACCGCAGGATCACCTGGTTCAGTTCCACCGTGTTCAGCACCGCAATGCCGTTGCGCTCGGCCAGCCGTTCGGCCAGCGTCGTCGCGGCCCGGCAGTTGCGTTCGATCATGGCGGCAATACCGCTGCGACCGAGGTGGCGGATCATCGCCCAGGTGGCAAAGCCCCGCGCCCGCCGCGACAGTTCCGGCACGTAGTGGCTCGGGTCGCGCTCGCCTTCCCGCGCCAGCGGCAGATAACTGGCCGCGATCGTCATGGCCCGCCGGTGCGCAAGCTCCTCGCGCACGATCGCATAGCCGCTGTCATAGGGCGTCTGCAGCCACTTGTGGCCATCCATCGCCCAGCTGTCGGCAAGCTCGACGCCTGTGGCAAGCGGCCGCCGCTCCGGGCACGCCCGCGCCCAGAGCCCGAAGGCGCCGTCGACATGCACCCACGCGTCCTTAGCCTTGGCGAGCGGCACGAGCCTCTGGAAATCGTCGAATGCCCCGGTATTGATCTGGCCGGCCTGCACGATGGCGATCGCCGGACCGTCGACCGCGGCAATCGCCTGCCCGAATGCCTCAGGCCGGATACGACCTTCCCCGTCCGTCTCCACGCGCACGACGCGATCGTGGCCGAGACCCAGGAACTGCAGGGCCGAAAAAACCGTGGTGTGGGCGTCGTCGCCGATCAGCACGGCAATCGGCGGCGCGCCGAAGAGGCCTTTCGAATCCGGATCCCAGCCGTGGGCGCGCAGGACCGCGCCGCGCGCTGCGGCAAGACAGGTGAAGTTGGCGACCGTGGCGCCGGTGACGAAGCCGATGGAGCTTTCGCGCGGCAGGTCCAGGAGGTCGAGGAGCCAGCGACCGGCGACGACCTCGGCGGCGGCAGCAGCCGGCGCCGCCACGTGGTTTCCGGCGTTCTGCCCCCAGGCCGACGTCAGCATGTCGGCTGCGACGCCCGCCGGATGCGAACCACCGATCACCCAACCGAAAAAGCGCGGGCCGGCCATGAGATGCAGGCCGGGCTCGGCCATGGCGACCAGCTGCATGAGCACGCCTTCCGCGTCGGCGCCCTCGTCCGGCAGGGGTTCGGAAAAGATGGAGACGCTGTCGGCATAGCCACGCAAGGGCCGGTGCGGCCGCTCCGGCACATCGTTGCGAAAGCGCGCGGCCTCGGCTGCCGCCAGGCGAAAAAGGCTGTCCACCTCCATCCGCAACCTCCCCGCGGGCAAAGGCGCTGCAATGCCCTGCCCGCCTAAAGCATGTCGCGCAAAAGTGTGCTGCGGTTTTGCGACTACGACATGCGCAAAAATCAAGGATCTAAAGCACGGGAGCGAACCTGAAAGATCGTGATATGCTTTAGCGCGTGAACTGCTGCGCAAAAGCCACCCGCTTCCCCGCGTGGGCAGCCGGGACAGCCTACGCCTGCAAGGGCGGGCAGACAAATCCTTTTGATTGCCGGCACTGCCTCGGCACAAGGCAGCACGAGGCCGCGGGTGCGGCGCAGCCTTGCCGAAAGACCGCGCCGCCGGATGGCGTCACATCACGGAGGACGGTGCGAATGGCTATTCCGCAGCGGCCAGAAGCTTCTTCTCGCGGGCGGCCCGCAGGCGGGCGAAATCGTCGCCGGCATGGTGCGACGAGCGCGTCAGCGGGCTCGACGCGACCATCAGGAAGCCCTTGGTGTAGGCGACCGTCTCGTAGGACTTGAATTCGTCAGGGGTGACGAACGCCTCGACCTTGTGGTGCTTGCGGGTCGGCTGCAGGTACTGGCCGATCGTCAGGAAGTCGACATCCGCCGTGCGCAGGTCATCCATCAGTTGCAGCACCTCGTTACGCTCCTCACCGAGGCCCACCATGATCCCGGACTTGGTGAACATGGTCGGATCCAGTTCCTTCACCCGCTGCAAAAGCCGGATGGAATGGAAATAGCGCGCACCCGGGCGAACCGTCAGATAGTTGCCGGCGACCGTCTCCATGTTGTGGTTGAAGACGTCGGGCTTGGCGGCGACGACCCGCTCCAGCGCACCGGGCTTCTTCAGGAAGTCGGGGGTGAGGATCTCGATGGTGGTGGAAGGCGACGCGGCACGGATCGCCCAGATCACCTTCTCGAAATGCTCCGCGCCACCGTCCTCCAGATCGTCGCGGTCGACCGAGGTGATGACGACGTGGCTGAGGCCCATCTCCCTGACGGCCTTCGCCACGTTCTCCGGTTCGGCCATGTCCAGCGCGTTCGGCTTGCCTGTCGAGACGTTGCAGAACGCGCAGGCGCGCGTACAGATCTCGCCCATGATCATGAAGGTGGCGTGCTTCTTGTCCCAGCACTCGCCGATATTGGGGCAGCCCGCTTCCTCGCAGACCGTCACCAGTTTGTTTTCCTTCACGATGGCGCGCGTCTCCTGGTAGCCCTTGGAGACCGGCGCGCGCACGCGGATCCATTCCGGCTTGCGCATGACCTCGTTGTCGGGACGATGTGCCTTTTCCGGATGCCGGAGCCGTTTTTCGTCGCCGGGGATCGTCCTGTCGAGAATGGTGACCATCAAAACCTGCCTTCAGCCGCGTGCTACGCGGATTTTCGTCAACGCCGGACGAGCTTGGCGACAAATAGCAAAATGCAGGAGCCGACGAAACCCTGCACCAGGTAACCCAGCCACCCGCTGGCGACATGGACGTTAGCGGCATCGAAGACCGCATTCGCCACCACCGCGCCGACCATGCCGATCACGATATTCATGAAGATGCCGAACCGGATGTCCATCAGCTTGCCGGCAAGCCAACCCGCCAGACCGCCGATGATGATCCCCGCCAACCAGCCCACTTCCATTCGGCATTCCCTTCGCATTCGTTCATCGGGCGGTACTCGCGCCGCCCAATCGTCATATGGGCGAGCCTATCGCCCCCTACAATGTGGCACGCCGCAAACGACGCTTCAGTCTCGCTGCCACCCTGCACGACACGTCCTCAACTCCCGTCATGCCGGACTTGATCCGGCATCCAGCCCGCGCAAGTCATTGCGCGAGAAATGCATTCCCTGCGCCGCGGACGCGACGCCGCTGGATCCCGGATCAAGTCCGGGATGACGGTTGAGAGTGGCTGACCGCTTTGCCCCAACCGCGAGAACCTGCGTCCGCGCCCCTCATCCGCCTGCCGGCACCTTCTCCCCGCAGGCGGGGAGAAGGACGGATGCCGCAACACCTCCGTCGATCGCCAGCCGCGCGTGGGCCACGTCCCCTCTCCCCGCTTGCGGGGAGAGGGCTAGGGTGAGGGGCAGCCCGAGAGGTTCGCTTGCCTTCCCTTAAGCGTTCAGCGCCCGCCCGTAAGCATCAAGCACGCTTTCCTTCAGCGTCTCCGAGATCGTCGGGTGCGGGAAGATCGTGTGCATCAGTTCTTCCTCCGTCGTCTCGAGGTTCATCGCCACGACGAAGCCCTGGATCAGTTCGGTCACCTCGGCGCCGACCAGATGGGCACCCAACAGCTCGCCGGTCTTCTTGTCGAAGATCGTCTTCACCATGCCCTGGTCCTCTCCAAGAGCAATGGCCTTGCCGTTGGCGACGAAGGGGAAGCGGCCGACGCGGATATCGCGGCCCTGCTCCTTGGCCTTGGCTTCCGTCAGCCCGACCGAGGCAACCTGCGGATGGCAGTAGGTGCAGCCGGGGATCTTCAGCTTGTCCATCGGATGGACGTTCGGCAGGCCGGCGATCTTCTCCACGCAGATCACCGCCTCGTGCTCCGCCTTGTGCGCCAGCATCGGCGGACCGGCGACATCGCCGATCGCATAGATGCCCGGCACGTTGGTCTTGCCGTAGCCGTCGATGGCGATGAAGCCGCGGTCGGTCTTCACGCCGAGAGCCTCCAGCCCGATGTTCTCGATGTTGGCCTGCACACCGACGGCCGAGATCATCCGGTCGGCGGTGATCTTCTCGACCTTGCCGTCCTTCATTTCCACATGGGCGGTGACCGAATTGGCGCCCTTCTCCACCTTGGTGACCTTGGCCTCCAGATGGATCTTCATGCCCTGCTTCTCGAACTGCTTCTTGGCGAGCGCCGAGATTTCCGCGTCCTCGACCGGCATCACCGTCTTCATCACTTCGACGACCGTGACGTCGACGCCGAGCGTGCGATAGAACGAGGCGAACTCGATACCGATCGCGCCCGACCCCATGACGAGCAGCGACTTCGGCATCGCTTCCGGCTTCATCGCCTCGAAATAGGTCCAGATCAGCTTGCCGTCCGGCTCGATGCCGGGCAGCGCACGCGGGCGGGCGCCGGTGGCGACGATGATGTGCTTGGCGGTGTAGGTGCCTTCCGGCAGCACATTCTTCGGCAGCGGCGCCTGCGGCTCGACCGGCGTCTTCGAAGTCTTGGAGACGACGATCTCGCCGGGTTTGGTGAGTTTCGCCTCGCCCCAGATGATGTCGACCTTGTTCTTCTTCATCAGGAAGCCGACGCCGCCGTTCATGCGGCTCGCGATGCCGCGCGAGCGGGCGACGATCGCCTTCAGGTCCGGCGTCACGCTGCCTTCGATCTTGATGCCGTAGTCGCCCGGATGCTTCGCGTAGTGGAAGATCTCCGCCGAGCGCAGCAGCGCCTTGGTCGGGATACAGCCCCAGTTTGAGCAGATGCCGGCCAGGTGTTCGCGCTCGACGATCGCGGTCTTCAGGCCAAGCTGGGCGGCGCGGATCGCGGCGATGTAGCCGCCGGGACCCGAACCGATGACGATGACGTCGTAGGCATTCGACATGAGCGCTTCCACTCCTCTTTATCTCTTCTGCGGGCAAAGGCCCCGCTCCGGGGACCGCGCGCCCTTCGTTGCAAGAGGAGCGGAAGCTGCCTTCCGTCCCTCAGGGAAGCTCGTCTGCGGCCTCAAACCGCGTCAGCGTCCCGTAGATCTCGTCCTTCAGCCGCATCCGTTCCTTGCGCATGTCGGCCATGCGAAAATCGTCTGCGGGCTCGATATCCGTCTCGGCCCGATGGATCGCCCGGTTCACCGCATCATAGGCATCCGTGATGCGGTGAAAGTGCCCGTCGACCTCCCGCAGGTGCCGGATCGTGCCGACATGCTCCGGAAATTCCTCTGCCAGCTGGTGCGGCGTGTTCGACATGGTCGCATCTCCTCTTCGAGTTTGATGCGACCAGCCTAGCCTACCCGTCCCCCTGCTCCTTGATCCCCGTCAACCCTCAAAGCCCGAGCATCATGCGCACCACCGGCTCCAGCCCGCGTCCGATCGCCCGTGTGTTCTCGGCGTCCAGATGCACGCCGTCGAGCGGCGACGTCTTCGCCACCGAGCCCGCGTCGAAGAAGCCGCAGCCCTTCTCGTCGGCAAGGTCGGCATAGAGTGTTGCCAGCATCGCCGACTGCTCGACTCCGCCCGAAAACATCGCCGCGAATGCCGTGTTCGCCGTCTCGCAGAGCGGCGGCGGCGAGACGATCAGGATCTCCGGCTGCTCCGTGCCGTCGAAGGACCAGGCATGGTGCCGCACCAGCTCGACCAGCCGCTCCATGCCCCGCATCGCGCCGAAGGCCGTGCCGCAGACGATAGGCTTCATGTCGTTGGCGCCGAGCATGATGACGACGAGGTCGATCGGATCGTGGCTGTGCAGGATCGTCGGCAGGATGCGCGCGCCGTTCCTGTCGCAATCGGCGAGGTTGTCATCATAGGCAGAGGTGCGGCCGTTCAGCCCCTCGACGATCACCTGCACGCCGGGCCCGAGCGCCCTTTGCAGCACGCTCGGCCAACGGTCCTCCGGCGCATGGCGCCCGAGCGTCACCGCGTCATAGCCCCAGGTGAGGCTGTCGCCATAGCAGAGGACCGTTTTCATGGCCGAATCTCCGCGCGTTAGACCAGCATCCCGATCGGACTTTCGATGTAGCGCTTGAACGCGCTCAGTAACTCCGCTCCCAGCGCGCCGTCGACGCAGCGGTGGTCGGTCGAGAGCGTGACCGTCATCGCCTGGACGATGACCATCTCGCCGCCCTTGACGACGACGCGCTGCTCGCCCGCGCCGACGGCCAGGATCGTCGCATGCGGCGGGTTGATGACGGCTGCGAAGTTCTTCACGCCCATCATGCCCATGTTGGAGACCGAGGTCGTGCCGCCCTGGTATTCCTCGGGCTTCAGCTTGCGTTCCTTGGCGCGCTTGCCGAGGTCCTTCATCTCGTTGGAGATGGCCGACAGGCTCTTCGTCTCCGCATGGCGGATGATCGGCGTGATCAGGCCGCCCGGGATCGACACCGCAACGCCGACGTCCGAATGCTTGTGCTTGACCATCGCGGCATCGGTCCAGGAGACGTTGGCATCCGGAACATCCCTCAGGGCGAGCGCCATGGCCTTGATCACCATGTCGTTGACCGAGAGCTTGTAGGCCGGCTTGCCGTCCTTCTCGTGCGCGGCGGAGTTCAGTTGCGCCCGCAGCGCCATCAGCGCATCGAGCTCGCAATCGACCGAGACATAGAAGTGCGGCACGGTCTGCTTGGATTCCACCAGCCGGCGGGCGATCGTCTTGCGCATGCCGTCATGCGGCACGAGCTCGTAGGAGCCTTCCTCGAACAGCTTCAGGACAGCATCGTCGGACGCGCCCTTTGCCAGTGGTGCGGCAGGCGCAGCAGCGGCAGCAGGCGTTGCCGCCTTCTTTGCGCCACCGCCGGAAACGGCGGCCTCGACGTCGGCCTTGACCACGCGGCCATGCGGACCGGAGCCGGAAACCGCCGAAATGTCGATCCCGGCTTCCTTTGCCAGACGTCGGGCCAGCGGAGAGGAGAAGGTGCGATTGCCGTCCGCCTTGGCGGCGGGAGCAGCCGCGGCAGGTGCCGATGGCGCCTGGGCCGGCGCAGCCTCGCTCTTTGCGGCAGGCGCGGGTGCCGCGGCCGGAGCCGCTTCCGCCTTCGGTGCCGGAGCGGCGGCGCCAGCACCACTGGCGGCAGCCTTCACGTCCTCGCCGTCCGCGGCAAGCACCGCGATCAGCGAATTGACCTTCACCCCTTCGGTGCCGGCCGGAACGACAAGCTTGGCGACGATGCCCTCGTCGACGGCCTCGACTTCCATCGTCGCCTTGTCGGTCTCGATCTCGGCGATGACGTCACCGGACTTGACCGTGTCACCCTCCTTGACGAGCCACTTGGAAAGGTTGCCCTCCTCCATGGTCGGCGAAAGGGCAGGCATGGTGATGTTGATCGGCATGTCTCCACCCTCCCGTTACTTGTAGCAGACGGTCTTCACCGCCTGGACGACTTCACCGACGTTCGGAAGCGCGAGCTTCTCGAGGTTCGCAGCATAGGGCATCGGAACGTCCTTGCCGGCGATCGTCAGGATCGGCGCGTCCAGGTAGTCGAAGGCCTGCTGCATGACGCGGGTGGCGATCTCGGTGCCGACCGAATTCTGCGGATAGCCTTCCTCGACGGTGACGAGGCGACCGGTCTTCTTCACCGATTCGATGATCGTCGGCAGGTCCATCGGGCGGATGGTGCGCAGGTCGATCAGTTCGACGTCAATGCCGTCCTTTTCGAGTTCCACGATCGCCTTCGTCGCATAGGTCATGCCGATGCCGAACGAGACGATGGTGACGTCCTTGCCGGTCTTGTGAATGCGCGCCTTGCCGATCGGCAACACGAAATCATCGAGCTTCGGCACGTCGAAGTGCTGGCCGTAGAGGATCTCGTTTTCCAGGAAGATGACGGGGTTCGGATCGCGGATCGCAGCCTTCAGCAGGCCCTTGGCGTCGGCTGCCGTATAGGGCATGACGACCTTGAGGCCCGGGATGTGGCTGTACCAGGCGGCATAGCACTGCGAGTGCTGGGCGGCGACGCGGGCGGCCGCGCCGTTCGGGCCGCGGAAGACGATCGGCGCACCCATCTGGCCGCCGGACATGTAGAGCGTCTTGGCGGCCGAGTTGATGAGCTGGTCGATCGCCTGCATGGCGAAGTTGAAGGTCATGAACTCGACGATCGGCTTCAGGCCGGTCATCGCCGCACCGACGCCGACGCCGGCAAAGCCGTGCTCGGTGATCGGCGTATCGATCACCCGGCGGTCGCCGAATTCCTGCAGCAGGCCTTGCGTGATCTTGTAGGCGCCCTGGTACTCGGCCACTTCCTCGCCCATGACGAAGACGTCGCCGTCGCGGCGCATTTCCTCGGCCATGGCGTCGCGCAGCGCTTCGCGCACGGTCGTGGAGACCATCTCGGTGCCTGCCGGAATGTCCGGATCGGCGGCGATTTCAACCTTGGGCGCTGCCGGAACCGGTGCCGCCGGAGCAGCCTCAGCCTTGGCCGGCTCGACTTCGGCACCCTTCGGGCCGGCCTCGACCTCGTCCTCGCCGACGCCCTTGCCGAGCTGGTCGACATCTTCGCCTTCCTCGGCGAGCACAGCGATCAGCGCGTTGACCTTCACGTTCTCGGTCCCGGCGGGCACGACGATCTTGGCGATCGTGCCCTCGTCGACGGCTTCCACTTCCATGGTCGCCTTGTCGGTCTCGATCTCGGCGATCACGTCGCCCGCCTTGACGCTATCGCCCTCGTTCTTGAGCCACTTGGACAGCGTGCCCTCTTCCATCGTCGGAGACAGGGCGGGCATGAGAATATCGATTGGCATGGTGTTTCCTCCGCCCGGATCAGATCAGAATGTCGGTGTAGAGCTCGGATACATCCGGCTCCGGATCGGACTGGGCGAAATCGGCCGAATCGGCAACCACGTCGCGGACGTCCTTGTCGATCTGCTTCAGTTCGTCCTCGGAAGCCCACTTCTTCTCCAGCAGGCGCGCGCGAACCTGCTCGATCGGATCGTGCTCGGAGCGCATCTTCTGCACTTCGTCCTTGGAACGATACTTCGCCGGGTCGGACATGGAGTGACCGCGATAGCGATAGGTCAGCATCTCGAGGATGATCGGCCCCTTGCCGGAACGGCAATGCTCGACAGCCTCGTCGGCAGCAGCCTTGACCGCGCGAACGTCCATGCCGTCGACCTGGTAGCCCGGAATGTTGAAGGAGGCGCCGCGCTGGGAGAAATCGGTCTGGGCCGAAGAGCGCGAGACCGAGGTGCCCATGGCGTAGCGGTTGTTCTCGATGATGTAGATCACCGGCAGCTTCCACAGAGCAGCCATGTTGAAGCTCTCGTAGACCTGGCCCTGGTTGGCAGCGCCGTCGCCGAAATAGGCGAGCGAGACGTTGTCGTTGCCGCGGTAGCGGTTGGCGAAGGCGAGACCGGTGCCGAGCGAAACCTGCCCGCCGACGATGCCGTGGCCGCCGTAGAAGTTCTTTTCCTTGGAGAACATGTGCATGGAGCCGCCCTTGCCCTTGGAAAGGCCGCCCTGGCGTCCGGTCAGTTCCGCCATCACCCCGCGTGCGCTCATGCCGCAGGCCAGCATGTGGCCGTGGTCGCGGTAGCCGGTGATGACCTGGTCGCCGTCCTTCAGCGCCATCTGCATACCCACGACGACCGCTTCCTGGCCGATGTAGAGGTGACAGAAGCCGCCGATGAAGCCCATGCCGTAGAGCTGCCCGGCCTTCTCCTCGAAACGCCGGATCAGCAGCATTTCGCGGTAGGCGTTCAGATCCTGTTCCTTGGAAAAGTCGACGACGGTGCCGCCGTTGAAGTCTTTTTTGACAGGCCTTGCCGCTGATTTGCGGCTCGATACGGTCGCGGTCTTGCGCGGAGCCATACAATCCTCCCGAGTTTCTGCCTTTGGCGGCAACATAGGGGAAGAAGGCGGCCTCAGCAATGCCATAAATGCATGGCTAGCATTCGCCATAAATATTTGAAATTGTTCAAATATTTTGAATTAACTTACTTCCGGTTAATCGCCGAAATCAGTGAAAAATCACGATCTCGTCGGCCCGGGACATGTTCAGCGCGAAGCGCGCCTTCTCGTCCAGCATGTCCCTTTCGAGCGAGCCGTCGCTCATCAGCGCCACCTCGCGCTCGAGCCGCTTGCGCTCGGCAACGAGCACGTCGAGCTTGGCCTGCCGCGTGACGCGCGTTCGCTCGAACGTCTCCATCGCCCGCAGGCCGAAGTCGCCATGGACGGAATGATAGCTGAAATAGGACAGAAAGGCGACGGTGATCGCCGGAACGATGAACCGGCCGAGCCGGCGCTTCTTGTGATGCTTGGTCCACATGGAAAAGTCCCGATACGCAGTACACAGGGACTCTAGCGCCGATCGGTTAACCGAGCGTTGACCATGATGGAATTGCGGAAGGATATACCTGTCGGGAGAGCGCCCCTCATCCGCCCTGCCGGGCACCATCTCCCGCACGCGGGGAGAAGGAAGCATGTGGCGAGGCTGCGTCACCTCTCCAGCCATTCAGGGAATCGCGAGGACGCAAAGCGTGCCAAAGTTTTGAGATGATCGATGCAAAGGCCGCAACGTCGGCAGCTCATGCCGCGTCCCCTCTCCCCGCCTGCGGGGAGAGGGTTAGGGTGAGGGGCAATCGCCTCACCGGCAAATGGTCGGCCGTCTCAGCCGCGCAGGATCGAGCGGCCGGCGTACTTTGCCTGCGGGCCGAGCTGCTCTTCGATACGGATCAGCTGGTTGTACTTCGCGGTCCGGTCGGAACGCGCCAGCGAGCCGGTCTTGATCTGGCCGCAGTTGGTGGCGACCGCGAGGTCGGAGATGGTCGAATCCTCGGTTTCGCCCGAACGGTGCGACATCACCGCGGTGTAGCTGGCCTTGTGAGCGGTCTCGACCGCGTCGAGCGTCTCCGACAGCGAGCCGATCTGGTTAACCTTGACGAGGATGGAGTTGGCAACGCCCATCTTGATGCCATCGCGCAGGCGCGAAGAGTTGGTGACGAACAGGTCGTCGCCGACGAGCTGGACCTTGGAACCAACCTTGTCGGTCAGCGTCTTCCAGCCGTCCCAGTCGTCCTCGGCCATGCCGTCCTCGATCGAGAAGATCGGGTACTTGGCTGACAGTTCGGCGAGGTAATCGGCCATGGCACCCGGCTCCAGCGTGCGGCCTTCGCCTTCGAGCACGTACTTGCCGTCCTTGAAGAACTCGGTCGAGGCGCAGTCGAGCGCGATGAACATGTCGTCGCCCGGCTTGTAGCCGGCCTTCTCGATCGACTTCATGATGAAGTCGAGGGCTGCCGGCGCAGACGCCAGCCCCGGCGCAAAGCCGCCCTCGTCGCCGACATTGGTGTTGTGGCCGTCGGCGGCGAGCTGCTTCTTCAGCGTGTGGAACACTTCCGAGCCCATGCGGACGGCGTCGCGGATGGTATCGGCGCCGACCGGCACGATCATGAATTCCTGGAAATCGATCGGATTGTCGGCATGCGCGCCGCCGTTGATGATGTTCATCATCGGAACGGGAAGGACGCGAGCATTGGGGCCGCCGACATAGCGGTAGAGCGGCAGGCCGGAGGCGGCCGCTGCTGCCTTGGCCACGGCGAGCGAGACGCCGAGGATGGCGTTGGCGCCGAGGCGGGCCTTGTTGGGCGTGCCGTCGAGCTCGATCATGGCGTCGTCGATCTCGATCTGGTTCTCGGCCTCAAGGCCGCCGATCGCCTCGAAGATCTCGCCGTTGACCGCATCGACGGCGCGCTCGACGCCCTTGCCGAGGTAGCGGGTGCCGCCGTCGCGCAACTCGACCGCCTCATGCGCACCGGTGGAGGCGCCCGACGGGACTGCGGCGCGGCCGAAACTACCGTCCTCGAGATGAACGTCCACTTCGACGGTCGGGTTGCCGCGGCTGTCGAGGATCTCGCGGCCGATGATGTCGATGATTGCGGTCATGGTTTTCTTCCCTGTGTATGAGCGGGTCAGCGGTGATCTAATCGATTGAAAGCTCTTAGTCGAAGCCGACGGAATTGCAAGCTCGCCGTCTCCGGCTAGCTGAGCCTTGTGACACCATCGTGATGACGGTGCCACGAATCCCGGTCAGCCCTTGGCGACGGCGTCGAAGGCGAGCAGCTTTTCCAGAAGCCGCGGCATGTCCTTCAGCGGCACCATGTTCGGCCCGTCCGAGGGCGCGTTATCCGGATCCTCATGCGTCTCGATGAAGACGCCAGCGACGCCGACGGCAACCGCCGCCCGCGCCAGCGTCTCCACGAACTCGCGCTGGCCGCCGGAGGAGCCGCCCTGCCCGCCCGGCTGCTGCACCGAATGCGTCGCGTCGAAAACGACCGGCGCGCCGAGCGAGGCCATGATCGGCAGCGAGCGCATGTCGGAGACGAGCGTATTGTAGCCAAAGGACGCGCCGCGTTCGCACAGCAGCACGTTCGGATTGCCGCTCTGGGTGAATTTCGAAAGCACGTTCTTCATGTCCCAGGGCGCCAGGAACTGGCCCTTCTTGACGTTGATCACGCGCCCGGTCTTGGCAGCGGCGACAAGGAGGTCGGTCTGGCGCGACAGGAAGGCCGGGATCTGCAGGACGTCTACGGTCGGCGCCACCAGCCCGCACTGTTCCTCGGTATGGACGTCGGTCAGGACCGGGAAGCCAAACTCCTTCTTGAGATCGGAAAAGATCTCCATCGCCTTTTCCAGGCCGATGCCGCGCTTGCCGGAAATCGAGGTGCGGTTGGCCTTGTCATAGGACGACTTGTAGACAAGGCCCATGCCGAGCTTGCCGCACAGTTCCTTCAGCGTGCCGGCGATCATGAAGGCATGGTCGCGGCTCTCCATCTGGCAGGGACCGGCGATCAGCGTCAGCCGCTCCTTCTGCGAGAACGTGACCTTGCCCTTGCCTTCCCCGGCGGTGACGACTGAATTGGTTTCCATATCATTCTCCAAAGACGAAAAGGGCGCCCTGCCCTGGCGCGGCCGGCACCAGCAGGCGACCGCCGCGCTCCATATATTCGATGGCGTTGTCTTCCAGATGCCTGCGGCAGCGACCGAGATCGGTCACCCGAAATACCACCGCCTCGCCCTTCAGCCCGCGATCGGTCGATGCCGGGTCGATGCCATAGAAGCCCTGCATCCCGGCGAAATTGAGCACGCTGATGCGGCCGCGTGGCGTATCCACGCTCATGCCGAAGGAATGGGCCTCGACCTCGCGCTCGTCCGCGGCTGTCTGCAGCAGATACTGAAAATCAGTCGGGTTCTGCTCCGACAGTACGACCTCGGACAGCGCGACCGCGCCATTGGCATGCTGCCCCAGGGCCTTGCGGTCAGACGGCAGGGCGACGACACGCTGCGAGGAGAAGAAAAAGAAATCGGGCGCGCGCGCATCGGCGGCAAACGCGAGCCGGAAGCTGCCGGTGGCGCTGCTGCCGTCCGGCAGCAGCATATCGCGGGAAAATTCCAGCATCTCGCCACCCGACAGGCCCTCGGCGCGATAGCGGGCATCGTCGTCGCGCGCGTCGTCGGTCGCCATCGCAATCCCCGAGAAGCCGTCGGCGCCGCGGCGAAAGCGGAAGGCCTGGTCCCGTCCAACAAAGACGTTGCCGGCCCGCGCTGCCGCCTCGCATTCCTCCCGGTTGGCGATCCCGAGCGGCTCCAGATAGCTGCCGTCACCGAGAAACACGCAGCAGTTTTCCGTCCCGAAGGGATGGCGCGCGTCGGCCGCGACGGTGAACCCCAGCATGGTCAGCCGCTGCCGTGCCGTTGCGATCTCGCAGACCGGCAGGATCAGGTGATCGATCGGACGCGCTGTCCTGGGCTTCGCACTCATGAAGGTGATCCGGGCTCATCCATTGGCCGTGCTTTGCCCTTTTTGAGACTGCATTGCAAGGGCGGCACGCGCGTGCATGCGCATGGGCGAAAAAGCTGCCGCTAAACTACCGTAACGTCAGGCTGCAGGACGGTTCCAACGGTTCAAAAAAAGCTGTTGATTACCTCCGGTTGCCTCGATCCGTGCAGGATCCCGTTTTGACAATTTTACCGCGAACGTCTTACCTGCTCGCGAAAGCCCGGAAGCGGGCCGACCATGCGAACATGCTGAAATACGGAAGTAAATGCGCAATTCGGGGGCCCTGGGGCGGGGTGTCGGGTTGCAGGACAGTTTGACGTCGCCGAGGGGCTGAGGGATGGTCATGAACCTTTTTCGTCGTAGTGAGGACAGCGGCAGGCATGCCGGCAATCCCGCAACCAGGTACCTGCCTGACGGAATTGGGATTCCCATTTCTGCAGCGCCGTCCGTCGATCCGGTGGCGCCTGCCGCATCCGCCGATCCGCTCGACTTTGAGGCCTTCGGCCTGGCGCTCGAGGAAAACAAGCAATCCTCGGAGGAACTCGTCACGACGCTCGCCCTCGTGCAGGATCGCGTATCGACGCTCGTCACCGGCCACGCGCGCCTGCTTTCCGAAGTCGGCGGGCTGCGGTCCGAATGCAACCGGCTCGGTTCGCTTCTGGAACACGAGACCGGCACCCGCCGGAGGCTCGAACAGGACAACGGCCGGCTTGCTTCCGACAGCAAGGAGGTCCGTGCCAGCAACGCACAGTTGCGCGTCGAGATCGACGCGATCCGGCAGGAGTTCGTCAAGCTCCAGGCGCTGCATGGGGTGACCTGCGAGGAACTCTCCATCGTGGAGATGCGACTGGCCGACGCCGAACGCGAGATGTCCGACAGAAGCGGCCAGTTCGACGAGGCGAACGCGCTGATGAAGCGCACGCAGAGGGAGCTGGAGGTCCGCAGCCGCGAACTCTCCGCACTGCGGGAGAAGCTCGACGTCGAATCGACAGCCCACCAACTGCTGATCGAGACCTCGCGCCGGGAGACCGCCGCGCAGGCGCGCGAGATCACGCGCGTCAACGAGGAAAAGAGCCAGCTGAAAAACACGCTGACCCAGCAGGAAACTCTCGTTCGCAGCCTGCAGGCAAGCGTCACCGGCCTCCGCCAGGAGATCACCGTCCTCGAGGAAAAGAACCGCAACCTCGAGGAGGAACTGGAGGGCGTCCAGAACGCAACCGCGCTGCAGATTGCCCATATGAACACGCGCCAGGAGGCTATCGGCTCCAAGGCGGATCTGGCGGAGAAGCTGCTTGCGACCGCCAACGGCCGCAACCGCATGACCGACGAGGAACTGCGCACGACGCGAGCCGAGCTGAAGCGCCTCAAGAGCGACGCGCACTCGACCACGGCACGTGCCGAACGGCTGGCGGACGAGCTGACGCGCGCACGTTCCGCCGGCAGCGAGAGCGAAAATGCACGCCGCGACCTTGCCATGCAGAACAGCGAACTCTCATTGAAATTGCGCGAATTCGAGGGCGTGCGCAACCAGCGCGATCGCGACTGGGAGGAAGCGCGCCGTGACATGGAGACCCGCGCCGATAGCGATCGCCACGAGATCAGCCAGTTGCGGACGAGCCTGGAGATCGCCAAGTCGGAGATCCGGCAGCTTCGCACCGATCGGGCGATCCTCACGGGTCAGTTGGAGGCCGCCCGCGGCAACCGCGCCGGCAACGTCCCGGCGCCGCTCCGCCAGGAGAGCGATCTTGAGCCCGTGCCTTCGGTTTCGCGTACCGGGACGTCGCAGCCGATCATCGATATCTCGGAGAATTCCCTGCGCGGCCGGGCCGCGCCGGGTGACGCGTCGGCAATCGGTGACAGGCTGCAGACGATGGATGTCAGCGAGTTGCCGCCGGCTGAGTGAAGCCAGCCGGATTGCCGGCGGGGGACATGATGTCCTCCGCCGGCAACGTCCATTCCACGATCGCCCGCCGGTCCTGATCGACCGGCGGGCGATTTTCGCTGGAATAATCCGACGGCTTCAAACGTGAGAGCGAAAGACCTTGGCGGGCCGGGGTCCAACCGCAACCCAACGAAAATGACGACAGGCACGGACGTGGCTACCCCTGACCAGATATCCGCCGACGCGCGCAGCCGCGGCCGCCACCCGATCGCCGGTCCCGTTTCGACGCTGATCCTCCTGTTCGCCCGTGCTGTCACAGCCGTCCGTGCCATCTGGTCGCCCGACGGTCCGCCGTCGCGCCAGCACGTCTACTTCGCCAACCACAGCAGCCATGGCGATTTCATCCTGATCTGGACTGTCCTGCCGCCGCGCGAGCGTCGCCGGACGCGACCGGTGGCCGGCGCGGAATACTGGCTGAAGTCGAGGCTGACGCGCTTTGTCGGCCGCGACGTCTTCAACGCGGTGCTGATCGAACGCCAGCCGGAGACCCGCAGCGACGATCCCGTCGCCCGCATGGCGGGCACGCTCGACGAGGGCGCCTCGCTGATCCTCTTCCCCGAGGGTACCCGCAACCAGACCGACGATCCGCTTCTGCCGTTCAAGAGCGGGCTCTATCACCTGGCGAAGCTGCGACCGGATGTCGAGCTCGTCCCGGTCTGGATCAGCAACCTCAACCGCGTCATGCCGAAGGGCGAATTCGTGCCGATTCCGCTGATCTGCACCGTGACCTTCGGCCAGCCCCTGCGCGTGTGCGCCGACGAGCCCAAGCAGGACTTTCTCGACCGCGCCCGCGCCGCCCTCCTTTCGCTCTCGCCGCACACGGACACCGCCGCATGACCGAGGCCCGCTCCGATCTCCTCACCCTCGTGCTCGGCATCTGCGCCTTCCTGATCATCGCGACCGTCATCGGCCAGGTGCTGCAACGCCGGCTGTCGCCGGATCGCAGCAACGCCTCCATCGAAAACCTGAACGCACGCATCAATGCCTGGTGGGTGATGGTGGCGCTGATCGGCATTGCGTTTCTGGCCGGCCGCGCCGGCGTGATCGTGCTGTTCGCCTTCTGCTCATTCGCAGCCCTGCGCGAATTCGTGACGCTGACCCGCACCCGCCGCGCCGATCACTGGGCGCTGGCCGCCGCCTTCTTCGTCGTTCTGCCGGTGCAGTATTATCTCGTGGCGACCGACTGGTACGGCCTCTATGCAATCTTCATTCCCGTCTATGCCTTCCTGCTGATGCCGATCGCAGCGGTGCTGCGCGGCGACACGGAACGGTTCCTCGATCGCGTCGCCGAGGTCCAGTGGGCGCTGATGATCTGCGTCTTCTGCATCTCCCATGTGCCGGCCCTGCTGACGCTGCAGATCCCCGGCTACGAGGGGCGCAACGTTCTGCTGATCGCCTTCCTCGTCATCGTCGTCCAGATGAGCGACGTGCTGCAGTATGTCTGGGGCAAGCTCTTCGGCCGCACCAGGATCGCCCCCCGCCTGTCGCCGTCCAAGACCGTCGAGGGTTTCTTAGGGGGCGTGGCGAGCGCGACGCTGATCGGCGCGGCGCTCTGGTGGATCACGCCGTTCACGCCGCTGCAGGCCGGGCTTCTCGCACTTGTCATCACGCTGATGGGATTCTTCGGCGGGCTCGTCATGTCGGCGATCAAGCGAGACCGCGGCGTCAAGGACTGGGGCCATATCGTCGAGGGTCACGGCGGACTGATCGACCGGCTCGATTCGGTGATCTTTTCCGCCCCGATCTTCTTCCACATCGTCCGCTACGGCTGGTCGCTGACATGACCGGAGCGATCCGCCGACTGGCAGGCAGCGGTCTCGGCCACATGGCGATAGCCTTTCTCGCCATGGGCGGCTGGGCCCTGTTCGCCAATCGCGATCACAGCCTGCCCCGGATGTTGGCGGCCGGCGTCGTGCAGGGCATGCTCTCCGCGCTGATCACGCTGTTCCTGAAGTCCACAATCGAACGGCTCGCCCGCCGCTTCAAGGGATCGGCTGCGCTCGGGGTGCCGCCCGCAATCGCAATCGCCCTCTCGGCCACGCTGCTTCTGGCCGTCCACATGCTCGCAGGCACGCCGGAAGTGGCAGGCACGGTCGCCCTTCCCCTGCTCGTCTCGACGAGCTATGCCGCCCTCTACAACTATTCGCTCTACCGCAAGGAGCAGCGCGCGCCATGACCGCCAGCGGAGACCGCCGCCCCCTTTCCAGCCGCGATACGCAATGGGCGAGGTCGATCGCCCGCTGGCTCGCCGCCCGGTCGGTCACGCCCAACCGCATCTCGCAGGCCAGCATGGCCGCGGCTGCCGTAGCCGGCGCCTGCTTCTGGCTCGGAGCCTCGCGGGAAGGCGCCCTCTCCATAATCCTGCTGCTTGCGGCCGCCCTCTTCTGCCAGTTGCGCCTGCTCTGCAACCTCTTCGACGGCATGGTCGCCGTCGAAGGGGGCAAGGCCGAGACCGACGGGCCCTTCTGGAACGAGTTCCCAGACCGGATCGCCGACATCCTGATCCTCGCCGGCGCCGGCTACGGGATCGGCTTGCCCGCGCTCGGCTGGTCGGCGGCCGCATTCGCCGTCCTGACCGCCTATGTCCGCGAACTCGGCCGCGCCAGCGGCGCCCCGGGCGACTTCTCCGGCCCGATGGCCAAGCAGCACCGGATGGCGGTGATGACGGCGGCAGCCGTCCTCTCCGCGCTTTCCGTCGCATGGGACCGGCAGCAGACGGTCATCGAGACAGCCCTCTGGATCGTCGCCGCAGGTGCAGCGCTCACCGCACTCCGCCGCTGCCACAAGCTGGTCCGCAGGTTGCGCAACGGCGGCTGACCCCGGAAACTCTCCGCCCGGACATGGATATGAAAACGGCCCGGCGTCGCCGCCAGGCCGCAAAAACAGAACCCTGTTCGTGAGAGGGCTACACCAGCCGCGACTGTTCCAGCGCCGCCTCGATGAAGCTTGCGAACAGCGGATGCGGATCGAGCGGGCGGCTCTTCAGTTCCGGATGATACTGCACGCCGATGAACCAGGGATGGTCGGGATATTCGATCGTCTCCGGCAGCACGCCGTCCGGCGACATGCCGGAGAAGACGAGGCCGCAGCTTTCGAGCCTGTCCTTGTAGTCGACATTGACCTCGTAGCGGTGGCGGTGGCGCTCGAAGATCTCGTTGGAACCATAGATATCGGCGATCTTCGTGCCGGACTTCAGCGTCGCGCGGTAGGCGCCGAGACGCATGGTGCCGCCGAGGTCACCGGACGCCGTGCGTTTCTGCAGCTCGTTGCCCTTCACCCACTCGGTCATGAGACCGACCACTGGCTCCTCGGTCTTGCCGAACTCCGTCGAGGACGCCTTTTCGACGCCGGCAAGATTGCGCGCTGCCTCGACCACGGCCATCTGCATGCCGAAGCAGATGCCGAAATAGGGAACCTTGCGCTCGCGGGCGAAGCGCGCCGCGTTGATCTTGCCTTCCGAGCCGCGCTCGCCGAAGCCGCCGGGCACCAGGATGCCGTGCACCTTTTCGAGGTAGGGCGCCGGATCTTCCTTCTCGAACACTTCCGACTCGATCCAGTCGAGCTTCACCTTCACATGATTGGCGATGCCGCCGTGATACAGCGCCTCGATCAGCGACTTGTAGGCGTCCTTCAGGCCGGTGTATTTGCCGACGATCGCGATCGTCACCTCGCCTTCCGGCGTCTTGATGCGGTCGGATACCGTCTGCCAGGCTTCGAGGCGAGGTTTGGGCGCCGGCTCGATGCCGAAGGCGGCCAGCACCTCGTCGTCGAGGCCTTCCTTGTGGTAGGCGAGCGGCACGTCGTAGATCGAGGCGACGTCGAGCGCCTGGATGACGGCCGTCTGGCGGACGTTGCAGAACAGCGACAGCTTCTTGCGCTCGGCCTCGGGGATTTCTCGGTCGGCACGGACCAGCAGGATGTCCGGGTGGATGCCCATCGCCTGCAACTCCTTGACGGAGTGCTGCGTCGGCTTGGTCTTCAATTCGCCGGCCGCCGGAATATAGGGCATCAGCGTCAGGTGGACATAGACGGCCGTGCCGCGCGGCAGGTCGTTGCCGAGCTGGCGGATCGCCTCCATGAACGGCATCGCCTCGATGTCACCGACGGTGCCGCCGATCTCGCAGATGACGAAGTCGTAGTCCTCGTTGCCCTCGGTGACGAAGGCCTTAATCTCGTTGGTGACGTGCGGGATGACCTGGACGGTGGCGCCGAGATAGTCGCCGCGCCGTTCCTTGTCGATGATGTTCTTGTAGATCCGGCCGGTGGTGATGTTGTCGGTCTTCGTCGCCGAGCGCCCGGTGAAGCGCTCGTAGTGGCCGAGATCGAGGTCTGTCTCCGCACCGTCGTCTGTGACGAACACCTCTCCGTGCTGCGTCGGGCTCATCGTGCCCGGATCGACGTTGAGATAGGGGTCCAGCTTGCGCAGGCGGACCCGGTAACCACGGGCCTGCAGCAACGCTCCGAGAGCGGCGGCGGCAATTCCTTTTCCGAGGGAAGAAACCACGCCGCCAGTGATGAATACATATCGCGCCATGGGATTCACCGGATACCTTTTCATAAATGATTCCGCCACCGAAAAATCGCCCTTGCGGGAATCTTTCCGTGGAGGAACGTCACTGGTCTACACAAGAAGAAGGCCGGCGGGCTTTACGCCTGCCGGCCGGTTCACGTCTTTTCCGACGATTACTGCCCTGTCGGAACGCCCGTGTTCGGGGCCGGCGCCGCAGGAGCGGCTGCACCACCCGTCGCCGGAGCGGTGCCGGGTGCCGCACCACTATCGGTCGGCACGCCGTTGGTCGGTGCCGCGGGAGCGGCCGGGGTTGCCGGGGCCGGCTGTTCGGTCGAGGGCGTCGCCTCGCCGCCGAGCGAATCCAGCACGCCGTTGCCCGTACCCGTCGTTCCGGGGATCCGGTCGAGAATGTCGGTCGGCTGCGTCTCGTAGCGCGACAGGATGCCCATGGCGAGCGCCAGCACGAAGAACAGCGTCGCGAGGATCGCCGTCGTCCGGGTCAGGGCATTGGCCGCACCGCGCGCCGACATGAAGCCGGAGCCGCCGCCGATGCCGAGGCCGCCGCCTTCGGACCGCTGGACCAGCACGATGCCGATCAGCGCCACAACGACCATGAGATAGATGACAAGCAATACGGTCTGCATGATTAAATCCTGCCCGAAGGCGCAAACGAGAAGATTGGCGGCTCAATATACCAAGCCGCCGGCCATTCCAAGCCCTGCGCGACAATTGCCGCCTTCAGGCCACCAGTTCTTCGTAAGCGCGGTAGATGGCAAGGAAATCGCCGGATTTCAAGCTCGCGCCGCCCACCAGCGCGCCGTCGACATTCTCCACCGCCATCAGTTCCTTCGCGTTCGCGGGCTTCACCGAGCCGCCATAGAGGATGCGCATCTTCGCCCCCTCCCCGCCGAACCGCGCCTTCAGTTCCGCGCGCATGAAGGCATGCGCCTCGGCGACGTCGGCCGAAGTCGGCGTCAGCCCTGTCCCGATCGCCCAGACCGGCTCGTAGGCGATCACGGTGTCGGCCGCCGTGGCGCCGTCGGGAACCGAGCCTGCAAGCTGGGTTTTGAGAACCTCGAGCGTCCTGCCGCCCTTGCGCTCGGCCTCCGTCTCGCCGATGCAGACGATCGCTACGAGCTCGGCCGCATGCGCGGCCTCCGCCTTGGTACGCACCAGCTGGTCGGTGTCGCCGTGGTCGGTGCGCCGCTCCGAATGGCCGACGATGACATGGGTGCCGAAGCAATCGGCGATCATTTCGGCGGAGACGTCGCCGGTATGCGCACCGGAAACCTTCTCATGGCAGTCCTGCGCACCGATCAGCAGCGGGCTGTCGTCGCAGAGCGCGGTGGAGACATAGAGCAGCGTCACCGGCGGGCAGATCAGCGCCTCGACCTTCTCCGAAAGCGGTCCCTTCACGCCTTCGCCCATCGCCTTGATCTCGTTCAGCGAATCGCGGGTGCCGTTCATCTTCCAGTTTCCCGCCACGAGCGGTGTCACATCCGGGGTCATCTTGCCTCCTCAAGGTTACGTTCGGCTCAGGGCGCGCCCTAGCAGAAGCGCGCGGTCAAAGTAAGGGCTGCGCGCCGGATCCGGGGACCTGGCGATATCAATGCGCAAAGATCCAGTTCAGCGTCTCGCGCCAGTCGGTCATGCGGACCGGCGTGCCATGCGATCCGGTGCGAAAGAGGACGAACCGGGTTGGGATCCCCGCGCCCAGCAGCTTGCGGAACAGGGCAACCTGGTCCTGCGCGGCATAGACCTTGTCGCCTTCGCCATGGGTGAAATAGACGGGCAGCTTCGCCTTGTAGGCGGCGCTGCCGACGTAGCCGGGATCCGTCGCACCACCCATGACGATGATGCCGGCAAGGTTTTCCACGGCCGCAGGATCGCGGGCGATCTGCCAGCAGATGAAGCTTCCCATGGAAGCGCAGCTGAGAACGATCGGCGTCCCCGGAGAATTCCGCCGCGCCACTTCGATCAACCCTGCGATCGCTGCTGCCCCCTTCTCGTCGAAGCTCGTGACGCTGGCGGAATAGTAGACACCGCCGTTGCGCACGGCGAGGTTCTTGAGGCGGTTGAAGTTGCCGCCGAAGCTCCAGTCGTTGTTGCCGAGCCTGCGGTCGCCGCCGCGCCCGTGGATGAAGATGACGGAAAAGGCGGCCCCCTGTTGCCTGCCGGTGACGGCGACGTCGACCGGTCCGGCAGGCGTCGAAAGCGTCAGGTTCTCCTGCTGCCGCTTCACCGCGGTCGAGACATAGGCCGCCTTGGCGCGCCGCTCCGGCACCTGGTCGCGGCCGTTGATGTCGCGCATTTCCTGATAGTCGACCACCCGGAGCGCGCCGCCGTCGCTGCTCTCGATGACAGCCGGATAGCCGAACAGCTCGTCCTTCCAGGGCGCGAGCTCGGTGGCCAGGGCGGAAAAGGCGGGCAGCGCCGACACGACGAATGCGGCCAGAACAAGCCGCGTCCGTGCGAAAACGGCCCTTGCGCGGCAATGAATTGTGGACTGCGACATCAAGTCTGGTTCCCTTCGGGCGGAAAGTCTTGCCATTCCGGGTCCGGCGACGCAATCCTCGGGCGACGATTTCATCGGCGCGATGCCGGCCTCAAACGAGAACGAATCGCGAAACCGGCCGAAATCTGGCAAACTGCCGGTGATTCGCCGATCCGGTGCGAACCCTTGAAATTCCAAGCCGAAGCGGCCTACCTCCCCAGGCAGCCTCCCACGGCCGCAAGCTTAGAAGTCTGAAAAGCCCGATGGACGACAACAACGATCTCTTCGCCAACATCGACAGCACGCCGAAGTCCGCCCCTGCCGCCGCGGAGACGCCGGCCACGCCGCAGCCGCCGGCCGCTGCCGTGCCCGTGCCTCCCGCGGCCCCGCGCCCGGCGACGCCGGCAGCCGACGGCGGCAACTACGATGCCTCCGCCATCCGCGTGCTCGAAGGGCTCGAGCCGGTCCGCATGCGGCCGGGCATGTATATCGGCGGCACGGACGAGAAGGCGCTGCATCACCTCTTCGCCGAAGTGATCGACAACTCGATGGACGAGGCGGTCGCCGGACATGCCAACTTCATCGAAGTCTCGCTCGACGTCGAGGGCTACCTGTCGGTGACCGACAACGGCCGCGGCATCCCGGTGGAAAACCACCCGCAGATGCCGGGCAAGTCGACGCTGGAGGTGATCCTGACGGTGCTGCATGCCGGCGGCAAGTTCGACGGCAAGGCCTACGAGACCTCGGGCGGCCTGCACGGCGTCGGCGTCTCCGTCGTCAATGCGCTGTCCGACGATCTCGAGGTGGAGGTCGCCCGCAACCGCAAGCTCTATCGCCAACGCTTCTCCCGCGGGGTGCCGCAGGGGCCCCTGGAAGAGATCGGCGACGTGCAGAACCGCCGCGGCACCAAGGTGCGTTTCCATCCCGACCCGGAGATCTTCGGGCCGCATGCCCGCTTCGATCCCGCCCGCGTCTTCCGCATGGCCCGCTCCAAGGCCTATCTGTTCGGCGGCGTCGAGATCCGCTGGAGCTGTGATCCGGCGCTGCTGCCGGAAGGCTCCGAGACGCCGGACAAGGCCGTCTTCCATTTCCCCGGCGGCCTGAAGGACTACCTGCAGGCCACGCTCGGCAAGGAGTACACCGTCACCCGGGAGATCTTCGCCGGCAAGACGGAGAAATCCGGCGGCCACGGCGCGCTGGAATGGGCCGTCACCTGGTACGGCGGCGATTCCCTCATCCACTCCTATTGCAACACGATCCCGACGGCTGACGGCGGTACCCACGAGGCGGGTCTGCGCATCGCGCTGACCAAGGGCCTGAAGAACTATGCCGAGCTGACGCAGAACAAGCGCGCGGCGGCCGTCACCACCGACGACGTCATGATCTCCGCCGTCGGCATGCTGTCAGTGTTCATCCGCGAACCCGAATTCGTCGGCCAGACCAAGGACAAGCTCGCTACCGTCGAAGCCCAGCGCATCGTCGAGAACGCGCTGCGCGATCCGTTCGACCACTACCTCGCCGACAACCCTGCCGAAGCGGACAAGCTGCTCGAATGGGTGATCGAGCGCGCCGAGGAACGTCTGCGGCGCCGCAAGGAAAAGGAAGTCAACCGCAAGACCGCGGTGCGCAAGCTGCGCCTGCCCGGCAAGCTTGCCGACTGCTCGCAGAATTCCGCGGCCGGCGCCGAACTCTTCATCGTCGAAGGCGATTCGGCCGGCGGTTCGGCCAAGCAGGCGCGCAACCGTGCCAACCAGGCGATCCTGCCGCTGCGCGGCAAGATCCTCAACGTCGCCAGCGCCGGCCGCGAGAAGCTCGGCGCCAACCAGCAGCTCGCCGACCTGATCCAGGCGCTCGGCTGCGGCACCCGCTCGAAGTACCGCGAGGAGGACCTGCGCTACGAGCGCGTCGTCGTCATGACCGATGCCGACGTCGACGGCGCCCATATCGCCTCGTTGCTCATCACCTTCTTCTACCAGGAAATGCCCGAGCTGATCCGCGGCGGCCACCTCTATCTCGCAGTCCCCCCGCTCTATCGGCTCAGCCAGGGGGCGAAGGTTGGCTATGCGCGCGACGACGCGCACCGGGAGGAGCTGATGCGGACGGAGTTTTCCGGCCGCGGCAAGGTCGAGATCAGCCGCTTCAAGGGCCTCGGCGAGATGCTGCCGGCGCAGTTGAAGGAAACGACGATGGATCCCAAGAAGCGGACGCTGCTGAAGGTCGCGATCGACGACGTCGATTTCGAGGGCACGCGCGATGCGGTCGACAACCTGATGGGCACCAAGGCCGACGCCCGGTTCCGTTTCATCCAGGAACGCGCCGTCTTCGCCGAGAACCTCGACATCTGATTGCAGGATCACACGCCACAATTCCGTGCCATTGACCCCGTCTAAGCCCTGGATCGGCGCAGCTTTTGCGAATCGGTGAAACGCAATTTCGGGGACAGGCAAAGGTCGTGTCCCCGGACAGGAAGGACGCCCGCGCATGAAGGCCGCACTCATCGTCATGACCATCCTCGGCTGCGACGATTCGGTCACGCAGTGCCACTATATCGACACCGTCGACAGCACCTGGCAGTCGGTGGCCCTGTGCGACGCCCAGTCCGAAGCGCAGATGACGCGCTACCAGAACGCCAACTATCCTGTCGTCGTCGCCGTCTGCGAAAGCAGGAATGGCCAGCAGAATGCCGAGGCACCGGACGTCCTCGCGCCGCAACCCGGCGCCCAGGCAACCGCCCTGCCGACTCCCGCGACCGAACCGGCGGCGCCTGCCCCGCCCGAACCGTCATCGGCCGCGTCCAAAGAAGGCGGCATCACCACGCGCACGATCGCCATGCTCCGCCGCAATCTTCCGGACACAGGCGCCATTCGCGACACGGTGACAAAACCGTTCCGTTATGCGGAAGACGGCTATAGCTGGGTGGTGCGGAAGTTCGCCGACTGACGCCTGCCGCGCGGAAGCACGGGGCGCTCTGCGGCAAGGGCAGGAAGCGCCAGGAACAAATCTGGAAGCTCGCGACGTATCTGGAGCCTGAAGGCCTACGCGGCGTCCTGCGCAGCCAGCAGGGCAAAGCTGCGGGCGGATTGGCGCTGCTCGGCGAGCGCAAGCCCTTCGATCATCTCCAGTAAGGCTGCAGACGCGGCCCCTCGCGCTTCGCGCGTGCGCATCGCAAGCCGCGCCGTCACCGTCATCCTGCCGGCGCCGTCGCGCGCATCGTTTCGCCACAACAGCACGGCCTCGGCAAAGAGCGCGCTGATGTCGCGCCCGAGTCCCGCCGTCTCGAACAGCGCACCGATCGCCTGCCGACGGCCATCGGCCAGGATCGAACGCACGCGCCTCTCGCTCTGTCCCGAAAGATTGACCATGGTGGCCGCGAAGAACGCGATACGCCCGGCGCAGAGCGCCTGCATCAGAAGCACCGGCGTCAAGCGGCCGCCAATGCGCAGGTGCTCGACCAACTGGTCCATCTCGCCCGTCTCCAGCTCCGCGGCGAGCGTGATCGTGGCGACGTCACAGGCCTCGCGCGCGACCCGTTCAATCCGGCCGCTGCCCACCATCGCCTGAACGAGCGCGTCGCCGGCAAGGGCTGCGCCCACCTTTTCGACAAGGGCATGCCGCGCATCGCAGGGAAGGTCGTCCCGATCGAAGAGAAGAGCGCGAATTTCGGCATCGTCCCCATGCCTCTCGCAGATCCGCTTGAGGCTGCGGGCGCCGATGCAGGCGCCGTCGTTTTCGAGCAGCGTACGCACGTCGAAGACATTGCCGACCTCGATCACGGCCGCGCACACGGCGCGCGACACGCTGGGCCGGTGGGCGATCAGCGCACGGGTCAGGGCGCTGGCCCGGGCGGCGAGATCGACGAGATCGGCATCGGTAAGGACCGGCGAACGCAGGATGACCTGGGCGGCGATTTCCGGCTGATCCTCCGAAAGCGGCACGATGACCGCGCGCGGTGCGTCCGGATGATCCGCTATCCCCTCTGCCATTGCGAGGCGGACCTTCGGCGCGGGATCGTCGAGCAGGAAGATCATCGCCATTTCCGCGGCGTGCCGCTCGTCGATGCCGATCGATGCGTTGGCATAGGCACGCGCCAATGCGCCTGCCGCCCGCGCCCGATCGCCCGCCTTGGCGGTTTCCACCCATCGGAGAAAGGCGTTGATGATCACAATGTGCCCCAGCGTTCGGATATTCTGTGCGATGGGGAAACGTTAGCGATAAATGGTTTACGTTTGGTTCACCATGTTCCTTAACGACCGCCGGGCACCCCGATTGCGGCGATTTCGCAGCCGGCTTACAAGGAGCGATGATCGGAAGCCTGCATTCCCTCCTCGAATGGACCGAAGACACCGCGGCCGAAGAGATCGCCGCGGCCGATGCCCTCGTCTGCCGCGCCCCGCCCCTGCCAGCGCCAGGAACCTGCATCGTCCTTGTTCCCGCTGACGAAAGCGAGGCCACCCTCCGTGCTGCGGTTCGTCTGAAACCGTTTGCGCTCGCACTCATGGGTTGCCGGTCGGGCGCAGACGTCCAGCGGCTGGATGTGCTGCTGTCGGTCGCAGAGGCGATCGAAGGCGTGGCTCCGGGGACGACGCGCATTCTCGCCTGGACCGACGGTATCCTGCCCGCCCCCTTCGACGACGCCGGATTCGACGGAAAATCGGCGCGGCTTTCCGGCCTCGTCTGGGACTGGCGGGCGCTGGCACGCCTCCTCGGCGCCTCACGCTGCCGCAACGATGACGGCGCCTGGACGCATGCCTTCGCCAGCGCGCGCACGGCGACGCTGATGTCGGCGAAGGTTGCCGGTGTCCCGGTTTACGAGGTGGCAGAAGGCGGCAGCGATTTTGCGGCCGATTGCCGCCGCGCCCGCGCGGACGGATTCGACGGCCGCGTCGCCGTCGCTGCCGGCCAGCTCGCGATCATAAACCAGGCGTTCGCATCGCCGCCCTGAGCGACCCGCCCCGCAGGCCCGGCCTACCGCCGCTGCGGCCGCATCATCTCGAACACGTCGCCGGCATCGCAATAGTCCATGTAGCCCATGCGGCCGATCGGCCGCGCCGCCGCCATGTCGAAGCGTCCGTCACGGATCGCCTCTTCCTTGATGTGTATTCCGACCACCTGGCCGAACACCACCCAGCTTTCCGACAGCGTCCCGTCCACGTCGCGCGGGCGCATAACCTCCGTCATCCGGCACTCGAGCACAGCCAGCGCCTCGGCGACGAAGGGCGCGTCGACGAGATTGGCCTGCTGCGGGGTCAGGCCAGCCAATTCGAACTCGCTCTCCTCGTAGGGCGCCGTCAGCGAGGTCATGTTCATCTGCTCCATCAGGCCGCGACCGACAAAGCTGCAGGTGAAGACGCCCGTCTCCTCGATGTTACGCACGCTGTGCTTGTGGCCGCTGGAAGAAAACATGACGAGCTTCGGCTTGTCGCTGATCGCGTTGAAGAAGGAATAGGGTGCGAGATTGTGGATCCCGCCCGCGCCCCGGGTGCCGATCCAGCCGATCGGCCGCGGGGAGACGATGGCCTTGAACGGATCGTGGGCCAGGCCATGCGCATTCGCCGCCGTGTCGTAGAACATTGCTTGCGCCCTCACCCCTCTTCGCCGACCCAGGAGACGATCTCCTTCAGGTCCGGCCGTGGCCTTTCGGTGGGCGGCACCATTGCGGTTCCGATATGGATGAAGCCGGCCACCTTCTCTCCGGGCTTCACGCCGAGGATCGGATAGGCGCGCGCGTCGAAGGCGAACCATTCCGTCAGCCAGTTGGAGGCAAAGCCGTGCGCATTGGCCGCCATCAGAAGGTTGAGGCACACAGCCCCTGCCGACATCAGCTGCTCCCACTCGGGAACCTTGAAATGCGGCGCTGCCGTGCTCACGACCGCGACCACGACCGGAGCGCGCGACAGCCGCGTGTTCTCCACCGTGACCATCTCCGCCGAAAGGTCGGGCTTGTCGGCGATCGCGATCCTTGCCAGCTCGGCGCTGATTCGCTCCCGCTCCTGGCCGCGATAGACGATGAAGCGCCAAGGTGCGAGCTTGCCGTGGTCCGGCACGCGCGAGGCGAGCCTGAGCATCTGCTCGATTTCCGCGCGGCCGGGTCCCGGCGCCGCCATCTGGAAGGCGGGGATCGAGCGGCGGTTGGAAAGATAGTCGATAAGTCTGATATCGGTTTTCATCAGGGGGAAGTTCCACTAACGTGCGGCCATCGGTCGGCCATGAAAATGCCATTTGCCGGGCATTGAAGTGGAACCAACGATTAAGGAAGTCAACCTTCGCCATGCCCACCCCAAGCATTTCCGCCCTTGCCAGGATCGCCTGCCTCTGTACGGCGGTATGCGCGGCATTTCCGGCATTGGCCCAGGAGACGCTGGACAGCTTTTCCCAGATCACCACGCCGAAGAAGAGCGGCAAGCTCACTTCCTTCAATCCGCTCGTCACTGGCGAGGTGGAGCCGAAGAACCTGCGCGATATCCTGTGCGAGGCGCTGCTGACCAAGGACGGCAAGCCGATGCAGCACGGGCTCAGCTGGCGGGTCTTCTCGCCCATTCCCGACGCCGACGGCAAGCTGCCGCTGCTGGCCTCCTCGGAGGGCGGCTCGGCCGCCTTCCAGCTGGTTCCGGGCGAATACTTCGTCAATGTCGCCTTCGGCCGCGCCGCCGCAACGAAGAAGCTGCTGGTGCCCGAGACCGGCCCGGTCGAAAACCAGGTCATGGTTCTCGATGCCGGCGGCATCATGCTCAATGCCGTGTCCGGTTCGGACGTGCGCATTCCGCCGAACGAACTCACCTTCTCGATCTACGCCTCCGAAGTCGGCGAGGACGGCGAGCGCAGCCTCGTCGTGCCGAACGTGAAGGCGAGTACGGTCGTCCGGCTCAATGCCGGAACCTATCACGTGGTTTCCGACTACGGCACGGTCAATGCCGTGATTCGTGCCGACATCCAGGTCGAGGCCGGCAAGCTGATCGAGGCCACGATCCAGCACCGCGCGGCGAAGCTCACGCTGAAGCTCGTCTCCGAGGAGGGCGGCGAGGCGATCGCCGACACCGCCTGGTCGATCCTCACCTCGTCGGGCGACGTCGTCAGCGAAAGCGTCGGCGCCTTCCCGACGCTGGTGCTCGCCGAGGGCCAGTACACGGCCGTCGCCCGCAACAAGAACAGGATCTACCAGCGCGACTTCACCGTCACCGCCGGGCAGAACACCGATGTCGAAGTGCTGCTGACCGAGAACCCCGACCAGCAGGCGCAGATCGCCACCGAAGCGGACTGATCCCCGGCGGATCGCCGTTTGCGCCCTACCCCCGTCAACCCGCCCGCTTGAACCGCAGCCGCCGCGGCGGCTGCATGGCAAACACGGCGTCGTAGATCCGCGTCAGGAGATCCTTGCGGTCCGGGATCGCGCTCAGCTGGTCCCAGCCGATCATGGCGCCGATGCGCACCGAGATCGTCGAGCCGGACAGCCGCTTGAATTCCCGGATCAAGAGCGACAGCCGCAGCGTCAGCGAGATCTTGCTGGCGATGTGGAACAGCGCGCCGTTCTGCCCCTCGAAGAAGATCGGGATGACATTAGCCTGCGCCGCCTGGATCAGCTTGGCCGGAAAGATCTTCCACGGCAGGTCCTGCGCCCGGCCGAAGCCGCGCTTCGCAGTCGCCACCCCGCCGGCGGGAAAGACGATGATGGTCACGCCTTCCTTGAGCAGCCGCACCGCTTCGTGGCGTGTGCGCATGTTGATTGCCAACGCCTCCTTCGTCTCCTCGAAGGAGACCGGCAGCGAATAGGGCTCCATTTCCGGCACCTTGAGGAGATCCTTGTGGATCATCACCCGGAACGGCCGGCCGAGCTGTTCGGCCAGCGCCAGCACGGCGATGCCGTCGCCGATGCCGAAGGGATGGTTGGCGACGATGACGAGCGGCGCGTCGGGCAGGTCGCGCGGCGGCCAGCTGCCCGCCACGTCCATCTTCACGTCGATGATGTCGAGCATCTCGCCGAAGACGCGTTCGCTGCAGCCGACGCTCTCGGCACGCCAGCGCTCATAGAGCGCCGCATAGCGGTTGCGGCCCGAAAGCCCCTCGATCGAACGGATGAACCAGCGCTTCAGCCGCGGGTCGTTTTCGTTGGCGTAGGACAGTTCCTTGAACCGCACCGGCATCCCCTGCACTTCACAATTGCGAACAGTCTACGACAGTTTTGTTGCATTCATCTGACAGATGCAGGGGTCGAGGGGTACGGGCGCACCCCTCGAGCGGCAGCCTTCAGGCGGCAGCGCGGGCCGCAGCCTTGCGCTTCACGTCGGGCGGCGTCGCTTCGTCGATCAGCGTCGCCATCGCCTCGTCCAGCGACATCGCCGTCTGCTTCTGCGAACCCAGCCTGCGGATGTTGACCGAGCGTTCCTCGGCTTCGCGCTTACCGCAGACGATGATGACCGGCACCTTGGTCACCGAATGCTCGCGGACCTTGTAGTTGATCTTCTCGTTACGAAGATCGGTCTCGACCGTGAGCCCGGCGTCACGCAGCTTTTCGGCCACCTCGCGGGCATAGTCGTCGGCTTCCGAGGTGATGGTCGCCACCACCACCTGCAGCGGCGAGATCCACAGCGGCATGTGGCCGGCGAAGTTCTCGATCAGGATGCCGAGGAACCGCTCCATCGAGCCGCAGACGGCGCGGTGGATCATCACCGGCTGCCGCTTCTCCGAGGCCTGGTCGATGTAGAAGGCGCCGAAGCGTTCCGGCAGGTTGAAGTCCACCTGCGTCGTGCCGCACTGCCATTCGCGGCCGATCGCGTCCTTCAGCGTATATTCGAACTTCGGTCCGTAGAACGCGCCCTCGCCCGGCAGGCTGCCGGTCTTGATCTTGCCGCCGGACTGCGCCTCGATCTGCTTCAAGACATCCGTCATCACGCTTTCGGCGCGGTCCCAGAGCTCGTCCGAACCGACGCGCTTGTCGGGCCGGGTCGAGAGCTTCACCACCACCTCGGAGAAGCCGAAGTCCTCGTAGACCGACAGGATCAGGTCGTTGATGCGCAGGCATTCCGCCGCCATCTGCTCGTCGGTGCAGAAGACGTGCGCATCGTCCTGGGTGAAGCCGCGCACGCGCATCAGCCCGTGCAGCGCACCGGAGGGCTCGTAGCGGTGGACGTTGCCGAATTCCGCAAGACGGACAGGCAGTTCGCGGTAGGACTTCAAGCCGTGCTTGAAGATCTGCACATGCCCCGGGCAGTTCATGGGTTTAAGCGCAAACACGCGGTCGTCGTCGGTGTCGTCGCCGGCCACCGTCACCTTGAACATGTTGTCGCGGTACCAGCCCCAGTGACCCGAGGTCTCCCACAGCGACTTGTCCAGCACCTGCGGCGCGTTGACTTCCTGGTAGGTGTTGGCGAGCCTCCGGCGCATGTAGGCCACCAGCGTCTGGAAAATGCGCCAGCCCTTGCCGTGCCAGAACACGACGCCCGGCCCCTCCTCCTGGAAGTGGAACAAGTCCATCTCGCGGCCGAGGCGGCGGTGGTCGCGCTTCTCGGCCTCGGCGAGGATGTTCAGGTAGGTGTCGAGCTCTTCCTGCGTGTGCCAGGCGGTGCCGTAGATGCGGGTCAGCATCGGGTTGTTACTGTCGCCGCGCCAGTAGGCGCCGGCCACCTTCATCAGCTTGAACGCCGTGCCGATCTGCCCGGTCGAGGCCATGTGCGGCCCGCGGCAGAGGTCGAACCAGTCGCCCTGATAGTAGATCTTCAGGTCCTGGCCTTCCGGGATCGCATCGACGAGCTCGACCTTGTAGCTCTCGCCCTTCCTGGAAAAGACCTCCCGCGCCTTCTCGCGCGGCCAGATTTCCTTGGTGAAGGGCTTGTTGCGCTGGATGATCTCCTTCATCCGCTTTTCGATCTTCGGCAGGTCTTCGGGCGTGAACGGCTCGTTCTTGGCAAAATCGTAGTAGAAGCCGTTCTCGATCACCGGACCGATCGTCACCTGCGTCCCCGGCCACAGTTCCTGCACGGCCTCGGCCATCACGTGCGCGGCATCGTGGCGGATCAGTTCCAGCGAGCGCGGGTCGTCGCGGGTGACGATCTCCAGCCGGCCGTTCGAAACTGGATCGGACAGGTCGCGCAGTTCGCCATCAAGCGCGATCGCCACGGCCTTCTTCGCCAGCGACTTCGAAATCGCCTCGGCAACATCGCGCCCAGTCGAACCGGCGGGATACTCGCGGACGGAACCATCGGGAAAAGTGAGGGAAACGGGTGCAGACATGAAATTCTCCTATCCAGTCCCGCCAACGAATGCGGGTGGTATGCGGTGAAAGCGCCAAAAGCGGGCGCATGCGCTGCGCGATATAAGGGGAAAACGGGGGGATGGGAAGGGGTGGCCCGATGGCGGCGCTACGGGCTTTGGATCTGCAACACGAAAACAGGGCGGCAACACCGATTGCCACCCCTGCCGCCGGAACCCTGTGCTATGTGCGGGTGATCGATACCCCGCCGTCTACAAGCGATGCCGTGCCGGTCACGAAGCTCGCGTCATCGGAGGCGAGGTAGAGAACCGAGCGCGCCAGTTCCTCCGGGGATGCGACCCGTTTCAGCGCATGCAGCCCCGTCACAAATGCCTGCTTCTCGGCGGTGTCGTTCACGTCGCGATACATGTCCGTATCAACGGCGCCGGGAAGTATGGAGTTGACCCGCACGTTCTGCGGCCCGTATTCGGCAGCCAGCGTTTGAGTCAGACCGATAAGACCGGACTTGCTTGCGGCGTATGCAGCGACGCCGGGAAAGGCAAAGCTGTAGCCGATGAAGGTGGAGGTGAAGATGATCGAACCGCCACCATTGGCCGACATTGCGCGCACCTGATGCTTGGCAGCAAGGAAGGAGGCCGTCAGGTTGATTGCCAGCGTTTCGGAAAAGCCGGCCTCTGACACATCGGTGCTTGGCCCCGATTCGCCGATCGTACCCGCGTTGTTGAATGCGATGTCGAGCTTGCCGTAGCGCTCGACAGCAGTCTCGACGAGCACCTTGTGATAATCTTCCGAGCGGACATCGCCCGCGACAGCAACGGCACTGCCGCCGTGTGCTTCGATTTCCCTTACCAAAAGATCGAGTTCTGTTTGCCGACGCGCTCCGACCACGACCTTTGCGCCTTCGGCGGCAAAGAGCGCAGCGGTGGCCCGCCCTATGCCGGAACTGGCGCCTGTGACGATTGCGACCTTGTTGATCAACCGATTCATTGTTTCGTCTCCTGAACATCGCGGATGGCCCGGTGCCGTCCGCTGCGATGACCGGAAGATGGCATTTTTCAATCGTTCGGATTAGTCTTCGAATATTGGAACTGTAATCCGGATTCACCGAACAATGCTAAAGACGGAAGGCATCGCGGCCTTTGTCGCAATCGTCGATGGCGGCTCGATTACCGAGGCTGCAAGACGGCTTCGCCTCTCTAAGTCGGTCGTCAGCGAAAGGCTTGCGGAACTGGAGAAGGCGGTCGGCGGAATACTTCTGCACCGCACGACGCGCAAGTTGACATTGACGGAGGACGGCTCGGCGTTCCTTGAACGCGCGCGCCGCATCGCTCGTGAAATCGAGGATGCCACCACCGACATGTCGGAACGACGCGGAACGCTCGCCGGTCCCATACGAATCGCAGCCCCGGTGACTTTCGGGCGGCTCCATCTCGGCCCGGCTCTCTATCCGTTCCTGCGCGAGCATCCGGAGCTTGAATTGACCCTTGATATCGATGATCGGCGTGTGGATGCCGTATCCGATGGCTACGATGCGGTGATCCGGAACGGGCCGATATCCGATTCCCGCCTCATCGCGTGGAAACTGGCTCCGAGCCGCAGAGTGTTGGCAGCTTCGCCCGACTACTTGAGCCGGTTTGGTGCTCCCCGCACCTTGAGGGACCTCGAAGCACACCAGGGCATTTTCTACACCAACCGCGGGGTTGCCGACTGGCGCTTCCAGACCGAGAGCGGGACTGTCATCGTCAGGGCGCGATTCGCGCTCGGCATGAACAACGGCGACATGTTACGCGATGCCGCTGCCGCCGGTCTTGGGGTGGCGATGCTGCCCGCATTCATAGCCGGACCGGCGATCAGGGACGGACTGCTGCAGGAAATCGAAGTGGACCAGAAGCCGGAGCCGGAGTTCATCTACATGGCTCATCCGCAGGGACGAAACCCGTCCGCGAAGTTGCGCGCCATCGCCGATCATCTGAAGAAGACATTTGGTGATCCGCCCTATTGGGACCTTTGATCGTTGATCACCAGGCGGGCATTTCCGACTTAGACTGCACGCTGGCCGGACCCGACTTAGACCCGCCACAGCCGCCACGGCGCCCACGCGACGCCCGCAGCCAGCCGCTCGGGCACCGGATCGAAACCCGACGTTCCACCCGGCCCGCAGCGGGAGACGCGGAACAGCGTCATCCAGCCGCCTCGCCACAGGCCATGGCGGGCGATCGCCTCGTAGCCGTATTCCGAGCAGGTCGGCACGTGCCGGCAGGAATTGCCGATGAATCCGGAGAGCGTCAGCTGGTAGAGGCGGATGAAAGCCATGCCGAACAGGCGGCCCGGGGTCTTGCGGAACGGGCCGGACCAGTTGCGGCCCGTCGGGCGCGGACTGCCGGCGCGGGGTTCTCGGCCAGCGGAATGCCCGCCGCCGCGCTTGCAATCAGGCCCGCTACACATCGATCGGCCAGGCTCCCGACTTCTCCGTCATGCCGGCCCCCGAGCCGGCATCCAGCGGCGCCGCGTCTGCGGCGCGGAAGAAGTTCTCTGCGCTCAAGGACTTGAGCGCGCTGGATCCCGGCTCGGGGGCCGGGATGACGGAATAGGGCGATCGCGCGCGCATCGCTTACCCCGCCTTCTCCAGCCGCCGTGCCTCGACCTGCCCGAGCGCGTCCACCACGGCATCGAAGGTCAGCATGGTGGAGGCGTGGCGGGCCTTGTAGTCGCGTACCGGCCGCAGGAAGCGCATGTCCTCGAAGCGGCCCTCCGGCCCCTCGCCGTCCGCCTTCAGCATCGCCAGCATGTCCTCGCGGGCCTTGCGCAACTCGGCGGCCGTGGCGCCGATGACGTGGCGCGCCATGATCGAGGACGAGGCCTGGCCGAGCGCGCAGGCCTTCACCTCGTGGGCGAAATCCGACACACGGTCGCCGTCCATCTTCAGCCAGATCTTCACCCGGGAGCCGCAGAGCTTGGAATGGGCGCTCGCCTCCGCATCGGCATCCTCGAGCGTCCCGGTCCGCGGAATATTGCCGGCAAATTCGAGGATGCGGCTGTTATAGATGTCGTCCATAAGGATTTGTCCACGTTTTCATGGGTTTCTGCATCTCTGATGGATCCGGGCACGATATTCTATCGTTTCCGCGAAAAAAGCATTCCGTGTCGCCGCTGGCCTCTTCCACAGCTATCGGGCGATACTATATGCTATGTCGTGTTGGGGCGAACGTTTTGCAACAAGAAACGTTTGCCTGTTGTTTGGGAAACCGTGCCGGACGATCGGGCGTGAAAACGCCGCGATCCGAAAGCCCCGGAGCCCGCCAACGGAACCCAAGCCTGCAGGGTTAGGCGAATGGCCAATGGCGAGTCCGACATTGACGGAAGTCAACGTGCAGAAAGGCCGTGGCACCATGGACGCCATCATCAAGAATTTCCCCGTCGGCGACGACGGCCGCCCGACCCAGAAGGAAGCGGAAGACGCTGTTCGCGTGCTCCTGCGCTGGGCCGGTGACGACCCCTCGCGCGAAGGGCTGATCGACACGCCCGCCCGTGTCGCCAAAGCCTACAAGGAGCTCTTCTCCGGCTACACGCAGGATCCCGAAGACGTTCTCGGCCGCACCTTCGAGGAGGTCGCCGGCTATGACGACATCGTCCTCGTCAAGGACATCCCCTTCTATTCGCATTGCGAGCACCACATGGTGCCGATCATCGGCCGCGCCCACGTCGCCTACCTGCCGAACGGCCGCGTGCTCGGCCTGTCCAAGATGGCTCGCGTGGTCGAGATCTTTGGCCGACGCCTGCAGACGCAGGAAACGATGACGGCGCAGATCGCCACCGCGATCGACGAGACGCTTCGTCCGCGCGGCGTCGCCGTCATGATCGAGGCTGAGCATATGTGCATGGCGATGCGCGGTATCCAGAAGCAGGGCTCGACAACGCTGACCACCACCTTTACCGGTACGTTCAAATCCGAGCCCGCCGAGCAGGCGCGCTTCATGACCATGATCCGGGGCCGCGGCTGACGCCGCCGGCTCCGGCAGACGGAGCCGACGATGGCCATCGACTTTCCATCTCCTTCCAGGGACAAGCGCGAACTCGAAGCGGCCGGCGCCTTCAGCCCACGCTTCGACGAGCACGGGCTCGTCACCGCCGTGGTGACGGATGCGCGCGACGGAGAACTGCTGATGGTCGCGCACATGAACGCGCAGGCGCTGGCGCTGACCATCGAGACCGGCATCGCCCACTACTGGAGCCGCTCGCGGCAGGCGCTGTGGAAAAAGGGCGAGACCTCCGGCAACCTCCAGACGGTGATCGAGATGCGCACCGATTGCGACCAGGACGCCGTCTGGCTCAAGGTTCAGGTCGCCGGCCACGACGCCACCTGCCACACCGGCCGCCGCTCCTGCTTCTACCGCACCGTCAGCCGTGACGGCAGCGAGGCACGGCTCGAGATCGTCGACGACCGCATCCAGTTCGACCCCGCTGCGGTCTACCGGAAGGACAAGACGGAGTAGGACGCCGTTCCGTTTCGACGCGAAATTTACCCTTTGGCAAGGAAATCGGCCTGTAGTGGTGGCAGCAACAGAAGCGTAGCGTACGAACCACCATGCCAGTCCTCACGCCAGCAACCACCCGGATGCCGCAGCATGCGAAGGCGACGAAGCGGGCATCCCGGCGCCCCTGCCCCGACTACGCCCAATTGATGAGCCAGAGCAAAAGGAACGGGCTCACCGTTCCACGCTCGCCTGCTATTCTTGAGCCTACTGCGATGGGGCTCGCGGTTCATTATGCAGGACAGTTTGACGCGGCGCCGGAACTGAAAGCATGGCGACGAAGTTCTGTCGTCGTCGGAGGCCTATTATGCTGAACTGGAGTCTAAACCGGGTTATGGTGACGGCAGATGCGTCGGAGCCGGATGGTCCCTCCATGAATCATATGCCGCTTCCCGCGACACAAGGGACCCAGCCCCGTTCGCGCATCGCACTGGCGCTGGGCGGTGGTGCGGCTCGCGGCTGGGCGCACATCGGCGTCTTGCGGGCATTCGACGAAGAGGGGATCGAGGTAAGCATGATCGCCGGCACCTCGATCGGCGCGCTCGTCGGCGGCTGCTATCTTGCCGGCAAGCTCGATGAACTCGAGAGCTTCGCCCGGTCGCTGACCATGCGCCGCATCGCCAGCCTGCTCGATTTCACCATCCGCGGCAGCGGCCTGTTCGGCGGCATGCGGCTGACCAAGCGCATGCAGGAGCACCTTGAGCACCATTCGATCGAGGAACTCGACCGTCCCTTCGTCGCGGTCGCAACCGAGATCAACAGCGGTCATGAAGTCTGGATCACCAGCGGCTCGCTGATCACGGCGATACGCGCCTCCTACGCCCTGCCCGGCATCTTCGAGCCGATCAAGTGCAACGGCCGCACGCTGGTGGACGGCGCGCTGGTCAACCCGGTCCCCGTCTCCGTCTGCCGCGCGCACGAGGAGCCGCTCGTCGTCGCCGTCAACCTGAACTACGACCTTTACGGCCGGTCGGCGGTGATCAAGCACACCGCCACCGTCCAGGACATCGACCGCGCGCCGCGGCAGGAAAACAGCGAAGCGCGCCTCGGGCTGATGGGTGCCATGGTGCAGTCGTTCAACATCATCCAGGATCGGATCGCCCGCGCCCGCCTGGCCGGCGATCCTCCGGATCTTTCGCTGCTGCCCCGCCTCGGCGACATCGGCCTTTCGGAATTCCATCGCGCCGGCGAGGCGATAGACCGCGGCTACCTCGAGGCCAAATCGAAGATTTCGGAAGTAAAGCGCATGCAGGAAGTGCTGTCGCGCTGACGCTGGATCGCTCTCGCGGTTTTCAAGGCGAGCGTAACGAGGCGCCGCCGGCGCCCCGTCCTTATTTTCGCAAGCCCACTTCAGCAAGGATGCGTGATCAGCCGGCGATGTACGCCTTGATCTCGGCCGCTTCGCGTTCGATCGACCGGATATGCGCCTTCACCACGTCGCCGATCGAGATGATGCCGACGAGGCGTCCGTCCTTTTCGACCGGGATGTGACGGGAGCGCAGCGTGCTCATCATTTCCATCACTTCTTCGACCGTCGCAGCTTCGCCGCAACGATGCACGTTGCCCCACATGATGGACGAGATCGGCCTGTCGAGACAATCGGCCCCGCTCTTGGCGATCGCGGCGACGATGTCGCGCTCTGTCAGGATGCCGGAGATCTGGTCGGTACGGTCGACGATGACGATCGCGCCGATGTGATTGTCATGAAGATAGACAGCAGCCTGACGAACGGTGAGCTGCGAACCGGCGGTAACGACGTTTCGGCCCTTTTCGTCAAGAATGGACTTTACATACATGCAATTCCTCCCGTGTGCATCATGCCGCAGAGAGGCAGGGTTTCCGGACAGGGACACCCTGCCAACCGGTGGACCGGTCAAGGACAGACCCACCTGCGTTCCGGCGTGCATGTGCCAGCCGGAACATGACAATCGTGCGCCAGGGGGCCGTGGAATGCAAGTCCGGACCGAGCTTAGCCTTAACCGGCCCGGCGCTCGGCGTCCGCGACGGGCGGCAGCCGGTCGAACAGGGGAAAGCAGAAAAAGCCGAACAGGAATCCGCCGATATGGGCCTCCCAGGCGATCGACGCACCCTCCGTGTCGCTGAAAAGCTGGCCGAAGCCGATGGCGAAATTGGTGAGGAACCAGATCGCCGAAAACACCAGGACGGAGCGGTTCGAGAGTGCCTCGCGGATCGTCATCCGCCGGTTCACGTGCGCGAACTGCCGGCTGATTCGCCCGCTTGGCGAGAAGACGAAGCGCGCGGCCGCCCCCATCAGGCCGGAAACGACGCCGGAAGCGCCGATCACCACGACCACCTCGCCCCAGTGAAACGCGCAATGAAGCCCCACCGACGCGGCCGCCGACAGGCACCAGAACGCGAGGAAGCGCCGGGTGCCGATCCGGCGGACCACCGGCGCCCCGAATGCCACCATCCAGAAGCCGTTGAAGATCAGGTGCTCCCAGCTGCCGTGCAGGAAGGAATAGGTCACCGGCGTCCACAGCCAGGCCCAATCCGCCGCCATGAACTGCGGCAGGTATCGGGCGGAAATGAAAGCGAACTGCAGCAGCACCCACTCGTCCTGCTGTGGCGTCAGCAGGTAGGTCCGTACGACATGGACGAATGTCAGCAGGGCAAGGGCTGCGACGAGGCTGCCCGGCAGGTTGAAGGCCGGCTCCCGCTTCCTGGCACTTTCCGGGACCACAAGGCCGCTGTCGTCAGTATCACTCATAAAATCCGCCGATAAGAAAATGTATGACCAGCGCTTATACAGATAAAATAAGGGCCGTACAGCTTTCGCCATACGGCCCCGAGCCCCCAAAACCCCGGCCCTGAAATGCGTGCTGAAGGTTTCCCCTCAGGAAGTCGTGACTATCCTGTGCCATGCCCGGACAAGACGCACAATCGAAACCAAGGGTTAACCTTAATGTCGGGGCTGGCACGATCTTCGCTTGGTAATTCCGAACCGGCGGACGCCGGCACATGACGTGCCGGTTTGATACAGCGCGGGATGGAATACCGATGCAGGCGACGACGCGAGCGATCTATCAACACTGGTCGGCGGTGAAAGGAAACCGCGACATCCCCAACCGGCGCGACATCGCACCGGCGGCGCTCCAGCATTTTCTACCCGACCTTTTCATCCTGGAACAACTCCCGGGCGGCGGTGTGTCGTTCCGGCTCGCAGGTACGAGGCTGTGCAGCCTGTTTGGCCGCGAACTGCGGACGACCAGCTTCGAACGATTGTTTCCCGCCGACCTGCGCCCCCGCATCCTGCGGATCTGCCACAACATCACCAGCCAGCGCACGCCCGCCGTTCTGCATGCGGCCGCTTACGGGCGCTCGGTCCAGGCCACCCCCGTGGAGATCACGCTCCTGCCGATGACGTCGCACACCTCGCGCGCCGACCGCATCTTCGGCGCCTTCTGCCCCCTCACCGCCGTCCAGCCGCTGGACATGCCGCTCCGTCACCTGCTCCTGAAGACGGTCGAGGCCATTCCCATGGCACTCGCAGACGTGGATGCCGCCGAGGCCTTGCCTGCGAACCCCGCGACTGCCGTCGTCGCCGTCCGGCGCCACGAATTCGGACAGGCCGTCCGCCGTATCCTTCACCTCAAGGTGTTCGATGGCGGCCGCCAGAACGAGCCGTGAGCGCCTACAACCGCAAATCATTCCAATTGCCAACAGTTGCAACGACGCAGGAACGAACTATTAACCTCGAAAGATTAGGAGTTGGAAAGAGAGATTAATCAGGCCCCCGTCCGCCCATGTATTCGTTTCAGCAAACGTCGCCGGCGACTCATAGAACACAGCCTGACCAGCGGAGTTTCCAGCGCGTTTCCGTCAATCTCCCCGGCCGCCTCATGCTGCCCAATCACGACGAATACGAATGCACCGTCATCAACATGTCACCGGGCGACGTGTTTTTCGCCTGCCACGCGCGTCCGCGTGCGGGCGAACGGATCATCGCCTATGTCGACCACCTCGGTCGTATCGAGGGCACCGTCAGCAAGAGCACCGACGACGGCTTCGTCATCCTCGTCAACGCGACCGAACGCAAGCGCGAGAAGCTCGCGGCCCAGCTCACCTGGATCGCCAACAAGCATGAACTCGGCTTGCCCGAAGACCGCCAGCACGATCGCCTGACGCCGCGGAACAGCCGCACCGAGCTCGCTCTCGACGACGGCCGCCACTATCCGTGCCGCATCATCGACCTCTCCCTGTCTGGCGCGGCGATCGACATCGAGGTTCGCCCGGCCGTCGGCACCCCGGTCCAGCTCGGCAACATGCGCGGCAAGGTCGTCCGCCATTTCCAGGAAGGCGTCGCCATCGAGTTCTCGAGCGTGCAGTCCAAGGAAGCCCTGACGGCCTTTCTCTGATCCGAACCGGCACATTCCCAAGTCGTCCCGAAATTTTTCCGTCGGACGCGAGTTCGATTTGCAGACGTCGAAGGCGATCGAAGCGCCGTGAATGACCCGGCATCGATGGCCGGACAGCGGCGCCACGAGCGGACCACCCGCGCCGCGCCTGCACCTGCAGCGCCGTACCGCTTTATAAAACCACGTAAATACAATGACCTGCGTGGATGGCACCGACGCGGCATGCCCTTCTGCGCCCCAGAAAATCGATACAATTTTACTTAAATTTGCCTCAAATACAGATCAAATGAAGTTTGCATTTTATTCTTACTCGTCGAAATATTGATCTCAATTATACTTCGCAACTTCGCGTGGAGTAAAAAAATTAGTGCCATTGTTCCCTCAACACAGGGACACGGCAATGATCAAGAAGACTTCCTGGACAGGGACGCTCGCAGTTCTGATTTCCGTCGCATTCGGCTCGGCCGCTGGCGCAGCGCCTGCGAGCATGTCGATCGCGGGGCCGACGAACCAGCCGATCGGCCACTACGAGTTCTGCAAGCAGCACGCTGACGAGTGCACCGCCACCGAGGCGGACCGCCCGCTCGCGCTGACGGAAAAGAGCTGGAAGCAGATCCTCGAGATCAATTACAGCGTCAACAGCTCGGTTGAACCGATGACGGACGACGAGATCTACGGTGTGGAGGAACGCTGGAGCTACCCCGGCAGCGCAGGCGACTGCGAGGATTACGTCCTCCTCAAGCGCAAGCGCCTGATCGAAGCCGGCTTCTCCGCCTCCGACCTGCTGATCACCGTGGTCCTGCAGCCGAACGGTGAAGGCCATGCCGTCCTCACCGTCCGCACCGATCGCGGCGACCTGGTCCTGGACAACATGCGTGACAAGGTCCTGCTCTGGTCGGAGACCGAGTACCGCTTCCTCAAGCGCCAGTCCGAACGCCACGCCGGCCGATGGGTCAAGCTCGAGGACGGTCGCGCGACGGTCGTCGTCGGCAGCGTGAAGTAGTCGTCGATCCCGGACGCCCTCCTTCGGAAGGGCTACGGCCTGCAGCAAGAGAAAGGGCCCGGTCAGTCCCAATCCCCGTCCCGACCACGGCCCTGGCGGTCGGCTCTGTCCCTTGGGCCGGCCGCCGTTTTTTTGAAGACCTGCATCCGTCTTCGACCGCCCGTTAACCGAATATCAACCGTAACTGAAACACCTTCGGTTGCATGCAAGCAAGCTCCGCGCCGGGTCCACCCGGTAGCGTCTCGCTTGGCCCCACTCCCCCTCGGGTCGCTACGGGACGATCATGCACGCAGGCCCACACGCCATGGACACCGAAGCGGACACCCTCGTTTCGCCCCGCTTCCTCAAGCGGTTGACGTTCGGTGTCGCCGTGCTTGCCTGCCTGACCGTCGCCATCAGCATCGGCGGGCGGAAGCTCGGCGAGCACATCGCGCTTGCGGGACACACCGAAGACCGCGCCGTCGTGAACGTCCTGATCGGCCAGGACCTCCTGCGCCTGCCGGCCAACGCCATCCGCTTCGAAGACCAGCGCACGAGCGGCCCGACAGACCGGATCGACCTCTACCTGACCTGGCCGGAGATGGAGGGCTACACGGCCGTAAACCGAAGCCGCTTCAACGACGTGGCAAGCCCGGAAAGCTTGATTTTCGCGCAACTGTCGCAGAGCACGATGTCACGCGACATGTCCGGGCGGGTCGAGCCGATCTATTCGCATCTCTTCGACGGTGTGCCGGAAAAAGCTCCGGCGGGCCTGACCCTGCGCCGGCTGAAGGCAAGTTCGGGCTACGAGCAGGAAGTGCTCCTCACCGCACCCCTGCCGGACGGCTCCACCTACGCCGTGCGCTGCATCCTGCCGGGGCCCGATCACGCCACCACCAGCGCCGATTGCCAGCGGGATATCCACATCGGCGACGATCTGTCGCTGATTTACCGATTCTCGAGCAGACTTTTGCCGCAGTGGCAGGCGATGGAGCAGGCCATCCGGACCTTCGCCAGCGGCAGCCTGGCCGAGAAGGGGCACACCTCCCCCAGCCGCCCCGAAGATCAAAAAGCGACAGAAACATTCAACCAATGATTCATCATAAACCGATTGGTAACCCTGCACCGATACGATCGCTCAAATCATCGTTCGCCTCCCCTGTCCGAACGAAACAGCAATCAGAGACTTGAAGAGTAACAGCGTGTTCCGTTCCGTATTTTCCGTCCTCCTGTCGCGCGCGGCCGGTCTTGCAGGTGCAACGGCAAAATGCCTGCTCGTGGCGGGCACCATCGCCGCAGCCACGGCCTCCACCGCACAGGCAGATCCGAAATATGCAGGCATCGTCATCGATGCGAAAACGGGCAAGGTCCTCTACGGCGAAGCCCCCGATGCGCTGCGCTACCCCGCCTCGCTGACCAAGATGATGACGATCTACCTGACCTTCGAAGCACTCGAGGCCGGCAAGATCTCGAAGAACACGCTGGTTCCCGTCTCCAAGCATGCCGCCGGCGAACCGCCCTCCAAGCTCGGCGTCCGCCCGGGAAGCAAGCTCACCGTCGAGCAGGCCATCCAGGCGCTCGTCACCCGTTCCGCCAACGACGTGGCCACAGCGCTCGGCGAATTTCTCGGCGGCTCCGAAGACCGCTTTGCCCGCATGATGACGCAGAAGGCGCGTGCACTCGGCATGACGCGTACCGTCTATCGCAATGCGCATGGCCTGCCCAACACAGCACAGGTCACGACCGCGCGCGACCAGGCCCGGCTCGGCCTGGCGCTGCGCCAGCATTTCCCCCAGTACTACGACTATTTCAGCACCCGCAGCTTCCGATACGGCAAGCAGACCATCGGCAACCACAACCGGCTGCTCGGCGCCGTTCGCGGCGTGGACGGGATCAAGACGGGCTACACGCGCGCCTCCGGCTTCAACCTTGTGACCTCCGCGCAGGCGGATGGACGCAGCGTCGTCGGCGTCGTCCTCGGCGGCCGTTCGGGCGGCTCCCGCGACCAGCAGATGAAGCGCCTGATTGCCAGCTACATGCCGAAGGCATCGCGCCGCGGCAGCGGCAACCTGATTGCCGAAACCGAAGATGCACCGACGCTGACCGCCGGCGCCGCCGCAAAGGCCGTATCGGCGAGTGTCACCGCTGCCGCCCCTTCCTTCGATCTTCCCGACAACGGCCCGGTCCCGACCTATCGCTACGAGGAATCCCGGATCGAGACGGCCTACGCAGCCACCTCCGGCGCGAGCGCTGCAGGCGTCGTCGGCAAGGAGGCACTCGCCGCGACGCTGCGCATCCAGCGCGAAGTCGCGACGCCACAGCAGGCGCCCGAGGACGTGATCGAGCAGGGAGACACCGACAATTCGGTCGACGCGCTCACCACCTCTTCCACCGCCGGCAGTGCCTCGGAACGGTCGGTTCCCTCCGGCTGGGTGATCCAGATCGGCGCGACGCCGGACCGGACCCAGGCGCAGGCGCTCCTCGACAATGCAAAGGATCGCGGCGGCAAGGCCTTGAGCGGCGCCCAGCCGTTCACCGTCGCCGTCGGCGAAGGCAACGGTCAGCTCTACCGGGCCCGCTTCGCCGGCTTCTCCGGCCAGGACGGCGCCGTCAACGCCTGCAAGGCTTTGAAGAAAAAGGGGTTCGCTTGCTGGGCGAGCCAGCAGTAACAGCATCGACGACGCAGGGACACGATCACAGATGGACCAGCGGAGTTCGAAATTCAGCCTCGGTCGAGGCATTCGCCGGATGGGTTTGATTATCGGCGGTCGAGACCAGGCAGGCGGAGCCATCTTCCGGCATCCGCCGACCTCGATTGGGTATTGCGTACGAGGGACAACACGGCGATGAACGAGAACGTTACCGGCACAAGGCATGGCCCCAAACGGGACCTTCGGAGCGGCTTGCACCCGCTGCACGAGGCGGCACTTCGCCTCGCCGACATCGGGCTCAATCGTTCCCGCGCCCGCACCAAGGATCTCGTCGGCATGCTGCTGGCGCACGGCGCCCGCGCCTGGCGCACAGCGCAGCCGGAAGTCGGCATCCATCTGCACGTCCATCGCAGCGGCCGCAGCCACCCCGTCCGGATGCGTGTCAGGTAGAGACGGACGCGCCCTTTCGACCGGAGACTCGATCCTCGGAACGATTGCCGGTCTCCGTCATTTGCCGCAGCAATTGCCGTAACGCTTGCCGGAACCGCAGGGGCAGAGATCGCCGCTGCGCCGTTGCAACCGGGCGATCAACGGCAGCATCAGCGCGGACGGCACCACGGACGACGCGAGTGCCGTGAGCTTTGCGGACATGCCCGGGATGACTAGCCGGCGTCCGGCTCGGAACCCGCGCCAGGCGCGTTCCGCCACATAGTCGGCATCCAGCCGCGGCAGCACCTTGAACAGCATGGACTTCCCTGCCCCCGAAAGCTCGAGGAATTCGGTCGCGACCGGCCCCGGGCACGCACAGGTGACCGTCACGCCGATGGGGAGCATCTCCGTGTAAAGCGCTTCCGAAAATGAGCGGACGAATCCCTTGCTGGCATAGTATATCGCCATGCCGGGTCCCGGGGTGAAACTGGCGATCGAGCCGAGATTGAGCACGCCGCCGCGCTTGCGGGCCGCCATTCCCTTCAGGAAATGCAGCGTCAGTTCGCTGAGCGCGCGGATGTTGAGATCGACGATGCGGATCTGGTCCTCGACAGGCAGGAGCGTCGCCGCCCCCCGCAGCCCGATCCCGGCGCTGTTGACGAGAACGTCGCAGTAGAGACCGCTGCGGTCCAGTTCCGCCTGCAGTAGCTGTGCCACGTCCCCGGACATCAGATCGAGGACGACCGTAAACGGCTCCGCCCCCGCAGCGCGCACCTCGGCGGCCACCTCGGTTAGTCCTTCCCGTGAGCGGGCGACAAGAACGATCGGTCCGCCCTCGCGCGCGGCCACCCTGGCAATCGACCGACCGATGCCGCGGGAGGCGCCGACGACGACCACGGCGGGCCGGCTCTCTGCGGAAGCGGCGGTCATCCCGTCGTCCTCGCCACCGGATGCTGACCGGGGCCTTCCGAAGACGCGCCGCTGCCCGGCATGCCGTTGACCTCGGCAGCCACCTCGCCGTTCAGGATCGCCTCGAAGCGCTCGAGCGCACGGGCGACATTCGCTCCGTCCATCACGCGGTGATCATAGAGGATGCGCACGGTCACCGTGCCGTCTTCGCGGATCGGACCGTAGTTCAGAAGCGTCGTCAGCGGCGTCAGCGGGTTCAGCGATTCCGCACCGAGCCCCGAATAGACCGAGAACTGGAACGTGCCGAAATGACGGCCGCGCCGCCGGGCGATATTGAGACCCAGCCACATCAGCAGCCAGCGCAGCGGGCCTGGCAGCCGCGCGATCTTCAGCGCCCGCCGGAATTCCTTGTTCTCCAGCACCGGGCGCGTCCGGGCGGTCTCCATCATCGCCTGGAGTTCGGCAATGGAGCGCCGCTCCGGCCCCTTGATGGAGCCGAGCAGCACGATCCGCTCGCCCTCGAATTCGCGCTCGTGGGCGACGGAGGCGACGCTGAGCCCAAATTCGTAGAAGTGCGGCCAAGGCAGCTTGACATAGGCACGCCGCAGTTCCGGCACTTCCTGGGAAAGAAGCCCGTAGCCCTTGACGAAGAGGACGCTCCAGGAGGGTCTTTCCGGCCGGGCGGCACGTGCGGACAGGAGCGGCGCGAGGTTCATCTGCCGCTGCACGGTGACCCGCGGGATGCCGATCGAAAAGCGCATCAGATCGCAGACGAGCCGCCGCGGTGCCGAAATCTTGAGGGCCCTGCCTCGCATCCTTCCTCCGAAACCTCGCGCATGTTCACCTGCGCCTGTGAACCATGTTGTTGATGAAAGTGCCTGGTTCGGCGATCACGACATGGTGGAAATACTCACCCGGAGCGCGGCAAACGACCCTGAAAGCTCGCGGCACGCCCTAATAGACAAACGGTATGATTCGCTTCGTCCTGTCCATGTAGTCCCGGTAGTCGGTGCCGAAGGTGTCGAGCATCATCCGCTCTTCCCTGTCCACCCGCAGGAAGAACAGAGCTGCGAATCCCGCGAGCCCTGCCAGTCCTACGAACCAGTTGGCCAGCAGCAGCGCCTGCCCCACCGCCATCATCAGGAACGAGGTATACATCGGATGGCGAACGAGCGAATAGGGGCCGCCGGATATCAGTTTGTGCTTGTCGCGGATCTCGAGCGTGATCGACCAGTTCTTGCCGAGTTCCTTGTGCGTCCTCCGGAAGAGCCAGACGGCGGCGAAGAACAGGGCGGCGCCGAGCACAACCCGGAAAGCACCGGCCGGATAGTCGGCGGATGCCGGAAAGCCGGTGGCGACATAAATCGCCGGCACCAGTCCCATGCCGAGCATCGCAGCACCCAGGCCGCACATGTCGACCGGCGACCGGCGGTTCAGCACGACCTGCGTCCGCCGCGCCCGCCGCTCGAACGGATAGCGGATGACGTACCAGGCGATCCCGCCCAGCGCCCACAGGACCGCCCCCAGGGTAGCGACAGACATGCCCATGCCGTTCACCGCAAGCCCTCATCCGGCCGCGGCGTCGACGTCTCCCGATAGGTCATGGTCTTATCCCCCATTCATCTCACGAAGCTTCGTGATGAACTGCTGCGGCCGGAGCCAGATCGCCGGTGCCTTGTAGCCCATGGAACGGGCGATCTCCGCCACGAAGGCGTTGCAGTTGTAGACGGAAGCCTGCCAGACCTTGGACTTCGCCTGCAGTTGCCGGATGAAGGCCACCGTCTTGCGGTACTCCGCCTCGGTCAGCATAACACGCCAGCTTGCCGACCTGTACTGTTCTTCCAGGTCGCCGTCGCTGGCGCCGGTCTCTGCCGGCACGGGAACGATATGGCCAAGCACGTAGGGGGCGGGGTCGTTCGAAGCCGGTGCGAGGCCAGCGACCTCCTGGGTAACCGGCCGGCCGCCCTTCCCCATCTGGCCGAAAACCACATAGGAATGACCGTAGGTGAGCGCATATCGCGATCGGAATTCGATGAAATAGCGCGCCGCGCTCCGGTTGGATTCCGGCGTGCCCGCATAGCCGCGATATTCGGATGTGTAGCGGGGGAGTGGTGGCTTGTCCTCCGATTGGCAGGAGGCGAGGGCCAGGGAAAAGAGGATCAAAAGCGATGCATGGCTCTTGCCCAGCGTCATGAATACGCTCCGTCGCATGCCACGTATGTCGTAGGCCTGCACTGTATCTGAGATTGCCTTATGCGCTCCGAGCCGGAACGCGCATTTCGAGCTGGACGGGGAAGCACCGCAAGGCGCCTCCCCGGACCAAGGTCAGTCTTTACTTATAGACCGGAGCCGGCTGTTCGACCGGAGGTGGAGCCTTGCCCTTGCCCTTGCCAACGGTGTCACACGCGGTGAGACCGGCAACGGAAAGCACTGCTACTGCCACAATGAAAAGTCTGCTCATCCAGATGTCCTCTCCTTGATTCGGAATAGGTTTTTCGAAGGCAACGCACTAGTAATAGCCGCAAAAACAACAAAGGCATAGTGCAGAAACACCACAAAGTTAATTCGCAGGAAGAGCGGCCAAGATCAGATTTTTCAACAGCTTGTAGCAATTGCGTGATGAGCCTGGGCTGTACCCGCCGTTTGCGCGGGGAGGCATGTCCGCAAGCGACGATATTCGCTCCGGCGAATCGAATTCTTGCAGGATCGCCCCCTGGCAGGCGGGCGCAGGATCACCGGCGCGAACATCTGTTCCGCGGGCGCCGGGCGGCCGTCAGATGATGACGACCTTCGCCCCGACGGGGGTCCGGCTGTAGAGATGCACGATGTCGTCGTTCGTCAGCCGCACGCAGCCGTTCGAGACGGCCCGCCCGATCGACCAGGGCTCGTTGGTACCGTGCAGCCGGAACAGGGTGTCCTGGCCGCCCCGATAGAGATAGAGCGCGGCTGCACCCAGCGGATTGTTGGGTCCGCCCTCGACGCCGCCTGCATATTGCGCCAGATGCGGCTTCCTGCGGATCATCGACGCCGTCGGCGTCCAGGATGGCCACTCCGCCTTGCGGCCGACGCTCGCCTCGCCCTTGAGCGTAAGCCCCTCCTCACCGACGGCAACGCCGTAGCGCGTCGCCTGCCCGCCGCCCTCGACATGGTAGAGGTAGCGCTCATAGGTGTTGACGACGATCGTACCCGGCTGCTCGTAGCCGTCATAGGCCACGGTCTTGCGGCGATACTGGCGGTCGACGCGATAGCTGGAATAGTCCGAAGGCATGTAGCGGGAGTATATCGAACGGCAGCCGGAGGCGCCGGTTGCCACAAGGCCGAGGCTGGCGAGCAGCAGGGCCCGGCGGCTGGAAACGAAGTCTTTTTTCATGAGCACCTGTCAGCGATCAGACCAACCCTTGCGGCTAGACTTAGCATCACGGTGCCGATTGGCCAAGCCTCGCAGCAAGAAGGATTGCCGGAACTCATGCGCCACGATCCGCATTACAGCGACGCAGGGTGCTTTCCACACCGCACCTCCGGCCGGGGACGAAATGGCTTGCTTCCGTTAGCGGCCTCTGTTCGACTGGGTAAAAACAATGGATGGGAGGGAAACGATGACCTCTGGTTTTTCCGGAAAAGTGGCGCTCGTCACGGGCGGCGGATCGGGAATCGGTGCGGCCGTCTGCCGGCGCCTCGCTTCAGATGGGGTGCAGGTCGTCGTCGCCGACATCGATTCGGACGCGGCCCGCAAGGTCACGGCCGCGATTCGCGAAGACGGCGGCGAGGCGCGGGATGTCGCCGTCGACGTCACCGATGCGCAAGCGGTTGAGCGGCTTGTGGAATTTGCCGTTTCCAACTGTGGCGGGCTCCATCTTGCGGTCAACAACGCCGGCTTCCAGGGCAGCCTCGCGATGACGGCGGACTACCCGCTCGACAGTTGGCGCAAGCTTATCGACGTGAACCTCAACAGCGTCTTCTATTCGATGAAGTACGAGATCAACGCCATGCTGGCCGCAGGCGGCGGGGCCATCGTCAACATGGCTTCCGTGCTCGGCTGCGTCGGCCTGCCGGCGACCGCGGCCTATACGGCCGCCAAGCACGGCGTGGTCGGCCTGACCAAGGTCGCGGCGATCGAGTATGCGCGGCACGGCGTGCGCATCAATGCGGTCGCCCCCGGCTGGATCGAGACGCCGCTCCTGTCGGAGCATGCCAAGCTCGCCGCCAACAAGCGGCTGGAGGCGCTGCAGCCGATGGGCCGCCGCGGCACGCCGGAAGAGGTCGCAGCCCTCGTCAGCTTCCTCCTCTCCGACCAGGCGAGCTTCATCACCGGCAGTTGCCACCTCGTGGACGGCGCCTACACAGCACATTGACCGGGTGATGCACCGAGCGGAGCCCCGGCCAGCCTGAACATCTAGAGCAGACCGAGTTCGGCGAGTTCGCGGCGAAGGTCCATCGGCAGTTCGGCGCCATCCGCCCCGAGGCTCTTGAGGTCGCGCGGCGCTTCCTCGTCCTTCAGGTAGCGCCAGCCCTGGAAGGCGCGCTTCGGCTGGAATTCCGTCTCAATGACTTCCGGCCCGAGCACCAGTTCGCAGCGGCCGATCCCGTCGGCGTCGGTGAAGGTCTTCAGGTCGATCAGCCGCTGCCGCGCCTGCACCTGTCCCTTGATCACCCAGTAGAGCGAACCGCCGTCCAGCAACTCCTCGGCGCGCTTCGGCACCATCCGGGTCGTATGGCTCGAGCTCGGCTCGAGCCCGGCAGCCATTGCCACCAGCGCTCGCCTGGAAACCCATTCGCGCAGGTCCTCGATCGAGTCCGCGCCGACACAAAGCTTGATGAGATGCAGGGCCATGGCCCCTTCAACGCCTTTCCGCGGCCGGCGTCAAGCCGGAGGAAACTGCTCCACAGCCGCAGCCGCCGTCAACATTCGACGACGTTGACGGCGAGGCCGCCGGTGGAAGTTTCCTTGTATTTCTCGTTCATGTCCACGCCCGTCTGGCGCATGGTCTCGATGCAGGCGTCGAGCGGGACGAAGTGGGCACCGTCGCCCTTGAGGGCCAGCGAGGCGGCCGTCACAGCCTTCACCGCACCCAGCGCATTGCGCTCGATGCAGGGGACCTGGACCAGGCCCGCCACCGGATCGCACGTCATGCCGAGATGGTGCTCCAGGGCGATTTCGGCCGCGTTCTCGATCTGCTCCGGCGTGCCGCCCATGACGGCGGCAAGTCCTGCAGCGGCCATGGCCGATGCCGAACCCACCTCGCCCTGACAGCCGACTTCGGCGCCGGAGATGGAGGCGTTATGCTTGATGATGCCGCCGATCGCGGCTGCGGTCAGCATGTAGTCGCGAATGCCTTCGGCGTCGGCGTCCTCGTGGAAATGCAGGTAGTAGCGGATCGTCGCCGGCACGACGCCGGCCGCGCCGTTGGTCGGAGACGTGACGACCCGACCGCCCGCGGCGTTCTCCTCGTTGACCGCCATCGCATAGACGCTGAGCCAGTCGTTTGCCAGAAGCGGATTGGACTTGTTCGAGCGCCATTCGGCATGCAGCTTGTCGTGGATCATGCGGGCGCGGCGCTTCACCTTCAGCCCGCCGGGCATGATGCCCTCGCCCTGCAGCCCGCGGTCGATGCAACTCGTCATGGCGGTCCAGATCGCGTCGAGGCCGGCATCGAGTTCGGCGCGCGACATCGCCGTCTCCTCGTTCGCCCGCTTCATCTGGGCGATCGTCAGGCCGGAGCGCTGCGCCATCTCCAGCATCTCGCTGGCGGTCGCAAACGGAAACGGCACCTTGCGCTCGCCTGCCTGCGCCTTGGTGGCGCGCATCGCCTCCAGCTCCGTGTCCGTGACGACGAAACCGCCGCCGACCGAATAGTAGATGCGCTTCAGCAACTGCCTGCCGTCGCGATCATAGGCGGAAAAGGTCATGCCGTTGGCATGGCCGGGCAACGGCGTCTTCTTGTCGAACCCGAGGTCGTGCTTGGGCTGGAAGGCATAGGACGGATGACCGGGCGGCGTGATCCGGCCGGTGCGCTCGACCTCGGCGATGATGTCGTCCATCCGGTCGGGATCGACCAGGTTGGGACGCTCTCCCATCAGCCCGAGGATGACGGCACGGTCGGAGCCGTGGCCGACGCCGGTGAAGGCGAGCGAACCGTGCAGGCTCATCCTGATCGCCGCGACGGCAGCACCGGTCGGGCGCGGCCAGTCCGAAGACAGGATCAGGTCGAGGAAGCGATTGGCCGCCGACATCGGTCCCATCGTATGGGAACTGGAGGGGCCGATACCGATCTTGAAGACGTCGAAGACGGAAAGAAACATGCCGTGGACCTGCCGAAACCATGGGCCGCGTCGCAGCCCGAATTCACCTGTAAGATGGCGACGACAGGTGCGGACGGCAATATGTGAAACCTTCAGGAAAGCTACGCGATCGCATGAAGAGTCCAAGGCGGCGACCCGACATCCGTTACTGCGCCTGCGACATCGCCCCAGCAGGGCACGTCGAACGCCAGGGGCCCCACAAAAAAGGCGCGCCGGAGATCGGCGCGCCCTTCTGGTCTCTATCAGTGAACTCTCTCAGTTGCCGCCGAAGAGGTACACGAGGCCGAGAAAGCCTGCAAAACCGAGAACCATGCGGAACGTAAGGCCCCAGCAGGCCTTCTGAACGGAACTTTCCATGATTTCCCCAAAATGGTGAAAGACATGTCGTGTGGTGCCTATCGCCCCGCCGACGGCCCCTCATTAGTGAAGGAATGATGAAAAGGCAATGCGGGAAAATGGCGAAAGCATGGCAAGTGCACAACGGCGGTATTTTAGCAGTATTGCATTTTATTTAAAATCAAAAGGTTACCCTTCGGAGGCATGTGTCGGTTGCATGCCTGCCCGCCACACAATAGCCGGCAATATGAAAATTGCTGCCCATGCAGCCCGGCACCGGTTTGCAAAATGCGCAAACCGTGGCAAATCACAGACCCATGACCATCGCCGATCCGATCGCTTTCGCCATCTTCATCCTGCTGTGGCTGGCCTATGCCAGGACCACGGACAACCGGCGCTTCCGCAACCGCGTGAGTCTGACGCGGGCGATGAATGCCCAGCGCGCCGCCTGGATCCGCAATGCGATGCGCCGCGACCTGCGCATGATCGACACACAGATCATGGCGGGCCTGCAGAACGGCACCGCATTCTTCGCCTCCACCTCGATCCTGGCACTCGGCGGATGCTTCGCCCTGCTCGGCGCCACCGAACAGGTCTTCATGATCTTCGGCGACCTGCCGCTGGTGTTCCAGGCGGGGCGCGCGGGCTTCGAACTGAAGGTCGGCGGGCTGGCCTGCATCTTCGGCTATGCCTTCTTCAAGTTCGGCTGGTCCTACCGGCTGTTCAACTACTGCACCATTCTTCTCGGCGCCGTGCCCATGGCGGGCGACATCCACAAGGACCCGGCCGCAGCCGACCTCGCCGCAGACAAGGTCATCCGTATGAACATCCTCGCCGCCAGCCATTTCAATGCCGGGCTGCGGGCGATCTTCCTGTCGATCGGCTACCTCGGCTGGTTCGTCAGCCCCTATCTCCTCATGATCACCACCGCCCTCATCATCTTCGTTCTCATTCGCCGGCAGTTCTATTCCGAGGCGCGCCAAACCGTGCTCGAACAGGCCGACTGAATTCGGTAAAGGCCAACCGATACCGGTTGCGACGGGTCATTCCGTGGTCTAGCCATGCACCCTAGCCAGAACCCGCGTGAACAGGCATCCATAACCGAGCACTCATGACCGATCGACTGACGCCCGCCCCCACCGAACAGACACCGGCCGCGACGACATCGCCTGCGGGCGCCGTTCCCGCCCGGCGACTCGCCTGGCTCGATGCGGCGCGGGGGCTGGCGCTGGTCGCCATGGCGATCTACCACTTCAGCTGGGATCTCGACTATTTCGGCTATATCGCCCAGGGCACCGCGGCCACCGGGGGCTTTAGGATCTTTGCCCGCCTGATCGCCGGCAGCTTCATCTTCCTGGCCGGATTCGGCCTCGTCCTCGGCCATCGCAACGCAATCCGCTGGCGCCCGTTCTGGATCCGGCTGGCGAAGATCGTCCTTGCCGCGCTTACGATCACGGTCGCGACCTATTTCATCTTCCCGACCGGCTTCATCTTCTTCGGCATCTTGCACCTGATCGCGGCGGCGAGCCTGCTCGGCCTGCTGTTCCTGCGCCTGCCGGTCGCAATCGTGCTGCTGTGTGCGGCCGCAGCCTTCGCAGCGCCGCATTTTCTTCGCAGCGCCCTCTTCGACTTGCCGGCGCTCTGGTGGGTCGGCCTGTCGCTGACGCCGCCGCGGTCGAACGACTATGTGCCGCTCCTGCCCTGGTTCGGCGCGTTCCTCCTGGGGATGGTCGCTGCGCGGCTCTACGTGAAATGGGCAAAGCCCCTGCCCGCCGCACCGGGCCGGTTCTCCGAAAGCCGGGCCGTATCGCTGCTGGCGACGGCCGGCAGGCATAGCCTGGCGATCTATCTCATCCACCAGCCCGTGCTGATCGCGCTCGTCTATCTCTATTCGCAGGTCGCGCCGCCGCCGGCGCGCGATCCGGTCGAAAGCTATCGCGGCAGCTGCGTCGCAGCCTGCAGCAGGGACACCGACGCGGGTTTCTGCCGCACGTTCTGCGATTGCACGCTGGACCAGTTGGTGCAGAAGAACCTGTTCGATGCGCTGAACCAGGGCACGGTCAACATGACCGACGCCCGGATCGCCGCGATCTCGCAGCAATGCACCGCCGAGGCCTACTCGACGGTCCCGCCCGGCGGATGAGAGAGCGTCAGGTGCCGACGCCGATTTCGGCCAGCCGCGTCAGGCAGGCTTCCTCGACATTGTCGAGCTCCGCCAGGGTTTCGTCGATGTCGCGCCGCTTCTGGCGCAGGTCGTCGCGCTTGACGCTGACCTTCTGCATGAGAAGCTGCAATTGGCCCATCTCGCCGGGAGGATCCTTGTAGACCTCGATGATCTCGCGAATTTCTGAAATGGTGAAGCCGATGCGGCGCCCGCGCAGGATTTCCTTGATCAGGTGCCGGTCCGCCGGCCGGAACAGGCGGGTGCGCCCGCGACGCTCGGGATGGATGAGCCCCTCGTCCTCGTAGAAGCGCAGCGTCCGGGTGGAGACGCCGAATTCGCGCGTCAGCTCTGTTATGGTGTAGTACTTGTTCACGCCGGCTCCGAAAGTTTCAGTTCGGGGCAATTTTATTTACTTTTACGTGAAAGTCAATTTTAGCGGTTCACCCGATCGAGAACCACCAGGTCGCGAGCCCGAGAAACGAGAAGAATCCGGTCGTATCGGTCACGGCGGTCACGAACACTGCGGAGGACACCGCGGGATCCGCGCCCACCTTGTCGAGCACCAGCGGAATCAGGATCCCCGCCAGCGCTGCGGCCATCATGTTAATCAGCATCGCCGTCGCGATGATCCCGCCGATGTTCGGATCCTGGAACCAGAGCCCGGCGACGCAGCCGATCAGGGTGCCGCACAACATGCCGTTGAGGAGGCCGACGCCCGCCTCGCGGCGCACGACGCGCCAGGCGTTGTGAATATCGAGATTGCGCGTGGCGAGCGCGCGCACGGTCACCGTCATCGTCTGCGAGCCGGCGTTCCCGCCCATGCCGGCAACGATGGGCATCAGGATCGCCAGCGCCACGATCTCCTCGATCGTCGCCTCGAACAGCGAGATGACGGACGCGGCGAGCGAGGCGGTGAAGAGGTTGACGAGCAGCCAGGGCACGCGCGAGCGCGAGGTCTCGAGCACCGTGTCCGATAGTTCTTCATCGCCAACGCCGCCGAGGCGCATCAGGTCTTCCTCGGCCTCTTCCTGGATGACGTCGACCATGTCGTCGATCGTCAGCACACCGACGAGGCGGCCGTTCTCGTCGACGACGGCGGCCGAAAGAAGGTCGTACTGCTCGAAGACCTGCGCCGCCTCCTCCTGGTCCATCAGCGCCGGGATGGGATGGCTGGTCTGGCGCATGACCGTCTCGACCTTGACGTCGCGCTTGGAGCGCAGCACGCGGTCGAGCTCGACGACGCCGAGCAGGCGGAAGGTCGGGTCGATCACGAAAATCTCGGTAAAGCTTTCGGGAAGATCGTCGTCCTCGCGCATGTAGTCGATCGTCTGGCCGATCGTCCAGAACGGCGGCACGGCGACGAATTCCGAGCGCATGCGGCGGCCGGCCGTGCTTTCCGGATAGCCGAGCGAGCGGCGCAGCCGCACGCGTTCGGTAAACGGCAGCTTGGCAAGGATCTCCTCGCGGTCCTCCTGGTCGAGATCCTCCAGGATGTAGACGGCATCGTCCGAATCCATCTCGCCGATCGCGGCCGCGATCTGCTCGTTCGGCAGGTGCTCGACGATGTCGAGACGGATCGCCTCGTCGACCTCGGTCAGCGCCGCAAGGTCGAAATCCGCACCGAGAAGCGAGACGAGCGCACGGCGCTGGTCCGGCTGGATCGCCTCCAGCAGGTCGCCCATTTCCGATTCGTGCAGATGGGCGACGTGACGGCGCAGGAACAGGATATCGCGATCGGCGACCGCGGCCCCGACCTGCATGAGGAAGTCGCTGCGAACGGAACCGTCCGGTGCGTAGATGTCGTCAACATCGGCGGCGTGCGCCTCGGCAGGGCGGGCGCGCTCGCGATCGTCTTCGCCGGTGTCCGTCATCCGAGCCGCTCCTACGAAATGCGTGCCCCGGCACCGCGCCAGCCTGAAACGCGAACGGGACGGGAAAATGGGATCTGCGCCGCCTTGCCGGCAAACAGGGAGAGAGCATCCCTGCAGCCGGTTCCGTGCTAGCCGAAAGCATTGACATGGTCCACAGCGCGCTCAGCAATTCCGGGCGTGTTCGCGGCAAAATTCTGCGACTGTTGCCGATGGCCCAAACCCCGTCCGCACGGTATCGCCTGCAGCATTGGTGCCCGCCCGGGGCGCGGCCGAGACCGGGGCTTCCCAATTGCCGGCCAGCCCGCTACTTCGGTCGCAGACAAACCGGGGGAACCTGCATGCCAATACGCCCGATCCTTCGCTTTCCCGACGCACGGCTGCGCGCCCGCTGCGCAACCGTGACGCAGTTCGACGACGCGCTCCAGGCGCTGGCGAACGACCTTGCCGAGACGATGCGCGCAGCTCCCGGCATCGGCATCACCGCCGCCCATGTCGGCGAACTGCTGCGGCTGGCGGTGATCGAACTCGACGGGCCGACCTCGACACGCATCTACGTCAACCCCGAGATCGCGTGGTTCTCCGGGGAAACCCGCCGGCACGTCGAGGGCAGCGTGTCGATGCCGGGCCTGACCGAGGAAGTCGAACGCCCGGCAAGGATCAGGATCAGCTACCAGTCTCTCTCGGGCGATCATCTGACCGAGGAAGCCGACGACCTCCTGTCCGTCTGCCTCCAACACGAGATCGACCAGATGGACGGCATCTTCTGGATCGACCGGCTGTCGCGTCTGAAGCGCGAGCGCATCGTCAAGAAGTTCCGCAAGCTGCATCCCTGAGCGTCGGGAAGAGACCAGCCGGCCGCTTCGATTCTCGATGTCAGTTTAGATTTTTAGCAAAACTACTGATATCTATTACTTACTGCCAATTCATCCTGCAAGTTCACGGCCGCGCTGCTCACATCGACCGGCAAGCACGCAAGCGGTCGGCGAAGATGGTGCCAGGCCCGGACTGTCCGGCTAATCCGGCATCCCGCCCCTACGTCAAAATCCCGGGGACTACCTCCAGGTGTACAACTCCTGATCGAGGCCGTGCATATGACCGGGGCCTGCGGGCAGAATGCAACCTACGCACTAAGACGAATCCCGCCTACGACCATTGTTCGGTTAGACGCGACTGACCTTTGTGCGCAGAAAATATATTCTTTCTTTGTCAAGTATTGCCCCCGCTTCAAGAGGTGAACTCATGAACATGGCAGGCGTTGTAAACAGAGTCATGGCCCACGATTTGTCTTATGTGCTCGGGCGATTTCGCACCGTTCGCAGCGCCTACGGATCCGTCCGTCGTGCACTGGAATCTATACAGCCGGCATCCCGCGCCATATCGCGGAATGCTTCAACCCTCTTTCCCGATGCCGACGTGAACGGCATCATCCGCGCTATTCGCGAGGAGGCCGTGTTCATCGGCCTCGACCTGCCGCCCAAAAGCATCGAGGCGATCAAGGCCTTTGCGCTGACGGAGCCCCTGCATGCGATCTACGATCCGAAGGGGCCGACCTTCCGCTATGCGGACGTCTCGAACGGCGTGGCGGCCGACGGGCGGAAGATGCCGATCGGTGGCATTGCCGATCCGGCCCGCTGCCCCGAGGTTCGGGAGATCATCAACGATCCCGTCCTGCGCGCGATCATTCGCGGCTACCTCGGACACGAGCCGCGCAAGATAACGACGATCCTCGACTGGAGCTTCGGCTCCTCGATGAGCGACGAGGAGCGGCGCCAGCTGAAGCATCACGTCATCGACTATCACTACGACGTCGGCGGCTTCGATTTCCTCTACGCCAGCTTCTACATCACCGACACCGATCGCCATTCCGGCGCCCATGTCATGATCAAGCGTTCGCACAAGAGCAAGCCGCTCAGGATGCTGCTGGGCTCCGCCCGTGCGAGCCAGGAGGCCGTCTACAAGGAATTCGGACGCGAGAACGAACTCGTCATCGAGGGGCCGGCCGGAACCGGCTTCGTCGAGGACACCTCCTGTTATCACCGCGCATCCCCGCCCACCCGCAGCGATCGGTTGATGCTGGCAATTCGCTTCATCAATTGAGACCCGCCGATCGCCGCAGCACGCCTACGGGAGATGCGGACTTCTACGGAAGATGCGGACTGGCAGATCCTGCGCGAGCAACCTGCCTGCGATCGACCTGATCGAACCGCAAGGCCGGTGGCGGGCATGCCCCGGTGTCGCAAGGGCAGGACCGGATCGCGCGCGTACGGCCCGGCCTGTCGCAGGCCCAAGTGACGGCCTGTCTTTGGCTGGCTGCCGCCTTCTCCCGGCGGATGCGATCGCACACGAAAGGTGATATCGTCACCCCATCATGAGACTACCGGCGCCCGTTGAGGACATCACATGGCGAAGGGCTATTTCTCCAAGCGCAGGAATTTTCTCTACTACAGATACGTCGAACAGATCGTGTCTGTGCTGGCGTCCGACGCAAGGTCCTATCTCGATGTCGGCAGTTCCAATGCCGAGTACATCGAGCGTTTCCGCTGGATTCCCGTCCGCCACACGATCGACATCCGCCATCCCTATTCATCGCCGAATGTGGTCGGCTTCGAGCAGGACTTCTTCACCTTTCAACCGGAGGAGAAATATGACTTCGTGTCCTGCTTCCAGGTTCTCGAGCATATTCCCGACGCGACCGCCTTCGCGCAGCACCTGATGCAGATGGCGGACCGGGTGCTCGTATCCGTCCCCTTTCTGTGGCCGAAGGGCAGCTGCAGGCATCATGTGCACGACCCGGTCGATCTTGAGAAACTGAGCCGCTGGTTCGGCCGGACGCCCGACTACAGCATCGTCGTGGAGGAGCCGCTGCGCAAGCTTGCCAAGGGCCGGCGCCTGATCGCCTACTACCACAATGCCGGAGAGATGCCGACCTATGCCGATCTGCGCAAGAACCAGCGAAAGGCCACAACCCGTAAGTATCCCGCGGCGGCGGCAAAAACGGAAGCGTAGCCGGGGCGCAGAGAGCCATATCGGGCCGCCAACCAGCCTGCGCGAAAGCGCGCGCCTCCGCAAGGAGACAGCAAACTTCAAATCGCTGAATAAAAACAAAAAACCCGGCGTGAGCCGGGTTCTTGGTGCGGTCGAGAAGACTCGAACTTCCACGGGTTGCCCCACAGCGACCTCAACGCTGCGCGTCTACCAATTCCGCCACGACCGCATCGTGGTAGGTGCCGATTTGCGCCGGCGGGGCTGCATGTAGCAAAAGCCCTGTGGGTGCACAAGGCCATTGCAACAGAAATCTGACTGCAAAGACAACAATTTCAACAGCCCCTCCGAACGGGCGATTTCAGCCCTCAAAACCTTGCATCGGTCGGCCTATATTGGCAGAGAAGTGCCTGAAGGACCGCACCATGCAACGCGCAGAACTCGAAAGATCCATGCACGCCGCGAAAGGCTCGCCGCCGATCCGCTGGCGCATCGAATCCGGGCTCGTCCCCTACGACGTGGCCGTGGAGACGATGGAGCGCGAGGCCGCGGCCATTGCCACAGGCGAGGCCGACGAACTCGTCTGGCTGGTCGAGCATCCGCCGCTCTATACCGCCGGAACCAGCGCCGATGGTGCGGACCTGGTCGATCCGGATCGCTTTCCCGTGTTCCAGACCGGGCGCGGCGGCGAATACACCTATCATGGCCCGGGGCAAAGGGTCGTCTACGTCATGCTCGACCTGAAGCGACGGCGGCAGGACGTGCGGGCCTTCGTGGCCGCCCTCGAGGAGGTCGTCATCGAGACGCTGGCGCAGATGAACGTCAGGGGTGAGCGCCGCGAGGACCGCGTCGGCGTCTGGGTGCGGCGTCCGGAGCGCCCGCCCCTGCCCGACGGCTCGCCGGCCGAGGATAAGATCGCGGCGATCGGCATCCGCCTGCGCCGCTGGGTCAGCTTCCACGGCCTGTCGCTGAACGTTGATCCGGAGCTGGACCATTTCGGCGGCATCGTCCCCTGCGGCATTCGCGGCTACGGCGTCACCAGCCTCGTCGACCTCGGCCTTCCCGTCACGATGAGCGACGTCGACTTCCTCCTGAAGGGCGCTTTCGAGACGGTGTTCGGCCCAGTGGCCGAGCTTCCCCCGCACGGCCGGTAGTTCGCCCCACGACGCGGGCGCAATGGGCGAGGCGCTCCTGCCCCTGCGCCGTCACGTCGCTTACCTCAAGGGTGCGCAGGATCGGGTTTCCCGTCCTGTCCACATGCGATAGGCCTGCCGGACCCGGCCATCGCCGGTCCGCGTGCTGGAAAGGACGGAGTGGTGCCAGTCCGAACATCTGCCTCAATCCGGCGCAGCCGGACCGGCATTTCTCGCGGCCGTCCGCTCCCGCCAGATGATGAACAGGCCGGAGCCGACGATGATGGCGATGCCGACCCATTTCCAGAAATTGGGAAAATCGCCGAACAGGGCATAGCCGAGGATCGTCGCCGAAATGATCTCGAAATACTGGAATGGCGCCAGCAGCGAAAGCGGCGCCATCCGGAAGGCGCGCACGACCAGAAGGTGGGCATATCCGGAAAGCGAGCCGAGGATCAGCAGCAGTCCCAGCGCCAACGGCGTTTGCGGCAGCGACAGCTCGAAGTTCTGAAGCCCCGCGCCGTTTCCGACCGCAAGCGCGCCGGCCATGAACATCATGCCGCCGAAGCCGGAGATTGTCTGCATCGTCAGGGGGGAATCGCCCTCCCCGATCGCCCGGTTCAGGAACAGGTAGAGCGAATAGAGAAAGGCGCAGGCGACCGGCAGCAGCGCGGTCAGGCCGAAGATCGCAAAACTCGGCTGGATGACGATCAGCGCGCCTCCGAAGCCGACTGCGATCGCCAGCCATCGCCGCCAGCCGACACGTTCGCCGAGGAAGACGGCCGACATCGCCGTCAGCATGAACGGCTCGACGAAGTAGATGGCAAAGACGTCCGCGAGCGGCATGTACTTCACGGCGACGAAGAACAGGAGGCTCGCCGCCCCGTGCAGCACCCCGCGCAAGAGGTTCATCCATGGCCGCTTCGCCCGGAACGCATCGCGTCCCATCACCGTCAGCAGCAGCGGCAGCGTGCACACGAGCTGGAAGAAGAACCGGTAGAACGTCACCTGCCCCGGCGACATGCCCTCGTAGGTCGCCATGTACTTGGCGATCGCGTCCATGCCGGGAAGGATCGTCATGGCGAACGCCATCAACGCCATCCCCTGCATCGTGTGCTGCCTGAAATGTTCCGTCGTTGACGATTGCATGGATGAACCCTGGAGCGACGCGACGGGGCAACGTGTAGACGCAACCGGTGCCGGAATCGCGTGCGCGATTTTCGGTCTGTTTCAACAGCATCGCACGCCGCACGGTCAAGTGGTCCCGGGCGCTGCGGCGGGACGCGACGCAATTGGGGTAGCCAGGCGGCGCATCCATCCTTAGGGTCAGGACCTGAGGTTTCGCTGAAGAAAACGGAGGCCGTCATGGCAAAATCCGGTGACGACAACACCATCCCATTCCGCTCGCCCCGCGCCGATGGCGACACGCTCGGCGGCCGGATCTGGCGTGCGCGCGACGCGCTCGACCTGTCGCTCGGCGAACTTGCGGCACGGATGGGACTTCCGGAGGAGACAGTCGGCGACTGGGAGCGCGACCATGCCGAGCCGCGCACGCAGGCCCTGTTCATGCTGGCCGGCGTCCTTGGCGTGTCGCCGTCCTGGCTGATCGCCGGGATCGGCCAGGCGCCTTCCGAGACAGGCCCGGAGGCGTCCACCCATCCGCTTTTCGAGCGGCTGGAGGAGATCCGTCGCTTGCATATCCAGACCGGCGAGGCGATCGACGCGCTCGAGGCCGAGATCGCCCGGCTGGGCCTCCGCGGTCGTCGAAGCGACGATTGAACACGCCCGGCCTTGAGATGGACTTGAGTGCCCGCCCGGGCTCTGCAATGGTCCGCATCGAATCAGATTCCGTTGGAAGTTAAGGAGAGAGATCATGGACGTACGCGCCGCTGTCGCCGTTCAGGCTGGAAAGCCGCTGGAAGTCATGACCGTGCAACTCGAGGGCCCGCGGGCCGGCGAGGTGCTGGTCGAGGTCAAGGCCACCGGCATCTGCCACACCGATGATTTCACCCTCTCCGGCGCCGATCCGGAGGGCCTGTTCCCCGCCATCCTCGGCCACGAGGGCGCCGGCATCGTCGTCGACGTCGGCCCCGGCGTCACCTCCGTGAAGAAGGGCGACCACGTCATCCCGCTCTACACGCCGGAATGCCGCGAATGCTATTCCTGCCTGTCGCGCAAGACCAACCTCTGTACCTCGATCCGCGCCACCCAGGGCCAGGGCCTGATGCCGGACGGCACGAGCCGTTTCTCGATCGGCAAAGACAAGATCCACCACTACATGGGCTGCTCCACCTTCGCCAATTTCACCGTTCTGCCTGAAATCGCACTGGCCAAGGTCAACCCCGACGCGCCCTTCGACAAGATCTGCTACATCGGCTGCGGCGTCACCACCGGCATCGGTGCCGTCATCAACACCGCCAAGGTCGAGATCGGCTCCACGGCGATCGTCTTCGGTCTTGGCGGCATCGGGCTCAACGTTCTGCAGGGTCTTCGTCTGGCCGGCGCCGACATGATCATCGGCGTCGACCTCAACAACGACCGCAAGGAGTGGGGCGAGAAGTTCGGCATGACGCATTTCGTCAATCCGAAGGACGTCGGCGACGACATCGTGCCCTATCTGGTCAACATGACCAAGCGCAACGGCGACCTCATCGGCGGCGCGGACTACACCTTCGACTGCACCGGCAACACCAAGGTCATGCGCCAGGCGCTGGAGAGCTCGCATCGCGGCTGGGGCAAGTCGGTGATTATCGGCGTCGCCGGCGCGGGCCAGGAAATCTCCACCCGTCCGTTCCAGCTGGTCACCGGCCGCAACTGGATGGGCACGGCCTTCGGCGGCGCGCGTGGCCGCACCGACGTGCCGAAGATCGTCGACTGGTACATGGAGGGCAAGATCCAGATCGACCCGATGATCACCCACACCATGCCGCTCGAGGACATCAACAATGGCTTCGAGCTGATGCACAAGGGCGAGAGCATCCGCGGCGTGGTGGTCTATTGACAGCTTCACCCGCCTATACGGTCGACGTGCGGAGGCTGGAGGCGTTCTCCGCCGTCGATCTCTACGCAATGCTGAAGATGCGCGTCGACGTGTTCGTGGTGGAGCAGAGCTGCCCCTACCCCGAGCTCGACGGCAGAGATCCGGACTGCCAGCATCTGCGCCTGCTCGACGGCAAGGACCTGCTCGCCTGCGCAAGGCTCTGGCGCCCGGTGGCCGATGCGCATCCGCGGATCGGGCGCGTCGCCGTGTCGCCGGACCATCGCGGCAAGCGCCTGGGCGAGGCGCTGATGCGCGAGGCGATCACGGCCTGCGAGCGCCTTTACCCGAACGAGGCGATCGCGCTGTCCGCGCAGAGCCACTTGATGCACTTCTACGAAGCCTTTGGCTTTTCTCCGACTTCGGAGGAATATCTGGAAGACGGCATCCCGCATGTCGACATGCTGCGGCCGCCGTCGCCCGGAAACGCCTGAAGAACACCAGAAGCCAGTAAGCCATGATCTACGTCGATGCCGATGCCTGCCCGGTCAAGCCGGAAATCCTCAAGGTCGCCGAGCGCCACGGGATCGGGGTCACCTTCGTGGCCAATTCCGGGCTCAGGCCGTCGCGCGACCCGATGGTGAAGAACGTGATCGTCTCGGGAAGCTTCGACGCCGCCGACGACTGGATCGTCGAGCACGTTGAGCCCGCAGACATCGTCGTCACCGCCGACGTGCCGCTCGCAGGTAGGTGCGTGGGCAAGGATGCCTTCGTCACCGGGCCGACCGGGCGGATCTTCGACAAGACCAACATCGGCATGGCGAGCGCCATGCGCGACCTCGGCCAGCACCTGCGCGAGACCGGTGAAAGCAAGGGCTACAACGCCGCCTTTTCGCCGCGCGACCGCTCGGCCTTTCTCGAAACGCTCGACCGCTTGTGCCGCCGCGCGAAATCTTCGGGCGCAGCACAATGAGCACGCAGGCGGCAAAGACAACGGCGGGGCACAGCCGCCATCGCCCGTTCTACATTGCCGCCATCGTCGCCCTTCTGGTCCTGCCCGCGGCCCTCTGGCTGCGGATGCGGGTTGCAGCACAGCTGGGCGGCATCACCTTCTTCACGCTCTACCTGCTGATGATCGGACAGCGCCTGCCCTATCTCACCGGCGGCTACCTCAAGAAGCATGCCGTCGACACCGATACACCGGCACCGATCATCCTGCTGGTGACGGTCGGCGCCTTCGCCATCTCCCTCGCCTCCCTCTTCATCGTCCTCAACGAGGGCGACGTGGTCGAGCCACTGGACCTGATCCTCTCCTTCGCATCGGTGGTGCTCGGCTGGTTCACGATCCACACGATGGCCGCGGTCCACTATGCCCATGTCTACTGGCGCCCGCATGGCGGCAAGCCGCTGCAGCCCGAAGAGCGCGGGCTGGACTTCCCGCAGGCCGACATGCCCGGCATCTTCGATTTCCTCTACTTCGCCTTCGTCATAGGAATGACCGCGCAGACCTCGGACGTGGCCGTCACCACCACGCAGATGCGCAAGCTCAACCTCGTGCATGCGATCATTTCCTTCTTCTTCAACACCGTGCTCGTCGCAGCCGCCGTCAATGCGGCGGTGGCGCTTGCGTCGTGACCGCCACCACCTCGATGGAGTTTCCCATGAAAGTGCTATCCCAGAACCAGGCCTTCGGCGGCATGCAGGGCGTGTTCGCCCATGATTCGCTCGCCACCAATTGCGAGATGACCTTCGCCGTCTTCGTGCCGCCGAAGGCGGTCCAGGAGCCCTGCCCGGTCGTCTGGTATCTCTCCGGCCTGACCTGCACCCATGCCAACGTCATGGAAAAGGGCGAGTACCGCCGCATGGCCGCCGAGCTCGGCCTCATCGTCGTCTGCCCCGACACCAGCCCCCGCGGCAACGACGTACCGGACGAGCTGACCAACTGGCAGATGGGCAAGGGCGCGGGCTTCTACCTCGACGCCACCGAGAAGCCCTGGGCCGAACACTACCAGATGTACACCTACATCACCGAGGAACTGCCGGCCTTCGTCGCCCAGCATTTCCGCGTCGACATGGACCGCCAGGGCATCTTCGGCCACTCGATGGGCGGACATGGCGCCATGACGATCGCGCTGAAGAACCCGGACCGCTTCAGGAGCTGCTCCGCCTTCGCGCCCATCGTCGAGCCCTCGACCGCCGACTGGTCCTCCGGCTCGTTCGAGAAGTACCTCGGCCCCGACCGGGCCAACTGGCGGCAGTACGACGCCTGCGCGCTGGTGGAAGACGGCGCACGCTTCCCGGAGTTCCTGATCGACCAGGGCAAGGCTGACGGTTTCCTGGAAGATGGCCTTCGCCCCTGGCTGTTCGAGGAGGCGATCCAGGGCACCGGGATCGGCCTGACGCTGCGCATGCAGGAGCGCTACGACCACTCCTACTACTTCATCTCCACCTTCATGGACGGTCACCTGAAGTGGCACGCCGAGCGACTCGGCTGACGCACGCCGCACCGTTGCCGACGGAGCGCTCGCATGGCTGGTCTGCGCGGGCGCCTCTTGATTTTCGGGCCGTCTGTTGCGATATCGGGGGAAGGCAGACGACTGCCGCCGCTGAAAATCGGCGGTGACGACCGCGGGGACGGCCCCGCTCCTTTCAAATGGAGCAGGACATGTCCTGGACTTTGCTCGTACTCGCCGGCCTCTTTGAAATCGGCTGGGCGATTGGCCTGAAATACACCGAAGGCTTCACCAGACCGCTGCCCACTGCGCTGACCGTCGGCGCGATGGTGATCAGCATCGCCCTTCTCGGCCTTGCCGTCCGCCACCTGCCGATGGGGACCGCCTATGCCATCTGGACCGGCATCGGCACGGTCGGCACCGTCATCCTCGGCATCGTGCTCTTCGCCGAGCCGGTCACGGCCCTGCGCCTCGGCTGCATCGCCCTGATCGTCACCGGCATCATGGGCCTGAAGTTCGCGGCCTGATCCGATCTCAGCTTCGCCGGTTGTCGAGCGCGAACGCGCCCGGCCCGGCGAAGACGAGATAGAGGAAGATGAAGCAGAACGAGATCGCCGCATCGCCGCGATTGTTCACCGGCCAGAAGTCCATCGGCATGTGCGCCATGAAATAGGCCACCGCCATGAAGCCGCTGAGGACGAAGGCAGCAGGTCGCGTGAACAGGCCGATGAGGACCAGCCCCCCGCCGACGATTTCCAGCAGGCCCGCGACGCCGATCAGGAGCGTCAGTTCGCCGAACGGCTCGGCGGCCGGCGGAAAATTGAAGAACTTCTGCGTGCCGTGCTCGATGAACTGCAGCGCCGTCATGATCCTGAGCGCGGCAAGCGCCTGGGGTCGATAGAGCGACAGGCGTTCGGACATGGACATGTTCGTCTCCCTGCATGATGCGGCGATTCACCCGCCAGTGGCGGGATTATCGCGCCTCGCCGGCCCTGCAATCAAGTTCGCATTGGTCGGGATGTCGATCCGGCCGCAACATACCAGGGATGGTGCAACAGGCTCGCCTGTTGCACCCTGTGCGAATCACAGAATCGTCAGTTGCAGCTCGTGGTCGCCGTGACCACGCAGGGCGCGGGCGTCTTCGCGGCGCTGGCTTCCGTCTTCGGCTTGCGCACGCGCGGCTTGACTGTCAGCGCGGCTTCGCTCGGGATGATCACCGGATCGGCTGCCGGGCCGGAAGCCTGTTCTGCCGCCTGTGGGGCCGTTTTCTGACGGGCTGCGGGCTGCTGCTTCCGATAAGCCTTCGCGCTCCCCCGCGATCCGGCGGATACGGCCCTCACCGGCGCCAGGCTGTAGGTCACGGCGATGCGTTGCGAGATCGCGTTGGCAAGCGCCCTGTCGGCCGCCTTGCCCGTCATGAAGCTGTTGACGGTGAAGCGCTGGCTTTCGACCGGCGCCCCCGACCCGCCGCGAAGCAGCACGGTCACCTCTGCCGAGTTGCGGCCGGCCTGTGCGCCTGCGCCGCGGATCTCATTGGCGAGATGCACTTCCATCGCCACCTTCGGCAGCGCCACCGGCCGCCGTGTCGACCGAGCCGAGCGTTTCAGCTGCTGGCCCGTCAACGCCACCACGTCCTTTGAGACCGAACCGTCGCCGGCAACCGAAACCTTGCGGATATCCTTGAGCGTCCCGGCCTGGGCGGCAAGGCACATCGCCGCCATCGCAAGTGCGACGAGCGGCACGCGGAGAAAGGTCATCAGCATGAAATTGCATCCGTAATTCAATAGTTGCCGGGAAACCGAATCGGCCCGGCCCATGCCATCGCCATGACACGAACCGGAGCGCCGGGGCAACCCCGTGATGCAATCCATGGTAAATGTGACGGCCTGAGGACGCCGCGTGCCTTAGTGCGCGGTCGCGTCGCCGAATACCGCGGCTGCGACCTCGAGCTCCTGCCGGCGCAGTTCCCGGCGCCGGAACGCCTCCTCGTCCGTGCCCCACTGCTCGATCTGCCAGTCCTCATCGACATGGGCGAGTTTCCAGACAGTCTCGGCGTCCAGCCGGCCATGGGCGAAGGCGAGCGCCAGGATGGCCGAACCGGTCAGCGTGGTGACCGTGTGGATGCAGGAGAGTTCGAGCGGCGAGCGGAATTTTTCCAGCGCGGCGGCAAAGGCTGCTATCGCCTGCGACGGCTGCTCTTGGTGGATGACGCCTTCCGCCAGGATGAAGCGCGCGCCGAGCGCACCCGCCGCCCATTCGAGCACCGGATCCCATGCCTCCTGCTGGATCGCCACCAGCCGTTCCGGACTGTCGGCCCGGTAGCAGATCATGTCGGTGCCGGCGAAGCGGACGATCTCGTCCAGGACCGCATCCGCATTGTCGGCGACGCCGTCGAGTGCGGTGTTGACGAGGCGCGTCACCGGCATCTTTGCCGGGTCGATCACGTCTGCCTGCGCGTCCCATTCGGCCCTCAGCCGTTCGGCGAGGCCTGCCGAGGCCACGGCGAGCGGCCGCTTGGCCGGGGTGCGGACGGGACGGCCATCGAGCAGGACGGTCAAACCGCCCTCGCCCTCGCCGATCGAGACGTCCTTGTAGAACCGCTTCGGCAGCGGCCGCTTCATCTGGATCTGCGCCCGGCGTACCGGATCGGGATCGCTCATGGCATCGGAAAGATCTGTGAGAATGTCACGCATCGGCAAGTTCCAGCCATTGAAGCAGTTCGGCCGGCTCCCTGAGAATATGGTCCGCTCCCGCCTCGACGAGTTCGGGCACGCTGGCATAGCCCCAGGCGACACCGACGGCTCGCGCGCCGGCCGCCTTGGCCATCTGCATATCGTAGATCGCATCGCCGATGACAACCGTCCGGGCCGCATCGATGCCGGTCTCGGTGCAACATTCGCTGACCATGGCCGGATGCGGCTTGGACGGGCAGTCGTCGGCTGTGCGCGAAACGAGGAAGGTCTTCTCCAGACCGTGCGTCACCCGGATCGCATCGAGCCCGCGCCGGGATTTGCCCGTCACCGCGCCGATCAGCATGTCGCCCTCACGCTCGAGCCGGCGTATCAGCGGCTCGATCCCCGGAAACAGCGGCTCCTGGTAGCCCGGCTCCGCCCGCACGCCCATGAAGATCTCCTTGTAGCGCGCCGTCATCGCCAGCGCCTCCTCGTCCACATGCGCCTTGCCCCGCAGCCGGGCAATGGCGATGTCGAGGGTCAGGCCGATGATGCTCTTGGTGGCGGCAAGCTCGAGACGTGCATGCCCGAAATCCTCGAACGTACGCGCCATCACCTCGTGGATCAGATGCGCGCTGTCGACCAGCGTGCCGTCGCAATCGAACAGAACGAGCCGCATCACTCGTCCCCTTCCGCCGCCCGCTGGTCGAAACCGAAGACGTTCCAGGTCTGCACCATGTGCTGCGGCAGCGGCGCGGTCACGCGCAGGCGTCCGCCGGAAGGGTGCGGAATGTCGATATGGCGGGCATGCAGGTGCAGCCGGTTCTGTATGCCGCCCGGAAAGGTCCAGTTGGTGTCGTCATCGAAATACTTCGGGTCACCAAGGATCGGGTGGCCGATATGCGCGGCATGGACGCGCAGCTGGTGGGTCCGGCCGGTATAGGGCTCCATCTCCAGCCAGGCGAAGTTCTGCCCGGCCTGCTCGACGACGCGGTAGTAGGAGACCGCGTGATCGGCGCCGTCTTCGCCGTGCCTGGCGATGCGCATGCGGTCGCCGTCAGGCGTCTGCTCCTTGACGAGCCAGGTGGAGACCTTGTCGTCGCGCTTGCGCGGCACACCCTTGACGATCGCCCAGTAGGTCTTCTTCGTGTCGCGCTCGCGGAAAGCGGCCGTCAGCTTCTGCGCCGCGCCGCGCGTGCGGGCGATCACGAGCACGCCGGACGTGTCGCGGTCGAGACGGTGGACGAGGCGCGGCTTCTCGCCCTTCGGGCTGGTCCAGGCCTCCAGCATCTTGTCGATATGCCTGGTCACGCCGGAGCCGCCCTGCACGGCGATGCCGGCCGGCTTGTTCAGCACAAACACCTTGTCGTCCTCGTGCAGAAGCATGCGCGACAAAAGCTCGCCATCGGGAGAATGCTTCAGGTCGCGGCCGCCGATCGGGCCGGACTTGGTTTCCTTCGCGTCCACGTTCATCGGCGGGATGCGCACGGTCTGGCCCGGCTGCACGCGCATGTCGGTCTTGGCGCGGCCGCCATCGACGCGCACCTGGCCCGAGCGCAGCAATTTCTGAAGCTGGCCGAAGCCGAGCCCCGGATAGTGGACCTTGAACCAGCGGTCGAGCCGCATGCCCGCCTCGTCGTGGTCCACCTGCCTGTGTTCGATACCTGCCATCTTCGCCTTCTCTCTTTGGGCCGTGCTTTAGCGCATGTCCCGGCAAAGGGGAAGTTGCAGGGGCGCGGGTCAGAATGCCCGGAAGGTCAGCGTGGTCAGCGAACGGACGATGCCGGGGATCGAGGCGATGTGGTCGTTGATGAACTTGCCGATATCCTCCTCGGCCTCGACATAGACCTTCAGGAGCAGGTCGTATTCGCCGCTGGTGGAATAGAGTTCGGAGATCAGTTCGGTGGCGTAGAGTGCATCGGCGACCTCGTAGGTCTTGCCGGGAGCGCATTGCAGTTGCACGAATATCGGTTTCATCGGCTCACTCCGCGCGCCGCAACAAGCGGCGATTGTCCAGCCGGCCGGGCCCGGCCGTCATGTGCGGTCTTATGGCGGAGATCGCCTCCGCGACGCAAGAGGCACGTAGGATTTTGCCCGGCGCGACCAACGCACACCCGACGAAACACTAAAATTCGATTAAAAACGAACTGCCCGCGTTACATTTTGCGCAAGTCGATTGTGTTAACAAGAGACTGTTGGAAACCAGAAATTGCAAAAGACGACATGGCGCAGATCGTAACCGTATCCCCCGCAACCGCCGCCTATGCCTCGCAGGCATACAAGGCGACCACCCGGCCGACCACGCTCTTCGAACAGAAGATCGAGGCATGGGCGGATGCTGCCCGGATCGGCGACAATTTCCAGCTCCGCGGTTTCCTGACCGTCGTGCAGCCGCCGGCCCTGGCACTCGCGCTGCTGACGATGGAGCGCCAGACCGATACGACCTTCGGGGCGGCGGCACGTTCTTATGCCGAAAACGGCGGCGAGGGTGATCTGGTCGCAGCCCCCGAGGGCATGCCCTCGCGCGAGGACTGACCCGGACCACGGCCGTCCGCCATGCCACTATCGAGGGCTCCCGCGTTTGCGGGAGCCTTTTTCGTTTGGGCCGGTGGAATGGACGACATGACGGCAGGCGACAAATATTTGTTCAGCCGCGACGCTTCGCTCTTGCCAAATTCCGGCCGACGCATTTATGTGGCGAAGACCTCGCTGGGAGAAACCGGTTTCGAACCGGTGCCGAAGGAGCAACCGCCCCCGGAAACTCTCAGGCAAAAGGACCAGCAAGGTGCCGACAGGACTCTGGAGAGTGGCGTTCACGCGCCCGCCGAAGGGATAACAATCTCAGGCGACAAGGACAGAGGGGGCTCATGAAAGCGGCGCGAAAGCGCCAGTGATGGGCCGGCGCGCGAGCGCCACAGGACTGGAGGGGCACCTTGGACGTTTCGTCTGACCTCAAGAAGACACCCTTGCACGACCTCAACGTTTCGCTCGGCGCGCGCATGGTGCCGTTTGCGGGCTATGAGATGCCGGTGCAGTTTCCCGCAGGCGTGATGAAGGAGCACCTGCATACCCGCACGGCTGCCGGTCTCTTCGACGTCTCCCACATGGGCCAGGTGATCGTGCGCGCCCGCTCCGGCGACAACGCCGATGCGGCGCTGGCGCTCGAGCGCCTCGTGCCCGTAGACGTCGCGGGCCTGCCCGAGGGACGCCAGCGCTACGCGCTGTTCACCGCCGGGGACGGCGGCATCCTCGACGACCTGATGATCGCCAACCTCGGCGACCACTTCTTCGTCGTCGTCAACGCCGCGTGCAAGGATGCGGATCTCGCCCACCTCGAAAAGCATATCGGCGACACCTGTGAGCTGACGATGCTCACCGACCGCGCGCTCATCGCCCTGCAGGGACCGCACGCGCAATCGGTGCTGGCGGAACTCTGGGCCGACATCGCCGGCATGCGCTTCATGGACGTGCGCGCCTGCGACCTGCACGACGCCGACTGCATCGTCTCCCGCTCCGGCTACACCGGCGAGGACGGCTTCGAGATCTCCATCCCCGCCGACAGGGCGGAAAAGGTCTGTCGCCATCTGCTCGATCATCCGGACGTGATGCCGATCGGGCTCGGCGCGCGCGATTCGCTGCGGCTCGAGGCAGGTCTCTGCCTCTACGGCAACGACATCGACACGACCACGACCCCGGTCGAGGCCGCCCTCGAATGGGCGATCCAGAAGGTTCGACGCACCGGTGGAGAACGCGAAGGCGGCTTCCCGGGCGCTGAAGCCATCCTCGGCCAGTTCGCTTCCGGTGCCGCCCGCCGCCGTGTCGGCCTCAAGGTCGAGGGCAAGGCCCCGGTCCGCCCTCCGGCCAGGCTCTATGCCGATGCCGAGGGCAAGACCGAAGTCGGCCACGTCACCTCCGGCGGCTTCGGCCCCAGCATCGAGGCCCCCGTCGCCATGGGCTACGTGCCGGTCGCGCTCGCAGCCCCGGGGACCCCGCTGTTCGCCGAGGTCCGCGGCAAGTACCTGCCCGTCACCGTGACCGCCCTGCCCTTCGTCGCCAATACCTTCAAGCGCTGAACCATGTTGACCGCTGCCCCTCACCCGGCTGCCGCCACCTTCTCCCCGCAAGCGGGGAAAGGCCCCGGCAGAGGATGACGGGCACTCGCACAGTTTCTGAATCTTCCAGAGAGGAACAAAAATGTTGAAATTCACCGCAGAACACGAATGGCTCAAGATCGATGGCGATGTCGCCACCGTCGGCATCACCACGCACGCCGCCGAACAGCTCGGCGACCTCGTCTTCGTCGAACTGCCCGAAGTGGGCGGCACCTCTTTCAAGGGCGGCGATGCCGCGACCGTCGAGAGCGTCAAGGCCGCCTCCGACGTCTACTGCCCGCTCGACGGCGAGATCGTCGAGGTCAACCAGGCGATCGTCGACGATCCGTCCCTCGTCAACAGCGACCCGCAGGGCGCCGGCTGGTTCTTCAAGCTGAAGCTTAACAACAAGGCCGACGCCGATGCGCTGCTGGACGAAGCCGCCTACAAGGAGCTCGTCGGCTGATGAACCTGCCCAAGGACTTCACCTTCACCGACTACCAGCCCTACGACTTTGCCAACCGTCGCCACATCGGCCCCTCGCCGGCCGAGATGGAGGCGATGCTGAAGGTGGTCGGCTATGACAGCCTCGATGCGCTGATCGACGACACCGTGCCGCAGTCGATCCGCCAGAAGACGCCGCTTCAGTGGGGTGCGCCGATGTCGGAGCGCGAGGCGCTCGACAAGCTGCGCGAGACGGCCAACCGGAACCGGAAGCTCGTTTCCCTGATCGGCCAGGGCTATTACGGCACCATCACCCCGCCGGTGATCCAGCGCAACATCCTGGAAAACCCCGCCTGGTACACGGCCTACACGCCCTACCAGCCAGAAATCAGCCAGGGCCGGCTCGAGGCGCTGCTCAACTACCAGACCATGGTCTGCGACCTGACCGGCCTCGACATCGCCAACGCCTCGCTGCTCGACGAGGCGACCGCCGCAGCCGAAGCGATGGCGATGGCCGAACGCGTGTCGAAGTCGAAGGCCACCACCTTCTTCGTCGACGAGAACTGCCACCCGCAGACGATCGCGCTGCTCAAGACCCGTTCCGAGCCGCTCGGCTGGACGATCAGGGTCGGCGATCCCATGAAGGACCTGGTCGCCGCCGAGGTCTTCGGCGCGATCTTCCAGTATCCCGGCACCTACGGCCACGTGCACGACTTCACCGACGCCATCGCCGGCCTGCATGCCGATGGCGCGATCGCCGTCGTCGCCGCCGATCCGCTGGCGTTGGCGCTCCTGAAGTCGCCCGGCGACATGGACGCCGACATCGCCGTCGGCAGCACCCAGCGCTTCGGCGTGCCCGTCGGCTATGGCGGCCCGCACGCCGCCTACATGGCGGTCAAGGACGCCTACAAGCGCAACATGCCGGGCCGCCTCGTCGGCGTCTCCGTCGATGCGCGCGGCAACCGCGCCTACCGCCTGTCGCTGCAGACCCGCGAACAGCACATTCGCCGCGAAAAGGCGACGTCGAACATCTGCACCGCGCAGGTGCTGCTCGCCGTCATGGCGTCGATGTATGCCGTCTTCCACGGCCCGCAGGGCATCAAGGCAATCGCCCAGCAGGTTCATCGCAAGGCCGTGCTGACGGCCAAGGGTCTGGAGAAACTCGGCTATACCGTCGAGCCCGACGTGTTCTTCGACACGATCACCGTCCATGTCGGCAAGCTGCAGGGCATCATCCTCAGGACGGCGGTCGCCGAGGAGGTCAACCTGCGCAAGATCGGCGAGGACCGGATCGGCATCAGCCTCGACGAGCGCTCGCGCCCGGTGACGCTGGAAGCCGTGTGGCGGGCCTTCGGCGGCGACTTCAAGGTTTCGGATTTCGAGCCCGACTACCGCCTTCCCGAGAAGATGTTGCGCACCAGTGCCTACCTGACGCATCCGATCTTCCACATGAACCGCGCCGAAAGCGAGATGACGCGCTATATCCGCAGGCTGGCCGACCGTGACCTGGCGCTCGACCGCTCGATGATCCCGCTCGGCTCCTGCACGATGAAGCTGAACGCGACCGCCGAGATGCTGCCGATCACCTGGCCGGAATTCGCCGAGATCCATCCCTTCGTGCCTGCCGACCAGGCGGAAGGCTACAAGGAAGTGATCGACGACCTTTCCGCCAAGCTCTGCGCCGTCACCGGCTACGACGCCGTCTCGATGCAACCGAACTCCGGTGCCCAGGGCGAATACGCGGGCCTGCTGACCATTCGCGACTACCACATCGCCAACGGCAATCCGCACCGCGACGTCTGCCTGATCCCGACCTCCGCCCACGGCACCAACCCGGCTTCCGCGCAGATGGCGGGCATGAAGGTCGTGGTCGTCAAGGCGAGCGACAACGGCGACATCGACATGGACGATTTCCGTGCGAAGGCAGAGCAGTACGGCGAAAACCTCTCGTGCTGCATGATCACCTATCCCTCGACCCACGGGGTGTTCGAGGAGAACGTGCGCGAGGTCTGCGAGATCGTCCACGAGCACGGCGGCCAAGTCTATCTCGACGGCGCCAACATGAACGCCATGGTCGGCCTCGCCCGCCCCGGCGACATCGGCTCCGACGTCAGCCACCTGAACCTGCACAAGACCTTCTGCATCCCCCATGGCGGCGGCGGTCCCGGCATGGGCCCGATCGGCGTCAAGGCGCACCTGGCACCCTTCCTGCCGAAGGATCCACGCACGGCGGAAGCCGGCGCCGTTTCGGCCGCTCCTTTCGGCTCGGCCTCGATCCTGCCGATCTCCTGGAGCTACTGCCTGATGATGGGCGGCGAAGGCCTGACACAGGCGACGAAGGTGGCGATCCTCAACGCCAACTACATCGCGGCCCGCCTGAAGGGCGCCTACGACGTGCTCTACAAGTCCGCCAAGGGCCGCGTGGCTCACGAGTGCATCATCGACACGCGCCCGTTGGTCGACAGCGCCGGCGTAACGGTGGACGACGTCGCCAAGCGGCTGATCGACTGCGGCTTTCACGCGCCGACCATGAGCTGGCCGGTGGCGGGCACGCTGATGATCGAGCCGACCGAATCGGAGACGAAGGCCGAACTCGACCGCTTCTGCGAGGCGATGCTGGCGATCCGCGAGGAGGCCCGCGCCATCGAGGAAGGCCGGATGGACAAGGTCAACAACCCGCTGAAGAACGCCCCGCACACGGTGGAAGACCTGGTCGGCGAATGGGACCGCCCCTACAGCCGCGAGCAGGCCTGCTACCCGCCCGGCGCCTTCCGCGTCGACAAGTACTGGTCGCCCGTAAACCGCGTCGACAACGTCTACGGCGACCGCAACCTCGTCTGCTCCTGCCCGCCCCTGGAGGACTACGCTGAGGCGGCGGAGTAGCCCCTGGAACCCGTGCCGGCGCCTCGCCTTGGGACGCCGGCACAACGACCCGGTCAGGCGTCACCCGGGGGGGGGGGACGCCGTGGGATCCCCAACCTAATTCCCCCGTCAAAGCGCCGCGATGACGTTGTTCAGCCTGGGCTGCAGGGGAAATACATAGGCATAATCGGGCGGCGCGCCGCCGAACAGGATGCCGCACGCGACGATACTGGCGCCTTCGCCCCGGCACAGGATAGCCCCGGAATGACCGGGTGTAACCGCGCCACGAACCGCACGAAGCCCCCAGAAGCCGGTGTAGCGGTACCAATGTCCGTCGACCAGCATCGGCACCGATTGATTGGCAGGCAGCGGCTCCGGTCTCACGCAGGTGACGCGCGCACCCCGGGTCGAGTACCAGTATGTCTCATCGAGATGGGAGGCGAAGCCGCTGAAGGCGGAAATAGGGCTCGCTTCGCCGTAGATGAACCAATCGTCCACAACGAGACCGGGGACTTCCACGACTGCAAGGTCCTCATTGGTGATGGCGCCCTCCGGAAACTGGCTTATGTACCGGACCGGCCCCAAGGGGAAATTCTTCGCCGTCGCCGGTTCCTGAACCGCGAGCGAGGCGTCCAGGCGCCGGGTCCGGACGTCGCCGACCACATGGGCATTGGTTGCAATGAAGCCGGTTCCGTCCTTCCGGAACGCGATGCAGCCGGTCCCGAATTCGCTCGACGTGTAGATCAGATCGCCGCCCCGCACGCCGAGAAGGCGCGGGGCGCTCGGAAGCTCGACGACATCCGTCGCCAGTTCGCGCGACTGCACCCTGACCGACGGCGGGACCTCGTAGGCCCTGCCGACGGCATGCTTCCGGTACACATAGGTGATGAGCGCGCGCTGGCTGGTCGGCACACCACCCTTGCATTTTCGTCCCAGCGTGACGTGCGAGACGTTCGGGAGCTGGCATATGTCGGCAGCGACGTCCGAGACCGCAGAGGCCGTCCTGCTCAGCCAGCGCGCGGATATACGACCCTTGGCCATCCCCTCCGGTTCCCGTCACTTGATCGTTGGCGGAGGGCTGCTGCCCGTCCCAGACTTGTTTTCGGGAACACTCTCAAATTTTCCGCCAACGCCCCCGCCGCTCGCACCGCTGCTGGCAACCGGGATCAGCAGAAGGTCCTTGGCATGCACCAGCGGCACCAGGCTCACGTTGTCGTCAGGAGAAAAGCGAACATCAAAGACCTGGAACGGCACCCTGCCAGAAGCCGAACTGCTGATGACCGGGCTGGACGCTGCTGCACCCGACGGCAATCGGTCTTCGGCCAGCTTCTGGAAGAATGAAATAAGAGCGAGGGGTATCGCCGTATTGTCCATCTCGCTGTCGACCGCGGTCAGCGCCCCGCAGCTGTCGAAGTTGGTCTTGAAATGATGCTTGGCCAGGAACGCACCGAACTGCAGCGCCACGGAGCGGTCGTTGTTGCAAACCCACATGACGGAGACGTTTGAGCCCATGACGACGATCAGCGGCTTTCTCTCCGGCAGCCTGATGCCCTGGACCGTGTCGGCGTTCCTTTCGGTGACCGGAATTGCGGTGACATTGGCGCATCCCGCCAACGAGACCGCGCACCAAATCAATAGCATGCACGAGATGTGACGCTTCATGCGGCGTTCCCCGTTATACAATCTAGGATTTATATTTAACAGCGATACACTCTAAAATAGAATATGCTAAATTGTCCAGATGCATTTTCGACCCGGCGAATGTCGAAGCTGGCGGGCCGGATGGGCGCGGTCACGGGCCTGCTCGACAGCATGGTGCCGCTCCGGCAATGGAGCCGTGAGCCCTTCTGCCGTTCTATTGGGAGTGAGGTGGTTTCAGGGTTCGCAACGGCGAAACGACGGAGATCAGGCCCGTGGCAGGGTCACCACGAAACGGGCGCCGTCGCGGTAGCTCGTGTCGAGCGAAACGGTGCCCGAATGGCTTTCGACGATCCGCTTGGCCAGCGCCAGTCCGATGCCGGTGCCGCCATACTGTTTCTCGTCCTGGTGCAGCCGCTGGAACAGCCCGAACACGACCTCCGCATGTTTGGGCTCGATGCCGATTCCCTCGTCCTCGACGACGAACCGCACGCCGTCTGCGGTCGTCTCGCCATAGATCCGCACCCGCGGCGCCCGGTCGGGATGTCGATACTTGATGGCATTGCCGATCAGGTTCTGCATCAGCCGCCGCAGCAGTTCTGGATCACCCTTGACCGAGGGCAGCGGCAGGACGTCGATCTCGGCGTTCGCCTCGCGAACGTGGCCAGCCAGCACCGTCATCGCGTCGCCGATGACGGCGTCGAGGGAGACCGGCTCCACATGCCGGATCCTGTAGGCGATCTGCGCATATTCCAGCAGGCGTTCGACCAACCGTTGCATGCGCCGGGCCGCCTGCCGCACATAGTCGGCATGCATCGCGAGATCGTCCAGTTCACCACGCTGCACGTCCTCGGCGATCATCTCGGCGAACGAGACCATGTGCCTGATGGGCGCCTTCAGGTCGTGCGACACCGTTGCCGTGAACTGGTTCAGCGCCTCGTTCTTGCGCTGCAACTCGAGCGCCTGTTCCTCCAGACGTTCATGCTGCCGCCTGGCCTCGGTCACGTCGCGACCGACAGCGACGAACTCCACCGGCCGAGCCCCTTCGAAGGTCGCGGTCGCAGTCCACAGGATCCAGCGTTCCTCACCCTCTGAATCCGGCATCCTGAACTCGCCCGTCAGGACTGGAACCTCCGGCGTGATCCGCATGAGTGCCCTGAGAGCAGCGCTCTGGTTTTCTTCCTCCGCAATCTCCCTCAGGCTGCGCCCGATCAGCGTCTCCGGCGTCGTGCCGCGAAAACTGGCATACCGTTCATTGCAGAACCGGATGATCATGTCCTTGTCGGCGCGCACGATCTGGTCCGGAAGCAGCCGCAGCAGTTCCGCGTACTGGCGTTGCCTTGCGTCGAGCGCCTGTTCGATGGCCTTCAGGTCGGTAACGTCGATTCGCAGCCCGATCACCTCGCCACTGTCGGTCGCGTGGCATTCCGAGCGGATCCAGCGCCCGTCGCCCGTCGCAAAGATCGTCGGCGCGCCGCTCTGCTCGCGGTGATGGGCCAGGCGGGCCTGTACCACCGCCTCGGCTTCCGAGGTGCCTTCCTCTATGCCCTTGTAGATCCCCTCCCTGACGTTGGCCCTGAGGATGTTCTCTAGGGTGACGCCGACGCGCACGGCATACTTTGCGGCACCGCAACTCTCGCGAAACGCGCGATTGAAGACCACCACTCTTTCATTGTTGTCGTAGATCACGACGCCCTCGGGAATCTTGTCCAGCGCGGAATATATCCGGCTGCCGAGCATGACCTGCTCGCCATGGCTTCCGCCGGTGGACAGGCTTCGCAACAGCAGCGCAAAGCCGCCTACCCGATCGGCTCCGTCGAGAGCGATCACATGCGCCGACGCCTCGAACTCGGAACCATCGGCCCGACAGAACGGCATAGTATGGCTATGGCCGCGGCCGGAGACGGCAAGGCCCTGCAGCAGTTGCGCGACGTCGTCACTGCACAGCACCGTGGACAACGCCTCGTGCTCGCCCCCCTTGCCCTCCCATCCGAGCGTCCGGCGCCCTGCCTCGTTGAGAAAGAAGCGCGCAGCTTCAATATCCGTGACGATGACCGGGAAGGGCAGGAGTTCGTAGAGCGATTCGGAAAAGTCCCGAGGCGATTGCATGCTGGTGGATGCCACCTCCCGATATCGTCGAAATATCGCAAGAAAAGCGCGCCGGCGGCGGGCGGTCAAGGGCTATGAATGGGGTCTTTTCGCTAGCGCTCGTTCAACTCGACCATGGCGCCGCGCTGCCCGCATATCCGCTGCAGCTCAGGCAGAATATCCATGGTCCGTGCTGTGCGGCTTCAGCCGACCCGCACCGTCGCGCCACCGGCAGCCGCCAGCGCCGCCAGGTCGGCGGGCTTCAGTTCGACCGATTCGCCGCAGCCGCAGGCAGATGTCTGGTTGGGGTTGTTGAAAGTGAAGCCCGAGCGCAGCGTCGTCACCTCGAAATCCATCTGCGTCCCGAGCAGGTAGAGCACCGCCTCCGGCGCCACCCAGACGCGGGCGCCCGCATGCTCGACGAGATCGTCCTTGGCGTTCGGCTCGGTGACGAGATCAACGGAGTACTCCATCCCCGCGCAGCCGCCCTTCTTGATGCCGACGCGGATGCCCCTGGCGTCGCCGCCGGCATTGTCCACGATCGCCTTGACGCGATCTGCGGCGGCATTGGTGAGCGTCATTACTGCAAAGGCCATGGGCCGTTTCTCCTTCGCCGACCGGGTTCAAGGCCCGGCGGTTTCCGACTCCAATGTAATGGGGGCGTCCGGCGCGATCAATAGCGCGATATCGCAAGCGATCCGGTCAGTACCAGCCGACGGCGACCTGCGCCTCTTCCGACATGCGGTCCGGCGTCCACGGCGGATCGAAGACCATCCTGACCTCGACGCCCGAAACGCCCTCGACCGCGCCGACGGCGTTCTCCACCCAGCCCGGCATCTCGCCGGCGACAGGGCAGCCGGGTGCCGTCAGGGTCATGTCGATCTTCACCATCCGGTCGTCCTCGATGTCGATCTTGTAGATCAGCCCGAGCTCGAAGATGTCGGAGGGGATTTCCGGATCGTAGACCGTCTTCAGCGCGGCGATCACGTCGTCGCTGAGACGGGCCAGTTCGTCGGCGGGGATGGCCGAGTGGACGATCCCTTCGCGGACATCGATCTTGTCTTCGGTGGCTTCGACAGACATTTCAAACTCCTCAGGCGAAGAACTTGCGGGCATGGTCGAGCGCGTCGGCCAGCACATCGACTTCGGCGCGCGTATTGTACATGCCGAACGATGCCCGGCATGTGGAGGTCACGCCGAAGCGTTTCAAGAGCGGCTGGGCGCAATGGGTGCCGGCACGGACGGCAACGCCGGACCGGTCGATCACCATCGAGACGTCGTGGGAATGGATGCCCTCGAGTTCGAAGGCGAAGATCGAGCCCTTGCCGGGCGCCGTACCGAAGATGCGCAGCGAGTTGATGGAAGACAAACGCTCGAGCGCATAGGCCGCCAGGTCTGCCTCATGGGCCGAAATCGCCGCGCGGCCGATCTTTTCCATGTAGTCGAGCGCATAGCCGAGCCCGATCGCCTGGACGATCGGCGGCGTGCCTGCCTCGAAGCGGTGCGGCGGGTCGTTATAGGTGACGATGTCCTCGGTCACTTCCACGATCATCTCGCCACCGCCCTGGAACGGCCGCATCTCGCGCAGCCGCTCCTTCTTGCCGTAGAGCACGCCGATGCCGGAGGGACCGTAGAGCTTGTGGCCGGTCATCACGTACCAGTCGCAATCGATGTCCTGCACGTCGACCGGCAGGTGCACGGCCCCCTGCGAGCCATCGACCAAGACGGGTATGCCGCGTTCGCGAGCGATGCGGCAGATCTCCTTGACCGGCACGATCGTGCCGAGCGCGTTGGACATGTGCGTGATCGCGATCAGCTTCGTCTTCTCCGTCAGGCACTTGACGAAGTCCTCGACATGGAAGGCGCCGCTGTCGTCCACCGGCGCCCAGACGAGCTTCGCCCCCTGCCGTTCGCGGATGAAATGCCAGGGCACGATATTGGAATGGTGCTCCATGATCGACAGCACGATCTCGTCGCCCTCGCCGATCTTCGGCATACCGTAGCCGAAGGCGACGGTATTGATCGCCTCGGTGGAGGACTTGGTGAAGACGATGTCGTCGACCGAGGGAGCATTCAGGAAGCGCCGCACTTTCTCGCGCGCCGCCTCGTAGGCTTCCGTCGCCGCATTGGAAAGGAAGTGCAGGCCGCGATGCACGTTCGCATACTCGTTGGAATAGGCCTGCGAGATCGCGTCGATCACCACCTGCGGCTTCTGCGCCGAGGCACCGTTGTCGAGATAGACCAGCGGCTTGCCGTAGACCTGCCGCGACAGGATCGGAAAGTCCCGCCGAATCGCTTCGACGTCGTAGGCGGAAACCGGCTTGATCTGGTTCATCTCGACAATCCCATTACGCGTGTGTTTCCAGCCAGTCGGAGATCACGCCTTCCAGCGCTTCGACCAGCGTCTCGTCTTCCAGTTCCTCGACAATCTCGGCGACGAAGGCATTGACCAGCATCGCGCGCGCCTTGTTCTCCGGAACGCCGCGCGCCATCAGGTAGAACAGCTGCGTATGGTCGATGTCGATCACCGTCGCACCGTGGCCGCACTGGACGTCGTCGGCGAAGATCTCCAGTTCCGGCTTGGCGGAGAATTCCGCATCGTCGGAGAGAAGAAGCGTGTTGCACGACATCTTCGCGTCGGTCTTCTGCGCATCCTGCGCAACCCGGATCTGCCCCTGGAACACGCCGCGGGCGCGGTCGAACACGACGTTGCGGATGACCTCCGTCGAGGTGGTGTGCGCAACGTCGTGGCCGACGTTGAAGGTGACGTCCGTATGGCTTTCGCCGCCGAGCAGGTTGATGCCGCGCAGCGTCAGGTCGGAGCCTTCGCCGGTGACGGCAACATCGATCTCCTGGCGCACCAGCTTGCCGCCGGCGTTGATGACGTAGAGCCTCAGCCTCGCATTGGCCCCGAGTTCGGCCTTGAACTGCGCCAGGTGCGTGTCGGCCTCGCCCTCGGACTGGAAGATGATCCAGGTGACCTCGGCGCCATCGGCAAGCGTCACGTCGGTGACGGAGGTGACGAGCGCCGCCTCCTTGCCCACGGCGAGATGCCGTTCGATCACGGTCGCCTTGGAGCCCGCGCCGAAGCGGACCGGAAAGCGGGTGTTGACCTGGCCGCAATTCTGCACCGACTGGATCTCGACCGGCGACTCGACCACGAGCCCGTCTTCAAAGTCGATCGAAAGCCCGTCGCGGACGAAGGAACCGTTGATGCGGCCGATCACGTCGTCGCTGTCACGAGCCACGAGGTCGCCCGCAGCCGAACCATCGAGCAGGGCCTCGCCGTAGGAGCGGACGGTGATGCCTTCCTGCATCACGCGGGCATGCGCCTTGCCGTTGACGACCGACAGCACGGCCGAGCCCGGCACGATCGGATCGACGCGGCCGGCATCGGCGCCGAGCACGAAGGCCGGTACGGCCCTGAGCAGCGCCTTGAGGTCGGTGTAGTGCCAGGCCTCGATCCGGCGGGTCGGCAGACCGGCCTTCTTCAGGTCGCTGAGCAGCGTATCGCGGGCGAGCAGCGTCGCGCCGTCGCCGGGCAGATCGCCCAGTTGCTCGTTGTAGGTGTCGACCAGCGCCGCTTCCGCCGCCGTCAACTTGATCCCTGCTTGCATGTTCATGGATCGCGTCCTTCCCGGCTCAGGCGGCCGCCTCGATGATGTCGGCATAGCCGTTGGCTTCGAGCTCGTGCGCCAGCGTCTTGTCGCCCGACTTGATCACCTGGCCCTTGTAGAGCACGTGGACGGTGTCCGGCACGATGTAGTCGAGCAGGCGCTGGTAGTGGGTGATGACGACGACGGAGCGGTCCGGAGAGCGCAGAGCGTTGACGCCGTCGGCAACGATCTTCAGCGCATCGATGTCGAGGCCGCTGTCGGTCTCATCGAGAACGCAGAGCTTCGGCTCCAGCAGTGCCATCTGCAGGATTTCCGCACGCTTCTTCTCGCCACCGGAAAAACCGACGTTGAGCGGACGGCGCAGCATCTCGGGCGAGATCTGCAGCCCGGCTGCGGCTTCCTTGACGCGGCGCATGAAGTCCGGCGTCGAAAGTTCGTCCTCGCCGCGCGCCTTGCGCTGCTCGTTCATCGCCACCTTGAGGAACTGCATGGTGGCGACGCCCGGGATTTCGACCGGGTACTGGAACGCCAGGAAGATGCCCTTGGTCGCGCGCTCGGCCGGATCGAGCTCGAGGATACTCTCGCCGTTGTAGAGGATGTCGCCTTCGGTGACTTCATACTCCTCGCGGCCGGCGAGGATATAGGACAGCGTCGACTTGCCGGAACCGTTCGGCCCCATGATCGCGGCGACCTCGCCGTCGTTGACGGTCAGATTCAAACCACGGATGATCTCGGTGCCGTCCTCGGCGATGCGTGCGTGCAGGTTTCTGATTTCAAGCATAGATGTATCCTTTGAAGGATCGAATGGGACATGGCGCGCGCAGGCACGCCCGATTTCTCAACAATGGCGCTAGCCGACCGAACCTTCCAGCGAGATGCTGATCAGCTTCTGCGCCTCGACGGCGAATTCCATCGGCAGCTCCTGGATCACTTCCTTGACGAAGCCGTTGACGATCAGCGCGATCGCCGCCTCTTCCGGAATGCCGCGCTGCAGGCAGTAGAACAGCTGGTCTTCGGAGATCTTCGACGTGGTCGCCTCGTGCTCGAACTGGGCAGACGCGTTCCGCGCCTCGATGTAGGGCACGGTATGCGCGCCGCAGCGGTCGCCGATCAAAAGCGAATCGCACTGGGTGAAGTTGCGCGCGTTCTCCGCCTTGCGATGGGTCGAGACCTGGCCGCGATAGGTGTTCTGTGAGACGCCCGCGGCGATGCCCTTGGAGATGATGCGGCTCGACGTATTCTTGCCGAGATGGATCATCTTGGTGCCCGAGTCGATCTGCTGGTGGCCGTTCGAGACCGCGATCGAGTAGAACTCGCCGCGCGAACCGTCGCCGCGCAGGATGCAGGACGGATACTTCCAGGTGATCGCCGAGCCGGTTTCCACCTGCGTCCAGGAGATCTTGGAGTTCTTGCCGCGGCAGTCGCCACGCTTGGTGACGAAGTTGTAGATGCCGCCCTTGCCTTCCTTGTCGCCCGGATACCAGTTCTGGACGGTGGAATACTTGATCTCGGCATCATCCAGCGCAACCAGTTCGACGACCGCCGCATGCAGCTGGTTCTCGTCGCGCTGCGGCGCGGTGCAGCCTTCGAGGTAGGACACGTACGCGCCCTCTTCCGCGATGATCAGCGTGCGCTCGAACTGGCCGGTGTTCTTCTCGTTGATGCGGAAATAGGTCGAAAGCTCCATCGGGCAGCGCACGCCCTTCGGCACGAACACGAACGACCCGTCGGTGAAGACCGCCGAATTCAGCGTCGCATAGAAATTGTCGGTCGTCGGCACGACGGTGCCGAGATACTTCTTCACCAGCTCCGGATATTCGCGGATCGCCTCCGAGATCGACATGAAGATCACGCCGGCCTTCTTCAGTTCCTCCTTGAAGGTGGTGACGACCGAGACGGAATCGAACACGGCGTCGACAGCGATCTTCGACGTCTTGACGCCGGCCAGGATCTCCTGCTCGCGCAGCGGAATGCCGAGCTTCTCGTAGGTCTTGAGAATTTCCGGATCGACGTCGTCGATCGACATCGGACCGCTCTGGTTCTTCGGCGCGGCATAGTAGTAGAGGTCGTTGAAGTCGATCTTCGGATAGTCGACGCGCGCCCAGGTCGGCTCCTCGAGCGTCAGCCAGCGCTGGTAGGCCTCGAGCCGCCACGCCAGCATCCACTCGGGTTCGTTCTTCTTGGCCGAGATGAAACGGATGATGTCCTCGGAGAGGCCCTTCGGCGCCTTCTCCATCTCGATCGTGGTCTCGAAGCCGTATTTGTACTGGTCGACGTCTATCAGACGGACCTGATCGATCGTTTCCTGCACAGCAGGCATGTCGTTCTCCAATCTCGCCGGATCCAAGGTCCGGCAGCTTGTCAACGTGTGGCGGGTATCCGCCGGTTATGTAGTCGCCAGAAGGAGCTTTTCACACCTTTTGGCAAGCAGAAAACTTGCGCTTTCGCAACTTTCCGTCAGGCGGCCGCGACGCCCTGCCGCCGCCGTCCCGCAATCCGGCCGAAAGCCTGAAGGAAGCGCTCCACCTCGACTTCCGACGTCGCCGGTCCGAGCGAGACGCGCAACGCCCCGAGCCCGGCATCGAAACCCATCGCCGTCAGCACGTGGCTGGCGCCCACCTTGCCCGACGAGCAGGCGGAGCCGGCCGACAGCGCGATACCCTCGAGGTCGAAGGCGATCTGCCCCGTCTCCGCCTTCAGTCCCGGTAGACTGAAAAAGGTCGTGTTGCACAGGCGCGAAACGTCGCGGCCGTGAATGATGACGTCGGCAGCGATCTCCGCCATCCGCGCCTCCATCCGGTCGCGCGACTGCGCGATCGCGGCATTGCGCGCCGCCATGTCCTCGATCGCCGTTCTCGCTGCCGCGGCAAAGCCGGCGATCGCGATTGCGTTCTCCGTGCCGGAGCGGTGGCCCTTTTCCTGCCCGCCGCCATGGATCAGCGGCCTCGGCATCAGCACCTCGCCGCGCGACACGAGCGCGCCCGCGCCCTTCGGCCCGCCCATCTTGTGCGCCGACAGGATGAGGAAGTCCGCATCAAGTCCGGCCATCGACAGCGGCAGCCGGCCCGCACCCTGCACGGCATCGACGACCAGGAGCCCGCCGCGCTTGTGCACGATCGCCGCCGCCTCGGCCACCGGCTGGACGATACCGGTTTCGTTGTTGGCGAGCATGAGGGCGACCATCGGCAGGCCGGATGACGTGTCGTGGGCGTCCAGCAGTGCCTCCAGCGACGAAAGATCGACGACGCCTGCCGGCGTCACCGCGATCTCCGCGACCTGGTCCTTGGTGAACCTGCCGCCTTCGCGCACCGCCGGATGCTCGATCGCCGAGACATAGAGCCGGCCGATCGAAAGCGGCGTGCGACCCATGCGGAAATCCGGTGTCAGCACCGTGTTGGCCGCCTCGGTCGCGCCGCTGGTGAAGGTGACGTGCGCCGCCTCCGCGCCGGACAGTGCGGCGATGTCGCGCCGCGCGCCGTCGATCAGCGCCCGCGCCGCCCGGCCCTCGCCGTGGACGGAGGACGGATTGCCCTGAAGCTCGAGCGCGGCCAGCACGGCCTGGCGGGCGGCAGCCGAAAGCGGCGCCGTCGCGTTCCAGTCCAGATATGTCCTCACCCTTTCAGGCATGATCGAAATGGCTCCGATAGCGTCTTAGGCAGTGCGGCGAGCATTTTTCTTGAAATTTCCGCCGGGCTTGCCGTATGAGACGAACCTCAGGCACGCAGACAGCGTAGCAAAGTTTCGAACGGTTCTAAACTGGTTTCTAGAAAAGCTGACTGGTTTCGTCAAGACTTCCAGCGCCATCGAAACAGTTTTTGATCCTCAAAAGAACGTCTCGGAGTACGAATGCCCGAAATCATCTTCAACGGACCCGCCGGTCGCCTCGAAGGCCGCTACCAGCCTTCCAAGCAGAAGAACGCCCCGATCGCGATCGTCCTGCACCCGCACCCGCAGTTCGGCGGCACGATGAACAACCAGATCGTCTACCAGCTGTTCTACATGTTCCAGAAGCGCGGCTTCACCACGCTCCGCTTCAACTTCCGCGGCATCGGCCGCAGCCAGGGCGAATTCGACCATGGCGCGGGCGAGTTGTCGGACGCGGCCTCCGCGCTCGACTGGGTCCAGAGCCTGCATCCGGATTCCAAGAGCTGCTGGGTCGCCGGCTATTCCTTCGGCGCCTGGATCGGCATGCAGCTCTTGATGCGCCGTCCGGAGATCGAGGGCTTCATGTCGATCGCCCCGCAGCCGAACATCTACGACTTCTCCTTCCTCGCCCCCTGCCCGTCCTCCGGCCTGATCATCAACGGCGACAGTGACAAGGTCGCACCGGAGAAGGACGTCAACGGCCTGGTCGAGAAGCTAAAAGCCCAGAAGGGTATCCTGATCACCCACAAGATCGTCCCCGGCGCCAACCACTTCTTCAACGGCCAGACGGAGGACCTGATGGCCGAATGCGAGGACTACCTCGACCGCCGCCTCGCCGGCGAACTGACCCCGGAGCCGGCCGCCAAGCGGATCCGGTAAGCGTCAGGCGCCCGCTTACACACACGGTCGTCATCCTCGGGCTCTACAACAAGCCCGAGGATGACGAAAACATCGGGCGCCCGTGGTCAAAGCAGCCGGCGCCGACATCTTCACCACAGTTGGCGATGCCGGATGAGCGCCGCGCGTTGTAAAAATTGTCCGGCTGGCTCATGGTTCATCTCGGAAGACACGCATTGCGGAGAAGGTGAATGCCGAAATCTCCTGTCACCGTGCCCGAGCCGCTTGCGGGTGACATCGAACGATCTGCGAGCGTGGATATTACAGAGCGCGAGAGCGCTGCTGAGCAACTGAGCGTCCTTCTGGCCGAGGCAGAGGCGACCGGTGTCAGCGACCGCACGCTGGACGAAATCCTTGCCCACATCCGTAGCGGCCAACTGCGCCCACCAGCCGACATCGATCTTCTCAGGCGTCGCTGACCGCACCTCGTTCGGCCTTCGCCACCACCCCGCCGCTCACCGGCGCCCGCACGCCCGTCGTTCCCGGAAACGTCAGCGGCAGACCGTCCAACGCGCGCACCGCCAGATAGGCCCAGGCCTCCGCCTCCAAGCTGTCGCCGTCCAGCCCCGCGGCTTCCGCCGGGATCACCTTCGCGCCTCGATCCGAAGCCAGCCCGGCGAGATCGCCCATGATGACCTGGTTCAGCCGCCCGCCACCGCAGACCACATAGGTCTTCGGGCGCTCCGGCAGGTGGCCGGCGGACTTCAGGATGGCGGCTGCGGTGACATGCGCCAGCGTCCGCGCCCCGTCCTCCAGCGTCGCCTCCCCGCCCGCCGGCGGCGAGAAGTCGTTGCGATCGAGCGAGCGGCGCTCAGGCGCCGTGAAGAACGGATGGTCGAGATAGCGCGCCGCAAGGCCGGCAACGGCCCGGCCCTCGCTCGCGATCATCCCCCCCTGGTCGAAGGGAATGCCGGCCTGCGCCTCGACCCACTGGTCGATCAGCGTGTTGCCGGGACCGCTGTCGAAGGCGACGATGGCGCCGTCAGGTCCAATGTAGGTGAGGTTCGAAATCCCGCCGATATTGACGAAGACGACCGGAAAGGCGCAGTCGGCCGGCAGGTTGCGGGCGAGTGCCGCATGATAGACGGGAATGAGCGGCGCGCCTTGTCCGCCATGGGCCATGTCGTTTGCCCGCATGTCGTAGACGACGTCGATGCCGCTCTCGCCTGCAAGCAGCCCCCCGTCGCCGAGTTGCACCGTCAGACCCTGTTCCGGCCGGTGCAACACCGTCTGCCCATGGAAGCCGATCACGTCGACATCGGCTTTCGTCAGGCCGTTGGCGTCGAGGAACGAGGCGATAGCCGCCGCATGGCGCAGCGTCAGGTCGCGCTCGACATCGGCGAGATCGCCCGGGCGCTCCTCTCGGCGCGCGATCGTCTTTGCCGTCTCCAGCGCCGCCTGCAGCCGCTTGCGGAAAGCCGGATCGTAGGCGACGCCCACAGCCGGCCCCCGCTCGACGACACCCTCGCCATCCGTCTTCACCAGCGCGACGTCGATGCCGTCCATGCTGGTGCCGCTCATCAGTCCGATCGCGGTTCGTATCCGTCCCATGGTCAAATTCCAGAATCACTTTTGGAGTGATTATGCGCACAAACAGTGCTAGATGCCCCGCCATTCGTTCGAATACCTCCCCTGTAAGAGAGAAGACCAATGTCGGGTTTCAAGTCAGATTTCCTTCGCACGCTCAGCGAGCGCGGCTACATCCACCAGATTTCGGATGAAACCGGCCTCGACGACCTGCTCTGCAAGGAGACCGTGACGGCCTATATCGGCTTCGACCCGACCGCACCCAGCCTGCATGCCGGCGGCCTGATCCAGATCATGATGCTGCACTGGCTGCAGCAGACCGGCCACCGCGCGATCTCGCTAATGGGCGGCGGCACCGGCATGGTCGGCGATCCGTCCTTCAAGGACGAGGCGCGCCAGTTGATGACGCCGGAGACGATCGCCTCCAACATCGCCTCGATCAAGAAGGTGTTCTCGAACTACCTGGCCTATGGCGAGGGTTCGAAGGACGCCCTGATGATCAACAATGCCGACTGGCTGCTCGGCATCAACTACCTGGAATTCCTGCGCGACGTCGGCCGCCACTTCTCGGTCAACCGCATGCTGTCCTTCGATAGCGTCAAGATGCGGCTGGACCGTGAACAGTCGCTGTCCTTCCTCGAATTCAACTACATGATCCTGCAGGCCTACGACTTCGTCGAGTTGAACAAGCGCTATGGCACGCGCCTGCAGATGGGCGGTTCCGACCAGTGGGGCAACATCATCAACGGCATCGACCTCGGCCATCGCATGGGCACGCCGCAGCTCTACGCGCTGACTTCGCCGCTCTTGACGACCGCCTCGGGCGCCAAGATGGGCAAGTCGCTCTCCGGTGCGGTGTGGCTGAACCCGGAGATGCTCTCGGCCTATGATTTCTGGCAGTACTGGCGCAATACCGAGGATGCCGACGTCTCCCGCTTCCTGAAGCTCTACACAACGCTGCCGATGGACGAGATCGCACGGCTTTCGGCGCTCGGCGGCTCGGAGATCAACGAGGTGAAGAAGATCCTCGCTACCGAGATCACCGCCATGCTGCACGGCCGCGAGAATGCCGAGCAGGCAGCCGAAACCGCGCGCAAGACCTTCGAGGAAGGCGCCCTCGCCGAGAACCTGCCCTCGATTGAGGTCCCGGCCGGTGAACTGGAAGGCGGCATCGGCCTCCTCGCTCTGATCGTCCGCGCCGGCCTAGCCGCCTCCAACGGCGAAGCCCGCCGCCACGTGCAAGGGGGCGCCGTGCGCATCAACGACAACGCTGTCAGCGACGAGCGCATGACGATCGGCACCGGCGAGGTGACGGCCGACGGCGTCGTCAAGCTCTCGCTCGGCAAGAAGAAGCACATCCTGGTCCGGCCTGCCTGAGGCGAGCCTTTCGGCAGCCCATAGTTCCCTCTTCTCCCCTCGGGGAGAAGGTGGCCCGCAGGGCCGGATGAGGGGGTGTCCCAACCTCGAAGTTGGCGGCTGCTGCCCCCCTCATCGCCTCGCTTCGCTCCGGCACTTCTCCCCGATGGGGAGAAGAGGCAAGCCGCCCGCAGACTGCCCTATCGAGCGGACAGAATGAACTGATCGCCGGCGCTTTCGCAGCGCGCTCCGCCCCCGCCCTCAAAACTCGAAGATGTTCCGGAACACGCCCGGCGCGATGATCGACAGCGGGTTGACCATCATCCGCGGCTGCTCGAACGGACCGGTGAGCTTGAAGGTGATGCCGATCAGGCCGCGGTCGCTGCCGTTGCCGAGGATGAAGCCGATCAGCGGCAGCTCCGCGAACAGCCGGTTGAGCCCGTAGGCCGGCATGAAGGTGCCGGTCAATTCCATCAGGCCCTTGGCGTTTCGCACCATGCCCTGGAAGGTGGCCCCGACCGCATCGCCCCGGACCACGCCGTTTTCGACCCGCAGCGTGCCGTCCTTCGAGACGACGAAGGCAAATCCGCGCTCGAACCGCATCGAAGTCGTGTCGATCTCGCTTCGAACCGCCTCGTTGAGGCTCTTTCCGCCGGCAGGGGTCGTCACGATCGAGCGAAGCTTCTCTTCGCCCTCCAGCCGGAACTGGCGGATGTCGACCGGACCGCGCCAGGCGCCGTCGGCCCCGCCCTTCAGCTTCATGTTCAACAGCCCGCCACCCATGTGCCGGTAGAGGTTCGCGAGTCGGGCGACCGCGCCGGCATCGCCGGAAGTCACCTCCAGCGTTTGTTCCGCGCCGCCCTTTTCGAGCTTCGCCACGACGGCCTGGCCGCTGCCGGTCACCCCTGTGAGGTCGAGGCCGGAAAGCCGGGTGCCGTCGTGCGCATAGGCGAGCTTGAAGCTCTTGAGCGCCTCCCCGTTGAAGCCGACGACCCGGCCGATGTCGGCGCGAACGGAGACGGAAACGCCGCCGGATTTTCCACCCGATCCACCCGGACCGGACTTCAGTCGGGCGAGCACGGGCCGCGCATCGGCCATGTCCCCCTCCACCTTGACGACATAGCCCGATCGGGTCCGCTCCAGGTTGAGGGCGTAGCGATCCTGCGCCGAGAGGCGAACCTGGTCGAACCGGGCGGCACTGAGACCGCCGCCCTTGAGCGAAAGATCGCCCGTGACGGCAAAGCCGTCGCCGGAGAAATCGAAGTCGGAAAGACGCGTCACGCCGTCCTCCGGTTTGCCCAGCGCGAAACTCGCCTTGGCCGGGACGCCCGCGCCCTTCTCCCAGCCGATCCAAGGTAGCTGCACGAGGCTCTTGCCGAGATCCGTCACAACCTTCTGGCTGCCGTCGGGCTGCGTCGTGACGGCGATCCCGACGGGACCGGCGACGAGATCGGCCAGCCCCGGAAACAGCCGTGTCCGGTCCTTCTCCGAGATCGTGCCGGTCACTGTCAGGTCGCGCTTCAAACCGGCCGTCTGGCTGACGGGCTCGACCAGCACGACATCGAGCGGCACCCCGTCGATCCGCGCCTCGGCCTTGAGATCGGCCCGCACCGGAGTAACAACGAGGTTGCCCTCTACCTCCGTGATCGTGCGGCCGGCAATCGGCTTCTTCAGGTCGACGCCGAGCAGGTCGATATCGGCCGTCCATTGCGGCGGCGGCGGGTTCTGGTCGCGCACCATCCCGAACCGCGCCTTGACGTTCGCCTTCACCGGACCGGAAAAGTCGTCGGGTACGAAGGGCGTCTTCCTGAGCACGTCGATCGGCCGGTAGGTGATCAGTTCGGCGATCGCGTCGCCCGCCCCGGAAATGTCGAGGTCTATCTCCGCCATCAGCGGCCGCGAGTAGGTGTCCGGCAGTCGGAACGTGCCGCCGGTGACCGCCACCGACCGGCCCGATCCCATGAAGGCGGTGCCCCCGGTCAGCGCGATATCGAGATGTTGCCCATGCAGTTCGAAGTGGCCCGCCGCGTCGCGCAGTGGCGGGATGTCGCCGGCGATGTTGAGGCGCGTGTCGGTGATGTCGAAGGTGATGGTCAGTTCGCCTTCGCGCAGTTGCAGGCGGCCGTCCGGGTTCGGTTCCCGGTCCGCGGCCATCGACACCTCGATGCGCCCGTTCGTCACAGTGCCGCCGTAGATGTTGGCGATCACCCACTGGCGTGCCCGCCGGCCGAGCCAGTAGGGCCAGAACTGCTTGACGGTGGTGGCGTCCAGCGTGTCGCCGACCATGGCGAAGTTCACGGCGGGACTCTTGCCCCCGAGCGTGATTCCGAGCGAACCGGCAAGCGAACCGCGCGGCGTCGAGATGCCGAGTTCATCGAACAGGATCTGCTTCGTCTGCGGCAGCAGCCGGCCGGAGGCCTTGGCCTCGAAACGGACGGGCGTAGCACCGGTGTCGCTCGGCGCACTGACCGCGTCCTCCACGAGAACGTCGATGCCGAAGCCCTTCCCCGTCTGGCCCGGCAGGCGGTCCAGGTCGATGAGCCCGCCGGTGAAGGGGAAGGAGGAGGCGCCGACATGCAACTCGGACTTGCCGATCTCGACCGCACGACGCTCATAGTCGTAGTAGGCGACGACCCGGCTCGGTTCGACCGCCGCCGCCCCGCCACCGAGATAGAGCGTCCCGCCTTCGGTGGAAACGGCCAGGTCCAGCCGGGGTTTGCTCCCCTCGCCGCCGCGCGTTGCCGACACGGAGACGGTCGCCTGCGCGTCCACGCCGGAGCGGATTTCGCCCTCCGCCGTACGTTGCAGGGTGAAGCCGCCGGTGGGAATGCCTGAGATCTCGCCGCTGATCTCGCCCTTTGGCCCCGTACCGCTGGCGATCAGATCGATCTGGCCTTCCCTGCCGTCGAGTTGATAGAGCCCCTCGATCGACAGGTCTCCACCCTTGTCGCGGGCGAAGGTGAGGCGTTCGATCGCGAGCGTCAGCGGCCGCCCTTCGGCCCCGGTGACCGGCAACGACAGGTTTGTGACGCGGACGCGCGACAGGCCGGAGCCAGCGACCATGGCCCTGAACGTCTCCAGACCCTCGAAGGCCGCTTCCTGGTAGGACGGCACCGCATCGAGCCGCATCGTGGAAAGATCGATCGCGGGCCCCTTGGGCAGCATCGCCGGGTTGAACATCGCCCCGTCTATGTCCAGCCGCGAAGGCGCGATCCGGCCGGTCAGGAGCGCCAGCGGGTCCAGCACGATTCCCACCGCGCTGGCATTGGTGACGTTGTCGCCGCCATCCTTGCGATCGAAGGACACGTTCTCCGCTCGCAGCGCCAGCCCGCCGAAGCTGGAGAAGCGGATCACCGTCTTCTCCACCTCGGCCGTGTAGTTGGGGCCGACCGCGCGGTTGAGGGCTGCCAGCGCCCGGGTGTTGAGCGTGCGGTCGACCAGTCCGCTTTCCACCGTGGCCACGATCAGCAGCAAGACAAGCGCGGTGATGCCGGCGATGCAGGCGAGCAACCGCGTCAGCACGGCGAAATGGCTGGGCCGGTCGGTGCAATGAAGAATGACCGGCTCGTGCGCCTGCGCAGACGGCAGCGCGTGCAGGGACACGATATCGTCCCGGCCAAACCTCACCTTCTCGCCGCGGATGTCGCTCATGTCGCGGTTGTTCCGTTCATCGTGTCGACGCGCCGACTTCACCTCGCCCGCCAAACGCCCCGCCGGCCGAATGCGACTGGACGATTCCTGCTGGCACTATATACCGGGGATCGGCTCCGCATGACCCAAAAACCTGTCCAAAGAAAGGAAATACCATGGCGGAATTGTCTCCGGGCGCGCCCGCGCCGGAATTCGCCCTTCCCGCCGACGGCGGCGGCGAGGTGTCGCTGGCCGGACTGCGCGGAAAGCCGGTGGTTCTCTTCTTCTATCCCAAGGACGACACGGAGGGCTGCACTGTGGAAAACGTCGCCTTCTCCGCGCTGATCGGCGATTTCGAGGACGCGGGCGTGGCGGTTCTGGGCGTCTCGCCGGACCCGGTCCGCAAGCACGACCGCTTCAAGGCCAAGCACGACCTGAAGGTGAGGCTGCTGTCGGACGAGGACCATCACGTGCTTCAGGCCTATGGCGTCTGGAAGGAAAAGAGCATGTACGGCCGCACCTACATGGGCGTGGAGCGCACCACGTTCCTGATCGGCAAGGACGGGAAGATCGCCGAGATCTGGCCGAAGGTGAAGGTGGCGGGCCACGCGGAAGCCGTGCTGGCACGCGCGAAAGAACTTTAGGAAAATGCCATATACTGCTGAAACGATTCCAATTCCTTCAATCGAAAGCCTGCGCGGCGGCGCCACGCTGGCGATCCTCTCTGCCGATCTCGACGCCAAGACGACGCTGACGCAGGAGACGGCGCGGCGCTGGTTCGCCCGCACGCTCTCCGTCCGCTCCCCGCTCGATCCGCCCCTTCCCGATCGCCCCGGCCGGCCGGTGCGGCCGGAACTGGTGCCGCCGAAGAACATGAAGAAGCGTTCGCTGCACACGCTGAAGGGCCGCATCGCGCTCCTGCACGCGCTGGCGCACATCGAGCTCAACGCCATCGATCTCGCGCTCGACATCGTCGCGCGCTTCACGACCAAAGGCGTGCCCCATTCCTTCTTCGACGGCTGGATGCAGGTGGCCTTCGAGGAGGCCAAGCACTTCCGCCTGATCCGCGACAGGCTGCGCGCGCTCGGCGCCGATTATGGCGATCTCCCGGCCCATGACGGGCTCTGGCAGGCCGCCCACAGCACCCGCAACGACCTGACCGCCCGCCTCGCCGTCGTACCGCTGATCCTCGAGGCGCGCGGACTGGACGTCACCCCCGGTGCTGCAGGAGAAGATGCGCGAGACCGGCGACCTCGAGAGCGCCGACATTCTCGACGTCATCTACAACGACGAGAAGGGCCATGTCGCTGTCGGCGCCAAGTGGTTTCGCTTCCTCTGCGCCCGCGAAAGGAAGGATCCCGCGGCGACCTTCCAGCAACTCGTGCGCGTCAATTTCCGCGGTGCGCTCAAGGCGCCATTCAACGACGTGGCCCGTGCCGAAGCCGGACTGACCCCGGCCTTCTATCGCAGCCTTGTTTCCGTCAGCCAGAGTTAACGATCCGCCACCGTCTCGCAAAGCTTTGTTAACCTTAACGGTGTGTAATTCCGGGTAAGGGGCAGTGCACTGGTTGTCGGGGGTTATGGTGGCGGATCGTCCGGAAAATCGCGTCTTCGGCAAGAAGGAGCAGCAGCACATTATCATCCTCGCTTCCGGGGACCGCATCCGTCACATGACTATCCGCCCCTGGATGCTCGCCGTCGCCTTCTGCTTTGCCGGGATGTTCACAGTCGGATACCTGGCCGCCACCTCCTACCTGGTGCTGCGCGACGGCCTGATCGGCGCCACCATGGCCCGGCAGGCCCGTATGCAACACGACTACGAGGATCGCATCTCCGCACTCCGCGCCCAGGTCGACCGGGTGACGAGCCGCCAGCTGCTGGACCAGCAGGTGGTCGAAGAGAAGGTCGAGAAACTCTTCCAGCAGCAACTGGCGCTGACCGAACGCAACGGCAAGCTCGACACGCTGTTGAACAGGGCTGGCGACGCCGGCCTCTCCGGCACGGCCGAACCCGACCAGCAGCCCGCCGAACTGGGCTACGGGCGCCGCGCCGACTCGGCCCCTGGCCTGAAGGCGATCGATCGATTGCTCGGCAGGAGCACGGCCGCAGCCGCACCGCGGCAGGCATCCGCTGCGGCCGTGGCCTATGCGGCACCCGGCGAATCGGTCGCCGACCGCACCGACCGGATGTTCTCCAGGGTGACGCTGTCGCTGAAGGACATTGAACGCCAGCAGCTATCACGAATTACGTCCCTGACCGCGGGCGCCTCCGAGACATCCGACGCGATCGAACAGATCCTGGCCCGCAACGACATCGACGTGCAGGCCGCAGGCGGCACGGAAGCGGCCGTGGACGCGATCGGCGGTCCCTTCGTCGAGCCGGAAACCGGCGACAGCTTCGAGACCTCGCTGGGACAGTTGGATACGGCCCTCAACCGGCTCGAACTGGTGCGTGGAACGGTGCGCCGGCTTCCCTTCGCCAACCCCTCCCCCGGCAGCCAGGTGACGAGCCGCTTCGGCAACCGTACCGATCCCTTCGTCGGCCGCCTGGCCCTGCACGCGGGCATCGACTTCCGGCTTCCCGTCGGCAGCGCCGTCCAGGCCACCGGTTCGGGCACGGTCGTGACCGCGGGCCGCACCGGCGGCTACGGCAATCTCGTCGAGATCGACCACGGCAGCGGCCTGACGACCCGTTACGCCCACCTGTCGCGGGTGCTGGTCAAGGCCGGCGACAAGGTGGACACCGGCGATGCGATCGGCCTTTCCGGCTCCACCGGCCGCTCGACCGGTCCGCATCTGCACTACGAGGTCCGGCGCGACGGTCGCGCCAGCGATCCCGCCCGCTTTCTTTCGGCCGGCCGCAAGCTCTCCACCTACATGAATTGAGGGGGCAGGCGTGAACCTACAGGCGGCCTTAACCGTCGCTTCACCTGCCGATCCGCAAGAATCGGCCGTTTCCTTGACTTTCCGGCGCTTTCGGACTATGTGCGCTGCATCCAGCGGGCATCCCTTCAGCTGAAACCCTAAGCGTTCGCAAGAACCGGAACGGAAACAGATCTCCCTTTGACCACTTTTTCAGATCTTGGCCTGAGCCAAAAGGTACTTTCCGCAGTCACCGACGCGGGCTACACGATCCCCACTCCGATCCAGGAGGGCGCAATTCCGCCCGCCCTGCAGCGTCGCGATATCCTCGGAATCGCACAGACCGGAACCGGCAAGACGGCATCCTTCGTGCTGCCGATGCTGACCCTGCTCGAAAAGGGACGGGCTCGAGCGCGGATGCCGCGCACGCTCATCCTGGAGCCGACGCGCGAACTGGCCGCCCAGGTCGCCGAGAACTTCGAAAAGTACGGCAAGAATCACAAGCTCAACGTAGCACTTCTGATCGGCGGTGTTTCCTTCGACGAGCAGGACCGCAAGCTCGAGCGCGGCGCAGACGTGCTGATCTGCACGCCGGGCCGGCTGCTCGACCATTGCGAGCGCGGCAAGCTCCTGATGACCGGCGTCGAAGTCCTCGTCATCGACGAGGCGGACCGCATGCTCGATATGGGCTTCATCCCCGACATCGAGCGCATCGCCAAGCTCATTCCCTTCACCCGCCAGACGCTGTTCTTCTCGGCCACCATGCCGCCGGAAATCCAGAAGCTGGCCGACCGCTTCCTGCAGAACCCCGAGCGCATCGAAGTGGCCCGTCCCGCCTCCACTGCCATAACGGTAACGCAGCGGTTCGTCGCCACCCATGCGAAGGACTACGAGAAGCGTTCAAAGCTTCGTGACTTGGTCCGCGCGCAGGAAGATCTGAAGAACGCCATCATCTTCTGCAACCGCAAGAAGGACGTCGCCGACCTCTTCCGCTCGCTCGACCGCCACGGCTTCTCCGTCGGTGCGCTGCATGGCGACATGGACCAGCGTTCCCGCATGGCCATGCTGGCGAACTTCAAGGACGGCAACATCCAACTCCTGGTCGCCTCCGACGTCGCCGCCCGCGGCCTCGACATCCCCGACGTCAGCCACGTCTTCAACTTCGACGTTCCGATCCATGCGGAGGACTATGTCCACCGCATCGGCCGCACGGGCCGCGCCGGTCGCTCGGGTGCCGCCTTCACACTCGTCACCAAGCGCGACACCAAGTTCTCCGACGCCATCGAGAAGCTGATCGACAAGAAGGTCGAATGGCTGGACGGCGACCTTGCCAGCCTGCCCGCACTCGTCGAGAGCGACGAGCGCGAGAAGCCGCGCAGGGGCCGCGGCCGTGAGCGTGGCGAGCGTGACCGCAGCGATCGCGGTGAGCGCAGTGAGCGCAGCGCCGAACGGGATCGTGGTGATCGCGATCGCGCAAACAGTCATAAAAGCGACAACCGTCGCGACGACAATGGCAAGGAAGCCATCGTGGCGGACAGAGGGAGCGATGCCGTGAAAGCCGACCGACACAACGACACGAGGCCGAGCCAGCCGGTACGCAACCAGCGCCCTGCCAACGATGACAACCGCGATCGGCGCAGCCGCTATCGCCGCGACGAGGACGACGGCCCGACGCCGGTCGGCTTCGGCGACGACATCCCTGCCTTCATGCTGATCGCCGGCAAGGCCTGATCCGCATCCATGCCCGTTCCAGGCTCCGAAGTTCCCGGTGTCGGCTGCGGCCTCGCCGTGGTCCGTGACGGCAGGCTGCTGCTCTATCGCCGCACGCGTCCGCCGGAAGCCGGCCACTGGAACATCGTCGGCGGCAAGGTCGAGCACATGGAGCATTCGCGCGAGGCAGCCCGTCGCGAGGCCGAGGAAGAGACAGGTCTCACCTTCGGCCGCCTCGATTTCCTTTGCCTGTCGGAACAGATCATCGAGGCGGAAAACCAGCACTGGCTGTCGCTGATCTACGTGACCGGGGACTTTTCCGGCGAGCCGCAGGTGATGGAGCCGGAGAAGCTGCCGGAATTCGGCTGGTTCGCCGTGAACGACCTGCCCCAGCCCCTGTCGCGCTTCACCGCCGCTGCTGCCGCCGCACTCCGCGCGCGGTAATATCGCCTCATTTTTTCGGGCCGGCGCGAACGGCCGCCTCGAGCGCCAGCTTGACCCAGCAGGTCATCAGGTCCGGATCGTCGAAGGCGTCGTCGGGAATGGTCCAGTAGGGCATGCGCAACGGCGCGCCGGTCTTCTTCCCCTCATAGACCCACTGCCGGCAGCCGGAGAGCTCGAATTCGGGGATCGTCACCTCGTCGGCCTTGAGCAGCACCTCTCCGTGCACCTCGAGCGCGACGATCAGGTCGCCGACATAGATCCCCTTGCCGCCGAACATGCGCCTGATGGTCACCGGTCCCAGCGACTGGAACATCTCCTCGATCGCATCATTGTCCATCGCCTATCCCTTCAGGACGCCGCCGGCATCGGCGATCGCTTCCGGCGTGTCCACGTCCAGATGCGCGGCAGGCCCGATCTCGACGTCGATGATGTCGAGCCCGGACGTCTCGATGATCTGGCGAGCACCCACGTCCCCGGAAAGCGCACGGACGGCCGGAAACGTCGCGCGCGGCAGGATCACGGGATTGCCGCGCTTGCCGGCCGAGACGGCCCGCACGATGGCATTGCCGCCGGCTGCGGCAAAAGCCTCCATCAGCCTGCGCAGGTCCGCCGCGCTCACGCCCGGCATGTCGGCGAGATGGACCAGCACGCCGTCGCAATCGGTGCCCGCCGCGTCGAGGCCGGCATTCAGCGACGTGGACATGCCCTCCCCGTACAGCGGATTGCGCACGACGGCAGCCGGCAGGCCGACAACGGCAGCCTCGATCTCCTGTGCCCGATGGCCGGTGACGAGCACGACCCGCGACGGCGCCGCCGCGATGGCAGCAGAAACCGACCTGCGCACCAACGGCACGGCATCGAACTCGGCGAGCAGCTTGTGGCGCCCGCCGACGCCCATCCGTCGCGCCTGCCCGGCGGCAAGGACGACGACCGCGACGTTTTGCGCAGCATCGTTGCCGCCGCGGCGCTCGCCCTTCAGTTCGCGCGGCCGCGGCCGGGTCGGGATCTCGGCCAGCAACCCGCCGACGCCCATGCCTGTCAGTTCCGCCCGTCCCGGCGTCTCGCCGGCCAGGATGCGGGCAAGCACCCAGTCGAAACCGTTCTCCTTGGGACTGCGCGCGCAGCCCGGCGCGCCGATCACCGGTGTCTCGCCGATATGGCCGAGGACGAGCAGGTTGCCAGGATCGACGGGCAGTCCCACCTGTTCGACGCGGCCGCCGGCCATCCGGATCGCAGCCGGGATCACGTCGCCCGTATCGGAGACGGCCGACGCCCCGAAGACGATCACGAGTTCGTTGTCGCGCGACGCCGGCCCGAGCGCCTGGGCAAGCGCAGCCGTCTCGTGCGCCACGCGCACCTCACCGCTGAGCGTGCTTCCCGACGGCGACAGCCGGTGTTCCAGAAGCAGCCTCGTCTTGTCCATCACGCTCGGCTTCAGCGACGGCAGGACGGTGGCGATCAGGCCGACCCGACGCGCCGCAAAGGGCTTGACCAAGAGCGCGCCGACACTGGCGAGCTCCAACGCTGCCCGTTCGACCGCGTCTTCGGCCACCGCCAGTGGAATGATCTTGATCGTCGCCACCATGTCGCCAGGGCGCACGGTCGCGTGATCGGCCAAGGTTGCGATCGTGATCGCGGGATCGATGCGGTTGAAACGGTCGATCACGGCCCGGTCGGCGCTCAAAAGTCCGTCGACGGCGGCATGAATATTGACGCGGCCGGTCGCCGGCGTGGTGAAGGTCAGGTGATCCGGGCCGATCGCTGCGGCCAGCCGGGCGGCGGCGGCATCCTCGTCGAGGTCGCCGGACTCAAGGCGAACGGCGATGACGTTTTCGACGCCCGCCTCCTGCAACTGCCGACAGTCCCCCTCCGAGAGCCTGTGCCCCTTGGAGAAGGAGACGCCATCTCTGCGCACGCCGTGTGCCAGGATCGCTCCGGCCGCCGCCCCGGCGGACATCTCGCCGAAGATCATGCCGACGCCCCCCGATGCAGTTCCCGCCGGCGGAACGCCTGGATGACCTCCGCGAGAATCGCGACGGCAATCTCGGCCGGGCTTGCCGCGCCGATGTCGAGGCCGATGGGTGCGCGGATGCGCTCGATCGCCGCCTGATCGACGCCCACCGCCAGCAGCCGCTCCACGCGCCTGGCGTGCGTCTTGCGGCTGCCGAGCGCGCCGACGTAGAAACAGCTCGCCTCGAGGGCGGCACGGATCGGGAAATCATCGATCTTCGGGTCGTGCGTCACCGCCACCAGCGCCGTATAGGCATCGAGCGGCCGCTGCTTCAGGACGTCCTCCGGCCAGTCGGCGACGAGATCGGCGCCGGCAAAGCGCTCCTCGGTAGCAAAGGCGGTCCGCGGATCGACGATCGACAGATCGAAGCCCGCAACCTTCGCCATCGCCGCCAGCGCTTGGCTGATGTGGACCGCACCGATCACGACGATGCGCGGCGGCGGCAGGTGCACGTTGAGGAAATAGCTGCGGCCTTCGACCTCGACCACGCCCGACTTGCCGGAGCGGAACGCAGCCGCGATCGCCTCGCCGAGCGGCCCGACGACGGCGTCCGCCTCGCGCACGATCCGGTCGCGTCCGTCGCCGAGGTCCGTCAGGTACACCACGGCGCGGCGGGCACGGCGATCGGCGTTGAGCTTGCGAAGAATGTGCGGATCCATCAGCCGAGCCGCTCCAGGTAGACGCGGATGCGGCCGCCGCAGGAGAGCCCGACCCGCCACGCCGTCTCGTCGGCGACGCCGAACTCGAGCATCCTCGGTTCGCCGCTGCCGATCACGTCGAACGCCTCGGTAATGACCGCGCCTTCGACACAGCCGCCCGACACCGAGCCGTGGAAATTGCCCTCGGCGTCGATGACGAGGTGGCTGCCGACCGGGCGCGGCGCCGAGCCCCAGGTCTCGACCACGGTGGCGACCGCGACGTCGCGGCCGTCATCCATCCAGCGCTCCGCCACGGCGAGCGGATCGAGGGTGTCAGTCGCGTCGTCCATGGCAGTCTCCTTCATGTCTGCGCGGCGAGAAACCGCCGTGGATCCGCACGCCCGCCACTTTCGCCGGAAAGCGCTGCGACGAGATCCTCGATGGCTTCTAGATTGTGCACGGCGCGCAGTTCGTCAACATGCGGCAGCATGGCGAGCACACCCCGCGCCCGCGCCTCGAAGCCTTCGAAGCGCAAGAGCGGGTTCAACCAGACGAGACGCCGGCAGGAACGATGCAGCCGGTCGATCTCCGCCTCCAGCGTCCCGATATCCTCACGCTCCAGCCCGTCGGTGATCAACAGCACGACGGCGCCCTGCCCGAGCACGCGCCGGGACCAGAGCCTGTTGAACGCCTTCAGCGTCTCGCCGATCCGCGTCCCGCCGGACCAGTCCTCCACGGCGCGCGCGCACTCCTCGACGGCCTCGTCGGGATCGCGGTGACGCATCTGCCGGGTGACGTTGGTGAGCCGCGTTCCGAACAGGAACGTATGCACGCGCCGCCTGCGGTCGGTCAGCGCATGCAGGAAATGCAGGAAGACGCGGGTGTACTGGCTCATGGAACCGGAAATGTCCGCGAGCACCACGAGTGGCGGATGCACCATCCTGGCCTCGCGGTAGCGCGGCAGGATTAGCGCCCCGCCAGTGCGCATCGCCCGGCGCATCGTCGCACGCGGGTCCACCTTCGAGCGGCCCGTGCTCGGCTGGAAACGGCGCGTCCTGACTGCGTCCATCGGCAAGGTCAGGCCGACAATCGCCCGCTTCGCCCGGCGCAGTTCGGACGCGCTCATCTGCGCGAAATCCATCCGGCGCAGCACCTCGCTGACCGAGGCGGTGAAGCGGGCGTCGATCTCCACGTCCGGCTCCTCGCGCGGCGGTCGCCGGTCCTCGGGCGCGGCGAACAGCGCATCGGCGATCCGCCTCTCCCCCGCCTTCTTGCGCTCCTTCTCCGCCTCCCGGCGCACGACCGGCGACATCATTGCGATCATCTTCTGGACGAGATCGCGCGATCGCCAGAACAGCCGGAACGCTTCGTCGAAGATCGCCTGGTCCTCGTGGCGCGTGACCAGCGTGCAGTGGAGTGCTGTATGAAATTCCGCGCGATCGCCGATGCCGATCGCCTGGACCGCCTCGATCGCATCGGCGACGGCGGCCGGCCCGATGCGCAGGCCGGCCTTGCGCAACGCGCGGGCGAAGTGGACGATGTTGTCGGCCAGCCGGCCGTCTTCGGGTGGCCGCTTTCCGACGCCCTCGTCCGTGCCCGCCCCGGTCATTGTCATGGTCAGCCCGCCGCGCGCAGTTCGGACCTCACCTCATCGAGGAGCTTTCGGCCCTCGCTGCCTTCGATCCGGGCAATGTCGTCCTGGTATTTCAGAAGCGTTCCGAGCGTGTCGGCGATCGTCTCCGGGTCGAGCGCGGTGCGATCGAGCTCGGTCAGCGCCGTGGCCCAGTCGATCGTCTCCGCCACGCCCGGATTCTTGAACAGATCCATCGTCCTCAGTCTCTGGACATAGGCGACGATCTCGCGCGACAGCGCCGCATTGCAGCCCGGCGCCTTTCGCCGGATGATCTCCAGTTCCTGTGCAGCCGCGGGATAGTCGACCCAATGGTAGAGGCATCGGCGCTTCAGCGCATCGTGCACCTCGCGGGTCCGGTTCGTGGTGATGATGACGATCGGCGGTTCGGCCGCGCGGATCGTGCCGAGCTCGGGCACGGTCACCTGGAAATCGGACAGTACCTCGAGCAGGAACGCCTCGAAAGCCTCGTCGGTCCGGTCGAGCTCGTCGATCAAAAAGACCGGCGCCCGCCCGTCGGGCGAGGACAGCGCCTGCAGCACCGGCCTGCGGATCAGGTAGCGGTCGGAGAAGATGTCGGATTCGATGCGATCGCGGTCGGTCGTGCCGGCAGCCTCCGCCAACCGGATTTCCAGCATCTGCGCGGGATAGTTCCACTCGTAGACCGCCGACGAGACGTCCAGCCCCTCATAGCACTGCAGGCGGATCAGCGGCCGGTCCAGCGCCTTCGCCAGCACCTTGGCGACCTCGGTCTTGCCGACGCCGGCCTCGCCTTCGAGAAACAGCGGCCTCTTCATCTTCAAAGACAGGAACAGGACGGTCGCAAGCGCGCGGCCGGCCAGATAGTTCTCCGACGCCAGCATCTCCGAGGTCTCTTCGATCGACCGGGGAACAGATCCCTTCCTGTAGGCTGCCATGCTTCCTCCGCTTTCAGGCGAGGTTACAGCGAGCGGTAGCCCCGGTCCATATAGATGAGGGCCGGTTTCTGCGCACCGTAGACGACCCCGAGCACCTCGCCGAACAGGATCATGTGCGTCGACATCACCTTGACCTCCATCAGGCGGCAATCGAACGATGCCAGTGCGCCTTCCAAAATCGGCGCCCCGGTGACGAGCTCGCCCCATTGGCCCTCGGTGAAACGGTCTCCGGGTATCGAGGGATCGCGGCCGGAGAAGACGTTGGCGAGTTCCGCCTGGTCGGCGGCCAGCGCGTTCAGCGCAAAATGCCCGCTCTTGCGGAAGATCTCGTTGCGAGGGTTGGAAGCGTTCAGGCAGGCCAGCACCATGGCCGGATTGTCGGAAACCGAACAGGCCGCGGTGATCGTCACGCCGCGCTTTTCGCCCTCGAATGCCGTCGTGACGATCTGGACGTGCCCGGCGTATCGGCTCATGGCGTCGCGATAGAGCGGCGGGTCCAGCATCAATCGGTCCAACACAAAGATCTCCCTTGTTGTAAAAGGGAGATAGATGGAAACAATGAAGAAAAATGTAAGCGCCGCAATGGCGTTTTCCAATCTCTTGAACCCGGGGATGGCGACGTCCGCATTGGGTCAGCCACGGAGCCGAACGGAATGGGTGAATGTAATGGGTCCTGACTAGCCTTCAATGCGAAATTTGACCGGAGGCAATCCGGTTGTGCAAACATGCAGCGAAACGACACTGGTGAATTCATGCTCCGCCGCCTTCTTCTCGGCATCCTCCCGCTGATTGCGCTGGCCGACCCCGCTGTGGCCGCCGGCCCCAGGATCGCGGTGGTCGCGCCCGCTTCCGGCCCGCTCGCCATCCTCGGCGAACAGGTCCGCGCCGGTGCACGCGTCGCGGCCAGGGCCAGCGGCGCCGAACTTGTCGAGATCGGCGAGGCCTGCAGCGAGCAGGGCGACAGCGCAATCGCGCCCGCCATCGTCTCGGCAAAGGCTGTGGCCGCGATCGGCTTTCTGTGCACCGAGGACCTCCAGTCCGTCCTTCCCGCACTTGCCGAAGCCGGCATCCCCGTGCTGACCCTTTCCGCACGGTCCGGCGTCCTGATGGAGGACGCGCTGAAGCGGAACTGGCCCCTTTTCCGGCTCGCACCTGCGCCGGGGATGGAAGCGCAGAAGGCGGTCGACGTGATCGCAGCGGAATGGGCGACGGAGCCCTTCGCGCTCATCGACGACGGCACGATCCACGCCCGGGAACTCGTCGAGGCCGTCCGGCTGAAGCTCGAGGAACGCGGAATGAAGCCCGTGTTCGTCGACACTTACCGTCCGGCCCAGGAGCAGCAGATCGGGCTGGTCCGGCGACTGGTGCGGGCCGGGGCGACACGCGTCTTCGTCGGCGGCGACCGCGGCGACATGGCCATCATCCTGCGAGACGCCAGGGCGGAGCGCCTGCCGCTGTCCTTCATGGGCGGAGAGATGCTGATGGCGGCCGATGCCCAGATCAAGCTCGCCAACGGTGCGCAGGCGATCGTTCTGCCGGCGGACGGGGTCACACCGGAAGGCATCGCTCTGGCGGCGGCGATGAAGGAGACGGGCATTATCGCCGAGGGCTACGTCTTCCCCGCCCACGCCGCCGTCACCGTCGTCAGCCGCGCCGCGGCGGCCGCCAGCGCCGCAAACCAGCCGCTGGACGTCCTGCTTCGGCAACAGACCTTTCCCACCGTCCTCGGCGCGATCGGCTTCGGGGAGAACCACGAATTGCGCGACAATCCCTACAGGCGGATGGAGTGGCGGGACGGCCGCTTCCAGCCGCTCGGCAACGCCACGGCAGGCGAGTGAGATGAAGCCCGGACCGCGCAACCTCATCACCGACGTCGGCGGCCTCCTGGTCGGCAACGCCTCGGATGCACGGCTGAAATCCGGCGTCACCGTCGTGCTGTGCGACAAGCCCGCCGTTGCCGCCGTCCAGGTGCTGGGCGGCGCGCCCGGCACGCGGGAGACGGATCTTTTGGAGGCCCACAACACCGTCCAGACGATCGATGCGATCTGCCTCTCGGGCGGCTCTGCCTACGGACTGGACGCCGCCTCGGGCGTGCAGGCGGCGCTGCGCGAGATGGGGCGCGGCTTTGCCGTCGGCCCCCACCTCGTTCCGATCGTCCCGGCGGCGATCCTCTTCGACCTCACCAATGGCGGCGACAAGGATTGGGGGCGGTATCCGCCCTACCGGGAACTCGGCCACACAGCAACGCTGGCAGCCGCAGCCGATTTCGCCACCGGCACGGCCGGCGCTGGGACCGGTGCTACGACGGCGACCTTCAAGGGCGGCATCGGCTCCGCCTCGACGGTGCTCGGAAGCGGTGTCACCGTCGGCGCGCTGGTCGCCGTCAATGCGCTCGGCTCGCCGACCATCGGCCCTTCCCGCCATTTCTGGGCCGCAGCCTTCGAGGAGGGCAACGAGTTCGGCGGGCTCGGCCTGCCGCAGGCGATCCCCGCCGAAGCACGACAGCCGCGGACCAAGCTCGGCGGCGCGACTGCGGCCCCCACCAATACGACGATCGCCGTGATCGCCACGGACGCCGTCCTGACCAAGGCGGAGGCCAGGCGGCTCGCCATCTCCGCGCATGACGGCTTCAGCCGGGCGTTGTGGCCGGCCCACACAGCACTCGACGGCGACCTGGTCTTCGCGATCGCGACCGGGACCAGCGGCAGGACGGTAACGCTGGAGGGTTTCATCGAACTCTGCGCCGCAGCCGCCTCGACGATGGCCCGCGCGATCGCCCGCGGCGTCCACGACGCCACGCCGGAGGCAGGCGACCTCGTGGCCTGCTGGCGCGACGCGAGCGACGGGCAACCGCGCTGATCGGGTTCCGGCCGTGCCCAGCCCCTCGCCTGCCCCGCACGATCCCTCGTTGTCCGATACCGCCGGCAATGCTATGGGCACGGCAGCACAACATGCCTCGGAGCCCGACATGACCCGCCCCATCCGGATCGCCCCCTCCATTCTCGCCGCCGACTACGCCAGGCTCGGCCAGGAGGTGCGCGACGTCGTCGCGGCCGGCGCCGACTGGGTCCACCTCGACATCATGGACGGGCATTTCGTTCCCAACATCTCCTTCGGTCCTGATGTCATCAAGGCGCTGCGCCCGCATACCGACGCCTTCTTCGATTGCCACCTGATGATCGCGCCCGCCGATCCCTATCTCGAAGCCTTCGCCAAGGCCGGTTGCGACGGCATCACGGTCCATGCCGAGGCCGGCCCGCATCTCGACCGCTCCATCCAGGCGATCAAGGCGATGGGCAAGAAGGCCGGCGTCTCGATCAATCCGGCCACGCCGGAAGCGGTGCTGGAGTATCTACTCGACAAGCTCGACCTTATCCTCGTCATGACGGTCAATCCCGGCTTCGGCGGCCAGAAGTTCATTCCGGCGATGGAAGAGAAGATCAGGCGCGTGCGCAGGATGATCGGCGAGCGTCCGATCGAGCTGCAGGTCGACGGTGGCATCGCGCTCGACACGATCGCGCTTCCGGCATCTGCCGGCGCCAACGTCTTCGTCGCCGGTTCCGCCATCTTCGGTGGCGGCCATGTTGACGCCTATCGCAAAACGATTGAAACTCTGCGGGCGAACGCGGAAGGGGCACGCGCTTGACGACAACCGGCAAAATCGCCGCTGTGATAATCGCTGCATGGCTTGCGCCGATGTCGGCATCGGCGGGCGACTTTGCGCAGGTGCGCCCGATCGGCTTTTCCCTCGACGGCAAGATCTTCGCCTACGAGGAATTCGGCATCCAGGACGGTTCGGGATCCGCCTATTCCAACATCTTTTTCATCGACACCGCCAAGGACGAGTACCTCCCCGGCTCGCCCATCCGCGTGCAGGCGCCGGAAAACGATTCCAGCCTGCGCAGGGTGCGCGCCGAGGCGGCGGCCAAGGCGAGCCCCGCGATCGCTCACTACAGTCTCAACGACCGTCCGGGCCAATTGGTCGCACTCAATCTCTACAGCGAAGTCGGCCCGGCCGCCGATACCTTGCGCTACTACGCCTTTCCGGCAGAACCGAGGGTCGGTCAACCCTACACGCTGCGGCTGACCGAAACGCCGGCACCGGTGCCGGCATCATGCGAAGGCCTGGTCGAAAAGGGCGTGGGCTTCACGCTCGCGTTTGCGGAAAAGTCAGGCGAGCCCGCCGACGAGATCGTCCACTCGGAGGAGCGGACGCCGCAGAGCCGCGGCTGCCCGACCGGCTATCGCATCGCCGGCGTCGTCACCTACGACGCGCCGCAGCAGCCGATCCACATGGCGCTCGTCATGGTCCTCCGCCTCGGCTTCGAGGGCCTCGACGGACGGTGGCTCGCCGTGCCGCTGAAACCTTGACGATGGCAGCAGAACGCCGGCGATTGCGGCTCCGGGGCACGGCGTCACCGGTGCCCCTGTTTCCGTCGCTGGCGGCACTCGGGGCCGGTTCCCTCGTCTGGGGCATGTTGATGGCCACTTCGGCGGTCGTATCCCTCTATCTCCGCAACCGGCTCGAGACCGATCATCTCGCCCAATTGCTGGCGCTCTACCTTGCCGGCGGGATGCTTGCCTGGCCGTTCGTCGTTCTCGCCGCCCGTCTCGTCGCCCGAAACGCCCGGCTGGAAACCCGCTTCGCCGCCTGCCTGGTGCTGCTTGCCACAGGCACCGTCGCGATGACGGCCTTCCTGTTTGCCATGGATTACCGGCTCTTCTACGCGCAATGGCACCAGCCGCTGCTGACGAAGACCGGGATACGACAGGTCTTCGGCACGTTTACGTCCGCAGTCTACCAGTTCGCCGTGCTGGGGCTCGGGCTCTATCTCCCGGTCGGCCTGCCCGTGCTTGCGGCCGTGAGCCTATGGCTCGCGAAAGCCATGCGTTGAGCTTTCGGGCCTTTCTTGATAGAGGGGCGCCAACGCCCCCTTGAAAGAAAGATCGAAGCCGATGATCCCCCGCTATTCCCGTCCGGACATGGTCGCCATCTGGTCGCCCGAAACGAAGTTCCGCATCTGGTTCGAGATCGAGGCGCACGCCTGCGACGCGCTGGCCGAACTCGGCGTCATCCCGAAGGAAGCGGCCCGGACCATCTGGGACAAGGGCGGCAAGGCCGTCTTCGACGTCGCCCGGATCGACGAGATCGAGGCGGTCACCAAGCACGATGTCATCGCGTTTCTGACCCACCTTGCCGAGATCGTCGGCCCCGACGCTCGCTTCGTCCACCAGGGCATGACCTCTTCGGATGTGCTCGACACGACGTTCAACATCCAGCTCGTACGCGCATCCGACATCCTGCTTGCCGGCGTCGAGCGCGTGCTGGCCGCACTGAAGACGCGCGCCTTCGAGCACAAGGACACCGTCCGCATCGGCCGCAGCCACGGCATCCATGCCGAACCGACGACGATGGGCCTGACGCTTGCCCGCTTCTATGCCGAGATGGACCGCAACTGCGCCCGTCTCGTCGCAGCGCGCGCGGAAATCGCCACCGGCGCGATCTCTGGGGCCGTCGGCACCTTCGCCAACATCGACCCGCAGGTCGAGGAACACGTCTGCGCCGCTCTCGGTCTCGTTCCCGAGCCCGTCTCCACCCAGGTCATCCCGCGCGACCGCCACGCCATGTTCTTCGCCACGCTCGGCGTCATCGCGTCCTCGATCGAGAACGTCGCGACCGAGATCCGCCACATGCAGCGCACCGAGGTACTGGAGGCCGAGGAGTTCTTCTCCCCCGGCCAGAAGGGTTCCTCGGCCATGCCACACAAGCGCAACCCGGTGCTGACCGAGAACCTGACGGGCCTCGCCCGCCTCGTGCGCATGTCGGTCGTCCCCGCCATGGAGAACGTCGCCCTCTGGCACGAGCGCGACATCAGCCATTCCAGCGTCGAGCGCGCCATCGGCCCCGACACGACGGTGACCCTCGACTTCGCCTTGAACCGGCTCGCCGGCGTCATCGAGAAGCTCGTCGTCTACCCGCAGAACATGGAGAAGAACCTCAACAAGTTCCGCGGCCTTGTTCATTCGCAGCGCGTGCTGCTGGCGCTGACGCAGGCAGGCGTATCGCGCGAGGACAGCTACCGGCTCGTCCAGCGCAACGCCATGAAGGTCTGGGAAGAAGGCAAGGACTTCCTGGAAGAGCTGCTCGCCGATAGGGAAGTGCGCGCAGCGCTTTCGGAAGAGCAGATCCGCGAGAAGTTCGATCTGGGATACCACACCAAGCACGTGGACACGATCTTCAGGCGGGTCTTCGGCGAAGCCTGAGCCGGTCTTGATACGAAGAAAGGCGCGGCCGGGACCGCGCCTTTCTCTTTGTCGGCGTCAAGCGACCGGCCGTGAAGGCGGTCGCAGGACCGGATCTCAGTTGTTCTGCACCTGCTCGATCGCCACGCCGAGCAGCTCGATCATCTGGCGGCGAATGTCGTCTTCGCTTTTGGCGACGCCGCCGGCATCGAAATCCGCCTTGACCTTGCGCACCACGTCCTCATGGCCGGCTTCCTCGAAATCGGCCGCCACGACTTCCTTCGCATAGGCGTCGAGGTCGCTCTTGCCGAGCAGTTCGCCGGCCCACAGGCCGAGAAGCTTGTTGCGCCGCGCCTCCGCCCTGAAGCGAAGTTCTTCGTCCTTGGCGAACTTGGCTTCGAAGGCCTTTTCGCGATCCTGCATGGCGGTCATGTCGAGACTCCCGTATATTTGAATCTGTTCCCAATGGGACTGCCGACCCATAAAACAAATGCGTGTCGAAAGTGCAACGTGAAGTTTGAGGCATGACTTGCGGAATGCCAAGGCCCTGAAATAAGGGGATCGGACGACTGGCCGATTGTGAAACCGGTACAATTCGTTTATGGACCCGGAAAGAATTGATACTGCGCTACCCAAGGGCGCCAACTACAGAGAAAAATCCATGAACCGTCGCCGCCGTATTTACGAGGGCAAGGCCAAGATTCTCTACGAGGGTCCTGAGCCGGGCACGCTGATCCAGTTCTTCAAGGACGACGCCACCGCCTTCAACAAGAAGAAGCATGACGTCATCGACGGCAAGGGCGTGCTCAACAACCGCATCTCCGAGTACCTCTTCACCCATCTGAACAAGATGGGCATCCCGACCCATTTCATCCGCCGCCTCAACATGCGCGAGCAGCTGATCAAGGAAGTCGAGATCATCCCGCTCGAAGTGGTGGTGCGCAACGTCGCAGCCGGCTCGCTGTCCAAGCGCCTCGGCATCGAGGAAGGCACCGTGCTGCCGCGCTCGATCATCGAGTTCTACTTCAAGGCCGACAACCTCGAGGACCCGCTGGTCTCCGAGGAACACATCACTGCCTTCGGCTGGGCCAGCCCGCAGGAACTCGACGACATCATGGCGCTCGCCATCCGCGTCAACGACTTCCTCTCCGGCCTGTTCCTCGGCGTCGGCATCCAGCTGGTCGATTTCAAGATCGAATGCGGCCGGCTCTACGAGGGCGACATGATGCGCATCATCATCGCCGACGAGATCTCGCCGGACAGCTGCCGCCTCTGGGACGTCAACACCCAGGAGAAGATGGACAAGGACCGCTTCCGCCGCGACATGGGCGGACTGCTGGAAGCCTACCAGGAAGTGGCAAGGCGCCTCGGCATCATCAACGAGAACGAGCCGATCCGCGGTACGGGTCCCGTTCTGGTCAAGTAGTTGTGGCGGAAATTCCCGCCGGCCCGTCAGGGCCGCATATGGACGCGTTTGAAGAGGAACACATGATCAAGGCACGCGTAACGGTCACGCTGAAGAACGGCGTCCTCGACCCGCAGGGCAAGGCGATCGAAGGCGCGCTCGGCAGCCTCGGCTTCGACGGCGTCGGCCATATCCGCCAGGGCAAGGTCTTTGACCTCGAGCTGCAGACCGCCGACCGCGCCAAGGCCGAAGCCGACTTGAAGGACATGTGCGAGAAGCTTCTGGCCAACACGGTAATCGAGAACTATACTATCGCCCTCGCCTGATGGTTGAAGGAGCGGACGAATGGCCGAGATTGACGGTGATCTGATTTATGAACTGCTGAAGAAGATGCATGTTCGGATGGACAAGCTGGATGGCAGCATGTCCGATCTTCGAAGCGAAATGATCAACATGCGCGGCGTAATGGTCTCCATGCAGCAGGACGTTCATCAGATCTACATGCGCCTCGACCGCGTTGACCAACGCCTAGACCGTATCGACAACCGCCTCGAATTGCGTGAACTCGCAGAGGCCCAGGCAAAGTTTGAGCCACACCCATGAAGTCAGCCGTCGTCCAGCTTCCAGGCCTGAACCGTGACCGCGACATGATCGCGGCGCTGACCAAGATCGGCGGCAAGGCGCCCGTGACCGTCTGGCAGACGGAGACGGAGATCCCGGCCGGCGTCGACCTGATCGTCATCCCCGGCGGCTTCTCCTATGGCGACTACCTGCGCTGCGGCGCGATCGCGGCCCGGATGCCGGTGATGCAGGCGATCAAGGCCAAGGCGGATGCGGGCGTGAAGGTCCTCGGCGTCTGCAACGGCTTCCAGATCCTGCTCGAGGCCGGCATGCTGCCAGGCGCGCTGATGCGCAATGCCTCGCTGAAGTTCGTCTGCCGGGAGATCAGGCTGGAGGTGGCGAACGCCGATACGGCCTTCACCAGCGCCTACGCCCAGGGCCAGGTCCTGCGCTGCCCGGTCGCCCATCACGACGGCAACTATTTTGCCGACCCCGAGACGATGGCGAAGATCGAGGGCAACGGACAGGTCGTGTTCCGCTATGCCGAGGGCACCAACCCGAACGGTTCGATGAACGACATCGCCGGCGTGATCAACGAGAAGGGCAACGTGCTCGGCATGATGCCGCACCCGGAAAACCTGATCGAGGCCGCTCATGGCGGTTCCGACGGACGCGGCCTGTTCGCCTCCGCCCTCGACGTCATCGCCGCTTAACCATCAGCCTCTATCAAGGGCGCCTGTCCCGTCTGAAAGTCCCTTCATGCGCCCCTTTTCCCTCTCCGCGGCCCTCAATGCGGCTGCCGTTACGACCGTCTCCGTCCTCGTCGTCGCCTGCCAATCAGCCCCGCCCGCGCCCAAGGCGAATTCGGCAGCACTTCCGACGATGGAACGGATCGCGCTCGGCGCCAATTCCTGCTGGTTCAAGTCGGGCGATGCCGCCTTCAAGACCTATCGCCTCGCGCCGGAACTGAACTCCTTCTCCGGCAAGCCGCGCATCCTCGTCGTCCCTCGCCGTTCGCCCGAATCCCGCCCGCTCCTCGTCGTGCAGGCGGAAGGCCACCCGGCAAAACTCAGCGCCTTCGGCCCGCTGATGGACGAACCGGTATCCGGCCGCGTTGCCGCCGACGTCAAGCGCTGGGCGGCAGGCGGCACCGGCTGCAGCTGATCCGGCGCCCCGCCTCCGTATCCACCCATCTTCCTTCACAACAGTAGCCCGGCGCCGGGAACCTTTCCCGACGCGATCTCGTTTACCGCCTTCATGACCATTCAGATTCTGCACAATCCCCGCTGCTCCATCTCCCGAAACGTCCTGGCCAGGATCCGCGACACCGGCCAGGAGCCGGAGATCGTCGAGTACCTGAAGAACCCGCCGACACGGGAGGAACTGCTCGGCATCCTGATGGCGATGGAGGCCGAACCGCGCGACATCCTGCGGACGAAGGAGCCGCTGGCCCGCGCGCTCGGCCTGCTCGACCCGCAGCGTTCCGACCGCGAGATCATGGACGCCATGCTGGCCAACCCGATCCTGATCGAGCGGCCGATCGTCATGACGAGGAAGGGTGCCCGCCTCTGCCGCCCGGTAGAGAAGCTGGACGAGATCCTCTGAGCTTTCCCGCTACGCCACCTTGTTGAAGCGGGCATTTTCCTGTCGCGCCGTGCTGCCGCTTGCGCTAAAGAAACCGCAAAGCCCTCACCTCACGGACAAGACGAGAGACGATGACCATCTCCAACAGCCGCCCTATCACCCCGGAGCTTATCGCCGCCCACGGGCTGAAGCCGGATGAGTATGAGCGCATCCTGTCACTGATCGGCCGCGAACCGACGTTTACCGAACTCGGTATCTTCTCGGCCATGTGGAACGAGCATTGCTCCTACAAGTCGTCCAAGAAATGGCTGCGCACGCTGCCGACGAAGGGCCCGCGCGTCATCCAGGGTCCGGGCGAGAATGCCGGCGTGGTCGACATCGACGATGGCGACGTCGTCGTCTTCAAGATGGAGAGCCACAACCACCCCTCCTATATCGAGCCCTACCAGGGTGCTGCCACCGGCGTCGGCGGCATCCTGCGCGACGTCTTCACCATGGGCGCGCGTCCGATCGCCGCCATGAACGCACTCCGCTTCGGCGCGCCTGACCATCCCAAGACCCGCCACCTGGTATCCGGCGTCGTCGCCGGCGTCGGCGGCTACGGCAACTCCTTCGGCGTTCCCACTGTCGGCGGCGAGGTCGAGTTCGATCCGCGCTACAACGGCAACATCCTCGTCAACGCCTTTGCCGCAGGCCTCGCCAAGTCCGACGCGATCTTCCTGTCCGAGGCCAAGGGCGTCGGCTTGCCCGTCGTCTATCTCGGCGCCAAGACCGGCCGTGACGGCGTCGGCGGCGCGACCATGGCGTCGGCCGAGTTCGACGAATCCATCGAGGAGAAGCGCCCGACCGTTCAGGTCGGCGACCCCTTCACCGAGAAGTGCCTGCTGGAAGCCTGCCTGGAACTGATGAAGACCGGCGCGGTCATCGCCATCCAGGATATGGGGGCTGCCGGGCTGACCTGTTCGGCCGTCGAGATGGGCGCCAAGGGCGACCTCGGCATCGAGCTCAACCTCGACCTCGTGCCGGTCCGCGAAGACCGTATGACGGCCTACGAGATGATGCTGTCGGAAAGCCAGGAGCGCATGCTCATGGTCCTGGAGCCGGAGAGGGAAGAGGTTGCCAAGGCAATCTTCGTCAAGTGGGGCCTCGATTTTGCGATCGTCGGCCATACCACCGACGACCTGCGTTTCCGCATCCTCCATCAGGGCGAGGAAGTGGCGAACCTGCCGATCAAGGATCTGGGCGACCAGGCCCCCGAATACGACCGTCCGTGGCGCGAGCCCGGCAAGCCGGCGCCCCTGCCCGCTTCTCTCGTCGCCGAGCCCAACGACTACGGCCTGGCGCTGCTGAAGCTCGTCGGCTCGCCGAACCAGTCCAGCCGCCGCTGGGTCTACGAGCAGTACGACACGCTGATCCAGGGCAATTCGCTGCAGATCCCCGGCGGCGACGCCGGTGTCGTCCGCGTCGAGGGCCATCCGACCAAGGCGCTCGCCTTCTCCTCAGACGTCACCCCGCGCTACGTCGAGGCCGATCCGTTCGAGGGCGGCAAGCAGGCGGTCGCCGAATGCTGGCGCAACATCACCGCAACCGGCGCCGAGCCGCTGGCGGCCACCGACAACCTCAATTTCGGCAACCCGGAAAAGCCGGACACGATGGGCCAGTTCGTCAAGGCCATCCAGGGCATCGGCGAGGCCTGCCGCGCGCTCGACTTCCCGATCGTCTCCGGCAACGTCTCGCTCTACAACGAGACCAACGGCGTGGCGATCCTGCCGACACCCACGATCGCCGGCGTCGGCCTCCTGCCCGACTGGTCGACCATGGCCAGGATCGGCGGCGCCAACGCGGGCGACCAGATCGTGCTGATCGGCGCGGACGGCAGCCATCTCGGCCAGTCGGTCTACCTGCGCGACGTGCTCGGCATCGTCGATGGCCCGGCGCCGGAAGTCGATCTCGTGATCGAGCGCCGCAACGGCGACTTCGTCCGCTCGGCGATCCGCAACGGCCAGTTCTCCGCCTGCCACGACATATCCTCCGGCGGCCTGGCGGTAGCACTTGCCGAGATGGCAATGGCTTCGGGCAAGGGTATGGAGATCAGCCTGAAGGATTGCAACGGCCCGGCGCATGCGCTGCTCTTCGGCGAGGACCAGGCGCGCTATGTCGTCGCCATGCCCGCCGACATGGCGAACTTCCTCTGCGCCAATACGGAAGGGGCCGGCGTGCCGTTCCGGCGGCTCGGCACGGTCGGCGGCACCGACCTCGTCATCGACGATCTGCTGCGGGTGTCGATTGAACAATTGCGCGACACCCATGAATCGTGGTTCCCTGATTTCATGGATGGCAGCTCGAACGCCGCAGCCGCCGCCGAATAGAACAAGAAAGGGAGCACGCAATATGCCCATGGCACCAGGTGAAATCGAAGACATGATCAAGGCTGGGATCCCCGGAGCCAAGGTCACGATCCGCGATCTGGCAGGCGATGGGGATCACTATGCCGCAGAGGTCGTCGCGGAAGCCTTCCGCGGCAAGACCCGCGTCCAGCAGCACCAGATGGTCTACAACGCGCTCAAGGGAAACATGGGCGGCATCCTGCACGCGCTCGCCCTCCAGACCTCTGCGCCGGAGTGAGACGCCCCCGATGGCCAGCCTGATCGAGGATTTCGTCTCCGGAGTCGTCAGCAGCGCCCTCAAGGAGGTGCTGAAGAAGACCGGCGTGAAGAAGACCACCAGGCGCACGCGCCGCCGCACGACGAAAGCCAAGTCCGGCGGCCTCATCGCCGACATCGTCGAGGCGGCGCTGAAGAAGAAGCCCGCCCGCAAGCAGGTCAGCCGCCGCCGGACCGGCGCCTCCCGCAGCAGACAGCGCCGCACCGGTTGATCCGGCGGCCGATCATCAGCACAATTGATGGAACAATTCAGCGCAGGGTGATGGAAAATCGCCTTGCGCATGCTATCTAGGGGCAACGCAGTCCGGACCTTGAACCCGGACGGGAAAGGAACCGGACTATGAGTGGCATCAACGATTTCATCGACAACGAAGTCAAGAACAACGACGTCGTCGTCTTCATGAAGGGCACCCCGCAGTTCCCGCAGTGTGGGTTCTCCGGCCAGGTGGTGCAGATCCTCGACTATGTCGGCGTCGACTACAAGGGCGTCAACGTTCTGGCAGATGCCGACCTGCGCCAGGGCATCAAGGACTATTCCAACTGGCCGACCATTCCCCAGCTCTACGTCAAGGGCGAGTTCGTCGGCGGCTGCGATATCGTCCGCGAGATGTTCCAGTCCGGCGAGTTGCAGTCGCATCTGCAGGCGCAGGGAATTGCGGTCAAGGGCGCCGCCTGACGCCCCAGCCGCATCACATCATCAAATCGTTACAAGGCGCCGCTACCCACGGCGCCTTCTCTCATTTTTTGGAATTTCATCATGACTGCTATTTCACCCGAGGCGTCCAGACGCCTCAACGGCATGGGCAAAGGTGAGTTCATCGGCCTCATGGCGATGTTGATGGCGCTGAATGCGCTCGCCATCGATATCATGCTGCCAGGCCTGCAGGAGATCGGCGCCAGCCTCGGCGTCGTCAACGAGAACCATCGTCAGTACGTCATCTCAGCCTATCTGATCGGCTTCGCCTGTGCCCAGCTCTTCTACGGACCGGTTTCCGACCGCTTCGGTCGCCGCATACCGATGTTCGTCGGCCTCGGCATCTACATCGTCTCCGCACTTGCAGCCGTCGTCGTGCCCTCCTTCACAGCCCTGCTGGTGCTGCGCTTCGTCCAGGGCATCGGCTCGGCGGCCATGCGCGTGATCACCATCTCGATCGTACGCGACATCTATGGTGGCCGCGCCATGGCCGAGATCATGTCGCTGATCATGATGGTCTTCATGGTCGTTCCGGTGCTGGCACCCGGCACCGGCCAGGTCGTCATGCTCTTCGGCGACTGGCACCTGATCTTCATCTTCATGGGCGTCATCGCCGCTGTGGTCGGCGCCTGGATGTACCTGCGGCTGCCGGAGACGCTGGCGCCGGAAGACGTCCGCCCGTTCACGCCGGCGTCCATCCTGGGAGGGTTCAAGATCGTCCTGACCAACCGGGTGGCTCTCTGTTACACGCTGGCGAGCACCTTCATCTTCGGCGCGCTGTTCGGCTTCATCAATTCCGCCCAGCAGATCTATGTCGGCGTCTACGGACTCGGCGTCTGGTTCCCCGTGGCCTTTGCCGGCGTCGCCGCCTTCATGGCCCTTTCGTCCTTCGTCAACTCCCGCCTCGTCGGCCGCTTCGGCATGCGTCGGCTTTCCCACGGGGCACTGCTCGGCTTTCTCGCCGTCAACGGCCTCTGGCTGGTGCTGACGCTCACCGCGCAAGACCACCACCTGCCCTTCGCCGCCTTCATCGTGCTGTTTGCCGTGTCGATGTTCCAGTTCGGCTGGATCGGCTCCAACTTCAACTCACTCGCCATGGAGCCGCTCGGCCATGTCGCCGGCACCGCCTCCTCCGTGCTCGGCTTCATGGGGACTGCCGGCGGCGCCGTCATCGGCGGCCTCATCGGCCAGTCCTTCAACGGCACTGCCGTGCCGCTGGTCTCCGGCTTCTTCATTCTGTCGATCATCGGCCTGGTCTTCGTGCTGATCGCCGAGCGCGGCAAGCTGTTCCAGCCACACAATCCGGCGATCTGAGCCTTGCGGCAGACAGATATGAAAAGGGCCGGACGATCGCTCGTCCGGCCCTTTGTCTTGCGCATGTCGTAGTCGCAAAACCGCTGCACACTTTTGCGCGACATGCTTTATTCTCGCGCCGCCGCTCAGTCGACGACGAACACCTCGCGCCGCATCATCTCCCAGCTCTCCCGATCCGGCGCCAGCAACAGCCCGCCCTCGACATGGCGGGGCTCGTACGCCGAACCGTCGAAGCGGGCGGCGAAGGCACCGGCCTCCTGGCTGATCAGCGTGCCGGCCAGGTGATCCCAGGGCATCAGCTTGTTGTACATCAGGTAGTGCACGTGGCCGGCGGCGAAGGTGCGGTATTCGTGCGCGGCGCAGCGATAGTTGGAGGCGAAGGCGACCTTGGCGAGGTTCGCCATCACGCCGGCGCGCTTTTCCGGCGAAAGGAAGCCGGTGGAGGCCATGCCGGTCATGTCCTCCAGCGCGACCGGGGCGGCAGCCTTCAGGCGGACGGCGGGACGGTTCCCACCGGTCTGCCAGGCGCCGGCGCCCTTTTCCGCCAGCACGAAGTCGTCGCCCATCGGATCGTAGATGACGCCGGCGATCGTCTCGCCGCCGGCGATCACGGATGCCATCACGCCGAAGAGCGGCACGCCGGCTGCAAAGTTGAAGGTGCCGTCGATCGGATCGACCACGACGGCGAGGTCGGCCTCGGCGAGCTTCGGCAGCAGCGCCGGATCGGCGGCGACGCTTTCCTCGCCGACGAACAGGGCGCCCGGCAGAACCGCGTCCATGCCCGCCTTGATGAAGCGTTCGGCGGCCTCGTCTGCCTCGGTCACGAGGTCGATCGCGCTGGTCTTGATGCGGACGTCGCCGTCGGCGAGCGCGCGGAAGCGCGGGCGGATCTCGACCTCGGCCGCCTGGCTGAGGAGGAAGGCAAGGGCATTGATGTCAAAGCTGGTCGTCATTTGAAGGCACCGTCGTGAGGGAGGAAAAATCGAAGAGTGCGGGATCGAGCAGGTGCGACGGGTTCACATGCGAAAGCGCCCGCAGCATCGTGTCCTTGCGGCCCGGCATGCGCGCCTCGATGTCGGCGAGCATCGCCTTCATCGCATTGCGCTGCAGGCCGTCCTGCGAGCCGCACAGGTCGCACGGGATGATCGGAAACCGCATGGCGGCCGCGAACCTGGCAAGGTCGTCCTCGGCCGCATAGGCGAGCGGGCGCAGCACCATCAGGTCGCCCTCGTCGTTGACGAGCTTCGCCGGCATCGAGGCGAGCCGGCCGCCGTGGAAGAAGTTCATGAAGAAGGTCTCGAGGATATCCTCGCGGTGATGGCCGAGCACCAACGCGTCGCAGCCCTCCTCGCGGGCGATGCGGTAGAGATTGCCGCGCCGGAGCCGCGAGCACAGCGAGCAGTAGGTCGCCCCCGCCGGAACCTTCTCCTTCACCACCGAATAGGTGTCGCGATACTCGATGCGGTGCCTGATCCCGATCGAGGACAGGTAGTCGGGCAGGATGTGCTTCGGAAAATTCGGCTGGCCCTGGTCGAGATTGCAGGCGATCAGTTCCACCGGCAGCAGGCCGCGCCATTGCAGGTCCATCAGCAGCGCCAGCAGGCCGTAGCTGTCCTTGCCGCCCGAGACGCCCACCAGCCAGCGCGTCTGCCCCTTCAGCATGGAAAAGTCCTCGAACGCCTGACGGACCTGCCGCAGCAGCCGCTTGCGCAGCTTGTTGAAGGAGACCGACTGCGGCGCGTCAGTAAACAGCGGATGGCGCTGGCCGCCGTCGTCGGCATCGTCGTCGGTCTTGAGCGCAAGCGTCATCGGAACTTCCGTGGTCACATCGTCGAGGTTGCAATGCCCCGAACGGGCGGCACAATCAAGCACCAAAAACCGACCAGCCGGTGCGGGCAGCCAGCATTTCCAGCGCGATCGTGCCAAGAGCGGAATTGCCGACATCGTTCAGGCCGGGCGACCAGACGGCGATCGAAGCCTTGCCGGGTGCGATCGCCAGGATGCCGCCGCCGACACCGCTCTTGCCCGGCAGACCGACATGGTAGGCGAAATCGCCCGAACCGTCATAGTGCCCGCAGGTCAGCATCAGCGCATTGATGCGCCGCGCCCGCTGGGGTGAGACGACGCGGTGGCCGGTCAGCGGGTTGGTGCCGCCGGCAGCGAGGTAAAGCCCCGCCCTGGCGAGCTGCCGGCTCATGGCGATCGCGCACTGGTGGAAATAGACGCCGAGCACGTGCTCGACCGGATGGATCAGCCGGTCGAAGGAGCGCATGAAATTGGCGAGTGCGGCATTCCTGTAGCCCGTCGCCGCCTCCGAGCGGGCAACCTCGCCGTCGATGACGATCTCCTCCTCGTCGGCAAGATACCGCACGAAGCGCAGGATTTCGCCGATCGCTTCCTTCGGCGGATGGCCGGCAAGCAGGAGGTCGCTGATCGCGATCGCCCCGGCATTGATGAACGGATTGCGCGGAATTCCCTCCTCCCGTTCGAGCTGTACGATGGAGTTGAAGGCAGAGCCCGAAGGCTCGCGTCCCACCCGCTTCCAGATCGCATCGCCATGCTTTCCGAGCGCGATCGTCAGCGTGAACACCTTCGAGATGCTCTGGATGGAAAAGGCGGCATCCGCATCGCCGGCAAGATGGACGGCACCGTCCACGGTCACCACGGCCAGGCCGAACCGGTCGGGCGCCACCCGCGCCAGCTGCGGAATATAGTCGGGCAGCCGCCCCTCGCCGAACCGCGGCGAAAGTTCGCGGTGGATATCGGCCACGATCGTCTGCAGGTCAGGCATGCGCGATCCTCCGGCAACAACTCCCTAAAGACGAAAAAGCCGCCCGTTTCGGGGCGGCTCTCGCAATCGGCAGGCTCGCGCGGAAATCAGCGCGAGTAGAATTCGACGACCAGGTTCGGTTCCATGACGACCGGGTACGGAACGTCGCCCAGGCCCGGGATACGTGCGAAGGTCGCAACCATCTTGTTGTGGTCGACTTCGATGTAGTCCGGAACGTCGCGCTCGGCGAGCTGGACCGATTCCAGAACCGTCACGAGCTGCTTGGACTTCTCGCGCACTTCGATGACGTCGCCGGCCTTGCAGCGGTAGGAACCGATGTTGACGCGGACGCCGTTGACCTTGACGTGGCCGTGGTTGACGAACTGGCGGGCAGCGAAAACCGTCGGAACGAACTTGGAGCGGTAGACGATCGCGTCGAGGCGCGATTCCAGCAGACCGATCAGGTTCTCCGAGGTGTCGCCCTTGCGGCGGTTGGCTTCGTCGTAGATCGAGCGGAACTGCTTCTCGCGCAGGTCGCCGTAGTAGCCCTTCAGCTTCTGCTTGGCGCGCAGCTGCACGCCGAAGTCGGAGAGCTTGGACTTGCGGCGCTGGCCGTGCTGGCCCGGACCGTATTCGCGGCGGTTGACCGGGGACTTCGGACGCCCCCAGATGTTTTCGCCCATGCGGCGGTCGATTTTGTACTTCGATGCAGCGCGCTTGCTCATCGCATTTCCTTTCAGACAGTTACACCGGTCTGTTGCCAGACCGGATCAAGGAAACACGCCCTCCTCTGAATGCCGTTTTCGGCTTTCTGACAGATGTCTCACGATACGCGACCGGAGAAACCACGGGACATGTCAAATGAAACACCGGACATCTCTGCCCGGCGTTGAGCGGGTGAATAGGAGGATTGCCCGGCAAAGTCAATGCGTAATACCAACCCGCGTTGGTGCAAAGGTATAGAAATCGCCTTATTCCGCAGCCGGCCGCAGCGTCTCGGTCAGGTCCGGCCCGTTTGCGTCGCCGGGCGCGGTCTCGCAGGCGAGGTCCGGGAAGGCGACGATCCTCAGCCCGGCCGCATCGCTGTGCACCACGATCAGCCCCTGCTCCTCGAAATAGCCGAGCAGGCGCCGGGCCCGGCGGGCGGAGTGCGTGCCGTAGGCGCGCGCGATCATCGCGTCGGACGGGCACGGCAGGCCGCGGACGGCCGATTGCGCCACGAGCAGGAACACGCCCTGCAGATCCTCCGTGACGGAACGGGAAAGCTCCAGCGCGGTCGTCCAGACCTCAGTAGCGGCAGTCGCGGCATCGACGCCGGAGCGGGCCACCGCCATCTTGCGACGGAAGGCCGGCAGCGACAGCGGTGCGCCGGGCACGCGGCGGATCCGGCAGCGCACGAGGAAATCCTGGAACAGTTCCGCATCCGCCCGGAAGGCAGCACCCGGATTGTCGAGAATCTCGGAGAGCACGTGATCGAGCAGCGCCTCGCGCTCCTCCGCCGGCATTTCCGGCGCCGCCGGCCGCGCGGGTTCCAAGGATAGCGGTTCCGGCCGCGCGCGGGAAAGTTCGGCGAGAATGTCGGTGGTCGGGCGCGGCTGCGGGGCGACGCGGCGCGTAAGCGGGCGCGTGAACTCTTCCGGATCCGGCGTGAAGATCAGGTCCTCGACGTCCTGCGGCGCCTCCGGCAACGGCATCAATTTCGGGCTCGTCGAGCGGGCCGATGTCTCGACTACGCCGATCGTTACCGACAGCGGCCGCCGCGACAGCGCCGGGCCGAGCGCCACGAAGGAGCCGCGCTTCAGATCGCGGAACATCTCCGCCTGCCGGCGGTCCATGCCCAGAAGATCGGCCGCGCGCGCCATGTCGATGTCGAGGAAGGTGCGGCCCATCAGGAAGTTGGAGGCTTCGGCGGCGACGTTCTTGGCGAGCTTGGCGAGCCGCTGCGTGGCGATCACGCCGGCAAGCCCGCGCTTTCGGCCGCGGCACATCAGATTGGTCATCGCGCCGAGCGAAAGCTTACGCGCCTCCTCGCCGACGTCGCCCGCGACCGACGGCGCAAACATCTGCGCCTCGTCGACCACGACGAGCACCGGATACCAGTAGTCGCGGTCGGCGTCGAACATGGCGTTGAGGAAGATGCCGGCCGTGCGCATCTGCTGCTCGACCTCCAGCCCCTCGAGCGACAGCACGCAGGAGACGCGGTGCTGGCGGATGCGGGTGGCGATGCCGACGAGTTCCGCATCGCTACGCTCGCCCTCGACCACGACATGGCCGAACTTGTCGGCGAGCGTGACGAAATCGCCTTCCGGATCGATGATGCACTGCTGCACCCAGGGCGCGGACTGTTCCAAAAGCCGCCGCAGCAGGTGCGACTTGCCCGAACCGGAATTGCCCTGGACGAGAAGACGGGTGGCCAGCAGTTCCTCGATATCGAGCGTGGCCGGCGCGCCGCCCTGCGCCGTTCCCATGTCGATGCCGACCTTCATGCGACCCTCGTGCCCAACCAACCGATTCGTCCGGCAGCAAGGGCCGGGAAATAAGCGCGACACCTAGCACGAAAACGTCACGGCACGGACGTTCGAATTGCGCCTACCCACAGGAAGCTGCGCCTGCCCTGCCCCGCCCCCCTAGGCAAATTCGCCGGAGCCGTACTTCAGCCGGTCGATGTCGAGAATGCCGCCGGATTGAAGCTGGTCCATGCTGGCCTTGACGGAGCGGATGCGATCCTCGTGGTCCGCGATGCCGAACTGCATCAGTGCCCGCTCCGGATTGGACGACTCGATCGCCGCCTTGAGCTTCGGGTAGGCGCCACGACCGGCCCGGCCCTGGTGGAGAACGTCGAAGACCCACATCGCATAGCGAAGCTTCCGGCCGACGATGGGAACGCCGTTCTGCGCTGCCCGCTTCGTCTTCCGCCTGGCGATCTCGATCGTCAATCCGATCTGCAGTTCCCTGTGCTCCTCCGATTCCATCATGCCGAAGATGGCGCGGGCAGCACTGACGACCTCAGCGTTGTCGATGGTGGAAAGGTCCGGATTGAGATAGGCCATGAAGTGCCTGAGTTCGCGATCGGTAACGACCTCCAGGTTTCTGGTGCCACCGGACGGCAGCGTCTGGTGCACCTTGCCGCCGACCAGCGTCAGGTCGGGGAAGTAGCGTCCGGCATCCGGAAGCGCCAGCAGCCGCCGGTACAGGACGATCAGGTTCTCGTCGGGCGTATGCGCCGCCAGTTGCGAGAAGCCGATCGTGAAGCGTGCCCGGTCATAGGTATTGATGCAGGCGAAATGCGCCTTCGATTCGCCGATCGCGGTCGGCCAGATGAAATGCGCCCACTGGCCATGCCGGGTCGCCGCGTCGTTGTTGTCGTAAACGCCTGCCGGCGTCATCGAGAGATCGTAGATATTTGTCAGGCCGATATTGCGTTCATACCTGACCTGCCGGCCGATGAAGACCTTGGTGCCGTTGGCCTTCGCATAGTAACGGGTCTTGCCGCCGTCGACTTCCTTGGAGATCTCGAAGGACAAGGGTGCGCCGTCGTCTTCGGCATCCGGGCGCGGGCGGAGAGGCCCGGATTCGTCGTCGCCGTCATCCACCTCCGCATCGTCGTCTTCCGCCGCGGGTGTTGCGATCGCCGGCACGCCGCCGTCCAGATAGGGAAGATCGATACCGAGCGCGTCAGCCGTCATCGGCCCGACAATGCCGTCCGCATCCTCGGTGCCGAGGACCCGCTTCTGGAATGTCATCAGCGCGTTGAGGCTGTCGAAGCCGAATTCGCCATCGACGTCGCCCGCGTCATATTCAAGCGCGTTCAGCTTTGCCTGCATCGAGCGAACGATCTCTCCCTGCGAGCCGAAGCGAAGGCTCTGGCGCATCTGCTGGCTCCCGACGACGGCCATGCTCTGCGCCTCGTAACCGCTGAAGAGCGCGTAGCGGAAGTTGCCCTGATCCGCCGCGTAGGCATTGTCGAGGAACTGCTTCCAGGGCCCCTCGTCCCGGCTCGCCGCACCTCTCTTCGTGCATTTCGGGAACCCGGCCACCACCTGGCAGCCGACGCTGGAGTAGCTCGGTGACGCCGGTCCGTTGCTCCAGCCGCAATGGAGGTTGTCCCAGGCGATGAAGCCGGAGCGCATGTCCACGAAGTCGGCCGTATCGTAGTCGTCGTCGTCTGCCGTGCGCCACACGGGGAAGAAGCCGTGCTGGCGGAAGGCGCGATGTCCTGTGGGCTTGCCGGGCTTGTGGATGCCCTTCCGGTAGGTGTAGCAGCCGAGCATCAACTGGTTGGCTCCGTAGCCGCCATGCGGAATGCGGCTTCTGACATAGGCCCCATCAGGCACCGTGCTCGCGGGAAAGACGGCAAAGCCGTGGCCGGGCTTCCACTGGCCGAGCGTGCAGCGCATATGCGTGTAATCCACGTCGTGAAGGTTCATTTCGTGGCTGCTGGCGAAGTCGGTTCCGTTATAGTTGACAGGCAGGCAGCCGCGGAGACCGAAAAAGGCCATTCCACCGGAAGGAATGGGATAGTTGCATCGCTTCCACATCAATTCGATCGACGTCTCAGTCAAATTGAACATGACGAACCCCCAATATCGCGCGTGATATAGATTTGACGAAATATAATAGATCATTTATAGAGCATCAATATTGGGTGAATTTGACTTTCTGAAATGAAAACAAAGACTATATCACAAATAATTACGTATGATCCCGCAAAACACCCGAAGTGATTACGGAATACATCGAAAAGATCCGCCAGTAATACTGAATAAAAGATCTGATAGGCGCGTCTCGCGGCGTCAACAGACGCCCAGGCGCCCTACACCCGCAGTCCGAAGCCCTGCATCAGCCGGCGCGTGGCGAAATCGGGGTTGCCGGAGGTGAAGACGGCGATGTCCTCGCCCGCTGCGGTCCCCTCCGACGCGATGCCGTCGAGGGGCGGCACGAGCCGCCGGGCCTGGCGCGCGATCGCCTCCGCCGGGTCCAGCCAGTCGACCGGCCAGGGCGCAAGCCTGCGGAACAGGTTGGCCATGAAGGGATAGTGCGTGCAGGCGAGCACGACGATGTCGGTCTTCCTGCCTTCCTGCTCCAGGAAGCACTGGGCGATCTCCGCCCGCACGTCGTCGTCGGACAGCGCCTCGCCGCGGATATAGGCTTCCGCCATGCGCGCGAGGTTTTCCGACCCGACCAGCCGCACGTGGCACTGGCTGGCAAACGACTGGATCAGGTCGCGCGTATAGGCCCGCTTCACCGTGCCCGGCGTCGCCAACACCGAGACCAGCCCGGATCGCGTGCGCTCCGCCGCCGGCTTGATCGCCGGAACGGTGCCGACGAAACGCATCTGCGGGAAGGCGGCGCGCAGGTCGGCACCGACCAGCGTAAAGGCGGTGTTGCAGGCGATGACGCAGATCTCGGGGTCGTGCTCGGCCAGCAGCCGCTCGAACAGCGCCACGATCCGCACCTTCAGCGCCCCCTCCTCCCAACCGCCATAGGGAAAGCCCGCGTCGTCCGCGACATAGGTGAAATGCCGCTCCGGCATCATCACGCGCGCCTCGCGCAGCACCGTCAGCCCGCCGATGCCGCTGTCGAACACGAGGATGGGCTTGGCACTACTCGTCGTCACGCTCAGCCTTCGGCCTTCTGTTGCGGGTGCGGTTGGGTGAGGGCGTGCCGCGCGGGGATTCGCGCGTAAAACGATCGAGACAGGAGATGATGCCGCGCAAGACCTGGATTTCCGAGCCGGTGAAGGAAGGACGCGTGAGCGCCGAGCGCAGGTTTTCGATCAATTTCGGCTTTTTGGCGGCCGGCCGGAAGTAGCCGCGCGCATCGAGCGCCTCTTCCATATGGTCGAACAGGCCCTGCAACTCGTCCTTCTTGGCCGGGCGCTGCGGCAGGGCGGAAAAGGCGGTCTCCTCGATCGAGCCGGTCCCCGTCTTCATCCACTCGTAGCTCATCAGCAGAACCGCCTGGGCGAGGTTCAGCGAAGCGAAGGCGGGATTGACGGGAAAGGTCACGAGTTCGTCGGCGAGCGCGATCTCCTCGTTGGTCAGCCCCGTGCGCTCGCGCCCGAACAGGATGCCGGTCGCCTCGCCCGCCCGGAAGCGCGTGCGCAGCGTCTCGGCCGCCACCACGGGCGAGCGGACCTCCTTGTAGCCGTAGCGGTCGCGGGCGGTGGTGGCATAGACGAAATTGAGGTCGGCGACGGCCGCCTCAAGCGACGAGTACACCTTTGTTGCGGCGATCACGTGATCGGCCTTGCTCGCAGCCGAGATCGCCTTCTCGCTTGGCCAGCCGTCGCGCGGATTGACGAGGCGCAGTTCGGCCAGCCCGAAATTGGCCATGGCGCGCGCAACCATGCCGATGTTCTCGCCAAGCTGCGGATGGACCAGAATGATCGCCGGCCCCTCCGCTATCAGTTCTCGCTCGCTGTTCGTTCCCGCCATCGCCTTCAGACCGCCACGTTTCTCTCCGGCAGCGACCGGGCTGGCTTGTTGCAGCCCGGGCCTGCCGCCACAAGACGGGTCCCTGCCATATCCCGCACAAAAAGGAAAGGAAGCGCTACTCCGGAGAGACGTCTTCCTCTGTTTCGCCGTCCTGCGGTGTCGGGTTGGCTCCCTCCCTGGCGATCGCCTGCATCTCCGTCTTCAGCGAGCCCGGGTCGCCGTCCTGCGGGCGCAGGATGTCGTCGATCACCGCCTTGCCCTCTTCCTCGACCACGTTGAAGTCGACCTCCGCCGGCTTCCAGTCCGGCTCGCGCTCGCCGAAGCAATGGGTGTTGTCGAAGGTGGTCCTAACGGTCGTCACACCGCCCGCCGGCGGCTGCGCCTCGATCTTGAGGTCCTTGATCGTGCAACCGTCCTGGCCCATGGCGATCACGTCGTAGTCGAACGGCGAACCGCCGTCCTCATAGGCCGGATACTTCGCGGCCTCGCGATACTTGGCGGCGAAGTCCTTGCTGTAGAGCCGCGGCAGGAACTCGTCGTTGAAATAGTCGACATAGGCCGGCGGGTCGTCGTTGTCGTCGGCGACGTCGGCCCAGTTCTTCGTCACCGTCTCCATGATCTCGCGAACGGGCGCGGTGGCGTCTGCGGCAAACGCAAACGACGGCAGGACGACGAGGGTGGCGGCAAGGCACAGGCGTATCATGAAAATCTCCCGAGCAGGTCGGATCAGAGGGCCGGACGGCCGGTAACAGGGAATCACTTCGGCGTGAGACAACACCGGCAATGGGGACAAATTCTGGCGACGCGAATCATGCGCCGACGGTGCAAGGGCAGCGACCACATTCCAGCCCGGCGGGGAAGCGAAAATTATGCCCGCCGGCGCCCGCTCGGCTTTGCCTTCCAGCCCTGCAATGCTATAGGCGCACACGATCCAACCTTCACGAAACGGGGCAATCCGCCCTCATCAGGCAGCGAGGCATTCCATGGCAAAGATCAAGGTCGCAAATCCGGTCGTCGAGCTCGACGGCGACGAGATGACCCGCATCATCTGGCAGTTCATCAAGGACAAGCTGATCCACCCCTACCTCGACGTCGACCTGGAATACTACGATCTCAGCGTCGAGAACCGGGACGCCACCGAGGACCAGGTGACGATCGATGCCGCCAAGGCGATCAAGAAGCACGGCGTCGGCGTGAAGTGCGCGACCATCACCCCGGACGAGGGCCGCGTCGAGGAATTCAAGCTGAAGAAGATGTGGAAGTCGCCGAACGGCACGATCCGCAACATCCTCGGCGGCGTCATCTTCCGCGAGCCGATCATCTGCAAGAACGTGCCCCGCCTCGTGCCCGGCTGGACCAAGCCGATCATCGTCGGCCGCCACGCCTTCGGCGACCAGTACCGCGCCACCGACTTCAAGTTCCCCGGCAAGGGCAAGCTGACGATGAAGTTTGTCGGCGAGGACGGCAAGGAGATCGAATATGACGTGTTCGACGCCCCGTCGGCCGGCGTCGCCATGGGCATGTACAACCTCGACGATTCGATCACCGAATTCGCCCGCGCCTCGCTGAACTACGGCCTGCAGCGTAAGGTGCCGGTGTATCTGTCGACCAAGAACACCATCCTCAAGATCTATGATGGCCGCTTCAAGGACATCTTCCAGGAAGTGTTCGACAAGGAATTCGCGGAAAAATTCAAGGAAGCGAAGATCTGGTACGAGCACCGCCTGATCGACGACATGGTCGCCTCGGCGCTGAAGTGGTCCGGCGGCTATGTCTGGGCCTGCAAGAACTATGACGGCGACGTCCAGTCAGACATCGTAGCACAAGGCTTCGGCTCGCTCGGCCTGATGACCTCGGTGCTGATGACACCTGACGGCCAGACGGTGGAAGCCGAAGCCGCCCACGGCACGGTCACCCGCCACTACCGCCAGCACCAGAAGGGCGAGGAGACCTCGACCAACTCGATCGCCTCGATCTTCGCCTGGACCCGAGGCCTCGCGCACCGCGCCAAGCTCGACAACAATGCCGAGCTCGCCAGGTTCGCCGACACGCTGGAGAAGGTCTGCGTCGACACCGTCGAGGCCGGCTTCATGACCAAGGACCTGGCGCTCCTGATCGGCCCCGACCAGCCCTGGCTCTCCACCACCGGCTTCCTCGACAAGATCGACGAGAACCTGCAGAAAGCCATGGCGGCCTGATCGGCAGGGCAGATCGCCACAACGGCATCCGAAGGACCCGGCCTTGCGCCGGGTCTTTCTGTTTTCCGCCCGGGAAATTGGCCGCTCCCCATCTTGCGCGGCGAGCGATGCGGGTATATACCCGAGACATGCCGAACGATACGTGTCACTGTATCCTGCTGCGCAAAGCCTCCCGCAAGGTCTCCTCCTACTACGACGAGGCCCTGGCGCCACTCGGCGTGAACATCGGCCAGTTCAGCCTGCTGAGGAACATCAACCGCATGGCGCCGGTGTCGCTGACGGATCTCGCATCCCGGGTCGAACTCGACCGATCGACCGTCGGCCGCAACGCCAAGGTTCTCGAACGCATGGGGTTGATCGCGATCGGCCACGGCAAGGATCAGCGCGAGGCGATGCTGGTGGTCACCCAGACGGGACAGGCGACCCTCAAGCAGGGCGCGCCCCTCTGGGATGGCGTTCAGGACGATATCGAAGCCCGGCTGGGTCCGGACAAGACCAGGCAGTTGCAGGAACTGCTCGCAGCGCTTTAGTTATTTGGCAAGAAACGGGTATATACCCCGATAAAAGCGGGCACTTACCCGTAAATTCCGCCCGCATACGGCGATCAGGAAAGGGACTTTGAACATGCTCTCCACAAGCCTAGCCAGATGGATGGCCGGACGGAACCTTCACTACGGCTGGGTGGTCGCCGCGACCACGTTCCTGACCATGCTGGCGACCGCCGGCGCCATGGGCTCGGCCGGCGTGATGATACAGCCGCTGCACCAGGAATTCGGATGGGACATCGCCGACATTTCCACCGCCATGGCGGTGCGGCTGGTGCTCTTCGGCCTGCTCGGCCCCTTTGCGGCCGCCTTCATGAACCATTTCGGCATCCGGCAGGTCGTCTCGACAGCACTTGCCCTGATCATGAGCGGCATTGTCGCATCCTTCTTCATGACGGAGGTCTGGCAACTCCTGCTCCTGTGGGGCGTCGTGATCGGCGTCGGTACGGGGATGACGGCGCTGGTGTTGGGCGCGACCGTTGCCAGCCGCTGGTTCTCCAAGCGGCGCGGCCTCGTCGTCGGCCTGATGACGGCGAGCAACGCCACCGGCCAGCTCGTCTTCCTGCCGGCGCTCGCCGCCCTGACGGAAGCCTATGGCTGGCGCATGGCCCTGACGCTCACTGTGGCCGTCATCGCGCTCGCCATGGTGCTCGTCCTGCTCCTCATGCGCGACCATCCCGCCGATGTCGGCCTGCCCGCCTATGGCGAGACGGCGGTCGTCAAGCCGCCGAAGCAGGACCACAAGCTGCTCGCCACCCTCGCCTCGCCGCTCATCACCTTGAAGAGCGTCTCCGGCAATCCCGTCTTCTGGGTCCTGTTCGGCACCTTCTTCGTCTGCGGCCTGTCGACCAACGGCCTCATCCAGACCCACTGGATCTCGATCTGCGGCGATTTCGGCATGGCAGCGGTGACGGCCGCAGGTACGCTGGCCGTGATCGGCATCTTCGACTTCTTCGGCACGATCTTCGCCGGCTGGCTGTCCGACCGCTACGACAACCGCTTCCTGCTGTTCTGGTTCTACGGTCTGCGCGGCCTCTCGCTGATCTATCTCTCGTTCTCGGGCTTCAGCTTCGTCGAACTGTCGGTCTTCGCCGTCTTCTACGGCCTGGACTGGGTTGCGACGGTGCCGCCGACCGTGAAGCTCGCTGCAGAGAACTTCGGCCGTGAGAAGGCGGGCCTCGTCTTCGGCTGGGTCTTTGCTGGCCACCAACTGGGTGCCGCCACCGCCGCCTTCGGGGCCGGCTATTTCCGCAGCGACTTCAACACCTACATGCCGGCCCTCCAGATCGCCGGCGTGATGTGCATGCTTGCGGCGGTCTCGGTCCTGCTACTCAACCGGCCGGGTTCGGTGAAGCTGGCTCCGCAGGCCGGCTGACATCCCGCCGGCAGGAAGCCTCGAAACGGCAGGCGGCCGTGCGCCGCCCGCCTCCCCGGTCGATCAGTTGCCGGGCTTGTTGCGGATCGCAGCGTCGATCTGCTTCTTCACGGCGTCGAGATTGAACGAGGCCGGGTCCTGCATCGGCGGGTAGTCGATCGCCGTGAGCGCGAGCTTGCCGACCTCCTGCTGCACGCTGACGAAACGCCAGAACTCACGGGCGAAGAAGTCGTTCATGTATCCCCCGCCCAGGTCGTTGAGGCTCTGCCCGCCGATCGACGGGGTCCGCTCGAACGGGTCCTGGCGGATGTTCACCATCGTCGGCATGTCGGTCGTCACCTTCGCCCCGGGCCAGCCCTGGGGCTGCTGGAAGAACTGGAACTTGAAGTTGTCGATCCGGACCGCGCCCAGCTCAGGACCACCGAAGTAGAAGAACTCATGCCGGGCAGACGGGCCTTTCCCCGTCAAGAGATCCAGCTGGTTGTATCCGTCGAGGTGGTTCTTGTAGGTCCGGTCGCCGAGCTGCACGCCCTTCAGCAACTGGTCGGTGATGTCGGGGTTGCCGGCAGCCGCCACGAGCGTCGGAAACCAGTCCAGCGCGGAAAAGATGCCGTTCTCGACCGCGCCGGCCCTGACCTTGCCCGGCCAGCGGATGATGGCCGGGGCCCGGAAGCCGCCCTCCATCACGGTTCCCTTAGTGCCCTTGAACGGGGTCATCCCGCCGTCGGGCCATGTGAACACCTCCGCGCCGTTGTCGGTCGTGAAGATCACGATCGTATTGTCGGCCTCGCCGGCATCGTCGACGCACTTCATGATGGCACCGACGCTGTCGTCGAGCTGCGCCATGCCCGCCTCCTCGAGGCCGTAGTTGCTGTCGCTGTTCATCTGGGCCTGGTACTTCGGCGACAGGAAGGTCCAGACATGCATGCGGGTGGTGTTGTGCCAGACGAAGAAGGGCTTGCCGTCCGTCTTCGCCTTGTCCATGAAGTCACACGAAGCCTTCACCAGAACCTCGTCGAAAGTCCCCATGTCGTATTTCGCCTTGGGCATGATGTCGTGCATGTTCGGCACGTTGGACATGTCCGGATACGGTGCCAGCGGCCCTTCGTCGACGATCCGCTGCTTGCCGACCTTGCCCCAGCGCGGCTGCTCGGACGTGTCGTCGGTATCCGTCGCAAAGCTGTGCACCAGATTGCGCGGGCCGACCTTGTCCCGGTAGGACTGGTCGTTCGGGAACGAATACCAATAGGGGTCCGACATGGCGTCCAGGTGGTACAGGTACCCGAAGAACTCGTCGAAGCCATGCAGTGTCGGCAGAAACTTGTTGAGATCGCCGAGGTGGTTCTTTCCGAACTGTCCCGTGGCGTATCCCTGCACTTTCAGCGCCGCGGCGATGGTTGCAGCCTTGTCGGGCATGCCCACGTCCGCGCCCGCCTGGCCCACGGTGGTCAGCCCGGTGCGAAGGGGTATCTCGCCGGTGATGAAACTCGCCCGGCCAGCAGTGCAGCTCGCCTCGGCGTAGTAGTCGGTGAACATCAACCCTTCCGACGCCAGCCTGTCGAGGTTCGGCGTCTTTCCGGACATGATGCCGCGATGGTAGGCGCCGATGTTGAACCACCCGACGTCGTCGCCCATGATGACGACGATATTGGGTTTCGGCTCTTGAGCGGCAACGGGCGCGTTCAGGGCAAATGCGAATGTGGACGATAGCAGTCCCATGCAGATATTGCGCAAGGCACTCATGTTTCACCCTCCTCCTGGGTTCGCGCAGGCAAAGACGTTCTCGGGCATGCCTAAGAATGCGAAATGGAGAGAAACTTTCGGAATACAGGCCCCGCCCGGGCCTATTCATGTCGCGTCCGAGACGTGCCGTCGGACCGCACGGAATTTACCACGAAACAATGCCCAGCAGCCAGCGCTCCGTGCGCGCGGCGACTATTACTCTGGATATCGCCGGGCGGCCGACAGCCACGCCGGCGCCCCATTGCATCGGTTGCCAGCGAACAGCAAATGCTGGCGGAGCACCGGCAATTTCAGTATAGCGCCTGCCAACACCTCCTCATAAAATGCATGTCTCGGGGTTGAAGCCTCGGCCACGCGCCCTATCATAGTCAGTCGATATGACTGAAAAAAATGAGACTGAAACCCTTCCACGAATAGCCCTCGTCTCGACGCACGGCTATGTTGCAGCTAATCCTCCGCTGGGCGCCGCCGATACAGGCGGACAGGTCGTCTATGTTCTGGAACTTGCCAAAAAACTTGGCCGTCTCGGATTTCTGGTAGACATATACACGCGGCAGTTCGAGGATCAGCCGCAGTTCGACGAGGTCGATGACCGGGTCCGCGTCGTTCGCATCCCCTGCGGCGGCCGCGACTTCATTCCCAAGGAATACCTGCACACCCACCTGATGGCCTGGTGCGAGGCGGCAATCCGCTACATCAGGGCGAACAAGCTCGAGTATTTCTTCATCAACAGCCATTACTGGGACGCCGGCGTTGCCGGCCAGCGCCTGTCCGAGGCGCTGTCGGTGCCGCATATCCATACGCCGCACTCGCTCGGCATCTGGAAGAAGCGGCAGATGGAGACCGACTATCCGGACAAGGCCGACACCTTCGAGAGCGAGTTCAACTTCTCCGAACGCATCAAGCACGAGCTGATCGTCTATCGCAGCTGCAACCTCGTCATCGCCACGACGCCGATCCAGCTCGACATGCTGGTCAACGACTACGGGCTGAAGCCGGAACGGGTCCACATGATCCCGCCCGGCTATGACGACAACCGCTTCTTCCCCGTCTCGTCCGCTTCGCGCGAGATGGCGCGACAGCGCTTCGGCTTCCAGGGCAAGACCGTCCTGGCACTCGGCCGGCTTGCGACCAACAAGGGCTACGACCTGCTGATCGAGGGTTTCTCGGTGCTGGCCGAGCGGGAACCGGAAGCGCGCCTGCACCTTGCTGTCGGCGGCGAGACGCTCGACGAGCAGGAGACGGCCATCCTCGACCAGCTCAAGCAACTGGCACGCGATTGCGGGCTCGAGGACCGGATCGACTTCTCCGGCTTCGTCGCCGACGACGACCTGCCCGACTACTATCGCGCCGCCGACCTGTTCGTGCTTTCCAGCCGTTACGAGCCGTTCGGGATGACGGCGATCGAGGCGATGGCAAGCGGGACGCCTACGATCATCACCGTCCATGGCGGCCTGTTCCGCTCGGTCAGCTACGGCCGCCACGCGCTCTTTGCCGATCCGTTCGACAAGCATGATCTCGGCATCACCATGATGAAGCCGCTGAAGCATCCCCGCCTCTACAACCGCCTGTCGCGGATGGGAGCCCACAAGGCCCGCAGCCTGTTCACCTGGACGGGCATCGCCCAGCAACTCATCGCGCTCGTCGAAGGCCGGCCGATGCGCCAGGCGCTCGACTCCGACGACTGGGCCGAGCCGTGGAACGACGGGGATTGAGACCGTGATCCGCCTCCTTTCCTCCGACCTGGACGGGACCCTGCTCGGCGACCGGCGGGCTACGCAACGCTTCCGCGCCTATTGGGAAGGGCTCAACCCCGCCACGTGCCCGTTCCTCGTCTACAACAGCGGTCGCCTGGTCGATGACATCGAGGCGCTGCTCGCCGTCTCTGACCTGCCGCACCCCGACTTCGTCATCGGCGGAGTGGGGACGATGATCGGCCGGCTGGACGACGATCGGAAACGGCGTTTCGGCGCAACGCTGGGCGCGCCCTTCGACCGCGAGGCACTCATGCACGTGATGCGGCAGGTGGACGGTATCCGGCTGCAGGACGACGCTTTCCAGCATGCCCACAAGCTGAGTTGGCATCTGCACGGCGCCGGCGACGAGCGCATCTCCGAACTGGAGGAGAGCCTGACCGAGGCCGGCATCGAGGCGCGTCTCGTCTATTCGAGCGACCGCGATCTCGACGTGCTGCCACGCACGGCGAACAAGGGCGCTGCCCTCGCATGGCTCTGCCGGGAACTCGCCATCGACCTCGCCGAGGTTGCAGTCGCCGGCGACACCGGCAACGACCGCGACATGTTCACGCTGCCTTCCGTCCGCGGCATCGTGGTCGGCAACGCGCTGGACGAACTGCGGCGTCTTGCGGCGGACGAACCGCGCCACTATCAGGCCCGGCGCGCCTGCGCCGACGGCGTCATCGAGGGCCTGGAGCATTTCGCGGCACACGGGCGCACGACACCGACAAGGGCTGGCGGACGATAGGGTAGGCGACCGCCGGAAAAGGCACCACGCGGTGGTGGAGCCCCGGATCCGACCGCCGATGTTCCCGGAAAACTACAGCGCTACGGATACGTTGGCGACGCCAGTATTAGAATCGGCATCGCGCATGCGCCCGGCCACCTGCAGGAGGCTTTCGGCAGGCCCGGCTGCGCTGACCCGGTTTCGGCCCTCTGCCTTCGCCCGGTAGAGCGCGCAATCCGCAGCAGCTACCAGATTGTCGATGTCGCCGCCGCACAACAGCGCCGAGGCGACCCCGATGCTCACGCTCACCGAAATCAGGGCGCCGTAGTGGCCGATCGATAGCGCGGCGGTATCTTCCCGCAGCAGGTCGGCAAAGGCCACCGCCTCGTCGAGGTCCCGGTCGGGCACGAACAGCGCGAATTCCTCCCCGCCGAAGCGGCCGAAGACCATGCCGTCCTCCAGCCGCGCCGTCACCGCCGCAGCAAAGCGGCACAGCACCTTGTCGCCGGCCTGGTGGCCGTGGGTGTCGTTGACTGCCTTGAAGTGGTCGAGATCGAGCAGCATCAGCACCCCGCCCGGGTGCCGGGGCGAAAGGGCGCCGGCCGCCTCTGCCATGAACGCGCCCCGGTTGAGCACGCCCGTCAGCGCATCGGAACGCGCCGCCTGGCGGAACACGAACTCGCTGCGCTCCTTGAGAAGGATCAGGATGGAGACCGCGACGACCAGCGTATGCACGAAGATTTCCAGCGCAAACGCCGCAAACCAGAACGAGACGGCAGGACTACCGCCGTCGGAGACCGGCGCCAACAGGGCAAACGGGATGCGCGCCGAATAGAACACCGCATGCGTGGCGAGCAGCAGTGCGATCACCCGCCGCGACGGCAGGGCTTCTCGCCCGCGTCCGCGCAGCAGTTCACGCGCCATCGCCAGCGAGTAGGCCGAAACGATCACCGACATCAGGATGATCCGAAGGCTCATGTCGGCGGCGAACTGGTCGGAGAACGCATAGGCAGCGACCCAGGCGGCGGGTCCGGCCGCAATCGCCAGCCGCGAAACGCGCTGGTCGTCGAAAGCGCGAAAGCCGGCCCAGGTCAGGCTGTAACCGAGCGCCGCCAGCGCATTGCCGAGACCGATCGAGACCTCCGGCGCAAGAATGCCGCGCAAGCCGAGAAGCACGCTCGCAGCCGAACCGACCCACATCGCGACGCACCAGTAGCCGGTGGCAACGGACTTGTGGCCGGCAAACCAATGGAAGGCCAGGAAAATGGCGACGACGAGCGTCGACAGGAAAGTGCAGACCATCAAGGTCGGCAGGCTGATCAGGTTGTCGAGCAAGAATCACACCCCTTCGGTGGCCGGAAAATAGCACCGAACACTGAAGACTTCGCAAATGAAAATAACGGGATGCCTGCGCCCGCTGCCCTCGGCGGGCAACCAGTGTCGCCAACCTCGAACACCTTGGGATCATGGGGCCTGGCGACTGCGGTGGTTCACGAGTGTTCTTGGAGCTCGACCACGCCGGTACACGGATGTCGTGCGCTGACCGTACCGCCGCTACCGGCGGCAGATGACTGAAGGTAAGGTACGCACGGCAGGCGTTTGCGCGCACCTCCGGTGAGCCAGCCCGCGAAGGGTCGAGGCTCCACTGTGACAGACACCCTGTCTCGCGAAAAGTGCCGAATGCCGGGCCACGATCGCCGGATCGCGGCGGCATGCTGGCCGATCCCGTCGCTTCAGCCGATCGCGACAGGCCGCGCCGGAACGGCGCTTCACGCCGGCCGTTCAGCCCGCGAGCGCGGCTGCGACCTGCTCGACGGCCTCGCTGGCGCGCTGGCCGTCCGGCCCACCCGCCTGCGCCATGTCCGGCCGTCCGCCGCCGCCCTTTCCGCCGAGGGCTGCCGAAGCGACCCGAACGAGGTCGACGGCATTGAAGCGGCCTGTGAGATCGTCGGTGACGGCGACGACGGCGCTGGCCTTGTCGTCGGCGGAAACGCCGACGAAGGCGACCACGCCCGATCCGAGACCCTTCTTGCCCTCGTCCGCCAGGCCCTTGAGGTCCTTCGGCTCGACCCCGGTGACCACCTTGCCGAGGAACTTGACGCCGGCGATCTCGCGAACGGCATCGCCGCCATTGCCGCCGCCGCCGCCGAGCGCCAGCTTCTTCTTGGCCTCGGTCAGCTCGCGTTCGAGCTTGCGCCGCTCGTCGAGCAGCGCGTCGACGCGAGTAAGCACCTCGCCCGGCTGCACCTTGAGGCTTGCCGCCAGCGTCTTCACCCGCTCGTCCTGCTCAGCCAGATAGGCGCGCGCGGCCTCGCCCGTCAGCGCTTCGAGGCGCCGCACGCCGGCTGCGACGGCACTTTCGCCGACGATGCGCACCAGCCCGATCTCGCCTGTGGCGCCGACATGCGTGCCGCCGCAGAGCTCGACCGAATAGGCCTTGCCGGCCTTGGCGCCGCGGATGCCGGTACCCATCGACACGACGCGGACCTCATCGCCGTATTTCTCGCCGAACAGCGCCATCGCGCCTTCGGCGATCGCGTCGTCGACGCTCATCAGCCGCGTCGTCACGGCCGAGTTCTGCACGATGATCTCGTTGGCCATTTCCTCGACGACCTTCAGTTCCTCGGCCGTCATCGGCTTGGGATGCGACACGTCGAACCGCAGCCGCTCCGGCGCCACCAGCGACCCCTTCTGGGTCACGTGGGTGCCGAGCACCTCGCGCAGCGCCTCGTGCAGCAGGTGCGTCGCCGAATGGTTGGAACGCAGGCGGCCGCGGCGGGCATGGCCGACCTCGAGCGCCACCGCATCGCCGACCTTGATCGAGCCCTCGTCGACGACGGCGCCGTGGACGAAAAGGCCGTCGGCCTTCTTCTGGGTATCGGTCACCGTCAGGCGGCCGTGGTCATGACTGATCGTGCCCGTATCTCCCATCTGGCCGCCGGATTCGCCATAGAACGGCGTCTGGTTCAGCACGAGCTGGACCTTGTCGCCGGCCGAGGCCGCCTCGACCGCAGCACCGTCGCGCACGATCGCCTGCACGACGCCCTCCGCCGTCTCCGTGTCGTAGCCCAGGAACTCGGTCGCACCGTGCTTCTCGCGCAGTTCGAACCAGATCGTCTCGGCGGCGGCATCGCCGGACCCGGCCCAGCTCTTGCGGGCCTCCGCCTTCTGCCGCTCCATCGCATCCGAAAAGCCCGAAAGGTCGACGCCGATACCGCGGTTGCGCAACGCATCCTGGGTCAGGTCGAGCGGGAAACCGTAGGTGTCGTAGAGCTTGAATGCCGTCTCGCCGTCGAGAATGTCCCCCTTGTGGAGGTTACCCGATGCGTCGGAGAGCAGCGACAGGCCGCGTTCGAGCGTCTTGCGGAAACGGGTCTCCTCCAGCTTCAGCGTCTCGGAGATCAGCGCCTCCGCCCGCAGAAGCTCCGGATAGGCTCGTCCCATCTGCTGCACCAGCGCCGGCAGGAGCCTCCACATCAGCGGATCGCGCGAGCCCAGCAACTGCGCGTGGCGCATCGCCCGGCGCATGATGCGGCGGAGCACGTAGCCGCGGCCCTCGTTCGACGGCAGGACGCCGTCTGCGATCAAAAAGGCCGAGGAGCGCAGGTGGTCGGCGATCACGCGGTGGCTGGCGCGACGCTCCGGGTCGTTGGCATCGACGCCCGTCGCTTCCACCGAGGCCGCAATCAGCGCCTGGAACAGGTCGATGTCATAGTTGTCGTGCTTGCCCTGCAGAAGGGCAGCGACCCGCTCGAGCCCCATGCCGGTGTCGATCGACGGCCGCGGCAGGTCGACCCGCTCTTCCTTCGTCAGCTGCTCGAACTGCATGAAGACGAGGTTCCAGATCTCGATGAAGCGATCCCCATCCTCTTCCGGCGAGCCGGGTGGGCCGCCCCAGATATGGTCGCCATGGTCGTAGAAGATCTCCGAACACGGGCCGCACGGGCCGGTATCGCCCATCGCCCAGAAATTGTCGCTGGTGGCGATACGGATGATGCGGCTGTCGGGCAAGCCGGCGATCTTCTTCCACAGGTCGAACGCCTGGTCGTCGGTATGGTAGACGGTGACCAGCAGTCGGTTCTTGTCGATACCGAATTCCTTGGTGATCAGCCCCCAGGCGAGCTCGATCGCGCGCTCCTTGAAATAGTCGCCGAACGAGAAGTTACCGAGCATCTCGAAGAAGGTGTGATGGCGGGCCGTATAGCCGACATTGTCGAGGTCGTTGTGCTTGCCGCCGGCGCGCACGCATTTCTGTGCGCTCGCCGCGGTCGAATAGGGGCGCTGCTCGAGCCCGGTGAAGACGTTCTTGAACTGCACCATCCCGGCATTGGTGAACATCAGCGTCGGGTCGTTGCGCGGCACCAGCGGGCTGGACGAGACGACCTCATGCCCGTTCTTGCGGAAATAGTCGAGAAAGGCCGACCGGATCTCATTCACGCCGCTCATCTTGCGTCCTATCATACTTGCAGGCGTATGGGCCGAGCCCTGCCTTAGACCACACTTCAACGGGTTCGCCGCCGATCCGGACAGTCACCCGGCATCCCGGATCTGCGCTACCGGTTCCGTCCGTCACGTGCCGCACGGCGCTGCCGCATCCCTCCCCGGTCCCAGACTTCCGGGCCTCCCGGTCATCCAGTCCCCGAGACGACAGACGGTCGATACCACGGGCGCTGGCCGGACAGCCCGCTAGCCTCGGCACCCTGCGTGCCGTGCCCTCGCCTGCTCTTGACCTGCTCCTGCCCGGCTCCCGGACCTTGGAAAACTGATGGCTTTTATCGTTCGCCATCTCCCCTGTCCAGACGAGAAAGCCGGCCTTCGCATGGGCGAAGACCGGCTTTCGAACGGAAATCAGGGAAGCTTGCGCCGATCACATCTCGGCAGCACTGTCGCCGTCGTCATCCTCCGGCCGTCCGGTGTCCAGCAGCTTTTCGGCAATGAGCCCGGCATTCTGCCTGAGCGCCATCTCGATCTCGCGCGCGGCATCGGGATTATCGCGCAGGAACTGCTTGGCGTTCTCGCGGCCCTGGCCCAGCCGCTGGCTGTTGTAGGAGAACCAGGAACCGGACTTCTCGACGATGCCGGCCTTGACGCCGAGGTCGATCAGTTCGCCGGTCTTGGAGACCCCCTCGCCATACATGATGTCGAACTCGACCTCCTTGAAGGGCGGCGCCATCTTGTTCTTGACGACCTTGATCTTCGTCTGGTTGCCGATGACCTCGTCGCGCTCCTTGACCGCGCCGATGCGGCGGATGTCGAGGCGGACGGAGGCGTAGAACTTCAGCGCGTTGCCACCCGTCGTCGTTTCCGGCGAGCCGAACATGACGCCGATCTTCATGCGGATCTGGTTGATGAAGATGACCATGGTGTTCGACTTAGAGATCGACGCCGTCAGCTTGCGTAGCGCCTGGCTCATCAGACGGGCCTGAAGGCCGGGAAGGCTGTCGCCCATCTCACCCTCGATTTCGGCGCGCGGCGTCAGCGCTGCGACCGAATCGATCACGAGGACGTCGATCGCCCCCGAGCGCACCAGCGCATCGGTGATCTCGAGCGCCTGCTCGCCATTGTCCGGCTGCGAGATCAGAAGATTTTCCAGGTCGACGCCCAGCTTGCGGGCATAGACGGGATCGAGCGCATGTTCGGCGTCGACGAAGCCGCAGATACCGCCCTTCTTCTGGGCTTCCGCGATCGTCTGCAGCGCCATGGTGGTCTTGCCCGAGCTTTCCGGGCCGTAGATCTCGATGATTCGCCCCTTCGGCAGGCCGCCGATGCCGAGCGCGATGTCGAGCCCGAGCGAGCCGGTCGGGATGGTCTCGATCTCGACGACACTATCCTTCGCGCCGAGCTTCATGATCGAGCCCTTGCCGAAGGACCTCTCGATCTGAGAAAGTGCCGCTTCGAGTGCCTTGCTTTTGTCCACCGATTTGTCCTCTACGAGCCGCAAAGAGTTTTGTGCCATTTGCTCCACCTTTAGGTTATTGGGGCCAGACAGGCAATGAAGCTGCCGATGGAAGCTATGTACACTTTTTGTTCTCTTTTGGCAACAGCACACCATGCAATTGATTAGTTTCGATATTCCGGGTCGTGTTCTTTTTTCGTTTCCCCGCTCGCTTGCGGCATTGTACCACCATGTCGCCTGCCGTTGCGACGGCAATCGCGCAGCGAATCGGACCGCACGGAAGGACGCACGATGACGGGCAGCAGGATCCTTGCGCTCGGCGGCGCCCATGTCGACCGGCGCGGCCGCATCCATGCCGAGACGGCGCCCGGCGCCAGCAACCCCGGCAGTTGGTTCGTCGAGGCCGGTGGCGGCGCCTTCAACGCGGCGCGCAACCTCGCCCGGCTCGGCCATGCGGTGCGCCTGATCGCCCCGCGCGGCGGTGATGCGGACGGCGAGATCGTCGCCGCCGCGGCCATGGAAGCAGGCGTCGAGGACACACCCTTCACCTTCCTGGACCGAACCACGCCGAGCTACACGGCGATCATCGAGCGCGACGGCAACCTGGTGATCGCGCTCGCCGACATGGAGCTCTACCGCCTGTTCTCTCCGCGCCGCCTCCAGCAGCGCGCGGTCCGCGAGGCGTTCGCCGCGACGGACGCCGTCATCACCGATGCCAACCTGCCGGCCGAGACGGTCGCAGCCATCGCGGACGCAGCGCGCAACAACGCCAAGCCGGCCTTCGGCATCGCGATTTCGCCCGCCAAGGTCGTGCGCTTCAAGGAGAGCCTGCCGAAGCTGTCGGGCCTGTTCATGAACGAGGCGGAGGCGCGCGCGCTGGTCCAGTCCGAGCCCGACGATCCGCGGCGCTGGCCGGACCTGCTGCGGTCTGTCGGACTTGCCTGCGGTGTCGTCACCCGCGGCCGGCATGCCGTCATAGCCTTCGACGAGGCTCAGGCCGTCATGCTGGCCCCGCCACTGCTGGAGGTTCTGGGCGACGTGACCGGAGCCGGCGACGCGCTCGCCTCCGGCTTCATGTCCGCCCAGCTTGCCGGCCGGCCGCTCGGGGAAGCGCTGCGGCAGGGGGCGGCAGCCGCGCTGATCGCCGTCCGCTCGCCGCTGGCGGTGGCCGAGGAACTCGAACCCGACCTGCTCGCCCGCGTCATGGGACTTGTCCCGGACGCCGAAATGCTGTCATGACACCGGTGCGGGCGACAAACGATCGCCCGCACTGCCAGCCGACACGCTCCGAGGATCAGAAGATGACGAGATCAGCCCCTCTCCTGCCGATTGCCTATTCCGACGAGGTCACGGCCGCAAAAGAGCGCGGCGCTCCGCTCGTGGCGCTGGAATCGACCATCATCACCCACGGCATGCCCTATCCGGGCAATCTGGAGATGGCGCGCAGCGTCGAGCGGATCATCCGCGAGGAAGGCGCCGTCCCGGCGACGATCGCGGTGATCGAGGGCGTACTGCATGTCGGCCTCGACGATGCCGAACTCGAGACGCTGGCGCAGACGGCCGGTGCGATGAAGCTGTCGCGCGCCGATCTCGCCTTCGCCATCGCCGAGCGGCGCACCGGCGCGACCACCGTGGCCGCGACCATGATCGCCGCCGCCCGCGCCGGCATCCGCGTTTTCGCCACCGGCGGCATCGGCGGCGTACACCGCAAGGCCGAAGAGAGCTTCGACATCTCGGCCGACCTCGACGAACTTGCCCGCACCGGCGTCATCGTCGTCTGCGCCGGCGCCAAGGCGATCCTCGACATTCCCAAGACGCTCGAGGTGCTGGAAAGCCGCGGCGTTCCGGTCGTCACCTATGACAGCCCCGACTTCCCCGCCTTCTGGTCGCGCGAATCGGGCCTGCCGAGCCCGCTGATGCTGAACAGCCCCGCGGCCATCGCCCATTTCCAGACGGTGCGCGAGCAGCTCGGCATCGACGGTGGCATGCTCATTGCCAATCCGGTCCCGGAAGAGAGCGAGATCCCGCGCCGGGAGATGGAAATATACATCCAGCGCGCCCTCGACCACGCCGAGCGCGACGAGATCACCGGCAAGGCGGTCACGCCCTATCTGCTGGACACGATCTTCCGTCTCACCGACGGCCGGAGTCTTGCGACCAACATCGCGCTGGTGGAAAACAATGCCCGGCTGGCGGCCGAGATCGCCGTTGCCTTGGCCATCTGACGCCACGGCCTCTGTATGACCGGTGTCCGGGTAGAGCCTGACGTCCCCTGAGGGCGGGACGGCCGACCTACCCGTCCAGCATTTCCCGCACCGCCTCGGCAAGCTGCTTGAGCGAGAACGGCTTGGGCAGGAAGCCGAACTTGGCGTCGGCGGGCAGGTTGCGGGCGAACGCATCCTCGGCATAGCCGGAAACGAAGATGAACTTCATGTCGGGATAGAGCTTGCGCAGTTCCGTCAGAAGCGTCGGGCCGTCCATTTCCGGCATCACAACGTCGGAGACGACGATGTCCACCGCCCCGTCGAGCTCCTCCATGATGTCGAGCGCTTCGACGCCGGATCCGGCCTCGTGCACGGTATAGCCGCGCGTCTCCAGCATCCGCTTGCCGCCGCGGCGCACCGCCTCCTCGTCCTCGACGAGAAGAACGACGGCCGAGCCACCGGTGAGGTCGCGTGGCTCCTGCGGGGGTGTTGCCACAGGAGCGGAAGCCGCAGCGGATGCCGCCAGGGCGCCCTCGGCGGCGGGATCTGCCACGACGATCTCCTCGATCTGCCGCGGCATGAAGATGCGGAAGGTGGTGCCCTCGCCGAGCTCCGAATCGACGAAGATGTAGCCGCCGGTCTGCTTGATGATGCCATAGACCATCGACAGGCCGAGGCCGGTGCCTTTTCCGACCTCCTTGGTGGTGAAGAAGGGCTCGAAGATCTTGTCGCGGATCTCCGGCGGAATGCCGGTTCCCTGGTCGACGACGTCGATCTCGACATAGTCCTGCGCCGGCAGCTCGCGGTAGCCGAGGGCTGCGACTTCGCCGGCCGGGACGTTGCGGGTGCGGAAGGTGATCGTGCCCCCGTCGGGCATGGCGTCGCGCGCGTTGACCGCAAGATTGATCAGCACCTGCTCGAACTGGCCGAGGTCGGTCTTCACCGACCAGAGGTCGCGACCGTAGTCGACCTCGATCTTGACGTTCGTGCCCGTCATCCGGTCGACCAGCATGCGCAGGTCGCCGATCACGTCGGTCATCTGCAGCACCGTCGGCCGCATCGTCTGCTTGCGCGAGAACGCCAAAAGCTGGCGCACGAGCACGGCGGCGCGGTTGGCGTTGCGCTTGATCTCCATCAGGTCGGCGAAGCTCGCGTCCGACGGGCGGGCGGAGAGAAGAAGGTGGTCGGACGACAGCAGGATGGCGGTCAGGACGTTGTTGAAGTCGTGGGCGATGCCGCCGGCCAGCGTGCCCACCGCGTTCATCTTCTGCGTCTGGGCCATCTGCTTTTCGAGCGCCTTCTGCTCGGTGATCTCGACCGCAAAGACGATCGCGACCTCTTCCGGCGCCTGGTCGGTCTGGTCGATGACGGCGTTCACGTAGAAGCGGAAATGCCGGCCCTCGTCCCCCGGAAGCAGCGAATCGATCGGCGCGATGTCGCCCTGTCCGTCCTGCGCCGCCTCGAGCGCCGCCTCCAGCCGCAGCCGGTCGCTCGGATGGACGATCGTTTCCAGCCGCGCCCCCCTGTCGATCTCGTCGCGCGAGACCACGCCCGAAAAGTGCTTCAGGAACGGCGCATTGGTACGCAGGATCCGTCCCTCGCCGTCGACAGACGCGATCGCCATCGGCGTGTTGTTGAAGAAGCGGGTGAAGCGCATCGTCGCGGCGGAGGCGGACTGGTCGCCGTCGTCGGCCGCATCGCGGGCAAGCACGATCGTCCGGCTGTCGCCCGGCGCCCCGTCGCGCGCGGCGCTGACCCGGTGGACCAGGCGAACGGGCAGGCTCTGGCCGTTCGACTTGCGCAGGTCGAGGTCGAGCATCTCCGTCTTCTTCGACCCCGCCTCGGCTTGCACCGACTGCACCAGCGCCAACCCCTCGCCGGCGACGAGGTCGCCGATCGAAATCTGCCCGGCGTGGAATTTCGTCAGGTCGATGCCGAGCCAGTCGGCAAGGGTGGCGTTGAGATAGACGATCTCCCCCTTGCGGCCGGCGGAAAAGAAGCCGGCAGGCGCATGGTCGAGATAGTCGATGGCGTTCTGCAGTTCCTTGAAGAAGCGCTCCTGGTCGTCGCGCTCGGAGGTGATGTCGGCGATCTGCCAGACATAGAGCGCGGGACCGCCGCTCTCGCGGCTGGGCAGCACCCGTGCCTTCAGGCGATACCAGCGGGCGCCGCTGCCACCGCCGGTCGCGGGGTTCAGGGGCTTCAGCAGGCGGAATTCCTCAGCACCTTCCTTACCCTCGTGCAGTCCGTTGGTCAGCCGGTAGACCGATTCGGTCGCCTCCCGGTCGCGCGAGAAAAGCGTCTCCAGCGTCTGCGCCTCGCTCTCGCGCGTGGCCCCCGTCAGCGCGCCATAGGCGGCGTTCGCATAGATGATGCGGCCCTTGCGGTCGGTGATGAGCGTGCCTTCGGGCTGGGTGTCGACGAAGGTGCGGGAGAGCTCGTCCGGGCGCGAGGCGGGCATGATCTCGATGAAGCCGATCATCGCCGAGACGAAGAAGAAGATGCCCACCATCGCCAGCACGCCCAAAAGACCCAGCACGAACTCGTTGTCGAGCTGGTTCTTGAAGACGATGAAGGCGCCTGCCGATGCGGTAAGCACGATCGCGAGGAGCACGATCCGCAGGATCACGCCCGGGCGGCTGCTCCGCTCGACGATCGGCGCGTGATACTGAACGTCCTGCCGGATCTTGGACATCAACCTCTCTCTTGGACCGAATTCCTGAAGGCCACGCGACGCGTTAGCCATTTTCAGAATCACTATTAGCGTTTTGAGGGAAACCCAAAAAGCAATGGAATGAAAGCGGAAAGCCCCAATTCACAGGGAATATCCCGGCAGCGCGCCCGGCCTGCCACGAACGGTTGCGCCGCCCGCGCCCAGCCGATACAGGACAGGCCCGTCGCGGTGCTTGTGCAGGCCCGAAAAAAGCCGTCAAATGAACGCAACCTCTCGCCAAGGAGTACACCTTCATGTTCGATGAGATCCTCGCTCAACACGGCACGAAGTTCCTGGTGGCCGCACTGGCCGTTCTGCTCGGCCTGGCTTGCCTGGCGCTGGTGCTCTGGATCGTCCGTCGCCGTCCCTCCTCGCCCTTCATCCGTGGCGGGCGCAACCGGCAGCCGCGGTTGTCGGTGCTGGATGCGGCCGCCATCGACACCCGCCGCCGCCTCGTCCTCGTCCGGCGCGACGACGTCGAGCATCTCCTGATGATCGGCGGCCCGACCGACATCGTCGTCGAAAGCCGCATCGTCAACGCCGCATCGGCCGACCTGCCGGAGCAGGCGCCGGCCGCCCAGCCACAGCACGCCGTCGCCGAACCGGCCGACCAGCCGCAACCCTCCGCCCGGGTCCAGCCGATCCCGGCCGAGACCGCCGAACGCGCTGCCGCCCCGGCGACGCCTGCGCCCAAGGTCTCCATCGAGCCGCCGCCGGTCGTGCCCATCTCGGTGCCCGTGCCCGCCGCCGCTATGCGCCAGACCGCAGCAGCGCCGGCCGAACCGCCGGCCCCGCCCGCAAGCCGCATTTCCTCGATGGGCAGCGTGCTCTACGGAGGCGAGACCGCCTCGTCCACAATCCCTGGCGCACCATCGATCCGCCCTGCGCCGCCGCAGGAGCTGCCGGTCGCGCGCGCCGTACCAACCGCGACCCCGGCGCCGCCCTCGCCCGTCGAACGCGATGCCATCGATGCGCTCGATCGTGCCCGCGACCGGGTGCTGACGAACCCGGTCGGCATCGGCAGCGAACAGGTTGCCGCCGCAGGTGAGCCCGCCAAGGGCCCCGCCGGACTGCCGCAGCGTAACGTCCCGGACAACGCAGCCCTTGTCAGCGAATTCGAGAAGATGCTCGAGGCCGAGATCGCGACGTCCCCGGCCCGTCCCGGCGCCGCTGCCTTGCGAATCGAGCCGGCCGGCGAACAGCCGAAGACCCGCGAGGAGACCGAGGCGGAGATGAGCAGGCTGCTGGGCGAACTCTCCGCCAACCGCAAGTCCTGAGGACCCGCCCCGGCGGCCCGCTGGCAACGCGCGCCCTCAGGCGCGAGAGCTCCGTTTCGCCCATAAAAAAGGCCCGCCGAACAATGCCGGCGGGCCAAATGTCTCAATCGACGCCAACAATGGCGGCCAGACCAGCTCCGAGCCATAACACTCACCCGCGGCGGCATCGCCGCCCCGGATCATGACCTTCGGCGACGATCACTCGTCGCGGTAGACCTTCTCGCGGCGCTCGTGGCGTTCCTGAGCCTCGATCGACAGGGTCGCGATCGGACGGGCGTCCAGCCGCTTCAGGCCGATCGGCTCCCCGGTTTCCTCGCAGAAGCCGTATGTGCCTTCGTCGAGCCGTTGCAGCGCCGCGTCGATCTTCGAGATCAGCTTGCGCTGCCGGTCGCGGGCCCTCAGTTCGATGGCACGGTCGGTTTCGGAGGAAGCCCGGTCCGCGAGGTCCGGGTGGTTGGCACTTTCTTCGGCCAGATGGTCGAGCGTCTCGCGCGCTTCGCGCAGAATGTCGTTCTTCCATGCGTGAAGCTTCGCTCGGAAGTATGCACGCTGGCTGGCACTCATGAACTCTTCGTCTTCATTGAGGACAAAGGTACTAAGATCGATCTTCTCACTCAACGCGATTCTCCTGAAGAACATCTCAAGGGCGCTGTATATCCCTCTGAATGAGCCGATTCAAGCCTGCCAAAACTTGCACACCGAAATTTGAATCTGCCCTGTTTGGAGACTATCCGGCTAATATTTCATCAACATAACGACCATGCGTACGAGCCCTCCCTCGGGCAGCCCGAAGCGTCGCTCCGTCCGGTGGCTTCCGGGCTGCCGGCAGCTTCTGCGCTAGCGCATCTCATCGTGCCCGCCTCCGTTGCGGGATAATCCAAGCAACGCGCGGGCTGCTTTCCCAAGTAACGGATGAGCGGCCAAATTGGTTGCTTGGCTTGCCTCGCCGGCGAATTCGGTTGATCTTTGCCGCGCGGCCATGGAAAACGGCAATGCAGGAAGCATTTCGCGACGAAGGGGGCTCACGCTTGGCAACGGTGACGACTGGGGTCTATCGACTTTACCTCCTTCGGCATGCCCGGGCCGGCTGGGCCGCACCCGGAAGTTCCGATTTCGACCGGGCGCTCGACGATCAGGGCTATGCGGAAGCCGAACTGATCGCAGCCGAGATGGCCGACCAGGGCTACCAGCCCCAGCTCGTCGTCTCCTCCACCGCCGTTCGCTGCCGCGAGACCGCCGAGCCGCTGCGCCGCGCCTTCGGCGAGGACCTGCCGATCGAATATGTCGATACGCTCTACCGCGGCTCGGTCGATACCTATGCCGAGGTTGCCTTCGCCGAGAGGACGGAGGCCTCGATCCTGATCGTCGGCCACAATCCGATGGTGGAGGAATTCTTCCGGCTGGTCGTCGGCCAGCCGATCGCCGATGCCACCGCCCCGAACGGCTTCCCGACCGCGGCCCTGGCGACGATCGACTTCGATAGAAAGCCGAGCGACAGGGACTACACCGGCGGCAGGCTCTCCTGCTTCATGACGCCGCGCTCGGGTCTTTGAGGCACGGCATCTTGCCAATTTCGCCGCCTCGTCTTTTTCCGGCCGGAGCCGAGACCTATATCGCAACTGGACCTGACCGACGCGGGAAATGCGATTGCCGACCCTGACCACCTTTGCAGACGATGCGCGGATCGCCCTCGACAATCTCGGCGATCGCGCCGCCAGCTTCGTCAATCCCACCATCCGGCTCGGTGTGACGGGCCTTTCGCGCGCGGGAAAGACGGTGTTCATCTCCTCGCTCGTCCACAATCTGCTGAACGGCGGCCGCCTGCCCCTGTTCGAGCCGATGCGCTCGGGCCGGATTTCCCGCGTCCGGCTGGAACCGCAGCCGGACGATGCCGTGCCTCGCTTCCAGTACGAGGACCATATCCGCGCGCTGATCGGCGAGCGCCTGTGGCCCGATTCGACCCGCGCGATCTCGCAGTTGCGCATCACGCTGGACTACGAGAGCGCCAGCGGCTGGAACCGGCTGTGGTCGCCCGGGCGCCTCTCCGTCGATATCGTCGACTATCCCGGCGAATGGCTGCTGGACCTGCCCTTGCTGGGCCAGGACTATCGCGAATTCAGCGCCGCCACGATCGCGCTGGCGCAATCGGGCATCCGCAAGCTCCTCTCCGCCGGTTGGCGTGCAGCAAACGGCCTGCTCGATCCGCGCGCAGCAGCCGACGAGGGCGATGCCCGCCGGCTGGCAGAGACCTTCACCGCCTATCTGAGGGCCTGCAAGTCCGACGAGCGCTCGCTCTCCACGCTGCCACCGGGCCGCTTCCTGATGCCAGGCGACCTCGAGGGTTCGCCGGCACTGACCTTTGCGCCTTTGCCGAACCTGCCGGAAGGCCGCGCGCCCAAGGGGTCGCTCTGGGCGATGATGGAGCGGCGCTACGAGGCCTACAAGACGCATGTGGTCAAGCCGTTCTTCCGCGAGCATTTCGCCAGACTCGACCGCCAGATCGTGCTGATCGACGCACTCCAGGCCGTCAATCGCGGTGCCGAGGCGGTGCAGGACCTCGAACGCGCGCTCGGTGACGTCATGGCCTGCTTCCGCCCCGGCGCCAACGGTTTCCTCTCCTCCTTCCTGACCCGGCGGATCGACCGCGTGGTGGTGGCGGCAACCAAGGCCGATCACCTGCACCACGAGAACCATCCACATCTGGAGGCGCTCACCCGGCGCCTCGTTGATCGCGCCATCGCCCGCATCGGCCTTTCCGGCGCCGACGTCGAGGTCATGGCGCTCGCCTCCGTGCGCGCCACCCGCGAGGCGACGGTCCGACAGGACGGAGCGACGCTGCCCGTCATTGTCGGCACGCCGATCGCAGGCGAGACCATCGACGGCGAGACCTTCGACGGCAACCGCAAGACGGCCATATTTCCCGGTGACTTGCCGAAGAATCCGGATTCACTTTTTCAAGCCGTTGAACAGGATTCGCAGGCCTCGCTCGCCCCCACCCTCAATTTCGTCCGCTTCCGTCCGCCGGAAATGGAAGCACCCGGCGGCGAGCTCAAGCTCTCGATCCCCCACATCAGGCTCGACCGCGCGATGCAGTATCTGATCGGAGACCGGCTGGCATGAACGACAAGCGTCCCAACGGCAGGCGCCCAGCAGCCTTCCAACTGCCCGACGAGCCGAACACGCCGGAACGTCCCGCCCGGACGGTGCCGCGCACTCCCGCACAGTTCGGCGAGGGCGTCGTGCTCACCTCCGACGCGGACGATCCCTTTGCCACGACGACGATCGATCCGGCCCTGCTGCCCGTGGTCGAGGAGGCGCAGCCGCGCCGCCGGCGGCTGACGCTCGGCGGCATCGCCGCGACCGCGTTCGGCATCCTGGTTTCGCTGGCGCTCGGGCTCTGGCTGGACAGCCTGATCCGCGATCTCTTCGCCCGCAGCGACTGGCTCGGCTACCTGGCCGCCGGCGCTGCCGCGATCGGCGTCGTCGCGTTGTTGGGCGTCGTCGTGCGCGAGCTCTTCGGCCTGCGTCGGCTGGCGGTCGTCCAGGACATCAAGCAGGACGTGCTCGAGGCGGCCGCCTCTCCCGCCGCAGCCCCTGCCCGCAAGGCAATCGCGCGCCTCCTGCACCTCTTTGCCGGTCGCCCGCAGACCGCGCGCGGCCGCACCCGGCTGAAGGAGACCGAAGGCGACATCATCGACGGCCCGCATTTGCTGGACCTTGCGGAGCGGGAAATGCTCGCGCCGCTCGACCGCGAGGCCCGGGCGCTGATCCTCGGCGCATCGAAGCGCGTCTCGATCGTCACGGCCGTGTCGCCGCGCGCCCTCGTCGACCTCGGCTACGTCCTCTTCGAAAGCAGCCGGCTGATCCGGGCGATGGCCGAGCTCTATGGCGGCCGGCCGGGCAGCCTCGGCATGCTGCGGCTGATGCGCGACGTGATCGCCCATCTCGCCGTGACGGGTTCGATCGCCGTCGGCGACAGCCTCGTCCAGCAGGTGCTCGGCCACGGCCTCGCCTCGAAACTCTCCGCCCGCCTCGGCGAAGGCGTGATCAACGGCCTGATGACGGCGCGCATCGGCATTGCCTCCATGGACCTGTGCCGGCCGATGCCGTTCCGGGCGCTGAAGCGGCCGGGGATCGGCGATTTCATCTCCGACCTCGCTCCGGGCGCGCTCGGCGGCAAGGGCAAGGACCCGTCGTAACGCCGCGATCACAACGGTGGAGAAGCTTTCCGCCCCGCGCCAAAACGGGTCGTCGGGCACAGACATGAAACCCTTCATTAACCATTTTAGCGCAATTCTGGTCCCAACCAACAGACCAGCCCGTCAAGGATCGTTCATGTACTCGCGCACCTCTTTGATCGCCCGCGGCATTGCAGCGGCACTCCTCGCCGCAACCACCGTCGCAAGCCCGGTCCAGGCGGCCTCGAACGACAAGGCCTTCTTCGACCAGGTCGGCGGCACCTGGCAGGGCCCGGGCGAGATCGTCGCCGGCAAGTACAAGGGCACGAAGTTCACCTGCAATCTCAGCGGCGATCCGGCGACAGTCGGCGGCGAGGGCATCAAGCTCGACGGCCACTGCCGCGTCGGCGTGTTCAAGCAGCCGATGTCGGCGCTGATCACCCGCGCCGGCGGCACCTACAAGGGCAAGTTCCTCGACGGCGCGGCCGGCAAGGGCCTGGACATCCTCTCCGGCAAGGTCTCCGGCGACAAGGTCGTCGTCGCCATCAACCGGCAGAAGCTGAATGGTGCAATGATCGCCCGCCTGCAGGACGACAACACCATGAACATCACCATCTCGGTGAAGGTCGAGGACAAGATGATCCCGGTCATCGGCCTGTCGCTCAACCGCAAGGTCGACACGATGGCGGTCGGCTCCATCAAGTAGAACGGGTATCGGCGGATCGCTTTTGCGGAACCGCTAACCGGCCCGCCACCAGTTGCCGTCGTCGCTGACGCGCTCGATGCCCTCGACTTCCGCCGCTTCCAGCCAGGACGACACCGCCCTGCCCCGCACAATCGCATCCGGCGCGATATCGGCAAGCGGCATCAGCACGAAGCCACGTTCGGTCATGCGCGGATGGGGAATTTCCAGCGTTTCGCCGGCCTGCACCAGTTCGTCATAGGTCAGGATATCGATGTCGATCGTGCGCGGGCCCCAGCGCACGATGCGCTCCCGCTTCATCTCCCGCTCCATCGAAAGGCAGGCCTCCAGCAGGTCTTTCGGCGAAAGCCCGGTCTCGACCAGCGCACAGGCGTTGAAGAACCAGGCCTGGTCGGTCTTGCCCCATGGCGGGGTCCGGTAGAGGCGAGAGACCGCAGTCACCGCGCAGTCGGCACGGGCATCGAGTCCGGCCAACGCCTGGCGCATCGCGGCCACGGGATCTCCGATGTTACCCCCGAGCCCCAGCGCCGCACGATGGCGGAGCGCGTCAGACGGCATGGTGGTCGACCGTCACCTGCACATAGTCGAGCACGCCCACGACGGGCGCATTCGGCTTGCGGACGGAGATCCTGGCGCGCCGGATCTGCGGAAAGCGGGCACAGAGCGCAGTTGCGATCTCCTGGGCCAGCGCCTCGATGAGGAAACGCCGACGTCCCGTCACGATCGCCTCTATTTCCTCGAAGGCGACGCCGTAGTCGACGGTCGAACCGATCTGGTCGTCGGAAAGCGGCTTGGACGGCGACACCTCCAGTTCGGCATCCACGAAGAAGCGCTGGCCGAGAAACTCCTCGGCGTCGTGCAGTCCATGCCGGGCGAAGAAGGCGCAGTTCTTCATCGTGATCGTGTAGGTCGTGGTCATTGCCGATATGTCCTTCAATCGCCGGCGCGCGCGGCGCGTCCGAGCCGCGCCTCCACCATAGCATCTGCCATGAGCAGCGCATCCCTGTTGAATGCGACATCGTGCACCCTGAAAATCGCCGCGCCCGCGACCCGAAGCAACGCCGTCGTCGCCGCCGTAACGACGTCGCGCTCGACGGTATCCCGCCCCGTCAGCGCTCCAATGAAGCGCTTGCGCGACGTGCCGGCAAGGAGCGGCCTCTCGAAGCGCTGCAACTCCTCGAAGCGCGCCATCAGCGCGATGTTCTCCTCGTTATCCTTGGCAAAGCCGAAGCCGGGGTCCAGCACGATCGTCTCGTCGGCGACGCCGGCGTCATGGGCGATCGCGAGCGAGGCCTCCAGGAAGGCGAACTGGTCCTCTATGACGTCGGGCAGCTTCTCCCGGTCGCGGCCGGTGTGCATGATGCACAGGCCAGCCCCCGTCTCGGCTGCAACGGCGGCAATCGCCGGCTCGCGCTGGAGTCCGTGCACATCGTTGACGATGTGCGCGCCGGCTGCGACCGCCAGCCGGGCCGTCTCGGCGCGATAGGTATCGATGGAAATGACCGCCTCGCCGTCCCGCGCCAGCGCCTCGATCACCGGCAGCACCCGGTCCTGCTCCTCGGCGGCGGAGACCACGGACGCTCCCGGCCGGGTCGACTCGCCGCCGATGTCGACGATGTGCGCGCCCTGCGCAAGACAGAAGCCGGCATGCTCGATCGCCTTCGCCGCTGTGTCGTGCAAGCCGCCGTCGGAAAAAGAATCTGGCGTCACGTTGACGATCGCCATGATCAGGCCTTGAGGCCCCAGTAGCAGGCTGCGACCGTGCGCAAGCGACCATCGGAACGGGGCGAAGGCAGAGTACATGGGACCATCCATCGACAGCGGGCGCAGGCACCGCAAGATCGTGCCGCGCCACATGACAGGGCTATGCCCCAACCTCGTGGCGAGTTCAACCGCCTTTGCAGCCCGTGCCGCAGGCGGTTTCATCCCCGCATTAATCCATTTCGCAACAAACTAGCCTAGACTTGGACCGGACCAGTCCGCAAAATGGAGCGGACCTCGAGGAAGACAATGCCAGCCATCGCCAAGACGCTCCTTCTGCTCCTGATGATTTCAGCCACGGCAGCAACCGCCCACGCGGAAACCCTCACCAACAAGACGTTTTCCTATTTCTCCGTGGGCGGCAAGACTGCGGCGGAACTCGACGACGAACTGAGCAAGCGCGGCCCGAAGATGAAGAACACCGGATCGCGCCATCCCGGCGCCACGCGCATCCGCTTCGGCGGTTCCGTCACCTATGTCAAACGGGGCGGGAAATGCTATGTCGGCGATGCCAAGGTAACGCTGTCCACCAACATCATCCTGCCGCGCTGGAAACATCGCCGCACCGCCGGCAAATCGCTCGCGCTGATCTGGGACACGCTCTCCAGCGACATCAAGCGGCACGAGGAACGCCACGCCGAGATCGCCCGCAACCATGCGCGCGACCTGGAGAAGCAGTTGAAGGCCCTGCGCCCGGACAAGGACTGCGACCGCCTCCAGGAGAAGGTGGATCGCGTCACGGCAGCGGCGGTGGAGGCGCATGACAAGGATCAGGCCCGCTTCGACCGGGTCGAATCACACAATTTCAACGAGCGTATGCTTCGTCTCCTCACCCACAAACTCGAGCGATCAAAATAGGTCCGGCCGAATCAGCAAGCACGCCCGATGTAAATCTCAACGGTTGCTTAATAGAATCGCCTCCACCACGCCAAGTGAATGGTGAATTCTAGCGATGGCGCAGCGCCGGGAATCGGCTTATCTATATTGCAACTTCATGACAGGATCTGGTGACAGTCGTTCCTGTCGGAATTCGGAAATTCAGCAGTTTCTCCTGGCGCGTCCCCTTTGTGCAGCAGGTGTAACCTCCCACGCCCGCTAGCGATGCGCCCTCCTTGCCTCGCTTGTCCTTCGGACCGGCGAGGCATTTTTTTCGCTCCCCAAGCAGCGGCCGTCGGTCGTAAGGCCGATCAGCCGCGCCCGAGCCGCTCGCGCACGCGCTTCGACGTGGTGGAATATTCGACGGCAGATCGTTTTCCGCCGGTGAGATGCCTGCGGATTTCCTGCGTCGCCAGCGCGGCCTCGTGGAAGCCGGACAGGATCAGCTTCACCTTGCCGGGATAGTCGCAGGCGTCGCCGATCGCAAAGAGACCCCTCTGCGCAGTCTGGAAGGTTGACGGATCGATGCGGATGCCGCCGCGGCTCCGCTCCAGCGGCCATTGCGCCACAGGTCCGGGAACAAGCTCCGCCGCATCCGCGGAGACGCCCGGCGGCATGTCGAACATTCCGAGCCCGGTCGCAAGGATCACGCAGCCCGCGTCAACAAGCGTACCGTCGTCGAGGTTGACCCGCCACGGGCCGCCATCCGTCGCGACTAGATCGACGACCGAGCGCCCGAAGGTGAAGCGGGGCTCGCACGGCGCGGCCTGCCGCACCAGCCGTTCCGTCAGTTCGCCGCCGCTGATTTCGGGAAAGCCGGGGACGTCGTAGATCGGCTTGTCGGGGTAAAGCACTGCGCACTGGCCGCCGGCGCGGTCCAGGCGGTCGACGAGATGGCAGCGAAAGCCGTAGATGCCGAGCTGGAAGATCGCAAACAGGGCAGCCGGGCCGGCTCCGACGATCAGGACATCGGCATTTCCGCGGTTCGACATCCCATCACCCACTAACGCCACAGACCGAAATGGCCGGCAGACGCGGTTCTGCGATCAGCCCTGGCGCTCGGGTACGTGGACCACGAGCCCATCCAGCGCATCGGACATCTTGATCTGACAGCTCAGCCGCGAGGTCGGGCGCACGTCGTAGGCGAAATCGAGCATGTCCTCTTCCATCGCCTCCGGTGTGCCAACCGCCGAGGTCCAGGCATCGTCGACATAGACATGACAGGTGGCACAGGCGCAGGCGCCGCCGCACTCCGCCTCGATCCCAGGGACGGAATTGCGCACCGCATTCTCCATCACCGTGGAGCCGTTGGCGACCTCCAGTTCATGAGAAGTGCCATCGAATGCGACGATCGTAAGCTTGGTCATCGTGAATTTCCGGAACGGTTGTTCAATATCTGCGTCGAACGCCCTCTGGCGCACGCCTGCACGTTGCCGGTTACTTCCAACAATTCCCATGGACAGTCAACAGCGCCCAACAGCGCCACGGACGATGGCACGTCCCCTCCCTTTGCTGCGTTCCCGGCCCGCCGGCACGAAGACGACGCGCGATCCGGCAAGGTCAGTGGCCCAGGCCGGTGATGAATTCCTCCGCCTCTGCGACCGCAATCCGCAGGGTGGCCAGCGCGTCGGCATCCGCCGGCCGGACCTCCAGCGCTTGCGCCGCACGGGCGACACCGTCGGCGCCGACACCGCGTGCGGCCCCCAGCAGACGGTGGGCGACCGCCTTGCGGGCCCCCTCCTCTCCGCCGGCACCCAGTTCCGTCAGGCAGCGGCCGGCCTGCTGGACGAAGAGGTCGAGCACCTCGCGCGCCACGTCCCTGTCGCCCATGGTCTGGCGCGACAGGTGTTCAAGATCGATCGGCTGCGGTTTCATCGGCTTTGCCCTCCCCGGGGGCGGATTGCATGGCCAAGGCAAAGCGCCGGGCCGGACCGCGCCGGCCCGACAATGTGTATCGCCTGGGGTGGCAATTGTGGTCCTGAGACCTGCTGCCGGAAGTAAATACCGCTCCGATCGCGACCAGTTTCGCCAACTATGGTTAACGGTAACCCAAATGTGGGATTTTCCTGTCTTTCCGCTATGATACCCGGCTGGTTACCATTAACTTTCTGTTAGGAACCATATGCACCGGCGGGCCTGTCAATTGTGTGGAACACGGGAATGTGTCACTACGATACGATCAGGGACGGTTTGTGCCGAACCGGCGGCCGGTCCTGGTGGATAACCGCGTCCTGGGGTAACGCGCCTTTAGGATTTGGGGTTATCAAACGCGTTTGGAGTAGGAAGTGACGGTTCCGCCTCGCAGTCGGCATGATGCCCCTGCACTGGCGCCGTCGCGATCGGAAGGCAATTCGGTAACCTGTGCTGGCGGCAGGCCGATCCGGAAAGCGTCCGTACAATGTAACGAGGCGTATTCGCATGGCGACGAAGAAAACCACAGAGTCGATCGACGACACCGCTTTCCAGGCCCTTGAGGAAGCGCTGAAGATCGACTTCGACGATCTCGCACCGGCGACTCCAACGAATGCCGCCAAGGAAGCGGCGGCCGCCAGCAGCCCCGAAAGCGGCGCGAGGCCGGCCGCGCGCGCAGCCGCACAGCCCGAGAAGGCCGACAAGCCAGAACGCAAGAGCGCCATCCCCGAGCCCGCGCCGAAGAGCCCGGCCTTCACGCCGGCCAACGACGCCTCGCGCAAGTCGCCTGCCGCCATCCTGCGGACGCTGGAGATGCGCTCCAGCCGATCGGCCATCCGCATGGCAGCGATCATATCGGTGCTCTGGGTGATCGGCGGCCTCGGCGTCGCCAACCTTCTCTATGCGCCGCAGATCTGGCAGATCCGCTCCGTCGCCGACCTCGTCGCCCTTCCGGGCGCGATCGGCATGCTGGTCGCGATCGTCATGCCGATCATGCTCTTCTTCGCCTTCGCCACGATGATCTCCCGCGCCCAGGAACTGCGCAACGCGGCCCGCTCCATGGCCGAGGTCGCCCTTCGCCTGTCGGAGCCGGAAACTGTCGCTTCCGAGCGCATCATGTCGGTCGGCCAGGCCGTCCGCCGCGAAGTCTCCGCCATGAACGAAGGCATCGAGCGCACCATCGCGCGCGCCACCGAGCTTGAGACCCTGGTCCATTCCGAGGTCAACGCGCTCGAGCGCAGCTACGCCGACAACGAGATCCGCGTGCGCACGCTGGTTCAGGAACTCGGGACCGAGCGCGAGGCGATCGTCAACCACTCCGAGCGCATCCGCACCACTATTTCGGGAGCCAACGAGCAGCTGCGCCACGACCTGGAGAGCGCGAGCGAGAAAATCGCCACCCGCATCGCCACCTCCGGCGAGGCCTTCGCCTCGATGATCGACACCCGTGCCGCCATGCTGATGGAAAAGTCGGACGGCGCCACGCAGACGATCGGCGCCATGCTTTCCGCCCGCACGGATTCGCTGCTGTCGACGCTCAATTCGTCCGGCTTTGCGCTGGCGAACGAATTCGACAGCCGCCTTGAAGGATTGTCCGAGGCGCTCGAACGGCAGGGCCAGACGCTGCTGAACCAGTTCGAGACCCGCGCCTCGTCGCTGGACGCGAATACGGAAAAGCTCAACGCGGCGCTGAACGAGCGCGCCCGCCAACTCAACGAGACCCTGATCGCCCGCACGCGCGAGATCAGCGAGAGCCTGACGGTCGGCCAGCACGCCATCAACAGCGGCCTCGACGACGTCATCCAGACGATGAACGCGACGCTGGACGAAAAGGGCGCGCAGTTCCGCCAGAACCTCAAGAATGCCACCGACGACACGATCATGGACCTCGACCTGCGGTCCGGCTTCTTCGACGAGCGGCTGCAGGCGACGATCGGCCATGTTGCCGGCGCCTTCGACCAGCGTCTGTCCGATTTCGCCGAGGCGTTCGACCAGCGCGCCGGCTCGCTCGACACCAAGCTGATGGAGAGCCTCGGCCGCCTGAACGAAACCGTCAGCGGCGGCAACGAGGCAATCGAGGGCATTCTCAACAGCAGCATCGAGAGGATCGGCGCCACGCTGACCGACCAGGCCTTCGCTCTGACCACGGCGCTGGGCACCGGCCAGGAAGTGTTCGAGAGCGCCGTCATGGACCATGCGGCGGCGATCCGCGGATCCGTCGACGGCGCGCACGACCAGATGCGCGGCGTGATGTCCGACGCAGAAAAGCGCCTGCACGGTTCCCTGAGCGAAGCGCAGGAGAAGATGCAGTCGGCGCTGAACCAGCGTGCCGACGCCCTGATCGGCGGCCTGTCGCAAGCCCAGGAGCGGCTCGAGAGCGGCTTCGTCACGCGTGCCGACCAGCTCGTGGCGACCATGGCGGCAAGCGAAGAGCGCCTGATCGACACGCTCGACACCCGCACGCTCGGCTTCGCCGTCAGCCTCGACTCGGCCCAGAGCCGCATGGAGGAGGCGCTCGCGACCCGGGCCGACGAGATCACCTCGTCGATTGCGGCCAGCCACAACCGGATAGACACCGCCCTGTCCGAACGGACGACGGCCCTGTCCACGATGCTCACCGAGACGAGCGGCGCCCTCGAAAGCTCGGTCCGCACCGCGGCCGATCGCGTCGAAGGCGTGCTGACCGAAGGCACCCGGCAGATCGGCGGCGTGCTCTCCGGCCAGGTCGCGGAATTTGCCGATGCGTTCTCCGGCCGCGCTGCCGAGATCGCCGGCACGCTGTCCGAGCGCGCCACCGAACTGGCAAGCTCGCTCGTCTCCACACACGACCAGATCCGCTCGACGCTGGACAACCGCATCGATGCGATCAACGTCGCGATCAACGAGGGCCAGCGGCAGCTGTCCGATACGCTCTCCGACCAGGCGACGGCCATCGGCACCTCGATCGCCACCAGCGCCAGCATGCTCGAGATGAGCCTCGAGCAGCAGGAAGAGAACTTCCGAAAGGCGATCGATACCAGTGCCGCCGCCCTCGACAAGCGCATGCGCGACGGCGCCGGCGCCATTGCCGATCGCCTCAGCGCCACCTCCGACGAGATCGCCCATGCGGCCGATACGTTCGGCAGCCGCATGGACGCGACGCTGAACACCGTCAACACTCGCCTCGACGATACCGGCAGCCGGATCGAGAGCAATCTCGGCGCGCTCGAAGGCCGCATCCAGCATAGCGTGGAACATGTGGCCGGCCTCGTCGACTCCGCCGGCAACCGTATCGCCGAAACCCTCTCGGATCGCATCGGCGACCTGGAACGGGCTGCAAGCGACGCCTCCGAGAGCATCGGCACCGCCGTCTCCGGCAGCGTCAGCGAACTCGAGCGCGCCTCCCGCGCCTCGGCCGACGCAATCAGCCTCGCCGTCTCCAGCAATGTCGATCAGATCGAACGCGCCTCGATGGAAACGGCCAACGCCCTCGGCCTTGCCGTCTCCACCAGCATCGGCACGCTGGAGCATGCAAGCGAGAACGTCGTCGACCGGATCGCCTCGACGCTGTCCGGCCGCACCGCCGAGATCGACCGCGTCACGGAAGAAGCAGCCAATCGCATCGCCGGCACGATCGACGATCGCACCGGCCGGATCGAGGAACGCCTGTCCACCATGGACAAGGCGCTGTCGATCGGCCTGGAGAACGTCCACAGGACCATCGACGGCAAGGCGGCCGGCCTGGCGCATACCCTGCGCGAGGCGGTGACCCAGGCGGCGCAGGACATGGATGCCGAAGCCGCTCGCTCGGCCCAGACGCTCGCCAAGACCGGCGAGGACTTTGCAAGCCTGAGCACGTCGCTGCGCGGAGCGGTTTCCCGCGCCGCCCAGGACATGGGCACCGAGGCGCAGCGCGCCGCCGAGACCATCGCCAAGACCGGAGAGGCCTTCACGGATGCCCTCACCGCGCGCAACGAGGCCTTCGCCCGCTCCGTCGAGGAGACCACCGGCAACACGCTCAGCCGCTTCGCCGAGGTCGAGGGTCGCCTTGAAGGCCACGGCCAGACCATCCGCGCCGGCCTTTCCGACGTGGAGAAGGCGCTGGACGCCCGCGGCAACGCGATCCGCTCGACGCTCGATGAACGCACGCGCGAACTCAACTCGATGCTGTCGAGCCGTTCGGCCGAGCTCGGCCGGCTGATCGAGGAGAAGGCAAAGCCGATCATCGAGGAATATGCGGCGACGGGCCGCGAGGCTGCGGACCGCATCACGGCTGCCGCGCAGGAAAACGGCGAGCGCCTGCGCTCGGAAAACGCCGCCCTGCTCGAAGCGATCTCCACCCGCACCAACGATACGCTCGGCGCCATCGCCAGCCGGACGCAGGAGGCCGCCAGCGCGCTGCAACAGGTCGAATCCGACCTGCAGGGCAGCGTCCTCAGCCTCATCGAACGCCTGTCCGGCAGCAACAACGCCATTTCGACCCTCGTCCACGAGGCAACGGCCAACCTGTCGAAGGTCGACGAGAAACTCAGCACCTCCAGCGATCGTTTCACCGCCTCCGCCGACATGGTATCGACTGCGTCGCGCCTGCTGGAAGGCAGGATCGATCGCCTGTCGGACATCTCCAGCGGCACGCTCTCGCAGATCGGCGGCATCGTCGGGCGCTTCGAGGATCACTCCAAGCTCCTGTCGCAGGCCTCCGACCTTCTCGGCGCGGCCCAGTCCAATCTCGTCAGCACGCTCGAGGAACGGCAGGACGCGCTGCGTAACCTGTCCGTCGGCCTCGTCCAGCGCTCCGAAGACATCGAGAACGCCATGCGTTCGCTCGAGGGCATGGTCGAGGGAGCCTTCTCCCGCGCCGAACAGCGCTCGAGCCAGGTCGCAACGAACCTGCGCAGCGGCATCCAGGCATCGTTCTCTGATGTCGGCCGCCTGCTGAGCGAGACGGAAGAGCGCGCCCAGTCCGCGTCCGACTCCCTGCGCGACACCCTGTCGCGTGCCGGCGAGGAGGCCGGAAAGGCGGTCGAAGGCGCCTTCGCCAATGCGGAGGAGCGCAGCCGCGAGGTTGCCAACCGCCTGCGCGGCAGTGTCGGCGCGACCCTCTCCGACGTCGACCGGCTCGTGGCCGAGACCAGCCAGAAGTCCGACGCCACGACCCGCCAGATGGGCGAGACGCTGCGCCAGGCAGTCGAGGAAGCGCTCGGCAAGTTCTCGGGTGCCACCGACGAGATCCGCCGCGCGGCCACCGATATCCGCCGCGAACTCGACCAGACCCGCACCGAGCTGAAGCGCGGTGCCTTCGACCTGCCGGAAGAGGCAAAGGAGAACGCGGCCAGCATGCGCCGCGCCGTCGCCGAGCAGATCAAGGCGCTGCAGGATCTCTCCGATATCATCGGCAAGTCCGCCAACAGCCTCGAGGTCTCGCGTCCGGCCGAACATCGCCCCACCGCCGCCCAGGCGGTGGCCCAGGCAATCCAGCAGGTATCGCAGCCGGCGCCCCAGCCACAGCGCCAGGAAGAGAGCGCGCCTGCGCTGCGCGGCACGCTCGGCATCGAGCGCCCGGCGGCCCCCACGATCCGCGAGGCTCAGCCGGCCCGCGAGGTTCAGACGGCCCGCGAGGCCCAGCCGGGATCGCAGGTCACCGAACAGGCGCGTGCGCCCGAAGGCGGCGGCTGGATGCGCGACCTGCTGCGCGGTGCCTCGCGCGAGGAGCAGCAGTTCGCCCAGCCGCGGGCGGAGAACCAGCCGCAGCGCAGCACTGACACGCGCAACCCGCACCACGTCGTCGAATCGCTGAATTCGCTGTCGGTCGACATCGCCCGCGCCATCGATCACGACGCCTCGGTCGACCTGTGGCGGCGCTACCAGCGCGGCGAGCGCGACGTCTTCACCCGTCGCCTCTATACGCTCAAGGGCCAGCAGACCTTCGACGAGATCAAGCGCAAGTATGAGCGCGAGCCGGAGTTCCGCACCGCCGTCGACCGCTACATCAGCGACTTCGAGAAGCTGCTCGCCGACGTGGCCCGCAACGACCGCGACAAGGTCCTGACGCAGTCCTACCTGACGTCGGATACCGGCAAGGTCTACACCATGCTCGCCCACGCGGCCGGCCGCTTCAACTGAAGTGAGCCAAGTTGAGATTGCAGAACGGCCGCGAAAGCGGCCGTTTTCGTTGGGCGACAGGATGCTTCTGTCAGGGGGATCCGCTCCAGCCGCGGCGCCGACCCGATAGCGCGATCCGGCCGCCCGGGTCCGAGGATCCCCCGCTACCGCCGCTTGCGCGCGGCACCCTGCCGGGCAATTCGCTCCTCGTCACCAGGGGGCACGCACCGGCGAGCTTCTTCAGCGTCATCAGCGGAAACGTGATCTGCGCCAGTGCGTCGATGAAGGCCGGCTTTTCGTCGCGGGAAAAGCCGACGACGGCGTTTCCGTTCGCCAACAGCTTCCGCGCGCAGGTGATCAGGATCTCGCGCGCGCCGAGGCAGAGGTAGAAGTGGTCCGGCAGGTAGTCGATGGTACGCGAATGCAGGACGGCACCGTTCTCCGAAATCCGGACGATCCGCACCTGCATGCTGTGGAGCGACTTCAGCCCCGGCGCCGGAAACAGCGCCCTGGCGACGAGGTTGACCTCGCGATAGTGCTTGCCGGCCTCTTTTTCGGGATAGAGCGCAGCGAGATAGTGGCGGGCCTTGGGGTTCTCAATCACCGAATTGATCCATCGACAAACAAATTCTTTAACAATCGATGAATGGCGTACGCGTGCACCGGGCCGACTTCAAGTGCAAGAAATAGCAGTATGCACACGAAGGTTGCATTCCCGCGCTGCCTCCGGACCTGCCATGCGACTCCATCCGCCCTGACGGCATGTGCGCCCTGCGAAGGAATGCCGCAGCCACAGCGTGCAGAAGCGGCCGCTCCGTTGCGCTATATCAGGGGCGTTTCCGGAGCGCTCCTCGCATTTTCCAGGAGGAGCCAGAAGCTTCCGGACCAGGAGAAAAGACTATGAGCATGATCCTTCGTTCCTTGGCGGGCGCACTTGTCATCACCGCCGCCCTTGGCGGTTACGCCGCCGCCGCCGACTTTGAAATCAAGATGCTGAACAAGGGAGAGAGCGGGGCGATGGTTTTCGAACCGGCATCCCTGAAGATCGCCAAGGGCGACACCGTCACCTTCGTTCCGACCGACAAGTCCCATAACGCCGAAAGCGTCAAGGACCTCATCCCCGAGGGCGCCAAGCCGTTCAAGGGCAAGATCAACGAAGCGATCAAGGTCACCTTCGACGTGTCCGGCGCCTATGTCGTCAAGTGCGCGCCGCATGTCGGCATGGGCATGATCGCGCTCGTCGTGGTCGACGACGCCCCCGCCAACGCCGAGACCGTCAAGACGGCGAAGCTGCCGAAGAAGGCGCGCGACCGCCTCGACGCGGAAATCGCCGCCGCGGGGTTCTGAGGGCCGCGCTCCAGGCAGGGCAAACATGGCGGCCGAAACCGCACGCTTCCCAGCCTGCCTGTCAACGATCTCCGGCCCCAGGGCCGGCGATCATCGATCCGGCACCTATCCTTGCGCAGGGATGAACGGCACGGATATCAGGGACAAATGGTTTCCACGCACCGGAACGGCACTGGCCGCGCCGTCAGATGGAATTGAGCGTCCAGGCGACGATGTCGGCGGTCACCTTCGCAAAGGCCGTGTCGAGGCCGGCGACGAAGGCCGTATTGCCGGGACCGGTCACCGGCGCCGTGGCGCGGAAGACCTGCTGGGCCCGCACGGTCCCGTTGCGGTCGTTGACGATCTTGGCGAAGATCTCCACCACTGCAGTCGCAGGACCGCTCGTGCTGACCTCGAAGGTGCGCAGCGTGGTCACGACCTGAAAGTCGATCGCCAGCCCCTCGCCCGGCTTGCCGACGCCGCCGAGCTTGCCGCTCGCCTCGAAGGCCTGCACGAGCTTCGACTGCACGATCTTCGGCAGCGTATCGCCCCATTGGGCCTTGCCCAGATACTGGATTTCGGAAGTCGTCGGCCGGACCACGACCTGGTCACTGCCGAGCGCCTTGAGCGCCGTCGGCTCCGTCACCAGGATCTGGCGGTTGCGCGCCGACGGCCCCTCGACGACGGGCACCGACGTCAGGGCGAACGTATCGTTCACCGCCTTGGTCCCGCATGCGGACAGGACCGCTGCCGTCACCAATGCGACGGCGACTTTCGTCGCCCATCCGTAACCCCGCAACGCCTTGTCTGAACTCGTCATGCTGTGCGAATCTCTCCGATGTGCAATCTGTAGCAGCGGCGCGCGGGGCTGTCACCGCTCCCGGACGGCACAAATCGCAAGGAAAGCCAATCGCTTCGAAGGTTGTGGAGTTGCCGCCACAGTCGCGCACCCGCGGAGCATCGAAAGGTCGCGCCGCTGGAACGAACCGGCGTTGCGGCAGACGCTTGCGGGCGGATTTCGCCCGGCGGGGTGCGACTGTCGCCGCGCGTTATCGCCGGGTCCGGCCGTCGTACTGCTTGACGGTCTCGCCACCGAAGATCAGCCGGCTCGGGTTCTTGTCGAAGTCGGTGATCGTGTTCTGCAGGCTCTGGACCGTCTGCCGCGTCTCGTTGACGAGCGCCTCGACGTTGCGCAGGCCGCCGCCGGAGAAGCGCTGCAGGTTGTCGGCGATCGGGCCGATCCTGGCATTGAGCGAATCCGCCGCCCGCTTGAACGATTCCAGCGTGGCCTTGGCCTCTGCGACGAGCGACTGCGTGTTGCCCTCGCCGAGGAAGCCGTCGAGCTTGGCCAGCACGCCGTCCACCCGCGTCGAGGCCGCGTTCAGCTTGCTCGCCATCTGGCGAACGTCGGTGATGGTCTGGTCGATGTCCTCCTGGCGCGCACCGAGCCTGTCGGCCACCTGCCGGATCGAGGAAATCGCCTCGCGGGCATCGGCGCTTGCCGCGTTGATGTCGTTGATCGTCAGTTGCACCTTCTGGGTATCGACGGCAGCCACCAGCTTGTCGACCTTGTCGAGCATGGTGGTCGCGTTGCGGCCGACGGTCTCGAAAGTGTCGGCCGTGCGCTTGAAGCTTTCGATCGTCCCCTTCACTTCCCCTGAGGCTGCGGCGAAGTCGGAGGTCACCTTGTCGACGTTCGAGACCACGCGGTCGATCTTCTTGGCGTCCACCGCCTTGATCAGCGAATCGATCGCCGCCATCGTCGTATCGAGCCGCCCGGACACACTGCTGAACGTATCGGACAGACCGCCGACGCTCTGCAGGAATTTGTCGATATTGTCCGAATTGCGCGTCAGCGCGTCGGAGAATTTCTCGGCATTGCGGATCGTGTTCGTCAGCGGACCACGGGCATCGGCGACGAAGCCCTGCACGTCGGAAATCGCGCTGTCGGCGCGCTTGAGGATCTTGTCGGCGGTGGCGAGCAGGTTGGTGACGCTCGACTGCTCGGCGATCAGCACCGCCGTGCCTTCGGATTCCAGCGCCATCTTGAGGATGTTCTGGTCTTCGGCCCGACCGCCGGACAGTTCGATATAGGCAGCTCCGGTGAGCCCCTGCACCTCTAGGACCGCCGAAGTCGATTGCTTGACCGGCGCCTCGGTCGACACTTCCGTCAAGGCGATCGAATAGCGCGGATCGTCGGAATCGATGGCGAGGCTGCGCACGGAGCCGACGGGAATGCCGTTGAAGCGGACCGGAGAGCCGACGCTGAGGCCGTTCGCCGAGCCGGGGATGCGGATGGCGAGCGGCGCCATCTCGCCGCTGCGGCCGTATTGCGACATCCAGTAGACGAAGCCGAACGCGGCTGCGATGACCAGCAGCGTGAAGAAGCCGACGATTGCGTAGTTGGCCTTTGTTTCCATGGTTCTCTCAGTCACCCGCATTCGTCGAAGGAGCGCCCCGCGCCGCCTCGACAATCTCCACGTCACACAGCCGGGAATCGGTGCCCGGTTCCGTCAATTCAACCGTACCCTGTCCCTTGCGTCCAGCCGCGCCGTCAGTTCCGGACGATGGACCGCGCGCGCTTGCCCTTGAAATAGGCCTGCACCCAGGGATCGTCAAAGGCCAGCATGTCCTCGATGGTGCCTTCCACCAGCACCCGCTTCTTGCCCAGGACCGCGATCCGGTCGCAGACGGAGAACAGGCTGTCCAGGTCGTGGGTCACCATATAGACGGTAAGCCCCAGGGTGTCTCGTAACTTGGCGATCAATTCGTCGAATTCGGCAGCCCCGATCGGGTCGAGGCCCGATGTCGGCTCGTCCAGGAACACGAGGTCGGGATCGAGCGCGAGCGCACGCGCGAGTGCCGCGCGCTTGATCATGCCGCCGGAAAGCTCGGAGGGAAACTTCTCTGCCGCCTCGGGCGCAAGGCCGACCAGCTCGATCTTGAGCCGGGCCAGGTCGTCCATCATCGCCTGCGGCAGGTCGAGGTATTCGCGCATCGGCACCTGGATGTTCTCCAGCACCGTCAGCGAGGAGAACAGCGCGCCCTGCTGGAACAGCACGCCGAGCCGCATGTCGAGCGCCAGGCGCTCGGTCTCGCTCGCCTGGTCGAAATCGGCGCCGAGGATGCGGATCGTCCCGCCCCGTCGCGGCAGAAGCCGCAGCACCGTGCGCATCAGCACCGACTTGCCGGCACCGGACGCGCCGACGAAGCCGAGGATCTCGCCGCGGTAGATGTCGAGGTTCAGCTTGTCGAGCACCAGGTGGTCGCCGAAGCCGACGGTCAGGTCCTTGACCGACAGGATGATCTCCCGATCCGTTGCGGCTTTCCCCTTGTCGGTGCCGGTGCCTGCCTCCGCTTCCCCGCTCTCGTCCACGCCTGCCCCGCCCATCAGAAATCGATCGCCGCATAGAACATGGCGAAGAGGCCGTCCATCAGGATCACCACGAAGATCGACTTCACCACGGAGGCCGTGACGTGCAGGCCGAGCGATTCGGCGCTGCCACCGACCTTCAACCCTTCCACCGAGGCGACGATACCGATCACCAGCGCCATGAAAGGTGCCTTGATCATGCCCGACACGATGGTCGAGATGTCGATCGCCTCGCGCAGCCGCGACAGGAACGTATCATAGGTGATGCCCGAATAGGCCTTGGCCACCACCGCGGCCCCGGCCAGCGCGGCGAAATTGGCAATGACGGTCAGAAGCGGCAGGGCGATGGTCAACGCCACCAGCCGCGGGAACACCAGCACGCCGACCGGTGACAATCCCATGACCTTCAGCGCATCGATTTCCTCGCGCATCTTCATCGAGCCGATCTCGGCCGTGATCGCGCTGCCCGAACGACCGGCGATCATGATCGCGGTCAGGAGCACGCCGATCTCGCGCAACTGCAGGATGCCGACGAGGTCGACGACGAACACCTCGGCACCGAAATAGCGCAACTGGAAGGCGCCCTGCTGGGCGATGATCGCGCCGATCAGGAACGACATGAGAACGATGATCGGCACCGCCCTGACGCCCATCCGGTCGATCTGGTTCACGATCGCCGCCGGCGAAACGCCGCTGCGCCGGCCAAGCTTCAACTGCGCGCCACGGACTGCCGAGCCGAGGATGAACATCGCCGCGACCAGATCACCCCAGACCTCCACGACGTTGCGGCCGATCGGCGTGAAGAAGCGGGTGAACAGGCTCGGGCGCGCGCTTTCCGGTTCCGGCTCCGAAATCTCGGCAGGCAGCGCATTGATCAGGTCGGAAAAACGCCCCTGCGGGTCGACGAGGTCGACCTGCGCGCCCTTCTCCTGCCGCTCGCCGATCGCCTGGCGGATAAGCCAGGCCCCGGCCGTATCCATGCCCTCGATCCCGCTGAGGTCGATCTGGAGGGGCTGGTTGGAATTGCCGGCGGAAAGCTCATCGAGCTTACGCTTGGCACCGACGGCCGTCTGCGCACGCCACGCGCCCGTAAGCCGCCAGACCGAACCACGCTGCGGATCGTCTGCGACCTCGATTTCTGCGGAGGGGATGGCCGAAGACTTCAATGCTCTTGCTTCTTCCCGGACGATGTAACCAATGATGCCGTAAACCGTTGATCGCGACTCATACCCGCTCGACCGTCATCTGTCACCGCCGGAAGCCGGAACACAACCACGCCGATCTCGAATTTGCCAGGAAACCGAAAGATATGCGCCGACAACTCGCCTCTTCCACCGAGCGTTTCCCGATCGCCGGCAGCTTCACGATTTCGCGCGGCTCCAAGACGGAAGCCGTCGTCGTCACCTGCAGGCTTACGGCGGGCGGTCACACAGGCCAGGGCGAATGCGTGCCCTACCCGCGCTACGGCGAATCGGTCGACAGCGTGCTGGCCGAAATCGAGGCTGCACGCCCGGCGATCGAAGCCGGTCTGGAGCATAAGGAGCTCGGCCGGGCCATGCGCGCCGGTGCCGCCCGCAACGCCGTCGATTGCGCGCTGTGGGACCTGGAGGCGAAGCTTGCGGGCGAACCGGCCTGGAAGCACGTCAACGACGCCGAACCGCAACCGCTGGTGACGGCCTACACGATTTCGCTCGGCGAGCCGGACGCGATGGCCGCCCAGGCGGCGCACCACGCCCATCGCGCGCTGCTGAAGGTGAAGGTCGGCACGGCGGACGACGCCTCGCGCATCCGCGCCGTCCGCGCCGCAGCACCGACGTCGCAGATCATTCTCGATGCCAACGAGGGCTGGACCGAGGAAACGCTTACCCGCCACCTCGCGATCTGCGTCGAGTGCGATGTCGCCCTCGTCGAGCAGCCGCTTCCGGCCGGCCGGGACGAGGCGCTGCGGCATGTCGAGCGCAAGGTGCTCGTCTGCGCCGACGAGAGCGTGCACCTGAGCGCCGATCTCGCAGCGCTTTGCGATCGCTACGACGCCATCAACATCAAGCTCGACAAGGCCGGCGGGATGACGGAGGCGCTCGCCATGCGCGACGAAGCCCGCCGCCTCGGCCTGAAGATCATGGTCGGATGCATGGTCGGCTCGTCGCTGGCGATGGCGCCGGCCGTCCTCCTCGCACAGGGCGCGGACTTCGTCGATCTCGACGGACCGCTGCTGCTCGCGCGCGACCGCGACCCCGCGCTGCGCTACGAAGGTTCGCTCGTGTTCCCGCCGAACGCCAGCCTCTGGGGCTGAAGCGCCCGCGCCAGCACCGTCAGCGACAGCCCGAGCGCCGCCACCACCGACATCGCATAGAAGCCGTCGATGCCGTACCAGGAAAACAGATAGCCGGACAGAAACGTGGTCAGCGCCATCAGGATGCCGTTGTAGAAGAAATAGAGCCCCTGCGTGGAAGCCTCCCTTTCCTCGGCGACCCGTTCGACGATGCGCCCCTGCACGCCGACATGGACGCTCGCATAGGTCAGCGCATGCAGGCACTGCAGCGCGACATATCCCGAGAACCCAAGAGCATGCGGGAAGACAATCCACCGGAAGACCGCGACCGAACTGCCGAAGACGATCAGGGTCCACAGGCTGAAGCGGCGCAGCAGTCGGGCGGAGAGAATGAAGAAGGCGATCTCGGCGGCTACCCCGACGCTGAAGAGCAGGCCGACCTCGGTTCCCGAATAGCCCTCCGCGCCCCACAGGATCGCGGCGAAGGCGAAGTACATGCCATGGCTGGCGTTGACCAGCGCCGCACCGATCATCATCAGTTGCACGTCCATCTGCCCGGCGGGAGCCGCTGGCGCCACCGCCAGCGCCGAGATGGGGGACGGCCGCCGGGGCTTGCCGATCCGCGGCGCGATGAAGGCGCACACGACCGTCGACACGAAGCCCACGGTCATCGCCGGCAGTACCATGGCCCCTCCGAAGATGCCGGAAAGCCACCCGCCGATCATGGTCGAGACGATAAAGGCGACCGAGCCCCAGAAGCGCATCTGGCTGTAGTCGAAGTTCCAGCGGCGGACGCCGCTGAGCGCGATCGCATCGGTGATCGGCAGGTAGGGCGCATAGACGATGCCCTGCAGCGTATAGAGGATCAGGACCGGCCAGAAGTGCTCGACGAACAGGAGCGCGATCGCCGTCGCGAGCGACATCATCCCCGACCAGACCAGCACGATCGCCCGGTCGCCGATCCGGTCCGCGATCATGCCGGCGATCGGTGCCGCGATCACGCGCACCACCAGCGGCACGGCCAGCACCACCCCGATCTCCCAGTCGCTCATCGACAGCGAGTTCAGCCAGACGGGGAAGAAGGGCAATGCGATGCCGTTAACGAGCATCGGGGCGCAGAAGACGATGGCGGTGCGCAGGACGAAGAGGCGCGGCGCAGCGCCGCTTGCGACCATGCCGTAAGGCGCATTCATATCCGAAAAAACCTGAACAGAGGGACACAGCACGCCTAGCACGGCGAGGCACGTACGCCAATCCGTCAATTCACGGACGTGTCACGCCGCCGGATCACGTTTTCATTGTCCCTGTTTCCGCGCCGTGAGGGCGGCTTTCAGGCCGCCTCCGGCACGCCCTGGCTGCGCGGAAGGATCGTGATCGGCGCGGGCACGGCGGGCGATCGCCAGGTCACCAGTTCCATCGTCCCGTCCCAGTGCTCCACCACCGCCGTGCAGCTTTCGACCCAGTCGCCGGTGTTGATGTAGCGGATGCCGTCGATGTCCTCGATGACGGCGTGATGGATGTGGCCGCAGATGACGCCGTCCGCACCATGTTTGCGGGCCTCGTCGGCCACCACCTTCTGGAAGGCGCCGATGAAATTGACCGCATGCTTGACCTGCAGTTTCGCCCAGGCGGAGAACGACCAGTAGGGCAACCCCAGCCGCCGCCGCACGGCTGCCAGCGCGATGTTGATCACGATCGCCGCGTCATAGGCCCAGTCGCCGAGATAGGCGAGCAGGCGGGCATTGCGCACCACCACGTCGAACTCGTCGCCATGCAGCACGAGATATTTCTTTCCGTCCGCCGCCTCGTGGACGATCTGCTGGGCGACCTCGATGCCGCCGAAATGCACGCCGGGAAAGTCGCGCAGGAACTCGTCGTGGTTGCCGGGGACGTAGATGATGCGCGTACCCTTGCGCGCCTTGCGCAGCAGCTTCTGCACCACGTCGTTGCAGCTCTGCGGCCAGTACCAGCTGCGCTTCAGCCGCCAGCCGTCGACGATGTCGCCGACGAGGATGATCGTCGCCGCCTCGTGATAGCGCAGGAAGTCGAGCAGGAAGTCGGCTTTTGCTGCCTTCGAGCCGAGATGCACGTCCGACAGGAACAGGGTCCGGACACGCCGGACGTTCGGTTCTGGGGCGTGGGCGTTCATGGTCGTCTACTCCCGCGATCGAGCTTCGGTGAAGGTGCCTTTCGCGCTAGCTCAAAACCAGACTCGTGTTTCAGGGGAATGACAGGGCCTGTTCACAACCACATCGCCGCCTTATGCGACCGGTCCGGCGCACCCCCGGCATTTGACGGTTGCATGCACCGGCAATTGGGGCTTTATGGCAACGGCAAACTTCGCGGCGCACCCATCCGTGCCGGAAGACCGAACATCGATTGGAATCGGGCAGGAAGAAAATGACGACTGGCGACAAACCGAAAGCGAAACCCACCCCGCCGAGCGGCGACATCGACCAGCAGGCCCTGTTCTTCCACCGTTACCCCCGCCCCGGCAAGCTGGAGATCCAGCCGACCAAGCCGCTGGGCAACCAGCGCGATCTCGCGCTCGCCTATTCGCCGGGCGTCGCCGCCCCCTGCCTCGCCATCCGCGACAACCCCGAGACCGCAGCCGACTACACGGCCCGCGCCAACCTCGTCGCGGTCATCTCCAACGGCACCGCCGTCCTCGGCCTCGGCAACATCGGCCCGCTCGCCTCCAAGCCCGTCATGGAAGGCAAGGCGGTGCTGTTCAAGAAATTCGCCGGCATCGACGTGTTCGACATCGAGATCGATGCGGCAAGCGTGGGCGAGATGGTCAACGTCGTCTCCGCACTGGAGCCGACCTTCGGCGGCATCAACCTCGAGGACATCAAGGCGCCGGAGTGCTTCGAGGTCGAGCGCCAGTTGCGCGAGAAGATGGACATCCCCGTCTTCCACGACGACCAGCACGGCACCGCCATCATCGTCGCCGCCGCCATCCTCAACGGCCTGGAACTTGCCGGCAAGGACATCGCCAAGGCCAAGATCGTCGCCTCCGGCGCCGGTGCGGCAGCCCTTGCCTGCCTCAACCTGCTGGTAACGCTCGGCGCAAAGCCCGAGAACATCTGGGTGCACGACCTCGAGGGCCTGGTCTACAAGGGCCGCGAGGTGCTGATGGACCAGTGGAAGTCCGTCTATGCGCAGGACACCGACAAGCGGACGCTGGCCGAGACGATCGACGATGCAGACGTCTTCCTCGGCCTGTCCGCCGCCGGCGTGCTCAAGCCGGAGCTCCTGGCCCGCATGGCCGAGAAGCCGTTGATCATGGCACTCGCCAACCCGAACCCCGAGATCATGCCGGAAGAGGCGCGCGCCGCCCGCCCCGATGCGATGATCTGCACCGGCCGATCCGACTTCCCCAACCAGGTCAACAACGTCCTCTGCTTCCCCTACATCTTCCGCGGCGCGCTCGATTGCGGCGCCCGGACGATCAACGAGGAGATGAAGATGGCGGCGGTGCGCGCGATCGCAGCACTCGCCCGCGAGGAAGTCTCCGACGTCGCCGCCCGCGCCTACTCCGGCGAGACCCCGGTGTTCGGTCCGAACTACCTGATCCCTTCGCCCTTCGACCAACGGCTGATCCTGCGCATCGCCCCGGCCGTCGCCCGCGCGGCCGCCGAAAGCGGCGTCGCAAACCGGCCGATCACGGATTTCGACGCCTATCTCGACCAGCTCAACCGCTTCGTATGGCGCTCCGGCTTCATCATGAAGCCGATCTTCGTCGCCGCCAAGAACGCCGAGAAGAAGCGCGTCGTCTTCGCCGAGGGCGAGGACGAGCGCGTGCTGCGCGCCGCCCAGGTGCTGCTCGAGGAAGGTACCGCCAAGCCGATCCTGATCGGCCGCCCGCAGATCATCGAGACCCGCCTGAAGCGCTACGGCCTGCGCATCCGCCCCGGCGCCGACTTCGAGGTGATCAACCCCGAGGACGACCCGCGCTACCGCGACTATGTCGACGACTACTTCAAGTTGGTGGGTCGCCAGGGCGTGATCCCGGAAGCCGCGCGCACGATCGTGCGTACCAACCAGACCGTGATCGGCGCGCTTGCGCTGCGTCGCGGCGAGGCCGATGCACTGATCTGCGGCGTCGAGGGCCGCTACGCGAGGCACATGCGCGATGTCCGCCAGATCATCGGCCTGCGCGAGGGCGTCACAGATTTCTCCGCGCTCAGCCTGCTGATCTCCCAGCGCGGCGCGACCTTCTTCACCGACACCTATGTCAGCTTCGACCCGACGGCCGAGGAAGTGGCGCAGATGACGGTGATGGCGGCCAAGGAAATCCGCCGTTTCGGCATCACCCCGCGCGCGGCCCTGGTCTCGCATTCCAACTTCGGCTCGCGCGATTCCGTCAGCGCCTTCAAGATGCGCGAGGCGATGGCGATCGTACGCGAGAGGGCGCCCGAGCTCGAAGCAGACGGCGAAATGCACGGCGATTCGGCGATCTCCGAGGCGCTGCGCCAGCGCGTCATGCCGGGCAGCACGCTCACCGGAGAGGCCAACCTGCTGGTCTTCCCCAACCTCGACGCCGCCAACATCACCCTCGGCGTCCTGAAGACCATGACCGACGGCCTGCATGTCGGCCCGATCCTGCTCGGCGCCGCCATGCCCGCCCACATCCTGTCGCCGTCCGTGACCTCACGCGGCGTCGTCAACATGGCGGCGCTGGCCGTGGTCGAGGCGTCCTACCCGGCCTGAACGCCGCATCTGGCATTCACGAAAAGGCGCGTCACAGGCAGGCGCGCCTTTTGTCTTTTTGACCACCACGGACGTCCATGCTCAAGAAGCGACCTGCGGCGCGGGCACCTCGGCCACGCCCGAAGCCCTGGCACGGGCCGGCTCGTTCTGCTCCCACCAGTCGGAGATGGCGTCGATCAACGGCACCAGCGCCAGTCCCGCCGGCGTCAGGTCGTACTCGACGCGCAGCGGATAGCCCTCGAACGCCGTGCGCTGCACGATCCCCGCGGTTTCCAGTTTGCGCAGTTCCAGCGTCAGCATGCGGTGCGAGACCGTCGGATTGTCGCGACGCAGGTCCGCAAAGCGCTTTGTGCCATCCTTCAGGTAGTAGATCAAAAGCGTCGGCCAACGGCCGCTCAGGACCTGCATGACCTCCTCGATCGGGCAGCGCGAGACGAGATCCTTCATGGCGTTCTCCGGCGTGGTGACAAAAAAGTGCGTAATTTACATGGGGTACGGCAGGAGTTAGGTCCAGTGTCGCTGCGCAGCATGATCGACAGAAATCATGGAGAACGACATTGGAACCGATCCTCGTTTACGGCTTCCCCGCGGGAAGCTCGATGGGCCTCGTCGCAGCGCTGGAATGGCTCGGCAAGCCCTACCGCCTCTGCCGCGTCGACATGCTGGGCGAGATGCGCGAGCCCGCCTATGCCCGCATCAACGCACGCCACGAAACCCCTGCGCTGGTGACCGACGACGGCAGCGTGCTGACCGAGACGATGGCGATCGCGCACTGGTTCGCCGCCCGCGACAGCGATCGCCACATCAGCTTCGAACCGCGCTCCGCGGAAGCCGATCGCATGCTGCAACTGATGGCCTTCCTCAACACCGGCTTCACCGGCGCCTTCACGCCCCTCTGGGCGGCCCTTGAAATGGCGGAGCCGGACCCGCCGATGCAGGCTGTCCTGCGCCGCTTCGGCCGCGAGATGGTGATCGAGCGGCATGACAAGCTGGAAGCGATGATCGGGGAGACACCCTATCTGGTGGGAGACCATCCGACCCTTGCGGATGGCGTGCTGGTCGGGGTCGCACGCTGGCTCGAATTTCACGAGGTCGCTTCGTCTGATCGCTGGCCGAAGCTCGCCGCCCTCCGCCGCAGGCTGGATGCCGACCCCGCCGTGCGCTATGCGATCGCGATCGAAAGCGGCGAGGTACTCGCGGGAACAGGCGCCTGCCGCGGCCATGTTCCCCTGCCGGAAGTGATCGAACGCTTCGGGCGCTGAAAGACCGGAGGCCGGGGTCGCTCCCGGCCTCGACGCTCTACTTCTGCCTGTCAGCCCCCGGCTGCTTCAGCCGCTTCGACCACTCGCCGGCCTTGCCAAGGCCGGCCTTGACCCATGGGGAGCCCTTGAGGCCGAGCTTGCCGCGCAGGCCCATGGCGCCGATGATCAGGCGGTTCATCTGTGACTTGATGACAGGCAGAGAGGCGATGTGCAGGCCGGTAAACGGCAGGAACGGGTTGCGGCGCAGCGAACCGTAGATCTCGATGCGCGTCGTCTGCTTGTAGCTCGGGCACCGGGCGTGGAAGCCGTGGGTATCGGCGACGATCAGCGTGTTGGCCTTCACCACCATCTTCACTGGCTGGCCATAGCCGAGCGCGGTCAGTTCGTGCGGCATGATGCGCAGCGAGCCGCGGGCGGAATACTTGTTCTCGATCGTATCGGCGCTTTCGCTGATGCGCTGCTCCCAGGCCAGCCGCTGCGGCGTGATCTTGTGCGAGCCGGGCACGTAGGAGAACGGCCCGTCCTCCTCGCCGACGTCCTTCAGGAACAGCCACGCCTTCGCCGTCGGCTGGAACGTATCGCTGTGGAGCGCTGTCTGCGGATCGGACGAGACGGCCTTGGACGGCGGCGAGGCCAGCGCCATCACCACCTGCACCACCAGCAGCGGCTGGCCGTCGCTGGAGGAGACGTAGCGCAGGAGATTGGTCATGCGCGGATCGTTGCGCGCCGCCTTGAAGCCCGGAAGGCGCTCCACGTCGCTGTCGTCGATCAGCGCGCGGCGCGTGACCGTCGCACCCTGCAGCATGTCGTAACGGTCGAAGTCGCTGTTCTCCAGCTCAGACGTCACCTGCGCGAACACCTCCGGCGGCAGGAAGTTCTCGATCTTCACGAAGCCGTTCTCGTCGTATTCGCGTCGTTGCTCGGCCGTCACCAGGCGCGCGAGCGACTTGCGCCGCCAGTCGGCCATGTCCATGGCGAGCGACACCCGCTTGGCATGGAGGCCCATCTTGTTCAGGGTCTTGCTGCCTAGGATCGGATTGTCCGCGAAGGACTTGGCGCCGGACGCCAGCTGGAGCGCATAGAACGGGCTGAGCAGAACGGAGGAAAGGCGCATGCGATGACCTATGGTGCGTTCGACGGAATGGCGGCGCCGGAAGGCGGGCAACATGACCGCCAGGGGCCGCCGCAGCCAGCAATTTGCTACACCATGGGCACGGCGATGGCAATTCGCCGCACAAAACATGAAGACAAAATTCAACTATTATTGACGTTAATCACTTTTCGACGAGCGCATTGCTCATTCGCCCCCCAAAGCTATGATCGGGACAGGCGAGTTGCCCGGTGGGGATGCCCGAGCCTGCGGCGGAATTTCCGGTTTCCGCCCCGCCGCCGGAACCGAAAGGCCGATTCGGCGTTACCCGAGCCGCCCTCGCCTGCCGGAGCCGAGCCGCGAGGGGTAACGCGACAGGAGCTGATGACGTGCCGTGGGGATTGGGAAGAGTGGTGGTGCTGGCTGTCGCGACGGCCCTGACAATCGCCTTGCCGCACGCGCCGACTTCTGCCCAGACGACCGAACTCTGCGGCGATCTCCAGTCTCAGCTTGCAAACCTCCCGCTCGCGGTTGACAGCGGCGAGCAGGCGCGCAGCTATTCCAGCGCGATCGCCAGACAGAACATGGAGCTGCGCCGAGCGAGAGGCGACCTTCGCCGTCTCGGCTGCAGCACGGGCAGCGTCAAGGTCTTCGGCGGCCAGAACGCCGGCGCCTGCGCCTCCATCACCTCCACCATCGATCAGATGGACCGCAACCTCCAGGTCCTCGTGAAAAAGCGCAACGAGATGTCTTTCGCCGGCGGCGACCCGGCCGAGCGCGGCCGCATTCTGGCCAAGCTGTCCGAAAACGGCTGCGGGGAGGCCATCGCGATCGAGGCGTCCACGGAGGCCGAGATGACCCTGGAGGGCGGCGATCTTCCCGAGGCCGACGATCCGCTGGCGGCGATGCCGACGACGTTCAGCAACATGGGCGCGGCATCGCAGGACGGTCCCTTGCAAACGCTGTGCGTGCGCACCTGCGACGGCGGCTTCTTCCCGATATCGTCCGCCGCCACCCCACTCGACTTCCGCCGCGACCAGCGGACCTGTTCGACGATGTGCCCGCAGACGGAGACGGAACTCTTCTACCAGCCGATCCAGTCGCTCGACAGCGGCAACATGATCTCGACGCTGACCGGCCGGCCCTATTCCGCCCTGCCGAATGCCTACGCCTACCAGAGCCGCGACCGCACGGCCGACAAGGCCTGCGGCTGCGACCTTGCGGGCTACTACCGGAAGATGACGGGCACCGGCGGCGGCAGTGCGCCCGACGCAGCAAAAGGCGCGACGCCGGGCACGACCCGGCAGAATGTCGGTTCGGTCACGACGATCCGGATGCATCCCGTCGCCAGCGCCTCGGCATCCGAGAAGGTCGTCAACGAGCGGCCCTACGACCCCGAGAAGGACAAGGTGCGGATGGTCGGGCCGAGCTTCCTGCCCGACGACCAGCCGGCGCTGGACCTGCGCAATCCCGCCGGAGCGAACTGAACCGGCGATATATTGCAGGCGTCAGCGCCGCTGCCCCCACCGGTCGGCGAAAACCAGGTCCTCGAGCGGCAGCCGCTGACGCCAGCCCTTCACGGCCAGTTCAGGCTCCTCGTAGAGCGCATCGACGAAACCGAGGCACAGCCAGGCGACGATCTCGATCCGCTCGGGAATGCCGAGAAGCGCGCGGACATCGGCATCGTGGAAGATGCTGACCCAGCCGACGCCGACGCCTTCCGCCCGCGCCGCCAGCCACAGGTTCTGCACCGCGCAGACGGTCGAATAGACGTCCATGCGCGGATTGTGCGTGCGCCCCAGCACGACGCTGCCGGCCCGGTCCAGATCGCAGGTGACGCAGAGGCTGACGGGCGCCTTGAGAATCCCCTCGAGCTTCAGTGTGCGGTAGCGTTCCTGCCGCTCGCCGGAAAAGAGTGCGGCGGCCTCCTCGTTGGCGCGCTGGAACGCCCGGTGCGCGCCTGCAAGCACCTGCGGATCGCGAATGACGATGAAGCTCCAGGGCTGCATGAAGCCGACGGACGGTGCGCTGTGGGCAGCCCCCAGCAGGCGCTCCAGCAGATCGTCCGGCAGGGGATCGGCGAGGAACTGGTCGCGCACGTCGCGACGCGTCTCGATGGCGCGGTAGACGGCCGCCCGTTCGGCCGGCGTAAAGGGTTGGACGGCAACAGGCTCGTCCCGTTTGGAAGGTCGCATCGTCAACTCCCCAACAATGCTCACGACCCCTCCGCCGTCCGCGCGGGCAGGTCCATCTCGCCAGGCCGGTCTTCTGACTCCGGATCGTCCGGCCGGGCCCGCCTTCCCGGTCCTTCGACCAGTGGCGATATGGCGAGGGGCTTTCCCCCGCGGCCTTGCCGTCCCCGTCACAGCGTTGGGCACGTTCCGGCTTCGAGGCCCGGACGTCGTCCGCAACCCCACCGGATTCCCGATTCTCCCCGGCTCGTTCGCGGGGGCACCTGGCAGCTTCATTTGCACATGCCGCAGGCCACGGCGCAAGGGGCGCGAGCGACAGGCCGATGGCGTTTGCCGGATATCCCCCGAAGGCGCTCGTTCAGGCCGCCTCGATGTCCGAAGCAGCGTCGGACCCGCCAGGCACGCCGTAGTGGGCGCAATTGCGGCCCGCGTGCTTGGCTGCATAGAGGGCCGCGTCGGCGGCCAGCATGATCGCATGCGGCGTCCGGCCGTGCTCGGGAAAGGCGCCGATGCCGGCGCTGCCGCCGAGCTGGAGCAACTGCCCCTGGAAGGGCACGGGAACCTGCGCGTCGCGCACGAACGCCTCGGCAAGCGGAAGGGTGACGTCCCGGTCGGCGATCCCCGGCAGCAGGACGGCGAACTCGTCGCCGCCGAGACGCGCGACGACGCCGCGGTCGCCGAGCCGGGCCATGAACCGCGAGGCCATGACCCGCAACACCTCGTCGCCGGCCGCGTGGCCGTGCCGGTCGTTGACCGCCTTGAACCGGTCGAGGTCGATGGCGATGATCGAGAACGTCCTCTGCCCCTTGCTGGAAAGATCGGTGACCGCAAGGTCGAACCCGGAACGGCTGAGCACGCCCGTCAGCGCGTCATGGCGAGCCAGATGGGCGTTCTTCGCCTCGCTGCGCTCGAGCGCGCGCACGAGCGAGGAGAACTTGAGGGCACCAAACCCCATGACGACGACGAAGATGGCGATCAGGGCCGCGATGTGCGGCACCGCCATGGTCCAGACGAACGATCCCGGGCGGTTGGGATGCCACGACGCCACCATCGGGTTGTAGGCATCGCCCCCCACACCGGTCGTCAGCAGGTTGGCGTCGTCGGTCGTGATCGGCGAGAAGCCGAGGCCGGTGAGCCCCAGGCGCCGCTCCGAATCCGCCAGCATGGAGGCCGTGATCGGCTTCACTGTGATCATCAGTACCGGGCTCCTGCGATCGTCGGGGATGAACAGCCGCCGCGGCACCACCGCCTGCACCACGACGATGCTCATGACCTGCTCGATCACGCGCATGCCCGTCGCGCTGATCTGCGGCACGCCGCCATGAACCGCGTTGGCGTTCGACATCGACTTCGCCACGATCCAGCCATCGCGGGTGCGCCGCAGGGCGGCGTAGTAGTTCTCCGTGGCCCGTTTCACAAGGTCGCTCATCCAGTAGCGCACGCCGTCGGCCTCCTCGCCCGGCACGACGATCCCGTTGTGCATGGCAAGGACCGTCTCTCCGGACGGCCGTGCGAAGACGAGCCAGGAAAAGCCGGACTCGCGCCACAGCCAGTCCCTCAGGTCGCGCCGGACAAAATCTTCGCCGAGCCGCCCGTTTGCGAGTTCGTCGAAGCTCTTGTCCCAGACCGACAGGCCGCTCTGGTAGAGCACCACCTGTTCGATCTGGTTGCGGAACTCGCTCTTGACCAGCGTCTTTTCGGTCTCGGCGACGAAGTCGTTCGCCTGGCGGATGGAGTAGTCGAGGACCAGGAAATTGGCGCTGGCGAACAAGAGGACGATCACCGCCGATGCGATGACGATCCCCAGCCTGACGCCCCCCCGGCGCGTGGCCGGAACGCCGGCCCCTGCATTCGCCATGTCGATCCCCATTGACAGGCTAGCGGCCGTTCGCCGCGTTGTTCTTGGCAGGGACGTTACCGCGCAAGCAGGAACATTCACTTAACCGGACTGGTATCCAAACAATTAACCCGTGAGAATCTGGGGGGTGACTACCAGGGCGCCACGGCTAGGGAGCGTAGCGGACGAAGGCGAACTGCGATCCGTCGGGCGACCAGTTGGGGACGTTCATCGTCCCCTGCCCGCCGAAAAGCTCGAACAGCACACGGTCGTTGCGTCCATCCGCATCCATCATCCGCAGCCGGACATGCCGGTCGCGCGGATGGTCGAAGACATCGCCGTCGTAGGACAGCACCAGCAGCGCGCGGCCGTCCGGCGTCGGATGGGCGAACCAGTCACCGAAGGGGCTGTCGGTGATCCGGGTGAGTTCCGTCCCGTCCGGCCGGATCCGCCAGATCTGCATGCGCCCGGTGCGGCTCGAATTGAAGTAGATCCAGCCGTCGCAGGACCAGTCCGGACCGTCGTTGCGGCCCTCGCCGAACGTCAGCCTCGTCTCCTCGCCGCTATCGACGGAGATCGTGTAGATGTCGAAGACGTCGTCGCGGATGCCGCAGTAGCAGACCCTGGCCCCGTCCGGCGACCAGCCGTGCCAGTAGGAGGACTGCCTGGGCGTCACCAGCCGCGGCGTGCCGCCGTCCGCGGGCAGGATGTAGATCGCCGCCCTGCCGAACTCGACCTTGTCGGTGACGGCAAGCCATCGACCGTCCGGCGAAAGCCCGTGGTCGTTGTTGCACTGGACGGCAAACCCCGTATCGATGCGCGAAGGCGGGCCGCCGTCGAGCGGCAGGCGATAGACGAGCCCGTCGCCGTTGATGATCAGCGACCGGCCGTCGCGCGAGAAGTTCGGCGCCTCCACGAGCTGTTCGGTCTGCCAGACCACGCGGGCCTGTCCGCTCGCAACGTCGTAGATCTCGACGGAACTGCGCATCCGGCCTCCTATCGGTCGCGGAAACGGTTGGTGATCGGGTAACGCCGGTCGCGGCCGAAGTTCTTCTTCGTGATCTTCACGCCCGGCGCCGATTGCCGGCGCTTGTATTCGGCGATGTAAAGCAGATGCTCGACGCGATGCACGGTCGCTTCGTCATGGCCGCGCGCGACGATCTCCTCCGTCCCCATTTCGTTTTCGACCAGGCATTCGAGGATGTCGTCCAGCACCGGATAGGGCGGCAGCGAATCCTGGTCGGTCTGGTTCGGCCGCAGTTCGGCGGAAGGCGCCTTGTCGATGATATTCTGCGGGATCACCTCGCCCGAAGGCCCGAGCGCGCCCGGCGGCACGGTCGTGTTCCGCCAGCGCGAGAGCGCATAGACCTGCATCTTGTAGAGGTCCTTGATCGGGTTGAAGCCGCCGTTCATGTCGCCGTAGAGGGTGGCGTAGCCGACCGACATTTCCGACTTGTTGCCGGTCGTGACCACCATCGAGCCGAACTTGTTGGAGATCGCCATCAGGATCGTGCCGCGCGCGCGGCTCTGGAGGTTCTCCTCGGTAATGCCGGCCTCGGTGCCCTCGAACATGTCGGAGAGCGCATCCATGAAGCCCGTCACCGGCGCCTCGATCGCCACGATGTCATAGCGGCAGCCGAGCGCCCTGGCGCAGGCGGCGGCATCCTTCAGCGACTCCTCGGAGGTATAACGGTAGGGCAGCATCACGCAGCGCACCCGCTCCTCGCCGAGCGCATCGACGGCGATCGCGGCACAGATCGCCGAATCGATGCCGCCAGAAAGGCCGAGAACCACGTTCTTGAACCCGTTCTTGTTGACGTAGTCGCGAAAGCCCAACACGCAGGCGCGGTAGTCCGCCTCTTCGCGCTCCGGGATCTTCGACATCGGCCCGCCGTCGCAGCGCCAGTCCCCGTCCTCGTCCTTCTTCCAGGTAACGAGCGCGATCGTCTCCTCGAACTGGCTCATCTGGAAGGCCAGCGTCTTGTCGGCATTGAGCCCAAAGCTCGCGCCGTCGAAGACCAGTTCGTCCTGGCCCCCGACCTGGTTGGCGAAGACGAGCGGCAGATCGGTCTCGATCACCTGCTTCAGCGCGACCTGGTGGCGCACATCGACCTTGCCGCGATAGTAGGGCGAGCCGTTCGGCACGAGCAGGATTTCCGCCCCGCTCTCGGCCAGCGTCTCGCAGACGCCGAGGTCGTTCCAGATCTCCTCGCAGATGGGAATGCCGAGCCGCACGCCGCGGAAATTGACCGGACCGGGCATGGCGCCCTCGGCGAACACGCGCTTCTCGTCGAACTCGCCATAATTCGGCAGGTCGAGCTTGTCGCGATAGACGAGGATCCGCCCGCCGTCGAGGACGGCCACGGAATTGTGTCGCCCCGCCTCGCCCTGCCGGGGAAAGCCGACGACGACGCCAGGACCGCCATCGGCGGTATCCTCGGCAAGCGTCTCTACCGCCAACTGGCACGCCTTCAGGAAGGCCGGCTTCAGCACCAGGTCCTCCGGCGGATAGCCGGAAATGAAGAGCTCCGTCAGAAGCAGGAGGTCTGCGCCCTGCGCGGCGGCATCCGCACGGGCCGCGCGCGCCTTGGCGAGGTTGCCGGCAACATCGCCCACCGTCGGGTTGAGCTGTGCGACCGCAATTCGAAGCGTGGTCCTGTCGCTTTGTCCGTTCATGTCGATCCTCGATCCGCATCGTCCGAAGTTCATTCGGGCAAGGCTGTTCTTTAGATGATGACGGGCGGTTTGAAAATGAAGGGATTTTCGAATTGCCGTCCGCAGACGGCGACCGCGTCCAAAGGGACCTCGAGGCGTGCCCGCCCGGGCGTCAATCCCGGCTCAAAGAGCATTCATCCCCTGTTCAAGATAACAACGATATGACAATTGAGCGAAAGTTTTATGACATTTCGGAGTAGCGCGTGAGAACCTCAGCCCCGGCCGTTTCGGTGACAGCAGTGCAAGAGACGGTCGTCGCCGAGGTCGCGGACGCGCGCCGCCTTGCGATCGCAGCATCCGCAATCCGCTCGCTTGCGTTGACGTTCGTCTTCGCCTTCGTCACCGTCGCCGTCGTCGAACTGATCACGCGCCAGTCCACCGGCGCCACGTACACCTTCCTCACCACCCTTGCACAGCCGGGCTGGACCACCTGCGGCCTGTTCTTCCTGGCGCTTCTGGCGCTCGACGGCCTGATCGGCCGCCAGCACAAGGCGATCCTGATCCTCGGCCCGCTCGCCATCCTGCTGGCGCTGACATCCGAGCAGAAGCAGATCTTTCTGACCGACCCGCTCTATCCGACGGACCTGCTGTTCGGCCGCCAGATCATGGAGCTGATGCCGGCGCTGGTCCGCGATCGCCCCTGGACCGCCGTCGGGATCGTGGTCGGTTCTATCGCCGCCGCAGGCGCCCTGATCTCCCTATGGGTCTTCGCCTGGAAGCGCTTTCGACAGTTGACCCTGACGCAGCGCGCGCTCAGGCTGGCCATCACCGTTCCGTTGCTGGCAGGCTTCGGCTCCATCCTCGACTACAACCAGTTCTCCGAGGTTCGCGACCGCCTGCAGGTCTTCCCGATCATGTGGGACCAGACCGAGAACTACCGCCACAACGGCTTCATGCTCGCCTTCGCCATCAACGTGCCGATGGCGAACGTGAAGGCGCCCGCCGGCTATTCCGCCGATGCGATCGACCACATCAACCAGGAGCCGCTGCCGGCCGGCACCAGCCACCGCGGCAAGCCGGACGTCATCGTGGTGATGAGCGAATCCCTGTGGGATCCGACCCGGCTCTCCAACGTCAAGCTCAGCCCCGATCCGATGCCGGTCATCCGCAAGAGCGAATCGGGTGCGATCTTCTCGCCGGAATTCGGCGGCCTGACGGCAAATGTCGAGTTCGAGGCGCTGACCGGCTTTTCGAACGCCTTCCTGCCGACCGGCAGCATTCCCTACCAGCAGTATGTGCGCGACCCGATCCCCTCGCTTGCGACCTTCTTCCGCGGCGAGGGCTACACCGCCCGCGCGATCCACCCCTTTGCGGGCTGGTTCTGGAACCGCACCTCCGTCTACAAGTCCTTCGGTTTCGAGACCTTCAAGACCGAAGAGACGATGCCGCCCATGACCAAGCGCGGGATTTTCGCATCCGACGAGGCCCTGACCAAGGAGATCATCCGCCAGGCCGATGCGCAGCAGGATCCGTTCTTCTTCTTCACGGTCACCCTGCAGGGCCACGGCCCCTACGAGGCCAATCGTTACGCGAAGAACACGATCAAGGTCGAAGGCGGCCTTCCCTATGCCGACCGCCAGGTGCTGTCGACCTATGCGCAGGGCGTCAAGGAGGCCGACGACAGCCTGAAGACGCTGATGGACTGGGCGAAGAACCGCGACCGCGAGACGATCATCGTCGTCTTCGGCGACCACCTCCCGCCGCTCAACACGGTCTACACCTCCGCAGGCTACATGAACGACGTCACGGCCGCGCGCCGCGGCCCGGTCGAGCAGATGAAGCGCGAGCACGAGACGCCGCTCATCGTCTGGTCGAACAAGACCGGCGTCAGGGAAGAGATCGGCACGATCAGCCCTGCCCTCCTGCCCTATCACATCCTCAAGGAAGCCGGTTACGAGCATCCCTACTACACCGGCTTCCTCGGCCGGGTTCAGGAGCGCTACGACATCATCGACCGCTACCAGTTGATCCGCAACGACGGCAACGCCATGACCGACTGGTCGCGCAAGAAGTCCATCGATCCGCTGGTCCGCGACTACCGCTTCCTGCAGCACGACATCATGTTCGGCAAGCGCCGCGGCCTGGACCGCTTCTTCCCCGCCCACGCCGGCGTCGTCGGCGCCGCAAGCTGACCGGCACCGGCACCGGCGCGGCCGCCGGGCCGGCATGCCTTCTGGACCGGCTTACCCTTTTGCAGGGACCGACCGAACAGCGAAACCTCATCCGGGAATCGGAAAGGGCGGCCTGAGCCGCCCTTTCATCTTCAGTTCTCAGGCCGTTCAGTTGGCGGCCACCAGGCCGACGATCAGGCCGGTGGCGGCGCTGATCAGCAGAAACTGGTTGTCGACCCGTACCCACTGCTCGCCACGGCGTGGCGCATGCAGATGGTGGCGGCGGTAGTCGCGGGCGTTGATGATCTGCCGCCTTTCGGCGCGCGTCAGCTTGTTGCCCTTCGACCAGCGGTGCTTGTGGACGACTGTCCGTTTCTCGATGACCACCTTCTTGTTCACCACCCGCTTGTCGACATGGTGCTGCTGGACCGGATACCGGTTGTCACGGGCCTCTGCCACGGAGAAGGAAGTGGCGAGAATCGAGGTCGCGATCAGGGCTGCAAAGAGCTTTTTCATGGGTGTCTCCTTTTGTCTGGACACCCTCTTGATACGGCTCGACCGATGAACGGAAACTGAAAATAAGATTAAACTTATGTAATGTAATCAGCACATTATGGACAACATATAGAGTAACGCACAAACTAGATACCTACTCATCGACCACGCCGCCCCTATAGGCAAAACGCTCGAAATCGGCGACCTGTGCGCGGCCGGAGGTATCGAAGGCGAACATACCGGCAAAGGCGCCGGTAAAGGACCCGTGTTCGCCGCGCCCGCCCTCGTCCGACACCACGCCCGCATCCAGCACCGGGCCGATCTCGTTCCAGCGGTCGCCGGCGGCCTGCCGCCAGAAGAACTGCAGGTCGTTTCCGCGCACGCGCATCGAAAGCGCGACGGGGGCCTCGCCGACGGGGACGCCGCCGGCGACCGGAAACACCAGCCGCCCGTTCGCATGGTCGCCCGGGCAGGACAGGATGGTCAGGACCCGTCCCAGCTTTTCGTGCAGCGTCAGCCCGAGCGCGTGAAACTTGTGGCGGTTGTAGTAGTGCACCAGGCCCGCGACCTGCTGGTAGCTGTCCGGATGAAATTCCAGCAGCGTCTCGGTGGAAAAGTCGTGGTGCTCCTGCCGCCGGGCCACGAGGGCCTGCTCGAACCAACTGCCGATGCTCTCGCGGCCGAACAGTCGCAGGTAGCCGGGACGCTCGGAAAGCGAGAACAGCCGGTCCGGCTTCGGTGTGCGCAGCCACTGGAAATCGTCCGGCAGCGCCGCTTCGTCGAAGCGATAGGCGACCTCGGACGCGCTCTCGGCGGCCGGCGCCCCGAACGGTCCGGCCACGTCGAGCCGCGGCACCGGCCCGCCACCTTCGAGGTAGAGCCAGTCGTCGTCGCGCCAGACGCATTTCTGGATCGCTGTCTCCCGCCCCAGCGTGCAGCGCCGCTTCGGCGGCAACGGACGTCCGGCGAGGTGCGTGTGATAGGCCTGCCCGTCCGGTGTCTCGATATACTGGCCGTGTCCCGCCCGCTGCAGCTCCGCCTCCGGATGGTCCTTCGAGGTGATCAGGTGCACGTCCGGGTGCATCTCGTAGGGACCGTCGATGGTCCGCGAACGGGCCATGGTCACGGCGTGATCGTAGCCGGTGCCGCCCTCGGCCGTCGTCAGGTAGTACCATCCGTTGCGCCTGAACAGATGCGGGCCCTCGACGAGCCCGAGCGGGCTTCCGGCGAAGATGTTCTTCACCGGCCCGACAAGCCGCCTTTCCGTCGGATCCCACTCCTGCAGCAGGATGCCGTCGAAGGCGGGCGACTTCGGCATGCCGCCGTAGCTCTCCGTGCGATGGTTCCACTGCATGTTGAGGAACCACTTGCGCCCGTCATCGTCATGGAACAGCGACGGATCGAAGCCCGAGGAGTTCACATGCACGGGATCGGACCACTCCGCCGCGATGGACGGCGCCGTGACGATGTAGTTGTGCGCGTCCTTGAAGTTTCCGTCGAACCGCTTGACGTCGGTGTAGACCAGCCAGAACTGCCCGTCGGCATAGGAAAGGCAGGGCGCCCAGACGCCGCAGCTGTCCGGATTGCCGCGCATGTCGAGCTGGCTCGCCCGCTCCAGCGGCCGGCGCACCAGCCGCCAGTTCACCAGGTCTCGGGAATGGTGGATCTGCACGCCCGGATACCACTCGAAGGTGGAGGTGGCGATGTAATAGGCCTCGCCGACGCGGCAGATCGACGGATCCGGATTGAAGCCCGGCAGGATCGGATTGCGGATCACGTGTTTGGCTCCTCCAGCATCATTGTCATTCGGTCTTGCACGCCACCCCCCTCTGCCCTGCCGGGCATCTCCCCCTCGAGGGGGGAGATCAGCAGGATGCTTTGCTCCCTGCCCCGAATTGCTGCCGGGTGCTGAAGATGCGACGATGATCGGGGTTTGGGCAGCGCCCCATCCAATCTCCCCCTTGAGGGGGAGATGTCCGGCAGGACAGAGGGGGTCTCCCCAGAGGAGTAACCGCCCCTCTGCCCCATCCGTCACGCCAATTCGGCCGAGCGCGTCCACAGGTTGATGTCCGCCTCGCGGGCGTGGGTGTCGATCTCGTTCAGCTCCTCGGCGGTGAAGTCGGGCCTGTCCAGCGCCCTGACGCAATCGACGATCTGCGCGGCGCGGCTGGCCCCGATCAGCGCCGAGGTGATCCGGCCGCCGCGCAGCACCCAGGCGATCGCCATCTGCGCCAGCGTCTGGCCGCGGCGCTCAGCGATCGCGTTCAGTTTGCGGATGTTGTCGATCGTCTCCGGCCGGATGAAATCCTTCTTCAGGAAATGGTTCTGCGCCGCACGGCTGTCGCCGGGGATGCCGGAAAGATACTTCGTCGTCAGCATGCCCTGCGCCAGCGGCGAGAACACGATCGAGCCGATGCCGAGATCGTCGAGCGTATCCACCAGTCCGTCCGTCTCGATCCAGCGGTTGAGCATCGAATAGCTCGGCTGGTGGATCAGGCAGGGCGTGCCGAGCGCCTTCAGGATCGCCGCCGCCTCGCGCGTGCGCTGCGAATTGTAGGACGAGAGGCCGACATAGAGCGCACGTCCCGAGCGGACAATATGGTCGAGCGCGGCGCAGGTCTCTTCCAGCGGCGTCTCGGGATCGAAGCGGTGCGAATAGAAGATGTCGACATAGTCGAGCCCCATCCGCTTCAGGCTCTGGTCGCAGGAGGCGATCAGGTACTTGCGGCTTCCCCACTCGCCATAAGGACCCGGCCACATGTCGTAGCCGGCCTTGGACGAGATGATCAGTTCGTCGCGATAGCCCGCGAAGTCGGTGCGCAGAATCTCGCCGAAGGCGGTTTCCGCCGAGCCGGGCGGGGGGCCGTAGTTGTTGGCGAGGTCGAAATGGGTGATGCCGAGGTCGAAGGCGGTGCGGCACATCTCGACCTTGCGCTCGTGCGGCGTGTCGCCGCCGAAATTGTGCCACAGGCCGAGCGAGACGGCCGGCAGCTTCAAGCCGGAGCGTCCGACGCGGTTGAATTTCATGGTCTCGTAGCGGTTTTCCGCAGGCTGCCAGCTCATGGCTGTACTCCATTTAATGTCTAGGGCGGGAATGGATACTCCCGCCCGTGTCGTTCCGGCAAGGGGCGCGGACGCCCGAGGTGAGCGGGCCGCCTATTCCGCCGCCGCTTCGACGGCCGGTGCGGCGACGTCGTCGCGAAGGAGCGCACGCGCCTCCTCGATGCCGAGCGCTTCCGGCTGGGTGCAGGTGGTGACGATGTCGATCGCCCGTCCCTCCTCCGCAGACCGCAGGATCGCCGTCAGCACGTCGATCGTATGGAGCGAGCGGTCGAGCGAGCAGCGATAGTCGCGCCCGCTCGTCACCGCCACCATCATGTCGGAAAGCCCGATGCCGCGGTAGTTGGCCTGCACGCCCCAGTCGAAGGCGTAGTTCTTCGCCGTCAGCGGATGGTCCCACACCTCGACCGGCTTCGGCTCGCGATCCTTGCCCGCGACCTCGACCGTTCCGCCGAAGAAGTTCGGGTCCGGCACGAAGATCGCACCCTCGGTGCCATAGAGCTCCATGTTCTGGTGGCGGTGCGCCCATACGTCCCAGCTGGTCATCAGCGAGATCTGCGCACCGCTTTCGAACTCGAGCACCGCATGGATGTTCGTCGCAACGATCACCGGCACCTTCTCGCCGGCGCGCGGTCCGTTGCCGATCGTGCGCTCCTCATGCGCCTTGTTGGCGAGCGCGACCACGCGTTTGACCGGCCCGACGAGGTTGACGAGGTTATTGACGTAGTAGGGGCCCATGTCGAGGATCGGCCCGCCGCCCGGCGCGAAGAAGAAGTCCGGGTTCGGGTGCCAGCTCTCCATGCCCGGGCCGAGCACATGCGCCGTGCCCGACATGATCTTGCCGACGCTGCCGCTGTCGATCAGGTGGCGGGCGAACTGATGGGAGCCGCCGAGATAGGTATCCGGCGCAGACCCCACCTTCAGCCCCTTGGCATCGGCGATACCGCGTAGCGCCTCGCCCTGTTCCAGCGTCAGCACGAAGGGCTTTTCGGAATAGACGTGCTTGCCCGCCTCCAGCGCACGCCGGGAGACGGGATAGTGGGCTTCCGGCACCGTCAGGTTGACGACGACATCGACGGCGGGGTTCGACAGGAGATCGTCGATCTCCTGTGCGGCGACGCCAAACTCCTCCGACCGGGCCTTCGAGGCCGCCGGATTGATGTCGGCGCAGGCGACGAGCTTCAGGTTCCTGTAGAGCGGGATCAGCTTGAAATAGGCGCCGGAGATATTCCCGCAGCCGATGATGCCGACGCCGTATTGCTTGGTCCCGTATTCCCTGGTCATGGTGTCCATCCTCAGAATGCCTTGATCGTTGCGATGGACCGCTCGGCGAGCCGCTTCAGGTCCTTCGGGTTGTCGTGCTCGACGATGAAGTACCGCGCCTTGGTCCCGGCCAGCACCTTCATCAGTTCGCCCCAGGGCAGCGTCCCGTGGCCGACGTCCGCCCATCCGTCCTCTTCCGCGCTCTCGCCGGCGGGTGCGATGTCCTTGACGTGGACGGAGGTGATGCGGTCGGCATATTTCCTGATCCACGCGACCGGATCGGCGCCGCCGCGAACGATCCAGGCGATGTCGGCTTCCCAGGAGAGATCGGGACCGCCGGCGAAGATGTGGTCCTGCGGAAAGCTGCCGTCCGGCAGGGCGATGAACTCGAAGTCGTGGTTGTGCCAGCCGAAATCGAGCCCGGCCTTGCGATAGGGTGCGGACGCCTTCTGCAGCCGCTCGCCGAAGGCGCGCCAGCCGCCGGCGTCCGTCGGGCGGTCCTCCGGCAACAGATAGGGGCAGTAGATCGCCTTGATGCCGAGCGTGCGGGTGATCTCGAGCACGCGCTCGACCTCGTTCTCCAGCATGTCGATGCCGAAATGGGCCGTCGGCATGGCAAGCCCGTTCTTGTCGAGGTCTGCCTTGGTCGAGGCGATCGCCGCATCGTCGAGCGCGGCGTAGAGCGCGCCGTACCCCTCCACCTGGCTGTAGCCCGCCTGCGAAACGAGGCGGAACACGTCCGTGAAGGGCTGGAAATTGCGGGCGCTGTAGAGCTGGAAACTGACTTTCTGCACTGGGTTTGCTCCTGGGATTGGCACGCGGGGACGCGGCGCAGGTTGAAGTCTAGCCGTCCGAACCGGACTGGCAGGAATGAAGGTCCAAGGCGTGGAAGGCGGGCAACTCACCGGCCACAAGCGGCTGCGCGGGTGTGAAGACCAGCCGCCGTTCCTCGCCCGCGAGAAGATCGAAGACATTGTCGGACCAGCGCCCTGCGACGTTCGCCTCGACCATCACATGAAGGGCAAGCGCCCGCGCGGAGACGGTGACGTCGAAGCCGCCGTCCGCCCTCGGCGCAGAGGTGACCGCCAGCCCGGAAGGCGCAAGGTCGAGCGCCTTGTAGGGCACCGGCGCGTGGTGTCCGCTGCCGCTCATGCCATTCGATGCCTGGAACGACCAGAACAGCAGCGCGTCCTGCGGCACCTCGCTCGCATCGATCGAAAGAAGCGTCTCGGCCAGATCGGGTCCGCAGGTCCCCGAAGCGGTGCGGAAAGCCCTTGCCTCGCCGGAAAGCGAGACCAGCCGGCTACTGAACGAGACCTCGACCGCCTTCGCGGTATCGTTCACCATCGAGAAGTCGATGCGCCTGCCGTCCTTCGACGGGATGGCGGCAACGGCGACCGGCTGGAAGAAGCGGCGCGCCATGTAGTGCATCGCCTTCCATCCGCCGCCGTGGTCGAGGCTGGACCAGGAGGCGACCGGCCAGGTGTCGTTGAGCTGCCAATAGAGCGTGCCCATGCAATGCGGCTTGAGCGAACGCCAGTATTCGACGGCGGTGCGGATCGCGAGCCCCTGCTGGATCTGGCTCAGGTAGACGAAGCTCGGAAAATCCTTCGGGAAGCGGAAGCTGCGGAACATGGTCGCCGCGATCCGCTCGTTGCCGCCGGCGTTCTTCTGGTGCCACTCCATCACCGGCGAGGCGATGTTCATGTCCTTTTCGTCGGCGAACCGGCGGATCGCCGGCATCGACGTGTAGGACTGGAAGCCGAACTCCGAGCAGAAGCGCGGCCGGACGCTGCGATAGTCCTCGAACGGCTTGTTCTCGTGCCAGACCGACCAGTAGTGCATGTCGCCGGAGCCGTCGGCATGCCAGGCGTCGCCGAAATCGAGAGGGCCCGAAGCCGGGCTCGACGGCCACCAGATCGCGCCAGGCGCGGCCTTCTTCAGCGCCAGCTCGATCGTGCGGTTCAGCCGATCGTAGGAGACGAGATAGCGGTCGCGGTCCTTGCGCGAGACGTCGAACCAGCCGAGCGCGCCGACGAGTTCGTTGTCGCCGCACCACAAGACGATCGAGGGATGCGAGGACAGCCGGCGCACCTGGTAGTCGACCTCGGCGGTCACGTTGTCGAGGAATTCCGGCGTCGAGGGATAGAGGTTGCAGGCGAACATGAAGTCCTGCCAGACCATCAGCCCCATCTCGTCGCAGAGATCGTAGAACCAGTCGGGCTCGTAGAAGCCGCCCCCCCAGACACGGATCATGTTCATGTTGGCGTCGACCGCCGACTGCAGCAGGTCGCGCACGCCTTCCCGGGTGACGCGCGAAAACAGCGCATCGGCGGGGATCCAGTTGGCTCCGCGGCAGAAGATCTCGCGGCCGTTGATCCGGAAGGCAAAGCGGCTTCCCGCCTCGTCCCGGTCGGTCAGGTGTTCGACTTGGCGAAAACCAACTGTGCGCGACGCTGTCTCCGTCGGCGTCTCCACGACCACCCGCGACAACGGCTGCCCGCCGCTTCCGGCAGGCCACCACAGGTCCGGTTCGTCGACATGGAACAGATGCGTCAGCACCGTCTCCCCGGCATTGACGCCGATGTCGAGCCGCACCCGCTCGCCGTCGAGCGAGAAATGCACCGGCAGGATGCCCGGCTCCTCGGCGAGGAAAGTGGCGGTGACGTAGAGGTCGACGGAACCGTCCGCATGGTGGAACTGTCGCGTGGTGACGTGCTCGATGCGTGCGATCTCCAGCTTGCGCAGCACGATCGGCTCGTAGATGCCGAGCGGCGCGATCGCGAGGTTCCAGTCCCAACCGAAATGGCATTGCGGCTTGCGCAGCATGTTGCCGTTGGCGATCGGCGAGTTGCCCTCGTGCCAGGGCACGAAGAAGGGCAGCTCCGCCTGCCGGGCCGCCCCGGCTGCGACCGCCGAATGGATGACGACGCGGACGTGGTTCTCGCCGGCCTTCAGCGCCTCGGTAACGTCCGGCCGGTAGCGGCGGAAGCAGTTGTCGGTGTCCTGTACCAAAACGCCGTTCACATAGACGGAAGCCACCGTGTCGATGCTGCCGATGTCGAGATACCAGCACGCCTCCAGCATTTCCGGCTGCACCAGGAAGGTCCGCTCGATCGCCCAGTCGGCCTCCGCGACCCAGCGCGCATCAAGCTCGTTGCGGCCGACATAGGGGTCGGCGACGATGCCGGCGGCAATCAGCGCCGAATGCACGTCGCCGGGGACAGCCATTGGCGCCGCATGGGCGCCCTCCAGTGTCGAGAGCTGCCAGCTGCCGCTGAGGTCGATGGATGTGATGTCGGGTCTTGTGGTCATCGTTCAGTCTCGAACTCTTGGTTTTATTTCCTGGGGATCCACGCGCCCTCAGATCCGCTCCTCCGTCGCCGCATCGAACAGCGAGGCCAGCGACATGTCGAAGGAGAGCCTCACCTTCGTGCCCGGCCGGAAGCGGCGCGAACCGGCGGTCCGCACGGCCATCGTGTGCCCCGCGTGCTTGAGCCACAGGAGGTTGTCCGCCCCCATCGGTTCCTCGATGTCGACCACGGCCTCGTGCAACTCGCCGCCCGCCGCCGCCTCGTCCACCGCCACGTGCTCCGGCCGCACGCCGAGCACCACCTTGCGGCCGGGCAAGAGCGGATCGCCGGCCCTGTATCCGTTGAGCGAAAACGTCACCCCGCCGGCCACGAAAACGGTCTTCCCGTCTGCGCCGGTAGCGATCTCGCCCTTGAGGAAGTTCATCGACGGCGAGCCGATGAAGCCCGCGACGAACATGTTCCTCGGCGCGTTGTAGATCGTGTTCGGATCGGCGAGCTGCTGGATGACGCCGCCCTTCATGATGGCGATGCGGTCGGCCAGCGTCAGCGCCTCGATCTGGTCGTGCGTCACATAGATCATGGTGTTCTTCAGCGACTGGTGCAGCCGCTTGATCTCGACACGCAGTTCCGAGCGCAGCTTGGCGTCGAGGTTGGAGAGCGGCTCGTCGAACAGGAACACGTCGACGTCGCGCACCAGCGCCCGCCCGATCGCCACGCGCTGGCGCTGGCCGCCGGAAAGCTCGGACGGCTTGCGCTTCAGCAGCGGCCCGATCTGCAGGATCTCGGCGGCGCGCGCCACCCGCTTGTCGATCTCGCCCTGCGGCAGCTTCGCCACCTTCAGGCCGAAGGAGAGGTTCTTCTCCACCGTCATCTGCGGATAGAGCGCATAGGACTGGAACACCATGCCGATGCCGCGGTCCTTCGGCTCGTCCCAGGTGACGTTGCGGCCGTTGATGAAGATCTGCCCGTCGGTGATGTCGAGCAGCCCGGCGATGCAGTTCAAGAGGGTCGACTTGCCGCAGCCGGACGAGCCCAGCAGCACGAGGAACTCGCCCTCCTGGATATCGAGGTTGAGCTGGTCGAGGACGGTGACTTGGCCGAAGCTGAGTCTGAGGTCTTTGACGGAAACGCTGGTCATGCGCTTAGCCTTTCACGGCGCCGGCGGCGATGCCGCGGACGAACAGCCGACCGGAGACGAAGTAGACGAGGAGCGGGAAGGCGCCCGTCAGGATCGTCGCGGCCATGTTTACGTTGTATTCCTTCACCCCCTGGACGGAGTTGACGATGTTGTTGAGCTGCACCGTCATCGGGTAGTATTCGGGTCTCGTGAACACGACGCCGAACAGGAAGTCGTTCCAGATGCCGGTCACCTGCAGGATCATCGCCACGACGAAGATCGGCAGCGACATCGGCACCATGATCTTGAGAAAAATGCCCCAGAACCCTGCCCCGTCCACGCGCGCCGCCTTGAACAACTCTTCCGGCAGCGAAGCGAAATAGTTGCGGAACAGCAGCGTCAGGATCGGCATCCCGAAGATGGTATGGACGATGACGAGACCGGCGAGCGAGCCGTAGAGGCCGATCTCGCGCAGCACGATCACCAGCGGGTAGAGCATCACCTGATAGGGGATGAAGGCGCCGACGATCAGGATCGTGAAGAAGATGTCCGCGCCCTTGAAGCGCCAGTTGGACAGCGCATAGCCGTTGATCGAGGCGACCGCGATCGAGATGATCGTGGAGGGCACGGTGATCATCACGGAGTTCCAGAAGCCGCGCGAAAGCCCGTCGCAGTTCAGCCCCGTGCACGCGCTCGACCAGGCCTTCACCCAGGGCTCGAAGGTGATCTCCAGCGGCGGCGAGAAGATGTTGCCGACCCTGATCTCCGGCATGCCCTTCAGCGAGGTGACGATCATCACGTAGAGGGGCAGCAGGTAGTAGGCTGCGGCAACGAACAGCGTGCCGTAGACAACGATGGTGCGGGTCGACACCAGCCGGCGGGGCTTCGCTCCCCTCGGCCCTGCCTCCAACGCGGCAGGCACTTCCGCCAGATGGGCGGTCTTCTTCAGATGGCCACGGTCAGACACGCTTGCGCCCTCCCGAAAATTCCAGATAGGCCCAGGGAACGATGATGATCGCAACCGTGATCAGCATCATCGTGGAGGCGGCAAACCCCTGGCCGAGGTTCTGCGCCTGGAACATGTAGTCGTAGACGTATTTTGCCGGCACCTCGGAGGCGATGCCCGGCCCGCCGCTGGTCTGCGCCACGACGAGGTCGTAGACGCGGACGATGCCGCTGGCGATGATGACGAGCGTGGTCACGAACACCGGCCGCATCATCGGGATGACGACGAAGAGATAGGTCTTCCACATCGGGATGCCGTCCACCCGCGAAGCCTTCCAGATGTCCTCGTCGATGCCGCGCAGGCCGGCCAGCATCAGGCACATCACCAGGCCTGTCCCCTGCCAGAGTGCTGCAATCAGGATGCCGTAGATGACGATGCTGGAATCATAGAGCGGGTTAAAATCGAAGCCCGTCCAGCCCATGGCGCGCACCACCGATTGGATGCCGTGCTCGGGGTTCAGCAGCCACTGCCAGACAAGGCCGGTGACGATGAAGGAGAGCGCGAAGGGATAGAGGAAGATCGTCCGGAACGTGTTCTCGAAGCGGATCTTCTGGTCCATCAGCGCGGCCAGCATGAAGCCGATCACCATGCTGAAGATGAGCGAGAAGACGCCGTAGATCGCCAGGTTCTCGATCGACACGAGCCAGCGGGGCGCCGCCCACAGGCGCTCGTACTGGTCGAGACCGACGAACTTGAGGCGCGGCAGCAGCTTCGAACTCGTGAACGAATAAAGCACTGTCCACAGCGTGCCGCCGAGAAAGACGACGACGGCGGTCAGCATCATCGGAATGGATGCGATCTTGGCACTGAGGTTGCGCGTCAGGCGGCTCGGCCGCCCGGGGTGTGCGCGAACGGTCGCTCGACCCGTCACTTGACCCGTCATGGGTGTCTCCTCTCCGGTGTATATTCCTCGCCGCGGCAAGGCAACGTTGCCGTGCCGCCGGCCCCGTCCGGAGACCGGAGCCGGCGGCGTCAGCGCGAACAGGCCGATCAGTCGGCTGTCGCGATGATTTCGGCGAAGCGCTTCTGGGCGTCTTCCGGCGACATCAACCCGCTGGCGAAGAATTCGGAGAACAGGTCCTCCTTCTGCTTCTGGCTGTCGGCCGACAGCAACTGGTCGGTCCACTGGATGACGTTGCCCTTGGCCAGGATGTCGAGGCCCTTCTTCATGCAGTCGTTGGCGGCGCCAAGGTCGACGTCGCCGCGCACGGGCAGCGAACCCTTCTTAAGATTGAAGGCGACCTGGGCCTTGGGATCGACCAGCGTTTCAGCCAGCGCCTCCTGCGCCTTGGACTTCGCCTCGTCCTCGAGCAGCGGGAAGTAGAAGGCATCGCCGCCGGTGGCGATCATCTCGGTGACGCCGAGCCCGGGCAGGCAGCTATAGTCCTCGCCGGCCTTCAGGCCAGCCAGCTGGAATTCGCCCTGCGCCCAGTCGCCCATGATCTGGCCGCCGGCCTTGCCGGTGATGACCATGTTGGTCGCCTGGTTCCAGTCCTGGACGTTGGTGCCCCTGGAAATCCGCCGCGCGTCGTCGGCCGCCTTGAACACCTTGGCCATCTCCGGACCGGCGGCCACCTCGGCGTTCTTCTCGCCGAACACCTGCAGGAACACGTCCTTGCCGGCAAGCGCCAGCATCAGCACGTCGAAGGCGCCGTTCGCCTGCCAGGCCTGCCCGCCGACGGCGAGCGGCACGATCCCCGCCTTCTCGAGCGCCGGCGCGGCCGCGACGAGCTCGTCCCAGTTCTTCGGCACGGGAACGCCGGCCTTCTCGAACGCGGCGTTCGACAGCCACAGCCATTGCCAGGAATGGATATTGATCGGCGCGCAGTAGATCTTGCCGTCGATCGTGCATGAATCGAGCAGGCTCGCCGGCCGGATCACGTCCTTCCAGTTGCCCCGCTCGGCCACGTCCGTCAGGTCGCGCATCAGACCTTCCTGGACCAGTTCCTCAGCCTGCCGGCCGTGATTGAACTGCGTGGCGCCCATCGGGTCGCCGCCGGTGATGCGGCTGACCATGATCGGTCGGGCCGTGCTGCCGGCGCCGGCGATGGCGCCGTCCACCCATTTGTTGCCGGTAGCGTCGAAGGCCTTGGCCAGCTCGGCGACCGCCGCGGCTTCCCCGCCGGACGTCCACCAATGCGTCACCTCCAGGTCCGTCGCGTAGCTCGCTGCGACCGGAAGCGCGACAGTTGCCGCCAGAGCGGCAATCGCGGAACGAATTTTCATGAGTCTCCTCCCTCACTGAAACGTTGCAGTAAAAACCTAGAGCAATCGATTTGCTCGCGCAACCCGCCGTCGCGAGAATCCGCAGAATTTGTACCCGGTCAGCCAGGCGCTGAAATGCTGCAATGCGAAGAACTTTGCGTAATGCCTTGCTTTAATTGCACTTTATACGCAACCAATCGTGATCGATAGCACATATTTGCGCAAGCTGTTCAAACAAGCCGGACACAGCATTGACGCTGGCACGCAACCACGGCGGGCCAGAAAGCCACTCGACCGCCTCACAAGAAGCTAAAAGACGCCTCGACAACCGAACTGTATCGTTTCAGTATGGAAGTGCCATCGACGCAGGAGTGGCAACCGGTTCGCAGGCGTGGTACCGGCGATGGCAGAAGGGGATTGCAGACGCGCATGGACAGGATCACGAAGGAGCGGGCCAGCGGCGCCCCGTCCGGTCAGGAGCGACCGACGCTGAAGACGATCGCTTTCATGACCGGCCTCGGCATCACCACGGTTTCGCGCGCATTGAAGGATGCGCCGGATATCAGCCAGGAGACGAAGGAGCGCGTCCGCCTCGTCGCCAGCCAGATCGGCTACCAGCCGAACCGCGCCGGCGTGCGCCTCAGGACCGGAAAGACCAACGTGATCAGCCTCGTCCTCAGCCTCGAGGAAGAGATCATGGGCCTGACGAGCCCGCTCGTGGCCGGCATCTCGGAGATCCTCGGCGGCACCCCCTATCACCTCGTCGTGACGCCCTACCGCACCGCCAACAATCCGCTCGACCCGATCCGCTACATCCTTGAGACCGGTGCGGCGGACGGCGTCATCATTTCCCGCACCGAGCCGCGCGACCCCCGCGTCGCCCTGATGATGGAGCGCAACTTTCCCTTCGTCACCCACGGCCGCACGGTGATGGGGCTGGAGCATCCGTTCCACGACTTCGACAACGAGCGCTTCGCCTACGAGGCGGTCAAGCGGCTGGCCGAGCGCGGCCGGCGCCACCTGATGCTGCTGGAGCCGCCCCCGCACCTGACCTTCAACATCCACATGCGAACCGGCTTCGAGCGGGCGGTGCGCGACTTCGGCGCCTCGATCTATCCCTTCAGCGAGGTCAACCTCGATTCCGGCCTGCCGGACATCCGCGCAGCCTGCGAACGGGTGATGCGGAGCGCCGACGCGCCGGACGGCATCGTCTCCGGCAGCGGTTCCGGTGCAGTCGCGCTGATCGCCGCCGTCGAGGGCAGCGGCCGCCGGATCGGCCACGACATCGACATCGTCTCCAAGGAGCCCAGCACCTTCCTGCAGTGGCTCCGGCCCGAAATCATGACCATGCGCGAGGACATCCGCCTTGCCGGCCGCGAACTCGCCAGCGCCGTCATCGGCCGCATCAACGGCCGCCCGGCGAGCGAGTTGCAGACGCTGAGCTACCCGATTCCGACGGATTGATGCCTGCCCTCTGGGCGGAAGAAGCGCTGCCGCATCCGTAAACAAGAAGGGCCGGCGCACAGTGGCGCCGGCCCTTCGATGTTCCTGTAGACCGTGCGCCCCGCTCAGGCGCCGGCGACGAGGCCGCTGCCCCAGGGGCCGTGGTGGTTGTCGGCGCCGTCGATGCGGTCGAAGCCGTGCGCGCCGAAAAAGTCGCGCTGGGCCTGGATCATGTTGGCCGTGCCGCGGCCACGGCGGTAGCTGTCGAAGTAGCCGAGCGCAGAAGCCAGCGCCGGAACCGGTAGACCGGCGAGAACGGCAGCCGAGACGACGCGACGCAGCGCACCGTCGGTCTCCTTGACCATGGTGGAGAAGGCGGGCGTGACGATCAGGTTCGCCGCATCGGGTGCTGCGGTGAAGGCGGACGTGATCTCGTCGAGGAACTGCGAGCGGATGATGCAGCCGGCACGCCAGATCTTGGCGATCGTCGGCATCGGCAGGTTCCAGCCGAATTCCTTCGAGGCTGCTGACATGACGGCGAAGCCCTGCGCATAGGCGCCGATCTTGCCGGCCAGCAGCGCGCTTTCGAGATCCTTGATGAAGGCGTCCCTGTCGGAAACGGACAGCGCAGAGAGGCCGGGCAGGCCGAGGGTCTTCTCGGCCGCCTCGCGCTCGTCCTTCATCGACGACAGGCTGCGGGCAGCCACGGCCGCCTCGATCGCGGTCGCCGGCACGCCCATGTTCTGCGCCTCGATCACCGACCACTTGCCGGTGCCCTTCTGGCCGGCCTTGTCGAGGATCATGTCGACGATCGGCTTTCCGGTCAGCGGATCGGCGGTCTCGAGCACCGTTCCGGAGATCTCGATCAGATAGGAGTTCAGGCGGCCCTTGTTCCAGGTGTCGAACACCTTGCCGATCTCGGTCGCGCTCATGTTCAGGCCGTCGCGCAGGATGCCGTAGATCTCGGCGATCATCTGCATGTCGGCATATTCGATGCCGTTGTGGATCGTCTTGACGAAGTGGCCGGCGCCGTTTTCGCCGAGCCAGGCGACGCAGGGCTCGTCATTGTACTTGGCGGCGATCGAGGTCAGCACCTTCTCCACGCGCTTCCAGCTGTCTTCCTTGCCGCCGACCATGATCGAGGGGCCGTGGCGGGCACCCTCCTCGCCGCCGGACACCCCCATGCCGATGAAGGTCAGGCCGCTGTCCTTGAGCGCGTCGAAGCGGCGCATCGTGTCGCGGAAGTTGGCGTTGCCGGCATCGATCATGATGTCGTTCTTCTCAAGGAACGGCTTCAAAAGTTCCATCTGCTGGTCGACCGGATCGCCGGCCTTGATCATGATGATGATCGGCCTCGGCGGGCGGATGGCGGCGACAAATTCCTCGATGGTCTCGCAGGGGACGATCTGATCCTTGAGGCTGCCCGCCTCCTCGTAGAATTCCCGGGTACGCTCGGCCGTGCGGTTGAAGACCGCGATCTTGTTGCCCTTCTCGGCAATGTTGAGCGCCAGGTTCGATCCCATAACGCCGAGACCGATCAAACCGATTTCCGCCTGTGCCACGTTCATACCTCCGTCTGGAATGGTGCTTTGCCGGACGGCCGCAGAGGTCGAGAGGCGCTGCATAAAGATGGTTGCCCGTAGCGGAACAAGAAGAACCCGCTCCACTTTCGGTAGGCGGCTGTTTTGGCATTCAAATCGATTTACGACAAGCCGTTGTTTGGTAACAATCGCGCATGGCAGCTACCCGCCGTGCGCACCCGGCGAGCCGCGCTTGCCGCCTTCTTCGTCGTCGAGCACGCGCCACGCCGCTCCGTCCAGGTCGTCATACTGACCGCTGCGGATCGACCAGAGGAAGGCGGCAAGGCCGAGCCCGCCGAGGAAGAGCGCAATCGGGATGAGGTAGATCAGCGTGTTCATGCCGGCCTCGCCAGTCCCGACGCCGGCTTCGGCCCGGCCGCATCCTGCCGCAGCACCGGTGCCGGACCGCGCAGCCGCAGCGAATTCGCCACGACGATGATGGACGAGGTCGACATCGCGACAGCCGCGATCAGCGGGGTCGCATGGCCGAGGATCGCGACCGGCACGGCGATGACGTTGTAGCCGATCGCAAGCGTGAAGTTCTGCCGGATCAGGCTGCCTGCCCGCTTCGAGGTCTCGACCGCGAAGGAGACGGCGTCCAGCCCGTCGCGCAGGAAGACGAGGTCGGCCGCCTGCCGGCCGATGTCGGCGGCTGTTGCCGGCGCCATCGACACATGGGCCGCCGACAGTGCCGGCGCATCGTTGATGCCGTCGCCCACCATCAGCACCTTTGCGCCTGCCGCGGCACTTTCCTTGACCGCCTCGGTCTTGTCGCGCGGCGCAAGCCCTGCCCGCCAGCGGCTGACGCCGAGCTGGGCTGCGACCCGCTCCACGGCGGCCGGACGGTCGCCGGACAGGATGCCGACTTCGATCCCGTCCTTGCGCAGGTGGGTGACGGTTTCGCGGGCGGCAGGCCGCAGCCGGTCCTCGAACCGGAAGGTCTCGATCGCGACGCCGTCGAGCGACAGCACGACCTCCGAGGCCGGAATGCCATCGTCTGCCGGCTCGCCGCCGCTGCAGGCAAAGGCACGGTTTCCGAGCCGCCAGGTCCCCTCCGGCGTCACCGCCTCAAGGCCACTGCCCGGAATCTCCGCCACCGCCTCGAACTGCGGCACCGGCCCGAGATGGGCGGCGGCCAGCGCGGCCGAGAGCGGGTGGCGGGAATGGGCTGCAAGGGCTGAGGCGACGGCGAATGTCTGGTCACCCTTCAGGGTACCCGGCCGGCGGCCGACAGCCTCCCGCCCGATCAGGCGCGGCGCCCCCATGGTGAGCGTACCGGTCTTGTCGAAGACCGCGGTATCGATCTCGGCGAGCCTCTCCATCGCCGAACCGTCCTTGACCATGATGCCGCTCGCAAACAGGCGTCCCGCCGCCACCACCTGCACCACCGGCACGGCGAGGCCGAGCGCACAGGGGCAGGTGATGATCAGGACGGCGACGGCGACCAGCATCGCATGCTTCCAGTCGCCGTCGGCAAAGCCCCAGCCGAGGAAGGAGGCCAGCGCCAGCAGGTGCACCGCCGGCGAATAGTAGGATGCCGCCCGGTCGGCGATGCGCCGATAGCGGGCGCGCCCGCCTTCGGCCGCCTCCATCAGGCCGATGACCTCGGCCAGAAACGAATCCCGCGCCACCGCCACGGCCTCGACCACCAGCGCCCCGGTGAGGTTCATCACGCCTGCCTCGAGCATGCTGCCCGGCTTTGCCGTGACCGGTGCACTCTCGCCGCTGACGAGCGAACGATCGACGTCGCTCATGCCGGCGACGACGCGGGCGTCGACGGCCAGCCGTTCGCCGGCTGCGACCGACAGCCGGTCGCCCACCGCGATCTCCTCGACGGGGCGATACTCCCGCGCTCCGTCATCCTTGATCACCATCGCGCCGCGGGGCGAAAGCCTGGCAAGGCTGGTGATTGCCGAACGCGCCCGGTCGCGCATGACATGGTCCAGCGTGCGACCGATCAGCAGGAAGAACAGCAGCGTCACCGTGGCATCGAACCAGGCATGTTCGCCGTGATGGATCGTCTCCCACAGCGAGACGAAATAGGAGAGCGTCACCGCCAGCGAGATCGGCACGTCCATGTTGGTCCGCCCGTGCTTCAACGCGCCCCAGGCGGAGCGGAAGAAGAAGCGCCCGGCATAGATCAGCACCGGACCCGCGATCAGCGCCGAGATCCAGTGGAACAGGTCTCGCGTGGACGCTTCCGCACCCGACCAGATCGAGACCGAGAGCAGCATGATGTTCATCGCCGCGAATCCCGAGACGGCGACGGCACGGATCAGTTCGTTGCGCAGCGCGTCGTCGGCTGCGATCGGCACGGTGAAGAGGTGGGCGGTGTAGCCGGTGCTGGCGATGGCGGCGGGGATCGCCTGCGGATCGAAGCCCTCGACATCGCGCCAGCGCACCGACACGCGCCGGGCGGTCAGGTTGACGCGGGCGCTTTCGATCGACGGCAGGCCCGACAACGCGCCTTCGATCGTGGAGATGCAGGCGCCGCAGTGGACGCCGGGAACGCTGAGATCGCTCTGGCGCAGGCCCTCGCCCAGATCGCGGGCGGCCAGCCGCATCTCTTCTGCAGACGGCAGCGCGCCGCCGGCAGCGTCGATCGCGCCTTCGGTACCCGGTGCGCAGCAGCTCATGGCCTGCCTCCTGCGACGACCGTGCGGATCGTCTGGTGAAAGATCGGCTGCCCTCCGCGAACGCTCGCGATGTCCGCGATCCATTGGCCTGCGGGCAATGTCCGTGCGGCAGAGTAGTTTCCCTCCCCGTCGCCGACAAGCGTCAGCGTGAAATCTTCCCGCTCGTCGGTGGGACGCTTGAACGTGACGGTCACCGCGTCGGCGGCAATCGGCCCGCCCGCAGCATCGTGGAGCCGGTAGCTGACCCGGCCGTCGGCGATGGTCAGTTCGCCGGCAAAACCGCTCTCGGCAAACGCCCTCGCCTTCTCCACCTTGCCGTTGAACTCCTGGCTGGCGACATAGGTGTTCTGCACCACCAGCCCGCTCCAGCTGCTGACCGCGTTCCAGGCCATGACGAGGTTGACCGTGATGATGGTACCGAAGAACAGCAGCATCACCCCCAGCATGTGCCAGCCGGTAAAGCGGAAGCCGGGCTCGTCGGTTTTTGCGGGCGTGGTCATCTTGCGCCTCCGGGCACGTTGAAATGGGCGTCATAGGTTCCGCGTTCGCCGCCCGGCCTGTCCTCGGCGATCAGGCTGAAGCCCTCGCCGGCCTCGGCGCGGAAGTCCTTGGGCAGCGTCACGAACACCTTCACCGCGGTCACCTTGTCGGGCTGGACCGGGATGTCGAAGCTGCGCCCGTTGCCGTCCGGGATGCCGGAAATGCGCATGGTCGCATGTGGCAGTCCCTCGATCGAAAGCGTGATGGTGCGCGGCTCGGGGATCATGTTCAGGAGCTTCACCTCGTAGCCGTTGCGGATCGATCCGTCCGATTCGACCACGAATTGCGGGTTGCGGTCGTGGATGACGTTGAGCCCCAGCCGGTCGCGCGAGACCAGCGCGAACACGAGCCCGAGACCGGCCAGCGTCCATATGACCAGATAGAAGACGGTGCGCAGCCGGAAGATGATGCGCCAGTCGAAATGCCGCACCTTTTCCGAGAAATTGCCGTCCGCCATGCGCACGCGCGCCGGATCGATCGGACCGGCGCCACCGCCGGTGGCAAGCGCCATGTTGGCGCTATAGTCCGAAAGCGTCGCATAGGCGATCAGCCCCCTCTCCCTGCCGAGCTTGTCCATCACCCCGTCGCAGGCATCGATGCAGAGCGCGCAGGTGATGCATTCCATCTGCTGGCCGTCGCGGATGTCGATACCCATGGGACAGACGGCCACGCAGGCGTTGCAATCGACGCAGTCGCCGACGCTCGCACCCTCCGCAACCGCCTTCTTGGCATGGCGCGAGCGCGGCTCGCCGCGCCAGTCGTTGTAGGTGACGACCAGCGAATTCTCGTCCACCATCGCCGCCTGGATGCGCGGCCACGGGCACATGTAGGTGCAGACCTGTTCGCGCATCAGGCCGCCGAAGACATAGGTCGTCGCCGCCAGCACGGCCACGGTAATGTAGGCGACGGGCTGCGCCTTCAGGGTAACGAAGCTCGCAAGCAGGTGCGGCGCGTCGGCGAAGTAGAAGATCCAGGCACCGCCGGTGGCGACCGCAATCGCGAGCCAGATGGCATGCTTGGCGATGCGCTTGCGGATCTTGTCGAAGGTCCAGGGGCCGGCGTCGAGCTTCATGCGCGCATTCCGGTCGCCTTCGATCGCCCGTTCGACCACGAGGAAGAGATCGACCCAGACGGTCTGCGGACAGGCATAGCCGCACCAGGCGCGCCCGATCGCCGAGGTGACGAGGAACAAGCCGAAGCCCGCCATCACCAGCAACCCCGCCACGAAGAAGAATTCCTGCGGCCAGATCTCGATGAAGAAGAAATAGAACCGCCGACCGGCGAGGTCGACCAGCACCGCCTGGTCCGGTGCATGCGCACCGCGGTCCCAGCGGATCCAGGGCGTCAGGTAGTAGATGCCGAGCGTGATCAGCATCACGATCCACTTGAAGCGCCGGAACTGGCCCTCGGCCCGCTTCGGGAAGATCTTCTTCCGCTTTTCATAGAGCGGCTTGCGCACCTTGGCGGAATTGACCGCCTCGGCGTCAAGCCGTTCGATTGCGGCATCCTCTGAGGGCTCAAGGGCGTTGTAGATGTTCATCGATGCACCGTCTCCACGCCCTGTTTGTGCGCCGCCGGCCCGCCTCGCTCCTTGACTTAAGTCAAAGATCGGGGTTGCCGGGCGCCCCGCCGGATGCGACAAAACAGCCGTTGTGACGGCACGGAGGAGGATACGACGATGACCACAATGCCCGCCCGGATCGTCCACGTCTCGATCGCGCGGAACTGGTCCGAGGTCTATGCCTTCGCCGCAAGGCCGGAAAACATGCCGCTCTGGGCCTCCGGCCTCGCCGCAGGGCTGACGCGAGAAGGGCAGGACTGGATTGCCGACGGCGGGCCTGTTGGCAACGTCCGGGTCCGCTTTGCCGAAGACAACGGCTTCGGCGTGATCGACCACAGCGTGACGATGCCGGACGGCCTCGTCGTCCGAAACGCCCTGCGGGTGGTGCCGAACGGCGACGGCGCCGAGGTGATGTTCACCCTGCTCCGGCTGCCGGGCATGGACGATGCGGCGTTCGAGGCCGATGCGACCCATGTGGCGCGGGATCTGCAAACGCTGAAAACATTGCTGGAAAAGGACGGAGAGAACTGATGGCCACCGCCGGCAACGATCGCAAGATCGACTACATCGAATTCAATGTCACCGACATCGCCCGCGCGAAAGCCTTCTACGGTTCTGCGTTCGACTGGACCTTCACCGACTACGGGCCAGAATACAGCGAGTTCCAGGACGGCCGGCTGACCGGCGGCTTCACCACGCTGGCACCGGTCAAAGCAGCCGGCGGCCCGCTGGTCATCCTCTTCGCCGACGATCTCGAAGACGCCGTCGCCCGCGTCGAGAAAGCCGGCGGCCGCATCGTCAAGCCGATCTTCCCCTTCCCCGGCGGACGCCGCTTCCAGTTCGCCGATCCGGACGGGTACGAGCTGGGGGTGTGGTCGGATCGTTAGAGTCGGTTCCGGCGCCACCAATTCTGGATAGTCTTCACGCGCCACAGCTTGTAAGGTGTCCGACAAAACCTGGAGCAAGCGGCCATGAGTGCCAACGCGAAGCACGGTCAAAACCTGCCAAAGCCGCGAAGCGGGGTTGACGCCACGCGCAAGACGGCCGTGGGGGCATCGGATCGGATCCGGCGACTCCACGCGATCTTGAAAACGACGGAACAAGGTCGTCGCCATCTTTCGGAAGAGGAAGTGTTGCGGCAGGTCGCTGACGTCCGTGGCGACTGAGAATGCCGCAACGCATCTATGTCGACAGCAATATCTTTATCTACCTGATCGATGGCGATGACGACACGCGCCGCCGGGCACTGTCGGCGCTGGAGGAATTCGACCGACAGAACGCGAACATGTTCACATCCGAACTGACGATCGCCGAGTGCACCATCGCCCCGATCAGGGACCAACGGACGGACATCGTTGCGGCCTTTCACGGCCTGCTCGAAGATCCGAAGATCGTCGAACTGATGGCGATAACTCGTGACACTCTGGGACTGGCTGCGAACATGGCCGCCAGACTTCGATTGAAGCTGCCGGATGCCATCCACGTCGCAACCGCAGAAACCCTCTCCTGCGGAGTCTTCCTGACGAACGACCGGGGCATTCGCGCCCCAGCCGGCATCGAGATCCGGCAAATCTAAAGCACATCGCGATCTTTCAGATTCGCTCCCGCGCTTTAGACCTTTGATTTTGCGCATGTCGTAGTCGTAAAACCGCTACACACTTTTGCGCGACATGCTTTGGCCGGCAGCGCCGGGCAGGCTACTCGCCGCCGCCCAGCGAATGCACGAACACAGCGAGTTGCTTGACCGTCGGTTCGCCGAGACGCGGCAGCCAGGCGGGCATGACCCCGTGCCTGGGGGCGCGGACCTGGTTGGCGATCGCTTCCTCGCCCTCGCCCTTCAGCCAGATCGCGTCCGCAAGGTTCGGGGCGCCCATCTCGCGGTTGCCCCTTGCATCGTCGCCGTGGCACGAGGCGCAGTTGTCGGCGAAGATCTGCTGGCCCGGTTCGACCATGGCCGCATCGTGCGGCACACCTGTCAGGCTCACCACATAGGCGGAAACCTGCTTGATCTCGTCAGGCTGCAGCATGTCGTCAAACGCCGGCATCTCGGAGACATGCGTATCGGCGTCGCCTTCGAAGCGGATGCCGTGGGCGATCGTGTTGTAGATCTCGTCGACGCTGCCGCCCCAGACCCAGTCGTCGTCGTTCAGGTTCGGGAAGCCCGCCGAGCCCGCCGCACCCGAGCCGTGGCACTGCACGCAGTTGACCTTGAAGGCGGCGGCCCCGCCAGCGATCGCGAACTGCGACAGTTCCGGGTCGGCGACGATGTCGGCAAGCGGCGCAGACGCGATCCGGTCCACGTAAACCACCTGCGCGGCCTTGGCCGCCTCCAGGTCCCTGGCCACGTCGGCACGGCCGGAATAGCCGAGAACGCCGCGCGTCGCCTCCGTCAGCATCGGCCAGGCCGGATAGGCGATCATGTAGCCGATCCCCCAGACGATGGTGGCATAGAAGGTCCAGACCCACCAGCGCGGCATCGGGTTGTTCAGTTCGCGGATACCGTCCCATTCATGGCCGGTGGTCTCGACGCCGGAGATCTCGTCAATGTGCTTTTCAGCACCATGTTTGTCAGCCCCATGCTTGTCAGCCATGGTGTCAGTCCTCCTTGAGAGGGATTTGCGCGGCATTCTCGGCGGCCTTGCGTCCGCTGGGCCGGAAGGTGAAGAGTATGACGCCGACGAAGAAGATCGCCATGGCGAGCAGTCCCCAGACGTCGGCGAAGTGCCGCATGGCCGTGTAGGTTTCCATGGTCCGCCTCCCTCACCGGTAACCGCTGGCGTCGTCGTAGGTGGAGAAATCCACCAGCGTGCCGAGCATCTGCAGATAAGCCACCAGGGCATCCATCTCGGTCAGCTTCTGTGGGTCGCCGTCGAAGTCGCCCACCTTGGCCTTCGGATAGCGTTCCAGCAGTCCGGACGTGTCGGCGTTCGGGTCCGCCTGTGCCTTGAGGTCCGCCTCTGCGTTCTCGATCATCGCATCGCCGTAGGGAACGTTCACGGCGCGGTTCGCCTTGAGGTTCATCGACACGTCGGAAATCGTAAGCGGCGTCGTCTTCAGGAAGGCGTAGCTCGGCATGACCGATTCCGGGACGACCGAGCGCGGCTCGATCAGGTGCTGTACGTGCCATTCGTTCGAATAGCGGTCGCCGACGCGGGCCAGGTCCGGCCCGGTTCGCTTCGAACCCCACTGGAAGGAATGGTCGTACATGCTTTCGGCGGCGAGCGAGTAGTGACCGTAGCGCTCGACCTCGTCCCGGAACGGCCGGATCATCTGGCTGTGACAGACATAACAACCTTCGCGGACGTAGATGTCGCGACCGGCGAGCTCCAGCGGCGAGTAGGGCCGCATGCCCTCCACCTTCTCGATGGTGTTCTCCAGGTAGAAGAGCGGTGCGATTTCAACGATGCCGCCGACCGTGACCACGGCGAGCGACGCGACCAGCAGCAGCGTTGCGTTTCTCTCCAGAACGGAGTGTTTGTTCAGTATCGACATGGATCACACGCTCCTTATTCGGCAGGCTGCAGGGTTGCTTCGCGCGCAGGCCGGGCGCCGCCCATCGAGACCTCGTCGCGCAGGCGCCCGCGAATGGTCTGGTAGACGTTCCATGCCATGACCAGGCCGCCGGCGAGGTAGAGCACGCCGCCCAGCGTGCGGATGACATAGTAGGGGAACATCGCAAGCACGGTTTCCGCGAAGGAATAGACCAGGAAGCCCTGATCGTTATACTCGCGCCACATCAGGCCCTGCTGGATCCCGGCAACCCACATGGCGGCGGCGTAGAGCACGATGCCGAGGGTGGCGAGCCAGAAGTGCCAGCTGACCATGTTGACCGAATAGAGCCGCTCGCGGTTCCACAGCCTCGGCGCGAGGTAGTAGACGGCGGCGAACGAGATCATGCCGTTCCAGCCGAGTGCGCCGGCGTGGACGTGGCCGATGGTCCAGTCGGTATAGTGCGACAGCGAGTTGACGGCCTTGATCGACAGCATCGGTCCCTCGAATGTCGCCATCCCGTAGAAGGCGATGGCTGCCACCATCATGCGGATGATAGGATCAGTGCGCACCTTGTCCCATGCGCCGGACAGCGTCATCAGGCCGTTGATCATGCCGCCCCAGGAGGGCATCCACAACACGATCGAAAACACCATGCCGAGCGTCTGCGCCCAGTCAGGCACCGCGGTGTAATGCAGGTGGTGTGGACCGGCCCAGATGTAGAGGAAGATGATCGACCAAAAGTGAACGATGGAAAGGCGGTAGGAATAGACCGGACGCCCCGCCTGCTTCGGTACGAAATAGTACATCATCGCCAGGAACGGGATGGTCAGGAAGAAGGCCACGGCATTGTGGCCGTACCACCACTGCGTCACCGCGTCCTGCACGCCGGCAAAGGCTGAATAGCTCTTGACGCCGAGGAAGGACACCGGAATCGCCAGGTTGTTGATGACGTGCAGCATGGCGATGGTGACGATGAAGGAGAGGTAGAACCAGTTCGCCACATAGATATGCGGCTCCTTGCGCCTCAGGATCGTGCCGAGGAAGACGACGAGATAGGCGACCCAGACGATGGTGAGCCACAGGTCGACATACCACTCCGGCTCCGCATACTCGCGGCTCTGGGTGATGCCCAGGAGATACCCGGTCGCGGCCATGACGATGAAGAGCTGGTAGCCCCAGAAGACGAACCAGCCGAGATCGCCGCCAAACAGGCGCGCCCGCGACGTCCGCTGGACGACGTAGAACGAGGTCGCGATCAGGGCGTTGCCGCCGAAGGCGAACACCACCGCCGAGGTGTGCAGCGGACGCAAGCGCCCGAAATTGAACCACGGCTCCAGATTGAGATCGGGAAACGCCAGTTGGGCGGCGATGAGGACGCCGACCAGGAACCCGACGACGCCCCAGAAGACTGTGGCGATGACGCCGTATTTGACGACCTCGTCGAAATAGGGGTTGGCAGTACCCTTTGGAAGGCTGCTGTCGCCCGGCACCCGGTAGGGCGCGAAGGAAACGCGCCTGATCATGACCACCGTGCCGGCGAGCAGCACGAAGAACAGCACCCACATATGGGCCTGGAACAGGTTGTCGTGGGCGAAGGCGGCGCCGAGCAGCGCGAAAAACGCGCCGATGGCCAGGAGCCCTGTCTCTAATCCGTATTTCATTGTTGGCATCCCCAACCAGACGTGCGTTGCGAGCAGCGGGGACGAACGCGAATCCGTCCCCTGCAATCAGCCCATTGCTCGCAGATGCAGCACGAATTGGCCTTGACGCAGATCAAGGAGAAGGACGGGTCGCAGGCGCATCAATGCGGCAGGTTGCGGGTCACTCAGGGAGAAATGGACGCGATGACGCTGGAAAACGGGGAACAGAACAGGGTCTGCCACCTTCTTTCCGCCATGCCCGGCGACACCGTGTCGCTCGACTGGCTGGCGGGCGCCCATCGCGAGCAACTTCTTCTCTGTGACGCGCTGGAGGAGATCGCCGACAGCCTGCCGGCGAGCGTGAACCGGCAGAAATGCATCTATGCGGCCATGGTGCTGGGTCCGCTGATCCATGGGCTGCACCGCTACGAGGAGGAGGTGCTCTTCCCCCACCTGACGGCGAGGACAAAAGGCAACGCGCTGCTCGCCGAGACGCTGAAGCGGCTGAAATTCGAGCATTGCGAGGACGAATGTTTCGCAGAAGAGCTCGTCGATACGCTCTTGAAGCTCGGCAGCGGCGCACCGGATGTCAACATCGAGGCCGCCGGCTACATGCTGCGCGGCTTCTTCGAGACGATCCGACGCCACATCGCGTTTGAGCGCGACCACCTGCTGCGCGGGCTCCACGACGCCTGACGACGACGCCTCGCAACAGGTTTCCCGTCAGGCCTTGACGGTCTTGACGGTCTTCTTGATGTCCCAGCGGTCGTGGTACCAGAGCCACTGGCCCGGATACTCGCGCACCCACTGCTCGACCTTGTCGTTCAGCTTCTGCGCCGTCGCATCGACGTCGATGGCGCCGTCCGGGCGGCGCGGAATCTCCATCGCCGGTTCCAGTTCGAGGCGGAAACGGTTGTCCGGCAGGCGGATGCAGCGCGCCGGATAGACCTCGCAGTCGAACTGGCGGACCAGCTTGGCAAGCAGTGGATTGGTATGCACCGGACGGCCGAAGAAGCTCGTCGACAGACCCTTGCGGTACTTCTGGTCCACCAGCACGCCGACCGGTTCGCCGGCGTCGAGCTTGCGGGCCAGCGAGAACGACGAGCCCGCATGCGAGGGCACGAGATTGCCCATCCGCGCCCGGCGGAACTCGAACACCTTTTCGGCGATGTAGGGGTTGTTGGGCGGGCGGAACAGCACCGTCACCTCGATGCCGAAGGCGGCACCCGCCACCGGCAGCATCTCGAAATTGCCGGTATGGCCGGTGAAGACGATGAACGGTCGCCGGTTCTCGTAGAGGTCGATGAAGATCGGCACGCCCTCGACCTCGACGCGGCCGACCTTGTCGCTGAACGGATCGAAGTCGAACAGGCGATCGAGGAAGACGTACTCCGCCGCCATCCGCCCCATGTTGCCCCAGCTGTCCATGGCGATCACGGTGAGCTCGGCTTCGGACTTCTCGGGGAATGCATTGCGCAGGTTCGTCAGCATCAGCTGATGCCGGCCGGTCTTCGGCCCGACGAAGCGGCCGAAGCGGTCAGCGAAATTCATCGCGCCATCAGCCGGAAACAGCTTCAGGACGTTCAGCAGCCCGAAGACGAGCTGCGCGACCAGCCACTGCTCGAAATTTCGCAGCGCCAGAACGGCGCGGGTGATGAGGCGGCGCACCGTGGTCAATCCACCCGCAGCACGATCTTGCCGAAGATCTGGCGCGATTCCATCCGTTCCAGCGCGGTGGCGATCCCGTCGAAGGTGATCTCGGTGTCGATCACCGGATGGACGATGCCGCGCGCCATCTTCTGCATGGCGTTGGCCATGTTCTCCATGCGGCAGCCGAACGAGCCGAACAGCTTCAACTGCTGCTGGAACAGCATCATCAGGTTCATCTCGGTCGACACACCGGAGGTCGAGCCGCAGGTGACGAGGCGGCCGCCGCGCTTCATGCAGAGCATGGAGCCGGCCCAGGTATCCTTGCCGACATGCTCGAACACGACGTCGACGCCCTTTTTCTTCGTCAGCTTGCGCACGACGCCTTCGAAGCGGTCCTCGCGATAGTTGATGACGTGGTCGGCGCCGAGCGCCTTGGCCCGTTCGATCTTGTCGTTGGAACCCACCGTGGTGATGACGGTGCAGCCCATCTTCTTGGCCAGCTGGATCGCAGCCGTGCCGATGCCCGATCCGCCGGCATGGACGAGGATCGTCTCGCCCGGCTCGAGCTTGGCATTGTCGAACAGCATATGCTCGACGGTGCCGAAGGTGACGGGCGCAAGAGCTGCAGCGATCGCATCGATCCCGGGCGGCGCCGGCACGAGCTGGCGGGCGGGAATGTTGATCTTCTCCTGCGCGAAGCCGTCGAGATGGAAGCCGTGCACGCCGCCGACATGTTCGCACAGATTGTCGCGGCCCTCGCGGCAGGGCTTGCACAGCCCGCAGATGCGCGCGCCGTAGACCGAGACGAGCTGCCCCGGCAGCACGTTTGCGACGCCCGGGCCGATCTGGTCGACCACGCCGGCAGCCTCCGCGCCGATGACGAGCGGCATCTTGCGCTTGGCGAACGCCATGCCGCGCCAGCCCCACACGTCGATGTGGTTCAGCGCCACCGCCTTGACCCGAAGCGTCACCTCGCCCGGGCCTGGCGCTTCCGGTTCGGGAATGTCGGTCAGTTCGAGCTTGCGGTCGTCGAGAAGCTGCAATGCGCGCATGGTCTTATCCTTTGCCGCAGGTCGCGGCGTCGTGGTCGTCGCTTTTGGCATCCGGCGTGCCGTGCGGCTGGCGCCGGATGCGAGGTGCTGGATTGGCGGCCTGCCGACAGCCAGCGCGCCCCGATTGGGAACGATGCTCTAGAGCAACGGACATGCAAATGAAACCTCTTTCCCGCTGCAACCGGCGGGAAAGTCGCGACTGGGCGCCGCCCGATGTATTCGAGCCGCAGCCGGCCGGCAGGATGGACAACGCCCTGCCCCGCGCCAGGTTGTCGTCAGGCCGGCTCGGCCGTCATCACCAGACTGGCGTTCTGGCCGCCGAAACCGAAGGAGTTCGACAGCACGGCGGAGACCTGCTTGTCGCGTTTCACATTCGGCACGACATCGAGAACGATGGTCGGGTCGGGGTTCTGGTAGTTGATGGTCGGCGGCAGCGTGCCGGTCAGCATGGTCTGCAGCGAGAACACCGCCTCGATCGCACCGGCCGCCGTCAGCGTATGGCCGATCATCGACTTGTTGGAGGAAACCGCAATCTTCGACAACCCCTCGCCGAACACCGTCGACATCGCAAGATATTCCATCTTGTCGTTTTCCGGCGTCGAAGTGCCGTGGGCGTTGATGTAGCCGATCGCGTCCTCGGCAATGCCGGCATCCTCCAGCGCCGCCCGGATCGTGGCGATCGCAGGCCCGCCGTCCGGCGAGGACCGGGTGCGGTGGAAGTGGTCGGCCTTCTCCCCGCAGCCCTTCATGATGCCGAGCACGCGTGCGCCGCGGGCAATCGCCGATTCCAGCGATTCCAGCACCAGCGTCGCCGCCCCTTCCGCGATCACGAAGCCGTCGCGATCCTTGGTGAAGGGCTTGGAAGCTTTCTGCGGCGGGTCGTTCTGGGTCGAGAGCGCCGAAAGCAGCGCAAAGCGGATCAGCGCCTCGGCCGTCACCGAACCGTCGGTGCCGACGGTCAGCGCCCGTTCCGTGCGGCCCTGGCGGATCGCCTCGACGCCGAGCTGGATTGCGGTCGCACCGGAAGCGCAGGCCGTCGACAGCGTCACCGGCAGGCCGCGCGTGCCGAAGCGGTCGGCAAGCCGCTCGGAGATCGCGCCGAACAGCCAGGCCTCGTAGAGGGCTGGATCGGGCTTGTCGCGCAACACGGTCAGAAAGCGGTCATAGGCATCGCCCGGACGCTGCGACGGCGGCGCGCGGTCGGCGAGCGCGAAGCGCGCGCTCCATTCCGGCTCGATCGGCGGTGCGGCCAGGAACAGCGGACCACCGAAATCGCCGGAAAGCCCGGCCTGCGCCAGCGCTTCCTCGGTCGTCTCGCGGGCGTAGAAATAGGAGCGCTCGACCGGGTTCTCGGCCGGCAGGTCGACGAAATCGACCGTGCCCGCGATCCGCGTGTTGAGCCCGTCGACGGGAAAGCGGGTGATGCCGTGGATGCCGGAAACGCCGCCCGAGAGGGCTGCCCAGTTGTCCTTGAGCCCCTGGCCGAGCGAGGTGATGACGCCCATGCCGGTGACGGCGACGATCGGGCGTCCGAGATGGTCCCTGTAGGCTGCCTTGGTCATGCGCCCGTCCTCTATTTCTCTGCCTTCAGGATGGCGACGCCCTCGCCGCGGTGATGGCCGATCGTCGTGACGATCGCGGTCTCGGCAGGCCGTTCCATCGCCGTTTCGCCGGCCGGATCGAAGGCCGGCACCTTAGCCTCGTTTGCCAGCGCAAGCCCGGCAAGCGCCAGGCCCAGCGGAAACTGTGTCTCCAGCGCATGGCCGGTCACACCGGCATAGCCGCGCACCGGTGCGTTCGGGAACCGGCCTTCCAGCCAGGTCTTTTCGCGGGTCGACAGGTCATTGATGCCCGACGCGCCGGAGAAGACGACGGTTGCCCCGCCCTCGCCGTTCGCCAGCCCGGCGAGTACGTCGAGGCGGCGTTCCAGCCGCCCGTCCTCGCGGCCGCCGCGGTCGCCGCCGATGTCCTCGATCATGGCATAGATGCGCGCGCCCCGCGCCTCGGCATGCGCGCGCGATTCCAGCACCAGGAAGGCGCCGACCGAACCGGAGACGATGCCGCCGCCGGCCTCGGGGTCGCGCGACCAGAGCGGCGTCCAGCCGCCGGTCGCATGCGCGCCGAGTGCCTCGTACAGCAGGATCACGTCCGGGCGCTCGGCGATGAAGCCGCCGCCGACCAGCGTATGCGTCGACTGCCCGGCGCGGATGCGCGCGAATGCTGTCTCGATGGCGCTGATGCCGGCGGCCTCTTCGCCCATGAAGGTGCGCGAGGAGCCGGTAACTTTGTGGACGATCGAGATGTTGCCGGCCATCAGGTTGGAAAGCTGGGCGAGAAAGAGTGTCGGGCGCAGCTCCGTCGTCAGCTTCTCGTTGAGCAGATGCTCGCGGTCGTTGCGCTTCAGCCCTTCGTCGACGATCAGGGAATCGACGTTGATGTCGCGCTCGCCGCCACCGGCGGCCACGATCATGTCCATAGTGCCGCAGGCCTCGGCATTCTCCTTCAGCCCGGCATCGTCGAGCGCCAGGCCGGCGGTGAAGACGCCGAGCCGCTGCCAGTTCTCCATCTGCCGCTGGTCGCCGCGCTTGGCGATCTGCTGCGACCAGTCGATCTCCGGCATCGGATGAACCGGATAGGGCGCAAAGCGCTCCGCCTCGATCTTCAGTTCCGGTGCGCTCCCGGCCTTGAGCAGCGCGATATGCGGCTCGGTGCCGACACCCTGGCAGGTGACGATGCCGATGCCGGTGATGACGACGTCGTTTGGCGCCTTCGTCATGCGTCGTTTCCTCTTGAATTGCCCGTTGCGGCCCCGGTTGTGGCAAGCGCGTCCATAAGGCCGAGTTCCTCGGCCCGCTTGCGCACGATATCGCCGAGCGGCACCTCGCTGAAGGGCACGGTGCGCAGCTTCAGCTGCGCGTCGCAGACCTTCTTGCCGCCGGAGGTGATCTTCGCCTTGGTGACGGCGAAGCCCGAGCCGTCGTGCTCCAGCACTACTTCGATGTCGAGCACGGCGTCGGGCTCGACGAAGGCGCGCATCTTGGCGCCGTCGACCGACATCAGGAACGGCATGGCGGCGAAGTCGGTGGCGGCAAGAACCAGAAAGCCCGAGGCCTGCGCCATCGTCTCGATCAGGAGTACGCCCGGGACCAGCGGCATGCCGGGAAAATGTCCTTCGAAGACGGGGCTCTTGGAGGGAACGACGGAGCGCGCCCTCAGCGTCTTGCGCTCGGCGTCCACCGTTTCCACCCGGTCGATCATCTGGAAATATTCAAGCAGCATCGAAAACCTATCTTGCAGCCAGGTTACCTCGATGTAACCGGGGTCCGGAACGTGAAAGGCCTGCCAGGTGCGGCAGGCCGTCAGCGCCCGAAAACGGGATGCGGATGGCCGCGCGCGGCAGCCGCGGCCATCACGCCTTGGCGGCGCGCAGCTCGTCGATCTTGGCGCAGAGGTTCTGCAGCACGAAGTATTCCTCGGTCGCCACCTTGCCTTCGTTGACGTCCTGCGTCCACTTCTCGAGCGGGATCTTGATGCCGAACTCCTTGTCGATCGCAAATACGATGTCGAGGAAGTCCAGGCTGTCGATGCCGAGATCGTCGATCGTGTGGCTCTCGGGCTTGATGGTTTCGCGATCGATCTCGCTGGTTTCCGCGATGATGTCGGCAACCTTGTCAAATGTAGCTGTCACGCCAGTACCTCTTAAAATCCTTTGTTGCGCGATCCTATAAGTAAATTGGGCGGAATTGCCAATGGGCTGTTCCGGGCGCGCTGCAAATTGACTGTGGCCTGTTGCCCGGACATCGATCGCCCTGCCCGCGGTGGAATTCTGCCGAAATCCGCAGCAAACGCATCCCGAATTGATTTCGATCAAGTCCGACCGCAAGAATTCGACTTAACAATCGTCAATAGCAGCCTGATGGTGGCAGCGAGGCGCAAGGAGGCAACAATGTCGCATTGTCTCCCTTTCGATTCTCGTTCACTGGTGGGTCGCGGTCATTCCGTGTCAGAAAAAGGCGATCCCGATGGACATGCAGCGCAGCGACATTCACAGCTCCGACATTCCCATCGTCTGCCGCGCCTGCGAGGCGCGGCACGGTGGCGCGTGCAGCGCGCTCTCGCCGCAGCAACTGGGAGAACTGAGCAAGCACTCCAGCCGCAGGCGCCTGCAGGCCGGCACCGAAGTCGTCGGCCAGGGCGAGGAGATGGCCACCTGTGCCAACATCATGCGCGGCGTGGTCAAGCTCACCCGGATGATGCCGGACGGCCGCCAGCAGATCGTCGGCCTCCAGTTCGCCCCCGACTTCCTCGGCCGCCCCTTCGCAGCCGAGAGCCCGCACAGCGCGGAAGCTGCAACGGATACGGAGATCTGCACCTTTCCGCGCCACCTGCTGGAACGCATGGTGACCCGGGCGCCGGAACTGGAGCACCGGCTGCACCAGCAGGTGCTGAAGGAACTGGACGAAGCGCGCGACTGGATGCTGACGCTCGGCCGCAAGAACGCCCAGGAAAAAGTGGCGAGCTTCCTCTTCCTGATCGCCACGCACTACGATCCCGAGACCGTCGACGGCTCCGCCTTCGACCTGCCGCTGTCGCGCGCAGACATTGCCGATTTCCTCGGCCTGACCATCGAGACCGTCAGCCGCCAGTTCACCAAGCTGCGCAAGGAAAACGTCATCCGCATCGAGAACAACCGGCACGTCACGGTGCCCGACATCGAGCGCCTGCAGCAGTTCGCCGGCATCGACTGACCGGGCAGCGACGACACGCCAATCCTTCGGGCGCGTGCACGAAGGTTCTGGCGGACGCCCACGTAGGCGCCCGCCGTTGTTCGCTAGACCTGCAGGCCGCCGGCCACGTCGATCACGCCGCCGGTGATGTAGCCGCCATTCGGCCCCGCCAGGAAGCAGACGGTGGCCGACACCTCCTCGAGCGTCGCGATCCGCCGGATCGGATGCAGGTCCATGATTGCGTCCGGCAACTTGTCGCGTACATCGGCCGCCATGTCGGTCGGCATGATGCCGGGCTGGATGACGTTGACCGTGATGTCGCGTCCGCCGAGATCGCGGGCGACACCCCGCGCATATCCGGCGATGGCCGCCTTGGTTCCCGAATAGTCCGCGACGCCGGCGAACGGGACGCGGCTGCCGAGGAGTGAGCCGATGAAGATGATCCGGCCGCCGTCCGGCAGCACCGGCGCTGCCGCGCGCGTGGTCGCCACCGCGCCCATGACGTTGATCTGCCACTGGCGGTCGAGATTGACCGTGTCGAGCTCGGGATCGTCGATCGTCCTGCCCTGCACGGCGATCGCCGCATTGTTGACGAGGATGTCGAGCCTGCCGAAATGCGCCGCCACCTTGTCGACCAGCGGTTTGGCTGCCGCCGTGTCGGCCTGGTCGCTCCGGATCGCGAGTGCCCTGACCCCTTTCGCCTTCAGCTTCTCGACCACGGCTTCGGCTTTCTCGGCCGAGGCGACGTAGCTGATCGCCACGTCCGCCCCCTGGTCGGCGAGCGCCTCGGCCACGGCTGCGCCGAGCCCGCGCGAGCCGCCGGTCACAAGCGCAACCTTGCCCTTCAATATGTTCGACATGAGAGGATCCTTTTCCATCGCCATCGGGGCACCGCTGCAAGCGATGCGCCATTTCATAACAATCGTTACGATAACGATCGGTATGAAATTTGACGCGCACCGTCAAGTGGTTTAATAACGGTCGTTACGGAAAGGCTTGATCGTGCAATGGGACGCCATCGCGAATTTGATGTGGAGAAAGCACTGGACGCCGCGCTATGCGTCTTCTGGCGCAAGGGCTACGAGGGTGCCTCCTACACCGACCTGACTGAGGCCACCGGGGTGGAGCGGCCCGCCCTCTATTCCGCATTCGGCAACAAGGAAGCGCTCTTCCGCCGGGTCCTGAATCGCTATTACGAGCGTTACTTCGACTACCTGCCGGAAGCACTCGATCTACCGACAGCCCGGGAAGTCGCCGCCCACATCCTCTACAGCGCAGTCGACCTCAACACCCGTTACCCCGATCGTACGGGGTGTCTCGTCATCAACGGGGCGCTGGCGGGATCGGATGAGGCGGAACCCGTGCGACAAACGCTGATCGATGCCCGCGCGGTGGCCGAGGCGCAGCTTCGTGAACGCTTCGAACGGGCAAAGGCCGAGGGAGACCTGCCCGAGACGGCCAAGCCTGACGCGCTTGCGGCGTTCCTGATGGCCGTCACGCATGGCATGGCGGTTCAGGCCAAGGCCGGCTTCAGCCGCGACAGGCTCGAGGCCGTTGTCGAGCAAGCGCTTTCCGCCTGGCCCGCCGGCCGTACCAGTATCTCCGGAACCTAGACTGCGGCCGCCAGAGCAGCACCGGTGAGAGCAAAGAGCACCAGCGCATCGCAGGCGCGGTTGAACACTTTGATCCCGCGGCGAATATCGTCCGGCGTCGCAGCGGTGCGACCGGCTGCGTTCATCATCGGCTCGTCCACCCGCACGCCGCCATAGACGCGCGGCCCCGCAAGCCCGACCCCGAGAGCGCCCGCCATCGCCGCTTCCGGCCAGCCCGAATTGGGCGAGCGGTGCAGGCCGCTATCGCGCAGGCCGAGGTCGAGCGCCGCCTGCGCCGCCCGCCTGCCGATCGTCGCCCAGGCACCCGCTGCGACAAGGACGATGGAGAGCCGCGCCGCCGGCCAGTTGGCAAGGTCGTCGAGCCTGGCGGCTGCCCGGCCGAACTCCAGGTATTTCGCGTTCCTGTGGCCGATCATCGAATCGGCCGTGTTGAGCATCTTGTAGGCCAGCACTCCCGGCAGCCCCAGCAGCGCGTACCAGAGCGCAGGCGCCACGACGCCATCGGAAAAGTTCTCCGCAAGGCTCTCGATCGCCGCACGGCAGACCGCCGGCTCGTCCAGTGTCGCCGGATCGCGGCCGACGATCATCGAGACTGCCTGCTGCCCGCCCTCAAGCCCGCCCTGCCGCAGCCCGAGTGCCACGGCGCCCACATGGTCGGCGAGGCTCTTCTGGGCAAGGAACAGCGCGACGACGGCCGCTTCGAGAGCAAGCCCGGGCCAGCCGAGCAGCCCCAGCAGGCCGTGGATCACCGAGCCGACCAGCATACTCGCCGCCAAAAGCGCACCGATCGCCACCGCGCCGTTGAAGCGGCGCGTCTCCGGCTTCATCCGCTTTCCGTTGAACATCCGGTCGAAGAAGGAGATGGCCCGGCCGAACACCACGACCGGATGCGGCACGCGCTCCCAGAGCTTCGGCGGATCACCGACGATGCGGTCGATGACGAGGGCGGCGGCGAGGACGATCAACGTGACGGTCATGGATCGGGACCCATCGTTCAGGCGCTGGGCAGCGCGAGCGGCCGGGCCGGGGTCAGCGCCAGCGTCAGAGCTTGCGCCAGACGGCGATCGGCGGCGACATCCGGGGCAAGCCCGAAGCGGAGCCAGGTCCGGTCATAGGCGAACGGACGCACGAGCACATGCTGCCGGCAGAGCGCCTCGTACAGATCCGCCGCGCGCGAATGCGAGACGAGCGAGAACAGCGCTGTCCCTCCGACGACATCGAGCCCGGAGTGCCGCAGGACCGCATCCAGCGCCGACTTGCGCTCTGCGATCGACTGCCGGATCGGGGTGCAGTCGCCCGCCATCAGGCCCGTCGCGATCGTCAGCGCCGGCCCGGAGACCGCCCAGGGGCCGAGCCACTCGGCAAAGTCAGCAAGCAGGCGTTCCTCGCCAAGGACGAAACCGAGCCGCAGGCCCGCAAGGCCGAAGAACTTGCCGAAGGAGCGGAACACCACCAGCCCCGGCGCGATACCCGCATGGGCTGAGAGCGAGGCCCCGGGCTCCATGTCGCCGAAAGCCTCGTCCACCACCATCGTTCCGCCCGACCGTGCCAGGCGGTCGCGAACCTGCAAGAGCTCTTCCGGCCGATGCAGGCGCCCGTCGGGATTGTTGGGGTTGACCGCCACCACGAGCCCGTGGTCGTCGCCAACGCCGTCGAGCGTGCCGATTTCATCCACAACGCATCCGGCCGCGCGCAGCACGCGCGCATATTCGCCATAGGTCGGGGACAGGATGGCGACACGCCGGCCTGCGGGGACCAGCCGCGGCAACAACTGGATCGCAGCCTGCGTTCCCGGCACCGGCAGCGGCAGGCAGCTGTCACTGCGGTAGTAGCGCGCGGCGGCCTTTCTCGTCGCGTCGAGGCGTCCCCGGTCCGGAAGACGGTGCCAGGCAGCAGCATCGACCGCCGGCAGTGCCACCGGGCAGGGATTGATGCCGGTGGAAAGGTCCAGCCAGTCCTCCGGCCGCCCGCCATGGCGTTCGGCCGCCGCCGAAATACCACCGCCGTGCTGGATCGGCGCCTCGGTCATCGTGCCCCCTCCGCGAGGTCGATCACGTGCATGTAGGAGCCGGCGACGTTGTCCCGGCGCAGGCCCGTGACGCCGAGGTCCTGCCCTGTCGCGTCGACTACCGAGAACAGCCGTTCCGCCTCGCCCTCCCGCGCCACGGTCGAATAGTGGAATTCATGCGCGGTCATCGCATGGGTAAAGCCCGAACCCGGAAGCGGGCTCAGCCGCCGGTAGCCGAGTTGACGCCGGCGCTCCGCGAAGCTGGTCACGAGCGGCAGCAGGCCGAGCATGCGGTGCCGGGTTCCCTCCGCATCAACCAATCCCTCGCCCAGCGCCATGTAGCCCCCGCATTCGCCGTAGATCCGCATACCGCGCCCGGCCGCAGCGCGCATGCCATCGCGGAAATTGGCCGCATCGGCCAGACGGGCGCCATGCAGTTCGGGATAACCGCCGGGCAGAAACACCGCATCGCACGCTGTCTGTGGCCCCTCGTCGGCGAGCGGCGAGAAGAAGGAGATCTCCGCGCCCTGCCCGGCCCAGCCGGCGAGCAGGTGCGGGTAGATGAAGGCGAAGGCATCATCGCGGGCAACCGCGATGCGCCGGCCGAGCGGCGGCAGGCGTGCGACATCGGCCGTGGTGACCGAAACTCCGCCCTGCCCGGCCGTGGCCTGCACCCGTTCGAGATCGACGCTGCGGCGCACGGTCTCCGCCGCCCGCGCGACGAACGCTTCCAACGCCGCATGCTCGCCTGCCTGCACCAGTCCGAGATGGCGCTCGGGAAGCGACAGCGCCGGATCGTGCCGGATCGCGCCGAAGATGGCGATGCCCGCCTTTTCCAGCGCCGACCGCAGCATCGCCTCATGGCGCTCGCTTCCGACCTTGTTCAGGATCACGCCGCCAACGCGCACGTCGTCGCGGAAGCGGACATAGCCCTGCACGAGGGCAGCGACCGAATGCGACAGCCGGCTGCAATCGACCACGAGCACCACCGGCAGCCCGAGCATGGCTGCGAGATCCGCCGGCGAGCCGTTCCCGTCCGCGGCACCATCGAACAGCCCCATCATCGCCTCTATGAGAAGCAGCCTGCCGCCGCGCTGCTGTACTGCCGCATTGTCGACCAGCAGTTCCGGCCGCATCGCCCAGGGATCGTAGTTCAGGCAGACCGAGCGGCTGGCGGCGGCGTGGAAGGCGGGATCGATGTAGTCGGGGCCGGCCTTGCCGGGCGAGAGCGCGACGCCCGCGTCCGACAGCGCCCGCAGGAGGCCGAGGGTGACCGTCGTCTTGCCCGAGCCCGACGCCGGGGCGGCGATCATCAGCCCGCTCATGCAGGGTCCTTCAGCGTGCGGGCGCCGAGCGGATCGGGCACCAGCACCCTGCCCTCGCGCAGAGCGCCGAGCCAGTCGAGCGAGCCGCGCAGCCGGACGACTTCGCCGACCACGACGATCGCCGGCGGCTCCAGCCCCGAGGCAGCCGCATCCGCTGCCGAACGCGAAAGCGTTGTCTCCAGCACGGCCTGCCCGGCCGTCGCGGCGTTGCAGACGAAGGCGACCGGTTCGTCCGGCGAGCGACCGGCTGCCATCAGCTTTGCGGCGATCTGGCCGATATGCTTCATCGCCATGTACATGACGATCACCGGCGAGCCGGCGGCGATCGCCGCCCAGTCGATGCGGTCGGGCACGACGCCCGAGGAATCGTGCCCGGTCAGGAACGTCACCGCATGGTTCACCTCGCGATGCGTCACCGGGATCCCGGCATAGGCGAGCCCGCCGATGCCGGCGGTGATGCCCGGCACGACGCGGAAGGGGATCTTGTGCTCGACCAGCGTCAGCGCTTCCTCGCCGCCACGACCGAACACGAACGGATCGCCGCCTTTCAGCCGCAGGACGCGCTTGCCCGCACGCGCGAGCTCCACCAGCCTGAGCGAGATGTCGCGCTGCTTCGGCGACGGCTTGCCGCCCCGCTTGCCGGCGAATTCGATCGCGGCATCCGGCCTGGCGAACTGCAGGCAATCGGCGTTGACGAGCGCGTCGTGGACGATGACATCGGCCTGTCGCAACCCGTGGACGGCAAGCATCGTCAGGAGCCCCGCATCGCCCGGGCCCGCGCCGACGAGCCAGACGCTGCCGGGCTCCAGTTCGGGCAAGGAGGAGAACAGTGCATCCATCAGCCCGCCCTCACGACTACCGGATCCGCGACCGAAAAGACGGATTCATTTTCTGAAGAAACTTTCGCATCGAATTGAAAAGGCGCCGCGATCGCCGCAGTCGCACGCACTGAGCGCATCTTCGGCACGACCAGTCGCGCACCGGCGCCGGCGGCGGCGAGTGCTGCGGCCTCGGCAACGCCATGGCATCCCGTATGGCGAAAGACGACATCGGAAGGATTGGCAAGCCGCGGCGTCTCGGCCTCGAGCGTTGCGGCATCGAACGTGCGGAAAGGGACTTCGAAATGCCGGGCCGCGGCGAACATGGCCGGCTCCTCGGCGCGGGTATCGAGCGAGACGATCAGGGCAAGGCGATAATCGCGCCCGGCGGCGCGCAGCGCCTCTTCGGCAAGGCCGATCACTTCGGCCGCCGCCGTTCCGCGCTCGCAGCCAAGACCCAGCACGAGCGAGGGTGTCGCACCGTCGTTCACCTGCACCGCTTCCGTCATCGGGCTGTCCTCGTTCCCCCTGGACATGCGCGGTGCGGGTGATCCGTCTCGGCAGCCCCGGATCTGGCCCCCTTCGAGGGTCGGCCGCTCCAGGCACCTGTCCGGCCCGCAAGGGGCACCGCCGCATGTCTGACCTGTTTACCGAAGCGGCATTTCCCGGTCAAACGGGTTTGCGTCGTCGGATGGAACGGAAACGGCATCGTCGAAAAAACCAGCAGTCGAAGAGGTTCGATCGGACGGGGTTCTGCTGGCCGTACGAGGAACAGGCCACAAGAACCAGTCGCGACATGGCCCTTGTCAGCAGCGGCACCGTCCCGGCGCTCGTCGCCGTTCCGGTGATCGCAGCGACGGTCGGCACTTTTCGAGGCGATCGCTTTCGGCTTTGCATTTGCCGGCGGCATCTGACATGGAAAGCCGTCCTTCCTCCAGCCTGCCCGGACTCCTACGCGTGGTCGACGTCACACTGCAGCTTCTCCTCCTTCTGTTCCTCGCAGCCTTCATCGCCGGCTTCATCGACGCCATCGCCGGCGGCGGCGGCATGATCACGATACCCGCCATGCTGATCGCCGGGATACCGCCGCTGGAAGTGCTGGGTACCAACAAGCTGCAGTCGCTGTTCGGTTCCGGTTCCGCCACGGTCGCCTATGCCCGCGCCGGCCACGTCGAGGTCAGGCGGCAGTTGCCGATGGCCGCGCTGGCCGCGGTCGGTGCGGCGTTCGGCGCAGCACTCGCCACCGTCATCCCCGGCGAGGCGCTGCGCGCGGTGCTGCCCTTCCTGCTCCTCGGCATCGCGCTCTACTTTGCGCTGAAGCCGAGCATCGGCGACGTCGACAAGCATCGCCGCCTGTCGGAAAAAGCCTTCGCCCTCTCGGTGGTCCCGCTGATCGGGTTCTACGACGGCGTCTTCGGCCCCGGCACCGGCTCGTTCTTCATGCTCGCCTTCGTCTCGCTTGCGGGCTTCGGCGTCCTCAAGGCGACGGCCAACACCAAGCTCCTGAACTTCGGCTCCAATGTCGGCGGCTTCGCCTTCTTCCTCGGCTACGGCGTCGTGCTGTGGAAGGTCGGCATCACCATGGGCATCGGCCAATTCCTGGGCGCCCAGGTCGGCTCCCGCTTCGCCATGCGAAAGGGTGCAGCGATCATCAAGCCGCTGCTGGTCGTCACCAGCATGGCGCTCGCCATCCGCCTCCTGGCCGACCCGACCAATCCGCTACGGGTCTGGCTCGGCTGGTAGGTCCGTTCAGGCCCCGGGCTTGCGCGCCACCACATAGAAATACTCGACCGCCGGCCCGATCCCCCGCGCCAGCGAATTGCCGTCGAGGTCAAGAAGCGCATGGGGCGCCTCGAAACCGGACGAACGGAGTTGTCGGTCGGCCTGCTCGGGTGTCGTCGCATAGACGAGGATACCGAAGTCATGGGCTCCGTGCAGCATGATCGCATGCTCGGCATCCCGTTCCTCCAGGCGCGCATGGCGGAACTTTCGCCAGAAGCCGGTGGCCGAACGCGTCGCGTAGGCGCCGGCGCGGAGCACGAGGCGAACCGGATCCCTGGTCCAGTGGAGCCGCCGATAACCGACGCGCCGGCTGAAGCCGGACCAGCCACGATGGAAGGTGGAGAAGACGAACACCCCGCCCGGCGCCAGCACCCTCTCGACCGCCGCCATTGCCCGCAGCCTCCCCTCGGGATTGACCGAGTCGATCCCGTTGTAGCTGAAGAACGCCACGTCGAACGCCCCTTCGGGCAGGCCGGAGAGATCGCGTGCGTCCATCAGTTCCAGCCTCAGGTCGGGGTTTTTCCTGCGGGCAAGGGTGATCATCTCGGGCGTGTAGTCGATGCCGAGATAGCTTTCGGCGCGGTCCCTGAGGAGTGCGGACGTGCGCCCGCCGCCGACGCCGATGTCCAGCACGCGTCGGCCCGGCGCCAGAGCGAAGCCGGCATCGAGAGCAGCCGCCTCGCCCGCGTTGAGATAGCCGCCGCCGTGTTGATAGTCACGGAGCACGAACGGATCGCTCCAGCTCTTCCGGTTGATCGTCTCCATCGCGTGCATGGCCGTCTCCCTAGCAAATGCAGATATCCCGCGATCTGCGGAATTGAGACGGAGCATAGGGAGCAAAGCGTGGTCGGGATGGTAAAAACCGTATTAACGGCCTGCAAAAGCCGGCTTATGCTTAACACGGAAAGGATCCGCCCGATCCGGCACGCCAACACCTTTGTGCCCCGCAGCGAAGCGGGACACGATCGCCAGGCATGTCTCATTCCGGCACGGACAGCGGTACCGGCCAAATCGTGAGGTTCAGAACTCGACGCCGATCTGCGCCTTGATTCCCGAGCGGAACGGATGCTTGACGAGTTCCATCTCGGTGACGAGATCGGCGATCTCGATCAGTTCGTCCTTGGCATTGCGCCCGGTCAGCACGACATGCGTCATGTGGGGTTTCTGCGTCTGCAGGAACGCCACCACCTCGTTGACGTCGATATAGTCGTAGCGCAGCGCGATGTTGATCTCGTCGAGCAGGACCATCGAATTGCGCTCGTCGCAGATCAGTTCCTTCGCCTTCTCCCAAGCCTTCTGCGCGGTGGCGACGTCGCGCGCCCGGTCCTGCGTCTCCCAGGTGAAACCCTCGCCGAGCGTATGGAACTGGCAGAGATCGGAGAAATGCTTCTCGATCAGCTCGCGCTCGCCGGTCACCATCGCGCCCTTGATGAACTGCACGACGGCCGACGGCTTGCCATGGGCGATATGCCGGAAGATCATGCCGAAGCCGGCCGTGGACTTGCCCTTGCCCTTGCCGGTATGGACGATGACCAGGCCCTTCTGGTCCGTCTTGGTGGCCATGATCTTTTCGCGGGCCTGCTTCTTCTTGGCCATCTTCTCCGAATGGCGCGCAAGCTCGGCCTCGGTCATGCCGGCTTCGACGGTCTCATTGACGGTCTCATTGACGGTTTCTGTGTCAATATCGCTCATGGCGTGCTCCTCAATTGTCATGCTTGGGCAGGTCGTCGTCGCAGGAAAGCCAGGCAACCCGCTCACTCCAGAACCAGTGCTGGGTGACGGTCACGCCCGAGGCGTCGTCGAGCGCGGCGACGTAGAGGTCGATCTCGCCGGGCCGCCTGACCGTCGCAAAGCTCAAGGGCGAGCCGCAATCGCCGCAAAAGCCGCGCGAAACCCCGGGCGACGACTCATAGTGGCGCAGCGCCTCGCCCTCGAAGGTGACATTCGCATCCGCGACGCAGAAGAAGCTCGTCACCGGCGACGACGTCGCCCGCCGGCAACTCTCGCAGTGGCAGTGGCCGGTGCGAATGATCGGGCCTGAGACCTTGAAGCGCACCGATCTGCACAGGCAGCGTCCGGAAAGCCCGGTCATGACGCCCTCCTCTTGCCGGCGATCTCTCCCAGTTCGAACCGCGCCGAATTGGAGCGCGGCGACCATAGCCGGCGATCGATCGCCTCGACCAGACGGTCGGACATCTCCTTCAGCGCCGCGGGGTTCTTCTCGGCCATGAAGGCGCGCACGCGCTCGTCGAGAATATACGCCTTGTAGACTGCTTCGAAATGATGGTCCTTCACCGCTCCCGTGGTCGCGGCGAAGGCGAACATGAAGTCGACGGTCGCGGCCAGCTCGAAGGCGCCCTTGTAGCCGTGGCGCATCATGCCCTCGATCCACTTCGGATTGACGACGCGAGCGCGCACGACGCGGCCGATCTCGTCCTCGAGCGTGCGCACCACGGGCTTTTCCGGGCGCGAATGGTCGTTGTGGTAGACAGTCGGCTGCGATCCCGTCAGGTGCGCGACCGCGGCCGCCATCCCGCCCTCGAACTGGTAGTACTCGTCGCTGTCGAGCAAATCGTGCTCGCGGTTGTCCTGGTTCTGGATGATCGCCTGCAGGCTCTTCATCCGTGCCTCCAGCCGGTCGCGGCTGGCTGCGTCCTCGCCCTCGCCGGCATAGGCATGCGCGCCCCAGGCGAGCCAGGCCTCGGCAAGGTCGCCCCTGTCCTTCCACAGCCCCTCGTCGATCATCGTCTGCAGCCCGGCGCCGTAGCTTCCGGGCCTGGCCCCGAAGACGCGGTAGCCCGCCCTGGCGCGCGCCTCGCCTTCGGTGGCGCCGTGTGCGGCAAGGGCTGCGGCCTCCGCCCGCATCCGCGCTGCGATCGGGTTGTCCTCGCCGTCCTCGTCCAGCGCGCCGATCGCACGCACGGCGCGGTCGAACAGCGCGATCTGCTCGGGAAAGGCGTCTCGGAAGAAGCCGGAGATGCGCAGCGTCACGTCGACGCGCGGCCGGCGCAAAAGCGCGGGCGGAATGACCTCGTAGCCGGTCACCCGCCGCGAGACCGTGTCCCAGACGGGCTTCGCGCCGATCAGCGCCAGCGCCTGGGCGATGTCGTCGCCGCCGGTGCGCATGTTCGACGTGCCCCAGGCGGTGATGCCGAACGAGGTCGGCCATTCGCCATGGTCCTGCGCATAGCGCGTCACCAGCAGTTCCGCCGATTTTCGCCCCAGTTCCCACGCCGCCGGCGTCGGTACGGCACGGCTGTCGACCGAATAGAAGTTGCGCCCCGTCGGCAGCACGTCCGGCCGCCCGCGTGTCGGCGCGCCGGAGGGGCCGGGCTCGACGAAACGTCCGGACAGCCCGCGCATCAGCGCCGCCATCTCGGCTTCGCCGCAGGCCTCGATGGAGGGGCGGATCGAGTGCCTGACCTGGTCCAGCACCGCCCGCGTCGCTTCCCAGCCGTCCGGGCAAGGCAGTTCGCCCGAGACGAGCCGTGCCGCCAGCAACTCGATACGCTCGACCGTGTCCCCGGCCGTCCGCCACGCAACATCGGTCTGCGAAGCCAGGATATCCGGCATCGGACCCGTCCACGGATCGGAGGAAACACAATCGAGCGGGTCAAACGCTGTGTGCGGCGGGGTACCCCCCTCTGTCCTGCCGGACATCTCCCCCTCATGGGGGGAGATCGATGGAGCGAGGCCCCGACCATCACCAGCGTGGCCGTCAACAGCCGCGTCCGCACCATCCGCGTCACCACGCCCGCTGCCATCCGTATGGACCGCCGCCATCCGCCTGGTTCCGATCTCCCCCCTTGAGGGGGAGATGCCCGGCAGGGCAGAGGGGGGTGCGTCCCGTGTGGCAGCGATGTCGACTGCGACAGGCGAACCACCACCCAACGCATCCGCGGCGATCGCCCGTTGCAGGCTGGCGTCGCCGCCTTCGCCCAGCCCGCGCGGCACCCGCGCGAGCGCCAGCGTCAGGTCGGTCAGAAGCCGCCCCGACGGCGAGACGCCGAAGACGTGCAGGCCGTCGCGGATCTGCATCTCCTTCAGGTCGCAGAGATAGGCGTCGAGCTTCTGCAGCGCCGCCTCCTCGCCGTCCGACCTGGCGATCCCCGCATCCTGGTCGAGGCCGATGTCGCGGACGAGGTCGAGGATCTGCCTGCTCAGGAGCCGCAGCCGCCGCGGATCGCCGCCGGAGGCGTCGTAGAATTCGTCCACCAGCGCCTCGAGGTCTTTCAGCGGCCCGTAGGTCTCCGCCCGCGTCAGCGGCGGCGTCAGGTGGTCGATGATGACCGCGGCGGACCGGCGCTTGGCCTGCGTGCCCTCGCCCGGATCGTTGACGATGAAGGGATAGAGATGCGGCACCGGCCCGAACACGGCTTCCGGATAGCAGGCCTCCGACAGCGCCAGCGCCTTGCCCGGCAGCCATTCGAGGTTGCCGTGCTTGCCGACATGGACGATCGCATGGACATCGCAGACCTCGCGCAGATAGGCATAGAAGGCGAAATAGCCGTGCGGCGGCACCAGATCCTGCGAATGGTAGGTTTCTTTCGGGTCGATATTGTAGCCGCGCGCCGGCTGGATGCCGACCAGCGTCCCGCCGAAACGGCAGAGCGGCAGCGCGAAGACGTCGCCGGTCACGAAGGGATCCGCCTCGGGCGCACCCCAGCGGGCCGTGACCTGCTCCTGAATCGATCCGGGAAGAGACGCAAAGAAGCGATTGTATTGTTTAAGCGAAATCGTCTCGCGGATCTCGCGTCCGTCGTTCGCAGCATTGGTCGACCCCGCCATCAGGTGCGCGATCAGCGCATCGCCGCCGGAAGGCAAGTCGGCGACGGCATAGCCGTCCGCCTTCATTTTTCGCAGGATCTCGAGCGTGCCCGCCGGCGTGTCCAGCCCGACGCCGTTGCCGAGCCGGCCGTCGCGGTTCGGATAGTTCGCCATCACCAGCGCGATGCGGCGCTCGCCCGGTCCGGTCCGCCGCAGCCGCGCCCAGTTGGCCGCAAGCCGGGCCGAAAAGCGGATCCGGTCCGCCACCGGCTCGAGGCTGACGATGTTCGTCTCGACCTCGGCGTCCCAGCGGGCGGCAGCCTTGAACGATACGGCCCGCGCCAGCACCCGGCCGTCCACCTCCGGCAGCGACACGTTCATGCCGAGGTCGCGCGCCGTAAGCCCCTGCCCGGACGCCTGCCAGGCCTCGCGGGAGGAGCCGGAAAAGATGACCTGCAATACCTGCGCACCGGTCTCGTCGAGCACCGTCGGCCTGCGGTTTGCGCCGGGCGCGGAGACGGCGAAGCTCGTCGCGTTGAGCGCCACCTCCGGCCGCACGGCCGCAAAGGCTGCGCGCACGATCTCGATCGAGGCCGGGTCCTTGAGGCTGGAGACGAAGATCGGCAGCGCCCGCACGCCAACGTCTGCAAGCGCCTCGATCAGCAGTTCCACCGGCCGTGTCTCACCGCTCTGGACATAGGCGCGGTAGAAGCAGATGGCGACGGTCGGGGGTTCGGAGGCCTCGCCCGCGACCACGCCCCCTTCGTCCGCAGCGCCCCGCTCATCCCGCGCGAAGATACCCCCCTCTGTCCTGCCGGACATCTCCCTCTCAAGGGGGGAGATCGATGGAGTGAGGCCTTGCCCTGGAACTGCGTCGGCATTTGTAGAACCGTCCGACAGAAGACCGCGAAGCTCATCCCCGGCCACAGCACCACGCACTGCAGCTGCCATGTCACGCCGCCCATGCCCCTGGCCGATCTCCCCCCTTGAGGGGGAGATGTCCGGCAGGACAGAGGGGGGTGCACTTCTCGCAACCCGCCCCTCATCCGCCCTTCGGGCACCTTCTCCCCGCAAGCGGGGAGAAGGAGAGACATCCGCTGCCTGTGCCACCCCCTCTCCCCGTTCACGGGGAGAGGGCTGGGGTGAGGGGCAAACTTCGCGCCACGTCTCGACGTCGACCACGCCGCTCCCCGGCCACCAGATCCCGGCCTTCTCCAGCGGCGCTGCCGCCTCCGGTTTCTCGCCGCCGAAGACGAGCGCGTCCGCATAGGAGAGGAAACGGGCGGCATTCTCCGCCCCGCCCTCGGTAAGATAGGCCCAGAGCCGCAGCCGGTCGTCGTCCGGGATCCGGTTGAACGGCGCGAGCCCCTCGTCCGGCCGGTCGTCGCCGGGAAGCGCCACGATGGTGATGTCGTTTGCGACCGCCGTGGCATGGAGCGCTTCCAGCACGTAGCGGAAATAGCTGGCGCCGCCGAGCGCCCGCACCACGATCAGCCTGGCATGCCGCGCCGTGCGCTCGACATAGGTATCGACCGACATCGGATGGGTAAGCGAGGCAAGGCTTGCAAGCCTCAGCCGCATCCGCGCCTGCCGGCCGCGATGGGCGGCGGCGATCGACGCCAGCTCGGTATCGGCCGCCGACAGAAACAGGACGTCGCCCGGCGACTGCCCGAGATCGATCGCCTCCTTGCCGTCGGCGATGGTGCCCTTCTGGGCTAGCAGCAGGTGCATGACGGCTCTCCGCTTCGGCGCGACAGATTACACCCGGCCTGCCGGCTATCTCCCCCACAGGCAATGTTATCGCGTGTGAGCTGCCACAGGCGCAGCAAACGCCCACTTCTCCCCGCCGGGGAGAAGTGCCGAGCGGATGCGAGGCGATGAGGGGGGATCGGGGCACGCCATGGCGCTTCGCGCCGCCCCCTCATCCGGCCCTGCGGGCCACCTTCTCCCCGCTGGGGAGAAGAGGGAGCCAGTCGCCGAGCTCGGTCCCAGCGGTGGCCCTGTTCCCTAGACACGGCCGCTCAGCCTACCGCGCCGGCGATCGCCGCACGCACGGCTGCCTCGTCCATGTCGTGCAGGCCGATGACGACGAGGCGGGTGCCGCGGGTCTCGCCGGCGTTCCAGGCGCGCTCGAAATACTGGTCGATCCGGCTGCCGACAGCCTGGATCAAAAGCCGCATCGGCTTGCCGGGCACGTCGGCGAAGCCCTTGACGCGCAGCACGTCGTGCTCGGCGATGACGCCCTTCAGCCGCTCCACGAAGCCGGCCGGATCGGCGACCGGGCCGAGCTCGACGACGAAGCTGTCGAACTCGTCGTGATCGTGTTCCTCGCCGTTCTCGTGCTCCAGCTCGTGATGCGACTTGCGGTTGGCGATATCGTCCTCGGTGCCGACGCCGAGGCCGAGGAGAACGGCGGCGGCGACGTCGCCGTTCTTCGCCTCGATCATGGTCGGCTTGCGGGAGATGCGGGAGGCCACCTCGTCGCGCACCGTCTTCAGCCCGGCAGCGTCGATCAGGTCGGTCTTGTTGAGCACGATCAGGTCGGCCGCCGTCAGCTGGTCCTCGAACAGTTCCTCCAGCGGGCTCTCGTGGTCGAGGTTGTCATCCTCGACGCGCAGTGCATCCACCCGGTCGTGGTCGTCGGCGAAGCGGCCGGCGGCAACCGCGGCGCTGTCGACGACAGTGATGACGCCGTCGACCGTCACCTGCGTCTTGATCTCCGGCCAGTTGAAGGCGGCGACCAGCGGTTGCGGCAGCGCCAGGCCGGACGTCTCGATGACGATGTGGTCGGGGCGGTTCTCGCGCTCCAGCAGCTTCGACATGGTCGGGATGAAATCGTCGGCGACGGTGCAGCAGATGCAGCCGTTGGTCAGTTCGATGATGTCGTCCTCGCTGCAGGCCTCCGCGCCGCAGCCCTTCAGCACGTCGCCGTCGACGCCGAGGTCGCCGAACTCGTTGATGATCAGCGCGATCCGCTTTCCATTGGCGTTCTGCAGCAGGTTGCGGATCATCGTCGTCTTGCCCGCGCCGAGAAAGCCGGTGATGACGGTGGCGGGGATCTTTTGCTGGAGCATGGGCTCAACCCTTCATTTTCAGCGGCAGGCCTGCCGCGACAAAATAGACTTCGGAAGAAAGCTGCGCCACCTGCTGGTGCAGCCTGCCGGCGTGGTCGCGGAATTCGCGCGCCATCTGGTTGTCCGGCACGATCCCGAGCCCGACCTCATTAGAAACGAACACGAGCCGCCCCGGCGCAGTGACGACGGCGGCTGCGAGATCGTCGAAGGCGGCCGCCATGTCGTGCTTTTCGAGCATCAGGTTCGTCACCCAAAGCGTCAGGCAATCGACGAGCAGCACCCGGTCGTCTCGCGCCGTATCGTTGATGCGTTCCGGCAGCGCTAAGGGCTCCTCGTGCGTCACCCAGCCATGGCTGCCGCGCTGCGCCTTGTGCTGGTCGATGCGCGCGCGCATCTCCTCGTCCCAGGCGCGGCCGGTGGCGATGTAGTGCCTGGAAAGGCCGCTCTCGGCGGCCAGCCCTTCGGCAAATGCGGATTTTCCGGAACGCGCACCGCCCAGAACCAGGACGGCTCCGGGCGATGTCGTTTTCATCAGGCTGCCTTTGCTGCGATCTTCCTGGTGACGCCGATCTTCTCGTTGGCGAACCCGAGCGAAAGGCCGAGCACGATCCAGAAGAACAGCGTGGTGGCGAGCGCCGCCACGGCGAACTCCGCCCCGAGCACGGCCGGCACGTTGCTGGCGATGTCGGCAGGCTGCGGCGCGCCGTAGACCTGCGGCGCCGCGATCAGCACGACGCCGGCGACCTTCGCCGCAATCCCGTCCTTCAGGATCAGCAGGTAGAGCCCCACGGCCGAAAGCACCACGGTCGCAATCCACCAGGCCTGGCGATCCCCAAGTTCGGCTGCCGGGAAGCCCGGAAGCTCCGGCGGCAGGCCGATGGCCGGCAGGAGATGCACGGCAAGCCAGCCGGCAGCGCCCCAGAGCGCACCGTTGGCGACCGTGATCGCATTGCCCGTCACGAGGCTCACACCCGCCAGCAGCAGCGCGAAGCCCGCACCGGTGACGAGGTTGGCAAGCAGCGTGCCGGAGAAGCGGCTCATGCCGAACATGATGCCGCCGTCCTCGTGCTCGCCCTCATGGGCATGGGCGACCGAGATCGGCGAGAGATAGGCGGCCACCTCCGACAATGCCGCGCCGATGCCGAGCGCGGAATGCTCGTGCGAAGCGTCCGGCCGGGCTTCGGCACCGGGGGCGGCAGGCTCTTCATCGCCGCCCTCGAATTCCTCGGCATGAAGGATGAGCGGAATCACCCGCGCCTCCTGGGCGGCCGTCATCAGCGCACCGGAGAACAGCCCGGCCACCAGTGCGGCCAGGAGATATTTGACGATCATGACATCTGCTCCTTAGTGGCAGGGAAAGCCGTAGGAGTGGCGGGTATCGTGCGCGGTGTCGTGCAGGACGGACGAATTGGCGAGGCCTGCGCCGAACACCAGGAATCCGCCGAGCAGAAGCGCTACGAGACCGGCATAGAGACGATCGTTGAGGGAAAGGGAAACAGAAGAAACGTGAGACGCAGCCATGACAACCTCCGTGCTGGCAACGGGGAAAATCCCCAGGTCGGGCACAATGCCCTTATTGGCCGGCAGGTCTCCTGGCTCGCGGCGTCGGGCGTCATGCGCCTGCGGCCCATCCTCGCCTTCCCGGGTGATGTGCGACATGAAAGGCGGACGATTCGTAGAGATAGAGGCGTCCAGACCCCGGTTCATCATGCCGCCACCCAGTGGCTTTGCCGGTCTGATCCGACCGGCTGGATAGGCCTCGCCACTCTACAGTCGCGGGGTCGGCCGTGATTGGAGCGCCCTGATTGGGTCCACCCCGTCACGTTCCCATTTAAGCGCCCGTCCATCACTGGACCGACGCACCTTCCAATAGTGGCGATGATTATGCCTGCGGGGGCTGGAAGTCAATTGGCAGGAAACGGCATCCGCCGCGCCGAATGCGTCGCCGCGGCGGCTGTTCGATCAGTTCCGCGGGCCGCTCAGTAGCCCGGCCCGCTGATCGTCAGGTCGCCCCCAGGGCCGTAGTTGCCCCCGACCGGCCCCTCGTAGACGCCGCCGACCGGACCCTCGCGATAGTAGCCGTCGACCGGCCCCTCGTAGACGCCGTAGCCGTCATTGTAGTAGCGGTCGCGCCGGGCGCGCTGGCGCGTGACATATTCGCGACTGCGGTTCTCGGCGAAGCGCGCCGACTGGCGCAACTCGCGGTACTGCTTGCGCGTCAGGTACCCGTCGCCAGCGTAGCCGGCCGAGCGCTGCCAGGAGGAGATCGCAGCCCGCGTGCGTGGACCGTAGACGCCGTCCGCCCCGCCGGTGCCGTAACCCAGCGCATTCAGCCAGCGCTGGGACTGGGCACGCGCGGCCGGATCGAGATAGGCCTCGCGCACATCCGAAGGCGTCTGGAAGACCTTCGGCTGCTGGCCGGGCGCAGGCTGCGTCTGGCGAATCAGCGGTTCCGTCCCAGCGCCGAGCGGCGCGGCAGCGGCGGGAGCGTTGATGGCGGGCTCCCGCGCGGCGACGTCGCCGGAGGTCTCTTCGTCGCCTGTGGTGTTACCGCCCTTTTCCAGCGCGGCAAGGCGCTGGCGCGCCTCGTCGGCAAAGCGGCCTTGCGGGAACTCGCGCAGGTAGCCCTCGAAAGCCTGCGGCCGGCCGTTCAGCACCGCGCGGCTCCAGTTGTTGTCCTCACGACGGGCCAGCCGCTCGGCCTCCCCGTCTGCGGCCCCGTCCACCGGCCCGGCTGCGGCTGCATCGGCGGCCCCGTCTACGGCCAAGCCACCCTCAGGATTGGCCGCAGGGCTCGCGTTCGCATTCTCGCCATCGGTCGGGAGTGCCTCGGTGTCGAGCGCGTCGGCAACGCTGCCGTCAGCGACCGGCGGCGCGACGGACGGCTCTGCCGCCTGCTGTTCCTCTCTTGCGCGTTCGGCGTCGGCCTCGGCCGCTTCCCCCTGGGCCTTTTCGGCAGCAGCGGCATCCGCCCTCGCCTGCGCTTGCGCAGCCGCACGGGCCTCTTCCTCCGCCTTCGCCTTCTCGGCTTGCGCCTCGGCGATCGCGCGCTCGCGTTCGGCTTCCGCGGCCGCCTGTTCCGCCTCGGCCCGCGCGGCAGCGGCCGCATCGGCGCGCACCTTCGCCTCGGCCGCGGCCTTCGCTTCCTCTTCCGCCTTCAAGCGGGCCTGCTCGGCCTTTGCCTGCTGCTCGGCCTTGAGCCTTTCGGCCTCGGCCGCTTCCTCGGCGCGCTTGCGCTCGGCCTCAGCCGCCTGCCGTTCCGCCTCGGCCTTCGCCGCCGCTACACGCTTCGCCTCGGCCTCCGCGCGCGCCAGTTCTTCCTTGCGCTGCCGCTCGGCCTCTTCCACGCGCTTCGCCTCGGCCGCAGCGGCCAGCCGCTCCTCTTCCGCCCGCTGCTTCTCGGCGACGATCCTGGCCTCCTGCTCGGCCTTCAGCCGCGCGGCTTCGTCGGCCTTGCGGGCGGCCTCGGCCTTTTCCTTCTCAGAGCCAGCACCGGTGGCCACGGTTGGATCCTGCGCCTTCTGATCGCTTGCGGCCGCGGTGCTGGCAACGCCCCTGGCGTTCAGTTCGGCCAGCCGGAGCCGGGCCATCGAGGCGAAGGTGCCGTTCGGATAATCCTTCAGATAGGCCTCGTAGCCTGCCGGGTCGCTGCTGGAGGATACCTTCTGCCAGAGGGAGAACTCGTTTTCCCAGCGCTTGCTGGCGCTGACAGCCGGCTTCGTCTCGGCCGCCTGCACCGCCGGTCCGCCAGCGATCGCAAGCCCGATCAGCCCCGCCCATCCGAGTTTCGCAAAACGGCCACTGGTCATTCGACTTTCCCTTTCGATCGCATGCGACATCCCCCGACAGATAGCCGCAGGGCGATGCCACTCAAGGTCTTTGCATCGGATTCTGGCGCAACTTTGGTGGTAACCTTAACCGACGAAGATGACGAAACGGCTTCGCCATTCGCTCGGAAAACGTCTCAGCGGCCCCGATTAATCGGGATGGTTCAATCACTTTCCATCAGCGTCGAAAGCCACCTGTGATCCAGCACCGCCTCGAGCTCGGCGGCAACGCCGTCGAGCGCCGCGTCCACCGCGCCCCGGTAGTCGAAGCCGCCGCCGGCGATGCCGAATTCTGCAAGCAGCCGGCTGCGAAAGGCATCGCTCGCCATGAAGCCATGCAGGTATGTGCCGAACACCCGGCCATCCGCCGAGGTCGCGCCGTCCGCCCTGCCGTCGATCATAATAGGTGGACGAGCGCAGTCGGGGCCGGTGGTCCGGCCGAGATGGATCTCATAGCCTTCCAGCGGCACGTCGTAGTCGAGCGAGCGCGCCCGGCTGTTACGTACCGTCTTCTCCGGCGCCATCTCGGTCTCGACGTCGAGCAGGCCGAGACCCTCCACCGCGCGGTCGCTGCCCTCGATGCCGAGCGGATCGCGCACCGACCGGCCCAGCATCTGGTAGCCGCCGCAGATGCCGATGGTGCGCCCGCCGCGCCGGTGATGCAGGGCGAGGTCGCGATCCCACCCTTGCGCGCGGAAATCCTTCAGGTCGGCTATGGTGGATTTCGAGCCCGGCAGGATGACGAGGCCGGCATCCGCCGGCAACCGCTCGCCGGGACGAACGAAGACGAGCTCCACGTCCGGCTCCTGCGCCAGCGGATCGAGATCGTCGAAATTGGCGATGCGCGGCAGCACCGGCACTGCAACCTTCAGCGCGCCGGGCCGGCCGGAAGCCAGCCGTTCCAGCACCACCGAATCCTCCGGCGGCAGTTGCCGCGCATGCTTCAGCCAGGGCACGATGCCGAGGCACGGCCAGCCGGTATGCTGCCCGATCGCCGCGATGCCGTCGTCGAACAAGGTGACGTCGCCGCGAAACTTGTTGATCAGGTAGCCCGACACCATCGCCCGGTCCTGCGGCGGCAGGATCGCCTTCGTGCCGACCAGCGAGGCGATCACCCCGCCGCGGTCGATATCGCCGACGAGCACGACGGGAACGCCTGCCCGCGTCGCAAAGCCCATGTTAGCGATGTCGCCGGCGCGCAGGTTGATTTCGGCCGGGGAACCCGCCCCCTCGACGACGACGAGATCGGCACCGTCGCAGACGCTTTCGAAGCTCTCCATCACCGCGTCCATCAACCTTGGCTTGAGCGCCTGGTAGTCGCGTCCCTTCGCCTGGCCGAACAAGCGACCCTGCACGATGATCTGGCTGCCGGTGTCGGATTGCGGCTTCAGCAGCACCGGATTCATGTGCACCGACGAAGGCGTGCGCGCCGCCATCGCCTGCAGCCATTGCGCCCGCCCGATCTCGCCGCCGTCATCCGAGACAGCGGCGTTGTTCGACATGTTCTGCGGCTTGAACGGCCGCACCCGCAATCCGCGATTGGAGGCAATCCGGCAGAGCCCCGCGACCAGTACCGTTTTTCCGACATCGGAGCCGGTTCCCTGCAGCATGATTTTTCGTGTCATGCCCCTTCCCTAGCACCGCGCCGGAGCACCGCAAAGCCCTGAAAGCGCCGCGATGCCGGCGCAATCGGGCTGCGGCCCTGCGACCTGCGACGAAAGTGCTAATATGCATATTCCGTTTACGACATCCGATGGCGGCGGCAATGGCGATTTCGTTTCCGTCCAGGCCTATATCGCCACTATCGGAGCAGCGGAGAACACCGCCGCCGGAAACCCCAAGGACAAAGACCATGCTGTTCATCTTCAGCAAGCCCAATTTCGTTCAGATCGCGTGGAACGGCAAGGCTCCCGAGCGCCAGTCGCGCGTGCGCAACCTCGTCGCCGAAGCCCCGCTCGGCCCGCTCAGCATCGTGCGGACGCGCAACGTCGGCTGAGGCCATCTTGACGGAACAAATGACGGGCGCCCTTGTGCAAGCGGGGGCGTTTTTCTTTGTCTGATGAAAACGGGAAAGCAGCAAAAGAAAAAGCCGCGGACCGCCCAACGGGTGCTCCACGGCCGGTCCGAAACACGGACGACACCGGATGAACGCACCGGCGAAAGATCGACCCCGGTACGCACTACCTGACCCGGGGACCGGCAGGGACATTGCCCGCCGCATGCCGATTGATAGCCTGACATCGTTACCGGATCGTTATCACGCGCCTCACCAGACGCAAATTGCGCATTTTTAGAGCCCTGCGTAGAAATTTTTATGAAAATTGCATGCGCCGTATTCAGGACAGCATCTGTCCTGATCGGGCTACCGGCGTATCCGTTTGCGACCGCCGGAATATCAACGGTGCCCAGCAATGAGCAAAAGCTCACTTTTTGCCCGCCGCCCTGCCGCAATTGCAGCACCCGGATATCCCGCGGCAGGTTGCCAACAGCCTGCCGCCCCGCCTCGACGGTTGATTTCCTTGTCAGAATCCTTACGCTGCCTCCAGCGACGAAATAAGGCTCTCGCGGCGACAGGGTTCCGCCGCCGGCCATCAAGAACCGGTGTCGCTGTAAGCAGGGGATCGACTTGCCTGACCCGGTTTTTCGCCCCTGCCTGTGGAACGTAATCGATCGGGCAGCCAGGTGTTGCAGTGCCCTGACACGCCCCGGATGAATTGCTGCCATCAGACTGGGAGATGACAAGATCATGAAGAAGCTGCTCGCTTCAACCGCCCTCGCCGCCGGCCTCTATGCCGGCGCCGGCGCGGCACAGGCTGCCGATTGCGGTAGCGTATCGATCGCCGAGATGAACTGGGCTTCGGCCGGCGTTGCCGCCTATGTCGACAAGATCATCCTCGAAAACGGCTATGGCTGCACGGTGACGCTCGTCACCGGCGATACCATGCCGACCTTCACCTCCATGAACGAGAAGGGCGAACCCGACCTCGCTCCGGAGTTCTGGGTCAATTCGGTCCGCACCTCGCTCGACGCGGCGATCGCCGAGGGCCGCCTGATCCAGGCCGCACCGCTGCTGTCGGAAGGCGGCGTCGAAGGGTGGTGGATCCCGAAGTTCATCGCCGACGCCCATCCCGACATCAAGTCGGTCCAGGACGCGCTCAAGCATCCCGAGCTTTTCCCGGCGCCCGAAGACGCGTCGAAGGCCGCGGTGCACAACTGCCCGTCCGGCTGGAACTGCCAGGTTTCCACCGCCAACCTCTACAATGCGCTGAACGCCAAGGACGCCGGCTTCGACCTCGTCGACACCGGCTCGGCTGCCGGCCTCGACGGCTCGATCGCCAACGCCTTCGAGAAGAAGACCGGCTGGCTCGGCTACTACTGGGCGCCGACGGCCATTCTCGGCAAGTACGAGATGACCAAGCTCTCCTTCGGCGTCGAGCACGACAAGAAGGAGTGGGACGCCTGCACCGCGATCCCCGACTGCCCGAGCCCCAAGGTGAACGCCTATCCGGTCTCCGACGTCTTCACCGTCGTGACCAAGGCCTTCGCCGACAAGGCCGGCGTCACCATGGACTACATGAAAACGCGCCAGTGGGACAACCAGACGGTCGGCAAGGTTCTCGCCTGGATGGGCGACAACCAGGGCACGAACGAGGATGCCGCCAAGTACTTCCTCGAGACCTATCCCGACATGTGGACCAAGTGGGTATCCCCGGAGGTCGCCGAGAAGGTCAAGGCGTCTCTCTGAGCCGCCGTTTCACGGAGGGCCGGCGGCGGATGACCGGCGGCCCTTTTTCGTTGCCTGCAGATTGAACACGGCGCACGGTTGCTGCCGGCGACTGCGAACAGAAAAAGCAAGGTCGCAAACAGCACAGGCTGATGCGCCGCTTCATGTGAAAAGACAAGGATAACGAAAAGCCGGTGCGCACACGCACAAGAACAATCCCGAAGGTTGTGCCCTGGCGCGATCGGCGGGGAGCGTAACCGGCGGAACAAGGGGATTGATATGGCACTGTGCGACTACTTGCCGGCGATGCTTTGCAAGTTTCCCGCGCTCAGCGACTCGACGATCCGCGCGGGGCGCAAGACGATCGACGACGGCTTCAAGGCCTTCGTGCGCTCCTACAGCGACATCATCGACACCGCCGTGCAGCCGCTACAGGTCTTCCTGAACTTTCTCGAACGCCTGTTCGTCACCTCGCCCTGGCCGATCATCCTCATCGCGATGCTCGTGATCGTCTATCTCGGCAGCCGCAGCGTGCGCGTCACGATCGGCACCGCGCTCGCCATGTACTTCATCGGCCTGTTCGGCCTTTGGAACGACGCGATGGTGACGCTGGCCATGACCACCGTCTGCACCATCTTCGCGGTCCTGCTCGGCATCCCGATCGGCATCCTGATGGCGCGCTTCGACCGGGTGCAGGCAACCGTCAATCCCATTCTCGACGTGATGCAGACGATGCCGAGCTTCGTCTATCTCATCCCTGTCGTGATGATCTTCGGCATCGGCAAGGTTCCGGGCATGATCGCCGTCGTCATCTATGCCGTCCCGCCGATGATCCGGCTCACCAATCTCGGCATCCGCCTGGTCGACAAGGAGGTTCTGGAAGCGGCCGACGCCTTCGGCTCCTCAGGCTGGCAGAAGCTGAAGAACGTCCAGATCCCATTGGCGCTGCCGACCATCATGGCCGGCATCAACCAGACGATCATGATGTCGCTGGCCATGGTCGTCGTCGCCTCGATGGTGGGTGTCGGCGGGCTCGGCAAGAACGTGCTCGGCGCCATCAACAACCAGTTCTTCACCGTCGGCTTCCTCAACGGCTTCGCACTCGTCGCGATCGCCATCATTTTCGACCGTACCAGCCAGGCCTTTGGCAAGCGCCTGCAGAAGCACTCGGAGGTAATCCATGGCTAGTCACGCCATCGAAGTCAGAAACCTTTACAAGATCTTCGGCCCGCGGGGCGCGGATTACGTCGACCAGGTCAAGAATGGCCTCTCGAAGACCGACCTGAATGCGCAGTACGGCCACGTGCTCGGCCTCCAGGACATCAACATCGCGATGCCGGCCGGCGGCGTCATGGTGGTCATGGGCCTGTCGGGCTCGGGCAAGTCGACGCTGATCCGCCACATCAACCGGCTGATCGAGCCGACCTCCGGCGAGGTCCTCTATGACGGCGTCGACGTCTGTCGCATGAACGAGCGCGACCTGCGCGAATTCCGCCGCCACAAGACGGCGATGGTGTTCCAGAAGTTCGCGCTGCTGCCGCACCGCACGGTCGTCGAGAACACCGTCTACGGGCTCGAGATCCAGGGCGTTCCGACTGCCGAGAGCGAGAAGCGCGCGCGCTACTGGATCGACCGTGTCGGCCTTTCCGGCTTCGAGAACCACTATCCGAACCAGCTCTCCGGCGGCATGCAGCAGCGCGTCGGCCTCGCCCGCGCGCTGACCAACGACGCCGAAATCCTGTTGATGGACGAAGCCTATTCGGCGCTCGACCCGCTGATCCGCGTCGACATGCAGTCGGTCCTGCTCGACCTGCAGAAGGAGTTGAAGAAGACCGTGGTCTTCATCACCCACGACCTCGACGAGGCGCTCAGGCTCGGCGACAAGATCGCGATCCTGCGCGACGGACGCGTCGTCCAGCAGGGCACCGGCCAGGAGATCGTGCTGGACCCGGCCGACGACTACATCACCGCCTTCGTCAAGGAAGTGAACCGCGGCCGCGTCATCAATGTCGAGACGATCATGAAGCCGCTCGCCGGCAATCCGGAGGGACTGCCGATCGCCAAGGGCACCGTGCTGGAATCCGCGGCCCGCGCGATGACCTCGGCAGGCCAGTCCGTCGCCCACGTGGTCGACGAGGCCGGCCGGCCGGCCGGCACGCTCGCCCTCGACACGATCATCGCCGCCATGGTGACGCCCATAGGCCATGACGAGGCGCAGCAGGCGGCTTAGGCAAGCCTCAAGACACAGGAGGCTGCGGGTCGGAAAGCGCCCTGCCCGTCGCCGGCGACCGCCGAATCATGCCTCTTGTTCCGTGAAGCTCTCGCGCGCATTCCGGTGACGCGGGGGTAGCCCACACCCATTCCCACGGGCGAGGACGCCCGCAACGTAAGGCGTGCAACGCAGACAGCGCTTTCCTCGCCGCCGGCGCAACTCTCTCTGCCTTCAATGCTTGCACGGACATAAAGAAATCTTTATATCTAGATGCAAGCATGGCCTATACCGACATGACAATGTGCCTTCGACCGCCCGCCGGTCCGGGGACGGACGGGAAAGTTGAACCGATGACGACCGAAAACAATGCGCTGGCAGCGCTGCTGGCCGAAAAGCCTTTCCTGCTCGCCGACGGTGCCACCGGCACCTCCCTGTTTGCCATGGGTCTGGAGGCCGGCGAGGCGCCGGAGCTCTGGAACGAGGCCAAGCCCGACAACATCACCCGGCTGCACCAGGACTTCGTCGATGCCGGCGCCGACATCATCCTGACCAACACCTTCGGCGGCACCCGCCATCGCCTCAAGCTGCACCACGCGCAGGACCGCGTCTTCGCGCTCAACAAGCGCGCCGCCGAGATCGCCCGCACCGTCGCCGACAAGGCACAGCGCAAGGTGATCGTCGCCGGCTCCGTCGGTCCCACCGGCGAACTGCTGATCCCGCTCGGCGCGCTAACCTATGACGACGCGGTTGCAGCCTTCGCCGAGCAGATCGAGGGCCTGAAGGCCGGCGGCGCCGACGTCGCCTGGATCGAGACCATGTCGTCGCCGGAAGAGATCCGTGCAGCCGCCGAGGCCGCCGTCAAGGTCGGCCTGCCCTTCGTCTATACCGGCTCGTTCGATACCGCCGGCAAGACGATGATGGGCCTGCATCCGAAGGACATCCACGGCGTTGCCGGTGACATCGGCACCGGCCCGCTCGCCGTCGGCGCCAATTGCGGCGTCGGCGCCTCCGATATCCTCTCATCCCTGCTCGACATGACCGGCGCCGACCCGTCTGCCACGATCGTGGTCAAGGGCAATTGCGGCATCCCGGAATATCGCGGCGCCGAAATCCATTATTCCGGCACGCCGCCGCTGATGGCCGAATATGCAAGGCTCGCCCGCGACGCCGGCGCCCGCATCATCGGTGGCTGCTGCGGCACCTCCTGCGAGCACCTCGCCGCCATGCGCCAAGCGCTCGACGCCCACGAACCGCGCGAGCGCCCGACGCTGGAGGCGATCGTCGAAGTCATCGGCCCCCTTCGCAACAAGTCCGCAAACGAAAGCGCCCCCGCCCGCGAACGCAGCCGCCGCGGCAGGGCCTGAGCGGACGCCCACCTCCCCCTTGAGGGAGGAGGGTAGCCCCTCACCCTAACCCTCTCCCCGCGAGCGGGGAGAGGGGACGCGCCCAGGGCAAAGCACCCTGCACTGTCTCGCAGAATCCCGAATACGCCGCGGCAATCGCCCTTCTCCCCGCCTGCGGGGAGAAGGTGCCGGCAGGCGGATGAGGGGCTGCGGGAGTTGCGCCCGGTCCGTCGCGCCCCGACCGATTCCCGCCGCTTGCACGCCCCCGCCCCGTCCTCTATCCGGGGAATCTGATAGAGATTCGCTGGAGACCGGGCCGATGAACGCAGCCGCCTTTCCCGACCGGGACACAATCGCCGAGAAGATTTCCGCGCTCAGTGAGGCCGACCAGTCGTTCCTGAAGCTCCTGATGGAGAACCCGCAGCAGGACGAGAACCTGATGGCGGGACTCGATTTCCATCTCGCCACGGCGGCACAGGGACGGTTCCTGAACTCGCTCAAGCTGGAAAAGCTCGGCGCATGGTTCGGCAACACCGCACCTGCGCGCCTGCAGATGCGGCTGATGGAGGCCGCCCGCGCGAGCCAGCACGCCGCCCACCAGGCCTTCCGCACCGGCCTGACCCGCTCGGGCGGCCTCGAAAGAGCCTATCCCAAGGTCTGAGCTCCCCGCCCTGAGCCTTGAGGCCTATCGGTTGTCATGGCACAGCTCGAACGGACGACGCCTTCAATAGGGCAACCCACCCGCCACCGCGATCACCGTGCCCATGCGCGAAAAGCGGTCGTTGCGCCGGACGTCGGGCGCATAGAGGCTGGAAATACTGCCATCAAGAAAGAGCGCGCCCCGGCAGCCCAGCGCATCACGAAACAGTGTGGCGAAGTCGTGAAAGCGCACCGCACTTCGCGAAATCGCGAACGCCACGCGCCCGTCCGGCAGGATGCCGACGCCGTTGCGCACGTAAAGACTGTCGCTATTCGGCAGGAAGCGCGGATGGATGCGGCCGTCAACGACCAGCATCGGTCCCGACTGGGTGGCGAACTGCACCTCCGGCTGCGCCTTTGCGAAAGCCTCCGTCTCCATCACCCCCGCCGCACCCTTGCCGACAAAGAACACGCCGTTCGGCTTGAGGAAGAAATTTCCCTCGCCCGCCTCGCGGTTCAGCGGACGGCGCTCGCGCCCGTATTCGACGAGCAGCCCGACCGGCAAATAGCCAGGGTGATACATCCCGCCGTTCATCCCGAAGACGAGGAACTCCCGGTCCTCGCGCAGGATGTCGCGCACCGCCCAGTAGGTCAGCGGATCGGTCGCCCCGTCCGGCACCCCATAGACGCGGATCGTCTCGCGCGCCGGATCGAAGCTGCAGATGATGTAGCTGTCGGCAAGATGGCGGATTTCCTCGCAGGCCGCGGAGGCCGGGCCGGCGGCGAGCGATGAGGCGGCGAGCGCAAGGCCGAGAAGATGGCGCTTCATGGATTGTCGAACTCCGAGATCGAGTCGATCACAAGCTCGCATCTTCGCCCCTCTGTCGCAAATCACAGCCCCAGCGCGGCCATATGGAAGCGCAACTGATCGTCGCAGTAGCGATATCCCTCACCGACCGGACAGGCGTTGCGGGCGAGGCAGCCGCCGGTCATGCAGCCTTCGCGGCCAGCCTCCGTACGCAGGTGCCCCCGGCAGGCCGCAACGTCGAAACCGGCGCCCGTCACCGCTACGGCCGGACATGGGCGCAGACACGGCCGGTCGCGACAGGTATCGCACGGATGTGGCCCGACCGGCTCCACATCCGCCTCGAGCGGGTGATCGAAGCCGAGCGCGCCGCGATAGCCGTGCCACAGGCCGAAACGGGGGTGGATCAGGATACCAAGCGGGGAGGCCCGCAGGCCCTCGGCCCGCATCGCCCATTGCTGGAAGGGCTGCCAGGGTGGGTCGGAGGGAAAATAGGCCGCGGCACCCCATGCTGCCGCGATCGGCGTGATCACCGCTTTCGACCAGGCGTCGAGCGGATCGCCGCCGTCGCGATCCGGCGCCTCGTCCTGCCAGGCGCGAAAATGCGGCCAGATCGAGCTTCCGATGTTTCCGATCAGCGCGACGCTCGCCGCCCTGCCGCCGCCGGGAAGGATGGGTGACGCCTCGCCCTCGGCAAAATTCACGAGGCCGCGCAAAAAAAGACCGTGCGGCTGGAGAGCCGCACGGATCGTATCGCTGGTGGGGCGTCCCGCCGTCATTTCGGCTTCGGCCCCTGAAGTTCGTAGTGCGGTCGCCAGACTTCCTTCTGGATCATGTCTGCCACCGTCGATGCTCCGCCTTGCTCCCTGGCGCGTTCGGGAACCTTTCAGGTGAAGGCGTCGGGCATGGATTCCTTGCGCTTGGCGACATAGGCGAGCAGCGCCTCGTCGATCGCCGGGTCCAGGTAAGGTGCCTCGTACTGCTCCAGCCAGGTGCGGCACAGCGCATTGGCGCGCTGCTCGATGCGCTTGCTTCCCTCGATCTCCCACTGCTCGAACGAGTTGTTGTCGGCGAGCGGCGAGCGGTAGAACGCCGTCTGGAAGTTGGCCTGCGTATGCGCGCAGCCGAGATAGTGGCTGCCGGGCCCGACTTCCCTGATCGCGTCGAGCGCCTGGGCCTCTTCGGTCAGGTCGATGCCCTCGGCCATCTTCTGCATCATGCCGAGCTGGTCCTGGTCGATCATGAACTTCTCGTAGGACGACACGAGGCCGCCCTCCAGCCATCCGGCCGCATGCAGCACGAAATTGGTACCGGCGAGCAGCGTCATGTTCAGCGTGTTGGCGCTCTCGTGCGCGGCCTGCGCATCCGGAACCTTGGAGCCGCAGAGCGAGCCGCCGGTCCTGAACGGCAGGCCGAGTCGGCGGGCGAGCTGGGCTGCACCATAGGAGACGAGCGACGGCTCCGGCGTGCCGAAGGTCGGCGCGCCCGACTGCATCGAGATAGAGGCGGCGAACGTGCCGAACAGCACCGGCGAGCCGGCGCGGATCAGCTGGGTGAAGGCCGCACCGGCCAGAACCTCGGCCAGGATCTGCGTCAACGTGCCTGCGACCGTGACCGGGCTCATCGCGCCAGACAGGATGAACGGCGAGACGACCGAGGCCTGGTTGTGGCGGGCATAGACCTTCAGCGCCCCCACCATGGTCTCGTCGAAGACCATCGGCGAATTGGCGTTGATCAGGTTCAGCGTCACGGTGTTCTGCTCGACGAAGTCTTCGCCGAAGACGAGCTTCGCCATGGCGATCGTGTCCTCGGCGCGCTCGGGCGCGGTCACCGAGCCCATGAACGGCTTGTCGGAATATTTGAGGTGGCTGTAGATCATGTCCAGGTGGCGCTTGTTCACCGGGACGTCCACCGGCTCGCAGACCGTGCCGCCCGACGAATGCATCGACGGCGCCATGTAGGCGAGCTTCACGAAATTGCGGAAGTCCTCGATCGTCGCATAGCGGCGGTTGCCCTCCAGGTCGCGCACGAAGGGAGGCCCGTAGACGGGGGCGAACACGGTCGCCTTGCCGCCAATCTCCACACTGCGGACCGGATTGCGGGCGTGCCAGGTGAAGGATTTCGGAGCCGTCTTCAAGAGTTCGCGGCAGAGCCCCTTGGGAAAGTGCACCCGCTCGCCCTTGATTTCGCAACCAGCGTCCTTCCAGAGCGCCAAGGCCTCCGCATCGTCGCGGAACTCGATGCCGATCTCCTCCAGCACGGTGTCGGCATTGCGTTCGATCAGTTGCAGGCCTTCCTCGTCCAGCACCTCGTACTCGCGGATCTTGCGGGTGATGTAGGGCAAGGACGGGCCGGGGCCACCGCCGGAACGCGATGCACGGCGTGCCGCAGCTCCGCGTCCTTCGCCGCGTGCACGGCGACCGCCACCTTCGCCTTCCGGCTGCTCTGTCGTCAAACTCATGTCCGTACTTCCTCGGTTCTTGAACGGCGCTCCGTCGCCTGATGCTCATATGCTACCAAGCGATCGACTCGGGACGGGTCTTAATGCGCCAACGGCTGGCGCAGGGGAGACACCGCCGGAACCCTCCAGTCGCCCCTTTGATTTGCCCTGTCAATCCCGGCGTCCAGCCGCTACCATCAACATATTCGCGTCGTCGCTTTTTGCTCCATGCGACGTCGCTTTCGAAATCGGATCTTAACGGCAACATCGCTAACACTGGAATGCCCGGCCCGTGCCTGCCGCGCCACTGGAGACGAGGAGACATTCATGGCAGACGACGAAATCATTCTCGCCGACCTCTCCGACGAAGAGCTCGTGCAGCAGATGCACGACGATCTCTACGACGGCCTGAAGGAGGAGATCGAGGAAGGGACCAACATCCTGCTCGAACGCGGCTGGGCCCCCTACGACGTTCTCACCCAGGCCCTCGTCGAAGGCATGCGCATCGTCGGCATCGATTTCCGCGACGGCATCCTCTTCGTCCCCGAAGTCCTTCTGTCGGCCAATGCGATGAAGGCCGGCATGTTCATCCTGCGCCCGCTCCTCGCCGCCACCGGCGCGCCGAAGCAGGGCAAGATGGTCATCGGCACCGTCAAGGGCGACATCCACGACATCGGCAAGAACCTCGTCGGCATGATGATGGAGGGCGCCGGCTTCGACGTCATCGACCTCGGCATCAACAACCCGGTCGAGAACTACCTGGAAGCGATCGAGCGCGAGCAGCCGGATATCCTCGGCATGTCGGCGCTGCTGACGACGACCATGCCCTACATGAAGGTCGTGATCGACACGCTGAAGGAAAAGGGCATGCGCGACGACTACGTCGTCCTGGTCGGCGGCGCGCCGCTGAACGAGGAGTTCGGCAAGGCTGTCGGTGCCGACGCTTACTGCCGCGACGCGGCCGTGGCCGTCGAGACGGCCAAGGACTTCATGAAGCGCAAGCACAACATGCTGGCCGGCGCCTGAGACCGAAAAGGCGGCGTCCGCTTGCGCAGGCGCCGCCGCGATCTCATATGCTGATGATTACTGGGCTGCCCGGGCGACATCCCTGCCCGCAGCCTCTGTGGCGTTGACGGTGTTGGCCGTGTCCTGGCCGATTCCGCGGATGGTGTTGCCGCAGGCGCTGAGCGAGGCGAGCGCTGCGAGTACGAGGCTGATCTTGGACAGGGTCTTGATGGTCATGGTCGGAGTTCCTCTCGATGGATGCGAACACAAATGAAGTATGGGAAGACAAGTCCCGGCTTCAACGCGCGAACGGCGAAAAAGTTCGCGTAATCGCCTGTGGCGCCATCGCACGCGAAGTGATCGCCGTCTGCAAGGCAAATCGCCTCGACCATATCGACCTGCAATGTCTTCCCGCCATCTGGCACGCCTACCCGGAAAAAATCACCCCCGGCATCGAGCGGGCGATCACAGAGGCGCGCGCAGACGGGATCGAGCGGATATTCATCGGCTATGCTGACTGCGGCACGGGCGGGCTGCTGGACGTGCTCTGCACACGCGAGGGCGTCCAGCGCATCGAAGGTCCGCACTGTTATTCCTTCTTCGCCGGCAACGAGGCGTTCTCGCGCAACGACGACGACGTTACCTCCTTCTTCCTCACTGATTTCCTGGCCCGCCAGTTCGAGGCCTTCGTCGTCGAACCGCTGGGGCTCGACCGGCATCCGCAGCTGCTGCCGATGTACTTCGGCAACTACCGCAAGCTCGTCTATCTCTCCCAGGTCGAGGACGAGGCCCTCCAGCAAAAGGCGCGGCAGGCGGCCGACTATCTCGGCCTCGAATACGAATACCGCTTCACCGGCTATGGCGACCTCTCCCCGGCCCTGACCGCTCTCGCGACGTCCTCCACCGACGCTTGACGATGGCTTGTGGCGGACGAGATCCTCGCGCATAGAATGCACGATTTCAAAAGATCCTGACGCTAAGGTTCGCCCGGAAAGATCCCGTCGGCTGGCGGCGGGGCGATGCGGGACGGCGGGACAGGCATGACAGACATCGCAGGAGAAGGCACGGCAGCAGACGACGGCCAGGCACCATCGCGGCCACCAGACGCTGCGATGGGCCGCGTCGTCGTCCTCACCCAGGGCGGTCCCAACCCGGAAATCCTCGTCAACGCATTGAAGCGCCGCGTCCCCGATCTCCTCGTCGTCGAGGAGAAGCCGGAATCCAAGAAAGCGATGCTGCGCCAGAAGGTGCGCCGCCTCGGCTGGGTCACCGCATTCGGCCAGATGGCGACGATGGCTGTGTCGAAATTCGGCAAGCCGCTCGCCCGCCGCCGCGCCAGCGAGATCGTCCGCCAGTTCGGTGTCGACGTCCGGCCCGACCCGGCGCTGCCGCGAATCTCGATCGACAGCGCCAACAGTGCGGAATTCGTGCGCCTGGTCGGCGAACTGAAGCCCGCCGTGCTGTTCCTCGTCAGCTGCCGCATCCTCAGGCCCGAAACGCTGCGGGCCGTTCCCTGCCCGGTGCTCAACTTCCACGCCGGCATCAATCCGCAGTATCGTGGTCAGCAGGGCGGCTACTGGGCACGGGTGATGGGCGACGAGGCGAACTTCGGCGCGACCGTCCACCTGGTCGACGCAGGCGTCGATACTGGCGGCGTTATCGGCCAGGTCCGCGTGACGCCCTCGCGCAAGGACACGATGCACACCTATCCGCTGCTCCTGACCGCAGCCGGCACCGATATCGCTGCCCGCGCCGTGGCCGACGCCCTCGCCGGCGCGGTGCGGCCGCAGGAGACGACGACGGAACCGTCCCGCCAATGGTACCACCCGACGCTCTGGCGGTGGCTGTGGACCGGAATGACGCGCGGGATCTGGTGATACTTGGCCAGTGCGCCGGCCAGTGCCTTGGCCAGTGCCTCGGCAGGCCGTCATTGCCATTGCGCAAGCGGAGCATGCCCGGCCGAATCCCACGTCGTTTTTGAGCGATGCCCGGTCGTGGCGAGCGCAGCCACCGGGCCCTGCAGCAAGCATTGTCGGAACCGAGGAGTACTTTCACCATGGCAGACCGCATCATCGTCTATTGGCGCGACATCCCCGCCCAGGTCATCATCAAGCAGGGCCGCAGGACGGCCAAGCGCGAACTGTCGCTGCGCTTCACCGAGGCGATCGACATGTGCGCCATGCGCACGGGCGCCGCCGAGACCGACGACTACCTCGCCGAATGGCGCAAGGCCGATCCGGTCCCGGTTTCCGACGACCTGGAGGCCGAGGCCGACAGGGCCGCAGCTGAGTTCGAGGCAGCCTACGACCGCGAACGGCTGGTGGCGCTGGTCAAGGCCGGGGGCCGCGACGATGGCTGACCCCAAGCCCGGCAACGCTGCCCCCGCCAAGAAGGCGGCGACCGGCGCCTATACGCCGGTCGGGGTCTCGCCGGACCGCCGCTCCCGGCACAAATATACGGTCCGGCTCTGGGCTGTCCGTCATTCGCGCTTCTTCGAGTGGTTCTACAATCGATTCGCCGCAGCCTTCCTGCTGCTCGATCCGGTCTGGAGGCTGTTCGGATACCAGCGCGTCGAGCGGCCGGTCACCTTCGTCGAGCGCCATGTGAAGGGCTTCCTGTTCGACTGTCGCATGTGCGGCCAGTGCGTGCTGTCGTCGACGGGCATGTCGTGTCCGATGAACTGTCCCAAGCAGTTGCGCAACGGTCCCTGCGGCGGCGTTCGGGCCAACGGCAATTGCGAGGTCGAGCCGGATATGCCCTGCGTCTGGGTGCAGGCCTGGAAGGGATCGCAGAACATGGCGAATGGAAATGCCATCATGAACGTGCAGAAGCCGGTGAACCAGTCGCTGCGCGAGACATCCTCCTGGCTGCGCGTCACCGCCGAGGCCGCGGCGGCCCGCGAGGCTGCGAGCGGAAAGGACGCCTGATCCATGGCCCATATCGACGAGAACCCCCTCGGCCCCCACCTGCCGCTCGATCCCCAGCCCGGCCATTCGTCCCTCGGCCGGCTGGAACGCGTGCTCAGGCGCGGCGAATTCGCCGTCACCGCCGAGCTGAACCCGCCCGACAGCGCCAATCCGGAAGACGTCTACGAACGCGCCGCGATCTTCGACGGCTGGGTGGACGGCATCAATGCGGTCGATGCCTCCGGCGCCAACTGCCACATGTCGTCGGTCGGCATCTGCGCGCTCCTGACCCGTATGGGCTATGCCCCGATCATGCAGATCGCCTGCCGTGACAAGAACCGCATCGCCATCCAGGGCGACGTGCTGGGCGCGGCCGCCATGGGCGTCTGCAACATCATGTGCCTCACGGGCGACGGCGTGCAGGCCGGCGACCAGCCCGGCGCCAAGCCGGTCTTCGATCTCGACTGCATGTCGCTGCTCGAGACCGTCCGCATCATGCGCGACAATTCCAAGTTCCTGTCCGGCCGCAAGCTGACGACGCCGCCGAAGGTCTTTCTCGGCGCGGCGATCAACCCCTTCGCGCCCCCCTACGATTTCCGCCCCTACCGGCTCGCCAAGAAGATCGAGGCCGGCGCGCAGTTCGTGCAGAGCCAGTACTGCTTCGACGTGCCGATGTTCAGGGAATACATGAAAAAGGTCCGCGACCTCGGCCTGCACGAGAAATGCTTCATCCTCGTCGGCGTCGGTCCGATGGCGTCGGCCAAGACGGCCAAGTGGATCCGCTCCAACGTACCCGGCATCCATATTCCGGATTCCATCATCGCCCGCCTCGAAGGCGCGCAGGACCAGAAGAAGGAAGGCAAGCAGCTCTGCATCGACATCATCAACGAGGTGAAGGAGATCGAGGGCGTGTCCGGCGTTCACGTGATGGCCTACCGCCAGGAGGAATACGTCGCCGAGATCGTCCACGAATCCGGCGTCCTCAAGGGCCGCAAGCCCTGGACGCGCGAACCGAACCCGGTCGATACCCTCGTTGCCGAGCGCCTGGAGGAAGCCCGCGCCGGCAAGGAGCAGAACCAGCAGGAAATGGCCGAGATCGCCGCCCAACACCCGCATTGATCGCGGCGGGCGCCATCCGACACGCCACCTTGTAACCCGAAAATTCGCGCGATAGCTTGTCGCCCACACCACCAGAGGAAACTTAATGACCCGCACCATCGTCGCTTCCGCCACCCGCGAGATCGTCATCGGCTTCGACCAGCCGTTCTGCGTCATCGGCGAGCGGATCAACCCGACCGGCCGCAAGAAGCTGGCAGCCGAGATGATCGAGGGCAATTTCGACACGGTCATCAAGGACGCGCTGGAACAGGTCGCGGCCGGCGCCACCATGCTCGACGTCAATGCGGGCGTCACCTCGGTCAACCCGAACGAGACCGAGCCGGGACTGCTGGTCAAGACGCTGGAAATCGTCCAGGGCCTGGTCGACGTGCCGCTCTCGATCGACAGCTCGGTAACGGCTGCGATCGAGGCCGGCCTCAGGGTCGCCAAGGGTCGGCCGCTGGTCAACTCGGTCACCGGCGAGGAAGAAAAGCTCGAGGCGATCCTGCCGCTGGTCAAGAAGTACAACGTGCCGGTCGTCGCGATCTCCAACGACGAGACCGGCATCTCGATGGACCCGGACGTGCGCTTCGCCGTCGCCAAGAAGATCGTCGAGCGCGCCATGGACCATGGCATCAAGCCGGAAGACATCGTCGTCGATCCGCTCGTCATGCCGATCGGCGCGCTGGGCGACGCCGGCCGCCAGGTGTTCGCGCTGCTGCGCCGCCTGCGCGAGGAGCTGAAGGTCAACACCACCTGCGGCCTCTCCAACATCTCCTTCGGCCTGCCGCACCGCCACGGCATCAACGCCGGCTTCATCCCCATGGTGATCGGCGCCGGCATGACGAGCGCGATCATGAACCCCTGCCGCCCGCAGGAGATGGAGGCCGTGCGCGCCGCCAACGTCCTGAACGGCACCGACGCCAACTGCAGCAACTGGATCATGACCTACCGCGACCACAAGCCCGCCGAGGGCGGCGCCGTGGCAGCCGCCTCGCCCGCCCCGTCGGCAGGTGGCGGCCGTCGTGGCGGACGTGCCGGCCGCACCGGCGGGGGCGCGTCGCGGGAGTAGCGTCGATGACCCCGCGTCGCCTGCGCAAGGATGCCTCCACGCTCTGGTTCCAGGCGCCCTTCGTCATGGCGATGCGGATCCACGAGATGCAGATGGCGGCGCTGACCGGCAAATCGCAGGACGCAGCCGAGATGAACCGCATGGTGACGGAGAAGGTGATGGCCACAGCCGAAAGTGCCGTGGCCGTCAACATGGCGATCTCGCGCGCGGCCTTCGGCGCGGCGATGCAGATGATGACCGGCGGCCGTCCCTCCACCGCCAAGGCCGGCGAAACCATCGCCGCGGCAGCCCTCAAGCCTTACGGAAAGCGCGTGCGCGCCAATGCGCGGCGCCTGTCGAAAAAGAAATCCTGATCCCGCCAATGTGACAGGCGCACGTGCCCTCCCTGAAATGATGCTGGCAGATCTTTCCAAGTCGGGACTTTCCATGTCGGGATTTGACGGTTATCAGGCGGCATTCCGGTGCAGTCTGGTAACGAGGCGTGATGCGGCGGCCCGCTAGGCCCGCGTCCGGGAGGAAAGACTTTATCCATGCGCATCGAAGGCAATTCCGAAAACGAGAGCAACATGAGCGAAGCGGCGCAGACCGATCCCCTCGTCCTCTTCATGCCGTCCGGCAAGCGCGGCCGCTTCCCCGTGGGCACCCCGGTCCTCGACGCGGCGCGCAAGCTCGGTGTTTATGTCGAAAGCGTCTGCGGCGGCCGAGCCACCTGCGGGCGCTGTCAGATCGAGGTGCAGGAAGGCAGCTTCGCCAAGCACAAGATCGTCTCCTCGCTGACACATATCTCGGAAAAGGGCCCCAAGGAGGAGCGCTACGAGAAGGTCCGCGGCCTGCCCGATGGCCGTCGCCTCTCCTGTTCCGCCCTCATCCTCGGCGACCTCGTCGTCGACGTGCCGCAGGATACCGTCATCAACGCCCAGGTGGTGCGCAAGGCCGCGACCGACCGCGTCATCGAGCGCAACGCCGCCGTCCAGCTCTGCTATGTCGAGGTGGACGAGCCCGACATGCACAAGCCGCTCGGCGACCTCGACCGGCTCAAGGTGGTGCTGGAGAAGGACTGGGGCTGGAAGGATCTGCTGATCGCGCCCCATCTGATCCCGCAGGTGCAGGGTATCTTGCGCAAGGGCAACTGGGGCGTGACCGCCGCGATCCACCGCGACATGGATAGTTCCCGCCCCTTCATCATCGGCCTGTGGCCGGGCCTGAAGAACGAAGCCTACGGCATTGCCTGCGACATCGGCTCGACGACGATCGCCATGCATCTGGTCTCGCTCCTCTCCGGCCGTATCGTCGCTTCATCCGGCACCTCCAACCCGCAGATCCGCTTCGGCGAGGACCTGATGAGTCGGGTCTCCTACGTGATGATGAACCCGGACGGCCGGGAAGCGATGACCAAGGCGGTGCGCGAGGCCGTCAACGGCCTGATCGGCAAGGTCTGCGACGAGGGCGGCGTCGACCGCCACGACGTTCTCGACATGGTCTTCGTCGCCAACCCGATCATGCACCACCTGTTCCTCGGCATCGACCCGACCGAGCTCGGCCAGGCGCCGTTCGCGCTCGCCGTCTCCGGCGCGCTGCAATACTGGGCAAGCGACATCGACATCGACGTCAACCGCGGTGCCCGCGTCTACCTCCTGCCCTGCATTGCCGGCCATGTCGGCGCGGACGCCGCCGGCGCCACGCTTTCCGAAGGCCCCTACCGCCAGGACAAGATGATGCTGCTCGTCGACGTCGGCACCAATGCCGAGATCGTGCTCGGCAACCGGCAGCGCGTCGTCGCCGCCTCGTCGCCCACGGGCCCCGCCTTCGAGGGCGCGGAAATCTCGTCCGGCCAGCGCGCCGCGCCGGGCGCGATCGAGCGCGTGCGCATCGATCCCGTCACCCTTGAACCGCGCTTCCGCGTCATCGGCGTCGACCAGTGGTCCGACGAGGACGGCTTCGCCGAGGCCGCGGCGTCCGTCGGCGTCACCGGCATCTGCGGCTCGGCGATCATCGAGGTCGTGGCCGAGATGTACCTGACCGGCCTGATCTCGGAAGACGGCGTGGTGGACGGCGCGATGGCGGCCAGGACGCCGCGTATCATCGCCAACGGCCGCACCTTCTCCTACCTGCTGCAGGACGGCGAGCCGCGCATCACGGTGACGCAGAACGACATCCGCGCGATCCAGCTCGCCAAGGCAGCACTCTATGCGGGGATCAAGCTCCTGATGGAGAAGCAGGGCGTCGACCATGTCGACACGATCCGCTTCGCCGGCGCCTTCGGCTCCTTCATCGATCCGAAATACGCGATGGTGCTCGGCCTGATCCCGGACTGCGACCTTTCCGAGGTCAAGGCGGTCGGCAACGCCGCCGGCACCGGCGCGCTGATGGCGCTGCTCAACCGCGGCCACCGCCGCGAGATCGAGCAGGTGGTCGGCCGGATCGAGAAGATCGAGACGGCACTGGAAGGCAATTTCCAGCAGCTCTTCATCGATGCCATGGCGATGCCGAACAAGGTCGACGCCTTCCCCAACCTTTCGACCGTCGTCACCCTGCCCGAACGAAAAGCGCCGTCCGACGACGGCGGCGAAGGCGGCGGCCGCCGCAGGCGCCGCAGCCGGGAATAGGCCTACGGGGACAGGTTTCGGCACGGAACCCGCTCCGACCTGTGCGGCTGATGACGCATTCCTGATCGCCCCCAACTTGACGTGCATCAAGCGGGCACCCCTATACTCGTGATAGGCCTCGGGGTATCACGCCGCGCCTCCTGCCGGACGCGGTCGCCCGAAAGCTTGCACGGAGGACCGGGATGAACGTTCGCACCGCCGTTTCGGACGAAAGGCAGGCCGCCGAAATCGCGCAGCCGGTCGCATGGCATGCCCTGCCCGCAGATGCGGTGCTCGCGCGGCTCGAAACCTCCGATGAGGGCCTCGACCTCGACGAGGCGAAGCGGCGGCTCGAACGCTACGGGCCGAACCAGCTTCCGGCCCCCCGGCCCCGCCATCCCGTGCTGCGCTTCCTCGCCCAGTTCAACAACACCCTGATCTATTTCCTGCTGTCGGCCGCCGTCGTAGCCGCGATCATCGGCCATGTCGTCGATGCGGGCGTCATCGTCGGAGTCGTCCTCGTCAACGCGATCGTCGGCTTCATCCAGGAAGGGCGCGCCGAAGAGGCGCTGAACGCCATCCGCGACATGATCGCCCCCCATGCCCGCGTCCTGCGCGGCGGCCGGCAGCACGACGCCGATGCCCGCGCCATCGTTCCCGGCGACGTCGTCCTGATGGAGGCGGGCGACAAGGCGCCGGCCGATATCCGCCTCCTGCGCGCCCGCAACCTGAAGGTCGACGAGGCGATCCTGACCGGCGAATCCGTACCGGCCGAAAAGGAGGAACGGCCGACCGGGACGGATGCCGCCCTCGGTGACCGCCACTCCATGGTCTTCTCCGGCACGCTGCTGGCCACCGGCCAGGCGACCGGCATCGTCGTGGCGACAGGGAGCGGAACCGAGATCGGCCGCATCTCGACGATGATCGGCGGGATCCGGACGCTGGAAACCCCGCTGCTCGTGCAGATCAACCGCTTCGGCCGGATCTTCACCCTGGTCGCGATGACGACCGCGGCAGCACTGATGGCATTTGCCATGCTGGTCCACGCCTATCCATGGGCCGATGCGCTGATGATCGTCGTGGCGCTGGCCGTCGGCGTCGTGCCCGAAGGGCTACCGGCGGTGATCACGATCACGCTTGCGATCGGCGTGCGGCGGATGGCGCGGCGCAATGCCGTCGTCCGCCGCCTGCCCGCCGTCGAGACCCTCGGCGCCGTCTCCGTGATCTGCTCCGACAAGACCGGAACCCTGACGAAGAACGAAATGACCGCCCGGCGGATCGCCACGTCGGACGGGGAGAGCCTTGTCTCCGGCTCCGGCTATGCCCCGGAGGGTGCCATCGGCGAAGACGACACGCCGCCGAACCGGTCGGAGACGGAACTGGTGCGCTCCGCCCTCCTGTGCAACGACGCGCAACTGGTCGAGGCCGACGGCCGCTGGTCCGTGCTCGGCGACCCGATGGAAGGCGCATTGGTGACGCTCGCCATGAAGGCCGGCCTGCATCCGGAGACGGAGCGGTCGAGCTGGGCCCGAATGGACGAGATCCCCTTCGACGCCCAGCACCGCTTCATGGCAACCCTCAACCGCGATCCCGCCGGCGGCGGCCGCATCTTCGTTAAGGGCGCGCCGGAACGCGTGCTGGCCATGTGCGCCCGCCAGGCCGCGAGCAATGCCGGCGCGACAGAGGGGGGCGAAACGGAACTGGACGCCGCCTATTGGCGCAGGCGGATCGCCGCCGCTGCGGCCAATGGCGAGCGGGTGCTGGGCTTTGCGGCGGCCGTAGCACCGGCGGCGCTGGAACGGCTCGCCTTCGAGGATGTCGAAACGGGCCTCGTCTTCCTCGGCATCGTCGGCTTCATCGACCCGCCGCGCGAGGAGGCGATGGCGGCGGTGGCCGACTGCCGTTCCGCCGGCATCGCGGTCAAGATGATCACCGGCGACCACGTCGATACCGCTGCGGCGATCGCCCGCCAGCTCGCCATCGCCCACGATCCGAGGGCGATGACCGGGGCCGAGATCGATGCCGTTCCCGATGCCGAGCTCGGCGCGGTCGTCGAGGCGGTCAGCGTATTCGCCCGCACCAGCCCGGAGCACAAGCTGCGCATCGTCCGCGCCCTCCAGAACAACGGCCACGTCGTCGCCATGACCGGCGACGGCGTCAACGACGCGCCCTCGCTGAAGCAGGCCGACGTGGGCATCGCCATGGGCCGCAAGGGTACCGAAGCTGCCAAGGAGGCGGCGGAGATGGTGCTGGTCGACGACAACTTCGCCTCGATCGTCGCCGCCGTCCACGAGGGCCGGACCGTCTTCGACAACATCCGCAAGGTCATCTCCTGGACCGTCCCCACCAATGGCGGCGAGACCATCTGCGTGGTACTGGCCATCCTCCTCGGCCTTGCGCTGCCGATGTCGCCGGTGCAGATCCTCTGGATCAACATGATCCTGACGGTCACGCTCGGCCTGGTGCTGGCCTTCGAGCCGGCCGAGCCGAATGTCATGCGCCGGCCGCCGCGCGGCCGCAACGCGCCGCTGGTCACCGGCTTCCTCGCATGGCGGATCCTGTTCGTCTCGATCCTCTTCACCATCGGCGTGTTCGGCATCTTCGAATATGCGATGCGCTCGGGCCAGGGCGAGCGGGTCGCGCGCACCATGGTGGTCAATACGCTGGTGGTGATGGAGATCTTCTATCTCTTCAACGTGCGTTACCTGCACATGACGTCGTTCAATCTCAAGGGCGTGCTCGGCACCCCGGCCGTGCTGGGCGCGATCGGCGTGGTGGTCGCAGCACAGCTCGCCTTCACCTATGCGCCGTTCATGCACGCCCTCTTCGAGAGTGCGCCGGTTGCGATCGGCGACGGCGCCGTCATCATCGCCATCGGTGTCGTCACGATGCTGGTCCTGGAGGCGGAGAAGGCGCTGATGCGACGCATGGGCGCGCTTCGTCCCGCCGACACCTGAGCCCGTCTCGTCAGCAGGCCACGGGCAGCAGCATCTCCTTCGGGCTGCGCTCGTAGCGGGCGAATGCCGCGCGGATGTAGTCGGCGACTGCAAGTACCGGCGCCTCCGCATCCTCGGCGACGACCATGCCGATCGTATAGTGGCCGAGATCCGGCAGTCCGTCCTTTTCACCGAGCGCGACCATGTCGTCCTGGACGAGGAAGCGGGCGAGCGGGGCGACGGCGAGGTCGGCGCGGATCGCCGCACGCTGGCCCATGTGGTGGGCGCAGAAATAGGCGACGCGGAACTCGCGCCCGGACTTGCTCAGTTCCTCCAGCGCGCGTGCGCGCCAGATGCAGCCCTCCTCCCAGATCGAAACCGGGAGCGGATGCTTCAGATGCGCGGTGCCGCAATTCTTTGCGGCCCAGACGAGCTGCTCCTTCATCAGGATCTCGCCCGGAACCGGCGTCGTGCCGTCCGGCGAATTGAAGATCGCCAGGTCCAGGCGCCGCTCGGCGACGGCGCGGCGCAGGCTCGAGCTCTGCTCGATCGAGACGTTGACGGCGATCGAGGGATAGGTGTCGGCAAAGCGGCGCAACACCTCCGGCAGGATCAGTTCGCCGACGTCGTCCGGCGCGCCGAGCCGCACCACGCCGTTCATCTCGGGCATCATGAAGCGCGAGACGGCCTCGTTGCTGAGCGAAAGCAGCCGGCGCGCATAGGAGAGCAGGACCTCGCCATGGTGGGTGAGCGTGACCGATCGGGCGTCGCGCCGGAACAGCGAACACCCCAGCATCTCCTCCAGCTTCTTGATCTGCATCGACACGGCCGACGGCGTGCGGTGCACGGTCTCCGCCGCCGTGGTGAAGTTCCCGGTCTCGGAAATCGCGACGAAGGTCCTGAGAATGTCGAGTTCCAGCAAGGGAAGCGGCTGCCGCAGCATCAGGTTCATGGCATCCTCCTCATTCAGTTTTACTGATTGATAGCTTCATTTCATTTCGTTTGATTGAACACCGCTTCGGCGCGATAGTCAATCCAACGAAACCGGATCCGGAAAGGATGGGTGTCATGAGAGACCAAAAACCACACGCAGATGCCGTTCCGTTCGCAATTCGCGCTGCCGGCAAGGGCTTCGCGCTCCAAATCCGTCAGTTCTTCGATGACCGGGCGGCCCGCCGCGTTCGCCGCCAGGCGGAGCGTGAACTGGACATGCTGCCGCCGGAACTGCAGTGCGACGTCGGCTGGCGCGGCAGGCGAACACATGACGGAAGCTGATGCTTTGCATCAATTATATTCGATTGATTGATGGATAAGGCCGCGACATGATGATGATCAAGGTCGCGACCTTTCGAAGCCTCCCAAGATCGAAAGGAACCTGAAAATGCATACGTCCATCCCACATCTCCACGGCGGTTCAAGCGCAAGGCGCGTGTCCGGGGGTGAAACTCGGTCGCCGTTCCGGCGCTTCGCCGGTCGACTGGCGGACGCCTGGCGTCATCACCGCGACGAGATCGAACTGGAGAACCTCCCGTTCGACCTGCGCAAGGACATCGGCTTTCCTGCCAACGACGAAATCGCCACGCTCACCAGGAAGACGCGATGAGAATATGCCATCCGGCGATGAACTCGTCGCCGCAATCTCCCAGGACGACGACGCACTGTCGCCGGACATGAAATCGCCGAGGCGGTTTTGGTCCGGCGATTTTTTTCGCCGCGGATGCGGTACGCGCTGACCTCAGAGTAGGATCACCCCCGCAGGATCGGCACCTGCGGCGCGGCGTCGGCCGGCAGGATCCCGGCAAGCCGCGGGTCGTCGAACACTTCCACCATCCGTTCATAGGGCACGAAACCGGAGCGCACGTAGAAATCGAGCGCCTGCGGGCTGTCCAGGCTGCAGGTATGGACCCAGAAGCGTGAAATCGGCTTCGACCACGCATTTTCGATCGTGTGGTTCATCAGCCAGCGTCCCGCACCGCGTCCGATCATCGCTTTCGTCAGCCCGAAGAAGGCGAGTTCGCACTGCCCTTCCGCGCGAAAATCGAGCTCCATCAGCCCTTCCGCACGACCGCCGGCCATCACCGCACGCACCTCCACCGCTGGATCGTGCAGGATCTCCGCCAGCGCCGCGTCGGCAAGCGACAGGCGCGAACTCCACAGCCAGTCCGTGCCGATCCGCCGGTAGAGGTCGCGGTACCAGTCGAGATCCGGCTCCCGCACCAGCGCAAGCGACAGCCCCTCCGGATCGGGCGCGCTCGCGGTCGGGGCAGGTGCGAGCATCTCCAGGCAGGTGACCGCCGCCACCAGCTTTCCGGGCGCCACTTTCGAGTATCCGTCGGCCAGCATCGTCTTCTCCTTTACCGCATCCTCTTTTCTTAAAGCCTGTACCGGTTCGTTCAAGCCGTATTCCGCGCACATCGTCGCCGCATCTCGCGACCTCGACCTCGCCCCTGCCCTCATCGGGCAGTGGAAAGCCGTGTCGCAAATGCCGCACGGCCGTCCCGCGGCAGCATTCTTGCACGCAAACCCTCAAACGCTGGGAACCCAAAAGGTTCGCCAAGGCTTCACAGTCGCACCAATCCATGCAAATGTCGCAAACAGGCAAGCCAGGCGATCGGCTTCAGGAGACGCTTGCCAAAAACCAGAGCGGAACTCCCCATGACCAAGACAGCAGCTAAAAAGCGTTCGCTTGTGTTCTTCCTTGTGCCCAATTTCTCCATGCTGCCGTTCTCGGCGGCGATCGAGGCGTTGCGCATCGCCAACCGCATGCTGGGCTACGAGGCCTACAGCTGGCGGCTGTCCTCCACGGATGGCCAGCAGGTGCTGTCCTCGAGCGGTATAGGCATCGAGGTCAATTCGTCGCTGGCCGACGAGCGCAAGTTTCTCGGCGGAGAGAACCGCCCCTCGATGGTCCTTGTCTGTTCGGGCATCTACGTCGAGGACTTCAGCAACAAGTCCGTGAATGCTTGGCTGCGGGAATCCTATAATCGCGGCGTCGCGGTCGGTTCGCTCTGTACCGGCGCACATGTCCTGGCACAGGCCGGGCTGCTCACCGGAAAGCGCTGCGCCATTCACTGGGAGAACCTGCCGGGCTTTGCCGAGGCATACCCCCAGGCGGAGGTCTATGCCGACCTCTACGAGATCGACAGCAACATCTACACCTGTGCCGGCGGCACCGCGTCGCTGGACATGATGCTCAACCTGATCGACCAGGACTTCGGCGAGAACCTCGTCAACAGCATCTGCGAGCAGGCCCTGACCGACCGCGTCCGCGGCCCGCACGATCGCCAGCGCCTGCCGCTGCGCGCGCGCCTCGGCGTGCAGAACGCCAAGGTGCTCTCGATCATCGAACTGATGGAGAACAATCTCTCCGAGCCGCTGTCGCTGCTGGAAATCGCCGAGGGCGCCGACCTGTCCCGTCGCCAGATCGAGCGCCTCTTCCGCCAGGAGATGGGACGCTCGCCCGCGCGCTACTATCTGGAGATCCGCCTCGACCGTGCCCGCCATCTGCTGGTGCAGTCGTCGATGCCGGTCGTCGAGGTCGCCGTTGCCTGCGGCTTCGTCTCTGCCTCGCACTTCTCCAAGTGCTACCGCGAGCTCTACAATCGCTCGCCCCAGCAGGAGCGTGCCGATCGCAAGCTGATGGTACCAGCCGCAGCCGCGGCGCGCTGAGAAATCCGGACGGAGGAAGGGCGGGTCTCGGGATAAAGGGTTGGCGCTATCCCGCCAGCGCCGGCTGCAGCGACAGCTCGGAGAACACACGATTTCGCCCGGCGTGCTTGGCCATGTACAGGAACTGGTCGGCCGCGTTCAGATAGTTGTCGAAGACTTCGTCGCCCTCGATGGCGGCCACCCCCATCGACACGGTGATCGTCAGCGGCTCCCCGTCGGCTTCGATCGGCGTGGCCGCCAGTTCCTCGCGCAGCATTTCGCACCGCGCCATCGCATCCGCCACGCCGAGCCCGTCGAAGATCACCCCGAACTCCTCGCCCCCGAGCCGGGCCAGCAGGTAATTTCCGCCGAGCCTCGCCTTGAGACGCTTCGAGACGGCCTTCAGGACGGCATCGCCGACCTCGTGGCCGTAGGTATCGTTCAGGCGCTTGAAGTGATCGATGTCGACGATCGCGATCGACCCCTTCGCGCCGCGCCGCATGGCCTGGCTGACGATCCTCTGTCCCGCCTCGAAGAAGTAGCGGCGATTGTAGACGTCGGTGAGGTAGTCTCGCGATGCCAGCAGGTTCAGCGCCTGGAACTGCTTGTGCAGAGCCGCCAGATGCAAAATCCGGGCCGTGAAGTCGTCGTCGCAGAACGGCTTGAGGATGAATTCGTCGCCGCCCGCCTTCAGGAAGCGGGCTCCGGTCATGTCCTGCCCCCGGTTCGAGAGCCCGACGATGCGCACGCTCATCGCCGAGTAGTGGCGGCGGATTTCGCCGAGCAGCAACACGCCGTCGCAGCCGGGGTGGTCGAGATCAAGCAGAACGATGTCTATGTCACGGGCCTCGTCGAGCAGGTCCAGCGTCCGCTCGGCGCCGTCTGCCTTCTGCAACTGGAAACGCTGCCTGGCGAGCAGCGCCTCTTCCAGCACCATACTGCCCGGCTCGGGCGATACGAGCAGCACCTTCGTCCGTTCGCTCGCCAGGATGCGGTCGACGCCCACGATCACCTGCTGCAAGGCCGAGGGGCTGTCCTTCATGACATAGTCGAGGGCGCCCTTCGCAAGCGCGCTTTCGCGCATCGGCTGGCCGAACGAGGCCGTGAAGACAAGCGGCCGGATGCCGCGCGAGACCAGGTAGTCGAGCGCCTCGCAGTCCGGCGAGCCCGGCAGGTTCAGGTCGACGATCGCAAGGGCGAACGGCTCCCCGCTGTCTTCGACGACGACCCTGAGGCTGTCCATGTCCCCGCAATGGGTGACCCGGACCCCGAGTTCCGTCTCCAGCCGGAACCGCAAGGCGGTAGAGAACATCCGCGAATCTTCGACGATCAGGACGGACCGGCCGAAATGGCGCAGAAACGCAGCCTGTCGTTGCGAATTCCGATCCACTTCACGCCCCTTCTCCACTGCGCCCCACACGGTGCATTACAACGTCCCGGGTTTACCATGCGGTTAATTCCCCAGAACTATCTCACGTAACGTAAGCATATCGCCCTGGACTCCAAAACCGGGGTCAGCAAAACCGAAGTCAGGCGGCCTTGCGCTCGTTCGCCTTCCTGATCTGCGTCAGCGTGTCGAGGTTCTGGTTGACCCGGCAATAGAACTCCTCGTCGATGAACGGTCGCAGGATGAAGTCGTTGCCGCCGGCCTTGAGGAAACGCGCCGAAAGCATCCGGTCCGTCGAAGAGGAAACCCCGATGATGCGAAGCTGGTGCGAGCCCATGAACGACCTGATCCGCCGGGTGAGCTCGAAGCCGTCGATGTCGGGCATGTTGTAGTCGGTGACCATCAGGCCGATATCCGGGTTGGCCTGCAGGATGGCAAGTGCGGCAGCCCCGCTCTCCGCCGTGCTGACACGGAAGTTGTAGCGCTTCAGCCTGGTGGACAGCAGCGCCCGCGCCGTCGGGCTGTCGTCGACGATCAGCACGTGGTGATTGTGGTTGGTCAGGAATCGGCAGACCGATTCCGCCAGCATGTCGACGGCAAACACGTTGTCCTTGATGATGTAGTCGACGATCTCCTTCGACATCAGATGGTCGCGCGTCTGCTGGTGGAACATGCCGGTAAACACGATCGTCGGCACGCTGAGATCGATCAGGTAGTTGAGGGCCTCGCCGTTCTCGGCACCCGGCAGGTTGATGTTGGAGATGGCAAGCGTGATCGGATCAGGAGAGCGCTCGTAGCTCTCTTCCAGTTGCAGGAAGTCGCGGCAGAACTCGACCTCGATGTCGAAGAGCTCCTTCAGCCGTGCCCCGATCATGGAGGTGAAGACGTTGGAATCCTCGACGAGCAGGATACGGTGATGGGAAAGCGACGCGCCGGTATACTGCATACCGGAGATACCGATGAATGACATCTTATGCCTTCTGACATGGGGGTTTCGCGTGCCGTCTGCGATCGCCTTTTGGCGGCGCGGCACCGGACCTGCACATGGTCCCGTCCGAAGGGATCATACACTCTTCGGTCAACACGAAAACGATAGGGAGCGCGCTTTGAGAAAGCGTTAAAACGCAATGCGCTGACAATCGGATGATTTACAAAGGGATAACGACGCGGGCGAAGCCCCAGGCCGGGCGATGGCGGGACCGGCCCGGCAGCCACTGAACCTCGGCGGGAAGGACGCTGCGGACGCACATGGCGCCTCGATGCCGAGGCGCCGCTGCCAAGTCCCTGCCGGCAGCTACTTGACGAAGGCCGATCCGCCGCTGATCTCGACCGTCTCGTCGCCGTTCAGCGCGACGCGGTCCCCGTTCGGCAGCGTGACGAAGCATCCCGACGGGCAGACCGATTCGGTCTCTCCGGCGCCCAGCGCCAGCTCCGTCCGGTTGCCGTTCTCGACGATCGTCACGATCACCGAATCGCCATCCTTGTTGGTGATGGATGCCGCAAAGGCCGGCGCGGCAATCGTCGTCGACATCAGCAGCATCGTTACAAGCATTCGCATCATCCATGCCCGGCGCTAGACGCCGCCCCTGTTACAACCCCGTGAGGACCGTAGCCTCACTCCCGGGTCTTTGCATGTGTTTTATGACGCGTACACTGAATATGGCGTGAATGGGGCATTCATCTGTCAGCCCGTTTCGTCGGCGCCCTCCTCGACCGGCTTCGGCACCGGCTTGCGCGATGGCGCGGGCTTCTGCGCGATTTCCCCCTTGGCGCTGTCGATCATGGCGCCGAGAAGGCGGGCGCTCTCAGGATCCATGGTCACCGGCACGGTCGGCGCCGCCGGCCCCGCGAGCGCGATTTCGTCCTGGCGCAGGCGCTCCAGGATCGCCGTGCGCAGTTCCGTCTTCATCTCGCCGGCATCGAGGACGTCGGCGACGAACGCCCGCAGCTCGAAATCGAGCGTGGTCGCCGAGAACCCGAGGAAGGCGACCGAGGGCTCGGGATTGCGCAGCACCGGCTGAGTCGCCGCCACCTCCAGCAGCATCTGCGTCACCTGGCGCGGATCGTTGCCGGCGAACACGCTGACCGGGATCTCGATGCGACCGAGCTTGTTGCGGTGGGTCCAGTTGCCCACCTGCCCGTTGATCAGCACCGAATTCGGCACGATGATCGTCTGCCGCTGGAACGTCTCGATTTCGGTCGCGCGCACGGAGATGCGCTTGACGAAACCTTCGGTCGTGCCCGCCACGACCCAGTCGCCGACCTTGAACGGGCGCTCGGCCAGGAGGATCAGGCCGGAGACGAAGTTCGACACGATGTTCTGCAGGCCGAAACCGATACCGAGCGAGAGGGCACCGGCAACAAGCGCGAGACTGGAAAGATTGATGCCCGCCGCCGAAATGCCGATCAGCCCGGCAAGGCCGACGCCGGCATATCCGACCGCCGTCCTGACCGAGTTGCGCACACCCGGATCCACATGGCTGCGAACCATGATCGTGCCGTCGAGCCAGCGCTGGAACCAGCGCGTGACCATCAGTCCGAGCACGAACAGCAACAGCCCGGCGAAGATGCCGACGAGCGAGATGGAGATGCTTCCGACCCGGATTTCGGTAAAGAGCTGGTAGGCCCAGCTTTCGATGTCGCCGGTCTGGAACCCCCACTGCAGCAGGATTCCCGGCAGGCCCAGCAGCAGCACGATCAGGTAGATGCCGAGGCTCGCGGCCAGTCCGGCCTGGTCCAGCGTCACCTCGCCGAGCTGGTAGCGTTCCGCCATGCGCTGGCCGAGATAGGTCCGCGCGAACGCGCCCTGCGTGCCGATGGCCCGGCCGGAGAGAATGCCGATATACATCGTCACCATGATCGCGCCTGTGACCACGATCTGGGCGGCAACGAATCGCGCGAGCCCGACATAGCCGATCACCGCCATGGCGATCAGGCCGAAGCCGGTCAGCATCAGCAGCATGGACAGCGCCCGCGGCCACGGGCGCCCCCTGGTGGCGGGATCCTCGCCCTCGCGGAGCATCGGCCGGATGAACGAGATCCAGATCAGGATCAGGCCGATGACGATCGAGGCGATCATGCTCTTGGCGACGGTCAAGACGACGGCGGAGCCGAGCGCGACGCTGACGGTGCCGAGGAAGTAGTCGAGCGAATTGGCGAGCGCCATCGCGAAGATCGAACGTTCCAGCCGCCTGGCGCCGTCGTTGGAGACGTTGACGAGCCGCCATTCCGGCCGGTTCGGGGCCAGCACAGCGCGGCTCAGCGCCGAGACGAAATAGAGACCGACGCAGACCCCGAACAGCGTCGAGACCATCGGTGATATATCCGGTCTGAGGACATTGAAGCTGTAGAGCAGCGAGTAACATGCGAACGCGAACGCGCCCACGGCCAGGGTCGGGATCATGATCGACCAGTAGGCAACCATCAGCCGCGTGATGTAGTGGGGCTTCTCGATCATCTTGTTGCGCCGGATGATCGGGCCGGCGAGGCGATAGCCCACGGAATAGAGGACGAGGCCGACGACGAGCGAAAGCGAAATCGCAGCCAGCAGGGATTCCCGCTTGAAATTCCACACGAAACGCGCCCAGCCGCCGACCGTGCGCTTCAGGTCCGCCCCTTCGTTCGCCCCGGCGCCGATGGCCTCCTCCAACACCTCGGGCGTGATCTTGGTGCGCTCCAGCAACGTCTCGGTGAACAGCGTGCGGCGCATCTCGGTGATCTCGTTCGACAGCTGCGTCGCATCGATCGAGAGCGCCTCGGCACTGCCTGTTGCGGCATTGATGGCGGCCCGCTCGTCGGAAAGCCGGGCGCGCTCCTCCTTGATCACCTCGGATTCGGCCGGCTGCCCCTCGGCCGGCACCGGCCCGATTTCGTCGAGCCTGGCCTTGATCTGGTTGAAGCGCTCCCGGGTCGAGACCGAGGCCTCGAGCGCGGTGCGGCCCAGTTGCTCGACCTGCAGCTTGAGTTCGCCGAGCTTGATTTCGTTTTCCCGCGCCGCCTCGATCTTGTTGCGCAGGTCCGCCAGTTGCTGGCGGGACTGCTCAAGCTTCTTCTTCGCCTCCACGATCGGGTTGGACGTCACCGGCGCCTCGGTCGCCGGCGGCGGATCCTGCGCGATCGCAATGGCAGGCAGGAGAAGCGGCACGATCGCGAGCAGGGCGAAAAGGGCGCGTTTGAGTGTCGTCACGGACGGTCCTTGCTACATCTGTTGCGCGCGATAGTCGTGACAATCGCGTGCGAAATCAACGTCTGGCTGATGCACCGGAGGCCTGGCCCTGGGGGTGCGGGAGATTCGGCGCGCAAACTATTGCGCGACCCGGGCGAAGTGAAGGCAGGATTTTTGTCAGAAGCCTGATCCCGGGATAGCGAGGTAGTCGAGCTCCTCAGAGGTCGATTCCCGCCCGAGATAGGCGTTGCGGTGGGGAAAGCGACCGAAGTCGCGGATGACGGCGTGGTGTCGCAGCGCATAGTCGAGATAGCGCATGTCGCCGAGTGACTTGAACAGGGCAACGGACCGGTCCTGGTCGGCCAGGTCTTCCGAATGCTCGAAGGGCATGTAGAAGAAGTGCCGGCGGCCGAAGGCGACCTTGGTATCCGCACCGGCCTCCAGCGCCAGCCGGGCCTCGCGCAGCGCAATCCAGTCGGTCGCAAACGCGAGCGGCGAACAGCGGTACATGTTGCGCGCGAACTGGTCGAGAACGATCACGGCCGCAAGTCTCGCCTCAGGCGTCTCCCGCCAGGCATCCGAAACCTGCCGCGAAAGCGCCAGGTGCGTCGCCGCAAAACGCAGGCGGATATGGGCGTCGAGCTGCGGCGGCGGCGAAAACCAGTGTTCCGGGCTCAAGAGTTCGCACCAGAACTCGACGACTTCCGCCGGCTGTGCCACGTCGCTGTCAGACCGCATCTAATCCTCCCGCCATCCGCTTGCGGGTGGCCTTTTCGCTTCCGGCATGCCGCCCTTCGGCGTGCCTGCCGGCGCTCCATGCCCCGCCACACGACAATAGCGCATAACCGGCAACGGACGAAATTTACAAACGTCAGGGAACAACGTCTAATACCTGCGCCGCGACGGCTGCAACTGAGAACATCGACTGGCGACATCAACTGGGGACATCAAGATGATACTCGGCATGGCACCTTTCACCCTCTTCCACGTCATCCTCAGCCTCATCGGTATCGTGACGGGTCTCGTCGCGCTGCGCGGCTGGCTCGCCTCGCAGCTCCGGCCAGGCTGGACGGCGGCATTCCTCGCCTCGACGCTGGCAACGACCATCACCGGCTTTCTCTTTCCGATCACCGCGTTCACGCCGGCGATCGGGGTCGGCATCATCACCACCGCATTCCTGATCGGCGCGATCGTCGCCCTCTATGTCTTTGGGCTCTCGGGGCGGTGGCGTTCGGTCTTCCTGATCTGTTCCACCATAGCGCTCTACTTCAACGTCTTCGTGCTGGTGGTGCAGGCCTTCCTGAAGATCGAGACCCTCAACGCGCTGGCGCCGAACGGCAACGAACCGCCCTTCGCGATCGTCCAGGGCATCGTCCTGCTGGCCTTCCTGACCGCAGGCTATCTCTCACTCCGGCGCTTCCGCACCGTCTCGCCGTAGAAGCCTGTTTGTGCGGGTTGTTGCGCCGCTCCTTGTCACCGCCGGCCGGTGCGCCTATCACCGGTCGGACGATAGCAGGGACGACGACGGCAATGCCCGAACCGAAGCTCAAGACCAGGACGACCGGCGCCACGGCCAGCCTCGGCCGCACCGGGTTCCCGCATGTGATCTCGGCGATCGGCGGCACGCTCGACATCGTCACCGGCCCCTCCCAGCCGGGCTTCAACCCGATCGACCTGCTCTACGCGTCGCTGTCCTCGTGCCTCGCCATGAGCGCGCGCATCGCCGCAAGCCAGCTCGGCGTCCTGGATCGCATCGACGAGATCACGGCATCCGTCTCGGGCGAGAAGGCGAGCGAAGGCCCCAGCCGCATCCAGGCGCTCAAAATCGCCTTTTCCATCACCGGCGACATCGACGCGCAGACCCGCGAGGCCATCGCCCGCTTGGCGGAGGAGATCTGTACGGTCAGCAACACCCTGCACAGTCATCCGGAGATCACGACGACCGTCTCGGCGGGCTGACGCACAGGCCCGCGGCAACCGGCCTTTCCTCAATCGTGCAGGGCGCGCGCGATCGGCGGCCCGACCACCAAACCCGAGAAGACCGCCTCGAAGCCCTCGCGCTCCGGCGAGCAGGCGGTGACGCCAACGAAGGCATCGCCGGCCGAAAACGGGCACAGCCGCGCCATCTGCCAAGGACTTTCGCCGAACCGGAACTGCACCCGGACCGCGTCGTCATGCCGCGTCAGGCGAACCGACAGCGGATCGTCGGGAGAGACGCCGTGCAGCGGAATGACCGACCAATCCGAGACCCCACGCGTGACGACGACGCTGAAATGCATCAGCCCGTCGGTAAACTCGATGCCGCACTTGATCCAGTTCGCCGCGTCGAGGCGCAGCATCAGGCCGGCCTGGTCGTACAGCGCTTCGTAGCGCCCGGAAACGGTCGCGGACGCGGTGAAGTCGCCCTGCACCGGCGCCAGATAGGCGTGCCCGCTGTCGCGCTCGAAGCCGTAGAAGGTCTTCCGCCAGAAATCGGTCCCAGCATCCGTGCGCAGCGCGAGGTGCTGTGCGTCGCCGCTCCATTCCTTCGGCTCGTTCAGCCAGAAAAACGCCGCCCCCATTTACCGCTCCCATCGTTTCACGCAAAGCCAACCTGTCCCGACGGAGCACCTCTGTTCAAGGGGCAATCCATATTTGTCGGTCGGGGACCCTATCCCATCGGATAGTTAAGGGCGTCAGTACGTCGCACAATCTGCAGCTTACCAAACCGCAAACCCGATTGATGGACGACGATAATCGTGCAACCATCAATATCTTAGTGCGGCCGTCCGGGATGACGGCCGTTCACACCGTTGTAAGAATCCTGAGTAACAACGCGGTGATTTCTTACAGGTTATGCGGTGATCGGGCGCAGGCGGATCATCGTGTTCGGGGGACGCATGATTGGACAGCTGACAGCCTTGGAGCGCACATATGCCGCGATCATTCTGATCGTGATCATATGCGTCGGCGTGGCGATGGCGGTCGTCGGGCGCGGCGACCTGCTCGCCGTGCACGGCTGGATCATCGCGGCCTACGGCATGGCGGTGATGGTGGTGCTGCTGCGCGGCATCGACGCTGCCGAGCCCTGGGAAGAACGCTTCCGCGAGTACTACGACGACCCGACCAAGGTCGGCATCATCCTTTCGCTGATCTGGGGCGTCATCGGCATGGCCGTCGGCGTCTGGGTGGCGTCCCTGCTCGCCTGGCCGGACCTGACCTTCGATGCCGCCTGGGCGAGCTTCGGCCGGCTGCGCCCCGTGCACACCAGCGGCGTGATCTTCGGCTTCGGCGGCAACGCGCTGATCGCGACCTCCTTCCATGTCCTGCAGCGGACCACGCGCGCGCGCCTGCCCGACCAGTTGAGCCCCTGGTTCGTGCTGCTCGGCTACAATCTCTTCTGCGTGATGGCCGCCACCGGCTACTTCATGGGCATGACCCAGTCGAAGGAATACGCCGAGCCGGAATGGTATGCGGACCTGTGGCTGGTGATCGTCTGGGTCGTCTACTTCGCGATCTACATTCGCACCCTGGCCCGAAGGCGCGAACCGCACATCTACGTCGCCAACTGGTACTACATGGCCTTCATCCTCGTGGTCGCCATCCTCCACATCGTCAACAATCTCGCCGTCCCCGTCTCGATCGGCCACGCCAAGAGCTACTCGCTGTTCTCCGGCGTCCAGGACGCGATGACGCAGTGGTGGTACGGGCACAACGCCGTTGCCTTCTTCCTCACCGCCGGCTTCCTGGGCATGATGTACTACTACCTGCCCAAGCGCGCCGGACGGCCGATCTATTCCTACCGCATGTCCATCATAAGCTTCTGGGGCATCACCTTCATGTACATGTGGGCCGGCTCCCATCACCTGCACTACACCGCCCTGCCCCACTGGGTGCAGACGCTCGGCATGGTGTTCTCGCTGGTGCTGCTCGTGCCGTCCTGGGCATCGGCCGGCAACGCGCTGCTGACGCTCAACGGCGCCTGGCACAAGGTGCGCGACGACGCGGTCCTGCGCTTCATGATGCTGGCTGCGATCTTCTACGGGATCGCCACCTTCGAGGGCTCGTTCATGGCGATCCGTGCCGTCAACTCGCTCTCGCACTATACCGACTGGACCGTGGGCCATGTGCACGTCGGCGCACTCGGCTGGGTCGCCATGATCACCTTCGGCTCGTTCTACGCGCTCGTTCCCTGGATGTGGAAGCGGCCGGCGCTCTATTCAGCCAAGCTGGTCGAGGTCCATTTCTGGTTGGCGCTGACGGGCACGGTCGTCTACATCTTCGCGATGTGGAACTCCGGCATCATCCAGGGTCTGATGTGGCGCACCTTCGACCCGAACGGCACGCTCGCCTACTCCTTCCTCGACACGCTGGTCGCCATGCATCCCTACTACATTGCCCGCGCATTCGGCGGACTGCTGTTCCTCGCAGGTGCTGTGGTCGCCTTCTACAATATCTGGATGACGATCACACAGCCTGCGCCGGTCGATGAAGGCGCGGCCACGGACCTCCCGGTCGAGCCGCCCGCGCCGCGGGCCTGGGCACAGGCGGGGGAATAGCCGATGTTCAATTTCCACTACCGGCTCGAACGCAACGCCATGGGCCTCGTGCTCGCCATCATCTTCGTCGCCAGCATCGGCGGCCTGATCGAGATCGCCCCCCTCTTCACCATCGATGAGACGGTTGAGGACGCGCCCGACATGCGCGTCTACACGCCGCTCGAACTCGCCGGGCGCAACATCTACATCCGCGAGGGCTGTTATGCCTGTCATTCGCAGATGATCCGCACCCTGCGCGACGAGGTGGAGCGCTACGGCCCCTATTCGCTGGCGGTCGAATCCAAATACGACCACCCGATGCTCTGGGGCTCCAAGCGCACCGGGCCGGACATCGCCCGCCTCGGCGGGAAATATTCCAACGAATGGCATGTCGCCCATCTCTACAATCCCCGCGACCTCGTGCCGGAATCGAAGATGCCCGCCTATCGCTGGCTGCTGCGCAACACACTCAAGATCGAGGATCTCGGCGAGCACCTGGCGGCGATGCGGGTCGTGGGCGTCCCCTATACCGACGAGATGATCGCAAACGCCACCGCCGACGCTTACGGCCAGGCCAATCCCGACAGTGGCCAGGCGGCCGGGGTGACTGAACGATACGGCGATGCGACCAATGTCGGCCTGTTCGACGGCAAGCCCGAGACGCTGACCGAGATGGATGCCGTCGTGGCCTACCTGCAGATCCTCGGGAAGCTGACGGACGCAGCAAAGCAGGCCGAGCAGGCCGGGGTGGAGTAGCGCCATGAGCTTCGACCATGACACCATCGTCGGTTTTTCGAAGTCCTTTGGGCTTCTCTATCTCGTCGCCATGTCGATCGGCGTGGTGATCTATGCCTTCTGGCCGGCGAACAAGAAGCAGTTCGACCGGGCGGCGGAATCGGTCGTATCGGACGAAGAGGACCGGCCATGGCTGTAGGCGAACGCGATCCGATCACCGGCCACATGACGACCGGCCACGAGTGGAACGGCATCAAGGAACTGCACACGCCCGTTCCGAAGCCCGTCTGGTTCTTCCTGATCGCGTTCACGCTCTTCGGCGTGATCTGGTCGCTGCTGATGCCGAGCTGGCCTTACGGGACCGGCTATTTCAGCGGCTGGCTGGGGATCGACCAGAAGCGGACGGTGGCGAAGCGGCTGGACGAGGGCGCAGCCGAGCGCGCGGCATGGGCGGCGCGCATCGAGAGCGAAGACTTCGCAGCCGTCCTCACCGACGCCGAGTTGATGCCGATCGTCCGGGAGACCGGGCACACGCTGTTCGGCGACAACTGCGCCGCCTGCCATGGCGTCGGCGGAGGCGGCAACGGCGGCTATCCGAACATCGTCGCCGCCCCCACCTTGTGGGGTGACGACCCGGCGACCATTGCGGAGACCATCCGCGTCGGTATCAACGGCGCCGATCCCGAGACCCGCATCTCGCAGATGATGGCCTTCGGCCGCGACCAGGTCCTGGAGCGGCCAGCGATCCTGCAGCTCGTCACCTATGTCCGTTCCCTGTCCGGGCTGGAGGAACAGACGGAAGCGAACGCGGCCGCGATCGAGGCCGGCCGCGAACTGTTCGCGCAGAACTGCGTCGCCTGCCACGGCGAGGATGCCAAGGGACTGAAGGAGGTCGGCGCGCCGGATCTCACCGACCATTTCTGGATCTACGGCTCGGGCCGCGAAGCGGTCTACCAGTCGATCTATGGCGGCCGGCAGGGCCACATGCCGAGCTGGGGGCTCCGGCTGTCGCCGCTCGACATCAAGATCCTCGCACTCTACGTGGCCGACCTGAGGGAGCAGCAGCATGCCGCTGGTGGCGACGGAACATGAGCGCGCCGGCATTGCGGCCGCGCGCGGTAGCACTTGCGCTCGCCGGCGCCGCCGTCGCGCTGCTTCTCATCGCCAATGCCCACCTCGTCTATGTCGCAGTCGTCTCCCAGCCGGAGTGCGTGCCGCACCTGAAGACGGAAGCGCACGCTGCCGGCAATTTCCGCGCCGCCCGCTCGTCATGCTGATGAAGAATGTCGCCCGATCAAGGCCTTGCAGGAGGAAGCTGACATGAGGATGCCTCAAACCGTTCCTCCGCTGGCGAGGGCCATCGACCGCAACCGCCATCTGCCCGCCACCCGGGCCTTCACCTGGCTGGCGCAGGGCTGGCGGGACCTGTGGACGCAGCCGCTGCCCAGCCTGATCTACGGGCTGGGCGTAGCGGCCGTGTCGATCATCATCGTCGGCGGCCTCTACTATTTCGGCTACGACTATGCGCTGTTCCCGGCACTCGCCGGCTTCTTCGTCGTCGGCCCGGTGCTGGCCGCCGGCCTCTATGAAAAGAGCCGCCGCATCGAGGAAGGCCTGCCGGTCTCGCTGTCGGTCATGGTCCGGCCGAAGCCCGGCACCGGCCAGCACGTGCTCTTCGTCGGCGCCGTCCTGTGCGGGCTGATGCTGCTGTGGATGCGGGCGGCGGTGATCCTCTACGCGCTGTTTGTCGGTTGGCAGCCGTTCCAGGGGCTCGATCACGTGGTGCCCATGCTATTCGGCAGCCCGATAGGCCTGGCCCTGCTCGGCTTCGGAACGGCCGTCGGCGCCCTTTTCGCCGCCTTTGCCTTCGCCATCAGCGTCTTCGGCGTGCCCATGGTCGTCGACAGGGACGTCGACGCCTTCACCGCGATGGGCACCAGCATCTCGCTCGCCTGGAACAACCTCCCGGTCATGCTGACGTGGGGCGTCATCGTGCTGGTGCTGACGGCGGCGAGCCTGCTGACCGGCATGCTCGGCTTCATCGTCACCTTTCCGCTCCTCGGCCACGCCACCTGGCACGCCTACCAGGCGATCAAGGACCGGGATTGAGACGCGTGCGACGGACAGCCGGCGCCCCCGCACCAGAGGCAAGGACATGAACGCCTTCTACTACCTGATCCCGGTATCGCTCCTGCTCGGCACCGCCGGCCTCGGGCTGTTCCTCTGGTCGATGCGCAACAACCAGTACGAGGATCTGGACGGCGCCTCCGAACGCATCCTCTACGACGAGGACGTCCCCGCCCCTCCAAGGGGCAAGGAAGCATCCGGGACGCACTGAGCAAGGCAGCGTCCCACGCTCCCCGCCCCTCGTCGTTCAGCTCTTGTGGTCCAGCCGCTCCACCAACAGGTCCCCGGCCCACTGGATGACGCAGACGAGCACGATCAGCACGGCGACGACGGCCACCATCACGGTGGTCTCGAAGCGCTGGTAACCGTAGCGGATCGCCAGGTCGCCGAGGCCGCCTGCCCCGATCGCGCCCGCCATGGCGGAAGCGCCGATCAGCGTGATCAGCGTCACGGTGAAGCCGGCGACGAGGCTCGGCAGCGCCTCCGGCACCAGCACCTCGCGGATGATCGTCCAGCGATTACCGCCCATGGCGCGCACGGCCTCGATCAGGCCGCGGTCGACTTCGCGCAGGGACACCTCTGCGATCCGCGCGTAGTAGGGCGTTGCCGCGATCGCCAGCGGCACGATCGCCGCCCACATGCCGATCGCCGTGCCGACGATGAACCGCGTCACCGGGATCAGCGCCACCAGCAGGATGATGAACGGGACGGAGCGGAAGCCGTTGACGATCGCACCGAGGACGAGGTTGACCGCCCGGTTTTCGGCAATCCCGCCCTTCGCGGTCGCCACCAGTGCCAGCCCCAGCGGCAACCCGGCGACCAGCGAGATCGCGCCCGAGGCCACGGTCATGACGACCGTCTCCCAGAACGAGCGGAAGAACAGCTCAAGCATGACCGGCGACATGGCCGAAGACCTCCACTTTGGCGCCGCGGCGCTCGAGATAGGCGATGGCCTGCGCGGCCGCACCGTCCGCCGACGGAACGCCGATGAAGAACCGTGCGACCGGCTGCCCCTGGATATCGTCGACGCCGCCATGGATCAGCCGGAAGCCACCCGAAAGCTCGACCGATAGCCCGGACAGCAGCGTGCCCGCCTCCGGCCCCGAGAGGTCGACGCCGAGGATCGTCTCACCGGCACCCGTTTCGCCGGCTTTTGTGCCACCCGGCCCGCGCACAAGCCGGGCTGCCACGGTCTGCGGCAGCCCCGGTCGGACGCCGGCCAATAGGTTCTGCGTCGTCGCCGTCTGCGGATCGGCGAAGACCGACCAGACCGGCCCCTCCTCCACGATCAGGCCGGCGTCGATCACCGCGACGCGGTCGGCTATCGTGCGGATCACCTCCATCTCGTGGGTGATCAGCAGGATGGTGAGCCCCAGCCTGGCGTTGATATCCTTCAGCAGTTCCAGGATGGAAGCCGTCGTCTCCGGGTCGAGCGCCGAGGTCGCCTCGTCCGACAAAAGCAAAGCCGGGCCGGCCGCAAGCGCGCGGGCAATGCCGACACGCTGCTTCTGGCCGCCGGAAAGCGCTGCCGGATAGCTCTTTGCCTTGCCAGTGAGACCCACCAGTTCGAGGAGTTCGGCTGCCCGCGCCAGCCGTTTCTCCCGGCTCCAGCCCTCGATCTTCAGCGGCAGGGCGACGTTCTCTTCCACCGTCTTGGCCGACAGCAGGTTGAAATGCTGGAAGATCATGCCGATGCGACGGCGCAGCGGCTGCAGCTCCGGCTCGCTCAGGCCCGTGATCTCGCGGCCCTCGATCTCAATCGAGCCGCTGTCGGGTCGTTCCAGTCCGTTCAGGCAGCGGATCAGCGTCGACTTGCCGGCGCCGCTGCGACCGATCAGGCCGAGGATCTCGCCTTTGCGCACCGTCAGCGACACGCCGTCGATCGCCGGCGTATCGCCGAAATGCCGACGCACGTCGGTCAGCCGGACGACGGCTTCCTGGCCGTTTTCCGTCTCTGCCGCCGGGCCGGCCGACAGGGTCTGGGAAGACATGGATATTCCTTTCTGCCATCCGCAATGACGCGACGGCCCGCGGGCGAGCCGCAGGCCGTCGAATGTTCAACCGCAAGGGCGGTTCAGGTCAATAAGCGGCCGTGCCGGTGCCCTTGTAGACGCGGTCGAATTCCGCATTGACCGTGTCGTTCTGGTAGGAGGAGACGAGCGTCTTCACCCACAGCGCGTTCTGGTCGGCCTCGCGCACGGCGATGAAGTTGCGGTAGGGATTGTCCGCGATCTTCTCCTGGGCGATGCGGTTTTCCGCCGTAAGCCCGCTCTTCAGCGCCCAGTCGGTGTTGACGACGGCAGCGTCGAGATCGTCAGTGGAGCGGCCGACGATGCCCGCGTCGAGTTCCTTGATCTCGACGTTCTTCGGGTTCTCGGCAATGTCGGCGATCGTCGCCAGGATGCCCGCACCGTCCCTGAGCTTGATCACGCCCTGGTCCTGCAGCACGAGCAGCGCGCGGCCCTCGTTGGACGGGTCGTTCGGCACGCCGATGACCGCGCCCTCGCCGATATCGGCGATGCTGGCAAGCTTCTTGGAGTAGACGCCGATCGGCCAGACAGCGGTGTAGCCGGCGACGACGATCTTGTATCCGTGCGCCTGGATCTGGTTTTCGAGGTACGGACCGTGCTGGAAGGCGTTGGCGTCGATCTCGCCGCGCTCGAGCGCCTCGTTCGGCTGGGTATAGTCGTTGAAGGTGACGACCTCGACGGTCAGCCCCTTCTTCTCGGCCTCGGCGGCCACGACACGCCACACATCCTCGTCCTCGCCGCTCATGATGCCGACCTTGACCGTCGTCTTGTCCTCGGCCGATGCCGGCGCCGGCATCGCCGACGAGAGGAAGACTGCCGCTGTCGCAGCGAGGATCGCCGACAGCCCGGCGCGGCGGCTGACGTGAAGACGGTCGAGGGCGTGGTAAAGAGCGTTGGTCATGAACTTCCTGCTTTCGCTGCTGGAGCGGGCCCTTGGGAGGATCACCCGCTTGTTTCGCCTCCGTTAGATCGCAAATGCCCACACATAAGGCAACGGTCGGCCATTTCTTAGGCAGATGACGTGCGGAAATACCTTTCGTCCGCAAGCGCTTTCAAGGGAATTTTCCACCGTTCCGGTCGATTTCATGGATGCGATCCGCTCGAAAGGGCCGTGTGCGACTAGCCGCCGCCGCAATTCCACAAGTCACAACTATGCGTCCCGTCGGCCTTGCCGTTTGCCGTCGACGGTGTTCCAGTGTCGCAACCGCCCCTTCTTCGCAGGCGAGTCTGGGCGGAGCGCCCCTGCAGGGAAGGAATGCATGATGGCCAGTATCACCGCTCAGAACGGCAGCTCCGCCCCGCCGGCAGAGGTGGCGGAAGAGAGCCTATGGAAGCAGCTGACGACGGTCAGGCGCATCTTTCAGGCTTCGCCCGTCTTCAGGACATTGCTCGCCATTTCCGCCGGCAGCTTCTTCGTAGTCGTCTTCACCGCACTCGGCCAGGTCGTCCTCAACCAGTGGAACCAGCCGTTCTACGATGCGATCGAACGGCGCAACGTCGGCGCCTTCTTCCACCAGCTGCAGATCTTCGCCGGCATTGCCGGCGTCATGGTGCTCCTCAACATATCCCAGCAGTGGCTGAACCAGCGGTTCCGGCTGAAAGTGCGCGAGGGGCTCACCCGCGACCTGATCTGCGAATGGATGCTGCCGCGCCGCGCCTTCCGGCTGGCCAACGCCGGGGCGATAGGGGTCAATCCCGACCAGCGCATGCAGGAGGACGCCGGGCACCTCGCCGACCTGACGACCGACCTCGCCTTCGGGCTGCTGCAGTCGTCGATCCTTCTCGTCTCCTTCGTCGGCGTCCTTTGGTCGCTTTCGGAGGGATTTGCGTTCAACATCGGCGGCCGGATCGTCGACATTCCCGGCTACATGGTATGGGCGGCCATCATCTATGCCGGCTCCGCCTCCTGGCTCAGCTGGCGCGTCGGCCGCCCGCTGATCGCGCTCAACAGCGAACGCTACAATCGCGAGGCGGCCCTGCGCTTCACCATGATGCGGGTGAACGAGCACATCGATTCCATCTCGCTCGCCGGCGGCGAGACCGGCGAACGACAGAAGCTGGAAAACGACCTCGGCTCCGTGCTCCTGGCGATGCGCAACATCTTCCGGGCGCAGATCAACCTCTCCTGGGTGGTCGACAGCTATGGCTGGGTCACGGTCGTGGCACCGATCCTCGTCGCCGCACCCGTCTATTTCTCCGGGCATATCAGCTTTGGCGGGCTGATGATGGCGGTGGGCGCCTTCAACCAGGTTCACACGTCGCTGCGCTGGTTCGTCGCCAATATCGGCGCGATCACCGACTGGCGCGCGACGCTGCACCGCGTCACCGCCTTCCGCAGCGCCCTTCTGGAGACCGACGCGCTCAACGAGGCCGAGGGGCACATCGAGTTCGTCCTCAACGACGTCAACCGCATGACCATCGACCGGCTCGACGTCGTCTCGCCCAGCGGCCGCACGCGGCTGGAAGAGCCGCACGTCGAGATCAAGGCCGGCGAAAGGGTCGTGATCACCGCCGATCCAGGCATCGGCAAGACGCTCCTGTTCCGTGCGCTGGCGGGGCTGTGGCCGCTCGGCAGCGGGCGGGTCGGCCTGCCGAAGGACGAGGCGATCACCTTCCTGCCGCGCACCCCCTACATGCCGCCCGGCAAGCTGAGGGAAATCCTGTCCTATCCGCACGGCAACACCTTCAGCGAAGCGGACCTGGCCGGCGCGCTTTCCAGGGTCGGGCTGCAGCGCATGGTGCCGATGCTCGACACCGAGGCCCGCTGGGAAAGGGAACTGAGCGACGACGACGAACGCCTGCTCGCCTTTGCCCGCATCCTGCTGCACAAGCCGCGCTGGATCGTGATGGACGAGGTGCTGGAGGCGATGGAACCGCAATGCCTGCGCCGCGTGCTCGCCATTCTCCAGGATGATCTGGAGGACGCGACCGTGGTCAGCATCGGCCGCCCGGTGCCAGAAAGAAACCTGTTCTCCCGCAGACTGCAGCTGATCAAGGAACCGAGGCCCTCCGAGCGCCTCTCGACACGGCCCGACAAGAGCCTGGAGGGCACCCCTGCCTGAACCGCCTCTGTACGCCTCTGAATGCCCGCGGCCGCCTCGTCAGCGGGGCGGCAGCCGCGTCGACAGGATGTTGCGGATGGAAAAGCTCGAATGGATGCGCAGGACGCCCGGCAGCTTCGCCAGGATCTCCTTGTGGATCCTCTCGAATTCGCCCGCACTTTCCACCTCGACCCGCAGCAGGTAGTCCGATCCGCCGGTCATCAGGTAGCACTCCTGGATCTCCGGGTGCCGGCGCACCGCGTTCTCGAAGCGGTTCAGGTATTCCTCGGTCTGCCGCTCCAGCGAGATGTTGATGATCACCGCGATCGGGCTTTCGCCCTCCGCACTGCTGATCAGCGCCGTATAGCCGCGGATCACGCCCGATTGTTCCAGAAGGCCGATGCGCCGCAGGCAGGCCGAGGGCGACAGGCCGACCTCCTGCGCCAGCTTCGCATTGGTGATGCGCGCGTCCAGCCGCAATAGCCGGATGATGTTGCGGTCGATCGCGTCCAGGCCCTTCATGCAGTTTCTCTCAATCGTTCGGATAAAATTCGATAAATCGACCACAATTGGAATATCAGAGCAATAATTCGAAGAAAAGTGCCCGATCGTTTCAATAGCCTCAGGAGGAAGCTGGAGTCGGGCCGTGAACACACATTCCATAGAAATTCTCAGCCGAGACGGCGCTCCGGGCTACCTGTCCATTGACCTTGATGCCCTGCGGCAGAACTATCGATACCTGTGCGCGCGCACCGCTCCCGTGCCTGTCGCAGCGGTCGTCAAGGCGAACGCCTACGGCCTCGATGTCGCCCGCGTCGCGCCTGTGCTGCGCGATGCCGGCTGCCGCGACTTCTTCGTTGCCCATGTCGGCGAGGCACACCGCCTCAGGCAATTCGTCGACGGCGCCCGCATCTTCGTCCTCAATGGCCTGCAGCCCGGCGCCGAGGACGGCTGTGCCGATGCGGGCATCGTCCCGGTCCTCAATTCCCTCGAGCAGGCACGGAACTGGACGCAGACGGCCGCGATGCGTGGCCGGCGCCTTCCCGCCGTCCTGCAGGTCGATACCGGCATGTCGCGGCTCGGCCTGCCGCCGGAAGAGGCATCGGCCCTTGCCGCCGACGGCACCCTGCGCGACCGCCTGGAGCTTCTGTTCCTCATGAGCCACCTCGCCAGCGGCGACGCATCCGAAGACGTCCAGAACAGCGACCAGCTTGCCGCCATGAAGCAGGCCTCAGCCCTCTTCCCCAGCCTTCCGGTCTGCTTTGCCAATTCCGGCGGCGTCTTCCTTGGGGCCGGTTTTCACGGTGATCTGGCGCGCTCCGGCATCGCCCTCTATGGCGGCATGCCGACGGATGCGATCGACAACCCGATGAAGCCGGTGGTCCGGCTCGACGTGCGCGTGATCCAAACCCGCACCGTACCCGCCGGCGCGCGCATCGGCTACGGCGGCGCACATGTGACGACGGCCGAGACCCGGCTTGCGACGATCGCCGCCGGCTATGCCGACGGCCTGCCGCGCAGCCTTGGCCACAGGGGAGCGGCCTTTTTCGACGGCGTCCGCCTGCCGATCGTCGGGCGCGTGTCGATGGACAGCATCACCCTCGACATCGGCGCCCTGCCCGCGGGCACGCTGAAGCTCGGCAGCCTCGTGGAACTGATCGGCCCACACCAGACGCTGGAGGCGATCGCCGCCGACGCCGGCACCATTTCCTACGAAATTCTGACTTCCCTCGGCGATCGCTATCACCGCGACTATCGCTGAACCCGCATCCGCACACGCATTTGCATCCATGGGGCAAACATGAAGATCACCATTCTCGGCGCCGGCGTCATCGGCGTGACGTCCGCCTACTATCTCGCAAAAGCCGGCCACGAGGTGACCGTGCTCGACCGCCAGCCCGGGCCGGCGCTGGAGACAAGCTTTGCCAATGCCGGCGAGATCTCGCCGGGCTACGCCTCACCCTGGGCAGCACCCGGCATCCCGCAGAAGGCAATCAAGTGGCTGTTCATGAAGCACGCGCCGCTGATCATCCGACCGATGGCGGATGCCGCCACCTGGCGCTGGATGATGGCGATGCTTTCCAACTGCACGAGCGCGCGCTACGCGACCAACAAGGGGCGGATGGTGCGGCTTGCCGAATACAGCCGCGACTGCCTGATCGCGCTGCGCGAAGAGACCGGCATCGCCTACGACCACCGCACCCAGGGCACGCTTCAGCTGTTCCGCACGCAGAAGCAGCTCGACGGCATCGGCAAGGACGTCGAAGTGCTGCGCGCCGACGGCGTGCCCTACGAGGTGCTGGATCCCGCCGGTTGCATCAAGGCCGAGCCGGGGCTTGCCAGGGTGAAGGACAGGATCGTCGGCGGCCTGCGGCTTCCCAACGACGAGACCGGCGACTGCTTCAAGTTCACCAACAGCCTGCAGGACCACGCCGAAGCGCTCGGCGTGACCTTCCGCTACGGCGTCGACATCCGCGGCCTGAAGCTCATGGGCGACCGGATCGCCGGCGTCATGACCGCCGACGGCTTCGTCCAGTCCGACCTCTTCGTCGCGGCCCTCGGCAGCTACACGCCGGCCATGCTGAAGCCGCTCGGGCTGACGGCGCCGATCTATCCGGTCAAGGGCTACTCGATCACCGTGCCGATCGTCGACGAGAGCCGCGCGCCCATCTCCACCATCATGGACGAGACCTACAAGATCGCCATCACGAGGCTCGGCGACCGTATCCGCGTCGGCGGCATGGCCGAGATCGCCGGCTTCAACGACGACCTGCCGCAGGCCCGACGCGCTACCCTTTCGCACTCCGTCGAGGATCTCTTCGGCGGCGCCGGCGACCAGTCGAAGGCCACCTTCTGGTCCGGCCTGCGACCGATGACGCCGGACGGCACCCCGATCATCGGCGCCACCCGCTTTTCGAACCTGTACGTCAATTCCGGCCACGGCACCCTCGGCTGGACCATGGCCTGCGGCTCCGGCCGCGTGCTCGCCGACCTCATCAGCGGCCGCGAGCCGGAGATCGAAACGGCCGACCTCGGGCTCGCACGATACTGAGAAGCAAGCGGCGACTCCGGCCGACCCTAACGGCGCGCCGGCACCGTGGCGGTCGTGACCGGGACGATATCGCCATTGCCAGGCCCCGGTTCTCTCGCCGCGGCCCGCCGAAGACAGCGGATCCGCCCCCACGCCTGGCAGCGTGGGAGGCGGTAAGGCGACCCTCTCGGGCGGCCATGGAGATCGACCAACCGTCAATCGTCGCTCGACGAATTCGAAGAAGAGTTCGAGCTCGAGTTGCTCGACGAATTCGATGAACCGTTTGAACTCGAGTTGCTGGAAGAGTTCGACGAACCGTTCGAGTTCGAGTTGCTGGAGGAGTTGGACGAGCGATTGGAGCTGGAATTGCTCGACGAGTTCGAGCTCTTGTTGGAACTGGAATTGGAGTTCGAATTGGAATTGGAGTTCGAGCTCGAATTGGAGCTGGAGTTCGAGTTCGAATTGGAGTTCGAGTTGGAGTTCGAGTTGCGCGATGAGTTCGACGAACTGTTGGAATCGCGTCTCGAATTCCAGCCACTCTTGCGGTCGTCGTCGCGGTCGCCTCTCGCGTACGAAGTCTTGTTGTGACGGGTGATCTTCTCGAGGAAGCGGGCGACCGGGTCATCGGCAACGGCGGGTGCGGGCGCGACGGTGCCGACCACCAGAAATGCGCTCAGGATTGCTATCAGCTTCTTCATGGTTTTCTCCATAATGTCCAGCAGCCCTTCCGGCTGCCATGGAGAAACGCGCACCATCGGAAACTATTCCAAAAAATAAACAATAATTTCAATTTCTTATGCTGATTATTTAAGGCAAACGGGTCTGTCGCCGTTGCGCGTGGCAGCGGCGACAGAAAGCGCAGGACGGGGCGTCCTGATCAGCGCTGGGCGCGGGCAAACCTGCGGTACCAGCCGTCCGAGGCGAGTGTCTTTCGGAAGATGTTCTGTCGCACCGCGCCTTCCTCCTCGTTCTCGGCGCGGATTTCTCCGGCCAGATCGGTGGTCTCCCGCCGGAAAGGGATGATCTGGACGATGGGTGTGCCCCTTTCCAGCACATGCAGGCCGTCCTCGCCGGTGGCGAAGAAGGGGAAATGGATTTCCGACTGATAGGTGTCCGTGTCGACGATACCGGCGACGATCTCGAAGGTCCCGTTGGGGCGATTGAGCGGCGGCACGAACAGGCAGCTCCAGCCGGGTGGCGTGCGGATCGTCCAGAAATTGTGGAACTTGCACGGCGGCAACGGCTCACGCGGATTGCCGGCAACCTGATGGGATGCATGATTGCTGACCAGCGTCCGGTCGAAATCCCAGCCGCAATCCACCTGCCTGCCGCCGTCCGAAATCTCCATGCGGACGGTGCCGGCCAGGCCGATCACCCAACCGGCGGCCATGGCATCGAGAAACGGCATGCAGCGCTTCACGGTCAGCCCGCTGTTGCTGGGCGACACCTGCTGTTCCGTGACGGCAGGCAGCTTGCGGAACCAGTCCGGCAACGCCGTCTTAGCGCGCACCGGCGGCGGGATCACCCCTTCATCTTCCTTGCGGCAGAGAAAGGTCAGTTTGGGCTGCGTCTTCCGCAGGAGGGTGAGTGCCATCGCTGTTCTCCTCTTGGCTTCACCGAGAAGAACGTGGTCGCGACCCGCCTATTCCCCCTGCCCGCCGATATTTTCTCCGGTCGTATTTTCAGCGTCGCCGGAAAGAGCCGCACGTTCTTCGTCGGCAGACAGAGGCGCGCCGGCGTGGATCGACGCGAGATAGGCATCGATCGTCTCCTGCGACGACGCCGGCACATAACCGTCGGCCGGCTGCAGCGATGTCAGCGCAAGCCGTGGCAGCCATTCACCGCCGCGCCGGCAGGCGATCGTCAGCGTGCTGTTCTCACGGTCGTTCAACTGGTATTCGCGGCAGAGCTCACCGTGATCGTCGCGAAACGTCGACACCACATGCAGCACGGTGCCAGTGCCGAGCGGCACGTCCCTGCCGGATGCCTGGCTGTCGAGTGCGGCGGCGAGGTTCAGGTTCGCATCCGGGGCGCCGTTGTCCGTGCTGCGCCCGATGGCGAACCCGGCCACGCCGGCAACGACAGCGACAAGGCCCGCGGCGACCTGCATGAACCATCTCTGCGGTTCCGGTCGCCTCCGTTGCGGATGCAGGGCAACCACATTGTCCGGCGCACCGGTCTGTGCGTCCGGGCCGGTTTCGCCCTCCGCACGCTCGACCATGCGCGCCACGGCTTCCGCCAGACGAGGGGGAGCCTCGTCGTCGATCAACGGTTTCAGCGCATCGGCGACCGTGCGGCGGGTATCGAGGAAGACCGCCAGGCGGGCTGCCAAGGCGTCATCCGACGCAAGCGCCGTTTCCAATTCTATGCTCGTCGCCTCGTCCAGTTCGCCATCGGCGAACGCCATCAAGGTCTCGTCGTCGAAGTCCGTTCTCGTCATGCCAGGCCGCCTTTCGTACCGGGCGAACGTTCACCGCCGGCATTTATTCCTGTCAGCCTGACAAGATTCTTCCGTGCCCGGGCAAGCCGGCTCATGACGGTGCCGATCGGGATCGAGAGCACGTCGGCCGTCTCGCGGTAGCTGAGGTCCTCCACGCACACCAGCACCAGCACTTCCCGCTGCTCTTCCGGCAGCTTCATCAGGGCAGCCGTCACCTCGAGAAGATCCAGGCGCGCATGGGATACGATTTGCCCGTCCGGTCCGGGAATGTCACCCGCCTCGTCCAGGTCCTGGTGCGGACCTGCCGTCTTCGCCCGCCTGAGGTGGTCGATCCACAGATTGCGCAAAATCCGGAACATCCAGGCATCAAAGCGGCTCTCAGGGGCAAAGCTGTCAGCCGAACGGATCGCGCGTTCGCAGGCTGCCTGGACCAGATCGTCCGCAAGCTCGGGCGAACGGCAAAGCGAGATCGCAAACCGCCTGAGATTGGGCAGGAAGGCGACCAGCCTTTGCGGCACTGTACGCGTGTCGTCAATCATGCGAAACCTTTGGCATGGTGGGGAATAACATGTCGAGTCAAACGTCTGGAAAGGATAGACGCCCGGCAAGCGGGTCCCTTTCACGACCTTCTGCATTGGAGATCGAACGTGCTGCAGCTCTTCACGCGCCACACCAGGCTTTCGCTGGTGCTCTGTCTTGGCCTTGCCGGGGTGGTTGCAACGCCGCCCCTTCAGGAGGCCGGTTTCGTCGCCGGAACATCCGTTGCGATGGCCGATGACGACGATGATGGCGGAGACGACGACGGCGGCAGCCGGGGATCCGGCAGCTATGGGCGCCGCGGCGGTGGTGACGGCGATCGTGACCTGATCCGGCGTGCGAACCCGTCGTTCCGCTGGCCCTGGCAGCGCGCGAAACGCGAACCGGCGCGTCGCGCCCCGGTCCGCCGTCAGGTGGAAATTCCGTCCCGGGCACCCAACGAGATCGTGGCCATCGGATTGGATGAGGCGTCGATTACCAGCCTGGAGCAGGACGGCTATGTCGTCGACAGCCGCACCGGGATCGCCCTGACCGGCGACGAGATGGTCCGGCTCATCGTGCCGCGGGGCATGACGCTCGATGCCGCCCGTCAGGCAGTCGCCGCCAGGAGCACGTCGGCGTCGGTGGATTTCAACCACTACTATCAGCCCCAGTCGCTCGTCAGCCCCCCGTGCGTCGACTGCAGGCTGATGCGCGACATGATCGGCTGGCCGGCAGCCGGGGAGGAAAGCACCGGCACCTGCGCGGCGTTGCCGCGCATAGGGCTCGTCGATACGGCCATCAACGCAAGCCACTCCGCCTTTGCGGACGGCCGGCTGGAGGTGCTGCGGCTCGACGACGCGGAGAGGCCGCAGTCGGGCGAGCAGCATGGAACGGCGGTTGCAGCACTTCTCGTCGGCGGCGCGGGCAGCCGCGTGCCGGGCCTCCTGCCGGCATCGGAACTGGTCGCCGTGGATGCCTTCCAGCGGTTCCGCAAGACGGCCGACATCGCCAATGTCTTCGATCTCGTCCGGGCGCTTGATCTTCTGCTCGGACGCGACATCAGGGTCATAAACCTCAGCCTGTCGGGACCGCCCAACCTGCTTTTGGAAAAGGCGGTGCAGGCAGCGATCGAAAAGGACGCGATCCTGGTGGCGGCCGCCGGAAACAAGGGGCCGAACGCCCAGCCGGCCTATCCGGCCGCCTATCCGGGCGTCATTGCCGTGACCGCCGTCGACAGCGCGCGCAAGCCCTACCGCCGCGCCGTTCGCGGCGAGCACATCGACATCGCAGCACCGGGGGTCGGCGTCTGGACGGCGGCATCGGTCTCCGGGGTACGCCAGAAGAGCGGGACCTCCTTTGCAGCGCCGTTCGTGACCGCCGCAACCGCCGTCCTGCTCGCCGCCAGACCGGACCTGACACTGCCTGAACTCGAGGCAGAACTTGCGAAGTCGGCCGAGGACATCGGCACGCCGGGCAAGGACGCCATCTACGGCTGGGGGCTGCTGAACGTCAGGGCGCTCTGCAGCCAGTAGCTCCATAGGGCCAGGATCACGACCGACCACCAGCAGGATGATTGCTGGACGGTCCCCTCCACCTGGACCCCTGGATCGAAGAAGACGCCGGCTCTATTGCGCGGCCTGCTCGCGATCCGCAGTGGCGGCATCTTCCTTCGCCTCAACATCGGAAACATGCGCCCCGCCGATGCCGGCGAGGCGGTGGGCGCGCTCGCGCAGCCACTGGAAGGTGACGTAGAGGGCCGGGATCAGGAAGATGCCCACCAGCGAGGCGGCGAGCATGCCGCCGGCAACGCCGGTACCGACGGCCCGGCGGCTGAGCATGCCCGCCCCCGTTGCCGTCACCAGCGGGATCAGCCCGACGATGAAGGCGAAGCTCGTCATCATGACCGCGCGGAAGCGGGTGCGCGCGCCGTCGATCGCCGCATCGACGATGGTCTCGCCCTTCTCCCGCCGGAACTTCGCGAATTCGACGATCAGGATCGCGTTCTTCGAGGCGAGCGCGATGAGGACGACGAGGCCGATCTGCGCATAGATGTCGAAGGAAAGGCCCGCCACGAGGATCGAGACCAGCGCGCCGAGGACGCCGACGACGACCGACAGCAGCACCGGCACCGGGATCGTCCAGCTCTCGTAGAGTGCGACGAGGAAGAGATAGGCGAAGAGCACGGCGAGCGCCAGGATCACCGGCGTCTTGCCGGCCGCTTCCAGCTCCTGCAGCGCCGTGCCGGTCCACTCGAAGCTGTAGCCTGCCGGCAGCGTCGCCGCCGAAACGGCCTCCATGGCGGCGATCGCCTGCCCGGACGAGACGCCGGGCGCCGGCTGGCCGTTCAGCGTGATCGAGCGGTAGTTGTTGTAGCGCACGATCGACTGCGGGCCGACAATGTATTCGACGCTGGCGACCGAGGCCACCGGCACCATCTCGCCTGAGGCATTGCGCACGTGCAGCCGGTTGATGTCGTTGACCGAGCGCCGATCGGCCTGGGCGGCCTGCATCGTCACCCGCCAACTGCGGCCGTAGAGGTTGAAGTCGTTGATGTAGTAGGAGCCGAGCGTTCCCTGCAGCGTGGCGAACAGGTCGCTCACAGAGACGCCGAGCGCCTGCAGCCGGTCGCGGTCGAGGTTGAGGTAGAGCTGCGGCGTGGTCGCCGAATAGGTGGTGAAGGTCGGCCCCAGCAGCGGGTTCTGGTTGGCGGCGACGATCAGCCCGCCCGCAGTTGCCGCAAGCTCGGCCGGCGGCCGCCCCTGCAGGTCGAGAAGCTGGTATTCGAAGCCGGATCCGGTGCCGAGCCCCATGATCGGCGGCAGGTTGAAGGCGAAGATCTGCGCCTCGCGGATCACCGACCCCTTCATCATCGTCGTCTTCACCGCCGCATCGACCGAGGCTTCAGCGCTTGTCCGCTCGGCAAACGGCTTCATGGTGACGACGGCAAAGCCGCTATTGGACTTGGAAAGCCCGTCGAGGAAGCTGTAGCCCGTGACGGTGATGACGTTGGCGACGCCGTCGATCTCCGACAGCATTCCCTGGACCCGTTTGACCACGGCATCCGTGCGGTTGAAGGAAGCCCCTTCCGGAAGCCGGATCTCGGTGAAATAGGCGCCCTGGTCCTCGGCCGGCAGGAAGCCGGTCGGCACGATCCGGAACAGCCAGCCGGCAGACGCGGCCGCGACCGCCAGCAGCACCAGACCAATGATGACCCGACGGGCGATATGGCCGGCGACGAAGGCATAGCCGTCCCGCCCCTTGTCGATGCCGCGCGAGATATAGCCGAGGATGCCGCGCTTCGGCCCGTGTTGCGGCTTGAGGAGGATGGCGCAGAGCGCCGGGCTCAATGTCAGGGCGTTGATCGCCGACAGCACCATCGACACCGAGACGGCGACGGCGAATTGCTGGAACAACTGGCCGCTGAGGCCGGGAATGAAGGCGACGGGGACGAAGACCGAGAGCAGCACCAGCGTGATGGCGACGATCGCGCCGGTGATCTCGCCCATGGCGAGCCGGGCCGCCTCAGCCGCCCCCATGCCGGGGTTTTCCTCCATCACCCGCTCGACGTTCTCCACCACCACGATCGCGTCGTCCACGACGATGCCGATCGCCAGCACCAGCGCCAGCAGCGAGACGGTGTTGAGCGAGAAGCCGAGTGCCAGGATGATGGCGAAGGTGCCGATCAGCGCGACCGGAACGGCGATCAGCGGGATCAGCGCCGCCCGCCAGTTGCCGAGAAACAGGAACACGACGATGATCACGAGTACGAAGGCCTCGATCAGCGTGTGCACGACATTTTCGACGCTCGCCTCGACGAACTGGCCGGTGTCGTAGGAAACCGAGTAGGTCAGCCCTTCCGGGAAGTTGCGCGACAGCCGCTCCATCGCCTCGTTGACGCCGCGCGCGGCCGCCAGCGCATTGGCGCCGGGCGCCTGGTAGGTGCCGATCATCGCCACCGGCCGGCCGTTGAAGCGCGCCGTCGAATCGGAGCTCGCGGCACCGAGTTGCACGTCGGCCACGTCGCGCACCCGCACGAACGAGCCGTCGGCCTCGGCGCGCAGCACGATGTTCATGAACTGCGACGGATCGGTCAGGCGCCCCTGGGTCTGCAGGTTCAGCTGGAACAGCGGGTCGTCGGTCATCGGCTGGGCGCCGATGCGGCCGATCGCGGCCTGGACGTTCTGCGCCCTGAGCGCTGCGATGACGTCCGTCGGCGTCAGCCTGAGGCTCGTCAGGCGGTCGACGTTGAGGACGATCCGCATCGAATAGTCCTCGGCGCCGAACAGCGACGCGTCGCCGACGCCGGGAACGCGCTTGATCGTGTCGAGCACGTTGATGGTCGCATAGTTCGACAGGAAGAGGTTGTCGAAATCCTTCCCCTCCTCGCCGTAGATCGTGATCACCTGCATCAGCGCGGAGGATTTCTTGCGCACGCTGACGCCGGACTGCTGCACTTCCGAAGGCAGGCCGGCTTGTGCGAGCGACACCCGGTTCTGCACGTTGACGGTGGCGATGTCGGGATCGGTGCCGACCGCGAAGGTGACGGTGAGATTGTAGGAGCCGTCCGCGCCGCTGGTGGACTTCATGTAGATCATGTTGTCGACGCCGACGACCTTGCTCTCGATCGGCTGGGCCACTGTCGCCTCGACGACGTCGGCACCGGCGCCCGAATAGCTCGCCGTGACGCTGACCTGCGGCGGGACGATGTCGGGGAACTGCGCGACCGGCAGCTGCGTCAGCGCGATCAGGCCGGCGAGCGTCAGGACGATGGAGATGACCGCGGCGAAGCGCGGGCGATCGATGAAGATTTCCGAAATCATCGCTCAGCCACCCGCTGCCGGAGCCGCATCCACCACCATCCCCGGCCGGACCTTGCCGATGCCGTCGGTGATGACCATGTCTCCTTCCTTCAGCCCCGAGGCCACGACCGACTGCCCACGCGAGGACCGCGCGATGTCGATCCGCCGGAGCTCGACCTTGGAGTCCGCGCCGACGACCATCACGAAAGCGCCCTGCTGGTCGCGCTGCACCGCCTGCTGCGGGATCGCCAGGACGTCCTGCTGGTTGGACTGCTCCAGCTCGACGCGCACCAACGTGCCGTCGAGCAGGAGGCCGTCGGTATTGGCGAACTCGGCCCGCACCGTCACGGTGTCGGTCCCTTGCGAAACATTGCTGGAAACGAAGTTGATCGTCCCCTTTTCGGGATACTCGGTGCCGTTCGGCAGAATGATGCGGATATTGGCGCCGGCGCTGATCTGCCCGGCGCGCACCTGCTCGCGGTAAGTCATGTAAAGCGACGTCGCGACCGAGAATTCCGCATAGATCGGGTCAAGCCGCGTCAGCGTCGTGAGCGCGCCTGTGTCCGGCCCGACGAGAGCGCCGACATCGACCGTGGAAAGGCCGACCACGCCGTCGAACGGTGCGGTGATCTTCGTGTAGGACAGGTTCAGCGCCGCCTGCTCCCTGCTGCCGCCGAGCCGGACGAGGTCCGCCTCGGCCTTCTTCACCTGCGCATTGGCGATGTCGACCTGCGACTGCGCCACCGTATTGCTGGTGAGCAGCCGGTTGGAGCGGTTGAGCTCGATCACGGCCAGGTCGCGCTGCGCCTCGGCGGCCTGAATCTGGCCGTCGATCTCCTGCACCGCCGCCTGGTAGGATCCTTCCTCCACCTCGTAGAGAACGGTTCCGGCCGTCACCTTCTGCCCTTCCGTGAAATTCCGCTTTTCGAGGAACCCGGAGACACGGGCCCTGATGTCGATCTTCTGCGTCGCCACCAGCCGTCCCGTGAGATCGACGCTTTCACGCAAATCCATGATCTTGGCCGGCGCCACGACGACGGCCGGCGCCGGTGCCGCCGCGGGCGCCTGCTGCGCCTGCGCGACAGACAATGCCGCGCAGGAAAGACTGAGGAAAACGACGCTCGTGAGAACTCCCGGAACTCGCATGCGACATCCTCCTGCCCGACACCAACACGTTTACCTGATAGCTCGTGACAGACTAGTCACTGCCCGGCGACTTGGGAAGCCATCCCCTTGTCCGCCCACACGTTTTCCGTGCGCAGCCGCGAAACCGGCCCCGGGTGCGGCTTTCCTGCAACTGTCGGTTTTCCTGCAACCATGGTATCAACACCATCGCCTGTCACCGCCAGTCAGCACCTTTCCCGGCCCTGCCCCACGGAGCCTCGTTACGGAACCCCGATGAAACAGCCCCTGCGCATCCTCTGCTTCTGCCTCGGCTGGCTCATGGTCGCGGTCGGTGTCGTCGGCATCTTCCTTCCGCTGCTGCCGACCACCCCCTTCCTGCTGCTGGCCGCCGGCCTTTTCGCCCGCTCCTCGCCACGGTTCGAACGGTGGCTTCTCGATCATCCCGTCTTCGGCGACCCCATCCGCCGCTGGCGGGAAAACGGCGCGATCGCCCCGCGCGCCAAGGCGATGGCGATCGCCATGATCGCAGCCAGCTTCGCCGTGTTCCTCTATGCCCGCGCCCCCGGCGGATCGACGGCTGCGATCGTCGCTGCCTTTATGGCGCTCCCCGTCCTCTTCATCCTCACCCGCCCGAACACCTGAGCCGAACCTGTTGGCATCCGCCGAAGGACGGCTCTCGCACACGGCCGCGTTTCGGATATGCTGCCGCCAAGGCGGACCGGAGGAACTGGCAGGACATGCACTACGACTATTGCGTCATCGGCGGCGGCATCGTCGGCCTGGCAACGGCGATGCGGCTTCTGCAGCGGCATCCGGGCGCGAGCCTGCTCCTCCTCGAGAAGGAGGACGATCTCGGCCGGCACCAGACCGGCCACAACAGCGGCGTGATCCATGCCGGCATCTATTATCCGCCCGGCAGCCTGAAGGCCGAGCTCTGCCGCAAGGGCGCGCAGGCGACGAAGGAGTTCTGCGGCGCGCACGGCATCCCTTTCGAGGTCTGCGGCAAGCTGCTGGTCGCGACCAGCCCGCTGGAAGTCAAGCGGATGGAAGCGCTGTTCGAGCGCTCGAAATCGAATGCGATCGAGGTCCGACAAATCAGCCAGGGCGAATTGCGCGAGCGCGAACCGAGCATCACCGGGCTCGGCGCCCTGCTCGTGCCCTCGACCGGCATCGTCGGCTACGGCGAGGTCTGCCGCGCGATGGGGCGCGTCATTGCCGCGCTGGGCGGCGAGTTGCGCCTCGGCACGCGCGTCACCGCCATTTCCGAGGCTGTCGACGGCGTCACCATCGCCTCGGAGGGATCAAGCTGGCAGGCGCGAAAGCTCGTCGTCTGCGCCGGCCTCCAGTCGGACCGGCTGGCGGTGTTGGCCGGCCTGCCCATCGACCACCGCATCGTCCCGTTCCGCGGCGAATACTACCGGCTGCCGGCCGAGAAGAACGGCATCGTCCGCCATCTGATCTACCCGATCCCCGACCCCGACCTGCCCTTCCTCGGAATCCACCTGACGCGGATGATCGACGGCAGCGTCACCGTCGGCCCGAACGCCGTCATCGGCTTTGCCCGCGAAGGCTACCCGCGCCTGTCGCTCGCCCCGCGAGACGTCGCCGACTACGCATCCTTTCCGGGCTTCTGGAGGACGGTGCTGAAAAACCGGAAATCGGCCCTGACGGAGCTGCGCAACTCGCTGTGGAAGCGCGGATACCTGGAGGAATGCCGAAAATACTGCCCGAGCCTTTCGCTCTCCGACCTGCTCCCCCATGCGGCCGGCATCCGCGCGCAGGCCGTCAGGCGCGACGGCACACTGGTGCACGACTTCCTGTTTGCCGGCACGGACCGCATGCTGCACGTCTGCAACGCCCCCTCGCCGGCCGCGACCTCCGCCATCCCGATCGCCGACATGATCGTCGACCGGCTGTCGGCGTGATCGCCCGTCTTAAAGCGCGTCGCGATCCTTCGGATTCGCTTTTGGCGCTTCAGGCCGTTGTTTTAACGCATGTCTTTATCCCGAAACCGGCTCCCACTTTCGGGAGACATGCTCTAGTCCGGCAGGCTGAAGGCGACGATCTGGTCGCTCACCTTCGGCGTCAGGATCGAGTTTCCGCCGGCCGCCCAGACCACATACTGCTTGCCCTTGTATTCGTAGACCGCCGGCAGGGCGACGGCAGGTGCGTCCACCAGGGCCTTCCAGAGCACCTTTCCGGTCTTGATATCGAGCGCCCGGACGCGCGAATCCATCGAGGCGCCGATGAAGACCAGTCCGCTGGCGGTGACGACGGGTCCGCCGATGGTGATAGAGCCCCAGGATTCGGGCATGTAGAAGCCGAAGCGCTGCACTTGACCGAAGGGAACGTCCCAAAGTTGGGCGCCCGTCTTCAGGTCATAGGCCGCGATCGAGCCGTAGGGCGGCTTCCAGCAGGGCATGCCGAGCGGATTGAGGAACGTCAGGAGCTGGATGCCGTAGGGCGCGCCGCTCATCGGAAAGAAGCCACCGGTTTCCGAGCCCGCCTTTGCCGCGGCGTCGTAGTTCGACCGCGGAATCAGCTTGTAGATCTGGACGGCGCTCGAATAGTTCACAACGAAGATGCCGCTTCTCGGATCCACCGCCCCGCCGCCCCATTCGACGCCGCCGATCGTGCCGGGATAGACGAGCGAGCCTTCCAGGCTCGGCGGCGTGAACCGCCCCTCGTCGCGCAGGCTCGCAGCCGTCCGGCTGCAATAGCCGAAGCTGACCGCATCCGCGAGCGTGGAGACGCCCGGCCAGGTATCCGCGACCACCGCTCCGGGCAGCGCGACATAGGGTTGGGTCGGAGCGGCCTTCTCGCCGGGGATGGTCGAGGCCGGCACCGGGCGCTCCTCGATCGGATAGACCGGCTCTCCCGTCTCCCGGTTGAGCACGTAGAGGAAGCCCTGCTTGGAGGTCTGCACCAGCGCCGGAATGGTCAGCCCGTCCTTCTGGATGTCGACGAGCGTCGGCGCGGAATTCGTGTCGAGGTCCCAGAGGTCGTGATGGACGAGCTGTCGGGTCCAGACCACCTCGCCCGTCTCCGCCCTCAGCGCCGTCACGGAGGTTGCGAGCGGAACCGGCTCCAGCCGGTTGCCGCCGAAGAAATTCGGGCTCGGCGAACTGACCGGCAGGTAGAGCAGCCCCCGCTCGGTATCGACCGACATGCTCGCCCAGACGTTTCCGGTGCCGCTCTGCGCCGCCGCGGCAGGATCCAGCGCATGGAACGTCCAGCGCAAGGCACCGGTGCGGGCGTCGAGCGCAAAGACGGTGCCGGGCGGCGCCTGCGCCTCGGCCCAGTCCTTGCCCGCCCAGCCGACGAACAGAAGGTCGCCATAGACGGTCGGCGGCTGAAGGATCGACAACGGCCACTTGGCGTTCTCGACGTTCCACTGGTCGACATCGACGATGCCGTCGTTGCCGAAGTCGGCGCAGGCCTTGCCGGTGTCGGCGTCGACCGCATGCAGCTTGGCGTCCATGGTGCCGATGTAGACGCGCTTCTGGCACGGCTGGTCGGCGACCGGCAGCGCCGCCTGCCAGTAGGCGACGCCGCGGTTCTTCAGGTCGGGCTGCGTCAGCGCCTCCAGCACCGCCTTGCTCTCATAGGTCCATTTCACCCGGCCCGTATCCGGCTCGAGCGCGAAGATGCGGTAGAACGGCGTGCCGAGGTAGAGCGTCTCGTTGACGAAGAGCGGCGTGGCCGACCACACCGTAGGCGGCGTGCCGGCGCTGGCGCTGGCACTCTCCGGCCGGATGTGAAACCCGCCGGGCGGCGGCCCGCCGGAAGAGACGTCGCCGGTGTGGACTTCCCAGGCGACCTTGAGGTGGCCGACGTTCTCCGGCGTGATCTGCGCCAAGGGCGAATATTTCTGCGCCCCCAGATCGCCGTTGAAGGTGGGCCAGGTCGCTTCCTGCGCTTGTGCCGCGCCCCCGGCGCAGGCGACAAGAGCGGCCGACAGGACGATCAGGCGTAGAAGCGGTCTCATGCGCACCACCGGATTGGAATCTCTGGATTTCATGCGGAATAGGAATGTCTGCGCATTGCGAACATCGCCAGCCAGCCGATCATGCAGACCGCCATCGCGATCAGGAGCGGCAGGGTGTCGAGGAGATAGGCGGCAAAGCCGGTGCCGAGCACGCCGACGAGGCAGCCTGCGATGAGGAACGCCCGCAGCGCCCGCCCGCCTGTCCCGGCTGCCAGCACGAGCGCGGCAAGCAGGATAATGGCCGAAGAGGCGACGACCAGAAGGGCGCCGGCCGTGCCCGTGACGCTGCTGTCCGGCTCCAGCAGGTTCATCGGCATGATGTAGTTGTAGAGCGAGATCGCGAGCCCCACCGCAGATCCGATCGCGATCAGTCCGGCACCCGCACGCCTCATAAGCTTCCCCCAAAGCCCGATGATGTATGGGGAAACTACCATACTCCCCGCTGGCGGGCCACCCCTTCACCGTGTATCCCTTTGGCGGGGCAATCGCGCCGCGAAGGTCGACCGGCCGGAGCGGGGGCGCAATGCAGCGCAGGCAGAGATTGACCGCGCCGGACGGCCTCAGCAGAATGGTTCGCAACCCCTTTCACCAAGGACCGGCAGCTCATCATGACCGATCCCGACACCATGGACCCGGTCGGCGACGCCCTCCGCAAGGAGCGGCCGGGTATTGCCGGCCTTGTCCGCAAGGAACGCACCCTGCCGGTCGCGGTGCTGACGATGCTGGCCTTCGTCGCCTATGGCGACCGCCTCTCCTCCGGCCTGGGCAATCCGGTCCTGCTGGCCGTGCTCTTCGCCTGGCTCTTCGGCGTCATCCTGATGGCCGCGCTCTCGGTCGTGCGGCATGCCGACGAACTGGCCGAACGCCTGGGCGAGCCCTATGGCACGCTCATCCTGACGCTGACGATCACGGCTATAGAAGTCGTCGCCATCTCCGCCGTCATGTTCCACGGCGACAACAATCCGACCCTTGTGCGCGACACGCTCTTTGCCGTCGTCATGATCATCCTCAACGGCATGGTCGGCCTGTCGCTGCTCCTGGGCGCCTGGCGCCGCCCGCAACAGCGCCACAACCTGCAAGGCGCCAACGCCTATCTCGGCCTGATCGTGCCGCTGGCGACGTTGAGCCTGATCCTGCCGGAGTACGAGCCGACGCCGTCCGGACCGGCGATCTCCAGCGCGCATGAGGCCATCCTCATCTTCATGTCGATCGGCCTCTATGCCGTCTTCCTCATGCTGCAGACGGGCCGGCACAAGCTCTTCTTCACCAATCATCACCCGTCGCACGCGACCACACACACCCCGGCCCCCACGCCGGAGCACCGGCCCTCCGGGCAGCCGCTGATCCTGCATGCCGCGCTGCTGTTCGCCTACATGGTGCCGGTCGTCTATCTGGTTGATCACCTGGCAAGGCCGATCGACTACGTCGTCGAGACCCTGCGCGCGCCCATGGCGCTCGGCGGCGTCGTCATGGCCGTCCTCGTCGCCACGCCCGAATCCATCAGCGCCGTGCGCGCAGCGATCGCCGACCACCTGCAACGCTCGGTCAACATCTTCCTGGGCTCGGTACTGTCCACGATCGGACTCACGATCCCTGCCATGCTGGCGATCAGCCACCTCAGCGGTCATTCCATCGTCCTCGGCCTCGGCCGGACGGAAACGATCCTGCTGGTGCTCACCCTCGCCGTCAGCATGATCACTTTCGCCAGCGGACGGACCAACGTGATGCAGGGCTTCGTGCACCTGATGCTCTTCTTCACCTATCTGCTCTTGATCGTGGAGGGATGACCGGGTGATGAGCGCATTGCCGCACCTGATCCTCCCGCGGAGACCCGAAAATTGTCCATCGAAGTCCTGATCGAACGTTATGGTGCGCTGGCCGTGTTTCTCGGCGCGGGGATAGAGGGCGAGACGGCGGTCGTCCTCGGCGGCGTCCTGGCGCATCGTGCGCTGTTGCCGTTCTGGTCGGTGGCGGCGGCCGCCACGCTCGGATCCTTCCTCGCCGACCAGATGTTCTTCTTCGCCGGCCGCCACATGCGCTCCAACCGGTTCGTCGGCAGGATGCTGGCAAAGCCCGCCGTAGCCTCCGTCCAGCACCTGCTGGAACGCCATCCGACCGGCTTCGTCTTCGCCTTCCGCTTCATCTACGGCCTGCGCACGATCAGCCCGATCGCGATCGGCGCAACACAGATCCCGACGGCGAAGTTCGTGCTTCTGAATGCCGTTGCGGCAGCCGTCTGGGGACCGCTGTTCACCGCCATCGGCTATTTCTTCGGCGAGGGTGTCGAGCAACTGTTCGGCCGGCTCCCGCTGCCGCACCATCTGATTGCCGCGGCCATCGTCCCCTGCGTCCTGCTGCTGGTTCTCGGCCTCGTCTTCCGCAAGCGCCTTGCCAGGCTGTACCATGGGCTCGCCGGCAGGCGGGCCTGACCAGGAGCCCCGTCAGGTTGTCATCGTCAGGCGGTCATCGCGCGGAAATGCGCCAGCATCCGCTCCGAACTCGGCTCCAGCCCGGTGAAGAGCCGAAACGCCCCGACCGCCTGGAACACCGCCATGCCGCCGCCGTCGAGCGTCCGGCAGCCCCGCTGCCGCGCCTCCTTCAACAGCGCGGTCTCCAGCGGAAAATAGACGATTTCCGCGACCCAGTGGCGCGCCTCGAGCGTGGAGGCCTTCAGCGGCAGGCCGGGATATTTCGCCATGCCGGTCGGCGTGGCGTGCACCAGTCCGCCGGCAGCCTTCATCGCCGCTTCGAGGTCGGTGCCGGCCTCGATCGTGGCCTCGGGAAAAAGGGTCGCCATGCCAAGGGCGAGCTCGTCGGCCCGCTCCTGCTCGCGATCGAACACGACAAGCGAACGCGCGCCCATGGAGAGGATGGCATAGGCGGTCGCGACACCCGCGCCGCCTGCGCCCAGTTGAACGACCGCGCCGAGGCCGGCGTTCGGCAGACCGCGGCGGAAGCTCTCCGCAAAGCCCCACCAGTCGGTGTTGTGGCCGTAGCGTCGCCCGTTCTTCAGCACGACGGTATTGACGGCGCGCAGGTCCCGCGCCTCGCCCGAAAGCTCGTCGAGATAGGGGATCACCGCCTGCTTGCAGGGATGGGTTATGTTGAGGCCACCGAGCCCACGGTCCTCGGCATCGGTCAGAAGCTGCGGCAGGTCGTCGGCCGAGGCGCCGATCTCGTTCAGATCGATCAGCTCGTATTCATAGGCGAGCCCCTGCGCGGAGCCTTCCCGCATGTGCATCGCCGGCGTCAACGACGCCTGGATACCGGCGCCTATCAGGCCGGCCCTGATCGGTTTCAGCAGTGTTTCGGCCATCTGTGTGCCTTCATCGCAAGAAAAGAGCCGGCCCGCGGTCCGCCTACGGGCCGGCAGCGGCCTCAGTTGCCGCGAACGGTTTCCAGTTCCTTGAACAGCGCTGCGACGGTTTCAGGACCGATCTCGGCGCTGAACTTGTCGATCAGCGGCTTCACCGCATCGCGCAGTTTCTGCGTCTCCTCCGGCGAAAGCTCGTCGACTTGCATGCCCGTCGCCTTGATGTCGGCGATGGCCTTGGCGTCGAACTCGCGCGAGACCTTGCGCTGGTAGTCGCGCGCCTCGTCCGCGGCAGCCTGGAACACAGCCTTCTCCTCGTCGTTGAGGCCGTCCCAGAATTTTTTGCTGACCAGGACGATCTGCGGATTGTACTGATGCCGCGTCACCGTCATGTACTTCTGTACTTCGTAGAACTTGGCATTGATGATGTTGGCGGCCGGGTTCTCCTGGCCGTCCACCGTTCCGGTTTCGAGAGCGGTATAGAGTTCGGTGTAGGGCAGCGGCACGGCATTGGCGCCGAGCGCGTTGAACAGCTCGATCGGGATCGGCGACTGGATCGTGCGGATCTTCAGGCCCTGGATGTCCTCCAGCTTCGTCACCGCATGCCGGTTGTTGGTCAGGTTGCGGAAGCCGAGCTCCCAGTAGCCGAGCCCGACCAGTCCGGTATCGGGCAGAAGCTCCAGCAGGCTCGTGCCGAAGGCACCGTCCATGACCTTGTCGGCCTCCTCGCCGCTGCCGAACAGGAACGGCAGGTCGACCGCGCCGAACTGCTTGACGTTGCTGGCCAGGATGCCGGCGTTGAGCACCGTCATCTCGATCACCCCGCCCTGCAGGGCCGACACGGTCTGCACGTCGCCGCCGAGCACGCCGCCCGGGAACAGCTTGACCTCGATCTTGCCACCGCTCTTCTCGGCGATCAGTTCGGCGAACTTCTCCATGCCGGTGACCTGCGGGTGACCCTTGTTGTTGGCCGAGGCGAACTTCAGCTGGTGTTCGCGGATTTCGGCCACAGCCGGCGAACCGGCCAGGATCGCGATGGGCAAGGCAACGCCGAGCGCAACTTTCATCAACCTATTGAACATGCTTTCCTCCCAAGTATGGCCCAGCGCCCCGCTGGTGCCCGTTGAATGTCCGCTCGAAGACGGACGCGACCAGTCCCTAGCGCCCGAACCAGGCAGCCGGCACGGTCACCAGCTGCGGGAACAGGACAAGCAGGAAAAGGACGATGAGTTCGGCGATCAGGAACGGCATGACGCCCTTCATCAGCTGTTCCATCTTCAGCTTCGACACGCCGCAGATGACGTTGAGCACCGTGCCCACCGGCGGCGTGATCAACCCGATCGAATTGTTGATGATGAAGAGAACGCCGAAGTAGACCGGGTCTATGCCCGCCTGCTTGATGATCGGCATCAGCACCGGTGTCATGATCAGAATGGTCGGCGTCATGTCCATGGCGGTACCGACGGCAACCACCAGGACCATGATGGCAAACAAGAGCAGCGTCTGGTTGCCCATCAGCGGTTCGAGCAATCGGGCCAGTTCGCCGGGCACGTCGGCGACCGTGATCAGCCAGGCCGACACCGCGGCGCAGGCGACCAGGAACATCACGACGGATGTGATCCTGGCAGCCGACACGAAGACCTCGAACAGCTTTGAAGGCGGCAGTTCGCGGTAGATCACCATCGACACGAACAGCGAGTAGACGGCGGCCACGACGCCCGCTTCGGTCGGCGTGAACACGCCGAATTTCAGCCCGACGATGATGATGAGCGGCAGAAGCAGCGCCCAGATACTTTCGACGAAGGCCTTCCAGCGGACCGCGCCACTCTGCCGCGGCGGCAGTTGGAACTGCTCCTTGCGCGACACGATCAGCCAGGTGACGCAGAGCGACGCCGCGATCAAGAGCCCAGGAAAGATGCCGGCGAGGAAGAGCTTGGTGATCGAGACGCCACCGACGACACCATAGAGGATGAAGCCGATCGACGGCGGAATGATCGGCGCGATGATCGAGGCCGAAGCAATCAGGCCGCCGGCTCGTGCCGGGTCGTGGCCGGACTTCATCATCATCGGCAGCAACAGCGCGCCGAGGGCCGCCGCGTCCGCCACGGCCGAACCCGAAAGGCTCGCCATGACGCAGGCGGCGAAGATCGCGACGAACCCGAGTCCGCCGCGGATATGACCGACCATGACCATCGCCAGGTTGACGATGCGCCGCGACAGGCCGCCGACATTCATCACCTCGCCGGCCAGCATGAAGAACGGGACGGCCATCAGCGGGAAGCTGTCCGCGCCGTTCAGCACGTTCTGCGCGACGATCTGCGCGTCGAACAGGCCGAGATACATCATCAGCGCAACACCGCTGATGATCAGGGCGAAGGCGATCGGAACGCCGAGCGCCATGGGTCCGAGAAGGGCACCGAGAAAGATCGTAACCGTCATCGCGCCGCCCTCAGTGCTTCATCGCGGGATTGGAGAGTTCGGGCGTCGCATGGGCGACATGCCCCGCCTCGTCCTCGCTCTCCTGGACCAGTCCGCCGGACTGGACGTCCAGCCGCCCGGTGAGGATCGCAAACATGTCCCAGAGCACGATCAGCGCGGCCGGGATGCCGAACGCGAGGCCCGCACCGTAGAAGAGGCCCATGGAGATGCCGGTAGCGGGCGCGGAGACGTGCCAGTTGATCAGCGTCTGCGTCCAGCTGCCGCTGATCATCAGCCATGTGGCCCACAGCACCAGCGCCTGCCCGGTGAGCGCCGCAAGCCGTGCGCCCGCCGGCGGCAGCCGGGCAAGCAGCGCATCCATGCCGAGATGGGCATGCTCGCGCATCGCGACGACGGCGCCCAGGAAGGTCAACCACACGAAGCACATGCGCGAGAGTTCTTCGGAGAAGGTGATGCCGGTGTTGAAGGCGTAGCGCAGCACGACATTGCCGAAGACGAGGATGACCATCGTCAGCAGCAGAAGCGCGATCGCCGCCTTCAACAGGAAAAAGCAGAAATCGATTATCTTGGTCATAGCCCCTCCCCAGGCGTATCGCGTTTCGTGACTGTCACGGCACTGCGGCCGGGACGATCCCGAGAATGCACCCGCGCTGGTCACTCCTCCAAGCTTTCATGCGCTTCGTCAAAAATGTACGAACTAGTTAGGAAGTCAAGCGGCAAGTCTTGAAACGAAGCGCGTCGCCCAATAGAAATTGGGGAAGGATCGGGAGGAGAGTCTCGTCCGGCGGAATGGAAGGGCGAAAATGCCTTCCCGAACGACACTTTGGGAGACGAAGACGAAATGGCTCCGCGATCCGAGAACGGCAGGAAGAACGATCCGCAACGCACGCGCGAGGACATCCTGATCGTCGCCACCGAGGAGTTCGCGACCCATGGGCTGGCGGGAGCGCGGGTCGACGCCATCGCCGAGCGCACCCGCACCTCCAAGCGCATGATCTACTATTATTTCGGCAGCAAGGAGGGCCTGTACCTTTCCGTGCTCGAGCGCTCCTACCGCAAGATCCGCACGCTCGAGGCAGATCTGCGGCTGTCGAATCTCGAGCCGGAGGAAGCGCTCAGGACGCTGATCTCCACCACTTTCGAGCACGACGAGGCGAACCCGGACTTCGTCCGGCTCGTCAGCATCGAAAACATCCACCACGCAGCCCACATGCTGCGGTCCGAGGCGATCCGCGACCTCAACGTCTCCGTCATCGAGACGATCGCCGGGATCCTCGAACGCGGCCATGCCAGCGGCGCCTTTCGCCGCAAGGCCGATCCGATCGACGTGCACATGCTGATCAGCGCCTTCTGCTTCTTCCGCGTTTCCAACCGCTACACGTTCGGCACGATCTTCCGGCGCGACCTCTCCGACAAGGAAACGATGACGCGCCACAAGGGAATGATCGCCGACGCGGTGATCAGCTATCTGAGGGATCCGGCCGGCTGATCGCCGGGACCCCGCCTTTTCTACTCGCTCTGCCTGAAATTGCGGATCCGGTCGAACAGGACGGCCAGGATCGTCGCCCCGCCGATGAAGGTTCCCTGCCAGAAGGCGTTGATGCCGAGAAGGCCGAGGCTGTTGCGGATAATCTCGATCAGCGCCGCCCCGACCAGCGCGCCGAGCGCCGTTCCCACCCCGCCGGCGAGGTTGGCACCGCCGATGACCGCCGCGGCGATCACCTGCAGTTCCATCCCCGCGCCGATATTGGTGGTGACCGCGCCGAGCCAGCCGGTCTGGATGATGCCGGCGATCCCCGCCGACAGCGCCGAGATCATGTAGACCACGACCTTGATCCGCTTGACCGGCACGCCGGTCAGCGTGGCGGCGTGCTCGTTGCCGCCGATGGCGAAGAGGTAGCGCCCGAAGCGCGTCCAGCGCAGCACGAAGCCGGTCAGGAGCGCGAGCACGATCATGTAGAGCACCGGGTTGGCGATGCCGAACAGCCACGCGCCGCCGCCAAGCGCGAGCAGCTTGTCATGGTCGGGTCCGAACTGGAACACGACCGTATTGTTCGACGCGACCATCGCCAGGCTGCGCGCCACCGAGAGCATCCCGAGCGTGACGACGAAGGGCGGAAAGCCGAGATAGGCGATCAGTGCGCCGTTGAAGGCCCCGATCGCGAGCGCTGTTGCAATCGACGCCGCTATGCCGACCTCGATGCTGTAGCCCGCATTCATCACCACGGCCAGGATCATGCTGCACAGGCACAGCACCGAGCCGACCGAGAGGTCGATGCCCCCGGTGATGATCACCAGCGTCATGCCGAGCGCGATGATGGCGACGAAGGTGACGTTGCGGGTGATGTTGTAGAGGTTCTTCGACGTGGCGAACGCATCGGTCGCAAACGACAGGAAGATGCAGGCGAGGATGACGGCGACCAGCACCCAGAAGGTCTGGTGCCCGAGGATGGACGCCCATACCGTCTTCTGCTTCTGCTCGATGGTCTGGTCTAGGGTAACAGCCATCCGCGACCTCGTTTCCTTGCACTGGTTCCTGCTCCGGGCAAGCGGTTCATTATACCATCTCGATGGCGCCGGTGATCAGCCCGGTCACCTCTTCCGGCGAACTGCGGGCGATCGGCTTGTCCGCGACCTTCCGCCCCCGCCGCATCACCACGACCCGATCGGCGACCGAAAAGACGTCGGGCATCCGGTGGCTGATCAGGATGACCGCGATGCCCCGGTCGCGCAGGTGCCGGATGTGGTTCAGCACCTCCGCCACCTGGCGCACCGATATCGCCGCGGTCGGCTCATCCATCAGCACGATCCGGGCCTTCGACAGCATGGTCCGCGCGATCGCCACCGCCTGGCGCTGCCCGCCGGACATCTGCCGGACCAGATCGCGCGGCCGTGTTTCGGATTTCAGCTCGCGGAACAGCGCCCCTGCATGCTGATACATCGAGCGATAGTCGAGAATGCTCACGGGACCGAAGCCTCGGCGCAGCTCGCGGCCGAGGAACACGTTCGCCGCCGCCGTCAGGTTGTCGCAGAGCGCCAGGTCCTGGTGGACGATCTCGATGCCATGCCGGCGCGCATCCAGCGGCTTGTGCAGCACGATCTCCTGCCCCGCCAGCGCGATTGCGCCGCTGCTCGGCCGGAAATTGCCGGCGATCATCTTCACCAGCGTCGACTTGCCGGCGCCGTTGTCGCCCATTAGTCCGAGCACCTCGCCCGCGTCGAGCGAAAACGACACGTCGTTGACGGCCTGGATGGCCCCGAAATGCTTGGAGATGTTGGTGAGCTCGAGTGCGGCCACCAGCGGACTTCCTCCCGGAAACTGTGGTTCGCCGGCCGGCCGGGCTACGCGTCCGGACTTGCCTGGCGATCTCGCTTCCTGCGTTCCTCCCCGGAAGCGATCGGCATATTTACGCAAACGCTTGCAAAACCGTCAATGACGTACGTCGCGCAACAGCGTCGCGCGCGGCAATTATTAAATTATTATAAGTATGACAAATACGTGTTGACGCCCGGAGCCAGCGGATATTAGCTGTAGCTGGAGGGAGAGCATGCTGATCCTTGTGACTGGACCCACGGGCAAGGTCGGGCAGCATTTCATCGCGGACCTGCTCGACGCGCCGCGTTTTGCCGAAGCGCGTATCCGCGCGCTCTGCCATAGCCAGCAGCGACCACTCCAACTGGATGGACAACAGCAAGGCGAAGGCCCTGCTGGACTGGCTGCTACTGGACTGGCGCCCGCGATACGACCTCGAAATGCTCATTGACTCGGCCTGGCGATACGAGCGCTCGAAGACCGACCCTCGCATCCTCTGGTACCCGGGTTGATCGCCTGGCGGGCACGTCAGACCCGCCTAGTTCAACGGGAGGAAAACAGATGAGGAAAGCATTGTTGCTTGCAGTCGCGGCGCTGGCCCTTGCGGCCAGTCAGGCCGGGGCACAGGAAAAGAAGCAGTTGGTGATCGTGGTGAAGGGGCTCGACAACCCGTTCTTCGAGGCGATCAACCAGGGTTGCCAGAAGTGGAACAGCGAAAACGCCAGCTCCGAATACGAGTGCTTCTACACTGGTCCGGCCTCGACTTCGGACGAGGCAGGCGAAGCGCAGATCGTCCAGGACATGCTCGGCAAGGCGAGCACCGTCGCCATCGCGATCTCGCCGTCGAACGCGAAGCTGATCGCCCAGACGATCAAGACCGCCAATCCGACGGTCCCCGTCATGACGCTCGACGCCGATCTCGCCGCCGAGGACTCCGCTTTGCGCAAGACCTATCTCGGCACCGACAACTACCTCATGGGCTTCCGCATCGGCGAATACATCAAGAAGGGCAAGCCGGACGGCGGCGAGATCTGCACGATCGAGGGCAATCCAGGGGCCGACAACATCCTGCGCCGGGCCCAGGGCATGCGCGACGCGCTGACCGGCCAGAAGGGACTGACGGAGCTCAAGGGCGAAGGCGGGTGGACGGAGGTCGCCGGTTGCCCGGTCTTCACCAATGACGATGGCGCCAAGGGCGTTCAGGCGATGACCGACATCCTCGCCGCCAACCCCGATCTTGACGCCTTCGGCATCATGGGCGGCTGGCCGCTGTTCGGCGCCCCGCAGCCCTACCGCGACCTGTTCAAGCCCCTGGCTGACAAGATCGCAGCCAACGAGTTCGTCATCGGCGCCGCCGACACGATCGGCGAGGAAGTGGCGATCGCCAAGGAAGGCCTCGTCACCGCACTGGTCGGCCAGCGGCCGTTCGAGATGGGCTACAAGGCCCCGTCGGTGATGATCGACCTGATCGAGGGCAAGGCGGTGGAGGACCCGGTCTTCACCGGCCTCGACGAATGCACCAAGGACACCGCAGATACCTGCATCCAGAAATAGCGACCCTTCGGGGCGTCGTGCTTGCGACGCCCCGATCTTCCGGCTTGCCCTCGACGCGTTTATGCTCTCCTGTGGCGGCGGGCGCGGAGGCAGTGCTGCGCGAGGAGACGTCCGGTTCCGGCAACCGGCGCATGAAGCGGGAGAGATTTGATGGCAAAGCGGGTCATGTTTACCGGGGGAAGCGGCAAGGCGGGACGGCATGTCGTCCGCTACCTCGTCGACCAGGGCTACCAGGTCCTCAACCTCGATACCCGGCCGCTCGACAACCCGAGCGTGCGCACCCTGATCACCGACATCACCGACAGCGGCCAGGTCTTCAATGCGCTGTCGAGCTACATGGGCCTGCACGAATTCGACCCCTCGCTGCGGCCGCAGCCCGTCGATGCCGTCGTTCATTTCGCAGCGATCCCGCGCATCATGATCACGCCCGACAGCGAGCTGTTCCGCATCAACGCGCTCGGCACCTACAACGTCATCGAGGCGGCGGTGAAGCTCGGCATCCGCAAAGTCGTGATCGCCTCCAGCGAAACGACCTACGGCCTTGTCTTCGCCAACGAACCGCGCGACCCCGCCTACTTCCCCCTGGACGAGGACTACGACGTCGACCCGATGGACAGCTACGCGCTGTCCAAGGTCGTCAACGAGAAGACGGCGCGCGCCTTCGCGCTCAGGAGCGGCATCGACATCTACGCGCTGCGGATCGGCAACGTGATCGAGCCGCACGAATACGAGCTGTTTCCGAAATGGTTCGCCGATCCCGGCTTCCGCAAGCGCATTGCCTGGAGCTATGTCGATGCGCGCGATCTCGGGCAGATCACCGCCCGCGCGATCGAGACCAACGGTCTGGGCTACCAGGTCTTCAACGCCGTCAACGACGAGACCTCCTCCGACCTGCCGACGCGCGAGCTTCTCGACCGCTTCTATCCCGGCGTGCCGCTCAAACGCGAGCTCGGCGAGTTCGAGACGCTCCTGTCCAACAAAAAGGCGAGGGACATGCTGGGCTTCCGCCCCGAGCACAGCTGGCGGAACTACGTGACCTAGGCAGCGCGCCGCAGCCGCCGCCAAGGCAGACGGCGACGGGCGCCTTCCCCGGATGCGGCGACCGCTCTGACCGACCGGATGCGGCGACCGCTCTGACCGATGGTCGATCACGCTCTCTCGCGCAACTTCAAGGAGTCGCGCGACTTCCTTCATGCGATGGACGAGGCAGGCAGCGGCGCCGGAACGACGCCCTGCCCGTCATCTTGTCAGCCGCCATCAGTATGGCGAGACGCAAACCCGGCGCGGGCCGTAATAGGGCTGGAACGTGTTGTCATATGCCCGGTAGGACCGGTAGCGTGAATAGCACCAGCTCACATGGCCGTTGCCGCCATAGTAGCGCGGGGCGTAGTAACGCGGCTGCGCGGCCAGTCCGCCAATGATCGCTCCGGCGGCAAAACCGCCGAGAGCCGCGCCGAAGTCGTCGTAGCCGCGATAGTAGCCGCCCCCGTAGTACGGACGATAGTAGCCCCCGTAGTTGGGACGATAATAGCGCCCGTAGGACGGTCGATAATAGCGGCCGTTATAGGAACCGTAGCGGCGGCCATAGCGGTATCCGCCGTTGCGCCAACCATCGCCACCGCGCCAGTGCCGACTGCCGTGCCCCCGCCACTTCTCCCTGACCTGAACGACATCGGATGCGTCTATCCGGGGACCGGAAAACGAGGGAAACGCCTGCGCCGGCAGGACGCCCGAGACGGCAGTCGCCAGCGAAAGCCCAATGATTGCGAGCATCTTCATGTGCGTCACCTTGCCTTTCGAAAAGGCAAACGCATCATACGGCAAATTGTGCCGCCGCAGCATGGGGGTAACGACATTGTGAAGGCCGGGCATATGGCCAACGCACGGGCAGCGGGCGCGCTTTCACGCGCAAAATTCAAACTCACACTACCCGTAGTCGCCGTCGCCTAGACCGAATGCCCGTCCCGGTGTAACTCTGACGCGTGCGAGGCAACGCCGGTTGCGTGATGCCGGCCATCGGGAGACGACCGACGGATGACGACGATCCAGATACCGGGCTTCGTGACCTTTACCATCGCCATCGTCGTGTTCTTCATAGGCTCCGGCCTCAACAGGACCCTGGCCCCGCTCAAGCGCTGGAATATACCCGAGGCCGTGACCGGCGGCCTGGTGGCAGCACTGCTCACGCTTTCCGCTTATCGCTTCTTCGACGCCGAGATCGTCTTCGATCTCGCTGCCCGCGACATGCTGCTCCTCTATTTCTTCACCGGCATCGGCCTGAACGCCCGCTTCAGCGACCTCAGGGCGGGCGGCAAACCGCTCGTCATCCTGCTGGTGCTGACCCTGACCTACCTTCTCCTGCAGAACCTGATCGCGGTCGCAAGCGCAGCGGCGCTGGACCTGCCGGAGGGCATTGCCGCCCTGCTCGGCTCGGTCTCGCTGATCGGCGGCCACGGCACCACGATCGCCTGGGCTCCCCTCATCGCCAACCGCTTCGGCCTCGGCAACGCCCTGGAGATCGGCATCGCCTCGGCGACGCTCGGCCTCGTCATCGCCAGCCTCGTCGGCGGCCCGGTCGCCCGCGTGCTGATCAACCGCCATCATCTCAGCGGCCAGCCGGCCGAGCCCCCGAGCATCGGCCTGCCCGACAAGTCGGCGACGCAGCGCGAAAGCAGCATCAACCACGTCAACCTGCTGCGGACGGTGCTGATCCTCAACGTGGCGATCCTGATCGGCTTCGCGCTCGACGAAATCGTCGCGGAGACGGGCATCAAGCTGCCGCTCTTCGTCGTCTGCCTGCTGGTCGCCATCGTCATGACCAACACCATCCCCCGCGTCTTCCCGCATATGTTCTGGCCGTCGCGCTCGCGCTCGCTTGCGCTCGTCTCGGACCTGTCGCTGAACATCTTCCTGGCCATGTCGCTGATGAGCATGCAACTGTGGACGCTGGGCGGCCTCGGGCCGGCGCTCGTCATCGTCCTCGGCGTCCAGACGATCGTAGCCGTGCTGTACATGATCTTCATCGTGTTTCCGGCCATGGGCCGCGACTACCAGGCTGCTGTCATCTCGGCCGGCTTCAGCGGGATCAGCCTCGGCGCCACCCCGACGGCGATCGCCAACATGACCGCCGTCACCAAGGCCCATGGGCCAGCGCCGACCGCCTTCATCATCCTGCCGCTCGTCTCCGCCTTCTTCATCGACATCGCCAACGCGCTGGTCATCGGCTTCATGGTCCGATAAGCGAAGCGCCCCGGCCGCCGGATCCACGCGTCGCAGAACTGCAGCCAAGCGCATGCCTTGGTTAGTGGCGCCGCCGAACGTGAAGGCGCACACTGCCGCCATTCTGATGTCGTCAACAGGACGGAGCGAGATGGCAAGCATGCACTACGACGCCGCCGGGTACCCCATGTTTCCGGGCGGTCGCGAGTTTGAGACGCAGTTCGGTCCAGACGACCTGAACCGGCTCCAGGAACTCTTCGACGACTGCCGTGATGAGTGCCACTTGGCGATCGACTGCGAAAGGGCCCGCATCCTCGGGCGCGCGCTCGTTCGCCTCTACGCCCAGGGACAGCATGATCCCAACCTGATCAGGGCATTGCTGATACCGTCGTTCAAGGAGCGCTCCTAGCCAGGGCAGGTGAGCCTCCGGGGGAACAACCCGCCTCGCCTTCTCGTTTCTGCAATCTGGGCGTTCTACTATCTGGCCCATCGCAATCTGCAAATCTGGAGGGATCGTCATGCAAGACCATGAACAGAAAATCCGCGAACGCGCCTATGAGATCTGGGACCGCGAAGGCCGTCCGCTGGGTCGCGAGCTCGAGCACTGGGCCCAGGCCGAACGCGAACTGGCCGCCCGCGAAATTGACCAGGGCGAAGGTGAGATCGAAGGCGACGACGTGCCGAATCTCCAGGCTCTGCGCGAGGCCGCCCGGCAACACACCGACGCCTACATCGTCAAGACGGACCTGGAAGACGCCGACCAGCGCGAAGCCGCCCCCGGAACGCGCGAGCAACCGTAGCGCAAAAGCCCTCTAGGGGAGTTCGGCAGAAGTGCCTGCAGCGCAAAGAGATACCGTGCCGATGCTTGAGGACGTCGGTGCGACCCTGCCGGTGGTGGCGGCATGGCCCGTGCCAGCGGACACGACGGATACTGCATACAACGACGACCATGGCGGAAAGCCGGCTTTCCGCCATGGTCGCCCGGCTCAGTTCTCGACCGCGAGTGTCTGCCCGTCCCATCTGAGCAGGAAGACTTCGGTGCGCGGCTTGCCCTCGCCATCCTCGCCTCCGACGACAAGAACGCCGCCGGGCACGGCAAAGGAAGCGCCATAGGCCAGTCCCCGCGGCAGTTTGCCCACCTGCCTCCAGCCATTGCCGTCGAAGGCGTAGACCTCGTCGCGCCAGCCCTTCGTCAGCCCGTCATGGGCGAACCATTTTCCCGCCGCGGCATTGGCCTGCGCGCCCTTGAAGTTCGCGCCACCGGCGACGAGGACGTCGCTGCCGGCAACGCCGGCATAGGCCCCCGCCACGCCTTCCTGCGGTTCGGATCCGGAGATGGCCGGCAGGTCCGCGAGTTTCTGCCAGGACGCCTCCTCCCCCTCGACCTGCACCAGCTTGACTTCGGGCGTGCGCAGACCCGGCTTGATCTCGCCGCTGATCACCATAAAGCGGTCCTCGCCTTCGGCGACCACGGCGGGGTCGCAGTTGGGCAGGAACGGATTGTCGCCCAGCGTGCCCCAACTGTTGCCGGCCGGGTCGTAGACCAGCACCTTGTCGTTCCAGCGATAGTCCTTCGGCTGCATGCCCATGTAGCCGTCGACGAGCGTCTTGAAGCCTTGCGGATCCTTGTCCTTGTCGATGGCGCTCACCTCGGCCAAGTATTTGTCGAACAGCTCCTTGTTGTAGCCGCCGACGATGGCGATGCGCCCGTCACCGAGCGTCACCGCCTTCGCACCCGAAAGGCCGGCGGGCGTCTGGGTATCCAGCTTCGACCAGGTGTCGGCCTCGGTGTCGTAGGCATAGACGGTGTCGAAGATGATCGGCGAGTTGGCGGCCGCGTCCGCCTTGCCGTTGCCGCTGAAGGCAAGGATCGTCTTGCCCGAGATCGCCACGGCCGCGCCATTCGTCGCCGGCCCCGTGAAGGCTGCGCGCTTTACCCAGCCCTTGGCCGGGTCGGCCAGGTCGAGTGCGTAGAAGTCGGTTCCGGCCGAGCCGAGCCCGACATAGGCCATATCACCGACGCGCGCGGCGATCCCGTTCTTGACGGCGACGGGCAGATCCGGCCAGGTTTCAGCGGCCATGACGGCACCGGTCGATAGCGCAATGGCTGCGACACCCGCCGCCAGTCGTTTTCCAAGGGTCACTCCAGGCATTCATCGTCTCCTCTCCATCGGTCGACAAGGTTGGGAAGGCGTCGCCGCCGGCGCTCGTCATGACGCAGCGGCCATGTCGGCCACGCCGATGATACCGGCATCAGCACCGAGATCGGCAGCAGCAAGCACAGGCACGACAGCCTCCGGATAAACGGCGAGCGTTTCGCGCAGCAGCTCGAGGAAGCCCTCGGCCAGGCCGACGCCGCCGCCGATCACGATGCATTCGGGGTCCACCACGGCCTGCAGGCCGGCGATGGCGGCCGCAAGCCGGGTTGCCGCATCGCGCAAGGTGTCCTGCGCCCAGCTTTCGCCGGTATGGGCGGCTGCGAAGACCGCGCGGGCGTCGCCGTCATGACCGCGGCGGCGGGCCGCTTCCGCGATCCCGAACCCGGAGGCCAGCGTTTCCAGGCGGACCGGGCCGGTCGGCTCGAAAACGGGCACCTGCCCGAGGCTGCCGGCAATGCCACGCGTACCGCGAAGCAGGCGGCCGCCGAGGACGATGCCGCCGCCGATGCCGCTGGAGACCGTCAGGAACGCCATGTCGCGCCCCTTGCCTGCGCCGAAGCGATACTCGCCCCAGGCGGCCGCCTGCGCATCGTTGACCGCCAGAACCGGGGTGCCAAGCGCGACGCCGAGCACATTCGTCAGCGAAAACCCCTGCGGTATGGCGAGCGTACCGGGATTGAGCGCCGACCAGACGTCGCCGTCGATGCGGCCGGTCACCGCCGCCGCGGCGCGTTCGTATCGGCCGTCCCAGCCTTGGGCCAGACCGGCGATGGCGGCGATCCAGCCCTTGCTGCCTACGTCCGCCGGTGTCGGCATGACGCGCCGCTCGAACACGGTCTCTCCCTGCACCAGGGCGGCGAGCGTCTTGGTGCCGCCGATGTCGAAGGCGAGCACCGGCGCGAGCGGCCGCGCGGCTCCCTCCACCGCCTGTCTGAACCAGTCGGCGATGTGCTCGGGGCGCGTGATCGCCGAACCGACGACCACGGCGTCGGCGCCCGCCCGGATCGCCGCCGCCGCCAGTTCCGGACTGTTGTAGCGTCCTTCCGCGAACACCGGCGCACCCAGGCGGGCGCAGCGCCGCACCAGTTCGAGGTCCGGCGCCTTCGGCGGCGGCGCGTCCCCGGCATAGCCCGACATGGTGGTTCCGACGATATCGGCCCCGGCCGCGAGCGCGGCGCGCGCCTCGGCTTCCGTGGAGATGTCGGCCATCGCCAGCCGGCCGCGACGCTTGATCTCGGCAAGCAATTCGGACACCGGCACCGGGCGCGGCCTGTCCGTGGCATCGACCGCGACGATGGCAGCGCCTGCCTCGCAAAGGTCTATGACGTCGCTCAGAAAAGGCGTGATGCGCACCGCGCTGTCTTCGAGGTCGCGCTTGACGAGGCCGATGACCGGCAGCCGGCTCGCCTGCACGACCGCGGCCACGTTGGCGTCGCCTTCGATACGCAGCCCGGCGGCCCCCGAGGCTTCGGCGGCGCGCGCATAGGCGACGACCGATGCGACAGTGTCGAACGGACCGTCCGGGACCGGCTGGCAGGAGATGACGAGCCTGCCCCGCAGGCCTTCGATGATATCGCGCCCAGTGCTCATGGCGGACCTCCCATAATCAAGTCGCGGGCAACAGCGGTCGCCCCATGATGCATCCAATGAAGTCAGGCCGAGATACACTCCAAGCGCGATTTTCATTCGCGAAAGCGAGCATTTCGGGTATCTCCGGACAGCTACAGTTATTGGCAATTTCAATATCCGATTGACAGATATCCTACAAGTGGATAAATGTGCAGCCACTGTCTTTTCGGAGTCATGAAGGCAACCGGAGACGAAGATGAACGTGAAGTCGATCAAGCCCCTGAAGCGCGCGCCGCTCCTGCACGTATCGGTGCAGGAAAGCCTGCGCGCCTATATCGAGGACAACCGCCTCGATCCCGGCGCGCCGCTGCCGCCCGAAGGCGAACTTGCCACCCAGCTGGGCGTGAGCCGCAACTCCGTGCGCGAGGGTATAAAGGCGCTGGAGTCGGTGGGCGTACTGGAGTCGCGCCGCGGCATCGGCGTCTTCGTCAAGGCCTTCTCGTTCGAGCCGTTGCTGGAGAACCTGGCCTACGGCCTGGGCGGCGCGCTGAAGCAGATCGAGGAGGTCATCACCATCCGCCGTACCCTCGAGGTCGGCCTGATCGACAAGACGCTCGCACTCATCGGGCCGGACGACATCCGCGAGTTGCGCGAGACCTGCGACAAGATGAGGGAACGCGCCGAGCGGGGCGAGAGCTTCCCCGACGAGGACCGGCGCTTCCACCAGTTGCTGTTCCGCTGCCAGAACAACGAGGTGCTTCTGCGCCTGCTCGAGGTCTTCTGGCTGGCCTTCTACAAGGCGTCCGATTTCGTCAATCTCGACAATTCAGACCCGACGCAGACCTGGCGCGACCATGCCGCGATCGTCGATGCGGTCGAGGCGCGCGATCTCGCGGCCGCCAAGGACCGGCTAGACAGGCACTATGCCGGGATCAACCGGGTGATCGCCCAAAGCAAGACAATCACACCTGTAGGGAGGACTACATGAATCTGAAGACCACGATCTCGGCGCTCGCCCTGTCGGCAGCGCTTTTCGGCGGCCTCGCCGCCACGCCCGCGCCGGCTTTTGCCGAAGGCGGCACCATCACCGGCGGCTTCGATGTCGGCCCCGGCGGCTTCCAGGGAAACTTCAACCCCCTCGCGGCGACCAGCGGCTTCACCTGGCTCGTCACCTATTTCGAGCCGCTGGTCATCTATGACGACAAGCTCGAAAAGGTCGTCGGCGCGTTGGCCGACAGCTACGAAATCAGCGACGACCAGAAGACCTATACCTTCAAGCTCGCCGACACCAAGTGGCATGACGGCAAGCCCTTCACCGCCAAGGACGTCAAGTTCACCATCGATCTCGCCAAGAACGACAAGGCAGGCTCGGTCTTCGCGGCCCGCCTCGGCGCCATTGAATCCGTCGAGACGCCCGACGACCGCACGGTCGTGATCAAGCTGTCGACAGCAACGCCGAGCATGCTCGACACCCTTACCAAGGTCATGGTGCTGCCCGAGCATGCGCTGGCCTCCATCCCGGTCGAGCAGATCGCCAAGAACGCCTGGTGGTCGACCTCGCCGATCGGTACGGGTCCGTTCAAGTTCACCAAGTACGTCGCCGACCAGTATGTCGAGCTCGCCGCCAATCCCGACTATCGCGGCGGCAAGCCTGCGGCCGAGAAGCTGATCAACCGTTATTTCGCCGACCCGGCCGCGGCCATCGCCGCCCTGCGCTCGGGCGAGATCCAGTTCACCTACGTCGATTCCAACGACGTCTCCACCTTCAAGGACGACGGCGCCTTCCGGGTGATCGAGGGCAACTCCTATGTCGTCAACTATGTCGGCTTCAACCAGGAAGTGCCGCTGTGGAAGGACCTGAAGGTCCGCCAGGCCTTCATGCACGCCATCGACCGTAACGCCATCATCAACAGCCTCTATGGCGGCGCCGCCAAGCCGGCCAACTGCGTCTACGCCGCCGACCGTCTGGTGCCGGAGGGCATCGATACCTACGACTACGATCCCGAGAAGGCCAAGCAACTGCTGGCCGAGGCCGGCTGGGACAAGATCAACGGCGACAAGCCGATCACGATCCTGACCTATTACACCTCGCCGCTCGTGGCCAATGTGCTCGCCGCTATGCAGGCGATGCTCGGCCAGGTCGGCATCAACATCGTGCCGCGCGCCGTCGATACCCCGACCTACAATTCGATCGTCTACCAGCAGTCGGGCAATGCCGGCGAATTTCCGCTGATCTTCGCCGGCCTGCAGAACGGCCCCGATGCGTCCAACATCAACATAGGCCTGAACGAGAAGCAGATCCCGCCGGCCGGCGCCAACCTCATGCGCATCCGCATGCCGGAAGTGACCGATGCCCTCGACGCGGCACTGGCGGAGACGGACGCGAGCAAGCACGACGCCCGCTACCAGGAGGTCTGCAAGGCCACCAATGCCAACCTGCCGTGGGGCACGATGTGGGTCGGCAACCGCTACGGCGTCGCCTCGACGAAGCTGAACGACTTCGTCTGGACGCCCGCGCCGGCCGGCGGCCCCTATCAGGCCCACCCCGAGAAGTGGGCGATCGCCGAGTAGGCCAATTTCCTCCCTGGGGTGGCCGCTTCATCGGTCACCCCCATTTTTCGGAAAGTTCGGAACTCCCTGGAAAGGGTGCTGATCACCTATGCTTCGCTACTGTCTCCATCGCCTGTTGATCGGTCTCGGCATGCTGCTCGCGCTGACCGTGCTGATCTTTGTGCTGTTGCAGCTGACGCCCGGCGACCCGATCGACGCCTATATCGATCCCAACGTCGCCATGACGAAGGAGGCGATGGACGCCCTGCGTGCGCGCCTCGGCCTCGACCAGCCCCTGCCCGTCCAGTACCTGGCCTGGCTTTCACAGGCCGTGCAGGGCGATCTCGGTCATTCGCTGCAGCGCTTCAACGAGACCGTGGCCGGCCTGATCGCTTCGCGCATCGGCCCCACCCTGCTGCTGATGGGAGCGGGCCTCTTCATCGCCATCGTCGTCGGCATCGCCGCCGGCATCCTCAGCTCTGTACGCCGCAACTCGCTGCCGGACTATTCCTTCTCGGTGCTGGCGCTGCTCGGTATCTCGAGCCCGGCGTTCCTGACGGCACTGCTCGGTCTCTACGTTTTTTCGGTACGGCTGAAATGGGCGCCCTCGGGCGGCATGCTGACGCCCGCGACCGAGTTCTCGCTCAGTGATCTCCTGCACCACCTGATCCTGCCGGCAGTCGTGCTCTCGATCGGCCATGCGGCGCTGATCATGCGCTACATGCGCGCCTCGATGCTCGAGGTCCTGAACCAGGACTATGTCCGCACGGCGCGGGCGAAGGGCGTAAAGGAATTCTGGGTCGTCACGAAGCATGCGCTGCGCAACGCGCTGCTGCCGGTCGTCACCCTCATCGGCTCGACCATCGGGCTTGCCGTCGGCGGCGCCATCTTCATCGAGAGCGTCTTCAACTGGCCGGGCATGGGGCTGCTGCTCATCGACGCCGTCGAGACCCGCGACTATCCCGTCATCATGGGAGCGACACTGGTCATCGGCGCCTGCGTCATCGTCGTCAACATCCTGACAGACCTTACCTATGCGGTCATCGATCCGCGCATCGAGGTGGCCTGACATGAGCCTGTTCACCCTCTCCTCCTCCGGCCCGGTCGCTCGTGCCACCAGCCGCTTCACCCACAACAACGCAGCGCTGTTCGGGGTCGTCCTGCTCGTCCCCCTGCTCCTGGCCGTCCTGACCTATCCTCTCTGGCTGCCCTACAAGCCGAACGATATCGATCTCCTGGCCATGAACGCCGGGCCGTCCTGGAAGCACTGGTTCGGCACCGACGGGGTCGGCCGCGACGTGCTCGCCCGAACGCTCGAAGGCGGCCGCATCTCGCTCCTGGTCGCCGTCTCCTCGGTCGTGCTGTCGACGGCCATCGGCTTTCTCGTCGGCGCGATCTCGGCCTTCGGCGGTCGTTGGGCCGATGCGCTTGCCATGCGCTCCGTCGATCTCGCCATGACCCTGCCGCCGGTCATCTTCCTGCTGGTGCTCGCCTCCATCGTCGGCTCCGGCATCTGGTCGACCGTCTTCGTCATCGCATTGCTATCGTGGCCGGTGCTGTCGCGCATGATCCGTGCCCGTTTGCTGGAGCTGCGCGAACGCGAATTCGTCATGGCCTCGCGCGGCATGGGCGCCGGCATCGGCCATCTGCTGTTCCGCCACGGCCTGCCAAACTCGATCGACATCCTGGTCGTCTACGCCACCCTGCAGGTCGCCAACGCAATCCTGCTGGAGGCCGGACTGTCCTTCCTCGGCCTCGGCGTGCCGCCGCCGGCCGCGAGCTGGGGCAACATGCTGAACGCGGCGCGCTCCACGGCGGTCCTCGAGCAATTCCCCTGGCAATGGCTGTTTCCCGGCGGCGCCCTCGTGCTCGCAGTCCTTGCCATCAACTTCATCGGCGACGGTCTGAGGGATGCCTTCGACCCCCGATCCGAACTCAACTAACCTCTGGAAGAGAAGTAAACCATGTCCAAATTCTTCGGTGTCGTTCCTCCCGTCGTCACCCCCCTCAACGAGGATTTCTCGGTCGACTACGCCTCCTACACCCGTGTCCTCGAACATCTGATCGACAACGGCTGCCATGGCCTGTTCGCGCTCGGGTCGACCAGCGAGGTGGTGTTCTATGACGATGCGGAACGCCGCAAGATCCTCGAGCACACCGTCAAGGTCGCCAACGGCCGCGTGCCCGTCATCGCCGGCGTCATCGACCCGACGACCGACCGCGTCATCCGCCATGCCCGCACCGCCAGGGACGTCGGCGCCGACGCCGTCGTCGTCACCGCTCCCTTCTACACCGTTACCAGCCAGGCCGAGACGATCGACCATTTCCGCATGATCCGCGACGCGGTCGACATCCCCCTGATCGCCTACGACATTCCGGTCTGCGTTCACGCCAAGCTCGCCCGCCAGACCGTGGTGACGCTCGCCAATGAAGGCACGATCATCGGCCTGAAGGATTCCTCCGGCGACGACGGCAACTTCCGCTACGCGCTGAGCGACCTTTCCGGCAACAAGGACGTGTTCCTGATGACCGGCTCGGAGATCGTCGTCGACAGCGCCCTGCACATGGGCGCGCACGGCGTCGTCCCCGGGCTCGCCAACGTCGATCCGGCCGGCTACGTCCGCCTTTGGGACCATGCCAAGCGCGGCGACTGGGACGCCGCACGCAAGGAGCAGGAGCGCCTGTGCCGCCTGTTCGAGATCGTCTGGGTCGCGGCCGGCCGCGTCAGCGGCGGAGCTACGGGCGTCGGCGGCTTCAAGACTGCGATGCGCAGCCTGGGCATCATCTCCACCAATGTCATGGCGCGTCCGCGCGCGCCGCTCAACGACGCCGAGGCGCGCAAGGTCGATGAGATCCTGCGTTCCGCCGGCCTGCTCGACTGAGGATACCGATGACACCCGAACCCATTCTTCAGATCAAGGGCCTCAGAACCGTCTTTCGCGTGCGCGCCAGGGAGATCGCCGCCGTCAACGGCATCGATCTCGCCGTCCATCCTGGCGAGACGGTGGCGCTGGTTGGCGAATCGGGTTCGGGCAAGTCGGTGACGAGCCTGTCGGTCATGCGGCTCCTGGCCCGCAAGATCGGCTCGATCGACGCAGGCTCGATCCGCTTCCGGGGCAAGGACGGCAAGGTCAAGGACCTCGTCGCGCTGAGCGAGGAAGAGATGCGCCACATCCGCGGCAACGACATCGGCATGGTCTTCCAGGAGCCGATGACCAGCCTCAACCCGGTCTACACCGTCGGCGACCAGATTTCCGAGTCGCTGCGCGTCCACCGCGGCATCGGCAAGCGCGACGCGCTGGAGGCCGCGGTCGGCCTGCTCGAAAAGGTCGGCATTCCCGACGCCCGTCGCCGGGCCCGCCAGTATCCGCACGAGATGTCGGGCGGCATGCGGCAGCGCGTCACCATCGCCATGGCGCTCGCCTGCGATCCGACGCTGCTCATCGCCGACGAGCCGACCACCGCACTCGACGTCACCATCCAGGCGCAGATCCTCGATCTCATGCAGAAGCTGCAGCGCGAGCGCAGCATGGGCATGCTGTTCGTCACCCACAACCTCGGCGTCGTCGCCGAGATCGCCCATCGGGTCGTGGTCATGTATGCCGGCCGCATCGTCGAGACCGGCGCTGTCGCCGAGGTCTTCCGCGACCCGCGCCACCCCTACACGATGGGATTGCTCAAATCGATGCCGCGCCTGGGCACGGCGACCGCGATGAAACGCAGCGGCGAGAAGTTGCCCGCCATTCCCGGCATGGTGCCAAGTCTTGCCGAGATGCCGGCCGGCTGCGCCTTTGCTCCCCGGTGTCCCTTCGCGATCGATGCCTGTCGCACCGCCGTGCCGGAACTTGCCGCCGTCAACGAGGGCCATGGCAGCCGCTGCATCCGCTGGCAGGAGATCTCAGCATGACCACCGCCCCGTTCCTCTCCGTTCGCGGCCTCGCCAAGCACTACCAGACGCGCGGCGCCACGCTGAAGATCCTGCAGGACATATCCTTCGACATCGCCAAGGGCGAAGTGGTCGGGCTCGTCGGCGAATCGGGCAGCGGCAAGACCACAATCGGCCGCTCCGTGCTGAGGCTCATCGAGCCGACCTCGGGTGAGGTCGTCTTCGACGGCACCGACCTGACGGGGCTATCGTCCGGCGAGATGCGGCGCCAGCGCCCGCGCATGCAATACATCTTCCAGGATCCCTACGCCTCGCTGTCGCCGCGCATGACCATCGGCGAAATCCTCACCGAGGGCCTGAAGATCCAGAAGATCGGCACCAAGGCGGAACGGCTCCAGCGGGCCAGGAAGGCGCTGGAGCAGGTCGAGTTGCCGCCGGACGCTATCGACCGCTACGCGCATGAGTTCTCGGGCGGCCAGCGCCAGCGCATCGGGATCGCCCGGGCGCTGACGCTTGCCCCCGACTTCATCGTCGCCGACGAACCGGTCTCGGCGCTGGACGTGTCGATCCAGGCACAGGTGGTCAACCTCCTGCGCGACCTGCAGCAGCGGCTCGGGCTCACCATGCTGTTCATCTCACACGACCTTGCGGTGGTCGAATACATCTGCGACCGCGTCATCGTGCTCTATCTCGGCCGCATCATGGAGATCGCCACGGCCGAGGATCTCTATGCCCGACCGCAGCACCCCTACACCCGGGCGCTGATGTCGGCGATCCCCTCCCCCGATCCCACAGCCAGGACGAAGCGCCAGATCCTGAAGGGGGACATACCGAGCCCCGCCAACCCGCCGAGCGGCTGCGTCTTCCGAACGCGCTGTCCGAACGCGCTCGACGCCTGCGCAGCCACCGTGCCGGAACTGCGCGAGGTGGCGCCGGGGCATTTCAAGGCCTGCATCCGCGACGATCTGGAGGGAAGCCTGACGCCACCCGGCGCCTGACCTTTTCGAGCCTGACCTCTTCGCCCGGGCCCGGCCGCCAGACGGACGAAATTCCGTCCCAACCCCGCACCTGATCCGCCTCCCAAGGCAAAGCGAACGGCCTCGCCACCCTCCCGGGCGGCGGGGCTTTTCATTTCATGGTTCTCGCCTCATGGGGAACCGGTGCCGCATCGCCGGGCAACGGAGTACCGCGGGCCGCGCTCAAACCTCGACGGTAACCTCGCGGCGCTCGCGCGAGGCCTTGAAGGCCGCTTCGATGCAGGCCACCACATGCAGGCCGTCCGCTCCGGTCACGGGCGGGGTCGTGCCGTTGACGATGGCGTCGGCGAAAGCCTGCCACTGGCGCGCGAGGCCGCGACCGGCGACGTCCTGCTCGATGGAATTCTCTACCGGCTGCCACGTAAGGTCCCGGCCAAGCGTGACGCCCTTGAAGAAGTCGACACTCAGCACGCCCTTGTCGAAGATCAGTTCGTCGCCCGAGATGAAGGCGCCGTCGGCATAGCCGATGCTGGCGACCTGGCCCGCAGCCTCGTCGCCGAAACGAATGAGCAGCAGGGCCGCGTCGTCGGCCTTCTGCTGGTGGAAGCTGGTGGCGGTGATGGCGCTGACATGCGTAGCGCGCTGCCCGGCAAAGGCCAGAAGCCGGTCGAGCGCATGGATGCCGGCGGTGAACAGCATGCCGCCGCCGGCCGCCGGATCGAGGTGCCAGTCGCGACGGTTGCCCTCCATCCACAGCTTGATCATGCGGCTCGAGCCGTAGCGCATCCGCCCAAGCCCGCCATCATCGATCAGCCCGCGGGCGGCGAGATAAGGCAGGGTGAAGCGCATGGTATGGCCCGGCATCAGCACCACGCCCGCCTCATGTGCTGCGGCAAGGATCGACCGGCACTCGGCGACGGTCGGCGCCAGCGGCTTTTCGACCATGATGTGCTTGCCCGCCTGCGCGCAGGCGATCGCCGCGTCCGTATGCAGGTGATGCGGCAGCGCCACCACCACCGCGTCGACATCCGGGTCGGCGAGAAGGTCGCGATAGTCGACATAGCCCTTGCCTCCGAATTCCGCGGTGAAGGCTGCAAGTCCCGCCGCGTCGTTGCGGCAAGCGGCCACCAGCCTCGCGCCGTTGACGGACCGAAGCGCCCTTGCGTGCGCAGCGCCGAAGTGCCCCGCACCGATGATGCCGATGCCCAACATGTTCAGTCTCCCCTGTTCCCGGCCATAGCGTAGCAGCGGTCGATGATGTCCATTGCGCGCCAGAGATCGCCGAGCGTGACCGCCGGCTTCAGTCCGCCCTTCAGGCGATCGATCGTGTCGGCCATCATGTCGTCGTAGCGGCGGGCCACGGGCGTCGCGGCCATGTCGCGCATGCCGCCGTCATCCAGCGTAATGACGTGCAGGCGGCCGTCGCGGTCGGCAAGGCTCGCATTCCGGGCGCTGACCCGCCATTCGAAGAGGCCCTGCGTCATGGACGCATAGGTATAGCCCGCCTCGACGATCCCGATACCTCCGTCCGCCGCCCGCAGTACGACGAGCGCATAGTCCTCGGCCGACGTGCCATGCAGTTGCCGGCCGAAGGAGACGTGCTCGACCTCGACCTCCTGATCTCCGCACAGGTTGATGAAGGCGTTGACGCCGTGAATGCCGAGGTTGCGCAACGCGCCGCCGCCGCTGACCGCCGGGTCCAGCACCCAGGCAACGCCGTCGTCGACATAGCGCTGCGGCGGACCGTTGATCAGCCGGAAATGCGAATGCGAGACCGGTCCCAGCCGGTCCGCCTCGCGCAGCGCGGCAACCTCCTGCAGAAGCGGGCTGAAGCGATGGGCCAGCGCCACCGAGGCGAAAGCCCCATGCGCCGCAGCAAGCTCGGCCACCGGCTTCAGCGCCGTGCCGGAGACGCCCACCGGCTTTTCGATCAGCATCGGCAGGCCCTCAAGGATGAAACGCCGTGCCAGTTCGGCCATTTCGCCCGGACGACCCATCACGATTGCCAGATCGGGCTTCAGGGCCAAGGCCGCATCAACGCTGCGCGTTGCCAAGCCGCCGAACCGGGCGGCGAACAATGCGGCACGGTCCGGATCGCCGTCCCACGCCCCGACGATGTCCGCGCCTGCGACCTGCGCCGCATGGGCATGCATGTCCGCATGCCAGTGTCCAACACCAAAGAAAACCAGCCGCATCCCGCGATCTCTCACATGTCATTTGAAGGATATCCTACAAGTACACATAGTCCGTTTTGATCAAGGCGCGCAAGGCCGGAAAGCCACCTTGTATCGCTGTTGTCGGCTTGGCGGTCGCATCGACCTGATCGGAAAAGTGCTCATTTGCTGCTGCGCGAGCAGTGCAACCGGATGCCGACGGAAAATTAGAAGTTCCAATGCACCCACAAGGGATCCATAACTATCGGCTTCAAGGGCGAAGGCCGCTGCTCATGCCGGCATTTGCAACTGAAATTTCGTGTCACTCCGCCCGGTGTATGCGTTGTCCCGGTCGGGGCAAATCCGAGCAAGTTGCTTGAGGAGCAGGTGCAGCCCGTGAATGAGCATGGAATTGGTTATGGTGTCGCCGGAAGCGGGCGGGACCGCGGCTCGGCCACCGGGTCAGGCAAGCGGCTGAAGGTCGGCTTCCTCCTTGCCCGGCAGTTCACGATAAGCGCGTTCGCCCTCTTCGTCGACACACTGAGGCTTGCCAGCGACGTCGACGACAAGTCAGGCCGGCTGTTGTGCGACTGGGAGGTGTTGAGCCCGAGCACGCACCTGATCCGGTCGAGCTGCGGCATCCAGGTCGCTCCGACATCGGGCCTCGGCGATCCGGAGCGTTTCGACTTCATCGTCGTCATCGGCGGCCTTCTCGGCGTCGAGGAGCCGCTGGCCCATGAGGCGATGTGCTTCCTGCAGCACGCCTCGCAAAAGGGCGTCAACCTGATCGGTGTCTGCACCGGCAGCTTCATCCTTGCGAAAGCGGGGCTGCTTGCCGGCAAGGAGGCCTGCGTGAGCTGGCTTCATCATTCCGAATTCAGGGCACGCTTTCCGAAGATCCGGCTGACGTCGCAGCGGATTTTCGTCGAGGACGGGAAAGTGACGACCTGTGCCGGCGGAAGTGCGGTCGCCGATCTTGCGGCCCTTCTCGTCCGGCGCCATGTCGGCGAGGTGGCGGAACGCAATGCCATGGAAATCCTCCACCTCGATCGCCGGAGGGACGGCTCGAACCTGCAGAGCCGCACGCCGATCGCCCTGCCCGTTCACAGCGACGACCGCATTCGCGCCGCGCTGCTGTGCATGGAAGAAAACATCGACGACAGATGGGATATCGAGCGAATCGCCGGCCATGTGGGCCTGTCCCGGCGGCAATTGGAGCGGATCTTTCGAAGCAAGACCGGCATCTCGCCCGCCTCCGCCTATGAGAAGGTCTGCATGAAGAAAGCGGCGCTGCTGCTCGAGCGGACATCCAAGTCGATGATCGAGATCGCCCTGGATGTCGGATTTGCAAGCAGTTCCCACTTCAGCAGACGGTTCCGCGCAAACTTCGGCATCACCCCCAGGCAGCTTCGGGAAAGAATGCGCAACCGAAGCGAAACGGCGGCCGCAACCAGCTGACGTGTCTTTGCCGGCGCGCGCGCCTATTCTGAAAGGCCTCACGCGCCGCAAAGCGGCGACCAAATCATTGATTTATGAGAGTTTTGGTGGGTGATCACGGGCTCGAACCGTGGACCCGCTGATTAAGAGTCAGCTGCTCTACCAACTGAGCTAATCACCCGTCCAGGACCACATCGCTGCGGTCTGGAGGGGCGTATAATGGCCTTCGCGAACCTTGTCTACCCATCGGTGGAATTTTTCTTCCGAAGGCTGCGATTTTTCGAGGGGTGAACAGGCGGGCCTCGCATTGCAGGGCCTTCGGCACCTGCCTGGCCCCGGCCCTTGTTCGATAAGGCATTGGATTTTTTTTTAAAATAATCTCCGCGGCGGGCTAGATGTCGAGCACACCGGTGGCAAGGCGGATCGCCTGGCCGCCGATGCGTGCGCCGGATATCTGCCCGGCGGCGATGTCGAGATGCAGGTGGATGATCGAGGGCCGGCCCATCTCCACTCCCTGCTCCACCAGCATGGGATGATGGCCGTCCACGAACTGGTCGAAGAACTGGATCGCGCCCGAAAGGGCCGCCACCGCCGAGCCTGTCGCCGGATCCTCGCGCCCCATGTCGGACGAGAACATCCGGGCATGGAAGCGGGCCAGATGGTTGACCGCGCCGCGACAATAGAGATAGGCGGATGCGAGCCGGCCCTCGGCGAAGGGAACGCAGCGTTGCCAGAGCGCCGGATCGAACTCCGCCTCGGACGCTGCGGCGAGATCGTGGACCGGCACCAACACGAAGGCGACGCCTGCGCTCCACAGCGAAGGAATGTGGTTCTCGAACCCGATCCGGCTGGCCTTCAGCCCGAAGGCGTCGGCGATCGCCTGGCGGTCGAGAGCTGCATCGAGCCGCATCGACTTGCGCGGCAGGTCGAACTCGGCGAAGGCGGCCCCGCTTTCGGGAAGCTTCACCGCGCAGCGCACGGGTCCGACGTTCTCCTCCAGGACGCAGACCATGTCGTGCGGCCGGCCCGCCTCACCGTTCACGCTCTCGGCGATCGCGACCGCGGCCCCGACGGTCGGATGGCCGGCAAAGGGCAGTTCGTGCACCGGCGTGAAAATCCGCAGGCGCGCCGTGTGCGCGGGATTTTGCGCGCGCTTTACGAACACCGTCTCCGACAGGTTGAACTCACCGGCGATCGCCTGCATGGCCGCATCGTCCAGCCCATCGGCATCGAACACGACGGCCAGCGGATTGCCGGCCAGCTTGCGGTCGGTGAAAACGTCATAGACGGCGTATCGACGCGACACTGCCTACTCCTTCGCACGATCGTCCCCTCCCGCAACCTGCACGAGGCCCCCGTCCCCGGCAAGCGCAAATCATCCCTCTCCCTTCATCTGGCCCTCTCATCCCTGCCCCTCTCGTCCCTGTCCACGGTCGAACAGCCAGGCGAGCACGGGCGGCATGAAGGCGGCATAGGCGTGGCGGGCCGGATCGCTGTCGAAGATCGCAACCGCCCCGTCGATCTCCTGTTCGGTATCCGTGCGCATGTGGCGGTCGATGACGGCGAGAAGCTCTTCCGCCGTCGCAGCGAAGCGATAGGAGCGGAAGATCGTGATGATGCGGTCGAAATGAAGGGCATGCAGGCCGGGATCGGCCACGGCCTGGCGCAGGTCCAGCCCCGTCTCCTCGGCCACTTCGCGCGCCATGTTGGCCTCCAGGTCGCAGACCCCGTCGACGATGTCGTTCTCGTCGAGCGAGCCGGCCGCGCAATAGACCTTGCCAGGATTGGCAGTGTGCTGCGCCATGCGGATGGCAATCACCGCGCCGTCCGACGACACGATCACCGGCAGGCCGAACAGGTGATGGCCGACGACGTCGGGCCTGCTCTTGCGCCACAGGAGGAAGGTCGAGAAGGACACCGGGTGCGCCGTCGTGCGGATGCCGGCCTTGGAGATCGAGACGTCGCCCTGCAGCAGCATCTGGCCGTTGAAGAGGGCCGGATTGGCGGCGATTTCCGTACGCCAGTTGTCCAGGATCGCCCCTTCCCGACCGGTGGAAAAGGGATGCGGGGCCCGGGAAACGCGAATCTCGAAGCCCTCGATCGGAAAGATCTCGCCCTCGGGCGGCCAGGCGGCGGGGGTCTCGTCGATGGAACGGTTCATCATACGTCCAGGGTCATGACGACGGGGCAGTGGTCGGAGGCCTTCGGCCGGTCCCAGCCGATGCGGGGATAGCGCTCCACCTCCTGCCCCGGCGGGAAGACGGTGCGATAGGGCTGCCCGCCGCGGATGATTTCCGGCACCCGCTGCTGGTTGCGGCGCGCCAGCGCCGGCGACAGCAGGATGTAGTCGAGCTGGCACAGGTGCCGGTCCTGCGGCCCCATGTTGTGGTAGAGCGTCCAGCGATCGTCCTCGGGGCGCTTGTCGACCGGATTCTCGGCGAATCCGTCGCGGGTGAAGACGTCGAGCGAGCTCTTTTCCTCCACCACCCGGCGGAAGGTGTATCCGTTGCGCCGATCGCCCTCGACGACGAGCCGCTCCTGGTAGTCGTTCATGTCGCCGCAGATTGCAAACTGCTTGTTGGCGGTGCCTCCGGCACCGAAGCGGTTCTCGATGATGCGGCGCACCGCCCTTGCCTCGGCCGTGCGCATCGCCATGGTCGAGGAACGCCCGTCCAGCCCCTCCCGCCCCGGGCCCATCGACTTCAGGTGCACGACGTAGAGCGTCAGCGGGCGGCCGCCGATCCGCAGGTCGAGCTCCAGGCAGTCGCGCTTGAAGATGCGGTCGGTCGACAGGAGCGGGGCGAGCTCGGGCGCATGCAGGCCGAAGTCGTCGAAGGTCACGCCCGCGTGGCTGCGCACATCGACGCACTCGATCTTCTGGCCGTCGCGCGTCTGCTCGCGCATCAGCACGGCCACGTCGATGCCGCGCTTGTCGTTGCCCTCGATCAGGAAACGCTGCCGGTAGCCGTTACCGACCATCTTGAACAGGTAGCCGTATTCGAAGGCCTGCAGCGATTCCATGTTGTCGACCTCCTGCAGGCAGAGGACGTCGGCATCCGCATCGGCGATCGCCAGCGCCGACTGCTGGCGCGCATCGTCGGCGAGCGCAATCGCGCGCGCCTCCTCCAGCCGCTGGAACTCGGCCTCGGAGCGGATGCTGAACAGCCGCAGCACCCGGTCCTGCCGGGTCTGGTTGCGAAATCCGGTGAAATCGAACCGGGAAAGCAGGTTCTCGACGTTGAAGGTGGCAAGGCGAAGGGACATCGGGCAAACAACCATTGAATCGACAGGGAGTTTAACGATCGCCGGGCGCTTGGGAAGCGGTTAAATCATTCCGCCCGGCAACCGGGAACAGTGGTGGGCACGCACGCGGTGGGCAAAAAGCGGCTTGTCTGCCGTGACCTCCGGCACCATGATCGGCCCCGAGATCGGCACTGCGATTCGACGCCTGGGGGAGGATCGTCATGAAGGCGAAGACGATTGCGGCGCGCCTCCTGGTCGCCTGCCTCTTCGCTGTGCTTCTGTCCGTGGCGCCCCCGGCCCGCGCCGACAGTTCCTATATCACCGACCCCGGCGAGGCCGCACGCGCCTTCGACGCCCTCGTCGCAGAAGCGGGCGGCAGGCCCCGCCTGTACGCGCTGGAACTCTCCGACCGGCGCCTGACTATCGACATCCGCGGCAAGCGCCCGACCGAATTGGACGAATGGCAGATCGGCAGGGTGAAGCGCCTGTTCTTCGCGTTCGAGACGACGGTCGGCCCGCGCCCGACCCGCTCGGCAGGCCTTGTCGGCGACATCGACAGCGGCTTCTTCGATCGCAGCGAGATCGCGCTGGAGAAAGTGCCGGAGGTCGCCGCAAACGCGATCGCCTACGCGAGGCTGGACGAGGAAGCCCATGTCCAGTCGATCGAGATCGCCCGCCATATCGATATTCTCCCCATGCCCGCCTATGGCGACATCCGCTGGTCCATCTATGTGACCTCGGGGAGCGAGAGCGCGATCGTCCGCACTGATGCCGCCGGCAACATCATCGGCGCCGACCTCGCCAACACCAACCGCGCCCGCAACATGGACCTGCTCGGCGACGGCGACTGGCCGCACAGGGAGGCCAGGGATGCCCTTTTCGCCGTCTTCGGCGACGAGCGACGCCTGCGCGATTTCACCGTGCGTCCGCGCGCAATCTCCGTCACCGCCGACTACCCCGCTGCCCCCGGCCGCAAGGAGGACTACAACTGGACGATCTCCGGCGTGACCCGCTCGCCGCTGCTTTCGCCGCTGATGCACGGTGCCGGCGAAGACGAGCTGTTCTCGCTGCAGGAGGTGGATCTCACCGCGCTCGCCCGCATCCGCGCCATCGCGCGCAATGCCTGGGGCCATGAAAGCGCGAAGCTGGAATACATGACGCTCCGGCGCGTGAGCGAGACGGCGGGAAAGCCGGAACTGCGCTGGATCGTCACCTTCACCGAGCGCAGCACGAAGGCAGGCGTTGCCGACGCCTCGGGAAGCGTCGAGGTCACGCCGGACGGCACGGTGCGCAAGGTCACGCTCCCGGCGGGTCGCGCGTCGGGCGCGGACTGGCTGGCGCCGGCGACGATATCGGCGACGCTCGGACGGATCGGCAAGGACTTCGGCCCCGGCGGCCGCTTCGCGGAGATCGTCTTCGACGCCGACAAGGCGCGCATCCTCGGCGAGGATCCGGTACGCCCCGGCGCCATGGCCGGGTTCGAGGCCGATGCCAGCGGCATGTCGCGAATCCGCAGGCTGATGCCCTGGGACGAGCAGTACCGCAAGGAACGCCTGTTCGACCTGGAGGCCTTGAGCGTCTTCACGCAGGGCGACAGCCTCGCGGACTTCACGGCACGCACCTACCGGCGCCTGCAGGTGGACGAAGCGACGATGCCGCAGATCCGCTACGCCTTTGCCATTGGCCAGATCATGGGCCCGGACGGAACCTATATGGTTCCTTCGCCCGACGGCCGCCCGACGCTGCAGGTGCGGCTGGAAAGCGCCGACGGCAGCCGGAACGGGCGCGTCGTCTATGACAGTTCGGGCCAGGAGATCGATGTGCGCATGCCCTGAGGCGGCAGGCTCGATCATACCCGAAAGGTAGGAGCACGGGCGACGCTCACAGGCGCCAGCCGCGCTCGACCGAAAACACCGCCATGGAGCCGGGTGCCAAGCGCTCGGCCGAAAAGGCCTTCAGCAGCGACCCGTCAGCGCGTGCCAGCGTCAGCGCGTGGCGCTCGCCGGTGAACACGCATTCGCGCACCTGAAGCGCGATGCCGTCCACTGCCGGGCGGACATGCTCGGGGCGGATCAACACGTCGCACAGGCTTCCCCCCGCCTCGCCGAGAAGCAGCGCATGGCAGGCGGCGCGGTCCAGGCTCCGCTCCCGCCCCTCGCCGACCGGCAGCGACAGGATGGTGCCCTGCCCGATCAGCCCGCCGACCACCCGGCCCTCCGGGTGCGCGTAGATCTCGTTCGGCGGGGCCACCTGCAGGAACCGGCCTTCCGACATCACTGCGATCTCGGTCGCAAGCGCCATCGCTTCCGCCTGGTCGTGCGTCACATAGATCATCGTCGCACCCGACCGGGCATGGAAGTCGCGGAAGGTTTCCTCCATCGCCGCGCGCAGGTGCCGGTCGAGATTGGCGAGCGGTTCATCGAGAAGCACGACGTCCGGCGACGTCACCAGGCACCGCGCCAGCGCCACGCGCTGCCTTTGCCCGCCGGACAGCGCCGCCGGCCGCCGATCGGCAAGGTCGGCCAGCCGCACGACGTCCAGCGCCTCCATGGTCTTGCGGCGCAGGTTCTCCCCCTTCACACCGCGCAATTTCAGCGGATAGCCGACATTCTGTGCCACCGTCATGTGCGGCCAGAGCGCGTAGGACTGGAACACCATCGCCATGTTCCGCCGCTCCGGCGGCAGCACGCCCTCGGCCGTCGAGATCACCCGCTCGCCGAGCACGATCGAGCCGTCGCTCGGCTGCTCGAAGCCGGCGATCATGCGAAGCAGCGTCGTCTTCCCGCAGCCGGACGGGCCGAGCAGCGCCAGGAAGCCCCCGTCGCGCACGGTGAGCGAGACGCCATTCACCGCCGCCCGCCCGCCGTCATAGGCTTTAGAGAGGTGGTTGAGGATCAGCGTCGCCACGGCAGCACTCCGTCCGGCAGGTAGCGGGCAAGGACCTCGAGCAGCGCCATCAGGGCGACGATCATGGCGACGACGAGGACCGACAGCGCCGATGCCAGGTCGGAACTGCCGCTGTCGTCGAGATTGAAGATCGCCACCCCCAACGTCTGCGTTCCAGCCGACCACAATAGAGCCGAGACCGTCAGTTCGTTGCACGCGATCAGAAAGACGAGGACGACCGAGGCGCCCGCCGCCGGCGCCATAATCGGCAGCAGGACATCGCGCATGCGCCGGGCAAGACCGGCGCCGGACAGCCGCGCCGCCTCTTCCAGCGCCGGGTCGATCTGGCGGAAAGCGCTGAGCACGGGCTTCAGGCTGACGGCGAAGAAGCTGGAGAGATAGGCGATCAGGATGATCCAGATCGTGCCGTAGAGCGAGAAGCCCAGCACCGGCAGCGGCGCTGCGAAGAGCAGGATGAAGGCGACCGCGAGCACGATCCCCGGCAGCGCGTAGGGGATTTCGATCAGCACCAGCAGGAACGCCATCGCCGGCCCCTTGCGGTGAAGCAGCAGATAGGCCGTCGCAAAGGAAAGCACGAGCAGGCCGAGCGCGGCCGCCGTGGCAAGAAACGCCGAATTGCCGAAGGCGGTCACGGTCACGCTCTGGCGAAACAGGATCTCGCCATAGGCGCGCAACGATACGGTCTCGGCGTTCAGCGGCACGCCGTAGGCGGGCACCAGCGAACTCGCCACCAGTGCGGCGAAAGGGGCTGCGAGGATGAGAAAGAGCACAAGCCACAGCGCGACCTCGACCGGTGCGCGCCAGGGGCCGAGCGAAAAGACCGGCGAGGTGCCCGAAAGCCCGATCGTGCGGTAGTCCCGCCCCGAGAGCGCCCGTTGCTGCACGGCGAGCCCGGCAGCGCAGATCACAGCCATCAGCAGCGAAAGTGCTGCGAGATCGGCAAAGGTCTGCGAACCGAAGCTTGCCAGCCGGCTGTAGACCAGCGTCGGCAGCGTCAGGATCGAAGCGGGAATGCCGAGGATCGCCGGGATGCCGAAATTGCCGACCCCGGAGACGAAGGCGATCGAGGCGCCCGCGATCAGCCCGGGCAGCGCCAGCGGCAGCACGATGTCGCGCAGCACCCGGCGGGGGGCCGCCCCCGACAGGCGGGCCGCCTCGATGCCATCGCGCGGAATGGCGGAGAGCCCCGCCTGCATCGCCAGGAACACCAGCGGCGCGTGCTGGACGCCCAGAAGCAACGCGATCCCGCCGATCGAATAGAGCGGCTGCGGCGTGCCGAGCGGCGGGGCGATGCCGAGCGTTTTCAGGAGCGGGCTCGCGGGTCCGGACATCTCGACCCAGGCAAGGGCAGTGATCTGCGGCGGCACCATCATCGGCAGCATGAAGGCGAAGCCGAGCAGGCGCTTTCGCCTGATGTCGGTGAGCGATGTCGCAAGCGCAAAGGCGACCCCGAGCGCGACCGAAACGAACATGCCGAGCACGGAGGTGGAAAGCGTGTTGGCGAAGGCCCGCCAGGTGCCGGTCTCGAAAAGGACCGGCGGCAGGCCGCTCCTGAACGTGGCTGCCAGACCGGCATAGGCCAGCCGGCCGAGCGGCACGGCACTCAGGAGAAGGATGACGAGGAAGACTGTGGGAAACAGCCAGCCGGGCTGGCTGTTCGCATTTGGCAGGCGGCGCATCCAGGATCAGTTGGTGCCGAAGATGTCCGAAAACGACTTGATGTCGCTCTCGCTGGTCTTCAGCGCCGAGGCGGCGTCCAGCGGCAGCACCTTGATCTGCTCGCGTGCCGGGAAGCCTTCCGGCATGGCGACGCCGTTGCGGGCGGGGATGTAGCCGAGCTTCGTCGAGACCTGCTGGCCCTCCTCGGAGAGAACGAAGTCGACGAACTTCTTCGCGTTCTCCTCGTTCTTCGTACCGCCAAGGATCGCCACCGGCTCGGTGACGGCAGAGACGCCTTCCGCGGGGAAGACGAATTCGATCGGCGCGCCCTTGGCCTTCTCGCGAATCGCCATGTAGTCGACCAGCATGCCATAGGCCTTCTCGCCGGTGGCGACAGCCTTCAGCACCCCGCCATTGCCGCCCGATGCCGCAGCGCCGTTCTGCTGCAGCGCCTTGTAGTAGTCCCAGCCGTAGCCTTCGAGGCCGGTCAGCACCTGCGCATGGATCAGCGCCGCGCCGGAGGTCAGCGGGCTCGGCATCATGACGAGGTTCTTCGCTTCCGCCTTCGTCAGGTCCTTCCAGCCTTCCGGCTTCAAGTCGGCTGCTGTGTTGTAGACGATGCCGGTGGTGATCAGCTTGGTCGAATAGTAGGCGCCGTCGGCATCGTAGAGCGTCGCGTCGAAATGGGCCGCCTCCGGGGACTTGTAGGCGAGAAGCTGGCCGGCTTCCTTCATCCGCTGCAGCGTCACCGTGTCGGCGATGAGGAGCACGTCTGCGACCGGGTTGCCGGCCTCGATCTCCGCCATCAGCTTGGCCATCAGCTTGGTGGTGCCATCGCGGACCCACTCGACCTCGATGTCCGGGTTCTTGGCCTTGAAGGCGTCGACGGTCGCCTGCGCATCCTCGTTGGGCTGGCTGGTGTAGAGCACGAGATCGGCCGCAGTCGCCGTCGTGGCGAGGAAGGTGGCGGCGGCGAGCGCTGCGAGGGTGGAAACAAGCGTCTTCATCGGAACATCCCCTGTTGGAAGATGCCGAGGCTTAGTGATGTCGCTTAACAGAGATGTGACAGCAACCGGAGCCTGTCGCGGGGCGAGCCGTCACACCCTCCCGTCATATCCGACCCTGTGCCGCATGCGACAACGACTTGGGCGATACCGCAAGCGCCATTGAGCCCATGTCTGTCTGGTCAGACCCTCGGGCGCGAGCCCGAGGGTGATGAATGGAACCGCCCGCCCCTCTCAGGCGGCGCCGGTCTCCTCGCGGATCAGCGCGCCGAGGCGGGAGATGCCCTCGTCGATCGTCTTCTCGTCGGCGCAGGAGAACGACATGCGGAAGGTGTTGGCGCCGCTGCCGTCGGCGTGGAACGCCTTGCCTGGCACGAAGGCGACCTTCTTCTTCTCGATCGCCTTGGCAAGCAGGCTGGCACCGTCCACGCCATCAGGCAGCGTCACCCAGATGAACATGCCGCCCTCGGGCCTGGTCCAGCGGACGCCCTGCGGCATGTAGGTGGCGAGCGCATGAAGCATCGCGTCGCGGCGCTTGCTGTAGGCGGCCTTGATCTTTTGGACCTGCGCCTCGAAGCCGCGCTCGGCCACGTGCGCGATCGCCATCTGGTTGATGGTCGAGGAATGGAGATCGGCGGCCTGCTTCATCAACACCAGCTTGCGGATGACCTCCGTATTGGCGACGACGAAGCCGACGCGCAGGCCCGGCGCCAGCGTCTTGGAGAAGCTGCCGCAATAGATGGTGCGGGTATGGTTGATGTCGCCGCCCTTGCGCTTGAGTTCCAGCGCCAGGATCGGCGGGATCGCCTCGCCGTCGTAACGCAGCGACTGGTAGGCGGCATCCTCGATGATGGCGATGTCGAGCTCGTCGGCAAGGTCGATCAGCTTCTCGCGCCCGGCCCGGTCGACAGTCTCGCCGGTCGGATTGGAGAAATCGGCTGAGAGATAGGCGAACTTCACCTTGCCGCCCGCCGCCTGCGCCGCCTTGCGGTAGGAGTCCGGCGTGCGGTTGCCGGTCAGCGTGAGCTGGTCGTAGGTCGGCTCGTAGGCGTTGAAGGCCTGCAGCGCGCCGAGATAGGTCGGCCAGGTGACGAGTGCGGTGTCGCCCGGCGACAGGAACAGCTTACCGAGATAGTCCAGCCCCTGCTGCGAGCCGGAAACGATGAAGACGTTGTCGGCGGTACAGGTGACGCCGATCTTGCCCATCTCGGCGACGAGCCATTCGCGCAGCGGCTTGTAGCCCTCGCTCACCGAATACTGCAGCGCAGCGTTCACCGCGGCTCCGGAGAAGATGTCCGCATAGGCCGCCTTGAAATCCTGGTCGGGAAACAGCGCCGGATCGGGAATGCCGCCGGCAAAGGATATGATGTCCGGCCGGTCCAGCAGTTTCAGCAGTTCGCGGATTTCCGACGCCTTCATCCGGGATGAACGCGTGGCAAAGATATCTTCCCAATTCAGCATGGGGGTTTCCTCGGAATTTTGTAGTGCGGGAGAGGAACACACCGGCCAATTTAAGTCAACGTTACTGACCTAAAATGCTTCTCCCTGCGCAGGCCGTACCACCGCGGGCCCAGTGCGGCAAGCAGAACCTTCCGGGTGATGCTAGACCGATCCCCTCAACCGTTCCGGCAGATCCGGTGCCGCGTCCTGCACGTCACGCCAGCGCTCCGAGTGGACGAAATCGACGATCTCCAGCGCCGGCATCGGCCGCGCCAGCGCAAACCCCTGGAGCAGGTCGCAGCCCATCTCCCGCAGCAGCCGCACATGCGCCGCCGTCTCGACGCCCTCGGCCGTCACGGTGATGTCCAGCGAGCGGCCGATCTCGATGATCGTGCCGACGAGGCGCCGCTGCGCCTGCGACCGCACGATCGGCTTGACCAGTTGGCGGTCGATCTTCAGCCGGCGCGGCAGGAGCTTCATCAGGCTGACGATCGAGGCGTGGCCGGTGCCGAAGTCGTCGACTTCGATATCGATGCCGAGCTTGCGGATCTCCGCCAGGCTTTCGAGGATCTTCGGGTCGCAGTCGTCGAGGAAGATCGATTCCAGCAATTCGAACGACAGCCGCCCTGCCTGCAGCGGCAGCGCCCGCAGCGAGGCGCAGAGGTCGGGGTCCTGCAGCCGGCGCGAGGAGACGTTGACCGAGAGCTTCGGCACGACGACGCCCTGCATGTCCCAGGCGGCGAGGTCGAACAGCGCCCGCTCCAGGATCTGCCGGTCGATCGCGCCGACGGCGTTGATGTCTTCGGCTATGGGCAGAAACGCAGCCGGCGCCAGAATGCCGCGTTCGGGATGGTCCCAGCGCGCGAGCGTCTCGACACCGGCCACATCCAGCGTCCGGGCGCAGAACTGCGGCTGGTAGTAGGGCAGGAAGCGGCGCTGCTCGAGGCTTGCCATGATCTCGTCGGCGGTCTTCTTGCTGACGATGATCTGCGCCTGGAATTCGCTGGTGAAGAACTCGTGGCGGCTGCGCCCCTTGTTCTTGGCGCGATAGAGCGCGAGGTCCGCGTTGATCAGGAGTTGCCGTCCGTCGATCGAGGATCCCGCCGCGCTGGCGATGCCGATGCTCGCGCCGAAGCGGCAGACATGGCCCTCGAAGGTGACGGGTTGGCGCATCGCCGTGACGATCCGCTCGGCAAGGTCGCCGAGGTTGCGTTTTTCCGGGCCGCAGACCAGGAAGACGAATTCGTCGCCGCCGATGCGGGCGACGAAATCCTCCGGTCCCATATGCGCCCGAAGCACGCGGGCCGCATGGGTCAGCATCCCGTCGCCGGCGCTGTGGCCGAGCGTGTCGTTGATCTCCTTGAAGCGGTCGAGGTCGATGTGGAGGATCGACAGGCGCGCGCCGGCCGCAGCCGCCCGGATCGCCCGCTCCTCCAGCGCCACGTCGAGGTAGCGACGGTTGGGAAGCTGCGTCAAGTGGTCGTGCAGGGCGTTGTACTGAAGCCGCGCCTGCGCTTCCTCCAGTGCTGCGCTGCGCGCCTCGGCAAGGTCCTTGGCATGCTGCAGTTCCTGTTGCAGCAGCACGTCCTCGGTCACGTCCCAATTGGCGCCCACCAGCCGCGGCACCCCGTCGGCATCGACGAAGGTGACCCCGCGCGAGCGGATATGGCGGATCTCGCCTTCGCCGCGGACGATGCGGAACGCCTGGCTATATTCCCTGCCGCTTTCGATCGCCTGCGCGACCCCGGCACTTGCGTGGTCGCGGTCGGCCGGGTGGATGGAATCCTCCCAGTCCGTCCGTCCGATCGCCCCCGTCGCTTTGCCGTAGATCTGGCGGATGCGCTCGTCCCAGGCGACGGTCTTGTCGTGCAGGTTCGATTCGAACACGCCGATGCGCGAGATGTCCAGCGCCAGCTCCAGCCGCCGGGACAACTGCACCATCCTCTCCTCGGCCTTCCGGCGCTCGGTGATGTCGGTGTCGGTGCCGGCAATGCGCGACGGCCGGCCGTCGGGGCCATATTCGACGACGGCGCCGCGGCTTTCGATCCAGACCCAGTGCCCGTCGCGATGGCGCTCGCGATAGGAAAAGACGTTGAAGACCGCCTCCGCCGATTCCTGCCGCTCGATCTCCAGGAGCACGCGTGCGCGATCGTCGGGATGAACGCTCTGGATCCAGGTCTCCAGCGTCCCGTCCACCGCTTCGTCCGGCGCCATGCCGCGGATGGCCTTCCACTGGCGGGAGTAGAACAGCTCGCCCTTGGCGAAGTCATGGTCCCACACCCCCTGCCCCGCGCTCTCCAGGGCATGGTTCCAGCGGCTTTCGCGATCGGCAAGATCGAGTTCCCGGCGCTTGCGCTCGTCGATGTCGACGAGTTGCAGCAGGAAGGCCGGCGCCTCGGCACGGCCGACGTCGAGGATCGACAGGAGACACCAGAACGCACTGCCGTCCAGCCGCCGGATCCGCAGTTCGCGGGGTTGCGAGGCGATGTCGCCGGCCTCATCGGTCTCACCGGCCTCGGGCAAAGCCAGGGTGACATCGTCGCCAAAGGCGATTTCGTCCAGCGGCGGGAGGTCTTCGACGCCGGCGGCGCCGAACATGCGCAGCAGCGCGGAATTGGCCGATACAAACCTGCGGCCCGCGTCGATCGTTCCCATGCCGAACGGCGAAAGCCGGAAAACCGCGTCTTGCGGCCGGCCGGCGGCGGATATCGTGTTCGCAGATCGGGATGAGCCCATAGACGCGGCGCCTACTCGCACTAACTCACGCTAACCATATATTGGACTTCAATGAAGTTCCGATTAATACCGGCCGTGCCGCATCGGCACAACGCCCAATCGCAGCGCTCGAGCTGATTGTCTCAGGGCTTCAGCCGGCTCAGGAACTGGGCAAACACCATGCCGCCCTCCGGCCACGGTCCATGCCCGGAGTCGGCATTGATATGGCCGGAATCGCCTGCATCGACGATCATCGAGCCCCAGGCGTTGGCGATGTCGTCGGCGTGGTCGTAGGTCCCGAACGGATCGTTTCGGCTTGCCACCACCAGCGAGGGAAACGGCAGCGGGTCGCGCGGATACGGGCCGAAGGTCATCAGGTGCTTCGGACGGATATCCGGATTGGCGACGTCCGGAGGCGCCACGAGGAAGGCGCCGGCGATCTTGTGCCCCACCTTCGGCACGGCATGGACCACCGTTGCGACGCCGAGCGAATGGGCGACGATGACGACCGGCTTCGTTGCCGCCTCGACCTCCTCGATCAGGCGGCCGACCCAGTCCTCGCGCACGGGCTTCGACCATTCCGCCTGCTCGACGCGACGCGAGCTCGACAGCCTCGACTGCCAGCGGGTCTGCCAGTGGTTCGGCCCGGAATTGGTGTAGCCCGGAACGATCAGGATCTCTGCTTCGGATACTTTCATGGTGAGGCGATGTGCGTTCGCCGATGCTCCGTGTCAAGGGTTGCCGCGGATCATCTCGTCGAAAGGCGGGACAATCGGCCGCAACGATGCTATCGTCAGACGATCTAGGGTACCACCGTGCGGTGGCTCAAGGTCCTGCCCGCGGCGGCCCTTTCGGTTCCAACCGGCAAGGAGGACTGAGCATGGCCACATTTCACGTGATGTCGGACGCCGAGCACGCGGTCGCCCATCCCCAGATCAACAAGATCACCATGGGCCAGGTGTGGGACGCCTTTCTCCTGGGCATAGACGACTTTCGCGAACAGCCCTCGCACTACGTATTTCTCTGCCTGCTGTTTCCGCTGTCCGGCATCATCCTGATGATCTGGAGTTCCGGCGCCAATCTCATGCCGATCATGTTTCCGCTGACGGCGGGCTTCGCGCTGCTCGGCCCCCTGCTCGCGGTCGGCCTGTACGAGATCAGCCGCCGGCGCGAGGCAGGGCTTGACACCTCCTGGCGCCATGCCTTCGAGGTGCGCCACTCCCCGGCCATGCCGGCGATCATCGTGGTCGGCCTCATGCTCCTGACGTTGTTCGTCGCCTGGCTCCTCGTCGCTGACAGGCTCTATGTCAGCCTCTTCGGCCCCGAGCAGCCGCAGTCGTTCTCGAGCTTTTTCCAGCAGGTGCTCGGGACGCGCGCCGGCTGGACGCTGATCGTCGTGGGCCACATCATCGGCTTCTGCTTTGCAGTGGTGGTCCTGGCAACGACCGTCGTCGCCTTCCCCCTCCTGCTCGACCGCGACGTCGGCGCCGTCTCGGCCGTCGAAACCTCGCTCAGAGCAACGATCGCCAATCCCGTTCCGGTCACCTTCTGGGGCTTCATCGTCGCGGTCTGCATGATGATCGGATCGATCCCGGTCTTCGCCGGCCTGGCCGTGATGATGCCGATCCTCGGCCACGCCACCTGGCATCTCTATCGCAAGCTCGTCGCCCCGGTGAAGTGACGATCGAGACGCAACAAAGCCAAGCCTTCGCAGCGCCCGCCCGCATCACGGATGGGCGCTGCCGCACGTCAACTCCTGCGGATAAGACATTGAATCCGTTCCCTTTCGGGCACAGTCACAGTTGATTTCCGGATGAAGGCACGGGAAGGAATCCGGCAAGTGGAAGTCGGCTCCGATGGCACGGGCGGGCAGCATCTCGCCAACGATCAGAGATCGAAGCGCAGTCAGGAAGCGCAGCCAAATGGCACGGCGCACGACACGACTCCGCCAACCGCTGCCGGCGGCGCCTTCATCGTTCGGCGGCCGCTCGAGACGCGACCTACCGGGCTCTTCCTTCTCCGTACAGGCTCGCCAGGATCAGCGCGGCGATCACGCTCAGAATCGCCAGGTCGAACCAGGCGAAATGATACACCAATGTTGTCATCACACTCTCCTCCCTGATCGTGGAACGACAGAAGGAAGTATGTGACAAAACTGTAACTATTTCAATCAGGGATATCGAAGGACACAAACCTGCCAAGCCAGGTTGCCGCGCGAAGCCCGGCGAGACGTCGCAGGTTCACGTGATGGTCACCGAAGCCCCCTAGCCGATCGGGTTGCTCCCGACCGGATGGCGAGCATCGCGTCGCGCCTGCTGCGCCGCCGCTAGCCCGCCTCGGCCGTCGCGGGCGCTGCCCCCGTGGCCGCTGCCGCCGGGCTGACCGACTTCACCGATCCGCTGCTGTCGATGAGGCAGGTGTACTTGCTGCCGGCCGCATCGAGATCGACGCGGTAGTTGGCCGCGTCGAGTTGGGCCGAACTCGTGGGCAGGATCCTGCTGCTGTCTACGCCGGTCGGCCCGGCCGCAGCGCTGGCGCACATCAGTTGCAGGTCGGCAGGCGCGGTGCCGAGGCTGGTCCGCGCCATGTCCTGCGGCGCCGGCGTCGATGACTGGCAGCCACCGGCCAACCCCGCTGAGGCCAGCATCAGCCAGCCGAATGTGATCCCCCTTGCATCCATCCCCGACACGTCCTCTCTCCGCTGTGGCGGTCAGTCCCGCCAGGCTCACATCTTCGTCTCTCGGTACGGTCTCGTCACACGCCCTTGTAGAGCGCCGCCCCCTGCATCAGTACGATCACCTTGGCCCCGACATCCACGCGGCTGTAGAGGTCGATGACGTCCTCGTTGTTCAGCCGGATGCAGCCCGAGGAAACGTCGAGGCCGATCGTCCACGGCTCGATCGTGCCGTGGATGCGGTAGATCGTGTCGCTGTCACCGACATAGAGATACAAGGCGCGCGGACCGAGCGGATTGTCGGGCCGTCCGCCGGGCATGCCGGCCGCCCATTTCGCCGCATTGGGGTCGCGCGCCACCATCTCGGCCGGCGGCGTCCAGCTCGGATTTTCCGCCTTGCGCCCGACGCGCACGATGCCGGCCCAGCCGAAGCCTTCCCGCCCGACGCCGATGCCGTAGCGGATCGCCTGCCCGCCCGGCTGCACGAGGTAGAGGAAGTGCTGGTTGCCGTCGATAATGATCGTGCCGGGTGCCTCCGCGGTGCGGAACGGCACGATCTGCCGGCGGAACGCCTCCGGCAACTGTTTGTTACGGGCATAGAGCTGGCGCGCCTTCTTCTTGTCGTAGTCGACCCACTTGCCCGTGCGCGCGTCGTAGATCTGCGTCTCGGCCAGCGCCACGAGCGGCCCGAGGCAAAGGCTGCCGGCCACAAGCATCAAACCGAATCGGCGCATCTTTCCCATGGTCGTGCCGCGCACTCCGTCTGTTCTCCTCGTCATGGCTTGCCCCACCCTTCGACACGCGCAGCATTCTGTTCGACCCATTTCCTGGCGTAGTCGAGCGGCTCCTGGCGCTCGACACCGAGCGCGTAGCTCATCTGCGTCACCTCTTCCGGGGTGAAGTCCACTTTCTCCAGAAACTGCGCGACCTCCGGCCGCTTCTTCGCAAAGGCTGTCGCGTAGCCGATCTGGAAATGCCCCGCATCCCAGGCGGTCGTGGCACTCGACTTGGTAATCCAGAGCGGGTCCTGCGCCGATACCAGTTGCCATTTCGCCGGATCGTGCGCCGGCTCCTCGAGCCTCTCGATCTCGTGCAACTGGAAGACATGGTGCGGCGCGTAGCAATAGAACACCATCGGCTGGTCGGTCGCGACCGCCGCGTCCACCGCCGCCATCGCCACGTCCTCCTCCACCTCGACGAGGTTCAGGTTCTTGTCATAGCCGTAGCTCTTCGCGCGCACCCGTTCGATCCCGGTCGAGAGCCAGGTCGGGGCGCCGATCCATATCTCCCCCCGCCCGTCGCCGTCCGTGTCCAGCACCTTGGTCTTTTCGGGATCGCCGAGATCGGCCACCGACTTGAACGTAGCCGCGGCCGCAGGCGTAGCGCACAGCCCCTGCCAGGCGGATACGTGCTTGCCCGCAAGCGTCACCGCCCCCTTCCCGTCGACGTACTTTTTGACCAGTTCGTCGAAGTTGGGTCGCCAGATCTCCGGCTGGATATCGACCGAGCCCGCCTCCAGGCCGACGAACGAGTTCATCGTCCCCATGGGCTTGACCTCCACCTGAAGGCCGAAATCCTTTTCGATGCCGACCTTGAGGATGTTGGCGGTGGCCTGCCCGGAGGGCCAGTTGGGTGCGGAAATGGCCAGGTCGGCTGCTTGCGTGGGTGGGGCCGCGAGCAATGTCGCAACGGCGGCCAGCGGCAGGTAGTTCCATGCGCTTCGCTTCACAGTGCACTCCCAGGTGTTCCGATAAGAACAGGTATGCCAGAAAGAACTGCATGCACGTGGAAGGGTGGTCGTCTGTCGTGGAAAATGTCGCTGCATCGCTCCGAAGCATCGAAGCGTCCCCTCCAGCAGCGGTCCCGCATTTCGTGGGCGAGGATGCACCAGCTTGCTTGGCCGCGTCAACTTGCCGTTGCCCCTTATTTTGGCAGGCCCCAAAAATCTGGGGGAGGCAGGAAAAGCAGAAGCCGGGCAGATGCCCAGCTTCCACAGACTGCTGACAAAGTCTTGTTCCGCTCGTCCAATTCTTAGAACAGGCCACCAAAGGGGCCCGTCATGCCGGACTTGATCCGGCATCCAGCGCGCTCAAGTCCTTGAGCGCAAAAGACACTTTCTGCGCCGCCGACGCGGCGCAACTGGACCCCGGATCAAGTCCGGGGTGACGAAGGAAAGGGGATTCCGACAAGAACGGGCTTGTCAACAAACTGAAGAAGCCGGGCAGATGCCCGGCTTCCACAATGTCTTCGGACGCGTCCGCCGATCGATCAGTTGACGGACTTGTCGACCAGTTTGTTCTTGCCGATCCAGGGCATCATGCCGCGCAGCTTGGCGCCGACTTCCTCGATCTGGTGGCTGTCGTTGTTGCGGCGGATACCCTTGAAGCGAGCGCCGCCCGCGCGGTATTCCTGCATCCAGTCGGAGGTGAACTTGCCGGTCTGGATGTCCTTCAGGACGCGCTTCATCTCCGCCTTGGTCTCGTCGGTGATGATGCGCGGGCCGGTGACGTATTCGCCCCACTCGGCCGTATTGGAGATCGAGTAGTTCATGTTGGCGATGCCGCCTTCGTAGATCAGGTCGACGATCAGCTTTACTTCGTGCAGGCACTCGAAATAGGCCATTTCCGGCGCGTAACCGGCCTCTACCAGCGTCTCGAAGCCGGCGCGGATCAGTTCGACCAGGCCGCCGCAGAGAACGACCTGCTCGCCGAAGAGGTCGGTTTCGCACTCTTCGCGGAAGTTCGTTTCGATGATGCCCGAACGGCCGCCGCCGACGCCGCAGGCGTAGGACAGCGCGAGATCGAGCGCGTTGCCCGAGGCGTTCTGGTGAACGGCGACGAGGCAGGGAACGCCGCCGCCCTTCTGGTATTCGCCGCGAACCGTGTGGCCGGGGCCCTTCGGCGCGATCATGACGACGTCGACCGACGACTTCGGCTCGATCAGGCCGAAATGGACGTTGAGGCCGTGGGCAAACGCGATGGCGGCGCCGTCACGGATGTTGCCGGCGATGTCGGCCTTGTAGATGTCGGCCTGCAGTTCGTCCGGGGTCGCCATCATCAGGAGGTCGGCCCACTTGGCGGCTTCGGCCACGGTCATGACCTTGAAGCCGTCGGCCTCGGCCTTCTTGATCGTCGGCGAACCGGCCTTGAGCGCGATCGCGACGTTCTTGGCGCCGGAATCCTTCAGGTTGAGGGCGTGGGCACGGCCCTGCGAGCCGTAGCCGACGATGGCGACGTTCTTCGCCTTGATGAGGTTGAGATCGGCATCACGATCGTAATAGACGCGCATTGTTGTTTCCTTCCCTTGTTATCAAACAGGTTCGGTCGACCGCCCTATGCGGCCGCCATGGCTCCCACGCCGTAGAGGGTCAGGAAGGACGCAACCGCCCTCTCCGCCCGCCCGGCGAATTCCTTCTTCAGCGCGGCCGGGTCGAAGCCCAGCAGCATGCGCAGGTGCGCATCGGTCACGATCAGCCCGTAGAGCGTGCCATAGGCCTCGTCCGCATCGTCGAACGAAAGCAGCCCCGCCTTGCGCCCGGCTTCCAGCAGCGTGGTCGCACGCCGGCCGATCTGCCGCCGTCCCCGCTCCTCGAGAAGCCGTCCGAGCGTCGGCCCCGCGCCGCGCGCGTCGCGCACAGCGGTCCTGCCGACCGTCTGCCCGATCGCCAGGCGGTTCAACGCCAGCGAGACCTCGCCCGAGAGCACGTCGAGCAGATCGAGCGCAAAGGCGGCAAGATGCTTGCGCAGGCCATCCGCCGTCAGCGTTTCCGACCGGACTTCGACGGTGCGCACCTTGCCGGCCTGGTAGGATATCATCGCCGACAGCAGCCCGTCGCGATCGCCGAACCACTTGTAGAGCGACTCCTTGGAGCAATTGGCAGCCCGCGCGACACCGGCTGTCGTGACCGCCTTCTCGCCGCCGTCGACAAGCAGCTTGAGCGCGCTTTCCAGCACGGCGTTCTGGCGCTCGTTCAAGCCCGCCCTCTCCGCCTTTGCTCCGCTTTCGTCGACGATCTGCACGCCTGCTCCCTCGGCAATCCACCCGGCTTGAAACCGGACAATTGCGTACCGTACGGTACGGTTCGGCGCTCTTCTATGCCGATCGCAAATCAGGGTCAACAGATTTTTCGGTCGCAGACTGTAAGCGCCGAACCACAGTCGTAGCCGTTTCGGCGCGATTCCTCCGGAAAACACGCAGAACGGGCAGGAGAGAAACCTGAACGGGAGATGAATTTACGAGTTAAGAGCAAACATCAACCGATTGAATTGAAACATTATTCTGGAGAACCCTGATCCGAGCACGCTTTCGCGCATCATTTTTCTCTTCCCAAGACATTTCAACTCGATAGAATTGGTGAGGCCGCTCATGAACGACAGTGGTCGTGACGCGGCTCCACATGACATGTTTCAATCGCCGCTGCAGGAGTAAGCAGCCAGCCCCGACGCCAAGGAGACAGAAAATGTTGAATTTCCTGCCTGACCTTCACGAAGGACACGCTCCGATCACCCTGCAACATCTCTTTCGCGATGCGATCGATACCTTCTACGACTGGAAGACCGACGAGCCGGAGCCTTCCGTCATGCACGAGGGAACGCTGATCCCGATCAGCGCCGTTTTCGATGCCATGCGCGAATGCACCGACATCGTGCCGAAGAGTGTCATGGAAATGGTGGCCGAACGGCTGACCAAGCGATGGGACGGAGACGGCCCGCTCGACGTCATGACGTTTTCCACCGCCGCCCGCATCATGGGCATCCTGATCCGCAAGCGCCGCCGTCAGGAAGGCGAAGCGCAGGCGGTCTTTGTCGAGGCCTCGCGCCTCGCACCGCCTTCGCTTCACTGACGGCTTCGCCCGCTCTCATCGCGATCGCCGCGCTCCGACCGGGCGCGGCGACGGTCTCGTCGGGCTCTACGGGCAGCCTGGTGTATCGATACGGGACGAATGCGGCATTGCGGCACGCCTTGACCTCATCGGACGAAGCACTTATCTTGCGCCGCATCGAGATTTGAACGACGACTTTTGCTCTTGCGCTCAGGCGCAGATTGACGAACTTCCCCTTCAAATTCGACTAAGATAGGATAGTCGGCTCAAGGGCCGGATATCCACCCAAAAGACGCCGGAGAGGAAAGGTTTCGTCATGGCAACAGGTACCGTTAAATGGTTCAACACCACCAAGGGCTTTGGCTTCATCGCTCCCGACAATGGTGAACCGGATGTATTCGTACACATCTCGGCCGTACAGCGCGCAGGCCTCGCCGGCCTGGACGAAGGCCAGAAGGTGAGCTACGAGCTCGTCCGCGATCGCAAGTCGGGCAAGATGTCTGCAGACCAGCTGCAGGCAGCCTGAGCATAAGATTTCCGCCGCCGGCCACGCGTATGGTTGCAGCGGCAGGGATCAAGGGAAAGGCCGGCATTCGCCGGCCTTTCTTCATTTTGTGGCTGCCTCCCGGTCGCGGGAGGCCGTGTCACCGACCACTGGCTTTCCGATCTCGCGTTGCGGGATCGTCTCCTTCTGCGTGATCAGGCGGGCGCTGTGCTGGCCGCTCAGGAAGGTCCATAGCCAGCTCCAGGCAACCGCGAAGCGGCTGCGCGTTCCGATCAGGAAATAGATGTGGGCGATGCCCCAGAGCCACCAGGCGAACGCGCCCTTCAGCCTGAAGCGGCCGAGCTCGATGATGGCGGCGCGTCGGCCGATCGTGGCGAGGCTGCCCTGGTGGCGATAGCGGAACGGCCCCGGCGAAGGCTTGCCGGCGAGCCGCGCCCGGATCAGCCGGACCAGATAGGCGCCCTGCTGCTTTGCCGCCGGCGCGATTCCCGGCACCGGCTTGCCGTCCTCCTGCATCACCGCAGCCGTGTCGCCGATCACGAAGACGTCCGGCAGGCCGGGCGCCGAAAGATCCGGCGACACGATCGCCCGCCCTGCCCTGTCGGCCGGAATACCGAGCCAGCGCGCCGCCGGCGAGGCCTGCACGCCTGCGGCCCAGACGATCGTCCGGGCGGGCACGAAGACGTCGCCGATCGTCACGCCGTCGGCCGTGCACGATGTCACCGGCACGCCGGTGCGCACCTCCACGCCCAGTTTCTCCAGTGAACGGCGCGCATAGTCGGACAATGGCTCGCTGAAGCCGGCCAGGATGCGCGGGCCTGCTTCGACGAGCATGACCTTCGTCTGGCGGGTATCGATATGGCGGAATTCGTCGGGCAGCGTGCGCTGCGCAAGCTCGGCGATGATGCCGGCGAGCTCCACGCCGGTCGGACCGGCGCCGATGATCACGAAGGTCAGGAGTGCTGCGCGCTCGGCGGCATCGGTCGCAAGTTCGGCGCGCTCGAAGGCGAGCAGCAGCCGGCGCCGGATCGTCGTCGCATCCTCCAGCGTCTTCAGGCCGGGCGCGAACGGCTCCCATTCGTCATGGCCGAAATAGGCATGCGTCGCCCCGGTGGCGAGCACGAGCGTGTCATAGGCGACGCTGCCGCCGTCAGCAAGGCTGACCGTCTTTGCCGCCGGATCGACCCCGACCACCTGGTCGAGCAGGGTCGTGACCTCCGCGCGGTTGCGATAGAGATGCCGGATCGGCCAGGCGACCTCCGACGTCGCCAGAACGGTGGTCGCGACCTGGTAGAGCAGTGGCTGGAACAGGTGATGGTTCCTGCGATCGATCAGCGTGATGCGGACGGGCGCCCCTCTCAGCGCGTTGACGAGCTGGAGGCCGCCAAAACCGCCCCCGACGACGACCAGATGATGAAGGCTTTCCATGGCTGTATTCCGTTTCATTCATGTCGGACCGCGACCGCGTGCAGTCTTTGTGTTCGACGGACGAGGCACGGCCGCGCCTTACAATCTGTGCATTCGATGGTGAGCGCACAATGGCCGTCTCGGCATGCGTGCCTTGCGCTGCGGACACGCGCGACCCGGCCCTAGCGTCCCTTGGCGTCCTGCGCGTCATAGGCGCTGCGGGCCTGCCGGATCGTGGCGTGGTTGTTCTGGGACCACTGCACGAGCACCCGCACCGGCGTCAGCAGCGAATGTCCGAGATCGGTCAGCCGGTATTCGACGCTGGGCGGCAGCGTCGGATAGACCGTGCGGGCCAGATAGCCGTCGCGCTGCAGGTCGCGCAGCGTCTGCGTCAGCATCCGCTGCGAGATGTCCGGAATGAAGCGGCGCAACTGCGAAAAGCGCATCGGCCCATCGGCAAGCGCGAGCAGCATCAGCGAATTCCATTTTCCGCCGATGTGGTCGAGGACGTCGCGGACCGGGCAGTCGTCCATCGACATGGGCACGCCGTCGATGACGAGCACCCTTTCGCCTTCGATCCTGCTCGCAATCTTGTTCATCGCGGTTCCCTCCAGGTAACCAGTGGAGCCAAAACTGCCTCCTTTACAAGGTCCGTCCCGTGGTCGATGAAGACGAACTCTCTTTTTGAGACCATATTCCGGACAGATACCATCGTCTCGTCCGGATGCCAACGAAAGGAAGCAGTCATGTCGGAAACAGTTCTCATCACCGGCGCCTCCGGCCAGCTCGGCCGCATCGTGCTCGACCGGGTGCTCGCCTCGGGCAAGGTAGCGCCCGCCTCGGTCATCGCCGCCTCGCGCGACATCTCGAAGCTCGCCGACTATGCCGCAAGGGGCGTGGCCGTGCGCGAGGTCGACTTCGACGACGCCGCAGCGCTGCCGGCCGCGTTCGCCGGCGCCGACAGGGTCCTGATCATCTCGACCGACGCCGTGGGCGAACCCGGCAAGCGCCTGGCCCAGCATGTCGCCGCAGTCGAGGCCGCAGCCTCAGCCGGCGCGAAGCGCATTCTCTACACCTCGATGCCGCAGCCTGACGATTCGGCGGTGACCTTCGCCGGCGACCATCTCGGGACGGAGAATGCCATCAAGGCGACCGGGGTCCCCTACACGATCTTCCGCAACGGCTGGTACATGGAAAACCTGTTCATGGCCCTGCCGCATGCGCTGCAGGCCGGCCAGTGGTACAGCTCCGCCGGCGACGGCAGGATCGCCCACGTCGCGCGCCAGGACGTCGGCGCGGCGATCGCCGCCGGGCTGCTCGCCACCGACGAGAAGAGCCGGATCTACACGCTCACCGGCGCTGTGGCCTACACCACCGAGGAGATCGCAGCCGCAGCGTCGCGGGCAACCGGCCGGCCGCTTCGGGTCTTCCACGTCACCGACGACCAGCTTGCCGGCGGACTGAAGGCCGCAGGCCTGCCGGATTTCATGGTGCCGACCGTAGTCTCCTTCGATACCAACACGCGCGAAGGCAAGATCGCCATGGCGACAGGCGACGTGGAAGAACTGACGGGCAAAATGCCGCTGGCTCTCGATGCCTTCCTGGCCGAGAACGCCAAGGCACTCCTGGCCTGAGAATATCCTCCCCGCAGGGGCGGGACCGGATCGGGGCAGCCGCTATACCGGCTGCCCGCAGGCCCGGCAGAAACGCCGTATCGTCTCGGCCATTCCGTATTCCAGCGCATCGGCGGTGAGCCCGTGGCCGATGGAGACCTCGTCGAGCGCCGGGATGCGGGCGGCGAGCGGCGGCAGGTTGGCAACGGTCAGGTCGTGCCCGGCATTGACGCCGAGCCCCAGTTCGAACGCGATGTCGGCCGTGGCCCCGAGCGCCTCGACCAGAACGGCCGCGCGGGCCGGGTCGTCGTAACAGCCGCCATAGGGACCGGTATAGAGCTCGATTCGGTCTGCCCCCACGTCCCGGGCGATCTGCAACGCCTCCCGGTCGGGCTCGGCATCGGCAAAGAGCGATACGCGCAGGCCCAGTCCCTTGAGCCGGCCGACCACCTTTTCCAGAACGCCGCGCTCCTTGCGGAAATCCCAGCCGTGATCGGACGTCGCCTGTGCGGGATCGTCCGGCACGAGCGTCACCTGCTCGGGGCGATGCTCCTCGACGAGCCGCAGGAAGCCCTCCTCCGGATAGCCCTCCATATTGAATTCGGCCTGGGGAAACTCCGCGTCGATCAGAGACCGGATCGGACTGAGATCGGTGAAGCGAATGTGCCGCTGGTCCGGCCGCGGATGCACCGTCAACCCGCTGGCGCCGGCTGTAAGCGCGATCTTTCCGAGGCCCGCGACGCTCGGCCACGGCAGGTCCCGGCGGTTGCGCAGCATCGCGATCGCATTCAGATTGACCGACAGTTTCGCAGGCATTGCAATCTCTTCCCTGTTGTCTTCGACAAGCTCTAGCCTGTTGCCGTCCGTCGTTCAATCGGGCCGGTTCGGCCCGGCACATATCCGCCTGCACGTAAGCGCAGCGGGGGGCTGTCTTGCGGGACCGCAATAACGTGTGCTTTTCGCCTGTCGACCGCTTGCCGACGTATCAGAATCAACGCTAGGGTCTCATCCTGGCGAAAGGTGAGCCTTGATCATCTTGGGCAATCATGCGGGGCGGACGATCAGGGGATGATCGCAACTAGACATTGGCATTGAACAGCGCAGCGCACGCGGCTGTGATCAGGGAGCACGTGGACGAGATCCTCTCCAGCAGGACGTTTGCGCGCTCCGGGCGTCTGCGCGCCTTTCTCGACTATGTCGTCGAATGCGCGCTTGCCGGCAAGGCCGGCCAGTTGAAGGGCTATACCATCGGCATCGACGTGTTCGGGCGACCGGTCGGCTTCGACGCCGGCAGCGATCCGATCGTCCGCGTTCAGGCCGGCAAGCTCAGGAAGCTGCTCGAACAATACTATGTCGCCGAAGGCGCGCGCGCGCCGCTCCGGATCCGCATTCCGCTCGGCAGCTACGCCCCGGAGATCGCGTGGGAGGGACGTGCCCTTTCGCAGGCCGGCATGAGCCTGGCCGCAGCCGCCTCGCCGGCGCCCGAACCGGCGCCACCGATACCGCTGCTGGCCCGCAGGAGACGAAACGTCTCGCGCGGCAATTGGCGACCCGCCCCCATTTCCTCGCATCTCGCCCTGTTCACGCTGCTGCCCATGCTGCTGCTCGCCCCGGCCCCGCAATCAGGGCTCGCGATCACCTCGATCGCGAATGCGCGCATCTATGTCGAGAAGGCGCGCGCGGCCATGGACCTGAGCGGCCGGATTCCGGTCGTCAGCATCGAGCATTGCTGGCCGGGAACCGGCGTCTGCCGCCAACTCGCCGACGCCATCCAGAAGGCCGTCGGCTACTACAGGACCGTCCAGCTTGGCGACAGCCGGGAGAGCAGCGATGCGGATCCGCTCGCCTACCGGATCCGCATCGAGGCGCAGGGCCGTGGCGAGACGATGTATGCGCGGCTCATCCACGTGCAGAGCGGCCTGACGGTGCATGCAGAGCAGTTTCGCGCCGCCGACCTGAACGAGGCCACGATCAGCTACGAGGCCTTCACCTTTGCCGGTCGCATCCTGTCGGCGAACGGCCGCATCTACCTACATGCGCAGCGGCTCGGTGCCACCAGCCCGACAATGCGCTGCCTGCAGCAGGCCGATCGCCGGCGGGAACCAGGCTCCGGCTGTCTGCATCTTCCGCTGATTCAGGCATCGACGGCGCCGGAAGCGGCGGAACGACTATCCAGGGACGACCACCTGCACCCCGCCCGCGCGCTCTGAAAAACCCGGCGCTATTTCAGATACATCCCTAGATATAGGGGTATTCAAACCACTCCGCCCAGCGCTAGTCTTTTTTATCCGGATTCGCCCAAGCGTCTTCCGGTGCAGGGGAATGGACCGCGGAATCGGGCAATGTCGCACATCTTGACGCCCGATCCTGCGAACAGCGAGGGATGTGTGCTAATGTCGGCTCTTTCATGCGGGTGGTTGTCGTGATGATCAGCGAACCCAGAAAGACCACCGCTGCCGGTGAACGTGCCATACGCTTCCTGCCGTCCGCGCCATTGCCGGAAAATCTGCCGGAAGGCCGGCTCGCCATCGCCGACATGGCAAATGCCTTCGGGGTGACGCACCGAACGCTGCACTTCTACGAGGAAAAGGGCCTCCTGAGCGCCACGCGCGTCGGGCCCATGCGCGTCTACGGCCCGCAGGAGATCCAGCAGATGGCGGTGGTGAATACCTGCCGCGAGACCGGGATGCCGGTGGCCGCGATCCAGGAGCTTCTCGAGGCACTCTGCGACGCCGGCAGCCAGCAGGAGGCGGACGCCATCTTCCGCGGCGCCATGGTCGCCCGCAAGCGCGAACTGACCGCGCAGCAATCGACAATCCGCCGCCAGATGCAGCAGATCGGCGAAATGCTCGAATTCACCGCCGGCCAGGAAATCGAACTGAACGACAATGCCCGCCCGGAGGCGCTGTCCGACCAGGAACTGCGCTGCCTGACACTGATGGCCGAGGGCTATCCGACCACCCGTATCGCGCGCGCCCTCGAGGTCGATCCCGGCCAGGTGCAGGGGATGGAGAAGGAAATCATCCGCAAGTTCGCCAGCAACAACCGCTTCCAGGCGGTGGCGAAGGCCGTGCTGCTCGGCATCATCGGCCACTGATCGAAGGACGTTCCCCGCGGCACCCTTCCCTTGGGGGACATCAGCGCACGATGGTCAGTGTCTCTGCCGCGCGCGTGATCGCCGTGTAGAGCCAGCGCTCGCGCGTATCGCGGAACGCCCAGCTTTCGTCGAACAGCACCACGTTGTCCCACTGCGAGCCCTGCGCCTTGTGGACAGTGAGCGCGTATCCGTAATCGAACTCGTCATAGCGCTTGCGCGTCGACCAGGGGATCTCCTCGTCAACATTCTCGAAGGCCGCCTTCAGCAGCTTTATCTTCGCAGCGCCCCGGTCCATGTCGTCGTCTTCGGGGCGGATCATCAGGTTGATGCCCGGCTTCACCGTCTCCTTGGACGAGGTCATCACCTGCCAGAGCGACCCGTTCAGGAGTCCCTTGGCCGGGTCGTTGCGCAGGCAGACGAGCTTGTCGCCCGATTGCGGATACTCGGTCGCAAATCCCTTCAATTCCCTGAGCCGGACGTTGTAGCGCCGCCGCGTCCTGTTGGTTCCGACCAGAACCTGGTCGGCGTCGAGCACGAGCGGCTGGGTGACGTCGCCCTTGCCGATCACCCTCGCCGTACCCCAGTCGCCGTGCATGATCTCCTTGCCTTCGCGCACATGCATGGCGAGCTGGATGATCGGATTGTCGCGCGCCTGCCGGTGGATGTCGGTCAGCAGGAAGTCCGGCTCCTGGCTGGTGAAGAAGCCGCCTCCCGAAACCGGCGGCAGCTGGCCCGGATCGCCGAGGACGAGGATGGGCGTCCCGAAGCTCATCAGGTCCTTGCCGAGCGCCTCGTCCACCATGGAGCATTCGTCGACGATGATCAGCGCCGCCTTTGCGACCGGGCTCTGGCGGTTGATCGAGAACATCGGTGCGATCGACGTCTTGCCGGTTTCCTCGTCGGAAACCTCTTCCTCGCCACGGGGACGATAGATCAGCGAATGGATCGTCCGGGCGTTGCTGGCCCCCTTAGAGCGCAGCACCTGGGCCGCCTTGCCGGTGAAGGCGGCGAACAGCACGTCGCCGTCGACATGCTCGGCGAAATGGCGGGCGAGCGTCGTCTTGCCCGTGCCGGCATAGCCGAACAGGCGGAACAGCGGCGAGCGACCTTCCTTCAGCCAGCGCGAGACGGCCTTGAGCGCCTCATCCTGTTGCGGTGCGAATTCCATGGGCCGACTTGGCAGGATTCGACCCTCGAACGCAAGGAAAAGCGGGACCTCGTCATAAACGGGATCGGCATTCCGGGGTATGAAGACAATAGCCGCACAGCGACGGCTCCTGCATACTGCATTTTACCATGGCGCGTTGCAGCATTTGCCCATATGTAGACGCCATGATTGTCCCGATCGAGATTCGTATCGTGGAATGCCGCCTGTGAAAGACAAGCCCCAGCATCCGGACAGTCCGGAAGACCGTTCCGGGATCGGGTTGCTTCGCAAACCGGTGCAATGGCTGGTCCTGATCGCCCTCTCCGCTCCACTTGCCATATTTTTCGAGATCGCCGGCATCCCCGCCGGGCTGATGATGGGCCCGATGCTTGCGGGCGTCGTGGTCGCGATCAACGGCGGTACGATCCGGCTGCCGCGCATCTTCTTCTTCGGCGTGCAGATCGTGCTGGCCATGATGATTGCCGGCATGGTGTCGCCGAACCTGATCGATACCTTCCTCAGCCGCTGGCCCATCTTCCTGGCGATCGTGCTCTCGGTGATCGCGATGAGCACGCTGAGCGGCTGGGTGATCACGCGCATGGGCATTCTCCCAGGAACGACGGCGATCTGGGGGTCGTCGGCCGGAGCGGCGTCGACCATGCTCGTCATGGGTGGTGCCTACGGCGCCGACGTCCGCCTCGTCGCCTTCATGCAATACCTGCGGGTCGTGTTCGTCGCCACCCTCGCTACGCTGATCGGCCATTTCGGCGGCCACCAGGCGATGGCGCCGGACAGCGTGCCGTTCTTCGGCCCGTTCGATCTCCAGGCCTTTGCGCTGACGCTGGGCGTCGGCATCGGCGCCGGCATTCTCGGCCGGCTGCTGCGGATACCGGCCGGCAGCTTCCTGGCGCCCTTCGGCGTCGGCGCGCTCTTGAGCCTCACCGGGACGATCCATGTCGAGCTGCCGCCCTGGCTGCTTGCGACCGCGTTTGCGTTTCTCGGCTGGAGCATCGGGCTCGGCTTCACGCGCTCGATCCTGCTGCATGCGCGCCGCGCCTTCGTCCCCACCGTCATCTCCATTGTCGTGCTTCTGGCCTTCTCCGGGCTGCTCGCCTACCTGCTGGTGATCGGGCTCGGCATCGACCCGATGACCGCCTATCTCGCCACCAGCCCCGGCGGCCTCGATTCCATCGCCGTCATCGCCGCCTCCAGCAATGTGGATCTCTCTTTCGTCATGGCCCTGCAGACGGCGCGATTGGTGATCATCACGCTGCTCGGCCCGCTGATCGCCCGCTTCGTCGCCGACCGCGCCTGAGGTCTCGGCCACGGCAGGCCCGCGAATCACGGCGGCCGCGCAATTCACCTGATTTTCCCTCGCCTTCGGGGTAGAGTGTCCGGAACAAAGAAAAGTCGCCTGCGTTCAATTCGTTTGCTCCCCTTTCTTGCTGGCCCCTTTTGCTGGCTTCGAGGACACCGCACATGGCACCGCGCGCGCAATGGAAAGGCTTTCTGAAGTTCGGCGAGGTCGTCTGCCCCGTCGCGCTGTTCACGGCCGCCTCGACCTCCGATCGCATCGCCTTCCACACCGTCAACCGGGACACCGGCAATCGCGTCCGCCGCGAGTTTGTCGACAGCGTCACCGGCGAACCGGTCGGGCGCGACGACCAGGTGAAGGGCTACGAGGTCGGCAAGGACGACTACATCGTGCTGGAACCGGAGGAAGTGGCGGCCGCGATCCCCGAAAGCGACAAGACTCTGGCGGTCGAGGCCTTCGTCCCGCTGTCGGAGGTCGACGACCTCTATTTCGACAAGCCCTACTACCTGTCCCCCGCCGAACGCATGGCCGACGAGGCCTATGCGCTGATCCGCGATGCGCTGAAGAAGAGGCAGTCCGCGGCCATCGCGCAGGCGGTGCTCTTCCGGCGCATGCGCACCGTGCTCATCCGGCCGCAGGGCGACGGGATGATCGCCACCACCTTGAACTTCGACTACGAGATCCGCCCGGCCAAGGACGCGTTCTCCGACATTGCTTCGCTGAAGATCAAGGGCGAGATGCTCGACCTAGCCAAGCACATCATCGGCACGAAGAAAGGCATGTTCGACCCGAGCGGGTTCCACGACCGGTATGAGGAAGCCGTGGCCGAACTGGTGAAGGCGAAGATCGAGGGCCGGACGATCGAGCCCCGCAAGGAACCGAAGCGCGAGAAGGTGACCGACCTGATGGAGGCGCTCCGCCAGAGCGCCGCCCTGGGCAGCAAGCAGGACCAGCCGACAAAGCGCGGATCGAAGACGGCCGCCAAGACTGGAACCAAAACCGCAGGCAAGACTGGAGCCGCGGCGGCAGCAAAGAAGGCGCCGGCATCGCATCGCAAGGCCGGATGACCGATGGCGCTCGAAACCTATCGCCGCAAGCGCAACTTCGAGAAGACGTCCGAGCCGCGGGGCGGCAAAGCGAAGGCCGGCGGTGCCAGCTTCGTCATCCAGAAGCATGACGCGCGCCGGCTTCACTACGATTTCCGGCTCGAGATGGACGGCGCCCTGAAGAGTTGGGCCGTGACGCGGGGACCGAGCCTCGTTCCCGGCGAAAAGCGGCTGGCGGTCCACGTCGAGGATCATCCGCTGGAATATGGCGACTTCGAGGGCACGATCCCGAAGGGCGAATATGGTGGCGGCACGGTGATCGTCTGGGACCGCGGCACCTGGGAGCCGCTGGAAGATCCGCACAAGGGCTACGCCAAGGGCCACCTCGAATTCGAGCTCCACGGCGAGAAACTGCACGGCCACTGGCATCTCGTCCGGATGGAGGGCAAGCCCGGCGAGCGCAGGGAGAACTGGCTGCTCATCAAGGGCGAGGACGACGACGCCCGCGACGAAGGCGCGCCCGACATCCTCGAGGAGCGGCCGGAATCGGTCAAGACCGGCCGCGTCATCGCCGACGTCACCGGCGAGGAGCCCGGCTGGTCGTCGAAGACGGGCCGGATCACGAAGAAGGCTGCGCGGAAGACCAAGACGGCTCCGCCCGACATGGACGACGCGGCGCCGGCGGCGGTCACGCCCGGCGATCCGGCGAAGATCGAGGGCGCGCGGAAGGCGCGGCTGCCGGCCTTCGTGGAGCCGTCGCTGGCGACCCTTGCGACGAGGCCTCCCGCCGGCGCGCGCTGGCTGCACGAGATCAAGTTCGACGGCTACCGGCTGCAGGCGCGCATCGAGGCCGGCAAGGCCAAGCTTTTGACCCGCAGCGGGCTGGACTGGACCGACAGGTTCGGCAAGCAGGTCCTGGCGGCCTTTCGAGACCTGCCCGTCGGCAATGCGCTGTTCGACGGGGAACTCGTCGTCGAGGGCGGCTCCGGCGCATCGGACTTCTCCGCCCTCCAGGCGGATCTCAGCGAGGGCCGGACCGATCGTTTCGTCTACTATGCCTTCGACCTCCTGCATCTCGACGGCTACGACCTGACTGGAGCGACGCTCGTCCGACGCAAGGCATTGCTGCACACGATCATCCCTTCGGAAACCGGCATTCTTCGCTACAGCACCGACTTCGAGGACGACGGCGAGGTGCTGCTGACGCATGCATGCCGGCTGGGCCTGGAAGGCATCGTCTCGAAGGTCGCCGACGATCCCTACCGGTCCGGCCGCAGCAAGGGCTGGCTGAAAGCCAAGTGCGCCCTCAGCCAGGAATTCGTCGTCGCCGGCTGGGTCCCCTCCTCGACCGCGCGCAAGGCGGTCGGATCGCTCGTCCTCGGCGTCTACGACGGCGACCGGCTGGAGCACGTCGGCCGTGTCGGCACCGGCTTCAGCCATGCACTCGCCATCGACCTGGCAAAGCGCCTCGAGCGCCTGAAGGCCGAGGCCAGCCCCTTTGCGCAGCCGCTCACCGCCGTCGAGGCCCGCGGCGCGCGCTTCGTACGGCCGGAACTGGTCGCCGAGGTCGAATTCCGGGCATGGACGGCCGACGGCCACCTGCGCCACGCCTCCTTCCGCGGCATCCGCGAGGACAAGCAGCCGAAGGACATCATTCGCGAAACGGCAAGCACCGCAACCGGCGCCGGAGGCAGAAACAGAAACGGAAGCAAGGAGTCGACCATGTCGAAATCCACCGCCAGGCCGAATTCATCCGTGGAACTGACGCATCCCGACCGGGTCTACTGGCCGAAGGAGGGCGTCACCAAGGGCGGCCTTGCCGACTACTACGCCGAGGTCTGGCCCTTCATGGAGCCCTTCGTCGTCGATCGGCCGCTGGCGCTGCTGCGCTGCCCGGACGGCATAGACGGCCAGCAGTTCTTCCAGAAGCATCCCTGGAAGGGAATCAACGCGCACATCACGCTCGTGACCGACCCCAAGGAACCCGCCGAGGCGCCCTGTATCGCGATCGGAGATTTCGACGGCCTGACCGGTCTCGTGCAGTCGGCCGCGCTCGAAATCCATCCCTGGGGCTCGACGACCGCCGCCTGGGAAAAGCCCGACACCATCATCATGGACCTCGACCCCGGGCCGGGCGTCGCCTGGAGCGACGTGATCGCCGCGGCGGAGGAGATCCGCGACCGGATGAAGGATCTGGGCCTTGCCACCTTCGTCAAGACCTCCGGCGGCAAGGGGCTTCATGTCGTCTCGCCGTTGAAGCCGTCGGCGGAATGGCCCGACGCGAAGGCCTTCACCAAGGATCTGGCCGACCGCATGGCCGCCGACAGCCCGGACAAATACGTCTCGACGATCGCCAAGGCCAAAAGGGGAGGCAAGATCCTGATCGACTACCTGCGCAACCAGCGCGGCCAGACCGCGGTCGCCCCCTATTCCACCCGGGCGCGGCCGGGCGCGCCGGTCTCGATGCCGCTCGCCTGGGACGAGCTCGACGCTTCCCTCGGCCCCGCCCATTTCACGGTCCTCAATGCGGGAAAGCGGCTGGCGGCGCTCCCGTCCGACCCCTGGGCCGATTTCCGCAAGTCCGCCGCCCCGCTCCCCGGCGCGGGTGCGCGCAAGGGGCGTGCGGCCTGATCACGGCCAGTTGACGGCGGTCAGGTGGCGGGCTGGGAAGACTGCCCGAAGGCCAGTCACGTCTTCTTCGGCTTGCGCTCGGCCGCCACGCTCTTTCGCAGCGCATCCATGATGTTGATGACGTTCGAGGCGGTCGCCTGCGGCGCGTCCGCCTTCTCCTTGGCGGGCTTCTTGTGCCCCTTCTTCTTCGCTGCGATGATCTCCAGCAGCCTGTCCTGCACCGGGTCCTGCGCCATCTCCGGCGTCCAGGGTCGCGTATTCTCCTCGATGAAGGTCTCGGCAAGCGTCATCAGCTTCGCCTCCGCCTTGGTCTTCTTCATGTCCTCGAAGTAGGCGTCGGGCTGGCGCACCTCCTCGCCGTAGCGCAGCGTCCAGAGCACGATGCCCCGGTCCCGCGGTTCCAGCAGGACGGCGCGCTCGCGGCGATACATCACCAGCCGTGAGATGCCGACCATCCTGCTCGCGGCCATCGCGTCCCGGATGACGCTGAACGCCTCCTCGCCGACCGGATCGTTGGGCGTCAGGTAGTGCGGCTTGTCGAACCAGATCCAGTCGACGCTGTCGCGCGGCACGAAGGTCTCTATGTCGATCGTGCGCGTGCTATCCAGCGCGACCGCATCCAGTTCGTCGTCCTCGAGCAGGACGAACTCGCCCTCCCCGCGTTCGTATCCCTTCACCTCGTCGTCCTGGTCGACAGGCTTGCCGGTGACGGAATCGACGTACTGGCTGACGACGCGGTTCTGCGTGGAGCGGTTCAGCGTGTGGAACCGCACCTTCTCGTCCTCGCTCGTCGCCGGCGTCATCGCCACCGGGCAGGTGACGAGCGAGAGCTTCAGATAGCCTTTCCAGAAGATGCGCGTCGCCATGGCTTCTTTCTCGGTGAGCAGGAGTGGAAACGTGTTCCCCCTGCAATTCGTTCCCCGGAATGCGCTCGATGGGCAGAGCCTGCGCTTGCTCTTTCTCCATGGCAAGCCGCCTGGGCGTCCGATGCGGGAATAAACCGCCGTCCTCCTTTGTCCCATGGCTGCACCCGCTCGAGCCGGGATCGCCTTTGCGCAACGAGGAGCCGCTACCATGAGAATGAGAACGACGACGCTTGCGACTGCCGCCACCGCCCTTCTGCTCTCCGCCGCCGCGGCCCTCGCCGCGGCCCCCGTCAAGACCGTCAACACCGACAAGGGCGAGGTGCTGGCGGGCGAGAACGGGATGACGCTCTACACCTACAAGGAGGATAGCAAGGACGCCTCGACCTGCTACGATCAATGCGCCGTCAACTGGCCGCCTTTGATGGCGGGCGCAGATGCGATGCCCGGCGACGGCTACAGCCTCGTCGAGCGCAAGGACGGCACGAAGCAGTGGGCAAAGGACGGCATGCCGCTCTATTTCTTCATCAAGGACAAGAAGGAAGGCGATGTCGCCGGCGACGGCGTGAAAGGCGTCTGGGATGCCGCACGGCCCTGAGGACGACGCAGACGGATCGGGGCGCCGGGCAGGCCATGCCCGGCAGGCGCCGGATGAAGGCGCGGCCGGCGCCTTCGAGGATGCCCTGCTGGTGCTGGTCCCCGGCCTCAGGCGCTATTCGCACAGCCTCACCCGCACTGATGCTGACGGCGAGGACCTCCTGCAGGACTGCGTGGAGACGGCGCTTCAACGGCGCGCCCAATGGCGCGGCGTCAACCTGCGCGCCTGGACCTTCACCATCATGACCAATCTCTACCGCAACCGTCATCGCGCGCGCGTCCGATGGCCGACCACGGCAATTGATGAGGCGCAGGAGATCGCCGATACCGACCGCACCGGCGATCCACTGGAACGCACGCGCATCCGAACCGCCCTCGACGCGCTGCACCCCGACATCCGCACCACGCTGATGCTGGTCGTCGTCGAGGGCTACACCTACCAGGAGGCGGCCGGGATCATGCAGATCCCGATCGGCACGGTCATGTCGCGCCTGTCGCGCGCCCGCCACCAGTTGGCCGAGCTGTTGGCAAAGGACAACATCGTCCCCCTCAGGAGACCGAAATGAACGAAGGAAAGGCCACAGTCGGCGAAAACGACCTGCATGCCTATGTCGACGGCCTGCTGGATGACGGCCGCCGCGCCGAGGTCGAGGCTTGGCTCGAGGCCCATCCGCAGGAGGCGGAGCGCGTGGCCGGTTGGTGGAGCCAGAACGAGCGCATCCGCGACGCCTTCGCCGGCGACTACATCGCCCGCATCGACGACCCCGACCTGCTCAGGCCCGACGGCAGTCCGTCCGCCGTCGCCGGACACCGCGCCCGGATCGCACGCATCGGGCTGGCCGCTGCAGCGACACTCCTGATCTTCGCCGCAGGATTCGGCACCGGCCGGATGCTGCCTGCAGGCACCGTGCCCGCAGCCGGGGCCTCCGACACGTCGCTCGCGGCCGAGGCGCGCTCGGCTTTCCTGATCTATACCAGCGAAGTCCGCCATCCTGTCGAGGTGGGAGCGGACCAGCAGGAGCATCTGGCCGCCTGGCTGGGCAAGCGGCTCGACTATCGCCTGCGCGTCCCCGATCTCTCCAGCCTCGGCTACGCCCTCGTCGGCGGCCGGCTGGTTCCGGTCGCGGGAAAGCCCGGCGCACTGCTGATGTACCAGAACCCGGCCGGCCAGCGGCTGACGATGATGATCGGCCGCAACGACGAGAACAGCGAGACGAGCTTCCGCCTCGACGTGCAGGCGCCCTTGCGCACCTTCTACTGGATCGATGGCCCGATCGGCTATGCCGTCACCGGCGAGATCTCCGCCGACGCGCTTCGCGCGGTCGCCGACGAATGCTACCGGCAGATGGAGGAAGCCTGAGGCCGTTCACGCGGGCACGTCAGCGCAGCATCGGCCAGAGGCTCGCCACCAGCAGCAGCGCCATCGTCACGTTGAAGGCGCGCAGCCTCACCGGAACCGACAGCCATTCGCGCAGCACCGAGCCGAAGCCCGCCCAGGTCGAAACGCTCGGAAAATTGACGACGGCGAACGCCACTCCGACGAGAAGCACGTGTAGTTGGCAGGCTCGGTGTAGGTCGCCATGGCTGACACCGCCATCACCCATGCCTTGGGATTGACCCACTGGAAGGCGGCAGCCTCCAGAAACGTCATCGGCCGCGCCCCGGCCTTGCGGTCGCTCAGGCTGTCGGAGGTCGCGATCTTCCAGGCGATCCAGACGAGGTAGGCACCGCCCGTGAACTTCAGGGCCGTGTAGACGAGCGGCACGGATTCCAGCAGCGCCACGAGCCCGAACCCGACGCCGAGAAGCAGCGTCAAGAACCCGGCGCCGATTCCGCACATGTGCGGAATGGTGCGGACGAAGCCAAAATTCACGCCTGAGGCGAACAGCATCATGTTGTTCGGGCCCGGCGTGATGGATGTGGTGAAAGCGAAAACGACGAGCTTCAGGAATATCTCGAACGGCAAGACGCCCTCCGTGGCGCGTGTCATATCCAGCCTTGATAGGCGATGCGCATGGAAGGACCAGCCAATTCTTGTCATACTGTCATTCCTTCACGTGATGAATGCCCCCTTCCCCCGGGAGAACGACATGAGCGCCAAACCGCACAAGATCACCTTTCCCGACGGTCGCAGCGTGCCCGCCCTCGGACAGGGAACGTGGCACATGGGCGAGAGCCACGCCGCCGCGCCGGCCGAGGTCCGCGCCCTGCAGGCCGGCATCGACCTCGGCATGACGCTGGTCGACACCGCCGAGATGTATGCCGACGGCGGTTCGGAGCAGGTGGTCGGCGAGGCGGTCCGCGGCCGGCGCGACGGCGTGTTCCTCGTCAGCAAGGTGCTGCCCTCCAACGCCAGCCGCAGGGGCACCATCGCCGCCTGCGAGGCGAGCCTGAAGCGGCTCGGAACCGAGCGGATCGACCTCTATCTCCTGCACTGGCGTGGTCGCCATCCGCTGGCCGACACCGTCTCGGCCTTCGAGGAACTGAAGGCGGCCGGCAAGATCGCCGCCTGGGGCGTCTCCAACTTCGACGTCGACGACATGGAGGAACTGCTTTCGGTCGAAGGCGGCGGCAACGTCGCCGCCAACCAGGTGCTCTACAACCCCGCCCGCCGCGGCGTCGAGTTCGATCTCCTGCCCTGGAGCGCCCGTCGCGGCATCGCCACCATGGCCTATTCGCCGCTCGACGAGGGCCGCCTCGTCCGCCACCCCGCTCTGTTGCGCATCGCCGGCAGCCACGGCGCCACCGCCGCCCAGGTCGCGCTCGCCTTCGTGCTGGCACGCGACCATGTCATCGCCATCCCGAAGTCGTCCTCGCCGGAACGCGTGGCAGAAAACCGCAAGGCCGCCGACCTGGTGCTGCCCCCCGAGGACATCGCCGCCCTCGACGCCGCCTTCCCGCCGCCGAAGCGAAAGGCGCCGCTTGCGATGATCTGAGCGAGCTTGATGGCGCCGTGCTCGTGTTGCCGGCGCGACAATCGGGCGCCGCGTCCTTCGCTATCGATGCCGCAGCGTCCCAATCTTCTTTCATGGCGCGCAAGGCTGCAGCCGACGGCAAGCCGATGCCGGCGGAATGGCGCAGGCTCTACCGCATCTGGTCCGCCTGCGGCTTCCCCGCCTTCCTCGCAGTGCTCGGCATCATCTGGCTGATGCTGGCAAGGCCAGCCATCAGCCTGTTCTGACGCCCCTCACATCCCCTGCGGGCCGCGGTTCATCGCGGCGATGCCGGTACGGCAGACTTCGATCAGCCCTAGCGGCTTCATGATGGCGATGAACTGGTCGATCTTCGACACCTTGCCGGTGATCTCGAACACGAAGTGCTCGGTGTTGGCGTCGATGACGGAGGCGCGGAAGGCATCGGCCAGCCGCAGCGCCTCGACCCGGTGATCGCCGGTGCCCGACACCTTCACCAGGGCCAGTTCGCGTTCCAGCGGCCGCTCGTGGCCGAGATCCTTGGCGCGCACGGTCAGGTCGACGACCCGGTGCACGGGGACGATCCGTTCGAGCTGCGCCTTGATCTGCTCCATCACGTGCGGCGTGCCGCTCGTGACGATGGTGATGCGCGACAGGTGGGCCTGGTGCTCGGTCTCCGAAACCGTCAGGCTCTCGATATTGTAGCCGCGGCCGGAGAACAGGCCGATGACCCGGGCCAGCACGCCAGGCTCGTTGTCGACGAGGACGGAAAGCGTGTGGCTTTCTGCGACCTGCGTTTCGGCTGCGATGAAATAGGCCGAGCCGGTCGGCTGAAGATGTGCGTTCATGATCGTTGTTCCTTCCCCGTGTCTCAGACCAGTTGGCGGCCCTTGGCGTCGATCGCGTTCGCGACCACCTCGTCCGTCGCCTCGTCCGGCAGCAGCATCTCGTTGTGTGCCTTGCCCGACGGGATCATCGGGAAGCAGTTGGCGAGGTTGGCGACGCGGCAGTCGAAGATGACCGGCTTCTTGACCGAGATCATCTCCTCGATCGCCCCGTCGAGATCGCCGGGCTTTTCGCAGCGCAGGCCGACGGCGCCATAGGCCTCGGCCAGCTTGACGAAATCGGGCATCGCCTCGGTGTAGGAATTCGACAGGCGGTTGCCGTGCAGCAGCTGCTGCCACTGGCGCACCATGCCCATGTACTGGTTGTTGAGGATGAAGATCTTGATCGGCGCGTCGTGCTGGATCGCAGCCGACATCTCCTGGATGCACATCTGGATGGAGGCGTCGCCGGCGATATCGATGACGAGCGCGTCCGGATGGGCGATCTGCACGCCGAGCGCCGCCGGCAGGCCGTAGCCCATCGTGCCGAGGCCGCCCGAGGTCATCCAGCGGTTCGGCTGTTCGAAGCCGAAGAACTGGGCGGCCCACATCTGGTGCTGGCCGACTTCGGTGGTGATGTAGGTGTCGCGATGCTTGGCCAGCTCATAGAGCCGCTGGATCGCATATTGCGGCATGATGACGTCGTCGTGCGGCTTGTACGCCAGCGAATTGCGCGCCCGCCACCTGGCGATCGAGGTCCACCAGTCGGCCAGATGCTCCTTGCCCGCCTGCTTCGAGGTGGCACGCCAGAGCCGGACCATGTCCTCCAGGACCCGGCCGACATCGCCCAGGATCGGAATGTCGACACGGACGTTCTTGTTGATCGAGGACGGATCGATGTCGATGTGGATCTTCTTGGAATTCGGCGAGAACGCATTCAGGCGGCCTGTGATGCGATCGTCGAAGCGCGCACCGATGCAGACCATGACGTCGCAGTCGTGCATCGCCATGTTCGCTTCATAGGTGCCGTGCATGCCGAGCATGCCGAGCCAGCTCTTGCCCGAAGCCGGGTAGGCGCCGAGCCCCATCAGCGTCGAGGTGATCGGAAAACCGGTCAGTTCGACCAGTTCGCGCAGCAGGTGCGAGGCTTCCGGGCCCGAATTGACGACGCCGCCGCCGGAATAGATGACGGGCCGCCGGGCGCCCTGCATCAGCTCAACAGCCTCCTTGATGCGCGCAAGATCCCCCTGGACCTTCGGCTCGTAGGCATGCCGGGTCGACGTGGCCGACGGGGCGACATAGGTGCCGGTGGCGAACTGGATGTCCTTGGGGATATCGACGACGACCGGGCCCGGACGGCCGCTCTGGGCGACGCGGAAGGCCTCGTGAATGACCCGCGCCAGGTCGTTGACGTCCTTGACCAGCCAGTTGTGCTTCGTGCAGGGCCGCGTGATGCCGACGGTGTCGCATTCCTGGAACGCGTCCGATCCGATCAGCGAGGTGGGAACCTGTCCGGTGAGGCAGACGAGCGGAATGGAATCCATCAGCGCATCCTGCAGTGGCGTCACCGCATTGGTAGCGCCCGGACCGGAGGTGACCAGCATGACGCCGACCTTGCCGGTCGAGCGGGCATAGCCCTCGGCGGCATGGCCTGCCCCCTGTTCGTGGCGAACGAGGATGTGCTGGATGTCCTCCTGCTGGAAGATCTCGTCGTAGATCGGCAGGACTGCGCCGCCCGGATAGCCGAAGATGTGTTGGACGCCGTTGTCTCTCAGCGCCTGCAAGACGATCTCGGCACCCGTCATCTGGTTCTCAGTTGCACTCATCGGAATGTTTCCGTCCGTTATTGTGTTTTGAAAGTGTGATTAGCGAAAACGCGGGCATAAAAAAAGGCCCCGTGTGGAGCCTGCTTACCGCGCATGGGAGCTTTCGCCCGGTGGTTACACCACCTTGCCCATGCGCCATCCCACCACAAGAATCTTCGCGACGTTCGAAATCATGGGGCGGAGTGATAACCGCTAATGCGCAAGCCGTCAACCGGTCGTAGCGTCCGCTCGGTTTGTCCCGTTCCGGCACACCGTCGCGGCAACCGTCGATGGTTTCGCCCATCCGGGCATACGGTCGCGAAACGCATTATTAAGCGGCTGCTGTTATTCTTTTAGGTACTGCTGTTATTCCCCCCGGCAAACGGACCCGGAGTGCTTCGATTGCGAAACACCGATTTTCACCACTCGATGGCGGCTGGCGAACAGGAACGGCGCGACGAGGAAGCGCCCGGCAACCGCAATCTCGGCCGCGTTGTCGCCTGCAGCGGATCGCGCGCGACGATCAGCGCCGTTGCCGAGGCCGGTGAGACCGCGCTCACCGAGCTCTGGTCCGTCGGCCGGCTGATCTCCATCTCCGTCGGCGAGAACCGCGTCGTGGCGCTCGTCTATGCGATGGGCACCGACCAGCAGACCTGGTCCATGAGCGGCGACACCGTCTTTCACGTCGAGGTGGAATTGCTGGGCGAGGTCCATATCGGCCCCGACGGCCGCGAGGAATTCTCCGCCGGCATCACCCGCTATCCCTATCTCGGCGCGATCGCCCACCGCATCCGCGCCGCCGACCTCGCCCGCGTCTACGACACCGGGCTGAACGACGTCTGCGTGATCGGCAAGCTGACGCAGGACGAGACGCTCGACGCGACGATCCACGTGCCGTCGATGCTGGCCAAGCATTTCGCCATCGTCGGCACCACCGGCGTCGGCAAGTCGACCGCAGTGACGCTGCTGCTGCACAAGGCGATCCAGGCCGATCCCAAGCTGCGCGTCCTCATCCTCGACCCGCACAACGAATTCGCCGCCGCTTTTCCCGACCACTCCGTCGTCATCGAAACGGATACGCTGGACCTGCCCTTCTGGCTGTTCCGGCTGGATGAGTTCTCGGAAGTCGTCTTCCGCGGCCGCCCGGCCATCCCGGAGGAAATCGACGTCCTGCGCGACCTCATTCCGGAAGCGAAGAAGGCCTTCCGCGGTTCGGGCGAATCGAACCTCATGCGCCGCGGCACGGAAAAGAGCTCGATCACCGCCGACACGCCGGTGCCTTACCGCATGGCCGATCTGCTGGCGCTCGTCGACGAACGCATCGGCCGGCTCGAGGGCCGCACGGAAAAGCCCTACCTTCGCTCGCTGAAGGTCAAGATCATGTCGGCAATCAACGACCCGCGCTACCATTTCATGTTCTCCTCGAACACGATCACCGATACCATCCTCGACACGATCGCGCGGATTTTCCGCATCCCCGGCGAAGGCAAGCCGATCACCACCTTCCAACTGGCCGGCATTCCCTCCGAAGTGGTCAATTCCGTCGCCTCCGTGCTCTGCCGCATGGCCTTCGAGATCGGCCTGTGGAGCAATGGCGGCGTGCACATGCTGGTGGTCTGCGAGGAAGCGCACCGCTACGTGCCTGCTGCGACCGGGCTCGGCTTCCTGCCGACCCGACAGGCGATCGCCCGCATCGCCAAGGAAGGGCGAAAGTACGGCGTCTCGCTCGGCATCATCACCCAGCGCCCGGGCGAGCTCGACCCGACGATCCTGTCACAGTGCTCGACCGTCTTCGCCATGCGCCTCGCCAACGACCAGGACCAGGAGATCATCCGCTCGGCCATCCCCAATTCGTCGTCGTCGACCACGAGCTTCATCTCCTCGATCGGCAACGGCGAAGCAATCGCCTTCGGCGAGGCCGTGACCGTGCCGATGCGCATGAAGTTCACCCGCGTGCAGGAAAACCGCCTGCCGAAGGCGAACGGCATCGCCGTCAAGGCCAGCGACGATACGCCGGACAGCGTCGACCTGCGCTCCATCGTCGGCCGCATGCGCTCCGTCTCCGGGCCGGACATCTCCGCCTTCCAGAATTCCTTCCTGGGCGCGGAGACCGAAATCCCGCAGCGTGAAGCAACGCAGTACGCCGACCCCCATGCGGGAATCGATGACGGCGGGGTCCGCAGCGACCCATCGCCAGCCGCGCGCGAAGCCCCCCTTGAGAGCGAGCCTTACCGGCCGGAAATGCTGCCGCGCGTGCCGGAGGGACCCAACCCCCTGTCCGCGCATGATCGCTTCGAGGCGCTGCGGCGCGAATTGAACGAACAGGCCGGCGACCGGGCCGCACAGGCCCGCCAGCCGCAGCGTCCGGCCTTCGGCGAAGGCGGCGGCGAGATCCGAAAGGAAGGATCGATCAGGGACCAGTTGCTGAAGAAGCCATTGAGCAGCCTGCTGCGGAAGTAGCCTGTCCGCACGGCGGGCGGGGGACAGATCGGCCGCGCCGCTCGTCTGGGAATTGCATCGAGCCTGTGCCTCACGTGCTTGCCTAGCACTTGCTGCCTGCGAGGCCGAACGGCCGCCGGCGGTTCAGGCCGACCATCAATCGAACGTCGTCGAAAGACCGTCGGTCCTGATCCAGCTTTCGTCCATCTGGTTGCGGAACCACGTCATCTGCCGCTTGGCATATTGCCGGGTCGCCGCAGCACCGCGCTTGATTACCTCGGCCTCGCTCATCTCCCCCGCCAGGTGGGCTGCGATTTGCGGCACGCCGATCGCCTTCATCACCGGCATCTCCGGCGGCAGGCCGAGCGCAAGCAGCGCGCGTACCTCTTCGACCGCGCCCGAGCGCAGCATCTGCGCGAAGCGCTTGTCGATGCGCGCGTGCAGCAGGCTGCGCTCCGGCAGGACGACGAGCTTCAGCGCACGGGCGGGATCGACGATCGCCGGCCCCGCCGCCGACTGGAAGTCCCGGATAGAGCGGCCGCTGACATCGAGGACCTCCAGTGCCCGCAGGATGCGCTGCCCGTCGGACGGCCGGATCGCCCCGGCCATATGAGGGTCGCGGCGCGCCAGTTCGCCATGCAGCGCCTGCGATCCCTCTCCTGCCAGCCGCGTTCGCAAGGCTTCGCGGACGTCGGCCGGTATCGGCGGCATGTCCGACAACCCGCCGGTCAACGCCTTGAAATAGAGGCCGGTGCCGCCAACGAAGACCGGCAGCTTTCCCTTCCCGCGCAGATCCTGCGTCACCTCGGCCGCCTGCCGCAGCCAAACCCCGCTGGAGTAGGCCTGCCCGGCCGGCACATGGCCGTAGAGCCGGTGTTCGATGCCGCCCGTCTCCTCCGGCTGCGGCCGTGCGGTCAGGATGTTCAGCGTGTCGTAGACCTGCATGCTGTCGGCGTTGACGACGACGCCGCCATGCGCAACTGCGAGCCGAACCGCGAGAGCGGACTTGCCGCTCGCGGTCGGGCCGGTTATCAGGATTGCGCCAGTCTCAGCTTCAGGAATTCTCGCCATGGCTCTCGTTGCCACGCTTATCGCCAATCCGTCAAATCCGGTCCTTAAAGCAGCACTCGGCGAGAAAGCCGCGGACCTGGTCGGCGCCTCCGGCCTCTACTGGCTCGCCGACGGGATCGCCTGCGATATCGCCCTTCGCGACGGCACCGAAGAGGCGACGGCGCGTATGCATCTGCTCGCCGCCATCGGCACAGCCCCGGTCGACCTCGTCGTCCAGGAGGCCGAAACCCGCCGCAAGAGGCTGCTGATCGCCGACATGGATTCGACCATGATCGGCCAGGAATGCATCGACGAACTGGCCGCCGAAGTCGGCCTGAAGGAAAAGGTCTCCGCCATCACTGCCCGCGCCATGAACGGCGAGATCGCCTTCGAACCGGCGCTGCGCGAACGCGTGGCGCTGCTGAAGGGCCTGCCGCTTTCGGTGGTGGACGACGTCATCGAAAAGCGTATCACGCTCACCCCCGGCGGCCCCGAACTGATCGCCACGATGAAGGCGCACGGCTGCTATACCGCGCTCGTCTCGGGCGGCTTCACCGTCTTTACCGGCCGCATCGCGGCACAGCTTGGCTTCGACGAGAACCGCGCCAACATCCTGCTGGAGGACGGCGGCCGGCTGACCGGCGAAGTCCGCGAACCGATCCTCGGCAGGCAGGCGAAGGTCGACGCCCTGGAGGACATCTCCGCCCGCCTCGGCATTTCCACCGACGAGGCCATGGCCGTCGGCGACGGCGCCAATGACCTCGGCATGCTGCATCGCTCCGGCGCGGGCGTCGCCCTTCATGCCAAGCCGGCGGTCGCGGCCGAAGCAAGTATCCGCATCGACCACGGCGACCTAACCGCACTCCTCTACATCCAGGGCTACCGCAAGACCGACTTCATATCGCCCGCCCGGGCCGGATGAGCCCGGTCATCCTCAGGACGGAACGGTTGACGGTCCGCAATTGGATCGAGACAGACCGCGATCTCTTTCACGAGATCAATTCCGATCCGGAGGTCATGGCCTACTTCCCCTTCCGCCGCAGCCGTGCCCAGTCGGACGCCCTGTTCGACAAGCTCCGGAGCACGATCGGCGAAACCGGCTTCGGTTTTTTCGCGATCGCGCTTGCGGGCGATGACCGGCCGATCGGCTTCTGCGGCCTTGCCCGCACCGATCTCGAACCCGTCCTGCCCGACGGCACCGTCGAGATCGGCTGGCGGTTGGCGCGGCGCCATTGGGGAAAAGGCTACGTGAGCGAGGCCGCAGCCGCGCTGCTCGAACACGGCTTCGAAAGCTGCGGCCTGCAGGAGATCGTCTCTTTCGCGATCAGGGACAACACCCGCTCCACCGCCGTCATGAGCCGCATCGGCATGCGGCCCGACCCCGCGCGCGACTTCGACCACCCACGCGTCCCCGCCAGTCACCCCCACCTCGTCCGCCACGTCTTCTACGCGATCACGCAGGACGATTGGCGGCAGCAACAGTTCCGGGCACGAAGCTGAATCAGCATGCGCCACGGTGAATCATTTTCACCGCACTTCGCCGCAACGGATTGATCCATAAGAGAAATAGCACCCAGACCAAGCTTTGGGGCAAGCTCCGCCGGATGCCGGCGCAAACCGGCATCGCGGAGATTGAGCCATCGTCGGCCTGCTACTCGATGCGGACCGTGACGAAGCGCAACGCGCCGGTCTTGTCGGCGAGCATCAGCAGCGCATTACGGCGATCCTGCGATTTCAGTTCGCCTATGCGCTTGCTCACGTCCTCGGGCGAGGACACGGCCTCCTGGCCGATCTCGACGATCACGTCGCCGGGCTGGACCCGCCGTTCGGCAGCGGCGGATGCGCCGTCAACGGCCGTGACCACCACGCCATTGACCGTGTCGGCGATGGAGAAGGACTTGCGTGCCGCTTCATCCAGCGCGCCGAGCGTCATCCCGAGAACGACGGGGGCTGCCGGCGTCGGCTGCCCGGGTGCTGCCTTGTCGTCCGGCTTCGCGTCCGGGGTGGCGGTGGCCTCGGCGATCTTCTCGCCATCCTCCAGCCGGCCGAGGGTCACCTTGACGGTCATCTCCTTGTCGTCGCGGATCACCACGACGTCGACGGCCTTGCCGACCGGGCTTTCGGCCACGGCGCGCGGCAGGTCGCGCATCTCGACCACGTCCTTGCCGTCGAAACGAATGATCACGTCGCCGGTCTTCAGGACGCCGTTGTCCACCGGCCCGCCCTTGATGATGCCCGCCACCAGCGCGCCCTTCGCATCGGCCATGCCGAGGCTTTCGGCGATCTCGTCGGTTACCGGCTGGATGCGCACTCCGAGCCAGCCGCGGCGGGTCTCGCCGAATTCGCGCAATTGCCCGATCACATTCTGGGCGAGTTCCGTCGGCACCGAGAAGCCGATACCGATCGAGCCGCCCGACGGCGATATGATCGCCGTGTTGATGCCGATCACCTCGCCCTTCATGTTGAACAGCGGCCCGCCGGAATTACCGCGGTTGATCGCGGCATCGGTCTGGATGAAGTTGTCATAAGGCCCGGCATTGATGTTGCGGCCGCGCGCCGAGATGATGCCGACCGTCACCGAGCCGCCAAGGCCGAACGGGTTGCCGATCGCCATCACCCAGTCGCCGATGCGCATCTGCCGGGAATCGCCGAAGGGCACGGCCACGAGCGGCTCCTTGGGCTCGACCTTCAGCAGCGCCAGGTCGGTCTTGCTGTCGACGCCGACCAGCGTGGCCTTCAGCTTCGAGCCGTCGGCGAAATTCGCCTCGATGTCGTCGGCGCCCTCGATCACGTGGTTGTTGGTGACGATGAAGCCGGTCGGGTCGATGACGAAGCCGGAACCGAGCGAATTGACGGTGCGCGGCGCGTTGCCGCCCTCGCCTTCCTGACCCTTGAAGAAGTCGTCGAAGAGGTCCTGGAACGGCGAGCCCTCCGGCACCTGCGGCGCCGGCGCATCGTCATCGGCCTTGACGTTCTGCGAGGTCGAAATGTTGACGACCGCGTCGAGCAGGCGCTCGGCGAGGTCTGCGACGGACTCCGGCCCCTGCGGCGACTGCAGCGGCGCCACCGCCGGCGGCTGGATCGCGCCACCCGGCGGCGGCGGTGCCGGCGTTCCGATCGGAGGCGTCGCCTGCACGGCACCCTGCGGTGCGATCTGCGCCTGTGCATGGGCAGCCGCAAACGGGAGCGCTGTGCCTGCGACGAGCACCGAAAGCGCCGTCGCCAGCACCTGCGTGCCGTAGTGTCGTGACCTGCTGCTCGATGCCATCTGCACTGTCCTTTCGCTTCACTGGGCCGTTAATCATCGCCACGGATGCGGCGGAATTGGGGATATTGGAACCGCCGGACAACGGTCGTCCAGTCGTCGTCCGTTAAATCTTCGTGATCGGCCCGCGATTGAGCCCCGCCTTGGTCCTAGCCCTGATCCTGACCTTGGTCGGACAGATGCGCCGGCAGGGCGGCATCTCGCAATCGCAGCGCCCCGTTATCCACAGGAGCCGCCTGCCCTATCCGCGGATCAGCCAGACCAACCCGACGCCGAGGGCAATGGAAACGAGGCCGAACAGCCGCAGTTGCGCCTCCGGTAGGGTTGGCAGCAGCGCCGCCATCCGCTTCAAGGAAGAAGGGGCCAGTGCGTACACCAGCCCCTCGATCACGAGAAAGAATGCGAACCCCGTCAGGAAATCCGCCATGGTCTGCGGTTCACTCCGCCGGCGGGGGAGCCGCCGGTACAGCCGGCGCCGGCTCTGCCGGGGCACCGGGGGCCGCAGCACCGCCGTTGAGGTTGCCGAAGTAGCGGAAGAACTCCGATTCCGGCGACAGCACCAGCGTCGTGTCGCTGACCCCGAGGCTCTGCCGGTAGGCTTCCATCGACCGGTAGAAGGCGAAGAAGCTCGGATCGCGCTGGAAGGCCTCGCCGAAGACGCGGTTGCGTTCGCCGTCGCCCTGGCCCCGGATGATCTCCGATTCGCGACGGGCCTCGGCCACGATCTCGACGACCTGGCGATCGGCGATGGCCCGGCGGGTCTGGCCCTGCTCGTTGCCGCGGGCGCGGATGAGCTCGGCCTCGGCGAGACGCTCGGCCTTCATGCGCTCGAAGGTCTGCTGCGAGACTTCCTGCGTCAGGTCGGTGCGACGGATCCTGACGTCGGAGATCGTCAGGCCGAGGTTCTCGGCATCCGGCGTCAGTTCGTTGCGCACTTCGCGCATCATCGAGGCGCGCTCTTCCGACAGGGCGGCCTCGAAGCCGCGCAGACCGTAGACACGGCGCAGCGCAGCGTCGAGACGGGTGCGAAGCCGCGCCTCGGCCGCATCGCGGTCGGCCGAGACGGCCTCGCGGAAGCGGCGTGCGTCGCTGATGTGGTAGACGACGAAGGCATCGACTTCATAGAACTTGCCGCCCGAAACCTGGACGCGGATGTTATCCAGGTCGAACCGCAGCGCCTGGTCGGAGACGAACGTTACGCGATCGGCATCCATGAAGGCGAAGGGCAGCTTGAAGTAGATGCCCGGCTCGGTCTTCACCGATTGGATCTCGCCGAAGCGGACGACGATCGCCTGCTGGCGGGCGTTGACCACGAAGACCGACGAATAGACGAGGAACAGGACGACGGCGATGCCGACGAGGATGGCTGGCAGACGGCTTCCCATCATTGCGTGCCTCCCTGGATCTGGCCCTGGACCTGTGCCTGGCCCGGCGGGGTCCTGCTGAGCTCGTTCAGCGGAAGGAAGGGCACGACGCCCTGGCCGCCCTGCTTTTCGTCGATGACGACGGTCTTGGAGCCCTTCAGGACGCCCTCCATGGTTTCAAGGAACATGCGCTGGCGGGTCACGTCCGGCGCCAGCCTGTACTGTTCGTAGATCGAGATGAAGCGCTGCGCCTCGCCTTCCGCCTCGTTGACGACGCGGTTCTTGTAGGCGGCCGCCTCTTCGCGGATCTGCGCGGCTTCACCGCGGGCGCGACCGAGCCTCTGGTTGGAATACTGGTTCGCCTCTTCGACGAAGCGGTCCTCGTCCTGCTCGGCGCGCTGCACCTCGTCGAACGCGTCGGCCACTTCGCGGGGCGGTGCGGCATCCTCGATCGCAACGGTGTTGACGGAAATGCCCGCACCGTATTCGTCCATCGTCGCCTGGATCGTCGCCTTCACGGCTTCGGCGATCGCCTGGCGGTTGTCGCGGAAGATGTCCTGGGCCGGCCGGCGACCGACCACCTCGCGCATCGCGCTTTCGGAAACCTGCTGCAGGGTGGCGGACGGGTTTTCGAGGTTGAAGAGATAGGCCCGCGGATCGGTGACCGAATAGAGTACCGAGAACTGCACGTTGACGATGTTCTGGTCGCCGGACAGCATCAGGCCGCTGTCTTCGGCGTTCACCGAAGCGCCCTTGCGGCCGATGTTCTGCTGCTGCTCGGTGATCGTCACCATCTCGACGGTTTCAAACGGCCAGAAATGGAAGTGCAGGCCGGGCATCGAGATCTCGTCCTTCGGCTTGCCGAAGCGCAGTTCGACGCCACGCTCGTCCGGCTGGACGGTGTAGATCGAGTTCATCAGCCAGAACACGCCGATCAGCAGTGCTGCGATGACGAAGATGCCGCCGTTGAAGCCACCGGGAACCACGTTTTTCAGTTGGTCCTGTCCGCGCCGGATGATCTCCTCGAGATCCGGCGGGCCGCCACTGCCGCTGCCGCGGGGGCGGTTCGGTCCCTGCCCCCATGGTCCCTGATTGTTGCCGCCGCCGCCCCCCCAAGGGCCGCCGCCGCCATTTTGATTGCTCCAGGGCATCAATACCTCTTTCTCTGGAATCTCCCGCTCTCATGCGCGCGGCAGTGCCGCGGTCACATGATGTGAACCCGTTATATGTATCCCCCATGCGGCTTTCAACGGAGGCGACCCAACTTCGGGGCGGATGCGGCAAAATAGTTCGTGAACAGGGCCTTAGAAGCGTAAAATCACGTCGGATTCCGCCGTGCATAGGTCAGGAAGTGCATTCGGTGGCTGTCTTTTTCCCCCTGCGGGATCTCCTCCTCGGTCACGACCTCGAAGACCTCGGGATCGATCGTAGGAAAACGGGTGTCGCCCTCGACCTCGGCCTGCACTTCCGTGACATGGATGGCGTCGGCGTCCGCGATGGTCTGGCGGTAGATGTCGCCGCCTCCGATGATGCAGATCTCGTCCGCGGCGAGCGCCTGCGCCTCCCGCCGGGCATAGACCAGCGCCTCGTCCACCGAGCGCGCCACGATGACGCCGTCAGGGCGGAAGGCGGTGTCGCGCGTGACGACGATGTTCGGCCGTCCCGGCAGCGGCCGGCCGATCGACTGGTAGGTGCGCCGGCCCATCACCACCGGCTTTCCGATCGTCAGTCGCCTGAAGCGCTTCAGGTCCGACGGCAGCCGCCACGGCAGGTCGCCGTCCCGCCCGATCACGCCGTTCAGCGCCGCAGCCACCACCAGAACGATCTTCGGCTCACTCATGCCAGTGCCTCATGCCTCTTTGCCATGCCAGTTCATGTTATCCGTTTTCCCGCGCCTGCGCGCGGGCCAGCGCCGGGCGTCCGGCCATCCGGCCGATATAGGCGTCGACGGCCGGGCTGTCCGGCAGGATGCCGCGGAACCACATCAGCGAGCTGGAAAGGATCACGTCGACCGCGCATGGCTGTTCGCCGAGCAGGTAGGGCTGGCGCGCCAGCGTCGCGATGAACCGCTCCGACATCGCCTGGTAGAGGCGCGCGGCCTCCGCATTGCTCGCCGTCCAGCCGGTCATGTGCGCGATCGCCGCAGGTTCGGCGACGCCGGAGTAGTAGGAGAGCCAGGAGAGGTACGGCCCGCGTTCCGGCGTGCCGACGTCCCGTCCCATCTCGCAGCCGGGGAAAAGATCCGTCAGGTACAGCGCGATCGCCGTCGATTCCGTCACCACCGCGCCGTTATGGATCAGCGCCGGGACCTGGCCGTGCGGATGCGGATTGTCCGGGTCGGGCCCGCCGGAACCGTCGGCGCGGCGGATGTCGACCAGGCGGATGTCGTAGTCCGCCTCGAGCTCTTCCAGCAGCCAGAGCATGCGAAACGAGCGCGATTGCCGCGCGTGCACGAGCGTCAGCATGGTTTCCTCCCTTTGCCGGCCGGCAGCGTTCCGGTGGCGCGGCCCTAGACTGCGATCGGCGCCTTGATGCTCGCATCGGCCTCGTAGCCCACGAGCTCGAAATCCTCGTACTTGAAGGACAAGAGATCCTTCACCGCCGGATTGAGCTTCATGAAGGGCAGCGGCTTCGGCGTGCGGCCGAGCTGCCGTTCCGCCTGCTCGTAATGGTTCGAATAGATGTGCGCATCGCCCAGCGTGTGGACGAAATCCCCCGGCAACAGATCGGTCACCTGCGCCACCATCATCGTCAGCAGCGCATAGGAGGCGATGTTGAAGGGCACGCCGAGGAAGATGTCGGCCGAGCGCTGGTAGAGCTGGCAGGAGAGACGGCCATCGCTGACATAGAACTGGAACAGGCAATGGCAGGGCGGCAGCGCCATCTCGTCGACCAGCGCCGGGTTCCAGGCGGACACGATATGGCGGCGCGAATGCGGGTTCTTGCGGATGCTGTCGACCACCGCTGCGATCTGGTCGATGTGACGCCCGTCCGGCGCCGGCCAGGAACGCCATTGGTAACCGTAGACCGGCCCCAGGTCACCGTTCTCGTCGGCCCATTCGTCCCAGATGGTGACGCCGTTGTCGCGCAGGTAGGCGATGTTCGTCTCGCCCTTCAAGAACCACAGGAGTTCGTGGATGATCGAGCGCAGGTGCAGCTTCTTCGTCGTGAGCACGGGGAAGCCCTCCGACAGGTCGAAGCGCATCTGGTGGCCGAAGACCGAGCGCGTGCCCGTGCCCGTCCGGTCGGAACGGTCGGTGCCGTTCGTCATCACGTGGCTGAGAAGGTCGAGATACTGCTTCATGGGTCGGCCGCCGATTCTGGTGTCGCTCCTAATCTAGGGCGAGCACGGCCTGCGACCAACGGGAAAAGGGAAGTTTCCAGTAGTTTTGGGCCCGCCGGCCAAAACCGGCGGGTGGGCGACCTGAAAGGTCCGGCTCAGGCGAGCGCGCCGAGCTTGTCCAGTTCCTTGGCCGTCAGGTAATAGAAGGTGACGCGCGACTTCGTGCGGTCGTCGGCCATGGCGGTGCAGACCTTCTCGACCGCCTTGTCGGCCGCGTCGCCCGTCACGCCGAGCTTCTTGCCGCACCATTTCTCCTTCACCCGATCCAGTTCCTCGGGATCGGAGCAGGAGACGAGCGAGGAATCGCGATTGCGCAACGCGATCCCCAGATGACTGACGATCTTCTTCACGACGGCCTCGTCGGCGCCACTGTCATACTTGCGAACATCTGCCAGATAGTCGGTCATGCTGTCTCCTCTTTTCAGTTGGCCCGACAGGCCGGGTCGATATGTGAGCAATCCGATGTGTGAATGGATTCATTGCTCTAGGGGTCAACGCCGGCAGTGTTTCACGCAAAGATGGCAAGTCAAGCGTAATCCCGTTCGCAAGCTGGTTTTCAACCGCCCGCCTGCCTCAAAAAATGTCATAAAGACCTTTTCTTGGGCCTCGGAAGCGCCTATATCTCTGCTGCTGCCTCGTGCAGCTATGGCAATAAACGGGCGGTGTAATAAACCCATTGGACCCGGGGGCGGTACCCGGCGCCTCCACCAAAAACCGATCTTTCGCGATCGGCTTTTGATGGGGGCGAAATAGGATCGACAAGGGCGTAAAGATCGACTTTTTGCTCGGCATTGTACCACCGTTATCGGGCTAAAATTGTAGTTGCAAACGACAACTATGCTGAAGCACGTCTCGCTGCCTAACGGCGGTGCGACACTTCAAATCAAGTCCTTGCGGGTAGCACTGTAAGGCGGGGTCCGAAGGCACCTGGCAACAGAAGCCTTCACCTTCTCCCCTCTTTCGAAATGGTTTATAGCTGTCATTCGGGATGACTCGCAGCGGGCGAACGCCTCGAGGAATAACGGGCCGGAAACGGCCGATCGCGTTTGACGCCGGCGCCGGTTTTCGGCAAAAGGCAAAAAATGTGAACAGAAGTGTGAAACAGCAGAAAGACGGGCTCTGATGGCGCAAGACCACATCCGCTACGACATACTCGCCCAGGACGCCCTCCGCAGCGTCATCCGCAAAGTCCTGACCGAAGTGGCGGCAACGGGCCACCTTCCCGGCGACCATCATTTCTTCATCACCTTTCTCACCGGCGCGCCGGGCGTGCGCATCTCGCAGCACCTGAAGTCCAAGTATCCCGAGCAGATGACCATCGTCATCCAGCACCAGTTCTGGGACCTGAAGATCACCGAGAGCCTGTTCGAGATCGGCCTCTCCTTCTCTGATACGCCCGAAAAACTCGTGATCCCCTTCAACGCCATTCGCGGCTTCTACGACCCCTCGGTCAGTTTCGAGCTCGAGTTCGACGTCGCAGCCGGCGAAGAGGAGGAGGAGGACGAAGCCGCTTCCGCCGAAATCACCGCCTATCCGGTCGAAAAGACCGAGGAAGCCGACGGCGAGACAGTTGCTGCGGGCGAGGACGGCGAGAAGAAGCCCGGAGGTTCCGTCGTTTCGCTCGATTCCTTCCGCAAGAAGAACTGACGGAGGCGGCATGAGCGGCGACGTCGTCAATCTCCGCCAGTTCCGCAAGCAGAAGGCCCGTTCCGACAAGGAGCGACAGGCCGAGCAGAACCGCATCGCCCACGGCCGCACGAAGGCGGAAAAGACCCTCACCCGCGCCCTGAACGACAAGGCGGAAAAGTCTTTGGACCAGGGGCGCATCGACAAGCCGGAATGACCTGAGCGGCAAAAGCGCCCCGCATCAAGGACTTGCGACCTTTCCCTGAATCGATCCGCGAACCCCTTGACCAGATCGAAAGCGAGATGCGGTGATCCGCAAGCATTCCGCCACCCTGCACGGCCACCGCACCAGCTTCAGCCTGGAGGAGCCCTTCTGGCTGGAACTGAAGGCCATAGCCGCCACCCGCCGAATGGCGCTTGCCGAACTGCTTTGCGAAATCGACGACGCCCGGCCGCCAGAGAGCAATCTGTCCTCGGCATTGCGTGTCTATGTGCTGGACACACTGAAGCGGAAAGACGGCTCCGAAGCCTGAAGACGGCGTTCGGCAAGGGCCGCTCAAACACGACAGGCCCTCAGTTCACCCCCGGAAGCGAATCGAAATTGAGACGCTGGCCGCTGACCGGCGGCAATGGCTCCCGCACGACGCCTTCCTCGGGAGCGACACGGAAACCGCCCTCGGGCGCAGCCTGCTGTCGCCGCTTCTCCGCGGCCTGCTTCTCCGCAGCCAGGCGCTCCGCCTCCAGCCTCGCACGTTCTTCGGCCCGCTGGCGTTCGACCTCCAGTCGTGTCGCTTCGCGCCGGCGTTCTTCCTCCAGCATCTGCAGGCGCGTGGCCTCGGCCAGCGCCGCCCTCTGCTCGGCGCGCGACCGGTAGAGCGCCGCCTCGCGGCGCAGGCGCTGCTTTTCCAGCATGCTCGACTGCAGCATCTCCACCCGCCGCCGCTCGCGCTCGAAGCGGCGCAGCGACAGGTAGCTGGTGAGCGGCTGCGCATCGAGGCGCACCCGCGGCGCAGCAAGCGGCCCTTCGAAGACGAGCGCCACTTCGGGCTCGCCGCCGGTCATCGCCTCCTCGCCGGCCCGCAGGCGCATGACGAGCTGGCCCTGCAAGGTCCGGTCGGCCAGGCCAATCTCGGCTGCGCCGTTAAAGCTCGCCGCCCCGTCGCCCCCGGTAATCGTATCGGCACGCACCCGGCCTGATGCGATCGTAAACGGGATGGTCACCGTGCCGAGCGAGACGTCGCCGCCGAGCGCCTGCTCCCGCGCGATCGTCTCGACGCTGCCCTCGCCGATCTCGCCGTCGATCGCGTCCGCGGCAGACAGGATCGCGCCGAAGCCGCCGCTCTTGATCCCCCGCAGCCGCAGCTCCTCGAGTTGGGCCTCGCCGGACCCGCTCGCCGCCGCAACCATGTCCGCGATGCTCGCGCCCGAGGCGTCCAGCGCCAGGTTCACGAAGGCCTTGCCCTCGGCCACCGGGCCGGCCTCGCCGCTCCAGACGAGTTGCGAGAGGGCGGCGCCCGCGAGCGTCACCCGCGCTTCCAGAAGACCGTTGGTCCCGGCATTCGCCAGTTTCAGCCGGCCGCCGACCCTTCCGCCGAGCCAGTCACCGCCGATTTCTTCCAGCGCGAGGTCCCCGCCCGTCCAGGCGAGCCTCGCTGCAAAATTCTCGACCGGGCCGTAGAGCCCCGTCCAGAACTGGCCGGCGGCAAGCCGCAACCGGAAATCGGCATTCTCGCGCGCCGGGCTGCCGATCGCAGCACGGCTGAAGCCGAGCCCCTCCATATCGTCGACGGGACCGAGCACGGCTTCTGCGAGCCAGGCGAGATCGACCGTGTCGAAGGTCAGGCTGCCTGTTCCCTTGGGGATCTCGGCCGTGCGGTCCAGCGCAAGCTCGCCCGAGACACCGTTGCGGTTAACCGTCCCGGAGATGTCGGCAAGGCGGACGGTTCCGGCATCGATGGTCGCCCTCGCCTTCAGCGCCACGGGAAGGCCGGTGCCGGTCTGCGGCAGCACGATGTCGTTCATCACCAGGTAGGGTTCGATGTCGCCGGCGTCAGCCGACAGGTCCAGCTCGCCTTCAAGGAAATGCTCTGCCGAAAGGTCCGCCGTTCCCTCCGCGGTAATCGAGGTGGCGCTCGTCGTGAAGGAGACGTTGAGATCGGCAGCCGCACCGCCGGCAGGCTGCGAGACCTTGATCGCGACCGTACCGTCCGCCTCGGCGTCGAATGGCAGCGGCTGGAGGCCGAGCTGGCCGGCGAGCACCACCGTTCGCGGATTGGTTAGGGTCGCCTCCGCCTCGATGTTGCCGCCCGCGAGGAAGTCGCCGAAATTGCCGGCAGACGCGCGCGCCTCGATGCGCCCGCCATTGGCAGTCCCGGACACGATCAGGCCGATCGGTCCGTCGCTGCTCCCCGGCAGGGCCAGCGTCATCTTCAGGTCGGCGCCGTCATAGTAGCCGGCGCTCGCGACCAGGCGAGCAACCGCCGGATGCGCAGGCAGATGCCGCGCCAGCATCTCCATGACCGGCTGCATCTGCTCCGCGCGCATCGACAGGTCCAGCCCCGCCGAGGGCAGGGCCAGCGTGCCGCCGAGCTGGCCCTTGATCGAAGCGGATGCGCCCGCGATCGAGCCGATGTCCAACCGGCTCACGCTCAAGGCGCCATCCCTCAGCGTCAGCAGCGCATCGACCTTGCTCGCCTCCTCGCCGAAGGCGGTGAACCGCTCGGCCTTCAGGTCGAGCGCGATGGAATGGCCAAGCAGCACGTCTGCGGAAGCTTCGCCCGCCACGAGCCCCGCTAGCGCCCGCAGCGTCTCGATCTCGACTGTGTCGCCGCCGAGCTGGATGGAGAGGCTGGGCGCGTCGTCGTTGGGCGACTGGCGTTCGATCCGGCCCTTCAGCGTCGCGCCGCCGGCGGCGATCTCCAGGTTCTCGAAACGCTGGACCTGGTCCGTCAGTTCGACTTCCGCGGCAAAGCCCGCACTGCGCAGCCTGCGGATCTCCGGATCGACCGAGCCGGCAGCCCAGGCGGCAAAGCCGGAGGGCTGGTTCGAGGCGACCAGCAGATCGCCGACGAAGGCGCGCGTACCCTTGAGCGTCAGCCGTCCCTTTGCATCGACGGTGGTGCGGCCCGGAAATTGCGCGGTTCCGTGCGCCACCGTCCAGCCGTCGCCGTCCGGCTCCACGTCGAGCATGACATCGCGAATGGTCGTGTCGCCGACGACGATCGCCGGCAGTTTCAGGCTCGCCCGCCCCGGCACCTGCGGCACAGGTATGTCGGCCAGGATCGAAAGCAGCCCCTCCAGGCGCTGGCGCGCCGAGGTCTGCGCGTTGCGCCCCGTCTTGCCCTGTTCGCCGTTGCGGCCGATCCGGCTGACGTCGATCTGCTGGCCGTCGGCGATCAGCAGAAACTCGGGCTGCTTGCCGGTATCGAGCGTCGCCTCTCCGGTGACGAGATAGGGATCCGCCGGATCGCCGGCCTGGAGAGTGTAGCGGGGAACGCGCAGGCGGTCGTTGGAGAGTTCGAAATCTCCGCCGACGCGGATCGGGTTCGGCGCCGGCTTGCCGTCGGCGGCCGGCTTCTGCCCGAGCGCGAAAGTGCCCCGATACTGCGGCCTGAAATCCACGACCTCGAGGTCGCCGTCGAGATCGACAGTGAAGCCGATCTGGTCGGGGACCACGCGCGCCTTCATCTTCAGCACGCCGCGCTCGTCTGTCTGCCCCGTCGATATCTGGAAGGCACCGGCGTTGCCGTCGAGCACGCCGCGGCCGTCGATGCGCCACGGCCCGTTCAGCGAGCGCGCCGACATCCGGGCGTCGAGGGTGCTGATACGGCGCGTGCGGCCGGCCTGCTCGTCGATGAACTCGATCTCGCCGCCGGTCACCGCCACGTTCTCGAGCACGACGGTCTTGGCCGGAATGTCGGACTTGCGCCCGCGCGCCCAGTCGAGCGTGCCGTCGGCCATGAGCTTCAGGCGCACCCTCGGCTCGTCGATGCGCATGTCGAAGATCAGCGCCTCTCCGCTCAGGAACGGCGCCAGCTCCGCATCCATGGAGAACCTGCGAATGGTGATGGCCGCGTCGCCGCCCTCGTCCTCGCCGACGCGGACGTCGTGCAGGGTAACGGAGGGAAAGGGGATGAGCCTTGCATCCACCTTGCCGTGGACGACGACGTTGCGGCCGACGATCCGGCTCGCCTCGCGCTCGAAATCCTGGCGGAATCCCGTCCAGTCGATGAAGTACGGGGCCAGCAGTGCGCCGAACAGCGCCAGCACGACCAGACCGCCAATCGCCAACATCACACGTGCGAGCACGCTGCCAATCCCGACACTACCGACACACGTTTGCCGCCGGGAGCGGGCCTACGTTCATGTCCATTTCCATACCCGGCGTTTCTTCCGCCCTCGTATCCTCTGCGACTATAAGCAGATGTTGGGCACATGTCTCACCCCAAGCGAAAAATCTTTCCGGGGTTGAGGATGTTGTCGGGATCGAGCGCCCGCTTGATCTGTCGCATGACATCCACCGCCTCGCCCAGTTCCCGAGGCAGGAAGGCCTGCTTTCCCTGGCCGATGCCGTGCTCGCCGGTGCAGGTGCCGTCCATCGACAGCGCCCGCCCGTTGAGCCGGCCGACGAAGGCCTCGACCTTCTCGATCTCGGCCGGGTCCTGATCGTCGAAGACGACGCTGACGTGGAAATTGCCGTCGCCGGCGTGCCCGACGATCGGCGCCAGCAGGCCGTGCTGCTCGATGTCCGCTTCCGTCTCCGCCACGCAGTCGGCGAGCCGCGAGATCGGCACGCAGACATCGGTGGCAAGCACGGCCGCACCGGCGCGCAATGCCTTGGCCGCCCAGTAGACGTTGTGGCGCGCCTTCCAGAGCCGCGCCCGCTCGTCTGCATCCGAGGTCCACTGGAAGTCGCCGCCGCCGCATTCCGAAGCCACCTCGCCGAACTGCCGCGACTGCAGCGCGACGCTCTCCTCGCTTCCGTGAAACTCGACGAACAAGGTCGGCTGTTCGGGCAGGGTGAGGCCGGAATAGGCGTTGCAGGCCTTGATCTGCAGCGCGTTGAGGAGCTCGATGCGCGCCACCGGAATGCCGAGCTGGATCGTCATGATCACCGCGTTGCAGGCATCCTTCAGCGTCGGAAACCCACAGATGCCGCCGGCGATCATCTCCGGTATCCCCTGCAGACGCAGGGTGACGGAAGTGAGCACGCCAAGCGTGCCCTCCGAACCCACATAGAGCCGCGTCAGGTCGTAGCCGGCCGACGACTTTCGCGCCCGCCTGGCCGTCCGGATCTCCTCGCCCCTGGCCGTCACGACGGTCACCGCCAGCACGTTGTCCTTCATCGTGCCGTAGCGGACCGCATTGGTGCCGGAAGCGCGCGTGGAGGCCATGCCGCCGATCGAGGCGTTCGCGCCCGGATCGATCGGAAAGAACAGGCCGGTGTCGCGCAGATAGGCATTCAGTTCCTCGCGTGTGATGCCGGGCTCCACCGTGCAGTCGAGATCCTCGGCGTTCACTTCAAGAACCCGGTTCATCCGGCTGAAATCGATGGAAATGCCGCCATGCGGCGCGTTGACCTGCCCCTCCAGCGAGGACCCCGTTCCGAAGGGGATGACCGGAACCCTGTGTTCGGCGCAAAGCCGCACCGCAGTCGTCACGTCCTCCTTGCCCTGGGCAAACAGGACGCCGTCGGACAGCTGGGCCGGAATATAGGTGGTCGTGTGGGCATGCTGCGCACGGATCGCCTCGCCGGTCTGGAACCGATCCCCGAAGACCTGCCGGAAGGCCGAGACCGCCGTTGCGATCGCCTCCTCGTTCCGCAACCCCGTCCTGATATCCGAAAGCGCCATCGATCATCCTCCGCTGCATATACGTCGCCATATGGGCGACCCGCAGTGCTTCTGTCCAGAGTAGTTTCGCAAGCCCTCCGCACCTTCGTGCGCCTATGTTATTAGTTTGTAATATACAACGCGATGGCGGATAATTGCAGCCATGGATGGAAAGAGGAGCGCAAGCCATGAGCCAGCGCAGCGTCTGGACAATCATCGCCATCGTCATCCTTCTGGCGATCATGACGGTCAGCTATCGGATCACAACCGAAAGAGGAACGACAGAGACCACGGCCCTGCCCCCGCCCCCGTCCAGCGAACAGACGGGTTCGACGACCACAGGCACCGCAGCGCCTTCAACGGACATGGCGTCGGAGCCGAAACCGGTCGAGGGCACGCAACAGCCGGCAACGGGCAACTGACATCGCTCCGGGGCGTCCGCGCCCGTCCCCGCACGGGTAGCCCGCGCGTTGCCGCGGGGCCTGCCGCGTTGTCTGTCGAGACGGTCAGAAGATCAGGAAATCCGCAGCCGTGAGGTCGAGGCCCGTATCCAATCGTGCGATCCGGACGGCTTCCCCCTTGCCCGAGCCGTCGGCGTCATAGAAGAGGTCGCCCGTCCGGCTGTGATACACGATCCGGTCGTTCGCATCGTGCGCCTCCGCCCCGACGGCGAACGCGGACCTAGCGAGTTGGCCGACCTTCAGCGTCGCGAACACGTCGCCGTCGAGCAGGATACGGTCCTGCGACACGTCGAAATCGGCGATCCTGTCCACATTGCCCTTGCCCGGCTTCGTATCGAAGACGAACTGGTCCCTCCCCGATCCGCCGGAAAGACTGTCCAGTCCCGAACCGCCCTTGAGCCGGTCGTCCCCGCCGCCGCCGGAGAGCGTGTCGGCGCCGCCCCCGCCTGAAAGCGTATCGTTGCCCGTGCCTCCGGAAAGCCTGTCGTTTCCGGAACCGCCGCTGAGCGCATCCTTGCCGGATCCGCCATAGAGGCGGTCGTCGCCTTCGCCGCCAGAAAGGCGATCGTTGCCGCTGCCGCCGTAAAGGCGGTCGTTGCCGGCATTGCCGTAGAGCGTGTCGCTGCCGTCGCGCCCGTCCACCCTGTCGTTGCCGGCAAGGCCCTCGATCTTGTCGGCCAGCTTCGAGCCGCGCAGCGTGTCGGACTTGGCCGTCGGCCTGATATAGGCGGGATCGCCGTCATGGGTGCCGACCAGGCGGTCGAGGTCGCGCTCGGGTGCGGCGAACGGGATGAAGCCGTCCTCGAGCGCCAGCTTGTTGAACTGCGCGACCCGCATGCTGCCGTTGACATAGTCGACGGCGAAAACCGGCTTGTCGTTCTTGAGGAAGTCCCGCTTGAGGATCGCGATCGTCTCTTCGTCCGCGTTGAGCCGGTTGTTCTCGTCAGCATCGCCGCCATAGTAGACGTCCTCGACGGCAATGCCGCCGATCGCATCCAGATAGGCCTTCTTGCGCGCGGTGTCGGAACCGAGGTCGTTGATGATCCAGGCGCCGTTCTGCGGGATGACGAAGAAATCCGGATTGGTCTCGCGCGCATGCTCCGTCAACGCGACGATGAAATCGACCATGCGCTGCGCCGCCTGCTTGACGTTCTTCGGATCGCCCGCCTCCCGGTCCTTGTCGGCGACTTCGGCGCCCCAGAAGTAGTAACCGTCGACGATGTCGAGATAGGCCGCGTCGAAGCCGGTCTTGACGATGGCGTCGAGGTCGCCGGTCTTCCTGTCGTTGAACATGAGCTTCTGCCAGTCCGGGTCCCAATACCGGACCTTGCGCGATTCCGGCCAGTCCGGGTTGACCGGCCCGAGCCAGTCCGGCGCCTTTCCGGTCAGCTTGTCGGGCGCGTCCCCGCCCGTGGTCCACTCGTCGCGCCAGTAGTCGCGGAAATCCGAGGCCTCGCCGATCGAGATATAGGAGACGACCACCGACCGGCCGCCCATGCCGTCCTTCATGCGGGTGATCTCGTCGTGCGAGAACCGGCCGGCATTCGTGCCGTCGCGCGAGGAATCGATCACCAGCAGGTCGTGGGTCGCCTGGGCGAGCAGGTCGGCTCTCGCGGCCTTGCCGTTCAGTCCCTGCAGGGCGTAGCCCCAGTTGTCGACCGCGACGGTCCCCGTGGAAGTCCTGAATTTCACCATTGCACTGCTCGATCCCGTTTCAACCCGCGCGCTCGCCCGGCTGGCGGCGCGGTCGCACCAAGGCGATCCTGGGCGATGAATACGACGCGAATGCTAACAGGGGGGATGGTTTGCGACCGGCAATTGCAAAAAGGGTTGCCGAGGGGTGAACGAATGCCGCCGGCCGGCGCCTGCCTACTCCGCGGCCTGTGCCGGCGGGGGCGGCAGCAATTCGCGCCCCTCCATGTCGACCGCCTTCGGCTTGAGGCCGGCAGCCGCCTCCATCTCCTTGCGCAGCCGCCGTTCCTCGTCCGCATGCGGCTTGGCGAAGCGCGCCATGGCGAGGTAGGCGACCGGCGTCAGGTAGAGCGTGACGACCGCGGCAAGCCCGAGGCCGCCCACGAGGACCCAGCCGAGCGCGATGCGGGCTTCCGCCCCTGCGCCACTCGCAAGCACCAGCGGCAGCGCACCGACGACGGTTGCGATCATGGTCATCATCACCGGCCGCAGGCGGATGTTGGACGCGTTCTCGATCGCGCTGCGCACGTCCTGCCCGCGATCGCGGAGCTGGTTGGCGAATTCGACGATCAGGATGCCGTTCTTGGCCATGATGCCGACGAGCAGGACCAGGCCGATCTGGCTGTAGATGTTCAGCGAGGTGCCCGTCAGGATCATGGCGAAGATGGCGCAGGCCAGCCCCAGCGGCACCGTCGTCATGATGATCAGCGCGCTGACGACGCTTTCGAACTGGGCGGCCAGGACGAGGAAGATGATGACGAGCGCAAAGCCGAAGGTGATGATCAGGCCGTTGGTGTTCTCGTCGAGGGTCGCGGCCTCGGCCATCGGGATGAGGCGCGAGCCCGGCGGTAGCAGCGGCTCGGCCATCTGCTCCACCATCGTCAGCGCATCGCCGAGCGCCAGCCCGCCCTTCAGCCCTGCGGAGAGCGAGACGGACCGCAACTGCTGCTCGCGAGACAACTGCGGCGCCACCGCCTTCTCCTCCAGCGTCGCGATGGAGGACATCGGCACGATCTTGCCGTCTCCGGTTTTGAGGAAGATGTTCTCCAGGTCGGTCGGATCGTTGACCGGGTTCGTGGTGGACGAGATGACGACAGGATAGGCCTGCCCCTCCACGTAGACGTCGACGATGCTCGTGCCCTCGAGAATGGCCTTGAGCGCCGCCGAAAGCCCGTTGATGTCGACGCCGAGGTCGGACGCACGCTCGCGGTCGATGGTGACAGACAGCTGCGCCTGGTTCGCCTCGTAGTTCAGGCGGACGTTCTCGAACCGGCCGCTGTCCTCGATCTTCCTGACGAGCTCGGCCGCCGCCCGTCCGAGCTTGTCGTAGTTGTTGCCGACAAGCGCCACCTGCAGGCCGTTGCCGGCGCCGCGGATGCCGAGGCTGTTGGGCTGGATGGCGAAGGCGCGCACCGAAGGCACCTCGGCGGCGGCCGCGTTGATGTCGGCGACGATCTGCTGCTGGGTGCGTTCGCGTTCGCTCCAGGGGGCGAGCGTGAGCACCATGAAGCCGCTGTTGGTCGAGCCGCCCTGCCCCGAAACGGAGTAGATGTTGACGATCTCTCCCTTGTCGTAGAGCGGGCGCAGCTTCTCCTCGATCAGGCGCATCTGGTCCTGCGCATACTCGAGCGAGACCCCCTGCGGCGCCTGGATGCGCATCATCACCAGCGAGCGGTCCTCGCTGGGGGTCAGTTCTGACTTCAGCGACAGGAACGATCCGGCGCCGAAGGCGGTGAACAGCAGCGCCACGGCGAAGACGACCATGGGCGCGTTGAGGCAGGCGTTCAGCGAGCGGCGATAGAAGCCCGCGCAAAAATCGCCGAACCGCCCGAGGATCCCCCCGTGGCCATGCTCGACATTCTCCTTCGTCAGCATGCGCGAGGCCAGCATCGGGCACAGCGTCAGCGCGACGAAGCCCGACAGCAGCAGCGCGAAGGCCAGCACGAAGCCGAACTCGCGGAACAGCCGGCCGGTCTGGCCCGGCAGGAAGGACAGCGGCACGAACACCGCGCACAGCGTCGCGGTGGTGGCGATGACGGCGAAGAACACCTCCAGCGTCCCGAGCACGGCGGCCGCCCGCGGGCCGAGCCCTTCCGCGCGTCGGCGCACGATGTTCTCCAGCACCACGATCGCATCGTCCACGACGAGGCCGGTGGCAAGCACGATCGCCAGCAGAGTGAGGATGTTGATCGAGAAGCCGGCGAGATAGATCGCCGCGATCGTGCCGATCAGCGCGATCGGCATCGAGATCGTCGGAATGAGCGTCGCCCGCCAGTCGAGCAGGAAGAGATAGATCACCAGCGTCACGATGATCACCGCGACCGCGAGCGCGATCTCCACCTCGTGCAGCGCGCCCTCGATGAAGACGGCGTCGTCGCTCGTGACCCTGAGCTCCGTGCCCTCCGGGAGGATCCCCTTCAACTCTTCGACGGTGGTGCGGATGCCTGCGGAAATGTCGAGCGTGTTCGACTGCGCCTGGCGGATGATGCCGAGCCCGATGCCCGGCTTCCCGTTCGAGCGCAGCGCCGTGGTGCCGTCGTCGGGTCCGAGCGTGATCGTCGCCAGGTCGCCGAGCCGGACGCGGTTCTGCAGCATCAGGTTCTCGAAGTCCTCGGGTTTGGCGAGGTCGGCCGTCGCCCGCACCGTGATGTCCTGGTTCATGCTGGTGAGCGAACCGGCCGGCACGTCGAACGATGCCGTCGCCAGCGCATCGCGCAGGTCGGCGATCGTCAGCCCACGGCTCGCGAGCTTCGCCTGGTCGATGTCGACGCGGAAGACCTTCTCCTGCTCGCCCGACACGTCCACGTCGGCGACGCCCTCGACGGCGGCGAGCCGGTCGGTGACCTCGTTCTCGGCAAGCAGCGTCAGGTCCTCCATCGACAGGCGATCGGAGGTGAGCGCCAGCCGCATGATCGGCTGGCTGTCGGCATCCGCCTTGACGACGCGCGGCTCCTCGGCACCGTCGGGGACCTGGTTTGCCACCCGGCCGAGCGCATCGCGCACGTCGTTAGCCGCCTGGCTGACATCGGTCGTGTCGGAAAACTGCAGGGTGACGCGGCTGCGTCCGAACGACGAGGACGAGGAGATGTCCTTGATCCCCTGCACGCGCGACACCGCCCCCTCGATGACGTCCGTCAACTCGCGATCGACCGTCTCCGGCGAGGCGCCCTCGAATTCCGTGGTGACGGTGATGACCGGCTGGTCGACGGACGGCAGCTCGCGGATCTCGACGCCGTTGAAGGCTGCAAGCCCTGCGACGACGATCAGGGTATTGACGACGAGCGCGAAGATCGGCCGGCGCACGAACAGCGCCGTGAAGCCGCCCTGCCCGCCATGGATGTCGGTCTCTGCGCCACCCTTTGCCGCCATCACGTCCCCTCCGCAGCGGGCGGCTCGCGCGCCCGGTTTTCCGCCCCCATCACCTTGACGTCCGCATCGTCGCGCAGCCGCTGCAGGCCTTCGGTCGCAACGACTTCGTTCTCAGTAAGCTTGGCATCGACGAGCACCCGATCGGGATTGCGCTGGATGATCTTCACCGGCACTTTCTGTGCCTTGTCGCCGGCGATCCGCCAGACATAGGAGCCATCGGCGCTCCACTGCAGCGCCAGCGGATCGACGCTCGGATAGCGGTCGCCTTCGAACAGCATGCTGACGGAGAACGACATGCCGGCGCGCAGGATGTCTTCCGGGTTGTCGATGCGCGCACGGATCCTGAGCGTGCGGCTCGCCTGGTCGATGCGGTTGTCGATGGCCTCGACCGAGCCGGTGAACACTTCGCCGGGCCGGGCGATCGCGGTGGCGGAAATCGGTCCGCCGACGCGCACCTTGGTGGCGAAGCGTTCCGGTACCCAGAAATCGCCGAGGATGTCGGAGCGGTCGTCGACCCGGGCGATCTCGCTCGAGGTCGTGACGTAGTCGCCGACGTTGACGAGGATGATGCCGACCACGCCGTCGAAGGGTGCGTTGATGTCGCGGCGGTGCAGGTCGAGTTCGGCCTTCTGCAGCGCCAGTTCCGCCGCCTTCAGCTCGTCGCGCGCATCCTGGATCGCGACGTCGGTGACGGCTGCGGCCGCCTTCAGGTTCTCGTAGCGCTTCAGCTTGTCCTGCGCCCGGTCGCGGGTCAGGCGCGCCTGGTCGGCGGCGATCCTCTGCTCGTCGTTGTCGAGGCGCGCCATCACCTGTCCCTGCGCCACCCGGTCGCCGGACTTGACGAGGACCTCGATGAGGTTGCCGGTGGAATAGGGCGTCACGATCACGGAGCGGACGGCCTCGCCGTCGCCGATCGCGTTCAGCCGGTCGTTGACGACCGCGAGCTCGACCGGCCTGGTCACGACGAGCGCCGGCCCGCCGAAGCCGCCGGCCTGGCGGCGGCCGCCGCCCTGCCCTTGTCCCTGTCTACCGCCGCCGGCTTCGACGGCCGGAGCCACCCAGGAAACGATCCCGTCAGGAACGCCTGCGGCCTTCAGGGAATCGGCTGCGCCGGGCGCAATCCGTCCCCAGATGACGATGCCGACGCCGACGACGGCGAGGCTCACAAGCACTTGCTTCCAAACGCGCATCCAGGACTCCGGACATGAAACGGCCGTCCGCCTTCAGGGTGGTTCGCCGAACGGGCCAAGTATCATGCCTGACCCATGAACCGGCAATGAAAGAATGCGATCATTACGTAATTGTAAGGATTGCGCGAAAATTCGTTCGCTACCGGTATCGGTTGCAGCAATCCGCTGTGCTGACGGCTCCCCGCCCGCTTGATAGCCTGCGCATCGGCGAACCGGGTTCGCCTCGTTTTCAGAGACGGTGTATCTTTTCGAAAAAGGGGAAATGCGATGTGCGACGCTTGTGTGATTGAATCCGTCAAGAAGAACATGCTTTCCAGGCGCAACCTGTTTCGCGCCGCAGCTGCCGGAGCCGCCACGGCCGCCGTGGCAGCCACCGGCGCCCTCAGCCCGGCGCTCGCCGCCGCCCCGACCGGGGCGACGGACCTGACCCACGAACTCTACGAGGAATTTCCGACCTATTTCGGCCCGCAGCAGTTCTTCCGCGAGCAGAAATTCAACTTCAAGGAGCACACGTTCAACCTCTTCGAGCTGCGCTATAGCGAACACACCGGCACGCATCTGGACGCGCCGCTGCATTTTTCGGCCGACGGCCTGTCGGTCGCGGAAATCCCGGTCGAGAATCTGGTCGTTCCGCTGGTGATCATCGACATTCGCGAACGGGCGGCGGCCGACCCGGACGCGCAACTGACGCCCGACGATATCAAGGTCTGGACGGCCGCCAACGGCGACATCCCGGACAATGCCTGCGTCGCCCTGAACTCCGGCTGGTCGCAGCATCTCGGCACCGACAAATTCCGCAATGCGGATGCGGACGGCAAGATGCACTTCCCCGGCTTCCACGCCGAGGCGGTCGAGGCCCTGCTCCAGACGAAGGCGGCCGGAATCGCCGTCGATACGCTATCGCTCGACTACGGCCTTTCGCCGGACTTCGCCGCCCACAACATCTGGCTTCCGGCCGGCCGCTGGGGCCTCGAAGCCATCGCCAATCTCGACAATCTGCCGACCAAGGGGGCAACGCTCGTGGTCGGCGCGCCGAAGATCCGCGGCGGCACGGGCGGTCCATCGCGCGTGATCGCCCTTGTCTGATTGCCCGCTCTGAGGCCTGCCAAGGCCGGCGGCCATCGTCGCCGGTCCAATCCGCATCAGAAGCCCGTATCAAAAGGAAGCGACGCCATGAGCACCGTCAAGCCCGCAGCCGACCTGGAGGCCGATCCGCGCGTGAAGGCCGTCTTCGACGACATCCGCGCCACGCGGAAGTCCGACTTCATCAACAACATGTGGCTCTATCTCGCCTTCGACCCGACGCTGTTGGAAAGCACCTGGCGCGACGTCAAGGCGATCATGGCGACGCCGTCCGAGCTCGATCCGCTGGTCAAGGAGATGCTCTACATCGCCGTCTCGGCCACGAACGGCTGCAGCTACTGCGTCCATTCGCACACGGCGGCGGCGAAGGCCAAGGGCATGAGCGAGACCCAGCACGCCGAGCTTCTCTCGATCATCTCGCTTGCCGCGAGGACCAACCAGCTCGCGACCGCCCTGCAGGTCCCCGTCGACGCTGCCTTCTACGCCGACCGCAGCTAGCCGCAAGTCCGATCTTCAAGGTACGCCCCGGCCGGAGCGTTGCCGAAGCGCACCACCGGCGCGCCGACATGCGCGGTCGGCCGGCCTGCGCGGGACGCGTCTCTTGAAGGAGCGGCGTTCGCCGTGACAAAGATGTGATCGCAGTCCCGTCTTGCGCTCGCGCTTAGAATTTCGTTACGGATTCCGTCCTCAGGCCAACCCTCCCTCGAAAGACCGCATTCAATGACGCTCACCTCCCGGAGATCGTTCCTACTGGCAGCAGCCTCCATGGCGCTGGCAAGCTGCTCCACGTCCGTGCCCGGCCGTTACGCGCCCGTACCGGTCGCCCCCCGCCGTCCGATCGAACCGCCCACGCTTGCCGAGCTGGAGGTCATGTATGGCCCCGTCGAGGACGGCGGCTTCCTGATCCCGGCCATCCCCTTCCAGGAGATCGATCCGCAGTTCTATCGCCAGCGCGTCCTCGATCCGACCGGCGAGCCGGCCGGAACGGTGGTAGTGGATACGCCGAAGCGCTTCCTCTACGTCATCGAGCCGGGCGGGACGGCGATGCGCTACGGCGTCGGTATCGGCCGCGAGGGCTTTGCCTGGCAGGGTCAGGGCATCATCCACTGGCGCCAGGCCTGGCCGCGCTGGAAGCCGCCGAACGAAATGGTCGCCCGCCAGCCGGAGCTTGCGAAATACTCCATCGAGAACGGCGGCATGGAGCCGGGCCTGAAGAACCCGCTCGGTGCGCGCGCGCTCTATATCTTCCAGAACGGCCAGGACACGCTCTACCGCCTGCACGGCAACCCGGAATGGCGCTCGATCGGCAAGGCGGTCTCGTCCGGCTGCGTGCGCCTGATGAACCAGGACGTGATCGATCTCTACAGCCGCGTGAAGTACCACGCGCCGATCGTCGTCTACCAGTAGGCGGCCCGATTTCCTCCGATCCGGTCGCCCCGCAAGCTGTGGCGACCGGAATAAAAGAGGAACGCGCAACTGGCCTTTCGGTCCCGAATCACTACATTGGGCCGCATGATGAGCGGTTACGACGACATTCCCTTCTTCGACGACGACGATCCGGCGCTGAAGAAGACCCCTGCCCCCGGCCCGAGGTCTCCGGCAGTTCCCTCCGCGGCCGGGTCTGGTTCGACAGCTGGCTCGACTGGCGGCATCGCCGCGCGCGCCATGGCCGCCCGCGATGCGCACCGCACGCCCGACTATCTCTCCGGCCTCAACCCCGAGCAGCGCGAGGCTGTCGAAACGCTCGACGGCCCGGTTCTGGTGCTCGCCGGCGCCGGCACCGGCAAGACGCGGGTGCTGACGACCCGCATCGCCCATATCCTTAGCCTCGGTCGCGCCTATCCCTCGCAGATCCTCGCCGTCACCTTCACCAACAAGGCGGCACGCGAGATGAAGGAGCGCATCGGCCTGCTCGTCGGCGGCGCCGTCGAGGGCATGCCCTGGCTCGGCACCTTCCACTCGATCGGCGTCAAGCTTCTCCGCCGCCATGCCGAGCTCGTCGGCCTGAGATCGGACTTCACCATCCTCGACACCGACGATGTCGTCCGCCTGATCAAGCAGATCATCCAGGCCGAGGGGCTGGACGACAAGCGCTGGCCGGCCAAGCAATTCGCCGGCATGATCGACACCTGGAAGAACAAGGCCCTCGACCCGGCCCAGATTCCCGAAGGCGACGCCCGCGCCTTTGCCAACGGCAAGGGCCGCGAACTCTACGCCGCCTACCAGAACCGCCTGAAGACGCTGAACGCCTGCGACTTCGGCGACCTCCTGCTGCACCCGATCCGCATCCTGCGCACCAACCCGGATATCCTCAAGGACTACCACCAGAAGTTCCGCTACATCCTGGTCGACGAGTACCAGGACACCAACACCGCCCAGTACATGTGGCTGAGGCTCCTGGCGCAGCGGTCGGGCCGTCGCCCGATCTCCCCCCTTGAGGGGGAGATGCCCGGCAGGGCAGAGGGGGGTATCCCCTCTGACGCCGGAGCCAGAACGCCCCCCTCTGTCGGCTCTGCCGACATCTCCCCCTCAAGGGGGGAGATAGGCAGCGGCACGGTCAACATCTGCTGCGTCGGCGACGACGACCAGTCGATCTATGGCTGGCGCGGGGCGGAGGTGGACAACATCCTGCGCTTCGAGAAGGACTTCCCCGGCGCAAAGGTCATCAAGCTGGAGCGCAACTACCGCTCCACCGCCCATATCCTGGGCGCCGCCGGTCACCTGATCGCCCATAACGAGGGCCGCCTCGGCAAGACGCTGTTTACCGACCGCCACGATCCGGAGGACGGCAAGGTCGTCGTCCATGCGGCCTGGGATTCAGAAGAGGAAGCCCGTGCCGTGGGCGAGACAATCGAGAGCCTGCAGCGGCCCGACCGCAACGGCAAGCGCCACAATCTCAATGACATGGCGATCCTGGTGCGCGCCTCCTTCCAGATGCGCGAGTTCGAGGACCGCTTCGTCACCCTCGGCCTCAACTACCGCGTCATCGGCGGCCCCCGCTTCTACGAGCGGCTCGAGATCCGCGATGCCATGGCCTATTTCCGCATGGTCTGCCAGCCGGCCGACGACCTCGCCTTCGAGCGCATCGTCAACACCCCCAAGCGCGGCCTCGGCGACACCACCATCCGCAACCTGCACGACTATGCCCGCGCCCGCGATATCCCGATGCTGGCGGCGGCAAGCGACATCGTCGAGACCGACGAATTGAAGCCGAAGGCACGCAAGGCGCTGTTCGACGTCGTCGCCGACTTCAAGCGCTGGTCGGCGCTCCTGGAGACGACGCCGCATACCGAACTCGCCGAGCAGATCCTCGACGAGAGCGGCTATACGGCGATGTGGCAGAACGACAAGTCCGCCGAGGCGCCGGGCCGGCTGGAAAACCTGAAGGAACTGATCCGCTCGATGGAGCAGTTCGAAAGCATGCGCGGCTTCCTCGAGCACGTCTCGCTGGTCATGGACGCCGAGACCAACGAGAACCTCGACGCCGTCTCGATCATGACCTTGCATTCGGCCAAGGGCCTGGAGTTCGAGACCGTGTTCCTGCCCGGCTGGGAGGAAGGCCTGTTCCCGCACCAGCGCGCGCTGGACGAAGGCGGACGCGCGGGCCTCGAGGAAGAGCGCCGCCTCGCCTATGTCGGCCTCACCCGCGCCAAGCGCAACTGCCACATCTGGTTCGTCTCCAACCGCCGCATCCATGGCCTGTGGCAGTCGACCATGCCGTCACGCTTCCTCGACGAACTGCCCGAGAACCACGTCGAGGTGGCAGAGACCGAGCAGTCCTACGGCGGCTACGGACGCGGCGGCTACGGCCAGTCCCGCTTCGACAAGCAGGAGCCGTTCCAGAACGCCTACGCCACCCCCGGCTGGCGCCGCGCGCAGCAGAACAAGACCGACGCCACCCGCGACAACTGGGGCAGCCGCTCCGGCCACGCCGTCGAGCGCATCGGCTACGGCGAAAGCGGCCCGCGGGCGCGCACCATCGAGGGCGAACTGGTCGCCAAGTCGACAACCACCGAACCCTCGCGCTTCGCCATCGGCGACCGCGTCTTCCACCTCAAGTTCGGCAACGGCAACATCGCCGCGATCGAAGGCAACAAGCTGACGATCGACTTCGACCGCGCCGGCCAGAAGAAGGTCCTCGACGGGTTCGTGGAGAGGGTGTGAAGCCATCGGTGCGGCGCGGTCCGGAATAGCCGATTGCCGGCCGCCGGCCGCAAAAGCAGCACCCCGCTTCGATCGTGATTGGACATCCGCGCCCGGTGGAGTCACCCTTCCATGGAGGGGCTGCATGAGCATTGGGGGAAGGAACATCCATCCTCAAATGGGAGTCCAAGATGAAGCATCAAACAGTAGAACAACTGCGGCTTGTTGCAGAAGTCGAGACCTTTCCGGCTCAGACACTGACGCGCACCGAGCGCCTCGAACGCTGGGCGGAACTCCTTGAGAAGAACCCGCATTGGCACTTGTCGACGCTGCGCCAGACGGAGCACCAGTCGCCGGGCGTCCGCAACGCCATGCGCGGCGACGGCTCGCCGATCTCGGTGGCCTTCGCCGATCCGGTGCTGCGGACGGCCGGGCTGGCCGACGACACCTATGGCGAGGCGAGGCGGTTCTTCGAACTGTCCGACGACGAACTGCATGAGGTCATCTGCTATTGCCACTACGGATCGGCCGTGAGCGCCGGAACGGCAGCGGCACAGATCCGGGCCGTGCTGGCACCGAAGCCTCCGGGCTTCTTTGCCGTGCTGCGCCGGCTGTTCATGGCATAGCGCCCTCATCGTCCGGACGCAGACAGGCAGGTCCGGATACGGGATCGCATGCGGGCACGCGACCTGCGCAGGCAGGTCCGTGCGCGGCGCTGCACGTGCGGGCGCTTTCAACGCGTGAGCGTCGCCGGGAGAACGCTACGAGCCAAAAATTCCGCCGGTCGGCGACGTCCAGCCGGCGGCGGTCCTTGTCGTCCCTTCTCGTCGAAAAAAGCTGGAGTACGCGTCGCCTGGCCGAGGCGCCACTGCAAGGCGAACGCCTCCGGCGGCCTCAGATCCGCTTGCCGAACAGCGAAGCCAGCTTCGAGCTGCCGATGCTGGGGACGACCACGAGCGTGTCGATCTCGCCCCGCTTGAAGGCGGAGAGGAAGCGCGGATAGTTCCTGAACGCCACGCAGCCGTGCGAATTGCCGTTCGGGCCGAGCAGGTAGGAATGCGTCAAAAGGCCTGTTCGGCCGAGCGGATGCCGGCCATCGACCGACGTCATGCGCAAGGCCTCCACGCCGTGGAACCGCTTCTCGCGCATGGTCAGCTTGAAGGTCCCGGGCGGCGTCGGGCCGCGCATCTGCATATGCGCGTAACGCGGGTTGTCGCGCATCTTGCCGATGCCCGAGTGGGCCTCGAGTCTTTCACCGTTCGGCAAGTGCACGATCCCGGCAGAGATGTCGTAGTAGGCGGTGCGCCCCCTCGCCTTCCGGCCGAAGTCGCCGAACAGGCCGGGCCGCGTCTCGCGCACCTCGTCGTCGTCCTTGAGCTGCGAGGGGCTGGCATAGGCAAGCTCTCTGGCAGCGGCGGGCTTGGCGGCCTTGCGATCCGTCTCCGCGTCGTCGACCTTCGCCAACCGCCGCGGCCGGGTCTCCGGCAGCGGGATCGTGTCCGGCAGGCCGAGTTCGGCCGCCTCTTCGGGCAGGACCAGATTGAAAGGCTTGTCCAACGCCTGGCGCGCTGTGCCCGGATCGACCAGCGCCGAGACCATGGAAGGCTGCACGACCACATTTGCCGCAGCCACGGTACCGGCCATGGTGCTGGCCTCGGCCCGCGAGGAGCCGGCCAGCGCATAGGCCTTCGCCGTCCTCGCCGTCTCACGCTCGATCTTCGCCGCAGCGAGGACGGCGCGTCTGTCGTAGTGGTCCTTGATGACCGCGACCGTGAGGCCGGCGGGCCAGAGTTGGTCGGCCGGCGTCTTCGACAGCCGGGAGAATTTCTTCACGCGGATATTGCGCTCGACCGGCGCCTTGTGCACCGGCTTCTGCATGTCGAGGGATGCCTGCAGCCGCCCCTGCTTGGCGGCAGCGGCCGGGGAGGCCGCGGTCTGGACCGTGGCGAGCGCACCGGCGACCCAGACGCCGGCCGCGACCGAAAGGCAGGCGGCGAGCGCTGCGACGAGCATGCCGCGCGTGGTCTTGAAAAAGGAGCGTCCCCGGGAACGGGAAGGAATTTCACCGCACGCAACGACAAATGACGCCATGATACCCGTTACCCAAGCTACTGGTTACTCGATCCGGCGCCAATCATACGGATTGTCGCCGGGACCGGCCCGATGGCGTCGCAGCGCCGTCTTTCTCGGCGCCCCGTGCCATGCACGCTGGTCGAAACAATGACCGAAATGCTGTCAAACTATGGTAAGCAAATCCTTTACGGCGTTTCAGAAAACGCGGGGAACGCGGCTGACAAGCCTGCTGGAGGACCAGAATCGTCCAGCGTTTTCAACGGCATTCGCAAAAACAAACGCCGTCGAAAATTTTCCGGAGGGAAGCGCAAACAGGGCGCATTCGGGGGCGATGAATTACTTTATCTGCTAACGAAAGGAGAACGGACGAAACGGGGCGGAGCCGGCCCCGTTGGCCAGCATGCGGCGGCCGAAACGCCACACGCGCGCGAACAATGTTCGCGCGATCTTGTCGCTCGACAGGCTGCCGGGTCCGATCCGGCCGTATCGGTGTCTCAGGCTGCCTTCATTGGTGGCATTCCGTCATGGACGGCCTTGCGGATCTCGGCGCGGAAGGCCGGCGTATCGTGCTCGCCGTGGATGGACACCGCGTGTAGCACGGCGGCGTCGACCAGTTCTTCCTCGCTGTCGGCGGAGATGGCGATCGTGCACTTCATCTCGCTCGGAAATTCCCGGCAGTCGATGTATCTGCGACCCATGGATCCCTCCCGATGCCCGGCGGCCGGGATGCGGCCGCGAAACGACGAGGATACGTCCGCCCCGCGCATTGGACAAATCACAATGCCCGACGCCTCGCGCCCCCGAGGTTCAGCCGATGGCGGGTGCGCGTCCGGTCCAGCCGGTCAGCGCCTCATAGGCCGCGGCGACCTGCAGCACCGCCCTGTCGGCGCGCGGCGGGCCGATGATCTGGATGCCGGCGGGCAACCCGTCCGGGCCGAAGCCGGCCGGCATGGCGGCGACGGGCAGCCCGGCCATGGTCGGCCCGATCACCACCTCCATCCAGCGATGGTAGGTGTCCATCGCCCTGCCCGCGATGGCCCGCGGCCAGTGCGTTTCCACGTCGAAGGCAAACACCTGCGCCGACGGCAGCACCAGGAAGTCGTAGCGCTCGAACAGCGCCTGCACATATCGGTACCAGTCGCTGCGGATCGACGAGGCCACCGCGATCTCGCTTGCCGAAAGCGCAAGCCCGTTCTCGATCTCCCAGATCATTTCCGGCTTCATCATCGCCCGCCGGTCGGGATCGGCATGATCGGCTCCTTGCGCGGATGCGACGAGGAAATGGCGATAGGTTTTCCATGCCCGCCAGAGGCGATCCATGTCGAAGCCCGGCGGCACCTCGGCAACGGAGGCGCCGAGCGCGGCAAAGACCTCGAGCGCCGAGCGGCAGAGTCCCAGGATACCGGGCTCGAACGGCAGGTGACCGCCATGGTCGCCGAGCCAGCCGATCCTCGCCCCGGCGAAATCGCCTGTCTTGCCGGGCATAAGTTCCTCCGTCGGCAGTGACAGCGGGTCGCGGGCGTCATATCCCGCCTGGATCGCAAGCAGCGCGGCGACGTCTGCGACCGAGCGCCCCATCGGACCGTTCACCGCGTGTTGACCGAGATAGAGCTCGTTGCCGAGCGATGGCACGCGGCCGAAGCTCGGCCGGAAGCCGATGACGTTGTTGAAGGCTGCCGGGTTGCGCAGCGATCCCATCATGTCGCTGCCGTCGGCGACGGGAACGAGCCGTGCCGCCAGTGCCGCCGCAGCGCCGCCGGACGAGCCGCCGGCGCTCTTCGTCCGGTCGTATGGATTGCGCGTGGCGCCGAAGACGTCGTTGTAGGTATGCGAGCCGAGCCCCATCTCCGGCGCATTGGTCTTGCCGATGACGATGGCGCCAGCGGCGCGAATGCGTTCGACATGGATGTCGTCATAGTCCGGGACGAAGTCGCGGTAGATCCGTGAGCCGTAGGTGCAGCGGATTCCGCGGGCCTCCGAGAGATCCTTGACGGCGAAGGGCATGCCGTGCAGCCATCCGCGTGACCGCCCCTCTGCGAGCATCCGGTCGGCCGCCTCGGCCTCGGCCATCAGTTCGCCTTCGTCCCTGAGGCTGACGATGGCGTTGACGAGCGGGTTGATCGCCCCGATCCGTGCCAGATACGCCTCCATCACCGAACGGCAGGAGACCTTGAGGCCATGGATCGCCACCGAAAGCTCGGTTGCGGACAACGCGGTCAATCCGTCCACTTCGGCATCCCTCCCTCGCCTGCGCGCAGATCCATAGCGCACCCGCCGGCGAACGCAAAGCCGGCCTGCCCCATTGCCCGCGATCTCCCGCCGCCCTAACGTCACCCGGAATCACATGAGGAAAAGACCATGGCAGCACCGCTCATCGAACTCTGCGTCGAAGGCATCGACGGATTCCTGGCGGCGCAGGAGGCCGGCGCCGACCGGGTCGAGCTCTGCGCCAGCCTGATGGAGGGCGGCCTGACGCCGAGCCTTGCGACGGTCCGCGCGGCGGTGAAGGCGGCTCGCATCCCGGTTCATGTCATCATCCGCCCCCGCGGCGGCGACTTCCTCTATTCGCAGGCCGAGTTCGAGACCATGCGCGAGGACATCTCGGCCCTGCGCGCCGAGGGCGTGGCCGGCGTCGTCATCGGCTGCCTCACCCCGGACGGCCGGATCGACGAGGCGCGGACGAAGGAACTCGTGGCCGCCGCCCGGCCGATGTCGGTCACCTGCCACCGCGCCTTCGACATGACCGAGGACGCCGAAGACGCGCTCGAGGCACTGATCCGCTGCGGCGTCGACCGGGTGCTGACCTCCGGCCAGCGCGACACGGCGCTCGAGGGCATCGACATCCTGAGGCAAGCGGTGGCGCAGGCCGGCGACCGCATCGTCATCATGGGCTGCGGCGCGCTTGATGCCGGCAACATCAAGGCGGTGCGCGACGGCGCAGGGCTGAAGGAGATGCATTTCGCCGCGCTGAAGACGGTGCCGAGCGGCATGCGCTTCCGCAATCCCCACGTCGGCATGGGCGGCACCGAGAAGGACCGGGAATACGAACTGACGCTGACCGATCCCGAAAGCGTGCGGGCGACGATCGCCGCTGCAAAAGCGCCCTGAGACCGGCCGGGATTATGTGTCGGTATTGCAAAGTGCCTTGCCGCACCTAAGTGACGTGGAGAAGGTCACAGCAGAACATGAGACTTTCCACATATCGCCTTGAATCGATTCTGGAATCTATTCAGTTTTGGAGCCCGACGCTTCCAGCCACCATGGAGACCGCCCGATGACCGCTTCACGCCTTCGCATCGCCCTGGCCGCAGGCCTTGCCCTCTTCGCCACCGGCTCGCTCGCAGACACGGTCGGCGAGGTCGGGGTGGACTGGATGGGCAACGACATCATGATCGACGCGGTCGGCGATCCCGAGGTCGCAGGCGTGACCTGCCATATCACCTATTTCGACCGGGGCGTGCTGGACCGCCTGCAGAAGGGCAACTGGTTCGAGGATCCCTCCAACAACGCGATCGCCTGCCAGCAGACCGGCCCGATCACGATCGGCGATATCGACCTGTCGAAGGGCGGCGATGAAGTGTTCAAGGCCGGCCTGTCGCTCATCTGGAAGAAGCTGGTGGTCACCCGCATCTACGACCGCAAGAACGACACGCTCATCTACCTGGCCCATTCGCGGGAGCTGACGGAAGGCTCCGCCAAGATGTCGATCTCCACCGTGCCGCTCTTCGGCGAGAACGTCACCTGGACAAGCGGAAAGCCGCAATAGGCCGGATCGCTCCGGGCCCATTGCGGCCTCCTCCTCCGTAACTGTCACCGGGCGGATACGCCAGGAACTGGCCTACATGACGCTTGGCCTACATGACGATGAAGGTCACGCTGCCGTCGCCGTTCTGCTGAACGGAAATGACGTTGTCGACGTCGACCTGCTGGGCCTCAAGGGCCGCGACCAGGTCGGCATTGGTGCGGATGTCGGACTGAAGCTTGCGCACGTCCGCGGCGTGGCTGTCCGACAGCAGGCGGTATTGCTCGCGGGCATCCTCGTCGGCGACCTCATCGACGCGCATCACCGCGATCTTGGCGATATCGACCGTCTTGAAATCCTCGACGCCGGAGACGCTCGGCGCAATCGCGCCTGTGCTCATCATGTCCATGTTCTGGCTGCCGGCCTGCTGGCCGCCGGAGGCGTCGGGCTGGTTCATCGGCTCGCCGGACGCCTGCGCCATCTCAAGGGCGGGACGCGGGGTCGGTACCGGTACGTTCATGCCGTCGATGGTCGTCGTCGCAAGCGCGGGAGCGGCGATCGCACCGGCAAGCAGAATGGCCGAAAGAGTTGCAAGCGGTTTCATGGTTATCTCCCTGCAGCGCTTTTGTGCGCCTTCGGGGAGGAGAATGCCGCTCGCTTCGGTTTGTTCCAACCTGCGGTTCAACCGGCGATCACCCTTGGCGGGCCTCGCGCAGGATTTCGGCTTCCGTTACCGTCGTAACCCCTGCCGCAGCCATCGCCTCTTCCGCCGCAGCGATCGTCTCCGGCGCGATGCCCCGGCTGAGGTCCTCGATGAAGCGGACGCGCACGCCGGGCAGCATCTCGACCGCGTCGATCGCCGAGGCCTGCACGCAATAGTCCGTCGCAAGCCCGCCGATGTCGATCTGCGTCACGCCGCGCTGGCGCAGGTAGTCGGCAAGCCCCGTATGTGCCGTCCTGTCGTTGTCGCGAAAGGCGGAATAGCTGTCGACCTCGCGGTCCATGCCCTTCTTCTGGATGTAGTCGATCCGCGTCACGTCGAGGGCGGGATGGAGCGCCGCATCGTCGGTGTGTTCGACGCAGTGGTCCGGCCAGAGCATCTGCGGCTTGCCCTTCAGTTCCCCCATCTCGAAGGGACTGCGCCCGGGATGGCTGGAGGCGAAACTGCCATGGTCTGCGGGATGCCAGTCCTGCGAGGCGACGATCATGTCATAGCCCCCCTTCGCCATCAGCCGGTTGGCGACCGGGATCACGTCGTCGCCCTCGGGGACGGCCAGGTTGCCGCCCGGGCAGAACCCTGACTGGAGGTCGATGAGCAGCAGGCACTTCATGATGGGCACTCCGATCCTATGTCGCAAATTCCGGGGTCAGGACCCAGGCTACGAACAAGCATGGAGCATTGCGTTGCGAAGAATCAAGGGGATGGAAAAATCAACCGGATGAATGCAGTGCGCGCGAAAACCCCGGCGACATCCGTCCCGGGGTTTCAGACGCGACCGGCCGGCCGTTCGTCGATCAGGCGGCCTGCGCCAGTTCGTCGGCGATCACGGTGTCGAGGTTGAGGAAGCAGACCATCGTCTTTTCCAGCGCGACGATGCCGCGGCAGAAGGCGCGCTGGGCTTCCGGGATGATTTCCGGCGCCGGCTGCAGGTCTTCGCTCTTGATGGTCATCATGTCGGAGACCTGCTCCACCAGCAGGCCGACGAGCTTGCCGGCGATGTCGGTGACGATGATCGCCGAACGCTCGGACGGTTCGGTCATCTTCATGCCGAGGCGGCAGGCCATGTCGATCACGGGGATCACCGCACCGCGCAGGTTGATCAGGCCGAGGACGTAGGGCGGCGTGTGCGGCATCGGCGTGACCGGCGCCCAGCCGCGGATTTCGCGGATCGCCATGATGTCGATGCAGAATTCCTGGTCTCCGAGGTGGAAGGAGACGATTTCGAGGTATGCGCCGGATTGCTTGATGGCGTTGGACATGGATCGGACTTCCCAGTTTCGGCCGAGGGATCACAGCTGCGCGCAAGGCCTGTGCGGCCGGCGGACCTCATGCCCGAGAGGCCAGGATGGCCCATACGCTGCGGCAGCCTTGCAGAGATAGATTAAGCAAGCGCTAAGAATCTGCCGGAAATGTTCGGAATCGGGACGTTGCGCGGCATCCCGGCCGGTCTTGGACCGGCACAAATCCGCTCCCGCAACAGGCGCCGGTCCCCTGCCCCATTCCGGTCGGCCCGCTTCTGCGCTAACATGCCCTCATGAACACTGCCCGCCACACCGTCCGCGCCGCCGTCCTGCTCGCCTCCGGGGCAGCCCTGCTCGGCACGCTCTCCGCGCTCGCTTTCGCCGGCTGGCTGGAACACGGTTCGTCGATCCTGCTCTCCATGGCCGAAACCGGCATGTCCTGGTGCTTTTGACCCAACCGGGCCGCCTGATCGCCGCCGGACGCGCCCGCTTGCGGCAAAAGGTGCATTTGCCCCCTGCGGCGGGACCGACTATGACACGGTCTCCATCGGCCGCGCCGCGGCCGACCTGCCGATGACGGATTGCCCATGAAGACCGTACGCATCATCCTCTGGATCGCCATCGCCCTCCTCGCCGGCCTGCTCGGCTGGCTGACGCTGGAGATGACGCGAACCGAAGACCAGTTGGCCGAAGGCCCCTTCGGCGTGCCTTTCACCCTCGTTTCGCAGGACGGCAGCCCCGTCACCGAGAAGGCGTTCACCGGCAAGCCGACCGCGCTCTTCTTCGGCTTCACCCATTGCCCCGAGGTCTGCCCGACCACGCTGTTCGAGCTCGACGGCTGGCTCGCCAGGGTCGATCCGGACGGCTCGAAGATGCAGGCCTATTTCATCACGGTCGATCCGGAGCGCGACACGCCGGAGATCCTCGGCGCCTACGTTTCCAACGTTTCCAAGCGCGTGACCGGCATTTCCGGCCCGGCCGACAAGGTCATGGACATGGTCAAGGGCTTCCGGGTCTATGCCCGCAAGGTCCCGGTCGACGAGAGCCAGCCGGACGGCGAGTACACGATGGACCACACCGCGTCCGTCTTCCTGCTCGACGGGGACGGTCGCTTCCGGGGCACCATAGCCTATGGCGAGAACCCCGATGTTGCCGTAAAAAAGCTGGAGAACCTCATCAAGGGATAGGAACCTCCGCTCATGGTTTCACGCGCCGACTGCTCGATCCTCATCGCCGGCGCGGGGCCAGTGGGACTGGCGCTGGCGCTCGAACTGGCACGCCGCGGCATCAAGCCGCGCATCGTCGCCGAAACGGACGGCCCGGTCGCCGAGAACGAGAGTCGCGCGCTCGGCGTCAACGCCCGCACCCTGATGCTGCTCGGCCCGTCGGGAGCCGCCTCCGACATCTCCGCCCAGGCGCTGCCGATCGAGGGCCTCAAGCTCTCCTCCCTCGGAGCCCCGCTTCTCACGGTCAACACGGCAGGGTTTCGCGGACCGGGGCCGGCGCTCAGCATCCTGCCGCAGGGCGCCACCGAGCGCCTGCTGCTGGAGCGGCTGCGCGCCCTGGAGGTCGAGCCCGAATGGCACACCAGGGTCAACAGGATCGACGGCACCCCTGATGCGCCCGAAGTCACGCTCGTGCGCAACGACGACAGCGGCGAGACTGTCAGGCCCACCATGCTCGTCGGCGCCGACGGCGCCCATTCCACCGTCCGCAAGGCCTGCGGCTTCGCCTTTCCGGGCGACGCGCTGGACAACGAGTTCTTCCTTGCCGACTACGCCTATGACGCGCCTGTCGACGTCCGCCACGCGCGGGTGGAATTCTTCAATCCCGGCGTCCTCGCCTGCATCCCGGTCCGCGCCAACGTGCTGCGCTATATCTCCACAATGGGCGACTTCGAAGACCGCATCGTTCATCCGCGCCCGAATGCCGAACTGACTTGGCGCTCGAAGTTTACCGTCAGCTTCCGTCACGTCGAGACGATGTCGGTCGGCCGCGTCTTCCTCGCAGGCGACGCCGCCCATATCCATTCGCCGATCGGCGCGCGCGGCATGAACCTCGGCATCGAGGACGCCTGCTGGCTCGCCTGGCTGATCTCGGAGGGACGGGAGGCGGAATATTCGAAGCTGCGCCTGCCGGCGGTCCGCGGCGTGCTGCGCCAAACCCGCATGCTGACGGCGATGGCGACCATGGACCGGCCGGCATCTCTGGCCTTGCGCGACCGCATCCTGCCGCTGATGGCGCATCTCCGCTTCGCCGAGAGGGCGCTCGTGCGCAGCATTGCCGGCATGGACACGCCAAACCCGCCCTGGCTTTCCGTCGCCAGCTGATGCGCTTTGCGCCAGCCCCCGGACATGCTACTGCGCCGCGGGTCGGATCGCGTGCGGCGCCCGCCGCACCGACCGCGCACCGACCGACAGTGGAAATGGCCAGGGCATGCCGTCCGGCCGGCAAGCAGGAACACCGAGACCGTGAGCGAGATCCGCCTTTTCACCAGCACGACCGAGAAGAACGCCGAGGCGATGCTGGCGCTGATGTCCGACGCCTTCGAGGAAGAAGGCTACGCCATCGCCACCATGGAGATCGACGAGAAGCGCGACATCTGGGAGGCGTCGCTGTACCTGATGGCGGACGAGGAAGAGGAAATGCGCGCGCGGTTCGCCGCACTGCTGGAGCCTGCCTTTCCCGAAGCGAAGATCGAGCGTGAGAAAATTCCCGACGTCGACTGGATCGCCAAATCGTTGGAAGGTCTGCAGCCGGTTCGCGCCGGCCGCTTCGTCGTGCACGGCTCGCATGACCGGGGCACCGCCCGCGCCGGCGAGATCGCAATCGAGATCGACGCCGGACAGGCCTTCGGCACCGGCCACCACGGCACCACAGCCGGCTGCCTCGAGGTCATCGAGGGCGTCATGCGCTCGGGCCGGATCCGCTCCGCCCTCGACCTGGGCACCGGCAGCGGCGTGCTGGCGATCGCCGCCCGCAAGCTGGCGCCGATTCCGGTGCTTGCGACCGACATCGACCCGCTCGCCACCAGGGTTGCCCGCGAGAACGTGCGCAAGAACGGGATCGCCACCGGCATGACGCTCGAGACGGCGACCGGCTTCCATCACACCGTCTTCCGCCGGCACGGCCCCTTCGACCTGATCATCGCCAACATCCTCGCCCGCCCGCTGATGCGGATGGCGCCCCAACTTGCCGCCCATCTCGCGCCCGGCGGGCACGTGGTCCTGTCGGGCATTCTCGCAAACCAGCGCTGGAAGGTGATCGCCGCCTATTCCGGCGCGGGCCTGCGCCACGTTCGCACCATCTGGCGCAACGGCTGGGTGACGATCCATCTCGATAGGCCCTGACGAGCCTTCACAGTAGAGACCTGAAAAAAGAAACCTCCCGGTCGCGCAGGGATGCGACCGGGAGGCATGACTGAAAAGGCCTTCTGAAAAAGAGAAAGGCGGTGCCGGAGGCACCGCCTATGGGCCGGTTTCCCGGCCTGTCCGCGAGCTTGGGAGGAGGAGAGCTCAAGCGGACTCTACGTGCTCCGAACACCCACCCGGAGGAGGGAGGAGGAGTGACCGGACAGGCATTTGGCCGGAGCACCTAGCAGGATCGCCTTGCGGCGAAATCTTTCGTTTCTCTTTCGCTCGACCGCATATCGCGTTCGCTTCGATGGGCGCTTTATAACCGAAACGAAGATAAGCAACAGCGAAATTTGGACATGGGAGCCATGCATTCAGCGCATGGACAAATGCTAACGCTACACGCCTTCGCAACGCTCTGTCCTCTGGAGCCGATCCACAGCGAGATGGCCGCTTATAGGAGTGAAGCTGGCCCGAGTTTGCCAGACGCCCTCAGATCAGTCGCGCGAAGCGAGGCAGGGGTCGAGCAGGATATGTTTGTCATCCTGAATTCTCATGGCGCCGCGCACAGTCACGACATCGCCGACCTGCATGCCGTTGTCCGAGTAGGTCACGCATAGTACGCGGATGCCTGGGAGCGAGCAGATTCCGACGTACCAAAGCACTTCATCCGTATCGACGATCGTCAACGGGCCGGACGCCCATAGATCGATGCGCTGGCCACTGGGAAACTGGAGATTCTGGATGGTCTTTTGAAGATCGCTGCAGCTCGCGGTTTCCATGGGCGTCCCTTCCGGGAAGGCCAATCCCGGCCGGCCGGGATAGGGGTTCTCTTGCGCCAGTGCCGGGGCAGCGACCATCAGCAGCGTGAAAAAAGGGGCGAGTATGCTGACACGTGTCATTATTGAAGACCTTCGCTTCCGGCTTTCCGCCGCCATCATCGATGGACGGCATGCTCGTCAGGCGGTGTACCACATCTCCGGCGGCTGCTTGGCCGGCATGCCTCACTTTTTTTCCGGTGTGATCGCCCGCAAACCGGTTATTACTTTCGGAAGACATGCTTTAGAGTCCCCTCCCAAGTCCAATCCGTTCGGTAGCACAGCCATGTTCCAGAGTTTCGACGTCACCTCCACCCCGCAGTTCGGCCGCGAGCGCACGGACGCGCTGCGCGCCACCTTCGACGGCCTCGGCATTGACGGCTTTCTCGTGCCGCGCGCCGACGAGTTCCAGGGCGAATACGTACCGAAAAGCGCCGAGCGGCTGGCCTGGCTCACCGGCTTCGCCGGCTCGGCCGGGATTGCCCTCGTCACCCGCGGCGAGGCGATCGTGTTCGTCGACGGCCGCTACGTGACGCAGCTTGCCGAGCAGGTGGACGGCAGCGTCTTCAAGGGCGGCGACCTCGTCGGCGAACCGCCGCACCTGTGGATCCCCAAGCACGCCACGAAGGGCTTCCGCCTCGGCATCGACCCCTGGCTGCACACCGGCGGCGAGGTGCGCAAGCTCGAAAAGGCGCTGGAAAAGGTCGGTGGCAGCCTCGTGCTGCTCGACCACAATCCGCTCGACCGCCTCTGGAGCGACCGCCCCGCCGAACCGCTCGGCCGGGTGAAGATCCAGCCGATCGAGTTTGCCGGCAAGCTGGCGAAAGACAAGATCGCCGAAATGGCCGCAAAGGTTGTCGAAGCCGGCGCCGATGCGCTCGCCGTCACCGATCCCTCGACCACGGCCTGGCTCTTCAACATCCGCGGCAGCGATGTCCCGCACACCCCTCACCCGCTGGCGCGCGCGATCCTGCACGCAGACGGCAAGGCCGAGATATTCATCGACAAGCGCAAGACGGGAATCGAGGAGGAAGCCTACCTGACCCAGCTTGCCGATTTCACCCCGCCGTCCGAATTTCCCGCCCGCATCGCCGCGCTGTCGCGCGCGGGCAAGCGCATCATGATCGATCCCGACCAGGCGCCCTTCGCGCTCGCGCAAGCTATCCGCGCAGCCGGTGGTGCGGTCGTCGAGGGCGCGGACCCGGCCCGCCTGCCCCGCGCCTGCAAGAACGAGGTCGAACTGGCAGGCTCCGCCAAGGCGCATCTGCAGGACGGCGCCGCCATGGTCGAGTTCCTCGCCTGGCTCGACGCGTCCGAGCCGGGAACGCTGACGGAAATCACGGTGACAAAGCAGTTGGAAGCCTGCCGCGCCGCCGTCGGCCAGCGCATGCAGAACCCGCTGAAGGACATCTCCTTCGACACGATCAGCGGCGCCGGCGCTCATGGCGCCGTCATCCACTACCGCGTGACGACCGAGACCGACGCGACGCTTGAAGACGGCACCCTCTTTCTGATCGATTCCGGCGCGCAGTACATCAACGGCACGACGGATATCACCCGCACCGTCGCGATCGGCAACGTGCCCGATGAGCAGAAGCGCTTCTTCACGCTCGTCCTGAAGGGGATGATCGCCATCAGCACCGCCCGCTTCCCCAGGGGAACCCGCGGCTGCGACCTCGACCCGCTCGCCCGCGTGGCACTGTGGAAGGCGGGCGCTGACTACGCCCACGGCACCGGCCACGGCGTCGGCTCCTACCTCTCCGTGCACGAGGGGCCGCAGCGGATCTCGCGGCTTTCGACGCAGGAACTGCTGCCCGGCATGATCCTTTCCAACGAGCCCGGCTACTACCGCGCCGGCAGTTTCGGCATCCGCATCGAGAACCTGATCCATGTCCTGCCCGCGGCCGCGATCGAGGGCGGCGACATCGACATGCTCGCCTTCGAGACCCTGACCTTCTGCCCGCTCGACAAGCGCCTGATCGTCACCGATCTCCTGACACGCGACGAACTGCACTGGATCGACGCGTATCACGAGCGGACGCGCGAAAAACTGATGCCGCTGATCGAGGATGCCGCCGTGCGTACATGGCTGGAAGCCGCAACGGCGCCGTTCAGCCACGGCGCATGATCGGCGGCGGGCGTCTCTCGACTCCGCGCGAAAGAGCCCGCGGTCTCCCTCAGACGCCGAAGGCGTAGCGCATCAGCATCACCGCGCACCAGCCGATCGCCAGCATCGGCAGCACGGAGAATCTGAGGCTTGCGATCAGGGCCGCGGCCATCGCCACCTGCACGTCGGGGCCGCCGGTGAAGAAGGCGGGGGCCACGAGCGTCGTCAGCACTGCGGCCGGCACGGCATTCAACGCCGCCTCCAGCCGCGGCGGGATCGTCTTCATCCGCATCACCAGCCAGTATCCGCCGATGCGCGTCAGGAAGGTCGCAACAGCACCCGCAAGGATGATCGCGATCATGTCGGCATGAAAGAACGCGCCCACCTCAGCCCTCCTGCGCCGTGTCGCGCGCGGCCGGAGCGCGCTTGACGGGCAACACCGCGGCGAGCGCCATGCCGGCGAGCGCACCGATGCTGACGTGCCAGGGAGAGCCGACGGTGTGATAGGCGATCACCGAGACGGCGCCGCTGATCGCAACCACGGAGAGGAAATTCGGCCGCTTGCGGAAGCCGAGCACCAGCGCCATGAAGTAGATCGGCAGCAGCACATCGATACCGATCACCTTCGGATCGCCGATGAGCTGGCCGAAGACGCCACCGAGCGCGGTCATCACCTGCCAGGGAATGTAGATGACCAGCGCAAACCCGATGTACCAGGAGAAGCTGACCTTTCGGCCGGCCTCGCCGCGCCGCAGCGTCTCGGCAAATTGCGGATCGGTGAGGACGAAGAAGGCGAAGAACTTTTCCACCGCCGTGAAATGCCTGACGAACGGCGCCATCGCCGCCGAATAGAGGATGTGGCGGAAGTTCACCGCGAAGATCGACAGCACGATGACCCAGGGCGCGATGTTCTGCCCGAACAGCTCGATGCCGACAAGCTGGCTGGCGCCGGCGAAGATCGTCATGCTCATCAGCACCGCCTCGGCGATCGTCTGGCCGTTGGCGACCGCAATCGCGCCGAACAGCGCGCCGAACGGCGCTGCCGACAGAAACACCGGCGTGCCGTTGCGCACGCCCTCGAAGAAATCAGCCTTGCTCACCTGGTGCGCACCTCCACCCTCGCGTGGAACCGCTCTAGTCCCGCGCACCTCTCAGCGCAATTGAATATGGCTGATGTATCGATCGATTTCGCTGAACCTTTAGCGACCCGGCCGACGCCGGAACGCCCGGGCCGGATCGCCCATCCGGGATCAGGACTTGGCCTTCACCTGGAACGTGTGTTCCTGGGCGGGAAAGGTCCGCGCCCTCACCTCTTCGGCATAGGCCGCAAAGGCTTCGCTGATCTGCGGCGCGAGATCGGCGAAGCGCTTGACGAAGCGTGGCTTGAAGTCGGTGAAGATGCCGAGCGCGTCGTCTACGACCAGCACCTGCCCGTCGCAGGCCGGCGAAGCGCCGATGCCGATCGTCGGCACCTTGACCGAACTCGTGATCTCGCGGGCCAGCGGTTCGATCGTACCCTCGATGACGATTGCAAACGCGCCCGCATCGTCGATCGCCTTGGCGTCGCGGCGGATCTTGTCGGCTTCCTTGTCGCTGCGGCCGAGCGAACGATAGCCGCCGGTCGTGTTGATCAGCTGCGGCATCAGCCCGACATGGCCCAGCACCGGGATGCCCCGCTGGGTGAGGAAATCGACGGTCTCGGCCATCTCCGCCCCGCCCTCGAGCTTGACCGCGCTGCAGCCGGTCTCCTTCAGCACGCGCGCGGCACTTTGGAACGCCTGCTCCTTGGATTCCTGGTAGGAGCCGAACGGCAGGTCGACCACGACGCAGGCGTTGTCCGATCCGCGCATCACGGCCTGGCCGTGCGCGATCATCATCTCCAGCGTCACGCCGACGGTGGAATCGAGCCCGTAGACCACCATGCCGAGCGAATCCCCGACCAGCATGAAGTCCACATGCGGATCGAGCAGCTTGGCGATCGGCGTCGTATAGGCCGTCAGGCTGACGATCGGTCGCTGGCCCTTCAGGGCCCGGATATCCGCCGGCGCAAGGCGCCGCTTCGCTGCATGCACGCTCATTGTCAGGCTACCTTCGCTGAATTCTGCTCTTTTTGGCCGATAATCCGGTTGTCGAGCAGCTTCGTGCTCCCGATCCGGACGAAAAGCAATAAAAGAACCGGCCCGGGGCCGATTTCCTCGACCTCGGTGAGCGTTTCGGGATGCCGCAGCGCCACGATCTCCGCATTCGCCAGCGGTTCCGTGGCGATGAAGGCGCGAACGCCGTCCTCGACGGCGCGCGAGCTGGTCTCGCCGGCACGGATGATCCGTTCGGCCTCGTCCAGCGCCTTCGGCACGATCACCGCCGCCGCCCGCTGCTCTGCGTTCAGGTAGACGTTGCGCGACGAGCATGCGAGCCCATCCGCCTCGCGAACCGTCGCCACCCCGACCACCTCGACGCCCTGCGCCAGGTCCTCGACCATGCGGCGGATGATCGTCAGTTGCTGGAAATCCTTCTCGCCGAAATAGGCGCGGTCCGGTCCGACGATGTTGAAAAGCTTGGTGACGACGGTGCAGACACCGGAGAAATGGCCGTGCCGCACGGCACCCTCGAGTTCGGCGCCGAGCGCCGGCACGTCGACGACGGTCACCATCGGACGGGGATAAATGTCCGAGACACCGGGTGCGAACACGAAGTCGACGCCGCCCTCCTCCAGCATCCGCTGGTCGCGCGGCAGGTCGCGCGGATAGCGCGTCAGGTCTTCTCCCGCGCCGAACTGCAGCGGATTGACGAAGATCGAAGCGACGACGATGTCGTTCTCGGCGCGCGCGCGCCGCACGAGCTCCATGTGGCCGACGTGAAGGTAACCCATCGTCGGGACAAGGCCGACGGACTTGAGGCGTGCGCGAAGCGGCGCCAGCACCGCACGCAAGCCTTCGATCGTGGTGATGGTCTGCATCGAGGCGGATCCTCCAGCCTGGCTGACCATGAAAGAAGAGCGATCTGCCAGGGTTCAGCAATATTTTCACTGCCGCGCATCGGGCCTGCCGTACATCGCTGCCGGCTCGGCTTCCATGCGCCACACCTCCTCCCAAAGGTGCGACTGCCGGCGGCGTCTCGCGCTCTTTCGCGGCAGCGGCGCTTTCTAGCTTGTGCGGCGCGAAAACACAATCTCCCGCCTGAACGGACTCTGCCCGGACCTAACCGAACCTGGCATCGCGGCAGGGAATACCCCTTCCGATATAATCCCTGTACTTTTGCACCGCTTCCAGCTAGGAACGCGCCAATCGCAGACGGCCAGAGAGCCGGAGCAATGCGCCCGCACATCCGGGCCGGACCTGACGCATGTGCCCCGAAGACGTGCAGCGGTTTCGGGACTGCGCCATGCACAGGAATAGACACAGAAGGCACGTGAGCCGTTTCCAGGCAGCGCGCTTCAGAGATTCGAAAGACCAGACATGACCGAATACGAACGCCTCGTTCCGGCGATGGCAAGCGCGTTGGAAAAACGCGGCTACACGACGCTGACCCCGGTGCAGAAGGCGGTGGCCGACCCCGACCTCGAAGGCGCGGACCTGCTCGTCTCCGCCCAGACCGGCTCGGGCAAGACCGTGGCCTTCGGGCTCGCCTTTGCGCCGACCCTGCTCGGAGGCGAGGAGCGCTTCGGCCGCGCGGCCGCGCCGCTGGCGCTGGCGATCGCGCCGACGCGCGAACTCGCCTTGCAGGTGAAGCGCGAGCTCGAATGGCTCTATGGCGAGACGGGTGCTGTGATCGCGTCCTGCGTCGGCGGCATGGATATCCGCACCGAACGGCGCACGCTGGAGCGCGGCGCCCAGATCGTCGTCGGCACCCCTGGCCGGCTGCGCGACCATATCGACCGCGGCTCGCTGGACCTCTCCGGACTGAAGGCGGTGGTGCTGGACGAAGCCGACGAGATGCTCGACCTGGGCTTCCGCGAGGACCTGGAGTACATCCTCGAGGCGGCACCGGAAGAACGCCGCACGCTGATGTTCTCGGCGACCGTTCCCCGCGCCATCGAGGACCTGGCGCGCAACTACCAGCGCGACGCCGTGCGCGTGACGACCGCCGCCGAAAAGGGCCAGCATGGCGACATCGCCTATCGCGCGCTGGCGGTCACCCCGCACGACCGCGAGCATGCCATCATCAACGTGCTGCGCTTCTACGAGGCCCCGACGGCCATCGTCTTCTGCTCGACCCGTGCCGCCGTCAACCACCTGACCGCGCGCCTGAACAATCGCGGCTTCTCCGTCGTGGCACTCTCCGGCGAACTGTCGCAGAACGAGCGGACGCATGCCCTGCAGGCGATGCGCGACGGCCGCGCCCGGGTGTGTATCGCAACCGACGTCGCTGCCCGCGGCATTGACCTGCCCAATCTCGAACTCGTCATCCATGCCGACCTTCCGACCAATCCGGACACGCTGCTCCACAGGAGCGGCCGCACCGGGCGGGCTGGCCGCAAGGGCGTCAGCGCGCTGATCGTTCCGGTGCCGGCGATCCGTCGCGCCGAGCGCCTGCTGGCCACCGGCAAGATCACCGCCGAATGGGCAAACCCGCCGTCAGCCGACGAGATCCTTCGTCGCGACGACGAGCGGCTGCTGGCCGATCCCATGCTTGCCGAGCCGGTCGCAGACGACGAGGCGGAGTTCACCGACACCCTTCTTTCGACCCTCGACGCCCGTCAGATCGCCGCCGCCTTCGTGCGTCTCTACCGCAAGGGCCGCTCCGCGCCGGAAGACTTGCGGGAAGTTGATCTTTCGCAACGCCGCCCCGCCCGCGAGCGGCGGCCGGGCGAAACCGCAGAGCAGGCGCCCCGCCCGCCGCGCGACGCCTTCGGGCCCGGCCGCTGGATGTCGCTTTCGGTCGGTCGCAAGCAGAACGCCGAGCCGCGCTGGCTGATCCCGATGCTCTGCCGCGCCGGCGGCATCACGCGCAACGAGATCGGCGCGATCCGCATGCAGCAAGACGAAACCTATGTCGAACTCGCCGAAGAGGCGGCAGACGCCTTCTTCGACAAGATCGGCCCGAAGCTGCTCATCGAGAAGGGTATTCGCCTGACCAGGCTCGAGGGCGTGCCGGACATGGCATCGAAGCCGCGCGGCAAGCCGGCAGGCGACCGGCCCGATCGCGGCCCGCGCAAGGAGCGGAGCTTCGCAGGCGAGCGGGAGAACGGCAAGCGCGAGAGAGCCTCCGACAGGCATGCCGGCGCCGATTTCGCCGAGAAGCCCGCCCGCAAGACCTGGGAGAAGGCCGCGCATGCCGACGGCCGCAGCCAGGCCCCGCAGGCCCGGGACGACCGCTCCGGCAAGCCCGCGGGCTTCAAGGGCAAGCCGGGAGACTTCAAGGGCAAGGCCAAGCCTTACAAGGACGGCTCGTTCGCCGACAGGCCTCCCCGCCAGGACCATCCGGCCAAGGGCCCATCGCCCAAGCGGAAGGCTCGCAAGTCCAACGGCTGACGTGCAGAAGGCGGCATGCGCGCCTGCGCCTGCCGCCTTCTCCCTGCCCCGACAGTGCCCCCGCAATCAAAAATAGGGTTCCGCGCCGCCGATTCGTGCAACGAATGGGCGCATTTCGCCGTTTTCCCCTTCACCACATGCCTGAACAATCATATTGTCGCTGCAGCGCCACAGGATTTGAGAATCAGGACGGGGGCGGCGCGCACGGGTTGTATGTCAGAGACGAAACCACATATGGGCCGGACCGGTCGCCTGTCCCTCTCCATGGACGGGCTGACCGAGGCATTCTGGGAACGCTACCGTCGTCTGCACGATGCCATCGACGCAGAGGACATACCGCTCGTCCATCGCCTCGACCGGGAACTGACGAATGCGCTGATGGCACTGGTCGACCACCAGACGCACGATGCGGCCGAGCAGCAGGCACAGTTCACCGCCCTCCTGCGGCTGTTGCGCGAGGAGGCCGAGGACGCCTCCAGCGTCCGCAACAATGCCGACCTGATCGAACTTCTCCTCAGGCGATACATCACCGTCCGCACCCGCCCGGCCGACCAGAACGGCCTGCCCGCCCTCTCGGCGCCGGTGAGAAACGGGGTGCTGGACATCGGCCAGCTCGATACGCTCGCAGAACGTGTCGCGGTCGTGACCACCGACTATCGCTACCTCTACGCCAACGCCACCGACGCGGCCCGGCTGAAGCGCAAGCCGCACGAACTCGTCGGGCGGCACGTGCGCGATATCGTCGGCGCGGAGCACTTCAACAATACGATCAAGGACAATCTCGACCGCTGCTTCGCGGGCGAGACCGTCGAGTACACCACCGCCCGCGAGAGGGACGGTGAGGTCGTCGTGGTCCGTCGCCGGCTGACGCCCTGCTATTCGGAGGGCCCCACGATGATCGGCGCACTGGTGGTCATCCACGAAGGCCCCGACCGCCGCCGCCGGGACCACTGAGATTTGGCATAACCTGGCCGGTCAGGCCTTGACGCGCTCCAGCCACTGGTCCTCGTCGATCACCTCGACACCGAATTCCCGCGCCTTGTCGAGCTTGGAGCCGGCGCCCGGCCCCGCCACCACCAGATCCGTCTTCTTCGACACCGAGCCCGACACCTTGGCGCCCAGCCGCTCCGCCATTGCCTTGGCCTCGTCGCGCGTCATCTTCTCCAACGATCCGGTGAAGACCACGGTCTTGCCGGCAACCACACTGTCGCTTGCAACGGGCGCCTCGGCCGCTTCCGGCGTGACCTCCTCGAGCAGCCGCCCGATCACGTCGAGGTTGCGCGGCTCCTTGTAGAACTCGACGATGGCGCGGGCGACCACCTCGCCGATGCCGTCGATGCTGTTGAGCTCGGCCCATGCCTCGCCCGAGAACGAAGCCGCCCCCTTCATCCCCGCCTCGAAGGCCGCATAGGTGCCATAGGCGCGCGCCAGAAGCTTGGCCGTCGTCTCGCCGACATGGCGGATGCCGAGCGCGTAGATGAAGCGGTTGAGCGCGATCGCCCGCCGCTCGTCGATCGCGTCGAACAGCTTCTTCACGCTCACCCTGCCGAAGCCGTCGATGTTCTCCAGCTTGGCCAGCGAAGTCTCCTGCCGCCGCTTCAGCGTGAAGATCTCGGGCGCGGTGCGGATCGCCAGCGCCGGATCCTCCGCCTCGAAGAAGAAATCGATCTGCTTGGCGCCGAGCCCCTCGATGTCGTAGGCGTTGCGCGAGACGAAGTGCTTCAGGTGCTCCACCGCCTGCGCCCGGCAGACGAAGCCGCCGGTGCAGCGGCGCACCGCATCGATCTTGCCGGATTTCTCGTTGATGTCGCGCACCGCATGGCTGCCGCAGACCGGGCAGGTCTTGGGGAACTCGTAGGGCACGGCGTCCGCCGGCCGCTTCTCCAGAACCACGTCGAGCACCTGTGGGATGACGTCCCCTGCCCGCTGCACGATCACCGTGTCGCCGATGCGGATGTCGTGACCGTCGTCGCGGATGCGCTCGCCGGAATTGCCGAGGCCCTTGATGTAATCCTCGTTGTGCAGCGTCGCATTCGTCACGACAACGCCGCCGACCGTGATCGGGGTCAGGCGCGCCACAGGCGTCAGCGCGCCGGTGCGCCCGACCTGAATATCGATCTTCTCGACTTTCGTGAACGCCTGCTCGGCCGGGAACTTGTGCGCCGTTGCCCAGCGCGGGCTGCGGGAGCGAAAGCCAAGCCGCGCCTGCAGGTCCAGCCGGTCGACCTTGTAGACGACGCCGTCGATCTCGTAGTCGAGATCCGGACGCTTCAGCCCGATCTCGGTATAGTGGGCGATGATGTCTTCCACCGAGGTCAGCCGCTTCATCAGCGGATTGACCGGGAAGCCCCATGTCCTGAACGCCTCCACCATGCCCATCTGCGTATCGGCCGGCATGGCGGACATCTCGCCCCAGGCATAGGCGAAGAATTTCAGGTTGCGGCTTGCCGTCACCTTCGCATCGAGCTGGCGCAGCGACCCGGCCGCCGTGTTGCGGGGGTTGACGTAGGTCTGCTTGCCCTCCGCCGCCATCTTCTCGTTGAGCGCCAGGAAGTCTGACTTGCTCATGTAGACCTCGCCGCGAACCTCGACGACATCCGGCACGCCGTCCGGCAGGCGGTTGGGGATCTCCTTGATGGTCTTGATGTTCTCGGTGACGTTCTCGCCGGTCGTCCCGTCGCCGCGGGTCGCGGCATTGACCAGCCGGCCCTGCTCGTAGCGGATCGACATGGACAGCCCGTCGATCTTCGGCTCGGCGGTAAAGGCGATCGACCCGTCCGGCAGAAGCCCGAGGAAGCGGTAGACGGAGGCGACGAAATCGCGCACGTCCTCGTCCGAAAACGTGTTGTCGAGCGACAGCATCGGCCGTGAATGGGTAATCGGCGCAAAGGTCGCAAGCGGCGCCGCACCGACCTTGATCGAGGGGCTGTCGGCGCGCACGAGTTGCGGGAACCGCTTCTCGATCGCATCGTTGCGCCGCTTCAGCGCGTCATAGTCGGCATCCGATATCTCCGGCTGGTCCTTGCCGTGATAGAGCACGTCGTTGCTGGCGATCTCGGCTGCAAGGAAGGCCAGCTCGGCCGCCGCCTGTTCTTCTGTCAGGTTCTCGACGGGGGTTTTCTCGACGGACATCGCGCTGCTCCACAAGGACTCGTCTGGTTTTTAGAGCATGGCGACAAAAAGGGAAGCAGCCTCGGGCGCTGTCCTCACCTGTCTCCCGGTTGCGGTCTCCGGCTAGCCGTTGCCGGACAGCAACCGCGCCGCCGCCGCCCTCGCCTCCTCGGTGACCGATGCGCCGGCGAGCATGCGGGCGATCTCCTCGGTGCGGGCGCCGTCATCCATGCGGGCGACACGGGTCGCGATCGTCGCGCCGCCGTCGACCGGTCCCTTCGAGATCAGGAGATGCGTGGCAGCACGCGCGGCCACCTGCGGCGCATGGGTGACGGACAGCACCTGCACCGTGGACGATAGCCGTTTCAGCCGCTGGCCGATCGCATCCGCCACCGCGCCGCCGACGCCAGTGTCGATCTCGTCGAAGACGAGCGTTGGCGCCGAGCCGCGGTCGGCAAGCGCCACCTTCAGCGCCAGGAGGAAGCGCGAGAGCTCGCCGCCCGAGGCGACCTTCATGATCGGCCCGGGGCGCGTGCCCGGATTGGTCTGGACATGGAACTCGACGGTGTCGATCCCCGCTTCGGCCCCGCCGTCCGGATCGGTGGTGATATTGACCATGAACCGGGCGCGCTCCAGCTTGAGCGCCGGCAGCTCGGCCATGACGGCGCCGGCCAGCGCCTCGGCCGTATGGTGGCGGCGCTCCGAGAGCGCGCGTGCGGCGGCGTCAAACGCCGCGCGCATCTCGCCTAACGCCTGCCCCAGTTGGGCCAGCTTCTCCTCGCCAGCGTCGAGATCGGCAAGGTCTGCGATCATCCGCACGGCCAGCGCCGGCAGGCCGGAAACGGGAACGGAGTATTTCCGCGAGGCCGCACGGAGCGCGAACAGCCGCTCCTCCGTGCGCTCCAGAAGCTTCGGATCGAACTCGGTCTTGCGCAGCGCCACGTCCACGGCCATCTGCGCGTCCGAGAGCTGGTCGACGGCGCGGCCGAGCAGTTCGACCGTCTCCTCCAGCAGGCCCGGCGCCTCCTGGCTCTTGCGCTCCAGCCGCCGCACCATCGAGGCGATGACGGGGACCGGAGACGCGTTGCCGTTCAGGAAATCGCTCGCCTCGTTGATGTCGCCGGCGATCCGCTCGGCCTTCATCATCCGCGCGCGGTCTTCCGCAAGCACCTCTTCCTCACCGTCCTGCGGCGAGAGCTTCTCCAGTTCGTCGACGGAGGAGCGGATATAGTCGGCCTCGCGCGCTGCCGCCTCCACCTTTTCGCGGTGGCGGCGAAGCGCGCGCTCGGCATCCTTCCATTGCTGGTAGAGGCGGGAGACATTCGCCACCGTCTCACCCAGACCGCCGAAGGCGTCGAGCAGCAAGCGGTGCGCGTCGGTGTCGATCAGAGCACGGTCGTCGTGCTGGCCGTGGATCTCGACGAGCAACTGCCCCGCCTGCCGCATCAGTTGCACCGAGACCGGCTGGTCGTTGACATAGGCCTTGGTGCGGCCGTCGGCCGACTGCACGCGGCGGAAGATCAGGTCGCCGTCATGGTCGATGGCGTTGTCGTGCAGGAGTGTTCGGGCCGCATGCTGCATCGGCACATCGAACACGGCCGTCACCTGCCCCTTGTCGAGCCCGTGGCGGACCAGCGAACCATCGCCGCGCCCGCCGAGCGCGAGCGAGAGCGAATCGAGCAGGATGGATTTTCCGGCGCCGGTTTCGCCGGTCAGCACAGAGAGCCCGCCGTCGAAAGCGAGGTCAAGCCGTTCGATCAGGACGATATCGCGGATCGAAAGCTGTGCCAGCATCCGAGGTCATATCTCTTTGCTCAGGCGCCGATGAGGGCTTTGCCGGCGCGCGAAATCCAGGATCCAGCGTTCTCGCGCGGCTCCAGCCCCTTCGACTGCAGCAGCTTGTAGGAATCCGCATACCACTCGCTGTCCGGATAGTTGTGGCCGAGAACGGCGGCAGCGGTCTGCGCTTCGCTGGCGATACCCATTGCATAATAGGATTCGACGAGGCGCGCGAGCGCTTCTTCCACCTGGTTCGTCGTGCCGTACTGCTCGACGACGGTGCGGAAGCGCTTGATCGCCGCCAGGTATTCCTTGCGCTCGAGATAGTAGCGCCCGACCTGCATCTCCTTGCCGGCGAGCTGATCGCGGGCAAACCGGATCTTCGTCTGCGCGTCCTCGACATATTCCGAATCGGGATACTTGGTGACGACCGCCTGCATCGCCTCGATCGTCTGGGTCGCCGGACGCTGGTCCTGCGTCACGCTCGGGATCTGCTTTGCATAGGCGAGACCGACGATGTACTGCGCATACGCCGCATCCTCGGACTCAGGATAGAGCTTCAGGTAGCGCTGGCCGGCAGTGATCGCCTCCTGGTTGGCGCCCTGGCGATAGTTGACGAAGGCACTCATCACCAACGCCTTGCGGGCGTACTCCGAGAACGGGTGCTGCCTGTCGATCGCGGCGAACTTGCGCGAGGCCTCGCTGACGTTGCCGGCGTTGAGGTTGGCCAGCCCCTGGTTGTAGAGAACGTCGGGCGGATCGGTCTCGGCCGAAAGCTTGGTGATGTCGATGTCGGGATCGCTTTGGCACGCCGTCAGCGCCAGTGGCACCGTGGACAGGAAAGCGACGCAGGCAATCCGCGTCCAATGCTTGGCACCAACAATCCCTGCAAATTTCATCTGACAATCCCAAAATCATCGCGGCGCCCTGTTCGAGCGCCGTTCATTGAACGCGTTCTATCCCCAATCCCGCGCATACCGCAACGCCATGCCGCTGCATTAACGCATTTTTATGGCAAAGAAAGTGTGAAGCGCCATGCGATTGGGAATGTCCCCGGCCCTCAGGCGGACCAGGGAGCGAACTCCGGTGCGTTCACGGTGATGAGCTCGCGTTTGCCGGCGCGAGCGCGCGGGACCGAAGCCTCGACGACCTCGTAGGCCGTGCGATCGTTGAGCAGCGCCTTCAGCGCCATCGCGTTCATCCTGTGGCCGCCGCGATAGGAACGGTAGCAGCCGATGAACTGCGCGCCGGAAAGTGCCAGGTCGCCAACGGCGTCCAGCGTCTTGTGACGGGCGAATTCATCGCCGTAGCGCAGGCCCTCGATGTTGATCACGGCATTGTCGTCGGAGATGACGACGGAGTTCTCAAGCGAGGAACCGAGCGCATAGCCTGCCGCCCAGAGGCGTTCGACGTCGCGCATGAAACCGAAGGTGCGGGCGCGCGAAAGCTCGCTGCGGAAGGTCGCTGGCGTCAGCTCGCCCTTCCAGGCCTGCCGGCCGATCAGCGGGCAATCGAAATCGATCTCGACCTCGAAGCGCGTGCCGTCATGGGGCAGGAATTCGGACCAGGACGAACCGGCCTCGACGCGGATCGGCTTGACCACGCGGATGTAGCGGCGCTTGACCGCGAGCGGCCGCAGGCCGACCTGATCGATCGCGTCGATAAAGGGAGCGGAGCTGCCGTCCATGATCGGCATTTCGGCGCCCTGGACCTCGATCAGGACATTGTCCAGCGAAAGCGCATAGAGCGCTGCCATGACGTGCTCGATGGTGGCGATGGACTTGTCCGGCGAGAAACCGAGAACGGTGCAAAGGTCGGTGTTGCCCACCTGCGAGGACACGGCGCGGTATTCGCTCACGGACCCGTTGTCGTGAAGGCGCTGGAAGACGATGCCGCTGTCGGCTTCGGCCGGGTGAAACGTAATGGAAACGACAGCGCCGGAATGGACGCCCGTTCCCGAAATTGTGACCGGGCTCGAGATCGTCGTCTGAAAACCCAGCAAGCTGATGGACATCTTCTAATTCGCCTTATTTTATCACCGGCACCGGGCCGATCGTCACTATTTTGTTGTCATTTTGCTTCGCGCGCCCCTCGACCACCGAAGCGGGGAATGGGAGCTTTGCAACAGAGACAGCGCCAAGCTTGTAAAAATCGCCCATGAATCAATGCGCTGGCTGCGTTTCTGGCCGGAATGTAGTTGCGCTCCCGAATTGTTACAAATCACTGTTTCTTTCGTTCTGTTACGACCCACAAGGGCCATCCAAGCCACTGAAAGATTTAGCAAAAAAGAAGGCCCGGACAGGGGTCCGGGCCTTCTTTTGCAACAATGATGACAGTCTCAGTTCGACTGGCGGCGCAGGAAGGCGGGAATCTCCAGCTGGTCATCCTCGCTGAGCGCCCGCGGCTGCGGATTGGCGCGGCCATGGTCGTCGAGCTGTCCCCGGCGCGGTGCATAGATGCTCGCTTCGGGCGACATGGCCCGGCGCTGCGGGGCGGAAGCGGCCTCTGCAGCGGCCGGCTGTTCTTCCTCGTCGCGGCGTCCGAGAGAGGACGTGATGCGCTTCAGAAGCCCCATCGGACCGCGTTCCTCGGGCTGGACCTGGGCCGGCTGCTGGCCGCGATGTTCCATCTCGGCCTTCACCACCGGCGGGAAGTCCTCGATCTTCGGCATGCGGCTGGCGACCGGCTCCTGGCGGATGACCGGGGCTGCAGGCTCGGCGCGCTGCAAGACCGGGGCCGGCTGGTACTGCGGCTGCGGAGCCGGCGCCGGGCGCGCGGCGACGGGGGCCTCGACCGGAGCCGAAGCGAAGATCCGGCTCTGCGGGCGGAACTCTTCCTGCGGGGCCTGGGCGGGCCTGGTGTCCGGCAGGGCCAGTTCGCGCTCAAGGCCGATCTCGGCCTGGCGAATCGTCTCGGCGATCGGATCGGCCGCGCGCATCGGCTGCGGCGCGACGGGCTGCGTCATGACCGGTGCGGGAGCGGCTGCGACCGGCTGGGGCGCCGGTGCGACCTGCGGCTGCGGCGGAACGGCGGCCGAGGGACGGACCAGCGGCTTGTTCACCGGGCGAAAGTCTGCTCTGCCGGCGTCCTGCGACGTGGCGCGGTCGATGCCGGTGGCGACGACGGAGACGCGGATCAGGCCTTCGAGTTCTTCGTCGAAGGTGGCGCCGAGGATGATGTTGGCGTCCGGATCGACTTCCTCGCGGATGCGGGTGGCAGCCTCGTCCACTTCGAACAGAGTCAGGTCACGGCCGCCGGTGATCGAGATCAGCAGGCCCTGCGCGCCCTTCATCGAGGTTTCGTCGAGGAGCGGGTTGGCGATCGCGGCTTCGGCCGCGGCCATCGCACGGCCCTCGCCCGATGCCTCGCCGGTGCCCATCATCGCCCGGCCCATCTCGCGCATCACCGAACGGACGTCGGCGAAGTCGAGGTTGATCAGGCCTTCCTTGACCATCAGGTCGGTGATGCAGGCGACGCCCGAATAGAGCACCTGGTCGGCCATCGCGAACGCGTCGGCAAAGGTGGTCTTGTCATTGGCGATCCGGAACAGGTTCTGGTTCGGGATCACGATCAGCGTGTCGACCGACTTCTGCAGTTCCTGGATGCCCTGCTCGGCCAGCCGCATGCGGCGGCCGCCTTCGAAGTGGAACGGCTTGGTGACGACGCCGACGGTCAGGATGCCCTTGTTGCGGGCGGCCTGCGCGACGATCGGGGCTGCACCCGTGCCGGTGCCGCCGCCCATGCCGGCGGTGACGAAGCACATGTGCGTGCCGTTCAGGTGGTCGATGATCTCGTCGATGCATTCCTCGGCGGCCGCGCGGCCGACCTCGGGCTGCGAACCGGCGCCGAGACCCTCGGTGACCTGTGCGCCCATCTGGATGATGCGCTCGGCCTTGGTCATCGTCAGCGCCTGGGCGTCGGTGTTGGCGACGACGAAGTCGACGCCCTGCAGCCCTGCGGTAATCATGTTGTTGACAGCGTTGCCGCCGCCGCCGCCGACACCGAACACGGTGATGCGGGGCTTCAGCTCAGTGATGTCCGGCTTCTGCAGCTTGATCGTCATTGTAGATGTTCCTTTTGTCTGTTCTGGCCTGCGTCGCCACACCGGCCAAATTCTCTAATTCTGTAATCCGCCTACGCAACTACCCGGCGGCAACCCGTCAGAAACTCTCCTTCAGCCACTGCCCCATGCGGGCAATGCGGCCGTTTCCTCCTGCAAGCGACGCAAGCATGCCGCCCTGCGTCGAATGCGCTTCCAACTCCGCCACCTGCGGATAGATCATCAGGCCGACCGCCGTGGAGAACGCCGCACCCTTGGCCGCGGCAGGCAGGCCCGAAACGCCGAGCGGACGCCCGACGCGAACGTTGCGCGCGAGGATCCGGCGCGCGGCTTCCGGCAGTCCCGTAAGCTGGCTGGCACCGCCTGTCAGCACGATTCTCTTGCCCACGATCGGCGAGAAGCCGGATCGCTGGATCCGGTCGCGGATCAGTTCGAGCGTCTCCTCGATGCGGGCGCGAACGATGCGCGACAGCAGCGCCCGCGGCACGTGGGTCGGCTGGTCGCGATCGTCCTCGCCGATCGGCGGGACGGCGACGATATCGCTTTCGTCGGATGCGTTCGGCAGCGCCGAGCCGTGCACGACCTTCAGCCGCTCGGCATCCTCGATCCGGGTCGACAGCCCGCGCGCGATGTCGGTCGTGACGTGATGGCCGCCGAGCGCCACGGCATCCGCATGGACGAGCTTGCCCTCGGCAAAGACGGAGATCGCCGTCGTGCCGCCGCCCATGTCGATGCAGGCGCAACCGAGCTCGACCTCGTCGTCGACGAGCGCCGACAGGCCGCTGGCATAGGGGGTCGCCACCATGCCCTCGACCGAGAGATGGGCGCGGTTGACGCAGAGCTCCAGGTTCTTCAGCGCGGTGCGCTCGGCCGTCAGCACGTGCATGTCGACGCCGAGGACGTCGCCGTACATCGACAGCGGATCGCGTATGCCGCGCTCGCCGTCGAGCGAGTAGCCGGTCGGCAGCGAGTGCAGGATCGCCCGGTCCTGGCGCAGCGAGCGCTGGCCCGCCGCCGTCAGCACCTTGCGCAGGTCGGCCGCCTCGACTTCCTGTCCGCCGAGATCGATGGTGCCGGTATAGATATCGCTCTGCAGGCGCCCGGCCGAGACGTTGACGATCAGGCTGTCGATCGTCAGGCCCGCCATGCGCTCGGCGGCATCGACCGCCAGCCGGACGACGCTCTCGGCCGCATCGAGATCGACGACCACGCCGTTCTTGACGCCACGCGAGCGCTGGTGGCCGAGGCCGATGATCTCGATCGAATGGGTGCGGCCCGGCAGGATCTCGCTCTCGGGACGCGGCGTCAGCCGGCCGATCATGCAGACGACCTTGGTCGAGCCGATGTCGAGCACCGAAACGATATGCGACCGCTTCGAATTGAGCGGCTTCAACCTGGGCAGACCGAAATGGGAGGAGCCAAAGATGCTCATGAGCGATCGGTTACCTTCTTGAGTTCCTTGGTCCGCTGCTCGAGCACCACCTTGCGGCGCTCGGCAGCACCTTCTGTCAGTCGAACGGTGGTACGGTCTTCCAGCCTCAGGTCCACGGCGGCGATGTCGCGCTCCAGGACCCCCTGCTCCGCCTCGAACCTGGCGAGAACCTCCATGGCGCGCGGCACGTTGGTCTCAGGCAGCATGACGACGACGCCGTTGTCCAGGCGCAGGTCCCAGCGGCGGCCGGCGACGCGCACATAGGCCTTCACGCGTGCCTTGACGTCCGGCCAGGCCTCGAACTGCTTTTCGAAATCGGCGGCGGCGGCTTCCGCGTCGCGGCCGACGAACAGCGGCAAGTCGGAGAACTTGCTGTCGCGCAAGGGCGCGATCACGCTGCCGTTCTTCTCGATCAGGGAGAGGTCGTTGCCGTGCTGCCAGATGCCGAACGCGCTGCGTTCCTTCAGCGCCACCTCGATCGTTCCGGGATAGACCTTGCGCACGGAGACATGCTCGACCCAGGGCAACTGCGACAGCTTCCGGCGGGCCTCTTCGACGTCGAGCGCCACGAGCGATGTCGTGCCGTCGAGGCCGAGCAGTTCGAGGATTTCGATCTCGGAGGTTTCGCGGGCGCCGGAAACCTTGACGTCATCGATCGCAAACCCGACCGCGGTCGTGGTCGTCTGGGCAAAATCCTGGCTATGGCCGCCGAGCGACATGCCGTAGAAGCCGGTGGCGGCCAGGAAGGAAACGGCTGCGACCGTGCCGGCATGGCGCGGGATCATCACCCGGCCCACCGCGAGGCCGACGGCAAGGCGCACGACGCGGCGCAGCGGACGCGGCAGCACGCGACCGCCCTCGGCCTCCGCAAGCCCTGCGACGTCCATCTGGCGCGCTCTGCTTCTCTTTCTGCCGGTCAACGCAAACAAGACGCGTCCTCCACCATCCAACTCAAGAATTCACCAAACGAATGGCCGGCATGGACGGCCATTTCGGGCACCAGGGATGTCGGGGTCATGCCGGGCTGCGTATTGATTTCCAGCCACACGATCTCGCCATTTTCGGAGAAGCGGTCGTCGTACCGGAAGTCCGATCTGCTGACGCCGCGGCATCCGATCGCTTGATGCGCCTTGAGTGCGAGTGTTTGTATTTTTTGGTAAATATTTGGTGAAATTTGTGCTGGAAGGACGTGTTTTGAGCCGCCTTTCTCGTATTTCGCGTCATAGTCGTAGAAGCCGTGCCCCTGGGGCACCACTTCGGTGACCCCGAGCGCCACGTTCCCCATGACGCCGCATGTCAGTTCGCGACCGTACACATAGCGCTCGACCATCACCTCGTCGCCGTAGCGCCAGTCGGCAGACGTGATGACCTGGGGCGGATGCGGCTGATCCTCCTTGACGATGACGACGCCAAAGCTCGAGCCCTCGCGCACCGGCTTGACCACATAGGGCGGCTTCATCGGATGCCTGGAGGTGATATCGAAACGGCTCATGAGCCTGGCCTCGGCGACGGGAACGCCGGCAGCCTTGGCGACGATCTTGGCCTGCGCCTTGTCCATCGCCAGTGCCGACGAAAGGACGCCGGAATGGGTATAGGGGATCTGCAGATACTCCAGGATGCCCTGGATCTTGCCGTCCTCGCCGAAGGGGCCATGCAGGGCATTGAAGGCGACGTCCGGCTTCAGTTCGGAGAGAACGGTAGCGACGTCGTAGCCGGCATCGACGCGGGTGACGCGGTAGCCATGCACCTCGAGGGCATCCGCGCAGGCGTTGCCGGACGAAAGGCTTACGGGCCGTTCGGAGGAAATCCCACCCATCAGCACCGCGACATGCTTGCTCATCTTCACCCCTGGACTCAATCTCTCACATTGACCGGATTTCCTTGCCCGGGCCTGATCTCGATCGGCGCCGGCGACTCGAATTTCCGCCTCCCCGTCACTACAACGGCATTATGGTTAATGAAGCGTTTACTTTCGTTAACCGGCTCGCGAGGAAAACGTAAACGCCTCATCCCCGAATCAAATCTCGCCGGGGATTCCCTCCTTGGAATCAGAGAGTTGCCGTCAATGCAAGCTCCGGCACATGAGGACGCGAAATGAAAACGCCCGCCCCGGATCCCGGAGCGGGCGACACCTGAATCTGACGATGCGCCTATGTCAGTCGTCTTCGCCGACGGCCTTCCAGGCGAGCGCGCCAAGGGCGCCGCCGACGATCGGGGCGAGCCAGAAGAGCCAGAGCTGGGCGATGGCCCAGTCGCCGACGATGAGGGCGACGCCAGTTGAGCGGGCCGGGTTGACCGAGGTGTTGGTGACGGGGATCGAGACCAGATGGATGAGCGTCAACGTCAGCCCGATCGCAATCGGCGCGAAGCCCACGGGAACGCGGCCATGGGTGGAGCCGAGGATGATGAAGACGAACATGAAGGTCATCACCACTTCGATCAGGAAGGCGGAGGTGACCGAATATCCCCCCGGCGAATGTTCGCCGTAGCCGTTGGAGGCGAAGCCGCCGAGTTCGAAACCGGGCTTGCCGGTGGCGATGAAATAGAGAACGAGGGCCGCGACGATCGCACCTGCGACCTGCGTGATGACATAGGGCACCAGCGCCGATGCCGGGAACTTGCCGGCAACCGTCAGGCCGACGGACACCGCGGGATTGAAGTGGCCGCCCGAGATGCCGCCGACGGCATAGGCCATGGTCAGCACCGTCAGTCCGAACGCCAGCGACACGCCGAGAAGGCCGATGCCGACGTCAGGAAAGGCCGCAGCCAGCACCGCGCTGCCGCAGCCGCCGAAAACCAGCCAGAACGTACCCAGAAATTCCGCAGCAAGCTTCCTGATCATGCGCACCTCCCCGAACTGCCCGGCCCGAAAAAGGCACGCGGCGTTGATTGAAACAGGACTCTGCGCACAGGGCGCCGGTGAAATAAACTCAGGCTTTCGGTTGATGGCGGACGGCGCCCTTCCTCAGGACGCCATTCCCACCCGGTCGCGGATCATCCCGTCGAACGGCGCCTCGTATCGCGAGGGCGGAGCGACGCCGCCGACCTCGCGCTCGTGCACCACGCGGTTGCGACCGGAGACCTTGGCGAGGTAGAGCGCCCGGTCGGCATGGGAAAAGAGGTCGTCGAAATCCCGTCCCGGCACGTAATCGGCCACGCCGGCCGAAACGGTGACGGGGATGGCGCCTGCCCCGCAGGCGATCGGCCGGACCTCGATGAGGCTGCGGGCATCCTCGACCAGGCCCAGCGTCTCCTCCGGCGAAAGCCCGCACACCAGCACCGCGAACTCCTCGCCGCCGATGCGCGAAACGATGTGCCGGCCGCAGGCGAGCGAGGCGAGCCTGTCCGCCACCGAAACGATGACCTCATCGCCTGCCACGTGGCCGAGCGTGTCGTTGATCGACTTGAACCGGTCGACGTCGAAGATCGCAAGCGCTGCCGGCGACACGGCGGTCTCGATGGCTTCGAGGAAGGCGCGGCGGTTCAAAAGCCCGGACAGCGAATCCGTCCGGCTCAGGCGCTCGAACTCGGCGCGCGACAGCGCCAGCTCATAGACGGCGTGCCCGACCACATAGTAGGCGGCAAGGGCGACCGGCAGGGACACCAGCGGCGTCAATACGGTCGCGATCACCAGCGCCTGCGCCAGGTCGTAGGGAAGCAGACCCACGGCATAGAGGACCAGATGGGCCGCGACATTGATGCTGTAGGCGAGCGCGGCAATGCGCAGGGCCATGACGACGGAACGCCGCAACACCTGCTCGCGCGAGGAAAACTCCCCAAATGCAAGCTGGTCATTCACCCAAGCTTTGACACGCTCGATCATGTGCGGCCCCCAATGGCTCTATCTAGGACCGCCGAAGTTAACAATCTGTTGGGAAATGCATCACCATAAGTTGCGCATCGACGCACGCTCGCGCCAAACAGCCGCGACCGAAAATGTCACCGCGGCATGCATGAACGGCATGAAAGTTATCAGGACGTCCGCGCTGCGGCATATTTGTTGTTTCACAATTGCCGAGCGTGCCTTATGAGGGGCGCGCTGCCTCCCAAGACGGCACCTGACATTCAAGAAACAGCTGAGAGAAGATCAATGAGTGACACGCCCATAACGGTGTCACCGACCGCGACGCATTCGACTACCTCCGCCGTGAATTCCCCGGCGCGTGTCCTTTTTGCAAGCCTGGTCGGTACGACCATCGAGTTTTTCGATTTCTACGTCTACGCAACAGCGGCGGTGCTCGTGTTCCCCGCGCTGTTCTTCCCCAACAGCGATCCGACCACGGCGCTGCTCGCCTCCTTCGCCACCTTTTCGATCGCATTCTTCGCGCGCCCGCTCGGCGCCGTCGTGTTCGGCCACTATGGCGACCGGATCGGAAGAAAGACGACGCTCGTGGCCGCCCTTCTGACGATGGGCGTTTCCACCGTGATCATTGGCCTGCTGCCGTCCTATGAGAGCATCGGCGTTTTCGCACCGCTGCTTCTGGCGCTGTGCCGGTTCGGCCAGGGCTTCGGCCTCGGCGGCGAATGGGGCGGCGCAGTGCTGCTCGCGACCGAAAACGCCCCGCCGGGCAAGCGCAGCTGGTATGGCATGTTCCCCCAACTCGGCGCGCCCGTGGGCCTGTTCCTGTCTTCGGGCGTCTTCTGGCTCCTGCTGCATTTCATGTCGCAGGAAGCGCTGCTCGCCTGGGGCTGGCGCATTCCGTTCGTGGCCTCGATCGTGCTCATCGCCGTCGGCCTGTGGGTCCGGCTGTCGATCACGGAGACCCCCGCCTTCCAGAAGGCGATCGAGAAGCACGAGCGGGTGGAAGTGCCGGTCGTGGAGCTGTTCCGCAACCACAAGCGAAGCCTGGTGCTCGGCACCTTCGTGGCGCTCGCCACCTTCGTGCTGTTCTATATCGGCTCGGCCTACCTTCTCTCCTACAACGTCAAGGTCCTGAACATCCCCTTCGTCGAGGCGCTCGAAGTGCAGCTTCTGGGCTCGGTGCTGTTCGGCCTGACCATTCCGGTCGCCGGCAAACTGGCGGAGAAGTTCGGCCGTCGCGAAATCCTGATCGCCACCACGGTCCTGATCGGCGTCTTCTCCTTCTTCCTGCCCGGTCTGATGACGAGTGGCGAGCAGGGCATCTTCATCTTTGTGATCATCGCCATGGCGCTGATGGGCATGACCTATGGCCTGATTGGCACGGCGCTGGCCGCCCCCTTCCCGACCAAGGTCCGCTATACGGGCTCGTCGATCACCTTCAACTTCGCAGGCATCTTCGGCGCATCGCTCGCGCCCTACATTGCGACCTATCTGCAGGCCAACTACGGCATGACCTATGTCGGCTATTACCTCGGCATCTCCGCGGTGATCACCCTCGCCTGCATCCTGCTCTCGGGCAAGGAAGAGGTCTGAGCTTCGGCTGATTCGACACCCGAAAACGACAAACGCCGCGGCAACCACCGCGGCGTCTTTGTTTGCCGGTGAACGCGTTCTTGTCGGGCGCTCCCTATCCGCGTCTCCCCGGACCTGATCCGGGGTCCAGCGGCACCGCGTCTGCGGTGCGAAAGAATCTATTGCGCGCAAGGACTTGCGCGCGCTGGATGCCGGCTCGGAGGCCGGCATGACGGTTCCATTTGGTGACCCGTTCGAAGAAATAACGACCCGGAATAAGGCATCTTGTCAGCGGTCAGCCGTAGCGGAAATGTCCACGGCGTTCTCTACCAATGAACCGCTTCCGCGTTCAGGCCGTCGCCCGGCCCAAGAACTCCCGCACCTCGTAGCCGGGCATGAACTTGCCGACCCGCTTGATTTCCCACTGCAGCATCACGCCGGAATGCTCCAGGACGCGCGAGCGCACGGTCTCGCCCAGGTATTCCAGCTCGTAGCCGGTCGCCTGGCCGGTATTGATCATGAAATTGCAGTGCATGGGGGACATCTGCGCCCCGCCGATCATCAGCCCGCGGCAGCCGGCCTCGTCGATCAGCTTCCAGGCCGAATGGCCTTCCGGGTTCTTGAAGGTCGAGCCGCCGGTCTTTTCACGGATCGGCTGCACCGTCTCGCGGTGCTGGCGCACCGCGTCCATTTTCGTGCGGATCTCGGTCCTGTCGCCCGTCTGCCCCTGGAAGACGGCGTGGGTGAAGATGAGGCCCTCGGGCGCCTTGGAATGGCGATAGCTGTAGCCCATGTCGGCGTTGGACAGGACATAGGTCTTGCCCTTGCGGTCGACCGCATTCACCTCGACGACGAGGTCCTTCGTCTCGCCGCCATTGGCGCCGGCGTTCATCCTGAGCGCGCCGCCGACCGAACCCGGGATGCCGTAGAGGAACTCGAAGCCGGCGATGCCGTTGTCGAGCGCCATGGCGGCGATGTTCTTGTCCGGGCAGATGGCGCCCGCCTTGATCCTGTTGTCGCCTTCAAGCTCCAGGTCGCCGAACCCCTTGGCCGAAAGGCGGATGACGACGCCGGGGATGCCGCCGTCGCGCACCAGAAGGTTCGAGCCGACGCCGACCACCATCAGCGGCACTTCCTCGGGCAAAAGCTTGAGGAAGGTGACCAGGTCATCGGTGTCGTGCGGCTGGAACATCACTTCCGCCAGCCCGCCGGCCCGGAACCAGGTGACGCGATCCATCGGCGCGTCAGGCGTCAGCCGTCCCCGCACGTCCTTCAGGCCGTCGCCCAGCGACGCCAGCAGTTTCTCGCCATCCACCTGCTTCATGCCGTTATTCCCGAAATGCCTGCCAGTTCCTTCGGCAGCGCCGCCGCCCAATAGGTTATGCTACCTGCACCCAAGAGAACCACAAAGTCGCCGGGCCTGGCAATGGCGCCAATGGTGGAGGCCAGTTCGTCCGGCCCTTCGAGGTAGCGTGCGTCGCGATGTCCGCCGGACTTGATCCGCGAGACCAGCGTCTCGGCGCTCACGCCCTCGATCGGCTCCTCGCCTGCCGCATAGATCGGCGCGATCATGACCGTGTCGGCATCGTTGAAGCAGCCGGCGAACTCCTCGAACAGGCTGTGCACGCGCGAATAGCGGTGTGGCTGGTGGATAGCGACGATGCGCCCCTGGCAGGCCTCGCGCGCCGCGCGCAGCACCGCCTTGATCTCGACGGGGTGGTGGGCGTAGTCGTCATAGACCGATACGTCGTTCCAGGTGCCGGTCAGCGTGAAGCGCCGCTTGACGCCGCTGAAGGACGCGATGCCGCGGGCGATGTCCTCGGGCTTGATGCCGAGTCGCTGGGCGACGGCGATCGCCGCGGTCGCGTTGGAAACGTTGTGGCGGCCGGGCATCGGCAGGCGAAGGTCCTTCAGTTCGATCACCTGGCCGGTGCGACGCCGGCGGATCTCGACGTCGAAGACCGAGGTCGCTCCGTCCATGCGGATATTGCCGAAGCGCACGTCGGCCTGCGGGTTCTCGCCGTAGGTGATGACCTTGCGGTCCTCGATACGGCTGACCATGGACTGCACTTCCGGATGATCGAGGCACATCACCCCGAAGCCGTAGAATGGCACGTTCTCGACGAACTGGCGGAAGGCGGCGCGCACCGCATCGAAATTGCCGTAGTGGTCGAGATGCTCGGGGTCGATATTGGTCACGACCGCGACGTCGGCGGGCAGCTTCAGGAAGGTGCCGTCGGACTCGTCCGCCTCGACCACCATCCACTCGCCCTCGCCCATCCGCGCATTGGTGCCGTAGGCGTTGATGATGCCGCCGTTGATGACGGTCGGATCAAGCCCGCCGGCTTCCAAAAGGGCCGCGACCATCGACGTCGTGGTGGTCTTGCCGTGCGTGCCGCCGATCGCGATCGCGTTGCGGAACCGCATCAGCTCGGCCAGCATCTCGGCCCGCCGCACCACCGGCAGCAGTTTCTCGCGCGCGGCGATCAGTTCGGGATTGTCCTTCTTGATGGCGGTCGACACCACCACCACTTCGGCGTCGCCGATGTTATCCGCCTTGTGGCCGACGAACACGCTGATGCCCTTGTCGCGCAGCCGCTGCACGTTGGCGCTGTCGGACTGGTCGGAACCCTGCACGCGGTGGCCGAGATTGTGCAGCACTTCGGCGATGCCGCTCATGCCGATCCCGCCGATCCCGATGAAATGAACGAGCCCTATGCTCTTCGGCATCTTCATGGCCGTTCTCCCTTGAATTCTGCGATCGTCCTGCCGCCCGCAATAGCCTCTACCATGTCGGCGAGCAAGCGCGCGGCAGCCGGCTTTCCGGTCTTTCGGGCGTTCGCAGCCATCTCCGCCATGCGCTCGGGCTGCTTCATCGCCTCGCCGATGATCATCGACAGCTTTTCCGGCGAAAGTTCGGACTGGGCGATCACCTTTGCCCCGCCCTGGGCTGCAAGGGCCGCCGCATTGGCTGCCTGGTCATGGTCCAGCGCGTAGGGATAGGGCACGAGCACCGCCGGCCGGCCGATCACCGAAAGCTCGGAGACGGTCGAGGCGCCGGAGCGGCAGATCACCAGATGCGCACCTGCGAGCCGTTCGGCCATGTCGCCGAAGAACGGTGAGACCTCCGCCGGCACGGCAAGCTTTGCGTAGATCGCCTCCACGCCCTCGCGGTCTTCCGGCCGGGCCTGCTGGGTGATGTGCAGCCGTGCCCGCTTGTGCTCGCCGAGCCGGCAGATCGCCTGCGGCACAGCCTTGGAGAAGAACTGCGCGCCCTGGCTGCCGCCGAACACGACGAGGCGGAACGCGTCGTCGGCCACGGACGGATGGTAGGGAACGTCCGACGCGGCCAGAACTGCCGGCCGCACCGGGTTTCCGGTCGTCACCGTCTTGGATGCATAGGGCCCTTCGCTATCCGGCAGGAAGCCGCCGGCGATCGCCTTGACGCGAGCGGCCAGCGCCTTGTTTGCGCGCCCCATCACCGCGTTCTGCTCGTGGATCATCGAGGGAATGCCCATGCCGGTCGCAGCCAGCAGCGGCGGCAGCGTCGGGTAGCCGCCGAAGCCGACGACGGCGGCGGGCCGCAGCCGCGCCATCAGCCGCCGCGCCGCGCGCAGGCCCTTCCACAGGGTCCAGAGCGAGGACACCACCTTCACCGGGTTCTTCGAGCCGATCGTCGCGGACGGCACCACATGGATCTCGTCGGCCGGAAACTTTCCGGCGAAGCGCTCGGCCCGGCTGTCGGTGACGAGATGCACCGACCAGCCGCCGGCCTTCAGTTCGTGCGCCAGCGCCTCGGCAGGAAAGAGATGGCCGCCGGTCCCGCCTGCGGCCAGCAGGATGATACCCTTCGTCATGCGCTCACTCCGCCGGCGCCATCATGCCGGAGCGGAACAGGCTCCGCTCGGTGGCGCGCTTCTCCGGACGGTGGCGCGTCAGCGCCAGGATGAAGCCGGCGGTCACGCAGATCGCCGTCATCGACGATCCGCCATAGGAGATCAGCGGCAGGGTCATGCCCTTGGCCGGCAGCAATTCGAGGTTCACGCCGACATTGATCATCGACTGGGTGCCGATCAGCAGCACCAGCCCCGCCACGGCGAACCGGGCGAAGTCGTTGCGCTCCTTGAAGGCATGGTTCAGGCCGCGCAGCACGACGAAGGCGAAGACGGCGACGATGACCATGCAGAAGATGATGCCGAACTCCTCGGCCGCCACCGAGAAGATGAAGTCGGTATGGCTGTCGGGGATGATCCGCTTGACCACGCCCTCGCCCGGCCCCTTGCCGAACCAGTCGCCGCGGATGATCGCCTCGCGGGCGGTGTCGACCTGGAACGTGTCGCCCTCGCCGGTGAGGAACCGGTCGATACGGCCGGCCACGTGGTCGAACAGGTAGTAGGCCGAGACGAAGCCGCCCAGCGCGACACCGCCGAGCAGAATGATCCAGATCCACGGCATGCCGGCCATGAAGAACATGCCGCCCCAGACCGCTGTGACCAGGATGGTCTGGCCGAGGTCCGGCTGCGCCACCAGCAGGGCCGCGACGATGCCGAACAAGAGGATGGAGAAGAGGTTCCCGGGAATTTCCGGCTGGCGGGCGTGCTCGGAAAACAGCCACGCGCAGATGACGACGAAGGCAGGCTTCATGAACTCGGAGGGCTGGATCGACAGGCTGCCGATCGACAGCCACCGCCGCGCCCCCTTCACTTCCACCCCGAAGAACAGCGCCAGCACCATGGCTGCCAGCGACACGACCAGCAGGATCGCCGCCGCCCGCCGCACCTGCCGGGGCGTGAGGAACGAGATCGCCACCATTGTTGCGATGGCCGGCAACAGGAAGAACGCATGACGCTTGACGAAATGGAAGCTGTCGAGATTGAGCCGCTCGGCCACCGCCGGGCTTGCGGCGAAGGACAGCATGAAGCCGATCCCCATCAGAAGGATGAAGGCGGCGAGAAAGAACCTGTCTATCGTCCAGAACCAATCGGCAACCGGACCACGCTCGGCACGACTAACCATGGCATATCCCCCTAACCGTTGGTCTCGATCAGCATTTCTACGCCCGCAACGGCCGCGACATGGCCGACGAAGGCGTCGCCCCTGATCTCGAAGTTCTTGTACTGGTCGAAGCTTGCGCAAGCCGGAGACAGCAGCACCGCCACCGGTCCTCTTGCATCGCCTGCCGCATCCGTCGCCGCATGCGCCACCGCGCGCTCCAGCGTGCTGGAAATCTCGTAGGGCACCTGCTCGCCCAGCGTCGCGGCAAAGGCGGCGGCCGCCTCGCCGATCAAATAGGCCTTGGCAATCTTCGGGAAGAAACCTGAGAGGCTGGTGATGCCCCCCTCCTTCGGCAACCCGCCGGCGATCCAGTAAATACGGTCGTAGCTGGACAGCGCGGGTGCCGCCGCATCCGCATTGGTCGCCTTGCTGTCGTTGACGAAGACGACATGGCCCTTGCGCCCCACCGGCTGCATGCGGTGCTTCAGCCCCGGGAAGGAGGCGAGCCCTCTGCGGATCTCGTCCTCGCTGAGCCCTACCGCAAGGCAGGCGGCGATCGCCGCTGCCGCGTTCTGGGCATTGTGGCCGCCCCGCAGCGTCTGGATGTCGGAAAGGTCGGCGATCGGGCGCGACGTGCCGCCATGGGCGAGCAGGATGTGTCCACCCTCGGCGTACAGACCGTCGGCCAGCGGCTGGCGGCGCGAGACGCGCACCACCTTCGTGCCAGAGCGCTCGATCCGGTCGGCGATCAGCGCCGTGAAGCTGTCGTCGACGGCGACGATCGCCGTGTCGCTGCCGGCGACGAGGCGTTCCTTGATGTCGGCATAGTGCTGCATCGTCCCATGCCGATCGAGATGGTCCGGCGTCAGGTTGAGAAGGATGCCGGCCGTCGGATCGATGGTGGGGGAGAGGTCGATCTGGTAGGACGAGCACTCGACGACATAGAAGCGGCCGGCCTTCGGCGGATCGAGCGTCAGCACCGCCGTGCCGATATTGCCGCCCAGTTGCGTGTCGCGGCCGCTCGCCTTCAGGACATGGGCGATCAACGCCGTCGTGGTCGACTTGCCGTTGGTGCCGGTGATCGCGATGAACGGGCTGTCGGGCGCATGCGCCCGCCGCTCGCGCACGAACAGTTCGACGTCGCCGACGATCTCGACGCCGGCGGCCCGTGCCAGGTCCACGCTCCAGTGCGGCTTCGGATGGGTCAGCGGCACGCCCGGCGACAGCACGAAGGACGAAATCCCGCTCCAGTCGATCTGGTGCAGGTCGGCGGTCGGAATTCCGGCGGCCGCAGCCTTTGCGACACTGTCCGGATTGTCGTCCCAGGCCGTAACATTGGCGCCGCCCTCGACCAGCGCCTGGGCGGTAGCAAGCCCCGAGCCACCGAGGCCGAAGAGCGCGACGTTCCTGTTCCTGAGCGTGGTGACGGGGATCATGGCCTTACCGCAGCTTCAGCGTCGAAAGACCGACGAGAGCGAGGATCACGGCGATGATCCAGAAGCGGATCACCACCTGGCTCTCAGTCCAGCCCTTCTTCTCGAAGTGATGGTGGATCGGCGCCATCAGGAAGACGCGCTTGCCGGTGAGCTTGAAGGAGCCGACCTGGATGATGACCGACAGCGTCTCGATGACGAACAGGCCGCCGATGATCGCCATGACGACCTCATGCTTGGTGGCGACCGCGACCGTGCCGATCAGGCCGCCGAGCGCCAGCGAACCGGTGTCGCCCATGAAGATCGCAGCCGGCGGCGCGTTGAACCAGAGGAAGCCGAGGCCCGCACCGATCACGGCGCCGAGGATGACGGCGAGTTCGCCGGTGCCGGGCACGAAATGGATCTGCAGGTAGTTGGCGAACACCGCGTTGCCGGCGAGATAGGCGATGATGCCAAAGGAGGCGGCCGAGATCATCACCGGCACGGTCGCAAGCCCGTCCAGCCCGTCGGTGAGGTTCACCGCGTTGCCGGCGCCGACGATGACGAAGCCACCGAAGAGCACGAAGAAGATGCCCAGGTCGAGCACGAAGCCCTTGACGAAGGGAAAGGCGATCGAGGTGCCGAGCTCCGATCCCGCCACTCCGGAGGAAACCGCCGCGCGCATCATGAAATAGGTGGCAATGCCGGCGATGACGAACTCGAGCCCGAGCCGCGCCTTGCCGGAAAAGCCCTTGTCGGTCTGCTTGGTCACCTTCAGGTAGTCGTCATAGAAGCCGATCGCGCCGAAGCCGAGGGTGACGAGCAGCGTCGCCACCACGTAGATGTTCGACAGGTCCGCCCACAGGAGCGAGCTTCCGACGATGCCGGCGAGGATCATGATCCCGCCCATCGTCGGCGTGCCGGCCTTCTTGAAATGGGTTTGCGGTCCGTCGGCACGGATCGGCTGGCCCTTGCCCTGGCGCACCCTGAGCGAGGCGATGATCGCCGGCCCGAACAGGAAGACGATAGTGGCCGAGGTGAACAACGCTGCGCCGGTGCGGAACGTGATGTAGCGGAACAGGTTGAAGACCTGAAGTTCGTCCGCCAGTTCGACAAGCCAAAGCAGCATTCGTGACCTTTCCCCAAAGGTTTTGCGGGCGTGGCGGCCGGACGGTTAAAGATCGTCCCGGCGCGGGACCGCGATAAATTCAGAACCGGAGACCGCAAGGGCCGGATCGCCCCGCATTCCCCTCTATGCCAATCGTCGAAACGCCGCGAACCCCGAGGGGCCGCGGCGCATCATTCGGCGCGCTCCGTGTCGGAGAATGCCTCGAACTTGTCAAGCAAAGCCGACACGACACGGCTGAATTCGGCCGATTTCGACGACTTGACCACAAGCACGTCCCCCGGTCGCACCGCTTCCAGCACGAATTTCCGCATTCCCTCGGCGTCGTCGCGGTATTCCACCCGCGCCGTCTCGCCGATCGCATCGCGCAGCGCCACCATCTCCGGACCGCCGATCCAGACGTCCTCGATCCCGGCTTCCGCAAGCGGGGCGGCCAGTTCGGCGTGCACCTGCTCGGAGAACGCGCCCATTTCCAGCATGTCGCCGAGGACGGCGATCTTCCGGCCGCCGGGGCCGGGAACCGTGTCGCGCAGAAGCGCGATCGCCGCCCGCATCGAGGCGGGGTTCGCGTTGTAACTGTCATCGATCAGTGTGAGGAAGCCGCCGTCGATCGCAAGCCGATAGCGCCGTCCCCGCCCCTTTTCCGGCTGCATGGTCGAAAGCGCATGCATGACGTTTTCGATGTCGGCGCCGGCGAGATGAGCCGCGCCGAGGACGGCGACCGCATTTTCCGCGATATGACGGCCCGGCGCGCCCATCGGGATCTCCAGGGTCTGCCCGCCGATTGCGGCCCACAGCACGCTGCCCTGCGCGCCGGCCACGTATTCGATCAGCTTGAACTCTGCTGATGGGTCGGCGCCAAAGGTGTGGACGTGCTCTACGCCTGCCGCCTTCGCCGCCTGCTCGAGCACCGGAAACTGCGCGTTGTCGCGATTGAGCAGCGCATGGCCGCCCGGCACCAGTCCCTCGAAGATCTCCGCCTTGGCGGTCGCGATCTCCTCGAGGCTTGCAAAATTGCCGAGATGGGCAGCCGCGATCGTCGTCACGATCGCCACGTGCGGGCGCACCATCTTCGCCAGCGGCCGGATCTCGTCGGCATGGTTCATGCCGATCTCGAACACGCCGTAGGCCGTGTTCTCCGGCATGCGCGCCAGCGTCAGCGGCACGCCCCAGTGGTTGTTGAACGAGGCGACGGAGGCATGCACGGGACCGCAGGCCGAAAGCGAATGGCGCAGCATCTCCTTGGTCGTGGTCTTGCCGACCGAGCCGGTCACGGCGATCACCTTGGCGGCACTGCGGTCGCGCGCCGCGCAGCCGAGGTCGGTCAACGCCTGCAGCACGTCGTCGACCACCAGCATCGGCGCCGTCAGGCGGCCGAGCGCCGGCAGCTTTCCCTCTGATACGACGAGGAGGACTGCACCGTTGGCATGGGCGAGGCTTGCGAAATCATGTCCGTCCACCCGGTCGCCCTTGATGGCGAAGAAGGCTTCGCCGGGGCCGATCGAGCGGCTGTCGATGGAGATGCCGGCAATGCCGGCCGGCATGTGTCCGACCGGGCGGCCATGGGTGGCCGCGATCAGGTCGGGGATTGTCCAGAGCAGGGTCAACGGTCGAGCTCCTCCAGGGCTTTGCGCAGTTCCGCGTGGTCGGAGAACGGCAGCGTGACGCTACCGATCGTTTGCCCCTCTTCGTGCCCCTTGCCGGCGACGATCAGCGTATCGCCTGCCGAAAGCATGGCGACGGCGGCACCGATCGCCTCCGCCCGGTCGCCGATTTCCGTTGCCCCATTTGCCGCCGCCATGATCTCCGAGCGGATCACCTCCGGCACTTCCGATCGCGGATTGTCGTCGGTGACGATCACGACGTCGGCAAGCCTCGTGGCGATCTCGCCCATGATCGGCCGCTTGCCCTTGTCCCGGTCGCCCCCGCAACCGAAGACGACGATGATCCGGCCCGACGTGAACGGCCGCACCGAGGATAGCACGTTTTCCAGTGCATCCGGCTTGTGGGCGTAGTCGACATAGGCGAGCGCGCCGGTCTTCGTATGCCCGACCAGTTCAAGCCGCCCCGAGGCGCCGACCAGGTGGCCGAGGGCCGCCATGGCGTCCCTTGCCGCAACGCCGGTCGACATGGCAAGGCCGGCTGCGACCAGCGCGTTGGCGACCTGGAAGTCGCCAGCGAGCGGGATATGGATCTCGTAGATGTCGTCGCCGACATGGACCTCCGCCATCTGCTTGTGGCGGAAGTGCTCCACGCGCTTCAGGCAGATATAGGCGCCCTTGCGGCCGACCGTGCGCACGTCGAGGCCGGCTTCCGTCGCAGCCTCGATCGCCGCTTTCGACCATTCGTCGTCGGAAAAGATCACCGCCGGCGCACCCTTGGGCAAGAGGGTGTCGAACAGCCGCATCTTGGCGGCCATGTAGTGCTCCACCGTCGGGTGGTAGTCCATGTGGTCGCGGCCGAGATTGGTGAAGGCGCCGGCGGAAAGCCGCACGCCGTCGAGGCGCGCCTGGTCGAGACCGTGGCTGGAGGCTTCCATCGCCGCATGGGTGACGCCGGCATCGGCGAGTTCGGCGAGAAGCCTGTGCAGGGAGACGGGATCGGGCGTCGTCAGCGAGCCGTAGTCCTCGCGGCCGGGCGCGGTCACGCCCGTCGTGCCGATCATCGCCGCCGCATGGCCCGCATGCGCCCAGATCTGCCGGGTAAACGAGGCGACCGAGGTCTTGCCGGCAGTACCCGTGACGGCGACCATCGTCTCCGGCTGGCGGCCGAAGTAGCGGGCAGCCGCAAGCGCCAGGAACCGGCGCGGGTCGTCCACGGCAAGGACGGGAACGGATGCCTCGACCCTTGCCCCCCGCCCCGTCACGATGGCGGCGGCGCCCCGCGAGACGGCGTCGGCCGCATAGGCCGTTCCGTCCGCCTTCGTCCCGGAAAGGGCGACGAACAGATCGCCGGGAGAGACCTTGCGGCTGTCCGCCGAAATGCCGCCAATCTCGATTGCCGCCACGGCGGCGTCCAGCTCAGCAATTTCGGCTCCGGCAAGGTCTGAGATCTTCATATGCAGCTCTGTTCTTCTTGAAGGCGGCCGTTTCATCTACGAATCGGCGCTTGCCCCGTTCATTCTGCGCTCAATAAGACACGAGCAAGGCAGACCCGTCCTCCCCGAATTTCGGCTTTACACCGAGAAGTGGGGCGCTGCGGCGGATGATCTCGCCGACCATGGGGGCCGCATTCAGGCCCGCCGTCCGCCCCCCGCCCTCGCCAGTCTTCGGCGCGTCGATGAAGGTCAGCACCATGTATTGCGGGTCGTCGATCGGGAAGGCGGAGAGGAAGGCATTGAAATTGAGGCCGTTCTTTGCATAGCGGCCGTTGACCACCTTGTCGGCCGTGCCCGTCTTGCCGCCGACGTTGAAGCCGGGCACCAGCGCACGTTTGCCCGAGCCGTTCATCGCGTTCCAGCGCAGCAGGAAGCGCATGTCCTCGCCGGTGCTCGGTTTCACAACCGCCTGCGCCATGGCGTCGGCCTCTTCGCGGCTGCGCGGCAGGAAGGTCGGCGGAAGGTACTTGCCGCCGTTCAGCAGCGCCGCGCCTGCGACCGCCGTCTGCAAGGGCGTCGTCGAGACGCCGTGGCCGAAGGAGATGGTGACGGAGTTGATCTTCTTCCACTCGCGCGGCTGCGAGGGCGTTTTCACCTCCGGCAGCTCCGTCTGCATCTTCGTGAGCAGGCCGATCCGTGTCAGGAATTCCTTGTGGCCGGGAATGCCGACGATGTCGGCCATCTTGGCCGTGCCGATGTTGGAGGAGTACTGGAAGATCTCCGGCACGGTCAGCACGCGGTGCTTGCCGTGGAAGTCCTTGATGGTGAAGCCGCCGATGCGGATCGGATAGCGGGCGTCGAAACTGTCGGTCAGCTTCACCTTGCCGGAATCAAGCGCCATCGCGGTGGTAAACGTCTTGAAGGTCGATCCCATCTCGAAGGTGCCGTCCGACATGCGGTTCAGCCAGCCGTCCTTGGCGCTCTCGGCCGGGTTGTTCGGATCGTAGTCCGGCACCGAGGCCATGGCGAGCACCTCGCCGGTGTGCACATCAAGGACGACCGCGCCGGCGGCCTCGGCCTTGTACTTCTCCATCGACGTCACCAGCACGTCGTGCACCATCGCCTGGACGCGCACGTCGATAGACAACCGCACCGGCTCCATCTTGGCGTCGCTGGTCATGCCGATCGCGGCAAGGTCGGCCAGCCCCTGGTTGTCGATGTAGCGCTCCATGCCGGCGATGCCGCGGTTGTCGATGTTCACATAGCCGACGATATGGGCCGAGGTGGAGCCGCTCGGATAGAAGCGGCGCTTCTCCGGCCGAAAGCCGACACCCGGGATGCCGAGCGCGAGGATGCGGCTCTGCTGCTTCGGCGTCAGCTGGCGCTGCAGCCACTGGAAGCGCGAATCGGATGTCAGCTTCTTGTAGGTCCCCTTCGGATCGAGCTCCGGCAGCACGGTCTGCAGCAGTTCCAGCGCCTCGTCGGGATCGACGATCTTGTGCGGCTCGGCATAGAGCGAAACGGTGCGGATGTCGGTCGCCAGGATCTCCCCGTTGCGATCGACGATGTCGGGTCGCGATGCGAGCAGGCGGTCGGCCGGGCCGATGCTGGAAACGGATTCCGGCTGCGTCATGCCGTATTGCACCAGCCGTCCGCCGACGATGCAGTAGGCGAGCCCGAAGCAGGCCATCATGACAGCGACGCGGCTTTTCGCCTGCGAGGCGCTGCGCTTGCGATGCCCCTGGAAAGCCGTGGATCCCATTGCGCCCGCCGGCCGGCCGTTGCCGCCATGCGAGAAGTGGGCCTTGCTCTTGACGTCCATGATGCGGGAGAGAAACGACATCAGCGTGCCACCGAGCCTGTTGCGATCTTGTCCGTATTGCCCGCGCCGCCCTTGGCCTTGGCGACCTTGTCGGCGTCCTTTCCGTCCTCCTCGAGCGCCGGCAGCTCGGCAGTCGGCATCGGCAGTTCCATCGGCTGGACGAGCTGTGTGGATTGCGTCGGCACAAGCTGGAGGTCGCCCTCGTAGGCCTTCACCAGCCTGTTGAGCCGGGTCGGCTGCGTCAGCAGCGCCCAATCGGCACGCAGGAGGTCGATCGTGTGTTCCTCGAGCAGGATCTCCGCATCCAGCTTGCGAACTTCGTCGAGCTTGTTCTCGGCCTTGTGCTTTATCGTGTAGGTCACGGTCGCAGCAGCGGTCATGACGACGACGAGAATGGCGTCAAAGGTGCGAAACATCCATCAGCCTCCAATCTTCTCAAGGCTTGCCAGGTCGGGCAGTTCGAAAATCGACAGGTCATCCGTCCCGGAAGGGGCCGCGGTCCGCTCGCCGGCCCGCAACTTGGCCGAACGCGCGCGGGGATTGACGGCACTTTCCTCCTCACTCGCCACGATCATGGACTTCCCGACTGGTGCGAAGATTACGTCGCGCTTAATTAGCTCAGGCAGATGACGCGAACCCGCGGATTTTCCCGAGCGGTCAAGGAAGAATTTCTTGACGATCCGGTCCTCCAGCGAATGGAAGCTGACCACGACGAGCCGTCCGCCGGGCTTGATCACCCGCTCGGCGGCGAAGAGCGCGCGGGCCAGTTCGCCGAGTTCGTCGTTGACGAAGATGCGCAGCGCCTGGAAGACGCGGGTCGCCGGATGGATCTTGTCCTTCGCCTTCCTGGGGGTGACGATCTCGATCATCCCGGCGAGGTCTCGCGTCGTCTCGAACGGCGTATCAGCGCGGCGTTTCTCGATCGCGCGGGCGATGCGGCCCGCCTGCTTCTCCTCGCCGAGAAAACCGAAGATGCGGATGAGGTCGGAAACCTTGGCGCGATTGACGACGTCGGCGGCGGAAACGCCGGCGCTCGACATGCGCATGTCGAGCGGGCCGGTCTTCTGGAAGGAAAAGCCGCGCTCGGCCTCGTCGAGCTGCATTGAGGACACGCCGATGTCGAGCACGACGCCGTCGAGCCCGCCTTCCGGCGCATGCCGCGCCAGCTCGGAAAACTGCGAATGGATGAGCGAAAGGCGCCCGCCGGATGCCGCAACCAGCGCCTGGCCGGCGGCGATCGCATTGGGATCGCGGTCCAGCGCGACCACCGAAGCACCTTTTTCGAGAATGGCGGACGTATAGCCGCCGGCGCCGAAGGTGCCATCGAGAACGACCTGGCCGGGGGCCGGCTTCAGCGCTTCCAGAACCTCGGCAAGAAGAACCGGGATGTGGCGGACCGGTCCGCCATCGGCTTCAGAATGTCCTCCGCCTGCATCCGCCGCCATCCCGTTTCTCCACTCTATTCCGAGCCCAGACCTCGCAATCTGCGCTCTGTCCTGGCCGCCGCCTGCACTGCCTCGAACGTCTGCGGCGCCCAAAGCTGAAAATGATCCGCTCGACCGACGAAGGTGACCTCCGCCGAGATTCCGGTGAAGTCGCGGATGAAATCCGTGACCATCAGCCTCCCCTCGGAATCGAGCTTCATGAAGACGCCGCCCCCGTGAATGAGGAGCGACATCTGATTCGCTGCCGGCGAGAACGGATCCTCGCTGGCGATCTGCCGCTCGAAACGGTCGAGCAGATCCGGCCCGCCGATGCTGATCGCCGGGAACACGAAGTCCTGGAAGCAATAGAGCTCCCGGATGTCGCGTTGCGCAAGAACGGCGCGGAAGGTCGAGGGCACGGAGACCCTGCCCTTCGCATCGATCCTGTTTGTCGCATTCGACAGGAACCGGTTCATGACGCGCTACAGCCGCTTCCCTGACCGGCGAGAACACACTGAGTGCCGGAAAATCCCCACTGAACACACGCACACAGACCGACCCGGACACGACGCCAACACGCCGTGCCGCCCCGGATCGGGACCCTTTTGAAGCTTGCGATGAACGGGCGATCATTCGCCCTCGTGCGGCATGTTTATGGGATACCATGGGACCATATGGGCGTCAATGGGAATTGGCCGGTTCCCTGAAGCAAAGCCATCAAACGTTTATAAGGCGTTAAGTTTAACAAAGGGTTACGACCGCGCATCCAAGTAGCTGGATTCAATCGCAAATCTGCTCAAGGAAATCGGCGCCTGGCGCCCTCGCCGGCACGTGCGACGGCGGCCTGAAGGCGCTGCCCAGGTCCGACGGCTGCGCTGGTTTTCGGGTCTTTTGGCCTCCGGAGGCGGTGGGGCTGCCCCATGCAGCAGCCCTTTGCGACGGATGCGAATCACCGTTGCCGGAAAGGGGAAAAACGCCAGTTGGCCTGTAAGCCGGGTTCTGTATGGCTCCGACTGACGTCGGAACGTGGCAGCCATTCATCTGGGACCGGACTTGCGCCCGGCCTCGTGCAACCCACCCGGATGACCGGCCCGGAAACGGGCTGAACGGCTTGCGCCGTTCGCGTCATCCCTATTCGGTCTTGCTCCCGGTGGGGTTTGCCGTGCCGTCCATGTCGCCATGTCCGCGGTGGGCTCTTACCCCACCCTTTCACCCTTACCTTCGAGAACGAAGGCGGTCTGCTCTCTGTGGCACTTTCCCTGGGGTCGCCCCCGCCGGACGTTATCCGGCACCGTGTTTCCGTGGAGCCCGGACTTTCCTCCCCCCGCGGCCTTTCGACACTTGCGGAGCGCGGCTGCCCAGCCAACTGGCCCGCGTTCCTTAGCGAAAGCGGAAAGCCATGGCCAGAGATTTCGACAGGATTTTCAAGGGTTGGGAAGCCCGCCCAGGTTAAGACCTAGCGAAAGCGGACGGAAAAATCGGTTGCGTAGTCCGGCTCGTCCACATGCCCGCGAACGAGAAGATCCGCACCGATGCGCCCGATCTCGTCGCAGCTCTTCGCCGCAGCCCCGCAGCCGCCGGCAAGGACGGCGATCCGCTCGCCCTCGACGAAGCCGGCATAGGGATAGCCGTGGGCCGTGAACGTCGTCACGCAAGGGGCGCTGGAAAAGGAGACGGCCGCGAGATCCGGCATGGCACGAGCCAGCACGCGCCGCAGGTGGACGACGGCGTCGGCGCTTCCGTCGGTCCGGAACCAGGCGCGAACGGCCGCGGCGTCGGGAAGGACGATATCGGTCGGATCGCCGCCGATCTTGATGTAGCACTTGCCGTCCGGGTAGCGGATCGGCGGCAGCAGGTAGAAATGCTCGTGCGCAAGCCAGCTCTCGTCGATCCAGCTCGGCATGTCCGCGAACGCCGCGAGATCGGGCTCGGCGATCTCGGCAAACACCACCGTGCGCGCCTTGACCGTCAGGTCGACCGCCCGCGGCAGAAACCCCTCGCCGATCGAAAACCCGCCCGCCGCCACGAGCACGCGTCCGGCGGAAATCGTCTCCCCAGTGCGCAGCGTCACCACAGCACCAATGTCGGTCGTTCGGACGGAGACGACTTCACTGCGGATCACCGTGCCACCTGCCTTCTCGGTGCATGCCGTCTCGGCCGCGACGAGGGCGCGGGGATTGACGTAGCCGGCGCCACTGGCCTCGAACACGCCGGCGGAGGTTGCCGGGACAGCGAACCACGGAAACCGTGCCGCGATTTCGGCGCGGTCGAGGAGCGGCGCATCGACCTGCAGCCGGTCGCGCGCGGCGACGACCCCGTCGAGATAGCCGCCCTCGCCGCGGGGCGTCGGCCCGCTGATGAGGCAGCCGGCCTCGGTGTAGAACGGAATGCCGCTCTCCACCTCGATGGCGCGGTAGCGGGCGATCGAGCGACGGGCGAGCAGCGCCCAGTCGGCGTCGGGATCGATCGTCCGGGTGATCCGGCCCTCGTCGTAGTGGCTGGCAAAGACGCCGTCGTGCCGCATCCTGTCGGCCGGCTCGTCCGGCCCGATCAGCGCGACGCTCGCGCCCTCCGATGCCAGATGCCTGGCGGCCGCGGCCCCCATCATCCCCTTCCCGACCACGATGAATTCGAACCGACGCGTCATGATTGCCCTCGCCTGCAAGACGATCCGGCTTAGCGCATGACCACGCAAACGGGAAGCAGCGGCGCCGCGGCACGTTGTCGAGAGTCGGCCGCCGGAAGACGACGGACCGCCGGCCCGAAAAGCAGGAAGCCCCCGCCGTAAACGGTCCGGGGGCATTTGGTGACGCGCAACGGCTGCCTGCGAAACAGACCGCAGGCACGCTGCGTCATCGCATCAGAGGTCGAGCAGGGTCTGGATCTTGCCGCAGTAACGCTTGGAGACCGGGTTCATCCGCTTGGCGGCGTGGCCGGCATTGTACTTCAGGATCGTTCCGCAGGTGGTGCCGCCGCCGAGCTCGTGCGCCATGGCGAGGTACTTCATGCCCCACTTGATGTTCGTCTCGGGATTGTAGAGGCCCTTGGCTCCGCCGCGGTAGCCCAGCATGCGGGCCGTCGCCGGCTTGATCTGCATCAGCCCGATTTCGCCGGCGCTGCCGCGCGCCTTGGAATTGAAATTGCTCTCGACGCGGATGACCGCGTGGGCGAGATCGACCGGGACGCCGTACTGCCGGGCATAGGTCTTGATCAGCGTCGAATATCCGGCCGGCGCACCCATCCTCGGATAGGCGGAATCCCGGGTGGCGGTTTTCAGGGGGCGGCTTTCGGCAGCGTCACGGGAGGCCGCAGTGGCCGGAAGGGTCTGTGCCAGAACGGCGAGAAGGCAGGCCGCCCCTGCGGCCACGATCGAATTCCTCATGTGTATTCAAGTCTCCAGTCGTATGGGCGCACGGCGAGGCCATGGGAACCGGCCCATCGACCGCAACCCAGCGCAATGATCAAACTTCATGAAACGGCCCATGCCGGTCCGGCACGGACCCAGACAGTCGCGGAAGAGGCCCTACCTCCCGCCGCCGAATGCCCGGCGCCTCGATCCGTCGTTGTGGCACGGCCATTGGGAGCAGCCCGCGCCCGCCGGTTCGGAGGCAGGGGGAAAAGACATCCCCTTTCCGGTCAGGATGTGGCGAAACGCTAAACTTATATTAATGAATGAAATATTTCGTGATCACGACAGCGCCGGATCGGACCGGTCTGGCAAGCTTTTCAGCAGCCGGTGAAGCGTGTCGATCGTGGAGAAATCCGCGATGCCGTCGACCCGCAAAGGACGGAAATGACGCTGGAAAGCGGCGACGTCGCCTTCCGTTCCTTCGTCGAATAATCCATTGATTTCCGTGGCATAGCCATATAGCGACAGCATCGCCTGCAGCGCCTCCACCGGTGCACCCTGGTCGCCACGCTGGAAGAAGCGCCCGCCGGTGATGGCAGCTGGCTCGACCCAGTGACCAACGCCGGCCTCATGGAGGCGCCTCCAGGGGAAATTTTCGCCCGGATCGACCTTGCGGATGGGGGCGACATCGCTGTGACCCAGCACCCGTTCGGGCACGATCCCCCATCTTTCGCCACAGTTGAGACAAAGTTCGGCGACGGCTGCGACCTGTGCGTCGGCGAAATCGGGCAGGCCGCCGGGATGGCCGGGATTGGCGATCTCGATGCCGATCGAGCACGAGTTGATGTCCGCCTCGCCCTTCCACTGGCCCTTGCCCGCATGCCAGGCCCGGCGGCCCTCGGGCACGAGTTGCAGCACGCGTCCGTCCTCATGGACGAAATAGTGGCTGGAGACCTGGCTCTCCTCCGAACAGAGCCATTTGAGCGCCCCGTCGGCGCTCGGCATGCCCGTATAGTGCAGGAGGATCATGTCGGGCCGACGCCCGCCGGCGCGCTCGCCATGGTTCGGCGACGGCACCACCGCAGCGCCGGGATAGTCAGCAGTGAACGCGGTCATGCCGCAAGGCGCTCTTTCTCGATTTCGGCATAGGCGGCGTTGAGGACGGCCATGCGGTCGTTCGCAATCCGCTGGAACGCGGACGGCACGCCGCGCGCGATCAGCGTATCGGGATGGTTCTCCGAGGCAAGCACGCGGTAGCGCTTGCGGATGGTGGGGAAGTCGTCCTGGGGCGACACGCCGAGCACCTTGTAGGGATCGCGCCCGTCGACATGGACATGGCGTGCGGTGATCTGCTCGAACCGCTCGAACGCCATGCCGAAGATCTCGGCCACCCGAGACAGGAACGCCATTTCCTTGTCGTGGATCAGTCCGTCCGCCTTGGCGATGTGGAACAGCCCGTCGATGATGTCCTCCAGGATCGGGCAGCCCCGCTCGCAGGAGACAAACAGCGCCGCCATCTTCTCGGCATAGGCCTCGTAGCCGGCGACGTCCTGCCGGGCGAGGTTGTAGAGACGAGCGACGTTGGCGGCCTGGTCGGCCGGAAACTTGAACACGTCGCGGAAGGCGTCGACCTCCGCCGTCGTCACGATGCCGTCGGCCTTCGCCATCTTCGCCGACAGCGCGATCATGGCGATGGAAAACGAGACCTGGCGCCGCGTTTCCGGGTCGCCTTCCAGAAGCGTCCGCACGGCTTCGACAACGCTGGAGAGCGCGTTGCAGGCCGCGTCGGCGACCATGCTCAGCAGTCGATCCCAAATGGAAGGCATCAGCATCGGTCCGTGTGTGAGAACATAAAGTGATCTTGACCAGACATCTGCGGCGAAAGCAAGTCACCGCCCCGTCATTTCCTGCTAGCATAACACAATTTTGATGGCCCTCAACAAGTGGACGCATTCCAATTGGTGATCGACCGATCACGTCATTCGATTTGACGGGGCCGCCGGCGGATGCGAGCAGGAAGGCCGAACGGGAAGGCTTCGGAAGGAAATACGGTGCGCGTTCTGTCCAATCAGGCGGCCGGCATGCTGCTGGGCCTGCTCGGCGTGACCATCTTTGGGGCCACGCTGCCCATGACGCGCGTCGCGCTCGAAGGCTTCAGCCCGCTCTTCATCACCTTCGGCCGCGCGGCGATCGCGGCAACTGCGGCAGGGACAGCGCTCGCCATCCTGCGCCGCCCCTTCCCGCGCGCCCACCTGCCCGCGCTGGCCGGCGTCGGCGTCAGTGCCGTCTTCGGCTTTCCGATCTTCTCCTCGATCGCGCTGCAGACCATTCCGGCAAGCCATGGCGGCGTGGTGCTCGGCGTCCTGCCGCTCCTGACGTCGATCTTCGCAGCCCTCGTCGACGGGGAGCGGCCGGGAGCGCTGTTCTGGCTCTGCGGTATCGCCGGCTCCGTGCTCGTCATCGCCTTTTCGCTGCGCGAAGGCGGCTTCCATCTCGGTCCCGGCGACGTCTGGCTGCTGCTTGCCGCCGTGTCCGCCTCCTTCTCCTATGTCCTGTCCGGCAAGCTGGCCCGCGTCCTGCCAGGCTGGGAGGTCATCGGCTGGGCGCTGGTGCTCTGCGCGCCGCTGACGTTTGCCGGCGCGATCCTGTTTGCCGGCAGCGGCATCCACGACCCCGGTGCTGCGGAAAGCGCCGCCCTGCTCTATCTCGGGCTGATGTCGATGTTCGGCGGCTTCATCTTCTGGAACGCCGGCCTGGCGCTCGGCGGCATCGCCCAGGTGGCGCAGATCCAGCTGTTCCAGACCTTCGTGACGCTGGCGATAGCAGCACTCCTGCTCAAGGAGGCCGTCGGTCCCGAGACGGTCGGCTTCGCGCTCGCCGTCGCCTTCGTCGTCTGGCTCGGCCGCAAGGCGAAGATTTCGCGCGCCGTCCCTGCCGGCAGCCGCGCCTGATCGGCCAACGCATCTAGCTAGACGCATCATTTCGTCATCCGCGGCGGATAAAACCCGATCGGTGATTCCCCTGCCGGGGAATCTGGGCTAGACATCCGCCGACTGACCGGATCGCTCGGCGAGGAGGTAACATGACCAAGCAGAAAGTCGCGATGCTCACCGCAGGGGGCCTTGCGCCCTGCCTCTCTTCCGCAGTGGGCGGGCTCATCGAGCGCTATTCGGACGTCGCGCCGGACATCGAACTCGTCGCCTATCGCTCCGGCTACCAGGGCCTGCTGCTGGCCGATCGCATCGCGATCGACAAGGCCATGCGCGAGAAGGCGCACCTGCTTCACCGCTATGGCGGCTCGCCGATCGGCAACAGCCGCGTGAAGCTCACCAACGCGGCAGACTGCGTCAAGCGCGGCCTCGTCAAGGAAGGCGAAAACCCCTTGCGCGTCGCAGCCGAGCGCCTTGCCGCCGACGGCATCACCATCCTCCACACGATCGGCGGCGACGACACCAACACGACCGCAGCCGACCTCGCCGCCTATCTCGGCGCCAACGGCTACAACCTCACCGTCGTCGGCCTGCCCAAGACCGTCGACAACGACATCGTGCCGATCCGCCAGTCGCTCGGCGCCTGGACGGCCGCCGAAGTCGGCGCCGGCTTCTTCGACAACGTCTCCAACGAGCAGAGCGCGGCGCCCAAAACGCTGGTCGTCCACGAGGTCATGGGGCGCCATTGCGGCTGGCTGACGGCCGCGACCGCCCGCGCCTATATCCAGAAGACCTCGGCCAACGAATATGTCGAAGGCTTCCTGATGGACAAGGCGCTGAAGAACATCGACGGCCTCTACCTGCCGGAACTGGCCTTCGACCTCGAGGCCGAGGCCGACCGGCTGAAGAAGGTGATGGAGAAGAACGGCTTCGTCACCCTGTTCGTCTCCGAGGGCGCCTGCCTCGATGCCATCGTCGCCGAGCGCGAAGCCGCCGGCGAGACCGTCAAGCGCGACGCCTTCGGTCACGTGAAGATCGACACGATCAATGTCGGCAACTGGTTCTCCAAGCAGTTTGCCGCCCTTCTCGGCGCCGAGCGGGCCATGGTGCAGAAGTCGGGCTACTATGCCCGCTCCGCACCCGCCAACGGCGACGACCTGCGCCTGATCCAGAGTATGGTCGACCTTGCGGTCGAAAGCGCGCTCAACAAGGTCTCCGGCGTCACCGGCCACGACGAGGGGCAGAACGGCAAGCTGCGAACGATCGAGTTCCCGCGCATCAAGGGCGGCAAGCGCTTCGATACCGGCGCGAAATGGTTCGGCGAGGTAATGGACGCGATCGGCCAGAAGTGGAAGCCGGCCGGCTGATACGGCCCTCCGGCCCGGTCGCCACCGTGGCCGAATCCTGTTGACGGGGCACCGCGCCCATGGCTTGCTCCCCCGACGCGACCGCTTCGGGGGAGTTTTCATGTCGTTCGAACACTGGCTGGCCTTTGCCGCCGCATCCGCCATCATGCTGGCCATTCCCGGCCCGACCATCCTGCTCGTCATCTCCTATGCGCTCGGCCACGGCCGAAAGACGACGGGAGCGACGGTCGCCGGCGTCGCTCTCGGCGACTTCACCGCCATGACGGCCTCCATGCTGGGCCTCGGCGCGCTGCTGGCGACCTCGGCCGTCATCTTCACCGTCTTGAAATGGGTGGGCGCCGCTTATCTCGTCTGGCTCGGTATCAAGCTCTGGCGCGCGCCCGTCGTGAGCAGCGGCGACCCTGTGGACGGCGCGGCACATAAGGAGCGGCCGTTGCGCATCTTCGCCCATGCCTATGTGGTGACGGCGCTGAACCCCAAGAGCATCGTCTTCTTCGTGGCTTTCCTGCCCCAGTTTCTCGACCTGTCACGGCCGGTTCTGCCGCAGATGGTGATCTTCGAGATCACCTTCCTGGTGCTGGCGACGCTGAACGCCACGACCTACGCCCTGATGGCGTCGGCGGCACGCGGCACCATCCGCAAACCGGCCGTCCAGAGGGCCGTCAACCGCGTCGGCGGGTCGCTCCTGATCGGCGCCGGGCTGCTGACGGCGGGCCTTCGCCGGGCCAGCGCCTGACCGGCAGCACTGCCTGCGGGTTGCCGGAACCCTGACGATAGGTTAATGGACGAAGCACGGTCGAAGCGCCGTTGATTTGCAGCCGCGCCCGAATCCCTCGGATTTCCGGGCCTCCAGGCAAGACGAGAGCGACTGATGGCACACAGGTTCCCGATCCGCAGCAGGCAGGTTCTCTCCACAGGCTGCGCGATGGCGATGCTCGCCATTGGCGGCTGCGCAAGCGTGATCGAAACGCCGGCGGAAGAGTTGGCTGCGGTTCGAACCGTGATACCGATAGCAAAGCCCGGAACGGAAATGTCCGCCTACGCCCTGCCGGCACCGATCGCGGATCCCGCGGCGGCCGAGAACGGCGGCGCACAGGCCCTTGCCGCGGTGGTGGAGACGACGCGCGAGTCGAATGCCGAGATGGCGATCGCCGCTGCGGCGGCCCCGCAGGCGACGCAGATGCAAGCCAGCGCCCCGGCCGCGGCACCGGCGCCCTCCAATCCCGGCTCCGGAAAGTTCATGCCGGCCTCCTTCGAGGCGGCGGTGATGGAACCGGGCTTCGACACCGGCGAACCGGAGGGCCTCGAGCAGCTCGTCGCCTCCCACGAGATCGTCCCCATCGCCAAGCCCACGCTTCAGGCAACCGCCTTTGCCGCAAGCCCGATGCGCACGGCCCTTGTGCAGGACAGCCAGACCTTCGAGAAATCCGGCACCCCGATTGATGCGCTGGTCACCAAGTATGCCGCCATCTACGAGATCCCCGAGGCGCTGCTGCACCGGGTGATCAAGCGCGAGAGCCGCTACAATCCCAAGGCCTACAGCAAGGGCAACTACGGCCTCATGCAGATCCGCTACAACACGGCCAAGGGCATGGGCTACCAGGGCACGCCGGACGGCCTGTTCGATGCCGAGACCAACATCAAGTACGCTGCGAAATATCTGCGTGGCGCGTGGATGGTGGCCGACAACCAGCACGACGGCGCCGTGCGCCTCTATGCGAGCGGCTACTACTACACCGCCAAGCGCAAGGGCCTTCTCGAGGAAACCGGCCTGAAATAGGCCCTCAGTCCGCCGCTTCAAGCGCTTCGACGACCCGCCGCACCAGTTCCTGCGGCCGATATCCCAGCCTCGAGGGCGTCAGCCCCAGCCGGATCACAGCGATGTTGCGCGAGGGGATGACCGCGATCGCCTGGCCGTCATGGCCCAGCATCCAGAACGTATCGTCCGGCAGACCGTAGCGGGAATCGGGCTCCCGCCCCGGCCCGTCGATCCACGTCTGCGCCTGCCCGTAGGCGCCGCCGGATGCCGACGACGGCGTTCCCATCGCCCCCACATATCCCTCCGGCAAGAGCCGCCTGCCGTTCCATGTCCCGTCGTTCAGAAGCAACTGCGCGAACCGCGCCCAGTCGCGCGCCGTGGCATACATGTAGGACGAGCCGACGAAGATGCCGGTCTCGTCGGTCTCCATCAGCGCGCTCTTCATGCCGAGCGGCGCAAACAGCGCGGCCGCCGGATAGGCGAGCGCACGCCAGCGGTCCCCGAGCGCGCTCATGAACACGTGCGAAAGCAGGATCGCCGTCCCGCTTGAATAACTGAACGTCTCGCCCGGGTTGGACGACAGCGGAAACGAGGCCGCGAACCGGGCCATGTTGGCTTCGAGAAACAGCATCTGCGTGACGTCGGTGACCTCGCCATAGTCCTCGTTGAAGACGAGGCCGCTCTGCATCGCCAGCAGGTCGGCGATCGTGATCCTGGCACGTGCGTCGCCGTTCCATTCCGCAAAGAGGTTCGCCTGCGTCGGCGACAGCCGGTGGTCCTGCATCAATCGGCCGAGCAGGGCGGCATTCACCGTCTTGGTCACGGACCAGCCGAGAAGCGGCGTCTGCGCGGAAAAGCCCTCGCCATAGCGCTCGCCGGCGAGCCGCCCGTTGTGGATCACCGCCACGCCGCGGACGCCGGGCCCGAGCAGGGCCGGATCGGCCAGGATGGGCTCCAGGCGGGGGTCGTGACTTTCGCCCTGTCCCTCGGGCCAGGGGCGGTCGGGCGGGGGTGCTGCGACGGGCGGCAGCGGCACGTCCGCGACCGTCTGTCGCGCGGCGACGAAATCCCCGTCGGGAACGCCCGTGCAGCCGAAGCCCTCGCGGTAGGCCGCATGCCCCGGCGCGAAGATGCCGAGCAGCGACGCCGTCACGGTCTTTTCCTCGCGGTCCACCGACTGGCGCATCAACCGCAGCAGCGGATGCCCCGGCGCCTGCACGTCCGTCGCAAGCACATCCTGCGGATCCCGCCCGGCCAGAAAGACGTTCGAGCAGACGATCTTGGCGGCATAGCCGGAGCCGACTCTGAGCAGTTCAGGCGGGCTGACGATCAGCCAGCTGCCGGCAATAGCAAGGAAGACCGCACCCCCGAGCACTGTCCTTGCAACGATCCGCAGATACCGGCCCATGCGTCTCCCCTGGTCGGCGACCCTTCGTCCGGCCGCAGACAATCAGGAATCGGCCGGCAAGAAAAGTCCTTTCAGCGTCATGGATTTGTCATGGTGGCCCGACTGCCGCCGTTCCGTGAAGGCTACATGACAATGCACAGATCCGGTCATCAAACTGTTGCGCGACGCAGATATCTCCCCCGAAAGCCCCTGAAGGACGGAACGGTGTCATGAGCGAACTCGCCAGGAATGCAGGCTACGGACGCAACGAGAGACTGAAGTCGGCGCTGCTGCAGCATCGCGCGCTTTCGCTCGAAGGGTTGTCGGAGCGTCTCTTCGGCCTGCTCTTCACCGGCCTCGTCTATCCGCAGATCTGGGAGGATCCGGCCGTCGACATGGAGGCCATGGCGCTTGGCGCCGGCCACCGTGTGGTCACCATCGGCTCCGGCGGCTGCAACATGCTGGCTTATCTGACGCGCACGCCGGAGAGCATCGACGTCGTCGACCTCAACCCGCACCACATCGCCCTGAACCGGCTGAAGCTCGCAGCCTTCCGCCACATGCCGTCCCATGCCGACGTGGCACGCTTCCTCGGCGGCGATCACATGGCTTCCAACCGCGAAGCCTACCACCTGTTCCTCGAGCCGCGGCTCGACGACGCCACCCGCGACTACTGGAACGGCCGCGACCTGCGCGGGCGCCGCCGCATCGGCGTCTTCAACCGCAACATCTACCGCACCGGCCTGCTCGGCCGCTTCATCCTGCTCGGCCATGTGGTGGCGAGGCTGCACGGGCTGGACCCGCGCGAGTTCGTCAAGTGCCGGTCGCTGCGCGAGCAGCGCCAGTTCTTCGACACCCGCATCGCCCCCCTCTTCGATCGCCCGCTGATCCGCTGGATGACCTCGCGCAAGGCTTCGCTGTTCGGCCTCGGCATTCCGCCGCAGCAGTTCGACGAACTCGCCAGCGTCAACGACGGCCGCTCGCTGGCCCCTGTTCTGCGCCAGCGCCTGGAGAAGCTCGCCTGCCATTTCCCGCTGAAGGAGAACTACTTCGCCTGGCAGGCCTTCGGCCGCCGTTATCCGTCGCGCTACGAAGGCACCCTGCCCGATTACCTGCGGGCGGAAAACTACAGCACCATCCGCGACAATGCCGGCCGCGTCCGCGTCCATCATGCCAACTTCACCGAGCTCCTGGCCGCCAAGCCCGCCGCCTCCGTCGACCGCTACGTCCTGCTCGACGCGCAGGACTGGATGAACGAGGAGCAGTTGAACGCGCTCTGGACGGAGATCACCCGCACCGCAGCCCCCGACGCCGTCGTCATCTTCCGCACTGCCGCCGAGAAGAGCATCCTCGGCGGCAAGGTCTCCGCCCGCCTGCTCGACCTCTGGACCTACGAGCGCGAACGCTCGGCAGCACTCGGGATGAAGGACCGCTCGGCCATCTACGGCGGTTTCCACATCTACCGGAAGAAGCCCTGATGAGCCGGGAGCAGCTCGCGCTTTCCGCAGCCGTGCCCGACGGCGCCCTCGATGCGGCACATGCCGAGAAGATGGACCGCCAGTACCGCTACCAGCGGCACGTCTACGACCTGACGCGCAAATACTATCTCTTCGGCCGCGACCGGCTGATGGACGGGCTCGACGCGCGCACCGGGCAGTCGGTCCTGGAGGTCGGCTGCGGCACCGGCCGCAACATCGCCTGCATGGCAAGGCGCTACCCTGATGCCCGCTTCTTCGGCCTCGACATCTCCCGGGCGATGCTGGAGACGGCGGAGAAGAAGTTCGCAGCCACAGGCAGCACGCGCCCGGTTCTGCGCGCAGCCGACGCCACCGCCTTCCGGGCCGCCGATTTCGGCGAGACCGGTTTCGACCGGGTTGTCATTTCCTACTCGCTGTCGATGATCCCGGCCTGGCGCGACGCCGTCGAGCGTGCGTTCGACGCGCTCAACCCCGGCGGTTCGCTGCACGTGGTCGACTTCGGCCAGCAGGAGCGCCTTCCCGCAGCCTTCCGCCGTCTGCTGCAGGGCTGGCTTGCCCGCTTCCACGTCACCCCGCGACCGGATCTCCTGGACGTGATCGCCGAGGCGGCCGCGCGGCGTGGCGCAATTGTGGCTTCCGAGACCCCCTATGGCGGCTATGCGTGGCTCTCGATTGCCAGAATGCCCGGATAGCCGGGCTTTCCGCCGCGCGCGGCACCTGCCCGATTTTGCTCGTCTTTCTGTGAAACCTCTTGGGCGCTGAGGGGTTGTATCCGTGTCGACTCCGAAGGGGTCGTGTCGGCACGTTCGAAGCAGAAGGAAGACAACCATGAAATCAATCACGCTCGGAGCGGCAGCACTCGCGATCGCGGCCTCTGCGACCGGCGCGCTCGCCGCCGACATGGCGCCGCCGGAGGCCCCCGTAGCGCCGGTCATCGAGGAAGTCTCCGGTGTTTATGACTGGAACGGCTTCTATGTCGGTGCCCAGACCGGCTATGGCTGGGGCGATGCCGAGGTGGACGACGCCGGCATCTCCGAAAGCCCCGGCCTCGACGGATGGGCGCTCGGCGGCTACACCGGCTACAACTACCAGACCGGCCCCTTCGTCATCGGCCTGGAAGGCGACGTGAAGTACGACTGGAACGAGGACAAGTTCGACCTCGGCGGCATCCCGATGGAGCTGAAGACCGACTGGGGCGGATCGCTGCGCGCCCGCATGGGCTATGCCTTCGACCGCTCGCTGGTCTATGCAACCGGCGGCTACGCCTTCACCAACGCCGAACTGCGCGACCGCGAGACCGGCGACAGCGACAGCAAGACCTTCAACGGCTGGACGATCGGCGCGGGCTTCGAGCATGCCTTCACCGACAACTTCATCGGCCGCGCCGAGTATCGCTACACCGACTACGGCGATGCCGACCTGATGGGCGTGAACACCGACCTGAAGAGCAGCGACGTGATGCTTGGCGTCGGCTGGAAGTTCTGACCGGACGCCTGCCCGGCTAGAAACGCCGGACATGCAGAGCTCTTACTTGCGCCGTGCATCGCCGATGCGTGGCGCAAGTGCCGTTCCGCCCTTTACCGAATCCTGCCGGTGAGGCAGTATCGCCGCGCATCTTCTGCGCCGCGTCCGAGGGGGACGCGCCAAACCCGGGACACCCATGCGTCGGCTTCTTCTGGCTCTCCTGCCCCTTGCCCTTCTCACGGCATCGTGCTCCACGACCGACTATGACTTCGTCTCGACGGCGCCGATCAAGCCGCGCTTCAAGGACAGCGATCCGCAGGACTTCGGCTATCGCACTCCGCATCACCACGAGGTCCACGGCATCGACGTCTCCAAGTGGAACGGCAACATCGACTGGCCGACAGTGAAGGCATCGGGCGTCTCCTTCGTCTTCATCAAGGCGACCGAAGGCAAGGACCGGATCGACGGGGCCTTCGATGCCTACTGGCGCGGCGCCCGCGCAGCCGGCATCGCGCACGCACCCTACCATTTCTACTATTTCTGCTCGACGCCGGATGAACAGGCCGACTGGTTCATCCGCAACGTGCCCAAGACCGCAGTGCAGCTGCCGCCGGTTCTCGACGCGGAATGGAACCCGATGTCGCCCACCTGCCGCAAGCGCCCGCCGCCGGCGGAGGTCCGTGCCCAACTGCAGCGTTTCCTCGACCGGCTGGAGGCGCATTACGGCAAGCGGCCGATCATCTATACGACCGTCGATTTCCACCGCGAGAACATGGTCGGCGCCTTCGCCAAGTATCCGCTGTGGCTGCGCGCCGTCGCCGATCACCCCGAAAACGTCTATGGCCGCAAATGGCATTTCTGGCAGTACACCAGCACCGGCATCGTGCCCGGCATCAAGGGCGACACCGACATCAACGTCTATGCCGGCTCCCACCAGAACTGGAAGAGCTGGGTGGCGCAGGTCTCGCGCTGAGGCCGCGGCCCGCGGGATTGACGAGACATACCCCGGCTCACGGCAGATTGATGCACGGCAGGCGGGCACCGCACTTTTGCTTCTTGCTTCCGTCACATTAATTTGAGAAGCGGGGACAACCGAATGAAAGGATCCCCGCATATGCAACCGCGATTCCTGCCGATTGGCGCCCTGGCGGCGCTTTTCCTCTCAGGCACGGCGCTCGCCCAACAGGCCCAGGCCCCGGCTCAGGCAGAGGCTCCGGCCGTCGCCTGCGGCGGCGATCTCTCAGCCTTCCTGGACGGCGTGCGCCAGGAGGCAGCGGCAAAGCAGATCCCCGGCAACGCCATCGACACCGCACTTGCGGGGGCCGCGATCGACCCGAAGGTGCTGTCGCACGACCGCGCCCAGGGCGTCTTCCGCCAGACCTTCCTCGAATTCTCGAAGCGCACGGTCAGCCAGTCGCGCCTCGATATCGGCCGCAAGAAGCTCCAGGAACTCTCGAACGTCTTCCAGCGGTCCGAGCAGGAGTTCGGCGTGCCCGGCGCCGTCATCGCCGCCTTCTGGGCGATGGAGACGGATTTCGGCGCCGTCCAGGGCGACTTCAACACACGCAACGCGCTCGTCACCCTCTCCCACGACTGCCGCCGCCCGGAACTGTTCCGCCCGCAACTGATCGCGGCGATCCAGATGGTCCAGCACGGCGACCTCGACCCGGCGACGACGACCGGCGCCTGGGCCGGCGAGATCGGCCAGGTGCAGATGCTGCCTAAGGACATCATCGCCTTCGGCGTCGATGGCGACGGCGATGGCCACATCAACGTCAAGAGTAGCGCGCCGGACGCGATCCTGACGGCTGCGAAGTTCATCCAGCATCTCGGCTTCACCAGGGGCCAGCCGTGGATCCAGGAAGTCTCGGTGCCCGAGATCCTTCCCTTCGAGCGGACCGGCCTGCAGTCGGGCATGACCGCCGGCGACTGGTTCGCCCTCGGCGTTGCGCCGCGCGACGGCAACACCGAGTTCTCCGGCCTCGCCGCGTCGCTGGTGCTGCCGCAGGGCCGCAAGGGCCCGGCGTTCATCACCTATCCGAACTTCAACATCTACCTGGAATGGAACCAGTCGTTCATCTACACGACCTCGGCCGCCTATTTCGCCACCCGCCTCGCCGGCGCACCACCCTACCAGAAGGGCGAACCCGAAACGGGTCTCGACGACGGCGGCATGAAGGCGCTGCAGACGCGCCTCGCCGAACTGGGCCACGACGTCGGTAAGATTGACGGCATTCTCGGTTCTGGCACGCGGGCGGCGATCCAGAAGGAACAGCTCCGCCTCGGCCTGCCAGCCGACGGCTGGGCCACCCCGGCCCTGCTCGGCGCGCTCTGAGCCGGCCGGCCGGGGCGGCTTCTCGACTCCGGCCCCGGCAACGCCCCGTTTTCTCCTGCGGTCGTCCGACACGCCATGGCGTTTCGACCTCATCCACCTCGCATTTCCCCAAAACCCCGATCCTGTCCGACAATTCGAGATTGCATCGCGGCCCGTCGCCGGCAACGATGACCGAATCGGGTGGGCAGGCCTCGTTCGGTGCATTATGCCGCCGGTTCGGCGCCGGAGCGTCCGTGGGAGAAAAAGCGCAATGAACCAGGCAGCCGCGGTGCATCCGCAGACGATGACGGCAAGGACTTGGGCCCTGCTGGTGTTGCTCGGGTTGATCTGGGGCGGCTCGTTCTTCTTCGCCCGCATCGCCGTCCAGCACATTCCGCCCGTCACCCTCGTCCTTCTGCGTGTCGCAATCGCCGCGATTGCCCTTCACCTCTACCTGCGCGGCCGGCACGGGGTCTACGAGACGCTCCGGCTGCGCTGGCGGGAGTTCCTCGCCATGGGGCTCTTGAACAATGTCATCCCCCACATCCTGATCTTCACCGGCCAGACGGAGATCGGCGCCGGGCTGGCGGCAATCCTGAATGCCACGACGCCCATCTTCACGGTCCTGATCGCCAACCGGCTGACCGAAGACGAGAAGATGTCGACGGCGAAGATGGCGGGCTGCCTGGTCGGCCTGCTCGGCACCGCGGTCCTGGTCGGGCCGCGCGCGCTCGCGCCCTTTGCCGGCGGCAGCGACGGCCCGCCACTCTGGGCCCTGCTTCTCCCGGTCGCAGCCGCTGCCAGCTACGGGCTGTCCGCCACCTACGGAAAGCGCTTCCGCGGCGTTGCCCCGCCGGTGACGGCGACGGGTCAGCTCACCGCCTCCACCGTCGTGCTCCTGCCGCTGGCGGCCATCGTCGACCAGCCCTGGTCGCTGCCGATGCCGCCGCTGGGCGTGGTGCTCGCCGTCCTGGCGCTGGCACTACTGTCCACCGCCTATGCCTACATCCTGTTCTTCCGGATCATGGCGGCCGCCGGCGCAACCAACACCTCGCTCGTGACCCTGCTCGTGCCGCCCAGCGCCATCCTCGCAGGCGTCGTCTTCCTCGGCGAAAGCATCTCGCTGCCGGTGGCCGCCGGCATGCTGCTCGTCCTGCTCGGCCTCGTCATCCTCGACGGACGCCTGTTCCGGTGGACGAGGGCGTAGGACCGGCGTGCCGGAATGGAACTGATTCTGCCCTCGACCGTTCTCGTCTACGAAATCGTGATCACCGCCGTTAACCGAGGTGAAGATTTCGTGAAGGCATGTTCAGGCAGAAATAGCTTTTAAGATCAGCCGTTTAGAATTGTGGAAAACTGGCGGCAAGCCCAGTGATGCCGCAATGCAACACACAAAAAACTTTTCAAAACGGATTTTTCCGACCTATTATCAGCCCGCAACGCAAGGGAGGTAAGCCGATGGGTATCACACATTCCTTGAATGTTCTGATGATCAGTGCCGCGTTCCTCTTCGTCGCCAGCATGATTTTCATGTGACGGCAGCGTAGTCCACAAGGACCAAAACGCAGAGACTAGTTTAAGAAAACGCATGGCCCACAGTGCCATGCGTTTTTTTCGTTCCCAGGCATGCCGGCAAACGGTGCCGTCGGATCCAGCTCAGCCGCAGTTTCCAGCGACAAGACCTCTTAGGCAGCGGCGCCTTCCGCCCTGCCCTGCTTGCCGGCATCGTCGCGCTCTATGCCGACGCGGTCGAGGACCGCCGACACGAGGGCGGAACGGTTCATCGTATAGAAGTGGAACTCCTCGACGCCGAGTGCGATCAGGCCGTCCACCTGCCGTGCGGCGAGTTCGATCGCGACGGCAGCCCGCGCCTCGGGGCGGTCGGCGAGCGGCTCAAAACGATCGGCGATCCACTGCGGCACGCTGGCCCCGCAGAGCCCGGCGAATTTCTGCACCTGCCCGAGATTGTGGACCGGAAGGATGCCGGGAACGATCGGGATCTCGATGCCCGCCGCCCGCACACGGTCGAGATAGCGCGCATAGTGATCGTTGTCGAAGAAGAACTGGGTCAGGGCACGCGTGGCGCCGGCATCGACCTTGCGCTTGAGTATGTCGATGTCGGCCGCAACATCGCGGCTTTCGGGATGCTTTTCCGGATAGGCCGACACGGAAATCTCGAAGTCGGCGATCGCCTTCAGGCCCGCGACCAACTCGGCGGCGTTGGCATAACCGTCCGGAGACGGCTCGTAGGCAGCGTCGATGCCCCCGGCGGGATCCCCGCGCAGGGCCACGAAGTGGCGTACGCCCACGGCCCGGAACTCGTCGACCACGGCTGCGACCTCCGCCTTCGTGGCGCCGACGCAGGTGAGGTGCGCGGCTGCCGGAAGCGAGGTTTCGCGCAGGATCCGCGAGACGGTGGCAAGCGTCGGCCCGCGGGTGGAACCGCCTGCCCCATAGGTGACAGAGACGAAATCCGGCGCATAGGCGGCCAACGCCTCGATCGTCTCGCCGAGCAGTTGTTCAGCCTCACCGCTCCTGGGCGGAAAGAATTCGAAGGAGAGCTTCGGCCCCCTGCTACGGCCGGCGTACCTCGGGTCGGAGTTCGTGGCGATCGTCATGTCAATGTCTCCGGCCGATGGCGATGAGGGGTTCGGCAGCCGCGGCGCGCTGGTCCCGCGCCAACCAGATCGTCACCGTCAGCGCATCGGCCCCGGCGCCTGCCGGGGTGAGGTCGATGGTCTGCTCCGGCGACAGCCCGGCCTGTTCCAGCCATTCCTGCATCAGCTGGTGCGAGAAGCCCAGGCGCAGGTGGGCGTGCTCGTCGCGCAAGTGCTCCAGCCCGTGCGGCGCCAGGTCGATGATCACCAGCCGACCGGCCGGCTTCAGCATGCGCGCTGCCTCCGCGATCGCCGAGCTCGGCTCGTCGAGGAAATGCAACACCTGATGGATCGTCACCACATCGAACTCGTCGCGCTCAAGCGGCAGGTTGAAGATGTCGCCATGGCGAATGGAAGCCTTGGTGATGCCGGCGCGGTCGAGGTTGGCGCGCGCCACCGCCAGCATGTCGCGGCTGGCGTCGACGCCGACGCCGCGCCGGTACAGGCCCTCGAAAAGTTGCAGGATGCGCCCTGTGCCTGTGCCGAGATCGAGAAACGCCTCGACCGGCTCCTCGCCGATGAGCTTGAGCAGGGCCGCCTCGACCTCCGCCTCGCTGACATGCAGCCGGCGCAGTTCGTCCCATTCGGCGGCGTTGCGGCTGAAATAGGCCTGCGCCTTCTCCGCCCGCGCCCGCTTCAGCACGTCCAGCCGCTCGGCGTCGCGCTTGAACACCGGATCGGCCGTATCGGTCTGCTCCAGAAGCAGCCGCGCCAGCGCAACCGCCGAACCGTCATGGGCGAGCCTGAAATAAGCCCAAGCACCCTCCTGGTAGCGCTCGATCAGCGCCGCCTCGGCGAGAAGCTTCAGGTGGCGCGAAATGCGCGGCTGCGACTGGCCCAGGATGTCCGTGAGGTCGGTCACGGTCAGGTCGCCGCGGGCGAGCAACGCAAGCAGCCGCAGCCTGGTCGACTCGCCGGCCGTCTTCAGAACCTCTACAATGTCGTCCAAGCCCAGCTTTGCCACGTACCCTCCCGTCACCGCCAATCAAGACATAAAGATATGTTTATGTCATGATTTATAGGAGCGCAAGCCGTATTCTTCGTGAAGGGTCAAATCCGCGCCGATTCCCTTCAAAAAGCTGCGGGCGAAAACGCATCGGGCGCAGCACGCGATCTGCATGCTGCGCCCGATAAAACGGCGATGGCGGACGGCGTGTCAGCGCGTCAGGCGCTTGTAGGTCACGCGCTTCGGGTTGACCGAATCCGGACCGAGACGACGGATCTTGTCCTCTTCGTAATCCTGGAAGTTGCCCTCGAACCATTCGACGCGGCTGTCGCCTTCGAAGGCCAGGATATGGGTCGCCAGCCGGTCGAGGAACATGCGATCGTGGCTGATGATGACCGCGCAGCCGGCGAAATTCTCGAGCGCATCCTCGAGTGCTGCCAGCGTCTCTGTGTCGAGGTCGTTGGTCGGTTCGTCGAGCAGGATGACGTTGCCGCCGGCCTTCAGCATCTTGGCGAGGTGCACGCGGTTGCGCTGGCCGCCGGACAGCGTGCCGACCTTCTGCTGCTGGTCGCCGCCCTTGAAGTTGAAGGCGCCGCAATAGGCGCGCGAATTGACCTCGTGCCTGCCGAGCTTGATGACGTCGTTGCCGCCGGAGATCTCCTCCCAGACGGTCTTGTTGCCCGCGAGCGCGTCACGGCTCTGGTCGACATAGCCAAGATCGACCGTCTCGCCGACGCGGATCTCGCCGCTGTCGGGCGTCTCCTGGCCGGTGATCATGCGGAACAGCGTCGTCTTGCCGGCGCCGTTCGGGCCGATGACGCCGACGATGCCGCCGGGCGGCAGCTTGAAGGTGAGATTCTCGATCAGCACCCGGTCGCCGTAGGACTTGGTCAGGTTCTCCGCCTCGATCACCACCTGGCCGAGACGCTCGCCGACGGGAATGACGATCTGCGCGTCGCCGGGCCGACGGTCGGCCGCCGCCTTGACCAGTTCGTCATAGGCGCGGATACGCGCCTTGGACTTGGCCTGCCGAGCCTTCGGGCTGGACGCCATCCATTCCTGCTCGCGCGAGAGCGCCTTCTGCCGCGTGGCCTCTTCGCGGCCTTCCTGCTGCATCCGCTTGGCCTTCGCCTGCAGATAGGCCGAATAGTTGCCTTCATAGGGAATGCCGCGGCCGCGGTCGAGCTCCAGGATCCAGCCGGTGACGTGATCGAGGAAGTAGCGGTCGTGGGTGATCATCATCACCGCGCCCGGATATTCGCGCAGGTGCTTTTCCAGCCAGGCGATCGTCTCGGCGTCGAGGTGGTTGGTCGGCTCGTCGAGAAGCAGGAGGTCCGGCTGCGCCAGGAGCAGCTTGCAGAGCGCGACGCGGCGCTTCTCGCCGCCCGAGAGGTTGGCGACGTCGGCGTCGCCCGGCGGGCAGCGCAGCGCGTCCATCGCCATCTCGACCTGGCTCTCCAGGTCCCAGAGGTTCTGGCTGTCGATGATGTCCTGCAGCTTGGCGCCCTCTTCAGCCGTCTCGTCCGAATAGTTCATCATCAGCTCGTTGTAGCGGTCGAGGATTGCCTTCTTGCCGGCGACCCCTTCCATGACGTTCTCGAGCACGTTCTTGGACGCATCGAGCTGCGGCTCCTGCGGCAGGTAGCCGACGGTCGCCCCCTCCGCCACCCAGGCCTCGCCGGTATATTCCTTGTCGAGCCCCGCCATGATCCGCAGAACGGTCGACTTGCCGGCCCCGTTCGGACCGAGTATGCCGATCTTGGCGTCCGGGTAGAAGGACAGGTGGATATTCTCCAGGACCTTCTTGTTGCCATAGGCCTTGTTGAGCCCGGCCATGTGATAGATGAACTGACGTGCCATACCGCGTGTGCTCCGCATCGGAAGAAATTTGCCCGCTATGTAGGCGAAATCCCCGCCAGCGGCAATGCGGCGACCGCACCTGCGAGGCGATTTGCCCGTCTTTGCCGAACCGGCGGTCCTCCCTGCCGAACGCAAGCCACGGCCGGGCTGCAACCAGAACAGGAAGGGGCAGGAACGGGCGCCGCCGGTATGAGCGACCACCGGAAGGCCCGGCGGCGGACGACTGCCCGCCGCCCGCCCCGCGGCTCATTCAGAAGCCGCCAGCGCCAGCAAGCCCGCATCGCACTCCGACTTCGTGACCGAAGCGCCCTGGATCAGCGTCCGCAGGTCGCCCTCTGCCGCAGCGAGCCCGATCGTCAGCCCGGTAACGACGGCCTGGCCGTCGACGGGACGGCAGCGCAGGCGGATCCGCTCGCCGGCGCCCTTGCCGAAGGCGCTGTCGAAGGCGGCGGCGACGTCGGCCATCGTCACCGTCTCGCCCGCATGCGCCGCGAAAAACGCACCGACAGCCGAACCGTTGACCGCGTCCAGCAGATCGAGCGAGCGGCCATAGTAGTCGTCTGCCGTGGCCGCATGGCAGGTGCCGTTCATCAGCCACTGGTGGCGATCGAGGCCGGAGGCCGTGCCGGGCATGGCCACTGATAGCCGTTTCGCCGTCCCTTCCGCCAGCACGAGTTCCGGCAGGTCGCTCCATCGCCCGGAGCGGTCGCGCCGCTTCAGTTCCGCATCGATACCGCAGTAGCTCTTGCCGACCTGCCACAGCCCATGCAGGGTCAGCCCTCCCGCCGCTGCTCCGCGTCCTTCCGCGGCGCACTCGGCAAGCGCGGGCCTGGTGAGGCAGAACCCCGGCTGCCACGTCAGCGCAAGGACATGGCGCGTCATCCCTTCCCCACCGCCCCCGCTCTCCGGCTGTCCCGGCAGCGTCACGGCAAGTGCCGGCGATAGGGAAGCCCCCACAAGGAAGGCGAAGGCAACGAGATGGCATGCAAGTCTCGACATCATGGCGACACTCCCATAATCAGAACAAAGCGGAAACATTAATCAACATATGCGCGAAAAATGCAACCGGGAATTTTGCAGTCTTCTCCGGGCGCCGCGCCATGAAAAAACAGCTTGCTGCGATGTGATTGCTTTTCCAAGGGAAATCGATTTCATGGCCGTCGACGCCCGATCCGCCGGAGGCCAGCCCACGATGTTTTCCGAGATGCCGCCGCTCCAGAGCCCGACCGGCGCCCGCCTCGCCCTGCGCCACGCCGCCGCCTCCGTCGCGCCCAGGGGCATCGTGCTGGTCAGCCACGGCCTTGCCGAACATGCGGGACGCTATGGCGCTGTTGCCGGCCGCCTCGCGGCGGAAGGCTTTCACGTCTATGCCCACGACCATCGCGGCCATGGCCGGACGACTGCGCCCGAAGCGCCGCTCGGCCGCTTCGCCGACCGGGACGGCCACCGGATCGCCGTGGCGGACATGCTGGCCGTGCGCGAGATGGCCGCCGGCAGCCATCCCGGCCTTCCGGTCATCCAGTTCGGCCATTCGATGGGCGGGCTCCTCGCGCTGTCCTTCGCCGAGGTCCACCCCGGCAAGATCGACGCGCTGGCGGTCTGGAACTCCAACTTCAAACCCGGGCTGGCCGGCCGCGCCGCACAGGCGATCCTGCGCGCCGAGCGCATGCTGAAGGGGTCCGACGTGCCGAGCGCGCTGCTGCAGCAACTCACCTTCGCAACCTGGGCAAAGGCGGTCCCGGACCGGCGGACGGACTTCGACTGGCTGTCGCATGACGAGGCCGAGGTCGCACGCTACGTGGCCGACCCGCTTTGCGGTTTCGACGCCAGCGTCTCGCTCTGGCGCGACATCTTCGCCATGACCTACGAGGCCGCATCGCGCCAGCGCATCGACCGCCTGCCCCGCGCGCTGCCCATCCATCTCGTCGGCGGCGACGAGGATCCGGCGACGGATTTCGGCCACGCCGTCACCTGGATGGCCGAGCGGCTGAAGAAGAGGGGCCTTGCCGATGTGACCGGCGTCGTCTATCGCGGTCTGCGCCATGAAACCCTGCTGGAGCGACAGGACCTGCGCGAAGGTCCTGTCGAGGACTTCTGCCGCTGGTGCCATAGGGTCGCGCACCAGAAAGTGGGTCGCGCGCCAGAACCGGTAACGAAGACATGACCACCCATCCGGCATCGCCGAAAATCGCCCCCCGCAACGAGATCGGACTCGGCCTGACGCTGATGGTCGTCTCCGTGCTGATCGCTCCGGTGATCGACATCTTCTCCAAGCTCGCGGTGGTCGATGTCCCCGCCACGGTGATCACACTGTGCCGCTTCCTGTTCCAGACGCTGACGCTGGTGCCGATCGTGCTGTGGCGCAGCACGCTGTTCGACCTTACCCGCAGGAAGGTGGCGCTGCATGCGGTGCGCGGCCTGATGACGGCGATCGTGATGATCAGCTTCGTCACCGCGCTCGCCGTCATGGAAGTTGCCGATGCGCTGGCGATCTTCTTCGTCGAGCCGATCATCCTGACGATTCTCGGCGCGATCTTCCTGAAGGAGACGATCGGCTGGCGGCGCTACACGGCATGTGCCGTCGGCTTCCTGGGCGCGCTGCTCGTCATCCAGCCGAGCCTGCAGGAAGTGGGCCTCGTCGCGCTGCTGCCGATCGTGTCGGCCTTCGCCTTAGCGGTGTACCTGCTGATCACCCGGCTTGCCGCACAGAGTGAGGACCCGTGGTCCATGCAGCTTCACACCGGCCTGTGGGGCGCAGGCTTCGCCGGCCTCGCCCTTCTTGTCGGCGGCTCGCTGGGCTGGCCCGCCTTCACGCCCGTCCTGCCCCAGGGCGATGCGGCACTCTATATCGTCGGCGCCGGCATCGCTGCGACCATTTCCGGCATCTTCGGCGCCTATGCCTACCGCAACGCCCCGGCCTCCGTGCTGGCGCCGTTGCAATATCTCGAGATCGTCTCGGCCACAGCACTCGGCTGGTGGGTGTTCGGCGACCTGCCCGATCCGCTGAAATGGCTCGGCATCTCGATCATCATCGGCTCCGGCCTCTACGTCATCTGGCGCGAACACAAGCTGCGCAAGCGCACCACGCTCCCCCCGATGCCGCCACTCGCCTGAAGCCGCAAAAATTGCGCAAAGCCAAAGGGTAAGTCCCAAGGCTCATCAACCCATGCGGCCTTGGTGCTATCTCCGCGCCGGCCTTTTTGTTATCCAGATCCCCTGCGTCGCAAAAGAGAATCCGAAAAGGACGGCGGCGACGGCAAGGAGGATACCGATGGACGAGAAGAACCTGCCGCTTTCCGGCATCCGCGTCATCGAGCTTGCGCGCGTCCTCGCCGGCCCCTGGGCCGGCCAGATGCTGGCCGATCTCGGCGCCGACGTGATCAAGGTCGAAAACCCGGACGGCGGCGACGACACCCGCGCCTGGGGCCCGCCCTTCGTCACCGGCGGGGACGGCGAGAACCTCTCGGCCGCCTATTATCATTCGACCAACCGCAACAAGCGCTCGATCACCGCCGACTTCCGTTCCGAGGAAGGCCTGGCGATCGTCCGGCGGCTGGTGCGCACGGCCGACGTCGTCATCGAGAACTTCAAGGTCGGCGGGCTGAAGAAATACGGCCTCGACTATGAAAGCCTCGCCGCAGAGAACCCCCGGCTCGTCTATTGCTCCATCACCGGCTTCGGCCAGGACGGCCCCTATGCCGCCCGCGCCGGCTACGACTACATCGTCCAGGGCATGTCCGGCTTCATGTCGGTGACCGGAGCTGCGGATGGCGAGCCGATGAAGGCGGGCGTTGCCATTGCCGACATCTTCACCGGCATCTATGCCGTGACCGCGATCCAGGCAGCCCTCATCCATGCGATGCGCACCGGCAGGGGCCAACACGTCGACATGGCGCTGCTCGACGTCCAGTCCGCGGTCATGGCCAACCAGAACATGAACTACCTCGTCTCCGGCACAGCACCCACCCGGCTCGGCAACGCCCATCCCAACATCACCCCCTACGAGGTGATCGGGACGGCCGACGGCCACATGATCCTCGCCGTCGGCAATGACGGCCAGTTCCAGCGCCTCTGCGCGATCCTTGGTCTGGACGGGCCCGCTGCCGACGAGCGCTTCGCCACCAATCGCTCGCGCGTCAGGCACCGCGAGGCGCTGCGCCCGCTGATCCTGGAGCGCAGCCGGCAGTGGGCCAAGGCGGCGCTTCTGAAGGCTTGCGAGGAAAACGGCGTGCCCGCCGGGCCGATCAATTCGATTGCCGAGACCTTCGACGACCCGCAGGTCAAGGCGCGTGGCATGCGCCTCGACCTTGCCGACCGCGACGGAAACCTGATCCCCGGCGTGCGCACGCCGATCGTCTTTTCCGAGACGCCGCTCGTCTACGAGCATCCGAGCCCGCGGCTCGGCGAGCACACGGACGAGATCCTGGCCGAACTGGAAAGCATCGAAGCAGAAAGGAAATCCGCATGACGCAGCAAGAGGCAGGGCTTGTGCCGCAAACAGGCAGGACCGGCGGACAGTTGATCGTCGAGGCGCTCGCAGCCAACGGCGTGAAGCGCGTCTCCTGCGTTCCCGGCGAAAGCTTCCTGGCGGTGCTCGATGCGCTGCACGATACCGACATCGACGTGCTCGTCTGCCGCCAGGAAGGCGGGGCGGCGATGATGGCCGACTGCTGGGGCCGGCTGACCGGTGAGCCTGGCATCTGCATGGTCACCCGCGGCCCGGGCGCCACCAACGCCTCGGCAGGCCTCCATATCGCCCGGCAGGATTCGATCCCGATGATCCTGTTCATCGGCCAGGTCCAGCGCGAGGCGCGCGAACGCGAGGCCTTCCAGGAGATCGAATACCGCCGCGCCTTCACCGAGGTCGCCAAGTGGGTGGCCGAGATCGACGATGCCAAGCGCATTCCCGAGTTCGTCACCCGCGCCTTTGCGGTGGCGACGTCCGGGCGGCCGGGCCCGGTCGTGCTGGCGCTGCCGGAGGACATGCTGACCGATAGGGTCGAGGCGGTGGCAGCCAGGCCCTACGTTCCGGTCGAGGCCCATCCGGGGCCAGCGCAGGTCGCCCGCCTTAAGGCGCTGCTGGAGAAGGCCGAGCGGCCGCTCGTCGTCCTCGGCGGCACGCGCTGGGACGAGGAAAGCGTCGCCGGCATCACGGCCTTCGCGGAGCGCTGGTCCCTGCCCGTCGCCTGCTCTTTCCGGCGGCAGATGCTGTTCGACCACCTGCATCCGAACTATGCCGGCGATTCCGGCATCGGCATCAATCCGGCGCTGGCCAAGGAAATCCGTGGCTCCGATCTCGTGCTCATGCTGGGCGGCCGCTATTCCGAGATGCCCTCCTCCGGCTATACGCTGGTCGACAGCCCCTACCCGCAGCAGACCTTCGTCCACGTCCACCCCGATCCGTCCGAACTCGGCCGCGTCTATCGTCCCGACCTTGCGATCTGCGCCGGCCCGGCGGATTTCGTCGCAGCGCTGGCCGGGCTTTCGCCCGCTGCCTCTCCCCGCTGGGCGGATCGGACGAAGGCCATGCATGCCGCCTATCGCGCCTGGTCGACGCCGCCCACCGCCGGGCCCGGCGACGTCCACATGGGGCCGATCATGGCGTGGATCGAGGAGAACGTCCCGCAGGACGCGATCTTCACCAACGGCGCCGGCAACTATGCCACCTGGGTGCATCGCTTCCACCGCTTCCGCCGCTTCGCCACACAGGCGGCCCCCACCTCCGGCTCTATGGGCTACGGCCTGCCGGCAGCGGTTGCGGCCAAGCAGCTTTTCCCTAAGCGCGAGGTGGTCTGCTTTGCCGGCGACGGCTGCTTCCTCATGCACGGCCAGGAGTTCGCCACCGCCGTCCGCTACGGCCTGCCGATCATCGCGATCGTGGTCAACAACGGCATGTACGGCACGATCCGCATGCACCAGGAACGCGAATATCCCGGCCGCGTCAGCTCCACAGGGCTGACCAATCCGGATTTCGCCGCCCTCGCGGCCTCCTACGGCGGCCACGGCGAGACGGTCTCAAGAACGGAGGAATTCGCCCCCGCCTACCTGCGCGCCCGCGCCAGCGGCAAGCCCGCGATCATCGAGGTGAAGCTCGACCCGGAAGCCCTCACGCCAACGCGCACGCTGTCGCAGATCAGGGATGGTAGATAGACCGGGATGCAAACGCCGCGGCGGCCGCGGCGCCACTTGACGTCGTCATGCTCGGGCCTGTCCCGAGCCTCTGACCACGCATCAAAATCCGTTTGCTTTCAGCATCTTGACGACCGGCACCAGATCCTCGGCACAAGGCCGAGCATGACGATGCGTGTCTTGGCGACCGCCCATCTGGATCACAGACTGCACCGCCCCAGGCCGTCACCCTCGGCCTTGTGCCGAGAGTCTGATGCCGTCAAACCAAGATGTGTGACTGAATAATCTCTCAATTTCGGCGATGTGGCCAGATGCTCGGCACAAGGCCGAGCATGACGGTCGAGACAGTGGCCGGGCACCGCAAACCAGGACATGTGGCGCGGTTTGTCACGTGGCACGGAGTGTGGCCGGCCTATCGAGGCTCAGCCCCGCAGGTGCTGGGTCTGGCCGTAGATGTTGGTGGAACGGGCGCCGGAGCGGCAATAGCCGAGCATCGGCCGCGGCAGTTCGTCGAGCGCGTCGACCATGGCGGAGACGGCGTCCGCGGTGACCCCCATCGGGCCGACCGGGATGTGCCGGATCTCGAGGCCGAGCTCCTGGGCGCGGGCCGCGATCGCGGCGAACTCCGGCTGGTCCGGGCTCTCATGATCCGGCCGGTGGGAGACGATCGACTTGAATCCCATCGCCTTGATCTCGTCCAGTTCGTCGACTGTGATCTGGCCGGAGACCGAGTACTCGTCGTTGATCGGGCGGATATCCATGATGCGAACCCTTCGAAAAAATTGTCGGCTTCGGTGTAGGCCGCGCGGTGCCGGGCGTCAATCGCCCGCCATTGCGACAGAGGGCGCCAGAGTGCGGCAGGTCCGCTACCTGAGCTCGAAGGACAGGCCGTAGCTGACCGCCTCGCCGGGCGCGAAATCCTTCATCTCGCCGGATGCGATCAGTTCGGCCCGCCCCGCCTGGCGGTGCGAGACCGGCTCGATCCCCAGCACATGACAGCCGGGCGACTGGTTGCGCCAGACCTGCAGGTAGGAAAGCGTATCAGTGCGAAAGCGCACATGCAGGGTGCGCCCGCCGAGTGCCGCGATTGGGCCGATCGCGACGTCCGCCCAGCCGTGCTGCGATGTCTCCTGGGCAGGGACGCAGAAGATCTTCATGTCGCCCTCGCCGAAGCGCCAGGGCAGGCTGCCCCCCTCGATCATCGCGCCGGTCAGCCGCGTGCCCTCGTCGAACAGCCGCGTGTTGAAATTGATGTGGTACATCGCAACCGGCGGCCAGGGCCGCTCGCCCGTATTGGTCACGACGTCGTCGAGCGTGATGTGGCCGGTCGTACGGTCGGCCCGCCAGAGCCGCTTCAGCTCCGCCGTCTCGCCGTTGGCGAGCGACACCGGGACGCGGGCCGAGCAGACGACCTCGCCCTCGTCCTCCTCGTAGAGGATGTCCATGGCGGGATGGGAGGACAGCGAGCCGTGCAGCGGATAGAACTGGCCCTCGGTACCGCCCTCCACCGGCTCGGGATGACGGATATGGTCCGGGCCGCAGGTGAACATGAAGCCGGGCAGCGCCCTGTCGATGCGCGGGTCGCCATCCGAGGGGATCGCCGATCCCGGCGCCAGGTTTATGCCGAAGAAGATCGCGTCCCGGAGATCGAGCGCGGACTGCGAATCAAGCGCTATGTCGAAGCTGTGCGCTCCGTTCTCGGCGGTCAGGGCAAGGGTCATGTCTTCTCCCGGAATCGTCTTTTGTGCGATGCTAGCCCAGGGCCAAAGATTCCGATACCGGAATCGATGGTCGTTCCGGTACCAATCGGACGAAGGTAACCGCTTGCAAAGGCTGCGGAACCGGAGAAATCCTGGGGCGTTATGCTGTCGACCGGCACGGCAGGAGAGACGTGACAGGCCGGCCGTGAAAAAGGCAAGAAGCGGTGATTAGCAGTCCTTTAACCATCGTTTCACATTTTCCATATTAACGTCGAAATTGAGTGCCACGTCCCAAACATAGCGCTGACGACAGGTTGAACCCGTGAATTCCGTTTTGAAAACAAGTATTTCCCTGCTCACCCTGACGGCGCTGCTGGCTGCCGTGCCCGCCGGCGCGCAGACGCACGATGGCGATGGGAACGGGCGGACGGTGCTGGTGACGCCGCAAGGCGATTTCCTCGACTATATTCCCGCCGACGGCAGCGTGCGCGCCGCGCGCGACCGCCAGGGTCGTAGGGTCTATGTCGACGCCTGGGGAGACCTCGTCGCCACCGAAATGCAGGTCCAGCGCGACTACTCCGGCAACGACCGGCGCGACATGCGCCGCAACCGTTACCGGCAGGTCGAGGGCTATCCGGAAACCGCGCCGGACTATTTCCCGCCCGCACCGGGTGAAGGCGGTTTCAGTGGCGACCTGACGACGGGGGCGGTGCCCGACTATCGGGACCGCGAGCCGGGCGCAGTCGATCGCTCCGACCTCCCCCAGCCGATGCCGGGCGAAGCCTATCCGCAACAGCCGCCCCAGGGTTACGGAGAGGGTTTCGGGCAGGGCTACGGCATGGACGACATGGCCGCCTTACCCGACGCGCCGATGGACAGGCAGGAATTCGTGCCCGGGCCGCAGTTTCCGCCGGCGACCGCGATCGGCCAGAAATCCTCCGCCGAAGTGACGGCCCTGCAGGTCTTCCTCGATCGCGAAGGCTTTTCGCCGGGCGTGATCGACGGCAGGAAGGGCTCCAACGTCGTAAAGGCGATCGAGGCCTGGCAGCTCGCCAACGGCGAGACGCTCGATCCGAACGACACCGATTCGATCGTGGAACGGCTGCACCTGAACGGCGGCATGCCGTTCACCACCTACGAGATTACCGCTGCCGATGCCGCGGGCCCCTACGTGGCGTCGATCCCCGAGGACTATGCTCACAAGGCAGCGCTGCCTGCGCTCTCCTATACCTCCACGACGGAGGCCCTGGCCGAGCGCTTCCACATGGACGAGAACTACCTGAAGGAGATGAACCCCGGCGTGGACTTCACCATTCCCGGCACGATCGTCAAGGTGATCAACGTCGGCGAGCCGAAGAAGGCCAAGGTCGCCCGCATCCTCGCCGACAAGGGCCGCAAGCAGGTCCTCGCCTATGACGACACGGGGGCCCTGGTCGCGGCCTATCCGGCCAGCATCGGCTCGTCGGACACCCCCTCGCCCTCCGGCACGGTGTCGGTGGAGCGCATCGCCTTCAACCCGAACTACACCTACAATCCGAAGATCAATTTCCAGCAGGGCGAGAACGACAGGGTGCTGACCCTGCAGCCGGGCCCGAACGGCCCCGTCGGCACCATCTGGATCGCGTTGTCGAAGCCCACCTACGGCATCCACGGCACGCCAGAGCCGTCCAAGATCGGCAAGACCCAGAGCCACGGCTGCATCCGCCTGACCAACTGGGACGCGACCGAACTCGCCAAGATGGCCTCGAAGGGCGTCACGGTCGAATTCGTGGATTGATTGCAGGCCGGGGGCCACCGTAAGGCAGCGGGCCGGCGCCAGGACGCCCGCGTCTTCGCCGGACCCTGCCGGGTCAGCTGCGGCCTGTCAGCCTTTTCGGATCGTCGATGTAGCGCGTCTGTCTGCGAAGACGCCGACTGCACGCAACCTCGATACCCCGAATTCCTATCCCCGGTCGGCGCGGAAGCCGGCGCCCGGCCGCCGCTGCGAGCGCGTATGGGACGCCACCCGCAGCAGCCTGCGAAACTTCGGGCACTCCATGTGGCTTTCCGCCGGGCATTCGGCCACGTGCCGAAGCGCGTCTCTGAGCGTGATCAGCCTCCGGATCTGGACCTCGAGCTTGTCGGCACGCGCATGAAGGGCGGCGCGCGGCAGCTCGGCTGCGCCATCCCTGCCGAACACGCCCCTGATCTCGTCCAGGCTGAACCCCGCCGTCTTTCCGAGGGATATCAACGCGAGCTGAGTCAGTGCCTCGGGCCCGTACTGGCGCCGCAGCCCGTGCCGTCCGAGCGAGACGATCAGCCCGACCTCCTCGTAATAGCGCAGCGTCGAGGGCGGCACGCCGCTTCGTTCCGATAGCACGCCGATGTCGAGAAGTTTCATGCTTGACCTCAAGTTGACTTGAAGTGGCACAGTAGCAGCCACCCGAAACTCCAACAAGAGGAACTGCATGAAATCCATGAACAGAACGAAGACTGCACCACCTGCGCTGGCGGCGCTTGCAGGGGCGATGCTGCTCTCATCGCTCGGCGTCAGTATCGCAACCGTCGCCCTTCCGGCCCTGGCGAAGGACCTTTCCGCGCCGGTCTCCGCCGTCCGCTGGGTCGTCCTCGCCTATCTCGTCTCCGCCACGGTCACGATCGTGCTGGCCGGGCGGTTCGGCGATCTCTTCGGTCACCGTCACGTTCTGGTCGCGGGCCTCGTCCTGTTTGCCACAGCCTCCGTCCTGTGTGCGGCGGCTCCCACGCTTGCGATCCTGATTGCCGGCCGGACTGCCCAGGGCATCGGCGGTGCGATCCTGATGGCGCTGCCGGTTTCGCTCATCCGCGAGACGGTTCCAAGGGAACGCACCGGATCGGCGATGGGGCTGCTCGGCACGATGTCGGCGATTGGAACCGCGCTCGGGCCGTCCGTGGGCGGCATGCTGGTCGCTGGCCTCAGTTGGCGCGCGGCCTTCGTGGCGCTGGCCGCCGCCGGCGTCCTGGTACTCGGCCTCGCCGCCCGCGCCATCCCGCATGCACCCGTCGCCGCGCGCAAGCCGGACGGGCGGATGGACTGGCCGGGCGCCGCCCTGCTGGCGATAACCCTGACCCTCTATGCCCTCGCAGCGGCCGGCGGAAAGGCGAGCGCGATACCCGGCGCGGCCCTGCTCCTGCCGGGTGCGGCCCTTGCCCTTGCGCTCTTCGTCATCGTCGAGGCCCGCTCGGCCTCACCGCTGGTGCCGGTATCGATCCTGCGTGACCGGGCGACCGGAACGGCGCTTGCCACGAGCCTTCTGGTCGCCACCGTCATGATGTCCACCCTGGTGGTGGGGCCGTTCTTCCTGTCTTTCGGCCTCGGCCTGAACGAAGCGCTGGTCGGCCTCGTCATGGCCGTCGGGCCGGTGACGGCGGCCCTCTCCGGCGTCGTCGCCGGGCGGGTCACGGACCGCTTCGGCACCCGGCCCGTCCTGGCCGCCGGCCTTGTCGAGATGACCCTCGGCCTCGTCTGCCTGGCGCTCCTGCCCCGATCCTTCGGCGTTCTGGGCTATGTGGCCGCGCTGATCGTCCTGACGCCGGGCTTTCAGTTGTTTCTCGCGGCGAACAACACGTCCGTCATGGTCTCAGCCCGCGACGAGCAGCGCGGGATCCTGTCGGGACTGCTCGGCCTGTCGCGCAACCTCGGCTTCATGACCGGAGCCTCGGTGATGGCGACCCTGTTCGCCGTCGCGATCGGGCCTGGAGACCTCGCCGCCACCGCCCCGGAGATCGTCGCCGGCGCCTTCACGACGACCTTCCTCGTCGCCTCCAGCCTGCCCCTCATCGCCCTCGGCCTGGCATTGCTCGTCCGGCCTGCGGCGCAGGCGAGGGCTGAGGCATGGTAGCCCGCAGGCCCTTCAGGCCGCGCGGACATACCCCGCTGCCGGCGCGGCCGCGGCCTGCCCGCTGGTGCGGAACGCGCTCAGCCGTTCGGCGATGGTGGCCGCGTCCTTGGAGAGTGCCTGGCTGGCGGCATTGGCCTGCTCGACCATCGAGGCGTTCTGCTGGGTGATCTGGTCCATGGCGCCGATCGCCTGGTTGACCGCCTGCAGGCCGGTCGCCTGTTCGGCCGTGCTGGCGCGGATCGCTGCGAAGACGGAGCTGACCTCGACCACCTGCGCGACGATCTGGCGAAGCGACTGGGCGACCTCGTTGACCGAGCGCACCCCGCCCTCCACCTGCCCATGCGACTTGGCGATCAGATTCTGGATGTCCTTGGCGGCATCGGCGCAGCGTTGCGCCAGTGCGCGCACCTCCGAGGCGACGACGGCAAAACCGCGGCCGGCCTCACCGGCGCGCGCTGCCTCGATGCCGGCGTTCAGCGCCAAAAGGTTCGTCTGGAAGGCGATCTCGTCGATCACCTCGATGATGCTGGCGATGCTCGCCGACGACTGCTGGATATCCTCCATCGCCGCGATCGCCTGCTCGACCACCTCGCCGCTGCGCTCGGCATTTCCGCGCGCTGCGGTCACCAGAGCATTGGCGTCGTCGGCGCTCCTGGCCGTCTGGCGCACGGTCGTGGTCACCTCTTCGACCGCGGCCGCGGTCTCCTCGAGGTTGGCCGCCTGCCGCTCGGTGCGCCTGGCGAGGTCGTCCGAAGCCGCGGCGATCTCCTGGGCGCTGACGTTGATCGAGCCGACACCCGCATGGATGCCGCCGATCGCCTGCGACAAAGCGGAAACGGCGTGGTTGAAGTCCTGGCGCAGCGCCTCGTAGGCCTCCGGCAGCGCACCTTCGATCCGCACCGTCAGATCACCGTCGGAGATGCGCTTCAGTGCCGCGCCGAAATTCTTGCTGACGATCTCGCGCTCGGCCGCAATGGCGCGCTCCTGGACCGCCTGCTGCTTGCTGGTGTCTGAGGCGTCCATGTAGACGGAGATCGACAGGTCCATGTCGAGGAAGACGGCCTTGATCAGGGCGGCGAGCCTTTGGGCCACCTCGTCCGCGCCGAATTCGGAACGGGAGAACAGGCCCGGCTTCGGCCACATCTCTTTCAGGGCGGCGGCCAGCAGATGCTCGACGACCAGCGCATAGCCGCCGATGTACCAGCGCGGCTCCAGTCCGATCCGCGCGTGAACCTTTCCGATCGTGAGGACCTTGTCGGCATAGTCGGCGCCGAAATCCCCGTTCCAGATGTTGGCCCAGTGGCCGATCTGCGCATTCTTCGCTCCGGTCATGTGCGCATCGCTGGAAAAGAGATGGCTGACCTCCGGGCTGTTGCGCACGACGCCGTAGAAGCGATCCAGGGCCGGCGCGAGTTCGCTCTCCAGGAACGGCTTCAGCGAGCGCAGCTTGTTCAAGGCCTTGGCGTCGAGCCCGAGATAGTCGAGACGGCGGGCGAGATCGGCGTTGTTGCTTGAGGTCGGGGGTGCAGCGCTCATCGGAATTTCCATGCCATTGGGGTACTTTGCGGGAGGTCGGCCATCTTCGCGAACGTCCCCGCAGCGCTCCGGGAAGAGCGTCGTGAGCAATTGCGCCGTTCATGGCGCCGGGAACGGACCGCCTGTCCGCGCCCCGAAGTGACACGCACCATCTAAAGCCCACTTTTGGTAAATGCTTGGTTATGAAATGCCAATTTTGGCAGGTTGCGAGCGGGGCATTCGCCATAGCCGCCTTGCGCCTCTTCGGTGCGGCCGCGCAGACAGGCCTGCCTCCGCCGAGCCTGCAGCGATGGATTGGAGCCCACTGGCACGTGCCCGACCGGGAGATGTCGTCAGGCCGCGCGGACCCTGGTTTCAAGAGCGCTGCGACATGCCGCAAGCGCCCCGCGGCGGGCGGGTACGCGGCCGAGGACCTCTTCGGCAAACAACCGGGCGTTCTCGCGCGCCTTGTCGAGGTTGGAGATGCGCTGCGGATCCATCGTCCGCAGCGTGCCGCCGCAATCGAAGATGTCGCGGAAGGCGACCCGCTCGGCGATCGGCGTGTCGAGCACGGCGACGCCACGCTCGGACAGGAGTTGCTTGATCGCCGCCATGGCGCGGGTGGTCACCACCGTGCTCATGCGGGTCAGCACGACCGAATGAGCGACGCGCACGCCGGCACGCTTGTCGAGCTGCTGCAGGAGTTCGAGGATCTGCGCGCCGCCGCGCGCATCCATCGCGCAGCCCTGAATCGGGATCATCACATGGTCGGAAAGCCCGATCGCGGTTGCCACCAGCGCGTCGCGCGCGCCGGCCAGATCGATGATGAAATAATCCGTCTGGTCGCGGTTCTCGCGGATATGGGACTGCAGCGAGCCCATCGAGACTTCGGAGATGACGGAGATATTGCGCTGTACGCCGGAGAGCTCGTGCCAGCTGGTGATCCAGCGCTGGGGATCGGCATCGAGAATGGTGATGCGATACCCCTGGGCCGCCAGCTCCGTCGCGAGGATCAGCGCTGCGGTGGTCTTGCCCGCTCCGCCCTTGGCATTGGCGAAAGTTATGACTGGCATTTCAATTTCCTCATGGTGGGCAGCACGAGCCCCTCATCGCTCTTTGACGGGCGCGAAGCGGGAATGGCGCCTGTTAACCAATCTTTCAGAACATGGTTAACGAATTGCAAACGCGCGCTCCGCCAACGGTGCGAATGCAGCCCCGGAGAACGGCCGCCCTGCCCCGTGCGAGAAGCCGTTCAGCCGCCCTGGAAGAGCCGGCGCGCCGGCCGGTCGTCATTGGCACACGGCCCTTCCGCTGCGATGCCGTGCTGGTAGCACAGTTGTGCAAACGGGCCGTGCGCATCCCGCCCGCCGCACTCGATGCGCGCCATCACGTCACGCGCAAAGGCCTGCATGTTCGCCTGCGCCCGGTCGAGATTGGGCACCTGGCGCCCTTCGAGCGAATAGAGCGTTCCCGGCCGCTCGAACATCTCGCGATAGGCGCCCCGCTCGACCAGCGGCGTCTCGATCATCGCCATGCCGCGCAGCATGAGCAGGTCGCGCACGGTGCGCAGCGACCGCGTCGCCACCAGCGGATTGACGCGCGACAGCACGACCGCCCGGTTGATGTGCGCGCGCGCATTCGCTTCGATGCACTGGATCAGTTCCAGCACCTGGATGGCGCCCCTGGCGTCGAGCGCGCTGCCCTGCACGGGAACAAGCGCAAGGTCGCAAAGGCCGAGCGCCAGCGCCATCAGCGTGTCCCGCGCCCCGGAAAGGTCTGCGATGATATGGCGGTCCGGCCTGTTCAGCCGCCGCAGGTGATCGGGAAGCGTGCCGGGCGTGATGTCGGTGACGGCAGTGATGCGGCTCTGCGGACCGCACCGGCTCGCCCAGTCCGCAGCAAGGCCGAGCGGGTCGCAGTCGAGGACGACGACTTCGACCCCCGACCGGGCGAGCTCGGTCGCGAGCAACGCCACCGCCGTCGTCTTGCCGGATCCACCCTTCGCGTTCGCAACTGCTATGACTGCCATTGGTCTCCCAAATCCCACATGCAGCCCGTCGTAAGCTTTCATGAAGAACGTTAAGGAATCACATCGATTCGTGCCGGAACGCTACGAATTGTGACAGGTCCATGACAATCGCAGCCCGCCGAATTCCCATAGTCGCAGGGGGACATGGAAATCCGGACGCTTACTTCTTCGAACGGGCCACCAAAGGCGCCGCCAACGCCCCCGTCATACCGGCCCCCGAGCCGGTATCCAGCCGCGCAAGTCCTTGCGCGATAGAGCATTTCCCGCGCCGCAGACGCGGCGCTGCTAGACCCCGGATCAAGTCCGGGTAGACGAAAGAAAGGGAGAGCCCGACAAGAACCAGTCTATCGACAACTGAACCCGGCGCCAGGGCGTCGGGTTCAGTAGGGCAGAATTGTGCGATCGATGCGGCTCAGATGCACTCGGCAAACAGCGTCTTTGCAGCGTCCAGCGTCAGTTCCACCGGGTTGCCCCCGGCGGTGGGGTCGACGATCGCCATCGCCGCCATCTCGTCGATCCGGTCGGTGCCGACGCCGAGCGCTGCGAGCTTGTCCGGCACGCCGAGTTCACTGCGCAACTCCAGCACATAGTCGTAGAAGCCGTCGAAGCCGCCGGTAATGCCGAGATAGGCTGCGGCGGCAGCGATCTTGTCCTCGATCGCAGGCCGGTTGAAGCGCAGCACCGGCGGCATGACCACCGCATTCGTCATGCCATGGTGGGTGTTGTAGATCGCGCCCACCGGATGCGACAGCGAGTGGATGGCGCCAAGCCCCTTCTGGAAGGCGACCGCCCCCATGGCGGCGGCCGACATCATGTTGGCACGCGCCTCGATGTCGGCTCCGTCCTTGTAGGCACGCGGCAGGAACTGCTTGACGAGCCGCATGCCCTCCAGCGCGATCCCCTGGCTCATCGGATGGTAGAAGGGCGAGGAATAGGCCTCCAGGCAATGGGCGAACGCATCCATGCCGGTGCCCGCCGTGATCACCTTCGGCATGCCGACCGTCAGTTCCGGATCGCAGATCGTGACTGCGGGCAGGAACTTCGGGTGGAAGATCACCTTCTTCGTGTGGGTCTCGGAGTTGGTGATGACCGAGGCGCGGCCGACCTCGGAACCGGTGCCGGCCGTCGTCGGGACGGCGACGATCGGGGCGATGCCCTCGACGGATGCGCGCGTCCACCAGTCGCCGACGTCCTCGAAGTCCCAGACCGGCCGCGTCTGCCCGGTCATGAAGGCGACCGCCTTGCCGAGATCGAGGCCCGAGCCGCCGCCGAAGGCGACGACGCCGTCATGGCCGCCCGCCCGGAACGCCTTCACCCCGGCCTCGAGGTTGGCATCGTTCGGATTGGAATCGACGTCGGCGAAGATCGCACGCCCGAGTCCGGCAGCCTCCAGGATGTCGAGCGCTTTCTGCGTGATCGCCATCGGCGCGAGCCCCCGGTCGGTAACGAGCAGCGGCTTCTTCATGCCGACCGCCTTGCAGTGGTCGGCGAGTTCCTTGATGCGCCCTGCCCCGAACTTGATGGCGGTCGGGTAGCTCCAGTTGGCGGTGATGGTCATGCGAGTGCTTTCCTGAGATGGTAGGATTTCGGACGGGTGAGATTGTGAAAGCCGATGACGGAGAGCGAGCCGCCGCGGCCGGTCTCCTTCACGCCGGTCCAGCAGAGTGCCGGATCGAGATAGTCGGCGCGGTTCATGAACACGGTGCCGGTCTCGAGGTCCCGGCCGATCCGGGCCGCCCGATCGGCATCCTGCGTCCAGAGCGACGCTGTCAGGCCGTATTTGCAGTCGTTCATCAGGCCGAGCGCTTCCTCGTCGCTCCTGACCTTCATGATGCCGACCGCCGGCCCGAATGTCTCCTCCGTCATGAACTCCATGGAATGATCGACGTCGACGAGCACCTGGGGGGCGAGATAGGCCCCGCCGTCATCGGCGGGAAACAGCTTCGGGTCGATCAGCGCCCTGGCGCCGCGGGAGACCGCATCGGCGACCTGCGCGCGCACGGTTGCGGCAAAGCGCTTGTTGGCCATCGGCCCGAGCGTCGTCTCCTGGTCGAGCGGGTTGCCGAGCTTGTAGTTGGAAACCCAGGCAACCGATTTCTCGACGAAGGCGTCGTAGAGCTTCTCGTTGACGTAGATGCGCTCGATGCCGCAGCAGCACTGGCCGGAATTGTAGGTCGCGCCGTCCATCAGCGTGTCGACGGCGGCGTCGAGATCGGCGTCCTCCATCACGTAGCCCGGATCCTTGCCGCCGAGTTCGAGCCCGAGCGGCGTGAACGTGCCGGCTGCCGCACGCTCGATCGCCCTCCCGCCCTCGACCGAGCCGGTGAAATTGACGAAATCGAAGCTCTTCGCCGCGATCAGCGCTGAAGTCGTGTCGTGGTCGAGGAAGATGTTCTGGAACACGTCCTCGGGAACGCCGGCCTCGACGAAGGCGCGCACCATGCGCTCGCCGACGAGCAGCGTCTGCGCGGCATGCTTGATGATGACGGCGTTGCCCGCCATCAGCGCCGGCGCGACCGTGTTGATCGCTGTCATGTAGGGGTAGTTCCACGGCGCGATGACGAAGACCACGCCGTGCGGTTCGCGTTCGATGCGGCGCTCGAAGCGCGCGCTGTCCTCGACCACGAGCGGCGCCAGCGAAGACGCCGCGATGTCCGCCACATAGTTGGAGCGTTCGTTGAACCCCTTGAACTCGCCGCCGTAGCGGATCGGCCGGCCCATCTGCCAGGCGAGTTCCGGCACCACCTCGTCGGCCATCTCGTTCAGCCGGGCGACACCCTTCAGCACCAGCTGGACGCGGTCCTCCAGCGGCCGCCGCGCCCAGGCCTTCTGCGCCTTGCGCGCCCGCGCGACGACATCCTTCGCCGCCTCCAGCGGCATCGCCGGCCGCTCGGCGTAAACCGAGCCGTCGACGGGTGAAATGCATTTGATCACTTGCGTCATTGTCTTCTCCTTGGGCCCCAGGGCGCCTTCGCCTAGCAGGCCAACGCCTTCACATGTCCCGCCGCACCATAGGCCAGGATGGCGCGGTCGCGGGTGATGATCGTCAAATCGTGCTCGCGCGCCGTCGCCACCAAGATACGGTCCGCCGGATCGCCATGCAGCGGCTCCGGCAGGAAGGACGCAGCGACGAGGATATCAGGCGTGACGTCCAGCACACGCGCCGACATCTTGCCGGCCGCTTCCCGGAACCAGACCAGGGGCGGCTTGGTGATGTTCAGCCGGCCCTTGGCCGCCAGCATGCCGATCTCCCAGGCAGAAAAGGCGGACACAACGACGTATTCTCCTGCTGCAGGCGTCGTCCGCAGTATCGCCATCGCGCGCTCGGCGATCGGTACGTCATGGGCGATATAGATGAGCGCACAGGTATCCAGCAGATACCGTTCAGTCGTCATCATAAACCTTTGCCCATTCCGGATCCGTTGGTTCCGTCAGGTCGACCCCCTCGGGTATCGTCACCGTCCCCTTCATGCACCCACGCACCCGGTCGTAGAAATTGTCCGGCTCCGCCTCGCTCTCAGTGCGCCCACCGACCGTGCCCCTGCCGCCTTCCGGCATGGACGCCGAGCCACGATCCGCATCCGTCTTCAACGCTTCCTGCCCCTCCTCCGCAAAACCCTGCCTCTCACCGCGCCGATGCGCCGCCACCTCGAGGAGCGATACGCCCAGATAGGCGGCAATTCCGTCCTGCTCGTCCGCCGTCATCCTCCGCTCGCCGCGCAGCATGCGCGACAGCGAACTCGGATCGAGACCCATCGCCCGCGCCATGGCGCGCAGCGACCGGCCGTCCTTCTCGAGCTGTTGATAAAACCACGTGCTGTCAATCATGAGACCACCTCCAGATTGTTGCGATTTTACCATCATGTTGACCTAGCATCAACAAATCGTCACGCCCGCTCGAACCCTCTTGCCACCTCCCAGTCCGTCACCCGGCGATCGTATTCCTCCTGCTCCCATTCGGCGGCGCGCGTGTAGTGGTCGATCACGTCCTCACCGAAGGCCTCGCGCAGCATCTTCGACGTGGTCATGAATTCGGTCGCCTCGCGCAGCGTCTTCGGGATCTCGCGGATGCCCTGGCCGCCATAGGCGTCGCCGACGAACGGCGCCTCCAGTTCCAGGTTGCCCTCGATCCCGGCGATGCCGGCGGCAAGCAGGGCCGCCATGGCGAGATAGGGGTTGAGGTCGGAGCCGCCGACGCGGCATTCGATGCGGATCGCCTTGGTCCCCTCGCCGCACAGCCGGTATCCGGCCGTGCGGTTGTCCTTGCTCCACACCGCCTTGGTCGGCGCGAAGGTGCCGGCCATAAAGCGCTTGTAGGAATTGATGTAGGGCGCGAGGAAATAGGTGATCTCGCTCGCATGGTTCAAAAGCCCGGCGACGTAGTTGCGCATCATATCCGACATGCCGTACTTCGCCTCGGCATCGTGGAACATCGACGTCTTGCCGTCGAGGCTCCAGAGCGACTGGTGGATATGCGAGGACGAGCCGGCGGCGGAATAATGCCACTTGGCGAGGAAGGTGATCGCCTTACCGCGCTGCCAGGCGATCTCCTTGCAGCTGTTCTTGATGATCGCGTGCCGGTCGGCCATGGCGAGCGCATCGGCGTAGCGCACGTTGATCTCCTCCTGGCCGGCCGAGGCCTCGCCCTTGGAGTTCTCCACCGGAATGCCAGCGCCCTGCAGGCCGTTGCGGATCGCCCGCATCACGTCCTCTTCCTTGGTCGTCTGGAAGATGTGGTAGTCCTGGTTGTAGCCGCTGACCAGCCTGAGGTCGCGGTAGCCGCTCTCGCGGGCATCGTCATAGCTCTGGTCGAACAGGAAGAATTCCAGCTCGCTCGCCATGTAGGCCTTCAGCCCCATCGCCTCCAGCCGTTTGACCTGCCTCTTCAGGATCGCGCGCGGCGAGTGCGGCACTTCCTTGTGAGTGTTGTGGTCGAGCACGTCGCAGAGCACCAGCGCCGTCCCCTCGAGCCACGGCACTTTGCGCAACGTCGCAAGGTCGGGCTTCATGGTATAGTCGCCATAGCCTGCAGCCCAACTGGTCGAGCGATAGCCGGAAACGGTCTCCATCTCCATGTCGGTCGCCAGCAGGTAGTTGCAGCTGTGCGTCTCCTCGTAAGCGCCGTCGACGAAATACTGGGCATGGAACCGCTTGCCCATCAGGCGGCCCTGCATGTCCACGAGGCATGCGAGGACGGTATCGATGCGCCCTTCGGCGACATCCTTCTTCAGGTCGTCAAAACTGTAGGTCATGGTCATCGGGGCGGTCCTGGGGGTTGCCGTTTCATGCCGGTCCGGGCCGCATGCATCGGCCCGGACCGGATAGGTGCGCTCACATCAGCCGTTGACGTAGGGCGGACCGGCCTTGTTGATGATGGCGTTGTAGTCCTCGAAGATCTTGACGACCTTGGCGGCCGTCTCGCCCTGCTCGGCGATCTCCTTCCAGAACACCTTCGCAGCCTCTTCCACCGGCTGCCACTCGGCCGCCGGGATGCTGGTCAGCTTCAGCTTCGTGCCCTCGGCGCGCAGCTTCGCCTCACCGCCCCAATACCACTGGTCGCGGTAGTTGTTGCCGGCCTCGATCGCCGCCAGGACCAGCTTCTTCAGGTGCTCCGGCAGCTCCGCCCACTTCTTCTCGTTGACGAAGAAGGAACCGATCCAGGCGCCCGAGATGTTGTTGGTCAGGAAGTGGTCCGTCACGTCGGCCCAGCCGACCGTGTAGTCCTCGGTGATGCCCGACCAGGCCATGCCGTCGAGTTCGCCGGTCTGCACGGCGACCTGCGCGTCCTCGTAGGGGATCGTCACCGGCACGACGCCGAACTGGGTGAGGAAGCGGCCCGCTGTCGGGAAGGTGTAGAGGCGCAGGCCCTGGAGGTCGGCGAGCGTGTTGATGGGCTTCTTGGTGTTGAAGTGGCACGGGTCCTGCCCCGACGACGATAGCCACACGACGCCGCCGACCTTTTCATAGGCCGAGCGCCAGATATCGGCGAGGCCGTACTGCTTGAAGAGCACCGGCACGTCGAGGATCTGCTTCGTAGCAAGCGGGAAATAACCGCCGAAGGTGGCGACTTCCGCTGGCGAGGCCATCGAGTCGTCGTCGGAATGCACCGCGTCGATCGTTCCCGCCTGGAGGGCGCGGAACAATTCGCCGGTCGGAACGATCTGGTCGGCGAAGTAGAGTTCGATCTCCAGCTCGCCCTTGGCGGCGGCGTTGATCGCGTCGATGATCGGCTTGGTGACATGCTCGCCCAATGCTGCGCCCGCATAGGTCTGGAAACGCCACTTGATCGCCGTCTGGGCCTTCACGATGGCCGGCGTCGCAAGCGTTGCGGCACCTGCCGCCCCGATCGTCGCAGCACCTGCCCTGCTCAGAAATTGCCGTCTGTTGGTCATGTCTTTATCCCTCTGGTTACATTCTGGTTTCTTGCCGGGAACGGCCGTTCATCCCGGTCGGTCAATTGTCTTTTCTTCTGTCGGCCTCGTTTTTCGAATTCCCGGTGGCTGTCGCCGCCGGGAACCCCGGTCATTTGGAGTAGTAGTTGTTCGGCAGCCACGTCGCGATCTCGGGGAACACGCCGATGATGATCAGGCTCGCCACCATGATGCCGACGAAAGGCCAGATCGACCGGTAGATATCGGTCATGCCGATGCCGGGCGGCGCCATGGCGCGCATCATGAACAGGTTGTAGCCGAACGGCGGGGTGATGTAGGCGATCTGGCAGGTGATCGTGTAGAGCACGCCGTACCAGACCAGATCGAACCCGAGCTTCTGCACCAACGGGATATAGAGCGGCGCGACGATGACGAGCATCGCCGTGTCGTCGAGGAACATCCCCATGATCAGGAACGAGACCTGCATCAGCACCAGCACCTGCCATGGCTCCAGCCCGAGGTCGCCGAGGAAGAAGCGCTCGATCGACTTCACCGCGCCGAGACCGTCGAAGACGGCACCGAAGCAGAGCGAGGCGATCAGGATCCACATGAACATGCAGGTGATCCCGAGCGTCTTCTGCAACACGTCGTTCCAAAGGCGGAAAGTCAGGCGGCCGCGCTGCCAGGCTACGAGCGCCGAGGAGATCGCGCCGACCGCGGAGCTTTCCACGAGGCTGGCGATGCCGCTGAGGAACAGCCACATCATCAGCGCGAAGATGCCGAGCGGCACGATGCCCGCCGATAGCAGGACGATCTTCTCGCGCAACGGTACATTGCGCTCGGAAGCCGGCAGCGCCGGACCGAGCGACGGGGTGATCTGGCAACGGATATAGACATAGGCCGCCATGATGGCCGCCATCATCAGGCCCGGCAGCACGCCGGCAAGCCAGAGCTGGCCGACGGGCACGCGCGCGATCATGCCGTAGAGCACGAGTACCACGCTGGGCGGCAGCAGGATGCCGAGCGTGGAACCGCCCTGCACCACCCCGGTCATCATCACCTTGTCGTAGCCGCGGCGCAGAAGCTCCGGCAGCGCAATGGTGGCTCCGATCGCCATGCCGGCGACCGAAAGCCCGTTCATGGCGGAGATGATGACCATCAGCCCGACGGTGCCGAGCGCCAGCCCCCCGTTGATCGGCCCCATCCAGACGTGGATCGCCTTGTACATGTCCTCGGCGATGCCGGATTCCGACAGCATGTAGCCCATGAAGACGAACATCGGCACCGTCAGCATCGGGTACCACTTGACGAGCTTCATGGCCGAGGCGAAGCCCATTTCCGAACCGCCCGTACCCCACAGCAAGAAGGCCGCGATGACGCCGACGAAACCGATGACGGCGAAGACCCGCTGCCCGGTGAGCAGCAGCACCATCATCGCGGAAAACATCGTTATTGCGATGAACTCGTAACTCATGCGATCGGCCTTCCCCGCAGTTCGGCGATATCCTTGAAGAGGGCCGAAAACGCTTGCGCCAGCATCATCACGATGCCGAGCGTCATGATGATCTTGAGCGGCGCCATGTAGGGCGCCCAGGCGCTGAAGCTTTTTTCCTTGAACTGGATGGCGTAGGTCGTGCTCGTAATGCCGCCGTAGAGCATGAAGCCGAGGAAGACGATCAGCGCAATCGCCGTGACGAGATCGAATGCCGCCCGCTTGCGGCCCGACCAGCTGCCGTAGAACAGGTCCATGCGCACATGGTCGTCGGTCTGCATCGCGAAGGCGCCGCCCAGCATGTAGTAGGCCGCCATGGTGAACTGCGCCGATTCCAGCGTCCAGTTGGCCGGCAGGTGGAAGGCCTTGGACACCGAGGAATAGAGCAGGATCGCGAACATCGCGAAAATAAGATACATCGCGAAGAGGCCGACCCGCCTGTTGAAGCGGTCGACCACGCGGACATAGGTCTTGATGAACTCAGGCATCACCCGGCCTCCCCGTACCGGATGCATTCGATTGCCGAATTACCCTCCCGGCATAGTAACGAACCCATATGACATCTCTTTCTTCTTCACGGTTGTGTCCTTGTCTCCGCGGACGTGCCGTCCCCTGGGGTCTTTTGTCAGCTTGCGCCAGGCAGGCTCTCCAGGAGCAGCCCGGTCAGATAGTCGGCCACGACCCCTTGGCCGGCTTCGTCCCTGACGAGATCGTTGCGGATCTCGATCATCACGTTGAGCAGGCCATTGGCGAGGCCGTGCTCCTTGAGCGTATGCGTCACGCCGTCTTCCGGCCCGTAGGGCTCGTTCCGGCGCACGTCGAAAAGGCTGCCGCCGCCTGCGGCCGCGGCGAGCACGGCATCGGCGAGCCGGCCGTCGCTGTCGTGGAGAATGCCGATTTCCACGGCGCGCGGCTTGCCGAAATAGACCGGCGTGAAACTGTGGACCGTCACGATCGCCGGCGCCCTGCCATCGGCGAGGCGCCGGCGCACCAGGTCCGCGATCCGGTCCCGAAAGGGAAAATAGAGCGTCCGCGCCCGCTCCAGGCGCGCCTCCGGCGTGAGCGCGGCGTTGCCTGGCACGGGATAGATCTCGCTCGTCGCCGGCATCGCGCCCGGCGAATCCGGCGGCCGGTTGCAATCATAGACCAGGCGGGAGAAGCGCTGATGGACCAGGGTCGCGTCGAGACTCTTCGCCATCATGCGCGAGACCGCGAGTGCACCCGGATCCCAGGCAATGTGGCTCTCGAGCGCCTCGATCGAAAGTCCGAGCGTGCCGAAATGCTCGGGTATCCGCCGCGACGCGTGCTCGCAGACCAGGATGAACCGGCTGCGGCCCTCGGCGTTCTCGACGGCGACGGGATCGCCTTCCTGGTCGGTCAATATTCCCATGCAGCCGGTCCCCTCGATCGGCCAAAATTTTCTTGATGAAGAGAATTCTTCACCTTTTCCACCATGTCAACAGGGTTTGAAATTTTCTCTTCAAAAATTCATTTGACTCGAAATATGACAGCGATGTTTAATTTTGTTCAAGACCGCCAGAGAGCGGCAGACAGGGGAAGAATTTGACGTTGAATCAGGCGACCACCACGGTGTCGGACGTGATCAACGCCCATTTCGACGCACTCACGCGCGCCGAAAGACAGCTGGCGGCATCACTCCTCGACAACTATCCCGTCTCCGGCCTCGGCAGCATCACGACGGTTGCCGAGAACGCCCGCGTTTCGACGCCGACCGTCGCGCGCATGGTCCAGAAGCTCGGCTATCGCGGCTTCCCCGATTTCCAGGCGCACCTGCACCATGAACTGGAGGCAACACTCTCCAACCCGATCGCCAAGCACGACCGGTGGGCGGCCAACGCACCGGGCACGCATATCCTCAACCGTTTCGCCGACGCCATCACGAACAACCTGCGCCAAACCCTGTCGCAGATCGAGATCGCCGACTTCGACGGCGCGGCCGCTTTGATCGCCAACCGCAAGCGCAACGTCTACCTCGTCGGCGGGCGGATCACCAAGGCGCTCGCGGACTATCTCTTCACCCACCTGCAGGTCATCCGGCCGAACGTCACGCAGCTTGCCTCCAATCCCAGTTCCTGGCCGCAATACGTCCTGAACATGAAGGCGGGCGACGTCATCGTCGTCTTCGACATCCGCCGCTACGAGCAGGAGATAGAGACCCTCTCCCGCGTCGCCCGCGCCCGCGGCGTGGAGATCGTGCTGTTTACCGATCAGTGGGCTTCGCCGATCGCCAAGCACGCCACCCACGCCTTCCGCATCCAGATCGAGGCGCCGTCCGCCTGGGACTCGTCCGTGGTCACGCTGTTCGTCGTGGAGGCGCTGATCGAGGCTGTGCAGAGCGCCAACTGGAGCGAGACGCGCGACCGGATGAAGTCGCTCGAGGAACTGTTCGAGGCAAGCCGCCTGTTCCGGAAGCCGAGATAAACCGCGACCAAGTCGACCAATGCCCGGTAAATCGAGAAAAGCATGTAAAAACTGTCACATAAGCTTCATGCCGCACCAGTATCAGCTTCGCCGAAGCTGACTGACACACCAAAGGAGATACTCGTGATGTCACGCACCCGCCGCCTGCTCTCGCTTACCACGGCCATTTTCGTGGCCACCACGGCGGTCGCCGCCGCCGAGCCGAGCGCCGAGCTCGTCGAAGCCGCCAAGAAGGAAGGCAAGCTGACCACCATCGCCCTGCCCCACAGCTGGTGCGGCTATGGCGACATCATCGCCGGCTTCAAGGCCAAGTACCCGGAAATCACGGTCAACGAACTGAACCCGGATGCAGGCTCGGGCGACGAGATCGAGGCCATCAAGGCCAACAAGGGCAATACCGGCGACCAGGCCCCTGACGTCATCGACGTCGGCCTGTCGTTCGGCCCGTCCTCCAAGGCCGAAGGCCTGATCCAGCCCTACAAGGTCGAGACCTGGGATTCCATCCCCGACAGCGCCAAGGATGCCGACGGCCACTGGTACGGCGACTACTACGGCGTTCTCTCCTTCGTCGTGAACACCGACATCGTCAAGGAAGTGCCGAAGGACTGGGCCGACCTGACCAAGGCCGACTACGCCAACGCCGTTGCCCTCGCCGGCGACCCGCGCACCTCCAACCAGGCCGTTCAGGCAGCCTATGCCGCCGGTCTCGCCAAGGGTGAAACCGACGCCGCCAAGGCCGGCGAAGCAGGCCTGGCGCACTTCGCCGAGATCAACAAGGCCGGCAACTTCGTTCCGGTCATCGGCAAGTCGGCCTCGCTGGCACAGGGCTCGACCCCGATCGTGATCGCCTGGGACTATAACGGCCTGGCCTGGCGCGACACGCTGGCCGGCAACCCGCCGCTGGAAGTCGTCGTACCGGAAACCGGCGTCGTCGCCGGCGTCTACGTGCAGGCGATCTCTGCCTTCGCCCCGCACCCGAACGCCGCCAAGCTGTGGATGGAGTACCTCTATTCCGACGAAGGCCAGCTCGGCTACCTGAAGGGCTACTGCCACCCGATCCGCTTCAACGACCTCGTGAAGAACGGCAAGGTTCCGCAGGAAATGCTCGACAAGCTGCCGCCGGCCGCTGCCTATGAAAAGGCCGTCTTCCCGACGCTCGAGGAGCAGGAAGCCGGCAAGGCCGCGATCACCACCAAGTGGGACAGCGTCGTCGGCGCCAACGTCCAGTAAGGCAGACATACGTGCCTCCCGCCATGTGGCGGGAGGCATTGACCACCCTTGTTGCCCGTCATGCTCGGGCCTGTCCCGAGCAATTGAGCACCTCGCCTGGCCTGAGAGTTAAGTAAATGAACTCAAGGACTTGAGATGGCTCGACAGATCCTCGGCACAAGGCCGAGGATGACGACGTGGGCGTTGGGAGGTGTATCGACATCCAGCCTTTCGCCCCGTTCGACGAGAGGTCTCCGTACATACGTGCCACGCGGATTGCGTCCGCGCCATTTCCGTCTACAGTCCTAGTTTCTCGCCATTTTCCGGACGATTGCCCGCTCCATGAGCCATTCAGCCCTGATAGACCGCCGCACCGTCATCGATTGGCTCGGCATCGCGCCGTTCATGATCTTCGCGCTCCTGTTTCTGATCCTGCCGACGCTCTATCTGGTGACCGGCGCGTTTCTCACGCCCGAAGGTGATTTCACCTTCAAGAATATCGGCGACCTGTTTTCCCCCAACATCCTCAGCGCCTACTGGATCAGCATCAAGGTGTCGCTCGCCTCCTCGCTCGGCGGCGCGATTATCGGCTTCTTCCTCGCCTGGGCGATCGTCATGGGCGGCCTTCCCAGATCCATCCGCTCCGGCCTGCTGACCTTTTCCGGGGTCGCCTCGAATTTCGCCGGCGTCCCGCTCGCCTTCGCCTTCATCGCCACCCTCGGCCGCACCGGGCTCGTTACCGTGCTCCTGCGCGACATGATCGGCTTCAACCTCTATTCCACCGGCTTCAACCTCCTGTCCTTCTTCGGCTTGACCATCACCTACATGTTCTTCCAGATCCCGCTGATGGTGCTGATCCTGACCCCGGCGCTCGACGGCATGAAGAGGGAATGGCGCGAGGCCTCCGAGATCCTCGGCGCCTCCACCTGGCAGTACTGGCGCATGATTGCGCTGCCGATCCTGTGGCCGAGCCTGCTCGGCACGACGCTGCTGTTGTTCGCCAACGCCTTCGGCGCGATCGCCACCGCCTACGCGCTGACCGGATCGTCGCTCAACATCGTGCCGATCCTGCTCTACGCGCAGATCCGCGGCGACGTGCTGCACAACCCCAACCTCGGCTATGCGCTGGCGCTCGGCATGATCGTCATCACCGGGCTGTCCAACGTCCTCTACATCTGGCTGCGCTCGCGCGCCGAACGGTGGCAGAAATGAAGTCGACCCGCATTCTCGCCTGGCTCGCGATCGCCATCGGCGCCATCTATTTCATCGTACCGCTGATCGGCACCTTCGAATTCTCGCTGCGCATGCGCCGCGGCGAATACACGTTCGACGCCTACCAGTCCGTCTTCTCCGACATCCAGTTCCGCACCACCTTCGGCTTCTCCATGCTGATGGCGCTGTTTACCATCATCTTCGGCATGCTGCTGGTGGTGCCGACGGCCTATTGGGTACGCCTGCGGCTGCCGCGGATGCGGCCGGTGATCGAGTTCATCACGCTCCTGCCGCTCGTCATCCCGGCGATCGTCATCGTCTTCGGCTACCTGCGGCTCTACAACTCGTCGTCGTTCCTGCCGCTGACAAACTCGACCTCCGGCACGAACATGCTGCTGGTGTTCTCCTACATGACGCTGTCGCTGCCCTACATGTACCGCGCGGTCGACACCGCCATGCGGATGATCGACGTCGGCACGCTGACGGAGGCGGCCGAAAGCCTCGGCGCCAAGTGGCCGACGATCCTGTTCCGCTGCATCTTTCCGAACGTCATGAGCGGCGTGCTCTCCGGCGCCTTCATCACCTTTGCGATCGTGATGGGCGAGTTCACCATGGCCTCGCTGCTCAACCGCCCCGCCTTCGGCCCCTATCTCCAGCTCGTCGGCGCCAACAAGGCCTATGAGCCCTCGGCGCTCGCGATCATCGCATTTGCGATCACCTGGCTCAGCATGGGCCTGCTGCAACTCGTCTCCCGTTTCCAGAAAACCGCGCCCGTGAAGGCCTGAGGACTTTTACCATATGTCGTTTCTTTCACTCAGCCATATCCAGAAGTCCTTCGGGCCGGTGCAGGTCGTCAGCGACTTCAACATGGAGATCGAGAAGGGCGAGTTCGTCTCCTTCCTCGGCCCCTCCGGCTGCGGCAAGACCACCGTCCTGCGCATGATCGCCGGCTTCGAGACGCCGAGCGGCGGCACGATCACGGTGGCCGGCAAGAACCAGGCGGGCCTGAAACCGAACCAGCGCAACATCGGCATGGTATTTCAGGCCTATGCCCTCTTTCCCAACATGAACGTGACCGACAACGTCGCCTTCGGCCTCAAGGTCGCCGGCCGGCCGAAGGAGGAGATCGACGCCCGCGTCAAGGAGATGCTCGGACTGATCAAGCTGGAGCACCTCGCCGATCGCTTCCCCTACCAGATGTCCGGCGGCCAGCAGCAGCGCGTGGCGCTCGCCCGCGCGCTCGCGCCCAAGCCGCAGGTGCTGCTGCTCGACGAGCCGCTGTCCGCCCTCGACGCCAAGATCCGCGTCTCGCTGCGCGAGGAAATCCGCATGATCCAGCAGCAACTCGGCATCACCACGGTCTTCGTCACCCACGACCAGGAAGAGGCGCTGTCGATCTCCGACCGGATCGTGGTGATGAATGCCGGCTGCGCCGACCAGATCGGAGCGCCGGCCGAGATCTACAACCGGCCGGCCACCCGCTTCGTCGCCTCCTTCGTCGGCACCTTGAACCTGATCGAGGCCAAGGTGGTAGACCCTGCCGCCAACCGCATCGCCATCGGCGACCAGGGCATCACGCTGCGCGAGCCGCTGGGAGCCGTTAAGGCGGGCGACACCGTCTCGCTGGCGCTGCGCCCCGAGGCGGGCTCGATCGCCGAAGGCGCCAAGGGCGACACGGCGCTGACCGGCGAAGTCGTCAGCAGCAACTTCCTCGGTTCGGTGATCCGTACCCGCATGCGCGTCGGCCCCAGCGTCATCTCGTTCGACATGTTCAACAATCCCGGCCTCGTGCCGCCAACCGCCGGCGAGACGGTGACGCTGCGGTTCGTGGCCTCCGACCTGCTGGTGATCCGCGACTGATCCATCGCTCCGAGGCATCGCTCCGGAAAAATGTTTCCCTTCAGCGCCTCAATTTGGCGCATACAGCATTTGCCCGCGCTGCTGCATTGCAATATCGTTGTCGCGTTCTCAGGGCGGGGCGGAATTCCCCACCGGCGGTATCGGGTTGCATGTCATGGCGGAATAGCCACGGGCAGCTCCCGGAGCCCGCGAGCGCCTTCGCCGCCCGGCGAAGGGTCAGCAGATCCGGTGCGATGCCGGAGCCGACGGTCAATAGTCCGGAAGAAAGAGAGCAAGCAGGACTGACCCGGCAACAGGGCCGGCAGACCTGCGTGTTCGCCCAAGGGGATCATTGAAAAATGGCTCAACCCTTGAAAGGCCACGACTGAAATGAACATCTCTGCCAAACCTTCCACCAGGATCGCCGTCATCCGCGCCCGCTGGCACGCCGGCATCGTCGACCGCTGCGTCGACAGCTTCGTTGCCGAATGGGCGGCACTCGGGGGCCGTGCCGAATACGTCGAGATCGTCGACGTGCCCGGCGCGCTCGAAATCCCGCTGCACGCCCAGCTTCTGGCTCGTACCGGCCGCTACTCGGCGATCCTGGGCGTTGCCTTCGTCGTCGACGGCGGCATCTACCGCCACGACTTCGTCGCCGGAACCGTGGTCGACGCGCTGGTGAAGGTCGGGCTCGACACCAACGTGCCGGTGCTGTCGGCCGTGCTGACGCCGCACAATTTCCAGGAGAGCGAGGCGCACATCGCCTTCTTCCGCGACCACTTCGTCGTCAAGGGCAAGGAAGCCGCCCATGCGGCCTCGCAGATCATCGCCGCAAGGACGCAGGCCGCGCTGGCGACGGTTGCTTGAATCTCCGTCTCAACGGCCGGAATCGATCCGGCAGGAAGATGCCGCAAGCCGTTGAAATAAACAGAAAACGCCCGGCAGCGATGCCGGGCTTTTCCGTCCCTTCGGGCTCCTCGAGCTGAGCCCTACGACTGCAGGTTGCTCAGGTAGATCGACAGCAGCTGCATCTGCGACGAGATGCCGAGCTTGCGATAGACGTTGCGGCGGTGGACCTTCACCGTGCCGGTGGAGATATCCAGCGTCAGCCCGATCGATTCCGACGAATACCCCTGCAGCACGAGCTCCACGATCGACGCCTCGCGGTCGGTCAGGTTCAGCTTGCGCCAGACGCGATCGGCCGCATTGGCGGGCTCGTGGCGGCGCCTCCTGGTGCCGCGGGCAAGCGCATCGAAGCGGAGCGACAGGTCCGGCCAGGTCCGGGCGACGAAGGCCAGCACGAACGGCACGGCATCGTCGAGCACCGCGAACTCGCCGGGCGGAAAGACCCCGCTCCGCTCCCGCCGCATCAGGGACAGGACGACGGTAACGCCGTCCGGACAGGGCACGAAGAAGCCGACCTCCTCGGCGAGCTTCGTCTGCGTATAATAGGTCCGGTAGTATTCGCTGGAGAAGAAGCGATCCGGGGCCAGCTCGCGCATGCGGAAGACCCCGGCCCTGCCCGCCCGTGCGGCGTGGTAGAACGGGTCGAGCAGGAACGGACCGGCCTGGTAGAGGCCGACGAAGATCTCGTGGTCCTCCAGCCCGAAGGTGCTGAAAAGGTCGATCGGCCGCTCCTTTTCCCGGTAGGCGAAGATGACGACGTCGTCGAAGCGCACCAGCGCATGCATCGCCTTCAGGAACAGCACGCCGGCCTCGGCATCCGCCATCCCCTCGCGTCCGAGACACGTGGCGACGACCTCAAACAGCGATGCAAAGTCGACCCGCATGATCCGCCGATACTCCCTGCGCCCAGTCCGCCGCCGTTCGCAGCCCGCGGAACGGATATACTCCTTCCACAGCGGCAAACTGGAAAAAATACCTCTCGCGGGGTATATACCTTGCGCCCCGTTCCTGACTAGCATCGCAGCCAAGACAGCGGCAAGGACGGCACAGACCGTCGGCATGACCAACAGACCGCGGGGAACAGACGTGACACCGGCAGCAAACGACATCGAGTTCCGTTCGGTGACCAAGCGCTATGGCGCCGTCACTGCCGTTTCGGACATCAACCTCGCCGTTCCCAAGGGCGCCTTCGTGGCGCTCCTCGGCCCCTCCGGCTGCGGCAAGACCACCTGCCTGCGCATGATCGGCGGCTTCGAGCATCCGAGCGAGGGCGAAGTCTTCGTCGGGGGTGCCGAGATGAACGGCGTGCCCGCCTATCGCCGGCCGGTGAACATGGTGTTCCAGCAATATGCGCTGTTTCCCCATTTCGACGTGGAGAACAACGTCGCCTACGGGCTGAGGCAGCTCCGCCCGCGGCTTGCCAAGGCCGAAATCACCCGCCGCGTCGGCGAGGCCCTCGAGATGGTCCGCCTCGACGGATATGCGAAGCGCCGCATCCACGAAATGTCCGGCGGCCAGCAGCAGCGCGTGGCGCTGGCGCGCGCGCTCGTCAACAAACCCTCCGTGCTGCTTCTCGACGAGCCGCTGGCGGCGCTGGACAAGAAGCTGCGCACCGCCATGCAGTTCGAGTTGCAGACCTTGCAGCGCGAACTCGGCATCACCTTCGTCCTCGTCACCCACGACCAGGAAGAGGCGTTGTCGATGAGCGACCTCGTCTGCGTCATGAATGCCGGCAGCATCCGCCAGCTCGCCTCGCCGACAGAGATCTACGACCGTCCGGCCGATCTCTTCGTCGCCGATTTCGTCGGCAAGACCAACCGGCTGGCGGCGACGGTGGACCCCGCAAACGGCAGCGTCACGCTGGCGAACGGCCGCACGCTTGCGGTCGCGCGAGCCCGCGCGATGGGCGCCGGTGAGGTAACGGTGGCGCTGCGACCCGAAGTCATCCGCCTTGCACGCACCTCGAACGCCAACGGCGCCTTGCTCGAGGGCACGGTCACGCACCGCATCTTCCTCGGTTCCTCGGCCGAGTACTCGATTTCCGTTCCCGGGCTCGGCGACCTGCTCGTCACCACCGAGCGGCACGGCACCGCAGACAGTGACCTCGTCGAGCCGGGCGAGACGGTCGCGATGAACTTCGATCCCGGAGAAGCGCATATCTTTCCGGCCTAGATACTCCAGCCTGAGGGGAAACAGGCCCGTCGATACTAAAAGAGAAGGGAACAGTGTCATGACGAAATGGTATAGAGAGAATGCTCCGATCACAGCCCGCGGCCTGATGGACGAGCTGATGCGCCTCAAGCGCGGCTCGGTCAGCCGGAGGCACTTCCTTGGCGTCACCGGCCTCGGCCTCGCCGCAACCGTGCTGGCCGGCCGCCTGCCCGGCCCGTTCAATTCCATGGCCCATGCCCAGGACCTCGGCTCGACCATGTCGCTCGCCACCTGGCCCAACTACCACGACCCGGCGACCTTCGAGGCCTTCACCGCCAAGACCGGCGTCGCCGTCGAGGTCAACGTGTTCGGTTCCAACGAGGAAATGCTGGCCAAGCTCCAGGCCGGCGGCACCGGCTGGGACCTGTTCGTGCCCACCAACTACACGATCTCCACCTATGCGAAGCTCGGCCTGATCGATCCGCTCGACCTCGCCCAGGTGCCGAACTTCGACCCGAAGACGCAGAACACCCGCTTCACCGCCGAGGGCACGGTCGACGGGACCGTCTACGCGTTGCCGAAGAACTGGGGCACGACCGGCATCGCCTTCAACTCCGACAAGATCAAGACGCCTATTGCGAGCTGGAAGGACTTCTTCGACGTGGCGATGGGCGAAGGCGACGGCCGCGCCATGGTGCACGACTACCAGCTGACCACAATCGGCAACGCACTCGTCTCGCTCGGCTACTCCTTCAACTCGATCAAGCCGGAAGAACTCGCCAAGGCCGAGGAACTGCTGATCAAGGTCAAGCCGCACCTCTACGCCATCAACAGCGACTACCAGCCCTCGATGCGCGCCACCGATGCCTGGCTGACCACGTGCTGGACCAATGACGGCGCCCAGCTCAACCGCGACATGCCGGAAATCCAGTTCGTGCTCGGCAAGGATGGCGGCGAGATCTGGTCGGACTTCTACGCGGTGCCGAAGAGTGCCGCCAACAAGCCGGCCGGCTATGCTCTGCTGAACTTCCTGATGGATCCGGAGGTCGCGGTGAAGGAGCACATCGCCAACGGCGCGCCGACCACCGACAGCCGCGTCATGGCCCTGCTGCCGCCCGAGATCACCTCCAACAAGATCGTCTATCCGGACGAGGCGTCGCTGACCCCGCTGGAATTCGGCGCCGCCGTGACCCTGACGGACCCGGCCCGCGCCGAGCTGATGGCCCGGTTCAAGTCGGCCTGAGGGGGGGGCGAGCCCTCCTTTGTGAGGGGCATCGGGCGTGACCGCCTGTCCGCCCCTCATCCGCCTGCCGGCACCTTCTCCCCGTAAACGGGGAGAAGGACGATCACGGCATCCCGCCCGCCCCTTTGGCAAGTCAGAGAGGGACGGAGACGGCGCGGCACATCCCTTCTCCCCGCTTGCGGGGAGAAGGTGGCGGCAGCCGGATGAGGGGCGCGCGTCCCAGAACCCGGTCGCCGCGCGACAACGACAACCGGTTCGGGCGGACGCTTACCGCCCGGACTATCAGGATCGCGACCCGGCAACCTGGGCAGTTCCTCCCCTATCGAACCGGAAAAGCCTTCATGCCCATGGCCCCGAAAACGAAACGCAACCTCGTCACCGCCGCGCTGGTCGGGCCGTCGGCGCTGTGGCTGTTCGTCTTCCTCGTCCTGCCCTTCGTCGCCATGGTGATCTTCTCCTTCGGTGAGCGGGCACCGGAAGGAGGCTACCTGCCGGCGTTCACGTTCGCCCAGTATGCCAACCTGCCCGCCCGTGCCGCCGCCTTCTGGAACACGCTGATGCTCGCCCCGGTCGGCGCGCTGCTCTGCCTGCTCGTCGCCTATCCGGCCGCCTACTACCTCGCGGTGAAGGCCGACCCGCGCTACCGGCTGATGCTGGTTTCGCTCGTGGTGGTGCCGTTCTGGACCAGCCTGCTCGTGCGCACCTATGCCTGGATGTACATCCTCGGCTCGCGCGGCATCCCCAATCTCCTGTCGATGATCGGCATCGAGGACGTGCGGATGCTGAACACGCCGGGCGCGGTCCTGCTCGGCATCGTCTATGGCTACCTGCCGCTGATGATCATGCCGATCTATGTCAGCCTGGAGAAGCTCGACCGCCGCCTGCTGGAGGCCTCCGCCGATCTCGGCGCCAAGCCGGTCTCGACCTTCTTCTCCGTCACCCTGCCGCTGTCGCTGCCGGGCGTGATGACCGGCGTGGCGCTCGTCACCATCCTGCTGCTCGGCGAGTACCTGATCCCGCAGCTTCTCGGCGGCGGCAAGGTGTTCTTCATCGGCAATGCGCTGGTCGACCTGTTCCTGCAATCGCGCAACTGGCCGTTCGGCTCGGCGATCGCCGTCACGCTCGTCCTCGTCGTCGTCCTCGTGCTGATGGTGGCGATGCGGATTGCCTGGCGGGTCTCCGGCTCAAGACAGGTGGATCTCGTCTGATGCGCGCGTTGATGACCGCAGTCTATGTCTTTCTCTATGCGCCGATCGCGCTGGTGGTGCTGTTCTCCTTCAACGCCGGACGCAGCGCCAGCGAATTCACCGGCTTCTCCACGCAGTGGTACGGCAAGGCCCTGGGCAACACCTTCCTCGTCACCGCCCTGCAGAACAGCCTGATCATAGCCTTCACCAGCGCCGTCCTCGCCGCCGTCTTCGGCACGATGGCAGCACTCGGCATCCAGCGCCTCGGCCCGCGCATGCGCGCAGTCTTCGACGGACTGATGGCGGCTGCGATCGTCGTGCCCGGCGTCGTCATCGGCATCGCGACACTCGTCGCCCTCGTCGCCGTCTTCGGCGCGATCAACCCGGCCATCGCCAGCCTCTGGCCGGGCGAGCGCCCACCGCAGTTCGGCCTCGGCTACGGCTCGATCATCGCCGCCCACGGCCTCTTCACCATGGCGCTTGTGACGATGATCGTGAAGGCGCGCATCGCCAGCCTCGGGCGCGACATCGTCGAGGCATCCGCCGATCTCTACGCCACGCCCTGGACCACCTTCCACCAGATCGTGCTGCCGCAGATCCTGCCCTCGGTGCTGGCCGGCTTCCTGCTCGCCTTCACCTTCTCCTTCGACGACTTCATCGTCGCCTTCTTCGTCGCTGGCTCCAAGACGACGCTGCCGATCTACGTCTTCGCCTCGATCCGCCGCGGCGTGACGCCCGAGATCAACGCGATCGCCACCATGGTTCTGGTCGCCTCGCTCATCCTCATTCTCGCCGCACGGGTGCTGATGCGCGAGAAAAAGACAAAGAGCACCGGGGAGTGAAACAGATGATCCTGAAGGAACAGGTCGCCATCGTCACCGGTGGCGGCTCCGGCATCGGCCGCGCCGGGGCAGAGATCATGGCGCGTGAGGGAGCAACCGTCCTCGTCCTCGACCGCGATGCGGCAGGCGCTGCGGCCACGGTGGAAAGCATCAGGGCCGCAGGCGGCCACGCCGAACCGCTCGTGCTCGACGTCACCGACGATGCGGCGCTGGAAGCGGCCATCGCCGGCGTGCTAGCCCGTCACGGTCACATCGACATCCTGCACAACCATGCGGGCGCGCAGGTCGCCGGCGACCTCGAACAGGTGGCCGTCGACGGCTTCGACCGCTCCTGGGAGCTGAACGTGCGCGCCCATTTCATCGCCGCCCGCCTGGTCGTGCCAGCGATGAAGAGGCAGGGCAAGGGCGTCATCCTCAACACCGCCTCGTCCTCCGGCATCCTCTACGACCGCGAGATGATCGCCTATACGACCACAAAGCACGCGGTGATCGCCATGACCAAGCAGATGGCCGGCGACTATGCCCGCTTCGGCATCCGCGTCAACGCGCTCTGCCCGGGCTGGGTCGACACCCCCTTCAACGCCCCGTTCATTTCGCAGATGGGCGGGCGCGCGGCGATCGAGGCCTATGTGCGCGAAAAAGTACCGATGGGCCGCTGGGCCGACGTCGCCGAGATCGCCGAACCGATCCTGTTCCTCGTCTCCGACCGCTCCAGCTACATGACCGGCCAGGCGCTGGTGATCGATGGGGGCGAGACTGTGGTGTGAGGGCCGCTCTCACTCCAGACCACCGCAGGGCAATCGCATCTGAAAAACCCCACCCCACCTTCCCCACAAGGGGGAGGGCTTAACCCAGTCGCGCCGCCGAGGCTCCAGTTGAGCTCACGAGTGCCACGACTATTCTCCCCCCTTGTGGGGGAGATGCCCGGCAGGGCAGAGGGGGTCGCGCCACATGAGAGAGCCCTGACACGTTCTGAGCAATGCGTCCTACGCGACGATCAGCATCAACCCCGTCCCCACCAGCACCAGCGTCCAGACGAGATCGACATTGATCCAGCCGCTGCGCAGGATGCCGAGCCCGATCCATCGGTAGACGGCGAAGGCGGCGAGCGCAGTCGCAGCCAGCATTGCCGCGGTGTGGACGCCGACGGCAGCGAGCGCCGTGGCCGCCGACCCGCCCGCATCGAGCCCGGCGAGCGGCCCGTTGGTGACGCAGAGCGGAATCAGCGCCGGCAGCACCATCAGCCCTGCCCCATGCGCCGTCGCCATCAGGAACGACCAGGCAGCCAGCCCCGCGAGACCGGTCGTCATGCCGACGCGCACGCGGCGCCGGTGCCCGTAGAAGAAGTGCCCGATTGCCCAGGCGACGAGCACGCAGCCGGTGGCGATCCGCAGCCGGCCCTCGTCGACCGCGAGCCCGGCCGTGACCAGCGCACCGGCCACCACCGCCACGGAAGCCGCATGGCCGATTGCGATCGCCGGCACGGCCCTTGCGACGGCCGCCCCGCTCTGGCGGTGCACGCCGAGCGCCACGGCAAACAGCCAGCCCATCGCCGGATTGAGGCCGTGGAAGGCGCCCAGTCCCGCAAGCATCAGCCATGGCCACAACTCGTTCATGCCCGCCTCGCCCGCTTTCCGCGCCGTGCCCAGACCAGTGAGCCCCGATGAGCCCCGATGAGCCCGGGACGAGCGCCTCCGCAGGACAGCCTGCCGTCAAGGATAGCAGTAGGAATCCGACGAGCAGTCGCCGCCCTGCAGGCGCACCTGGTGCGGCCGGTGCGACTTCGGCCATTCGACGAAGAATTTTTCGTCGAAGGCGATGCCGCCGTCCGGCTTTGCGTCCAGCTTCACCATCCAGCCGTCGATGCCGTCCGGATAGAACTGCTCGTCGATCGCGCCGTAGAGCGAATTGGTGAAGTAGACGCGCTTGCCGTCGCGGCTGATCTCCACCATCTGCGGCCCGCCGTTGAGTGCGCCGTTCTTCGCCGCCGGATGGTTTGCCCGCGCGACGATGCCGCCGATGCGCACCTTGCCCGTCTGTTTCGGCTTGAACGGGTCGGAGACGTCGAACTGCAGCAGGTCGCCAGTGCCCCAGCAGGAGACGTAGAGAAACCGGTCGTCCATGGAGAGGTCGATGTCGGTGACGAGCGGCGGCACCGCATTGAAGCCTTTCAGCATCGGCGGCAGTTGGTCCGGGTCGGCCGGCTCGGCCGGTATGTCGATCACCTTGGTCACCGCCCATTTCTCGCCGTCGCGATGCCAGACCCAGATGGCGGACGAAAGATCCTCCAGGCACAGCACCGTATTGACGAAACCATAGGCCTTGGTCGGGTCATGGGCGGGCCGAAGCTCGAAGACCAACTGGTACTTGTCGCCGAAATCGATCGTCTGCAGGTGCTTGCGCTTGTGCAGGTCCCAGAAATGCAGGCGCCGGCCGTATTTCGCCCCCAGCAGGATCTCCGGCATCAGCCCGTTCTCGAAGGTATCGGGCGTACCCCATTCGCTGGTGACCAGCGTATCGTGGCCGAGATGCCACCAGACGTCATAGGAGAGCTGCTGCGGCCCGCGGTCCATCTCCCACTGGCCGCGCACCTCGAACGTCTCGTGGTCCATCAGGAACACCCCGCCCGGCGCCTTGCCCTCGGCATTGCCGAGTGCTGCGACATAGATGCCCTCCGGCCCGCAATGGACGGTGTGCGGCCGCGTGTACCCGGCCCGCTCGGCCACCTCGGCGGGCTCGACGACCTTGCTGATCGTCGGCCGACGCGCGTCCGGCTTCGTGTCGACGATATGGATGCGCGACGATTTCAGCCCCGGCACCACCAGGTAGCGCCGCTCCGCATGCGGATGCGGTGCGTTCGGGCAGAGGCAGGACGAGCAGGCGTTCCAGCCGAAATGGTGCAGTTCGTCGCCGACGCTCGGCATCGCCAGCGAATGGACGATCTGCCCGTAGGAGGGCGATTTCGGATCGACATCGACGACGGCGAGCGTATCCGGCACCGTCCGCGTCGGGTCGAAGGCCGCGACATAGGCGAGCGTCTCGGGTTCCGCCTTCATCGCCATGCGCGGGGACGGATAGAAGCTTGGATCGGGTTTCCAGTTTGCCATGTGAAGTGCTCCTGCGTTGCTGGACGACTTCAGATGTCTGTGCTTGCGGGCCGGCGTCCGTCTCGTTGCCGGCGAAGGGGCATGGGTCGATCCTGCGACAGGAAAGGCGCGAGGCCTTTCGACGGGCCGGCCGGGCTGTCCTCCCCTCGGCGCAATTCTGTCAGATATCGCCCCGTCTGTGCAGTCCCATTCTGCCGGCTGCCAGCGCAATCGCATATGGCAAGTCCCCCTCTGGCCTGCCGGCCATCTCCCCCACAAGGGGGGAGAAGACCTGCCGCACTCGCCTGCCCGAATGGGATTCCGGCGGAGCGACCGGGTTAAGCCCTCCCCCCTGTGGGGAGGGTGGGGAGGGATACCTATTCATATGCGGTTGCCTTGTGCCGGCGCGGCCTTCCCGAACGCAAGCATTTCCCGGACCGCGACCCAGGGAGCTTCTGCACCTCTCGCGTCGCTATTGCGCCGCCGGCACGACCAGTACGCCGACGGTCGCCTTGCCGTCGGTGAAGTAGCGGTCGCCGCCGCCGTTGCGGCCGTCCTGCGTCGCGCCGATGCCTTCGATCTCGTAGGTGGACGACAGTTGCCCGGCGGTCTGCAGGTCGCCGATGACGAGATTGCGCTCAGCGTCGACATCGGGGCCGATATGGTGGGTGATCTGGCCGGTGTCGTGGCTGATGCCCACGCCGCGGTCGAAGCTGGCGGACCCCAGCCACAACGGCCGGCCGTCATCACCCGTCTGCTCGGTCTGCCAGAAGCGGACATGGTTGCGCTGGTCGGCGCTGCGCCCCACCGGCTTTTCGAAGGCGAGGTCCTGCTTGCGGTCCTCGAACAGAAGCGGGCTCACCGGGGCGTCGAGATCCGGCCGGTCGAGCACGACGCTGAGGCCGATATCGACGGAGGAACGCAGCGTGATCTTGTCGGCCGGATCCCAATGGGCGGCGGCGAAGGCGCGGATGACCTCCTCCTTGGTACCGACGAGCCCGACATTGATCGGATCGCCCGGAATGTCGTCGTCGGTGACCGTGACCATGCTGCTGAGGCTGCCGACCTTCCTGGAATCCCGGAAGATCCAGATCTCCGGCAGCACGAAATAGGCGACCAACAGGTAAACGCCGAGCAACACCGTGATGCTGCCGACCGCCAGATGCGATTTTCTGCGGATCATTGTTCCCCGCCCCCTCTCCCGCGCCGCTTGCCCGAAAGGCCGCAGCCGTCGTGTCTTCACAGCAGACAGCGACCGCAGAGACTAGCACAGGGCCTGAGGAATATCAGCAGGATGCCATCGCGGGCAGTTGGCCTGTCATTCGGTTCTGTCGATATCAGACAGCAAAGCCCTTGCAGTCTCGAAGTCAGCATCCACAACGCTGATACTGTAGGGTTCACCACGACCGTTAGACTGCAGATTGGTGTAGATACCGTAAGCTCTGAGCATGGACATGGTCACCTCAGCCTCCACAATCGTCTCCACGCCTACCAGTGTTACCAGCTTGCCCGACATAGCCTCGTCTCCTCATCGTGTCATGCCGCCTCAACTTCTGCGTCTCAATTACCGGAATAGCATGGGCAAACATGACGAAGTCCGCAATGGGCCTGAACGCTGATACATGGCCAGCGGCGCCGCTGGCGGGTTGATCCTGCAAGCGTCGCTGACGTCGCAATCCGACAGCAGCAGGTCGATCCCAGTAGGCACCGACATTCCGCCCACATCAGCCCACCGGAATGTGCCCGATGCCCTTGCGGTCGATCTCGTCGAAGGACTCCTCATACCCCGCATCCGCATAGCGGATCACCCCCAGCGCCGTATCATTGGTCAGCGCATGCTCCAGCCGCTCCGCCGCCGCCTCGGTGCCGTCGGCGACGACGGTGACGCCGCAGCTCGTCATGTAGCCGGCATAGCCACCGCCGCCGGAATGGACGACGACGAGGTCGGCCATCGAGGAGCACAGCAGCATGGCGTCGAGCAGCGGCCAGTCGGCGATCGCGTCCGAGCCGTCCTTCATCCGCTCGGTCATGATGTTGGGATGCGCCATCGCGCCGGCGTCGAGATGGTCGCGGGAAAAGGCGATCGGCCCCTTCAGTTCGCCGGTGACGACGAGCGCATTGACCGCCAGCGCCAGTTCGGTCCGCTCGCCATGGCCGAGCCACGCGATCCGCGCCGGCAGGCCCTCGAAGGGAATGTTTTCCCGCGCCAGCCGGATCCAGTTGGTGACGATGCGGTTGTCGGGAAACATCGAAAGCAGCAGGTCGTCGATGCGGGCGATGTCGCTCTCCTCGCCCGACAGCGCCATCCAGCGGAACGGCCCGATGGCGCGGGCAAACAGTGGCCGCAGGTAGGCCTCGGTGAAGATCGGGATGTCGAAGGCGTTGGAAACCCCGCCCTCGCGCGCCTGGGTGCGGATCAGATTGCCGTTGTCGAACACCTCGGCACCCTTCCGCTGGAAGTCCAGCATGGCGGTGACATGCTCGACGATCGAGGCGCGGCTGGCCGCCATCAGCTGCCCCTGCCCGTCCTCTCGCAGCGACTTCACCTCGGAAAGCCCCATGCCCTTCGGCACGTAGCCGTAGACGAGATCATGCGCCGAGGTCTGGTCGGTGACGATGTCCGGCACGATGCCGCGCCTTGCGATCTCTGGATAGACCTCCGCCGCATTGCCGACGAGCCCGATCGAGGTGGCGCGCTTGTCCGTCACCGCCGCGTCGATCATCGCCAGCGCCGTATCGAGGTCGGGGGCGACATGCTCGAGGTAGCCGATCGCCTTGCGCTTCTCCGCCCGTTCCGGATCGATGTCGACGCAGAGGATCGCCGCACCCGCCATGCGGCCTGCGAGTGGCTGCGCGCCGCCCATGCCGCCGAGGCCGGCGGTCAGGATGAAGCGGCCGGCAAGCGAGCCGTCGAAGCGCTTTTCGGCGATGCGCATGAAGATCTCGTAGGTACCCTGGATGACGCCCTGGCTGCCGATGTACTGCCACGCACCCGCCGTCAGCCCGCCCCAGCAGATCAGCCCTTTGCGCTGGAGCTCATAGAACACCTCCGCCTTGGCCCACTGGCCGACGATGTTGCAGTTGGCCATGATCACCAGCGGCGCCTTCGCATGGGTCCTGAGCAGGCCGACAGGCTTGCCGGACTGGATCAGCAGCGTCTGGTCCTCCTCCATCTCACAGAGCGCCTTGACGATCGCCCGGTGCGAGGCCCAATTGCGCGCAGCCTTGCCGAGCGCTGCATAGACCACAAGGTTTTCCGGATCCTCGCCAACGGAAAGCACGTTCTCCAGCAGCCGCAGCAACGCCTCCTGCCGCCAGCCCTTGGCCCGCAGCACGGGCCCGCCAGGGATCGGGAAGTTCGGATGGCGGGGGTTGGGTCTGGGCATGGTGTGTCCTCTCAACATGTGCTTTTGCGCCGCGCCTGCCGCACGCTCCCTCTTCTCCCCTTGGGGAGAAGGTGGCCCGAAGGGCCGGATGAGGGGGCTCCGCAGTCCCCCTCGGCCGTCTCGCTGCGGAGACGCGCCCCATCCCCCTCATCTGCCCTGACGGGCATCTTCTCCCCGAGGGGAGAAGAGGATCCGGTGCATCACGCCAACCCCGGCGCCCAGCACGGAGCCTCCCCCTCAAGGGGAGGGTGAAGGACCCAGCGCATACCGCGCGATCTCGATCCCCATCGCCTTCTCCACCGGCGGATAGACCGTCGGGTCCAGTACGCTGGACGCCAGTGGGATGACGGCCTTCGGCACGTGCAGCACGAACAGCTTCATCCCCACCTGCAACTGCCCGACGCTGAGCGGCTCGCCCTCCGGCGACAGCGTGGTGATCACGTCGGGGAAGGTCGCAAGCCGCACGCCGCCGGCAGATTCCACCGCCATGTATTCGTTCATCACGTGCAAGGTGACTGCGGTATCGCCCCTGCCGAGTGTCACCGTGCCGATGTCGAAGGCCTCCTTCGTATAGACGACCGCCTTCTCCGTGATCGTCCCCTCCGACAGGATCGCCCCGCCGGTGGTCGAAACGATCGCGTCGATGATCGCAGAGCCGCCCCGCTTCTCCGCCGCGATGATCGCTTCGCCGAGCTTCAGCGCCAGCGAGATGCCGCCCAGTGCTGCGTTCGCCCGCACATAGGACGCCCGCAGCGGATTGCGGCACGACGCGATGAAGCCGCCGGACTGGTCGGCGGCCGTGCGCAGGACCGGCGAGACCTTGGCGGTCGCGCCGCGCACGACAAGCTCGATATAGCGGTTCTCCTCGCGGTTTCCGCCGACCGCCGTCTGGATCATCTGCTCGGGCGAGCCGGCCATGCCGATCGAGCCCATGTCGCCGGTCGGGTGCGCGCGCATGTCACCGACCGCGTCCAGCACCTTGGTGCCGAGGATCGCCGACGGCAGCCAGCCGTTCAGTGTCGACGACTTGCCGTTCTGGCCGACCATCAGCGCGGCCACCTTCTCGCCGAGCGCCTGCTGCAGGAGCTCCACCGCCTTGACGTAGTCGACCCCGCGCATCTCCCAAGGCGTGGTCGAGGCCGGCGCGCCGATCGCTGCCGCTGTCGCCACCCAGTCGTGGTCGGTAAGCTCGTCGATCGAGACCAGCTCCGGCTTGCCGATGGAGACTGCGGCATGACCGAGCATGCGGCCGTGATCGGCCCATCCGCCGCCACCGGCGGCATAGACGGAGCCGCCGCGCACGGCCGCCTCGACGTCTTTTTCCTTTAAGATCCGCCCCATCAGCCGTTTTCCTGAATCACATTCTGAGGTTCCTGGCTCTGAAGATCGCGGTCCAGTTGAATCACTGCGTGAAGCAGCACCGCCGCACCCATCGCGATATCGTCGTTCTCCGCCCATTCCTCCGGCGCGTGGCTGCGTCCGCCGCGGCAGGGAACGAAGATCATCGCCGAGCGCGTCGCCCGCGCCATCCAGGCGGTGTCGTGGCCCGCACCCGACACGATGCGGCGATTGCTGGCGCCCGCTGTGATGCAGGCCGCATCCAGCACGCCCACCAGCATCCGGTCGGCCGGCGTCGGCGGATTGTCGGAGATGCGGCGCGGGGTGGCGATGGTCGTTTTCGTCTCGCGGGCGATCTGCTCGGTGAGTTGGTCGAGCGAATTGGCGAAGAGCTCCATCATCGCCCTCTCCTCGGCGCGCGCATCCACCAACAGCCTGGCCCGTGAGGGAACGACGTTGGCGGCATTCGGCTCGATCGAAAATTCGCCGACCGTTGCAGTAAAGTGGAACCGGCCGCCGGCAAGGGATTTCGCCAGCGCCTCCACACCCGTCACCAGCCTTGCTGCTGCGGCGAGCGCATCGGCGCGGCCGCCCATCGGCGTCGTCCCCGCATGGTCCGCCCGCCCGTCCACCACGATCTCGATGCGCGTGATGCCGGCAATTGCGGTGACGACGCCGATGTCGAACTTCTCTTCCTCCAGCACCGGCCCCTGTTCGATGTGAAGTTCCATGAAGGCCCGGATGTCGGTGCGCGCGCCGGCTGCAAGCTGCGCCGGATCGCCGCCCGCCTGACGGATGCCCTCGGCCAGCGTCAGCTCGCCGCTCTGCCGCGAAAGCCACTCCTCCGGCAAGACGCCGGCCATGCCGCGGCTGCCGATGCAGGAGACGCCGAAGATCGACACTTCCTCGGCGAGGAAATCGACGATCTCCAGGTCGTGGTCGAGCGCGACGCCGCGATCGGCGAGCGACCGCGCCACCTCCAGCGCCGCCGCCACGCCGGCGATGCCGTCGAAGCGCCCGCCGTCGGGGACAGTGTCGGAATGGGAACCGAGCATGATCGTGCCGAGCGCCGGCACCTTGCCCGGCCGCCGGCCGATCAGGTTGCCGACGGCATCGATGCGGGTCTCAAGGCCGGCGGCCTGGAAGCGCTGCTCGACAAAAGCCCGCCCTGCAGGATACAGGGCGGTAAACGCCCGTCGTGTATAGGGCCGATCCGGCTCCGTGATCGCCGCAAGCCCGTCGATCACGTCCGCGATGCGGGCGGGATCGACCGGCAGATTGGTGCGGGGCGCGTTCATGGCCGCTCTCCTTTCACCGCAAGCGTCGGCAGCGGTCGGACGAAGGCGCCGGCGCCCGGCTCGGCCAGCACCCGCCGGCCGTCGAAGGCGAGCCGGCCGCGCAGGAAGGTCGCCGCGACCCGCCACGGCAGCCGAATGCCGTTATAGGGCGACCAGCCGACGACGTTGTTGCCACTCTCGGCGGCGTCGTAGGTATAGGACTCCGGAGTGAGCACAATGATGTCGGCATCCTTGCCGGGCTCCAGCGCACCCTTGACGTGGTCGAGGCGGAAATGCCGCGCCGGGTTCAGGCTCATCAGTTCCGCCGCCCGTGTCAGCGGTATGCCGCGCTCGAGCGCCCCCTTGACGAACAGCGGCACCATCGCCTCCAGCCCCGGCACGCCCGACGCGTTCGCAAGCATGTCCGGATGGGTCTTGCGGTCCTCCGACCAACTGACGTGATCGGTGGAGACCAGCGTGACATTGCCGTCGGCCACGTGCCGCCACAGCTTCTCCACCTCGGCGCGCGGGCGGATCGGCGGGTTGATCTTCGCCTTGCCGCCGAGGCGGCGCACATCGTTCTCCTCGTCCAGCGTGAGATAGTGGATGCAGCACTCAATCGTGGCGCGATGACCCCGCGCGCGGTAGGCGACCGCAATCTCGTAGCCGCGGCCGAGCGAGCAGTGGACGACATGGGCGGGGCAGCCGGTCGCAGCACCGGTCTCGTAGATCTGGTTCGTGGCGAGAAGTTCGGTCAGTGGCGGGCGCGACAGGCCGTGAGCGCGCCAGTCGGCAATACCGAGCGCCCGCACCCTTTCGATCGCCGCCCGCACCGCCTCGTCGTCCTCGTTGTGGACGCCGGCCGAAAGTCCCGTCGGCGCGATCGCGCGGAAGCAGTCTTCCAGCAGCGCCGCCGGAATGCGCGGAAAGCGCTTCGGATCGGTGCCGAAAGTGGAGAACTTGAAGGCGGCGACGCCCGCCTCGACCATCTCGCCGATGCGCGCCGGCCCCTCCTCCGGGTCGATCGTGCCGTAGAGGGCGAAATCGACGCGTGCCTGCTTGCCCGCATGCGCGACCTTGCGCGCGACGGCCGCAGCCGAGCAGACGAGGTTGCCCTCGTCATAGGGCATGTCGACGATCGTGGTGACGCCGCCGGCGGCGGCGGAGCGTGTGGACCAGATGAAGTCCTCCTGGTCCTTCTGCGACAGCGAATGCACCTGCGCATCGATCGCGCCGGGCAGGATCATCGCGCCCTTCAGGTCGTGGCGCTCGCGCGCCGCGGGCATCACCCCCTGGCCAACATGGGCAATTTTTCCGTCACGCATGGCGACGTGCCCGCCCTCGACGATGCGGTCGGGCAGGACCACCGTTCCCTTCACCACCAGATCGAAGTCGGCCATCGGCGTCCCCTCTCCTCAAGCCAGCGCGAAGAACGCGTCGACATCGTCCATCGGCGCCGCCGCCACGAAGGAGGCGAGCGCATCGGGACAGGCAAGGTCGCGATCCAACGCCTCGATCTCGGCGGAAAGCAGGCGGTCCTTGCGATAGAACGGGGTCACGCTGCGCACCCGCTCGTAGGCGACCGCAGCAACGCCCTCCGGGCTGTCGCCGGCAAGGTCGATCGCCTGCGCCGACAGCATGCCCTCCAGCGCCGCCAGCTGGTGCAGGTCGCGCACCTGGCTTTCCATCCGCTCCACGATCAGCGGCAGGAACGTCGCCTCCTCCTCCAGCCCGCCGGCGACGACGATCGACTGGGCGGAAATCGGCACGGCGAGAGACTGGATGCGCATGTAGAGCTCGACGGCGAGCTTGACGAGCGGGCCGAAGCCGGTCGCAGCCTCCCCGGGGGCAACGAGGTTGACCGGCAGGTTGCGGCGCACGCCGTTCGAAAGCAGCACGCAGCGGTTCAGCACGTTGCGGGCGAGATGGGCGAAGCCGGTCTGCGCCGCCTCGACATAGAGCGCCGTCGACAGCGGCAGCGAGCCGCCCGAGGCCATCACGTGCTCGTCGATCACGACCGGGTTGTCGTCCGTCTGGGCGGTCGCCTCGACGATGCGCTCGGCGGCGTTCATCAGCGTATCGAGGCAGGCGCCGAACACCTGCGCCGTCATGCGCAGGCTGAGCGGATCGTGGATCGCCGACGGCTTCGGCCAGGCGCAGGAGGCGGCCTGCGCCGAAAACCAGCGCCCGGCCAGCGCCTCGCCATGGCCGGAGAGCCTTGCGGCCACCCGCCAGGGATCGGAGGAGGCGCCAAGTGCCAGCGACGACATCAGCCCCGTCACCATCAGGTTGCGGATCGCCTTCGCCGCCTCGCGGGTGACGTCGGCTGCTGCAGCGTGGGCAATGGCGTTGACGCTCAGCGCCGCCAGCGCGTCGCGCGGCTGCATGCGGAACGGCTGCAGCCCGGCGCGGGCAAGGGCGATTTCCGCCGGCAGCCGTTCGCCCTGGAAGAAGGCCTCGCCCTCGCCCGTCAGCACCGACGCCACCTGCCCCATCAGGCCGATGTCGGCGCAGCCCATCGAGCCGTGCCGGCGCACGACGGGAACGACGTCGCGTTCGAGCAGCGCGAGGAACGCATCGACCAGTTCCGGGCTGCAGCCGGAATAGCCGCCGAGCGCTGTGTTGATGCGGATCGCCATCGCCTTGCGCACGATCGGCAGCGAGAACGGCTCGCCGGTGCCGAAGTGATGTGCCCTGACGAGGTTGTGGTTGAACTCCATCAGGTCGTCGACCGTCCAGAGCTTGTCCTTCATCGAACCGACGCCGGTGTTGGAGCCATAGACCGGCAGGCCCGAGGCGAGCCGGTCGGCGATCACCTTGCGCGAGGCGCTGATGCGGCCCATGCCGACCTCGCAGGCCATCGGCCGGGTCGCTGCACGCCCGATCGCCTCCAGCGCGGCAAAGCCCAGCGGTTCTCCCGTCAGATAGAAGGTCTCGGCGCTTGCAAGCATTGTCATTCCCCTGTGCGAACAACTCTATGCAAGGTGGAAAAATCGGATATATCCCAATATCCGTACGCTAGATGCCAATATCCGAACAATTGCGGCCGGCAACGGGAGCGCGCTGATGGACCTTGCCACACTCTGCCTCGTCGAGGCGACCTTGCGCACACGCAGCGTGCGCGCAGCAGCGAGGCTGGAAGGCAGGCCCGCCTCCAGCGCCAGCGCGGCCCTGCGGCGGCTGGAGGCGGCAATCTCGATTCCACTTGTGCGCCGGGAGGGCGCGATGCTGGTGCCGACGCTCGATGCGCAGGCGCGCATGGAACGGCTGACGGAAATCGCCGCCGCCGCGAAGGAGTTGCTTCTCCCCGGCCCGGACATCGACGCACCCCCGGACTCTCTGCTCCCGCAAGCGCAGTCCCCACCTATCCGGCCGATGCCGCAGATCCCGCTGGCGGCGCTCGCCCGCTTCAGCGCGACAGTCCATGCCGGCAGCATCCGCCGGGCCGCGCGCATGCTCGGGCTCGGCCAGCCGCAACTGACCCGGCAGCTCGCCCGGCTGGAACAGGAGATCGGCTTTCCCCTGCTCGTCCGCTCGCGCGGCGGCGTCGCCTGCACCGCGCAGGGAATGGTGGCCCTTGGGATCGCCGAGCGCATCGGCAACATCTGGGCGAACCTGTCGCAGGCCTCCGACGAACGCTTCCGCAAGAGCGCGCGGACCTGGCGGCTCGGCTCGGTCATTCCCTTTGGCCACGAGAGCGACATAGCCCGCATGCTGGCCGCCCTCGCCGCCACCTGGCAAAGGCAGCACCCCCGCCAGCCGCTCTTCATCGCCTCGACCACGGCCGACGATCTGATCTCCGGCCTGCAGGCCCGCCGGTTCGACCTGGCCCTTCTCGACGTCGATCGCTTTCCGGCCGAGTTCGACGGTACCCTCGTCAGCCGCTCGCCGCTGGCGCTGGCCGTATCAAGGTCGGTGGCAAGGGATGGGGAAGACGTTGCGGAACTGCTGCACAAACTCCCGATCGCCGTTCCGAGCGTCAGGAGCGGCCTGCGCCAGATGACCGACCTCTATCTCGCGAGCACCCTGTCCGCCGCCGAGCGGGCGAGGCTGACGCTGGTGGAGGTCGATTCCATCCCCGTCATCATCAATCTGGTGCGCGAGCACGGTCACCTGTCGATCCTGCCCGAACAGTCCGTCTCCCGCATTGCCGATCCGCCGGTGCTGATCCGCCTCGACGCCCGCTTCCGGCAATCCCTGAACCTCGTCTGGCCCAGGAACGCGCTGTCGCGGCAGACGGCGCAGGCGGTGATGGAGATCCTTTCCGCCGTCGAAAGCGGCCCGGCCGCATCGTCGCCCGACAAGGGCGCACCGGACAGGCGCACTGCCCCGCGTGTATGAAGCGCGGGGCAGCCTTTTCGGTCAGGCGACGGAGACGGCCGGCCGCGGCTTCACCCCGAGGAGGATGCCGATCGCGGCTGCGGCCAGCACCAGGCCGCTTGCGGTGAATACGCCTGTGGCGCCGCTGGTGTCGAAGATCACCCCGCCGACGGCGGCGCCCATGGCGATGGCGAACTGGATGGCAGCGACGAGCAGGCCGCCGGCGCTCTCCGCATCGTCGGGAACGGTCCGCGCCAGCCACGTCGACCAGGCGACCGGGACAGCGCCGAACAACAGCCCCCACAGCGTGATCACGGCGGCATCGAGGATCAGCGACGGTGCGCTCGTCGTCAGGACGAAGGCGATCGCCGCCATCAGCAGCGGCATCAGTGTCAATGTCAGCCGCAGGCTGCGGCCGATCAGCAGGCCGGCGACGAGGGTGCCGACGAAATTGGCGAGCCCGAAGCCGAGCAGCACGGACGAGACGGTCTCGATGCCCGCGCCGACATCGGTTTCCAGGAACGGACGCAGGTAGGTGAAGAAGGCGAAGTGGCCGCCGAACACCAGCGTCGCCGCAAGAATGCCGAGCCCGACGCTCGGCCGGACGAGAACCCTGAGCGATGCCTTGAGGCTCGTGGCACCCGCAGGCGCCAGCCGCGGCAGGGTCAGGAACTGTATCGTCAGCGCCACCGCGCCGAGGCCGGCCGCCAGGATAAAGACCGTCCGCCAGCCCGCAAGCTCGCCCAGGTAGCTGCCGACCGGTGCCGCCACGATCGTCGCCGCCGACACGCCGCTGAAGATCATCGACAGTGCCCGCGGCACCGAGTCCGGCGGCACGAGGCGCATGGTGATGGCGGTTGCCATCGCCCAGAAGCCGCCGAGCGCGACGCCGAGCAGCACCCTGCCGACCAGCAGCATGATCATGCCCGGTGCGAAGGCGACCATCAGATTGGAGACGATCAGAAGCAGCGAGAAGAACAGCATCAGGTGCCGCCGGTCCGTGCGGCGGGCGAACGAGGTGATGAGAAGGCTCGCCACCATTCCGACCACCGCCGTTGCTGTCACGGCCTGCCCGGCAGCGCCTTCGGTGATGTTCAGTTCGGCGGCGATCGGTGTCAGAAGGCTCGCAGGCAGGAATTCCGCCGTCACCAGACCGAACACGCCGAGCGCCATGGAGACGACGGCGCCCCAGGCGGGCGTTTCGGCGGGTGAACCGCTCTCGGAGGGATCGAAGATGGCTTGCATGGGAATTGTCCTTGAATCGTATATGATGCAGTGCAACAAGCCTAGGCTGGACGTTTCGGACGATCTATGGCACAAACGCTGCAATGTTTGATCATTCGTCCGAAAGCGTGCGCGCTGCACCGCAACGCGCCATCGATCCCGACCTCGTCAGCGAACTGCTGCTGGGCATGCGGCTGGTGGGTCTCGACTATCGCCGCATCGAGGTGACGCCGCCCTTCGGCCTCGCCTTCGGCGAAGTCGAGGGCCGCGCCCAGTTTCATTTCGTCGCGCGTGGCCCGGTCCATCTGCGCACCCCGGCGGGCGCCTTCCACACGATGAACACCGGCGACGCCGTGCTTCTGCCGCGCGGCGGCAGCCATGCGTTGGTCTCGCGCCCCGACACCAAATGCCAGGACGTCCGCGCGCTCTCGGCAGCACCCATCTGCACCTCCGTCAGCGCCATCAGCGCCTGCAACGGCGGGCCGGACTGCAAGGACGAGCGCGCGATCGTCTTCAGCGGCTGCATGGAGTTCGATCTCGGCGGCCTTCATCCGCTGGTGGCCTTGATGCCGGAGGTCATGCTGGTCGGCACGCTGCTCGACCGCTACCCGGAGATCCTGCCGATGCTGGAAGCGATGGAGCGCGAGGCGAAAGGCGCCCGTGCCGGCTTCGCCGGCATTCTCGCGCGGCTCGCCGATGTCGTCGCGGCCTTCATCGTCAGGGCATGGGTCGAATGCGGCTGCGGCGACGCCACGGGCTGGATCGCAGCGCTTCGCGACCCGCGCCTCGGACGCGTCATCGTCGCACTCCACAACGCGCCCGGTCGCGAGTGGACCGTGGCCGAACTGGCCGACATCATGGGTGCCTCGCGCTCGGTCTTCGCCGAACGCTTCCTGGATGTCACCGGTGTTACGCCCGTGCGCTACCTGACGGAACTGCGCATGCGGCTGGCGACGCAATGGCTGTCGAAGGAACGGATGCCGATCGAGGCGGTGGCGCTGAGGCTCGGATACGGCTCCCAGGCCGCCTTCAGCCGCGCCTTCAAGCGCATCACCGGCCACCCGCCGGGAAGCCACGCGCGCCCGCAATAGCGGTCCTGCCCCGTGCCCGAAGCGGAAGGCGATCCACCCACGCCACTTTGCCCTCACCCCTTCCCCGCCGTCCGCAGCCGCCGGCGCGTCTCCGTCGGGCTCTCGTGGTAGTGCGCGCGGTAGCTGCGGGAGAAGGCGGACGACGAATTGAAGCCGGTGGCAGCGGCGATGTCGGCGAATTCCAGCTTGGTCTCGATCACCTTGCGCCGCGCCGCGTTGAGCCGCAGCGCGAGATAGTGCTGGTGCGGCGCGACCCCCATCGTCTCCTGGAACAGGTCCTGCAGGTGGCGGGCGGAAATGCCGACGCGGCGGGCCAGGCGGGTCAGCGTTACCGGCGCGTCCACCGTTTCTTCCATCAGCCGCACCGCCTGGCTGACCCGTTGGTCGGCGACGCGCATGTTGCCGAGCGCGGGTACCTGCAGCAGGCCGCCGGTGCGCTCGTGCTCGTAGATGAAAATCCGCGACACCTCCAGCGCCAGCGAGTAGCCCTGTCGGCGGCGGATGATCTCGAGCATCAGGTCGAGCGTCGGCAGCGAACCGCCGCTGGTGATGCGCTTGCCGTCGATGACATAGCGTTCCGTCAGCACGTCGACCTGCGGATAGGCGGCGGCGAAATCCTCGCGGTCCTCCCAGTGGATCGTCACCGAATGGCCGTCGAGCAGGCACGCCTGTGCCAGGAGCCAACTGCCCGATTCGATCCCCACCATCATCGTACGGTGGCGGGCGGTGCGCGACAGCTGCCGCCGCAGTGCCGGGGTCGCGCCGTCCTGCCACTGGTAGCTCGACAGGATGAACAACGGTACGGTCTCCTGCTCGGGCCGGAACGGCCCGTCGACGGGGACGGGAATGCGGCTGCGCGTCTCGATCGCTGCACCATCCGGCGAGAGGATGCGCCAGCGGTAGAGGTCCTGCCCGGAGAGCCGGTTTGCGGCGCGCAAGGGTTCGATGACGGAGGCGACGAGGATCAGGTTCGTCTCCGGCAGCACGAGAATGTCCAGTTCGAGCGTGTCGGACGACGGTTCGAGCATCTGCGCAATCTCTCCTGCGAATTCCTGAAGTGTAAAAGATGCCGCCGAAATTGAAAAGCATGGATCGCCTGCTTGGCTCGTAATGGCTTCAAAGCTCAATACCGGGAGAGACGAAATGCCCCTGACCATGAACCGTGACGTCTTCATCACCTGCGCCGTCACCGGCTCGGGCGATACCGTCGGCAAGTCCAAGCACGTTCCGATCACGCCCAAGCAGATCGCCGAGGCCGCCGTCGAGGCCGCCAAGGCGGGCGCCGCCGTCATCCACTGCCACGTGCGCGATCCCGAGACCGGCGCGCCGTCGCGCCGCAACGACCTCTACAGGGAAGTCACCGACCGCATCCGCCAGGCCGAGGTCGACATCGTCCTCAACCTCACCGCCGGCATGGGCGGCGACATGATCTTCGGCGACGTCGAAAAGCCGCTGCCGCTGAAGGAACAGGGCACCGACATGGCCGGCGCCACCGAGCGCGTCTCCCACGTGGCCGAATGCCTGCCGGAGATCTGCACGCTCGATTGCGGCACGATGAACTTCTCGCTCGGCGACTACGTGATGACCAACACGCCGTCGATGCTGCGCGCCATGGCCAAGCAGATGACCGACCTCGGCGTCCGTCCCGAGATCGAGGCCTTCGACACCGGCCATCTCTGGTTCGCCAAGCAACTCGTCGAGGAAGGCCTGATCCAGGATCCGTTGCTGATCCAGCTCTGCATGGGCATTCCGTGGGGCGCCCCCGACGACCTCAACACCTACATGGCGATGGTCAACAACGTGCCGTCGAACTGGACCTTCTCGGCGTTTTCGATTGGCCGAAACGCAATGGCCTACCCGGCCGCAGCCGTGCTCGCCGGCGGCAACGTCCGCGTCGGGCTTGAGGACAACCTCTACATCGGCAAGGGCCAACTCGCCAGCAACGGCCAGCTCGTAGAGAAGGCCGTCAACGTCATCGAGAACATGGGCGCCCGCGTCATCGGCCCGGCCGAGGTGCGCGAGAAGCTGAAATTGCAGAAGCGGTAAAGATAGGGCGGAGGGTGGCGCAAGCCCCCTCATCCGACCCTTCGGGCCACCTTCTCCCCAGTGGGGAGAAGAGGATACCCGGAGCGGCCGCCTCAATCCATTAGCACCCGCACAGTTGGCTGCAAGAGCATGCAAGGGCTGCGGCAAACTCCCTCTTCTCCCCTCGGGGAGAAGGTGGCCCGAAGGGCCGGATGAGGGGGCGCCGCACCCGGCAACAGATACAATGGGGAACGACCACATGACCAAAATCAACAAGGCAGCCTGCATCGGCGGCGGCGTTATCGGCGGGGCCTGGGCAGCGCGCTTCGTGCTGGCCGGCATCGATGTCGCCATCTTCGACCCGCATCCCGAGGCCGAGCGCATCATCGGCGAAGTGATGGCCAATGCCGAGCGCGCCTACGGCATGCTGACCATGGCGCCGCTGCCGCCGAAGGGCAAGCTGACCTTCGTCAAGAGCATCGAGGAAGCCGTGCAAGGCGCTGACTGGATTCAGGAAAGCGTGCCCGAGCGCGTCGACCTGAAGCGCGATGTCATTACCCAGATCGACGCCGCCGCCGATCCGAAGGCGCTGATCGGCTCGTCCACCTCCGGCATCATGCCGACCGACCTGCAGCGCGACATGAAGCATCCCGAGCGCATGTTCGTCGCTCACCCCTACAACCCCGTCTACCTGCTGCCGCTCGCCGAACTCGTCGGCGGCGAGAAGACGGCCAAGGCCACGCTCGAGGATGCCAGGGACAAGCTCGCCACGATCGGCATGAAGGGCGTCATCATCAAGAAGGAGATCGAGGCCTTCGTCGGCGACCGCCTGCTGGAAGCCGTCTGGCGCGAGGGCCTGTGGCTGATCAAGGACGACATCTGCGACACCGAGACGCTCGACGACGTGATCCGCTATTCGTTCGGCATTCGCTGGGCGCAGATGGGCATGTTCGAGACCTACCGCATCGCCGGCGGCGAAGCGGGTATGCGCCACTTCCTCGCCCAGTTCGGCCCCTGCCTGTCCTGGCCGTGGACGAAGCTGATGGACGTGGTCGACCTTGACGACGAACTGGTCAACAAGATCGCCGACCAGTCCGACGCCCAGTCCGGCGCACGCGGCATCCGTGAGTTGGAGCGCATCCGCGACCAGAACCTCGTCGGCATCATGCATGCGCTGAAGGCCGGCGACGACGGCCGCGGCTGGGGCGCGGGCAAGCTCTTGTCCGAGTTCGAGGACCATCTCTGGGCCAACGCGAAGAAGCCGCAAGCCGATCTCGGCGAGGCCAGGCCGCTGAAGATCCTCGACACCAAGGTCAGCGCCGCCTGGGTCGACTACAACGGCCACATGACCGAGCACCGCTACCTGCAGGTCTTCGGCGACACGTCCGACGGCGTGCTGCGCCTGATCGGCGTTGATCTCGAATACGTCCGCGACGGCCACAGCTACTATACGGTCGAGACCCACATCAGGAACCTCGGCGAGGCCAGGCTCGGCGACGCGCTCTATTCCACCTGCCAGATCCTGTCCTCGGACGAAAAGCGCCTGCACATCTTCTCGACGATCTACAATGCCGAGACGAGGCAAGCCGTCGCCACCGCCGAGCAGATGATGCTGCACGTGGACTCAAAGGCCGGCAAGGCCGTGCCCGCACCGGCGCATGTGCTCGACAGGCTGAAGGCGATCACCGAGGCCCATGCGAAGCTCCCCGCCCCCGAAGGCGTCGGCCGGCACGTGGGGCAGAAGCGGTAGAGCTCAACGGCCGAGACAGGGATCGAAGGGCCCCGGCCCCTCATCCGCCTGCCGGCACCTTCTCCCCGTGAACGGGGAGAAGGGACATTCCGGAACCGCCCGCATCCCGTTTTGAGGAAGGCGAATGCGGCGAGCTTCGACCTTGTCCCCTCTCCCCGCCTGCGGGGAGAGGGTTAGGGTGAGGGGCAATCGGCGCCGTCGCGCGCAAAAGAACACGAGGGAGAACCACATGAATTTCGCACTGACGGACGAGCAGCAGATGATCGTCGATACGGTCCGCAGCTTTGTCGAGACCGAGATCTATCCGCATGAGAACGAGGTCGAGCGCACGGGTGAAGTGCCCCCGGAACTCGGCCAGGAGATTGCGCGCAAGTGCAAGGAGATCGGCTTCTTCGGCTGCAACTTCCCGGAAGAAGTGGGGGGTGCCGGGCTCGACCATACCTCGTTCACCCTCGTGGAGCGCGAACTCGGTCGCGGCTCGATGGCGCTGACGGTGTTCTTCGGTCGCCCCTCCGGCATCCTGATGGGCTGCAACGCCGAGCAGCGCGAGAAATACCTCATTCCGGCCGTGCGCGGCGACAAGTTCGACGCGCTCGCCATGACCGAGCCGGACGCCGGCTCCGACGTGCGCGGCATGAAGTGTTTCGCCAAGAAGGACGGCGACGACTGGGTCGTCAACGGCACCAAGCACTTCATTTCCCATGCCAACATCGCCGATTTCGTCATCGTCTTCATCGCCACCGGCGAAGAGCAGACGCCGCGCGGCCCCAAGAAGCTGATCACCTCTTTCCTCGTCGACCGCGGCACGCCGGGCTTCGAGATCCGCGACGGCTACAACTCCGTCTCCCACCGCGGCTACAAGAACTGCATCCTCTCCTTCGACGACTGCCGCCTGCCGTCCTCGCAGGTCCTGGGCGAGGTGCACCGCGGCTTCGAACTCGCCAACGACTGGCTGTACGCGACCCGCCTGACCGTGGCCGCCACCTCGGTCGGCCGCGCGCGGCGCGTCTTCGACTACGCGCTGAACTATGCCGCAGAGCGCAAGCAGTTCGGCAAGCCGATCGGCGCCAACCAGGGCGTCTCCTTCAAGCTCGCCGACATGATCACCGAAATCGACGCCGCCGACCTCCTGACGTTGTCGGGCGCATGGCGTCTCGACCAGGGACTGCCGTCCAACCGCGAGATCGCCTCTGCCAAGGTCTACGCCACGGAAATGTTGGCGCGCGTCACCGACGAGGCGATCCAGATCTTCGGCGGCATGGGCCTGATGGACGACCTGCCGCTCGCCCGTTTCTGGCGCGACGCCCGCGTCGAGCGAATCTGGGACGGCACCTCCGAGATCCAGCGCCACATCATCAGCCGCGACCTGCTGCGGCCGCTGGGGGCTTGAGGATGAACGAGACGGCATTTACCCCCCTCTGCCCTGCCGGGCATCTCCCCCTCAAGGGGGGAGATCGGCCAGACGCCAGCGCCCCGCACTTAACTCTGCCGTCCGCGCCGACCGCACCCGCTGCAGGTTCGGCACAAACATCGGCCAAGGAAGCGACGCCGCGCGCCTATGTCACGAATGACACGTCCGCCACGAATCCCGCCCCCACACTGCAGCAACCGCTGACGGCCACGAACGGGGCAAGACATCCCCTCCACCGATCTCCCCCCTTGAGGGGGAGATGCCCGGCAGGGCAGAGGGGGGTAACTCTCGCCGGCCAGAGCCAATTCGCCTCCGGAGGCCGCGCATGACCCGCTCCCTCGATCGCCTCATCCGGCCCCGCTCCATCGCCGTCTTCGGCGGCAAGGAGGCGGGGCGCGTCATCGAACAATGCGACAAGATGGGCTTTACCGGCGAGATCTGGCCGGTCCACCCGACCAAGCAGGAGATCCACGGCCGCCGGTGCTACCGCTCCGTCGCCGAACTCCCGGCCGCCCCCGACGCCTCCTTCGTCGGCATCAATCGCAACCTCACCATCGAGATCATCCGCGATCTCTCCGCCCGCGGCGCCGGCGGCGTGGTCTGCTACGCCTCCGGCTTCCGCGAGGCGGTGACCGAGCTTGCCGATGGCGACGACCTGCAGAGGGCGCTGGTGGAGGCTGCCGGCGACATGCCGATCCTCGGGCCGAACTGCTACGGCTTCATCAACATGCTGGACGGCGCGCTGATGTGGCCCGACCAGCACGGCATGGTCCGCATCGATCGCGGCGTGGCCGTCCTCACCCAGTCCTCCAACATCGCCTGCAACATCTCCATGCAGCAGCGCGGCCTGCCGCTCGCCTATATACTGACGGCCGGCAATCAGGCCCAGACGGGGCTCTGCGAGCTTGCCTGCGCCGTGCTCGAGGATCCGCGCGTCACCGCCGTCGGCCTGCATATCGAGGGCTTCGACAGCATCGAGGCGCTGGAACGGCTCTCCCGCCGTGCGCGCGAACTGAGAAAACCGGTCGTGACGCTGAAGGTCGGCAAGTCCGAGCAGGCGCAACTGGCGACCGTCTCGCACACGGCATCCCTTGCCGGCAACGACGCCGTCTCGTCCGCCCTCCTCTCCCGCCTCGGCATCGGCCGCGTCGAGACGCTGCCGGAACTGCTGGAGACGCTGAAGCTGCTGCATCTGCACGGCCCGCTTGCGAGCTTCGACATCTCGTCGATGAGTTGCTCCGGCGGCGAGGCCTCGCTGATGGCCGACGCCGGCGTCAAACGCAAGGTCGTCTACCGTCCCCTGCGCGAGGAGCAGCGCATGCCCTTGCGCGAAAGCCTCGGGCAGATGGTGACGATCTCCAACCCGCTCGACTACCACACCTTCGTCTGGGGCAATCGCGAGAAGCAGACCCAGGCCTTCACGGCCATGATGCGGGGCGGCTACGCGCTGAACCTGGTCGTGCTCGACTTTCCCCGGCAGGACCGCTGCGACGCCGCCGACTGGGTGACCACCTGCCATGCGGTGATCGATTCGTCCCGCGCGGCGGGCGCGGTCGCCGGCATCGTCGCCAGCATGGGCGAGAACCTGCCGGAGGAGATTGCGCTGATGCTGATGGAGAACGGCGTCGTGCCCTTCTTCGGCATCGAGGAGGCGCTGACCGCAGCAGAGGCGGCCGCCGCGATCGGCGAGATGTGGGGCAAGCCCCTGCCCGCGCCGCTGGTCAAGGTGCGCGCTGCCGACGGCGAGCCGGTGACGCTCACCGAGCACGAGGCCAAGCAGGCGCTCGCAGCCTTCGGGCTGCCGGTGCCGGACGGTCGCGTCGCGGAGACGGCAGAGGATGCCGCTGCCGCTGCCGCCGAACTCGGCTTCCCGGTCGTGCTGAAGGGTCTCGGCGTCGCCCACAAGACCGAGGCCGGCGCGGTCAAGCTCAATCTCCAGACGCGGGAGGCGGTGCTGGAAGCAGCCTCCGCCATGGCCGCCGTCGCCTCCGGCTATCTCGTGGAGAAGATGGTGGCGCGGCCCGTCGCCGAGGTCATCGTCGGTGCGATGCGCGATCCGGTGGCCGGACCGGTACTGACGGTCGGCGCGGGCGGAATTCTCGTCGAATTGCTGGAAGATTCGGCAATCCTGACGCTTCCGACCGATGAACCTGCAATCAGGGAGGCGATTTCGGGCCTGAAAGTGGCAAAACTGCTCAATGGCTATCGCGGCGGACCTGCCGCCGACATCGATGCGCTCGTTGCAGCCGTCGCATCGGTGGCATCCTATGTCGTTTCAAACGCTTCAATTGTCGATGAACTCGATATCAATCCTATCATGGTGCTTGCCAGCGGCGACGGTGTCGTCGCGGCAGACGCCCTGATCCGTCTGAGGAAGTAAGCCCATGACCGGACCGATCCGCAAACGCCGCGAAGGTGGCATACTCGAAGTCACGATCGATCGCCCGAAAGCCAACGCGATCGATCTGGTGACGAGCCGCATCATGGGCGAAATCTTCCGCGATTTCCGCGACGACGACAGCCTGCGCGTCGCCATCATCACCGGCGCGGGCGAAAAATTCTTCTGCCCCGGCTGGGACCTGAAGGCGGCCGCCGCGGGCGACGCGGTCGACGGCGACTACGGCGTCGGCGGCTTTGGCGGCATGCAGGAACTGCGCGACCTGAACAAGCCGATCATCGCCGCCGTCAACGGCATCTGTTGCGGAGGCGGCCTCGAGATCGCGCTCTCGACCGACATGATCCTCGCCGCCGAGCACGCCAGCTTCGCCCTTCCCGAGATCCGCTCCGGCACAGTCGCCGACGCGGCCTCGATCAAGCTTCCCAAGCGCATCCCCTACCACATCGCGATGGACATGCTGCTCACCGGTCGCTGGCTGGACGCGCAGGAGGCCCACCGCTGGGGCTTCGTCAACGAGATCCTGCCGGCCGACAAACTGCTCGATCGCGCCTGGGAACTGGCGCGGCTTCTGGAGAGCGGCCCGCCGCTGGTCTATGCCGCAATCAAGGAAGTGGTGCGCGCCGCCGAGGGCGAGACGTTCCAGACGACGATGAACAAGATCACCCGCCGCCAGTTCAAGTCGGTGGACATCCTCTATTCGAGCGAGGACCAACTGGAAGGCGCACGTGCCTTCGCCGAGAAGCGCGATCCGGTGTGGAAAGGCCGCTGAGCGGCTCTTTTTTCCACATCGCCATGCCCTGAAACACCGTGCTCGCGCTCGTCGCGAGCATTTCCATAAATACCATTTATACACAACGAACGAAATTTAGGACGTTACATTCACACCGTATTCAGTAATCTTATCAATCAGCAAGCGGCCGCGCGCGGCACGTCGACACGGAGGAAACACCCAACGACCGAACGAGGCGCAGGCCAGCGCCACCGCACAGCCGCCTTTGCGACATGACAGGCGGCAGACCAGAAATTCTACCAAGCAAAAGAGGGCCGCAACGGGCCCGATGAAGGGAACAGGGGAATGACGGACTACACTGACTATCTCGCTCGCCAGGTGCTGCTGGGCAAAATGAACCGCCGCGAGTTCATGGGCCGCGCCGCCGCCTTCGGCATCACGCTCGCTGCCGCCGGCACGATGTTCGACACCGCAGCCAGGGCGCAGGAGCCCAAGCGCGGCGGCCATCTGAAGCTCGGACTTGAAGGCGCGGCCGCAACCGATTCAAAAGACCCGGCAAAATCGCTTTCGCAGTTCACCTTCGTCGCCGGCCGCTGCTGGGGCGACATGCTGGTCGAATCCGAGCCGCTGACGGGCGGTCCGGTTCCGGCACTGGCCGAATCCTGGGAACCGTCTGCCGACGCCGCCACCTGGACCTTCAACATCCGCAAGGGCGTCAAGTTTCACGACGGCAAGGAACTGACGATCGACGACGTCATCAAGACCCTGCAGCGTCACACCGACGAGAAGTCGGAATCGGGCGCGCTCGGCGTGATGAAGTCGATCAAGGAAATCAAAGCCGACGGCGACAAGCTCGTCCTGGTGCTGACCGAAGGCAACGCCGACCTGCCGCTGCTTCTGACCGACTACCACCTGGTCATCCAGCCGAACGGCGGCCTTGACGATCCGAATGCGATGATCGGCACCGGCCCCTACAAGGTCGCAAGCTTCGAGCCCGGCGTGCGCGCCACCTTCGAGAAAAACGCCGACGACTGGCGCTCCGATCGCGGCTTTGTCGACAGCGTCGAGCTGATCGCCATGAACGACGCCACCGCGCGCATTGCAGCGCTGTCGTCGGGCCAGGTGCACTACATCAACCGCGTCGATCCCAAGACCGTCGACCTCTTGAAGCGCGCGCCGACCGTCGAGATCCTGAACACCTCCGGCCGCGGCCACTACGTGTTCATCATGCACTGCAACACCGCGCCCTTCGACAACAACGACCTGCGCCTGGCGCTGAAATACGCCATGGACCGCGAGACGATGGTGCAGAAGATCCTCGGCGGCTACGGCAAGGTCGGCAACGACTTCCCGATCAACGAGACATACGCGCTCTTCCCCGAGGGGATCGAGCAGCGCGCCTACGACCCCGACAAGGCCGCCTTCCACTACAAGAAATCCGGCCATGATGGCACGGTGCTGCTGCGGACCTCCGACGTCGCCTTCCCGGGCGCGGTCGATGCCTCAGTCCTCTACCAGGAAAGCGCCAAGAAGGCCGGCATCAATGTCGAGGTCAAGCGCGAGCCGGGCGACGGCTACTGGTCCAACGTCTGGAACGTCCAGCCGTTCTCGACCTCATACTGGGGTGGCCGGCCGACCCAGGACCAGATGTACTCGACCGCCTACCTCTCGACCGCCGACTGGAACGACACCCGCTTCCTGCGTCCGGACTTCGACAAGATCCTGCTCGAGGCCCGCTCCGAGCTGGACGAGGCCAAGCGCAAGGAGATGTACCGCACCATGGCCATGATGGTGCGCGACGAGGGCGGCGTGATCCTTCCGATGTTCAACGACTTCGTCAACGCATCCACCAAGCAGGTCAAGGGCTACGTCCACGACATCGGCAACGACATGTCCAACGGCTATGTCGCAACGCGCGTCTGGCTGGAATCCTGATGCCTGGCGGACCGGCACAAGATCAGGGCCGGGCGATTACGGAGGCTGCGGGTGCAAACCCGCAGCTTTCCGGCCAGGCCGGATCGGATACCACCACGCAATCCCTGCCCGCCGCGTCCCCCAATGACCAGGGCTCGTTTTCGCCCTGGGGAAGCTTTTCCAGGAACAGCCCTCTCGCAGCCCTGATCCTGCAGCGCCTCGCCCTCAGCGTCGCACTTCTCTTCGCCGTCTCGCTGATGATCTTCGGCGGCGTCGAGGCCCTGCCCGGCGATTTCGCCACCACCTATCTCGGCCAGTCCGCGACCCCGCAGGCGGTCGAGAACATCCGCAAGGATCTCGGCCTCGACCAGCCGGCGACGACGCGCTACTTCACGTGGCTGGGCGGCGCGCTGCAAGGGGATTTCGGCACCTCCTGGGCCTCGCGCAACTCCGTCAGCGAGCAGATCGGCAAGCGGCTCGGCAACTCGCTGTTCCTTGCCTTCTTCGCCGCGATCATCTCGATACCGCTGGCGATCGGGCTCGGCATGCTCGCGGTCCAGTTCCGCGACCGCCTCGTCGACAAGGTCATCAACGTCTTCTCGCTCGCCGCGATCTCGCTGCCGGAATTCTTCGTGGGCTACCTGCTGATCCTGTTCTTCGCCGTGCAGATGGGCGTCGCGACCTTCCCGGCCACCGTCTATGACGGCATGGATTTCACCCAGCGCCTTTCGGCGATCGCTCTGCCGACCGCGACGCTGGTGCTCGTCGTCCTCGCTCACATGATGCGCATGACCCGTGCCGCGATCCTCAACGTCATGTCGTCGGCCTATGTCGAGACGGCGGAACTGAAGGGCCTCAGCGGGCTGCGCATCATTGCCAGGCACGCGGCCCCCAACGCCGTCGCCCCCGTCATCAACGTCATCGCGCTCAACCTCGCCTATCTCGTCGTCGGCGTCGTCGTGGTCGAGGTCGTGTTCGTCTATCCCGGCATGGGCCAATACATGGTCGATGCTGTGACCGTGCGCGACATGCCGGTGGTGCAGGCCTGCGGCCTGATCTTTGCCGCCTTCTACATCTTCCTCAACATGACGGCGGACATCCTCGCCATCGTCGCCAATCCGAGACTGAGGCACCCGCGATGAGACTGCGCGCCATTCCCCTAAGCGCATGGATCGGCATCGCGGGCATCGCGCTTGCCCTGTTCTGTGCCATCTTCGCCCCCTTCATCGCCCCCTATGGCGAGAGCGAGATCGTCGGCGACATCTGGGCGCCGATGGGCGGCGACTTCCTGTTTGGCACCGACAATCTCGGCCGCGACCTGCTGTCGCGCCTGATCTACGGCGCCCGCACGACGATCTTCGTGGCGCTCGCCGCGACGATCCTGTCCTTCAGCCTCGGCATGCTGCTGTCCTTCGTCGCCGCCGTCACCGGCGGCTTCGTCGATCAGCTGTTCTCCCGCTTCAACGACCTGATGATGGCGATCCCGACGCTGATCTTCGCCCTCGTCGTCCTCGCCGTGCTGCCGCAACAGCTGTGGATCCTCATCCTCGTCATGGCGATCCTCGACAGTACCCGCGTCTACCGCATCGGCCGGGCCGTGGCGCTCGACGTCGCCGTGATGGAGTTCGTCGAGGCGGCGCGCCTGCGCGGCGAAGGCACGGGCTGGATCATCTTCCGCGAGATCCTGCCGAACACGCTGTCGCCGCTGCTCGCCGAATTCGGCCTGCGCTTCGCCTTCTCCATCCTGTTCCTCTCCACCCTCTCCTTCCTCGGCCTCGGCATCCAGCCGCCGGCCGCCGACTGGGGCGGCATGGTCAAGGACAACAAGGACGGCATCATCTTCGGCATCTCCGCAGCGCTCATCCCCGGTGCCGCGATCGCGCTTCTGACAATCTGCATCAACCTCGTTGTCGACTGGCTGATGAAACGCACCTCGAGCCTGAAGGGAGGACGCGGCGATGCCTGAACGATCAAAGACCGACCTGCTCTCCGTCCGCAATCTGAAGATCGAGGCGACAAGCTACCCGCCGGGCGAACCGCCGAAGACCGTGACGCTCGTGGAAGGCGTCAACTTCGACGTCAAGAAGGGCAAGGTGATCGGCCTGATCGGCGAATCCGGCGCCGGCAAGTCCACGATCGGCCTGACCGCGCTCGCCTATGGCCGCGGCGGTGTCCGCATCACCGGCGGCGAGGTCCTGCTTGATGGGCAGGACCTGCTCAAGCTCGACCATGCCGGCATCCGCAAGGTCCGCGGCGCCAAGGTCTGCTATGTCGCGCAGTCGGCGGCGGCCGCCTTCAACCCCGCCCACCGCCTCGGCGAACAGGTGATCGAGGCCTCGCTCAGGCACGGCATCATGAACCGGGCGGAGGCGGAAAAGCGCGCACTCCACCTGTTCGAGGTGCTCGGCCTGCCCAATCCCGAGACCTTCGGCCAGCGCTATCCGCACCAGGTTTCCGGCGGCCAGCTCCAGCGCGCGATGACGGCGATGGCGCTCTGCCCGAACCCCGAACTGATCGTCTTCGATGAGCCGACCACGGCGCTCGACGTCACCACCCAGATCGACGTGCTCGCCGCGATCAAGCACGCGATCGAGGAGACGCACACCGCCGCGATCTACATCACCCACGACCTCGCCGTGGTCGCCCAGATCACCGACGACATCCTGGTGCTCCGCCACGGCAAGATGGTCGAGTACGGCACGGTCAAGCAGATCATCGAGGCGCCGACGCAGGACTATACCCGTGCGCTGGTCAACGTCCGCGGCACGGGCCGCGAGGAAGCAACGGACCAGTCCGACACGCTGCTGAAGGTCGAGAACATCACCGCCGGCTATTCCAACGGCTTCAAGGTGCTGCAGAACGTCTCGCTGCACCTGCCGAAGGGGCAGACGCTCGCCATCGTCGGCGAGAGCGGCTCGGGCAAGTCGACGCTCGCGCGCGTCATCACCGGCCTGCTGCCGCCGCAAGAGGGCACCGTCACCTTCGACGGCAAGCCGCTCCCCCCCGCGCTCAGGGGCCGCAAGAACGAGGAGCTGCGCCGGATCCAGATGATCTACCAGATGGCCGATACGGCGATGAACCCGCGCCAGACGGTGCGCAACATCGTCGGCCGGCCGCTGACCTTCTACTTCGGCATGCACGGCAGGCAGAAGACGGAGCGCGTGCGCGAACTGCTCGACCAGATAGAGATGGGCGAACGCTTTCTCGACCGCTACCCGGCAGAGCTTTCCGGCGGCCAGAAGCAGCGCGTGGCCATCGCCCGCGCGCTTGCGGCCAAGCCCGACCTGATCCTCTGCGACGAGCCGACATCGGCGCTCGACCCGCTGGTGGCCGAAGGCATCCTCAAGCTGCTCTTGAAGCTGCAGGAGGAGACCCACGTGTCGTACATGTTTATCACCCACGACATCGCCATCGTCCGCGCCATCGCCGACAGCGTCGCCGTCATGCACCGCGGCAGGCTGGTCCGCTTCGGCCCGAAGTCGAAGGTGCTCTCGCCGCCCTTCGACGACTATACCGACCTGCTCCTGAAATCCGTCCCCGAGATGGAGATCGGCTGGCTGGAGAAGGTGCTGAAGACGCGGCGGATGGAAAGCGCGGGGAACTGATTTCCCCGGCCCTTGATCCTCTCCTCTGTGATCAGCCTTCCGGGACGGTTTCGCCCCGGCACACTCCCCATCCTGCCACGACGCGAGGACCAGATGACAGACGGCACCGGCCAGGCACGCCCCCTGCATATCCCCACCTTCGACGACGTCCGCGCGGCGCAGGCGCGCATTGCCGGCAAGGCGCACCGCACCCCGGTCCTCACCTCGAAGACCGCCGATGCGAAGGCCGGCGCCAGCCTCTTCTTCAAGACCGAGAACCTGCAGCGGATCGGCGCCTTCAAGTTCCGCGGCGCCTACAACGCCATCGCCGCCATCGCCGCGGAGGTCCGCCGCAACGGCGTCATCGCCTATTCCTCCGGCAATCACGCCCAGGCCATCGCCTATGCGGCGCAGTTGCAGGGCGTACCGGCGACCATCGTCATGCCGAAGGACGCGCCGGCGATGAAGATGGCGGCGACCAGGGGCTATGGCGCGGAGATCATCCTCTACGACCGCTACACGGAAGACCGCCAGGCGATCAGCGAGCGGCTCGCCCATGAGCGCGGCGCGACCCTGATCCCGCCCTACGACCATCCCGACGTGATCGCCGGACAGGGAACAGCGGCGCTCGAACTGATCGAGGAGACGGGCGAACTCGACATGCTGGTCGTGCCGCTCGGCGGTGGCGGCCTGCTCGCCGGCTCGGCCCTGTCGGCTAGGGCGCTTTCGCCGGGCTGTGCGGTCTATGGCGTCGAGCCCGAGGCCGGCAACGACGGCCAGCAGTCGCTGCGCAAGGGCGAGGTCGTGCACATCCCCGTGCCGCGGTCGATCGCCGATGGCGCGCTCTCCACCCATGTCGGCTACCACAACTTCCCGATCCTGCAGCAGACGGTGGAAGGCATCGTCACCGTCACCGATGCGCAACTGGTCGAGACGATGCGCTTCTTCGCCGAGCGCATGAAAATCGTCGTCGAACCCACCGGCTGCCTCGCGGCCGCAGCCGTCCTGAATGGCACCATCCCCTGCGCCGGCAAGCGCGTCGGCATCATCCTTAGCGGCGGTAATGTCGACTTGAAGAGCCTCGGCGCCTTTCTTGCGGGCTGAGCCCTCGCCTCAATAGTCCGTCGGCACCGTCAGCACTTCCGCATCCGGCGTATCGAGAAAGCTCCGGACGGTGGCGGGCAGTTGCCGCGACGAAAACGGCAGCACGCCGCAGCGCGACAGCATCTGCCGCAGGTCAGGCTCCTGGCCGATGTGGCGCCAGATCATCCGCGAGGCATAGGGCAGGTTCTCCTTGCGCCAGGAGACGCCCATGGTGGTGCCGCGCAGGTAGACGCGCTGGTGCACCTCGAACGGGATCAGGATCGTCTGCGACAGCATCGGCTGCTGGCCGACGCTGCGCTCAGTGATGAAGATGCGGTTGCGCCAGAAGGTGACGAGCCCGACATATTTCGAGAACTGGTGGATCTCGTTGGCTGCATCGTGAATGCGCTCGATCGACTTCACCCGGATCGCCCCGCCGTCCTCGAAGATCCGTGCGCACGAGCACACGACCAGCCCCGGCCAGGAGGGCGAGATGTGATAGGTCTGGTAGTAGCCGACATGGCGACGCAGGGCCGCGATATCGCCGGGAAAGCCGTCGAGCAGCCGGCCGGCGGACGTGCGGTCCCGGTCCGGCCGCGTCAGCCTTGCGGCAAACAGTTTCGGCGGCAGTTCGAAGTCCTGCGGGGCCACGCCGAAGAAGGCGGCGATGCGCGCGGCATTATGCGCCGACGGCCGTGCCTCGCCGGCGATATAGCGGTTGAACTGCTGCCGGTTTATATTGATCTCCCGGCAGATCTCGGAGATCGAACGCCGCGTCGCACAGGCGAAGCGCAGGTTCTCGGTAAAGGAATCGGGATCTGCCAGGGCACACCTCTGTCGAACGTCAAGAGACAGCGTAAACCAGCGTCAGTTCGCGTCAAGTCGCGAAATTGTGCGCCGCAAGCGAAGCGATAGGTTTCGATAAAGACATCCTAAGCGAGGGAACCCAAAATGACCGACTATACCAAGCGCCCCGACGGCCTGATCGTGCCGACCGCCATCAACCGCCGCAGCTTCCTCGCCGGCACCGCGGCGCTGGGCATGGCCGCCGGCCTCGGCGGCACGTTGGCTGCCACCGGCGCGCACGCGCAGGAGCCAGTGCGCGGCGGCCACCTCAAGCTCGGCCTCAAGGGTGGTGCGGCCACCGACGTGCTCGATCCGGCCACCTACAGCGCCTCCGTCCTCTTCGTCATCGGCCGCCTCTGGGGCGACACGCTGGTCGAGACCGACCCGAAGACCGGCGCCGCCCTGCCCTCGATCGCCTCTTCATGGGAGCCGTCCGCCGACGCCTCGGTCTGGACCTTCAAGATCCGCGACGACGTCTCCTTCCACGACGGCAACAAGATGACGGTCGCAGACGTGGTCGCGACCCTGAAGCGCCACTCGGACGAGGGTGCGAAATCCGGTGCGCTCGGCCTGATGAGCTCGATCAAGACGATCGAGGAGAAGGCCGGCGACCTGGTCGTGACGCTCGCCGAGGGCAATGCCGACCTGCCGCTGCTCCTGACCGACTACCACCTGATCATCCAGCCGAACGGCGGCCTCGACAATCCGGCCGCAGCAGTCGGCACCGGCCCCTACAAGCTCTCCAATTACGAGGCCGGCGTGCGCGCCACCTTCGAGAAGAACGCCGCCGACTGGCGCTCCGACCGCGGCTTCGTCGATTCGGCCGAGATCATCGTCATGAACGATGCGACCGCCCGCATCGCCGCCCTCTCCTCCGGCCAGGTCCATTTCGTCAACAACATCGACCCGAAGACGGTGCCGCTGCTGAAGCGCGCGCCGCGCGTCGAGATCATCCGCAGCGCCGGCAAGGGCTTCTACTCCTTCCTGATGCACTGCGACACCGCCCCCTTCGACAACAACGACCTGCGGCTGGCGCTGAAATACGCCGTCGACCGCCAGGCGATCCTCGACCGCGTGCTCGGCGGCTACGGCACGCTCGGCAACGACTATCCGGTCAATTCCAACTATGCGCTGGCTCCTGATGACATCGAGCAGCGCGCCTACGATCCCGACAAGGCCGCCTTCCACTTCAAGAAGTCCGGCCATGACCGGCCGATCCTGCTGCGCACCTCCGATGCCGCCTTCGCCGGCGCCGTCGATGCCGCCGTCATCTTCCAGGAGAGCGCCAAGAAGGCCGGCATCGAGCTGGAGATCCGCCGCGAGCCGGAGGACGGCTACTGGACCAACGTCTGGAACGTGCAGCCCTTCTGCGCCTCCTACTGGGGCGGCCGGCCGACGCAGGATTCGCGCTACTCGACCTCCTACTTCTCCAACGCCGAATGGAACGACACCCGCTTCAAGCGCGAGGACTTCGACAAACTGCTGCTGCAGGCCCGCTCCGAGCTCGACGAGACCAAGCGCAAGGAACTCTACCGCACCATGGCGCTGATGGTCCGCGACGAGGGTGGCCTGATCCTGCCGGTCTTCAACGACTACGTCATGGCCGCGTCCAACGCGGTCAAGGGTATCGTCGACGACATCGGCAACGACATGTCGAACGGCTATATCGGCAGCCGGGCATGGATCGAGGCCTGAGGCCGCAAGCGGATCGGAAGCAGACAATGACAGAACGAAACTTCACCGTGATCGAGAACGAATGGATCACGCTCAAGGACGGCACGCGGCTCGCCGCGCGCATCTGGATGCCGGAGGGGGCTGACGCCGCCCCCGTCCCTGCCGTGTTCGAATTCCTGCCCTATAGAAAACGCGACGGCACCTGCCTGCGCGACGAATCCACCTATCCGGTGTTCGCCGCAGCCGGCATCGCCGGCGTGCGTGTCGACATCCGCGGCTCGGGCGAATCCGACGGCGTCATCGACGGCGAATATACGCCGCTCGAACTTGCCAATGCCTGCGAACTGATCGCCTGGATCGCCGCGCAAGCCTGGTCGAACGGTTCGGTCGGCATGATGGGCATCTCCTGGGGCGGCTTCAACTGCCTGCAGGTCGCAGCCCTCAAGCCGCCGGCGCTGAAGGCCGTCATCTCGATCGCCTCCACCGTCGACCGCTACAACGACGACATCCACTACAAGAACGGCACGCATCTCTCCGCCCAGCTCTCGTGGGCTGCGACCATGCTCGCCTACCAGTCGCGCTCGCCCGACCCGGAACTCGTCGGCGACCGCTGGAAGGCGATGTGGCTGGAGCGGCTGGAGAAAGAACCCTTCTTCATGGAGGAATGGCTTCAGCACCAGCGCCGCGACACCTTCTGGGAGCACGGCTCGATCTGCGAGGATTTCGACGCCTTCCCCGTCCCCGCCCTCGTCATCGCCGGCTGGGCCGACGGCTATCGCAACACGCCGCTCAAGGCCGTCGAGGGCCTCGGACCGAAGGCCAAGGCGCTGATCGGCCCGTGGATCCACAAATATCCGCATTTCGCCTGGCCGAAGCCGCGCATGGATTTCCACGCCGAGGCCATCCAGTGGTGGAACCGCTGGCTGCGCGGCGAGCAGAACGGCGCGGAGAACTGGCCGCAGGTGCGCGCCTATATCCAGGACGGGCCGAAACCGTCGATCCGGCGCGAATTCGACCCCGGCACCTGGGTCGCCAAGAGCCAATGGAGCACGCCCGAGATGGAGTGCTTCTATGTCGAGCAGTACGGCACGCTGGCGCCCGGCATGCCGATCGCAGGCGCCAAGGACCACGACCACTACCTCCGTTCGCCGCTCGATACCGGCACCATGTCCGGCGAGTGGTTCACCCTGAAGCCGGATGCGGAGATGGCGCTGGACCAGCGCCCCGACGACGCCGGCTCGCTGGTACTGGAGACCGCGCCGCTCACCGAAGGCCGCGACTATCTCGGCCAGCCGGTTCTGGATGTCGTGCTGTCCTGCGATGCCGAGATCGCCAATCTCTGCGCCCGCATCGTCGACATTCACCCCGATGGCACCGCCACCCGCGTCACCTTCGGTGTGCTCAACCTTGCCCATCGCGACGGCAATGCCGAGCCCAAGCCGCTGAAGAAGGGCGAGAAAACGGAAATACGCCTCGTGCTCGACGCCATGGGCTACCGCTTCGGCGCCGGCCACCGCATCCGCCTGTCCTTGTCGACCGCCTACTGGCCGATGGTGCTGCCGCCACCGACCGATCCGGGCGTGACCATCGACCTCGCCACCCTCGGCCTCGCCTTGCCGGCGCTCGGCGAACACGAGGTGGTCTCGATCCCCGAGCCGGAAAACCCGGATCCGCTGCCGACGTACAACGAGCTCGCACCGTCCGAGACCGCCCGCGGCGTCGAACGCGACCTGACCAACGGCCTGACCGAGTACACGATCTACGAGGACACCGGCCTTTCCGAGCATCCCGGCACCGGGCTTGCCACGCGTCAGGTGCGCGACGAGCTCTGGTCGATCGCCGACGGCGATCCGCTCTCGGCGACCGGCACCGCCACCTGGACCTGCGACATGCAGCGCCCCGGATGGTTCGTCCGCACGATCTCGACGGCGACGATCGCCTGCACGGCGACCGACTGGCTGATCTCCGCCACCATCCGCGCCTTCGAGGGCGAAGATCAGATCTTCGAGAAGACCTTCGAAAACAAGGTCCCGCGCGACTTCATGTGAAGGCTGGGATCGGGGGTGGCACCTCAAAGATGGCCGTCATGCCGGCCCTCGAGCCGGCATCCAGCCACCGCGCGTCTGCGCGGTGGAATGTGCCAACAATTGACCCACGCGAACAGGGCCGCTTTACCGCGCGATGGACATCGCGCACTGGATGCCGGCTCGGGGCCGGCATGACGGCAAAGGGGACGCATGACCCGTGCTTTACTGTCGTGGCATGACTGACGTCGAAGCAAACCCTTGATTAGGCCGGGCATGACGTTGCTACCCCATCCGCCGCCTACCGCGCCGGCGCCTTGCTGTCGCGGTAGAGGATCATGCCGCCGTGGTGCAGCACGCCGTCGATGAAGTCTCCATCAGCGGTAAATCCCGTGTCGTCCCAATATTCGATGTGGTCGCCGGTCACCTCGTAGCGTCCCCGGTAGGCGCTCTCGCGGCTGCCGCGCGCCTCGTCGTAGCGGCCGTTCGGCAGGAGTTCGTGACGGATGTGGCCATCGCCGGTGATCCACATGCCGACATAGGGGTGGCTGTGCCCGGGATCGGGGTTGCTGGTCATCTGGGTCAATCCTTTCTGGCCTGATGCGACGGTTGCGAAAAGGGCGATCGCGCCCGCGGCAAAGAACCGGACAGCTCTCATCCCCCCTCCTCACGGCTGCGCTTGCCGGCGTTCGGCGAAGAGTTCGGACAGCGTCTGCGACGCCGCGATCGCCTTCGGGAAGCCCGCCGGCACCGTCACCATGTAGACGACCTCCTTCAGTTCCTCTTCCGACACGCCGATGTTGAGCGCATAGCCGGCATGGACCCTCATGAAGGTTCGCTCGCCGATCGCCGCGAAGGCGGCGACTGCGGCAAGCTGCCGGGTACGGTTGTCGAGGCCCGGGCGCGACCAGACGTCACCCAGCGCATAGGCCTCGGTCGCCTCGGCGAGGAAGGGAAACTCCTGCCGCATCCGCTCGAGCGTCGGCTGCGTCTCGCCGTTGTTGAGGCTGCGGACGACGGCATCGCCGCGCTGCAGGCGCTCCTCGGTCGTATCCGCCGCAGCGGCGAGTGGCGTGGCGCAGACGAGGACGGCGGCAAGTGTTTGGGTATAGAGGCACATGAGAAACTCCCTTCAGTAGCCGCCGGTCGGGCGGACGACGATTTCGCTCGTGGACACGTTGGCCGGCTGGTCGATGACGTGGCGGATGGCGGCTGCGATCGCTTCCGGCTTCAGGGCGTTGCTGCGGAATGAGACCATCGCCTCGGCCGCGACCGGGTCGGTGATGGTGTCGGCGAGCTCGGATTCGACCACGCCCGGATAGACGCAGGTGACGCGGATCTTGTCGTTCTCCTGCCGCAGCCCGTCCGAGATCGCCCGCACCGCATATTTGGTGGCGCAATAGACCGCAGCCGTCGGCACCACGGAAAGACCGCCGATCGACGAAACGTTGATGATATGGCCGAAGCCCTGCCCGTTCATCACCGGCAGCACGGCAGCGATCCCGTGCAGCACGCCGCGGATGTTGACGTCGATCATCCGGTCCCATTCCTCCACCTTGAGCGAATTCATCGGCGACAGCGGCATGACGCCGGCATTGTTGATCATCACGTCGATGCGGCCGTAGGCGTCCAGCGCGGCGCGGGCGAAATCCTCCACGTCCTGCCGGCGCGTCACATCGAGCGCCCGTATGGCGACGGTCCCGCCCGAGGCTTCTACCTGTTGCTTGAGTTCGGCGAGACGATCGGTCCTGCGGGCGCCGATCATCAGCCGGGCGCCCGCCTTGCCGAGTTCGCTTGCGAGCGCGGCGCCGATGCCGCTGCTGGCGCCGGTGATCAGGATTACCTTCTGCGAAATGCTGGTCATGTCTTCATCCCTTCCGGTTGCGGTCCCGCTGCATCTGCGCCTCGGGTCAGGCAGAGGATGACGAAGCCGAGGCACGGTGCGGTAGCATGGAGTTCCGCATTTCTTGCACGATCCTCCGAAAGCGCCTGCACCCGCCTTGGCAGGACGGCCCGGTTGCGCGAAGGTGTTCCCATGAAGAACCTGCCGAACCTGACGGAACTGAAACATCTGATCGCACGGCATGCCCGGGGCGACGGCATCCACGGCACCGCCGTGCCGGCCCTGTCGCTGATCCGGTCGTCTGCGATATCCGACCCGATCCACACGCTCTACGAGCCCTCCGTCTGCCTCGTCGCCGCCGGCCGAAAGCGGGCACGCATCGGCAGCCGCGAGGTCGTCTACGAGACCGGCGGCTGCCTCGTCGTCGGCATCGACCTTCCGATCATCGGCGCGGTGATCGAGGCCAGCCCCGACGAACCCTACCTCTGCCTGAAGATCGACCTGGACCGCGGCATGCTTGCCGACCTCCTGCTGGGCGCGCCCGGATCGCATATCGCCCCACCAGCACCCGACCGCATCGAGGCGGCCGCCGTCCACGCCGCGACGCCCGAACTGGTCGACGCGTCCGCCCGCCTCCTGCGGCTTCTCGATGCGCCGCAGGACATTGCCGTGCTCGCGCCGCTGATCGTCCGCGAGATCCACTATCGGCTGATGACCGGGCCGCAGGGCGCGATCCTGCGCCAGATCGCCAGCGGCGAGAGCCGCCTGGCCCAGGTCGGCCGCGCGGTCGCCTATCTGTGCGAAAACTACGCCGAACCCTTCCGGATCGAGGATCTCGCCCGCATCGCCGGCATGAGCCCCTCCTCCTTCCACGAACACTTCCGCACGGCCACCGCGATGAGCCCGCTGCAGTTCCGCACCCGCCTGCGCATGCATGAGGCCCGGCGGTTGATGGTCGCAGAAGGGCTGACGGCAGCCGAGGCCGGCTTCCGCGTCGGCTATGACAGCCCCTCGCAGTTCAGCCGCGACCATGCCCGCATCTATGACCGCCCGCCCCGGCGCGACCTGTCACGGATGCAGTCGGGGCAGGCCTATTGAGGAACGCCGACTACCTGCCGCCGATCACGCAGCGGCCACACAGCTTGCACGAATTCGTGTTCGTCTGTGGCTGCGACCGTGAGGCACACGCCGCCTCTTCGCCACTTTTGAGGATCAGTTTCCAGCCTGCTTCGGTCAGAACAGACAGGATCGAGGCGAAGTCGGAGGATTGGAAAACGCCTGGACGCCTGATCGAAAAGCTGATCGGACACCTGCCCGCCAGACGGCCGTGACAGGGCAACACGAGAGGCGAACGGAAGGCACGAGAAAGATATTTCTCCGAAGCAGGCTGGAAACAGAACGTAAAATCACTATCTGAGACGTCCGTGGACCGGCCGGTTGCCGGAGGCGATTCGATCGTCCGGCGACACACCACGGCTGTTGATACTTTCTGCGATCCTGGCCGCACCCGGAACGTCGCAGGCACACAGCGATATTTTGATCTGCGCAAGCATCGAGGCGGGGACGGTTGGTCCCGGCATGCCGATCCTGTGCGCGAGGAGTGGACTATGACGATCCTGCAGCGCGCGACAGCGCGGGCGGAAAACGCGCTCTACCTGGAGCGCCGCTTCGACGCCCCGCCGGCAGTGGTATTTCAGCTCTGGACGGCGCCCGAACTTCTGGCCCGCTGGTGGGGTCCGCGCGACTTCACCACCCATTCGATCGAGATGGATTTCCGCCCCGGCGGCATCTGGAGCGCCAGCATCCGCTCGCCCTTCGGCGAGGACACGCCGATGCTGGCGGTCTACCGCGAGATCGTCGACGACCAGCGTATCGCCTTCACCCTGATCCCGGACGACGGCCGCAAGACCAACGTCGTGGCGACCTTCGAGGCCGTGAACAACACGACGCGGCTTGCGATCCGCCAGTCTCCGCTGACCGGCCCGGCCGAAGTCGAGGCCTACACGGAAGGCTGGCACGAATATCTCGACCGGCTCGAATCCTACCTGCTCCGCCGGCACTGGGACAACCGCTGAGCGGCACGGCCGTTATCAAGTGCTGCGCCCCTCCGACAGCGACTGCAACGCCGAAAGCGCATCCTGCGCCCGGTCCGCCGGGACGAACACATGGTCGTGGTGGAAGGCGGCCACCACGTTGGCGCTGATGCCTGCTTGTGTCAGCGCAGCGGCGATCGCAGCTGTCAGCCCCACCGCCTCCAGCGCGGAGTGGACCGAGAGCGTGATCATCCGCATCGGCGCGCTCGAGGAAAGCCCGTGAGCGGCGGCCACCTCGGCCGGCAGGATCAGCGTCAGCCCCTCCGCTTCGCGGAACGTGCCGAGCGGCTGCAGCCGCCACCACCGCTCCGCCTCGGAAAACGCGACCGTGCAATAGACGAACTGCCCGTCCTGCAGCACCGGCTCCATCTCCGACAGCAGCCGGTCGAGATCGGTAATCCCGCTCATCGACCGCCCCTTGCGGCAAAGTCGGAGACGGCCCGGCAGAGCGCGGCAAATCCGGCTGCGGCACCGTCGCTCATGTGGCGGGCCCGCAGCCAGGCATGGATCATCTGCGGCTCTTCGCGAAACCACACCTCAACGCCCGCCGAGACGAGCCGGGCCGCATAGTCCCGCGCGTCGTCGCGCAACGGGTCGAAGAAGGCGCCGGTGATGAAGGCGGGCGGCAGGCCCGACAGGTCGGCATGCGCCAGCGGGAAGGCATAGGGGTTGCCCGCGGGCGCCTGATAGACGTCGCGGTAGTAGAGCACGTCCGTGGTGGAAAGCCCCGGCGCCTCGGCCATCTCGACATAGGAGCCGGCCGATGTGTCCCCTCCGAGAGCCGGATAGACGAGCGCCTGGCCGGCGATCCCCGACAGACCCTGGTCGCGCGCCTTGAGCACGAGGCCGGCTGCGAGGTTCGCCCCGGCGCTGTCGCCGATGATCACGACCGGCCCCTTGCCGCGCAGGAGATAGGTCAGCACGTCGAAGCAGTCGTCGAAGGCGGCTGGCCAGACGTGCTCGGGCGACAGCCGGTAGTCGACGGAGACGAGTTCCGCACCCGCGGCCTCGGCGATTTCGGCACAGATCGCATCATGGCTCTGCAGCGAACCAACCACGAAGCCTCCGCCATGAATGTAGTAGAGTCGCGTTTGCGTGGTCACGTTGGCCGGACGGTAGCGCCGGGTCGGGATGCGACCGAGCACCAGCGCCTCCTCGCGGATCATGCCCGCCGGCGACGGCCGGTCGAACTCCGCACAGAGCGCATCGTACCATTGCCGCTGCTGTCCGATCGTCGCGTCGACGGCATCGGCCGGGTAGAACGCCTCGCAGCGCCTGTGGAAGGCAAGGATGCCGGCTTCGGTGGGCTTGGCAGGTACAGTCATGGTCTCTCTTCCCGTATGCTCATGCGGTCAAGCGGCGGCGCAACAGATGCGGGAGGAATGCGACCACCCCTTGCCTGCCGTCAAGGCCCTATATTAACTGCCCGCATGGCCTTCACGCTCCGTCAGTTGCAATATTTCGTCGCCGTCACCGAACAGGGGTCGGTGACGCGCGCCGCCCAGATCCTCTCGATCTCGCAGTCCTCGATCACCGAAGCAGTGAAGGAACTGGAGAGCGATCTCGGCGTCGAGCTGTTCGAGCGGCATCCGCGCGGCCTGACGACGACCCACAACGGCCACCAGTTCCTGCGCCACGCCACCAAGATCCTGGCCGGCGTCTCCGATGCCCGCCGCTCGTTTTCCAACGACCGGACCACGGAAAAGGGCCAGCTCAATCTCGGCGTCACCTCGCTGGTCGCGGGCTATGTGCTCTCCGATCTGCTCGCCCGCTACCGCCGCGCCTTCCCCGGCGTCGAGGTCAGCGCCATCGAGGACAACGGCTCCTACCTGGAGCATCTCCTGATCGGCGGCGAGCTGGACGTCGCCGTCATGGTCATCTCCAACCTGCGCGACCGCATGGCGCTGCAGGCCGAGATCATCGAGACCTCGCCCTACCGCCTCTGGCTGCCGCTCGGCCATCCGCTCGTCGCGGCCGAGATCATCTCGGTCGGCGACATCGCGAGGGAACCGCTGATCATGCTGACGGTGGACGAGATCGAGGAGAACACCGGCAAGCTGCTGTCGGCACTCGGCGCCCGCCCGCATGTCGCCTTCCGCACGCGTTCCGTTGAAGCTGTCCGCAGCCTCGTCGCCACCGGCGCCGGCATCGCGCTCCTTCCCGATCTCGTCTACCGCCCCTGGTCGCTGGAAGGCGACCGCATCGAAAGCCGCGACGTCTCCGGCGCGCTCCCCGTCGTGCAGGTCGGCATGGTCTGGCGCAAGGGCTCCAGCCTGCCGCAGTCGGCGCGCGACTTCGTCGGCGTGGCGGAAGCGTTGAGGAGCGGACGAGGGCGGTAGGCGGTCGGACAATTCGCGTGCTGGAATAGCCATTTTTCGACAGGGGAAGCTGCAATGGATCGCTGGCAGGCCATGAGAGTTTTCGTGAAGGTGGCGGAGACCGGGGGCTTCGCTGCAGCGGCTCGCCAGTTGCACATGAGCCCGCCGGCGGTCACGAGAACGATATCCGCGCTCGAGAACACCCTCGGCGTGCGGCTTCTCACCAGGACGACGAGAGCGGTCAAGACGACGGAGGCGGGCGGCCGCTACCTGGAGGATTGCCGGCGGATCCTCGCCGAAATCGCCGACGCCGAGGCCTCGGCCGCGGGCCTCCACGCCAACCCGTCAGGTGTCCTCAGCGTCACCGGACCGGCCCTGTTCGGCCAGATGCATATCCTGCCGATCCTGCTCGAATATCTCGATCAGTATCCGGCGGTGACCGTGCACAGCGTGTTCGTCGACCGCATCGTCAACATCATCGACGAGGGGATGGACGTCGCGGTCAGGATCGGAAACCTGCCGGCCTCAGGCCTGAGCGCCGTGAAGGTCGGATCGATCAGGCGCGTCGTTTGCGGTTCCCCTTCATACTTCGAGAGATACGGCGTTCCGAAAGTGCCATCCGATCTGGCAGGTCATCGGATCATCGCGCCCACAGGCGCCTGGGTATCGCTCGACTGGCAGTTCGGACAAGGGAACAGGACGAGCGTCACCGTTCATCCGCGCCTGTTGTGCAACACCAACGACGCCGCGATTGCCGCCGCCGAGCGGGGCTGGGGCCTGACGCGCATCCTTTCGTATCAGATCGGGCCTGCTCTTCAGGAAGGACGCCTCCAGGCGGTCCTCTCCGAGTACGAGGAGCGCGAGATACCGATCCATGTCGTCCATGTCGAGGGCAGGCGTGCATCCGCGAAGGTCCGGGCGTTCGTCGATCTCGCAGTCGACCGCCTGCGCGCCAACCGCCTGTTCAACTGACGCCTCGCAGGCCCCTCTCCGCAGACCCGCTTCCCGAAGCCACGGTCCGGCGATTATTCCGCTACCTGCAATAGTGCCTTTCGCCGTTCGCTGATTAACGATTACAGCCAAAGGAGATATCTAGGCCGGCAAGGTCATTCACCAGCTTGTTGGAAGTGGAGAACGCCATGAACAGACTGGTCCTTTGCACGATGTTCGCGGCGACACGGGGCACTTCGCCCTCGAAGACGAACCCGACGAGATGGCCCCGCTCATCCGCGACTTCCTCGACCGGAAGGTCGCGACGGTAAATTAGCAGATCGGATCGGCCCCGCTGAGCCGAAGGAAAGAAGTCATGTCTGGCGACCACGCCATTTTTTCAAGCGATGTCGCCTTCACCCCGTCGGTGAAGGCGATCCAGGAGCGCAAGGGGTCACGGCACGCCTATGCCCGGATGGAGACGGGCGGCTCCTGGCAGACGGAAATCACCGAGGACCTCGCCGGCTTCATCGAGAGCCGGACCAGCGTTTTTTTGGCGACGGCCAGCGCCGACGGCCAGCCGTACGTCCAGCATCGCGGTGGGCCTGCAGGCTTTCTCAAGGTCCTCGATAGCAAGACCATCGGCTTTGCCGACTTTGCCGGCAACCGGCAGTATATCACTCAGGGAAACCTGTTGGAGAATCCCAAGGCCCACCTCTTCCTGATGGATTACGCCCATCGGCAGCGCGTCAAGATCTGGGGCGAAGCACGGGTCGTCGAAGGCGACGCCGAGCTGGCCGATCGCCTGTTTCCGCCCGGATATCGCGCCCGTGTCGAGCAGGTCGTGCTGTTCACTGTCATGGCGTGGGACGCCAACTGTCCCCAGCACATACCGCAGTTGTTCGAGGCGGCGGATGTGCAGGCCGCCCTGGCCGAGAGGGATCGCAAGATCGCCGAGCTCGAAGGCGAAATCGCACGGCTGGCGGAAAAGGGAGCTGCTTCGGCGTGAAGGACGGGCCAGGCACTAGTGTCCGCGATCTCACTGGCGAAGATGCGATTTCGCCGTTGCGGCCACTTCGCTCGTCAAATCCACCAGCCGGTCGGCTGCGAGGCGATTGATCTGCCAGAACAGCGGCACGTCCAGCGGGCTGTCCGGGACCAGTTCCACGAGCCGTCCGGAGCGCAGATGCTGCCCGATCAGCGGCGCAGGGTTCATGCACCACCCCATGCCGGACAGGCTGCCATCCAGGAAACCCTGCGTCGATGGCAGCCAATGCGTCGGAAAGGTGAGTTCCTGGCCGAACGCCTGGCGGATCCAGCGGTTCTGCAGCCGGTCCTTCTGGTTGAAGGTCAGGGCGGGAGCACGCCGGAGCGCTTCCGGCGTGACGCCGTCGCCGAAGTACCGGGACATGAATTCCGGACTTGCCGTCGCATGATAGCGCAGCGTCCCGAGCGAGGTCCGCCTGCAGCCTGCGATCGGCTTTTCGAGGCTGGTGACGGCAGCGAGCACGCGGCCTCGTTGCAGCCATTCGGCCGTGTGGTCCTCGTCATCGATGGCAATGTTCACAAGGTACGTGGAGCGCTTGGAGAAATTCGACATGGCCGACAGGAACCAGGTGCCGAGGCTGTCCGCGCTGGTGGCGATATGAAGCGTCACCCGCTGCCGCGGCTCTTCGGGATCAGCAAGCGCGGGGAGATGCTCCATCAACTCGCCTTCCAGCATGCCGATGTTTTCCATGTGGCGGCACAGCCATCCACCTTTCTCGGTCGCCGTGCAGGGGCTGCCCCTGACGATCAGGACCACGCCGAGGCGCTCCTCGAGCTGCTTGACCCGCTGGGAGACGGCGGACGGCGTCACGTTCAGGACGGCCGCCGCCTTCTCGAAGCTGCCGGTCTGCACGACTGTGGCCACCGCGCGAAGCGCCGGGTAGTCAATCATGGCATTAGTCCTGCTTAATTGAGATTATCGTATTTAATTACCTTAATTCGATGACACCCGCTACAGGATCGCTCGTGTTTCTGTCTTCGGGAGCTATCCGGAACCATGAATTTTCCGATCTACTTCACCGGCATGATGATGGGGCTGAGCCTGATCGTCGCGATCGGCGCGCAGAATGCCTTCGTTCTCCGGCAGGGATTGCGGCGCGAGCACGTCTTCGCCGTATGCCTCACATGCGGACTGTCCGATGCCATCCTGATCCTGATCGGGGTCACGAGCCTCGGGCAGATCACGGCCATGCTGCCGTGGATCGATCCCGCCATGCGATTCGCAGGCGCGGCCTTCCTCGTCTGGTACGGCGCAAGGAGCCTCTATGCCGCGCTACGCTCGACTAATGGGCTGACGATCGGACATGAGCATTCCCCGGGCTTCTGGCCGACGTTTTCGACCTGCCTTGCGCTCACCTGGCTCAATCCGCACGTCTACCTCGATACCGTCGTCCTTCTCGGCACCGTCGCCACCCGCTTTCCCGGCGATGAGATGGTGTTCGCCGCCGGCGCCATGTCCGCTTCTTTCCTGTTCTTCTTCGCGCTCGGCTACGGCGCCACCTGGCTGCGCCCGATCTTCGCGCGGCCGTCGGCATGGCGGATCCTGGATCTCGCCATCGCCGCCGTCATGTGGATGATCGCCGGCAAGCTGCTGCGCGGGATGTAGTCCACCTCTGTCCGCAACCTACCTTTCGGAAATTCCGATATCGTCTTTCTGTTTAATGGATTTGCGAAAGCGGCGAAAAGGGGGCACGCTTCGACCCGGGAACAATACCGCGCACAAAGCGGACAAACCGGGAGACCATCATGAAGCGATTCCTGCATTCCTGCACCGCGCTGACCCTTTCCTTCGCTTTCACCACCGCTGCCGTCGCCCAGGAACCGCTGAAGGAGCTCGGCGCCGGCGAAGGCGAGGTCTCGATCGTCGCCTGGGCCGGCTATATCGAGCGCGGCGAGACCGACAAGGCCTATGACTGGGTCACCGAATTCGAGAAGAAGACCGGCTGCAAGGTTTCGGTGAAGACCGCCGCCACCTCCGACGAAATGGTCGCGCTGATGAACGAGGGCGGCTTCGACCTCGTCACCGCCTCCGGCGACGCCTCGCGGCGCCTGATAGCCGGTAAGCGCGTCCAGCCGATCAACACCGACCTGATCCCGAGCTGGAAGACGGTCGACGAACGCCTGCAGAGCGCGCCCTGGAACACGGTCGAAGGCGTCCACTACGGCACGCCCTATCTTTGGGGCCCGAACGTGCTGATGTACAACACCGAGGCCTTCAAGGGCGAAGCGCCGAAGAGCTGGAGCGTCGTGTTCGAGGACGTGACGCTGCCGGACGGCAAGTCCAACAAGGGCCGCGTGCAGGCCTATGACGGCCCCATCCACGTCGCCGACGCCGCCAACTACCTGATGTTCCACAAGCCGGAACTCGGCATCAAGGATCCCTACGAGCTGAACGAGGACCAGTACAAGGCGGCCCTCGACCTGCTTCGCGTCCAGCGCACGCTCGTCGGCCGCTACTGGCACGACGCCATGATCCAGATCGACGACTTCAAGAACGAGGGCGTCGTCGCATCCGGCTCCTGGCCCTTCCAGGTCAACCTGATGAAGGCCGAGAAGCAGCCGATCGCCTCGACCTTCCCCGAGGAAGGCGTCACCGGCTGGTCGGACACGACCATGCTGCACGCCGAAAGCGAGCATCCGAACTGCGCCTACCTGTGGATGGAGCATTCGCTGTCGGCCAAGGTGCAGGGCGACGCCGCCGCCTGGTTCGGCGCCGTCCCCTCGGTCCCGGCCGCCTGCAAGGGCAACGAACTTTTGACCGACGAAGGCTGCGCCACGAACGGCTTCGACAATTTCGAGAAGATCCGCTTCTGGAAGACGCCGGTCTCCAAATGCGAAAGCCAGGGCGAGTGCGTGCCCTACCACCGCTGGGTATCGGACTACATCGGCGTGATCGGCGGGCGCTGAGGCCGCTTTATCCCTCCCCCTTGTGGGGAGGGTGGCCCGACAGGGCCGGGAGGGGTTTGACGCAAAGTGTCCCCTCCCCAACCCTCCCCGCAAGGGGGAGGAGTCCGCTTTCATATGCCGCCCGCTCCCGGTTACTCACCGGGCACTGTTGCCGTGGGCCGCATAGCCTCTCGTGCCCGGAGTTAGACGCCCATGACCACCGCTGTGCTGTTCGACAAGGTATCCCGACACTTCGGCAGCGTCCGCGCCGTCGACAGCGTCGATCTGGCCGTGGTGGAGGGCGAGTTCTTCGCCATGCTCGGCCCGTCCGGCTCGGGCAAGACCACATGCCTGCGGCTGATGGCGGGATTCGAGCAGCCGACCGGCGGCCATATCGAGATCTTCGGCGAGACGGCCGAGGGCGTCCCGCCCTACCGGCGCAATGTCAACACCGTTTTCCAGGACTACGCGCTGTTCCCGCATCTCTCCATTCTCGAGAACGTCGCCTACGGGCTGATGGTCAAGGGCGTCGGCAAGGAGGAGCGGCTGAAAGCCGCGGAGGATGCGCTCGCCATGGTCAAACTTCCCGGCTACGGCACGCGCCGGCCCGGCCAGTTGTCCGGCGGACAGCGCCAGCGCGTTGCGCTCGCCCGCGCGCTCGTCAATCGCCCGCGCGTGCTGCTGCTCGACGAACCGCTCGGCGCGCTCGACCTGAAACTGCGCGAGCAGATGCAGGAGGAGCTGAAGACACTGCAGAAGTCGCTCGGCATCACCTTCGTCTTCGTCACCCACGACCAGGGCGAGGCATTGTCGATGGCCGACCGCGTTGCCGTGTTCAACGACGGCCGCATCCAGCAGCTCGGCACGCCCGAAGAGGTCTACAAGCGCCCGCAAACCCGCTTCGTCGCCGATTTCGTCGGCTCTTCCAACGTGCTCTCGCCGGCTTTCGTCAAGAGCCTCGGCTACCCGGCCCGCTATGCGAGCCTGCGTCCCGAGGCGCTGTCGCTCGGCGGCGGCACCGGCGACGTTACCGGCGAACGCAAGCGCGTCACCGGCACGGTGGTGGCGACCAGTTTCCTCGGCGCCGCCAACCGCGTGACGGTCGAGGCCGGCGGCGGCACGCGTATCGCCGCCATGGTCCCGGCCTCCGAGGCGCTTCCCGAACAGGGCAGCGGCGTCACCCTCTCCTTCGCCGCCCACGACCTGCACCTGATGGACGAGGCGGCATGAGCGCGATCACGCAGACCAGCATCCTCGAAGGCCGCAGCGGCACCTTCGCTCGCCTGTCGGATTTCTTCTGGCGCAACCCGAAGATCCTGCTGTTCCTGATGCTCGCGCCGCCGCTGCTCTGGCTCGGCATCATCTATCTCGGCTCGCTGTTTGCGCTGCTCCTGCAGAGCTTCTTCTCGATCGACGAGTTCTCCGGGCTCATCAACTACGAGTTCACGCTCGACACCTACCGGCAACTGCTGATCCCGTCGAATTTCGATATCATCCTGCGCACCGTCGTCATGGCGGCGCTGGTGACGCTGGCGTCTGCCGTGATCGCCTTTCCGATCGCCTACTACGCCGCCCGCTACGCCCGCGGCAAATGGAAGGCGCTCTTCTATCTCGGCGTGATGCTGCCGCTGTGGTCGAGCTATCTCGTCAAGGTCTATGCCTGGAAGCTGATCCTCGCCAAGGAGGGCATATTCACCTGGTTCCTCGCCAAGCTGCACCTGACGTGGCTGCTCGATGCCTGGCTCTCCCTCCCCGTCGTCGGCGGAAACTCGCTGTCGATCAGCTACACCGGCACCTTCATCGTCTTCGTCTATGTCTGGATGCCCTTCATGATCCTGCCGATCCAGGCAGCGCTCGAGCGCGTGCCCGGAAACCTGATCGAGGCGTCCGCCGATCTCGGCGGCAACCCGGCGCAGACCTTCCGCCACGTGCTGTTCCCGCTGGCGCTGCCCGGCATCATCGCAGGCTCGATATTCACCTTCTCGCTGACGCTCGGCGACTACATCATCCCGCAGATCATCGGCTCGTCGCGGCTGTTCATCGGCCAGGCCGTCTACGCCCAGCAGGGCACGGCCGGCAACATCCCGCTCGCCGCCGCCTTCACCGTCGTCCCGATCGTCATCATGGGTTTCTACCTGTGGATGGCCAAGAAGCAGGGAGCCTTCGATGCGCTCTGACCGCTCCGCCTCCGCCCCCATGGGCCTGAAGATCGCCGCCGCCGCAGGCCTGCTGTTCCTGCACGTGCCGATCCTGCTGATCTTCCTCTATGCCTTTACCACCGAGGAGAAGAGCTACCAGTTTCCGCCGCCCGGCTATACGCTCAAATGGCTGGCCGTCGCCTGGGATCGCCCCGACGTCTGGGCCGCACTCGGCCTCTCGGTCCGGGTCGCCTCGATCGCCACTGCAGTGGCGCTGGTGCTCGGCACGCTCTGCGCCGCCGCCGTCAGCCAGACGCGCTTCTTCGGCCGCGAGACGATCTCGCTGCTCGTCATCCTGCCGATCGCGCTGCCCGGCATCATCACCGGCATCGCGCTGCGCTCGGCCTTCTCGTTTGCCGAGATCCCGTTTTCGTTCTGGACGATCGTGCTCGGCCACGCCACCTTCTGCGTCGTGGTGGTCTACAACAACGCGGTGGCCCGTTTCCGCCGCGTCTCCGGCTCGCTGATCGAGGCTTCGATGGACCTCGGCGCCGACGGCTTCCAGACCTTCCGATACGTGATCCTGCCCAATATCGGCACGGCCCTTCTCGCCGGCGGCATGCTCGCCTTCGCGCTCTCCTTCGACGAGGTGATCGTTACCACGTTCACCGCCGGCCAGCAGCAGACGTTGCCGATCTGGATGCTGGAGGAACTGGTGCGTCCGCGCCAGCGGCCGGTGACAAACGTGGTCGCCATGCTCGTGGTGCTCGTCACACTGCTGCCGATCCTCGCGGCCTACTACCTGACCCGCGAGGGCGACCAGGTCGCAGGCGCCGGCAAATAGAACAACGAACTGAGATCAAGGGAGAATCCTGATGGACACGCAGATGCTGATCGGCGGACGCTTCGAGGCCGGCACGGAGAGCGAGGAGCACATTCTCAACCCGAAGACCGGCGAGACGGTGGCCGACCTCCCGGAAGCCTCGCATGCCCAGATCGACGCCGCCGTCGACGCCGCCGAGAAGTCCTATCTCGCCTGGTCGATGACCACCCCCGGCGAGCGCTCCGGCTACCTCCTGAAGATCGCCGACGCGATCGAGGCCGACGCCGATGCCTTCGCAGCCCTCGAAGCGCTGAACTGCGGCAAGCCGATCAATGCCGTCAGGAACGACGAGATCCCCGCGATCGTCGATTGCTGGCGCTTCTTCGCCGGCGCCGTCCGCTCGATGACGGCAACTGTCGCCGGCGAATACCTGCCCGGCCACACCTCGATGATCCGCCGCGACCCGATCGGTATCGTCGGCTCGATCGCGCCGTGGAACTATCCGCTGATGATGATGGCCTGGAAGCTGGCGCCGGCGATCGCCGGCGGCAACACGGTCGTCTTCAAGCCATCGGAACAGACGCCGCTGACGGCGCTCAAGATGGCGGGGCTGCTGGCCGGCATCCTGCCCGAGGGCGTCGTCAACATCGTGCTCGGCCGTGGCGAGACCGTCGGCAACGCGCTGATCAACCACCCTAAGATCAACATGGTCTCGATCACCGGCGACGTGGCGACCGGCAAGAAGGTGCTGGCGGCCGCAGCCAAGTCGGTCAAGCGCACGCACTTGGAACTCGGTGGCAAGGCGCCGGTGATCGTCTATGACGACGCCGACCTCGAGGCGGTCGTGAACGGCATCCGCGCCTTCGGCTACTACAACGCCGGCCAGGACTGCACCGCCGCGTGCCGCATCTATGCGGAGAAGGGCATCTACGACAGGTTCGTCGCCGAGCTTTCCGCCGCTGTCTCCACCATCCGCTACAACCAGCCCGACGACACCGAGAACGAGATCGGCCCGCTGATCTCCAAGCGCCAGCGCGACCGCGTGGCGAGCTTCGTCGAGCGCGCGTCCGACGTGAAGCACATCGAGATCGTCACCGGCGGCGCATCTGGCAGCGACAACGGCTTCTTCTTTCAGCCGACCGTGATCGCCGGCGCCACGCAGGAGGACGAGATCGTCCGCCGCGAGGTGTTCGGACCCGTCGTTTCCGTCACCCGCTTTACGGGCGAGGCGCAGGCGATCGGATGGGCCAACGACAGCGACTACGGCCTCGCCTCCTCTGTCTGGACGAAGGACATCTCCAAGGCGATGCGCGCCGCTGCACGGCTCCAGTACGGCTGCACCTGGATCAACACCCATTTCATGCTGTGCAACGAAATGCCCCACGGGGGCGTCAAGCAGTCGGGCTACGGCAAGGACATGTCCGTCTATGCGCTGGAAGACTACACCGCCGTGCGCCACGTCATGATCAACCACGGCTGATCGATCATCGCGCCCGGCGGCTCTCCGCCGGGCCCCTGGGCCGCCCGGAATCGGCGGTCATGGAACAAATTCTGCCCTCGCGCGTCTTTCCTCCGGTTCAAGAGAGGACACTGCACATGCTGAAATGGGCCCTTATCTTCCTCGTGATTTCCCTGATCTCCGGTTTTCTCGGCTTTCGGGGCGTCTCTTCGGCAGCCGCCACGGTCGCCAAGGTGCTTTTCGCCATCGCCCTGATTCTGTTCCTCATTTTCCTCGTCCTCGCCCTCATGGCGGGCAGCGCGGTGGTCTAGCGGGATACTGCCTATTGGTGAAACTCAATGACCGCCACCACCATGGCGGTCATTTTTCGTTGCATGAGCGCAACACCACCATAAACATGACATTATTTATCATATAAACCTTGCGCATCGCAAAAACATAATGAGAACAGTCATCTTATTGACCCAGTAACATCACGAGACCTCGATGCCCCAGACCTCTTCGCCGCTCCGCCCCACGCTCGTCCTCGCCCTCGCCGGAACCTCGCTGCTCGCGCTGTCGCTTACGGCGCACGCGCAGGACCAGGCCGCGGCGGCCTCCACCGAGGGGACGACGACGCTGGAAGAGATCGTCGTCGATGGCGGCAGCGGCGGCGTGATCACGGCCGATGGCTATGTCGGCAAGAGCAGTGCGACGGGTGCCAAGGTCGACACGCCCTTCCTGCAGACCCCGCAGTCGGTATCTTCCGTGACCGCGCAACAGCTGAAGGACCGCAATCCGCAGACGCTGCTGGATGTGCTGGCCTACACGCCCAACACGCGCACCACCGCCTACGGCTTCGACCCGCGCTTCGATTCCTTCACCGTGCGCGGCTTCGACGTGACCTATAACGGCGTCTTCCGCGACAACCTGCGCCAGCCGGGCGCGGGCTCCTCGCTCTTCAAGACCGAACCCTACGGGCTCGAGGGCGTCTCGATCCTGCGCGGCCCCTCCTCCGCCCTCTACGGCGCCTCCGGCGCCGGCGGCCTGTACAACCTGATCACCAAGCGCCCGACCGAGGAGACGCTGCGCGAGGTCGAGGTGCAATACGGCACCAACAACCGCTATCAGGGCCAGTTCGACTTCTCCGGCGCGGTCAACGACACCGATCCGTTTTACTACCGCCTGACCGGACTCGCCCGCAATTCGGATACGGAACAGGTCGGCGTTCCCGACGACCGCCTCTACATCGCCCCGGCCTTCACCTGGAAGCCGGACGAGGACACGCGGCTGACCGTTCTCGGTGAGTATTCGCGCACCAAGACCGGCGGCACAGCGGCCTACTATTTCGACACCACCACCGGCAAGGTGACCGACTTCTTTGCCGGCAACCCGGCCTTCAACGACTCTGTCCAGAACCAGGGCCGCATCGGCTACGAGTTCGAGCACCGCTTCAACGAGACCTTCACCTTCCGCCAGAACGTGCGCGCCTCGACGCTGGACATCGAGGCCGACTGGGCCTTCGCCTATGCGCCGAACGCCGTCGACCCGACGCTGATCGACCGCAGCGCCGGCTCCTTCGAGGAGCGGCTTTCGGCCATTGTGATCGACAACCAGCTGGTCTCCGAGTTCGACACCGGCGCCTTCAGCCACACGCTCCTGACCGGCCTGGACCTGATGAAACTGCGCTACAGGTCGTTCAACGGCTACGGCGTCTCGCCGCCGCTCGACACCAACGATCCGACCCGCGGCGATCCGATGGATCGCATTCCCTACACCGAGCGCGTCGACCAGGACCAGTGGCAGATCGGCACCTATATCCAGGACCAGATCCGCTACGACGCCTGGACCCTGACGCTCGGCGGCCGCTATGACTGGGTCTCCACCGACACTGACAGTACCGATCTCGTCGGCGGCGCGGTCTCCGCCAACGACCAGAGCGACCGCGCCTTCTCCAAGCGCATCGGCCTGACCTACGAATTCGACTTCGGCCTGGCGCCCTATGCCAGCTATTCGACCGCCTTTTCGCCGAACGCCGGCTACAACCAGGAAACCGACGCCCCCTTCAAGCCGACCGAGAGCGAGCAGGAAGAAATCGGCGTGAAGTATCTCCTGCCCAACAGCAACACCATGCTGTCGGCTGCGTTGTTCAACATCGACCAGGAGAACGGCCTCTACTACGAAGTCGTGGACCTGCCGACAGGCCCGGCCAACATCCAGGTCCAGCGCGGCAAGCTGCGCTCGCGCGGCGTCGAGTTGGAGGCCAACACCAGCCTCGACAACGGCCTGTCGCTGACGGCCTCCTACTCCTACACCCAGATGAAGATCATCGAAGGCCCGGTAGGCACGGTCGACAACGACGTTTCCTCGACACCCCGCCATCAGGCGGCGCTCTGGGCCTTCTATACGATGCCGGAAGACACTGCGCTCGATGGCCTCGGCATCGGCGGCGGCGCGCGCTTCATCGGCGCCAGCTATGGCGATGACGAGAACACGATGGAGAACGGCTCGCGCGTCCTCTTCGACGCAGCCCTGCGCTACGACTTCGCCGCGATCGACAAGAAGATGGAGGGCCTGGCCCTGCAGGTGAACGCCACCAACATCTTCGACCGCCGCGACCCCGTCTGCTCGGCCGGCTTCTGCTACAAGGACCAGGGCCGCACGGTCATCGGTTCGCTGAAATACACATGGTGACGCAATTGGACGCAATCCCTCCCAGGGCTGACGAAACCGTCTTCGGGCCGCAAGGCCTGAAGGCGGTCTTTTCGGGCGAGCATGCCTGGTGCGGCGAGAAGATGATGCTCTCGTCGGACCTCGACCATGCCATGCCGATCCGCGACGTCTTCGAGAGCGGCACCTTCGCGACCGGCCTCGATACCTATGCGCAGAGCCATGGAGTCGATCGCAGGGCAGTCGCGTCCTACTGGTCGCTCTACTATTTCTCGGCGCTTTCGATCCCCTATATCGTCGCGCGCCGGGCCGCCCTCGCCCTGCCGATCGCCGTCGACGACATGACGATCGCGCTCGCCGACGACGGCCTGCCGCGCGCCTTCGGCCTGCCACACGCCGGCGACTGGTGCGAGAGCGATGCCCCCCTCGAACTGGTCAAGCCGCTCGCCAGCGCCCATCTGTCGGAAGTGGTGGCTCACTTGAAGCGCTTTGGCGGCATGGCCCCGAAACTCGGCTGGAACAACGCTGCCGTCTATATCGACTACGCGATCAACGCGACGGAAACCGCCCCCGCAGTCGTGACAAATGGCCGGGACACCGACGATCACTGGTCGGCGCGCATGCTGTTCGAAGAGAAGGCCTTCGCCGACGGCACCGCCAATCCCTTCCACGGCTGCCTGCGCCATGAGATGGCCGGGGCCGAGGTCCAGTGTCGCCGCAAGGTCTGCTGCCTGCGCTACATGCTGCCGGGCATCCCGAGCTGCGGCGAACTCTGCGCCCTGCCCGAACAGAGGAAGCACTGACCGTGTTGCGCTTTTTCGCTCTCCTCATCGGCCTTCTGCTGTCGACCGGCGCCTGTCTCGCCGACGGCCGTTTTCCCCTGACGGTGACCGACGCGCTCGGCCGCGAGGTCACGATCCCCAAAAAGCCCGAGGCGATCCTGCTCGGCAGCGGCTTCAATCTCGTCGCCCTCTCGCTCATCCATCCCGATCCCGTCAGCCTGCTTGCAGGCTGGGCGAGCGACATGAAGGGCGACAATCCGGCGATCTACGAGGCCTTCCGCGAAAAATTCCCGAAGATTGCCGACGTGCCGCTGATCGGCGACGGCACCGGTAACGGCTTCTCCTTCGAGACCATCCTGTCGCTGAAGGCCGATCTCGCCATCCTCGCCAACTGGCAAGCCGATACCGATCTCGGCCGCCAGGCGATCGCCTATCTGGAGCAGATCGACGTCCCGGTGATCGTCGTCGACTTCAACAGCGATCCCCTGAGGAACACGCCCGACAACATGCGTCTGCTCGGCCGCGTGCTGGAGCGAGACGAGCAGGCGGAATCCTTCGCGCAGTTCTACGAGGAGCACCTGGCGGTGATCCGCGAACGCGTGGCCGCCCATCCCGAGCCCGGCCCGACCGTGCTCATGGATGCCTTCCCGAACGACCAGGGTTGCTGCTTTGCCTACGGGGTCGGCGGACTGGGCGAATTCATCGGCCTCACCGGCAGCCGCAACATCGCAGCCGACCTGCCCCGCCAGGGCGGCATCGTCAGCATCGAGTACCTCGTCGCCGCCAACCCGGAAGCCTACATCGCCACCGCCTCCCCGGGCGGCACCTACAGCGCCTTCTCCATCGGCCCCGGCGTCGCCCCCGAGGAAGCGCGGCAGACGCTGCGCAACGCCACCGAGCGCCCGATCCTCGCCGACCTCGCCGCCATCAGGAACGGCCGCGTCTACGGCCTGTGGAACTTCTTCAACGCCGTGCCGCTGAACATCCTCGCCGCCGAGGCCTTCGCCCACTGGTTGCGCCCGGACGTCTTCCCCGACGTCGATCCGGGCAAGACGCTGGCCGAGATCAACACCCGCTTCGCGGTCGTCCCCTTCGAGGGCGCCTACTGGATCAGCCTGAAGTAACTGCGCCCCTCTTCTCCCCTCGGGGAGAAGGTGGCCCGCAGGGCCGGATGAGGGGGCCTGCCACTGCCGCCAGCATCCGCCGCACCCCCTCATCGCCTCGCTACGCTCCGGCACTTCTCCCCAGTGGGGAAAAGACACCTGTGGCAACTCCCTGCCCTCCTCACGGCTTTGTCTATGGGTTTAAGCGAAAAGTCTGCGCCGATCCTCCGCACCCTTCTTCTCCCCACCGGGGAGAAGGTGGCCCGAAGGGCCGGATGAGGGGGCTTGCCACTGCCACCGGCATCTACCGCTCCCCCTCATCGCCTCGCTGCGCTCCGGCACTTCTCCACGACGGGGAGAAGACACCCGCGGCAACGCCCTGCCCTCCTCACGGCTTTGCCTACGGGATTGGCGAGAAGTCTGCGGAAATCGCCGAGCCCCTCTTCTCCCCTCGGGGAGAAGGTGGCCCGAAGGGTCGGATGAAGGGGTTTGCTGCGGCAAGGCCGTCGCCCGATTTATCCTCGCGGTCGGTGCTGCATCCGATCACAAGTTTGCGAGAAAAGCAGCCGGTACGCCAAAAGCGTCGCGAATGTCGCACCGCATTCCCGCGCATCCCCAAGTGAATGGTTGCGAAGGCCTTTTGGCTTCACCCGCATCACGCTATATGGATGGCGAGGAGGATCTTGATGATCTGGGCATTCGCTGTCGTCGCCGTCGCCACGCTCTATCTCGCCTTGCGCTTCAAGCGCTTCCAGAGCTGGGTCGAGCCGGTGCTGACGATCACCGTCGCGATCGGCCTGGCCTCGGCAGCCCTCATCTGGCTGACAGACAGCCGCAGCGTCGTGCCGGAACCGGTCGTTCCCCGCAACGCGATCGCGCCCGAGGAGATCGTGCTCTCCGACCTGCAGTTCACCGTCGGCCAGCCGGTGACGAGCTACCGGGTCACCGGCACCGTCACCAACAACAGCACCGCCACGCTCCAGTCGCTGCGCCTGACCATCACGCTTGCCAACTGCCCCGGCGGCGCCTGCACGCCGGTCGGAACCGACAGCGGCATGGTCCTCGTCCGCGTGCTGCCGGGCCAGAGCCAGCCCTTCACCACCTTCGCCGTCTTCACCGGCAGCGACCTTGTGAAGATCACCGACCCGCAGTGGTCATGGTCCGTCAGCGACGTGCGTGCGCTTCCGCGATCAATCCCGGCACAATGAGACCGGGACGCCGGGGCGCATGAGCGGTCGGACCGGGGGCGTTCCGTTCAGAAATAGATCCTGAATTTCTCCCGCACCGCCCGGTCCACCTCCGGATCGAACAGCGGCCCGCCGGCTTCGGCGAGGATGCGGTTCTTCCGCTCGATCGCCCTGGCGATCAGGTCCGGCTTGCCGATCTCGGCCCATTCCTTCGGGCTCGTGCGGTCGGCCACGGCGGGATAGATGTATTCGGTCTGCATCAGCGACAGCGTCTGCGGGTCGCCGAGATAGTGCCCTGGCCCGTCGATGCAGACGGAGCGCATCGTCTCCAACGAAACCGAATCCTCGGTGACGTCGATGCCGCGCACACAGCGCTGCACCTGGCCGAGCAGGTCGTCGCCGAGCACCAGGCTCTCCAGGCAGAAGCCGAGCAGCGAGGCATGCATGCCGACCGCCTCGTAGACCATGTTGAGCCCCGAAAGCCCCGCCATGACGTTCGAGATCGCCTGCTCCCAGCCGGCCTGCATGTCCGGCAGCTTGGCATCGGCGATGCCGGCCGCAGCCCCGCCCGGCAGCCCGTAAAACTGGTGCATCTGCGCGCAGCCGGCGGTCAGCAGCGCCTGCTCGCCCGACCCGCCCGACATGGCGCCCGTCCTCAGGTCGGAGACGAACGGCCAGGTGCCGAAGACCGCCGGGTGGCCGGGCGCCATGGCGTTCACATAGACGACGCCCGCCAGGCATTCGGCGACGGCCTGCACGATCGCGGTCGCCAGCGGCGCCGGCGCCGTCGCCCCCGCCTGCCCAGCGGAAAGCAGCAGGATCGGCATGCCGGCGCGGATGCAGGCCTCCATGGTGATGCAGCTCTCTTCGGCGAACTTCATCGGCGGCACGACGAAGCAGTTGGAGTTCGACACGAACGGCCGCGCCCGCCACTTGTCCTCCCCGCCCGCCATCATGTGGATCAGGTCGAAGGAGCCTGCGACGTGCGAAGGATCGGAGAAGCTCGTGCCGACGTGCTTGGAGGTGCCCGCGCAGCAGCCATAGAGCGTGTTGATGTCCATCAGGAAGTTGTCGGCGACGTCCCGGCACACCATCGCCCGCTGGAAGAAGTGCACGTTGTCGAGGTGGTGGACGAGTTGGGCGGCGTTGTAGAGATCCTTGGCAGTGGATTCGCGATACTCCCGCTTCTCGACGTCGACGATGTGCACCGCCGCCCCCGCGGTGCCGTAGTAGACGCGCGTGCCGGTCAGTTCCAGGTCGTATTTCGGATCGCGGCCGAACAGCGTGATGTCGCGCGCGGCGATCGAAAGCATGTCCTCGACCAGCGCGCGGGGAAAGCGGATGCGCCCGTCCTCGCCGAGGATCGCGCCGGCACCGGTCATGATCTCGATGCCGGACTTCGGCGCATTGGCAAGACCGATGTTCTCCAGCGCATCGAGCGCCGCCTCGTGGATCCGGCGCACCCCCGCCTCGCTCAGCGGCCTGTACTGCCCGCCCGAAAGCCCCGGGCGAACCGGACGGACGTTCTCCGCCAGCGGCGCTGCCCGCATGGCGACGCGCGCGGCGCGCCCGCCGGCCCGCCGGGACGTCTGGGTTGCCTCAGTTATGCTCATTGCGCCCTCCACATGCTGCAGCCTTGCGCGACAGTTGCGCGCGAAAGCGGATTCAGAACGTCAACGCGTCCGCGTAGTCCGTTGTTTCAATTCCATTCTCTCCGGTGGTGATCGGCCCCGACAACCTTGGAAAACCGGTATTCTTCCGCTCGCACAGCGCCACTATCTGGCGCCCACCGCCCCTCCGAGCACCGTCATGCCGGACCCGATCCGGCATCCAGCGCGCGCAAGTCCTTGCGCGTAGGAAGTGCACTTTCCCACGCCGCCGACGCGGCGTGGCTGGACCCCGGATCTAGTCCGGGGTGACGGAGGTGGGTGGTTTGCCACCAGCGCAATCCGCCTCCACCGCAGCCCGCGTCTGCGCTCAACGCAACCCGAATCCGGGACGCAAAGCGAAGACAGTCTTCGCCCCCGCCCCCTCAGGCCCGGCTGATCTCGTCCAGGTACCAGTCGATGTAGCGCAGTTCGTTCTGCTCCATCGGCGCGATCGGGCCCGGCTCGAAGTAGTGCGAGCGCACGCCGCGCGACGTGTGCTCGATGATCGCCTTGTCCTCGTCGGTGGTGACCTTCCAGAGCCAGGTCAGCCGGTCGAGGTCGTAGTCGCGCCCGGCCTCGGCCTTGCCGTCCACCAGCCAGATCAGCTCCATCTCGCAGGTCCCGGCCGTCTTCGGGATGAAGCGATAGATCATGCCGTGGTCGGGGTAGCAGACGAGGAAGGTCGTGCCGCCGAGGTGGATCGAGGTGACGCCACCGTCGAAATCGGTGAAGCGCCCCATCAGCGGGGCCACGGCGCCGCCGTCCTCGCTGCCGCTCTTCACCCCCTCGTAGAGCGCGTAGCGGAAGGCGTGGATCGCCTCCTTGCCACCTTCCGAAGTCTGCCAGTGGTTGCCCGAGCCGACCTCGATGCCGAGCGAACACGTGCGCTGCTCCATCTCAGCGTTCATCGCCTCGATCATGTGCAGCGGCTGCTCCAGCGCATGGGTCTGCGAATATTCTGGATGCGCCGGGCCGCAGTGGTAGCACTCGACATAGTTCTCGACCGCGAGCTTCCAGTTGGCGTCGACCGGATAACTCTCCCGGTGCGCGACCTTCGCGTTCGCCCAGCCATACTGGCCGCAGGTCGCACGCAGCAGGTGCTCGACCTCGGTGAAATCCAGCGGCGTCTTCGCGAAGGAGACGAAAACGAGCCCCTCGACCACCCGCACATGCAGCTTCTTCAGCCCGTGGTCCTCGCGCTTGAATTCCTTCGGCATCAGCCGGGCGGCGCGCAGTGCACCGTCATTGCCATAGGTCCAGGCATGGTAGGGGCAGACGAAGACACGGGCATTGCCCTTGTCCTTCGTGCAGACCTCGGCGCCGCGATGGCGACAGACGTTGAGGATGGCGTGGATCGACCCGTCGGCATGCCGCGTCAGGATCACCTGCTCGTCGGCCATGCGGAACACCTCGAAGTCGTTGGCGTTCGGGATCACGCTCTCATGGGCGACACAGTGCCAGTGCCGGCGGAACACCCGCTCCAGGTCGCGCTCGTAGATGTCCTGGTCGTGGTAGAAGGCGCGCGCCAAGCCGTGGCCCGGCCGGTGCTCGGCGACGAGACGATCGATCCGGTCGCCGGATGGCGTATTGAGGTCCTTCAGATCGGAAACGATCACCTGTCAGCTCCATGAAACGAGAGGGTGGAAAAGAACGCGTTCATTTTTCGGCCTGCTGGAAGTACGGTCTCGCCTTCAGGTGCAGCATCACCACCGGATAGGCCATCAGCAGCGCGCCGCCGACAAAGGCGGCAATGCCGGTTGCAAGGTCGAGATGCCCCTCCTCCGCCGCCTTCACGAAGATCGCGGTCCCGAGCGGCAAAAACAGCACCACCGCGGTGGCGAGACCCGGCGAGAAGCGCCCCTTCGTCCGGATCACCGGCAGAATGTGGAAGAAGATGGCGTTGATCAGCATCAGCGCGGCGAAGACCAGCGGGATCAGCGGCACGGTCGGCGCCAGTTGCGCCTGCGCGATGCCGACCGCGATCACGACCGCGTTGGTGACGTAGAAGTCCTCCCATTCGACCGGCAGCCCGATGACGCCGCGCGCCCAGTTCCGCCAGTCGAACGTATGCTCTTCCATGACATGGATGGCGTAGGCCGCCATCGCCAGCCAGGCGAGATCCTGCAAGCTCATCTGAACCCTCCAGCCAGGCCGCGTGCGGGCGGCAACCACAATCGAAAATTTCCGTCTGCTGTCTTGAATGCCTGCCTTACATGCGAACCCGCGCAGACTTCGGATCGTACATCGGCGAAAGCGAGGCTTCCGCCTTCACGCGGACGCCGGCGATCTCGATCTCGTAGTCCGACGCCAGCACCTCTTCCTCGCTCTCGCCCTCGCAGGGCACGTAGCCCATGCCGATCGCGCCGCCGAGGAAATGGCCGTAGTTGCCCGAGGTAATGGTCGAGACGATCCTGCCGTCGCGCACCAGCGCCTCGTTGTGAAACAACAGCGGCTCCGGATCGGCGAGCCTGAACTGCACCATCCGCCGCTTCAGCCCCTTATCCTGCCTGCGCAGAACAGCCTCGCGGCCGATGAAATCACCCTTGTTGACCCTGACCGCAAAGCCGAGGCCGGCTTCCAGCACGTGGTCCTCGTCGGTGATGTCGTGGCCGAAATGGCGGAAGGCCTTCTCGATCCGGCAGCTGTCCAGCGTGTGCAGGCCGCAGAGCCTGAGGCCCACATCGGCGCCCGCTTCCTCCAGCGCCTCGAACACGTGCGCCGTCTGGTCGGTGGAGACGTAGAGCTCCCAGCCGAGTTCGCCGACATAGGTGACGCGGTGGGCGCGGGCGAGGCCCATGCCGATCTCGATCTGGCGGGCCGTGGCGAAGGGATGGCTCGCGTTGGAGAGGTCGTTCGGGCTGACCTTGCCCATCAGCTCGCGCGCCTTCGGCCCCATCACGCACAGCACGCTCTCGCCCGCCGTCACGTCGGTGATGACGACGAACTCGTCGCTCAGGTGCTTGCGTAGCCAGGCGAGGTCGCGCTGCAGCGTGGCACCGGGCACGACGAGGAGAAACGCGGTCTGAGAAAGACGCGTCACCGTCAGGTCGCTCTCGATGCCGCCGCGGGCGTTCAGCATCTGCGTATAGACGATACGGCCGGGGGCGACGTCCATCTGGTTGGCGCACATCCGCTGCAGGAAGGCGAGTGCATCGCGTCCCTCCACCCGGATTTTGCCGAACGAGGTCATGTCGAACAGGCCGACACCGTTGCGCACGGCCATATGCTCGTCGCGCTGGTTCTCGAACCAGTTCTGCCGCTTCCAGCTGTATTTGTATTCCCGCTCCTGCCCTTCTTTGGCGAACCAGTTGGCACGCTCCCAGCCGGCGACCTCTCCGAAAACGGCGCCGCGGGCCTTCAGGTGCTCGTGGATCGGCGAGCGACGGACGCCGCGCGCGGTCGCCATCTGGCGATAGGGAAAGTGGTCGGCATACAGCAGCCCGAGCGTCTCGGACACCCGGTCTTTCAGATAGGCACGGTTCCTCTGGAACGGCTGCGCCCGGCGGATGTCGACTTCCCACAGGTCGAACGGCGGCTCGCCGTCGTTCATCCATTGCGCGAGCGCCATGCCCGCGCCGCCCGAAGAGACGATGCCGATCGAATTGTAGCCGGCCGCGACCCAGTAGCCCTTCAATTCCGGCGCCTCGCCGAGATAGTAGCGGTCGTCCGGTGTAAAACTTTCCGGGCCATTGAAGAAGGTGTGGATGCCGGCGGTTTCCAGCATGGGCATGCGGTTGATCGCGTTTTCGAGGATCGGCTGGAAGTGATCGAAATCCTCCGGCAGCTGATCGAAGCAAAAATCCTCGCTGATGCCGTCCATGCCCCACGGCTTGGCCTTCAGCTCGAAGGCGCCGATCAGCATCTTGCCGGCGTCCTCCTTGTAGTAGGTGCATTCGTCCGGCACGCGCAGCACGGGGAGCCGTTGCAGGTTCGGGATCGGTTCGGTGACGATGTAGAAATGCTCGCAGGCGTGCAGCGGCAGCGTCACGCCTGACATGTCGGCGAGCGTGCGCCCCCACATGCCGGCGGCGTTGACGACGTTCTCCGTCTCGATGGTGAAGGTCTCGCCGTCCCGCTCGCAGGTGACACCCGTCACCCGGCCGTCTTTGGTGACGACCGATGTGACCTTGACGTTCTCGATCACCGTCGCGCCGTTCTGCCGCGCGCCCTTTGCCAGCGCCATCGCGATGTTCGCCGGATCGCACTGGCCATCAAGCGGTAGGTGCACCGCGGCCTTCACATCAGCCGTGTTGAGGTGCGGATACATCGCCTTCACCTCGTCGACGGTGATTTCGCGCACGTCGATGTCAAAGGCGCGGGCGAGCGAGGCCTGGCGATAGATCTCTTGCCTGCGCTCGTCCGTCAGCGCCACGGTCATCGAGCCGCACTGGCGCATGCCGGTGCCGATACCGGTCTCGGCTTCGAGTTTGGTGTAGAGGTCGGCCGAATATTTCGCGAGCCGCGTCATGTTCTGCGAGGCGCGCAGCTGGCCGATCAGGCCGGCCGCATGCCAGGTCGTGCCGGACGTCAACTGCTTGCGCTCCAGCAGGACCACCTCCGTCCAGCCGAGCTTGGCGAGGTGATAGGCGACCGAGCAGCCGGAAACGCCGCCGCCGATGATGACCGCGCGGGCCTTTGAGGGAATAGGCTTGCTCATGCGCGCAGTCTTTCATTGCTAGGATCGAAGATCGGCCCGTCCGGCTGGACGATGGCCTTGAAGCGGTCGCCGAAGATTTCCACCTCGACCTCGGTTCCGGGTACCGCAAGATCGGCGCGCAGCATGCCGAGCGCGATCGACTTGCCGGTGCGGTAGCCGAAGTTGCCCGACGTCGTCTCGCCGACCACCTTGCCCTCGTGCCAGAGCGTCGACATGTAGGGCGCGTCGCAGTCGCCGGCGTCGACGGTCAAAGCCACGAAGCGCTTGGAAACGCCCTGCTGCTTCTCCCGCTCCAGTGCCGCCTTGCCTTTGAAATCAGGCTTGGACCAGTCGACGAAGCGCTCCAGCCCGCCCTGCAGCACCGTGTAGTCGGTCGAAAGGTCGCCCTTCCAGGCGCGGTAGCCCTTCTCGATGCGCAAGCTATCCAGCGCCTCCATGCCGAAAGGCTTCAGCCCATGCTTCTGCCCCGCCGCCCAGACGGCATCGAAGATCGCAGGCGTGTCCTCGACCTTGGTGTGGATCTCCCAGCCGAGCTCGCCGGCAAACGAGACCCGCACCAGCTGGCACCAGCGCCCGGCGATCTGCACCGACTGATGCGTCAGCCAGCCCTTTGCAAGGTCGGCGTCCGAGACTTCGGCGAGGATCGCCCGCGACTTCGGTCCGGACAGGATCTGGCAGGAGAAATTCTCTGTGACGTCGTCGATGGTAAACGCCGCGTCCTTCGGCAGGTGCTTCCGCAGCCATTCCAGGTCGTGCCACTGCGCGGTGGCGGCGGTGATCAGGAAGAAGAAGTCCTCGTCCAGCATCATCACCGACATTTCGGTGACGATCCGGCCCTTGTCGTCGGCGAAATAGGCAAGGCCGATGCGGCCGGGCTTCGGCACGCGACCGGTGATCAGCGACGACAACCAGGCAGTCGCCCCCTCTCCCTTCACCCGGTAGCGCGAGAAGCCCGGAAGGTCGAGGATGCCGGCCGCCTCCGTAACGGCACGGCATTCCGCCTCGATGCGCGGCCGCCACGGGCCCTCGCGGTTCCAGGTCTGGGTCGCTTGCTCCGAAAGGTCGTCGCCGGCGCCGGCATACCAGTTGGCGCGTTCCCAGCCGTTGTAGGGCTTGAACTGGGCGCCGAGGGCTGCGATCCGGTCATGGATCGGCGAGAGCTTGCGGTTGCGTCCGGCCGGCCATGCGTGCTTGGGAAAATGCATCGCATATTCGTGGCCGTAGATCTCCATGCCCTTGTCGATGCAATAATCCTGCTCCGAGGCAAAGCTCGTGAAGCGGCGCGGATCGCAGGACCACATGTCCCATTCCGTCTCGCCCTCGGTGATCCATTCGGCCAGCACCTTGCCGGCACCACCCGCCTGGCAGATGCCGAAGGTGAAGACGCAGGCCTCGAAGGCGTTCGGCACGCCCGGCATCGGCCCGATCAGCGGGTTGCCGTCGGGCGCATAGGGGATCGGCCCGTTGATCATCCGCGACAGGCCGGCGGTGCCGAGGATCGGCACGCGCTCGCAGGCGTCGTTCAGGTACCACTCCAGCCGGTCGAGATCGTCTGGGAAAAGCTGGAAGGAGAAATCGTCCGGCATCGGATCGTCGGGCGTCGTCCAGTGCGCCTTGCAGTTCCTCTCGTACGGCCCGAGGTTCATGCCGTTCTTTTCCTGACGCAGGTAGTAGGAGCTGTCGACGTCGCGCAGGAGCGGCAGCTTGTGCCCGGCTTCCCTCGACCACGCCGCAAGCTCCGGGATCTCCTCGAACAGGATGTACTGGTGGCTCATCACCATCATCGGCACGTCGCGGCCGAACCATTTGCCGACCTCGCGGGCATAGTAGCCCGCGGCGTTGACGACGTATTCGCAGCGGATCTCGCCCTGCGGCGTCGAGATCACCCATTCCTCACCTTCGCGGCGCGCACCGGTCGCCGGACAGAAGCGGAAGATCTTCGCCCCCATGTCGCGCGCGCCCTTCGCTAAGGCCTGCGTCAACTGCGCAGGGTCGATGTCGCCGTCATAGGGGTCGTAGAGCGCGCCGGTCAGTTCGTGGGTCTCCACGAAGGGATAGCGGCTCTTGATCTGGTCCGGCGTGAGGATGTCGAGGTCCATGCCCTGGTAGCGCCCCATGCCGACCACGCGCTTGAATTCCTGCAGCCGCTCCTTGGAATGGCCCAGCCGGATCGAACCGGTGACGTGGTAGTTCATCGGATAGTCGACGAGATCGCCGAGTTCGCGGTAGAGCGAGGCCGAATAGCGCTGCATGTTCATGAGTGACCAGGAGGACGAGAAGGTCGGCACATTGCCGGCCGCATGCCAGGTCGAACCGGCCGTCAGCTCGTTCTTTTCCAGGAGCACGCAGTCGCTCCATCCGGCCTTGGCCAGGTGGTAGAGCGCAGAGGCGCCCACGGCCCCGCCCCCGATGATCACGACACGCGCATGCGACGGCAAGTTCGACATTCTCTTCCCCTTGATTGCCTGCGATTTGTGGCAACCAAATTGATGCACGACAAGCGGCCAGAATCCGCTTTATTGATCGAAGAATTCGATTAGTGTCGGCGGAAGGAATTCACACGGAACTTGGGAGTTGCCCCCTCATCCGCCTGCCGACACCTTCACTCCGCAAGCAATCGCATATGGATCAAGACCCCTCCCAACCCTCCCCACAAGGGGGAGGGCTTAACCTAGCCGCTCCGCCGATGCGCCGTTCTGGGCTGGCGAGTGCGCCGGGTCTTCTCCCCCTTGTGGGGGAGATGCCCGGCAGGGCAGAGGGGGACTTGCCATAGGCGATTGCCCGCCCGTGGGGAGAAGGTCGCGGCAAGCGGATGATGGGCAAACCCAGTAGACAGAGCACGCCCATGCAGATCGAACTCATCGAGACCTATCTTGACCTGATGGAGACCCGCAGCTTCAACCGCACCGCCGAGCGGCTGAACCTGACCCAATCGACCGTCTCCCACCGGGTGAAGGCGCTGGAGGCGGTCCTCGGCCGGCCCCTGTTCACCCGCAACAAGGGCGGGACCCAGCCGACGGCGGCGGGCCTGCGCTTCCACGACCACGCCAAGGCGATCCAGCACCAGTGGCACGAGGCGGCACGCGCGGTCGAGACGGCGGGCGCCTACGAGCGCTCGATGCGCATCGGCCTGCAGCACGACCTTGCCGCCCACTATGCCGGCGACTGGCTGGCGGCGGTGCGCAAGGAACTGCCGGGCACTTCGATCTATGTCGAGATCGACTATTCCAAGCAGATGAACGGCGATCTCGCCGCCGGTGACCTTGATCTCGCCATCCTCTACACCCCGCATCATCTCCCGGACCTGCACTACGAGCGCATCGGCGAGGTGACCTACGAACTCGTCTCCAACAAGGTCACGACGCTCGCCGACGTCCGCCCGGAAGACTATATCCAGGCGGTCTATTCCCCCGCCTTCGACCGCCTGCACCGGCTGGCGCTGCCGCACCTGTCGACCGCCCCGATCGCCAGCGGCGAGACGACGGCGATCATAGCGCTCCTGACCAAGCTCGGCGGCTCGGCCTTCGTCATGGCGCCCGACGCGCTCCGGCTGACGCGCAGCGGCGCCGTCAGCCGCGTCCAGGGCGCGGAACCGATCCCGCAGACGGTCTACGCCGCCGTCAACGTCCGCACCCGCCACGCCCACCAGCATCGCCGCATCATCGGCCTGCTGCAGGCGCTCCTGAACGACTGAGGCCGGGATGGCCCAAGGTTGCCCGGCCGGCCGATGCAATTGCAACGCCGCGGTCGCAGGCGCATGATCCCGGCTACCGGGATCGCCGATCCCGGCGGTTCGACGGGGCGCGTGCGATGAACTGCCCGGCATGCGGTTTCAAGGTCGAGGACGGCTTTGCCTTCTGCCCGAAATGCGGAGCACCGCAGCAGAAGCGATGTCCTTCCTGCGGCCAGGCCTGCCCCCCCGACTATGTCTTCTGCCCCAAATGCGGGACGAGCCTCGCGCCTGCGGCAAGAAAGGCCGGGCCGCCCGCCGACCGCCGGCAGGGCGGCAAGCCTCCCCGCCGACCGCCCGTGCACGAGCAGCCTCCGCCCCGCCCGGAGGCCGAGGCCGACCGGCGCATCGTCACCGCCCTCTTCGCCGATCTCTGCGGCTACACCACGCTCGGCGAAAAGATCGATCCGGAAGTGCTGCAGGCGCTGCAGAACGAGATCTTCGAAGAGCTGAGCGCTGCCGTCGCCGCCGAGGGCGGCTATGTCGACAAGTTCGTCGGCGATGCGTTGCTGGCCCTATTCGGCGCGCCCGTCGCCCACGAGCGCGACCCGGAACGGGCGCTGCTTGCCGCCCTCGACATGCGGGCGCGGATGGCGCGGATCGCGGAGCGCTGGCAGGCGCGCCTGGGTCAGCCACTAGAGCTCCACATCGGCGTCAACACCGGCCCCGTCGTCGCCGGCGCGGTGGGCGCAGGCGGCAGCAAGTCCTATTCCGTCACCGGCGACACGGTGAACACGGCCCAACGCCTGCAGGCCATGGCCGGCACCGGCGAAATCCTCGTCGGCGCGCTCACCCGCCGGCTGACGCAGCATGCCTTCACCTTCGCAACGCTTGGCACCATGCCGCTGCGCGGCAAGGCCGGCGAGACGCCGGTGTTCAGGCTGGAGGCCTCCCTCGACGCCCCGCCGCCGGCGCGCGGGCTTTCGAGTTTCGGCATCGACATCGCCATGATCGGCCGCGACGGCCAGCTCGCCGCCCTGCTGCGCTGCCTCGATTCCGTCCGCGCCGGGGCGGCCCAGCTGGTGCGCGTCGCCGGCGACGCCGGCATCGGCAAGACCCGCCTTGTCGAGACCTTCCTCGACCGCGTCCGCGCCGAACAGCCCGACATCACCATCCGGCAGACCGCCTGCTCCTCGCTCGGCGAACCGTCCTACGGCACGCTGGCGGCAGCCCTTCGCCGCGCCTACCGGATCGACCCGGCCGCCAGCCTGGAGCACACCCGCCCGCTGCTGGCCGCCGGACTGGCCGGGCTTGGCCTGTCGGGCGAGGAGATCGGGCGGCTGGAGCCGCTGTTCCTGCTCGTCCTCGGCTTCGGCGATCCGGACGACGCGTTGCGGCACCTGGAACCGGACCAGCTGCGCCGGCAGATCTTCCATGCCATGCGGACGCTGTTCGAGCGCCGGATGGAGCAGGCGCCGCTCCTGGTGGTGATCGAGGACCTGCATTGGGCCGACAGCGTCTCGATCGACGCGCTGCGCTTCATCATGGACCGGATCGAGAGCCGCCGGCTGATGCTCCTTGTCACCCACCGCCCCGGCTTCGAGACGGAAATGCTGAATTCCGCCCGCGCCAGCCAGACGACGCTCCGCCTCGACCCGCTGGCGATCGAAGAGGCGAAGACCCTGCTGGAGCAGGCACTGGGCGGCGATGTCCTGCCGCATGCGCTGCGCGACCGCATCGTCGAGCGTGCCGAGGGAAATCCGTTCTTCATCGAGGAGATCCTGCGCACATTGATCGAAACCGGTGTGCTGCAGCGGGAGCCGGCGGGCTGGGAGGTGAAGACGGCAGCCGACGAGACCGGGACTCCGCTCGGCATCCAGGCGATGATGCTGGCCCGCATCGATCGCCTTCCCGCCGATGCGCGGCGCCTAGCCCAGGTTGCGGCCGTCATCGGCCACAGCTTCGATTTGGCACTGCTGAAGGCGCTCCCCTGCGGCGTCCACGACATCAAGGCAAGCCTCCACCAACTCGGTGACGCCGACATCGTCGAGGAGCTGGCAGACATTCCCTCCCAGGCAGCACCCCGCTACGCCTTCCGCCAGAAGCTGCTGCAGGAGGTATTCTACGATAACCTTCTCCTGCGACGCCGCACCGAGCTACACGGCGCGATCGGCGCCGTGCTCGAGCGCCGCTACGGGCCGTCGCCGGAACACATGAACCAGTTGATCGAGCTCGGCTATCACTTCGCCGCCTCTCCCGAAAAGGAGAAGGGCGTGCGCCACCTCACGGCGGCCGGCGACCTCGCGCGCATGGCCAATGCCAACGCCGATGCCCTGCGCCTCTATGCCCGCGCCCTTTCGGCCGCCGAGGCCGCCGGCGGCGATGCCTGGCGGGAGCCGGGTGAACGCTATGCCGACCTCTGCCATCCGACGGGGCACAGCGAGGAGGCCCGGCATCTCTACGACGAGCTTTTGGCCGAAGCCCGGGACAAGGGCGAAGTGACCACGATGGCGCGCCTTACGCGCAAGCTCGGGCAGCTCGCATTCGATACCGGCGACCGCGAGCGGACGACCGCCTGCTTTGCCGAGGCGGCAGGCCTTCTCGAAGGCGTCGACGCGCCGATCGAGCTCGCCCACCTGATGCAGCGCCAGGGCCATCTCGCCTTTCGCGCCGGGGACTACAAACGGGCCATGCTATGGGCGGACCGGGCGCTGGAATGCGCCAATCACCTCTCCTCGCATCCGGGCCCCGCGGAGAAGGCGGAGATCGCGCTCGCGATCGCCCGCGCCTTCAACACCAAGGGCGTGGCGCTCGCCCGCCTCGGCCAGACCCGCGACGCCGTGCAGATAGTCGAGCGCAGCGTCGAGATCGCGCTTGCCGCAAACCACCTCAACACCGCCTGCCGCGGCTACACGAACCTCGGTGCGCTCTACACCACGATCGATCCCGCCCGCGCGATCGACGTCTGCCGGCGCGGCTACGACATGGCCCGGCAGATCGGCGATCTCGGCCATCAGGCGCGCCTGCTCACCAACCTCGCCGTCGCCTATTGCACCTTTACCGATCGCTGCCTGAGCGAGGGCCTGCCGGCTATCGAGGAGGCGCTGGCGATCGACCGTGCGCTCGGCCTGAGAGACCATCTTCCGGTGCCGCTCCTGGTCCTCGGCCAGATCCGCCAGTGCCACGGCGCGGCCGCGGCCGCCCGCGGTCATTACCTCGAGGCGCTGGACATCGTGCGCGACAGCGCGGAGGCGCAGCTACTGTTTCCGTGCTATGATGGGCTTGCGACGCTCTGCCTCGATCTCAACGAACTGAGCGAGGCCGAACGGTATTTCGAGCTGGCACAGCAGGTCTGCGCCAAACACGGCCTCGACCCTGACGCGCTCATCGTCCTGCCGTTTCTCGACTAGCCAGAGGAGCACACACCAATGGCAGAGCATGCAATGGAACGACCGCTTCGTCCGGGGGACCGCGCTCCCAACGTCGTACTCGACGCGATCAACCACGGCGGCAAGGTCGCGCTTGAAGATTTCCGCGGGCAATCGGCAGTGCTGGTGGGGCTCTATCGCGGGCTGCAGTGTCCCTTCTGCCGCCGGCACATTGCCGCCACCGCCGAACTCGCCTCGTCGCTGCACGAGAAGGGCATCGACAGCCTGACCGTCGTCAACACCCCGATAGAGCGCGCACGGCTCTATTTCCGCTACCATCCGCTCCCGGGCGTGATCGCCGCGTCGGATCCCGACAGCATCGCCCATCGCGCCTTCGGCCTGCCCAACATGCAGTTCACCGAAGACGAGGACCAATGGCCCTACAAGATCTCGGTTCCGACGGTGATGGCGATGCGCGTGGACATGCCCGGCGAGTTGCCCGAGCCGATGAACCCCTTCGACGCATCGACCTTCCTCAACCGGCACGACGGCTACGAGATGACGCCCGAGGACGACAGGACCGACGAGCGGGCGGGCGGCCAACTGGTGGGAGAATTCCTGCTGGACCGGGACGGCATCGTCCGCTGGTCGTTTACCGAGGTGGAGGGCGACGGGTCGAGCATGTTCGCGATTCCGAAGGCCGAGGAACTGATATCGGCCGCCTCGCGGCTTCCCCACTGACGCCCCGCCCTGACCTTCAGGCAGGGACCGCATCCGCATGCCCCGGCGGACGCTGCCCGCCGGCGATGGAGAACCGCATTCGGTACTCGCTGGGCGAAATGCCGAGAATCTTGCGGAAGATCTTGCGATAGGCGTTACTGTCGTCGTAGCCGCTCTGCCAGGCCACCTGCTCGATCGAGAGATAGGAGCGTTCGAGCAGTTCGCGCGATTTCGCGATCCTGAGCCGCTGCGAATATTCGGTCGGGTTGATCCCGGTCGCCTTGTGGAAGCGGCGCAGGAACGTGCGCTCGCCGAGCCCTGCCCGCTCCGCCATCATCTGCAGCGTGATGCCCTTGGTGTTTGCCCCATGCAGCCAGTGCTGGATCTTCAGGATCACCTGGTCGCCATGGTCCATGCGCGGGGCGAACACGCTGTAGTAGCTCTGCTCGCGCGCGCCCGGATCGACCACCATAAAGCGTGCCGTCTCCAGCATCACGGTGGAGCCCATGAAGCGGTCGACCAGTTTCAGCCCGAGGTTGATCCACGCCATCATCCCGCCGGTGGTGATGATGTCGCCCTCGTCGATCATCAGCTTGTCGGTGTCGACGTTGACCTGGGGGAACTTGCGGGCGATCTGCTCGGCATGCGACCAGTGCGTCGTTAGCGACCGCCCTTCGACCAGCCCGGATTCGGCCAGCAGATAGGCCCCGCCGCAGACCGAGCTGACGACCGTCCCCTCGGCGTGCCGCTGCCGGAGCCACTCCGATATCTCGGAGAGGTCCCGTTTCACCTGCAGCTCGATCTTCAGCGTCGGCGGCAGGATCAGCGCTGAGAGCTGGCTCGCCGGCAGGTCCGGGTGGCTGTCGAAGCCCCGCGTCACCGTTCCGTCCAGGCCGAGCTTCCAGTGGCTGGAGCGGATCTGCGGTGCATTGGTCTCGTGCTGCTCGCGGCTCTTCAGGTTGGCGACGTTGAACATGTCGGTCAGCCCGTAGACGGCCGACATCAGCGCCTCCTCGTGCACGACGATGCCGATCTCCGCCGGCTCCATGGCCGTCACGTTTGTCAATTCTGCCCCCATCGTTGTCAGCTTTGCCGGTCGAGAGGCTCGGCAGGCGGATGTATCTATTCAAGCACAGCTTCGGAACGGAAGCCAAGAGTTGAAACAAAACAAAGACCTGCTTGAAAAGGAACGCAACCATGTCAAAGGCACAGGCAATCACCGCGACGGCCACCGTCTCCCGCCGCAACATCCTCGCAGGCGCACTCGCAGCCGCCGCGACCGCGGCTGCCATCGGCGCGGCCAATTCCCCCGCAAAGGCAGCGGACGCTGCCGCAACCACCACCACACAAGGAGCAAGGACCATGGGCAGCACGATCATCACCCGCGACGGCGTCGAGATCTACTACAAGGATTGGGGCCCGAAGGACGGCCCGGTCGTCGTCCTCGCCCACGGCTGGCCGCTGTCGTCCGACAGTTGGGAGGCCCAGGCCTTCCATCTCGCCAGCAACGGCTTCCGCGTCATCACCCATGACCGCCGCGGCCACGGCCGCTCCAGCCAGCCCTGGGACGGCAACGACATGGACCACTATGCCGACGACCTGGCCGACGTGATCGAGCAGTTGGACCTGAACGACATCTTCCTCGTCGGCTTCTCCACCGGCGGCGGCGAGATCACCCGCTACATCGGCCGCCACGGCACGGGCCGCATCAAGAAGGCAGGCCTCATCTCCGCCGTGCCGCCGCTGATGGTCAAGACCAACAAGAACCCCGGCGGTCTGCCGAAGGAGGTCTTCGACGGCCTGCAGGCGGCAAGCCTCAAGGACCGCTCGCAGCTCTACAAGGACATCGCCTCGGGCCCCTTCTTCGGCTTCAACCGGCCGGGTGCCACACCGTCGCAGGGCATGATCGACAGCTTCTGGCTGCAGGGCATGACGGGCGGCCACAAGAACACCTATGACAGCATCGTCGCCTTCTCGCAGACCGACTTCACCGAGGACCTGAAGAAGTTCGACGTGCCGACCATCATCATCCACGGCGAGGACGACCAGATCGTGCCGATGGACGCCGCCGGCCGCGCCTCGAAGAAACTGGTGCCGCAGGCGATCCTGAAGGTCTATCCGGGCGCCCCGCACGGCATCACCGACACCCACAAGGAGCAACTGAACGCCGACCTTCTGGAGTTCGCCCGGTCTTGAGTGATCGCTTCGACACACATCGATCCTCGACAGCCGACGCCGCCCCACCGGGCGGCGTCTCAGCGTAACTTCATCGGGCACAAAAGCACCCTTCCGCCTTTCGGGGTTTCCGTTTCGCGTTGCGCTTCTATGTCTTGTCCCATGGACAAGACGAGAGAGAATGCAATGAACGACCGGACCCCTGCCGAAACCGACACCATCCGCACCCTTGCGGTCGACCTGCCGGTCAACGCGACCTTCCACATCTGGTTGAAGGCGACCGAGCAGGACGGCATGGGCTCGGTCTCCTTCTCCAATGCGCGCGGCAGGTTCGGCGAGGTCTCGAGCGCGAATGCCGAGGAATACGGCCTGCGGCTCTACCAGGTCTTCGGCGGCGGCCCGGTGGAGGTGAGCTACGACACGGCGACGACGGCCGTCTCGGTGATCTACTGGTTCACCGCCGCCGACGTGCTGGAAACCGGCATCACCGTCGTCCACACCAGCAAGAACAACGCAGCCCCGGACCTTCCGGGCAGCTACCACTTCCGCCCCCCCTTCGGCTGGATGAACGACCCGAACGGCTTCGGCCGCTTCGACGGCCGGCCGCATCTCTTCTATCAGCACTATTCGCACGGACTGCGCTGGAACACGATGCACTGGGGCCATGCGGTTTCCTCCGACTACCTGCGCTGGCGCCACCTGCCGATCTTCCTCTTCCCCTCGGAGGACCTGACGGTCCGGCCCGACAAGCGCGGCGGCGCCTTTTCCGGGACCACCATCCCGCTGGTCGACGGCCCCGGCATTCGCGTCTTCTTCACCGAGCAGGTGGCCGATCGCCAGCCCGAGCAGCAGGTCCAGCTGACGGCCACCTCCTCCGACCTGATCACCGCCGGACAGGCCGAGGTGATCCTGCCGAGCCGGCCGACCGGCCAGGGGCTGACGCTCGATTTCCGTGATCCCTACGTCTTCCGTGGACCGGACGGGCTGTGGAAGATGCTGCTCGGCAGCCAGAGCGACGATGGCGGCGTGATCCTGCTCTATGAGACGCAAGACCCGACCGCCGCTGCCGGCTGGACCTATGTCGGCAAGCTCCTGGTGGAGGAGCGCTACCGCACCACCGCGATCGAGTGCCCCTGCCTGCTGCCGCTGGACGGACCGGCGACCAGCCCCTCGACGCGCTGGGTGCTGATCTACGGACTGATGCACAGCCGCGACGAGGCGACCGGCCGGCAGAACCTGACGATGGCCGACGTCGGTTGGTTCGACGGTCGCAGCTTCTCCAAGGAGCTCGGCCAGGAACTCGACTTCGGCACCGACAACTACGCCTTCCAGGCCTTCCTCGACGGCGACCGCGTGGTGGGGATCGGCTGGCTCGCCAACTGGGCCGACGCCCACCCGGACATCGACTTCCCGACGGCCATGACGCTGCCGCGCGCGATGCATCTCTCCGACGGCAAGCTGCTGACGCCGCCGATCGGCGCGGCCGAAAGCCTGCGCGCCCGCATCCTCGACCGGACGCGGCTTTCGGCTGGGGAAACGGTGATGTTCGACAGCGGCGCCGTCGAGATCCTGTTCGACCTCGCCGAGCCGGGAACGGCGTTCGAGCTCGCGCTCGATCACCCCGACGCGGAGATCGCCGTCTTCCGCGACCAGCACGGGCTCGGCATCCGCTACGAGCGGCCGGGGCAGCCGCCATCGCCGCACTACGTCGCCCATGGCGCAAACCCGCGCCGGGTGCGCATCTTTCTCGACTACGGCTCGATCGAGGTCTTCGCCGATCGCGGCCGCTGGACCGGCACCAAGCGCATCGACGGCTTCGAGCCGATCCGTTCGGCACGGATGAAAGCGGCTGCCGGCGCCGTCGCGCAGGCGACGGTCTGGGCGCTGAAGCCATGAGGCGATCGCAGCGGCGATCGCAGCCGGCCGGTTCTCAGGCGCTTGCCATACGTCCGTAGGCGAGCACGAACAGGACGAGGCTTGCAAGCGAGGTCGCCGTGCGCACGTGGTTCCAGGCGGTCCAGTTCGCAAGGTAGCCGCTCCAGAGCGAGGCCGCCTCGGCGCTCTGAGGGCTCACGGCCGCAAGCGCATCGTTCATCGGCACGTTCACGACGATCGTCACACCGATCGTGCCGACGAGGAAGACGAGCGCGGCCGCGATGGCGAACCCGCTTCCCGGTGTGCCTTGCAGGAAGGCAACGACGAGGATTGCGAGTGCCACGACCGCCGTGCCGAGGAAGACGACGAAAAACAACGGGTTCTGTATGACATCGTTGATCGCATTCATCGCGGCGATGCCGCCCGACGCAGGCAGGCGGCCGAGTGCGGCCATGATGCAGGCGGAGAAGATGAAGAACAGGCCGGCGTTCAGGCCGGTGCCGATCGACGCGATCAGGACGAGATAGACCAGTGCCGATGCCATTGACGTCTCCTCGTTTCGGCTCGTGTACGCGCGGCAAAACGTGGTGCCGGCGCACAGAGATCGCATCACCGAGAGTTGAACGCAATTGCGATTCTGCCGGACCGCCGGCCCGTGCTACAGTTCCGCAAGATATGGCTGACGCAGGACGATGTGTCGCGCATTTTCCTGCCGGTCTCGTTTTCGCCCCGCCGGGCGCCTGCGAACATGTCCGAAGGAGGGAATGCTGCATGCTGGCTGCCGCACTCGCCACACTCCTGAGCCTGACAGCCTATGGTGAGGCGACCGGCGTCGCCGCCGAGGCCGGCACCGATGTCGATCTGGAACTGGTCCTCGCCGTCGACGTGTCCGGCTCGATGGACCTGGAGGAAGCGCAGATCCAGCGCGCCGGCTACGTGTCGGCGCTGATGCATCCGGAGTTTCTGTCCGCAGTCCGCGAAGGCTTCCAGGGGCGCATCGCCATCAGCTATTTCGAATGGGGCGGCACGATCAGCAAGAATTCCCAGATGCCGTGGGTGCTGATCGAGACGGCGGGCGACGCCGAGCGCTTTGCCAGGATGATCAAGGAACGGCCCTTCGCCTCCATGCGCGGCACCTCGCTCTCGGCGGCGATCTCCTATGGCTCGAAACTCTTCGACGGCAACGGCTATGCCGGCACGCGCCGGGTGATCGACGTGTCGGGAGACGGCCCGAACAACTACGGCGCTCCCGTCACGCCGGCGCGCGATGCCGCCACCTCGCTCGGCATCGTCGTCAACGGGCTCGCGATCATGGTCCGCCCGTCGGCGGCCTACGGCCCGCTGGACCGCTACTATGCCGACTGCGTCATCGGCGGGCCCGGCGCCTTCGTCGTCGCCGTGCAGGAGCCCGAGGATTTCGCGATCGCGATACGCCGCAAGCTGATCCTCGAGGTCAGCGGCAACCGGCCTCCCGCAACCGTCATCCCCGTCGCCGGCGATGCCGATTGCATGATCGGCGAAAAGCTCCGCCCCGGCTTTGACCGCTATTACCCCGAACTCGACCGGTAGCCCCTCTCCGGAGCCGTAGGCCGCTCGGAAAAGGTGCCGAAGCGCACGCCGTCAGGGGCCGGCCGGGCGAGCCGCGACCCATCGTGACCGCTGGAAATTCCATCCAGATGCCCGCAACCTATTCCTCTGTTTATGGAAATGTGCTTTAATTGAATGAACGTTCAGCAAGATATGGGGAAGAACATGAACGAAATGATACGGGACATCTCCATTCCGAACGACTGGGACCGCAGCGGGCTGCCCGGCTGGTGCTACCACAGCAACGCCCTGCTGGAGCTTGAAAAGCAGCATGTTTTCCGCGAGCACTGGCAGATCGCCTGCCACGTCTCCGACATGCCCGAGCCGGGCAACTACATCACCCTCGACATCGTCGGCGAGCGGGCGCTGGTCCTGCGCGACCAGGACGGCGCGGTGAAGGCCTTCCACAACATCTGCCGCCACCGCGGCTCGCGGCTGGTGGCCGACGAGAGCGGCACCTGCCGCAACGCGCTCGTCTGTCCTTTCCACGGCTGGGTCTACAATCTCGACGGAACGCTACGGGGTGCTGCCCGCCCCCGCTCCTTCCCGCCGATGGACAAGAACGAATTCGCGCTGAAGACCATCGAATGCGAGGTGTGGCAGGGCTTCGTCTTCATCCGCTTCGCGCCCGGGCCGCAGCCTGCCGTCGCCGAGATGATGCGCCCCTTCGAGGCCGAGCTCTCCCACTACCGCCCGGCCGAAATGGTGCCGGCCGGGGAGATCCATACGCAGGAGACGCCGGTCAACTGGAAGTCGGTGCGCGATGTCGACAACGAAGGCTATCACGTGGCCATGGCCCATCCGGCCCTGCAGGATCTCTACGGCTCGACCTACTACGACGAGCCCTTCGTCGACGGGCTGTGCCGGTCGTTTGCGACCGTCAACCCGCATGCCGGCCGCCGCTGGAGCGTGGGCCGCTACGTGAAGATCGCGCCGGAGAACACAGCCCTGCCCGAGCACCTGCGCAAGGCCTGGATCTATTTCGGCATCTTCCCGAACGCGGTGATCGCGGTGACGCCGGAAAGCCTGCAGTTCTACCAGGAATTCCCGCTCGCGGTCGGCCGCACCATGCTGCGCAGCGCCGTTTACCGCTACCGCGACGAAACGCGCGAGCAGACCGCCGCCCGCTACCTCGCCGCCCGCATCGACCGCGACACGCAATCCGAGGACGTGCAACTGACGATCTGGTCCAACGAGGCGATGACGTCTGCCGCTTTCGCCGGCTTCTACCTCTCCGACCTCGAATACGGCGTACGCACCCACCACGACCACCTGCGCAAGGTCCTGCCGGTGATGACGCTTGCCGGGGCGCCGGAGGAAGGCGGGATGGCGGCGGTGAATGCCGGGATGGCGAATAGGGAGTAGTTGGCTGCAGGGTGCTTCGGCGCTGCCTGCACAGACGGCGAAGGGCGGAACCTTGCGGTTGCCGCCCTTCCATTCTCTTGCCCTTCCGCTTCGATCCATAAACTATTCGCTATTCGCTACTCACCCCCGCCACAGCCCCTCCCGCGCCAGGTCGTCCATCGTCAGCTCGATGCCGCGGCGCAGGATGTCGGCCATGTCGTCGATCTGGGCTTGCGTGATCGTCAGCGGCGGGGACATGACGCACATGTTGATCAGCGGCCGCACCAGCAGCCCCAGTTCCTGGCAATGGCCGTCGATGCGCTTGCCCACTTCCAGGTCGAGCGTCAGCGGATTGTTGCTGACCCGGTCGGCCACGCATTCGATGCAGGCCATCAGCCCCATGCCGCGCACCTCGCCGACGAGCGGCAGGTCTTCCAACGCCTTCAGGCGCGACTGGAAGTGAGAGGAGACGGCGCGGGCATGCTCCAAGAGGCCCCCCTCGAGGATGTCGAGGTTCTTCAGCGCCACCGCACAGCCGATCGGATGGCTGGAATAGGTCAGGCCGTGCGCGAACATCGCCTCGGAGTGGTTGGAGCGGCGCAGTTCCTCCAGGAGCCTTCCTGCGATCATCACGCCGCCGAGCGGGAAGTAGCCCGACGTGACACCCTTGGCAAAGGTGATCATGTCCGGGTCCAGCCCGAACACGTCTTGCGAGGCGAACACATGCCCGAGCCGTCCGAACGCCGTCACCACCTCGTCGGCGATGAAGAGGATGTCGTGTTCCCGGCAGAGTTCGCGCATCCGGAAGAGATAGCCGTCCGGTGGCACGATGACGCCGCCCGATGCCATGACCGGCTCGGCGATGAAGGCGCCGATGCGCTCGGCGCCGGCCGTCTCGATGACGTTGCGGAACTCGGCGACGAGATAGTCGCAGAACTCCGCCGCGCCGACGCCGTCGGGCCTGCGGAACGGATTCGGGCAAGCGAGCTTGATCACCTGGTCGCTCGCACTGTCCATCCAGTCGTGATCGCGCGGGCGGCCGTTCAGCGAAGCCGAGAGATAGGTCGAGCCGTGATAGCCGCCCTGGCGGGAGACGATCAGCTTCTTCTCCCCCCGCCCCTTGACGTTGTTTGCAAACTGCATGAAGCGCAGCGCCGTCTCCACCGCCGACGAACCGCCGGTCGTGTAGAACACGTGGTCGACGCCCTGCGGCGCATGGTCGGCAAGCCGCTTCGACAGGATCGCCGAGGGCGCGTTCGTCGTGTACCAGGGCGAGTTGTAGGAAAGCTCCATCGCCTGCGCGGCCATGACGTCGGCGAGTTCCTTGCGCCTGTGGCCGGCATTGACGCACCACATGCCGGCCGGTCCGTCGATCAGCCTGCGGCCCGCCGCGTCGGTGACGTAGATCCCCTCGCCCGCCTCGAGCCGCCCGCGCGCTTCCGCACCGATCGACCCCGATACCGGCCAGGGCTGCACGAGATGCCCCTCGGCAAGGCGGGTCAGTTCGTCCTTTGCCTCTTCGCCTGCAGAGCCGGCTTCCCGGATCGTCTTCGGTATCGCAGCCATTCCCCACTCCTGAACCATAGGAAACCAGTAATTTTCGCATTCAAATCACTGAAACAAAATATGTTTCAGAAATATTTTGAATGTTCGTTCAATCAATATCTCAGAAAAACCGCTTGATTTCAATGGCGGTTTGCGCTCATCTTCAATCCGGGAACAGCAACGAGCCGAAAAGGCGGTCGCAATGTCGGAAAAGCAGGAGAGCGGGCGCTGTCCCGCGCCAATTCGTACCGATGACCTCGCGAAACGAGCGAAGCGATGAGCTCCGCGGCGATCGCCTCGTCGCCGGAAGCGGTGAAGCCTGCGCCTGGCAGCAGGTGGATGCGCAGCGAAGAGGCCCGCGGCCTGGCAATGATCTCGCCGACCCTCATCTACGCGCTGGCGCTGCTGCTCGTCCCGGTCACGCTCGTCGTCGCCTACAGCTTCTGGACGCAGAACTACCTCGAGATCGACCGCACCTTCACCTTCGAGAACTATCGCCAGGCCCTCACCGAGCCGATCTACCGCGACCTGTTCATCCGCTCGCTGTGGATCTCGCTCGTGACCAGCGCGGTCACCGTCGGCTTCTCCTACCCGGTCGCCTGGTTCATTTCCTTCCATGGCGGGGCGCACAAGAACCTCTGGCTCTTTCTGGTCACCATCCCCTGCTGGACCAGCTACCTGCTGCGCGTCATGTCCTGGAAGGTCATCCTCGGCTATGGCGGCGTGCTGAATACGGGCCTGATGTCGGTCGGCCTGATCGACGAGCCGATCACGTCCCTTCTCTACAACGCCAATGCCGTCGTCATCACGCTCGTCCATAGCTGGGCGGCCTTCGCCATCCTGCCGATCTACGTCTCGCTGCAGAAGATCGACCGCTCGCTGATCGAGGCGGCCCGCGACCTCGGGGACGGGCCGATGCGCGCCTTCCTGCGCGTCACCCTGCCGCTGTCCATGGCCGGCGTCGTCTCAGCCTTCCTGATCGTGATGATCCCGACCGTCGGCGACTACGTCACGCCCAAGCTGGTCGGCGGCAAGGACGGGGTGATGATCGCAACCGCCATCCAGGCGCAGTTCGGCAAGGGCGCCAACTGGCCGCTGGGCGCCGCCCTGTCAGTCACCACCATGGTCCTCGTCTCCCTCGTCGCCGCAGCCGTCGTGCTGGCGCTGCGCTTCGCCGTCCGGAGGATCCGCTGATGCTGCTGCACAGGCTGCGCCTTCTCCCCTTCCTGCCCGCCTACGTGGCGGTCTATTTCCTGTTCCTCTACCTGCCGATCCTGCTCCTGCCGGTCTTCTCCTTCAATGATGCCGCCACCACGACGCTGCCGCTCGCGGGCTTCACCACCAAATGGTACGCCTCGCTCTGGGGCAACACCGTGCTCCTGCAGGCGGCGCGCAACAGCCTGATCGTCGGCGTCTGCGTGGCGCTGATCAGCACCATCCTCGGCATCTGCGCCGCCCGCGCCATCACCCGCTACCGCTTCCGCGGCCAGCGCCCCGCCACCGGCCTGATCATGGCGCCGCTGTTCCTGCCCGAGATCATCGTCGCGGTGTCGCTACTGATGATCGTCCTGCAGATGGGGCTGGAACTGTCGCTGGTGACCGTCATCCTCGGCCAGGTCGTCTTCTGCATCCCCTATTCCATGTCCGTGCTCGTCTCTGGTTTCGAGGGCTTCGACCGCAGCCTCGAGGAGGCCTCCTACGATCTCGGCGAGACCGCGATCGGCACCTTCCGGCGCGTCACCCTGCCGGTCGTGGCGCCTGCGATCGTCTCCAGCCTGCTCGTCACCTTCACGATCTCGCTCGACGAGTTCATCCTCGCCTTCTTCCTCTCCGGCACTGAGCCGACGCTGCCGGTCTATATCTGGGGTCAGCTCCGCTTCGCCGCCAAGCTGCCGGGCGTGCTGGCGCTCGGCAGCCTGATGATCCTCGCCTCCGTCGTCCTTCTCACCGTAGCCGAGGTCATGCGCCGGCGGGCGGAGCGACGCACGCAAGCCACCCTCGTGCCGTGACAGGAGCCCGCCATGCCGGACCGCCCGATGATCTCGATCGAAAACGTCTCAAGATACTACGGCACCTACCGCGCGCTCGACGACGTGTCGCTGGAGATCGGCGCCGGCGAATTCTTCTCGCTGCTCGGCCCGTCCGGCTGCGGCAAGACAACGCTGCTGCGCTCGATCGCAGGTTTCGACGTGCCGACTGCGGGCGAGATCCGCATCGACGGCACGCCCTGCACGCTGCTGCCCGCCAACAGGCGCCCCACCAACATGGTCTTCCAGAACTACGCGATCTTTCCCCATCTCGACGTCGGCGAAAACGTCGCCTATGGGCTGAAGCGGCTGAAACTCGACGCTGCCGAGGAGCGCCGCCGCGTCTCCGACGCGCTCGACCAGGTCCGGCTGACCGGCCTCGACAAGCGCAAGGCGAACGAACTCTCCGGCGGCCAGCGCCAGCGCGTGGCACTCGCCCGCGCGCTCGTCATGCGGCCGAAGGTGCTGCTGCTCGACGAGCCGCTGTCGGCACTGGACAAGAAGCTGCGCGAGCAGATGCAGGTGGAATTGCGCAGCCTCCAGAAGGCGGTCGGCATCACCTTCATCCTCGTCACCCACGACCAGTACGAGGCGCTTGCGCTGTCCGACCGCATCGCCGTCATGTTCGGCGGCAGGATCGCCCAGGTCGCGACCCCGAAGGAGATCTACCAGCGCCCCCGCACCCGAATGGTCGCCGATTTCCTCGGCGGCATGAACTTCCTGCAGGCCAGGCTCACCTCCGAGCGCAGCGGCAGCGTCAGCGTCGAGACCGCCCGCTTCGGCACCATCAATCTGGAGCGGCCAAAGGGCTTTGCGCCTACGAACGGCCACGTCACCGTCGGCATACGCCCGGAACGCCTGCGCCTGCTGTGGGACGACGAGCGCGCGCCGCACGAACTCGTAGGCCGGGTGGAGAACCGCGCCTATTTCGGCGAGGTGACGCACCTGACAATCGGCGTCGACGGCCTCGAGCAGCCGCTCTCCATGGTCGAGACCAACGACTACGGCGCCGACGACCTGCCGCTCGGCGCAGAGATCAGGCTCGCCTACGATCCGGATGCGTTCGTGCTGCTTTCAGAGGATGAGAGAGGGGCAAGGATGTAACGAGTAGGCTCTGCAGGTTCTCCTATCGGTGAAGACCTGTTGGCGCGGCTTGCGCAAGAACCCATTCGCTATTGGCTACTCACTCTCCCAGGCAGGGCTTCGACAGCCGCCCTCCCGGCCACGATCGCCCCCTCGACATAGCACGGAAACGACGGCGACAGTTCGGCGCTGGCGAAGCGGATCGGGCCGAAGCCGGCGCGCAGCATATCCTCGGCGTCTCGCGCCTGCATGTCGCAGATCGTGTCGCCATAGCCGCCGCCGCACCACAGGTCGTCGGTCCAGTCGCGGATGATCAGGTCGGCTGCATTTCTCGCCTCGGCACCGAGGGCGCCGGCGAGCTTTTCGAGGATCGTCTCCTGCAGTTCGGCCTGCGGCATCTGCCGCCACGACTGCGCCAGCGGCCCGGCGATGAAGACGACGAGCGTCGCCCCCGGCCCGTTACGGCTGACGTCGCAGGAGAACAGGCCGACCGGATCGCGCCACGCCACCAGCCCGCTGAGCCCCTCGTCGTGCCAGAACGGCGTGTGATAGCGAACGAGCGCCTTGATGACCGTGCCGCTGCGCCAGGCGCCGAGCGCGGCCGAAAGCTTCACCGGCAGTGCCGGCGCATAGGCGATGCGCGACGCCATGACCGGCGGCACGGCGACGATCGCCTGCCGGGCGAGAAAGCTTGCGCCCGCGGCACTGACCTCCACGCCGTTCGGCCCGGTCGAGATCCGCGTCACCGGATGGCCGGTCAGAAGGCGGCTCCCGAGGCCTGCGGCCATGTCCTCGGCCAGCGAATGGATGGTTTCGGCGACGAAATATTCGATCTCTGTCTGCCGGTTGGTGATGCGCCGGTCGTTCGAGACCAGATACCAGAGCGGCAGTTCGCCGATCGGCCGGCACCACAGGCCCTCGACGGTCGAGCGGAACGCGAGCGCGGCGTCGGGGCTGACGGGCTGCGCCGCCAGCCAGTCGGCGACCGTCAACCCGGCGAGCGCCGGATCGGCCGGATCAAGCCCTCGCAGTCGCAGCCGCAGTGCCCGCGCCTGGGCATAGGCCTCGTCGTCATCGCGCCCGGGCGGCTGCACGATGCTTTCGCCCGCCATCGGCGTCTGCACCAGCGTCTTGCCGTAGCGGGCCAAAAGCGCGATGACGTTTTCCATGTCGTCGCAGACGAACTGCGCGCCGGTATCGACACGGGTCCCGTCGCCGAAGACGGCCGACTCGACCCGCCCGCCGACGCGGTCGGCGGCTTCCAGCACCACAACGTCCATGCCCTTGTCGACCAGCGAAAGCGCGGCCGAAAGGCCGGCAAAGCCGGCCCCGACGACAATGACGTCATGACGCTGCGACATTAGTATCCCGATTTGATCTTCTCGAACTCGGCGATCATCCTCTGCCGCAATTCGTTCGGCAAGGGGGACTGAAACAGCGTGTCGGTCATGAAGGTCTCGACGTCGCCATAGCCCTTCTGCTTCAGGATGGCCGGATCGATGGAAGCCATGCCCTTGGCATTGACGTGGCCGTAGCCCCACGCCTCGACCATGTATTTCGAAACGGCCGGATCGCTCACGGCGTTCAGATAGTCATAGACCTGGTCGACATTGCCCTCGCCGCCCTTCAGCCGGACATAGCCGCAGACCCAGGTAGAGTTTCCCTCGGCCGTATCCAGTTTCATCGCCACCGGCACCCCCTCGCCCTGCAGCGTCACTGCCGTCTCGTTCCAGGCCCAGGCCAGGTCGATCTCGCCTGCCGCCATCGCCTGGCTGACCTCGGTGTTGTCGGTCCAGTAGAGGCGGACGTTCTTGTGCACATCGCGCAGGAACTCCGAAGCCTCCTTGAACTGCTCGTCGGTCATCTGCGTCCAGTCCTTCACCCCGATCGCCAGGCTCGCCAGCGCGTAGACGTCGTCGACATTGTCGCCGATCGAGACGCGGTCCTTGAATTTCGGATCGGCGAAGGCCTTCAGCGAGGCGATCTCCTCCGGCTTGACCGTGTCTGTCCGGTAGGTCAGCACGGTATTGCCCCATTCGTAGGGGATGAGCCAGGCGGTGCCGTCGTCCGAGGTCATCAGCCCCTTCATCGACTTCAGCCCGGGCAGAACGTCGTTCCAGTGCGCCAGCTTCGTCGTGTCCAGCGGCTCCAGCAGGCCCGCGTCGCGCCATTTCGCCACGCTCTGCGAACAGGGATGGGCGACATCGGCCTTGAACCCGGCCCGCAGTTTCTGGAACGCCTCCTCCTCGTCGCCGAAGAAGGCGAAGTCCGGCGGGTTTCCGTGTTTTTCCACATAGGCAGGGAAGAAGGCCGGATCCTCGTAGCCCGACCAGTCGAACACCGTCAGCCCGTCGGCTGCGGCAGGCAGGGCGGTAGAGAGGGAAAGTGCCGCGGCCATGGCGGCCGTGAGAAAATGTCCGGCCCGGTTCGAGATGCTCATGCTCATTCCCCTTTTTTCTGGTTGGCTATTTCGGTCCGTTTCTGGCGATGTGCTTCGGGAACATGGCAACGATCGCCTCGATCGCCGCCTCGTGCGCCTGTTCGCGGGTGAGGCCGTTGCCCATCATCAGGCGCAGCCACAGCCCTTCCAGCATGCTGGAAAGGGAAAGCGCCATCGGCTCGGCCGTATAGTCGTAGCCGCCCTCCGCCTTCAGCGCGGCGCAGACCGAGATCACCATTTCCTGGTACTTGACGTCGCGCGCGCCGCAGAGCGCCTGGTAGGTCGGCCGTGACTTGGCCTCGCCCCAGAAGGCGCACCAGGCGGCCAGCTTGCGCTTGGTGCAGATCCGCCGGTCGAAATCGGCGGCAACCAGCGCCCAGAGCTGCTCGGCCGGCCGCGGCCCTGCCTTCTCCAACGCCGAACTCCAGTGGTTGGCATATTCGTCCGCCATCGCCTGCAGCGTGGCGACGAGCAGCTTTTCCTTGCTCTCGAAGTGGAAATTGACGATGCCGCGCGACAGCCCTGCCCCGTCGGCGACGTCGGCCAGCGTCGTCTCGGAATAGCCGCGCCGGGCAAGCGAATCGATCGTCGCCTCGATCAGTTGCAGCCGCCTCGCCTCCTTGGAGGCCTTGCGGCCCTTCTTCTCGATGTCAGTCACGTCCTTCTGCGCCGCGTTCGCCCGCATCTTCACCGCCGTTCTCATTTTGGGATTTCGCAGCGCCTCGTTCACGGAAGATCTCCGTCCGGCTTGCTGCCGAAAAGATGAGTGGGGCAATGCTCGCCGCTGTCAAGAACCTTCTGCATGGCGACCCAGGTACGGATGTTCTTCTCGACATAGGCCTCGCCGACAGCCGCGACGGCTGCGGCGTGCAGCGGGCCCTTCAGCCGTTCCTGCTCCGCGCGCGCCACCTCGCGGTACCAGCCGTTGCGATCCGTCGCCGAGACGGCGACGAAGCCCGCCGCCCGCATCGCCTGCAGGTAGCGTGATGATGAGGCCATGCCGAAGCTCAGGCCCTCGGCTTCGATGTAGTCCTTCATCTCCTGCGACGGCTCGCCGTCATGCGCGATCAGCCAATCGGAGGTGGCAAGCCGGCCGCCGGGCTTCAGCACGCGGAAGAGCTCGGCAAAAAGTGCCTCCTTGTCGAGCACGTGCACCATCGCATCCTTGGAGAAGACGACGTCGAACTCGCCGTCGTCGAAGGGCAGCCGGCCGGGCGGGGTAGCGATGAAGCGGACCTGCGCCGTCAGCCCTTCGCGGACCGCCGCCGCCCGCGCCCGGTCGATCACCGGCTGCTCGACGTCGTAGCCGACGATCTCCGCCGGTCCGTGCGCCTTGGCGATGTGCAGCGTGGCGCCGCCCGCGCCGCAGCCGAAATCGAGCACCGACCTCCCCGAAAGGTCGATGCCCGCAAGCACGCGGTCGACCTCCTCCGAACCGCCGGGAGACAGATACCCCTCGCCCCACACGACCGCGAGGAACCGGATCGCCTCGTCGTCGTATTCCGGCTCGTGCTCCTGCCCCATCTCGCCGTCCGCCGTCATGCTCTCCCCTCGCAAGATCACCCCGCGCCCTGTCGTTCCTGACGCGAAATTCTAGCGCATTATCAGACGATTGCAACATACTTGCTGAATATTCATTCAAAATATCTGGACAAGTTTTTGCGTTTGATGCAGCCTTTCGGTCAATGAGGGAGAACGAGCATGCAACGATATGACGTCCTCGTGGTGGGCGGCGGCCACAATGGTCTGGTGACCGCCGGCTACCTGCAGCGGGCCGGCCTGAAGGTCGCCGTGCTGGAGAAGAACGGCTGGGTCGGCGGCGCGGCCACCAGCCGGGAGCTGACGCCGGGTTTCCTCTATTCCAACTGTTCCTACGTCTGTTCGCTGTTCCGCCCCGAGATCATGCGCGACCTCGAACTGCCCAGGCATGGGCTGCAGGTCGTCGCCTACGAAGGCGGCGCGGTCCTGACCCGCGATGGCGACTACCTCGCCTCCTACCGCGACCACGACAGCCACCGCCGCGAATTCGCCCGCTATTCGAAGCGTGATGCCGAGGCCTATGAGCGCTATGCCCGCGACGTCACCCGCCAGTGCCGTTTCATCCAGCCGCTTCTGATGCGCACCGCACCCGATCCTTTCGGCTTCCGCCCGCGCGACATCGCCGAACTCCTGTATCTGGCAAGGAAATTCGGTGAGTTCAGCCCTGGCGAGATGGCGCAGACGCTGCGCTTCTGGACCATGTCGATCTCCGACTTCCTCGACGAGTATTTCGAGACCGACGTCATCAAGGCATATCTGGCAATCTCCGGCATCATCGGCACCGCTCTCGGCCCCATGTCGCCGGGCACGGCCTATGTGCTGCTGCATCACTACATGGGCGAGGTGGACGGCTCGGTCGGCGCCTGGGGCTATGCCCGCGGCGGCATGGGCGCAGTGACGCAGGCCTTGGCGAGTTCGTTCCTCGCCGCCGGCGGCACGATCCGCACCGACGCCGAGGTCGCAAGGATCTTCTCGCGCGGCGGGCGCACCACCGGCGTAGTCCTGGAAAGCGGCGAGGAGATCCGCGCCAAACTCGTCGTCTCCAATGCCGACGTGAAGCGGACGTTCCTGAAGCTCGTCGACGAGGCCGACCTGCCGGAACACTTCGTCCACCGGGTCAGGCACTTCAAGATGCGCGGCTCGTCCGGCAAGGTGAACATCGCGCTGGACAGCCTGCCGGAATTCCCCGCCCTGCCGAAGGGGTCTTCCTGCATCCGCGGCGACCTGCATTTCACCGACTCGATCGAACGGATGGAACGCGCCTACGACGACTGGAAGGCCGGGCGCTGGTCGGCCGATCCCATGCTCGACACGATGATCCCGACGACGCTCGACCCGACCATGACCTCGCCGGGCAAACACTTCATGAGCTGCTTCGTGCAGTACTGCCCGCCAAAGGTCGAGGGCCGCGACTGGACCGACGCCGACCGCGCTGCCTTCGCCGAAACCGTCGTCGGCCAGATCTCCGACTATTCGCCGGGCTTCCGCGACCGCATCGTCCACATGGAGGTGCGCACCCCGCGCGAACTCGAAGCCGAGGTCGGCCTGACCGAGGGCAACATCTTCCAGGGCGAACTGACCTTCGACCAGTTGCTGTTCAACCGCCCCGTTCCCGGCTACGCCCAGTACCGCAGCCCGATCGCCGGCCTCTACATCTGCGGCTCCTCCACCCATCCCGGCGGCGGCGTCATGGGCGCGCCCGGCCGCAACGCCGCCATGGAGATCCTCCGCGACCTCAAGCGCAGCCCCGAGAAGATGAGCAACGCCCATGACGTCATCTGACGCACCTCTGAAGACCCCAAAAACTGCCGCGCATAGCTATGACGCGATCGTCATCGGCGCCGGCCACAACGGCCTCGCCGCCGCAGCCAAGCTCGGCCGCAGCGGCCGCAGGGTGCTGGTGCTGGAGGCGGCGAACGCGCCGGGGGGTGCTGCCCGCGGCCGCGAATTCGCGCCCGGCTTCCGATCCGCCGGCCTCGCCCACCTCGTCAACCGGCTCGATCCAGAAGTCGCCCGCGACCTCGGGATCGCGCTTGCGGCCACGCCCGGCCCCGCCATGCCGACCGCCGTCCTCGACGGCGAGCGCGAGCCGGCCGTGCTCCGCGGCGCCTATGGCGAGACGATCGACGGCGTGACGGCAGACGAGGCGGCGGCCTTCTCCCGCCTGCGCGACAAGCTGGTCTTCCAGGCCGGCGTCCTCAAGCGCTTCCTGCGCCGCCCGCCGCCGCAGCTTGGCGCGATCGGCATCGGCGATATCTCGACGCTGATGGCGGCCGGTTTCGGCATCATCCGCAAGGGCCGCGCCGAGGGCCGCGATTTCCTGCGCATGCTGCTGATGAACGTCGCCGATGTCGCCGACGAATATCTCGACGACGACCGGCTGAAGGGGCTGCTCGCCTTCGACGCCACGCTCGGCATCCACCTCGGACCGCGCTCGCCAACCTCGCTTCTCGGCCTCTACTATCGCCTCACCGGCGAAGTGGACGGCAAGGCCGGCGGCCAGTTCATTCCGGAAGGCGGCATGGCGGCCGTCGCTCCCGCCTTCCTCAAGGCGGCGGAGACGGCCGGCGTCACCATCCGCTGCGGCGCCCGCGTCGGCCGCATTCTCGCCGACCGCGGCAGGGCCGGCGGCGTCGTGCTCGCCGACGGCTCGGAGCTCACCGCTCCGGTGGTCGTCTCCGCGATCCACCCGCAGGCGACCTTTCTGCAACTCGTCGATGCCGCCGAGACCGGCACCGGCTTCCTGCGCTCCATCCGCCACGTCCGCTCGGCCGGAAACGTCGCCAAGCTCGATCTCGCACTGGAACGCATGCCGAATTTCTCCGGCCTCCCCGGCCGCGACCACGCCGGCCGCATCGTCATCGCCCGCTCGATGACGCATGTCGAAAACGCCTTCAACCCGGCCAAGTACGGCGAATTCTCGCCCGATCCGGTGATGGAGATCGTGCTGCCGAGCCTGGCAGACAGCACGCTCGCGCCGGACGGCGCCTGCACGCTCTCGGCGCTGGTGCAATATGCACCCTACAAGCTCAAGGCAGGCTGGGAGACCGGCAAGCCGGCCTTCCTGAAGATCGTCATCGACATCCTCGAGCGCCACGCGCCGGGCATCGGTGCTACGGTCGTCGCTGCGAACCTCAGCACGCCCACAGACATCGAGACCGAATACAACCTGCCGGGCGGTCATTGGCATCATGGGGAACTGCAGGCCGACCAGCTCCTGATCAACCGGCCGACGGGCACCGCTTCCGGCTATGCCACGCCGATCGAGGGCCTGTATCTCGCCAGCGCCGGCGCCCATCCGGGCGGCGGCATATCCGGCCTCGCCGGCTGGAACGCCGCTCGCCACATCCTTGCCGGAGGCAGCCGATGAACGCCCTGACCAAGCCTGCAAATGCCACCGACGCCCGCCGTGCTGCGCGCAGCCATATCCTCACCCCGCGGCTGGAGACGCCCTTCCATCCGCGGCTGGCCGCCCTCGACGAGGTCAACGACTGGTACAACTGGGCCGGCTACAAGGCCCCGCATGCGCTCTTCGACGAGGAACTCGAGTATTTCGCGATCCGCTCGACGGCGGCCCTGTTCGACATCTCGCCGATGGTGAAGTACCGCATCGCCGGCGCGGACGCGGAGCGCTACCTCAACCGCCTGACGCTGCGCGACGTGCGCAAGCTCCCCGTCGGCCGCGTGCACTACACCGCCTGGTGCGACGACGACGGCCACGTGCTGGACGACGGCACGCTGTTCCGCTTGGGCGAGCAGGAATTCCGCCTCTGCTGCCAGGAGCGCCACCTGTCCTGGCTGCTCGACAGCGCCTTCGGCTTCACGGTCGAGATCCACGAGGAAACCGAAGCGATCGCCGGCGTCGCCCTGCAGGGGCCGACGAGCTATGCAGTGCTCGCCGAAGCCGGCTTTGCCGGCGTCGAGCGGCTGAAGCCCTTCGACATCGCCACGTTTGCCCATGACGGGGGTACCGTCACGATCTCGCGCACCGGCTTCACCGGCGACCTGGGCTACGAACTCTTCGTTCCGCGCCAGACGGCCTTGTCGCTATGGGACCGGCTGTGGACGGCCGGCGACGGGCACGGCATTCGCGCCATCGGCTACGCCGCGCTGAACCGCACGCGCATCGAGGCCGGCTTCATCGTCGCCAATGCCGACTTCGTCACCGCCGAGGGGGCACTTCGCGCCGACCGCGTGCGCCTGCCCGACGAGATCGGCCTCGACTGGCTGGTCGATCCGGACAAGCCGAACTTCAACGGCCGCCGCGCCGTCCTCGATGCGCGCCGGAATCAAACTCTGAGGCACGTCCTCGTAGGCCTTGAAATCGAAGGGAATGTTCCAGCCGAGCATGCGATCGTCTATCACCGCGGCAAGCGAGAGGCGGGCCTCGTCACCGCCGCCATCTGGTCGCCCACCGCCAAGCGCAACATCGCCATCGCCAGCCTGACGCGCCCCTATGGCACACGGTTCGTCGACGACCTCTGGGTGGAGATCTATGCGATGCGCGAACTGAAGTACCAGAAGATGATGAAGCGTGCGAAGATCGTCCCGCGGCCGTTCGTGAAGCTGGCGCGACGCACGGCGACGCCGCCGGGATTGCGGTAGGACGCGACAAGGCAAGAACGCACCGATGGACGAAGAAGCCCGCCACCATTGGACGCTCATCCGCACACCGGTCGGTATCGACTGGTCGGGGCGCAGCCGCTATGCGGCGGCGATGTATTTCTACCAGAAGGGCGAGATGAGCGCCGAGGTGCTGGAGGTCTATCGCATCTGTTCCCGGCTTGACGCGGAAGATCCGCTTTCCGTGTTAAGGCGTTGGAATATCGGCAAGGACTGGATCGGGAAGATGACCGCAGAAGACAACTGACGCCTCGGAGACCTGCCATGGCGCAGCCCATGCCGGCCACGCCGGCGGCGGGCGGATCAGGCGGCCCGCAGTCCGCGAATGAAGCGGGAAAGGCCGTCGCGGCCTTCGGCGGCAAGGTCGAAGCGGCGGCCGAACAGCAGCCATTCGACGCAAAGCCCCTTCATCATCCAGCAGAAGGAGGAGGCGAGCGCACGTGGCGTCCAGCAGCGGTCGAGCTTGCCCGTTTCGGCTGCCCGGGCGAAGGCCATCTCCAGGATGCGCACGTGCTCGTCGAAGACCTGCTGTTGCTGTTGCAGCACCGGCGCCAGTTCGCCTCCATAGTCGCAGCGAAGCAGGATCGACAGGATCCGCTGGCGCTGCTCGTCCTTGGCCAGCACCTCCAGCCACTCCGCCGCCATGCGCTCGATCACCGCGAACACGTCCGCGCCTTCCATCTCGAGTTCGCGGGCAACCATGTCCTCCTGCGGCAAGGGCACGGACTTGTAGAGTTCCATGAAGAGGTCGGTCTTGTTGGCGAAATGCCAGTAGATGGCGCCGCGGGTCACGCCGGCGGCAAGGGCCACCTCCTCCATCGATGCGTTGGAGACGCCCTTTTCGAAAAAGACGCGCTCCGCCGCATAGAGGATCTGCTGGCGCGTGACTTTGGCGTCCGCTTTGGTCCTACGCATGTGCCCCCCGTAGCCGGGAGCGCCCGCCTTTCGGCGGACACTCGTTTCTCACTCGCCCGGTGCCGGCACTGGCTCGCCAGCCGGCTTTTCTTCCTTCGGCTTGCGGCCGAAGAGGTTCATGATGAACACGAAGAACACCGGGACGAAGAAGATGGCGAGAACGGTTGCCGAGATCATGCCGCCCATCACGCCCGTGCCGATCGCGTTCTGGCTGGCAGCGCTGGCGCCCGAGGCGATCGCCATCGGCAGCACGCCGAGGGTGAAGGCCAGCGAGGTCATCAGGATCGGCCGGAAGCGCAGCCGGCAGGCTTCGACCGTGGCCTCGAGGAGAGGCTTGCCCTCCGCCCGCAGGTCCTTGGCGAACTCGATGATCAGGATCGCGTTCTTCGCCGACAGGCCGATGATGGTGATCAGGCCGACGAGGAAGTACACGTCGTTGGGCATGCCGCGCCAGGTCACCGCGATCACCGAGCCGATGACGCCGAGCGGCACGACGAGCATGACCGACAGCGGGATCGACCAGCTCTCGTAGAGCGCCGAAAGCAGCAGGAAGACGAACAGGATCGACAGCGCGATCAGTGCCGGCGCCTGCGAGCCGGACTGGATCTCCTGCAGCGACTGGCCCGTCCATTCGTAGCCGAAGCCGATCGGCAGTTCGCCTGCCAGGCGCTCCATCTCGGCGATCGCCTCGCCCGAGGAGAAGCCGGGTGCGGCCTGGCCCGCGATGCGGATCGACGGATAGCCGTTGTAGCCGACGATCTGCTGCGGCCCGCGGATCCACTCCACGGTGGAAAACGACGACAGCGGAACCATGCCGCCGCTGGCGTTGCGGACGTTGAGGTTGAGGAGGTCGGCGGTATGCATACGCTTGTCCGCCCCCGCCTGTACCGTCACGCGCTGCATGCGACCGGAGTTCGGGAAGTCATTGACGTAGGACGAGCCGAGGTTCGCCGAGATCGTCGAGTTGATGTCGGAGAAGGTCACCCCGAAGGTGTTGGCCTTCTCGCGATCGATCAGCAGGTTGACCTGCGCCGCGTCGGGCATGCCTTCGACGCGCAGGCCGGTGACGGCCGGGCTCTTTGCGGCAGCAGCCATCAGCTGGTCGCGTGCGGCAGAGAGCGCAGTCTGCCCCAGTCCGCCGCGGTCCTGCAGGCGGAAGGTGAATCCGGTCGAGTTGCCCAGGCCCTGAATCGGCGGCGGCGAGAGCGAGAATGTCATCGCGTCCTTGATGCCGAAGAGCTGCATGTTGGCGCGGCCCGCGATCGCATCGGCCGAATCTTCCGGTCCGCGTTCTGACCAGTCCTTCAAGGGAACGAAGGCGAGGCCTGCGTTCTGGCCGGTGCCGGAGAAGCTGTAGCCGGAGATGGCGACGATGTCGGCGACGGCCTTCTCGCCCATGAAGATCTTCTCGACCTGCTGGATGACCTCGGCCGTACGGGTGCCGCTCGCCTCGGACGGAGCCTGCATGTCGACAATGAGGTAGCCCTGGTCTTCGTTCGGAAGGAACGACGTCGGCAGTTGCAGATAGGCATAGCCGAGACCGACGAGCAGCGCGAGATACACGACCATCATCCGGCCCGAGCGCTTCACGACCTTGCCCACCACGCCGGAATAGCCATGCGCCGTCTTGTCGAAACCGCGGTTGAACCAGCCGAAGAAGCCGCGCTTTTCGTGATGGCCGTGCGGGATCGGTTTCAGGAAGGTGGCGCAGAGCGCCGGCGTCAGCGACAGCGCCAGGAAGCCCGAAAACAGGATCGACACCACCATGGTCAGGCTGAACTGCTGGTAGATGATGCCGACGGCGCCCGGGAAGAACGCCATGGGAATGAACACGGCCGAGAGCACCAGCGTGATGCCGATCACGGCGCCGGAAATCTGGCCCATGGCTTTCTTGGTGGCCTCCTTCGGCGACAGTCCCTCTTCGGCCATGATGCGCTCGACGTTCTCGACCACGACGATCGCGTCGTCGACGAGGATGCCGATCGCCAGCACCATGGCGAACATGGTCAGCACGTTGATCGAGAACCCCGAGACGTACATCACAGCACAGGTTCCGAGCAGCGCCACCGGCACGACGAGCGTGGGGATGATCGTGTAGCGGATGTTCTGCAGGAACAGGAACATCACGATGAATACGAGGCCGATCGCCTCGATCAGCGTGTGGATGACCTTCTCGATCGACACTTCGACGAAGGGCGTCGTGTCGTAGGGGATGCTGTATTCAACGCCGGCCGGGAAGAACTTCGCCAGTTCCTCCATCTTGGCGCGCACGCCGGCCGCCGTCGACATGGCGTTGCCCGTCGGCGAGAGCTGCACGCCGATGGCGGCCGTGGGATTGCCGCTCAGGCGCGTCGAGAAGTTGTAGCTTTCACCGCCGACCTCGATGGCGGCCACGTCGCGCAGCCGCACCGACGATCCGTCCGGATTGGCACGCAGTACGATCGAGCCGAACTCCTCGGGCGAGGTCAGCTGGCCGCGGACGAGCACGGTCGCGGAGATCTGCTGGCCGATCGGATTGGGCTGCGCACCGATCCGACCTGCCGAGACCTGCGCGTTCTGCGCCGAGATCGCGTTGTTGATGTCGTCGATCGTCAGCTTGAGGCCGACCATCTTGTCGGGGTCGACCCAGATGCGCATCGAGCGCTGGGTCGAAAACAGCGTCGCGCTGCCGACGCCCGGCACGCGCCGAATTTCGCCCAGCACGTTACGGCTGAGATAGTCGCCGAGCCCGATCGCGTCCGTATTGCCGTCGGTAGAGGACAGCGCGACCACCATGAGGAAGGAAGTGCTCGCCTGCTCGACGCGCATGCCCTGCTGGGTGACGGCCTGCGGCAGGCGCGGCTCGACGCGGGCAATGCGGTTCTGCACCTCGACCTGCGCCTCGCCGATATTGGTGCCGGGCGCAAAGGTAACGTTGATGGAGATGCTGCCGGAGGATTCCGACGTCGATTCGAAATAGAGCAGCCCGGGTACGCCGTTCAGCTCCTCCTCGATCGGACGCGTCACCGACTGGTAGATGTCGTCGGGCGAAGCGCCTGGATAGTTGGTCGAGATAGAGATCTGCGGCGGCGCCACGTTCGGATACTGCGCCACCGGCAGCATCGGAATCGTGATCACGCCGGCAAGCATGATGAAAATGGCGACGACCCAGGCGAAGATCGGCCTGTCGATGAAAAATCTAGGCATTGTTCAGGACCTCAGTTCGCTTTGGCGGCCGGCTCTGCCGCCTCGCTGGCGACCGCAGGGGCTTCGGCGGCCTCGGCGGCCTGCTTCTCAGCAGGCGCCTGACCGGCCGGCTGCCAGTCGGTGGGCGCGACAGTGGCGCCGGGCCCGATCTTCTGGAAGCCCTCGACCACGATCTTCTCTCCCGGCTGCAGCCCGCTCGTCACGATGAAGCGCTGGTCGACCGCGCGACCGACGTTGACGCGCCGGACCTCCAGGATGTTCTCTGCGTTGACGACATAGAGCTGTGCCTGCCCGGCCGTGTCGCGCTGGACGGACTGCTGCGGCACCAGGATCGCGTTCTTCTGGATGCCCTGCTGGAGCTGCACGCGGACATACATGCCCGGCAGAAGATCGTTGTCGGGATTGGGGAATTCGCCGCGCAGCGTCACCTGGCCGGTCGTCTCGTCGACGGCGGCCTCCGAGAACAACAGCTTGCCGGTACGGCCGTAGGTCGTGCCGTCGTCGAACAACAGCGCTACGTCAGCCGAATTGCCGTCTTTCATCAGGGCGCCGTCCTGGAGCGCCTTGCGCAGGCGGATCAGGTCGGTGGCCGACTGGGTGAAGTCGGCATAGACGGGGTCGAGCTGTTGGATCGTGGCCAGCGCCTCGGTGCCGTTGCTGCTGACGAGCGCGCCTTCGGTGATCAGCGCCCGGCCGATGCGGCCGGTGATCGGCGCCTTCACCTCGGAATATTCGAGATTGAGCCTTGCCGTCGCAAGACCGGCCTCGGCGATGGCGACGTCGGCATCCGCGGCCGCAAGCTGCGCCACCGCGTCGTCGAACTGCTGCGCGGAGGCGACGTTCGACTTCTTCAGCTGCTCCTGGCGGTCGGCCGCCTGCTTGGCCTGCAACTGCACGGCCTTTGCACGCCGCAGCGTGCCCTCGGCGCTATCGACCTGCACGCGGAAGGGCTCAGGATCGATGCGGTAGAGAACGTCGCCCTCGTTGACGATCGAGCCCTGCTCGAACACGCGTTCGACGATGATGCCGGAGATGCGCGGACGAACCTCGGCGATGCGGGTCGCAGCGATGCGGCCCGGCAGCTCGTTCATGATCGGCGCTTCCTCGGACTTGGTGGTGATGACTGCGACTGGGGTCGGCGGCATCGCCGGCGCACCGGCCTGCTTGTCCTCCTCCTTCTGGCATCCGGCCAAAAACAGCAGGCTGCCCAGTGTCGCAATTGCAATCGGTCTAATGATGCGCATCGGTTTTTCCACGAAACGAGGGGAGGCCGGCGGCCTCGAAAAGGTCAGGTCACGGCCGGAAGGCCTTGAAATGATTCGATGCGGAGAACCGGAAGTCCCCCGCATCGCCGTTATACAAACAGTTCTGTATGTTAGATCTTGTCCAAGCGCAATCCGTTATCGCACTGCACAACGCCCGATCACGAACTCGTGATGAGGGACCTCATCGTATCATTTTGCCGTCATCCCCGAAACGATGGAGCTGTCCGGCATTTGCCGTGGCATGGACGATCTCGTCCGGTTCGTAGTGGTGTTCGCCGAACAGCCGCACTGTCAAAAGCCCTGCCTTCTCGCTGTCCAGGTAGACGATCGTGTCGGCGCCGAGGTGCTCGACATGGACGACCCTGCCGGTCCACTCGCCGCTCTCGCGCGACAGCGCCATGTGCTCCGGACGGACGCCAATCGTCGTCGCATCGCTGCGTCCGAGCCGGGAAGCATCGATGAAGTTCATCGCCGGCGAGCCGATGAAGCCGGCGACGAACAGGTTGGCCGGGCGGTTGTAGAGCTCCATTGGCGAGCCGACCTGCTGGATGACGCCGCCGTCAAGCACGACGATCTTGTCCGCCAGCGTCATCGCCTCGACCTGGTCATGCGTGACGTAGATCATGGTCGCCTTCAGTTCGCGGTGGAGCCGGGCGATCTCCAGGCGCGTGTTGACGCGCAGCGCCGCGTCGAGGTTGGAAAGCGGCTCGTCGAACAGGAACAGCTTCGGCTCGCGCACGATCGCCCGGCCGATCGCCACGCGCTGGCGCTGCCCGCCGGAAAGCTCGGCCGGGCGTCGGGCGAGATAGTTCTCCAGCGACAGCATGGAAGACGCCTTCTTCGTTCGCGCCTCGATCTCCGCCTTCGGTGCGCCGGCCTGCTTGAGGCCCAAGCCCATGTTGTCCTTCACGCTCAGGTGCGGATAGAGCGCATAGGACTGGAACACCATGGCGATGCCGCGCTTGGCCGGCGGCACCGCGCTCACCTCGCTCCCGTCGATCAGGATATTGCCCGACGTCGCATCGTCGAGGCCGGCGATGATGCGCAGCAGCGTCGATTTTCCGCAGCCCGACGGTCCGACGAAGATGACGAACTCGCCGTCCTTGACGTCCAGGTCGATGCCCTTGAGGACGTCGACCGGGCCGAAGGACTTGCGCACGGATTTCAGTTGCAGGGAGCCCATCGATCGTTCCTTCTTTACAGTTTCACCGGCCGGCCGGTGCGCACGCTCTCGTCGGCGGCAAGGCAGATCCTGAGCGACTGGACCGCATCGTCCATGTGGCGCGAAAGGTCGATATCCTCGCGGATCGCCTTCAGCATATAGGCCTGCTCGCGGTCGCAGAGCTCCTGGTGACCCGGCTCGCCGGCCATCTTCAGGTCTTCGTCGGCCTTGAGGAAGCGGCCGTCCGGCCCGGTCTCGGCATTGTGCAGCCGGATCACCGCCGTCTTGGTGTGGGTGTCGATGTCGTCCGACTTGGCGTTCGGGTCCATGACGATGGAGACGGATCCCTTCGGCGACATCACGTCCTTCACGAAGAAGGCCGTTTCCGAGATCATCGGCCCCCAGGCCGCCTCGTACCAGCCGAGCGAGCCGTCGTCGTAAAGCACCTGCAGGTGGCCGTAGTTGTACATGTCGGGCGCGATCTCGTCGGAGAGCCGAAGCCCCATGCCGCGCACCTCGACCGGCCTGGCGTCGGTGATCTGGCACATGACATCCACATAGTGCACCCCGCAATCGACGATCGGCGGCGTTGTCTGCATCAGCGCCTTGTGCGTCTCCCAGGTCGGCCCGCTCGACTGCTGGTTCAGGTTCATGCGGAACACGTAGGGGCCGCCGAGCTTGCGGGCTTCCGCGATCAGCCGCATCCAGGAAGGATGGTGGCGCAGGATATAGCCGACCACGAGCTTGCGTCCGTTGGCGCGCGCGCAGGCGACCACGCGCTCGGCATCAGCGACCGTCGTCGCCAGCGGCTTCTCCACGAACACATGCGCCCCCGCCTCCATCGCCATCACCGCAAAGTCAGCGTGGCTGTCGGAATAGGTGTTGATCGAGCAGAGCTCGGGCTTCAGCTCCTTCAGAGCGTCGGGAAAGGACGGCAGGATCTCGTATTCGCGCAGTGGCTCCGGAAGCTCGACCTTCGAGCGGTTGACGAGACCGGCGATCGTGAAGCCGGGGTTCTCATGATAGGCGAGCGCATGGCTGCGGCCCATGTTGCCGAGACCGGCGGACAGCACGCGGATGGGAGATGCGGAATTCATGCTTTCATTCCTTCGCAAGAAACATTGGTCGGGGCAGCCCCCTCACCCGGCCTCCGCTGCGCTCGGCCACCCTCTCCCCAAGGGGAGAGGAGGATCGTCGGCGTCGCGGCAATCTCCCTCTTCTCCCCACCGGGGAGAAGGTGCCCGAAGGGCGGATGAGGGGGCTGCCCAGGCGCGAGAACCATCATTTCACCGCTCCCGAGGTAATGCCGCGGATGAGCTGCCGCGAAAAGGCGAGATAGAGGACGAGAACCGGCAGGATCGCCAGCGACAGGGCGGCCAGCACCGCGTTCCAGTTGGTGACGAACTGGCCGATGAAGATCTGCGAGCCGAGCGTAACGGTCTTGGTCGCCTCGCCCGGCGCCAGGATCAGCGGGAACCACAGGTCGTTCCAGATCGGGATCATGGTGAAGACGGCGACCGTTGCCATGGCGGGCCGCACGAGCGGCAGCACCAGCCGGAAGAAGATGGAGTATTCCGAAAGCCCGTCGATCCGTCCGGCATTCTTCAGGTCGTCGGAAACGGTGCGCATGAACTCCGAAAGGATGAACACGGCGAGCGGCAACCCCTGCGCCGTATAGACGAGGATCAGCGCCGTCAGCGTGTTGACGAGCCCGGTCGCCACCATCCCCTGCAGGATCGCCACCGTGCCGAGCCGGATCGGGATCATGATGCCGAGCGCGAGATAGAGCCCCATCAGCGTATTGCCGCGGAAGCGATACTCCGAGAGCGCGAACGCCGCCATCGCGCCGAACAGCAGCACGAGAAAGATCGAGACGACCGTGACGATCAGGCTGTTCTGGAAGTAGAGCGCGAAGTCCCCCTGCCCCAGCACCGTGCGGTAGCCCACCAGATCGAAGGTCGCGGGCGTCGGCAGTTGCATCGGGTTACGGAAGATCGCATTGCGGTTCTTCATCGAATTGATGATCGTCAGGAACACCGGAAAGACCGCGATCAGCGTATAGGCGATCAGGGCGGCGTGGACGATGGCCGTACGGGACAGCGAGGTGCGTGCCTTGGACATGGTCGGCTCCCCTCAGAACTGGTAGCGGCGGATGCGCCGCTGGATGACGAAAAGATAGAGCGACACGCCGGCGAGGATGATCAGGAACATCACGGTCGCGATCGTCGCCCCCATCGAGCGGTCGCCCAGTTGTAGCTGGAAGCCGAAGAAGGTCCGGTAGAGCAGCGTGCCGAGGATGTCGGTCGAGCCGTCCGGTCCGGCGAGCGCGCCTTGCACGGTGTAGACGAGGTCGAAGGCGTTGAAGTTGCCGACGAAGGTCAGGATCGAGATGATACCGATCGCCGGCAGGATCAGCGGCAGCTTGATCTTGAAGAACTGTGCCCAACCGGTGATGCCGTCGCATTCGGCAGCCTCGATCACCTCCTCGGGAATGTTGAGGAGCGCCGCGTAGATCAGCATCATCGGGATGCCGACATACTGCCAGACCGAGATCAGCGAGACCGCGATCAGCGCCGAGCCCGGCCTTCCGAGCCAGGGCGAGAACAGCGATTTCAGCCCGACGAGGTCCATCAGGTAGGGCGAGACGCCCCAGATCGGCGACAGGATCAGCTTCCAGATGAAACCGACGATCACGAAGGAAAGCAGCGTCGGCAGGAAGATGGCGGTCCGGTAGAAGGCGGCCCCCCTCAGTTTCGGCAACGACAGCAGGGCTGCGAGCGCGATGCCGATCGGGTTCTGCACCATCATGTGGATGAAGAAGAAGATGAAGTTGTTCTTCAGCGCGTTCCAGAAGTCCGACGCCCAGCGCTCGTTGCCGAACAGCGTTGCGAAATTCGACAGGCCGACGAAAGCCGGCTGCCCGTCGACGGTGTTGAAGAAGGAGAGCCTGAGCGTCTCGAACAAGGGCAGGATCATCACCGCCGTGTAGACGACCAGCGCCGGCAGCAGGAAGACGGCGATGTGCCACCGCCGCGGCCGCCGCACGACGTCGAATTCGGCTTCTGAAACTGTGGCGTCCGTCATGGTCTCTTGCCCGCTGTTGACCGTTCGCTCGATGATCCACCGCCAAATGCGGAGAGTGTCACACGGCCGGTCCTGCCGCATGATGCCGTCCCGGGATACCCGGCGGATGAAACGTCAGCTTACACGTTTTCCCGCGGATGGCGCGGGCCTCGGACCGGATCGACAGGGCAGCCAACCGCCCCTCATCCGCCTGCCGGCACCTTCTCCCCGTAAGCAGGGAGAAGGAACCATTGCCGCACTGTTCGCCGCCGGATCCACCTCCCCCTTGAGGGGGGAGGTCGCGCGGAACGCGCGGGTGGGGTGATCCTTGCCGAAAACGCGGCATCACTCCACCCCGGCCCTGCGGGCCGACCCTCCCCCTCAAGGGGAGGGTAAGCGCATGCCTCACTTCGCCGGCTTGAACCAGCTGTCGAGGCCCTTCTGCAGCTTCTCGGCAGCCTCTTCCGGCGTCTGGGTGCCGTTGATGACGTTGGCGGAAGCCGTCCAGGTCTCGTTTTCGAGGTTCGGCGTGCCGCGCGACAGGATCTGGTAGGTCGAGCGGATCGTCGGCTTGCACTTCTCGCGCCAGGAGACGAATTCCTGGGCGATCGGGTCCTGCATCTTCACCGCCGTCGAGTTCAGGCTGAAGAAGCCCGGCAGCGAGTTGGCGTAGATGTCGGCGAATTCCGGTGAGGCGATGAAGGAGAGCAGCTTCTTCGCCGCTTCCGGATTGGCGCTCTTGGCGTTCAGGCCGACGCCGATGTCGTTGTGGTCGGAGATGTAGCAGGTATCGCCGGCGGCCTTCACCGGCGGCGGGAACGCGCCCATCTTGAACTGCGCCTGGGTGTTGAACAGGCCGATCTCCCACGAGCCGGCCGGGAAGATGGCGGCGCGGCCGAGCGTGAACAGGTTCTGGCTGTCAGGATAGGTCTGGGCCTCGAAGCCGTCGCCGAGGTAGTCCTTCCACTTGGCGAGCACGCGATAGGGTTCCACCCACGGCTCGTCGGTCAGCTTCTGCTCGCCCTTGATCAGGGCCGCACGGCCTTCCTCGCCCTTCCAGTAGGTCGGGCCGATGTTCTGGTAGCCCATGGTGGCGGCTTCCCAGAGGTCCTTCGTGCCCATCGCCATCGGGATATAATTGCCGTCGGCCTTGATCTTGTCGAGGGCTGCGAAGAATTCGGCTTCGGTGGTCGGCACCGCGATGCCCAGCTGGTCGAAGGCGTCCTTGTTGTAGATGAAGCCGTGGATGACCGAGGCCATCGGCACGCAGAAGGTTGCCGAACCGTCGTCCGTCGTCCACGCGGACTTGGCGACGTCGGAGAAGTTCTCCATGCCCGGAAGATCGTTCAGGCTGGCAAGATGCTTCTTGTTGTAAAGCTCCAGCGAGGCGTCGAACGGACGGCAGGTGATGAGGTCGCCGGCCGAGCCTGCATCGAGCTTGGCGTTCAGGGCGGCATTGTATTCGGTCGGCGCGGTCGGCGCGAACACCACCTTGATGCCCGGGTTCTTCGCCTCGAAGGCCGGGATGATCTTCTCCTGCCAGATCGACAGGTCGTCGTTGCGCCAGCTCTCGATCGTCAGCGAGACGTCCTGGGCCTGCGCGAGGCCCGCGGTGCCGAGGACGCTCGTGGCAAGGAGCAGCCCCTTGATCAAATTGCGTGTCATGACATTCTCCCTTTTGTGCGCCCCGTTTGGCGCGGTTCCCGTTATTGGAAGGTCTTCAGGGCGCGCCGCAGGCTTTGCCCGGAATTGTCGAGCGCGGCGTCGGCCGCGGCCTTGTCTTTCGCGCCGGCTGCGATCAGCACCGCCGCCTTGACGGATCCTTCGGACTGCTCGAGCAGTTGCCCCGCCGTCTCGACGTCGACGCCGGAAATGCCGGCGACGATGCGGGCCGCGCGATCCTTCAGCTTGATGTTGTCCGCCTTCAGGTTGACCATGTAACCGTCATGCACATGGCCGAGCTGGATGCCGACGAGCGTCGAGAGCATGTTGAAGGCGACCTTCTGCGCCGTCCCCGCCCCCATGCGCGTCGAGCCGGAAATCACTTCCGGCGGCGTCTGCAGCAGGATGGAGATATCGGCATAAGCAAAGAGCGGTGCGCCGGGATTGTTGGCGAGCGCGATCACCTTGGCATCGTGCTCGCGGGCGTGGTCGGCAACGGCGATTGCATAGGGTGTCGTGCCGCTGGCGGTGACGCAGATCACGCAGTCGCCCTTGCCGATCCCCGCCTTTTCGGCATCAGTGATCGCAAGCTCTTCGTCGTCCTCGTAGCCGCCGGCAAGATCCTCGAGGCTGGCGGCGCCGCCGGCCAGCAGAATGACGATGCGGTCGCGCGCAATGCCGTAGGTGCCCGGAAGCTCCAGCGCGTCGGCCATCGCCATCAGGCCGGAACTGCCGGCGCCGACATAGACGAGGCGCCCGCCCGAACGCAGAGCATCGGCCGCCAGCTTCGCCGCCTCGGCAATGTCCTCGATCGCCGCATCGACGGCGCCCGCGGCCTGCCGCTGGGCTGCGGACAGCACCTTGAGCACCTCGACCGGGCTGCGCTCGTCGAGACCTTCCGCCTGTTCATGCCTGGCTTCGGTTCTGGCTGATGCCATGGATTGTTCTCCCTTGGCGGGAATTTAATGCCAAAAACATACCAATTGTCTACAGGAAATTAACTTCCGGCAGTGGAAAAATCACAGCAGACAATTTTAACGTCATATTTCAATAGATTAACGCCTCGATAGCTGGAGCTGACAGTTTTCCACTTGGTTAATGGTATTTTTTTGGTATTGTCTCTCTTGGAGGTCCCCATGGCAGATTTCATCATCGGAATAGATGGCGGCGGCACCAGTTGCCGTGCGGCGGTCGCAGACCCGCAGGGCACGATTCTCGGCCGCGGCAAGAGCGGCTCCGCCAACATCCTGACCGATCCGAACAGCGCTATCCAGAGCATCGGCGAAGCAGCCGAGGCCGCCTTCCGCGACGCCCGCCTGCCCGTGGGCGAAGTGCGCAATGCCGCAGCCTTCCTGGGCCTGGCCGGCACCAATGTCGGCAACCTCACCCAATACGTACGCGAGCGCCTGCCTTTCCGCCACACCGACATCGATTCCGACGGCCTGATCGCCCTGCAGGGCGCGATCGGCGATGCGGAGGGTTCCGTCGCCATCCTTGGCACCGGCACCATCTTCATGGCCCGCAAGGATAGCAAGGTTCATTACATCGGCGGCTGGGGCTTCACCATCGGCGATCTCGGCGGCGGCGCCCGCCTCGGCCATGCGCTCCTGCAGGAGGCGCTGCTGGCCCATGACGGCATCCGCCAGGGTTCGACCGTCACCGACGCCGTTCTCAACGAATTCCGCCACGACCCGACCGCCATGGTCGAGTTCGCCCGTCTTTCCAAGCCCGGCGATTTCGGCCGCTATGCGCCCCTCGTCTTCCAGCATGCGGAACAGGAGGACCCCGGTGCCCTGGCGCTGCTCGGACAGGCCGCACGCTCCGTCAACGAGGCGCTCGACGCGATCACCCGCATCGGCGGCCACGAGCGGCTCTGCCTGCTCGGCGGCCTCGCTCCCCTCTATCCCGCCTGGCTGGAGCCGCGCCACCGCAAGATCCTGGTCGCGCCGCAGGCCGATGCCCTGGCCGGTGCGGTCGCGCTCGCAGCCAAGCGCCACCAGGCGAGAGCCGGAGGCGCGGCATGACGGAACTGCTGGCCGCGATCCTGTCGCCCGAGCGCCTTCAGGCCGGCGGATCGGGGCCGCTGTACCTGAAGCTGCGCCAGACGCTGGAGGAGGCGATCCAGTCCGGCAAGCTCAACCATGGCGATGCGCTGCCGCCCGAGCGCGACCTCGCCGACTATGCCAGCATCAGCCGGGTGACCGTCCGGAAGGCGGTCGACGACCTCGTCAAGGACGGGCTGCTGGTGCGCCGCCACGGCTCGGGCACCTTCGTCGTCAAGCCGGTCTCCAAGGTGCAGCAGTCGCTGTCGCGGCTGACCTCGTTTACCGAGGACATGGCCCGGCGCGGCCTGACGACGCGAGCGCAATGGCTCGACCGCGGCCTGTTCCACCCCTCGCCCGACGAGATGATGATCCTCGGCCTGCCTGCCGACGCGCTGGTGGCGCGGCTGGGCCGCCTGCGCATCGCCGACGACATGCCGCTTGCGATCGAACGCGCCTGCATCTCGTCGGAGTTCCTGCCCGATCCGGCGCAGGTGACCGGCTCGCTCTATGCGGCACTCGGGCAGCGCGGCTACCGTCCGGTCCGCGCGGTGCAGCGCATATCGGCCTATAATATCAAGGAGCCCGACGCGGCTCTGCTCGGCGTCACGGCCGGCGTTGCCGGGCTGTCGATCGAACGCGTCTCCTACCTTGCCTCCGGCAGGGTCGTGGAATTCACCCGCTCGCTCTACCGGGGCGATGCCTATGACTTCGTGGCGGAACTGACGCTCTCGGATACGTGAGCGCGCCGCATAGACCGAAAGACAAGACCATGCAGACCAATATGCGCCGCGAAGTCAACGAGATCCCGGAGGCCGCAGCCCGCCTGCTGACCGAGCAGAAAGATGCGATCGTGCGCGCGGGAAGCGCGCTGAAGGCCGCCGATCCGCGCTTTGTCGTCACCGTCGCCCGCGGCTCCTCCGACCACGCCGCCCTCTTCCTCAAATATGCGATCGAACTGACCGCCGGCCGGCCCGTAGCCTCCCTCGGCCCCTCGCTCGCCTCGATCTATGGGGCGAAGCTGAAGCTCGACGGCGGCGCGGCCATCGCCATCTCGCAGTCGGGCAAGAGCCCCGACATCGTCGCCATGGCAAGGGCAGCGACGGATGCCGGCGCGATCTCGATGGCGCTGACCAACACCCTCCCCTCGCCGCTGGCAGACGCCTGCAGCCACCCGCTCGACATCTGCGCCGGGCCGGAAATCAGCGTGGCCGCCACCAAGTCCTACGTGAACTCGATCGTGGCTGGCCTCGCCATTCTCGCCGAATGGACCGGCGACGCGGCGCTGAAGACGGCGGTGCAGGCCCTGCCGGACCAGTTCGGCAAGGCCATCGCGCTCGACTGGAGCGGGCTGATCGACGACCTCGCCGAGGCGCAGTCGCTCTACGTGCTTGGCCGCGGTCCCGGCCTTGCCATTGCCAGCGAGGCGGCGCTGAAATTCAAGGAGACCTCCGGCCTGCATGCGGAAGCCTATTCCTCCGCCGAGGTCGTGCACGGGCCGGTCGCCCTTGTCGGCCCCTCCTTCCCGGTGATTGCGCTGGCCGCCCGCGACGCCGCCGAGCAGTCGGTCACCGGCATGGCCGACGGACTGGCAGAGAAAGGCGCCTATGCCTGCGTCACCTCGGCAGGCGCGACAACTGCCAAGAAGCTGCCCTTCGTCGCGACCGATCACCCGATCACCGACGCGCTGGCGCTGATCGTGCCGTTCTACGGCTTCGTCGAGGCCTGGTCGCGCGCCCGCGGCCTGGACCCGGACAAGCCGGTCAACCTCAAGAAAGTGACGGAGACGAGATGAGCGCGCTCACCGCATTCACCGGCGCCCGGATCTTCGACGGCGACCTCTGGCATCAGGATGCAGCCCTGCTGGTCGAGGGCGGCAAGGTCGCAGCCATCGCCACGGACGGGGACATTCCCGCCGGCGCCTCGCGCACCCCGCTCGACGGCGCCCGCATCGTGCCGGGCTTCGTCGACCTGCAGGTCAACGGCGGCGGCGGCGTGCTCCTGAACGAGCAGCCCGACGTCGCCGGCATCCGCACGATCTGCGCCGCCCACGCCCGTTTCGGCACGACCGCGCTGCTGCCGACGCTGATCACCGACACCCCGGAGGTCACCGCCCGCACGGTCGCCGCCGGCATCGCCGCGAAAGCCGAAAACGTGCCGGGCTTCCTCGGCCTGCACCTCGAGGGCCCGCATTTGTCGATCGCCCGCAAGGGCGCACACGACCCGAAGCTGATCCGCAGGATGGAGGCGGACGACCTTGAACGCATCGTCGCCGCACGCGGAAGGCTGGATGCGCTGCTTGCAACAGTCGCGCCGGAAAGCGTCGGCAACGACCAGATCGCCGCCCTCGCCAAGGCCGGCGTCACCGTCAGCCTCGGCCACTCCGACAGCGGCTATGCGACGGTGTCCGCCGCGGTTGCGGCCGGCGCCAGCATGATGACCCATCTCTTCAACGCCATGAGCCCGCTCGGCCACCGCGAGCCGGGCATGGTGGGCGCCGCGCTCGAACTCGGCCACCTCAATGCCGGCCTGATCGCCGACGGCTACCACGTCGATCCCGTTTCGATCGGCGTGGCGCTGCGTGCCAAGAAGGGTCCGGGCCGCATCTTCCTCGTCACCGACGCCATGTCGACGATCGGTACGGACATGACGGGCTTCACCCTCAACGGCCGCGAGATCTTCCGCAAGGCCGGCCGGCTGACGCTCGCCGACGGAACCCTTGCCGGGGCCGACATCGACATGATCGCCTGCGTCCGCTTCATGCATGCCCAAGCCGGCCTCGACCTCGAGGAGGCGCTGCGCATGGCCTCGCTCTATCCCGCCGAAGCCATCGGCATGACCGGCCGCAAGGGCCGCCTGACGCACGGCCACGACGCCGATTTCGTCGTGCTCGACGACGACCTCGCCGTACAGGCGACCTTCATCGGCGGAGCGCAGGCCTATCGGGCGTAGAGGCAGCGCGCGGGTGCTCAACCGGGCAAGGCCGCATGCCCGGCGCCTTCGCGCAACATCTTTACGGACGCGCTCCCGCGGGAATTGCAGGCCCCGCCCCGTCGACCATTTGGCGGCGGCAGGGGGATTGCAACGTAATTTTAGAACCTGCTGTTAAGCTGATGTAAATCGCTTCATCTTCCCTCCCTTGCGGCGCATCCGTTCCGGCTCTAGGTTGCAGGCCGGCAACGATATCCCCAGTTCGCTCCGGGACGGCAGCCTCAACACTTGCATTCGCTTCGCCGGGGACGGCACCCGGGCGAGGCAGACAGGAACCACATGGAACTGGTCTTCGACGGACACAACGACGTATTGCTGCGACTGCTCGTCAACATGCAGGGTGGCGGCGATCCGGTCGCGGAGTTCCGGGACGGCACCGACCAGGGGCATATCGACGGCCCGCGCGCCCGCGCCGGCGGCCTCGCCGGCGGCATGTGCGCCATCTACGTCTCGTCCGGCCGTTTCGAGCTGCGCCGGCCCGATGCCGACGGCCACTACGACACCCCGATGGAGCCGCCGCTCGAACGCCAGCCGTCGCTGGACATCGCCCTTGCCATGGCCGCGATCGCCTTCCAGCTCGACCGGGCCGGCGCCTGGCGCCTGTGCCGCTCGACAGCTGAGATCCGCGACGCGATGGAGGAGGGCATCTTCGCCGCCGTCCTGCACATGGAAGGCTGCGAGGCGATCGATCGCGACCTGGCCGCCCTCGAGGTCTTCCATGCCGCCGGCCTGCGTTCGCTGGGGCCGGTCTGGAGCCGCAACAACATCTTCGGCCACGGCGTCCCCTTCACCTTTCCGTCGTCACCCGACACCGGGGCCGGCCTCACCGACGCCGGCTTCGACCTGGTGCGCGCCTGCAACCGGCTCGGCATCATGATCGACCTGTCGCACATCACCGAAAAGGGCTTCTGGGACGTGGCCAGGACCACCGACCAGCCGCTGGTCGCCACCCATTCGAACGTCCACGCCCTGACGCCCGTCGCCCGCAACCTCACCGACAGGCAGATGGACGCGATCCGCGAGAGCCGCGGGGTCGTCGGGCTGAACTATGCGACCACGATGCTGCGCCCGGACGGCCGCGAGAGCGCCGGCACGCCCCTCTTCGACATGGTCCGCCACATCGACTACATGGTGGAGCGAATGGGCATCGACTGCGTCGCGCTGGGGTCGGACTTCGACGGCGCGATGATACCCGCCACGATCACCGACGCGGCGGGAAACCAGAACCTGGTATCGGCGCTTTCAGCCGCCGGCTACGATGCCGACAGCCTGAGGAAGATCTGCCGCAGGAACTGGCTGCGCGTGCTCGGCAAGGCCTGGCACGAGCACTGATCACGACCGGCCGCGCCTCCCCTGCCGGTCACTCAGGCAGGCGCGCATCCGCAAGATCCACGCCAAGCAACCGGGCGAGGCCGTCTGCGACGATCGCATGGTCGATGCGCTGCGGCACGCCGGAGACGGTGACCGCGCCGATGCAGCCGAGCCCGTCCATCAGGATCGGGAAGCCGCCGCCATGGACGGCGAAATCGGAAAGCGGCAGGTTGTGAGCCTCCTCCTGGCCGCGATGGGCGAGCGCGAGCCGGCGCCCGACGAGATAGGACGAATTCCACAGCCTCAGCACAGTGTTGCGCTTGCGGCGAATCCATTCGCCGTTGTCCGTCGACGTGCCATCGAGGACGGTGTGGAAGAGGACGCGGTCCCGCAAGGAAATGTCGATCGCAATGGCGGCGCGCCGCTCGATTGCGATCTCCCGCAGGATGCCGCCGAGCTTCCACGCCGTGTCCGGGTCGAAGCGGGAAAAGCACAGGATCTGCTCCTGCTGCTCGAGCCGGGCGATATCGCCCTTCAGGTCTTCCGTCATTGTATCCTCCTCGCGCCGGGCGTAGCCCTGCCTAACCCGCCCGGGCCGGCGGCACAAGTGAGACGCATGCCGCCCGCGATCCGCTAGCTGCGCGATATGCAGCGGAAGCCGATATGCGTCGTCGCCGCGTTCTCTTCGTGCGGATGCCGGGCGGCGGGGCGGTACCGGCGGCAATAGTTGGGTGCGCAGAGGTGCGAGCCACCCTTGACCACGCGGCGTGCGATCAGGACGTCGGGCATGCGCGGATCCCGGCTTGCCTCCACCATTCCGCCACGCGGGTTGACCGGCACGCAGCAGGGCGACGGCGCGGGATCGGGATGGCGCACGGACCAGTAGTCGCTCGTCCATTCCCAGACATTACCGATCATGTCGGACAGCCCGTAGCCGTTCGCCGGAAAGCGGCCGACAGGCGAGGTCCGCTCAAAGCCGTCAGGCTTGCGGTTTTCCGTCGGGAACTGTCCGTGCCAGGTGTTCGCCATGAACCGGCCGTCGGGCAAAAGCTCGTCTCCCCAGGCAAACTCGGCTCCCTCCAGCCCGCCCTTGGCTGCGAATTCCCATTCCGCCTCCGTCGGCAGGTCGCGCCCGGCCCATTGCGCATAGGCCGCCGCATCTTCGAACGACACCTGCACGACCGGATGGTCGTATTTGCCGCGGATGTTGCTCTGTCCACCATAGGGGCGGCGCCAGTCCGCCCCGAACTTGTAGTGCCACCATTGCGAGGAGTCGGATCCGGAAAGCCGTTTCGGCGGATCGAAGATGACCGAGCCCGCACGGAGCATGTTCGGCTTGGCTCCCGGGTAGTCCTCGGCGCTTGGCGGCCGCTCGGCGACGGTCACGTAGCCGGTCGCCTCCACGAAAGCCATGAACTGGCGGTTGGTGACCGGCGTGATGTCGATCCAGAAACCGTCGACGCGCACCGGATGCGCCGGCGCCTCCTCCGGATAGTGGACGTTCGAGCCCATGAGGAACGTGCCGCCCTCGATCCAGACCTGGCGCGAAGGCGCAGCGGGATCGCCGCCTGCTTTCGCCGCCTGTGGAACGCGCTCGTCCATGGCGCAGCCTTTCCTTCCCGCGGCAGGACCACCCGCCGCACAACCGGGCAAGGACCCGGAAGCGGGAGGTTGGACCAATCCGCCGGGCAGATCAAGGGCAGCCTCGGGCGACGAAGGAAGGAAGCCTCAGGCGAGTGCGCTCGTCAGCGCGTAGAGCGAAAAGCCGCCGAGCACGAAGGCCGCGCCCTTGTAGGAATGACGGCGGACGCCGCCGGGGAGTGCTGCCCCAAGGGCGACCCAGCCGAGACCCGCGAGCGACGACAGCGCGATGAAGATCGCAATCCGCGATGCCATCTCGTCCGGGCTCGATTGCGGGATCATCATCGTCCCGACGATCATCGCCTTCGGATTGACCAGCGTGGTCAGGAAGACGCGCGCAAAGGCGCTGCCCCGCGCCGCCCCCACCATGTCCGGCGACGTAGTCCAGAGCCGGACGGCGGAATAGGCCAGCCAGCAGGCGGCGACGATCTTCAGCGCCGGCAGCGCCCACCAGAGATCCTTCACCATCGCCGCGAAGGAGACAAAGAACGAAATCGCCAGCGCGTAGCCGGCGGCTTCGGCCAGCGGCAGCAGGCGCGCCCGCGAAAGCCCGAAGGCGGCACCGGAAGCGGCCAGCACCGTGTTCGTCGGCCCGGGCGTCAGGAGGATGACCATGGAGGTCAGGACGAAGGCGGTGATCATGTCGGATGCGGCTCTGGCGGTTTGTTTCCGCCGCAGCTTTCACCGATCCGGCCCAGCCGCGCAAGCCCGCCCCTGCCCCGCACCCTGTCCCGTGCGCATCCGCCGCAGCCCTGCCGGGACCCGCCGCCTCGAAAGCAAAAAGAGCGCTCGACCCTTTCGGGGAGCGCCCTTATCCTGTCGGGCACGGAACAGCTCGGCAAACGCCAACGCCATTCCCGTCCGTTTTTCAGGCAGACCGGTGATATGAGGACGGGGGCCGCGGATTTCAAGGGCGTTCGTGCGCAGAACCCCAGGGGCCGGACAGGGGCCAGTCAGGCGGAGCAGGCTTTACCTCCGGCGCGAATGCCCGCATGGTCCTGCCCCTGGACAAAGGGACCTGCCATGACCGACCGCTTCCTCTTCGACGGCCCCGCCGACGCGCCGATCACGATCCTGCTGGCCCATGGCGCCGGTGCACCGATGGATTCCGCTTCGATGACGGCCGCGGCACATGCGCTGGCCGCGGAAGGCCTTCGCGTGGCTCGCTTCGAGTTCGCCTACATGGCGGCAAGGCGCACGGACGGCACCCGCAAGCCGCCGCCCCGCGCCGAGACGCTGAAGCCCGAATATCTAGACGCCGTGCGGGCACTCGGTGCGCGCGGCCCGCTCGTCATCGGCGGAAAGTCGATGGGCGGGCGCGTCGCCAGCATGATCGCCGACGATCTGTACGCAGCCGGCAGGGTCGCCGGCCTGCTCTGCCTCGGCTATCCCTTCCACCCGCCCGGAAAGCCGGAAAGCCTGCGCACCGCCCACCTCGCCGGCCTGCAGACGCCGGCCCTGATCTGCCAGGGCACCCGCGACGAGTTCGGCACGCGCACGGAAGTCGAGACCTACCCGCTGTCGGAACAGATCAGGCTGCTCTGGCTGGAGGACGGCGACCACGACCTGAAGCCGCGCAAGACGCTCTCCGGCTTCACCACGGCCGACCACCTGCGCACCATGGCCGCGACGGTGAAGGACTGGGCGGAGCGGCTGGGCCGCTGACGGCCTCTCCACCACACCCATGCCTCAGTCGAAGGCGGTGGGATGCAGCACAGCCCGGTAGCCGGCGGCAAGGGCGGCGAGCGTCGAAGGCGGCGTCAGGAGGCCGTCCACCGGTCCGGGCGGGCGGGCCCGCCGGTAGCCGTCGGGTTGCCAGAGCAGGGTACCGCCTCCCCTGACGAGATAGGCCGCCCCCTGCGAGGCAACAAAGGCGCCGTCAGGCAGCGTGTCGAGCGGCCCTGTCAGCGCCCCTGTCGGCGGTCCTGTGAGCGGATGCAGGCGCTTGCCGCCGCGCTCCAGCCGTTCGGCGTGCAGGCGCATGTCCATGTCCTGCGCCTTCGGCGGAGCGACACCGTTGCCGGCGCTCCAACTTGCCCGGAACGAGCGTGCTTCCTCCCGGCGGCAGAGGAAGCACGGGCGGTGCCCTGCGGAAAGGGCGGTAGCCTCGTCGAGGAAGAACAGTTCCGTCCAGCTGCGCTGCGCCATCACCGCGCGCCGGATGCCCTTGTAGTCGCACCCGCAGATGATCCACGCCCGCGTCGTCCACCGCCGCCCGGTCAGGGTGCGCGTGGCGGGATCGTGGATGATGCCGCGGTTTCCGGTGAACAGCCCGCGCGCGCTGACCGCGACGATATCGCCGAAGGGCGTGACCCGGTTCTGCAGCGGCATGTGTTCCTCCTGGCCACGGCAACAATCGCAGCCGGCCTCAGGACCGCGGGCGCCGCCTGAGCGCGGACGGCTTGAGCCGCCGCAGGAAATTGTCGGCCGCGCGGATGAAATTCGTCAACGAAATCAACTTGTCGACTTCCCCGTCGGTGTTGGAAAGCCGCTCGGACAGGACCTCGGATGCCGCCAGCGCGATCTCCGCGGGCGGGATCTCCGGGAAGCGCTCGGCGAGCCTGGCATAGGCGTTGGCGCCCACGCCGCCATGGATGGCGATCTTGCCGAGCCTTGCAAACAGCCGCAGGAAGACCTGCTCGAAGCTCCAGTCGTGGACCGAGACGACCCGCCACTTCTCGCTGCGCCGGGCGGAAAACCCGGCCAGCGTGATGGTGCCCGGAAGCCTCAGTTCGCTCAGCCACAGCGCCATGGCAAAGCCGCTCGTCGGCACCTTGCCTTCGGTATAGAGCGGATCGAAATGGCCGCGCAGGTCGAGGTGCCCCGTCGGCGCGTTGTGGAAGTCCGCAGACGTGTTCGGCTTCTCCTCCTCGGCGAGGCGGATGTTCATGATGCCGAGGAAATGCGCCTTGTCGAAGAAGGACAGGACCTCGTCCACCTCGCCGCGATAGACGATGCCCGCCCCGCGCGGCTGCCCGCGCGTGACGAGAAGGGCATGTCCCTGAAACGGCTGGTCGAGAACCTTGAAGACCTTGTTGAAGAAGACGAAGAGCGCCGTCGCCGGATATTGCGCCCTGAGCTCGGCGACGTTCGAGGCCGTGCTGTTGGCGACGAGCACGATGTCGGAATAGCGCGCAAGCAGCGCGCGCCATTCCTCCGCCGTTGCCAGCCCGGAGGCCGCCGCCCGCGGCGGCAGTTCGCCTTGCGCGGGCTTGTCCGGTGCCTGCACGGAGGCTAGGCCTTCTGCGTGACCGACAGGACGCGTTCGCGCATGGCGAACCACTCCTCGGCGTAGTCGTCGTTCTTGTATTCGTCAAAATAGGGACCGCCGTCGGTGAAGTGGACGAGCTTGGCGTCCTCGCGGCGATCGTACTCGTTGACGAGGTAGTTCCAGACGACGGGAACCTCGCCGATCTGGTCGTCGCTTTCGAGCCACTTGAACTGGTGCAGTTGCAGACCCGTCGCCGTATTGACGAATTCCTTGCTCAGCGCCGTGCACTTGGCGTTGTTGAACAGGATCATGCTCGACCAGTTCTTCTTCTCGTACTTGGTCTGCGTCTGGCCAAGGAACTTCGTCTCGATCTTCGGCACGTAATCATGCTTGACGCACATGGCGGCATACTTGTCGTCGCGCAGCGCCCACAGCTCGGCGATGTCGGCGCGGGCCAGCATGTCGCAATCCATGAAGATGCTCCAGCCTTCGAAATTGCTAAGATAGGGCACCAGGAAGCGCGAGAACGAGAACTCCGTCGACTGCAACGCATTGCGCTCGCGATAGAACATCGGACCGAGGTTGTTTAGAACGATTGGAGAAAACACCACCGGGATCGAAGAGCGTTCAATAATGCTCTGGCACAGGACGTGGTAAGCGACGACTTCCTTCGTATCGAAACCTACAAAAATACGTGCAACATCATCTCTCATACCGATACCTTCCGCTTTTCATCCCGTATGGTGGGCTATTCAGCTTGTCTCTTGGCAAATCTCGATTTGACGCCGCGCCGCTCGATTTGGCGCCGGCGACTTCGGTATCGTGTGCATGAGGACAGAAGCGATGTCAATGCGCCAGAACGACCCGTGCGCGACCCGCCGGCTGTCGCGAACCGGACATCGCGGCCGATGCCACTGGAATGCCCGCGCGAGCATCCCTATAGTGCGCCCCACACACGAAATTGCCCGGAGTTTGAATGCGCTGGTTCGGCAACAGGAAGAGCGGAATAAAGGCCCTGTCGATCACCCCGCCGGAACCGGCACCGGGCCGGCACGGCATCGCGATCGCGCTGTGCGTGAAGAACGAGGCGGCCTACATCGAAGAATGGCTGCGCTTCCACTCAGCCATAGGCGTCCGCCACTTCATCATCTACGACAACGGCTCGACGGATGCGACCTGCGACATCATCCGTAGCGTGCTCGACCCGGCCGAACTGACGCTGATGGCGTGGGCCGGTAAGGTCACCTCCAGCAAGACGGACCAGTTGATAGACGGGCAGGTGCTCGCTTTCGCCCACGCCATCCTCAATTTCGGCGGCAGCTTCCGCCGCATGGCCTTCATCGACGCCGACGAATTCCTGCTGCCGAAGACGGGTGCGACCCTCGAGGAAGCGCTGGCGGCGACCGGCGACTTTCCCAACGTCTCGCTGCCCTGGCACATGTTCGGCACGAGCGGCCACAAGAAGAGGCCGGCCGGGCCTGTTGCCCAGGCCTACACGAAGCGCGGCGCCGATCCGCTGGGCCCGCAGGAGCACTCCGCCAACTTCAAGTGCATCGTCGATCCCTGCGAGGTGACGGAAGTCACGATCCACCAGTTCAAGACGAAGACCCACGGCGACCTGACCGTCAACGATGCCGGCTATCGCACCAGCCGTGACGGCCGCAAGGAACGGCGTTTCTACTCCAACGCGCACCTGCAGCTGAACCACTACTACAGCAAGTCCGAAGAGGAGATGCTGGCGAAGATGGCGCGCGGCTCGAACTATGCCGTCTCGGCGGAGAAGCTGGAGGAGAAGATGCGCATCACGCTCGCCAACATCCACAGTTCCGAGGTCGAGGATCTCGCCATGGTGGATTTCATTGCCGAGAACGGCATCCGCCTCGCCTCCAATGAAGGCACGGCATATCGCGAAGGCTCCGCCGCCGGCTGAGCCCTCCCCGTGCGCACGCTCAGCCCTTGCCCGTCCACAGCGGCAGGCCGGAGCTTTCCGCCACGCCGGGATCGGCGGTGAAGACCGGATAGTTCCGGTCGCGCAGGGTCTGCAGCACCTTCTGGTCCATGTCGCGATGGAACCGGGCCAGGTTTTCCTGGTTATAGACATGCCCTGTCGACTGTGGATTGATGCCCGACAGGATCACCGCCGGCGCGCCGTTATAAAGCGAAAACAGCGCCGCATTGATGCCGTTGGAGCATTTGCTCTCTGCGTCCAGCTCGTCGCTCTTGAAGCCGCAGACCCGGTCCAGCAGCGCCATGCGCTGGTAGCGGTCGACGATTTCAAGATTGTCGTAGCGATAGTCGAAGGCCTTCAGGCCCTCGATCAGCGACGGCAGCCCGTCCCGCCAGAGCAGCATGTAGAGCGCACCCGTCCTCTGGCCGTTCAGGACCCGCCGGACCTCGACCGCATTGGTGTTGGTGCCGCGGATCTGGTTGAACATCATGAAGGTGATGTCGGGCGCCTCGATCCCCCAGCGCTGCGTCACCGTCTGCGCGCCGTTGATGGTGATCACCCGGTAGCTGCCGTCGAAACCGGCCGGCAGGTGCGAGACCGGCGCAGAGCCGACGACCAGCACCGGGCCGTCCAGCGGAACGACCGAGGCAGGCGGCCTGGGCCGCGTCAGATTGTATTTGATCCGCCGGTAGAGGCGCGTCTTTGCTTCGGAAAAGGACACTCAGTTGCCGCCCATCTGCAATCGGGAATAGCCGCGATAAAATCCGCGGACCCGGCAACTGTCAATCCACGGCACCGCCCTGGCCGCGCCTGGCCCGGACTTCGGCCAGCGCAACCGTCGGCGCCTGCGCCGCTCCGCCCCGCATCTTGACGAGCCGCGCCGGCGCGCCGGCATAGACGCCGTAGGGAACGGTCCGACCCTTCACCACGCTGTTTGCGCCGATGACGCATCCCCGGGCGATATGCGTACCGCCGAGGATCTTCACGCCCGCGCCGATCCAGACGTCGTCCTCGACGACGATCGGCTTCTTGACGTTCGCCTGCATGCGGATCGGCACGTCGACATCGTCGTAGCCATGATCGAAGGAGGCCATCACGACATGGGCGGCCACGCGGACGTCGTCGCCGATGCGGATGCCGCCATGGCCGAGAAGCACCGTGTAGTCGTTGAGGGAGACGTTGCGGCCGATCTCGATTGTGCCGCTCTGCGCATCGATGACGACGCCGCTGCGCAGCGAAACCCGGTCGCCGATCGTGATTGTCCCCTGCCGCCAGCGAAACCGCGGCAGGTAGGGCATCTTGGGCCGCTTGCCGATCTTCAGGGATCCGCCGGAGAAGAAAGCCCTGAGTTTCACCAGGGGGCCGAAGTTCCACATCGAAGTCGTCCTTGATTCTGCAGCGGATGCAAAGACGCCGTACCGCCGCCCTGCAATCGTATCGTCACTGCGACCGAAGCCGACGCAGGCAATGGCCTCCAGATAAGAACCATCGCCGCCGGCGCAAGGCCTCAGTGACAACGTAGAACTGTCAACCACGGCGATATTTTGCCCGTCCCTTCATAATTCCGTCATTGGCGCGCAGGATGCGGGACAGCAGGGAGGACGGATGGAGGCGAGCGCGGTGGGCGTGAAGGACGTGCTGCTCGGGATGCTGCTGGCAACCCTCGTCTCGTGTACCACGGGCGATGCCGTGCGAGACGAAGCGACGATGTCGGAGAAACCCAAGCCGAGGTCCGTCGAATGGCTAAGGCAGCACTGCCCGGACTGCATCGACGGCGGCCCGAGATACGCCGGCCCTAGCGGTGCTGACCCAAGAGACGCCGCTCCAAGGGACGCCGGGCCATGAGGGAGCCGATACGCAGCACCCGCGCCGGCGAGGCCGTCTTCTCCGCCTGCGGCCGATACCGCTACCGGTTGGGCCGCCGCTGGTCCGCCGAGGGCGGCGACGTGGTCTGGATCATGCTGAACCCGTCCCGCGCGGATGCGGGCACAGACGATCCGACCATCCGCCGCTGCATCGCATTCTCGCGCCACTGGGGCTATGGCGGCATGGTGGTCGTCAATCTCTTCGCCCTCTGCGCCACCCATCCGGCCGCGCTCCATGGGGTGCCCGATCCCGTCGGCCCGGAGAACGATGCCCACATCGCTGCCGCCTTTCGCGGCGCAGACGGCTCGGCATCCTCCGGGCCCGATATCGTCGCGGCCTGGGGCGCACATCCGACCGCGTCCGGGCGCGCCGCTCTCGTCCTGGCAATGGCCGGCGACAGCGTCCGCTGCCTCGGTACCACCCGATCCGGCCACCCCCGCCACCCGCTCTATGTCGCGGCCGGCCAGTCGCGCCTGGACCTTGTTCCCGCAGGCATCGGAGTTCGCCCGGTCCCTAGAGCTTCGGCAGCCCTTCCGGCCGCAGCTGCCTCTTGAGCGCGGCGATGCGGAAGATCGCGTTCACAGCCCCGTAACCGGCATAGTCGCGGCGTTCCACGATCTCGAAGAAGAAGCCCTCGCCGTAGGTCGGGCTGTAGAGCTGGAAATATTCCCCGCGCTCATCGCGGTCGTAGAGAATGTTCTCGGCCCTCAGTTTCTCGGTCAGCTCCGGCTCCAGGCCGAAGCGGGCCTCGACGTCGTCATAGTAGTTCGGCGAGATCGAAAGCGGGCGAAAGCCGTTCTTGCGCAAGGCTGTGGCGGTCGCAAAGATGTCGTCGGTGTGGAAGGCGAGATGCTGCACGCCCGAGCCGAATGTCTCGGCGATGAAATGGCCCGCCAGCGTGCGACGGTTTTCCGCGCCGTTCAGGGTGATGCGCAGCGAGCCGGACGCGTTCTGCACCACCTGGCTGCGCACCACGCCGGCCGGGTCGATGATGTCGACCACCGGCGTCTTCGCCGCCTCGAAGATCGAGGTGTAGAAAAGTACCCAGGTCAGCATCTCTTCATAGCCGACCGTCTGTGCGATGTGGTCGACGAAGCGAAGTCCCGCCGGCGCCGTCTCGCCCTCCTCGCCGCAGGGCTCGAAATCGATGTCCCAGATCCGGCCGAGATCGCTCTCCTCGTCGAGCAGGTAGACGAGCCCGCCGCCGACGCCGCGGATGGCCGGCACCTCGACCTCGCCGGCCGCCACAGGCTGGCTGAACGGCTCGGCATTGAGAGCGAGCGCGCGCTCCACCGCCCGCGTTGCGTCGTCGACGACGAGCCCGATCGCATAGGCGGAGCTGCCGTGCACAGCGTAGGACGCGCCGGCAAACCCGCCCTCTTCCATGTTGACTAGGATGCGGATGTCGCCCTGCCGGTAGACGTCGACCTTCTTCGACCGGTGGGTGTCGGTCTTGCGAAAACCCAGCGTCCTCAGGATCGTCACCAGTTCCGCGGCCTCGTCCTCGGCAACCGTGAATTCGACGAAGCTGATCCCCTTGACAACGGCGCGCTCCGGCATCGGCGTCACGGTCAGCGATCTGGCGTCTGGATGGCGGCGCACCTGGTCGCCGAGATAGATCAGCGAGCGATGGCCGTCGGCGGCGATCGGCTTGGCGGCCCCGCCGCGGAACTGGTCGTTGAAGATCTCCAGCGAGAAATATCCGTCATAGCCGGTCTCCGCGATCGCGCGGGTGAACTCGGTGACCGGCAGGTCGCCTTCGCCCGGCATGTTGCGGAAGTGGCGGCTCCAGTAGAGCAGGTCCATGTCGATCAGCGGCGCATCGGCGAGCTGGACAATGAAGATCTTCTCCTTGGGGATCGAGCGGATCGAATTGATGTCGATTTTGCGCGAAAGCGTGTGGAAGCTGTCGAGGATCAGGCCGATATTGTCGTGGCCGGCGCGGCGCACGATCTCCCACGCATCGCGGTGATCCCAGATGTGCCGCCCCCAGGCGAGCGCCTCGTAGCCGACACGCAAACCACGTTTCGCCGCCCGCTCGCCGAGTTCGTAAAAATCCGCGGCTGCGCGGTCGATGCCGCCGAGCGAGATCGGCGAGACGTTGGAACAGACGAGCACGAGGTCGGTCCCGAGCTGCTGCATGACGTCGAACTTGCGCTCCGCCCGGTCGAAGGTGCGGCCGCGGTGTGGTTCCGGCATGCCCTCGAAGTCGCGGAACGGCTGGAACAGCGTGATCTCCAGCCCGTGGTCGCGCACCATCCGACCGACGTCGGCGGGGCTGCCGTCGAAGGCGAGGAAATCGTTCTCGAAGATCTCGACGCCGTCGAAGCCCGCAGCCGCGATCGCCGCAAGCTTGTCGGGCAGTTCGCCGCTGATCGAAACGGTTGCGATCGAAGTCTTCATCCGCTTTCTCCTCCTCATCCCTGAAAAGCACGTTGCGGCATCGATCCCGCAATGCCGACCCTGCCTCCGCCCCCGCTGGCACTCCCGACCGGCCTAGCCAATAATGTACTAACCAGTACGTAACAGCAATTGGGATTTTGGATGCGAACCATAACCGGAACAGACCGACGGATCGCCGGCCGGCCGGCAGAGAGAGAGAGAGAGAGAGAGAGAGAGAGAGAAAACCGTCATTCGCCGCCATCGGCAATGGCGGCGCACAGCGGCGTGAGCCCTGCGGACGCGAACGGAACATACGAGATCAGGAAAGAGGGACGCGCGCGCGACAACGACGGCGAGAGGGGGTGATGCGTCTCATGGCGCACGCCGGACCGTGCCGGACCGAGCAAGGGCGCGCAGCGCGCAAGCTCGGCCATCACGGGTCGGCCGGCGAGGCCCGCCGGCTCGGGAAGGCGAGAATGGTTCACGCGTTACGGCGCGTTATCAAACCGCAGCCGCGCAAGGCTGCGGTCCGTGTTCGCGGCAATCCGGCGGGGTCGGCTCATCCCCCCCGACGCATCACAGCAAGAAGTCTCCCTTCTCGAAGGTGACGAGCTTGTCGATGTGGAGGGCGAAGTCGGTCTTGCCGTCGCCGTTGGTATCGGCGGTGACGTAGGTGTCCTTGCCGCTCTTGGAATAGCGCAGTTCGCCGGCCTTGTCGGAGAAGGCGTCGGTGCCGATGAAGCTGAAGGACTGGTTGCCCGACTTCGTCGTGTTGGCGTCGATCGCCTTCAGGTCGATGATGTCGCCGTTGGCGAAGTCGAAGATCGTGTCGCGGGCGGACGGGGTGGAGTCCGACACCGCCTTGAACACGAACACGTCCTTGCCGCTGCCGCCATAGAGGTCGTCGGCGCCCTTGCCGCCGTAGAGCGTGTCCGCCCCGCCCTCGCCCTTCAGCACGTCGTTGCCCGAGCCGCCGGTCAGCACGTTGGCGCTGCCGTTGCCGGTCAGCTTGTCGGCGTGGCTCGTGCCGATCAGGTTCTCGATCGACACGTAGGTGTCGCCCTTGGCGTCGTTGGTGTTGATCGAGGCCTTGGTCAGGCTGGCGGTGACGCCCTTCGACGCACCGGCATAGGAGGCCGTGTCCTTGCCCGCGCCGCCGTCGAGCCGGTCCGCACCCGCCCCGCCAGTGAGCGTGTCGTTGCCGCCATCGCCCTTCAGCTGGTCGGCGCCGCCGTAGCCGTAGAGCTTGTCGCTGCCCGAGCCGGCCTTGATCAGGTCGGCGCCGGCGCCGCCCTTCAGCGTCTCGCCCTTCGCGGTGCCGGAGATCGTCTCGACGACGTCGCCGATCTTGATCGTGAACGTCTTCGAAGCAGTCGCGCCGCCCGCATCGGTCACCTTCAGCGTCACCGTGTCGGACTGCACCTTCTCGTAGTCGATCGCCTTGGCCACCAGCAGCTTGTTGCCCGACAGCTTGAACAGCCCGCCAGCCGTATCCGTCAGCTTGTAGGTCAGCGCCTTGCCCTCCGGGTCCTTCGCCGAGAACGTGCCGATGGTCGTGCCGATCTTGCTGTTTTCCGCGATCGTCGCCTTCGACAGCGCGATCGACGTCGGCGCCTTGTTCGTCGACGACGCCAGCTTGGTCAGGTCGACGCTGCCGTCCGAGAATTTCGCGATCTCGAAGTTCTTCAGCGTGTCGCGGCCGTCATTGGCGCCGGAGCGCTTGTCGGTCACGGTGACGCTGCCGTTGCTGTTCTTCGTCAGCGTGTAGTTCGCCTTCGTCCCGCTGAAGACGGCCGTGTCCTTGCCCGCCGCGCCGTCGAACGTGTCGTTGCCACCGTTGCCGCGGACGGTGTCGTTGTATTTCGTGCCGCGATAGGTGTCCGCGCCGGCCGATCCGACCACGTTATGCGCCTCGGCCCAGAGAAAGCTTTCGAGCGCTGCGGGCTTGGAGACGCCGCCGCCGTCATGCGCACCCCCCATCAGCCCGTAGATCACATCATGCACGTCCCCGCGCTCGCCGTAGGCATTGTAGATCTTCAGCCCGCTGATCTCGATCGGCGTCTCGACATTGGCGATGTGGCCACCCTCGACGTCGAACGAGCCGTCGGCGCTGTTGTAGCTGTCGCCGAGCGTCGACAGGCGCACGGTGGTCAGCGTGCCGCTCAGGGTGTGGTCGTTGAAGTAGTAGTTGAAGTTCTTGCCATCGAGGATGATGGCCTTGGTATCGCCCTCCTTGCCCTTCACCACCTTGTCGAGAAGCACGATCTGGTCGCCCTCGAACTGGCCGGAGCCGCCGAGGATATAGGGCCAGCCTGTCGGCACCAGCGTTGAAAAGTACTTCGTGAACGCCGTGTTGAAGTTGACCCCGGTCGATGAACCGAGTTCGGCGGTAAGCTTGATGGTGATCGTCATCTCGTCACTCCCGTTTCGGGCAGCCAGCCGATCCGTCGAAACCTCGCGGATGGGCGGCAGCCCCAGTAAGGCCCTGTAAGGCAAGGTGGACGGCGCCCGTGGGCGCAGGCGCCATCCGGGCTAGAATTTCATCGTCAGCGAAGCCTTGGCGTTGAAGCCGGGGCTCGGGTCGGCGTTCAGGTACTGGGTGTATTCGCGGTCGAAGATGTTGTTCAGGGCGATATTCGCCGTCGTCGTCTCGTTGATCGCGAACTGCGCGAAGAGATCGACGAGCTGGTAGGCCTCGCCGATGAACCCGGTCGAAAGATCCTCGTCCTTCTTCCCCACCACCGTCAGCCGCGTACCTGCCGTCAGGCGATCGTCGAGGGCGCGGAAGCCCAGCGTGGTGACCGCGCGGAACGGCGGCACCTTCTGCAGCGTCCCGCCGGTCGTCAGGTTCTCCCCGTCCAGGATCTGGCCCGCCAGGCCCGCGAACAAGAAGCCCGCGTCATAGCTCGCCTCGAACTCGAACCCCTTGATGCGGGCCTTGGCGATGTTCTGGTACTGGTACCCGCCCGGGATCGGGAACATGATGAAGACCTGGTCGATGTAGTTGTCGACATCGTTGCGGAAGACACCCAGCTTCACGCCGAGCTGGTCGGAGCCGGTGAAGAGGTCCTGGAAGCGCAGGTTGACGCCGGCCTCGATGGTGTGGGCCACTTCCGGCTTGAGATCCGGGTTGGGGAAGAACTGCCCCATCACCGGCGGCGGGTGGAAGCCCTCGATCAGCGTCTCCGTCAGTGCCGGGGCGCGGTAGCCCTCGGAATACCCTCCGTAGAACGTCACCGGATCCCAGGGCGTCACGCCCACGGTGAGCTTGGGCGAGAGCCGGCTTCCGTCGTTATGGGTCTCGTCGTTCTCCAGGCTGTAGCCGTCATAGCGCAGCGCCCCGATCACCTCGAGCCATTCCCAGGTCAGCTTGTCCTGCACGAAGGCGCCATAGGCGACGCGCGTGCCCGGCGGCGTCAGGTCGTCGCTGCTGCCGAACTCGTCCTCGGTGCTGACCTTGTCGCGGAACACGTCGCCGCCATAGGTGACCTCGTGGGTGACGGCGCCGGTGTCGAAGGTCGAGGTGTTGAAGAGGTCGAGCCCGGTGGTGCCCACCTTGAAGGACTGGTTGTCGCCGGCGATCACGCCGGTGCCCTCCTGGTCCGACAGCGTGCCGCTGTAATAGATCTTGGCGCTCAGGTTCCAGAAATCGGAATCTGGCGTGTAGCGGTAGCCGGCCGTCAGCGTGTCGACCGTCACGTCGATGTTGCGAACGCTGGTGGAACCGTTCTCGAAGGTGTTGAAGTAGCGCGATGCGGAGAGCGTGATCTCCTGGTCGTCGGTCGGGCGGAAGCGGGCCTTGGCGAGCCCGGACCGCAGGTTCTGCGCCGAATCCACCTCGGTCCCGTCGCCGGACGTGTAGTCGCCGGGCTTGAACCATGTACCGGCGATCACAAAATCGGCGCCGTCCCCGATCCGCGCGGCGGCCTCGCCGTGCACGGTCGGCCCCGGGCCGTTCGTATCGAAGCCGAGCTTGACCCGGCCGCCCTTGGTGGCCCCCTCCTGCAGCACGTCGTCGGCGTCGATGGTGGTGAAGCTGATCACGCCGCCGATGGCGCCGCTGCCGTAGACGGTGGCCGCCGGCCCGCGCGTCACCTCGACGCTCTTGAGCATGTTCGTGTCGAGATAGAAGGTGCCGTTGGCCTCGTGACCGTTCTTCTGGAAGTTCTGGCGGGCACCGTCAACGAGCACGTTGACGCGCCCGAAGTCCTGCAGGCCGCGCATGTTGATCGCCGTTCCGGGATCGTCCGCCGAGGTCTGCGTCGACACGCTCGGAATCAGCGTCACGATCTCCGACACCGGCGCGCCCGGCATTTCGACACTGAGTTGGTCGCGCGACAGCGCGCTCGATCCGGAAAGCGTCTCGAACACGCGCTCCCCGAGCCGCGTGGCCGTCACCACGATCGCCTCGAGCACGGTCGGCTCGTTGGGGTTCGCCGGCTGCCCTTCCGCCGCGGCCTGGTCTTCCGCCTGTGCCTGCGCGTCCTGAGCCTGCGCGTCCTGGGCAAGCGCCGGCCACATCGGCACGGCGGTCGCCATCAGCAGTGCCAATGCCGATACGCCGAGGCGAAAGCGATCCGTCGGCCGGCCGGACTTACAGATGGCCGACGCGAACCTGTGCCCCGTGGTGCTGACGTGCTTCGGGGGGCGGCCTTTCCAGCCGCCCCCTTCCGTCATTTTCAAGCCTGCATTCCGCCTCACAGCAGGAAGTCTCCCTTCTCGAAGGTGACGAGCTTGTCGATGTGGAGGGCGAAGTCGGTCTTGCCGTCGCCGTTGGTGTCGGCGGTGACGTAGGTGTCCTTGCCGCTCTTGGAATAGCGCAGTTCGCCGGCCTTGTCGGAGAAGGCGTCGGTGCCGATGAAGCTGAAGGACTGGTTGCCCGACTTCGTCGTGTTGGCGTCGATCGCCTTCAGGTCGATGATGTCGCCGTTGGCGAAGTCGAAGATCGTGTCGCGGGCGGACGGGGTGGAGTCCGAGACCGCCTTGAACACGAACACGTCCTTGCCGCTGCCGCCATAGAGGTCGTCGGCGCCCTTGCCGCCGTAGAGCGTGTCGTTGCCGCCCTCGCCCTTCAGCACGTCGTTACCCGAGCCGCCGGTCAGCACGTTGGCGCTGCCGTTGCCGGTCAACTTGTCGGCGTGGCTCGTGCCCGTCAGGTTCTCGATCGACACGTAGGTGTCGCCCTTGGCGTCACTGGTGTTGATCGAGGCCTTGGCCAGGCTGG
>NZ_JACIEE010000002.1:0-556520 GCF_014196765.1 Mycoplana azooxidifex
TCTGCCTTTGCCGGACGACGTTCAATCCAGGCGCAACCTCCAGCATGTGCCCTCTACCTCAACCGCAGACGCCCTCCCGCGCAGCGGGTTCGTTCTCCGGCCCCATTTCGGACAGAGAAATTATTGTGCACAATGCCAACTTCTAGCATTAGCGCTGCGTGTCAGTGCTGGGTCGACCTGAGTCTTAGAATTTGCAAGTCTCTGCGCAATCAGGCCCCCGCAACCAATCATCCCGGAAATCCCCAAAAGCCCCGCAGAGGGGCTTTTTTGCGTTTCTGGCTTCTTACCCGGGATAGCGAGCACAAAGACCCCTCCGCGTAAGTGTCTCCAGATCGCCTTTTGCGTTTGGCCTTCGTGTCAAGTTCGCAGGTGCGCAGCTTTTCCGCGAAATCACGATAGGCTCTCGCGGCTGTCGATGATCCCGAGGATTGCCTCGCGGATTTGCCCCTTGTGGGGAACACTACCTCGAACGGGGAGTTTGCCCGGAGGGTGATTGTCGCCCCCGAATTCGAAGGAGGAAGTGCGATGAGAGTGAGTGAAGTCATGACCCGCGACGTCCGCGTCGCCAATCCGAGCGAGACCATCCGGCAGGCCGCTCGGATGATGGCCGAAATCGATGCCGGGGTTGTTCCCGTCGGTGACAACGACAGGCTGGTCGGGATGTTGACCGATCGCGACATCGCGATCCGCGCCGTCGCCGACGGCAAGGGGCCGGATACGACGGTCGGCGAGGTGATGACGACGGACGTGAAGTACTGCTTCGAGGACGAGGAGGCCGAACAGGTGTGCCGGAACCTGGGTGACCAGCAGATCCGCCGCATCCCGGTCGTGGACCGCCAGAAGAGGCTGGTCGGGATTCTCTCGCTGGGAGACCTGGCGATATCCGGCGCCGGCGGGACGGGCGCGACAGGCGAGGCGCTGGCCGCCATCTCTCGGCCGGGCGGGCCGCACTCTCAAACCAGCCGTGACAGGCAATAGCGCCGCGAAGCGGTTAAACACCGGCCCCGCTCTTCGCCAATGCTCTCCATCCGCCCGATGGAGTGAGCGCGAAGAGCGGGGTCCGGCGTTCGTCTGCGCGGTGCTCCTGCATCCCCCGGATATTATCCGGCGCATACCCTTGCTCGCGGCAATGGCTGAGACGGCAGAAGGGCTGGCACGCGGGTACGGCTTCGCCCGGTGCATTTGATTGCGCCAACCGATTGAAGGATAAAGCCTAGGCGAATTTTGCATAGGATGTTGCCCAAATTGAATTGGTCAGCCGCCGCCAATCGTTCCTATGGTCCGCGCCAGGATAACCGGCGCAGCAAGAGGAACAGATGGGCAGGATCGTCTACGTCCACGGTCATTTCGTACCGGAGGAAGAGGCCCGCATCGGGCTCTTTGATCGCGGCTTCCTGTTCGGCGATGCCGTCTACGAGGTGACGGCGCTGATTGGCGGACGGATGATCGATAATGACCTGCACCTCGCTCGCCTCGAACGCTCGCTGAAGGAACTCGGCATTTCTCTTCCCTTTTCCCGGGAAGAGATTATCGAAATCCAGAACGGGTTGATTGCCCGCAACGCCTTGCAGGATGGCACGGTTTACCTGCATGTCTCGCGCGGCGAGGCGGACCGCGATTTCTTCCATTCGGATGCACTAGTGCCGCTGCTCGTCGGCTTCACGCAGGCGAAGACCCTGACCGGCACGAAGGCGCAGCAGAACGGCATAGCGGTCGACCTGGCGGAGGATCCGCGCTGGCAGCGGCGGGATATCAAGACCGCCATGCTGCTCGGCCAGGTCATGGCCAAGCAGGCGGCGCGCGCCCGCGGTTTCGACGATGTGTGGCTGGTGGAAGAAGGCCTGGTGACGGAAGGCGCGTCCTCTACCGCCCATGTCATCACCGCCGACGGGCGCATCCTCACCCGCGCTGCCTCAAGGGCGACCCTGCCGGGCTGTACGCAGCGGGCGATTGCCCGGCTCTGTGAAACCGAGGGATTCATGCTTGAGGAGCGGGCCTTCACGCCCGAGGAGGCGCAGGCGGCGGCGGAGGCGTTCCAGACCTCGGCGTCCAGTCTCGTCATGCCGGTCGTGCGCATTGGCGACCGGGTGGTCGGCGATGGCAAGCCCGGCCCGACGACGCGCCGGCTGCAGACCCTTTATCTGGAAGCCGCCGGCGTTCCGTCCTAAGGAAGGCCGAAGCGTTCGGAGGAATGGAATGAAGACGGCGCGTGAACTCGGATTGATGCCGGAAAGCCGGCTGAGTGTGGGACCGGACAATGCCATCACCGACGTGCCTGGCGTTGCGGTCGGGCACCGCTCGCTGCGCAGCGAGGGCATCTTTACCGGCGTGACGGCCGTCGTTCCGCATCCGGGCGATCTGTTCGGCGTAAAGCCGCGCGCAGCCGTCGAGGTCATCAACGGCTTCGGCAAATCGGCAGGTCTGATGCAGGTGGCCGAACTCGGCACGATCGAAACGCCGATCCTGCTGACCAATACCTTTGGTGTGGCAGCCTGCACGGAGGCGCTGATCCGCCGGGCGATTGCCGAAAATCCGGCCATCGGACGGAAAACCTCGACCGTCAATCCGCTGGTCTGCGAATGCAACGACGGCAGCATCAACGATATTCAAGCACTGGCCGTCACGCCCGACGATGCCATGGCAGCGCTGGATGCAGCCCGGCCGGGCCCGGTCGAGCAGGGTGCGGTCGGCGCCGGCTCAGGCATGACGGCTTTCGGCTTCAAGGCGGGCATCGGCACGGCCTCGCGGATCCTGCGTATCGCCGAACGCGATTTCACGCTCGGCACGCTGGTCCTCGCCAATTTCGGCGCAGCCGGCGATCTCGTCCTGCCGGATGGCCGTCGGCCTGATCCGCGCGTGCCTGCTGATCCCGAGCACGGCTCGATTATCGTCATCATGGCGACGGACCTGCCGCTCGACAGCCGGCAACTGCAACGCGTCGCCCGGCGCGGCGGGGCGGGGCTTGCCCGGCTTGGCGCCTTCTGGGGCCATGGCAGCGGCGACGTCGTTCTCTGTTTCACCACTGCGGACCCGGTGGCGCATGAGCCGAAATCGCCGATCGTCACGCAGGGGCGGCTTTCCGACGATTTCATCGACATCGCCTTCCGCGCTGCCGCGGAGACCACGCAGGAGGCGGTGCTGAACGCGCTCTGCGCGGCCTCCGCCACACCGGGGCGCAATGGCCGCATCTATCCCGCCCTGGCAGACTGGCTGAAAGAGAGCACGAATCCATGAAGGTCTTCATCTCCGCCGATATCGAAGGCACCGCCGGCATCGCCCATTGGGACGAGGCCGAGCGCACCCACCCCGACTGGACCGAATTCCGCGCCTTGATGACCGCAGAAGTGGTCGCCGCCTGCGAGGGTGCGCGCGCCGCCGGCGCCACGGAGGTGGTGATCAAGGACGCCCATGACAGCGGGCGCAACCTGATCCTCGACCGCCTACCCGACTACGCCCGCATCGTGCGCGGCTGGTCCGGCCACCCGGACGCCATGATGTTCGGCCTTGATGCCGGTTTTGCGGCCGCGATCTTTACCGGCTATCATTCCAAGGCGGGCAGCGAGGCTAATCCGCTCGCCCACACGTCCAACCTGCGCATTTCGCGCTTGCTGCTGAACGGTGAGGTCGCCTCGGAATTCACAGTCAATGCGCTCTGCGCCGCCGAGTACGGCGTGCCTTCGGTCTTCCTTGCCGGCGATGCCGGCATCTGTTCGGAGGCGCGGACCATGGTGCCGGGGCTGAAGGCCGTTGAGACGCTGGAAGGCAAAGGCCGCGCTGCAACCTCGATTTCCCCCGCCTGGTCGCGCCGCCTCATCCGCGAAGGCGTGGCGGAAGCGCTTTCGGGAGATTTCGCGCAGGTGCTGCCGACCAGGGCCGAACACTACGAGGTCGTCATCGAATTCAACAACCCGACCGATGCCTATCGTGCCGGCTGGTATCCCGGTGCCTATGCGCACGGCCCCCGCGCCGTCGCCTTCAAGCACGTGGATTTTGCCGAAATCTTGCGCGCCCTCGTCTTTCTGAAAGTCTGATCAGGCCGGCTCGCGCTGCTCCAGCAGTTGCTTCGCCGTGCGCCACAGGTCCTCGACCTTGCGGCTGCGGCTTGCGGCTTGCCGGTAGAGGCGGATTTCGAGGTCGAGGTTCCAGCCTGCATCCGCGGATGCGGGCACGAGGCGTCCAGTCTCGATCTCGTCGCGTGCCAGGCTTTCGGGCAGCCAGCAGACGCCTGCGCCCGTGACCGCCATGTTCATCAGTCCGGCGCTGATCGTGTTTTCATGTGTCGTGCGGCGGCGGAAGGGCGGGCGGCGCAGGAGCAGGCGCGACAGGGCTACTCCGAAGAAGGAATTGAACCCGTAGCTGAGATAGGGAATGGCAAGCCGCGGCTGCGCGACGGCGTGGTCGAGGATGTGCAGCCCCGGCTGCGTGCCGCCAGCCATGGAGACCTGTGCCGAGGCAAGCGGGATCAGCCGGTCATGTGCGACCGTCAGCGATGAAAATTGCCCGCGATCGAGGTGGAATGGCACTTCCGGATGGGCGTAGGTCAGGAAGAAATCCGCCTCGTCGCCAACGAGAGCGTCAAGATTGGCCTCGATGCCGCCGCGGTCGGGCATGAGCGAGGTGCTGAAGGCGCCGCCCTCCTTTTCCAGGGCCTTCAACCAGTGTGGAAAGAACGTCACCGTCAGCGTATGAAGTGCGGCGAAGCGGACCAGGCCCGGCTCGTGCGATGGCCGCAATGCTTCGCGTGCCGCATAGAAGGTCCGGATCGCCTCCTGCGCGACCGGCAGGAAGCTGCGCCCCGCCGCCGTCAATTCAGCCGGCATGGTGGCGCGGCTGATCAGTGTCGCGCCGAGCCAGCTTTCCAACAGCTTGATACGGCGGCTGAAGGCGGGCTGCGTTACATTGCGCATGTCCGCCGCTCGTGAAAAACTCGACGTGTCGGCGAGCGTCACGAAGTCCTCCAGCCACTTGATCTCCACCCCCGGCTGCCTCCCGATCCAATCCATTCGTGAAATCGATCATAAGTCATTCAATCGAAATAGGTATGCCAATTCGGCATGGGGTCTTGCCAAAAGCGAATTGGCCAAGCCAGTCACAACCTTTCACGTTGCATCAGGAGGAACGGGACGCCGGTCTCGGTTGTCCCGACAGGGGAGTGGTGAATGTCCGTTGCAATCGAAGCCGATCTTATCCTGCACAATGGCCGTCTCTGGCGCGGCCGGGAGGAGGGCATCAGCGAAGCTGTTGCCGTTTGGCAGGGCAAAGTCCTCGCGACGGGCAGCAGTGCCGACATGCTGAGCCTGAAGGGGCCGCGCACCGAGGTCATCGACCTCGAAGGCCGTTTCGCCAGCCCTGGCCTCATCGACAACCACCTGCATCTCATCTCGACCGGCATCACCATGGGCTGGGTGGACGCGACGCCCGCCGCCGCGCCGACGCTTGCCACCCTGATGGAGAGGCTTGCCGAGCGCGCAGCCGCAACGCCGAAAGGTGGCTGGGTTCGTGCCCGCGGCTATGACCAGGTCAAGCTCGATACCGGCCGGCATCCGACGCGCGAAGATCTCGACCGCGCCGTGCCCGATCATCCGGTCTTGCTGACACGCGCCTGCGGCCATGTCGCCATCGCCAATTCGCTTGCATTGGAGCTTGCAGGCGTAACCGAAGCGACACCGGTGCCGGACGGCGGTGTGATCGGCCTCACCGACGGTCGCCTCAACGGTCTTCTGGCCGAAAACGCCATCGGCCTCATCAAGGCCACGATGCCCGCGGTGACGACGGAAGAACTGATCGACGGCATCGAGCGGGCAGGGCGCTATCTTCTCTCGCTCGGCATAACGAGCTGCATGGATGCGGCGGTCGGCCAGCTCTCGGGCTTTGCGGAAATCCAGGCCTATGAGATGGCGAAGGTTTCCGGTCGCCTGCCCGTGCGTGTCTGGTTGACGCTGCTCGGCGATCCCGGCGTCTCAATTGTCGAAGATTCCTGGCGCGCCGGGCTTGTCTCCGGTGCCGGTGACGACATGCTGCGCGTAGGGGCCGTGAAAATCTTCCTTGATGGCTCGGCGGGGGGGCGCACGGCCTGGATGACCAGGCCCTATCAGGGCGAGCCGCATAATCTCGGCGTACAGATGCTGCCGGACGCCGAGGTGGAGGCGATCGTCAGATCCTGCCACGACCGCGGCTATCAGATGGCCTGCCACGCCATCGGCGATGGCGCGATCGAGCAGCTCATCACTGCCTATGAGAAGGCCCTTGCGGCGAACCCCGATCCCGATCGGCGCCACAGGATCGAGCATTGCGGTTTCCCGACGCCCGAGCAGGATGCGCGCATGAAGGCGGCCGGCATCCTGCCCGCGCCGCAGATGGCGTTCATCCACGATTTCGGCGACAGCTACATTTCCGTGCTGGGCGAAGAACGCGGAAAACCGTCCTACCCGATCGGCAGCTGGATGCGCATGGGTATGAAACCCTCGACCGGTTCGGATTCGCCTGTCTGCTCGCCCGATCCCTTCCCGAATCTGCACGCGATGATCACCCGCCAGACCGGCAAGGGCACGGTCATGGAAGACGCCGAACGGCTGAGCCCGGAAGAGGCGCTCCAGGCCTACACGGAATACGGCGCCTATTCCCAGAAGGCCGAGGCTGTGAAGGGGCGGCTGGTACCGGGCCAATGGGCCGACATCGCCGTCTTCGACAACGACCTTCTGGCCGCCGAGCCCGAGACCATCCTGTCGGGCACCCGCTGCCTGTTGACCCTGCTTGCGGGCCGCGTCGTGCATGACGCACGTTGAAGGCCTGCGGATTTGAATCGAAACGATGCCGGAAATGGCACGAGAGGGAGAACGAAATGCTCAAAAGACTGACACTGGCTGCAATGCTCAGCCTCGGCGTGGCTTCCGGGGCGCTTGCCGCGGGCGAACGCCATGGCGGAACGCTCGTCTTCACCGCGCCCTACGGCTCGAGCTTTGCCACGCTCGACGTGCAGGCAAGCCCGCACACGCAGGAAGAGTTCATCACCCAGGCCATCCACCGCGCGCTCTATAGCTGGGATTCCATCCAGAACAAGCCGGTGCTGGAACTGGCTGATTCCGAGGAGGTCTCCGAGGATGGCACCGTCCACACCTATCACCTGCGCAAGAATGCCGTCTTCCACAACGGCAAGCCGCTGACGGCCGACGACTTCATCTACAGCTACAAGCGCATCGCCAATCCGAAGAATGCCTTCCCGGGCGCCAGCTACATAGCAAACATCAAGGGTGCGGATGCCTATATCGCCGGCAAGGCGGAGGAAATTTCCGGTCTGAAGAAGATCGACGATAACACGCTGGAAATCACCTATGTCGGCCCGATCAATCCGGGCTTCCCTCTGATGCAGAACACGACGGTGATCTATCCGTCCAATGTGGAGGATGAATCGAGCTTCGCCAAGACTCCCGTTGGTCTCGGTGCGTTCGTCTTCAAGGAGCATGTGCCGGGCTCGCAGGTCGTCGTCGAAAAATTCGACAAGTACTATGAGGAAGGCAAACCCTATCTCGACCGCATCAACATCGTGCTGATGGCCGAAGACGCCGCGCGCGACGTCGCCTTCCGCAACAAGGAAATCGACGTCTCGATCCTCGGCCCGACACAGTACCAGGCCTATCAGGGCGAAGATGCGCTGAAGGGGCAGTTGCTTGAAGTCGCCGAGGTCTATACCCGCAATGTCGGCTTCAACCCGGCCTTCGAACCCTTCAAGGACAAGCGGGTGCGCCAGGCGATCAACCACGCCATCAACGCGCCGCTGATCATCGAGCGCCTCGTCAAGAACAAGGCCTATCCGGCTTCCGGCTGGCTGCCGATTTCCTCGCCGGCCTTTGACAAGGACAAGGCGGCCTATGCCTTCGATCCGGAAAAGGCCAAGGCGCTGCTTGCCGAAGCCGGCTATGCCGATGGCTTCGAGTTCGAGGTGACGGCGAGCCCGAACGAAAGCTGGGGCGTGCCGATCGTCGAGGCTCTGCTGCCGATGTTGAAGAAGGTCGGCATCACCGTGAAGCCGAAGCCGGTGGAAAGCGCGGCGCTCGGCGACGCGGTCACGTCGAACAACTTCCAGGCGTTCATCTGGTCGAACTCGTCCGGTCCCGATCCGCTGAACGCGCTGCGCTGCTTCCATTCCAAGACGGCGCAGTCGGCCTGCAACTATACGAGCTATGCGAGCCCGGAGTTCGACAAGCTCTATGAGGCGGCCCAGCAGGAGCGCGACGCGGCCAAGCAGATCGATCTTCTGCGCCAGGCCAACAATATCGTGCAGGACGACGCGCCGGTCTGGTTCTTCAACTACAACAAGGCGGTCATGGCCTACCAGCCGTGGATCCACGGCCTCGTGCCGAACGCGACGGAGCTGGCGCTCCAGCCCTATGACGAGATCTGGATCGACGAGAACGCTCCCGACTCGCGCAAGTAAGCCTTGAGAGGTTCGGGGGTGGCGTCAAAGCTGCCCCCGCATCGATTGTCGCGCCCGGAAGGGCGGCCAAAACGGAACCGCTCATGCTTCGTTTCACCCTGCGCCGCATATTGCAGGTCATCCCGACGGTGGTCGTGGTGGCGCTGCTGATCTTCGTCATCTTCTCCGTCGTGCCCGGCACCTTCGCCGCCAGCCTCTTTGCCGATGGCAAGCACGCCGCAGATCCGCAGATGATGGCCCGGCTCAACGAGGAGTTCGGGCTGAGCAAGCCGCTGGCGGAGCGCTTCTGGACCTATGTCACGGATCTGGCGCAGTTCGATCTCGGCACCAGTTTTCGCACCCGCCAGCCGGTGATCGACCTCATCGGCGACCGGATGGGAGCCTCGTTGCAACTGGCGATCGCCGCCATGCTCTTTGCCCTCGTCATCGGCGTGCCGCTCGGCTTTCTCGCGGCGCTGCGGCCCGGGTCGGTGCTCGATACGGCGACGATGATCGGCGCCGTGTCGGGTCTTTCCATGCCGCAATTCTGGCTCGGCCTGCTGCTGATGTATCTCTTCGCCCTGCAACTGAACTGGCTGCCGAGTTTCGGCTACGGCGACGGGTCGCTGCAGAACCTCATCCTGCCCGCCATCACGCTCGGGGTGACGCCGCTGGCACTTCTCGCGCGCACCACGCGGGCGGGTGTGCTCGACGTACTCAACGCCGACTTCATCCGCACCGCCCATTCCAAGGGGATGAGCAAGATGAAGGTCGTGCGCTGGCATGTGGCGCGCAACGCGTTGGTGCTGATCGTCACCACGGTCGGCCTGCAGTTCGGCTCGCTGATCGGCCAGGCCGTCGTCATCGAAAAACTCTTTGCCTGGCCCGGCATCGGATCGCTTCTGGTCGATAGCGTGGCGATCCGCGACATTCCCGTGGTGCAGGGCACGATCCTCGTCATCGTGCTGTGGTTCCTCATCATCAATACGGCCGTCGATCTGATCTATGCCGCGATCGATCCGCGCATCAAGCAGGAGTGAGGGGAATGCGCCTCGGCTTCAATTTCTGGCTCGGAGCGGCGCTGACGGCGCTGGTCATCTTTGCCGGCCTGCTCGCCCCGTGGATTGCGCCCTTCGATCCGGTGCTCGATGCGGACCTGATGAATTCCGAACTGCCGCCGGACGCAACCTTCTGGTTCGGCACGGATGCCCAGGGGCGTGACGTCTATTCCCGGATCCTGTACGGCGCGCAGATTTCGCTGACCGTCGGCATCGTCTCGCAGGTGATCAACTCGCTCATCGGCATTACCCTCGGCATGACGGCCGGTTACTGGGGCGGCTGGTGGGACGACCTGGTGAACGGGCTGACCAACGTGATGCTGGCGATCCCCTCGCTGATCTTCGCGCTTGCCGTGATGGCGGTGCTGGGGCCCGGCCTGCCATCGCTCCTGATCGCGCTCGGCCTCACGAACTGGAGCTGGACCTGTCGCATCGCCCGTTCCTCCACCCTGTCACTGAAATCGCAGGGCTACGTCCAGGCCGCGCAGACGTTGGGTTATGGAGATCTGCGCATCATGTTCAGCCAGATCCTGCCCAACATGATGGGGCCGATCCTCGTCATGGCGACGCTCGGCATGGGCTCGGCGGTCTTGTCCGAGGCCGCACTCTCCTTCCTCGGGCTCGGCATCCAGCCGCCGTTTCCGAGCTGGGGCTCGATGCTGACGGATGCGCGCCAGCTCATCCAGCTGGCGCCTTGGGTCGCGATCTTCCCCGGTCTCGCCATCTTCCTGTCGGTGCTCGGGTTCAACCTTCTCGGCGACGGCCTGCGCGACAGCCTCGACCCGCATATGAGGACGCGCAACCCATGACCGCGCCGCTTCTCGACATCAGGGACCTGATTTTGGGCGTGGCGCTCGGCCGCTCCGTCCGCCCACTTCTGAAGGGTATCTCCTTCCAGATCATGCCGGGCGAGGCCTACGGTCTCGTCGGCGAATCCGGCTCCGGCAAATCGCTGACGTCGCTCGCCGTGATGGGCCTCCTGAAGAAGCCGCTCGCGGTTTCAGGCGGCGAGATTCTGTTCAAGGGGAAGAATCTGCTTGCGCTGCCACAGCGGGAGATGCGGAACCTGCGCGGCAATCGCATCGCCATGATCTTCCAGGAGCCAATGACGGCGCTGAACCCGCTTTCCACCATCGGCCGCCAGATCGCGGAGATGTTCGTGCTGCATCAGGGCAAGGGCTGGGACGAGGCGGGCAAGCTTGCTGTCGAGGCACTTGCAAACGTGCGCGTGCCCAACCCCGACCGGCGCGCGCGCAACTATCCGCACCAGATGTCCGGGGGGCTGCGCCAGCGCGTGATGATCGCCATGGCGCTTGCCTGCAATCCCGATCTGCTGATCGCCGACGAGCCGACCACCGCATTGGACGTGACCGTCCAGGCCGAAGTCCTGCGGCTGATCAAGGAACTGTGCTCCGAGCGGGGCACCGCCGTGCTCTTCATCAGCCATGATCTCGGCGTGATCGCCAGCACCTGCCAGCGGGTGGGCGTCATGTATGCCGGGTGCCTGGTGGAGGAGAACGAGACGCAGGCGCTGTTTGCCGATCCCAAGCATGAATATACCCGCGGGCTTCTCGGCGCCCTGCCGCGCCTCGGCAGCCGCAGTCTGCATGGACGTCAGCGGCTGGTCGATATCGACAGCATCATCGCCGACCGTTCGAAGCTGACCGAGACGCGCTTTATCGCGCCGCGCGGCACGGAAGGGCGCCAGCCATGACCGCCCCCCTGCTGCAGGTCGACAATTTGCATGTGCATTTTCCGATTTCCGGCGGCGGCCTGCTGGGGGCCGGACGGCGGACGCTTTACGCCGTCAACGGCATCAGCTTCGAGCTGGCCAAGGGCGAATGCCTGTCGATCGTGGGTGAATCCGGCTGCGGAAAGTCCACCACGGCCCTGTCGATCCTCGGGCTGCAGGCCCCCTCGGAAGGAGCGATCCGATACCGTGGCCTGCCACTGAGCGGCCCGGGTGCGCCCGGACGGATGCAGCGTGCGAGAGCGGTGCAGATGGTGTTTCAGGACCCCTATGCATCTCTCAATCCGCGTCAGTCCGTCAAGACGTCCCTGGCGGCTCCCCTGCGGCTTCATGGGATCACGGCGAAGTCCGAAATATCCGACCGCATCGAGGTCATGCTGGCGAATGTGGGTTTGACACCCGAGCAGGCCAGCCGATATCCGCATGAATTTTCCGGCGGCCAGCGACAGCGCATCGGTATCGCCCGTGCCCTTATCCTCGAGCCGGAAATCGTGGTTCTGGACGAGCCGGTTTCGGCTCTGGATGTGTCGATCCGTGCGCAAATCATCAATCTTCTGCTGGATCTGCAGGAGAAGCTCGGCCTGTCCTACCTCATGATCAGCCATGATCTGAGCGTGGTGGAACACATGAGCAACAGGGTGCTCGTGATGTTCGCCGGCCAGGTCGTGGAGGAAGGGCCGTGGCAACAAATCTTCACCTCGCCCGCCCATCCCTATACGCGCAGGTTGATTGCGGCCATTCCCGATCCGTACGCCGCGATGAACCGGGGGGAGCGACCGGAGCGCTTTACCGATGTCGCGCTGCCAGCGGGACGCGACTTCTTGTTCGAAGTCGGTACCGCTCCGGATGTTTTTGCGGCACCCGCACCATCCGAACTGATCGAGATCGCTGTGGATCACAGGGTCCGGTTGGCTTTGACGTAGATGCTGGACAATTCGGGGGAGATTGGAAGCACAATGGACCGAAAGCCAAAGATAGCCGTGATCATGGGTGAGAACACCGGTTCAGGTGGTGATCGCTATGATATCTCGAAGCGTTATTTCTCCGCTATCAGCCGAGCCGGGGCCTTTGCCTTCGGCATTCCGTACGTGCCTGCCTTGATCGAGCAGGTAGTCGAGGAGTTCGATGGGTTTTTGAGCGTCGGTGGGCGGATAAGCTTTCCCAAGGAATGGTACGTCGAAGCAGACCAGTCCCAGTACCCACAGTCCGAGCGTCTTGCTGTCGAAGTGGCGTTGATGAAAGGATTTCTCGCTCGCGACAAACCGGTTCTGGGTATCTGCAATGGCATGCAAATGCTGGGTTGCCTGAACGGCTGCCGCATGGTTTCGGATGTGCATTCCTCGTGGCCAGGTGCGCTCGACCATGACCGATCCGATGCACTCCATCCGGTGCATATCCCCGACGGCACCAGAATGTCTGAAATCCTCGATGCCGAGACATTTGACGTGAACACCTTTCATCGGGAGGCGATCGTCGAGATATCCGGCAACGTGGTCGTTACCGCCCGCGGGCCGGATGGCGTGGTCGAAGCAATCGAGGTGAAATCACAATCTTTTGCCATGGGTCTTCAGTGGCATCCAGAATTGCTCGACCCAATAGAGCATCCAGGCGCTCGAATATTTGACGCATTCGTGAAGGCTGCAAGCTAGCGAAAAGCTCTATTTGGCGAGGGCCCTACAGCATGTCGCGCAAAAGTGTGCAGCGGTTTTGCGATTACGACATGCGCAAAATCAAAGGCCTAAAGCGCACGAGCGAATCTGAAAGATCGCGACGCGCTTTAGGTTCGAGCCCTTTCAGGTGATCGCCGGATCAAAGCGGGGATCACCAGCCCGCAAAGTCCACCAGCAGCCTTTCGTCGACCCGTCCCCCGGCGACATCGGCGAGCGCCTCGTCGAGGATGGCAGCGCCCTCGAGTGCCTGGCTTTCCGTCAATATCAGCGCAGGCGTGAACTCCAGTACGTTGGAATTGATGCCGACATAGTAGAGCACGAGGCCGAGCTGGAAGGCGCGGTAGACGGTGAGGGCCGTCTGGCGTGCGGCCGGTTCGCGGCTGGCACGATCCGTCACAAGCTCGACACCCAGGGCAAGGCCGCGGCCGCGGACGTTGCCGATCAGGGGATGGCGTGTAGAAAGCCGGTCGAGAGCCTCGCGCAGCATCGCCCCCGTCCGTTCCGCATGGGTGACGAGATGATCGTGTTCGATGGTTTGCAAAACAGCGAGCGCTGCGGCGGCGCAGACGGGATTGCCGTGCACGGTCTGCAGCGAGAAGGCGACGGCGTGGTTCATGATCGCCTCCGGCCCGACCACCGCGGAGATCGGCAGGCCGCCGCCAAGGCCTTTGCCGAAGACGACGATGTCCGGCTCGATCCCGCAATGTTCGAAGGCGTTGAAGCGGCCGCTGCGGCCGAGGCCGACCTTCACCTCGTCCGAGACGATGAGGATGCCATGTTTGCGGCAGAGCGCTTCCACTGCCTGGAAAAACCCGTCCGGCGGCACCAGCATGCCGCCATCCGATTGGATCGGCTCGATGAAGAAGGCAGCAACCTCCTGCGGCGGCACCTCTGTCGCGAAAAGTTTCTCGATGTCGGCGAGGGCGGCGTCCTTCGCGGCCTCGGGGCTGCCGGCGGCATAGCTGTTCGGATAGGGCACGAGCGTGAGACCGGCGGCGCGCGTGCCCTGCTGCGCCGGATGGCCGGATATGGCCATGGAGCCGACTGTGCCGCCGTGATAGGCGCCCTCGAAGGCGAGGATGCGCGGCCGGCCGGTGGCGGCGACGACCATGCGGGCGACCGTCTCGTTGGCGTCCGAGCCGGAATGACCGAACCAGACGCGACCGCGGGCACGTTCCGGCACGAGCGACAGCAGCTTTTCGGCAAGCAGGACACACGGTTCGTTCGCGGTGGAGAGGTAGCTCGCGCCCGCCTGATCGGAGAGCGCGCGGTTCACCGCCTCGCGGATCGCGGGATGCGCGTGGCCGAGGCTCGCGGCACCCCAGGAGGCAGCGAAATCGAGGAGTGTTCGCCCGTCGTCGCCGGTCAGATAAGCGCCGCTGCCGCCGACGACCGCCTGTGGGAAGAACCGCAGATGCGCCATTTTCGAGACCGATCGGCTTTCGCGGGCGTAGAGGCCGGACATGCGCCTATCCTCCGCTATTTGAAGAAGGCCAGAACCTCGTCGAGCTGAACGACGTGGCAGTAGATCATGTTGATGATCTCCAGTTCCCGCCGGTGCAGTTCGTCCGTCGCCGCAGCGCCACAATCGTCGACGACGACCACGCCAAAACTTTCGTCGGCAAGGCTGCGCACGGTGGAGGAGACACACTGGTCGGTGAAGATGCCGCAGCAGATCACGTTCTTGATGCCCATGTTGTGAAGGATGAGGCGAAGGTTCGTGCCCGTCAGGGCGCTGTCGGTCGTCTTGGTGATGACGATCTCGTCGGCGCGCGGTTCGAGTTCCGGCACCACCTGGCCTTCCGGTAGCTCCTTGGGCAGCAGCAGGTAGTTGAAGCCGGGCTTCTTCTGGCTCAGCGACCGGTCGCGGCCGTCCGGCTTGAGGCAGGCGATGCGGGCAAAGATGACCTCCACCTTGCGCTTGCGGCATTCCTCGATCAGCCGCGCGGTGTTCGGGATCACCGTTTTGCGCATGCGCTCGTAGAAGGGTTGCCAGCGGGCGGTTTCCTCGGCTGTGTCCTTCGGGTCGAGATAGGTGTTCTGGATGTCGATGACGAGCAGCGCCGTTGTCTCCGGCTCCAGCACGATGTCATCCGGCGCCTCGGCATTGGCGTAGTAGAAGGAACGGTAGGCGGTTTTCCAGCTCACTTGACAATCTCCTTCTTGCGACGGGCGCGGGTGAGGATGTGGCCGATCTCGCGGTTCGGGAACAGACCGCCGGGCTTGACGATCATCACGGCGATCATGGCGAGCGCCAGCACGATCTCGGTGAGACCGACGACCTGGCCGGCGCCGATGGCGGTGGCGTTCAGCGCGCTTTCCGTGCCGCGAAGGCCTTCATAGGCGAAGGTGATGAGGATGGTGCCGGCGACGGCGCCGGTCACCGTATTGGCCCCGCCGATCACCAGCATGGTGATGATGAGGAAGGTCTCCTTCAGGTAGAAGGCCTTTGGCGCAAAGGAGGTGATGAAGTGGCCCCACAGCGCCCCGCCGATGCCGGCGATGAAGGCGGCGAGGATGAAGGCGCGCCAGCGCAAGTGCGGGATGTTCGCGCCGAGTGCTGCGGCCGCCACCTCGTCTTCTCGCGAGGCGCGCAAGAGCTTGCCGGTGCGCGATTCCTTGAAGAGGAGTGCGATGACGATCACGACGGCCGCGACGACGGCGGCGATCGCCATGTCCGTCGTCTTCGGCAGGCCGAAAAGCGTGCGCGGACCGTTGGTGAGGGCGCTCCAGTTGTTCATGACCGTGTAGAGCACGACGAGCAGCGCGAAGGAGGTGATGACAGCCGCGGCGTCCGAAAGCCGCATCAGCGGATAGGCGACGAACGCCGCCACGAGCGCGGCCACGACGCCTGCCGCCAGCATGGCGATGTACGGAGAAACTTCGACGACCTTCATGAATTCATAGAGGTCCGGCAGCGCCATGCCCTTCATCTGGGCCGGAATGGTCAGCACGGCGGAGGTGTAGGCGCCGAGCCCCATGAAGCCGATATGGGCGAAGGAGAGCAGCCCCGAATTGCCCATGAAGGTCTGCAGGCCGACGACGAGCACCAGCGAGATCAGCAGGTTGGTGGCAATACGATCGTAGAGGCGGATGCCGAGCAACTGGCTGCCGACGGCGATCGCGACGATGACGGCGATGAGGACAACGGCGGTGATATAGGAGTGTTTCATGGGTCCGCTCCTCAGGTCCGCTGACCGCTCGCCGGGCCCTTGATGAGGCCCTCCGGACGCCAGAGCAGGATCAGGATGACGAGGCTGAAGGTGAAGGCATCGCGGAACTTCAGCAGGTCCTGCGACAGGGTGTAGTTGAGCGTCGTGTCGATGAGCGCCAGCAGGAAGCCGCCGACGACGGCGCCGGGCAGGCTCCGCATGCCGCCGATGACGGTGGCGATGAAGGCGACGAGCAGCGGCTCCAGGCCGACACCCGGCACGACGGTGCCGATGCGCCCGATCCACAGGATGCCGACGACGCCGGCGAGGAAGCCGGACAGCGCGAAGGCCGAGGAGATGATGAGGTTCGCCGGCACGCCCAGCATGCGCGCCATGGTGAAGTTCGTCGCCGCGGCGCGCATGGCGATGCCGAGCGTCGTCCTGCGCATGAGGAAGGCTACGGCGGCGAGCAGCACGATGGAGGCGGCAATGGTGATGAGGTTGCGCACCGGCGTGATCGCGCCGCCGATCGAGACGGTCTGCGAGAAGATGTCCGGCAGCGGCACGTTGCGCGGGCGCGGCGAGATGAAGAGCAGGGCGGCATTCTGAAGCAGGTTGGAGAAGGCGAAGGAGGTGATCAGCACCGCCGTCACCGACTTGGCCCGCACCGGGCGAAAGGCGACATAGTCGGTAATGATACCGAAGACGATCGCCATGCCGACGGCGAGCACCGCCATGATGATCCACGGCAGGCCGGATCCGCTGGTGAGGAACATGGTGTAGCCGGCGACCATGATGAGTTCGCCATAGGCGAAGTTCACCAGCCTGAGAATGCCGTAGATGATGACGAGGCCGAGCGCCATCAGCGCATAGGCGCCGCCGAGGCTCAAGACGTCGATGACGAACTGGATCGCGAAAGCCATGGGTCAGCCTCCCAGATAGTGCGCGCTGAGATCGCTGGTGGCGCGTATCTCTTCGGCCGTGCCGGATGTGGCGATCGCGCCCAATCGCATGACGTAGGCGCGGTCGGCGACGGAAAGCGCCTGGTTCACGTTTTGCTCGACGAGCAGGATGGTGAGGCCGGATTTTTTCAGCGTCTCGATCATCTCGAAGATGCGCTCGACGATGGCCGGCGCGAGGCCGAGCGAGGGCTCGTCGAGCAGGAGAACGCGCGGCCGCGCCATCAGCGCGCGGGCGATGACGAGCATCTGCTGTTCGCCGCCGGAGAGCGTGCCGGCCGGCTGGTTCGAGCGTTCGGCGAGGCGGGGGAAGAGCGTGTGCAGCTTTTCGAGGTTTTGCCGGTTGCCGGCCTGGTCGCGGCGGTGGATGTAGGCCCCGAGCATGAGGTTTTCGGCGACGGTCAGGTCCGGGAAGACGTCGCGGGTTTCCGGCACGGTGGCAAGCCCCGCGCGGATGACCTGTTCGGGGTTGGCTGTGGTGATGTCCTTGCCTTCGAGCGCGATCGAGCCACCTGCCGCCTTCAGGGCGCCGGCGATGCACTTGATGGTCGAGGATTTTCCTGCGCCGTTCGCGCCGAGCAGGCTCACCAGTTCGCCCTTGCCGACGGAGAAACTGACGCCGCGCACGGCGCGGATCGCGCCGTAGCTGACGGAAAGGTCGTTGATCTCAAGCATGGGCCGCCCCCTTGCCGAGATACGCCTCGATGACGGCCGGATGGCCGCGGACGTGGGCAGCACTGCCCTCCGCGATGGTGCGGCCGGAGGCGAGGACGTGCAGCCGGTGGCAGAGGCGCATGATGAGGCCCATGTCGTGATCGATGATGAGAAGGCCGAGGCCGCGCGTCTTCGGCAGCTCGGAAAGGGTGTGGAGCAAGGTTTCCGTTTCCGCGTCGTTCATGCCGGCGGCGGGCTCGTCGAGCAGCAGGAAGCGCGGCTCGGCGGCAAGCGCCCGGGCGATTTCGACGCGGCGTTTGTCGCCGTAGCTGAGGCTTTCGCCGAGTTCGTCGGCTTTTGCCGCCAGGTGGAGTTCGGCGAGCAGATTTTTCGCACGCTCGGTGGCCACAGTGCGGGACGCGCCCTTCGCCAGCGCGGCGGCTTCGACATTCTCCAGCACCGTCATCGTGTTGAAGAGGCGCACGATCTGGAAGGAGCGGCTGACGCCCGCAAGCGCGATCCGGCGCGGCGAGAGACCCGACAGCGTCGTGTCGCCCGCGGTGATCGTGCCGGTCGCCAGCTTCACCTGGCCGGTAATGGCGTTGATGAGCGTCGTCTTGCCGGAGCCGTTCGGTCCGATCAGGCCGACGACTTCCCCGGTCGAGACGGAGAGCGACACATGGTCGAGGGCGCGGAGGCCGGTGAATTCCACCGACACGTCGTTTACCGCGAGGCGCGTTTCAGGCATGGCTTTTCCGAAAATGGAGGGCCGGCTTTTCAGCCGGCCCGAGATGTCCGATCAGGGCTTCGGCAGGGATTCCGGCTTGCGCCATCCGACGAAGCTCGGCTTGCCGCCCTTGAGTTCGATCACGGCCGCCGCCTTGTTCGGCACATGGCCTTCTTCCGCGGTGCCGTAGTCGAGATCGCCGGTCAGGAGCTTGAACTGGCCGTCTTCCAGCGCCTTGGCCACGGCCGCACCATCAGTCGAGCCGGCCGCCTTGATCGCCTCGGCAATCAGCATGATCGTGTCCCAGCCGGTCGAGACGAAGGAGGTGTCCGGCGCCTTGCCGTGCATGGTCGTGTAGAGTTCGATGAACTTCGCCATGTCCGGGTGCGCTTCCGGTCCCATCCAGGTGTGCGTGACGAAATAGACGTCGTTGCCGAACTTTTCACCGAGCGTTTCGTGCATGGCCGGGTCGTCATAGGCGTCGCCGCCGAGGACCGGTGCGTCGTAGCCGACTTCGCGCAGGGCGCGGATGATCATGCCGATATCCTGGCCGTAGGACGAGACGAAGATCACGTCCGGCTTCTTGCCGAGCGCCTGGAGACGCGCGAGCTGGGCGGAAAAGTTGTTGTCGCCGTTGGTGTAGGTGTCTTCCAGCAGGATCTCGCCGCCGTCGGCCTTGAACTGCTCGACGAAATATTTCGACAGCGACTTGGTGTAGGCGATGAACTGGTCGGTGACGACATAGGCCGTCTTCCAGCCCTTTTCCTTCACCGCGAAGTCGGCCGCCGTCGCGCCCATCGTGGTGTTCCACATGGAGAGCGTGAACTGCTTGTCGCCGAGCGACCAGGAGGAGTAGAGCGGATCGGAGGCGCAGGTCGAGATGCCGACGAGATCGGCCGACTGGGCCTCGCGGCTCGCCGGCGAGCCGAAGTCGAAGTCGCAGGGTGCGACGATAACCTGGGCGCCCTTGTCGATCAGTTCGACGGCGACATTGCCGACCGTCACCGGATCGGACTTGCCGTCGATGTTGATGAACTCGACCTGTTTGCCGAGCACGCCGCCATTGTCGTTGAGGTATTTCACCGCGACCTGCGCGCCGTTGTAGCCGGGCGTGTCGAGCGGGGCCTGGATGCCCGTCATGGACAATGCGCCGCCGATGACGATCTTGTCGTCCGCGGCGACGGCTGCGGAGGAGGCGAGCGCAAGGCTTGCTGCCGCCAGAAGCAGTTTGGAAGTCTTCATCATGGTCGTTCCCCTTAGTGATGCCGTTCGGCGTTAAATGAATGAGCGGTCCGGCCCTTTTTGTTTTGTTCTCGGCCTGCTTTCGGATGCTCCTTGTTTTCGTCCCGTCGGTTCGTGCCGGGCAGCCTTACTGCCCGATTTCCTTCAAGAGATCGTCGGTCGAGACCTGCCGGCAATAGCCCTTGATCGCGCTGAGCGACGTGTTGTGCCGTTCTTCGGAATAGGTGCCGCAGGCGTCCGGCACGAGCGTCACGAGGTAGTTGAGGTCGCAGGCGTCCCGCACCGCGGATTCCACGCACTGATCGGTCAGAAGTCCACACAGCACGAGTTGTTTTACGCCGAGATTGCGCAGGGTGTAGTCGATATGGGTGGAGACGAAAACGCTGGACGAGCTCTTCGGGAAGGCGATCTCGTCCTCCAGCGGTTCCAACTCGTCGATCACCTTGCCGTCCCAGGAGCCCTTCGGCACGTTGAAGCCGGTGATCTTGTAGTCGAGGCTGCGGTCGCGGCCGTCCTTGGTGAGGCTCTCGATCGTCGTGTGCAGCACCTCGATGCCGGCCTTGCGGAAGCCGGTGAGCAGGCGTTGCATGTTCGGAATCGCGACCTCGTGGATACGCTTGAAGTAATAGCCGTACTTGCCCTCGATATCCGCGTCGGAAACGTCCTTGAACTCACCGCCCTCGCGGCGCACGGAAAAGTTCTGCACGTCGATGAAGAGGATGGCGGAGGCGGCCGGATCGAGCGACACGTCGCGGGTGGTGAGATGGTCAGCGGCCATCAGGCATTTCCTTCGAGGCTGTCTGCCGCAAGGCGGAGGGGACCGGCGAGGCGATCCGCCCATTCCTGTTGCCCGCGGGCGTCGTTGATGAGGTCGTTGCGCACTTCGAGAAGCACGTGCGGAATGCCGCGCCGTTCGCCATGCACCGGGATCGTGAAGTCGGAGACGTCGTCGACGTGGTACGGCGCGTTGAGTTTCACCGTGACGTCCGGATTGGCGACGCGGAAGGTCTCCGCCAGCCGTTCGGAAAAGCGGGCGTCGTGATTGTAGAGAAGGCCGAGTTCGAAATCGCGAACCGCGCCCGTTGCGCGCATGACCGGCGTGAAGCTGTGCACCGAGACGAGGAAGAGTCGCTTGCCCGCCGCCTGACGCTGGTCGAGCGCGACGGCGATGGCCTCATGCAAGGGCTGGTGGATTTCCACGTAGCGGCAGCGCCGTTCATGGTCGGAGATGTCCGCGTTGACAGGCACTACGGTGCCGTCGCTTTGCGTGACGATGCAATCCTTCGCCTCGAAAGGGCGGTTGCAGTCGATAACGAGGCGGCTATAGCGCTGAAGGATGAGCGCGGCGTCGAGCCGTTCGGCAAGGCCACGCGCCACACCTTCGGCGCCGACGTCATAGGCGATGTGCCGATCCATTTCCTCCGGCGCAATGCCGAGGTCGCCGAGCGCCGCAGGCACGGAGCGGCCGGCATGTTCGCAGGTGATGAAGATGGTCGATGCGCCGGTGGAATTGACCCGCTCCACGGGATCGGGGTCGCCCGCCCGCAGCAATCTGGTCGTGTCGCGATCTGCGAACCTGAGCATGGGATGGTATCCGTAAGGCGGTCCGGTGAGGGCTGGCGGCGCGGGCTCCGATGACGATCAGTCAAAGAAATTTTTCAATCATAGTCAATCCTATTTTTCCGTTTGACTAATTTTTTTCATGGCGCAAATATCCGCTCGACAATGGGAACAAACGCCAATGAGCGATGGGAAATCGTCCACGACGGTCCGCACGAGGATCCGCGAGGCTGCGGCACAGCTGACCGCCAGCGAGCGCAAGATCGCCAACGCCATCCTTGCGGACTATCCCTTCACCGGCCTCGAAAGCATCCAGGAACTGGCGGCCAAGACCGGCGTCAGCGCCCCCTCCGTCACCCGCTTCGTCAGCAAGATCGGCTGCGGTGGCTTCCAGGATCTGCAACGCCAGCTGATCGCCGAATTGAGGGAGGGACAGCGCTCGCCGCTCGACCTCAAATCCAGCCAGAAGCCGGTCGGTCACTCTGAATTCCTGTCGGAATATGTGGCGCGCGTTTCGGCAGTCATGCAGGAAATGACGGCGACGGTCTCACAGGCGCAGTTCGACGTCCTTGCGAACCTCCTCGCCGACCCATCCCGCAACATCTTCCTGCTCGGCGGACGCGTGAGCGACAATGTCGCCGCCTTTCTCTCGATCCATCTCCGACAGATCCGCGCCGGCATCTATCACATGGCCGACAACCCGGAATTCTGGCCGGAGCATGTGCTGCGCATGCGCAGGAAGGATGTCGTGCTGCTGTTCGACTTCCGGCGCTACCAGCTCAGCCTTGCGCGCCTTGCCGAGACGATCTCCGAGAAGCGTGGCGCGACCATCGTCGTCGTCACCGACAAGTGGATGTCGCCGGCCGCCCGCAGCGCCGATCACATCGTCGCGCTGCCGATCGATGCCGGCACGGCCTGGGATACGGTGGCGGCCCCGATGGCGCTCGTCGAGGCGCTGATCGTGCGCGTCTCCGAGGCAGATTGGGAAGCGACGCAGAAACGCATCAACGACTGGGACGGCATCCGCTTCGAGATGCCGGGCCATGACCAGGACAGGATCAACGGGGACGCCGATGAAACGTGAGGAAATGATGGTCGCCTGCTGCGGCGACCTTTCGGGCAAGGTGCGCGGCAAGGCCTTTCCGCTGGCGCAGATGGACAAGCGCCTGAAGCGCGGCGTCGGCTGGACGCCGACCAACGTGCAGATCACCTGCTTCGACAATATCGCCGAAAGCCCCTTCGGTTCGTTCGGCGACCTCGTGCTCATTCCCGATCCCGCCACGCATGTGAGCATCGAAAGCGAGGAGGGCGCGCCGAACGAGAATTTCGTGCTCGGCAATATCCGCTACACCGACGGCCGGCCCTGGGAATTCTGCACGCGCTCCATCCTCGAAGCCGCCCTTGAACGCCTGCAAAGGGTGGCGGGCGTCACCCTCTACGGCGCGTTCGAGCACGAGTTCCAGATCAAGCACCTCGTCTCCGAGGTCGGCAAGGCCTTCACGCTCGGCGGTTTCCAGGAGGAGCGGCATTTCTGCGAGGCGATCATCGCGGCGATGCGCGAGGCGGGCGTCACACCCGACACGATCCTGAAGGAATTCGGCGCCGGCCAGTTCGAGGTGACGATGGGCCCGCAGAAGGGCGTCACCATCGCCGATCATTCGCTGATCACCCGCGAACTCGTCGGCCTCGTCGCCCGCGAGCTCGGCTACGATCCGACCTTCACGCCGATCCGCGATCCGGCCGGCGTGGGCAACGGCGTGCACGTGCACATGAGCGTGCTGGGTTCGACCGGCAAAGCCGTTACCTACGATCCGAACGGTAAGCACGAACTTTCCGACGTCGCCGGAAAGTTCGTCGCGGGTATCCTGAAATATCTGGACTCGATCATCGCCATCACTGCGCCGAGCGTCGTCTCCTACCTGCGCCTCACCCCGCACCGCTGGAGCGCGGCCTTCAACAATCTCGGCTTCCGCGATCGCGAGGCTTCGGTACGTATCTGCCCGGTCTCCGATATCAGCGACATCGCCCGTGCCGACCAATTCAATTTCGAGTTTCGCGCCGCCGACGGCGCTGCAAACCCGCATCTGGCGCTTGCCGCGATCGTCCATGCCGGCGTGCAGGGCATCGAGGAAGGGTTGGCGGTGCCGGATGCGACGCAGGAAGACCTTTCGTTGCTGAGCACGAAGGCTCTCGCCGCCCGCGGTTACGTCCGCCTGCCGCAGACTCTGGAAGCGGCCCTCAAGCGTTTCAGGGACAATGTAACGGTATGCGGGTGGTTCCCGGAAGGCTTTGCCGACGTCTACGTAAAGCACAAGGAAGGCGAGATTGCCTATCTGGCCGGCAAGACCCAGACGGAAATCTGTGCTGCATACGAGAGCGCTTACTGACGCGCATTCTGAAACTCGAAGATTTGCAACCAATAGTAAATGCGGAGCTCGCGGGCCGGAGCGCCGATCTGTTGAGCCAGGGCTAAGAGGGTTCCTGCCAGCGCGTGGCGGCCATCGCTCGTGAACGGAAGGCCGATTGGCAGGGGGAGTTGCGCGACCATCTCCCTGATCGGCAGGAACGTGTTTAGGCGGATGTATGCGCGCCAGCGTGCGAAGGCAGCCCTAGCCTTGGGGGCGAATGATGCCCGTCTCGGTCACGATCACGTCCATCGCGATGTCGTGCATCTGCGGATAGATGGTCGCGAGCTTCGACGCGCCGTAGCCGACGCCGATGACGCGCGGTCTCGTGGGCATGGTCGCCAGCGTTCGATCGAAGAAGCCCCCTCCATAGCCGAGTCGGTAGCATGCCGGGTCGTATCCGACGACCGGGGCCAGCACGATGTCCGGGGTGCACGGGCGATGCTCCGCCGGTACGGGGATGTTCCACGCGCCGCGTGTAAGCGCGTCGCCCTCCTGCCAGAGGTGGAATTCCAGCGGTCTCCCCGTTTCGACCACGACCGGCAGCGCCGTGCACCCGCCGTGCGCTGCGATCCGCTGGAGCAAGGGCCGGAGGTCCGGCTCTCCGCGGAACGGCCAATAGGCGCTGACAATGCGGCCGCGGACATCGCCGATCTCGGCAAATACGCCGGCCGCGATTGCTTTTCCCTGGCGCTCCCGCTTCTCGGCGGGCACGGCGAGACGCTCTGCGATGAGGCGCTCCCGCTCGGCCTTGCGCCAGCGGCTCACATCCTTCCAGGCTTGCAGGTCGAGTGGTCCAGGCAGGCCCATATAGGCGGGGTCGACCTCATGCATGAAGCAGGCCGGCGAGGCGAAGGTGGCGGGGATGTCGTCGTCGGCCATTGCTCCTCTCCTCTGCAGCCTCAGCAGGCGGCAAGACCGGCCTCCAGGCCGGCCAACAGGTCGTCGATGTGCTCGAGCCCGACGGAAAGCCGAAGCAGCCCGTCGCCGATGCCGGCCTTCGCGCGCGCTTCCGCGCCCATGTCGACATGGGTCATGGTGGCAGGATGCGCGACGAGGCTTTCGACGCCGCCGAGCGATTCGGCCAATGTGAAGTGGCGCACATGGCCCACGAAGCGGCGCACGGCCGGCACGCCACCGTCAAGCTCGAAGCTCATCATCGCGCCGAAGCCCTTCTGCTGTCTCGCGGCAAGGGCATGGTCCGGATGATCCGCGAGACCGGGATAATGCACGCGGGCAACGGCTGAATGCGAGCGAAGCCGTTGGGCGACCGCCATCGCATTGCGCTCCTGCGCCGCCATGCGTGCAAAGAGGGTTCTGAGGCCGCGGAGCGTCAGCCAGGAATCGAAGGGCGCTGCAATCGCGCCCGTGGCGTTGGCCCAGCGTTTCAGGTTGCGTGCTTCCTCCGCCTCGGCCGCAATCACCGCGCCGGCAATGACGTCCGAATGGCCGTTCAGGAATTTGGTCGTCGAATGCAGCACATAGTCGGCGCCGAGCAACAGCGGCTTCTGCAGGGCCGGGGACAGGAAAGTGTTGTCGACGGCGACGCGTGCCCCGGCCTCCTTGGCAAGGGCGGAGAGAGCGGCGATGTCCACGACGCGCATCAGCGGATTGCTCGGGCTCTCGATCAGGACCAGCGCGGGGCGATCCTCAAGCGCGGCCCTGAAGGCAGGGTTATCCGACTGGTCCACCAACTGGAGCGTAAGCTGTCCAAGTCCGGCACGTTCCTTCAGGAGACGCAGCGTGCCGCCGTAACAATCGTGCGGCGCCAGAACCGCGCTGCCGACAGGAAGCCGGTTCAATAGAAGGTCGATCGCCGCCATGCCGCTCGGCGTCAGTACGGCGCCGGCGCCGCCCTCCAGCCTGGCGATCGCGTCCCCCAGCAGGTCCCGGGTGGGGTTGCCGACACGGCCATAGTCATACGCGCGCGGCGTGTCGAACCCGGCAAATTCATAAGTGCTGGAAAGGTAGAGTGGCGGCGCGACCGCGCCGAAAGCGGTATCGCTGGCCACGCCGTGCGCCGCGGCAACGGTTTCCGGTTGAACCTGGTTTGCCGCTCGCTCGGACATCAACGCATGCTCCTCATGTCGAGCAAGCAAAATGGCCAGCTTGTTGTCTTGTGACAAATGAATTCTATTGCGGTTTGTCTGCAGTATATTTGCTCTTATTCTCGCAACAATCGGCAGGAGATTCCGGATGGATATCACCAATGCACGCACCTTTCTCGAGGTGGTGAAGACCGGCAGCTTCGTCAGCGCCGCGGAGAACCTCCATATCTCGCAGACGGCGGTCAGCGCGCGGATCCGCGTTCTGGAGGAGCAATTGCAACGTCCCGTCTTCGTGCGCAACAAGGCGGGTGCGCGGCTGACGCCGGCGGGTGAACAGTTCTTCCGCTTTGCAGCGACCCTCGTCCAGGTCTGGGAGGCGGCACGCAGTACGGTTGCGCTGCCGCCCGGCCGGGCGGCGATGGTGACGATCGGCGCGGAGCTCAGCCTCTGGAGCCCGCTGCTGAAGCACTGGCTGCTGTGGATGCGGCGCGAATGCCCGAGCATCGCCGTACGAACGACGATCGAGACCGCCGACCGGCTGATGGCGCTCGTGCAGGACGGTACCCTCGATGCGGCGGTGCTCTACGGCGCTCTACGCCGCCCGGGCCTCGTTGCGGAGTTGCTGTTCGAGGAGAGGCTCGTGTTGGCCCGCACGACGTCGCCGACAACGACGGAGGATCCGATCGGCATCGACTGGGGCGCGGATTTCGCCGCAGGTTTCCGCGCTGCTTTTCCCGATCGGCCGAACCCGGCGGTCTCCGTGAGTCACGGGCCGCTCGCCCTCGACTATATCCTCGCGGCCGGTGGCTCGGGCTATTTTCGCGAGGGGTTCATTCGGCCCCGTATCGAGGACGGGCGGCTGGAAATCGTGCCCAACAGCCCGGCGTTCGCCTATCCGGCCTATCTCGTCTCCTCGGAAAAAACCGATCCGTCGATGCTCCCGCGTATCCGGGAGGGATTGCGGTATGCGGCGGCGGATACCCCTTAGTCTTCAGCATAGGTTGTTGGTCGCAGGGCCGGCGCGTGCAGAGACGATGAAAACCAAGCTGTGCCACGTCAGCCATGACAGAACAGGCCGCCGCGCCCGAGCGAACGCACTACGGAACCTTTTCAGATCCGGAAACGATGGCGTTGGCAATCAGCCGGGTCAGGACGGGAGCGATAGCCCCTCCGCGCTTGGTTGGAGCCGCGGTCAAGACCTTTCATGGAACGCATGCGCGCGCGGCAACGAACTGCGCACCTCCAAGAGCGGTTCGGACACCTACGTCATCGCCGATGTCAACGGCGACGGCAAGACCGACTTCGCCATCCACACCGACAAGCTCGTCACCCCCGACAAGGCAGATGGCGTGAGCTGAAACGTCAAGGCGATCCCCGCAGCATTTCGATGATGGCGGAGAAGTCGCGCCCGCCATTTCCCGCGCTGTCGAAGGCCTTGTAGAGCGTTGCGGCAGCGGCGCCCAGCGGGGTCGAGGCACCGCTGGCGGCGGCGGCTTCCTGCGAGAGCTTCAGGTCCTTCAGCATCAGCGCTACGGCAAATCCGGGTTTGTAGTCGTTGTTGGCGGGCGAGGTCGGGACGGGGCCGGGGACCGGGCAGTAGGAGGTGAGCGACCAGCACTGGCCTGAAGACGTCGAGGCCACGTCGAACAGTGCCTGGTGCGACAGGCCGAGCCTTTCGCCCAGCGCGAAGGCCTCGCCGACGGCGATCATCGAAATGCCGAGGATCATGTTGTTGCAGATCTTCGCCGCCTGGCCGGCGCCGTCTGCGCCGCAATGGACGATCTTTTGGCCCATTGCCTCCAGGAACGGTTTGGCGCGATCGAACGCTGCGGTGGAGCCGCCCGCCATGAAGGTGAGCGTTCCGGCTGCGGCCCCGCCGGTGCCGCCGGAGACCGGTGCGTCCAGCGAGGCGCAACCGGCTGCCAGGGCGATGGAATGTGCCTTACGCGCGCTTTCCACATCCACCGTCGAGCAGTCGATCAGGAGCGTTCCGGTGGGAACCAGGCTTGCCAGACCTTCCCAAACGGCAACGACATGCTCGCCTTTCGGCAGCATGGTGATCACGACCTCTGCGCCGGTCACGGCCTCGGCCAGGGTGGCGGAGGCGTTGATGCCGGCTTGTGCGGCGGCTGCGAGCGAGGCCCCGGAAAGGTCGAACCCCGAAACCCTGTGGCCTGCCTTGACGAGATTTGCGGCCATCGGGCCACCCATGTTGCCCAATCCGATGAATGCGACCTGTGCCATGCTGAGTGTCCTTCGTAGGCGATGTGTGTGGTTACGGCGCAGACGATGCGCGATCTGAGCGCGCATTCCCGCCCGGGGAATTGCTGGGTCACCTCTCCGCCAGGATCATGGCGGCGGCTTTCTCCGCGATCATGATCGTCGGCGAATTGGTATTGCCGGAGGTGATGCGGGGCATGACGGAGGCATCGGCGATGCGCAGCCTGCCGAGCGCCCGCAGCTTCAGTTGCGGATCGACGACGCTTTCCGGGTCGGCACCCATCCGGCAGGTGCCGGTCGGATGGAAGATCGTCGTGCCGATGTCGCCCGCCGCCTTTTCGAGATCCGCATCGGTCTCGAAGGATGGGCCCGGCTTGAATTCCACCGGATTGAAGCGGGCGAAGGCGGGCTGCTCGACAATGCGGCGGGTCAGGCGGATGGCACGGACGGCCACGTCGCGGTCGCTCTGTTCGCTGAGGTAGTTCGGGCGGATCTGCGGCTGCAGGGCAAAGTCGGGACCCTTGACATGGACCGAGCCGCGGCTGTCGGGGCGCAGGTTGCAGACGCTCGCGGTCATCGCCGGGAACGGATGGACGCCTTCGCCGAACTTTTCCAGCGAAACCGGCTGGATATGATACTGCAGGTCGGGCGTCTCCTTGTCCGGTCCCGAACGGGTGAAGATGCCGAGCTGGCTTGGCGCCATCGCCATCGGGCCGGAGCGCTTCACCAGGTATTCGAGCCCGATCGACGCCTTGCCGAACAGCGTGCTCGCCTTCTCGTTCAGGGTCGGCACGCCGGTGACCTTGTAGATCAGCCGAAGCTGCAGGTGGTCCTGCAGGTTCTCGCCCACGCCGTTCACCTCCCTGACGACCTCGATGCCGGCGTCTTTCAGGACATCGCCCCGACCGATGCCGGAGAGTTCGAGCAGGTGAGGGGAGCCGATCGCGCCCGCGCTCAGCACCGTCTCGCGTGCCGCATACGCCTTCTTCGCAATGCCGTCGTGCTGGAATTCGACGCCCTTGACCTCGCCGTTTTGGATGATCAGGCGGCGCGCATGCGCCTTGGTGAGCACGGTCAGGTTCGGTCGGTTGCGTACCGGCTTGAGGAAGGCCTTGGACGTGTTCCAGCGCACACCCGAACGCTGGTTGACGTCGAAATAGCCGGAACCCTCGTTGTCGCCGCGGTTGAAGTCCTCGGTCTCGGGGATGCCGGCCTCGCTTGCCGCCTTCTGGAAGGCGCCGAGCACGGCCCAGCGCACGCGGGCCTTCTCCACGCGCCACTCGCCACCTTCGCCGTGCAGGTCGCTCGTCCCCTTGTAGAAGTCCTCCGATTTCCGGAAGTACGGCAGCACGTCGTCCCAACCCCAGCCGGTGCAGCCGAGCTGGCGCCACAGGTCGTAGTCGCGCGACTGGCCGCGCATGTAGATCATGCCGTTGATCGAGGAGCAGCCGCCGAGCACCTTGCCGCGCGGATAGTTGAGTGCCCGACCATTGAGGCCGGCTTCCTTCTCGGTGGAAAAGCACCAGTCGGTGCGCGGGTTGTTGATGCAGTAGAGATAGCCGACCGGAATGTGGATCCAGTGATAGTTGTCGCTTCCGCCGGCCTCCAGCAGCAGGACGCGATTGCTGCGATCCGCCGACAACCGGTTGGCCAGAACGCAGCCGGCGCTGCCGGCGCCCACGACGATGTAGTCGAACTGTTCCATGTCGAACTCCGAGCGAGACCTCTCCCGCGAGCCGCATGGGCGCCGCAGGCCGGTTTCTCCGTTCCTTGCTGTGGTGGGAGCCGGCTTCCGACACCCTGCCTTTTGCGCCGGAGGCCGCCGGCGCACGTTCTATGGCGCGCCCGGATGCGTGCCGGGCGCGACCCGATGGTTCTAGAAGCCGAGCTTCTTGCCCAGCCGCGAGGCGTAGAATTCACCGACGATGCCGCGGCGGAAGAGCAGCACGCAGGCCATGAAGACGACGCCGGTGATGATCGTGACCGGGAAGTCGGAGGTCGCGAGGTAATTCTGCAGCGTCACCACCAGTCCGGCGCCGACGATCGGCCCGATCAGCGTGCCGATGCCGCCGAGCAGCGTCATCAGGATCACCTCGCCCGACATCTGCCAGCCGACATCGGTGAGCGTGGCAAACTGGAACACGAGCGCCTTGACGCCGCCGGCAAGGCCCGTCAGCGCCGCCGACATGACGAAGGCGCCGAGCTTGTAGTTGCGGACCGAATAGCCGAGCGAGATCGCACGCTGCTCGTTCTCGCGGATCGACTTCAGGATCATGCCGAAGGGCGAGTTGATGAAGCGCCAGATCATCGCAATGCCGATCAGGAAGACGGCCAGCACGAAGTAGTACATGTTGGTCGGCTGGTTCAGGTCGATCAGGCCGAACAGATGCCCGCGCGGCACCGACTGGATGCCGTCCTCGCCATGGGTGAACCCGGCCTGCAGGCAGAAGAAATAGAACATCTGCCCGAGCGCCAGCGTGATCATGGCGAAATAGATGCCCTGCCGGCGGATGGCGAAGAACCCGACCACGAGGCCGAGCAATGCGGCACCCGCGACGCCGATGAGGATGCCGATCTCGGGGGTGACGCCCCACTCCTTGACCGCATGGGCGGTGAAGTAGGCGGCCCCGCCGAAGAAGGTGGCGTGTCCGAAGGAGAGCAGCCCGGTATAGCCGAGCAGCAGGTTGAAGGCGCAGGCGAACAGCGCGAAGCACAAGAGCTTCATCAGGAAGATCGGGTAGAGGAACAGCGGGGCCGCGGCCAGGCACCCTACCGCCACGACCAGCAAGCCGATCTGGACCATGGAGGTATTGCGTTCCGGCTGGACCTTCGTCGCCATTTTCTCAGAAAGCTCCACCATGTCACGCATCCCTTCCGAAGAGGCCGGCGGGCCGCAGCAGAAGTACGATCGCCATGATTACAAAGATAACGATGTTGGAGGCTTCCGGATAGAAAACCTTGGTCAGGCCCTCGGCGATGCCGAGCATGTAGCCGGTCACGATAGCCCCCATGATCGAGCCCATGCCGCCGACGACCACCACCGCAAAGACGACGATGATCATGTTCGAGCCCATCAGCGGTGAGACCTGGTAGATGGGCGCGGCAAGGACGCCGGCAAATGCGGCAAGAGCGGCGCCGAGCGCGTAGGTGAAGGTCAGGAGCACCGGCACGTTGACACCGAACACCTGCACGAGCGTCGCATTTTCCGTTGCAGCCCGCAGATAGGAGCCGAGTTTTGTCTTTTCGATCAGCAGCCAGGTGCCGAGGCAGGCAAGCAGCGAGACGACGACCACCCAGCCACGGTAGTTCGGCAGGAACATGAAGCCGAGATTGGTGCCGCCGGCAAGCAGCGGTGGTGGCGCGTAGGGCTGGCCGGAGGCGCCGTAGAGATAACGGAACGTTCCCTCGATGGTCAGTGCCAGTCCGAAGGTGAACAGCAGGCCGTAGAGCGGATCGAGATTGTAGAGCCGGCTCAGCATCGTCCGCTCGATGACGGCCCCGAGGAGTCCGACGATGAGGGGCGCGACGATGAGGGCGGCCCAGTAGCCGATGCCGAAATACTGGAGCAGCAGGAAGGCGACGAAGGCGCCCAGCATGTACTGCGCACCGTGGGCGAAGTTGATGACGCGAAGCAGGCCGAAGATGACGGCGAGCCCGAGACTCAACAGCGCGTAGAACGAGCCGTTGATCAGGCCGATCAGCAATTGCCCGAAGAGGGCCTGCATCGGAATTCCGAAAATCATGGTCATGACGCGGTCAGACCCCCAGGACTTTGTGGAGCATCGGCATCTGGTTGGGCAGTTCCGATACCGGGAAATCCGCCACCATCTGGCCGTGGTCCATCAGGTAGAAGCGATCGGCGATCTTGCTGGCGAAGCGAAAATTCTGCTCGACCAGCAACACGGTCATGCCGCGCTCCTTCAGTTTCTTCAGCACTTCGCCGATGCGCTGCACGATGACCGGGGCAAGCCCCTCGGTCGGCTCGTCGAGCAGCAGCATCTTGACGCCGGTGCGCAGGATGCGGGCCATCGCCAGCATCTGCTGCTCGCCACCGGAAAGCTTCGTGCCGGGGCTCGTGCGGCGCTCGGCGAGGTTCGGGAAGAGCTCGTAGATCTCGTCCAGCGACATGCCGCCCTTGGCGACGACCGGCGGCAGCATGAGGTTTTCTTCCACCGTCAGCGTCGCGAAAATGCCGCGCTCCTCCGGCACGAAGCCGATGCCGGCGTGCGCCGTCTTGTGCAGCGGCACGTTCATCATGTCCTTGCCGTCGAACAGGATCTGGCCCTTTCGCTCGCGCAGGATGCCGACGATTGTGCGCAGCGTCGTCGACTTGCCGACGCCGTTGCGGCCGAGAATGGTGATCATCTCTCCTTCGCCGACCGTCATGTCGACGCCGTGCAGCACGTGGCTCTCACCGTACCAGCTGTTGAGGCCCTTGACCTGAAGCATCGGTTTCATCTCAGGCCTCCTCCGTGCCCATGTAGGCGACGCGGACCTGTTCGTTCTGGCTGACAGTGGCGTAGTCGCCCTCGGCCAGGATTTCTCCGCGCTGCAGCACGGTGACGTGATGGCAGATGTTGGCCACGACCTTGAGGTTGTGCTCGACCATCAGGATGGCGCGGTCCCTGGAAAGGTCGGTGATGAGGTTGGCGATGACGCCGACGTCCTCCTGGCCCATGCCGGCCATCGGCTCGTCGAGCAGCAGCACCTTCGGGTCGAGCGCCAGCGTGGTGGCGATCTCCAGCGCGCGCTTGCGGCCATAGGACAGGTCGGCGGCGATACCGTTGCGCCATCTGTCGAGGCCGACCATGGAAATCAGTTCGTCGGCGCGTGCGTTCAGGCTCTTCAGCGACGACATCGGCTTCCAGAACTGGGTGGAAAGGTTGTTCGGCCGCTGCAGCGCCACGCGCACGTTGTCGAGCACTGTCAGATGCGGGAAGACCGCGGAAATCTGGAAGGAGCGGACCAGGCCCATGCGGGCCACCTTGTCCGGTGGCGTGTTGGTGATGTCCGTGCCGAGCAGCGTGATCGTGCCGTGCGTCGGCTGCAGGAACTTGGTCAAAAGGTTGAAGACGGTCGTCTTGCCGGCGCCGTTCGGTCCGATCAGGGCGTGCACGCGGGCGTGATGGACATCGAGGTCGACATTCTTCACCGCGGTGAAGCCACCGAAATCGCGCCGAAGACCGCGGGCGGAAAGCACCACCCGCGGATCCGGCTGCGTCTGTCTTTCAGACATGGCCATATGAGCGACCAGACTTACTGGCTCACCAGATCGCAGCCGCTCTTGGCCGGATCGATGAAGGCGTCCTTGCCCGGAATGGTCGCCAGTACCTTGAAGTAGTCCCAGGCGATGTCGCTCTCGCCCGGCTTCTTCACCTCGAGCAGGTACATGTCGTGGATCATGCGACCGTTCGGGGCGACCGTGCCGTTCTGGGCGAACACGTCGCTGACCGGCATTTCGTGCAGCGCCTTGGATACGGCGTCGCCATCGTCGGTGCCGGCCTTGTCGATTGCCTTCAGGTACTGGGTCACGGCCGAATAGGTGCCGGCCTGGACCATGTTGGGCATGCGGCCGGTGCGCTCGAAGAAGCGCTTGCCGAACTTGGCCGACTCTTCGTCGCGGTTCCAGTAGAAGCCCTCGGTCAGCGTCAGGCCCTGAGCGGCCTCGAGGCCGAGGCCATGGACTTCGGCGAGGGTGAAGAGCAGTGCAGCGAGGCGCTGGCCGCCGGCGACGATGCCGAACTCGGCCGCCTGCTTGATCGCGTTTGAGGTGTCGAGGCCGGCATTGGCAAGGCCGATCACCTTGGCGCCGGAGGACTGGGCCTGCAGAAGGAACGAGGAGTAGTCGGTCGTGCCAAGCGGATGGCGAACCGAGCCTGCGACCGTACCGCCGTTCTCCTTGACGAAAGTGGCCGTGTTTTCTTCCAGCGAGTAGCCGAAGGCGTAGTCGGCGGTCAGGAAGAACCAGCTGTCGCCGCCCTGCTTCACCAGCGCGCCGCCGGTGCCGACCGCGAGCGAGTGGGTGTCGTAGGCCCAGTGAAAGCCGTAGGGGCTGCATTGCTTGCCCGTCAATTCCGTCGTCGCAGCACCAGTGTTGATGGTGATCTTCTTCTTTTCCTTGGAAAGCGCCTGCACCGCGAGACCGACCGACGACGACGTCAGTTCCATGATGCTGTCGACCTGCTCGGTGTCGTACCACTGCCGGGCGATGTTGGAGGCGATGTCGGCCTTGTTCTGGTGGTCGGCGGTGACAACCTCTACCGGCGCGCCGGCAGCCTTGCCGCCGTAGTCCTCGACAGCCATCTTCGCGGCCTCATAGGACCACTTGCCGCCGAAATCGGCATAAACGCCGGATTGGTCGTTGAGGATGCCGATCTTGACCTTTCCGTCGGAAACGTCGGCGGCAAATGCGGACGTGCCCATGGCCAAAAGAATCGCCGTGGACGCAATAAGGTTCTTACGCATAGTTCTCCTCCCAGAGATCAACAGATAGGCGGATCTGTTCAAAAATTGGCCGATCGTCCTCCCGACGATGACCCTCCCGCCGCTAGTTTCCTAAAATGCCGGATTGACGCAAGGCCTGGCTGAAATTAATTCCAAACAGGGTCTGTTCATTTTTGAACAGATGGAGAAGCATGAGCACAAATCCGCATTTCACCTGGGACGACCTCATGTACTTTCTGGCGGTCGCCAGAACAGGACAGCTGTCAACCGCGGCGCGCCAGCTCAGGACCAGTCATGCGACGGTGTCGCGCCGCATCGACCGGCTCGAATTTGCACTCAAGGTGAAGCTGTTCGAGCGTAATCCGCGGGGCTATGTGCTGACTGCCGTCGGCCAGCGCTTCATCGACACGGCGGAGAAGATCGAGGCCGAGGCGGACCGGTTGCAGGCGGAAATCTCCGGCGGCGTCACGGCGCAGCGCGGCGTCATCCGCATGAGTGCGCCGGAGGGCTTTGCCAATTTCTTCTTCGCGCACCGGCTGCGCGATTTTGCGTCGAGCCATCCGAACCTGGCGCTCGAACTGGTGACGATCCAGCAGATCATGTCGCTCTCGCGAAAGGAGGCGGATCTGGCGGTCTCCCTCGATCCCCCGAAGGCCGGCCCCTACTATTGCGAGAAGATCGCCGACTACAGCCTGCACGTCTATGGCTCCCGTCGCTACCTCGAACGGCACGGGCCGGTCATGAGCCGCGACGAACTACTTCAGCATCCCTTCATCGGCTATATCGAGGACATGATCTTTGCGCCGGGCCTCGACTATCTCGGCGACGTGCACCCCGGGATTAAGGCGCGCTTCCAGAGTTCGAGCATCTTTGCCCAGCTGACCGCGACCCGCAATGAGCTCGGCCTTTGCATCCTGCCGCACTTCATCGCCAAGCAATATCCGGAACTGGAGATCGTGCTTGCCGACGAGATCGAGCTTCGACGCAACTACTGGCTGATCTGCCACCATGACCTGCGCAGCGTCCCCAGGGTGCGCATGGTGATCGACTTCCTCTTCGACATCGTTCGCTCCAACATGCCGTCCTTCCTGCGGGAACTCGATGACACAGCCCGGATACCTGACTGAACGCATCGTCACGACAGGAGCAGCCGCAAGACGTCGGCTGTCGTGAGGGAGCGGACCCTCTGCTTGACCGTAGCCTTATCGCAGCCGGATAGCCGCAACCTCGAGGGGTTCGTTCCGTCCTCGGATGACATGGAATCCGAGGTGCTCGGCGGCGAAATCCTGTGGCAGGCCTTGCATGCTGCCGAGCAAATCAGCGGAGACCAAAACAGGCTCGCCGAGCGTCCTGGACAGCGTTTCAAGACGTCCGGTGGTGTTCACGACATCGCCGAAGTAAGCGATTTTATGCCGCTCAAGACCAACTTCGGCCGTGACCACCCAACCGCAGTGCAGGACAGCGCGAAACTGTGGCACCTGACCGAACCGCGCCTGCCACGCGGAAGATTGAGCTTTGATCGTGGCGGCGAAGTCGAATACGCAACGAAGGCATGCGGCATCGCGCATTCCACGACGCATGGGCCACGTAACCAGCGCCATATCCCCTATATAGTCGTCGATCGAACCTTGGGTTCGTCGAACGGGCGCTGCGAGTGCGTTGAATATCTGTCCCAGGTAGGCCTGGGCCTCCAGATCACCATGTTGGTCCGCAAAGTGCGTGGAGCCGGAGACATCCAGGAACAGGAAGATGCGTTCCTCCCTGGTGGGACGGTGGTAACGGCCGAGAAGCAGGCTGATGAACAGGCTTGGCCCGATAAGGTCACTTACGCGAAACACGAACGCAACCACCGCGGATACGGCCAGCGAATACAATAGACCGGAGTCCGACATTGCCATCGCTTCCCGGGCGGTCTGCATATATCTGAACAAGTGGTGAAGAGCGGTGCCGGCAGCCGCGTTGCCAACCACGATCATCAGCCCATAGATTGCGATCGTGGCTGGTACGAAGACTGGCGTAGCAGCTTCTCGGATTGCGTTGCGCGATCCACTGAAGAGGACGCCGCGCTCGTACAGGATTATCGGGGTTCCGATAAACGCTCCACGAATCGCTGAGTGAACGATATCGAGGTTGAAGATCAGCGCGTAAAGGACGCCGGCCAGCGCTCCCACAACAGGTGCAAGGAGCCAGAACCAGGGCCGGCGAAAATGACGCTGGTCGCGCCGGATATTCATCCGGGGCACCTCACATCAGGGGCCGCAGCGACCTGAACGCCTCTCGGAGCTCGGACGCGAAGAGTTCCGGTTCTTCCCAGGCAGCAAAGTGGCCGCCCTTGTCGACCTCGTTGAAGTAGATGAGGTTGTGATAGCTCCTCTCGACCCAGCTCTTTGGCGCGCGATAGATCTCGCCCGGGAACACCGTCACGGCCGCGGGGATGGAGATATCCACCGCGTTGAAGTTGTTGGCGTTGTTCTCCCAGTAGAGCTGCGCCGACGAGATCGCGCTGTTCGTCAGCCAATAGAGCGTGATGTCGTCCAGCATCTCGTCCTTGGTGAGCGAGCGCTCGGCATCGCCGCCGCTATAGGTCCATTGGTTGAACTTGTCGTACATCCAGGCGGCGAGGCCGGCGGGTGAATCCGTCAATCCGTAGCCGACCGTCTGCGGCCGGGTCGTCATCATCGTGCCGTAGGCACCGTTCCTGGTGAAGAAGGTGCTGAGCGCATCGTATGCGGTCCTTTCCTCTTCGGTGAGACCCGCCGGCGCCGGATCGCCCGCACTCATGGCCTTGGCGGCATCAGGGGGTACCGTTGCAGGCATGTTGACGTGGATTCCGAGCAGACCCTTCAAATTCTGGCGGGCCATCTTGTCCGAAACGACCGAACCCCAGTCACCACCTTGAGATACATAGCGCTCGTATCCGAGGCGCGTCATGAGAATGTCCCAGGCGAGCCCAATTCGGTCGGCGTTCCAGCCCGGCTCCGTCGGCTGCTCGGAAAAGCCGTAGCCGGGCATCGAAGGTATGACGACATCGAAGGCATCCTCCGCACGTCCGCCGTAAGCCGTGGGATCGGTAAGCGGACCGATAGCCTTCAGGAGCTCGAGCACCGAGCCCGGCCAGCCATGGGTAATGATCAGCGGCAAGGCCTTCGGGTGCCTGGAGCGAACGTGGATGAAATGAATGTCGAGACCGTCGATCTCCGTCACGAACTGCGGCAGCGCATTGAGCTTCGTCTCGACCTTTCGCCAGTCGTAGTCCGTTCCCCAATACCGGACGAGTTCCTGCAGCTTGGCGAGTTGCACGCCCTGGGATTGATCGGCGACGGTTTCCCTGGCAGGCCACCGTGTCGCCAGCACGCGTCGGCGCAGGTCCACGAGATCCTCTTCCGGGACGTTGACCTGGAAAGGGCGGATCGCCTTGCTTTCAGTCGCTGCGGCTTGCTGCACGGGCAGCAGGTTCAAGGCGCCTCCTGCGGCAAGAACAGTCGCTGACGTAACAAGAGCGGACGTCGCAAGAAAGCGGCGCCGGGTGGGGGATGGCGATAGTGCAGACATGGATATTCTCCTGGTTGGAGGTGCAGGCGGACAGGTCCGGCAAAGCCTCTTGGTGACCTCCGGCATTCGAGCAGAGGCCGTGGAGAAACACCCGTTATGGGTTGTTATCGCTTCATAGGCAGCGAAAGGACGGTCTTGGATCCGATCCGGCAGTGCACCAATCGCCGCCCAATGGGGTGGAGATAACTGGTTTGCTCGGATCTGGGCCGCAGTCTAAGAAGGCAGTTTGCGGCGATTGAAACCCAAGACAGTCGTCGAATACGTGTCTGCAACGCGCTTCCCGATCCACGGCCACGATTACCTGCTAACAGCATTTCACAAGCCATAACGGGTTTCCTGCAGCCATCTCATAAGCGAAGCCAGTTGGGCGGGCTCCCGTGCCGTGGCCACGAGACGGTGACCGGCGTGAAGCACGGCTTCCGACAAGGCGCGACCGATGCCGCGCGAACACCTGGTGATGGGCCATCGTTGCGTCATGGTCTGCTCCTCCCCGACCGTTTCCCGGCCGTGAATAACCGTTCCGATCCGGCTAAGCGCGTCGCGATCCTTCGGATTCGCTTTACGCGCTTCAAGCCCTTGTTTTTTCGCATGTCGTTGTCGCAAAACCGCTGCACACTTTTGTGCGACATGCTCTAGGGCGCGAACCGCGTGAAAACGAAATCGTGGCCTTTCACGCGGGCTTCGTGGCACGCGAAGCAGGTTTGGTGCTGCGCTTCGTCGACTGGCTTGCCGCCGACAAATCGACCGAATCCCCAGCCGCCGGTCTCGGCATACTTCACCGAGTCCTTGACCATGATCTGGACCGTGGTGGCGGCGCCCGGAACGGAGGCGGGTTCGAATTCGGGCGACTGGACGTGTTTCCAGGCAAGCTTTGCAAGAATGGTTCCGTCGGGAAACGGAAGCGTCGCTCCGCGATACGCCTCGATCGCCACGGCATTGCCCAGAACCGCGCGAAGCTCGTTCAAGGGCTCTGCCTCCAGTGCCGGCGCGATCAGTTCCCATTGCCGATATCCCTCGGGAATCGTGACGCCGTAGATCGGCGATGCGTTCTTCGCAATCGCACCGCTCTCGGCTCCCAGAGCCGCGGCCATTGCAACCGAAGCCAGGGTGACGCCTGACAACAGGAGGTGTGACGGTCTCATTGGGTTACTCCGTTCGGCTGGCGTTCAGAAGCGGTCGACGTCGATGACGGCCTGGGCGAAGTCTTGCGGCGCTTCCTGTGGCAGATTGTGCCCGATGCCGCCTGTGATCAGCCGGTGTTCGTATCTGCCGGTGAACTTCTTGGCATAGGCTTCAGGGTCAGGATGCGGCGCGCCGTTTGCATCGCCTTCCATGGTGATGGTCGGCAAGGCGATGGCGGGAAATGCGGCCAGACGCTCTTCGAACGCGTCGTATTTCGGCTCGCCCTCGGCCAGCCCGAGGCGCCAGCGATAGTTGTGGATCACGACGCTGACGTGGTCGGGATTGTCCAAGGCCGCGGCACTGCGCATGAACGTCGCGTCGTCGAAATCCCATTTCGGCGAGGCAAGCTCCCAGATCAGCCTGGCAAAATCTTGCCGATGCTCGTCATAGCCGGCCCGGCCGCGCTCGGTCGCGAAATAATACTGGTACCACCATTGCAGTTCGGCTTTCGGCGGCAGCGGCATCTTGCCGGCTGCGCGACTGCCGATCAGGTAGCCGCTCACCGAGACCATGGCCTTGCAGCGCTCCGGCCACAGCGCCGCAATGACGTTCGCCGAACGCGCGCCCCAATCATAGCCGGCGAGGATCGCTCTTTCGATCTTCAGCGCGTCCATCATGGCGACAGTGTCGAGCGCCACCGCGGAGGGCTGGCCGTTGCGGACCGTATCGCTGGAGAGGAAGCGCGTCGTACCGTGGCCGCGCAGATAGGGGACGATCACGCGGTAGCCGGCCGATGCCAGCAAGGGAGCGACATCGGTGAAGCTGTCGATGTCATAGGGCCAGCCATGCAGCAAGATGACAGCCGGGCCGTCGGCAGGACCTGTCTGCGCATATCCGACATTCACGACGCCGGCGTCGATCTGCTTCAGCGAAGTGAACGGCGCGCTGGCGCCGGCCGATGGCGTGCGCCGACCTGATCCGCCCGTCTGCGCGCCCGCCGCCGTGATCCCGACGAGCTGCGCTGCAGCGACGGTCGCGGCAGCGGCACCAAAGAAATACCGGCGACGATAATCGATTTCTTCCGGGATGTTGGTCGTGTCCATTGGTAAACCGTCCCTGTGTCGTATGTCCGTGAGATGGCGCCGCCCGATCGTGCCGGGCTAGACGAGATTGATCGCGACATCGATGTTGCCGCGCGTGGCCTTGGAGTACGGGCAGGTCTGGTGCGCGGCATCCACGACGGCCTGGGCGACTTCGCGATCGACGCCGGGCAGGCTCACATTGAGGCGGGCGCGCAGGAAATAGGCGTCATCGGAAACGTTCAGGTCTACCTCGGCATCAATCGCCAGCTCGGCAGGTAGCTTGACGTTCATCTTGCGGGCGGCGATCGCCATCGCACCCTCGAAGCAGGCCGACCAGCCGGCCGCGAAGAGCTGCTCCGGATTGGTGCCGCTGCCTGGGCCGCCGGGTGTCGAGAGCCTGATGTCCAGCTTGCCGTCGGAACTGCGGGACGCTCCTTCCCGGCCGCCGGTCGTGCGGACCTTGGCCGTGTAGAGCAGTTTCTCGTTGGTGGTCATATTTGAGTTCCTTCTGAGAAAACATGGGTCGGTCAGCTGCGCCCGCCATCCAGCGAGATGTCGGCCGTCGTCTTGTCATGGAAGTGTAGGAGGTTGAACGGAATGGACGATGCGGGCATGATCGCTCTCCTTGGACCGGCCGGCAGGGCGGCTTCCTGTCGTCCGGAACACATAGAGTGAGATCGCCCGAGGCGCCCGTTATGCATTGTGATGGGTCGTTAGCGCTCGCCAGCACAACGAATCTGGACATCGTGACAGGGCCATTGATGCATTCGAATGATACGATAAGTTTTGGCCCTTTCACATTGACTGCGAAGGAACGGCTGCTCCTGCGGCAAGGCGCTCCGGTCGATCTGGGCACGCGCGCTTTCGACATGCTGGCCATGTTGGCCGCGCGTCCCAATCAGATCGTCAGCAAGAAGGATCTGTTGGATCATGTCTGGCCCGACGTCACCGTCGAGGAAGGCAGCCTGCGGTTCCACATGGCCAATCTGCGAAAGGCGCTGGGGGACGGCAAGGACGGCGCACGCTACATCGCGACCCTGACAGGGCGCGGCTACAGCTTCGTGGCGCCCGTCTCGCGATCGGCCGGTCAAGGAGACGTGCATGAAGACATCGCTACCAGCTATCCGAATGCCAATCTGCCGAGCCGTCTTACCCGCATGGTCGGGCGCGTCGACGATGTTCTCGTCCTGTCGAACAAGCTGACGGCCAAGCGCTTTGTCACGGTCGTGGGTACGGGTGGGGTCGGCAAGACCACAGTCGCGGTGGCGGTGGGGCACGACCTGATCGAAGCGTTCGCCGGCGCCGTGCACTTCGTCGATCTGGGGGCACTGAGCGATCCCGGCCTGGTTGCGACCACAGTGGCCTCAATGCTGGGGTTGTCGCTTCAATCCGATGATCCTGCGCCCGCTTTGATCTCATACCTTGCGGACAAGCGTATCCTTCTGATCCTCGATACTTGCGAGCATGTCATAGACGCGGCGGCAGACTTGACGTTCCGCATTTTCGCCGCCGCGCCGCAAGTCCATATTCTGACGACGAGCCGCGAACCTCTTCAAGTCGAAGGCGAGCACGTCTACAAGCTGGCGCCGCTCGCTTGCGCGCCGGACGGTCTGGAACTCACCGCGACCGTTGCGCAAACCTACCCGGCGACCCAGCTGTTCGTGGAGCGCGCGGCTGCAAGCGGCACCCGGATTGACCTCGACGATGCGGATGCCGCAATCATCGCCGGCATTTGCCGGAAGCTCGACGGCGTGCCGCTCGCGATCGAACTGGCGGCCGGACGGGTTGCGAGCTACGGCCTCCAGAAGACCGCGGCACTTCTCGACGAGCGCCTGACGCTGTTGTGGCCGGGGCAACGCACCGCGCCGCCGCGCCAGAAAACCCTTCAGGCCACGCTGGACTGGAGCTATGGGCTCCTGTCCGATTTCGAGCGCCAGGTGCTTCGGCGCCTTGCCGTGTTTGTCGGCCATTTTTCGATCGAGGCCGCCCTGGAGGTCGTGACGAGCGCGACCGTCGATGACGCGCATGTATTTGCCGCCATCGACAGCCTCATCGCCAAATCGATGGTCGCGACAAGGCCCGCTGGCGCGACGATGCGTTACCGCCTGCTCGACACGACGCGGGCCTATGCCTTCCAACTCGACGTCGACGATGCCGAACTCGCGACCCTGGCCGCACGTCATGCGACCCACCATCTGCGCTGGCTGGAAGAGACAGGCGCCGAATGGCCGACCCTGTCGAGCGCGAAGCAAAGGTCGCTTCACCTCGCCGGCCTCGCCAATGTGCGCGCGGCTTTGGAATGGTGCTTCGGACCCGGCGGGAATACCGAAATCGGCATCCTGCTCGCTGCCGCTGCCGCTCCTGTCTTTCTGTCGATGTCTTTGCTCACCGAATGCCACCGGTGGTCGGCTCAGGCGGTTCTTGCCCTCGACGACACCACACGCGGGGGGCGGGAGGAAATGCATCTCCAGGCGGCACTGGGCGTATCTCTGATGTTCACGCACGGAGGAAGAGATGCAGCGCACATGGCATTGAGCAGGAGCTTTGCCATTGCCGACCGATCTGGCGATGCGCTCGATCAGCTTCAGATTCTCGGGCCGCTGCAGATGTTCTACCTGCGCACCGGGGAGTTCAGGACTGCGCTGCACTACGCGGAACGCTGTTCCGTCATCGCCGGGACGCTTGAGGACTCTGTCTCCACCACGTTGGCGCATTCCTTGATGGGGATTTCGCTCCACCTCAGCGGAGAGCTTTACCGTGCGCAGACTGCGCTCGAAGCGGCGTTGCGGCATGGGCCGCGTTCCGACCGAACCACGACAAACTATCTCGGCTTCGACGGCAAGATTCTCGCTGGTGCGATTCTGGCAAGGACACTTTGGCTGCAAGGCTTTCCGGATCGGGCAATGGAGCAGGCGCTACAGACGATCAGGGATGCCGAGACCCTGGACCATCCATTGACGCTCTCCATCGCGCTGGTCTGGGCCGTCTCCGTATTTCTGTGGATCGGAGACATCGAGAACGCAGACACGCACATCGATCGCCTTTTCTCCCAGGCAGAATTTCATTCTCTCGGTCCTTATCTCGCCGTGGGACGCGGCTTCAGGGGGGAGATCGCCATTCGTCGAGGCGACGCAAGCAACGGTGTCGATGTCCTTCAGCGCTCTCTGGCAGAACTCCATGCTGCGCCCTACGAACTGCTCACCACGCCGCTCAATATCGCGCTCATTCAGGGCCTCGCAGCAACCGGCCGATTTGCTGAAGCTTTCGCGCTGATCGACACCACAATCCGGTTGGTCGAGGCCAACGGGGAACTCGGCTACCTCCCGGAGTTGTTACGCGTCAGGGGCGGCCTTGTTCTGGCAGCGCCGCGACCCGCCATCGACGAGGCGGAACTGTATTTCAGGCGAGCACTCGAACTCAGCCGCCGCCAGGGCGCGCGGGCATGGGAATTGCGCACCGCCACCGACCTGGCCGCCCTTTTGGCCGCCCGCGGGCAATGTGAGGATGCCCGAGCCCTTCTCCAGCCAATCTTCGCTTGGTTCGCGAAGAGTTTGGAGACGGCCGATCTGAAGTCAGCCGCACGCTTGCTGGCGATGCTGAATTGACGTGGAATGGCGGCGCAGTTGACCAGCGGAGCGCAGTCTTGCCATTGCCCCGACCTGCCGTCCCTTGGGCGGCATCGTGTTCGGCCACGGCCGGGAATGCGTGTTTTCGGGAGACATCATCCATCATCCGATCCAGCTCAAATATCCGCAACTGAGCTGCATGGGCTGCGAGGACCAGGCGCTATCGGCGCGGACCCGAACCTCGTTGCTGGATGGCATTGCAGAGACCGATACGATGCTGATGGCCGGACACTTCCTTGCGCCACATGCAACTCATATCGAAACTGAAGGCGAAGGTTTTCGCATGCGGTGTTCGGAATGCTAGCTTCGCTGGCCGCAGATTGAGTTTTTTGGGAGAGAGACATGAAGATCAGAGCAGCCATGCTTCGCCAGATGGGCGCGAGCATGCCCTATGCGGAGAGCAAGCCGCTGGAAATCGCGGAGCTTGAGCTGGACCGCCCGGGACGGGGAGAGGTTCTGGTGCGTATCCGCGCGGCCGGACTCTGCCATTCGGATCTCTCGGTCATCAACGGCAACAGGCCTCGTCCGATGCCGATGGCGATCGGCCATGAGGCAGCGGGCGAGGTCGTCGAACTCGGAGAGGGCGTCGACGATCTTGAAATCGGCGATCATGTCGTGCTCGCCTTCGTGCCGAGTTGCGGCCATTGCCTGCCCTGCTCGGAAGGCCGACCGGCGCTTTGCGAACCGGGCGCGGCAGCCAACGGCAAGGGTACTTTGCTCACCGGCAGTATCCGGCTGCGCTCTCATGGCGAACCGGTTCATCATCATATCGGCTGCTCGGCCTTTGCCGAGCATGCCGTCGTGTCGCGCCGCTCGATCGTCAAGGTCGACAAGGACCTGCCGTTCAACGAGGCGGCGCTTTTCGGCTGCGCCGTGCTGACGGGTGTCGGCGCGGTGGTGAATACCGCAAAGGTCCAGGCGGGGCAGACCACCGTCATCATCGGCCTGGGCGGCGTGGGTTTGGCCGCTCTCTTGGGAGCGATCTCTGCCGGTGCTGCACAGGTGATCGCTGTCGATCTTTCGGCCGAGAAACTGGAAATTGCCCGCCATCTCGGGGCTACGGCGACGGTCAATGCCCGTGATGCGGATGCTGTCGAAAAAGTCCGGCAGCTCACCAATGGCGGTGCCGATTTCGCCTTTGAATTTGCCGGCTCCGAGAAGGCGTTGGAAAGCGCCTACAGGATGACCCGGCGCGGCGGCACGACGGTGACGGCAGGGCTGCCGGCGCCGACCGCCGCACTGCCCGTCAATATCGTTAGCCTGGTGGCGGAGGAGCGTACGCTGAAAGGCAGCTATATCGGCACCTGCGTCCCGGTTCGCGATATTCCACGCTATGTCTCCCTCTATAAGTCGGGGCGGCTGCCGGTGAACAAGTTGCTCAGCGGCTCCATAAGGCTGGACGAAATCAACGAAGGCTTCGACCGCCTGCATAAGGGCGAGGTGATCCGATTGGTGGTCGAGATGTGACGCGGCATCCTTCGCGCGGCGGAGCCGGCAGATTCCAACTGGCTGGCACTTCCGACCAGATTGTTGCTCCGTCGGTGACGGATGTCCTTATAGCTGACGGAGGCGGTGCTCATCCTCCGGCAACTCTCTCTCCAACCTCAAGCCGAGGAAAACCTGACAACGCCAACAGCGTTCCACGCGTCCAGGATGCTCACGACATGATAAGTCCGCCATCGATATTGATCGTCTGGCCCGTGATGTAGGCTGCGTCTGCCGACGCGAGGAAGGCGACGAGCGCGCCGACTTCGGCGGGCGTGCCGGCGCGGCCCATCGGGATGCCTTCGACCCATTCGGCCATCAATTCACCTGGGCCATATTCGCCGAGCATCTGGCCCCAGACGCGGTCGTTGTAGTCCCACATCTCGGTGTGGATGATGCCGGGGCAGATGGAGTTGGCGGTAATGCCTTCGCGGGCCAGTTCCTTGGCAAGGCTCTGCGTGAGGCCGACGACGCCGAACTTCGAGGCGGCGTAGTGCGGGGTATAGATAAAGCCCTGGCGGGCCTGGCCGGAAGCGGTGTTGATCAGGCGGCCCTTCGTGCCGCTGGCGCGGAAGCGGCGGATCGCCTCCTGGCAGCACAGGAAGACGCCCTTGGTGTTGACGTCGAGGTTGAGGTCCCACTCGCGCTCGGTGAGGTTCTCAACCTTGGCGATGGTGATGACGCCGGCATTCTGCACGGAAACGGAGATCGCACCGAGCTTGGCTTCGGCCTCGCCATAGGCTTCCTGCACGGCCTTGGCGTCGGTCACGTCGAGCGCAAGGCCGAGGACCTCGGCGCCGGTTTCCTGGGCGAGCGCTGTTGCGGCCTCGACCGTGTCCTTCTCGATTGCTGCAATCGCGACCTTCGCGCCCTCTTCGGCAAAGCGCTTGGCGATGCCGCGGCCGATGCCCTTGTTGCCTCCGGTGACGAAAACCGTCTGGCCTGCAAAACGTCTCATGGTCTTCTCTCCATAATGAGCAGCAGGCCGATGACTGGTCCGGGATGGATCAGGCCGTCAGCCGGGCTGCTGTGAACTTGTCGGTGACGAGCACATCGATGACGCCCAGCTTCAGGGCACCGGCGATGGCCTGGGTTTTGGATTCGCCGCCCGCCAGCGCCATGACGCGGCTGGTCCTGCGCAGTTCCTCCAGCGAAAGGCCGATGACGCGGTCGTTGAGCGGCGTTTCGACCGGCTTTCCGTCCTTGTCGTAGAACCGGTAGGAAATCTCGCCCACCGCGCCGGCCTCATGCAGCATCGCCATTTCCTGGCGGGAAAAGGTGTTGCCGGATCGGGCGAGAAGCTCTGACGGCTCCACGGCGCCGATGCCGACGATCGCAAGGCTGAGACGGCCGAAGAGATCCATCGTCTCGCGCACGACAGGGTCGGCGAGCATGACGAGCTTGGCTTCACGCGACGACGTGATGCCCTGAACGAGAAGCAGGCGCGGTTCGCCGCCGGTGAGACGAGCAAGGCGTGCGGTCAGCTGTGTGGCGTGGGTCTGCACGGAAGCATCGCCCATGCCGCCGAGGATCTGCACGATGTACTTGGCCTTGGCGTTCTTCAGCGGATGAATGTTGTCGACCATGCGCAGGATGGTCTGGCTCCAGCTCGAGACGCCGACGATTTCGTCCTGTTGCAGCGTGACTTCCAGGAAATGCGCTGCGGCCTCCCCGATACGGGCCATGATCGCGCCATCACGGTCTTCCGAGCAGTCGATGACGATGGCTTCGGTGAGGCTATAGCGTTCGCGCAGGGCGGTTTCCAGATCGGCGAAGGTGCCGGCCGGGGGAATGACCGTCGTGCGCACGATGTCTTCCTGCTCGGCCCGCTTCAGCATGCGCGAAACGGTGGCCTGCGACATGTGCATGAGTTCTGCGATCTCTGCCTGCCGCTTGCCCTCGATATGGTACATCTGGGCAATGCGGGCGATCAGTCGCAACTCGTTGAGCCGTCCCATGGAACCTCCAGCAGTGAATTTTTATTCACCCATAGAGGAAGGACCCGACACGGTCGAGCGGTAGATTGCGTCCCTCCAGACAAGAAGCCGTTCCGCAGCGTCGGAAGCGCGCGGGGCGATGGCGTTCACAGCTCGCGGCAGGGCGGAAATGGCGGCTAAATCCGGCCAGACGCCGAGCGACAGGCCGGCGAGATAGGCTGCCCCAAGGGCGGAGGCCTCGGGCGCGTCGCACTGGATGACTGCATGGTTCAGCGTATCGGCGACGCACTGCATGAGGAAGGTGTTCTTGCTCGGGCCGCCATCGGCATAAAGCCGACCGAGCGGCGTCGGCGATTGTGACACCATGGCCTTGAAAACGTCATGCACCTGGAAGGCGATGGAATCGGTCACTGCGCGGGCCATCTGGGCGCGGGTGGTGTTGAAGGTCACGCCGGAGAACAGCGCCCGTGCGTCGGCGTGCCAGTGAGGCGCGCCGAGGCCGACGAAGGCGGGCACGAAACCGGGGCCGCCGGGTGCAGCGGTTGCTGCGAGTTCGGTCAGCGCCTGCACATCTGGAAGGCCGAGCATATCGGCCATCCAGGGCAGGGCGGCGGCCGACACCAGGATATTGCCTTCGAAAGCATAGGTCGGCTTGCCGTCGATCGACCAGGCGATGGTCGTGGTGATGCCCTGTTCGGGCGCGATGAAGCGGGGCAGGGTCGTCATGATCGATGAGCCCGTGCCGAAGGTCACCTTGCCGTCGCCGGGATTGAAGGCACCGTGGCCGAAGAGCGCGGCATGGCTGTCGCCGATGGCCGAGGCGATCGGAATGCCATCGGCAAGGCCCGGCACGTTTTTCGTCACGCCGAAGCGCGAAGCGCTGTCACGCACCTCGGGCAAGGCGGATTTGGTCACGCCGAAGAGTTCGCAGAGTTCGTCACACCAGACCTGCCGGTTGAGGTCGTAAAGCTGGCTGCGGGCGGCATTGGCGGCGTCACAGGCATGGACTGCGCCATCCGTGAAGCAATGGATCAGCCAGGCGTCGATCGTGCCGAGCCGTACACTCTGCCCGGTCGGCACGCGGTCCAGCAGCCACTTGATCTTCGGACCGGGGAACATCGGATCGATCGGGAGGCCGGTGAGCGCCTGAACGCGCGGCGCATGGCCGGCGGCAATCAGCTTGGCACAGTCCGGCGCGCTGCGGCGGCACTGCCAGCTGACCACCGGGCCGAGCGGCTTGCCCGTTGCCGCATCCCATACGGTGACGGATTCGCGCTGGTTGGAGATGGCGATGCCGAGGATCTCGACGGCGGGCGCCGCCTCGAGGCATGCCGCGATCGCTTCCTGAACGGATTCCCAAAGGCGTAGCGGACTTTGCTCCACCCAGCCCGGCTGCGGATGTTCGATGCCGACCGGAGACGCGCCACGCGCCAAAATCTCGCCGCCGGTGGAGACAAGCACGGCCTTTGAATTCGTGGTGCCTTGGTCGATGGCGAGAATAGCGGTCGTCATAGCGGCTCCGGTGAACGGAAATTGGGGAGGGCGCGGCACAAGGGAGGTGCTGCCGCGCCCGGCACGAAATCTAGTCGCACGCGATCACGTGCGGGAAGACTTTCGCGCAATCAAGTCGATCGCCGCTTCGGCGATGCCGGCGGGGGACATGCCGAACTCGTCCAGCAGGAATTCGGCGGACCCGGTGGGTGCAAAGATGCCGGGAACACCGAGGATCTTCATCGGTACGGGCGCTTCTGCCACGACGACTTCGGCGATGGCGGAGCCGAGGCCGCCGAAGGTGGAGTGCTCCTCCGCCGTCAGGATTGCGCCGGTTTCCCGGGCCGCGGCCACGACGGCTTCGACGTCGATCGGGCGCACGGTCGCCATGTTGAGGACGCGCGCCTCGATGCCCTGTTCGGCGAGGATGGCGGCCGCCTTCACCATGCGGTGGGTGACGGTGCCATTGGCTATGAGCGTGATCGCGTCGCCATCGCGCAGCAGATTGGCCTTGCCCAGCTCGAATTTGTGGCCGGCCGGAAGCAGGTCCGGAACGCCAACGCGGGAGAGGCGCAGGAAGACGGGGCCGTCATAGGTCGCGGCCCATTCCACGGCTGCCGCCGTTTCGATGGAATCGCACGGTGCGACGACCGGCAGGTTCGGCAGCACGCGGGTCCAGGCGAAATCCTCGATGGAATGGTGCGTCGGGCCGAGCTCGCCATAGGCCATGCCGGACGAGATGCCGATGAGCTTCACATTGGCGTTGGAATAGGCGATGTCGGCCTTGATCTGTTCCAGCGAGCGGCCGGTCAGGAAGCAGGCAGCACCACAGACGAAGGGCAACAGCCCGCCATTGGCAAGACCGGCGCCGACGCCGACCAGGGCCTGTTCGGCAATGCCGACATTGACGAGGCGCTCGGGCCACTTGGACTTGAAGCCGCCGAGCTTGGACGAGCCGACCGAGTCGTTGCAGACGGCCACGATCCTGGGGTTATCGGCGCCCAGGCGTTCCAGCACGGCGACGAAGGCGTCACGGCAGTCGTGCAGCTTGGGAGAAGGTGTCACGGCGTTCATCAAAGGGCCTCCGAAAGCTCAGCCACGGCAATCTTGTACTGTTCGGCATTCGGCACCTTGTGGTGCCAGTCGACCTTGTCCTGCATGAAGGAAATGCCGTGGCCCTTGTTGGTATGGGCGACGATGCAGTGCGGGCGGCTGCCACGCTTTTCCAGCGCCGGAACGATCTCGTCCATGGCATTGCCGTTGATCTCGGTGACATCCCAGCCGAAGGCCGCGAGCTTGGGGGGGAACGGCGCCAGATTGTTGGTGTCCTTCAGCGACGCACCCTGCTGGAAGCGATTGTGGTCGATGATGAGCGTCAGGTTGTCGAGGCCGAACTGCGCGGCCGACGCGATGGCCTCCCAGTTGGAGCCCTCCTGCATCTCGCCGTCACCCGTCAGCACATAGGTGCGGTAGGCGGCACCCGTCAGCTTGGCGGCTTTCGCCATGCCGACGGAAACCGGCAGGCCGTGGCCGAGCGGACCGGTATTGGTCTCGACGCCGGGCACCTTGTTGCAGTTCGGGTGCCCGTTGAGGCGCGAATGCGGCTTCAGAAAGGTCGCGACCTCTTCCTCGGGAATGAAGCCACGCTTGGCGAGCGTCACATAAAGCGCGAGCGCCACATGGCCCTTCGACAGCACGAAACGATCGCGATCGGGATGCTTCGGCTGGTCGGGCCAGATGCGCAGCACGCGAAAATAGAGCGCGGTCAGGATGTCGATGGCGGACATCTCGCCGCCGATATGGCCCGCGCCAGCTTCAAAAACCGCCTGCAGATCGCGAAGGCGGATCTGTCGAGCGATGCGGTCGAGATCGTTCGGCTGCATGAAACCCTCTTGATGAATAAATATACACTGATAGATATATTTGCAGGAATGACCGCCAAGTCAAGCGGAAATGGTATTTGAGTATCCTGAAAAATTCAAATATGTCGCCTTGACACTCTCCAAGGAGTCGCGGTACGAATTTACACACAGTCTTGCATATTTATGCTAGAAGCCAAACGCGAAGCCGCGAACGGCCGGGAGGAGTGCACATGGTGGCGGATGTGAAAGAAAGACAGGGGTTCGCAGGCGTCGTGCTGCCGTCCTTGCGCGGCGCCACGGGGCCGCTGATCGGCCTCATCGTGCTGTGCCTCTTTCTGACCTTTGCGACGGACAAGTTCCTGTCGGTGCGCAACTTCCTCAATGTGCTCGACCAGATCACGGTGCTGGGCGTCATGGCTGTCGGCATGACGTTCGTCATCCTGATCGGCGGTATCGACCTTGCGGTCGGCTCGGTCATGGCGTTGGCGATGATGGTGCTCGGTTATCTCAACGTCGTCGCCGGCGTGCCGATGGGGATCGCCATTCCGCTCGCCCTGCTCGCCGCCTCACTGAACGGGCTTGTCGCAGGCCTGTTGATCACGCGCTTCAACGTGCCGGCCTTCATCGCGACGCTCGCGATGATGTCGATCACGCGCGGCCTTGCGAACATGATCACCGACGGCCAGCAGATCATCGGCTTTCCGGCCTGGTTCAACATGATGGCCATCGTGCGCTTCGGCGGCTTCCTGACGCTGACGGTCGCCGTGATGATCGTGGTCTTCATTGTCGGTCTGCTCTATCAGCGCTACCGCCACGGCGGGCGCGTGCTCTACGCCATCGGCGGCAATGCCGAAGTGGCGCGCCTTGCCGGCATCAATGTCCAGCGTGCGACCGTACTTGTCTATGTCGTGTGCAGCTTCCTCGCCGGCCTCTCGGGCATGGTGCTCGCCGCTCGCCTCGACTCCGTCCAGCCGTCCTCGGGCGTTTCCTATGAACTCGACGCCATCGCAGCGGTCGTCATCGGCGGTACGTCGCTGTCGGGCGGCACGGGCGGCATTGGCGGCACCATCATCGGCGTCCTTATCATCGGCGTGCTGCGCAACGGCCTCAACCTGCTCAGCGTCTCGCCCTTCATGCAGCAGGTCATCATCGGCGCCGTCATCGTGCTCGCCGTTACGGCCGAAACCTACCGCAAGCGCAAGTAAAGACTTTCACCCCCGCTGCCGGAGCGGCGGGGTGGGGAAAACGGTTCGCAATCGTGCGGGCCGGCAAAAGGGAAGGTGGCTACCTGCGAGGGCAGGCGCCGCCGGGTAACTCGGAGGAGAAACCATGGAACTGTCCAAACTGCTGATGGCGGCAACCGCCGCTTCTGTTCTCGCACTTCCGGCATCCGCCGCCGAAGTGAAGAAGATCGGCCTAGCCGTCCCGAACCTGCAGGCCGACTTCTTCAACCAGATCAAGCTCGGCGTCGAAAAGCACGCCAAGGAAAAGGGCATTGAAGTCGTCGTCGTCGATGCGAAAAACGACACCAACACGCAGGTCAGCCAGGTTCAGGACCTGATGACGCAGGACATCAACGCCTTCATCTATATCCCGGCCGGCGCTGCCGCCGCTGCCGTCCCGACCCGCCTTGCCCGCGAAGCCGGCATCCCCGTGATCAACGTCGACCGCACGCCCGAGGGCGCGCCGGGTGACACCTTCATCGCCGGCGAAAGCGTGGAATCCGCCTACGAAGTTTGCAAGTATATCATCGGCAAGGCCGGCGGTTCGGGCAAGATGGCGATCATCCACGGCCAGAAGGGCACGACGCCGGAAGTCGATCGTTTTGCCGGCTGCAAGCGCGCCATCGACGAGAACACGGGCGTCGAACTGGTCGATCAGCAGTGGAGCAACATGTGGTCGGCCGACGAAGGTTTTAACATCGCGCAGAACATGCTGCAGGCAAACCCTGACATCACGATCATCTTCGGCCAGGCCGATGGTCTCGCGATGGGGGCTGCCAAGGCGGTCGACGTTGCCAACCTCTCCGACAAGGTGATCATTGGCGGGTACGACGGTGACGTCTCGGCCCTCGAATACCTCGCCAAGTGCAATGGTCCGTTCATCGCGACTGCCACGCAGAGCACGCAGAAGATGGGCGTGCTGGCCGTCGAATCCGCGCTCGCTGTCGCAGCCGGCCAGAAGGTGGAGGAGCGCCAGACGCCGAACGCCGTTCTGACGACCTGCGAAAACGCGCCGGAATTCGTGAAGAGCCACCCGTAAGCCGGACCCGAAAGGCAGCAGCGCCATGACGAACCGCTCTCCCATCCTGTCGCTCCGTGGAATCCAGAAATCCTACGGTCCGATCAAGGTGCTCCACGGTGTCGATCTCGACATCTATCCGGGAGAGGTCGTGGCGCTGCTCGGTGAAAACGGTGCCGGAAAATCGACCCTGTCGAACATCATTTCCGGCACCGTCCAGCCCTCCGCGGGCGACATGACCTGGCTCGGCAAGCCCTACGCTCCTGCCAACCCTCGCGCCGCGATCGACGAGGGCGTCGGCATGATTCATCAGGAACTGAAGCTGCTGCCAAAACTCTCCATCGCCGAGAACGTCTTCGTCGGCCGCTACCCGATGAAGTCCGGCCGTCTCGACCGCAAGGTGATGGAGGAGCGTGCGCGCGTCGGCCTTCGCCGCCTCGGTCTCGACGTTCCGCCCGATCGCCTCGTCGAAGGTCTTTCGACCGGCAAGCAGCAGCTCATCGAAATCGCCAAGGCGCTGACGCTGAACGCCCGCCTCCTCATCCTCGACGAGCCGACGGCCGCGCTTGGCGGCGAGGAAACCCAGCTCCTTTTCCGGCAGATCGAACGGCTGAAATCCGAAGGCGTCGGCATCATCTATATCTCGCATCGGCTCGAAGAGATCCGCCAGATCACGGATCGCATCGTCGTCATGCGCGATGGCGCCAAGGTGCAGGAATTCGACCGTGGCGACGTGCCGGTCCGCACCATCGTCGAGGCGATGGTCGGGCGCTCGCTTGAACGCATGTTTCCCACGCTTCCCGTCCCGACGGATGAGGTGACGCTGGAGGTGCGCGGCCTCTCCGCGCCATCGAAAGCCTTTCGCGACATCAGTTTTTCCGTCCGCAAGGGCGAAGTCTTCGGCATCGCCGGCCTCATGGGGGCGGGCCGCACCGAGCTTGTGCGCGCCATCACCGGCGCCGACCCAATCGCCAGTGGCGAGGTTCTTTTGCACGGCAGGCCCGTCACGCCGCGTTCACCGACCGATGCGATCCGCAACGGCATCGTGCTCGTGCCTGAAGATCGCAAGCTCCAGGGTGTGGTGCTCGACCATTCGATCGCGGAGAACATCGGATACGCCAACCTCGGCGAGGTCGCCCACAATGGCTGGCTCTCCTCCCGCCGCATCCGCGAATTTGCCGAGGACTACATCAAGCGGTTCGGCGTGAAGGGGCGCGGCGGCCAGAATGCGGGCGAACTCTCGGGCGGCAACCAGCAGAAGGTCGTGCTCGCCAAGTGGCTGGCGCGGAAGCCGCAAGTGGTGGTGCTGGACGAGCCGACGCGCGGCATCGACGTCGGCGCCCGTTCGTCAATCTACGATCTCATCATGGACCTCGCGCGCGAAGGTGTTGCGGTCATCGTGGTCAGCTCGGATCTCGAGGAGGTTCTTGGCGTCTCCAGCCGCATCATGGTGATGGCGCAGGGCAAGCAGGCCGGAATCTTGAACCGCGAGGACGCGAACGACGTCTCGGTCATGGAACTGGCAACGATCTGAACAAGGAAGAAATCATGTCCGACATCACGCTCAATGCGCCGAAGCTGTTCGATCTCTCCGGCAATGTCGCCTTCGTCACGGGCGCCGGCAGCGGTATAGGCCAGCGCATCGCCATCGGCCTTGCCCAGTGCGGCGCCGACGTCGCGCTGCTCGACCGCCGCAGCGATGACGGTCTTGCCCGGACGGCCGATTTCATCGCACGCGCCGGTCGCCGGAGCATCCAGGTCGCCGCCGATGTAACCAGCGGTGCGGCGCTGACCGATGCCGTCAATCGCACCGAAAAGGAACTCGGCCCCCTCACGCTCGCCGTCAATGCGGCTGGCATCGCCAATGCCAATCCGGCGGAGGACATGGAGGAAAGCCAGTTCCAGACGATGATGGACATCAACCTGAAAGGTGTCTTCCTCTCCTGCCAGGCGGAGGCGCGCGTGATGCTGAAGAACGGCCGCGGCTCGATCGTCAACATCGCCTCCATGTCCGGCGTCATCGTCAACCGCGGCCTCAGCCAGTGCCACTACAACGCCTCCAAGGCTGGTGTTATCCACATGACGAAGTCCATGGCGATGGAGTGGGTCGGCCGCGGTATCCGTGTCAACACGATCAGCCCCGGCTATACGGCGACGCCGATGAACACGCGGCCGGAAATGGTGCACCAGACGAAACTATTTGAAGAGCAGACGCCGATGCAGCGCATGGCCAACGTCAACGAAATGGTCGGTCCCGCCGCCTTCCTGCTGTCGGACGCTGCAAGTTTCGTGACGGGCGTCGACCTTCTGGTCGATGGCGGCTTCTGCTGCTGGTAATATCCTGAAGGCCAGTCGAAAGCCGGCCTCTTGCATTTCCGTGCGGAAATTCCTTATTTACGCGTGTTCTCAGGGCGGGGTGAAACTCCCCACCGGCGGTATCCGGAGCGATCCGGGAGCCCGCGAGCGCTTCCATGCAAGTGGAAGGTCAGCAGATCCGGTGCGATGCCGGAGCCGACGGTTACAGTCCGGATGGAAGAGGGCATGTCTGCACGACCGCTCCTGTCGGAGCGGCTGTGGGCCTGTTCGCCCAAGGGATTGAAAACGCCGATAGCGGCAACCCTTGAAAGGCAATGAAATGGCACTCTCGAAAATTGAAGACGCTATAGCGGCACTGGCGCGCGGCGGCATGGTCGTGGTCGTCGATGACGAAGGCCGCGAGAACGAAGGCGACATCATCGTCGCGTCTGAAGCGGTAACGCCGGAAGCGATCGCCTTCATGATGAAGCACGCCCGCGGCCTCATCTGCGTGGCGATGGAAGGCGAGCGGCTCGATGCACTCGACATCCCGCTGATGGTTCCGCAGAACACCGAGTATCACAAAACGGCCTTCACAGTTTCCGTCGACTATCTTCCAGGGACGACCACCGGCATTTCCGCGGCCGACCGCGCAGCGACCGTGAAGGCGCTGATGGATCCCGCGACCGCGCCTGAAGACTTCGCCCGCCCGGGCCATATCTTCCCCCTGCGCGCGCATCCGCGCGGCGTGCGTGGTCGTCCGGGCCATACCGAGGCCGCCGTCGATCTCGCCCGCCTTGCGGGCAAGGCGCCGTCGGGCGTGATCTGCGAGGTCGCCAACGATGACGGCACCATGGCCCGGCTGCCCGAACTGGTTGCCTTCGCCGAACTTTACCAACTGCCGCTGATCAGCATTGAAGACCTGATCACCTATCTCGAGGTACGGCTGAACAACAGTTCTGCGGAGGCAGCGTAGGCCTACTCAAATCCCATTTGACGGCAGGACCGCCCTACTCGAACAGGTCGGGATTGGCGGCTTCGATTTGGGGCAGATCGGCGAGGATGCCGTTGAGGTGGCTGCGCATGGCGGCCTCGGCGGCGTCCGCGTTGCGCGTGTCGATGGCGTTGATGATCGCCTCGTGCTCGGTGATCAGCCGCGACATGGAATCGGGATGACGGAGCTGGAGATTGCAGACCCTGTCCATGTGCGCCTTGATGTCGGAAATCGCGTTCCAGGCGAGCCCGCAGCCGGCCCCTTCCGCAATCGCGATATGAAACTGCTCGTCCTCGCGGCGAAAGGCGTTGTGGTCGTGCGTCGCCATCGCCGCCTTCTGGCGGGCGAGGATCGTATCGATCTTGCGCCGCGTCCAGCTGTCGAAGGTTTCGCTGGCGCGCCGCGCCACGGCAGTCTCTATCGCCTCGCGCACGAATCGGGCTTCCATCATCTGCCGCGCTGAAATCCGCACGACGACGGTACCCCTGTTCGGACGGATATCCACCAGCTTCGACTTGCCGAGCGCGATCAGCGCCTCGCGCACCGGCTGGCGCGACACGCCCATGCGGGTCGCGATTTCCTGCTCGGAAAGCCGCATGCCGGGAGCGAGTTCCAACTGGATGATGGACTCGCGCAGGTCCCGTTCGACCTGCGCCGCCGCGGTTTCGCCGGTGTCGATCTTCAGGGATTCAAGGTTCATCTCTTTCGCCGCCGTCATGCGTTGACATCCAATTTAAACCACCATACAGTACCATACAATTCAAACGCAACAGAAATCCGGTGGCCTGAAAACCGGATTAAAGTCAGGGAGGGGTCGGCGCTATGCGTCCGGCCTGGGAGAGATATTGCTGTCCAATTTCATTGCACCCGATTCCAACGATCCGCGCCTCGGCATTAAATCCCGCTACCGGATGCTTGTCGATGGCAAGTCGGTCGACGCCGCTTCGGGCAAGACGATCGACCGCGTGAGCCCCGGCCATGCGGGCGTCGTGGTCGGAACCTGGCCGGAAGCCTCGGCTGACGATGTGCGTCTGGCGGTCGCTGCGGCGCGTCGGGCTTTCGATACCGGCCCCTGGCCGCGCATGTCGGGCGCGGAGCGCTCGCGCCTGATGTTCAAGGTGGCGGACCTTATCCTTGCGCATCAGGAAGAACTGGCGCTTGCCGAGAGCCTGGAGGTCGGCAAGCCGATCGCCCAGGCCCGCGGCGAGATCGGTTTCTGCGCCGATCTCTGGTCCTATGCCGCCGGTCAGGCCCGTGCGCTGGAAGGCCAGACGCATAACAATATCGGCGACGACCGCCTGGGCCTCGTCCTGCGCGAGCCGGTCGGCGTCGTCGGCATCATCACGCCCTGGAATTTCCCCTTCATCATCGCCTCCGAGCGGGTGCCTTGGGCGATCGGCGCCGGCTGCACGGTGGTGCTGAAACCGTCCGAGTTCACCTCGGGAACGTCGATCCGCATGGCGGAACTGGCGCGCGAGGCCGGCATTCCCGACGGCGTCTTCAACGTCGTCACCGGCTATGGCGATCCGGCCGGCCAGGTGCTCGCTGAAGACCCCGGCGTCGATATGGTCGCCTTTACCGGCTCGGTGCGGGTCGGCACGAAGCTCGGCGAGATCGCGGCGCGCAGCGTCAAGCGCGTCGGGCTGGAGCTTGGCGGCAAGGGCCCGCAGATCGTCTTTGCCGATGCGGATCTCGACGCGGCCGCCGACGGCATCGCCTACGGCGTCTACCACAATGCCGGCCAGTGCTGCATTTCCGGCAGCCGCCTACTCGTGCAGGAGGGCATCCGCGATGCGCTGATGGAGCGCCTGCTCGACATTTCTCGGAAGGTCACCTTCGGCGATCCGCTGAACGAGCGTACCAAGATCGGCGCGATGATCTCGGAGGCGCATGCGGACAAGGTGCATTCCTATGTGGAGGCCGGTATCGCCTCCGGCGCCGAACTGCTGCTCGGCGGTGAAAGGGTCGGCAGGGAGGCCGGTCTCTATTACGCGCCGACGGTCTTCGGCGGCGTGACGCCGGACATGTCGATCGCCCGGGAGGAAATCTTCGGACCGGTCCTGTCCACGCTGACGTTCAAGACGGCGGACGAGGCCGTGGCGCTGGCGAATGCCAGCGAGTTCGGCCTTTCAGCCTCGGTCTGGTCGACCAATCTGGAAAACGCGCTGCAGAGCATCCGCCGCATCCGCGCCGGCCGCTGCTGGATCAACAGCGTTATCGACGGCACGCCGGAACTGCCGATCGGCGGCTACAAGAAGAGCGGCCTCGGCCGCGAACTCGGCCGCTACGGCTTCGACGAATATTCCCAGTTCAAGGGCGTCCACGTGACGCTCGGTCGCCCGGCACCCTGGTTCACGTAATCGAGCACAGGAAAACAAAGAAATAGAGCCACTTCGCTTGGGAGAAAGGTGGAGTGGCTGGGGAGGAAAATCTCGGCCGGCGTGATCTTTGGTCGGAGCCCGCCAGCCGAGACTTGTTGGGTCTTTCGACCCGCATTGCACATCCAAAGGGAGGATACGCAAATGAAACTGTCCAAGCTCAAAACCGCAGCGCTCGCTGCGGGCATTGCCGCCATGATGACGTCGACGGCGCTGGCCGCAGACGTCAAGGCAACGATGATCATCTATCTCGATCCGAGTGTTCAGTTCTTTAACCCCGTGGTTAAGGGCGCGCAAGACGCCGCCGCTCAGTTCGGCGTCGATCTCGACGTGCAGTATGCCAACAACGATCCGGTCCGCCAGAACGACCTGATCGAAAGCGCGACGGCCAGTGGTGTCGATGGCATTGCCGTCGCCATTTCCTCGTCGGATGCCTTCGATGAAAGCATCTGCGCTGCCGTTAAGGCCGGCATCGTCGTCATCGGCTTCAACAACGACGATCTGGAAGGCGCCAAGGGCAATTGCCGCCAGGCCTACGTGGGCATGGACGAGTTTGCCTCCGGCTATGAACTCGGCAACCGCATGATCAAGGAGTTCGGCCTGAAATCCGGCGACGTCGTCTTCAACCCGCGCGAAATTCCAGAGGCGAGCTTCGCCGTCGCCCGCGGCGGCGGCATCGAGAAGGCGATGACCGAAGCCGGCATCAAGGTGGAGACGGTGCGCGCCGGCCTCGATCCGGCGGAAGCGCAGAACATCATGGCGCAGTTCCTGATCGCCAATCCGAACGTCAAGGCGGTGTTCGGCACGGGCTCTGTCACCTCGACAGTCGGTGCAGGCGCGATCAAGGATGCCGGCGTCGATATCCCCTTCGGCGGCTTCGATCTTGCGGTCGAGATCGTCAATGCAGTCGAGTCCGGTGCGATGTTCGCGACCATGGACCAGCAGCCCTATCTGCAGGGCTACTATCCGATCGCCCAGATTGCACTCTCGAAGAAGTACGGGCTGACGCCGACCGATGTCGACACCGGGCAGGGCGCCTTCCTCGACAAGTCGCGCATCAGTTCGGTCAAGCCGCTCATCGGCAGCTTCCGCTAACTGGATCCCGTGGGAACCTGCCGGCGCGCCCGGCGGGTTCCCCGTTCCCCAACGATCGAGTGCCAGACCGTGACACCTATCCTAGCCGAAAGTGCCGCGCCCCGGTCGCGGACCCAAAGACAGTCCATTCTGAGACAAATCATGGGCATGCCCGCAGGTGCCATCTTCCTCGTCTTCATGACGTTGCAGATCGTCTGCATCGCCGGCGCACTGCTCTTTCCGAATGAGTTCCGCTATCTGTCGCCGCAGAACCTGACGATCCTTATGAAGGCGATCCCCGTGCTCGGGTGCCTGGCGCTCGGCGCGGGCGTCTTGATGATCGCCGGCGAATTCGACCTTTCCATCGGCTCCGTCTACACGTTCACGGCCGTCCTGATGGCCTCGCTCGTCGGGGCCGGGCTGAGCGCCTTCGTCGCCGCACCGCTCGGCATTCTGGCCGGCGTGATGATCGGGCTGCTCAATGGCCATATCACGCTGCGCTTTGGCCTGCCGTCCTTCATCGTGACGCTGGGCGGCCTGCTGTTCTGGCGCGGCGCGGTACTGCTCTATAATGGCGCGGTCCAGGTACGCTTCGATCCGGAGCCGATCTTTACCAGCCTCTTTTCCGGAACGCTCCTCGGTATCAATGCCGCCTTCATCTGGATCGTCCTCTTCGTTGTCGGCTTCCATTTCCTCGTCCACCGCCATCGCTTCGGCAACCACGTCTTCGCGACAGGTGGAAATCGCGCTGCCGCTGAGGCAATCGGCATCAATACGAACCGTGTGAAACTCATCGCCTTTGCCATTGCGGGCGGCATGGCGGCGGTTGCGGGCATTCTTGCCACGACCCGCGTCGGCAGCGTGCAACCGGGTCAGGGCGCCGGCCTCGAGCTCCAGGCGATCGCCGCATGCGTCATTGGTGGCCTGTCGCTGCGCGGCGGCCGGGGCGCGATCATCGGCATCTTTCTCGGCGTGCTGCTCATCCACACGATCACCGACGTGCTGCTCCTCTTGCGCGCACCGGGTTTCTATCTCGACATGTTCATCGCAACGCTGATCGTGCTGGCCGCCATCTTCAACCATCTCATCGAGCGGCGAGGGCTTGCGTGATGTCGAACACCAACCTTCTCGAACTGCACAACATCTCCAAGAGCTTTGGCGCACTCACCGCGCTGCGTAACCTGAGCTTCCACATCGGTGAGGGGGAAGTCGTGGGTTTGCTGGGCGACAACGGCGCCGGCAAGTCGACGACCGTCAACCTCATCTCCGGAATTCACAAGCCGACCGACGGCTATCTCAGCATCGATGGCAAGAAGACCACCTTCACCTGCCGTTCGGATTCTGCGGATGCCGGCATCGAAACGATCTACCAGCACACGGCCCTGGTGGACTCGCTGTCGATCACCCGCAACATCTTCATGGGGCGCGAGCTGACGGATCGGTTCGGCTTTCTCCGGCAGCGCGAGATGCGCGACATCGCCATGGACGTGCTGCAGAATGCCGTGCACATCTCGGGGATCGACAGCCCGGACACCCTCGTCGGCAATCTCTCAGGCGGCCAGAAGCAGGCGGTCGCGATTGCCCGCGCCGTGTATTTCAAGAAGCGTGTGCTCCTTCTCGACGAGCCTACGTCGGCGCTCTCCGTGCGGGAAACCGAGGCGCTCCTGAACCAGGTGCTGAAGCTCAAGGCGGAGAATGTCTCCAGCGTACTGGTGACGCACAATATCTACCACGCCTACCAGGTTTGCGATCGTTTCGTGATCATGAGCCACGGAACCAAGGTGTTCGACGTCGACAAGGCCGACACCACGATCAACCAGTTGACCGAATATGTGGTGCTGACCTGATTCCTATTTCTGAAAGCAAGAGGCAAAAGCCGTGACAATTACCGTATCAGTACGCCAAGTCGTCGGACCGGAGGATGCCGAAAGGCGCAATACCCAGGGCCTGCGCGATGGCTTTGTGATCGAGGATCTGTTCCGCCCGGGCGAGATCAACCTCACCTACAGCCATCTCGACCGCATGATTGTCGGCGGCGTCGTGCCGGCCTCCGGGACGCTTGTGATCGACCATGTTCCCGAGACGGGAACGGAGCAGTTTCTCGAACGCCGCGAAGCGGCAATCGTCAATATCGGTGGCGCCGGCACGGTCAGCGTCGGCGGAAAGGACTATGTGCTCGGCTTTCAGGAGGCCGTCTATGTCGGAATGGGGCAGGGCGCGCTCGGCTTTGCGAGCGAGGATCCGCAAGCGCCGGCCCTGTTCTACGTCCTGAGCGCACCCGCGCATCGCACCTGCCGGACCGTGCACATCACGCGCGACATGGCGAAGAAGGTTGTCCTGGGTTCCGCAAACGAATCCAATGCCCGCACGATCAATCAGTACGTGCATCCGGACGTCTGCGAGAGTTGCCAGTTGTTGGTCGGTCTCACCATGTTCGAGCCGGGCTCGGTGTGGAACACCATGCCGGCGCATGTGCACGACCGCCGTATGGAGGTCTATCTCTATTTCGGCATGGACGAGGCGACGCGGATCTTCCACTTCATGGGCAAACCGAGCGAGACGCGGCATGTCGTCCTCAAGAACCTTGAAGCCGTGCTGTCGCCGGGCTGGTCGATCCACTCCGGCGCCGGTACCGGGCGTTACGCCTTCATCTGGGCCATGGCCGGCGATAACATGAGTTTTACCGACATGGACAAGGTGCCGATGGAAGAGCTTCGATGATCCGCTTCGATCTTGCCGGCCGCTCTGCGATCGTCACCGGCGCCAATACCGGCATCGGCCGGGCCATCGCCGTTGGGCTTGCGCAAGCAGGTGCCGATATCGTCGGTGTCGGTCGGTCGACCATGACGGAGACCGAGGCTGATGTCGTTTCCACTGGACGACGGTTCGTTTCCGTTACGGCCGACCTGTCCAAATCGGGCATCGGCGCAAAGGTCATCGCGGAGGCTCTCGCGGCCGGTGCTGCGCCGGACATCCTCGTCAACAATGCCGGCATCATCCGCCGCGCCGATGCCATCGAGTTCACCGAGGAGGATTGGGATGCGGTGCTCGACACCAACCTGAAATCCGTATTCTTTCTCTGTCAGGCCTTTGCGAAGGCGGCGATTGCGGCCGGGCGGCCGGCGAAGATCATCAACATCGCTTCGCTTCTCTCCTTCCAGGGCGGCATTCGTGTGCCGTCCTACACCGCGGCAAAGAGCGGCCTTGCGGGTCTCACGAAGCTGATGGCGAACGAATGGGCGGCCAAGGGCATCAACGTCAACGCCATTGCGCCGGGCTATGTCGAGACCAACAATACGGCAGCCCTGCGGGCAGACGCAGAGCGCAACGCCGACATATTGAAGCGCATTCCGGCCGGGCGTTGGGCGCAGCCTGACGATATTGTTGGCGCCGCGGTCTTCCTTGCGGCCCCCGCATCTGACTATATCCATGGCACCATCCTGCCGGTCGACGGCGGCTGGCTTGCCCGATGAAAGAACCGAAATGCCTTACTATTCGTTGCCTGAAAACATCGTCTGGACCGAAGTTGCGCCGGGAAACCACCGCGCAGTCTTGAGCGAGCGTCCGGAACTGATGCTGGTTGCCTTCCGCTTCGACAAGGGTGCCGTTGGCGCATTGCACTCGCACCCGCATACGCAGGTAAGCTACGTTGCCGAGGGAAACTTCGACGTCACGGTAGATGGCGTCACCAGCCACCTTGGCCCGGGAAGCAGCTTCATTGTCGCGCCAGATCTTGTCCATGGGGTGGTGGCTCTGACGGACGGGCTATTGATCGACACGTTTACTCCGCGACGCGACGACTTCCTGATGTCTCCATCGTGATGCGGCAGTAGCTGCGCAAAAGCAGGTCGGTGGGGCAGGAGTGGCGATCTTTGTGTAGCCACTCCCGCCGCGTCAAGCCTGGGAGGGCTTCAGGGTGCGCTGGTAGAGGCGGTTGAGCCAGGGAAGCACGATGACCAGCACCGTGGCGATCAAGATCGCCAGCGAAATGGGATGCGAGTAGAAGACGCTGGGGTCGCCGCGGGAGGCGATCAGGGTCCGGCGGACGCCGAGTTCCAGGAGCGGGCCGAGTACCACGCCCATGATCAGCGGCACGGAGGGATACTTCAGCTTCGCCATCACATATCCGAGCACGCCGAAGACGGCCATGATCAGCAGCGCCTCCAGACTGAGGTCGATGCTGTAGATACCGTAGATGACGATGCCCATGACGACCGAGAACAGCAGCCCGCGCGAGACGAAGATCGCCGCTGCGAGAAGCGGGGTCAGAAGGATGGTGATGAACACCAGCGCCAGGTTGCCGATGTAGAAGGTACCGAACAGCGTCCAGACGAACTCGCCCTGTTCCTGAAACAGGCGCGGCCCGGGTTGCAGGCCGACCATCAGCAGGCCGGCGAGCAGGACTGCGGTCGTGGCGGAGCCCGGAATGCCGAGCGTGAACAGCGTGACCATGTTGCCGTAGGAGGCGCTGTTGTTGGCGGCTTCCGGGGCGGCGACGCCGTCGAGCGCACCCTTGCCGAAAGTCTCGGGTTCCTTCGACATCTTCTTGGCCGCGCCATAGGCCATCATCGTGGACGCCGTGGCGCCGGCGCCGGGCAGAACGCCGATGACGAAGCCGATGAGCGAGCCGACGACGAGCGAGGTCTTGGTGGCGATGAGGTCGCCGAGCCGCGGCATCATCGAGCGGTAGCTGTAGGTGGCCGCATCCACCTTCTCCGGCGTATGCTCCTCGAGCGCCAGGAACATCTGGCCGAGGCCGAACATGCCGACCGCGATCAGCGAGAACTCGATGCCCTCGAGCAGCGCCATGCTGCCGAAGGTGAAGCGCGGGCCGCCCATGATCTGGTCGAGGCCGATCATTCCGAGCCACAGACCGATACCGAGCGCCAGGAAGCTCTTCAGATGATCCTCCGTGCCGAGCACGGTGACGAGCGACAGCGACAGCACCATCAGCGCCGTCATTTCGGTGGGGCCGAACATCAGCGCGTATCGTGAAACGATATTGGCCATCAGCGTCAGGCCGACGAGACCGATCAGGCCGCCGATGAAGGAGGCGTAGGTGGCGAGGCCGAGGGCGCGACCGGCCTGTCCCATCTTCGCCAGCGGATATCCGTCCATCACGGTCATGACGGAAGGCGCGTCGCCGGGGATGCCGAGCAGGATCGAGGTGACGGCGCCGCCGAACATCGCGCCGTAATAAACCCCGGCCAGCATGGCGAGCGCCACGGTCGGCTCGAAGCCGACGGCCACCGGCAGCATGATGGCGACGCCCGCGGTTGGGCCGAGCCCGGGCAGGGCGCCGATCAGGAGCCCGACGAGGGCGCCGACGAAGATGGCGAGAAGCATTCCGGGATCGGTCGCGGCCGTCGCGATGCCGTGTCCCAACAGTGTAAGCGTTTCCATAACAGTCTCCGGGGTCGGCGGGGACCCGCGTCAGTGGAGGTTGCGTGCCGGATGGCGGCTCAGAAGCCGAGCGGGCCGGTGACGAGCGGCACGCGGATGATCATGCCGAAGAGGATGTGGCAGACGACGACGGTGCCGATGCTGAGCCCTATGAGCTTCCAGCGGAATATGCCGCCCTTGCGGTGCGGCTCCTCGGTGAGATAGCCGATCACGATCATGGCGATGGCGGCGGCCGCGGCCATGCCGATGAGCGGGGCGGCGAAGACGAAGCCGACGATGGCGGCGGTGACGCCGGCGATGCCGAGCAGGACGGGCCGGGCGATCTCGCCCTTGATCCGCTCACGTCCGGCGAGGTCGCGCAGCAGGATGGCGGCGGCGAGAACGGTCATGAGCACGCCGGCGATCGCCGGGAAGAAGCCGGGACCCGGCACGGCACCACGATAGAGGCCGTAGTTCCAGGCGCTGATCGTGACGTAAAGACCGAGCACGAGCGCTGCGATCGTGAACATGCGGTCGAGAAGGGCGATCTTCATGAAATCCTCCCGGATATGCCTGAAGGGCGAATGGCTGCGCCGGTTTCCCGGCGCAGCGTGATCGTCACTTGATGAGGCCGAGGGACGTCATCAGCGCGGTGTAGTCGGCGTTGCGCTTGTCCATCTCCGCGGCGAACTCGGTGCCGGCCATGTATTTCGGAACGACCTTGAAGCGGTCGAGATACTGCGTCTTCCAGTTCTCGCTTTCCAGCGCCTTCTTGATCAGGTCCGCCCAGTAGGCGACCGCATCGTCGGGGGCGTTGGCGGGCATGACGAAGCCGCGAAGCTGCGTCAGCACCACGTCGAATCCGCTTTCCTTGATCGTCGGCACGTCCGGGAAGGCCGGCAGCCGCTCCTCGGAACTGACGGCGATCGGGCGCACGTCGCCGGACTGGATCAGCGGAAGCACCTCGCTCGGATTGCCGAACTGCACTTCGATGTGGCCACCGAGAAGGGCGGCCACCACTTCACCGTCGCCGCCGAAAGGAACGATGTCGGCCTCGATGCCCATCGCCGTTTCCAGGCGCTGCGCGAGCAGGGCGGGGTCGGCGACGATGCCGGTGGTGCCGGAGATCATCTTGCCGGCCGCCTTGATGTCCTGGAGGCTCTTGATCGGGGAATCCTTGGAGACCACCATGATGTAGGGGTCTTCGGAGACTGCGGCGAGCGGCTTGAAGTCCTTGTAGGTGACCGGAGATTCGCCGAGCAGCGGCGTGGTGAAGAAGCTGACGCCGATATTCGCCCACAGGTAGGGGTCATCGCTTCGCTTGGCCGCGTAGCTGTAGCCGACGGCGCCGCTGCCGCCCGTGCGGTTCTCGACGATGAAGTTCGATTCCGTCAGGTCCATCTTGGAGATGGTGTCGGTCAGGATGCGGGTGATGGTGTCGCTGCCGCCACCCGCCGAACTGGTGACGACGACCGTGACGTCGCGATCCGGCGCGAACGCATGTGCCGCGCCGGTGGAGAGAAGTCCCGCGGCGAAGGCGAGCGTGCGAACACCATGGCTGCTGAAACGATGCGATAGAATTGTCGACATTTAAGATTTCCTCCCAGATCCCATACGGCAAAATAGCCCGAAAAGCCACTCGATGGCCGCCTGAATCTCCCTCGACGGCACGACTTTCGATGTTCAGCAAACGCCTATGCGGCATAATTGTCAACAATAAGTTTCGAGATTTTTTTGTGATTTACCTGTGATGTTTAATATGAAAATGCAACAAGCTATTGATATACTACAACAAAATGCGACATCAGGGCTATTGCTTCATGTTCCGTCCCATGCGCAGAAGTGGTCATTGGTCTTAAAATTGCCGACACTTTCCAAAAATTGTTGACACTTAACCCCGCCAAGCTATGCTCAGCCCCAAGGAGACCTGATCATGCCGACAACCGAACTCTATCCCTCGCCGGAATCCGGTGCGGCGCAGTCGATCGCGACCGGCATCTATCGCGAGCTCGAGACGATGATCATCGAAGGTGCGCTTGCGCCGGGTGACCGCATCAACGAGAAGTCGTTCGCCGACCAACGGGGCATCAGCCGTGGGCCGATCCGCGAGGCCTGCCGGCGGCTGGAAGAGGCCGGGCTCGTCGAGTTCAAGGTCAATCGCGGCTTCTTCGTCCGCGTCCTCGACCTTCGCGAGGTCCTGGAAATCTACGATGTCCGGGCGGCGCTGTTCGCCCATGCGGGCCGGATTCTCGCGCGGCGGATCACCGGCGACCAGCTCGCCGAACTCACCGCGCTGCACGAGGAGATGGAGGCGGCGGTCGAGGCGCGGGAGGCGGATAGCTTCTATACGCTGAACAGGCGCTTCCATTCCTCCATCATGGCCTTCACCAGGAACGGTCATCTGGCCGACATCTACGAAGGCCTCGATCGCGAGCTGCACATCTGGCGCAAGCGCGCCCTTATCCTCGATGGCAACGTGCGGGCCTCGTCGGCCGAGCACGGGCTGATCCTCGAGGTCCTTAGAAACGGCAATCCCAGCCGGATCGCGCAGGTGCTGCGCGACCACAGTCTGGCCGGCCGAAACCGCCTGTTGCGCACCATGCCGGAGCAGGTGGCGAAGCTGCAGACGGACTGGGACGACGACTGAACACATTTCCCAAGTTGCAAGCCAATTAAAGAGGTTCCCATGTATACCCAGTCCGGTAAACCCATCGTCGCGATCTCGAACGGCGATCCGTCGGGCATCGGCCCCGAGATCACGCTGAAGGCGATGACGAAGGCGGAGGTGCGCGAGGTCGCCGCACCGATCGTCGTCGGCAGCCCGGAAGTGTTCGAGCGCGACCTCGCTTTGGCCGGCGCGCCGCTGAAGATCCGCCTGCTCGAAAAGGCGTCGGACGCCACCGGCGACGCCGGCACCGTCGAGATCCTGCCCTTCGACAGGCTCGATCTCTCGCAGTGCCCGCGCGGCGAGGTCTCGGCCGAAGCCGGCCGCTACAGCGGCTTCAGCATCGCGAAAGCCATCGAGCTTGGCATGGCGGGAACGGTTCACTCGGTGGTCGTTTCGCCGAACAACAAGCGCGCGATGAAGAATGGCGGCCACGAGCATACCGGCTTCGAGGAGATCGCCCGTCACTACACCGGCGCGAAGCGCTCCATCCAGATCCTGATGGGCCGCAAGTACAACCTCGCCCGCGTCACCAACCACGTTCCGCTGCGCCAGGTGGCCGACATCTGCACCCGCGAACGGGTGTTCGGCCAGATCAAGGTGCTGAAGGACAGCCTGGCGATGGTCGGCCTGAACGATCCGGTCATCGGCGTTTCCGGCCTCAACCCGCACAATGGCGAGCACGGTCTGATGGGCACCGAGGAGATGACCGACATCGGCCCGGCCTGCGACGATGCCCGCGCCGAGGGGCTGCGCGTCGTCGGCCCGATCCCGGCCGACACGGTGTTCGTCGACATCGACAAGCTCGGCCTCGACATCGTGCTGTCGATGTATCACGACCACGGCAATTCGGGCATCAAGATCCTCGAGTTCGGCCATCTGGTGAATTTCATCGGCGGCCTGCCGATCCCGGTCTTCACGGTCTCGCACGGCACCGCCTTCGACATCGCCGGCAGGGGCATCGCCGGCTCCACCAACATGGAGCTGTCGATCATCGCCGCGGCGAAGAGCGTCAGGGCGCATTGAGCGATGCTGCGCATCGGCCCCCACGTTTTTGGAGCGGGCGTCGTCCATGGCGCGGCCTATGCCGGTCATGACCACGACCAGATCGCGACGACGGAACGCTTCCTGCTCGATCCCGCGGTCCAGTGCGTCGAAGGCGCCTGGCAACTGGACGGGGAGGCGGCGGCCCGCCTGCGCGACCGCCTCTCCTGGTCGGGTTGCGACGTCGTCTACGTCGTCGGCGGCTTCATGCGCCGGCAGGGCATAGACCCGAGCGCGGCTATGGCAGACGCGCGGGCAAAGGCACTGGAAGCGTTGAAGGCGCTGGTGGAGACCGCCAGCGGCTATGGCGCGACGATGATGCTTCTCTGCTCCGGAGCCGATCCGGGGCCGGAGCGGCGAGCCGAAGCAATCGTCCATTTCGGCGCGGCGGTCGAGGCGCTCTGCGCACATGCACGGGTGATCCGGCCGGAGCGTCCGATGTGGATCACCGTCGAGCATTTCGACCGCGAACTCGACCAGAAGCGGCTGCTCGGCCCGACCGTGGAGGCGGCGGCGCTGCTGCGGGAGGTTCGCAAGCGCCACGCCAATGTCGGCATGACCATCGACCTCAGCCACGTCGTCCAGCTCGGCGAGGACGTCGAGGAGGCGGTGGCGGTCGCAGGTGATCTTCTGATCCATGCCCATGTCGCCAATTGCGGGCTGGACCGCGCCGTTGCCGCAACCTTCGGCGATTCGCATTGCCGCTTCGGTGCGGCGGGCGGCGCCGTCGTCCTCGCCGATGTCGTGCGCTTTCTCAAGGCGCTCGTCCGCAACGGTTACGGCGCGCGGGCGCTGCCGACGACGATGCCGATCATCACCGTCGAGATGAAGACGCCGCAGGGCGAGACGCCGGAACTGGTGCTCGCCAGCGGCTTGCGGATGCTCGCGCATGCTGCGATGCGTGCCGACATCGAACTGGCGCGGGAGGCGTCGGGCGTACAGGGGGCAGAACCATGAAATCCAGGCCGCGGATCGTCCTCTATCATGCGACGCCGGTCGCGATGGAACCGGTGATATCGTCCATGGCGCGGCTGTGGCCCGAGGCCGAAGCCGTCAACCTGCTCGACGACGGATTGACCATCGACCGGGCGAAGGAGGGGGCGGAACTGTCCGACGAACTCACCGGGCGCTTCGTCGATTTCGGCCGCTACGCGCACCGGATCGGCGCCGACGGCATCCTGGTGACCTGCTCGGCCTTCGGGCCTGCGATCGAAAAGATGGCCGACGAACTGCCCGTTCCGGTGCTGAAGCCGAACGAGGCCATGTTCCGCGACGCGATCACGGCCGGCGGGCGCATCGGCATGCTTGCGACCTTCGCCCCTGCCGTCTCGACGATGACGGAGGAGTTCGGCCAGTTCGCTTCGGACACTGGCTCTGCTGCGACGCTGGACACGATCGTCGTCGCTGATGCCATCGATCTGTTGCGCAAGGGGGACGCGGCTGCGCACAACCGTCTCGTCGCGTCCCGCGCGCCGGAGCTCGCAAAGCATGACGCGATCATGCTGGCGCACTTCTCGACGTCGCGGGCGGTGGAGGCCGTGCGGGCGGTCGTCGACGTGCCCGTGCTGTCCGCGCCAGATGCGGCGGTCCTGCGCATGCGCGTGCTTGTCAACGGAGAGTGACGATGCTTCTCGGTGTCATAGCCGACGACTTCACAGGCGCCGGCGACATCGCCAACACCCTGGCCAAGGGGCTTCCCGGCCAGGGCGGGCTGGTCGTGGCGCAATACATGGGCGTGCCGTCCGAGGCTGCGGACCCCTTGATCGAGGCCGGCGTCGTCTCGCTGAAGACGCGCTCGATCCCGGCCGCCGATGCCGTTGCCCAGTCGCTCGCTGCGCTGCGGTGGCTGCGGGAGCAGGGATGCCGGCAGATCGTCTTCAAGTACTGCTCGACTTTCGATTCGACGCCCGAGGGCAATATCGGCCCGGTCGGCGAGGCGCTGGCCGATGCGCTCTGCGTCAAGGGCGTGCTCGCCTGCCCGGCGTTCCCGCAGGTCGGCCGGACGGTGTATCAGGGGCACCTCTTCGTGCACGACAGGCTGCTGAACGAGTCCGGCATGGAGAACCATCCGCTGACGCCGATGTCGGATTCGGACATACGGCGCTGGCTGTCGCGGCAGGCGAAGAACCCAGTCGGTCTGTTACCTGCATCGGTGGTCCGAGCGGGAGCCGACGCGGTCAGTTCGGCGCTCGTGGCCGCTGCGGACCGTGGCGAAACGCTCGTCATCGCCGATGCGGCGATCGATGACGATCTCGTCGTGCTGGGGCGGGCTGCGGCCACAGCGCCGCTGATTACCGGAGGTTCGGGGATCGCGATCGGCCTTCCCGGCAATTTTATAGCCGCGGGGCTGGCCCGGGGCTCGGACACCGCTTTCGAGGGAGTGACCGGGCCGGAGGCTATTCTCGCCGGGAGTTGCTCCGGCGCGACGCGGGGCCAGATCGAGGTCCATGCCAGGGAGCATCCGGTCCTGCCGCTGTCCGTGGACGCCATCATGAGCGGCGACACTGACGAGGACGACCTGATCGCCTTCTTCGAAAAGCACCGCGGCGGGAAGCCGCTCGCCTATTCGTCCGGCACGCCGCAGGACGTGGCGGTCGCACAGGCGCGCTACGGCCGCAAAGTGCTGGCGGATCGGCTCGACACGCTGTTTGCGCAGACCGCGCGGCGGCTGGTGGATTCGGGCGTCACGCGGCTGGTGGTCGCCGGCGGCGAGACCTCCGGTGCGGTGGCGCAGGCGCTGGAGCTCGGCGATCTTCGGATCGGACCGGAGATCGATGCCGGTGTCCCGATCCTGGTCAGCGGCAAGCGGGGGATCGCCCTGGCGCTGAAATCCGGCAATTTCGGCCGAGCGACTTTCTTCTCCCACGCCGTCGATGCTCTGGAGGGCAAGGTTTGACTTGCAGCATCGCCGGCGGCCCGGTGTCTTGCCGATGCCGGACAAAAGAACCGGAACGGTTCACCCTCGATCCGATCCACCGATTTCCGGGACTGAATATTTTGGTGTCAACATCTCGAACCGGTCCCTGATCGTTGAACAGGTATCGCCGCCAAGCCGTGCGATTGCGTCGATCGCATCGGGGTCGACGTGCAGGCGTTCGTCGACCGCGCCTTCCCGATAATGCGCGCAGACGATCTCGCCCATGATGATCTGCCGCGACTTGCCGAGTTCCAGCGTGACGTGGCGTCGGCATTCGAAGGCGGCCGGTGCTTCTGCAATCCAAGGGGACGCGACCTTCGTGCCGGGCATCGCGGTCAGGCCTGCCTCCTTCAGTTCATCGACGCCGCGCGGATATTTCGACGCGCAGGCATGCATGGCCTCGGCGATGGCAAAGGACACGATATTGACCGTGAACACCTCGGTCATGCGGATATTGTGACCGGTATCCTTGAACGACATGTCGGGGTTGTTCTCGACGCCCAGCGCCAGGATCGGCGGATCGGCTGACAGGCAGTTGAAGAAGCTGAACGGGGCAGCGTTGATGCGGCCGTTCTCGTCCACGGTCGTCACCAGGGCGATGGGGCGGGGAATGACCGTGCCGATCATCAGCTTGTAGCGATCGCGGGCACTCAGCGTCGTGAAGTCGAACGAAACCGTCCCGCTGTTTGCAGGTTCCCCGGCAGCGATGGCTGACATGATCAGAGTCCTTTTATCTTGGCGGCATAGGGCGCGAGCAGATCGCGGATATCCCGTTCCGGCTTTGCTTCCAGCATGGCCCGGCTCGCGACCGAGGCCAGGTGACCGTCCATCAGTTCGTTGGCGCGGTTCGCATCGCCTCTGGCCAATGCGTCGACGATCTGGCGATGCTCGTCCACGCCGCAGTCGGCGGAGTGCGGACGGCCGTACATGGCAAGGATGAGCGAGCATCGCGACACCACTTCGGTGACGTAGCGGATCAACAACTGGTTGCCCGTCATTCGCGCCAGGAGCAGGTGGAATTCGCCGGCGAGCCTGATCGATTCCCTCTCGTCGACGCCGGAGACCGCGTGCTCCTTGTCGACGAATTTCGTCAGCGCGGCGATCTCGGCGGGCTTCAGCTTGCCTGCCAGCAGACCCGTGACCGTACGCTCCAGGCCACGACGGACCATGAAGATATCGCGTCCTTCTTCGAGCGACGGGTTTGCGACATAGGCGCCTTTGTTCGGTTTCAACTCGACCAATCCTTCCACGGCAAGGCGGCCCAGCGCCTCCCTTGCTATGGTGCGGCTGGTTCCGAATGTCTCCCCGATGGCATCTTCGGGCAGACGTGCGCCTGGTTGCAGTTTCTGTTCGATGATCGCCTGACGAAGGGCCTCCTGGACGGCTTCGGTTCGTGAGGCGGGAATGGGTTTTGCCGCGATGTCGGTGTCGTCGGCAGGCGGACCCTTGCCCTTGGCGGTCGGGTCGTTCACCGAACGAGCCGTCCCGCCGCTTTGCGCGTTCTTCGTTGTCATTTCCCTGCCTTCTTCATGTCGACCCAGGCCTTGAGGATGTCGGTGGCTTCCTCGTCCATGCTCTGCGCATTCGGCATCGAACGGTCGGCGATGAGCGCCCCGGCAGCCTGGCGGACCTTCTCGACGTCGATGGGATGCCGCTGCTCTTTCGTCAAACCTTCGAACGCCGCACCTGCCTGGGCCATCGACGCCGCGTAGAAGAGACGCGATATACCCGCAACCTCCATGGTTGCAACACACATCGCGCAGGGTTCGCAGGATGTGTACATGTCCGCACCCGTCAGATCGACGCATTCTAGCTTGCGGCAGGCATCGCGCATCGCTTCGATCTCGCCATGGGACGTGGGATCGAAGTGGGCAAGGGAATGATTCAGGCCCTCGCCGACGATCTTTCCGTCCAGCACGACGACCGCCCCGAACGGTTCCGTTCCGGGCTTGCTCAGCGATTGGCGCGAAAGTTCCACCGCTTTCCTCATGAAGTCTTCGTTGTACGTCATCGTGTCTCCTTCCCGTTTCTTGATTTTCATCACGCGGCTTGCGGCAGCAGCCATGCGTGTTGCGGTTGCCAGTTCAGGTCGAACCGCCTTCCCGGCGTCAGATCGAGGGCATCGATCTCGTGCTGCTGTTTCTGGACGCGGAACTCCTGGCCGTCGACATCGAAGAAGATCGTCTGGGTCGAGCCGACGAATTCGATGCCGATGACATTGCCGGTGACGCGGTTTGCCGCGCCCCCATCCTTGGCCGCGTCAGACAGCGTAACGCGGTCGGCGGCGATGACGAAGCTGACTTTGCCTTCCGAGGTTGGGCTAGACTTCGCGGGCACGGTGAAACGGCCCAGTGGCCCATCGATCCGAACATCGGTGCCTTCGTGCCCCGCGACATTGCCACTGACGATGTTGTTCATGCCCATGAATTCGGCGACGAAAGCGTTGGCCGGCTCGCGGTAGACATCCTGCGGCCGTCCCGTCTGCTGGATGGTCCCGTCATTCATCAGGACGATCCGGTCAGCGAGCGCGAAAGCTTCCGACTGCGCATGCGTGACGTAGACGAATGTGATGCCGAGTTCCTTGTGAAGTCGGGACAACTCGGTCTGCATGCGCACACGCAAATGCGCGTCGAGCGCGGAGAGAGGCTCGTCCAGCAGCAGGATCGACGGCTGCGTCACCAGCGAACGCGCGATGGCGACGCGCTGGCGCTGGCCGCCGGAGAGTTGCGAGATGCCGCGCTCTGCCATCGTGCCAAGGCCCAGGCGTTCGAGCCACTCCATCGCCCGTTTGCGGCGTTCGATCTTGCCGATCTTCTTCATGCGCAGCGGGAATTCGACGTTCTCGACCACAGAGAGAAACGGAAAGAGCGCCAGGCTCTGCCACACCATCGGCGTATCGCGTTGAAAGGCGGGGATGCCGCTCATGCTGCGCCCGCCGATGCGGATATCGCCGCCGGTGGGTTCGTCCAGTCCGGCAAGCAGCCGAAGCGTGGTCGACTTGCCGCATCCCGACGGCCCCATCAGCGCGATGAACTCGCCGCTCTTGATGTCGAGATTGATGCCCTTGACGGCGTGGTGACCGGCATAGCGCTTGTCGAGGTGGTCCAAGGTCACGAATGCATCTGACATGGCTTCTGCCTTTTCTAGGAACTGGACGACGCGGCCTTGCCGGCGCGCACGCTGGTAAAACGCTGGGCGACGAGGACAAGGAGGACGCTGATGATGAGGACGATGGTGCCGATGGCGTTGATCTTCGGATTGACCTGACCCTGCAGCAGATTGAGGATTCTGACCGGCAAGGTCTCGTTCACGCCGCCGACGAACCAGGCAATCAGGAACTCGTCGAAGGAAACGGCGGCCGACAGGAAGAACGAGGCGATCAAGGCCGGCTTGCAGAAGGGCACGACGACGGTGAACAGCGTCGCCACGGGGGATGCCCCGAGGTTCCAGGCGGCTGGCTCCAGATCGCGCGAGAATTCGCCGAGCCGCAGCCGGATGATGGCCATGGCGAAGGATGTTGCAATGGCGACATGGCAGGCAATGATGGCCTCGACGCTGCCGAAGAGACCAAGGCGGGACAGGAAGGCGAGCATGGCCATGCCGAGAATGCTGACCGGCACGGCAGGGGGAATGGCCACCAGCAGGCCGAACAGCGTCTTGCCGCGAAACATGTAGCGGTAGTCGATATAGGCAGCGGCGAAGCCGAGCAGGGTGGCGATGATCGCCGTACCGAGGCCGACGATCAGGCTGTTGAGAAAGGCGTCGCGGATCATGGCGTCTTCGAACACCGCCTGATGCCACTGCAGGCTGAAGCCGCCCCATGGGATCGTGGGAAAACGATTGGCGTCGAAGGAGAACACGGCGATCACCAGCATCGGCGTGGCGATGAACAGGGCGATCGCGGCGATCAGCGTGTACTGTCCGATCCGGGAGAGGGCCGTGGAAAGATTGGCCGGCATCACTTGCCTCCTGCCTGGATTTTGCGGTCGCGCCCGAGAAAGTTTGCCAGCAGGAACACGAGGGCAAGAATGGCGAGCATGATGACGCCGATCACCGAGGCGCGGGGCCACTGGGAGCCGGATTTCACGGTATCGACGATCAGGATCGACAATGTCGGCGGCTTGCTTCCGGTCATGAACAGCGGGCTGATGTAATCGCCGAAGGACATCAGGAATGCGGTCGAGCCGGCAAGGAAGGTCGCATTGCGGATGGATGGCATCAGCACATGCAGGATCACCTTGCTGCGCCTGCATCCGAGATTTTCCGCAGCCTCGACCAGGTTCCGGTCGATGCCGGAGAAAGCAAGGACGAGGATGAGGATCGCGACGGGCAGCGTCAGCGTCAAGAGCCCGACCTGAAGCGCGAACTGCCCTCCCAGAAGCGGCAGGCCATCGAGCCCCGCCATCCTGATCAGGCTGTTGACGATGCCGTCCGGGCTGAGAACGATCTGCCAGGCGTAGATGCGCAGCATGTAGCTCGAAAAGACGGGCACGATCAGAAAGGTGATGGCCAGGTCGCGCAACTTCTGCGACAGGCGAAACGAGATCGTATAGGCGGCAGGCAAGGCGACGATCAGCGTGAGCGCCGTGCAGAGCACGGCGACCTCGCCCGTATAGGCCAGCGCCCGCTGGAACGGGACGGAGAAGATGATCTTCGTCCAGTTGTCGAAGGAAAAGTCCGGCTCCAGACGGAACGACCGGACCTTCCAGAACGTGACGACAATCAGGAAGACGAGCGGTGCGGCGAAGAATACCAGTTGCCAGGCGAGAACGGGAAGTCCCAGCATGACAGGCATGGTCGCAGGCGATGCAGTGTAGCGGGCGCGGAACAATCCGCGCTCCGTTGCCGGTGCTTTCACCGGCGGCATGGATGCTTCGATATCTGTCATGGCAAGGGGTTCCCGTTCCGGACGCGATCACAGGCTCTTGAATTCGCTCCAGACGTCATTCCAGTCCTCGATGGACTGTTCGGACGGCAACTGCCGGAACTGGATCTTCTTGGCCTTGTATTCGTCCATGACGTTCGGTTTATCGAGCTGCAGGCGCAGGATTTCGGCATCCTTCGGCATGGTCTCGTTCAGCAGCTTCCAGCCGGCGATGGATGGGATCGACTTCTTGTTGTCGACCTTGGTCGCCATCTTGACCTGGCCTTCCGGAGAGGTCGTGTACTGGATGAACTTGCGGGCGAGGTCCTTCTTCGGCGTGCCCTTCACGATGGAAAGCGATTCCGTCCACTGCAGGCCGCCTTCGTCGGGAATGATCGTATCGACGGGAACGCCGTTCAGGCGCAGGCCGAGCGTGATCCATTCGCCGATACCGGGAACGAGCTGGGCCTGGCCGTTGGTCAGCGACGAGAAGATGTCGGCGATCGTGTAGAAACCGGAGGCCTGCGGTTTCAGGGTGAAGAGCTTCTCCTTGACGGCCTCGAACTTGTCTTCCGAAAGATCGAAAGGCGGCAGGTTTCCGTTGGAAAGGCTGATGGAACCCATCGATGGCAGGTACCAGTCGAAAAAGCCGACCTTGCCCTTTGCCTTCTCCGACCACATGGCGGCGTAGGACTTCACCTCCTCCGGCTTGAAGACATCGGTGTTGTAGGACAGGCCAAGATAGCCGAAATCCGTCATCACGCCGTAGAGCTGTCCGTCGAACCAGTGCAGCGGGAATTTCTGGAATTCCGGCCAGAAGTCCTTGAGCGGATAATCGTCAGGATCGAGCGGCTCGATGAAATCGGATGCATGCAGCAAGTGCATGTATTCCGCGTCTGCCAGGACGACGTCGAACGAGCCGGGAGGCGACTGGTTGATGACCGCCAGCATCTGGTCGCCGCCGACATATTCCTTGATCTTGACCTTGACGTTGTTGGCTTTTTCGAATTCCGCGATGAGGTACGGGTCCGCATTGCCGGGCCACGAGAGATAGTTCAGGACATTCGGGTCGTCGGCATAGGCGCTGGACCATTGGCTCGAAGCTGCCAGAGCAGCGCCTGCCGCGCCCGCCTTGAGAAAACCGCGTCGGCTGATGTCACCTGACATGAAATTCGGGATGCGCATGTGCTGCTCCTTATGGGTTCGTTATCGCATGCAATCGGTGCACGCAATTCCATAAGCAAGCGGTATGCCAGTTTCTCAGGTATAAAATAGTTGAATAGAATCAATGGTTGATGGCGGCTGGTTGTTTTGGAAGGTTTCTGTGGCTGCCCGCTTCGGATGCATCAAATCTATGCATTGATTAAATCGCATGCATATATACCAGTCATATCGCATGCGATTTTTGCGCGGAACCGCATTGGTTCCATCGGCGCCGGAAGCCGCGGCCGGGGTTTGCCGTGAGATATCCCCAGCCAGCGGCTCTATTCATGTCGGAGGCGCCGGCCTGTGCTCCTGCCGACGCTATCGTCTTTTGTGCAAGCGGGGCTCGCTCAGCGGCCGAGGACCGCTTCGATCGCCTGGGCTGCCGCCTTCACGACGGTGTCGGCTTCGTCGCGGGTCAGGCACAGCGGCGGCGCGAAGCCGAGGATGTCGCCCTGCGGCATGGCGCGGCCGATGACGCCGCGTTCCAGAAGGGCAGCCGAGACCTGCGGGCCGATCTTGCGGGCGGGGTCGAAGAAAACGCGGTCGTCCTTGTCTTCGACGAATTCGACCGCAGCCATCAACCCGTCGCCGCGCACGTCGCCGACGTTTCTGTGGTGGCCGACGGCCTTTGCCAACTCGGCGCGGAAATAGGCGCCGGTGGAGCCGGCATTCTCGACGAGGCCGAGTTCATCGACGAGCTCGAGATTTGCCACGCCGGCTGCGGCGCAGATGGGGTGGGCGGAATAGGTCCAGCCATGGCCGATCGCCCCCATCTTGTCCGAGCCCTGCACCAGAACCTGCCAGACCTTGTCGGAGACGATCGAGCCGGACAGCGGTGCATAGGCCGAGGTCAGGCCCTTGGCGATGGTGATCAGGTCGGGCTTCATGCCGTAATGATCGGAGCCGAACATCGAGCCGAGGCGCCCGAAGCCGGTGACCACCTCGTCGGCGACGAGCAGGATGTCGTATTTCTCCAGCACCGCCTGGATCTTCTGCCAGTAGCCCTGCGGCGGGGGAACGATCCCGCCGGTTCCGAGGATCGGCTCGCCGATGAAGGCGGCGATGGTGTCGGGGCCTTCGGCGAGGATCATCTCTTCCAGCTTGTCGGCGCAATATTGCGAGAACTGTTCCTCGCTCATCGCGCGGTCCGGCCGGCGGAAATAATAGGGTGCTTCGGTGTGCAGGATCGGCGCGCGCGGCAGGTCGAACAGATTGTGGAACAGTTCGAGGCCGGTCAGCGATCCGGTCATGACGCCGGAGCCATGATAGCCGCGCCAGCGCGAAATGATCTTCTTCTTCTCCGGACGCCCGAGGATGTTGTTGTAGTACCAGATCAGCTTGATGTTGGTCTCGTTGGCATCCGAGCCGGACAGACCGAAATAGACGCGGCTCATGCCTTCCGGCGCGCGGTTGATGATCATCTTCGACAGCGTGATCGAGGCCTCGGTGCCGTGGCCGACATAGGCGTGGTAGTAGGCGAGGTTCTTGGCTTGCTCGGCGATCGCATCGGAGATCTTCTGGCGACCGTAGCCGACATTGACGCAATAGAGCCCGGCAAAGGCATCGAGGCTCGTCTTGCCGTTCGTGTCGGTGATGTGGACGCCTTCGCCGCCGGCGATGATGCGCGTCGGCGTTTCGCCGCGGGCGTGCATGCCCATGTGGGTGGACGGGTGGAAGAAGTGGTCGCGGTCCCAGGCGGTCATTTCATTGCTGTGTTCGGGCATGCTGCTTTCCTTTTCCGTATATTGGGTGCCGGCCTCGCGAGGCGTCAGGCGGCCGTGTCGATGCAGAGATATTTGAGTTCGGTGAAGGCCTCGATCCCGTGGCGGGAGCCTTCGCGGCCGATGCCGGACTGCTTCCAGCCGCCGAAGGGGATCGGGCCGCCGGTGATCTTGACGCGGTTGATCGCCACCATGCCATATTCCAGCGCCCGGCCAAGCCGCATCTGGCGGGCGCCGTTCTCCGTGACGACATAGGCGACCAGGCCGTATTCGCTGTCGTTGGCCCTGGCGATGACCTCGGCTTCGGTGTCGAAGGCGGTGATCGCTGCGACCGGCCCGAAGGTTTCCTCGCGCATGATCAGCGCATCGTCGGGCACGTCTGTAAGAAGCGTCGGTGTGTAGAACAGCGGGCCGGCCGAATGGATCTTGCCGCCGGTGATGCAGCGCGCGCCCCGCCGGATGGCGTCTTTGACCTGCTCGCCCACCTTTTCGATGGCGCGCGCATGCATCAGCGGGCCGATCTCGACGCCGGGCTCAAGGCCGTCGCCGACCTTCAGGGCCTCGATGCGTGCCTTGAAGGCGGCGTTGAAGGCTTCCAGGATGGGGCGCTGGACATAGATGCGGTTGGCGGCGAGGCAATCCTGGCCGGAGGTCGCGAACTTGGCATTGATGGCGATGTCCACGGCCTTGCCGATATCCGCATCGTCGAAGACGACCAGCGGTGCGTGCCCGCCGAGTTCCATCACCAGCCGCTTCATGGTCGAGGCACACTGCCCGGTGATGATCCTGCCGACCTCGGTCGAGCCGGTGAAACTGAGGGCCCGGACGCGGTGATCCTCGCACATCCGCCCGACGATCGTGGCGGCATCGCCGGTGACGACGTTGAAGACACCGGCCGGAAGGCCGGCCCGCTCGCCGAGCTCCGCCAGCGCCAGCGCGGACAGGGGCGTCTCGGACGAGGGATGCGCGACCACCGTGCAGCCGGCGGCGAGTGCCGCTGCCGCCTTGCGGGTGACCATGGCGGAGGGGAAGTTCCAGGGCGTGACGATGCCGACGACGCCGAGCGCCTCGCGGCGCACGATCATCTCGGCGCCCGCAAGATGGCTGGTCACGCTCTCGGCATTCAGCCGCTTGCCCTCCTCGGCATACCATTCGATGAACGAGGCCGCATAGGCGATCTCGCCCTGCGATTCAGACAGCGGCTTTCCCTGCTCCAGTGTCATGATCAGCGCGAGATCGTCCTTGGCCGACAGCATCAGGTCGTACCAGCGCCGCAGGATCGCCGCACGATCCTGCGGAAGCATTGCGCGCCATTTCGCGAACGCAGCCGATGCCGCGTCGATGGCGCCTCCCGTCTCGTCGGCATCCAGCGCGGAAACCCAGGCGAGCGGCACGGAGGACGCGGGATCGCGAACCTCGAAAGTGCGGTTTGCCGCGTTGGCGACCCAGCGGCCGCCGACATAGGCCAGCGATTTGAGGAGATGTCTGTCCTTCAGGCGCTCAAGCGCATCATGGCAGGCAGGTCGTGCGAATACGGCATTCATCTCCGGCTCCTTGGGCTTTTATCGGCACGGAGTCTGGCAGGTTTGGCGCGAGAAATGGTCTGTTGTCGGCGGTAGGGGCAGAGGATTGGTCCAAGGGAGTAAGCCGCCGCAGAGGAATCGTCTATTGGCCGTTCGCGGGTTCCGGGGCCGACAGCAGCGCCGTCAGGGGCAGGGCGGTTTCCTCCTTCACCGTCTTGGTGACGATGTAGGTGAAGTAGCGGGCGATGCCGATCTGCCGGTCCAGCAGGCCGTCGACCAGCCGCTGGTAGGCGTCGATATCGGCCGCCATGATCTTCAGAATATAGTCGACCCCGCCGCCGACCGACCAGCAGGCGACGATTTCGGGGATCGCCGCGACTGCGCGTTCGAAGCGGTCGAAATCGGCCTGGCGATGGTTTTCGAGGGTGACCTCCATCATCACGCTTGCGACCGGTGCGACGCGGCGGACTGCGACGCGGGCATGATAGCCCGAAATGATGCCGGCCTTTTCGAGCTTGCGCAGGCGCATCCAGCAGGGCGTGGGCGACAGGCCGACCTCTTCGGCGAGCGCCACCTTGGTGATGCGGCCGTCCCGCTGGACGGCGTCGAGGATGCGCAGGTCGATCGCGTCAAGTTTCATGCGGAGGGCGGCCCCAAATCGAAATCATGGCAAAGACTATGAAAAAGCCGAGACGAATGCAATTTTTGCATTGTCAATTGACCTGAATTTTATCACTGTCAAATCATGACAAATTGGCGCCCCGATCCGCTGCAGCTTCGTCGTCCGGCCTACCTCTCGCTGGCCGAGCAGATCGCCAATGCCATCCATGACGGCAAGCTTGCCGACGGCGACCGCCTGCCGACGCATCGAAAGCTCGCGGAAGACCTCGGCCTTTCGATCCAGACGGTGAGCCGCGCCTATGATGAGTTGACCCGGCGCGGCATGGTGGCCGGCGAAATCGGCCGCGGCTCTTTCGTGCAGACGAGGACGAAGGAGCCGGAACCACCTTATCTGCCGGAGCGGCTCGGCGAGGTGATCGACCTGTCGATCCTGAAGCCTGTCTGCGAGCAGATCCATCTCGAGCGCATGCGCGAGGCCTTCGGATGGCTGGCGGAAAACCTGCCATCCAGTTCGGCGCTCTCGTTCCGCCCCAACATGGTGTTTCCCCGCCACCGGGCCGTTGCGGCGGAATGGCTGCAGCTTTGCGGGGTGGACGTATCCCCGCTCAACATCAATCTCACGAACGGTGCCACATCGGCCATGACCGTGGCCTTGATGAGCGTCGCGCCCCCCGGATCGACGGTCGCGACGGAGGCCATCAGCCATCATACGCTGGTACCGCTCTGCAGCTATCTCGGCATCCACCTCGAGGGCCTGGCCATAGATGCGGACGGGATGATCCCTGCCGCCCTGGACGCTGCCTGCCGCAAGGGGCCGATCCGGGCGGTGTTCCTTCAGCCTTCGGTGGTCAACCCCACGGCAACGCTGATGAGCGCCAAACGGCGTGAGGAACTGGCCGCCGTCGCTGCCAGACACGATATCGCGATCATCGAGAACGATATTCTCGGGCCCATGGTCGAAGACCGGCCGCCGCCGATGCAGGCCTTCGCGCCGGATCGCACGCTTTACGTCACCAGTTTCACCAAGATCACCGTACCCGGCCTGCGCGTCGGCTATCTCGTCGCGCCCGACCGCTATGTCGCAGCGGTCGCCAACCGGCACCTGGTTTCCAACTGGATGGCCACTCCGGCGATGGTCGAGGTCGCCACGCGCTGGGTCAGCAACGGTACGGCGATGGAATTGGTGAACTGGCAAAGACGGGCCTTGGCGCGGCGCCACGAGATCGCTGCCGAGGCGCTGGCGGGGCTTGCCTATCACGCCCATCCGCAGAGCCTGCACGTCTGGTTGCCGCTGACATGCCAGCATACGGAAGAGGGCTTCGTGGCGCAGGCACGGCTGCGCGGCGTGGCGATCGCCCCCGGCGCCTCCTTCCACACCGCCGACCAGGGCCACGCTCCGGCCGTGCGCATCTCGCTCGGCTCCACGTCCGAAGCGGAACTGCGCACGGGGCTTGGTATCGTCGCTTCATTGGCTCAGGGAAATCCGGAAGCGCTTCTGCTTGCTATTTGACGGTTCCGCCTGACATTTGAGCAGGTAAGGAATAATTGTCATGATATTATTTTGATAATTGACATGATTTAACAAGCTGGTCATCGTTGGGCATCGCTCGTCTCAACAGGGAGAGACATGCATGGCCTCGCCCATCATTCGCATCGACAACATCACGAAGACCTACGGCCCGCTGACGGTGCTCGACGGTCTGTCGATGGATGTCATGCCGGGCGAGAAGCTGGCGCTGATCGGTCCGTCCGGATCCGGCAAGACCACCATCCTGCGCATCCTCATGACGCTCGAGAAGATCGACGGCGGTCATATCGAGTTGGACGGCGAGCAACTCTATCACATGCCCAAGGCCGGCAAACTGGTCCCCGCCGACGAAAGGCATCTGCAGAAGATGCGCGAGAAGATCGGCATGGTCTTCCAGCACTTCAACCTGTTTCCGCACAAGTGCGTGCTCGACAACATCACGCTGGCGCCGATGCTGACCAAGGGCGTGGCAAAGGCCTCGGCCGAAGCGCGGGCGAAGGAACTTCTCGACATGGTGGGCATGGCCGACAAGGCGAAAAGCATGCCTGCGCAACTGTCCGGCGGACAGAAGCAGCGCGTGGCCATCGCCCGCGCCCTGGCGCTGTCGCCGAAGATCATGCTGTTCGACGAGGTGACCTCGGCGCTCGACCCGGAACTGGTCGAGGAGGTTTTGAACGTCATGCGCAAACTCGCCGCCGAGACCGACATGACCATGCTGCTCGTCACCCACGAGATGGGCTTTGCCCATGACTTCGCCGATCGCGTCCTGTTCTTCGACAAGGGCCGGATCGTCGAGGAGGGCAAGCCAGACGACATATTCCGAAATCCCAGGCAGGAGCGAACACAGACCTTCCTGCGCAAGATAATCGCGGCGGGGCACCGCGTCTGATCGCTGGGGCGATCCGGCAATGCCTCCGATAAAAATGGGAAAATCCAGAGGAGATGGAACGATGACATTGAAACATTTCATGACGATGGCAGCCGGTGCCACGGCTTTGATGGCGGCGTTTGCCGCAGCCCCCGCAAGCGCCGATGACGCCAAGCTGGAGGAGCTCAAGGCGCAGGGCTTCGCCCGTATCGCGATCGCCAACGAACCGCCGTTCACGGCCGTCGGCGCAGACGGCAAGGTTTCGGGTGCGGCACCCGACGTCGCCCGCGAGGTCTTCAAGCGCCTCGGCGTCGTAGACGTCGTCGCCTCGATCTCGGAATATGGCGCGATGATCCCGGGCCTGCAGGCAGGGCGTCATGACGCCGTCACCGCCGGCCTGTTCATGAAGCCGGAGCGCTGCGCGGCCGTCGCCTACTCCGAGCCCGTCCTGTGCGACGCGGAAGCCATGCTCGTCAAGAAGGGCAATCCGAAGGGCTTCAAGAGCTATGCCGACATCGCCAAGGACCAGTCGGCCACCATCGGCGCGCCCGGCGGCGGCACGGAAGAGAAACTGGCGCTGGAAGCCGGCGTGCCGCGCGAGCGCGTCATCGTGGTGCCGGATGGCCAGAGCGGCCTGAAGATGCTGCAGGACGGCCGCATCGACGTCTATTCGCTGCCGGTCCTGTCGATCAACGATCTCGTCAAGAAGGCGAACGACCCTAACCTCGAAGTCGTGGCTCCAGTTCAGGGTGCCCCGGTCTATTGCGACGGCGCCGCCTTCAAGAAGGGCGACGAGGCGCTGCGCGATGCCTTCGACGTGGAACTCGCAAAGCTGAAGGAATCGGGCGAGTTCGCCAAGCTCATCGAGCCCTACGGCTTCTCGGCCGCGGCCGCGATGTCCACGACCCGCGAGAAGCTCTGCGCGGCTGCCAACTGACGATCGCCGGGGAGAGGCGTTTTGCCTCTCCCCGCTTGCGGCACGGGCAGGGCATGACGCCTCGCCAACCGCATCAGAACCGGCAATGACAGAGAAAGCACGATGATCGACTGGTCCGGCTACCTGGGACTGATATTGCAAGGCGCGCTGGTGACGATCGAGCTCACGGTCATGGGCTCGGCGCTGGCGCTCGTCATGGCCTTTGTCGCCGGTCTCGGCCGTCTGTCCCGCTTTGCCGCGGTCCGCGCGCTGGCCACGGTCTATATCGAGTTCTTCCGCGGCACTTCGATCTTCGTGCAGCTCTTCTGGGCCTATTTCGTCCTGCCGTTCGCCGGCATCACGCTGACGCCGCTGCAGGCAGGCGTCTTGGCGCTGGGGCTGAATGTCGGCGCCTATGGTGCGGAAGTCGTGCGCGGCGCCGTCAGGGCCATCGGCCGGGAACAGCACGAGGCCTGCGTCGCCCTCAATCTCGGCCGCTATCAGCGCCTGCGCCACGTGATCCTGCCGCAGGCGCTGCCGCTGATGCTGCCGACCTTCGGCAACAACGCCATCGAGCTTCTGAAGGGAACGGCCGTCGTCTCGCTGATCTCGCTGACCGACATGACTTTCCAGGCGCAGGTGGTCAGGGCGCAGACGGGCAATACCCTGGTCCCGTTCGCGACCATCCTCGTTCTCTATTTCGCCATGGCCATGGCCATTTCTGCCGGGATGCGCTGGCTGGAACGCCGCGCGTCGCGCGGTCTTGATGGCGTGAGGGTCTGATCATGGAGTGGGATTGGGCATTCGTCTGGCAGATCATGCCGACCCTTCTCGAAGGGCTGAAGATCACCATCCTTGCGACCGTTCTCGGCGCGATCGTTGCCGCTGTCGTCGGCCTCGTTCTGGCGATTGCACGGCGCTCGCCGAACCCTTTGATTGCGCGCCCGGTCGGGTTCCTTGCCGATTTCATTCGCGGCACGCCGCTGCTGGTACAGCTCTATTTCATCTTCTACGTGCTGCCGGATATCGGCATCCGGCTGTCACCGCTGGTCGCGGGCGTCATCGGGCTTGGCATCCACTACGGCACCTATGCGGCCGAGGTCTATCGCGCCGGCATCGACAATGTGCCGCGCGGCCAGTGGGAGGCGGCGCGCGCCACCAATCTCAGCATTCGTCAGGCCTGGATCCATGTGGTGCTGCCGCAGGCCATTCCGCCGATGATCCCGGCGCTCGCCAATTATTTCATCGCCATGTTCAAGGAAACGCCGCTGCTGTCGGCCATCACCGTGCTGGAGCTGATGAACCAGGCAAAGAGCGTCGCCAACAGCAGCTACCGCTATATCGAGCCGATGACGCTGGTCGGCGTGTTCTTCCTGGTCATCAGCCTGATGTCCGTCGTCGCGCTGCGTTTCCTCGAAGAGCGTTATGCCAGGGTGGATGCGCGATGACGCCGAGCGATATCCCGATCGGCACGGCAAGCCGCGCCCCGCGCCTCGACGACCGCCCGCTGGCAAAGCGGGTCGGCCTGATCATCCTGGCGACGGACCATACGACCGAGGTCGATTTCCAGCGCATGGTGGCCAGCGAGCGGATCGGCGTCTACGTCACGCGCATCCCCTATGCAAACCCCGTGACGCCCGAGAACCTGATGAAGATGCAGCCGCAACTGACGGCCGGTGCGGCGCTGATCCTGCCGGACGAACCGCTCGACGTGGTCATGTATTCCTGCACCTCGGCCTCCGTGGTCATCGGCGACGGGCAGATCGAGGCGGCGGTGCAGGCGGCAAAGCCCGGCGTTCCCGTCGTCACGCCGACGGCTGCGGCCGTGCGGGGCCTGAAGGCCGTGGGCGCCAGGCGGATTTCGATACTGACCCCCTATACGGTCGAGACCAGTCGGCCGATGGCGCGCTATTTCGCCGATCTCGGCTTCGAGATCGACCGCTTCACCTGCCTCGGTCTAACGGATGATCGGGAGATGGCGCGGATTTCGCATGACGAGATCGCAGCATTCGCGGCGGAGGCGATGGCGCCGCAGTCGGATGCACTGTTCATTTCCTGCACGGCCGTTCGCGCGGCCGAGGTCGCCCCGCGCATCGAAAACGCGCTCGGAAAGCCTGTGGTCAGCAGCAACCTTGCTACGGCCTGGGCATGCCTGCGCCTTTGCGGCGATGCGGCGCCGCGGCCGGAGCTCGGCATTCTCATGACCAAGCCCTATCCGGAAGGTTGATCGTATGTGCGCGCAACCGGCATCCGTTTCGATCGACGATATCCGCGCGGCAGCCGCCCGCATCGCCGGGCGGGTCCTGCGCACGCCGATGGTGCAGTCCACCGTCCTTCAGGTGATGACGGGCGTTCCGGTCCACCTCAAGCTCGAACACCATCAGACGACCGGCAGCTTCAAGCTGCGCGGCGCGACCAATGCGGTCCTGTCGCTGACGCCGGCGGAGCGCGCCCGCGGCGTCGTCGCCGCCTCCACCGGAAATCACGGCCGGGCGCTTGTGCATGCGGCAAGGGCGGAAGGTGCGGTTGCGACCATCTGCATGTCGAAGCTGGTGCCGGAAAACAAGGTCGCGGAAATCCGCCGGCTCGGCGCCGAGGTCCGCATCGTCGGCAATTCGCAGGACGAGGCGCAGGAGGAGGTCGACCGGCTGGTTGTGGAGAAGGGCATGGTCATGGTGCCGCCCTTCGACCATGCCGCCGTCATTGCCGGTCAGGGAACGCTCGGGCTGGAAATCATCGAGCAACTGCCAGACGTCGCGACCGTGCTCGTGCCGCTCTCCGGCGGCGGGCTTGCGGCCGGCGTGGCCGCGGCCGTCAAGAGCGCGAATCCGAGGACAAGGGTCATCGGGCTGACCATGGAACGCGGCGCTGCGATGAAGGCGAGCCTCGATTCCGGACGCCCGGTCCAGGTCGAGGAACTGCTGAGCCTCGCGGATTCGCTCGGCGGCGGTATCGGGCTCGACAATGCGCTGACCTTTTCCATGTGCCGCGACCTGCTCGACGATGTGCTGCTGCTGTCAGAGGAAGAGATCGCCGCGGGCATGCGGCACGCCTACGGCCTCGAGCGAGAGATCGTTGAGGGCGCCGGCGCGGTTGGCATCGCAGCGCTGCTTTCCGGACGGCTCCAGTCTTCGGGACCTGTCGTCGCCATCCTCTCCGGCCGCAATGTCGACATGATCCTGCATCGCCGGATCATCAACGGCGCGACGTCTGTTCAGGAAGAGGTGGCGGCATGAGCCGGATGATCATTCTGACCGAGGCCGACCTGAGGAGGGTGGTGACGCTGGACGCGGACGCCGTCGCCTGCGTGGAGGACGCCTTCCGGGCGCTCGCCACCAAGGCCGTCGCTATGCCGCCGATCCTGCGCCTCGACATTCCCGAGCACCGCGGCGAGGTCGACGTGAAGACCGCCTACGTGCCCGGTCTGGACGGTTTCGCCATCAAGATCAGCCCCGGCTTCTTCGGCAACCCGGATATCGGCCTGCCGAGCACCAACGGCATGATGGTGCTCCTGTCGGCGAAGACGGGCCTCGTCCAGGCGCTGCTGCTCGACAACGGCTACCTGACGGACGTGCGCACCGCCGCTGCTGGCGCCGTTGCCGCCAAGTACCTGTCCCGGCAGGATTCCAGCGTTGCCGCGATCTTTGGCGCCGGCATGCAGGCGCGGCTGCAATTGCAGGCACTGATGCTGGTGCGGCCGATCCGCGAGGCGCGGATATGGGCGCGCGACGCGGAAAAGGCGCAAAAGGTCGCTGCCGATCTCACGCGGACGCTGGGCATATCCGTCGCAGCAATGGCCGATCCGCAGATGGCCGTTGCCGGCGCGGATGTCATCGTGACCACGACCCCGTCGGAGACACCGATCCTGAAGGCCGAATGGCTGGAACTGGGCCAGCACCTCACCGCCATGGGCTCGGATGCCGAGCACAAGAACGAGATCGAGCCGGCGGCGATCGTGGGGGCTGGCCTGTATGTGGCAGACAGTCTCGGCCAGACCCGTCGTCTCGGCGAACTGCATCACGCGATCGAGGCGGGCCTCGTGGCCCGGGACGCAGCCTTCGCCGAACTCGGCCGCATTGCGGCCGGGCTGGAGCAGGGACGCAGTGACGCAAGCCAGATCACCATTGCCGACCTGACCGGGACGGGCATTCAGGACACGGCTATCGCAACGCTCGCCTTTTCGCGCGCGACGTCTGCCGGTGCCGGTACACCATTTGAAAGTTGAGACCGGCAAGTGCCGGAGAATGAGGGAGAAACATGACCCAACCGAACCTCAAATTTTCCCTTGGGGAATATGAGACGCGCCTGGCAAAGACGCGCAAGGCCATGGAGACGAAGGGCGTCGACCTTCTGATCGTCAGCGACCCGTCGAACATGGCGTGGCTGACGGGCTATGACGGCTGGTCGTTCTACGTGCACCAGGCCGTCGTCGTGCCGCCGACCGGCGAGCCGATCTGGTACGGCCGCGGCCAGGATGCCAATGGCGCCAAGCTGACAGCCTATCTCAAGCATGAGAACATCATCGGCTATCCCGATCACTACGTGCAGTCGACCGAGCGCCATCCGATGGATTATCTCGCCGCCAGGCTGGTCGAGCGCGGCTTCGATAAGCTGACGATCGGCGTCGAGATGGACAACTACTGGTTCTCCGCCGCCGCCTTCGCGAGCCTGGTCAAGCACCTGCCGAATGCCCGCTTCGTCGATGTGACGGCGCTGGTCAACTGGCAGCGCGCCGTGAAGAGCGAGACCGAGATCAAGTACATGCGCAATGCCGCCCGCATCGTCGAGGGCATGCACCAGCGCATCTTCGACAAGATCGAGGTCGGCATGCGCAAGTGCGACCTGGTGGCCGAGATCTACGATGCCGGCACGCGCGGCGTCGACGGCATCGGCGGCGACTACCCGGCGATCGTGCCGCTGCTGCCGTCGGGAGTCGATGCCTCCGCGCCGCATCTGACCTGGGACGACAAGCCGATGAAGCGGGGCGAGGGGACCTTCTTCGAGATCGCCGGCGCCTACAACCGCTACCATTGCCCGCTGTCGCGCACCGTCTTCCTTGGCAAGCCGACGCAGGAATTCCTCGATGCCGAGAAGGCGACGCTGGAAGGCATGGAGGCGGGTCTCGCCGCTGCGAAACCGGGAAATACCTGCGAGGACATCGCCAACGGCTTCTTCGCGGTGCTCAAGAAATACGGCATCGTCAAGGACAACCGCACCGGCTACGGCATCGGTATCTCCTATCCGCCGGACTGGGGCGAGCGCACCATGAGCCTGCGCCCCGGCGACCGTACGGAACTGAAGCCGGGCATGACCTTCCACTTCATGACCGGTCTCTGGTTGGAAACCATGGGCCTGGAGATCACCGAGAGCATCCTGATCACCGACACCGGCGTCGAATGCCTCGCCAACGTGCCGCGCAAGCTGTTCGTCAAGGATTGAGCCTGCCATGAGCGAAACCGAACTGCGCGCCTCGCCGGTCACGCCCACGGTCGATTTCTCGGCCGAGGGCATCCAGCACGGCTTCCTCCGGCTGCCCTACAGCCGCGACGATTCCGCCTGGGGCTCGGTGATGATCCCGATCACGGTCGTCAGGAACGGGGAGGGGCCGACGGCCCTTCTCACCGGCGGCAACCATGGCGATGAGTATGAGGGGCCGATCGCGCTGTTCGACCTCGCGCGCACCTTGAAGGCAGAGGATGTCTCCGGGCGGGTCATCATCATCCCGGCGATGAACTATCCGGCCTTCGTCGCCGGCACCCGGACGTCTCCGATCGACAAGGGCAACCTGAACCGCAGCTTTCCGGGCAGGCCGGACGGCACGGTAACGCAGAAGATCGCCGATTACTTCCAGCGCGCGCTGCTGCCGCTGGCCGACATCGTCCTGGACTTCCACTCGGGCGGCAAGACGCTTGATTTCCTGCCCTTCTGCGCCGCGCACATCCTGCCGGACAAGGCGCAGGAGCAGCGCTCCTTCGAACTGGTGCAGGCCTTCTCCGCACCCTATTCCATGAAGATGCTCGAAATCGATGCGGTCGGCATGTACGACACGGCTGCGGAGGAAATGGGCAAGGTGTTCATCACCACCGAACTCGGCGGCGGCGGCACGGCGACGGCAAAAAGTGCCGGGATAGCCAAGCGCGGCGTGATCAACGTGCTGCGACAGGCCGGCATCGTGAAAGGCAAGGCGGACGTCGCCCCGACGCAGTGGCTCGACATGCCGGACGGCGACTGCTTTGCCTTCGCCGAAGAAGGCGGTCTGATCGAGCCGCTGGTGGACATGGGCGACACCGTGGTCAAGGACCAGGTGGTGGCCCGTATCTACCCGACGGGGCGCACGGGGGCGCCGCCCTCCGAGGTTCGCGCGAAGATGGACGGCATCCTCTGCGCCCGGCATTTTCCCGGCCTCGTCAAGGCCGGAGATTGTGTTGCGGTTCTGGCGATCACGGTCTAAAGCATGTCGCGCAAAAGTGTGCAGCGGTTTTGCGATAACGACATGCAAAAAACAGAGACTAAAGCGTGCAGAGCGAATCCGAAGGATCGCGACATGCTTTAGTCCTTCGCGGCATTCGAGCCACACGCAGACTGGACATTGCCGTGACGCAGACCGAACTTGCCGCCACGGCATCCGCCGCCCGCAACCGCCTGGCGCTGATCGCGCTGCTGGCGGGCGGGGTAGCGATCGGCGGCTCGCCGATCTTCGTGCGACTTTCCGAGATCGGCCCCATGGCGACGGCGTTCTGGCGCGTGGCCCTCGCTCTTGTGCCGCTGCTTGTATTCTTCCGCATGACGGAGAAGCGCCAGGCAGCCGGGCCGGCGGGACTGCGCGACATGGTCGCACTCGCCCTGCCGGGCGTCTTCCTCGCAGCCGATCTCGTCGCCTGGCACGCCGCGATCCATGTGACGACCGTCGCCAATGCGACGCTGCTCGCCAATCTGGCCCCCGTTTTTGTGACAGCAGTCGGCTGGCTGTTCCTCGGCGCATCGATCAGCCGTGCCTTCCTGATCGGCCTCACTGTTGCGATTACCGGTATTGTCGTCCTGAAGGGCGGGCTGAGCGGGCTTTCCGAAGGCAATCCGGTAGGTGATGCCCTGGCGATCCTCGCGGCCCTGTTCTACGCCGGCTACATGCTGGGCGTCGCCAGGCTGCGCGGCCGTTTCGACACCGCCCGCGTCATGCTCTGGAGCACGGCTTCGGCGGCGGTCTGCCTGCTGCCCGTGGTACTCCTGACCGAGAACCAGTTCTTCCCCGTCACGCTCTTCGGCTGGGCCATGCTTCTCGGGCTGGCGCTGATCAGCCATGCCGGCGGGCAGGTGGCGATCACCTATGCGCTCGCCTACCTGCCGACGGCCTTCTCCTCGCTCACCCTGCTGATCCAGCCTGTCGTGGCTGCCCTTCTCGGCGTGGTCGTGCTCGGCGAGGGCGTCAGCATCACGCAGGCGATCGGCGGCGCCATCGTCCTCTGTGGCATCCTCTATGCCCGCAGGCGATAGATTGCCGTTGATCTGTCACGCACGCTGCGCATCGCAGCTCTCGTCGCGAAGCTTGATCGTCCATCCGGTCACATGTATATAAGACGTACCGCATATTAAGGCCGGCATGGCCGGTGCACGCCCACCGTGGAGGTTTGCAGTGCGGATTTTGCCTCTTTCTGTACCGATCCTCCTGTGCCTGACAGCGACGCTGTCTGCGGGCCCGTTTCATGACGCCGTGCGGGATGGCGATGTGGTGGCGGTCAAGCAGTTGCTCGACAAGGGCGCCGCACCGTCGGACACAGACGAAACCGGTGAGCCGCCACTCATCATCGCCGCACTCGCCGGGCGCCCGGAAGTGATCGCTCTGCTGGTGGAGCGTGGTGCGGATGTAAAGGCCCGCAACCGGGGCGGCCTGACGGCTCTTCATGCCGCAGCCTATGCCGGAAACATAGACGTGGTGGAAATGCTGGTCGCGCGGGGTGCCGATGTCAACGATGCGGGGAATTTCTACCACATGACCCCCCTGCATGGGGCGGCGGAGGAGGGACATGCCGATGTGGTCGCCTTCCTTCTGGCTCAAAAGGTGGACATCGAGGCGAAGGAGAGGAATGGCTACACCCCGCTGACGCAGGCCGGATGGCGTTCCCATTGGGAGGCGGCCGAACTGCTGCTGAAGGCGGGCGCCAGTTGCCAGAAAGCCGAGCTCGTCGGCGACTGGCTCTATGCCGAGTGCACGAAGCGGCAATGATCCTGTCGCGTTGGCGACAGGCGCCGGGAAGGAGAGATCGCATGCGAACTTCCTATTGGACTGGAGCGGCCTTTGTCGCTGCCGTCTGCCTGACGGGGCCCGTCCTCGCCGGGGATTTCGTCAATACAGGCTACTTCGGTGACGTGGCGATCAAGGGATACGACACGGTCGCCTATTTCACCCGGAACGAAGCCGTGGAGGGATCGCCCCGGTACACCTACCGTTGGCTCGGCGCGACATGGCAATTCGCCAGCGCAGAAAACCGCGACCTGTTTGCCAAGGAGCCGGCGAAGTACGCCCCGCAATATGGCGGATACTGCGCCGATGGCGTCTCCTTCGGTACGGTCACGACCAACATCGATCCCAAGGCATGGCGGATCATCGACGGCAAGCTTTACATCTCCTACGACCCTGGCGCGGCAGAAGGGTTCGAGAAGAACCCCAGCAAGTTGCCGGATTCCAAGGAGCATTGGTCCGAAGTGGAACAGACCCTCGTCACCGAGAAAGCCGGGACGGATTGGCGCCACGCTCCACGTTGAGCAGTGGACGCCCGCCTGCGGCCACGCGTCAGGGCGCAAGCGAGAAATATTTCGCCGCCTGTGGCGTGACGTGAATGTAGTCCATGTCGGGATGGAGCTTGTCGTCGTTGCGGAGCACATAGCCGCAGACCATCCTGTCGAGGAAATATCCCTCGAACTGTTCGCACAGGCGGTCACCGCTGACCTCGGCCTTGCCGGTGATGCTGGTGTTGGCGGTACGGTAGGCGGTGTCGCCGCTCGTGTCGAAGTACTGCATGAACTCCGTTCCGTTCCGGTGCCGCCCGACCCAGGTCCTGTTCGCGATGAGATTGCCCAACGCGTCCCTAGTCAGGCGTTCAGGCCCCTGCGTCTCGATGCCGAACGGCCAGGCCGAGATACCGGCGGCCTGGAGGTGCTGGAGGTGATAGTCCAGATCCTGCGCTGGCCAGTAATCGTAGAGATGGCTGTAGTAGGTCAGGTTTGTCTCGGGAAAGAGCGTTTGAAGCTTGCGCGCCTCCTCCCGGGCGGCCTTTTCATCGCCAGCGGCTGCATAGGCGCCTGCGAGAAATTCATGCGCAGTTTCTGAGCTGCCGAGTTCCTTCGCGGCTGTGTCGATCAGCGGGATCGCTTCATCGTTCGCGCGGGCGATATAAAGGATCATGCCGGCGAGAAGCGTGAAGCTCGGCACGGGGGTCGGGTCGAGTCGCAAGGCGTATTCCGCCTCGGCGATCGCTTCGCGGTGGCTCCCGGTCAGCGCAAGGACAAGGCCGAGATTGGCGTGCGCTTCCGGATCGTTAGGTCGCGCTGCCGTGGCGCGGGTGGCCGACACCTCGGCCTCGTCGCCATGTCCGTCGACCAGTTGCAGCAGCGCCAGCACCGTGTGCGCGCGCGCATTCTCGGGATCGATCTTGAGCGCCTCGCCGGCTGCGTCATATGCGATCTTTCTCGCAACGGCCGCCGACCAGATGTAGTTGAAGTCGTTGCGCCAGATATCGACAGCGATCCGGGCAATGCCGGCATGCGCGTCGGCGAAACGCGGGTCGAGGTCGATGGCCTTCTGGTAGTAGGACAGTGCCTGCCGATAGGTCTGGACATTGCCGTAGCTCGGCCCTTGCTGCTCGGCCCGCATGTAGTAGTCGTAGGCCTCGAGATTGTCCGTGGGTATGCGCTCGATCTGGTTCCTCTCTCCCTCGCTGATCCGGACTTCCAGAGCGGAGATGATCTTTCCGATCACATCGTCCTGTACCGCGAACAGGTCGGTGAACTGTCGGTCGTATCGCTCCGCCCAGAGCGAAAGACCGGACATGGCGTCGAGCAGCTTGACGTTGATGCGAAGGTTGATGCCGGCGCGTTGCAGGGTTCCTTCGATGACGTACTGAACGCCAAGTTTCCCCGCGGCCGCTTCGATCGCACCACCTGCGTCCGCGACCGCGGAGGCAGAATGCCGGGCGATCACAAACAGGCCCCCCACTTTGGAGAGTTCGGTGATGAGGTCGTCAGTCAGGCCCCGCGCCAGATGGTCCTGCTCCTTGTCTCCGGTCACGTTGATGAAGGGAAGCACGGCGACGGAAGGTTTGTCCGGCAGCGGGTAGGCCAATCGCTGCTGAGTGGGCGGTGAAGGGGCGAGTTGCGTCCACGGCTTCCACCAGTTCAGCCCTCCGATGAGAATAGCGGCGAGGATCGCCATTCCGACCAGCATCCTGCGCCGCGAGAGGCCGCGGAGCGGCGACCATGCCCCTGGGCGTCGCGCGGACGCGTCCGTTTGGACCAGATAGACCCGAATGGGCTCGTCGATGTTCTTGACCCGCTGCAGGCCGCGATCGACGAAAGGCGCGTCCGTCTTGCCGCGCAGTTGTTCGTAGGCGCTGCCGGAGACGGCGATGCCGCCTGGCTCCGACAGCGTCTGCAGCCGGTGGGCAATGTTGACGCCGGTGCCGTGGATGTCGTCACCCTCCACGATCACGTCGCCGAGGGTAATGCCGATGCGAAACAACAGCCGTCGGTCGGCCGGGACGTCGTTCTCTCGCTGCCGCTTTGCATTCTGCACCTCGATCGCGCACTGGAGCGCGTCGAGAACGCTTCGAAACTCGATCAGCAGGCCATCGCCCATTGTCTTGACCAGCCGTCCGTGATGTCGCGCCAAACTGGGCTGAAACACCTCGGAGAGGTCGCACCTGAACCGCGCCCGCGTTCCCTCCTCGTCGGTCGAGCTCAAACGGCTGTATCCGACGACGTCAGCGATCATGACGGCTGCAAGATGACGCTCCATTCTCGACAATCCACGAAGCCCCGTGCTGCTCATGCTACCGCAGGAATGCCGACGGGGCCATGCGCCGTCGACCGGCATCCGGCTCCTGCTGCGATCGCGATGAGCCGCGGATTGAGCAGAGATTGAGGGGATGTAGCTGCCTGGCAGGTTTGCCGGTGAAGGGCGACAATCTGAGATGTTGTCGGATTGGACCCCGCCTTCAACCACGCCCGACTCGACTCCGCGACGGCCAACTGCTTCCTTGCCTCGAGGGAGGACGATGCGATGGCTTATGAATGGGACCAGAGACAGGCGACGCGTGAGCGCATTTGGAGGCTGGCCTCGTTGGTGGCCGGCACCCTGATAACGGTCGGGCTTCCGACGGCTATCGTCCTGGCGGCGATGGGACAGTAGGCATTGTAGAGGCCGATGCCATCAAGTTGCCCTTAAAGTCGGGCATATGCCCCCGCAATCAGGGAGGAAAAGAATGCCACAAATGATCGAAGTATCCGCGGTGGTCGCCGGTAGTCGGGTGCCGCTGGGCCTGCTCACCGTCAGGCAAGCGCTGAATCTGCCTCATTTCACCGAACTCAGGTTCTGTCGGACCGCCGTCGACGCCCGGCAGGAGCGTTGCCTTTCGCGCCAGGAGCTCGAGGAACTGGTACGGCAGTAGAACGCGCGCGGCGCTCCCGGCGGGCGCCGCCGTCACTCGGGCAGGCCGGCCAGCCGCAGTCCGTCCGCAAACCGTTCGAGATCGCTTGGGCGATAGATCGGTAGCCACTCATCGAGGTTGGAGACCCGCAGGGATGGATCGAGGGCGCGCAGGCGTTGCATCGCCTGCTTCGCATTGTCCATTCGTCCGGCAAGGGCGTGGCTGGCCGCCAGGAGGGCGACCGCGGGGAGCAGACTGGGCAGGTTGCCCAACGCCTTCTCCGCCCAGGTGGAGGCGGGATCGGGGCGTCCTGCGAAGAAATGCGCCAGCGCTATCCCCACCTGCATCCGGAACATTTCCGGATCCAGCGGGCTCAGGCGGGAGGCATGCGTCAGATGTGCGATCGCGGCGTCCGTTTCACCGCGGAGCGCGCGCAGGGCGCCGCCGAGAAACCAGGCGGGGGCGTGGTTCGGGTTGAGCAGGACGGCCCTGTCCAGCAGCGCGATGCCGCCGTCGAGGTCGCCGGAGAGATGGGCCAGCGCGTGGCCGCCTCTTGTGAGCGCCACCGTATCGTCGCGGCCCAGTTCGACCGCCAGCCGCGCCAGGCGAATCCCCTCGGCGATCTCTCGTGGCCGATCGGTCATCCAGCCGTTTACCTTGCGCCAGAAATGGCACCAGGCCGCCATGCCATGGGCTGACGCGAACTCCGGGTCGAGTTCGATCGCCTTGTAGAACAAGGGCAGGGCGCCATCGAGCGCCTCGCGGGTGCCGCTGTGCAGCTTCGCCGTGCCGCGCAGGTAGTAGTCGTAGGCATCCAGCCGTTCCGTGGGTTTTCGCTTGGCGCGCTCGATCTCCGCCTGCTCCAGCTGCGGCGCAATCGCGCCGACGACACTCTCGGCGATCTGGTCCTGAAGTTCGAAGATGTCGTCGAGCGTGCCCTCGAAGCGCTCCGCCCAGAGATGGGTAGCACTTGTTGCATCGATGAGCTGCCCGGTGATGCGTACCTTGTTGCCGGACTTGCGCAGGCTGCCTTCCAGCACGTAACGCACGCCCAGTTCCTGGCCGATCTCCCTGACGTCTACCGACCGTCCCTTGTAGGTGAAGCTCGAATTGCGCGCGATGACGAACAGCCATCGAAGGCGCGACAGCGCGGTGATGATATCCTCGACCACGCCGTCGGCGAAATAATCCTGCTCCGGATCGCCGCTCAGGTTCTGGAAAGCGAGGACGGCGATGGAAGGCTTGTTCGGAAGGGCGGGTGCTGCCGGCTTCTCCAACACATCACCGGCCGGTTCTTCGGTGACGGCGGAACCGTCGGACGGTCCCGTCTGCCCGGTCTCGCCTTCGGTGACGTCGCCGACGAAACGGAAGCCCTTGCGGGCGATCGTCCGGACCAGGCGCTGTTCCTCGCCGCTGTCGCCGACCGCCTTTCGGACCGCGTTGATGTGGCTGGTGATGGTCGATTCCGAGACGATCCTGCCGTCCCACACCGCCTGAAGCAGGTCGTCCTTGCTGACGACCCGGTGACGGTTCATCACCAGATGCAGCAACAGGTCGAAAACCTGCGGCCCGACGGTCACGACTTGCGAACGCAGGGTCAGTTCCCTTCGCTGCGGGTCGAGCACGTAGTCTCCAAACACGAAATGCACGTAAACTGTCCCCTGATCGCGTATCGTTTAACTCTGATAGCACGGGATTGCGCGGCTCGCGCGCCTGTCTGGCGCAACACCGCCAACCGAGTGCCCCGTTCTTGGACAAAACTCCAAGCTTGCCTGAGGGGCAATTCAAGGTGGCCGCAAGGACTTCCCGGAAGCGCGCAGGCAATCTCCACCCATGCCGACGGCGATGGTTGCGGTCGGGTGACACGGAGCAAAGCCATGAAGATCGTCGTCATCGGAGGCACCGGCCTCATCGGATCGAAACTTGTGAAGCACCTCCGCGATGGCGGCCACGAGGTGGTTGCGGCGGCCCCCGGCACCGGCGTGAACACCATCACGCGCGAGGGCCTGGCCGAAGCGATGGACAAGGCCCAGGTCGTCGTCGACGTGGCGAACGCACCGGTATGGGAAGACAAGGCCGTCCTCGAGTTCTTCGAGGCGTCCGGTCGCAACCTGATGGCTGCCGAAGCTGCCGCCGGCGTGCGCCACCATGTTGCCCTGTCGATCGTCGGTAGCGAACGGCTGCCCGACAACGGTTATTTCCGCGCGAAGGTCGCGCAGGAAGACCTGATCAAGGCGTCGGGCATTCCCTACACCATCCTGCGGGCCACCCAGTTCTTCGAGTTCGTCGGCGGCATCGCCCAGTCGGCAACCACTGGCGAGGAGATCCGCCTGTCGCCGGCATTGATCCAGCCGATCGCCTCCGACGATGTGGCCGCGGCGCTCGCCGATGTCGCGGTGGCACCCCCGCTCAACGGCACGGTGGAGGTCGCAGGTCCGGAGGCAATCCCGCTCGACGAACTGGTCAGGCGTTTCCTGCGGTTGACGCAGGATCCTCGCAAGGTCGTGCCGGACGTGCATGCACGCTACTTCGGAGCCGTCCTCGACGACCAGTCGCTGACCCCCGGCAGGAACCCGCGCATCGGCGCGAACCGCTTCGATGACTGGCTCGGCCGGCAAGTCGCGCACTGAGTTTCCCCGGACGATGCCCGAACGCCTGGCGGCAGAATGCTGTCGCCCGGGGTCGCGGCGCGATCATCCGCATTCAACAGGACATGAGAAAATGGATTCGCTCGACAAGGCCGCCATCGTCAGCGGTGGAAATTCCGAAGCGGGAGCCGGCAAGGCGCGGCCCAGCAAGAAGAAGATCCTCGGCCTTCTGCTGTGCTTCGGCGCCGTGGTGGTCGTAGCTGCCGGATGGGCCGGAGCCCGTTCGAGCGGCACGGCATCGACCGACAACGCCTATGTTCGCGGGGATGTCACCTCGCTCGCACCACGGGTGGGAGGCTATGTCGTCGCGGTGGAGGTCGAGGACAACCAGACCGTCAGGGCCGGGGACGTCCTGTTCCGCATCGACGAACGGGATTACAGCGCGCGCGTCGCTCAGGCCGTCGCCAATGTCGAGGCTGCCGACGCTCGCCTCACCAACGTCGCTGCGGAAACCAAGCTTCAGCATTCGCTGATCCGTCAGGCCGAAGCGCAGAAGCGGTCGAGCCTCGCGGAGCTGGATCTGGCGATGAAGGCGTACGACCGCAGCCGCCAGCTCATCCGCAACAACACCGTCAGCCAGGCCCATCTCGAGGAAGCCGACGCGACCCGGTCGAGAGCCGAGGCGGGCGTTTCGGCCGCCTCTGCGACGCTGGAGGCCCAACAACAACGCATCGCCGTCCTCGCGTCCCAGCACGACGCGGCCGTTGCCGCCGTGGCGCAGGCACGGGCCGCGCGCGATCTCGCCGGGATCGATCTCGAAAGCACCGTGGTCCGTGCGCCGGTCGACGGCGTCGTCGGCAACCGACAGATCCGCATCGGGCGACTGGTCGCGCCGGGGACTTCCCTGCTCGACATCGTTCCGGTCGACGAGGTGTGGCTCGTGGCGAACTTCAAGGAAACCCAGCTCCAGCACATCCGGCCCGGCCAGCGCGCCCGCATCACGATCGACGGCTATCCGAACGAGACGCTCGACGGCGTCGTCGACAGCTTCGCCCCCGGCAGCGGATCGGCCTTCAGCCTGCTGCCCGCCGACAATGCGACGGGGAACTTCGTTCGCGTGGTCCAGCGCGTTCCGGTCAAGATCCGCTTTTCCAGCAATCCGTTGCCCGGTCGCCTCGTGCCCGGCCTGTCGGCACGGGTCGCGATAGACCTGGGGAGCGGGTCATGACCCCGACCGCCGTCGCCTTGGACCGCGAAAGATCTACGGGAAGCAGCCTTCTTCTCGCGGGCATCGTGCTCGCCGCGCTGACGGAGGCCATCGCCGGCACCATCCTGTCGCTCGGGCGCGGCGACATCATCGGCGACACCTATGCAACGCCCGACGAGTTTGCATGGCTGGATATCGGATACACGACCCTCAAGCTCATCGGTTTCATGACCGCGCCCTGGCTGGTGAGCCGCATCCATCCGCTCGGCGTGTTCATCGGCGCCACGCTCGCCATGGGCATGGCCTGCGCCATTGCCGCCGTCACGGCCCGCCTGGACCTGCTCGTCGCCCTTCGGATCGTTCAGGGCTTCTCCGGCGGCACGCTGCTTGTTGCGGGGCAGGCGATCATATTTCTCGCCTATCGGCGATCCCATCAGCCGCTCCTTCAGGCGATCTTTGCGATGGGAGCGGTCGTCGCCCCCGCGACGGTCGCCCCGGCCCTTCAGGGGTGGTTGCTCGACAGCCAATCCTGGATGTGGATCTTTTTCGGCGTTGTTCCGCTGGCGCTGGCGGCTGTTGGTCTGATGCTGATCTCCGACGGCCCGACAATCACAAGGAGCGCGCATCGCCCGCTCGATTGGATCGGCCTGTTGCTGGTTTCCGTCAGCCTCTTCTGCTTCACCTACGTCCTCAGCCAGGGCAGCCGGTGGGACTGGTTCGAGGAACCGCGCATCCTGTGGCTGACTGTGATCGGTGTAGCTTCCCTGCTGCTATTTCTCGGCCAGCAGGTGTTGGCCAGGGGCCAGGGCTTGCTCGACTTTTCCCTGTTCCGTTCGGACGATTTCTGCTTCGCCCTCATCGTCAGTTTTGTCGCCGGGGCGGCCCTGTTCGGAAGCGCGTACCTGATTCCGGCGTTTGCCGTATCCGTGCTTTCGCTCACGCCCACCGATGCCGGACTGCTGCTGCTGCCGAGCGGCGGGCTGTTCGTCGGCGCGCTCCTCATGGCCGCCTTTCTCATGCAAAAGCGCCGCGTTCCTCCTTTCGCCACGGTGCCCTTCGGCATCCTGACGATCATGGTCGCGATGTGGATGCTGTCCGGATCGACCAGCGAGAGCGGCGCGGGCGACATGATGGCGCCGATCCTGTTGCGCGGCCTGGGCCTCGGCTTCCTGTTTCTCTCGATCACCCTGATCGCCTTCACCAACCTCGACAGCCGAAACCTCGCCTCCGGAATTGGCCTCTTCAACACGGGTCGCCAGCTCGGCGGATTGATGGGGGTCGCAGCACTCCAGACCCTGATCGACCACAACGTCGCAGCCAACGTCGCAATCCTCGGCGCAAACGTGACCGCCGGCAGGCCAGCAGTCATGGAACGGCTGGCGGCTATGACAGCCATGCTGACCGCGAAGGGACTGGACCCGGCGACCGCCGGCCGGGCAGCCGCGAACCTTCTCGGCCGCACCGTATCGGGTCAGGCGACAGTGGTTGCCTTCGATACCGCGTTCAACGCAGTCGCCCTTCTCTTCGTCGTTGCCGCCCCCGTGCTGGTCGGCATCAAGATCGGCTTCGCCCGATACAGGAAACGGCACCCTGTGCAGTCACCGGGGACGAGCGAGCCAGCCCCGGTCTGAGCGGCGACCTCCAGGCTCTGCGGCAGCTTCGCGCACCGTGCGCGCCACCCCTCTTGATCTAGGACAAAGACATCCCGGGCACCGCCCCTATCCTCGCTCCTATCTTCAGTGAGAGAGGCGAAGACCATGGGTTCCTTCAGTATTTGGCACTGGCTGATCGTTCTCGCCGTCGTCCTGCTCCTGTTCGGGCGCGGCAAGATCCCGGAGTTGATGGGCGATGTCGCCAAGGGAATCCGCGATTTCAGGAAGGGCCTCAAGGACGACGATGCCGCAGCGTGATTTCCTGCGGCCGGAGATCGTGCGCAGGGCGAGGACGCTTCTGAAAATCAGGATTGTGAAGCAACGGGCAGGGTTTCTTCGAAGCTGAAATAAAAAGTGAACCGAATCAAATGTATCCTCTTTGGACCATCGGACTGGCAATCCCGCAAATCGAGGATACCATTAGTCATTCCGGAAGGTGTTGTGATCGGCTTCTTGCCGGCTGCAACGGAGGTGGTGTTTCAGGCGCCCCGGCCCTTGGCTGCGGTCACCCAATGTGGTCCGTAGCCGGAGTTGGTTGCAGTCAGGAGAGGTGAGGACGTGTCTGATCTGTCTACCGAGCACCCTGTCCCCGAGAAGCGTTCGCGGCGTCGTGCCGAACTGATCGCGTTCTTCGTGCTGGCTTTCGGCATCTGGCCGCTGGTCGCCGTCGCCGTCGTCGGCGGATACGGCTTCCTCGTCTGGATGTTCCAGATCATCTATGGCCCGCCCGGGCCGCTCGGTCACTGAGGCGCTGAAATGCAGACAGCTTCGCTTTCACGGCGTGAACTCCTGCTTGGTCGTCCGACGGCCAGGGCCGCCATCATCTGTCCCCCCGGCGCCACGATCGGGAGCATCGAGGCCGCCTGCACCGGCTGCGGGCTTTGCGCGGAACGATGTCCCACCGGCATCATCGCCCTTGTGGGCGGGCTGCCGTCGATCGATTTTGCCCTCGGCGAATGCACCTTCTGCGGGCAATGCAGCGCTGCCTGTCCCGAACCCGTCTTTGAGGCCGAGCCGGCGACGCGCTTTCCGCATGTCGCCGCGATCGACGACGCGTGCCTTGCCCGGCACGGCGTCTCGTGCCTGTCCTGCGGCGAGAGCTGTCCCGTGCAGGCGATCCGCTTTCGCCCGCGCATCGGCGGACCATTCGAGCCGGAACTGAGCGCAGAGCTGTGCAGTGGCTGCGGCGCTTGCCTCGCCGTGTGCCCGGTCAATGCGATCGGTCTCGCGCCACGCAAGGCCGAGGTTGGCGAGACGGAGGCTGCCGATGCCTGAGCAGCCGAAACGACATCACATTTCGAGCGCCGTGATCGCCACGATGCCTGCCCATACCGCGGCAGTCCTCGCCGAGATCGCGAAGATGGAAAATGTGGAAGTCCACGGCGAAGGCGGCGGCAAGATCGTCGTCGTGATCGAGGGATCGTCCACGGGCATGCTCGGGGAAAGTTTGACGCGCATGTCGCTCCTGGACGGAGTGATCTCTGCAAACATGGTTTTCGAGCACGTCGAGACAGAGGAGACTGGAAGCGATGACCGGAACACTGACGCGGCGTGACATCCTGAAGGCCCATGCCGCCGGCATTGCCGCGGCCACGGCCGGGGTCGCGCTTCCCGCGGCCGCCCAGCCGGTGCCGGGCGGAGTGGAGGCGCTGGAGATAAAGTGGTCGAAGGCGCCGTGCCGGTTTTGCGGCACGGGTTGCGGCGTCATGGTCGGCGTCAAGGAAGGCCAGGTCGTCGCGACCCACGGCGACATGCAGGCCGAGGTCAATCGCGGGTTGAACTGCATCAAGGGCTATTTCCTCTCCAAGATCATGTACGGGCAGGATCGGCTGCAGACGCCGCTCTTGCGCAAGCGCGACGGCGCCTACGCCAAGGACGGTGAGTTCGAGCCCGTGAGCTGGGACGAGGCCTTCGACGTCATGGCCGAGCAATGCAAGAAGGTGCTGAAGGAAAAGGGACCGACCGCCGTCGGCATGTTCGGATCCGGTCAGTGGACCATCTTCGAAGGCTATGCGGCCACCAAGTTGATGCGGGCGGGCTTCCGTTCCAACAACCTCGATCCGAACGCCCGCCATTGCATGGCGTCCGCGGCCTACGCCTTCATGCGCACCTTCGGCATGGACGAACCGATGGGCTGCTACGACGATTTCGAACATGCCGACGCCTTCGTGCTCTGGGGTTCGAACATGGCGGAGATGCATCCGATCCTGTGGACCCGCGTGGCTGACCGCCGCCTCGGGCATCCGCATGTGCGGGTCGCGGTGCTGTCGACCTTCACCCACCGCAGCATGGACCTGGCCGATATCCCGATGGTGTTCAAGCCGGGAACGGACCTGGTCATTCTCAACTACATCGCCAACCACATCATCCAGACGGGGCGGGTGAAGGAGGATTTCGTCCGCCAGCACGCGAAGTTTGCCCGCGGCGCCACCGATATCGGCTATGGCCTGCGGCCGGACAATCCGCTGGAGACGAACGCTGCGAATTCGGCCGACCCGACCAAGACAGAACCGATCGACTTCGAGGCGTTCAAGGAATTCGTTTCCGAGTACACGTTGGAAAAGACGGCGGAAATGACCGGCGTCGACCCCAGCTTCCTCGAACAGCTGGCCGAGCTCTATGCCGATCCGGATCGCAAGGTCATGTCGCTCTGGACCATGGGGTTCAACCAGCACGTCCGCGGCGTCTGGGCCAACCAGATGGTCTACAACCTCCATCTCCTGACCGGAAAGATCTCCGAGCCCGGCAATAGCCCGTTCTCGCTGACGGGCCAGCCATCCGCCTGTGGCACGGCGCGCGAGGTCGGCACCTTCGCCCATCGCCTTCCGGCGGACATGACGGTGACCAACCCCGAGCATCGCAAGCATGCCGAGGAGATCTGGCGCATCCCGCACGGCATCATCCCGGAAAAGCCGGGCTACCATGCCGTCCAGCAGGACCGCATGCTCAAGGACGGCAAGCTGAATTTCTACTGGGTCCAGGTCAACAACAACGTCCAGGCGGGTCCCAATACCGCCAACGAGACCTGGCAGGGCTATCGTAACCCGGACAATTTCATCGTCGTCTCGGATGCCTATCCGACGATCACGGCCATGAGTGCGGACCTGATCCTGCCGGCCGCCATGTGGGTGGAAAAGGAGGGCGCCTACGGCAATGCCGAGCGCCGCACCCACGTCTGGCATCAACTCGTCCAGGCCAAGGGCGAGGCGCGCTCCGACCTGTGGCAGTTGGTGGAGTTCTCCAAGCGGTTTACGACCGACGAGGTCTGGCCCGCGGAGATCCTGGACGCAAATCCGCAATACCGCGGCAAGACGCTCTACGACGTGTTGTACCGCAACGGTGAGGTCGACCGGTTCCCGCTGAGCGGCATCAATCCCGAATACGACAACAACGAAGCCGAAGCCTTCGGCTTCTACATCCAGAAGGGGCTGTTCGAGGAATACGCCGCCTTCGGGCGTGGCCATGGCCACGACCTCGCGCCCTACGACATGTATCACGAGGTGCGCGGGCTGCGCTGGCCCGTGGTCGACGGCAAGGAGACCCTCTGGCGCTACCGCGAAGGCTATGATCCCTACGTCAAGCCGGGCGAAGGCGTGAAGTTCTATGGCCAGAAGGACGGCAAGGCGGTCATCCTCGCCGTGCCGTACGAGCCGCCGGCGGAGTCTCCGGATGAGGAGTTCGACGTCTGGCTCGTGACCGGGCGCGTGCTGGAGCACTGGCATTCGGGCTCGATGACGATGCGCGTACCGGAGCTCTACAAGGCGTTTCCGGGCGCCCGCGTCTTCATGAACGCTGACGACGCCCGCAAGCGCGGCATCAACCAGGGAGCGGAAGTACGTATCGTGTCGCGCCGCGGCGAAATCCGCTCCCGCGTCGAGACGCGCGGCCGCAACCGCATGCCGGCGGGCGTCGTCTTCGTCCCTTGGTTCGACGCGAGCCAGTTGATCAACAAGGTCACCCTCGACGCCACCGATCCCATTTCCAAACAGACGGATTTCAAAAAATGCGCGGTCAAGATTCTCCCCGTCGCCGTCTGAGGCGGCCTGAATGGATGGCAATCGCAGCGGGGCTCCTGCTTTTCGTCGCGACGGCCGCAATTGCCCAGGTGGTGACGCAAACCCCGCCGCAACTGGAGGGGCCGACGCCCCCGATGGCGACCGACGCGGCGGCTCCGCTGCCGAAATGGGTGGTCGACGATCAGCGCAAGATGCGCGCCTATCCCGACCAGCCGCCGATCATCCCGCATTCGATCGAGGGCTACGAGCTTTCGGTCAACGCGAACCGGTGCCTGTCCTGCCACAAGCGGGAGTTCACGCAGGATTCCGGTGCGCCGATGATCAGCGTGACGCACTACATGACCCGGGAAGGCCAGATGCTCGCCGATGTTTCGCCGCGGCGCTATTTCTGCACCGCCTGCCACGTGCCGCAGGCCGACACGCGCCCGCTGGTGCCCAACGGCTTCAGGGACATGAGCGAGATGGGCGTCAAGCCCGCCGGAAGCGAGTGACGCCATGATCGGATGGATAAAGGGCATCATCCTCTGGGCCTGGAAGATTGTCGCGACCCCGGCCGGCACGCTGGGGCTCGGTTTCCTCACGCTCGGTGGTTTCGTCGGCGGAGTGATGTTCTGGGGCGCCTTCAACACGGCGCTGGAACTGACCAACACCGAGCAGTTCTGCACCTCGTGCCACGAGATGCGCGACAACGTCTATCAGGAGCTGACGCGAACGATCCATTTCTCCAACCGCTCCGGCGTGCGCGCCTCCTGTCCGGATTGCCATGTTCCCCATCAGTGGACCGACAAGATCGCCCGCAAGATGCAGGCGTCGAAGGAAGTCTGGGGCAAGATCTTCGGCACGATCAACACCCGGCCGAAATTTCTGGCACATCGGCTGGAGCTGGCGCAGCACGAGTGGGCGCGCCTGAAGGCCAACGACAGCCTCGAATGCCGCAATTGTCATTCGTCGGCGGCCATGGACCTGCAGAAACAGACGCAACGTGCGGCCGAGATCCACACGCGCTACCTGCTTCCCGGCAAGGCGACCTGCATCGATTGCCACAAGGGCATCGCGCACGAGTTGCCCAACATGCAAGGCGTCGACCCGGGCTGGAAGATGCCTCCGGAACTGGAAGGCAACAGGGCGTCGAACATGACCCCCATCGACGATCTCAGCCGTGCGATGAACGAGTTGCACGCGGAAGCCTTCTGACGAGAAGCGTGCCCGCAGTCGCAAGGCCATCCGGACCAATCGAAAGGGCGAGACTGCGCCAACGGTCTCGCCCTTTTCATTGCATGGTCAACGGCCGGCGTCAGCCCGCCATCATGTCGGGTGTCCAGGGTGGGTCGTAGGTCAGGGTCACGTCCACGTCATGGACACCCTCGACCTGCGCGGCGCGCTCCCGGACCGCTTCGGTCAGGAACGAGGCAGCCGGGCACCCGCGCGTCGTGGTCGTCATGGCGATGGCGACCTTTCCGTCGCTGTCGCATTCGATCGCGTAGATCAGGCCCATCTCCACGACGTTCTTGCCGAGCTCGGGATCGATGACGATTGCCAGCGCTTCGCGGATGCGCCGGGCGAGGGCGTCGTTCGACATCTACTTCGCCTTCCCAACGCGGATCATGATGCGATAGGCCGTCCGCGCCTCGTCGAAGTTGCCGACCCATTGGTGGCCGCGCTTGGCCAGTTCCGGAAAGAGCAGCAGCGGCTCGCGCGAAAGAAGGGCGAAGATCACGTCGCCGTCGTCCAGCTTCTCGGCTTCCGAAAGGATCCGCACCATCGGCTCGGGCGGCGGCAGGTCGGTGAGATCGAGGTCCACGACGGGGTCGGCCCAGAGCTCGGGCTCGCCGGCATCCGTGGAGAGCTGGACCTCCGGCAGGACCTTGGGCGTGAAGCGGATCTCGAAATCGCCGCCCTCCGTCTCGATCACCTCGTGGTCGAACCCCTTGTTGGACATCACGCCATAGAGCGGCTGCGGGCGGAAGGGGGCGAGAAGCTTGAGACCCTGTCCGGGTCGCAATGCATCCACGGCGCTCATGATCGCCTGAAAGGGCTCGCCGCCATTTTTCAGCATCGGACGGACGTCCAGTTCCGCAAAGTCTTCGTTCATTTTTATCTCCGGTGCGTGAGGAAGAGATGAGGGGGCAATACGCCCGAAGGCAGCCGTATGTCAGGCGGCGCGCAGGAGAGCCGGCGGGCCCTTATGAACTCCACGATCAGCCCGAGCGTTGCCAGTATCTGCAGAACGCTGGCAGCCGTAAACACCTGACGGTCGTGGACGAACAGCGCCAGCGCGCAGACGCCGACCGTCACGATGTAGAGACCGAACCACCAGATCGCCCGACGCTCGTCGACGAGATCCTGCACGCGGGGAACGGCGACCTTGCCGAGCACCGGCCCGTAGCATTCGAGCCAGGTCAGGAAGGGGATGATCTTGTAGAGCTGTCCGAGACCCAGGCAGGTCAGCCACCCCATGCCCACGAGCCAGACCAAGGGGGCGCCGTTCTCTGCCAGCGTCCCCGTGAGCGAGGATACAGTGAAGAGAACGGCTGAAACCACCAGAAAGACCACGGCCGCGAGGCTCAGGAGCGTGTTCAGTTCGGCCGACTTGCGCCTGCGCTGGCGAAAGATGGCCGCGACGTCGAATGCGTAGAGGCCGAGGCCGACAAACCCGGCCACGGCTGCCCCAGCGGCGGGCCAGACGCCGTCGATCCCGATTGCCGTCATCGCGATCTGCACGGCAAGGAGCAGGACCGCCGCGATGCCCGCGACAAGGACGATCCGCGACGTGCTGCGATCGTGCTCCGGCGACAGCAGGAACATCGAGAGCAGGCGGTAGGATACGCCGATCGCGGTGACCGTCATCCAGCCGAACAGTCCCATCGTCGCATGCAGGCCGACGCCGCCGACCAGGAGATTGAGCGCGTGGACCTCCTGCACCAGCCCGGACAGGCCCAAGGTGAAGCACAGTCCCAGCGCCACGGTCAGCCCCATGGCGACGAGCCCGGTCAGGACGAAGCGGCCCGGAAGCGCCAGCGGCCGCGCCGACCATATCGTGGCTGCAAGGCTCGCAGCCAGCGCGGCGAAGCCGAAGGCAAGCAGGAAACCGCCGACAGGCAGGGAGACCGGAGGGACGGGAAGGCGGCCGCCGAGGCCGAGGAACCCGGCGAGCAGGACCAGCAGGCCGCAGACGATCAGGACCAGCGCGGGCAGCGCCAGGAACGGCGCCTTCAGCGGCTTGGCGACCAGGACGGGGACAAACTGCAGAAGCGCGCCGGAGAAGAGAAGCCCGAGCCAGCCGATTGCGAGCGTGTGAACGATCACCAGCGTCTCGGGAGCCTCGACCGCCAATGCCGGGTAGCCGAACCCTGCCGCCAGCAGCACCTCGCCGCAAAGCAGGAACACCAGTGCTGCGGCGAAGTAGGACATCGTCCATCTGGATAGCGTGGCACCAGGCATCGTCATCACCTCGATAGTACAAGGTTTGCGGGTTCAGTGACCGCAGCAGCAGTCGCAGCCAGAACTGTCGTGCCTCTTGATCGAAACCCGCCAGACGGCCGGGCCCTGCTCGAGGTAGGTCCACTCGAACTGCTCGGGATAGCGGGTCTCGATCTGGTAGTGCAGCGGCCGCGGGTCGTGATCGCTGGCGACATGCATCATGCCGCCGGGCGCAAGCGCGGTCAGCATCCCGAAGATCCTCGGATGGCGCTCCGGCGGAGCAATCGTCCTGACATCGATCAGCGGTATGTTCTCGGAATTCGACATGTTGTCTTCCATCGGCCCCGATCCGGGTCTCGGGGACCGGGCCGGCGCGCCCCCGATCCTTCAAGACTACCGGTCCATCGCCCGCATCTTTTTGTCGCCGGGCAAACAAGACGCAGAATTGGCACCAGAGCCAGTGTCGCCGAACCAGACTGGAAACGAAGAGGGCCCGGCATTCCGCCTGATGCCGGGCCCCCGAGCGACCGACCTCGTCGCTCACCATCGCGGATTTTCGCCCCCTATGCAGTCAATCCGCGATAGATCGTGGGCAGCGCCACCGGCAGTCTGGAGATATCGCCGACAAGCGCATATCCGTTCCTGCCGAAGAGCGTCGGAAGGTAGTTGTTGGCATCCCGGTCCACGGTGACGGCGAACACGCTCGTCCCGGCGCGGCGCGCCTCCTGCACGGCCTTGCGGGTGTCCTCCAGCGCAAACCGGCCCTCGTAGTGGTCGATATCGTTCGGCTTGCCGTCGGTGAGGACGAGCAGCAGCTTTTTCCGGCTTGGCTGCTTCTGCAGGTCGGCGGCGGCATGGCGGATGGCGGCACCCATCCGCGTGTAGTAACCGGGCTTCAAGCCGGCGATGCGATCCTCGGTCGCGCTGCTGATCGTTTCGTCGAAGCCCTTCACCGTCTCGATGCGCACCCACGACCGGCGACGCGATGTGAACGTCAGGATCGAATGCATGCTGCCGCAGGCGGAAAGGCCGTGCGCCAGCACCAGCAGAGCCTCCTTCTCGACGTCCAGCACGCGACGGTTGTCGACCCAGGCGTCGGTGGAAAGCGAGACGTCGACCAGGATCGTCGTCGCGAGATCGGGGGCGAGCGGCCGGCTCATCAGGTGGATCCGGTCGCTGCCCTGGCCACCGGCGGCGAGATCCGCCCGCGAGCGGATGACGGCATCGAGGTCGAGATCGGAGCCGTCCATCTGAGCCTTCAGCAGTTCGTGGCGCGGCCGCAGGACTTCGAACTGGCGCCGCACCTTGCGTACGAGCGAGCGGGTCTCGTTGTCCAGGACACTTCTTTCACCCAGATTGTCGGCCGGCACGGCAAGAACGTTGGTGTAGTTCTCCAGGTAGCGCCCCTTGCGGTAGTCCCATTCCGGATAGCTGATTTCGGCTGCAATCTCCGACAGGTCGATCATTTCCGGCGGCAAATCGAGGTCGAATCGGAATTTCGAGGAGGGCCGCTCCCGACGCTGGCCGAGCTTCATCTCGTCCAGGTCGTCGGCCGCCTTGCTGTCGCTGTCCTCGCTGTCGTCCGTCGGCCGGTCGACGTTGACCATCTCGGCCATCGCCAGGATCTTCTCGAAGCGGTTGAGGATGAAGGGGCTGCGCTCGCCCTTGCGTTCTTCCCTGGTCTGCCGCGTCGCCAGATAGCGCGCATTGCCTGCAAGCCCCGGTTCCTGCGTGCCGTCCCGCGCCGCATCCTCGATTGTCGTATCCGCTTCGGACCGGACTTGGAACTCGGGCCAGAGCGGCACGCCCATCATCGGCTGGTAGCCTGCAGGGGCGTGGTGCGGGAAGATCGCCGACAGCGTATCGTCCTTGAGGCCTGCGCCCTTCTTCAGGAGCGCGAGGATGCGGTTTTCGACGAGCTGTTCGACCGCAGGCAGGATGCCGCGGGTTCGCTCCTTGAGCGTGGCTGCGCAAAGGCGCCGGTAGGTCGCGCCCAGGCCCGGAAATGCGGCGGTCACGCGCAAGACCGTCGCCTGCGCGGCTTCGATCCGGCGGAGGTCTCGCCGCAGCGGGTCCGTCCCGTCCGGTGCCTCCAGCTCCATCAGCGCCATGGCGGCGGCGAGCCAGATGTAGAGATCGCGATTGAGTTGGCGGTCCGGAAAGTGGTCGATCACCGGCGGGAGCATCGCGGTGGCGAGGTCGCGGGTGGCGCCCGCCACTTTTTCCTCCCCGAGTCCGACCAACTGGCGCAGGCGCAGCCGGTGCCGCGACGTCTTCGCGTGCGCCGGGGTCAGCTGGACCGCGGGTGCGCCGCCAAATCCCCTGAAGCAGGAGCCGAGGATCGGCTTCAGTTCCTCGAAGGATACGGCATGGTCGGAATAGCGGGGCATGCTGGCGGTCGAACCCACCAGCCGATGCCAGAACTTGCCGACCGTTTCTTCCAGTTCGAGAAAGTCGAGCATCGATGCCCCCTACGCGATCACGGCATGGGCTATTTCGCGCAGCGCCGCCCGCACGTCCGGCTCGTCGGTCAAGGGCTCGATCAAGGCGGCAAGGACCGCCTCCCTTGCCGGCATTCCGCTGTCGACCAGGCAGGCGCAGTAGACGAGCAGGCGCGTGGAAACGCCTTCCTCGAGATCGTGCCCCTTCATCGCGCGCAGGCGGTGGGCCAGGTCGACGAGCGGGGCGACCCTTGCGGCCTCGAGGCCGCTTTCGGTCGAGACCACGGCGATCTCCTGCTCCTTCGGCAGGAAGTCGAACTCGATCGCGACGAAGCGCTGCTTGGTCGAAGGCTTCAGCGCCTTGAGAATGTTCTGGTAGCCCGGATTGTAGGAGACGACGAGCATGAAGCCCGGCGGCGCATCCAGGATCTCGCCGGTCCGCTCCAGCGGCAGGATACGGCGGTCGTCGGTCAGCGGGTGCAGGACGACGGCCACATCCTTGCGGGCTTCCACGATCTCGTCGAGATAGCACACCCCGCCCGAGCGCACCGCGCGGGTCAGCGGGCCGTCGACCCAAACCGTATCGCCGCCCTTGAGAAGATAACGGCCGGTCAGATCGGCCGCGGCGAGGTCGTCATGGCAGGAAACGGTCGTCAGCGACAGGCCGAGCCGGGCCGCCATGTGGCTGACGAAGCGGGTCTTGCCGCAGCCGGTCGGCCCCTTGAGCAGGAGCGGCAGTTGCCTGACGAGCGCGGTCTCGAACAGCTGGCATTCGTTGCCCTGGGGAACATAGGGGGGAATTTCCGGCTGGGCCTGGAACGGGGTCGGGGTCAGTACAGTCATGACGGGATTCCTTCAAGAAGAGGGGAAATGCGGCTCCGTCGGGTCCCGGAGCCGCATCCTTCATTCGGCCGGCTGGACCGTTGCGGAGAGGCTGGGCTTGCGCTCCTTGCCCGGCACGAACAGGGCCCAGAGGAACATCAGCGCCGAGATCAGGACGAACACGCCGGAGCCGAGCCGGATCCAGTAGAACATCGCCAGCTGGTCCTGGACGTCCATGTAGCCTTCGCCGAGCACGCGCTGGAGGTGGACCTGGAGCACGCCTGCAAAGGTCAGCGCGAACGTCATCACCGACATGGCCGAGCACATGATCCAGAAGCTCGCGATCGAGAGCCACTGGTTATAGGGCGCGCGGCCGCGGATCTCGGGGACGGCATAGGCCATGATGGCGAGGTTGAGCATCACATAGGCGCCGAAGAAGGCGAGGTGGCCGTGGGCTGCGGTGACCTGGGTGCCGTGGGTGTAGTAGTTCACGGACGACAGGGTGTGCAGGAAGCCCCAGACGCCGGCGCCGAAGAACGCCATGACCGAGCAGCCGATCGACCACAGCAGCGCTGCGCGGTTCGGATGCTTGCGGCCCGCCTTCCAGGTCATCACGAAGGTGAAGACGACCATGGTGAAGAAGGGCGCGACCTCGAGCGTGGAGAAGAGCGAGCCGATCCACTGCCAGTAGCCGGGAGCCCCGATCCAGTAGTAGTGGTGGCCGGTGCCGAGAATGCCCGAGAACAGCGCAAGACCGACGATCACGTAGAGCCATTTCTCGACGACCTCGCGGTCGATGCCGTTCAGCTTGATCATCAGGAAGGCCAGAACCGAGGCCATGATCAGTTCCCACACGCCTTCGACCCACAGGTGCACGACGTACCACCAGTACATCTTGTCGAGCGCGAGGTTGGTCGGGTTGTAGAAGGCGAACAGGAAGAAGATCGCCACGCCCCAGAGCCCGAACACCAGGATGTTGGTCACGACGGTCTTGCGGCCCTTCAGGATCGTCAGCGTCACGTTGTAGAGGAACATCAGCGCGACGATCACGATGCCGACCTTGATCGCGAAGGGCTGCTCGAGGAACTCGCGGCCCTCATGGATGTGGAAGAGGTAGCCGACCACGGCGATCGCTGCGGCAACGAGGAAGAGCCAGAACTGCGCGACGGCGATCTTCGTGCTGTAGAGCTCGGTCTCCGCCTCTTCGGGCAGCAGATAGTAGGTCGCGCCCATGAACCCCATCAGCAGCCAGACGATCAGGGCGTTGGTGTGGACCATGCGTACGATGTTGAACGGCAGCAGTTCGGAGAGCGTGTTCGGCAGGACGTAGATCGTCCCGGCGAGCACCCCGAACAGGACCTGGGCGAGAAACAGGCCGAGCGCGCCGTAGAAATACAGCATCGCGACCTTCTGTGTTTGATACTTCATGTCCGTGTTCCTTTCCCCTGGTCAACCGGCGTCGTTCGGCGGCCAGTTCTGCGTCTTGATGCGGCTCGCCCATTCGAGGAAGTCCGCCAGATCGTTCAGTTCCTGCTCGGTGAGGTTGAACTGGGGCATCTGCCGGCGCCCCTCGATGCCGGACGGCTGTGCGGCCATCCAGCCCTTGAGCGTATCGCGGGCGCTCTCCGGGTCGGTGTCGCCGCCCCAGCGCTTCCACACGTTGCCGAGTTCCGGGGCGAAGTAGGCACCCTCGCCGAGCAACGTGTGGCAGTTGATACAGGAGTTCTTTTCCCACACGTGCTTGCCGCGGGCGACGGAGTCCGTCAGCGTCGTCTCGTCGGTGGATGTCGTGCGTATGTAGTAGTGACTATGGGCGGTGAGCCCGATGAATATTGCGAAGAAGAACGCCGAGCCGCCGTAAAAGACGTTTCGGGCTCCTGTCTTTGTCAGGCGTTCAGCCATTCCGAGGTCCCCTTGCATTGGAGGCCGCACCGTCCGCTGTTTGCCGCGAGGATGTTCGCGGCAACCGGGCGCGATGTGGCGCATACGACCTTCAGTTTATTGAGGTTATTCCGGCCGCCCTTCTTTGTGATTTTGCAAACAAGAACGCGGTGGGAACGCGAAAGCACCTCTGGTGCGGCGGACTGACACGCCCGCAAAGGGCCGGTCGGCCCTCGTCCGGGGCTAGAACAGGCGGGGAGCCGCGATCCGTGCCAGGATGGCGATGCAGAACAGGATCGGCCAGGCGAGCAAGGCCGCCGCGAGCGCCGGGCGCTCGCGCAGGTGCATGAAGTCGAGGATGATGAGGCGGGCCTTGAACACCGTCAGGAGCAGAATCGAGACCAAGGCTGCGACCGGCAGCGTTTCGTGCTTCCATTGCGCCGAGATGACGCCGGACACGACACCCATCATCAAAATCCAGTTGGTGCTTGCAAACAGCGATCCGGAGTTTTTGGGGGTCATGTGTCTCACCCGAAGTAGATCAGCGGGAACATGACGAGCCAGACGATGTCGATCACGTGCCAGATGGTTGTCAGCATCACGATGTTGGACCGCTCGGGCCTTCTGGCGACGAGCACGAACAGGCCGGCGACAAAGGCGACATGCGCCAAATGAAAGCCCGTGATCATGAAGTACAGCTCGAAGAAGGCCGCAAACGTATCGTCGCCTGCGTATGTCAGTTCGGTGCTGTATTCGAAGAACTTCAGCCCGACGAAGACGAAACCCAGCGCTGCGGCGACAAGGAGCGCGATGCGTTGCTGCATGGCGCTGGCGCCTGCGCGGGCCGCCAGCGCCGCCTGCCAGCCGCTGGCCAGCAGGACGACCGTGTTGAAGCCGGCGATGCGCGCCGACAGGTGAAGTTTTGCCGCGCCGAAGCTCTCCGGATGAAGCACCGACATGACGAGGAAGCCGCCGAGGAGAATGCCGAAGGCGGCCAGTTCGCTGAAGACGAGGACCCACAGAAGCAGGTCGCCTCCTTCGTCGGACGCGTCGTCCTGTGATAGCGGCGCCATGGTCATTCTGCATCTCCCAGCTCTGTCCGGCAGAAGGCTTGGCACCTCCACGACGCCCGTTCTTTGCGCTTTCGCAAAGACGGAGTTGGCCGGGCGGTTAGGATCGCTACAAACGATAGGGCTTATCAGAATGTCTGACGCACAAGCCGGCCTGCTCGTGGCCACGCCGATCATCATCGTCTTTGCGATCGCGCTCCATCGGATGGGCGTGCTCCAGCGCTACAGCGCCGTCTCCGCCGTCCTGTTTTCCGTCGCGATCGCAGCGGTTCTGTTCGTGCAGCAATAGCTGCATCTGTCTCAATCCCGATCTTAAAATCGTAGTTGTTTGCTCCAGCGCAAACAGCGCCCACCGCGATCGCGTTTAAACATGACTCGTTATCTCATATTAACGGGGACATCTCATGCGCCTATCTCGATCCCTTTCCTTTTCCCTTGCCGGCATCGGTCTTCTCGGCCTGTCGCTTCAGTCCGCCTCTGCTGCAGAATACCCGATCGGTGAGCCGCAACTCGTCAGCGGCATGGAGATCGCAGCCGTCTATCTCCAGCCGATCGAAATGGAACCGGAAGGCATGATGGCGCCGGCAAGCGAGACGGATATCCATCTCGAGGCCGATATCCACGCGACGGCCGACAATGCGAACGGTTTTGCCGAAGGCGACTGGCTGCCGAACCTCTCCATCGACTATCGGCTGACCAAAATCGACGATGGCCAGGTGGTCAGCGGCACGCTCATGACCATGGTGGCGAGCGACGGTCCGCACTACGGCGACAACGTCAAGCTCAAGGGCCCCGGCAAGTACCGCCTCGAGCTCGTCGTCAACAGCGACGGCGAAGGGCACGGCCATTTCGGCCGGCATGTCGACAAGGAGACGGGTGTCGCCCCCTGGCCCAAGCCCCTGAACCTGTCCTACGAGTTCGCCTTCACCGGCACCGGCAAGAAGGGCGCGTATTGAGATGCGCCGGCTGGTTGCGGTTCTTCTTGCAACCCTTCTTCCCTGGGCACCGGTCGGCAGCGCCCGCGCCGACGACGATCCCGTCTTCGTCATCGAGTTCAAGGACGGCGCGATCGCGCCGTCCGAGCTCGTCGTGCCGGCCGACACGCGCTTCAAGCTCGAGCTTCACAACATCGGCGACAGCCCCGTGGAGTTCGAAAGCATCGTGCTCCGCAAGGAGAAAGTGCTGGGCCCCGGCGCGTCCAGCTTCATCGTCATCCGCCGGCTGGATCCGGGCGAGTACGAGTTCTTCGACGATTTCCATCTCGACATGCCGCCGGCCAGACTGATCGCCAAATAAGGAACCGACCTATGTCAGCCTACATGATCCAGGTTGCCCTCGTCGTATGGCGCGAGAGTATCGAGGCGCTGCTGGTCATCGGCGTTCTCCATGCGTGGCTCCAGCGCCAGCCGGCGGCCGAGCGGAAGAGGGGACAGGGCTGGCTGCGCGCGGGCATCGTCGCCGGATTGCTGGCGGCCCTGCTGATCGCCTGCGTGATCCTCTTCGTCGGCGAATGGCTCGACGGCGACCGCCAGGACTATTTCCAGGCGACGATGGTGCTCGTCGCGGCAGCGCTCATCCTTCAGATGGTCCACTGGATGCGTCGGCAGGGCCCAGGCGCGCAACGGGCACTGGAGGGCCGCGCCAGCCAGGCTCTGTCTGCGGCAAACGGGTGGGGATTGCTTTTGATCCCGGCGCTGGCGATCGCGCGCGAGGGCAGCGAGACGACGATCTTTCTCTACGGAATCCTGGTTTCGTCCGGACGCGGCGTCGATCTTCTGGCGCTGACCGCTGCCGGGCTGGGGTTTGCGGCGGCAATCGGCCTCTATCTTGCGCTGCAATTCGGCGCCCGCGCGCTGAGCTGGACATCGTTCTTCCGGTTCAGTGAGGCGATGCTGCTCATCCTTGCCGGTTCGCTGCTGATGAACGGCCTCGACAGGCTGATTTCGCTGGATGTCGTGTCGCCGCTTTCGCAGTCTTTGTGGGACACGTCATGGCTCCTGGACGACGGTCGCGGCGTCGGTGGCCTGCTCGCGACGCTGACCGGCTATCGCGCCCGGCCGGAATTGCTGCCCGTGATCGTCTTTGGCGGCTACTGGTTCGTCGTCAGCCTCTTCGGCTCCTGGGGCTTGCGAAAGGCTGCGGCCGCATCATGAACATGCTCTATGCGGCACCGCCGAGGGTCGATCCGTGGAGACGCGTCGGCGACTGGCTGTTCCGCCACCGCCGTCACATACAGCTGGCCCAGTGGACGGTGGTCAGCCTCTATCTGGCCCTGCTCCTGGTGCCGCTGTTCCTGCCGCTGCCGGACCGCACCGCCACGGTCTGGAACAACCTCACCCGCTTCGCGCAACTGATGTTCTGGGGCATCTGGTGGCCCTTCGTCATCCTCGGCACCGCACTGGTGGGGCGCATGTGGTGCGGCCTGCTATGCCCGGAAGGCGCGCTCTCGGAGTTCGCGAGCCGGCACGGACGGGGTGGCGCGATCCCGAAGTGGATCCAGTGGTCCGGCTGGCCGACGGCGGCCTTTGCGATTACGACCATCTATGGCCAGATGACGAGCGTCTACCAGTACCCGAAGCCCGCAGCCCTCATCCTCGGCGGATCGACCGTGGCGGCGATGGCGGTGGGTTATGCCTATGGTCGCAACAAGCGGGTCTGGTGCCGCTACCTCTGCCCGGTCGGGGGCGTCTTTGCCCTGATGGCCAAGCTGGCCCCGCTGCATTTCCGCTCCGATCCCGTCCTCTGGCGGCTGTCGCAGGAGCGGGGCGACAAACCGGGTGCGGTCGACTGTGCGCCGCTCGTGCCGCTCAGGACGATGCGTGGCGCCAGCGACTGCCACATGTGCGGCCGCTGCAGCGGCTTTCGCAGCGCCATTTCCCTGGCGCGCCGATCACCGAACCACGAGATCATCCACGTCGCGGGGACAGTGCCGAAGCCGGCCGAGACGATCCTGATACTGGCCGGCCTGCTGGGGCTGGCGGTCGGCGCCTTTCACTGGAGCGCAAGTCCCTGGTTCGTTTCCGCAAAGCAGGCGCTGGGCGGGTTCCTGATCGACATCGGCTGGTTTGCCCCGCTCGAACAGGCATTGCCCTGGTGGATACTGACCAACTATCCGGGGCGCAACGACGTGTTGACGATCGCCGACGGCGCCCTGTTACTGGCCTATATCCTGGCATCCGCGATTGCCCTCGGGGCCATCCTTTCGCTGTCGGTGGCATTGTCCGTTCGCTGCCTTGGCCAATGGGATGCCCGGCGCTTTCACCATATGGCGCAGACCCTGATACCGCTCGCCGGGGCAGGGTTGTTCCTCGGGCTTTCCGCCATGACCGTCACCCAGTTGCATTCGGACGGCATCGTCATTCCCTTTGTCGCGGAGCTCCGGGCGGGATTCCTTTTGCTGGCGACAATCTGGAGCGCCTATCTCGGCTGGCGCGTCGGCGCGCTCTACACCGAAAGCCCCGGTCGCCGCATGGCCTCGATGGTCGGCCTGTCGTTTGCCTGGGGCATCGCTGCCGGGTCGTGGATACTGTTCTTCTGGATCTGGTAGCCGGCCGGCGCCTGTCGCCTCGGCTACGGCGACGGGCGACCGATGCGCGCGCTGAGCACCGGCAGGGGCACTGGTCGCCGCAACGACTGTAGGTGGGAGCAGAGGAAGAGCGCCCAGCCAGCGATCCAGAAGAGCGATGCAACGCGTATCGGCACGAGCGTTTCCGCAGCCATGCTCCCGGCGGCGATCCTGATGGGAGCTGACAGCCAGACCAGAGCAAATGCGAACGCCAGCGTGGGGGACAGGACGAGCCGGTCGCACCGTCGGGCCATGGCCGCACGGCTCATGATGGCCAGCATCATCGTTCCCATGGCTCCCATGGTCAGCGCGTGCATCGCCGCAGACAGTGCCAATGTCTGTGGCGACAGCAGCGCGAGGCCGACGAGCACCAATCCGGCCAGGAGCCAGAACCAGGCGAGATGGAGCAGCAGAAGAGCAGGGTAGCGGACCGCGCGAAAGCTCTGCCAGCCTGCCATTCGCACCAGCTGCAACATTCCGGAGAGCACGAGAAGCGCCCCGGCAGCGGTACTGGCATCGGCGAAAGCCGTCGCGCCGCCGACCGCAAGCGCACTGAGGCCCAGGCGGCCCAGCCGCCGGCCATCGTGGAAATGGGCCGCGACTTTCCGCCGTTCGAGCCAGTGGCGCGTGAAGGCGGGCACCGCCCGTCCACCGATCGCGCTGATCAGGACTGCAAAGAGCAGGACGCCGCAAAGACCGATCCGTCCGTGCACGGCGACCGGACCGGAGACGAGCAGAAGGTCCGCCAGCATCAACCCGCAAATCGCCGCGACGACCCAGAGCCTCGACCAGAGCCGGGACTGCAGAAGCGTCCACAGAATGAACGTTGCGAGCACCGCGAAGTAGGCCGATGTCGCGACCGAGACGACAATCGACGGCAACATCTCCGAAAGCCGGAAGCCGAGACGCCCCGCTATCCAGAGCAATGACAGCGCAAGGGTGAGCCCCGCCGGCACCTGGCCTCTCCCGGTCCACGCCGGCAGCGCCGTCAGGAGATAGCCGCCGACCGCAGCCCCCCCCATTCCGAACATCAGCTCGTGCCGGTGCGAGCCGACGGGATCGGTGGCAAACCCGTCGGGGAAAAGCCAGACCAGGGGCGCAACCAGTGCCCACAGTCCGGCGAGAGCGAACAGCGGCCGATGCGGCGACTGCCAGAACGGATGATCTATCCGGCGTTTTCGCACGGCATCAGGCGGAAGCGCCCTTCTGCTCGAAACGCGGGAACAGGACGGCGTCTTCCAGCAGCATGTGGGTGACCAGGTCGTCGCAGAATTTGCGCAGGCCCGTATAGAGAGCCGTCCAGGAACCGCAGGCGCCCTGCGGCAGGTTCAGGCCGTTGGTGGCATGTTCGATCCGGCCGAGAAGCTTTGCCGTATCGCCATGCTCGTGGCGCGTTTGCGCCAGCGGATGGTCGATCGTTGCGCTGCCGCCGCGCTTCATCATCGGAAACAGGATCTGCTCCTCCCGCCGCATATGGCCCTCGAGCTCCTCGCGCAGTTCGATCAGGGCGTCGGCGAGACCGTTCGGGGCGTTCGGCCGGTCGCCATGGACACGCTCGACCTTCTGGGCGAGCGGGATGAGCCATTCGAGTTCGGTCCGGTGCACGAGATGGTAGCGGTTGATCAGGTGGTCGATGAGCAGTCCCGTCTCCTCCGGCGCGTCCCGCCCGGCGGCGGCAAGCAGCGCCTCGAGCTCGGCGACCAGGGCCTCAGGCTCCAGCCCTGCCTCGGTTGCCGCGTCAGTCAGTGTCACGTTTCCGCCGCAGCAAAAATTGATGCCGGCGCGGCGGAAGAGCTCTGCTGCACCCGGCAGCGTCGCCGAGATGGCGCTGACGGTCTTGTCCGGGGTTATCTCGATCATGGGTGTCTCCTTGTGGGGTGTCGGGGCTGCTAGCGCGGCCTGAAGCTGACGATGCGCGCCGGATCGGTCTCGATGCGGCCGGCGCCGATCAGGTCCAGGCAGTAGGGAATGGAAGGAAAGACGGCGTTGAGGCTCAGCCGGATCGAGGCGGGCCGCCCAGGCAGGTTCACGATCAGGGTCTTGCCGCGCACGCCTGCGGTCTGGCGCGACAGGATCGCGGTCGGCGTCTGGGCGAGACCGGCCTGGCGCAGCAGTTCGCCGAAGCCCGGCAGTTCCTTGTCCAGCACGGCTTTGGTGCCGTCGGGCGTCTCGTCCCGCGGCGAGGGGCCTGTCCCGCCCGTGGTGAGCACGAGATCGACCGCGTCCTCGTCGCAGAGCGTGATCAGCGTGGTGCGCACGGGTTCCCGGCCATCGGGGATCAGCCGGCGGACGGTCTCGAAGGGAGTGACGATGGCGTAGCGCAGCCAGGCATCGATCTCGGGCCCGCCCAGATCGGCATATTCGCCCCGGCTCGCCCGGTCGGAGACCGTGACGACGGCGATCCTGACCGTTGTTTCTGTCGGCATTGCGCCTCTCCTGTTGCTGCTATTGGCCCAGCCAGGGCAGGGCGATCGGGCCGGAAGGGAGTGCCAGAAGGTCGATCGCTCGCGCAGCCAGGTGATCGACGATCTCGTCCACCGTGCGCGGCAGATGGTAGAATGCCGGCACGGGCGGCATGATGATCGCTCCCATTTCCGTCGCCGCGCACATGCTGCGCAGGTGGCCCAGGTGAAGCGGGGTTTCCCGGGCGAGGAGAACCAGCCGCCGCCGCTCCTTCAACTGCACGTCGGCTGCGCGCGTCAGCAGCGTGTCCGCGCGCCCGGTGGCGATCGCAGACAGCGTCTGCATGGAACAGGGGGCCACGATCATGCCCCGGACCGGGAACGAGCCGCTCGCAATCGACGCGCCGACATCGGCGATCGAATGATGCTTGTGGACGAGCGGCAGCAGATGATCGATCGCACCGGCGCCGTGCTCGAGATCGAGCGTGCGCCGCGCAGCGTCGGAGACGACGAGATGCGTTTCGACATCCGGTATCGACGCCAGCCGTTCGACGATCCGCATGGCGATCGCAGCACCCGAGGCGCCCGATATCCCGACGATGACGCGCTCGGCCGTCATGGCCCGGCCTCGCCGAGCCCCAGCGAAGCCCAGATGCCGTCGACCTTGGCCTTCACCTCGGGGGACATCGCAAGCACCCGTCCCCATTCGCGGTCCGTCTCGGCACCGATCTTGGTCGTGGCGTCGAGGCCCAGTTTGCCGCCGAGGCCTGATTTCGGCGAGGCGAAGTCGAGATAGTCGATCGGGGTGTTTTCCACCACGACGAGATCGCGGCTTGCATCGAAGCGCGTGGACAGCGCCCAGATCACGTCGTCCCAGCGTCTGACGTCAATGTCGCCGTCAACGGCGATGATCATCTTGGTGTAGTTGAACTGCGGCAGGATCGACCAGAGCCCCATCATGATGCGCCGCGCCTGGCCGGGGTAGCGCTTGTCGATGGAAACCGCCATAACCCGGTAGGAGCACCCCTCCGGCGGCAGCCACAGGTCCCTGATCTCGGGAAACTGGCGTTTGACCAGCGGCACGAACAATTCCGTCATCGCCTCTCCCAGACGGGAGGGTTCGTCCGGCGGGCGGCCCGTATAGGTGGACAGATAAAGCGGGTTCTTCCGCATGGTGATCGCCGACAGCGTCATCACCGGGAAGGCTTCGACGCTGTTGTAGTAGCCGGTATGATCGCCGAAGGGACCCTCGTCCGCGGTCTCGCTCGCCGATACAGTCCCTTCCAGCACGATTTCGGCGGCAGCGGGAACGGGCAGGGGCACGGTCACGCCGGTTGCGATGTCCTGCCGCTTGCCCTTCAGCAGTCCGGCGAAGTTCAGTTCACTCATGCCGTCTGGCAGCGGCATGACGGCGGAAAGAATGGTGGCGGGATCCGCGCCGATGACCACGGCTAAGGGCATGTCGCGTCCCACAGCCTGCCACAGCCGGTGGTGGCGCGCGCCGCCGCGATGGGCGAGCCAGCGCATGATGAGCCGGTCCCGCCCCAGCTTCTGCATCCGGTAGATGCCGACGTTGACATCCGTGGGGTCGTCGGGTGCCTGGGTGATCACGAGCGGCCAGCTGACGAGCGGTCCAGGCTCGCCCGGCCAGCACGTCTGGATCGGCAGGCGGTCCAGGTCGAGATAGTCTCCGCACCAGATCACCTGCTGGCAGGGCGCGCGTCCGACCGAGCGCGGGTGCATGGCGAGCGCTGCCTTCAGGTGGGGCAGCTTCTGCCAGGCGTCGCGCATGGAACGCGGCGGCCTCGGGTCGCGCAGGTCGGCAAACATCTCGGCAAGGCGGGGCAGTCCGCCGGACTCCAGGCCCAGTCCCCACTCGATCCGCTCTCTCGTTCCGAACAGATTGGCAAGGAGCGGAATGGGCTGGACATTGCCGGCAGCATCGACCGGCTTCTCGAAAAGCAGTGCCGGGCCCTCGTCGTGCAGGACTCGACGATGGATTTCGGTGATCTCGTGAACCAGCGAAACCGGGCGCACGATGCGCTTTAGCCTCGCCCTGCTTTCCAGGAGGGCTACGAAATCCTGCAGGCTGTCGAATCGGCGCGGAACGGGAACATCGGCTTTCATTCGACAAGGATTGCCGCCGAAAAACTGGAGCGTCTTTGTCCTGGCTCAAACTGAAACCGGACGCCGGTCCATAGTCTCGGCGTGTAACGTACACTGCCGAAAGCTTTACGCATGACCCTTCCGCCCGCCTTGGTTGCGCCCGTCGATTTTGCGCCTCTCTGGCTGATCGAGCGCGCAGCCAGGACGATCTTTTCCAGTGTCCTTCGCGCTCACCCCGATCTCTTCGAGCGTTTGGGGGAGTACCGGCAGACCCGCTATCTCTTCTGCCCGTTGGACTTGCCGTTGAATTTCCTCGTCGTTCCGGCGTCGAAGACGGTGCACGTTTCCCGAAAGACTCAACGACCCGTGTCGGATGCCTGCATCGAGGGGCCGCTTGTGCTGCTCCTCGGGCTGCTGGAGGGGCGATGCGACGCCGATGCGTTGTTCTTCTCGCGCGAGCTTTCGGTGACGGGAGACATGGAGGCGATGCTGGCGCTGCGCAACGCTCTCGATGACAGCGCGATCGACCTCCCCGGTGAAATCGGCAGCCTCGCCGGGCCGCTGGCGCCGCTCGTCGCCGGCGCGGCACGCTATGTCCGCAAACGGGCGCTCGAAGGAAGGGACGCGACATGGAACTGATCTGCCCTGCAGGCACGCCATCGGCCTTCCGCGAGGCGGTCGATGCCGGTGCGGACGCCGTCTATTGCGGGTTCCGCGACGAAACCAATGCCCGCAACTTTCCGGGCCTTAACTTCAGCCGCCCAGAACTGAAAGAATCGATCGGCTATGCCGGAAAGCGAGGCGTCCAGACCTTCGTCGCCCTCAATACCTTTATGCGGGCGGGCAGTGAAGCACTCTGGTACAAGGCTGCGGACGACGCCGTCGAACTGGGCGCCGACGCGCTGATCCTCGCCGATTTCGGCCTGATGGCCTATGTGGCGGAGAAGTACCCCGACCAGCGCCTGCATGTCTCGGTGCAGGCCTCGGCCTCGAACAGGGATGCCATCCAGTTCCTGGTCGAGGCATTCGGGGCGAAGCGGGTCGTGCTGCCACGAATTCTGACGGTGCAGGACATCGCCAGGCTGACGCGGCAGATCGATTGCGAGGTCGAGGTCTTCGCTTTCGGCGGGCTGTGCGTCATGGCGGAGGGACGCTGTTCGCTTTCGTCCTACGCCACGGGAAAATCGCCGAACATGAACGGCGTCTGCTCGCCGGCCAGCCACGTGAAGTACCGCCGGGACGGCGACACCATGGTTTCCGAACTCGGCGCCTACACCATCAATCGCTTCGGTCCCGATGAAGCATCAGGATATCCGACGCTCTGCAAGGGGCGTTTCGAGATCGGCGAGACACACGGCTACGCCTTCGAGGACCCGGTATCGCTCGACGTCGTCGACCATATCGAAGCCCTCAGGGAAGCGGGCGTCTCGGCGTTGAAGATCGAAGGACGCCAACGCGGAAAGGCCTATGTCGCCGAAGTGGTATCGTCCCTGAAGAAGGCCCTGTCGGCCCAGCCTGCCGAACGCTCAGCACTCGTCGCCCGGCTTCGCTCGATGAGCGAGGGCCAGCGCACCACCTCGGGCGCATACGACAAGCGCTGGCGATAGGAGAGATCATGACGAACGCGCGCACGCCGGCACTCAGCCTGGGCCCGGTCTATTATCTTTGGGACGGTCCCAAATGGCGGGACTTCTATTTCAGGATCGCCGACGAGGCGCCGGTGGAACACGTCACCCTCGGTGAAACGGTCTGCTCGAAGCGCCAGCACTTCACCGAGCGGCATATCGCCGAGGTCGTCGAACGGCTCGAGGCCGCCGGCAAGACGGTGACGCTGTCGACGCTCGCCATGGTCACGCTCGAACGCGAGAGCCGGCATGTTCGCGACCTGATCCGCGACAGCGCGCATCTCATCGAGGCCAACGATCTTTCGGCGCTGGGCCTCATTTCAGGCAGGGCGCATTCCATCGGACCGCTCGTCAACGTTTATAACGCCGCAACAGCCAGGGTGCTGGCGGCACGCGGCGCGCAGAACATCTGTCTGCCGCCGGAACTTCCGATGAGCTCGATCGAACAGATCGTGCAGAGCCTGCCGGATCTTTCGTTCGAGATCTTTGCCTTCGGGCGCATGCCGCTTGCGATTTCCGCCCGCTGCGCACACGCGCGGTCCAAGGGGCTGACCAAGGACAATTGCCAGTTCATCTGCGGGGAGGAACCGGACGGCCTGCCGCTTCGCACCCTCGATCGCCAGTCGTTCCTCGTCCTGAACGGCGTGCAGACCATGTCGAACAGTTGCGTCGTGCTGCTCGGCGAACTGCCTGCCCTCTCGGCTGCGGGAATAGCACGCGTGCGTCTTTCTCCGCAGGACTGCGACATGGTCGCGGTGGCCGGGATCTATCGCGCCGTGCTCGACGGTTCCATGGATGCCGACGAGGCTATCTCGAAACTTTCGGACGTCTATCCGGGCGCGGCATTCTCGAACGGCTTCTATCACCAGCAGGAAGGCGCTGCATGGATTGCCAAGGGGCGGAATGCCTCGCTCGGGCATGGCTGACGGAGGACGGGCGACAGAGCAATCGCCTGTGGCAAGTCCCCCCTCTGGCCTGCCGGCGGCACCCGTCTGCCTGCAGGGAGCTCGGGCGGCGCTGCTGGGTTAAGCCCTCCCCCTCGTGGGGAGGGTGGGGAGGGGTTTTCCTTCATATGAGTAGCCTTGAGGACGGCAGGGAGGGAGTCCCGCCTGATGCCATCGGGCCGGCCTAGCGCCGTGGTTCTCTTGCCGTCAGGCTTGGCCGCTTGACGATATCGACATTCCGCGGGCGCTTGCTGATCTCGCGGTCCAGCATGTCGAGAAAGAGGGTTGTGTCTCCGGGCGTTATCGCCCCGGACATCAGGATATCCAGCAGGCCGTCTCTGTCGGTGCATCTTGGAACAGGCTTCATTGCCTTCTCCTTTCCCGGGTCCTCCGGGTGTCAGTTGCCGTCCGCAGCAGCGCGGAGACGCAGCAATTCCCGCAAGTGGCTTGACGCGAGCGCCGCTTCCGCTGCGATATCGTTCAGAAGCAGGCTCGCCTCGGAAAGCTCTCCGTCGTCGGCCGTGGCAGGATCGAGATCCTCCAGCAACTCGAGAAGCGCCTTGATCTTGCGCCGTTGCGTGCGCGTCGCATCCGCCAGGCGCTTCTTCTCGCGGCGATGCTCGAGGTGTTCGAAGCTCTGGATGGCATCGGCGACGCGATCGCGGCACCGGCAATCCTCGGCGCTGGCCAGAACGATGGTGCGAACCCGCCGGATGGCGTGCAGGACGTCGTCGCGCGGCTCGGTACGCCTGTCGCCTCCGGTAATAAGCGAGAACCCGTTGTCCTTCACGGCGGCCCCCTGCCGGCTACCAGCGAACGAACGGAATACGGCGGCGGGAGGCTGCCGATACGTAGGCTTCGCGAACTTGATTTCCCGTCTGTACCTTGTCTGCGCCTTCGTCCTGCCGGACGTATCTCTCCCGCACCTGCAACAGCACGGTCCGGCTCAGATAGTCGAGGTGAACACGCAGATCGTCGACGATATCCATGACCGCCTCCTCGGGTTTGCGGAGGGCCGGGACATCCGGCACCTCCTGCCGAAACCGGAGGGCCCCGGTCGGAGCCATCCGGTGGTGCGCGGAGACTAGAGCCCCGTTGCCGCGATTTCCGCGTCGAGCCGGTCGCGTGCCTTCTTCGGCAGCTTCGCAGACTTGATGGCATCGGCGTTCGCCGGCGCATCGCCGACCACGACGAGGGCGATCATGCCCATGCCCACATGCGGCGTGCACTTGATGGCGTAGGCGCCGGCCACGTCGAACGTGACCTTGATGGCTTCGTTCATCTTGCCCTTGAAGGGCTGCGCGCCGTCCGGAATCAGGTCCTTGACGCTTTCGGCATTGTGGGACTTGTCGGTCGGCACGAAGGAAACGGTATCGCCCGCGGCGATCTTCAGCGAGGCGGGCTCGAACACCATCGCGCCGTCCTTGCCCTTGTTCAGCATGTGGATTTCATGATCGGCAGCAACGGCATAGCCGCCCAGTGCGGCGGTCAAAAAAGCAGCGCCCGCCAAAGTACGAAGGAACGTCCTCATTTTCTTTACTCCTGGATCGGAAGCCCTCTCGGCTTCTTCAGGAGCAATTTATCCCGACCGGAAAAGTCATCTTTGACATAGCGCAAACATCGACATGAACGATGATCCGGATGCTATTCCTTGACGTGGTCTGCCAGTGCGGCGAGCCCGTTGAGGTCGAGAACGAGCAGCTTCTGGCGCCCGCCTTCGACCAGTCCCTTGCCCTCCCAGGCGCTCAGGATCCGGGAAACGGTGTGCAGGGTGGTACCCGTCATCTCGGCAATATCCTGGCGTGAAATGGGAAAGTCGATCCGCACGCCGGTTCCTTCCTTTCGGCCGGCCTGGTTGGCCAGGCGAAGGACGGCGTGCGCGACGCGTCGCTCGACCTCCTGGGTCGACATCTCGCGGATGCGGGTGTGGGCTTCCTCGAGACGTTGGCCGATCGTCTGCATGGCCGTGACGGCGAGGCGGGGATTGCGATCAACGAACTGCGGCCAGAGTTCGGTCGGCCAGCAGAGCGCGATGCTTTCGGCAACCGCAAGTGCGGTGCCCGGATAGTCCGATCGCTGCAGCGCCTTGGCAAAACCGAAGAGGTCGCCCGGATGGACGACACGAACGATGATCTGCTGGCCGTCCTCGGTGACCTGCGTGACCTTCAGCCGGCCATGCAGCAACAGGAAGAAATGCGTCGCAGCCGCACCCTGTTCGAATACGGCCTCTCCGGCAGGCACGCGGCGAGAGACGGCATGGCCGAGGAACTTGTCGAGATCCGCATCGCTCATGCGGTCGAATAGCGGGATGGACCTGACCAGGCTCTTGTCGATCTTCACTGCCGTCACTCCCCTCGCTGCCACCCCATGGTTCTACGACCAGTGACGGCGCCGGCGCAAGGCAGCAGCTATATGGCAAGCGTGCATTGACATGGATCAGAAGGTCGCAGACGCAACCAGCGTCGCGACCCTGTCGGTGCTACAAATCGATCCCTCGGTCCCGCAGCGCCTTCACCAGCGGCGCATACCACGCCGTCGCCTTGACCAGCCGGAAGCCGAGATTGTCGGGAGGCGTGCCGACGGCGCAGCCGCCACCCTTCGGATCCCGGAAAAAGGATGTCATGGGCGAGCGGTGGTTGCCGACGGTGACATAGACGCCGCACGCATCTTCGCTGCGAAGAATCGTGTTGTCCTTGTCGAGCATGACCCGGCGATGGCATGTATCGGTCCATTCCCAGACATTGCCGCCGAAATCCGACAGCCCGTACTCGTTCTCTCCGAAACTGCCGAGAACGCGCGGAACGGGATCGCGCTTCGAGCGCTCCGCGGCCTCGCGGCGGTAGTCCGCGAGCCAGCGGATGGCCGGATTGCTGCCGTCGTCCTCGAGGCCGAAGGCGTCGTCGGGGAAACTCTTGCCGGCTGCGAAGGCCAGTTGCTGGTCGGTCGGCAGCGACCATAGTTCGCCGGTCTTGTCCGACAGCCACCGGGCATAGGCCCGGGCATCGTCATAATTGACGCCCGTCACCGGGACGTTTCCGAGATCGTACGCCACACCTACGGGCGCGCTGCAGACTCCTTCGGAAACGCAGGCGGTATATTCCGACAAAGAGACCTGGTGCTTCATGATGGTCAGCGGCCAGGTTTCGGTGACCGTGCGCATCGGCGCATCGGTCACGTAGTTTGCCCGCAGGAATTCCCCGTCTTCGCGGTAGGCGAACGTCCGCGGCGCGATGGTGACCGTCTGCGGCTGGAAAAGCTGGGCAGTGGCCGGTGCTTCGGCAAGGAAGCCTGTCTGGTGGGCTATGCCGCCGGCAAGGGCAGCGAGGACCGCAACGGGGAGGAGTGTCTGGAGGATCGGACTTGTGAGCTTGGCGCGGAAGGTTGTCATGGTCGCCCCCAAAGGCGAAGCGGCCCGCATGGCCAGACGATGATCAAAGGGGCTGCCGCACGTGGAGATGCGGCAGCCAGGTCTGCGGGCCGAAGGTGCCGGCCCGCATGGGTCTCATGACCTAGCTCCCCGAAGGAGCCCGAACCGATGTCATGAGATCGTCGTTCCAGTCGCCGGTCACGGTGAAGTGCCCCGCCGCACCGAGTTCGAACGCCTCGATCAGGTTGTGGTTCACATAGGCGTAGATGCCGGGCTGCTGGAACGTGTAGTACGCAGCCCCTGCCGTGCCGCCCGGGATGAACCAGGTTTCCTGGTCGCGATCCGGCACGTTGTTGAACTTGCCGGTCTGCCAGACGTAGTCACCGTGTCCGCCGATCAGGTGCGGGCGGGTGTCGCGGTTGGCCTGCGAATGGACGACCAGTACCCGCTCGCCGACGGCTGCCTTCAGCGCGTTCTCGCCGGTGAGCGCACCGACGGCCCCGTTGAAGACGACGTGGCTCGGTGTGAGCGTCCGCATGACTGCGAGCGTATCGGCATAGGCATCGCCGTTGCTCTCGTACTTCTTGTAGTTTCCGTTCTCGTCCTTCGGCACGTAGAAGTCCTGCTCGCCGACATAGTAGACGCGATCGTAGACGAGTTCCTTGCCGTGGCCGTCCGTCAGGCCTTCGCGCGGCAGCACCATGATCGCGCCGTTCATGCCCGAGGTGACGTGCCAGGGCACCATTCCCGGAGGTGCGCAATGGTAGACGAAGACGCCGGCCTTGGTGGCCTTGAAGCGAAGGACAGCACTTTCACCCGGGTTGACGATCGTCAATGCACCGCCGCCCAGGGCGCCTGTCGCCGAATGGAAGTCGATGTTGTGCTGCAGCGTGTTGGTCTCGGGATTGACGAGCGTCACCTCGACGTAGTCGTCCTGGTGGACCACCATCAGCGGGCCGGGGACCGATCCGTTGAAGGTCATGGCGTGGACCTCGGTTCCGGCGTCGTCGAGGATCATTTTCTTTTCCTCGATCGTCAGCGTGAACTCGACGACCTTGGGGCCGCCTTCGGCCTTCTGGGTGTGCTCGTGAACGAAGGGTGGCTTGACGAGCTCTACCTTGACGTGCGGCAGCGTCGACAGGTCGGCCGGCTTCATCGCTGCGGGAGGAGCCTCTTCGGCCTGGGCGAATGTTGCCGTAATGATCGGCGTCATGGCTCCCGCGAACGCAGCGCCAGCCAATATCGAGCGTCTGGTCATCTGGAAGTGTTCAGTCATCGGTCTTCTCCTTGAACAGGAGCGGGCTATCCCGTTCCGTTGGAGAAAAATCTACGCCACTCGCTAAGGTGGTCTTTGATCCTCGACAAACTTTACTGCGCGATTGCTTGCGAGATATCAAAGAAGGGTGCGACATTTTGTTTACTGATCGCCCTGAATACAGGAGCGACCGCAAGATGAGCACTTCGACACCGAATGTAAGGACTGGAGGTATTCCGCGCGGGCTCGCGCGCACCGGGCCGGTTCTCTTTTCCTATGGCTTCCGCCCGTTCTTCCTCGGAGGTGCGCTCTGGGCGATCGCCGCCATGGCGCTGTGGATCGCAGCACTTACGGGCTGGCTGGATTTCGCGTCGGAATATGGCGCCCATCACTGGCATGCCCACGAGATGCTCTTCGGCTACGCCTCGGCCGTCCTGGCCGGCTTCCTGCTGACGGCCGTGCCCAACTGGACCGGGCGCCTGCCGGTGTCCGGCTGGCCGCTCTTTTTCCTTTTCCTGCTCTGGGCCGGGGGCAGGGTGGCTTTCCTCGCCTCGGATGCCATCGGGGTTAATCTTGCTGTCGCAGCCGACATGATCTTCCTGCCCGCACTCCTCTATATTTGCGTGCGCGAAGTCGTCGCCGGGAAAAAGTGGAACGACCTGAAGGTGACGGCCGGTCTTCTGGCGCTGTCGCTCGCCAATGCCTGCTTCCACTACGAAGTCATCATGGGCGAACATCCCGACAGGGCCTATCGGCTTGCGATCGCCGCCTATGTCGGCCTGGTGATGGTCATCGGCGGCCGGATCATTCCGAGTTTCACCCGGAACTGGATCAACAAGCAGGGACGGACGGACTTTCCCGTTCCCTACAACCGCTTCGACGCCGCCTCGATCGCCATCGGCATCGTCGCGCTCGGCCTCTGGATCGCGCTGCCGGAAAGCATTGTCACGGCGATCGGCGCAGCCGTGGCCGCAGCCTTGCATGCGATGCGGCTCTTTCGCTGGCGCGGCTGGACGACGTTTTCCGAAACACTCGTCGCGATCCTGCACGTCGCCTATGCCTTCGTTCCGCTGGGCTTCCTGGCGATCTCGCTCTCGGCCATCGGCCTCGTGGATCCGACCGCGACGCTGCATGTCATGACGATCGGCACGGTCGCAGCCATGATGGTCGCCGTGATGACCCGGGCGACGCGCGGCCATACCGGGCGCGAGCTGACGGCATCGACGCTGACCACGATCTCCTACGCCGCGATCGTCCTTTGCGCATTCGCGCGGCCCGCCGCCGGCCTGCTGCCCGACCATGCCGCAACGATCTATGCGGTATCCGGCATCCTGTGGCTGGCCTCCTTCAGCCTCTTCGTCGTCGAATACGCGCCCATGCTGGTGAAAGGCCGCCGCTGGTAGGTCGGGTTGCCCGAACAGAACTCCGGCGGGCAGCGCGGAAACGCTGCCCGCCGGACTACGAGGAATGCGCGGCAAACTGCCCGACAGGGCCGAAATCGTCGTGATCGTCTAGCCCGCGCGCCGGCCGATGGCCAAGAAGGCCAAAAGGGCAAGGCTGCCGCAAATGGCGGCTATCGAGAGCGACAGGACTTCGCCGAGAGGCTTGATGGCGATGGCGAAGGCGAAAGGCGCCATCGCCGAAACGATCAGCCGCGCGGATGTGATCTTGCCCTGAAGGCGCCCATACCCTTCGCTTCCGAACAGCGACAACGGCAGCGTGCCCGACACGATGCTGAAGAGCCCGCTTCCGAACCCGAACAACACGGCAAACCCCATCGCACCAACCATGGACGGGGCCGTCGCCGCCAGGACGGCGATCGCGGCAGCCATCAGCAGCGCCGATATCGCCGCCAGCACGAGCGGCTGGAGGTCTCGACCCAGCAGCATGTTGATCAGTCGGCTGGCGACCTGCGCAGGGCCGAACAGGGTGCCGACGAGCGCTGCCGCGGCTCCGAGGCCGAGGCCCGACAGCAGGGGAACCATGTGGACGAGGACGGCGGAACTCACCAGGGCCTGCAACGAGAAACCGACGATCATGAGGACAAATCCGGATCTCCTCTTCTCCGGCGGCAGGGAGCCCTCGACCTTGCGCACCTCTGTCGTCGAGGCGTTGCCGCGCACGGGTCTCGCCGTGCGCGCCAGCCAGGCATGCACCGGCAGGCATACCAGGGCATTCATGCCCGCGAAGACCAGATAGATCTGTTGCCATGACAGGGAGGCGTGCAGGGCGCTGGTGACCGGCCAGAAGATCGTGGAGGCGAACCCGGCGATCAGCGTCAGGTAGGTGATGCTCCGCAAGGCGACGTTCGGCGCGATCTGGACGAGGAGCGCGAAGGCGGCTCCATACTGGACGAAGTTGGCGGCCACCTCGATGACGACCAGCGCCACCAGGAAGGACGGCCGGTTCGGCGATGCCGCACAGCCGATGAGCGCCAGCGCCGCCACCAGCGAACCCACCGCCATGATCCGCCCCGCGCCGAACCGGTCGATCCAGCCGCCGATCGACGGCGAGACGAGGCCGCCGACCAGCAGCGCCACCGACAGCGCGCCGAACATCCACTCGACCGGCAGGCCGTAGCCCCGCGCCATGTCGGGCGCGAGGATGCTGAAGCTGTAATACAGCGTACCGTATCCGATGATCTGCGTGACGCCCAGGCCGAGAACGGCACCGACTGGCAGGCGATGGGGTGTCATATCGATTTCAGCGACGTCCGCTTTTCCAGATCGGCGGCTTTCTCCTTGCGCTCGCTGTAGCGGTCGGTCAGGTAGGCGGACGCATCGCGGGTCAGCAACGTGAACTTCACCAACTCCTCGCAGACGTCGACGACGCGGTCGTAGAAGGACGACGGTTTCATGCGCCCGTCGGCGTCGAACTCCTGGTAAGCCTTGGCCACCGACGACTGGTTCGGGATCGTCAGCATCCTCATCCAGTGGCCGAGGACGCGCATCTGGTTGACCGCGTTGAAGGACTGGCTGCCGCCCGACACCTCCATCACTGCCAGCGTCTTGCCCTGCGTCGGCCGAACCGACCCGATCGCAAGCGGAATCCAGTCGATCTGAGCCTTCATGATGCCCGTCATCGCGCCGTGGCGCTCCGGGCTGACCCAGACCTGGCCCTCGGACCACTCGGACAGTTCGCGCAGTTCCTGCACCTTGGCGTGGCTGGCCGGAACTTCGTCTGGCAACGGCAGCCCTTTCGGATCGTAGACCCGGACCTCGCATCCGAAATGCTCGAGAAGCCTGCGCGCCTCGTGGGCGAGAAAGCGGCTGTAGGACACCTCACGCAGAGACCCGTAGAGGATCAGGATGCGCGGCTTGTGCGTCGAGAATGGCGGGCGGAGCGCTTCCAGGTCCGGCGCCCGGAGATGTTCGGCGGCGGCGGCAGGCAGATCAGACAATGCGCTTGCCCTCCGCGTCGATCACCTGCTCGCCGTCTTCCTTGGCGAACGGTCCCTTGTGCGTGTCCGGCAGGACGTCGAGAACGACTTCCGACGGCCGGCTGAGACGGGTGCCCATCGGCGTCACCACGAAGGGACGGTTGATCAGGATCGGATCCTTCAGCATGGCGTCGAGCAACTGGTCGTCCGTCAGCGCCGGATCGTCGAGGCCAAGGTCGGCATAGGGCGTTCCTTTCTCGCGGATCGCCTCCCGGACCGTCAGTCCGGCGTCGGAGATCATCCTGGCCAGTTCGTCGCGCGATGGCGGCGTCTTCAGGTATTCGATCACTGTCGGCTCGATCCCGGCATTGCGGATCAGTTCCAGCGTGTTGCGGGAGGTGCCGCAGGCGGGGTTGTGATAGATGACGACGTTCATGGTCACGGCCTTCCGGTTGGAGCTATGGGGTTCTTGTCGCTGCGTCGGTCGTCGAACAGCCAGCCCGCCAGCATCGCCGCCGCCAGGGCACCGGCGACTTCGGCGACGACGAATGCCGGAAGATCGGCGGGGCGGATGCCGGCGAAGGTGTCGGTCAGGCTCCGCGCGACCGCGACGGCGGGATTGGCGAAAGAGGTGGAGGCCGTGAACCAGTAGGCGGCCGTGATGTAGAGCCCGACCAGCATCGGAACCGCCTCGATCCTGTAGCGCAGGCCACCGAGGATCGTCAGAAGCAGACCGAAGCTCGCGACGAATTCCGCGATCCACTGGCCCTGTCCGGTTCTGGCTGTTTCCGACACCTGCAGCAGCGGAAGCTCGAACATCAGATGGGCGAGCCAGGCGCCGAGGATCCCGCCGAGAACCTGGGCGATCACGTAGGGCCCCAGCTCCCTCGCGGCCAATTCGCGGCGCGCGGCGAAGACCACGCTCACGGCGGGATTGAGATGCGCGCCGGAGATCGGTCCGAGGATCATGACGAGGACGACCAGGATCGCGCCCGTCGGCAGCGTGTTGGCGAGGAGCGCGAGCGCGTCGTCCGTGGTCCGCATGTCGGCCATGGTGCCCGAGCCGACGACCGTGGCGACGAGGATGCCCGTCCCGAGGAGTTCGGCAGCGAGCCTGCGCGACAGCGACGCCTTCATTCGGTCACACAGCACGCCGGAGCCGGGATAGCCGGGGCACAGATGTCGGGATGCCCCCCGCAGCAGTCGTCCATGAGGAACCGCACCAGGCCACCGAGCGCATCGTAGCTGGCGGTATAGATGATCGAGCGGGACTCGCGCTGCTGGCCGATCAGGCCGGCATGGTCAAGTTCCTTGAGATGGAACGAGATATTGGACGGCGAGACGCCGATCTTCTCGGCGAGGGCGCCGGCCGACATTCCGCCGGGACCGGCCACCACGAGCATGCGCACGATCTGGAGCCTGGTCTCCTGCGACAGGGCGGCAAACGACGCCAGGGCTTGACGGTCATCCATGATTCAATGATCCTTGAAATATTGAAATCAAGCGATAGCGCCGATGGCCGCGGTCGGCAAGACAATTTTATTGCCCTGCGACGACGCGCGGGAAAGGATGGCGATGCGGATCAGGATCGCCTGACACAATTCCTTCATGAGAAACCGGGAAAACGACGCCTGGTCGGCCATCGGCGGTGTCGACTGGAAGGGGTTGTCGATGAGTACGCTGCAAGACGTGGCGTTGAGAGCGGGCTGCTCGGTTGCGACCGCGAGCCGCGCGCTCACCCGGAACGGCTGCGTCAGCGACGCGATGATCCGCAAGGTGCGGCGCGCGGCAGCGGAGCTTGGCTACCGCCAATCGCCCGCCGGCGGCAAGGCGGGGCGGCGGGTCATAGGCGTCCTCGTGCCGAGCGTCACCAATCCTGTCTTCTCCTCCTCCCTCTCCAGCATCGAGAACAGGATGCTGATCGCCGGCCATGGCGTGGTGATCGCGCAGTCCCACTATGATCCTGCCAGAGAGGCCGATGCCGTCACGGCACTCCTGACCGATCGGCCCACCGGTCTGATCCTCACCCTGTGCGATCCGGGGAACACCGGGCACCTGCCGCCCGACCTGCCGCCCACCGTGCTCCTCGGCAACCGCCCCGCCGCCGCCTTTCCGGCTGCGGTCTGTGTCGACAATGTCGGGGCGGGCCACGAATTGACCCGGTTCCTGCTGGACCTCGGCCATCGCCGGATCCTGTTCGTCTCGGGAAACTTCACCGCCTCCGACCGCGCCCGGTCGCGGCACGAAGGCTATCTGCAGGCCGTGACGGATGCGGGCGTCGAGCCGCTGGAGGCGATGCAGATCGCCTTTGTCGGCGGCTACAGCCAGCTCGAGCTCGATACCGTGCTCTCCCGGTCTTCGCCCACCGCGATCATCGCCTCCAACGATCTCCTGGCCTTCGGCGTCATCGGCGCGCTGCGGCGCGAGGGGCTGTGCGTGCCGCGCGACGTCTCTGTCGCAGGGTTTGACGGCATCGAGATGGGGCAGATGCTGGACCCGCCGCTGACGACGATCGAAATGCCCGACGCCAGCATGGGGACGACGGCGGCGTCGCTGCTGCTGGACATTGCCGGCAACGGAGCGCCGGCCCGGCATTTCGATTTCGACTACCAACTGCGGCGCGGCGGCACCGTGCGCGCCCTGTAGCAAGGAGAAGGCCGCCGCAGTGGAGATTGCGGCGACCTTCGCTCATCGGTTCAAGGAAGTGCTCAACTGCGCGGCAGCAGGCGCTTCACCTCGTCGGCAGCGTCATTGAGCGCTTCGTCCGGCGTTGCCGACTGGTCGACGACGCGCGAGGTGTTATCGACGATCGTCTGGGTCACGCGGACGCCGTTGGAGCCGGGGAAGGCGTACCAGGGGATCATGCGCGGCATTTGCTTCAGGCCGGCCTGGAACAGCGGGTTCTCCTTGTAGAAGTCGCCGAGGTATTCCGGGGACTTCGCGGCGAGCTCGTTGTTCGGAACGTAGCCGGTGCCGGGGACGACGACCGAGGCGCCGTAGGGGCCGGCCGCGAACTTGGCGAACTTCCAGGCTGCGTCCTGCTTGGCTTCGTCGTGGGTCAGGATGACGACGGCATTGCCGCCGGTCGGCAGCTTGCCGTTCTCCGGGTCGAGAAGCGGGATCTCGGCCGTGCGCAGGTCGAACTTGTCGCCGACGTTCTTGATGGTGTTGCGCAGCGCGCCGGTGGTCTGGAAGGCAAAGCCGACCTTGCCAGCGACGAAGGCCTGCTCGCCGGCCTGCTTGGTGAAGACCGGCATGCCGGCTTCCTTGACCAGGCGGTCGATCAGCTGAAACGCCTTCTGGCCTTCCGGACCGTTGAAGGTCACTTCGCTCTCGTCCTCGCTCAGCATCGTACCGCCGGCGCCGAACAGCAGCGCGGAGAACATCCAGTCGTCGCCCTGCCAGCGGAAGTCGACCGAGTCGACGCCGTTGCCGAGCGCCTTGATCCTGGCGCCGAGTTCGATGACTTCGTCCCAGGTCTTCGGCGGCTGGTCCGGATTGCCGCCGGCAGCCTTAACCAGGTCGGCGTTGTAGTACATGATCGGGTTGGAGGTGGCGAAGGCGAGGCCCACCTGCTTGCCGTTGACCTGGGCGAGCTTCAGGATCGTGTCGGAGAAGCCCTGCTCGGCCATGCTGGCGTCCTTGGCGATCAGCGGGCCCATGTCGACCGGAATGCTGCGCTCGTCGGCCATGCGCAGGCGGTTGAGGCCGATGAAGGTGATGTCCGGCATCTCGTCGGTGCCGGCCTGGCGCATGATGGTCTGGATGCCTTCCTCGTAGGTGGCGGAAGGGTTGGCGAACTGGATCTTGATGTCCGGGTTCTCTTCCATGAACTTCGTCGAGATCGTGTCCATCACGTCCTTGAAGAAGCCCGGCATCGGATAGTGGACGGTCAGCGTCGTCTCGGCGTGGGCCGGAAACGTCACCGACAGGGTGATCGCTGCTGTGGCAAGGAATTGCTTGAAGTGCTTCATGGATGGCTCCTGTTGAAGGCCGGTCAACCCTTGAGACCGGTCATGGTGATGCCCTCGACGAAGCGCTTCTGCGCGAGCAGGAATGCGGCGACGAGGGGGAAGGTGATGATCAGCGTGGCGGCCATCAGCGCGCCGTAGTCGTCGCCGGCTTCGGCGGCGCGGAAGTAGAGCAGGCCGAGCGGCGGCGTGGCATAGGCCTGGTTCGAGACCACGATCAGCGGCCAGTAGAGGTCGTTCCAGTGGGCCACCACCGAGAAGATCGAAAACGCTGTGACGGCCGGCCAGGCATTGGGCACGATCACGCGGGCGATGATGCCGGGCTCGCTCATGCCGTCGAGACGCGCGGCATGGATGAGGTCGTCCGGCATGGCGCGGAAGAACTGCAGGAATAGGAAGATGCCGAACACCGAGATGGTGAAGGGCGCGACCAGCGCCACGTAGCTGTTGAGCGCCCCGGCCCGGTCGAACGCCACATAGAGCGGAAGTGCAGTGGCGTGGATCGGCACCAGCAGGCCGAGCATGACCAGCACCATCAGGGCGCGGGCGGCGCGGAACTTCAGCTTCGCCATGGCATAGGCGCAGGGGATGGCGATCACCACCTGGAAGACGAGGATCAGCGCGCAGACGACGACGCCGTTCATCAAAAGCCGGCCCATCGACACCCGCGACAGCGCCTTGGCGAAGTTCTGCACGTAGAACCATTGCTGCGGGATCAGCGACAGCGACGAGGTGAAGATGTCGCTCTGCGCCTTGCCGGCGGTCGAGACCATGAAGATGTAGGGCGCGAGGAAGACGAGGGCGCCGAGGCCGAGGATGGAAAGCCGGGCGACGCGGCCGGGCGTGAAGCTTGCAGAGGTCATGAGTAGTGCACCTGCCTGTCCTGGACGCGGTATTGCAGGAACATCAGCACGACGAGGATGGCGAGGAAGACGACCGTCATCGCCGATGCGTAGCCGACGCGCAGGTAGACGAAACCTTCCTGGTAGATGGTGAAGAGCAGCACTTCGGAGGCCTTGTTCGGCCCGCCTTCGGTGAGCGTCTTGACCGTCTCGAACACCTTCACCGAATTGATGATGCTGATGGTTGTGACGAACAGCGTGGTCGGTCCCAGCATCGGCCAGGTGACCAGCCGGAAGCGGTCCCAGCCGGATTTCGCGCCGTCGACCTCGGCTGCGGCATAGAGTTCGCGCGGAATGGCGGTAAGGCCGGCCAGGAAGAGCACGAGGTTGAAGCCGACCGACTGCCAGACACCGATGATCGACAGGCTGTAGAGCACGGTCGAGGAGGCCCCGAGCCAGTTCGGGCCGGGAATGCCGAAGGTGGCCAGCATGGCGTTGATCGGACCGATGCTCGGGTGGAAAAGATACTGCCAGACCGTCGCCATCGCCACCAGCAGCGAGGCTACGGGAAGAAAATAGGCGGTGCGGAAGAAGGACCGGCCGATGCCCTCCGCCTCGATCAGCATGGCAAGTCCGAGCGCCATGAAGATGGAGACGGGCGTGACGATGCCGGCATAGACGGCGGTGTTCCATAGCGAACGCTGGAAGGTGCGGTCGTCGAAAAGCTCGGCATAGTTCTCCAGGCCCACGAAACGGAAGTCGGCATAGCCGAGCTCGAAATCGGTGAAGCCGAGGCCGATCACCGCGGCCACCGGCAGGATGATGAAGACGAGCACGAGCAGGAGCGCGGGCGCGGCGAGCAGCCAGGCAATGCGGGCCTCGCGCTGCTCCGGCGTGCCGGCGCGCGGCACGGTTCCTGCTAGGCCAGTGGAAGGGGCCGCGAGATCAGCCATGCAGCGCCTCCCGCGTAACGATGCTGGAGAGCGGGGCGGCGGCGAGGCGACTGCCGTCTTTCGAGAAGACGAAGATATGCCGGGCATCCGCCGTAAGCCGCACCGGCACGCCGGGCGAAAGGTCCGCCCCTTCGGCCGGGGTGACCTTGGCGACCATGGTCTCGCCGATCGCGTCGAGCCGGCAGTAGACGATGACTTCCGAGCCGAGGAATTCCAGCCGCTCGATGCGGGCCGGCAGGCCCTCGTTGCCCTGGCGCGAGACGCTGACGAATTCCGGCCGGATACCGAGCGTTACCGCCGATCCGGCCGCAGCCGCCCGGTCGACCAGGCGGCAGCGCGTGCCGCCGAGTGCGACGGTCGCGCCGTCCTCGACCTGGGAGGCGATCAGGTTGATTCGTGGCTGGCCGATGAATTTCGCCACTTCGACATGCTGCGGATCCTCGTAGATCACCTGCGGGGAGGCGAGTTGCAGTAGCGATCCGCCGATCATCACGGCCACGCGATCGGCCATCGAGAGCGCTTCGGCCTGGTCGTGGGTGACGTAGAGGGTCGGCACGCCGGCGCGACGATGCAGGTCGACGATCTCGCCGCGGGCGTGCACGCGCAGGTTCGCATCGAGGTTGGACAGCGGCTCGTCCATGAGGAAGATCGACGGACGGCGCACCATGGCGCGGGCGAGCGCCACGCGCTGCCGCTGGCCTCCGGACATCTGGCCCGGCTTGCGGTCGAGCAGGTGATCGATCTTGAGCGATGCCGCCATGTCGCGTACGTCGCGATGGATGTCCGCGACCGCCTTGCGCTGGCCGGGCATCATCCGGCCGAGAAAGGGCAGGCGCCGGGCGCGCGTCAGGCGTCGCATCACCAGCGGCACGGCGATGTTCTGCGCCGCCGTAAGGTGCGGATAGAGCGCGTAGGACTGGAACACCATGGCGATGTTGCGATCGGCGGCATGGGCCGCGGTCATGTCGCGGCCGGCGATGAGGATATCGCCGCTGTCGGCCGTCTCGAGCCCGGCGAGGATGCGCAGCAGGGTGCTCTTGCCGCATCCCGAAGGGCCGACCAGGGCGATGAATTCGCCAGGCCCGGCATCCAGCGTCACACCCTTCAAGATGTGGTTGCCGCCGAAGGACTTCTCGATGTTGCGAAGCGAGAGCGCGCTCATTCGGCGGCCGCCTTGGCGACCTTGTGGGCCGATCGCGGATAGACCTCGTGGACGACCTCGTCAATCACGTGCGCGGTCATGCCCGGAACGGCGACGATCTCGCTGCGGACGTTGTCTGCGAAGGTGTGGACGACCGCGCCGACCAGGCGTTCGCCCGGCATCTCGCGTTCCAGCTTGTCGATGACGAAGGCGGCGGACGGTCCCCAGGTGATCGCGGTGTTGTCGAACCGCCCCTGCCAGGCCCAGTGCAGGTGGCCGCTGGCGAACAGCGCCACGTCATGGGCGGCAATCAGGTCGGTGAGGCGCTTGCGCTGCACCGGCCGCACGCTCCAATAGCCGGTGTCGCCCTCGTCCGGCGCATCGACGAACAGGGGCTTGTGGGAGAACAGCGCCAGCCGGCGTCCGTCGCGCTCTTCGAAGGCGGTCTGCAACCATTCGAACTGTGCTTCTTCCTCTTCGTCCTCGTGACCGAGAAGAAGCGCATTGAGCCCGACGAGACGCCAGCCGTTCGCATCCTCGACGAAGCGGTCGCCGCCGACGATGCGGCGCCAGCGCCCGAGGCGTTCGGCGTTGACCGGCTGGTCCATGTGGGCGAAATGTCCGACGTCGTGGTTGCCGGGCACGATCAGCATCGGCACCTTCACCTGCCGCATCAGTTCCATCGAGAAGGTGATGTCGGCTTCCTTGTCGGCCCCATCCACCGTCAGGTCGCCGGTATGGACGACGAGATCGGCGCCGCTGTCTTCGATGAAGTTCAGGAGCGGCGCCCAGTTGCCGTTGAAATGGGTCTTCTCGGGGCTGAAATGGGTGTCGGTGATCTGGATGACTTTCATGGGGCCGCTTCTCCGGGCCGGAGCGTCTCAGACTGTCGGACGCGCCGTAGGGCAGGCCCTAGCCGGCTCTCGTGTCAGCGCTGTAACGGTCTTTTCCAATTCCCTTCCAATTTTGTCACAAACGGCAGCGATCGGCGTCCGGACGCGCCGGCCGCGGCCTGCGAGCGGGAAACGTCCGTGGGGATGGCGAAGCTTTGCTGGAGTGGGCTTTCGGCAAGGGGTGAGGCCCACTGTGGGCCATCGAGCGACTGCCGGGCGGACCCCGGATTTCGCCTCGATTCCGGCCGGAACGACGCTCGCCGCCGCCAGATGATGCCGATTGGTTACGCCGCTTGCGCAAAAGTGAATAGATCGCGGGTCAAGCACGTCTATTTCGTTGCTGCGGGTCTTATAAATTAATTATACCGGTTTTATATGATTTTCGCACTTGGGTGCCAATAACATCGCGTGACGCGGCGTACGCGTCGGCGCTTCCGGGCGTATCCGGATACGATATAGATGCTGATGAAAGCGGATTGAGATGCTGACGAAAAAGGGAAAATACGGCCTGAAGGCGCTTGTGGACCTGGCGCGGCTGGAACCGGGCGAAACGGCTTTCGTCAGCGAGATTGCGCTGCGCAACAATATCCCGAAGAAGTTTCTCGACACGATCCTGCTGGAGCTTCGCAATGCCGGCATGCTGCGCTCCAAGAAGGGGCCCGGCGGCGGCTATGCGCTGTCCCATCCGGCCTCCGAAATCCGCATCGGCCATGCCATCCGCGTCCTCGACGGTCCGTTGGCGCCGATCCGCTGCGCCAGCCGCACCGCCTTCGAGGCCTGCGAGGACTGTGCCGACCCCGAGACCTGTCAGGTGCGCCGGGCGATGACCGACGTCCGCGATGCGATCGCCTCGATCCTCGACACCATGACGCTTAGTCAGTTCGTCTCGGCGCCGGATGCCGTGTCCATTATCGATGATAACGAGCCGCAGAAGCGGACGGGCTGAGCCCGCCGCGCGCGGCGTGAGGCGTCGGTAACAAGTCCATCCTGAAAGGTTACTCGATCGTCGGCGCAAAGCTGCCGTAGCGGCCGTTGTTGTAGACGAGCGACTGGCCGCTGCCGGAAAGCACCTCGACGACGCGGCCGAGGATGATGCCGTGGCTGTGGCGTTCGATGATCTCCTCGACCTCGCAATCGATCGAGGCGAGCGCGCCGATCAGGACCGGGGCGCCGCTGATCCGCGTCGTCCAGCTTGCCCCCTCGTAGCGGGCCTCGCCCTTCGCCCCGTCGAACCCTGCAAACCGGTTGGCCACCGCCTCGTGCCCGCCGGCGAGGATGTTGACGCAGAAGTGGCCATAGCGGCGGATGATGGGGAAGGTGGACGAGGAGCGGTTGATGTTGACGATCATCGTCGGCGGCTCGACCGACAGGGCGGTCGCCGAGGTCACCGTCGCCCCCGTCCGGTCCGGCCCGACGCCCGCGCTGATCACCGACACGGCCCCCGATACGCTGCGCATGGCCGATTTCAGCAGGCTCGGGTCGATGAAGGTGGACCCTTGCGCACGGACTTCGTCGCGCTCGTCCCGCGTCAGCCTGGCCATGTTCATTCCTGCTCTCCTGTCTCCGCCCCCGGCGAAGGGGCTCGAATTTCGGGGCGAGAATGCTGGCGCGGAATTTTATTGTCAACCAAATTTATGTAATTTATGTTCTGCGTCCGGCGGCACCCGATGCTCTAGGGGCGGCGCCGGACATGCGAAATCAGGAGCATCGAGACATGCCTGCCGCGCCCGAAAAGATCAACGTTTTCTGGTTTCTTCCGACACACGGGGACAGCCGCTATCTCGGCACCCCGCTTGGCGGGCGCAATGTCGACCTCGCCTATCTGCGGCAGGTGGCGCAGGCTGCGGATGCGCTCGGCTACTACGGCGTGCTGCTCCCGACCGGGCGCAGTTGCGAGGACAGCTGGGTCGTCGCCTCGGCGCTGGCACCCCTGACGGAGAAGCTACGGTTCCTCGTCGCCGTGCGGCCGGGCCTTCTGTCGCCGACGCTCGCCGCCCGGATGACCGCCACGCTCGACCGCATCTCCAACGGCCGGCTGCTCATCAATGTCGTGACCGGCGGCGACCCGATCGAGAACAAGGGCGACGGCATCCATCTCTCCCACGAGGACCGCTACGCCGTCACCGAGGAGTTCCTCGACATCTACAAGAAGGTGCTTTCCGGCCAGACCGTCGACCACAAGGGCCGGCATTTCGACATCGAGGACGGGCGGCTGCTCTTCCCGCCGGTGCAGACGCCCCATCCGCCGCTCTATTTCGGCGGCTCGTCGGGGGTCGGCCAGCAGGTGGCGGCGCGTACGATCGACAAGTACCTGACCTGGGGCGAGCCGCCGGAGGAGGTCGCCGGCAAGATCGCCGAGGTGCGCAAGCTCGCCGAGGACGCGGGCAGGGATGTGACGTTCGGCATCCGCCTGCACGTCATCGTGCGCGAGACGGCCAGCGAGGCCTGGCAGGCGGCCGACGATCTCATCCGGCATGTCGACGATGCGACGATCGAGGCGGCGCAGAAGGTTTTTTCGCGTATGGATTCGGCCGGCCAGCGCCGCATGAGCGCGCTTCACGGCGGTCGGCGCGACAGGCTGGAGGTAGCGCCCAACCTCTGGGCGGGCGTGGGGCTCGTGCGGGGCGGGGCCGGCACGGCGCTGGTCGGCGATCCCGGCCAGGTCAGGGCGCGCATCGAGGAGTATCGGCGGATCGGCATCGACAGCTTCATCTTCTCCGGCTACCCTCACCTGGAAGAGGCCTATCGCTTCGGGGAACTGGTCATGCCGCATCTTCCGCTCAACCATGTCATTCCGGCACGCCAGGCGCCCATCGACACCGGTTCCTTCGGTGAATCGATCGCTGGCGACCATCGTCCGGCGCTGAAGGTTTCGCAGTCGTGAGCCGCGCCTCCTCGATGCCGGTCGTTGCCATTATCGGCGGCGGCTTCACCGGCGCAGCGCTGGCCTACCATCTCGTCCACGGGATTTCAGCTGGTTCGGCGCGCATAGTGATGTTCGAGCCCCGGCAACTCATCGGCGGCGGCCTCGCCTACGACACCGACGAGGCCGTCCACCGCATCAACGTTCCGGCAACCCGCATGTCGCTCTTTCCCGGCGACGAGGAGCATTTCCCGCGCTGGCTGGAGGAGACGGGCGCGCTTCGGCACGACCCGGAGGCCGTGACGACGGATGGCCGCGTGTTTCCGCGGCGCGGCGCCTTCGGCCGCTATGTCCACGCCCATCTCGCCCCGCTGGTGGCCGACGGCAGCCTGGAGCACCGCAAGGCGCGCGTGCGCTCGGTCACGGCCGCAAGTCAGGGACGCTGGCGCCTGGAGGCGGATGACGGTTCCGAGACGGTCGCCGACATCGTCGTCGTCGCCACCACCCATCCGAGCCCGCAGGCACCGTTCGCGCTGGCGCGCGCGCTCACGGGCCACCCGCGCTACGTGGCGGACACCACCGTGCCCCGGGCGCTCTCCGTCATCCGGCCGGACGACAGGGTACTGGTGGTCGGGGCGGGCCTGACGGCCGCCGACGTGATTGCAGCGCTCGATGCCGCCGGCCATCGCGGCGCGATCGCGGCGATCTCGCGCAGGGGACTGCGCTCGCGCGGGCACAACCCCCTGCCGCAGGAGCCTTTCGGCGATTTCATGACACAGCCGAGCCGGACTGCGCTGGGCCTGCTTCGGGCCACGCGTCGCGCCGTCGCCGAGGCTGCGGCCGAGGGCATCTCCTGGCATGCGGTCTTCGACCGGCTGCGCGCAGAGGGGGGCGAGATCTGGAAGGCGCTGCCGGTGGCCGAGCGCCGCCGTCTCGTGCGCTTCCTGCGGCCATACTGGGACGTGCATCGCTTCCGGATCGCCCCACAGGTCGAAGCGGCGATCGAAGGGCGGCTCGCTGACGGCCGCCTGACGTTCCGCGCCGCGTCGATTGCGGGCGTGGAGGTCTCGGGCGATGGCGAGATCGCCGTCCGGCTCCGCGCGCGGCAGGAAAAGGGCGCGAGCGAGGAACGCTACGACGCCGTCGTCGTGACCACCGGCCCGGGGCATGCCGGCATCCTCGCCAGCCAGCCCTACCTCGCCGGGCTTGCAGCCGACGGGCGGCTGCGTGCCGACCCGGTGGGACTCGGCATCGAGGTCGATGGGGAAAGTCGCGCCATCGATGCCGGCGGGCTGCCGGAACGCTCGCTCTATGTCGCAGGCCCGCTTGCGCGCGGCACGTTCGGAGAATTGATGGGGTTGCCGCAGGTCACCGAGCACGCGGTCTTCGTGGCCGATCGGGTGGCTGCGGACATCCGCTCGCTCACTGAAGCGAACACGGCCGTCCCGCAGCGCCAGGTGAGTTGACCTCTCAAACTCGGATCTAGTCTTCCTCGGGCGGAAGGCGATGCGCCGCCAGCCGCAGGGCGCCGGTCTCGCGCAGGATATCGGCAATAGCCGGGGCGAGATCGTCGTGCGCCTTCGCCGGGGTACCGGGCGCGCGCGGCCGGGCCGTCGCAGCAGCCCCGCGTGCGGCATCGACGGCGGTGACGAAGGCGTCCGCCGCGGCCAGGAATGCATTCGTCCGGTGCAGGTCTGCAAGGCCGATCTGGGCGGCGTCGATCGCACGGCCCGCCTGCTCGACCGCAGCACCCGCAGCGGCAAGCCGGGCGGAGGCGAGCCCGATCGCCACCGGATCTGCATCGTCGTCGGAGAGGGCTATCTGCAGGGAAAGACGCCCGGCGCCGAGATGCGTTGCGGCCTGCAGCAGCAGGTCCAGCGCATGCGGCACGTCGCTGCGCGTGGTGTCGGCGACCGCATGCAGCAGTGTGCCGGCCTCGACGAGCACGTCCTTGACGAGGACGTGCTCCGGCCGCGAGGTGCCCCGGGCCGTCGGCTCGCAACTGTTGGCGACGTAGTGCAGCCCGTCGATGCGGGTCGGCAGCAGAACCAGTGCCGTCTTGCCCGCTTCGCTCCTTGTTGGCACCAGCACCCAGTCGGCGTGTCGTGCACAGGGGGTACAGAGCAACTCTCCGCCCATCCGCCAGCCGACGCCGGTTGGCATCAGCGACAGGGCGGTGGCCGTCCCGCCGTCGCGCTGCACGGGCGTCGCCATCGACAGCCGCGCCCCGGCCAGCGCCGCCGGGAAAAGCGTCGTCTGCTGCCCCTCGGAGCCATGGCTGCGCAGATGCTCGAGCGCCACGAAATGCGCAGCCAGGACTTCGCCGAGCGCGGCCGAACGTTGCGATGCAAGCGCGCAGATCTCGGCAAGAACGGTGTTGGAGACGTCGATGCCGCCGTGCTCGGTCGGCACCGACACGCCGAACAGCCCGGACCGGCCGACCAGCTCCAGCCGGGCCTCCTGGCTGTCGAAGGCGCTGTCGGTCCCGGCGGGCTCGAAGGTGGCGGCAATGGAGGCGGCGACGCTGATCGCTTCGTCTTCCGCGCCGATGAGAGCGGCGGTGCGGACAGGATGGCCAATCGCGGGCGAGAACGTACCCATGTCGACTGCTCCTTGCATCATGCGGTTTCAGGACGCACAGGCTTTACAGGGGTAGAAAGACCATATTCTATAGAGATTGTATAGATTGGTTTTGCTATTTTCGGGCCGAATTGAGGCATTTTGACCGGGTATATCGGGCGATAAAACTCTATAAAAGCTATGTATTTTATTAATTCCGGCCGGCGATTGCGGTCGGATCGTGACAATCCGGCCGGGCCGGAAAAGGGGGTCAAATGCTTTCGCTTCGTTCCATCGTCCTCGGCCTTGCCGCAGCCGCCTTTGCAGCCGTCGGGCTGGCGCATGCAGACGAGCCGACCGAGATCCGCATCGACTGGGCGACGTACAACCCGGTGAGCCTCGTCCTGAAGAAGGAAGGCCTGCTGGAGAAGGAGTTCGAGAAGGACGGCATCGCCATCACCTGGGTGCAGTCGGCGGGCTCCAACAAGGCGCTGGAGTTCCTGAACGCCAGCTCGCTCGATTTCGGCTCGACCGCGGGCGCGGCAGCCCTCATCGGCCGCATCAACGGCAACCCGGTGAAGTCCGTCTATGTCTATTCCCGTCCCGAATGGACGGCGCTGGTCACCCGCCCCGACGCCGGCATCTCCAGCGTCGCGGACCTGAAGGGCAAGTCTGTCGCCGTCACCCGCGGCACCGACCCGCACATCTTCCTCGTGCGCGCGCTCGCCGACGCCGGTCTGACGGAAAAGGATGTCTCGCTGGTGCTGCTCCAGCATGCCGACGGCAAGCTCGCCCTTTTGCGCGGCGACGTCGACGCCTGGGCCGGCCTCGATCCGCTGATGGCGTCTGCGGAGATCGAGGGCGGCGCCCAGCTCTTCCACCGCAATCCGGACAACAATACCTGGGGCGTGCTGAACGTCCGCGAGGAATTCGCAACCGAGCACCCGGAGATCGTCACCCGCGTCATCGCGACCTACGAGAAGGCGCGCGCCAAGGCGATCGCCGAGCCGGACGCGCTGAAGGCCGCGCTGATCGAGGCCACCAAGCTGCCCGATGCCGTCATCGCGCGGCAGCTCGAGCGCACCGACCTCAGCCATTCGCTGATCGGCGACGCGCAGCGGCAGACGATCGAGGCCGCGGGTCTCGCCCTGCAGCAGGCAGGCGTCGTCGCCGCCGCCGTCGACGTCAAGGCCGTCACCGGTGAACTGGTCGAGCCGAGCTTCGGCGCTTCGATCAGCCAGTAGACGCGGCGACAACACGGAAAGAGGTGAGGCGATGGGGTTTCTCGACCTGGCGGGTGCCGCAGCCCCGGCAGCCGCAACGAAGACGTGCAGGCCGCGCCCGTTCGGGGTCCAGCGGATCGCTGCCGCCTTCGTCCTGCCCATCGCCGCCCTCGTCCTCTGGGAGCTCCTGGTCCGGACGGGTCTTGCGACGGGGCGGCTGATGCCGCCGCCCTCTCGCATCGCCGTCACGCTCTACGATCTGGCCGCAACCGGGGAACTGGTGCGTCACATCGCCGTCACTCTCTGGCGCGTTGTCGTCGGCTTTGTCGCCGGTGCCGCGGCGGGCACGATCGCCGGCGCCCTGACGGGGTATTCGCCGCGGCTCAGCCGCTTCGCCGATCCGACGCTGCAGGCGCTGCGCGCCATCCCCTCGATCGCCTGGGTGCCGCTCTTCATTCTCTGGTTCGGCATCTTCGAGACCTCCAAGGTCGCGCTGATCGCCGTCGGCGTGTTCTTTCCCGTCTATCTCGGCGTCAGCGGCGCGGTCGCCTCCGTCGATCGGAAGATCGTCGAGGTCGGCCGGGTCTTCCGGCTTTCGGGGCCGGCGCTGGTGCGTCGCATCCTCCTGCCGGCGGTGCTGCCGAGCTACGTCGTGGCCCTGCGCTCGGGCCTCGGCCTCGGCTGGATGTTCGTCGTCGCCGCCGAATTCATGGGGGCCTCCGAAGGGCTCGGCTACCTGCTGGTCGACGGCCAGCAGCTCGGCAAGCCCGACCAGATCCTGGCGGCCATCCTCACCTTCGCCGCGGTCGGCAAGCTGACCGATACGCTGCTGGTGCTGGGAACCGCGCCGCTCCTGCGCTGGCAGGACACCTATGGGCGGGATGCCTGAGCCATGCTCGAACTGCAGAACCTGACAAAGGTCTATCCGAACGGCGTCCACGCGCTGGAGGCGTTCTCCCTCACCGTGCGCGAGGGCGAGATCGTCGCCGTGATCGGCGGTTCCGGATGCGGCAAGAGCACGCTCCTGCGCCTGATCGCCGGCCTCGAGCAGCCGTCGCGCGGGCGTGCCGTCCTCGACGGGGCGACGCTTACGCAGCCGCACCCGCTGGTCAACATCATCTTCCAGGAGCCGAGGCTGCTGCCCTGGCTCACGGTTGCCGGCAATGTCGGCTTCGGCCTGGCCGATCTCGCCGCGAACGACCGCGCACTGCGGGTGGAGGAGGCCTTGCTGCGAGTTGGTCTCGCCGGATACGGCGGGCGGTGGGTGAAGGAGCTCTCCGGCGGGCAGGCGCAGCGCGTGGCGATCGCCCGCGCCCTCGTCACCCGTCCGGAGGTGTTGTTGCTCGACGAGCCCTTCTCCGCCCTCGATGCGCTCACGCGCGCGGACCTGCAGGACCATCTGGCCGATCTCTGGGCCGAAAGCGGCACCACCATGATCCTCGTCACGCACGACATCGAGGAGGCGGCCGTTCTTGCCGACCGGATCGTGGTCATGCGGCCCTGGCCGGGCCGCAAGCTCGAGGAGATCGAGATCGCCCTGAAGAGGCCGCGGGAACGCACCGCGCCGGAGGTGGAGGCGCTGAAGCGCCAACTGGTCGCAGCCCTCAACCGCTCGCTGGACCGATCCCCCGGTCGCTCCCCTGGCCGATCCACCGACCGCTCACCGGTTCGCGCCCCCGAAAACGCCCTGGGCAGCGAACCCGTCCGCGTCCCGTTCGTTCCCTGAGCGCGCACCTGCGGCAGTCGCGGCGCCTCACGGCTTCGCTGCGACGGCCTCGGCGGTCGGCCCGGCGGCGCGCGGCGTTACTGCCCATGCCCTGCGTCCGCAGGCTGCCCGGCGGGATCGTGCTTCTTTTCCGGCGCACCGCCCGCGGCCGGGCCGACGGCGAACTCCACGTCGACGGAGCCGGCCTTCTCGAAGGTCAGCGTCGCCTTGACCGTCTCGCCTTCCTTGAAGGGTTGGCCGACGTTCATGAACATGACGTGGTAGCCGCCGGGCTTGAGCTCCACCGTGGCCCCGGCCGGAAGCGCCACGCCGTCCTTCAGTTCGCGCATGACCATGACCTCGCCGTCCATCTTCATCTCGTGCAACTGGGCGTCGCCGGCGCGCGTGGTGACGATGGCGACGAGACGGTCGTCGGCACCGTTGTTGATGATCGTGAGGTAGCCGCCGCCGACTTTCGCCCCCGGCAGCATGGCCCGCGCATGGGGATGGTCGATCTCGATCTGGCCGACCTTGAAGTCGTGCGCCAGGGCAAGGCCCGGCGCGAACAGGAGCAGGGCGAGGGCGAGACGTGTCGAAAAATGCCTCTTCATGATGGTCTCCATTATCTGGTCTTTCTGTGGAAGGGTGGGTTTGTCAGCTCGATGCGCGTTCGAGCGGCTTCCGGATGTGACTTGTTGAACATGAAACTTGATCCGGCCGAGTGCCGGCACAGGCCGCACTTGGCAGTCTGTTCCCGGCGCGACGGAAGGCGCTGCCGCGATCGCGGCAACGGCTCAGGCGTGCAGGCCGGAGGGAGGACCGCGCGGGGCGGTGTTCGGGGGAAAGAGCTGCCGGTAGTGGGCTTCGGTGCGGAAAGCGACATTCCGGTCGGCCTCGGCAAGGATCGGTTCGCCCGCACCGTGCTGCGGCGCGGGTAGCAGCACGGCGGCGGTAAGCCTGCAGGCTTCGCAGCCGGAGCGCCGGTCGCTTTCGCCATGGCTGTCCTTGCCATGCTCGGAAGAGCAGAGGTCCGGCAGAGTACCGTCCGGCAGCACATATTGCGCAAGCTCGGTTGCGGGTATCGGCCGCTGTTGTCCGACCGCCGGTTCGTGCGCGAAGCCGACGAACAGCAGGGCGAGCGTGCAGAGCGCACGCACCATGCAGTGTTCGACAAAGCTCAGACGCCCGACCATGAATTCCCCGGCACCGTTGCGGCACGGGCAACACCATATCCCACGCCGCATCCGCCGTTCAATGCGGCAAACTGGCGTGCGCGGCCTAGGCATCGTGGAAATAATTTTCACCGATTGATGGACTTTGCTAAATCTGACCGGTAATGTCGCAAAATAAGTCCAACACATGAAAATGAATTGCAGGATCCATCATGTCCCGTAAGAAACTGGTGCGTTTGGAAACGGCCGACACCCAGGCCGGCGGCCAGCGGCGGCCCTTCGCCAAGGCCGTCAGGGCCGGCGACTTCGTCTATGTCTCCGGACAGGTCCCGACTGTTGACGGCGAGGTCGTCGTCGGCAACATCGTCGCCCAGACCGAGCAGGTCGTCGCCAACATCAAGGACGTCCTTGCCCTTGCCGACTGCACGCTGGCGGACGTGGTGAAGGTCAACGTCTGGCTCGCCGATGCGCGCGATTTCTCGAGCTTCAACGCCGTCTTCCAGAAGCACTTCATCGATCATCCCCCGGCGCGCTCCACCGTGCAGTCGCCGCTGATGGTCGATGCGAAGGTGGAGATGGACGTCATCGCCTACAAGCCGGTCGACTGACCCCTCCCGGGGCGCAGCCTGTGGCGACGCCTCAGTCGCCCAGCAGTTGCCGATCGTCGCCGTCGCGGTGGCGCACCAGTTCTTCCTTGATACTGCGCAGGGCCCTGATCGCCGTGGTGCGATCGGCATAGGCGACCAGGTTGGCGAGGATGTCGATGGCCGCGAGATAGGCGTAGCGCGTCGACGTGGGACGGAAGATGTTCTTGCCCTCCGGCATTTCGATCGCGATCACCACGTCTGCAGCGGCAGCGACAGGCGAATTGGGCTGGGTGATCACGATCGTCGGAATGGCGGCCTGCCGGAGCAGTTCCAGACAGTGGACGAGGCCGAGGTCGCGGCCGGTAAACGACGAGCCGAACACGACCGTGCCCGGCTGCACGGCGGCCGACATCATGATGTTCATGTTGTGGTCGTTCGAGGCGTTGATGCGGCATCCGAGCCGGAAGAGGCGGTTATGCAGTTCGTTGACGATCATGGCGGAATTTCCGCTCGCGCCGAAAGCCTGGATGAACTCGGCGCCGCGCAGAAGATGAGCGGCCTTGTCGAGTACGACGAGGTCGAGTTGGCGATGAAGTTCGAACAGCGCGTTCTGCGCCTTGGTGACGATGTCTTCGGCGACCTCCTCGGGCGTGGCCGTCGGCGCCTCGGGCTTGAGGTAGCGCAGCCCGACATAGGTCATCCGCGCCAGTTGCACCTTGAAGTCCGAATAGCCCTGGCATCCCAGCCGCCGGCAGAAGCGCGTCACCGTCGGGGGCGAGACGCCCGCCCGCTCGGCAAGCTCGATGATCGACGAGTTGACCACGAATTCCACGTCGTCGAGCACGAGCCGGGCGAGTTTCTTCTCCAGCCCGGACAACTTGCCGTCCTCGTCGGAGAGGCCGTGAAAAAGATCCATAGGGGCTCCCCAAGGCGATGGCGTCGCCTTGGCGATGCCGTTCCAGTGTGAAAATGAATTTCTTCCGAGTGTCTTTTCATAGCATAGTGCGACAGAGCTTCAACGGAAGCGGGTGCTCGGGCGAAAATAAATGACAGCGCCGCAGCAAACGGCGCGTTTCCTCCCCAAGAACGAGGTGTAGCAAATGTTCAATCCATGGCCCGAAGTCGGCACGCCGCTCGATCAGGTCGCAACCCCCATGCCGGTCATCGACGAGGATCGCGTTGCGGCCAACATCGTAAGGGCGCAGCGCTACGTCGAAAGCCACGGCAAGGCGTTCCGTCCGCATATCAAGACGCACAAGATCGCCGCCATCGCGCGCCAGCAGCTCGAGGCCGGCGCCGTCGGCATCAACTGCCAGAAGATCAGCGAGGCGGAGATCTTCGCCGATGCCGGATTCGAGGATATCCTGATCACCTACAACATCCTCGGCACGCCCAAGCTCAAGCGCCTGCGCGCCTTGCAGGAACGGGTGGCGCGCCTTTCCGTGGTGGCGGACAGTGCTGCGGTCGTTGAAGGGCTGGCGGCGACCTTCGAGACGGGCAGGCCGCTTTCCGTCCTGGTCGAATGCGATACCGGCGGCCGGCGCTGCGGCGTGCAGACGCCCGAAGATGCCGCAGCCCTGGCGGAAAGGATCGCTGCCGCGCCCGGCCTTCGCTTTACCGGCATCCTGACCTATCCGGCCGCCGGCGGCGCCCAAAGCGTCGAGGCCTTCATCGTCCGCACCATGGAACTCCTGGCGGCGAAGGGCATCGAATGCCCGGTGCGCTCCAACGGCGGCTCGCCGGACCTGTTTTCCGCCCACCTCGTCCCGTCCGCCACCGAACATCGCGCCGGAACCTACGTCTACAACGACCGCAGCATGGTTCGTGCGGGTCACTGCACGCAGGACGATCTCGCCATGCATATCCTGGCGACCGTGGTCTCCAGGCCGGCGCCCGATCGCGTCGTCCTCGATTGCGGGTCGAAGGCGCTGACCTCCGACCTGCTCGGCTTCAGCGACTACGGCATGATCGAGGGCTTCGAAGGCGCGCGCATCGTCTCCCTGTCGGAGGAGCATGCCGTGGTCGACCTGAAGGACTGCGCGGGCACCTTCGCCGAAGTCGGCGCGATGGTCAGGGTGGTGCCCAACCATACCTGCGTGGTCAGCAACCTCTTCGACCGCATGGTGTTCCATCGCGACGGCGTCGTCACCCGCGTGGAAGCCGTGGACGCGCGCGGCACGGTGTGGTGAAAAGCCCGCCGATGTAAATCTTTCTTCACGCCGGGCCCCGGATTCTGTCTGCGGGCCCGGTCCGGACGCGCCGGGCGGCGAAAATTTCGGGCGATTTCCCGGCGTGTTTTTCATGGCGTGCCCGCGCGCCTTGGAGCGATGCCGGGCGCATGCGCTCCGGAAGCATCTGATCTGCAAAAGGAAACGGACGGCGTGGTGCGCATCGGCAGGCGGTGCGCATGCCGAAGGCCATGAAAAATTTCGTCCCGTTACAAGCGATATGTAAAGGAATTACATAAATCACTGCTCGCAATCGAAAGTCCGTTGACAATCGCGCTCATGGACGCATTATGAAGAAAATAAATTACACTGGTTTACAGTGAACGGGTGAGCAGGACAGCAGGCAGGCATGCCTCCGAAATGAGCCGCAATTCGCCGACTGGCATGTTTGGCCGCCCCTGATGGCTGCGCATGGCAGGGCGAAACACGTCCTCGGAGTGCGTCCGGTCATGAAAAGAACGGCGGCGCGCCATGTCTATCGGCATGGGCGTCGGCAGGCGACGGCCATCGGGCCGGGACAGCTTTGGGACATCTGATGCGCATATTTACCGCCTCACTGGCGACCGAGACCAATACATTCTCTCCCGTCCCGACCGACATGCACGCCTTCAAGGCGGCGTTTTACGCCGGGCCGGGCGAGCATCCCGACACGCCCACGCTCTGTTCGTCCGTCGTGCCGATCCTGCGCCGCCGCGGACGCGCCGAGGGCTTCACCGTCATCGAGGGCACGTCCTGCTGGGCCGAACCGGCCGGCCTCATCCAGCGCCAGACCTACGAGACGCTGCGCGACCGGATCCTCGGTGAACTCAAGGCAGCCCTGCCGGTCGACGGCGTCGTCCTTGGCCTGCATGGCGCCATGGTGGCGCAGGGCTACGACGACCCGGAAGGCGACTTCCTCTCGAAGGTCCGCGCGATCGTCGGTCCCGACATCCTCGTTGCCGCGGAGTTCGATCCGCACAGCCACCTGACGGCGCTCCGCCTCGCCAATCTCGACCTCATGGCGACCTTCCTCGAATTTCCGCACACGGATTTCGAGCAGCGCGGCGAACACGTCGTCGATCTCGCGCTTCGGGCGTTGCGCGAAGGGTTCAAGCCGGCGATCTCCACCTTCGACTGCCGGATGATCACGATCTATCCGACCAGCCGCGAGCCGATGCGCTCCTTCGTCGATCGCCTGAAGGCACTGGAAGGTAAGGACGGCGTCGCCTCGATTTCGGTCATCCACGGCTTCATGGCCGGCGACGTGCCCGACATGGGAACGCGCATCGTCGTCGTCACCGACGACGATAAGGCCAAGGGCGATGCGCTCGCCAGGACACTCGGGCACGAGCTCTACCGGATGCGCAGGCAGACGGCCATGCCGATGCTCGACACCGAGGCCGGGCTCGACCGCGCGCTGGAACTGCGCACCTCCCGGTCCGACAAGCCGGTCGTGATCGCTGATGTCTGGGACAATCCGGGTGGCGGCGTGGCGGGCGATGCCACCTACGTCCTTCGCCGGATGATCGAGCGCGGCCTCGACGACTTCGCCGTTGCCACCATCTGGGATCCCGTCGCCGTTTCCTTCTGCCATGCGGCAGGGGAGGGGGCGGAACTCGACCTGCGCATCGGCGGCAAGTCCGGCCCGCAGGGCGGCGAGCCGCTCGATCTGCGGGTCCGCGTGGAGCGCGTCGTCGATGCCGGCTGGCAGAGCTTCCGCAACAGCCGCGTGACGCTCGGCAGTGCCGCGGTCGTCCGCCCGGTCGGGACTTCGATCGACATCGTCCTGATCACCAGCCGCACGCAGACCTACGAGCCGGACATCTTTTCCAACCTCGGCATAGATTTCGCCGCAAAGACCATGCTGCTGGTGAAATCGACCAACCACTTTCACGCAGGCTTTCAGCCGGTCGCTTCCGAGATCGTCTACATAGCCGCGCCGACCTCCTATCCCACCGACCCGGCAACGACGCCTTACAGGAAAGCGAGCCTCGAATTGTGGCCGCGCGTTGCCGATCCGCTGGGCCTGGAAAGCTGACCCGGGGGCGGCGTCCGTGCCGCCTCGAACCATGTTGCGAGAAGCCGGCCTGCGCAAAAGCGCGTACGCCATGTCAAAAAAAGGAAGGGAACCTCATGAAGAAGACATTTCTCATTGCCACTCTGGCGTCCGCTCTGGCCGCATCGACCGGCCTTGCCGCGGCGCAGGCGTCCGATGGCATCCTGACGGTTGCCACCATCGGCGAACCGCCGACGCTCGATGCCATGCAGACGCCCACCGACATCGTGCTGATGATCGACCAGCACATCTTCGAGACGCTCTATACCTACGACGCCCAGTGGAAGTCGGTGCCGCTGCTGGCAGCCGCGATGCCCGAGGTCTCCGAAGACGGGCTGATCTACCGCATTCCGCTGCGCGAAGGCGTGAAGTTCCACGACGGCAGCGACTTCGACGCCAAGGACGTGGTCGCCTCGCTGACGCGCTGGATGGCCGTCAACTCCAAGGGCAAGCAGGTCGCCGGGATCGTCGAGAGCCTGACCGAGGACGGCGCCAACGCCGTCGTCGTCAAGCTCAAGTCCCGCTACGCTCCGCTGCTGGCGACGCTGTCGCAGGCGTCGATCATCCTGCCTTCGGAAAAGGTGGCCGATACGCTTACCGAGTTCGTCGGCACCGGTCCCTACGCCCTCAAGGAGCGCAAGCCCGACCAGTATACCCAGCTTGTCCGCTTCGAGGACTACGCGTCGCCCGAAGGCGAGCCGAGCAACTATGCCGGCAAGCGCGAGGCGATCGCCAAGGAAGTCCGCTTCGTGCCGGTGCCGGATGCGAACACTCGTGTCGAGGGCCTGATTTCCGGCCAGTTCGATTACGCGGACTCTCTCCCCGTCAGCGCGTTTGAACGCGTCGAGGCGAGCGGCAACGCCAAGCCGGTGATCTTCGAGAATGCCGGCTGGGCTTCGCTCAACATGAACATGCAGCAGGGCCCGCTGACGAACAAGGCGCTCCGGCAGGCAGTCCAGGTCGCCCTCAACCCCTCCGACATGATGCTGGCGGCCTTCTCCGACGACCGCTTCTTCAGTGTCGATGCCTCGCTCTTCCCGACCGGCTCCTTCTGGCATACCGAAGCGGGCGTGGCCCGGTACGGCGAAGGCGATCCGGAGGCTGCGGCAAAGCTGCTCGAGGAGGCCGGATATGACGGCACCCCGATCCGCCTCATGACCAGCCGCCAATACGAGTTCCACTACAAGATCGGTGAAGTGGCCAAGGCCTATCTCGAGGCCGCCGGCTTCAAGGTCGACCTGCAGGTGGTCGACTGGGCAACGCTGACCACCCGCCGCGCCGACCCGAAGGAATGGGACATCTTCATCACCCATTCCAACTTCCCGGGCGACCCGACCACGATCAACACCATCACCGACAGCTATCCGGGCTGGTACGTCTCCGACCAGAAGGCCAAGGCCGTCGCCGCCTACATGGAAGCCACGAGCGACGACGACAAGCTCAAGGCCTGGGAAGCGATCCAGACGGTCATCTACGACGACGCACCGCTGTTCAAGGTCGGCAACTTCAATGCGGTTGCAGGTGTCGCAGCAACGGTCGGCGGCTATACGCCGACCTACTGGCCGCACTTCTGGAACGTCACCCCGAAGAACTGAGGCATAGGACCATGGCACGGATCGCCCGGACACTCTTGAACAGGCTTGGGGGCATGCTGGTCGTGCTCGCCATCGTCGTGACGGTTGTTTTCGTCATCGTCCGGGTGACGCCGGGCGATCCGGCCGCCGTGATGCTCGGGTCGGACGCCACGCCCCAGGACATCGCCGACCTGCGCACAAAGATGGGGCTCGATGCGCCGCTGATCGTCCAGTATGTCCAGTTCGTGCTGGGCCTGCTGCGGGGCGATCTCGGCCAGTCGATCTTTCTCAACCAGCCCGTCACACAGGCGCTGGCCTCACGGGCAGAGCCCACCTTCTTCCTGACGCTGTTCTCGATCCTGATCGCGGTTTCGATCGCGCTGCCGGTCGGCGTACTCTCCGCCGTCCGACGCGGCACGCTGTTCGACCAGATCGTGGTCACGCTGACCATGGTGGCGGCGAGCGTGCCCAGCTTCTGGCTCGGCCTCCTGCTGATCCAGGTGCTCGCCGTGGGTCAGGGCTGGTTCCCGGCGTCGGGCTATGGCGGCCCGGATACGACTTTCCTCGTGCGGCTGCATCACCTCGTCCTGCCCGCGATCGCGCTGGGGGTCGTCAATTCGGCGCTGATCACCCGTTTCACGCGGGCAGCCATGCTGGATGTACTCGGCGACGACTACGTGCGCACAGCCCGCGCCAAGGGGGCGGGCGAGGGCCGCGTCATTCTCAAGCACGCCTTGAAGAACGCGATGATCCCGATCATCACCGTCATCGGGCTCTCCATCGCCATGCTGGTCGCCGGCGCCGTCGTGACCGAGACGGTGTTCGGCCTGCCGGGCATCGGCAATCTCGTCGTCTCGGCCGTCCTGCGCCGTGATTATCCTGTCATCCAAGGCGCGTTGCTGGTCGTCGCCGCGATCTACGTGCTGATCAATTTCGCCGTGGACATGCTCTACGTTCTCGTCGATCCGAGGGTGCGCCTATGACGACCCTGACGACCGCATCCGCTGCCCGGCCGTTCGCCGCAAGCCTGCGCCGCCTTTTCGGCAATCGCGCCATCCTGTTCGGTGCCGTCATCCTGCTGGTCGTGGTCCTGGCCGCGCTGCTTGCGCCGTGGATCGCGCCCTATGCGCCCAACAAACTCTCGATCGTCAACAAGCTCAAGGGGCCGTCGCTGGGCCACCTCTTCGGCACCGACGAGTTCGGCCGCGACATCTTTTCCCGGGCGATCTTTGCCGGCCGCATCTCGCTTCTCGTCAGCCTCGGGGTGGTGTGCATCTCCACCGTGCTCGGCGTCCTTCTCGGCGTCGCCGCGGGGTTCTTCCGCAGGCTCGACGCGCCGATCTCGCGCCTTCTCGATGCCATGATGTCCTTCCCCGACATCCTCCTGGCGATCGCGCTGGTCGCAGCCCTGGGCCCGTCGCTCGCAACCGTCATCCTCGCGCTCGGCATCACCTACGCGCCGCGGCTGGCCCGCATCGTGCGCGGCTCGACGCTCGTGCTGCGCGAACTGCCCTATATCGAGGCGGCGGTCGCCATGGGCCTGCCGACATGGCAGATCCTGCTGCGCCACGTGCTGCTCAACCTCGCCTCTCCCATCCTGGTGCAGGCGACGTTCGTGTTCGCCTCGGCGATGCTGGCGGAGGCGAGCCTGTCGTTCCTGGGCGTTGGCGTCTCCACCGACATGCCGACCTGGGGCACGATGCTGGCGTCCGGGCGCGAATACATGAACAACGCGCCGTGGCTGATGGTCTTCCCGGGGCTTGCCATCGTCTTCTCGGTCCTGTCGCTGCAATTGCTGGGCGATGGCCTGCGCGATCTCGTCGATCCGCGTCTTGCGAAGGAAAGCTGACCATGCGTGAAAACGCCTCTGCGGGCCAGCCGGTGCTGTCCATCGAAAACCTCACGACCGCCTTCCGGACGCCCGACGGCTGGCGCGCTGTCATCCGCGACATCAGCTTGCAAGTGCATGCCGGTGAGACCGTGGCGATCGTCGGCGAATCCGGCTCGGGCAAGAGCGTGACCGCCCTTTCCACCATGCGCCTCCTGCCGCCCGACAGGGCGCGCTGCGAAGGGCGTATCCTGCTCGAGGGCAGGGATCTCCTGAAGGCATCCGAGGCCGAGATGCGCGCGGTGCGCGGCGGCTCCATCGGCATGATCTTCCAGGAGCCGATGACGTCGCTCAACCCGGTCTTCACCATCGGCAACCAGATCGCCGAAGCGCTGGTGCTGCACCAGGCGCTGTCATGGAAGGCCGCCGAGGCGGAGGCGCTGCGCCTGATGGAGCGCGTCCGCATCCCGGCTGCGAAAGCCCGGCTGCACGAGTATCCGCACAAGTTCTCCGGCGGCATGCGCCAGCGCGTGATGATCGCCATGGCGCTCGCCTGCCGGCCGAAGCTCCTGATTGCCGACGAGCCGACGACCGCGCTCGACGTCACCATCCAGGCGGAGATCCTCCACCTGATCCGCGAACTGCAGCGCGAAGAGAACATGGGCGTCCTGTTCATCACCCACGACATGGGCGTGGTTGCCGAGGTCGCCGACCGGACGGTCGTGATGTTCCGCGGCGACATGGTCGAAACCGGGTCCACCGAGAAGATCTTTGCCGCACCCAGGGCGATCTACACGAAGTCGCTTCTCGCCTCGATCCCCCGCCTCGGGACCATGGGCGAGGCACGGTCTCCGCGACGCTTCCCCGAGGTCGATCCGGAGACGGGCATGGCGACCGGCGGCCGCGAAACGAAGGCGGTCGCGCCGGAGGCAGCCCCGATCCTGAAGGTCGACAACCTCACCGTCCGCTTCGACCTGCCGAACGGGCGCGTGCATGCGGTGGAAAACGTCTCATTCGATCTGCGCCCCGGAGAAACGCTGGCGCTCGTCGGCGAATCCGGCTGCGGCAAGTCGACCACCGGGCGCGCCATCATCCGCCTGATCGAACCGACCGCAGGATCGATCGTCGTCGATGGCCAGGATGTCACCAGGGCCGGCACGAGGGCGCTTCGCGCCATGCGCCGCACGTCGCAGATGATCTTCCAGGACCCGTTCGCCTCGCTGAACCCGCGCATCACGATCGGCTCGGCGATCGCCGAACCGATGCTGGCGCACGGGCTGATGGGCAAGCGTGAGTCCAAGGCGCGTGTCGCCGAACTGCTGGAGCAGGTCGGCCTGTCGCCGGCCATGGCCGATCGCTACCCGCACGAGTTTTCCGGCGGCCAGCGACAGCGCGTCTCCATCGCCCGCGCCCTGGCGCTCGAGCCGAAGCTGATCGTCGCCGACGAGGCGGTCTCCGCCCTCGACGTCTCGGTCAAGGCGCAGGTCTCCAATCTCCTGCTCGATCTCCAGGAAAAGCGGCAACTCGCCTATCTGTTCATTTCCCACGACATGGCCGTCGTCGAACGCGTCAGCCACCGCGTTGCCGTGATGTATCTCGGTGAAATCGTGGAAATCGGGCCGCGCGCCGCCATTTTCGGCAATCCCCGGCATCCCTATACCCGCCGCCTGATCTCCGCCGTGCCGCTGCCCGATCCCTCTCGGCGCGGAATGGCGCGGCCAATGCTCAACGAGGAGATCAAGAGCCCGGTCCGCGCCCATGACTACGTGCCGCCGAAACGGACCTACCTCGAAGTCTCTCCCGGCCATTTCGTCCAGGACACGGCCATGGCGGAGATCGCGAGCCTGTCCGCCTGACGACCCGGCCCTGCTGAGGGTTCTTCGGAGCCCTGCGCAGCAAAAAGCCCGCCAGTGGCGGGCTTTCCGAGAGACGCATGGACGGCTGCCGGCCCGGTCGCCGGGCAGATCAGGTGCGCGGCTTGAGATTTTCGGGGTCGTAGAGCGGCTTGTAGCCGATGCCGACCACCTCGACCGGATAGGTCTCGGCGAAATACTCCACATTCAGCTTGCGGCCGACCTGGCAATAGGACCAGGGCAGGTAGGCGAGCGCGATGTTCTTGCCGATCGTCGGGCCGAAGGCGATCGAGGTGGTGTAGGAGCGGCGGCCGAGTTCGTCGACGAGCGTTTCCCCGGTCTGCGGGTCCATGACCGGCAGGCTTCCGACCGGATAGCGCTCGACGCCGGTCCTGTCGGTGTTCTCGGTCATCACCAGCGTGCAAAGCATGGCCGGCTGGTGCTCGCGAGCCTTGTATTCCAGGTGCTTCGCCTTGCCGCGGAAGTCCGCTTCCTTGACCTTCGGACGCGCAAGATCGGCCTCGATCAGGTTATACTGGGTCAGAAGATCGGCATTCTGCAGGCGCAGGCTCTTCTCCATGCGGCGCGAGTTCGCATAGGTCTCCACCCCGAAGGCCATCACGCCGGTGCCACGAAGCGCGTCCCATACGGCCAGGCCATCCTCGTACTTCATATGCAGTTCCCAGCCCTGCTCGCCGACATAGGAGATGCGGAAGGCGGTCACTTGCTTGCCGGCGATCTCGATCGGCTTGATCGCGGCGAAGGCGAAGTTTTCGGGATCGAGGCCGGCCGGATCGGCGACCACCTTCTTCAGGGTGTCGCGGGCGTTCGGCCCCCAGATGCCGATGGTGACATATTTTTCCGACACGTCGGTGATGGTGACGTCGAGGCCGCGATCCTCGGCCACGCGCTTCATGTAGTGGAAGTCGCGCGGGCCGGCGTCGGCGCCGTTGACGAGACGGCCGCAGTCGGCCATGCGGAAGACCGTGAAGTCGGCGCGCACCATGCCCTCGTCGTCTAGGAAGTGGGTGTAGACGCCCTTGCCGATGTTGCCGTCGCCGCCGATCTTGGCCGCGCACAGCCATTCCAGCAGCTCGACATGATCAGGGCCTTCGATGTCGACCATGTGGAAGTGCGAGAGGTTGACGATGCCGCAATCGTCGCTCATCGCCAGGTGCTCGGCGTTCGAGACGCGCCAGAAGTGGCGGTTGTCCCACTCGTTCTCGCGCACCGGAACGCGGTTGCCGTATTTTTCCAGCAGGTGCCCGTTGGCGGCATAGCCGTGCGCGCGCTCCCAGCCGCCGAGCTCCATGAAGTGGCCGCCGAGCTCGACTTCGCGCTCGTAGAAGGGCGAACGCTTGACGTCGCGGCCGGTCGCATAGGGCTCGCGGGTGTGGACGGCGGGGAAGTAGATCTTCTGCGCAGCCTCGTAGGTGCGGCCGTGGATGAATTCCTCGGTCAGCTGGTGCGGATAGAATCGGGAATAATCGATCGAGTTATGGTCGATCTCGGTGCGGCCGTCCGTCATCCAGTCGGCGATCAGCTTGCCGTAGCCGGGGCCGTCCTTGACCCAGATGGCGACGCAGTACCACAGGCCGCGCACCTTCTGGCTCTCGCCGCAGGAGGGGCCGCCGGCGGCGGAGACCTGCAGCAGGCCGTTGAAGGAATGGCTTTCGTTGTAGCCGAGTTCGCCGAGGATCGGCGTCAGCTCCATGGCGCGCTCGAGCGGCTCGATGATCTGTTCCATGTCGAGATCGCGCTGCGAGGGCGAAAGGCGAGCCTCGTTCTTCTCGAGGATGTCGCGCGGATGGCAGAGGCGCGGATTGTCGGTCTCGTAGTAGCCCCACTCGATCTGGCCGCCCTCGGTCGTCTTCGGGTCGCCGGTGTCGCGCATATAGGCCGAGTTGCCTTGGTCGCGCAGAAGCGGGAAGCCGATCTCCTTGCCGGTTCCTTCGAATTCGTTGTAAGGGCCGAAGAAGGTCAGCGGGTGGTCGACCGGCATGACCGGCAGGTCCTCGCCGACCATTTCGGCAATGAGGCGGCCCCAGATGCCGGCGCAGACGATGACGTGGTCGGCCATGATCGTGCCGCGATGGGTGACGACGCCCTTGATGCGGCCGCCCTCGACGATCAGCGACTTGGCCGGTGTATTGCCGAACATCGCAAGCTTGCCCGATTTTTCGGCCGCATCCACCAGCTTGCCGGCAACGGTCTGCGAACGCGGGATGACAAGGCCGGCATCGGGGTCGAACAGGCCGCCCATCACCTGGTCTTCCTCGATCAGCGGAAACTTCTCCTTGATCTCGGCGGGGCCGACATAGTGGGCACGGGTGCCGAATGCCTTGGCGGAGGAGAGCTTGCGCTTGATTTCTTCCATCCAGGCGTGGTCGCCGGTGCGGGCGACTTCGAGGCCGCCGATGCGGGCGTAGTGGCCCATCTTCTCGTAAAAATCGATCGAGTACTGGGTCGTCCAGACCGACAGGTAGTCATGGCTGGTGGTGTAGCAGAAGTCCGAGGCGTGCGCCGTCGAGCCGATATCGGTCGGAATGCCGGACTTGTCGATGCCGACGATATCGTCCCACCCGCGCTCGATCAGGTGGTGGGCGATCGAGGCGCCGACGATGCCTCCGAGCCCGATGATGACGACCTTTGCATTTGTGGGAAATTCAGCCATTGCGTGCGACCCTGATTTGATACCGGAGGCGGATATTAGGGCTTGTCTCATCAGGTGTAGAGCCTGTCTACGACATAATCATCGTGCTGCACGACGACCGGGGCCGAGGCGGTCTGGCGTCACGCCCGGCACACGCAGACGTGAAGGAACCGTGCCGGCGGCGTCGTGTTAAGGATGGTCGATCTTGTAGGGAGATCGCAGTAGGGAACGACCATGATTGCAGGCAGGCACATCCTCACAGCCCTCGGTTTCACGGTATTTGCGCTGGCCCCGGGCGCGCATGCGCAAGGCGTCAATGCGGGCGATCGCGAGGCCTCCGGCGAGACGCCTTTCGCAGCCGAGGCCGTGGCGGAATTCGATACCCCCTGGGCGATCGCCTTCCTCCCCGATGGCCGCATGCTGGTGACGGAAAAGCCCGGTGCCATCTTCCTGGTGACGCAGGAGGGGACGAAGACGCCGGTCGCAAACGTCCCCGACGTGGCGGCGTCCGGGCAGAACGGCCTGCTTGATGTCGCAGCCTCCCCGGACTTCGCCTCCAGCCGCACCGTCTACATCACCTACGTCGAGCCGGGTTCCGGTGGCGGCAGCCTCGTGCTCGCCCGCGCCACTCTGGGCGAGGGCGACAGGGCGGCCGCGCTGGAAAACCTGTCGGTGATCTGGCGGCAGGAGCCGCAGGGCGGCCGCGGCCAGCCGGGCGGCATCATCGCCTTCGATCCGGACGGCCGGCACCTGTTCCTGACCTCCGGCGACCGCATGCTGCCGAAGACGGCGCAGGATCCGGACGACACCCGCGGCAAGGTGCTGCGCCTCAATCTCGACGGCTCGACGCCCGACGACAATCCGCAAAGCGCCGAGGGCGGCGTGCGCGCGCAGACCTGGACCATGGGCCACCGCAACCCCTACGGCCTCGCATTTGCGCCCGACGGAAAGCTATGGCTGCACGAGATGGGCCCGCGCGGCGGCGACGAACTGAACCTGATCGAACCGGGGAAGAACTACGGCTGGCCGGTCGTTTCCAACGGCGACAACTACAGCGGCACGCGCATTCCCCGGCACGCGACGCGCCCGGAATTTACGGCACCCCCGCTCTACTGGAACCCGGTCATCGCGCCTGCCGGCATGGCAATCTACGACGGCGCGATGTTTCCCGCCTGGCGGGGATCGGCCTTCATCGGCGGGCTTTCCGCGATGGCGCTGATCCGCGTTACCTTCGACGGCAACGGCGGTGCCGACGAGGCCGACCGCTGGGATATGGAGGAGCGGATCCGCGACGTCGCCGTCGGCCCGGATGGCGCACTCTGGCTCATCGAGGACAACAGCCCCGGCCGCCTGCTCCGTCTGACGCCGGACGACTGATTCGGAGCGGCGGGCGTCGCGCCTACGTTTGGCCGCCCTCGTCGGGGCTGTCGAGTGGGACGCCGTCGAGGCGCTGTTCCTCGATCATCTCCAGCCCCCGCAGGAAAGCGCCAGCATCGTCGCCGAGCGAGGCGAGCAGTCGCTTCTCGAAGGCTTCCGCCCTCGGCACGATCCTGAGATAGATGCCGCGGCCGAGATCGGTCAGTTGCAGCAGTTCCTCGCGGCGGTCCTCCTCGCTCTGCCGCCGCCGCAGCCAGCGCCGGTCCTCCAGTGCCTTCACGGCCCGGCTCACCTTGGTCTTGTGCATCGCCGAATGCGCCCCGATCGCCTTGGCCGTCGCCACCTCGAACTGGCCGAGCGTGGCCAGCACGCGCCATTCGGGGACGCTGAGGTCGAAGTCCGGACCATAAATGGAGCGGAATTGCTGCGATACCGCAGCGCTGATGCGATTGAGCCGATAGGGCAGGAAGGTCTCGAGCTTGAGCTTTGTCATGGCGTGATGGATGCGGGCAGCGTTGTTGCAGACGGGGCCGACGATAGCGCCGCGCAGCCTGGCGGGATTGCGCAACGGCAGGAAACCGCGTTCGCTCGGCGGTAAGATCACGGTCGACAAACGTTCGGTTAGTCGGCTGCCTGTGGTGGCCTGACGAGATTGCAGACGCCAACGACGGCAGCAGGGTCGGACGCATGCGGCGGGACGGTGCCGAACTCCAGAAGATCCCGCCTGCCGTATTCGTCCGCGATCCGTTCGACGAAGGTGCGGATCGTGACGGCCTCGCCCGAGCATATGTTGATCGCGCCGGCCTGCCGCGTCTCGACCACATCCGCGATCATTGCGCCGGCTTCGCTCACGTCCAGAAAGTCTCGCAATTGGGTGCCGCTGGTCAGTTGCACGGTCTTGCCGTCTTCCAGTTGACGGCGCACATAGGCGGCAAGCCGCCGGGGATGGTCCCCTTCGCCGTAGAGGTAGAAGACCCTGCACCAGGAGAAGGCAACGCCGCGGGCGCCGAGCCACTGTTGCAGCATATGGTAGGCGGACAGCTTGCAGGCCGCATAGAAGCTCGAAGGTTCGAGCGGCGCCTGAACGGTCAGACGATCGCCGGGAAGCCGGTATTCCATGCATGTGCCGATACCGACGAAGTGGGAAACGCCGGCGTCGCAGGCTCCCTGCGCCAGTGCAAAGGTACCGGCCGTGCATCGGGCGTTCTCCGGCGCATCGAGGTAGCGTCCCTGCTCCACATACCAGGCGCAATGGACGACCGTGTCGACGCCGGCACACGCATTCTTCCACCAGGCAGGGTCCTGCGCGAAGAGGTCGTCCGTTTCGATGAGGCTTCCTTTTTCGACCGCAACGTCCAGCCTCGAAGCCGTGCCCGCCCGCACGACGACGCGGACGTCGTATCCCAAGGCCACGAGCCGCCTGTGAACCTGGCGGCCGACAAAGCCGGTGGCGCCGGTGAGTAGAACCGTGGCCACAGCCGTCAGAGCCGCTTGAGATAGCCGTGGCGTGCAACCGATATCTGCAGCCGCGTATCGATATCGAGATCCGCAGCGAAGGCCGGATTGGACTTCAGGAACGCCAGCGCGGCCGTGCGGGGGTTGTCGCCGGGCCCCCATGGTCTGTTGGAAAAGGAATCTGCGTCGAGATCCTCGATCACGGTGTCGTAGACGATGCAGTAGCACCCGGGCGTGACGAGATCGGCATAGGCGTTCAGTTCGGCCAACACGTGATCGTGCGTGTGATTGCTGTCGAGCATCACCATGACGCGCTCGAAGGGCGCAGCTTCGGCACGCACGGCATCGACGATGTCCGAGGCAATGCTGGACCCCTGCAGCAATGTGATGCGGTCCGCCAGCGGATGCTCCTCGATCGCCTTGCGATTATGCGGGCGGATGTCGATATCGATGCCGACGACGCTGCGGGGACGACGGGCCCCAGATCCGTCTGCCTTCGGGCTCGCGCCGTCGCACAGATCCAGCAATGCCAGCATCGAGGCGCTGAGCACGAGCGAGCCGCCATGGGCGATGCCGGTCTCGATGATGAGATCGGGCCGCGTCGCCCAGATGATTTCCTGCAAGGCGACGATATCCTGCGGATACTGGATGATCGGCCGCCCGAGCCAGTGGAAGTTGTAGGAATATTTGCTGGCGATCGACTGTGCCAGGAATGCCTGCGCAGAGCCTGCCAGAGCCGCGTCGTCGGTCATGTCCCGGACGCGAGCGCGGATCTCCTGATCAAACTCGCTCATTGTCATATCTCCATGTAATTGTGTTGGGGACCGGCATGGGCGACGATCTCTGACTTGTAGTTTGGATTCATGATGTAGATGTCCGAAGGGCCGAGCGCGTTCAGGACGTCCGGCGCCTGAACCTTGTGGCCGGTCACCGCCAGGTACTTGCCCTGCTTGGAAGGGCTGATGTCCACCACCGTGTCGATCTTGATGCCCGAGCGTGCGCAGAAGATCGAATAGATGACTCCTTTCGAGGCGCCGCCCCAGATGACCTTGGGTCTCCCGGTCTCATTGGCGCGGACCGCCGGGGCGAAATCGACAGGCAGGTTCGCTCGGTCTGCAGGATCGAACTCCGGCTTCCTGAGGCTTTCGAGATCGGCGACGACCGCCAGGTACTGTTCGCCGAAGACGCGCTCGGCGAAAAGCACCCGCCCGAACATCCGGTGGAAATCGGACATGCGGAAATAATTCACATGCTCGTAGAAGACATCGTACCAGGTCTTGTTCCTGCATATCCAGTCGAAGCAGGGAACTTCGATGTAGATCAGCCCCTTGCCGCCGTTGGCCGCCGCAAGCATTTCGAGAAATTCGAAGGGGTTCTGGATGTGCTCCAGCACATGGCGCATGATCAGTCCGGAAGCCCTGATCTTGGCATTCGGGCCGAAGAACTCCCTGACGATGCGTGGATTGTCGCCCTCATAGGTCGGGTCGTATCCGTGAACCTGCGCCCCCCGGGACGCCAGAAGCTCCAGAAACCGGCCCTTGCCGCATCCGACCTCGACCAGGCTCGAAGTGTCCATATGGTCGAATATGATGGCTGAGACCGATTCAAGGTGTTCCTTGAAGATTGTGCTGTATCCCTGTTCGTTCTGATAGTCGTTCGTATAGGTGAGGAGCGAAGGATCGAACGCGGCATTGTAGATCAGCCCGCTTTCAAGGTCTTCCACCAGCTCGACATCGCCCACGGCGCAGATCGTTGCATCCTGGGCAGTTTCAAACATCTGGTTCTGCAGGAGCGGCAGGCGGGACTGGCTGTACAAGGCTCTCTTCATCAGGCGGCAATCTCGCTGGTTCTGCAATGGCGGCGCGACAAGTTGGTTCAATCCCCGGCTCCGGCGCCTCGCCGGCAGCCTCCACCCGTGCGGTGCATCCAACCGGCGAATCGGTCTGTCAGAACATAGATCAACTGCTCTTGCCGATGGAAGTTACCGGCAAACGGCCAGGCAAGCCTCGCGCAACATTTGAAAGTTACTTGCTCGGATGCGCTGAACGCAGCCGATAGCGGCGCGCGGCAGGATATTGCGAATGAAAGTTGTGATACTCGCCGGCGGCCTCGGATCTCGCCTTGCCGAAGAAACGATCGTGCGCCCCAAGCCGCTGGTGGAGATCGGCGAGAAGCCGATCCTCTGGCACATCATGAACATCTACTCCCATCATGGCCTGACGGACTTCATCATCTGCGCCGGCTACAAGAGCTACATGATCAAGGAGTACTTCGTTAACCTGATCCTTCATCACAGCGACGTGTCGATAGAGCTCGGCACGAACAGGATCGAGTACCACCATCGCGAATGCCCGCCCTGGCGCGTCACCGTCGTCGATACCGGTCTCCACTCCATGACCGGCGGCCGCATTCGCCGCATCCGTGAATACCTGGATCCGGACGAGCCGTTCTGCCTGACCTATGGCGACGGCGTCGGCGACATCGACATCGCCGCCGAAATCGCCTTCCACCGCAGCCACGGCCGCAAGGCGACGATGTGCGCGGTGACGCCGCCCGGGCGCTTCGGCGCCGCCCGCATCGAAGGCGACCTCGTGACACGGTTCACCGAGAAACCGCACGGCGACGGCCAGCGCATCAACGGCGGCTTCTTCGTGCTCGATCCCTCCGTCATCGACCTCATTGACGGCGACATGACGGTCTGGGAGGGCGAGCCGCTGGGCGCCCTCGTCGAGAGCCGCGAACTGGTCGCCTACCGCCATGACGGCTTCTGGCAGCCGATGGACACGCTGCGCGAGCGCATGTTGCTGGAGGATCTGTGGAACTCGGGGCGGGCGCCGTGGAAGATGTGGAATTGAAGGCGTTCTGGAAGGGCAGGCGTGTCCTCGTCACCGGCCATACCGGTTTCAAGGGAACATGGCTCACCCTCTGGCTCGAGCGCCTCGGCGCCGAGGTCTGCGGCATCGCGCTCGATCCGGACCAGGCACCCTCCCTCTACGCGCTCGCCGGACCATGGGTCGGCCGGCGCCACCACAGGGCGGACATCTGCGATGCGCAGCAACTGGCGCGCCGGGTGGAAGCCTTCGCGCCGGAGATCGTCTTCCATCTGGCCGCCCAGCCGCTCGTACGACGCTCCTATCGGTTGCCCGCCGAGACCTATGCGGCCAATGTCACCGGAACCATCAACCTGCTGGATGCGGCGCTGGCGGCGGGCTCGGTCAAGACGGTCCTCGTCGTCACCACCGACAAGGTCTACGCCGAGACAGGGACGGGCGTGCCCTACCGCGAGGGAGACACGCTCGGCGGAAAGGACCCCTACAGCAATTCCAAGGCCTGCGTCGAGCTGCTCTGCCGGAGCTATCGCGCGAGCTTCATGGACGGGGCAGGCATCGGCCTTGCGACGGCGCGGTCCGGCAATGTCATCGGCGGCGGCGACTGGTCGGAGGACCGTCTGGTTCCGGACATGGTGCGCGCCTTCTGCGCGGGCGAGGCGGTGAGCCTGCGCTACCCCGACGCGACGCGCCCCTGGCAGCATGTGCTCGAGCCCCTGTCGGGCTACCTGACGTTCGCGCAGGCCCTTCATGAAAGAGGCGGGACGCATCCGGACACCCTGAACTTCGGCCCCGACCCGAACAACGTCGCAACCGTGTCGCAGCTTGCCGAGGAACTCGCGCGGATCTGGGATGCCGGCCACGGCTGGCGGCGGGCCGAAGGCGCCCACCCGCCGGAGGCGGCACAGCTGACGCTCGATTCCACGCTCGCCGCGACGACGATCGGCTGGCGGCCGCGCCTCGATCTCCGCCGCACAGTCGACTGGACCTGCGCCTGGTACAAGGCCTGGCGCGCCGGCGCGGACATGCGCGCGTTCACGCTCGGCCAGATTTCCGAATACGAAGGACTGCTTGCATGACCGATAGGCTGTGCCGCTTCTGCAATGCCCCGCTCGTCCATGTCTTTGCCGACCTGGGCGTCACGCCGTTGGCAAATTCCTACGTCCGGCCCACCGACGCCGGTTCCCCCGACGCTTCCTATCCGCTGCGGGCCTTCGTTTGCTCCGAGTGCTGGTTGGTGCAGGCCGATGCCTTCGCCTCGCCGGAAGACATCTTCAGCGACTATGCCTACTTCTCCTCCTTCAGCGACAGCTGGGTCGAGCATGCCCGCCGCTTCGCAGAGCTGGCGATCGCGCGCTTCGGGCTGTCTGACAAATCCCAGGTGATCGAGGTCGCCAGCAACGACGGCTATCTCTTGCGCCACTTCGTCGCCCGCGGCATTCCCTCGCTCGGGATCGAGCCCGCCCAGAACGTCGCGAGCGTCGCCCGTGAGGCGGGCGTTCCGACCGAGTGCCGCTTCTTCGGCCGCGAGACCGCGGCGGACCTCGCAGCAAGAGGCCTTCTTGCCGATCTCGTCGTCGGCAACAACGTCCTCGCGCACGTGCCGGACATCAACGATTTCGTTGGCGGCATGGCGATCGTGCTCAAGCCCGACGGCGTCGTCAGCTTTGAGTTCCCGCATCTGCTGCGACTGATCGAGAACGTGCAGTTCGACACGATCTACCACGAGCACTTCTACTATCTGTCGCTGCTCGCGGTGGAGAACGTGCTGGCACGGCACGGGCTCGTCGTGGTCGACGTCGAGGAACTGCCGACCCATGGCGGCAGCCTGCGGGTGACGGCGGCCCGCAAGAGCTCCACGGCCTACAGGCCGACTGAAGGGGTCGAGAAGGTGGGCAACGACGAGCGCGAGGCAGGCTTGGCCGATGTCGCACGCTACCACGCCTTCCAGGAGGCCATCGTCCCGGTGCGGGAAGGCTTGCTCGCCTTCCTCCGCAAGGCGAGGGCGGAAGGCCGCAGCGTGGCGGCCTACGGGGCGGCGGCGAAGGGCAATACGCTCCTCAACTTCTGCGGCATCGGCACCGACCTGATCGCCTACGTCGTCGATCGCAGCCCCCACAAGCAGGGCCATCTCCTGCCGGGCAGCCGGCTGCCGATCCATTCCCCCGAAAGGCTGGCCGAGACGCAGCCTGACTACGTGCTCATCCTGCCCTGGAACATCAGCGCGGAGATCGTCGCCAACAACGATATCTCGGCATGGGGCGGACGCTACGTCATCGCCGTCCCCGAGCTCACCGTGCTGACATGAGGTTTGCCCCGAGCCGCATCGCCGGTGCATTCTTCATCGATATCGACGGGCACGGCGACGAGCGCGGGACCTTCGCGCGGACGTTCTGCGCCGAGACCTTCGCCGCCCACGGCCTCGCCACGCACTTTCCGCAGTGCAACGCGTCCTACAGCGCCGTTCGCGGAACCCTGCGCGGCCTGCACTACCAGGCGGCTCCGCAGGGGGAGGCCAAGCTGGTGCGCGCCACCCGCGGCCGGGTCTTCGACGTTGCCGTCGACCTGCGCCCCGGCTCCGGCACCTATCTCGCATGGGATGCGGTCGAACTCGACTGGCGGCGGAAGAACGCCTTCTACATCCCCGAAGGCTGCGCCCATGGGCTGCTCACCCTCGAGGACGAGTGCGAGGTCTTCTACCAGATGTCGGCTCCCTACGTTGCCGATCTCGCACGCTGCGTGCGCTGGGACGATCCGGCTTTCGCGATCGCATGGCCGATCACGCCGACCAGCATGAACGACAGGGACGCGACGTGCCCCTATTTCACCCAAGGGAACGACGCATGAATGACGTCAAGCTCAGCATCTGCATACCGACCTACAACCGCGCGCCCTATCTTCGCCATCTGCTGGAGAGCTTCCTGAAAGAGAAGAGCCTGGGCTTCTCCTATGAGCTGGTGATCTCCGACAATGCCTCGACCGACGAGACCGGTGCCGTGGTGGAAGCGTTCGCAGCGCAGGGCCTGCCGATCCGCTACGTCCGGCGCGAGGTGAACGGCGGCGGCTGGCCGAACCTCGCCAATGCCTTCCAGAATGCCGCCGGCCTCTATGCGATGTATCTTGCCGACGACGACCTGCTCGCCTTCGACGGGCTGCGCGCGACGATCGAATATCTCGACGCCAACCCCGCCGTGGTCGTCTGCCACGCGCCCTGGCACCTGCATGACGCGGTCACGGGCAAGGACGAGCGGCTCTTTTATTCCGTGGACAAGCCGCGCCGGTTCGAGCAGCGCAAGTTCGGGCCGCTCCTGGCCTTCATCCTCGATGGTCACGTATTCCCGGAGATCGCGGTCTACCGCACCGAGGTGCTCCGCGCGGTGATCGTGCCGCGCGAATTCTGCTACTGGGCCTTTTCCTATCTGGCGCAGGCGCTGGATATGGGCGCGGTCGCCTTCCTGGACAAGCCGTTCTACCGCTCCGTCACCAACAGCCCGATCGCGCTGCATCGCGAACAGATGGGCCATGAGGAAACCATGACCGCCTGGGACCGCTATCGCGGCGGCCTCGAATATCTCATCTACCTCGGCGAGAGGCGGGGGCAGCTCGACCTGTCCGGCGACCGGCGGATGAAGCTGGCCCAGGCCTGCGGCGAGTTCACGGCGATCCGCATGAGTGTCGCCATGCGGCTCTGGGCGGCCAGGAAGGAGTTCGTCAAGGCCTATGAACTTTACACGCGCATCTGCCTTGCCGGTCTCGACAAGCATCCCGACGTCCAGAGGCTGAAGGAACAGTTGCCGGTGATGGCGAGCCTCCAAGTCCTGGCCCGCAAGGTCAATGCGACGTCGGGCTTGCGCTATCTCGTTCTCGACGGTTTCCCGGATCCCCAGACCGTGACGAGGGTACTGCACGAACTCGGGCTCGATGCCTCGATCGAGGTCGTCGCGATGCCCGAGGAAGGCCCGGTTGCAGGCATGGTCGATGCCGCCGCCGTCGTCACGTCCACGTCCGCCCGCCGCGAGCTTCTGGTGAAGCAGGGCTTCCGGTCGGGGCTCGTCTTCAGCGAAGCGGACCTCGTCCGCGGCATCGTGGTCTGATCCGGCTGCAGTTCGAGCCGGACGCGTCAGTCGGCGGTCCCGGCGGCAGGCGCTTCTTTTCCGGCACCCGTTCCCGCGGTCGCCGATGGCGGCACGTTCGCATCGCCTTCCGCGCGGTCCCGGTGAAGGGCGGCCTGTGCGAGCAGCATCAGCGTGACCGGGGTGGTGACCGTGACGAAGATGCCGATCAGGATCTCATGGAAGACCGGGCGGCTGCCGGTGACGGTGAAGAAGATCATCGACGCCATCACCACGCCGCCTGTGCCCCAGCTCGTGCCGAGCGTCGGCGCATGCAGGCGCTCGTAGAAGGTCGGCAGGCGCGTCAGCCCGATCGTGCCGATCAGCGCAAGCGCCGAACCGAGCAGGAGGAAGGCGGAGACGGCGATGGCCGCCCACAGCGGCAGGTCGGCGGCCTGGCTCATTCGATGACCTCCCCGCGCATCAGGAATTTCGCCAGCGCCACGGTCGCGACGAAGCCGAGCAGCCCGATGATCAGCGCCGCTTCGAAATAGAGGGTCCTGCCGCTGCCGATGCCGAAGGTCAAAAGCAGCAGCATGGAGTTGACGTAGAGCGTGTCCAGTCCCAGCACCCGGTCCTGGGCGCGTGGCCCGCGGATCATGCGCAGCAGCGCGAGCGCCATCGCGACCGACAGCATCACATGGGCCGCCGTCAGCGCGTAGTAGAGGATGGTGACGCTCATTCGAAGATCTCCATCAGCAGCCTTTCGTAGCGGTTCTTGACGAGGTCGGTCCACTCCTGTTCCTCGACGAGATCGAGCACGTGGATCAGCAGCGTGCCGTCGGAGGAGTTGTACTCCAGCCAGGCTGTGCCGGGCGTGCTGGTCACGATCACGGCGAGAATGGCCAGCGCCGTCTGGTCCTTCAGGTCCAGGTGGATCGCCAGGAAACCGGACCGTTGCCTGTGGCTGCGCCCGGCCAAGATGATCGAGACGACGGCGATGTTCGAGCGCACGATGTCGTAGAGCACGATGCCGATGAGATAGGGCAGGAGGTGCCAGCGGCGGATGCGGGGCTTGTGCGGGCGGAGCGCCGCCATGCCCCAGGAGGCAAATGTCGCGATGATGCCGCCGAGGAGGAGGTGGCCGATGGTGAAGCTGTTCAGCGTCATCCACATCAGCACCAGCGACAGCGACAGCAGAGGATAGGGAAGCACGCTCACGGCTGCACCTCCGGGCCGGGGGCGCCGACGCGCCGGGCGCCGGTCACGGCGTCGATATAGTGGTGCGTGGCACTGAGGGCCTCGGTCGTGGCGTCCATGTAGCGCATCACCGGACCGGCCTGGACGGTGAGGACCATGGTGGCGAACAGCAGCATCAGCACCGGCGCCATCTCGATCACCAGCACGCGCGGCGCAGTACCCTCCAGCGATGCCCAGAAGGTCCGGATACCCGAGCGCGTCATGGCGATCAGGGCGGAAAGGCCCGACAGGATGATCAGGAAGACGACGAACCAGATGTAGGCCGGCACCGGGGCGACGCTCTCGCCGCCCGCAGGGTTCAGCATCGCCGACAGCATGGCGAACTTCGCGACGAAGCCGGACAGCGGCGGCAGGCCGGCAAGCAGGATGCCACAGGCGGCAAAGCAGATGCCGAGCATGGCCATGGTCCCCGGCATGGCGAATCCGCCGCCGCCCTCTTCCTCCTCGTCCTCCGCGTCCGCGTCGCCATACGCCTCCATCGTCACGGCGAGAACGCTGGCGCCGGCATCCTGTCCGCGTTCGACGAGCTCGATCAGCATGAAGAAGGCGCTGATCGTCAGCGTCGAGCTGACGAGATAGAACAGCGCGCCCGTGGTGATCCCGCCGCTGCCCATGCCGATGGCCGTCAGCATCGTGCCGGAGGAGACGAGCACGGAGAAGCCGGCAAGCCGCCCCAGCGCCTGCGAGGCAAGCACGCCGATGGCGCCGAAGGTGATGGTGGCGAGCCCTCCGATCAAGAGGACGTGCAGGCCGAAGCCGGACGACGGCGTTCCCTCGCCGAACACCAGCAGGGTGAGCCGCAGGATGACGTAGATGCCGACCTTGCTCATGATGGCGAAGATGCCGGCGACCGGGGCGGAGGCGGCGGTATAGGCCGGGGGAAGCCAGAAGTTCAGCGGCCACATGCCGGCCTTGATCAGGAAGGCGACCCCGAGAATGCCGGCGCCGGCCTCGAGCAGCATCCGCTGCTCCGCCCCGACGGTGGCCACGCGCACCGCGAGGTCGGCCATGTTCAGCGTGCCCGTCACCCCGTAGATGAGGCTGACCCCGATCAGGAACAGCAGGGCGGCGGCCAGGTTGACGGCGATGTAGTGCAGGCCGGCCTTGACGCGCAGGAGCCCCGAGCCGTGCAGAAGCAGGCCGTAGGATGCGGCGAGCATCACCTCGAAGAAGACGAAGAGGTTGAAGAGGTCGCCGGTCAGGAAGGCGCCGTTCAGCCCCATCAGCAGGAACTGGAACAGGCTGTGGAAATGCACACCGGCCGTGTGCCAGCGCGCCAGCGCGAAGATCAGCGCCGGAATTGCCAGCGTCGACGTCAGCACCAGCATCAGCGCCGAGAGGCGGTCGACGACGAGCACGATCCCGAACGGAGCGGCCCAGTTGCCGAGCAGGTAGACGCCCTGTTGCGCCATGTCTGGTCCGTCGATGCGGTCGGCGAAGCGGAAGAGCGCGATCGCCACAGCAAAGATCGCGATGGTGGAGGCAAGGCCGATCATGGCTTTCAGCGTGCGCTGGCGCTCGTCGAACAGCAGCAACGCCGCTCCCGTGACGAGCGGGATCAGGATCGGCGCAATGATGAGATGCTGGGCCAGGTTCATTGCGACTGCTCTCGACCGTCGACGTGGTCGGTGCCGGTGAGCCCGCGGGAAGCTATCAACACCACGAGGAAGAGTGCCGTGGTGGCAAAGCCGATCACGATCGCCGTCAGCACCAGCGCCTGCGGCACGGGATCCGAATAGGCGGAGACCGCGACTCCGTCGGTGAGGATGGCGGGCGCGTTCACCTTCAATCCGCCCACGCCGAAGATGAAGAGATTGACGGCATAGGACAGAAGCGACAGGCCGATGATGACCTGGTAGGTGCGCGGGCGAAGGATCAGCCAGACGCCCGAACCCGTCATGACACCGATGCCGAGCGAGAGAATGAGTTCCATCATGCGTCCTCCGGTTTCGGCGCGGTCTTGACCCGGTAGGTGCGGATCGACTGGTGGGCGATCGCAATCAGGATCAGCACGGTCGCGCCCACGACCAGGACGAACACGCCGAGGTCGAACAGAAGCGCGGTGGCCGCCGGGACCTTTCCGATCAGCGGCAGCGTCAGGTATTGCGAGTGCGAGGTCAGGAACGGGTAGCCGAAGAACCACGAGCCGGCGCCGGTCGCGACCGCCACCAGCAGTCCCAGGCCGATCCAGCGCAGCGGCAGGATCCTCAATCGGTCCTCCGCCCAGCGCGCGCCGCCGCCGAGATACTGCAGCAGGAAGGCGATCGCCATGGTGATACCCGCGGCAAACCCGCCGCCGGGCAGGTCATGGCCGCGCATGAACAGGTAGATGGCGAAGGTGATGACGACCGGGAACAGCCATTGCATGACGACCGAAGGCACGAGCAGGTAGTCGCGCACCGTGTCGCCCTGCTGCCGTTCCGGCTGGTCCAGGTCATAGGCGTTCTGGATCCGCTGCTGTTCGGGCACCTCGATGCTCTCCGATGCCGGGCGGAACCGGCGCAGCAGTGCGAAGACGGTGAGCGCGACAATGCCGAGGACGGCGATCTCGCCCATGGTGTCGAAGCCGCGGAAATCGACCAGGATGACGTTGACGACGTTCCTGCCGCCGCCTTCCGCATAGGCATGCTCCAGGAAGTAGTTGGCGATGGTGTCGGGCACCGGCAGCGTCATCACCGCATAGGCGAGGACCGACATGCCGATGCCGCAGGCGGCCGCGATCCCGAAGTCGCGCAGGCGTCTGACCCGCGCGGTGAAGCTGGTGCTGTCGTCGACTTTCCCCATGCGCTTGGGCAGCCAGCGCAGCCCGAGAAGCAGGAGCACGGTGGTGACGATTTCCACCAGGAGCTGGGTGATTGCGAGATCGGGTGCCGAAAGCCAGGCGAAGGTCACGCAGGTGACGATGCCGGCGCCGCCGATCATCAGCAGGGCGGCGAGCCGGTGATACTTGGCGACGACCGCGGCGGTCAGCGCCGAAAGCATGCCGATGGCCCAGATCATCGCGAAAGCGGGATCGACCCCGGTCAGAGGCGGCAGCTTTGCCTCGAAACCCGAGAAATAGAGCGGCACGAAGGCTGAGAGGAAGCTGATCCCGGCCACCAGCCGCAACTGCGGCTGCAGCCGCCGCGTGCCGAGGTTCGCCTCCAGCCAGCGCGCCCACTTCCAGGAGACGGTCACGAGGATGCGCTCGAAGATGCGCTGCCCGCGCAGGTGGCGGAAGATCGGCGGCCCGTCCTCGGCATGGGCGAGATAGCGGTGCAGCGCGAAATAGAGCGCGACGCCGCCGATCATCGCGATCACGCTCATGACGAGCGGCAGGGTGACGCCGTGCCAGACGTGCAGGCTGTACTGCGGCGTATCGGGCCCGAGCACCGAGATCACCGCCGTGCTGAGGAAGGGCCCGATCGACAGGCTCGGCACGATGCCGACGATCAGGCAGGCCAGGACCAGGAACTCGACCGGGAAGCGCATCCAGCGCGGCGGCTCGTGCGGGTGCGGATTGGGAATGTCGGTCGGCGGCGGCCCGAAGAAGACCGTGTGGATGAAGCGGACCGAATAGGCAACGCTGAAGGCGCCGGCAAGCGTGGCGATATAGGGCAGCGCGCGGTCCAGGATCGAATCCGCATGCGTCTCCACCGCTTCGGCGAAGAACATCTCTTTCGACAAAAACCCGTTCAGGAGAGGCACGCCCGCCATCGCCGCGCAGGCCACCATGGCGAGGGTGGCGGTGTAGGGCATGAAGCGGAACAGCCCGGACAGCTTCTGCATGTCGCGGGTGCCGGTCTCGTGGTCGATGATGCCGGCCGCCATGAACAGCGACGCCTTGAAGGTGGCGTGGTTGACAATGTGGAAGATCGCGGCGACCGCGGCAAGCGGGCTGCCGAGGCTGAGCATGGTGGTGATCAGGCCGAGATGGCTGATCGTCGAATAGGCGAGCAGCCCCTTCAGGTCGCGCTGGAAGATGGCGAAGTAAGCGCCGAGCACCAGGGTGGAAATCCCCGCGATGCCGACCAGCCAGAACCATTCGAACGTGCCCGAAAGCGCCGGCCAGAGCCTGACGAGCAGGAACACCCCGGCCTTCACCATGGTGGCCGAATGCAGGTAGGCGGAGACGGGGGTGGGCGCTGCCATCGCGTTCGGCAGCCAGAAATGGAACGGGAACTGCGCGCTCTTCGTCAGCGCGCCCATGAGGATGAGGACCAGCGCCGGCAGGTAGAGCGAATGTTGCTGGATCAAATCGCCGGCTGCCAGGATCTCGTCGAGGTCGTAGCTGCCGACGATATGCCCGAGCAGAAGGAAGCCGACCAGCAGACAGAACCCGCCGATGCCGGTGATCGTCAGCGCCATGCGCGCGCCGTCGCGGGCGTTGGCGTTGTGGTACCAGTAGCCGATCAGCAGGAAGGAGAAGATGCTGGTCAGCTCCCAGAAGATCGCCAGCAGGATGATGTTGCCGGACAGCACGATGCCGAGCATCGCCCCCATGAAGGCGAGCAGGAACGAGAAGAAGCGCGGGATCGGATCCTCGGCCGACATGTAGTAGCGGGCATAGACGACCACCAGGAAGCCGATGCCGGTCACCAGCATGGTGAAGAGCCAGGCGAAGCCGTCCATCCGCAGCGTGAAATTCAGCCCGAGTTCGGGCAGCCAGGCGATCTCGAACCGGACGATCTTTCCGTTCGTCACCGACGGATAGTAGAACGCCGTGAGGATCGTGGCGGCGAGCGCGACACCGCCTGCAAGCCAGGCGGGAAGCGTCCGGGCAGCGGTACGCCAAAGCAGGGCAGTCACGATGCTGCCGACAAAAGGAAGAAATAAGAGAAGAAGCAGTAATTTTTCAGGCATCAGCAAACATATCGAATCGAATCGGAACCTCTTCGTGAGAATGGGATAGCGTGTAGCGCAGACCGCATTCCAATGCGTGCGGCGCGCTGTAAAATTATATTTACCGATCAAGGCGCTCGTTGCAATCGGCGCAAGGGGCAAATCAGTCCGCAGCGGCGTGTTTTTTCCAGCCCGTCCCGACCGCGGCCGCATTTCGCCCGATTGCGGCGGGCGTCAGACTGGACGCTGCTCTATCGCGAGAGCTTCATGTGCCGGTTCACGTCCTTGTAGAGCAGGTAGCGGAAGCTGCCCGGTCCGCCGGCATAGCAGGCCTGCGGGCAGAATGCGCGCAGCCACATGAAGTCGCCGGCCTCGACCTCGACCCAGTCCTGGTTCAGCCGGTAGACCGCCTTGCCTTCGAGCACGTAGAGCCCATGCTCCATCACATGCGTCTCGGCAAAGGGGATCACCGCGCCGGGCTCAAGGGTCACGATCGTGACATGCATGTCGTGGCGCAGGTCGGACGGATCGACGAAACGCGTCGTTGCCCACTTTCCTTCCGTATGCGCCATCGGCGCCGGTGCGATGTCCTTCTCGTTCAGGAACAGCGCCTCGGGCACGTCCAGCCCGTCGACCTTTTCATAGGCCTTGCGGATCCAGTGGAACCGGGCCGGATCGGACCCCTTGTTGGAGAGGCGCCAGGCGCTGGCGGGAGGCAGGTAGGCATAGCCGCCGGGAGAGAGCACATGGCTCTGCCCGTCGAGTTCGACCGTCGCCTCGCCCTCCATCACGAACAGGACGCCCTCGGCCGCCGGGTCGAGTTCCGGCCGTTCGCTGCCGCCGCCGGGGGCGACTTCCATGATGTATTGCGAGAACGTCTCGGCAAAGCCGGAGAGCGGGCGCGCCAGCACCCACAGCCGGGTGTCGTTCCAGAACGGCAGGCAGCTCGTGACGATGTCCATCATCACCCCCCTGGGGATGACGGCATAGGCTTCGGTAAAGACGGCGCGGCCGGTCAGCAACTGCGTCTGCAGGGGGGCGCCGCCCTTCGGCGCGACATAGGTTCTATCGGTCATGCTCGTCTCCCTGCGAATGCGGTCCTGCATATGATGATTTGTCGATCGATAGCGCATGCGGGACGAAATTGCAGCGCCTTGTTGTCGGCGATCGTGCTTGCGCATTATCATCGTTGTGCAAATCGCCGGTCTAACGTGCCCAAAGGGTCGGGCCGGCAGGACGAGGATTTGGTCAATGCCTGTCGCCCGCGACGATCTCCGCGACTTCCTGCAAGCCGAGACCGACTGCATGCTGGTCGAAATCGCGGCGGTGGATGGCTCGGCGCCGCGCGAAGCCGGCGCCTGGATGCTGGTGTCGCCGCACCGCAGCTTCGCCACCATCGGCGGCGGCCAGCTGGAGTTCATGGCGATCGACCATGCCCGCCGGGCGCTGCGGCAGGGGCAGGCGGCGGAGCCGCTGTCCATTCCGCTCGGGCCCGAGATCGGCCAGTGCTGCGGCGGCCGCGTCGGCCTCGCCTTCGCAAGGGTCACGCCGGCACTGGCTACGCGTCTGATCGAGCGCTGCGACCGCGAGATCGCGGCGCGGCCTTGCGTCCATCTCTTCGGCGCCGGGCATGTGGGCAACGCGCTGGCGCTTGCGCTCTCGCTCGCCCCCGTCCGCACGATCCTTCTGGACGCTCGCGCCGAAGAGCTGAAGGCGGCCCATGTCCCCGGCGTCGAGACCCGCCTGACGGCCGTGCCCGAGGCGGTCGTTCGCGACGCCCCGGCCGGCAGTGCCTTCGTCGTCCTGACGCACGATCACGCGCTCGACTTCCTCATCGCCGCCGAGGCGCTGCGGCGGGACGACGCCGCCTATGTCGGCATGATCGGCTCGAAGACGAAGCGTGCGACCTTCAGAAGCTGGCTGTCGCGCGAGACCGGCCATCCGGAACTCGCCGAGCGTCTCGTCTGTCCGATCGGCGGCGCGGCTCTTAACGACAAGCGCCCGGCGGTGATCGCGGCCCTTGCGGCAGCCGAGATCCTGACGGCGGTGCTCGCCCCGAAAGCCCGCTCTCGCGCCCCGGTCGGCAGGCGGTCGGCCTTCCGTTCCCTGGATTGACGCGTCGCCCGACCCGGCCTGCTTTTTGCCTTTGCCGCTCGCCCCGCCGGTTTATCAGCCTTTCCTTGTGATCTATACACGGAGTGTGGAACGCGGATCTGATTCGGGGGCGTTGCTCTTGCCAACGGCTTGCGGCGTAAGACAATTCTGGCCGACGACCGGCATCGCCGCGCTTGCGGCCGCAGCCCTGCTCGCCGGGTGCGCGGCGCGGGACGGCGTGCGCCTGCCCGCCGCCAACCGCATCGTTTCCGACAGCGAGGCGCTGATCGTTCCCGCAGCCGGCGGCCCGGCCGTCGTCGACGTCGTCCAGCGCAACTACGCCAACGCGGTGGAGCAGAAGGTCTCCCTCTTCACCTCGTCGACCATTCCCGGCCAGAACTACCTCAGCATCCAGATGTTCGGGCCGATGGAAGCTGCGCTGGACGGCGAGAACAGGCTGGGCTTCCGCCCGGTGCACGCCGCCAACCTTTCCGGGGAGATGCGTGAGCAGATCCCGGGCGTCGCGATGAAGACCTCGCAGTTCTACCTGCAGAACCATTACGGCCCGTTCGGCTATGCATACGGGCGCAGCGCGACCGGCGATTCCTGCCTCTACGGCTGGCAGCAACTGCGCGCCCGCGACAACGAGCGCACCCTCTTCCAGAACCGCGGCAACATCCAGATCCGTGCGCGGCTGTGCGACAGCGACGCCGACGAGCGCGATCTGCTGGCGGTCATGTACGGCTACACCATCAACGGCACGTTCGAGCCGCAGGGCTGGAACCCCTATGGCCCGCCGCGCCCGGTGGATCCGACGCTGGGCGAGGATTCCAGTCCGATCGTGCCCGCTGCGGCCGAGCTTTCGACGCACGCTCCCCGCCCGGCCGCAAGCGCCCCGAGAGTGCAGCGCGTTGCGGTCGAACGCAGCGCTGCGACGGATGCCGTGGGCGGCGAAGGCGGACAGCCGCCGCGCCAGACTGTGGCTGTTCCTTCCCCCGTGGCCGTTCCTTCCTTCGGGACGAGTGCGCGGACCGCAGCGCCCGGCGCAACGGTCGTCGTGCCGTCGCCAGGCTGCATTGACGCCGCCAACTGCAATTGATCTCCGTCCGCGAAATTCCCGCCGGCTAATTTTTCGTTAACGGGAAGAGGCTAATTCTAGGATACTGCCCGCGCACGAAGGAATGGGAATGAACAGGATCGGCACCGTCGCAGTCTGGGCAGTGGTCACGCTGTGCGTCATTACCCTGATTACCCTGCCGATCAACATGCAGACGCAACTGATCGCCAGCATCACGATCGTGGCGCTGATGGCGATCATCAAGATCCTCAAGGGCGAGGGCATCTGGCGCCTCATCGCGCTGGCGCTCGGCACCGCGATCGTCCTTCGCTACGTCTACTGGCGCTCCACCAGCACCTTGCCCCCGGTAAGCCAGCTTGAGAACTTCATCCCCGGTTTCCTGCTCTATCTGGCGGAGATGTACAGCGTCGGCATGCTCGCGCTCAGCCTCTTCGTCGTCTCCATGCCGCTTTCGCCGCGCACCGGGCGTACCGGCGAGCTCAAGTTCTTTCCCAAGGTGGACGTCTTCGTTCCGAGCTACAACGAGGACGAGGCGCTGCTGGCAAACACGCTGGCCGCCGCCAAGGCGATGGACTATCCGGCCGACAAGCTGCAGGTCTGGCTTCTCGACGACGGCAGCACCGAGCAGAAGCGGAATTCGCACAAGGTGCTGGAGGCGCAGGCCGCCCTTGCGCGCCACGACACGCTGCGCCAGCTCTGCGAGGATCTCGGCGTGCGCTATCTCACCCGCGCCCGCAACGAGCACGCCAAGGCCGGCAATCTCAACAACGGCCTGGCCCATTCGGACGGTGAGCTCGTCGCCGTGTTCGACGCCGACCATGCGCCCGCGCGCGATTTCCTCCGCGAGACCGTTGGCTACTTCGACGACGATCCGAAGCTCTTCCTCGTCCAGACGCCGCACTTCTTCCTCAACCCGGACCCGCTGGAGCGCAATCTCCAGACCTTCGAGAAGATGCCGAGCGAGAACGAGATGTTCTACGGCGTCATCCAGCGTGGGCTCGACAAGTGGAACGCTGCCTTCTTCTGCGGCTCGGCCGCAGTCCTCAGCCGCAGGGCGCTGAAGGAGACCGACGGCTTCAGCGGCGTGTCGATCACCGAGGACTGCGAGACTGCGATCGCACTGCATTCGCTCGGCTGGAACAGCGTCTACGTCGACAAGCCGCTCATCGCCGGTCTCCAGCCGGCCACCTTCGCGAGCTTCATCGGCCAGCGCAGCCGTTGGGCGCAGGGCATGATCCAGATCCTGCGGTTCCGCTTTCCGCTGTTCAAGCGCGGACTGTCGATCCCCCAGCGCCTCTGCTACATGTCATCGACGCTGTTCTGGTTCTTCCCGTTCCCGCGGACGATGTTTTTGATCGCGCCGCTGTTCTACCTCTTCTTCGACCTGCAGATCTTCACCGCGTCGGGTGGCGAGTTCCTCGGCTACACGCTCGCCTACATGCTGGTGAACATGATGATGCAGAACTACCTCTACGGCACGTTCCGCTGGCCCTGGATTTCCGAGCTGTACGAGTATGTGCAGAGCGTGCATCTGCTGCCGGCGGTGGTCTCGGTGATGCTCAACCCGCGCAAGCCGACGTTCAAGGTGACGGCCAAGGACGAGACGGTCCTGGTCAGCCGCCTTTCGGAGATCAGCCGGCCGTTCTTCGTCATCTTTGGCGTGCTGCTGGTCGCCCTTCTGGTCAGCATCTACCGCTTCTATGCCGAGCCCTTCAAGGCCGACGTGACGCTGGTCGTCGGCGGCTGGAACCTGCTCAACCTGATCATTGCAGGCTGTGCGCTCGGCGTCGTTTCCGAGCGTGGCGAGAAGTCTGCGAGCCGTCGCGTTCGGGTCAGCCGCCGCTGCGATTTCGTGACGGACGGCCGCAGCTTTCCCGCAACGATCGAAAACGTCTCGGCGAACGGGGCGCGGGTCCAGGTCTACGGCATCGACCGCCAGAACGTCGGCTTCGACATGGATGCCGTGATCCGTTTCGTGCCCTATGGCGGCGACGAGCCGGAAGAGCTGCCGGTGCTGGTCCGCAACGTCGAGGGCCATGGCGATCTGACCGCGATCGGCTGCCGCTTCACGCCCTGCGTCGCGCGTCACCACAGCCTCGTCGCCGACCTCATCTTCGCGAATTCCAACCAGTGGAGCGATTTCCAGCTGGCCCGGCGCGGCAATCCGGGCATCCTGTTCGGAACGCTGTGGTTCCTGCGGGTGGCGCTCTACCAGACGAGCCGCGGCCTCGTCTATCTGCTTCGCAGCGCCAAGCCCGGGGCAGGGGTGGTCAAGGCGGGGGCGGCCAATTCGGGTGTCGCCAGCGAGGCCACACGATGAAGGTCATCCTTGCCGCGGCGCTGATCGCCTCCTGCGCGCTTTCGGCCCCCCTATATGCGCAGCAGCCGTTCGACATGAGCGGCGAGCGATCGCAAGACGCGACCGGCAACCCGCCGCAGCCGGGTCCGCCCCCCGTAGAGGGCCAGCCTTCCGCAGTTCAGCCGCCCGCGCCGGTGGAAAGCCCCCAGGCATCGCCGGCTGCACCGCCGGCAATCCCAGGCAGCCCCCCGCCGCAGCCTGCGAACGCGGCCGCCGGGCAGCGGATGTTCGTCATCCCGTCCGATCGCCTCAGTCTTGCCGGTGAGTTCGCCAATCGCGAATGGACCGTCTACCTCACGCCCGAACAGGCCGAGGCGGCCTCGAAACTGAACTTCGGCTACCGCAACAGCATCTACGTGGCCCCCGAGGCCTCGACGCTGTCGGTCTTCATCAACGACACCCTGATCGGCGAGGGGCCGATCCAGTCGCCGGGCGGCGTGTCGGACAGGAGCTTCGAGATCCCCTATGGGCTGATGCGGCCGGGGACGAACAAGATCGGCTTCCGCGCCACGCAGCGACACCGGACCGATTGCACGGTGCAGTCGACTTACGAGCTCTGGTCGGACGTCGTCCCCGAGCGGACATATCTCGAATTCGATGCGGCGAAGATGACCGCGCAGCCGACGCTGGACGACATCCGCGCCATCGGCGTCAATGCGCTTGGCCAGACCCGCTTCAACATCGTCGTGCCGAAACTGGAGCAGTCCGCGACGACGACCCCGCTGCTCCGGCTGTCGCAGGCGCTCGGCATGCTGGCTGCGATGCCCAACCAGATGTTCGAGGTCTCCACCAGCCTTCCCGCGAAAGCCGGGGCCGGCGAACTGACGGTCGTCGTCGGGACCGCGGCCGAGCTCGAGGGCATCCTGCCAAGGCTGCCCGATGGCGCGCGCTCGGGCGGCATCGCAGCCTTCATCGAGAGCCCCGTCACCGGCGCGCAGATTCTGGTCCTGACCGGCCCGAACTGGCAGTCCGTCGAGAGCGTGGTCGAAAACATCCTGGCGCCGGTGGACCGGCCGGAGAACGTCACCCGGGCGGTGTTGGCGACCCAGCGCTGGACCGGCATGAACACGCCGCTTCTGACCGGAAGCGCGCGCCTGCCGTTCTCGGCGCTGGGCCTGAAGTCGGCCGAATTCAGCGGTCGCCGGTTCCGCACCGGCTTCTATGTCGGCATTCCCTCCGACTTCTACGGGGATGCTTATGGCGAGGCCCGGATCCTGCTCGATGCGGCCTATTCGCGCGACGTGCTGCCCGGCAGCCACATCGACGTCTACGTGAACGGCAGCATCGCCTCGACGGTGCCGATCACCAGGGCGGGCGGCGATGTTCTGCGCCATCTTCCGATCCGCTTCACGATGCGCCATTTCCGCCCCGGCGCCAACCTGATCGAGATCGAGGCCGTGCTGCAGACCCGGGCCGACCAGGTCTGCTCGCCCGGCACCACCGCCGGCGGCGAGTCGCGCTTCGCCCTGTTCGACACCTCGGAGTTCCGTGTCGGCGACTTCGCCCGCATCGCCCAGCTTCCCAATCTCGCGGCCGTGGCCGGCACGGGCTTCCCCTACGGCCGCGGGGGCGAGACCGTCGACCTGATCGTCGAGCGGATCGACAACCAGACGCTGTCGGCGACGGCCACGCTGCTCAGCCAGCTTGCCGTCATGGCCGGACGGCCGATCCGCACCGTGCCCAAGGCGTCCGCCGTCGCCACGGGAGGGGGCAACGCGATCTTCGTCGGCCCGATATCGCAGATCCCGCCGGTGGCCCTGGCGCAGACCCATCTCTCCGAGGAGACGGCCAAGATCTGGGGCACCTCTGCTCAAGGTGCGCCCGCAGACGCCAACGCCGACATGCTGGACGAGTGGCGCCAGAAGACCAGCAGCAGTTCCTGGCAGAAGCCGTTCGTGGCCGTCAGCGACTGGCTGGACCGGACGTTCGACATTTCGCTGGGCTCGCTGCGGTTCCGGCCGGGCGACGAGGCGATGTTCGTGCCGCCCGACACCGCCAACGTGGTGATGGCGCAGGGCATCGGTCCGTCCGGCGGCGGCGCGTGGCTCGTGCTCACCGCGCCGACGCCCGAAAAGCTGCAAAGCGGAGCCGCCGCCCTGGCGCGCAACGCGAACTGGGAGCTTCTCTCCGGCTCGCTGACGCTGTTCGGCATCGGCGAAAACCCCATGGAATCGCGGCCGGTGACCCGCGTCACCTTCCTGCCGACGCAGCCGTTCTCCTTCTGGAACTACCGGCTGATCGCCGCGAACTGGCTGTCGACCAACATTCTCTCCTATGCCGTGCTGCTGGCCTGCCTGTCGGTTTTGCTGGGGCTCGTGACCTTCTCGCTGCTCGGTCGCTTCGGAAAGGGCAGGTAGGTGATGGGGCAGGAGCCGCCGTCTTTACCGATCGTTAACCATAGTCTGGCTTTGTCGATATCTCGCCTGCCGGTGGAATCGCGTGCCGTCGGCGCGCGAAGCGTCGCGGGGACGGTGCCCCGTCGCGGACGCTCCAGGTGGAGACCGGCATCACGATGAGATCCGTAGTTCTGGCGATCGCATGTGTGGGAGCGGCGGCAAGCAGCGTCGTCGGCGTGCTGCGGCCGGAGATCGATCTGTTCGACCAGGCCATCGACAGGATGAACCAGACCGCCTCGGTGGTTCCGGACGGTTCCGCATCGGCCGCGACGTCGCGCACCGGCAGGATCGGCGAGAACGGAGTCGAAGTCGCCCGGCATCAGCCGCAGGATCGGCCCCGGCCGCAGGCGCCGGCGGCCGCGCAGCCGATGGTCCAGGCTCAGGCGCAAACCCAGGACCAGCAGCAGCCGGTACCCGCGCCCGTCGTCGACGAAAGCGCCCTTCGCTATTTTGCCAGCAAGGGCGATACGGCCCGCCTTCAGGCCGAGATCGCCCGCCTGCGCGCGCTCTATCCGAACTGGACGCCGCCGCGCGATCCGCTCGCAGTTCCACAGAACGCCGACCAGCAACTGGAGCGCATGTGGCAGCTCTATTCCGAGGCGCGCTATGCTGATGTCCGCACCGCCATCGCCGACCGGCAGGTGCGAGAGCCCGGCTGGACGCCGCCGGCCGACCTGCTGGACCGGCTCGCCATCGCCGAGCGGCGCAGCCAGTTGATCGCCGCTTCGGATGCCAAACGGTTTGTCGAGGTGGTCAGCCTCGCCGCGGACACGCCGAGCCTCCTGACCTGCAGCGACGTCGATATCCTCTGGCGCGTGGCCGAGGCGTTCGCCGGCACCGACCGCGCGATGCGTGCTCGCGACGCCTATACCTATGTGCTGCGCAACTGCACCAACGAACCCGAGCGCATCGCGACCATCCAGAAGGCCGCCGCCCTGCTCGGCTATGCCGACATGCAGGAACTGCTCGGCTTCGAGAAGACCCTTCCCGACGGAACGCGCGAATTCGAGAGCATCCGCGACGATCTCGCCCGCCGGTTCGTCGCGGCCGGGGACGAGGACGGCAAGCTCGCCATCGCCGTGCCCTACATCCAGCGGGTCGAGCGGCTGGTGGAGCGCGAGGGCCTTGCCTCGGACGCGCTGCTGCTCGGCTGGTACGCGCTGCGCAGAGACGACATGCCGATGGCCGAGCGCTGGTTCCGCAAGGCACGCGGCATCGAGGACACGGCCTCGGCCTCGCAGGGCCTGGCGCTGGCCCTGATCGACCGGAAGATGCCGCTGGAAGCCGAAGAGATCATGCATCGCTGGTACGACACCTCCGACGAGACGAAGGCCACCTATCTCGCCGCCGTCGCCAACACGCTTGCGACCGATCCGCCCGTGGTCATCGCCGCCGACGTGCTCCAGCGAATGGCGGCTGCGACGCTGAAGGAGAAGGATCCGGCCAGCGCCCAGCAGTTCGGCTGGTATGCGCTCGCCTTCGACCAGCCGAAGACGGCGGAGCAATGGTTCCTGTCGGCGCTGAACTGGAAGGAGGAGGACGAGCCCTCCGCCTACGGCCTCGCCGTCGCCCGGCTGAGGCTGCGGGACCTGACGGGGATGCGCGCCGTGCAGGCGCTGTGGCAGGGCCGCTCGGAGCGCATCGCGCGCGTGGGCGAGCCGGAAGCGCAAACCCGCAAGGGTCGCGCCGCGGAGACGACGGCACGGCTGCAGGCCGCGGGTACCGGCGAACCGCGTGTCGTGACCTATGTGCGCCCCGTCGGCGAGGGGCGTGCGGTTCGGCGCGACCGGCAGGCCGTGCGCGCCCGCACCGCCGCCGGCTGCAGGACGACCCTTGATCCGCAGACGCTGGCGCCTGCGGCAGCCCTTGCGCGCGGCTGGTGCCTGATGGACCTGAACCGTCCGCTCGAGGCCGCCGCCGCCTTCGACGCGGCACTCCGCACGACGGCGCCGGACGTGCAGCGCGATGCGGCCTACGGCCAGAGCCTCGCCTATATCCGCGCCGGTCTCTTCAGGGAGGCCGCCGTCGCCGCGACAAAAGCGAAGCAGCCGCGCGCTCGTGCGGTGGAACTGCAGGCGGCCATCCTGTCGGACCGCGCCGTTGCCGCCTTCGACGCCGGCCGCTTCCGCGAAACCATCCTCTTCCTCGACCAACTGGCGCAGTTGCGCACCGAGCGCGCCGATCTCATGGTCCTGCGCGGCTATGCCTACAAGGGCCTGAACCGCACGGGCGACGCCAGGCGGATCTTCGAGACCCTGGCCGCGACCGGCCAGCGTGATGCCGTGCGGGCACTCGGCGACATGCGCGACCAGGGCACGCGCCCCCACTGATCGCGACGCCGCGAGGGCTCGGCACCTGCAGGGGCTGCGGACAGGGCGCCGGCGCATCCGAATTCGGTGGATGAGATCGACGGGGCGCCGATCTTGCACTGCTCGACCATAGGAATGCCGGATTTCGTCTATGATCCTCGCGCTGGAAACGTGGCGGTGCAGGGAACCCGGCCATGGTGGTTGACCAAGGAATTGGGCATGATGCGTTCTGCGGGGTTGAGGCCGGTGCCGACAGCCTTTAGGAGAGGCGCAGCCATCGTCGAACCTGCCGAAGACGGATGAAACTGTGATCGATCCCTATGACATCATCGGCGTCGCGCGCGATGCCAACACGGCCTCCATCAAGGCTGCCTACCGCCGCCGCGCCAAGACCGCCCATCCCGATTCCGGCGGCGACGTCGAAACCTTCGCACGGCTGAAGGCGGCCTACGAACTCCTGCTCGATCCCGTCCGCCGCAAGGTCTATGACGACACCGGCTATGATCCCGAGCTTGCCGACACCAAGGACCTGAAGGGCCTGATGGTGCTGGAGAAGCTGATCAACGAGGTGATCCTCGACGAGCGCGAGCCCGGCAGCTTCGACCCCATCGCCACCATCCGGCGCAAGCTGACGAACGAGATCGTCAATGCGCGCTTCCACATCATGGAGATGGAGCGTCACCGCGCCCGCATCCGCAATCACATGGACCGTGTCGGCAAGCGCCCGTCCGCGGACGTGTTCGGCAGCATGCTGCGCGCCCGCAGCGACGCGATCGCCGACGCGATCGAGAAGGCCGAGGCGCAGATCAAGGACATCGAGCAGGCCTATGGCATGCTGGACGGCTATTCCTACGACGTCGAGGTCGAGATCGAGACCCGCAACGCCGCCGAGTAGCCGGAAACGGGCGGCTGCTCTACAGCATGTCGCGCAAAAGTGTGCAGCGGTTTTGCGACGACGACATGCGCAAAGAGCGAAAAGCACGGGAGCAAATCTGAAAGATTGCGACGTGCATTAGAGCATGTCGCCGTCCGTCGAGTATTCGTAGAGCTCTTCGCCGCTCTCGGCGTCCACGCCCACGAGGCTGACGTCGTAGCCCCAGAGATGACGGATGTGGCGCAGGGTCGCGTCGCGGCTGGCCTCCTCCAGAAGCACGCCGTTCTTGACGTTGTGCTGCAGCCGGAGTTGGCGGTCGCCCAGCAGGTCCACGTCGACCACCTGGATGTCCTGCTGGTTGGCGCCGATGTCGTAGCTGCGAGCAAGCGCTGCGCGCACGGCCTGGTAGCCGCGCTCGTTGTGGATCGAGGCGACTTCGAGATAGTTGTCGCCGGAGCTGTCGGTCAGGAGGAACAGCCGGAACTTGCGGATCATCGCCGGGCTCAGATACTGCAGGATGAAGGATTCGTCGCGGTGGTTCGCCCAGGCGTCGAGGAGCGTCGCGCGCCAGTCGCCATTGCCGGCGATCTCGGGGAACCAGTCCTTGTCCTCCGCGGTCGGCTCCGTGCAGATCCGCTGGATGTCCTGCATCATCGCGAACCCCAGCGCATAGGGGTTCATGCCGTGGTAGCGGGGATCGTCGAAACCCGGTTGGAACACGACGTTGGCGTGGCTGTGCAGCACCTCCAGCATCGTGCCTTCGCTGACCAGGTCCTTCTCGAACAGCCGGTTCATGATCGTATGGTGCGTGAAGGTGGCGCAGCCCTCGTTCATCACCTTGGTCTGCCGCTGCGGATAGAAATACTGCGCGATCACCCGCACGATGCGCAGAAGCTCCCGCTGCCAAGGCTCCAGGATCAGGCTCGTCTTCTCCAGGAAGTAGAGCAGGTTCTCTTCCGGCAGGTTCAGCGCCTTCTTGCGCTCCGAGGCGTCGCGCTCGGCTTCCGCCCTCTCTTTCGGTGACGCCGGTGTCGGCAGCGTGCGCCAAAGGTCGTTGAAGGTCTGCTCCTCGTATTCCAGCCGCTCGCGCGCCCGCTCCCGCTCCTTCTCCGAGGACAGCCGCGGCGGCCGGCGATAGCGGAAAACGCCCTGGTCCATGATCGCATGGGCCGAATCCAGGATCGCCTCGACGGCGGCCGTTCCGTGCCGCTCCTCGCACTTGGTGATGTATTTCTTGGCGAACTCCATGTAGCTCAGGATCGCGCTGGCGTCGGTCCATTGCCGGAACAGGTAGTTGTTCTTGAAGAAGTGGTTGTGGCCGAAGGCGGCATGCGCGGTCACCAGCGCCTGCATCGCCATCGTGTTCTCCTCCATCAGATAGACGATGCAGGGATTGGAGTTGATCACCAGTTCGTAGGCAAGCCCGCGGCGGCCCTTGCGGTAGAGATGGTCCTCGAACACGAAGCGCTTGCCGAACGACCAGTGCTGGTACATCAGCGGCATGCCGACGGACGAATAGGCATCCAGCATCTGTTCCGACGAGATGATCTCCATCTGGTTCGGATAGATGTCGAGCTTCAATTCGCCGAGCGCGATCTCCTCGATCGCATCATAGGTGCGCGACAGGGTGTCGAAATTCCAGTCGGACCCGTCGAACAGCAGCTTTCCGGCGCTCTTCGTCATGGCGGCTCCCTTTACTTGCGCGGCTGGCGCAGCGTCGGCTGCTTGGCGAAGAGCTTGCGGAAGACCGGGTAGATGTCGCCCGGCTTGGCGATCCGCGTCATCTGGAAATTGGGCCAGCCGCCATCGACCGTCCGGTAGGCGCGCCAGAGCGAGGTGCCGTTGTCCGTGCGCGCGAAGATCTCGCTTTCGCGTTCGTCGATGATCTCCACATAGGCGTAGTACTGGCAGTATTTCATCACCGCCGACAGCAGCGCCACGCAGCGCTCGGAATCGCCGGAGATGTTGTCGCCGTCGGAGGCCTGGGCGGCATAGATGTTCCATTCGCTTGCCGGATAGCGTGCCTCGATGACGCGCTGCATCTCCTCCAGCGCGGTGGAGACCATCGTCCCGCCGCTCTGCGTGCTGTAGAAGAAGGTTTCCTCGTCGACCTCGCGGGCCTCGTCCGTATGGCGAATGAAGACGATCTCGATTCGCTCGTAGCGGCGCCTGAGGAACATGTGCAGGAGCACGAAGAAGCGCTTGGCAAGGTCCTTCTCGCGCTCGCCCATCGAGGCGGAGACGTCCATCAGGCAGAACATCACCGCATTGGCATTCGGAAGCGGCTGCTGCTCGAAGCGGTTGAAGCGGATGTCGACGGTATCGATGAAAGGGACGCGGCGCCGCCGCCGTTCCAGCCAATCCAGCTCCGCCTGCAGCATGGCGAGCTGTTCCTTGTCCTTCGGGCCCGGCTTGGCCTTCTTCTCCAACTCGGCGATCTCGGCCGCGAGCGCGTCGACCTCGGACTGCTTCGGCCGCCTCAGCGCGATACGCCTGCCATGGCTGTTGCGCATGGTCTTGGCGACGTTGATGTTGGTCGGCGACCCGGCCACCGAATAGCCCGCGCGCCGCGGCTTGAACGTCAGCGTCTCCTTCAGCGACAGCTTGACCATGTCGGGCAGTTCGAGGTCCTCGAAGAACAGGTCCAGCACCTCGTCCTGCGACAGCGAGAACTGGAAGTCGTCCTCGTCCTCGCCCGTGCCGGCGCCGCCCTTGCCGCCGGCGCCGCCCTGCGGCTTGCGCAGCCGGTCGCCCGGCGAGAACTCGCGGTTGCCGGGAAGCACCCGCTCCCGGTCGCCGGTATCGCCGGCCGGCTGGAAGGTCGGCTCGCCCACGCCGCGCGTCGGCATCGAGACGTTCTGCCCGCCGCCGACATCGGCGATCCCAATCGCCTTCACCTGCTCCTTGACGGCACGCTTCAACTCCTCGCGCGCCCGTTTCAGGAAGCGCTGCCGGTTGCCAATGCTCTTGTCTTTCGGATTCAGACGCCGGTCGATGAAATTCGGCATGCCTCAGCGCCCCGGATCGTGGTTGTCATTCATGGCTGCTGCCTCGCGCCGTCCGCTTGCACGCAAGGATGGCGCACAGCGTCCGGATGAACAAGCCGTCTGCACAGTGGACCGCCATTTCAGGCAATTTATGGCGGGTTTCGGAGGGGAATGCCTGCCGCCGCTGGAGGCCGGCCCGGATGCTGCGACGGCCATCTGCGCTGGCGAGGATTGCCGCCATTTCCGAAGTCCCTCCGGGAGGAGTGCATACCGGTCGCGGGCAGGGGATGGCACGCACCCCCGGACCGCTCGCTTGAGCGTCAGCCGGCCTTGTTGACGCGCATGTACCAGTCGACCAGCCGGCGGACCTGCCGCTTGGTATAACCGCGATCGATCATGCGGCTGATGAATTCGGCGTGCTGCTTCTCGGTGGCGCTGTCCTTCTTCGAGCCGAAGCTGATCACCGGCAGCAGATCCTCCACCTGGCCGAACATCCGCTTCTCGATCACCTCTCGAAGCTTCTCGTAGCTGGTCCAGGAAGGATTGCGGCCGCTGTTCTTCGCCCGCGCCCGCAGCGTGAACTTCACCACCTCGTTGCGGAAGTCCTTCGGGTTGGCGATGCCGGCCGGCTTTTCGATCTGCGACAACTCGCTGTCGAGGATCTGCCGGTTGAGGATCTGGCCGGTGTCGGGATCCTTGAAGTCCTGGTCTTCCAGCCACGCGTCGGCATAGGCGATGTAGCGGTCGAACAGGTTCTGGCCGTACTCGCTGTAGGATTCCAGGTAGGCCTTCTGGATCTCGTGGCCGATGAACTCCGCATAGCGGCTGGCGAGTTCGGAGCGGATGAAGTCGAGATAGGCGGCCTCGGTCTCCTTCGGATACTGTTCCCGTCGGATCGCCTGCTCGAGGATGTACATCAGGTGGACCGGGTCCGCGGCCACTTCCTTCGTGTCGTAGTTGAAGGTCTCCGACAACACCTTGAAGGCGAAGCGGGTGCTGACGCCCGTCATGCCCTCGTCGACGCCGGCGGCGTCGCGGTATTCCTGAACCGACTTCGCCTTGGGATCGACGTCCTTCAGGTTCTCGCCGTCATAGACCCGCATCTTGGTGTAGAGCGAGGAGTTCTCGTGCTGGGCGAGCCTTGTCGAGACGGTGAAGCGGCTGAGCGTTTCCAGCACTTCCGGCGCGCAGGGGTTCTTGGCGAGTTCGCTTTCGCGCAGGAGCTTCTCGTAGATCTGCCGCTCCTCGGTGACGCGCAGGCAGTAGGGTACCTTGACCACCAGAATGCGGTCGAGGAAGGCCTCGTTGTTCTTGTTATTCTTGAACTGCAGCCACTCGGACTCGTTGGAGTGCGCCAGCACGATGCCCTGATAGGGGAAGGCGCCGAAGTTCTCCGTGCCGTTGTAGTTGCCTTCCTGGGTCGCCGTCAAAAGCGGATGCAGCACCTTGATCGGCGCCTTGAACATCTCGACGAATTCCAGCAGTCCCTGTGTCGTCCGGTTGAGACCGCCCGAGTAGGAGTAGGCGTCCGGATCGGCCTGGCTGAAATTCTCGAGCTGGCGGATATCGACCTTGCCGACCAGCGCGGAGACGTCCTGGTTGTTCTCGTCGCCTGGTTCGGTCTTGGCGATCGCGATCTGCCTGAGCCGCGACGGCAGCATCTTGACGACGCTGAACTTGGAGATGTCGCCGCCGATCTCGTCCAGCCGCTTTGCCGCCCAGGGCGAAATCAGCCCGGTCAGGCGGCGGCGGGCAATGCCGTACTTGTCTTCGAGAAGATCGGCCATGCGATCCGGATGAAAGAGCCCGAGCGGGCTCTCGAAGACAGGGCTGACCTTGCCGTCCACCATCAGCGTGTAGATCGGCTTCACTTCCATCAGCTTCTTCAGCCGTTCGGCCAGAGACGACTTGCCGCCGCCGACCGGGCCGAGCAGGTAGAGGATCTGCTTGCGCTCCTCCAGGCCCTGCGCCGCATAGCGGAAGTAGCCGACGATCCGCTCGATCGTGTCCTCCATGCCGTAGAATTCGGAGAACGCCGGATAGATCTTGATGGTACGGTTGGAGTAGATGCGCCCGAGCCGTTCGTCGGCGCTGGTATCGATCAGGGTTGGCTCGCCGATGGCATCGACCATCCGCTCCTGGGCGGTGGCGTACATGCTTTTGTCATCTCGGCACGCTAGGAGATATTCCTGAAGAGACATCTCCTCGTGCGCAGTGCTGGAGTAGATCTCAGAGAACAGATTGAAGACGTCGGATTCACCCCTTTGCATGTTTGTCTCCCGAGACAACCGGCTGAAGTCGGATGGAATCAATGCCTGTGGAATCATTATACAGGAAAACGGATTTCATGGATGAATGTTCCTTTCACATAATTGGCATTCCGGGTGATTTGCGTGATCGAGGGTCGCAGGGACCGAGGCATCCGTCTCGTCGGAGGCGAAGCATTTCTGGCAGCCAGGGTTCTTGAGCAGAGACTCAGTGCGAACGGCCATGAAGAGCATTGAACACGTCTTTTCGGACCTTGCCAACCGCGCCCGGAAGATTGATTCGACCTGCGACATTTATGCGCACCCCGGCCGTACCGGTATCCGGGAACGATCCTGAAAATGCCCGCCATCTCTCCGCCGGTCGGCGCGCCAGCGCCCTGACGACGGTTTCGCCCGGCTCCGCCTCTGTGAAAAAATTCGCCACCGGTCGATATGCCGTCGAGGGTCGAAAACGGGCGGAACCATTGCCGCGAGATGTCGTTGACCTAGCGACGCAAGGAGACAAGTCAGATGCAGGAAAATTCGAACCAGAAAGAGGTTGAGCGGCGGTCGCTGGCGGTGGAGAGCGCGCTGATCCTTCTCATCGGCGACCTCGCCACGCGAGGCATCGTTTCGGCCGAAGAGGCGGAAAACGTGCTCGCGACGATCGCCGGCAGCTCCGCCCTCTCGTCCGCCCACGCCTCGGGAGCCCGCACGCTCGTGAAGCAGTTGCGACGGTTGCGCCGTAACGACGGACTTTCCGCGCCCGGAGCGTCCTCGTTCAAGGCTTGAGCAAATGCCGCTCGCTCGTACCCCCGACGGATACCGGAAAGCAGAAGCACGGCCGGGGTTGAACCCGGCCGTGCCTCACGCAGGGCTTGCCATCCTTCAACGTTTCTTGCCGGATTTGGCTGGCCCGGCGCGGCCGGCGATCGTGCTGGAGGTCACCGAGACCGGATCGCTGGCAGGAAAGGTTGCCTCCAGTCCCTCGTCCAGTTCCTCTTCCATCGTCTCCGTGTCGCCGGAGCCCCGGGCGCTTCGGACGGGTCGCGCCCGTGCGGCCTCGCCGTCGGCCTGCCGAACTTCGCTTGAGGCGATCCGGCGCAGCAGCGCCAGGGCCCGGTCGACCGCATTGGTCCTGTTGAGGCCGCCCTCGTCGTCGGGCGCAAGCTGGGCGCTGACGACCTCTCCGGTATTTGTGACGAACTCGACGGTATAGCCGCGCTTGCCGCCCATTTCCGCATGAACCAGTGCTTCGATGATCTGCATGTTCCTGTTCTCCCGTGATCGTCAGGATGGAACGTGCAGGCGAGGGGGCGGGTTCCGCAGCCCCGCTGGAACCGACCAACGGATTGTCCGCGCGGCGCTTTCTTCTGTCCCGTTGCCGCCGTTGCCCGACGAGATCATCTTCGGCGCCCGGCTTCGGTTGCTGCACAATTCGGTTGCCACTCCCGCATGCTGTTCCTACTATCGACCCCGTCCACCGGCCGTTGACAAAGATCAAGGTCGAGGAGCGCGCCGCCCGATAGGTCACTTGTGAACTTGGAGGACTTCGCCGGATGACCAGGAAAGGGTGGATCGTCGCAGCCGTGCTGGCTGTCCTGGTAGTGGGGAGCTACTACGCCTGGACCACGCTGCGCGGATCGGGCCTGCCCGCGGGCATCGCCAGCGGCAACGGCCGCATAGAGGCTGTCGAGATCGACATCTCCTCCAAGATCGCCGGGCGCATTGCCGAGATTTTCGTCAACGAGGGCGATTTCGTCGAGGCCGGTCAGGAACTGGCGCGCATGGACACCGCCCAGCTGGTCGCCCGCAGGCGGCAGGCAGAGGCCGAGCTCGCGCGGGCGAAGGTCGGCGTCGAGACGGCCGACAGTCTCGTCAGGCAGCAGCAGGCGCAACTGGAGGCGGCGAGCGCCCTGATCGAACAGCGCGAGGCCGAGCTGAACGCCGCCGAGACGCGCCGCGATCGCTCCGAACAACTCCGGAAGAGCAACACCGTGTCGCAGCAGGTTCTGGACGACGACCGGGCGAACTATCAGGCCGCGGTCGCGACCGTGGCGGCTGCCAGGGCCCAGCAGGCCGCAGCCGAGGCTGCCGTCAGCAGCGCCAAGGCGCAGGTGATCGATGCCAAGGCGGCCGTGGAGGCGGCCGATGCGGCGATCGAGAGCATCGATGCCGATCTCGACGACAGCGTGCTGCGCTCCCCCCGGCGCGGACGCGTCCAGTATCGGGTGGCGCAGCCCGGCGAAGTGCTGTCCGCCGGCGGCCGGGTTCTCAACCTCGTCGACCTGACCGATGTGTCGATGACCTTCTTCCTGCCGACCGAAGATGCCGGCCGCGTCGCCCTCGGCAGCGAGGTCCGCCTCGTACTCGATGCGATCCCGCAATATGTCGTGCCGGCCAAGGCCACGTTCGTCGCCGACGTCGCCCAGTTCACGCCCAAGACCGTCGAGACGCAGGAGGAGCGGCTGAAGTTGATGTTCCGCGTCAAGGCGCGCATCGAGCCGGAGCTGCTGGAAAGATACATCAAGCAGGTGAAGACCGGGCTTCCGGGCATGGCCTACGTCAAGGTCGCCCCCGACGCCGAGTGGCCGGATTGGCTCGGAAACGTCGTGAAATGAGCACCGCGCGCGTCGGAGCAGACGCGGCGATCGTCGCGCGGATCAGCGACGTGGGCCTGTCCTACGGCAAGACGCGCGCGCTGGGCGGCATCACGCTCGACATCCCCGCCGGCTGCATGGTCGGACTGATCGGCCCCGACGGCGTCGGCAAGTCGAGCCTGCTGTCGCTGATCGCCGGCGCGCGTGCGATGCAAGGCGGGCATGTAGAGGTGCTCGGCGGCGATATCGCCGACAGCCGCCACCGCCGCCTGACCTCGCCGCGCATCGCCTTCATGCCGCAGGGGCTCGGCAAGAACCTCTACCCGACGCTGTCGGTGTTCGAGAATGCCGATTTCTTCGGCGGCCTGTTCGGGCAGGGCGCGCAGGAGCGCAAGGCGCGTATCGGCTCCCTTCTGCAAAGCACCGGCCTTGGTCCCTTCGCCGATCGCCCGGCCGGAAAGCTCTCCGGCGGCATGAAGCAGAAACTCGGCCTCTGCTGCGCGCTGATCCACGATCCCGACCTTCTGATCCTCGACGAACCGACCACCGGCGTCGACCCATTGTCGCGGCGGCAGTTCTGGGAACTGATCGATCAGATCCGCAAGGACCGGCCGGGCATGAGCGTGATCGTCTCCACCGCCTATATGGAGGAGGCCGCACGCTTCGACTGGTTGGTGGCGATGGACGCGGGCAGGGTGCTTGCGACGGGGACGCCGGCGGAACTGCTCGAGCGAACCGGCACCACCAACCTCGACGCCGCCTTCGTGGCGCTTCTGCCGGAGGAGAAGCGCCGCGGCCATGTCGAGCTTTCGATCCCGCCGCGAAACGCCGGCGCGGACGAGGACATCGCGATCGAGGCGGAACACCTGACGATGCGCTTCGGCGACTTCACCGCCGTCAGCGACGTCAGCTTCCGCATCCCCCGTGGCGAGATCTTCGGCTTCCTCGGTTCCAACGGCTGCGGCAAGACGACAACGATGAAGATGCTGACCGGGCTCCTGCCGGCGAGCGAGGGCACGGCGCGCCTGTTCGGCCACGAGGTGGACCCGAAGGACATGGCCGTGCGCCGGCGCATCGGCTACATGTCGCAGGCCTTCTCGCTCTACACGGAGCTGTCGGTCCGGCAGAACCTCGAGCTGCACGCCCGCCTGTTCGAGATGCCGGAGGCGGCCATTCCCGATCGCATCGCCGAGATGGCAAGGCGCTTCGATCTGACGGACGTGATGGACGCCATGCCCGATGCCCTGCCGCTCGGCATCCGCCAGCGCCTTTCGCTCGCCGTCGCCATGGTCCATTCGCCGGAGATCCTGATCCTCGACGAGCCCACCTCCGGCGTCGATCCCGTCGCCCGCGACGGCTTCTGGAACATCCTGGCCGACCTGTCGCGCAAGGACGACGTGACGATCTTCGTCTCCACGCACTTCATGAACGAGGCGGCCCTCTGCGACCGCATCTCGCTGATGCATGCCGGCAAGGTGCTGGTCAGCGATACGCCGGAAAACATCGTGAAGATGCGCAAGGCGGACAACCTCGAGCAGGCCTTCGTGGAATATCTCGAAGACGCGATCGGCGAGACCGGCACGGCGGCGGCCGGCGCCTCCGCGCCGCCGGCGGACCTTGCCTCCGATGCCGCCGCTGCGCAGGCGCGCGCCAAACGCTTTTTCGATTTCGGGCGCATGTTCGCCTATACGCGGCGGGAGACGCTGGAGCTCAGGCGCGATCCCATCCGCGCGACGCTGGCCCTGATCGGCAGCCTCGTCATGATGTTCGTCGTCGGCTACGGCATCAATCTCGACGTGGAGGACCTGACCTTCGCCGTCCTCGACCGCGACGACACGACGATCAGCCGCGACTACACGCTGCAGATCGCCGGATCCCGCTACTTCATCGAGAAGCCGCCGATCACCGACTACAACGACATGGACCGGCGCCTGCGCAGCGGGGAGATCAGCCTGGCGATCGAGATCCCGCCGGGTTTCGGCCGGGACGTCGCGCGGGGCGAGAACGCCGAGGTCAGCGCCTGGATCGATGGCGCCATGCCGACGCGCGCCGAGACGGTGCGCGGCTACGTGCAGGGCATGCACGCGACCTGGCTGGCGCAGAAGGCCCGCGAGCTCTACGGCAGTGCTGCGTCCGCCGGGAGCTACGCCATCGAGATCCGCTACCGCTACAATCCCGACGTCCAGAGCGTGGTGGCGATCGTGCCGGCGATCATGCCGATCCTGCTGCTGATGATCCCCTCCATGCTGACCGTCTTGAGCGTGGTGCGCGAGAAGGAACTGGGCTCGATCATCAATTTCTACGTGACGCCGGTGACCCGCTTCGAGTTCCTGCTGGGCAAGCAACTGCCCTATGTCGTCCTCGCCGCCCTCAACGTCGTCATGCTGACCGCCTTTGCCATCTTCGTCTTCCGCGTGCCGTTCACGGGAAGCTTCCTGGTCTTCGGGACGGCGGCGCTTCTCTATGTCATCGTCACGACCAGCATGGGGCTGGTCATCTCGACGTTCATCAACAGCCAGATCGCTGCGATCTTCGGCACGGCGCTGCTCACCCTCGTTCCGGCCGTCCAGTATTCCGGCATGATCGATCCGGTGTCGTCTCTACAGGGGTTCGGCGCCTTCATCGGCAACATCTTCCCGACCACCTATTTCGTCACCATCTCGCGCGGCTCGTTCTCCAAGGCGCTGGGCTTCGCCGACCTCGCTCCTTCCTTCGTGCCGCTCCTGATCGCGATTCCCGTGCTGCTCGGGCTCGGTGCCGCCTTCCTCAAGAAGCAGGCGACGTGACATGAAGCTCGCCAATATCTACCGGCTGGGGATCAAGGAACTGTGGGGGCTGGCGCGCGACCCGGTGCTCCTGATCCTCATCGTCTATTCCTTCTCGCTGTCGATCTATTCCGCCTCCAACGCGACGCCCGAGACGCTGAACCATGCGGCGATCGCGATCGTCGACGAGGACGAATCCCCGGTGTCCTCGCGCATCATAACGGCCTTCTACCCGCCGCTCTTCTCCGTGCCGAAGCTGATCGACCAGGCGGAGATGGACAGCCGCATGGACGCCGGCCTCGATACCTTCGCACTCGACATCCCGCCGAACTTCCAGCGCGACCTGCTGGCTGGCCGGTCGCCTTCGATCCAGCTCAACATCGATGCCACGCGCATGTCGCAGGCGTTTTCCGGCGGCGGCTACGTACAGTCGATCGTCTCCGGCGAGATCGACGAGTATCTGAACCGCCATCGCGGCACGGCCGACGTCCCCGTCGATCTCGTGCTGCGCGCGGCCTTCAACCCACAGCTCGACAAGGGCTGGTTCATGCCGATCTCCAACGTCATCACCTCCATCACCATGCTGTCGATCATCCTGACGGGCGCGGCGCTGATCCGCGAGCGCGAGCACGGCACGATCGAACACCTGCTGGTGATGCCGGTCACCCCGACGGAGATCATGGTCAGCAAGATCTGGTCGATGGGGCTCGTCGTCCTCGTCGCCTCCGCGCTCTCGCTTCTCGTCGTCGTGCGCCTCATCCTCGACGTTCCGCTGCAGGGTTCGTTCGCGCTCTTCCTGGCGGGGACCGCGCTGCAGCTCTTCGCCACCACCTGCATGGGTATCTTCCTCGCCACCGTCGCCGGCACCATGCCGCAGTTCGGCCTGCTGCTGATGCTCGTGCTCCTTCCCTTGCAAGTTCTTTCCGGCGCGATGACGCCGCGCGAGAGCATGCCGGAATTCATCCAGACGCTGATGCTTGCGGCACCGAACACGCATTTCGTCATCCTCGCCCAGTCGATCCTGTTTCGCGGGGCAGGGATCTCGGTCGTATGGCCGCAGTTCCTGGCACTGTCGGTGATCGGGGCTGTCTTCTTCTTTTTCTCGCTGCGCCGCTTCCGGCAGTTCCTGCGCTAGGAGGCATGGCCGCAAGCGGACCGTTCGCCTTTTCCGATACCGGTAGATGAGGAGACATTCGATGACACCGAAGACCACCGGACCTCAAAGGCAACCGCTGGACGCCGCCGAGACCGCCCTGATCGACCGCTACTGGCGTGCGGCGAACTATCTGTCGGTCGGGCAGATCTACCTGCTCGACAATCCGCTGCTGCGCGAGCCGCTGAAGGCCGAACACATCAAGCCGCGCCTGCTCGGGCACTGGGGCACGACGCCGGGCCTGAACTTCATCTACGCACACTTGAACCGCATCATCCGCGCCCGCGACGCCGATGTCATCTATGTCTGCGGCCCCGGCCATGGCGGGCCGGGCATGGTCGCCAACACCTATCTGGAGGGCACCTACAGCGAGATCTATCCCGAGATCGCCGAAGGCGAGAAGGGCATGCAGAAGCTCTTCAAGCAGTTCTCCTTCCCCGGCGGCGTGCCGAGCCATGTGGCGCCGGAGACGCCGGGCTCCATCCACGAGGGCGGTGAGCTCGGCTATGCGCTGGTCCATGCCTATGGCGCCGCCTTCGACAATCCCGATCTCGTCGTCGCCTGCGTCATCGGTGACGGTGAGGCGGAGACGGGTCCGCTTTCCGGCAGCTGGCAGTCGCACAAGTTCCTCAATGCCGCCCGCGACGGCGCGGTGCTGCCGATCCTGCATCTCAACGGCTACAAGATCGCAAACCCCACCGTCCTCGCCCGCATGGGCGACGAGGACCTGAGGAGCCTCTTTACCGGCTACGGCTACCAGCCCTTCTTCGTCGAGGGGCACGAGCCGCAGAAGATGCATGCCCGCATGGCCGAGGTGCTGGACGAGGCGTTCGATACGATCGCCGGCATCCAGGCCGACGCGCGTGCGGGCAGGGCGGGGCATGCTTGCCCGCGCTGGCCGATGATCGTGCTGCGCAGCCCCAAGGGCTGGACCGGGCCGAAGGAGGTGGACGGCCTGAAGGTGGAGGACTTCTGGCGCTCGCACCAGGTCCCCGTCTCCAATTGCCGCGGCGACGATGCGCACCGCAAAATCCTCGAGGACTGGATGCGCAGCTACGACCCGGAGGACCTGTTCGATGCATCCGGAAAGTTGAAGGACGAGTTGCGGGCGCTGGTGCCGGAAGGTACCCGTCGCATGGGGGCGAACCCGCATGCCAATGGCGGCCTGTTGCGGCGCGAGCTGGAGGTGCCCGACTTCCGCGACTATGCCATCGCCGTCGAAGGCCCGGGGCGAAAGGGAGGCCAGTCGACCAAGGTGCTCGGCACCTACCTGCGCGACGTGATGCGGCTGAACGAGAAGCATGCGAACTTCCGCGTCTTCGGCCCCGACGAGACGGAATCGAACCGCCTCGGCGATGTCTTCCAGGCGACGAGCCGCGTCTGGATGGAGGATATCCGCCCCTACGACGTCCATCTCTCGCCGGACGGGCGCGTCATGGAGGTGCTGAGCGAGCATCTCTGCCAGGGCTGGCTGGAGGGCTACCTGCTCACCGGCCGGCACGGCTTCTTCTCTTGCTACGAAGCCTTCATCCACATCATCGATTCCATGTTCAACCAGCACGCCAAGTGGCTGCAGGTCTCGCGCGAGCTGCCCTGGCGCAAGCCGGTGTCGTCGCTGACCTACCTTCTCACCTCCCATGTCTGGCGGCAGGACCACAACGGCCTCAGCCACCAGGATCCCGGCTTCATCGATCTCGTCGCCAACAAGAAGGCCGATATCGTCCGCATCTACCTGCCGCCGGACGCCAACACGCTCCTGTGGGTCGGCGACCATTGCCTGAAGACCTACGACCGGATCAACGTCATCGTCGCCGGCAAGCAGCCCGAGCCGCAATGGCTCTCGATGGACGAGGCGATCCGCCATTGCGAGGCGGGCATGGGCAAGTGGGACTGGGCCAGCAACGACGAGGGTGGCGAGCCGGACGTGGTCATGGCCTGCGCCGGCGACGTGCCGACCATGGAGACGCTGGCGGCGGTCGATCTTCTGCGCGAACATGTGCCCGACCTGAAGATCCGCGTCGTCAACGTGGTCGACCTCTTGGCGCTGCAGCCGCAGTATCGCCACCCGCACGGCCTCGACGATGCAGCCTTCGACGCCCTGTTCACGAAAGACCGGCCGGTGGTCTTCGCCTACCACGGCTATCCCTACCTGATCCACCGGCTGACCTACAAGCGGACCAACCACGACAACATTCACGTGCACGGCTTCGTCGACGAGGGCACGACGACGACACCCTTCGACATGACCGTCATGAACGAGCTGGACCGCTACCACCTGGCGCTGGCCGCCCTAAAGTGGGTGCCGGGGCTGGAGGCGCGCGCGCCGGAGGTGGTGGCCGAACTGCAGGGCAGGCTCGACGCGCACCACCACTATGTCCGCGCCTATGGCGACGACATGCCGGAGATCCGCGACTGGGTCTGGAATCGGTAGGGTTAGGAATAGGGGAGGGGCCTGGCTGCCCCGCCTCAGGCCACTGACGAAGCCCCCGTTCCGGGCGCTATGTCTCTTCGAGAAGGCCACCAAAGGGACCCGTCATGCCGGACCCGATCCGGCATCCAGCGCGCGCAAGTCCTTGCGCGATAAAGCACTTTCCGCGCCGCAGACGCGACGCTACTGGACCCCGGATCAAGTCCGGGGTGACGGAAGAAAGGGAAGTTCCCGACGAGAACAAGTTCAAAAGACTGAGGCGGCCCCGGACGTCCCGCCTCCTCGTCATCGCAGCCGCGCTGCCATCGCGCTTGACATCGCGGCGCGACTGCGGGACGAGCGAAGGCATCGCCTTTCCATCCGCAAGCCTAACCGGAGAATCTCCCCAACATGCCCGGTCCCTTTGTCGCCCCCGTCCACGGTGATCCCGAACTGCCGAAGGAGGTCGATGTCGTCGTGATCGGCGGCGGCATCATCGGCGCGTCGACCGCGCTGGAGCTTTCCGAGCGGGGCCTGCGTGTCGCCCTGTGCGAGAAGGGCGGGATCGCGCAGGAGCAGTCGAGCCGCAACTGGGGCTGGGTCCGGATCGCCTGCCGCGATCCGCGCGAGGTGCCGCTGATGGCGCAATCGCTGCGTATCTGGGACACGCTCGACCAGCGCACCGGCCGCGACACCGGCTTCAAGCGCGCCGGCATCATCTTCACCTCGTCGAACGACCAGGAATTCGCCGACCACAGCCGCTGGATCAAGAACCTCGAGGGCTACGACATCGAGGCGCGCATGCTGGGCGGCGCCGAATTCAGCGACATGTATCCGGGCACGACGATGAAGCTGAAGGGCGCGCTCTACACGCCGACCGATGCCCGTGCCGAGCCGCAGAAGGCGGCACCGGCGATCGCCGAGGCGGCAAGGGCCAATGGTGCTGCGATCCTCACCGAATGCGCCGTGCGCGGCATCGAGACGGCCGCGGGCGCCATCTCCGGAGTCGTCACCGAGCGCGGCGCCATCGCCTGCAAGGCGGTCGTGCTCGCCGGCGGCGCCTGGTCCAGCCTGTTCGCCGGCACGCTCGGCATCCACCTGCCGCAATTGAAGGTGCTGAACTCGGTCATTCGGACCGGGCCGCTGGACGGCGCGCCCGAACAGACGATGTGGGCCTCCGGCTTTGCCTTCCGCAAGCGCCAGGACGGCGGCTATACGGTCGCCTCCGGCCACGAGAACATCGTCGACATCGTGCCGAAGTCGTTCCGCTTCGCCCGCGATTTCATACCGGCCCTGAAGAAGGAATGGCGCTCCCTGAAGTTTCGCGCCGGCTGGCGCTTCTTCGACGAGGCGCGGATCGCGAGTGGCTGGGCGCTGGACGAGCCAAGCCCGTTCGAATATTGCCGCGTCCTCGATCCCGTGCCGTCGAGGAAGATGGCGGACAATGCGCTCGCCAACCTGCGGCGCGCCTTCCCGGTGTTCGACAGGGCGCAGGTCGCGCAGCGCTGGGGCGGCATGATCGACGTCACCCCCGATGCAGTGCCGGTGATTTCCGCCGTCGACAGCATCCGCGGCTTCCACATCGCCACGGGTTTCTCCGGTCACGGCTTCGGCATCGGACCGGGCGCGGGACGGCTGATGGCCGACCTCGTCACCGGCGACACCCCGATCGTGGACCCCAGGGACTTCCGCCTGTCGCGCTTCACGGACGGCTCGAAGATAGAGCTGGTCAGCGGTTTCTGATCGCGCAGCGCTCAAGGACGCGCGCAGCCGCGGTCACGCCTCGATGGCGCGTCGCATCCGGTCGTAGCAGCAGCACGAGCGCCCGTGCAGCACATGGCGGTTGCGCACGATCAGCCGGCCGCGGTTATAGGCGATGGCGCCGGCATCCATCAGGTCGGTGCAGACGGCGTTGACCGTCGCCCGCCGCAGCGCCAGCAGTTGCGACACGGCCTCCTGGGTGATGTGGAACTCGTCGCCCGGCATGCGGTCGTGCGCCTGCAGCAGCCACCGCGAGACGCGCTGCTCGGCCGTGTGCCGGCTGTTGCAGGCGGCCTGTTCCATCAGTTGCTCGATGAAGGCGCTGACATAGCCGTACATCGCCGCCCGCATCCCATCGAACCGGTGAAGCGCCAGTTCGAACTCCGCCACCGCGATCCACAGCGCCCGGCCGGGGACCTGTACGACGGAGCGGCCGAGCGCCTTGCTGCCGCCGAGCACCACGGCCAGCCCGAGTGCGCCCTCGCGCCCGAGCGACGCCTTCTCCACGTTCCTGCCGCTGGCGATATCCGTGACGTAGGATATCACCCCCTCCAGCGGGAAGACGATATGGGTCAGCGGCGCGCCGTCGTCGAAAACGGTATCGCCCGCAAGTATCGGTCGTATGTCGCCCCGTGCGAGCAGGAAGTCGCGTGCATCCGGCCGCAACGCGGCAAGGACGCGATTGCCCGCAAAGGTGGTCGCATTGTCTTTTTCAGTCACGCTTAGCCCCAGCATGTGCTGGATCTATTTGTATCACTAATTATCGCAGGTTTAAATCCGCATTAATTGCTTGTTAAGTACGTTATGTGCCATAACAATACAATTTTGTTGTCCCGGGACGGGAAAGTGACGGGACGTTCGACTGCGGCACGTCAAGGAGAACGATCCGGATGGATTTTGGCGCGTGCCGGATATTCTTCCGAACCCCGCCTCCGAGGTCTCCGCGCCGCCGCGTGCCTACCCTAGGATGTGCTTTCGAGCCAATGCGAAATGCCGCGCGCTGCGGCGCGGCCGGTGGCGAGGCAGGCGGTCAGGAGATAGCCGCCCGTGGGCGCCTCCCAGTCGAGCATTTCGCCCGCGGCGAAGACGCCCGGCATCGCGGTCAGCATGAAGGTCCCGTCGATCCCCTTCCAGTCGATGCCCCCGGCGGACGAGATCGCCTCGGCGATGGGCCGGGGCCGCAGCAGCGGCACCGGCAGCGCCTTGATCAGCCGCGCCAGCTCGTCGGGCGCATGTCGCCCGGCATCGGGCACGAGTTCGCGCAGGAGACCGGCCTTGACGCCGGCAAGTCCTGCACCCTTGCGCAGCCGGTTGGCGAAGCTGGCCTTGGTCCCCTGCCGGGCGAGATCCCGCGCGATCCGGGCCGCCTCCCGCCCCGGTGCGAGATCGAGAACGAGGCTCGCGGCTCCTTCAGCCTCGATCCGATCGCGGAGTGCTGAGGCATGCGCATAGACGAGGCTGCCCTCGATCCCGTGCCGGGAGACGACGAATTCACCGGGGAGCGTGCCGGCGTCCGATGTCGCGGTTGTCCCCTTGAGCGGCTCGCCGGCAAAGCGCTCGGTGAAGCCCTCGCTCCAGGCGACGTCGAAACCGCAATTGGCGGGGCGGAAGGGCACGACGGGCACGCCCCGCTCGCGCAGCGTGTCCACCCACGAGGCGTCCGAGCCGAGCCGCGGCCAGCTCGCACCGCCAAGCGCAAGCAGGACCGCGCGGCAGGAGACGGTCTTGCGCCCCTCCTGGGTCTCGAACACGACCGCGTTGCCATCGAAGCCGACCCAGCGATGGCGCGTATGGATCTTCGCGCCCTGTTGCTCCAGCCGGCGCAACCACGACCGCAGCAACGGCGAGGCCTTCATCGCCGTCGGAAAGACCCGGCCCGAGGTGCCCACGAAGGTCTCCACGTCGAGCCCGGCTGCCCAGTCGCGCACATCGGTCGGCGTGAATGCCGCAAGCGCCGGCCCGAGCCGCCCGGACGCCGCGCCGAAGCGTCCGGCGAAGCGGGAAAACGGCTCGGAATGGGTGATGTTGAGGCCGGACTTTCCGGCAAGCAGGAACTTGCGCGCGACCGTCGGCATCGCCTCGTACACCGCGCGACCCGCCGCCCCGCCGCCGACAGCGCCTCGGCAGCGGCAAGGCCTGCGGGTCCGCCGCCGATCACCGCGATCTCGTCTCGTTCCATTCCGTCGGTCGTCTCCGTTATCGTCGAGGCACTCTTGGCTTGCGTGCCGCGATGGCGCAAGTCTGATCCGTGGTCGAATCGGATTGTGGACGCCGCGAATGCGCGTTTGCAACGCGTCGGCCATGGGCTAGAGCATGTCGCGCAAAAGTGTGCTGCGATTTTGCGATCACGACATGCGCAGAATCAAGGGCCTAAAGCGCGGCACGCGCTTTGGCGTGGCCGGGAAGCCGAAGGGAAGGTATGCGATGACAACGAGCGCCCCGGATGACGTTGCTGTCAATCTGCGGATCGATTTCTCGCGCGAGGACCGACTCGGGCGCGGCAAGATGATGCTGCTGGCCCGGATCCGGGAGACCGGTTCCATCTCCGCCGCCGGCCGGTCGATGGACATGTCCTACCGCCGCGCCTGGCTCCTTGTCGACACGATGAACCGCATGTTTTCCAGCGCGGTCGTGGAATCCCAGCGCGGCGGCAAACAGGGCGGCGGCGCCGTCGTCACGGCCTTTGGCGAGGAACTGCTGGCCCGGTTTCGGGAGATGGAGGCCAAGGCGAGGGCCGCGATCGGCGACGATCTTGATTGGCTGCGGGCCAACCTGTCGCCGGGCGTCCGCGAAAAGCAGGCCGAGGCTAGTGAAGGTCCAGCGCGACCGTCTTGATGATGGCAAAGACGGTCTTGCCGGGCCTAAGTGCCAGCCGCTCTCCGGAGAGCGCCGTCACCCGGGCGTGGACGATGTCGCCGCCGCAGCCGATCCGGACGGTGATCATCCCCTCGTCGTCAGCGGTGATCGCCTCGATCGTGCCCTCCAGGATGTTCAGCGCGCTGAGGCCTTCCGGTCGGCTGGTCGCAAGCATCACGTCGCGGGCGGGAATGTGCAGCCGCACGATCTTTCCCGCCTCGACCGTGGCGTTCGGCACATGGATCATGTTGCTCTTCAGGCGCACCGTCGCCAGCCGGTGCGGCGGATCGAAGGCCTCGACCACGCCGGCGAGCACGCTGCCCGCCTCGCGGCGATTGGCGGCGGTCGGCAGGCTCGGGCCGCTGAGCACGTCCGATACCGGCCCGATCGCCTCGACCTTGCCGTCGCGCAGCACCACGACCCGGTCGGCGAGTTGCGCCACCTCGTGGACGGCATGGCTGACATAGACGATCGGCACGTTCGTCTCGTCACGCAGCCGTTCCAGATAGGGCAGGATCTCGGCCTTGCGTTCGTCGTCGAGGGCTGCGAGCGGCTCGTCCATCAAAAGGAGTCTTGGTGCGGAGAGCAGCGCCCGGCCGATCGCGACGCGCTGCCGTTCGCCGCCGGAAAGGTTTGCCGGCCGCCGCTCCAGCAGATGGCCGATGCCGAGAAGGTTTACCACGCGGTCGAAGCGCTCCGGCACGGCGTCGCGCGGCGCGAACCAACGGCCGTAGGTCAGGTTGCCCTTGACGGTCAGGTGCGGAAACAGCCGCGCCTCCTGGAACACAGTGCCGAAGCGGCGGAGGTGCTTCGGCACGAAGACGCCGCGTTTGCTGTCGACCAGAACGTCGCCGTCCAGCGCGATGCGGCCTTCGTCGGGGCGGATCAGGCCGGCGATCGCGCGCACGAGCGAGGTCTTGCCGGAACCGGAGCGGCCGAACAGGGCGGTGACGCCCCCCTCCGCCTCGAAGCCCGCATCGAGATGAAAGTCGCCGAGCCGGTGGCGGACCTGGACGGAGAGCGTCATTCGAAGTTCACCCGCTTGCCGATCAGGTGCGCCATGAATTCGGAGGCGAGCAGGGCCGCCATCGAGATCGCGATCGCGACGATCGTCAGCCGCATCGCGCCGAGGTCGCCGCCCGGCACCTGGGTGAAGGTGTAGATCGCCGCCGACAGCGTCTGCGTCTCGCCTGGAATGTTGGAGACGAAGGTGATCGTCGCCCCGAATTCTCCCATCGACTTGGCAAAGGACAGGATCATCCCGGCGATCACGCCGGGCAGGATCAGCGGCAGGGTCACGGTGAGGAACACCCAGGCCGGATTGGCGCCGAGCGTGCCGGCCGCGTCCTCGAGCTTGCGGTCGACGGCATCGAGCGATAGCCGGATCGAACGGACCAGCAGCGGAAAGCCCATCACCGCGCAGGCGAGTGCTGCCCCCGTCCAGCGAAACGAGAAGACGATGCCGAAATACTGGTCGAGGAAGGCGCCGATCGGCCCCTTGCGGCCGAACAGGATCAGCAGCAGGAAGCCGGTAACGACGGGCGGCAGGATCAGCGGCAGGTGGACGATGCCGTTCAGGATCGACTTGCCGAAGAAGCGGCCGCGCGACAGCGCGAGTGCGACGAGGATGCCGAAGGGCAGGCTGGCGGCGACCGCGACGGTGGACACCAGCAGGCTGAGCCGGATCGCCGTCACTTCCTCTTCACTTAAGGCCAGCCAGTCCAATTCGGGTCAACTCACGATCTTGCCGGGTGCCGAAGCCACCGGCCGGAATGCGGAAAGAAGGGCAGGGTAGCGCAACATCCCTAAAGAAAACGCCGTGCACCGTGAAGGACGCGCGGCGCGGCAACGATGCGGGATCACTTCAGGATGGTGAAGCCCTGCTCGGTGAAGAAGGGGGCTGCCTTATCCGACTTCAGGAAGTCGAGATAGGCGGCAGCGTCGGCGCTCTTCGATTCCGTCAGGATCGCGATCGGATAGATGATCGGCGGATGGCTGTCTTCCGGGAAGGTGCCGACGGCCGTGACACCCGGGTCGGCTGCGGCGTCCGTCTGGTAGACGATGCCATAGGGCGCCTCGCCGCGGGAAACCAGCGCCAGCGCCGCGCGCACGCTTTCCGCGCCGGCGACCTTGCTCTCGACCGACGACCAGGCGCCGAGTTTCTCCAGGGCGGCCTTGCCGTATTTGCCGGCCGGTACGCTGTCAACAGCACCCATGGCGAGCCTGCCGTCGCCGACGAGGGCGGAAAGGTCGAAGCCTTCCTTGATCTCGACCGGCTTGGCTGCGTCCTTCGGGGCGACGAGCACGATGCGGTTGCCGAGCAGGTTCGAGCGCGTGTCGTCCTTGATCAGCTTCTTCTCCGCGACGTAGTCCATCCAGGCGAGGTCGGCGGAGATGAAGACGTCGGCCGGCGCGCCGGCCTCGATCTGCTTGGCGAGCGCGGAGCTTGCCGCATAGGAAACCGTCGTTTCCGTCGCCTTTTCCTTCTCCCAGGCCGCATTCGCAGCGTCGAGGGCGTTCTTCAGGCTGGCGGCCGCGAAGACGGTGACCTTATCGGCGGCCGACGCCGGCGTGTTCATGGCGGCGGCGCCCAGCCAGGCCAGGGCGAAGGAGGCGAGCGCGGCCCTCGCCAGATGACGACGTTTGAACTCCATGTCTGTGCTCCTGTTGTGCGAGATATCCCAAGGAATATAACGCCATCAGGCTGTTGGCTAGTGTTATGTTCGTAGAAATATATCGCTTGCGCAAAGCCCGCCCGCCCGCGACATTGCACCGACATAAATACGAGGGACAGGTCTGCCTCGGGACGACAGGAGTGCGGGATGGTTCGGGAAAACGAGATCCGGGAAAACGAGGTCGCGGTAACGCCGCCGGAACCGGTGGATGCGGGGCTGACCTTCATAGGCCGCATCCGCACGCCCTGGAATTCGCGGCTGCTGTGCCCGCGCCAGGGCCGCCACGACGGGCCGCAGTGCCGGATCGAGATCTTCGCGCCATGGGTGCCCGCACTTGCTGGCGTGGAGGCGTTCGAGCGGCTGGAAGTGCTCTACTGGCTGGACCGGTCGCGGCGCGACCTCGTGCTGCAGAGCCCGGCTAGCAGCGGCAAGGTGCACGGGACCTTCTCGCTGCGCTCTCCGGTTCGCCCCAATCCGATCGGCACTTCGATCGTGGTCCTCGATGGCATCGAGGGCAATGTCTTGCTGGTGCGCGGCCTCGACTGCCTCGACGGCACGCCGCTGCTCGACCTGAAGCCCGACCGCTCGCTGTTCAAGCCGATCGCACCGCCGCAGCCGGGTGATTTCGAGACGGGCGAGCCGAAAGGCGTAAAATACTGCCAGAAGGCGTGAGGCCCGTTCCTCACATCTGCGCCGACATGCCGCCGTCGACCGTCAGCGTGATGCCGTTGACGAAACTTGCAGCCGGGGAGGCGAGGAAGAGGGCAGCCGGCGCCAGTTCCTCCGGCCGGCCCCAGCGCTTGAGCGGGATGCGGACGTCGACATAGGCCTGCACCCGCGCGTCTTCCGCCATGGCCCGGTTCGGATCGGTGACGAACCAGCCGGGCGCGATCGCGTTCACCGTCAGATTGTCCGAGCCGAATTCGACGGCGAGCGAGCGGGTCAGGGCCTCCAGCCCTCCCTTCGAGGCGGTGTAGGCCGCGTCCGGTGCGCGCGCGATCCTTGCTGCGATCGAAGTCACGAAGATCAGCCGCCCCGCCGCCGATTGCCGCAACAGCGGAAGCGCCGCCCGCGCCAGCCGATAGGCTGCCGTCAGGTTCACGTCGAGCAGGGCTGCGAATGCCGCCCCGTCCAGTGCCTCGGTCGGGCGGCGGTCGCGCAGGCTCGCCGCGTGCACGACCACGTCCAGGCCGCCCAGCATGTCGGCGGCCTGCCGCACGATGCCTTCCGCGTCGGCGGAGAGGTCGCCGGAGAGCGCCGAGACCGCGCAGCCCTCGTTGCGCAATTGCGCCGCATGGGTCTCGAGCAGGTCCCGGTCGCGACCGTTGAGGGCGACCGCGGCTCCCTCTCGCGCAAAGGCGCGGGCGATCTCCAGCCCCAGCCCGCGGGTTGCGCCCGTCACGAGAATACGTCGTTTGCCGTCGATCATCTGAACCCTCGCATGTTGGCCGGTCTGTCGGTCGGTTGGCGCCCCCGCGCCCCCCGCATGCTGCCTTCCTAGAGCATGTCGCCCGAAAATGGGAACGAAGAAAGATGCGCGTCCGAGCAGTCGCGTGTCACGCAAGAGCGACTACAACTCGTGCGCCATCTTTGAAGGGTTAGACAGGAGTTCTCCCTCGGGCGGCGGCGTATCGCTGCCGGAACCCGTCGTCTGCTGCAATACGACGATGCTCAGGATCGAGACGACCATGACCAGGAGAACGATCAGCAATATCCGTGCCGGCATGAACCCTACCTTTCGTGGGCCGGAAACGGGGCACGCAGCTTTAGGTTCCGCTGATACAGCTTATTGGTGAGCGCCGCTTCTCCGCCACCCGTTTTCCTCAGATCACCTTGCCGGGGTTGAGGATCCCCTTCGGATCGAGCGCCTGCTTGATCAGCCGCATGGCTGAAAGCTCCTCCGGGCTGCGCGAGCGGTCGAGATAGGGCCGCTTCAAGGTGCCGATGCCGTGCTCTGCGGAAATCGAGCCGTTGAAGCGCCGCACCAGGTCATAGGCGATCTCGTCGATCGTATGCAGGTCGTCCTCAGATGCCTCGCCGACCGAAACGGCGATGTGCAGGTTGCTGTCGCCGACATGGCCGAAGAAGGAGACATGGGCGGCGGGGAAGCGCTGCAGCAGTGCCGCCTCGCACGCCTCGGCAAAGCGCCCGATCTCGCCGATCGGCAGGCTGACGTCGAGATTGACCAGCGACGGCAGAAGCTGCCCCATCATGTGGCCCTCGCGAACCGACCAGAAGCGCAGCACATCCTTCTCCGACTGGGCGATCAGCGCGTCAACGATCAGTTCCTCCTCGAGCGCCTCGCCGAGGAATGCCTCGAAGCGCTCGCGCGCCGCATCCGAACCGTCGTCGTCCTGTTCGACGATGACCAGGAAGGGGTGCTCGGCGTCGAACAGCTTCACCCCGGCCGCGCGCGCATTGAAGCCGACATAGCTTTGCCACATGGCCTCGAAGGCGGAGAGGGCGGCGAGGCCGCGCTGCGCCTTGTTGAGAAATGCGACGACCGCCTCGTAGCTCTGAAGTGCCGCAAGCGCCGTCTGGCGACCGGGTATCGACGGCTTCAGTCTCAGGACGGCGCGGGTGACGATGCCGAGCGTTCCCTCCGCGCCGATGAAGAACTGGCGCAGGTCGTAGCCGGTGTTGTTCTTCGTCATCTTGTTCAGCATCGACAGCACGGTGCCGTCGGCGAGCACGACTTCCAGGCCCAGCACGTTGTCGCGCGTCACGCCGTGTCGGATCACCCGGATGCCGCCGGCATTGGTGGAGATGGTGCCGCCGATCTGGCAACTTCCCCGCGCGCCGAGGTCGATCGGCAGAAGCATGCCGGCCTCCGCCGCCGCGTTCTGCGCGGTCTCCAGCACGGTCCCGGCCTTGACCGTCATCGTCCCCGCCGCAGTGTCGATCTCCTCGATCCCGGCAAGGTTCTCCAGCGAAATGGCGATTTCGCCGCCCGCGGCATTGGCGCCGCCGGCGAGCCCCGTCAGCCCGCCCTGCGGGATGACCGGCTGTCCATGCGCATGGCAGATGCGCAGCGCAGTCGAAACTTCTTCGACCGTCCTGGGGCGGATGACGGCAAGCGGCAGGACCCGTCCCGTCAGGCTCTCGTCGCTCCGGTAGCGATCGCCGATCGCGGTGCCGGTCAGCACCAGGTCCGGCCCCAGCGCGGTCTTGAGTTCTTCGATGACGCTCATGTCGGCTTCCCTGTGCGGTGCGCTCGGCGGATGGACTTGATTTATCCGGCGACCGCGCCGAATGCAACGGCACGGCCCGAGCGATCGAGAATGGTGCACCAACCGCAAGTGTCTGAAATGTAGATGATTTCACAGATGGAAGGAAATTTCCAGACGCCCTTGACTCCGAGCAATGTGCCTCCATAATGATCAGATGTCAGACCAATTTGAGAAGCTGACACGACAGGGGAAAAGGCCGCATGACGGCGAGAATGGATGCCAGGGCGGCCATCATGCCGCTGCCGCCGATGGATCGGGCGCGCCAGGTGACCGAGGCGCTTGCCGCCTATATCGGCCAGGCAAACCTGAAGGCCGGCGACCGGCTTCCGGCCGAGCGCGAGTTGATGTCGGCGCTGGCGGTCGGCCGTTCGACGATCCGTGAGGTCATCCGCCATTTCCAGGCGCTTGGCGTGATGGAGACCCGCAAGGGCAGCGGCACCTACCTGCTGAAGCCGGTCACGACCGCGACGATCCACATGCCGCTGTCCTTCGATGCCGTCCACCTGCGCGACGCGCTGCTGCAGACGCTGGAGGTCCGCCGCGGCATCGAATGCGAGGCCAACATGGTGGCCGCACGCCGCCGCACCGCCGGTGACCTGGTCGTCATCGAGGAGAAGCTCGACGCGATGGAGCGGGTGCATCTCGCCAAGGGCACCTCCGGGCCCGAAGACCTGGCCTTCCACCTTGCCATCTACGAGGCGACCCACAATCCGCTGTTCCGCCAGCTTCTCGAGCAGATGCGCGAGGCGTTCGAGCGCTTCTGGGACGAACCCTTCGACCGGCCGGATTTCGCCCGTCGCTCATTTCCCTTTCACCGCACGCTCTTCAACGCGATCGCAGCCCAGGACACCGAGGCCGCCCGGCGCGAAACGCTCAAGATTCTCGACGTGGTCGAGGAAGACATCAAGGAAATGTCCCAATGATCAACGGCTCCGATCCGTTCGAGCTCGCCTCCCTCATCGTCGCGCATGACGAGAGCAATGCCTTCGAGGCCGTGGTGCCGCCGATCGTGCAGACCTCGCTCTTCACCTTCCCCTCCTATGACGAAATGGTGTCGGCCTATCGCGGCGAGATCGTCCGGCCGATCTATACCCGCGGGCTGAACCCTACCGTGCGCGCCTTCGAGGACATGCTGGCGAAGCTGGAGGGCGGCGAGGACGCGATGGGCTTTGCCAGCGGCATGGCCGCGATCTCGTCCACCGTGCTTTCCTTTGTCGAGCCGGGCGACCGCATCGTCGCCGTCAAGCACGTCTATCCCGACGCCTTCCGCCTGTTCGGCACCATCCTGAAGCGGATGAAGATCGAGGTGACCTATGTCGATGGCCGCGACGAGGAGGAGGTCGCCCGCGCCCTTCCCGGAGCGAAGCTGTTCTACATGGAAAGCCCGACGAGCTGGGTGATGGACGCCCACGACGTCGGCGCGCTGGCGGCCCTTGCGAAGCGCCACGGCATCGTCTCGATGATCGACAACAGCTGGGCGAGCCCGGTCTTCCAGCGGCCGCTGACGCTCGGCGTCGACCTCGTCCTGCATTCGGCCTCGAAATATCTCGGCGGCCACAGCGACGTCGTCGCCGGCGTCGTCACCGGTTCGAAGGAACTGATCGCCCGCATCCGCGCCGAAGCCTATCCCTATCTCGGCGGCAAGCTCTCGCCCTTCGATGCCTGGCTTCTGGTGCGCGGCCTGCGCACGCTGCCGATCCGCATGAAGGCGCACGAGGCCTCGGGCCTCGAGATCGCCCGCCGCCTGCAGGCACTGGATATCGTGGAAAGCGTGCAGCATCCGGCACTCGCCAATCGCCTGCCGCCGGGACTGACCGGAACCTCCGGCCTGTTCTCCTTCGTCTTCCGCGAGGGCATCGACATCCGCGCCTTCGCCGACACGCTGGACCTGTTCAAGCTCGGCGTCAGCTGGGGCGGGCACGAGAGCCTGATCGTGCCGGGCCAGGTCGTGCTGCAGCAGAAGGCCCAACCCAATTCCGCGCATGCCTTCGGCATCCATCCGCGGTCCGTGCGTCTCCATGTCGGCCTCGAAGGAACCGAGGCCCTGTGGAGTGATCTGGAGGCGGCGATCGCCGCCGCGTCCCAAGACTAAAGAGCAGTAAACCAAAGCCCAAAAGGGGGAGCGACCATGAAAAGACTACTGACTGCCGCATTGTTCGCCGCGATGATGTCGGGAACGGCCCTGGCCGACACGACGCTCAAGCTCGTCGAGGTGATCACCAGCCCCGAACGCACCGAGACGCTGAAATCGATCGTCGGCAAGTTCGAGGCGGCCAACCCGGGCACCAAGGTCGAGATCATCTCGCTGCCCTGGGGCGAGGCCTTCCAGAAGTTCGCCACCATGGTCTCCGCCGGCGAGATCCCCGACGTCATGGAGATGCCCGACACCTGGCTGTCGCTCTATGCCAACAACGGCATGCTGGAGAGCCTCGAGCCCTATCTCTCCAAGTGGGAGCACACCACCAGCCTGACCGGCCGCGCCCTCGAACTCGGCCGCGACGTCAACGACACCGCCTACATGCTGCCCTACGGCTTCTATCTGCGGGCGATGTTCTACAACAAGAAGCTGCTGGAAGAAGCCGGCGTCGGCGAGCCGCCGAAGACGATGGACGAGTTCGCCGAAGCCGCGAAGAAGGTCTCGGCACTTCCCGGAAAATCCGGCTACTGCCTGCGCGGCGGCCCGGGCGGCCTGAACGGCTGGATGATGTTCGGCGCCACCATGGCCGGCGACAACAAGTTCTTCAACGAGGACGGCACCTCGACCATGAACAGCGAAGGCTGGGTGAAGGGCCTCACCTGGCTGATCGACCTCTACAAGAACGGCTATGCGCCCAAGGACAGCGTCAACTGGGGCTTCAACGAGATCGTCGCAGGCTTCTACAGCGGCACCTGCGCCTTCCTCGATCAGGACCCGGACGCACTGATCGCGATCGCCGAGCGGATGAAGGCCGAGGACTACGGCATCATGACCATGCCGAAGGGCCCGGACGGCAAGACCTTCCCGACCATCGGCTTCGCCGGCTGGTCGATGATGGCGGCCAGCGAGAACAAGGACCTCTCCTGGAAGCTGATCGAGCAACTGGAAGGCCCGGAAGGCAACGTCGAGTGGAACAAGCGGACCGGAGCGCTGCCGGTCCACACGTCTGCCGAGAAGGATCCCTTCTATGCCAGCGAGCAGTTCAAGGGCTGGTTCGCCGAGCTGGAGGACAAGGACGCGGTCCCGACCGTCATGCCGACCTACCTGGAAGAGTTCGCCTTCTTCAAGGATTCGCTGGTGATCCAGACCTCGCAGAAGGCGCTGCTCGGCGAGATCACGCCGCAGGAGCTGGCCGACCAGTGGGCCGACTACCTGACCAAGGCGCAGCAGAAGCATCTCGCCAAGAAGTAGGCGGGCGGACATGCGCATCACCCCTGCGGAGATGCGCATGTCCCTCACCCTGGCCCTCGCCCCGCAAGCGGGAGGGCGATCGCATATGGCAACGCCCCCTCTGGCCTGCCGGCCATCTCCCCCACAAGGGGGGAGAAAAGCCAGCCCCACCCGTATGCCCCGACTGGAGCTTTGGTGGAGAGGCTGGGTTAAGCCCTCCCCCTTGCGGGGAGGGTGGGGAGGGGTTTCTGTCTACATGCCACGCGCCGTAAGGTCTTCGGACGGCGCCGGCACCACACTCCAACGGAACGACCTTCGATGATGCACCAATCGATGAAGCAGAACCGGCCGCCGCTCAGGAAGCGGATCGCGGATGCTTCGGAGCCCTATCTCTATAGCGCGCCGGCGCTGATCCTGATCGTCGCGGTCATGCTCGTGCCGCTCGTCGTCGGCATCTCCTATGCCTTCCGGGATATCCAGCTCCTGAATCCGTTCTCCGGCGGCTTCATCGGGCTCGACCATTTCCGCGCGCTGAGCCAGGACGACGCCTTCTTCGGCGCATTGCGCAACACGCTGTGGTGGACCGGCGCCTCGGTGTTCTTCCAGTTCACCTTCGGCCTGATCCTGGCGCTCCTGCTCGACAAGCCGTTCTACGGCCGCGGCCTCGTTCAGGCGCTGGTCTTCCTGCCCTGGGCGGTGCCGAGCTTCCTCGCTGGCCTCAACTGGGCCTGGCTGTTCAATCCGGTGATCGGCCCGCTGCCGCACTGGCTTTACGCACTCGGCCTGCTCGATGAGCCTCACAACATCCTCTCCGATCCGCATCTCGCCATGTGGGGGCCGATCGTGGCCAACGTCTGGTGGGGCATTCCCTTCTTCGCTATCACCTTGCTTGCCGCCCTGCAGGCGATCCCGCGCGATCTTTACGAGGCCGCCAGCATCGACGGCGCCGGCCCGGTCCAGCGCTTCATGTCGATCACCCTGCCGTTCCTCGCGCCGACCATCGCCATCACCGTGCTGTTGCGCACCGTCTGGATCTCCAATTTCGCCGACCTGATCGTCGTCATGACCAATGGCGGGCCGGCCGACCGCACCCAGATCGTCGCCAGCTACATCTTCACCCAGGCCTTCAAGCGGCTCGATTTCGGCTATGCCTCGGCGATCGCGCTCGTGCTGCTCGTGCTGTTGCTGGTCTATTCGATGCTGATCGTGCTTTTGCGCCAGACCATGCTGAACAAGGGCTGATATCATGAGACCCGGCAAGCTTCTCCTCACCGGAGCCCATCGCGGAGCGATCCTCGTCTATGTGGTCTTCGCGCTGTTCCCGCTGTTCTGGCTGCTGAAGGTGTCGGTGACGCCGAACGACCTGCTCTACAGCGAGGGCGTGCGCATGTGGCCGTCGCGCACGACCTTCGAGCATTTCGATTTCGTCATCGCCCACAGCGCCTTCCCGACCTTCTTCAAGAACAGCCTGATCGTCTCGGGCGCCACCGCCATCGTCGTCACGATCCTCGCCTCCCTGTCCGGCTATGCGCTGTCGCGCTTCTCCTTCAAGGCGAAATACTGGATCGTGGCACTCATGCTGATCACCCAGATGTTCCCGCTGGTCATGCTGGTGGCGCCGATCTTCAGGATGCTCTCGCCGCTGGGCCTGACCAACAGCCTGACCGGCCTCGTCATCGTCTATTCCGCCTTCAACGTGCCCTTCGCCACCTTCCTGATGCAGTCGTTCTTCGACGGCATCCCGAAGGACCTGGAGGAGGCGGCGATGATCGACGGCGCCACCCAGTTCGTGGCCTTTCGCCAGATCATCCTGCCGCTGACGCTACCGGGCATCGCCGCCACCTTGGGCTTCGTCTTCACCGCTGCCTGGAGCGAGCTGCTGTTCGCGCTGATGCTGATCTCCGGCAATGATGCTGCGACGTTCCCGGTAGGGCTCCTGACTTTCGTCTCCAAGTTCTCCGTCGATTTCGGGCAGATGATGGCTGCCGGCGTGCTCGCGCTGATCCCGGCCTGCCTCTTCTTCCTTCTCATCCAGCGCTATCTCGTGCAGGGCCTCACGGCCGGCGCGGTCAAGGGATAATGGCCATGGCTTCCATCGATATCGAAAGCGTCCGCAAGAGCTACGGACCGTTCCCCGTCCTGCACGGTGTTGACCTCACCATCAAGGACGGAGAATTCATCGTCCTCGTCGGCCCGTCCGGCTGCGGCAAGTCCACGCTGTTGCGCATGATCGCGGGACTGGAGGAGGTGACCTCCGGCGAGATCCGCATCTCCGGCAACCGCGTCAACGATCTGGCGCCGAAGGACCGCGACATCGCCATGGTGTTCCAGTCCTATGCGCTCTACCCGCACATGTCTGTCGCCGACAACATGAGCTACAGCCTGCGCCTCAGGAAGACGGCGAAGGAGAAGATCGCCAGCGCCGTCGGCGCTGCCGCCACCAAGCTCGGCCTCGATCCGCTGCTGGAGCGGCGCCCGAAGGCGCTGTCCGGCGGCCAGCGCCAGCGCGTCGCCATGGGCCGCGCCATCGTCCGCCAGCCGAAGGCCTTCCTGTTCGACGAGCCGCTCTCCAACCTCGACGCCCGCCTGCGCGAGCAGATGCGCGCCGAGATCAAGAAGCTGCACGCCGACCTCAAGGCCACCTCGATCTACGTCACGCATGACCAGATCGAGGCGATGACGCTCGCCGACCGCATCGTCGCCATGCATGGCGGTATCGTCCAGCAGGTCGGCTCGCCGCTGGAGCTCTACGACACCCCCGCCAACCTCTTCGTTGCCGGCTTCATCGGCTCGCCGGGCATGAATTTCCTCGAGGGCCGCTATGTCGTGTCGGCTGAGGGCGATGGAAAGGGCGCAAGCGAGGGCGCCGGCATCCGCCTCTCCGACGGCACCGTCGTCCCGGTCGCCAGGCGCACCGACATCCAGCCGGACGCAGCCGTCACGCTCGGCATCCGCCCCGAACACGTCGTCATCAGCGACACCGGCATGCTGGAGGCGAGCGTCGACCTGGTCGAACCGACAGGCTTCGGCATCATCCTCCACCTGTCCCTGCACGGCCTGCCCTTCAAGATATTCACGCTCGACCGCGACGCGCTCTCCGCCGGCCCGAAGGTGCGCGTCGATTTCCCGCGGAAGTACCTGCATGTGTTCGATGAAAAGGGCGACCGGGCGGATTGAAGAACCGCATCGTCGCCATCGAGCGGAGACTGTAGGCCGCAATCGTCACCGCACACGCCCTCTTCTCCCCACCGGGGAGAAGTGCCGAACGCAGTGAGGCGATGAGGGGGGCGCACGCACCGTGCCCCAATGCCCACTCATCCGGCGCTACGCGCCACCTTCTCCCCGAGGAGAGAAGAAGGGAGGCCGTTGCGCCCTTACCATTCCCTCGCCCCGCTTGTGCGGTGTGTCAGGGTGAGGGGCGATCACGCGCGAGGTTTTGCAATTCGTCACCCTTGAGCTAAGTCAGGATCGCAAATATGCAGCGATGGCATCGATCGTTTGAAGTGAAGCGTTGCGATGGGCTCCCAACCCCATATGTTCGGTGATGATCCGCTCAAGATACTCCGTCGCCGCTTCCAGTGTCGAACCGGCCTGGATCATGCGCGCGGCGTGGAGCAAATAATGGTCGTACTCGTCGGCAGCTTCATTTTGCCAAGCCAGATCCCCAAATTGCCGAATGCCGATCGGGTCCCAATGGTCCCAACCAATCTGACGCAAGGCGAGAACTTCAATCCTGTTGTTTTCGATCATGCTGTGAATTTATCCATGGATGGTGTCAGTACAAGCAGTTTGGCGATGAGTTGCAATCTGTCTGCTACGCCTCTTGCCCCTCGCGCCCCTCTTCGGCACAAAGGAAGCCGCAATCAGGGAGGAGAGCAACATGGCGACATCCGCAGGCACCTTCGATCGTGGCACCTTCGTCGGGCGGGTCTGGCGGCCGGAACACATGGGCCCGTCGCTCTTCGTCGTCCGTGACGGCACGCTGTTCGACATCACCACCAAGGCGGTGCCGACGATGCGCGATCTTCTGGAAATGGACGATCCGGTCGCCCATGCCCGCGCCGCGGCCGGCGAGGCCGTGGCACCGCTGGCAGCGGTGCTCGAGCAGTCCGTCGAAGGCGCCGGCGAACTTTCGCGCGTCCACCTTCTCGCCCCGTGCGACCTTCAGGCGGTCAAGGCCTGCGGCGTCACCTTTGCCCGCTCGATGATCGAGCGCGTCATCGAGGAGAAGGCCGCCGGCAATCCGGCGTTGGCGCTCAAGATCCGCGAGCGCGTCACCGCCATCATCGGCGACAGCCTGCGCGATCTCAAGGCCGGCTCGGACGCCGCCGTCAAGGTCAAGGCGGCGCTGATCGAGGAGGGCGTCTGGTCGCAGTATCTTGAGGTCGGCATCGGCCCGGACGCCGAAGTCTTCACCAAGGCGCCGGTGCTCTCCGCCGTCGGCTGGGGCGCCTCGGTCGGGCTGCATCCGGTCTCCAGGTGGAACAATCCCGAGCCGGAGATCGTACTCGCGGTCGACAGCCATGGCCAGGTCAAGGGGGCAACGCTTGGCAACGACGTCAACCTGCGCGACATCGAGGGCCGCTCGGCGCTGCTGCTCGGCAAGGCGAAGGACAACAACGCCTCTGCCGCGATCGGCCCGTTCATCCGCCTGTTCGACGAGACCTATTCGATAGACGACGTCCGCAGGGCCGATCTCGATCTCGCAATCGAAGGCGAGGACGGCTTCATCCTCAAGGGATCGAGCACGATGCGCGAGATCAGCCGCGACCCGCTCGATCTCGTCGCCCAGACGATCGGCCGTCACCACCAGTATCCGGACGGCTTCATGCTGTTCATGGGCACGCTGTTCGCCCCGGTCGAGGACCGCGACGTCGCGGGCGAGGGCTTCACCCACAAGATCGGCGACCGCGTGACGATATCGAACGCCGAGCTCGGTGCGCTGACGAACACGGTCCGGCTATCGACCGAATGCCCGCCCTGGATCTTCGGCATCGCCGAACTGATGCGCAACCTCGCCGGCCGCGGGCTGCTCTGAACCGGGATCTCCCTGAAAGGGGGCCGGACACAGAGCCTTTAGGCCTGGCCGGTTTCGAACGGACGGGAAGAGCAGGACGGCCGGCGTGAACTCGCGGCAGCAACGTGACGTCAATCGGTCGCCCGACCCCGTTCTAAAGATAACGGCAGTCGCGTCCTAACGGGCTTGTGGCAGACCGGCGGCATTTAGTCCAACCCGACTCGGCATAAAAATGCCATCGACCGCTTTGCCCGTTCTGAACCGGCGTCCGCCGCCCGTCTACATCGGCCGGTAGACCCGCATGGCTGTGTCGCGCAGCATGTTCTGCTGGGCTGCCGGATCGCGGCGCTCGGTCGCCTTGCGATAGGTCTCGATGATCGTCGGATAGTCGGTCCACAGCTTCTCGATCGGGAAATTCGAGCCGAACATCAGGTGGTCGCTGCCGAGGATATCGGCTGCCCGGTCGACGATGAAGCCGATGAGGTCGGCATCGTTGCGGTGAACGAAGGTGCCGAGGCCGGAAAGCTTGGCGTGGAAGTTCGTCATGCCGGAGAACTGCCGCAACCCCTCCTGCCAGGCTGAGACCGTCTCCGCCTGCCGATCGACCAGCATGCCGCAATGAGTGAGGATGAAGTCCGTCTCTGGATTCTCCGCGACGACCCGTGCGCCGTCGCGCATCTGCGCCGGAAACAGCTGCAGGTCGAAGGAGAAGCCGTAGTCCTTCAGCCGGGCGATGTTGGCGCGCACCGACGGATCAATCACCTGCTGTGCATCGGGCGCGAAACGGTACTCTTCGACCGGGTGCCAGTGCAGTTGCATGCGCACGCCGCGCACGAGCGGATAGAGCTTGAGACGGTCGAGTTGCGGCCGCACGTCCGGTACGCTCATGTTGGCATAGGCGACGATCGCGTGCGGCCAGCCGAATTCCTTGGCCGTCGCGCTCACCCAGTCGACCTCGTTCTCGTAGTCGTCCCTGGCCCAGTTGGTCTGGACGTAGACGGCCTTCTCCACGCCCGATCCCTGCAGGTCGCCGAGATATTCGGTGATCGGATAGTCGCGGCGGATCGGTTCGTAGGGGCCGAAGATGCGCGGCACCATCGGCCCGTTCAGCCACGGCAGGTCCTTTTGCCGCCAGATATGGAAATGGGAATCAACGATGCCTGTCATGTTTTTTCCTCCCCCAGATCGCCTCGGCGCGCGGTGCGGGTCGGCCGAGCGAAAGAATGAAATCCGTCAGTGCCGAAATCGAGGAGCCGTCGACGAGGTCGTCGAGAAAGGGGAGGATCGCGGCAAGTGCTGCGGTCTCGGGCCGGAAACGAGCGTCTCCTGCAAGCGGACTTGCCAGCGACAGCCGGAAGGCGCGGGCCGAGAGCCGGCGCATCGCCGTTTCCAGCGCAAGGTGGTCGCCACGTTCGAGCCCATCGGAAAGAAGAATGACGCTCGCTCCGCGCGACAACGCTGCAAAGCGCGGCACGGAGAGAAACGCGAGCAGCGCCGGGCCGATCCGCGTGCCGCCGTCCCAGTCGGCCACCGCAGCGGCGGCAAGCGCCGACGCCCGGTCGCGATCGCGGATGCGCAGCGTGCGGGTGATCCGCGTCAGCCGCGTCCCGATGGTGAAGACTTCTGCTGTGCCGGTGGCCTGCACGGCTGCGTGCGCCACCCGGAGATAGTTTTCGGTATGCTGCTTCATCGATCCGGACACGTCGATCAGCAGCACCAGCCGGCGCGGCACCGACTGGCGCCGGCGAAAGTCCGGCGAGGGCACGTCGCCGTCGCCGCGCACGATTTCCCTCATCGACCGCCTGAGATCGATGCTGCCCCCCGACGTGGCTTTCAGGTGACGGAACGTGCGACGGACGGGCAGGGCACGCGCAAGCGACCGCCGGAAACCGTGCAGCGCCGCATCGCCTCCGGTGGCGAAGCTGCGGACGGAAAGCTGCTCGGTGGCCGAAAAGATCGCACCGCCCTTTTCCTGCTTCAGCGGGATCTCGCGGCGCTCGTCCTTGTCGCCGGCATCGCGGATGCGGGTCTCCTCGTCCTCGTCGTCGCCGATAGCCGAGAGCGAGGCATCGCCGAAGAAGATGGCGCGAAACAGGGCGTCGAACGCGCCGCGGCGCTCGGGGGGAGGCGCTAGTGTCGCGATCCCCGCTTGGCGGATGTGCTCCATGCTCTTCGGCCCGACGAGGGCCACTGCGGCAAGAAAGCTCGTCGCCTGCTCGGGGGCTATGGCAAAGCCGTTGGCACGCAGCGCCTGTACGAATGCCATGAAGGGGGCGCACGCCCGTGGAAGGGAGCGGGAGACCGGGAGAGACGGAAGCGCGAGCAGGCGGCGGGAGTGGGTGGCAAGCCGGCGGTTCACCTTGGCGCCGCTGTCTTGACCATCGTGCCCGCCACGTCCGTCGCCTCTTCCGTCCGGGCTTGTCATGCCATGGCCTCCTCCACGATGGCGTCCAGCTCCGGCGCCATGGTGGCGAGGTCCTCCTCGTCCTTGATGAGCACGCCGATCGCCCGGCGGAAGGCTTCCGGCCAGGGGCTGCCGCCCTTTTCCAGCACGGTTGCGGCATTGGCCCATTCCACGGCCTCGGAGATGCCCGGCGGCTTGGCGAGCGGCCGGGTGCGGATGGCGCCGACGGCATTTGCCACTGCGCGCGCGGTCCGCTCGGCCACGTTGCCGGCCCTGAGCATGATGATCGCCGCCTCGAGGCTTGGATCCGGATAGGCGATCCAGTGATAGATGCAGCGGCGGCGCAGCGCCTCGGCAAGCTCGCGCGTGCGGTTCGAGGTCAGGATCACGATCGGGCGCGATGCGGCGGTGATAGTACCGCGCTCGGGAATGGAGATCTGGAAATCCGACAGGTATTCGAGCAGCAGCGCCTCGAATTCGTGGTCGGAGCGGTCGATCTCGTCGATCAGCAGCACCGTGTCCTCAGGCGCCTGCAATGAGCGCAGCAACGGCCGGGCGATCAGGAAGCGGTCGTCGTAGATGTCCACCTCGCCTTCGCCGGCCTGGCGGATCGCCAGTAACTGGCGCTGGTAGTTCCATTCGTAGAGCGCATGCTGCGCGTCGATCCCCTCGTAGCATTGCAGCCGGATCAGCTGCCGGCCGAGGATATCGGCCACCGCCTTCGCCGCTTCCGTCTTGCCGACGCCGGGAGCGCCTTCCAGGAGCAGCGGCTTGCCGAGCTGGACGGCGAGGAAGACGGCCGTTGCAAGCCCGTCGTCGGCGATGTAGGCGACGTCCTCGAACAGTTCGGTCACCGTTTCCGGCGTGTCCAGCATCGTCTTGGCGGTATCCTCCCGCATCATCGCTCCTCCTGCGGGCAGCGCGTGTCCAGGGCCGTGCCGGGCCGCAGCATCGTTCTCAATGCGCCACCAGGCCCGCGTTTTCGGTGCCGTTTGCCTTCAGCGCGCGCAGAATCCGCTCCGGCGTGATCGGCAGCGTATCGATCCTCACGCCCACCGCATCGAAGATCGCATTCGCGATCGCCGGGATCTGCGGGTTGGCACACATCTCGCCCGGGCCCTTGGCGCCATAGGGGCCGTCAGCCGCCGGACGTTCCAGCACGATCACTTCGGTCTGCGCAAGATCGCCGGGACCCGGCATCAGGTATTCGTTGAAGTCGCGCCCGCCATGCTCCCGGCTCGGATAGTAGGGCTCGGTCGTCTCGTAGAGCGCGTGGCTGATCCCCATCCACGAGCCGCCGACGAGCTGCTGCTCGACCATCTTCGGGTTCAGCGCCCGGCCGATCTCGAAGATGTTCTTTACCGTCAGAACGTTCACCTCGCCGGTCTCGTCGTCCACCTCCACCTCCGCGACCGTGCAGGCATGGGCGTAGCAGGTGGACGGCTTCATCGCGCCGGTTTCCGCATCAGGATAGGAGCGCGGGATCAGGAACATGCCGCGCCCCGAAATCGACCGCCCCCGCTTGAAATGGGCGGAGAGCGCCGTGTCGAAGATCGAGATCGAGCGCTGCGGCGCGCCTCTGACATGGATGTTGCCGGCGCCGTCGGTGTCGAGGTCGGAAGCATTGACCTCCAGTTCCTCCGCCGCCACCTCCAGCATCACCTGCCGCGCCTCCCTGGCAGCCGCGATCACGGCATTGCCGGCCCTGTGGGTGCCGCGCGAGGCAAAGGTGCCCATGCAATGCGGGCCGGTGTCGGTGTCGGCCGTGTCGACGATGACGCGGTCGGTCGGCACGCCGATCGTCTCGGCGCAGATCTGCGCCATGATCTGCTTCATGCCCTGGCCGAGATCGACGCTCGACAGCGACACCATGAAGTTTCCGGTGGGCGTCGAATGCACCAGCGCCTGGGTCGGGTCGCCGCCGAGGTTCATGCCGGTCGGATAGTTCACTGCGGCGACGCCGCGGCCCTGTCGCATTGCCATCGGTCAGCCCTCCCGCCGTGCAGACGACATCTGCAGATACTTCTCGGACACCGGCCAGTTCGACGCGCGCGCCGCCTCCTGCATGCATTCGATCAGCGCCGCCCCCTCGGTCGGCTGGCGGTGGGCCTTCATGTCGCCGTCGCGATAGGCGTTGACGAAGCGGAACTCCAGCGGATCCATGCCGACGAGCCGCGCCAGCTTGTCCATCTGCACCTCCAGCGCAAAGTCGCCGATCGTCACCCCGAAGCCGCGCATGGCGCTGGAGGGTGTGCGGTTGGTGTAGACGCAGTGGCTGTCGACCCAGACGTTCGGCACGGTATAGGGGCCGGGAAAGTGCGCGGCCGATTTCTGCGCGCCGTAGGGCGAGTGCCGCGAATAGGCGCCGGCATCGATATAGGCCTTGACGTAGCGGGCGACGATGCGCCCGTCCCTCATCACCCCGTCCTTGATGACGAGCTTCTCGGCCGCGCGGGGCGAAGAGATCTGCATCTCCTCCTCGCGGCTGTAGATGAAGGAGACGGGGCGGCCGGTCAGCTTGGCGCCGAGGATCGCGATCGGTTCGACGATCACGTCGACCTTGCCGCCGAAGCCGCCGCCGACGGTGCCGCCGACCATATGCAGCTTGGCACCGTCCATCTGCAGGATGATCGAGGTGTTGTCGAGCGTGAAGAACATCGCCTGCGTATTGGTGTAGCAGGTGTAGCGGCCGCTGCCCTCCGGCACGACGATGCAGCCAGTCGTCTCCGTCGGCGCGTGCTCGATCGGCCCCGAGCCGTAGGTCTGCTCGAGGATATGGTCGGCGCCTGCAAAGCCGGCCTCGACGTCGCCGAACCGCACCTTGCGGCTTTCGCCGCTGTCGTAGCGATAGTAGTTCTGGCCGTGATATTCGTTGACGATCGGCGCGCCCGGCGCCAGCGCCTCGTCGATCGAGAGCACCGCCGGCAGCACCTCGTAGTCGACCTTGACTCTCTCGGCCGCCTCGTGCGCCGCGCGCTCGCTGTCGGCCAGGATCGCCACGATCGCCTCGCCCTTCCAGCGCACCTTGTCGGTGGCCAGCACCGTCTCGTCCTCGGGGCCGACCTGGATCAGCGTCAGGATCGTGTAGACGTTGTGCGGCACGTCGTCCGCCGTCAGGATGCGGACTACACCCGGATGCCGTCCGGCCTCGGAGAGGTCGATCGCGCGGATGCGGGCATGGTGATGCGGGCTGCGCACCATCTTCAGGTGCAGCAGCCCCGGCAGGTTGCGGTCGGCGAAGAAGGTCGTCGTTCCGGTGACGTGGCCGAGCGCGTCGGAGCGCAACCGCGGCTGGCCGATCTCCTTCAGGTCGTCCTTGCGTTCGTCGGCGAAATATTCCTTGCGCAGTTCCATGCCTCTCTCCCCTCAGGCCGCGCTCAGCGAATTGGCCCGGGCGGCGGCCAGGATCGCCTGGATGATCGGCTCGTAGCCGGTGCAGCGACAGATATTGCCCGAGATCGCCTCCACCACGTCCTCGCGGCTCGGCTGCGGGTTGCCGTCGAGCAGCGCCTTCGCCGCCATGATCATGCCCGGCGTGCAGAAGCCGCACTGGGTGGCGAAGCCCTCGTTGAAGGCGCGTTGCAGCGGATGCAGCACCTCGCCATGCGCGAGCCCCCCGGTCGTCTCGATCGCAGCGCCGTCACAGCGCTCGGCGAGCGTCAGGCAGGAGAGCCGCAATTCGCCGTCGACGATGACTGCACAGCTTCCGCAGGTGCCCTGCTGGCAGCCGGCCTTGACGGAGGTGTCGCCGATCTTCTCGCGCAGCGCCTTCAAGAGCGTCGCGCCACTTTCGACGAACTCGGCCTTGTCCTCGCCGTTGAGGGTGAACTGCACCGGAACTTTTTTCATGCGGTCCTCCCGAACCGTGTTTGCCTGTCACTGCCTGTCGCCGTCTGGCACGTCTTCCTGCGTCGATCTCCCCGTCGGCGCACGCATCGCCTTCACGCTGAAAGCAGCAGTCTCTTCAGGTGCACCGGCAGGACTTCGCTGCGATACCAGGCACTCGCGATCGCGTCGGTCGGTGGCGTGGTGCCCTCCGTCGCAACGGCCAGCGCCGCAGCAATCCCCTCCGCCGTCCGGGCCTTGCCAACAAGCGCCATTTCCACCGCGGGCGCGCGGATCGGCCGGTCCGCCATGCACCCATAGGCGATCCGCGCGCTGGAAATCGTCCCCGCCCGCTCCTCGACGACGGCGGCGATCGTCACGACCGACACGCCCTTGGGGCGGATCCGCGAGGCCTTGGCGAACTTGAAGGTCCCGTCGACGGGCAGCGCGAAGGAGACCGAGCGCACCAGCGCGCGGGCATGGGTCGTGTCGCGCCCGGCAAGGAATGTCGACGCCGCGACCGGCTGTCCGTCGATATCGAGGTTGGCGTCGAGCGCCAGCAATGCGACGGCGAAGTCGCCGTAGGGCACGGGCGCGAACAGATTGCCGCCAACGGTCGCCATGTTGCGGATCGCCGCCCCCCCCACCGCCTTTGCGACCGGAGCGAGAAAGCCGAGCGCCGGTTCGCGGACGATCCGCGCCATGGTCACGCCCGCGCCGATCGTTGCGCGTCCGTCCGCGACCGTGATGTCCGTCAGGGCCTGCTCGCTCGCCGTCACATAGGTGTCGAAGCGCACGTCGCCCTCGTTGGCGCTGCGCACGACCAGCGTGCCGCCGCCGAGGTAGCGCGCCGTAGCACTCGCGGCAAGCGCTTCGCCGGCGGCTGCGAGCGTGGGGAAGGTCTTCAGGCCGAGCCCCATCGTCGCCTCCTCAAGCCTTGGCCGCGAAGTGTTCCTTCAGCGCGTTGAAGCCGCCCTGGAACACGTTGATGCCCATGCCGGCTGCAACCTTGTCGGCCTCTTCCGCCGGCGCGTCGAAGGTGGCGCACCATTCCGCATAGGTCTCGTCGCCGTCGGTGATCGGCCGCAGCGTCAGCGTCGCCTTGTGGTTGGAAATCGGCTGCGGCGTCTCCAGGATCGTGTAGCTGACGGAGCGGTCTATGTCGGAGAAGGTCAGGAGTTGCTCGCGCAGCGTGGCGCCGCTGACCAGTTCGAACTTGCGCACGCAGCCGATCCGGTCGGCCGGCAGGCCGTCCTCGATCTCGCTCCTGACCATGCGCGGATGCCAGCTCGGCAGTCCGTTGAAGTCGCGGATCTTTGCCCAGACCTTGTCGATCGGCGCGGGAATGACGGAGGAGATGAAGACGTGTGCCATGGATCTTTTCCTGTCGGTCTCTGTTGATGGCAGCGTACGCCTGCCATCCGAGCCCGCTTATCGGAAAGTCTTGGCCGCTGATCGGAGCGTCTGAAAAAGTGTTTCTACCGACAGTGATCCGCAGGCAGTCGGCCCCCGGCGACTAGCCGGCGGGGACCTTCGGCGGCAGCCGACCGGTAGACCGTCGGCGGCACGCCGGTGTGCTCGCGGAAGAAGCGGGAAAAGTTTCCCTGCGTGGAGAAGCCGAGGCTGCAGGCCACCGAGATCAGCGTCTCGTCGGTCGATTGCAGGCAGCGCAGCGCCTCGGCGATCCTGAGCGTGTTCCAATAGACGTTAGGGGTGACGCTCATCTGTTCCTTGAACAGGGCGAAGAAATGCGGCCTGGAAAGTCCGACGCTGCGGGCCACCTGGTCGAAGCAGATGCGCTCGCCGACATTGGCCTCCATCAGCGCCAGCGCCTTGCGGATGCGGTAGTCACGTCCGCCCCGGCAGCCGGCAAGCGCCCGGTTCTTCGGCCGCTCGGCCTCCGCCCTGTCGAGCACGTGATCGATGAAGCGCTCGAGTTCGTAGGCGACGAGGTCGTAATCCTCGTCGATCGCCATCAGCCGGGATGTGAGGGTTTCGATATTGCGGGCGATCCAGCCTTCGAGCGGGATGTGCGGGCCGTGGAAGGCCTCGGTGCCGGCCGGCAGGCCGCGCCGCGCCCTGAGCCAGTCCATGTCGATGTAGAACGCCAGGAACTGCCCCGGCACTTCGCCCTCGGCAAAGACATGATTGTGCGGCTCGAACGAGTTGATGCCGATCGCCACGCCGCGTTCGGGCACCAGCGACCGACAGCCGATCGTCATGAGGCCGGGCGCGCCCGATAGCCAGATGACGATGTGCGCTTCCGGATGGGCATGGGTGACGAGATTGCCGCCGACATTGAGCAGCGAGACATGGCCGAACGGGCCCCGAAAGAGCCTGATGGATTCTGTCATGTGTTCCTCCCGCGGATGAAACCTCCCGTTTCGACGTGCTTTCGCCCGCCGTCATCCGCCTGCCGAAGTGTGTGGGCAAGGCCGTGCCCCGTCAACCCGGCCTGCGCGGCAGGCGCGCGCCTCCGCCCGCCTGCTGCGAAATTTCAGACGGATCGATTGCACCTGTCCGGAGCCTCGCGCCTCAATCCCGGTCGGGTGCGCCAAGCGGGAAGTATTTCCGATATGGCCGCGCCTCGTCCACGGCGCGGGCGAAGGAGGGGCGGGCGAGCAGGCGTGCGCGGTAGGCCGAAAGGTTGGTCAGCGCCGGATCGATCGGATGGGTCCAGTCGGCGTAGAACAGCGAAGGTGCGGCGGCGCAGTCCGCAAGGCTGAAATGATCCCCCGTCGCCCATTCGCGGCCCTCCATGTGCCGGTCCAGCCACTGATAGGCGCGTTCCAGCATCGTGCGGGCCTCAGTGACGCCGTAGGGATCGCGGTCGGCCTCGGACCGGATCGCGTTGAAGACGACCTTCTGCTGCGGCGTGCTGACATAGTTGTCGAAGATGCGGTCCAGCATGCGCACCTCGATCGCCGCGGCCGGATCCTCCGGTATCGGCTTGAACGGGCCGGGTCGGGCAAATGCCACATATTCGACGATGACGCTCGCCTCCAGCAGCGTCCTGTCGCCGTCGACGAGGATGGGAAACCGCTTCACCGGCCACAGTGCCTCGAATTCGTGCAGGATCTCAGGCTCCTCCGGGCTGAGCATGCGGAACTCGAAGGGCGTCTCGTTCTCGTAGAGCGCCACCAGCGCCTTCTGGCAATAGGACGAGAATGGATGTGCATATAGGATAAGGCTCACGGTTTCCTCCTCGCCTCCCGATCAGGACGGCAGCGTAACAAAACCAATTGCAATTTGCAACCGGAAGCTCCGCCGCCATCCGAGACGGGGACACCCCCGCCTCAGGTCAGTTTCCGCCGCCGTTCCAGTTCCGCCTCGGTCGGCTGCTCGAATTCGAACGAGCCGGTCTCAACCGTGCCGGCACGCGTGTATTTGTTGGCGGTGATGCCGGAGGGCGACGTCCTGGAACTTTCGAGCGTCAGGGCGATCGGCGCGGCGCCGTCCGCAAAGAGCTTCTTGCCGCCGCCGAGCACCACCGGGAACACCGACACATAGAGTTCGTCCACGAGGTCGTGGCGAAACAGCGTCTGCAGAAGCTCGGTGGAGCCTTGCGTCAGGAGGTTCGGCCCGTCCTCGACCTTCAGCTTCCGCAGTCTTGCGACCACGTCCGGACCGAGCGTGCGGCTGTTCTGCCAGGTAGGATCGAAGGCCGGGTCGCGCGTGGCGACATATTTGGTGATGCGGTCGAACAGGGTGCCGATCGGATCGTCCGGCGCAGCATAAGGCCAATGGGCGGCGAAGATGTCGTAGGTCTTGCGCCCGAGCAGGAGGTCGAAGGGCGCAGCGAACATCGCGTCCACGGCCTCGCCCATGGCCTCGTCGAAATAGGGCACGGCCCAGCCGCCATGCTCAAAGCCGCCGATGGGGTCCTCGTCCGGCCCTCCGGGGGCTTGCATCACGCCATCAAGGCTCGTGAAGGCTCCGACTACGATCTTGCGCATGTCCGTTCTCCTGTTGCGTTCGAGCATCCGGTCCCATGAAAGACGGTTGCGATAGGACGATCCCGACCAGGGCGGCCGACAAATTGGTTACCGACCGGCTTCGTCGCCTCGTGCCAGGATGCACGTTTCATGGCGATCTGTGCGTGATTTCCGTCGCATCCGGCCACCGATTTCCGCAAAGGCGCCGCCCGGCCGCCGGATTTGCTTGTCAAGTGCGGCGCAAATTGGTGTCATCCCTGTGCGTCGATATCCGTGATTCGACGACGTCCGGTGCGGCAGTGGGGACTGTGCCTGCCGGGAAGACTGCCGTCACGTGTAAACGATCGCCGCGCGACCTCTGGAGGGACATATGACGCATCGCATCGCAGCCACCATTTTCTGCGTAGGGCTCTGCATGTTGGGACAGGGCGCCGCCGCGGCGGATCCCGCCCCCGTCATGACGCCGGAACCGCAGCAGGTAGAAACCGAGAGCGGCTGGACCTTCACCTTCGCGCCCTATTTCTGGGCGGCCGGCCTTTCCGGCGACGTTGCCAGTTTCGGCCTGCCCGCGGTCCACGTCGATTCGTCGTTCAGCGACCTCCTAGATTATCTCGAATTCGGCGCGATGGCGATCGGCGAGGCGCGCTACGGCCGCTACAGCATCGTCAGCGATGTCATGTACTCGAAGATCGCCGGCAGTGCCGCAACGCCGAGGGGCATCCTCGCCGAGGAGGCCGAGGTCGATTCCGAGACCTTTGCCGGCTTCCTGGGCGTCGGCTATTCCGTGCTGGAGGACAGCGCCGGCCACCTCGACCTCATCGGTGGCATCCGCGTCTGGTCCGTCGATACGACGATTTCCTTCAGCGGCGGCCTGCTCGACGGCCACTCGGCCAGCGACGGCGACACCTGGGTGGACGGCATGGGCGGCGTGCGCGGGGTCTATTCGATCACGCCGAATTTCTACGTCACCGGCTGGGGACTGGTCGGCGGAGGCGGCGCGGATATCGACTGGGATGTCGCAGCCGCGGTCGGCTACAAGTTCAACGACACGTTCTCCTCCCTGGTGGGCTACCGCGCACTGGGTGTGGATTATAGCAACGACGGCTTCGAGTTCGACGTCATCCAGCAGGGCCCCATCATCGGGCTGACGATCCATTTCTGAACGTTTCAGGCGCAGCCGTGGCGGAACCAACAATGCAGCAAGGGCCGGTCGATGACCGGCCCTTGCGCGTTTTCCGTGAGAGGACTTATTGCGCCCGCTTCAGCGCCTCGCCCAGCACCGAGACGATTTCCTCGAAGTGTTTCTTCTCGGCGATCAGCGGCGGCGAGAAGGCGATGATGTCGCCGGTGACGCGGATCAAGAGGCCCTTTTCGAAGCAGTCGACGAAGACGTCGTAGGCGCGCGCGCCCACCGCACCGTCGCGCGAGGAAAGCTCGATGCCGGCGATCAGGCCGATCGTGCGGATGTCGATCACGTGCGGCAAACCCTTCAGCGAGTGCATCGCCTCGTGCCAGTCCGCCTGCAGTTCGGCCGCGCGCGTGAGCAGGCCCTCGTCGCGATAGATGTCGAGGGTGGCAAGGCCGGCGGCGCAGGCGGCCGGGTGGCCGGAATAGGTATAGCCGTGGAACAGCTCGATCGCGCCCTCCGGCCCCTGCATCAGCGCGTCGTGCACCTTGCGGCTGGTGAAGACCGCGCCCATCGGGATCGCGCCGTTGGTCAGCCCCTTGGCGGTGGTGACGACATCGGGGGTGACGTTGAAGAAGTCGGTTGCGAACGGTGCGCCGAGGCGGCCGAAGCCGGTGATGACCTCGTCGAAGATCAGGATGATGCCGTGTCTGTCGCAGATCGCCCGCAGGCGCTCCAGGTAACCCTTCGGCGGCACCAGCACGCCGGTGGAGCCTGCGACAGGCTCGACGATGCAGGCGGCGATCGTCTCCGCGCCATGCAGCGCGACCAGCCGCTCCAGGTCGTCCGCGAGCTCGGCGCCGTGTTCGGGCTGGCCCTTCACATAGGCGTTCTTCGAGAGATCGTGCGTGTGGCGCAGGTGGTCGGAGCCGGGAAGCTGCGGGAAGACCCGGCGGTTGTTGACCAGCCCGCCGACGGAGATGCCGCCGAAGCCAACGCCGTGATAGCCGCGCTCGCGGCCGATCAGGCGCGTGCGCGTGCCCTGGCCGATGGCGCGCTGGTAGGCGACCGCGATCTTCAGCGCGGTATCGACCGATTCCGAGCCGGACCCGGTAAAGAAGACGCGGTCGAGCCTGGCGCCTTCCGGCCCCGGCGCGATCTCGGCCAGTCGCTCGGCGAAGTCGAAGGCGATCGGGTGGCCCATCTGGAAGGAGGGGGCAAAATCCAGTGTCGACAGCTGCCGCTCGACGGCGGAAGCGATCTGCCGGCGGCCGTGGCCGGCATTGACGCACCACAGGCCCGCGGTTCCGTCGAGCACGGTGCGGCCGTCATTGGTGGTGTAGTGCATGCCCTCGGCGCCGGCGAGCAGGCGGGGCGCCGCCTTGAACTGGCGGTTGGCGGTGAACGGCATCCAGTAGCTGTCGAGCACGGGCGCGTTGGGCTTGTTGTGAACGTTCATGGGGATCTCCTCTGGCTGGCGGGATTGAGGCCATGCTTTGCGATCTTGAACAAGTCCTTTTCTGCCTGCTATGAAGTCATTGAAAAATATGGATCGGATGCGCCCGGTTTTCGATATTTCGAACAAGCCAAACAGGCCGCAGTTGCAGCGTCGCGGGAGGTGTCATGTCGGTCGACATCGGAAACAGGCTGCGCAGCCTGCGGATCGGGCACGGCCTGTCCCAGCGCGAACTCGCAAAGCGGGCCGGGGTGACCAATTCCACCATCTCGCTGATCGAATCCAACGCATCCAACCCCTCGGTCGGGGCGCTGAAGCGCATCCTCGACGGCATCCCCATCGGGCTTGCGGAATTCTTCGCCTTCGAGCCCGAGCGCCCGAAGCAGGCCTTCTACCGGGCCGACGAACTCGTCGAGATCGGCAAGGGCCCGATCTCCTATCGTCAGGTCGGCGAAAACCTGTTCGGCCGGGCGCTGCAGATCCTCAAGGAGTGCTACCAGCCCGGCGCCGATACCGGCAAGGTGCCGCTGGTGCATGACGGCGAGGAGGGCGGCATCGTGCTGTCCGGGCGCCTCGAGGTGACGGTCGACGACGAGCGGCGCATCCTCGGCCCCGGCGACGCCTATTATTTCGAAAGCCGCAGGCCGCACCGCTTCCGCTGCGTCGGGCCGGTGCCCTGCGAGGTCATCAGCGCCTGCACGCCACCCACGTTCTGAGCCGGTTCAATTCCCGGAGGGAAGGGGCCTCGGCGCGAGCGCCTGCGGTTCCCGCTCATCCACCCGGCCGATCACGCCGATGACCTCGTAGAGGTCCAGCTCGGTCGTCCGCCCCTTCGCCTGTCCCTTTCCGAGCGGACGGAAGCGGATCCTGTCGTGGCACTGCTCGAAGACGGCGCCGCTGGCGAGGATCGTGGTGCCGTAGCTCTTGTTCATCCCTTCCAGCCGCGAGGCGACGTTGATGCTGTCGCCCATCGCCGTGTACTGCAGGCGGTCGCTGGCGCCGACGCTGCCGACGACGGCGGTGCCGGTATGGATGCCGAAGCGGGTGCGGAATTGCGGAAGGCCGAGTTGGCGCTGCTTCTCGTTGAACGCGTCGATGCGCGCGCGCATCGACAGAGCCCCGCGGCAGGCGTTCTCGGCGTGGTCGGGATCCGCAGCCGGCGCGTTCCACATGGCGAAAATCGAATCGCCCAGGAACTGGATGATCGTGCCGCCGTGCGCGCTCACCGTATCGTTGAGGATGTCGAAATACTCCGACAGCATGCTGACGACCTCCTCCGGCGAATGGCGCTCGCTGATGGTGGTGAAGTCATAGATGTCGGTGAAGATGGCGGTCACGTCCTGGCGCCGCGCCGTCCGGCCGAAATGACCGGACTCCAGCCCCTTGCGCACCAGTTCCTTGGGCACGTAGAGCCCGAAGGTGAAGATCGCATCGCGGGCCCGGTTCATCGCGCCGCCGAGGCTGGCGATCTCGCGAACACGCGTCGGCACCTCGATCGGCGTGCGGAAATCGAGGTCCTGCAGGCGGTTGGCGCTGGTGGTCAGCTGGTGCAGCGACTTGGTGATGAGGTGTGCCAGAAGAAGCGCGCCGAGGATCGCCAGCACGACGATCGCGCCGGAGATGGCAAGCCCCTGGTACAGCCCGCGGATCGCGGGCGCCATCAGCTCGTCGACCGGTGCCGCGATCACCGCGATGTGGCCGGGAAAGAGGATGGCGCTGTCGACCTGTGAGCCCAGCACGACCCAGCGCCGTCCGTCGGCCTCCACCAGGCCCATGCTGTCCAGCGATGGCGGCTTGGCCCTGATCGCTTCCAGGAGCGGATCACGCATCGAGGAGGGGTCGAAGTCCCGCTCGCTCTTGGAGGCGGCGATCGCGTTCATCAGCCGGCGGTCGGAATGGATGAGCGGCCTCTTGTCTGCATCGACGACGAAGGCGACGGCGCTCGGCGTCAGCCGTTCGCTGGCGATGAAGCGGGTCACGTGGTCGAGCACCACGTCGGCGCCGACGACGATTTCGGGATTGCCCTTGTGCGCCTGGGAGATGGTCATCCCCAGCGTCCTCGTCGTTGCCATGCTGTAGGGACCGGTGGCGACCGGCCCGCTTCCCCCGGCCGCGGCCCGGTACCACGCGCGTTGGCGCGGGTCGAAGTCCCATCCGGTCACCGTGCGCCGCAACAGCTGCTTGCCGGCGGCGTCGTAGAACAGGATGTGTCCGATCGGCGCGCCGTCGTTCGGATTGAGGATGCGCACCGCCATCGCCGCGTTGGGCGGCGCGTTCAGGGCCGTTCGCCAGTCGGTCGACGACAGGTTGACGGCGTGGAAGAAGCCGCCGTCGGGATAGCCGGCATAGACGCCGTCGATCTGCGGCGAGCGGGCGAGCGCGGCCCTAAGGATCGTCACCTTGTCGGCGATGCGCTCGTCAGGCCCGGCAAGGAAGGAGTTGGCGATCGAGACGATCAGGTTGACCAGGCCGGATGTCTCGCCGGAGAGGCTCTGCATGCGGGCGATCAGTCGCTCCTCGAAGCCGCGCATATGGCCTTCGGCCGTCTCGAAAGCGGCATTGCGGGCGCGATTGAAGTCGATCGCGATCAGCACGCCCGAGACGGCGAGCAGCAGGGAGACCATGACGACGGCCAAAAGCGTGCGCAGCGATCCGCGCCACACTCCTTTCGCCGGCAATGTCGCCGCGTTCTTCGCGCTCATCCCAGGCCCCTTGTGTTCCCCGCTCCGCTGTTGTCCCGCCCGGGCCGACCGACGTTGCGGAAGCCGCCGGTTGCTCGCTCTCGTCCGGCACGGACCGTGAGCGTGATCCTATTGATAAGATTCGCCAAGTCGCGGCGCAACGCAAAAAGGGCGGAGGCAGCCTTGGGCCTGTTCCCGCAGGAACAACCGGGAGCTGCGCGTTTGTCTAGCAGTGGGCGTGCGCCATGCCGGCGCTGCAACCTTAACTATCGAGGAAGCCCATGAGCAAGAAACTGAAAGTCATTGCGCCGCTGCAGTCGGCGTTCGCGCTCGATCCGCTGGCCGCGAGCTACACGATCCCCGGCGTCGGCGAGCAGAACGCCATCGGCGATGCCGGAAAGAACACACTGAGCACCGGCTCCGGACGGGACACCATCAACGGCGGCCTCGGAGCCGACACGATCAAGGCAGGCACCGGTGACGACTACATCGCCAACCTCGAGGTCGCAGCCCTTTCGGGCGACAGGATCGACGGCGGCCTCGGCTTCGACGAACTGGGCATCAGTTTCGCCGCATCGAGCAAGGGCGTCTCATTTTCGGCATTCGACCCGGCCAAGGCGAAATCGGTTCTCGGCGCGAGCATCATCAACGTCGAGCGCTTCAACCTGACCGGCAGCAACTACGCCGACACCTTCGTCGGCGGCCGCTGGAAGGACTGGTTCGAAGGCGGCGCCGGTAACGACACGCTGAAGGGCGAGATCGGCGAGGACTGGCTCGCGGGCGGCGCCGGCAACGACAAGATCTATGGCGGCAACGGCAACGATTCGCTGCTGGGAGAGGCCGGCGACGACTACATTTCCGGTGGCTACGGGCGCGACTGGCTCTCCGGCGAGGATGGCAACGACACGCTCTACGGCGGCGCAAACGACGACTACATCTACGGCCACGACGGCAACGACAAGATGTACGGCGACAGCGGCAACGACACGATCCAGGGCAATCGCGGCCGTGACGTGATCGACGGCGGTTCGGGCAACGACTTCCTGTCCGGCGACTCTGACAACGACACGGTGCGCGGCGGCTCCGGCAACGATACGATCAGCCACAGCATGGAAAGCTGGGCCGATGGCGGCAAGGACATTCTCGACGGCGGCACGGGCACCGACACCCTTGCGCTGAGCGGACTTGCCGGCACGTTCACCGCCAAGGCGTCCTCGATCAAGCAGACGCTCTCCAACGGCACCACGTTCGTCAACTTCGAGAACTACACGCTCGGCGGAACGGAGAAGGCCGAGAAGTTCACCGGCGGCAACGGCAACGACACGTTTTCCGGGATGTCCGGCAACGACAGGCTGGTCGGGCTCGGCGGCACCGACCATCTGGATGGCGGCCTGGGCATCGACTATCTCGACGGCGGCGACGGCAACGATCTGCTGATCGTCGGCAGCGGCGGAAAGGATACGATTAAGGCCGGCAAGGGCTATGATACCGTCTGGATCACCCGCTCCGACATCAAGAGCAATCTCACCTTCAGCGTGTCGGGTAATACCGCCAAGCTGTCGGACGGCAGCGTGGTGACCGACGCAGAGAGCTTCACCATCGTCACCGGCAGCGGCAACGACGTCCTGTCGGCCGGAACGGCAGCCCACGTCGATTTCGATGCAGGCAGCGGCAACAACCGCATGACCGGCGGCAAGGGCAACGACCAGTTCTACTCCACCACCGGAAACGACACCGTAAAGGGTGGCGACGGCGATGATCGACTGATCGATTCCGGCGGCGGCACCAACCTGCTCGATGGCGGCAACGGCAACGACTATCTGTCCGCGGAAACCGAAACCGGCAATGCGGTGACGACCTTGCTGGCCGGAGCCGGCAACGACACCGTCACGATCAACACCGCCGGCGGCTCCACTGCGGGCAGGTTCACAGCCGATGGCGGTGCCGGTACGGATATCCTCTGGATCAACCGCTATGACAGCAAGGCCAACCTGTCGTTCACGCTGTCTGCCAATGCGACCCTCGTCAACGGCGGGATTACGGCAAAGAATTTCGAAAGCGTGCACATCTCGTCCGGCCAGGGCCACGACAAGCTGACCGGAGGCAAGCTCGACGACTTTATCGACGGCATGGGCGGCAACGACACGCTCAAGGGTCTCGGCGGCAACGACGAGCTGACCGGCTGGCACGGCGCCGACAAGATCTACGGCGGCGACGGCAACGACACGATCTACGGCAGCAGCGGCATCAAGGACAACGACCGCGACAGTCTCTACGGCGAGAACGGCAACGACATCATCTACATGAACGTCGGCGACTACGCCTCGGGCGGCTCCGGCGCCGACCGCGTCGTCGTCGACTTCAAGGAGGAGAGCTTCAACGTCACGTTTGCTCTCAGTGGCGGCACGGTCAAGGTGAACTCCACCACCACGTTCACCGGCATGGAAGCGCTCGACTATATCGGCGGCCGCGGCCGTGACACGGTTACCGGCGGCAGTGATGTCGACTATCTGAACGGCGGTGCCGGCAACGACACGCTCAATGGGGGTAGCGGCAACGACTACCTCGTCGACGGCACCGGCAACGACAAGCTCTACGGCAATGCCGGCAACGACTGGTTCACCCGTTACACCGACGAGACCGGCACCGACTACTTCTCCGGCGGGGCCGGCGTCGATACACTCGAGTTCAACATCATCTCCGACAGCGCCGTGATCATCGACCTGCAGAACAACGCCAGGAACGGCGGCATGGCCTCGGGCCTTTCGCTTGCCAGCATCGAGAACGTCTTCGGCCGCGACAACGACGACACCATCCTCGGCGACAGCTCTGCAAACTACCTGAAGGGCGGGTTCGGCGACGACAAGCTGGACGGCCGCGCCGGCAACGACAAGATCGAGGGCGGCGGCGACGGGGATCTGCTGACCGGCGGCTCGGGCTTCGACCATTTCATCTACGCCACGACGGAGGCGATTGGTTCGGGCGACCAGATCACCGACTTCAGGCGCGGCCAGGACAAGCTCGTCATAGACAAGGACATCTTCGGCTTCTCCAAGCTGGCGCTTTATTCGGGCAATGACCTGAAGGCCACCGGCTCGGCACCGCAGTTCTTCTTCGAGAAGGACAACGGCCGGCTCTGGTACGACGCCGATGGCACCGGCAACGAAGCCGACGGCGTGCTGGTCGCAACCCTCGACAACGTGACTTCGCTCTCCACCAGCGACTTCATCCTGACGTGATCTGAGGTCGGACATGTGAGAGGCCGCCGGACCATATCCGGCGGCCTCTGCGACACGTGTGCGCGAGACGGCTCTGTGGGTCCAAACACCCCCGGCCGTTTGAGATTCGTCAAAGACGGCCCGTGCGGGGCCTCCTAGGGTCGCTTCCAGATCAGAACGAACGGAAGCGAGACCCATGTCCCAGACCATCATGGCGAAGTACGGCGAGGCCCGGCTGCCCCGCTACACCAGCTACCCGACCGCCCCCCATTTCGGCCCGCTTGAAGACGTCGCAGCCTATCGCGAATGGATCGGCGCGATTCCGCAGGGAGAGCGGACCTCCCTCTATCTGCACGTGCCATTCTGTCGCGCCATGTGCTGGTACTGCGGTTGTCACACGACGATCACGCGACATGACCAGCCGATCGCCGACTATGTGGACCTGCTGCAGCGGGAGGCCGAACTGGTCGCGCAAGCGCGCAACGGCTCCCTCAACGTCGGCGAGATCCATTTCGGCGGCGGCACGCCGACGATCATGCAGCCGGCCGCGCTGACCGGACTGATGGACGCGCTGCGGGAGCGGCTTGGCTTTGCCGAAAAGATCAACGTCGCAATTGAGATCGATCCGCGCACCCTGACAGAGGAGATGGCGGCCGCGCTCGGTGCTGCGGGCGTTACCCGGGCGAGCCTCGGCGTCCAGAGCTTCGACCCGGTCGTGCAGAAGGCGATCAACCGCATCCAGAGCGTCGAAAGCACAGCCCTTGCCGTCGAGCGCCTGCGGCAGGCCGGCATTTCCGCCCTGAGCTTCGACCTCATCTACGGCTTGCCGCACCAGACCGTGAAATCCTGTGTCGAGACGGTGCGGGCCGCCGTGGCGCTGCGGCCGGATCGCCTGGCCGTCTTCGGCTATGCCCATGTTCCCGATTTCAAGAAGCACCAGCGCATGATCGACGAGGCCGCCCTTCCCGATGCTCAGGGGCGCAACGAGCAGGCCGAGGCGATCGCGCAGGCCCTGGTGGCCGCCGGCTACGAGCGGATCGGCCTCGATCATTTCGCCCTGCCGGAGGACGATCTCTGCATTGCCGGGCGCACCGGCCGCCTGCATCGCAACTTCCAGGGCTACACCACCGACGAATGTCGCACCCTGGTCGGGCTCGGCGCCTCGGCGATCGGCAAGTTTGCCCAAGGCTACGTCCAGAACGCAGTGCCGCTCGGCCTCTATGCCAACCGTATCGGGCGGGGGCTACTCGCCGCGGCAAGGGGATACGGCCTGACCGCAGAGGACAGGTTGCGGGCCGAGCTCATCGAACGGGTGATGTGCGATTTCAGCGTCGACGTGGACGCGGTGGCGAAACGGCACGGCTTTGACGCCGGCCCGCTCCTTTCGGACAACGCGACGCTCGAAGCACTTCGGCGCGACGGCCTGATCGAGATCGACGGAGCCACCCTGCGGGTCGACGAACGCCACCGTTTCGTCGTGCGCATCGCCGCCTCCGCCTTCGATGCCTATCTCGCCGCGGGCGGCCGCGCGTTCAGCAAGGCGGCATGAGAAGAGGGCGCCATGGCGGAGCGCCGGGCAGCGTCCCTGTCCGCCAATATGCCAAGGACCACGCGGGCGCCAGCCTGCGTGGTCCTTGATCTTTGACGGTCGGTTCCGGCGTGTTACCCGCCGAAGCTGCCGAACAGCGAGCGCAGCACGTCCACGCCGCGGTCGTCGTAGCTGACCTTGCCCTGGCGTCCGCCGGGGCCGACGACGATCACCTTGGCGCCGACGTCGGCGCGGGCATAGAGGTGTTCGACATCCTTGTTCATCATCCGGATGCAGCCGGACGACATGTTCAGCCCGATCGACCACGGCTCGTTGGTGCCGTGGATGCGGAAGGCGGTGTCGTGGCCGGCCTTGTTGTAGAGATAGAGCGCGCGCGCGCCGAGCGGGTTGTTGATCCCGCCTTCCATGTGGGCGGGCAGGATCCGGCCCTTCTTGCGTTCGCGGATGACCATCTCCGGCGGCGGCGTCCAGCCCGGCCACTCGGCCTTGCGGCCGACCTTGACGACGCCGGACCAGCCGAAGCCGTCCCGCCCGACGCCGATGCCGTAGCGGATCGCGCGGTTCCTGCCTTCCACGAGGTAGAGGAACTTGTTGTTGGTATCGACGATGATCGTGCCCGGCCGCTCGTCCGTCGTCAGGCGCACCATGCGGCGGTGGTATTTCTGCGGCACCGGCTTCTGCTGGGCAACGGTGATCACGTCGGTCGATGCCGTGCCGGGCGTGCTGCCCGGTGCCGGCACGAAAGCGTTCGCCGTGGCTGCCGGCAGCACGGTCGCAAGCGTGATGCCTCCCGCCAGCAGCGCGTGAACGATTTTCTTCATTTCCTGTTTTCCTCTCGGTCGCCTATGCCCGAAACGCTAGCGGACTCTCCCCGTGTTTCAAGCGGCGGGCGCCGTAAAGGCAGATTGTGAAGGCAATGAGGCGCTAATATTGGCGCAGGTGTTGCGCAACGCGCACAGTCCGGCGGCAGGCCGGGCCGTCGGGCCGGACTGTCATGGCAGGGCAGGGGGAGGGCGGACAGGGATCATGTCGTGCCGTCCGCCACCGGCGCGGAAGTCCGCGCGGTAGGTGCCAATGCCCTAGATGACGATCACCTTCGTACCCACCTCGACCCGTTCGTAGAGATCGATGACGTCCTCGTTGCGCATGCGGATGCAGCCCGACGAGACGGCGTAGCCGATCGTCCAGGGCGCATTAGTGCCGTGGATGCGGTAGAGCGTGGAGCCGAGATAGAGCGCGCGTGAGCCGAGCGGGTTTTCCGGCCCGCCATCCATGAAGGCCGGCAGGTAGTGGCCCTTGGCGGCCTCGCGGGTGATCATCTCCTTCGGCGGCGTCCAGCTCGGCCATTCCCGCTTGGAGGTGACCTTGTGGGTGCCCGCCCATTCGAAGCCCGGCTTGCCGACGCCGACGCCGTAGCGCCGCGCCTTGCCGTCGGAAAGCACGAGGTAGAGGAAGCGGTTGTTGGTGTCGATCACGATCGTGCCGGCCCTGTGCGCCGTCTCGTAGGCGACGATCTGCGGCAGGAACATCGGGTCCATCTGCGTCTGCACCGGCCTGGCGGCGCCGGTCACTGCCGCAAGCTGCACGCTCTCGGGGTTGCGCTGGCGCTGGGTGCGGCGCTGCTGGGCCTGCTGGCGGGTGACGATCCGCCGCGACGATACGGCAGGCTGCACCCCCTGGCCGGTCAGTTGCATCACCCATGGCGCGGTCAGGTCGGGGCTGACGACCACCGGCGGACGGGTGGCGTAGCGGTCGTTGGCCTCGGCGGTCGGGACGGCAAGCACAAGGCTTGCGGCAAGCAACAGCGATTTCTTCAGCATCGGGCGTACTCTTTGAACCTTATCACCTGACAGGGCGGTGCGTCCGCCGGCGGGCGGCGAACCTCGAACGCTTTTGCGCGCCACGGGGGCGCTTCGGTTCGGATGCTCGCACCGCGTGGAAAGCGAAAGGTAAATTCCCGTTCATTAAAGGGCCATGGAAGCCGGAAACCTCGCGGTAGGGTTATTGCCGGCTTTCCGAATCTGGTTGATGAATGGTAAACGCGAACAAAGAGGAAACGGAAGGAACGCAACATGACGGCACGCGGGATCATCGTCGGCGACGACGGGCGGCAGCGCTGCGCCTGGCACGGCAACCTGGAGGACTACCGCCGCTATCACGATGCCGAATGGGGCCGTCCCGTCACCGGGGATTTCCGCCTGTTCGAGAAGATCTGTCTGGAGGGCTTCCAGTCCGGCCTGTCCTGGCTAACGATCCTGCGCAAGCGCGAGAATTTCCGCGCAGCCTTCGCCGGCTTCGACTACGACCGGGTGGCGGCCTTCGGCGACGACGACATTGCCCGCTGCCTGGCCGACGCCGGCATCGTCCGCCATCGCGGCAAGATCGTCTCCACGATCAACAACGCCCGCCGCGCGCAGGAGATGCGCGACGAATTCGGCTCGCTCGCCCGCTATTTCTGGAGCCAGGAGCCACCGACCGACGAGCGGCCGGGCGTGATGGACTACGAGACGCTGGTCGCCAATCCGATGACGCCGGCCTCGAAGCGGATCTCCAAGGATCTGAAGAAACGCGGCTGGACCTTCGTCGGCCCCACCACCGTCTATGCCTTCATGCAGGCGATGGGGCTGGTCAACGATCATCTCGACGGCTGCTTCTGCCAACCGGAGGTGGAGGCGATGCGCAGCAAGCTGGACCGCCGCTTTTCCGCAAGCGCCGTCTCCTGAAACGCTGCACGCCCTGGAACTCCCGTAACGGCAGCTTGCGCGAGGATTGCGGCATGGCTGACGGGCCGTACTTTCGGGGTGTGTTTTTTAGAGAATCATGTATCGTCAGGGTTGCGGGGCGTTCGGAAAGACTGATTTCATCTGGGCTTATATTGCGTTTTCGACCTGGGGTGTGCCGAACGGTGCTATGTGATCTAGCCGACGGGGAAAAGATGACGCAAGACGGGCAGAAGATCGAGACATGGGCCTGCAGCAAGGCTCAGGAAATAGTCCTTCGCGAAGGGTACAATCTGATCAGATCCGCGCGTACCGGCAACAATACGGAAATTCGCGAGCACAGCATGATGCTCGCCAAGGTCATTGCGGCCTCTCTGCTGGAAGCCTCCGTCGCCACCGGCGCGCAGCCGGCGAAATAGCAGGCGCGCAACCGGTGAAATTGCAAGTAGGCGTCGGAAAATGGGCCCGGGGACCGGGCCCATCCGCGTCCGGCTACTTCGCGTTCTTGTCCAGCCAGGCCTTCATCATCGCGATCTCGCCCTCCTGGGCGCGGATGATCTCTTCGGCGAGCTTGCGCAGTTCCGGGTCCTTACCGTGTTCCAGTTCGACCCGGGCCATGTCGATCGCGCCCTGGTGGTGGGCGATCATGCCCCGGACGAAATCGACGTCGGCATTGCCGCTATAGGCGATGTCCATGCCCGCATGCATGCGGGCGTTCGCCTCGGCGAAGGCCTTGCTGGCGGCACCCTGGTCGCCCTTCGGCGCGGCCGGGTCCATCTGGCCCGAATGGTCCATGGTGCCCGTGTCGGCATGGCCTGAGTGATCCTGCGGCAGCGCCGGAGGTGCGAAAAGAAGCGCGAGCGCCATGCCCGGCGCGATGGATTTTCTCAACATGTCCTGTCCTTCCGAATGGACTTTCGGTTCGCGGAGCGGCTGCCCCGCGTCGTGGCGAAAATTCAGGCGTGGACGGGACGGGGCGGGGGCACTGGCGGCAGGACCTCGCCGCCGCGGAAGATGACGACGGGCAGCGAAGTGGCGCTGGCGTCGACACCGGTCGCAGGCAGGGTGTCACTCTCCGCGACGACGGCAAAGCAGGCCGAACACAGCAGCGGATGCAGGGCGCCGTGCTTCTGCCCGTCGCGGTGATCCTCGTGAGGGGGCTGGCCGACCTGTGGCGCATCGGCGCGCAGGCTGTCCCCGTGGCCGACGTGCCCATGAGAGCCGGTTGTCTGCTGCGCAGGGCCGGCGTCATATGCGTCATGAACGGCATGCGCCCCGGACATCCCGGCCTGCTGCGTCGCCGCCAGCGCCGGCGTCCAGCCGGACACCATCGCGGCAAGCATGGCAAGGATGAGGAACAGGCGTTTCATGACCTGAACCTAGGACGTCGGCGCGCCGATTGAAAGAGCACGTTCGACCTCTTGCTGGCGGGGACCTCTCCCGCAGCCTTGCCGATTGGGCCCCGCGGCCACCGCCGCCCTTGCCGCAACCGGCCTGATCCGCTAGGGAAGCGGCCCTATGGCAATGTCAGAAAATCCGGGCGCATCGATGAGCGAAAAGCAGAAAAAACCTCAGAAACTGAAGGCGCGCCTGCCGCGCGGCTTCGTCGACCGCTCCGCCGCCGACATCCGCGCCGTGGAGGAAATGACGGGCAAGATCCGCGAGGTCTACGAGCGCTACGGTTTCGACCCGGTCGAAACCCCGCTGTTCGAATATACCGACGCACTCGGCAAGTTCCTGCCCGACGCAGACCGGCCGAACGAGGGCGTCTTTTCGCTCACCGACGACGACGACCAGTGGATGAGCCTGCGCTACGACCTGACCGCGCCGCTCGCCCGCCACGTGGCGGAAAACTTCAACGAGATCCAGCTTCCCTACCGCACCTACCGCGCCGGCTACGTCTTCCGCAACGAGAAGCCCGGTCCCGGCCGCTTCCGCCAGTTCATGCAGTTCGACGCCGACACGGTGGGCGCCGCCGGCGTCCAGGCCGATGCCGAGATGTGCATGATGATGGCCGACACGATGGAAGAGCTCGGCATCAAGCGCGGCGACTACATGATCCGGGTCAACAACCGCAAGGTTCTCGACGGCGTCATGGAGGCGATCGGCCTCGGCGGCGAGGAGAATGCCGGGCGGCGGCTGAACGTGCTGCGCGCCATCGACAAGCTCGACAAGTTCGGGGTCCAGGGCGTTAGCCTGCTGCTCGGCGAAGGGCGCATGGACGAAAGCGGCGATTTCACTAAGGGGGCGGGTCTGTCGCCTGAAAACATCGACATCGTTTTGAACTGGGTCAAGAGTACCGAACACACTGATCTCTTGTCCTTTGGTGCCAAATTTCTTGATAACGACACTGCCAAGGCAGGCTACGATGAGCTCGATACGATGCACAAGCTCTTCGAGGCAGCCGGCTACGGCCCGGAACGCATCAAGATCGACCCCTCCGTCGTCCGCGGCCTCGAATACTACACCGGCCCCGTCTTCGAGGCCGAGTTGCAGTTCGCCGTCACCAACGAGAAGGGCGAGAAGGTCGTGTTCGGCTCGGTCGGCGGCGGCGGCCGCTATGACGGGCTCGTCTCGCGCTTCATGGGCCAGCCGGTGCCTGCCACCGGCTTCTCCATCGGCGTCTCGCGCCTGATGACGGCGCTGAAGAACCTCGGCAAGCTCGGCCAGGACGAGGTCGTGGCCCCCGTGCTCGTCACCGTCATGGACGGCGACACGGACAGCATGGGCCGCTATAGTCGCTTCACCAAGGCACTGCGCGACGCCGGCATCCGCGCCGAAATGTACCAGGGCAACTGGAAGAAGTTCGGCAACCAGCTGAAATATGCCGACCGCCGCAACTGCCCGATCGCCATCATCCAGGGCGGCGACGAGCGGGCGCTCGGCGTCGTGCAGATCAAGGACCTGGTCGAGGGCAAGCGGCTTGCCGGCGAGATCGAGGATAACGTCACCTGGCGCGAGGCCCGCGTGGCGCAGGTCGTCGTCTCCGAGGAGGACATGATCCAGCGCGTCCGCGAGATCCTCGCCCACCAGGCCGACGACCGGAGGCGGGCAGGCTGAAAAGGATGGCTGTTTTTCTGCTGCAGCACCCCCCTCTGTCCTGCCGGACATCTCCCCCTCAGGGGGGGAGATCGGCAAGACGCGGGACCATGATGCCAAATCGACGGCCTGCGATGGGCGAAACGGTGCCCCATCCGATCTCCCCCCTTGTGGGGGAGATGCCCGGCAGGACAGAGGGGGGTAATTTCCGATGCCGCTGATCAACCTCCCGGCCTTCGCCCCCGACCTGCTCGAAGACTTCGCCGGCCTCGGCACCGAGCGCGTCGATACGCCGGTGATCCAGCCGGCCGAGCCGTTCCTCGACATGGCCGGCGAGGACCTGCGGCGGCGCATCTTCATGACCGAGAGCGAGACCGGCGAGAGCCTGTGCCTGCGCCCGGAATTCACCATTCCCGTCTGCCTGCGCCATATCGAGAGCGCCACGGGCACGCCGCGCCGCTATGCCTATCTCGGCGAGGTGTTCCGCCAGCGGCGCGAGGGCGGCAGCGAGTTCTACCAGGCCGGCATCGAGGATCTCGGCGAGGGCGATGTCGCCGGCGCCGATGCCCGCGCCGTGCATGACGCGCTGAAGGTGCTGCGCAACCGGCTGCCCGGCCGCGCGCTGAAGGTGATGCTGGGCGACCAGTCGGTGTTCGAGGCGGTGGTCGCCGCCTGCGGCCTGCCCGCCGGCTGGCAGAAGCGCCTGATCCATGCCTTCGGCAACCAGGATCGCCTGCGCAGCCTGCTGGCCGAACTGTCCGAACCAGTTCCCAAGGGCGTGTTCGGGGCGGAAGTCGAGCGGCTTGCGATCCTCGGCATCCTCGACGACGAGGCGAGGCTCGAAAGCCACATCGACGAGACGATGCAGGCGACCGGCTATTCCACCAATGCCAGCCGCAGCCCGGCCGAGATCGCCCGCCGGCTGCGTGAGAAGATGGAACTCGCCAGCACCCGGCTCGACGCGCGCACGCTTGCGACGTTGCGCGCCTTCCTGTCGATCGAGCTTGCGCTCGCCGATGCGCCGGCAGCCCTCCACGATTTTGCCCGCAGCCAGGGGCTTGCCATCGATGACGCGCTGTCGCGGTTCGATGCCCGCACGCGTGCGCTCGCCGATGCCGGCGTCGATACGGCGTCGATCACCTATCGCAGCGCCTTCGGCCGCCCGCTCGACTATTATACCGGCCTCGTCTTCGAGATCACGGCCGGCGACGATCCGGCGGTGCTCGCCGGCGGCGGGCGTTTCGACCGGCTGATGACGCTGCTCGGCGCGAAGACGCGCATCCCCGCGGTCGGCTTCTCGCTCTGGCTCGACCGCATCGAGCAGGCGATCGCACAGACGAGTGAACAGACGACAGCACAGGGAGCCAGCGCATGACGGTCACCATCGCGCTTCCCTCCAAGGGCCGCATGAAGGAGGACGCCTCGGAGATCTTCCGGCGCGCCGGCTTTGGCATCGTCTCCGTGGGCAACGACCGCTCCTACCGCGGCCGCGTCGAGGGCCGCGACGATATCGAGATCGCCTTCCTCTCGGCCTCCGAGATCTCGCGTGAGATCGGCAACGGCACGGTCGATTTCGGCGTCACCGGCGAGGACCTGGTGCGCGAAGGGCTGGCCCAGGCCGACGAGCGCGTCGAGTTCTGCGCCCGCCTAGGTTTCGGCCACGCCGACGTCGTCGTTGCCGTGCCGGAGATCTGGCTCGACGTCGAGACCATGGCAGACCTCGGCGACGTTGCCGCCGATTTCCGCGCCCGCCACGGCCGGCGGCTCACCATCGCCACCAAGTACTGGCGGCTGACGCAGCAGTTCTTCTCCGGCAACCACGGCATCCAGCTCTACCGCATCGTCGAGAGCCTCGGCGCCACCGAGGGCGCGCCGGCGTCGGGCTCCGCCGACATCATCGTCGACATCACATCCACCGGCTCGACGCTGCGCGCCAACAACCTCAAGATCCTCTCCGACGGGATCATCGTGAGATCCGAGGCCTGCCTCGTCCGCGCCCGCAAGGCCGGCCACGACGACGACCCGGTGGTGGGCGAGATCATCGCGGCCGTGCGCGGCACGCTCTGAGGTCTTCCGATCGGCCGGACTTGGTTGCAGGCAAAGTAAACCTCCAACTCTGGTGGAGGTCGTGAATTCACTCGGCCGCAGCCAGATATCTCCCGTCATGCCGGCCTCCGAGCCGGCATCCAGCGCGCGCAAGTCCTTGCGCGATAGAGCACATTCCGCACCGCGGACGCGGCGCTGCTGGACACCGGCTCGGGGGCCGGTGTGACGGCGGAGAAGGGGCGCGGCGCGGCAGGAGGCGGCCTTCCGGCGCGATCGTTCGGCCATGTCATCGCCTCCAAGCCCCTTTCCCCGCACAATCCTTCGTCCTATCTATGCTGCACCGCAAAGCACGAGGAGCAGTCCGTGACCGATCTTTCCGCCTTCCCGATCACCAGGAAGTGGCCCGCAAAAAATCCCGATATCATCCAGCTCTATTCCCTGCCGACGCCGAATGGCGTGAAGGTGTCGATCGCGCTCGAGGAACTCGGCCTTCCCTATGAGCCGCACCGGATCGAGTTCGGGCCCAACGACCAGAAGACGCCGGAGTTCGTTTCGCTGAACCCGAACGGCCGCATCCCCGCGATCATCGATCCGCACGGCCCGGGCGGCCAGCCGATCGGCCTGTTCGAGTCCGGTGCGATCCTGTGGTATCTGGCCGAGAAGACCGGGAAGCTGATCCCCGCCGATCCGGCGAAGAAGTACGAGACGCTCTGCTGGGTGATGTTCCAGATGGGCGGGGTGGGGCCGATGCTCGGCCAGTTCGGCCACTTCTACAAGTTCGCCGCCGAGAAGGTCGCCAACAATTCCTATCCGATGGAGCGCTACCGCGACGAGGCCAAGCGCCTCCTCGGCGTCATGGAAGCCCAGCTGAAGGACCGGCAGTGGATCGTCGGCGACACCTATACGGTGGCCGACATCGCGCTGTTTCCCTGGGTACGCGGCGCCGATATCTTCTATGGCGGCCGCGACGTCATCGGCTACGGCGATTTTCCCGCCGTGATGGACTGGCTCGATCGCTGCATGGCCCGGCCGGCCTCGCAGAAGGGGATCGACATACCTGTCAAGGCGCCGGCGGAGGCGTGACGCAAAGGCGCGAGCGGGCGGCGCGTTGACACGTTGACGCCGCCCGCTCCGGCGCGCTACCTCTTGGCGCAAAAGAATGAGGGTAGGAACATCGTCGTGACGGGAAGATTGGTAGTCGTCGGCGGCGGCCAGGCCGCGTTTGCCCTGGTCGCCAAGCTCAGGGCGCTGAAGGATACGCGGCCGATCACCATCGTCAGCGCCGAGGCGAGCCTGCCCTACCAGCGCCCGCCGCTGTCGAAGAAGTACCTGCTCGGCGAGGCCGACCTCGGCCGCCTGCATTTCCGCCCCGAAACCTGGTATCCGGAACACGACGTCGACCTGCGGCTGTCGACCGAGGTGTCAGCGATCGACCGGGAGCGGAAGACCGTCACGCTCAACGACGGCTCCGAGCTCTCCTATACATATCTCGCACTCGCCACGGGTGCTGCACCCCGGCGCCTGCCTGCGGAGATCGGCGGCGCGCTGAAGGGCGTCTATACGGTCCGCGACTATCTTGATGCGGACCAGCTCGGGCTCGAGATGACCGAGGGCCGCAGAGCGCTGATCGTCGGCGGCGGCTACATCGGGCTGGAAGCTGCGGCCGTCGCCCGCGGACGGGGGCTGCACGTCACCGTCATCGAGATGGCCGATCGCATCCTCCAGCGCGTGGCCTCTCCCGCAACCGCGACGATCTTCAAGGCCATCCATATCGCCCGCGGCGTCGATATCCGTGAAAAGACCGGCCTCGTCCGGCTGATCGGGGAGGACGGGCGGGTCACCAGCGCGGAGCTCTCCGACGGCTTCGTGCTCCCGGCCGATATCGTCATCGTCGGCATCGGCGTATCCGCCAACGACCGGCTCGCCCGCGAGGCCGGCCTGGAGGTCGAAAACGGCATCGTTGTCGACGAACATGCCCGCACCTCCGATCCGGCGATCTTCGCCATGGGCGACTGTGCCGTGCTGCCCTTTGAGGGAAACCGGGTGCGGCTGGAATCGGTGCAGAACGCCGTCGACCAGGCCGAGGCCGCAGCCGCCGTCATCGCCGGCGGAACCGATCCTTACGTGCCCAAGCCCTGGTTCTGGTCTGACCAGTACGACGTGAAGCTGCAGATCGCCGGCTTCTGCGCCGGCTATGACGACACCCTCGTCCGTCCCGGCCAGCGCGAAGGCAGCGTCTCGGTCTGGTACTTCCGCGACGGCCGCCTCATCGCCGTCGACGCGGTCAACGACGCCAAGGCCTATGTCGTCGGCAAGAAGCTCCTGGAACTCGGCCGCACGCCGGACAGGGCCGCGCTGGAGGACCCGGCGACGGACCTCAAGGCGCTCACGCTCTAAGGACCTCCGGCCGGCTATTACCTCGGCCGTCCCACGCCGATGGAAAGTGTCGATCATGCCAGGGTGGCCTGACGGCAGCCGTCAGAGCCGCACCCTCTGCGGATCGTGCGCCGCCTCCGTTCTACTGCTGGTGGACGGCCGTGCCGGGATTGTCTAGCTGGAAGCGCGGGAAGATGAAGACGCCGACGATCGCGCCCGCATAGCGCTGTTCCAGCCCCATCGATTCGCCGACGCACATGACCGGCTGCCGCGGGATGCCGCCGGCTTCTATCGTGGTCGAAAAGCAGAAGGAGGACGAGACCGTGGCCGCCTGCTCGAACAGTTCGAGGACGTGGCTGCGGTCCTGCGACGTGTAACAGCGGACGAGATTGAGCAGGCCACAGTTGCGCTGCTCCAGCCCGTGCAGGCGGGTAGCCCTTTCCCCAAGCTGGAAAAGACCGTTGGACAGGTCCCCGGTCCAGCGTTCGGTCACGCAGTATTGCGTCAGGCACTCGTTGTCCGAGTGGTCGAAGCCGACCGACCCCGGAAGGAAAGGCATTGTGAAAGTGGACTTTGCAATCTTGAACAAAATGAACCCCAGCCGGCAGGTCAGACCCTGCCCGCGCACCCCTTGGGAAGCGCACTGTCCCCCGATGAGCAGACCGGCAAAGTGCGGGCTTTGCCGATATGCGTATTGCGATGATGTCGGTACGGTCGGGGAATATGACTGGCCAGCAGCCAACTCGATCCCTCATCGCGCCGACAACCTGATATTGATCGCTATGCTGACTTCAAAGGGTGTATGGACACACGGATAGCGCGAAATACACAATTTTGCGCCGCGCTTCCTGAACCCTGCTACCGTTTCGAGTCCTTTTGATTTTTGCGGTATCTACACTGCCTTGCCTGCAACCGGCAATGGGTTGCATCAAAAAAACGGAATATATCAAATAAATTCGAAGTTGCTAACTGAGGACATGAAAAAAGGGGCGACCCGAAGGCCGCCCCGTATGGTTGTAACCGGATGCGATCCGATTACATCATGCCGTCCATGCCCATGCCGCCCATGCCGCCCGGCATGCCGCCGGCAGCTTCCTTCTTCGGCAGTTCGGCGATCATGGCTTCCGTCGTGATCAGCAGCGAGGCAACCGAAGCTGCGTTCTGCAGAGCCGTGCGGACAACCTTGACCGGGTCGACGATGCCGAGTGCGATCAGGTCGCCGTATTCGCCGGTCTGGGCGTTGTAGCCGTAGTTGTCTTGGTTCTTCTCGAGGATCTTGCCGACGACGATCGAAGCTTCGTCGCCTGCGTTCTCGGCGATCTGGCGAACCAGCGACTGGAGCGCCTTGCGAACGATGTTGATGCCGGCTTCCTGGTCGTCGTTTTCACCCTTGGAGGTGATCTTGACGGAGGAACGCAGCAGGGCAACGCCGCCGCCGGGTACGATGCCTTCCTGAACGGCAGCGCGCGTCGCGTTGAGGGCGTCGTCGATGCGGTCCTTCTTTTCCTTCACTTCGACTTCCGTCGAGCCGCCGACGCGGATGACGGCAACACCGCCAGCGAGCTTGGCAAGACGTTCCTGCAGCTTCTCGCGGTCGTAGTCGGAGGTGGTTTCCTCGATCTGGGCCTTGATCTGCGCGACGCGGCCTTCGATTTCAGCCTTCTGGCCGGCACCGTCGACGATCGTCGTGTTTTCCTTGGTGATCGAGACCTTCTTCGCACGGCCGAGCATGTCGAGCGTGACGTTTTCGAGCTTGATGCCGAGGTCTTCGGAGATGACCGTGCCGCCCGTCAGGATGGCGAGGTCTTCCAGCATGGCCTTGCGGCGGTCGCCGAAGCCCGGAGCCTTGACGGCAGCGATCTTGAGGCCGCCACGCAGCTTGTTGACGACGAGGGTTGCAAGCGCTTCGCCTTCGACGTCTTCAGCGATGATGACCAGCGGCTTGCCGGTCTGGACGACGGCTTCGAGAACCGGGAGCATCGCCTGGAGGTTCGAGAGCTTCTTCTCGTGCAGCAGCACGTAAGCGTCTTCGAGGTCGGCGACCATCTTTTCCGGGTTGGTGACGAAGTAGGGCGACAGGTAGCCGCGGTCGAACTGCATGCCTTCGACGACTTCGAGTTCGGTTTCGGCGGTCTTGGCTTCTTCAACCGTGATGACGCCTTCGTTGCCGACCTTCTGCATGGCTTCGGCAATGTCGAGACCGACCTGCTTGTCGCCGTTTGCGGAGATCGTGCCGACCTGGGCGACTTCTTCCGAGGTGTTGATCTTCTTGGCCTTGGCCTGGAGATCCTTGACGACTTCGGCGACGGCGAGATCGATGCCGCGCTTCAGGTCCATCGGGTTCATGCCGGCGGCAACGGCCTTGTTGCCTTCGCGAACGATGGCCTGGGCAAGAACGGTTGCAGTCGTCGTGCCGTCGCCGGCGATGTCGTTGGTCTTCGAAGCGACTTCGCGAACGAGCTGGGCGCCCATGTTCTCGAACTTGTCTTCCAGTTCGATTTCCTTGGCGACGGAAACGCCGTCCTTGGTGATGCGCGGAGCGCCGAAGGACTTGTCGATCACGACGTTGCGGCCCTTCGGGCCGAGGGTGACCTTCACTGCGTCAGCGAGGACGTCGACGCCACGCAGCATCTTTTCGCGCGCGGTGCGGCCGAATTTGACTTCTTTGGCTGCCATTTTCAAAACTCCTGGTTTCGAAATGCCGGATCTGCCGGCTTGAATTTACGGGATGGTCGTGGGGAACCGGCGATCAGCCGATGATGCCCATGATGTCGGCTTCCTTCATGATCAGAAGGTCTTCGCCGTCGATCTTGACTTCCGTGCCCGACCACTTGCCGAACAGGACGCGGTCGCCGGCCTTGACGTCGAGCGGGACGACCTTGCCGGATTCGTCACGGGCGCCGGAGCCGATGGCGACGATTTCGCCTTCCTGCGGCTTTTCCTTTGCGGTATCGGGAATGATGATGCCGCCCTTGGTCTTCTCTTCGGATTCTACGCGACGGACGACGACGCGGTCGTGAAGCGGACGGAAATTGGTGGTTGCCATTGTCTAATCCCTCGATCGAATGACATTCTCGGATCGGAAACGATCCGGCGGATTGGTGTTAGCACTCGCTGTTTGTGAGTGCTAGCGGAGCCGAGATAGGCTTGGCTCCGAATGGAGTCAAGGACGGGCTTCCAGAAATTTTTTGCCGGCCATGGTCGGCGCGCGGCTGTTTCGTTCCGTTTTACGCGACGCAGCGTGCATGGCTTGCTCGCGGCCGTCGCCCAGTGGCCCCCGCAGTGCCCCCGCACGGGGCATCGATCGCGCCGGCCTGCCGCCGATTTTGCCGTTTGGGCCTTGTTTTCTTGGCCGGGCTTTGCGATGTCACCCGGGCCCTCAGCATCGGATCAACAGCATGGCCAAGCGCATTCAGTCCTTCAGCGAGATCACCGAGCACTATGATGTCGTGCTCTGCGACGTCTGGGGGGTCCTGCACAACGGCGTGGAATCGTTCCAGGAAGCCTCCCGGGCGCTTGCGAGCGCGCGCCGGGCGGGGCTCACCGTGGTGCTGATCACCAATTCGCCGCGCCCCTATCCGGGCGTGAAGGTGCAGATCCGCGACCTCGGTGTACTCGACGAAGCCTATGACCGCATCGTCACCTCCGGCGACGTGACGCGGGCGCTGATCGCCTCCGGGCCGGACAGGATCTACTTCATCGGCGCGGAAAAGGACGTAGCCCTGCTCGAGGGGCTGGGCGTTGAAGCCGTCTCGGCGGGCGAGGCCGGCATCGTCGTCTGCGCCGGGCTGCGAAACGATGAGAGCGAGACGGCGGAAGACTACCGCGGCGAACTGGAAGTGCTGAGCCGCCGCCACCTGCCGTTCATTTGCGCCAATCCCGATCTCGTCGTCGAGCGCGGCCACCGCCTGATCCCGTGTGCCGGCGCGCTCGCCAAGCTCTATGACGACCTCGGCGGCAGCACCCTGATCGCCGGAAAGCCGCATCGACCGATCTACGACAAGTCGCTCGAGGAAGCGCGCGACGTCCGCGGCGCATTCGATCTTTCCCGCGTGATCGCCATCGGCGACGGCATGCCGACCGACGTCCGCGGCGCGCAGGCCTACGGGCTGGACGTGCTCTATGTCTCGGGCGGCATCCATGCGCAGGAATATGTCGTCGACGGGCAGACCGACGAGGCCGCACTCCGGGCATTTCTGGAGCGGGAGCAGGCGTCTGCGAAATGGTGGATGCCCAGGCTGCAGTGACCGGACGGACGAAAGAGCCATGACCGTTTTCCACCGCAACGAGACGAAGCAGCCGCTGCCGGATCATCTTCGCGGCGGGGTCGTCGCAATCGGCAATTTCGACGGCGTCCACCGTGGCCATCAGTCGGTGCTGAACCGGGCGCTGGAGATCGCCCGCGAGCGCGGCGTGCCGGCGCTTCTCCTGACCTTCGAGCCGCACCCCCGCAGCGTCTTCCGCCCCGATCAGCCGGTCTTCCGGCTGACGCCGGCGCCGCTGAAGGCGCGCATCCTGGAGGGCATGGGCTTTGCGGCGGTGATCGAATACCCCTTCAACCGTCAGTTCGCCCTGATGTCGGCAGGCGAGTTCGTCGCAGGCGTGCTGCGGGACTGGCTGCATGCCGGCCACGTCGTCACCGGCTTCGACTTCCATTTCGGCAAGGGCAGGGAAGGCGGCCCCGCCTTCATGATCGCCGCCGGCGAGCAGCATGGCTTCGGCGTGACCCTGGTCGACGCCTTCCGCGACGAGAACGCCGACGTCATCTCCTCCAGCCGCATCCGGGCGCTGCTCTGCGAAGGTGCGGTGACGGAGGCAGCCGGACTGCTCGGCTACCGCTACACCGTCGAGGCCGAGGTCATCGGCGGCAAGCAACTCGGCCGCGCGCTGGGCTTTCCGACCGCCAACATGCAGCTTCCCCCCGAGGTGGCGCTGCGCAACGGCATCTATGCCGTCCGCTTCCGCCGCCGCGACGGAACCATCCACGACGGCGTCGCCAGCTTCGGCCGCCGCCCGACGGTGGACAGCAACGGCGCTCCGCTTCTGGAAACCTTCGTCTTCGATTTCGCAGGCGATCTCTACGGCGAGACCTGTACCGTCTCCTTCTTCGAGCACCTGCGCGACGAGCTGAAGTTCGACGGGCTGGACGCGCTCGTCGTCCAGATGAAGCGGGACGAGGAGGAGGCGAGGGCGCTGCTGGCCGGCGTGCGCCCGATCGGCGAGATCGACGCCCGAATCGCCTTCTGAGCCAGGCCGCCGGGCACTCGTTGTCCCGGCGATCGGTTGTTTCCGATATCGGCTATTCCGGGCCGCACCCTCTTTCCTTTTTGGGCAAAAACACATAAACAACCGCCACCATGGCGCCACACAGCTTTTGTGTCATATCCCGAATTAGTGGCCCGGCCTTCCGCGCGCTCTGAGCGAGGCCGGGAGGTCCGGGTTTTTGGGCGTTTTCGCTGCGCCCGCGCCGTCACCGACAATTTTCCCTGCCTGCGCGACATCCCGCGCGATGAAACGATTGCTTGAGCCATGACCGAGACACCCGAGAAAGTCGACTATTCCTCCACGCTCTACCTGCCGCAGACGGAGTTTCCGATGCGCGCCGGCCTGCCGCAGAAGGAGCCCGAAACGGTCGCCCGCTGGCAGAAGATGGACCTCTACAAGCAACTTCGGGCCTCTGCCGCCGGCCGCGAAAAATTCGTCCTGCACGACGGTCCTCCCTATGCCAACGGCAACATCCATATCGGCCACGCGCTGAACAAGATCCTCAAGGACGTCATCAACCGCTCGTTCCAGATGCGCGGTTACGACGCCAACTACGTGCCCGGCTGGGACTGCCATGGCCTTCCGATCGAATGGAAGATCGAGGAGAAGTACCGCGAGAAGGGCCAGAACAAGGACGAGGTCCCGGTCAACGAGTTCCGCCAGGAATGCCGCGAGTTCGCCACCGGCTGGATCGAGATCCAGGCGGAGGAATTCAAGCGCCTCGGCATCGAGGGCGACTTCGACAATCCCTATACGACGATGGCCTTCCACGCGGAATCGCGCATCGCCGGCGAACTGATGAAGATCGCCAAGTCCGGCCAGCTCTACCGCGGCTCCAAGCCGATCATGTGGTCGGTGGTCGAGCGCACCGCGCTCGCCGAGGCCGAAGTCGAATATGCCGACGTCGAGAGCGACATGATCTGGGTGAAGTTCCCGGTCAAATATTCGAACGGAGACATCGTTACGCGAGTCGTTGACAAGGAGACGGGTGAAGAGACTGGCGCGATGATTGTCGTTGCGGCACCGGCGAGCCTGACTCATGCATCGGTAGTCATCTGGACCACCACCCCCTGGACGATCCCCGGCAACCGCGCGATCGCCTATTCGTCGCGCTACGCCTACGGCCTCTACGAAGTGGCGACCGCCGAGAACGATTTCGGCCCCCAGCCGGGTGAAAAGCTGATCTTCGCCAGACGCCTTGCCGACGAGTCCGCTGCCAAGGCCAAGCTGACATTCAATTTCGTGCGCGACATCGAGGCCAAAGAGCTGGCAGGCATCACCTGCGTCCACCCGCTGCACGGCCTCGGCGGCGGCTATGACTTTGAGGTGCCGCTGCTGGACGGCGACCATGTCACCGACGAGACCGGCACAGGCTTCGTCCACACAGCCCCCAGCCACGGCCGCGAGGACTTCGACGCCTGGATGGACAAGGCGCGCGAGCTGGAAGCACGCGGCATCTCGTCTGCGATCCCGTTCCCGGTCGACGACGCCGGCTTCTATACCGCCGACGCGCCGGGCTTCGGCCCCGACGCCGAGGGTGGCCCCGCCCGCGTCATCGACGACAAAGGCAAGAAGGGCGACGCCAACGAGCGCGTCATCAAGGCGCTGATCGCCCGTCATGCGCTGTTCGCCCGCGGCCGGCTGAAGCACTCCTATCCGCATTCCTGGCGTTCCAAGAAGCCGGTGATCTTCCGCAACACGCCGCAGTGGTTCGTCTACATGGACAAGGAACTGGAAGACGGCACGACGCTGCGCTCGCGCTCGCTGTCGGCGATCGACCAGACCCGCTTCGTCCCCGCCGCCGGCCAGAACCGCCTGCGCGCCATGATCGAGGCCCGTCCGGACTGGGTGCTCTCCCGCCAGCGCGCCTGGGGCGTGCCGATCGCGATCTTTGCCGACGACGACGGCAACGTGCTGGTCGACGAGGCGGTCAACGCCCGCATCCTCGAAGCCTTCGAGCAGGAAGGCGCCGACGCCTGGTTCGCCGAAGGTGCGGCCGACCGCTTCCTCGGCAACCGGCCCGACCGGGACCGCTGGCAGCAGGTCATGGACATCCTCGACGTCTGGTTCGATTCAGGCTCGACCCACACCTTCACGCTCGAAGACCGCCCCGACCTGAAATGGCCGGCCGACGTCTACCTCGAAGGCTCCGACCAGCATCGCGGCTGGTTCCATTCGTCGCTGCTCGAAAGCTGCGCGACGCGCGGCCGCGCGCCCTACAACGCCGTCGTCACCCACGGGTTCACGATGGACGAGAAGGGCGAGAAGATGTCGAAGTCCAAGGGCAACGTCGTCTCCCCGCAGGATATCATGAAGGACGCCGGCGCCGATATCCTGCGCCTGTGGGTCATGACCACCGACTACTGGGAAGATCAGCGCCTCGGCAAGACGATCATCCAGACCAACATCGACGCCTACCGCAAGCTGCGCAACACCGTCCGCTGGATGCTCGGCACGCTCGCCCATGACAAGGGCGAGGAGGTCGCCTATGCCGACATGCCGGAGCTCGAAAAGCTGATGCTGCATCGGCTGGCTGAGCTCGACACGCTCGTGCGCGAAGGCTACGACGCCTTCGCCTTCAAGAAGATCGCCCGCGCGCTGATCGACTTCTCCAACGTCGAGCTCTCGGCCTTCTACTTCGACATCCGCAAGGATGCGCTCTACTGCGACGCGCCTTCCAGCCTGCGCCGCCGTGCAGCACTCGCGGTCATCCGCAAGCTGTTCGACTGCCTCGTCCTGTGGCTGGCGCCGATGCTGCCGTTCACGACCGAGGAAGCCTGGCTGTCGCTCAAGCCCGATGCGGTCTCTGTTCACCTCGAACAGTTCCCGCAGATCCCGGCCGAATGGAAGAACGACGCGCTGGAAGAAAAGTGGGAGAAGATCCGCACCGTCCGCACCGTCGTCACCGGCGCGCTCGAGGTCGAACGCCGCGAGAAGCGGATCCGTTCGTCGCTGGAGGCGGCCCCGGTCGTCCACGTCAACGATCCGGCACTGCTGGCAGCGCTGGAAGGCGAGGATTTCGCCGAAACCTGCATCACCTCGGCGATCACGCTGGTTGCCGGCGAAGGTCCTGCGGAAGCCTTCCGCCTGCCGGAAGTTGCAGGCGTCGCCGTCGAGCCGAAGCTGGCGGCGGGCAGGAAGTGCGCCCGCTCCTGGCGCATCACCACCGATGTCGGCTCCGATCCGGACTATCCCGACGTCTCCGCGCGCGATGCGGCCGCCCTGCGCGAGATCGGTTTTCGCGCCGCCGCATGAGCGGCGCGATCACGAAAGGTTGTGAACAAGGCAGGTAAGTGACCGGATGAATTGCGTTTTCGCGCTTCATCCGGTATTCCTGCCCGAAAATCGTCGGATTTTGCCGTCAACGCACGGCATCCGACGAATATCATCAAGGCGATTCACCGGCCGGGCCGGGAAGAGGTTGCATGGGAATGACGCGAGAAATTCGACTGGCCGGCGCAGCAGCGCTGCTTGGTGCCTGCGCCGTCCTTTCGGGTTGCATCGGCGGTCCGACCTACGGCACCGACAAGTCCAGCAGCGAACAACTGATGGACGACCTGGGCAACGCCGTGATGCTGAAGCCGGGCAATGGCGCCGACAGGAAGATCGCCTACCAGCCGCGCGGCGGTCTCGTCGTGCCCAGGCAGGGCGAGGCGACGCTGGTCGAGCCGCAGAAGACGCTCGCCTCCACCGAGGACAACCCGCAATGGGTCGAGAGCCCCGAAGCCACGCGCGACCGCCTGAAGGAAGAGGCGACCGAGAACGAGCGCAAGATCGGCTACAATTCGCCGCTGCAGACCCAGAACAACACGATGCGCAAGCTTTCCACCAAGGAACAGCTCGAGCAGTATCGCGAGGCGCGCAAGCTGGAGCAGGGTCTCTATAACGACAAGCGCCGCTATCTCAGCGACCCGCCGCTCGACTATCGCAAGATGCCCGAGGAAGCGACGGCCGATCTCGGCGAGCCTGAGAAGAAGAAGGAGCGCCGCCGCAAGAAGGAGGCCGAAGTGGCCAACTCCGGCACCAAGAAATGGTGGCCCTTCTAATTTCCGGTCTGACGCAGGTGACCTATCGCATCCGTAACGCGACCGCGGCCGACGCCGCGGTCATTTTGCGTTTCATCACCGAACTCGCCGTCTACGAGAAGGCCGGCCACGAGGTCGAAGCCACGGTGGAAACGCTGTCCCGGTCGATCTTCGGCGAGGGCTCGGTCACCCGCGCAGTGATCTGCGAGACCGACGCCGGCGAGCCTGCGGGCTTTGCCGTCTGGTTTCTGAACTACTCGACCTGGCAGGCCCGCAACGGCCTTTACCTCGAAGATCTCTACGTCACTCCCGAACACCGCGGCGCCGGCGCCGGACGCATGCTGCTGCGCCACCTCGCGCAGGTCGCGATGGCCGAAGGCTGCGGCCGCTTCGAATGGAGCGTGCTGGACTGGAACGCGCCGGCGATCCGCGTCTACGAGGCGATCGGCGCCGAGCCGCAAAACGAATGGACGCGCTACCGCCTCTCCGGCGAGCGCCTGAAGGCCTTCGCCGCCGGGGATTGAGAACGGCCAGGCCCGTTTTCGTTACAGATTTCGATTTCAACCTTACCTGACGTTAACACCTGCCCGCTAGCGTCCGCGCCATGTTGGGGATCAGCAGGCGCACGGCCATGAAGGCGGCGGCTGCGACGGTGGCGTCCGTCGCGGTCTCGGTCAGTATCGTGCTGTTGCTGGTGCCGATGCTCGGTGGGCAGCCGGATGGTCCGGGCTTCTGGATGAGCGTGCTGTGCCCGCTGCTGATTGCCGGCCCCGCCAGCACCTGGCAGTTCCACCAGACGGAAACCATCGCCCGCCAGCGCGATGCGATCGCCCGCATGCATGTGAAGCTGGAGGACGCCCACGCCGAGCTGCAGCGCCTGCATGCCGACCTCGGCGAAAAGGCGCGCACCGATGCCCTGACCGGCGGCCTCAATCGCGGCGCCTTTTTTGCCGCGCTGGAGGAGGCGGTCGCACACGGCAGGGGGGCGATGGCGCTTATCGTTGCCGATGCCGATCACTTCAAGACAATCAACGACGGCTTCGGCCACCTCGTCGGCGACGACGCGTTACGCCGGATCGGCGGTCTGATGGCGGACACGATCGGCAGCATCGGCATCTGGGGTCGGATCGGCGGCGAGGAGTTTGCAGCACTTTTGACCGATACCGGGCGCAGCGCGGCGATCGAAGCAGCCGAGCGCCTGCGGCTCGCCGTCGCGGAAACGAAGCTCCTGGCCGACGAGCGGCCGGTTTCCCTGAGCGTCAGCATCGGGATCGCCTGCGCGAATGCGCCCTGTGCGCCGATCGACCTTTTCCGCCGCGCCGACGACGATCTCTATCGCGCCAAGTCCGGTGGCCGCAACCGCATCGTCATCGACGGGCGCGAGGTGGTTGAAATCGCTGCCTGAGGGCGGGGCGGGGGCCTTGAGCAAGGCCCTGGGTCAGCCCCGGAATGCGCTCAGTCATCCTCCCGCCGCTCCCTGAAGAACTGCCGCAGGATCTCCGCCGCCTCGCCCTCGCGGATGCCGGAATAGACCTCGGGCGCGTGGTGGCACGTCGGCTGCCCATAGAAGCGTCCGCCATGGTCGACGCCGCCCCCCTTCGGGTCCTCGGCGCCGTAGTAGAGCCGGCGGATGCGGGCAAACGAGATCGCCGCGGCGCACATGGCGCAGGGTTCAAGCGTCACGTAGAGGTCGGCGCCGGTCAGCCGCTCCCGGCCGAGGAGGGCGGAAGCCGCGCGGATCGCCTCGATCTCGGCATGCGCGGTCACGTCGTTCCGCTCGCGGGTGCGGTTACCGCCACGACCGACGATCGCGCCGTCGACCACCAGTACCGCGCCGATCGGCACTTCGCCGCGCTCGCCCGCGCTGCGGGCCTCCGCCAGTGCCTCGTCCATGAAGCTATTCGACATTTCCGCTCAGAATTCCTCTTAACCCGGACCGCCTGACCTGATACGACACGCCAAAACGCTAGGCAAACTTCAAATGACATCCAAAGACAAGCCAAGACGGCCGGCCGCCCGGCCCTTCGACCGCGATCGCAAGCCGCAGGACGGCGCCCACAAGGCGGGCGCCGGGAAACCGGGCGGCAAGAAGCCCTTCGGCGCCGGCGCGAAATCCGGCGGCGCCGCCAGGAGCGAGCGCGGCCCTTCAAAGGCGACAGGCGACAAGACGGCCGGCAAGAACGAGGGCGCGCGCGCAGCCTCGGGCAAGCCGGAAAAGGCGCGGCCCGCTCTGTCCGCCGGCGTTGCCGATCACGCAGCGGTGCAGGCCCCCGAGCGCATTTCCAAGCTTCTCGCTCGCGCTGGCATAGCCTCCCGCCGCGATATCGAGCGCATGATCATGGAAGGCCGCGTCAGTGTGAACGGCGTCGTGCTCGACACGCCCGTTCTCAATGCCACCTTCGCCGATCACATCGAGGTCGATGGCCAGCCGATCCGCGGCATCGAGCGCACGCGACTGTGGCTCTACCACAAGCCCGCCGGCCTGGTGACGACCAACGCCGACCCCGAAGGTCGCCCGACGGTGTTCGAACGCCTGCCGGAGGACCTGCCGCGCGTCATGTCGATCGGGCGCCTCGACATCAACACCGAGGGCCTGCTGCTGCTGACGAACGACGGCGGCCTCGCCCGCGTGCTGGAACTGCCGGCGACCGGCTGGCTGCGCCGCTACCGCGTCCGCGCCCACGGCAAGATCGAGCAGGAAGCGCTCGATCAGCTGAAGGAAGGTATCGCCGTCGAGGGCGTGCTCTATGGCGGCATCGAGGCGACGCTCGACAAGGTGCAGGGGTCCAACGTCTGGATCACCATGGGGCTTCGCGAGGGCAAGAACCGCGAGATCAAGAACGTGCTCGGCGCGCTCGGCCTCGAGGTCAACCGCCTGATCCGCATCTCCTACGGTCCGTTCCAGCTCGGCGAGCTGCCCGAGGGCCATGCGCAGGAGATCCGCGGACGCACGCTGCGCGACCAGCTCGGCCCGCGCCTCATCGACGAAGCCAAGGCGAACTTCGAGGCGCCCCTGTTCGACCAGGGGCCCGGCGAAAAGGAAGAGGCGCCGGCGACCCCCGCCAAGGGCGGCTGGGAACGCGGCGTCCGCGAGAAGGACGGCGACCGTCGGGAACAGGCGCGCGCACGCCTCGACACGCGGCGTGACGACGGCGGCCGCGAGGCCCGCTTCGGCGAGCGCGGTACGGACAAGCGTGGCGGCGCAGGCAAGCACGGCGGTGCAGACAAGCGCGGCCGCGACGACGACCGTTTCTCCGATCGGCCGAAGCACGAGCCCGGCGGCCGCGCCCGCAAGTCCAACGTCTGGATGGCGCCCGGCGCCCGCCCCGTCGCCGAGAAGAAGGCGAAGGCTGCCGAGGGCGAAGACGCCGTGAAGCGCGAGCCGCGCACCCGCCCCGAGGGCGCGCCGAAGACGAAGCGCTACGGCCGCACCCGCGACGGCGAGGCGACCCGGTCCAGCCACAAGTTCGATCCCGACCGCAAGCACGCGTCCGGCCGTACGGCCACGGCCCGTCCCGGTTCGGATCGCGGCGAACGCAAGGCGCGCGTGCTCAATGCCGAAGAGGGCGGCGACTGGATCCGCGCCAGCGAGCCCGAACGGAGCCCGCGCGACGAAGGTGGTCGCGGCGGCTTCGGCGAGCGGCCACGTCGCGATTTCGGCGACCGTCCGCCCCGCAGCGATCGCGGCCCGCGCGAGGATCGCCCATCCCGTGAGGACAGGCCGTTCAGCGAGGACAGGAAGCCGCGCGGCAAGTCGTTCTCCGGTGAGCGGTCGTTCGGCGACCGTCCTGCAGGCGAGCGCGGCTTCGGCGGCAAGCCAGGCGGAAAATCCTTCGGCGGCAAGCCTTCTGGTGGCAAGTCCTTTGGTGGCAAGCCTGCCGGGGGCAAGCCCGGCGGCAGCAGGGCAGGCGGCAAGCCGGGCGGAAAACCGGCCGGTGGACGCCCCGCTGGCGGCAAGCCGCGCGGACGGGGGAACTGACGCGCCGTGCGCATCGTCGGAGGCACATTCCGCGGCCGCACGCTGGCGACGCCGAAGGGTGACGACATCCGTCCGACGACGGACCGCACGCGCGAGAGCCTGTTCAACATCCTCAGCCACGGCTACCCCGAGCATATCGAGGGCGCCCGTGTGCTTGATCTGTTCGCAGGAACCGGCGCCGTCGGTCTGGAGGCGGTTTCCCGCGGCGCGCGGGCGGCGCTGTTCGTCGAGCAGAGCGTCGAGGGCCGCGGCCTGATCCATACCAACGTCGAGGCCTTCGGCCTGCAGGGCCGGGCCAAGATCTTCCGGCGCGACGCGACCGCGCTGGGCACGGTCGGGACGGTGGAGTCGTTCGACCTCGTCTTTGCCGATCCGCCCTATGGGCGCGGCCTCGGGGAGAAGGCGCTGGAGGCGGCGGCGAAGGGCGGCTGGCTGGTGCCGGGGGCGCTTGCTATTCTGGAGGAGCGTGCCGATATTGCCCCGGCCGCTATCGATGGCTTCGACCCCCTTGAGATTCGCACCTTCGGCGATACGCGGATGCATTTCTACCGGTACACGCCCGGCTGATCGCCCGTCAGGCTATCCCCTACTAGCCCGAGCCGATCTTGCGTGATGGAGGTTCCATGTCGAGCGATGCCCTTGCCCCGCAGACGTCCGTGCGCGCCACCGGAGACGCCACGGTGTCGATCGCGCTTGGTGGCGGCGGCGCGCGCGGCCTGGCGCATATCCATGTGATCGAGGTCCTGGACGAGCTCGGTATCCGTCCGCAGCTCATTGCCGGCTCCTCGATCGGCGCGATCATGGGGGCGGCGATGGCGGCGGGCCTGAGCGGCCGCGAGGTTCGCGAACACACGCTCGACGCCGTGGGCAGGCCCGGCGAGGCACTCGGCCGCATCTGGGGCCTGCGGCCGGCGACGCTGTCCGACTTCTGGACCAACGGCCTGCGCATCGGCCAGTTCAACCTCGAGCGCGTCCTGCGCGCCTTTCTCCATCCCGACATGCCCGATCGCTTCGAAGAGCTGAAGATTCCGCTGAAGGTCGTCACGGCCGATTTCTATGCCCAGCGCGAGCATATATGCGAGACCGGCGCACTCTTTCCGGCGATTGCCGCCTCCGCCTCCCTGCCGGCCCTGTTCATGCCGGTCAGGATCGACGGCCGCGTGCTCGTCGATGGCGGCCTCTGGAACCCGGTCCCCTTCGACCATCTGGCCGGCACAGCAGACATCACCGTGGGCGTCGATGTCGTCGGCCGCCCGTCCGGCGACGAGGGCCAGATCCCGAGCGGCATCGACAGCCTCTACGGTGCCAGCCAGCTGACGATGCGGGCGCTGATCGAGCTGAAACTGAAGCAGGGCGCCCCCGACATCTTTCTCCGCCCCGAGGTCGGCCGCTTCCGTGTCCTCGATTTCCTGCGCGCAAAGGAAATCCTGCAACACACCGAAGGCGTCCGCGAGGAGTTCAAGCGGGCGCTCGACGTCCAGTTCGAGCGACATGCGCGCAAGCACAGCTGAAACCCGCCGCGCGAACGATCGCAGCGGCCGACGGTCTCAATCGACCGCCGGCTGCGTTTCGGGGACGATCAGATCGTCGTCCTCGTCGGCGATCTGCTCGGTGTGCTTCGGCTTGATCAGCGGCTCCGGCCGGACCGGGCGCGAATGCAGCATGTCGCGCCCGGCGGCCAGCCCCTCGGCGGCCTGCAGGTTGAGGCGGGCCTCGTCGCGGCGGCGGATGTCGTTGGTGATCGCCCGCGCCTCCTCGTCCGCGACGCCCAGCGCCTCGAGCGTCTTTCTTCCGAACACCAGGCCGGATTCGAAGGTCTCGCGCACCTCGAGGTCGACGCGGCGCGACCGCAGCGAAAGCGTGTGGATGCGGTCGTAGGAGCGCACGAAGACCCGCGCATTGGGGTACTCGGACTGCACCAGGTCGACGATCCTGTCGGTGATCTCCGCCTTGTGGGTGCAGACGGCGACGAGCTTGGCCCGCTCGATGCCGGCGGCGCGCAGCACCTCCTTGCGCGTACCGTCGCCGAAATAGATGCGGAAGCCGAAGCTTGCGGCCTGGCGGATACGGTCGGCGGAAAAGTCGATGATGGTGACGTCGCGGCCGCTGGCGAGCAGGATCTGCGAGGCGATCTGGCCGAAGCGCGAGAACCCGACCATCAGCACGTCCGAACCTGCGCCTTCGAAGTCCTCCTCGATTTCCTCGCGCGCGTCGTCCTTGATCAGCACGCTGGAGAGAAGGGCCGCGATCGGGGTCAGCGCCATCGAGACGGTGACGATCACCACGAGCAGGGAGGCGACGGCGGGGGAGAACACGCCGGAGGTGGCGGCGGCCGAGAAGAGCACGAAGCCGAACTCGCCGCCCTGCAGCAGAAGCAGCGCCACCCGGACCGCGTCGTTGTGCGGCGATCGCCCCATGCGGCAGATCAGGTAGATCACGATCGCCTTCACCACCATCAGCGCCGGTACGGCTATGAGGATGATCTGGTAGTTGCGGAACACGACGTCGATGTCGAGCGACAGGCCGACGGCCATGAAGAAGAGCGCGAGAAGAACGCCGCGGAACGGCTCGATGTCCGCCTCCAGTTCGTGCCGGTAGGAGGATTCCGAAAGCAGCACGCCGGCGAGGAAGGCGCCCATGGCCATGGAGAGGCCGGCGAATTGCAGCAGCGTCGCCGAACCGAGCACGACGAACAGGGCGGCCGCGATCATCGCCTCGCGTGCGCCGGTCCGGGCGATGATCTGGAACAGCGGGTTGAGGACGTAGCGTCCGATCGCCAGCATCGACAGGATCGCGGCGACGGCGACCAGGAAGTCCTGGAACGCGGTGGTCGTGTCCTCCGGAGCCTGCTTGGCGAGCAGCGGGATCAGCGCCAGGAGCGGCACGATGGCGAGGTCCTGGAACAGGAGCAGCGAAAAGGCGCGCTGGCCGTAGCGCGTATTGGTGTCGCCCTTCTCGTCGAGGATCTGCAGGGCGAAGGCGGTGGAGGAAAGGGCGAGGCCGAAGCCGATGATCAGCGCCGCCTGCCAGCCCTCCACGCCGAGCAGGAGCGCCAGCGCCGTCAGCGCCAGCCCCGTCGCCACCACCTGCACCGTCCCGAGCCCGAAGATCTCCCGCCGCAACTGCCAGAGGCGCGAGGGCTGCAGTTCCAGCCCGATCAGGAACAGCAGGAAGACGATGCCGAGTTCGGCGACCCCCAGGATCTCCTCGCCGTCGTGGATGTAGTGCAGGATCGGGCCGATGACGACGCCCGCGGCCAGGTAGCCCAGGATCGTCCCGAGCCCCAGGCGCTTGAAGATCGGCGCGGCCAGAACGGCCCCCCCGAGGAGAATCAATACTTCGGCGAACAGCGCATGCGTATCTGCCATGCGGATGGGATTCCTTCGGTATGTGGAGTGGCGGGAGGCAAGAATCACAGGCCAGCCCTTGATGCCCCCGCCAGTGCACAATAAATGGGACAGGAATGAAAGGCCAAATCATGTCAGAGACCATCGATTCCGGAAGCCTTCTCGCTCGTGCCGGAGAGCTGATCGACCGTGCCGTCAAGGCCGGCGCCGACGCCGCCGATGCGGTCGTGGTTCGCGGCGCTTCCCGTTCCGTCTCCGTGCGCCTCGGCAAGGTCGAGGGGACGGAGGCCTCAGAGAGCGACGATTTCTCGCTTCGGGTGTTCGTCGGCAAGCGCGTGGCGAGCGTCTCGGCCAATCCCGGCTTCGACCTGCAGCAACTGGCAGAGCGCGCGGTCGCCATGGCCAAGGCCTCGCCGGAGGATCCCTTCGCCTCGCTCGCCGATCCTTCCGATCTCGCCCGCGAATGGCCGGATCTCGATCTCTTCGATCCGACCGAGGTTTCCTCCGACACCCTGACCGAGGCAGCACTTGCGATGGAGGCGGCTGCCCTTGATGTTGCCGGCGTCAGCAATTCGAGCGGCGCAGGCGCGTCCGCCGGCATGGGCGGCCTCGTCCTCGTCACTTCGCATGGGTTTGCCGGCGCCTACAGCGCCAGCCGCTTCGGCCGTTCCGTCAGTGCGATTGCCGGCGAGGGAACGAAGATGGAGCGCGACTACGACTACGACAGCCGGCTCTATTTTGGCGAATTGCGCGATGCAGCCGAGATCGGCCGGATGGCCGGCGAACGCGCGGTCAAGCGCGTCAATCCCAGGCAGGTCCCGACGGCCAAGAACGTCACCGTCGTTTTCGATCCGCGGATGGCGCGGGGGATCGCAGGGCATATCGCCGGGGCGATCAACGGTGCTTCCGTGGCCCGCAAGACGAGCTTCCTGCGCGACAAGATGGGAAAGCAGGTGTTGAAGGCGGGGCTTTCGGTGACCGACGACCCGCTGGTCGTGCGCGGCTCGTCCTCGCGGCCGTTCGACGGCGAGGGCGTCAAGGGCGAGCGCCTGGTGATGATCGAGGACGGCGTGCTGAACCACTGGTTCCTCTCCACCTCGACGGCAAACGAACTCGGGCTTTCCACCAACGGCCGCGGCGTGCGTGGCGGCACGGCGGTGAGCCCGGCGAGCACCAATCTCGCGCTCGAGCCCGGCGACATCCTGCCCGAGGACCTGATCCGCCAGGTCGGCACCGGCTTCTACGTCACCGAACTGATCGGCCACGGCGTCAACATGGTGACCGGCGAATACAGCCGCGGTGCCTCCGGCTTCTGGATCGAGAACGGCGAGCTGGCTTATCCGGTCTCCGAGGTGACGATCGCCTCCAGCCTGACCGACATGTTCATGCGGATCACGCCGGCAAGCGACATCGACCGCAAGTTCGGCGTTGCCGCGCCGACGCTGGCGATCGAGGGCATGACGCTGGCAGGTCTCTAGGGTCGACGAGCGTTGCGCGGGCCTTTTCGACAGGCGCGCGCCTCCAATACCGCGGCCGGTCTTGAATAGGCCTTCATTGGACGCAATCGAGCGCCATCTGAAGTGTTGGGCGCAACGCGCCCGGAAGCGGAAACGGACAATGGACACGCCGGCCGGCAATACGCGATACCGATGGGCGGACGATCTCGATCTCCTGCAGCGTGCCGTGAGTGCTGCGGGCGAGCGGGCGATGGAGTTCTTCCGCAACGGGCCGGAGGTCTGGTGGAAGAATGAGGGGCGCTCCCCCGTGAGCGCCGCGGACATCGCCGCCAATGACCTGTTGAAGTCGATGCTGCTCACCGCCCGGCCCAACTACGGCTGGCTGTCGGAGGAGACCGACGACGATCCGGCGCGCCTTTCCTGCGAGACGCTGTTCGTGATCGATCCGATCGACGGCACCCGCGCCTTCATCGCCGGCAAGGATCTCTGGTGCGTGAGTGCGGCGGTGGTGCACCGCGGACGCCCCGTTGCCGGCGTGCTGTTCGCGCCTGCGCTGAAGGAAGTGTTCGCTTCGGTGGAGGGCGGGCCGGCGCTGAAGAACGGGAAACCCGTCCGCGTGTCCGAGCCGGACGGGGTGCATCCGCTGCGCCTTGCCGCCGCCGAGGACATGGTATCCCGCCTCGACCGGGCCGTGCTCGGGGCAGTGGAGCGCATCCCCCACGTGCCGTCGCTGGCCTATCGGCTGGCGATGGTCGCGGACGGCCGGATCGACGGAACGCTGGTGAAGACCAATTCGCAGGACTGGGATCTCGCCGCAGCCGACCTCATCCTCGCCAATGCCGGCGGCGGGCTCGTCGACCTCGACGGCAGGCCGCTCACCTACAATCGCCCCGATGTCCGCCACGACGTGCTTTGCGCCGCGGGATCGCCCTTTCTTGGAAGGTTGATAAGCGCCGCAGGTGGCCTTCACGGCCATTGACCTTTTCGCCCGGATGCCTCAAACCCTGTGTGAAAAATACCACTATTGATGAGATGAAAATGACAGAGACTGGCGACAGCAAGCAGCTCCTGCACCTCGTCTTCGGCGGCGAGCTGACGACGCTGAAGGAAGTTAAGTTCCGCGACCTCGAGAAGCTGGACATCGTCGGGATCTATCCCGACTACGCCTCCGCCCTCGTGGCCTGGAAGTCGAAGGCGCAGCAGACCGTCGACAATGCGCACATGCGCTACTTCATCGTCCACATGCACAAGCTGCTCGATCCCGAAAACGGCTGATGCCTTCACTTCGCCTCCCGGCGTCCCGTAACGCCGGGGGCCTACCGATGACCGGAACTCCCATGAAGCCCAGCGGACGGATCATTGCAGCCAGGGGGTGCCGATGAGCAGGGCCCTGGCGCGCTTCGCATTGACCGCCTATCGCTGGGTCGGCCTCGGCCTGTACCCGGTCATGCGGCCTTATCTCGCCATCCGCGCGGCCAAGGGCAAGGAGGAGCGCGGGCGTCGCCGCGAGCGCTTCGGCCATGCCAGCGTCGAGCGGCCGGCCGGCCCGCTCGTCTGGTTCCACGCCGCAAGTGTGGGCGAGACCAATGCGCTGCTGCCGCTGGTCCGCGAGGTGCGCCGCCGCGGCATCAACGTCGTGCTCACCACCGGCACCGTCACCTCCGCCCGCGTCGCCCGCCAGCGCCTCGGCGACACGGTCATCCACCAGTATGTCCCCCTCGACCTCAAGCCGACCGTCAGCCGCTTCCTGGACCACTGGCACCCGGACCTTGCGGTGATGGCGGAGTCCGAGATCTGGCCGATGACGATCCTGGAGCTCGGCGGCCGCCACATCGCGCAGGTGCTGGTCAACGGGCGCATGTCCGACCGGTCGTTCCAGCGGTGGAAGAAGCGCCCGGCGATCGCCGATGCGCTGTTCGAGAAGTTCGCCCTGGTCGTCGCGCAGTCGGACGTGGATGCGGAGCGCTTCCGCGCGCTGGGGGCTCTGCCGGTGATCGTCACCGGCAATCTCAAGGTCGAGACCGACGCGCCGCCCTATGATCCGGCCGTACTTGCCGGCTATCTCGGCCAGCTCGGCGAGCGGAAGACCTGGGCGGCCATCTCCACCTTCGAGGGCGAGGAGATGGCGGCAGGCTCCGTCCATCGTGCCCTGAGGGAGCGCACCGGGCTGCTGACGATCATCGTCCCGCGCCATCCCGAGCGGTCTGACGCGATCGAGGAAGCGCTTGTCGCCAAGGGGTTGAAGGTCGCGCGCCGGACGCGCAATGATCCGCTCACCGCGGACACGGATATTTTTCTGGGAGACACGATCGGCGAGATGGGGCTTTACCTGCGCATGACGGAAATCGCCTTCGTCGGCCGCTCGCTGTTCGGCGAGGGCGGGCAGAACCCGCTGGAGCCGGCCATGCTCGGCTGCGCCGTCCTGTCCGGTCCCAACGTGCAGAATTTCCGCGACAGCTACCAGCGGCTCGCCAAGAGCGGCAGCGCCAAGATGGTGCGCGACGTCGAGATGCTGGCCAAGGGCGTCGGCTATCTCCTCAGCCATGCCGACATGCGCAACAAGATGATCGAGGCGGGCCATGACACGGTCCACGAGATGCGCGGCGCGCTGGCCGACACCATCCGTGGGCTGGAGCCCTACCTCAATCCATTGACCGTGAAGGCGCGGCTGCATCCGCGCGAAATGTGACGAGCGAGCCGACATGACGAACGCCCAGGCCATATCCGGTATCCTGTTCGACAAGGACGGCACGCTGCTCGACTATGCAAAGAGCTGGGTGCCGGTGAACTACGAGCTCGCCCGCATCGCAGCCGGGGGCGACGAGGACCTCGCGCGCCGGCTTCTGGCGGCCTGCGGCATGGATCCCGATAGCGGCCACGTGGCGCCCGACACGCTGCTTGCGGCCGGCAACACCGTCGAGATTGCCGAAGGCATGGTCGCCGCCGGCTCGCCGATGGGAACAGCCGAGCTCGCCGCACTGTTCGACGGCCTTTTCGCGCAGTCGGCCTCGATGGCGGTGGCCGTGACCGACCTTGCCGGCTTCTTTTCGGCGTTGCATGCCAAGGGATACAGGCTCGGCGTCGCCTCGAGCGACAACGAGCGGTCCATCCGCGAGACGGCCCGCCGCTTCGGGTTCGAACAGTATCTCCACTATGTCGCAGGCTACGACAGCGGCCACGGCGTCAAGCCCGAACCCGGCATGGTCCTCGGCTTCTGCGAGGCGACCGGTCTCGATCCGCATGAGGTGGCCGTGGTCGGCGACAACAACCACGACCTGCACATGGGGCGAAGCGCCGGCGCCGGGCTGACCGTCGCCGTCCTCACCGGCACCGGATCGCGGGACTCTCTGTCCTCGGCCTCTGACTACTGCCTCAACGACATCACCGAACTGCCCGCGCTCCTGCCCGCCGAAGGTCCGGCGCGGGCAGCGCGCGCCTGAAACCGTTGCATTCGTTCGATTTCCGGGCTTTGTTGTCTGCGCGGGCGTCCCGACAGGGCGTCTGCGGCGCATCCGAGGGGAGTGCGCGGTTCGAGCGAACGGGGCATGCCGTCGCAGGATGGCAGGATCGGGGGAAGTGAATGGTTTCTGAGGCTCCGCCCTTCTGGTGGACGAAGCCGGACTGGCGTGCCTATGCGCTGTGGCCGGCCTCACGGCTCTACGGCCTTGTTGCGGGCGCGCGGATGCGCCGGGCGCGCCGGGCTTCGGTCCCGGTGCCGATCGTCTGCGTCGGCAATTTCACCGTCGGCGGCGCCGGCAAGACGCCCACCTCGATTGCGCTCGCTCGCGCGGCAACGGCCCGCGGCCTGCGCCCGGGCTTCCTCAGCCGCGGCTATGGCGGCTCGCTCGACGTCATCACCGTCGTCGATCCGGATCGCCACAGGGCCCGCGACGTCGGCGATGAACCGCTGCTTCTGGCGCGCGAGGCGGTCACGGTGATTTCCCGCCGCAGGGTCGGCGGCGCGCGCCGGCTGGTCGACGAGGGCGTCGACGTCATCATCATGGACGATGGCTTCCAGAGCGCCAGGCTTGTCTTCGACTATGCGCTGCTCGTGATCGATTCACGGCGGGGGCTCGGCAACGGCTACCTGGTCCCGAGCGGCCCGGTGCGTGCACCGCTTCAAGAGCAGTTGCGCCAGACCTCGGCCCTACTTGTTGTCGGAGACGGCAAGGCGGCCGATGCGCTGATCCGCCGGGCCGCCCGCGCCGGCAAGCCGGTGCATACGGCAAACCTTGCGACGGTGGATGCTGGCGACCTCTCCGACCGCGCCGTGCTCGCCTGGTCGGGCCTTGCCGACAACGAGAAGTTCTTCCGCACCGTCGAGGGCACCGGCGCCAGCCTCTACGCCACGCGCAGCTTCCCCGACCATCACCACCTGTCCGACGACGAAGCGGTCGAGATCCTCGATTACGCCGACGCCCATGACTATGCGATCGTGACGACGGCGAAGGACAGCGTGCGACTTGCCGGAGAGCACGGGTCAGCGGCGGCGCTGAAGGAGAAAAGCAGGGTGATCGAGGTCGAGATCCGCTTCGACGATCCGCGTGCCCCCGACAAGATCATCGACGCGGCACTGGCTTCGGCGCGAAAGCGCAGGCTCGAGGGCGCGAGGCCGGGCTGAAGCAGTTTTGGGCAATGCCAAAGCGGGGAGGGATCCCTCCGCCTCAGCGTTGTGCCGGGTGGCCGCCCGCGAGCAGTTCCGCCTTCAGCGAGGCGGCGGCATCGGCATAGGCCTCCTGGCGGGCGACGCTCCAGTAGCGCAGCTCGTCGAGCGGAATCTGCTCGCCGGTGACGGCACAGACGACGTAGGAGCCCGGCACCAGGATCTGGAAGTCCGCGTCGAGATAGCGGATCTTCGCCTCGCGGCTCCCATTTCCTTCCAGTCGGTTCATCATCCGCATCTCCTGTTGGTCTCGCCGCCGGCGACGCTCGCCCGGTATAGTGCGCGACGGTCGCTGCAATAGTCTGGACCGTTGCATTCGCACTGCCCCTCAATTCCGCCCGGGCCGAGGAACCGTGCGCCGGCAATTCGAAAACCCCTGCCGCGAATGTCACCCGTCCCGCAGCCGTCAGCCCGCCATGATGGCGGCAACGGCGGCATTCCCTGTGCCATATCGCGACCTTCGCGCGATTTCCAGCACTTTCAGCTTCGCCCGAAAAGACGCTCGATATCGGCGAGCTTGAGCTCGATATAGGTCGGCCGTCCGTGGTTGCACTGGCCGGAGCCGGGCGTGACCTCCATCTGGCGCAGGAGCGCATTCATCTCTTCCGGCCGCATGCGCCGGCCGGAGCGTACCGAGCCGTGACAGGCCATGGTCGCGGCCAGATATTCCAGCCGGCTGGCAAGACCGTTTGCGGTGTCCCACTCGGCGAGCTCGTCGGCGAGCTGGCGCACCAGCCCGGCCGCGTCCATCTCGCCCAGCATCGCCGGCGTCTCGCGCACGGCGATTGCACCGGGGCCGAAGCGTTCGATGCCGAGGCCGAGGATCGAGAGGTTCTCTGCATGGGCGACGAGCCGGTCGCAATCGTCCTCCGGCAGGTCGACGATCTCGGGAATGAGCAGGGTCTGGGCGGCGACGGGCCGCGAATGCAGGGCGTTACGCATCGCCTCGAACACAAGCCGTTCGTGTGCGGCATGCTGGTCGACGATCACGAGGCCGTCTTCCGTCTGCGCCACGATGTAGTTCTCGTGCAGCTGCGCGCGCGCGGCCCCGAGCGGATGGCGGACCGGCTCCTGCACGGCTGCCGCATGGCTGGATGCCGGCATCGGTTCCGCCCGGGCCGATGGTTGGATCCCCATGTCGAAACCCGCCTGGTCGAAGCCCGCCTGCTGCGCCTCGGCAAAGCCGTTTGCGGCCGGCATCGGGTCCAGCGGCCGGTAGGGAGACGCCGGCGGTGTCCATGGCTGCGCCGGCCGCTGCTGTTCGGGGCGGAAGGCGCGCATGAGGCCGGCCGCCCCCGTCGTCGCTGCGCGGTCGCCCTCGCGGGAGAGCGCCTGCCGGATCGCGCCGATGATCAGCCCGCGCACGAGGCCCGGATCGCGGAAGCGCACGTCGGACTTGGCCGGATGGACGTTGACGTCGACGAGCTCGGGATCGATCGCGATTTCCAGCACCGCGATCGGATAGCGGCCGCTCGGAATGGTCTCGGCATAGGCCGCCCGCAGCGCCGACCAGACCAGCTTGTCCTGCACCGGCCGGCCGTTGACGAAGGCGAACTGCTGCAGGCTGTTGCCGCGGTTGAAGGTGGGCACGCCGGCAAAGCCGGAAAGCCGCACGCCCTCGCGCTCGGCATCGATCTCGATCGCGTTGTCGCGAAAGTCCTTGCCCAGCACCTGGGCGATGCGGGCCAGCCGGTCGTCGCCGGTGGCCGGTAGTTCCAGCGTCGAGCGGTCCGGTCCCGAAAGGACGAAGCGGACGGCGGGAAAGGCAATCGCCATGCGGCGGACGACCTCTGTGATCGCAGCCGCCTCCGCCTTCTCGCTCTTCATGAATTTCAGCCGCGCGGGCGTGGCGAAGAACAGGTCGCGCACCTCGACGACGGTGCCGCGGTTGGCCGGCGTCGGCCGCACCGGCTCGACCCTGCCGCCGGTCACGGCGATCTGCGAGCCTTCCGGGGCATCGCCGGTCCGGCTCTGGATCGTGAGCTTCGCCACCGAACCGATCGAGGGCAGCGCCTCGCCGCGAAATCCGAGGGTGCGCACGTCGTGGAGGCCGTCGCTGATCTTCGACGTGCAATGGCGCCGCACCGCCATCGCCAGGTCCTCCGGCGACATGCCGAAGCCGTTGTCGGCAACCCGCAGCAGCGTCTTGCCGCCGCCGGCGGTCGCGATCTCGACGCGGCTGGCGCCGGCATCGATGGCATTCTCGATCAGCTCCTTGGCAGCGCTCGCCGGCCGTTCGATGACCTCGCCCGCGGCAATCTGGTTGATGAGGGTCTCGGACAGCAGCTGTATCGTCATGGCCGCTATTTTCGGGGATTCGGCTGTCCGTGGGAAGGGAGAAAGCGCCATCGAAGCGGTTCTCCAGTCGTTTCCATGGTTTCCGGAGGGCGGCCAGCCGCCGGGTTTAATTCAGCTTTAATAAAATACTGCCAACGTCTGCATCTCGCTTGTATGAGCACAAGCTGGCCGGCAAACCCGGCGGACATGTTCAGCGTCGCTGGCCGCTGGCTCCTCCTGTCCAAGGGCAATCCTGCCCGATCAGCATGCTTCTCACGTGGCAAGCGGCGGGGCCTGCACGAAATGACCGATGGCGCGTCCGTCGACGCAAACATCCAGTCCGAGATCTTCAACGCAGCCTGCGATATCCTCGGCGCGTGCGTGTTCGTGTACGACCGCAACGATTGCCTCGTCTTCGCCAGCCGGCAGGTTCAGCAGTTTCTGCCGCTCGATCCGCGGGCCCTGGTCGCCGGCACGCGCCTGCGCGACGTCCTCGGCGCGATCTTCGATGCGGGACTGCGCTACGGCGTCGCTGCCGAGCAGCGGCACAAGGTGAGCCGCGAGGACTGGATCTCCGCGCGCATCTCCGCCCACTGGCGCGAGCAGCACGACACCGTCGAACGGACCGGCAAGGACCGCTGGATCCATTTCCGCAAGCGCCGGCTGCCGAACGGCTACAACATCTCCACCCTCGCCGACGTCACCGAGCAGAGGCGGCAGGAGGACAAGTGGCGCGCCGACATGGAGCGGGCGGCGCTGACCGAGCAGATCCTCGATACGCTGCCGCACCCGCTGACCATCAAGGACCGCAACCTCGCCCACGTTGCCCTCAACAGGGCGTTTCGCGCCGCCCACGGACTGGAAGGCGAGGCGATCCTGGGGCGCACGATCTGGGATCTGGTCGATCCCGAAAATGCGGCGCGGATAGAGGAAAGCGACCGGCAGGTGCTTGCGACCGGCGTGCCGTTCCAGGTGGCCGAGCAGATCGTCAAGGCCGACGGCAGCCTTCTCTACGCGATCACGCGCAAGCACAGGGCCGGCCCGGCGGATCGGCCCGTGCTCGTGACCGTCATGGAGGACATCACCGACATCGTCGAGCCGGCTGCGGGCCGGCTCGCGCTGCGCCAGCACATCCGTTTCCAGAGTGGGCAGAACTGCTTCGATCCGGTGCGGGCGGTGGAGAAGCGGCTGCTCCTGGAACAATGCCGCTCCGACGCGTCGGCGGATCTCGCGGGCAGGCGGATCCTCGTGGTCACGGACAATGCCAGGATCGAGTGGCTGGTGCTGGGCGAGTTGCAGGCACGCGGGGCCGATTGCTGCGCCGTGCGGTCGGAAGCGGAGTTCCGCGCCTTCGTGGACGTCGCCTTCGACTGCGGTGTGTCAATCGAGATGGTGCTGCTCGACGCAACGATGGACGGATACGAGGTGGTGGCGCAGGCGAACCTGCCCGTCCGGATGATCACGCCCGAGGGCATCGGCGCGGATTTCTTCCGCGCACTGGTCGAGCCGCATGTGGCCATGGTGGAGGTGGACGACGCGCATGCGGGTCCGATGGTCGCCGCCTCGCTCTTCGATGACTGGCACATCGCCACCGAACTGGACGCGCTTGCCCCCGCCATGGGCGATATCGAGGTTCTCGTCGCCGAGGATAACCCGGTCAACCAGTTCGTCTTCTCGCAGATCCTCGAGGGTCTCGGCATCTCGCACAGGGTGGCCGAGAATGGTGAGGAGGCGGTCGCGCTGTGGCGCAAGTACATGCCGCGGCTGGTGCTGATGGATATCGCCATGCCGCTGAAGAACGGCATCGACGCGACGATCGAGATCCGCGCGGCGGAGAAGGTGCTGGGCGTCCGCACACCCATCGTCGCAGTTACGGCGCAGGCGCTGAACGTCGACATGCAGAATTGTCTCGATGCCGGGATGGACGACTACATCACCAAGCCGGTCAGCCCGGACATGATCGAGCGCATCTACAGCAAGTTCGTGGCAGCTTCAGAGGGAAGGAGCGCGGCCTGACCGTGGTCTTTGCTGTCAACCCCCGATATCTGGGGATCGCTGACCCTAGATCATGAGTCTGGATGCTATGCCTTTGTTAATTCTCATGCTTCATCCTTCGTCTCTATCATGGCATCGGGAATTGCGTAAATGAAGTCGGGTAAGTATTCGGTGGCGGACGTTTCCCAGAACGATCTGCATGCCATGGCTTATACCGATCCGCTGACGGGGCTCGGCAATACCTATCGCCTGCGCGACAAGGTCCGCCAGCTGGCCGCCGAGCGCGCCGAAGATCCCGCACCCTTCACCGTCGCCATCGCCAATCTCGACGGTTTCAAGCCGATCAACGATCTCTTCGGACCGGAAGCCGGCGACGAGATCCTCTGCCAGGTAGCCTATCGCCTCAAGGCCTGCATCCCGGACGGAGCGACCGTGACGCGCCACGGCGGCGACGAGTTCGCCTTCCTCTTTCCCCTGGTCTTCGAGCGCAATGGCGCCGAGAAGATCGGCCAGATGCTGCGCGAGGTGCTTTCGGCGCCCTTCGACCTCGGTGACCGCAACGTGCGGCTGTCGGCCTCCTTCGGTTTTTCGATCTATCCCTTCGCCGGCGAGGAGTTCGCCGACCTGATGAAGAGCGCCGACACCGCGCTCTATCGTTCCAAGCGGCGCGGGCGCGGGCAGATCACCGTCTATTCGCAGGAGATCGCCCAGGAGATGAAGCGCGCCACGCATCTGGAGCAGGCGCTGCGCAATGCGATCATGGCCAACGAGGTCGACGTGCATTTCCAGCCGATCGTCCGTCTGAAGGACGATCTCGTCGTCGGCTTCGAGGCGCTCGCCCGCTGGTGCGACGCCGATCTAGGCTATGTCTCGCCGGCCGTCTTCGTGCCGCTCGCCGAAGAGCGCGGCTTCATCGATGTGCTTTCGGACGCGCTGCTGCGCAAGGCCGCAGAAGCAGCGCTCTCCTGGCCGAAGGAACTGTTCCTGTCGTTCAACCTCTCCTCCGCCCAGCTTATGGATCCGAAGACGAGCCTGACGACGCTCGCGATCCTCAACCGCGCCGGCCTGGACCCGCGCAGGCTGGAGCTGGAGATCACCGAGACGGCGGTGATGACGGATGCCGCCACCGCCCAGAAGATCGTCGCCGAACTGCGCGCGGCCGGCGTGCGGGTCTCGCTCGACGATTTCGGCACCGGCCAGTCGAGCCTAGGGCGCCTTCGAGACTTCACCTTCGACAAGGTCAAGATCGACCGCGCCTTCGTCTCGCGCATTTCCAACGACCGCGTGTCCGAGCACATCATCAAGGCCATCGTCGCCATGTGCGAGGGGCTCGATCTCGAGGTGGTGGCCGAGGGCATCGAGGACTTCTCCGAGGCGCTGAAGCTGAAGGCGCTCGGCTGCGGCATGGGGCAGGGCTATTTCTACGGCAAGCCCGCAGATGCGGTTACGACGCTGCGGTTCCTCTCCGAGCGCTACATCGGCCTGGAGCCGAAAGCGCTGCTCGCCTGAGCCTGTTTTCTGCACCTAGTTGGTTCGTTAACCATCCAGATTAGCACGGAATAAATGCGCGCGTCCTAAAGTAGTCCCGTCCTAGAAAAACAAAGGGATTTTGGGATGCAGCAGAATATCAAGGATATGCCGGTCAGGGCCTCCGATCGCTCGAAGGTCCGCATTTTCGTCAAAGTGAAGGTCATGCACCAGGAGAGCCTGGCGCGTGTCGTGGACCTGTCGCCGTCCGGCATGGCGCTCGATCTGGAAAAGCCGATCAGGATCGTGCCGGGGCAGATCATCGGCATGGAGAGCGAGGAACTGGGGCGCCTGTCGGGCACGGTGCGCTGGTACAACAACGGCCGCGTCGGCGTCGAGTACAAGCTCAGCACCAATGCGCTGGCGCAGATCTCCTCCTACTTCCGTTTCTTCCACGCGGAAGTCAAACCGGTCATAGGCCGCTGACGGCGGTCGCCGATTCGGCAGAGGGAAGATCTTTCTTCCCTTCGTCCAGCAGCCAGTCGCGCACGCGCCGCGCCTGGCTGTTCAGTTCGCGCGAGCGCGGCCAGACCACGTAGAAGGCCAGTCCCGTTTCCAGCACATGCGTGCCGATCGGAACCAGCGCACCCGACTTTACCTGCTGCGAGATCAGGTGCTGCCAGCCGAGCGCGATGCCTTCACCGGCGAGCACGGCCTGGATCACCAGCACATAGTCGTTGATCGTCAGGCGGCGGGACCGCGCGGGAAGGCGCAATCCGGCGCTCGCAAACCATTCCGTCCAGTCGCAGGCCTGCCGGACCGGCTCTTCCAGGTGGATCAGCGGCAGCCGCAAGAGATCCTCGGGCGTCTGCGGCATGCCGTGCGCCTCGACGAAGGCGGGGCTTGCGACCGCGTTGATGATCTCGGGCGCGAGCAGGGCCGCGTGATAGCGGGGCCAGGCCGCCGGATCGCCGCCGCGGATGCCGAGCGGAATCGGCTCCTCCTCCAGGTCGAGGTCGCGCACGCTCGTCTGGATGCGCAGGTCGATCTCGGGCAGGTCTTCCCGCAGCCTTGCGAGGCGCGGCAGCATCCACATCGAGGTAAAGGCGGTGGAGGCGGCAAGCGTCACGTTCACCTCGCGTCCCTTGGCCCGGATATCCTCCGCCGACTTCTGGATGCGTGCCAGCCCCACCGAAACTTCGGTGTGAAAGCGCTCGCCCGCATCCGTCAGCGCCACGGCGCGGTGGGCGCGGTGGAACAAAAGCACGCCCAGCTGGTCCTCCAGCCCGCGGATCGCATAGGACACGGCAGCCTGCGTCATGCCGAGCTCCTTGGCCGCGCGGGTGAAGTTCAGGTGCCGCCCGGCCGCCTCGAAGACGATCAGGCTTGCAGCGGACGGCAGCAGGCGGCGCAGTGTTTCCATAAGCAGGATTTATACCAGTCCCAAGTTTTTTCCAGCGTTACAGGCGCATTGTTCCGAAATAGCCTCGCCTGAGATTATGGAGGACGACATGGTGGCGACAGCTGTGATGGAGAATGCGACGCGTCGGACGAGAAGCGGGCGGCCGCTGCGCGGCGAGAGGGCCGCAAAGGCCGTGGGCGTGCCCTATATCGTCCGCAATATCCCCACCTACGACATTCTCTCCGAAGAGAACCTGCAGAAGATCGAGCGGACGGCGGACCGCATCTTGGCCGAGGTCGGCATCGAGTTTCGCGACGATCCAGTCGCGGTCGAGCACTGGAAGCGGGCGGGTGCCAAGGTGGAGGGCGTACTGGTACGCTTCGAGCCGGGCATGCTGCGCGAGATCGTCTCCACCGCGCCCGCGGAATTCACCCAGCATGCACGCAATCCCGAACACAACGTCCGGATCGGCGGCAAGAACGTCGTCTTCTCGCCGGCCTATGGTTCCCCCTTCGTGATGGATCTCGACAAGGGCCGACGCTACGGCACGCTCGACGATTTCCAGAATTTCATCAAGCTCGCCCAGTCAAGCCCCTGGCTGCACCATTCCGGCGGCACGATCTGCGAGCCGGTCGACGTGCCGGTGAACAAGCGCCATCTCGACATGGTCTACAGCCACGTCAAATATTCCGACCGCGCCTTCATGGGCTCGATCACCGCCGAGGACCGGGCGGAGGATTCCATCGACATGGCGCGCATCCTCTTCGGCGCGGACTTCGTCGACCAGAACTGCGTCATCCTCGGTAACGTCAACGTCAATTCGCCGCTCGTCTGGGACGGCACGATGACGAAGTCGCTCCGCGCCTATGCCCGCGCCAACCAGGCGGCGGTGATCGTGCCCTTCATCCTCGGCGGCGCCATGGGGCCGGTGACGAATGCCGGCGCCATCGCGCAATCCTTCGCCGAGACGCTGGCCGGCTGCGCGCTGACCCAGCTGGAGCGCAAGGGCGCACCGGTGATCTTCGGCAACTTCCTGTCCTCCATGTCGCTCAGGTCCGGCTCGCCCACCTTCGGCACGCCCGAGCCGGCGATCGGCTCCATGGTGGTCGGCCAGCTCGCCCGCCGGCTGCACCTGCCGCTGCGCTGCGCCGGCAACTTCTCCAATTCCAAGCTGCCGGACGGCCAGGCCATGCAGGAAGGGCTGATGTCGATGATGTCGGCCGTCCACTGCGGCGCCAATTTCATCCTGCATTCGGCGGGCTTCCTCGACGGCCTGCTCGCCATGTCCTACGAGAAGTTTGTGATGGACGCCGACCTTTGCGGCGCGCTGCATTCCTATCTGGCCGGCGTCACCGTCGACGACAACACACTGGCGATGGATGCCTTCCTCCAGGTCGGCCCCGGCAGCCACTTCCTCGGTTGCGACCACACCATGCGCAACTACCAGACGGCCTTCTGGGACTCGGCGCTTTCCGACAACGAACCCTTCGAGAAGTGGAGCGACGAGGGCGGATCCACCGACATCGCCACGCGCGCCAATCGGCAGTGGAAAAAGACGCTGGCCGAATACGAAGCGCCGCCGCTGGACATCGCGGTCGACGAAGCACTCTGCGACTATGTGACCCGCAGGAAGGCGGCGATGGCCGACGCCTGGTACTGACAAGGCCCGCCTCAAGGACATTCCGGAATGACGCATTCGAAAGACCCTCTGCTCCAGCCCTACCAGTTGAAACACCTGACGCTGAAGAACCGCATCATGTCGACCTCGCATGAGCCGGCCTATTCGGAAGACGGAATGCCCAAGGATCGCTACCGCCTCTATCACCTGGAAAAGGCCAAGGGCGGGATCGCGCTGACCATGACGGCGGGCTCCGCCCTCGTCTCGGAGGATTCTCCGCCCGCCTTCGGCAATCTCTACGCCTACTCGGACGAGATCGTCCCCTGGCTGAAGAAGATCGCCGACGACTGTCACGAGCACGGCACCGCCGTGATGATCCAGCTGACCCATCTCGGCCGGCGCACCAGCTGGAACAAGGGCGACTGGCTGCCGGTACTCTCCGCCTCGCCGATCCGCGAGGCCGCACACCGTGCCTTTCCCAAGGAGATCGAGGACTGGGACATCGAACGTATCGTCGGCGACTATGCGGCTGCCGCGGAGCGCATGCAGGCGGCCGGCCTCGACGGTATCGAGATCGAGGCCTACGGCCATCTCCTCGACGGCTTCTGGTCGCCGGCGACCAACCGGCGCGAGGACGAATACGGCGGCTCGCTGGAAAACCGCACGCGCTTTTCCGACATGGTGGTCGACGCGATCCGCAAGTCCGTCGGCCCGGACTTCATCGTCGGCATCCGCATGGTCGCCGACGAGGCCTGGGACATCGGCCTGTCGAACGAGGAGGGCATCGAGATCGCAAGGCGGCTCACCGCCTCCGGCAAGATCGATTTCCTCAACATCATCCGCGGCCATATCGACCACGACGCACACCTGAACGACGTCATCCCGATCCAGGGCATGGCCGCCTCGCCGCATCTCGATTTCGCCGGCGAGGTGCGCGCGGCGACGAAGTTTCCCGTCTTCCACGCCGCCCGCATCGCCGATGTCGCCACCGCACGCCATGCCATCGCCGAGGGCAAGCTCGACATGGTGGGCATGACGCGCGCCCATATCGCCGATCCGCATATCGTGAAGAAGATCGAGGAGGGCAGGGAGGCGCAGATCCGCCCCTGCGTCGGTGCCACCTACTGTCTCGACCGCATCTACGAAGGCGGCGGCGCGCTCTGTATCCACAATGCCGCGACCGGCCGCGAGGCGATGGTGCCGCACGTCATCTCGAAGACCACGGGTGCGATCCGCAAGGCGGTGGTCGTCGGCGCCGGCCCGGCCGGCCTGGAGGCCGCGCGCGTTCTAGCCGAGCGCGGCCATTACGTCGAGGTGCTGGAGGCGACGGGCTCCGCCGGCGGCCAGATCCTGCTTGCCGCCCGCAATCCGCGCCGCAAGGAACTGGTCGGCATCGTCGACTGGCGGCTGTCGGAACTCGAACGCCTGGGCGTGCCGGTGCATTACAACGTCTTCGCAGGTGAGGACGACGTGCTGGAACGCGATCCGGATCTCGTCGTCATCGCCACCGGCGGCATCGGCCAGAACCCGGAACTGGAGGCGGGCGAGGATCTCGTCGTCTCCAGCTGGGACATCATCGCCGGCGCAATCAAGCCGGAAGGACCGGTCCTGCTCTATGACGATGCCGGCACCCATACGGGCATGACGGCGGCGGAACTGATCGCCAATGCCGGCGTCGAGCTGGAGGTGGTCTCGCCCGAGCGCTTCTTCGCCCCCGAGATCGGCGGCATGAACCACGTGCCCTATGCGAAGGCCTTTGCGGAAAAGAACGTGCGCGTGACGATCAACACGCGCCTCAAAGCCGTGCGCCGCGAGGGCAACGGGCTGGTGGCGACGCTGGGCTCGGATTTCTCCGCGACCGCACGCATGGAGAGGCGGGTGGCGCAGGTCGTGGTCGAGCATGGCACCATGGCGATGGCCGACCTCTATTTTGAGTTGAAGCCCAAGTCGCGCAATCTCGGCGCTGTCGACTATAAGGCGCTGATCCGCCGGCAGAACCCGATCGAGACCCGCAACCCCGAGGGCGCTTTCGACCTGATCCGCATCGGCGACGCCGTCCACAGCCGCAACATCCACGCGGGCATCTACGACGCGCTGCGCTACGGCGTGCTGTTCTAAAGCATGTCGCGCAAAAGTGTGCAGCGGTTTTGCGGCAACGACATGCGAAAAAACAAGAGCTGAAAGCGCGTAAGCCGAATCCGAAGGATCGCGACGCGCTTTAGAGGCCCGAAAACACGAAAAGCCCGGCGGCGCTTTCGCGTCGCCGGGCGTTCAAGCTCCGATCCGCCGATTATTCAGCGGGTGCCGTTGCCGGAGCGGGATCGGTGGACGAGGTGGTCGAGGTGTCGACCTGCTCGCGTTCGGCGACCTTCTGCGACAGCGTCTTGAATTCCGGTGCTGCCTGCAGGCTTTCGGCCGTTTCCGTCGTGGTCAGCTTGACCTCGCCGCCGTCCGGGGCCTGGGTGACGGTGATGTTGTTGAACGGTACGGCGACGGCCTTTTCGCCGATGCCGAGGAAGCCGCCGACGCCGATCACCGCTGCGGTGATGCCGCCGTCCTTCTCGAGGATCAGGTCGCTGATCGAGCCGATGCTTTCATCGGCCGAGTTGTAGACCGACTGACCGATATAGGTGTTGGCGCTGATCTGCGTTTCGGCCTGTTCGGTCAGATAGGTATCCGGCGTGGCCGCTGCCGCATCGGTGGCCGGATCGGCTGCCGGCGGGGTCGTCGTCTGGGCCTTGTTCATGTCGTCCATCGGCTGGGTCTGGCTGGCGTCGGGAGCAACATCAGGGGTGGTTGCCGGAGCCTCCATGGACGGGGCCGTCTGCGGCTGGGTGGTGTCCTGCGCAAAGGCTGCGGGAGCAATGGCGGCACCGAGGAAGATGGCACCAGCGGCAACGGAAGTAAGAAGCTTGTTGGTCATGTCGAACCTGCCTTTCTTTGCTTTCGGTCTTGGAGCGGCGGATCCATCGTGGCTGTCCGTCCGCACCGGGCTGATGCTTTGAAAACTCACGCAAGCAGGAATGGTTCCGCAGAAAATTCGACGGCAGGCAGGGCAATTTCACAAGGAAAAACAGCTCCGGACGACAATCCGAAGCTGCAGATGCGGTCAATGTCGGGGCAGATTGGTGTTACAGCCGGAAGGCAGGCTCGAAGCGGCCCCGCACCGTAACACCCAGCTCGAGCGTGCGGCCGGCGTGGATATCCGAGGCCCGGCCCGCCTGGTCCATGCCCTGCCAGGCGGAGGTCACCAGCAGCCGATCGGCCTTGGCGCCGACGAAGGCCGGGCAACTCGGCTGGGTGACCGGGACGGCATGGCGGCGGATCTTGGTGCCGTCCGGCCGGTAGACGTCGATCGTTCCCGCACCCCAGCGCGCGTTCCAGATCAGCCCGTCCGCATCGCACACCGCCCCATCGATATCGCCCGGCGAACCGCTCTCGTCGCTGAGGATTTCCGGCGCCCCGACGGGAAGACCCGTGGCGGGATCGACGGTAACGCGCATGAAATGGTTCACCGCGGAATCGGTGAAATAGGCCACAGCCCCGTCCGGCGAGAAGCAGATACCGTTCGGAATGCTGACGTTGGAATAGAGCTTCGTCACCCTGATGCCGGCGCTGGTGCCGGCGACATGGTAGATGGAGCCTGCGCCCTTTTCCGCCGACCGGCCCATGGTGCCGATCCAGAGCGCGCCGCTCTGGTGGACCCGGCCGTCGTTGGAGCGGCATTCCGGCTTGTCCTCGATCGCGCCCAGGCGCTCCAGCCTGCCGCCTTCGACATGGCGGACGAACAGGCCCTCGTCGGATGCGATGAGCTGCCGGGCGGGGTCGATGACGGCGAAGACGCTGCCCATGACGGGGAGCTCGTGTACCCGCTTGGCCGAAGATCCGAGATGCAGTTCGTGCAGCTTGCGGCCCTTGATGTCGAACCACCAGGCCGTGTCGGTCGCCGGATCGTAGCTCGGGCCCTCGCCAAGTTCGCTGTTGACGTGGCAGAGGATGCTTCCGGCGAAAGGCTGGGTCCCAGTCATCGTCCCAGTCATCGTCCTGCCCCGTAGACGCGGTCATAGGCCTCGACCGTCACGCGTGCCCGTTCGGCGACCTCGGCCGCCGTCATCCCCGGCTTGTAGAGGCTGGAGCCGAGGCCGAAGCTCTTCACGCCGATCTTCGCGTAGTCGCCGAAATTCGCCTCCGAGACGCCGCCGACGGCAGCGATCTCGAGCTCGCTCGGCAGGATCGCCCGGATCGCATGGATGCCGGACGGGCCGAGAACGCTGGCCGGGAAGAACTTCAGGCCCGTGGCGCCGGCGCGCGCGGCCGCAAGCGCTTCGGTCGGGGTGAAGACGCCCGGCATCGTCACCATGCCCTTGGCGGCGGCGAGGGAAATCACGGCCGGCTCGACATTCGGGCTGACCATGAGCCGGCCGCCGACGCCGTCGAGTTGCTCCACCTGCTCGGTGGTCAGGACGGTGCCGGCGCCAATGAGGCAGCCTTCCGGGGCCATCTTGACGGCGATCTCGATCGAGCGGAACGGGTCGGGCGAGTTCAGCGGGATCTCGATGGCGGTGAGGCCTTGCTCGATCAGGGCGCCGACGACGCCCTCCGTCTCCGTGGGCTTCAGGCCCCGCAGGATGGCGATCAGCGGATATTTCATCGTGGGAAAGGGAATGCGGTTCATCGGTTGGCCTTCCATTCGGGCAAAGCAGATATCAGAGGTCCCACAGCGCGCGCGCCGCAACGGCGAGGCCCGATCGCACGGCTGCGTCCGCATCGACGATCGTGGGTGCGGCACCGGCTGCTTCGAGCGCGCTCTCGTACAGTGCGCCGAGCGCGCCGGAGGCAACGAGCGTGACGGAGGCGCCCGGCTCGGCGCCGTCGAGGGCGCCGGCGATCTCAAGCCCGATCAGGATGCCGGAGATGCGCGCCTTCGCGTCGGTTGCCGAAAGTCCGTGCAGGAGCACGCCGGAACGGGCGGTGAAGAGCAGGTTGCTGGCCGCGCCGGGGTTGCGGATGCACTCCGTCACCGCCTGCCGGAACGCTTCGCTCTCGCCGTCGAACGGACCCGCGTCCTGGATCGAATGGCTGAGGATCGTGTGCTTGCCGATCGCGTCGAACAGTTCGCCGGTCATGAAGGTGGAAAAGCGGGTGACGGCGCCGTCGCGGATGTGCACCCACTTGCTGTGCGTGCCGGGCATGCAGACGAGGCCGTTGCCGTCCGAAAGCGCGTCGAGCGCGCCGAGCAGTTGCGTCTCCTCGCCGCGGATGACGTCCGGCCGGGCGGGATCGCGCTGGGCGAGGCCCGGCAGGATGCGGATGTCGGACACGGCGTCGGGAACGCGCACGGCTGCGGCAGGGATCGCCGACAACGCCGCGGGCACGTCGAGATAGCCCGCCTCGACCCAGCCTTGCCGGGCGCCGGCCATGCCGCAGACGATGACGGGCAGGGTCTCCGGGGCCGAGACGGCCTGGCGGTGGCCCGCAAGCACGCTGGCAAAGCCGACCTTGGCAGCCGTGGTCATGCCCTCGCCACTGCGGCGCTCGGCCAGCACGCTGCCGTCGCTGCCGATCAGCCAGAGCCGGAAGCTGGAGGTGCCCCAGTCGACGGCGACATAGGCTGGCTTGGTCATCAGAAAACTCCCCCGTCGATGATCATGGATTGTGCGGTCATGCCGCGGGACGCGTCCGAGGCGAGATAAAGACAGGGCCCCACCATGTCCGCCGGCGTCAGCGACCGCTTCAGGCACTGCTGGTCCTGCATGGCGGCGATGGCATCCTCGTCGAGCCACAGCCGCAGTTGGCGCTCGGTCACCACCATGCCGGGAAGGATCGCGTTGACGCGGATGTTGTCCGGCCCGAGCTTGCCGGCAAGCGATTTGGTCAGGCCGATGACGCCGGCCTTGGCAGTGGCGTAGGCAGGCACGTCGCCCATGTTGAGCATGAAGGCGATCGACGAGAAATTGATGATCGAGCCGCCGCCGGCCTCCCGCATCGACTGCGCCACCGCCTGCGCGGCGAAGAATTGATGGCGCAGGTTGACCGCCTGGCTCTCGTCCCAGCCCTCCGGCGAAAGCTCGTCAAGCGCGTGCCGGTCGTCGCGGGCCGCGTTGTTCACCAGCACGCGCACCGGGCCGATCCTCGCGGTGGCGAGCGCGATCGCCGCACGCAGGTCCTCGATGTCGCGGATATCCGCCTTCACGAATACAGGCCGATGCGCCACGCCCTCCGAAAGACGGGCGACGAGGGCGTTGCTGTCGTCCTCGGCGATATCGATGAAGGCGACGCGCGATCCTTGGTGGACGAAGGCCTCGACCAGCGCGGCGCCGATGCCGGAGCCGCCTCCGGATATGAAGACGCCGCGGTCGCGAAGGTCGGGATAGGACGCGACGCTCACGGACATGTCACTCTCCTGCCTGGTTTCGATAGGGCGGTTGGGAAAATTAGTTCCACTATCTGGAACTTACTTTTAATATGTGGAATTATGACCGGCAGGGGGAACTTGTCAAGCAAAGGCCGGGCAATGACCAAGGCATCCACATCGGACATAGTATCTCCCAGTACCGGCACGCTCGGCAAGGCGATTGCGCTCGTCGAGCTCGTCGCGCTCGCCGACCGGCCGCTGCGTTTCACCGATATCCTCGATCGGGCCGGCCAGCCTCGCGGCACGTTGCACCGGCAGCTCTGCCACCTGGTGGAGGAGGGGCTGCTGGAGATGAACGCGGACCACTGCTACGAGCCGGGCCTTCGGCTGCTCAAGCTCGCATCCAGGGCCTGGGGACGCAGCGACCTGCGGCGGCTCGCCGCCCCCCACCTGCAGGCGCTGCACGATGCCACCGGCGAGACGATCCATCTGGGCATGCTACGGGACACGGAGATCATCTATCTCGACAAGGTCGAAAGCCGCCAGGCCGTGCGCATGGCCTCGCAGATCGGCCGCGCCTCCCCGGCCTATTGCACCGGCGTCGGCAAGGCGGCGCTGGCGGCACTGCCCCAGCCCCGGCTCGACGCGCTGCTCGACCTGACCGAGATCAGGCCCTTCACGCAGCACACGATCGTCGAGCGCCAGGCTCTCGAGGCGGAAATCGCTGCGATCCGCAGGGCCGGCCATGCCTTCGACCGCGAGGAGCACGAGGCGGGCATCCGTTGCGTGGCGGCTGCGATCTTCGATCAGGAGAGGACGTTTATCGGCGGCGTTTCGGTCACGGGCCCGGCCTACAGGGTCGGCGAGGAGGCATTGCGCAACTGGGCGCCGCTGGTCCGGGCAGCGGCAAACGCCGTCATGGAGGAAATCGCCGCCCGCCTCGGACCCAAGGCATGATTGTTGCAGCGAAACGATACACGCACCAGGGCTGTCTTACCGTGCCATTTTACGGTAAATTAGTAGAACACGCTGGACGGATATAAAGGCCACGATTAGCCTCCCCTCCAACGAACATTTCTGGGTGCTTCGATTCATGGTTGTATCCCGGCGATAGGGTGCCCGCGGAATAGAGTTGCAATTCGAGTGCTGAGTGAACGCAGGCTGGCCAGGGGCTCGCCTGGTCGCAATACACTTCTCTCTGGAAAGACACCGGATGACCGAACAGCCTATCGTGATCGCCCCAGGGACGTCGCTGCGTTGGGTGCGCCGGTTCGTCGAGGCGGGGTCGGAACAGGAAGCGTCCGGGCTGCTGGCCGAAATGTCCAGGGAGTACGGGCTCCGCGGCTATCTGCTGACCGCCCTGCCGGCCACCACGTCCACCGAACTCCTGCCGCACGTGCTGGCGACGAACTGGCCGGTTGAAATGCTCTCGAGCTACGACGAGGCCGGCCTCGTCCTCGGCAGCCCGGTCATCCGCCACCTGCGGGGCAGCACCAATCCCTTCACGTTCGACGCTGTGAGCACGAATAGTTCGCGTCTCGACGGCAAGACCGAGATCGCCACCGGTCTCTTCAGGCAATACGGCCTTTCGCGCGGTGCCTATTTTCCGGCGCACAATCCGCTCGGCCAGCGCGGCGCGCTCGCATTCGCCGGCGACCGCCCGGCTCTTGCGCACATGGAAATGGCCGAACTGAATGCGATCGCCAATCTCGTCTTCACCAAGGTGCTCGAATGCCGGGCCGACGCGGACGCGCAGGTGCCGCTCTCCGGGCGTGAAATCGAATGCCTGTCCTGGGTCTCTGCCGGAAAGACCAGCATCGAGATTTCCGGGATCCTCGGGCTTTCGGAATACACCGTCAATCACTACCTCAACCGGGCGACGCGCAAGCTCGACGCCGTCAACCGGGTGCAGGCGGTGGCCAAGGCGATCCGGGCCGGACTTCTAACATGACCCTGGCCGGGGGCGTCGGCTGCAGGCAATATCGCAGGATCGAGGGGGAACCTGCTGACATCGGAGTGCATGGATGCGGGACGATATGACGGTGCAGGAACCGGGACAGGGCGGCGGCCAGGATTGCAGCGCCGAAATCGCCGGCCTGGAAACCCAGTTCGACATCGTCCGCTTCCTGCGGCGGACGGGCGAAGCGTTTTCGCTGAAGCATTTCATCGCGTTCTCGCTGCCCGGCTTCGAGGCGGAAAAGCTGTCGCCGCATTCGATCGTCAGCAACTGGCCTTCGGAACTGATGTCCAGGTACGACGCGCTGAACATGATCCGCCGCAGCCCCAGCATCCGCAAGCTGCGGGCGACGACGGTATCCTTCTCCTACGACCTGATGGCCTGGATCGCCGAGGCTACCCCGTCCGAGAAGCCGCTTGCCGAGTTTTCCGAAATGCTTCAACGGCATGGGCTGCGGATGGGGCACTTCTTTCCGGTGCACGATGCGCTCGGCAATCGCGGCGCCGTGGTCTGGAGCGGCGAGGGGGGCGACCTGAGCTTCGACAGCCGGCTGCTGTTGCAGATGATCTCCATCCAGGTGTTCAACCGGCTCGCCGAGATCGGCGCGGCCTGGAAGGCCGGGCAGGTCATGCTGACCGATCGCGAGATCGAGTGCCTGAGCTGGACGGCCGCCGGCAAGACCAGCCTGGAGATTGCCGAGATCCTCGGCCTGTCGGAGCATACCGTCAACCACTACCTCAACCAGGTCACCCGCAAGCTCGAGGCGGTCAATCGCACCCAGGCCGTGGTCAAGGCGATTCGTCGCGGCCTGATCAGCTGATTGCCGGTTCGAAAACCGTTCCGCTTCGACGCCGAATGCGCTATCAACGCGCCAATTCATTCTGGCGAGGCAGGCATGAGCGACATTTCCAAGGACCAGGTACTGGAGAAGCTGCGGACGGTTCGCGGCCCGGACATGGAAGGCAACATCGTCGATCTCGGGCTGGTGTCGGATGTCTTCATCTCCGACAGCAAGGTCTATTTCTCCATCACCGTGCCGGCCGAACGCGCCAAGGAGCTTGATCCCATGCGCGCGGCGGCCGAGCGGGTGGTCAAGGACATTCCCGGCGTCACGGCGGCCATGGTGGCACTGACGGCCGACAAGAAGGCGGGCACGGGCGGCGCGCCGGTGTCGCGGCCGCAGCCGCCGCAGCAATCCGCACAGCCGTCCGGCGGTCATGCCCACGCCGGTCACGCCCACGCCGGACACGCCCATCCCGCCCCCGGCCAGCAGGCGCCGCGCGCCAAGATCGGCGTTCCGGGCGTCGAGGCGATCATCGCGGTCGCCTCCGGCAAGGGCGGCGTCGGCAAGTCGACCACCGCGGTCAACCTGGCGCTGGCGCTGAAGGCCAACGGCTTGCGGGTCGGCATTCTCGATGCCGACATCTACGGCCCCTCCATGCCCCGGCTCCTGAAGATTTCCGGACGCCCCCAGCAGATCGAAAACCGCATCATCAAGCCGATGGAGAACTACGGCGTCAAGGTCATGTCCATGGGCTTCCTCGTCGACGAGGAGGTGGCGATGATCTGGCGCGGCCCGATGATCCAGTCGGCGCTGATGCAGATGCTGCGCGAGGTCGCCTGGGGAGATCTCGACGTCCTCGTCGTCGACATGCCGCCGGGAACGGGCGATGCGCAGCTGACGATGGCCCAGCAGGTGCCGCTCGCCGGCGCCGTCATCGTCTCCACGCCGCAGGATCTGGCCCTGATCGACGCCCGCAAGGGGTTGAACATGTTCAACAAGGTCGAGGTGCCGGTGCTCGGCATCGTCGAGAACATGAGCTATTTCATCGCGCCCGATACCGGCAATCGCTACGATATCTTCGGCCATGGCGGGGCGCGCAGGGAAGCCGAGAAGATCGGCGTGCCGTTCCTCGGCGAAGTGCCGCTGACGATCGACATCCGCGAAACCTCGGACGCCGGAACGCCCGTCGTTGTCTCCAATCCGGAAGGGGCCGCAGCCAAGGTCTATCGCGAGATCGCCACGCGCGCCTGGGCCGAACTGAAGGCGAAGCAGGCGGCCGGCGGCCGGGGAGCGCCTTCGATCGTCTTCGAGTGAGGTTGCGCCTGAAGCATGTCGCGCAAAAGTGCGCAGCGGTTTTGTGACGACGACATGCGCAAAATCAAAGGTCTAAAGCACGGGAGCGAATCTGAAAGATTGCGACGTGCTTTTGCCGTCGGGTGACGGAAAAGTGACCGGGCTTGATTTTGATGCCGCACCGCGCAATATGCGCTTCCGCTCAGCTGTCTTGGGCGGGCGCGGGTGCGTCGAACCTGACAAGACAAAGGTGTGCGTTGGTCTTCCCCGGAGCCACTCGCAAGTGTTGACCGTCTATCGATCCAACGGGGAAGCTTTGCTTCTTGTCCCCGAAATGTTGGCAGATTCGGCCTCCATCCCCAACGGCGTCGTATGGATCGACCTGCTGCGCCCGACGCACGAGGAAGACGCTTACGTCGAGAAATATCTCGGCATCGACGTGCCGACCAAGGACGAGTTGAAGGACATCGAGCCTTCCAGCCGGCTCTACATGCAGGACGGCACGGTCTACATGACCGCCTCGCTCGTCTACAAGGCCGACAGCGACCAGCCGGAACTGACCGACGTCGCCTTCATCCTGGCGGACCATTGCCTGCTGACGATCCGCTACGCCGAGCCCCGGTCCTTCGACCTGTTCAAGGCGGCGATGCCGCGCATCACCGGCGGCTGCCCCTCGGGCACCATGCTGCTTGCGCGCCTGCTCGAAACCGTCGTCGATCGGACCGCGGAGGTTCTCGAGGCGTCCGTCGCCAGAGCCGACAAGCTGTCGCTCGAAGTGTTCGGCGACAGGCGGCACCTGACAAAGCGCCAGCCGCGCTACCTGGAAGACAGGCTGGTCGCCGTATCCGCGCTCCACCGGCTGGTGGCAAAGACGCGCGACAGCCTCATGTCGATGTCGCGGCTGATGACGTTCCTCTACGCCGCTCCGGCCCTTCAGCCGGATCGCGAAAGCCGCGAACTGTGCCGTACCGTCTCGCGCGACATCCAGTCCTTGTCCGAGCATGCGAGCTTCATTTCGAGCAACATCTCGTTCCTTCTGGATGCCTCGCTCGGCCTGATCAACCTGGAGCAGAACCAGATCATCAAGATCTTCTCGATCGCATCCGTGGCGCTGCTGCCGCCAACGCTGATCGCCTCGATCTATGGCATGAACTTCGAGTTCATGCCCGAGCTTCACTCCCCCTACGCCTATCCGCTGTCGCTCGGCGCGATGGTCGCCTCGGCTGTGATACCGTTTATCTTCTTCCGCTGGAAAGGCTGGCTCTAGGGCCTGTTGACCACCATGCCCCATACCGAAGCACCTGCCGCAGCCGGACACAGTCGCGCGCGCACTCTCCTGGTCCTGGCGATCGGGTCCGTCGGCGTCGTCTATGGCGATATCGGCACGAGCCCGCTCTACGCCTTTCGCGAAGCCTTGCGTCCGATTTCCGCCGACGGCGTCACCTGGGACGAGGTCGTGGGCCTCATCTCGCTGGTGATCTGGACGCTGACGATCATCGTCACCCTGAAATACGTGCTGTTCCTGCTGCGGGCCGACAACCAGGGCGAGGGCGGCACGCTGTCGCTTCTGGCGTTGCTGATGAAGTCCGCCAACGGCCACAAGGCCATCCTGTTCTTCATGGGGCTGGCGGGTGCCGCCCTCTTCATCGGCGATGCGATGATCACGCCGGCGCTGTCGGTTCTGTCTGCCGTGGAAGGATTGAAGCTCGTCACGCCCTCCTTCGAGGAGTATGTCGTCCCGATATCCGTCGTCATCCTCGTCGTGCTGTTCGCCGTCCAGTCCTGGGGAACGGCGGCGGTATCGAAGTTCTTCGGCCCGATCACCATACTCTGGTTCCTCGTCATGGCGGTGGCCGGTGCCGTCCACCTGGGCGACGACCTCAGCATCCTGCTCGCCTTCAATCCCCTCTATGCGGTCAATTTCCTCTATCAGGACGGCTATCTCGGTTTCGTCGTCCTCGGCGCGGTCTTCCTGACGGTGACCGGCGCCGAGGCGCTCTATGCCGATCTCGGCCATTTCGGCCGCAGGCCGATCCAGTGGGCCTGGTTCTGTCTGGTGTTCCCGGCGCTGACGCTGAACTACCTGGGGCAGGGCGCGCTCGTGCTGAAGCATCCCGAGGCGATCGGCAATCCGTTCTTCCTGCTGTTTCCGCAGTGGGCGCTGCTGCCCGCCGTGATCCTCGCGACCGCGGCCACGATCATCGCCAGCCAGGCGGTCATCACCGGTGCCTTCTCGATCACGAGGCAGGCGATCCACCTCGGCTTCCTGCCGCGCATGGAGATCTTCCACACCTCCGAGACGCAGACCGGCCAGATCTACCTGCCGGCGGTCAACGCCATCCTGCTCTTCGGCGTCATGCTGCTCGTCTTCGTCTTCGCCTCGTCGGAAGGGCTCGCCACCGCCTACGGCATCTCGGTCACCGGCGCCATGGTGGTGACCACCGTGCTCGCCTTCGAGTTCCTGCGCATGCGCTGGCGCTGGAAGCCGATCACGGCGACGATGGTGCTGCTGCCGCTGCTGCTTCTCGAACTGACGTTCCTGGGCGCCAACCTCTTGAAGATCCACGACGGCGGCTATGTTCCCATCCTGATCGCGGCGACCTGCATGATCATGATGTGGACCTGGGTGCGCGGAACAGCCCTGCTGCGCGAGAAGACGCGGCACATCGAGGTGCCGCTGGAATCCTTCGTGAAGTCGATCGAGAAGAAGAGCGCCCACGCCCCCGTCTCGGTCTCCGGCACGGCGATCTTCCTGACCAGCGATCCCGATTCGGCGCCGGCGGCCCTGTTGCACAACATCAAGCACAACCGCGTCCTGCACGAGCAGAACTACATCCTGACGATCACCTCGACGAACACGCCCAAGGTGCCACCGGCCGAGCGCTGCAGCATGGAGCGGATCTCCGACCGTTTCGCCCGCATCCAGGTCCGCTTCGGCTTCATGGAGACGCAGAACGTGTCCCAGGCGCTGGGGCTGTTTCGAAAGTCGGGCGTGAAGTTCGACATCATGACGACCTCGTTCTACCTCGGCCGGCGCAAGCTCGTTCCGGACCACCACTCCGGCATGCCGCACTGGCAGGACCGCCTCTACATCGCCATGGCCAACGCGGCCGTCGACCCCTCCGACTACTTCCGCCTGCCGACCAACCGCGTCGTGGAACTCGGATCCCAGGTCATCATCTGAAGCGGCAATCATCATCGGAAGCCGGCCGCCGTCCGGGGGCTTGGCTGCTGCCGGCAGCTCCGCTCGCGAAGACGTGATCGCGGCCGGTGCCGGCATATGCATTCCTGCTTAAGAGGACGCGCTCCGTTAACCGTCCATCAAGGTTAATTCTTCATTCTCGGTCAACGAACAGGCCGAAATCATTCCGCGTCGCCGGGGTGGGCTTCAGCAAATATTCGCCAGCAGGTGCAGCGCCGTCCCGGCCGTTCGGGGCGACGATCCCGCTCGGCCGCGTTGTCGGAGTGTAACGTTGCGTAAGAGTTGCGTTGGAATGATGAGAGAGGTTCTGTCGCCGGCCCTGTCGCGAGCCCTGGCGCCGGTCCTGGCGCGCAAAGGCTGGCGCGCGCCGCTTGCTCTCGGGGTCGCCCTGTTTTCCGTCTCCGCCTTCGATGTCGGGCATGCCGACCTGGCCACCTTCGTCTCCGGCGTCAACCGCAAGGGCGGCAACCAGCAACTGGTCATGACCCGCGCACCGGCCGGCGCCATCCATGCGGTCGACATTGCCTTCAATGATCCGATCACGACGGGCGCGCTCGCCGGCGGCGCCGGGCTGGAGCTGCCGGGCGGCGGTGAGGCCTCGCTCCTCAACGCCCGCAAGGGGCAGGGCGGCACCCCCGACGAGGACCGCGTCACCCGGGACCGGAAGAAGGGGCGAATCGTCGCCGTCACCCCCGTGACGCCGCCGAAGGCGTTCTCCGCCGGCTCCGTGCTCGACCGGCAGGCGTCGCTGATGATCGATCCCGACTTCGACGTCAGCGAACGCATGCAGTTCGTCTCGCCGAAGATCCGCGGCAAGGAGATCCAGATCGCCACCGCCTTCTACCGCAAGAAGCCTGTGACCGCCGATCCGGGCGTGCCGGCGATGCTGGCCGGCCTCGTCAACAACGACCGGGCCGACATCCTGGCGACCGCCTATGCGCCGCCGGAGCCCGACTACGCGCGCGTCTCGCCGTTCGATTCGATCCTGGCCGGCAGGAACGCCGACCAGGGCCGCTTCATTCCCGAGATCGCCCCCGAGGATCACGCCTGGGCGGCGACGGTGCTGCCGGCGACGGTCTTTTCAGCGGCGGAACAGAAGTGCCTGGCGACCGGCATCTATTTCGAGTCGAGGGGCGAAAGCCTCAAGGGCCAGGCGGCCGTCGCCCAGGTCATCCTCAACCGCGTGCGCAACCCCGCCTATCCGGGCACGATATGCGGCGTCGTCTACCAGGGAGAAAAGCTGCGCACCGGTTGCCAGTTCTCCTTCACCTGCGACCGCATCCCCGATCTCGTGCTGGCGCCCTGGCACTGGAAGACCGCCAAGGAGATCGCCATGGCGGTGACCGCCGGCAAGATCTGGCTGCCGGAAGTCGGCTCCTCCACCCACTACCACGCCACCTATGTCAGGCCGAACTGGGGGCCGACGATGAAGCGCGTCGCCAAGATCGGCAAGCACATCTTCTACCGGACCTACGGCGGCGGCTGGATCTGAGACGACCCGCCCTGTGGCCGGGGCCGCGACAAGTCGTAGCGCGGCGCGTGATTCCCCGGCCGTCATCTGCCGGGAATCGTGGAGAAGCTGTCAAATATTTGATATTGTTAGGTTAATTTCGCGCTGGTCAAAGCTTTCCCCCGCCTTGACTATGCAAGCCCCTAAAACTATGTTGCGCCCGACTTCAATCGGGCCTGAAGCTGGCTTAAAACCTAGCCGTGATTATGACCGCAATAGGGCGCATGCGTCCGGGCGGAGCGGGAGGAAAGCGCCATGAAGGGCAGCCGCAAGGAAAGTCTGGAAGAACGTCTGCAGCGTCTCGACGCCGAACTCGCAAAGAGGCGCACTGAGGACAACGCAGACGATGTCGCCGAAGAGAAGGCAGCCGAAAGCCGAAAGGGCTATGCGGCCGCCATGAAGCTCTCCAGCGAATTCGTGGCCGCGATCATCGTCGGCGCGCTTCTGGGCTATCTTGTGGACCGGTTTGCCGGTACGGCTCCCTGGGGGATGATCGTGCTTCTGTTGCTCGGCTTCTGCGCCGGCGTGCTGAATGTGATGCGGTCGGCTGGCATGGTGGCATCTCCCCATCCCGTCGACCGGATGGCCGGCAGGGATGCTGCCGGCAAGACGAATACGAACAAGGACGGCGCCTGAGCGCTGTCTAATTGTGACGAATACCCCGTCCGGTGGGCGGCAAACGAGAGAGAAAAAAGCGGTGGCAAACGATCCGACCCATCAGTTTCTGGTCAACAAGATTGTTCCGATCGAGATTGGCGGAATCGATTTCTCGTTCACCAACGCTTCCCTGTTCATGGTCGCATCCGCCGCGGTCGCCTCGGGCTTCCTCTACCTGACCACCTCGCAGCGCGGCATCATTCCAAGCCGCCTGCAGTCGGTCTCCGAAATGTCCTACGAATTCATTGCCTCGATGCTGCGCGAAGGCGCCGGCAGCAGCGGCATGAAGTTCTTCCCGATGGTCTTCTCGCTGTTCATGTTCATCCTGACGGCGAACCTGCTCGGCATGATGCCGTATTTCTTCACGGTCACCAGCCAGATCATCGTCACCTTTGCGCTGGCGCTGTTCGTCATCGGCACGGTCGTCCTCTACGGTTTCTACAAACACGGCTTCGGCTTCCTCAAGCTGTTCGTGCCGCACGGCGTTCCAGGCGCCCTTCTTCCGCTCGTCGTCGCGATCGAGATCATCTCGTTCCTGTCGCGTCCGATCAGCCTCTCCGTCCGTCTCTTCGCCAACATGCTGGCGGGGCACATCACGCTCAAGGTGTTCGCAGGCTTCGTCGCCTCGCTCGGAACCCTCGGCGCGCTGGGCATCGGCGGCGCGATCCTGCCCCTCATCATGACGGTCGCCTTGACCGGTCTCGAGTTCCTCGTGGCATTCCTGCAGGCCTATGTCTTTGCGGTACTGACGTGCATGTACCTCAATGACGCGATCCACCCGGGCAGCCACTAAGGATAAAGTCGTTGGTGCGTTCCGCACCAGTCCAAGCCGCAACAACCCATTCGAAGGAGTTCATCATGGAAGCGGAAGCAGCAAAGTACATCGGCGCAGGTCTCGCATGCTTTGGCATGGCCGGCACGGCCCTCGGCCTCGGCAACATCTTCGGCAACTACCTCGCCGGCGCACTGCGCAACCCGTCTGCTGCTGACGGTCAGTTCGGCCGCCTCGTATTCGGCTTCGCCGTTACGGAAGCTCTGGGCATCTTCTCGCTGCTCATCGCTCTGCTGCTGCTCTTCGCCGTCTGATACGGCTCGAAGACCGGACCACGGCTCTCTTCTCAGGAGCCGTGGTCCGCTTGATATTTGAGTGCACCTGGAGGTGAGCATGTCTGCGACCGCGGCCAAGGCCGAGTCCATCCCATTCAAGATCGCTCAGGCCGAGACCCCGACGGAGACGCACGATGCCGCTCCGGCAGGTGATGCGCACGGCGCCGTTCCGGCTGGCGAACTGCACACCGAAACGGGGGTCGCGCATGGCGAAGAGCATGGAAGCGGCGTCTTCCCGCCCTTCGACGCCTCGACCTTCCCTTCCCAGCTCCTGTGGCTGGCGATTACCTTCGGTATCTTCTACCTGGTCATGTCCAGGATCATCGTGCCGCGCATCGGCTCGATCCTCGAGACGCGCCATGACCGCATCGCGCAGGATCTCGACGAGGCATCGCGCCTGAAGGCCGAGGCCGACAATGCGATCTCGACCTATGAAAAGGAACTGGCGGACGCCCGCGCCAAGGGCAACGTCATCGCCACCGAGGCACGCGAAGCCGCCAAGGCCAAGGCCGACGCGGAGCGCCTGAAGAACGAGGAAAGCCTCAACGGCAAGATCGCCGCCGCCGAGACCCGCATCGCCGGGATCAAGGACAAGGCACTCGCCGACGTCGGCGCGATCGCCGAGGAAACCGCAGCCGCCGTCGTCGAACAACTGATCGGCGGCAAGACCACCAAGGCCGAGATTTCGGCTGCGGTGAAGGCCGCGGCGAAGTAAGGAGCGACGACCATGGCATTTGATGCAACTTTCTACGCCTTCGTCGGCCTCGTCCTGTTCCTGGCCCTGATCGCCTATCTCAAGGTTCCGGCCATGATGGGCGGCGCGCTGGACCAGCGGGCAGAGAAGATCTCCAACGACCTCGCCGAAGCCAAGCGGCTGCGCGAGGAGGCCCAGAGCCTGCTGGCCGAATACCAACGCAAGCGCAAGGAAGCCGAGGCCGAGGCTGCCGCGATCGTCGCGGTCGCCCAGCGCGAGGCCGAGGCGCTGGCCGCCGAGGCCAAGCAGAAGACGGAAGAATACGTGGCACGGCGCACGGCGCTGTCGGAACAGAAGATCAAGCAGGCCGAAGCCGACGCCATCAACGCCGTCCGCTCCGCTGCCGTCGATCTCGCCATCGGCGCGGCCGAGACCGTGCTGGCGGCAAAGAAGGACGTGCAGATCGGCAAATCGCTGTTCGACAAGGCCGTCTCGGAAGTCAAGTCACGGCTGAACTGAGGTTCGACCGAAGCGTTTTATTGAAAAGGGCCGGAGCGATCCGGCCCTTTTTCGTTGCGGGGTGTCGGCGACAACATGTCCGGCAGGGCAAAAGTCACCGTCATGTGCCAACGCTGCGGCCGGATGCCGCGTTCCTGAGCCGGGCGCCGGCGACCGAGCCAGCCTGATGGATCCAACGGAAAATCATGCAGCAAGCATGTCGCGGGCGTCGTCACGCGGGATTGCAGCCACGGCACGCACGGTCACCAGGGCTCCAAGGTGCAAATAGCGATTGTAGCGGGTCGGGATGCGCCTCTTCACGCGGAAGCACGTCTGCCTCAGTCCAGCGCATCCTGGCGGAACGGGCGGAAGCTCATGCGGTGCAGGGTGCAGGGGCCGAGCGTACCGATCGCGTCGCGGTGGCGCTCGGTGCCGTAGCCGGCATGGGTGCCGAAGCCGTAGCCCGGATAGCTGTTGTCGGCGCAGGCCATCATCCGGTCGCGGACGACCTTGGCGACGATGGAGGCGGCGGCGATCGAGAGCACCCGCGCATCGCCCTTCACCACCGCGCGCCCGGCGCAGGCGAGCCCCGGCGGAACGTCGAGTCCGTCGGTCAGCACCAGTCCGGGGCGAAGGGTCAGGCCGCAGACCGCCCGGCGCATGGCATCGAGGCTGGCCTTGCGGATGTCGGTGCGGTCGATCCGGCGTGCGCTGCTGGAGGCGACGGAGACGACCGAGGTCGCAAGGATCTGCACGAACAGGGCTTCGCGCTTGGCCGCGGTCAGTTGCTTGGAATCGTTCAGGCCGTCGGGAATCCGTTCCGGATCGAGCACGACAGCAGCCGCGACCACAGGCCCGGCCAGCGGCCCGCGACCGGCCTCGTCCGCGCCGGCCACCGGCCATTGCCCGGCCCGGCGTGCCGAAAGCTCCATCGAGAAATCGGGCCCGACGGGAAGGTCGAAGAGAAGGGGGGAATCGGTGGTCGTGCGGCGTGGCATGCGGCGACCCTCGCACGACCGACCGATTCCCCGCAAGTCCCCGGGCGAGGCGGCACCCGGGAACGTCGACATTGCGAGGGGACAGGGCAATGTCGAATGGAAGGGGCAATAGCGCGCCCCGAGGTTCGTCAAGAAACGCAGTGCCTGCCGCCGGGACGATCTACAGCAGCGACAGTTGCACCCCGCTGCCCGACGGCGGCACGAACAGGTCCGCCGACAGGCTCCGCCGCGTCCGCCCCAGCTTCAGTCGTTTCGTCGCCAGTTCGAAGCGGCGCGCGATCTGCCAGGCATAGGGACCGGCGCCCTTCATCCGCTTGCCGAATTCCGCGTCGTAATCCTTGCCGCCGCGCATGGAGCGCACCAGCGACATGACGTGGCGATAGCGGTCCGGGTACTCGCGCAGCAGCCAGTCGCGGAACAGCGGGCTGACCTCCAGCGGCAGGCGCAGCAGCACGTAGCTTGCCTCCTGCGCCCCGGCGGCCTTGCCGGAATCGAGGATCCGCTCGATCTCGTGGTCGTTCAGCCCCGGAATGATCGGCGCCACCATCACGCTGACCGGAACGCCGGCCTCTGAGAGCGCACGCATCGCCTCCAACCGCCGCGGCGGGGTCGCCGCCCTCGGCTCCATGCTGCGGGCCAGCTTGCGGTCGAGCGTCGTCACCGACAGCCCGACCCAGGCCAGCCCCTTGGCGGCCATGCGCGACAGGATGTCGATGTCGCGCATGATCAGCGCCGACTTGGTCACGATAGAGACGGGATGGTTGGCCGTCTCCAGCACCTCCAGGATCTGGCGCATGATCCGCCATTCCTTCTCGATCGGCTGGTAGGGGTCCGTATTCGTGCCGATCGCTATCACGCGCGGCCTGTAGCCCGGCTTCGAAAGCTCGCGCTCCAGAAGTTTCGGCGCGTCCGGCTTGGCAAACAGCCTGGCCTCGAAGTCGAGCCCCGCCGAAAGCCCCATGAAGGCATGCGTCGGCCGCGCGAAGCAGTAGATGCAGCCATGCTCGCAGCCGCGATAGGGGTTGATCGAACGGTCGAAGGGAATGTCCGGAGACTCGTTGCGGGTGATGATGCTGCGCGGCTTTTCGACCTGCACCTCGGTCTTGAAGGGCGGCAGGTCCTCGAGCGTCTGCCAGCCGTCGTCGAAGCGCTCGCGCACCTGCTGCTCGAAGCGGCCCGAAAAGTTCATCCCGGCTCCGCGCCCGCGGCGGCGGTCGATGTCGATCCTTAGGCCGCTCTGCGCCACCAGCGCATCGGCAATGTCGGTCGTATTGGCGGGCGCGAGCGCGCCCTGCCTGAGACTGGACAGGTCTGTCATCGGGTTTCTCCGTGGGGGGAATCGTGTCCCTCCGATGACTTTATTCCTATCAGCGGAAAGAGAACAATACAAGAACAAAAAGCCTGGCGGCAGGGTGAGGGTGCGCAGATGACCAATTTGCTACCACTAAGTGCAATCCAGGCGTTTGTAGCCAGTGGCGCTGTGTGTTGCGATGCGATAATGGTCAGCGATGCTGACGGTGATCATGGAAAGCCGAGACAATGAACCCGAGCTGGCGCAGACCTTGTCCGCGCTGGTGGCGGGCGCCGTGGAAGGCATCGTGCGCGACGTGATCGTGCTCGATCACGGCTCGCACGACGGCTCGCCCGAGATCGCCGACGCGGCCGGCTGCCGCTTCATGACCGAGTGGAGCGTGGACGAGATCGTGCGCTCCGCCCGCGGCGACTGGCTGCTGCTTCTGGAGCCCGGCGCGCGGCCGCTCTACGGCTGGGTCGATGCGGTCTCCGAGCATGTGTCGCTGAACAAGGGACCGGCGCGCTTTGCCGGTTCGCGCAACCATCGCCGGCCGTTGATGCGCAGGCTCGTAGGACGGCGGCCGCCGCTCGAATGCGGCCTGCTCGTATCCAAGCGCCAGGCCTGCGCGATCGTGCGCAAGGGCATGAAGCTGGACGAACTTGCCGTCGGCCTGGCGGCCCGCAAGCTCGTTGCCGAGATCGTCCCGGCCTGGGCCGTCCGTGCCATGCGCGACTAGGCTCCGAGGGGCCGTTTGTCCCGGCCGAGCATGCCGGGTCTTGATCACACGAAAAGAAAACGGACAATATCGGCAGGTTGTGGCGTCGCGTCGAAACGCGGGAGGTGCAGATGCTGATTGGCACTTGTCACTGCGAGGCAGCACACTGGACGATGGCGGGCGATCCGGGACCGGTCACGGCGTGCAACTGCACCCTGTGCCGCCGCTACGGCGCCCTGTGGGCCTATGACTACGAAGGCAAGCGCATCGATCTTCACGGAACCACCAAGGCATTCAGCCGCGTTGGCAAGGAGAAGCCCTCGCTTGAAATCCGCTTCTGCCCGACCTGTGCCTGCGTCCTGTGCTGGCGGGGGCTGAGCCTCGATCCGGACGGGCGCCGGCGCATGGCGGTTAACGTCCGCCTTGCGCCGCCCGAGGCGGTTGCGCATCTGCCGATCGACCACTTCGACGGGCTGGACAGCTTCGACGATCTGCCGCGGGATGGCCGCTGCGTCCGCGACCTGTGGTTCTGAAGCGGAAACCGCGCCGGCGGCAGTCGCTTTCGCCTATTTACGCTTCAGGTGCTCGTCGAGCCGCGGCATGATCTCGACGAAGTTGCAGGGCATGTGCCGGTAGTCGAGTTGGGCTTCGAGGATTCCGTCCCAAGCGTCGCGGCAGGCGCCGGGCGAGCCGGGCAGGACGAAGATGAAGGTGGCGTTCGCCACGCCTCCCGTGGCGCGCGACTGGATCGTCGAGGTGCCGATCTTGTCGTAGGAGATCCGGTGGAACACCTCGGAGAACCCGTCCATGCGCTTTTCGAACAGTGGCTCCAGCGCTTCCGGGGTGACGTCGCGGCCGGTAAAGCCGGTCCCGCCGGTGGTGATCACCACGTCGATCGCCGCGTCCCTGGTCCACGCCTCGACCTGGCCAAAGATCGCCTGCCTGTCGTCGGTCACGATGGCGCGGGCGCCCAGCCGGTGCCCGGCCTTCTCCAGCCGCTCGACCAGCGTGTCGCCGGAGCGGTCGTCCGAAAGCGTGCGGGTGTCGGAGACCGTGAGCACGGCGATTGAAAGCGGAATGAACGGTCTCGTCTCGTCAAGGCGCGCCATGGCCGTCCTCTCCTTCGAAAGCTGCGCTGGCGACGACGAACCAGCCGGGATGCGCAGCGCCCAGATCCCGCGCCGCCTGCTCGGCCGCCTCCAGGCTGTGATAGAGCCCGAAGCAGGTCGCGCCCGAGCCGGACATGCGCACGAACACAGGCCCGGTTGCGGCAAGCGCCTGCTTGACCGTTTCGATCTCGGGGCAGAGGGCGGCAGCAGGTGCCTCCAGATCATTGCGCATCGTCTGCAGCGCGCCAAGCCAGCAGGGCCCGGCCGTGCCCGCCTTGGGAACCTTCAGGCGCGGATTGTGCTTGTCCGGCAGGTGCCGGAAGATCTCCGGCGTCGAGACGCCGACGAGTGGATTGACGAGCACCATGGCAAGCGCGGGCACGTCGGCCCGCAGTTCGATCTCCTCGCCGATCCCGCGGGCGACAAGCGGCCGGGAGGCGAGGCACATCGGCACGTCGGCCCCGAGGCCCAACGCGATGCCGTCGAGCAGGCCCCGGTCGATCCCGGCGCTCCAGTGGCGCACGAGCCCGCGCAAGGTCGCCGCCGCATCCGCCGAGCCGCCGCCGATGCCGGACGCGACCGGCAGGTTCTTTTCCAGGTGCAGGTGAACCGGTGGAGCGGCGATGCCTCTTTCAATAAGGGCCTCCCGAAGCCGGTCGCGCGCCTTGAGCACCAGGTTGTCGCCCTCGGGCGTATCGCCCAGTTGGGCGGCAAAGCGGCCGGACAGGGTGAGACTGTCCGCCTCGGCGGGCGCGATCGAAACCCGGTCGCCGAAGGCGGCAAAGGTCACGAGCATGTCCAGGAGGTGATAGCCGTCGGCGCGCTGGCCGACGACATGCAGCGCCAGGTTGATCTTCGCCGGCGCCGGCTCCGTCAGCCTGATACCGGACACACCACCGTCGTGAACCATGGAGCGATCAGGACTTCTTGTCGGGGTCGCCCGGCGCGGGTTCCTTGACCGGTTCCTTCTGCTCGATCGCCTGGGCTGCGGCCGGCGGTGTGTTGCTCTCCTCCGGCAGGCCCTTTTCGATCTTCGCCTTGATCTTCGGGATCTCGGCCTCTTCCGGCTTCAGGCCCAGCGCCCGGTTCCACTGGAAGGTCGCCTCCAGCTTGCGCCCCACGCGCCAGTAGGCGTCGCCCAGGTGGTCGTTGATCGTGGGGTCGCCCGCACGCAGTTCGGCGGCGCGCTCGAGCTCGGTCACCGCGTCGTCATACTGGCCCATGCGGAAATAGGCCCAGCCGAGCGAGTCGACGATATAGCCGTCGTCAGGCTTGGCGCTGACGGCGCGGCGGATCATGTCGAGGCCTTCCTCGAGATTGGTGTTCATGTCCACCCAGGAATAGCCGAGATAGTTCAGGACCTGCGGCTGCTCCGGGTTGAGCTCCAGCGCCTTGCGGAAGTTCGGCTCGGCGAGGTCCCATTTCTTCTGGCGCTCGTAGGCGATGCCGCGCTGGAAGTAGATCGACCATTGCGAGCGGTTGGGGACATTGCCCATCTCGTCGACGGCGCGGTCGTAGACCTCGCCCATCTCCTTGTATTCTTTCGCATCCGACAGCACGCTGCCATAGGCGAGGTAGCTGCGCATGTCCTTCGGATCCTCGGCGATCAGCGCCTTGAGGTGCGTCTTGGCCTCGTCGGTCTTGCCGAGATCGGCAAGCTGCAGGCCGAGCTGCAGTTCGGAAATGCGGCGCATCGGCGAGTTGGCCGGCACCTGCCGGTAGAACTCGATCGCCTGTTCCGGCTTCTTCTGGTTCTCCGCAAGCCCGCCGAGCAGGACCAGCGTATCGGCGCTGTCGGGATCGAGCGCGCGCGAGATCTGCAGGTAGAGCGAGACGATATCCTCGGCACCGTCGCGGTTCAGCGCGCCGCCGATGGAAAACAGCACGCCTGCGGCCCCTTGCGCTGCGGTGCGCACCTGCTGTTCCTGCTTCTCGCCCTTCTCGATGCTGTCGCGCAGCGCCTTCAGCGGTGCATAGCTTGCAACGAGGTTCTCGCCCACCGAGATGGCGTCGAGCGCCTTCTGCCTGTTGCCCTCGCGGGCTTCCAGCCGGGCCAGCGCCATCACGGCGCGCATGAAGGTGTCGGGAGCAGCACTTCCGCCGTTGCGATCCAGGATCGCATCGTTCAGCCGCTTGCGGGCCGTGTCCTTGTCGCCGGCCGCAGCCGCGATGGCGCCGGCATTGTAGTTCTTGAAGATCGAAAACCAGTCGGGACCGTCGAGACCGCTGATGTCGGCAAGCGCCTGCTTCGCCTTGCCGTCGCCGAACTTCGCCCAGGACAGCAGCAGGCCGTTCATCATGCGGTCGAGATCGTTCGGGCCGCTGTAGACGAGGATCTTCTCGGCCGTGCGGTACTCGCGCTTGCGTATGGCGTCCATCCCGCGCACCACCGTGGTGATGCGCTCGACGGCCGGATCGTCCTTCAGCGCATCGGCAAGCTTGACGCCGTCATCGAAGTTGCCGTCGAGCAGCAGCGTGATCATCAGCCGCTCTTTGACCTCGGTGTTGGTCGGGTCGAATTGCAGCGCGATCCGGTAGAGCTCGATCGCCGTCTTGTAGTCCTTGTCGACGTCGGCCGTCCGGGCAGCCAGGAAGGCGCCCGAGAAGCTGTCGACAGCCTTCGCATCGAAGATCTCAGTCTCTGCGGCAACGGCCGGTTCTTCCGCTCTTGCGGCCGGCGGACCGGCAAGCGCGACGCCGGCAAGGATCGCGGCGCTCGAAAGAAGCCGGATGAAAAGGGAATGCCGCATGCAGATGCCTTTCACTAGGGAGGACGGCGGGCACGCCGCCCGGAAGCTCGTCACGATCCTGTCCAAATCAGCGTGGACTCATGACCGCAGAGAATGGCTTTTTTGGCGCGGTGCGGCAAGAAAATCCGTCGCCCGCGACGCGCAACAATTCGTAATCAGCTGACGCGCGAGATACAGAAGTCGATCACTTCCAGGAGCGCGGACTTCCACGGGCTTGCCGGCAACGGCGCCAGCGCGTCGCGGGCGATCGTGCCGTAGTGCTGCGCGCGCGCGATCGTGTCGGACAGGCCGCCGTAGCGGGTGATCAGCCCGAGCGCATGGTCCAGGTTTTGGTCGTCGCTCTCGCCGCCCTCGATCGCCTTGCGCCAGAAGGCGCGGTCCTCGGCCGTGCCGCGCCGCCAGGCGAGGATGACGGGAAGGGTGATCTTGCCCTCGCGGAAATCGTCGCCGACGTTCTTGCCGAGATCGGCCGCCTTGCCGCCATAGTCGAGCGCGTCGTCGACGAGCTGGAAGGCCAGCCCCAGGTTCATGCCGTAAGACTTCAGCGCATTGCGCTCCGCCCGGCTGGTATTGGCCACGATCGGACCGACTTCGGCGGCGGCTGCGAACAGGGCCGCGGTCTTGGCGCGGATGACTTCGAGGTAGTCGTCCTCCGTCGTCTCCATGTTCTTGGCGACCGAAAGCTGCAGCACCTCGCCCTCGGCGATCACGGTGGCGGCCGAGGAAAGCACGTCGAGCGCCTCGAGCGAGCCGACCTCGACCATCATCTTGAAGGCCTGGCCGAGCAGGAAGTCGCCGACCAGCACGCTCGCCTGGTTGCCCCAGATCATCCGGGCGGTGGACTTGCCGCGGCGCAGGTCGCTCTCGTCGACGACGTCGTCGTGCAGAAGCGTCGCCGTGTGCATGAATTCGACGCTGGTCGCGAGCTTGACGTGGTGGTCGCCCTCGTAGCCGAACATGGCGGCAGAGGCGAGCGTCAGCATCGGCCGCAGGCGCTTCCCGCCCGAGGAAATCAGGTGGTTCGCGACCTCCGGAATCATCTGGACGTCGGAGCCTGCCTTGGAGAGGATCAGCTGGTTGACGCGCTCCATGTCGGCTTTCGTCAGGTCCACCAGGGGCTTTACCGATGCCAGTTTGTTTTTGCCTTCGTCCAGCGGTATCACGACGCCCACGTGCGGGGACTCCTGTTCAATTCTGTCGCGGGACAATAGAAAGGGGGGCCTGCCGGAGCAAGAGGCGAATTGACAAGCCGGCGAAAATAAGACGGAAAAAGGAATGATCGAACTCATCCGGACCAACGACGCGGTGCTGCTCTCCTTTGCCGAGAGCCTGATGAAGGATGCGGGCATCCATTGCTTCATCGCCGACGAGGGCATGAGCATCCTCGAGGGCTCGCTCGGCATGCTGCCGCGGCGCCTCCTGGTCGAGGCCGACCGCGAGGACGAGGCCCGGCGCATACTGACCGACGCGGGGCTCGGCGCGGAGTTGCGGTCGTGAGTGAGGGACGGCGGCAGGGTTTGAACGTGCGGCGGCACACCCCCCTCTGCCCTGCCGGGCATCGCCCGACACGCGAGGCCCGTCGTGCCCGCCGCTGACACCGTCGACGCCTTTCATCGCGGCCGTTTCCACCTGGTCCAGCCAAAAGGGGGAGGGCATCGCTCCGGCATGGATGCGATGCTGCTGGCCTCGCTAGTCGCCGCTGAGGGCCTGATCAGCGTCGCCGACCTCGGCGCCGGTGCCGGCGCGGCGGGGCTGGCGGTGGCGTCCCGCATCGAGGACGCCCGCGTGCTCCTGGTCGAGCGCTCTCCCGCCATGGCGGACTATGCGCGGAAAAGCCTGGCGCTGCCCGAGAACTCATACCTTGCCGGCCGCGTCTCCATCCTCGAGGCCGACGTCACCCTGACCGGCCGGGCGCGGCTCGCAGCGGGGCTCCAGGACGAGGTGCACGATCACGTCATCATGAACCCGCCCTTCAACGATGCGAGCGACCGGCGCACGCCGGACGCGCTGAAGGCCGAGGCGCACGCGATGGAAGACGGGCTCTTCGGCCAGTGGATCCGCACCGCCGGCGCGATCATGAAGCCCGGCGGCCAGCTCTCCCTGATCGCCCGGCCCGAGCAGATCGCCGAGATCGTCGGCGCCTGCGGCAAGCGCTTCGGCGGCATCGAGGTCACCGCGCTGCATCCGCGCCCGGGCGAGAGCGCCGTGCGCATCCTCGTCACCGCCATCAAGGGCTCGCGGGCGCGGCTCGTGCTACGCGCGCCGCTGGTCATGCACGAGGGCGCCGGCCACCGCTTCTCCGCCTTCGTCGACGACCTCAACAACGGCCGCGCCGCCTATCCGCGGCTCGGGCGCACGCGGGCGAAGCCCTCGCTGACACCTGCGGCATCCTGACGCTCCCCTGACCGGCCGATCACCGGCCCCTTCGCGGCGTGCCGATTTTGCGCCCCGGCCATTGCGTTTTACCGCCGCGTGCATACATCTGGCGATAACGCAGAATGGGAGAATGATAAGCGAGATGGCCGGATTTTTGAGGAAGTTGATGCCGAAGCGGTTCCGCAAGGAGGGCGTCACAATTCCGGTCGTGCGGTTGCAGGGTGCCATCATGGCCGGCGGCAGCCAGTTCCGCCCCGCGCTCAATCTCGCAGCCGTCGCCCCCGTCCTGGAGAAGGCCTTTTCAGACAAGGCAGCCCCCGCCGTCGCCATTTCCATCAATTCGCCCGGCGGCTCGCCGGTGCAGTCGCGGCTGATCTTCCAGCGCATCCGCGATCTCGCCGCGGAGAAGAACAAGCGCGTGCTCGTCTTCGTCGAGGACGTGGCGGCGTCCGGCGGCTACATGATCGCGCTTGCCGGCGACGAGATCTTCGCCGACCCGACCTCCATCGTCGGCTCCATCGGCGTCGTTTCCGGCGGCTTCGGGTTTCCGGAGCTGTTGAAGAAGATCGGCGTCGAGCGGCGCGTCTATAGCGCCGGCGAGAACAAGGTCATCCTCGACCCGTTCAAGCCGGAGCGGGAATCCGACATCGACTACCTGAAATCGCTGCAGGTCGAGATCCACGCCGTCTTCATCGACATGGTCAAGGCGCGGCGCGGTTCGCGGCTCGCCGACGATCCGGACATCTTTTCCGGCCTGTTCTGGACCGGCCAGCGCGGGCTGGCGCTCGGCCTGATCGATGGCCTTGCCGACATGCGCGGCGAGATCCGCCGCCGTTACGGCGCCAATGCCGGCCTGCGTCTGGTCTCGCCGGCGCGTGGCCTGTTCGGCCGCAAGGTGCCGGGTGTCGGCTCCGGCCTGCTGGCGCTAGCCGGCGAGGGTGCCGGGGCCGCCAGCATCGGGGCGCTCTCGGAGCTCGCCGAGGAAAAGGCGCTCTGGGCGCGCTTCGGCCGATAGAAGCAAGGGGGAGGGACACTTGGCTCAGATCATATTCCTGCTTCTGGTCGTCGCCGTCGCCTGGTACGGCTACCGCAAGTTCGTCACCGACGCCGAGCGGCTGACCCGCAAGCGCCGCGCCGCCGAAAGGGAACGCCAGAACGAGGCGATCGGAACCCTTATCAAGGATCCGAAGACCGGCGAATACCGCCTGCGCCGCGACGACGAATAGCCGCCATCTGTCCGGTCCATGGGACTATGGCGCGCGTCCCTGTCCCGGAACGGCGCACAAACCGCTGTCGGTAAGGTTAACAGCGTATAAATGCCGGGCCGGGGCCGCGTGGACATTGCGCCGGCGTGGCTAACCCGCGAAATCTGCCATTCCTGATTGAACTGCACGGGAAGGAAGATTTCATGGCCTCGCTTGATCTCGCCGGCATCCGCACCATCGTCGTCACCGGCGGCGCCGGTTTCATCGGCTCGCATGTGGTGGACGACCTGCTGCAGGCCTGCCCGGCCGCCGAGATCCGCGTGCTGGACGCCTTCACCTATGCCGCCGACATGGCAAACCTCGACGGCGCCATGCGCACCGGCCGCGTCACCCTGCGCCAGGGCGATGTCGGCAATCTCGATCTCGTCTCCGATGTCCTGCGGGGTGCCGAACTCGTCGTCCACGCCGCCGGCGAAAGCCATGTCGAGCGCGCGCTCGTAGCCCCGGAGCGCGCCAGCCTCTCCAACGCCATCGGCACGCAGGTGCTGGTCGAGGCGATGGCGCGGCGCCGCGTGCCGCTGATGATCCATGTCAGCACCGCCGAGGTCTATGGCGCCGCAGGCCCCATGCCGTCCGAGACCGCGGCGATGCGGCCGGACAATCCGCTCGCCGCCTCCAAGGCCGCAGCCGAGATGCTGCTTTCCGGGCTGCGGCCGCAGCATGATCTCGACATCCGCGTGCTGCGCCCCGTCAACGTCATCGGCACGCGCCAGAACGCCGAGAAGCTGGTGCCGCGCTTCCTCGAGCTCGCCGCTGTCGGCAAGCCACTGTCGGTGCATGGCAACGGCAACCAGCGTCGCGCCTTCCTCGCCGTGTCCGATCTCTGCACCGCCCTTCGCGCCGTCGCCAGCCGCGGCGAAAAGAACGGCGTCTACAACGTCGCTGCTCCCGGCAGCCATTCCATCCTCGACGTGGCCCGCATGGTCCTCGATGCCGTGCCGGACCCGGTGGCAGGCGTCGTCTTCACCGGCGGCCGCCCGGCCAATGTCACCCGTTCCGCGGTATCGACGGCTGCACTCGAGGCGCTCGGCTGGCGCGCCGAGGCAACGCTTTTGGGCGAGATGAAGCATCTCGCCGGCTGGTATCGCGCCCGCCTGTCGCCGGCTTCGCGCACGGTCTTCCGCACCGTTCCAGGCCTGGCACCCGGCCGGGCTGCGGCGGCCACACAGCCGGCGGGCTCCGGCCTGTTCCGCTCGCTCGAACGGCACTGATCACGCCAACGGGCGGCCAAAGGACCAAGCGGCACCCTTGACCCTGCCGCCCCGCCGTGGCACCTGTCCGCCCGACCTGAAAGACCATCCGGACCGGACCGATGACCCAACCTCTTGCCCCCGCCGCGCTACCCGATCACATGCACCCGACCCGCTCCTTCCAGGGGCTGATCCTGACGCTTCACAACTACTGGGCGGACAAGGGTTGCGCGGTGCTGCAGCCCTACGACATGGAGGTCGGCGCCGGCACCTTCCATCCGGCGACGACGCTCCGCGCACTCGGGCCGAAACCGTGGAAGGCAGCCTATGTCCAGCCCTCGCGCCGCCCCTCCGACGGCCGCTACGGCGAAAACCCCAACCGCCTGCAGCACTATTACCAGTACCAGGTCATCCTGAAGCCGAACCCGTCCAACCTGCAGGAGCTCTACCTCGGCTCGCTCGAAGCGATCGGGCTTGATCCCCTGCTGCACGACGTGCGCTTCGTCGAGGACGACTGGGAAAGCCCGACGCTCGGCGCCTGGGGGCTTGGTTGGGAATGCTGGTGCGACGGCATGGAAGTCTCCCAGTTCACCTATTTCCAGCAGGTCTGCGGCATCGAATGCGCGCCGGTCTCCGGCGAGCTGACCTACGGTCTGGAGCGCTTGGCGATGTACGTGCAGGGCGTCGACAACGTCTACGACCTGAACTTCAACGGCCGCGAGGGTGAGGACAAGATCACCTACGGCGACGTCTTCCTGCAGGCGGAGCAGGAATATTCCCGCCACAACTTCGAATTCGCCGACACCGGGATGCTGCATCGCCATTTCGTCGATGCCGAGAAGGAATGCCTGGCACTTCTTTCAGCCGGCGCACCGGGAGATGCGGACAATCGGCGCCTGCACAAATGCGTCTTTCCCGCCTACGACCAGTGCATCAAGGCATCCCACGTCTTCAACCTGCTCGACGCCCGCGGTGTGATCTCCGTCACCGAGCGCCAGAGCTACATCCTGCGCGTCCGCACGCTCGCAAAAGCCTGCGGCGAAGCCTTCCTGCTCACCGACGCCGGCGGCGTGAACTGGGTCGAGAAGGCGGCGTGATAGATGGTGGCCCGTGCTTCGCTTGCCGGGCTGCGATGCGTCGCTGCGATCATCATGCCGATATCTCCTCGAAGAAGCCCGTGACCGAAAGTGCGAGGCCGTCCGGCGCCGGATCCGTACTGCTCGATACGTGGCCGGCATAAATCTGCAGCGCGCGGCGTACGCCGATCGGGCGCTCGGGCACGGCGGCGACCATGTAGGCGAGGAAGAGGGCGGCAAAGCCGAGGGCGTCGAGGGTGAGGGCGAGCTTCTTCATGGTGGCGGACGCTGGCTTGGGGCGCTGGCTTTTCCGGCTTTTGGTGCAGCCCCGGGGTTGATCGATGGTCCAGTATCGCCGCGGCCGCCCGAACGCGCGGTTCCCGGGGGAACAGGGCAGCGCTGGCGCGATCTCGTTGAAAGGACAGCGTGAAAGTTCCCGCGGGCCGGCGCCGCCGCTGGACTTGCCGGACCAAAAGGCTTTTCCACGGGCAACCACCGCACGAAGGGCGGAAAGGGCTTTCCTCCGCCCGCGCGAATGCTAATGTCGCCGCGTTTGGCTCACCCGTATGGAGGACAGGATGATCGGTCTGGCAATCGCAGCGGTGGTCGCGCTCTACGCGATCATCCTCTACAACGGCCTGGTGAAGGCGCGGCAGGTCAAGGAGGAGGCCTGGTCCGGCATCGACGTGCAGCTGAAGCGCCGCGCCGACCTGATCCCGAACCTCATCGAGACTGTGAAGGGCTATGCCAAGCACGAGCGCGAGACCTTCGAGCAGGTGGTCGAACTGCGCAACAGGGCGCAGGCCGTGCCCGCCGGCGACATCCAGGGACGCGCCGTCGCCGAGGGCCTGCTCGGCCAGGCGCTCGGCAAGCTGGTCGCGCTCGCCGAAGCCTATCCCGACCTGAAGGCAAGCCAGAATTTCAGCGAGTTGCAGGCTTCGCTGCAGGAGGTCGAGGACGAGCTCCAGATGTCGCGCCGCTACTACAACGGTGCCGCACGCGACCTCAACGTCAAGGTCGAGAGCTTCCCGTCCAGCCTGCTCGCCAGCGTCTTCTCCTTTGCCAAGGCGCCCTATTTCGAGATCGACAATCCCGCCGACCGCGCCGTGCCGACGGTGAAGTTCTAGAAGGACCGGCCGATGGTCGCCCGCATCGCAGCCGCACTTTTCTTCCTGCTGGCCATGGTCGGCGTGGGGCGGGCGGAGGAGGTCATCTCCGCCTTCCATGCCGATATCGGCGTGGCCAGGGACGGAGAGATCACCGTCACCGAGACGATCACCGTCAATGCGGAGGGCGACCGCATCCGCCGCGGCATCTACCGCGATTTCCCGCTCACCTTCGTCGATGCGGGAGGCCGCACGCGCAAGGTGGAGTTCGAGATCCTGGACGTGCGCCGCGACGGTGCCGAGGAACCCTATCGCACGGAGAGCGCGGGCCCCGGCATCCGCATCTATTTCGGCTCCGCCGACGTGATGCTGCGGCCGGGACGGCATGTCTACGAACTGACCTATCGCACCTCCCGCCAGATCCGCTATTTCGAGACGCACGACGAGCTCTTCTGGAACGTCACCGGCACCGAATGGGCCTTTCCGATCGTTGCGGTGTCGGCGGCGGTGACGCTGCCCGCCGGCGTCGAGCCGCAGGAACTGACCTACTTCACCGGCGCCTATGGCGACACCGGCAGGAATGCCCGCGCCAGCGCCTCCGGCAACCGGGCGGAGTTCGTCACCACGCGAAGGCTCGCTCCCCATCAGGGGCTGACGATCGGCGTCATGATGCCGGCCGGCAGCATCGATCCGCCCAGCGCCACCCAGGAGCGGCTGTGGTTCCTCAAGGACAATGCCGGCGCCCTCGTCGGCATCGGCGGTCTTGTGCTGGTGGCGCTCTATTATCTGCGCGCCTGGAACAGGGTAGGGCGCGATCCGCCGCGTGGCGTCATGGTCCCCCGCTGGGACGCGCCTGACGGCGCCTCGCCGGCGCTGCTCAACTACATCGACAACCGTGGCTTCGGCGGCGCGGGCTGGACGGCGCTGTCCGCAGCCCTTTTGAACCTCGCCGTGAAGGGCTTCGTCACCCTCGACGACCTGAAGAATGCGATCGTCGTCACCCGCACCGACAAGCCGCTGGACGCCAGGCTCCCGGCCGGCGAGAGCGCGCTGCTGAAGGCGGTCGACGCGTCCGGGCAGCCGTTTGCCATCGACAAGGCGAACGGCAAGGAAGTGCAGTCGATCGGCAACCGCTTCCGCAGCGCCATGGAGGCCGAGCACCGCGGCAAGTACTACCGCGCCAACTGGGGCTATGTCGCCGGCGGCGTCGCGCTGTCGGCCGTCTGCCTCGCAGCGCTGCTGGTCTTCGGCCGGCTGGACGAGGAGGGGATCGCGCTCGTCGTCATCCCGGCCGCGGCCGCCCTCTTCGTCTCGGTCTTTGCAATCAACTTCGGCAAGTCGCTGCGCGGCGCCCGCAGCCTGTCCCAGCGCATCATGACCGTGCTGATGATCGCCTTCTTCGGCTTCGTCTTCCTCACCGTGTTCGGCGCGGTACTGGCCGGTGCCGTCGCAAGCGGGATCCGCGACGGGCTCCTGCCGGTCCTGGCGGGTGTCGGCGGCATCCTGCTGCTCAACCTGCTGTTCTTCTTCCTGATGGGCGCGCCGACGCCGATCGGGCGGAAGATGATGGACGGCATCGAGGGGCTGCGGCAGTACCTGACGCTTGCCGAGAAGGAGCGGATGAACATGGCCGGCGCGCCGGAGATGTCGCCGCGCCACTACGAGACGCTGCTGCCCTATGCGGTGGCGCTCGGCGTGGAGAAACCCTGGTCGCAGACCTTCGAGCGCTGGCTCGCCACCGCAGCCGCGGGTGCTGCGGCCGCCAGCTACCACCCCGCCTGGTACAGCGGCCACGGCATCGGCCCCGGCAGCTTCGGCGATCGCATGGGCGGCTTCGCCGGGTCCATGGCCGACACCCTGACCGCCTCCCTCCCACCCCCGCCCAAGAGCTCCTCGTCCGGCTTCTCCGGCAGCTCCGGCGGCGGCGGCTTTTCGGGCGGCGGAGGCGGAGGAGGAGGGGGAGGGGGATGGTAGCTTCCTGCCTTCCCTTTGAGGGAAGGCAAAAGACGTCTACCATTGAGCCGAACCGGGGAAAAGACGATGAGTGTAGCCAACATGCCTGCGATCCATCCCGGCGAGATCCTCAGGGACCTCTATCTGGAGCCGCTGGACATGAGTGCCGGTGCCCTGGCAAAGAAGCTGAATGTGCCGCGCACGCGCATCGAGCGCATCGTCACGGAGAAGATCGGCATCACCTCCGATACTGCACTGCGGCTGGCAAGGTACTTCGATACGACGCCGGAATTCTGGATGAACCTGCAGACCGGCTATGACCTCAAGGTCGAGGCGGAGAGAATGCACGACGAAATCGACCGCATCCCTGTTCACCAGGCCGCCTGAACTGCGACTTTTCCGCCGGGGTGTGGATGACTTTTCGCCTCGGGCTTGCTAAGTCCGCCGCAGTCCAAACGATCTTCCAGAAAAGCATCCCATGCCCGATCTTCTGCTTGAGCTCCGTTCCGAGGAAATTCCCGCCCGCCTGCAGCGCAAGGCGGCAGGCGACCTGCGCAAGCTCGTCACCGACGCCCTCGTCGAGGCGGGGCTCACCTACGAGGGTGCCCGCGAGTACTGGACGCCGCGCCGGCTGACGCTCGACATCCGCGGCCTGAAGGCCCGCTCCGCCGACGTCCGCGAGGAGCGAAAAGGTCCCCGCACGGATGCCAACGAGAAGGCGATCGAAGGCTTCCTGCGCGGCGCGGGGCTCGCCTCCGTCAGCGAGGCGCATGTCCACAGCGATCCGAAGAAGGGCGATTTCTACGTCGCCCATATCGTCAAGACGGGCCGCGCTGCCGAAGAGATCATCGCCGATGTGATGCCGGGCATCATCCGCAATTTCCCCTGGCCGAAGCCGATGCGCTCGGGTGCGGCGTCGGCAAGGCCCGGCGCGCTGCGCTGGGTGCGCCCGCTGCAGTCGATCGTCTGCCTGTTCGGCTCGGAGACCGAGGAGACGCGCGTCGTGCCCTTCGCGGTCGACGGCATCGTCGCCGGTAACGTCACCTACGGCCATCGTTTCCACGCGCCGGAGCCGATCACTGTGCGCCGGTTCGACGACTATGCCGCAGCGCTGGAAAAGGCGAAGGTCATCCTCGACGCCGAGCGCCGCAAGCAGATCATCGCCACCGACGCCGCCAACATCGCCTTTGCCAACGGCCTGGAACTGGTCGAGGACGAGGGTCTGCTGGAAGAGGTCTCGGGCCTCGTCGAATGGCCGCAGGTGCTGATGGGCACCTTCGAGGAGGAATTCCTGGCGATCCCGCCGGAAATTATCCGCCTGACGATCAAGACCAACCAGAAATGCTTCGTCACCCGGCCGGCCGGCGGCGGCGAGGGTCTGTCCAACCACTTCGTCCTCGTCTCCAACATCGAGGCGAAGGACGGCGGCAAGGAGATCGTCCACGGCAATGGCAAGGTTGTGCGCGCACGCCTGTCGGACGCCCGCCACTTCTGGACCCGCGACCAGCACGACCTGCCGGATCTCGAAACGCTGACAGCATCGGCCGAAAAATTCGGGCTCGACCTGGGCAAGCCGCTCGACCAGCGCATGGCCAAGCTCGACGCGCTCAACGTCACCTTCCACGCCAAGCTCGGCACGCAAGGCGAGCGCGTGCAGCGCATCCGGGCGCTCGCCGCAGAACTGGCGGTAGTTACCGGCGCCGATCCGGCCCTCGTCGACCGCGCCGTCGTGCTCGCCAAGGCCGACCTGCGCACCGAGGCCGTCGGCGAGTTCCCCGAACTCCAGGGCATCATGGGCCGCAAGTACGCCTTGTTGCAGGGCGAGGACCCGGCGGTCGCCGAGGCGATCGAGGACCACTACAAGCCGCAGGGCCCCTCCGACCGCGTCCCCACCGACCCGGTCGCCATCACCGTGGCGCTCGCCGACAAGCTCGACACGCTGGTGGGCTTCTGGGCGATCGACGAGAAGCCGACGGGTTCGAAGGATCCGTATGCGCTGAGGCGGGCGGCGCTTGGGACAATTCGCGTCCTTCTGGAAAAGGGAGTACGAGTTCCGCTCCGCGAATTGATCGCGCGGCACGCACGCCAGATCGGGCGACAGTTCGCAGATTCCGGCAGGGGATACGTCATTAAACACAATACTGACGGTTCCCTGACGGCTACGAGAAAGCGCGACATGGAGGTGCTTTCCGAGTTCTATGGTAACAAGCAGTTCGATCGTGATCTGCTTGAGCCTGCGTTGGCAGAAGGAAGGTTGGCATACGACATAGGGGAGCCGCGGCAGAGGAGCTTCGTGCCGGCCGTCAGCGATCTTGTGTCCGATCTCCTCTCCTTCCTCCACGACCGCCTGAAGGTCTACCTCCGCGACCTCGGCGCCCGCCACGACCTGATCGATGCGGTGCTGACGCCCGATTCCGACGACCTCCTGATGGTCGCCCGCCGCGTCGAGGCGCTGACGGCGTTCATCACGTCGGAGGACGGAAAGAACCTGCTCGCCGGCACCAAGCGCGCGACGCAACTGCTCGCCGCCGAGGAGAAGAAGGGCACGGTGGTCGCCGACGGCGTCGCCGTCGATCTCTTCCGCCTGCCGGCCGAAGAGGACCTGAATGCGGCGATCGTCATCGCCACCCGCGAGGCGGCCGATGCCGTTGCCGGGGAAGACTTCCGCTCGGCCATGGAGGCGCTGTCGAAGCTGCGCGCGCCGGTGGATAGGTTCTTCGACGACGTGCTGGTCAACGACGAGGATGCGGCGATCCGGGCAAACCGGCTGGCGCTGCTCGCCGCGATCCGCGCCGCCACCGGAACGGTCGCCGATTTCTCGAAAATCGCAGGCTGACGCGGGAACGACAAGATGCCCCTCCCCACCCTCCCCACAAGGGGGAGGGCTTAATCCGGCCGCTCCGCCGGAGCTTCATTCGAGCTTTCGGGTGTGGCGGGGCTGGCGGGCGCCACGACTATTCTCCCCCCTTGTGGGGGAGATGCCCGGCAGGGCAGAGGGGGACTTGCCATAGGCGCGAACCCTGTAGCGTGGGCAGTGCTCCACGACCCACATTCGCCGGTCCGCTCCCCGGCCGTGGAAAACCGCACGACCCGTACCCAACCGCAACCCGGGAGACCGTCTGCGCATGACCGGCAAGATCCTGATCAGCGCCTGCCTCATGGGCCTGCCGGTGCGCTACAACGGATCGGCCAGGCCGCTGCTGCACGAGGCGGTGGCGCGCTGGAAGGAGGAGGGGCGGCTCGTCACCTTCTGTCCCGAACTCGCCGGCGGCTTTTCCGTGCCGCGGCCGGCAGCCGAGATCGCGCGGGCGATGGACGGCAATGCTGTGCTCGACGGCACGGCCCGCGTGGTGGAGCAGTCCGGTCGGGACGTCTCGGATGGTTTCGTCGAAGGAGCGCGCCGGGCGCTTGAAATCGCGCAGGCGAACGGCTGCCGCCACGCGCTCCTGATCGACGGCAGCCCGTCCTGCGGTTCTGGCTTTCTCTACGACGGCAGTTTTTCCGGAAAGCGCCACGCGGGCGAGGGGGTCACGGCGGCGCTGCTCAGGCGCCACGGCATTGCCGTCTTCTCGGACCGGGAGGTGGATCGCCTCGCAGCCGTGCTGGCTATGGACGATGCCGCCTCCGAATAAGGCTTGCGCCCCTGCTTCTCTTCAGGGGCGCAAGACACCCGCACCTGATTGCGCAGGGCGGATGCCCGATCAGTCCTGGAGGGACCGATGGGGCAGGGAACCTGGAAAATATAGGGTCAGTTCAGCCGAAGTTCAAATGTCGATGGATCAAGCTCCCGTGAGGCGACCGGCTGGCTGGCTGCTGCGGCGGTCACCGCGACTGCCGCAGCGCTGCTGTCCAGCGCGCCGGTCATCGCTGCCGTATCGACGGCGGCCACCGGTTCGGCCGGTGCCTCGAGGGGGGCCTCGGCGATCGCGTCCTCGGCCTGTTCGGGCGCCTTGGTGACGAACACCACCGGCGAACCGCCGAACCAGGCCTCGCTGCGGAACATCCGCCGCTCGCCGTCGATTTCGCGGATCTCGACCTTCTGCGTGCCGGGCTCGAGCTCCGGGACCACATAGGAGCGGCGATTTTCCTCCACCTTCAGCGGCGGGCAGTGTGCGCAGGAAATCGTGGCGACGCTGCCCCGGCCCTTGCCGCCGGAGGCGACCGGCTGGATGGAGGACGCAAGAGCGGGTGCGGCAAGAAGCGCGATGGCAAGGGTCGACCCGATGGACTTCATGAGGCTGCGCATACGTGGTTCTCCGTGTTGCGCCGCGTCCGGCCGGAGGCGGCACCGCTTCGTTCCGGCGCAGGACCGGCGAAAGACCGCAAAGGTCTCGCAAACACGCCATGCACCAGGGTCGACGGAAAGACTATGCGTTTTCCGTTACCTTCCGGTCAGGAGAATTGGTAAAAATTGAATGAGGCGCGGATTTATTCCGCTTGCCGAACCTGCCCGGTCAGGCCTTCTCGCGCGCGACCGCCCGCCAGCCGATGTCGCGGCGGCAGAAGCCGTTCGCCCACTCCACCCGATCCGCCAGCGCATAGGCGCCGGCCTGGGCTCCGGCGACGGTGGAGGCGACGGCCGTCGCGTTCAGCACCCGGCCGCCGGTCGCAACCAGCTTGCCGTCCTTCAGGCCTGTGCCGGCATGAAACACCTTGGTGGCGTCGCCGTCGGCCGGGATGGACAGGATCGGCGTGTTCTTGTCGTAGGAACCCGGATAGCCCTTCGAGGCGAGGACGACGGTCAGCGCCGTCTCGTCCTTCCACTCGGCCGAGACTGTGTCGAGCGTGCCGGTCGCCGCCGCATGCAGGATCGGCAGCAGGTCGCTCTTCAGCCGCATCATCAGCACCTGGCATTCCGGGTCGCCGAAGCGGACGTTGTATTCGATCAGTTCCGGCCCCTTGTCGGTGATCATCAGCCCGGCGAAGAGGACGCCGGAAAAGGGGTGGCCGTCGGCGGCCATGCCGCGGATGGTCGGCACGATGATCTCCCTCATGGTCCGCTCGACCATCTCCGGCGTCATCACCGGGGCAGGGGAATAGGCGCCCATGCCGCCGGTGTTCGGGCCGGTGTCGCCGTCGCCGACGCGCTTGTGGTCCTGTGCGGAGGCGAGCGCGAGCGCGTTCTTTCCGTCGCAGAGGCAGAAGAAGCTCGCCTCCTCGCCGTCGAGGAAGGCTTCTACCACGACCTCCGCCCCGGCCGCGCCGAAGGCGCCGTCGAAGCAGTCGTCGATCGCCGCCAATGCCTCTTCCACCGTCATCGCCACCGTCACGCCCTTTCCGGCGGCCAGTCCGTCCGCTTTGATGACGATCGGCGCGCCCTGCTCGCCCACATAGGCGCGGGCGGCGGCGGCATCGGTGAAGCGGCGATAGGCGCCGGTGGGGATGTCGTACTTGGCGCAGAGATCCTTGGTGAAGCCCTTGGAGCCTTCGAGCTGCGCTGCGGCCGCGGACGGGCCGAACACGTCAATGCCGTCGGCGCGGAGCCGGTCGGCAAGCCCCGCCACCAGCGGCGCCTCGGGGCCGACGACGACGAAGGTCACGCCGTTGTCGCGGCAGAAGGCGCAGACCGCCGCATGGTCATCGACGTCGAGCGCGACGAGCGTGGCGCATTCGGCCATGCCGGGATTGCCGGGGGCGGCAAAGAGCTCGGTGAGCAGCGGCGACTGGGCCAGTTTCCAGGCCAGCGCATGTTCGCGTCCGCCCGAGCCGATCAACAGAACCTTCATTGCCAAATCCCCAATCGCCATCGCCGCCGACCCTGGACCGCGTTTCCCGCGGGTTAAGCGGGCCGGGGCGAAAGGTCAAGGGCGACGACGTCGGCGATGGGGCAAAGGAGGCGCAAAGGCCGGCTTGTCCGCAGGGGCGGTGCGGAGCCTGGCCTCAGCGAAAGGTGATGGTCGCGCCCTCGTGGCCGGCGCCGTTCAGGCCGGCGAGTTCCGCGTCGATCAGATGCAGTTCCTGGCACCAGCCGTATTCGAGCGCCAGCGCATTTTTCCGGGCGGCCGTGCGAAGGGCGCATGCGGCATTGCGCAGATGCTCGAGCTTGGCAATCTTTTCGCCGCGGCTGAGGCCGACGTCGTAGCGGATTGCGTTCAGCTTCAGTTCCATCATGCTGGCATTCATGAAAATCACTCCCGTACTTGAACCGGGACAGGAACGTGACACCGGCGATTTCGTTCCGGACGTTTCTGCGTTTTCCGGTTGTACCGGCCCCGGATCGGTGCTTGACGCGGAGCCGGCAGGCTGCGAACCAAGGACATGAGCACCAATCCTTCCGATTCCGGCCCCTCAGACTCCGGTCGGGTAGCCGATGCGCCGTCCGACAACTGGGTCTATCGGGCCCTGCCGCGCGCGCTGTGGCCCTATGCCCAGCTCGCCCGCTGGGACCGGCCGATCGGCTGGCAGCTCCTGATGTGGCCCTGCCTCTGGTCGGCGGCGCTGGCGGCGAACGTGGCGCGCGCGGAGGCGACCTATTCCTTTTCGCAATTTGCCTGGCATGTCCTGCTCTTCGTCATCGGCTCGATCGCCATGCGCGGCGCCGGTTGCACCTATAACGACCTCGTCGACCACGAGATCGACAAGGCGGTGGCCCGCACCCGCTCCCGCCCGCTGCCGTCCGGCCGGGTGTCGCGCGGCCAGGCGAAGCTCTTCATCGTACTGCAGGCGCTTGTCGGCCTGATCGTACTCCTGCAGTTTAACACTTTCTCGGTGGTGCTGGCGCTCGCCTCGCTTGCGGTGGTGGCGGTCTATCCCTTCGCCAAGCGCTTCACCGACTGGCCGCAGTTCTTTCTAGGGCTGGCCTTTTCCTGGGGCGCGCTGATGGGCTGGGCGGCGCAGTTCGGTGCGCTGTCGCTGGCAGCCGTCGCCCTCTATGCCGGCGCCGTCGTCTGGACCATCGGCTATGACACGATCTACGCCCACCAGGACAAGGAGGACGACGCACTGATCGGGGTCCGTTCGACCGCGCGCCTGTTCGGCGAGCGCACCCGCGCGTGGCTGGTCGCCCTCTATGGCCTCACCATCCTCCTGATCGGCCTGTCCTTCGCACTCGCCGGCGTCGGCATCCTCGCCTATGCGGGCCTGGCCGTCGCAGCCGCCCTGCTCGCCTGGCAGATCGTGAAGATAGACATAGACGACGGCGAGCAATGCCTCTCCCTCTTCAAGTTCAACGGCGTCGTCGGCCTGATCGTCTTTCTCGGGCTCCTGGCGGCGCTCGCTTTCGCCTGAGCAACACAAACGAAAAGGCCGCCCGAAAGAGGCGGCCTCGTCGCATTCCGGGTGCCCAGATGCCCCCTTTATGCAGTTTGGTGTCAGTCGCGCGCGATGATCTCGTCGCCGTTGATGCGCATCATCAGGCCGAGGTCGCCGGTGGAGCGGCGCACGAGAAAGCGCGGGCGCCGGTCGGCGAAGTAGGAATGGCGCCGGCGCTGCCGGGGCGGACGGGCGGGAACCGCGCCCAGATGCAATTCCAGCGGGCGGGCCACGCCGTCGGCTTCCACCATCAGCATCGGGATCCGGTAGGCATCCGACCAGCTGCGCCAGTCAGCGGCGATGTCGCAAAGGTCGTGGGCGACGAGCAGCGGAATGCACAGTTCCGGATCGTCGTGGTGCAGTTCGAGCGTCACGGTGACCTCGCCGTTGCCATGGTCGATGGCGCGGGCGGCGACACCCTTGAAGGCGCGCGCCGGCAGCGCAATCGACAGCGGCAGGCCGCTGGAGGGGAGGACCTTGCGCATCACCGCGCCTCGGTCGTCCAGCGTGATGGTCACGTCACCCGTGGTGTTGCGCATCGCATAACTGATCTGCTGGGGAAATCGCTTGGGATCGAGCCTGAGCGTGCTTCCGGCCCATGCCGGCTTGGTAACGGTGTTCAGCATTGTCTTTTACCCTTGTCTTCCTTGAGAGCAGGTTTCCCTTCTCCTCGGGACTTTTCGTCCTCTATGTCGGGAAGCTTAGGCGGCGCGCGTTCCGGCCGGCTTAAAAATCGCGGTTAAGAAAGCTTTGCCCGAGCGGATGGTTAGCAAATGCCGGTCGTGCAGGGTTTCCGTTTGGTGAACGCCCCGAAAGCCCTCTCCGAAAGCCCCGGGCAAGCGACCCCTGCCATGCTCGCGGAGGTTACATGCGCGTGCGTGCGGCTCGATCGGCCGCCGCGCCGGTGCAAAGGGATATTTTCGGGATGCTTTCGACCTATACGAGCTACAATATCATCACCCAGGACATGCTGAAGACGCTCAACCGGAAATCCGAGGAAACCATCAACGCGCGCGAGGCGCAGTACTACCGCGACAATATCGGCAAGGTCTCGACGGTCGACGAGTTCCTTGGCGACTATCGGCTCTTCAACTACGCGATGAAGGCCTACGGCCTCGACGACATGGCCTACGCCACCGCCTTCATGCGCCAGGTCCTGGAAAGCGACCTCTCCGACGAGAACAGCTTCGTCAATCGCCTGACGGATACGCGCTACCGGGAGTTCGCACAGGCGTTTTCGTTTGCGGAAGAGACGGCGGTTGCCCAGTCGGACGCACAGATGGACGACATCATCGGCCTCTATTCGGCCGCGATGGCCAATGCCGGTGCCGTGCAGACCGAGGAGACGCGCTACTACAACATCGTCGTCGACAGCGTCACCAATGTCGACCAGATCCTGAACAACGACCGCATGCGGGACTATCTCTTCACCGCCTTCAACATCGATCCCGATACCTATTCCCGCGAGATGGTCCGCAATTCGCTGACCAGCGACCTCGACGATCCCGACAGCTACGTCAACACCACCTTCGGCGCGCGCATCACGGAGCTGTCGGGCCTCGTCCAGGATGCCCGCGCGCAAATCAACAGCGGCAACCTGTCGTCGACGGAGAAGGCGTCGCTCGAGGCGAAGATCACGCGGTGGAACTCCGAGATCATCAGCGCCGGCAACTACCTGGCGCTTGCCGCCGCATACGAGTTCAGCGAGGACGGGACGCTGCCGGCCGGCACGCTGGCCCAGGACGCAGACCAGAAGGCTGCGACCAACGAGGCCTACATCATTTCGGCCCCGCGCATGACGTCGGCCGGGGCCCTGCTGAACCGGGCCTATTTCGAGGAGGCGATACCCTCCATCACGACCGTGGAAGAGCTGCTCGCCGACAGCCGCCTCGAGGAATACATCCGCACCGCCTTCGACCTGAACGACGTCACCGTCGTCGACGCGACGCTGAAGAACATCCTGACCGACGATCCGGACGACCCGGCGGGCTACATCCAGACGTTCGGCGGCAACGACCCGCGCTACATCGCGCTGAACAAGGCGTTCAACTTCCAGGCGGACGGCACGCTCGCGGCCGGCGACACGGCACAGACGGCGACGCAGACGTCATCGACCGGTTCGGGCTACATGAGCCGCTACAACGACGAGGACGACGAGGCCGACGAGAAGCTCATCGGCCGCTACAAGATCGAGGCGAACGCCATCGAGACCGTCGACGATTTCTTCGCTTCGGTGAACGTCTACGACCTGGCGCTACAGGCCTTCGGCCTCGATCCCGACAGCGAATCGACCTACCGCATCAAGCAGGTGCTGCTGAGCGACCTCAACGACCCGAAGAGCTACGCCAACCGCCTGGGCGACGAGCGCTACATCGAGCTGGCCAAGGCGTTCAATTTTGACGCCGACGGCAACATCGAGCCGCCCACCCTGGCCCAGAGCGAGGCAGAGATACAGGTGGTCAACCGCGCCTACATCACCGCCGTGTCCCGCTTCGGAACGGCCGAGGACAAGGAGGAGGCGGAAGAGGAAGCGAGTTATTACGCGGCCCAGATGCAGTCCATTGAGACGGTGGAGGAGTTCCTGGCCGACGAGAGGCTCGTCAACGTCATCCTGCAGGCCAACGGCATCGATCCGGAAACGGTGCCCGAAGGTTTCATGAAGCAGATCTTCGCATCCGATCTCGACGATCCGCAGAGCTTTGCCAACCAGCAGGCCGAACGCAGGTACAGGGCGATGGTGGCCTCGTTCAACTTCAACGCCGACGGCCTCGTCGAGCGGCCGGAGGAGACGGCGATCCAGTCCCGCCGCGGCATCTACCAGACGATCGACAACTATGTCCGCCAGGCGATCGAGAGCGACGAGGGCGTGCAGAACCCCGGCGTCCGCCTGGCGCTCTACTTCGAGCGCAAGGCGCCGACGATCTCGAGCGCCTATGACATCCTGGCCGACGACGCCCTCTACGAGGTCTTCAAGACGAGCTTCAGCATCTCCGACGAGGTCGGCAACGCCGATATCGACGCCCAGGCCGAGATGATCAAGCGCCAGATCAACATCGAGGACCTGCAGGATCCCGAATACGTGAAAAAGATGATCGTCCGGTTCTCCGTCCTCTACGATCTGGAGAACAACACCCAGACCTCGTCCGCGCTCACCATCCTGGCCGGCGGAACGCAGAGCATCAGCGCCGATACGTTGATGAGCCTGTCGCAGCTGAGGACCGGCGGGATCTGACGCCCAGGCGCGCGAGGAGGGGGAGCGGCGTCACCGCTCCGCCCGCAGCACCTTGTCCGGGTTCATGATGCCGGCGGGGTCGAAGGCGTGTTTGATGCGGGCCATCAGTTCGATCTCGATCGGCGCGCGCACCGCGGCAAGCTCGTCGCGCTTCAACTGGCCGATGCCGTGTTCCGCCGAGATCGAGCCGCCGTATTTCAGCACGATCCCGTGCACAACCGCGTTCACCTCCCGCCAGCGGTCGAGGAAGGCCTGCTTGTCGGCGCCGATGGGCTGGGAGATGTTGTAGTGGATGTTGCCGTCGCCCATGTGGCCGAAGGAGCAGATCCGCGCGCCGGGGATCATCGCCATCACCGCTTCGTCGGCCTCGGCCATGAAGGCGGGAATGCTGGAGACGGGGACGGACACGTCGTGCTTGATCGACCCGCCCTCCGGCTTCTGCGCCGGCGACATGCTTTCGCGCATGTGCCAGATCGCGCGGCGCTGGTCCTCGCTCGCGGCGATCACCGCGTCCTGCACGAGATCGGCCTCCATCGCCTCGGCCAGCAGCGTCTCGACCATCGTCCGCGCCGTCTCGGCGGAATCGGAGGTGGAGACGTCGATCAGCGCATACCAGTCGTGCCGGCTCGAAAGCGGGTCGCGGACGCCGGGAATGTGCCGGGTGGTGAAGGCGATGCCGATCCGGGGCATCAGCTCGAAGCCGGTGAGGGCGCCGCCGCAGCGTTGCTGGGCCTTGTCGAACAGCGCCAGCGCGGCCTCCACCGAGCGAAGGCCGGCAAAGGCGACCTCGTGGCCGGCTGGCCGCGGAACGAGCTTCAGCACAGCACCCGTGATCACCCCGAGCGTGCCTTCCGCGCCGATGAACAGGTCGCGCAGGTCGTAGCCGGTGTTGTCCTTCTTCAGTCGCCTGAGCCCGTCCCAGATCTCGCCGGTCGGCAGCACCACCTCCAGTCCGAGGCAGAGCTGGCGCGTGTTGCCGTAGGCCAGCACGGCGGTGCCGCCGGCATTGCTGGAAAGGTTGCCGCCGATCTGGCAGCTGCCCTCCGAGCCGAGCGACAGCGGAAACAGCCGGTCGACGTCCTCGGCCGCCTTCTGGATGTCGGCGAGCACGCAGCCGGCGTCGGCGACGATCACGTTGCCGACCGGATCGACGTCGCGGATCCGGTTGAGCCGTGACAGCGACAGCACCACATCGGCCCGGCCCTCGCGCGGGATCTGTCCGGCGACGTGGCCGGTGTTGCCGCCCTGCGGCACGATCGCCGCGCCGGTCTCACTGGCAAGCTTGAGGATCGCCGACACTTCGGCGACGCTGCCGGGCCGGAGCACGAGCGGCGTCGTGCCGTGATAGAGCCCGCGCGATTCCACCAGATAGGGCGCGACGGAGGCGCCATCGGTCAGCGCGTGGGCAGAGCCTGTGATCGCCGCAAAGCGGGCGAGGAGGTCGGCGTCCATGGTGTCGGGGGTGTTGGGCATGCTTGGACTCCTGCTTCAGCTACGTGGCGCGGCCGCCCGTTCGAGCCTGTCGTTGATGGCTTCGCCCAGGCCCGTGGCGGGGATCGGCGCAAAGGCGATTGTGCGCGCGCCGGTGGCATCCGCCGTCTGCATGTAGCCGAAAAGATTGGCGGCCGCCTCGCGCAGGTCGCCGCCGGGACTGAGGTCGAGCACGATGGCGGCCTTCTCCTCGCCGGGAAGCTCCGTTCCGCCGAAGCGGATCAGCGCCTCGCCGGGGGCAACCTCGCGCGCGTTCAGGCGCACGCCGGCGTCGGGGGCATAGTGCGAGGCCAGCATTCCCGGCGCCTCGATCGCAGCGCCCGGCGCCGTCGGCCGGATCACCGCAAGCCCGGTCAGTTTCTCGATGTCGCTCGCATCGAGCCCGCCGGGACGCAGCAGGCGGATCCTGTCGTCCTCGACCTTGACGATGGTGGATTCGACGCCGACGCGTGCCGGGCCGGCATCGAGGATCAGTTCGATCGCGGAGCCGAGGTCCGCCTCGACATGGGCGGCAGTCGTCGGGCTGATCCGCCCCGACGTGTTGGCGCTCGGGGCGGCGAGGGGTCGGCCGAATGCCGCGAGAAGCCGCCCGGCAAAGCCTGCCGGCACCCGCAGGCCGACCGTATCGAGTCCGGCGCGCGCCAGCGGATGGATCGGCGTGTCCGGCCGGACAGGAAGGATGAGCGTCAGCGGCCCCGGCCAGAAGGCCATGGCGAGCTGTCGCGAGAGCGGATCGAAGACGGCATGACGCTCGGCCATTTCGAGATCGGCGACGTGGCAGATGAGCGGGTTGAACTGCGGCCGGCCCTTCGTCTCGTAGATGCGCGCGATCGCCTGCGGATTGGTCGCATCGGCCGCGAGCCCGTAGACCGTCTCGGTGGGGATCGCCACGGGAAGGCCGCGGCCGAGCACTTCGGTCGCCCTCTGCAGGGCGTGATCCGCATCCGCGGCCGTGTCGACTATCTCTGCCATCTCGTCCATCTTCGCCGTTGCCGGCCCGCTTTAGCGTCTTTGGCCGGTGCCTGCCAAGGGCGAATGAACACCGCACGCGCTGCGTGTCGAAATCGGGCCCGGTGCACCCGACCTGTGCCCTCGTTAGATGCTTCGTAACCGATCGCTGATAAAAGGGGGCGGAATAGATGGGTGGGGCCTGTGCACATGAACCAGAAGAAATCCTCGACCAACGACGTCGCCTTGCGTGTCGCGAGCGCCATGCAGCAGATGGGCATCGACGGTCTGCCGCGAAACTACGAGCTCGTCTACGAGGCCTACGCAGGCGCCAATCCGGAGCTGGTTCGGGATTTCATCGCGCTCGGAAAGTTCAAGACGCAAGGTGCGCTGGACGAGCTCGGCCGCAAGTATCTCCCGCATCATCACGAGGAAGCCGTGCTGCAGCGCTCGGCGGGTGCGGTTCGTGACGAAATGACCAATTTCATGGCGCTGCTGCAGGAGGAGCAGACCTCGCTCAGCGATTACGGTCGCCTGATCGGAGAGGCCTCGCAGGCGATCTTCTCCACCGACCAGGGCACCGCCCAGGCGCTCGGCAGCTCGATCGAGAGGCTGCGGCAGGCAACCGAACGGCAGTTCACCCGCAATGCGGCGATGGAGGCCAGGGTGGCCAACCAGTCGGAGAACATGGAGGCGATCCAGCACGACCTCGCCGCCTTCGAGGCCACCAAGTTCACCGACGCCGCGACGGGGCTCGGCAACCGCCGCGCCTTCAACAAGTCCGTCGCCAGGGTCTATGCCAACGCGGAAATGCCGCTCTCCTGCGCGCTGGCCGTGGTCGAGATCGATGTCGGCAAGCGCTTCTCGCCGGTCCAGGTCGAAGCGCTCAACGATTACCTGGTCCGCCACTACGGCAGCCTGATCAAGCGCACCACGCCCTCCACCGACGTCGTCTGCCGCTTTGACGGCTTCCGCTTCGGCTTCCTGTTCTTCACCTCCGACGAGACCGAGGTCGGCAGGCTGATGGCGCTGCTGCGCACCGCCTTTGCCACAGCGACCCTGAAGCATCCCGAGACCATGCGCAGCCTCGGCAGCCTGACCTTCTCCGCCGGCGTCTGCATGGCCGGTGCCGCCGGCAACGCCTTCGATTTCGTCAACCTGGCGGAGAAATCGCTGCAGCAGGCGCTGGCCGCCGGCGGCAACCGGATCGTCCTCCATCGCGACAACGAGAGCGGCGGCGAGGGCAAGGATTGGATGCTCTACAAGGCCGGTTGAGGCGTCCCTTCAATGGTCGATTGCGGACCCGCCATGGTTGTCGGCCGGGCGTGAATTTATCGTTGCCTATCACGCGGTTTGGTGCCACTTTCCTGCCCGGACGACACGCTCGTCCCGCAGCCATGCGCGTCGTACATGATGCGCCCGAAAGGCTGCAATCGAACAACAGGAGGTTGCCGTGACACTTGCGATCAACGACGTGGCACCGGATTTCAGGGCCGAGACGACCGATGGTCCGATACAGTTCCATGACTGGATCGGCGATTCCTGGGCCGTGCTCTTCTCCCATCCGAAGGACTTCACGCCCGTCTGCACCACCGAATTGGGCTACATGGCCCGCATCAAGCCGGAATTCGACCGCCGCGGCGTCAAGATCATCGGCCTGTCGGTCGATCCGCTCGACCGCCATGCCGGCTGGGCCAGCGATATCGAGGAGACGCAGGGCCACGCGCCCAACTTCCCGATGATCGCCGACGTCGATTTCGCCGTATCCAAGGCCTATGGCATGCTGCCGGCCGCGGTGTCGGGTGATCCGACCGCCCGCACGCCGGCCGACAACCAGACCGTGCGCAACGTCTTCGTCGTCGGGCCCGACAAGAAGGTCAAGCTGATCCTGGTCTATCCGATGACGACGGGGCGCAATTTCGACGAGGTTCTGCGCGTCATCGACAGCCTGCAGTTGACCGCCAAGCACAAGGTGGCGACCCCGGTCAACTGGCAGAAGGGCGAAGACGTCATCATCGCCGGTTCCGTCTCCGACGACGACGCCCGCAAGCAGTATCCGGACGGCTGGCGCGCGCCCAAACCCTATATCCGGATCGTGCCGCAGCCGGGAAGCTGAACCCGTCGTCTTTCCCGCAGGCATGCTTGTCGAGTGGAGGGACAGATGATCTTCCGACAACTCTTCGACAGCGTATCCGGCACCTATACCTACCTCATCGCCAGCCGGGCCGGCGGTGAGGCCCTCATCATCGACCCCGTGCTGGAGAAGGTGGACCGCTACCTGAAACTGGTCGAGGAACTCGACCTGAAGCTGGTCAAGGCGGTCGATACCCATCTGCATGCCGATCACGTCACCGGCCTCGGCGCCTTGCGCGACCGCACCCACTGCATCACCGTCATGGGCGAGCAGACCGCAGCCGACGTGGTCTCGATGCGCGTTGCCGAAGGCGACCGCGTCTCCATCGAAGGCCTGAGCCTCGACGTGCTCTATACGCCGGGCCACACCGACGACAGCTATTCCTTCCTGATGAACGGCCGCGTCTTTACCGGCGACACGCTACTGATCCGCGGCACCGGGCGCACCGATTTCCAGAACGGCGACCCCCGGCAGCAGTACGATTCCATCTTCAACAAGTTGCTGCGCCTTCCCGACGAGACGCTGGTCTATCCCGCCCACGACTACAAGGGCGACACCGTCTCCACCATCGGCGAGGAGAAGCACTTCAATCCGCGCCTTCTCGTCGGCTCGGTCGACGAATATGTCGAACTGATGAACAACCTCAACCTGCCGAACCCGAAGATGATGGACGTGGTCGTGCCCGCCAACATCCGCGTCGGCCTGCACCAGGACGAGATCGCCCGGCGCGGCTGGGCGCTGTCGGCGAAGGAGGCGATGGCGCTGCACGGCAGCTACGGCATCGCCATGGTCGACCTGCGCGAGAAGGGCGAGCGCGAGAAGCACGGCAGCATCCCCGGCGCGCTGCATGCGCCCTATGGCGACCTCAACGAGAACATCGGCGAGGGCGGCATCCTGCACGAACTGGCAGCGGCGACGGGCAAGCGGATCGTCTTCTATTGCGCCTTTGGCGAGCGCTCGGCCATGGCGGTGGAAGCAGCGCAGGCCGCGGGCCTCGCCGGCGCCTGCCATATCGACGGCGGAATGGCCGCCTGGAAGAAGGCGGACGGCCCCGTCGTCCGCTGACGCGCGGCGCCATGCCGGTCGTGCCGGTTCAGATCGTCCGGATGATCTTGCGCAGTTCCTCGTCGCGAGCACCGAGCAGGAGCACGCTCTTCATCGCCTCCCTGGGGTCGTGGGTGTGGAAGAGGATGCCGTCGTCGCCGACCTTGCGGTCGATCTCGAGCCGCCCCTCGGCTTCCGAGGGGCTGATGGCGACGGCGAAGTACATGCGCTTGAATTTCGGGCTGATCCCCGCGAAGAAGCGCTCGCCCTCGCCGATCTCTGAATAGAAGTTGGCCATGTAGAACGACCACTGCACGTCTTCGTGCCTCGGCAGGTGGGTGCTCGACACGGTCACGTGGCAGTAGCCGAGATGCGGCATGGAGGCCAGCGTGCGGTGGAAGATCAGCTTGGGGAAGCGGATCGAGCGGTGGAAGCCGTTGATGCGGTCGTGGGTGACCGTGCCGGCCTGCTCCAGCGTGCGCCCGGTCGCATCGGCGACCTCGCGATAGGTCAGGTAGCGCTTCTCGGTCTCGTTCCACTCGCGCCGCTCCAGCTTCCCCGTCCGCAGGAAGTCCGTATAGGCGACGGATCGGCCGCGCTGTGCCCGCTTGTAGGCGACAGCGTCGTAGTACCTGAATTTCGGTGCGGGCGTGGGCAGCACGGGAAGGGCTCCGGAAGATCGCGATCTGATCCGGGATCATGTCGCCTCATGGTTAACGCCGCCCTTACGCGGCGGCCCGGGTGCGCGGATTTTCGCTTCTCCGCGTGGACGGCCGGTCGCTGTGACTGCGGCGACCGGCCCAGTGGCGTCAGTCGCCGCCCGCGCCCCGCAACTGCGCCTCGATCTTGCTGAGGTTGAACGACCCCGGCGACTGGCTCGGCGGATAGTCCTTCATCGTCTGCAGGAACTGCGCGGCCAGCCCCTGGATCGGCACGATCACGAAGATGCGGTCGAGGAACCAGTCGTTGTAGGTGTTGGAATTGTGCTGCGCCTTCTCGAACGGGTCGCGCCGCAGGTTGAACAGCAGCGGCACGCGCAACTCGGTGAACGGTTCGCGCCAGACCCCGAAGGCCTCGCCGCGGTTCTCCAGGAACACGGCCTTCCAGTCGTCGTAGCGTGCCGCCACGACCTGCCCGTCGTCGTTGACGTACCAGAACTCGTGCCGCGGCGAGCCCTCCGCCTTGCCGCCCAGATAGTCGAGCTGGTTGTAGCCGTCGATATAGTTGCGGTAGCTGCGGCCGTTCAGTTCGACCGTGTTGGCGAGCTTCGTCTTGATGTCCGGATCGCCGGCGATCGCGGCGAAGGTCGGCAACCAGTCCTCATGCGCGACGATGCCGTTCAGCGTCTTGCCGGCGGGGAAGTGACCCGGCCAGCGGGCAAAGGCGGGCACGCGATAGGCGCCCTCCCAGTTGGAGTTCTTCTCGCTGCGGAAGGGCGTGGTGCCCGCATCCGGCCAGGTGTTGTAGTGGGGCCCGTTGTCGGTCGAATAGAGCACGACCGTGTCCTGCGCGATGCCAAGGTCGTCGAGCAGCTTCAGCAGTTCGCCGACATGCATGTCGTGCTCCACCATGCCGTCGTGGTACTCGTCGCCGCTTGGGCCCGAGATCCCCTTGTTCTGTTCCTTGACGTGGGTGCGGAAGTGCATCCTCGTGCCGTTCCACCAGCAGAAGAACGGCGTGCCGCCCTGGTTCTGACGGGTGATGAAGTCCTTGGCGGCGGCCAGCGTCTCTTCGTCGATCGTCTCCATCCGCTTCTTCGTCAGCGGGCCGGTGTTCTCGATCTTCTGCGTGCCGTCCGGATTGGCCCAGGCATGGAGCACGCCGCGCGGGCCGAACTGTTCGAGGAAGGTCTTTCCGTTCGCCAGTACCCGGTCGCGCGGATAGTCGCGGTTCTCCGGTTCCTCCTCGGCGTTCAGATGGTAGAGATTGCCGAAGAACTCGTCGAAGCCGTGCATCGTCGGCAGGTGTTCGTCCCGGTCGCCCTGATGGTTCTTGCCGAACTGGCCGGTCGCGTAGCCCTGGGCCTTCAGCACCGTCGCCACCGTGACGTCGGTCTTCTGCCAGCCCTGCGGCGCTCCCGGAAGGCCGACCTTGGTCATGCCGGTGCGCACCGGCACGTTGCCGCCAAGAAAGGCGGCCCGCCCGGCCGTGCAGCTCTGCTGGCCGTAATAGTCGGAAAAGGACAGGCCCTCTTCGGCGATCCGGTCGATGTTGGGCGTCCGGTAGCCCATCATTCCCCGGCTGTTGGCGGAGATGTTCCAGATGCCGATGTCGTCGCCCCAGATGACGAGAATGTTCGGCGGCTTGCCGGTGGCGGGCGCCGTCGATTGGACCGGCGTCTGGGTCTGGGCTAGCGCCGTCTGTGGGCCGGCGGGGCCTCCGAGCGCCGTGGCGGTCGCGACGGCCGTCCCGGCGAGCAGGACACTCCTGCGCGTCAGTTCCGTCGTCTTCTGGTTCTTGTTCTTCTGTTCATTGTCCTGGCTCCTGTTGTCACATGCGAATTCGGCAGCCATCGTTTCACCCTCCCGTGACAAGATCGGTATGCATTCGTCGATGCTTTTGCTGGCTGGGCGCCGAGGGGGTGACCTGCCCCTCTGAAAGGCGTCTTATATTAGAGTATCATGAAATTTCCGGGGCTGCATTTTTGCCGCGACGTGTCGCCGGTCGCCGTCACAGGAGGTGGCGCAAAGAGAATATCTGCCTCTTTTACGGTCTGGCCGCCCATTTGTTAGTCGAAACGCCGTGGACATTTTGTTAACTAATTGATTTATAATAATTATTTAGAAATTACATCTCCGTTGTTCGCTGTCGTCAAAGCGGAAGGCGACGTCGCATTTGGGCGACTGGAGCGCCGGCCTTTCCGCTTAGATGAAGGGGCTCAAGGTGCTGCCTCTCTAGGGAGGGCGGATAATTGGGAAGCCGGTGAAAATCCGGAGCTGCCCCCGCAACGGTAAGGGAAGAAATCGCGGCAAATCGCCACTGAAGCAATTCGGGAAGGCGCCGCGCGGTCCGCAGAGGACATCTCCCGAGCCCGGAAACCAGCCTTGGAGAAACATAACGTGACTGGCTGCGGCGGGCGGCCGGGGGCGCAGCGAAGCCATGTCTTCATGCTGGTCGGCCTCGATCCATGCCCGCTTCAGACGAGCAATGCTTTTGAGGAAGCGGCAATGGACATTCGCAGCGACGTACTTCGCAAGATCAGGAACCGGCGCGAGGGCTACAGCCTCGACCAAGCGTTCTATATCGACCAGGACTATTACAAGCTCGACCTGGAGACGGTCTGGTATCGCGACTGGCTCTTCGTCGGCCACGACTGCGAGATCCCGCGGGCCGGCAATTTCTTCACCCTGCAGGTCGGCGACTATCCGGTCGTCATCACCCGCGACCGCCAGGGCACGGTTCGCGCGCTGCACAATTCCTGCCGTCACCGCGGCTCGCGCGTCTGCAGCCAGCACAAGGGCGCCTCGGCCAAGCTCGTCTGTCCCTATCATCAGTGGACCTATGAGTTGGATGGCACGCTGCTTTTCGCCCGCCACATGGCCGAGGATTTCGACAAGAGCCAGCACAGCCTGAAGAAGGTCCATTGCGAGACCGTCGGCGGCTACATCTTCATTTGTCTCGCCGACGAAGCGCCCGATTTTTCGCCCTATCGCGAACTGGCCGAGCCCTATCTCGTCCGCCATCGCCTCGGCGAGACCAAGGTCGCCTTCGAGAGCACGATCGTCGAGAAGGGCAACTGGAAGCTCGTCTGGGAGAACAACCGCGAGTGCTACCACTGCGCCGCCAACCATCCTGAGCTCTGCCGCACCTATCCGGAGGCACCCAGCGCCACCGGCGTCCAGGGCGCCAAGGACGATCCGGTCATCGCCGGCCACTGGGCGAAGTGCGAGGCATCGGGTTTACCGAGCGAGTTCCGCATGTCGCCGAGCGGCCAGTTCCGCCTGGCGCGCATGCCGCTGATCGCCGAGGCCGAGAGCTACACCATGTCCGGCGCGCGCGCCGTCCGCCGTCCGCTGTCGGCCGACGTCAAAGAGAGCCACATCGGCACGCTGCTGATGTTCCACTACCCGACCACCTGGAACCACGTGCTGGCCGATCACGCCATCACCTTCCGCGTCCTGCCTCTCGGCCCCGAGTTGACGCAGGTCACCACCAAGTGGCTGGTCAACGAGGATGCGGTCGAGGGCGTGGACTACAACCTCGACGAACTGACCCACGTCTGGACCGAGACCAACGACCAGGATCGCCAGATCGTCGAGGAAAACGCCTTCGGCATCCGCTCTCCTGCCTATGAACCCGGTCCCTATTCGCCTGAGGACGAAGGCGGCGTGATGCAGTTCGTCGAATGGTACTGCACGTTCATGGAACAGCGCCTGCAGGGCGACAAGCAGCCTCTGACACGGGTGGCCTGAGATGACGATCGCGAGCGACTTCCGCCATTTCGACGAACTCCAGCCCTGGAACGACCGCCAGCACATGCTGGAATGCATCGCGGTGACGGCCGAGACGGCCGACGTGATGACGTTCACCTTCCGCTCCGACCGCGAGAACTGGTTCCGCTATCTGCCGGGCCAGTTCGTCACGCTGGAGCTGCCGGTGACGCCGGACGATCCGGTGATGCGCACCTATACGCTGTCTTCGACCCCGTCGCGGCCGTTCTCGGTCGCCGTTACCGTCAAGGTCCAGAAGGACTCGATCGGCACGCGCTGGATGTTCGACCACCTGAGGCCGGGCATGCAGTTGAAGGCCTTCGGGCCGCTCGGCGACTTCTCCTTCGTGCGCCATCCCGGCGAGAAATACCTGTTCATCTCCGCCGGCTCCGGCGTCACGCCGATGATGTCGATGACGCGGTGGATGGCCGACTGTGCGCCGCAGACCGACGTCGCCTTCGTCTCCTGCGCGCGGTCGCCGCAGGACATCCTGTTCCGCGCCGAGCTCGAGTGTCTGTCGGCGCAGATGCCCAATCTCTCGCTCGGCTTCGTCGTCGAGGGCCGCAATCCGCGCGACGGCTGGCATGGCCTGCGCGGCCGCATCGATGGCTCGCGGCTTTCGCTGCTGGCCCCGGACTTCCGCGACCGCACCGTCTTCTGCTGCGGCCCCGAGCCGTTCATGCGCGGCGTGCGCGACATGCTCAAGGTCTGCGGCTTCGACATGGCGCGCTATCACGAGGAGAGCTTCCAGCCGGCGGCCGCACCCGCAGCCGAAGAGCTTGCCGTGCGCGCCGGCCCGGGCGAGGTGGATGCCTCGGCCGTCTCGACCGTCACCTTCACCATGGCCGGCAAGGAAGCAAAATGCCCGCCCGGCCAGACGATCCTGCAGACGGCGCGCTCCGCCGGCGTGCGCATCGGTGCCGCCTGCGAAGGCGGCCTCTGCGGCACCTGCCGCGTCATGAAGGTGTCCGGCGAAGTCGAGATGAACCACAACGGCGGCATCCTCGACGACGAGATCGCCGAAGGCTACATCCTCGCCTGCTGCTCGCGCTCGCTGGGCGACGTGCAGATCGAGGCATAGGGACCGGCATCCGGCCAACGGGTCAGGGCGTGGCGTGCGGCGGGGCTGCGGCCGGCGTGGTCTTCTCGCTGCCGTCGGCGATCTGTTCCGGGGCGACCGCTGCGTCCGGCACCGCCGGGGCCCCGTTGCGCACGACGAACGTCACGGTCGCATCCGCGGAGGCCGCGAGGCCGGCGAACGAGACTGCGGCGGCCTTCACCGGCAGCGACTTGGGCTCGTCGGCGGCGGCAGCCCTTGCAACGGATGCGGTGACGATGTCGTCGACCGGCGGCTCGCCGGTCTCGAACGGTTTTTCGGGCAGGAGGTCCCCGAAGGCCCAGATCTTGGTCAGGTCCGCCCGGTTCATCGGCACCACGTTGACGTCGATGTCGTTGAAGGTTCCCTTCACGCGGTAGGGGCAGCGGCGCTTGTTGCAGTTGGCGGCGGCGGAAAACTGCCAGAGGGCGTAATTGTCCCAGTTGCCGAGGGGGAAGACCTTGCGGATGCCGGGCTTGTAGCGGGCATACCAGAGCGGCAGGCGCGACAGGATGCGGTACTTGTCGCGGTTGGCCGCGATGTATTTCGCGGTGGAATGGTTGGTGTAGAGCACCGGATAGCGCCCCGTCCGCGTCCGGACGTGGCCGGCGAAGATCTGCGCGTCCTCGAGCGACATGAACTTTTTCGGATCGATCGCCTCGATATCCAGCACCATCATCTCGTCCGGCTGCGGCCGCGCATAGTCGAGAAAGTGGTTGGCCTGGTCGACCGGGTTGCCGGGTCGGGCGAGGTGATAGGCGCCCCAGAGCAGGCCCTGCGCCCGGGCCAGCAGCCGCCGGGTTTCGTAGAGTTCGCGGCTGACGGCGTATTTGCGCCACATGGTCTTGCAGTGCGCGACGGTGTCGCCGTCGTGTTCGCCCTTGCAGTCGAAACTTTCCGGCAGGCCGTCGGAGGCCTTGGAGATGAAGCCGGCGATGCGCTTGTCGGTCAGAAGCAGCGGCCAGTCGATCTCGTTCATCTCGTAGGCGTCGATGACGATGGCGTGGTCCTTGTTCCGCCACGGCTCGACGTCCGCGGCGATGCCGGGGACGGGCGCGACGAGAAGCAGCGCGCCAGTCAGAAATGCGAGAAATCGGTTCCGTGCCCTCATGTTTCGCGCTCCGCCGTCGACCTCCGAATCAGGAATTTTGTTTCGACAGGGTTACCGTAACGTTAATGCCTTTCTAATCGGGGCGGATTTTTGCCCCTGATCACGAAACTTTTTCTGGCCCGCTGCGTTCTTTTGCAGGATGTAACAACGTAAGCCGCATCAACAGGAGGTATGCCCAGAATGTTCGGTACCAGATCCATCGCCGTCGCGCTGTCCGTGCTTTTCGCCGTCAGCCCCGTCGTACCCGCTGCCAGCCAACCCATGCCCAAAATGACGGTGCAGCCCGTCCAGGCCGGCGAATCAGGCGTCGACCTCGTGCGCTGCGAAGGCCGCCATTGTCGCAACGAATCCCGCCGTCACGGGAACCGGGACCGTCGTGACTGGAAGCGGGATCGCCGCGAAACCCGCCGCGACTACAATCGCGGTTACCGCAACGGCTACTACAACGGCCATCGCGGTTATCGTTCCTCCCGCCCGGGCTATCGCTACCATGACGGCTACTGGTTCCCGCTGGCAGCCTTCGCCACCGGCGCCATCATCGGCGGAGCGATTACCGCCCCCCGCGCACCGGCCTATGTCGGCGGCGGCAGCGCCCACACCCAGTGGTGCTACAACCGCTATCGTTCCTATAGGGCCTACGACAACACGTTCCAGCCCTATAACGGCCCGCGCCAGCAGTGCTACTCGCCCTATAGGTAACCGGCCGTTCCGACCCAAAGGGTCGCAAGACAGGCTATGGCTCTTATGCTCCGGGACGGATGTTCCGGAGCATTTTCATGTGAACGGCCCGCTGGCTCGACGATTTCCCCTCGCGATTCAGTTCTTGCTAATTTACACGCGCGTCCGATGATTGGAAGGGCTTTTGGCCCGACCTCCGGTCACCTTTTCTGTCGGTTCCTGCAGGTCGACGCTGGCGGCCATTCACAATTGACGTTTACGTAAAAATAAATAATCTGCCGCGCATTGCGCCGGATGCCGCCAGCCATCATTGTCGATGGCCTGGCCCCGGCCGGGAATGGGAGGATCCGCATGTACAAGGCTCCGGTGGAGGAGACCGTCTTCACCCTTCGTCACGTCGCAGGCCTTTCGGCCGCGATGGCCGAGGGTCGCCTCGGCGAGCTCTCGGATGATCTTGTCGAGGCGATCCTTACGGAGGCCGGGCGCTTTGCGACCGAGGAGATCGCGCCGCTGGCCGAAATCGGCGACCGCCAGGGTGTCGTCCTTCAGGAGGGCCAAGTGAAGACCCCCGACCGCTGGCCCGCGCTCTACCGGGCATGGGCCGAAGGCGGCTGGAATTCGCTGACCGCATCTCCCGACTTCGGCGGGCAGGGGCTCCCCCATATGCTCCATGTCGCGGCGATGGAGATGTGGAACGGCGGCTCCATGGCCTTTGCGATCGGGCCGACGCTGACGATCGGCGCCGTCGAGGCCTTGTCTGCCCATGGCTCGGACGCGCTGAGACGCACCTACCTGCCGAAGATGGTCTCCGGCGAGTGGATGGGCTCCATGAACCTCACCGAGCCGCATGCCGGCTCCGACCTCGGCGTGATGAAGACGAAGGCGGAGCGCCGCGGCGACGGCACCTATCGCCTGTTCGGCCAGAAGATCTTCATCACCTACGGCGAGCACGATTTCACCGACAACATCGTCCATCTGGTGCTGGCGCGCCTGCCGGATGCGCCCGCCGGCACGCGCGGCATCTCGCTGTTCCTGGTGCCGAAGTTCCTGGTCGAGGCCGACGGCGCGCTCGGAGCGCGCAACGACGTGTTCTGCCATTCCGTCGAGCACAAGCTCGGCATCCATGGCTCGCCCACCTGCACCATGATCTATGGCGACGGTCGCTTCGGTGGCGAGCCCGGCGCGATCGGCTGGCTGGTCGGCGAGGAGAACAGGGGGCTCGCCTGCATGTTCACCATGATGAACAATGCCAGGCTCGCCGTCGGCATGCAGGGCGTGGCGATCGCCGAGGCCGCCACACAGAAGGCGATCGCCTATGCCAAGGAGCGCACGCAGGGCAGGGCGCCGGGATGGCAGGGATCCGGCATGAGCCCGATCATCGAGCATCCGGACGTGGTCCGCATGCTGCTGACGATGAAGGCGCTGACGCAGGGCGCCCGCGCCATCACCTATGCCTGTGCGCACGCGGTCGACATGGCGCATGCGACGGAAGGCGAGGAGGCCCGCCACTGGACGGAGCGCGCCAGCCTGCTGACCCCGATCGCCAAGAGCTTTTCCACCGATGCCGGCGTCGACGTCGCCTCGCTCGGCGTGCAGGTGCATGGCGGCATGGGCTTTATCGAAGAGACGGGTGCTGCCCGGCTCTACCGCGATGCCCGCATCGCCCCGATCTATGAGGGGACGAACGGCATCCAGGCGATCGATCTCGTCACCCGCAAGCTGCCGCTCTCGGACGGCGCGCAGGTGAAGGATTTCATCGCCGAGCTGCGGGGCATCGCCGCCGCCGTCCGCGCTTCCAACGATCCGGCCTTCGGCGACACGGCAGCCCGGCTGGAGGCGAGCCTCACCGATCTCGAGGCAGCCACCGAATGGCTCGGCACGGCCCTGGGCGAGGGACGGCAGCTGGACGCGCTCGCCGGCGCGACGCCCTACCAGCGGCTGTTCGGCCTCGTCCTGACGGGGGCCTACCTCGCCAGAGGCGCGCTGGCGGACGCCGGCGACGGCAGGAGGGCCGAGCGCACCGCCCTTTGCCGCTTCGCCGCCGAAAACATCATCGCCGAAACCGCAGCCTTGAAGGACCGCGTCATCAACGGCGCCGCCAGCCTGGAGGCCGCGCGGTCGGTGCTGGGTTAGGCGCTCACGTCAACCCTCCCCTTGAGGGGGAGGGTCGGCGCGAAGCGCCGGGGTGGGGTGATGCTGCGGCGACAGTCGCACGGTGGTGGTGATCGTCGCACGAAGGCCGGCGGCGCGGCAGCACGGAACGAACGCCAGGCGCCATCGCGCCCGCGAAGAAAGGCCCGCGAGGAAAGGAACGACATGAGCGATCACGTCCTGATCGAACGACCGCAATCCGCCCCCGGCGTGCAGGTGATCCGGCTGAACCGGCCGGAGAAGAAGAACGCCATCACCCGCGCCATGTACCAGACGCTGACCGAGGCGATGCGCAGCGCCGATGTCGATCCGGCCGTGCGCGCGACATTGCTGCTCGGCTCGGAGGGCTGCTTTTCCGCCGGCAACGACATGGCCGATTTCCTCACCGTCGCCATGGGCGGCTCTATGGGCCGGGAGGTGGTGGACTTCCTCCATGCGCTCGCAGCGCACAACAAGCCGATCGTCTCCGGCGTCGATGGCCTGGCGATCGGCATCGGCACCACCATCCACTTGCACTGCGACATGACGATCGCCTCGCCGCGGTCGCTCTTCAGGACGCCGTTCGTCGATCTGGCGCTGGTGCCGGAAGCGGCGTCCAGCCTGATCGCGCCGCGGCTGATGGGCCACCAGCGCGCCTTTGCCCTGCTCGTGGCGGGCGAGGGCTTCACTGCCGAGGAGGCGCGTGCGGCCGGCCTGATCTGGAAGGTGGCGGATGCGGCCGAGACGGAGGCGTTTCAGGTCGCGACCCGCCTCGCCGCCAAGCCGCCCGAGGCGCTGAGGGCCGCGCGCAACCTGATGCGCGGCGACAGGGAAGAGGTCGCCGGCCGCATCGACGAGGAGGCGCACCATTTCTCCGTCAGGCTCAGGAGCGCGGAAGCCCGCGCCGCCTTCGAGGCCTTCATGGCGAGGAAGTAGCCGCGTGGCTAACCGTCGATCGCCGGGGAGTCGATAGGTGTCGTGCCATCGAACGTCGAAGAACATCCGGAAATTCAACGCTCCGCCCGGAAGCCGAGTGGCGTCGTTGTTGACGGCCACCCGGATCTCTCCATGGTCGTTTACAACCGCACATTGCCCGAGGACACCGAGCGGTGAGCCTATTTCTCCAGCGTCGCCACCGCTTCCACATGCGACGACCAGAGGAACTGGTCGATCGGGGTGACGCCGGTGATGCGGTAGCCGCCGGCCGTCAGGATCGCGAGATCGCGGGCGAGCGTCACCGGGTTGCAGGAGACGGCGGCGATCTTCTTCACGCCGGATCGGGCGAGCTCGCGACACTGGTCCTCGGCGCCGGCGCGCGGTGGGTCGAAGACCAGAGCGTCGAACACCTTCAGTTCCGAGACCATCAGCGGCCGGCGGAACAGGTCGCGCTTCTCGACGGTGACCTGCTTCAGCCCCTGTGCGTGGCGGGCGGCATGGTCGAGCGCCTTCAGCGCCTTCTCGTCGCCCTCGACCGCATGGACGCGGGCGGAGCGGGCTATCCTGAGCGCAAAGGTGCCGGAGCCGGCGAAGAGGTCGGCCACGCGCTTGGCCTTGCCGATATGGCCGAGCACCAGCGCGGCCATGGCGTCCTCGGCCTCTTTCGTCGCCTGCGTGAAGCCGCCCGGCGGCGGCGAGACCAGAACGCCGCCGAAATCGAGCTGCGGCTTCTGCGGCTCGATCAGGATCTCGCCGTCATGGGACACGCGGGCGATGCCGCGCAAGGCCAGCACGCATTCCGTCACCGCGCGCCGCTGGCGGTCGCCGACCTTGCGCACACCCTCGAAGGCGAGGTCGAGGCCGGACAGCGTCTCGAGCACGGTCAGCCGGAAGCCCTGGCTGTCGGTCGAAAGGGCCGTGGCAACCGCGCGGATCGCGTCCAGTCGGGCGACGATGCCGGGCCGGCTGATCGGACACTGGTCGATATCGACGATGTGGTGGCTGCCCGCCTGGTTGAAGCCGAGCAGCAAGCCCTTCTCGGTCTGGCGCGCGGTGAAGGCCACCCGCCGGCGTTCGCCGGGGCGGGCGATCACGAGCGGCGCCACCTCCGCGGCGAGCCCCTTGGATTTCAGCGCATCGACCACGAGCCCGCGCTTGAAGGCATGATAGAGCGCATCCGAGGCATGCTGCAGCGAACAGCCGCCGCAGGTGCCGTTCCGGCCGTCGGGTCCGAAATGCGGACAGGCCGGCGCGATCCTGTCGGGCGAGGCCACGGACGTGGAAATCACGGTGCCCTGGCTCTTCACCCTGGCGATCGCCACCGTTTCCCCCGGCAGCGCGAAGGGAACGTAGACCGGCCCGTCCGGGCCGCTCGCAATCCCGTCCCCGCCGCTGCCGAGCCTGCTGATCGTCACCGTTTCCGTGCTCATGGCTTGCGTCCTGCGAGAAGATATTCCTGGTTGCCGTCGCCGCCGGCGATCGGGGCGGGGATGATGCCGAGGCTTTCCCAGCCCATCTCCGTGGTGAGCCAGCGCTCCAGTTCGGCGGCGATGGCGGGGCCCGCCGAAGGGTCCTTCAGCAGCCCGCCCTTGCCGATCGCCGCGCGCCCCGCCTCGAATTGCGGCTTCACCAGAAGCACACAGAAGGCGCCGGGAGCGGCGAGCGAAAGGGCTGGCGGCAGTGCCAGCTTCAGCGAGATGAAGGAGACGTCCGAGACGACGCAGCCGATCGTCCGGCTTGCTGTGTGGCTCTCGGAAAGCGCGCGGGCGTTCAGGCCTTCGAGATTGGTCACGCGCGGATCGCCGCCGACGCGGGGATGCATCTGCCCGTGGCCGACGTCGACGGCGACGACATGCGCCGCCCCGCGCATCAAGAGCACCTGCGTGAAGCCGCCGGTCGAGGCACCGATGTCGAGACAGTCGCAGCCGGCCGGATCCAGCCCGAAACGCTCGAGCGCCGCCACCAGCTTCAACGCTGCCCGGGAGACATAGTCCTGCGCCGGATCGTCAATCTCGATCGCAGCGTTCGGGCCGACCGTCGTGCCCGCCTTGGTCACCGTCCTGCCCTCGACGCTCACTGTGCCGCGCGCGATCGCGTCGCGGGCGCGCGAACGGCTGTCGAAAAGCCCGCGCGAGACGAGCAACTGGTCGAGGCGAATGGAAGGGGCCTGGTCGGACATCGCCCCTCAATGACGCCTGCCGGCGGCGCTGGCAAGGGCAGACGGCAGCAATTGCCTGTTTGTGCGGCCACGATAGCCACTAGGGCGAAGGCAACTCTTCGCTCCTGGCCATGCGCCGTCAGGCGGGAAAATACCCGCGCATATAGTCGACATAGTCCTGGTCGGGCAGGGTGCGCCGTGCCTTGACGAAGCCGCGGGCGTCGTCGCCGATCAGGTAGCGCAGCCGGTCGCTGCCGTCGGTCAGCGCCGTATGGATGAGCGTTGCGACATCCTCGGCTGCGATGCTGCTTTCCGCCGCCATGCGTGCGAAGGCGGCGAGCGTGCGGTCGACGAAGGGCTGATAGTCGGAAAGCGGCGATCCGTCCGCCCCGCGCGCGGCCTGGTTCTCCCCGAAACGGGTCGAGGTGACGCCGCCGTGCGGGATCACGAGCTTCACCTCGATGTTCTGCGGGCCGAGTTCGTAGGACAGCGCCTCGGTGAAGCCTTCGAGGGCGAATTTGCTGGCGCAGTAGAGCGAGATCATCGGCAGGGTGAAGAGGCCCGCGCCGGAGCTGACGTTGAGGACTGCGCCGCCACCATTCGCCCGGAAATGCGGCAGCAGCGCGCGGGTGACGTTCATCACCCCGAACAGGTTGACGTCGAACTGCGCCTGGACCCGCTCGGGCGTCAAGGCCTCGAAGAGACCCCATTGGCCGTAGCCGGCATTGTTCACCAGCGCGTCGATGCGGCTGAAACGGGCGATGCCCGCATCGATCGCCGCGCGAATGCTGTCCGGATCCTGCACGTCCAATCGCGTGGTGAGCAGGCTGTCGCCTTCCGGTAGCGCATCGGCGTCCTTAAGGTCGCGCATCGTGGCGATCACGTTCCAGCCCTTTTCGGCAAAGAGACGGGCTGCCGCCCTGCCGATGCCGGATGAAGTGCCTGTGATGAGGATGGTCGAGGTCATGTCCGATGTCTCCCGGAACGATTGCCTGTATCTGCAACCGGGAGATAGAGCGGCTGGATTGTTTTGATAATCCAGATATTCTGGCATGAACAGATGAGGTAAATCGAACAATGACCAAGGCCGGCCTTGCGGAATTCAACGCCGTCGTCGCGGTCGCCGACCACGGCAGCTTCCGCCGTGCCGCCCGCGAGCTCGACATGTCCGCCTCGGCACTGAGCCACGCCATCACCACGCTGGAGCGGCGGATCGGCGTGCGCCTGTTCAACCGCACCACCCGCAGCGTCTCGCTGTCGGAAGCCGGGGAGGCGTTCGTCGCGCGCGTCCGTCCGGCGCTGCGGGAGCTGGGGGCCGCGGTAGAGGCGGTGAACGCGTTCCGCGACCGGCCGGCCGGGTCGCTGCGGATCAACACCTCCGAAGGCGCCGCACGCCAGTTCCTGGCGCCGGTGGTCTTCGGCTTCCTCGAGCGTTATCCCGACATGCGCGTCGACCTCGTGGCCGAGGGCAGGCTGGTCGACATCATCGCCGATGGCTTCGATGCCGGCGTGCGGCTGGTCGAGGCGGTGCCGAAGGACATGATCGCCGTCCCGATCGGCCCGGCCCAGCGCTTCGTCGTGGTCGGGTCGCCCGCCTACTTCGCCCGCCATCCCCGCCCGGAGACCCCCGCTGATCTGTTGCGCCACGACTGCATCCGCAGCCGCCTGCCGAGCGGAGCGGTCTTCCGCTGGGAATTCGAGAAGCGCGGCGAGCAGGTGGTGCTCGACGTGTCGGGCAAGCTCACGCTGGACAACCAGAACCTGAGGCTGGAAGCGGCCCTTGCCGGCGTCGGTCTGGCTTATCTGACGGAATGGGACACGGCAGTCGCCATTGCTGGAGGCTCTCTCGTGCGCGTGCTCGAAGATTGGACCGCGCCGTTTCCCGGCCTTGCGATCTACTATCCCGGACACCGCCTCGTCCCGGCCGGACTGCGCGCCTTCATAGCGTTCGCCCGGAGCGCCTTTCCCGTTTGCCCCTAGCGGCGGGCCGTCGGAAGCCCCTCCCGGTGAAAGACCCGATTCACCAAATTTTTATGCGGAATGATTATAGCCAATATTGATTTTCGAGGCTGACGACTTCCTCCCGCGTGCCATGATCGGCGCCCATCGTTGTGTCCCCCAATCATGTCTTCCAGCGCCATGACGCTCGCGCGCGGCTGCGGTCCCTTGCGACTGCCCGCAAGCGGCCGCTCAGTAGGAGTTCTATCATGAAGTTCAAGAATATCTCGCTGAGCGGGAAGCTCAGCATTACGTTCGCCGGCCTGATCCTCGTGTTTCTCGCCGTTTCCGGCATCGTCTATGTCAAGGCCCGCGAATCGATGCTGGCCTCCGAGAGCCAGCTGCGCTCCGAGCGGCTGGTCAACACGGTCGACAACGCCCTGCATGCGATGCTCGAACAGGCCGTCAACCAGCGCGGCTTCCTGCTGTTTCGCAGCGACAGCACCTATGGCGACGTGTTCGCCAACCGCGACAAGATGCTGAAATTCATCGACGAGGCCAAGCAGACCGCAGCCGGGCAGCCGGAGATGCTGAAGTCGATCGACGCCATGCTGTCGGCCGCCAACGTCTTCCACGAGCAACTGACCGTGCCGCAGCTCGAGGCGCGCAAGACGACCGAGGCGCCGATTTCCGAGGTGATCGAGATCGGCCGCAACCAGTCCAAGGGACAGCTCGACGTGTTCCGCGGCTCGGCGGCCACGATCAAGGCCCAGGCCGGCGAATGGGCGGCCGAGCAGGCAGCCCGGCAGAAGGCGGCCAATTCCGGCCTCGTGCTCGCCCTCGTGGTCGGCGCGCTCACGGCCATCGCCATCGCCGTCCTGCTCGCCTGGACCCTGTCCCGGGCGATCGTCCGACCGATCGTCGGCATGACCGCCGCCATGGACAAGCTCGCAGGAGGCGACAGCAACATCGACGTTCCGGCCCTCGACCGCAGCGACGAGGTCGGCCGCATGGCCAACGCCGTCCTGGTCTTCAAGCAGGCGGCCGTCGAAAAGCTGCGCCTGTCCGGGGAGACCGAGCGGATGCGCGACGATGCGGAGCGCCAGCGCCGCGACACCGACGAGCAGAAGAAGCGCGAAGCGCTGGAAATCAACCAGGCGGTCGACGAACTCGCCGCCGGTCTCGCCGGCCTGGCCGACGGCGACGTCAGCTACCGCATCGAGACGCCGTTCTCGCCGCATCTCGATCGGCTGCGGCTCGACTTCAACGCCTCGCTCGACAAGCTGCGCGGCGCGCTGCAGTCGGTCGGCAGCAATGCCGCCGCCATCCATGCCGGCGCATCCGAGATCCTGTCCGCTGCCGACGACCTGGCGCGCCGCACCGAGCAGCAGGCCGCTTCCGTCGAGGAGACGGCCGCAGCGCTCGAGGAAGTCACCTCGACGGTCCGCGACAGCGCCAAGGGCGCCGAAGAGGCCGGCCGCCTCGTCGAGCGCACCCGCAAGGGCGCCGAGCGCTCCGGCGAGATCGTCCGCGACGCCGTCTCCGCCATGCAGGCGATCGAGAAGTCCTCCGGCGAGATCTCCAACATCATCGGCGTCATCGAGGACATCGCCTTCCAGACCAACCTGCTGGCGCTCAACGCCGGCGTCGAGGCGGCGCGCGCCGGCGAGGCCGGCAAGGGCTTCGCCGTCGTCGCACAGGAAGTCCGCGAACTGGCCCAGCGTTCCGGCAAGGCCGCCAAGGAGATCAAGGCGCTCATCACCACCTCCGGCGAACAGGTCCAGTCCGGCGTCTCGCTGGTCGGTGACACCGGCAAGGCGCTGGAGACCATCGTCGGGGAGGTCCAGGAGATCAACCGCCATGTCGCCTCGATCGTGGTCGCCACCCGCGAGCAGGCGACCGGCCTCCAGGAGATCAGCACCGCCGTCAACACGATGGACCAGGGCACGCAGCAGAACGCCGCCATGGTCGAGGAGCAGACGGCCGCCAGCCACAGCCTGGCCCAGGAAGCCGCAGCCCTCAACGAACTGTTGACGCAGTTCAAGCTCGGCGGCGCCGCCGCCGGCTTCGCCGCCACCGCCCCGGCCACCCGCCGCGCCGCGTGACAAACCGCGCCTGCCGGCCCGCTTCGGGCGTCGGCAGGTTTCCAGATGAGAAACGACGCGGCGCGCCTCATGGGCGCGCCGTTTGCGTTTCGTCGGTGTCAAAGTTGTCTTGAAGCGGAGTCTGCCCGGTCAGGCGGCGACCGACACGGGTCGTGAGCAGCCGTAATCAGCCGGCGACGCCGACGCCGATGTCCTTCTGGCCGAGGGCCCGAAACACCGTCGAGACGATGCCGGCGCGGTCGAGACCGGCCTTGGCATACATCGCTTCGGGCTTGGCTTGCTCCATCCAGATGTCGGGTAGCGCCAAGGGGCGAACCTTCAGCCCGGTCTCCAGCAGGCCTTCAAGGGCGAGGAACTGCAGCACATGGCTGCTGAAGCCGCCGATGGCGCCTTCCTCGATGGTGATCAGCACCTCGTGGTGGCGCGCGAGCTGGCGGATCAGGTCGTGGTCGAGCGGTTTTGCGAAGCGGGCGTCGGCCACCGTCGTCGACAGTCCGGCGGCATCGAGATCCTCGGCCGCCAGAAGACAATCCGCAAGACGGGTGCCGAACGATAGCAGCGCCACCTTGGAGCCCTGCTTGACGACGCGGCCCTTGCCGATCTGAAGAATTTCGCCGCGCACCGGCATGTCCACGCCCACACCCTCGCCGCGCGGATAGCGGAAGGAGATCGGCCCCTGGTCGTAGGCCGCAGCCGTGCGTACCATGTGCTTCAGTTCCGCCTCGTCGGCCGCCGCCATCACGACGAAGCCGGGCAGGGAGGCGAGGTAGGTCGTATCAAACGCGCCCGCATGGGTCGGACCGTCGGCGCCGACGAAGCCGGCGCGGTCGATCGGAAAGCGGACCGGCAGGCCCTGGATCGCCACGTCGTGCACCACCTGGTCGTAGGCGCGCTGGAGGAAGGTGGAATAGAGGGCTGCGAACGGCTTGTAGCCTTCCGCCGCCAGCCCCGCTGCGAAGGTCACCGCGTGCTGCTCGGCGATGCCCACGTCGAACAGGCGGGCGGGATAGATCTCTCCGAACTTGTCGAGCCCCGTGCCGTTCGGCATGGCTGCGGTGATGGCCACGATCCTGTCGTCGTGCGCCGCTTCCCCGACCAGTGCCTCGGCGAAGACCGAGGTGTAGGAGGGGGCGTTCGGCTTGACCTTCGCCTGGGCGCCGGTGATCACGTCGAACTTGTTCACGCCGTGATACTTGTCGGCAGCCGCCTCGGCGGGCGCATAGCCCTTGCCCTTCTGCGTCACGACATGGATCAGCACCGGCCCCCGGGCGTTCTCGCGCACGTTGCGCAGGACGGGCAGCAGGTGCTCGAAGGAATGGCCGTCGATTGGGCCGATATGGTAGAAGCCCATCTCCTCGAACAGCGTGCCGCCGGTGACGTAACCGCGGGCGTGCTCGACCGCGCGCGTGATCGCCCGGTCGACCGACTTGCCGAGATAGGCGGTCATCTTCTTGCCGAGCTCGCGGAAGCCCATGTAGGTGCGGCCCGACGCCAGCCGGGCGAGATAGGCGCTCATGGCGCCGGTCGGCGGGGCGATCGACATGTCGTTGTCGTTCAGGATCACGATGAGGCGGGCATCCAGCGCGCCGGCATTGTTCAGCGCCTCGTAGGCCATGCCGGCAGAGAGCGCCCCGTCGCCGATCACCGCGATCACGTTGCGCTCCGTGCCCGAAAGGTCGGAGGCGACCGCCATGCCGAGGCCGGCGGAGATGGAGGTCGAGGAGTGCGCGGCGCCGAAGGGGTCGTATTCGCTTTCCGCCCGGCGGGTGAAGCCCGAAAGCCCGTCTTCCTGGCGCAGCGTGCGGATCCGGTCGCGGCGGCCGGTGAGGATCTTGTGCGGGTAGCACTGGTGGCCGACGTCGAAGATCAGCCGGTCGTGCGGCGTGTTGAAGACCTTGTGGATCGCGATCGTCAGTTCGACGACGCCGAGGCCCGCACCGAGATGGCCGCCGGTCACGGAGACGGCGTCGATCATCTCGCTGCGCAGCTCGGCGGCGAGCTGGGGCAGGTCGCGATCGTCCACCTTCTTCAGATCTGCCGGGATGTGTACCTGATCGAGCAGTGGCGTGGCTGGCAATTGTCTCACTCTTGATGCGCTGTTGCGGGGCGGCGGCTCGCTTTGCCTGGCACGGGCCGCACCACCTGGAATTCTCTCTTGTCTGTCATTGCCGAATGCGGCGCGGTTTGCAACCTTGGAGCCAGAATAGATGCTTATTGCGGCCAAGGAAACACGGCTGCGCGCCGCCGGCGGCGGATGCTTCCTGGAGCCACAAGTAGGCATTGTCGGGGCGAAGCGCCAGCCCCGGATTACAAGGGGCAGGGCGCCAGGGTTCGCGCGCTAGCTCTGCGGCAGCGGGATGAACTCTTCGTCGTCGCCCGGCACGATGTCGAAGCGGCCCGTCCGCCACTCCTCCTTCGCCTGCTCGATCCGCTCCTTGGAAGAGGACACGAAGTTCCACCAGATGTGGCGCTTGGAGCCCAGCGCCGCGCCGCCGAACAGCGCCACATGACAGCCTGCCGGACCCGCCTTCAGCGTGATCGCATCGCCCGGCCTGAAGACCAGGAGCCTGTCGGAACCGAAGACATCGCCGGCGACGTCGAGTTCGCCCGACAGCACGTAGACCGCGCGCTCCTCCCAGTCGGCGGCAAGCGGCGCGCTGGCGCCGGCTGCGAGCATCAGGTCGGTGTAGAGCGTGTCGGAGGGGACCTTCACCGGCGATCGATAGCCCTCGTAGTGGCCGATGATGACGCGTCCTTGGACGCCGTCGGTGTCAAAGACCGGGAGTTCGTCGCGGGTCGAGTGGACGAAGGCCGGATCGATCTCCTCCTGGCCGTCGGGAAGCGCCAGCCAGGTCTGCAGGCCGGAAAGGCCGTGCGGATGGCCGCGCACGTTTTCCGGCGAGCGCTCGGAATGCACGATGCCGCGGCCGGCGGTCATCAGGTTCAGGTCGCCCGGCCGGATGACCATCTCGGTCCCCAGGCTGTCGCGGTGCTTGATCTCGCCGTCGAACAGATAGGTGACGGTGGAAAGGCCGATATGGGGATGCGGGCGCACGTCGATCGCGTCCCCCGCCTTGAAGAGCGCCGGCCCCATCCGGTCGAAGAAGATGAAAGGGCCGACGAGCCGGCGCTTGGCGGTGGGCAGCGCCCGGCGCACTTCGAAGCCGCCGAGATCGCTCGTGCGCGGAATGATCAGGTGTTCCAGCGCGCTGCAGGCCGCCGAGTCGCCTGCGACGGGGTCCGGCCCCGGGAAAAAGCTCATGGTGTTCGCTCCCTTGCCACGGTCTGCCTGCAATGAACAGGACCCTGCCGACCGTTGCAAGGGACTTGCTGGCGATTGCCCTTCGCTATCGCGTCAGGCTGCAGTCTCAGGCAGCAGTCTGCGGCACCGATTGCTGGTCGAAGCTCTGCTGCGCCTTCTCGATCTCGTCGCTGTTCTCGCGCACCCAGTCGACGAGTTCGCTGACCGGCTTCAGGAGCCTGAATCCGAGGGGGGTCAGGGCGTAGTCGACACGCGGCGGAATGGTTGCGAACATGGTTCGCGTCACCAGGCCGTCACGCTCCAGGTGACGCAGCGTCAGCGTCAGCATCCGCTGGGAAATACCTTCCACCAGCTTCTTGAGTTCGTTGAAGCGAAGGGCGCCATCGCTCAGGGTCTCGATGACCGAGAGCGACCACTTGTCGCCCACGCGGTCCAGAATTTCACGGCTGCCGCTGCGGGCAGCGACGACATTGCGACGTTCGGAAGAATGATGATGAGAGAGCATACTGTGGCCTTGTGAATGGCTTGAGACGAATTGGGAGGTTTGAAATAGGCGTGACGAACGGTTCGGAATGATGTGCCTTGCTGTCGATCCGGCTTGGGAGGTCACCGGATTTGATGTTGAGTGCACCCATCCTTTCCAGCCGTCGTGTCGTTCCCCGAAACAATTGCGTTTATTACGTGCACCGGTTTGCCGGACACACGCCATTAGAGCCTACCCATTTAATGAGGGGACTCCATATGTGGGTACTACATGAGATTTCCCGACAGGTTTTGCAAGCCCCCGGAAAGCCGATATGCAAATTTACCGTAGCTGGAAACCGGCCGGGCGGGGTCGCGATCACGCCCGCGGGATCGTGCGGAACGCTCGAAAATCTGGCTTTCGATCAGAAGTGCGTAGGCATCGAAACGGAGACTTCGGGGCTCGAATGACACAGGGTCACGATTCTGTGACTTCGAGCCGTATTGCGCCTGAGGCGTGTCAGCCGTTGTCGAGGGGCTCGACGCCTTGCGGATTTCCGGCGCGGTCGATCCGGATCTTCTCGATCCGATTCTCGGCTGCGTTCAAGAGCGTCTCGCAGTGCTTCTTGAGCGCCTCGCCGCGCTCGTAGATCTCGATCGACTTGTCGAGCGGCACGTCACCGCGCTCCAGCGCCGCCACGATCTTCTCCAGCTCTTCCACGGCCTGCTCGAACGACAGCGCGGAGACGTCCGCGGCGGGGATGGACGATGTCATGATCAGCCTCTCATCAACCGGAAAATGTGCGTGGCCGCCGATTCGGCCAGTCCCTGCAGGTCGTAGCCGCCCTCCAGCACGCTGACCACCCGGTTCGACGCGGAACGTTCCGCAATCTCCATCAGCTTGGCCGTCGCCCAGTCGAAATCGTCGGCCTGGAGGTGGATCTGGGCGAGGGGGTCGCGGTGATGGGCGTCGAAGCCTGCGGAGATCACGATCAGGTCCGGCCGGAAGTCCGCCACCCGCGGCAGGACGCGACTCCTGAACGCCTCGCGAAAATGGTCGCTGCCGGTCTCGGGCGAAAGCGGCGCGTTGACGATGTTGCCGGCGCCCGTCTCGTCCTTTGCGCCCGTGCCGGGGTAGAGTGGCATCTGGTGGGTCGAGCAGAACAGCACCGACGGATCGTCGAAGAAGATGTCCTGCGTGCCGTTGCCGTGGTGCACGTCCCAGTCGACGATGGCGACGCGTTCCGCGCCGTGCGCCTTCTGCGCGTGGCGGGCGGCGATGGCGGCGTTGTTGAAGAAGCAGAAGCCCATCGCCTTGTTCTTCTCGGCGTGGTGGCCGGGCGGCCGCGCCGCGACGAAGACGTTGTCGGCCTCGCCGGAAAAGACCGCATCGACCGCCGCGATCGCGCCGCCGACGCCGGTCAGCGCCGCCTGCAGGCTCGCCGGGCTCGCATAGGTGTCGGCCTCGAAGTGGTTGATGCCTTCCTCGGGGATCACGTCCATGACGGAGCGCAGGTGCGCTTCGGGATGGGCAAGCAGCACGAAGTCCTCGTTCGCCTGCTCCGCCCTGCGCCGCACCAGCGGCTGGAACCGGTCGTGCTCGAGCGCGAGGTTGAGCGCCCGCAGGCGGTCTGGCCGCTCCGGATGCCCCTCCGGCGTCTCGTGCTGGAGGAAGATCGGGTTCTCGAAGAGGATCGTCGTCATGTCCCGACGCTACCTTCTGTCTTCGGGACGGTCCACGGGAAATGGAGCCGCCCCCCATGCTTTTCAACAATCGCCCATGAAGGGCGCAGCCGTCGCTCCTCAGGTGCGCGCCGGCAGCAGCGGATAGCCGGCGAGAACGGCGCGTCCCGCCAGCATCGCGATGAAGGCCTTGATCAGGTCGCCGGGGATGAAGATCAGCGAGGCCATGGCGATCTCCATGAAGGCCTTGCCGCTCGAATAGGACAGCCAGGCGATGCCGAAGAGATAGACGACGCCGATGCCGCCGACGATGGCGGCGGCGAGGAAGCCGAGGAACTGTGCCAGTTCCGGCTGCGTCTCGCGCACGAGCCGCTCGGCGATCAGCCCGGTGACGAAGGCGCCGGCGACCCAGCCGGCGAGATAGCCGGCGGTGGGGCCGACGAAGACCGCAAGCCCGCCGCGTCCGCCCGAAAGCACCGGCAGGCCGATCACGACCAGCAGCAGCACCAGCAGCACGGCCGCCGCCCCGCGCCTGGCGCCGAGGATGCATCCGGCCAGCATGACGCCCAGCGACTGCGCGGTGATCGGCACCGGGATGAAGCCGAGCGTGAAGGGTGGCACGAGGCCGAGCGCCACGATGATCGCGGCAAACAGCGCGACGAGGACGAGATCCCTGGTGCTCATGCTGCAATTCCCCTTCGCATGTTTTCTGATGCGTTTATTGCCGCCGAAAGGCGCGAGCGTCAATCGCCATCGCGATCGTGTCCGCGTCCTTGAGCGTCAGGATGATCAGCGGCACGAGGACGCCGAGCGGACGTACGCGCAGGCCGCGGGCGCGATGCGCTTCGCGGATGTCGCCGTAGCGCGCCAGGATCTCCGGCACGAACCGCAGCACCAGCCCCACCGCGAGGCTGACGTCGGCGGCGCGAACGAAGCCGAAGCGCTCGAGCGGGCGCAGGAGACGCGTGATCTCGTCCATGAAGGCGGAGATGGTCGTGGTCGCCGTGACGGCCGCTGCCAGCAGCACCAGCGCGCCGAGCCGGAACAGGACGGCCAGCGCATCGTCCAGAGAGTGGAAGATGTAGTTGGCGACGGCGACGAGAAGGACGGTGAAGAGCACGAACCGCACGCGGCGGACGGCTTCGCCAGGCGCGATGCCGGTCGAGGCGTAGAGCCCGACGGCTATGATGGCGGCGGCCGCCAGCGCCCAGGGACTGTGGACGAGAAACAACGCCACCGCCGCTAAAAACAGCAGGATCAGTTTCAGCCGTGCCGAGGCGCGGTGAAGCGGCGTGTCGCCGGCGATGTCGAGGCCCGTCAGCATCCGACGATCCTTCGATAGGTGCGCACCGCCTCCTGCGGCGCGGCGTCCGCTTCGAGGCGACCCTCGTGGAACAGAAGGACGCGGTCGAACCCGTCGAGAAGCGGCAGGTCGTGGGTGATCACGATCGCCTGTTCCGGCAGGCCCGCGATGGTCTCCTCGATCAGCCGGCGGTTCTTCAGGTCGAGCTGGTTGGTCGGCTCGTCGAGGATCAGGACGTCGGGGCCGGTGACGAGCACGCTGGCGATCGCCGCAAGCTGCGTCTCCCCGCCCGAAAGCTCGTGGATGCGGCGTCCGGCCAGATGCGTGATCCGGAAGCGTTCGAGCACTGCGTCGGTCCGTGCCGAAATCTCCTCTTTCGACAGTCTGCGGTTCTTCAGCCCGAAGGCGATGTCCTCGGAGAGCACCGGCAGGATCATCTGGTGCTGCGGGTTCTGGAAGATGAAGCCGGCCCGGCCGCGCACCGCCGCCTCGTCCTTGACCGTGTCGAGGCCGCCGACGGTGACCTGGCCGATGGTGGGGCGCAGGAGCCCGTTGATCAGCCGGGCGAACGTGGTCTTGCCGGAGCCGTTCAGGCCGATGATGCCGATGCGCCGTTCGAAGAGCCTGAGCGAGAGCGGATGCAGCGCCGGCCGTCCGGCAAAGCTGACCGAAGCCTCGCTGAATACGATGTCCAAGAGCCACTCCCGCGCCGCTGAGGTGACGGGACCTATAGCCACTTCGCCAGGCGAAGGAAACCGGGTTGGAAGGCGTGGGAAAATAAGCCTATCATGCGGGCATGACGATTCTGGTAAAGAACAGCGACGCGCGGCGGATCTTCCTGGCCAAGCAGGGGCTCGGCGCGTCTCCAGGCCGCGTGCTGGGCAAGCCCGGGCTGCTGCAGCTCATCCACGACATCGGCTTCGTGCAGGTCGACAGCATCGCCACAGTCGAGCGCGCCCATCACCAGATCCTGTTTACGCGCAACCAGACCTACCGGCGCGAACATCTCGCCGATCTTCTCGAGAAGGACGGCGAACTGTTCGAGAACTGGACGCACGACGCCTCGATCATCCCGAGCACCTTCTATCCCTACTGGAAGCACAAGTTCCGCCGCGAGAACGACGCCATCCTCGCGCGCTGGCGCCGCTGGCAGGGGGAGGGCTTCGATTCCAGCTTCGAGGAAACCTACCGCCGCATCGCCGAGCGCGGTGCGGTTCTCTCGCGCGAACTGAAAGCGGCCGAGCACGAATCCGGCGGCTGGTGGAACTGGCATCCGAGCAAGACCGCGCTGGAATATCTCTGGCGCACCGGCAAGGTGGCGATCGCCCGGCGCGAGAATTTCCAGAAGGTCTACGATCTCGCCGAGCGGGTGCTGCCGAAGCACCATCATGAACCGGAGGTGGACCACGAGGGCTTTGTCGACTGGGCCTGCCGCAGCGCGCTGACGCGGCTCGGCTTTGCCACCCATGGCGAGATCGCAGCCTTCTGGGACCTCGTCACGCCGGAAGAGGCGCGGGCCTGGGTCGAGGGCCATGCCGACGAACTGCGCACGATCCGCATCGAGCCCGCCGACGGCGCAAAGCCGCGTGTTTCCCACGCCTTTGCCGATTTCGCCGGGCTGCTGGAGACTGCGCCGGAGCCGCCGGGCCGGCTGCGCGTGCTCTCCCCCTTCGATCCGCTGATCAGGGACCGCAACCGCACGGAACGGCTGTTCGGCTTCCTCTATCGCATCGAGGTCTTCGTCCCGGAACCGAAGCGGCAGTACGGCTACTACGTCTTCCCTCTTCTGGAAGGCGACCGCCTGGTCGGCCGCATCGACATGAAAGCGGACCGCAAGGCAGGCGAACTGACCGTCAGGAAGCTCTGGCTGGAGCCGGGTGTGCGGGCCTCGGCAGGCCGTCTGGAGCGGCTGGAGGCGGAGCTGTCGCGCCTCGCCCGTTTCACCGGCGTGGACGACGTCCGCTACCTGGACGGCTGGCGGTAGCCGCAGCCAGCGGATCACTGGATTTCGGGTTGTATTTAGGTCTGAATTTGGTACCTTTTTGCGGAGGAGATTTCCGATGCAGAGAATTGAAGCCGAACTTGCCGTCAGCGTGTCCGACCTGAAGAAAAGCCCTGCCGCAGTGGTCGGCCAGGCGCGGGGACTTCCTGTGGCGGTTCTGAACCATAACAAGGTCATGGCCTATCTCGTCCCGCCCGAGGTGTATGAGGCCATGCTCGAGCGGCTGGACGATCTCGATCTTGCCAGGGTCGCCGGGGAGCGTGCGGCCGAGGAGCCGGTCGCGGTGGACCTTGACGACCTATAGCCTCGCCTTCCTGCCGAGCGCCCGCAGGGAGTGGGACAAGCTGGGTGCCACCGTGAAGCAGCAGTTCAAGAAGACGCTGGCGGAACGGCTGGAGCACCCTCAGGTGCAGGCGGATGCCCTTCGGGACATGCCCGATCACTACAAGATCAAGCTGCATGCCGCAGGCTACCGGATGGTCTATCGGGTGGAAGACGAGCAGGTGACGGTTGTCGTCGTCGCTGTTGGCAGGCGCGAAAGGTCCAACGTTTACAAGGCGGCCGCGTCGCGCCTGAAATGATGATCGGCCCGCGGCGCCGCCGACCTCAGAACCGCACCCGCTTCCTGATCTTGCGCCAGCGCACGAGCAGGCGCTTTCCCATGTTGAGCGCGGCAAGCGGCGGGTAGTTCTTCTTCGTCTTCTTCAGGGAGGCCTGGAGAACCGCCTGCACTTCCGGAATCGCGCGCAGCGCCTCGTCGTCATAGTAGGTGAACGTGGCCGTTCCGCTGCCGAACAGCGATTTGCTGGAAGGGCGCGGATGCATCCGCTCGCCCAGCACCGTCATGAGCCGCCGCTCGACCGTCCGGAAGTTTCGCGACTTGCGCGGCAGCGAAAGCGTCCGGCGTGCCGGCGCCCCGGCGGTGGACATCGTCTCGATGATCCGTGCCTTTTCCTCCGACGTGAACAGGAAGCGCATGACCACGCCGATGTGGACCGCCCTGCGGCTGTTCGCCTTGCCGGTGGGAAAGCTGCTCTCCTTGGCCAACAGCCGGATGAACTCGGTCAGTTCGATCGGCAGCCGCTCGTTCGTCGAAGGCTTGGTCGCCTGCATGTCGTGGATGCCGAGCGCCGTCTGCAGGAAATAGGAATAGATGTCCAGCTTGTCCCGGCGGATGCCTTCATAGAGCAGGACCTTGTAGTCCACGCCGGGAAGCGTGGCGACGGGGCGGATTTCCCGCAGCGGGTTCATGAAGGTCGCGCGCAAGGGCGAGCGCAGCGGCTTCTCCATCCATTTCGGCAGGCTCGGCGCCGAGCCCATGCTCGCCTTCTGCGCCCAGAACGAATAGATCGTGTCGAGCGGGTCGCGCAGCGTGTAGACGACCGTGAGCCTGCGCTTGCCGATGATGTCGCCGATCGCCTGGAAGTGCTCCTTCTTCCAGCGCCGGAACCCTTCGGAGGAAAGCAGGATGTCGAGGCCTTCGCGGTCAGCCCGCTGCAGCACCTTCATGAAGTCGGCATAGGCGGGACCCTCCCGCTTGACGAACTGGGTCTCGTGGTCGGAAAGGTCGTGATGGGCGATGCCCACCCGCTCCCCGATCGCCGGATAGAGCCAGCCGCGCTTCAGCAGTGCCTCGGCATTGTCGTGGAAGTTCGCCTGCATATAGGTGGTTGCGGTCTTGTGAGGACCGATGTGCATCACCAGGCGAAGAGGACGGTCGTGCTTCATGCAGGCTCTGGGTTCGGCGGTGAGCGATCGGGCGAGGGGATGTTCCTGTCAGCAGATGTCCGTGGCGGCGATCTGGATGCCGAACCCTTCTAGCCCGACATAGTGACGCTCTCGCGACGCCATCAGCCGGATCGAGGCGATGCCGAGATCCTTCAGGATCTGCGCGCCGAGGCCGATCTCCAGCCATTCGTGTTCGCGCGCCGCAGCCTCGCTGTGCCCCTCGCGGTCGGCATTGCCCTTGCGCGCCGTCCGCGACACGCCGACGCCGACGGAGCCTTCCCGCAGATAGACGATCACGCCGCGGCCGTGCTCGGCGATGCGCTTCATGATGCCCTCAATGGCCCGTCCCCCACCGAAGACATCTTCGCCGACGTTTTCCAGATGCAGCCGCACCGGGATCTCGATCCCGTCGCGGATGTCGCCGAAGACGACGGCCATGTGCTGCATCGGGTCCCAGGGTAGCGCGTAGGTGGTGGCCGTCGCCTTGCCGAACGGGGTCTCGATCTCGAAGGTGGTGCCCTTCTCGATCAGCGTCTCCTTGCGCTGGCGGTAGGCGATCAGGTCGGCGACGGAAATCTGCTTCAGGCCGTGGGTGTCGGCGAACGCCTCCACCTGCGGCCCGCGCATGACGGTGCCGTCGTCGTTGACGAGTTCACTGATGACGCCTATCAGCGGCAGGCTCGCGAGCTTGCACAGATCGACCGCGGCTTCGGTATGCCCGGAGCGCATGAGCACCCCGCCTTCGCGGGCGACCAGCGGGAAGATGTGTCCGGGGCGGACGAAATCGGTCGCGCCGACATTCGGGTTGGCAAGGTTGCGCACCGTCAGCGTCCGGTCGTCGGCGGAGATGCCGGTGGTCGTGCCGTGCTTGAAGTCGACCGATACCGTGAACGCCGTCGTGTGCGCCGAATCGTTGTCGGCGACCATGGCGGCAAGGTTCAGGCGCTTGGCTTCCTCGCGGGGCATCGGCGTGCAGACGATGCCGGAGGTGTGCCGGACGATGAAGGCCATCTTCTCGGGCGTGCAGTGGACGGCGGCGACGATCAGGTCGCCCTCGTTCTCCCGGCCGCCATCATCGGTGACGACGACGATCTCGCCCGCCTCGAATGCCCGGATCGCATCGACTACGCGCTTCTGGTCAAAGGACATCTGGTCTCTCCTGATCGTGTCGTATCTATTTCAGCCGGCCGGTCTGGCCGCGGTCGCGCAGATAGTGGTCGGCGATCGCGCAGGCAACCATGGCCTCGCCGATCGGCACGGCACGGATGCCGACGCAGGGGTCGTGCCGCCCCTTGGTGCGCACGTCGACCTCGTTGCCGTCGCTATCGATCGAACGGCGCTCGCTCAGGATCGACGAGGTCGGCTTGATGGCGAACCGCGCCACCACCGGCTGGCCCGTGGCGATGCCGCCGAGGATGCCGCCGGCATGGTTGGAAAGGAAGACGGGCTTGCCGTCCGGGCCGATGCGCATCTCGTCGGCGTTTTCCTCGCCGGTGATCGCAGCCGCCTCGAAGCCGTTGCCGATCTCGACGCCCTTGACGGCGTTGATCGACATCAGGTTGGCGGCGATGTCCTGGTCGAGCTTGGCGTAGATCGGCGCGCCGATCCCGGCCGGAACGCCCTCCGCCACCACTTCGACGACGGCGCCCACCGACGATCCGGCCTTGCGGATGCCGTCGAGATATTCCTCCCAGACCGGGACGATTGCCGGGTCCGGCGCAAAGAACGGATTGGTGCCGACCACGCTCCAGTCCCAGTTGTCGCGGTTGATCCTGTGCTTGCCGATCTGCACGAGTGCTGCGCGCACGGTCAGTCCCGGTACGACCTTGCGGGCTATGCCGCCGGCTGCCACCCGTGCCGCCGTCTCGCGCGCGGACGAGCGCCCGCCGCCGCGGTAGTCGCGGATGCCGTATTTCACGTCGTAGGTATAGTCGGCATGGCCGGGGCGATAGCGCTTGGCGATCTCGGAATAGTCCTTGGAGCGCTGGTCGGTATTCTCGATCATCATCGAGATTGGCGTGCCCGTGGTGATGAAGGTCTCGCCGTCCTCGTCCGCCATCACGCCCGAGAGCACCCGCACGAGGTCGTCCTCGCGGCGCTGGGTGACGAAGCGGGACTGGCCGGGCTTGCGCTTGTCGAGCCAGGCCTGGATCTCCGAAAGCGTGAAGCGGATGCCGGGCGGGCAGCCGTCGATGACGCAGCCGAGCGCGGGCCCATGGCTCTCGCCCCAGGTGGTGACGCGGAAAAGATGGCCGAAAGTATTGTGCGACATGAATTCCTGCCCGATGCAAGCGGTCTTGCGCGGCCGGCGCCGGCAGCCGACCTTCCGGCGGCACTCATAGTGCCGATTGCGGCAAAGTTGAAGCGTTTCTTGACGCGAAAGCGGCGATCCCCTCGAAAGGCCCGGACGGATCGGCTCAGGAGGCGGCTTTCCAGCGCTGTTCCAGCGCGTAGGACTGGAATTCCTCCCGCGACAGCGGGCTGGCGAAGGCGTAACCCTGCAGGAGGTCGCAGCCGAGCGCGCTCAGCATTTCGGCATGCGCCATCGTCTCCACGCCTTCGGCGACGATCTCGATACCGAGCGAGCGGCCGATCTCGATGATCGAGCGCACCAGCGCCTGCTCGCGGCGCGAGCTCAGGATCGGCGCGACCAGTTGCCGGTCGATCTTCAGCCGCTTCGGCCGCAGCTTCAGGAGGCTGACGATGGACGTATGCCCGGTGCCGAAGTCGTCGATCTCGATGTCGATGCCGAGTTCCTTGATGCGTTCGAGGTTCTTCAGCACGATGTCGTCGGTCTCGTCCAGGAAGATCGCCTCGACCAGCTCGAACGAGATCTGGCCGGGAAGGATCGAAAGGCCGAGGAGGCTGTCGGCAAGCGTTTCGTCGCGGAGCCGCCGGGCAGACACGTTGACGGAGATCTTGGGCAGCGGCAATCCCTTCGCCAGCCAGCGGCTGCGGTCGATCAGCGCCTTTTCCAGCATGATGCCGTCGAGCGTCGCCATCACGTTCAGGTCCTCGGCGATCGCCAGGAAGTGTGCCGGCGCCAGGATGCCGCTCTGGGGGTGGCGCCAGCGGATCAGCGCCTCGGCGCCGACGAGTTCGAGCGTGCGGGCGCAGATCTGGGGCTGGTAGTAGGGAATGAATTCGTTGTTCTCGATCCCGCTGAGGATGTCGTCGGCGGTGCGCTTGTTGCGCAGGATCTCCGCCGCGATGACGGCATCGAAGAACTCGTGGCGATTGCGCCCCTGGGCCTTGGCCCGGTAGAGTGCGATGTCGGCATTGACGAGCAACTTGCGCGTGTCGATCCGCCTTCCGTTGCCGACCGCGACGCCGATGCTGACCCCGAAGCGGCACATGTGGCCGTTGTACTCGACCGGCTGGCGCATGAGCTCGATCACGCGCTGGGACAGGTCGGAGAGATAGGCGCGGCTGTTGCGGTCGCCGACGACGATCACGAATTCGTCGCCGCCGATGCGGGCGACCAGGTCGCCGGGTGCCACCGCCTCGCGCAGGATCCTGGCGACATGCACCAGCAGCGCATCGCCGGCGGCATGGCCGAGCGTGTCGTTGATCTGCTTGAACCGGTCCAGGTCGATGTGCAGGATACCGATCCGGATCTCCTCGGCGACGCTGCGGATCGCAACCGCGCTGAGGTGCTCGTCGAGCTTCCTGCGATTGCCGAGGCCTGTGAGGGGATCGTGCAGGGCGTTGTGCTCGATGCGGTTCTTGGTCAGCTCCAGCTCGGTGTTCTTCGCATCGGCGAGCGCCTTGGCGCGCTCGGACTCTTCCTTCGCCGCCTTCAGCCGCTCGTTGAGGAGCACGTCCTCGGTCACGTCCCAGCTGATGCCGAGCAGCTTTTCGTCGCCGTCGATCGTCAGGAGCGAGCCGACGTTGCGGATATGCCGGATGCCGCCGTCCGGCAGGAACACCCGGTACTGCGAGAAGTACCCCGACTGGCCGTGGATGGCAGCCATGGCGGCGGTGTCTGTCGCCGCAAGGTCGTCGGGATGGACGACGGAGCGCCAGAGTTCGTCGCTCGGCGACGCCCCTTCGGCAAGCCCGTGCAGGCGGAACATCTGGCGATCCCAGTTGCGGCGCTGCTCATTGAGCGAGATCTCCCAGATGCCCGTCTTCGAGGCCTCGAGCGCGAGGTCGAGCCGCTGCGACAGGGCGCGGATCTCCGTCTCACGCGCTTTCATGCCGGCAAGGTGGCGCTGTCGCTCGCTGACGAGGCCACCGGTGATGAAGATCGGCAGGATGATGACGAGTGCGGCGCTGGCGGTCAGCGCGCGCACCTGGCTCGTATTGCCCGGCGGGGTCTCCCAGCCCTCGGCCGGAACCGCGGCCAATTCCCAGTTGCCGCCCGGAAAATCGACGGTCCGGCGGACCGAATCGCCGTTGAAGACCTCGGGGTCGCCGAAGAACGGATCCTGGACATTGCCGGCGACGCTGACGTCGCGGATGGACAGGCTGATGGTGGCGCTGCCCCGCCACTGCTCGCTCTTCCTGCCGTCGGAGGGCGTGACGAGGCCGGCGTCGGTATAGATCCTGCGCTCGTCGATGACGCCCTCGATATAGCCCCAGAAGTTGAAGGCCCCCCGGTCGGTGCCGAAGACGGGGATGAACAGGTTGAAGGCCCGGCTGCCGTCCGGCAGTTGCACGGGGCCGAGCATCAGCGGCCGGCCGAAGGCGCGGTTGGTCTCGGCCGCCACGCGAAAGGAGCGAAACCGGTTGAGGTCCGTCCCCTTGTAGCGTTCGTTGCCCATCTCCGGGAAGGTCTGCGCGATCACGCCGTCCGGCGCCGCCGAAATCCGGCGGAACTGCACGTTCTGCACCATCAGCTTGCGCGCCACGACATCGAACTGCGATGCGGCCTGGGGCGGGGAGACGGCGAACATGTTGGCAGGCCCGCGAAGAGCCGACACGCTCTTGTCGATCTCGCCCTCGAGCCTTGCGCTGATCAGCGTCAGCTCGTTGGCGACGCGCGCATGCAACTCGTTGCGGTAGAGCCGCTGGTCCTGCTTCTCGTAGGCGTGGCCGGCGACGAAGATGACGGTTGCGGCAATGGCTGCCGGCAGCAGCGACGGCCTGGCCCAGTCGGCAGCGGTCCTCAGTCTTCGTCTTATGGTTGTCGGCTGCGTCAAGCCCGGTTCCCCTTACGTTACGGCACAGTAGGCAAGCGTCGATTAACATTGCATTGATGCACAACCCGGCTTCTGGGCATCGCAAGGCATTGAAATTCGGACGGGGATCGTCGCGTTCAGGGGTTGTAGGCCGGCCCGTTTGCAGGCATCCAATAGGCGTCGGGGGCCGCGGGGGGCGAATTTCGCCATATTCGAGGGGCATCAAGCGTGCCTTGCAGGAACAATGATTCCGAAAAGAGGGTTCACAAGATGCGTTTTGTAGTCGCCGCGCTGCTCGCAGCAGCCGGTATCCTTGCGCCACTGACGGCGGTGTATGCCGAGAGCGCAGACGTCGAAGCCGTCATCACCAACGTCGATACCAATGGTCTCAGCCTGTCGCTCGACGACGGCAAGAAGTACCAGGCGCCGGAGGAGTTCAATTTTGAAGGTCTTCAACCGGGCGTGAAGGTGCTGGTGTTCTATACCGAGGTCGACGGCAAGCGCGTCATCGACGACCTGGAGATCATCCAGTAGCCGCCGAAGGCAGATTCGCTGGAAAAGGTGAGGACAGGGCCCGGTGATCGGCCCCGTCACCAGGCCGGGTCAGAGCCAGGCCGCGCCGGCGTCGTCGACCCTGAGGATGCGGTCCTGGTGGATTGCCGCGTTGGCGGCGTCGGTGAGCGGCATGCCTGCGAACTTGAACAGGGCCCGGAACACGCCGCCATGGCTGACGCAGACCGTCGGCCGTTCGATGTTGTTGAACCACGAGCCCACCCGCCACGATAGGATCTCGTAGCTCTCGGCGTTCTCGCCGGGCGGGATGAAGTCCCATTTCGAGCGCGCACGCGCCTTCACCTTGTCGCGCACGGTCTGCTTGAGTTCGGAGATGGTGAAGCCTTCCCAGTCGCCGAAGCAGACTTCGACCAATCTCTCGTCGGTGCGATAGGCGAGGGGGTCGAGGCCCATCTCGGCCCGGACGAGTTCCATGGTTTCCCGCGTGCGCCCGAGCGGGCTTGCGACATAGTCGAAGTCGGAGGCCGCGGCGCCGAGGATCTCCTTCAGCGCCAGCCCGTTGCCGGACGCCTGGCGGCGTCCGGTTTCGTTCAGCGGAATGTCCTTCTGACCCTGCAGCCGGCCCTCTGCGTTCCAGTCCGTCTGGCCGTGGCGGATCATGTAGACAAGCACGTTGGCGCTCCGGGGTCTGCCTCAGTCCTTGATGACCGAGATGTCGGGCGCATCGACCGCCTTCATGCCGACGACGTGGTAGCCGCTGTCGGCATGATGCACTTCGCCGGTGACGGAGCGTGCGAGGTCAGACAGCATGTACAGGCCGACGTCGCCCACGTCCTCGATGGTCACGGTCCGGCGCAGCGGCGCATTGTACTCGTTCCATTTCAGGATGTAGCGGAAATCGCCGATGCCGGATGCCGCCAGCGTCTTGATCGGGCCGGCCGAGATCGCGTTGACGCGGATGTTCTTGGGGCCGAGGTCGACGGCCAGGTACTTCACGCTCGCCTCGAGCGCGGCCTTGGCGACGCCCATGACGTTGTAGTTCGGCATGACCTTCTCGGCGCCGTAATACGTCAAGGTCAGCATCGAGCCGCCATCCGTCATCAGCTTCTCGGCGCGGCGTGCGACCGAGGTGAACGAATAGACGGAGATCTGCATCGTCTTGGCGAAGTTCTCGGCGGACGTGTCGACATAGCGGCCCGTCAGTTCGTCCTTGTCGGAAAAGCCGATCGCATGCACGAGGAAGTCGATCTTGCCCCACATCTTCTCGAGATTTTCGAAGACCGCGTCGATCGATGCCTCGTCGGCGACGTCACAGTGCCCGGCGAGCACGCCGCCCAGTTCCGCTGCGAGCGGTTCGACGCGCTTCTTCAGCGCGTCGCCCTGGTAGGTGAGGGCAACCTCTGCACCCTGCGCGCGAACGGCCTTGGCAATACCCCAAGCGATGGAGCGGTTGTTTGCCACGCCCATGATGACGCCGCGTTTCCCGCTCATCAGACCGGTTGCCTGAACCATGGAATGTCCCTTGCTCATTTAATTCGATTTGAGCCTATGGCACACGCCGCTTTTCGGTTCAAGCACGGCAGCTTCAGGAACTGTTAGCGTCCGTAACAATGGGTGCGATTTCACCGAAACGTCACAGATAGAGGCCCTCGCGCAGGCTGCGCATCAGGTCGATCATTTTCGCGTCCGGCTTCTCCCAGAGCTGGAGCCGTGTTTCGACCAATATATCGCCGCGGTTACCATCAGCGGCGAACAGGCCCCGGCCTTCCAGGCGGATCACCTGGTCGGAACTGGTCCAGGCAGGAACGGTGACCGCAAGGGGCTCCCCGTCCGGTCCCTCGATGCTCGTCTCGCAGCCGAGCACGGCATCCTCGATCGTCACGGGCAGCGCGGTGCGGAGGTCGAGACCGTCGACCCGGAACGGGCCGGGGGCGACGCGGACGGTGACGACGGCGTCGCCGCGCTTGAGGTCGTTGATGCGGTGGCCCTGCTCGCGCAGGCGGATGGCGGTGCCCTCGGTGGTGCCGGGGGCGAGATGGACCCGCAGAGTCTCGCCGTTGACCTCCAGCGTCACGCGCGCCTGTTTCAGCAGGTCGGCAACCGTGACCGTGACGTCGCAGGCAAGGTCGGGCGCCTTGTCAACCATTGCCCGCGAGCCGCGGATGCGACGGATGATGCCGGTGAAGATGTCGGCGGCGGCGACGGCGCGGCGCGGGGCGGCGGACCGGCTCTCGGCCTCGTCCGCCGCAGGGTCCGGCTGTGCCTTGGCCGATGCCTGCCGCTGGGCGGGTGCAATCGGGGGCGAGGGAGGGGAGGGATTGGCCGCCTTGCCGGGAACCTGCTGCCGTGCGTCGACGCCGAAGATGCGCGAGACCATGGCCTCGGCGCTCTCGGCAGCACCGGCTGCCGGCTCGGGCTGCGCCTTGCGGGCGCTCTGCTGGCGGCGCATCTGCTCCATCCGGTGCAGTTCCCTCTCGCGGCGGATTTCCGCGTCGCGATGGGCGCGGTCGTACCGGCTGCGCCTGTCCGGGTCGCGCAACAGCTCGTAGGCCCTGCCTGCCTCGGTGAAGCGGACGGTGGCGAAGGGGTCGTCCTGGTTCTGGTCTGGGTGGACGGACTTGGCGAGCACGCGCCAGGCGGCCTTGATCTCTTCCTGCTCCGCGTCGCGCTTGACGCCCAGTACCGCATACGGATCACGCATCAACATATACCCGCCCTGTCCCTGTCACCTGTCGAGCCTCAGTGCCCGTTGTCCTTGGTCCGGGCTCCCTTTTTCACCCGCGGGGATCGATGATGCGGGCAACGCCCTAACCGTTGGTTACATGCCGGGGGCCGCAATCGCATATGGTGTACAAGTCGTTAGCGTTCCAGGTGCCGGGGACACCGGCAGGGCGATAGGGTGGCTCTATCCCTGCCGGTCGAAGCGCGTGAGCATCCAGCTTCCGTCGCCGCCGACGCAGGCGCGGCCGTCGTAGTTCGCAATTCCGGCGTAGGAGTGAAGCGTCGTCGTGAACTCCCGGCAGGTCCGGCCGGTGTCGTCGTTGAGCTCGGCGAGCCCGGTCACCACGCCGGCGCTGCCGGAGACCGTGTTCGCCCACGGAATCGGGCCGCCGTCATTGCGGGCGAGATCGACCGAGGAGACGGCGTTGCGCACGGTCGCGGCATCGGAGGTGTTGTCGCTCTTCTGGCCGGGAACGGCGCTGGTCTTGACGGACTTGTCCACCTTCATGTCCGACGCGAGGTCGAGCCCTCCCGCCATGCAGCCTGCAAGCGGCAGGACACTGAGTGCTAGAATCGGCAGCCGTGACCGCATCGTCCACAATATCATTGTCTCCCGTCGCGACTTTGTTATGACTTCCACTCCCGCATGTCCCAACGGACCGGATAGTCGGCATTGGATTCAAATATGAGCGACATTGAGTTAACAACCGGTGACTTCACCGAGGAAAGCGAGCCCTTTTCCCTGTTTGCGAAGTGGCTGGCGGACGCCGGAAAAAGCGAGCCGAACGACCCGAACGCCGTGGCGCTTGCGACCGTGGATGCCTCAGGCCTGCCGAATGTCCGCATGGTGCTCCTGAAGGGATTCGATGAACGCGGATTCGTTTTCTACACGAATTTCGAAAGCCAGAAAGGGCAGGAAATCCTGGGGGCCGGCAAGGCGGCCATGTGTTTCCACTGGAAATCGCTCCGCAGGCAGGTACGCCTGCGCGGCCCCGTCGAGGTCGTCTCCGACGCCGAGGCCGACGAATACTACGCCTCCCGCCCGCGCGGCAGCCGCATCGGCGCCTGGGCGTCGAAGCAGTCGCGGCCCCTGGAGGGCCGTTTCGCGCTGGAGAAGGCGGTGGCGGAATATACCGCCCGCCATGCCATCGGCGAGATCCCCCGCCCGTCCTACTGGTCCGGTTTCCGCATCAGGCCGGTGTCGATCGAGTTCTGGCACGACCGCCCCTTCCGCCTGCATGACCGGGTGGAGTTCCGCCGTACTGCGGCCGAAGGCGAGGGCTGGGAAAAGGTGCGGATGTATCCGTGACGACGGGGAGAGCTTCCCCGCCGGTCTGAAGATCGAGGGCCGGCGGTTGGACGGCCGGGCCCGTCCTCCATGGCGCCCGCGCCCGGAGCCCGCCGGGCCGCACCTGCAGGCGGCAGGTATACAACTCCCATTGGTGTGCTATATTTTCGTGCAGCAGCAAGGTGATACAGGCCCGCGGTCGGGAGGACCGTGCGCGCGTTTCCCGTCGTGAAGCGGGCGCACGCATCGAAGGGCAAGACTCAATCCAAGGCATTTGCCCAAGGCGGGGCGTGGAGGAGAGTTCAATGGCCAGCAATCTTGTTTCCTATCTCATGCAGTTTCTGACACCCGACACGATTGCCCGGATTGCGGCCGCGCTGGGCCTCGATACGGACAAGGTGCAGCGCGGTGTCGCGGCCGCCGTGCCGGCGGTGCTGGCGGGGCTCGCGGGTGTCGCGGCACAACCGGGCGGGGCGCAGAAGCTCGCCGACGCGGCCAGACAGCAGAGCGGCGTCCTCGACAACCTCGGCGGCCTCCTTTCGAGTGGCGGCAACCCGGGTTCGCTCACGCAGAGCGGCGTACAGCTGCTTTCGTCGTTGTTCGGCGGCAGCACGAGCGGCACGCTGGCAAACGCGGTCGGCAACTATTCGGGCCTCGGGCCGAATGCCGGCAGTTCGCTGCTCGGCATGGTGGCGCCCCTCGTCATGAGCGGCATCGCCAAGAAGGTCGGCGGCGACCTCAGCGCCAACGGGATTGCCGGCCTGCTCGCCGGCGAGAAGGACAATATCGCCGCCGCGATGCCCTCCGGCCTGAAGGACATGCTCGGCGGGACCGGCGTGCTCGATTCGCTCGGCGGATCGGCGCGTGCGGCAGCGGCTGCGACTGGCGACGCCGCCGCCCGCTCGGCGGCGGCGGCGTCCGCGGCCGCCCGGCAGACCTCTACGGCGGCGGCCACGGCTACCCGCAGCGGCAGCAACTGGCTCTACTGGCTGATCGCGGCCCTCGCGCTGCTGGCGATCCTCTACTACCTGTTCGGTCGTCCGACGGAACGGGTGGCGGAGACCGCGCCGGAGCCGACGCCTCCGGCCCAGACCGAGACCCAGCCGGCGCCCGAGCCCACGGCTGAGCCGGCTCCGGCCGAACCCGCTCCGGCCGCACCGACCCAGACCGAAGCCCCGGCCACGCCGGCGCCGGCCGGCGGCCTCATGATCGGCGGGGTCGACGTCGGCAAGGAGGTCACTGATACGCTGTCGGGCCTGCAGACGACCCTGAACGGCGTGACCGATGCGGCGACAGCACAGGCCGCGGCACCCCAGCTCCAGACCGCCTCGTCGACCTTCGACAGGATCAACGGCATGCTGGGCCAGATGACGCCCGAGCAGAAGACGACCCTGTCCGGCATCGTCAAGCCGGCGATGACGCAACTCGACACGCTGTTCGAGAAGGTGCTGGCGATCCCCGGCGTCTCGGACATCCTCAAGCCCGCGATCGACGCGTTGCGGCCGAAGCTCGCCGCGCTGGCACCCTGAGGCGATGACGGGAGACCGCCGGCCCCCTGCCGGCGGTCCTTCCCTTGCGCCGTTCCCGAGACAAGAACACCACAGAAGGAGGCTCAGCCATGGCTGACAAGTCGACGTTCAGTGCCGAGGAATGGAACCGGTTGATGAAGGGCGTGATGGCGGCAGGCATCGCCGTGACCGCCGCCGATCCGAGCGGGCTCTGGGGCATGCTGAAGGAGGGGATGGCGAGCAGCCGCGCCCTGCTCGGCGCCAAGCAAGGGACTGGTGCGACGCAGCTCTCGACGGCGATCGTCGAGGCGTTCGAGCGCTCGGAAGACCGCAATGCCGCCCGCGACGGGCTTCAGGCGACGTTGAAGGGCGCCAAGCCCGACGAGATCAAGACGCGCTGCATCGAGGCGGTGCGGCAGGCGGCGGCGATCGTCGATGCCAAGGCGCCTGCCGATGCGGCAGGCTTCAAGAGCTGGCTGCTGCAGATCAGCCAGAGCGTGGCGGAGGCCGCCAAGGAAGGCGGGTTCATGGGCTTCGGCGGCACGCCGGTGAGCGATGCCGAGAAGGCGACCGTGGCCGAGATCTCCGGGGCCCTCAAGGTCGCCTGACGGCGGGTTCCTGAACGGCGGGCGCCCGGCGCCCCGCCCGCCTCAGCGGCGCATCAGCTTGAAGGGGATGCCGGAGGCGAGTGCAGCGACATACTTGCGCTTCTGGTAGAGCCCGTTCACCGAGATGCGCGGCAGCGCCATCGCGGTGTCGAAGCTGCGATGGTCCAGAGTTCCGGGCACAGTGGTTACCGCCAGCTCGAAGCCCGCCTCGGCCGCCAGCTTGTATTCGCGCGGCGTCACCGTGCCACCGAAGCCGTAGGGGAAGGCGAAGGCGACGGGACGCACGCCGGTGATGCATTCGATGCGCTCGGCCGAGGCCTGCATCTCCTCCAGCGCCTCGTGCTCCTCCAGCCTTGCCAGGGCCCGGTGGCTGATCGTATGCGCGCCGAGCGTGGCGAGCGGGTTCAGCACCAGGCTCTTCAGTTCCGGCTCGCGCATGATCAGCCGTTCGGTGATCAGAAGCGGATCGATCCCGTGCGCCTTGGCCGCCTTGTCGAGGCTTGCGACCCGGCTCGTCTCGTCGCCGGACTGGATGAAGGCGGCGAAGCGGTTGAAGGCCGCGTCCTTCTGCCATGACGTCGCCAGCGGCAGGGTCACCGGCCCTGAGCCGAAGTCGAATTCGATATGTGGCCGCGCCCGCAGGAGATCGGTCAGCGTCTCCCACCAGATGCTGTGCGTCCGGCAGCAGAAGCCGCCGGTGACGAAGACAGTGAAGGGAGCGCGGTGTTCGGTGAAGACCGGCTGGGCATGGACGGCGTTGTTGCGGTAGCCGTCGTCCAGCGTGAAGGCGGCGAAGCGCTCCTCCGGCCGGGCGATCGCCATCCGCGCAGCCATATGGTGCAGCGGCACGAACTGGTAACCCTCGGCGGCGAGCAGCGTCAGCGTCTCGTCCAGGAACTCGGGGGTTATCTCCAGGTGGGCGTTCGGATCGAAGGCCTGTTCGGCCTTCGGGCGGACGTGGTGCAGCGTGAAGATCGCGCCGCGCCCGCGCGCGGACGACATCAGCCCGGCCCGTCCGGCCAGGCTCGACAGTTCCAGTCCACCGGCTATGGCCGCGTGCTTGATGCTGCGGCGCATAACATTTTTCAATGTCGGCATCTGCGCTCCCGTTGGCGGATCTCCCCACCGCCTTTATGGAGCATCATGGTATCCGGACCGTTAACGGTTCGTTGCGGCATCGGGCGCGTCGTTCCGGCCGGTTCACGCCTTGGTGCCGCCGACGGTGATCTGGTCCATGCGCAGGTGCGGCTGGCCGACGCCGACCGGAACGCTCTGTCCGGCCTTGCCGCACATGCCGATGCCGGTGTCGAGCTTCGAATCGTTGCCGACCATGGTCGCCCGGCGCATCGCGTCCGGACCGTTGCCGATGATCATGGCGCCCTTGACCGGCGCGCCGACCTTGCCGTTCTCGATCAGGTAGGCCTCGGTGCAGCCGAACACGAACTTGCCGGAGGTGATGTCCACCTGGCCGCCGCCGAAGGAGACGGCGTAGATGCCGTTCTTCACCGAGGCGATGATCTCGTCCGGGGTCTTGTCGCCGGAAAGCATGTAGGTGTTGGTCATGCGCGGCATCGGCGTGTGGGCGTAGGACTGGCGGCGGCCGTTGCCGGTCGCTTCCATGCCCATCAGGCGCGCGTTCTGCCGGTCCTGCATGTAGCCGACCAGCTTGCCGTCCTCGATCAGCACGTTGTAGCCGGACGGCGTGCCCTCGTCGTCGACGGTCAGCGAGCCGCGGCGGCTTTCGATCGTACCGTCGTCGACCACGGTTACCCCCTTGGCCGCCACCTGCTCGCCGAGCAGGCCGGAAAAGGCCGAAGTCTTCTTGCGGTTGAAGTCGCCCTCCAGCCCATGGCCGACGGCTTCGTGCAGCATGACGCCGGGCCAGCCCGACGACAGCACCACGTCCATCGTGCCCGCCGGCGCCTCGATCGCCTCGAGGTTGACGAGCGCCTGGCGCAGCGCCTCGTCGGCGCCGTGCTGCCAGCTCTCGGTCGTCAGGAACTCGCCGAAGCCGCGACGCCCGCCCATGCCGAAGGAGCCGGTTTCCTGCCGGTCCCCGTCTCCGACCATGACGGAGATGCTGACGCGCGTCATCGGCCGGACGTCGGTGACCCGGTGTCCGTCGGCGCGCAGGATGTTGACCACCTGCCAACTGGCCGAGATCGATGCCGTCACCTGCCGGACCTTGGTGTCCTTGCCGCGCAGGTAGGCGTCGATATCCTGCAGCAGCGCGACCTTTTCCTCGAAGCCGGGGCTGCCGATCGGGTTCTCCGGGCCGTAGAGCCTGCGGTTCGTGCCCTGTGGTGCTGCGGCATAGCTGCCGGCATAGCCGCGGGTGACCGCACCCGCGGCGTCTGCGGCGCGCTTCAGCGCAGACAGCGACATCTCGCCGGAATGGGCGTATCCGACCGCCTCGCCGGCGACCGCGCGCAGGCCGAAACCCTGGTCGGTGTTGAAGCTGCCGCCCTTCAGGCGCCCGTTGTCGAAGGTCAGCGATTCCGCCTGCGCATGCTCCAGATAGAGCTCGCCGTCGTCCGCATTCTTCACCGTTTGCGCGAGCACCGCCCGCACTGCTGCCTCGTCGGCATCGAACAGGGAGGTGAGGTCGGTGTTCATGGGCTGCTCCTGGATTGGCAATTGGCAGCTTATGTAGAGGCTCGCCCCCTGCAGGGCAAGCGAGGCGGGGAAAGCGGACGGGCCAGGGGCCACGATCTCCCTCTTCTCCCCGTCGGGGAGAAGGTGGCCCGAAGGGCCGGATGAGGGGGCGCGGCAAGCGCGGCGTTCGCGACTCCCCTTCATCGCCTCACTGCGTTCGGCTCTTCTCCCCGATGGGGAGCAGAGGAGATTGTGGAGAGGCTTGCCGCCTGACCTTGCTCGCGGCGGCGGCGGTCCCCGCCGTCACACATCCCGTCTTCCGTCATACCGGCCTCGAGCCGGTATCCAGCCCGCGCAAGTCCTTGCGCGATAAAGCATCTTCTGCGCCGCGGACGCGCCGCTGCTGGACACCGGCTCGTGGGCCGGTGTGACGGAGGAGGGGCGTCACCGTGTGTAACGAATCCCCGTCTGCACCGCCGTGTTTCGGAACGAACCCGGAGATGCCAAAATGGGACCATTGATCGGCGGACGTCAGCCTTGGGAAACCCTTAGCCTACGGCAGCGCGTCGTAGCCTTCGCCGAAGCCCTTGAGGTCGACGGGGATGCCGATGCCTTCCTCAGGCGTCTGGAAGACGATGAAGGTGGCGGTGGCGCCGGAGCGGAAGGTCTTCAGCAGTTCGTCCTCGAGCACCACCTCGGCATAGCAGCCGTCGGAGAAGCAGCGCACGAAATAGGCGCGGCCGATGTCCTTGCCGTCGACGTTCAGCCCGAGCCCGTTGGGCAGAAGCACGCCGAGCGGGGCCAGCACGCGCAGGATCTTCGCCTTGCGGTCAGCGGTCTTGAGGACGACGACGGAGAGCCCGACCTCGGGACGGTCCTCGGCGATCACGTTCTGCATCAGCGCGCACTGTTCGCCCGACGCACCGGCCGGCTGGTCGCAGACGATCGACCACGCGCCATGGTTGGCCTTCACCGTGCCCGGCTGCTGGGGCGCCTGCGACAGGGCCGGCGTGCCGGTCGCCACAATGGCGAGTGCGGCGATCGCGCGAACCGTCCGTGCCAGACGCGAAGGGGAGCGGGAACCCATGAATACCTCGAAATCTCGAATCATACGCGCCATTCTTGAATAGCGCCGGCGAAAATGAAAAGCCCTCCGCCGTCTTTTCCAGTCTATACGGCGGAAATTGGACGTCCGCGCGCTTTCCGACGCGATTGCCGCCGTTCCTGCCCGCTCGCGCCGCCCGCGGTGGTGCGCGCGGGCCGTTCCCGCATCGATCGCGCGCGCTTTGAGGGCTAATCCGGCAAAATTTTGGATGGCTGCGCCGCAGACTTGATTTTGCGCAAAAATGCCGCATGCGCAAAGGCCTGTGGCTGTTGCGGCGAACCGGAAACTATGATTTTAAGCAGTCAGCATAGCGGGGATTCTGCGGCAATCGTTTGATCCCTATCAAACGCTTTGGGGAGATATGTCGTGATAAACAAGGTTTTTGCAGCGCTGGCGGCTTGCTGCTGTCTGCTGTTTGGCTCGGGCGCCCTTGCCGACCAACCGGTCGACTGGCAGAGGGGCCTGCAGCCCGCAGCCACCTCGATCATGGAAGAAATTCGCTGGTTCGAGCAGTATACCCTGTGGTTTATCGTTCCGATCACGCTCTTCGTCCTCGCTCTCCTTATCGTCATCGTCGTGAAGTTCCGTGAGCGCGCCAATCCGGTTCCCTCGCGCACCAGCCACAACACGCTGATCGAGGTGATCTGGACCATCGGCCCGGTCATCATCCTGCTGCTCCTGGCCGTTCCCTCCTTCCAGCTTCTCACCAAGCAGCTCGCCCCGACCGGCGAGCCGGAACTGACCGTCAAGGCCACCGGCTACCAGTGGTACTGGGGCTACGAGTACCAGGTCGGCGAAGCCCCGGTCTCGTTCGACAGCCTGCTGCTGCAGGACGGCGACCGTGCAGGGCTGGGCAAGGAAGACCGCGCCACCTATCCGCGGCTCCTCGCCGTAGACAACGAAGTCGTCGTTCCGGTCGGCAAGCACGTCCGTCTTCTCGTCACCGGCGCCGACGTGATCCACGCCTTTGCCATGCCGTCCTTCGGCGTCAAGATCGACGCCATCCCGGGCCGCCTGAACGAGACCTGGTTCAAGGCCGACCGCGAAGGCCTCTTCTACGGCCAGTGTTCCGAGCTGTGCGGCAAGGACCATGCCTACATGCCGATCGCGATCCGCGTCGTCTCGCAGGAGAAGTTCGACACCTGGCTTGCTGCGGCTGCCACCAATGTCGGCGAGGCCAACAAGGCTCTGATGGCATCGATCGACGGCGACAAGAAGTCCGTCGACGTCGCCCAGAACGCCGCGCAGTAATTCAAGGGAGTGCCATCCATGGCCGGAACAACCGCTGCCCACGATGACCACCACGGTCATCACGACCACAAGCCCTCGTTCTTCGTCCGCTGGTTCCTCTCGACGAACCACAAGGACATCGGAACGCTCTATCTGATCTTCGCAATCATGGCCGGCATCGTCGGCGGTGCGCTCTCGGTCGCCATTCGCGCCGAGCTTCAGGAGCCGGGCATCCAGATCTTCCACGGCCTGGCCCAGATGGTCTATGGCTTCGAGGGCGACGCCGCCATCGACGGTGGCAAGCACATGTTCAACGTGTTCACGACGGCGCACGCCCTCATCATGATCTTCTTCATGGTGATGCCGGCGCTGATCGGCGGCTTTGCCAACTGGATGGTGCCGATCATGATCGGCGCGCCGGACATGGCGTTCCCGCGCATGAACAACATCTCCTTCTGGCTGCTGCCGCCGGCGTTCATTCTCGTCTTCCTGTCGATGTTCGTCGAAGGCCCGGCAGGCGCCTACGGCGCAGGCGGCGGCTGGACGATCTATCCGCCGCTGTCGACCTCCGGCCAGCCGGGACCGGCGATGGACTTCGCCATCCTCGGCCTGCACATCGCCGGCGCCTCGTCGATCCTCGGTGCGATCAACTTCATCACCACGATCCTGAACATGCGCGCCCCCGGCATGACGCTGCACAAGATGCCGCTGTTCGCCTGGTCGGTGCTGATCACCGCCTTCCTGCTGCTGCTGTCGCTGCCGGTTCTCGCGGGTGCGATCACCATGCTCCTGACCGACCGCAACTTCGGCACGACCTTCTTCGCGCCCGACGGCGGCGGCGACCCGATCCTGTTCCAGCACCTGTTCTGGTTCTTCGGCCACCCGGAAGTGTACATCCTGATCCTGCCGGGCTTCGGCATCGTCAGCCACATCGTCTCCACCTTCTCGCGCAAGCCGATCTTCGGCTACCTCGGCATGGCCTACGCCATGGTGGCGATCGGCGCCGTCGGCTTCATCGTGTGGGCGCACCACATGTACACGGTCGGCCTGTCGCTCGACACGCAGCGCTACTTCGTCTTCGCCACGATGGTCATCGCCATCCCGACCGGCATCAAGATCTTCTCGTGGATCGCGACGATGTGGGGCGGCTCGATCCGCTTCACCACGCCGATGATCTGGGCGATCGGCTTCATCTTCCTGTTCACGGTGGGCGGCGTCACCGGCGTCCAGCTGGCCAATGCCGGCCTCGACCGCGCCCTGCACGACACCTACTACGTGGTTGCCCACTTCCACTACGTGCTGTCGCTCGGCGCCGTCTTCGCCATCTTCGCCGCCTGGTACTACTGGTTCCCGAAGATGAGCGGCTACATGTATTCCGAGTTCATCGGCAAGCTGCACTTCTGGGTCATGTTCATCGGCGTGAACCTCGTGTTCTTCCCGCAGCATTTCCTGGGCCTCGCCGGCATGCCGCGCCGCTACATCGACTATCCGGATGCATTCGCCGGCTGGAACATGGTATCGTCCTACGGCTCCTACATCTCGGGCGTCGGCGTCCTGATCTTCCTGTTCGGCGTGTTCGAGGCCTTCGCCAGGAAGCGAGTCGCCGGCGACAACCCCTGGGGTGAAGGTGCGAACACGCTGGAATGGCAGCTGTCCTCGCCGCCGCCGTTCCACCAGTGGGAACAGCTTCCGAAGATCAAGTAGGATCCGGAACGATCACGGAGGCCGCCGGTTCGAGGCGGCCTCGCACCTTGGAGGCCGGATGACCCGGCCAGCAGAAGCGACAGGCACCGGAAAAGCGACAGGCAAATGGCAATCATCGATCATCACGAAGCGGCTGGCGACGGTGGGGATTTCGTCCTCTCCGAGGCGACCGCGCGCGATTACTTCGAGCTCCTGAAGCCGCGCGTCATGTCGCTCGTCGTCTTCACCGCATTTGCCGGCCTGGTGCTGGCGCCCGGCCATATCAACCCGGTCATCGGGGTGATCGCCATCCTCTGCATCGCCGTCGGCGCCGGCGCCTCCGGCGCGCTCAACATGTGGTACGACGCCGACATCGACGCGGTCATGTCGCGCACGGCGAAACGTCCCATTCCCTCCGGCCGGATCAGGCCGCGTGAGGCGCTCGCCTTCGGGCTGACGCTGTCGGCCTTCTCGGTCGCGATCCTCGGCCTTGCCGTGAACTGGCTGTCCGCCGGCCTTCTCGCCTTCACGATCTTCTTCTACGCGGTCATCTACACGATGTGGCTGAAGCGCTCGACGCCGCAGAACATCGTCATCGGCGGGGCCGCCGGCGCTTTTCCGCCGATGATCGGCTGGGCCTGCGTCACCGGCGGCGTCTCGGTTGAAAGCATCGTCCTGTTCCTGATCACCTTCCTCTGGACGCCCGCCCATTTCTGGGCGCTGGCGCTGTTCAAGATGAAGGACTATGCCGACGTCGGCGTGCCTATGCTGCCCAACGTCGCCGGCGAAAAGACGACCAAGCACCAGATCATGGTCTATGCCGTCCTCACGGCGATCATCTCCGTCGTGCCGAGCTGTCTTGGCTTCGCCAGCCTCGGCTACGGGATCTTCGCCGCCGCCATGGGTGCGTTCTTCGTCTGGTACTCGATCGGCGTGCTGCGCATGCCCGAGGGCGACCGCGCCATGGTTCCGGCCAAGAAGCTCTTCGCCTATTCGATCTTCTACCTCTTCGCCATCTTCGCCGGCTTGATGATCGATCACGCCCTCATCGCAGCAGGATGGAGCCTCTGATGGAAACGGTTACCCTGAGCGACAAGCAGAAGAAGTCGCGGCGCGGCCGCAACATCGCGCTCGCCGTCGTGCTCGCGGCACTGGTCGTGCTCTTCTACCTCATCACGCTGGTGAAGATCGCCGGCGAAACGATGGGCTGAACCATGGCGGAAAAAGAGACGGTCAGGACGCAGAAGTCGGGAAACGGGACGGTCGTCGCCGTGTGCCTCACCTTCGTCGTCGGCATGCTCGGCATGGCCTATGCCGCCGTGCCGCTCTACGAGATGTTCTGCAAGGTGACGGGCTATGGCGGCACGACGCAGCGCGTCGAGCAGGCCTCCTCCGTCATCCTCGACAAGCCGATCAAGGTGCGCTTCGACGCCAATACCGGCCCGGGCCTGCCCTGGACCTTCGAGCCGGTGCAGCGCGAGATCGAGATGAAGATCGGCGAGACGGTCATGGTGAACTACCGTGCCCGCAACAATTCCACGGTCGAGACGACCGGGCAGGCGACCTTCAACGTCACGCCCGAGGCGACCGGCGCCTATTTCAACAAGGTGCAGTGCTTCTGCTTCACCGAGACGACGCTGGAGCCCGGCGAGGAGATGGAAATGCCGGTTCTCTTCTTCGTCGACCCGGCCATCATCGAGCCGGTGGAGACGAAGAACGTCCATACGATTACGCTTTCCTATACCTTCTTCCCGCATGAGAAGACGAAGCCTGTGGCTTCGGTGACGGATGCGGACGGCAAGGATACGGACAAGCTTTAGGAAATAAGCGTTTCCGGCGGTAGCGCCGGAGGCGACAATGGAGACATTCGGGGATGAATGACATGGCGAATGCGCATCAGAAGAATCACGACTACCACATCATCGATCCGAGCCCGTGGCCGCTGCTGTCGTCGGTCGGCGCCTTCCTGCTGGCGCTTGGCGGCATCGTCTACATGCGCTACCTCGGCGGCGGCTCGCTGAAGCTGTTCGGTCTGGAGATGGCCAATCCCTGGATCATGATCATCGGCCTGGCGATCACGCTCTATTCGATGTTCGGCTGGTGGTCGGACACGATCAAGGAAGGCAACGAGGGCCATCATACCCGCGTCGTCTCCCTGCACCTGCGCTACGGCATGATCATGTTCATCGCCTCGGAGGTGATGTTCTTCGTGGCCTGGTTCTGGGCCTTCTTCGATGCGAGCCTGTTCCCCGGCGAGGCCATCCAGGCGACCCGCGTGGAGCACACCGGCGGCGTCTGGCCGCCACAGGGCATCGAGGTTCTCGACCCCTGGCACCTGCCGCTCTACAACACCGTCATCCTGCTGCTCTCGGGCACCTGCGTGACCTGGGCGCACCATGCGATCCTGCACAACGACCGCAAGGGCCTCATCAGCGGCCTGACGCTGACGGTGCTGCTCGGCCTGCTGTTCTCCTTCGTCCAGATCTACGAATACGTGCACGCGCCGTTCGCCTTCAAGGATTCGATCTACGGCGCGACGTTCTTTATGGCGACCGGCTTCCACGGTTTCCACGTCTTCGTCGGCACGGTCTTCCTGCTGGTCTGCCTGCTTCGCGCCGTCAACGGCGCCTTCACCCCCAAGCAGCATTTCGGCCTCGAAGCCGCCGCCTGGTACTGGCATTTCGTCGACGTGGTCTGGCTCTTCCTCTTCTTCTCCATCTACATCTGGGGCGGATGGGGTGCACCGATCGCCCACGGCTGATCCGGGCCGATTGTGTTGGAGGGCGGCCGCAGCGATGCGGCCGTCTTTCGTTTGGTGGTCTGTCATGTCGCAGCCGGCTGAATTGGACGCAGGCCCCGACGAAACGTACATAGGATTGGCCGCAGCGCGGGAGGTGTCCTGCCGGGATGCACGGCGGCCACCTTCGTGAGCAAGCCGCGAGGCGGCTACGCAATCCACCGGAGAAAGATCATGAGCGAAGACAAGGCCCTCTATCCGCCCGTCGACCCGGTGACGACCGGCCTGCGCGGCCATTGCCCCCGTTGCGGGCAGGGAAATCTCTTCGACGGCTATCTGAAGCTGAAGCCGCGCTGCGCGGCCTGCGGGCTGGACTATTCCTTCATCGACGCCGGCGACGGGCCGGTCGTGTTCGTCCTGCTGATCGTCGGCTTCATCGTCGTCGGCGCGGCCCTGTGGATGGAGGTCAGCTACAGCCCGCCGCTCTGGCTCCACTTCATCATCTGGATACCGCTCGCCATTGCCTTCGGCCTGACGCTGACGCGCATGCTCAAGGGCGTGCTGATCGCACTTCAGTACCGCAACAATGCGAGGCCCGGCCAGATCGACCGCCAAACCGATCGCGAGGGCGACCGTGGCTGAGCTGTCGCGGCAACCCGCCCGCCGCCCGGTCGTCCGGGCCGTGCTGTCCGGCCTCGTCCTTCTTGCCGCGCTCGCCGTGCTCCTGTCGCTCGGCACCTGGCAGATGCAGCGGCTGGCGTGGAAGGAGCAACTGCTCGCCGACATCGCCGAGCGGCGTGCCGAGGCGTCCGTTCCCCTTTCCGCCATCGAAGCGGTCAAGGCGGGCGGCACCGATATCGAATACCGCCCCGTGACAGTGACCGGGACCTTCGAGAACGGCCGGGAGCGCCATTTCCTGGCGACCCATGAGGGCCAGTCCGGCTATCACGTCTATGCGCCGCTGCGCCTTGCTGACGGCCGCTTCGTCTTCGTCAACCGCGGCTTCGTTCCCTATGACCAGAAGGAGCCGGCGACACGGCCGGAGGGGCAGGTGGCCGGCGAGCAGACCATTGCCGGGCTCGCGCGCCAGAGGCTGGAAGGAAAGCCGTCCTCGCTCGTCCCCGACAACGACCTGATCAAGAACGTGTTCTACTGGAAGGACCTCGACGCTATGGCGGCGAGCGTCAGGATTGCGCCGGAAGCGCTCGTGCCCTTCTTCGTCGATGCCGACGCGACACCCAATCCGGGTGGCTTTCCCATCGGCGGCGTGACGCAGTTCGAGCTTCCCAACAATCATCTGCAATACGCATTGACGTGGTACGGACTGGCATTGGCGCTGGTGGCCGTCAGCGGGGTCTATGCCTGGCGGTCGCGGCGCTGAGGAGCTGGAGGCGGCTTGGCGCTTTCATCGACGTCAATTTGTGATAAATGCCAGTGGCTTCGCAAAGATGCGAATGACGGCTGGCGGCAAGGCCTGCAAGCACCTACATCAATCGGACACCGGTGACATCCTGATATGGCTTCTTCGACTGCCCTCTCTCCCCTGACGATCCGCCTGTGCGGTCCGCGCGGCTTCTGCGCCGGCGTCGACCGGGCGATCCAGATCGTCGTGCTGGCGCTGAAGGCCTATGGGGCGCCGGTCTATGTCCGCCACGAGATCGTGCACAACCGCTATGTCGTCGAGGGGCTGGAGGCGAAGGGCGCGATCTTCGTGGAGGAACTGGACGAGATCCCCGAGGAGCACCGCGCCCAGCCGGTCGTCTTCTCCGCCCATGGCGTGCCGAAATCGGTGCCCGAGGATGCCGTCTCCCGCAATCTGTTCTACCTCGACGCCACCTGCCCGCTGGTCTCCAAGGTGCACAAGCAGGCCATGCGCCACCAGCGCCTCGGCCGCCATGTCATCCTGATCGGCCACGCCGGCCATCCCGAGGTGATCGGCACGATGGGACAGCTGCCGGAGGGAACGGTCTCGCTGGTCGAGACGATCGAGGACGCCGACGTTTACGTGCCGGAAGATCCCGACAACCTCGGCTTCGTCACCCAGACCACCTTGTCTGTGGACGACACCGCCGGCGTGATTGCCCGGCTGAAGGAGCGCTTCCCCAACCTGACGGCGCCCGCAGCCGACTCGATCTGCTACGCCACCACCAACCGCCAGGAGGCGGTCAAGCAGGCGGCGCCCGGCTGCGATCTCTTCCTCGTCGTCGGCGCGCCGAATTCGTCCAACTCCAAGCGCCTCGTCGAGGTCGCGCTGAGGGCGGGGGCAAGAAAGTCGTTGCTTGTCCAGCGCGCGTCCGAAATCGACTGGAACGGCCTGGGCGAAATTCGTACCGTCGGCCTGTCGGCGGGTGCTTCGGCACCGGAAGTCATCGTCGACGAGATCATCGAGGCCTTCCGCGCGCGCTTCGATACGAGGGTCGAACTGGCCGACACGGTGGAGGAGACGGAGAATTTCCTCGTGAACCGCGAACTGCGCAACGTCGAACTGACACCGGCCGACATGGCCTTCGTCAACGGCGAACAGGATGGGGGGGCCGTTGGGCCCGGAGCGTGAGCTGAAGATTTGGCAGTCTATACCGATATCACCGAAGACGACCTCGCCCGCTTCCTGACCGACTACGAGGTGGGAACGCTGCTCTCGTACAAGGGCATCGCCGAGGGCGTCGAGAATTCCAATTTCCTGCTGCACACGACCAAGGGCGTCTTCATCCTGACGCTCTACGAGAAGCGCGTCGATCCGAAGGACCTGCCGTTCTTCCTCGGCCTGATGCACCATCTCGCCGACCGCGGTCTGAGCTGCCCGCTGCCGCTGTCGCGCAAGGACGGCGAATTGCTGGGCGAGCTTTCAGGCCGCCCCGCCGCCATGATCACCTTTCTCGAAGGCATGTGGCTGCGCAAGCCGGCGGCGAAGCATTGCCGCGAGGTGGGCCGGGCGCTGGCGGAAATGCACGTGGCCGGCCAGGGCTTCCAGCTCACCCGCAGGAATGCGCTCTCCGTCGACGGCTGGCGGCCGCTGTGGGACAAGTCTGCCGTGCGCGCCGACGAGGTCGAGCCCGGCCTGCAGGACGAGATCGCCGAGGAACTGGCTTTCCTCGAAAGTCACTGGCCGAAGACGCTGCCGCACGGCGTCATCCATGCCGACCTCTTCCCCGACAACGTCTTCTTCATCGGCGACCAGCTCTCGGGCCTGATCGATTTCTACTTCGCCTGCAACGACACCTATGCCTATGACGTCTCCGTCTGCCTCAACGCCTGGTGCTTCGAGAAGGACGGGTCGTTCAACCTGACCAAGGGCATGGCGCTGCTGGACGGCTACGAGCAGGTGCGGCCGCTGAACGGCGCGGAACTGAGGGCGCTGCCGCTGCTCGCGCGCGGCTCGGCGCTGCGCTTCTTCCTGACGCGCCTCTACGACTGGCTGACGACGCCGCCGGGCGCTCTCGTCGTCAAGAAGGACCCGCTCGAATACCTGCGCAAACTGCGCTTCCATCGCCAGGTGAAATCGGCGGAAGAATACGGCCTGGTGCATAGATGAAGCATGTCGACATTTTCACCGACGGTGCCTGCTCGGGCAATCCGGGACCGGGCGGCTGGGGTGCGGTGCTGCGCTATGGCGACGTCGAGAAGGAGCTCTCCGGCGGCGAACAGCAGACGACCAACAACCGCATGGAACTGCTGGCCGCGATCTCGGCGCTGGACGCCCTGAAAGCCTCCTGCGAGGTCGACCTCTACACCGACTCGAAGTACGTCATGGACGGCATCGAGAAGTGGATCCACGGCTGGAAGAAGAACGGCTGGAAGACCGCCGACCGGAAGCCGGTCAAGAATGGTGAACTCTGGCAGGCCCTCGACGAAGCCCGCCGCCGCCACAAGGTCACCCTCCACTGGGTCAAGGGCCACGCCGGCCACCCGGAAAACGAACGCGCCGACGAACTGGCACGGCTGGGCATGGAGCCGTTCAAGCGGCGGTGAGGGGTAGGACCGGCACGACCGGGCGACGGCAGCTTTTCAACGGAGTGGTCTCTCCCTTTTCTCCGTCATGCCGGCCTCCGAGCCGGCATCCAGTCGCGCAAGTCCTTGCGCGATAAAGCATTTACCGCGCCGCAGACGCGGCGCTGCTGGACCCCGGATCTAGTCCGGGGAGACGGATAGGGTGTGGCCGGGATCCGGAAAATCACGACTGCGGCAATGTCGTGACGGGCGGCACTGCAGCAGCGCCGCCGCAATCGCCTCAGAGCTGCCCGATCATCGTCGCCGCAGCCGAGACGGTTGCCTGGCCGGGGCTTTCCTCGATGTTGAGCGTCTTGACCACGCCGTCCTCGACCAGCATCGAGTAACGCTTGGAGCGCACGCCGAGGCCGTTGGCGGTGAGGTCGATGTCGAGGCCGATCGCCTTGGCGAACTGGGCGCCGCCGTCGGCGAGGAAGCGGATCTTGCCGAGGCCGCCGGTCTCCTTGGCCCATGCGGTCATGACGAACGGGTCGTTGACGGCGACGACGGCGATCTCGTCGACGCCCTTGGCGAGGATCGCGTCGCGGTTATCGAGATAGCCGGGCAGGTGGTTCAGCGAGCAGGTCGGCGTGAACGCGCCGGGCACGGCGAAGAGCACGACGCGCTTGCCCTTGAACAGGTCGCCGGTCGAAACCTCCGCCGGGCCGTCCGCGGTCGGTTCCTTGAGCTTCAGGTCGGGCAGTCTCTCACCTACGGCAATCGTCACGATCTTACTCCTTGGCTTGTCTTCGCCGCGCGAATTGCGCAGGCGCCAGGCCGCGGATAATAGGCGCTGGTCAATCGATGACAAGCGGCATTTCCACCGTCCGGCCACCGCTTTCGGCGGTAAAGAGAAGGGCGGCGTCTTCGAGGCTGGCCGCCTTCGGCTTGTGCCGCAGCGGGACTTCCACACGGTAGGAACTGCCGCTGCGCACCGGTGCGGTTCCGGCATCGAACTGGAAGCCCTCCGGCCCGGAAACGAACACCTGCAGCGGCTTCTCCGCCGTCGGTTCGGGCGCGGTGAAGGTGACGGCAAGCGCGCTGCCGTCAGCATTCCAGCGTGCCTCGGTGACGGTGAAGTCGGGCGAGGGGGAGGCCGGCAGGGCAGCCTCTGCCGCCGCTGCCATCGCGGCTTCGATCGGGTTGGCGACGGATGCCTTGGCTGTGTCGACCGAGAGCTCCGCCTGCAGCGGGATGCAGATATTCTCGCAGACGCCGAGGAACACCGATGCCGTGATGCGCTCGCCGTGCGTCGCCTGCTGTCGCTTCAGCGTCAGCGGCAGGGCGAGCGAACGGTCGTAGCCCGTATAGGCCGTGAAGCCGTCGGAAAAGCGCTTGGGCAGGGGAAAGCGGATCGTCTCCACGACCAGCCCGCTTTCCGGCGACATCGTGATCGTAGGCGAGATCCCGCTCTCTCCGGGATCGCGCCAGTAGGTCTTCCAGCCCGGCCGCAGTTCGATGTCGAGAAGCGCGGGAATGCGCCCGTCCGCTAGCTCCGGCAGCACGATCAGGCGGACGCGGCCGCCCTCCGTCTCGGCCCAGGGCGAGGTTGCGGCAACACCCGGCCCCGGCGAGATCGCCAGCAGCGCAAGAGCAAGGAGAAGGAAACGAAAACCTGTCAGAAAACCTGTCATGGGATCACGATTTATGCTTTCGGGATGACGATTGCGTGGTTCCGGCAGCCTTTTCGAAGGGTTTCTCTTGAATGGCGAAGCCGCTGTCCCAGTTCTTTACAATGTTCCTCTCGAAGCGTCGAACAAAAGCGTCAGAGCAGCCAGAAGGCGCTTTTCATTTCGCTGCGAATTGATAGGCTATTTGCATTATGGCGATGTCGGTCCTGAAAAACAGACGAGAACGGGGCTTCCTTGACGGTCAATTCCTGATCGCCATGCCGGGGATGCTCGACAAGAATTTCGAGCGCACGGTCGTCTATATCTGCGCCCATTCCGACGACGGAGCCATGGGCTTCGTCATCAACCGCCCGCAGCAGATGAGCTTCACCGACGTGCTCCTGCACCTGCAACTGGTCGAGGAGGACGAGGTGATCCGCCTGCCGACGCGCACGATCGACTTCCCGATCCGCTCCGGCGGCCCGGTCGAGAGCGGCAGGGGCTTCGTGCTCCACTCCGACGACTATTCGTCGGAATCCAGCATCCCGGTCAGCGACGACATCAGCCTGACGGCCACCCTCGACATCGTCCGCGCCATTTCGCGCGGCGAGGGGCCGCGGCGTGGCCTGCTGATGCTCGGCTATGCCGGCTGGGGCGCGGGACAGCTGGAGAACGAGATCGGCTCCAACGGCTGGCTGAACTGCCCGGCATCGGAAGACCTGATCTTCGATACGCCGGTCGAAGCGAAGTACGACCGCGCTCTGGCGCTGATGGGCGTCACCCCGGCCATGCTTTCCATGGAAGCCGGGCACGCCTGAGCGTCCCGGACGCTGGCGCACGATAGCATGATCGAAGTCTGACCGTCGGGGAACCAACGCCATCCGCGGGCGTTGTGCGCCGGAGCCATGGCGGCACCCGCATCGCCCGTCCCCCTCATGATCCCATGCTGGAGATCCCATGCGCCTCTTTCGTTGTGAAACCTGCGGACAGACGCTGCATTTCGGAAACACGGCCTGCGTCCGCTGCGGCGCGCGGCTCGGTTTCGACACGGCCGACATGCTGCTGCACGCCCTCGTTCCGGTCGGGGAAGACCTCTGGGAGATATCCGGGCGGCCCGGCCGGCGCGTCCGCTTCTGCGACAACGCCGTCATCGACGTGTGCAACTGGCTGGTGCCGGCCGAGAGCGGCCATGCCTTCTGCGGCGCCTGCATCCACAACCGCATCGTGCCGATGACCGATCCGGTCGGGCTGGAGCGCTGGCGCCGCATCGGGGCCGCGCAGCACCACCTGTTCTATTCGCTGCTGCGCTGGAACCTGCCGCATCCGACACGGCAGGAGGCGCCGGAAACCGGCCTCGTCTTCGACATCCTGGCGGACGAGGTGGATGCGAACGGCAACATCGTGCCGGCCATGACCGGCCACGAGGCCGGCCTGATCAGCCTACGGGCCGCAGAGGCAGACGATGCCGTGCGCGAGGCCGTGCGCGTTGCCATGGATGAGCCCTATCGCTCCCTGCTCGGCCACCTGCGCCACGAGGTCGGCCACTTCTACTGGGGGCAGATCGTCACGAAAGAGGAAGACCTCGCCCGCTCACGCGCGCTCTTCGGTGACGAGCGGCAGGACTATGCGGCCGCCCTCCAGTGGCACTACCAGAACGGACCGCCGCCGGACTGGCAGCAGCGCTTCATCAGTTCCTATGCCAGCGCCCATCCGGCCGAGGATTTCGCCGAATGCTGGGCGCACTATCTCCACATCGTCGATACGCTCGAGACGGCCCGCGCCTTCGGCCTCAACATCGATCCGAGGGGAGGCCACGACGAACTCGAAGGGGATGTCAGCTTCGATCCCTATCGCGCACTGAGCGCCGACAAGCTGGTCGATGCCTGGGTGCCGCTCAGCGTCGCCTTCAACGAGATCCAGCGGTCGATGGGCCAGCCGGACAGCTACCCCTTCGTCCTGTCGACGCCCGTGGTCGAGAAGCTGGAGTTCATCCGCGGCCTGGTGGCACGCGCCCGGCAGCACTGATGCGCGCCGGATCGCAGACGATCGCAGGTGACGATTGCAGGCGGCCAGAAGCTCAGGCGCGCTTCATCAGGGGAAATCGTTCCTTCAGCAGACGCAGCACCGAATCGTAGTTGATCGGCGGGCCGAACAGGTAGCTCTGCCCGTATTCGCAGCCCATCCGTCCGAGCTCGATGGCATCCTCTTCCGTCTCGATGCCTTCGGCGACGACCTGCATCTCCAATTCCCGGGCCATCGAGATCACCGAGCGCAGCAGCACGGTCCGCTTGTCGGAGGTATCGCGCACCAGCGCCTTGTCGATCTTGATCGTGTCGAAGGGGAAGCGGGTGAGATAGGCGAGCGAGGAATAGCCGGTGCCGAAATCGTCGAGCGCCAGGCCGAGCCCGGCCTCGCGCAGCTTGTTCAGCACGAGTCGCGCCTGCTCGGCATTCTCCATCACCACCGATTCCGTCAGCTCGAACTTCAGCTTGTGCGGCTCGCAGCGCGTTTTGGAAAGCACCGCGCGCACGTCGTTGTAGAGCTCGTTGTTGAGCAGCTGCGCGCTCGAAAGGTTGACGGAGACGAAGATCGGTAGGTCGCCTGTCTGCAACTGCCAGTCCATCAGGTCGCTCGCCGCCTTGTCGAAGGCGAACGCGCCGAGCTGGCTGATCAGGTCGGACTGCTCGGCAACGGGGATGAACTCCTCCGGCGAGATGCTGCCGCGCTTGGGATGCTCCCAGCGCATCAGCGCCTCGAAGCCCGCGACCTCGGCATCCGAAAGCCGCACGATCGGCTGGTAGACGAGGGAGAGTTCCTTGCGCTCGATCGCCCGGCGCAGGTCCGTCTCCATCTGCAGCCGGTCCGTGCCCATGGTGCGGAAGGCGGGGCGGAACGGCTCGACGCGGTTGCCGCCGGCCTTCTTCGCCCGGTACATGGCAAGCTCGGCGTCGTTGAGCAGGCTTGCCGCGTCCTGCTGCGGATCGAGGCAGGAGACGAGGCCGATCGAGGCGGTCAGGATGATCTCGCGGTTGGCGAAATTGATCGGCACGGTGATCGCCTTTGAGACCGCGTCGGCGAAATCGGCGACCTTGGCGGGGTCGCGTTCCGACAGCAGGATCAGGCCGAACTGGTCGCCGGAAAGGCGCGAAAGCGTGTCCTGCGGCTTCAAGAGCCGGCGCAGCCGCCGCGACAGTGCCACCAGGATGTTGTCGCCGGCGGCGATGCCAAGCGCGTCATTCACCTGCTTGTAGCGGTCGATGTCGATGGCGAGAACCGTCGGCCGCACGGCCTCGCCGGAGCCCGCGATCGACAGCACCGATTGCAGCCGGTCGAGGAAGACCTGCCGGTTGGGCAGGCCGGTGAGATTGTCGTGCAGCGCGTCCTGCAGCAGCCGGTCGACGGAGTTGCGCTGCTCGGTGATGTCGACGATCGTGCCGACGCAGCGGATGATCTCGCCATTGGCGCCGAGCACCGGCCGGGCGCGGATCGCCAGCCAATGATAGTGGCCATCCTCGGCGCGGACGCGGAACTGGTGGTTCAGCCGGCCGCGGCGGTGTTCCAGCAGCACGTCGAGCGTGGCGCGGAAACGGTCGCGGTCGTCGGGATGCAGCCGCGGCAGCCAGTTGCGGGCGGCTCCGTGCATGACGCCGGGCGAAAGGCCGAGCTGGGCGGAAATGTCGGGAATGGTGACGACGCGGTCGCGCGCCACGTCCCAGTCCCACACCGTGTCGCCCGAGCCGGTGAGCGCCAGCGACTGGCGTTCGAGGTCGGAGAACAGGCCCTGCTGGTAGGCGCCGCCGGCAAAGGCGTGCTGCATCACCGTGAACCCGATCAGGAGCACGATCAGCACGAGGCCGCCGCCGAGCGCGGGCTGGATGATGTCGTTGTCGAGCCGGCCCGTCACCGTCATCCAGGCGCCGAACAACCAGACGAGGATCAGCGCCCAGGCGGGCACGAGCAGGATCGCCCGGTCGTAGCGGTTGAAGCCGAGATAGGCGATCAGGATGATGCCGGCCGAAGCCGTCAGCGCAAACGACAGGCGGGCGATGCCGGCTGCGATCGGCGGGTCGTAGACGGCGACGCCGAACAGGAGCCCGAGGCCGAGGATCCAGGCGAGCGTGGCGTAGGAGAGATGGGCGTGCCAGCGGTTCAGGTTCAGGTAGGTGAACAGGAACACGACGAGCCCGACGGCGAGTGAAACCTCCGTTCCCGCCCGCCAGATGCGTTCGTCGCCGGCGGTGATGCTGATGAGCTTCGACAGGAACCCGAAATCGACGCAGATATAGCCGAGCACGGCCCAGGCGAGTGCGGCCGTCGCCGGCAGCATCGAGGTTCCCTTGACGACGAAGAGGATGGTGAGAAACACCGCGAGCAGGCCGGCGATCCCGAGCACGATGCCGCGGTAGAGGGTGAACGCGTTGACCGTGTCCTTGTAGGCGTCCGGCTCCCACAGGTAGATCTGCGGCAGCTCGGGCGTCGCCAGTTCCGCCACGAAGGTGACGACCGTGCCGGGGTTCAGCGTGATGCGGAACACATCCGCCTCCTCGCTCTGCTGGCGGTCGAGGGCAAAGCCTTCGCTGGGCGTGATGGAGAGGATGCGCTGCGAGCCGAGGTCGGGCCAGAACAGCTTGGATCGCACCAGCCGGAAATGCGGCGCGACGATCACGCGGTCGATCTGCTCCTCGGAGATGTTGGCGAGCGCGAACACCGCCCAGTCGCCCTCGTGCGAGGGGTTGGACGCCCGCACCTCGATGCGGCGCACGATGCCGTCAGTGCCGGGTGCGGTGGAGACCTGGAAGGCGTCGCCGCGCCCGGTATAGATCTCCGTCGTCGCCGTCAGGTCGAGTGCCGTGTCGTCGCGGGAGATCTGCACCGGCTCGACGGCGTGCGCGGTCGACAGCAGCGGTCCGACCAGCGAGAGCGCCGCCAGAAGGGTAAGGGCGAGCACCCGGCTGACGAACAGCAGTGTCGGCACGGAACGGATTGTCATTGGAACGTTAATTTCCTGTCGTCTGCGGGTCCAGCAGCCCGCTCTCCGGCGCGGCCTGGATTCGCGGCTGGACCCTGTCCCCTGCCAGCAGCGAATACATCACGTGGTCGCGCCACTCCCCGTTTATCTTCAGATATTCCCTGAGGTAGCCTTCGCGCTGAAAGCCGGCCTTTTCAAGGAGGCGGATGCTCCGCTCGTTGTCAGGAATACAGGCTGCCTCGATACGGTGCAACTGAAGCTCGCCAAAGATATAGGGGATGGCCAGTTTCAGGGCGGAAAGCATGTGGCCACAGCCGGCATGGCGCTCGCCCATCCAGTAGCCCACCATACAGCATTGCGAGGCGCCCCTGCGGATGTAGCCGATCGTCAGGCCGCCCAGCAACTGTTGCTCGGCCTTGAGGAAGAGAAACAGCGGCAGCGCCTGGCCGCTGGCGAACTCTTGTTCGTTGCGCACGACGCGGGCGCGGAAGGAACTCTCGGTAAGCTCATCGTTGCGCCAGGTCGGCTCCCAGGGCTCGAGGAAGCGCCTGCTTTCGGAGCGAAGCGGATACCACTGGCGATAATCGGCAAATCGCGGAAGGCGCAAAAGATGCGTTTCGCTCTCGAGCGCCACGGTGTCGGACTGCCGCGACAGGAACCGAAAGACCGACCGTGCCATGCATTCTTCTCCGTTGCGCCGACCGCGCCGCCTTGCGGTTAACAGTAGGACAATGCCGGCGATCCCGTCAAACCGGATGTTGCGCGCGCCCCTTGTTGGCCGGCGCCGACCCATGAAACGAAAGACCGCCGCGGAACGATCCACGGCGGCCCTCTTTTGGTCTTGCTGCCGGCAGTCGCCGGCAAAGGCTTACCCGGAGGCCGCGCTTCAGCTTGCAGCGCGCTGCGGCGCCGCGCCGCGGGTCAGCGAACCGATGATGTCGCTTGCGGAGGCAAGCTGCTCCAGCGGGCCGATGGCCGAAAGGGTGGGGCGGGTGTCGAAGAACAGCCGGCCGGCGAGGTCCGTCAGCCGGTCGACGGTGATACCGGCGAGGCGTTCCATCAGTTCGTCGTTCGGGATCGGCCTGCCGTAGAGCATCATCTGCCGTGCGATCTGGCCGGCGCGGGCCGCCGGGCTCTCCTGGCCCATCAAGAGCTGTGCGCGGATCTGGGCGCGTGCCCGGTCGATCTCCTGCTGGTCGATCCGGTCGGCCGACTTGCGCAGTTCCTCGATGATCACCGGCACGAGTTCCGGCAGGTTCTCGCCGCCGGTCGCCGCATGGATGCCGAAGATGCCGGTGTCGGAAAAGCCCCAGTGGAAGGCATAGACGGAATAACAAAGGCCGCGATGCTCGCGCACTTCCTGGAACAGCCGCGAGGACATGCCGCCGCCGAGGACGTTCGCCAGGATCTGCGAACAGTAGAAGTCGCGCGCATGATAGGCCTTGCCCTCGAAGCCGAGCAGCACCTGCGCGTCCATCAGGTCGCGCGTCTCGCGCACGTCGCCGCCCGTATAGCTGGCGGCGTCGTAGACCGGCGGCGCCGAGGGCGTCTGCGGCAGCGAGGAGAAGCGCTTCTCCACGTCGCGGACAAAGCTGTCGTGATCGACCGCGCCGGCGGCGACCACGAACATGCGGTCGGTGGTGTAGTTGCGGCCGAGATAGTTGCGGATCTGCCCCGGCTGGAAGGAGAGCACCGTCTCGGGCGTCCCGAGGATTGCCCGGCCGATCGTCTGGTCGCGGTAGGCGACCTCGGAGAACTTGTCGAAGATGACGTCGTCCGGTGTGTCGTTGGCCGCCCCGATCTCCTGCAGGATGACGTGCTTTTCCCGGGAGAGCTCCTCCTCGTCGAATTCCGATTCCGTCAGGATGTCAGCGAGGATGTCGGTCGCGAGCGGCACATGGTCCTTGAGCACGCGGGCGTAGTAGGAGGTCGTCTCGGTGGAGGTGGCGGCATTGACCTCGCCGCCCACGTTCTCGATCTCCTCGGCGATCTCGCGGGCGGTGCGGCGCGCCGTCCCCTTGAAGGCCATGTGCTCGAGCAGGTGGGCGATGCCATGCTCGTCGGTGGTCTCGTTTCGGGAACCGGACTTGATCCACACGCCGAGGGCTACGCTCTCCAGATGCGGCATGGTCTCGGTGACGACCGTCAGACCTGACGGCAGCCTGGTGCACTCAACTTTCATGTTACGACTTTCCGCGATCGCTAGCCCCGAATTCGGGAGTGTCTGCCGATGAAGGCTTCAACGGTATCCAGTTCCGGATCCAGGATTTCGAACCGCTCCTCCCTTTGCATCATGCCAGCAAGCCACGACGGAAGCGCCGGGTCAATACCGCTGGCCGATTTTACCGCGGCGGGGAATTTGGCCGGATGGGCGGTCGAAAGCGTGACCATCGGGCTCGCCGTGCGGGCGTTCTTCGCCGCCACGAAGACGCCGGTCGCCGTGTGCGGATCGAGCAGATAACCGGTCTTTTCAAGTGTTTCGGCGATCGTCGCGGCGACCTGCTTCTGCGTTGCGCGGCCGGCGCGGAACTCCTTGCGGATCGCCTTCAACACCTTCTCGCCGATCTCGAAGGCGCCCGATTGCTTGAGCCCTTCCATCTGCCTGCGGATCGCCTGCGGATCGCGGCCATGGGCCTCGAACAGCAGCCGCTCGAAGTTCGACGAGATCTGGATGTCCATCGACGGCGAGGTGGTGGCGACGACGCCGCGCATCTCGTAGCGCCCGGTCTTGAGCGTGCGCGCCAGGATGTCGTTGTCGTTGGTGGCGATCACCAGCCGGTCGACCGGAAGGCCCATGCGCTTGGCGACGAAGCCGGCGAATATGTCGCCGAAATTGCCGGTCGGCACCGTGAACGAGATCTTCCGGTCCGGCGCGCCGAGCGCGACCGCACTCGTGAAAAAGTAGACGATCTGGGCCATGATGCGCGCCCAGTTGATCGAGTTGACGCCCGAAAGCTGCATCTCCTCGCGGAAGGCCTTGTCGTTGAACATCGCCTTGACGAGGTTCTGGCAGTCGTCGAAATTGCCCTTCACCGCGACCGCATGCACGTTGCCTGCGCTCGACGTGGTCATCTGCCGCTGCTGCACCGGCGAGACCTTTTCATGCGGGAAGAGGATGAAGATGTCGGTGCGCTCGCGTCCGGCAAAGGCGTCGATGGCGGCGCCGCCGGTATCGCCGGAGGTGGCGCCGACGATCGTCGCGCGCTGGCCGCGCTCGGCCAGAACATGGTCCATCAGCCGCGCCAGCAACTGCATCGCCACGTCCTTGAAGGCGAGCGTGGTGCCATGGAAAAGTTCGAGGATGAAGTCGTTTGATCCGGTCTGGATCAGCGGCGCCACGGCCGGATGACGGAAGGTGGCGTAGGCCTCGGCGATCATCGCCTTGAGCGTCGGCTCTGCGATCTCGCCGCCGACAAAGGGCGAGAGCACGGTGAAGGCGACCTCCTGGTAGCTCATGCCGCGCATCGCCCTGATCTGCTTCTTCGAGAACGAGGGCCATTCCTTCGGCACATAGAGCCCACCGTCGCTTGCAAGCCCAGCCAGCAGCGCATCGCAGAAGCCGAGGGTAGGGGCCTCGCCCCGCGTCGAAATGTACTTCACGTGATCATCCCTGAAAGTGAGCGACAGGCCCGCCGTGGGCAGGCTTCCGGAGGGCGGACATGGCGGGCAGCGGGGCCGGGCTGTACAGAACGGCGGTCACGAAACATCCTTCAATTCGGTCGCGGTTCCTGCCGCGTCCCCTGGACATATCCGAACCGGGCGGCATGCACGGTTCCCGTTGCGGCGGACGATGGCAAAGCCGCTCGCCCGAAAGCCTTCTTCCGTCGCATGTATCTCCGGGGGAAATCCTGCATGCGGGCCGATGCAGCAAAAAGTGGAAGGCCGGTTTTGGACAATCGATTTTTTGCCGCACCGCTGCTATAGAGCATCCGCGAGGGTCGAGAAAGGCCCGTTTTTTATAAGTTGTAGCGGGCGCCAGAAGTCCGAATGCAGGGGTGAGACACACGTGATTGGTAAGACACGCCGCCTTCTCGGCATCTCTCTACTCGCCATCGCCGCAGGGTGCAGCCAGACCGACAAGCCGGGCGAGATGGGCGTCGCGGGGGGCACGGGCCAGCAGGCCTCGCAGCAGCCGTCGGTCATCCAGGGCGCCTGCCCGCAGGTCTACCTGCGCGAAGGCACCGCCGTGCACCGGGCCTATGCCCGCGGCGCGAAGGACGATCCGGAAAAGCTGCTCTTCCAGGCGACGCTGTCCGCCACCACGCGCCAGTGCGTGCAGAACGAGAGCAACCTGACCGTCACCGTCATGGCGCAAGGCCGCGTCGTCTCCGGTCCCGCAGGTGCGGCCGGTGCCGTCGCCCTGCCGATCCGCGTTGCCGCCACCGACGGCGACAAGACGCTCTATTCCAACCTCAGCAAGTTCAGCGTCACGATCCCGCCGGAAGGCACGGCGCAATACGTCTTCACCGACGCACAAGTCGTCCTCCCCGGTGGCGCCGGCAGCTTCTCCAAGATCTACGTCGGCTTCGACGAGGGGCCGTACAATACGCAGTGAGGGGACGTGGCGAACAGGGAACGGCGAGTGGCCGATAGATCGGACGTGTTCTGGCGCTTGCCGGGCAGCGTGCTGATCGAAAGGCCGCAGTCAGATTGTCAGCAAGACCTGCTTCGATTACAGTTCATTATCGTTTGAGCATTCGCGCTGGGCGGGGACAAATCCGATTTCCCACGCGACGATTGCTTGAGCCCGACTCGACCGCGGGGTGCTTCTGGGGCGTCGATAAAACGCGGGAAGCGTCACCGCGATGCCGACGCTGAATCGTGAGCGGGGCGCAGAGGTGGAACAGAACTCGCAGATTGGCCCAGCCGGACCTGACGACTTCCCTGCCATTCGAGCCTTGTGCAACGGCTTTCTCGACTGGTGCCGGTCGCGCTATGGCGAGAACGCCTGGTTCGTCGACCGCTACTACACGCCGGAGCAATGGGCCTCACTCCTGAATAGCCTGCCGAGGATCCACGCGGCCCCGGATGGGGAGATCCTTGTTGCCCGCCTGGACGGAAAGGTGGTCGGCTGTGTGATGATGCAGCGGATCGACAAACACACATGTGAGATGAAGCGCATGTTCATCGGCCCTGAGGGCCGGGGCTTGGGGCTGGGCCGCCGCCTCGCCGAGACCCTCGTGCGCGTGGCTGCCGAGCGAGGCTACACCACCATGCGGCTGGACACCGGGCGCAATCACGACGAGGCCCTGCGCCTCTATCGCTCTCTCGGATTTATGGAGATCACTCCCTACTATGAAGCGCCTCCCGAACTGCGCAACCATCTCGTCTTCATGGAAGCGTCCCTGGCAGCTTAGCTCCGCTGTCCCGGAATGCCATTTCGGGTCTGACGGCTTTTGCAGCCTGCGGTAACTTTCGCTACTCGCTCACATCGCTTCCTGCCATTCCGCCAGCGCCGCAATCACCTCCGGCAGATCGCTCATGCGCGAAATCACCGTCTCCGCGCCGGCATCGGTCAGCCGGTCGGCATGCGAGGGATAGGTGTGCGAGGCGCCGGTGAAGCCGACGACGCGCATGCCGGCGGCGCGCGCGCCATGGATGCCGTGCACGGAATCCTCGATCACCAGCGTGCGGGCCGGATCGGCGTCGAACTGCTTGGCGCCATGCAGGAAGATGTCCGGCTTCGGCTTCACCCGGTCGGGGCCGAGGTCCTTGGCCGAGTAGATGTGCGGCGCAAAGACCTCCTTCAGCCCGACCCGCGTCAGCATCAGGTCCAGCCGGTGCGAGGCGGAATTCGAGCAGATGCAATAGGGGCGACGCAGCCGCGACAGGGCGAATTTCACGCCCTCGATGACCTTGACCTCGTTGGCCAGCCGCGCGTCGAGCAGTTTCTCCGACTTGTCGAGCAGCGTCGCCGAAAGCGGGATGGAGGCCTCGCGTTCGATGGTGAGCAGGATGTTGTGCCAGGTCATGCCCGCGAAGCGCTCGCCCATCTCCTCGACGCCGATCGGATAGCCGGCCTCGGTCAGCAAGCGGGATTCGACCTCCGCCGCGATGATCTCGGAATCGACGAGAACGCCGTCGCAATCGAAAATGATGAGGTCGAAACCTTCCATGGAAACTGTCCTATCGGGAGGGGCACGAAGCCGGCGCGACCGCGATGCGGCGCAAAATGGATATGCGGAGGCATTTATACGATGCGGCCGCAAAGCTCAACATCGACTGCCGGTTTGCCGCAAACATCGGCGCGCTCGACAGGGTTGGTCGAGCCTTCTATCAGTAACGCATGACGAACAGCCAAGACGACACGATCGCAAGCCGCATCAGCCGCGTTCTCGCCGAGCGGATCATCTCCGGCGCGCTGCCGCCCGGCGCGCGGCTGCGCCAGGATCATCTGGCCGAAGAGTTCGGCGCCAGCCATGTCCCGGTCCGCGAGGCGTTCCGGCGGCTGGAGGCGCAGGGGCTCGCCGTCAGCGAACCGCGCCGCGGCGTGCGCGTCGCCGCCTTCGACCTGCGCGAGGTGCGCGAAGTGGCCGAGATGCGCGCGGCGCTCGAGGTGCTGGCGTTGCGCCACGCCATTGCCAACCTGACGCCGGCCATCCTGGAGCGGGCGGCCGAGGCGACCACGGCGGCCGATGCCGCGCGCGACGTCCGCGCCTGGGAGGCGGCCAACCGGGCCTTCCACCGCCTGATCCTGGAGCCCTGCGCCATGCCGCGCCTTATGGCCTCGATCGACGACCTGCATGCCGCCAGCGCCCGCTTCCTGTTTTCCGCCTGGCAATCGAGCTGGCAGCCGCGCACCGACCACGATCATCGCGCAATCCTCGCAGCGCTCAGGGACGGCAACGGCGAGGAGGCCGTCTCGATCCTCGGCCGACACGTGCAGTGGATCGGCCGCACGCCCGTGCGCAACGCCACCGGCGAGACCCGCGAGATCTTCTCGATCGTCGGCTGATGGGCGGCCGTCCCAACGGCCGGGCGCGTAACTTGTGAATTATCTATAATTTTTTTCACGCCACGAAAGGCCTGTTTTTCAGGGCGGACGTGCAGGTTCCGCCTGCGTGAGTCGCATCAGCACCCTCTGTCAGCTGCTTGACGGTTCAACGGATTTCGACCTAGCGTAGGAATTATAGATAATTATTCCGGTTATCTATAAATCTCGCCAGGAGGATTTTGATGTTCCAACTCGCTGCCGCCGGCCCGTCCGGTTTCGATCCCTTGCGCCTTAATGCGCGTTCCGCCCCGATGCGCATCGCCTTCGTGCTGGCCGGCACGCTGGCGCTGGCGCTCGCCTCGCGCATCAGCGTGCCGATGGTGCCGGTGCCGATCACGATGCAGACCTTCGCCGTCACCATGATCGGTGCGCTTTATGGCTGGCGGCTCGGCACGCTCACCGTGCTGGCCTGGCTCGGCGAGGGCATGGCCGGCCTGCCGGTGCTTGCAGGCGGGACAGGGGGCATCGCCCATTTCGCCGGGCCGACCGCGGGCTATCTCGTCTCCTTCCCGCTGATGGCGGCGCTGGTCGGCTGGCTGGCCGAGCGTGGCTGGACGGGCAGCCGGATCGTTCCGAGCTTCGCGGCGCATTTCGCCGCCAACATCTTCTGCCTGGCGCTAGGCGGCGCATGGCTCGCGACGCTGATCGGCCTGGAGAAGGCGCTGATGCTGGGCGTCGTCCCCTTCGTGCTCGGCGCGCTGCTGAAGTCCGCGCTCGCAGCCGCCGTGCTGAAGGCCGTCGCACCCCGCCCCGTGCGCGACCTGTCCTGACCTCCGCAGCACCGTGACTGTCCGGCTCCGCGCCCATCACCTGCTCTGCATGTTGACCTTCGTCGGCAAGGGCTACAGCCCCGCCTTCGTCGACAACTACAGGGCGATCGCCCGCCGGCTTTCGGCGGGCGAGACAATCCTTGTCGTCGAGGGGCCGGACGATATCTGCGCGCCGCTGCTGGACGGCGATACCCATTGCCACGACGAAAGCGTCGCCGGGCGCGACCGGCAGGCCGCGGAAGCCGTGTCCGCCCTGACAAGCACCGCGGTCGCCGCAGGCACGACCATCGTGCCGGACGAGGCGCTGCTGGAGCGCCTGCGCTCCGCCTTCGGCAGTGGCGATCTGCGCACAGCCTGTGGCGGCTGCGAGTGGAGCGATCTCTGCTCGCGCGTCTCAGCCCACGGCTTTCCCGGCGTCCTCGTGGGCAGGGCACCGGCCACCGGCGAAGGCTGTTGAAGTTTCGCTGCAGTGCCTTCACGCGCTGCCGCAAGAGGGAGAATCGAAATGTGAGGATCGCGCGCCAAGCCTCGAATTCGATTCGGCTTTTGATAGTGACGCCGTGCTCAGCGGCGCTCCGGCAGCGGGAACAGATCGAGGAACTGCCGCTCGCCCTTGGGCGTGAAATGGATTGCGCGGCTGTCTTCGCTGCGCCGCGCCCAGCCCGTCTCGATGAAGCGCGAAAGCAGCGCCTCGCCGAGTGAGCCGGCAAGGTGCGAACGCCGTTCACTCCAGTCGAGGCAGGTGCGGCAGACCGGCCGCCGCTGGCTCCGGAGCCCGGTGACGTCTATGCCGATCCCGGCCATCTTCGCTTCGCCCTCGGCAGTCAGCGCCGCATCGTCGCCGTCGACTGAGACATGCCCGTCGGCGACCAGCCGGTCGAGCATGCGCACGCCGAAGTCGCCGGCAAGGTGGTTGTAGCAGACGCGCGCCTTGCGCAGCGCCGGGTCCTTCGGGCCGGGCCGGGCGCGCAGGAAACCGCGATGGGCGGCAAAGCCCATCAGCCCCTCCAGCATCAGCCCGACCTCGTCGTCGGCGAGCGCGAAGTAGCGATGCCGTCCCTGCTTGCGCTGGCTGACGAGGCCGCCCGCTTCCAGCTTCGCAAGATGCGAACTCGCCGTCGAAAGGGTGATGCCGGCGGCCCCCGCAAGCTCCGTCGCCGTCAGCGCCCGGCCGCCCATCAGCACGGTCAGCATGTTGGCGCGGGCAGGGTCGCCGATGAGCGCGCCGATCTGCGCTATGTCCGGTCCTTCTTTCATACTTCGATCGTAACCGAAGCATTGTCGTCGCGCAACATGCCATCCTGCGGTCATCGAAACAGAAAAGGACGCACCGATGATCACCTGCTTCATCCGCTACGAGATCGACCCGTTCAAGAAGGAGGAATTTGCCACCTACGCCCGCAACTGGGGCGAGGCCATCCCGCGCAACGGCGCCGGCCTGATCGGCTATTTCGCCCCGCACGAGGGCTCGGCTACGGCCGCCTACGGCGTCTACACCATCGAAAGCCTCGCCGCCTACGAGGCCTATCGCGCCCGGCTCGCCGCCGATCCGCTGGGTGCGGAGAACTACGCGTTCGCCCGCCGCGAGCGCTTCATCCTCAAGGAGGACCGCATCTTCCTGAAGAACGTCTCGACGCCGCATGCCGATCGGGTGCAACGATGATCGCCGTCATCTTCGAGGTCGCACCGGCACCCGGCCGCCGCGACGTCTATCTGAACCTCGCCGCCGGCCTTGTCGCGCAACTGCAGGAGATCGACGGCTTCGTCTCGATCGAGCGCTTCGAGAGCCTGTCGGTGCCGGGCAAGATCCTGTCCTTGTCCTTCTGGCGCGACGAGGCCGCGGTCACAGCCTGGCGCAACGGCGCCGACCACCGCACAGCCCAGAAGGCCGGCCGGGACGGCGTCTTCGCCGACTATCGCCTGCGGGTGGTCAAGGTGCTGCGCGACTACGGCATGTTCGAGCGCGACGAGGCGCCGGAGGATAGCCGGACGGTGCACGATGCTGCGTAAGAGGTGAGGTTACTGGGGCCCGCCGATGGATGCCCGAAGGGCGAGAAGCGCCTTCTTGAGGGCAGGCAGGTCATGTGCCGCGACATTCCATATCACGTCGTCGGCGATGCGGTGGTACTCGTGACGCAGGATATTGCCCATGCCGCGGATGGACCGCCACGGAATGCCCGGCGCCTGCCGGAGCATCGCATCGGGGATGTGCCTGCTCGCTTCGGAAATGATCTCGATGGCGCGCTGGACCGCGAGCCGGAGAATGTCGTCCTTGCCAAAATCTTCACGCGTCCTCCTGCGAGCGCGGTCTCGATCAGTGCGATCGTCTCCAGCATCTCGGTCAGGATCACTTCGATATCGTGCGCCATCAGAAGACACGTATCGCCGAGGTTTCGATCTTGTCCTTCAGCCTCGGATGCAGGCTGTCGCGCGTCGTCACGTCCACTCCGGTCGCAAGCTCGTCCTCCAGGAAAAGCTTGATGCTGGCGAGATCGACGAGGGAGAACCTCCGCTCAACATCGTAGTCGATGAAAAGATCGACGTCGCTTTCCTGTCCGGCCTCGTCGCGCGCCACCGAGCCGAAGAGATAGAGCGAGGTGGCTCCGAGGGCGCGGATGGCGTCCTCGTTCTTCATCAGCCGTTCGATCGCCTCGCTCTTCCTCATGTCCGTCTTTTACCGCATCGGCCGTCCATTTTCCATTCGACGATTATTTCGCAAGCTGCGCGCTCTGCCTTCACCCTTCGGTAACCAACTTCGGTAACCATAAGGGAGAGCCCAATTCGTATCCTAGTAAGCGTATCAGCGAGTATCCGATGTCCCATGTTCTTTCGCTTGCAGAAGCCCGTTCGGTCCGTCCCAATGGCTGGCTGGACACGATCATCCGCGGCGACTGCGTCGCAGCCCTGGACGCCCTGCCGGACCAGTCGGTGGACGTCATTTTCGCCGATCCGCCCTACAACCTCCAGCTCGGCGGCACGCTCCATAGGCCCGACCAGAGCCTCGTCGATGCCGTCGACGACGAATGGGACCAGTTCGCCTCCTTCGAGGCCTACGACGCCTTCACCCGCGCCTGGCTGCTCGCCTGCCGCCGCGTGCTCAAGCCGAACGGCACCATCTGGGTGATCGGCTCCTACCACAACATCTTCCGCGTCGGCGCCACGCTGCAGGATCTCAACTTCTGGATCCTCAACGACGTCGTCTGGCGCAAGACCAATCCGATGCCGAACTTCAAGGGTCGCCGCTTCCAGAACGCGCACGAGACGATGATCTGGGCGAGCCGCGACGCCAAGGCCAAGGGCTACACCTTCAACTACGACGCCATGAAGGCTGCCAACGACGACGTGCAGATGCGCTCCGACTGGCTGTTTCCTATCTGCTCGGGCGGCGAACGCCTGAAGGGCGCCGACGGCAAGAAGGTGCATCCGACGCAGAAGCCGGAGGCGCTGCTCGCCCGCGTCATCATGGCCTCGACGAAGCCCGGCGACGTCGTGCTCGATCCTTTCTTCGGCTCCGGCACCACCGGCGCCGTCGCCAAGCGCCTCGGTCGCCACTTCGTCGGCATCGAGCGCGAGCAGGACTATATCGATGCAGCCCTTGCCCGCATCGCCGCGGTCCAGCCGCTCGGCAACCAGACGCTGACCGTCCTGAGCGGCAAGAAGGCCGAGCCGCGCGTCGCCTTCAACACGCTGGTTGAAAGCGGGCTGATCGCGCCTGGCACGGTATTGACGGATGCACGCCGCCGCCACAGCGCCATCGTGCGCGCCGACGGCACCATTGCGTCCGGTGCGGATGGCGGCTCGATCCACCGCGTCGGCGCCAGGGTGCAGGGGCTGGATGCGTGCAACGGCTGGACCTTCTGGCACTATGCCGAGGGCAGCGAACTGAAGCCGATCGACGCGCTCCGTTCCGTCATCCGCAGCGACATGGCCAAGCTCGAAGGCTGAGCCGGGCGCGAAAGCGGATCGGCAAAGACATACCTCCTGTCGTGGCCTTCGGCGTTCCCTGCGCCGGAGGTCGCGGCAGTTTCGGTCCCCGGATCTCGCGGAAGGATCCGGCACGGATGAGGCTTGCGGCTATTCGTCCGCGCGAACCGTTCGGGCGCATTCGCCCGCGGGTAGACATGGACAAAGCCTCGACTGTGTGGGCACAATGCCCTCGCACATGCCGGGAGGAAATGAGGGCCACCAACAATAATCAAGAGACCGGTGGAACCCGGGGCGTCGGATTGCATTCATAACGTGTAAAGCGGGAGGCGATCATGAGGCATATCGAAATCGGAAACCTCGATCCGGAACAGGCAAAGCGTGTCTGGGAGGTTACTGAATACTGCCGCAAGGCCGGCGTCAGCCGGAGGGAAGAGCAAAGGCTGATCAAGATACTCGGCCGCTATGCTTCCGCCCACGAACTGCAGATGAACATCGTTCGTCCCAACAATCGCTCCCGCTGCTGAATTTCAGCCGGAAGCCGCTTCCTCGAGACGCCGCTCGCGCGTCTTCTCTCCAAGTTTCACATCCTGTCCCTGCTGCGGTACGTAGCTCAGCTCCTGCTCCCTTGGGCGCAGGAATGTAAGTCTTTACGAATATTCGGAGAATACCCGGTTTGGCGGCCGGCGTTCAGCGGCGGTTAACCATCCGGGCCTAAGGTCGACAGCAGACAGACAGAGCTTCCGTCTTTCCGGTTTCGTACCTTCAGTCCCGGAGAGACGAAAACGCCCGGGACCGGCAACGGCCCCGGGCGTTTTTTGTCATGGCCGGGTTTGTCATAGTCGGGTTTTCAGGTGACATGATCAGAGCGTGATGCCGTGCGCGGCGAGGTCGCTCTTCAGCTTCTCGCCATCCTTGAAGTGCACGGCGTTCCAGCCGGCGGCCCGGGCGCCCTCGACGTTCTTCTCCGCATCGTCGATGAAGAGCGTGTGTTGAGGTTCCAGGCCGAAGTCGCGCGCATGCCGCTCGTAGATGGCGACGTCCGGCTTGATCAGGCCGATCTCGCCCGAAACCGTCACCCCGCGCGGCAGGTCGAGGAAGGGGTAGAGCTTGCGCGCCTCCTTGAAGGTGTCGGCGGCGAAATTGGTCAGCATGGTGACGTCGCGGCCATCGGACACCAGCGTCTCCATGATCGCGACGCTCTCGACATAGGCGTGCGAGACCATCTCCTGCCAGAGCTTGCGGAAGGCGCGGATGTTTTCCTCGTGCTCGGGATAGTCCCTGATCAGCAGCGCTTCGGCGTCTTCCCATGTCCGGCCGCGGTCCTGTTCCAGGTTCCAGTCGTGCGTGCAGACATTGGCGAAGAACCAGTTGCGCTCCGCATCGTCGGGGATCAGCCGGCTGAACGGGATGTGGGGGTCGTAATGGATCAGCACCCGACCGATGTCGAAGACGATGTGGTGGATTTCGATGGTCATGGGATGCTTACCCTCTCGATTGCATCGGCTCTATTGCGCGGGGCCGCGGCTGGAACGCGTCCGGAATAGCCTGCTTGATTGCTTTCTTCATGACGCTGGGCAGCGCCTCTCCCGCAAGGCTTTCCTCGGGTTCCCACCATCCCGGTCCGACACCCTGTCCTGCAGCGGTCGTGCGGCTGACCCTGGAACGGAAGACCGTGAGGCGCAACTCGAAATGCGTGAACACGTGGACGACCGTCCCGCAGTCGTGCCACTTGCCGTCGAAGGGCGCGGTATCCGTGCCGGTGTCGCCGTCCTGCCTTGCCGTCCAGTCGGTGTTCGGCACCTCGGTCATGCCGCCGAGCAGCCCGTGGCCGGGTCGCTTGCGCAAGAACACAGCCCCCGTCTCGTCGATAGCAACGAAGGCGGCGCCCAACCGGACAGGCCTTTCCTTCTTGCCCGCCTTCACCGGAAAGCGCTCCGGATCGTCGCTCGCAAGTGCTGCGCAGGACTCGTTGACCGGACAGAGCGCGCAGGCCGGCCGCTTCGGCGTGCAGATCGTGGCGCCGAGATCCATCATCGCCTGGGCGAAGTCCCCCGGCCGCGCGGTCGGCGTCATCCTGGCGACGAGGGCGCGCATCAGCGGCTTGGAGCCGGGCAGTGGAGCATCGACGGCGTTCAGCCGCGAGATGACGCGCTCGACATTGCCGTCGAGCACGGCCGCCGGCCGGTCGAAGGCGATGGCGGCGATGGCGGCCGCCGTATAGTCGCCGATGCCGGGCAAGGCCTTCAGGCCCTCCTCCGTATCGGGGAAGCGCCCGCCATGCGAATATGCGACGGCTTCGGCGCATTTCTTCAGGTTGCGCGCTCGCGCATAGTAGCCGAGCCCGGCCCAGGCCTTCATCACCTCTTCCGTCTCCGCCTCGGCAAGGCCTGTGACCGTCGGCCATTTGGCGGTGAAGAGCGTGAAGTAGGATTTCACCGCCTGCACGGTCGTCTGCTGCAGCATCACCTCCGAAAGCCAGACCTTGTAGGGATCCGGCCGGATGCCGCGCGCGGCCATCGGCGGCGAGATGCGCCAGGGCAGGTCGCGATGGTGCCGGTCGTACCAGGCGACGATCTTTCCGGTCTGGTCTGCGGCGGCGGGTGATTTCGTCATCAGTTTGCCTGGACGCGATAAGGAAGCGTATAACTGGCGAAGCAACGCTATTTCTTCAAGGCAAATTTCGCCTGCCGAGGAATATTTTCCGCTGGAGTACCTGCCGTGAATTCCCGACCCGCCCGCAAGGGTGCCCAGCAGATCAGCGAGGTCGCCAACCGCCTGATCGATCCCGTGCTTGCCAGGCGCGCCGGCATCAACACCATGCTGCTCGGATCCTGGGACGAGATCGCCGGCAGCGCCTTTGCCGATTGCAGCCGGCCGGAGAAGATCGCCTGGCCGCGCCGGGTGTCGGAGATGGCCGGCGAGGACGGCGGCCACCAGCCCGGCACGCTGACGATCGCCTGCGAGGGCTCGCGCGCGCTGTTCCTGTCGCATCAGCAGGGCGAGCTCATCCAGCGCATCAACGGCTTCTTCGGCTTCCCGGCGATCCGCCAGATCCGGATCGTGCAGAAGCCGGTGACGCCGCCCGCAAGGCGCCGGCGCCCGCCGCGGCCGCTCACCGGCGAGGCGGCGCGTCATCTGGACGCACTGGTGGAGGGGATCGAGGGCGACGCGCTGAAAGCGGCGCTGAAACGGCTCGGCACCGCAGTCCTCGGCCAAAAGGGGTCCAAGCGCCCCTGAGCGGCACCATCACAAGGTCACAATTCTTTGAAGGTCATGGTGTTGGCGCAGCTTGTCCGGTTTGAAAAGCCGGTATATCCCGGCGAACGAAGCATTTTTACTTGTCCCCTACAGGAGAGACCATGTCCCTTTCCGCAATGAGCCCGTTCAAGCGCCTTCTGGGAGGCGTCGCCGTTGCTGCGCTTGCCGTCACGCTCGCCGCATGCAGCGATGAGAAGAAGGAGACCGCCGCGGCTCCTGAGAACCAGGCGACCACCGAGAGCGCTGCGACGCAGCCCGCTCCGGCCGCCGGCGCCGATGTCGCTTCGACCCCCGCCGCCGCTCCGGCTGCGACCACCGAGACCGCCCAGACCGAGTCAGCCCAGACCGCGCCGTCGGCCGGGACGACCCAGTCCACCCCGGCAAGCGCGGAAGTTCCGCCCTCCGAGGGCGACGTCGACATGGCCAAGGTGCTGGAGCCCGGCCCGCTGCCGGAAATGGCAATCGGTGAAGCCAATGCGCCGGTGACGATCGTCGAATACATGTCGATGACCTGCCCGCACTGCGCCAAGTTCCACAACGAGACCTTCGACGCGATCAAGGCCAAGTATGTCGACAGCGGCCAGGTGCGCTTCATCCTGCGCGAGTTCCCCTTCGACCCGCGCGCGGCAGCCGCCTTCATGCTCGCCCGCTGCGCCCCGCCGGAGCAGTATTTCCCGATGGTCTCCATGCTGTTCAAGCAGCAGGAACAGTGGGCTGCGGCGGAAAACGGCCGCGAAGCGCTGCTGCAAATGTCGAAGCTGGCCGGTTTTACACAGCAGAGCTTCGAAGCCTGCTTGACGAACCAGAAACTTCTCGATGATGTGAACGCGGTCCGCGAGCGCGGCGCCAAGGAATTCGGCATCGCGGCCACGCCGACCTTCATCGTCAACGGCCAGCGCTACTCCGGAGAAATGTCGGTTGCCGTCATGTCGGCCCTCATCGACAGCAAGCTTTGATCCCGGCCGCGACGCGGGCGGCGGGGGATTTCGTGCGTCCATAGTGCCGCAAGTCACTTCTCCCCCACGGGGAGAAGTGCCGGAGCGAAGCGAGGCGATGAGGGGGGCTTCACGGTCCGCGGCTTCCCCCTCATCCGGCCCTTCGGGCCATCTTCTCCCCGTCGGGGAGAAGAGGGGCCGAAACCGATGAAATTCACCAAGCTCCGCCTGCAGGGCTTCAAGAGCTTCGTCGAGCCGACCGAATTCGTCATCGAGCGAGGATTGACCGGCGTCGTCGGGCCGAACGGCTGCGGCAAGTCGAACCTTGTCGAGGCGCTGCGCTGGGTGATGGGGGAGAACTCCTACAAGAACATGCGCGCGTCGGGCATGGACGACGTGATCTTCTCCGGCTCCGGCAATCGCCCGGCGCGCAACACCGCCGAGGTCGGCCTTTACCTCGAAAACTTCGACCGCACCGCGCCCGCCGCTTTCAACGATGCCGACGAGATCCAGGTCTCCCGCCGCATTGAGCGCGAGCAGGGCTCGGTCTACCGCATCAACGGCAAGGAGGCGCGCGCCAAGGACGTGCAGCTTCTCTTCGCCGACGCCTCCACCGGCGCGCGCTCGCCCTCCATGGTCGGGCAGGGGCGCATCGGCGAGTTGATCCAGGCCAAGCCCCAGGCCCGCCGGCAGTTGCTGGAAGAGGCCGCCGGCATTTCCGGCCTGCATTCACGCCGCCACGAGGCCGAGCTGCGCCTGCGCGCCGCCGAGACCAATCTGGAGCGTCTCGACGACGTCACCTCGCAGCTCGAAAGCCAGATCGACAGCCTCAAGCGCCAGTCGCGCCAGGCGAACCGCTTCAAGATGCTGTCGGCCGACATCCGCCGCCATGAGGCGATGCTTCTGCACATCCGCTGGGCGCAGGCCAAGGAGGCCGAAGGCGAGGCCGAAAGCCAGCTGAACCAGGCGACCTCGCTCGTGGCCGAGCGGGCGCAGGCGCAGATGGAGGCGGCCAAGGCGCAGGCGGTCGCAAGCCTGAAGCTGCCGGAACTGCGCGAGAACGAGGCGAAGCTCGCAGCCGCGCTCCAACGCCTGCAGATCGCTCGCGCGCAGCTGGAGGAGGACGCCGGTCGCCTGCTGCGCCGCCGCGACGAACTGGCCCGCAGGCTGGCGCAGCTTTCCGAGGACATCGCCCGCGAGGAGGCGATGGTCGCCGACAACGCACAGGCGCTGGAGCGGCTTGCCGAGGAAGAGCAGGAGATCGGCGACATCCTCGGCGAGGCCGACGACCGCGCCGCTGCCGCCCGGGAAGCGATGGACGAGGCGGCGGGGCGCCTGTCCGGAAGCGAGCAGGTGCTGGGCGAGGTCACCGCCGAGCGCGCCGAGGCACAGGCCGTCCGCAACCAGCTGGAAAAGACCATCCGCGACCTCGCGGACCGTCAGGCGCGGCTCGCCCAGCAGTTTTCGAGCCTCGAAGCCGAGATTTCCGCCATCGACGAGCGCATTGCTGCCCTGCCGGATCCCGAACGCAAGCGCGAGGACGTGCAGTCGGCCGAGGCGGCGCTGGAAGAGGCCGGCGAGCGGCTGGCCGAGGCCGAGGAGGCGCTGGAGGAGGCGCGCGCGGCCGAGGTGGAGACCCGCGGCCCGGTCGAGACCGCCCGCGGCCAGGTCAATGCGATCGAGACCGAGATGCGCACGATCCGCCGGATGCTGGAAGCGGGGGCCGCCGGCGGTTCGTTCTCGCCAGTCGTCGAGGACGTGCAGGTCGACAAGGGCTTCGAGACGGCACTCGGCGCCGCCCTCGGCGACGATCTGGATTCGCCCGCCGATACCGCCGCCGCAGCCCACTGGCGCCTTGTCGGCGACGGCGCGGCCGATGCGCCGCTGCCCGACGGAACAGTGCCGCTTCTCGCTCATGTCCGCGCGCCGGACGTGCTGACCCGCCGCCTGCGCCAGATCGGCGTCGTGGCGGACGAGGCGACGGCGCTCTCTCTGCTTGCGAGCCTCAAGCCCGGCCAGCGGCTGGTCACCCGCGAGGGGGCCGTGTTCCGCTGGGACGGGCACGTCGCCGGTGCCGATGCGCCAAGTGCTGCCGCCCTGCGGCTGGCGCAGAAGAACCGCCTGCGCGAACTGGAAGGCGAACTGGGCGAGGCGCGCGCAGCCCTTGCGACCGCCGAGGTGCGGCTCGCCAATGCCGGTGCCGCGATCCACGTTGCCGCCCAGGTCCAGCAGGACGGCCGCGAGGCGCAGCGGCTTGCAGTTCGCATGCTTGCCGAGGCGCGCGACGCCCTCGACGCCGCCGAGCGGGCGTCAGGCGAACTGATCCGCCGCCGCGCCGTGCTCGGCGAGACGAGGGCGCAGCTCGAAGCCCAGTTGGAGGAGGCAGGCGATCAGCTTGAGGAAGCGCGCGCAGCCCTCGAGGATGCGCCCGACATCGCCGCGCTCGATCTTCGTCTCTCCCAGCAGGCAGCGGCCGTCGCCTCCGATCGCGCCGCCCTTGCCGAGGCGCGCGCCTTCCACGACGGGCTTGCCCGCGAGATGGCCGAGCGGCAGCGCCGGCTGGCGGCGATCGCAAACGAACGCGAGACCTGGCGCAGCCGCGCCGCCAATGCCGAGCGCCATATCGCCTCGCTGCGCGAGCGCGAGGACGAGGCGCAGGACGAGGCGGAGCGCATCGCCGAGGCGCCGGAAGAGATCGAGGACCGGCGCCGCGCGCTGATGAGCGAGCTTGCCCGCGCCGAGGAGGCCCGCCGGCATGCCGCCGACCGGCTGCAGGAAGCCGAGAACGGCCAGCGCGAGGCCGACCGCCTGGCGGTGACGGCGCTTTCGCAGCTGGCCGAATGCCGCGAGCAGCGGGGCCGCACGGAGGAGCGCCTGGTGTCCGCGCGCGAGCGCCGTCTCGACGGTGAAGCTCGCATCCGCGCGGCGCTGCATTGTGCGCCGCACGAGGCACTGAAGCTCGCCGAGCATCCCGCCGACCGGCCGCTGCCCGATCCGCGCGACACCGAGCTGGAGCTCGACCGCCTGAAGGTCGAGCGCGAGCGGCTGGGGGCGGTGAACCTGCGCGCGGAAGAGGAGCAGAAGGAGCTGTCGGAGAAGCTGCAGGCGATCGTCACCGAGCGCGAGGACATCGTCGAGGCGATCCGCAAGCTGCGTTCGGCGATTCAGAGCCTGAACCGCGAGGGCCGCGAGCGTCTGCTGGCCGCCTTCGACGTGGTCAACGCCCAGTTCCAGCGGCTCTTCACCCATCTTTTCGGCGGGGGGACTGCGGAGCTGCAGCTGATCGAGAGCGAGGACCCGCTCGACGCCGGGCTCGAAATCTTGGCCCGGCCGCCGGGCAAGAAGCCGCAGACGATGACGCTGCTCTCCGGCGGCGAGCAGGCGCTGACGGCGATGGCGCTGATCTTCGCCGTCTTCCTCACCAATCCGGCGCCGATCTGCGTGCTGGACGAAGTGGACGCGCCGCTCGACGACCACAATGTCGAGCGCTACTGCAACCTGATGGACGAGATGGCGGCCTCGACGGAGACCCGCTTCGTCATCATCACCCACAACCCCATCACCATGGCCCGCATGAACCGCCTGTTCGGCGTCACCATGGCCGAACAGGGCGTCTCCCAGCTCGTCTCCGTGGACCTGCAGACGGCCGAGCAACTGCGGGAGGCGGTGTGAGGAGAGGCGCGCGGTAGCTTGCGCGTTGTCAGGACTCTTCCCCGTGGCCGCCAAGCAGCGTGTCAATGTCGCGAGATCCGTGCAGGACGCGCTCGATGCGCACGTCGTCACTCGAAGTGACGCTGTAGAAGATCACGTATCGATGAAACGGGATCGACCGAAGTCCTTCCCAGAGCTCCGGCCGCCGGGCGCCGCCGCGCGGTGCATCGGAAATCTTCGCCAGACGGAGCCTCAGTTCTGAAATGAAACGAAGAGCTGCCCGTGGGTTCCTGGCATGGATGTAGTCGCCGATCTCCTCGATGTCCCACGCGGCTTCCGCGGACAGGACGACTGGCATCAACCGCGCCCCTGGCCGCGATATTTTTCCTGCAGGCGGTCGAGGACGTCTTCTGCCGATATGCCCGGCCCGCTTTCGATGCCCTTGCGAATTTCCTCGCGCAGCGCGATCAGCTTCGCCTCTCGCTGCTCCTCGCGCTCTTCCAGCAGACGCAAGCTGTCGCGAACGACCTCACTCGCGCTCGTATAACGACCGCTTTCGACAAGTGCGCGCACCATGGACTCGTAGTGTGAGCCGATGTTGTAGCTCGACGGCATGACCACCAATCTCCGTTTATCCAAAATTATCAAAAACCGATACAATCGGCAATTGGATCTTCGGCGAGCTGCCAGAACTTCCGTCCGGCCTTTTTTGACACCTGAGCGGAACCAAAATCCGCCTGTCGCATTCTCTTCGCGCCAGCCGTTCTGGCCGAACTCGAAGGGGATATGAATGAACCGCAACGCTCTCTACATGATCATCGGCGCGCTTGTCGTCGTCGTCGCCGGCTTTTCCTACTATGCCTACCAGGAGGAAAAGAAGCCGGAAGGGGTCGAGATCCAGATCGGCAAGGACGGCGTGTCGGTCCAGGAGAACTGACGGGAACGCGGGTGCCGCGGCCGGCCCTGGCCTGTGGCCGCGCGGTGGCCGGCCGTCTGCCCGATCCGCCCCCGGCTTCGACCTTCGTCGGGTAATGGTGCAGCGCAGCATTTTCTGCCTTCCGCTCCGTTCCCAATCCGTGCCATATGCTGTAAATCTGTCACAATAGACTGTTTCGGGTGGAGAACAGCAATGCAGAAGTGGGTCTATACCTTCGGCGGGGGAAGCGCCGAGGGGAGTGCTGCCGGTCGCGATCTCCTGGGAGGGAAGGGCGCCAATCTTGCCGAGATGTGCAATCTCGGCCTGCCGGTTCCGCCCGGCCTCACCATCGTCACCGATGCCTGCGCCCACTATTACGCAAACAGCCGGACCATTCCCGACAGCCTGAAGAACGAGGTTCGCGCCGGCCTGCGCCGGATGGAGGAGGTCACCGGGCGCACCTTCGGCCACAACGAGCGGCCGCTGCTTCTCTCCGTCCGTTCCGGCGCCCGCGCCTCCATGCCGGGCATGATGGACACCGTCCTCAATCTCGGCCTCACCGACGAGACCGTCCAGGCGCTTGGCCACGACGCCGGCGACGCCCGTTTCGCCTGGGACAGCTACCGCCGCTTCATCCAGATGTATGGCGATGTCGTCATGGGGCTTGACCACGAGGTGTTCGAGGAGATCCTGGAAGACGAGAAGGCCCGCTTCGGCCACGAGCAGGATACAGAACTTTCCGCCATGGAATGGCAGCATGTCATCGCCCGCTACAAGGAAGCGATCGCCGAAGAACTGGGCGAAAGCTTTCCGCAGGACCCCGAGGTCCAGCTGTGGGGCGCGATCGGCGCGGTCTTCTCGAGTTGGATGAACGCGCGCGCCGTCACCTACCGCACCCTGCACAATATCCCCGCCGAATGGGGCACGGCTGTCAACGTGCAGGCCATGGTGTTCGGCAACCTCGGCAATTCGTCCGCCACCGGCGTCGCCTTCACCCGCAATCCGTCGACCGGCGACAACGCGCTCTATGGCGAGTTCCTGGTCAACGCGCAGGGGGAAGACGTCGTCGCCGGCATCCGCACGCCGCAGAACATCACCGAAGGCGCCCGCATCGCGTCGGGCTCCGACCGACCCTCGCTGGAAAAGCTGATGCCCGAGGCCTTCGCCGAGTTCACCGATATCTGCACCAGGCTCGAGCGCCACTACCGCGACATGCAGGACCTCGAGTTCACGATCGAGCGCGGCAAGCTGTGGATGCTGCAGACGCGCTCCGGCAAGCGCACGGCCAAGGCCGCCCTGAAGATGGCCGTCGATATGGCGGAGGAGGGGCTGATCAGCAAGGAGCAGGCCGTCGCCCGCATCGATCCCGCATCGCTCGACCAGCTCCTGCATCCGACGATCGATCCGCGCGCGCGCCGCGAGGTGATCGGCGCCGGCCTTCCGGCCTCGCCCGGGGCCGCCACCGGCGAGATCGTCTTCACCTCCGAAGAGGCCGTCCACGCGCAGGAGGAGGGCCGCAAGGTGATCCTGGTGCGGGTCGAGACGAGCCCGGAGGACATCCACGGCATGCATGCCGCTGAAGGCATCCTGACCACCCGCGGCGGCATGACGAGCCACGCCGCCGTCGTCGCCCGCGGCATGGGCATCCCTTGCGTCTCCGGCGCGGGAACCCTGCGCGTAGACCTGCGCAACGAACTCCTGATCGCGCAGGGGGCGACCCTGAAGAAGGGCGACGTCATCACCATCGACGGAGGCTCCGGCCAGGTGCTGAAAGGGGCGATCCCCATGCTGCAGCCGGAGCTTTCCGGCGATTTCGGCCGCATCATGGAATGGGCCGATGCGACCCGCCGGATGAAGGTGCGCACCAATGCCGAAACGCCCGCCGATGCCCGCGCCGCGCGCTCGTTCGGCGCCGAGGGGATCGGGCTCTGCCGCACCGAGCACATGTTCTTCGAGGACGGGCGCATCAACGTGATGCGCGAGATGATCCTGGCCGGCGACGAGACGGGCCGGCGCACGGCACTGGCCAAGCTCCTGCCGATGCAGCGCTCGGATTTCGTCGAGCTGTTCGAGATCATGCATGGGCTTCCCGTGACGATCCGCCTGCTCGATCCGCCGCTGCACGAGTTCCTGCCCAAGACCGACGAGGAGATCGCCGAGGTCGCAGCCAGCCTCGCCTTCGACCCGGCCGAACTGCGCCAGCGGGTCGATGCGCTGCACGAGTTCAATCCCATGCTCGGCCATCGCGGCTGTCGCCTTGCCATCTCCTATCCCGAGATCGCCGAGATGCAGGCCCGCGCCATCTTCGAGGCCGCCTGCCAGGCGGCAAGGGATACGGGTGCCGCCGTCGTGCCTGAGATCATGGTACCGCTCGTCGGCCTCAAGAGCGAGCTAGACTACGTCAAGGCCCGCATCGATGCGGTGGCGAAGGAGGTGATCGCCGAAGCCGGCGTCGAGATCGAGTATCTGGTCGGCACCATGATCGAGCTGCCGCGCGCGGCCCTTCGCGCCCACGTGATCGCCGAATCGGCCGAGTTCTTCTCCTTCGGCACCAACGACCTGACGCAGACGACCTTCGGCATCTCTCGCGACGACGCCTCGCAGTTCCTCACCACCTACCTGCAGAAGGGCATCGTCGAGCGCGATCCCTTCGTCCAGCTCGATTTCGACGGGGTGGGGGAGCTGATCCAGATTGCCGCCGAGCGCGGCCGCCGCACCCGGGGCGACCTCAAGCTCGGCATCTGCGGCGAGCACGGCGGCGACCCCGCCTCGATCCACTTCTGCGAGGAAGCCGGGCTCGACTATGTCTCCTGCTCGCCCTTCCGCGTGCCGATCGCCCGCCTGGCGGCCGCCCAGGCGGCCTTTATCGGACGCAACAAGGCCTGATGACGATCACGGGCTAAGAAGCTGACCCTACCAGCCGGGCCCGTACCAGCGACGATAGGGCCCGGGGCCTGACCAGCCGGCATCGCCATAGAGGAAGGCGCGGCGGTCGGCGTCGCGATTGAGGTCGATGCGCTGGAGACAGGTGGCAAAGGCACTGGTGCCGCGCCTGAAGCCGTAGTCGAGGCATTGCCGCTCGTCGGCCGCGCGCCGCTGCTCGGGGGTTATCGTCTGGCAGCCCGCAAGCAATCCGGCAGCCGCAGCCATCGAAACAAGGATGGGCGCACGCATTCGGACCTCCATGGCGGCGGATGACCGCCCTCGTCATGAAGGAGATATAGGGGCCGCGAAGGCGGCTGCAAGGTTGTGCCGTGTGCTACTGCAACGATCGCCGCATGCGTTCCAGCACACCCACGAAGGAATAGGCGAAGTTCTTCAGGTCGCTGGTTTGCTCGCCCGGATCCTCGACCCGGATCGCGCTGCCGTCGAGAAGGGCGAAGACGATCTTCTGTCCTTTGCCGTTCGCCTCGGGAATGCGAAGGGCGGCGATGCGCTGGCAGTCTTCCGCAAGTCCGGAAGCCGGCAGGTCGAACAAAAACTCGCCACCGAGCGTGCCCGCTGCGCGATGGACCGCTTCGGAGAAGCCGCCCTCTTCCACTGCGAAACCATCGAGCGAGAGCTCCAGTTCCACCAGTTCGAGGGCCGGGATCGGCTCGCCGGCCGGCGCATTGGCCGGATCGTCAGATGGTGGCGGCAGTGCCAGGGGCTGCGCCTGAACGGTCGTCGGTGTCTGCAACATCGGTAAACCTCTCCCTATTGCTTGCCCGTTTGATCTGTCCCCAGGAAAAAATCGTTAAGGAGCGTGTCATTTTTGCGGCACACAAGCACAAACGGGACCTGTGCGTCATGTTCCACTTATGGGTGCAGCGGCCGCATTGACGAAACGAGACCATCCCTGCCATCAATATCCGCGGCAATACTGCGCCGGACGCCGGTTCGACCCGGCCGGCCGTAAGCAGAACGTCGATGGAGCCGAAAGGTTCCTTGCAGATATTCGGGATTTGAGGATGCGTGCGGTGCGCGTATCCTCAGCAGGAAATCATGAGCGCGAAACCGGCCCCGCGGGACCGGCGCGAGACTGGCAGCGAGGATCGGCCCGATGGCAATGGCCATTCGATATGAGCGACCCTATTCCCATTCCGCCCATTGGGCGCGGCGCCTTGCCTGGGTCGGGCTGGTCGTCTTCCTCGCCGCCGCCCTTTCCCATCGCTTCGGACCGCTGACGACGCCGCATTTCCTGGTGCTGGCGGGAAGCGGCGCTGCCCTTTCGGCCTTAGCGGTGGTCCTTTCCGGCATCGGCTTCATCCGCCTCTGGCGGGTCGGCGCGCGCGGTGGCAGGGCGGCCTTCGTGGCCCTTCTTCTCGCAGCCCTGCCGCTCGGCGTCGCCGGCTATGCGGCCTATGCCTATTTCACCCGACCGATGATCTATGACGTGACGACGGATCCGTTCGCCTCGCCGCCATGGCTGAAGGTGCCCGTCGCCCATCAGGATTTTCTGGCGCGTCCGCCGGTGACGCTGCAGGACCGAGAGATCCAGGCGACGGCCTATCCCGAACTGACCGGGCGGCGCTACGAGGGCGCGCTCGATCGTGTGCTCGAGGGCGTGCGCAAGGTGGCAGACGAACAGGGCATCGTCTTTACCGGGGAGGCGGGGCTGGAGAACGTCATCTCCGATCTCGAGGACCTCGCCGTCAAGCCGGACGGGGACACGGGCGGCGAGAGCGCGATCACCGTCGTCCCGGTCCCCTCCGCCCGGCCGCTGGAGGAGGGGTTCCTGCCGCGGATCGGCGGGCCGAGCGACGTGCTGCTGCAGGGCGAATGGCGTTCGCTGGTCTTCGGCTTCCGCTTCGACGTCTCCATCCGCCTGCGCGAGGAGGAGGAGACGGCACTGGTCGACATGCGCGTCGCCTCGCGCTACGGCCCGCATGACCTCGGCCTCGGCGCTGCTTTCGCCGAGCGCTACCTGAAGGCGCTGGACGCCCAACTCCTGGGGATCGCGGGCAACTGACGCTGCCGGTCACGGACGCGCCGCTCAGGCCGGCAGGTAGATCCCCATCAGCATCGGCGGGCCGTCGGTGACGACCTCGCCGCGCTCGACCAGATCCTCCAGATGCGCCAGCACCGACAGCGCGGCCGCGCCATGCAGGCGCGGGTCGGTATCCTTGTAGATCACCCTGACCATGTCGGCGATCTGTCGGTCGCCCCTGCGGATGCGCTCCTTTACCGCATATTCGCGCATCTTGCGATGGATCCGCAGTCCCCGCAGGAACGAGGCCGGATCGGTCACCGGCCCGCCATGGCCGGGCAGATAGAGCCGGTCGTCGCGCTGCATCAGCGTCTCCAGCGACGCCATGTAGTCGGCCATGGATCCGTCCGGCGGCGCCACGATCGTCGTCGCCCAGGCCATCACGTGGTCGGCCGAAAACAGGATGCCGGTACCGCCCAGCGAAAAGGCCGCATGGTTGGCGGTGTGTCCGGGGGTCAGGAGCGCCGTCAGCGACCAGCCGTCGCCCTCGACGCGTTCGCCGTGGGCAAGTGCAATGTCCGGCACGAACTCCATGTCGGAGCTCTCGGCAAAGGGATTGGTCTCGCCCGCGTGCAGCGGCCGTGCCGAGCGGTGCGGCCCTTCGGCGACGATCACGGCCCCCGTCTCCGCCTTCAGTCGCCGGGAGAGCGGCGAATGGTCGCGATGGGTGTGGCTGACGGCGATATGCGTCACCTCACGCCCCTTCAGCGCCGCCATCAGTGCCGCGAAATGCGCCTCGTCCTCCGGCCCGGGGTCGATTACCGCCACAGACCGGTCGCCGACGATATAGCTGTTGGTGCCGTGGAAGGTGAAGGGGCCGGGATTGTTGACGGTGATGCGCTGGACCTGCGCCGCCACCGGCACCGCCTCGCCATGCGCGGGCCGGAAGGCCAGGTCGAAGGCGGGGGCTGTTTCCTTGTCTGTATCCTTGTCTACGTCTGTCACGTCTGTCTCATCCTCGCTGGCCGGTGCGCCGGGCCGTCCGCAGGCCCGTTCCGGCCCGGTTTCTCAACCCGCACCACGGGTCCGTTTTTCGGCCGGTTCCTGCTCGATCCGTCGGCCCGCGCCATTGGCCTGTTTCGCCGGTCCGAGTCGCTGGCCGTTTAATCTCTGGCCCGTTTACCGGCCCGCATCACTGGGCCACCTCGCTGGCCCGTCTCGCTGGCCCGTCTCGCTGGCCCGTCTCGCCGGCCAACCGCACTGGCCAGAACTGCACTGGCCAACTGCATTGCCACGTCACTTGTATTCGATCTCGATGAAGCTCATCGGCCGGTCGCCACCGTTGACGACATTATGCGCCACGCCCGCCTCGCGCCGGTAGACCGCGCCCGCCGCCTGCCGCACCCGCCGCTCGCCGCCGTCCTCCTCGATCAGGAAGTCGCAATCCGTCATCGGCACGACCACATAGCCGAGCCCGTGCACGTGATGGCCGGTATCCGCGCCCGGCTCGAAGTCCCAGCGCGTCACGCGAACCATCTCGTCATCGAGAAGAAGCGTGGAGGTGGCCGGCGGACGGGCGCGGAACGGGCTCATGCAGATCTCCGTAAGGGCGCCGGCGCCATGGCCGGCCAAGGGCAGGAAAACGGACTGGCCGCATGCGCCCGACACTAGCCGATAAGCCTCGGGCATTGAATTGAAATTCGAAGCCCGCCGCCTTGCATCGTTCGCCCGGCAGGCGGCAAAGAAACTTGCGCCCGACAGACATTATGGATTGTCCGCCGCTTTTGCCTTTGCTATCAGGCTCCAGCCTGCAGGGCCTTCGGCCCGCATGCTGGGGCGTCGCCAAGCGGTAAGGCACCGGTTTTTGGTACCGGCATTCCCAGGTTCGAATCCTGGCGCCCCAGCCAAGCTTCCCTTTTCCAGCCAGAATCTTGGTTTTCCAGCACTTCCGAATTAGCTGGGAATCAAATTCGGGGCGCTGTCGTACAGGACTGTCTTACACGACTGTCGTACATAGCTGTCTTACACGAAGGCGAACCAAGTCCTGCTCCCCCTCTTAGCAAAGGGTTTAGCATGGCAACGATTCAACACGTCTACAAGCGCGGTTCCGTCTACTGGTGGCGGCGGCGTTTACCACTTGGAACAGGTGTTCATGCTTGGGTGAGGCTCGAAATCAGCCTGCACACCAAGGAACTGGAACGGGCGCGGGTCGTCGCTCCGGAGGTGACGCTTGCCAGCCATCGTCTCCTGCCCAGCCTGAGACACAAGATGATATCGCCGGAAGACGCAAAGAAAATCCTCATCCAAGCCGCCAAGCAGCACAGCTTCCATCTGGATGCGATGATGGCGGCTGGTTCGCGGGCAGGCGTCGACGCAGCAAGTAAACGGTCAACGGAGATTGGGACCGGGTGGGCGTTTCGTCTGTTCGCCGCGCAGGGGATCAATGCAGGGGGTGGTCCAGACGAAGAGCGCGAAATGCGCGCCGCCGGCCTTGATGACGAGATGATCCAGGGCGTTCGTGAGACAATGGCGTTCCTCGGCACCAATGGCTTTGGCCAAATTAGTCGCCGTCAACTGGAGGCCATCCTCAAGGACCACAACATCGCACCGGCGGAGGCGCACATCCTCCAAGCCGAGCAGCTTTGCTTGCGCGGCATGTCGGCAGCGTTGCTCAATACTGAACGGCGCTGGTCCGGCGTTCGACCTGACGATATCGTCCTCTTGAACGCGGCGCTTAGCAGCGATACGGCAGCGACGGCTGCATCGCATACTACGCCGCCTCAGGCCATTTCGCAGCAAACGTCGCCAGTGCCATTTGCGAACCGAACAGCACCGTCGTTTTCACAACCGGGAACGGCTCTTGAGAAAGTGTCTGCGCCGGTTCGTGCGATCGCGGTTGCGGTTCCTCCGGTGGAAACGGAGGACGAATTCGATCTCGACGACGAGGATGAAGCGGAACTGGAACTGCAGGATTCGGACAAGGGACTTGTCGAAATCGTCCAACTGGCAGCAGAGGAACGGGTCGCGACCAAAGAATGGCGACACAACATGGTCAAGCAGCACGTGAGTATTGCCAAGTTGTTTGTCCGATTCGTGGGACACGACCAGCCGGCACGCTTGAGGCAGCGCAACATTTCGGAATTCCGAAGCATGTTGTTCAAGCTTCCGAAAAATCACGGAAAGTCGCCGAACGACCATATCATGCCCCTGAGCGGGCTTCTGGCTCGTGCCACGACGTTGCCGCCCGAGGAGGTTGGCTTGTCGCCCGCGACGATAAATCGCTACATGACACAGATGGGCAACATCGTCGACATCTGCAAACACGCGGGATTTCCATTCGGGAATTTCGAGGGTGTTTCTGGCCTGAGAACCAAAAGGAAGGGAGACGTCAGAGGCGAAAGGGGACGATTTTCCACCGAGGAACTGCAGACGATCTTTTCGCTACCAGTGTGGGAAGGTTCGACCAGCTTCGATGAGCGCTTCGCCGGCGGGCAAGAAATCTTCCATGACGCCGCCTATTGGGTTCCGTTGCTGGCGATCTATATCGGAGCCCGCCGTGAAGAGATGTGTGGCTTGCTCCTCGATGAGGTCGAGACCCATTTTGAGCTTCCGTGCATCCGCATTGAGGAAAACTCCGTCCGCAAGCTGAAAAACGCTCAATCGAAGCGGCGCGTGCCTATCCACCCGGAATTGCTCCGCCTCGGCTTCCTTGAATACGTTGACGCGCTTCGCAACCTCGGTCACGTCCTGTTATTCCCCGAACTGAAGGCTGCATCCCCGACGACGCCAATGGGTGACGTATTTGATGGCAGTTGGCAAAAAATACGATCGACAGCGCTGCCCAAGGCCAAGGATGATGGGAAGGTCCTGCATTCGCTGCGCCATTGGTGCAACAATGAAATGAAGCAGGCCGGCATTCGCGAGGAGTACCGAAAGGATATCCTGGGGCACACCAACGAGGGTGTGAATGAGGGACGTTACACCGACCCCGCGCGACTGCGTGTCATGGCCGATGCGCTGTCAACATTGCCTATGCCGACCGCGCATCTGAAGGCTCATCCGATCCGACCGATCGAGTCAGTCCTTACGCATTCTTCCCGACCGGCACGAACCAAGAAATCTGCGGCGTGAGTGAGTCTGAATCAATCATAAATTGAATTAGAAAGTACGTCATTAAAATGCAAACTAAAAAATCTTGCCGCGTTGAATTCATTTGAGAATCCAGCGCGGCAAACGGCGGGAATCTCTTATGTATAGAGAAAAACCGTTAAATTACATAGTGTTGACAATCGCGGTTGTAACGCATTTTCGAAATCCATGTCACCATTATCTTACGGTCATTGATGAAGACCGGATTAAAACGGAGACAAGACGAATGGCGAAATACACTCATAAGAAGAGGCAGGCGATCGCCGAGACCAGGCCGGGGCAGACCCTCAGCCGGGCACAGCAGGGCGAGTTGAAGTGGCTACGGGACGCGTTCCAGTCGCTCGGACGTCGGACGACAGCGCAGGCTTACGAGGTCGGCGGCTACCTCGTGCGCGCAAAATCCATTCTCCCGGAGAGGGCGCTGGGCACGTGGATCAAGGCGGTGTGCAAGTTCACGCCGAAGACCGGTCGCAACTACATCGCGGTCCATACCAACCTGATGGAGTACAAAGAGCGCCTTGAGGCCGCGGCGGTCGCTCCGACAGTCCTGTTCGTGCTGGCCTACGCCGAACAGCCGGACGTCGAACGGGTTATCTCGGCAATCGAGGCTGGCGAACAACTCACCGTCGCCCAGGTGAAAACCATGGTCGGCGCGGTGCCTACGAAGAAGGCGACGAATGAAGCGGCCCTCGACGTCGGCGGAATGGCCGGTCTGCGCAAGATAGCCGAGCTTAAAGTCGAGGAGGACTCGGTGAAGTTCCTCCAGCTGACAACCGGCATCCTGAAACGCGTCGAGAAGGCCATCGAACCGCTGGCGCAGAACCGTGCGGTGTTCAAGGGTCCGTTGCAGGAATTGATCATGGACGACTGCAAGCACGCGCACGATCTGATCAACAGCATCGCGGCCCCCTTGCAGCCGGCGATGGTTGCGAGCGTCAACTGGCGGCCGGCCAGGCTGACGGAAGGCACGACCTGGCGCAAGGTGCAGGAGCTTCTGTCCGCCATGGGTGGAGCCAACGGCTGGCCGGGCAGGGAAGATTTCGCCCCCTGGCTTCAGGCCGAGGTCATTCCCCTGCTTCGCTTCGTCGTCCACGGTGAAGCCTTGCAAGGCGACGGTGGCGGGGACGATAGTGTGGATGCCGCCGCTCCGCTCGACAATGAGGCTGATGATGGGCTGTTCGCATTCGAAGACATGCCCTCCAAGGTACAGGAAACCGTTGCGAATGCTCTGGAGATCGTGTCACCCGAGCGCCGGGACGAGATCAGGAGCCAGATCGTTTTCGATCCCAAGCCCATGAAACGCCAATACAAGAAGCTGGCAGCTTGAAGATGACGTCCAGGAGCCCCGCCGCCGTGCGGGGCTATTTTTTTGTCTGCTGGTTGCCGCGTATGCCGTTAACCATACCGGGGCTCTCTGTTCCGGATGCGTTCTGACCGGCTTGCCGGACACGATTCTCCGGGCTATGTCGACGGGGTCAGCAGAAACTGAATATATGCAGACACTTAGCGGCCCCCGCCGGTGCTCGAACACCGAACGAGGGCCTGACCCGCAACCTTGTGTTCTAAGGAATGGGCTATGTCGACCCTTACCTGCTTCGCTTCCGAACGGGAAGCTTCTCCGTCTGCTGATCCTGTTGATGAGCGCATGTCGCCGCGGCGCCGGTTGGCATCGTGTGCGATCGCCCACGCCTCTGGGCTGGCGCTCGCCTGATCTCATTCAACTGATCGTCCCTGACTTCGGACACGGCTTCGTTTGAAGCCAGCCGGTCCCCGGATGCGGAAATCATTTCCGTGTCGGACGCCGTGCGCCTGAAGTTTGCGGGTCGATCGCTACCGTCAGCAGGAGCAATACCATGACGACCATTTCTTCCGGTGTGCCTGACGCGCCCGCCTATCCGGCTACCGTCGATCCCGACGCCCTCCAGTCCCGCTTCGAAGTCCTCATCGACGAGCTTTCGTCGCAACCCTTCTCGGCCGGCGCTCTTTCCAAGGCGCTTGCCGGGGGTGTCTCTGACGCCGCCGCGATCCTGCGCGCCATTCCTATCCAGGAAGGGAGGCTGCTCGAGCGCGGCATTGGGATCATTGCCGACCTTAACCCGGACCTGGTGGTGCTGACGCAAAATTTGCGGTTGCCGGTCACGAAGACGGCGCTCGAGCTGGTCGAGAAAAACGATCCGAAACACTTTCGGTCCCTGACGCTCGATGCGGATACCGGCGGGCGCAAAACATATACGCCGGACCTGATCATCGTGAACAGGAAGACGAAACTCGCGCACGTCATCGATGTGAAACGCAGTCTCGGCTCGTACGAGGTATCACGTATCAATGATCTGAAATGCCGCATGCTGGCCGCAGCACTCGTCGTTCCCGATCTCCTCTACCGCGACCATCATCGGCTGGTGGCCGAAGAAGTCCGCGTCGTCATCCTGAACGCGGAAAACCAGCGCTCCGACATTGCCGGCGGCGTCTGGCCGCTCAGCGATCTCGATCATCTTGTCGAGGTCGGCGGGGCGGGGAAGGCGATCGGCATGCTGCGCGAACGCTTCCATGCACGGATCGACGAGAACTGGAAGCTGGCTCGAAATGCCTTTTCCGGACCGACTGAGGAACGGGTCCGTCGCGGTGCCTCGGCGGACATTGCAGACGCGAACGAAAGGGAGAGGTGCGATCCTGGCGCTGGCTCGATCACCGAGGTCCATCAGCCAGTTGGTCGTGGCCAAATCCGTGTCGGCTTCGCCCGCATCCCACGGACCGGCATGGGCTGACAGGCCCGCCGACGTTCCTTTCCGCTTTCTGTTCCATTCGTTCGCGCCGAACCGTGCTGTTCGGCGACAGGAGACGTCTGTCATGAGCCGACACCCTTCCAACGTGATCCCTTTCCCAAACAACCTTGCGCACGAAGTACCTTCGACGCCGAAGCCGTCCAGCCAGCTGAAGCGACTGACGAAGTTGCAAGGGGCGACGAACCGCGGCGTGACTTCCAGGTCACAAGCCATTCCTCAGGCCATGGCCATGTGCGCGGCAATGCCCGCTGCCCTGCCCGATCCGGCAATCGTCGCCCAGGTCGTGATCGGCTTTGCCCGGCGCAAGGGCATCGCCATGACCAGCATCCCGAAAATCTTCCGTGAGCAACTCTTCACGCTGTGCGCGGCCGGCGATCCGACGGCGCTGATGCTGCGCGACTGGCTCGAGGGCAATCGCAAGCTGCTGGCCGTCGATGGGATGCCCACCCCTCACTGTATTCATGGAACAGAGGAGGGCGCGTGATGGAAACCCTGACCGATCGCATCACGCGCTATCTGCTTGCCCGCATCCGTCGGCTTGCCATCCTCGATCTTTACGAGCGCGCCGCCGTCGTCGGATTGCTGGAGGCGGACTTCATCGTCGCGGGCGATGAGACGACCGGCACGGTCTGGCGTGTCCCGGAGGAATCCCTGCGATTGCTCGACGCCGACCCGGCAAAGGTGCGGGCCGAACTTGTGCGGCGTCTCGGGAAAGCGCCATACAAGACGACGGCGATCGATGTGCTGATCCAGGACCTTCCAGGAGAACCGCCCCATCAAAACGTCCGTTCCGCCCCGAAGGAGAGGACCGATCGGGAAAACCTTGCCGTCGAGGGTCGCCTGGAATCGCAACCGGTCGATGCATCGAGCGCTTCTGAAGCACCATCGGCATCCAGCGAATTCCTGGCGCTGCTTCGCGAGCAACTTGCTCCGCCGAGCGTCGCCCATGTCGCCGTCGCCCTGCTGGTCGCCCGTGCCGTTGGCTCAAGCGTTGCCGACTTGTCGGCGCTGTCAACCGTCCTTCGAACCCCTGGCGCCTTTGTGCTGATCAAAGCGCCGGTTGGCCGCTTCGAACGCCGCTTCGGTATTATGCTAGAGGACGGCTTGATCCTGCCATACTGGATGAAACTCGAAGACGTTCATCGCAGCAGCCCGCTCTCGGACGGTTACGGTGATCGCCGCCGGGGAAAGACCCGCAAGACGATCAAGACACTCGCCGGCACCGATGTGCCGAAGGCGGTCGAGCGGTCGTTGAGCCGCTTCCTCGTGGATGTCCTGCTGGAGCGGTCAGCGCCCGTGGTTCTTGCCGATGAGACACAGACCGCGCTTCCGCCTTTTGTGTCGATGACGGCCGATCTTATTCTTGAGGCCGGTGGTCTCCATCATGAATTCATCGCGGAACTCCTGCAGACGTGTTGCGGTATCGCGCCGAAGCAGTCGCTGCGACAGATGGAAAGGATGGCGCTCGACCTTGAAGGGCTTTCGATCGATGCGCTGGCGTTGGCAATTCGTCCCGGACGTGGTCTCGAACACATCCTGTCGATCCTCGAAGTCCTCGGCGAACGGGCTCGCTCCGCCGACAAGTCGGACGATGATGATAACGATGGCCGCGGCTCCGGGCGCGGCAGCGGTAGGTCGGGGCGGCCGAAGGTCAAGAGCCGATTTTTGATCAAGGACGGTGATGAACCGCCAAAATCCGTGGACGGGATCGACGTCGTTCAGCCGGAAAAGGCGGCGGAGGCATCCGGGAAGGAGGGCGGCGGTGGCGCATCCGTTGATCCGGCCAATCCGGAACACAGCCGACTGCGCCATCTGCGGGTCGAGACGCTCTCGGGTTATGGCGAGGCGCGGGATTGGGCGCTCGACCTCAAGACAGACCTTCAGCTTTGGCGCGACGGTGGGCTGGCCTGGAGCGAGATGAGTACGAAACTGATCCTGTCGGGACCGCCCGGCACCGGCAAGACGACCTATGCCCGCGCGCTCTGCAATACATTGCAGGTTCCGCTGCTTGTGACATCGGTGGCGTCTTGGCTTGAACCCGGCTATCTCGGTGATGTCCTGAAGCGCATGTCCAAGGCCTTTGAGCTGGCGCGGGAAAATGCGCCGGTCGTCCTGTTCATCGACGAAATCGACAATATCGGTAGCCGCTTTGGCGGGAGACGCGAGCAGCACGATGACTACTGGCGCTCGCTGATCAACCGGCTGCTTGACCTTCTTGACGGGACTTCAAAGACCGATGGCGTGATCGTCGTGGCGGCAACGAACCTCCCCGAAAAGATCGATCCGGCCCTGCTGCGGTCCGGACGGCTCGAAAAGCATGTCGCCATTCCCCTGCCGGATTTGGGGGCGCTGACCGGCATCCTCGCTCATCATCTCGGTGACGATCTGGCTGTTGTGTTGGCGTCCGCGCCGTCAGGCAGCCCCAAAACGATCGAAGCGACACGGCAGCGCCATGCCGATGTCGGCAGTGATGCGGACGTCATTGACCAATCCAATAGAGGAGCTCCCCACAATGTCTGAGCCGATCCACACGATCGCAACAACACAGCATCCCGATCTTCGACGGCTGGCCTTGCTGGCGACCGGCAGCACCGGAGCCGACATTGAGCGACTTGTTCGTGACGTTCGGCGAAAAACCAGACGGCAACAGCGGTCGCTGACCTGGGGCGATCTCGAGCATGCTCTGCTTGCCGGCCAGGTGAAACTCTCGGACGATGTACGCTGGCGTACCGCCATCCACGAGGTCGGTCATGCGATCGCCTTCTGTGACATGGGGATCGCAGAGGTCATCACGGCAAGCATCGGGGTCGGAGGAATGGGGCAAGGTGGTCAGCCGGCAATGTCAACATCTCCCGCAGACGCAGGACTGGCTGATGCGCAGCATCGCCTGCATGTTAGCAGGTCGGACGGCAGAACTGCTGATCTTTGGCGAGGCGGTGGCCGGGGGAGGTGGATACGATGATAGCGATCTGGCCAGGGCCACCGAACATGCGGTCGCCGCCGAGACCCGGCTCGGGTTCTCCAATCATCAGCCGTTGCTCTATCGGTCATTGGCGGTAAGCATCAACGAGCTCAGTCTCGACCGGCAGCTGGCTGACCGGGTCAACAGTCGATTGATGGAAGCCGAAGCGATGGCACGCAGTCTGCTGGAGAACAGGCGGGACGCGCTGGTCACCATCGCCACGCAGTTGACGGATGTCAGGGTCATGACGGGCGAGGAGATCACGCGCCTGCTCATCGCATCCCCCGGTCCACCGGCCTGACGAAAACCAACGGGGAGCTCTGAAATTGCGATTCCTGCCGGCGCCACTGCGATTCACCGTTCCCGAATGCCGATTCCGAAGTCGCGGAAATCGATTCCGATCTGCGGCAGTTCGATTCCCGCCCCCGGTACCGGCACCGTTGGGACGAGTTCGGGTGACCTGCCATCGGCAGCCGTCGGAGGTGGCGTAGGCTGCAAGAGGGCGATGACGAGGTGCATGGAGTGACCCTCGATGCCTCACCAAAATCTAGTCGGAGAGTTGGTTGGGCAGGCCTCAGGGTACGTTGTCGAGAGTTGTGATGCTGTCCACCGCGAAGGCGGCATCTCAACGTAGAGGCAACGCGCTTCACGCCGGCTCAAGGCTTCTGCAAATCTACACCCGTCAGATCAAAGCGCCGTGCCTTGGTCTACGTTCCGGGCAACTCGAAACACATCATCTCAATTTACCCTTCCGCGATTCCTGTTCCAATTTTGTCGTTGCAAAGTCGCGATCGGCGATTCCATCAGACCGCGTTTGCAGGCCGCGCACCGTCCGGCTGGCGATTGGAGACGATCCGACCCTCCCTGTCCGAGATATCAACACAGGCACCCCCGCTTGTTCCTTGCGTGGCCGGCACCGAGGCTGAGGCTCCACAACAAGGAGACAGGCAATGCCCCGAAAATCGAAGAAACAACGCAGTGCAGAACAAGTCGCCCGGCAGCAGCGGGTGAGGGATGCGGCCAAGGCCCGACGTCGGCCGTCTCGTGATGATTTGGCGAGGGTGCTGCTCTGGCAGATGATCACGGCCGCTCAGAGACGGGAAGATGCGCGGCTCGCCCTGGACAAGCTCAGCGAAGCCATCGTCGGCGAGCTGGAACGCCAGGGCTTCGATGTCCGCGAAAGCGAGGATGTCTTCGAAGACCTGGCCGATCGGTACTCGGATGGCCTGTTTCCGTTCCGGCCCAAATGGCATCTCAAGCCTCGCCCTATGGTCTCCCAACCATGATGGTGATGGCGCGGTGCGGCGATGTCACCTCACACTTCCTCTGAAGTCTTGCAGCATCATTCCGCAAACGGCGTTCCATACTTCCCAACGTCTTCCCCCCATTACTCCTGATCACGCCGTTTGCAGTGGAATCGAAAATTCACAGCAGGTCGTCATCACCTGTTCTCAGGGTTGCATTGACGCTGCGAACACTATTCATATTCTTCTTCACCAAGGGGCGGATCACCGTGCGTGGCAAGCTGGTCGCCCGCGGCAACGCCAAGAAGACGGACGTCGTCCTCTACTATAAGCCGAATATCCCGATCGCGCTCATCGAGGCGAAGGACAACAATCATGGGGTGGGTGATGGCCCGCAGCAGGAGCTGGACTACGCCGAAACGCTGGCTATCCCCTTCGTGTTTGCCTCGAATGGCGACGGCTTCGTGTTTCATGATCGCACCGGCCTGCGGGACCTAAAGGAAGAAAATCTCCGCCCAGACCAGTTCCCGTCGCCAGACGAGCTTTGGCGGCTCTACAGCCAATGGAAGGGTCTGGATACCTCCGCAGAAGCACTGGTGCTTCAGGACTACTACGATGACGGCAGCGGCAAGGCTCCGCGCTATTGCCAGGTCAACGCCGTCAACGCGGCCATCGAGGCCATCGCCAAGGGGCAGGATCGCGTTTTGCTGGTTATGGCGACGGGGACCGGTAAGACCTCTACCGCCTTCCAGATCATCTGGCGTCTGTGGAAGGCCGGTCGCAAGAAACGCATCCTGTTTCTCGCGGATCGCAACGTCCTGATCGACCAGACCATGGTCAACGACTTCCGCCCCTTCGGCGGCGCGATGGCCAAGCTCTCGACCAAGTCGAAGACGATCGAGCGCTCGGACGGAACGGAAGTGGACGTGCCGCTGGCGCTGGACATAAAGCGCCGCATCGACACCTCCTTTGAAATCTGTCTCGGTCTCCATCAGGCCATCACCGGCCCAGAGGAACGGCAAAAACTGTTCCGCGAATTCTCTCCGGATTTCTTCGACCTGATCGTCATCGACGAGTGCCATCGCGGCAGTGCTGCCGAAGATTCTGCCTGACGGGAAAACTACGGGCGACGTCGCTACTACTCTTGCGCCGTCGATACTTTGTAGCGCGACGATAACTGCCAGAGCGCAGAACTCATTCCAAGACCGGGTCTGCCAGCGCCACAGTTCATCGACGATTGGCTTGCGGTTAGGCAGTTCGTGCCAAAGCGATCACTACCTTCGTTGTTGGGCTCATGCTGCGCAGGTCCGCCGCGATCGCCCTCCCACCCTTCGTGCCGAGCTAAATCCGGAGCTGCGGGAACGGGTCGGCATCTGATGATCGTGCAGTACATACTCGTCGAGGGATCTTCATTATTGTGCCGTTGGTGCGAGGTGCTCGCACGGGGAAAGGGTCATCGATCTGGCGTTGTGTCAGACCTGCGAGTCAATCGGGAGGAGTTTCACGAGGTCGGCGACGAAACGCCGGCGGAACCCCGCTTCCGGCTCGTCCCGGTAGCTGACAATCTTTCCGTCCCGCACCGTCTCCCAGACGATCCCGCCATTCGGATCGAGGAAGACACGGTAGCTGTTGACGGGCGCGACCCCGGTCGCCATGTAAGCCGTCAGCCTCTCGGCAAGTTCGGGGCTTTCGATATAGAGACCGGCTTCCGTGTTGATCAACTCAGATCGTGGGTCGAGATTGAAGCTGCCGATGAACACGGCCTTGCGGTCGAAGACCATGGCCTTGGTGTGCAGGGCCGCCCGCGACAGGCCGGAACGGAGCGACCAGCCCGGCCGGAAGGCGTCGGTGTCCGGACGCAGCTCGTAGAGCTCCAAACCGTTTTCGAGCAGGCGCCTGCGCGTCTTGGCATAGCCCGAATGCGCGGCGAGCTGGTTGTTCGAAGCGAGCGAGTTGGTCAGCACGCGCACCCGCACTTCGCGCTCGTGCAGGGCCTTGACGGTCGCCTGCGCCCCGGCGGGCAAGACGAAATAGGGTGCCTCGGCGAGCAACTCCTCCTTCAGCTCGGCGACCCGTCCGCGAATGAAGGTGACTACGTCGTCGGCTGCCTTGCCGCTGGCGATTGCTTCGGGGTCGTCGGCGATGATCCGGCCTGGCGCCCACACGAGACTGTCGCGCAACTCGGCGCCCCGGGCCGCCAGCGCGTCGAGATCCTGATCGATCGGATAGGGGTATTCGACGGCGGCGATCTCCTTTCGCAAGCGGGTGAGGATTGCCTCGAGATCGGCGGGGCCATGGCTCGCGCGACTATGGTTGCGATCGGGACGGTCGAGGCGCTGTTCCAGTAACGGTCGAACACCCCCGACAGATCGCTCACCACGGGCCCGACCGCCAGCACGTCCAGATCGCGAAAATTGGCGACGGTGTTCACGCCATAGTAGTCGTCGCCGATGTTGCGGCCGCCAACGATCGCCGCTCTATTGTCGGCCACCATCAGCTTGTTGTGCATGCGGCGGTTGACGCGGCGGAAGTCGACGAGGAAGTCCAGCCTGGACCACCTGCGGTTACTGGTCGGGTTGAACAGACGGATCTCGACGTTCGGGTGGGCGTCGAGGGCAGCTTTGACCTGATCGCTGGCCTTGTAGTAGGGATCGTCGACGAGGAGCCGCACACTGACCCCGCGATCGGCCGCCCTCATGACCCGTTCGACGATGATCCGGCCGGTCGTATCGCCGTCCCAGATATAGTACTGCATGTCGAGACTGCGCTCGGCCAGGTCGGCGAGTGCCAAACGGGTGATGAAGGCCTCCCGCGCCTGGCCCAAGAGGCTGAAACCGGAGAGGCCAGGATGCGCGGCGGCCGCCGGGCCGAAGAACCGGCCCAACCGGGTAGATGCGGCATCCTCGAACCCCGTCATGCCCTCACCTCTGGTTAGTGGCGGCGGCGATTGGTCTCCTTCGAGACGCTGCATGATCTGGGCCTTCATCGTCAGGTCGTCTGCTTCGGAGGCGAGGGTCTGGTTGATGTAGCCCACTTCGTCCTCGGGAACGCCAGCCGACCTGTCGATTCCTTGATCGGTCAGCCATTGCGCCGTCGCGCGGTCGAGTTGGACTTTACGAAAACCGTGTGCCCAATGTGAACGCTAGGGAATAGGCGCCGCAAACAGCGGGCGTCACCTGCTGCTCCCCGCCTATGTTCTAGTAAAACGATAGCATGGTTCACATGCAATGTCGTCGCCGTTCAAATTGGGGCGGTGCGCGTGAGGGCGCTCTTGGGTATTGCGGAGATCCGCGGCTGGCGACCTCCGGCGTGGCGAAGGTGACGGGTCCCGGAAGCTTACCGCGTATGCCCGGCCGGGCATCACTACTTTTTTGTCGTCGTTTCTGTGATTGCACATCTTATCGAGATCATGGTTTGGGCGGTCGTGTACCGGCCGACGGGCCGAACTGCCGAGCTTCGAGGAAGCCGTCTATTTCTCGGCGATCACCTTCGCCACGATCGTTATGGCGACATCACGCCATCCTCCGAGTGGCGGCGCGCAAGTCCATCGAAGGTATGAACGAAATCCTATTGTTCGGCTGGACCGCGGCATGTCTCTTCAAGGTATCGGAAACATGGTTCTCGCGGCGGACGCCCATCAGAAGACCGATCGATCGTGAAAGTAACCGCTTACGGTGCGGGACGCGCCACAGGGGACACGAGGACCAGAGCTACGCAGCCATGAACGCCTGTCCCTCGCTTGGGGGGCTTCGATTGACGAGACCTACAATGGCTGGGCTTCGTGACCTGCTGGGCGAGTTCGGGGCAAGGTCTCAGCTCATCCTCGATGAAGCCCACCCGCGCCATGCGCCGGATTGCAGGCGGCTTCGAGCACCATCTGTACCTGTAGGCTAAGCCGCATAACGGCCATCTCGGGTCTCCTGCAATGAAATACATCCACTGCTTGAAACGCTTGCACAAGTGTGTACTATTACAAAATAACAGTGTGCATTTAGTCATATATCGGGTCGTCGGCCATCAGGTCGAGGGGGGCGCCATGATTGACTGGTTCGTGAACACACTTCGTACCTATCCTGAAATTGCAATATTTCTATCCTTGGCCCTCGGGTATTACTTCGGCTCCTTTACTTACAAGGGACTCGGCCTTGGAGCTGTAACTGCCACGCTTGTAGCTGCCGTGATCATCGGTCAGATAGGGATCACGATTTCGCCCCCTCTCAAGGCGACATTCTTTCTGATGTTCCTGTTTGCGATCGGCTACGGAGTGGGGCCGCAGTTCGTCCGCGGCATCGCGAAAGACGGCATACCGCAGGCATTGTTCGCCGCCGTCGTTTGCGTCTTTTGCCTCGGCGCACCCTATCTTGCAGCCAAGTTCGCGGGCTACGACGTTGGATCCGCGCTAGGCCTTTATGCCGGTTCACAGACCATATCCGCGTCGATGGGATTGGGAACGGACGCGATCAATCGCCTTGGCCTGCCGCCGGAAGAAACCAAGCGGCTGCTCGATGCAATGCCGGTGGCCTATGCCGTTACCTATATCTTCGGCACCGTCGGATCGGCCATCGTGCTGGCACTGTTCGGTCCTGCGCTTCTCGGCATCGACCTGGAGGCGGAATGCAAGCGATACGAGGCCGAGTTCGGTGGCAAGAAGGAACTGGGAGGTGCCGGTACGGCCTGGCATCACTACGAGCTGCGCGCATACCGCGTGCGCGAGGGTGGGCCGGTCGTGGGAAAGACGGCTCGTGCAGCCGAATCCCTTATTCCCGAGCAGCGCGTGTTCATCGAGCGCATCCGCCGCGGCGGGAAAATCGAGGACGCGACTGCGGATACCATCATCGAGGCAGGTGACATCGTTGCGGTGGCGGGTCGGCGGGACGTTCTGGTGAGCCTGATCGGCCACGCGGCGGAAGAGGTCGATGACCGTGAACTGCTGGCGGTGCCGGCCGAGGGCGTCGATGTCCTGGTCACCAACAAGGAGGCCAACGGAAAGACGCTGGCCGAGCTGGCGCAATGGCCGTCATCGCGCGGGGTCTTCCTGCGCCGGATCGCTCGTGGCGCCACCGCGACCGAAATCCCGATTCTTCCGAACACGCAGATCCATCGCGGCGACATCCTGACGATCGTCGGACGCACGCAGGACACGGCCGCAGCTGCAAAGGCTCTCGGTGTGGCGGATCGTCCAACCGACGTTGCCGATGTTGCGTTCATCGGCGCCGCTATTACGATCGGCGCCCTGATCGGTGCACTCGTCTACAAGGTGGGCGATGTACCGTTTACGTTGTCGACGTCCGGCGGCGCCTTGATCTCGGGACTATTCTTCGGCTGGTTGCGTTCCGTGCGGCCGAAATTCGGACGGATTCCGACGTCCACGGTCTGGTTCATGAATTCGGTCGGCCTGAACGTCTTCATTGCCGTGGTGGGCATCTCCTCGGGACCGGGATTTGTAGCCGGCCTGCAGCAACTCGGCTTCAGCCTGTTTCTGTGGGGCATTTTTGCAACGACCGTGCCTCTGGTGCTCGCCATGTATGTCGGGAAATACGTGTTCCGGTTCCATCCCGCCATTTTGCTGGGGTGCTGCTCGGGGGCGCGCACGACGACCGCTTCGCTCGGCATGATCAACGACCGCGCCAAGAGCCAGATCCCCGGCCTTGGCTATACCGTCACCTATGCGGTCGGAAATACGCTGCTGACCATCTGGGGAATGGTTCTTGTGATGCTGATGACCTAGTCCATCGATCGCCCCTGGATTGTTTTGCACTTTGGAATTGGAGCGCTGCGGTGCAGCGTCGGGGTGTGCCGGGTGTCCAAGGGGAAACGCCTTCACTTCGCTACAGCATTCGCAGCCGCGACACGTCCACGATGGCGATGCCTGGCCAGCTGAGTGTTCAATGAAAACCGACGTTGGGAGCGTACGATGCCACGAAAGACCGCACGTGTTGACCAATTCCTGTTGATACATTCTGCACGTGCCGACAGTTGGCGCGAGATCACCACACTCGCCGACGCCTGGGCAGCCGACTGCGGCGACAGGGCGGTGCTTGAGGCGGCGCTTGCGGATATGGAAGCGGCGGAGGAATATCACGCCTATCCGGGGACGCGACTGCTGGCAGCACTGGCAGAACGCATCGCGACAAACGATGCCGGCGGCACGGCGAAGCTCGCGCGCCGCATCTCCAACGGGCTGCTCACCCATGCCTATCGCGGGCGACCGGGCGAATGGGATGTCCATGACGAGATGTCGGCGAGCGAGACGGCCGACATCATTCCTCACGGGGCGGGCGAGGCTGCAGGGCATCGCCCCTATTTCGAGGTGCTATTCGTCAACAGCCAGCCGGCCTCGCGGTGGGCCGCGTTCGCCACGGCGATCCGCAAGCTTCGCCGGCCGGAAGACACGTTCGTCTACGAACCCATCCTCGTCGGCTCCTTCGAGGATGCTTTCTGCGCCGTGGCGTTGAACCCCGATATCATTTCGGTGGTGCTTGCCGAGGGCTTCCCGTATCGGTCGCGCCACGATGCGCCGGTGCTACGCTCCGTGCTTGATCCGTTGGGCGAAACGGAGGGACCGGACATGTCGGCGCTGCGGCTCTCGCATGCACTCAAACGCATTCGGCCGGAACTCGATGTCTACCTGCTGTCGGACCGCCAGGTCGAGAAGCTTGCCGGCGACCCGGCCGCCGATGCCGTGCGGCGCATATTCTACGCGGTCGAGGAGCCCCTCGAGTTGCATCTCGCCATCATGGAAGGCGTGCAGGAGCGCTACGAGACTCCGTTCTTCGACAACCTGAAGAAATATGCGCGCCGGCCAATCGGCACGTTCCATGCGCTGCCGATTGCCCGCGGAAAGTCGGTCTTCAGGTCCGGATGGATTCGCGACATGGGCGAATTCTACGGCCTCAACCTGTTCCTGGCAGAAAGCAGCGCGACGACGGGCGGCCTCGATAGCCTCCTGGAACCCACCGGCAACATCAAGCGCTCGCAGGAACTGGCGGCGCGAGCCTTCGGCGCCGACCACGTGTTCTTCGTGACGAACGGCACCTCAACCTCGAACAAGATGGCCGTGCAGGCGTTGCTGGCGCCCGGCGACATCGCCGTGGTCGACCGAAACTGCCACAAGTCGCACCACTACGGCATGGTGATGACCGGCGCACAGCCCTATTACGTCGAGGCCTTTCCGATGACGGAATACTCGATGTATGGCGCCGTGCCGCTCGCAACCATCAAGCGCGCGCTGCTGGCACTGAAGGCAGAGGGTCGTCTCGACCGGCTGAAGCTACTCGATCTGACCAACTGCACCTTCGATGGGCACATGTACAATGTCAGGCGCGTGATGGAGGAATGCCTCGCCATCAAGCCGGACCTCATCTTCCTCTGGGACGAGGCGTGGTCCGGGTTCGCCCGCTTCTCGCCATTCCTGCGTCCCCGTACCGCCATGGGGGCGGCAGCGGATATCGAGGAATGGCTGCGGGATCCGGCGTCGGTCACGGCCTATGAAAAGCAACGCGCGGACCTCGGCGACGACCCATCCGACGAGGCGCTGCTCGCCGCCCGCCTGATCCCCGATCCGCGTCTCGTGCGTCTTCGTGTCTACCAGACCAATTCCACGCACAAATCGATGTCGGCGATCCGGCAAGGCTCCATGCTGCTCGTCAAGGACGTGGATTTCCACACGGTGGAGGCGCAGTTCCACGAGGCGGTGTTCACGCACGCCTCCACCAGCCCGAACCAGCAATTGATCGCCAGCCTCGACGTGGCCCGCCGGCAGATGGAACTCGAGGGCTATGGACTGGTGATGAACGCGATCGAGATCGGGCTCAAGATCCGCCGCGCTGTCAACGAACATGAGTTGATCTCGAAGTACTTCCACGTCCTCGGCGCCGACGCGATGATCCCCGCCGAATACCGCCAGTCCGGCTTTACCGATTACCTTGCGCCCGGTACGACCTGGGCCACGGTGGTCAAGGCGATGCGGGAAGACGAGTTCTATCTGGATCCCACGCGCATGACGCTGGTCTGCGGAACGGCGGGCTTCGACGGCACCCAGTTCAAAGGACTACTGGCAAGCAAATACGACATCCAGCTCAACAAGACGTCGCGCAACAGCGTGCTGCTGCAGTCGAACATCAACAACACGCGAAGCGACGCCGCCCACCTCATCCGGGTTCTGGTCGAGATCTGTCACGGCATCGAGAAGCGCCTGGCCGATGGCGGGGAGGAAGAGCGCGCTGCCTTCGACGCCCGCGTCAAGTCGCTGATGACCGACGTGCCGGACCTTCCCAATTTCAGCCATTTCCATGAGCTGTATCGCAGTGACGCCGGGCGGACGACGCCGGAGGGCGACATTCGCAACGCCTTCTTCCATGCCTATGACGCCTCGGTCTGCGAATATGTGCCGCTTGCCGGTGCCGAGTGCGACAGGCGGCTGCGCGAGGGACCGGAGATGGTATCGGCCAACTTCGTCATTCCCTACCCGCCCGGGTTTCCCATCATGGTGCCCGGCCAGGTGCTGACGCAGGAGACGATCGACTTCATGCGCAAGCTGGATGTGAAGGAGATCCACGGATACGAGAAAATGAAAGGGCTGAAGCTGGTCAAACCTGACGCTGTCGCTGCCAGGACAAGGCGTTGAGCCTTGAGCAGGGACCGGCAACGCAGACCTCCCTGGATCGTTCTCGCCAGAGGGTATTGCGGCTTGCGCGCAGCCGGGGCGGTGCCGCGCACGGGAGCGGTTGCGATCCGGCTTGACATGCTGATCTGATACGAAGGTCTGGGAAGGGGTCGGCTGGCTCTCAGCGGTTGCTCTGAAGCACAAGCCGGTGGCCGTGTAAAAGGGGGCTGGTCTGGTCATGGCTTGGTTGGAGCAATTCCTTGTAAAGTATCCCGAGCTAGCCGTGTTCCTCGCGATCAGCATCGGCTACCTGATTGGTGGCATCAAGTTCCGTGGCTTCGCCCTGGGGCCCGTTACCGGCTCGCTGTTTGCCGGGATTCTGATTGGGCAGTTTGCCCATGTGCCGGTGTCGGGCACGGCAAAGTCGTTCCTGTTCCTGCTTTTCCTCTTCGGCATCGGCTATTCGGTCGGGCCGCAGTTTCTTCAAGCCTTGAAGCGCGACGGAATGAAGCCGGTGCTGCTGGCGGTGATCGTCTGCGTTTCGGGCCTCCTCACCGCCATTGTCGTAGCCAAGATACTTGGCCTCGATCCGGGATTTTCTGCCGGGCTCCTTTCGGGCGCGCTCACCGAGAGCCCTGCCATGGGCACGGCCACGGAGGCCATCAACGCGCTCCCCATTCCGGAGGCCGACCGGGCGCGGTTCGTGGCGCATATCGCAGTTGCGGATGCCGTCTGCTACGTGTTCGGAGCTGTCGGGGTGATCCTGTTCTGCAGCGCCGTCGGCCCCAGACTGCTTGGCATCGATCTGGCTGCCGAGGCGCTCAAGCTGGAGCAAGAGCTGGGTATTAGTCGGAAAGCACCGGGTGTGGAATCGGCCTGGCATATGTTCGAGATGCGCGCCTATCGGATCGCGGAGGGTGCGCCAATTGTCGGTCTGTCTCTGAGGGCCGCCGAGGAACGGTCTCCGGAACTCCGGCTTTTCGTCCAGCGCATCCGGCGCAATGGTGCCATACTCGAGGCTGAGCCGGATCTCGTGATCGAGCCCGGGGATGTCGTTGCGGTTTCCGGCCGCCGGGAGGTATTGGTCAATGTGCTCGAGGCGCGCGCCGAGGAAGTGGAGGATCGTCAGTTGCTCGATATCCCGGTCTCGATCGCTGACGTGCTCGTGACCCGCCCGGACCTTGGCGGTCGGAGCATCGATGACGTTACAAAGGAGGAATGGACACGGAGCGTCTATCTCCGCAGCATTTCGCGCGGCGGTCAGGAGATCCCCATAGCGCCAGGGATCAGGGTCGAACGTGGCGACATCCTGCGATTGGTCGGTCCGGAATCTCAAGTATCGCGCGCTGCCGAGCGTGTCGGCGTGGTCGTCGCGCCGACAACGGCCACAGATTTCTTCGTCCTCGGCCTTGCGATCTTCCTTGGCGGCCTTGTCGGCGTCCTCGTCACCATCCCGATCGGCGACATGCGGATCTCGCTCAGCACCAGCGTCGGGACACTGCTGGCGGGTCTTCTTGTGGGACATCTGCGCACCCGCTTCCCCTTGTTCGGCCGGATACCGGACGCGGCTGTGTCACTTATGACGGCGCTCGGCCTTGCGGCCTTCGTCGCGATGACGGGCCTGCATGCCGGACCCGTTTTCGTATCCGCCATAGCCGAAGCGGGAATCGGCCTGTTGTTCGGCGGTATGATCGTCACCCTTGTACCCATGATCATAGGGCTTTACGCCGGTCGCTACCTGCTGCGCATGAACCCGATATTGCTGCTGGGGGGATTGGCCGGAGCACAAACGATGACGGCCGGCATGGCGGCCGTCCAGGACAGATCGGGCAGCACGGTTGCCGTTCTCGGCTACACGCCGGCCGTGCCGATAGGACACATCCTGCTGACTACCTGGGGAACGGTGATCGTCGGCATCATGGCCTGATTTGCGCTGCATCGAACCACGCGTCCACGTGCAGGCTACACGCAAGGGTACGATGGCGTTGCGGCAACGCCGGTCACCCGGTCCCGCGCTACGAAGAGCAGGGAAGAGGTCGATTATCAGAAGTTCCGCTGGAAGCGAACGACGCCGCCCCAGTTCTTTGCCTCCGGCCCGTCCTTTTCATCCATGTCGTTTCGGTAGTTGAGTTCCGGTGTGATGGTGAAACCGGGCACGACCTTATAGGCAATGTTCAGCGCACCTTCCGCGTCGCCGCCCTCGTCGAAGTTGGCCGAGATGTTGATCGCCGCCTTGTCTGTCAGTTCATAGGTTCCCCCGACCCAAAGGGCCCAGTCGCCATCCCAGTTGGTGTAGACGTTCCGCTCGTCGCCATCCGTGTTCCACCCGCCCATGGCGAAGACAGAGACAGGCCCGAACGTTCCGTCCAGGCGAAGCTTCAGTGCGCCGGACTCTGTTTCGTCGACATAGGCACCGACGAAACGGGCCTGGAAGACCTCCGCCTCGTAGCCAATCCCGCCGACAACGTCGGGCATATAGTTGTCGTCGCCGTCTACGGTCGGTTCGTTATCGCTATCGTCTTCGACCGATACGGCCAGAGACAGGCCCGTAGCACTTTCATAGGTGTAGCGGATCTGGTTCCGGCCGAAATCGCCGTAGTCGACATCGTACCAGTCGTTGATCGTGGCGCCGGCATCACCCATGAATTCTGTATAGAGCGTGTCGGAGAAACCGAGGCGGAAGCCCGCCAGCTCGATATACATGTTCTCCATGTTGATGCTGGAGCCGGTGTTGTCGTCGCGGTTGATCTCGGCCTCCGAATAGGTCTTCAGCGCGCCGTATTCCGTATCGGCGGCTGTGCTGATGCGAAGGGTGAAGCGGGTGCGGGTGAACCAGGAGTCGCCGCCGCCGCCGGGGTAGGTGTTCTGCGGATTGACGTCACCGCCTTCGACGTCGAAGCGAACATACCCGCCGAGCTTGAGGCAAGTCTCCGTGCCGGGAATGTAGAAGTAGCCTTCGCCGAATGCGTCGCACACGCGAACATACTCCATCGGCTCGGGTTCGGCTGCGACGATCGCATCGGCAGCGTGCGCGCCGGAAACCGCAGCAAGCGCCGCTCCCGTGCACAGAAGAAAGCCCTTGAACTCCATTTCTGCCTCCACTCCCTGTACGCGCCGATTCGGCGGAAAGCTTAGCTTTAACCCGCTTTCAATTGGGCACAAGTTCGGAATTGTTCGCGAACGCCTTCGCCTTTCTCAGAAAAATTCACGAGCATGTAATATTGCCACCGATAACTACCTGAGGATGCTTCCGGTTGAAGCTCTCTACCAAAAAAATGGTGCCTCTTTTACTTTCATGCGCCGACATCGGCGCTCGGAGGAAACGCTCATGGGCCCAGCGATCGCACGATCCAGCCATCCTCAATGCCCGCCAAGCACCAGCGTCTGGATCGGAAGCAGTATCGCCTGCATGCGGAGGATCATCGCATGGACGAGCGCCACCGTGTCTACGACATGGAGAAACAGCCATCGGGAAGTACTGATATTCGGATCGTCGAGCGCATGGTGGTTGTTGGTGTAGGCGTTGGCGATGCAGCTCCCTCCGGGCGGGACGCCCTCCAGCCCTCCAGCGAAGAGCGGTTCCATGAAGACGGTGATTGTCCCGGGCTGTGCCAATTGCTGAACATCGATCAGCTGATCGGTGGGCCGGAGCTGCCCCGCGGCGATGACATCCTGGACCTGGGTGACCACGAGCGGGATGATGGAATACGGCTTGCCGATGCAGGTCGCCTCGCCAATCATGCCGACTTTCATGACCTGCGCCTCGATCTGGCCGAAGCCGGCAATCAAGGCAACGCGACCGGCCTCGGCGGGCACCAGAATGCCGGCGGGCCGCAGCATGGTGTTGACGACGTCGCCGGGGCGAAGCGTGAACTGTTGAACGGTGCCGGCCACGCCAGCACGTACAAGCGTCTTGTCCAGTTCCACCTGAGCCTGCGCCAGGGCGGCTTCGGCGCTGGCTTTCTGGGCGGGAAGCAGAGAGCTGATCTTGGTCTGCAGCGTCTGCTTATTTGCCGTTGCGGCATCGACGGCCCCCAGGCGTCCTTCGACCGCGACCCGAAGGCGCTCGATCTCCCGCACGGACACGACGTTTGCATTGCGCGCCATCAGTTCCGACTTCGTTTCCAGTTCGTCCACCGCCTGCTGATAGGCACCACGCGCCTGCTGGATAAGTCCGTCCGCCGCCGCCAGCTCGGTCTGAGCGACAAGGGTCTCGGCCTCGATCTCGGCGATCTGCCGACGTGCCGTCTCGAGGGCTGCTTCCTGCTCGGAACTGTCGAGCCGGAAGAGCGGCGCCCCCTTCTCCACCGTCTGATTCAGTCCGACAAAGACTTCGGCCACGCGGCCGCTGGCCTCCGGCAGTATGCTGACCGTGCGGAAGATCGCAGTGACATTCTTGGTAGACGGGTGGAAGTAGAAGATCAGCGTGATCAGCGAAATGGTCAGCACGAGGCAGGCCGTGATCCCCCAGCGCAGCTCGTACCACATGCTGTAGAGCGTAATTTCCCGTCCGATCCGCTTGCCCTGAACGTAGCGACGGAACAGATAGTCCGGGAGGATCGTCAACAGGGAGCAGAGCATCAGCTCAAGCATTGATCAGACACCTTCTCCGCTTGCGCCTTCGTTTTCTTGCGGTCGGGAGACATCGTCCGGCTCTTGCTTGTCACGACCGGACAGTTTCTCGAGTGATGCTGCGATCGAAGTCATCGGCGTTGAGTAGTCCGGAAACTCGATGAAGGCCAGCAGCAGGGCCGCTATCCAGTAGATGTGGTTGTGGGTGAACAGAGCCAGCAGACACAGAACGGCCACGAGTTCCATCTGCACCTTGCTGGTCCGGTGCGCCATGCGCTCGGGCAGGGCGTGGAGCTGAAAATAGAGATTGCCGATCGCGAGAACAGCCACCAGCAGGAAGATTGCGACGCCGATGAAAAAATAGTCGGTCTCACCTGGAGCGGTGATGAAGGCAGGCACGTGGCTGACAACGGCTGGGTGCATCGCCTGCGCCATCTGGAATTCCTCGATGCAGTGAAGTCCCTAAATGAAAGATCAACACTAGTCCCGTGCAAGGTCAATAGCAGACCCAGCATCACCAGTCATGTTCCCCACATCTCAATCTTAGATTGTCGCAGGCTGGCGCAATCACTGAACGTGCAGAGTGAAGTCGTGTCGGCCCCCCGCCCCCACCGCCGGCCGGACAGACGTCGAAAAGATCTGAAACGAAAGAACTTTTTGCATATGCCGTCAGAGGTCGCCTGTAACCGTGAGTGGACGGATCAGTTTTTCAAGCTCAAACTTTGCGCCATCGCTTTTGGCAAGTGTTAGCAAAGATACACCTTTGTCTGCACCCCGCAAGCTGCTACTATTCACTCTGACAAAGTCTAGGGGGTCTATCTGACGACGTCAGGCTTGCTTCATATCGAATGAGCAGCGCACGCGCTGGATGCCACATTAATGTCGCCGACATTCGGCCGACAACCGTTCGTGGCGACGTACGCATAAGCATTGCAGAGAAGATTTCAGCCCCAAGCGGCATGGTGCCCAAGCGACATGGCGTCGGGGTGCGAACGGTTCTGCGCGCCCGCCGCCCGCCGCTTCTGGCATTTTCATTCCGGGCGCCGCGACGAAAGATCAACGTAGCTAGGAGGACGCGGCAATGGCAGGGATCGACTATCGGGAATACGAGAAGATGAGTCCGTTCGAGATCAAGGATGGACTGATCAAGCTTGCCAAGCGTAGCGCGCAGAAATCCGCCCAGGCGCTCCTCAATGCCGGGCGCGGGAATCCGAACTGGATCGCAACGGTACCCCGCGAGGGTTTCTTCCTCTTCGGCCAGTTCGCGCTGGTTGAATGCCGGCGCACGATGGACAACCCCATTGCCGGGCTTGCCGGCATGCCGCAGATGAACGCCATCGCCTCGAGATTCGAGGCGTGGCTGGAAAAACACGCCGACGCACCGGGTGCCGAGTTCCTGAAGAAAATGACAGGCTATGCCGTGAAGACGTTCGGCTTCAATGCGGACGCCTTCGTTCACGAGCTTACAGATTCGATCATCGGCGACAATTACCCGGTGCCGGACCGCATGCTTGTGCACGCCGAACAGATCGCGCATCGCTATCTGATGTGGGCCATGGGCGACGAAGGCACCTCTGCCGGCAAGTTCGATCTCTACGCCGTGGAAGGCGGCACCGCCGCCATGTGCTACATTTTCAAGTCGCTGATTGCGAACCGTATCCTGAAGAAGGGCGACACAATCGCGATCGGCACGCCGATCTTCACGCCATATATCGAGATCGCGGAACTGGAGGACTATGCCTTCAAGGCCGTCTACATCAAGGCGGCACAGGAGCACCGGTTCCAGTATTCGGACGAGGAGCTCAAGAAGCTTGAGGACCCGAAGATCAAGGCGTTCTTCGTCGTCAATCCGGGCAACCCAACCTCGATGGCGATCGATTCGCCGACGATGAAGAAGCTCGTCGACCTGGTGAAGAAAAAGCGTCCAGATCTGATTCTGCTGACAGACGACGTTTACGGCACTTTCGTGCCAAACTTCCGGTCGCTCCTCACGGAACTGCCGCACAACACGATCGGGGTTTATTCCTACTCGAAGTACTTCGGCTGCACGGGTTGGCGGCTCGGGGTCATCGCCATGCACGAAAAGAACATCATCGACGACATGATCGCCAAGCTTCCGGCCAAGGAACTCGAGGCGCTCGACAAGCGCTACATTTCGATCACGCTGGAGCCGCGCAAACTGAAGATGATCGACCGGCTTGTCGCCGACAGCCGGGACGTCGCCCTCAATCACACCGCCGGTCTGTCCCTGCCCCAGCAGGTCATGATGACCATGTTCTCGATCAGCGAACTGATGGATACCGAGAAAGTCTATCAGAAAGCCTGCATGGAAATCTGCAGCAACCGCCTCGCGAGCCTCCTCGAGGGACTGCCCCTGGATGTCCAGCCGAACCCCAACTTCGCCGCCTACTACGGGACGATCGATTTCGAGTTCTGGCTGAGGCATTATGTCGGTGAGGACATGGTCCAATGGCTGAAGGCGAACGTTCATCCGCTCGACCTCGTCTATCGTCTGGCGGAGGATCATTCGATCGTCCTGCTCAACGGCGGCGGCTTCGAAGCACCCAACTGGAGCGTACGCGTCTCGTTCGCCAACCTGAACGACGACGTGTATGACGATATCGGCCGCGCGGTGCGAGCGGTCGCGCGAGGCTATATCGATACGTTCAACGCTTCCCAGAAGAATTAGCGGCGCGATGCTGGTTGCTCGATCATCCGGTCGCGCAACGGTGGTGCCCGCGATCCCCAAGCATGCCACCAGAAAGTGGTAACCGTTTTCGAGGCATGCGGGAAAGCACTGAGCAAAAGCGGGCTGGCAACAAATCGACGTGGGCGGCAAACTCGTCGGCCCACCTTCGATGCGGCCGCTCACGAGCGTGATACGAGTTATGCGTTCTTGCTCCGGGGCTGGGCAAGTTTTTATAGTATTTTCGCGAGAGAAACGCAGTAATTCTATCCGCTCCACTAGAAAGCCGCAGTTTCTTGCTTTGCTCTACCCGCACAAACTTGCCGGAGACCGTTGCCGAGCCGAATGCTGCTCCAGATGGCATCTTTCCGGGTTTGGCTTCGGGTTTTGCGATTAATCAGAGAGGAGATCGCTATGAGAAAAGAGATTGTTGTCGCAATGGCATTGGCTCTCTCGGCCTCGGTTGCAACCGTTTCGATGGCGCAGTCGAAGTACGGCTCAGCTGCCGGCTGGGATATCTTCGTGAAAGATAGTATGGGGCCCGGATGCCTGATCAAAAAGGCAAATGCGGATGGCACGCAGATACAGATGGGAATCGACGCTACCACCGGCCCCCGTGGTTACATAGCGCTCTATACCAAGGTCGACGCCAACGTCACGTCGGGGGAGAAGCTTGCGGTCCTATTCGATGTCGACGGACAGCAATTCAGCGGCGAGGCGACCGGACAGGTAATGGACGGTTATCGTGGAGCATTCGTCTGGGTTAACAATCCCGACTTCATCTACGATCTGGCCAAGAAGAAAGTTTTGACGATCACACCGAAGGGAGGCAATCCTATTGCCGTGAATTTGGCCGGGACCGATGCCGCCTTCGATGCGCTACGCGCGTGCCAGGCCGCTCAGTAACCGGTGCTGCATCAGCGAGCACGCCCTACGAACTCGTGGCACGGGACTAAGGCGCGTCGCGATCCTTTGGATTCGCTTTTGGCACTTTACGCCTTTGTTTTACTTTGGAAGGCACGCGCTAGACTGGCCGCCGATTCCGTTGGGGGTTTCCAAGGGCTGATCGTCCATACGGCGACATTGCTATTGCGGTGTTCAATGGGCGTCCGTCTCCGGACGCCCAAAGGTTGCCTATCTGCTACACATGACAGCAAGCCAAAGAGGCAGGCGGCCACCGGCACTTTTACACACATTTCATGGCTTAGCGGTTCAAAGGGTCAATGATCCACCGAATTGTTTCCTGGGGTCGGTAACAACCAAATAGCGGACAGAGTGATCTGGGGCTAAGGCCACCTTCAACGCAGCGGACTACGAAGTCGGTCCACAGGTGACGGCGGTTATTGGGTATCGGAGCGATTAGAGCTCCAACCTCCTTTGTGGGCGGTGGAATGTCCCGGAACCTCGCGACCGTGCTTGCGAAGTTGCAGGCCAACCACTTGAACATTGACGCTGGTCCAGCGCGCCTGTTCGAAAAGCTGCCTTGTACTCCGACCACGTCGGCGCGTAAAATCAGCAAGTAGTGGGGAGGGCGGGCAGCATGTTACTTCAGATCATCTCGGCCGCTGGTGTGTTGCTTACCACAATCTTTATTCACGGCACGGCAGTTATGCTACTGTTCCATATAGGTCAAGGTCCCCTTACCGGTACCCAGAAACTGGCCGCATCCGTTCGATTGGGCGTCACTTGCTTTTTTGTCATTGGATTCTTGATAGCGCACATTATCGAGATCATGGTGTGGGCGGCGGTGTACCGGCTGGTAGGCGAACTTCAGAGCTTTGAGGAGGCCGTGTATTTCTCGGCGATTACCTTCGCCACAATCGGGTATGGCGACATTACGCTATCTCCCGACTGGCGACTTGCAAGTGCTATAGAAGGTGTGAACGGGATTTTGTTGTTCGGCTGGACCACGGCATTTCTTTTCAAAGTCTCTGAGATATGGTTCGCGCGGAGCGAGGTTCATCGGGATATCGCTCGATCGTGAAACAAGGACTTGCACCATGAAATGCGCCTCTGGGAGAACGTGAACCGACTTGCCCAACGATGGCGCCTGTTCCTTGCCGGGAGGGTCTTCGGCTTCTGGTTCAATTCGGGGGGTGATGTCATGCAAGAGGTGCATAGTGATGGGGGTCAACGCCAGCATGTCGTAGAGACCGCCTTGGCATTGTTGCTGATGTCCCTGTTGATTGCCGCATCTTTCTGGGTGTTGCTGCCCTTTGTCGGCATCCTGACCTATGCGGTGATCCTGTCCATCGCCACCGCGGGGCTGTTTGATCGATTGGTCGAACTGCTGGACGGGAGACGAAAGCTCGCAGCCGTGATTTTCGGCGTCGTCACCGCGGCCATCACCATCGTGCCGCTGATCTATCTCTGCTCATCCATTGCCAGCTATCTGAGTGTCGCCGAGGCATGGCTCAGGGAGGCCGGTACGCGCGGTATCCCCAACCTTCCCGGTTGGCTTACGGGACTTCCGCTGGTCGGCGACGACGTGGCGGCGTTCTGGCAGAACCTGCAGCGCGATGGCCTGGTGTTGCTTGAGCGATACCAGCCGCAACTCGCGGCGATAGGAAAGTGGCTCCTGGCTCTGGGGGCAGGCCTCTTGTTCGCTGTCCTTGAAATTTTCGCGGGTGTGATCGTGGCCGCGATATTTCATGCCTCGCGCGACCGCGTGCTGGGGTACATCACCGCCATCCTCGAGCACATCGTCGGGCCGAGCGGAAGAGAAGACCTGGCTGCTGCGGGGAAGGCCATACAGGGCGTAGCAGTCGGCGTCGTTGGAACCGCCGTGCTCGAGGGGGTGCTGGCCTGGATCGGTTTCGCAGTCGCAGGCGTTCCAGGAGCCGTTGCGTTGGCCGCAGCGACGTTCTTCCTGGCCGTCATCCAAATCGGGCCCTTGCTGGTTTGGGTGCCGGTGGCAATCTGGCTGGGTGCCGAGGGGCAAACCGGTTGGGCAATTTTCATGGTCGTATGGGGGATTGTTGCGCTGATGGGGACCGACACCTTCGTCAAGCCCATGCTGATTGCGCGCAGCGGCGAGCTACCGATGCTCGTGCTCTTCATCGGCGTCATCGGCGGACTGGCTGCCTGGGGTTTTACCGGCATGTTCATCGGTGCGACGACGCTCGCCGTGCTCTGGACCGTGTTGCAGCTTTGGCTTGGCGCAAAAGGAAAACGGTCGGCCCCGGCCGCCTGAGTACGTCCTGCAAGTTTCCGGGGAGGGCAAACGGAACCTCCGAGACCCGCGCTCGTCAACTGGCTTGGCGTTCTCGCGTTTCCGACCTTGGCCAAAGCAATACGGCCAACAGCAGCGCATAGATCAAGGCCGCACCAACAAAGACGATGCGGGTCGCGAAAGATTCGGCAGCGCTGCCGGGCACCGGTGATACGCCGAGCCCGAACAGGATCAGGAACGTCGTCAGCGCGCCTGCGAACATCTTGGCGTCTTTCGAAGCGGCAGCGGCGCGTCCGCCAAGGATCAGCGTTACCGCCAGCACGATGAGGAAGATCGAAAACAGGCTGGGGCGCAGCGTAAGGATGGAGTAGGCGACGGACGCCAAGATCCCTCCTGACAGATTGACGATCACCAGCCCGATAGCCACGCGGCCGCTCGCAGAGAGATCGAGTTGGCCGAGCAGCGAGGCGACGGTGATGGGAATCACGAGCGCTGCGGACAGTTGATCGTTGATCAGGCAGGCCGCGACCGCCACCAGCAGGATTGCCGTATTCGCCAGTGCCCGCCGGTAAGAAGGCGACCGGACGGTAGCCGACGTCGCCACGGCGCGCGTCGAAGGCGGCTCCGGGATCACCGCATGGGCCAGCCACATCAGAAGCGTGCCGCCGAGAATGCCGGTCACGAGGATCGAAAGGATCGAATTCGCAAGGTCCTTGTTCAGGATCCCGATCAGTGGAACCATGATTGCGACCACCTGTACAAGAAAGATCGCGGGACCACCTTTGCCCGACAACTGCGCCACGAAGCAGAAGAAGTAGATCAGCCCCAAGAGGATCAGGAAGGTCGCATGGCGATCGCCGAACAGGTTGGTCAGCACCATCATGCCGACACCCGTGAAAAAGATCAGCAAGGCCGCCCCCAGTGTCTTGCCCAGCGGCATCGGGGCGGTGCTGCCCAACAGGAACTGTGCGGCAAACATGGGCACGAGGAACGGCACGATCGCACCCATTGCCACGGCGGCGGTGAAGCCCATAGAGACTGCAAACGCTACCCGCAGTCCCTTTCGACGCTGCTCGGCAAGAGGATTGTGGCGATCAGCCCACATAGGTCAGCACTGACACGATGCGGATCCAAAGCCAGCCCCAGGCATTGGTTATCGGATGATCCCCGGTGTAGATGACGACGTTCGCCTGTGAGCCATAGCGGATCCCTTGAGGACGCTCCCCGTCCAGAACCAACCTGACGGGAAAGCGCTGCGCCTCCCTGACCCAGCCGGTGTCGTTTCGGATCGTCGGCAGTCCTGTCCCCGGATCGGTCCCCTCCTGCGATACGCCGGCGCCGATGCTTTCGACCCTGGCAGGAAAGAGCCGTCCGGGCAGTGCATCGAAAAGAACCTCCGCCCGGTTGCCGATGGCGACATTCTCCAGGCTGTTCTCCTTGAAGGCGGCATTGATCCAGAACGTTCCGATATCTATGAACGTCATCGCCGGCTGGCCCGCCGTGACGACCTTGCCGATCGAGAGCTGCAGATTGGTGATGGCGCCCGCTGACGGCGCGCGGACGGTCGTGCGCAACAGATCGAGCCGGGCGAGTTCCAGTGCCGCGAGCGCCTCGCGAATCTGCGGATTGTCCTGGCCGGCTGGACCAAGCTCCTCCCTGGCTTTGGCAAGTTCCGCCTCCGCCCCCGAAACCGACGCCTCGGCCTGATCGTAAGCGGTCTTGGTCGCATCGTACCGGGCCTCGGGGTACACCCCCTGCCTCACCAGTCCGCTCGCCCGGGCCACCTCGTCGCGCATATGGTCGCGTTCCGCCTGTGCCTGCACCAGCTTGGCCTGCGCGGAATCGACAGCTGCGGTCGACGCACCGATGCTTTGGCCTACGCTCTCCAGCGCGGCTTCTGCATCCTCAACGGCGAGCTCGAATTGATCAGGATCGATGCGGAAAAGGACCTGGTTGGCTTCCACCCACGAATTGTCGGAAACGTTGACCTCGATTACCTGTCCCGTCACTTCAGCCGCGATGCCCACGACATAGGCCTGGGCCTGCGCCTGGGACGTGGAAGGCGTCCGTCTTTCCATGAAGACGGACAGCACGAAGAGGACGAGTGCCAGGAGGACGATGATGAGTGCTGTCCTGCGCAACGGATTGCGATTAGCGGCGACAGCATCGGCCTGATCTGAAAGCGGCTTCGAATCCACGGCTGCTTCCTTCAAATGACACTGTTCTTAGAGCCCGCGGCGCTTCGGCGCGGCGTTCGCATATTATACCTTGCCAGAAGAGAGGTGATGCGAATAGGGGGGCGGGTACCGCGGCCTGCTTTGTCTTTTCGGGTCGCGCAGACGCCTTCACGCGCCGGCATGTCATCCTTTCTTTTCCGGCGGGATCTCCCTGCTGAAAAACTCGAGTGCGCTCCTCGTTTTCGTCTCGTCGCTCGGCTCGGCCGCGACGCCGCACTTGCCCAGGAAGGCCCGGAATTCCACAGCCACCTGAAAGGCCTCGTCGGGTCTGCATTTCGTCGAGATCTCGAAGATGCGGGATCCGTCCGGGTAGAGCCATAGTTCGACCGTCACCCGGCGATTGAAGTCCTTCGGCTGATATTTTATGCGGAGAAGGTAGGTCGGTCCCAGCGCCACAAGGGAGTCCAGCGTGATGCCCACAGGAGCGTGTGCCTGGTAGAAGGCGCGCTGTTCTCGGGAAAACAGCGGCTCGAGCGGCGATCGGCCTTCCGTGACATCGAGCACCTCCTGGCCCGTGCATACGCCCTTGTAGGAGGCCGAACAGACGTACCCACCCGGCATGGCGTCGAGTTCTATCTTGAAGCCCGGCACGCGGCGGAGCTCGGGATCGATCGTTTCCGGATCGACGGGGCGGAGCTTGACGACGGTATCCCCACCGCCGCCCTGGATTCTCCGGGCGCGCACGACCACGCCTGCCTTGTTCAGCGCGAGGTCGGGCGTATCGAAGAAATAGGCCTGCCTCGGTTCGGCCTCGACCGGGTCGAAGCGGAGTCCCTTGACCGCCGCGCGATGGCCCATGTCGGGAACCATCAGCTTGAGCTCGACGCTGGTCGACCCCTTCAGGAGTTCCAGCACCTTGAGCGCATCCTCGCCCGACATGGTCGTCGCTTTAGTGGTTTGAGGCGATTCTACTGTCTTGAGGGTAGCCATCTTGTCCCCCTGGGTATCCGGTAATGTCCATCACCTGACTTGCCGACGCCTATTTGCCTTCGCCTAAGTCCCGAACCGTTCCACCATCAGGCCATGACGCAGGCCGCGGTCGCTGACCGTAAGCGTGGCCTTTCCAAGCTTCTGCATGACCCTGCGAACGATCAGGGCACCCGCGAGTATGACCTCCGCCCGGTTCGCCTGCAGTCCGGTGATGGTTCGCCTGGCGTTGGCATCGCGAGATCGGTAGAGGTCGATTTGCCGGTCGATCTCGGCACTGTCGAGGACAGTGCCCTGCACGACGTCGGGGTCATACGTGGCAAGGCCATGCTTGACCGCCGTGAGGTTGGTTATCGCGCCGCCCATGCCCACGAGCGCGTCCGGAGAGCGGCGCCCGTCGAGGCGCTGGAGATCCGCTGAGATCGCCGACATTGCCTCGCGCAGCACCTCGTCTGATACGGCGCCGTCCAGCCCGAACCGGTCGGTGTAGCGCGCGGCGCCGACGTCGATGCTGAAGCGCTCGTCGATCGTGCCCCCTTTCCCGAAGGTGAACTGGGAACTGCCGCCGCCGGTGTCGAAGACGACGAGCGAGCCCGCCGTCGATCCCAGCGCGGCCGTCGTGGCCAGATAGGCCAGCCGTGCCTCTTCCTCGCCCGAAATGACCTCGATCGTAAGGCCGGTGCGCGCGCGAACCGCGGTGACGACGTCGGCCGTGTTGGCGGCGATCCTCAGTCCGGCGGTACCGACTGCTGCGATCGCCCGCACACCCATCCGTCGGGCCTCCTCCGCCATCTTGGCAATCGCGGCCGCCGTCCGCTCGAGCGGCGCATCGCCGATCCGGCCGGTTTCCGAAAGCCCCTCGCCAAGGCGGGTGACGTCAGCGCGATCGGCAAGGGTGCGCCACCTGCCGTCCGGATCGCGGGCGGCCGCATGGAATTTCACCGAGTTGGTCCCGACGTCGACCACGGCATAACTCTCCGGCGCACCGTCGATCAGGGCCGCCAGGGCGCGGGGATAGCTTACATTGGTGTAGCCGCCGAGCCCCAGTCCCTCCACGGCCCGGACGACAGCGCCGCCGTCCTCGGATTCCACCGCGATCGTTCGGGTGGCCTTTCCGTTCGCAATGACATCCGAGAGCTCGGACGTGCAGCCGCCGATCACGTATCGTACCCGCCGCTTGTGGACCTTTACGACCCGCAGCCCGCTGTCCTGGCCTGCGAATGTATCGAGGAACGCGTCGAGCGTATAACCCTCGCGCAAGGATCCAGGCGCGGGCTGATGAAGCGCGCTAAGAACCGCCGCGGTGTCGGCGGCAGCCAGCGGAAATCCCCTCTTGAGCACCGGCTCCCACTGTTCCAGCCCTTCCGGGCTCACCACCCGCAGGACCTTCAGGTCCATCAGGCCGTCGCGCACCTTCACGTTCTCGCCGCCGGGAGCGAGCAGATAGATTTCATCGCTCTCCTGAACGCCGGTCGAATCCATTTGCGCAAGCTGCTCGTCAGCCAACCCAAAGCGGCTCCCGAAGGACCGCCATTCCCAGCGCGGCATGATCTTGGACATGGAAGAACGCCTCCAATGCAGTTTGGACCGGAGTATCATGAAATGATACTCTCCCCGGTTCGAGGTGTAGAGTCCCAGACGCGCGTCAAGCCACGATTCCCGAGCACAGATAGTGACGGTCTGGAGACGTCTCAGTGGTCCATAGGTGTCGCGGTTGGCCCTTCAGCGGCGCCGTATGTTTCCAGGTATCTATGTATTCCCACTCGTGCATTGGCGAGTATTCGGTCCGCGCCCAGCCGGTCTTCAAACCCGGATGCGCGTAAATAGTCCGCCACGTCCGGATTCAGGCCGGCGAGCCAGACGGTCACGCCTTCTTCTGCCAGGCGACGCTCCCCCTCGATCATCACCTGCAGCGCCGAGTACTCGATATCGAAGACGCGGCTGAGATCGAGGATGAGCACCCGCGGTTTGTTTTGAGTCACGACCTCCCGGATTCGCTCGCTGACCTGCTCTGCATTAGCGAAGAACAACCTGCCTTCGGGCCGCAGCACCACAAGCCCCTCGAAGGTCTCGTCACCCGGGTGATCGGAAGACAGAGGTCGCAGGATATCCTCCCCCCGCATGCGACCGATCACGTGCACGCGCGGGTGGGCGGCCTGACTGGCGAGGCCGAGTAGCGAGAGCGCGATCGCGACGACAATGCCCTGAAGAGTGCCGAAGACAAGCACGCCGAGGAACGCGGCAATGGCCCAGTGGAATTCCATTCGACGGGTCTTGCGGATCGCGGCGAATTCCATCGGCTTGATCAGGCCGATGGAATAGACGATCACGATGGCGGCGAGTACCGCCTGCGGCAAAAGCCCCAGCAGCGGGGCCAAAACCAGCATCGTCGCCGCGGAGACGGCTGCCGTGACGAGCGACGCCTTTTGCGTTCGCCCACCCACCGCGCGCACCACCGCCGTCTGCGATGTTCCGCCACCGGCCGGCATGGCGCCAAAGAAGGCGCCGGACAGGTTGGCGGCACCGGTGGCCAGAAGCTCGCGATCGCCCTTGATTGGCGGCTCGCCAGGAAGGGCGAAAGCACGTCCGGCGGCAATTGTCTCGGTAAAGCTCATCAGCGCGATGCCCAGTGCGCCGGGCAGGAGTTGCACCGCGAGGTCGAGTGTTGGCAGTGTAATCGACGGCAGCCCCCGTGGAATGAAACCGACGGTGGCAACCCCTGCGGCGCCGAGCCCCAAAAGCCAGGACATGGCGATCCCGCCAGCAACAACCGCAAGCGGAGCCGGCGAATGCGGCAGCGCCCGCTCCAGGAGCAGAAGCAGAACTAAGGCGGCAATACCAACGACCAGCGTCATCGCCGAGGCCTCGGGGAGGTGCCCGGCAATGCTCAGGACGTCGCGAAAGAAACCTTCCTTCGCGATGTGGATCCCAAGCAGCTTCGGCACCTGGTCGAACACGATGACGAGCCCGATCCCAGCTTTGAAGCCCGTCAGTACGGGCAGTGAGATGAAGTTGGCCACGAACCCGAGATGCAAGACCGAGGCCAGGATAAGAATACCTCCGGTGAGGGCTGCGAGCGTCGCCGTAGCGACAATCAGCCCCTGGGCATCTCCGTCCGGCACAGCCATGCCGAGGTCCGCACCTACGAGGATCGCCAGTGTCGCAGTGGAGCTTACATTCAGCACCCGCGACGTGCCGAGCAGCGCATAGACGATCATCGGAACGAAGGCGGTGTAGAGCCCGGCAGCCACCGGCAATCCCGCAACGGTCGCATATGCCATCGCTTTCGGCAGCACGACGGCGGCGGCGGTCAAGCCTGCGACGAGATCCGGGCGTATCCCGGCATTGCTCCCGCTTTCCGACTTGTCGGAGCCAGCAAGTGGCATTTCATCTCTCCATGTCAGGCGAAGCCGTGTGAAGCATTCTTGCGCTTGTCAGGGAACAAGTCGATGCGCCAGCGCAAGTGCCGCAGGGCGAGCCAGTTAGAATTGCATTTTCAGCACTCCGGACGGTGTCTGCGGGCCTTCATCTCCTTCAGGCCGGGGAGGATTTTCACTCTCTCGCCGCCGGGGCGAGCAGGCAGAGTTCATAACCCCCGTCGAACCCATTCGTGCAAGCTTCACGGCAGCCAATCCAAAGTGGGCGATAGTGCGGTCCCTGCCAAATAAACACGAAAATTAAAGTGCTGTTTGTCTCCAGGCGTGCTATGTTTATATTCTAATATTCGCGCTGATTATAGCATTGAACGTGTATTGTAATTTAATCCCCAGTAAAAAGTGGAAGGATTGTTGCGATGTTAAGCACACTCACGAACACGCTTGAGCTCAAAAAAATCATAAGCTTCGGGCGGGTTTCTAGTAGAGACAGATCAATTCGCAGCTGTTTCCTACGCGAAATATTCGCGGTGGCTGTCCTTTCTGCCGTCGCAACTACCCCCTCGTGGGCCCAGGGCATGGACGACCCGAGCACGCAGTACAGCAAGGAAGCCATGCAGCAGGCGCTTGAGACCAGGCAGCAGTACGATGTCCATGGCCTGCGCTTCGACACCGACAAGTCGACTCTTCAGCCGGGCGCGGAACCGCTTCTCGATGACATAGCGACGGCGCTGAAGAATTTCCCCGATTGGAGCTTGAGAATTGTCGGCCATACCGATGCGAGCGGCAGTGCGGAAACCAACGAACGTCTTTCCCTTGAGCGTGCCGACACGATCAAGGTGGCGCTGGTTGACCGAGGGATCGACCCTGACAGGTTGATGGCGGGCGGCGCTGGGCAGGATCGGCCGATCGCCAGCAATGAGACAGAGGAAGGAAAAGCCCTCAACCGTCGCGTCGAACTCCTGCGGGTGACCAACTCGCCCGAAGCCAGGAAACTGCTCAAGGCCATGTCCGACTATCTGGCAGCCCAGAAGGCCCTATCGTTCAGTTATGATGCCAATCTCCAGGTCGTCACCAACACCGAACAAAAACTTGGGCTGGCAAGTTCGGGCACCGTGATCCTCAGTCGGCCCGACAAGGTGCACACGACACGTTCTGGCGGGTTTGTCGAGAGCGAAGCCTTGTTTGACGGAAAGATGCTCACGCTCGTTGGAAAGAACGTCAACAAGTACACGCAAGTCGAAATGCCCGGCACGGTCGATCAGCTGATAGACGAGCTGAAGGACAAGCACGGACTGCCCTTGCCGGCCGCCGACTTGCTGATGACCAACGCATATGACGAACTGATGCAGGGTGTCTACGATTCAAAGGACCTGGGAAGCGGCGTGGTCAATGGCCACGAGTGCGATTCTCTTGCCTTCCGCAAGGACGATGTGGATTTCCAGATCTGGGTCGCCCACGGCGAACAGCCATTCCCTTGCCGTTTGGCCATTACCTCCAGGGAGGTCAAGGGTGCGCCGGAATACACGGTTCAGATCAGAGACTGGAAGTCCGGCGACGCGGTCATGCTGGATGATTTCTCTTTCAAGAACCCGACAAATGCCGAAAAGATCGATGTGAACGACCTCAAGCAGAACCTCAGCGAATTGCCGGGGAACCTCGTCCTGGGAGATGGAAAATGAACGTCTATAAGCGCACGGGAATAGTTTGGCTCGCTGTGGCGGCCGCACTTTGCATCGGTGATATGGCGAGCGACGCGCCAAGCATATTGCTCCCCAGCTTCGTCTCTCCTGCCGCTGCCGTAGTCGGCCGACCGCTGACGCCGGTCAGCGTGGCCGGTGTCGCCCGACGGACGACAAGGCGTTGCGCCGCCGGCGTCTACAATTGTTAGGCGACCCCACGGGTGCGCATTAGGGGATAGTTGGGGATAACGGTTGGCGTCAAATTCCATGGGCGGCGCGGCGATGGGGAATATGTTGCCGCCGCAGCCCAAACGCCAAAGAGATTGCAAGTCTCCAAGCCACCAGGCCCCCGCAACCACCGAAACTTGTAAATTCGACCATTCTCCCCTCCTAACATCAAGCTCCTCCGCGTAAGCGTCGAGGAGCTTTTTGCGTTTGACCTCTGTATCGAGCTCGCCGGCGGCAGCGCGCATCTCAAAATCATGCGCGCGGAGAAGCTTCATCCGTTGTTCGAGGATGGTCGAGGCCGCCATCGCAGCCAGGATCGATGCGATCTGTCCATGGACTTCCAGTGATGCTGGCTGATGGCCGGGCGTCTTGCCGATCACGACTTTCTGATCCCGCTTCCTAGCTCGTGCCAGCAGGGCCTGAATACCGGGAGCTCGTGCCGCTCACCGCATGGTCGGTAAAGACATCAATCAGCTTCCACCCGCGGCTCTCGATGAAATCGCGGCCGAGTTCGATCTGCGTTTCGATCGATACTTCGTTCTGCCGTTCGGTGGAATAACGGGCATAGAAAGGACGTTTTTGAGCATGATAGCTCCACTCGGAACGGTGGTGGCAAAACCTAAACAGAGAATCTGGCTTTCCAGGCCGGTGGACGAATCCTGCCGCCCGCGGGCCTGGCAGTTGGCGAACTGTTATGTTGCCGATCCCGGCGGATCGTAGGTGAACCAGTCGCTGTGCCAGTTCTGTCCATCGAAGCCCTGATAGCCGAGGCCAGGACTATACCAGCCTGTGACTTCCCGGGAGATGGGCCTGTCTTCGGGGAAGGGGGCGTCGACCTCTTCCACCGTCTTGTTCCATGTCCGGAAGGTGAACACATGGGTTCCGACGGCCTTGACGGAGCTGCCTTGGCGTTTGCGGTAGCGGGCTCCGGGCATGACATAGACGTGCAGGCAGATCTCGCCCTGTTCGTTGAAAGTCTTGCCGGGCGACTGTCCATGGGGATTGAGCGCCTGGATCGCCACGCGCAGCGCGAAGGTCTCGATCCTTTCGCAGAATTCCGCCGGCAACGCGAAGGACCGTAGGATGTGGCCTGTGTCATCATCGATGGCGATCATCATCTTGCCGCTTTCAGTCTCGTGCTGGCGGCAGGCTTCCTGCATGGCGGCGATCATCCGTTTCTGGCTCTTCATGCCGTAACGGTTTGCGAGTGAACTGGGCGTCGCCGCCGGCGAAATCATACCCGCGCGGATATCGCGCAGCATGCGGCGGCCGAGACGTGTCGATGACTAGCTCATCAGGCTGGTCCGCAGGGTCGGCCAGGTTTTGTACGCGGTTTCGTTGCCCTTGCCTGCGGCGGCGATGTTCCGGTTTTGTGACATTGGATACTCTTCAATGGTCGTGGATGAGGGGGATTTGAAGTGGCCGGCACGTCCATCTGTCGTCGCCGGCCTGATTGCACTTTATTTGCGGGGAATGTCGGCCATGGCGGCGGACCGCCCCGTGACGACAAACACCCGTTTGACGCGCTTGCTGCGTCTGGGAGCGTCGTCGGCGTCGACGACCTGGCCCTCGGTAAAGGTGTCGCAGAACAGCCAGCCGCTGACTGCGACGTAATGCCGGGTGACGCAGACGATGGTCGGATGGCTGCGCAGCAACCCCTGTCGGCTCTCAAGAAAAGCGGCCAGCGTCGGGTTGCCGGGCACGGTCTGCCAGTGGCCGTGGAAGCCGAGCGAGCGCATGGCGTGTTCGACCTCGCGATCTCTCGTGCCCATGATCGGTGGCGAGCGCGGCCTGTCTCTCCAATGGCTACCGAAGCGGGCGAGGCGGAAGCAGTCCCGTACGAGCGAGACCGGCGCGCCGGTGATGGCTGCCACGGCCGTCGGGCCGCACCAGGCCCTCGAGCGTGTGTCGTTGATGACGGTGAAGAGCTTGCCGGGTTCGAGTACCGGTACGCCCGATGGGACGGGGAGGGGCGGCAAGGGCGCCAGGGCCACGGCTGCCGGGCGGACGCCGCCCTGGGGAAGATCCGGCAAGACCTCCGTGGCGAGGGAGGATGCTGGGATGCGAATGGACATGCGTCATGCTCCTTTGGTTGCACATCGTTTTGTTCGGGATGTCGGGAAAAAACGATGACGGGACCGTGGGAGCCGGTATTTACCGTCGCTAGCTCTCTGACGGCAGGTCGGTTGTTCCCAAGCGCTCACAACCGCTTGGGACGACACTGTCGTTCCTTAAACGTGGGGTGGTTTTGGCGCACGGGCAAGCGTGCGATACAAAAATGACCACGGGTGTGTAGCATGGTTAATTAGTGGCCTTCGTCAGTGTCGTTAATCGGAGGGAATCCGATGTGTATCGAGGTGCAAGACCATTCAGATGGGTTTGCCGCGCCTTGGAAAAAAATTGAAGCACGTCATGCGCGGGTCACGACGATGCATGTTGATTTACGCTTGCGCGATTCCTGACGCGGGATTGCCGATTCCCTTCTACCGTCTGGCGATTCCGGGACAAATGATGTTTGCGGCAACGGCGTTTGCGACAGGCTCGATGCCCATTCTTAGCAGCAAAGCGGTATTGGTTTACGAGCGCTCGCTTTCAAATTTCCCCGGACTGTCGTTCCGGAATGTCGTACAAGACTGTCGTACACACATATTAGGTGATCATGATTTGTTAACCTTCTCAAAGGCTTGAAAAAAGGCTGATTCCTTAGCTGGGAATCCTGGCGCCCCAGCCACTATGTCCGCTCTCCCTCCAATCCGCCGCCAATTTCCCTCCTTTGCCTCCGATCGATCTTTCTAGTTGACTAGGAAACAATCCCCGTATACTTTCCAAGTCAACTATAAAGATCGATCGGCCATGGACGAAACACCACCCGTATCCTCCCTCGAATCCCACCTGGGCTACTGGCTTCGGGCGGTCTCCAACAATGTCTCGCAAGGTTTCGCGCGCAAGCTCGAGGACGAGGGGGTGACGGTGGCGGAGTGGGTGTTCATGCGCATGCTCTTTGATTTCGAGACGGTTTCGCCGTCCGAACTCGCAGAGGCGATGGGCATGACGCGGGGGGCGATCTCGAAGCTTGCCGACCGGCTCGTCGCCAAGGACCTGGTCGAGCGCCGCGCGAGCCTTGCCGACAAGCGCGCCCAGACGCTCGCCTTGAAGCCTGCGGGTCGGGCGCGGGTGCCGGTGCTGGCGGCACTTGCCGACGGCAACGACAGGGAGTTCTTCGGCGTGCTCGAAGAGGAGGAGCGCGGCGAGCTCGACAGGCTCCTGAGGAAGATCGTCTCCAAGCGGGGGCTGGCGGCGGTCACGACCGACTAAGGCATGTGGCGCAAAAGCGTGCCGCGGTTTTGTGACTGCAACATGCGCAAGAACAAGGCCCGAGGCGCGGCAGTGAATTTGAGCGATCGCGAAATGCGTTGGGCGCCGTGGCAGCGGCATGCGACGTGCGTCAGCGGCCGTGGCGCCGGGGCGAACGGACAACAACACACACCGAAAGAGAAGGAGTGCGCCATGGACGCGCATCTAAAGACTGTTGCCGAGAAATGCCTCTCGGCCTCCTATGCCGGCACGATGGCCTTCCCCGAAATCGTCGGCACGCTGATGGCCGCCGGCTTCGAGGGATACCTCGTCGACTACCGGCGCGCCACCAACACCTACTATCTCCCCGACGGCGACAGCGTCGTCCTCGACAACGAGCCCTCCGACGGCAAGGTCGCCGCCGGGTTCAACGCCGCCGGCGTCGAGGCGGAGGTGCGGCGGGCGCAGGCGAACGGGCCGGACTACACCTACAAGGGCTTCTGCCAGAGCGCGAAGGCACATGGATGCGCCGGCTACATCGTCTCCTTCTCCGGTCGCCGCGTCGTCTATTTCGGCCGGACGGCCGAGACCCATGTCGAGCATTTTCCCGACCAATAGGACCGGTGCGGTGCGGGCGTTCGGGCGTTCCCTCGGCCGCGTTACAGGCAGTGTGCGGCGCAGCATGCATTGGCGCCGCGGGACTGGTAGAGTGGTCGCCGCGGCGTGGGGGCCTGGGGTTGCACCGGGCTGCCAGCGACCGCCGGAGGAGAGCCATGTCCCGTGTCCTGCGCGTGCTTTTTTTCATCATCCTCGTTCTTCCGGTAACGGTTCTGGCCCAACAGGTTCTGGCCCAGGAACTGCCCTCCTGGAACGACGGCGCGAGACGGCAGGCGATCGTCGATTTCGTCAAGCGCGTCACCACCGAGGGCGGTCCCGATTATGTGGCGCAGGCCGAGCGCATCGCTGTGTTCGACAACGACGGCACGCTGTGGTCGGAGCAGCCGTTCTATTTCCAGCTCGGCTTCATCATAGACCGCGTCAAGGCCCTGGCGCCGGAGCATCCCGAATGGCAGCAGAAAGAGCCGTTCCGCTCGATCCTCGCCGGCGATCTCGCAGCCATCGCCGACAGCGGCCAGAAGGGCCTCGTCGAGCTTGGGATGGTAACCCATGCCGGCATGACGACCGAGGCGTTCGAGACGATCGTCACCAACTGGTTCGCCACCGCCCGCCATCCGAAGACCGGCAGGCTCTATGATGAGATGACGTTCGTGCCGATGGTCGAACTGCTCGAATACCTGCGCGCCAACGGCTTCAAGACCTATATCGTCTCCGGCGGCGGCATCGAGTTCATGCGGCCGATGACCGAGGGCGCCTACGGCGTTCCGCCCGAACAGGTGGTCGGCAGCTCGATCGTGACGGAGTACAAGGAGGTCGACGGCAAGCCGATGCTGGAGCGGCTGCCGAAGATCGACTTCATCGATGACGGCCCGGGTAAGCCGGTCGGCATCAACACCTTCATCGGCCGGCGTCCGATCTTCGCCGCCGGCAATTCCGACGGCGACTACGAGATGCTGCGCTGGGTGACGAGCGGCAGCCGGCCATCGCTCGGCATCATCGTCCACCACACCGATGCCGTCCGCGAATATGCCTATGATCGGAAATCGCATTTCGGCAGGCTGGACAAGGCGCTGGACGAGGCCGGCGAGCGCGGCTGGCAGGTGGTCGACATGAAGGCGGACTGGAAGAAGATCTATCCCTTCGACCCGTGATTAGGCACGCTCTCGAGCTTTGTCCGGTCGGCCGGGAGTGGATCGGCCATGCGCCGACGCGCCGCGACATTACGCGCGACAAGGGCAGGGGACCCGGCGGCCATGCCTGGAGCTGGCCTCAGCGCAGCGCCCTGTGCCAGCCCGCGGCCACCGCCTGCTCCTCGCTGCAGAACCAGCGCTCGCCGTCCGCGGGGTGGATGCGGATCGCGCCGTAGCGGTCCTGTCCCGGCAGGTAGTAGGCGCGGCTGCCGTCGACGAGGTCGATATTGCCCTTGATCTGGCAATCGGCCACGGCCGCGCCGAAGGCGGCGACCAGCCCGGCGCCGCTCAGCATGTCGAAGATGAAGAACACGAGCCCGACACAGATCAGGCCCGGAATGGCTGACACAAGCGGCAGGCCGCGACGTCGGTCGCCCTGCCTATGCTCGGCAAATTTCGGGTGCATCATACGCCCTCCAGCATGGCGCCATGATCGCGCCCGCGCGTTGCCGTCGACTTAAGAAACGCTCTTATTGCAGAATGAAATGATATTCTAAAATTTTAACGATCGGTTAGCGGGGGCCGGAATTGCAGGTCTATCGGCCGCTCGCGGCAAGGCCGCCGATCGGAATGATCTCGGGCGCGCCCGGATGCCAGTCCCCGCCCTGCCAGTCGCCCGCCCAGCGCCGCACCTCCAGTCCGCTTTCGGCCAGCAGGGCTTCGATCCTGTCCTTGCTTGTAAACAGGATCTGCGATGTTGCCTGCAGGTGCCGACCGTCGGCTGCGACGAGATAGTGCGTCTCGTAGGTGACGATGCCGGTCGCAGGATCGTGCGCCATGTCGTTCCACGCCTTCACTGGTCCGAGCCGGTCGTGGACGAGTTCGCGCCCGGAGGCCTGCGGCACCCATTCCTCCCATTCGCGGACGGCGGGGTTGCGGCTGTCGAAGACGAAGCGGCCGGTAGGCGACAGGTGGGCTGCGATGGTGGCGAGCACGGCGCGCTGGTCGGCTTGCGTGAGGAAGACCTGGAAGGCGTGGCCGGTCATGACGATCAGGTCAAACGTCTCGCCGAGCCGGATCGTGCGCGCGTCGCCCTCGACGAAACGCGCGGCCGCAGCACCCGGCTTGCCCCGGGCGATGTCGAGCATGGCCGTGGCCGGATCGACGCCGACGACGCGGCGCCCGCCGGCAAGCGAGAGCGCGAGTTCGCCCGTGCCGCAGCCGAGGTCCAGCACCGATCCGGCATCGGCCGCAAGGGAACGGCAGGTGTCGAGGTCGGAGCCCCAGCCGTTCTCCAGGTCGTAGAAAGCGGCCAGGTCTGCGTCGTCGAAGAGGCGATCGAAGGCGGGCATGCGATGTCTCCTCTTGTCCGCTCTCTCTTCATGCTTCATGCCCCGGCCGCGCCTCCTCGATCCGGGCGCCGGGAAAGAAGGAAGGCCGGGGAGCGCACGGCCTTGCGATCGATCAGGCCTTCGATCAGGCCTTGGGAGCCGCGTCCAGCACCCGTTCGCAGTGCGAGGGGCCGCCCTTCGGGTCCTTGCGGTCGACGACGGTGCGGATCTTGCGGATCCGGTAGTCCTCGCTGACGCCGAGCTCCACCTGGCAGGCCCTGCGGTTGATGTAGCCGCCGCGCCAGGCATAGAGCGTCATGCCGTTCGCGCCGGCGACGTCGTTGACCGGCGGGCCGTAGGCGGCGAAGAACTCGCCGGCGGTGCGGCCGATCCAGCGGCTCTCGAGCGGCGTGGTCGGCGCTGACGGCGCGACGGAGGTGCAACCGGTTACGGCAAGCGCGAGGCCTGCCAGGAGGGCGAAGCGGAAGGTCATGGCCAAATCCTTGGGCGTTGTGCGGGCGAAGGCTCTTGGGAGCAGTCCGTGCTAGCGCAGGCCATGGCCTTGGGGGAATCGCTTCTTGCGCCGTCGCCGCTTGTCCACCTCACCGCGCCTTGAAGTCTGGCCGAATTGCAACACTTTGGCGACGGACCGCGGGAGCTGCGACGATAAAGCATGTCGCGCAAAAGTGTGCTGCGGTTTTGCGACTACGACATGCGCAAGATCACAGGCAACCGCCCGCGCAGGTTGCCGGCGCTTGCCTCGGCGGTCGGGCCCCGGTATCCATGGACGCCATGACACTCGAATCCGTCCGCAAGTTCTTTCAGGCGCATGCGCCCGAGATCGAAATCCTCCAGACCGAGGAAAGCTCTGCGACCGTGGCGCTCGCCGCCGCGGCCCATGGCGTGGCGCCCGAACAGATCGCCAAGACCATCTGCCTGCGCGTCGGCGAGGAGACGATGCTGATCGTCGCCAGCGGCACCGCCCGCCTCGACAATCGCAAGTTCAAGGATCGCTTCGGCGGCAAGGCGCGCATGCTCGATGCCGAACAGGTGGTGGACGTCACCAGTCATCCCGTGGGCGGCGTCTGCCCGTTCGGCCTTCCCTCCGTGATCCCGATCTATTGCGACGTCTCGTTGAAGCCCTTCGACGAGGTCGTGCCCGCCGCCGGCGCCACCAACGCCGCCGTCCGCATCCCCACCGAGAAGATGGTGCAGCTGGTAGGCGGCACTTGGGTCGATGTCTGCCAGTGACGGGCGAGGAGTGACGGGCGAGGCCTGAAACATTTGTCCGGAACGGCGCGTAAGCCATTCCGCATCCACCTATGATAAGCTGGTTCCCATGGCCGACGGCAGCAGCGACGATTTCTTTCGCAACCTCCCGAGCTTTTCGGATTTCGAGGACGTGGCGGATGCGCGCAACTATCATCCGCTGCCGGATGGCTGGGTGCTGGTCCTGGCCGACATCGTCGATTCCACCGGCGCGATCGAGGCGGGCCGCTACAAGGCCGTCAACATGGCCGGCGCCAGCGTCATTTCCGGCGTCCTGAACGCGACCGGCCGCCACGACCTGCCCTATGCCTTCGGCGGCGACGGCGCCATGGTCGCAGTCCCGCCTTCGCTGGCCGGGGCTGCAAGGAGCGGGCTGTCGGCGGTCCAGCGCTGGTCGCTGGAGGAGCTCGGCTTTGTCATGCGTGGCGCAGTCGTGCCGGTTTCCACGATCCGGGATGCGGGTCAGGACGTGCTGGTGGCACGCTACGCGGCGAGCGACCTCGTCTCCTACGCGATGTTTGCCGGCGGCGGCGCGGCCTGGGCCGAGCGGCGCATGAAGGCTGGCCTGGAGACCAACCCGATGGCGCCGCCCGGCACCCGGCCCGAACTCGTCGGCCTGTCCTGCCGCTGGAACCCGATTTCCGCCCGCAACGGCGAGATCGTGTCGATCATCGCCGTTCCCGCCGAAGGTGCCTCCGAGGACGCCTTCCGCGCCCTGATCGCCGACGTCGTGGCACTTGCCGCGCGCCAAAAGCGCGGCGGTCGGCCGGTGGAAGTGGAAGGCCTCGAGCTCGGCATCAGCCGCGCGTCCCTCGACATGGAGGCGAGGGCGGCCGTGCCGCCGGGGCGGCGCTGGCGGCGCAAGCTCTTCATCGCCCTGCAATATGTGCTGATGCGGGTGCTGACCGTGTTCGGCCTGACCCTCGGCCGCTTCGACCCGCGCCGCTACCGTGACGATATCGTCGCCAATTCCGATTTCCGCAAGTTCGACGACGGCCTGAAGATGACGCTCGATCTCGAGCCACAGCGGATCGAGGCCATAGAGGCGCGGCTGGAGGAGGCGCGTCTCGCCGGCATCTGCCATTTCGGCCTGCACCGGCAGGCGTCCGCGCTGATGACCTGCGTCGTGCCCACGCCGCTCGCGCGCGACCACGTCCATTTCATCGACGGCGCGGCCGGCGGCTATGCGCTCGCAGCAAGCCGGCTGAAGAACGCGATGCGACTGGATGCCGCCGCGGCCGCCAGATAGGCGCCCGCTCGCCCCTCGCGCGCCACAGCACCTGCGCTCGTCCACACCCCCGCCTCGAAAAAAGGCGTCCGCCGCCGCAGCCGGGCGCGATCTTGCCAATATCCGCAAGCATTCTGGCGAAGGTCGCCCGAATTCAGGATCCGGTTTCGGGAAAGGCACCAGGGCGCGACGGGCGCAGGCCAGCCGCTTCAACGTGCCGCAAGCGGCCGGAGACCGGGCCGGAGGAGGAGGGACGCATGCGACTGGTACGCCCTGTTCTTGTGTTCGTTGTCGTGGTGGGCGGCACCGTGGCCTCCGGAAACCCGCGGCCCGCCAGGGCGCACAGCTTCTACGATCTGGAATGTTGTTCCAACCGCGATTGCATGCCCGTCCCCGACGAGGAGATCATGGCGACGAAGGAGGGCTGGCGGGTGCGCACCACCGGCGAGGTCATCGGCTACGACAGCTGGCCGATCAAGCACTCCCCCGACGGCCGCTTTCATCGCTGCGCCGGGCTCGGCAATTTCGGCCCCAAGGGAAGGACGCAGTGTCTTTATGTGCCGGATTTCGGTCAATGATCGGTGACGGCGATTGAAGACCCGCGCGACTGCCCCACCTCTTCTACAGCATGTCGCGCAAAAGTGTGCAGCGGTCTTGCGACTACGACATGCGCAAAATCAAAGGCCTAAAGCGCAGGAGCGAATCTGAAAGATCGCGACGCGCTTTAGAAAAGAGGATCACGCCATGTCACCTGAACTGCCGATGTTTCTCATGCAATGCGCCGCACTGCTCCTGCTCGCAGGAGCCTTCTGCATCCGCGGCGCGGGCGACTAGCGCCACCGGATAGACACGTCCAGAAACGAAAAAAGCCCGGAGATCCGGGCTTTTCGGCTGGTCGGAGTGGAGTGATTCGAACACTCGACCCCCTCGTCCCGAACGAGGTGCGCTACCAGGCTGCGCTACACTCCGTGACCAGCGGCGTCCGTATAGAACAGGGTTACGGTTTCGACAAGCGGAAAAAATCAAAAAAAATTCACACGCCGACCCGCGGGCCAGTCCACGGGCCGGGGCGTGGATGCCATGCGGGCGCGGGCGGAACTTCCACCGGGCGCGCGCGTTTGTCGGGCATGCAAGCGATCCTCGACGACATCTTCATGACGACCGAGTTGCCGCTGGCGGTGATCGTCGCCCGGCTGACCGGCGCCATCCTGCTCGGCGCGCTGGTCGGCTTCGAGCGGGAAACGCGCAATCACCCCGCCGGGTTGCGCACGCATATCCTTGTCAGCCTCGCCGCCGCGGTCATCGCCGTCATCTCCGTCGAGATGGTGCACCTGCATCATCTTGACGACCAGCAGGTGCGCATCGACCCCCTGCGCGTCGTCGAGGCGGTGACTTCCGGCGTCGCTTTTCTTGCCGCCGGCATGATCATCTTCTCGCAAGGGAAGGTGAGGAACCTAACCACCGGGGCCGGAATGTGGCTTTCCGGCGGCGTCGGGTTGTCGGTCGGGCTCGGATACTGGGCGATCGCCGCCTTCTCAACCCTTGCCTGTCTCGTCGTTCTCAATATACTTGGACGGCTGGTAACGGACGATGCGGGGGCGCAGGAAGAGGCAGCGGACGAAGCCGGCACGCAACCGGCGGCAGGGGAGCCCATTTCCGGGGCAGACGAGGCAAAACGGGTTTAGCCGTGTCGAATTGAACGACATGGTAGAATTTTGCTTTAGATGTCTCTAAAATGCCCTTTTACCGCCATTTTGTACTTTTGATTTGTGAATAATACCGATCGTATATCGTCTTTACTCTGAGACGACACGCCTGCCTTGTCTGCGGCCGCCCTGACGGACCGACGTGGCAGGTTTTTCGTGTTTTGATGTTCGATGCCGACTATCGGTGGAAAGAGGGCAAAACGTGGCAATTTCTGCTGGCAATGGCGGTGCGGACGAACTTCGCGCCGCACTGAAGGGGAGCGCCCAGGCGTTTCTCGCGATGGGGTTCTTCAGCTTCTTCGTCAATCTCCTGGTCCTGACCGGACCGCTCTTCATGCTCCAGATCTACGATCGCGTGCTCGCGTCGCGGTCTGAAGCGACACTGGTGGCGCTGACCGGCCTGATCGTCGGCCTCTTTGCCATCATGGGCGTGCTCGACCATATCCGTGCCCGCCTCGCAGCCCGCGTCGGCGCGAAGTTCCAGGCGCGGTTCGACAAGCGCGTCTTCAACGCCGTGCTCGACCGCACCGGCCTCAACGCCCGCGGCATCTCCACGCTGACCGGCATGCGCGACCTCGACGCGATCCAGAAGGTGCTGTCGTCGCCTGCAGTCTTCACCGTCTTCGACATTCCCTGGACGCCGTTCTTCCTCTTCGTCATCTTCATGTTCCATCCCTGGATGGGCCTGCTCGGCGTCGCCGGCGGCCTGGTCCTGGTGGCGCTCACCTGGCTGAACCAGAACGGCACCAAGGGCGACCAGGAACGCGCCATGGTGGCCGGCCGCCAGAGCGACGAGATGACCCAGACGCTGCAGAAGGAAAGCGACACCGTGCGGGCGCTCGGCATGCGCCGCTCGGTCGCCGCCCGCTGGCAGGTGCTGCGCGACCGCGCGCTCGAGGCCAATATCCGCTACAGCGACAGCAACGGCTTCTACGCCATCTCGTCCAAGACCTTCCGCGTCTTCCTGCAGTCGGCGATCCTGGCGCTCGGCGCCTATCTCGTGCTGCAGAACGAGATCTCGGCCGGCGCCATGATCGCAAGCTCGATCATCATCGGCCGCGCGCTCGCCCCGATCGAGGGCGCCATCGGCCAGTGGTCGCTGGTCCAGCGCGCCTTCCAGGGCTGGAGGCAGCTTTCGGAACTGCTGTCCAAGGTGCCGGAGGAGGAGAGCCGCACCGCGCTGCCCAAGCCGCGCGCGATCCTCGAGCTCAACCAGGTCACCGCCATCCCGCCGGGCGAGAAGGTCGCCACCCTGCGCATGCTGAGCCTGGAGCTCGGCCCCGGCCAGGCGCTCGGCGTCATCGGCCAGAGCGCCTCGGGCAAGTCGACGCTGGCGCGCATCCTCACCGGCATCTGGCCGCCGGCCGGCGGCAACGCCCGCCTCGACGGCGCCTCGCTGGAGCAGTACGGCTTCGACGGGCTCGCCGAACATGTCGGCTACCTGCCGCAGGACGTCGTGCTGTTCGAAGGGACGGTCGCCGAGAACATCGCCCGCATGCAGGTCAATCCGGATGCGGAGAAGGTCGTGGCTGCGGCGAAGAAGGCCGGCGCCCATGACATGATCCTGCGCCTGCCGGACGGCTACGACACCCGCCTGCCGGCCAACGGCGGCCGACTTTCGGGCGGCCAGAAGCAGCGCGTCGGCCTCGCCCGCGCGCTCTTCGGCGATCCCGTGCTGGTCGTGCTCGACGAGCCGAACTCCAACCTCGATGCCGAAGGCTCGATGGCGCTGAACCTCGCCATCCGCAACCTCAAGGCCGAGGACAAGTCCGTCGTGATCATGGCGCACCGCCCGGCCGCGATCGAGGAATGCGACCTCATTCTCATCCTCGAGAACGGCCAGCGCCTCGCCTTCGGCCCGCGTGACGAAGTGCTGCGCGCGCACCTGCGCAACCATGCCCAGGTCGTCTCCGGCACCGGCACCGCCGGCAGCAACAAGTAGGACGCCTGACGGCACCAGACGGAACACGCCGGCGGAACAGGCCGGAGGAAACAGGAATGAGTACCATGAACAAGACCTGGAGCGGTCGCAACTACGCTCTCATCGGCTACACCACGGTGTTCCTGCTGCTCGGCGGCATGGCATCGTGGGCGGCCCTGACGAGGATCAACGGCGCGGTCGTGGCAAGCGGCATCATCGAAGTGGCGAGCAATCGCCAGGTCGTGCAGCACCTAACAGGCGGCGTCGTCGGCAAGATCAACGTGCACGAAGGCGACCGGGTGAATGCCGGCGACGTGCTGATGCGCCTCGACGACACCTTCGACCAGTCCGAGCTCGCCGTCATCGAAAGCCAGCTCTACAGCCTGATGGGCACCGCCGCGCGCCTGATCGCCGAGCAGGACGAGAAGCCGGAGATCAACTTCGATCCGGAGATGATCGAGCGCGCCAAGTCCGATCCGGAAGTAGCCGAGATCATCGACGGCCAGACGCGGTTGATGAAGGCGCGCCGCGAAACCCGCGACAAGCAGATCGGCCAGCTGACCGAGCGCAAGAACCAGATCGGCAAGCAGAACGAGGGTCTCGACAGCCGCATCGCCGCCCTGGAGACCCAGCTGAAGCTGATCAGCCAGGAGCTCGACGCTCAGAACAAGCTCTTGAAGCAGTCGCTGACCAATGCCAGCCGCGTGCTGCAACTGCAGCGCGAGGAGGCGGAGATCTCCGGCACGATCAGCCAGGCGAAGTCGAGCATCGCCGAGAACGCCGGCAAGGTCGCCGAGATCGAGCTTGCGATCCTCAACGTCGATTCCGACATGCGCGAGGAGGCGACCACGTCGCTGCGCGAGATCGAGGCCAAGATCGCCGAGCTGAAGGAAAACCGCACGGCCAAGCACGAGACGCTGAGCCGCATGGACATCACCGCCCCGGTCCCGGGCGTGGTGCTCGGCATGCAGGTGCATGCGCTGCGCTCGGTCATCAAGCCGGCCGATGCGCTGATGTTCATCATCCCGCAGGAAAACGACCTCGTCATCAAGACCCAGATCTCGCCGACCCAGATCGACCAGGTCCATATCGGCCAGGTGGCCCACATCCGCTTCGGCGCTTTCGACCACCGCTCGACGCCGGAAATCTTCGGCCATGTGACAAAGGTGGCGGCCGACGTGCTGCAGGACCAGCGCACCGGTGCGACCTATTACCAGGCGGAGATCAAGCCGGATGCCGGCGAGATGCTGAAGCTCGGTGAGGACAAGCACGTGATGCCCGGCATGCCGGTCGAGACCTTCATCCAGACCGCCGAGCGCTCGCCGATGGAATATCTGATCAAGCCGCTGGCCGACTATTTCGCCAAGGCGTTCCGCGAGCGATAGTTTCTGTCGTCAGAGATCGATCGGACGCAATTTTGTGACATTTTCGATTGAAACCTCCGTCCCGCGGGCGTACTGCGGGGCGGATTTTTCGTTTTGGAGACTGTTGTGAAAGCCATCGCATCCCTTTCCGCCTTCGTCGGAAAGACATTCGCCCTCTGGGTCATCCTCTTCGCCGTTCTCGGCTTCGTCCTCCCCGACACGTTCAAGCAACTGACGCCGTACATCGTCACGCTCCTCGGCGTCATCATGTTCGGCATGGGCCTGACGTTGTCGCTCGACGATTTCCGCGAGGTCGCACGCCGCCCGGTGGACGTCGGCATCGGCGTCGTTTCGCAGTTCGTCATCATGCCGGGGGTCGCAGTGATCCTGACGATGCTGATCCCGATGTCGCCGGAGGTGGCTGCAGGCGTCATTCTCGTCGGCTGCTGCCCCGGTGGCACATCCAGCAACGTCATGACCTACCTTTCGAAGGGCGACGTTGCGCTGAGCGTCGCCTGCACGAGCGTTACCACGCTGGCAGCCCCCCTCGTGACGCCGTTCCTCGTCTGGCTGTTTGCCAGCCAGTACCTGCCGGTGGATGCCATGGCGATGCTGATCAGCATCATCAAGGTCGTGCTGTTGCCGCTGGCGCTGGGCTTCGCCTTGCAGAAGTTGGTGCCCGGCATCGTCACCGCGGCGGTCCCGGCGTTGCCGCTCGTCAGCGTCGTCGGCATCGTCCTGATCGTCGCCGCCGTCGTCGGCGCCAGCAAGGCCGCGATCGCCAGCACCGGCTTTCTGATCTTCCTCGTCGTCGTCCTGCACAACGGCATCGGCTACCTTCTGGGCTATCTCGCCGCGAAGGTCAGCGGACTTTCCGTCGCCAAGCGCAAGGCGATCGCGATCGAGGTCGGCATGCAGAACAGCGGCCTGGGGGCTGCCCTGGCCAACGCGCATTTCTCTCCGGTCGCAGCTGTCCCAAGCGCCATCTTCAGCGTCTGGCACAACATTTCCGGCGCCTTGATCGCCAACTACTTCGCTCGCGTGCCGAACGAAGAGACCGGTGACGAGGCGCTGGCCACGCGCTGACCGCCGGCGATCTCCACGATCCCGCAAACAGGCGCGAAAGCCCGGCGCCTGACATGAGAGAAGGCCCTCGCGCACCATGAGGCGCGGGGGCCTTTCTGCTGCCTTGCCGGCAGGTCTGAAAGCGGCCCGCCGCGGAACAATCGGCCCGGTCGCCCGTTCACTCCCCAGCGTATCTGCAAAAGCCAGCGTATCTGCAAAAGGAGAACATCATGGCTCGGGCACTGATCTTGTGGTTGATGGGCGTTCCGCTCTTCGTCGTGCTTCTGATCTGGTATTTCTTTTTCTGAGCCAGACAAGGCGCCGGACCGTCAACGCGGCCGGCGCCGACCCACCACGGCGGCAACCGTCTGCGGTGACAGTTCGCGCACCAGCTTCTTCCTGAACGCTGCCGCAAAATCGCGCACACTCCTGACATCCATCACGAACGAGCCAACGCCGACGATCACGGACTTTGTAAAATAGTCGGCGAGGTCCGGCACCTCGTCCGATACGGTCAGGGCATTGACGGTAACGCCCATTTCGCGCGCCCGCCGACGCGCGACCGGCAGCGACGCCACCTGTCGCCGCTTGGGCGCGATCGTCTCCCGACCGTCACCCGAAAGGTTGATCAGCGTTCGGGCCGCGCAGATTCTGGGATCGGCCAGCATGTCCAGCGCATTCCATATCCCGCTGCCGATATCGGTGTTGCCGAAGACGTTGCGCGGCGTCCGCTCGATTTCGCTGGCGAAAGCATCCAGGCCGAACCCGCTCCGCACCACGTGCCACTCGAGTTTCTGCGACGCGAATTCACCGTCGCCCCAGAAGACTGCCGAGAGCGCCACGGTGCCCGCCGCCTCCAGCGCATGCCGCACCTCGGCGCTGCGCAATGCCGCCGCAATTCCGCCCTTCTGGAAGGCGAACTCGTCGTCGGTGATGCTGCCGGATCCATCGACGGCCAGCACGAGCGCGATATCGACGCAAGGAGCTGCAAGGGCAGCCGGTGCGCCTGCCACGACCAGTGCGGCGATCATCCCCGAAAGCGTCCTGATCAATGCCCGAACCTCCGCCCCCGCGTTCAGATTGGAACGGTTTCGGACTATGTCAGCTTGCCGCTTTTGCGCCGTTATATTAGCGTTACATTGAAGGCCGGGGATCAGGTTTTCTGCGAGGTTCTGTTGGGCTTTTCGCTGCGCTTGTATGGCCGGTTCCAATTGCTCGCCCCGAATGGCGAAAATATCGCCATACCGTCACGCAAGCACCGTGTCCTGATCGCCATGCTGGCGCTGGCCGGCGGCAAGCCCGTCCCGCGCTCCAGGCTCGCCGGTCTGCTGTGGCCCGAGCAGAGCGAGGAGCATGCGAGGAACAGCCTCAGGCAGGCCCTTTTCGCCATCCGGCACGCCGTCGAGGGCCACGGCCCATCGCCTGTCGTGATCGACCACGCTTCCGGCTGGATAGAGAAGGGGGCGCTTGCAAGCGACGCCGACGCCCTGGCCGAGGCGGCCGCGACGGGGTGGCTGGATCTTTCCGGCGACAGCTATGACGGCGAGTTCCTGGAAGGCCTGAGCTTCCAGGACGAGGCCCTCGATACATGGCTACACATCGAACGCGATCGCCACCGCGACCGTCTGATCGACTGCCTGACGGGTTTTGCCGCGGCGATGGAGAAGGCCGGCGACGCCGGGCAGGCGCTGGCTGCGGCCCGCTGCACCTTGCTGCACGATCCCTATCACGAGCCCGCCCACCGCGTCATCCTGCGCGGCCATCTCGAACGCGGCGAGCGCGCCCGCGCCTTGCGCCACTGCGACACGCTGCAGGCGCTGCTGGAGAGCGGCCTCGGCGTTTCGATGGACGCGGAGACGAGGAGGCTCGTGGACCACGTCCGCGGCGAGACTGGCGGCGCCCCGGACAGCCGCCCGGCTCCGGACCACCCAGCCCCGGACGGCCGGCCGGCGCAGAACAGGCCGCGGGTCGCCGTCCTGCCGATGGTCAATCTCTCCCGCAACGAAGCCCTCGACGGCGTCTCAGAGACGCTGACGCGGCGGATGATCGCCGAACTGGGGCGGTTCTCGCCCATATCCGTGGTCGCCGCGGCGACGATGCTGGCGCTGAGGGCAAAGGATCTCACGATCGAGGAGATCGGCCGCCGCGTGAACGCCGCCTACGTGGTGGAACTGTCGTATGAAGCCGCTCAACAGGGCGGGGCGGTGCTGGTGCAACTGGCCTCCGTGGACAGCGGCACGCAGATCTGGAGCCGGCGATACCCGGCAACCGCTCTCGATGCGCCAGACGGGCAGGACAGGCTGATCCGCGCCATCGTCGGCAGCCTGTACCAGATCCTGATGTGGCACGCCGCCGGCGACGCCGATGCCGAGCCGCGGGACAATGCCGGCTCCGAGCAGATCTACCTGCAGGTGTTCTACCACATCCAGCGGCCGACGAGGGCGGGGATGGAGCTGACGCGCCGGCTGTGCGACCGGTTGCTGCTGGCCGATCCGCGCCATGTACTCGTCCGCGAGAGCCTGGCCTGGACCAATTTCCATTGCGCCTTCAACGGCTGGACCGATGATCCGCAGGAGGCCTTCCGGCAGGCGCGCGACATGGTACTCGCCGGCCTCAGGCTGAACGACCGGGAGCCCTACCTGCTGAGCGCCCTCGGCCTTGCGCAGACCTACCTGGGCGACAGCCGCGCCGGGCTCGATGCGCTCCGCCGCGCCGTCGACCTCAATCCCAACGATGCCGAATTCCATACCTGGCTCGGCACGGGCCTGACCTGCGCGGGCAGGATCGAGGAGGCGCATGCGGCATTCGACCTGGCCGACCAGACCAACCCGGACTATCATCCAGTGTTTCTCTTCCGCGCCGATGCCCATCTGTCGGCCGGCGAATTCGAGCGGGCGATCGCGGGCCTGGACCGTTTCCTCGCAGTCCTGCCGGAATATCACTGGGCCCGCCTGCTGCGGGCTGCGGCGCACGGCGCCCTGGGGGAAGCGGAAACGGCGCGGGCCGGCGTCGACCATGTCCGCCAGACGGTGCCGTCTCTCGATGGCCGATACCTCCGGCGTCTCCTCCTGGCCCGCGAGGCGGGCTACCGCGACTGGCTGACGGAGCGCCTCGGCGCGGCAGGACTTCCATAACGGGCCGGGCGCGCGGCGCCCGTACCTGTTGCTGCCCCTCTCCCTGTCCCGCCAACACACAGCTTCGTCCGCTGAAGGTAACCGGCGGCCCCGCCCGATCTGGCGGGTTGATCGCCTGACGCGTGCCGTTAACCTGCGCCCGTGCAAGGACACTCGCCCTCCGATTCCCCCAGTGCGAAGGAAATCACAATGCCCACCTTGAGCAATGGCAGCGAGCTTGATGTCTGGGAAGACGTCAACAACGAGAGCCCCGACGCGATCCTTTTCCGTATCACCGGGAGCGACGGTGACGTCCTCGGGCCGGTCGGCGCCGTCTCGGACTTTCCGTTCGGCGGGATCGACATCGCCTCGATCGACGTCTTCGACGGTTTCTTCACCCTGACCACCTTCACCAATGACGGCCGGACCCAGATGTTCACGACGGTGGACACGGTCGTCTTCGACAACGAAGGCAACTACATCCGCACCCTGTCCGCCCGGGCGGCCTACCGCTCGACCGAGATCCTGTCGGTGACCGCCGAAAGTCCCGACGACATCACGGTGGCCTGGCAAGGCGCCACCGAATATTTCGGCGGCGAAAACACCCAGTACGGCAGGCATGAGATCATCGTGGAAGACGGTGTGCTCCAGCCCGACACCTTCGTCAATCACGCGCCGATCACCACCGACATGAGCTTCACCCTCTCGCCGGGACAGTCCCTGGACGACGTCGCCTTTGCCGCAACCGATGCCGATTACGACCTGTTGTCCTTCGTCGTCGTCGACGGCCCGGACCATGGGACGCTGTCGCAGGAGACGCGATTCGAGGAAGGCCACTACCCCTTTCCGCAAGGCCATTACTTCGACAGCCTCCATTATCACCACTTCCTGAGCGGCAATCTCTTCGACTATGCCGCCGAAGCGGGCTTCACCGGCACCGACACCTTCACCATCTACGCCACCGACGGCCAGGCCAGCAGCAGTCTCGCCACCATCACCATCACCGTGGTGCCGCCCGCAGAACCGATCACCCTCACCGGTGCGAAGGACGTCGTCAGCTACGAGGCCTACGATCATGCCGTTCTGGTTGCGGCCCTGGCCGGCAACGACCGGATCAGGGGCAGCGCCTTCGACGACACGCTGGAAGGCGGGGCGGGCCAAGATCGCCTGCGCGGCGGCGCCGGCAACGATACCCTCGACGGCGGCAAGGGCGAAGATTTCGTGAGCGGCGGCAAGGGCGACGACGTCCTGGATGGCGGAACCGGCCGCGACGTTCTGGTCGGCGGAAAGGGCAGCGATGCCTTCGTCTTCGACACAAGGCCCGGCCGCGGCAATGTCGACTGGATCACGGACTTTTCCTCCGGAAGCGACGAGATCCGGCTGGACAGCGCCGTCTTCACAGGCATCGCCACAGGCGCCCTCGATCCGGAGGCCTTCGTCAAGGGCAGGGCAGCCCTCGATGCCGACGACCGCATCATCTACCACAAGTCCTCAGGCCGGCTGATGTTCGACGCGGACGGAACGGGCGACGCGGATGCCGTGACGTTTGCGATGCTGACCCCGCGCACGTCCGTGGCAGCCGACGACTTCAGCTTCGTCTGACCAGGCCCGACCACAGGCTGTCGCTGACCATCTGGCGGGCATGACGGCGGGTTCGCGCCGTCAGCCGCAATTGCGCGTGCTGGCCGCATCCCGCGGAAACGGTTGGCCGCAGTGGTCAGGACGGACGTGGCGTGGGTATCGGAACGTCCGCGGCCTTGTCGTCGGCCCAGGTCGTGATCGCGTGCACCTGCCCTGGGATCTGATCCCGCAGATAGGTTTCATGACCCGGCAGGCCCATCGGATAGAGAGCGTCCCGGCTCGCCTCGTAAGCCGCGCTCTGGTCGGTGCAGAGGCGGACGCGCATGTCCTGCGGCGCGACGTCGGTCCGGTTTCGCAGATTGTCCACGAGCCCCGCACCGGCAGACAGGCGGCCTTCGAAGGCCTGCGTCAGATATTGCGCGGATCGTTCGTTGCGTTCGCGTTCCGTGGTCGCGCCCAGGATGACGACCATAATGCGCTTTCCATTGCGCGTGGCAAGCCCGACGAAGTTTCGTCCGGATGCGCACAGAAAGCCGGTCTTCATTCCGATGGTGCCGCCGAAGCGGGTCAACAGCAGGTTGTTGGACTTGATTTCCTTGCCGTCGATCGTGACTGCCGACGCCAGGAAGAAGCGCCGGTACTCGGGAAACTGTCGGTCCACTTCCAGTCCGAGGATCGCGAGATCGCGTGCGGTCGAATAGGTGTTCCGGTCGAACAGGCCGTTCGGACTGGAGAAATGGGTGCCCGTAAGACCGAGGCGCGCTGCCGTGTCGTTCATTCGCCGGACGAAGGACGCCTCGTCGGTGGACACGGTCTCTGCAAGCGCTACGGCGACGTCGTTCGCCGATGCGGTGATCAGGGCATAGAGCGAATCTTCGAGCGTCATCGCGCGGCCGACGGTCAGGCCGGACTCCAGAAATGCCTGTTTCATCGCGGCGCGGCTCATGGTGACCGGCGTAGCCAAGGTCACCTCGCCGGATCGAAGTGCTTCGAACACCACGAGTGCCGTCATCAGCTTGGTCGTCGAGGCCGGATACCACTGCACCGCGGCATCCTCCTGATAGAGCACCTGACGGCTGTCGGCGTCCACGACGAGCACAGGCGTTGCATTCGCCGGCACCCACGCAAAGAGGGATGCGGTCAATACCAGCCCTTTTAACGCTCGTCCGGCCATGCGGGTTTTCGCCATGTGTCGATCTCCGAAAGGAAGACGTCCTAATGCCACGATGCTTCCTTGGAACACAAGCACCTGCTGCGGTCTGATCGTGTCAGGCGAGCGAAGAGGTGCCGCCCGCTCGCTCCGCACGGTCCGCCGAAATTGGGCGCCGTTCGGAGCTCGACCCGACCGGATGCTCGTTACTCCCGGCCGAAAAAAAACCGCTCGCAGCGTTTGCGCTGCAAGCGGTTCCTTGTCGATGCGATCCTGCACGTGCCGGTAAAGGCCCCGCTCGTTCGTTCCGGAATGCCCCGTTCACTCGTCCAGGTCGGCGAGGATCTCGGCGGCGCGGCCGGCGTTGGTGTGGCGCACCTCGGCGTCGTGGCGGCGGCTTGCGAAGATCTCGGTCGCCATCAGCCTGTCCGCAAGATCGGCCGGCAGCGACAGGATCACCCGCTCGTCGCCCTTGTGGATGCCGCCGAGTTCGGAATGCCGCCCGGTGATCATCCCGCCCGCAACGGTGTTGTGCGTGTCGGGGTCGATCAGGATGAAGGCGCCGGTCGTGCGGTTCTGCTCGTAGGTGTCGAAGACCGCCTGCTCGTCGAAGGACAGCGCCACCTTGCCGATGGCGTTCATCGCAAGCTTGTCGGTTGCGGTCCAGTTGCCGTTCTTCAGGTCGAGCTGGCTTGCCGGTGCGACGCTGACGCGCTGGCGTCGGCTGCCGCTCTTCAGCCAGTAGCGCTTGCCCGGCTCAATCCCGTCCGGCTGCAGGGCGACGAGCTGGGCGTCGAAGCTGCGGCCGGTCATCGGCTGGCTGTCGATCGAGACGATCATGTCGCCGCGGGAGACGTCGACCTGGCGGTCGAGGACGAGTGTGATCGCGTCGCCGCCGACCGCGGCATTGCGCACGAGGTCGAAGGTGACGATCTGCTTGACGTTGGCGACCATGCCGGAAGGAAGCACGACGACGCTGTCGCCGGGCTTCACCGCGCCGCCGGCAACCGTGCCCTGGTAGCCGCGGAAGCTCTCGCCCGGACGCGAGACGCGCTGGACCGGCAGGCGGAAGCCGACCGTCTGGTTGGAGCGGGCGGTCGCCTTCTCCAGCGTCTCGACCAGCGTCGGTCCCTCGTACCACGGCATCGAGGCGCGGCCGTCATAGACGACGTTCTCGCCCTTCAGCGCCGAGACCGGGATCGCGGTGATCTGCTTGACGCCGAGCGACAGCGCCAGTTCCTTGAACTCGTGGCTGATCTCGTCGAACCGGGCGCGGTCGTAGCCGGTCAGGTCGATCTTGTTGACGGCGAGCACGAACTGGCGAATGCCCATCAGGGTGGCGATGGTGGCATGCCGGCGCGTCTGCTCGAGAATGCCGGTGCGGGCATCGACGAGGAGCACGGCGAGGTCGGCGGTCGACGCACCCGTCGCCATGTTGCGGGTATATTGCTCGTGGCCGGGCGTGTCGGCGACGATGAAGGAGCGACGATCCGTCGAGAAATAGCGATAGGCGACGTCGATGGTGATGCCCTGCTCGCGCTCGGCCTGCAGGCCGTCGAGCAAAAGCGCGAAATCGGGCAGGCCGAGGTCGTTCTGCTTGCCGGAGGAATCGCGCTGCAGCGTTGCCGCCTGGTCTTCCTTGACTGCCTTGGTATCCCAGAGCAGGCGGCCGATCAGCGTCGACTTGCCGTCATCCACGCTGCCGCAGGTGATCAGCCGCAGCGGCCGCGTATCGCGCGTGACGCGTTCGGTCTCGACGGCCGGGAAGGCGCTGACGGTTGCAGTTGCCGATGCGGTCATTTTAGAAATACCCTTCACGCTTCTTCTTTTCCATGGAGCCGGACTGGTCGCGGTCGATCGCGCGGCCCTGGCGTTCGGAGACGGTTGCGGTTTCCAGCTCCGAGATGATGTCGTCCAGCGTCGTGGCAGCGGACCGGATCGCGCCGGTCAGCGGGAAGCAGCCGAGCGTGCGGAAGCGGATCAGGCCCTCCTGTTTCGTCTCGCCGGGAAGAAGCTCCAGCCGCGGGTCCTCGGCCAGGATCATCATGCCGTCGCGCTCGACATACGGGCGCTTCTCGGCAAAGTAGAGCGGCACGATCGGGATGTTCTCGGCCTGGATGTAGCGCCAGATGTCGACTTCGGTCCAGTTAGACAGCGGGAAGGCGCGCACGCTCTCGCCGCGGCTGATCATGCCGTTGTAGATGTTCCACAGTTCCGGGCGCTGGTTGCGCGGGTCCCAGCGATGGTCCGGCGTGCGGAACGAATAGATCCGCTCCTTGGCGCGCGAGGCTTCCTCGTCGCGGCGCGCGCCGCCGAAGGCTGCGTCGTACTTGCCCGCGTCGAGCGCGTGGCGCAGCGCTTCGGTCTTCATGATGTCGGTGTAGCGGGCCGAGCCGTGCGTGAACGGCGTGACGTTCTCGGCCGCACCGCGCGGGTTGATGTGCTCGATCAGGTCGAGGTCATAGCGCTTCACGATCTCGTCGCGGAAGGAGATCATCTCGGCGAACTTCCAGCCGGTGTTGACGTGCAGCAGCGGGAAGGGGATGCGGCCGGGATGGAAGGCCTTGCGGGCGAGATGCAGCAGGACCGACGAATCCTTGCCAATCGAATAGAGCATCACCGGCCGTTCGAATTCGGCGGCGACCTCGCGGAAGATGTGGATGGCCTCGTTTTCGAGCGCCTTGAGATGGGGATCGAGCGGCGGCTTGGATGCTGCAGCACCCTTGGCTTCCGCCTCGTTGCGGGAATCGGACATTCTCTGACGGTCTCCGGAAATCTGTTCGGCCGGGGGAAGGGGCCTTAGAGCGAACTTGAATTGAGCGAAGGTATGGCGGCGTCGGGAACGTGGAGACCGCATTCGCGCTTCTCGTCGTTCTCCCACCACCAGCGGCCGGCGCGCTCGGGCTCGCCCGGCTTGATGGCACGGGTGCAGGGCTCGCAGCCGATCGAGGGATAACCGCGCGCATGCAGCGGGTTCACCGGCACGGCGTTGTCGGCCACGTAGGCGTTTATCGTATCGAGATCCCAGTCGGCAAGCGGGTTCACCTTGATCAGGTTGCGCTCGGCGTCGTACTCGGCAAACGGCGTTTCCGCCCGGTTGCCCGACTGGCCGCGGCGCAGGCCGGTGATCCAGAAGGATGCCCCTTCGAGTGCGCGCGCAAGCGGCTTGAGCTTGCGCGCGCCACAACAGGCGTGCCGCGCTTCGACGCTCTCATAGAAGCCGTTGAGGCCGTACTGGGCGATATAGGCGTCCAGGTCGTCCTTCTGCGGGTGGTAGCGGACGATCTCGATGCCGAAGCGTTCCTCGGTCTCGCCGATCAGGTCCGCCGTCTCCTTGAAAAGGCGGCCGGTCTCGAGCGTCGAGACGTCGATCGGCAGGCGGTTCAGGCCGATCTCGGCGGTGATCACCTGGTCCTCGATGCCGAGGCTGGTGGTGAAGACCGTGCGGCCGCCGAGGCTGGCGACGAGCGCAAGCCGCGCTGCCAGGTCGAGTTCGGCAAGTTGTTCGTTGAGCGTCCTGGCGGCGCTGTGTTCCGTCACTGCAGTCATGGAAAAAGACCCTGTCCAAAGTTGCCCGGATTATCGCAGCCGGGCCCCGGGGCGGACAGGAAAACGGATTTCCATTCGTTCTGGCTTAGAGCAAATATCTCTCCATCTCGCGCCGATCAAAGAATTCCTGCCGCCTCGCCGTCGGGGCCGGCCGCCGGGGGGAAGCGGTTTCCCGGCCCTCCATCGGCGCCATCGAGGCTTCGGCCGAAGCGATGCACCGGCTTCCGCAAGCGCGATTTCTGCCCTAAGGTGGCGGCGTTCGTGCCGCGGCAGAGCGCGTTCTGCAGGCCGGGAGGCGGTGGAAAACCCCGATCCGACCGGTCGGATCGACGCCGGTCGCGTTTCGTGTTGTGGCGTTTTTGCGGCAGAAGCATGTCGCCGGGCCCCCCGGTCATGGGAACGGTTTTGCCGTCCCGAGCGTCGCAGGGAACCACTTTTGCAAAGTCCGCCTTCAATGTTGACTCACTCTACTAACTAGATAGAGTTTGTTCACGAACCGAAGAGGGAGTGGAAAATGTCCATTATTTCCAAACGCTTGAGTGCAGTCGTCCTGGGCCTTGGCCTGGCCGCCGGCAGCCTCACCGCCGCCTGGGCGGAAACGACGCTGCTGAACGTGTCCTACGATCCGACCCGTGAGCTCTACAAGCAATACAACGCCGCCTTTGCCACCCACTGGAAGGCCGAGACCGGCGAAGACGTCTCGATCCAGCAGTCGCACGGCGGTTCCGGCAAGCAGGCCCGCTCCGTCATCGACGGCCTGGAGGCCGACGTTGTCACCCTGGCGCTCGAGGCCGATATCGACGCCATTGCCGAGCACTCCAAGAAGATCCCGGAAAACTGGCGCACGCTGCTGCCGAACAAGTCGACGCCCTATTCGTCGACGATCGTCTTCCTCGTTCGCAAGGGCAATCCCAAGGGCGTCAAGGACTGGGGCGACCTGATCAAGGACGACATCCAGGTCATCACGCCGAACCCGAAGACCTCGGGCGGCGCGCGCTGGAACTTCCTCGCTGCCTGGGCCTGGGCCGACAAGGAGTTCGGTGGCGACAAGGCCAAGGTGACCGAATACGTCACCACGCTCTTCAAGCACGTACCGGTCCTCGACACCGGCGCGCGTGGCTCCACCACCACCTTCGTCGAGCGCGGCATCGGCGACGTACTGCTGGCCTGGGAGAACGAGGCCTGGCTGGCGCTCGAGGAACTCGGCCCGGAGGAGTTCGAGATCGTCGCGCCGTCGATCTCGGTCTACGCCGAGCCGCCCGTCGCAGTGGTGAAGGGCAATGTTGAGGCCAAGGGCACGGAAAAGCTTGCCAACGCCTACCTCGAGTATCTCTATAGCAAGGACGGCCAGAATCTCGCGGCCAAGAACTTCTATCGCCCATCGGATCCGTCCATCGTCGATCCGGCGCTGCTCGAGAAGTTTCCGAAGCTGGAGCTCGTGACGATCGAGGACTTTGGCGGATGGAAGAAGGCGCAGCCCGAGTTCTTCGGGGATGGCGGAATCTTCGATCAGGTCTATAAGCCCGGGAACTGATACCGAGGAGCACTGACAACGACATGACATCCGCCCGCAGCGCTGCGCGGTGGCATTGGAAAAACCCGAGCGTCATTCCAGGATTCGGACTGACGCTCGGGTTTACGCTTGCCTACCTGACGCTCATCATTCTCATTCCGCTGGCGGCTCTCGCCTGGCGTTCCGCTTCTCTCGGGTGGTCCGATTTTCTCCGCCTCGTTCTCGATCCCCGCACGCTGGCGGCACTCAGGATCTCGTTTTCGACCGCGCTGATCGCCGCCGTCGTCAACGTCGTCTTCGGCGTCGTCGCCGCCTGGGTTCTGGTGCGCTACAATTTCCCCGGCCGCCGCATCGTCGATGCGGTCGTCGACCTGCCGTTCGCCATCCCGACCGCCGTCGCCGGTATTGCGCTCACCGCGATCTATGCGCCGAACGGCATGATCGGCAGCCTGCTCGCGCCCCTTGGCATCAAGGTGGCCTATTCGCCGCTCGGCATCGTCGTGGCGCTGATCGCGATCGGCCTGCCCTTCGTCGTGCGCACGGTGCAGCCGGTGATGCAGGAGATCAGCCAGGAGGTCGAGGAGGCCGCGGCCTCTCTCGGCGCCAGCCGCTTCCAGACGATCTTCCGGGTCATCCTGCCGGGCCTGACGCCGGCGATCCTCACCGGCTTTTCGCTCGCGCTCGCCCGCGGCATCGGCGAATACGGCTCCGTCATCTTCATCGCCGGTAACATCCCCTTCGTCTCGGAGATCGCCCCGCTGCTGATCGTCATCCGGCTGGAGGAATTCGACTATGGCGCGGCGACGGTGATCGCCACCGTCATGCTGATCATTTCCTTCCTGATGCTGTTCCTCATCAATTTCATCCAGGCCTGGAGCAGGCGGAGGTTCGGCTATGAGCAATGAGCGCTTCAAGAACCCGATCACCGAAAGCGCGCCCGTCCGCTGGGCGCTGATCGCAGCCGTTCTCGCCTTCCTCGCCCTCTTCGTCCTCACGCCGCTGGTGATCGTCTTCACCGAGGCCTTCAGCAAGGGCTGGGAGGAATATATTCTGGCCCTGCAGGAGCCCGACGCGGTCAAGGCGATCAGGCTGACGCTGCTGGTCGCCGCCATCGCCGTTCCCGCAAACCTTCTCTTCGGCCTTGCCGCCTCCTGGGCGATCGCCAAGTTCGAGTTTCGCGGAAAGTCCTTCCTGATCACGCTGATCGACCTGCCGTTCTCGGTTTCCCCGGTCATCTCCGGCCTGGTCTACGTGCTGCTGTTCGGCGCCAATTCGGTGCTGGGCCCGATCCTGAAGTCGCATGGCCTGCAGATCGTCTTTGCCGTGCCCGGCATCGTGCTGGCGACGATCTTCGTCACCTTCCCCTTCGTCGCCCGCGAACTGATCCCGCTGATGCAGGACCAGGGGACCGGCGACGAGGAGGCGGCGATCTCGCTCGGCGCCAACGGCTGGCAGGCCTTCTGGTACGTCACCGTGCCGAACATCAAGTGGGCGCTTCTGTATGGCGTGCTGCTCTGCAATGCCCGCGCCATGGGCGAGTTCGGCGCCGTCTCGGTCGTTTCCGGGCATATCCGCGGGCTGACCAACACCATGCCGCTGCATGTCGAGATCCTCTATAACGACTATAACGTGGTCGGCGCCTTCGCCGTCGCCTCGCTCCTGGCGCTCTTGGCGCTGCTGACGCTCGTGCTTCGCACAATTCTAGAAACGCGCTACGGTTCCGAGCTGTCGGCCGGCCAGAAACACTGAGAAGAACAGACCGCACATGGAAATTCGCGTTGAAAAGATCCGCAAGGAATTCGACCTCTACCCCGCTTTGCACGACGTCTCGCTGAAGATCGAATCGGGCGAACTGATCGCCCTGCTCGGTCCCTCCGGCTCGGGCAAGACGACGCTGCTGCGGCTGATCGCCGGCCTCGAGCAGCCGACACAGGGCCGCATCTTCTTCGGCAACGAGGACGCCTCCTACCGGTCCGTCCAGGAGCGCAATGTCGGCTTCGTGTTCCAGCACTATGCCCTGTTCCGCCACATGAGCGTGCTCGACAACGTCGCCTTCGGCCTGAAGGTGCGCCCGAAGGGGCAGCGCCCGCCCAAGGCCGAGATCCGTCGCCGCGCGCTGGAGCTTCTGGAGATGGTGCAGCTCAACGGCCTGGAAAAGCGCTTCCCCAGCCAGCTTTCCGGCGGCCAGCGCCAGCGCGTGGCGCTCGCCCGCGCCATGGCGATCGAGCCGAAGGTGCTGCTGCTCGACGAGCCGTTCGGTGCGCTCGACGCCAAGGTGCGCAAGGAACTGCGCCGCTGGCTGCGCGACTTCCACGATCGCACCGGCCATACGACGGTGTTCGTCACCCACGACCAGGAAGAGGCGCTGGAGCTCGCCGACCGCGTCGTGGTCATGAGCCAGGGAAAGATCGAGCAAGTCGGCTCGTCGGACGACGTCTACGACCGCCCGAACTCGCCCTTCGTCTTTTCCTTCATCGGCGAAAGCGCCAGCCTGCCGGTCAAGGTCGAGGGCGGCGTGGTGCATTTCCACGGCGCGCCGACCGGGTTGACGGCGCAGCGCGACGGCGAGGCGCGCCTGTTCTTCCGGCCGCAGGACGTCTCCCTGATCGAGGAGGGGCCGGGCATGACCGGACCCGTCACCTCCAGCCGCCGCCTCGCCGGCACCCGAATTGCCGAGATCGAGCTCGGCTCCCCCGAGAAGCCCTGTCACGTCGAGGTCGAGGTGCCGCTGGAAGCGTCCGCGTCGAACGGCTCTATCCTGTCCTTCCGCCCGACGCGCTGGAAGCTCTTCTACTGACCCCGGCCATCGCCCCCGGCCGCGCCGGCCCGGGGCGATGGACTGGCCGCCCGCGCACCAAACGTTCAAGCAATGGTGATCCGTCTCGCCTTCGCGGACGTGTACGCTACCTTCGTTTTCACCTGCCACCGAAACGGAAGGAATGCGTCATGCGTACATCGATCGGCATGCTTGCCGCGGCGGCCGCTGGCGTGGCGTTCGCCGCCACCGCCGCCCTTGCCCATCACGGCTGGAGCTGGGCCGAGGAGGAGCAATCCGAACTGACGGGAGTCGTCCGCACGGTGACGATCGCCCCGCCCCATCCTTCGCTTCAGGTCGAGACGCAAGGCGACGGCCTGTGGAAGATCGAGCTCGGCAATCCGCGCCAGACCCAGCGCGCCGGCTTCGTCGAGGGCTCCGCCAAGCCGGGCGACGAAGTCGTCGTGCTCGGCAACCGCTCGCTCGACCAGAGCGAGAAGCGGATGAAGGCCGTGCGCATCACCGTCAACGGCACGGTATTCGACATCTATCCCGATCGGATCCGGATGAACTAGCGGCATGGAGGCGCTCGACTGGCTTTCGACAACAGGGCTCGCAATCTCGCTGAAGGCCTCCGGCACGCTCTACCTGTTCGTCAATGCCGCGCATATCCTGTCGATCGGCACGCTGTTCGGCGCGATCCTCGCCCTCGACCTGAGGATACTCGGCCTCGGAAGGTCGCTGCCGCTTGCAGCGGTCGCGCCGTATCTTTCGCGCCTGGCGGCCGTGGGCCTGGCGCTCGCCGCCGTCACCGGCCTCTGTCTCTTTTCCGTCCGCCCGGCGGAATATGCCGGCAACCCGGCATTCCTCGCCAAGCTCGGCCTGATCGCGCTCGGCCTCGCCAATGTCGCAGCCGTCCATCTCGGATCCGGCTGGAAGACAGTGCTGGCCGGCGGGACGCCGGATACTGCGCTCCGCCTGGGCGCCACTGTCTCGATTCTCGTCTGGCTCGCCGCCGTCGTGGCCGGCCGATGGATCGGCTTTCTGTAGGGCCGGATTTTGGTCTTCCGGGCCTTGCTTGATCGCGGCTTTGATTGCGGGTAAATTGCATCGCAATTGCAACGCACGAGGTGCCGCCATGAAGACCGCCACCATCCCGTCGCTCCGCGTCGACCCGGAACTGCGCGCAGCCGCCGAAAGCGTGCTGGAGGAGGGCGAAACGCTGTCGGCCTTCGTCGAAAACTCGCTCCGCCGACAGATCGATTACCGCCGGACGCAAGCCGAGTTCATTGCGCGGGGGCTGGCATCCAGGGAAGAGGCCAAGAGGACCGGTGAATACTACAGCGCGGAATTCGTCCTGGCCGAGCTGAAGGAAATGCTGGACGAAGCCATGGCCAAAGACGAAACCTGATGGCATACACGGTCCGCTTGACGCGCAGGGCCCGGGAAAACATCCAGCGGCTGTATCGATATCTTCTTCTCAGGGACAAGCATGCCGCAAGGCGGGCGTTTTCCACGCTTGAGAAGGGCATCGCCTCTATTGGAGAGTTCCCGTTCAGCTACAGAAAGACCTCCCCCGAGCAGGCCTTCCTTCGGGAGATGCTGATCCCCTTTGGCGACTCTGGCTATGTCGTCCTCTATGAAGTGGAGGAGGGTGAGATTGTCACCATACTCGCCGTCCGCCACCAGCGCGAAGACGACTACCACTGATCACCGCTGCGCGCCCGTTCACCTGTCGCTCGTCTCCCAGCGCGGGTTGATCCACGGTTCCTGGTTGGAGCGGGGCAGGGGCTGGCGCCCGAGGATATGGTCGGCGGCCTTTTCGCCGGTCATGATCGATGGGCCGTTGAGGTTGCCGTAGGTGACGTGCGGGAAGATCGACGAGTCGGCGACGCGAAGGCCGTCGACGCCGATGACTTTCGTTTCCGGATCGACCACAGCCATCGGATCGTTCCGGTCGCCCATCCGGCAGGTGCCGCTGGGGTGATAGGCGCTTTCGAGGTGCTCGCGCAGGAAAGCATCGATCTGCTCGTCGGTCTGGACGCCTTCGCCCGGCTGGATCTCGGGACCGCGATAGTGGTCGAAGGCCTTCTGGCCGAAGATCTCGCGCGTCAGCCGCACGCAGTGGCGGAATTTCTCCCAGTCCTCCGGATGGCGCATGTAGTTGAAGCGGATCACCGGGTCGGCCATCGGATCGGCCGACTTGAGCGTAACATTGCCGCGCGACTTCGACAGGTTGTAGCCGACATGCACTTGGAAGCCGTGGCTCTTCGCCGCCGCCTTGCCGTCATAGGAGATCGCCACGGGCAGGAAGTGATACTGGATATCCGGCTGCTTGACGCCGGGGGCGGAGCGCAGGAAGGCGCAGGCCTCGAACTGGTTGGAGGCGCCGAGCCCGCCATTGGACACAAGCCATTGCGCGCCCGCCACCCCCTGCCAGAACCATGGCAGCCAGGAATAGAGCGATACCGGCTTGGTCGAGACCTGCTGGAAATAGAACTCCATGTGGTCCTGCAGGTTGGCGCCGACGCCCGGCCGGTCCACCTTCACCGCGATGCCCATATCCTTCAGGTGCTGCGCCGGACCGATACCCGACAGCATCAGGAGCTTCGGCGAATTGAACGAGGAGGCCGAGACGATCACCTCGCGATTGGCGCGGACCACCTCGATCTTGCCCTTGCGCTCGATCTCCACGCCTATGGCGCGGCCGTTCTCGATCACGATCCTGCGGGCGAAGCAGCGCACGAGTTCGACATTCGGTCGTTTCAGCGCCGGCTTGAGATAGGCGTTGGCCGCCGACCAGCGCCGGCCGTTGTGGACGGTTTGCTCCATCAGCCCGAAGCCTTCCTGCTTGGAGCCGTTGTAGTCGTCGGTGAGTTCGAAGCCCGCCTCCTTGCCCGCCTCGATGAAGGCACGGAACAGCGGGTTCTTCACCGGCCCGCGCCGGACGTGCAGCGGCCCGTCGGTGCCGCGCCAGCCCTCCTCGCCGCCGTGGCTGTGTTCCATGCGCTTGTAATAGGGCAGCACGTCCGCATAGGCCCAGCCGCGCGCCCCGAGCGCCTCCCAGCGGTTGAAGTCCTCCGCATGGCCGCGCACGTAGACGAGCCCGTTGATGGAGGACGACCCGCCGATCACTTTGCCTCTGGGGGCCGTGATCCGCCGGTTGTTCAGGTTCGGCTCCGGCTCCGAGAGATACCCCCAGTTGTAGCGCTTCATGCTCATCGGCCAGGCAAGGGCCGCCGGCATCTGGATGAACGGCCCGAAGTCCGACCCGCCGTACTCCAGCACCATGACCGTGTTCTTGCCATCCTCGGAGAGGCGATAGGCCAGCGCCGAGCCGGCCGAGCCGGAGCCGATGATGATGTAGTCTGCCTGCTGCATTGTGCTGCCCCTTTAATTCTTGCCGTCGGCAAGCCCCCTCATCCGGCTGCCGCCACCTTCTCCCCGTGGGGGAGAAGGGTATGTTGCGCCGTCTCCTTCCCCCTTCTCCCCTCGGGGAGAAGGTGCCCGAAAGGGCGGATGAGGGGGATAACTTCTAACTCAATACGGCGCCTCGACCGGCCCCATCGCCACATACACCGTCTTCAGCTCCGAGTAGTGCTGCAGCGCCGCCAGCGAATTCTCGCGGCCGAATCCGGATTGCTTCGATCCGCCGAAGGGGATCTCGACGGGGCAGAGGTTGTAGGTGTTGATCCACAGCGTGCCCGCCTCCAGCTTGTCGACGACGCGGTGGGCGCGGGTGACGTCGGCGGTGAAGACGCCGGCGGAGAGGCCGAACTCGGTGGCGTTGCCGCGGGCTATCACCTCGTCCTCATGCTCGAAATCGAGCACGCACATCACCGGCCCGAAGATTTCTTCTCGCGCGATCGTCATGTTATCGGTGACGTCGGCGAACACGGTCGGCTGGATGTAGTAACCCTCGCCGGGGACATGGTTCGGGATGCCGCCGCCGGTGAGGAGCGTCGCACCTTCCGCCTTGCCCTTGCCGATATAGTCCAGCACCTTGTCGCGCTGCGCCTTGGAAACCATCGGCCCCAACTGCGTCGCCTCGTCCATCGGCTCGCCGATGACGATCTTCTCCGTCCGCTCCTTCAGCCGCGACAGGAATTTCTCCTTGATGGCCTTATGCACGAACACGCGGGTGCCGTTGGAGCAGACCTGTCCGGTGGAATAGAAATTGCCGAGCATCGCCCCGCCGACAGCGCTTTCGAGATCGGCATCGTCGAAGACGATCAGCGGCGACTTGCCGCCGAGTTCCATCGTCACGTGCTTGAGCTCGGAAGCCGCAGCGCCGGCCACCTTCTTGCCGGTCGGCACCGAGCCGGTCAGCGACACCTTGGCGACATCAGGATGGTTGACCAGCAGCGGCCCGGTGCTCCGGTCCCCCTGGATGACGTTGAAGAGCCCCTTGGGCAGGCCTGCCTCGATCAGGATCTCGGCGATCTTCAAGGCGCCGAGCGGCGTATTCTCCGAAGGCTTGAACACCATGGCATTGCCGCAGACGAGCGCAGGTGCCGCCTTCCAGCAGGCGATCTGCTGGGGATAGTTCCAGGCGCCGATGCCGACGCAGACGCCGAGCGGCACGCGCTTGGTGAAGGCGAAATCTGCCCCGAGCGGGATATAGTCGCCGTTCAGCCCGGCGGCGGCGATGCCGCCGAAGAACTCGAAGCTGTCGGCGCCCGAGGTCGGGTCGGCGACGATCGTCTCCTGTATCGGCTTGCCGGTGTCCAGCGTCTCCAGTTCCGAAAGCGCGCGGTTGCGCTCGCGCATGATATCGGCTGCGCGCTTGAGGATGCGTCCGCGCGCCGTTGGGCTCATGGCAGCCCACTCCGGTTGCGCGCGCTTCGCCGCCGCGATCGCCTTCTCGACGATCGCGGGCGTTGCCGCATGCAGTTTCGCGATCACCTCGCCGGTGGCGGGGTAGAGGCTTTCGAACGGCGTGCCCGCGGTGTCCTCGACATGTTCGCCGTCGATGAAGTGGCTGGCTTTCGGCTGGGCTCTCATCTCATTCTCCCCGCGGGTAGCGTTTGGATTCCTCGAGGTTGTCGAGGTTCATGTGGTTGCGCATGTAGCGTTCGGAGGCTTTTTGCAGCGGCTGGTGGTCCCAGGGATAGTAGGCGCCGTTGCGCAGCGCCTCGTAGACCACCCAGCGCCGCGCCTGGCTCTCGCGCACGGCGGAATCGAAGGCCTCCATGTCCCAGCGCGCCTCGCGCATCTGCCTGAACGCCTCCAGTGTCGCCCTGATGACGGGATTGTCGGAGACAGCCAGGTTGTTCAGCTCCAGCGGGTCGGCGCCGAGATCGTAGAGCTGTTCGGGGTCGAGCGCGCAGTAGATATATTTCCACTTGCCCTCGCGGATGCCGACGATCGGCGCATAGGAAGCCTCCGCCGCATATTCCATCAGCACCGGCGTGGTCCGCTCCGCTCCGTTGATGACCGGCACAAGGCTCTCGCCGTCCGTCCACGGCATTACCTCTTCCATCGAGATGCCGGCGAGATCGCAGAGCGTCGGCGTGACGTCCAGGTTAGAGACGGGACTTGCGTGCAGGCCGGGGGCGACGCCGGGGCCGGCGATCATCAGCGGCACCCGCGCCGAGCCCTCGAAGAAATTCATCTTGAACCATAGCCCGCGCTCGCCCAGCATGTCGCCGTGGTCGGAGCAGAACAGGATCAGCGTGTCGTCCAGCATCCGGGTCCGCTCTAGCGTGTCGACCAGTTCGCCCACCTTGTCGTCGAGATAGGAGATGTTGGCGAAATAAGCCCGGCGTGAACGGCGCACGTCCTCCTCGGTGATCGACATGCCGGCATAGTCGCAGGAATGCAGGATGCGCTGCGAGTGCGGGTCCTGTGTCTCCAGCATGCCGATCTCGGGTGTCAGGTGTTCGCAGTCCTCGTAGAGATCCCAGTATTTCTTCCGCGCCACGTAAGGGTCGTGCGGGTGGGTGAAGGAGACGGTGAGGCACCAGGGGCGGCGGGCCTCGTCGTCGTTCTCGCGGGCGAGATGGTAGATCTTCTGGCTGGCGAGGAAGGCGACCTCGTCGTCATATTCCATCTGGTTGGTGATCTCGGCCACGCCCGCGCCCGTCACCGAGCCCATGTTGTGGTACCACCAGTCGATCCGTTCGCCGGGCTTGCGATAGTCCGGCGTCCAGCCGAAATCGGCCGGGTAGATGTCCGTCGTCAGCCGCTCCTCGAAGCCGTGCAACTGGTCAGGCCCGACGAAGTGCATCTTGCCCGACAGCGCCGTGTAATAGCCGGCGCGGCGCAGGTGGTGGGCAAAGGTCGGGATCGAGGAAACGTATTCGGCGGCGTTGTCGTAGACCCGCGTCCGGCTCGGCAATTGCCCGGCCATGAACGAGGCACGCGCCGGCGCACAGAGCGGCGAGGAGGTGTAGTTGTTGGCAAACCGTGCCGAGCGCTTCGCCAGCGCCTTCATGTGCGGCGCATGCAGCCACTCCGCCGGCCCGTCGGGAAACAGCTTTCCGTTCAGCTGGTCGACCATGATGATCAGGATATTGGGCTTTCTGGCGGTCACGGGATGCGGTTCCTTGAGGCGAGGGAGATCGTGGCGGACGAGAGATTGCCCCTCACCCTAACCCTCTCCCCGCAAGCGGGGAGAGGGGACTGCAGAAGGCGAGGGCGCCGTATCCGTCCTTCTCCCCGCTTGCGGGGAGAAGGTGCCGGCAGGCGGATGAGGGGCAACACCGGAGGCCGTACCCCCGACAACCCGCAACTGCGCCTCCAGGTAATCCTCCGTCAGCGCGATCGACGCCGCAGCGCTGATCGGGGCGGCGCGCAGGCCCTGGCGGATGTAGAGCCCGTCGATCATGGCGGCAGCCCCCTCGGCGATGCGGACGGCGTCCTCGCGCGGGCAGAGCGTGGCAAGCCGGGCAACGAGGTTCGAGCGCAGCCGCCGGGCATAGAGCACGAGCAGGCGCCGCGTCTCCTCCGATCGCTGCGCCTCGGCATAGAAGGCGAGCCAGGCGGCGATCGTCTCCGGCGCGAACTGGTCGGCGTGGAAGCTGACGCGGATGATCGCCGACAGCTTCTCGCGCGGCGTGTGAACGGCTTGAACGGCTTTCACCGCATCGTCGCGTAACTGCTGGAGAAGACTCCTGATTGTGGCGAGCAGCAGCTGCTCCTTGGAGCCGAAATAGTGGTGCGCCAGCGCCGGCGAGACGCCGGCATGGCGCGCGATCTCCGACATGGTGACGGCCAGCGAGCCGTGGTCGCCGACCGCCTTCAGCGTCGCGTCCATCAGCGCCCTGCGGCGCACCGGCTCCATTCCGACTTTCGGCAAGACCTGTCTCCTTTTGTCGGGATGTTATTTTTAATTGACTGGCCAATCAATAAAAATCTGCGCGTCACCGGCGCGTATCCCGCAGGCGATGACAACTGCCGATTTCGTGTTACTATCGGTTTGTTTTGTTTCGGCAATCGGGGGATCGTCATGGCTGTGCACTCGTCAATACCGCGTCTTTCGGACGTGCGCGGAAAATGGGGCTGGTTCGTCGCCCTCGGCTTCGCGCTCCTCGTCTTCGGCTTCATCGCCGCGGGCAACCTTCTCTGGGCCACCGTCGTCACCGTCTACTATGTCGGCATGCTGATGATCGTCGGCGGCGCCGTCTATCTCGCCCATGCCTTCCAGGTGAAGGCGTGGAAGGACACGATCTACTGGGTGTTGAGCGCGCTGCTCTATCTGGCCGCCGGCGTGCTCGCCTTCGTCAACCCCATCCTCACCTCCAAGGTGCTGACGCTGTTCATGGCCTGCGCGCTGCTGGTCTCCGGCCTGTTCCGCATCTGGGTGGCGATGCGCGCCCGCGAGGAGGGCGGCTGGGGCTGGCTGCTGGCAGGCGGCATCGTGACCGCGCTTGCCGGCATCGTCTTCCTGATCGGCTGGCCGGTGAACAGCCTGTGGCTGCTCGGCCTGTTCCTCGCCTTCGACCTCGCCATGCAGGGCTGGGCGCTGATCGGCTTCGGCCTGGCGCTGCGCAAGGCATAGGAATTCCGGCGGCGCTGCGGTTTGACAGCGCCGCCGGATCCGCGATAGGAATTTTCCGTGTGATGGGGATGGAGCTCCCCGACAACCGCCATGACGGCTGATAGCTCCTGCCAGAGGCGGACCGGAAGGTCGCCCGGTGCAGGCATGCGACCAGCAGCCGCTCTTGGGTGGTTTCCGTTGCCGCCACATCGTGGAGAGGTGACGACATGAACTATCTCATCGTGTTTCTCGGGGCAGGGGTCGGCGGTGCCGGCCGCCATGGCGTCAATGTCCTTGCCGCTCGTCTGTTCGGCAACGGCTTTCCGCTGGGAACGCTCGCCGTCAACATCCTCGGCTGCCTGGCGATGGGCCTGCTCGCCGGCTACTTCGCCTTTCGCGGCCACCTGCCGCAGGAAGCCCGGCTGTTTCTGACGACCGGCGTGCTCGGTGGTTTCACCACGTTTTCCGCCTTCGCCCTCGACACGGCGCTGCTTTGGGAGCGCGGCAACCTTGCCGCAGCCTTCGTCTACGTGTTTTCGAGTGTCGTCCTGTCGCTGGCCGCGGTTGCTGCCGGCCTCTTCCTGGCGCGCCTCTTTCCGGTGGCGCTCGCGTGAGGTCGCTTCTGCTTTCCTGGCAATTCTGGGCCATAGGCTCGGCGGTCTTTGCGGCGCTGACGGCGATCTTCGCCAAGGTCGGCATCGAGGGCGTCGGATCCGACTTCGCCACCTTCATCCGCACGATCGTCATCCTCGTCTCCATCGCCTTCGTCCTGCAGGTGACGGGTGGTTGGCAGGCGCCCTCGACCGTATCGCCCAGAAGCTGGCTGTTCCTCGTCCTGTCCGGCCTTGCGACCGGAGCGTCGTGGCTCTGCTATTTCCGGGCGCTCAAGCTCGGCAACGCCTCCCAGGTCGCTCCCGTCGACAAGCTGAGCGTGGTGCTGGTGGCGGCGTTCGCGGCGATCTTCCTCGGCGAGCGCCTCTCGCCGGTGCACTGGCTGGCGGTTTGCATGATCGCTGCAGGTGCCATCATGCTGACGATCCGCATTTGAAGGAAATTTGATTTAACCCTTTGCAGTCATTGAAGTTTCATCAAACTGTCATGTTGCTTAAAGGGATTGTTCAGATTCGGTACAGAAGAGTCGGGTCGCAATGTCCTGACCCGGAGTTTCCGCTCGATGTCCGCCGCCGAAATGATCTCACTGCGCCGCTTCGGCGACGATCAGATTGTCACGCTTGCCAAGCTCGTGGTCGAGACGGCGTTCCAGCCGATCGTGGAGACGGCCTCGGGCGCGGTGTTCGGCTATGAATCCCTCATGCGCGGTCACGACCGGCTCGGCTTTCGCTCCCCGCTCGATCTTCTCGACCGGGCCCACGAGGCCGGGCAGTTGCTGGCGCTGGAGCACATGGTCAACAGCCGCGCGCTCGCAGCCTTTGCCGCCCTGCCGGACTTTGCCAGCCGCACCCTGTTCATCAACCTCGATTCCCGGCTGGTCACCGAGGCCGCCGACGTCGTCGACCGCCTGTCCGGTCATCTGAAGCGGGCCGGCATCCCGGCCTCTTCCATCTGCTTCGAAATCTCCGAGCGCTTCGACAACGGCAGCATGCCCGAGTTCGGCACCCTGATCGCGCGCCTGCGTCAGGAGGGCTTCAAGCTCGCCATCGACGATTTCGGTGCCGGCCACAGCGGCATGAAGGCGCTGTGCGACCATCCGTTCGACTATCTCAAGATCGACCGGCACTTCATGTCCGGCCTCGATGCGGATGCCCGCAAGCGCCACCTGGTCAAGAGCACGGTCAACCTCGCCCATGTGCTGGGCATCCGGGTGATCGCCGAGGGCGTGGAGACGGAAGCGGAGTTCGTCGCCTGCCGCGATTGCGGCTGCGATCTCGTGCAGGGCTGGTACATCGCCCGCCCGCAGACCGACATGTCCGCCCTGCAGGCGGTCTATGCGCCGGTGGCGCGTGCGGCGACCGGCCGGCGCAACTCGGCCTCGCTCGACAGCATCCTCATCCGCCGCCAGATCGAGCACCTGCCGGCCGTCCACGAGAGCGACAGCCTGGAGTCCGTCTTCGAGCTCTTCCGCCGGGACCCGCGGCGCACCTTCTTCCCGGTGCTCAACGCCAATGACGAGCCGCGCGGCATCCTGCACGAATACCATGTCCGCGAAGTCAGCTACCATCCCTTCGGCCGCGATCTCCTGAAGAACAGGATCTACCAGAAGAGCCTGTCGAACTTCTCCACCATGGCCCCGGTCGCCGATCTGGAGACGCCGGCCGAGCAGCTGCTCTCCATCTTCGCCGACATGGGCGGCAGCGAATGCGTGATCCTGACCGAGAACATGCGTTACGCCGGCATCCTCAGCGCCTCCTCGCTCCTGAAGATCATCAGCGAGAAGCAATTGAAGAATGCCGAGGACCAGAACCCGCTGACGAGCCTGCCCGGCAATCGCTCGATCCACGACTACCTGCAGGACCGGACGCTCGACGGCGACCAGTTGCGCTGCTTCTGCTATTTCGACTTCGACAACTTCAAGCCGTTCAACGACCACTACGGCTTCCAGATGGGCGACCGCGCCATCCTGCAGTTCGCCTCGCTGCTGCGTCGTCACTTCATCGGCGAGGACGTCTTCATCGGCCATCTCGGCGGCGACGATTTCTTTGCCGGCGTCTCGGGGCGGACGGTATCGGCGGTGCGGGCGCTGATCGAGCGCCTGCTCGGCGATTTCGCCCACGAGGCACGGCAGCTCTATGCGCCGGCGGACCTGCTTGCCGGGGTGATCCGCGGCCACGACCGCGACGGAAACGAGCGCAATTTTCCGCTGATGCGCTGCTCTGCGGTAGTGCTGATCGTTCCCGAGGAGGAACTGGTCGCCGATCCGCAGCAGATCAGCGCCCGCATCGCCACGCTCAAGGGACAGGCGAAGACGAGCAAGGACGGCATCGTCTTCTTCGGCGCCGATCCGCACGTTGCCGGATGAGCTGGAAAGAAGGAAGGGCGGGTCCGGCCACGAACCCGCCCTCTTTCGGCCGCCCAGCGGTACACACACAGCGCTGGTACGGCCTATCCTGAGCGGTCCATGTAGGGTCGGGGCAGACCGCTCAAGCCTGCGGAAGTCACTGCAGGATCATTCCTGCGAAATCACTGCAGGACCTTTCCTGCAAAAGTCACTGCAGGAGCTTCACAGTCTTGGCTTCATGCTTTTTCCCGACCATGTCGTAGGCGATTGTAACCTTCTCGCCGGCCTTGATGCCGGGGTCCTTGAACCCCTTCGGCAACATGTAGCTCGAGCCGTCCGACAGCGTCAGCGTCTGCGCCGCCGGGCTGAAAGCCTTGACCGTTCCGGTCGTCGTCTGCGCTGCCAGTGCAACGGCCGGAGCGGTGAGAACGGTCACGATTGCGAGGTTGGAAAGAAGAACACGCATGAGACTTGTCCTTGGGTAATCTGCCCTTGGGAGAGGGCATTGGTTGAAGCCGTCCGGAAGGCGTCGCGTCGCGGTGAAAACCGCCGGCGCTTCCCGGCTTCGAGCAGCACGTTAGGCCGCCGGGAAGGGCACTTCAAATTAAAGATAGTTAATCCGTCAAGCCCATGAAATGTCGATATTTCAATGGTTTGTGGCAAATTGTGGCGGCGTTTGACATGACCGAAATTTAATGTTGCGGGGGAGCAACCATGTCTTGGTCGCTCGCTTTCGGCTATGGTCGGAACACGTCGCGCAGGAATTGCATTGCTGCACCGCAGCCGGAGGAAAGCCTTATGTCGTTGCCCGAAGCCATGTCCTATGTCGAAGTCCGGGAGCCCGGCGGCCCCGAGCATCTCGTCATCGCGCAGGGACCCCTTCCGCTGCTTCGCACGGGCGAGATCCTGGTGCGGGTCGCAGCCGCCGGCATCAATCGCCCCGACCTCATGCAACGCAAGGGCGACTATCCCCCGCCGCCCGGCGCAAGCCCGATCCTCGGCCTCGAGATTGCCGGCGAAGTGGTTGCGCTCGGGCCCGACGTGACGGCGTTCACGGTCGGCGACAAGGTCTGCGCGCTCGCAAACGGAGGCGGCTATGCGCAGTATTGCACTGTCCCGGCATCCCAGGCGCTGCGGTTTCCCAAGGGCTACGAGCCCGCAAGGGCGGCGGCCCTTCCGGAAACCTTCTTCACCGTCTGGGCCAATCTCTTCATGATGGCGGATCTGAAGGCCGGCGAGACCGTGCTCGTCCACGGCGGCACGAGCGGCATCGGCACCACGGCGATCCAGCTTGCCCGGGCCTTCGGCGCAAAGGTCTATGCGACCGCGGGAACGGCGGAGAAATGCGAGGCCTGCGTCGGCCTCGGTGCGCACCGGGCGATCAACTACCGCACCGAGGACTTCGCGGCCGTCATCGCCGAGGAGACCGACAGGCGCGGCGTCGATGTCATTCTCGACATGGTGGGCGCCACCTATTTCGACCGCAACCTCAAGTCGCTCGGGCTGGACGGCCGGCTGTCGATCATCGCCTTCCTCGGCGGCACCTTCGCCGAGAAGGTCAATCTCGGCCCGATCCTGCTGAGGCGGCTGCGGATCATGGGATCGGCCATGCGCCCGCGGACGGCTGCGGAGAAGCAGGCGATCCGCGACGACCTTTTGGAAAAGGTGTGGCCGCTTCTCGACGCGGGGCGGCTGGCGCCGGTGATCCAGGCCGTGCTGCCGTTCACCGAGGTCGTCAACGCCCACCGCATGCTGGAGCATGGCGACCATGTCGGCAAGGTGGTGATCACCTTCGACTGATCAGTCGTCAGTTGCGCTGCCGAAGCAGGGAGATCGCGAGGCTGAAGGCGGCAAGACCGGGAAGCGCGAACAATCCATAGAGCCAGCCGGCCGCCGAGACGTTGCCGGCAATGCCGCCGGGGTCGAGAAGGCCGGTGCTGTTGGCGACCACGCCGGCGAGTGCCGCCCCGAATGCGGTGCCGAGCGCCTGCATCGTCACGATCGCCGCGGAAGCCTTGTCCTTCTCGTCGTCGGGGGCGAGCCTGAGCACCAGGGTGACGAGGTGCGCCCAGCCCATGCCGACGCCGAAGCCCATGCCGAAGATCGCAACCGTCGCCGCCGCCAGCACGACGATGTCGCCTTGCGGATTGTGGCGCGCCAGCAGGAAGACCAGGAGCCCGGTGGAAACCGCCTCGAGCAGCGTGCCGGCGGCGATCGAGGCGATGGCGCGCCGTCCCGTCAGGCCGGCCGTCAGGAAGGCCGCGGCCGTCCAGCCGAGCGCCAGCAGCGCCACCAGATAGCCCGATGCGAGCGGCGCCACCCCGTGCAGTTCCTGCAGGAAATAGGGGATGTAGATGTCCGAGGCGAGCGCCACCAGCATCAGCAGCATGATCAGGTAGATCCGGGCGAGCGCGGATGAAAGATTGACGGCGCCGGCCGGCAGCAGCCGGGCGCTCGCCCGCCGTTCGGCCAGCACCATGGCCGTCACCGCTGCCACCGCGGCCGCCGCAAGCGTTCCCCGCAGCCATACCGCGGTCACCGAGCCTGCGAAGGAGACGAGCATGGCCGAGGCGAGCAGCAGCGCGATCTGGACGAACGGGGCGGGCGTGGCCGCTTGGCGGTCCTCGCCGGACGGCAGCCTGCGCGGCGCGAGCCAGGCCATGACAAGCGCGATCGGCACGAGAATGAGGAACGCCTCGCGCCAGGCGCTGCCGCTGGCGAAGATGCCGCCGATGCTGGGGCCGACGAAGGTGGCGATCCCCCAGACCGCGGCATAGAGCGTCGAGGCCCTGCTCCAGAGCGCCTCGGGATAGACGAAGCGGATGAAGGCATAGCCGAGCGTCACCAGCAGGCCGGCGCCCAGCCCCTGCACGGCGCGGCCGGCGAGCACGATCTCCATGACGGGTGCGAGCGCGCAGATCAGGCTGCCGGCGCCGAAGAGTGCTGCACCCCAGACATAGCAGCGGTTCAGCGTCACGCCGGCCGGACGCACGGCGACATAGATCGAGCCGACCACCGAGGCGATCACGTAGATCGTCGTCGCCCAGGCAAAGAGCGCAAGCCCGCCGATGTCGCGCACGATCGAGGGCATCAGGGTGGCGGTGATGTAGGTCTCGACCGCATGCAGCGCGATGCCGCCGCCCAGCATCATCGTCGCCAGCAGGTTCTCGGGGCGAAAGAGCGCCGAAAGGCGCGCCGTGTCTGCTTGCGGGGTCATTTCTGCCATGGGGTGTCTGACGGGAGCCGGTGTGTCGGGGCGGGGTTGCACCGGACCACATTTTCACGCCCGCCGCAATCTCCGCAAGCGGGGGCAGGGCATGATGGGGCTGTCGCCGATGGTCCTCGTCGGCCCGCCGATGTCTCGGTGGGCCGTAGGCGCCGGGTTGCGGGTGTTGCGACGACGCGGATGCGGGTTGCGTTTAACACGCGGGCTGCTGCGGAGGCGGATTGCGCAGGAGGCAAGCCCCCATCTCCGTCACCCCGGACTTGATCCGGGGTCCAGCCACGCCGCGTCTGCGGCGTGAGAAAGTGCACTTCCTGCGCGCAAGGACTTGCGCGCGCTGGATGCCGGATCAAGTCCGGCATGACGGAACTTTTGGTGGCCTGCTCGTAGAAATGGACGCGTCTCGAGCGGAGCTTCCCCGCAGTACCCCTACATCCCGATCCGCCCCAGCGCGGGTATCTTCACGCCCGGCCGCATGATGTCGATGCCGGCGACGAGGCCGGCGAGGTGGACCTCCAGTCCGCTGCGCAGGCCGGCGGAAAAGCCGATCAGCCCGAACAGGCTGGCATGCATGTCGCGCCCGTCCGGGGCAATGTCGACGAAGGTACCAAAGGGCAGGAAGTCGCGCCCGACCGCGTCCGGCGGCAGCACCGCGCCGAGTTCGGGGACGTTCCTCAGCACATGGGCGACGAAGGTGTTGGAGTTCGGCCCCGGCCACATCCGGTAGCCGCCGGCTTGCGCGTAGGGGTAGGAGGCGATTGCCGCCTCGACCTTCGCAATGAGGCGCGCCGCCGCCTCGCCCGCAAGGCTGACGACCGCGCGCGGCCGGTTCGAATACCAGTAGGCATCGGCCGGATAGCCGTTCTTGCGGATCGGGCTTCCCCAGCCGACCTTGTCGTAGCGGTCGTAGCGCTCGGCACCCGCCTTCTTGGTGACGATCCAGGCGTGGCTGGCAAAGGCGCCCTTCATGCCGCCGGTCGCAGCCGAGAAGACGTGGATCGTCGCCCGCGGCTCGTCGTCCGGATGCGGCAGGATGCCGGCCGAGGACCAGTTCGCCTCGCGCCACGAGCCCGGCCGGTCCAGCAGGTACCAGTAGCCGGCGCTGGCGAGCGCCGGCACCAGGTAGATGGCCAGGAACAGGACCAGGAATTTCCTGCCGATTTTCATATGGCCTTCTCCGTTTCCACTGCTGCGTCGGGGCGAGAATTCGGCTAATACCGCAGCCGATATCGGAAATTTGAAGGCACCGGAAATGGAAAACCCCGTTCTCGTCGAGGTGACGCGCGGAAATCGCGTCGAAAGCCGCCATCGCGGCATGGTGGTGGCGGTCGATGGCGACGGCAAGGTGGCCTTCGCCCGCGGCGATGTCGAAGCCGCGGTCTTCCCGCGCTCGGCCTGCAAGGCGATGCAGGCGCTGCCGCTGGTCGAAGGCGGCGCGGCGGATGCCTACGGCTTCGGCGACAAGGAGCTGGCGCTCGCCTGCGCCTCGCACAGCGGCGAGCCGAAGCACGTGGCGCTGGCGGCCGGCATGCTGGCCGCGGCCGGGCAGGAGGCGAGCGTGCTGGAGTGCGGCGCGCACTGGTCCTTCGACCAGCCCGTGCTGATCGGGCAGGCGCGCACGCTCGATCGCCCGACGGCGCTGCACAACAACTGCTCGGGCAAGCATGCGGGCTTCGTCTGCGCGGCCTGCCACGGCGGCGTCGATCCGAAGGGCTATGTCGGCTACGACCATCCGGTCCAGGCGGAGATCCGCGCCGTCATGCAGCACCTGACCGGAACGCCGCTCGACCGGGACGATTGCGGCACCGACGGCTGCTCCATCCCCACCTATGCGGTGCCGCTGAAGGCGCTGGCGCACGGCTTTGCCAGGATGGCGACGGGCACAGGCCTGCCGCCCGCCCGCGCAAGGGCCGCGCGGCGGCTCGTCGACGCCTGCATGGCCGAGCCCTTCTATGTCGCCGGCACCCGCCGCGCCTGCACCCGGCTGATGGAGACCGCACCCGGTCGCATCTTCGCCAAGACCGGCGCGGAGGGCGTCTTCTGCGCCGCCGTCCCCGAAAAGGGCATCGCGATCGCGCTGAAATGCGAGGACGGCGCCACCCGCGCCGCCGAGGCTATGGTCGCCGCAACGCTCGCCCGCTTCTTCGACGACGACCCGGCGGTCGCCGATGCCCTGATGCGCCAGGCCGACCACGCCATGAAGAACTGGAACGGCCTCCCCGTCGGCGACGTCCGGGTGACGGAAGCGCTGAGGGGGTAGGCTGCCGCCCCCGACTTCGGGCTGGTGACGCCGTGTCTGACCGCTCCGCTTCCGAGCAAGTGGTCTTGATTGTCGCAGCCAGCATCTGACACCCGGCCAAGCCCCTCTTCCACCGTCATCCCGGCCCCCGAGCCGGGATCCAGCAGCGCCGCGTCTGCGGCGCGGGGGATGCTCTTTTCGCGCAAGGACTTGCGCGGCTGGATACCGGCTCGGAGGCCGGTATGACGGGGAGGGTAGTTGCTTCCGCCGGAACCGCCGCTCACCCTTTTCCGCAAGCCGGAACGGCACACACCGGCCTCGCGGCATGCCTCCTACACGTGCACGTGGAAAAATATTCGCAGCACCTGTCGGCTAGCGCCCTATATGCGCGTCCTTGTGGCATCGGCGGCCGCGAGACGCGGGCCGCAACAAACCGGAGGACTGATCGCATGCGCATGATTTTCGTCAACCTGCCCGTCAAGGACATGCCCGCCACCCGCCGTTTCTTCGGCGCTCTCGGCTTCACCTTCAACGAACAGTTCAGCGACGAGCAGGCGGCCTGCATGGTCGTCTCCGACACGATCTTCGTCATGCTGATGGTGCAGGCCCGCTTCCAGGAATTCGTCAACGGCAAGGTTGGCGATCCGGAAAAGGAGACGCAGGTGCTGACCTGCCTCTCCGCCGCAAGCCGCGCGGAGGTCGACGAATTCAAGGCCAAGGCGCTCGCCGCCGGCGCCCGCGAATGGAAGCCGAACATCGAGTTCGGCCCGATGTACGGCTGCAGCTTCCAGGACATCAACGGCCACGTCTGGGAGATGATGCACATGGCGCAGGAATAGCCGGTTCGCCGGTCGACGCGGGCAATCGGCAAGCCATCCCACAGCCACGACGTCATCCTCGGCCTTGTGCCGAGGATCTGACCGCATCGCTCCAGATGGGAGTTAAATCCTTTTTTGTCAGTAGCTTGATGAGACGGAGGCAGATCCTCGGCACAAGGCCGAGGATGACGAAGGGGGAGAGCGGCGCCTTTTTTCCACGCCGCTCGTCCGCTTCACGCCCCCGCTTAGCTTCACATCGGCGCCCCCGCTTCCTCCACCCCGCTTGCCATCCGCCGTCTTATCCGCTCTGTTGCGGCGACGACGAACGGCCCGGAGGACTTTGCCATGCTGACGCTCCATTTCACCCCGAACACCTGCGCGCTGGCGTCGCTGATCGCGCTGGAGGAGAGCGGCCTCGCCTTCGAGGTGAAGAGGGTGGATTTTGCCAGTTCCGAACAGCGCTCGCCCGCCTATCTCGACATCAACCCCAAGGGCCGCGTGCCGGCGCTTTCCACCGATCGCGGCGTCCTGACCGAGACGCCGGCGATCCTCGCCTATATTGCGCAGGTCGCGCCGGAAAGACGCCTTGCGCCGCTCGACGATCCCTTCGCCTTCGGCCAATTGCAGGCCTTCACCGCCTATCTGTGCTCGACGGTCCACGTGGCCCATGCCCATTTCCGCCGCGGCGCGCGATGGTCCGACGACCCGGCCGCGCAGGAGACGATGCGGGCGAAGGTGCCGCAGAACATGGCCGAGTGCTTCGGCCTGATCGAGGCGACGATGCCGGCCGGTCCCTGGGCGATGGGCGAGGCCTACAGCGTCGCCGATCCCTATCTCTTCACCGTCGCCGGCTGGCTGAAGCCGGACGGAGTCGACATCGACGGCTTTCCGAGGGTCGCCGCGCATCGCGCCCGCATGCTGGAACGCCCGGCCGTTGCCCGTGCGCTGGAGCGGGCGGCGGGCTGAGGCGTCAGGCAATCCGCCGCTATCCGTCGCCGGCCGGCAGCAGCTTGCGCAGCTTCGTCGGCGCCCGCCTGAGCCATGCCTCGCGCACGGCGCCAGTTCGATGAAGTGTTCCTTGTCGTCGAGCGGCATCGACAGCACGACGGTCCCGGCGTCCTTGGCCGTGGCGATCATCTTGCCTGCGACCTTCAGTGCGGTCGCACCATAGGAGGTGCCGGTCTCGACGCCGGGAAGATCCGCGGCCAGCCGCTCCAGGCGTGCCGCCAGCGCTGCCGTTTCCGTTTCCGTCATCGCACGACCTCCCATTCGAGGGAGCGATCCTAGCGCATCGGCCGCGTTGTCGCGAACGTCCCGTCGGGATGCTACCCGCGGCAGGCTCAGGTCCGGCAGGCGACAGGGGCCGAAAGGTCGGGGGCCCTGGGAAGGCTGTGGAAGGGCAGGTCGGCGCGCTGCCGCTCGTCCATCGCCTCGATGTCGGGGTGGGCCAGCGGATCGCGGATCCAGGCGTCGTCCCGGTCGTCGGGCGCGGGCAGGAGCGAGGCGACAAGGGTGAAAGGATTCAAGAAAAGCTTCAGCATCGTCCTCTCCCTCTCAAGGGATTGGCCGCTCGTGTCTTGCGAGTTGGCTATGGGATCAAAGGATTACGATCCGATATTGAATCAGTCCGGCAACGAATTCAATTGAGCAGTTCAGGCGAATACTATAGAAAAACTATATGAGCCCGTTGAACAGCATCCATCTGAACGGCCTGAGGGCGATCGAGGCGGTCGGGCGGCTCGGCTCGCTGCAGGCGGCGGCGGACGAATTGGGCGTCACGGTCGGCGCCGTCAGCCAGCAGGTGATCAAGGCCGAGGCGCAACTGGGGCGCACGGTGTTCGAGCGCACCGCCCGCGGCATGCGGCCGACGCCCTTCGGCACGCCGTTCGTGCGCAAGCTTTCGGCGGGTTTTCGCGAGCTTGCCGAGGCGGTCGGCAGCGCCCGCCACCGCGACGATACGATCCTCGTCATCTCGGTCGCGCCGATCTTCGCCTCGCGCTGGCTGATCCACCGCATCCACCAGTTCAGCGCCGCCCACCCCGAGATCAGCCTGCGGATCGAATCGACGACCGCGCTCGCCGACCTGTCGGGGTCGGACGTCGACCTGGGCATCCGCATCGGCCCCGGCACCTGGCCGGGCGTGCGCGCCGAATTCGTGCTGCCGCAGGAAATGTTTCCGGTCTGCACGCCGGAACTGGCCGGGCGGCTGAAGACGCCCGCCGACCTCGTCGACATGCCGGCCGTGATCGATGCGAACGACCAGTTCACCTGGGACCGCTGGCTGGAGGCGGCGGGGCTGGACCAGCCCGCGCCGCGCACCCGCCATATGTTCAGCGACGCCTCGCTCTGCCTCGATGCAGCCCTGGCCGGCCAGGGGGTGCTGCTGGCCTGGCCGATCCTCGCCTCCTGGGCGCTGGCGGAAGGCCTGTTGGTCGCCCCCTTCGACATCAGGGTGAAGACCGGCATGGGCTACTACTTCATCACCGCGCCGGACGTGCGCGAGCCGCGCAAGGTCACGCTCTTCAAGCAATGGATGCGCCGCGCGATCGCCGAGAGCATCGGCATCGACGACGGCGACGAGAGTGGCAGGGGGCCTATTCCGGCTCCTGCAGCCGCGCCTCCATCATCGCCTTGAAGGCGGGCCGCGCCTGGCAGGCGGCAAGCCAGGCCCGGACGTTCGGCGCGGCGTCGAAGAGCTCCGTCTGGCTCATCGTGTAGCGGAACACCTCGGCGAGGTTCAGGTCGGCGACGGTGAAGCGGTCGGAGACGACATGGCCGGTTGCCGCGAGCCGCCGGTCGAGCAGCGCAAACGCCTTCTTCAACGCCTTCGTGGCCGCGCGGATCGTCAGCTTTCCCTGCTCGCTCGCAGCGGCATGGGCGTCGAGCGTCAGGATGATCTTGACCGCATGCGGCTCGACCTCCGTTGCAGCCCAGGTGGTCCACTGCAGCATCTCCGCTTCCTCCGTCAGCGTCCGGCCCGAAAGCGGACCGCCATGCTTGCGGGCGAGGTAGAGGTTGATCGCCAGCGATTCGCTCATCACGAAGCCGCCGTCGTCGATGCAGGGAACCAGCCCGGTCGGGTTGACGGCGAGGAAGTCCGGCGACAGCGTGTTCTGCGGCGCATCGGCCGCAGCCGGATCGTCCAGCCGCCGCGCCTGGATGACCGGCACGGAGACGAAGGCAAGGCCGAGTTCGCCCGCCATCCAGTAGTTTCGCGACGCGCGCGAGCGATAGACGCCGTAGATCGTAAGCATGTGCTGTTCTCCCGTTTTGGAGCCGCACCATAGGCAAGCGACGGTCAGGATTACAGCGCGTGCCGGTGATCCACCGATGAATTGTGGTGATCGTCACGCTCTCCCCGATCGTGCGCGATGCTCCACGATCGCCCTTGACCTTTCGTCCCCATGGGGCTCCTGTGCGCGCCAGGGCCCCAGGAGGGGAAGGTCAACAAAGGATTCCGACATGAAGCGGCTCTTGAACATCCTTTCGGCGGCACTGCTCCTTCTGGCTCCGGTGCTTCTGGCCCCGGCCTTCGGCGCGGCGGCGCAAGAACATCAAGAATACAAAGCCGGCAGCATCGAGATCCTCCACCCGGCGGCCAAGGCGACGCTGCCGGGCCAGCCGGTCGGCGGCGGCTTCCTCACCATCGTCAATCACGGCGCCGAGCCCGATCGCCTCGTCTCCATCAGCTCGCCGGTCTCCGGCGACGTGCAGATGCACGAGATGAGCCTGCAGAACGACGTCATGCAGATGCGCAAGCTGACCGACGGCATCCCGGTCCCCGCCGGCGCGACGGTCAAGCTCGGACCCGGCGGGCTCCATGTAATGTTCATGAAGATTGCCGCACCCTTCAGGGAAGGCGAGAGCTTCCCCGCCACCCTGAATTTCGAGAAGGCGGGGGAGATTACCGTCCAGTTCGAGGTGGAGGCGTTCAGGTCCGGCAGTGCCGGCGGTGCGGCAGGCGCGGCAGGCGCGAGCCACGACGCACACTAGCAAGCGCATGATAGCCGGCGGGATCAGTCTTTCAGGCGAAAGTTCTGACGCGTGTAGACCTGCCTGAAGCCCGCTTTCCGCAGGTTGGAATAGGACGTGCTGCCACGCTCCCGCCCCTGTTCCGGCTGTTCCGTTTCCACCGAAAAGACGGATACGCCCTGCGACAGGCCCGCCTCGAGCCGCGCATTGATCAGGGCCGCCTGCGCACCCCTGTTGCGATATTCCGCAATGGTCGCGCCGCCGCCCAGCCAGGCGTAGCCATCGTCCATGTACATCGCTCCTGTGGCGACGGGGGTATCGTCCAGCCAGGCAATGAAGCAGTTCCATCGGGGTTTGCCGATGATTCCCGCCCAGAAAGGCTCAAGGCCACGATCGAAGCCGAAGCCCCTGCACATCGTTTCGGCGAACAGGGCTGCATCGCCTGGTCCGGCGAGGCGCGTCGTGACAGTGCCCGCCGGCAGCAACGTGGCTGAGGAGGCAGGCAGCGTGAGTTTTGCCCAGCCGTTACCCTGCTTTTCCATGCCCCGTTCCTTCAGCCACTGGAGGATCTCCGTGGGCGCCGAAGCTTCGTCGATCTGGACGTAGCGCTTTCCCTTTCGCCCGCTGAGCCACTGGTAAGCCCTTTCGAGATCGTCGCGGTCGCGCACGGCCAGGATCCGGTTCAGCCCCATGGCGGGAGCCGAGGGAAGCGATACCGCGCAACCCTCGCCGATGCGCATCCAGGCCAGTTCGGCCGTCTCCACGAGGAAGGCGGGCGCGACCTCGAACATGTCGATAAATGCCTTGGCCTCGATGATTTCCTCTTTGGGAAGGCTCCAGTCAGACATGAAAATGCGCGCTCCGGATCAAGGGCTGCCGTGCGGCTCGATCGTCATGACCGGGCCGTTCGACGCTGCGCGTTCTGTCACAGGACCGACGCCTTTGCCATAGGCCGGGAGGCTTGGGATGAGCAGATCGGGGCGGGCGGAGATGGGAAAGGCACGCAGAGTAACCTTCCCCATCCCGCCCCATCGCCCCCTTCGGCGTTCGGGAACCGAAAGGGGCGAGTTTCGCAGGCCGCAGGGCGGATCGCCCGGCGGCCGGTATTCGAGTTGACCGCGGGCGCGTCGATCAGACGCGCGCCGCGGGAGCGCCTGCCCGGCTTATCCCGTCCGGTTGCGCTCGATCGTGAGGTGGGCGAACTGCTCCGCCCCGTCCGCAAGGTCGCCGGTCGCCCGCTCGTTCCAGCGGTAACCGGCGATGGCGCCCTGCGGCGTTTGTTCGAAGACGTTGCCCGAGACCAGCGCCGATCCGGCGCCCTCGACCACGGTCACCGCGCAGCCGACGGGGGTGGCGCGCACGAGATTGCCGTTGACGACGAGGCCGCGCATGTAGGGGCCCCAGCCGAGCATCAGGCCGTATTTCGGTGCGTTCTCGATGGTGTTGCCGCTGACAACCGTGTCGGCCTCCACGGCGATGCCGAAGCCGAAGCCGGCCCCGTCGTGGACGTAGGGCCCTTCGAGTTTCAGGTTGCGCACGACGTTGCCCGTCACCGTCGAAAGCCGCCCGCCCTCGTTGAAGTTGACGATCAGGATGCCGTTGGCCGCCCCGTCGATCAGGTTGCCGCTGACGATCGCGCCCTCGAAGCCGAACTCGGAGTAGATCGCCGTCTCCCCCGAGGCGAGGCAGGTGTTTGCGGAGATCTGGATGTTGGAGCCGGCATTGGAGCGGATGGCCGAAAACGCGCAGTCGGAGAGGTGATTGTTCGCCACCATCACGTTGTCGGCGCGGAAGATGTTGATGCCGTTGCCGTATTCGCCGGTCCCGCCGTTGCGCGCGCCGATGCCCGAGACCCGGTTGCCGGTCACCATCGTGCCGTCCGGCCCCTTGGTCCAGCGGTGCACGAGGATGCCGCCATTGGCGCAGTCCAGAACGGTGTTGGCGGTAATCGAAAGCCCGGTGCTCTCGATGGCGTAGATCGCATGGTCGGCAGCCCCCGAAATGCGGTTCTTCTCGATGCGGCCGCCGCAGTGCTCCAGGTAGAGCGCGGACTTCGACGAACCCTTGATCTCGCAGTTCTCGATCCTGACGTCCGTGGCGGCGGAAAGATGGACGAGCCCTTCCACCGTGTCGTCGAGCCAGCGGTTGTTGCCGTCGATCACCAGGTCTTCGAGCACGATGCTGCCGGCGCCCTGGCAGGCGAACAGGTAGCCGTCGCCGCCGTAAAGGATCCGGGTGGCGCCGGCAACGCCGGTCAACCGGGTGTTGTCGGGCAGGTCGATGTTGGAGACGACATAGTCGCCGGGCGGCAGGAAGACCGGAACCTGCTTCTCGGCTGCCTCCTTCAGCAGCCTGGAGAAGGCCCTGCTCTTGCGGTCGCCGCCGCCGGGCCGCACGCCGTGCGCCGAGGCGTCGATGGCGCCGCGCAGGTCGACCTCGATTGCGGCAGGTACGCTCGTGGCGCGCGCCGGCACGGCTGCGCCGAGCACCCCCAGGCCGATCGAAGAGACTATTAAGCGTCTGGTAACCATTTCTGCTCCTTGGCCTACAGGGAGCAGGAACCGTGCCAGGTTGTTTTGTGCCGAAATGACACGGATTTCGGGCAATCAGGACGGTCCGCCGCCGGAGGGCGTGTCCATCGCGGGACGGCTTGCGAAAATGGGGCACCGGCCGGCCGCTTCGACCGGCCCGGCCGCCGTGCCGTTTGGGAGCGGAAGTCGCCGGATATCCGGCATTGGAACGAATGGATTCAGCTTTGGATAACGGTCTGGAGTGTAGCCTTGGGTTGCAACGACGAAGCCCTGCCAGGCACAAGGCAGGCAGGTTGGGGAATTGCGGATGCAGCTGTCCGAAAATTTGTCGCCGCCGGAAGGCGAGACGATAGATCCGACATCGCGCCTGCTCGCGGCGAGCGAGCGGCTGATGGCGGAGGCTGCGCGCCGTTTTCCCATCGCCGGCGATCCGCACAGTCGCGCCTACTGGATGGAGGCGATGATCAACCAGGCGCCGGACTATTTCTTCTTCAAGGATCGCGACAGCCGCTTCCTGCTGGCCAACCGCGCCGTCATCTCCGACCTGTACAAGGAGACGGACCTGACCGGCAGGACCGATTTCGATCTCTTTCCGCCCGAACTCGCGCAGCAGTTCTTCGAGATCGAGCAGGAGATCATGCGCTCGGGCGAGCCGATGCTGGACATGGAGGAGAAGATCCCGGACGGCCGGGGCGGGCTGAAATGCCTGCTCACCTCCAAACTGCCGATGCGCAACGAGCAGGGTGAGATCGTCGGCATCATCGGCGTCGCCCGCGACATCACCGAGCGCAAGCGCCAGGAGCAGCTGCATCTCGGCCAGGCGGAGCTTCTGAAGATGATCGCGGTCGGCGCGCCGTTGAAGGATGTCTTCACCGCGCTCATTCACCTGATCGAGGGACAGATCGCCGATGTCACGGGCTCCGTCCTGCTGCTCGATCCGGAGGAAAACTGCCTGCGGCACGTCGCCGCCCCCAATCTCGACCCGAACTGCTTCACCCGCATCGACGGCATCCCGATCGGCCCGGCGGTTGGCTCCTGCGGCACCGCCATGTGGCGCGGCGAGCCCGTGTTCGTCGCCGACATCGAGACTGATCCGCTATGGGAAGGCTATCGCGACCTGGCCGTCCCCTACGGCTTTCGCTCCTGCTGGTCGGCGCCGATCCACTCCTATCAGGGCCAGGTGCTCGGCTCGCTCGGGCTTTACGGGCGCACGCCGGGCCTGCCGTCCACCACCTGCCAGAAGCTGCTCGGCATGGCCACGCACATCGCCGGCATCGCGATTGAGCGCAAGCAGGCCGAGGACCGCATCCAGTTCGTCGCCCACCATGACGTGCTGACCGGCCTGCCCAACCGCAGCATGCTCGACGAGCGCATCTCGAGCGCCATCGAGGCGGCCGACGACGCCAACGGCACCATCGCCGTCGCCTTCATCGATCTCGACAACTTCAAGCTGGTCAACGACAGCCTCGGCCATCACGCCGGCGACGAACTGCTCAAGACGGTGTCCCGGCGGATGCTGGACAAGCTTCGCCCGGAGGATTCGCTGGTCCGCCTCGGCGGCGACGAGTTCGTCGTCCTGCTTACCGGCCCGCGTCGCAGGGGCGAGCAGCTTTCGGTACGGCTGGAATCGATCCGCAAGGCGATCGCCGATCCCGTCCTGCTCGAGGGCCACAGCGTGCAGGTCACCTGCAGCATGGGCGTCGCCCTATATCCCGGCCACGGCCGCAACGCCACCGAGCTCCTGGCCAATGCCGACCTCGCCATGTACCGCTCCAAGGAGATCGGCCGCGACGCGCTGCAGTTCTTCACCGCCGAGATGGCGTCGAGCGCGCACGAAAAGCTGCGCTACCAGGAGGAACTGCGCCGGGCGATCGCCCGCGAGGAGTTCGTGCTCCACTACCAGCCGCAGATGGACCTGAAGACCGGGCATATCTTCGCCGTCGAGGCGCTGATCCGCTGGAACCATCCCGAGCGCGGGCTGCTGATGCCCGGCGATTTCATTTCCTTTGCCGAGGATACCGGCCTGATCGGCCAGATCGGCGACTGGACTCTCAGGGCGGCATGCCGGCAGAACAAGGCCTGGCGGGATGCCGGCCTGCCGCCGGTCGTGGTCAGTGTCAACGTCTCCGCGCGCCAGTTCCAGGAGCCGGAATGGGTCGAGCGCGTGGCCTCAGCACTCAGGAAGAGCGGGCTGGAGGCGCGCTATCTCGAGCTGGAACTGACCGAAAGCGTGATCATGGCCGACGTGCAGCAGGCCGTCGCCCTCATGCACCGGCTGGAGGCACTGGGCGTGCACCTGGCGATCGACGATTTCGGCACCGGCTACTCCAGCCTCAGCGCGCTCAAGCGCTTCCCGGTCGACCGCCTCAAGATCGACCGCTCCTTCGTGCAGGATCTGCCCGACGACCCCGACGACGCGGCGATCGCCCGCGCCATCATTTCGCTCGCCCATACGCTGCAATTGAAGGTGATCGCCGAGGGCGTGGAAACCCGCGAGCAGCTGGAATTCCTGCGCGGCGCCGGCTGCGACGAGATCCAGGGCTACTATCTGAGCAAGCCGGTGCGCGCCGAGGGCATCGAGACCCTGCTCCGCATCCCCAACATCTGACCGGAACCGACGTTTGCGGTGGACGCCGGGGACGCCGGTCCTCGAGGCATTCCGCCTGCTGTGCCCCTGCCGGAAATCTACGCCACTCGGCAGCAGATGCCGTCATGGCCGCTTTTGGCCCTGAGCGGACTAAATGGGCGGCGCTTCTCCAATTGGCGGGCGCTTACGGTCCGCTGGTTCCGCTATTTCTTCTTCGCTTGATCGTGATGCCACTTGATGGCGAAGAACATGCCCGTGCCTAACACGAGGATCTTGAGCGGAAAGAAGACTATAGGGAACCAATCCCACATTTCGGATATTTCCAGGCTATTACTATCTATCGTGAGGCAGCACTACCTCAACACTGCTGCATACAACATCAGCCATGTTGACGCAGATGAGATCATGACCTTCCCATCACACGGCATGAGTGGGCTTGCCCCGCGGTATCGGGCAGTGCTTTCGAGCTTGGTGAGACGAGCAGATACCGGACGGCCGGTCGCCCGCGATGGGCCCTTCGCGGACACGCTCCGAAGACTGTGCAGGCAAACCGGCTTCCGTCCGCACACACGACCTATGGCACGTGCTGCATGATGATCTGCGTGTGCAGCATTGGCGCTTCGGCTCCGAAATAGGTCTCCAACAGCGGCAGAAGATCGTCCGACAGGTAGAAATCCGTCAGCGCGCGGTCTGCCAGCAGGCGGAAGTCGGCGTCGCCGCGACGCAACGCGATCGCATAGGGTTCATGCGTGAGCAGGCGATCACCGACCTTGAGCGAGGACGGATCGCGCGCCCGCTTGGCCAGGCTGATGAGCAGCACCTGATCGGCGATGTAGGCATCGATCTTGCGGTCCTCCAGCGCCTTGAGCCCGTCCTCATGCGTGTTGAAATCGTCAAGCCGTGTCTTCGATTCCTGGATTGCAAGTGCCTCGCGAAGTGTCGCTGCCGTCGTCGTGTCTGCGCGCATGCCGATGACGTTTGTGGCAACGCGCTCGCTGACGGCGTGAACGGCGGGTCCGTCGAGAAAGAGCGTCTGCAGGTAGTCGGGTGAATCCTTGCGCAGCAGCGCGCTCGCCCCGGTGAGAAAGATCGGTTGTGAGAAATCGACGATTTCCCGCCTCTCCAAGTTCACGGTAATGGAACCGCAAAGCAGGTCGATATCTTCATTCTTGACTGCATCGAAGCCGTTGGCGAGCGTCATCCCAACATATTCGCGTTTCAGTTGCGGAAACTGATGTTCGATCTCGTCGGCGATCTTGCCGCACAGGTCGATGGCATATCCCACCGGTTCGGCCCCCGGCTGGCCGGAGGAAAAAGGCGCCTGGTCGGAGATGTAGCCGATACGCACGGTTCCACGCTCCGCAATCGTGTCGAGCGTTGCCGCCGCGGTCGCCAAAGCTGAAAAGCAAAGGGCGAGGCTTGCCAGCAGAAGCCGTCTCATGCGCTTGGCCATACGTGTCTGCGGGGCACCTGCATGATCCCTGTCTCCGAAAAACGGTGTCGATCTCAAAGGGTACACGCAGCTTATGGGCTGCCCCCCATATGTCAACCGAAGACGCCTGGCGTCGCTCGGCGGCATCGTCGCCATGGCAGGTCGATTGGCCCCATGGCCGGCATGACCGCAAATGGCGCAAAGATGCCTCCGCCGCTGCGGCTCCACGTGCTGCGCTTCCTACGTCTCCCCGCAGGCGGAGAGACGGACGACCGCCTACCGCCGCCGCCAGTAGTGCACCTCCATCATCTTCTCCCAGCCCTTGCCCGGCTTGTCCACCAGCGCGGTCAACGTGCGATGGTCGTCGTCGATGAAGGTGATCACGTCCTGGTAGGGCAGGCGCTTGCCCTCGTTCTCGAAATCCGGGCCCTCGCTGTGCAGCGCCAGCACGTTGCCGGTCGGCTCCAAGATCCCGTCATAGTGCCACAGATGCGTCATCATCGAGCCGATCCAGCTGCCGATGTAGCGGTCGCGCGCGGGATCGTAGCCGATCGTCATCACCGATTCGCCCGGCTCGCCGTCCGGCATCAGCCCGCGGCCCTCGCACAGCACCCACAGGCCGCCGATGCGGCGGACGGTCTCCGTCCAGGTGACTTCCGCCGGCGGTCCGGCCATCGCCTCGTCCGAGACGTCCCAGGTTCCCACCAGCCGCTCCAGCCACCGGTGCTGTGTCGTGATCTCTGCCATTGCCGCTACCTCCCGTGCGTGTCGCGCTTTTTCTGCGATAGAAACTTGGAACCATCGGCCATTCGTCAAGGCCAGGCGGCGGCGCACGGTGAGGAAGCGGGGCGGGGCCATGGGCAGGAACTGGGGCACGGTTGCTCTTGACAAGGGTACGTTGATATCAACAGTAATGCGCATGACCGAGCACGCCGCCATCTCCGCCACCGTCTCCCATGATACCACGCTGCATGTGCGTGACCATTGCCTCTGCCTGCATGCGCAAAGGGCCGCCCGCGCGCTCGGGCGCCGCTTCGACGAGGCCCTTCGCCCGGTCGGCCTGACCAACGGCCAGTTCTCGCTGATGATGGCGCTCAATCGTCCCGAGCCGCCGCCGATGGGCCCCGTCGCGGTCCTGCTCGCCATGGACCGCACGACCCTGACGGCAGCCGTCAAGCCGTTGTCGCGCCGCGGCCTGGTCGCAGTCCTGCCCGACCCGCGCGACCGCCGCGGCCGCAGGCTGGCGCTGACCGAGGCGGGCAGGGACCTGCTGGCCCGCGCCCTGCCGGTCTGGGTGGAAACCCATGCCGCGGTGGAAGCCGACCTCGCCGGCATCGACGTCGACGCGCTGCGGCAGGGACTGAAGATGCTGTCCTGAGTGCCCGCGCAGCGGCCTGCCGCAGCATGCGTCCGCCAAATCGCCGCCCGCTCTGGCGGCTCGCGCAAATTCGCCTATCTTCGCAGGGATGAAGCCAGATCAGCTGCTCTATCCGGCGCCCGCCGGCCTCTATTGCCCCTCCGGCGATTTCTACGTCGATCCGATGCGGCCGGTCGCCCGCGCGCTGATCACCCACGGCCATTCCGACCATGCCCGCGCCGGCCATGGCGCGGTGCTGGCCACCCGCGAGACGCTCGACATCATGGCGATCCGCCACGGCCCGGATTTCTGCGGCACCGCGCAGCCGGTCGAGTTCGGCGAGACGATCGACCTCTCCGGTACCAGGGTCTCCTTCCATCCGGCCGGCCATGTGCTCGGCTCGGCGCAGATCGCGATCGCCGCAGACGGCACCCGCTTCTGCGTCTCCGGCGACTACAAGCGCAGTCCCGACCCGACCTGTGCGCCTTACGAGCCGGTCGCCTGCGACGTCTTCATCACCGAGGCGACCTTCGGTCTGCCTGTGTTCCACCACCCCGATCCGAAGGGCGAGATCGGCAAGCTTCTGACCTCGCTGAAGCAGTTTCCCGAGCGCAGCCACCTCATTGGCGCCTATTCGCTCGGCAAGGCGCAGCGCGTCATCCGGCTCCTGCGCGACTGCGGCTACGACCGCCCGGTCTATATCCACGGCTCGCTTTCGAAGCTCTGCGACTACTACGTTTCGCGCGGCATCGATCTCGGTGATCTGAGGCCGGCGACGCTGGAGAAGGGGGACCGGACCGATTTCGCCGGCGCCGTCGTCGTCGGGCCGCCGTCCGCCTTCGGCGAGCGCTGGGCGCGCCGCTTTCCCGAGCCGCTGGTCGCCTTCGCCTCGGGGTGGATGATGGTGCGCCAGCGCGCCAAACAGGGCGGTGTGGAACTGCCGCTCGTCATCTCCGACCATTGCGACTGGCCCGAACTGACCGAGACCATCCGCGACCTCGCCCCGGCCGAGGTCTGGGTCACCCACGGCCGCGAGGAGGCGCTGGTGCGCTGGTGCGAACTCGCCGGCATCCCCGCCCGCCCGCTCCATCTCGTCGGCTACGAGGACGAGGGGGATTGATGGTGGCGACGTTTCACACCGATCAGACCAGCGACCTCATCGCGCCCGTACCGGCCCCGCCGCCCCCCTCATCCGCCTGCCGGCACCTTCTCCCCGATGGGGAGAAGAGGGAGATCGGGGTGGGCCTGCCGTACTTCTCGTTAGCCGTGGCCGCGGCGGCGCCGCACGGGCTCTTCTCCCCATCGGGGAGAAGGTGCCGGCAGGCGGATGAGGGGGGCTTTGCCACATCCACCCACAGGCGAGGCGAAGCCGTCCCATGAAAGCCTTCGCCGCACTCCTCGACCGCCTCGTCCTCACCCCGTCGCGCAACGGCAAGCTGAAGCTTCTGGCGGACTATTTCCGCGACACGCCCGACCCCGACCGCGGTTACGGGCTGGCGGCGATCGCCGGCACGCTGGACCTGAAGAGCGTCAAGCCGGCGCTCCTGCGCGATCTGGTGCTGGAGCGGATGGACGAGGTGCTGTTCCGCTATTCCTACGACTATGTCGGCGACCTCGCCGAGACCATTGCGCTCGTCTGGGACCAGGAGCGCAAGGAGCGGATCGACGACGACCGCCAGCCGCGCCTGTCCGCCGTCGTCACCCGCATGAACGCGCTCGGCCGCACCGAGGTGCGGGGAGCCGTGCGCGACCTGCTCGACCGGCTCGATCCCTCCGCCCGCTTCGCCTTCATCAAGCTCGCGACCGGGGCCCTGCGCATCGGCGTCTCCGCGCGGCTCGCCAAGCAGGCGCTCGCCGATTTCTCCGGCCGCGACATCACCGAGATCGAGACCCTGTGGCACGGGCTCGAGCCGCCCTACGAGGCGCTGTTTGCCTGGCTGGAGGGCAGGGCGGAGCGCCCGGTGCTGGCGACGCCGGCGATCTTCCATTCGGTCATGCTGGCAAATCCCGTTGGCGAGGGCGACCTCGACGGCCTCGACCCGGCCGATTTCGCCGCCGAATGGAAATGGGACGGCATCCGCGTCCAGCTCTCGGCGGCAGGCTCCACCCGCAGGCTCTATTCCCGCTCCGGCGACGACATCTCCGCCGCCTTCCCGGATATCGTCGAGGCCATGACATTCCAGGGCGTGATCGACGGCGAGCTTCTGGTCGGCGGCACCGCCCGCTCCAACAGCGCGACGCGGACCTTCTCCGACCTGCAGCAGCGGCTGAACCGCAAGACGGTCAACGCCCGCATGCTGGAGGACTACCCCGCCTTCGTGCGCGCCTATGACATCCTGTTCGATGCCGAGGCGGACGTGCGCCCGGAAAATTTCGTGACGCGCAGGTCCCGCCTCGCCGAGCTGGTTGAGGCGGCCCCGCACGACCGCTTCGATCTTTCCCCGCTGGTGCCGTTTTCCAGCTGGGGCGAACTCGAACGCCTGCGCGCCGATCCGCCCGATCCGGTCATCGAAGGCGTGATGATCAAGCGCCTCGACAGCGCCTACCAGGCCGGCCGGCTGAAGGGCCCGTGGTTCAAGTGGAAGCGCGACCCCTATAATGTCGATGCGGTGCTGATGTATGCCCAGCGCGGCCACGGCAAGCGCTCCAGCTACTATTCGGACTTCACCTTCGGCGTCTGGGCGCAAGGTCCGGAAGACGGGCCGGAAGGCGACATGCTGGTGCCGGTCGGCAAGGCCTATTTCGGCTTCACCGACGCCGAACTCGAGGTGCTCGACCGGTTCGTGCGCAACAACACCGTCGAGCGCTTCGGCCCCGTGCGCGCCGTGCGCGCCGAGCCCGAATTCGGCTTCGTCGTCGAGGTCGCCTTCGAGGGCATCAACCGCTCCACCCGCCACAAGTCCGGCGTCGCCATGCGCTTCCCCCGCATCGCCCGCCTGCGCGAAGACAAGCTCCCCCGCGACGCCGACCGGCTGGAAACCCTGATGGCGCTGGTGGAGGCGAAGGAGGCGGGGTAGGGGCGGGGAACGCCCGATGGACGCCGCGCCGTCGCTGGCGTAAAATTCCGGCATGCGACACGATCCCGACGGGGGGAGCGGGCGAATGCCGATATTCATGGACAGGCACGACCTTGTCGGCGCGACCTCGGAGGAGGTCGCCGAAGCGCATCTGAAGGATCTCGGCATTCAGGACCAGTACGGGGTCAAGTTCCTGACCTACTGGTTCGATCACCGCAACGGCCGGACCTTCTGCCTCATCGATGCGCCCGACATGGAGACCGCGCAATGCGTCCATCGCGAGGCGCACGGCTTTGTCGCCAGCGAGGTCGTGGAGGTGGCGCTCTCGGCCGTGGAGGCCTTTCTCGGGCGGATTGACGATCTGGAAGGCCGGGGATCCGGTGCCGGGAGCAGGGACGCCGGCCACCGGGCGGTGCTGTTCACCGACATCGTCGGCTCGACGGAAATGACCTCGCGCCTCGGCGACCTCAGGGCGACCGAACTCGTCAGGGCGCATGATTCGGTCGTCCGCCGCTGCCTGTCGCGCTCTTCCGGCCGCGAGGTCAAGCATACCGGCGACGGGATCATGGCCGCCTTCCCGTCGTCCGTGGCCGCCGTCGAATGCGCCATGAAGATCCAGCGCGAGTTCCAGCGCTTCAATGCCGACAATCCCGAACAGCTTCACGTCCGCATCGGGCTCGATTCCGGCGAGCCCGTCGAGGACAGCAACGACCTCTTCGGCACGACGGTCCAGACGGCGGCGCGGCTCTGCGCCGCCGCAGGCGCCGACCAGATCCTCGCCTCAGAGAAGGTCTTCCAGGAATGCGGCACCGCCGACATCTTCGCCCGCGCCGGGCGCTTCCGGCTGAAGGGGTTTGCCAAGCGGGTGCTGGCCTATCAGTGCGCGTGGACCAACTAGCGCCGTAGCCTCATTCCTGCGCGCTCACTGGGCCCAGGAGCTTACGGCGCGAAGCTGGTGGAGCGCGAGAGCGCATCCCAGGCGGCGATTTCGGCCTTCATCCCGTCGAGCTTCTGTTCGACCAGCCCCAGCGCGTCATCGCCCAAAAACAGCCGCACCGGCGGATGCGGGGCCTCGACCAGTGCGAGCAGGGCCTGCGCGGCCTTGGCCGGATCGCCGGGCTGGTTGCCGCTCTTGGCCTGCCGTGCCGCCCGGATCGGATCCATCACCGCATCATAGTCGGCGATGCTGCGGGGCGTGCGATCCATGGACCGTCCGGCCCAATCGGTGCGGAACTGGCCGGGCGCCAGCGCCGTCACCCGGATCCCGAAGCCCGCCACCTCCTTGCCGAGCGCTTCGGAGATGCCTTCGAGGGCAAACTTGCTGCCGCAATAGAAGGTGATCCCCGGCATGGTGATGAAGCCGCCCATGGAGGTGACGTTGATGATGTGGCCGCGACGCCGCGCGCGCATGCCCGGCAGCACCGCCTTCATCATCGCCACCGGACCGAACACGTTGGCGGCGAACTGGCGCTGGAGATCGTCGATGGAGGATTCCTCCAGGACACCCTCGTGGCCATAGCCGGCATTGTTCACCAGCACGTCGACCGGGCCGACCTGTCGTTCCGCCTCGCCGACGACCGCCGGGATCGCATCGAAATCCGTCACGTCCAGCACCAGCGGGTGGGCACGACCGGGCGCGAGCGCGGCGAAGGCCGCGGTGTCAGCTTCCCGTCGCACGGTGCCGATGACGTGGTGGCCGGCCTCGAGCGCGCCTGAGGCAAAGGCCCGGCCCAGGCCCGAGCTGACACCGGTGATGAGGAAAGTCTTGGGGGCGAAAGCCGTCATGGTCCAACTCCGTGTTTCAAAGATAACTATATCATGATATAGATTCCTTCATGAAACGAATCAAGATCCAACCATTCACCAATGCCGCCAGGGGCGAGCCGCTCCGCCAGCGCGTGCTCGATGCGGCGGAACGGCTGCTCCGCAAGGGCAAGGCCGATTTTTCGATGCGCGACCTCGCCGCGGAGGCCGGCGTCAGCTTCGCGACGCCCTTCAACCAGTTCGGAAGCAAGGCCGCGATCATGCACGCCCTTTCGGCCCGGCGGATCGATACGATGATAAAGCGCTTCGTCGAGGCAACGCTGCCTGCGGACGCATCCGGCCGCGTGCTGCTGGCCATCGACACGGCTGTCGCGGTGATGCTGGAGGAACCGGAGGTCAACCGGGCGGTGATGGGGTGGATCGGCACCGCCGGCCCGTCCCCCGGAAAGGTCCTGGAGCACTCCATGGCCCTGTGGTCGCTGGCGCTGGGCACAGGCGAAGGCCTGGCCGGGGCCGGGCGCGAGCAGGCGCTGCGCTGCCTGCCGGGGCAATTCGCTTTTGCCTTTCGCGGGGTGCTGTCCTTCTGGACCGCCGGCGAACTGCCGGACGAGGCGCTCGCCTCGAATGCGCGGGAGATCGCTCTAACCTTGCTGCTCGGATTTACCGAACGGTAGCGGTTCCGGCATCCCGCGCGCAGCCTTCCGCAACGCTGGACATTGCCGCCGTGGTCGGCCAAGGTGCCGCGATAGTTGCATGTCTTTTGTCTGCCTGTATCGGTCTCGAATTGCTGGAGGAATGTGAATGCTGCGTCTCGGGGAGAAATACCGGCATCTGGTGCACGGCGGCGGTTGCGCCTGCCAGTCGCTCGAGGTCCAGCAGGCATCGCTGCGCCTGGAGCGCCTGACTCGTCGCGCGCTGCTCGCCGGCGCCGGTGCGGCGCTCATTGCCGGCGTGCCGAAGCCTGTCCTTGCGCAGGCGTCCGACAAGCCGCCGCAGACCCTGTTCCGGCAGGCGAGGCTGTTCGACGGCACCTCCGCCGGCAGTGAGGCCGGCGTGCAGGTCCTGGTCGAGGGCAACCGAATCGCGGCCGTCGACCGGAGCAATAACCCGCCGCCGGCGGGGGCGACGGTCATCGATTGCGGCGATCGGTTCCTGATGCCGGGCATGATCGACGCGCACTGGCACACGCTCTTCGCCGCCGTGCCGGTGCAGGTCGCGACGACCGGCGATCCGGGCCTGATCTACACGGCTTCCACCGCCGAGGCCGAACGCACGCTGCTGCGCGGTTTCACGACCGTGCGCGACCTCGGCGGACCCGTCTTCACCTTCAAGCAGGCGATCGACGCCGGAACGATCCCCGGCCCGCGGATCTATCCCTCCGGCGCCTTCATCACCACCTCCGGCGGGCACGGCGACCTGCGGATGCCCTCGGAGATCCCCCGCGATCCCGCCCGGCTCAGCATCATGGAGCAGGTGGGCGGCGCGATGCTCGCCGACAGCCTCGGCGAGGTGCAGATGCGCGTGCGCGAGCAGTTGCTGCAGGGCGCTTCGCAGATCAAGGTGATGGGCGGCGGCGGCGTGTCCTCGCCGCGCAGCCCGCTCGACATGACGACCTTCAGCGAGGAGGACCTGCGCGCAGCCGTCGCCGTGGCGCGCGACTGGAACACCTACGTGGCCGTGCACGCCTATGCGCCGCAAACGGTGCAGCGCGCCGTCAATGCCGGTGCCGCCTGCATCGAGCACGCGCACCTGATGGACGAGGCGACCGCAGCGCTGATGGCCGAAAAGGGCGCCTGGCTCAGCACCCAGCCATTCCTGTCGACCGAGGATGCCGTGCCCCTGACCGGGCCGTCCGCCGAACGCCTGAACCAGGTGATCGCCGGCACCCCCGTCGTCTACGAACTGGCGCGCAAGCACGGGCTCAAGCTCGCCTGGGGCTCCGACATGCTGTTCTCGCCGGCGATCACGATGCGCCAGAACACCATGCTGACGCATCTGTCCGAATGGTATTCCAGCGCCGAGATCCTGAAGATGGTGACCTCGACCAATGCCGAGCTCCTCGGCCTTTCCGGCCCGCGCAACCCCTATCCGGCCAAGCTCGGCGTCGTCGAGCCCGACGCCTTCGCCGATCTCCTGGTCGTCGACGGCAACCCGCTGGAGAACATCGCCCTCCTGCGCGATCCGCAGAAGAATCTCGCCGTCATCATGAAGGACGGCAAGATCCACAAGAACACGCTCTAAAGCATGTCGCGCAAAAGTGTGCAGCGGTTTTGCGACGACGACATGCGCAAAATGAAAGATCTGAAGCGCGGGAGCGGATCTGAAAGATCGTGACGCGCTTTAGATCTCCGTACGCGAGAACCAAACGTCCTCATAGATCGCCACGGCCGTCTCGTCGGGCGCCTCGTCGCGCATCAGCCGGATCGACCGGACGGCGGCCGCGTCGGGAACGGTCGGCGTCTTGCGGCAGCCGGAACTGTCCGATGCGCCGATGCAGGGGATGAAAGTGGCGCGCATCAGCGGGCGGACGCAATGGCCTGCATCGGTGCGCGTCACCAGCAGCGCGAGCCCCACCTTGTCGGTCGGCTGCCAGGGAAAGATCAGCCGCCCCCCGGTCCGCAGCGCATCCAGCCAGCGAACCGGCGGGGCCACCACGCCGGCGTTCACGTAGATCAGGTCGGCAGGCGGCAGCGGCAGGGTCGTGGCGTCGCCATGGATCACCTCGACTCCCTCGAACGGCCGGAGGTTCTCTCTGGCGCGCGCTGCAAGGTCGGCCTCGATCTCGTAGGCATGGATGCGCCCGTTCGGCAGTACCAGCATCGAGAGCAGGGCGGTATAGTAGCCGGTGCCGGCGCCGACATGGACGACCGTCTCGCCGGCGGCCGGAGCGGCGGCGTTGAGCCAGGCCGCATGCAGGAACGGCTCGCCGTTGTTGATGCCCTTCGCCGCATCGAGGGCGACCAGCACGTTCTGGTAGAGGAATGCCGGATCGGCGCAGGGTGTCTCCAGATAGCTGCGGCCGGCCCTGATCTGCCACGGTCCCGGCCCAAGAAAGGCTTCCCGCGGCACGGCCTCGATGATGCGCTCGAGCCGGTCGTCGGTGGCGTTGCCGGCCGCCGCCATCATCTTCGCGTGGAAAAGGCGGATCTCGTCGAGGGTGGCACGGCGGATGGCGGTCACGGACAGGCTCCGAAAATGGTGTCGCAGAGGCATCGTGGTGGCGTCGCATGCCAGATTATGGAAACCCTTCGTGCGGGCAATGGTCATATTTCGCCCCCGGAAAGGCAGGGGATCGTCGCGGCGGCAGCCGCAAGCCACGCGCCAGCCGGGGCTGCCACAATTGCGGCACGGTAAAGACGTTATCTCGCCGGCAAGGAATCGCCCCTTATCCTTCTCTGTCTGCGTTTCTCGGACTTCATGGAATTGCGTCGCTGATCATGGCCTCAGAACTCACTCTCTCCCGCCGCCGGTTCCTTCGGCTCTCCGGGCTTGCCGCGGCCACGGGCCTTGCCGGCTGCACGTCGTCGATGAACACCGACCGGTTCCGCTGGCAGACCGATGCGGTCTACCGCAACCCGGCGCTGGAAGGGGTTCCGGGGCCGTGGCTGGAGGGGCGCGATCCCGACCAGGGGCCCTACGAGCAGCCGGTGCTGCCGACCGGCATCCCGGATCTCGACCCGGCCTTCGCCGGCATGTACGACGCCCGCATCGACGGCGGCTTCACCATCCCGCAGATCCCCTACCGGCAGATCGACGCCCGCTTCCTGCGCCACGAGGTGGAGGATCCGTTCGGCGAGGCGCCGGGCACGATCATCGTCGATACCGCCAACCGCTATCTCTACCTCACCATGTCCGGCAGCCGTGCCATGCGCTACGGCGTCGGCATCGGCCGCGAGGGGTTTGCCTGGGACGGCCGCGGCGTCATCCAGTGGAAGCAGGCCTGGCCGCGCTGGACCCCGCCCGACAGCATGGTCGCCCGCCAGCCGGAACTGGAGCGCTATTCCGCCCGCAACGGCGGCATGGCGCCCGGTCTGTCCAATCCGCTCGGCGCGCGGGCGCTCTACATCTTCCAGAACGGCCAGGACACGCTCTACCGCCTGCACGGCACCCCGGAGTGGAAGTCGATCGGCCGCGCCGCCTCGTCGGGTTGCGTGCGCCTGCTCAACCAGGACGTCATCGACCTCTACAGCCGCGTGCCGAACGGCGCGCCGATCGTGGTGCTGTAGCACGCGGCGGCAGTAGCCGGGCCCGCCACGCGCTTCGATCAGGCACCGCCGAGGATCCTCCACGCCATGCCCGCGACAGCGCAGGCGAGCAAGGTCGGGATGACCGACACCTTGAAGCGGAAGATCGCGATCGCCGCTGCAAGACTGAGTGCCAGCGACGGCAACGACAGCGAGGACCAGATCGGCAGTTCGATCCAGAGCGGCCCCAGGCGGTGGATCTGGGCATCGGCGAAGAGGAAATGAAGTCCGAACCAGATCGCCAGGTTGAGGATCACGCCGACGACCGCGGCGGTGATGGCCGACATCGCTCCTGCAAGTGCTGCGTTCCCCCTCAGCTTCTCGATGAACGGCGCTCCTAGGAATATCCAGAGGAAGCAGGGGATGAACGTGACCCAGGTGGTCAGGACCGCCGCCAGCGTGGCGGCCGTCATCGGGTTCAGGCTTCCCGGATCACGGTAGGCGCCCATGAAGCCGACGAACTGCAGCACCATGATGAGCGGCCCCGGCGTCGTCTCCGCCATGCCAAGGCCGTCCAGCATCTCTGTCGGCTTGAGCCAGCCGTAGTGCTGGACCGCTTCCTGCGCGACATAGGCCAGCACGGCGTAGGCTCCACCAAAGGTCACGACGGCCATCTTGCTGAAGAACACGCCGATCTGGGTGAATACGTCGTCGCTGCCGAGGAACAGATAGAGAAGGAGCAACGGGACGAGCCACAGCGCAAGCAGGACGACCGAGATCCGCAACGACCATTGCAGGTTCGGGCGCGCATGCGACGGTATCTCTTCGCCCAGCGCAGAGTCGGCGTCCGACAGCACCGCGCCGCCCCCGGACGCGTGGCCGCCCACCCGAAAGGAACCGGAGCCCAACTTCGAACCGACAAAGCCGATGACCGCGGCAGCCAGAATGATCAGCGGGAACGGCACATGGAACGCGAAGATCGCGATGAACGCGGCAGAGGCGATGGCGATCATCGCCGGGTTCCTCAGCGCCCGCCCGCCGATCCTGACGACCGCCTGCACGACGACCGCAAGCACGGCCGCCTTGAGACCGAAGAACATCCCTTCGACGGCATCGACATTTCCGAAGGCCACATAGAGGTAGCTGAGCAGGAGGATGGAAAGGAAGCCGGGAAGCACGAACAGGATGCCTGCGACCAGACCGCCAGCAGTCCGGTGCAGCAACCAGCCGATATAGATGGCGAGCTGCTGTGCCTCCGGTCCCGGCAACAGCATGCAATAGTTGAGGGCGTGCAGGAAGCGATGCTCGCCGATCCATTTCTTTTCGTCGACGACGATGCGGTGCATCACGGCGATCTGCCCCGCCGGTCCGCCGAAGCTGAGTGCGGCAACCCGCAGCCAGACACGAAAGGCTTCGCCGAAGGACACGCCGTGCTGTGCTGCGGCGGCCGGCTGGTCGACCGCCGTTGTGGTGTCGGACATGCTGGTCATGTCAGGCCCCCTTCTTTGCGGAAGGCCAGTTGTGCGTCTCCTCCGTGGCGTCCCGGCACCAGCGATAGAAGGCATCGTAGAGAACCATCCCTGCCTCGAGTTGCTCGAGGTCGTCGGTGTACATCCTGGACAACCCGAGCGAGGCAGCCAGCAGGCCCGCAGCCTCGGGCGCGAGATCAAGCCGCGACGTGTCGGCCGCGCGGACGATCGTCGCGAGGCGCAGCAGCGGTTCCGATTCCAGTCCGAATTCCTCGATCATGGTGTCGAACGAACACCGCTCGCCGCGATGGCTCCAGAACACGTCCTCGATATCGAACGGCGTCGCGCCGAAGCGATCTGCGACCATCGCGACTTCGGAAGCAACGACGAACAGGAAGACCGCAGACGGATCGACAAAGCGGCGGATCAGCCACGGACAGGCGATGCGGTCGATCTTCGGCCGCGCCCGCGTCACCCAGACCGTTCTCCCCTGCCTGTCGCGGGGCGGCAGCTTCTCTTCGGGAACAGCCGGGCCACCTGCCGCGATCCACGCCTTGAAGCCGCCTTCGAGCGTTTCGGCAGCAACGCCCATGGCGCGCAGATGCGCGGCCACGCCGTGGCTGAGCTTGGCGCCATGGTCGCAGATGACGACGGCCGGGCCGGCAAGACCTTGGCCCCATTCGGCGACCTCGGCAAAGGGGCGTCGGAAAGATCCCGGAACAAGCCTGGGATCGGCGGAAAAATCCTCGTCGTTGCGGACATCGACGAGCGTCGGAGCCCCGCGGGTTCCGATGAGACGGCTGAGTTTTTCAGGGGATATTTCAGTGAACGACGGCATCGCGCGTCCCTCCGTTTTGACGGTTCGTTGGACGCGATTCTTCAGCATGACGCCTCGTGGGGTGATCGCGACCCCATACATCCAGTCAGACATGAGATCAGGTCGATGTCAATTGTGGAATCGCTCCGCGGCGACCTTCTCTCTAAAGAGGGGAGGGCGGCCGTCGCCGCAGCCCCACCGTCAGGCTTCGAGAAGCTCCTGCATCTGCCGCAGGTGCTCGATCGTCAGCGGCTTTTCCAGGTAGCTCTTGACGAAGGGATAGCGCAGCGCCCGCTCCCGGTCGGTGCCGAGTTGCGAACTCGTCAGCATGGCGACGACGGGCGCATGGTTGGAGAACGCCCTTGCATAGTGTTCCAGGAACTCGAAGCCGTTCATGATCGGCATGTTGATGTCGAGGATGATGGCATCCGGGGTCTCCGTCTCCAGGATGGCCAGCGCCTCGGTGCCGTCCTGCGCCTTCAGGATGGTGATGGCAGGATCGAACTTGCGGATCGTGTATTCGCAGATGAACTGGTCGTTCTCGTCGTCATCGACCACCAGTATGGTATTCAGCTTCATGTCCGTCCCCGTTCGGCAGCTCGACGATGAAGCGGCTGCCCTTCTCCCTGGCCTCAAAGGTGACCGATCCGCCGAGCGATTCGGCGCTTTTCTTCAAGATGTAGAGGCCGAGCCCGCTGCCGAAGGACCGGCTCGGATGCAGACGCTTGAACATGCGGAACAGAAGCGGACGCTTCTCTTCCGGCACGCCGAGCCCGTTGTCCTCCACCACGAGACGGATCGTCCCGGCATGCTCCTCCAGATAGACGTCGACCCGCGGATCCGCCTCCCTGGGATCATGGTACTTGATCGCATTGGACAGGAGATTGCCGACGATGACGTCGAATTTCGACGGCTTGCTGAAGATTGTCAATTGCGGCGGGATGTGGTTGGCGATCCGGATGCGTCCGTCCTCTTCCAGCGTCGACAGGGTGTCGGCCTGGTTCTGCACGACGTCGTAGGGGGAGAACCTGCGGTCCTCCTCTTCCATCAGCCGGTCGCGCGTCAGCACGATGATGTTCTGGATCAGGTGGTCCAGCCGGGTGAAGTTGCGCTCCATCCGCTCCAGCGTGCCCGACAGCGCGTCGTGGTCGCCGTTTTCCAGCAGTTCGCGCGAGATGTTGAGCAGGCCGATCGAGGAGGCGATCGGCGAGCGCAGGTCGTGCGAGGTGCGATAGGCGAACTCCTCCAGTTCCGCATTGGCCGCGAGCAACTGCCGTTCGAAATGCTTGCGCTCGGAGATGTCGCGGATGATGGCGGTGTGGACTGTCCCCTCGGTAAGCTCGACCTTCGCCACGGAAAGCTCGACGGGGACGATGCGCCCGTCCTTGCGCTGTGCGTCCGTCTCCCCGCTCGCGACAATGCATCCGGCCCGGGCCGCCTGCGCGCTGTCGCCGGGCGGTCCGGGCAGGAGCATCCTGATCGGCTTGCCGACGACGTCTTCCGGCGCGTGGCCGAAAATGCGCTGGCAGGCTGGATTTGCCGAAAGGATGGTGCCGTCGGCGCTGACGGTCAGGATGCCGTCCACGGCGGTGTTGATGATCGCCGAAAGCCGCTCCTGGCTCTCGCTGAGGTTGGTGGCGCTGCGGCTGTAGCGGCGCGAACTCCAGTAGGAATAGGCGAGCAGCCCCGCATAGATCAGCCCGGACAGGAGGATGAGGTCCAGCAGCGTGGCGGCCGTCGAGGAAATCCCGGCGCGGTCGATCGCAAACGGCAGCCTTTTCGCCTGTTCGCTGACCTTCAGGTAGGCGAGCGTCAAGAGGATCAGGTAGGTCGCGACCCCGAGCGAGGCTGCGATCGCCAGCCGGTGATAGCCGGCCGTCCGCGCACCGACGAAGAGGATGCCGACGCCCAGCGCCAGGAAGCAGGTGGCGCTCTGCACCGACATCCGCGTGTTGGCGATCCAGTCATGGGCGGCGTCGAAATCGATCAGGTAGCCGATCAACGCGGTGGCGGCGATCGCGACGGCCGCATAGCTGCCGGCCATCTGCACGAGGTCGCTACTACCGCGCAACGCGCGCCGGATCACGGCAAGACTGATGAGGATGAAGCAGAGCGCGGTGTTCGGCGCGATCCGTCCGGGCAGGCTCGTGCCGATGTCGGTGAACGGCTTGTAGAGCACCTGGTCGATGCCGAGGTCGATGCCGAACACGTGCTGCGACAGCGCGACCACCCCGTAGGCGAGCACGGCGAGAGAAGCGATGACCGGCAGCACGCGGTGGCCGGAAAGCGCGAGCAGGAAGGCCGCGCCGAGGGCCGTGAACGCCAGCGCCGCATTGAACTTCATGCCGAAGATCTCGGGGTGGCGGGCGGCGAGTTCCGCAGGCTCGGCCAGCCAGAAGACGATCATGCCGATGCCGACGACGATGCACCACAGCCCCGCCGACAGGCCGGTCAGTCGCCATTGCCGGTCATCGTGCTGCATTCGACCTCCATCGTCTGCGACGAACGGCAGTATAGGGCGAGCGCCTGCCGGAGCCAGCTTATTTTCCAGGCGCGCCTTCCGGCTGGTCGGCCGGGTCGGGGTCTTGGCTGTGGCTGTGGCCGGCGCGCAGGTTATCGGCCAGCGCCTGCAGCCCGGCGCCGAGGGCGCCCAGCTCTTCGACCGTGCAGCCGGAAGCCTTGCCGATCTCCATCAGGATCCCGCCGGCCGCCGCCTTCATCTCCTTGCCCTTGCCGGTGAGCGTGATTAGCACCTGCCGCTCGTCGGCGCGGTCGCGCGTGCGGGCGATGTAGCCGCTCGCCTCCAGCCGCTTCAGCAGCGGCGAGAGCGTGCCGGAATCGAGGTGGAGCGCCTCGCCGAGCGCCTTGACGGTCTTGGCGTCGTCTTGCCAGAGCGACAGCAGCACCAGATACTGCGGATAGGTGAGGCCGTGCGGCTCGAGCAGCGGCTTGTAGGTGCGGTTGAACGCATGCGCCGCCGAGTAGATGGCGAAACAGAGCTGGCGGTCGAGCGCCAGCATCGCGTCATTGATCTGAATGTCCGGGATCGCGCGCTTGTTTGCCATGGCGCACTATCGCAGGCGTCTTCCAAAAAAGCAATGTGCAAAATTATATTGCGCGCAATTTGATTTTACGCTACACGATAATCATCGACAACCCAAGGAGATCCGATATGCCCATTCTCTATACTACCAAGGCATCTGCCACCGGCGGCCGTGCGGGCCATGGCGCCACCGAAGACGGCGTGCTCGACGTGACGCTGACCGTGCCGAAGGAACTCGGCGGCGACGGCGCCCGCGGCACCAATCCCGAGCAGCTCTTCGCCACCGGCTATTCCGCCTGCTTCCTCGGCGCGCTGAAATTCGTCGCCGGCAAGGAGAAGGTAAAGATCCCCGATGAAGCCAAGGTGACGGCCACCGTCGGCATCGGCCCGCGCGAAGACGGCGGCGGCTTCGGCATCGACGCCGCCCTGCAGGTCTCCGTCCCCGGCGTCGACAAGGCCGTGGTCGAGGACCTGGTCAAGAAGGCCCACGTCGTCTGCCCCTACAGCCACGCCACCCGCGGCAACCTCGACGTCAAGACGACGATCGCCTGAGGCGAGATCGATCTCCGGGGCGAACGGCCCCGACCGACCAACGCCCGGTGCATTGGCGCCGGGCGTTTTTTTGCGTTTGCAATCTGCGGGCAGGGCGGCACACCCTCCCTCTTCCCCCTCGCGGAGAAGTGCCGAGCAAAGCGAGGCGATGAGGGGGCTGCCGCGAACTCGGCGCGTGCCGTTCCCCCTCATCCGGCGCTGCGCGCCACCTTCTCCCCGCTGGGGGAGAAGAGGGGAGCTTGCGGGACGCCTGCGTTTTCCGAGCGAAACTCTCCCGGTTGTCAGAGGTATTGCATCGCAAACCGGCGCAGCCTCTCCCGTAAATGCTTCTCATCCGCCTGCCGGCACCTTCTCCCCGCAAGCGGGGAGAAGGTGGATTGCCGCGACGTCTCCGTCCCCCTCTCCCTGCTTGCGGGGAGAGGGCCGGGGTGAGGGGCAAGCTTTCTTAGCAAGGAGATGGGGCCGCAGGCGGCCGCCACACCCTCCCTCTTCTCCCCACCGGGGAGAAGTGCCGAGCGCAGCGAGGCGATGAGGGGGCCGCCGCGAACTCGGCGCGTGCCGCGCCCCCTCATCCGGCGCTGCGCGCCACCTTCTCCCCGTTGGGGAGAAGAGGGGAGCCCATCCATCGCCGCCCTTTCCTTCCGAAAATTTCATGCTATATTATTTCCATGGAAAGGACGCCTCCCATGCTCACCGAAACCGCAGCCCCCAATGAACAAACCCAGGCAGAAGCCGTGGTGACCAAGGCGGCCGTGCGGGCGGCGGAGGGGCTGGGGATGACGTCGCGCGTGCTGGCGTCCGTGCTCGGGGTCTCCGAGGCCAGCGTCTCGCGCATGCGCAGGCAGGACTGGCGGCTGGAGCGCGGCACCAAGCCGTTCGAACTCGCCGTGCTCTTCATCCGCCTGTTCCGCTCGCTCGATGCCGTCGTCGGCGGCGACGAGGCGGTGGCGCGACGCTGGATGACGGCCGACAACCGCGCACTCGGCGGCCGTCCGCTCGAGCGCATCACCTCCATTTCCGGCCTGGTCGATGTCATTGCCTACCTGGACGCCCGCCGCGCTGTCGTCTGAGGCGCGCGCCTACGCCGGCGCCGTCTGGCGGCTGGTGGAGGCGCAGCACCGCGTCTCGACGCTGAAGCTCGTCGACACGCTGGAGGAGCAGGCGCTGCTGGAGGATCTCCTGGAAGAGAGCAAGCCGAGGCTTCCGCCCGAATGCGCGGGCCTCGATTACCTGCTCGCCACCCCCTTCCGATACGGCGCCGTCTATCCGCACGGCTCGCGCTTCCGCAGGGCAGGGCGGACGCCGGGCGTGTTCTACGCCGCCGAGGCGGTCGAGACCGCGCTGGCCGAAATGGCGTTCTACCGCCTGCTGTTCTTCGCCGAATCGCCGTCGACGCCCTATCCGGCGAATGCCGCCGACTTCACCGCCTTCTCGGCCGCAGTCGCGACCTCCGCCGCGATCGACCTGACCGGCCCCCCGCTCGACCGCGACCGCGCGCTCTGGACCGACCCGACCGACTACGCCGCCTGTCAGGCGCTGTCCGACGCGGCGCGCACCGCAGGCATCGCTGCGATCCGCTACGCTTCGGTGCGCGATCCGCGCGGCGGGGCGAACGTGGCGCTGCTCGTGCCCGCAGCCTTCGCCGGGCCGCGGCCGCTCGAGCGCCAGACCTGGCGCATCCGCCTTTCCACCCATGGCGTGCAGGCGATCTGCGAGTTCCCGGCGGCCCGCCTGGAATTCGCCCACGCCGATTTCGCCCACGATCCGCGGCTGGCGCCGCAGGGCCGTTAGGCCGTGACCCTGAGGCGGCCAGGCCGGCAACGCCGCTTCTCTGTAACTCCCTATTGGGCAGATGGGTGCCGCGGGTCATCTCCCCCCTTGTGGGGGAGATGGCCGGCAGGCCAGAGGGGGCGCTCCAGATGCGATAGCCCCGTCAGCCGTTCAAGGCCGCCGCCTCGGCAAAGAACGCCTCCGCATCCTCCACCTCCACCAGCCGCCGCCTGTCGATGCGAAAGAAGCGGTTGGCGACCGCGCGGACGAAGCTTCGGTCGTGCGAGACGAACAGGCAGGTCGCCTGCTGCGCCATCAGTTCCGTCTCCAGCGCCTCCTGCCCCTCGATGTCGAGATGGTTGGTCGGCTCGTCGAGCAGGTAGAAGTTGGGCTCGGCCAGCCGCAACACCAGCATGCCGAGCCGCGCCTTCTGCCCGCCGGAGAGGCGGCCGAGCGGCTTGCCCTGCTTCTCGATGACGACGCCGGCGCCGGCCAGCAGCGCGCGCGCCCGCGGCTCGCCAAGAGCGAAGCGGCGGGTGAGCGCGGCAAGCGGCGTGTCCGCATCGGCAAGGTCGGCGAGCGCCTGGTCACCGTAACCCAGCACCAGCGACGGCGTCGCCTTGATGCCGGGAACGGCAGCACCCTCGATTGCGGCCTTCAGCGCCGTGACGAGCCGGGTCTTGCCGGCGCCATTCAACCCCAGCAGCACGATCCGGTCGCCCTGGCAGATGAATTGCCGGCCGGTGCGAAAGAGGGCCGTGCCGTCCGGCGTGGCGATCGTCGCATCCTCCAGCGTCACCAGCACCTTGGCATGGGTGCCCCGGTTGGAAAGCCGGATCGCCCCGGCGGAACGCTCCAGATGCGCCGGCTTCGCCGCGTCCTCCAGCTTCTCCGCCCGCTGCTTCAGCTGCTTGGTCTTGACCACCAGCAGGTCGGAGCCGGAATTGATGCCGATATTGTTCAGCTTCGCCGCCTGCTGGCGCAACTGCGCCGCCTGCTTCATGTCGCGCTGGTAGCGCCGTGCATCTGCCGCATCCGCTTCGTCCAGCGCAGCCCGCGCCCGGCCGTAGGGAAGGGCGAAGGCGGCCGAATTCTCCGGCCGCAGGAACAGCGTGCGGTTCGTCGTGGCGTCGAGGAAGGCGCGGTCGTGGCTGGCGACGATCACCGCCGTGCCACGCGGCAGCCCGTTCACGAAACCCTCCAGCTGCAGGATACGGGACAGGTCGAGATGGTTGGTCGGCTCGTCCAGAAGCAGCGCGTCCGGCTCCCGGATCCAGGTGCGGGCCAGAAGCGCCAGCCGCTGCCAGCCGCCGCTGAGATTGGACAGCGGCCGCGTGCGCAGCGCGTCCGGCACCTCCAGCATCTCCATGACGACGTCGACGCGCCAGCGCTCGTCTTCCGCCTGATCGGCAGGGAGCGCGGCCAGAACAGCGTCCTGCAGGGTCGCACCCATGAGGGCAGAGGGCACGCTCTGCTCGACATGGCCGACGGTCAGCCCGCGCGCGCGGGTGATCTCGCCCTCGCCGGGCTCGAGCGCACCGGCCAGCAGCCGCAGCAGGGTGGATTTGCCCCGGCCATTGGCGGCGACGAGGCCGATGCGGTCGGAGGCGTTGACGGAAAGGTTCAGGCCGGAAAAGAGCGGCATGCCCAGCGTGACGCCGAGATTGCGAAGGGTGATGAGCGACATTGTCGATCCCTGGTCGAATTGTCCGGGCAGGCGCGGCATCGCGGGCATCAGCCATCGTCGAATGCGGGCGTTCAGGCTCGGAAGCATTGGAATTCGCGAAACATCCTGCACGGATGCACGCTGCCACCAGGGGCAGACCAGATAGGGTCGTTGAGAAACGGTCTCTGGTCAGCCCTGCAAACGCATCTGCAGGGCACGATCGGGACCATGCGAGAGATTGGGCAGAAAATCGAATTTCACGTCCGCCCTCCTTTCGCAGCGTCGGTTAAGGCCGGCTGAATAGCACCGATCGCGGAAATTTTCAACTCCACGCATGGGGCGCTAGCGCTACCACCAGCCGAGCGAGACGCCAAATGGATGCAGACCGGATGCAACGGCACCAGCCGTCGCAAGAGTTGCCAACAGGATCTGGTAGGTTTCCAGTTTTAGTCGCTTCTCTAGAATTACGGTCTTCTCTCGCCAGTACAATTGACCGTGGTCGTCTATTTGAAAGCCGTCCAATTCATCGATGCTTATTGATCTCAGGGCCATTGCGTTCTCCACATTGCATTGGGCTGCCGAAGCACCGGTTACTCAGGATACGCCTTCCGTCACCGCTGCAGGAAGCGGACCGACCAGCGGCGGGGGATGAGGATCGAGGCGGCGGTGACCAGGGCTGCGACGACGAAGGGCGCCCAGGCGGCCGCGTCCGCCGCATGGCGCTGCAGGCCGGCCCCCGCGATTGCGCCGGCCAGCATGCCGGTCCACGGCACGATCTGGACGAGCCATTTGCGGTCGCGCACGCCCAGGATGAAGCGTCCCAACCCGCGGCCGAAGCGGGAGAGCGCGCCGGTGACATAGGTCAGGCCGATCGGCAGGCCCTCGATCTGCTCGACGGCGGCATTGATCGTGCCCATGGCGAAGATCAGGAGCAGGAAGCGCACCTCGCGCGGCTCCGGCACCAAGGCAGACGCGGCCAGCAGGGCGGTGACGCAGAGAAGCACGCCATAGGGCCGCGAGCGGGCGGCGACGATCACCCCGAAGGTGTTGCCGAGCACGAAGGCGACGAGCCCGGTCAGGAGCAGGATCGCCCGCCCCACGTCGCCCTCGGCTAGCGCCACCGCCGTGCGCGTGGTGTTGCCGCTCATGAAGGAGACAAATTCGCCGACCGCCATCAGCCCGATCGCATCGGTCATGCCGGCGAGGAAGGAGATGGCCGCGACGAGCGCGAGCCCGACAGAACTTCGCTGGCGCCTGATCAGGCGCCGCCGCCTTGCGACCGACATGGGAGACGTGATTCCAGATTGCGACGCGCAGAGCTAATCAGAGGTTGCGCGGCATGGCAAGACGGACGCGGAGCCCGGCGGGTTGGGCCCGGTAGCGGTTGCCGGCTACTGTCCGGAACGCCGAATTCCCTCACCGGCGCCGCATCACCCCACCCCGGAGCTTCGCTCCGACCCTCCCCCTCAAGGGGAGGGTAACGGCCCCGTCGGTCGCACCGTCCACCTACCTCCCCCTCGAGGGGGAGGTCGCCGCGCAGCGGCGGGTGGGGGTGACCCCTCGGCGGTGCGGTTGGTGTTGTCGTCAGCGGCTTGTGCGATCTCGGCGGCGGTTCGATTGGCGCTGTGGCCCCGTCACTGCCCCTTGCCGGCGTTTGCCGTCTGCGGGCCGATGATGGCGGAGACTTCGGTGACCTTGTCGGCGGGGAAGCCGCCACGGCGGGCGTGTTCGCGGATCACGTCGGCGCTCTCCGCCTCGTGCACGCGCAGTAGAACTTGTCGCCGGCGACGTAGCTGGTGATCCATTTATAGGGCTTGCCGAGCCCCGCCACCGCTTCGTTCGACTTCGCCGAGATGGCGCAGAGGTCGTCTTCGCCGAGCTTGTCGGCGCCTGGAATGTTGCGTTCGATAATGAATGTGGGCATGCCGCGATCTCCTCTCGGGAGCCGCTGCCGCAGGACGGCAGCAGGGGCTCCGGTTCGACGGCACCATCAAGGCCGCCCGCCGGGCGGCCGTCAACGCCTTCCTCGAAGGCGCGATCGGGCGCATCCCCCGCACTTGGTCCAAGGCCCATGCGGAGGACGCGAAGTTGCCCTACCGCCGCAGGCTCCCCAGGATCCCCCGCACGATCGCGCGCCCGAGCGAGGTGGCGACGCTGCGGGCTGCGGATTTCATCGCCGCTTCCACTACGGATTCGCGCTGGTAGCCGGAGCGCGCCTTCGGCTTGCCGGTCGTCGAGGCCTGGGTCGGCTCGTCGCCGAAGCCCGGCAGAGTCCAGCGGCTGCCGCCGTTTTGCTCTTCGGATTCGGGCGCCTGCTGATCGGCCTGCTGCTGGGCCTCCTCCAGCTTCTTCGCCCGCGCCGCCAGCATCTCGTAGGCCGATTCCCGGTCGGAGTCCTCGTCATAGAGGCCGGCGACGGGGCTGACCTTCATCACCGCCGCCCGTTCGGCGTCGGTGAGCGGACCGACGCGCGAGGCCGGCGGGCGCACCAGCGTGCGCTCCACCATCGAGGGGATGCCCTTGCCCTCCAGCGTAGAGATCAGCGCCTCGCCGGTGCCGAGCTGGGTGATCACGGTGGCGCAGTCGAAATCGGGATTGGGGCGGAAGGTGTCGGCCGCCGTCTTCACCGCCTTCTGTTCGCGCGGCGTATAGGCGCGCAACGCATGCTGCACCCGGTTGCCCAGCTGGGCGAGCACGGTCTCGGGCACGTCGAGCGGGTTCTGGGTGACGAAATAGACGCCCACGCCCTTGGAGCGGATCAGGCGGACGACCTGCTCCACGCGCTCGATCAGCACTTTAGGCGCGTCGTTGAACAGAAGGTGCGCCTCGTCGAAGAAGAACACGAGCTTCGGCTTTTCCGGGTCGCCCACCTCCGGCAGTTCTTCGAACAGCTCCGAGAGCAGCCACAGCAGGAAGGTGCCGTAAAGGCGCGGGTTCATCATCAGCTTGTCGGCGGCCAGCACCGAGATCGCGCCGCGCCCGTCATTGGTGGTGCGCATGATGTCGGAGATCTTCAGCGCCGGCTCGCCGAAGAAGTGCTCGGCGCCCTGCTGCTCCAGGATCAGCAGTTCGCGCTGGATCGAGCCGACCGAGGCCTTGGAGATGAAGCCGAACTTGTTGGAAAGCTCGGTGGCATTCTCGCCCATGTAGTTCAGCAGCGCCTGCAGGTCCTTCAGGTCGAGCAGCGGCAGGCCGCCCTGGTCGGCGATCTTGAAGGCGATGTTGAGCACGCCCTCCTGCGCATCCGACGCGTTCATCAGCCGCGACAGGAGCAGCGGCCCCATCTCCGTCATGGTGGTGCGAACGCGGTGGCCCTTCTCGCCGTAGAGATCCCAGAAGATCACCGGGAACTCCTGGAAGTCGTAGGGCTCGAGCCCGATCTCCTGGGCGCGCTTGAGCAGGAAGTCCTTGGCCTCGCCGACCGCGCCGATGCCCGAGAGGTCGCCCTTCACGTCGGCGCAGAACACCGGCACGCCGGCATTGGAAAAGCCTTCCGCGAGGATCTGCAGGGTGATCGTCTTGCCGGCGCCGGTGGCGCCGGTGACGAGCCCGTGGCGGTTGCCGAATTTCAGGTCGAGATATTCGGGCTTGTTGATCGAATCGTCCGGCTTGCGGCTGGTGCCGATATAGAGCTTGCCGTCCTGAAGTATCGTCTCGCTCACCGTGTCACTCCCTTGTCGTGCCGGACGGGGCGAAGCGTGCCGCAACGTCCCCGATTTCGTCATTGAATCGTATCCCCGACTTTATAAGGTGGATGGGGAACTTCAACACCCCTAATAAACCGCAGGACAGTTGCGGATTGCCGCCCGAGGGTGCTTGAGTTCGCTGCATGATTCCAATAACGTTGACGTTAACGTCAAAACAGGCATCGGAGGATTTCCATGAACGATCTCGTCAACCGCGTGGCGGAAAACGTCGGCATCGACCCGGCAACGGCCGAAAAGGCGATCGGCATGATGCTCGGCTTCCTGCAGCGCGAGGCGGCGGAAGGCCCGGTGGCGCAGATGATCGAGTCCATCCCCGGCGCCTCCGACCTGATTGCGAAGTACAATGGCGAGGGCACCGGCGGCGGCGGCCTGCTCGGCGGGCTGATGAGTTCCTTGGGCGGCGGCGTCATGGCGCTCGGCCAGCAGCTGATGAGCCAGGGCCTCGGCATGGGCGAGATCACCGGGCTTGCCAAGGAGACGATCGCGGTGGCCCGCGAACACGCCGGCGACGAAGTGGTCGACGAGGTGGTCGGCTCCGTCCCCGGCCTCGGCCAGTTCATCTGAGCATGGAACCCGCGCAAGAGCGCGTCACGCGCGCTCTTGCGCATCGGTCGGCGCGGATCGGTCGGAAGGCATGCCCGCGCATGGTTCGATCGCAACCGAAGCATTTTCGCGATGCGCCGGTCTAGGGTCCGGTCTTTCCGAAACGGGAGACTGACGTGACCGAACGACCCATCAGACCGGCGCGGGAATTCGCGCTTCTCGGCCTTCTGGCGCTGCTCTGGGGCAGCACCTATTTCTTCCTGAAGATCGCCGTCGCCGAGATTCCGCCGGTGACGGTGGTCGCCGCCCGGGTTTCTATCGCCGCACTGTTCCTGCTTGCCGTGCTGCGCCTGCGCGGCGAACGCCTGCCGACGGATGCCGGCACGTGGCGCCGGCTGTTTTTGCTTTCGATGCTGAACAGCACGATCGCCTGGACGCTGCTCGCCTGGGGCCAGCAGCATATCGACAGCAGCCTGGCCAGCGTCCTGAATTCCACCTCGCCGATCTTCGTCTTCATCTTCACCCTCTTCATCAGCCGTCACGAACCGACGAACGCGATCCGCTTCCTCGGCGCCTGCCTCGGCCTTGTCGGCGTGGTGCTCATCGTGGGAACGGAGGCGTTCGCCGGATTGGGCCGGCAGGTCGCAGGCCAGGTCGCGGCGATCATGGGCGCCATGCTCTATGCCGGCGCTGCAATCTACGGCCGCTGCTTCCGCCAGCTCTCGGCGCCGGTGACGGCGGCGGGCACGATGCTCTGCGCCTCGGCCTGCCTTGTTCCGCTCAGCCTCGTGCTGGATGCACCGTGGCGGCTCGCCCCTTCGCTGCCCGCGCTTCTGGCCGTCGCCATGCTGGCGGTGTTCTGCACGGGCGTCGCGGTGATGATCTATTTCCGCCTCGTCCAGACGATCGGCTCGCTCGGGGCTGCGAGCCAGGCCTATCTGCGCGCCGTCGTCGGCGTCCTCCTCGGAACGGTGCTTCTCGGCGAGCACCTGCCGCTCGTCGTGCTCGCGGGAGCGGTGACGGCGATCGCCGGCGTGGTGCTGATCAACCTGCCGGCCCGGCGGATGCGCGAGGAGGTGGCCCTCAGCCCCGCCGCCGTCCCGAAAGGGCAAAGAACCCGGTGAAGACCGCAAGGGCCGCACCCACCATCAGCGGGCCGGCATCGAGCCCGACCACGCCCATCACCAGCCCCGTGAGACTGGAGCCGGCGCCGCTGCCGACCGCGTAGGTCAGCGCATAGGCCGCACTCCCCGCCACCAGCATGCTGCCGCGGAAGCGTTCGCCGAGCATGGTCAGTGCGCAGGTATAGAGCGAGAAGCTGGCCGCACCGATCAGGCCGAAGGCGACGAGGATCGGCACCGGTTGGTCGAGGAAGGGGAGTGCGATGTAGCCGCCGGCCGCGACCGCCGCCGTCCCGACCGCAACCGCGTGCCTGGACAGCCGGTCGAGCGCATAGCCGATGAACGGCTGGGCCAGCGCGGTCGGCAGCGCCAGCACGGTGACGCTCAGTGCCGCGAAGGCTTCGGAGTGGCCGCTCTTGACGAAATAGACCGGCATCGCCGAAATCGCCGCGATGTCGGCAAAGCCGAAGGCGAACACCATCGCCACCAGCATCGGCGCATGGCGAAAGAAGATGAAGACGTCCTTCGTCGACGACGGCTCCGGCACGGTGCGGGTCTGGACCATCAGCAGCCCGGTGGCAAACGCGACGAGCGCCAGATAGACGGCCGTCAGCGCAAAGCCGAAGCCGCCGGCGGTGCCGAACAGCGGGATCGCGAGCGGGCCGGCGGCAAAGCCGGCGCAGACCGCGGCACCATAGATGCCCGATACGCGCCCGCGCAGCCGGTCGGGGCAGGCGACGTTCAGCCAGGCCTCGCTCAGCATGAAGATCACGCTGGCGCAGAAGCCGAGCACGAAGCGGGCAAGAAACCACACGGGCATCGACGAGAAGGCGGCGAAGGTGGCCAGGCAGACAGAGCAGCCGATCAGACCGGCGACGATCAGGTGCTGGGCGCGGAAGCGCTGCGTCAGCCGGCCGATCATCAGCGTCGCGGCGGCGAGCCCGAGCGCGAAGCCGAAGGCGTTGACGCCGATCAGCGTCGGCGACACCCCGCGCGCCTCCAGCACCAGCGAGATCAGCGGATAGGTGACGCCCTGCGCCACCGAAAAGGCGGTGACGCCGAGGACGACGGCCGCAATCGCCGGCCAATCCGGCATCGCCTGTGCCGCGAGGTTTGGGTTGGTCTGCATGGAAGTTGTTCCCCGGGCGGCACCGAGACGGCCCGCAACCGTCATAGCCGAGCCCGCGACGGAAGGAAATGGGCCGCAGGCGGGGCAGAAGCCCTCCCGTCTTCTCCCATCGGGGAGAAGGTGGCGCAAAGCGCCGGATGAGGGGCGGGCCGGGGCGCGTGGGTCGAAGGACTAACGTCCTCCTCGAACAGTCCGTCACCAAGGTTACACATGACAAACCTGGAGTTGACGCCCATAAACCAGTCGCGGTGCGATGTTCTCCTGATCGGCGCCGGCGCCGCGGCGATGACCCTCCCGCGGACGCTGCCAGCCGCCGCGCAGACATCGAGCCTGGAAAACCCAACGCTAACTGAAGGAAATCAGACCATGAGTACGATCACCACCAGGGACGGCGTCGAAATTTTCTACAAGGACTGGGGTCCGAAGGACGGCCAGCCGATCGTGTTTCACCACGGCTGGCCGCTGAGCTCGGACGACTGGGACAACCAGATGCTCTATTTCGTCGGCAAGGGCTTCCGCGTTGTCGCCCACGACCGTCGCGGCCACGGCCGCTCGAGCCAGGTCAGCGACGGCCACGACATGGACCACTATGCCGCCGACGCGGCCGCAGTCGTCGAGCATCTCGACCTGCGCAACGCCGTCCATATCGGCCATTCCACCGGTGGCGGCGAGGCGACCCACTATGTGGCCCGCCACGGCAAGGGCCGGGTGGCCAAGCTTGTCCTGATCGGCGCCGTGCCGCCGGTCATGGTCAAGTCGGCCTCCAACCCCGGCGGCCTGCCGATCGAGGTCTTCGACGGCCTGCGCCAGCAACTCGCCGCCAACCGGTCGCAGTTCTATTTCGATCTCGCCGGCGGCCCCTTCTACAGCTACAACCGCGAGGGCGCGAAACCGTCCCAGGGCGTGATCGAGAACTGGTGGCGGCAGGGCATGATGGGGGGTGCGAAGGCCCACTATGACGGCATCAAGGCCTTTTCGGAGACCGATTTCACCGAGGACCTGAAGATCATCGACGTGCCCACGCTCGTCATGCACGGCGACGACGACCAGATCGTCCCGATCGCCGACTCGGCCCTGCTGTCGTCGAAACTGCTGAAGAACGGCACGCTCAAGGTCTACGAGAAATTCCCGCACGGCATGTGCACGACGCATGCCGACGTGATCAATCCCGACCTGCTCGCCTTCATCAAGGGCTGAGCCCCCGGTCTCGGCATGCAGGCGCGTCCGTGGCCGGACGCGCCTGCATGTTATGTGGGCGGGAGACTGTCGCTTTTGCGACGGCTCAGGCCTCTGCCGGTACGCCGGACAGCTCCGTTTCCCGTGCCACGGCCTTCCGGTCCAGCGCGCCGCTCAGGAGCGTGAAGCCGAGGGCCGCGGCCACCAGGATGGCGCCGACCCAGGGCGTGGCGCCGAGCCCGAGTGGGGAGGCGACCACCAGCCCGCCGATCCAGGCGCCGGCGGCGATGCCGAGGTTGAAGGCGGCGATGTTCAGCGCCGAGGCGACGTCGACGGCGGCCGGGCGGTGGCGCTTGGCGAGTTGGACCACGTAGATCTGCAGGCCCGGCACGTTAGCGAACGACAGGAAGCCCAGCGCCGTGAGTGTCACAAGCGCCAGCACCGGCGAGGGCGCAGTGAAGGTGAAGAGCACGAGGACCGCGGCCTGGGCTGCGAACAGGACGGTCAGTGCCCTGACCGGGTCGCGATCGGCGATCCGCCCGCCGGCGATGTTGCCCGCGGCGATCGCAAGCCCGTAGAGCACCAGCACGAGGCTGACGGAGGAGGCGGAGAAGCCGGTGATCTCCTGCAGCACCGGGGCGAGGTAGGTGAAGGTGACGAAGGTGCCGCCATAGCCGAGCGCCGTCATGGCGAAGACGAGCAGCAGCCGGCCGGAGCCGAGCACGCGCACCTGCTCGGAGAGCTTCGCCGCCTGCGGGCGCTGCAGCGTGTTCGGCAAGAGTGCCGCGATGCCGGCAAAGGCGATGACGCCAAGCGCTGCGACCGCCCAGAAGGTGGCGCGCCAGCCGAAGGTCTGGCCGATCACCGTGCCGAGCGGCACGCCGGTGACGATGGCGACCGTCAGTCCCATGAACATCATCGCGATCGCCGACGCCCGCCGGTCCTCGGGAACGAGTTCGGCCGCGATCGTCGCGCCGACCGAGAAAAACACGCCATGGGCAAAGGCCGACAGCACGCGGGCGATGAGCAGGATCTCGTAGGAGGGCGACAGGGCCGCCAGCGTATTGCCGGCGATGAACAGCGCCATCAGGCCGAGCAGCAGCGGCTTGCGGGCCGCCCGGCCGGTCAGGGCCGTCAGCACCGGAGCGCCGAAGGTGACCCCCAGCGCATAGATGGAAACGATGAGGCCGGCGAGCGGCAGGGTGATGCCGAGGTCGGAGGCGACGGTCGGCAAGAGCCCGACGATGACGAATTCGGTGGTGCCGATCGCATAGGCGGCGATCGTCAGGGCAAAGAGCGCAAGGGGCATGGTTTTCTCCTTCCGCAGCCGGCACAGGGGCAGGGCCCGGGCCGGGCGGTAAATCGGGTGAACGGTTTGGTTGCCGCCAATATGGCCCGCGGGCTCTTGTTCGATAATCCGTGTGATGGGATAAATATCTTTGAAGTCAATTCATAGGTGACGATCGCAATGGACAACCGCGCGGGTGAAATGGAAGTCTTCGTGACGGCCGTGGACATGAAGAGCTTCTCGGCCGCCGGCCGCAGGCTGGGCTTGTCGCCCTCTGCCGTCAGCAAGCTCGTCAGCCGGCTGGAGGACAGGCTGTCGACCCGGCTTCTGGTGCGCACCACCCGCAGGCTGGAGCCGACGCCGGAAGGCGAGGTCTATCTGGAGCGGGCGCGCCGGATCCTCTCTGAAATTGACGAGACCGAGCAGGCGGTGGCCGACGGTGCCCGTGCCACGCCGCGCGGCTCGATCCGCGTCAACGCGGCCGTCGCCATCGGCGAAAGCATCATCCTGCCGCTGGTGCCGGACTTTCTGGCGCTCTATCCCGGGATCACGCTCGACCTGACGCTGACCGACAGTGTCATCGACGTGGTCGGCGAGCGCGCCGATGTGGCGATCCGCACCGGGCCCTTGCGCGATTCCTCGCTGCTGGCGCGCAAGCTGATGGAGAGCACGCCGGTCGTCATGGCGGCCCCTGCCTATCTCGAACGCCACGGCACGCCGAAGACGCCGGACGATCTCGCAACCCACAACTGCATCCGCTTCAATTTCCGCCGCAGCGTCGACGAATGGGCGTTCCGGCTGCCGGGCCGGACCACGCCGGTCCTGCGTACGGTGTCCGGCAACGTCATGGCCTCGAGCGGCCCCATCGTCCGCCAGCTCTGCCTCGACGGTGTCGGCATCGGCCGCGTCGGCCGCTTCCACGTCGAGCCGGATTTCGCAGCCGGCCGGTTGGTGCCGTTGCTGGAGGACTTCCATCCCGGCGAGGTCGAGACCGTCTACGCCGTCTTCGCCGGCCACGAGCACCTCGCCGCCCGCATCCGCGCCTTCATCGATTTCCTGACCGCGCAGATCGGCTGAGCGGCGGGTCTGAACTATCGGGCGTCCGCGATGGTTATGACAGGCGGCCACCCGATGCGCGCCTCGGCTTTCAGCACACGCGGATCGATATCGAGGGCGATCTCTCTGGCGATCTTCCGGCGCAGAGCCGTGGTGTAGTCGCCTGTCGCCCGCGGCACCACGACGAAGGCTTCGAAACCGCCGATGACGTTGTCGGCAAAATAGGATGCCAGTGAACGGCCGAGGTTCTCGTCTTTTCCATCCGGGACAGCGATGGCGTTGATCGTGTAGCCCTTCTCGACGGCCTTCATCCTGGATCCCTGAACGGGCAAGCCGTCGTTGTTTTCTCCATTGCCGGAGATGTCGATGACCTTTCGGTCGGCGCTTCCCGGAAACTGCTCGAGAAGCAGTCTTCCGACCTCGATAGCCGAGGAAATGGATGTCCCGCCTCTGCCCCGGCGGCTGAAGCCGGTATCGCCCTTCTTGCTGATCACCCGGGCAGCCTCTTCGGCATCTGCCAGTCCGCAAATCCGCGTCCACGGCAGAACGACCTTGATGTGTGCCGGGCTCGCCCATTCAAAGTAGGTCACGCCGATGCAGCCCCGGGGATTGCTGGAAATGGCCTTGACGATCTCCGGCGAAGTGAGTGCGGCCACATGCCCGTTCCTTTGCAGATCGGCAGTATCCGGATCGATCGAGGATGAGTAGTCGACCGCGAACACGATGGCGACATCGACGTCGAAGGTGCGCGCCGCGTCGACGTCGGAGGCGCGTGCCTGCGCTGAGAGAGTCAACGCGACAGCGATCGCCGCCGCCAGTTTCAAGGAAAAGCCCATACCCGTCTGCCCCCTCTTGCCGGTCATCTTGTGGGGCATGATCCCCTGGGGAGACGGAAGCATTCGCGCGGAAGACATTCGACCCCCTTTTGGGGGTTGATCGGGGGCTGGAGGGCTGATTCCGGGTTTGCGAGCGTCCACTGCAATGGCGCCGAGCTGTCCTGTAGCCAGTCGGCCTATATTGCTTTAGATTCTGCGCGCTGTTTGTGCCTGTCGATCACGCAGGGGGATAGATGTCCATCGACATCAAGCGGTTGCAGCATGCGTCCATGCATGTGTCGGATATCGTTGCCGATCCGTCGCGCTGGACGGAGCTTTTGGAGGAGGTGGCGACGGCCACCGGCGCCATGGGCGCTGGCTTGATCCCGCAGACGGGATCGGGAGGGGCGCTGGCGACCGGACACCTCAAGGAATGCCTGGAAACCTATGTCCGCGAGGGCTGGCCGGAGCAGGACGCAGACAGTCACCGGCGTGCCAGGGTCATGAACATGCGAGGCGAAGTCGCCCTGGATCGCGATCTGGCCGATGCCGGCGATCAGCGCGCGCCGTTCTTCGAGGAGTTCCTGCCCCGCTTCGACGGCATGTGGTGGGCGGGCATCGGGGTTCGCGGCGGTCCCGATTTCTGGTCCCTGACACTGCATCGGTCCCTGCGGCAGGGCGCGTTCGAACAGACCGACAGGGCCGTCCTCCGGCAATTCTCCCTGCGGCTGAACGAAGTCGGCAGCCTTGCCCATCTGGCCGGCCGCGTCGCCCTGTCGTCCGTTGCCAATTCGTTCGATCAAATCGGAAAAGCCGTGGTGGCGATCGACGAGACCGGCAGGTTCATCCATGCCAACGCTGCAGCACGGCAACTGATGGGCGCGTCTATCCGTATCGTTGGCGAGCGCCTGATGTTCCGCGATCGTCACGCCGCGGCGGAATACTGCAAGGTTGTCGACCGGCTGCGAGGACTTCGCGAGGGCAAGACCCTGCTTGCGCCTCCGATCGTCGTCAGGCGGGAGAACGCCGCTCCGCTCGTGATCCGGACTCTGCCCGTCGATGGTGCGGCAAAGTCTCCGTTTCTTTGTGCGCGAGCATTGCTACTTCTCGAAGAGATCGTCCGGCCGGCCAGGTCCGATTGGCAGGTGTTCAGTCGCGCTTTCAGGCTCACACCGGCAGAAGCGCGGCTCGCCGCACTTCTGGCGATCGGCGAATCCCTCGAAAATGCTGCGGACACACTTGGTGTCACCAAGGAAACCGCCCGTAGCAGGATCAAATCCATCTTCCAGAAAACCGACACGCATCGACAGGCCACGCTGGTGGCCTTGCTGGCCTCTTTGGGGAAAAGTTGATTTCCACTGCAATCAGGCACTGATACCAACCTGCGCCGGTCGGGTGGCGCGGCGCTTGGCCGGGGCGCGGCTTGTCCTTCCCATTTCCGCCACCATATGCGAAAAATGAGGCATGGGATTGCGGGAGCATACGTCGAAATGAAGTCTGGCGAAATGAAGTCTGGAATGAGCATTCTTGCGGCACTTCGTGATCGTTCGGCCGGGATGGCTGGCCGTTGCCTGGGCCTCCTCGCCTCGGGCGTCGTTCTCTTGACGCTCGCCCTCGGTCCGGCGCGGCCTGCTGCGGCCGCCGAGTGCTCGAACGACCCCGGCCCGGGCGTCGACTGGAGCAAATGCGCCAAGAAGATGATCATGCTGCAGGGCAACGACTTCAAGGGCGCCGTTCTCGTCGAGGCCGATTTCACCCTGACCGATCTCAGCCGGACCAATCTCGACGGCGCCAATCTCGAGGAAGCCGTCATGGCGCGCGCGTGGCTGACGGGAGCGACGGCCGAGAAGGCCAATTTCAACCGCGTCGAGGGCTATCGCACCGGTTTCGACAAGGTCACCGCCGCCGGCGCCACCTTTGCCGCCGCCGAATTGCAGCGGGCGAGCTTCAAGGACGCGGTGCTGACCAATGCGGTGTTCGACAAGGCGGAGCTCGGCCGCGCCGATTTCTCCGGCGCAGAACTGACCGGCGCCCGCTTCCGCTACACCAATCTTTCCCGTGCCGATCTCAGCAAGGCGAAGTTCGAGGGCGGTCTCGATTTCTCCCGTGCCTTCCTGTTCCTGACCCGCATCGAGGGCCTCGACCTGTCGTCTTCGACGGGGTTGGAACAGGAGCAGGTCGACCTCGCCTGCGGCAACGCCGAAACGAAGCTGCCCCCCGGCTTCACCGTCCCGTCCAGCTGGCCCTGCCCCTTCGATTGAGGGGCTGCCTCAAGCCCTGACCGCCACCAGGAACAACCTGGGAAAACGCAGCAGCACGCGCCCGTCGGCAGCCTTGAGGTAGGCCTGTTCGATCGTCTGCCGGTAGGCTTCGAGGAAGCCGTCCTGCTCGTCTGCCGGAAGCCGCGCCAGATAGGGCCGGATGCCCGTGCCCTTGACCCATTCGACGATCGCCGCCGCATCGCGCATCGGGTGGTTGTAGATCGTGTGCCAGATGTCGACGCGCCCGGCCTTGGCCGCGAGCGCGTCATAGTAGGCGACCGGCGGCGGCAGCGTCGGGCGGCGCGGGTGGTCGGTCGCGAAATGGCGCGCGAAGCGGCCGTCCTCGGCCACGGTATCCATCGCGACATGGCTCGGCTCGGTCCGGTTGTCCGGCATCTGCACGGCCAACACCCCGCCAGGCACGAGATGGTCCATCAGCCGCGAGAACACCGCCAGGTGCTCCGGCACCCACTGGAACACCGCGTTCGCATAGAGCAGTGCTGCCGGCGCCGGCGGGGTCCAGGCGGAAAGGTCACCGAACGCGAAGGACAGTTGCGGCAGCCGCCTGCGGGCGGCGGCCAGCATGTCCGCATCGCTGTCGATGCCGGTGACGGGATGGCCGGGAAAGCGGGAAAGCAAAAGCTCGGTCGAATTGCCAGGCCCGCAGCCGAGATCGTAGACGGGGCCCGCCGGCAGGTCCGGCACCTGCGCCAGCAGGTCGCGGGCCGGCCGCGTCCGTTCGTCCTCGAATTGCAGATACTGCGCTGCCGACCAGCCCATTCCATCCTCCTGCTCTTGATCCTCGGCCGACTGCCGCCGCCCGTACTACAGCGCCTCCAGCGTCGGCAGGATAAGCGACGGCTTGAGGTCGGCATATTCGTCCGGCATGCCGCTGCGGTTGATCCAGACGGTGCGGAACCCGAATTTGGTGGCGCCGGCCACGTCCCACCGGTTGGAGGACTGGAACGACACGGCATCCGGATAGAGGCGGTAGCTGGTCGTCACCACGTCGTAGACGGCCGGCGCCGTCTTGTAGGTGCGCAGCGCATCGACGGAGAAGACGTCGTCGATCACCGTGTCGAGCGCGGCATTGGCGACCGCCGATCGCAGCATCGCCGGCGAGCCGTTGGACAGGATCGCCACCCGCGCCCCCCGGGCCTTCAACGCCTTCAGCACGGCCGGCACTTCCGGATAGCAGTCGAGCTTCCAGTAGGCCTCCAGCAGCCGGCCCCTGAGCGCCGGATCGACGCCCGGGATGCGCTCGAGCGTGAAATCGAGCGCTTCCTCGGTCAGCTGCCAGAAGTCGCGGTAGGCGCCCATCAGCGCCCTGGTCCAGGAATATTCAAGCTGCTTGGAGCGCCACAGTTCGGAAAAGCGCTGGGAGTCCGGGCCGACGTCGCCGGCATGGCGGCGGACAGCCGCATGGACGTCGAACAGGGTGCCATAGGCATCGAAGACATAGGCGGCATAGGGCAAGGCGATAGCTCAACTTCCCGAAAGCGCTGACATTCCAGATCACTAGTCCCGGATCATGTCAATATTCGGTGCGCCGCACAATACCGCGCTACGACATGCGCTTCCCGCCGGCCAACTACGGATTTCAGACGTCTCAGCCACCCTTGGCCTTCCGCGGCCGTCCTGCAGCGTTCAAGGCGGCGGCGGCGCGCAGGAGCGCCTTCAGCGCTGCGCCGTCGATGGCCTCGCCCTTGCGGATATCGATGGCGCGGCGGGTATTGCCCTCCAGGCTGGCGTTGAAGAGACCCGAAGGATCCTCGAGTGCTGCCCCCTTGGCAAAGGTGAGCTTGACGACGGCCTTGTAGGTCTCGCCGGTGCACAGGATGCCGCCGTGCGACCACACCGGAACCCCGCGCCACTTCCACTCCTCGACCACGTCTGGCACCGCCTCTTTGACGAGGGCGCGCACCCGCGCCAGCGTCTCGCCGCGCCAGTCGCCGAGTTCGGCGATCCGCGCGTCGATCAGCCGCGAGGGATCCTCGCCTGCCTGCTCTGTCTTCGAACTGCTGGCAGTCATCCGCGTTCCTCCTCCGTCTGTAGCTTCACATCACATCTTCTCGCCCGGCAGCCGGCTGGCCTGTTTCACCCAGCTGGCAAACTGCTTCTCGTCGAGCGCCTCGCCCTCGTGGATGTGGAAATAGCGCGTGTCCCCGCTCTTGGATGCCTCCGGCGGGACGGGCTCGAGTGCCGTGCCGCGGAAGAAGGCCACCTTGATGTACTTCGTGAAGCAATGCAGGCTGAGAAACCAGCCCTGGCCCTCCAACCCGTAGAACGGCGAGTTCCACTTGACTGCCTTGCCGACCTCGGGGACGGCGGCGACGATCAGCGCGTCGATCCGGTGCCCCACCTCGCTCTTCCATCCCGGCATGGCGGCGATATAGGCCTGCACAGGCGCGTCGCCATAGCCCTTGGCGATCTGCGGATTGCCGCCCGACAGCAGCACCGGCCCTTCCCCTTCGCCGGCCGCAGCCCCGGCCGCGTCAGTGCCCTTGCCCGTCTTCGTCCTCGTCCCGTTCGCCATCGTCTTCTCCATTCGCTTGCCGCGTCCCGGTAGGGGATGCGCGATGGCCATGATGACGGACCTACCGGTGGTGGCAAAGCCCCGTCCTGCAGAAGTCTGCCTCAGAATGTCGTGATCACGCTGATGCCGAGGTCGGTCGCGCTGTCCATCGCCATCAGCGCGGGAACGGCGTCCGCAAGGCTGATTTCCCGGCCGATCAGCCTTTCCGGCTGCAACTTGCCCGCCGCCATCATCGACAGCATGGCGTCGTAGCGCCAGGCCTGCATGCCGTGACTGCCGTAGATCTCCAGCTCGTGGCCGATCACCTGCGCCATCGGGATCTGCGGCGCAGCATCCTCGCCGAGCATCAGCCCCACCTGCACGTGTCGCCCGCGGCGGCGCAGGTTCGCAATCGAGTTGAAGCAGGTGACCGGCGAGCCGAGCGCATCGATCGAGGCATGCGCGCCGCCGCCGGTGATCTCGCGCACGGCCTCGGCGACGTCGGCCACCGTGCGCGCGTTAACCGCCGCAACGGCCCCCATCTTGCGCGCGAAGGACAGCTTCTCCTCGGAAATGTCGATCGCGATCGGCCTGGCGCCGAGCGCCGCCGCGATCATGATCGCCGACAGCCCGACGCCGCCGCAGCCATGCACGGCCACCCATTCGCCGCCCTTGACCTTCGCCTGGTCGCAGACGGCGCGAAACGAGGTGGCGAAGCGGCAGCCGAGGCTGGCGGCGGTGGCGAAGGAGACGTTCTCCGGCAGGGGAACGAGGTTCTGGTCGGCAAAGTCGAGGGCGACATATTCGGCAAACGAGCCCCAGTGGGTGAAGCCCGGCTGGAACTGCTCCTCGCAGACTTGCTGGTTGCCCGAGCGGCACTCGTGGCAATGGCCGCAGCCGGAGACGAAGGGCACCGTCACCCGGTCGCCGACCCTGAAGCGTGACACGCCCTTGCCGGCGGCGAGCACCGTGCCGGCAAGCTCGTGGCCGGGCACGTGCGGCAGCCGGATGTCGGGATCGTGCCCCTGCCAGCCGTGCCAGTCGCTGCGGCAGAGCCCGCTCGCCTCGACCTTGACCACCACGCCGTTGCGCGAAGGCGTCGGATCCGGCAGCTTACGGATCTGCGGGGTGGCGCCGAAGGCTTCGTAGTACATCGCTTTCACGGGCGGTCCCTCCAGTTCTGCTGTCCCGATCTCTATGCCACGCGCCGGCCACGCCTTCCACCGCCGCACCCATGACAATGGCTGATGCATTCATCTAAGATCGTGAGTGGACAGCGCCCGCCGATTGGTTCAGGCCAGAGGCAACTTGCCCCGGAAGAACGGACCGGAAAAAAAGGAGCAACAAAGATGGCAGTCGATACATCCCCGCGCACCCCCACCTGGACCTATGTCGACGGCGAATGGCTTCCCGGCAATCCGCCGCTGATCGGCCCCACCTCGCATGCGATGTGGCTCGGCTCGACGGTGTTTGACGGCGCCCGCTGGTTCGACGGCATCGCCCCGGACCTCGACCTGCATTGCCAGCGCGTCAACCGCTCGGCCGACGCCCTCGGTCTGCGGGCCACCATGCGGGCCGAGGACATCGAGGCGCTCGCCTGGGAGGGCGTGGAGAAATTCGACGGCAGGACGGCGATCTACGTCAAGCCGATGTACTGGGCCGAGCACGGCGCCTACGGCGTCGTCCCCGCCGACCCGGAATCCACCCGGTTTGCGCTGTGCCTGTTCGAGGCGCCGATGGGGGACGTCCATGCCGGCAACTCGCTGACCGTCTCGCCCTTCCGCCGCCCGACGATCGAGTGCATGCCGACCGACGCCAAGGCCGGCTGCCTCTATCCCAACAACGCCCGCATCATCGTTGAGGCCAAGCGCCGCGGCTTCGACAACGCGCTGGTGCGCGACATGCTCGGCAACGTCGCCGAGACCGGCGCCTCCAACATCTTCATGGTCAGGGACGGCGTCGTCTTCACGCCCACGGCCAACCAGACCTTCCTCGCCGGCATCACCCGCCACCGGGTCATGAAGCTGATGCGCGACGAGGGCTTCAGCGTCATAGAGAAGACGCTGACGCTGAAGGATTTCGAGACCGCCGACGAGATCTTCACCTCCGGCAACTATTCCAAGGTCGTCCCCGTCAACCGCCTCGACGACCGCCACCTCCAGCCCGGCCCGGTAACGGCCAAGGCGCGTGAACTCTATTTCGACTGGGCCCATTCCAGCGCCAACGGTTGAGGGGGGCGGCAAGTCCCCCTCTGCCCTGCCGGGCATCTCCCCCACAAGGGGGGAGAAGACCCGCGGCAACTGCCTGTAATGCGTGAGGATCAGCACCGGCCGCACCGTCATGCCGGCCCCCGAGCCGGCATCCAGCCGCGCAAGTCCTTGCGCGATAAAGCACTTCCCGCGCCGCGGACGCGGCGCTGCTGGATCCCGGCTCGGGGGCCGGGATGACGGAAGGGGCGGGGCGGTACGACACCGGGTCCGGCGTGGCGGATGCAGTATGTCGCATACGGATGGCCGGCACCGGGCCCTTGCACCTTTCTCCCGCCTGACTAAGATCGCGCCCGAAGCGGCCAGGGGATGGCCAGGGGGATCATGCGAAAGTGACAGCGGCAGTCGAAGCCTTCATCCGGCGTTGGCAGGGGCAGGAGGGCGGACAGGAGCGGGCGAATTACGCCCTGTTCCTCACCGAGCTTTGCGATCTTCTCGGCCTGCCGCATGCCGATCCGGCGTCCGCGACCACCGAGGGCAATTCCTACGTCTTCGAGCGCGTGGTCAGGGAGGCCGGCCGCGACGGCACAGTGTCGTCGAAGCGCATCGATCTCTACAAGCGCGACTGCTTCGTCCTGGAGGCCAAGCAGAGCCGGCTTTCGGGCGACAAGAAGCTTCTGGCCGAGGCGCCGGTCTTGCCCGGCATCGCGGCTGCCCCGCGCGGGCGCCGCGCCGGCGCCAACCGCTCCTGGGACGTCCTGATGATGAACGCCCGCACGCAGGCGGAAAACTATGTCCGGCTGCTGCCGGAGAGCCACGAGCCGCCGCCCTTCGTGCTCGTCTGCGACGTCGGCCACTGCATCGAGGTCTATTCCAATTTCCGCCGCGACGGAAAGGCCTACGACCAGTTCCCCGATCGCCGCTCCTTCCGCATCTACCTGGAGGACCTGCGCGACAAGGAGGTGCGCGACCGGCTCGTCGCCATCTGGTCCGATCCGCTCTCGCTCGATCCCTCGCGCCACGCGGCCAAGGTGACGCGCGAGATCGCCACCCGCATCGCCCGGGTCAGCCAGGCGCTGGAAAAATCCGGCTATCCGACCGAAGAGGTGGCCATGTTCCTCATGCGCGTGCTCTTCACCATGTTCGCCGAGGACGTGGACCTCCTGCCGAAGGACAGCTTCAAGGAGCTCCTGAAGGTTTGCGTGGAGACGCCGGAGATCTTCCCCGGCATGATGGAGGACCTCTGGCGGGCGATGGACGAGGGCGATTTCACCGCCGCGATCCGCCAGAAGGTGAGGAAGTTCAACGGCGCGTTCTTCAAGAACCGCCGGGCGCTGAAGCTCGGCAAGGAAGAGATCGGCGAACTTGCGGCCGCCGCCAGCCATGACTGGCGCGACGTGGAGCCGGCGATCTTCGGCACGTTCCTCGAGCAGGCGCTCGACCCGACCGACCGCCGCCGCCTCGGCGCGCATTATACGCCGCGCGCCTATGTCGAGCGGCTCGTCATCGCCACCGTCATCGATCCGCTGCGCGCCGAATGGGACAGCGTGCGCTCCACCGCCGACCGGCAGAAGTCCGACGGCAAGGCCGAGGCCGCGATCAGGACGGTGCAGGCCTTCCACGACAAGCTCTGCGAGATCCGCGTGCTCGACCCCGCCTGCGGCACCGGCAACTTCCTCTATGTCTCGCTGGAGCTGATGAAGCGGCTAGAGGGCGAGGTGCTGGAGGCGATCAACGACCTCGGCGGCCAGGAGGCGCTGTCGCTCGAAAGCCATTCGGTCGATCCGCACCAGTTCCTTGGGCTGGAGCTCAACCCGCGTGCGGCCGCCATCGCCGAGCTGGTGCTCTGGATCGGCCACCTGCAATGGCACTTCCGCAACAGCGGTGCCGCCCCGTCCGAACCGATCCTGAAAGCCTTCCGCAACATCCAGAACCTGGACGCGGTGCTGACCTGGGACGGCTATCCGCTGCCGCAGGTGAAGGACGGCGTGGAGACCTATCCGAACCCCCGTCGGCCGGACTGGCCGAAGGCCGACTACATCGTCGGCAACCCGCCTTTCGTCGGCGGCAAGGACATCCGCGCCCGCATGGGCGGCGCCTATGCGCAGGCGCTGTGGAAGGCCCACAAGCACATGAACGAGAGCGCCGATTTCGTCATGTACTGGTGGGACCGTTCGGCGGAAATCCTGCTGAAGGCGAAGAGCCCGCTGAAGCGCTTCGGCTTCGTCACCACCAATTCCATCAGCCAGGTGTTCCAGCGCCGGGTGATGGAGCCCTATCTGAACGCCAAAAAGCCGCTGTCGCTGGTCATGGCCATTCCCGATCATCCCTGGACCAAGGTGACGAGGGACAGCGCCGCCGTCCGCATCGCCATGACGGTGGCCGAAGCCGGCAGGAAGGACGGCCTGCTGCTGGAGGTGACGGCGGAGGAGGCGGTGGAGACCGACAGCCCGGTGATCCTGTTTGCCGAGAAGCGGGGGAAGGTGAATTCGGACCTGACGGTCGGGGTGGATGTAGCGTCGGTTGCGCCGTTGAAGGCCAGCGAGGCACTCTCATCGAGAGGCATGTCGCTCCATGGCTCCGGTTTCATCGTAACGCCGCAGGAGGCGGAGCATCTGGGGCTCGGTCGGCGGCCGGGCCTCGAACAGCACATCCGCACTTATCGCAACGGCCGCGACCTGACCGATCGCCCGCGCGGCGTCATGGTCATCGACCTTTTCGGGCTTTCGGCGGAGCAGGTTCGCGCGCGTTTTCCGGAGGTCTATCAGCACGTCTTGACCACAGTTAAGCCGGAGCGGGACAAGAACAACCGCGCAACCTATCGCGACAATTGGTGGATCTTCGGCGAGCCCCGCAAGGATTTGCGCCCGGCGCTCGCCAATCTCCCCCGCTACATCGCCACCGTCGAAACCGCCAAGCACCGCGCCTTCCAGTTCCTCGATGCTGCGATCCTGCCGGACAACAAGCTGGTCGCCATCGGGCTCAGCGACGGCTATCCGCTCGGCGTGCTGTCCTCGCGCTTCCACGTGCATTGGGCGATGCGTACGGGCGGTTGGCTCGGCGTCGGCAACGACCCGGTCTACGTCAAATCCCGCTGCTTCGACCCCTTCCCATTCCCTACCGCCACGGACGCGCAGAAGGCGGCGATCGCCGCCGTCGCCGAGGAACTCGACGCCCATCGCAAGCGCGTGCTGGCCGAACACGGGCACCTGACGCTGACCGGGCTCTACAACGTGCTGGAGCGGTTGCGCGCCGGCGTGAGGCCCGACGATCTGGAGGAGAAGGAGCGCCGCATCTTCGACGACGGGCTGGTGCTGATCATGAGGGAGCTGCACGACAGGCTCGATGCGGCGGTGGCCGAGGCCTATGGCTGGCCGGTCGATCTGCCCGAGGAAGAGGTGCTGGCCCGCCTCGTGGCGCTCAACAAGGAGCGTTTGAGAGAGGAAAAGCGCGGGCTGGTGCGCTGGCTGCGGCCCGATTACCAGATCCCGCGCTTCGGTTCGGAGAAGGAGAAGGCCGAGCAGCTCGAGGCCGATCTCGGCCTGCCTGCCGAGGCAGCCGGCACCGGCGTCCGCCCGAGCTATCCGCTCACAGACGAGGTCGCCCAGACCGGCCTCGTCATCGATGCGCTGATCGAGACCGGCGGCGCGGTCGATGCCGCAGCCATCGCCGCCCGCTTCCGCCAGGGCCAGAAGGTGCGCCCCGCCGTCTCCAGTGTGCTGGCCTCGCTCCACCGCATGGGCCTCATCTCCACGTCGGACGGCCGCACCTTCGCCTACCGCCGCGCGGCGTGAGGGGGCAGGCCGAAACACCCAAACCCTCCGTCATCCCGGCCTCGAGCCGGGATCCAGCGCGCGATGTCCATCGCGCGGGAAAAGGATTTTTTTGCATCCGCAATGATATGGGGCATTCACCGCGCGGACGCGCGGTGGCTGGATCCCGGATCAAGTCCGGGATGACGGAGGAGGGGAAAGGCGGCTGGATCCCGGCTCGGGGGCCGGGATGACGGCGGGGGCGGGCTGTGCGACGCTGGATCACGTCCGGCGTGAGGGATGCAGTGTGTCGCATACGCAGGG
>NZ_JACIEE010000002.1:556615-646427 GCF_014196765.1 Mycoplana azooxidifex
CCCGGCATCCAGCCGCGCAAGTCCTTGCGCGATAAAGCTTTTTCCGCACCGCAGACGCGGCGCTGCTGGATCCCGGCTCGGGGGCCGGGATGACGGGTTATCCCGAGCGGACAGCCGTGGTCAGCGTCATTCAGCGCCGTTGTCGTCGTCCGCCGCCCCGTTCTTCTTCCGCCGCTCCTCCATCGCCGCGCGCTGCTTGTCGGTGATCACGCGCACGAACTCGCGGCCGATCGGCCCGGTCAGTTGCGCGGTCTTGGCCTGCTTGTCGTAGACGCAGGCGAAGGTCACGCGCGCCTTTTCGCTTTCAGAGCGGCCGGCGATCAGCGCCACGCCGTAGGCCTCCGTGCCGGTCTCGTCGACGAACACGGTCTGGTTCTTCAGCGTCTCCGGCAGCGCCGCCACGCATTTCGCCTCGACGTCGGCCTTGAACTCCGCCCACGCGTCGGAGGACGAGGCGAGCGCGGGCGAGGCGAGGGCAGTAGCCACCGGCAGTGCGAGAAGAAAGGGGCGGAGGGGGGAAATGTGCATGGTCAAGGCCTTTCATGATGCGAATCACGCAAGGTCAGGAATGGCCGAAGCCCGCGGCGGTTCCAAGGCGGGTGCGCAACTTGCGCGGGGAAGGAATTTCCTGACCAAGCGCAAATTTTGGCATGCAGCCGGTTGCCGGGGGCAGGTCATCCCCCTATGTTCCGCTCCACGGATTTCTTTTTAAAATTCCGCGATTAAGAGGAGACGACCCATGGCCTTCGAACTTCCGCCGCTTCCCTACGACTACGATGCACTTGCCCCCTACATGTCGCGCGAGACGCTCGAGTACCACCACGACAAGCACCACAAGGCCTATGTCGACAACGGCAACAAGCTTGCCGAGGAAGCCGGTCTCTCCAACCTGACCGTGGAAGAGATCGTCAAGAAGTCCTACGGCACCAACCAGGGCCTCTTCAACAATGCCGGCCAGCACTACAACCACCTCCATTTCTGGAAGTGGCTGAAGAAGGGCGGCGGCGGCAAGAGCCTGCCGGGCGCGTTGCAGAAGGCGATCGACAGCGATCTCGGCGGCTATGACAAGTTCAAGACCGATTTCATCGCCGCCGGCACCACCCAGTTCGGCTCCGGCTGGGCCTGGCTCTCGGTCAAGGACGGCAAGCTCGCCATCTCCAAGACTCCGAACGGCGAAAACCCGCTCGTCCACGGCGCCACCCCGATCCTCGGCGTCGACGTGTGGGAACACTCCTACTACATCGACTACCGCAACGCCCGCCCGAAGTACCTCGAAGCCTTCGTCGACAGCCTGATCAACTGGGACTACGTCCTGGAACGCTACGAAGCCGCCACGAAGTAGTTCGTCTGGTCTTTCGAGTTCATGAAACCCTGGCTGGAGACGGCCGGGGTTTTTCTATGCCTTGGTGGTGAACGGCGCCTGTGCTAGGATGTACACAAACAAGCACAGGTGGCGGACATGACCAGCACGACGATGACGATCCGTGTCAGTGCGGATCTCAAGGAAAAACTCGACAGGCTGGCGGCGGATACGCGGCGCAGCCGGTCCTTTCTCGCCGCCGAGGCGGTCTCGGCCTATGTCGCCCGCGAGCTGGCGATCGTCGAGGGCATCAACCAGGGCCTGGAAGACGTGCGCCACGGACGGACGGTTGCTCACGACGAGGCCATGTCCGAACTGGCGTCCATTGTCGATATGGCTGAGCGCGCCCGGTCGTGAAGCGGCCCGTTCGCTGGTCGCTTCACGCCCTCGAAGACCTCAAGCAACAGATACGTCCTATCGCGCGCGATGATCCGGCGGCCGCACGCTCTGTCGTCGGACGGATCGATGCGGCTGCCACGATGCTCGGCGAACGGCCTGTCGGTCGGCCGGGGCGGGTCGGTGGAACCTATGAGAAATCTGTGAACGGGCTCCCCTATGTGATCGCCTATAGTATCGAGACGAGGGATGGTCGGGAGACCGTGTTCATCCTTCGTGTCATTCATACGGCGCGAAACTGGCCGGCGGAGGAATGGCCGGAATAGGTGGTCACCCCACTTCCCGCTGGTTCTCCGCCCAGCCGGAAATCCACACTTGCCGCAATGTGTCGCCCCCGCCACGGAAATGCGCGCCCGTCGCCGCGCAGGCCTCCACCCGGTCGGCGCGGAAGTTGCGGATGGCTTCGCGCAGTTCGCACCAGGCGACGATGTTGGCCGTTTCGGAATAGTAGATGAGGGCGATGGGGCGGATGGTGCGCTCGCTCGCGCGGCCATATTCGTCCCGGTAGTCGATGAGGAGCTTTTCCTCGTCGCGGATCGCGCGCCGCACGGTGGCAAGGTCGATGCCTTCCGGCTGGCGCGGCGTGGTGCCCCAGGCGTGCAGGGCGCGGGCGGAAAGCGTCTGGCGCAGCGGCGGCGGCACGGCGCCGGCGATCTTGTCGCCGACCCGGCGGGCGGCGGCCTTCAGGTCCGCGTCGCCCGTGCGCTCCAGAAGCGCGAGCGCCAGCACGATCGCCTCGGTCTCCTCGATGGAGAACATTAGCGGCGGCAGGTCGAAGCCGGGGCGCAGGATATAGCCGATGCCCCGCTCGCCCTCCACCGGCACGCGCATCGCCTGCAGGGCGGCGATGTCGCGGTAGATCGAGCGCACCGTCACCTCCAGCCGCCCGGCAATCTCGGCCGCCGTTATCGGGTGGCGGGCGAGGCGCAGGATCTGGATGATCTCGAACAGCCGCGAAGCCTTGCGCATGAGTTCCTCCGTCACAACTGACACATCCCTGTCAGTTGGCCTTCGCTATAGCATGCTTCAAGCGCTTGAAACACAAGGAAGCATCGGGCTTCCGGGCGCGCATCGGCGATGGACAACTGACATGACCTACAGCGAAAACCTCTGGCTCTTCTTCCTGCTCCTCTCCGGCATCATCATCGTGCCGGGCATGGACATGGTCTTCGTTCTGGCCAGTTCCCTCTCCGGCGGGCGCAGGGCGGGGCTCTCGGCGACCTTCGGCATCATGGCCGGCGGGCTGGTGCACACGCTCTATGCAGCACTCGGCGTCGGCATGTTGCTGCATTTCGCGCCCGGCCTCTTCAATGGCCTGCTGCTCGCCGGCGCCGCCTATGTCGCCTACATCGGCTGGCAGCTCTTCCGCTCCTCGATCGTCGTCGATGCCGTCGGCAGCCTCGACCGGCGCGGCCTTGCGACCCGCTTCCGCCAGGGCGCGCTGACGAGCCTGATGAACCCGAAGGCCTATCTCTTCATGCTGGCCGTCTTCCCGCAGTTCCTGCGCCCGGAATTCGGCTCGCTCTGGCGCCAGACGCTCGTCATGCTGGCGATGATCTGGGCCACGCAGCTTGCCGTCTATGGCGGCCTCGCGCTCGCCGCCGCCCGCAGCCGCGATGCGCTGACAGGCAGCCCCGCCGCCACGCGCTTCATCGGCCGCGCCGCGGGCGTGCTGCTCGTCGCGATCGCAGTGGTGACGGTGTGGCGGGGCTGGGGCACGGTGTGACGGCCGGGTCCGCATTCCGGGCGTGGTCCCGAATGCCCGGATGGAAGCGGGAGGCACCCCCATCGGCATCGGCGCAGCTCAAAATAATGTTACTTGGACTGTGCCGTCCGCATGCAATCATGCCGCCGCCTAGGCCGGGCGGGGAACCGCCGGGCCCGAGATCTTACCGGGAGTGATCCATGAACCTGAAGACAATGACTGCTGCCACCTTTCTCTGTCTTGGCGCCGCCGCTGCCACAGGCGTCGCGGTGGCGCAGGAGCCGCAGGCCGCCCGCCAGCAGATGATGAAGGACGTCGGCCGCTCGATGGGCGCGCTCGCCGGCATCGCCAAGGGCGAGAAGCCCTACGACGCCGAGGTGGTGCGCGTTTCGCTTGCGACGATCAGCGAGGTTTCCAAGACCTTCCCAGACCAGTTCCCGGCCGGCTCCGAGACCGGCGCCGAAACCGAGGCGAGCCCGAAGATCTGGGAGAACCCGGATGACTTCCACGCCAAGGCGGCACAGCTCGGCAAGGACGTCGATGCGACGCTCGCCGCCCTGCCGGGCGACCAGGCCGCGGTCGCAGCCGCGATCGGCCCGATCGGCAAGAACTGCGGCGCCTGTCACGAGACCTACCGCATCAAGAAGTAGCGCGGGTCCAGAGGCCCGAGACCTTTCCGGGGCAGCCCCGGAAAGGTTGCCTTTTATCGCGTCCGTGCGACGATTAGGATGCGCGGCTAGCCAAGCATGCGGGCCGGCATCATGAGACCTGGGACGAGACTATGAAACTTCGCAGACTTGCGGCCGCCGTGCTCGTTGCCGGCGCTGCCGGCCTCGGCGCCTTCACCTGGATCACCGCACCGGCGCGCAGCGCGTCGGACAGCTGGCAGGGGCTGGGCGAGCCGGATATCGGAAACGGCGAGCGCGTCTTCTCCGAAGGCGGCTGTGCCAGCTGTCATGCCGCCCCCGGTGCGACAGACGCGAACCGGCTTATCCTGGCCGGCGGAGCGCCGCTCAAAAGCCCGTTCGGCACGTTCCATCCGCCCAACATCTCCTCCGATCCCAAGGCCGGCATCGGCGCGTGGTCCCTGCAGGAATTCGGCGACGCCATGCTGCGCGGCGTCGGCCGGAGCGGCGAACATCTCTATCCCGCCTTTCCCTATGCATCCTACGCACGGATGACGCCGCGCGACATCAACGATCTCTACGGCTACCTGCGCACGCTTCCTTCAAGCGACAACGTCGCCCCACCGCACGAACTGCCGTTTCCGTTCAGCCTGCGGCCGCTGCTGGGCGCCTGGAAGTTCCTGTACCTGAACGATGCACCGCGCGTGGTGCTGGCCAATACCGATGCCAAGATCGAGCGCGGCCAGTATCTGGTCGAGGGGCCCGGCCACTGCGGCGAGTGCCACACGCCGCGCACGGCCCTGGGCGGTCTCGAGACGGCGCAATGGCTTGGCGGCGCGCCGAACCCGGAGGGCGGACAGGGGCGGGTGCCGAACATCACCTCCGGCGAGGGCGGCATCGGGGACTGGAGCGCCGGCGACATCGCCTCCTACCTAGAGACGGGCTTCACGCCGGACTATGATTCGGTGGGCGGCACGATGGTGGCGGTGCAGAAGAACATGGCCCGCCTGCCGGCCGCCGACCGCGAGGCGATCGCCGCCTATCTGAAGGCGGTCCCGGCGCATTGACGCGCTGAATCTGGGAAGACCGCAGCCGAAGGCGCAGTTGGGGCGTGCCGCGCCGGAGCCGTGGCGCGGCACCGACGCATCAGGCCAGCGACTGGACGTAGCGCATGCCGGTGACGGGGCCGGCCTGGAAGTTCATCTCCTCGTAGAAGCGGTGCGCGCCGAAATTGCCGGTGGCGGCGCTGACCGAGAGGTAGGAGCAGCCGGCGATGCGGGCCTGTTCGCGGGCGCGGGCGACGAGATGGCGGCCGATGCCGGTGCCGCGGTGCCCTTCGCGCACGAAGATCTGGTGCAGCTCCATGCCGCGGCGGCCTTCCATGGCCCGGTAGAGCGGCACGAGGATGGCATAGCCGATCAACTGGCCGCCGGCTTCGGCGACGAGGGCCGTGACCCAGGGCGAGGTGCCGAACAGGTCGCGGTCGAGGTCGTTCGCCGTCACCCGGGCGGCGTCGCCATGGCATTCGGCATGCAGCGCGATCATGTCGAGCAGCGGGCGCAGGTCGCCGGGCCGGGCTGCGCGGATCGTCAGCACGGCAGGGCGTTCGACGGGCGGTGTTTCAAGCTTGATGACGGCGTTCACTGCAAGGCTCCTTCGGGTCTCTTGTGCCACCAGGTGCCTTAAAACAACAAAGCCGCCTGATGGCGGCTTGTTGACATGATGATCAAACGGCCGCTCCTATCGGAACAGCCAAAAATACGTATGCGCGATGGGTGCGTTCGTGATCATGGCGGCGATATTCTCCGTTTCTCTGCGGATGTCAATCGGGAAAATCGCGAGGAGGCCGGGGATTTATACGAGTCGCGAGCGTTGCCGCGGCACCCGGTGGACGGCCACCACATACACCGCCGTCACGCCGGACCCGATCCGGCGTCCAGCAGCGCCGCGTCTGCGGCGCGGGAGGTGATTCATTCGCGCAAGGACTTGCGCGGCTGGACGCCGGATCAAGTCCGGCGTGACGGAGGGGGTAGGTGCCGCCGGCGCATAACGTTTGCGCGAAGCCGTGTGTGAGCGCCGGCGGTACGAACCGCACCGCCGACGCAGGCGCCTCAATCCTCGTGGATCAGGCTGTGGTCGCGGGTGTCGCGCATGCGGATGTAGACGATCAGGGACAGGCCGATCATGATCGTCACGTACCAGAAGAACCAGCTTTCGTGGCCGATCTGCTTGAACTTCAGCGCCACCCATTCCGCCGTGCCGCCGAAGATGGTGTTGGCGAGCGCATAGGGTAGCGCCACGCCGAGCGCGCGGATATGGGCGGGAAACAGCTCGGCCTTCACCACCGCGTTGATCGAGGTATAGCCGGTGACGATCAAAAGGCCGGCGAGCACGAGGCCGAAGGCGACATAGGGGTCGCTGGTACCGGCGAGCGTCGAGAAGATCAGGTGGGTGAACAGGACGCCCCCGACGCCGAAGGCGATCATGATCGGCTTGCGGCCGATGCGGTCGGAGAGCGCGCCGACGACGGGCTGGCAGAGCATGAAGATGAACAGCGCCGCCGTGGTGATCTCCGTCGCCACCTCCTTGCTGAAGCCCGAGGTGTTGACCAGGAATTTCTGCAGGTAGGTCGTGTAGGCATAGAAGGCCAGCGTGCCGCCGGCGGTCAGCGCCAGCACCATGAAGGCCTGCTTCGGGTATTTGGCAAACAGCGTCCAGCCCGAGGATTTCGGCGTGCCGCCCGCCTTGGCGTTCTCGAACGACTGGGTCTCGGCCAGGCCGCGGCGGATGTAGAACACCACGATCGCCAGCACCCCGCCGATGGCGAACGGAATGCGCCAGCCCCAGCTCGTCAGCTGCTCGGGCGTCAGCACCCGCTGCAGCACCAGCAGCACGGCAAGCGCCAGCAGCTGCCCGGAAATCAGCGTGACATACTGGAACGACGAGAAGAAGCCGCGGCGGCTCTTGCCGGCCATTTCGGAAAGGTAGGTGGCGCTGGCGCCGTATTCGCCGCCGACGCTGATGCCCTGCAGGAGACGCGCGAAGACGAGGATGGCCGGCGCCAGCACGCCGATCGTCGCATGCCCGGGGGTGACTGCGATCAGCAGCGAACCGAAGCACATCAGCGTGACGGACAGGGTGAGGCCCGCCTTGCGTCCGCGCCGGTCGGCATAGATCCCCATGAACCAGGCCCCGATCGGCCGCATCAGGAAGCCGACCGCGAAGACGGCAGCGGCGCTCAGGAGTTCGGCCGTCTGGTCGCCGGAGGGAAAGAACACCGGTGCGAAGTAGAGCGTGAAGGCGGAATAGACGTACCAGTCGTACCATTCCACGAGGTTGCCGGCGGAGCCGCCGATGATGGATTTCAGACGCGTACGCTGGTCCGGTGCGGCCGGTGCCCCGACGTCTCGAATTGTAACTGTCATTGATGGATCCACATGGAACTGCGGGGTGGCCTTCGTGCGCTTGGCTGCGCTGCCGGCCGGCCCGGTCGTTGATGTTGTCCGCAAACTGCCAGGAACCGGCAGGAAAGCGCCGGTTCAGCGGATGACACCCTACTATCCCCATGTGCGACGACAGGCAATGTTTACATGTTAATTTTCTCTTAAGTCGGCGATTTCCGCTGGATCGCTCCGGACATGGAGGCGGCCGATCGCAATCGCCTGTTGCGCTACCCCCTCTGCCCTGCCGGGCATCTCCCCCACAAGGGGGGAGAAAATTCGCGGCACCTGCCTGCCTCAATCGGGGAGGCTCAAGCGACTATGGCGCCCCTATGAACCGTGGCAGTGCGGCCGGGTTAAGCCCTCCCCCTTGGGGGGAGGGTTGGGGAGGGGTTTTCATTCCAATGCGTTTGCCCTCGGACCGCATCCTTCGCGGTCAGAGATCGGTGCCCGCGATGTCGTCCGCGGCCTCGGCGGCTGCTTCCGTCACGCCGAGCTTTTCCTTGATCGCCTCGCGGATGTCGGCTTCGGCCGCCGCGCGTTCTTCCGGCGACATTGCCGCCAGGTCCTCCTCGGAAATTCCCATCGACTGCAGGATCTGCGCGCGCAGGCGCTCGGCCGGGTCCATGTCCGCCCATTCGAGGAATTCTTCGCGCGGGCTGGGGCCGAGGCTGCTGTCCTGCGATGCCGCCAGCGTCCAGAGCGAACTGGCCAGGATCGAGGTCCCGAGCGAAGGCCCGACGGTCGGCGCGCTTACGCTGGCGACAGAGGCATTGCGGCCGGAACCGGAACTGTCGCCGTCATTGGCGAAGTTGCGCGGTTGCTGGAAGGAATAGGCGTAGGCCGTCAGGCGGCCGCTGTCGATCTTCATCGGATGTCTCCCCGTGGCGCGGGAGCCCCGCGCAATCGTCTGGTTGCGATTCCCGCGCATTTTCGCGGGAACGGGGGGCACGCTAGGTTGCACAGCTTATGCGAGCCTTGCTGTGGCTACGGCAGCGTATAGGCGATCACATAGTCGCCCGGCTTGGTGCCGACCGAGCCGTGCCCGCCGGCGACGATCAGCACGTACTGCTTGTCGCCCACCGTATAGGTCATCGGCGTCGACTGGCCGCCGGCGGGAAGACGCGCCTGCCAGAGCTCGTCGCCGGTGGTCACGTCATAGGCGCGCAGGTAGTCGTCGACGGCGGCCCCCAGGAAGGCGACGCCGCCCTTGGTGATGATCGGCCCGCCGATGCCGGGCACGCCCACCTTCAGCGGCAGCGGCACCGGCGCCATGTCGCGCACCGTGCCGTTCTTCAGCTTGTAGGCGATCTTGCCCGTGCGCAGGTCGGCGCCGGCGACATAGCCCCACGGCGGCGCCTGGCAGGGGATCGCCAGCGGCCCGAGGAAGGGACCCATGAAGACGCCGTAGGGCGCGCCCTCGTTGCGGTTCAGCCCCTGCTCGGAGCCCTTCTCGTCCTGCTCCTTCGGTGGGATCTGGTCGCGCGGCACGAGCCGGGAGGTGAAGGCGAGATAGGTCGGCATGCCGAACATGACCTGCCGCTCGGGATCGACCGCGACGGAGCCCCAGTTGAACACGCCGAAATTGCCGGGATAGACGAGGGTGCCCTCGAGCGAGGGCGGCGTGTAGCGCCCCTCGTATTTCAGCCGGCGGAAGTCGATGCGGCAGGCGAGCTGGTCGAACATCGTCACCCCCCACATGTCCTTTTCCGTCAAGGGATCCGGCATGAAGGTCAGGTCCGAGACGGGCTGCGTCGGCGCGGTGAAATCCTCCGGGATGGCGCCCGCGGGGGCAGGGAACTCGGTCACCGGCAGGATCGGCTCGCCGGTGCGCCGGTCGAGCACGTAGATGTCGCCCTGCTTGGTCGGGCCGACCAGCGCCGGCACCACCGTGCCGTCCTCCTTGGTGATGTCGAGCAGGGCGGGCTGGGCGGGAACGTCCATGTCCCACAGATCGTGGTGCACGGTCTGGCGCACCCAGCGCACCTGCCCGGTCTGAATGTCGAGTGCGACGATCGAGGAGGAGTATTTCTCGACGTTGTCGCTGCGGTTCATGCCGAGCTGGTCCGGCACCTGGTTGCCGAGCGGCACGTAGATCAGCCCGAGCGCCTCGTCATAGCTGGAGACCGACCAGCTGTTCGGCGAGTTGGTGGTGTAGGTCTGCCCCGGCTGCAGCGGCGTGGTGATGTCCGGATTGCCGCTGTCCCAGTTCCACAATAGCGCGCCGGTATCGATGTCGAAGGCGCGGATCACGCCCGATTGCTCGTGGATCGAGTAGTTGTCGTTGACCGCGCCGCCCACGATGATCTTGCCGCCGACGGCGACCGGCGGCGAGGTCGAGTAATAGTAGCCGGCCGGATTGTACTGCATGCCGGTTTCCAGGTGCAGCACGCCGTTGTCGGCAAAGCCGGTGCAGACCGTCCCCGTCGCCGCATCGAGCGCGATCAGGCGTGCGTCGGAAGTCGGCAGGTAGACGCGCTCGGCGCAAGGCGCACCCGCCGCTGCCGCCGGGTCCTTCCAGTAGGTGACGCCGCGGCAGGTCTGGTGCTGGCGGTCGGGGTTCATGCCGGAATTGCTGTCGAACTTCCACTTCTCCTGCCCCGTCGCCGCGTCGAGCGCGATCGCCCAGTTGTGCGGCGTGCAGAGATAGAGCGTGCCGCCGATCTTGAGCGGGGTCACCTGGTAGGTGGTCTCGCCGACGTCGTCCGGCAGCTTCACGTCGCCCGTCTGGTATTGCCAGGCGACCTGCAGCGTGCCGACATTGCCGGTGTTGATCTGGTCGAGCGGCGAATAGCGCTGGCCGTAGGGCGTGCGGCCGTACTGGTGCCACTCGCCGGGCGGCACGTCGCCGCCGAGCGCCGGCGTGGCGTTCATCGCCGCTACCGGCAGGCTGCCGCGGATGTCGCGCACGTCCCGGGTCATCGCATAGGCCGCGACCACGACGGCGACGCCGCAGGCGACCGCGAGCGGCAGCCATGTGGCGGGGTAGATCTGCCCGGTCGGGCTTGAAAAGCCGAGCGGCCGGCGGATCGCCGGCAGCATCAGCCACAGCCCGAGCAGCACGATGATGCCCCCGCGCGGGCCGAGCTGCCACCAGTCGAACCCGACCTCCCACACCGCCCAGGCGAGCGAGCCGAGGATGAGGGCCGCATAGATCCAGATCGCCACTGGCCGCTTCAGGAACAGGAAGATCCCGGTCGCCAGGAAGAACAGCCCGGCCACCAGGTAATAGGGGCTGCCGCCCAGCGCCACCAGCCACCCACCGCCCGCAAGCAGGACGATGCCGATGATGTCGAACAGGATGGCGGTGAGGATGAGGAGCATGGACATTCTCCAAAAAGAGCAGGTGGCGACACGGGATACGCCGGTCTGGACATCAGGCCGGTCAACCCCTTCCACGAAGAACTAGTGCTCGCTTCCGTTCAATCAACGGGTGCGCCCGACGGACCCTTCTCAGCGGGACGACGCCGCGAGGAAGACCGCGCGCTGGGCGTCGAAGGCGCGTTTGTAGGCCGGCCGCGCTTGCCCGCGGGCGACATAGGCTGCGAGGTTCGTATAGGCCTCCAGCAGGCCGGATCCCTTCGCCCGGAGCAGTACCGACACCATCTCGAGGTCGCCGGCGCTGAACGCACCGTCCAGCCATTCGCGGTCGCCGAGCCGGTTGGAAAGGTCGCCGAGCCGCTTGCGGATGCGTTCGTCGACGAGGGCCAGGCGCTCCTCGTACCAGCTCCGGTCGCCCTCCAGGTATCGCGCGCTCTCGCGCTCGACGATCGTCGGCTCCATCGTGGTGAGCGCGGCGAAGATCCACATGATCGCGCGCGCCCGGGCATGGGCATCGTCCGGGAGCAGGCCGGCATGGCGCTCCGCGATATGGAGCACGATCGCGCCCGACTCGAACAGCGAAAGATCGCCCTCCTCATAGGTCGGGATCTGCCCGAAAGGCTGAAGCGCCAGATGCGGCGGTTCCTTCATCGCCTTGAACGAGAGAAGGCGGACCTCGTAGGGCTGGCCCACCTCCTCGAGCGCCCAGCGCACGCGCATGTCCCGCGCCAGCCCCCGACCGCGATCGGGCGAGCTTTCAAAGGCGGTAATGGTGATCGTCATCGCTGTCCTCCGTGACTATTCTCCCTGAAGACGAACGGGGAGACGCCATCCCGACACGGCGGATCCGATACGATGTCCCCGCAGCTATGTCAGCCGAACGGACATTCCGCCGTCCGCTATCATCGGGCTGCCTGTCATGAAGCTCGAACGATCGGAAAGCAGGAAGACCGCGGCCTGCGCAATCTCCTCGGCTTTCGCCATTCGCTTCATCGGATGAAGGCTGGAGATGAACGCTAACGCATCCGGATTGCCCTCGCCTCCGGCCGGCGTGATCGTGCCACCAGGCAAAAGCGCGTTGACGCGAATACCCTCGGCGGCATGGTCGGAAGCCAGCGACTGCGCCAATCCGATCAATCCGGCCTTGGAGGCCGCATAGGCGCCCATCCCCGGCATGCCGCCATTGCTGAAGCCGACGAAGGAGGAGGTGAAGACGATCGAGCCGCCTCCCTGCTTCCTCATCGCGGGTATCTGGGCTTTCGCAGCCAGGAACGCAGCCGTCAGGTTTACCGAGATGACGTCGTTCCAGTTGCCGACGCTCATGTCGGGGGTCGGCTGCATCGCTCCGACGATGCCGGCGTTGTTGAACGCGCCATCCAGCGCACCGAACTCCTTCGTGGCAAGCGCGACTAGGGCTTCGGCGTAGCCCTCGTCCTTGACGTCGCCGGCGACGAATACGGCCCGGCCGTTGCCGCGATTGATCTTTTCCACGAGCGTTTCGAGTTCCGCCGGCCGGCGAGCCCCGAGAACCACATTTGCGCCTTCGGCAGCAAACAGTAGCGCTGCCGCCGCACCGATGCCGCTGCTCGCCCCGGTGATGATGATCGTCTTGCTTTCCAGTTCCATGACGTCGCTCCTGTGAATTGCGTCATGGTCGTGTCTAGCGACGAAGTGGAAGGTGGAGCCACCCGATTTACACATGCCGGGGCGCGGAGCTGCACAAACGTCTCGATTGCAGGCGGACGTGCGCGCACATCCAGCTCACCTCGAAGGCAGCAGGACCTATGCGCTCAACGTTCCCCCGAACAATGCTGGTCGGTGACCTGCGAATAGCGAAGGCCTCGTTTCACTGCATCGCGTCGCAGGCCGTCGTCATCTCCGCCTTCTTCACACTGTCCGTTTCCATCTCCGCCTTCTGCAGGCAGTCGGCCTTGGTCGCTGCGGTGGTCGTTGCGTCCGGCTGCACCGCCTCGGAACTCATGGTGTATGTATCCAGGATGTCGGACTTCATCACGTCTTCGGCCTGGACCGGAGCCGCCGCGTAGACCGCGGCGAGAAGCGCGCAGGCTGCGACGCTTGGGGTTAACCTGGAGAGGAAGCTGTTCATGTGGGGTTCTCCTCGAAGAATGACCGTGTCCGCCGGCGGCACGCCGAGGGCTCACACCTTGTCCATTCGCCACGCGCGCTTGTCGTTGCATCTTCGCACGCGCCGGTTTCATGGTTGCGGTCTCCCTGGTCGGAGAGCGTAGCACACCCGCAGCAGAAATCACGCGCGCCGTGCCTGCTTGCGAATTCACGCCGGAAGGCGCACGTTTGCCACTGCAGTCGCCAGTGGTATGTGCCATCTGCCGTTGCAACCATTTGGGCATCGAAATCCGCCTCGAACAGTCAGGCATAGCTTTGCGCGTCGGCTTCCAGCCGATGCCGGCGCGTCTCTTCTCAAGTCAATTTTCGCGATGGCTCATCGCAGGGAGGACACTGACAATGCTGGAGAAAGCTGATCGATCGAATACGGCGCACCGTGCGACGGTGCGAATGAAACTGCTAGGGTCGTGCGTTGCCGCGCTCGGCTTCGCCATGGCCCTGGCAGCCCCGGCGCAGGCGCAACAGGCCCCGGCGAAACCCAACATCCTGCTGATCGTCTCCGATGATACCGGCTATGGCGATCTCGGCCCCTATGGCGGCGGCGAAGGGCGGGGGATGCCGACGCCGAACATCGACAGGCTGGCGGCTGACGGGATGCTCTTCTACGATTTCTATGCTCAGCCGAGCTGCACGCCGGGTCGTGCCGCCATGATCACGGGGCGGATTCCGAACCGGAGCGGCATGACGACGGTGGCCTTTCAGGGGGAGGGCGGCGGCCTTCCCGCGGCCGAATGGACGCTCGCTTCCGTCCTGAAGCTCGGCGGATACGACACCTATTTCACCGGCAAATGGCATCTCGGCGAAGCGGACTATGCGTTGCCGAACGCCCAGGGCTTCGACGTGATGCGGTATTGCGGCCTCTATCACCTCAACGCATACACCTACGGCGACCCGACCTGGTTTCCCGACATGGATCCGAAGCTGCGGGCGATGTTCCAGAGGGTGACCAAGGGCGCGCTGTCGGGCAAGGCCGGCGAGAAGGCGGTGGAGGAATTCAAGATCAACGGCCAGTATGTCGATACGCCCACGGTCAACGGGGCACCGGGGGTCGTCGGCATCCCCTTCTTCGACGGTTACGTCGAGAAGGCGGCCCTCGACTTTCTCGACGCCGCTGCAAAATCCGACAAGCCCTTCTTCATCGACGTCAACTTCATGAAGGTGCACCAGCCGAACATGCCGGCACCGGAGTTCGTGCACAAGTCGATGTCCAAGTCGAAATACGCCGACAGCGTCGTCGAACTGGACACCCGCATCGGCCGGATCATGGACAAGCTTCGCGAGACCGGCCTCGACCGGAATACGCTCGTCTTCTACACGACCGACAACGGCGCCTGGCAGGACGTTTATCCCGACGCCGGCTATACGCCGTTTCGCGGCACCAAGGGAACGGTTCGCGAGGGCGGCAACCGCGTCCCCGCCATCGCCGTCTGGCCCGGCAAGATCAAGGCCGGCTCGAAGAACCACGACATCGTCGGCGGCCTCGATCTGATGGCGACATTTGCTTCGATCGCCGGCGTTGCCCTTCCCGACAAGGACCGCGAGGGCCAGCCGATCATCTTCGACAGCTTCGACATGTCGCCGGTCCTGCTCGGAACCGGCAAGTCGGAGCGAACCTCATGGTTCTATTTCACCGAGAACGAACTGTCTCCCGGCGCGGCCCGCGTCGGCAACTACAAGGCCGTGTTCAACCTGCGCGGCGACGACGGCCAGCCGACCGGCGGCCTGGCCGTCGACAGCAATCTGGGATGGAAGGGCCCGTCAAAGTATGTCGCGACCGTGCCGCAGGTCTTCGACCTCTGGCAGGACCCCCAGGAACGCTACGACATCTTCATGAACAACTACACCGAGCGTACCTGGACGATGGTGACGATCGGCGACGCCATCAAGCAACTGATGGCGACCTACATCAAGTACCCGCCGCGCAAGCTCCAGAGTGCGAGCTATTCCGGCCCGATAGAAATTTCCCGCTATCAGCAGTTCCAGTGGCTGCGGGATGAACTGAACAAGGATGGGTTCAGCATACCGGTGCCGACCGGCAACTGAACGGACGAGAGGCGGCGCTGTTTCACCACCGCAGCGCCGCCTGCGGCCCCGGATGCCCCCTGTGGCCAAAGCCTCCGTTAAACGGGGCAACGGCGTGCCGGACCTGCATATTCCTGCACGCCGTATGAGACACCCTCCAACCCCACCCCCCTCACGTCCCGCAGAACGTCTGCAGCACTTCCTCGCCGGGCCTGGGCGGCTCGGCGAAGGCGGCGAGCGTGGGCTGGTCGTCGTAGGGGCGGGCGAGAGCGTCGTTCATCGCCTCGAACAGCGAGAAGTCCTGTTCCTCGACTGCGGCTGCGATCGCTTCCTCGATGCGGTGGTTGCGGGGGATGAAGGCGGGATTGACGGCGCGCATGGCGGCGGCCTGTTCGGTTGCGGGAAGCGCCTCGCGCGAAAGCCGGGCGCGCCAGCGGGCGAGGAAGGGCGCTGCCGCCTGCGGATCGGCCATAAGCGCGGCGAAGGCGAGGTCGGCATCCCCGTCCGCGGCTGCGTCCGAGAGCCTGCGGAAGGACAGCGTGAAGTCGGCCTTTTGTTCGGCCATCAACGCCAGGAAGGCGCGGACGATCTCGGTGTCCTCGCCGTCCCCGGCATCGCTTTCGCCCCCGCCCGGGTTCCCTTCAAGGCCCAGCTTGGCGCGGACGACGCCGTTCCATTCCGCCTGGAAGCGCTCCATGTAGCGGCCGACCGCGTCGTTGGCGAGGTCCACCGCCTCGCCGGGCGTCTCGTGCAGGAGGGCAAGCAGGGTCTCGGCGAAGCGGGCGATGTTCCACTGGCCGATCATCGGCTGGTTGCCATAGGCATAGCGCCCGGTCTGGTCGATGGAAGAAAACACCGTGCGCGGATCGTAGGTGTCCATGAAGGCGCAGGGGCCGAAGTCGATCGTCTCGCCGGACACGGCCATATTGTCGGTGTTCATCACCCCGTGGATGAAGCCGACGCCGAGCCAGCGGGCGATCAGCGCCGCCTGCCGCGCCGCCACCGCGTCGAGAAGCTTCAGGTATCGGCCGTCCGCATCCTTCAGCTCCGGATAGTGCCGGTCGATCACGTGGTCGGCGAGCGTGCGGATGCTGTCGGTGTCGCCGCGCGCGGCGAAGAACTGGAAGGTGCCGACGCGGATATGGCTTGCGGCGACGCGGGTGACGATCGCGCCGGGCAGGACCCGCTCGCGGTAGACCGGCTGCCCCGTGGTCACTGCCGCCAGCGCCCGGGTGGTTGGGATACCGAGGGCCGCCATCGCTTCGCTGACGATATATTCGCGCAACACCGGGCCGATCGCCGCCCGCCCGTCGCCGCGCCGCGAGAACGGGGTAGGGCCCGAGCCCTTCAGCTGGATGTCGCGCCGCGCCCCGTCCGGTCGCACGACTTCGCCGAGCAGGATCGCCCGCCCGTCGCCGAGTTGCGGTACGAACTGGCCGAACTGGTGGCCGGCATAGGCCATGGCGATCGGCTCGGAGCCGGGCAGGATGCGGTTGCCGGAGAAGATCGCCGCCCCGTCCGCCTCCAGCGCGTCGGCATCGAGGCCCATCTCCACAGCCAGCGCCCGGTTGAATTTCACCAGCCTGGGCGCTGCCACTGGCGTCGGCTCGACGCGGGCGAAGAAGTTTTGCGGCAGCCGCGCATAGCTGTTGTCGAATGCGATCGGCGCCGCATCGATCCGGTCTCGTCGGGTCGCCGTCTCGGTCATGGCTCGCTCGCTTTCCTCATCGTCTCGTCTTCAGACTATTAGATAGGAACGCGGGAGGCGAGCGAAAGTCCTGGCCGGAGTGAGGGCCGTGCAGTCAGCAGGCGCCCCTGTCTTCGAACACGCCACCAAAGGGGACCGTCATGCCGGCCTTGAGCCGGTATCCAGCCCGCGCAAGTCTTTGCGCGAAAAGAGCATTTCCTGCGCCGCGGACGCGACGCCGCTGGACCCCGGATCTAGTCCGGGGTGACGAGAGAAGGGAATGACGCGCAGAATGCCGGCCTGCCTTTCCGCGGGTTGCCAGACTGCCGGCCAAGCCTCGCTCCGGGCGCCCCTGTCCTCGAACAGGCCTCCAAATCCCGCCGTCATACCGGCCTCCGAGCCGGTATCCAGTCCGCGCAAGTCTTTGCGCGAAAAGAGCGTTTCCCTCGCCGTGGACGCGACGCCGTTGGTCCCTAGATCTAGTCCGGGGTGACGAGCGAAGTGGAATGACGCGCAGAAGAGCGGCCCGCCTCTCGGCGGGCCGCTGGCCTGTGTCGGGTCACCGCCCGTGGCGGCGGTTGCGGCCGAAACCGCTCGGGTTGCGGAAGTCGGCGCGCCGGGCGATGTGGCCGTCCAGGCCCTCCGATCCGGCAAGGTCGATCGGGCCGCAGCCCCAGTCGTAGTTGGATCGTCCGAGCCAGCCGGAAAACAGCCGCCCGAACAGGCCGGTGCCGTGCCGCTTGCACGCGGCGTCGCTAGGGCCCCTGCACTGATACTCCTTCGTCGACATGACGATATCTCCTCAAGGATTTCCTCCTCAGGCGCTCATGGCCGGCTGCGGCATGCAGGCCTGGCAGATGGCGCCGACATGGCGATGGTCGGTGCCGCAGCAGCCGCCGAGAACGCGCAACTGCGGCATCCGATGGACGAACGCGCGGTAGCGCCGGCCGAGGTCTTCGGGGTCGCCGGCGTCCAGCGTCTCGCTCTCGTCGAGCTCCTGGTGGCTCAGCGCCGAGGCGTTGGCGCGGATGCCGCCGATCCGCCGGATCCAGCCGCTGTCGTGATCGAGCGCATCCTCGAAGTGGCTCGGATGCGCGCAGTTGATCATGTAGAACAGCGGATAGCCGCCGGTGGCTGCGTCCACCGCCTCGATCGCCTCCTGCAGGGTCTTGCCGGTGACGATCCTGCCGTCCGTCTCGACGGTGAAGGCGATCACGCAGGGGATCGCGGCCTTTCGGGCCGCCCGCGCGATGCCGGTCGCCTCGTCGATGTTGGTCAGGGTCACCGCGCTGATCATGTCGGCGTCGGTGGCGGCGAAGGTCTCGACCTGCGGCCGGTGATAGGCCTCGGCCTCGTCGGCGTTCATGGTGCCGGCCTTGTAGCCGTCGCCGCGCGGGCCGATGGCGCCGTTCAGCACGATCGGCTGGCCGGGCCGCTCAAATTGTGCGCGAAGCTGGGCGAGCATGCCGACCGCCTCTTCGTTCACAGCTCTGAGCGCCTCGGCGTCGTAGCCGAGCTTGTCCGCCCAGTCGGGGCTCGCCCGCCAGGTCGGCGTGTCGAGCACGAAGCCGACGCCGGCGCTGCGGGCCAGTTCGAGGTAGCGGATGTAGTAGTCCTTCAGCTTGCGCCGCCCCTCGGGGGTGGCCATCAGCACGAAAGAAGCGAAATGCGGCAGATCCACGCCTTCGTGGAAGATCAGCGTCGTCTCCATGCCGCCGTCGGTGAGGAACCGTCCCCCCTTCGTCAGCGGCAGGCCATGTCTGTACTTTGCCATAACTTTCTCCACTCGTTACACTTCCGTCCCGGAAAATTGCAGAGCGGGCGCGGTCTTGCGGGCGCGCCAAATGAGAGCCATGTCATGAGCAGTGTTTTTGTTTTTTCCCTCAATGCGATTTCGTCTTGAGGATATTTCCCACATTTTCCGAAACGCGTGTGGATTTTTGCCTGTTTTTCGGCCGTAAAACTAGGCGTCTCGTGGTCAAGCTCCAGTAGGAAGTCGTCATATGAGCGATTAATCAATTGCTTGGCGCCCGCTTTCACGTCAATGTTAACGCCGTTGGCGGGGCGTGAAGGGCGAAAACTGTACCGGCGGTACAGGAGGCTGCGCATGCGCAAGGGCGACGAGACGCGCGCACGGATACTGCAGGTGGCAGAGGCCGCCGTGCTCGCCAAGGGCTTCGGTGCGACCTCGATCGAGGAGTTGATCACCGAGACCGGCATCACCAAGAGCGGGTTCTTCTATCATTTCCACGACAAGAACGAGTTGGCCAAGGCGCTGCTGGAGCGCTACCTGGAAAACGACAACCGCATCTACGACGAGATCTTCGGCCGCGCCCACGAGCTGGCCGACGATCCGCTGCAGGCGTTTCTGCTCGGGCTGAAGCTCCTGTCCGAGCAACTCGCCGACCTGCCGAACGGTCATCCCGGCTGCCTCGTCGCCGTCATGTGCGTGCACGAGCGCGCCTTCGATCGCGGCATCCAGGAGATCAACCGCCAGGCGGCACTGGCATGGCGCAGCCGGTTCAGGGCCATGTTTACGGAGATCATGGACGTCTACGAGCCGCGCGAACCCCTCGATCCCGACCAGCTCGCCGACATGGTCTCCACCGTGCTCGAAGGCGGCATCGTCATGTCCAAGGCGCTGCGCGAGCCAAAGAGCCTGCCCGACCAGTTGCTTGTCCTGCGCGCCTTCGTCAGGATGCTGTTCCGCGGGGACTCACGATCACCGAATCCGGACGTTGACTCACGTCGCCTTTGAATTTACCGCTGGTTGCATCATCCAGGGGGCTTGATGAGGCGCATCGTTTTCACCGCGTTCGTGTTGTTGTGGGTGGGCGCGTCGTCCGCCGCCTCCGACGACGTGGCTATCGCCGCGCTGCAGGCCGAAACCGAAGCCCTCTTCAAACCGGGCCGTGACCTCGCCGAAGCGAAGCTCAGCATCGACCGCATGGTGGATACCGCCGTCTGACAATGGAAGATTCTGAAAAAAGCTCTGTTCCGGAACACCTTGAGCAATACCTCGGGGAAATTGCGCATGGTTGGTCTGGCGAAGACGAGCTGCAATCCATCCAGGTGGTTTGCTTCAACGGCAAGCCTCAGCAAGGTACTACGACTTACGCTACCCTTGGATTGAACGATATGATATTGGCTATGAAGGGGACCCGTACAATTCGGCAGGAGCTTGTTATTTCCGCTTGCACGTCATTTCCAGAAAAAGACATCGCGAGATTTCTTCTTTACTGTGCAGAGAAAATCAAGAAACGCGGCCACGCTCTCTTGCGTGGGGAGGTCGTTAATATGGGTTATCCGCTGATTGAGGGGGCAACGGTAACTGCACTGTATTCAACCAATCCAACCCCTTTTGATGATGGCTTTTCTGAATTTAGAAACACAACGCCTCCTGTGATTTTTGTATTGTTGGTTCCGATTACCGATAACGAAGTTTCTCTTATAAATAAGTATGGCTGGAATTGGTTCGAGGATATGCTTGAGACTCAGGATCCTGATATTTGGGATTTAAAGCGGAGTCACGAAATAGAATATAGGTAGTATTTCAATGATTATTTTTCGTCGTCATGACAATGCATACCTGTCCGCTAGGTCTTCGAGACGTTCCAACTTGGCCCCGATACACACGCCGAACCGATCGAGATTCCGCGCCGCCACCCTTCGCCAGAGGTTGCCGCGCTCGGTCGCCTTGCCCCTGCGTCCAGCAGAAGGCAAGACCGAGACCTCACAAATTTGACCGGCCAGCTGCTTTCAGGTGGGGGCCATCCTCACATCTTCCCCGCCACCTTGATCGCGAACGCATACTCGAAGGCGATTTCCTCCAGGCGCTGGAAGCGGCCCGAGGCGCCGCCGTGGCCGGCGCCCATGTTGGTGCGCAGCAGGATCGGCTGGTTGCCGGTCGCCTTCTCGCGCAGCTTGGCCACCCACTTGGTCGGCTCCCAGTAGGTCACGCGCGGGTCGGTCAGGCCGGAGAGCGCCAGGATCGGCGGATAGGCCTTCGCCTCGACATTGTCGTAGGGCGAGTACGACGCCATCAGCTTGTAGAATTCCGCACTCTCGATCGGGTTGCCCCATTCGGCCCATTCCGGCGGCGTCAGCGGCAGGGTGTCGTCGAGCATGGTGTTGAGCACGTCGACGAAGGGGACGGCGGCGATGATGCCGCCGAATTTCTCCGGCGCCATGTTGGCGATCGCCCCCATCAGCATGCCGCCGGCCGAGCCGCCTTCCGCGACGATCTTCGCGTAGGAGGTGAACCTCTCCTGATTCAAATAGTCCGCCGCGGCGATGAAGTCCTTGAAGGTATTGGTCTTCTTGTCCATCTTGCCGTCTTCGTACCAGGCGTATCCCTTCTCCTTGCCGCCGCGGATATGGGCGATGGCATAGATAAAGCCACGGTCGGCGAGCGACAGGCAGTTGGTGTTGAAGCCGGCGGGGATGGAGATGCCGTAGGCGCCGTAGCCGTAGAGCAGGCACGGTGCCGAGCCGTCCAGCGGCGTATCCTTGCGGTAAAGCAGGGTGATGGGCACGCGCTCGCCGTCCCACGCGGGGGCGAACACGCGGCGGGTGACGTAGTCGTCGATCACGTGGCCCGACGGCACCTCCTGCGTCTTCAGCAGCGTGCGCTTGCGCGTCGCCATGTCGTAGTCGAACAGTTGCGACGGCGTCGTCATCGAGGAATAGGTGAAGCGGATGACGTCGGTGTCGTATTCGGCCGCTCCCGAAAGCCCCAGCGAATAGGCCTCCTCGGCAAAGGCGATCTCGTGCTGCTCGCCGCTCTTGCGGTCGCACACGATGATGCGCGGCAGCCCTTCGCTCCGCTCCAGCCAGACGAGGTGGCGGGCAAACGCAAGATGATTGAGGATCAGCGTGCCCGGCCGGTGCGGCACCACTTCCTTCCAGTTCTCGCGGCCCGGCGCGTTCACCGGCGCCTCCATGATCTTGAAGTCCTTGGCGCCGTCGGCATTGGTCAGGATGTAGAAGACGTCGCCGCCCTCCGTCATCGAATATTCCAGCCCCGTCTGCCGCGGCGATACGATCGCCGGCTCGGCGAGCAGGTCCTTCGTCGACAGCAGCCGGTATTCGCTGGTCTCGTGGTCGTGGATGTCGATGTAGATGAAGTCGTCGAGCAGCGAGCCGCCGACCGACAGGAAGAAGCCCGGATCCTTCTCCTCGTAGACGAGCCGGTCCTGCGCCTGCTGTTCGCCGAGAATGTGGTGGAAGATCTTGGACGGCCGGTGGTTCTCGTCCTGCAGCGTATAGAAGAAGCTCTTGCCGTCCGGCGCCCAGACGCCGCCGCCGCCGGTGTTTTCGAGGACGTCGGCACGGTCCGCAAGCGTCGCCAGATCGCGCACCCTCAGCGTGAAATATTCCGAGCCCTTGTCGTCATAGCCCCAGATACCGAGCGCGTGGTCCGTGCTGTGGTCGATGCCGGAAAGCCGGAAATAGCCCTTGCCCCCGGCCTCCTTGTCGCCGTCGAGCAGCAGCGTCTGCTCGCCGCCGTCGCGCGGGGTGCGGAAGAAGCGCGGCTGCTCGCCGCCGGTGACGTAAGACGTGCCGTAGGCAAAGGGACCGTCCTTGACCGGCACCGAGCTGTCGTCCTCCTTGATGCGCCCGCGCATCTCCTTGAAAAGCTGCTTCTGCAGGTCCTTCGTGTCCTCCATCGCCGCTTCCATATAGGCATTCTCCGCCTCCAGGTGCGCGCGGATCTCGGGGTCGAGGATGGAGGTGTCCTTGAACATCGCCTGCCAGTTGTCGGCGCGGAACCAGGCGTAGTCGTCGGTGCGGGTGATGCCGTGGCGCGTGTCCTGCACCGGCTTCTTCGTGGCGATCGGGGCTATGGGCAGGGACTTGAAGGCGGACATGCGTGACTCCGATTGAGGCCGGTGCGGCGGAACGACAGAGATAGAGACAGGCGCGTCGCGCATCAAGATGTTTGGTCTGAGACGACAGGAGCCGGCTGCCGCCGCGACGGCTCGTCCGGAATCGGCCGCCGTTGCCGCCCCGGGAGTATCGACCGTTGCCGTCCTTCTCCACCGTCATGCCGGACCCGATCCGGCATCCAGCGGCGCCGCGTCCGCGGCGCGGGAAATGCACTTTTCGCGCAAGGACTTGCGCGGGCTGGATACCGGCTCGGGGGCCGGTATGACGAAGGAGGGGGCGATGTGCGAAGAGAGAAGGCAAGTCGCTGAACCGACCTGAATCTATTCCCGGCGACCGGGCATGGGCCGGGACATGCATGCTGTTGTCAGCACGGTAGCGACATACGCCACCGTCATGCCGGACCCGATCCGGCATCCAGCGGCGCCGCGTCCGCGGCGCGGAGTATGCTCTTTCGCGCAAGGACTTGCGCGGGCTGGATACCGGCTCGGAGGCCGGTATGACGGAGGAGGGGGGCGATGCGCGGAACAGTACGGCATGACGCCGTGCTCCCGCCCCGTCACCGCCGAACGGCGCGGATGTCCATGTCGAATTTGACGACGTTGAGGTAGATCGGCGTGCCGACGTCCATCCGGTAGCGCGAGCGGTAGACGTTGCCGGTGACGTTGAAGGCGATCGTGCCGCCGCCGAGCTTCTGCAGCCGCACGGCGAACTGTTCGCGATGGGTGATGCCGCGCGCGGTCAGCATGCCGTCGACGATCACGGCGTCCGCGCCGGTCTGGCGCACGGCCGTCGAGCGGAAGGTCACGGTCGGGTAGGCCGCCGCGTCGAAGACGGCGCTGGAGCGAAGGAAGTTCTCGATCCGCTCCTCGGCGGCGGAGACGCTCTGCGGATAGATCGTGAACGACACGGTCGAGGCGCCGATTTTGCGGCCGTCGATCCGCACGGCGCCGGAGAATTTTGCAAAGCGGCCGCGGATGCCGCCGCCGCCGATCTGGTCGACGGAGAAGCGGATCTGCGAGGCGCCGCTGATGTCGTAGGTTCCGGCCGCTTCCGAGAGCGCCGGCGTGCGCGCCAATGCCGGCACGGGGCATAGAAGGGCCGGTATGATGCATAGCAGGGCCGCAAGAGCGACCATCGGTCCGGTCCGGTATCTCATCGTCGGGTTCCTCCGCGGGCGCGGCCACTGGAGCCGCCCGCCGCCGGCCGGCCGAGCATGCGCAGAAGCACGGCGTTGCGGCGGATGAAATGGTGATGGAGGGCGGCCGCGGCGTGGAGTGCCGCGAGCGCCAGCAGCAGATAGGCCGACCACGCATGCACGAGCGACCAGAAGGTCTCGCCCGCCGCACTGCGCTCCAACGGCAGGGCAGGAACGAGCACGACGTCGAACAGCAGGGTCGGAATGGCGAGCGTCGAGGTCGAGGCAACCGCCCAGCCGGACAGTGGCACGAGGAAGCACAGAATCGCCAGCACGACATGGGTCGTCCGCGAAGCCTGCCGTTCGATCGGCCCGAGATCCGCCACGGGCTCCGGATGGCGGGCGACGAGCCAGTGGATTTCGCGCAAGGCCGCGAGTACCAGCACGGTCAGCCCCAGCGACTTGTGCCACTGGTAGAGCGAGAACTGCAGCGCCGGGTCGATCTCCGTCCGGCGCATGGCAAAGCCGGTGCCGATCAGGGCGAGGACCAGGGCCGCGATCAGCCAGTGCAAGCAAATCGCCACCGTGCCGTATGGTGTGCCGTACTCTGTGCCGTATCCCGCCTGCCGTCGTCTCTGCATGATGCGACCTCCCAGAACTGGCCGCCCACCGGCCGGCGCCCCGGGCGCGCCGAAATGGTGGCTCGCGCATTGTACCCGATCCGCGCCCGCCTGCGCAGGTGCCGGCTCGCCCATGCCCTGCGATGATGCCCTGACAGACAACCGGTGGCCGCCGAATATTCCCGCCGCTATCGACGCACAGGAGCGCTGTGGCCGGAACCCTTGTGCGGAGAGCTGCTTCAGATTGACGGGAATGTCAGGAGCTACGTCGTCAGCCGGGAAGCGTCGGCTGGATCTTGCGGCCGGGGCGAAGTTCGTCGACGATCGTCATGCCGATGATCGACAGCGGCAGCGCCAGCATTGCGCCGGCCGCGCCCCACATCCAGCTCCAGAACACGATCGCGGTGAAGATGACGAAGGCGTTCACCTCGAACCGCCGTCCCATGATCGCCGGCAGCACGAAATTTTCGATCACCAGGTGGATGCAGAGGAAGGCCAGCGCCGGCACAAGCCCGAGCAGCACCGTGTCGTGCGCCATAAGCCCGCCGGCTGCGAGCGCCAGCGTCATCACGGTCACGCCGAGGAAGGGGACGAAGGAAGAGACGAACGCAAACAGTCCCCACATCCAGGGAAGGCCGAGGTCGCCGGCAAAGGCGATCAGCGTCGTGATCAGCCCCAGCGCGCCATAGACCAGCGATGCGGTGGAGAAGTAGTAGCCGAGCGCGCTATCGATCGCGTTCATCACCCGGATCGTCGTCAGCCGCTGCCTGCGGTGCGGGAAGGCGAGGATCAGCATCCGGCGCAGCTTCACCCGTCCAGAAAGGAACAGCACGAGCGCAGCGAAGAAGATCAGCACCTGGATCAGGGCGGGCGTGACCCCGGCCGTGACCATGCCGAGCACGCTCCCGGCCTTCTCCAGCAGCCCGTCCAGCGTCATCGAGCCGGCGGTGAAGCTGCGCGGGTCGAGGTGCAGCCATTCCAGCTTGTTCAGGAGTGGCGTGAACCGCTCGATCGTCGCGTTGACGATTTCCGGCGCCTCGGCGGCAAGCCGCATCAACGGGCCGGACAGGGCGGCGACGGCGAAGAAGGCGCCGGTGGCGAAGCCGGTCGCAAGCAGGAGCGCCGTCGGCAGCGGCGGAATGCCGAGGTCGTTCAGCTTTTCGGCCGCGACGCCGAGGATGAGGCCGACGACGACCGCCAGCGTCAGCGGAATGAGGATGTGCGCCATCAGGTAGATGGCGCCGAGCGCCATGATCAGGAAGATGCCGATCATCGCCCAGCGCCAGGAGAGCTCCAGCCCGCTGATCGTCGGCGGCGGCTCGTCTTGCGCAGCCCCGCCCACGAAAGCCCCGCCTGCCAGGCGAAGCGCGGCGTCACCCAGTCCGTTACCCTGTCGCGCCGGCGCGCGTCCTTCTCGCTTCTGCGCTATCTCATGGATGGCTGCCGACGAAATCTTGTGCATGGCGCGGGTCCCCTGGTCGCAAAAACAACGCGCGGAAACGCCCGCGGTTCCCTGAAACACCGGGATGAAACGCCGGGATCCTGCGGGAGGGAGGCCTGTGCAAAAGCTCCAAGGTGCGGTTTTGGACTCGTAATCGCCCCATTTCTGTCGCAGGAGCGGCTGTTCCAGCATCGGAGTGAACTACGAATGAAGACTGCCATCCCGCTGCTCGTCGGCGTCTGCGCAATTGCGCCGGCCGCATTTGCAATGGATGCAAGCATCCGCCGCCAGTTGTCGGAACTCGATCCCCAGACCCGCCTCGAGCAGCGCTGCGACATGGAAGCGATGAGCCGCATCCGCAAGGCGAAGGAGGGCTACCAGCCCGACAAGGTGATCGCCTATTCGTTCGGCGATCCGACGACGTCCGGCAACATGCTCAAGACCAAGGGCGCAGTCTTCCGCAGCAAGGGCGAATGGTACCGGCTCGCCTTCAGGTGCGAGACCTCGCCGGATCATTTCGACGTCACCGCCTTCAAGTTCAAGATCGGCGACCTCGTGCCGCGCGACGCCTGGGACGAGCACTACCTGTACGATTGATGCGCCGGGGTAGCGGGCAACTGGCCCGGGAGCCTCAGTCCGAGAAGCCTCATGCCGACAGATTGAGGCCGATCCCCCAGGGATCGACCAGGGAGACCACGCCGCCCTGCCGCGTCGTTGCGATCTCCATCTTCTCGAGCCTTTCGACCGCCTGCTCCAGCCGGGCGGGCTCGGTGAAGCGGATCGTGTAGTCGGCAAGCCCGCTCATGGCCGGTTCGCGTTTGGCCGCCCCGCGCGAGTTCCAGACATTGGCCGCCACATGATGGTGGTACTTGCCGGAGGCGAAGAAGCTCGCGCCGGGATAGCGCGCCATCAGGTCGAGGCCGAGGACGTCGCGGAAGAAGGCGTCGGCCTGGGGAATGTCCGACACCTGCAGGTGGATGTGGCCCATGGCCGAATCCTCGGGAAGGCCGGTCCAGGCTTCGTCCCTGGGTGCTTCGTCGTAGAGCCGCTGCAGGTCGAGCGGCAGCGTCGCCATCTCGACCATGCCGTCCGGCTGGTAGTTCCAGTCCTCGCGGCTGCGGTCGCGGTAGACCTCGATGCCGTTGCCTTCCGGATCGTCCAGGTAGATCGCCTCGCTGACCAGGTGGTCGGAGGCGCCGGTCAACTGGACGCCGCCGTGGGCGGCATGGGCAAGCCAGCGCGAAAGCTCCCGGCGGTTCGGCACCAGGAAAGCGTTGTGGAACAGGCCCGGTGTGCGACGCGAGGCGCGGGCCGCCTTGCCGTCCGTCGACAGCGTCAGCAGCGGCCGGCCGCCGGCAGCCAGCGTCAGGCCCGACGGCGAGCGCTCCAGCACCGAAAGACCCATGATCTTCTGGTACCAGTCCGACATCATCGGCAGGTCCATCACGACGAGGTGCGCATGGTCGACGTGGGCCGGCATGTTGACGGCATGATTTGGCGAGGCGAGCGCCGTCTGTTCGGTCATGGACCTTCTCCGCTTTGAATTCCGTCGTCTCGGCCCGGGCCGGCCTCCGGCTCCGGTTTCGGTGAAACCGATCTGCCGAAATATGGCTGCAGACGATCGTTCGGAATAGCTGGTGATTTGGCGAAATATTGTCAACATGGGGTTGACGGTGGAGCTGCTGCCCTCCGGCGACCGCATGCCGGCGGCCGGATTGGCGCAGTCCTTCAGTTTTGGCTTGATCCTCGTCAATGTCGCGTGCAGTCTCGGCATGCGACGTTTGCTCCACGATACGGAGAAAAGGGAGCCGGGCATGTACAAGAAGATCATCGTTCCCGTGGCAATGGACCAGATGGAGCGTGGCGAGCAGATCCTGGGCAGGGCTGTCGGGCTACTGTCGGAGGGCGGCGAGGTCGTTCTGGTCAACGTCATCGAGATCGCCACCAGCTACATCTCGATCGAGTTTCCCGCCGGCATGGTCGAGATGGAGGTCAAGCAGGCCGAGGAGCGCCTCGCCCGCATGCGCGACAGGCTCGGCCTGAAGGCCACGATTGACATCCGCTACGGCGCCAGCGCCCGCGAAATTCTCGCTGCCGCCCAGGAACATGGCGCCGATCTCATCGTTGTTGCCTCGCATCGTCGGGGGCTGGCAAACTACCTGCTGGGCTCGACCGCCGACCGGGTCGTGCGGCATGCGCCGATTTCGGTGCTCGTCGATCGCTGACGCCCCGACTGCCCGCCCGCGTCGAGGCAGGCATCCTGCCACGCCCGACGGACGGGATATTTCTGGAAAGGACTGCCCATGCTGGATACCGCACAATTCAAGGACAGGCTCCTCGGGCGCAAGCACGAACTCTACCGCCGCCTGCACAAGATCGAGGGCGACCTGGAGGCGACGCCCAATCCCGATGCCGAGGAGCGTGCGACCGAGCGCGAGAACGACGAGGTGCTGGAGGAGATCGGCAATACCGGCCTCGGCGAACTGGCTGCCATCGACGCTGCCCTCAATCGCATCGAAGCCGGCACGTTCGGCATCTGCCCCAAGTGCGGAAATCCGATCTCGCCGGCGCGGCTCGCATCCGTTCCGCATGCGGCGCTGTGCGAGGAGTGCATTCACCCGTAAGATCTCGCCAAACCGTTACCGAGGTTACCAAACGTGAAGCCCCGGCGGCTTCCGCGGCGCACGTCGCCCTTGAAGGCTGCGCCCGCAATTGGCACCATGGAATGCCCGCAACGTCTCGATGGGGCGCTCCCTTTCCGGGAGGGGAGTGGGGCAGCATGGCGCCGATGGTCCTGGCTCGCCGGACGCGCCTTCGAAACCTGACGTCGGCAAAGTACAGCGTGGAACGGGGTCGCATGGAACTCGAAGGTATCCGATGGCACTACGACCGCCATGAACTGATCGCCGATGGCATCGTTCACGGGATCGGCGTCGTGCTTGCCCTCATCGGGGTCACCATCCTCATCTTCTACGCGACCGTCTGGACCACGAGCGGACAACTCGCCGCGGCCTGGATCTACGGCCTCGGACTGCTGATGTCGCTGGGCATTTCGTTCGCCTACAATCTCTGGCCCGCCTCGAAGGTGAAGTGGGTGCTGCGCCGCTTCGACCATTCGGCGATCTTCATCCTGATCGCGGCGACCTATACGCCGTTTCTGCAGCGCGGGCTCGACGATCCCATGCTGGCGGGAATGCTGATCGCCGTCTGGCTGATCGCCGCCGCCGGTGTGGCGCTCAAGTTCCTGCTGCCGGGACGCTACGACCGGCTGGCGATCCTGCTCTATCTCGGCATGGGCTGGAGCGGCGTCATAGCCTCCGGGCCGCTGAGCGCGACACTGTCGGAAACGACGATCATGCTGATTTTCGCCGGCGGCCTCGTCTATTCGTTCGGCGTCGTCTTCTACGTCTGGCAGAGCCTGCGCTTCCAGAGCGCGATCTGGCACGGCTTCGTCGTCGCCGCAGCCGGCATCCACTATTCCGCGGTGCTGTCCTGCGTCAGCGCGTAAGCGGCTCGCCAAAGCGTGTCGCGCAAAATCACAGGCCTGCCGGATAGCGCTCGCCCTTGAGCAGGATGACGAGATAGCGGCAGGGGTCTTTGCCGTCGTTGAGAAAGACGCAGTCGGCCGGCGCGCCGAGGGTCAGGCAGTCGCCGGCTTCCAGCCTGTGGACGGTCTCGCCTTCGGAAAAGGTCAGCACGCCGCAGCCGACGCGCAGCATCTGGCGCTGGAAGGTGAAGGCGGCGGCGGGGTAGGCGACCCGGGCACCGGGTGGCAACTCCACCTCGACCAGTTCCGCAGGCGCTGCGGCCGGCGAGACGTGGCGGCGGCGATAGCCGGTTTCCGGGTCGACCCAGACCGGCTGGTCGGCACGGCGTGCCAGGCGCTCCGGCCCGGCCTCGGCGCGCGCGATCAGCGTCGAGACGGAAAAGCCGAAGGCGCCGCACAGCCGTCCGAGCAGCGCTGCCGTCGGGCTGCTCTCGCCGCGCTCGACCTTGTGGATCATGGCGCGCGAGACGCCGGCGCGTTCGGACAGGTCTGTCAGCGACCAGCCGCGGCCCTCGCGCTCGGCGCGGACGCGCAGCCCTAGACTCTTGTCAAAGGCATCTGCTAAAATGGACATATCGTAACAATAGTGGACGGACGATCATGAGGCAAGCGACGATGGAACAGGCGGCGCTCATCCGCGATGCGCGCGAAGACGACATGGGCGCGGTCATGGAGATCTACAACGACGCCGTCGCCAACACGACCGCCATCTGGAACGACGAACAGGTCGACCTGGAAAACCGGCTCGACTGGTTCCGCACCCGTCGTGCGCGCGGCTTCCCGGTGCTGGTCGCCGAATTTGAGGGCAGGGTGGCCGGCTATGCCTCCTATGGCGACTGGCGCGCCTTCGACGGCTACCGCCACACCGCCGAACATTCGATCTACGTGCACCGGGACGTGCGCGGCAGGGGCATCGGCCACACGCTGCTCGAAAGCCTGATCGGCCGCGCGAAGGATGCCGGCGTCCACGTCATGATCGCCGGCATCGAGGCCGAAAACGCAGCCTCGATCCGCCTGCACGAAAGCTTCGGCTTTCGCGTCGTCGGCCGGTTCGAGGAGGTCGGCACCAAGTTCGGCCGCTGGCTCGACCTGACCTGCATGGAACTCTGCCTCAAGCGCCAGAAAAACGTTGCATGACAATGCCTTGAGTGGATCGGGCGAATCTTAGTCTGATCTCCGGGAGAAGCGTTGGCCCGACTGGGCAGCGGCGGACGCGCTGCCGACTGGAATCGGATTTTCAGCCGCCGCCGCCAAGTGTTTAATTTTCCAGGACTTTTTTGAGTCTGCGTGGGCGGGCGGCGGGGCAAATTACAGGGGCAATCGCCCATGGCAAGTCCCCCTCTGCCCTGCCGGGCATCTCCCCCACAAGGGGGGAGAAAACCGGGGGCGCCCGTCTGCTCAAATCAAGCCTCGGCGGTGCATCCAGGTTAAGCCCTCCCCCTTGTGGGGAGGGTGGGGAGGGGCCTTCGTCTGCACGCGACGGCCCCGAACTACTGCTCCTCGAAGGACAGCGCCACGCCGTTCATGCAGTAGCGCAGCCCGGCCGGCGGCGGGCCGTCGGGGAAGACGTGGCCGAGATGGGCGTCGCAGTCGGCGCAGCGGATTTCCACGCGGTTCATGCCGTAGGACTGGTCGCGATGGTTGGTGACGGCATCAGGCGCGATCGGCTGGGTGAAGCTCGGCCAGCCGGTCCCGGAATCGAACTTCGCCTCCGAACTGTAGAGCGGGCGATCGCAGCAGATGCAGCGATAGGTGCCGCTCTTGGAACTGTCGAAGTCCGGGCTGGAAAACGCCCGCTCGGTCCCGTGCTGCCGGGTGATCCGGTACTGCTCGGGCGTCAGGATCTGCCGCCATTCCTCGTCCGTCTTGAAAACCTTCAGCGTCGCATTGTCGGTCATGGGAGCCTCCTTTGCGTCCACATGTAGGGCCCGGCAGGGCCGAATGCAATTAAGGGAGGAGTTGCGTAGACAGCGTCTTCGATCTATCTTCCAGTATGGAGGAATAATGAGAGGAAAGGTGGAATGCCGCTGAACATCAAGGACGAGACCACGCACGAACTTGCGCGGCAACTGGCCGAACGGACGGGTGAATCCCTGACGCGGGCCGTCCGCCATGCGCTGGAGGAGAAACTGGCGCGGCTTCGTGCCGAGAAGCCCGCGCCCCGACTGGCGGACCAGCTCGACCGGATTGCGCTGGACTGCGCTGCCCTGCCGGTGCTCGACCGGCGTTCGCCGGAAGACATCATCGGCTATGACGAGGATGGCCTGCCGCAATGATCGTGCTCGATACGTCCGCGATCGTCGCCATTCTCTCGGATGAACCCGAACGGCGCGCCTTCAACGAGATCATCGAGCGCACGCCGGTCCGCTGCATCAGTGCTGCGTCCCTGCTCGAGACGAAGATGGTGCTGTTCGCCCGCTTCGGCCCGCAGGCGTCGAATGCCGTCGATGCCTTCATCATGCATGCAGCCATCAGGATCGAGCCCGTCAGCGCGGAGACGGCGGAGATCGCTTTCGACGCCTTCCGCCGCTTCGGCCGCGGAAGCGGCCATCCGGCGAAGCTGAACTATGGCGATTGCTTCTCCTATGCGCTCGCCCGGGAAAAACGGGCGCCTCTGCTTTTCAAAGGTGGCGATTTCGGCCATACCGACATAGAACCTGCGCACTGACGGGGCCGGCGACTCGGCGCATCCGTCCTGCCGGCAACTGTCCGGCAAAAAGGGTGCGCCGGTCAGTCGGGGAGAGCGCACAGTCTCCGGTTCCGGCCGGGCACGAAGCAGGGCATCGACGAGGGAGGGGGCATGCAGACGGACACAATGGCCATGACGTTCGTCGCCTTCTGCCTGCCGTTTCTCGGCGCGGCCCTGGCCCCGGTCCTGACGCGTTTCCTCGGCCACAACGCCGCCTGGCCGTTGGCGCTCTTTCCGGCGGCGATCTTCCTGCATTTTTCCGGCTTCCTTTCCGAAATCGCAGCCGGCGGCGTCGTCACCGGCGGCTATGCCTGGGTGCCTTCCTACAATGTCAGCTTCTCCTGGCTGATAGACGGCCTGTCGCTCACCTTCCTGCTGCTCATTTCCGGCATCGGCACGCTGATCGTCCTCTATTCCGGCGGCTACCTGAAGGGCCATCCCCACCAGGGGCGCTTCTTCTCCTTCATCCTGATGTTCATGGGCGCGATGCTCGGCCTCGTCGCCTGCGACAGCTTCCTGATGCTGTTCGTGTTCTGGGAGCTGACCTCGATCACCTCGTTCCTGCTGATCGGCTTCGACCATGCCCGCGAGGCAGCGCGCCGGGCGGCGCTGCAGGCGCTCGTCGTCACCGGCGGCGGCGGGCTGTTCCTGCTCGCCGGCCTGCTGGTGCTGTGGAACGTCACCGGCGTCACGCAGCTGTCGCTGCTGCTCTCCTTTGGCGAGGAGGTGCGCGCCAGCCCCTTCTATGCCGCGATCCTCGTGCTGGTGCTCGGCGGCGCCTTCACCAAGTCCGCGCAGTTCCCGTTCCATTTCTGGCTGCCGAACGCGATGGAGGCGCCGACGCCGGTTTCCGCCTACCTGCATTCGGCGACCATGGTGAAGGCCGGCGTCTATCTGCTGATGCGGCTCAATCCGGTGCTCGGCGGAACCACCCCGTGGGCGACGATCCTGCCGGCCTTCGGCGGGCTGACGCTCCTGGTCGGCGGCGTGCTGGCGATCCGCCAGACCGACCTGAAGCTGATGCTCGCCTATACCACCGTCGCCTCGCTCGGCCTGCTGGTGATGCTGACCGGGTTCGGCTCCGAGCATGCGGCGGCGGCCGCAGCCCTCTACCTGGTGGCCCATTCGCTGTTCAAGGGCGCGCTCTTCATGGTCGCAGGTGCGATCGACCACGAGACGGGAACGCGCGACGTCACCCGCCTCGGCGGTCTCGCCCGGCTGATGCCGGTGACCTTCGTCACGGCCCTGCTCGCGGCGCTCTCGATGGGCGGCCTGCCGCCCTTCTTCGGCTTCCTGGCCAAGGAGGAGGTCTATGCGGCGCTCGCGGGCGGCAATCTCCGGGCGGTCGCCTTCACCTTGGCCGCCGTCATCGGCAACGCGATGGTGTTCGCCGCTGCCTTCGCGGTCGCGCTGAAGCCCTTCCTCGGCCCTCGCGTCGAGACGCCGAAGGCGCCGCACGAAGCGCCGTTGCTGCTCTGGCTCGGCCCGGTGGTGCTGGCCGTCCTCGGTCTCGGCGCCGGCCTCCTGTCCCACGTCGTCCATCCGCTCGTCTCCTCGCCGCTTGCCGCCGCCATCGCCGGCCGGCCGGAGACGGTGACGATCTCCGCCATGCCGCATGCCGGCCTGCCGCTGCTTTTGTCGGCGGTCACCATCGCGCTCGGGATCGGCACATACCTGCTGCTCGACCGTGCACGCACTGCGGCCGCCCGACTGCTGGAGGATATCGGCTGGGGGCCGGACCGCGGCTTCGACCAGTTCATGGCCGGGCTCGTCCGTTTCTCCCACCGCCTGACGCGCCTGTTGCAGCCGGGGCTGATGGAAGCCTATCTCACGGTGACCTTCGTTATCGTGGCGCTGGCGCTCCTCGTTCCGCTCGCCTGGTACGGCGAATGGCCGCGGCTGCCGATCTGGCCGGCCGATGCGCAGTTCCACGAACTCGCCGTCATGGCGCTGGCGCTCGCCGGCGTGTTCGGCGTGCTTGCGGCGCAGAACCGGCTGAACGCGATCCTGGCACTCGGCATCCAGGGCTTCGCCGTCGCCCTGCTGTTCCTGCTCTTCGGCGCGCCGGACCTGTCCTTCACCCAGTTCATGGTCGAGACGCTTTCGGTCGTCATCCTGGCGCTCGTCATGACAAGGCTGCGCCTGCAGCCACGCGATGCCCGGCCGCTGGCGCAGAGGCTGCCCGACGCGGCGATCGCGATCGCCTGCGGCCTCGGCTTCTCGCTCTATCTGCTGAAGGTGACGCAGGGCCGCTTCGATCCGGTCCTGACCGAGTTCTTCGACCTCTATTCCAAGTCGATCGCCCACGGCGCCAATGTCGTCAACGTCATCATCGTCGATTTCCGCGGCACCGACACGCTGGGCGAGATCGCCGTCGTCATGACCACCGGGCTTGCCATCCTGTCGCTGATCCGCATCCGTAAGGGTGCGGCCGGCCCGGCGATGGCCGGCGGAGATGGCAAGGCGATTGCGTATGGCAATTCCCCCTCTGGCCTGCCGGCCATCTCCCCCACAAGGGGGGAGAACCCCCGAGGCACCCGTCTGCGCAACGTGTCCTCCGGCGAAGCGGCCGGGTTAAGCCCTCCCCCTCGTGGGGAGGGTGGGGAGGGGTCTTCACGCATACGCGGCGACGCGGGCGCGGATGTGCGCACCGGAAGGGAGCGGCAGCCGTGAACACCGTCATCTTCCGCACGCTCGCCCCGTTCCTCACCGCGCTGATGCTGCTCTTCTCCGTGTTCGTGCTCCTGCGCGGACACAACGAACCGGGCGGCGGCTTCATCGGCGGGCTGATCGCAGCCTCGGCACTGGCGATCTACGGCATCGCCCGCGGCATCCGCCCGGTGCGCGAGGCGCTGTGGTTCCATCCGATGACGATCGCCGCCTTCGGCCTGCTGCTCGCCTGCATCGCCGGCCTCGTGTCGATCTTCGCCGCCGTTCCCTTCATGACCGGCCTGTGGATCTATCCGGGCCTGTTCGGCATCGTCGTGCCGCTATCGACGGTGATGCTGTTCGATTTCGGCGTCTACCTGGTCGTCGTCGGCGCCGTCACCTCGATCGCGCTGGCGCTGGAAAGGGAGGACATCTGATGGAAGTTCCCTTCAGCCTGCTGATCGGCATCTTCTTCGCCGCCGCCGTCTACCTGATGCTGTCGAAGTTCCTCGTGCGCATCCTGCTCGGCGTCGCCATCCTCGGAAACGCGGTAAACCTGCTGCTCTTCACCACCGGCCGGATCGTGCGTGAGGTCCCGCCGATCATCCCCGCCGCATTCGACCACCAGGTGGCGGTGACAGCGAATCCGCTGCCGCAGGCGCTGATCCTGACGGCGATCGTGATCTCGTTCTCGTTCTTCGCCTTCCTGCTGGTGCTCTCCTACCGCGCCTTCCAGGACCTCGGCACCGACAACGCCAACGAGATGCGCGTCGCCGAACCCGCGGCCGATATCGCGCCGCCGACGGGATACTAGACAGATGGCCGCTCCTGCCGCTTCCGCGATCGATCTTTCCAAGGCGCTGGTGCTTGCGCCGCCGGCCCTTGCCGACTGGCTGGTGATCCTCCCGGTCGCCTGGTGCCTGGCGAGCGGTGCCATCCTCTTGATGCTGCGCAAGAACGTGCGGCTGCAGCCGCCGCTGGCGGTCGCGGCCCTCGTCGTCCTTCTTGTGCTCGATGCGCTGCTGCTCTGGCGGGTGATCGATGGCGGCCCGGTGACCATGGTCATGGGGCGGTGGCTGCCGCCCTTCGGCATCGCCTTCACCGTGGATCTCGCCGGCGCCCTGTTCGCCCTGTTCTCGGCGCTGGTGGCCCTTGCCGGCGGCATCTACGCGGCAGAGAGCATAGATGCCTCCGGCCGCCGCTACGGCTTCTACCCGTTCCTGATGCTGCTGATGGCCGGCGTCTCCGGGGCGTTCCTGACCGGCGACATCTTCAACCTCTACGTCTGGTTCGAGGTGCTGCTGATCTCCTCCTTCGGCCTTTTGGTGCTCGGCTCGGAGCCCAGGCAGATCGACGGCGCGGTCAAGTACGCCTTCCTCAACCTGATCGCCACGACGCTGTTCCTGATCGCGGTCGGCTATCTCTACGGCCTGTTCGGCACCCTCAACATGGCCGACATCGCCGCGAAGGCGGGCGAGCGCCGCGGTGACCTGCCACTGATGACGCTCGGCGTCCTGTTCGTGCTGGCCTTCGGCATGAAGGCCGCCGCCTTCCCGGTCAATTTCTGGCTTCCCGCCTCCTATCACACGCCGCGCATCGTCGTGTCTGCGCTGTTCGCCGGTCTTCTGACCAAGGTCGGCATCTACGCGCTGATCCGCGTCATGGTCATGCTCTTTCCGGTCGAGGGCGACGAACTGAGCTTCGTGATCGCGGCAGCGGCGGCTGCGACGATGATCTTCGGCGCACTCGGTGCCATCGGCCAGAGCGACACCCGCCGCCTGCTCGGCTATCTCGTGATCTCCGGCATCGGCGTGATGCTCGCCGGCATCGCCGTCGGCGGCCCCGGCGGCGTCGGCGGCGCGCTGTTCTATGCGCTGCATTCCATGGTGGTGATGACCGCGCTCTACATGGCGACCGGCGTCGCCGGGCGCCTGTCCGGCGCGTTCGACCTGAACCGGGCCGGCGGGCTCTATGGGCGCACCGCCTTCTTCTCCGCCCTGTCGCTGGTCCTCTTCCTTTCCGTCTCCGGCATGCCGCCGTTTTCGGGCTTCTGGCCGAAGGTGATGGTCGCCAAGGCCGCGATCGACATCGGCGCCTGGTGGCTGGCGGGGACGGTGCTGCTGACCGGTTTCCTCACCATGATCGCCGTCGGCCGGGTCTGGGTGCTGGCCTACTGGCGTCCGGCCAATATACCCGCCGCACCGGGCGAAGGCGCCCCGCGCACGAGCGCCATGCTGTCGCTGTCGGCGCTGGCGCTGGTGACGGTGCTGGTCGGCCTCTTTCCCGATCCGCTGCTGCAGCAGGTCCAGCAGGCGGCGAGCGGGCTGGCGGAGCCTTCCGCCTATGTGAACTCGGTCTTTCCACAAGGAGCGCGATGATGGTGACCCTCTTCACCGGGATCGTCTTCGCCATCGTCTGGGCGGCCGTCACCGGCAGCCTCTCGCCGCTGAATGTTGTCCTCGGCTTCCTGCTCGGCCTGATGGCGCTCTGGATCATCCGCCGCGATTTCGCCGGCACGCGCACGGTCGTCCGGCCGGGCAAGCTGCTTTCGCTCCTGGCCCTGTTCGTCAAGGAACTGGCGCTGTCGGCCTGGCGCGTCGCCGTCCTGGTCGCCAGCCCGAAGATGGACCTGCGGCCCGGCATCTTCGCCTATCCCCTGAAGGTGGACCGCGACATCGAGATCACGCTTCTTGCCAACCTGATCACGCTCACCCCCGGCACGCTGTCGGTGGACGTCTCCGAAGACCGCCGCTTCCTCTATGTCCACGCGCTCGATTGCTCCGATCCCGCAGCCGTCAAGCGCGACATCGCCACAGGCTTCGAACGCAAGATCCTGGAGGCCCTTCGCTGATGACCGCCGAGACCTTCGCCCAAGCCATCGTCCTGTTCGCCTGCTCGGTCGCGCTGTTCCTGATGTGCGTCGCCTTCTTCCTCACCGTCTGGCGCGTCATCAGCGGCCCGACGCTGCCGGACAGGATCGTCGCGCTCGACATGCTGGTGGCGATCGCGATCGGCTTCCTCGCGGTGATCGCGATCAAGACCGGCTTCAATCTCTATATCGACATCGCCATCTCGCTCGGCCTGGTCGGCTTCCTGGCCACCGTCGCCCTTGCCCGCTTCGTGCTCACCCAGGGCATGCCGGAGGACGACCGCGATCCGCTCGCCACCACCGGGGCGCGCCACGGCAAGGGACCGACGCAGCGCAAGCAGCGTCCCACCAGGCGGGGGAGGGCGCGATGATGGCGGTCGTGTTTGCGCTCGTCGTGGCCGTCATGCTGATCGGCGGCGGGATCTTCACCCTGCTGGCCGCGGTCGGCGTCGTCCGCCTGCCGGACGTCTACACCCGCATGCATGCCGCCTCGAAGGCGGGCACGGTCGGATCGGGGCTCATGCTGGTCGCCGCCGGCCTGCATGCCGGCGAGTTCGCCGTCCTCGCCCGCGCCTTCGCCGGCTTCTTCTTTTTCGTCCTCACCGCGCCCGTGGCGGCGCATCTCGTGGCCAAGGCCGCGCACCATGCCGGCTACCGCCTCTCGCGCGGCGCCACCTGCGACGACATGCGCGATCACACGAAGAAGTGATGGGGTGCCGGGGGCTCGAACGGCCCCGAAAAACTCGACTTTTTCTCGGGATTTCACCCATATGGGGGATGTACAAGATTCATTTGATCTTGGCCAAAATAATATTGGACTTTGGTATAAACGATGCTATTCCACTTCAAGTAAAGCTGCTGTGTTGAATTTGCTTGCGCGAAGAGCTCCAGTCTAAGTTGCGACCATTCTAAAGTGCTCTTTTCCCGGCGCGGTTGTGACAAAGATTTGGGTAGCCGAGGGGCGCTCCGGTTACGGAAGTAATATTAGCGACTAGTGAAGTCTGCCCTTGTGGGGGCGTCCTTTCATGGATGCGGGCAGCTTCACCCAGCCAAACCAAGGTATGCTTTGCAAAAGAGCGTAGTTTGTTCCGCTCTCGCGTACGCGAGTCGGGCGGTTCGACCCACAGGAGAAGAAGATGACTGAGATTTCCGACGGTAACGGTGCCAATCTGCTAGTTGAGCTGACAGCCGATATCGTTGCCGCCTATGTCAGCAACCACGTTGTTCCGGTTGCAGAGCTTTCGACCTTGATTGGCGATGTGCATGCCGCACTGAACAACACCTCGCAACCCGCTGTCGTCGCCGAGGCCCCCGTCCAGGCAGAGAAGCCCAAGCCCCCCGTTCCGATCCGCAAGTCGGTCCAGAACGATTACATCATCTGCCTCGAGGACGGACAGAAGTTCAAGTCGCTCAAGCGCCACCTGATGACCCACTACGGGATGACCCCCGAAGAATACCGCGAGAAGTGGGACCTGCCGGCAGACTATCCGATGGTCGCCCCCGCCTATGCCGAAGCGCGCTCGCGCCTCGCCAAGGAAATGGGCCTCGGCCAGCGCCGCAAGGCCAAGCGCTGACGCTTCGCTGCGGAGCCCGGCCGGGCTTCGCGCAAACATGCGCAGGCCGGGGCATCGTCCCCGCCGCGCTTTCCTGCGGGGCCTCCCCGACCCCGGGACCGCTCCCGTGCCCTTTCTCCCCCAGCCGATCCTTTGCGCCGATGCGGGCATGATGTCCGTGTCGCGTTGGCGTTTTCGCGCTGGCGACGGCGGCGACGGGATGCGCGCAGGCCCTATCCAGGCCGTTGCAGATAAATGAAGAGAGGAAAATAAACCTATATTGGGGATAATGATCTGAGTTTTCCCTGATTATTCAATGAACGGTTGTACCGCTGCGCTTCATTCGTCCCCGTTTCCTTCGTAGGGTGTATGAATAAATTCCTACAAAGGAGTAGCGCCCATGCAAGACACAGCTTCCTCTTCCGTTTCCGCCCCCTCTCACGACCCCGCCTATGATCCGAACGCACGTCCGGGCCGGACCAGCCGCGCCGGCGCAAGGCTGCGGGCCAGGAGCGACCGGCTGCATGCCATAGCCTTCACCGGGGCGGGCAGGTTCCACCACGCCGAGCCGTCCGCCCGTTCGGTCTGCCGCACCGTGCGCCAGCTCGTGGCCGAGCTCCTGCAGCTCGCAGCCGAGCGGCCGCCGCAGCGACGCGACGGCAGGCGGCCCGCCGCCCATGTCCGCCAGGTCGCCATGTACATCTGCCACGTGGCGCTGCAACTGTCCTTCGCCGACATCGGCCAGGCCTTCGGCCGCGACAGGACCACGGTCAGCCACGCCTGCAACGTGGTCGAGGACCGCCGCGACGACCGCGCCTTCGACGATTTCGTGGCAACGGTCGAGCGCATCACGCTCGCCGTCTTCGCCATCTCCGGGCCGGCAGAACATGAATAAGACCGGCAAGCCGTCCGCGATCCCAGCGAGGAAGCCGCTGGCAGCACTCCTGCGCTTCCTGGCAACGGCGGGCGAGGCGGAGGTCTCCGGCGAGGATCCCTTGCTTCTAGTCGCAGCCGGAGGCCGGCAGGCGACGGCCGCGGTGTCCGTGGTCGCACAGGCGCTCAGCCTCGGCCTGGCGATCCGCGACGCCGGCAGGCTCAAGGCCTCGCCTGAGACCCGCAGCCACCTGCGGCGCCTGATGGCCGGCGCCGACGGCTACCTCGACCAGCACCGCGACGTCGCCGAGCGCACGCTCGTGACAGTCGCAGGACGCGAGCGCGTCAGCGTCAACCAGCTGGAATCGCCGCTTGCGGCGCTGTCACGCCTGAAGGACAAGGCCGGCGCGCCGTTTCTCCCCGAGCCTGCGATCGCAGCCGGGGAGCGGCTGGCGCGCGATTTCACCCGCGCCGGCCTGCAGCCGCGGCTGACCATGAGCTGGGAGCCGCGCCTCGCCGGCCGCAACGGCGGCGAGCTCGGCCAGGCGCGCGACCTTTCCGACACCGCGGTTGCCGCGCGCGGGCGCCTGCAGCAGGCGATCGCGGCGATGGGGCCGGAACTGTCGGGCGTCGCCCTCGATGTCTGCTGCTTCATGAAGGGGCTGGAGACGGTGGAGCGGGAACGCCAGTGGCCGGTGCGCTCGGCCAAGCTGATGCTGCGCGCCGCCCTGATGGCGCTCTCGCGTCACTATGCTCCCGAAGGAAAGCCCAGGCCGCGAAGCCACGCCTGGGGCGCGGAGGGATACCGGCCGGAGATGTCGGGCTGCCTCGACCGGCAGGCTGCGCCGGACTGAGGGACGCAGCCGCGAACCGGCGAACATGGAAAGGGGGCGGAACTGCTGCCTCACGCAGCGAGGCGGGCCGCCTCAGGCCGCGACGCGGACCGTGGCTTCCTCGCGGATGCGCCGGACCATCGAGCGCAGGCCGTTGGCGCGCTGGGAGGAGAGGTGTTCCACCAGCCCGATCTTGTCGAACACGTCGATGGCGTCGGTGCGGGCGATCTCGGAGGCCGGCTTGCCGGAATAGACGGTCAGCACGATCGCCACGAGCCCGCGCACGATATGCGCGTCCGAATCGCCCTCGAAGGTCAGCACGGGGTCGGCGCCGCCGTCGGAATGGGTGACGAGCCAGACCTGGCTGGCGCAGCCCTGCACCTTGTTCTGCGCCGTGCGCTTGTCCTCGGAAAGCTCCGGAAGCGCCTTGCCGAGCTCGATCACATAGCGGTAGCGGTCCTCCCACTCGTCGAGGTAGGCGAAGTCGTCGATGATCCGGGCAAGCTCTGTCATGTCACGTCCAATTGGCTTCTACCGGACATATAGTGCAGATGGGCGGCAATTTGAACCATTGGCCCGCACGACGAAAAAAAGACGCCGCGAGGCATGGGCTGTCCTCGCGGCGGTTGCAGAAGCAACAAGTCAGGCAGTTGAAAGCGCGCCGGTCAGGCGAAGGCGGCGCAGGTCGTTAAATTCAAAAGGCGTCAGCCGGCCGGATCGGGCCGGGGTGTCGGGATGGCGATGGTCTCGAGCATGGCGTCTTTGCCGGAGGCTGCCGGCTTTGCGGCAACCGTGCCGGTGACGACGCTGTCGGCGTCAGCTTCTGCCGCATCGGCCACCGTGGCCTCCGGCAGCGGCTGGTCGAGGGCGGCCGTCTGTTCGGCCGGGTCGGCGAACTGCGAGTCCAGCATCTTGTAGGCGACATGGGCGCCTTCGCGCGCCCGGTGGCCGAGGGCCACGAAGGTCTCGGCGCCCTTCTCGCAGACGTCGGGCTTCTGCAGGCACATGGCCGACAGGTAGGCGATCGCCTCGCTGGCCGCGCTCACGGTGTCGCCGAGCTCGACTGCGGGACCCTGCTCCAGCTTCTGCGTCGCGTCGGTGTCGAACAGCGGCAGCAGCACCAGTACGAGCGAGAACCAGAACGCTCCCTTGATCAGAAACCACATCGCCTTGCCCATCCTTGTTGGCGGTGCATGGTCCGACGGATCGGATCCATGCCCTGTCTGTCCGGCGCTGCTCTTCTCGGCCGCTGCCGCCTTGTCCGTCCCGTGGTGCAAAAGCATTCGGGATCGTCGATGCGATGATAGGGAATACACCAAAATGGCCCTTTGCGGGAATCACTCGGGTTTTCCTCAAAACTGCATAAAATTTGAATCAATGCTCGTCGCCGGACATTTACCTCAATATTTAGCGATCGGCGTTAAGCATCAAGGCAGGCAGCACTGGGGCAAGCCCCGGAAAGTTGGGGATTCCCTTCGGGCGCCGCTCGTCCCAGAGGTTAACAAGAACGAAAAAATGCCGCATTTCTAGACGCTTACCCGTCATTAACCACGAAATTCAAATGCCGTCGGTATCGGTTTGAAACGCGCCTTTTGGGCCTATTTCCCCCTTTTCCGACCCGGCCTGTTTATCCTTTTCTAAGTCGCCGGTGCGATTCTGCGACCACATAAAAGAACAACTGACGACAGGGTATTGCGTGCGTCTCTTGAGTGACATCGCTGACAGGATGGCGGCCTTCGCGGCAGCCGTTACGGGTGAGGCATGCGTCTCCGGAAACGGCGGCGCAGCGCCCGCCGGCCTGCGCGCGATCCTGCTTTCCTCTGCCGCAGCACTCCCGTTGTTGCCGCTGGCGCTCTCCACCGTCATGCCGGTTTCGGCCGCGCTGCCGGCCGGCGCCGCCCTTGCCGCGTCCGGCGGCCTGCTGGCGACGGCGGCGTCGTCGGTGCTGTCGCGCCGCCGCTTCGGCAAGGCCCCGGCCGCAGCAGCCCTGCAGGCCTCCGCCCCCGATCCTGCCGACTGCTACGATCTCTTCGCCGGCCTCGTCACGCTGCACGATCCGCGCGGCCACGTGACCGCGGTGCACGGCCGCGACCGCGAGGCGTTTCTGCGCTCCATGCGCGATCCGGCCGGCCGCGGCTTCATCGACCAGATCCACGTGTCCGACCGGCTCGGCTTCCTGCAGGCGATCGACCGCCTGCGCCAGGGGCAGGCCCATGTCACGGTCGATCTTCGCCTGGAGCAGGGCCGCCTGGAGCAGGGCCAGCCCGGCGACGGCGGTCCCCGGCTCCTGCATGTCCGCATCGACATGACGGCGGTGCGCGATCAGGCCGGGCTGCTCGCCTCCATCGTCGCCCAGTCGCGCGATATCTCGTTCGAGGCGGAGCTTCGCCACGACAGTGCACGCAAGGCCGCCGAGGCGGAATCGGCCAACGATGCCAAGACCCGCTTCCTCGCTGCCGTCAGCCACGAACTGCGCACGCCGCTGAACGCGATCCTCGGCTTTTCCGACATCCTCGCCGGCGAGTATTTCGGCAAGCTGCAAAACGACCGCCAGCGCGAATATGTCGGCCTCATCCACCAGTCCGGCGGCCATCTCCTGTCGGTCGTCAACACCATGCTCGACGTCAGCAAGATCGAGGCCGGCCGCTATGAGCTGGTGCTCGAGCCGTTCGCGGTCGCCGACAGCGTGCGGGCCTGCGAGCAGATGCTGGCGCTGCAGGCGCGCCAGAAGGGCGTGAAGCTGTCGAGCCGCGTGCCCTGCGACGTCGGCGAGGCGATCGCCGACCAGCGCGCGCTCCAGCAGATCTTGATCAATCTCGTCGGCAACGCGGTCAAGTTCACCGACAAGGGCGGCATGGTCATGATCGACGCGGCGCGCCTCGGGCGCGACCTCGTGATCACGGTCAGCGATACCGGCATCGGCATCCCCGCCGAAAAGCTCGACCTGATCGGCCAGCCCTTCGTGCAGGTGGAGAACGAATATACCCGCAAGTACGAGGGCACCGGCCTCGGCCTGTCGCTGGTCAAGGGGCTCGTCGCCCTGCATGGCGGAACCTTCACCATCCGCAGCAATGCGGGCGAGGGCACGCGCATCATCGTCAGCCTGCCCGCGGACGGCTCCGGCACGGGCGAGACCGGCGAGCGCATTTTCGACAATGCCGGGGAATTTCCGCCGCGACTGTTTCCCCGCGGGAGAAACGATGCAATACCGGCGTCCATGATGGAGGGATCCGTATCCAACGCTAGCGAGGGCAGGGGCCATGACGGCACGCGCGCGAAAACAGCCTGACCGCGGCACCGGCAAGGGCCGGACCGCGGCTGCGCGCAAGCGGCAGGCGTCCGGACCGGGCTTCCTCCAGCGTTCGCTCCTTTCGCTCGGCGCCTTCGCCGCGCGCCATCCCTCGATCGTCGGCGGCGGTGCCGCCTTTGCCGTCGTCTTCTCCTTCGTCGCCGCCAATGCGCTCTGGTACCAGCCGGGCGGTCATCCCTCGCCGATCCTCAAGACGCGCTCCGGCCAGAATTCGCTGGGCTTCTCCGCGCTGCGTGAAGAACCGTCGGACGTCACCACCTTCGTGATCCGTCGCGAGGGCGAGGAACAGGCCGCGGGCAACGAACAGGACACAGTCCAGCCGAGTGAACTCGTCCTCGACATCCAGACGGAACTCGCCCGCCAGGGCTTCTATGCCGGCGACCCGGACGGCCGCCTGCAGGAGGAGACGGTCTCGGCGATCCGCAGGTTCCAGCAGGAACGCGGGCTTTCGGCCACCGGCACGCCGGATGCAGGATTGCTCGCGGCGCTGCACGCAGACGCCCCGCAGCAGGTGGCGGTGCTGCCGACCGAGCGGCCGCTCGAAACAGGCGGAGCAAGCGAGAAAGGCACGGAGATCGATCCGGTCGCAGCCGCGATCCGCGCCGCCGAGGCCGATCCGGTGGCCGCCCCGGCGTCCGCGCCCGCAGCGACAGCATCCGCAGTTCCCGCATCCACACCCGCAGGGCCTGGCCCGTCGAGCGCGCTGGTGATGAAGATCCAGAAGGGGCTGAGCAACATCGCCTATGCCGACATCACCGTCGACGGCGTCGCCGGCTCCCGGACCCGCGAGGCCATCCGCGCCTTCGAGAAGCACTACCGGCTGCCCACCACCGGCGAGCCGAACGATCTGGTGCTGAGCAAGCTCAAGGAGATCGGCGCGCTCTGAGCGCTGGAGCGTACCCCTTTTTCGGGGGCATACCTCCTTTTTTCGTAAATGAAATTCGCGCGTGAAACGTTAGAGTGCGGGAAGGCCGGCATCCGCCGGTCTCGGGCGCGCGTCGCAACCGCGGCGCGTGGGATCAGTCTGCCGAGGACTGGGGTGCTGCGGGCCGCACAGCGGTAATCTCCCGCGCACGTCGCCCGGCGACATCTGTAACACGGGGAAAATTCGCATGGCCAAAGGCACCTGGTATTCGTCGCTCGGCGATTATGGGCTCTTCGAGGATAAGTGGTTCGGCGAGTTGAGGGCGCACAGCCACAGCTCCACCAAGGTGACGATGGTGGCGTCGAACGGTGTCAAGCTCAGCATCGTCGGCACCGGGTTGAAGGTGAACAGCGACGGCGAGCCGGTCTCGGGCACCATCAAGTCGATCACCTTCCTGACCCGCAGCGGCGACAAGCTGAACGAGTTCACCGGCCTGAACGTCAAGGCGTCCGAGATGCATCAGTCGACCGCCAACTTCGGCTGGGAAGGGATGCGCATCCTCGTGCTCAAGGGGGACGACACGCTCACGGGTTCCTCCAAGTCCGACACGCTCTACGGCTACGGCGGTCACGACACCCTCAAGGGCGGCAACGGTCACGACCGGGTCTACGGCTATGACGGCAACGACAAGCTCAACGGCGATGCCGGGGACGACTGGCTGATCGGCGGCAACGGCACCGACACGCTGAAGGGCGGCACCGGCAACGACATGCTGAACGGCGGCATGAGCCGCGATACCCTCACCGGCGGCTCGGGCGCCGACCTGTTCCTGTTCGTGGTGCCGGAGGAGAGCACCGTCGGAAAGGCCGGCCGCGACATCATTACCGATTTCAGCCGCTCGCAGCGCGACAAGATCCAGCTCGACGTGATGGACGCGGACGTGAAGAAGAGCGGAGACCAGGATTTCACCTTCATCGGCACCAAGGCCTTCACCGCGGCCGGCCAGATCCGCTACGAGAAGATCGGCGGCGACACCATCGTCTACGGCAACATCGACAGCGACAAGACGGCCGAATTCGCCTTCGTCCTCGATCTCTCGATCAGCCTCAAGGCCTCCGACTTCATCCTCTGAGGCCTCGATCGCCGCCGGGGACAATCGCATGCGGCAAATCCCCTCCGGCCTGCCGGCCATCTCCCCCACAAGGGGGGAGAAAACCTGGGGCGCGCCCGTCTGCCCAATTGAAGGCCTCGGCGGCGCGGCCAGGTTAAGCCCTCCCCCTCGTGGGGAGGGTTGGGGAGGGGACTTCATTCTCATACGATACCCCTGCGACCCGCAGGCCCCGGTTGCCACCGCGGGCAGTGGCCGCTATTGACCGCTGATGCGCCTGAAAACCGAGATCTTCGCCGCAGCCCTGGTCCGCAACGTCTTCGCCCGCGGCGACTTTGCCGCGATCGAGCGCAAGGGGGCGGCCGAAGGCGGCGCGCTGTTCATCCGCCAGTCTTACCGGGATGGCACCGAGACGCTCTATGCGCCGGCACCGCAGAGCTTCTTCGACGAGGACGACAGCGGCAGCCGCCTGTTCGAGCGCCGGCTGGACCGACAGCCGCGCGAGACCGTCGCCGATGCCCTTGCCCGCGAGATCCGCTTCGATCCCGACCTCTGGATCGTGGCGCTTGAAACCGAGGATCTCGGCGGCCTCGTCGAAATCGGTACGGACGACCGCAAGGACGACGGCAGCGATCCCCTGTTCCGCCGGTAACAGCGCCGCGGCTCGACCTGTGCGAGAAGTGGCGTGTGGGAAATTTCTCCCGGCAGCAGTTCAGGAGGTCGTGATGTCTGCAGTTCTGCCAGCTTTCGTCGCCTTCGTCGCCCTGATGTACGTGGCCACCATGATTGCCGCGATCCGCGCCGAGCGGCGCGAGAGGGTACGGGCGCCGCACCGGTTCTACTGATGTCCGCCCTGTCGCGCGAAGGCTCGCCCGCGCCCGGCCTGTCGCTTTCCCTGCGCAGCCCGGCGCCGGCTCTCGCCGTCCCGCCTGTCTGCGTCGGTTTGGCCCGCGTCCGAATTGGCCGGCGCCAGCGGCTGGCCGGCATAGGTATAGGCGTCGGCGCGCCGCCAGCTTTCCACCCGTTCGATGCAGGCCGCCCGCCCGAGATCGGCAACAAGCGCCGCGGCGCGACTTTCCCCCCGTGCTGCTTCCGCAGCTTCCGCAAGGTGGGGATAGAGCCGCGAAAGCATCATGGCGCTGTCTTCGGCCGGGGCGCCGAGCGCCACCAGCGTCGTTGCCAGTTGCAGCCCGGAAACGTCGAGCAGAATGCGTTCGCTGAGCCACTGGCTGCTGCCCAGCGCGTCGGCAAGCGCAACACAGAACATGCCGGTCTCGCCGGCACGGGCGAAGCGAACGATGAGGGCGAGATGCACCTCGCCGATAGCGACGAGCCCGATGGGTCCGGTCTCCGCGGGAGCCTGCGCCCGCACCAGCGCCTTGAGCTCTTCGCGCAGTTCGTCTTCGCGGGCGAGGCGCCGGGCCTCCGTCGCCGCCGGATCGACCGTCACCGGCCCGCGGCTGCGATGCTGGCGATGCAGGTCGACAAGGCGCTCGATCATCTGCGGCGACAGGTCGTCGCGGCACTCGATGGCGCGGGCATGCGCGGGCGAGGCGGTGTGCAGGATCTCCATCAGCAGGCGCGGGGACAGCGCCGCCGACCGGGTGAGGAAGATGGCGGCGATCTCGATCGGCTCGCGGGCGATGAACAGCGACGTCGCCTCCGGAACGGCGGCGCATTGCGAAAGGGCTGCGACCGCCTGGCGGCGCGCCTCGTCGCTGGAGGCGAGATAGGTGGGAACGAACAGTTCGTGGAATTGCCGGTGGTCGGATCGGGACGGATGGGCCAGGCTCTCGAAGCTGGAAACGGTCGCCATCAGGACGATGTCCTTCTGCCGCCCCGGCTGCGGTCTTTCCAGCGCTCGAAAACTGTCCCCCACGACGCACCACTCTTACGCAAAGACAGCCATTTCCCGGTGCATTCCGCGCCGATCCCTACCGCTTTGGGATGGCGAGGCCTGCGGCGGGTCAGCGGTCCGGAGAGAACCGCAAAGCCGCGTGAAAACCTTGATCGCCAACAATTAGACGAAAAGAATTAGCAAGATGTTAACCGTATTGGCGCAACTTCTCGCACATAGGGATGGGCAGTATCGGAGGCGTCTCCGTGCTATTCTTCCCTTTAAACGCGAACGTTGCGTCGCATCCGATGCAACGGCGCTTCGAAGGCAAGGTGCGATGCACCGGATCCCTTCGCCGCAGGCCCCTGTTCGGGGATGGTGCCGAACCGGCGCCGATGCGGCGACAAGGGAAGTGGCGACGGCGGTGCAGATGATTGCACTCCGCGCGGGACGGCAGCTGGAAGAACTTTTCCCCAATCGGGAAACCTTTGCAGCCCTGTTGCCGTTCAAGGTCCGGTTGTGGTGTTAAGGTCCAGCGTATGAAACCGCAGCCCCGGACGGATCCGGTGGCACTGGCCCGTAAAGCGGGCAGGATGAGATTAGTGCAGTACTTCATCCGTCTCGGTTCTTGTTAGGAGGCGAGAATGGCAGACGTGGTACGAATTCAGGAACGACTGTCGCGCAAGCCGCAGCGCGCGAAGGTGTGGCACGAGGCCCCGGCCGCCGTGCTCTTCTTCACCGGCGTCCGCTACGAACGGCTGACCCCGGCGCTCGTCGCCGCCGAAGCGCGCGCAAGCCGGCGGCGACCGAACCCGAAGCCGGGCAAGGACGCCTGCCGCTAGGCAAGGCCGCGGCGGCCACGGCCCCCGTGCCGTGGTGGTCGATGGCCGTCTTGCAGGCACGGCGCAGGCCCACGCGGGCGGACGATGTACGCTCGGCGATATCCTTCGCCGTCGTGCGTGCCGGATACTGAAATTCCACAATATTCCAGAGATTGGCCGAAGGCTGCGATCTATTCGATCGTACTCTCGTCGATCGCCTCGCAGCCGGCATTGCCGAGGAAGGCGCGGGCCGCCTCGTCCATCGTCGCGGTCGGCACGAAGGTGCGTAGCACTGCATAGCCGTCGTCGACCGGCATCTCCACCAGGATCGACTGGGCAAGGGCTGCCGGCAGCGCCTTGCGGATGGCGTTGAGCTGGATCGGCGTGGCGACGACGACGTCGAGCGCGCCGGCCACCGCCGTCCGGTCGTTCATGCTGAACACCTCGTTGGCCGAGCTGTCGAACACCCCGACCGACCAGAACGGCACGCCGGCCGGCGCATAGAGCCGCACCGGGGCCTCGCCGACCGAAAACGCGCAAGCCCCGACCCGCATGCCCGGATCGTCGTTGATCAGTCCGCCGCGGCTCGCAGCCGTGTTCGGCAGCGGATAAAAGCGCAGCGGTTCGCCGAGGTCGGCGATCCGGGTGTAGGCGTCGTTGCCGGTGAAGTAGGGCACGGCGAGGATGATCAGGATGTGGAGGGCGGCAGCCCCCACCAGCCCGACGAGGATCGTAAAGAGGATGCTACGCATCGGCGCATCCCGTCCGCTTGATCGACGGCATCGAAAGGTCGATGACGCCGGAACTGCCGGCGGTCGGCGTGTCGAGCAGCGTCATCACCAGGCGGAACGGCTGGCCCGGTGCGATCGAAAGCCAGTTTCCGGGCTGCGCGGTTGGGGCGACGTGGACGACGATCCTGCCGTCCGCCTCGCGCAGCGTCGTCCAGGAATTCAGCCCGGCCGGCATGCCGGGTGCCAGCGCCACCGGCCGGCCGTCTGGCGTGCTCGCGTGCAGCGTCCACAGCCGGGCAGGGGGCGTCAGCCCGACAATGTCGTAGGCGCAGCGGCCGGAAAGCGCGTTGCCGCCGCTGTCCTGGGCGGCGCGGAAGATCAGGCCCTCGGCGCTGCCGAACAAGAGCGCGCCGTCGCGGGCGCGGTGGGCCTTGGCATAGGGGTCCGCGCCGGCCGTCTGGGCGTCGGGAAAGGCGTGCCAGGGACCGAGCGCGATCGACCCGAACCCGATCGTCGCCTTCAGCGCCCAGACGGCCGATGCCGTGCCGAGGCCGAAGGTGATGGCGAGAGCAAGGGCGACGAGAAGCGGAATACGGAACAAATCGGCCTACCGGTTGGATACGCGAGCGGATCGCCACGAATGTGAGGTCGCGGCGAGGGCTTCGGCACGGAGCATTGCATGATTCCGCTGCGAAAATCGATGCCAAACGCAACGTGAGGCGGGACAATCGCAGGCGTGGGTGGGTGTATCGAATATGCCCATCCTCGTCCTGCCGCGCTCCACCCCCTCTGCCCTGCCGGGCATCTCCCCCTCAAGGGGGAGATCGGCTGGAAGCGAGAGCCTGCCGCCTTAGCGGAGGGAGGCATTGCCGCACGTAGCCCTCCCCCTTGTGGGGAGGGGTTGGGGAGGGGACTTTCATATGAGGGAGGTGTCCGCACGGCTCCCGCACCAAGCGTTTCTGAGGCTGAGGTCACTCAGGCGGAGATCACTGGGGCGGAGATCGCAGAGGCGGGGAGGCAGAGATGCGGAGGTCCAGATCGCCGGCGCCTGCTTGAGCCGGGGCCGTGCCACACCCGATCTCCCCCCTTGAGGGGGAGATGCCCGGCAGGGCAGAGGGGGGTGGCAGACGGTTTCTCTGCCCCGGATCCACATGCAGATCGCCGACGGAGTGCTACCTTGCCCCTTACGGAAAGCGTGGCGTCCCCTACAACGCCGCCACGCGCCCGTCGGCCTTGAGCGGCTTGGCCTCGTTCAGGTCCTTCGCAATGGTGCGCAGCAGCCTCGTCACGCCCACCGAGAGCGAGCGCGGCCGGACCAGTGCCGGCAGGGCGTTTTCGGGCTGCTGTTCGGCGGCAGCGGTGGCTTCGGCGAGTGCCTGCGGGCCGGGCAGCGGGTTCTCGATGCCGGGGATCGCCCGCAGCTCGATGCCCTGGTGGGCGTAGTCCATCAGCCGCTTGAAGGTCATCGCCGGCAGCGAGCCGCCGGTCATGTTGTTGGTCGAGGTGTAGTCGTCGTTGCCGAACCAGACGGCGGTCGTGTAGTTGCCGGTGAAGCCGGCGAACCAGGCGTCGCGGTAGGCCTGGGTCGTCCCCGTCTTGCCGCCCGTGACGATGCCTGCGTTGAGCGCCGCCTTGCGGGCGGTGCCGTTGACCGGGATGTTGACGAGCATGCGGTTCATGTCGGCATTGGCCCGCTCCGAAAGCACGCGTTCGGCCGGCGGCGCGTCGCGGGAGAAGTCGTAGAGGATGTCGCCGTCATAGTTCAGGATCTGGGTGATGCCGTGCCGGCGCGACTGCACCCCGCCCGCCGGAAAGACGGCATAGGCGGTCGCCTGGTCGAGCACGGTGACCTCCGAGGTGCCGAGCGGCATCGTCTTGTCGGTGCGGATCGGCGTTTCCACCCCCATGGCCTTCGCCATATGGGCGATCGCCTCGGTGCCGAGATAATCCTTGGCGAGGCGGACCGGGACGGTGTTGATCGACCGGGCGATCGCCGACATCAGCGTCACCCGGCCGGCATAGCTGCGACCGTAGTTCTGCGGCGACCAGCCGCGCCAGGTGATCGGCGCATCGACGATGGTGTCCTCCGGCGTCTTGCCCTTCTCCATCGCCGCCGCATAGGTATAGACCTTGAACGAGGAGCCCGGCTGGCGCAGTGCCTTGGTGGCGCGGTTGAACTGGCTTTCACCGTAGTCGCGCCCGCCGACCATGGCGCGCACCGGTCCGCCGTTCTCGATCATCACCAGCGCGCCCTGCTTGACGTGGAAGCTCTCGCCATATTGCCGCAAGCCGGTCTCGACCGCCTCTTCGGCGGCCGCCTGCAGGCCGGGGTCGATCGTGGTGCGCACGATCAGCGAATGCTGGGCAAAGGGACGGGCGATGCGCTGGACCTCGTCGAAGGCCCAGTCGAGGAAGAAGTCTGGCGCGGTCCGCTCCTGCCGGTCGATGACGCTCGCAGGATTCCGCCGCGCGGCGATCACCTGGCCCTCCGACATCAGCCCACCCTGCACGAGGTTGGTCAGCACCTCGTTGGCGCGGGCGCGCGCGGCCGGCAGGTTGACGTGCGGCGCGTAGCGGGCAGGGGCCTTGAACAGGCCGGCCAGCATGGCGGATTCGGCGAGATCGACATCGGTGACGCCCTTGCCGAAGTAGAACTGCGAGGCCGCAGCCACGCCGAACGTGCCGCCGCCCATGTAGGCGCGGTCGAGATAGAGCCGCAGGATCTCCTTTTTCGAAAGGTTCGCCTCCAGCCACACCGCCAGGAAAGCCTCCTTGATCTTGCGCTCGATCGTGCGCTCGTTGTTGAGGAACAGGTTCTTGGCGAGCTGCTGCGTCAGCGTCGAGCCGCCCTGCACGACGCCGCCGGCACGCGCATTCTCCGTCATGGCGCGGGCAAGGCCGAGGAAATCGATGCCGAAATGGTCGAAGAAGCGCCGGTCCTCGGTCGCCAGCACCGCCTTGATCAGGTGGTCCGGCAGCTCGTCGATCGGTACGGAATCCTCGTGGATGATGCCGCGATGGCCGATCTCGTTGCCGTAGCGGTCGAGGAAGGTGACGGCGAAGTCGCTCTGGTTGCGCCAGTTGCCCTTCGTCTCCTCGAAGGCCGGCAAGGCGAGCGCCAGAAGCAGCACGAAGCCGGCCGCGCCCAGGTTCATGCCTTCGCCGGCGATCTCGAACACCGCCCGCTTCCAGCCCTTCATCTGGAAGCGGCGGAAGAAGATGGTGATCTCCTCCCAGATCTCCGCCAGCCGGAAGCCGGCGTTCCAGATGGTGCTGTCGATCCAGCTGTCGATCCGCAAAAGGATGTGGCGCTTGCGGCGGCGCGGCTTCTGCTCAGGCTCCGGGGCGTCCAGACGGTTGTCCTGCACGGCGGTTCATCCTCATGCGCGCAAGCCCGGGGCGCGCGATCTCTAAAAGACGATATCAGGCTATCGCCATGGATAAAACAACAGGGTTTCCGTTCCGTTGCGGCCGCGTTCACGTTGTCGCGAAGGCTTGCGCGCAGGACACAGTGGCGGCCGGGACATCTCCCGGAAATCCAGCTTTGCATGTCTGTGAGCGCGCTTTTGCTTGACCTTTTGGCCCGTGAGGTCCAGTGGACGGGCATGAGCGCGCAGAACGAGGTGAAGAAGGCCCCCGTTGCCGACGGTAACGAGCTGCCCTTCTGGCGGACCAAGACGCTTTCCGAGATGTCGGGCGGCGAATGGGAGAGCCTGTGCGACGGCTGCGGGCTGTGCTGCCTCAACAAGCTCGAGGACTGGGCCACCGGCGAGATCGTCTGGACTTCGATCCGCTGTCAGCTGCTCGACGACGAGAGCTGTCGCTGCAAGGACTACGAAAACCGCCAGGCGACCGTGCCGGACTGCATCCGCCTGACGGTGAAGTCGGTGGCCGAGATCAGCTGGCTGCCGCCCACCTGCGCCTACCGCCTGGTCCGCGACGGCCACGACCTCTACTGGTGGCATCCGCTCGTCTCCGGCGATCCGCAGACCGTGCACCAGGCCGGGATCTCCGCCCGCGGCCGCACCGTGGACGAAGTGGGCATCGACGTCGAGGACTTCGAGGACTATCTCGTCACCTGGCCGCTGGAAGTGGGCAAGACGGGCAACCGCTAGCATCCGCTGCGTCCTCGTTCGACCCGTGCCGGCCCTGACCGGTTCCGTGGCGCCTGCCAGCCGCAGTTGCGGTTCTCCCCGCCTTGCCCGCGGCGATCACGCAAAAGTCATCACGGCCATGCCTTTCGTCATCTGCAAGCCCTAGAGCGGTCACGGGCGGCTCCTATGTTTCTCCACGTAGGGACGAATGCCAAGGAGAAACAAAATGATAACCGACACTCTTCAGACCCGTTCCAGGGCGTTGCGCAAGGCGCTGGTGCTTGCGCTCGCCCTGCCGCTGGCGCTGCCCATGGCAGGCGCGCTGCCGGCGATGGCGCAGGATGGCGGCTCGCCGCCGGCCGTCACCGGCGAGCGCGGACAGGATGCCTCGAAACGGGAAGCCCGCATGGATCGCGGCCACATGGACCGTGGCATGGACCGCGACCGTCGCGGCTACCGGCACGATCGCGATGGCGACGGTGACCGGGACCGCGACCGCGGCCATCGCTGGCACCACCAGTGGTCGGGCGAGCGGCTGGCGACGCGCCTTGCCGCAGCCGAGGTCGCAGCCGGCATCAAGACGGCACAACTCGACGCCTGGCGCAGCTTCACCGCAGCCCTCGTCGATTTCGCCACCCCCATGCCGCACCGCGGCCGGCCCGGCGGACCGGGCACGATGGATGACGATGCCGCCGGCGGTCCCGGCGAAGGCATGCCGATGGAAGGCCAGATGGACGACATGAGCGCAGGCGACGTGCCCGCCGGCCAGCAGGCGGCACCGGGCGATGCGGCCGGTGCGCAGCCACCTGCTTCCGGCGCGCAGCCTCCTGCCTCCGGCACGGCCGAGCAGGTGACGCGTCCCGATGGCCCCCGCCTCGGTCGCGGCCGGCCCTCCGGCTTCGATTTCCTCGACCGCGTGATCCTACGCGTGGAGGACCGGGCGGCGAAGGCCGAACGGCTGAAGACGGCAAAGAGCGCGCTCGAAGCCGTACTGGAACCGGGCCAGCGGGAGATCATTGAACGCTACCTGACGCCGAAGCGCGGCCACGGCGGCCGGCGCTGAGGCTTGCCAGAAACCGGCGGGGCGCGTGCTCGCCCCGCCTCTGTTTCAGAATCCGTCCCTCCGTCGGCTCCGGGCGTCGTCGTGGCACTTTTCCCGGTAGATGTCGCCCTGCCGGGCTTGCCTGCGCCACGGGCGCGCCTTGTTGAGCGCGATGTCGTAGGCCGGGTCGTCGCGGTCCAGCACCGCCGTCACCAGCGCGGGTTGCGGCGATTGCGGGCAGAGCGCCATGCTTTTCCCGTCGGGCCCGATAATGCCGGCCGGTCCGCGGTCTGCGACCTGTGCCGGCGTCGCCGCGCTGATCCAGATGCAGTTGAGCCCCGCATGCGCCCTGAGCGCGATCTGGAAACGGCCGGGGATGCCGTAGGAGGAGAACAGCACGGCATCGACGCCTTGCCGCTCGTAGCCGGAAAACACCTCGAAGAACTGCGATTCGATGCAGATCGCGCAGCCGAACCGGTAGCCGTTGACGTCGAAGGAGATCGCCTCGGTCCCCGGCGTGTACCAGCCCTGAAGCTCGCTGTTCGAGAGATAGCGCTTGTCGTAGCGCGTCACGAGTTCGCCGGCGTCGGACAGGACGTAGAGGCTGTTGTGTGGCGGGTAGGGCCCCGAGAGGCGATGCGCACCGCCGACGACTGCGAAGATCCGCAGCCGCCGGCAAAGGGCGGCGATCGCGCGAAGCTCGGTTTCCTGTGCCTCCCAGTCGAAGGCCGACCACGCCTCGGGATGGCCGATCTGGGCCTTGGCGTATCCGGACAGCGCGCCCTCGCAGAAATGCACCAGCCGCGCGCCTTCCGCTGCTGCCGCCGCGATCATGCCGCGTATGGCTTCCCCGTTGGCGGCGAGGGAGGCGGAAACGGTGGTCTGTGCTGCGGCAATCTTCAAGGCGGGCACCTCCTGTCTGTGCGACTCGCATTGTCGATGCGAACGCTGCGACATGAAACCGGAAATTGCGCCGGCGGCCGGGGCAATCGCCTATGAATGAAGCCCCCTCCACACTAGGGGGAGGGCTTAACCCAGTTGCGCGGCCGCGGCTCCATTCGTGTGGACGAGTGCCGCGGGTTTTCTCCCCTCTTGTGGGGGAGATGGCCGGCAGGCCAGAGGGGGTCGCGCCGCATGCGATTGCCCTGTGTCGGTGCCCCGCCCGGGACTGCCTGCCGTTGACGGCCGTCGGCGTTCCGCGCTAGCCCAATACGGGGGCCTTGCGGTCGCCATGGGGCGTTCGGGAGCGAGAGGCATGACGAAACGGGAAAGCTTGAAGGCGCGTCTGCGGCAGGCCGAGGCCTTGCGCGAGGAGGGGTGCTTCGATGCCGCGCTCGCGATTCTCGACGCGATCGCCGCCGACCCGGAGAACGGCGTGCTCGGCCCGGCAACCGTGCTCGGCCTGCCGCGGCCGTTGCACTCGGCCTTCCTCAAGGTGGCCAAGCGCCGGGGAGACCCGATCGCCCGCATCGGCTATCAGTACACGCTCGTTCCGCCGCCCGGCCTGCTTGCACCGTTCGGCCGCTTCTCCGCCGCAGAGCGCCGCGCGATCGCCGATGCCGGCCGAAAGCCCGTCCCGCATGTGCTGCACCAGGTCTGGATCGGAACGGCCGCCCTGCCGGAGGCCACCGCCGCCTGGGCCGACCATGCCGCGCGGCACGGCTATGAATACCGTCTCTGGCGCGAGGCCGATCTCGGTGCGCTGGGCATCGACGGCCATCCGGTCTTCCGCACGATGCTTGCGACCGGCGACCTGCCGGGCGCAGTCGACGTCGCCCGCTACCTGATCCTTCAACGCTTCGGCGGCATCTATCTCGATTGCGACTGGTATCCCGCCCGCCGCGATGTCGCCTTCGACGCGGTCCTGCCGCTCACCGGGCTCTCGGTGCTGGCGGAGGATATCCCGCGCGACACCGGCTCCGGCAGCCTGCTTCTGGCCAATTCCTTCATCGCGGCCCCGGCAGGCCATCCCGTCTTCGGCCGCATCCTCGAAGCCCTTCCGCAGGCCGCAGCCGCCCTTCCGGGCGCGCCGGCCTGGTGGTCCACCGGCCCGCTGCTCTTCACCGTCGTCTGCCGCGGCGGCGCCGTCACGATCGCCGACGCCGCCCTCGTCGCCGGCACGCTCCCTCGCCGCGCACCGATCGAGGACGTCCTTGCGCTGTGCGACGAGGCCGAGCGCGAGGACGGCGGCCTGCTGGTCGCCTGGAAGCCCTGGTAGGAGGCGCGGCGCTCAACCTCGGGCAGCGTTCATCCCGCCCTTGCCGCTTGCTCCCTCTTCTCCCCAGCGGGGAGAAGGTGGCGCGAAGCGCCGGATGAGGGGGCTTCCCGCAGGCGGTTGCGTTCGCGGCAACCCCCTCATCGCCTCGCTGTTGCTCGGCACTTCTCCCCGATGGGGAGAAGAGGGAGTGCGCGGGACCGCGTGCGGGGAGAGGGGGGCGCGAAACGACTCGGCTTGCCACTTCAGGTGGATCCGGCATATTGCGATCATTTTGGTGAAGTGTGCCACCATGGAGGCAAGCTACCTATGAATGAGCCCAAAACAGAACTGATCACCGGAAAAACCACTCTCACTTTGGGTGACGACTTGAGCCTTGTCGGCCCCGGGTGATCACGGTTCTAGCGCTGTTGCTTTTAATGCAGGTCGCTTTCTGTGTCTTTTATTATTCTGTCAGTGGCATTGCGCCGATTTGGAGCGATCCGGGCCAAGCAGTCTACCTGACGCTTCGCGACGGAGGGTGGCAGATGCTACCACTTCTAGCCATCATCGCCTTATCGATACCGCTCCTCAGTGCTATGCGATTCATGAGGCTTCCCGTGCAAAACAAGATTGTCTCCTACACAGCGGATCAGACTGGAATCGAGATATCAGACGCGACGGGCGTGTCGCTGCAAACACCTTGGTCCGCGGTAAAACGGGCCAACAGAACCCAGAGACATCTGGTTATGAACATGCAAGCCGGTGGCAAGTATTTCGCACCGTGGCGGGCTTTTTCTCCGGCAGACGCCGAAAGGCTATGGAGCCTTGTCCAGTTAAAAACACGAACACGTTAGCGGCCAACCGCACGCAAATCTTATCACTTCCAGAAGAGCCCCTTCTTTCGAATTTGGGTGAACGGCTGGCTGCTATGCGTTCCCGAAAGCCGCCGGATGTGCCGCGCGACGCCGTGCTTCTCCCACGGCGAAAATGGTTGCCGGCAGTCGCGGGCTCTTCCTCCCCGTGGCCGCCACCACCCGCGCTTCGAGATCACTGCACCAACGCACACGCCGCCTCGTCGCGGAGCACGTCGATGCAGTCGGGCGAGCGGCGGAAGTCGTCGTAGTAGAGCGTCCATTGGCCGTCGCCGGCGGCGCGGTAGGGGCCGAACTTGAAATACTGGTTCTCGCCCAGGCCCTGGTCCTTGTGGCCGATGAAGCCCTTGGCGGTGACGATCCACCGGCCGTTGGCGAAGAGCTCGACATGCCCGTCCCCGTCCGGGCCGGGATGCGAATAGATGGCGAAGTCGATCCAGCCGGAATCGGGCGCAGGCAGCGGGTTTCCACGGCTGGTCAGGGTCAGCTTGTCGGTGCAGCTGGGAAAGATGCCGCCGTCGTCCTTGGCCCGCCATTGCGCGTCGTGGGCGATGAGCGAGCGCATCTGGTTGGCCTCCGGGCGCAGCCAGACCGGCGCCTGCCCGGCCGGGCAGGTGGAAACGCCGCCCTCCGAGGCAGCCTCCGTGCTTGGCTGGTAGTTGCTCTCGATCGTGGCGAACAGCCGGCCGTTGTCGAGCCTGAGCGCCAGGAACGGGCTGAAGTCGCCCTCGGCATCCGGGCCGATCTCGCGCTTCCACTGCGCGATCAGGTAGCGGTGGTCGTCCTGTGGGACCGGATCGCCGAACTTCACCGCAAAGCCGAACCAGACGCCCTGGTCATAGGGCACCCGCAGCGCCGTCTCTTCCCAGATCTCGGCCCTTTCGCTGCAACCCTCGCTGTCGGGCTTGCAGTGCGGGCGGACGCTGAGCTCCAGCGCACCGGTGCCGACCTTCTTCACCGCGCTCTGGAAGACCGCGGTTCCCGCCTTCTGCTCGGCGTTCTCGCGATAGTAGAGCCCGCCGGTCTCGGCAAAGCCGGTGCCGTCGAAGCCGTCATGCAGCTTGCGCGAGGCCCCGTCTTCGGCTGTGGCGGGAAGGGCCGCGCCAAGAAGGGCGACAACGGCAAGGAGGCGGCGGATAAGGGACAGGGTCATGGCGGGCTCTCTGACAGGGCGCAAGGCGACGGTCGGATCGGGATTGCAATTGGTTGCGTGTCCGGGCGTCCGGGTGGCCCGGACAGGAATAACTAGCGCATAAATTGCTTGCAGCCTATCAAATTTGCGAGAGGATCGTTTCCGGATTTCAAGACGTTAGCCGACCCGCGGCCGGCAGGACGGCTTCCCTTTGGCAATCAATGGCTCTAAACCATCGGACATGAAGATCGCCTTCTATTCGCCGCTGAAATCGCCGGACCATCCCGTCCCCTCGGGGGACCGGCTGATGGCGCGGCTTTTGATCGATGCGCTGGCGCGGGCGGGGCACGAGGTCGCGGTCGCCTCGCATCTGCGCAGCTTCACCGCCGGCCCGGACGGCGAGGGGAGAGCGGCGATCGAGCAGGCGGCCGGCGCGGAGGTCGAGCGGCTGTCTGCGCTCTGGCAGGCGGCGGGCGGGGCGCCCGATGCCTGGTTCTGCTACCATCCCTATTACAAGGCGCCCGACCTGATCGGCCCGGAACTCGCCCGCCGCTTCGGGCTCGCCTACGTGACCGCCGAAGCCTCCTATTCGAACCGCCGCAACCAGGGCCTGTGGGCGGAAAACCAGCAGCGGCTGGCGCAGACGATCGGCCAGGCTGCGGTCAACATCTGCCTGACCCGCCGCGACCGCGACGGCCTCGCAGCCGCCATCCCGGACGGGCGCTACGCCCTGCTGCAGCCGTTCATCGATCCGTCGCCCTTCGTGGCCGCCGATCCCGCCCCGAAGCGGCATGCGCTCGTCGCCGTCGCGATGATGCGGCCCGGCGACAAGATGGAGAGCTATCGCATGCTGGCGGCGGCCCTTGCCCGCCTGCGGCACCTGCCATGGACGCTCGCGGTCGCAGGCGACGGCGCGTTGCGCGGCGAGGTGGAGGCGCTGTTTTCGGCGATGGAAGGCGGGCGGATCGCCTGGCACGGCGAGCGCGGCACAGCCGAGATCGCAGCTATCCTCGGCGCATCCGCCGTCTATGCCTGGCCCGGCACCGGCGAGGCCTATGGGCTCGCCTATCTGGAGGCGCAGGCGGCCGGCCTGCCGGTCGTCGCCCAAGCGACAGCCGGCGTGCCGGAGGTGGTCCGCCACGGCGTCACCGGGCTGCTCACGCCGCCGGGCGACGTGGACGCCTATGCCGCAGCGCTGGAACGGATGCTGACGGACGATGCGATGCGGCAGGACATGGCCGTTGCCGCGCGTCGTTTCGTTATCGAGGAATGCTCGCTCGAGCGCGCCGCGCGCCGCCTCGACGAGATTCTGCGCCGATACGTGAGGGGACGCCCATGACAGGCGCAGAGATGACAGACGCAGAGATGACAGACGCCGAATGGGCGCCGCTGACCGACGAGCTGGATGCCTGGGCGCGCACCGGGCGGGTCGTGCGCTTCTGGCTTCGCGACGACGACGCGGTGGAGCCGACGGAGGCGCTCGAGCGCCTGCTGGCCCTGTCGGCAAGCCATGCCGTGCCGGTGGCGCTTGCGGTCATCCCCGCCTTCACCGGCGCGGCGCTCGCCCGCAGGCTCGCGGCAGCACCCGATGCCGAGGTCGCCGTGCACGGCTGGTCGCACGAGAATTTCGCGCCGCCGGGGCAGAAGAAACAGGAACTCGGCGCCCATCGCCCGGCCGGGGTCGTGCTGTCCTCGCTGCAGCGTGGCGTCTCGAACCTGGCGCAACTCTTTGGGCCCCGCTTCGTGCCGGTGCTGGTGCCGCCGTGGAACCGCATCGATCCGGCGCTCGTACCCCGTCTCGGCGGCATTGGCTTTCGCGCGCTGTCGGTCTTCGGCCCTGAGAGGAACCTCGGGATCGCGTCGGTCAACACCCATGTCGATGTGATCGACTGGCACGGCACGCGCGGCGGCCGGGACACGGGACTTCTCGTGGGCGAAATGGTGGCGCGCCTGAAGGCCATCGAAAGCGGCGAGGGGACGCTCGGCCTCCTGACCCATCACCTCGTCCATGACGAAGCCGTCTGGCGCTTTCTGCAGGAACTGTTCGAAAGGACGGCCCGGCATCCGGCCTGCCGGTGGGTTCGGCTCTCGGAGCTTGTCGGATAGCGCGGGCGCCTCGCGGCAAACGTGACGTTTACGCGTCGATGGCGACCAGTTCCACCACCTGCCCGTCGCGGGCCGAATAGGCGTTCGGGAATTCGGCGGCGGCCTGCCTGTCGATCTCCTGCAGCTCCGCGTCGGTGCGCCAGGGGGCGTGGTGCATGAAGGCGACGGCCTTTGCGTTGGCGGCCCGGGCGAGGCGGACGGCTTGCTGCCAGGTGGAGTGGCCGTAGCCCTTGAACGTCTCCATTTCCGCATCGACGTAGCAGGCGTCGTAGATGAAGAGATCGGCGTCCTTGATCAGCTTCAGCACTTCGGCGTCGAGGACGCCCGGCTCGTGCTCGGTGTCGGTGATTACCGCCACCGCCCGGCCGCCCCATTCGACCCGGTAGCCGATTGCGCCGCCCGGATGGTTCAGGTTGCCGGTATGGACCTTGACGTCCTTGCGCGGCTCCAGCACGTCGCCGGCGTGGAAGTCGCCGTAGTTCAGGTGCGCGCGGCACACCTTCGGACCGACGGGGAACCACGGCGGGCTCATGAATTCCTGCACCATCTGGCAGGTGGACATCTGGCCGGCGAGGTGCCCGGACCAGATCTTGACGTCGCAATCGGGATTGTAGAGCGGCTTGAAATAGGGAAGCCCGATGATGTGGTCGTAGTGACAGTGGCTGAAGAACAGGTCGACCTTCTTCGTCCCTTCGGCCTTCATCGCGAAGCCCGCGGGCGTGATGCCGGAGCCGGCGTCGAACAGCAGCACCTCGTCGCCGCAGCGCATCTCGATGCAGACCGTGTTGCCGCCGTAGCGGCTGAACTCTTCGCCAGAGACCGGAATGCTACCGCGCGTGCCCCAGAACTTGACCGTCAGCACGCCCTTTGCGCCGTTGCTCTGCCTGAGCCGGCGGGGCCCTGCGGTCTTGTGGTTCGAATGCGGCGGCCTTCCAATCATGTTCATGTCTGCCTGACCTCTTCCAGTTCGCCCGGCAAGGCGAAAGTCCTAGAGTGTCGGATGCTCGACCCGGTCGTTGGCGCCTCGATCTTCTTCGCACCTGACACTGTATCATATAGGGTGTCGGAAGGAAGTTTTTGACCCCGCGCAAACTGGGACCGGAAAATCGGGTTCATTCGAGCATTCGTCGCACTAACCTTCCATAGTTTCCGCTTGCACCCGAGGTACGCTTGGTCTCTCAAGCCTAGCGAATATGAAACTGTTTTGCGAGGACGAAGTTGCCACGCGGGATTTATGCCTTCCCGGGGCCGAGACCGCACGTCCCGCGCGCCATTCTCCTGCCTCCCGCTGAAACGTCCGGCAGTGGAAAACGTTCCCGACCTGCCGGAGCGCCGGCAGCGCCCGGTTTTTGCAGGCTGAAGAAGGGCGGGGAATGCGCTCAGTCGGACTTCCTTGCGCGGGATCGTTCGTCGGTGAGTTCCATCGTCGTGCGGCTCAGGCGGCTTGCGAGTTCCCGCATGATCTCGATGGTCATCTCGGGGAAATCCGTCAGGAGCTTCAGGAAGTGCTCCTTGCTGATGCGCAGGGCTTCGAGGTTGGTGCTGGCCTTGACGGTGGCCGTACGCGAGACGTCGCACAGGATCGCGATCTCGCCGACGATGGAGTTGTTCTCCACCTCGGCGACCTTGATCTGCCCGCCGGGCGCCTCCACCAGGATGTCGGCGCGGCCGGTGAGGATGACATAGGCGGCATCGCCGTTGTCGCCCTGCCGGAACAGGATCTCGCCGGCGGCATAGTGCACCCTGTCCGAGGTGAAGGCGAGAAGCTTCAGCTTCGTCGGGTCCACGCCGGAAAACAGCGGCACCCGCCGCAACATCTGTACCTCGTCTTTCAAAAGCATCGTCTTCGTCCGTCCCCTCGGTCGTCTGGCAGTTTAGCCATATTATGACATTATGACACCAATTCCCTGAATGTCGCGTTGTCCGCAAGTTCGGCGTGCTTTCCGTCGCCGACGAGCCGGCCCTTGTCGAAGATCAGCACCCGGTCGAACAGGTCGGTCAGGGTCGTGTTGGTCAGCACCCAGATGATCGAGGTATTCTTGTCGTTGTTGTCTCTCACCAGGGTCAGCACGTTGCGGCAGATCTGTTCCTGGGTGCGCCCGTCCAGCGCCGGCAGCGGCCGGTTGAAGATGTAGTAGTCCGACCGGCGCAGCAGCGCGCGGGCCAGGTTGAGCTTCTGGCGCTGCACCTGGGTGAGCCTGCGCCCGCCGGCCCCGAGGTTGAATTCCAGGCCGATCGACAGCACCTGGTCGTAGAGGCCGGGTTCGCTGAGCAGCGCGATCACCATGGTGCGCACCCGCTCCGGCCCGTCGGCGTGGCGGTGGCTGACGCGGCCGAACAGCACGTTGTCCATCAGGCTGGCGGACGGCATGTAGCTGTGCGGATCGTAGCGGTCGATCGCGCCTTTCAGGCTCTCCGGAAGACCTTCGTGGAAGGCGAGCCGGACGTCGACGATGGTCTTCATCAGTTCGTCGGTCAAAAGGCCGAAGCGGTGCCGCGGCTCGATATAGGCGAAGCTGAGGCGGATGATGTTATGCTTGTCCTCGTCCGTCGTCTCGGCGAAATCCTTGCCCTTCAGCTTCTGCAGCAGCTGCTGGTACATCGGGATGTCGTCGGGCGTCATGAAGGTCAGCTGCTGGAAGAACGGATGGTCCGGCGGCAGCCCGGCGAAGAGTTCGACGGCGTTCTCGGCGATCTCGTAGCCCATCTGGTAGAGCATCCGGTCGAGGCCGCTGCGGCCGACCACCTCGCGGAAATAGGCGTTGCGGCCGATCGCCCGGCCGACCAGCTGCTCGCCGATGGCGGTGCCGAACAGGAGGTTCTCGCCGACGGTGGCCTCGATGTTGTAGCGGTCCGGCTCGAACGGCACGACGAGGTTGGAAAGGCCCGCCTTGTCGAGCTCGTCGCGGAAGGTGTGGCGGAGCTTGACGATATGGCTCGTCAGTTCCTCGTGGGTGAGCGGATCGACCGACGAGCGCAGCGCCAGCTCGAGGATGTCCTTGGTCAGGTAGACGCTGTCGAGCACGGCGGTGACCGAGGCGAACAGGTCTTCGGGCCCGGTGGCGCCGGCGGCCTCGTAGTCGATCCAGTCGCTCTCGATGTCATGGTCCGGATTGCCGGCCATCCGCGCCTCGGTGATCTCCCATTTGCGGAAGCTGGCATGGGCGTCCTCGTATTCCGGCTCGCGCAGCGGCGCGTGCTTGAGGCTGTAGAGCAGGTTGTCGCGCAGCGTGCCGTAGAAGAAGTAGGCGTCCGAGGAGACATAGGTGATGCGCCGCCCGACGACGGATTCGGGCAGGCCGAACAGGTCGGCGTCGCCGAGCGCGATGCGCCCGCTTTCCGGCCAGACCGAGCGGCCGATCGCTTCGGCCAGAGTGTCGCCGCCGGCGGCCGCGCCGCCGATGATGGCGGCATATTCGCCGCGCGGGAACTGCACCGAGATATGCTCGACCGTGTGCGCGCCGCTGTCGTCGGCAAGCGTCAGGTTGGCGACGGCGAGCGCGCCGGCCAGCGGCGCGACTTCGCCTGTCGACACCTCCTGCACCGCGGGATCGATGAGGTTGTCGACCTTGAACTGCTCGACCACCTGGTTGTATTTCACCTGCACGTCCTGGCGCGCCTGGTCCCAGTCGATCAGTTCCTTCAGCGGGCCGGGCAGGTCCTTGTAGGCGGCGATGACGGCTACGAGCTGGCCGATATCCAGCCGGCCCTGCAGCGCCAGGTAGCCGCCGATCAGGTAGAACAGGAACGGCGTGACGGAGGCGAGGAAGTTGTTGATGAACTTGACCAGGAACTTCCACTGGTAGAGGTCGTAGCGGATCTTGAAGATCCGCCCGAGCCGGGCGGCGATGTCGGCGCGCTCGAAGTTCGATGTGTCGTAGGCGTGGATCGTGTTGATGCCCTCGACGATCTCGCTGACGCGCCCGGCCAGCTCGCGCGCCGTCAGCTGCCGCTCGCGGCCGAGCACCAGCAGCCGCCGGCGCATGCGCGGGATCAGTACCGCCTGCACGGCGACGATGATGCCGGCGATCAGCCCCAGCCAGACGTTCTGCACGAAGATGAAGAACAGCGCCGTCGCCGCCTGGCCGCCGAGCAGCGCGGGCGCGACGAAGGCGTCGCCGGTGAAGCCGCCCATCGGCTCCACCTCGTCCTTGATCATGCTGGAGATTTCCGCGCCCTTGATGCGCTTGAACTGCGAGGGCGGAAAGCGCAGCACGCGGTCGACCAGCTCGAAGCGGATGCGGCGCAGCAGCCGCTCGCCGAGCCGGCCCTTGTAGGTGTTGATGTAGAGCTTGAAGAGCCCGTTGACGACCACGAGCGCCAGAAACACCAGGCTCAGCGCGATCAGCATCTCCAGCCGGTTCAGCTCGATGCCGGGGAAGAACACGACGTTGCCGACGAAGGGCAGGCCGAATTCGATGCGCATGAACAGCTGGCGCGCCGCCTCGCCCTCGAAGCCCTGGCCCTGGATCGGCCCGTTGACGATCTGCTTGGGCAGGTCGAACGAGAGGAAATAGGGGATCATCGAGACGGCGACGATGAACAGGATCCACAGCTGCTGCGGCCGCGTGTGTGTCCAGATGTAGTGGGTTAGTCCTTTTTCCATGAACCGATCAGACCGTGGAGAAAACGGGGACCCGGACGCTTCGAACCCGCGGGGGTGGGGAGTTCGCATCCGCATTGTATGAGTAACGCGCCATGGCGACGTCGAACCGCGATATAGTCATCCTCGACGCTCCAGAAAAGGCCGGCCCGGCGACACGGCCCGGTTTCATCGCCCAGAAATTCGTCTGTTCCTCCGCCTGCGCCGCCGGCATGCGGCGCAATCACCGCCTCGATGATGCAGTGAAAAGCGTTTTTGCATTGATTGCAAGGCCGTAGGCGGGGAATGCAAGGCCGCAGGCGGGATGGCCCGGCAGCCGCCTCAGCGCAAGGTGCTCTCGCGCGCAAGCCGGCCGACCTCGGCGCCGGCGACGAGACGGCGCAGAAGCGTGGCCGTCCTTGCAGCACCGTCGAGATCGAGCGGCGGGACCGGTTGAACCGGACTGTCGAGTGCGGTCTGGATCGCCGCGGTCAGGCTCTGCGGCGTCAGTGCCCGTTCTGCCACCACGCCCGCCAGCCCCAGTCTTTCCAGCCGCATGGCCCTTGCCGTCTGTTCCGTCTCGCCGCCGGCCGTGAACGGCACGAAGACGGCGCGGCAGCCGGCCCGCAGGATGTCGCAGACGGTGTTGTAGCCCGCCTGCGAGACCGACAGGCGCGCAGCGGTCAAAAGGCTCGGGAAATCGGCGCGGAAGCGCACGACCGAGACGTTTTCCGGCGCGGATTCCACCGTGGCCTCGAAGGCCGCCTGCGGCAGGTTGGGCCCGGCGATCACGCACCAGCGCAGTGCCTGGGGCAGCGTGCGGGCAGCGGCGATCGCCGCCTCGTTCAGCGCCGCGCCGACGGCGCCGCCGCCGGCCGAGACGAGGATATCGAAGCGCTCGGCTGCCGGCTGCGGCGGCGGGGCGGCGACGAGGCCGGTATAGATCACCTTGTCCGCGATCTGTCCGGCCAGCGGAAAGCTGTCGCCGATTCGGGCGAAACCCGGATCGCCATGGACGAGGACGGCATCGAAGCGGTCGCGGACCAGCGCCACGCTTTCCTCGTCGCGTCCGGGCTTGGCTCGCTCCTGCAGGATGTCGCGCAGGGAGGAGAGCACGATCGGCCTTGTCTCCATGGTGGCGATCTCGTCCAGCAGCGGGATCAGCTCGAAGCGGACCTGGCGGCGGCCGAAGGGGAAGGCCTCGATGACGACGACGTCGGGCCGCGCCGCCCGGAAGGCGGCAAGCAGCATCTCCCGACGCCGCGCCTTGAAGGCGTCGTCGACCGGGTTGCCGTCGAGGTCGGCGAGGCCGGAAAAGCCGGCGTCGCCCGCGACCACGGCCGGCAGCGCGACATGGCGGATGCCGGGGCCGGGAAAGCCCGCGACCTGCGTGCCGCCGGTGACCATGGTGACGTCGAAGCCGTCGTCGGCAAGGGCCTGAGAGATCCGGCTGGCGCGGGCGAGATGGCCGATGCCGAGCAGGTGCTGGACATAGAAGAAGACGCGCGGCGCCCTGCCTTCGGCCTCGTTCATCAGGCGGCTCGCCATTCGTTCTCGAACAGGTCCTTCAGCTGGCGGATGCTGACGTGGTGGTCGAATTCGGAGCGCACGCGCCGTTCGGCGGCCTCGCCGAGCCGCTGCCGCAGCGCCGGGTCGCGGATCAGCCGCTCGATCGCGACCGCCAGCGCCTGCGGGTCCTCGGGCGGAACGACCAGGCCGTTCTCGCCGTCCTGCAGCAGTTCGGGAATGCCGGAGATATTGGTGGAGACGCAGACGAGCCGCTGGCTGGAGGCCTCCACCAGCACGTTCGGCAACCCGTCGCGGTCGCCGTCGGGGGTGATGCGGCAGGCGAGCGCGAACAGGTCGGCCTGGCGGTAGAGCTCCAGCACGTCCGTCTGGTCCGTCGCGCCCTGCCAGGTGACCCGCCCGGCGATGCCGAGCCGGTCCGCCAGCGCCTTCAGTTGCGGCAGGTTCGCCCCGCCGCCGATATGGACGAAGCGCCAGGAAAGATCGGCCGGCAGCAGCGTCAGCGCCTTGAGCAGGATGTCGTAGCCCTTCTTGTCCACCGCGCGGCCGACGCTGATGATCTTCACCGGATCATTGGCATCGGAGCCGTCGCGCGCCGAATGGCTGCCGGAAAACGGGCCGAAGCGGTCGAGGTCGAGCCCGTGATAGGAGAGGTGGACGTGGTTCTTGCCGTTGGCGAGCCCGCGCAGCCGGTCGAAGCCGGTCTGGTTGCAGGTCACCGTCCAGCGCGTATCCGACAGCTTCCCCGCAAGCTCCCAGTCCGGCGAGGTCCAGATGTCCTTGGCGTGCGCCGAGCAGGTCCAGGGAATGCCGTTCATCAGGCTCGCATAGCGCGCGACCGATGCGGGCGTGTGGATGAAATGCGCGTGCAGCCAGTCCGCACCCTCGGGCCATTCGGCGCACAGCACCGCCGCCTGGCCGAACCGGCGCACCCGGTTGGGCGTCGGATCGCGGCGGAGATCCTTCAGAAAGGCCCTGAGCGCCGCGCCGAATCCGGGGAGCCTGCGGCACCTGAAAAGCCCGCGCAGGACCCGCAGCGGCTCCTGGTAGAGATATTCGGGAAGATAGTGCACCGGAGCCTTGATCTCGTCATGGACCGGGTGGCGCTTGGCGTCGGTCGGATGCCGCATCGAGATCAGCGTCAGGTCGAAGCCGGCGCGCTCCAGCCCCAGCAGTTCCTGCGCGATGAAGGTCTCCGAAAGGCGCGGATACCCCTTCAGGACGACGACGATTTTCTTGTTCGATGTCAATGCGATGTCAGCCTTTTACGACGGTCAGCTGCGCGCCGGCCTCCTCCAGCAGATCGCCGACGATCTGTGAGATGTTGCGCAGGCCCTCCAGCCTCAGCGCCTGCGATGTCTGCGACGGCGGCGGCCGATGGATAAGCTTCTTCAGCGCCGCTGCCATCACCGACGGCTGGCAGGATTCCTCCGACGACAACATCTTGACCAGCCCCAGCTCGGCGGCGCGGGTGGCCCGGATCAGTTGCTCCTCGCGCGGATTGACCCGTGGCACGATCAGCGCCGGCTTGTCGAAGGAGAGGATCTCGCAATAGGTGTTGTAGCCGCCCATCGCCACCACGGCCTTCGAGCCTGCGATCAGCTCTTCCATCCGGTTGTCGAACTCGATCACCTCGATATAGGGGATCTTCGCGCCCTTCTTCAAAAGCTTCTGGCGCTGGTCGCCGGGCATGTAGGGTCCGAGCACGACCAGCGCCTTGTGCGTCAGGGCCGGGTCTTCCTTGTAGGCGTGCAGGACGTCGTGGATCAGCGAGGCGCCGTCGCCGCCGCCGCCCGTCGTCACCAGGATGTAGTCGCCCTTGGGCCGGTGTTCCGGCCCCGGCTCGTGCGAGACGCTGCGTTGCAGGAATCCGACGAAATCCATGCGCCCGCGCACCTGTGAGGGCACGTCGAGCCCGATCAGCGGATCGTAGAAGTCCGGAGGTCCGTAGACCCAGATGCGGTCGTAGTAGCGGGCGATCTTGCGCATGACGTCGTTGCGCTGCCACTCGGCGTCGAGCAGGTGCGGCGCATCCATGACGTCGCGCAGGCCGAGCACCAGCGTCGTGCCGCAGGCCTTCAGGTAGGCGAGCGTGTCCTCGACCTCGCCGCGCAGCCCCATCGGCTCCTTGTCGACGATGAAGATGTCCGGCTGGAAGCTCTCGGCCGTGTGGCGGATGCTCGCCTGCCGCATCTTCAGCGTTTCCTGCAGGTCGATGTGCTGCTCCATCGACGTGTACTCGCCGTTGCGCAGCTTGATGACGCTCGGAATCTTCACGAAATCCACGCGGGCGCGATAGTCGAAGGCGCCGGCGATCGGCGATCCGGAGATGATGAGGATGTTGAGCCCGCGGAAGTCCTCGACGAGCGAATGCGCGATCGCGCGGCAGCGTCGGAGGTGGCCAAGACCGAACGTGTCATGGCTGTACATCAGAATTCGGGCGTCTTCCAGCCGTCGCGTCATCGCACATTGCTCTTCGTACGGGTCAAACGACCGAACTCTCCAATACCGATATCCATGGCATATTTTCTCGTCACTTGTAAGGGTCGGCGGCGTCGCGCAACCCGTCCCCGAGGAAGTTGAAGGCCAGGATGACAAGTATGACGGGTATCATCGGATACAAGAGCCAGGGGTAAAAAGCGATCACACTGACGCTTCGCGCTTCCGTGAGCAGGATGCCCCAGCTCGTGATCGGGGGCCTGAGACCGAGCCCGAGGAAGCTCAGCGCGGTCTCGCCGAGGATCATCCCGGGGATGGAAATGGTGGCGCTGGCGATCAGGTGCGACATGAAGCCGGGGACGAGATGGCGGCCGATGATGCGGCTGCTCTTCGCCCCCATCAGCTGCGCGGCCAGCACGTAATCCTCCTCGCGCAAGGCAAGCAGCTTGGAGCGGACGGCGCGCGCGAGCCCCGTCCAGTCGAGCAGACCGAGTATGACTGTGATGCCGAGGTAGACCAGAATGGGACTCCAGCTCACCGGCATGATCGCCGCGAGCGCCATCCACAGCGGAATGCTGGGTATCGATTGCAATACCTCGATGACGCGCTGCACCATGAGGTCGAGATAGCCGCCGTGATAACCGGCAAGGCCGCCGATGACAATGCCGAGCGTGAAGCTGACGGCGATGCCGATCAGGCCGATGGTGAGTGAGATCCGCGCGCCGTAGATGATGCGCGACAGCACGTCGCGGCCGAGCCGGTCGGTGCCGAGCGCGAAGAACTGGCCGTCCTTCGCCGGGCAGACGAGGTGGAAGCTCGCCTCCCACAATCCCCAGAATTTATAGGGGTCGCCCGAGCAGAAGAAGCGCAGCCGCTGCACGTCGGCGGTATTGTCGCTGTAGACCCGGCGCAGCGTCTCCATGTCGAGCTCCATCGTCCGCCCGTAGACGAACGGCCCGACCAGTTGGCCGTCGTGGAACATCCGCACGCGCTGCGGCGGCGCATGGATGAAGTCCATGTTGCGGGTGTGCAGGTTGTAGGGCGCCAGGAACTCGGCGACCACGATCGCAAGATAGGCCGCCAGCAGGAAGATGCCGGAGATCAGCGCGATCCTGTGCTTCTTGAACTTCCACCACATCAGCCGCAGCTGCGAGGCCTGGTAGACCTTCGCCTGGCCGGCGGTCATCGCCTCCACCGAATAGGGATCGAAGGGGGCGGTCGAGACGTAGTGCTGCAGCGGCGCGCCGGGCGGGGGAAGGGGGGCCGTCATTTGGTGCTCCCGCCCTGCAGCCGGATTCGCGGATCGAGGAAGGCGAGTGCTATGTCGGACACGAGCACGCCGATGACGGTGAGGAAGGCGAGGAACATCAGGAACGAGCCCGCAAGATACATGTCCTGGCTCTGCAGCGCCTTGATCAGCATCGGCCCGGTGGTTTCGAGCGACAGCACGATCGCGGTGATCTCGGCGCCGGAGATGATCTGCGGCAGGATCGAGCCGATGTCGGAGATGAAGAAGTTCAGCGACATGCGCAGCGGATATTTGACGAGCGCCCGGAACGGGTTCATGCCCTTGGCTCGTGCCGTCACCACGTATTGCTTCTGCAACTCGTCGAGCAGGTTGGCCCGCAGCCGCCGCACCATGCCCGCCGTGCCCGCGGTGCCGATGATGATGACGGGGATCCACAGATGTTCGAGGATCGACCTGGCCTTTGCCCAGCTCATCGGCTCGTTCAGGTACTGCTGGTCCATCAGGTGGCCGATCGACGTGCCGAACCAGATGTTGGCGAAGTACATCAGGATCAGCGCGAGGATGAAGTTCGGCACCGCGAGCCCGAGCAGGCCGAGGAAGGTCAGGCCGTAGTCGCCCCAGCTATACTGGTGGGTGGCCGAATAGATGCCGATCGGGAAAGCGATGATCCAGGTGACGAGAATGGTGACGAAGGAGACGAGCACCGTCAGCCACAATCGGTCGCCCACCACGTCGGACACGGGCAGCTGGTATTCGAACGAGTAGCCGAAGTCCCCGTGCAGCATGCCGCCGACCCAGTGCAGGTAGCGGATCGGCGCCGGCTGGTCGAAGCCGTAGCGCTCGCGCAGCGCCTCGATTTCCTCCATGTCGGCCTCTTCGCCCATGGCGCGCAGTTCCGCCACGTAGCTCTCGAAGTAGTCACCGGGCGGCAGCTCGATGATGGTGAAGACGAGCATGGAGATCAAAAGCATCGTCGGCACCATGACGGCGATGCGCCAGAGGATGTATCTCAGCATCGATCAGGCGCTCCTGTCGAACCAGAAGGTGTCGGGCAGATAGACGCCCAGGAAGGCGGTGGGATCGAAGCCATAGAGCGCTTCCTTGGGAACGTTCTGCATTCTCCGGGCATGGACGACGGGCTGCAGCGTGCCGTTGACGATACCGATCGAGAAGACCTGCTGGGTATAGATCGACAGCATCTGGCCCCAGATGCCGGTCCGCTCCTCTGTAGAGGTCGAGCCCTTCCATTGCCGCATCAGCTTCACCAGCTCCGCAGCCTCCGGCAGGTCCGGCGCCTCGCCCTTCTGCCGGTCCGAGAGGTAGTGCAGGCCCCAGACCGGCCACTGCAGCTGCTCGTCGCCGGTCGGTGCCAGCGCCGAGGGAGACATGTCGGGGGTCGGAATGCCGTTGTCGATTCCCTGCTGCACCGAGATCATGATCTCGCCGCCCAGCGCCCGGCTGCGGAAGACATCGCGCTGCGAGGTGCGCACGTGCAGCGCCAGCCCGACCTGCCGCCAGTGGTCGGTGACGAGTTCGAGCACGTCGGTCTCCAGCGTGCTCTCGCCGGCGGATTCGACGATGAGGCTGGCGGCCCGTCCGTCCGGCAGAAGCCGCACGCCGTCGCTGCGCCGGCCGGTCAGGCCCGCCTCGTCCAGCAGCTTATCGGCAAGGTCGGGATCGAACTGCGCCCAGGCGTGCTGGTACTCAGGCTTGAACAGCGGGCTCTGCGGCAGGATCGTGTCGGCGCTTTCGCGGGCCAACCCGAAGAAGCTCGCCTTGTTGATTTCCTCCCGGTCGATCGCCACCGACAGCGCCCGGCGGAAGCGCACGTCGCGGAAGAGCCCGCGCCAGACCTTGTCGCCGCAATTCAGATTGGGCAGGAGCGCGATGCGCGAGCCCTGCGTGTGCTCCCAGAGGTTGACCGTGATCGGATAGCGATGCTCGGCGTCCTTCAGGAAGGTGTAGTCGGCGAAGTCGAGGCCGGCGGACTGCAGGTCGGCCTCGCCGGCGCCGGCCTTGGCGGGGATGATGCCCGAGGCCGAGACGTTCAGCACGATCTTGTCCATGTAGGGCAGTTGCTGGCCGGTCTCGTCGACCCTGTGGAAGAACGGGTTGCGCTCGAAGATGAACTGTTCGGCCGGCGGCGCGATCAGGTTGCGCCACGGATCGAGCGTGGGAAGCTCCGGGTTCTCCGGCCGATAGGTGCGCGAACGGTTGATGTGCAGGCCCGTCCAGTCGTCGGTATCCTCTTTCTTGACGAGCTTCGCCAGCGTCTCGGGATCGGCGTACTTCGGATGGAACTGCTTCATGTAGTGGGCCGGCAGTGCCAGCGTCAGCGGCTGCGGCGAGGCGAGCTTCAGCAGGAATTCCGGGTTGGGATTGTCCCAGGAATAGCGCACGGTCAGCGGATCGACGACCTCGAAACGCGGCGGCTTTCTCGCCGAGAGCAGATCGAGCGGCAGGCCGCGCGGACGCATCTCCTTGTTGTTGAGGACGTCCTCCCAGTAGTAGACGAAGTCGTCGACGGTGAAGGGGTGGCCGTCCGACCAGCGATGGCCCTCGCGCAGCTTGAAGGTATAGACGCGGTTTCCCGTCTGTTCGAAGCTTTCCAGGATGTCCGGCTGCAGCACGAGATGTTCGTCGAAGCCGACGAGCCGCGCATAGCCGTTGATCGTCATCAGCCGGATGTCCTTCTGCCCGCCGATGATCGTCCGCACCATGCCGCCGTATTGGCCGGGCTTGCGGCCCATGGCGGCGAGGTTGACGACGCGCGGCACCTTGGGCAGCCGCTCGGCCATCGCCGGCAGCGTGCCGTCGGCAAGCTTTTCCTTGAAGTACTCCGGTTCCTGCAGGGCCAGGGTAGCCCGGGCCGGCGAGGGGGCCAGCGAGGCGGGAAGGCAGGTGGCGGCAAGCATGCCGAGGGCGGTTCGACGCGTGATCACGGGCGTAGCTCTCTCACATCCGCGTTGCTACGGGCGAGCACGAGATGGCCCTCGCCGAGATCGGCGGTAGCCAGGCCGTGTCCGTCGTCGTCCTGGCGGAACGGAGCGGACCAGTTCCGCATGTCGCTGGCATTCGCCGTCTTGAGCGTCGAAAAATCCAGCGGCCGGTCGAGGTCCGGGAAGGGCACGGCGGCCAGGAGCGATTTCGTGTAGGGGTGAACGGGCGCCCGCATGAGGATTTCACGCGGTGCGAGTTCGACGATCCGTCCTGCGCACATGACCGCGATCCGGTCGGCCATATAATCGACGACCGCCAGATTGTGCGAAATGAACAGGTAGGTCAAGCCGAGGTCCTTCTGCAGGTCCTTCAACAGGTTGAGGATCTGCGCCTGCACCGACACGTCGAGTGCCGAGACCGGCTCGTCGCAGATCAGAAGCTCCGGCCCGAGCGCCAGCGCCCTGGCAATCCCGATCCTCTGGCGCTGCCCGCCGGAGAACGAATGCGGATAGCGGTTGAGGTAGCGGCGGTTCAGCCCGATCACCTCCATCAGCGCGCTCACCGTCTCCAGCCGCGACTTCGGCGTCCCGCGCTTGTGGATCTCCAGCGGCTCGGAGAGGATGTTCTGCACCGTCATGCGCGGCGACAGCGACGAGACCGGATCCTGGAACACCATCTGGATCTTGCCGCGCAGCTTCTGCAGTTGGTCCCCTTCGGCTTCGAGCACGTCCACCGGCCCGTTGCGGTCGTGGAAGACGATCGAGCCGGAATCCGGCGTCACCGCCCGCATCAGCATCTTGCTGACGGTGGTCTTGCCGCAGCCGCTCTCGCCGACGAGCCCCAGGCATTCGCCGCGGCGGATGTCGAAGCTGACGCCGTCGACCGCGCGCACCGGCGCCTCGTCCGGGCGGCGGAAGAATCCGGACTTGCGGATCTTGTAGGACTTGGTGACGTCGCGGACCGAGAGCAGGATGTCCGGCCCCGGCTCCTTCTGCCGCTCCTCCGAGACACCGAGGAGATGCGAGGCATTGACCGGCACCTCGCGCAGCGCCTTCAGGCGCTCGCCGGGCTTCATGTCGAAATGCGGCACGGCCGCCATCAGGCCCTTGAGGTAGGGGTGGCCGGGGCGGCGGAAGATGTCCTCCACCGGGCCGGCCTCCATGACCTCGCCGTGGTAGATCACCACGACCTCGTCGGCGACGTTGGCGACGACGCCGAGATCGTGCGTGATCAGCAGCATCGCCATGTTGAATTCCTGCTGCAGGTCCTTCAGGAGCCGCAGGATCTGCGCCTGGATGGTGACGTCGAGCGCGGTCGTCGGCTCGTCGGCGATCAGAAGCGCCGGCCGGCAGATCAGCGCCAGCGCGATCATCGCCCGCTGGCGCATACCGCCCGAAAGCTCGAAGGGATACATCCGGAAGGCGCGCTCGGGCTTGGCGAAGCCGACCATGCGCAGCATCTCGATCGTGCGCTCGTAGCGCTCGTCCCTGGACATGTCCTCGTGGATGGTGAGCACCTCGCTCACCTGGTCGCCGATCGTGTGCAGCGGCGACAGCGAGGTCATCGGCTCCTGGAAGATCTTGCCGATGCGACGGCCGCGGATGGCGCGGATGTCCGGCCCGTCCTGCGAAAGCCGCAGGATGTCGGTCTCGGTACCCGTCAGCGGATCGTTGAAGAGGATCCTGCCGCTGGCCGAGGCCACTTTCGGCAGGATGCGCATGATCGACTGGCTGATGACGGACTTGCCCGAGCCGCTTTCGCCGACGAGCGCCGTCACCCTGCCGGGAAGCACCCGCAGGTTCGCCTTCTTCACGGCGTCGATCTGGCCCCCGAGCATTGCAAACGAGATGCTGAGATCTTCTATCCGTAACAGATCTGCCCCTGAGATCATGTCCGGAGTTTCCTTCGGTTACTAAATGTGCCTGTCCCGATCGCAGGCACACTAGCCGAGCGTCTGCGGCCTGTCCATGGTCTTTGGCATCGCAAAGCCGGCGCCGGCGCGGTTAAGGAATTTCTTCAAAATCAGGCGGTTGCCGGTCAGCCCGGCGTGCCTGCGGCGCGGTAGGCGGCAAGCGCCTGCGGTCCCAGCACATCTTCTACGCGCATCGAGCGACGGAAGTTGTCGAAGTAGAGCGTCCATTCGCCGGGGGCGGCGGAGCGGTAGGGGCCGAACTTGAAATACTGGTGGGCGCCGAGCCCCGGATCGTCATGGCCGATGTCGCCGCGCACCGTCGCGACCCAACGGTCGTTGGCGAAGAGCTCGACGTGGCCGCTGCCGGAAAGCCCCGGCCGGGTCATCACGGCAAAGTCGATCCAGCCGCTGCCGGGCGCAGGCAGGGGGCTGCCGCGGTCGATCACGACGACGCGGGCGGTGCGCGCGCCGAACCGGGAGCCGTCCTCATCGTTCCAGCCGTCGTCGGTCGCGACCAGCGCCCGCACCTGGCCCGCATCCCGACGCAGCCAGGCCGGCGTCCCCGTGATGGTGTCGGTGATGGCGAGATCGGTGGCGCGCAGCGTCGTCTCCACCGTAGCGAACAGGCGGCCGCGCACGAGGCGGAGCGCCAGGAAAGGACTGTAGTCGCCGCGCGCGGAAGGGCCGATCTCGCGCTTCCACTGCGCGATCAGGTGGCGGTGGTCGGCCTGCGGTATCGGCTCGCCGAACCGCACCGAGAAGCCGTACCACACGGCGCGCTCATAGGGGACCCGGAGATCGGTGCGCTCCCAGACCTCCGCCCGCTCGCTGCCGCCCCCGGCGCTGAGGATCGGGCGCACGCCGAGCTTCAGCGCGCCGGCGCTGCCGCGGGTCACCTCGTGCTGGAACGCGTAGAAGCCGGCCCGCTGCTCGGCGTTGCGGCGAAAATAGAGGCCGCCTGCAGGAGAGAAGTCGTCGCCCTCGAAGCCGTCGACCAACGCCGCCTCGAAGGCGGGTTTCGCGGCGGCCTCGCGTCCTCGCGCAGAGCCGCCGGCCATGTCAGTTGATCCCGCGCGACAGCAGCGGGATGCGCGGCCGGTGGTCCGGGTTGGCGCGGGCATCGCGATAGAGCAGCATGACCTGCTCGGCTTCCGAGCGTCCGTCGCGGTCCTCGCCGTCGAGCGCCTCGGCCTGGTCGAGCTGGAGATTGGCCTGGCCGGGCAGGAGCACGGTCAGCTTCTGGCGGACGCCGCGCAGCTTCTCCTCGCCGAGCGTGACCCAGTCGCCGCCGGAGTAGGTGGCGAAGGTCTGGCTGGCGACGATCGGCTTCGAATACTTCTTCGTCAGCCCCTGCAGCCGCTGCACCTCGTTGACGGCCGAGCCGAAGGCGGAGAAGGTCAGCCGGTCCCGCAAGCCCACATTGCCGAACATGACGTTGCCGACGTGCAGGCCGATGCCGTAGCGGATGTCGGCCAGACCCTGCTTGTTGCGGCGGGCGTTGAGCTCGTCCATTCGCATGGTGGCGTGGCGGACGGCAGCCATGGCGCTCTGGGCGGCAACCTGTGAGGGCTCCCGGTGCCGGCCGCACGGATAGACGGCCAGGAAGCCGTCGCCGATGAAGGAGAGGATCTCGCCGCCGTTGCGGTTGAAGGGCGTGGCGATGGCGTCGAAGAAGTCGTTGAGCGTGTCGATATAGGCCTGCCGGCCCTCCTTTTCCGCCAGCACGGTCGACTGGCGCATGTCGGCCATGACGAGGGCGGCGCGGATGGTCTCGCCGTCGCCGCGCCGGATCTGGCCCGACAGCACGCGCCGCCCGGCATTGCCGCCGAGATAGGTCAGCAGCATGTTGTCGGCGAGCTTGCCGAGCACGGCCATCTTGGCTGCGACCGCGAGGCTGTTCTGGACCTTCAAGAGCGCCTCGACCACGGTTTCGCTGAAGCCGCCGGCCGCATCGGTCGACCACGAGCCGACCATGCCCTGGCCGGGCGATTCCCCGAAGGACTGGACGAAGGCGAGGTAGTCGGTGGCGCCGATCTTCTTCAGGTCGTCGAAAATGGGGAACTCGGAGGGGGTCTTCGGATCGATGCGGCGGCGCAGGTGGTCGAGGCTGTTGTTGAGCAGGTAGTAATAGGGGCTGAGCAGGAAGCGCGAGGGTTCCTCGTTCTCGCCGTCCGCCCGGAAGCCCTCGATCGTCACGCCCTCTCCCCGCATCCAGGTGAAGCCGAGCGCGTCGTAGAGCGGGTGCAGCATGGAAAAGCTCAGGTGGACGCGCACCAGCGGCAGGCCGGCGGCGGCAAGCCGCTCGCAGAAGCCGGAGATGATGTATTCCAGGCTCTCGCCGCCGAGTGCTGCCGTCTTCAGCCAGGATGAAACCCGGTCGAGAAGAATGTTGGAAACGTCGGCGGGGCGCGTGTTCATCTTTTGTCCTTATCGGTATGAAGCCGTTCGCTTCGCTCGAAGGGCGCCGCGCGGTCGAACAGACGAACGCGTCCCGGAGCGCCAGATATAGGCAAGCGACTGTGGCAAAACCAGAAGTCGCGCCGAAGATTTGTGCCGGCCGGACGGGCGAAGGCAGGCATCCGGCGGCCCGCCTCGCCTTGACGTCGCGCTGATTTGCGCCCAATTGTCCCAGTCTTGACCGAAAGGGTACAACGCATTGACCTTGCTTCCTTCTTCCGCCGAAAGCCTAATGGCGGCGATTGCCGGAAAGCGCGCCCGCGCCGGCGTCATCGGGCTCGGCTACGTGGGCCTGCCGCTGGCGATCACGATTGCGCGAAACGGATTTGACGTCACCGGCTTCGACATCGACCCGGCGAAGATCACCGCCCTCGACGCCCACAGCTCCTATATCGACGCGGTGCCGGATGCCGCGCTGAAGGCGGAGAGCGAGGCGGGCCGGTTCCACTCGACCACGGATTTTGCGGCACTTGCTTCCTGTGACGTGATCGTGATCTGCGTGCCGACGCCTTTGACGAAGCACCGCGAGCCGGACATGTCCTACGTGGTCAGGACCGCCGAGGCAATTGCCGGGACGCTGCGGCCGGGGCAGCTGGTGGTGCTGGAATCGACCACCTGGCCGGGGACGACGGACGAGCTGGTGCGGCCGATCCTCGAGCGCGGCGGGCTGCGTTCGGGCGAGGATTTTTTCCTGGGCTTCTCGCCGGAGCGGGAAGACCCCGGCAACCGTGACTTCGAGACCGCGACCATCCCGAAGGTCGTGGCCGGCGCGGGCGAGGCGGCCTCCGCGCTGATGCAGGCGTTCTACGGCGCCGTGGTCAAGGCCGTCGTGCCGGTTTCCTCCAACGCCACGGCGGAAGCGGTGAAGCTGACGGAGAACGTCTTCCGCGCCGTCAACATCGCCCTCGTCAACGAATTGAAGGTGCTCTACGATGCGATGGGCATCGACATCTGGGAGGTGGTCGAGGCGGCAAAGACGAAACCGTTCGGCTACATGCCGTTCTATCCGGGGCCTGGGCTCGGCGGCCATTGCATCCCGATCGATCCCTTCTACCTGACCTGGAAATCGCGCGAGTTCGAACTGCCGACCCGCTTCATCGAACTCGCCGGCGAAATCAACGCCTCGATGCCGCGCCATGTGGTGGGGCGGCTGGCCGAAGCGCTCGACATCCGGCTCGGCAAGGCGTTGAGCCGTGCGCGCGTGCTGGTGATCGGGCTCGCCTACAAGAAGAACGTGCCCGACATCCGCGAAAGCCCGTCGCTGAAGCTGATCGAGCTGATCCTGGAGCGGAAGGGGACGGTGGACTACCACGATCCCCATGTGGCCGAAGTGCCGCGCACGCGCGAATACATGGCGCTCAAGGGTCGCCGGTCGGTGCCGCTCGACGAGGAGACCGTGCGCGGCTACGACGCTGTGCTGATCTCGACGGACCACGATGCGGTCGACTACGGCGCGCTCGCCCGCTGGGCGCCGCTGGTGGTCGATACCCGCAACGCCTTTGCCCGCCGCGGCATCGATGACGACACCATCGTCAAGGCGTAGGGCTACAGAAAAGCAAAGGGAAACCATGAGCCGTCTCGACAGCTTCATCCGCCGCCTGACGGCCCAGCGGGACATTCTCAACCACATCTGCGACCGGCTGGAGCTGCCGGCGGACGGCCCGGTCATGGAAATCGGACTCGGCAACGGCCGCACCTTCGACCACATGCGTGAACGCTTCGCCGGCCGCCGCATCGTCGCCTTCGACCGGACCATGGGCGCGCATGCCTCCTCCGTTCCCGATGCGGCCGACCTGGTGCTGGGCGAGATCTGCGAAACCGGCGGGGCCTTCCGGACCGGGACTGCGGCCCTGGTGCATGCCGACATCGGCACGGGCTATCCGGAAAAGGACGAGGTCACGCTGACCTGGCTGCCGCAGATGGTCTCCGGCATGCTCGCCAAAGGCGGCATCGCCGCCAGCGGCCTGCCGCTGGACGAGCCGACGCTGCAGCCGATGGAAGTCCCGGACAGCGTGCCGAAGGACCGGTATTTCCTGTATCGGAAGGTGTGAGGAGGCGGGGACGACTGCGCGCAGAGTCACGCTTTCGGTCGCCCATCGCACTCTCGATCAAGTGAAGACCCCTCCCCAACCCTCCCCACAAGGGGGAGGGCTTAACCCGGACGCTTCGCCGAGGCCCCATGGGGCAGGCGGGCACCTCGATTTTTCTCCCCTCTTGTGGGGGAGATGGCCGGCAGGCCAGAGGGGGACTTGCCATGTGCGACTTGCCCGGCAGGGCAGAGGGGGACTTGCCATGGGCGATTTTCCCCGGCCATTCACCCTATCTGCAGCTGTTGTCGCGCTCGCAGGCGCGCTGGGACGGGCGGTTGTTGCGGTCGGTGTCGCGCGACTGCGGTCGGCGATCGGGCTGCGCGGTGTTGCGTCCCGGACGCCCGCTGTCGGTCTGCTGGCGGTCGCGGTCCCTGTTGCGGCTATCGTTGCGATTGTTGTCGCGGTCCCGATCCCTGTCGCGGCTGTTGTCCCTGTCCCGGTCCCGATCTCTGTCCCTCTCGCGATCCCGGTTCCTTTCGCGGTCGGATATCCGCTGATCGTAGCGGCTGTCGCCGCGGTCGTATCTGCCGTCCCAGGAACGGTTGCGGTCGTAGCGCGGCTCCACCACACGGTAGCGCGGCCGGTCCCGCTCGTAGTAGCTGCCGCCGGAGTAGCCGCCGGAATAGCCGGACGTCTCGCAGCCGGAAAGCGAAAGACCGAGCAGTCCGATCATGGGAAGAAGAAGCATTTTCGGGCGAATCATGCAGGTACCTCATCATCGAAATCGACAGGCAAAGACCACAGAAGTGTGGCCGCGTACAGGCGAGGGCCGCCGACAAGTGAAATCTTTGGGCGTGCCATCGGCGTGGCAACCGTCGCCTGCCGGCGGCTGCGACGCCTCACGCCTTTTCCGTCTCCAGGGCGAAGCGGCGGCTCTCGTCGTCGGTGACCAGGTAGACGCGGAGCGGCGCGGTGCGGCCGCGGATCGCGACCTCGCTGTGGCGGAGACCGTCGGTCTCGAGGCCGGACTGGGCGAGCGCACGCTCGGAGACGGCGATGGCGACGTCGTGCTCCTTGGCGGTCGTCTCCAGCCGGCTTGCGACGTTGACGGTGTCGCCGACGGCGGTCAGGCTCTTGGTCGTGCCGTAGCCCATCATGCCGACGACGCTCGGGCCGGCATGGACGCCGACGGCGATCCTGAGGCGGACGGAGAAGTCGTTCCCCAGTTCGGCGTTCAGATGGGCGATGTCGCGCACGATCGCGGCTGCGGCGGCGAGCGCCTGGCGGGCGGCCTGGTCGCGGTCCGCCCCCAGCCCGAACAGCGCCATGGCGCCGTCGCCGATGAACTTGTCGAGCCGCCCGCCGGCCTGCTCGACCGCCTGGCCGACGATGGCGAAATAGCGGTTGAGCAGAAAGACCACGTCGTAGGGCAGGCGGGCCTCCGACAGATCGGTGAAGTTGCGCAGGTCGCAGAAGAGGACGGCGATCTCCTCCTCGCGGCCGGGCCGAACGGGCTCGGTGGCGACGGGCAGGCTCGCAGCCGGGTTCGGCGCCATCAGCAGCGCCACGCTGACATCGCCTTCCGGATGCAGCTGGCAGCCGAGCCGGACGTGTTCGTCGGCATGGACGCGGGCGAGCGTGGCCGCCTCGATCGAGCCCGGCGGGGGCAGGGGCGCGGCGCTGTCGAGGATGCGTACGCGACAGGTCGAGCAGCGGCCCTTGCCGCCGCAGACGGAGTAGTGGGGCACGCCGGCCTGGCGGCTGGCCTCGAGCACGCTGAGGCCGCGGCGGGCATGGACGAGCGCGCCGTTGGAATAGCGGATGGTGATCTGCGACGCCCGCTCGGCGAGCGTTCGCATGTGCCGGAGGACCAGGACGAGCGCGATGGCGCCGAGGAAGACGAGGTAGAGCGACAGCTTGATGCGGCCGAGGCCCTCGGCGACAGTGGCCTGGTCGATCGGCGGCCGCACCGTGCTGAGCGCCTCCGCCTGCGCCGGGTCCATCTGCGGGGCGGTCTCGGCCATGTGGGCGAGCATGCGCCCGGTATCGGCAAAGCCAAGCAGCGCCAGCACCGGAACGAGGATCGCCACGGCGAAGAGATAGGGCGAGGCGCTCGCATACCAGCTGCGGAAGCGCAGCCAGAAATAGACGCCGACGCAGCCGTGCGTCCAGATCACCAGCAGCGCGACCGACTGCCGGAAACCCTGCAGCGGATTGACCACCCACAGGCTGCGCACGACCATGCGGTAGTCGACGACGATGCCGTAAAGCGGCTGCGACAGGCGTGCCGGCACTGCATGCTCGATGATGAGGAGGGGAATCAGCAGGCCTAAGGCCGTCTGCACCGCCTCGCGCGCCGGCATGCGCAGCGTGCGCCGCCGGTAAAGCGAGCGCAGCACCAGCACCACATGGACGACGAGCGCGCCGTAGAGGAGGAGCGTGCCGGCCGGATTGCGCCAGAAAAGCGCGAACAGGCGGCTGACGCGCTCGGCGGTGTCGAGCGAGACGAGCAGCAACGCATGATTGACCAGGTGCATGGCCACGAAGGTCAGCATGACGAGCCCGGCGCCGAGCCTGAGCTTCTGCAGAAACCGTTCGGAGGAGAGCGCCGCGATGGCCTGATGCATGATCTGTCGGGGTTCCTGTCCGGTTGGCGACGGTTGTTGACGTCTGTCAATTCTACAGGCGATCCGTCCTGCGACAACAAGGAGATAGCGCGCGGGGACGGGATGCGGAAGGCGGCGGAATGTTGACGCTGTGTCGCCTGTTGCGCCACAGGGGGAAGACGGCCCGGCCGTGGCCGTGCGCTCCGATGGCGCCCGCGGCAGGCTGGAGCACAGGTTTACGCCCCGGCACATCGGTGGGGGCCGGCGTCCGGGAGTGAAAGCCCCCGTGCGGTCGCAAGGGCCATTTCAGGGAGGAGCCGCCCGATCGCGGGCCTCGCGGTCCGGCGTCAGGAGCGCGCGGCGCGGGTGCCCGGGCGATAGAAATCGCCGTACCAGTCGACGAAGTCCTTCACGCCGGCGGCGAGCGGGGTCGAGGGCTTGTAGCCGGTGAGCGCGAGCAGGAGGTCAGGGCTGGCGAAGGTGCGCGGCGCCTCGCCCGGCTGCATCGGCAGGAGCTTCGTCTTCGCCTTCCGGCCGAGCGCATCTTCGAGCGTGGAGACGAAATCGGTCAGCCCGACCGGGTTGCCGCCGCCGATGTTGACGATGCGGAACGGGGCCTGGCGGGAGAGCGTGTCGAGGCCTGTGGGCGCAGCCACCCGGTTGTCCTCAGAGGGTGCGATGGCCGACAGCTTCAGCATGGCCTCGACGAGATCCTCGACATAGGTGAAGTCGCGGCTCATCCGGCCTTCGCCGTAGAGCTCGATCTCGCGGCCTTCGAGGATGGCGCGGGTGAACTTGAACAGCGCCATGTCCGGCCGGCCCCAGGAGCCGTAGACGGTGAAGAAGCGGAAGGTGGTGGTCGGCAGGCCGTAGAGATGGGCATAGCTGTGCGCCATGACCTCCATCGCCTTCTTGCTGGCGCCGTAGATCGTCAGCGGCTCGTCGGTCCGGTCGTTTTCGCGGAAGGGGATCGTCTCGCTGGCGCCGTAGACCGAGGAGGAGGAGGCGAGCATGAGGTGGCGGGCATCGACCGACCGCGCCGCCTCCAGGAGGTTCCAGGTGCCGAGGATGTTGGACTCGACGTAGGACTTCGGCTCCTCGAGGCTGTAGCGCACGCCGGCCTGGGCGGCCAGGTGCACGATGACGTCGGGCGCGGCGCTTTCGAGCGCGCGTCGGACGCCGGACTGGTCCTCCAGCATCACCTTGTGGAAGCGGTAGGCCGGGAACTGGACCAGCCCGGCGTTGCGCGCTTCCTTCAGCGAGACGTCGTAATAGGGGGTCATACCGTCAAGGCCGACGACCTCGTGACCTTCCTCCAGCAGGCGCCGGGCAAGGTGGAAGCCGATGAAGCCGGCCGCGCCGGTAATGAAGTATCTCATCCTCAGGTCCTGTCGCCGCTCCGGCCGATGCCGACATATTCGAAGCCGTAACGGCGTGCTTCCTGCGGCGGGTAGACGTTACGCAGGTCGATCATGTTGGGCGCCTTCATGGTGGCGTGCAGCTTGCGGAAGTCGAGCGCGCGGAACTCGTCCCATTCGGTGACGAGCACGATCGCCTCGGCACCGGCGGCGATCGCATAGGGGTCCGGGCCGAACTCGACATCTTTCAGCAGCGCGCGGGCGCCGTCCATGCCCTCGGGATCGAAGGCCGAGATCGTCGCGCCATGGTCCTGCAGGGCCTGGATGATGGTCAGCGCCGGGGCGTCGCGCAGGTCGTCGGTGTTGGGCTTGAAAGTCAGGCCGAGGACGGCAATCTTCTTGCCGCGCACCGAGCCGCCGCAGGCGGTGATGACCTTGCGGGCCATGGCGCGCTTGCGGTTGTCGTTGATGGCGACGGTGGTCTCGATCAGCCGCATCGGGCTGTCGGCGTCGGATGCGGTCTTGACCAGCGCCAGCGTGTCCTTGGGGAAGCACGAGCCGCCGTAGCCGGGGCCGGCATGCAGGAACTTGTCGCCGATGCGCTTGTCGTAGCCGATGCCCTTGGCGACCTTCTGCACGTCGGCGCCCAGACGTTCGCAGAGATCGGCGATCTCGTTGATGAAGGTGATCTTCATGGCGAGGAAGGCGTTGGCGGCGTACTTGATCAGTTCCGAGGTGCGGCGCTCGCAGAAGAACAGCGGGCCTTCGTTCAGGTGCAGCGGGCGGTAGACCTCGGTCATGACCTCGATGGCGCGCGGTTCGTCGGTGCCGACGACGATGCGGTCGGGACGCTTGAAGTCGCCGATCGCCGCACCCTCGCGCAAAAATTCCGGATTGGAGACGACCGAGAAATCGGCGTCCGGATTGGCCTCGCGGATGATCGCTTCGACCTCGTCGCCGGTGCCGACCGGGACGGTCGACTTGGTGACGACGACGGTGTAGCCGTCGATGGCCTTGGCGATCTGGCGCGCGGCGGCATAGACATAGGTGAGGTCGGCATGGCCGTCGCCGCGGCGCGACGGCGTGCCGACGGCGATGAAGACGACGTCCGCCCAGGCGACCGCCTGCTCGAGATCGGTGGTGAAGTTCAGCCGGCCGGCCTCGGTGTTGGACTTGACCAGTTCCTGCAGGCCCGGCTCGAAGATCGGGATGTCGCCGTTGCGCAGCGCCTCGATCTTCTCGGCCACGTTGTCGACGCACACGACGTCATGGCCGAAGTCTGCAAAGCAAACGCCCGAAACAAGGCCGACATAGCCGGCGCCAATCATCACTATCCGCATGTGAGTTCCATCGTCTGGTCTGGTTCCGCAAGCAGCGGTCGAAAGAAAATACCGGCGATCCGGCGGTTCGGATCGAACTTCTATTCATCCGGCGACAGAAAGAAAGTCATTTTTTAAAGAGGCGGGAGGTTGTTCGCCAAACGTTGCCACGGTCAGACAGCGCCGGCCAGGGCCAGACAGCACCGGCCGGGGCAAGGCGGACATTTTCAATGCGTCGTGCCTTTCCTGCGCGCGCCTGCCCCCGTTTTGGTCGCGGGGGGCGTTGCGGAACACGGCGTAGGATCGGTGCGGGGCGCCACGTTGCCCCAGGCGATCTCGACCATGTGGTGGACCGTATCGGCCTCGGCTGCGGCGAAATAGACCGAGGTCCAGCCCTTGTGGCCCCAGCCGCCGGGCACGGCGGAGCAGAGCCCCGGCTCGGTCTCCGACAGCATGGCCTGCTGGCCGCGCGTCAGCTTGATGACGGCGCGCCCGGGCTCCGGCAGGGCGAGGAAGATGCGCCCGCCCACCCGGAAGTCGCGCTTGCCGAAATGGGCACTTTCCTCCGCGCCGGGCATGGCCAGCGCCATCTGGACGAGGTCTTCGGATGTCATGATTGAAGGTAGCATGGAACGGGGCGGGCCGGAAGAATATGGAGCACTACAGACGGTAGGTGCGGTGAAAAGCGGGTTTTATCCAGATAGGAGAATAAGCCTAGTTGTGTACTTCGTTAGCATTTCAATGCTAAGACGAGGCTATGGATCTGAGGGCTTTGATAGGAGCGAAGAAATCCTCGGTTAAGTCCGGGGGTTGGAAGCAAGGGGAGATACCCCGTGCCCAATGGCCGTCACGCAAGGCCAAGTCAAAATTCTACAAGTGGGGTCCTCTCTACCACTGGCAGGTAATCACGTTCTCGGCGCTCGGAAATGAGTGCCGCGTGTTGATCTTACTCAACGAAGCTAAACAGATATTCAGGGCATCCTTCGGAGTTACCTCGGCAGGAGAGACGACGGTCCTTTGCGACTATGAATTCCATGCATCGGAACCTGGCTGGCACTGTCATGCCCGCTGCGATGGCCTCGATACGATCAACGTCTGGACAAATCGTTTTGGAGCTATTCGTCTGCCCAAAAGTGGGAGTAAACATAGGCGTACCGAATTTAAGTTCGGAAGAACCGCTCTTTCGCCTACTTCCGCGTTTAATTGCGCAGTAAAGGTCTTTGGAATCGACAAGAGGGACGGCGAGCTATGAAGGCTGACCTCTGCAGAGCGTTTTGCGACGACATAACGGTTACCGAAGTTCCAGCAGGTTTGGCGGTCGGAACCGTGTTTAGGCGTGACGACGGCGACCGCATCTCATTCTATGTTCTTCAAGCCGACGATGGTCGTTACCGCCTCGAGGACGATGGTGCCACAATACCGCTTCTTGAAGGCGCCGGAGTTGATTTCGAGACTGAAACGCGCCGAAGGGCGTTGGACAGCCTCTTAGCTGGCGTCGATGCATACTTCGATGCCGAAGAGGCCACGATCAAAACGAACCCGTTTCCAGTTTACGAAGTTGCAAGCCGCGCATTGAGTTTTGTGAGTGTCATGATCAGGATGAATGATTTCCTCCTCCTGACCCAAGAGAAGGTCATTTCTACATTTCGCGAGGATGCTGCCGAAGCGATACGCATGGAGGTAGGGAATCGTGCCCAAATTCGAGAAGGCGAGGCAATTAATGCTCGCCTGTCGGAGGTGAAGCCCGACATGATCGTAGAAGCAGAGGATCGACCTCCCGTCGCGATTTTCTTTGGTAACTCACCCGGCCGTGTGCATGATGCAATCTTCCTGCATCAGACAGCAGCCTATGAGGTTAAGCAGGACATATCGGTTATTGCATTGCTAGAGCAGGATAATTCCGTTCCAGTCGAGTTGCGGAGGCGCGCGACTAACCGGCTGACAACTGTTCCGGTCTTCAGACAAGATGAAGATGCAGCCGTGGCACGTATCGTGCGCGAGGCGATTGGGAACAGATGATGCGCAACAAGGTTTGGCGGTATCGGCAATGGACTCATTGCAGCCGCCGGGTATCGGGCACTGATTTTAGGAAAATAATCCTTGACGGCGTGACGGTGGTTTGGTAGGGTCTTGCTACGGTCGGAAAAGTGCGGGCGGAGAGATCCCCCAAATGTCCGGTTGCTGCGGCCAGTCCCGGTGGAAGCGAGATCGCCGTCGGGAAACGCGCAGGCAAAAAGGCGTTCGCGTGACACGGACGGTTTCACTTTAAGCGGTGGAACGGTCGGTGCGGACGATGCCGGAACCCTCAAGCGGCGATATCCGCCCGCTGGCCGACAGGTCCCGGTTTTGAGGCCTGGTTGCCGACCCGGTTGCTGGCGAGAGACCAGAGACACAGATCGAAACATTGAGACGCAAGGCGCCCGTCCGGTTCGGATCGCGGCGCCTTTTTCATGCGGAGCTTCCCATGCGTGAATTCGACGAGGCCGACCTGCGGCTGTTCGGGGTGGCGGAGCCCGCCTATGACGGACTGGCCGCCTGCGGCCGGGGCGACGCGACGGAGACGGCGGCTCTCGTGCTCGACTTGAAGTCGGAGACGGGCGGCGATCCGCTCGACGACATGCAGGCGATGCTGTCCCAGATGACGAAGGAACTGCGCGAGCGCTTCCAGCGCTTCCAGGGCCAGCGCCGCTCGGCCGAGCAGGTGGCGGCGGAGGCCGAGGGCGATGCCGAGCGCAAGCTCGGCCAGGCCGACGCCAAGGCCGCGATCGAGGCGGTGTCGCTGATCGTGCGCACGCTGGAGAAGATCGACAGCCTGCAGCGCACCATCCTGAGCGAGCGGCGCGACGCAGCCGAGTTGGCCTGCGAGGCCGCCGACTTCGAGGCGGTGGTCGCCGAGTTCGACCGGCGGGTGGAGGCGAAGGCACAGGCCTATCTCGAGCGATGGAAGGCGGAATATGAAGCGAGCGCGCGGCGGGCGGCCGACTGCGGGGCCGTGGGCGATGGCGGCGACGGCAGGAACGGCCCGTAAGAGGCGGCGGCTGGCAGACAAGATCGAGCGCGGATTGCAGAAGGCGGCCGACCGGATGGCGAAAGACGCGGACCGGAGCCGTGCAAGGCGTGAGGCCGCCGTTGCGGATGCGTTGGGATGCGTGGATGCGCTGGAGCGGCAGATCGGGCGGCGGGACACAGGCGGTGCGCGGGACGGGGCGGGCGGCGATGGCCGGTCGGTGACGATGGCTGTCGGGTTCGATGGCGATCGGGATGGCTTGGCCTGCGATGGTCACGCTATTGCCTTCGATGGTCGCCCGACCACGGTATTCGGTGTGCCACCTGCTCTTGCTGAGGGCTCGGCTGCCCCTCATCCGCCTGCCGGCACCTTCTCCCCGCAGGCGGGGCGAAGGGGAGTTGCCGCTACGGCGGTGGCCGGATTGGACGGCGATCGCGATGGTTTGGCTTCGGACGGTCACGCCGTGGCATCCGCTGCGGAGCCACCTTCTCTGGCGGCGGGCCCGGCCGGCGGTGGAGCCGTGCTGGATTTCGACGGGCGAGAGATTGGTAGCGAGCGGCTGGGCCGGTCGTTCCGGCTCTGGGCGCTGGAGCGCCATCCGGCGCAGGAGGCGCCGAAGGGCGACTGGCGGGTGTGGCTGCTGATGGGTGGCCGCGGATCGGGAAAGACGCGGGCCGGTGCCGAATGGGTGCATGAGGTGGCCCGCAGGACGGCGAAGCTGCGGATCGCGCTGGTGGCCGAGACGCTGGGCGATGCGCGCGAGGTGATGATCGACGGCGTTTCCGGCATCTGCCGGATCGCCCGCCGGGAGCGCCCGGAATTCGAGGCCTCGCGGCGACGGCTCGTCTGGCCGAATGGGACGATCGCGCAGATCTTCTCTTCGGAGGACCCCGAGAGCCTGCGCGGGCCGCAGTTCCATCTCGCCTGGTGTGACGAGTTGCACCGTAGCATTGTTAGTGAGCGCGTCAACCTAAAAAGCGCTGCATAAACAGCAAATTAGCCCAAATGAAAAGAGTTGGTAATGTGAGCAGTCTTTGCTCGCAATTCAGGAAGCAGGCTTTAGTTTTCAACTTGTGATAGGAACAAGGAGATAATGATGCTTGCAATGGTTGAGCACACAAAGACAGACGTGAAACACGGTTTTCGGGTCTGGGGAGTTTTCGATGGAGAAGTATTTGACCGTACTTGGCCGACTGCTGCTGCTTGGTCTGCTTGGCGGCGTCTCAATGAACGTCGATATCAAATTGAAGTCCGTGGCATGGCTTCCGTCGAGGTTGCAGCATGAACATTCTGCTGACCCCGGAACTCCGCGCGAAACTGATCCTGAACAACCGAGATCGTGATGCCGATCATATCCCGGTCGTCAAATGGTTCACACTGTTGGTTTCCGCGCAGAACTGAGCCGGTTAGGCGCATAATTTCCATTGAGAATTGAGCCATGTGAACCTTCCCCCAACGCGGTGAGCGACGG
>NZ_JACIEE010000003.1 GCF_014196765.1 Mycoplana azooxidifex
GCATCTTATGGGTGGTGATAGTCATAATACCAACATTACTCCTACCCACTTAGCTAAGTGGGGGAGCATGTCCGGGCCTTTCGGGGGCCAATTCACAAAGAGATGGGCAACTACGTAGGTGCTTGGAGCTGTCCGCGCAACCGAAGCGCCCGCTACGCGCGTATCCAGATTTGTGTGTGAGTGTTTATGTTTAGTACGGAGCGCTTGTGAACCGGCACCTCGATCTAGTGGGGTTCGGTCAGACTGGATACGGAGGAAACTTATCGATAGCCCTCCTCTTCGCCGCGATAGTCACATCGCCATAATTTTCGCCGGCAGTTCGAGCTGCGTGCCCTTGAATCGCGTCGAGCACACGACCGTCTATTCCCACCTCAAGCCCTGTAGTCTTGAAGGCATGCCGCCATCCGTGATTTGGAGATACGCCGTCGGGCACCACACCCTCCCTTTGCAGCCAGTTTGAGATTCGTCCCGAAACCGTCTGTGCCGGGTCTGCTTTTCGAGCGCCCTTCATCGGCGGATAGAACAGCGGCCCGTCCGGCGCAGCCGAAACGAAATCAAGAAAACCCTTCTCGATGATCTGGTTGTGCAAGGGTATGTCGCGATACTGCCGGTTCTTTACTTTGCCGGCGTCCGGTGTGATACGAATATAGGAGATGCCGTTCTCTTCTCGGACATCCTCCTTTCGCAGTTGCGTAATCTCGGAAATACGCGAACCAGTGAACGCACAAATCAATGGCGCCCATTTCTTGGCCGCACTCGTGCCTGGCTTTTCCCGAGTCTGGGAATTGTCAGAATGGGCAGGCACATAGCCCAGTGAGATGTCCAAAACAACGATCGCCTCTTCACGAGTGAACCCCTTCGGCCGGTTAAGAATCTTAGCGGCGACCTTGAGCTTAACTTCCTTTGCGGGGTTAATGGTGATGAGATCATTCGACACCGCCCAGTTCAACACGGCGTTAATGGCGGTCAGATAGACATCACGCACGGTGCGCGGCGAGAGGGTCGCGAGTTTTGCATCCTTCCATTCAACCAACATCTTTTTCGAGAGTTTTCTGGCGTCGGTTGTTTTCGTAAACTTAATTACGTCTTCAATAATCGGTCGCCAACGCTTTTCTGCGCCTTCCCCTTTGCCATTGGCTCTGAGCTCATTCATGTAACGATCGAATAGTTCACGGATGAGGACGGGCGCTTCCTCTTCGACCGGCACTTCCGCGTTCGCGATCATTGGGTGCACGGGCTTTCCGACAAAATCGCCCTCGTCGCGCTCAGCGAGACGCGCCAGAACCTCCAGTTCGGAAATGCACATCGCTCGCGCAACGGCTCGCCACTCCTCGGTTCCGTAGACGACGACCGTATTACCGATCGAGCTGTAGCGCTCTATTCTGTCCCCAAAAAGCTCCTGAAGGGCGACATCACTAAGCTTGCCTGCAACACCTGCGCGCAATTCGGCGACGTACAGGTCATTGATGCCCACGTTCCACCATAGCAGACTCTGGTTCCGCCGGACATCATCTTCGGCCAAGCGCTCCTTGTAATGTCGCACCGCCAACTGCTCGACCGACAGGAGGTAGCGTCCTGAAGTGATCGGCTCGCCCTTCGCTGCCTTTGCCTCCTGTTCGGCGATCGAAATCCGGCTTTGCAGGTTCGCCACCGCACTGTGAAGCCGAGCCAGCGCTTTACGACGGTCGGGACCAAGCGCCTCTCGGAGCTCTGTTTTGTTGTCCAGAAAAGGACGAAGATTCTTAGGTACTACCAAGCGAGCGAAGTAGCGGCCGTTTCGGTTGAGCAGATATCGAGGTTGGCGAGCCATGAATCTTCCGTCTTGTAACAAGCTTTGTAACGGAAGAATGTACGGAAACCCCTGAAAATCAAGAGCTTCAATGTTTTCAATGGGAAAGAATGGTGCTGCTAGAGAGATTTGAACTCTCGGCCTCTCCCTTACCAAGGGAGTGCTCTACCCCTGAGCTATAGCAGCATCCGGCGAAGCAGTGTTGCCTGCGTTCGCGTCGAGCGAGGCGCCTATTGCCATAGTCTCACCCCCTATGCAAGCCGCAAACGCATCATGGGGACAACAAATTCGGCAAAAGCCCGCAGCGCTTTTGCGAAGGCGCGTTTCGCGCTATCGATGGGCCATGGAGAAGGACGGTAAAACGGGCGGCCGCCGCCGCGAAGAGGGCAAGCGCACGGCGAAGGCGCAGATGCCGGAGAGCGATGCGGTGCGTGCACGGGCCGAGGAACGCAAGACGCGCCTTGCCAAGACCTTGCGCGACAACCTCGCCCGCCGCAAGCAGCAGGCGCGCGCGCGCCGTGCGGGTGACGCCGACGAGACCGAGGGGCTGCCTGCCGCAAAATCGGACGAATCACAGTCATAGAGTGCAACTGCCGCCGCTTCCGGCGCGAGGGGACAAACGGACATATCGAGATCAGGCCTGCGTTTGCGGCAGGCCCGCCCGAAGGCCGGCCATCGGCATCTCGGAAAGCCTTTTCCTCTCCTGCAGGCGGTTCATGCACAGCTTCCGGCATTCGCGCCGGGCCGGTCTCCTGCGGGAGGCTTCATTTTTATGCCGCGATGCTCTAAGGAGGCGCCTTCCTCCGAGAGCCGGTAGATTGAGAAAGGCGGGCGCAGGCCCGTAGGCACACATGGATCGTATCAGGATTGTAGGCGGCAACGAGCTCAAGGGCGTCATCCCCATCTCCGGCGCCAAGAATGCGGCGCTGCCGTTGATGATCGCCTCGCTTTTGACCGACGATACGCTGACGCTGGAAAACGTGCCGCATCTCGCCGACGTCGAGCAGCTCATCCGCATCCTCGGCAACCATGGCGCCGACATCTCCGTCAACGGCCGCCGGGAACGCCAGAGCGAGGGATACTCCCGCACGATCCACTTCACCTCGCGCAACATCGTCGATACGACCGCACCCTACGAGCTGGTCTCGAAGATGCGCGCCAGCTTCTGGGTGATCGGCCCGCTCCTGGCCCGCGAGGGCAAGGCGCGCGTGTCGCTGCCGGGCGGCTGCGCGATCGGCACGCGTCCGGTCGACCTCTTCATCGAGGGGCTGACGGCGCTCGGCGCGCTGATCGAGATCGACGGCGGCTACATCGACGCGAAGGCCCCCGACGGCGGCCTGATCGGCGCCCGCTACACCTTCCCCAAGGTTTCCGTCGGCGCCACGCACGTGATGATGATGGCCGCAACGCTCGCCCGCGGCACCACCGTCATCGGCAATGCGGCGCGCGAGCCGGAAGTGCAGGACCTCGCCAAGTGCCTGAACGCCATGGGCGCGAAGATCACCGGCGCCGGGACGAGCACGATCACGATCGAGGGCGTCACCTCGCTTTCCGGCGCGCGCCACCGCGTGCTGCCCGACCGGATCGAGACCGGCACCTATGCCATGGCGGTCGCCATGACCGGCGGCGACGTCGTGCTCGAGGGCACCGAGATGCACCTGCTCGACACCGCGCTCGAGGCGATCCGCCGCGCCGGCGCCGAGATCTCCACGACCGGCAGCGGCATCCACGTGGTGCGCAACGGCGCCGGCATCAAGCCGGTGGATATCGTCACCGACCCCTATCCCGGCTTCCCGACCGACCTGCAGGCGCAGTTCATGGGGCTGATGACGCGCTCGTCCGGCGTCTCCCACATTACCGAGACGATCTTCGAGAACCGCTTCATGCACGTGCAGGAACTTGCCCGGCTCGGCGCGAAGATCTCGCTCTCCGGCCAGACCGCCAAGATCGAGGGTGTCGAGCGGCTGCGCGGCGCGCAGGTGATGGCGACCGATCTTCGGGCTTCCGTCTCGCTCGTCATCGCCGGCTTAGCTGCCGAAGGCGAGACGATGGTTTCGCGCGTGTACCATCTCGACCGCGGCTTCGAGCGGCTGGAAGAAAAGCTGAACCGCTGCGGCGCCTCGGTGGAACGCGTCAGCGACTGACGGACCGGCAAGGCCATGCCCGCGAAGCGCATGCGGCGGGCATGGCATGAAAACGCCCCCGCATTGCCGCAGATCTGCGACAGGACCCCTCGCCTGCCTATTGTTACACCGGCAGGATTGCTGTCGGCTGCACCCGTGCGCAGTTGCGCTCGCCCGCTTCCCGTCCTATTTCCTGAACTGAACGGAAACAGGCGGCATGCCCGCTGGCCTTGCCGCACGTCACCCGATGGCACCGGGCGGCCGGCCAGCCGGCGGAGCGCGATGCCGGGAATTCAGGCGCGGCCGGGAGGCTGCCGAAAAGGAGTATCATGGACAGTCTGAAGCTGCTGGCCCTCGACGGGGACGATCTTGCGGTCGTTTCCGCGCATCTGCAGGACGCCGTGTTCAAGGCCGGCGACGTCAGCTGGGATGCCCGGCTCGGCGTGTTCTCGCTCGCGGTCAACCGCTTCGTCTGGGAAACGGCCGGATCGCGCGGCAAGGCTTTCGAGCGCCGGCGTGCCATGATCGCCTTCAAGCGCGTGCGTGCCGTGCGTGCGATCGGCATCGATCGCAGCGACCGCGACGCGGTCCTCTCCCTGCTGGCGATCCGGTTCGTCCCCGAAGGCGAGGGGCCGGAAGGGACGGTGGAGCTGGTCATGGCGGGCGACGCCCAGTTCGCGCTCGACGTCGAATGCATCGAGAGCCAGCTCGCCGATACCGGCGGGGCGTGGGAAACGGGCTTGAAACCGCATCATCCGGCAAGCTAGAGCATTGAGGCATCGTCCGCCGGCCTCGCAATGCCGCGCGACGGGACGCATGGGTGTCCTCGCACCCCTACCAGCCAGGCAGGGCGGGGATCTTCCCGCGACACGACAGGACGATTGAACAGTGGCGATCAGGCTTGATTATCGCGACGGCGACTTCGAAAAGCGGTTTGCCGCCTTTCTCACCACCAAGCGCGAGGTGTCGGAGGACGTGAACGCCACGGTCCGCGCCATCATCGACGACGTGCGCGAGAACGGCGACCGGGCGCTCGCAGCCTACACGCTGCGCTTCGACGGGCTCGATTTCGACACCGTGCCGATGCGCGTTACCGCGGACGAGATCGAGGCCGCCTTCCGCGCGACGCCGGCTGCGGTGGTGTCCGCGCTGGAACTCGCTTCGAAGCGCATCGAGAAACACCACGCCCGCCAGCTGCCGAAGGACGACATCTACGAGGACGACATCGGCGTCGGCCTCGGATCGCGCTGGACGGCGATCGACGCGGTCGGGCTCTATGTGCCGGGCGGCACCGCCAGCTACCCGAGCTCGGTGCTCATGAACGCCGTGCCGGCCAGGGTCGCCGGTGTGCCGCGCATTGTCATGGTGGTGCCGGCCAGGGACGGTGCGATCAACCCGGCGGTGCTGGCGGCGGCGAAGATCGCCGGCATCGACGAGATATATCGCATCGGCGGCGCACAGGCCGTGGCCGCCCTTGCCTACGGCACCGAGACGATCGCGCCCGTCGCCAAGATCACCGGCCCCGGCAACGCCTTTGTCGCCGCCGCCAAGCGCCAGGTCTTCGGAACGGTGGGCATCGACATGATCGCGGGGCCTTCCGAGGTGCTGGTGATCGCCGACGGCGAGAACGACCCGGACTGGCTGGCAGCCGACCTCCTGGCCCAGGCAGAGCACGACCGCGGCGCGCAGGCGATCCTGATCACCGACAGCGCCGAACTCGCCGACGCGGTCGAGGCGGCCGTGACCCGCCAGTTGAAGACGCTGGAACGTTCGGAAACGGCTGAAGCCAGCTGGCGTGATTTCGGCGCGATCATCCTGGTGCCGGACCTGGAAAATTCCGTGCCTCTCGCCAACCGCATCGCCGCCGAGCACCTGGAGATCGCGACATCCGATCCCGACGCCTTCCTGCCGAAGATCCGCAATGCCGGGGCGATCTTCGTCGGCCGGCATACGCCCGAGGTGATCGGCGACTATGTCGGCGGCTCCAACCACGTGCTGCCGACGGCGCGTTCGGCCCGCTTCTCCTCCGGGCTGTCGGTGCTCGACTACATGAAGCGCACCTCGATCCTGCGCCTCGGCCCCGAGCAGTTGCGCACGCTGGGGCCTGCGGCGGTGACACTCGCCGAGGCCGAGGGGCTCGGCGCGCATGCGCGTTCCGTTTCCATCCGCCTCAACCCCGGAGGATGATGGAGGGATGACGAGGATGCCCGCCTTCCGACTGTGCGACGTGGTGCTGGACGAGACGATCGGCCGTGCCACCCCGGACGTCGAGCACGAGCGGGCGGTGGCGATCTTCGACCTGATCGAGGAGAACTCCTTCGAGCCGGTCGGCCATACCGGCGGCCCCTACCGGCTCAACCTGTCGCTGATGGATTCGAAGCTGATCTTCGCCATCACCACCGAAGACGGCGGGGCGGTCGCCACCCACATCCTGTCGCTGACGCCCTTCCGGCGGATCGTGAAGGACTATTTCCTGATCTGCGAAAGCTACTACCAGGCGATCCGCTCGGCCACGCCAAGCCAGATCGAGGCGATCGACATGGGCCGGCGCGGCATCCACAACGACGGCTCGCAGACGCTGTTGGATCGGCTTTCCGGCAAGATCAAGCTCGATTTCGACACCGCGCGGCGGCTCTTCACGCTGGTCTGCGTGCTCTATTGGCGCGGGTGAACGCCATGAGCGCGCTGGAGACGGACAAGGGGCAGGCGACGACGCGGAGCCCCGGCTCGGTGCTTTTCATGTGCCGGATGAATGCGGTGCGCTCGCCCATGGCCGAGGCGATCGCCCGGAGTGTTCTGCCGGCGGGCACCTACGTGGCGTCCGCGGGTATCCGCCCCGGCGAGCGCGATCCCTTCGTCCAGGCGGTGCTGGAGGAGGTGGGGCTGTCGATCGAGCGTCACCTGCCGCGTTCGCTGGAGGAGTTGGAGGACGACTATTTCGACCTGATCGTGACGCTCGCCCCTGAGGCGCACCACGCAGCGCTCGAACTGACCCGGTCGAGCGCCGTCGAGGTGATCTACTGGCCGACCCCCGATCCGACGGTCGCCACCGGCACGCGCGAGCAGATCCTTTCGTCCTATCGCGAGGTCAGGAACCACCTCGCGGCACTGATCGAGAGGCGGCTCGGCCCCCGCATATCCGTTTCCTCTTGAATAAACCTAGGGGCCGGCACACGCATGTGAAGAAAGCCGGATCATTGGTGTTCACAAAACACCCTCTATTGTGTAGTTTCCGGCAAAATTTCGGCCGGCGGCATCCTGCTGCCCGCCAACGAAGGATCACCACCGCAATATGGCAAAAGAAGAAGTCCTTGAATTCCCGGGTGTCGTTACGGAACTGCTGCCGAACGCAACCTTCCGCGTCAAGCTCGAGAACGAGCACGAGATCATCGCGCACACGGCCGGCCGCATGCGCAAGAACCGCATCCGCGTGCTCGCCGGCGACAAGGTGCTCGTCGAGATGACGCCCTACGACCTGACCAAGGGCCGCATCACCTACCGCTTCAAGTAAGCCTGTCCTTCAGCGCTCCGCCGAGCGCGCACCCGACTCCCTCGAGGTTCCATGGAATTCGCCCACAAGCTCATCCTGGCATCCGGCTCGCCGCGCCGCGTCGAGCTTCTGGCACAGATGGGCATCGAGCCCGACCGACTGATGCCGATGGACATCGACGAGACGCCGAAGAAATCCGAGCATCCGCGCTCGCTGGCACGGCGGCTTTGCACCGGCAAGGCGGAGGCGGCCCTGGCCGCGATCAAGGGCGATCCGGCCGCCGAAGGCGGCTACATCCTCGCCGCCGACACCGTGGTCGCGGTCGGGCGGCGCATCGTGCCGAAGTGTGACATGGTCGACGAGGCCGCAAGCGCCCTGCATCTGCTCTCCGGTCGCAGCCACCGCGTCTTCACCGGCATTTGCCTGATCACCCCGGACAAAAAGGTGCGCCAGCGCATCATCGATACTAAAGTCCGCTTCAAGCGGCTTTCCGGCCTCGACATCGAGAGCTATCTCGCCTCCGGCCAGTGGCGCGGCAAGGCGGGCGGCTATGCGATCCAGGGGATCGCCGGCAGCTTCGTCGTCAAGCTGGTGGGGTCCTATACGAACGTGGTCGGGCTGCCGCTGCAGGAGACGCTGTCCCTGCTCGTCGGCGAAGGATACGATGTCCACCGCCGCTGGTCGGAGGGTTGAGACTGTGAGTGACGGCATGGACAAGCCGAAGGCAAAGGTCGCCCCCCTGCGCAAGACCCACCCCTGCCCCGAATGCGGCCGCCAGTCGGTCCGCGACCACTACCCGTTCTGCTCGGAGCGCTGCCGCAGCCTCCGATCTCAACCGGTGGCTCTCCGGCTCCTACACCATCCCCGTCAGCGACGACGAGGCGCAAGCCGGCGAGAACGACTGACACGGACACCCACCAGGTCCGTCCGCATCCCCGTCACGGGGCCCGCACGACCGCGCGCAACCACCAGAAAAGCCGAACCTTTTCCGACACTTGAGAGCCCGCACTTTTTCACGTCGAAAATCTGTCATGGGGGCTGGACACGATCGAGCAAGATGCTATAACCCCGCTCGCTTCCGGGGCGAAACCAAACGCCCCACGGGTTTTGCAACGAAACCCAGCCGGATGCCCGGATAGCTCAGTTGGTAGAGCAGCGGATTGAAAATCCGCGTGTCGGTGGTTCAAATCCGCCTCCGGGCACCATTTTCAAGCTTGTTCTCTCATCATTTGCCTCGGCCTTCGGCTCCAATGCTCCGGAACGCATTGGTCAATACGGCCGCATCATTTTTCCAGTTGCAATCATGTACCCCTAAGGGTTGCAGCCAATTGGTTGCATGCCTACAGTCCCGCGCGATGCGAATCGATGAGATAGGGGATCGACCATGGCAAATGAAGTTTATATCGTAACGTCCGGGGCCAAGCTGATTGCAATCAACACCCAGACGCTCAAGGCCCGCGAGGTAGGCGACACCGGCGTGACGATGACCGACGTGGCGTTTGCCCCGGACGGCAAGCTGTACGGCATTTCCTTCGGCACCCTCTATCGGATCGATCCCAGGACGGCGGCGACAACCATCGTCGGCAGCCTGGACATGTACGGCGCCAATGCGTTCGAGATCGACAAGGACGGGAACGCCTATATCGCCTCTTCCAACGACGGCGGGCTCTATCGGGTCGATCTCAAAAGTGGCGACACGACACTGATCGGCAAGTATTCCTCGAGCACCGTATCGTCCGGGGACCTGGCCTTCTATGACGGCAAGTTGTACCTGACCACGTCCAACAAGAAGATCCTCAGCCTCGATCCCGAAACCGGCAAGGCATTGAGCTCGGTCTCGATCCCGGTCGCGCAGATGTACGGCCTGGAGCAGAGCGGCTCCACCCTCTATGGCTTCGCCAACAGCACATTCTACTCGGTCGATGCGAAGACCGGAAAGCTCGTCACGATGAGCAAGGTCGACGGCTACGGCGTGTTCATGGGCGCTGCCAGCCGCCAGTTTTCCGACCCCGACGACGACGGATATACCCTGACCGGAACCAAGGGCCAGGACTGGCTGTTCGGCAACAAGGGCGCGGACACGCTCTATGGCCGCGGCGGCGACGATTTCCTCTATGGCGACGCCGGCAACGACTTGCTCCGCGGCGAGGACGGCAAGGACCGGCTCGACGGCGGCGCGGGCGCAGACCGCATGTACGGCGGCAAGGGCAACGACACCTACATCGTCGATCACAAGGCAGACAAGGTCGTCGAGAAGGCCGGCGAGGGTACCGACCTCGTCAACGCCTGGATCAGCTACACGCTCACCGGCAACGTCGAGAAGCTCACGCTTGCCGGGTCTGGCGACATCAACGGTACCGGCAATGGCCTTGCCAATACCATCGTCGGCAATTCGGGGAAGAACACGCTCAGCGGCAGCGGCGGAAACGACACGCTGAAAGGCGGGGCCGGAAGCGACAGACTGATCGGCGGCAACGGTGCGGATAAGCTCTACGGCGGAACCGGCGCGGACAGCTTCGTGTTCAAGTCGATCAAGGATTCCGCCGTTTCGGGGTCCGGCCGCGACACGCTCTACGACTTCTCGCGCACGGAGCGCGACAAGATCGACCTCAAGGCGATCGACGCGAACACGAAGGCCAGCGGGGATCAGGCGTTCAAGTTCATCGGCACGGAGAAGTTCCACGGCAAGGCCGGCGAACTGCGCTTCTTCAAGAACGATGGCGACACGTTCATCTACGGCGACGTCAATGGCGACACGAAGGCCGACTTTGCGATCAAGCTGGACCAGTTGCTGACGATGAGCAAGTCCGACTTCATCCTCTGAGGCCGATCCGGGCCTCCTTGTGTGGGCCGCCGGCAATGCGGCCCGCGAAACAGGGCCCGTGACCCGTCACGCATACGTGAGCTTTTCCGGCAGTCCCCTGCGGAACAAAAAGCCGGCTTTGAACGTCTTATCGACAGGTGCTTGTCACTGCACCTGCTCGGATTGGAGACCGAGCCAATTCCGGCGGGTCCGCCCGCCGGCTTTTTTATGCCGCCGATCCGGGACTCACACCGGGGCACGGGCCGAAAGCCCGGCCGTCCGACGCTTCCGGCGACGGAACCAGGACGAAACGCGCATCGCCGGACAGGGGTTCCACTGCAACTTCGCAGCGCCATTGTCCGGCTCCACCTCGCCCCTTCGTTCTAGGAGCTATTCTTTGCCGGTGGTTGGGTCGGCGGCTGGTGGCCCTCGAGAAGCTCGATCTGGATCTGCTGCAATTCGGCCAGGCGCTCCCACTGGTGCGCCATCTGGTGCTCGATCATGTCGTGCAACTGGCGGATCTCGAGTTCGGCGCGCAGATTGATCATGTAGTCGTTCTCCGCCCGGATACGGTCCTTCTCCTCCTGCCGCCGCTGACTCATCATGATCACCGGCGCCTGGAGCGCTGCGATGCAGGAGAGGAGGAGATTGAGCAGGATGAAGGGATAGGGGTCGAAGCCGCCGCCGAGGAAACCGATGACGTTGATCGTCATCCAGCAGAGGAGGACGACGACGAAGGTGATGATGAAGCCCCAGGAGCCGCCGAAGGCGGCCACGCGGTCTGCGGCGCGTTGGCCGAGCGTCTCTCCCTCCAGTTCCTTATCCAGGCCGGCGGCGCTGGCATGGACCGAGGAGACGCCTTTCTCGAAGCTTTCCAGCACCTGCCGGTCGAGACCGGAGAGTTCCCCCCGCTCCTGTTCCAGCAGATCCGCCACATAGCGGCGGCGATACTGCGACAGGTCGGGGCCGCAGATGCGGCTGTCCAGGCTCCAGCCGCCCACATCCTGGCGGATCAGCTCGAAAATGCCCGGGCGAATGGAGGAAGCGTGATAGAGCCTACCGGAGGGAAAGAGCTTTCCGCAGACGGCGCAGGTTTCCATCCTGGTGCGCGCAGCCGATCCGTTCCGTCCCATCGGCGGCCATCTCCATCAACGCCGTGCCAGACTGCTCGCGGCGCGCTCAAAACCGTACGGGCAGACTATAGCGCGGCCCCGCCCGGCGACAACTGCTGCTGCCGCCGGCAGGTTGGCATCAGGCCGTCGCACCCCGGGTGCGGGTCTGGTGGATCTCGATCAGGCTAGGGCCGTTGCGCTTGGCTGCGGCCTGAAGGGCTGCGGCAAGCTCGCCGACATCGGAGAGGCGAACGGCCGGCAGGCCATAGGCCCTGGCGATGTCGAGGAAATCCGGCGCGGACGGCTTGACGCCCTCCGGCTCGATGCCGGATTCGACCATGTAGTTTTCGATCTCCTGGTAGCCGTCGTTGTTCCAGACGAGGAAGACGACCCTGGCGCCGGCATCGGCTGCCGAGCCGATCTCGGCCAGCGAGAACTGGAAGCCGCCGTCGCCGGTCAGGCAGACGACCGGGCGATCGGGAGCGCCGATCGCAGCGCCGATGGCAGCCGGCGGGCCGTAGCCCAGCGCGCCGAAGCCGGTCGCGGCGTTGAACCAGGACCGGGGGCGGGCGACATCGAGATAGAGGTTGCCGGCATAGACCGCCTGGGTGGAATCGCCGACGACGATCGCATCCGGCAGCGCCTCGTAGACCATGCCGATCACGCCGATCTCCGTCCGGATCTTCGGCGTCAGCTCTTCAAAGGCAGCCTCGCGCGCTCTTCCCGCCCGTTCCGCGCCGTCCCCGTTTTTTGCCTTGACCAGCGGCAGGAGCAAGACGGCTGCGGCCTCGACCGTCGAGAGCACGGGAAGCTCGGCGCGCGGCTCGCGGGCGAGTTGCTGTGCATCGATGTCGACGCGCACGAAGGTTCGCATCGCGGGAAGCGTCCCTGTCGCATACATGTCGTAGTCGGTCTGCCCCATCTCGGTGCCGAACCCGATGACGAGATCCGCGTCGGCAATCAGCGCGCGGGTGGCGTTCAGGCTCGGGCTCGCCGGCACGCGGAGCGGATGGCCGGCGAGCATGCCGCGGGCGTTGGTGGTCAGGACCACCGGCGCGTCCAGCCGTTCGGCAAGGGCCGTCACTGACCTGTCGGCGGAGGGAGCCCCGCCGCCGCACATCAGGACGATGCGCCTGGAGCGGTCGCAGAGTGCGGCAAGCTCGGCCAGAGTTGCCGGATCCGGGCTCGGGCGCGGCGCGCGCGTCGCCTTCAGCGCGATCTCGCCTGCCGGCAGCGGCATCACGTCGGTCGGGATCTCGATGTGCACCGGGCCCGGACGGGCGGAACCCATGACGGAGAAGGCCTGGGCGATCACCGACGGCAGGTCGGCCGGGTCGACCAGCGTATGCGAATAGAGGGCGAAGCTCTTCATCATCGCCGCCTGGTCCGGCAGCTCATGCAGCAGGCCGCGGCCGTGACCGAGCGAGTTGCGGCGGTTGACGCCGGAGATCACCAGCATCGGCACGGAATCCTGCCGCGCCTGCGCCATCGCCGTGATGGTGTTGGTCAGGCCGGGACCGGTGATCACCAGCGCCACGCCGGGCTTGCCGGTGACGCGCGCATAGCCATCGGCCATGAAGCCGGCGCCCTGTTCGTGGCGCGGCGTGATGTGGCGGATCTTCGAGGCGGCGAGCCCACGATAGAGTTCGACGGTGTGCACGCCCGGAATGCCGAACACCACCTCCACGCCATTTGCCTCGAGGAGGTCGACCATCGCCTCGCCGACCGTCTTCGTCGTGCTCATGCTCGCAATTCCTTCCTGACGCCCGAGCGCATGGCAAGGGCGGATACTCGTCTGCAGGCTTCGTCGATCATTTCGTCCGGCACGGTCAGGCTGATGCGGATGAAATCGTCGCCGCCGCTGCCGAAGGCCGATCCCGGCATGACGGCGACCTGCTCCTCGTCCAAAAGCGCCCAGGCGAAGGCCTCGCCGTCCATGCCTGTTGCCGAGACGTCGACGACGATAAACATCCCGGCCTCGGGGGCGACCGGCGTCAGGCCGGGTGCGTCCGCGAGACCGGCGATGACCTGGTCGGCGCGGCTCTTGTAGGACTGGCGCATCCTGGCCGAGGTATCGATCGGGTTGTCCAGGGCATAGGCCGTCATGTCGGCGATGAAGGGCTGCACGCCGAACAGCATCGTCTCGGACACCGCAAGCAGGCGGCTTGCGAATTCCGCCGGCCCGATCGCCCAGCCGCTGCGGAAGCCCGGCGCGGCATGCGACTTGGAGATCGAGGAGCAGACGATCGTCCGCTCGGCGAGTTCCGGATCGTCGAAGGGCGACGCGAAGGAGCCGGAGAACACCAGTTCCTCATAGACCTCGTCGCAGACGATCCACAGGTCGTGCCTGCGGCAGACTTCGCCGATCGCGGCGATCTCATCTGCAGTCAGGACGGCTCCAGTGGGATTGTGCGGCGTATTCAGCAGGAGCACACGGCTCTGCGGCGTGATCGAGCGCTCGAGATCGTCCGCCTGCATGTGAAAGCCATGCTCCGGGCGGAGCGGCACGGTCACCTGCTCGGCGCCGGTGGCTCGGATCACGCCTTCGTAGGTGGCATAGAGCGGATCGCCGACGAGCACGGCATCGCCCTTTTCCACGAGGCCGAGCATGACGGCGAAGAGAGCCGTCTGCGTGCCGGGGAAGCAGAGCACGTTGGCACTCGTCACGTCCGGGCGGCGCCTTGCGTATTTGCGCACCAGCGCTTCCACGACGGGCGGCTCGCCCCGGCCGTTCGAATAGCGATAGCGGCCGGCATGCATCGCACGCGTCGCCTCCTCGAGCAGGCTCTGGTGCGGCGGCAGGTCGGGCTCCCCGATTGTGAGCTCGATGATCGGCTCGCCCTGGCCCTTGCGCCGGCGCGCCTCGACGTGAACCGCCCATTTCTCGGAACCCAGGCTCGCCAGCCTCTCGGTGATGGATGCGTAGCGCATTGTGTTCTCCCTATCTTATTTTGTTGGTGCCGGCGGTGCTATCGGCTGGCCGATCAGGGCCTCGATGGAGGAGAGCGCGGTCGAGACCAACTCGCTTTCCTCGAAGAGTTCACCTGCAAGGCATCCTTCCAGCCAGAGGCCATCAAGCAGGCCGTTGATGGCGATCGCCAGCGCCCGGCAGCGCGCCGGGCCGGCATCGAGCCCCCTGGACGCCAGGAAATCCGCCAAAAGCCCTTCCAGCGCGTTGCGGAAACCGAGATAGCCCTCGCGGTGAATGGCAGCGAGAGCCGGGTCGACGCTTACGCGGCTGATGAACGACGCCCAGAGCGACAGGCTACGGCTGTTTGCGACGGGCTCGGTCAGGTTGATGACGATGAACGAGCGCAGGCGCTCGTCCGGGGTGCCCGCCACGCGCTCCGCCTTCTCCGTCAATCGGCCGATCACCACCCGGTAGGCCTCCTGGAGGATCTGTTCCTTGGAGACGAAGTAGTGCCGGATCAGCCCTGCCGTCACGCCCGCCTTGATCGCGATCTGGCGGACCGTCGCGCCCTGCAACCCGCCTTCGGCGATGCAGTCCAGCGTCGCCTCGATCAGGTCATGGCGGCGCTCCGCTTCCGGGGCACGATGGAAGGACCGGCGGCTCATGCCGCCCGCCGCAGGACGGGCCGGGTGAGGCATGTCGGGCCACCTTCGCAGGCAATGCAGAGCGCGTCGGCCTCGAAGGTCTCGACCACGCAGCCGGCAGCCTCCATCGCCGCCTTGGTCTTCGGAAAGCCCGCCACCATGATCACCTCGTTCGGGTGGACCGGCAGCACGTTCAGGCTCAGGCCGTTGCTGGCGCGGAACTCGTCGGCCGGTGCCTCGATCAGGCGGATGCCGCGCGCCTTCAGCAACTGGTAGAAGGCAGCCGGCAGGAGCGGCGCGAAGACGAGCGCCAGGTCGCCGGCAAGCGGGCTCATGACGCTCATCAGGTGCAGGCAGGCCTCCTCGCCCTGCCACAGCGGCAGGTCGTAGGCGAGCACGGCGATGCCGTGCGGGAAGAGCATCGTCGTCAGTTGGTCGATGCCCTCCTGGTTGGTGCGCACGCCGCGGCCGACGACGAGCGTCTTCGCATCGAGCCAGATGCAGTCGCCGCCCTCGACGGTGCCGGGTGCCTCGATACGGCCGAGGATCGGAATCTGGCGATCCGCATAGGCCTTCTCGTGCAGCTCCGTCTCGTTCACGCGCAGCGGCTTTCCCATGCGCAGCAGGATCGCGCCATGGTCGGACATCAGCGAGGGATCGTGGGTGAACATGGCGTCGGCAAGCCCGTCGCCCTCGTCCTCCAGCCAGATGATCTCGGTTCCGGACTTTTCCACAAGCCGGGCGAATTCAGCGTACTGGCGCACCGCCTTGTTCCCGTCGAACGTCGGTCCGTAGTGCCACTTCGCCGGATCGGCCGACACGAGGCTGGGACCGGGACGCCGCATCAAAACGCGCAGCAGGGAAGCCGACATCTCCTGGGAACCGAAAGCGGACATCCGCTACTCCTTTGATTGCAAACAGTGTTTGGGCAGGGCCGGACAAAAAGCCGGCGGCGGGATTATTATACGCTTGAACAACTACGCCACAAGTGCAACGATGGTGTCAATGGAAGGAAGCGACGGACACGAAGATGGCCGCGCCAAGCAGGACAGCCCGCCGCAAGGACGGGTTGCAAAAGACGAACAGGGGAAGATTTGGCATGAGCCAAGCTCATTTGTGCCGCGCATCGGAGCAGACCATCCGATGACGGATCGCGCTGAGGCAATCGCAGTCGAAAACCTGCACAAGCGCTTCGGACCGCTCGAGGTCCTTAAAGGGGTTTCCCTCACGGCACGGGAAGGCGACGTCATCGCCGTCATCGGCGGCTCCGGATCGGGCAAGTCCACCTTCCTTCGCTGCATCAACATGCTGGAACTGCCCAGCGCCGGATCGGTCACGATCCATGGCGAGCAGATCGCCATGAAGAAGGACGGCCGCGGCGGCCTCATGCCGGCCGACCGCAAGCAGGTGCAGCGCATCCGCTCCCGCCTCGGAATGGTGTTTCAGAATTTCAATCTCTGGCAGCACATGACGATCCTGCAGAACGTCATCGAAGCGCCCGTCCATGTGCTCGGGATCGGCAAGGCCGAGGCCACGGAGCGGGCCGAGACGATCCTCCGGCGCGTCGGCCTGTTCGAGAAGCGCGACGCCTATCCCGCCTTCCTGTCCGGTGGCCAGCAGCAGCGCGCGGCAATCGCCCGGGCGCTCGCCGTCCAGCCGCACGTCATGCTCTTCGACGAACCGACGTCGGCCCTCGACCCGGAGCTGGTGGGCGAGGTCCTCACCGTCATCGGCGACCTGGCGAAGGAGAAGCGGACGATGATCCTCGTCACCCACGAGATGAAATTCGCCCGCAACGTCGCCAACCACATCGTGTTCCTGGCCAACGGTGTCATCGAGGAACAGGGACCACCGGAGGAAATCTTCGGCGCACCGAAATCGGAGCGGCTGAAGAAATTCATCAGCTCCATCCACTGAGACTACCAAAAAACCAACAGAGGGAAAAAACATGAAGACTGCATTGAAGACGATCGCACTTGCCGCCGTCATCGGCTTTGCCGGCATCGGCGGCGCCATGGCCGAGCAGATCAAGGTCGGCTTTGCCGCCGAGCCCTATCCGCCATTTGCCTCGCCCGACGCTTCGGGCAACTGGGAAGGCTGGGAAGTGGAGTTCATGAAGGCGATCTGCGCCGAGGCCAAGCTCGACTGCGTCGTCACCCCGGTCGCCTGGGACGGCATCATTCCGGCGCTGACCACGAACAAGATCGACATGATCGTCGGCTCGATGTCGATCACCCCGGAGCGCCTCAAGACGATCGACTTCTCCGACAAGTACTACAACACGCCGACGGGCATCATCGGCCCCAAGGGCGCCGCCTTCGACGCCACGCCGGAGAGCCTTGCCGGCAAGACCATCGGCGTCCAGGTAGCCACCATCCACCAGTCCTACGCCGACAAGTATTTCGGCGGGGCCGGCGCGACGATCAAGGAATACCAGACCCAGGACGAAGCCAACAACGACCTGGCAGCCGGGCGCGTCGACGCCGTGCAGGCGGATGCGATCGCGCTCGACGCCTTCCTGCAGTCCGACCAGGGCAAGGACTGCTGCGAGCACAAGGGCAACGTCAAGGACGATCCGGAAATCCTGGGCGCCGGCGTGGGCGTCGGCCTGCGCAAGGGCGAGACGGAACTGAAGGACAAGATCAACGCCGCGATCAAGGCGATCCGCGCCAACGGCATCTATGACACCTTCTCCAAGAAGTACTTCGACTTCGACATCTACGGCGGTTGATCGACGTCAGACGGCCGGTGGCGATACCGCCGGCCCATCTCCCCTTCAGGACTAGAGTGACATGGCTGCAGATCCCGCAACCCTGATCAACTGGGGCCTTCTGGCGCTCGAACCGCCCGGCTGGGGCGGCGTGCTGCTGGGCGGCCTCCTGAACTCGATCAAGATCGCGGTCGGCGGCTATGCGCTCGGCCTGGTGCTCGGAACCGGCGGCGCCTTCGGCAAGCTTTATGGCGGACCCGTGCTGAAGGATCTGCTCGAGGTCTATACCACCCTCGTCCGCGCCATTCCCGAGCTCGTGCTGATCCTGCTGCTCTACTATGCGGGAACGGATCTGCTCAACCAGCTGATGGCGGCGATGGGCTATGGCCCCGTCGACATCAGTGGGCTTGCCGCCGGCATCTTCGTCATCGGTGTCGTACAGGGCGCCTATTCGACCGAGGTGCTGCGCGGCGCGATCAAGGCCGTGCCGGCCGGGCAGATCGAGGCTGCCCGCGCCTACGGCATGTCGCCTGTGCAGATCATGCGCCGCATCACGCTGCCGGCCATGCTGCCGCATGCCATTCCCGGCCTTTCCAACCTCTGGCTCATCGCCACGAAGGACACGGCCCTTCTGGCCGTCGTCGGATTCAGCGAACTGACGCTGGTGACACGACAGGCGGCAGGCAGCACCAAGGCCTATCTTTTGTTCTTCTGCGCCGCCGGCGCGCTGTACCTGGCGTTGACGCTGGTCTCGAACGTGATCATCCGCATCATCGAAACCCGCGCCCGGCGCGGCATGGCGGCACCGGCATGAACGGCGAGACAGGCACCATCGAGGCCACCGCCCTGACCGAGCTTCCGAGCGGAAGGGACTTTCTGAAGCCGCACCGGATCATCCTGCTGGCGGTCGCCGTGATCGCGGTCTTCTGCATGGCCTGGTTCATGCGCTGGGACTGGATACCCGAGTATGCCGGACGGCTTGCCCAGGGGGTCGGCGTCACCCTGCTGATGCTCTTCAGCACCTGCGTTCTCGGCTTCCTTTTCGCAGTCCCGCTCGGGCTCGCGCAGGTCACCGGCCCCTGGCCGCTGAAGCTGTTGGCAAAGACGTTCTGCACGATCATCCGCGGCACACCGCTGCTCCTGCAGCTGTGGCTGCTCTACTATGGGCTGGGCTCGCTCTTTCCGCAGTTTCCCGCCATCAGGGAATCCTTCCTCTGGCCTTACCTGCGCGAGGCATGGCCCTACGGCGCCGCGGCGCTGACAATCTCCTTTGCCGCCTACGAGGGCGAGGTGATGCGCGGCGCCTTCGCCGGCGTTCCGGCCGGCGAGCTCGAGGCCGCACGGGCCTACGGCATGAGCCGGTGGAAGGTGTTCCGGCGCATCTGGCTGCCGCGCGCCGTCCATCGGGCACTGCCGACGCTCAACGGCGAAACCGTGCTGCAGCTGAAATCGACACCACTGGTGGCGACGATCACCGTGATCGACGTCTATGCCGTCATCTCCAAGATCCGGCAGACGACCTACCTTACATACGAGCCGCTGCTGTTGCTGGCGCTCATCTACCTTTGCCTGACGGCCATCCTCGTCGTGGCGTTCCGCACGCTCGAAAACAAGATTCCAACCCGTGGTGCCTGACATGAACGTACGTGCTGCCCTCACCAATGCGATGCCGGAGCTGACCGCAATCCGCCAGGACCTGCACGCCCATCCGGAACTGGGGCTCGAGGAGGTGCGCACGTCGGAGCTGATCGCCCGCCACCTCGAGAGTTACGGCTACAAGGTGACGCGCGGCCTCGCCAAGACCGGGCTCGTGGCGACGCTTTCGAACGGCACCGGCCGGCGTTCCGTCGGCATCCGCGCCGACATCGATGCCTTGCCGATCCTGGAGGAGACCGGCTTGCCCTATGCCAGCAAGACACCGGGCCTGATGCACGCCTGCGGCCATGACGGGCACACCACGATGCTCCTGGGTGCGGCGCGTGCCATTGCCGAGCGGCGGAACTTCGACGGCACCGTCCACCTGATTTTCCAGCCGGCCGAGGAGAACTTCGGAGGCGCCAGGATCATGGTCGAGGAGGGGCTGTTCGACCGCTTCCCCTGCGACGCCGTCTTCGCGCTTCACAACGAGCCGGCGCTGCCCTTCGGCCAGTTCTACTTCCGCGAGGGAGCGATCATGGCCGCCGTCGACGAGGCAACCATCACGGTCAACGGCCGCGGCGGCCACGGCGCCGAGCCGCAGGAAACGGCAGACCCGATCGTCGCCGGCGCCTCGATCGTGATGGCCTTGCAGACGATCGTTTCCCGCAACATCCATCCGCTCGATCCGACCGTCGTCACCGTCGGCTCCTTCCACGGCGGAACGGCCAGCAACATCATTCCGGGGCGTGCCGAAATCGTCGTCGGCATCCGCTCCTTCGATGCTGACGTGCGCGACGAGCTGGAACGGCGCATACGCCTGATTGCCGAGCGCCAGGCGGAGAGCTACGCGATGACCGCCACCGTCGACTACCTGCGCAGCTACGACGCTACCATCAACCACAAGCACGAGACTGATCTTCTGCGGGACATTGCCATTCGATTTGCGGGTGCGGAGAAGGTGATGGACCTCCCTCGCCCCTTCATGGGCAGCGAGGATTTCGCCTATATGCTGAAGGAGCGCCCCGGCAGTTACTTCTTCCTCGGCGCGAAGACCTCCGAAAGTGACCCGCAGCTCCACCATCCGGGTTACAATTTCAACGACGATCTGCTGCCGGTCGGCGCCGCCTTCTGGACGGAAGTGGCCGAAAGCTATCTGAAGCCGGCCTGAACCGAATCACCGTTCGCGCCGTAGCAGCGGGCCATTAACAAAATGTGACGTTTTTTCGGCAGGGGCCCTTAACACACAGGCCCCGCGCCCCATATGATATTTTCGCATGCACGAGGATGTCCGATGTTACCCGCAATCAGAGGACCTCAAGATGAAGACATTCGTTGTATCGATCGCTGTCGTGGCCGTTGCGGCCTCTAGTGCATTCGCAGCCCTTGGAAATTTTGACCGCGCAAGGTTCGGCGATCCGATCGTTGCGTCCAATGAGAGCATGATCGACCAGACCGTCACCGGTTCTGTCGAGCCACAGATCTGCAAGTTCGGCGTCAAGACGGTTCGGCGTTGCGTCGATCCTTCTGCCAGGCCGACCGAAGAGGGCATCCGCAAGGACTAGCCCGAAGCATCGATGCCCCCAATGACCGCCCATGCGGCGGGCGGTCAGGCGGGGAGCGTCCCATCGCGGCACCAATGCCGCTCCCGAAGACATATCCGGACGAACGGCGTGGCAACGTCGAGGATGGCGGCTGACTGCGCCTGCGCTCCCGGAGCGCCGCGCGCGGCTCGTCTGCGGATGCCGCAGGCGGCTTGCGCCCATCGCACTCGGACTATTTATATTAGCAACTATTAAAATATAGAGATCGCCTCCCATATATGGCGTTGGGCTTGAGGATCGCGTGGAACTTCCATTGATCCGAGGATATCGACATGAGAGCGCTTGTCCTTTCCGCCGCCATCCTGGCCGTGTCGGCCATGACGGCGATCGCATTCCCGGCCAGTTTCGGCCTGCCCCATTTCGTCCGGGTCGACCAATGGCCGGATGCCAGCGTCTTCGAACCCTTGACGCAGATGCAAGCCAGACCGAGGGCGTGCCGGGCCATTGCGCCGACCGACGGGCGTTGCCGCCTTCCGGAGGCGCAGAAATAGCCGCACGCCGGCGGCTGCCAATTCGATCTCTTCGCGTCCGCCGCGGCTTTGCGGCGGCCTGCGCGCGGGCTGACGCCTCACCTTAGGTAAACCTCTTCAACCGAATACAACCTATTAGAGAGTATTAATTTAAGGTTCGCTCAAGCTTCATCGTTTAGAACTCTCCCTGCCAGCATACGGGACCGCCGGAAGACAGGAACAGGACCGCACCCTCCCTGAATTTCGCGCGGCCCGTATGTGGCACAGCGCCGCCCCGTAGCGCTTTCGTCTTTCCTCCCCGCCTCTGCTTTGTTACAGCCGACCGCGATGTCCGCGGTGGCGGACCGACGTTTGCACAGAAGCGGAGACGGGAATGTCCGAAAAAGCAGCCGAATGCCGGACCATGGCGGAAATTCGCGACAACATCGACCGGATCGACCAGGCGCTGATGGCGCTTTTCGCGGAACGCTGGACCTTTATCGGTCGCGCCGCCGAGATCAAGGCCGAGCTAGGCCTGAAGGCAGACATTCCCACGCGCGTCGAAGAGGTTCGCAACAACGCCCGCGAGAACGCGCAGGCGCACGGCCTCGACGGCGACTTCTACGACGACCTCTGGGCGCAGCTTATCCGCCATTCGATCGAGCATGAGGAAAAGACGCTCGGCAAGTAGCGCCGCCGACAGGCACTGGGCGGTGGGTGGCGCGACGCTCCCGCCACCGAGGCATGTCGCGCAAAAGTGTGCAGCGGTTTTGCGGCCAAAAAAGAAAACTCAAGCGCGTTTAACCGAATCCGAAGGATCGCGACGCGCTTGAGTACCGTTGTCAGACCTGGTTGCGGCGACCGAGATGGTTCTCCCAATCGAGCGCGGTGCGCACGATGAAGGCGAGATCGTCGTATTGCGGCTGCCAGTTCAATTCCTTCATCGCCACGGACGGGTTGGCGACGATCGAGACGGCGTCGCCCGGCCGACGCCCGGCGAAATGCACGGGGAAATCGGCGCCGGAGACTTCCTTGACCCGGTTCAGCACCTCCAGCACCGAGAAACCCCGGCCGTAGCCGCAATTGGCGACGATCGAGCCGCCGCCTGCGCGCATGCGCCCGAGCGCCTTCAGATGTGCATTGGCGAGATCGGAGACATGGATGTAGTCGCGCACGCAGGTGCCGTCGGGCGTCGCATAGTCGGTGCCGTAGACGTCCATGCCCTGCCGCTTTCCAAGCGCTGCTTCCGAGGCGACCTTGATCAGGTGCGTCGCCCCCCTGGTCGACTGGCCCGTGCGCCCGCCCGGATCAGCGCCGGCGACGTTGAAGTAGCGAAGGGCGGTATAGGCGAAGTCGTGGGCCAGTGCCGTGTCCCGAAGCATGATCTCCGTCATCAGCTTCGACGAGCCATAGGGTGATTCCGGGCTCAACGGAGTGGTTTCCTCGACCGGATCGGCCGTCTGCGGCGTGCCGTAGACGGCGGCGGTGGAGGAGAAGACGAAGTGCGGCACCTTCGCCTCGACGGCGGCTGCGATCAGCGCGCGCGACTTGACCGTGTTGTTGTCGTAGTAGCTCAGCGGATCGGAGACCGATTCCGGCACAACGACCGAGCCGGCGAAATGGATGATCGCGTCGATGGCATTCTCGGCGAAGATCTGCCTCAGCAATTCGCGGTCGGCGATGTCGCCCTCGTAGAAGCGGGCCTCCGGCGCAATCGCCCAGCGAAAGCCGGTGGACAGGCGATCGACGACGACGACCTCCTCCCCGGCATCATGAAGCGCCCAGACCATGTGCGAGCCGATGTAGCCCGCCCCGCCCGTCACCAATACTGCCATCGTTCTCTCCGAATCTGTTTTGTCCGCCGCATAAGACGGTGATGGCATCGAAAACGCAAATGTGGCGATCAGAGGGCGGCGATGTAGCGCGACAGCCGTCCTGCCGCTTCCTCCACCTGCGCCGTGTCGCGCAGGAAGCAGGCCCGCAGGAAAAGCGACCCGCCCTCGCCGAACGCCGTGCCGGGGGCAAGGCCCACGCCCGTCTTGTCGACGATGTCCATTGCAGCCTGCCGCGCGTCCGTAACGCCGTCGATCTTGAGGAAGGCGTAGATCGCGCCGTCCGGCTTCAGCGTCTCCACCCGGTTAGTGGCGATCAACGCATCGCAGAGCAGGTCGCGGTTGTGGGCCGCTTTGTCGATATTGGCCTGGACGAAGGCGTCGCCCTCATCGAGGGCGGCAATCGCCCCCTTCTGCATGAACTGGGCGACGCCCGAGGTCGAGTACTGCACCAGGTTCTCGAGCACCTGGCCCATCTGCGGCGGCGCCACGATCCAGCCGACGCGCCACCCCGTCATCGACCAGTTCTTCGAGAAGGAATTGACGAAGACGATGCGGTCACCGTCCTCCATGACGTCGAGGAAGGATGGCGCCCTGCCGCCGGCATAGAAATAGCGCGCATAGATCTCGTCGGCCATGATCCACAGGCCGCGCCGGCGGGCGATCTCCAGCAGCGCGCGCAGGTCTTCCCGGGTCGCCGTCCATCCGGTCGGGTTGGACGGCGTGTTGACGAAGAGCACCCGGGTGCGCGGCGTGATCGCGGCTTCGAGGCGATCGAGGTCCAGCCGCCAGCGACCGTCGGCGAACTGCAGCGGCACGGCGAGCGGGCGCACGCCGGCAATCTCGGCGGCGGCGGCCAGGTTCGGCCAGGCCGGCGTCAGGTAGACGATGTCGTCGCCCGGCGAGGCCAGTGCCTGCAGCGCGAGCTGGATCGCCTGCATGCCGGAGCCGACGACGTAGAAATGCTCGGGCGACAGCGTGTGGCCGAAGTGGCGCTCGTAGTAGCGCGACAGCGCCTGCCGCAGGTCCGGTATCCCGCGCTGCCAGGTGTAGAAGGTCTCGCCGGCCTTCAGGGCCGCCATCGCCGCATCCGAAATGAATTGGGGCGTCGGCAGGTCTCCCTCGCCGACCCAGAGCGGGATCAGCCCGTCCCGGCCGCGCGCATAGTTGACCAGTTCGACGATACCGCTTTCCGGCGCATTCAGCGCACGCGGGCTCAATTGGCCGAGAATATCCATCGTGTCTCCGTCAGGACAATGGCCGTGCCGGCAACGGCGCGACATCCATTGGGGCAACCCTTAGCGGGATTCGATTGCCCGATCACGCCAGTTTCTCTGACCGTCTGATCGATTTCGGTGATGGAAGGAAGCGGCCCCGGCTGCGATCACCGGGGCCTGGCGGGATATCAGACGGTGGGACGTGCCTTCAGGAGGTCGCGGATTTCCGCCAGCAGCGCCACGTCTTCCGGCGGCGGTGCTGCCTCGGCAGCCTTTTCCTTCTCGACGCTGATGCGGATACGGTTCACGGCCTTGACCATCAAGAAGATGATCCATGCCAGGATGATGAAGTTGATGGCCACGGTGATGAAGTTGCCATAGGCCAGGACCGCCCCCTGCTCGCGCGCGGCGGCCAGCGAGTTGGCCGTAACGTTGGAGGAAAGCGGCAGGAAATAGTTCGAGAAGTCGAAACCGCCGCCTGTCAGCGCACCGACGATCGGCATGACAAGATCATTGACGACCGACTCGACGATCCGGCTGAAGGCCGCGCCGATGATCACGCCGACGGCGAGATCCATCACATTGCCGCGAGCGATAAACTCCTTGAATTCCTTGAGCATGCCCTTCTCCTCTTGCTGCGTGACAGTGGCAGCGTAATTTAGATTGCCTATAGATGGAACCACGCGGCTGCGTTCCTCCACACACTGCAAGCAACTTTCCGCTATGGGACTTAAGTCAAGGCCCGCGCCGATTTTCTTTGCTGTTTTAATGGCCTATGGTGCTTTCGGCGGACGGGAGGGTCCGTCGTTTTCCGGAGGACGCATGCTGCCTGGGTGGACCATCTTCGCCGCGGCCTTCGGCTATCTTCTGCTGCTGTTTGCGGTGGCGACCTATGGCGACCGCAAATCGCGCGATCCGGACGCCGCACATCGCGGCCGGCCGCTGGTCTATGCGCTGAGTCTCGCCATCTATTGCACGTCGTGGACCTATTTCGGCGGGGTCGGGCTCGCGAGCGCGCAGGGGCTGGAGTTCCTGGGCATCTATATCGGCCCGATCCTGATGTTCACGCTGGGCATGCCGCTGATCCGCCGGATCGTGAACCTCGCGAAGTCCGAGCGCTTGACATCGATCGCCGATTTCGTCGGCGCACGCTACGGCAAGAGCCCGGGCGTTGCCGCGATCGTGGCGCTGATCGCCCTCATCGGCGCGATCCCCTACATCGCCCTGCAGCTCAAGGCCGTATCGAGTTCGGTGAAGGTGGTGGTCGATTTCTACGACTACGGCTTCGACGATAACCGCACCTTCCTCGACCTGCCGCTGATCGTGTCCCTGTTCCTGGCCTGCTTCGCCGTCGTCTTCGGCACGCGGCACACGGATGCGACGGAGCACCAGGACGGCCTGATCCTGGCGATCTCGATGGAATCGGTCGTCAAGCTCGTGGCGTTCGCCACCGTCGGCATCTATGTCGTCTACTTCATGTTCGACGGGCTCGGGGACCTGTGGCTGCGGGCCGCCGAGAGCGAGCGCGTGACCGCGGCGCTGACGCACGAGACGCCGGTCGCCCGATGGCTGCTGCTGATCGTGCTTTCGGCCTTTGCCATCGTCATCCTGCCGCGGCAGTTCCACGTCACCGTGGTCGAAAACCGGACCGCGGGCGAGCTGCGCACTGCCGGCGTGCTGTTCCCGCTCTATCTGGTCGCCATCAATCTCTTCGTGCTGCCCGTCGCGATCGGCGGCGTCATCGCCTTCCAGGGGCTCGGCGATGCCGACCTCTACGTGCTGGCGCTTCCGCTGATACAGGGCCAGCCGACGCTGACGCTCGTCTCCTTCATCGGCGGCTTTTCGGCGGCCACCGCCATGGTGATCGTCGAATGCGTGGCGCTGTCGATCATGATCTCCAACGACATCGTCATCCCCGTCGTGCTCCGCCGCAACCTGATCGGGCGCGGCGAGCCGCAGGAGGACCTGACGAAGACGCTGCTGCGCATCCGGCGGCTGTCAATCTTCTTCGTGCTGCTCCTGGGATACGCCTACTATCGGTTCTCGACCTCGAATGCCGGGCTCGCCTCGATCGGCCTTCTGGCGTTTGCGGCCATCGCGCAGGTGGCCCCTGCCCTCATCGGCGGCCTTGTCTGGCGCCAAGCCAATGCGCGCGGCGCGATCGCCGGGATGGTCTCCGGCCTCGTCGTCTGGGCCTATCTCCTGTTCCTGCCGAGCCTCGGCGTCAGCGACAATTCCGGGATCGCTTCTGCCGTTCTCGGTTTCCTGCTGCCGGGCGCCAGCGTGCTCTCCGGCCCACAGGCCGATCCGCTGGTCGCCGCATCCGTGCTGTCGCTGCTCGTCAATGTCGCGGCCTTCGTCATCGGTTCGCTGTCGCGCAGCACCACCAACATCGAGCGCCTCCAGGCCAACATCTTCATCCGCTCGCGACCGCAGCTGGAACGCGCCTTTCGCGGCAGCAGGACCAAGGTGACGGTGCGCGACCTGAAGAGCACGGTGGCGACCTATCTCGGTGAGGAGCGGACCGAGCGCTCCTTCCACAGCTACGAGCGCCAGGCCGGCCGCTGGCTGGAGGACAGTGCGCCGGCCGATATCGCACTCGTGCATTTCTCCGAGCAGGTTCTCGGCAGCGCCATCGGCTCTTCCTCCGCCCGCCTCGTCCTGTCGCTCACGCTGCAACGGATCGACGAGACCACCGCCGACACGAGCTGGCTGCTCGACCAGGCGAGCGAGGCGCTGCAATACAATCAGGGCATGCTCCAGACCGCACTCGGGCAGATGGACCAGGGGATCGCCGTCTTCGACAGCTCGGGCAACCTCACCGTCTGGAACCGCCGCTTCCGCGAGTTGCTGGACCTGCCCGAACAGGTCGGCCAGGTGGGCTTTGCGCTGAAGGACATGATCGACATCCTCGTTGCGGAAGGCCGCATCGCCACCAGCGAGAAGCAGGCGATCCTGGAGGGCGCCCTGAACTTCGACCAGCCGTTCCAACTGGTGCTCTCCGGCGGCAGGCGCATCGTCGAGGTCCATTCCAACGCCATGCCCGAGCGCGGCTTCGTTGCGACCTTCACCGACATCACCGAGCGCGTCGAGGCCGACCGCGCGCTGAAACTAGCCAACGAGACGCTGGAAATGCGCGTGGCGGAACGGACCGCGGAGCTGACCCGGGTCAACAAGGAACTGGGCGAGGCGCGGGCGGCTGCGGAAGAGGCCAATCTCGGCAAGACGCGCTTCTTCGCCGCTGCGGGCCACGACATCCTGCAACCGTTGAACGCAGCGCGGCTCTATTCCTCCTCGCTTGTCGAGCGGCTCGGCAAATCCGACAACGGCGCGCTGGTGCACAACATCGATTCCTCGCTGGATTCGGTCGAGGCGATCCTTGGGGCGGTGCTCGACATCTCGCGGCTGGATACCGGTGCGATGAAACCCCGGCTGCAAGTGGTGCAGCTCGACGATCTTCTGAGGCGGGTCGAGACGGACTTCGCGCCGATGGCGCTTGCCAAGAATCTGACGCTCAAGGTCATGCCGACCTCGGTTGCGGTGCGCAGCGATCCCAACCTGCTTCGCCGGCTCGTGCAGAACCTCGTCTCGAACGCGATCAAGTACACCAACAGCGGCAAGGTGCTGGTCGGCGTGCGCCGGCAGGGGCTCAGCGCCTCCATCCAGGTATTCGACACCGGCATCGGCATCCCGTCATCGAAGTTCCGCACCGTCTTCAAGGAGTTCGCCCGGCTCGACGAGGGCGTGCGGACAGCACCGGGGCTGGGGCTCGGGCTTTCCATCGTCGATCGCATCGCAAGGGTCCTCGGCCATCCGGTCGACCTGCAATCGACGCCGGGCAAAGGCACGGGCTTCAAGGTCCGCGTGCCGATCGACGCCACCGCTGCCGGCCGGAAGGGGTCGATGCCGGCGCCCGTCCCACCCGCTGCCGAACCGATGCGCGGACTGAGGGTGCTTTGCATCGACAACGAGCCGAAGATCCTCGAAGGCATGCGGCTGCTTTTGACCGGCTGGGGCTGCGAGGTCGTCACGACGGATTCGATCGCCGCGGTGGACGCGCTCCTGGCGGCAGCACAGCCCGCGTTCCACGCCGTCATCGCCGACTACCATCTCGGCGACGGCACCGGCATCGAAGCGATCGACCGGGTCCGGGCCGTGCTCGGCGCGGAACTGCCGTGTCTCCTCGTCACCGCCGACCGATCCGCCGAGGTGCGGGCACTGGCCGAAGGCAAGGATATCGTCGTGCAGAACAAGCCCGTCCGTCCCGCCTCGATGCGGGCGTGGCTGACGCGCCTGGCAAACCTGGGAAAGGCGGCGGCCGAATAGCGCATGGCATCGCGCGCCATGAAAACATCAGGCGAAGGCCTTCGAGTGACGTCAGCCGGAAGCGTTCAGGCGGCGGCCGCAGAGGTCGCGCCGATCTTGCCGAGCTGGATGACGGCCTGCGTCCGGCTGTCCACGTTCAGCTTCAGAAGGATCGCCGATACATGCGCCTTGATCGTGGCCTCGGACACGCCGAGTTCGTAGGCGATCTGCTTGTTGAGCAGGCCTTCGGCGAGCATCGACAGTACGCGTGACTGCTGCGGCGTCAGCGTGCGCAGGCGGCTGATCAGGTCGCCGATCTCCGCATCCTGCTCGGGGCCGCGCTGGTAACCGCCGGGCGTATGGATGTTGCCGTCGAGGACGGCTGCGATGCCCTCGCGGATCTCCTCGATCGAGGCGGACTTGGAAATGAAGCCGGACGCGCCGAGATCCAGCGCGCGTCTGATCGTGGCGGCGTCATCGCGGGCCGAAACCACGATCACCGGCAGCCCGGGATGTTCCGCCCGCAGCGTGATCAGGCCGGATAGGCCGCTCGCGCCGGGCATCGACAGGTCGAGAAGCATGAGGTCGGCATCGGGACATTGGCTGGCCGAGGCACGGGCTGCGTCGAAATCCCCGGCCTCGACGATGGCAGTTTCATCGCCGCTTCCGAGCAACGCCTGCTTGAGCGCGCCACGGAAGAGCGGATGGTCATCTGCAATGATGATCGTCAATCCTGTGGTCATGCGGGCTCCCTCCCAAGAGCACGGTCATGATGGTCGCGGTTCGACGTGGGCGCATCGGCGCTCAGGTCTTTTCCGGCACCGGCTGCTGGGGGGCGATCTTCTCCTCCTCACCCTCCAGATTCTTCACGATAGCCATCAGGCGCCGCATCATTCTTTCCATGATGCCCATGGTCCGGTCAATCTCCTCGTCGGTCGGCAGGCGCGGTTTGTCGTCGGAAAGCGCCGATTTCTCCGCCTTTTCCAAAGCTTCCACGCGCCGCGTCAGCGAATCGAGCTCCACTTCGAAGGCGGCCCGCTCGTCGGCGGCCATGCGGCAGGCCATCTGGCCGGAGGCCTCCTTGCAAAGCGAGACTTCGCCGGTGACGGTATCGAGCCGCACAAAGCCCTCGGCCGTCCGCTCCATCTGATAGCGCCCCTCGCCTTCGGCAAGGCCCGGCCCCGCCAGCAGCAGCGGCGATACGAAGGCCAGGCCGGCGATCACTTTGCGCATGCGACTTCCTCCTCGAAACGGCAATGGCAATTGATTTTGCCCGTGGACATTCCTGCGGCGATGCGGCAAGCGCTAGGTCACCCGCCGTCGCGCAGAGGAAAGCACACCATGTCCGATATTATATACAAGATCGTTCCGGCGAGTCTGTGGCAATCCGCCCGCAAGAAGGGCAGCTTCGACGGTGCGCCGGTGGACCTTGCCGACGGTTTCATCCACTTCTCCACCGCCGCCCAGGCGAAGGAGACGGCGACGAAGCACTTTTCCGGACAGACGGAGCTGCTTCTGGTCGCGATCGACGGTGGGGCGCTTGGAACGGCGCTGGTCTATGAGCCTTCCCGCGGCGGCCAGCTCTTTCCCCATCTCTACGGCGCGCTCCCGCTCGATGCCGTGCTCTGGGAAAAGCCGCTGCCGCTCGGCGACGACGGCACGCACCTCTTTCCGGAGATGATCTGACATGGCGTTCGCCGACCTCGCCCGCAAAGGCCTGTTCCTGTTCGATCCGGAAACCGCACACGGCCTGTCGATCGCCGCCTTGAGGAGCGGGCTCATGCCGGCCTGCAGCCTGCAGGCCGACCCGCGCCTGCGCCAGACGATCGCCGGGCTGGACTTTGCAAACCCGCTCGGCATGGCGGCCGGCTACGACAAGAACGCGGAGGTGCCCGAGGCGCTGATCCGGCTCGGCTTCGGCTTCGCCGAGATCGGCACGGTGACGCCCCGGCCGCAGAGCGGCAACCCGAAGCCCCGCATCTTCCGGCTGACGGCCGACGACGCGGTCATCAACCGGCTCGGGTTCAACAACGAGGGCCATGCGGCCGCACTTCAGCGCCTCAATGCCTGCTCGCGCCAGTCGCTGATCGGCGTCAACATCGGCGCCAACAAGGACAGCGAGGACCGGATCGCCGACTACGCGGCCGGGATCGGTACCTTCTACGACGTGGCGCGCTATTTCACCGCCAACATCTCCTCCCCCAATACGCCGGGCCTTCGCGACCTGCAGGCGCGCGATAGTCTCGCCACCCTGCTTTCGGCCGTGCTCGCGGCGCGGGACGAACAGTCCGCGCGTGCCGGCCGGCGCGTGCCCGTCTTCCTCAAGATCGCCCCCGACCTCACCGAGGAGGGACTGGACGACATCGCGGAAGTGGCGCTCGCCCATCATCTCGACGGACTGATCGTCTCCAACACGACGCTGTCGCGCGACGGCCTCACCGATCGGACGCAGGCTAGCGAGGCGGGCGGGCTTTCGGGCAAGCCGCTGTTTGCGAAATCGACGATCGTGCTTGCGAAGATGCGCAGACGGGTCGGCGCGGCGCTGCCGATCATCGGCGTCGGCGGGGTGAACTCGGCGGAGACGGCAGCGGAAAAGATCCGCGCGGGCGCCGATCTGGTGCAGCTCTATTCCTGCATGGTCTATGCGGGGCCGGGTCTTCCGGCCGCGATCGTCAGGGGGCTATCGCAAATCTGCGACCGCGAACGGCTCGCCTCCATCCGCGACATCCGCGGAACGCGCACCGACGACTGGGCCGACCGGAGCATCTGACGGTCCAGCCTCTGAAGATAGGCTGCGGGTAATCGACGGTTTTGCCGCCGTCAGCGCCCACTGACCGATCCTTCTCAGCTTGAGAGCACCATGGCCCAGTACGGCCGGTTTCCGGATTTCGGGTTCCTGGCTTCGGCCACACCGAGGCCGCGATAGCCGGAGCCCAGCATGTTGGCGAGGTGCTTGGGCGAATCGACCCAGGCCTGGAACGCGCGCGCCGCGTCGTCCTGCCCCACGGCGATATTCTCGGCTGCCGGCAGGGGCACTTCCATGCCCTTCATCCGCTTGCCGAAATCGGCACCGATGCCGATGTTGTGCTGCATCTTGCCCGCCACCGCCATCCGGCTTGCCTGATCACGCGCAGCGTTGGCCGCGGCACGCTCGTGCGACAGGGGCTCAAGTCCGCGATCGCCCCTGAGCTTGTTGATCATGGCAAGCGTGGCGTCTGTCTGGTCGCTGGTATCGGACGCGGTGCCGATCACGCCCATGGTGGTGCAGCTTGAAATCGCGGTCGCGGTCGCGCCGAGAGCGGTCGCGAGAAGGACCCTGCGGCGGATCGGGTTCGTCTTCGTCGTCATGTCAGCGTCTGTAGCTCAGGATGCGGATGAGAATGAACACCGGGATCACGATCACCGCGCCAAGCAGCAGGTAGTCACCGACGCGACCGAGCGCTTCGAAGCCGGTTTCCCAGAGATTGACGATGAAATCGCGAACGGCGCGCAGGATGTCGTCCGGATAGAGGCCCAGCACCGACATCACGAAGCCGAGTGCCACCGACAGGATCAGTAGCTTCACGACGATCCGAAGCGGTGTATCGCCGAGGAACCTGTTGACACCGTCCGCCATGCTGCCTGCTCCTGTTTCCCGCCCACTCATAGGGCGTCCTCTCATAAGGCGCGCCGGTAAAATCCGCAACGCAGGCCCTGCGGGCCACATCGGGCTCACGCCGAATCTGCTTGCGTTTTGGCCACGCTTGCCGAATAGCGATGCCACCTCACGCAAAAAGACGCAACCATGACCATCGCCTCGCAGCATTCCTCCGGCGATATCCTCGCCGATCGCCGCGCCGACTATGCCCGCATGCTCGCCGAAGGTGGCGATTTTTCGGGCGCCGCCGAACTGATGGAGCAGGCGCTGGAGATTTCCCCGGATTGGGCCGCCGGCTGGTACCATCTGGCCGAATATGCGGAGAAGGCGGCAAACAGGAAGGCGGCTGCGGCAGCACTCGGCCGGGTGCTCGCGCTTGCGCCTGAAGACCCTTTCGGCGCGACGCTGCGGCTTGCCGTGCTCGGCGCCGCCGATGTTCCCGCCGCCCCGCCGAGCCGCTATGTCGAACAGTTGTTCGACGACTATGCCCAGCGCTTCGATACGGCGCTGGTCGACAAGCTCGACTACAGCGTGCCGCAGAAGCTCGCCGCACTCGTCGACGAGGGCATCGAGACCCGGCATTTCGCGCACGTGACCGATCTCGGCTGCGGCACCGGGCTCTTCGGCGAGCGGATCCGCGAGCGCGCGGCATTCCTCGAGGGCTTCGACCTTTCGGCCAACATGCTGGCCAAGGCGCGGGAGAAGCGGGTCTACGACCGGCTGGCCCAGGCGGACCTTTCGCTTTCCCCGGAAGATAGCGGCGTGTTCGATCCCGCACACGCCGTCGAGCGCGCCGATCTCGCAAGTGCCGCCGACGTCCTGATGTATCTTGGCAATCTCGCACCGGTCTTCGTCATCGCGGCGAGGCTCGTCGCAGCCGGCGGGCATTTCGCCTTTTCGGTCGAGGATGCCGAGGCGGAGGAGGCCTATGTCCTGCGCCCGTCGCTGCGCTATGCCCATGGCGAGGGCTATGTACGCGAATGCGCGCAAGAAGCTGGATTCACGGTGCTCGAGAGCCGGCAAACCGTCATCCGCACGGATGCCGGCGCACCGGTGACCGGGAGGCTCTACCTCGCCCGGCGCCGCGGCCCAACCCCGGGCGGCTCCGCCGGCTGACGCTGCACCATGTGCGTCTTGCATTTGTTGCAATGCAATATATGAACGGGGACCTCCTGCAGCGGAGACGTCGATGAGCGGCGACAAGCGTCGATTTGGGTTCTGGAATCCCGCGCCTACGCGCCATTCGCTGCTGGAGGACGCGCAGGGCATCTTCACCGGCAGCATGGTCGCCGCCCTCGGGCTGTCGCTGATCGGCAGTGCGGGGCTGGTCACCAGCGGCATCGCCGGCGTGGCCTTCATCCTGCAGTACCTGACCGGCTACGGCTTCGGCTTCTACTACACGGTGCTGAACCTGCCGTTCTACCTGCTGTCGCTCAGCCGGCTCGGCAAGGCCTTCACGATCAAGACCTTCCTCGCGGTCGGCCTGACGTCGCTGATCACGGAGATCCAGCCGCGCTACCTGATGATCGAGACGCTCGATCCCATCTGGACGGCGCTTCTCGCAGGCATCCTGCTCGGCTTCGGGCTGCTGGCGCTCTATCGCCACCGGGCAAGCCTCGGCGGTCTCGGCATCCTCGCAGTCTATTTGCAGGACCGGTTCGGCTGGCGGGCCGGCCTGGTGCAGCTCGCCTTCGACACCGTGGTGCTGGCCGCAGCCTTTGCGGTCGCGGCCCCGTTCATCGTGCTCTGCTCGGTGATCGGGGCGCTGGTTCTGAACCTGTTTCTGACGATCAACCACCGCTCCGACCGCTACGTCGCCGTATAGATGTCGCCGTATTGGCAAAGGGCGGCATCGGGCCGCCCCTTGCTGGCAGTCTTTGCGGATAGTCGGGTCAGGCCGCCTTGGCGGACTTGTCGATCGGATGCTGGGAGCGGAAGCCGACGGCCAGCCGGTTCCAGACGTTGATGGCGCCGATCGCCACCGTGACCTTGGTCATCTCTTCTTCGGAGAAGTGCGCCTTCAGTTCCTCGTAGGCCTCGTCCGGCACGCCGGTCTGGGCGATGTTGGTGACCGCGTCCACCCAGCCGAGCAGCGCCCGTTCGCGGGCGTCGTAGACCGGCGATTCCCGCCACACCGACATCAGGTTGATCCATTGCTCGGAAAGCCCGTCGTGGCGGGATTCCTTCACATGCATGTCGACGCAGAAGGCGCAGCCGTTGATGATCGATGCGCGCAGCTTGATCAGGTGGATGAAGCGGCGCTCGAGGCCGGAATTCTGCACGTACTCCTCCAGCGCGACGACGGCCTTTGTGGCGTCGGGAGAGGCCTTGAAGTAATTGAAACGCGGTTGCATCGTGTCTTCCTTTCGGGTTGGGCTCGGATTGGCAGCGTCAGTTCGACCTGCGCTCATGCTGTTCGAGGAAGGCGCATCCGCGCGCGGCGATGGCGCCGTCCCCGTCTTCTTTCTCCAGGTCGCCGAGGATGTCGGCGATGCTGGTTCTCGCAAGCTCGGCGCGGTAGGCCCTCTCGGCCCGCAGCATCGCCGCATTGATCCCGCAGGGGCGGGCGAAGTAACCGGCCGGCAGCTGATTGGGGCCGCGCTGGCGGATCTCCTTGCAGCGGAAGGCCGGCTCGGGGCCCTCGACCGCAAGAACGATATCGAGAAGCGTGATCTCCTCTTTGGCGCGCGCCAGCCGATAGCCACCGCGCGGCCCCGGCACGGTCTGCAGTATCCCCGCCCCCGACAGCGCCTGCAGATGCTTCAGCAGGTAGCTGGTCGAGACTGCATGGAACTCCGCAAGCGCTGCCGCCGACAGAACGCCTTCGGCGGAAAGTCCCGCCAGCATCCCGACGCTGTGGATCGCCTGTTCAACGCCTTCGCTGAGTTTCAAAGTCGCCTCCTAATTCGTGGATATTTTTTATCCATGATTATTGGCGGAGTCAAGCGGCATCCTCGAAGGAGCGAAAACGTAGCGACCGACATCGGTGTAACGTCTTGAAATTGCCCGCGTTGCAACGTGAAAATCGATATCGTCGCCTCGCGATATGCGCTAGTTTCGCCCCGTGAGCGTGACCCATTCCACCGATCCGGGGCATGACGGCCTCCTCTCCGGACCCTTTGCCGAGTGGTTTTTGGCGCGGGGATGGGCGCCGCGTGCGCATCAGCTGGAGCTGCTCGCGCGCTCGCGATCTGGCGAGAGCCTGCTTCTGATCGCGCCGACCGGGGCGGGCAAGACTCTGGCCGGCTTCCTGCCGTCGCTGACCGATCTTTTCGCCCGCGGACGGATGCCGCCGGGATCGGGCTTCACCGGTATCCACACCCTCTACATCTCGCCGCTCAAGGCGCTTGCCGTCGACATCGAGCGCAACCTCACGACGCCGGTGGAAGAGATGGGCCTGCCCGTGACGATCGAGACGCGGACGGGCGACACGCCGCAATCGAAGCGCCAGCGCCAGCGACTGAACCCGCCGGACATCCTCCTGACCACGCCGGAACAGCTGGCGCTGCTGATCGCCAACGGCGAGGCGGACCGTTTCTTCAAGGACCTGCAAATCGTCGTCTTCGACGAGTTGCACTCGCTCGTCACCTCCAAGCGCGGCCATCTCCTGTCGCTCGGGCTGGCGCGGCTGCGACGGCTTGCGCCGGGCCTGCGCACCATCGGGCTTTCGGCGACGGTCGCAGAACCGATGGATCTGCGCCGCTGGCTGGTCGAACAGGCGCCCGACGCCGACCACCATGCCGGCCTTGTGCTCGGGCCGGAAGGCGCGAGGCCGATCATCACCATCCTGAAGAGCGAGGAGCGCATCCCCTGGTCCGGCCATTCGGCACGCTACGCCATGCCGGAGGTCTACCAGGCGATCCGCGAGCATCGCACGGCGCTGCTCTTCGTCAACACCCGCAGCCAGGCGGAGATGCTGTTCCAGGAGCTGTGGAACATCAACGAGGAGACGCTGCCGATCGCGCTGCATCACGGCTCGCTCGACGTCGGCCAGCGCCGGAAGGTCGAGGCGGCGATGGCGGAAAACCGGCTGAGGGCGGTGGTCGCCACCTCGACGCTCGACCTCGGCATCGACTGGGGAGACGTCGACCTCGTCATCCATGTCGGTGCACCGAAGGGAGCCTCGCGGCTCGCCCAGCGCATCGGCCGAGCCAACCACCGCATGGACGAGCCGAGCCGGGCGATCCTGGTCCCGGCCAACCGTTTCGAGGTGATGGAATGCCAGGCCGCGCTCGACGCCAACTATGTCGGCGCGCAGGATACGCCGCCGATGACGGAAGGCGCGCTCGACGTGCTCGCCCAGCATGTGCTCGGCATGGCCTGCGCGGCCCCCTTCGACGAGGACGCGCTGTTTACCGAGGTCATTTCAGCAGCGCCCTATGCGGCGCTGCCGCGCGAGACCTTCTCCCGCGTCGTCGATTTCGTCGCCACCGGCGGCTACGCGCTGCGCACCTACGAGCGCTATGCGCGGATCCGCAGGACGACGGACGGGCTGTGGCGCGTCTCCAATCCGCAGGTCGCGCAGCAGTACCGGATGAACCTCGGCACGATCGTCGAGATGCCGATGCTGAACCTGCGGCTCGTCAGGCGCAATGCGCGCGGCTCGCTCGGCCGGGGCGGAGCGACGCTCGGCAAGGTCGAGGAATACTTCCTGGAGACGATGACACCCGGCGATACCTTTCTCTTTGCCGGCAAGGTGCTGCGCTTCGAGGCGATCCGCGAAAACGAATGCCTGGTCAGCCAGGCGTTTTCGATGGATCCCAAGGTTCCGGTCTATGCCGGCGGCAAGTTTCCGCTGTCGACCTACCTGGCCGACCAGGTGCGGGCGATGCTGGCCGATCCGGAGCGCTGGCGGGCGCTGCCGCCGCAGGTCCGCGACTGGCTGTCAATCCAGCGCGACGTCTCGATGCTGCCTGGGCGCGACGAGCTGCTGATCGAGACCTTCCCGCGTGGCAGCCGGCACTACATGGTCGCCTATGCCTTCGAAGGGCGGCTTGCCCACCAGACGCTCGGCATGCTGCTGACGCGCCGGCTGGAGCGGGCGGGACTGAAGCCGCTCGGCTTCGTCGCCACGGACTATTCGCTGGCCGTCTGGGCGCTGGACGACCTGGGGGCGGCGTTCAGGACCCGCCAGCCGTCGCTCGCCGACCTTTTCGACGAGGACATGCTCGGCGACGACCTGGAGGCCTGGCTCGACGAAAGCTGGATGCTGAAGCGCACCTTCCGCAATTGTGCCGTGATTGCAGGGCTGATCGACCAGCGCCACCCGGGCCGGGAGAAGACGGGACGGCAGGTGACGGTCTCGGCCGACCTGATCTATGGCGTGCTGCGCAGCCACGAGCCGGACCACATCCTCCTGCAGGCGACAAGGCAGGATGCGGCGGCCGGGCTTTTGGACATCGCCCGGCTCGGCGCTATGCTGAACCGAATCAGGGGTCACATCACCCATCGGGCGCTCGACCGGATCTCGCCGCTCGCGGTCCCGGTCATGCTGGAGATCGGTAAGGAGCCGGTCTCGGGCGAAGCGCACGACCAGGTCCTGGCCGAGGCGGCGGAAGACCTGATCGCCGAGGCCATGGGCGACGCGGCGATGCGCGAGGCCGAAGCAAGCCCGCGCGAGATCGACGGCCGACGGGAGCGGGAATGAGAATGGAGTGTCGATGAACAGGCTCGCGCTCGCCGCGATGGAGATCGAGGATTTCGGCTCGCTGTCGGCCCGCACGGTGATCGCCGGCGTCGAGGCCGTGTGCGATCCGTTCGGCGCGCTCTACCTGCCGGCGACGCGGCTCCTCGTCGTTTCCGACCTGCATCTGGAGAAGGGCGCGGCCTTTGCGCGGCGGGGCATGCTGCTGCCGCCCTATGACACGCTGGCGACGCTGAAGATCCTGGAAGCAGTGATCGCGCGGCACGATCCGGCCATCGTCGTCAGCCTCGGTGACAATTTCCACGACCGCGTCGGCTCGTTGCACCTGCCGGAGACTTTCCGTGCCCGGATCGAGCAGATGGCGCGGGGGCGCGAGTGGATCTGGATCAACGGCAACCACGACCCGGACGGCACCACCGGCCTGCCCGGCCAGTCCGCCGACGAGGTCCACTATGCCGGGCTCGCCTTCCGCCACGAACCTTCGGACAAGGAGAGTGCCGGCGAGATCGCCGGGCACCTGCACCCTTCCGCAACCGTGCGCCGGCGGGACAAGTCCGTGCGCCGGCCGTGCTTTGCCACGGACGGGAGACGGCTCCTGATGCCGGCCTTCGGCGTCACCACCGGCGGGCTCGACCTGCGACACCGCGCGATGGCGGGACTGTTCGAACGCGAAACGCTGGTGGCACACCTGCTCGGCCGCGACCGTGTCTATTCGGTGCGCTTCGCCAATCTCCTGGCCTGAACGTCAGGCTGCCCTTGGCGCGTAGCGCAGGATGACCGTGCCGTTCGACAGCGGCCGCGCCTCGATCAGGTCGAAGCGCTGCGGCGCGTCGCCGGCCTTGAAGAATGGCGTGCCCTTGCCGAGCCGCGTCGGCACCAGGCCGAGCATCACCTCGTCGACCAGGCCTTCGCCGAGCAGCGCGTGGGTCAGTTCGGCGCTTCCGAAGACGAAGATGTCCTTGCCCGGCTCCTGTTTCAGCCGGCGCAGGTCGCCGACGATGTCGGCGGTCACAGTCGTGTTGTTCCAGTCCGAGCTCTCGAGCGTGCGCGAGGCGACGAGCTTCGGCAGCGTGTTCATGAAGCCCTTGACCGTGGTCTCTCCCTGCGTCGTCGTCCAGTAGGACTTCATGCCCTCGTAGGTCACGCGGCCGAAGACGAGCATCCGGGCACGCTCGCCGAACGCCTCGCTCATCTTCTCCAGTTCCTCGCCCCAGGCGTCGGCGTGAAACGCGAGGTCCCACTTTTCCTCGCCTTCGAAGTAGCCGTCGAGGCTGACCAGATTCCAGACGATCACCTTGCTCATTTCATCCTCCATCCCTTGGCGGGCAACGAACCAGTTGCATTTCGAAATCGGTTGAAGGCTACGCAGACCGATGGCAAAATGCAAGCAGATTCTCCGGAGACCGCCATGAATGAAGACCACCGCTCGGGCTGCCCGATCAACCTGACGCTCGAGATCCTCGGCGATCGCTGGAGCCTGATCATCATCCGCGACATGATGTTCGGCAACCGCCGCCATTTCCGCGAATTGCTGACCCAATCCGAGGAAGGCATCGCCTCGAACATCCTGGCCGACAGGCTGAAGAAGCTGATGGAGAAGGGTCTCATCACGCGAAGGGACGATCCGAGCCACAAGCAGAAGGGCCTCTACAGCCTGACGGAGATGGCGATCGGGCTGGTGCCGTTGTTCGCCCACATGGGCGCCTGGGGCCGGCGCCACCTGCCGGTGACGGAGGAACTGAGCATCCGCGCCGAACTGCTCGAGGACGGCGGCCCGGCCCTGTGGGACGCCTTCATGGAGGAACTGCGCGCCATCCATCTTGGCACGCCGATGCCGGCCCGCTCCGTCTTCGGCGAACTTCGCGCTGCCTATGAAGCCGTGCTCGCGCGCAAGCAGGCGATGCCGCCGCTATAGGAGAGCGGCGGGCCGGACGTCAGTCCCTGCGGAAGACTACGCTAGCGATCCAGCCGGTGAGGACGGCCAGGATGACGGAAAGGACGCCGTAGGAGACCGGATTGTTGAAGGCGGCGTTCGAGATCATCTGCTCCAGGCCGGTCTTGACCACCCGCAGGGGCATCGCCTTCTCGCTGATGAAGACGCCGTCGCGGAAGAGCTGGGCGCGCACGACATGGGTGCCGTTCGGAACGTTTGCCGGCAACCGCACGGTCGCCTTGAACAGGCTGGCGCTGATGAACTGCACGCCGCCCGGATGGCGTTGGAAGTAGCCGCCGGTTTCCTTCAGCCGGCGGAAAGCCGTGCGGAACTCGGAGACGTTGCTGCCGTCGCCGAAAAAGCCGACGGGATCGAGCCGGATGTGCTGCAGGCCGACGCCGATGCTGTTGAGAACCGCCACGGGCGCGATGTCGTCGACGTCGCGCGTGCTCGAAAGCGAGTAGGATTCCGGGGCGAGCTCGAAGGTCATGGAATGGCGGTTGACCCAGATGCCGAGCACGCGCTCCTTGCGCCGGACGGTCTGGTTGTCCTTGGGCCCTTCCAGCGCCACGACGATGTCATACTTGGCCTGGGCCAGAAGATCTGGATCATAGCCTTCGATGGCCCCGAAGATGGTCAGGTCGGCGCCGCGGAAATCGGAGGCAATGGCGATCTCGTCGGTGGACATGCCGATCTCGAGCCGCTCGCCGATTTCGGGCCGCCGGTCTTCCTGGGCGCCCGCCGGCGCGGCGGTTGCCAGGACGAAAACAGCGAGGATCGCACGCAGGAGGGTTCTCATCGCCGCACCCCCTCGCTGACGATGGAGTAGATCTCCTCAGGCGTCAGCACCAGGTCCACGGCAAGGCGCATGCCGACCGCGAGCACGAGCATCGCCAGAAGCGCGCGCAGTTGCTCGCCGCGCAGGCGCTGGCCGACGCGCACGCCATATTGCGCACCGATGACGCCGGCCACCATGAGGATGAAGGCCAGCACGATGTCGACGGAATTGTTGGTCGCCGCCTGCATGACGGTGGTGTAGGCGGTGACGAAGATGATCTGGAACAGCGAGGTTCCGACCACGACGTTGGTGGGGATGCGCAGCAGGTAGATCATCGCCGGCACCATGATGAAGCCGCCGCCGACACCCATGATCGAGGTCAGGATGCCGATCGAGAACCCGAGCACGACGACCGGGATGACGCTGAGATAGATCTTGGACTTCTTGAACCGCATCTTCAGCGGCAGTCCGTGTACCCAGTTATGGTGGCCGGGTTTGCGCAGGTTGACGGGCTCATTCTTGGCCGCGCGCCTGAGCGCCCTGACGCTTTCGAACAGCATCAGCACGCCGACCACGCTGAGCAGGAGCACATAGAGCAGCGAGATGACGAGATCGAGCTGGCCGACGCGGCGCAGGAGCGCGAACAGCCAGATGCCCGCCGTCGCGCCAAGCAGACCGCCGACAAGCAGGACCGTCCCCAGCTTGATGTCGAGCGAGCCGCGGCGGAAATGGGTGATGGCACCGGAAATCGACGAGGCGACCACCTGGTTGGCGCCGGTGGCGACCGCAACGATCGGGGGGATGTTGTAGAAGATCAGGAGCGGGGTGATCAGGAAGCCGCCGCCGACGCCGAACATGCCCGACAGAAAGCCGACGGCCGCGCCCATCCCCAGGATGATGAAGATGTTCACCGATATCTCGGCGATGGGCAGATAAACCGTCACAGCATTACCCCGATGGGCCGCAGGCCCGGAACGCGCAGCGCCCCTGTCGCCGCCTTACAGCAATCTCGTGACCGGAGCTGGCCCCGCCAGGTCCGGTAGTAGCAGGTTCGGCATACGGGTAAGCGCCAGGCAGGCGGAACGCATGCCCGGTTCGACAGTCCCTCAGCACGTCATCGGCGTGGACCCGAACAGTCGCAAGACGACCCCGGGAACCGCCGCGATATCGGGCCGGACAAACCGATCGGAGCCGGATTGCCTCGACCCGCCGCTCCCGTATCATTCTGAGCGGCTTGTGGTTTTTTCAAGGTGCGTCATGCCCTCAAGCGTCGCACGCCGTCAACAGCTGCACGGATCGGCGCCGGGCTTTATGCGGTGCGGCGGGGCGCACCGGGGATCATCCCTGCTGCTTGTTGCGCTTCAGCAACTCGTTGATCAGCCTGTCGTCGATCTTGCCGGTCTCCGACTGGCCGACGGACTTCTGGAAGGCCTTGACGGCCTCCACCGTCTTCGGGCCCATCGCGCCGTCCGGCGTGCCAGCGTTGAAGCCGTTGTTGTTCAGGATCGCCTGGATGTTGCGGATCGCCTTCTTCATATCGACGGAAGCGGTCTTGGTTCCCTTGCCGACCCATTCGTCCGGCAGGTCGGTCGAGTTCGCCTTGTCGTCGAGCGGCTGCTGCTTCCACAGCTCGAGTTTCGCCTTGGCGCTCGCAAGCTGCTCCGGCTTCATGGCGTTGGCGACCTCGTCGCGCTTCTCGGCCGCATCCCGGTCGCCTTCGCGGGCGGCGATCGCAAACCACTTGTAGGACTCTTCGAGGTCCTGCTTCACGCCGTTGCCGCGGGCATAGAGAATGGCGAGATTGAACTGGCTGTCGCGAACGCCGAGCTCGGCGGCCTTCTTGAACCATTCGGCAGCGGCGGCATAGTCCGGCGCCTTGCCGCCGCCCGTGGCGAGCAGGACAGCGAGATTGTGGCTGGCGCTGGCGTTACCCTGCCGGGCGGCCTGCTCGTAGAGCCCGCGCGCCGTGCCGAGGTCGCGTTCGACCCCCTGTCCCTTCTCGTAGAGGCTGCCGAGGCGATACTGCGCCGGCGCGAAGCCGCGGTCGGCCGACATCCGGTACCATTTTGCCGCTTCCGCCATGTCGATCGCGACGCCGCGGCCGTCGGTGAAGCGTGCGCCGAGTTCGAACAGCGCCAAGCTGTCGCCCTCGCCGGCCGACTTCGCCAGCGAGGCGGGCTCGATTGCTGTCGGCACGGTGATCGCCTCGGTGACGTCCTGGTCGGGATCGCCGGCACCGACGACCGATTCCGTCGTGCTTTCGTCGGTGACCGGGACGTCCTCGACGCCTTCCATGGATTCGTTCGTCACGATCGGCTCGAACCCGCCGGTCTCCGCCGCGGCATCGGCCGGACGCGTCAACTGCTGCGCACCGGTGATCGCCAGCACGGGATCGCCCGTGTCCATGCCGGTGTCCTCGACGGTCGGCGTGGGGATATCGTCGGCGGGCGCGGTGACGCCGTCGGGCAACGCGTCGTCGCCCTCGATCACCTCCACCTGGGCGCTCTGGACCGGAGCCGGGGCGCTCTCGACGGGCGCCGGGGAAGCGGCCTCCTGTGGTGCAACGGCCTCGTTTGCCACCGGCGTGCCGGCGACAGGGGCCGCCATTCTTGCCTGCTCGACCGGCGCGGTCGAAGGCGCCTCGTCGCCGCGCACCAGTGTGTCGACGAGCGGGTAGGACATGATGGCCAGCAGGATCGCGCCAACGGCCATCAGGATCGGCCGGCGATGGCGGCCGAAGGCCGAGGCGGCAGCACCCGAGCCGGACGCCTTCTTTTCAGGCGCGAGACGGGAGATCGTATCGGATTCTTCTGCCGCCATGCGTGCGGCACGGCGGGCGGCGGCGATGAAGTCGGACTTGCCGGCATCGCTCGGCTTGCCGCGGCCATCCGCGGCCTGGTTTGCCCGGACGCGTTCCAGGATCTTGCGCACGTCGGGGGCGCCCGAACCCGGCTCGAGTAGCTGGTTAGCCACTTCCGGCGCGATCTCGTCGCCCGGATCGAGCGACGGTGCCGGATCGATGTGCTGGCGCTCGACGGGGGCGGCAGGCACTTCCTTCCGCGCCGGCGCGAACCGGCGCGCCAAACCCGAGATCAGTCCGCCCTTGGCCTTCTTCTCTACAGTCGCGGTCCCGGCGACTTCCGCGACAACAAGCTGGGAGCCCTCCTCGCCTTCGACCGCTGCCTCGTCCGCAAAGCCCGACGCCTCGGCGTCCGCCGTGACCGTACGCTGTCCAAAATCCTCGGGCCCGGCATCGAAGCCGTCGTCGACGAAGGGATATTCGTCGTCGTGGAAGGCCATGGCCGCCGCGCGCGGCGTCGCGGGCGAAGCCTGGTGTTCATCGGCCCGGTAGCCGTCCCGCGGCGCATCGAGCTGCTCCAGGCGGCCGGCGATCTGGACCAGCGTGTCGTGCAGGGCATCGAAGGTCCGCGCGGTGCGCTCCTCGCTGGAGCGCATCATGTCTTCCAGCGTGCGGAGGTCTTCGGCAAGTGCGGAGATCGCCGCCATGTCGGAGGAGGATGCGCCCCCCGTCTCGGCCCGCTGATAGGCCTGCATCACCGCGTCGGCAGCCTGCCGGGCCGCCTCGATGATGTATTCGTCGTTCGTCGCCATGTAGTCTTCGATCGTCGCCATGCGGTTGTCGAAGTCGGCGGGAAGGGCTGCGGACGATGTCGCCTGCGGCGCGCTGATCAGGGTCGACAGATGCGCGATCTGCGCCTCGAGGCTCTGCAGGACGGCATTGTCGCCCGCCGGGGCGGCACTGGTTCTGTCCAAACGGTCGGCGATCGCCTGCAGCCGGCCCTCGATGGAGGAGAACCTCTCGCCGGACATCGGCGCGGCGGACGGGACGTCGAGATCTTCGATACGGCGGGCGAGCAGATCGAGGCGTTCGGCCAGCACATCGTTGACCGCACCCTGGTCGAGCGCGTCGATCTTGCGGGAAATGTCGGTGAGATGACCGGCAAGGTCGGCGCCCGCAGCCGGGGCACGCTGGCTCTGCTCGATCATGGAGGACAACTGGTCGAGGCGCTCTTCCAGGCGAATGGCGGCCTTCTCGTTGGCCATCTCCTCGATGCGGTAGGCCAGCGTTTCCAACCGCTGGCCGAGCCCCTGCTCGGGCGAAGGCCGGTGCGAGATCGTGTCGAGCTGGCCGGCAAGGTCGGCGATCCGGCCTTCCAGGCGCTGGAGCATGGCTGTGTCGGCGACAGATCCCGGGACGCGTGCGCCTGCAGCAATCGCGCGGCTGATTTCGTCGAGACGCAGGTCGAGACCCTCGAACTGGCTGGCGTAGCGGCGATCGTCCGGCATGACGCTGCGGCCGAGCGCTTCGACGGCCTGGCCCATCGCGTGCAGCTTGTCTTCCAGGCCGCGCAAAGCGGGCGTGGGGCTGACGGACTGGATCTGCGTCTTCAGTTCCTCGAGCCGGTAGGCCAGGGCGAGCAGTTCGTCGTCGCGGCTCTGGTCGGCGGCGGCGAGCTTCTCCTCGACGCCGCTCCAGCGGGTTTCCATGCGGCGCACGGAATCCTCGCGGGCAAGGCCGTCGAGGACCGAGCGCAATTCGTCGAACTCGACCCGGAGGCCGTCTGTGTCCGAGCGGCCCGACTGGAGGCCGAGCTGGCTGATACCGTGCGCCAGCCGCTGCAGGTCGCCGCGGATGTCGTCGTCGTGGCCGCGGACCTCTGCGGCCTGGCGGATAGCCCGCATCTCGCCGCGCAGTACGTCCATCTCGCGACCGAGACCTTCGGCGATGTCGCGCTTGAGATCCTGCCGCAAGCCGACGAGCGCCTGGGCGATCTCCCGGGCGGCAAAATCCGGCGCGGGATGATCCGGCCCGCTGCGCGCGGCGGATTGATGCGTGGGGACGGCGGTGTCAAAGGCGTGCGGCACGCGTTCGCTACGGGTTGCGGCGCGCTCGCGCACGGTCTCGATCGCGCGCTGGCGCTGCATGATCTCGCCGACCGGATCGTCGCGCAAGACGCCGGTTCGAGCCATATCGGGGCGGGCCGGATCGGGGCGCGCTGGCTCTGCTCGTCCGTGGGCGCCGTCGCGGCCACGTTCGCGGTTGCCCATCAGGCCTTCTATCCGGGCCTCGAGGCCCTCGATCGTGCGGTTGAGTGCATCGAACGACGACCTGTCGCCAAAACGTGGAGGATTTGCTCGCGATCCGCTCATGTTCTTCGCCTCGCTTGGGAGCCCGTCGGCTCGCCGGGAGAACCCGCCCCACGCCTGCCGCTCATGCGGCGTGACGCCCTGTTGCTGCATTGAACCGGCAAGACGCGCGCCGGCATGTTCGATGTCCACGTGCAGACCGGGAACGCGCCGATGCGGCGCATCTCCTCCGGCCCTGACGAAACGAATGGCAGGCGAAAAAGTGGAAAGATGAGACTATTTCGTGAACTGCCCTCAGGCGCCACAATTCACGCAACATGGTAAACAAGCCGTTAACCGGCGCAAACTTTTTAACGATTTGCTCATACAGCGGCAAAGCGGGTGCGAGGCTGGCGCTCTTGCGTGATCGGTCAAGGACGGGCCGGGGAAAATCAAGTGAGTGACAATTTTTGACGTTTACGCAAACGTCAAAGTTTCATAGTATCCTCATCAATGACTGGACGTTCGTCCATCGAGAAGGCGAGGAACTCGAGACTATGCCCATCTACAAGGCCCCCGTGAACGAAACCCTGTTCGTGCTGAACGACGTGCTGGGACTGGAGCGCTACAACAACTTGCCGGGCTTTGCCGATGCCACGCCGGACATGGTCGAGGCGATCGCGGGCGAAGCGGCAAGGCTTTCGGAGGAGGTGCTATTTCCCGTCAACCTTTCCGGGGACCAGGAAGGCTGCAAGCGCGGCGAGGACGGTTCGGTCGGCGTGCCGAAGGGCTTCAAGGCTGCGTTCGACCTCTATCGCGAGGGCGGCTGGCTCGGGCTCGCCGTACCCGAGGAATTCGGCGGACAGGGACTGCCCTACGTGCTGCACACCGCCGTCGGCGAATACATGTCGTCCGCCAACATGTCTCTGATGATGTACCCGGGACTGACCCAGGGCGCGATCGCGGCGATCCTGGTGCACGGTTCGGATGCCCAGAAGAAGGCCTACCTGCCGAAGATGGTGGCAGGCACATGGACCGGCACGATGAACCTGACCGAGCCGCATTGCGGCACCGACCTCGGCCTGCTGCGCACCAAGGCGGTGCCGCAGGCCGATGGCTCCTACAAAATCTCCGGCCAGAAGATCTTCATCTCCGCCGGCGAGCACGACATGGCGGAAAACATCGTCCACCTGGTGCTGGCCCGCATCGAGGGCGCGCCGGAGGGCACCAAGGGTATTTCGCTCTTCATCGTTCCAAAATTCCTGCCGGACGCGAATGGCGAACCGGGCGAACGCAACGGCGTTTCCTGCGGCGCGATCGAGCACAAGATGGGCATCCACGGCAACGCCACTTGCGTGATGAACTACGACGAGGCGACCGGCTTTCTCATCGGCACGGAGAACAAGGGCCTGAACGCCATGTTCGTGATGATGAACGAGGCGCGCCTCGGCGTCGGCCTGCAGGGGCTCGCCGTTGCCGAGGCCGCCTACCAGAACGCCGCCAACTATGCGCGCGAGCGCATCCAGGGCCGGTCGCTCTCCGGACCAAAAGCGCCCGACCAGCGCGCCGACCCGATCATCGTCCATCCCGACATCCGCCGGGCGCTCCTGACCATCAAGGCCTGGAACGAGGGCGGGCGCGCCTTCCTGCTGTGGACGGCGCTGCAATCCGACATCGCCCATCGTGCCAGCGAGGAAAAGGAGCGACAGGCGGCCGACGACCTGCTCGGACTGGCAACGCCCATCCTGAAGGGCGTGCTCACCGACAAGGGCTTCGACCATGCAGTGATGGCGCAGCAGGTCTATGGCGGCCACGGCTATATCGAGGAGCACGGCATGAGCCAGTTCGTGCGCGACGCCCGTATCGCCATGATCTACGAGGGCGCGAACGGCATCCAGGCGCTCGACCTCGTCGGCCGCAAGCTCGGCATGAACGGCGGTCGCGCGGTGATGGCGCTGTTCAAGGAGATCGGCGACTTCTGCGAGGAAAACCGCAATGACGAGAGCCTGTCCTTCTTCACCAAGCACCTGAAGAAGGGGCTGGGCGACCTGCAGGCCTCGACCATGTGGTTCATGCAGCACGCGATGGCCAAGCCGGACAACGCCGGCGCCGGCTCGACCGACTACATGCACCTGTTCGGCCTCGTCGTGGTCGGCTACATGTGGGCGCGCATGGCCAAGGCCGCCCAGGCCGGGCTTGCGGCAGGGGCCGGCGAGCGCGAGGAATTCCTGCGCAACAAGCTGATTACCGGCCGCTTCTACATGGAGCGGATCATGCCGGAGACGGCGCTGCGCAAGGCGCGGATCGAGAGCGGCGCCGAGACGATGATGGCGATGGCCGCAGCGGCGTTTTGATATTGCCTCTTCTCCCCGGCGGGGAGAAGGTGGCCCGAAGGGCCGGATGAGGGGGCTGCCGGCGCCCCTCATCGCCTCGCATTCGCTCGGCACTTTTCCCCGCTGGGGAGAAGAGGAAGATCGCGAGCAGCATTGACGATGCATTTTCGGCGCTTCTGCGCCGCCAGGGAGAAGAGACCACATGACCGACGTCTTCATCTACGATCACGTGCGCACCCCGCGCGGGCGCGGAAAGAAGGACGGAGCGCTGCACGAGGTGCCCTCCGTCCGCCTCGCCGCCAGGGTGCTGGAAGCGATCCGCGACCGCAACGGGCTGGACACCGAGAAGGTCGACGACATCATCATGGGCTGCGTCGATCCGGTGATGGACGCCGGCGCCGTCATCCCCAAGGCCGCCGCCTTCGAGGCCGGCTATTCGACCAAGGCACCCGGCATGCAGATCTCGCGCTTCTGCGCCTCCGGCCTCGATGCCGTCAACTTCGGCGCCGGCAAGATCGCGCAGGGCGCCGACGACATCGTCATCGCCGGCGGGGTGGAGAGCATGTCGCGCGTCGGCATGGGCATGTCCGGCGGCGCCTGGTACATGGACCCATCGGTGAACTTCCCCGCCTACTTCATGCCGCAGGGCGTCTCCGCCGACCTGATCGCCACCAAATACGGTTTTTCGCGTGACGACGTCGACGCCTACGCGGTGGAGAGCCAGAAGCGCGCGGCCAACGCCTGGGAGAAGGGCTACTTCAAGGGGTCCGTCATCCCGGTGAAGGACATCAACGGGCTGACGATCCTCGACCGCGACGAGGCGATGCGGCCGGGCACCGACATGCAGGCGCTTGCTTCGCTCAATCCCTCCTTCCAGATGCCGGGCGAGATGGGCGGCTTCGAGGCCGTCGCGATCCAGGCGCACCCCGAGATCGAGGCGATCAGCTACGTCCACCATGCCGGCAATTCTTCCGGCATCGTCGACGGCGCCGCTGCCGTGCTCGTCGGCTCGAAGGAGGGCGGCGCGATCCTCGGCCAGAAGCCGCGCGCCCGCATCAAGGCCTTCGCCAATATCGGGTCCGACCCGGCGCTGATGCTGACGGGGCCGGTCGACGTGACCGAGAAGCTGCTGAAGCGCGCCGGCATGACGCTTGCCGACATCGACCTGTTCGAGCTGAACGAAGCCTTCGCCGCCGTCGTGCTGCGCTACTGCCAAGCCTTCGAGATCGGCCACGACAGGATCAACGTCAACGGCGGGGCGATCGCCATGGGCCATCCGCTGGGTGCCACCGGCGCGATGATCCTCGGCACCGTACTGGACGAGTTGGAGCGGCGCGACCTCAACACCGCGCTGGTGACGCTCTGCATCGGCGCCGGCATGGGCACGGCGACGATCATCGAAAGGGTGTGAGGGACGCCCCCTCATCCGCCCTTCGGGCACCTTCTCCCCGGTGGGTAAGTGGGAGCGGGCAGCAACGGCGCCGTTCCCCCTCGCCCCTCGGGGAGAGGGTCGCCGAGCGAAGCGGAGGCGGGGTGAGGGCCCAGCCCCAACGGAAGAATTCAAGGGAAGAGGAATCCCGCAATGACCGACTACAAAAACTTCAAGATCGAAACCGACGCCGACGGCATTGCGCTCGTCACCTGGGACATGCCGGGCAAGTCGATGAACGTGCTGACCGCCGAGGTGATGGACGAGCTCGACGCGATCATCGACGCGACCGTCGCGGATGCCGCCGTCAAGGGCGTGGTCTTCACGTCGGGCAAGTCGTCCTTCTCCGGCGGCGCCGACCTTTCGATGATCAAGTCGATGTTTACCCTTCAGGCCGAGGAAAAGGCAAAGGATCCGGCGCAGGCCGTCGAGAAGCTGTTTGCACTGACCGGGCGGATGAGCGGCCTTTACCGCAAGCTCGAGACCTGCGGCAAGCCCTGGGTCTCGGCGATCAACGGCACCTGCATGGGCGGCGCGTTCGAACTGTCGCTCGCCTGCCACGGCCGCGTCGCGTCGAATGCGAAGTCAGTCAAGATCGCCCTTCCCGAGGTGAAGGTCGGCATCTTCCCCGGCGCCGGCGGCACCCAGCGCGTGCCGCGGCTTGCAAATGCGCAGGACGCATTGCAGATGATGACCACCGGCTCGTCGCTGACCGGCGCACGCGCCAAGGCGATGGGCCTCGTCCATCAGGTGGTCGCTCCGGACGAGCTGATCCCGGCCGCCAAGCAGATGATCAAGGACGGGCTGAAGCCCATCGCACCCTGGGACGAGAAGGGCTTCAAGGCTCCGGGCGGCGGCATCTGGACCCCGGCTTCTGCCCAGCTCTGGCCGGCAGCGCCGGCGATCCTGCGGCGCGAGACCGCCGGCAACTATCCGGGAGCACTCGCAATCCTCAAGTGCGTCTATGAGGGCCTGCAGGTGCCGTTCGACACGGCGCTGAAGATCGAGCAGCGCTACTTCACCCATATCCTGCAGACCACCGAGGCCTTCTCGATGATCCGCTCGCTGTTCATCTCCATGCAGGAGTTGGGCAAGGGCGCGCGGCGGCCGGCGGGCGTGCCGAAGACCGAATTCAAGAAGGTCGGGATCGTCGGCGCGGGCTTCATGGGCGCCTCGATCGGCTATGTCACCGCGGCCGCCGGCATCCCGGTGGTCCTGATCGACCGCGACCAGGAGGCGGCCGACAAGGGCAAGTCCGTCTGCGAGGGCCTGACGTCCGGCAGCGTCGCCAAGGGCCGGATGAGCAAGGAGGAAGGCGAAAGGCTTCTGTCGCTGATCACGCCGACAGCCGACTACGCGGCCCTTTCCGACGCCGACCTCGTCATCGAGGCGGTGTTCGAGGACCGCGACGTCAAGAAGGCCGTCGCCGAGAAGATCGAGGCCGTGCTGCCGGAAGGAGCGATCTTCGCCTCCAACACCTCGACGCTGCCGATCACCGGGCTTGCGAAAAACACGAAGCGCCCGGCCCAATTCATCGGCATCCACTTCTTCTCCCCGGTCGAAAAGATGATGCTGACGGAGGTGATCCTCGGCAAGGAGACGGGCGACAAGGCGCTGGCCACGGCCCTGGACTATGTCGCGGCGATCAGGAAGACGCCGATCGTCGTCAACGACACGCGCGGCTTCTACGTCAACCGCTGCGTCTTCCGCTACATCGGCGAGGCCTACGACATGCTGGTCGAGGGCGTGCCGGCGGCCATGATCGAGAATGCGGCGAAGATGGCCGGCATGCCGGTCGGTCCGCTCTCGCTCAACGACGAAGTTGCCGTCGACCTCTCCTACAAGATCTTCAAGGCCGCGATCGCTGACCTCGGTCCGCAATCCGTCGATCCACGCCACATGGAGCTGGTGACCAAGATGGTCGAGGACGGTCGCCTCGGCCGCAAGGCCGGCAAGGGCTTCTACGACTATCCGCCGAAGCCGCAGAAGAAGAAGCTGTGGCCCGGCCTGAAGGCGCTCTATCCGCAGCAGAAGCCGGAAGAGGTCGACGTGAAGGTGCTGAAGGAGCGCCTGCTCGTGACCATTGCGCTAGAGGCGGCGCGCACCGTGGAGGAAGGCATCGTCACCGATCCGCGCGAGGCCGATGTCGGCTCGATCCTCGGCTTCGGCTTCGCCCCCTATACCGGCGGCACGCTGTCCTACATCGACGGCATGGGTGTGGCGACATTCGTGGACCTGTGCGAGAAGCTCGCTGCGAAATACGGCGACCACTTCAAGCCGACGCCGCTGCTGCTCGACATGGCCGCCAAGGGCGAGACCTTCTACGGCCGCTTCGACCCCTATGCGAAGAGGGAGGCGGCCTGAGGCCGCCTCCGCGCATCTGTTGCCTGCCGCTCAGAGCCGCGCCTCGAGGATGAGGTTGAAGGGCGTCTGCATCGCCCGCCGGAAGCGGGTGAAGCCGGCCTTGCGGAAGACGTCGGCCAGCCGCGCCTGCCCCGCCTGCGCGCCCAGCACCATGTGCCCGCCGTCGGAGATGGCGTGCGCGCAGCAGATCGTCGTAGAGGCGGCGTAGTACATCCGTGCCACCGGCGAGACGTTGTCCTCGACGCGATCATTGGCGAAGGGCTCCACCAGCATCACGGTGCCATCCGGTGCCAGCGCACCTGCCGCGTGCCTTGCCGCAGCCACCGGGTCGCCCATGTCGTGCAGGCAGTCGAAGAAGCAGATCAGGTCGTAGCCGGTTCCCGGATAGTCTCCCGCCCGGGCGGTCGAAAAGCTTGTCCGCTCCGCCACGCCGGCCTCGGCTGCAACCGTCTCGGCCTCGGCTACGGACCGCTCGTGGTTATCGAAGCCGAAGAACCGCGACCTCGGAAAGGCCTTGGCCATCAGCACGGTCGAATGCCCGTGGCCGCAGCCGACGTCCGCTACCAGGCCTCCGGCACTCAGCTTGTCGACCACGCCGTCGAGCGCCGGCAGCCACTCGGGGACCAGGCTTGCCGCATAGGCATTGCGGTAGAGGGCGGCGACGCCGCAGAAGAGCCGCCCGTCATGGTCTCCCCAGGGGATGCCGCTGCCGGTGCGGAAGGCTTCGATCGCCTTTTCCTCGTCCGCCCACATCGAGGCCGGCACGGCCCACGCACCGGGAATGAACACGGGGCTATCTTCATTGGCGAGCACGAGCGCCTGCTCGGGCGTCAGCTCGAATGTATTGCTGTTGGCGTGATGGTCGACATAGCCGCCGGCCACCTGGGAACCGAGCCATTCGCGCACATAGCGCTCGGCGCAGCCGGCGCGGCTGGCCAGTTCCCATGACGTCAGCGGTCCCGCTGCGGCCATGGCCCGGTAGAGCCCCAGCCGGTTGCCGAGGCTGACCATGACGCCGCCGTAGCCGGCGGAAAGGTCGCCGATCGCGCGTGAAATCAAGGCGTCGAGCTTGGCGGTATCGATTGTCTGGTTTCGGACGTGGTCCACGTTTCGGTTCCTCTTCTCTTCGACAAGACCCGTCTGGAGGGTCGAGAGGATGATCGCAGGTGCCGGCCGCCGGCGGCAGAGCGGGATTGTCCAGAACCGGGTCATTCGTGCCACCGGGCGACGTGCCGGGCCGACGCAACCCATCGTCATGGCCGGTGCTGCCATGCTAGGTTGATCCCTGCTCCAACCATGACGGAGTTCCAAATGCCGAGCCTATCTGTGCCGACGGTGCCGCAGCCGCTCCATGTCAGTCTCGTGGCCATTCCCGAGGCGGTCGTCTCGACGCTGAGCGGCATCTTCGACGTGATGAATGCCTTCGCCATGACGCCGATCCGTGAGCACACCTCGCTCAGTGCTGCCCCGTTCCGGGTGGAAATCGTCGGCATGAGCCCCGGTCCGCTCGAACTGGCCAGCCGCCTGCCCATCACCGTGCAGCGCGGCGTCGACACGCTCGCGACCACAGACATCGTCATCGTCCCCTCCCTCCTGCTGGGACCGGACGGATGGCGGACGGGGCGATACCCCGACCTCGTCGAATGGCTGCGCGCCATGCACCGGCGCGGCGCACTGCTGTGCTCGGCCTGTTCCGGCCTCTTCCTGCTCGCCGAGACCGGCCTCTTCGACGGCGTGGAGGCAACGGTGCATTTCGGCTACGCGAAAACCTTCTCCGCGGCGTTTCCGCAGGTGCCGATCCAGCCGGAGCGCGTCCTGATCGTCTGCGGGAGGCATGAGGAACTGATCACTTCCGGCGCTTCCATGACCTGGCACGATCTCGTCCTGTACCTGATCGGTCGCTTTACCGGGGCAACGGCGGCGCAAGGCGTCGCACGCTTCTTCGCCCTGCAATGGCACCAGGACGGACTGGCGCCCTACATGATCTTCGAGGGGCGCAGCGATCACGGCGACGTCGCCATCCAGGTAGCGCAGACGTGGCTGGCTGCGCATTTCTCGGTTGCGAACCCGCTCGAAGAATCGATCCGAAAGGCAGGGCTTACGGAGCGAACCTTCAAGCGCCGGTTCACCGGCGCGACCGGCCTCAGCCCCATCGCCTATGTGCAGCGGCTTCGGATCGAGGATGCCAAGCGACGGCTGGAGCGGACGGAGACGTCGATAGACGAGATCAGCTGGCAGGTCGGCTACGAGGACCCCGCCTTCTTTCGCCGCCTGTTCCGCCGGCTGACCGGCCTGCCGCCGGGCGTCTACCGCCGGCGCTTCAGGATTCCCGCCTACGCCCAGCCGCGCGTGGGCAGCTAAAGCGCGTCGCGATCTTTCAGATTCGCTCCCCGCTTTAGACCTTTGATCTTGCGCATGTCGTCGTCGCAAAACCGCAGCACACTTTTGCGCGACATGCTTTTGGCATCCGCCGAATCCCAAGCTACCCGTCAGGACGGGACGTCACTGTACGCCGCGGTGCTGCAGCGCGTCGTCGAGCATCTTGTTCAGGCCGCCGCGGATGCGCTCGAGGTCAAGGTTCTGCTTCAATGCGTCCCTGCGCTTGATGCTGTCGAGCGTCGATTCCATCACGTTGGCGGGGTTGAAGCTCGGCGGGAACGATCGCGGCGGGAAATCCTTGAAGGTCGACACGAATGCGAAGACCACGTCCATCATGCCATAGGCGCTGCCGACGTGGTTGAGCTGCCAGTCCCAGAAGGTGTTGGAGGTAATGTCAGCCCGCTCGAACGGGTCCTGGAAGAGGTTGAAGATCTTCTGCAGGCGCAGCGTCGTGAACGGCTCGGCCCAGACGCCCAATGTCCCTTCCTTGCGCTGCTCTGAGTAGACGTACTTGTAGTCACCCTGTCGCAAGCCCACGAGCAGGCCGTCGTCGTCGGCATAGAAGAACGTGTCGCGCGCGCTCTTCACGCCGTTGTTGACGGCGGCCGTGCCGCGCACGGTGCGCAGGAGTTCCGACTGGTCGTAGCCGTCCAGATGCACCTTGTATTCGAGGCCGTTCGCCGTGTAGCCCGCCTTCAGCTTGTCGATGATCTCAGGCTCTCCGGCGATCGCGCAGAGCGTCGGCACCCAGTCGTTGTGGCTCATCAACTCGTTCGTCACCGTTCCCGGCTCGATGACCCCCGGCCAGCGGACGAAGCAGGGCACGCGGAACGCGCCTTCCCAGTTGGTGTTCTTCTCGGAGCGGAACCAGGTCATGGCCCCGTCCGGCCAGGTGTTCATATGCGGGCCGTTGTCGGTCGTGTAGACCACGATGGTGTTGTCGGCGATGCCCATGTCCTCCAGCGCCTTCAGGACCGAGCCGATCGTGTCGTCATGCTCGATCATGCCGTCGATATATTCGCTGTCGCCATGCTGGTAGCGGCCGCGATGGCTGTCGCGCACATGGGTTCGAAGGTGCATGCGGGTCGAATTGTACCAGCAGAAGAACGGCTGGCCCGCCGTCTGCTGCCGCTTCATGAAATCGATCGCCGCGGCCGAGGTTTCGTCGTCGATGGTCTCCATGCGCTTCTTCGTCAGCGCGCCGGTGTCCTCGATCGTCTGCTTGCCGACCTTGCCGAAGCGTGGATCCTCGGTCGGATCGTCCACGTCGGTCGCCTTGCAGCGCAGCACGCCGCGTGGGCCGAACTTGGCGAGGTAGGCGGGATCCTTCGGGTAGTCCGGCAGTTCCGGTTCCTCCTCGGCGTTGAGATGGTAGAGGTTGCCGAAGAATTCGTCGAAGCCGTTGACGGTCGGCAGTGACGGGTTGCGGTCGCCCACGTGGTTCTTGCCGAACTGGCCGGTGGCGTAGCCGAGGTTCTTCAACAGGCCGCCGATCGAGGGGTCGAGCTGGCTCATGCCCATCGGCGCGCCGGGAAAGCCGACCTTGGTCAGGCCTGTGCGGATGCCGTGCTGTCCGGTCAGGAAGGCGGCGCGGCCGGCGGTGCAGGACTGCTCGCCGTAGTAGTGCAGGAACATGATGCCGTCGCGGGCGATGCTGTCGATGTTGGGTGTGTGATAGCCCATCAGGCCGTGCGTATAGGCGCTGATGTTGGCGATGCCGATGTCGTCGCCGAAGATGATGAGGATGTTGGGCTTTGCGGCCGACCCTCCCTGCGGCTGGGACTGCGCCGCGGTGCCGGATTGCGTTTGGGCCTGGGCTGCTGTGGCGGAGAGTGCGGCGGCCGTCAGCGTGCCGCCGGCAAGCAACAAGTTTCGACGGCTCAGCCCGCCTTCGTTCCTGCCATGCGCGATATCATGCTTATCCACGGGAATTCTCCTCGAGCATTTGCGTCAACTAAAGATATGTTCGGGCAATCATTGTGTATGAAGAGATGTAGTGGGTTGAGGATGGATCCCCCCGTCACAATGTCAAGTCTATGTCGGCGATCATTTTTTTCGGGCGCGCGATCGGGCGGAAATGCGAAGCTAAACAAGCCATTACTTACACAAGCGAGGGCGATCCGTGACCATCGCGACTTGCGCTTGCGATCACGTCTCTCAGCGCGCCCGCACCGCCGTCTCTTCCCGGTGCGCCTTCCAGAGCAACCACGCGAGCAGCGGAACCTTGATGACCGTGAGCAGCAACAGCAGGCCGAAATTATCCGGAGCATAGTCCGCATTGACGACGGCTTCGCGAACGTGGCCGATCGCCACGCCGATGTTGAACAGCACGAGATAGAGGACGACGGCGGCCTTGAACGAAAGGCTTCGCCAGAACGACAGGACGGCGACGACGCCGATGGAAAGGTCGGCGACACCGATCTCGAACTGGAACGGGCTCACCTGCCAGCCGATCTGGGCTGCGGCCACCTGCGGCAGGAAGACGTGGAAGAAGCCGCCCCAGATCATTTCCGCGCCGACCGAGAGCAACAGGAGCCAGGAGAGATAGCGTTGGGCAGGCGGTCCGTCACGCCGGAAGGTGGCGATCGCAAGCGCTACCACGAACAGGACCGTCGGCATGTTCGTCAGGACCAGCCGTATTGCATCTGCCATGCCACCACCTGCGGATGTTTCGCCGAGAGATTCGCGGCAAGGTGACAGAGCCGGCGCCGCTTGCCAAGCCGGCCCCGCCGGCAAAAATCATCCCCTCCCCCGTTTCCAGGGTGAAACTGCCTTGCGGGCCGGGTCGACTGGGGGAAACGCAGGTGGCGCTGTGGGGCAGGTGACCAAACGCGCGCTCGGAGGCACGGAGGGCCGCGCTCCGCTGGGGCCGCCGAGCGTGACGCCCGGCAGCCATTCGGAAAAAAGGGGATCAGTTGATCGGGATGCGAACGCCGCCGCCGGTATCGGCGGGAAGAGCGTAGGTGGTGTTGTGGGCGGCACTCGTCGTGCAGCCCGCCAGCGTCATGAGCACGATCGCAGCGGCGAAGATGGATTTGAACGGCATCAATTTCTCCGAATGAAGATCAACTATCAGGAAGCGCGCCCCTGTGAGAGACGCGCCACCGGCGACAAACCCCGCCGGCACGCAGATGAGGCCAGTTCGCCGCACAAGGCAAGTGCCGGGCGCACACGAAGTGGCCTTGTCCGGAATTGTTGCCCCGGAAACGTGGGCGCCGCCCGGCGGTAGCGGCCGTCAGGCCGCCTCGGTGCCCTGGATAGCCGAAACCTGCCAGGGGCCGCGCGGCTTGCGCTGGAAGGTCCAGACCTCCACGGCCTCGCTCATCTGTTCCGGATCGCCGCTGACGACCTTGCCGGTGGCGCGGTCGCGCATCACGTCGATGCTCTCGTAGCGCATCGCGACCGTGGCGAATTCGGTGCCGTCGTCCTCGCGCCAGGCCTCGGCCACGTCGCCCTGAACCAGATGGACGTCGCGAACCTCGTTCTTGACGCCGCTCGTGGCGTTCTCGCTCAGTTCCTCGGCGAGCCAAGACATGGCCTCCGGCGTGGTCAGGCTGCGAAGGGCGGCATAGTCTTCCGCGCCATAGGCGGTCTGGACCTCCTTCAGCATCGTCTCGAACTGTTCGAGATCCTGCTGCCCAACACCGATCTCGTCGGTCGACTGGCTGGCGGAAGCACCCGCGCCTGCGCCGAGGCCACCGCCAAGACCACGCCCCAGGCCGCCCCCAAGACCGGCCCCGGGGCCACCTCGGACACCGCCGCCGATGCTGGGAATCTTGAAGGACGGCATGCCTGTCTCAGACTGGCGATTGGCCATGTTGCCCGCGCCGCCGCCATAGGCAGGCTGGGAGGAGCGGCGGAAGAAGCGCATGGCGAGCGTGATCGCGCCGAAGATCAGGGCTGCCTGGAACAGCAGGCCGAGGAAACCCATCGCCCCGCCGATGCCGTTGCCCATCAGCATGCCGACCAGGCCGCCCAAGGCCAGGCCACCGAGCAGCGCGCCGCCGAAGCCGCCGAACAATCCGCCGGGGCGCTGGCCGAACGGCCGGTTGGCCTGCTGGCCCGCCTGGGGCTGCGCCGTCTGCTGGCCGGCCGGGCGCTGGGTCATGCTCCGGTCGATCGGCGCCGATTGCGTGGGCGCGGTGCGCGTCACGGGCGGCGGCGCGAAGGTGCGGGTGCCACGGCTGCCGAATCCGCCACCGGCCCGGCGGGCCTCGGCAACATCGACCGCGGTAACCATGACCATGAGGGCGACGCCCATCATCGCGAAAATTCGTCCAAAACGCTGCATCTCAACTCTTCCCGTCATCTCTTCCCGCGCCAGAAAGGCGCACACCGGCAGCATATAGCGTCCCGAGAGGCCGAGTTTAAGGTCCGGCCACATTTTTGTGACCGTAAATGTGGCTAGAGCGCTTGCGATCTTTCAGATTCGCTCCGGCGCTTTAGACCTTTGATTTCGCACATGTCGTCGTCGCAAAACCGCAGCACACTTTTGCGTGACATGCTTAGGCCACGCTGCGCGGCGCTCCGGCAAACTTGCTGAGCCCCAGCCATTGCTGCATGGCCTTCGCAATCTCCGGATCGCCGTCGAACTCCAGATTTCCGGCATCGACCTCCCGGCGGATCATCGACAACCCCATCCAGATCGCCGTCATGCTGCGCAGCGAACTGGTGACCAGAAGATCGATTTCGAAGCCGGGATCGAAGCCGCACAGGTCGACCGCGCCGCCGTCGACGACCAGCCACCAGTTCTGCCGGCTTTCCGGCAGCTCGGGATAGAGAAACTGGATGGTGCAGCGGCGCCTGGGCAGCGGCTGCGGGTTCAGATTGCGGCGCATGTCCCACATGAGCAGCGAGGGATCGAGGTGCTTCAGGGAGAGCTGCGATTCCACCCACCGCTGCCCCCAGAAGCCGAGCCCCATGACGATCGGCTCGAGGTCCTTGCCTGCGGGCGAGAGGCGGTATTCGGTTACCCCCCGCTCGCCCGGCCGCGCCACGATCACGCCGGCCCGCTCCAGTTCCTTCAGCCGCTTGGACAGAAGCGCCGGAGACATGCGCGGCACGCCCCGGCGCAGGTCGTTGAAGCGGGTCGTCCCGCAGAGAAGCTCGCGCAGGACCAGCACCGTCCAGCGGGTGCAGAGGATTTCGGCGGCCATCGATACGGGGCAGAACTGGCCGTAACTTCCATGCTCATCCATGATCGTCATCCGGCAACGTCGTTCGGACGGCATCATAGTGTAAACTCGGGGGAGCGACCACGGGGGTAGTACAGTTCGTGAACTGGACGGACTTGCTCTTTGGGAGGACCCTGTCGCCATTCTTTCGAGGAGGGCCCCATGAACACGGCAATGAACGTACCGTCGAACGAAGGCAACGAGCGACCTGCTTCGCCGGTCGATCCGGTGGAAGTCGCCCGGGCGATTTCGCCCGTGCTGGCCGAGCGCGCCGCACGCTTCGACGAAGAGGACAGCTTTGTCGCGGAGAACTACGAGCTTCTGAAGCAATCGGGCCTGGTGGAGGCGGGCGTGCCGGCGCCGCTTGGCGGCGGGGACGCAGACGTGCGCACGCTCGCCGAGATGCTGCGGGTCATGGCGCATGCCTGCTCGTCGACGGCCCTTGCCTTTTCGATGCACACCCACCAGGTGGCGATCCCGGCCTGGCGCTGGCGCCACCAGCAGGTCACCGCCGTGGAGCCGCTGCTGAAACGCGTGGCGGCCGAGCGGCTGATCCTGCTCTCCAGCGGTGGCTCGGACTGGATAGGCGGCTCCGGCAAGGCGGTGAAGGTGGAAGGCGGCTACCGGATCAAGGCACGCAAGAGCTTCACTTCCGGGGCCATGGCCGGCGACCTGCTGATGACCGGCGCGGTTCTTGCGACCGGCGAGGGTCCGGATGCGGTGATCCATTTCGCCGTGCCGATGAAGGCGCCCGAAGTCAGCGTCGTCGAGACCTGGCGCGCGCTCGGCATGCGCGGCACCGGATCCAACGACGTCGTCATCGACGACCTCTTCATACCGGACGCCGGTGTTGCCTTCAGCCGTCGTGCCGGGGAATGGCACCCGGTGTTCCAGATCATCGCCACCACCGCCTTCCCGCTGATCTATGCGGTCTATCTGGGCGTTGCCGAAAGCGCGCGCGACATCGCGCTCGACCTAGCGCGCCGGAAGCACCCCGGACCGGGGCTGCTCGACATCGCCGGACGGATGGAGACCTCGCTGCGGGCCGCCCAGCTCGCGCACCGGTGGATGATCGAGACCGTCGAGCGCAACGCGCCGTCGGCCGAGACGGTCGACGAGGTGATGATCGGCCGCTCGCTCGTCGCACGGCATGCGATCGAGACCGTCGAACTGGCGATGGAACTCTCCGGCGGCAGCGGCTTCTACCGCGCGGCCGGCCTCGAACGGCGCTTTCGCGACATACAGGGCGCCCGGTTCCATCCGCTGCAGCCCGGGCCGCAGGCGCAGTATGCGGGTGCGATGGCGCTGGGACTGCCGGTCACGACGATCTTCTGACGATGCGGCACCTCTCCCTGGTCCGGAGGACCGGCGGTACGAGGACCCGCAACGCGCCGCAAGGCCGCCGGTCGCACCCGTTTGGGGGCAACCGGTTCGGCCTCCTGTGGGTGTTGCCATCGTCAATGGCCGACTGTAGGATGCCGCTTCCACACCCCTTCCGGCGTGGATTCAGACTGGGAAGCGACGCTCACCGCGTTCGCTTGATGTATTTCGGTGTTCTCACGGTCAGCTCTCGCTGGCAGCATACGATCAAATCCAGCCGTTGCTGAAGGGGAATACGAGGTCTACACAATCTCATTCCTTTTCATGCCCGGCACGGCCACGGCTCCACGTGAGAATCGCAGAAGTACACTTGGAGGTTAAAATGAAGAAGCGTACCGTAACTGTCGTAATTTGTGCCGCGCTCGCCTTGTCAGCCTGCCAGTCGCAACCGGTTTCCCAGAGCGTCGTCGACCGCAATGCCGAATTCGGCTGCGTGGCCGGAACGGTCGGCGGGGCGATCGTCGGTGGCATGGTCGGTGCGACGATCGGCGCCGGAACCGGCCAGATCGCCGCCATCGGCGGTGGCATCGGCGTCGGCGGCCTCCTCGGCAATCGCCTGGCATGCAGGTAGACGGAAAGGGACAGGTTGATGAAAAAGGCTTTTCTGGTGGCGGCTCTCGTGGCTTGCCAGTGCACTCTGTCGTTTGCCCAGGCGCAACCGGCTGCGATCCATCAAGGTCACAAGGACCAACTCGACACCAACAAGGACGGGACCGTCCAGCGTTCCGAATACCAGACGTTCATGGCGGCGGCCTTTACGGGCCTCGACAAGAACAAGAATGGCAGCCTGAGCAAGTCGGAGGTCGGAACGATCCTGACCGTGGAGCAGTTCTCAGCGACCGACGGCGACTCTAACGGCAGCATCAGCCAGGCGGAGTTCATGAACCGGGTGATGTCCGACTTCGCGTCGGCCGATCGCAGCGGGGACGGAACCTTGCAGTAGCAGACGACGGGCGCGGCTCCGCAGGTGCGGAGCCGGCTGCCGCGTCCCGGCTAGACGGCATCATGATCCCGGCCTTGGCCGCCACGATCAGGATTGAACGGCGCGGCGACCGAAACGCTCGGCGCCGATGACCAGGACGCCGGCGCCGATGATCAGCACGGCGCCGACGAAGACGTTTGCTGACGGCACCTCGTGCCAGATCAGGAAACCGAGCAGAAATCCCCAGATCAGCGAAGAATACTCGAAGGGCGCCAATAGCGACACCTCCGCCCGTCGCATGCCCTCGAACAGCGCAAATTGCCCGGCACCGGCAAGGACACCCGTGCCGACGATCAGCGCAAGCTCGGCCAGGCCCAGCGGCGTCCAGAGGAAAGGCAATGCGATGCCGGTGAAGAGCATCAGGAAGGTGCTGGAGATCAGCATCTGCACCAAGGTGCTTTCCTCCAGCGCCGTCTTGCGCAGCAGGATGGTGGCGATCCCCCAGAAGAAAGCCGCCTGCAGGGCGAGATAGACCGGCAGCGAGAGGCTGAACCCCTGGCCGAAGACATCGCAGGCGATCAGCACGCCGACGAAACCCGTCAATACCGCGATCCACCTGCTCGGCGGCACGGTCTCGCCGAGAACCGGCATGGCCAGCACCGTGACGACGATCGGCGCCGCATAGTAGAGGGTCGTGAGCTGCGCCAGCCCGAGATCGCGCGCCGCGGTGTAGTAGGAGAGCCAGGCGGCAAGGAGAAGCAGCGTTCGCAGCAGCATCGGTCGGAGGATGGGCGAGCAGGAGGCGCGGCGCAGGGCCGGCCCGCGGCCGATCGCGGCACAGATCGCAACAATGGTCAGGCTGCGGATGAACAGCACCTGGCACACCGGCAGGGCTGCGACCAGCCATTTGACGGAAGCATCCTGGAGCGAGAACAGAAAGAACGAGAACGACGTCAGCAGAATGCCGATGAGGGTACGGGTTTGCACGGCCGGGGACTCCGGGTGCAGGAGTTGCACCCGCACCTTTGATAGCGCCAGCCACGCCGTTGCGAAAGGGGGACGGGCAACGATCTCCGGGATGCGGCCCTCCCCCGCAGCCACCCGTTCTGAAGAGCCTGTTACACAGGAAACAGCGCCAATCGACAATTTCTGAAAATATTCCTTCATAAAAATTAGCTATCGCGAATAAACATCGCGACAGCGACGTTGAAGGCACATGCGGACTGCCTGGCAGCCGCAATCTACGCGCCAGATGCGAGACGAATGAAACGAGTGCGTCCCTTGGGGACGTCACGCGAATGCGGGAATTCATGATCGAAGAACAGGGATAGTCCGCCAGTGCCGTGCTCCTGCGCGACACGCACGCGAAAGGCGGCAGGAGAACGGACATGACGAACGAATCCAGAAAGGACGCATACGACGCAAGGGCAGCGCTTGTCAGCGGGCTCCTGCTTGCCGCGATCGTCACGGTCAGCGGCGGCTTCACCATTCTTTCGGCGCATCCGGGCGCGTTCGGCGACCGCGTGGCCGCCGGCAAGGTGAGCCTGACGGAAATCCGCCGCGAGGCCTATTGCGCCGATGCCGTCAAGCGGCTGGCGCCGGGCGCGGTGAACATCCAGCTTGCCGAAAGCCCGGATGCGAACACGCGCATCATCCGCTTCGGCCCGGACGGCGCCAACATCGCGCGCTGCGAGTTCCTGGCGGAGGCGCAGACGGGCGACCTGCGCATGGGCAAGATGAGCGTCAACCAGAAGCGCCTCCACCGGCAGGTGATCGACGCCATAAACATGCGCATCGACGTGCTCGAATACCGCCGCGGCTGACCAGGCCCGGGCGGTCACCCCGCCCGGGCGCAATGCCGCAATGCTGCAATGCGCAAATGTGCATGCAAATCAGCCCGCCGCGGTATAATACCAATCTGCGCCTCGCCGGATGACCGCAGACGATCCCACGCAATCGGTCAATATCAGCGCAAGGCTGGTATTAGGCGGAAATGGACTCCAAACGCACCGGATATATCTTCACGCTCCTGGCCATCGCCATCTTCGCGGTCCAGGACGGCATATCGAAGCATCTCGGGGGGCTCTACCCTCCCGTCTTCATCACGATGATCCGCTTCTGGGCATTCGGTGCGTTCGTCATCCTGATGGCGTCCCGGTCCAGGGGCGGCCTGCGCGCGGCAGCGGCGACGAAGCGACCGCTCCTGCAAGTCGCGCGCGGCACGCTGCTGGCCGTGCAGATCATCGTCACCATCAATTCCTTCACACTGGTGGGGCTCGCCCATAGCCAGGCCATTTTCGCCGCGACGCCGCTGATCGTGGCGCTCCTGTCCGTTCCGCTTCTCGGCGAAAAGGTGGGCTGGCGCCGGTGGAGTGCGATCCTGCTCGGGCTTTGCGGCGTGATTGTCATTCTCGAGCCCGGCGCGGACGGCATCGACCCCATGCTGATCGTTCCGCTCGCATGTGCGGTGCTCTTTGCCTTCTACGTGATCGCCACCCGCCTCGTCAGCCACGACGATTCCGCATCGACGAGCTTCTTCTACACCGGCGTGGCAGGTGCAGTGGTGCTTTCCTTCACCGCTCCCTTCTACTGGACATCGCTCGAACCCGTCGACTGGATATGGATGGCGCTCCTGTGTTCGACCGGCATCTCCAGCCACTATTTCCTCATCCGCGCCTACGACCTGCTCGATGCGGCCGCCGTCCAGCCGCTGACCTACCTCCAGCTCGTGCTCGCAGCCCTGATCGGCACCACGCTCTTCGACGAGCAGCTGACGCTGAACATGCTGATCGGGTCGGTGATCGTCGTCGGGGCCGGCATCTTCACGATCTGGCGCGAAAGCGTGGTCGCTCGACGCAGGGCGGGGATGACGGACGAGGCGTAGAAAGGATTATATTCCTTTTTTCTTTACTGGCGTCGGCCGTTTCGCTATGCTCCCGGCATCCGACAGACACAGCCGGGCCGCGGACCAGGAAGAAAGAGATGTTTTCCCACGACAGGATCTGGGCGGCGATCGATGCCCTTGCAGAGCGCCACCGGCTTTCCCCTTCGGGACTTGCCCGGCGGGCCGGGCTCGATCCGACTTCGTTCAACAAGTCCAAGCGGCTGGGCACCGACGGGCGCCTGCGCTGGCCCTCGACGGAATCGATCGCCAAGGTCCTCGACGCGACGGGAACGACAATCGACGAATTCATCGGCCTGCAGACCAACGGTGGCGGGCTGCCGCATGGCTCCTTTCCGCCGCAGCCCGGGTCGATCCCGCTGCTCGGCTTCGCCCAGGCCGGCGCCGGCGGCTTCTTCGACGACGGTGGCTTTCCGGCCGGCCAGGGCTGGGACGTCGTCGAATTCCCGACCTCGCCCGAGCGCAAGCAGGGCGTCTATGCGCTCGAAGTCCAGGGCGACAGCATGATGCCGCTCTATCGCGACGGCGACATGCTGATCGTCGAGCCGGGTGCCCAGGTGCGCCGCGGCGACCGCGTCGTCGTCAGGACGAACGGCGGCGAGGTGATGGCAAAGGTGCTGCACCGGCTGACGCCGCGCTCGATCGAGCTCCTGTCGCTCAATCCCGAACATCCCAACCGCACCTTCGACATCCAGGAGATCGACTGGATCGCACGGATCATCTGGGCGAGCCAGTGAAGCGGGAGATTTCCTCTTGAACACCTTTGCAACAGCCTCCGCGAACCGTGCCCTCTTCGGCGGCATCGGCTGTGTCGCGCTGACAGCGCTCCTCGTTGCGATCGGCGCGGGCCAGATCCGCAGCCGCGAGGCGGCAGGCGGGCAGGACTTCACCCTCGAGGTCCCCGATGCCAGCCTGTTTCCGGCGGAAGGAGGTCAGGACGATATTCCCATGCCCGCCCCCTCCGGCGAAAATGCAGCCCCGGGGAACGTAACCGCCCCGCAGACGCCGGCCCCGGAACAGGGCGCCGTCACGACCGGAAGCGGCGCGGGGGGCGAAGCCGGGCCGAGGCCGTCGCCAGAGCCCCAGGTGCTGCCCGCACAGCCGACGCCGCGGTTCAACGCCGAAACCGTGACTGTCGCCGAGCCGCCGGTTTCGTTCGCCCGCCCGATTGTGCTGGCGGCCGGGCGCTTCAGCATCGCCGGAAAGGTGCTGGAACTCGAAGGCATCCTTCCCGTCCCGGTCACCCGCCAGTGCCAGGACAGCGCCGGCGAAGGCTGGCCGTGCGGGCGGATGGCGCGCACCGCCTTCGCCAATCTCGTACGCGGGCGGACGATCGACTGCGCCGTGCCCGCCAAGCAATGGAGCGGCACGGCGACGGCGCGCTGTACGGTGGCGGGAAAGGACCTTTCGCAATGGCTTGCCGAGAACGGCTGGGCGGAGACCGCACCCGGATCGCCGTTCGAGGAGGCGGCTGATGCCGCGCGGCAGGCCGGGCTCGGCCTCAACAGCCCGAACCCGCGCGGAAACGCGTCACGACCGCGCGACAGGTCGGCCCCCGTTCCGCCGGACCAGACCGCCCCGCAACAGCCCTGAAGAAAGATTGCCATGACCGGTCCCCACGAGCCACAGGAAGCCCTCATCCACGTGATGGTGATGATGTCGGCCGTCGACAATGCGATGACGGATGCAGAGCTGGCCCGCATCGGCCGCCTGGCGCGGTCGCTGCCGGTGTTCGACGGCTTCGACGATTCGCTCATCGTCCTGCTCGCCCAGGAATGCGCGGCGATGCTCTCGGCGCCCGAGGGGCTCGACGTCGCGCTCGAGGTCATCCGCGATCGCCTGCCAGCCCAGTTTGCCGACACAGCCTATGCGCTGGCCGTCGAGATCGCCGCCGCCGACCACAGGATCCGCAACGAGGAGATCCGCCTTTTGCAACTGTTGCGCGACCGGCTGGGCCTGGACAAGCTGACTTGTGCTGCGATCGAGCGCGCAGCCATTGCCCGGTTCCGCCGGCTCTGACCAGCCCGCGAGCCGCCGTCTGCGACCGTTCGTCGGGCAGGCGAGACCAGCGCGCGACTGTTCAGTAGATGTCGACCGGGAAATAGCGCAGGTAGATTTCCCCCAGCCGCCCGCTTCGGGCGAGCGATAGCAATGCATGGTCGATCGCGCCGCCGATCGCAGGCTCGTCCTTGCGGGTCATGATCGTTAGCCCCTCCCCGAGGAAGGCTTCCGAGACATAGGCGCCCGGCAGCAGCCTGCAGCAGCTTGCCGCCTGCGGGCCGACCGTCCAGAACGCGAACTGCATCCCGTCGCCGAACACCGCGTCGACCTTGCCCTCCTTCAGGGCAAGCATCGCTGCGGCCTGGGTCTCGAACGGCACCGGGCGTTGCGCGGGGAAATAGGCCGCGCGCATGGCCTCATGCACGCTGCCACGGACGACGCCGACCGCACGGCCGTCGAGCGCGGCAACGGCCTTCACCTGCCCGTCGGAGCGGGTCATGAAACGCGCGGGCAGTCGCAGGTAGGGCCGGGAAAAGACGAAGTCGCGCCGCAGGCCGGCCGTCACCGCGACCCCCGCCACGACCGCCTCGCCGGCATCCTTCTCGAGGTTTTCGCGCAGTTCTGCGAAGGGCAGCGCCTGTATCTGGCACTTCGCCGCCAGTTCCAGCTCCCGGCAGATCTCGCGCACGAGGTCGACGTTGAAGCCGGCCAGCTTTCCCGTCTGGTCGATGAAATTGAACGGCGGGAAATCGACCGTCGTCAGGAACCGTAGCCGCGGCACACCGGACAGGTCCGGCTTGGCAATCCGCTCCCGGCTGTCGAAGCTCGTCGGCAGGCCGCCGGGCGCGCCCGGCTCAGCGGCCGCGGCCGCACAACCCATTGACACGCATAGCGCGAGCGCTGCGAAAATTTCGCTTGCAGATTTTTTTAGTTGCCGCATAAATATCAACTTGGGGTTTAGAGGGGACGCCGCTACATGACGAGCGGCGCTGGCCGCATGCGACTGGCAGACTATCCCGATCAAAGATCCATTTCCACCGCAATCCCGGTTGCCGTGGATGGGCCTGCGGCGCGGCCAGAAACGCCGGCGCTCCGTCCCGAACTCTTCGACGAGGCGAGGCTGCTGCGGCGGCTCGGCTTCGGCAAGCCGCTGATATCGGAGCTCTTGCTCAAGGCGACGGTGAACCGCACGAGCCTGGAGGCCGAACTGATCGCCTCCGGCCCGGTCCGCAGCGACATCTACTACGAGGCGCTTGCGGAAATGCTCGGCCTGGCGTTTCTGCCCCGGATCGACGCCGGCCGCGTCGTCGACATGGAGGGACTGGACAGCCAGTTGCTGCAGCCGCAGATGGTGCGGCTGTCTTCCGGCACGAGACCTCCGGTCACCGCGATCGTGCCGACGGCCGGACGAATGGAGCATCTTCAGGCAACCCTTTCAAGGCAACCGGCGCTGCGCGCGGCGCTGGCGGTGACCACGCCGCGGGCCATGCGGGAGGCCGTGTGGCAGACCGGCGCGACGCGACGGGTGCGCGAGGCCACGGCGAGCCTGTTCGAGACCGCACCGGAATTCAGCGCCCGCGTGACGTTCTGGGGGCGGCAGGGCTTCTATACCGGCGCTGCCATCTGTGCTGCGCTCTTTACCGCCATGCTGGCGCCGGAAATCGCCGTCCTGGCCCTGCACCTCGTCCTCAGCACGCTCTTCGTCGCAGCCCTCGTCATCCGGCTCACCGCACTCTTCGGTACGGAGGCGAAGGGCACGGCACACCCTGCCCTGCTGCCGACCGGGCCGAGGCCGGTCTATTCGGTGTTCGTCGCGCTCTACCGCGAGGCGGAGGTCGTCCCGCAACTCGTCAGCCATCTCGATCGGCTCGACTGGCCACGCTCTCGCCTCGACATCAAGCTGATCTGCGAGGGCGACGACGCCGGAACGCTCGCAGCGCTGCGAAAGCTGGACCTCGGGCCGCAGTACGAGATCGTCGAAGTACCGCCCGGCCGTCCCCGGACGAAGCCGCGAGCGCTGGCCTATGCCTTGCCGGCGGCCCGCGGCTCCTATCTCGCGGTCTACGACGCGGAGGACCGACCGCATCCCGGGCAGCTTGCCGAGGCCTGGGCCGGCTTCAGCGCGGCGCCGCCGGACCTCGCCTGCCTGCAGGCGCCGCTCGTCATCTCCAATGGGCGGGCTTCCTGGATCAGCGCGCTATTCTCGCTGGAATATGCCGGTCTGTTCCGGCGCATTCTGCCGCTGCTGGCAGCGAGGTGCCTGCCGATGCCGCTCGGCGGCACGTCGAACCACTTTCGCACCGATGTTCTCAAGACCTGCGGCGGCTGGGATCCCTACAACGTCACCGAGGATGCCGACCTCGGCATGCGGCTGTACCGGATGGGCTACCGCTGCGCCACGTTGCGACTGCCGACGCTGGAGGACGCGCCGGAAGACGTCCGCGCCTGGCTCGGTCAGCGGACCCGCTGGTTCAAGGGCTGGCTGCAGACCTGGCTCGTGCTGATGCGCCGGCCGAGCCTGCTTCTGGGCGAAATGGGCCTGCTGCCGTTCGCCGCCTTCCAGGTGCTGATCGGCGGGCTCCTGCTCTCCGCGCTCGCCCATCCGCTCCTTCTCGCCTATGTCGTCCAGGTCATGGTCAGGATGGCCGCCGACGGCCCCTTCGTCGCCGGCCCGCTGGCCCTGTCGCTCTTTGCCGTCGACGTGGTGAACATCTTCGGCAGCTATGCGGTCTTCATCGCGCTGGGCTGGGCGCCGATGCGCGCGCGGGAACGCAGGGCGATCGGCTGGCGCTGGGTTCTCGTCCCCGGCTACTGGATGCTGATGTCGCTCGCCGCCTGGCGGGCCGTCGCCGAACTGCGCCGCGATCCCTTCTTCTGGAACAAGACCGCGCATCGGCCTACCGCGTCCGGCCCGCAGACTGGCGCCGGAACCTCTGTCCACGCCCCATAGGGCCGGCGCCTACCTTCGGCAGCCGACAGCCGGCAAGGCCGGCTACGAAACAGCCCGTCTGATCCCGGAACTCGGCAGGATTGGGCAGGATGAAAAAGAGGCTGGAGCGGGTAGCGGGAATCGAACCCGCGCGTTCAGCTTGGGAAGCTGACAGGCTACCATTACATCATACCCGCGAATGGCCTGCGCGAAGTCATCGGCGAGAATGCGGGACGTGTCAAGGGTTGGGGCAAGCGTCCTGGCATGCACACCAGATAAGATCGGACTGGGCCATGTGTCCATCTGCCGTCCGGCGGCGCGAGGTGGGCGGCCAACAGATTGGCGGGGGGCGAATGCTTGAGGCATGCAATACCACCTGCACCCGTTCCCGGCGATCGCCTGTCAGGCAGGGTGACGATCCGGATTGTGAGCGGATCAATTGCCTCGAGCTGTGGCAGGGGCTACTTCACGGACTTGACTGGCTCTCCTACTTATCCCCATTTCCTGCAATGTCGTCATCGCCACACGAAGCATAGTAGTCTTTTGCACTTTCGGCGATGCCCACGTTGCGGGCTGGCCAACAGCTTCTTTTCAGTTTCACCGGAACACCTTCGACATTGGAACCCACCTGGGATTCCAAGGTGCTCGGATGCGAGCGTTCGTCTGCAATTGCAGTACCGGCGAGAGATATCACTGCAGCCAACAGACCCATGCAAAAAAGGGCTTTCATAGACGCACCTGGTTTTCCTGGAATGGCACGATGTGACCAGAGCTTGTGGCCGGAATTGCGTTTATTCTATGGATAACTCGGCAGCAGATTGCATGTCTTCCCGCGCTTCCCCATCCGACGCACTTCGACCGCGTCCTACCGGCGTCTTCGGAGAATTCTCCTGCCGTCTTCCACCCGACGCAGCGCGTTGTCCTCCTCCTTGCCGAGTATCCTTTCATCATGCACGTCAGCGGAACCTCATAGTCAATGTCTCCGAGGAGGGCGGCCCATCCCACACAACACTTGTCGCAACGCCTCAGTCCAAGAGCAGCCGCGGATACCCCATAAGGGGGCGGTTGATGCGCTCAAAGGCCAACTGCCCAGCGGAAGCGAAATTTGAAAGACTGGCTTCGTTATTCCGACGAGGAGAATGTCCGGTTCAAAATCCGATGGATGGTGCGGCACAAGCGCTGTCCACACGAGCCGGCCACGAAACGATCAGGCGGCGAGACCGCGAATTTGTCCATCCGCGCGAAGGGGCATTTGCGATGAAGGGAAGAGTACTCGCAGTCGCTTCAGGTGGTGGGCACTGGATCCAGATGCGCCGGCTGATGCCGGCTTTCGAGGGAATGGATGTCGCCTTCGTTTCCGTTTCTCCCGACTATGCTGCAGACGTTCCGGGGCACCGCTTTTACCCGGTTCGCAACGCCCATCGTTTCGACAAGGCGAGCTTTGCAGTGCTCATAGGACAACTGGCCTGGATCCTCCTGCGCGAGCGTCCAAACACAGTCATTTCCACGGGAGCAGCTCCCGGTCTGGTCTGCCTGGCCCTGGCCAAGTTCCTGGTCCGCGCCGAAACGGTATGGATCGACAGCATAGCAAATTGCGAGCAGTTGTCGTCCTCAGGTCTGCAGGCGCGGCGCGTTGCCGATGTCTGGCTGACACAATGGCCGCAATTGCAGGGCCAGCAGGGTCCCGACTACTGGGGTGCCGTCTTATGATCTTTGTTACCGTGGGTTCGGTGATGCCCTTCAATCGCCTCATAGAAACAATGGACCGGTGGGCGGCGGCCAGGCCGGAAGTGAAGGTGTTTGCCCAAATCGGCGGTGGCGACGAGCCTCATCACATGAGATGGGCGCGAAGCGTGACGCCGGCCGAGTTTGCCGATCTGGTCGCCAAATCAACCATAATCGTCGCACACGCCGGCATGGGCAGCATCATCAGTGCGGCCGAAGCGGGGAAAACGATCGTCATCCTTCCACGCTTTGCATCGCTGAAAGAACATACGACCGACCACCAGGTGCATACGGCCAAGCGCTTCATGGACCGTCCAGGGATACACGTCGCGATGTCCGACAACGAGCTTCCGGAAGCGATCGACGCAGCGATGTCGAGTGTCGGAGCAGCGCATCAGTTGTTGCCCCGTACCGCCCCTGACGCTTTCGTCGCACGCATACGAGCCGTGCTGCTCAGTGGTGCATCCGCACGCCAATCGAACCAGAGTTGATGCACAAGGTGAGGCTTGGCCTGTCTGACGCGGTCAATGTCGATAATTATGAGATATACGGTTGAACGCCCTCACCTCTTCGAGATCATTTGACGTCCTGATCGCAAAAATGGCACGCCGAAGAGCGTACAAGACGCACCAGTACGCCTCCCACCGCCCATCTCTTTATTTTCCACAGGAATCGATTACACCATCAACCGCACCAGATGGGGGCGCGCCGGAGACGCGCGCGGCCATGGACATGCGGGGTGTCGCGGTTCGGGAGGATTTGCATGTTGATCGGTATCGACTGGGGCGGAACCAAGATCGAAGGCGTGGCGATGGGGCGGGATGGCAAGGAATTGCTGCGCCTGCGCCAGGACACACCGAGATACGACTATGCCGGCTGCATCCGGATGATCCGGGAGATGATTGCGGAGCTGGAATTAAAGACCGGCCGCACGGGATCGATCGGGATCGGCATCCCCGGCTCGCTCGAGCCGGTCAGCCGGCTCGGCAAGGGCGCCAGTTCCACCTGGCTGCTTGGACGGCCGGTCGAGAAGGACCTGCATGACGCCATCAGGCGGGATCTGCGCGTGGAGAACGATGCGGACTGCTTCGCCGCATCGGAGGCCGTCGACGGCGCCGGTGCCGGCCACAATGTCGTCTTCGCCGTCATTCTCGGCTCCGGCGCCGGGGCGGGGATCGCGGTCGGCGGCAAGGCACATCACGGGCCGAACAACAGCGGCGGCGAATGGGGTCACAATCCGCTGCCCTTTCCCGACGTGACCGAGATCGCCGGGCGCGCCTGTTATTGCGGACGGCACGGCTGCATGGAAACCTGGGTCTCCGGCCGCGCCTTCGAGGCCGAGTATGCCCGCCATACGAACGAGGAGCTGAAGGCGCGCGAGATCATCGAGAAGAAGCGGCAGGGCGACCGGCTCTGCGGGCTGCTCTGGGAGCGCTATGTCGACCGCGTCGCCCGCGGCCTTGCCACCGTGGTCAATACGCTCGACCCGGACGTGCTGGTCATGGGCGGCGGCATGTCCAACGTCGACGAGCTCTACGAGGACCTGCTGCCCGCGCTTGCCCGGCGCACCTTCTCGACCGTCTTCCACACGCCGATCAAGCGCGCGGTCCACGGCGATTCGAGTGGCGTGCGCGGAGCCGCCTGGCTCTGGCGCGATTGAGCCTGCCGGCTTGCCCTTCTCAACGAGGAACAGACGATGACCGACACCGGACTTTCGGAGCGCTACACATTCGCGCTCTCCCTCGTACGCGATGCCGGCGACCTGGCGCTCGGCTATTTCCGCTCGCGCGACACACTGACCGTCAAGAGCAAGGGTGCGCAGGACATGGCGAGCGAGGCCGACCTGAACACCGAACTCCTGATCAAGGAGCGGCTCGGCCAGCATTTCCCCGAAGATGCCTTCCTTGGCGAGGAGACCGGCATCACGGCCCATGGCCCGGGCCAGGGGATCTGGGTGGTCGATCCAATCGACGGCACGCAGCCCTTCATTTCGGGCCTGTCGAGCTGGTGCGTCTCGATCGCCTTCGTGCAGGACGACGTCCTGAAGTTCGGAATGGTCTATGCACCCGCCCGCGACGAGCTGTTCGCCGGCGGCATTGATTTTCCCGCCACCTTGAACGGCAGGCCCGTGGACAAGCATCCGGGGCGATCGGTCAGGGACGGGATCTGCGGGGTCGGCTATTCGCCGCGCGTCACCCCGGACGAATTCCTTCCGATGTTCGGCCGGCTGTTGCAGCAGGGCGGCATGTTCTACCGCGAGGGATCCGGCGCGCTGACGCTCTGCTATGTCGCAAGCGGCAGGCTGCTGGGATATATCGAACCGCACATCAATTCGTGGGACTGCCTGGGCGCCATCGCGGTGATCAGGGCGGCCGGGTTGACGACCAACGATTTTCTCGCCGATGACGGCCTCAACAAGGGCAACCGCCTGATCGCCGGAAACGAGGCCGTCTATGCCGAACTCGTCTCGATCTACGGCAGCGAGGCCTGAACGTGAGCCGACCCAAGGCCATTCCGGCAAAGCGGTAGCACGACTCCTTCGTCTTTCACATGGATGGCACACTGCTCGAACCTACGGCCGTCCTGCATCGTCAACGGGCGGCGTCGATCACCAGCAGGTGAAGCCGCCGTCGACCAGGACCGTCTCTCCGGTCATGAGGCTTGCGGCGTCGCTTGCCAGGAACTGCACGACGGAGGCGATCTCGTCCGGGCGGCCCATGCGGTGCATCGGCGTATCGCGCAGCCAGACGTCGATCATGCCGTCGTTGTCGTTGCGGTAGCTCGTCATCTCGGTCTCGATGTAGGTTGGGGCGACGGCATTGATGCGTACCCCGCGATCGGCCCATTCGGCAGCCAGCGACGAGGTCAGCTGATGAACGGCGGCCTTGGACGCGTTGTAGTAGGTCTGTTTCTGCGGCCGGTTGGAAATATAGCCGGACATCGACCCGATGTTGACGATCGCCCCCTTCCCCGCCTTGAGCATATGGCGACCGAAGGCGCGGTTGGACCAGAAGACGCCGTTATAGTTGACGTCGTTGACCTGCAGCCAGTGCTCGTCCTCCACGTCTTCCGAGGCGACGCCGGACCGGGCAATGCCGGCATTGGCAACGAGGATATCGACCTTGCCGTGATCGGTGACGATCTTTTCGGCAAGTGCCTCGACATCCTGCGGTCTCGTCACGTCGAGGGCGTGGATTTCAGCGTCGAAGCCTTTCTCGGCAAGGCGTGACTGGCCGGATCTGGCGACCGATGCGTCGATGTCGGCGATGATGACCTTTGCGCCGAATTCGGCGAGCGCCTCGCAGATCGCAAGCCCGATGCCGCGGCCGCCGCCGGTCACGACGGCAACGCGGCCGTCCAGCCGCAACTTGTTTGCGTACATGATCTCTCCTCCCAAGATCTCACTTTCCAAGAATTCCTGCCTATGGAATGAACGGATGCCGGCCGGGCGAGGGAAAGCGCGTGCGCTTCAGGTCGATCAGCTTGTCGACCTCCTCGGCGGTGAATTGGCGCGGACCGCCATAGGCGGCGGCCAGGTAGACGACCTTCGCGTAGTAGTCGAGCGCCTCCATCTTGAACCAGGCCGCCTGCAGGTCATGGCCATAGGACAGCGCGCCATGGTTCTGCAGCAGGATGGCGTCGTGCCGCTCGAGATAGGGGGCGATCGCCTGCGACAGTTCCTCGGAGGCAGGCACCGCATAGGGCGACAGCGGCACCTCGCCGAGGAACATCGTCGACTCGGGCATGATCTGCTCGGTCAGCGGCTTGCCGCAGATGGCGTGCACGGTGGCATAGAGCGGATGGGCATGGACGACAGCGCGCACGTCGGGCCTGAAGTCATAGACCGTCAGGTGCATGCCGGTTTCGCTCGAAGGTTTCCATTTGCCGCCATCGACGGGTCTGCCCTGACGGTCGATGCGGCAGATCATCTCCGGTGCCATGAAGCCCTTCGAGACGCTGGTCGGCGTGCAGAGCAACGTGCCGTCGTCGAGCAGGACGGAGATATTGCCGTCGTTGGCCGCCCCCATGCCCTTCTGCCAGGCGCGGCGGCCGATATCGCAGATGAATTCCCTCAGGTCCTTCGTGTCTTCCATGAACGCCTCCCATGGAAGTGACCTTGCCCCAGGCGAACCATCAAATCAACACAAATCAACACAAATCAACGCGAATGGTCACCCTGCCATTTCCAGCCTGACATTGGCGCCGGCGATGATTTCGGACCACTCCTCGTCCGGCTCGCGGTCGGTGATGAGGATATCGACGGAGGAGAGCGGTCCGACCGCGACAAGCCCGGAGCTGTCGAACTTGTCGCCGTCGACGAGAAGCAGCGTCTGGTCGGCACATTCGATGAAGGCGCGCTTGATCTCCGCCTCGGCCGCATTCGCGACCATCAGCCCGGACCGCCTGGAAAGCGCCTTGACGGAGATGATGGCGAGGTCGGCATGGAATTGCCGTGCGGCTGCGACGGCAAGCGGTCCGTGGAAGGTCATGATGTCGGGCTCGTACTCGCCCCCGACGGAGATGACGCGGTGCATCCGGGAGGCGGGGTCGGTGAGAACGCCGATGGAATTCGTCACGATCGTCAGGTCGCGGCGGTCGCCGAGTGCGCGCAACGCCTCCTGCACCGTCGAAGAGGAGTCCATCATCAGCGCCTGCCCATCGGCGACGTGTGCTGCGGCAGCAGCCGCAATCCGGCGCTTGGCGGAGATGTTGAGGATCGAACGCGCCGGAAACGAGAGATCCTCCGCCTGACTTGGCGGCATCGGTACCGCTCCGCCATGACTGCGGCGCAGCAGGCCGCTTCGTTCCAGCCGCTTGAGGTCGCGCCGGATCGTTTCCCCGGAGACAGAAAGCTCGCCGGCCAATGTATCGACCAGCACGCGACCATCGCGCTGAAGTCGCCGCAAGATCGTTTCGGCGCGTTCTTCGGGCAGGAGGTTCATTGAACTAGGGTCCCGGCTGCGCCCGTCCGGGCCATTTCCTGCGCTGCCGCAAAGGACGGGATCGCGCCGAGCGCCACCAGCTGGATGAGCGCGCTGCCGACCACGCTCGCCTCGACTGGCCCCGCCACCACGCGACAACCGCTCTCTTCGGCCAGGAAATGCATCCATGCCTCGTCCTGGGTTCCGCCGCCGCCGACCCGGATCGTGTGGATGGGCGTGCCGGAGAGCGCGCCGAGCTGGCGGATGCATGCGGCCGCATCCCGCGCAAGCCCGAGATAGAGCGACCTGGCGAGCACCCCGATGCCTTTGCCTTGAAGCGCGGGCAGGTGCTCCTGCATGGCGCCGACCAGGTCGGCCGGATCGAAGAAAAGCGGATCGGAGGACGCAATCGCCGGCGTCGTGCGATCGGCCGCCAGCGCCATGGCGCCCAGTTCCGGGAAATCGACGTCCTCCCCGGTGCGGGCGTTCCAGTGCTCCCTCAGCCGGCGCAGCAGGAACAGCCCCGGCAGGCTTTTCGTGAGCAGCGCCCGGCCGCCGATGCCGCCTTCGAGACCGAAGCCCAGGCGGTGGGTGTCCTTCGGCAGCTTGCCATCGGCAACGTCGGCGCCGAAGAGGTTCCAGGAGCCGCAGCAGGCAAATGCCTCGCCGTCCGCCGGGGCAAGGGCGAAGGCGGCGCAGGCCGTATCGTGCCCCGCCGCCGTCACCACTTTCGTGCCAGCCAAAGTCTCGCTGGTCACCAGTTCGCGCCGCAGCGGACCGAGCACGGTTCCCGGACCGACGAGACGGCCGAATATTTCCTCAGGCATGCCGCACCAGCCGATGACATCGCGATCCCAGTCTCCGCCATCGACCTGCAAAAGGCCCGACGTCCGCGACAGCGTCTTCTCGCAGGCGACGACACCGCTCAACTCGTAGGTATGAAGGTCCGCCATCATGAGGAAATGTCGAACCGTCTGCATCTTGTCGGGGTTGTCCCTTGCCCATTGGCCGAGGTGAAAGACCGTCGCGATCGGCAGGATCTGCACTCCGGTCTGCTCGGCGATCCTGTCGTGATAGGGTGTGAGCGCCGCCATGCCCTCGACACCGCGCGGATGGCGATAGGTGCGCGGCGTATCGACGAGCGCGCCGTCGTCGTCGAGCAGGGCGAAATCTACGCCCCAGCTGTCGACCGCGACCGAGGCGATCGGGCCGGTTGCGGCGGCCTTCGCCAGTCCTTCGCGTATGCCCGCGCGGATCATGTCGATCGCCCAGGCCGGACCGTCATCGACGTGGACCTCATAGCCGGAGAACCGGTGAACCTGATGCAGAACGAGACGACCGCCGGCAAGCTCCGCGAGCATCGCCCGCCCGGAACCTGCACCGAGGTCGAAAACAAGGCAGCGCATCGGTTGACATCCGGCATTCATGGCACGAGTCGCACTGAAGTGACAACGGCCGTCAGGTCATGCAGCATCGGCGTCGTGGAGACCGTGTCGCCGGCGCGCATCGTCACTTAAGCGCCCTTCCGTCAGCTGATCCGCTTTGTCGTCTGCTGATCGAAGACGTGGGCGTTCACCGGATCGACGACGAAATTGACGTGATCCCCGGCCCGAACTGCGATGCGGTCGCGCAACATGGCGTCGATCGCATCCTCGTTGGAGCGCGCGAAGATCTGAGTTTCAGCGCCCGTCGGTTCGACCACCGCAACGCGCACCGGCAGGCCGCCGGGCCCCAGCGTGATATGTTCCGGCCGCACCCCGTAGATCACCGGGTGGCCGTCCGATACCGGCAGCGGCCTGACCGGCAGGACGGAGCCGTGGTCGGAGACGAAGCGCTGCGCGCCGCCATCCGAACGGATCGATCCCTTGATGAAGTTCATCGACGGCGAGCCGATGAAGCCGGCCACGAAGACGTTGCTCGGATTGTCATACAGGTCCAGCGGCGCGCCGATCTGCTCCACATATCCGTCCTTCATCACCACGATCTTGTCGGCCATGGTCATGGCCTCGATCTGGTCGTGAGTGACGTAGATGATCGTCGTCTTCAGCCGCTGGTGCAGCTCCTTGATCTCGACGCGCATCGCCACCCGAAGCTTCGCGTCGAGGTTCGACAGCGGCTCGTCGAACAGGAAGACCCGTGGATCGCGCACGATGGCACGCCCCATCGCGACGCGCTGGCGCTGGCCGCCCGATAGCTGGCGCGGATAGCGGTCCAGCAGCTTTCCGAGATCCAGGACACTGGCCGCCTGCTTCACCTTCGCCTCGATCTCTGGTTTGGGCACGCCCTTGATCTTCAGCGAGAAGCCCATGTTCTCCGCCACCGTCTTGTGGGGATAGAGCGCGTAACTCTGGAACACCATGGCGATGTCGCGATCCTTCGGCAGGACCTTGTTGACCACCTTGCCGTCGATCAGCATTTCTCCGTCGGAGATGGGCTCGAGGCCGGCGATCATGCGCAACAGGGTGGATTTTCCGCAGCCCGACGGTCCGACGAGAACCACGAATTCCCCGTCGCGGATGTCGACGTTGACGCCATGGATAACTTGCAGCTCCCCGTAACGCTTGACGATATCCTTGATCTTCACTTCCGCCATGTTTGCTTCCCTATCCTACTGCGGCAGTTCAATCTGCATCTTCACCTCGCCCTTGGGAGCCGAAGCTGCGATCTCGAACGCCTCGACGCTGTCGTCGAAGGCAAATTTGCGCGTGATCAGCGGTCTGACGTCGATGGCGCCGGAGGCGAGCATGGCGACGCACCGCGGGAATACGTGCGCATAGCGGAAGACATGCTCGACGCGGGCCTCGCGCACCATCGCCTTGCCGACGCTGTAATGGATGTCGTGCGTCTGTGAGCCGATGAACACGACGCGGCCGGCCGGGCACAGGGGATCGAACACGCCTTCTGCGGCCTTGGGGCTGCCCGAGCATTCAAAGACGATCTCCACGCCCCAGCCGTCCGTAGCCTTGTGGATCTCCTGGACCAGGTCCTGCCTTGCGACGTTGATCGGCGTAACGGCGCCGAGGCTCGCGGCGAGCTCGAGCTTGGTGTCGTCGACGTCGCTGACGAAGACGCGGGCACAGCCGGCGGCCAGCGCCGAGAGCGCGGTGACGAGGCCGATCGGACCGGCGCCGATCACAAGCGCGATGTCGCCGGGCTTGACCTGTGCCTTGGTGGCGGCATGAACGCCGACGGCCAGCGGCTCGACCATCGCGGCCTCCGCGAAGGACACGTTGTCCGGAATTTTGAAGGTGAAGGCGGCCGGATGCACAACGGTCGGGCGGAGTACGCCATGGACCGGCGGCGTTGCCCAGAAGCGGACGGCCGGATCGACATTGTAGAGGCCGAGCCGCGTCGCGCGGCTGAGCGGATCCGGTATTCCAGGCTCCATGCAGACGCGGTCGCCGGGCTCGAGACCGGTCACAGCCGACCCTTTCTCGATGACGATGCCCGAAGCCTCGTGTCCGAGGATCATCGGCGCCTTCACCTGGAAAACGCCGATGCCGCCATGGGTATAGTAGTGGACGTCGGACCCGCATATGCCGACCGTGTGCAGCTTGATGCGCACGTCATGCGGCCCCAGGACCTCTTCCTTCTCGATCGGAAAGTCGCGGAGCGAGAGCTTCATCTTTTCTTCGAGGACAAGCGACTTCATGACTTTCTCCTATCCTTTCCACACGATCAGGACGCCGAGCGCGATCGCCAGAACGTGGCATACGGCGAGCGGGATGGACTGTTCCAGGAAGCGCATCCAGAACAGTTCCAGGGCGACGAACAGGTAGATGCCGATAAAGAGGCGGTCGAACCAGTTCGTGACGATCGGCAGGAAACCGTGCCTGGCCGGTTTGCGGACTGGGACATCGGCAATTTCGCTGGGGCTTTCCATGGATTCACTCCTTGACCGCGCCGAAGGTCAGGCCGGCGATGATATGCCGCTGCACCACCGAGAAGACGATAAGGGCAGGGATGAGCGTTATGATCGCGATGGCCGCCATCGTACCCCATTCCGTGCCGGTGGTGGTGACGTATTCCGAAAGGCCGGTGGTCAGCGTGCGGGCATTGAAGCTCGTCAGCGTCGCGGCCAGAAGGAACTCGTTCCAGGCGAAGACCCAGGTGAGGATCAGCGTTACCGCAAGGCCGGGCCGCGCGAGCGGGAAGACGACTTCGCGGATCACCTGCCAGGTGGAGGCCCCGTCGACGGTGGCCGCCTCGTCGAGTTCCTTCGGGATGCCGTCTATCGTCGGCCTGAGCGTCCAGATCGCGAACGGCAGGTTGAAGGTGCAATAGAGCAGGATGAGCCCGATGCGGGTATCGTAGAGCTTGAAGTCGCCGAACGCGAAGACCTGCGTGAAGAGCAGGAAGAACGGCAGGAGGAACACGGCCGCAGGCGCCATGCGGTTGGTGATCGTCCAGAAGAAGATGTTCTCCTTGCCGGCGATGTTGTAGCGCGACAGCGCATAGCAGGCGAAGAAGGCAAGCACCGTGACGAGGATGGCGTTGCCGCTGGAGATGACCACCGAATTGAACATGTAGCGGCGAAGCGTCTCGTCGGTCAGCACCTTGGCATAGTTGTTCCAGTAGATGGTGTCGAGAAAGACGCTCGGCGAACTGAAGAGGTCCACCGCCGGCTTCACCGAGATGACGAAGAGCCAGTAGATCGGAAAGAGCGTTACGAAGCTCAGCACGATCCAGAAGATCATGCCGATGAGAGGGCTACGCGTCTGCATTCACTTTGCTCCTCCTGACCCGGGGCGCCACCAGGCCGACATACAGCAGCCAGCACATGACGAGCGTGAGATAGAGAACGATGATGGATATGGCCGAGCCGTAGCCGTAGTCGGTCTTCGGAAAAACGATCTTCCAGATATGGAGGCCGACGAAGCGGGTCGCGGCTCCCGGGCCGCCGCCCGTCAGCATCCAGACCTCGTCGACTGTTCGCAGCGCATCCATCAGGCGGATGAACACGGTCGCCAGGATCGCCGGCCGGATCATCGGCAAGGTGATGTGCCAGAAGATCTGCCAACGGTTGGCGCCATCGATCTGGGCTTGCTCGAACGGGTCCTTCGGCAGCGAGACGATCGCCGCAAGCAATGTCAGGGTGACGAGCGGCGTCCAGTGCCAGATGTCCATGATGACGGTGATGATGAAGGCTGCCGTCGCATCCGAGCCGATGTTCAGCTGATAGCCGAACCACTTGTTCAAGTAATAGGGAATGATGCCGATGGACGGCGTCGTCATCAGGCGCCAGACGGAGCCGACGACGATCGGCGCAACGATCAGCGGCAGCGTATGGATCGTGCGAAAGAAGCCCTTGCCGTAGAAGTCGCGCGTCAGCATCTGGGCCAGCATATAGCCGATGATGATCTCGCTCACGACGGCGAAGAAGGCGAACTTCAGGGTAAACCAGAGCGACGTCAGGAACTCCCCGTCGAAGACCAGGCGGCGGAAATTGTTCGCGCCTATGAAGATCATGTTCGGATTGGCGGCGAACGGGTTCCACTGATGGAACGACAGGTACAGAACATAGAAGAAGGGTACGATGCCGAAGACGCCGAGAATTAAGAGCGTCGGAGCCAGCATGAGCCAGCCGGTCCTGTTCGATCCCATGAAAGCACTCCCGTTGAGCGAAGGACTTCAACGCCCCTTTCTCCGGGGCAGGAAAAATCCTTCGGGCGAGAGGGAGCCGCCGTGTTCGGGCGGCTCCCGGAGCGGGCAAGCGGGCGGCGGTCTGGCCGGCTACTTGCGGTAGCCGAGATTCTGCAACTCGGCCTCGGCGGCTGCCGCCATCTGGTCGAGCCCCTCATCCGGACCGACCTCGCCCGTCAGGATCCGGTAGAAGATCGGCGAGGTGGCTTCACGGACCTGGGCATGGAACGGATAGGGCGGCGCACCGGCGAACAGCTTGCCGTCGTCCTTCAGCATCGTGTAGTAGCCGCCGAGCTTGGCATCCATGTCCTTGACGCCCGGATCCTCGTAGGTCGAGGTGTTGGTGATGCGTGGCGCCGCCACGGCCCAGCCACCCTGGACGGAGTCCTGGCCGATATACTGCAGGAAGAGCAGTGCTGCTTCCTTGCTCTTCGAGGTGACCGGTATGCCGAAGGCACCGCCGTCGTAGTAGCCGATGTAGCCCTTGCCGGCTTCCGCTTCGGCGATCACGCCGTCGGCGACCGGCGGAAGCGCGACGCCGACATTGCCGACGACCTTCGACTTTTCCGCATCCGATGCGATCCAGGCTGCGTTTTCGCCATAGACCAGACCCTGGGCGGCGCGACCGGCCGCAAAGGTGGTGGCCACTTCCGTCCAGGTGGAGGCAGCCGATTCCGGAGGCGCGATGTCACGCAGATGCAACCAGTACTTCAGCGCTTCCTTGGACTTGTCGCTGTTCATCGTGCCGCCGTTGGCGACCGAAGCAGCATAGTTGTTGGAAGCGTCGATCCCCCAGTTGTAGACGCCGAAGGTCGGCGCGACGGACTCGAAGAATTCGTACCAGGATGCCGGGTGACCGGTGTGGGCCTGTGCGGTCGTGCCCCACAATTCGAGGCTGTTGTCCTTGGCGTACTTGGTGAAGAAGTCCGCGATCTGGGTGTAGTCCTCATGCGTCTTGGCCGGTGCGAGGTCCTTGCCGGTCGCTGCCTTGAACGCTTCCTTGATCTTCGGATCGTCGAACAGGTCCTTGCGGTACAGGTAGATCTTGATGAAGGCTTCCATCGGCACGCCGAAGAGATCGCCGTTCGCGCCCTTGAAATAGTTGGCGAAGGTCGTGAACTTGGTTTCGTCGAAGTCCGGCGCCTTCAGCGAGGGATCGCCCTTCAGCGTCTGGGTGATATCGACCAGGAAGTTGCGGGCGAGATAGGCGTAGACGATGTCCTGCTCGATATAGACCATGTCATAGATGCCGGTCTTGGCTTCCATGTCCTTGATGGCCTTGTCGTACATCTGGTCCCAGGACGTGGTCTCGATCTCGACCTTGATGCCGGTCTTCTGCTCGAATTCCGGCGCCAGCACGTCCTTGATGTAGTTGGACGGCGGCGTGGATTCGGTCACACCGCGCAGCGTCACGCCCTTGAGTTTCGCGCCGGCGTCCGACCAGAAGTCGGCGAACGCCGGAACCGTGCCCGCCATGAGCGATGCAACGAGTGCAACGGCGCCAATCTTGATTTTCACGTTCATCTGTTTCCTCCCAAACGATGTGAACGGCGACAGTCTCGTCCACTCCTCAACGACCGGACTGCCGGTGCGGAACCTCCTCGTCCCGAGCACCATGGCACCCTCTCTAGACTATAAAAAGCCGAAGCGCAACATTTGTTGCACAAACATTCAAATTTCCATCTCCGGTGGCCCAGGACCAATTCTTCGGTATGGACATGCAGTCCGCACGAGCACACTTGACGTTTGCCAGATCGGTAATACTTTTCCACAATAAATCGATTTAGACTTGCCAAACAGGACGCATTCGCAGCAAAATCCTGCTGCATAGCAAAAAATCGCCTCAGGGAACCATTCGGGCCTCCAATGGGCGACGTCGCGCCTTCTTCGAGCTTGACACCAAACAAAAAAGATATTTTGTTGCATATAACACCAAAATGCCCATGGGAGGAATTGTATGGCCAGGTTAGGCATCCACTCTTTCGTCTGGACCGACGGTACGACCGAACAAGCCCTCCTCGAAGCGATGAGCCAGTCAGCGGAATGCGGCTACCGCCTGATCGAGCTCGCCTATCTGAAACCGGAGAAGTTCAACCTGGACCGTCTCGGCCAGCACGCGAAGTCGCTCGACCTGGACATTGCCGTCACCATGGGTCTGCCGCTCGCAGCCGACGTTTCCAGCGAGGATGCCGATGCGGCCGGCAAGGGCGAGAGGATCCTCTCGGATGCCGTGAAGGCCGTGCGCGACATCGGCGGCTCCAAGCTCGGCGGCATCCTCTACTCCGCCCACACCAAATATTCGCGCACGCCCACGGACCGCGGACGGAAGAATAGCATCGCGGCGATCGCCAGGACGGCGGACATCGCCAAGGCGGCCGGCGTCGACCTCGTTCTCGAAGTCGTCAACCGCTTCGAGACCAACCTTCTGAATACCACGGCGCAGGGCCTGGCCTTCATCGACGAGACAGGATCCGATCACGTCCGGCTGCACCTCGATACGTTCCACATGAACATCGAGGAGGCCAACCCGGCCGCAGCACTGCGCCTGGCCGGCGACAAGCTCGGCTACTTCCACATCGGCGAAAGCAACCGTGGCTATCTCGGCGACGGCACCATCAATTTCGACCTGATGTTCGACGCCCTGCTCGATATCGACTACCAGCGCGACATCACGTTCGAGTCCTTCTCGAGTACGGTCGTCGACGAAGGACTGACGATCGCCTGTGCGATCTGGCGCGATACCTGGACGGAAAACCGGCCGCTGGCGGAGCACGCAAAACAGTACATCGACCTGAAGATGGCGGAAGCAAAGCGCCGCCGCACCACGAATGCGCGCCCCTGAAAGCAGACTGGTTTCTTGCCGTGAAGATGGTACAAGCCGGGTAAGAATCCGCTCCCGAGAGCAACCCGCTGCTCGGGCGGAAACCGGCGATGCTAGACGCGGAACTCGGCCATGAATGACCCCATTGTCGCCAGCTCGCCAAAGAAAATAAGGCAGAACAACGAGATCGCGGCCCTGCGGGCGCTGCATCGCGCCGGGCGGCTGAGCCGTGCGGATCTCGCGCGGATCATGAAGCTGAACCGCTCTTCCTCGGGCCATATCATCGCCGAGCTGACGGCCGACGGGCTGGTCCGCGAGGTCGAGGAGGAAGAACCGGTTCGCAAGAGCCACGCCCGGGCCGGACGCCCCGGTGTCCTGCTGGAACTCGTGCCGCAGGCGGTGCTGTTCGTCGGCATCGAGATCGGCGTCGAGCATATCACCTGCGTCGAAATCGACCTCGCCGGCACGGTCGTCAACGTCAAGACCGAACCCTTCGACGGGCCGCAGCACAATGCGGAGAAGGCGATACGGCATGCGATCGATCTCTCCCTTTCGGGTATGCCGAAGGACAGCCTCCGGCGGCTGGAGGGCGTGGGCATCTCGACCCCGTCACAGCTCAGCCGGGACGGCACCATCCATCTCGCCCCGCTGCTCGGATGGAAGAACGTCAATCTCGTCGAACTCGCCAGAAACGAGCTCCCCGTGAAGGTGCCGGTCATGGTCGAGAACGATGCGAACGCGTTCGCCATCGGCGCCGGCTATTCGGGGCCGGAACTGAACGAAGGGGTGACCCTGTTCGTGGTAATGGAGAGCGGCGTCGGCGGCGGCATCCTGGTCGAAGGCCGACTACTGCGCGGCGCGCACGGCCTCGCCGGCGAAATCGGACACATGTATATCGGCGGAGAAGCCGGCAGCGAGCAGAATCTCGAGCAGATCGTCGGCCTCAGCAGCATCCTTTCAAGCTATCGCGCCGTCACCGATCGGCGCGGCACCAGCTTCGACGACTTCCTGGCCGACGTGCGCGATCGGGCGCCCGACGCGGTTTCGATCGCGGAGAACTGGGCCAAGGCGCTCGGCTATGCATTGGCCCAGATCTGTCGGGTCATCGATGCCGATCGTATCGTACTCGGCGGATCCGTGGCGAAGCTCTATCCGCTGGTCGCAGCCAGGCTGACCGCGCACATGAAGTCCGCGCAGGAGCCGAGCTTCCCCCTGCCGACCCTGCTGCTCAACCGCGAAGCCATATACGGATCGGCCTTCGGGGCCGCTTGCATGGTCCACCAGCGATACCTGTCGCCGGAAAGCAACCGCTTCGTCGGCGACGCATAAGACAGCGTCGCTGACCTATTTTGTGCAAAGCAACAACTAATGCCGCTTACCGCTGTCCACACGGCGGATGACACGCACAGCCGTTTTTCAAAACTAAGTCGGTTAAACAGTAATATGTTGCATTAAGATACAATTATGCTTAAGGTGACGGTCAGGGAGGAGCTGTACCCGGCCCGGGGATGCCGGCGGCTCACGACAGACAACAACGAAGGCACCGCATCGCGAAGGCGTGGCGGCGATCTTCCCATGACGAAGTCGAGAGAGCATGAACACCTCATCGCCAGGCCGGCCAGGGAGCTTGAGTCCGAATGAAAGCGGTCCCACGATCACGATCGGCGAGATCCTCGTGGAGATCATGGCGGTCGAGAAGGGGCACGGTTTTCGCGAGCCGCTGGCGCTGATCGGCCCCTATCCCAGCGGCGCCCCGGCCATATTCATCGACCAATGCGCGCGCGCCGGCGGCAGCGCCGGCATCATCGCCTGCGTCGGCGACGACGATTTCGGCCGCGTCAACACCGATCGGCTTCTGCGTGATGGGGTCGATGTTTCCGCCATTGCCGTCGATCCCGCCTATCCGACCGGCAGTGCCTTCGTGCGTTATCGCCCGGACGGCTCGCGCGATTTCGTCTACAATATCGGCAAGTCGGCGGCCGCCCGGCTCGAACTGACGGCCAGTGCACGGGCGCTGATTTCGCGTGCCGGCCATCTGCATATCATGGGCACCGCCTTCGCCATTCCCGTCGTTGCCGACATGCTGGACGAGGCGCTCGCCACGGTCCGCAGCAATGGCGGCAGCGTTTCGGTGGATCCGAACATGCGCAAGGAACTGCTGCAGCACGGACAGACCGCCGAGCGCTTCGCCCGCGCCATCGACAACGCCGACCTCCTGTTGCCGTCCGGCGAGGAACTCTACCTGGCCGCCGGCGTCGAAGGCAGCGAGGAGGCGGCCGTGGAAGCCCTTTTCGCCCGGGGCGTCGCCGAGATCGCGCTGAAGCGCGGCGAGCGCGGCGCCAGCTACTACAGCGCCGCCGGCGTGCGTTGCGAGAGCGCGGGCTTCGCGGTGGCGGAGCTCGACCCGACCGGCGCGGGCGATTGCTTCGGCGGCGCCTTCGTCGCCTGCCGGCGCCTCGGCATGGGTCCCCAGGATGCGCTCGACTACGCGAACGCCGCCGGCGCACGAAACGTAACCGTCCGCGGACCGATGGAAGGTGCTGGAACGATTGCCGAGCTCGATCTCTTCAAGCGCAGCACGGGGAGGCGCCCGTGACGATCGCCCAGCTGTTGAGACGGACGGGGGAAGGATCGCGCGGTGAGGCGACAGGCATCACCTCCATTTGCTCCGCCCATCCGCTCGTGCTGGCAGCGGCGATCGAGCATGCGGCCCGCGACGACACGAGCGTGCTGATCGAGGCCACCTGCAACCAGGTCAACCACCGCGGCGGCTATACCGGAATGCAGCCGGCCGACTTTGCCGGGCGCGTCCATGCGATCGCCGACAAAGCCGGCCTCGACCGCTCCCGGATCATTCTGGGCGGCGATCATCTCGGCCCCAACCCGTGGCGCAAGCAGCCTGCCGAGATCGCCATGAACGAGGCAGAGGCGATGGTCGCGGCCTATGTTGCCGCCGGCTTTGCCAAGATCCATCTCGATGCCTCGATGGGCTGCGCCGGGGAACCGGAAGCGCTGGACGACGAGACGACCGCCCGCCGCGCCGCCCGTCTTGCCGTCGTTGCGGAAGACGTCGCGCGCCGGACGGGCACACCGCTTCCGGTCTACGTCATCGGCACCGAGGTTCCCCCGCCCGGCGGCGCCGACCACGCGCTGACCGCGATCGAACCGACGAGTGCCGGAGCCGCCCGGCGCACGATCACGATCCACCGCGACATCTTCGAACAGGCCGGCATCGCCGGTGCCTTCAGCCGCGTCATCGGCATCGTCGTGCAGCCGGGCGTCGAATTCGGCAACGAGAACGTCCTCTTCTACGACCGCCCGAAGGCTCGCGACCTCTGCAAGGTTCTTAATGGCGAGCCGCAATTCGTCTTCGAGGCGCACTCGACCGATTACCAGGGCCGGGCACCCCTGCGCGAACTGGTCGAGGACGGTTTCGCCATCCTGAAGGTCGGGCCCGAACTCACCTTTGCGCTGCGCGAAGCGCTCTACGGTCTCGACCTGATCGCCGGCGATCTCTTCGCGGATTATCCGCAGCGCACGCTCTACGGCGTGATGGAGCGACTGATGCTGGCACGCCCGGAGGATTGGGCGCGCCACTATGGAGGCTCCGAGGCACAGCAGCGTGTGCAGCGGCACTACTCGTTCTCCGATCGCATCCGCTATTACTGGAACCAGCCGGAGGCGACGGACGCCGTCGCGCGGCTCTTCGATCGCCTGAAAGGCGTCTCGGTGCCGCTCACCGTCTTCCGCCAGCACCTGCCCGCGCTCATCCGTTTCGCGGGCCGGCCACTTGATCCGGCTGCGATCGCGATCGCGGCGGTGGCCGGCGTCGTCGAGGACTATGCCTATGCCTGCACCGGTCGGCGCTAAGAGGATGCGCCGGCTGCCCGAACCGTTTCATGAGGAGGAAAGAACATGTCGCTCAAGGACTTCAGACTGGATGGCAAGGTCGCCCTTATCACCGGCGGCAATCGCGGCATCGGGCTCGCGGTCGCACAGCTATTCGGCGAGGCAGGCGCGAAGTCGGTGCTGACCGCACGCCGCGACAACCCGGAGGGCGAGGCGCTCCTGAAAAAGTCAGGCTACGAATTCGATTTCGTCTCCGCCGACGCGACCGATCCCAAGACGCCCGAACGGCTGATCGACCACACGATCAGCAAGTACGGCCGGATCGACATTCTCGTCAACAATGCCGGCGTTGCACAGCACGGCGAGACGCCGAGCTTCACCGACGAGATGTACGAGAAGATCATGACCACCAACCTGACGCAACTCTTCCGTTTCTGCCGCGCCGTCATCACGCCGATGCGCCGGCAGGGGGGCGGCGCCATTCTCAACGTCGGTTCGATCTCCGGCATCGTCACCAACGTGCCGCAGGACCAGGTCGCCTACAACGCCTCCAAGGCGGGCGTGCACATGTTGACAAAGAGCCTCGCCAACGAACTCGCCGGCGACAACATCCGCGTCAACGCGCTCGCCCCAGGTTATATCGAAACCGACATGACGGACGTTCGAAACACCAACAAGGAGTGGGACAGCGTCTGGCGCGCGAACACACCGATCGGCCGCTACGGCATGCCAGAGGAAATGGCGAACTGCATTCTCTTTCTCTGCTCGCCGGCATCGAGCTACGTCACCGGCTCGGTTCTCGTCGCGGACGGCGGCTACACGACGCGCTGAACCCTACCTACGACACGGGCGAGATCGCGGCCTCCCCGCCGCCGCCCATTTCACATCCGTCATCATCTGCTTACCCAATGGAGGATACCATGGCAGAGTCACTGGCTGGCAAGGTCGTTGCCATCACCGGCGCAGCATCCGGCATCGGCCTTGCCTGCGCGAAAGCATGCGTCGAGGCCGGCGCAACCGTCTTTCTCGTCGATCGCGCTGCGGATGCGCTGGACAGGGTCTGCAAGGATATCGGCACGGACAGGGCGATCCCGCTGGTCGTCGACCTTCTGAACCCGGAGAGCATCAAGGGCATGGTGCCCGCCATCCTCGCGCGCGCCGGGCAACTGGACGTGTTCCATGCCAATGCCGGCACCTATGTCGCCGGCGATCTCGTGGACGGCAATCCGGACGACTTCGACAAGATGCTGAACCTCAACGTCAACGCCGTCTTCCGCACGGTCCATGCCGTGCTTCCGCACATGATCGAGCGCAAGACGGGCGACATCGTCGTCACCACCTCCGTCGCCGGCTACGAGCACATCCACTGGGAACCGGTCTATTCGGCCTCCAAGCATGCGGTGAAGACGCTGGTCTACACGCTCCGCCGCCAGGTCTCCAAGCACGGCATCCGCGTCGGCTCGATCGCGCCGGGGCCTGTCATCACCGCCCTGCTCGACGACTGGCTGGAGGAGAAGCTGGAGAAGGCGAAGGCCGCAAAGGGCCTGATCGAACCGGAGGAAGTCGCCGAAGTTCTGATGTTCATGCTGACGCGCCCGCGCCACGTCACGATCCGCGACGTCGTGATCCTGCCGCTGACGCAGGATGTTTGAGTACCGCACGAGAGGATAAGACGATGTCATTCGAGAAGCGCTTCAAGACCAGCGGCGATGTCGCCGTCGTGACCGGCGGCGGCCGCAGCATCGGCTTCCAGACGGCACTCGCACTCGGCGAGGCCGGAGCCCATGTCGTGATCATCGAGCCAAGGGAGGAGATGGGACGCGGCGCGGTGGGGCAGATGGAGGCCAAGGGATACAAGGCGGAACTGATCGCCGGCGACGTCACCGATTCCGGCCGGATGACGGCGATCGCCGACGAGCTCGCAAATCGCGGGACGCCGGCGACGATCCTCATCAACAATGCGGGGATCGGCGAAAGCGGCGTCCCCTCCGAGGCTGTGACGGACGATGCATGGCTGCGGATGATGAACGTCAACATCAACGGCGTCTTCTGGTGCTCGCGTGCCTTCGGCTCCCACATGGTGAAGGCGAAGCGGGGCTCGATCGTCAATCTCGGCTCGATGTCCGGCACGATCGCCAACAGGCCGCAGCCGCAGACACCCTATAACGTCTCGAAGGCCGCCGTCCATCACATGACGCGGTCGATGGCTGCCGAATGGGCGCAGTACAACGTCCGCGTCAATGCCGTCGCGCCGACCTACATCGAAACCCCGATGGTCAGCGCCAATCCGCTCAACGCAGAGCGGCTCCCGCTCTGGCTCAAGGACACGCCGATGGGCCGCATGGGCCAGGCCGACGAAGTCGCAGCAGCGATCCTGTTCCTGGCCTCCGACGCCGCGAGCCTGATCACCGGCGCCGTCCTGCCGGTAGACGGCGGCTACACCTGCTGGTGAGTGCAGTGCTACGGCGGACTCCGGTCCGTCGTAACGCCGGCTTTTGAAGGAGGACGAGGGATATGGATTTCACCGGAAAGCGCGTCATCGTTACCGGCGCCGGCAAGGGTATCGGTTATTCCACCGCCCGCCTGCTGGCAGGCCGCGGCGCGACGGTGATCGCCCTGTCGCGTTCGCAAGACGATCTCGACAGGCTTTCGGCGGAAATCGGGGCGGAGACCATTGCCGTCGACCTTGCCGACGCGGAGGCCACGCGGAAGGCGACGATCAAGGCCTTGCCGGCCGACCTGCTCGTCAATTGCGCGGGCACCACGGAGTTGCAGTCCTTCGTCGACGTGACCGTCGAGACCTTCGATCTCATCATCGCCGTCAATACCCGCGCACCGATGATCGTGGCGCAGGAATTCGTCCGCGATAGGCTGAGGCACGGCCAGCCGGCGTCGATCGTCAACGTTTCCAGCATGGCGGCCTTCCAGGGCGTCATCGACCATACGGCCTATTGCGCCTCGAAGGGCGGGCTGGACGCGATGACGCGCGTGATGGCCAACGAGCTCGGCCGCCACGGCATCCGCGTCAATTGCGTCAACCCGATCGTCACCCTCACGCCCATGGCGGAGAAGGCCTGGAGCGACAAGGACAAGGCGGATGCCATGCTTTCACGCATCCCGCTCGGCCGCTTCGAAATGCCGGACGAGATTTCCGAAGTCATCCTGTTCCTTCTCTCTGACGCCGCCAGCATGATCAACGGCCAATCGATCAAGGTCGACGGGGGCTTCCGGGCGTCCTGAGGGGCGCCGAGCGCTGTGCTCCTACCTCTCTTCGCGAGCAGCATCCGCAAGGAGCGCCAGGGCGGCAGAACCGACGAGGCCCGAATTCTGGCCCAGCGCCGCCTTGACGACATTCACGTCGCGGAACGCCGGCATCGCAAACGTGGCGACATAACTGCGCAGGCCCGGTTGCAACCGGTCGAACTCTTCGGAAAGCCCGCCGCCGACGACGACGATGTCGGGACTGAAGATGTGCAACAGACTGGTGATGCCGCGACCCAGGATCTCCGCCTCTTCGTCGACGAGTTGATTGGCAAGGCGATCGCCATCGCGCGCGGCCGCAAAGACGCTGCGACCATCGATCCCGCCCCCGTCCCGGCCCAGAACGGTGTCGCCGCACCCCACGGCCGCCATGCGGGCGCGGGCGGCCAGTGCCGTTCCCGATCCATAGGCCTCGAAGCATCCGCGTCCGCCACACGGGCAGAGCGCACCGTCGGGCGCGATCGACATGTGGCCGATATGCCCCGCCATGCCCATGCGGCCGCGCAAGACCCGACCATCGGCGATCACGCCGCCGCCGATGCCGGTGCTGATCGTCACGTAGACGATATTGTCCAGGCCCCGCCCGGCACCGAACCGCCACTCGCCGACCGCGGCGGCGATGCCGTCGTTCTCGAGGATGACGGGGAATGGATACTGCTTCTGCAGTTCCGCCCGAAGCGGGTAGCCGACAAACCCCGCGAGGGTCGGAATGTTCTTGGCGACGCCGGCAATCGTATCGACGGGGCCGGGTGTGGATACGCCGATGCCGACGACTTCCTCGGGCGCATCCGCCAGGATCGCGTCGGTCAGCCGCTTGATCTGCGCCAGCACGCGATCGGGTCCCGCTGTCGCCTCCGTCCGCTCTTCCGCCCTCGCCCGGATGGTGCCGCGGGCGTCGACGAGCGCTGCGCGGACATGGGTTCCGCCGAGGTCCACGCCGACGGCGACCCGCGTATCGGGAGGTGTCAAAGTGCGCGCAGCCATTCCATTCGCTCTTCGAGGGAGGGGGCATTGAAGGCGAGCGAGCCCAGCACCACGGTCGCGGCGCCCGCCCGGCGCAGCATCGGAACCGTCTGCTCGCGAATGCCGCCGTCTGCGGCCAGAACGATGCGCCGGTCGTCCCCGCAATCCGCAATGATCCGCTTTGCCTCCTGCAGGCGCGCACCGGCCCTTTGATCGATCCCCTGCCCCTTCACCCCGATTGCCGTGCCGAGCAGCGTCACGAAATCGAGCCGGGCCAGATGGCGGCGGATGCGTTCGACCGGCGTCTCGACGCGAAGCACCATGCCGGCGGAAACGCCTTTCCTGCCCAGCAGATCCAGCGCCTCGTCGGCAACGGTCTCGTTCTCGACATGGATGCTGATGAGGTCCGCGCCCACATCCGCGAACTGTTCGATCTGCGAAAGGACGATGCCGTCCGCCACCATGAGATGGACATGGACCGGCCGGACCGATGCCCTGCGGATTGCCGCCACCAGGTCGGGGAAGAACAGCATGGACGGGGCGAAATGCCCGTCGGCCACATCGACATGAAGGAGATCCGCGAACGGCTCCACGCGCGCGATGTCATCGGCGAGGCGCAGGAGATCGGCCGACCAGACCGAGAATTCGGCGATCAGCCGGTCTCTCGGCAGCGCATCGATCCAGCGGGCGGGGCGGTCGGCCATCTGTCAGATCTCCTGAAGGAAATCCGCCAGGGCTCGGCGGAAATCGGCGACATAGCCGGCGCGGCTGACGGATTTGGGGATGATTTCGACAAGACGGGCGCGGGGGATCGCGGCGGCGATCGCCTGCGCATATTCGACGGGATGAATGACATCCTGCCCGTGCCCGAGGACGAGCGCGGGGACGTCGATGCGGGCGACATCCTCCACTGCGATGCCGGGTCCGTCATTCGCAATGGCGGTAAGAAGTGCTGCCGTCACGTCGATCGGCCGGCGGTCGAAGAAGCCGGTCAGCGACGCCAGGTTGTCCGGCGCCAGCTCGGCAAGACGCTGCCCGATCGGCCCGGCGAGAAACTGCGTTTTCGCCAGTTCCGGCGGAAGCTTTCCCAACAGGCGACCCACTTCGGCATTGGGAGCCATGTTCTCAGGCGCCGCTGCCGTCAGCCATGCGGGCCGGGCGACGATCAGTGCCCTGACGAGATCCGGCCGCATTACTGCGAAGCGCAGTGAAATCGCCGCTCCCATCGAAATCCCGCCGATGACGACCGGCGCCTCCAGGTGCTTTTCGATGTAGCGTTCGATATCGCCGGCAAACGTTGCAATCGACAGCCGGTCGAGGGGGCCGGGCTGCGAGCTGCCGTGTCCCCGCGCCTCGACGGTGACGCGGCTGTAGCCGGACATGGCGGGAAAGACCTCCGACGTCTGGCCCGCATCGCCGCACAGTCCGTGCAGGAAGACGACCGGAATGCCCTCCCCCACAGACACGATATTGAGGCGCGTGCCATCGTCGGTGGCGAAGGATCGGGCCCCGCTCATCGGCCGCCCGCCAGAATATCGCGGAGGAAAAGGGCAACATCCGATGCCTCCGACGCCGTCAGGCCGTGCGTCACCAGGCTGCCTTGGAAGCCGGCAGCTCTCAGGCTGGCCAGATAGTGCGGATAGTCGAGAACCCCTTTGCCTGTGGTGGTGAAACTGCCGTCGGGATTCCTGTCCTTCGCGTGCGCCATGACGATCCGATCCGCCAGGAGATCGACCGCGGCGGTGACGATGGCCCGCTGTTCTTCCAGGGTCGCCACTTCGAAGAGGTTCGCCGGATCGAGGACGACCTTGATCCGCGGGCTGGCCATCTCGTCGATCAGCCGCCGCGCGTTTTCGGCCGAGTTGACGACATTGGCCAGTTCGGGCTCGATGCCGAGGTCGACGTCGTGTCGCTCGGCAATCCCGACGGCCGTTTCCATGGCCTCCAGAAGATCACGCCAGGCCTCGGGCGAATTGTTTGCGGGATGAGCCCTCCACTGGTCGAGCGGGTCGCGGGTGCCCGTGCACAGCGTAATCAACCGCGTCGACATCGATGCACAGTGCCCAGCAAGGACCTCCAGCCGTCGATGGCCCGCCTGCCGCACGGAGGCGTCCGGGTGGATCATGTTGTAGGTGCCGGACACGGCAACGATTTCGATGCCGCTCTGTCGGGCGGCATGGGCGACCGATTGCGCCTGCGCATCGCTGATCGCATCCGGCATGGGCGGTAGCCCCGAGCAGGACATGTTGTACTGCGTGCAGGCGTAGCCGGCATCGGCGACGGCTGCCAGCACCGTGCCGGGATCCGTTCCTTCGAATGTCTTGGCGAAAATTCCAAGCTTCATCAGACGCCACCGTCGACATCGGCGAGAGCGACGGGCTTGCCGCTTTCGGCGGAACGGGCAATGGCGACCATGGCTTGCACGGAGGCGAGGCCGTCATCGACGTCCGCACCCTCCATCGGCGTTCCGTCGAGGATGGTACGGGCAAATCCTTCGAGCTGGCGACGGTAGAAGTGGCCGTCCGCCCCGAGAACGCGGTGGGTCGCGCCATCCCCCTCCCGGAAGATGTCCACGTCGCTCGACTTGTAGTACCAGGGGTTATAGGTTTTGCCGAGAATGCTGCCGTTCTGCCCGTAGATCTGGAAGCCTTCGTGCCAGTCCATCCGCACCTGGACGGTCAGGTCGAGATGGCCGAGCGTGCCGGAAGCGAACGCGACGTCCACGAACCAGCACCAGATGCCGGCCCGCTCGGACAGGCGCGCCTGCACGGAGACGATATCGCCGGCGAGATAGCGTGCGGTGTCGATCAGATGGCATCCATGCGCGAGCATGTAGTAGCGGCGGAGATCCGCCTTCGGATTGGTTGCCGGCCTTCTCGCGTTGGCGCTGGTGACGATCAGCGGCTGCACCGCGTCTGTCATCGGATAGCGGTGCGTGCTGTCGCAATACCATGCCTTGAGCGCGACCACCTCGCCCATCTCGTCGCGGATGAAGGATTTCGCGGCCTGCAGCCCCGCATCGAAGCGCTTCATGTGCCCGACCTGAAGCACCTTGCCGGACCGTGCGACGGCCGCTTTCAGCTCGAGGCATTCCTCGACCGTCAACCCGAGCGGTTTCTCGCACAGAACGTGCTTGCCGGCTTCCAAGGCGCGGATCGAGGCAGGTACGTGAAAGGGATCGGCTGTCGCAACGATGACGGCGTCGACATCGGGATTGGCGAGCATCCGGTCGTAGTCGTCATACCCCCTTTCCGCGCCGTGCGTGATCACCATGCGCTCGCGCAGGTCGTCCGCCACGTCGCAAATCGCATAGAGGTCGGCATTGATCGCCTTGGTGCAGCTTTCGAAATGAGCCGCCTGGGCAATCTGGCCCGCGCCGAGCACCCCCACCCTGAGCCGCCTTGGCTGCTTTTCCGGCATTCCCGTTCCTCGCCTTGTCGTCGGAGCTTCGCCTGCGCCCAAGCGGCCCGGCAGCGCCGGCCGCAGTCCTGAAGCAAAACCGAATGCGACCCTCCCCGGTCGGCGCTCCACTTTGTTTGGATTGAAAACAAACATGCTATCCTATAGATGTCAAGGTGGGCGCGCACCGGCCGCCGAATTCTCTCGATAGAGGAACACTGCATGTCGATGCCCCGCGCCGTCAGGCACATCAACGAAATGCGGGTCCTCGATGTCGTCTTTCGTCTTGGTAGTGCGAGCCGGGCAAGCATCGCGCGCGAACTGGACCTCACCAGATCGACGGCCGGGAACATCGTTGCCAGCCTGGCGACTGAGGGCCTGATCATCGAGGACAGTGCCGGGGACGACAAGAGCGCGGGGACAGGGCGACCGGGCACGCTCGTCCGCCTGAACCCCACGCATGCGCTCTTTCTCGGCGCGGAGATCGCCGTCGGACGGATCAGCGTGGTCGCCCTGGATTTTTCCGGTAACATCGTCTCCGAGCGTCACTTCCCGCTTCAGGCGCTTCCGGGCGACGTCACGACGGCGCTGGACCAGTTGGCCGGCAACGTGCGAGAAATTTGCCGGCCGCTGGAGTCGACCCACCCATTGAAGGGCCTTTGCGTCACGCTTCCCGGCGTGATCGACAATGCCGGCAGGGTGCTGCGCGCGCCGTTTCTCGGATGGCACGACGTCCCGATCATCGACCACCTGAGGGACCGGTTGCCGGAGATGCCGACAATCGTTGCTGAAAACGATGCCAAAGCGTTTGCGATCGCGGACGGGTACAAGAGCGACGCGCTCGCGCCGGACACCGAAATCCATGTCTTCCTCGATGCCGGCGTCGGCGGGGCGATCATGGCGTCGGGTCGGTTGCTGCGAGGCCACGACGGCTATGCCGGCGAGTTCGGGCACATGATCCTGGGCGAAGAGGGTTTTGCCAAGGTCGCGACACTGGCGGGCTCATTCGAAAGCTTCATCGGTCGCGATGCGATCATGGCGCGGCATCGCCACTATGGCGGCGACGCACGGACGATCGAGGACTTCATCGAGGAGGCTTCCCGCGGAACGGCGGCCGCGGCAGCCGCGACAGCCGACTGGTCGTTCTATCTCGGCCGCGGCCTTGCCATCATCAGCAGTATCTTCAATCCCTCGCGCATCGTGCTCGGCGGCCCCGTCGCCCCGCTGTTCCAGCTTTGCCGGGACGACGTGTTCGCCCGCATCCGGTCGAACCTGTTCGGCGACCAGCCGATCCCCGAAATTGTCCTCTCCCCCCTCGGCCTCGAAGGCCCGGCGCTCGGCGGCGCGATGCAGATGCATCGAACGATGTTCGCCGTCGACGAGGCCCTCGTGTTCAAGAGCAATTCCCCGCCGCGCACGCACCGGCCGTAACCCAGCGCGCGGAGCAAAGCTTCGGCCCGTATTACTCCTCGTCCTCGTCCTTCTCCCAGAACGCGGTCCCGCCGAGCTTCTTCATTTCCTCGAGGATCTTCTCGCGCGGAATCACGCCGCAGCGCGCTGCCCACTCCTCATAGAGCGCCAGCATCTGCGCGACCCGTTCGGGATGGGCAGCGGCGAGATCGCGGGTCTCCGTCCGGTCGGCGTCCATGTCGTAGAGTTCCCAGTCGCCGGGATAGTTGCGCACGAGCTTCCATTTGCCGACGCGCACGGCGGCATTGCCTTCGTGCTCCCAGAAGAGGGGTTCCTGACGCTCGTAGTCGGCGCCGAAGGACTTTACGAGGCTGACGCCTTCGAGCGGCAGGATGTCGTTGTCCTTGTAGGTGCGGGGATAGGCCGCTCCGCTGACCTCGAGCACTGTTGCCATCAGGTCGGGAAGTTGCCCCGGCACGTGGCGGACGCCGCCCTGATCGGAAATGCCCTTCGGCCAATGAACAACCAGCGGCGTTGCGATCCCGCCTTCGTGGATCCAGTGCTTGTAGAGACGGAAGGGCGCATTGGACATGTTGGCCCAGGCGACGCCATAACTCTGGTAGGTGTCCTCCGGCCCGGGCATGACGGAGGGATCGTTGCCGAGAAGCACGGGGCGGCCGTCGCGGGTCTCGGCCTGGGCGATCATGAGATCGTCGACGAGAGACTGCACGTTCACGCCCTCGGGGATATCCTCGGCGCAGGCGCCGTTGTCGGACAAAAAGAGCAACAGCGTGTTGTCCAGCCGCCCGGTTTCCTCGAGTGCCGAGACGATGCGGCCGATGCCCTGGTCCATCCGGTCGATCTGCGCGGCATAGACCTCCATGCAGCGCAACAGCCATTCCTTCTCTTCGGCATTCTCCCAGGCCGGCTGGGTCGGGTCGCGTTCGGTCAGCACCCAGGACGCGTCGATGATGCCGGCCCGGACGAGACGCTCCAGCCGCTGTTCGCGCAGCTTGTCCCAGCCTTCGTCGAAGCGGCCCTTGTATCTGGCGATGTCCTCGTCATGGGCATGGAGCGGCCAATGCGGGGCGGTATAGGCGACATATTGGAAGAGCGGTTTGTCCGGCGTGTCGCGATGATGGTCGCGGATGAAGGCGGCCGCCTGGTCGCTGATCGCGTCGGTATAGAAGAACTCCGGGTTTTCGGTCGCCTCGTGTTCGGCGCTCTCGTTGCCGCGGGTCAGGGTGTTGGGGTGGTAGAAGCTGCCGGCGCCGATGATCGTGCCGAAGAACTTTTCGAAGCCGCGCTGCATCGGCCAGGAATCGGTGGGCTCGGTGAGGTTCTTGGCGACGTGCCACTTGCCGCTGAGATAGGTGCCGTAGCCGGCCTCCTTCACCACTTCGGCGATCGTGACGCAACGCCGGTTGAGGTCGCCTGCATAGCCTTCCGGTCCGGTGTCATAGGTCAGGATGCCGATACCGGTCTGGTGCGGATGGAGCCCCGTCAACAGCGAGGCGCGCGAGGGCGAGCAGCGGGCGGTGTTGTAGAACTGGGAATAGCTCAGTCCGCCGGCCGCCAGCCTGTCGAGGTTCGGCGTCTCGATCTCGCCGCCATAGCAGCCGATGTCGGAGAAGCCCATGTCGTCGTTCAGGATGATGATGATGTCGGGTTTCGTCTTGGCCATGACAGGGTCCTCTTGTTCCAAAGCGCGTCGCGGTCCTTCGGACTCGCTTTACGCGCTTTCAGTTTTGGTTTTGTCGCATGCCGTTGCCGCAAAACCGGTGCGCACTTTTGCGCGGCTTGCTCTAGTCGCGGTCGGCGCGCCGGCGGGTGAGCTTGATCGAGAGCCGATAGCGCTCGGGCACATAGGCCGCGCGCAGGAGCTCCAGCGGGCGCCCGTCCTCGTCGATGGTCAGGCGCTCGACGGATGTCAGCGGCGTGCCGGGCTCGACGCCGAGATGCCTTGCCTGTTCCGCATCGGCGAGCCTTGCCTCGATCGTCTGCATCGCCTCCTTGATCACGAAGCCCAGTTCGTCCTCCAGGATGCGGTAGATGGCGGCGCTGGAAAGGTCGCGGCTCTGGAGTTCGAGGCCGAGATCCGGCGGATAGTAGGCGTGCTCGATCGCGATCGGCGTGCCGTCGGCGAGGCGAATGCGGCGCAGTTCGAAGACGGCGCGCTCCTTCATGGCGGCGGCGACCTCGGCGTCGTGCCGGTTGGTCATGCCCTGGTGCAGGAGTTCCGAACCCGGCTCAAGGCCAGCCTCGCGGACGGTTTCCACGAAGCCCATGAGCTTGCCGCTCCAGTTCTCGATCTCGGAGGAGCGCAGGAAGGTGCCCTTGCCGCGCGTGCGGGAGAACAGGCCCTCCTCTACGAGCGGCTGGAGCGCGTTGCGGATGGTGATGCGGCTCACGCCGAAGAGGGCTCCGAGCTCGGCTTCGGTCATCAGCCGGCCCTCGGCATCGACGAGCGCGCCGGCGAGCGTCTGTTCCCGGATCAGCCTTCTCACCTGGACGTGCAGCGGCACGCGGCTCGAACTGTCGATCGCGTCGGCCATGCCCTTGAGCGGAGTCTCTACGCCTGCCATGTGACCTCCAGACGGCAACCGCTTTCGGCGTCGAAGAGATGGACGTCTTTCGCATCGAAGCGGATGTGGACCGTGTCGCCCTCGCGATAGGCAAGCGGATCGGCCACGCGCGCCCGCACCGTCGTGCCGGCGAAGGCGAGTTCGAGAACGGCGTTGTCGCCCAGGTTCTCGACGAGATCGACCGTGGCCGGCATGCCCTCGGCTTCGAGACGGACGGCGGAAGGGCGGACGCCGACGACGACATTGCCCGTTGGTCTGTCCAGCGCCTTGATGTTCAGCACCGTGCCGTCGACGGTGGGGATCCCGTCCCTCAGCGTGGCCTTCAGCAGGTTCATCGGCGGCGAGCCGATGAAGGCGGCGACGTCGATGGAATTCGGTTTCGCAAAGACTTCGGCCGGACTGCCGATCTGGCGGATCTCACCCTCCATGAACACCGCCATCCGGTCGGCCAGCGTCAGCGCCTCCTCCTGGTCATGGGTGACATAGACCGTGGTCACGCCGAGGTTGCGCTGCAGGCGCTTCAGCTCGCCACGCGTTTCGAGCCGCAGCTTGGCGTCCAGGTTCGAGAGCGGCTCGTCGAGCAGAAAGAGCGAGGCCTTGCGCACGATGGCGCGGGCGAGCGCGCAGCGTTGCTGCTGGCCGCCCGAGAGCTGGCCGGGGCGACGGTCGAGGAGATGCTCGATGCGGACCTTTCGCGCCGCCTCCTCCACCTTGCCTGCAATCTCCGCCTTCGGCGTCTTCTCCATCTCCAGCGGGAAGGCGATGTTCTGCGCCACCGACATATGCGGATAGAGCGCGTAGCTCTGGAACACCATGGCGACGTCGCGGTGCTGCGCATCGAGCGCCGTCACGTCCTTGCCGTCGAACAGGATGCGGCCGCGGGAGGGCTTGTCGAGCCCCGCCATCAGGCGCAGCGTCGTGCTCTTGCCGGAGCCCGAGGGGCCGAGAAGCGCGAAGAACTCGCCCGGCTCGATTGCGAAATCCACGCCCTTGAGGGCGGCGAAGCGACCGTGGAACTTGGCCACGCCTTCGAAATTAACGGCACCGCTCCGGCTCATCGGCGGCCTCCGCCCTTCACTGCCCCGACGGTGAGGCCCTTGACGATATGCGATTGGGCGACGATGCCCAGGATGACGACGGGAAGCATGGCGATGACCGAAACGGCGGCGAGCTGTGCCCAGAGGGTCTGCTCGACGGAGACAAAATTGAACATGGCGATGGTGACAGGCCGGACCGTGTTTCCACTCAGCACGACGGCGAAGAGGAACTCGTTCCAGGCATTGAGGAAGACGAAGACGACGGTGACCGCGATGCCGCCCCTGACCTGCGGCAGGATGATCCTTCTCAGAGTGACCAGGCGGCTCGCGCCGTCCACCGCGGCAGCCTCCTCCATCTCGAAGGGGATGTCCTCGAAATAGGAGACCATCAGCCAGATGGCGAAGGGCAGCGAGAAGGACAGGTAGATGATGATGATGCCGTGATAGGTAGCCATCCAGCCGATGTTCCTGAGAAGCAGGAAATAGGGAATGATGATGCCGACCGGGGGCAGCATCTGGGTCACCAGGATGTAGAAGCCCGTCATGCGGCGGCCCGGCACGCGCAGCCGCGCCAGCGCATAGGCGGCAGGGATGGCGAGCACCATGGTCAGCACCGTGGTTCCGACCGAGATGACCATGCTGCTCCAGAGATTCGGCAGGATCGACTGGGCGCCGAACAGCACCTCGCGATAGGCCGCAAGCGTCGGCTCGAACACGAAACGCGGGGGGTAGGCGAGGATGTCCCGCTCCGTCTTGAACGAGTTGAGCACGCTCCAGGCGATGGGGAAGGCCCAGGCCACGACGAAGACCAGGGTGACCAGGAACATGGCGATGTTGCGAGCTTTCCGCATGGCCTAGTCCTTTCGCCGGATGACGAAGAGAAGGGCCGAGATCGCCAGCGTGAGCACGAGCAACGCCACGGCCAGCGTCGCGCCATAGCCGAGCGAGAGTTCGGTGAAGGATTTCCGGTAGGCATAGAGATTGAGGATCTCGGTCGCCGTGCCCGGCCCGCCCGTTGTCACGGTGTAGATCGCGGCAAACGCGGTCAGCGCCACCATGGTGCGCATGATGACGACCATGACGATGGCGGGCCTGAGCAGGGGCAGCGTGATGCGAATGAAACGCTGCCAGGCGTTGGCGCGGTCGATCCGCGCGGCTTCATAGATATCGTCGGGCAGCGAGGCGAGGCTCGCCAGCAGCACCATGAAGGCGAAGGGCGTCCATTGCCAGGTATGGATGACGATGACCGAGACCATCGCCAGCGTCGGGTCGCCGAGCCAGTTCCGGCTGCCGAGGCCCGCGGTGATGGCGAGATAGTCGATCACGCCGAATTCCGGTGTCAGCATGAAGCTGCGCCAGACCATGCCGACGACCGCCGGCGAAAGCACGACGGGCAGGATGGCGACCATCCGGAACAGGGCCTGTCCCCGCTTCATGCGGATGACCAGCAGCGCCAGCGCCAGGCCGATGACGACCTGCAGCACGACGGTGCCGACGGTATAGACGAGGCTGAGGACCAGGGATTCCCAGAAGCGGGGATCTGCGAAGAGCTGGCGGTAGTTCTCCCACCCAACGAAGCCATCCATGAAGGGCATGGCGAGATCCATGCGCCGGGTGCTGATCCAGACGAGGAAGAGCAGCGGGAAGGTGGTGGTGGCGATCAGCGCCAGGAAGGCGGGCGCGAGCAGTGCGGCCGCGAAGCGGCGCTCGCGTGAAAGCGCGGTCCGGTCGTGATCGGAAGCGTGGGGGAGCGGATCCCGCTCCCCTATGCCCTGCGCAGCCGACATGCTCATGTCACTTCAAGAAGCCTTCGACGCGTTGCTGGGCGGCGTCGAGTGCCGCCTTGGGCGTCGCCTGCCCGGCAAGCGCGGACGCCACGGCGGTTGCCACCGCATCGCCGACGGCCGGCCATTGCGGAACCCGCGGACGCCAGTCGACATCGGTATCGTCCTTCAGCGCCGTCAGCGTGGCCTCGACGAAATTGTCGCCGAATTTGCTGACCGTCTCGACATAATCCTGGTCGCTCCAGAGCGAGAGCCGGTTGACGCCGGAGCGCTTGGTTGCGCCTTCGAACCTGTAGGAGGTGCGAATCTGGGTCTCGGCGCTCGCGGCCCACTGGATGAAGAGCCAGGTGGCCTTCTTCTGCGCATCCGACAGCTTGGCGTTGATCGGGAAGCCCCAGTTCCAGATCGAGCTCACCCGCTTGCCCGAGGGACCCTTCGGCCAGCGGGCATAGGCGATCTTGCCGATCACCTGCGACTTCTCGGGATTGTTGATCACGGATGCCGAGGAATGGGCATCGACATAGCTCGCCAGCGTGCCCTGCGAGAAGGCATCGGCGATGTCGGGCCAGTTCCAGTTCTGCGCCGCAGCCGGGGTATAGGTCTTCATCGTGTCGACGTACCACGCGAGCGCCGCCTCGGCCTGCGGGCCGTTGACGGTCAACTTGCCGCCCGGCAGCCAGTCGCCGCCGAAGGAGCGGAAGAGCGAAGAATAGATGTAGACGTTCTGGCCCGCACCCGCTACGCCGCGCAGCGCCGTGCCCCAGACCCGGTCGTTCGGCGCATGCAGTTCGCTGGCATTGGCCAGGAATGCATCGAGATCCTCGGCCGGCTTGAGGCCCTTGGCTTCCAGCAGATCCTTGCGCAGGACCTGGAGCGTGACTTCGCCATCATAGGGGATGCCGTAGACCTTGCCGTCAATCGAGTTGGCCGACAGCCAGGCCGGAACGATATCCTCCGGCTTGAACCAGGCCTTGTCCGTCAGGGCCGGATCGTCGAGATAGGGCGTGAGATCGTCCACCCAGCCATTTGCCTGGTAGAGCGGATAATACATCGGATCCGCCGCATGGGTGGCATAGGTACCCGTCCCGGCCGTCAGGTCGAGCACGGCCTTCTGGCGGATCTGCGCCGGCGGCACCTTTTCGAAACGGACGTTGACGCCGGTCAACGCCTGGAACTGTGGCGCAAGCGCAATGAGGTTCTCGAAATACCCGGCCGGGATGACGGCGACCGTAATGTTTTCGCCTTCGGCCTGTCGCCAGTCGATCTTGGCGGATTGATAGGCGCCAAGATCGCTTTCCTGCGCGAAAGCGCGATTGGCGATCAAGGGAAAGGCGACCGACGCACCCAATCCCTTCAGGACGCTTCTGCGCGTAAACGACATTCCGTTCATCCGATCCTCCCTTCGTATGATGGAACCCCGTCAGGTTGGCTCAAAAGCTTTGACGCGTCAAATAAGTTATAACTTTTAATCCGCATGACAATGCTCTCCCGTTGCGACAAGTCGTTATGCGACGCGCTGATAGGACCAGATCGGCTCTATTGGTGCGAGGCACAGGAGAACTTAGTTTACCGAATTAATAGAAAAATGATCGACACAAAACGAATATGTCATAACTTTTTTCTCAGCGCTCGACCACGCGATCCCTGTCTTGGCACCCTGTGCGTCGAACAGGAACTCAGGCTCAAGAGGGGGCCCCTTACCCCGCCCGGAAATGCTTCGACAGCTTGAGCCCCTGGGCCTGGTAGTTCGAACCCAGTCCCGAGCCGTAGAGGCTTTCTGGGAGTTCGAGCATGCGCTCGTAGACGAGGCGGCCGACGATCTGGCCGTGTTCGAGGATGAAGGGGACCTCGTGGCTGCGGACTTCGAGGACCGCGCGGCTGCCGGAGCCGCCGGCGGCGGCGTGGCCGAAGCCGGGGTCGAAGAAGCCGGCGTAGTGGACCCGGAATTCGCCGACGAGCGGGTCGAACGGGGTCATCTCGGCGGCGTAGACCGGCGGCACGTGCACGGCCTCGCGCGAGACGAGGATGTAGAACTCGTCCGGGTCAAGGATCAGATCGTTGCGGCCGCGGCTGAACAGCGGCTCCCAGAAGTCGAAGACATCGTGCTGGTTCTTCTTGTCGACATCGACAACGGCGGTATGGTGCTTGCCGCGATAGCCGACGAGCCCCTCGGGTCCGGTGCCCTTCAGGTCGATCGAAAGGGCGATGCCGCCGCCTGAGACGTTCGGCTTGTCGCTCGCAACCAGCGTGTCGGTCTTGTGCAGGGCGAGCAGTTCGGCGTCCGAAAGCAGCGCGTTGCCCTTGCGGAAGCGGATCTGCGACAGGCGCGAGCCGCGCCGGACGACGATGGGGAAGGTTCTCGGCGAGATCTCCAGGTAGAGCGGGCCCGAGTAGCCGGCCGGGACCTTGTCGAACTCCTGGGCGCGGTCGGTGATAACGCGGGTGAAGATGTCGAGCCGGCCGGTAGAACTCTTGGGATTGGTGGAGGCGGACAGCTCCTTCGACAGGTCGAGACTTTCCATCAGCGGGACGATATAGACGCAGCCCGTCTCGAGCACGGCGCCTTCGGAAAGATCGACGACATGCAGCTTCAACCGGTCGAGCTTGTCGGCAACGAGATGCGAGGGGCCGGGAAGGAAGCTCGCGCGGACGCGAAACGCCGTCGATCCCAGGCGCAGGTCCAGGCTCGCCGGCTGCACCTGGTCCGCGTCCAGCGCCGCCTCGCTCTTCAACCTGCCGGCGTCGAACAGCGCCCTGATGGCGCGGTCGGCCAGTATCCCTGTAGCAGCGGTCATGAGACTATCCTTCAAGTTGGCCGACAAAACCAAATGCCGGCAATTGACGCAAGCGCCGCCACGCAGTATGGACCGGATATCCCGTGGTGATTTGGCCGGTCGGCTTGCAGCCACGTTAAACAAGTAGCTAAAAAGGCCGGGTGAAAACCGGCCTGCATTGCGGCCGGTTTTTTTGTTTGGAAGGCAATGATCCGATGAGCAAGTCCTGGCGCCCGGCTACCCAACTCGTCCATGGTGGCACCATGCGTTCGCAGCATGCCGAAACCTCCGAAGCGATCTTCCTGACGCAGGGTTTCGTCTATGAGAGCTCGGAGGCCGCGGAAGCGCGCTTCAAGGGCGAGACCGACGGCTTCATCTATGCGCGATACGGCAGCCCGACCAACGACATGTTCGAGCGCCGCATGTGCCTGCTCGAAGGCGCCGAGGAAGGCCGCGCGATGGCCTCGGGCATGGCCGCGGTGGCAGCGGCGATCCTCTGCCAGGTCAAGGCCGGCGACCACATCGTCGCCGCGCGCGCGCTGTTCGGCTCCTGCCGCTGGGTGGTCGAGACGCTGGCGCCGCGCTACGGCATCGAATTCACGCTCGTCGACGGGCGCGACCTCGCCAACTGGGAAAAGGCGATCCGCAAGAACACCAAGGTCTTCTTCCTGGAGAGCCCCACCAACCCGACGCTGGAGGTGGTCGACATCGCCGGCGTGGCAAGGCTCGCAAACCAGATCGGCGCCAAGGTGGTGGTCGACAACGTCTTTGCCACACCGCTCTACCAGAAGCCGCTGGAACTCGGCGCGCATATCGTCGTCTATTCGGCGACGAAGCACATCGACGGCCAGGGCCGCTGCCTGGGTGGCATCGTGCTCTCCGACAAGGAGTGGATCGAGGAAAGCCTGCAGGACTATTTCCGCCACACAGGGCCCGCCATGTCGCCCTTCAATGCCTGGACGCTGCTGAAGGGCATCGAGACGCTGCCGCTGCGCGTCAGGCAGCAGACGGAGAACGCCTCGAAGATCGCCGATTTCCTCGCCGGCCATCCCAAGGTCGAGCAGGTGATCTATCCCGGCCGCAAGGACCATCCGCAGGCCGATATTGTCGCCAAACAGATGTCGGGGGGCTCGACGCTCGTCTGCCTCCACCTGAAGGGCGGCAAGGAAGCGGCGTTCGCCCTGCAGAACGCACTGGAGATCGTCGAGATCTCCAACAACCTCGGCGATGCCAAGAGCCTCATCACCCACCCCGGCACCACGACGCACAAGAACCTCACCGACGAGGCCCGTGCCGAACTTGGCATCTCGCCCGGCACCGTCCGGCTGTCGGCCGGCATCGAGGACGGCGAGGATCTCCTGGCCGACTTCGCCCAGGCCCTGGAAAAGGTCAGGGGCTGAGCGCCTGACCGTGGGACACGCATCGCAATTTGCAGCGTGTCCCGTTCCGCCAAAAGGTGGCCGTCCCACCGGCACATTTAACTTGATCCGGCCGCGGCAGACGTGGCAACCAATGAGCGGACGTGAATATTCGAAAGCGCCTCCGTCCGCTCGCACATGCCTGCCCGGCATCCTGCGGGCGCAACGGTCGCAACAGGTACAAGCCAAGGCATCAGAATGTACAGAGCGCTGACCCGCGATATCGAGGTGACGGTCGAGCCCTACTACCTGGAGGAGCAATCCGATCCGGACGACAGCCGCTATGTCTGGGGCTACCGGATCGTCATCTCCAACCATTCCGATGACACCATCACGCTGATCGCCCGCTACTGGCACATTACCGATCAGAACGGCCTGGTCGACGAGGTGACCGGTCCCGGCGTCGTCGGCGAGCAGCCGATCCTGGAACCGGGCGATACCTATGAATATTCCTCCGGCTGCCCGCTCGACACACCGTCCGGCATGATGTTCGGCCACTACCAGATGCAGACCCCCTCCGGCGAGGCGTTCGACGTCGCAATTCCCGCCTTCTCGCTCGACACGCCTGGCCAGTCCCGCACCCTGAACTGAGGCCGTCGCCGGCCTCGTTGCAGGAGCGCGGGACCCTGCGCTCTGGCCCCGGGCCCTTACGGGGCACAGGGCATCAGGCGGGCATCAGGCGGGCGCGACCTCGGAAACCTCGAAACGATAGGTCGTCGAGCAGAACTCGCACGTCGCTTCGATATGGCCGTCGGTTGCCGTGTGCTCGACCTCCTCTGCAGACAGGCCGGAAAGCACCGTCTTCAGCTTGTCGCGCGAGCAGGAGCACTGGTCGAGCACCCGCTGTGGCGGATAGACCCTGACACCGCTTTCATGGAAGAGCCTGTACAGCAGGCGCTCCGTGCCGACGTTCGGATCGGTGAGTTCGTCGGTGTCGATGGTCTCGACGAGCGTGCGGGCTTCGGCCCACTTGTCGTCTTCTGCGATCTTGTGGCCGGCCTCCTCGCCATCGCCGCCCGGAAGGTCGGCCTGGCGCATACGTTCCGGCGCCTCGGGCAGGAACTGTGCGACCATGCCGCCGGCCCGCCAGCGATGGCGCGTCTTTCCGTCGTCACCGCGGACATAGAGTTCGGCCACGCCGAGGCGGACGCGCGTCGGGATCTGTTCCGACTGGCGGAAATAGACGCCTGCGACCTCCTCCAGCGTATGGCCGTCGAGGGCGACGATCCCCTGGTAGCGCTGCGTATGGGCGCCCTGGTCGATCGTGAAGGCGAGGATGCCCTTGCCGAGCAGTTCGTGCGCCGCGGTCCGGCCCTCGGTGACGGCCGCCTGCAGCGCATCGGCGTCGTAGCGGGCATAGGCCCGCACGTTCTCCGGGCTGGAGAAATCGGCGACCAACAGGTCGACCGGGCCGTCGCTCTTGGTCTGCAGGATCAGCTTGCCTTCGAACTTCAGCGACGTGCCGAGCAGGACGGTCAGGACGATCGCCTCGGCCAGGAGGCGGGCAACCGGCTGCGGATAGTCGTGCCGTTCGAGGATCGCGTCGAGCATCGCGCCAAGCTGGACCGCGCGGCCGCGGACATCGAGGCCTTCGACCTGAAAAGGTACGACGTGATCGTCGCCGGCAAAATCGAGTTCGCCGAGTTTGGGGGCTGGCTGAGCCATCATTCGCTCCTTCGACGCAACATGTCGACGCGGCCGGACGTTGGTCACATCCGCCTGCGACGGGTTGCGTTCTTCAGTGATTCTGCGTCGTGACCGCCGGGATGATTCCATATCCGGCAGTGCGATGCCAGCAGCGGCACCGCGACGACAGCGGGTTGGGCCATAGATCGTGGCAGGCTCCCGCAATTTCAATAGCCGGTTCGCCCCTCGCAGGCGCCGCCGCCCGGCGTGCCGGTCAGATCGCGCTCAGGCACCAGGCCAGGATCGATTTCTGCGCGTGCAGGCGGTTCTCGGCCTCGTCGAAGACGACGGACTGCGGGCCGTCGATGACCTCGTCGGTGACCTCCTCGCCGCGATGGGCGGGCAGGCAGTGCATGAAGAGGGCTTCCTTGCCCGCCTTCTGCATCAGCGCCTCGTTGACCTGGAACGGCTGGAAGATGTTGTGGCCGCGGGCACGGTGCTCCTGGTTCATCGACACCCAGCAGTCGGTGACGACGACGTCGGCGCCCGCGACGGCCCGGTCGGCGTCATGGCAGAGCATGATGTCGCCACCATTGTTGCGCGCCCAGTTGAGAACCTTGTCCGCCGGCTCCGAGCCGAGCGGAACGGCCATGTTCATCCGGTAGCCGAAACGGGCGGCGCCCTCGACGAAGGAATGCAGTACGTTATTGCCGTCGCCGGTCCAGGCGATGGTGCGCCCCTTCACCGGACCGCGATGCTCCTCGAAGGTCATGATGTCGGCCATGATCTGGCAGGGATGGGTCAGGTCGGTCAGGGCGTTGATCACCGGCACCGTCGCGTGCTCGGCCATCTCCAGCAGCCGGGCATGGTCGGTGGTGCGGATCATGATCGCATCGACATAGCGCGACAGCACTTTCGCGGTGTCGCCGATCGTCTCGGCGCGGCCGAGCTGCATTTCAGTGCCGGACAGAAACAGCGTCTCGCCGCCGAGCTGGCGCATGCCGACATCGAAGGAGACGCGGGTGCGCGTGGACGGCTTCTCGAAAATCATCGCCAGCATCTTGCCGGCGAGCGGCTTGTCGGCCGTGCCCGCCTTGGTGGCGGCCTTGCGTACGAGAGCATCGTCCATGATCGTGCGGAGATCTCCAGCCGTCATGGCGGAGAGGTCGAGGAAATGTCTGGTGCCTGCCATGCTCTTTCAATCCTGCTCAATCGCCCGGCTCGCGCCTTAGGCCTTCCTCTTTTCCGCGCTCAGCTTCTCCGCGGCGCGCTCGATCCGCGCCAGGCCCTCGCGGGCCTCCTCGGCGGTGGTGATCAGCGGTGGCAGCAGCCGCAGCACGTTCTCGCCCGCCGGCACCAGCAGCAGATGCTCGGCGCGAACCGCCTTCAGCAGATCCGCCGACGGCACCTTCGCCTTGATGCCGAGCATGAGGCCTTCGCCGCGGATTTCCTCGACGACATCGGGAAAGCGGTCCTTCAGCGAGGCAAGGCCCTGGCGCAGCACGAGGGCGACGTCGCGTACATGTTCCAGGAAGCCCTCCGCCAGAACGACGTCGAGCACGGCGTTGCCGACGGCCATGGCGAGCGGGTTGCCGCCGTAGGTGGAGCCGTGCGTGCCCGGGACCATGCCCGAGGCCGCCTCTTCGGTCGCAAGGCAGGCGCCCAGCGGAAATCCGCCGCCGATCCCCTTGGCGACCGCCATGATGTCCGGCGCGATGCCCGACCATTCATAGGCAAAGAACTTGCCCGTCCGGCCGACGCCGCACTGGACCTCGTCGAAAATGAGAAGCAGGCCGTATTCGTCGCAGAGCGAGCGCAGCTCACGCAGGAACTCGTTCGAGACGACGCGGATGCCGCCCTCGCCCTGCACGGGCTCGATCAGGATCGCCGCCGTCTCCTCGGTGATTGCCTCCTTGAGGGCGGCAATATCGTTGAAGGGAACCTGGTAGAAGCCCGGCGCCTTCGGGCCGAAGCCTTCCAGGTACTTCTCCTGACCGCCGGCGGCAATCGTGGCCAGTGTGCGGCCGTGGAAGGCGCCCTCGAAGGTGATGATGTGGAACTTGCCGGGAGTGCCCTTGGCATACTGGTAGCGCCGCGCCGTCTTGATCGCGCATTCCAGGGCCTCGGCGCCGGAATTGGTGAAGAAGATCTTGTCGGCGAAGGTGGCCGCGGTCAGGCGCCTGCCGAGTGTCTCCTGCCCGGGGACCTCGTAGAGGTTCGACAGGTGCCAGACCTTGTCGGCCTGCGCCTTGAGGCTCTCGACCAGATGCGGATGGGCGTGGCCCAGCGAATTGACCGCGACGCCGGCTGCGAAATCGAGATAGCGCGAGCCGTCGTCTGCGATCAGCCAGACGCCCTCGCCGCGCTCGAAGCGCAGCGGTGCACGCAGATAGGTCTCGTAGAGCGGCGTGGCATCAGCCATGGCGCGTATCTCCTTCGCAGCGGATGCGGAAATGGATCCCGGATCTTTCCAGTGCGGAAAAATCGAAAATGCCGCCTTACGGCGGCGGGCCGCACTATCGGCATTTCAGCGGTTATTGTCAACAAACGGCGGGGCGATGAAATCCGCCTTAATATGCCGTTACGTGAGGATTCGGATCCCCGGCGAAGTGTCGCAAGTGAGTCACACCTGGCGAGCAAGTTGGGGAAAACCGGGAAATCGATTCGGGCAGATTCCGGCGACTCTTGTCACAGAGTCCCCCTACCGGTAGGTTAAAACTCAATTGCTAGACTGCATGCGGCGGAACTAGTCACCAACAGTATCAGAGCATTTCGTGCTGCGGAGTAATCCGGGCAGCGCCGATGGATTCTCGGCAACGATCGCTGGAACGAGGAGACGACGGAGATGAACTGGACCGACGAGAGGGTCGAGAAGCTGAAGAAGCTTTGGGCCGAGGGGCTGAGCGCCAGCCAGATCGCAGCACAACTCGGCGGCGTCAGCCGTAATGCGGTCATCGGCAAGGTCCACCGCCTCTCCCTGCCCGGCCGGGCCAAGGCCGGCGGATCACCGACGGCCACCCGCGCCAAGCGCCCGGCTACGGCCCCGCGCCCGACGAACTTCGCCCCACGCGTTGCGACCCGCACGGTCGCCCGCCCGACCGGCGCTGTCGTCACCAAGGAAGAGGTCGCCTTCGAATATGACGAACAGCCGGTCACCCGGACCGTCGCCAACGTCGTCGTGCCGATGTCGCGCCGCCTCGAGCTGACGCAACTGACCGAACGCACCTGCAAGTGGCCGAACGGCGACCCGCTGAAGGACGACTTCCACTTCTGCGGCAACGAGTCCCCGGACAACTCCCCCTACTGCACCTACCACCAGCGGCTGGCCTACCAGCCCTCGGCAGAACGCCGGCGGGCGCGCTGATCGCGGGCTGCCGCCCTTGGCAGCAGCATACGGAACAACGAAAAACGGGCCTATGACGGGCCCGTTTTTCGTTTAGGCAGTGACCGTCGCCCCGTTCATGCTTCGAGCGAATAGCCTGCGCCGCGAACCGTACGGATGACGTCGCTCATGTTGGAGAAGTTCAGCGCCTTGCGCAGGCGGCCGACATGGACGTCGACGGTTCGCTCGTCGACATAGATGTCGTGACCCCAGACGCCGTCGAGAAGCTGCGAGCGGGAGAAGACGCGGCCAGGCGATGCCATCAGGAACTCGAGCAGGCGGAATTCCGTCGGCCCCAGCCGTACCTCGCGCGAGCGGCGATGGACGCGATGGGTCTCCCGGTCGAGCTCGATGTCGCCGCACTTGAGAAGCGTCGAGACGACTTCGGGCCGGGCACGCCGCAGCATCGCCTTGACCCGCGCCATCAGCTCGGGCGTCGAGAAGGGCTTGACCACGTAGTCGTCCGCGCCGGTGGCAAGCCCCCGGACGCGCTCGCTCTCCTCGCCGCGCGCCGTCAGCATGATGATCGGCAGACGCTCGGTCTCCGAGCGCTGGCGCAGGCGCCGGCAAAGCTCGATGCCGGACACGCCGGGCAGCATCCAGTCGAGGATCAGAAGGTCCGGCTGGCGCTCCTGCAGGCGGATCTCCGCCTCGTCGCCGCGCAGGATCGTATCGACCTCGAAGCCCTCGGCCTCGAGGTTGTAGCGCAGGAGGACGCTCAGCGCCTCCTCGTCTTCGACCACGGTAATCTTTGGAACCATGCCTTGCTCACTCCTGGTCCGCGCGGCCCGTCGGCGGCCGCCCTGGACGGCCACTCGCCGCCGCGTCGATCAGCACGCGTTCGACGATCGTTATTCCTCGATGGCACCTACAGACGTGGTGTGGTCGTCCTTGGGACGCTCGCCTTCCGGCTGCGAGCCGGTCGCCATGTAGAAGATCGTCTCGGCGATGTTGGTCGCGTGGTCGCCGATGCGTTCGATGTTCTTGGCGCAGAAGAGCAGATGCGTGCAGGGCGTGATGTTGCGCGGATCTTCCATCATGTAGGTCAACAGTTCGCGGAACAGCGAGGTGTAGATCGCGTCGATCTCGTCGTCGCGCTCGCGGATCTCCTTGGCCTTCTCGATGTTGCGCGAGGCATAGACGTCGAGGACTTCCTTGAGCTGCATCAGCGCCAGCTCGGCCAGGTGCTCCAGGCCGCGGGCGAGATTGCGCGGAATGCTGGAACCCTGCACCGCGATGACGCGCTTGGCCGTGTTCTTGCCGAGGTCGCCGACGCGCTCGAGGTCGGCGGCGATGCGGATCGCCCCCATGATCTCGCGCAGGTCGGCCGCCATCGGCTGGCGCTTGGCGATCGTGACGATCGCCTTCTCGTTGATCTGCCGCTCGGCGGTGTCGAGGATGACGTCCTCGGAGATCACCTTCTGCGCCAGCGCCATGTCGGTGTTGACCAGCGCGCGCACGCTGTCGCCCACCATCTGCTCGGCCGTGCCCCCCATCTCGGAGATGCGGCGGGTGAGATACTTCAGTTCTTCATCGTAGATCGAAACGATATGGGTCGGTGTCATGTCTCTTGGTCCTCAACTGGCGCGGGCGCCCATGGTCCATGCTGGCGACGGCAGGCGTCAGCCGAAGCGACCCATGATGTAGTCCTGCGTACGCTGGTCGTCCGGATTGGTGAACATCTTGTCGGTGTCGTTCTCCTCGACGAGGTTGCCGAGGTGGAACATGGCGGTGCGCTGGGAGACGCGGGCGGCCTGCTGCATCGAGTGGGTGACGATGACGATCGTGAAGTTCGCCCGCAGTTCGTGGATCAGTTCCTCGACCTTGGCCGTGGCGATCGGGTCGAGCGCCGAGCAGGGCTCGTCCATCAGGATCACTTCCGGGCTGACGGCGACGGCGCGGGCGATGCACAGGCGCTGCTGCTGGCCGCCGGAAAGGCCCGTGCCGCCCTCCTGCAGGCGATCCTTGACCTCGTTCCAGAGGCCCGCCTTCTGCAGACTGTGCTCGACCACCAGGTCGAGGTCGGCCTTGGACTTCGCCAGTCCGTGGATACGCGGGCCGTAGGCAACGTTCTCGTAGATTGTCTTGGGGAACGGGTTCGGCTTCTGGAACACCATGCCGACGCGGGCGCGAAGCTCGACCACATCGATCGAGGGGTCGTAGACGTCATCGCCGTCCAGCGTGATCGAGCCGGTGACGCGGCAGCCGTCGATCGTGTCGTTCATGCGGTTCAGCGTACGCAGGAACGTCGACTTGCCGCAGCCCGAGGGGCCGATCAGCGCGGTCACGGTGTTCTCGCGGACATTGAGGTTCACGTCGTACAGGGCGCGCTTGTCGCCGTAGTAGACGGAGACGTCCTTGCCGACCATCTTCAGGGGCACAGCGTTCATCTTCTTTTCCAAAAGTTCTTCGGTCGCAGCTTCGGTCATGATGTTCATCTGTTTCTACCCTACTACCAGCGGCGTTCGAAACGACGCCGCAACAGGATGGCGCCCAGGTTCATGATGATCAGGAAAACGAGCAGCACGATGATCGCGCCGGAGGTGCGCTCCACGAAGGCGCGCTCGGCCTCGTTCGCCCACATGTAGATCTGTACCGGCAGCGCCGTCGATGGGTCGAGCGGCGTGGCGGGAACGTTGGCGACGAAGGCGACCATGCCGATCAGAAGCAGCGGTGCGGTTTCGCCGAGCGCGTGCGCCAGGCCGATGATCGTGCCCGTCAGGATGCCGGGCATGGCGAGCGGCAGCACGTGGTGGAAGGTCGTCTGCATCTTCGAGGCGCCGAGGCCGAGCGCCGCCGCCCGGATCGAGGGCGGCACGGCGCGAAGGGCCGCACGCGTGGCGATGATGATCGTCGGCAGCGTCATGAGCGTCAGCACCAGCCCGCCGACAAGCGGCGCGGACCGCGGCAGGCCGGCGAAGTTGATGAAGACGGCAAGCCCGAGCAGACCGTAGACGATCGAGGGGACGGCTGCGAGGTTGTTGATGTTCACCTCGATCAGGTCGGTCAGCCGGTTCTTCGGCGCGAACTCCTCCAGGTAGATGGAGGCCGCGACGCCGATCGGCAGCGACAGGACCAGCACGATGCCCATCAGGTAGAGCGAGCCGACCAGCGCCACGCCGAGGCCTGCCGCTTCCGGGCGGCTGGAATTGCCGTTGACGAAGAGGCCCGTATTGAAGCCCTTGGCGAGCACGCCATCCTTGACGAGCTGGTCCATCCAGGCGACCTGCTGGTCGGAGACGCGACGGCTGCCCTCGTCGACGGTCATGTCGAACTGGCCCTTGAAGGCGCTGTCGATATTGGCGCTGGCGAGTACCGTCACGGGCAGGGTCTTGCCGATGATCGACGGGTCGGAGATCACCATGTCGCGCAGTTCGACGCGCGCGCTGTCGGAGAACAGACCCGACACCTGGCGCAGCGCCGCCCGGTCGCTCGAGGCGACGCCGAGCCTTTCGGCGAGCGCGTTGCGGACCAGCACCGGATAGTTGGCCGCCTGCAGCACCTTGGGATCGGTTTCGCGCTTGTTGTTGGGATCGATGATCTCCTGCGAGAAGGTGATCGGCAGGGTGAGCTCGGTCTGCCAGAAGGCGGTGTAGCCCTTGCCGACGACCGACCACAGGAGCAGGAACAGGAAGACCAGGCCGAAGGCGATCGCTGCCAGCCCGTAGAAGCGGAAGCGGCGTTCGGCGGCGTAGCGGCGGCGGATGCCGATGTCGCGGCGCGCAGGCGCCGTGGAGGTGAGCTGGCCGGAAGCCTGTGAGACGATCTCGGTCATTCGTACTGCTCCCGATACTTGCGAACGATGTAGAGCGCGTAGATGTTGAGCGCCAGCGTGATGCAGAACAGCGTGATGCCGAGCGCAAAGGCCACGAGCGTCTGCGGGGAGGTGAACTCGAGGTCGCCGGTGAGCTGGTTGACGATCTTCACCGTCACGGTCGTCATCGGCTCGAACGGGTTGATCTGCATCCGCGCGGCGACACCGGCGGCGAGCACGACGATCATCGTCTCGCCGATCGCGCGCGAGGCCGTCATCAGCAGTGCGCCGACGATGCCCGGCAGGGCCGCCGGCAGGATGACGCGCTTGATCGTTTCCGACCGGGTGGCGCCGAGGCCGAGCGAGCCGTCGCGCAGGGCCCGCGGCACGGCGGTGATGATGTCGTCGGACAGGGACGACACGTAGGGGATCAGCATTATGCCCATGACGATGCCGGCGGTGATCACGCTCTGGGCCTGGATGAAACTGGCGTAGTTTCCGGTGAGGAGCCCGCTCATCTGAGCGGAGAGGTCACGCAGGAACGGACCGACGGTGACGAGCGCGAAGAAGCCGTAGACGATCGTCGGAATGCCGGCCAGCACTTCCAGCAACGGCTTTGCCAGCGAGCGCATGCGCGGGCTCGCATATTCCGCCATGTAGATCGCCGCGAACAGGCCGACCGGAACCGCAACGAGCATGGCGACGAAGCCGATATAGAGCGTGCCTGCCAGAAGCGGGATCAGGCCGAACTGGCCGCTGGAGCTTGCGCCGGCGCCGGCAAAGCGCGGATCCCACACCGTGCCGAAGAAGAATTCGTAGGCGGGCACCGCGCTGAAGAAGCGCAGCGCCTCGGTCAGCATCGAGGCGACGATGCCGACAGTCGTCAGGATGGCTATGGAGGACGCGAGTAGAAGCGCCCACAGCATGACGCGCTCGACCTGGTTACGGGCGCGGAACCGGGGTGTGACCACGCGCAGAGCGAAGAATGCGCCGGCGGCGGACAGCGCGAGCGCAAGTGCTGCCAGCACCGTGCGGCTCGTCTGCGACTTCGCGTTCAGCGTGGCAGCGGAATCCAGCATGTAGGACTGAGCCTCGGCGGCAACCGCGAAGCCCTTGCCGGCGAAGACCGACTGCAGGCTCGACGGATCCTGCTTGACGGCGCGCACCTCCTCTTCCGACAGCAATGGAAGGCCGCGCGCGATAGTCTTGACCATGCCGAAGGCGAGGCTCTGCTGGGCCTGGGACTGTCCCTTCACCTCTTCGGGAAAGGTGTCGCTAACGGCCGAATTGATGACGAACGGGCTGACCGCGAGCCAGATGGCGACAAGGATCAGCGGCGGCAGGAAGGCCACCAGCGCCACGAAGGCACCGTAGTAGTTCGGACGCGAATGAAGCGCCGAGGACCGCCCTTGCGAAAGGGTCCCCGCCCGCATGCGTCCCAGAACATAGGCCACCGCAGCGATGACCAGAAGGATGGCAAATAGAAGCGTCGTGCTCATGCGGATGTCCCAGCTGCCTTACGCGGTATCAGTGCGGAAAGGCGGAATCGGCGCAGGGTGTGCCCTGCGCCGATTCCGTTTTCATTACATGGTCTTGCCGCCTTCGACAGCCGAGCGGATCTCTTCGCGCTCTGCGTCGGGAGCGGAGACGAGGCCGTACTCAGCCAGCGGGCTGTCGGGGCCGATCATCTGGTCGGACACGAAGAACTCGACATATTCCTTCAGGCCCGGAACAACGCCGATGTGTGCCTTCTTGACGTAGAAGAACAGCGGGCGCGAGACCGGGTATTCGCCGGACGAGATCGTCTCGACCGAAGGCGTGATGCCGCTGACGGTGGCAACCTTCAGCTTGTCGGCGTTGTTTTCGTAGAAGGACAGGCCGAAGACGCCGACGCCGGTCTTGTTGGCGGCGATGCGGGCAAGCGTTTCGGAATAGTCACCGTCGATATCGACAGCCACGCCGTCCTTGCGGACTGCGACGCACTTTTCAAACTGCTCGGTCTTGTCGGCAACGGCAGCCTTGATCACTTCGCCAGCGCCGGAGTCTTCACAGCCCTTGGCCAGAACCTTCTCTTCGAAGACTTCGCGGGTACCGTGCTTTTCGCCCGGGATATAGGCTGCGATGTCGACGTCCGGCAGAGCCGGGTTCACTTCGGACCACTTCTTGTAGGGGTTGGCGACGAGCTTGCCGTCGACGACCACCTCGGCAGCGAGCGCCTTGTAGAGGTCGGCGGGCACGAAGGCGATGTCTGCGAGACCGGCGTCGGTCGCGAAGACGATGCCGTCATAGCCGATCTTGACTTCCTGGACGTCCGTCACGCCGGCAGCCTTGCAGGCCTCGAGTTCGGAGTCCTTGATCGGGCGCGAGGAGTTGGCGACATCGATCGTATCCTCGCCGACGCCCTTGCAGAATTCCTTCAGGCCGGCGCCCGAGCCGCCGGATTCGACGACCGGCGTCTTGAAGTCGCCAAACGTCTCGCCGAAGGTCTCGGCAACGATCTTGGCATAGGGCAGGACCGTGGAGGAGCCGGCGATCTGGACCTGGTCGCGCGCAGCGGCAACGCCAGCGAAGGCAACCGAGGCAGCCAGCGCGGCTACGGTGAGGCTAACACATTTCATTTGAATTCTCCCGTTATGGGCTTGTGTGGGTAGGCCGGCGGTCGGCTCATGCCTGCCGTCGATCAGCGGCTCCTGTCTAGCGCCCGATCGTCATAGCTTTTATGTCAGTTTGACGAAACATTTATGACAGTGCAAACCATTGGGAACGCTGTCTTATTTTTCAAAGAAACCGGGGACGAACGTTCTTTGTGTCAGAACTTGACGACAAATACCGTGCCCTTGCCGATCTCGGACTTCACCGCAAGGCGCGCGCGATGGCGGGTCAGGATGTGCTTGACGATGGCAAGGCCGAGGCCGGTGCCCTTTTTCGAGCGGCTGGCCTCGACATTGACGCGATAGAATCGCTCCGTGATGCGCGGGACGTGCTCCGGCGCGATGCCCGGGCCGAAATCGGTGACGGACACTTCGGTGTTGCCGCCTTCGGCCGCGGAAAGGCGCACCTCGACCCGCTTGCCTTCCTGGCCATACTTGCAGGCGTTCTCGACGAGGTTCTCGAAGACCTCGATCAGTTCGTCGCGGTCGCCTGCGACCTGTACCGGGTGGGGCGGAAGATCCAGGGAAATCTCGACGCCGAGATCGGCGGCGAACGGCTGCAGGCTGTCGCGCACATGCCCGAGCAGGGCGCCGAGCTCGACCATCTGGTCGGGCGCGATGTTGGCCTTGAGCTCCAGCCGCGAGAGCGACAGGAGATCGTCGACGAGCCGGCTCATCCGCGTCGCCTGGTCGTGCATGATGCCGAGAAAGCGTTCGTGCGCCTTGTGGTCGTCCCTCGCCGGCCCCTGCAGGGTTTCGATGAAGCCCCTGAGCGAGGCCAGCGGCGTACGCAGCTCATGGCTGGCATTGGCGACGAAGTCCGATCGCATCCGGTCGATCCTGCGCGCCTGGGAGACGTCGCGGAAGGTGATCAGAATATAGCGTCCCGCACCGAGACGGTGGTCGAGGGCCGGCATCGGGGCCGCGCGGACGATATAGACCGTCTCGGACGGCAGCCGTTCGGAGTGCTCGGTCTCCCGTGCCTGCCCGCTCGCGATCACGTCGCGCGCCATGTCGAGGATTCCCGGCGCGCGGATGCGCCCGGCGAGGTCGGCATTGCGCGGGATCGGCCCGAACAGCGCCGTGGCGGCGCGGTTCTGCAGCCGGACCGTCTCGTCGGCGGTCACGATCAGCACGGGCATGTCGAGCGCGTCGATCAGCGCCGCGATCGCATCGAGCCCATCGGTCGTCTCCGTCTCCGTGCGCAGGGCCGGGGCGGTCGCCGCCGGCGCAAGGCCCTCCAGGCGTTCGCCGCGTGCGAAGCCGGCGAGCGCCAGCAGCATGACGACGAAGGCGATCCAGCCGGCCGGTATGCCGCCCATCCACATGAGAAAGCCCGTGAAGACGACTGCAGCCAGGAGGACGCGCTCGTCCCAGAGCTGGGCCAAGAGCCACCGGACGGTCGACCCGCGCTCTTCCACCAGAATTCCCTTCCTCATCCGCATCGGCCTGCTCCGTGATTCTTCGTCAACAGGCAGACCTAACCTGATTTCATGACATGTTTTTCACGGTGCGCTTGAAATCGCAATCCAGATGTGGCCTCCTCGCCGCACCGTCGCGCGGAGGAGCTTAAAGCATGGTCACGTTTCCCGACATCAAACCCGTGGAAATCGAGATCGGCGGCAAGAAGCGCAGCTTCGACATCGACGACCCGAAGCTTCCGGCGTGGGTCGACGACAAGGCGTTCTCCTCCGGCGGCTTTCCCTATGAGAAGAAGCTCGACAAGGACGAATACGAGGAAACGCTGGAGCGGCTGCAGATCGAGCTCGTCAAGGCACAGTATTGGCTGCAGGCGACCGGAAAGCGGGTGATCTCAGTCTATGAGGGGCGGGATGCCGCGGGAAAAGGCGGGCTGATCTTCGTCACCCGCGCCTATCTCAACCCTCGCTCGGCGCGGGTGGTGGCGCTCGCCAAGCCCACCGAGACCGAGCAGGGCCAATGGTACTATCAGCGCTATGTCGCCCAGTTTCCGACCGCCGGCGAATTCGTGCTGTTCGACCGCTCCTGGTACAACCGCGCGGGCGTCGAGCCCGTCATGGGTTTTTGCACGCCGGAGCAGTACGAGAAATTCCTGGTCGAGACGCCCGACTTCGAGCGGATGGTGATCACCGACCGGATCGTCTTCTTCAAGTTCTGGCTCGACATCGGCCGCGAGATGCAGATCAAGCGCTTCCACGACCGCCGGCACGACCCGCTGAAGACCTGGAAGTTGTCGCCGATGGACATCGCGGCGCTGGCCAAGTGGGACGACTACACCGAGAAGCGCGACCGCATGCTCGAGGAAACGCACAAGCCCTGGGCGCCGTGGACGGTCGTGCGCGCCAACGACAAGCGTCGCGCCCGGATCAACGCGATCCGCTGCATCCTCGACCGGCTCGACTACGACGGCAAGGACAAGAAGGCGATCGGCCAGATCGACGACAAGATCATCGGCTCGGGGCCGAAATTCCTGAAATAGGGACGCGCCCGGTCACTCGCCCGGGAGGATGCGGACGGCGAAGAGGTTGACGCCCGATCCGGCGCCGGTGACATCGCTGTTGATCAGAAGACGGCCCGCCGCACTCGGCGAAAGCGAACCCTCGAAGGTGACCTGGAACAGAAGGTCGGTGCGGTCGGCCACGGCGAACCGGTGGCGGCCGCAATTGCCGAGCGTGCCGAAGTCGCATTCGACGGAGACCTGAACCGGCTTGCCGCTGTCCGGCTCCACGGTCAGCGCGATCGTCGAGGTCTTTCCCGCCATCGCCTGCAGCACCTCGGGCGCGACGGCGACCGCGACGGCACCCTCGCGGTCCGCCGATGTCGAGACGAGCCTGACCGCCGGCCCCTCGTCCGTGCTGACCGGTTCGAACCGGCCGCCGGCTGACGCCGACAGGGCGCTGGTGTCGGCAGGGTCGAAGACCTCGCGCCACTCGGCGGAGAAGCTGTTGTGCGTGTCGAGCGCCTCGCCGCCCGGCTGGCCCGCCGGGGAATCCTCCCCGCTCACGCTTTGCGGCGGGTTGGCGACGCTGCCGTCGCGCTCGGACGGCGGCAGGAGCAGGCCGCTGCTCCTGATCCACCAGGCAGCCGTTCCCAACACGGCTACAAGGGTCGCCACGACGAGCAGGAAGGAGAAAAACCGCCCCCGGCGCCGCGGCGCCTTGGCGACGCGCGGCGAGGCGGCGACAACAGATTCCGCTTCGGGCGCCGGTTGCCGCGCGGTCGAATTCGGCGCTTTCGCAGCCGGCCCGAAACCGTCGCTACGCTCCGGCCGGATCTCGTCGAGCGTGGGCTCCCGGTCAACCGCCGGGGCAACCGGTGGTTCTTTCGCCGTGCGCGGGACGTCCGAGGCGGGGGATCTCACGTCGCCTGCCGCCAGCGGGCGCGACGCGGATTCTGGGCTGTCGGCGACAGGACCGCCGGAGACTGGACTTCCGGAGACTGGGCCCTGGCGCTCGGCCTTCAGCGCTGCGCGCTGTTCGCCCTCGATCTGGCGGATCGTCATTTCCAGGCGATGGCGCTGGGCCGCGATCGCTTCGGGATCGTTGATCTCCTGCTTTCGCAGGCCCGCCTCGAGCGCATTGCGGGCCGACTGATAGATCCGCGCGCGGGTTTCGGGATTGCCGCTTTCGGCACGCGCCAAAGCGCTTCTGATGGCCTGTTCCAGTCCGCTCACATTGCCTCCCTGGGTGCCCGCGCACGGCCCATGCCGCGCGGGCAAACGAAGCCAAGGCGTCTTCGTTTATTGCCTGTTAACAATTCGGTAAACGTTGACGTCACTTTCCGCAAGTCTCGGATGACGCAAGGCAAGTCGCTGCCGGGGATAACGGCGAGGGCTGCCGTTTCCCGCGTCCCACACTGTCGATGCGACATGCCGGGCAGCCGGCACCACACCTTTCCAACGACGGCGAACGCTGCTATTGACGTTTCCGTAAACGTAACTATAGCCCGGACCGCGACATGACCCTGCCTACCATTCTCCGCGACAAGCTTCGCCTGCCCGTCATCGCCTCCCCCCTCTTCATCATATCGCATCCCGCGCTGACGCTGGCGCAGTGCAAGGCGGGCGTGGTCGGCGCCTTTCCGGCGCTGAATGCCCGGCCGGAATCGCAGCTCGACGAGTGGCTGGCGGAGATCACCGAGACGCTGCGCGACCACGACGCGCGGCATCCGGATCGCGCGGCCGCCCCCTTTGCCGTCAACCAGATCGTTCACAAGTCGAACCGGCGGCTCGAGCACGACCTTATGCTGTGCGTCAAATACAAGGTGCCGGTCGTCATTTCCTCGCTCGGCGCCGTCCCCGAAGTCAACGACGCCATCCATTCCTATGGCGGTATCGTCCTGCACGACGTCATCAACAACCGCCACGCCAACTCGGCGATCCGCAAGGGCGCCGATGGGCTGATCGCAGTGGCCGCCGGGGCTGGCGGGCATGCCGGCACGCTGTCGCCCTTCGCGCTCGTCCAGGAGATCCGCGCCTGGTTCGACGGGCCGCTCGTTCTCTCCGGTGCGATCGCCACAGGCAGCGCAATCCTCGCTGCGCAGGCGATGGGCGCGGACATGGCCTATATCGGCTCCCCCTTCATCGCCACGACCGAGGCGCGCGCCAGCGAGGCCTACAAGGCGGCCATCGTCGAGGCGAGTGCGGCCGACATCGTCTATTCCAACTCCTTCACCGGAATCCACGGCAACTACCTGCGCTCGTCGATCCGCGCCGCCGGCCTCGACCCGGACAACCTGCCGGAAGCCGACCCGACCAAGATGGATTTCGAGAAGGCCGAGACCGGCGCCAAGGCCTGGAAGGATATCTGGGGCTGCGGCCAGGGCATTGGCGCCGTCAAGGAGATCACGAGCACCGGGACCTTCGTGGCGCGCCTGGAGGAGGAATACGGGACCGCCCGCGAGCGCCTCGCTGCCCTCTGAAGCCCGCATTCCCGGATGCAGGGGAGAAAATTGCCGGAGCGGAAACAGATGACTTGAAATCTTGCCGCAATGCGGCTATCAGCGCCACACATTCCGGCCCACGATGCTTCGGGCCGGAGCGGGCCGCTTTAGCTCAGGTGGTAGAGCACATCATTCGTAATGATGGGGTCGCAGGTTCGAGTCCTGCAAGCGGCACCATTTCTCATTCCCGATTCCCGAGCCATTGCGCGACTATCTAGCCGCGGAATGCGCGGTGTGCCCCGAAATAGCAGCCAAGGTTGCTTGATGGACCGTGAAATCGCGAACGGCGTGGGACGGTTCACGGCTTGAGGCCTGCCATTGCAGATCCGGTAGCAGAGCGCTCTGCCACTATGGCTCGGCCGGCAAGCGCAACTCTCGATGCGTCCGCCGAAGGCGCGCGATCCGATGCAGCCCCGGCCTGACCCGTGGCCGCCGAATGTCCGCCTCCTGGCAGGCTATTCCGCTGCGGTCTTCTCGGCCGCCTTCTCGATGACCGCCGGTTCCTCGGTCATCTCGACCTCGCGGACCCATTCGCGCCAGATGGCGACCAGGAGCGCCATCAGCACGGGGCCGATGAACAGGCCGAGGAAGCCCATGGTCTTCACCCCGCCGATGAGGCCGAAGAAGGTGGGCAGGAACGGCAGCTTGATCGGCCCGCCGACCAGCTTCGGGCGCAGTGTCTTGTCGACGATGAAGAGCTCGATGGAGCCCCAGAGGAAGAGGGCGGTGCCGGCGACGGCCGATCCACTGGCGACGAGGTAGATCGACACCAGCGTGAAGGCCAGCGGCGCACCGCCGGGAAAGAGCGCCATCAGCCCCGTCAGCACGCCGAGGGTGACGGCTGAGGGGACGCCGGCGATCCAGTAGGCGATGCCGAGCACGATGCCCTCGCCGATCGCGATCAGCGTCATGCCGGTGACGGTGGAGCTGATCGTGGCAGGCACGATGCGCGAGATCCGCTCCCAGCGCATCGGCAGGATGCGTTCGCCGATGCTGTCCACCTGCGACAGGAAACTTTCCCCGTCACGATAGATGAAGAAGAGCGCAATCAGCATGAACAGCGTCGTCAGGAGCAGATGGAAGGCCGCGCCGCCGGCGGCCAGTGCGACGCGATAGATATTGGCGATGTTGGCGCCGCTGACGATCTGCGTCAGTTCGCCGACCGCGCCGGGATGATCGAGAAGCTGGGTCCAGCGGTTGGCCATCCACTCACCCACCACCGGCAGGGCGCGGATCCATTCCGGTACGGGGGCTCCGGTCTTGTTTGTCGCCACCGCCCAGCCGATCCACTCCCGCACCTCCTGGAAAGCGTAGGTGACGGCGAACATGATGGGCACGATGATGAAGGCGAGGATCAGCAGGATGGCGATCGCAGCAGCCAGCGTGCGCTGCCCGTTGAGCGCCAGGCGCAGCCGACAGAACAGCGGCCAGCTGGCCGTGGCGATCACCAGCGCGGCAAGGACCGGCACGACGAAGCCGTGGAAGAAATAGACGCCGGCAATGATGACGAGAAACAGCAGCCAGCGCGCGGCAGAGATCGAGGAGATCAGGGCAACGCCGGTCGTCCGCGCAGCTCCCAGCAGGCGCGGTTCGTGGCGGATGTTGCGCAGTTCGGGCTGGTGCACCGTGTTCCTCCTGTTCGATGCGGCTCCGCACGTCACGCAATTCGGGGCGCATTGCCTCATATGGTGATACCAGTGTCTGATGTCACGGCAAAGAAAACCTTGCCGGTGCGAGATATTTTTGCCCCGGCCGCAATCGGGATCGGCATGGGATACCAGGAATCAGGGGCTAGCGCGGCACGCAGGTTCGTCGCGGCCCGCTCAAGGGCTGGTAGCTGTTGTCCGAAAGCCGGTAACTCCGGTAGCGATTGGCGCACCATCGCTGGGGTGTCATCCCATAGACCGGCGCGCCGGGCCCGACGGTGACGTCGCCGAGCATCTCGCCGGTGCCGAAGGCCCATCGCGGATACCAGTAGCCGTTGCGATGGCGATAGTAGCCGTCGCGGTAGGTCGAATAGCCGCGAAGGCCGCGGTAGGTCGGGGCGCCGCGCAAGCTGTCGACGGGATTGCGGGCAATCCCGAGCGCATCCACGGGATCCTGGCCGACCACGACCGGGCCATGACGGGGGCGCAGGGCATCGATGGCAGACGCCGGCACGGCGGCCAGGAAGGCCAGGAGCAGCGTCGAAACCACCAGACCGGTATGTTGGCCCATCTTGTTGCCTCCTTCCGGCGTTCGGCTGCATCAACATTTTCCCACGGATGCGACCGGCTTACCAGCAGGCCCTGATCAGCGGTGGAGTTCCATGGTTCACTTGTTGACGTTTACGTCAAGGTTATATAGCGATTGTGCTTGATGACATGGAGCAAAGGCATCATGCTGCCGCACCGGGAGGTTGGAGGACCTGCCGGTTGCGCTTATACGGCAGCAATGCGACCGGGCATGCGAGGGAGGATCGACATACATGGCAGCAACCGTTCAGGATCGGACCGGACCCTCTTCGGACAGGATCTGGCTCGCCTCCTATCCGCCCGGTACTCCTGCCGAGATCCCGCCGCTGGCCTATGAATCGATCGGCGACGCACTCGTCCACTATTGCCAGAAATATGCCGACCGCCCTGCCTTCATCAGCATGGGCAAGGCCTTGAGCTTCCGGGAGCTGGAGGCGCAATCGGCGCGGATCGGCGCCTGGCTGCAGTCGCGCGGCCTGGTCAAGGGCGACCGCGTCGCGGTGATGATGCCCAATATCCTGCAGAACCCGGTCACGGTGTACGGCATCCTGCGCGCCGGGTTCACCGTCGTGAACGTCAATCCGCTCTACACGCCGCGCGAACTGGAACACCAGCTCAACGATTCCGGCGCGAAGGTCCTGTTCGTGCTGGAGAATTTCGCCCACACCGTCCAGCAGGCGATCGGCAGGACCGGGGTGAAGGACGTCGTGGTCTGCAGCATGGGCGACATGCTGGGCCTGAAGGGCCTCGTGGTCAACGTGATCGTGCGCAAGGTCAAGAAGCTCGTGCCAGCGTGGTCGCTGCCGGGCCATCACCCGTTTTCGTCGGTGATGGCGAAGGCGGCCGGCCTGACCCTTGGCGACAAGACGGTCGCCCGCACCGACATCGCCTTCCTGCAATATACCGGCGGCACCACGGGCGTTTCCAAGGGCGCGATGCTGACGCATGCGAACCTGCTTTCCAACATGGAGCAGATGGGCCTCTGGCTGGAGACCGCCTTCCTCGGCAGGCAGAGGCCGGAGCGGATGGTCTTCCTCTGCGCCCTGCCGCTCTATCATATCTTCGCGCTGACGGTGAATTCGCTCGCCGGCCTCCTGACCGGCGCCACCAACATCCTAATCGCAAATCCGCGCGACATCCCCGCCCTCGTCAAGGACATGGCGACCTATCGCGTCAACGTCTTCCCCGGCCTCAACACGCTGTTCAACGCGTTGATGAACAATCCGGATTTCCAGAAGATCGACTTCTCGAACCTGGCGCTGACCTTCGGCGGCGGCATGTCCGTCCAGCGGCCCGTCGCGGAGCGCTGGCACAAGATGACCGGCTGCCCGATCGCGGAAGGATACGGGCTCTCGGAGACTTCGCCGGTGGCGACGGCGAACCGGCTGGACGCGACCGAATTCACCGGCACGATCGGCATGCCGATCCCGTCCACCTACGTGGACATTCGCGACGACGACGGCCGCTCGCTGCCGGTCGGCGATGTCGGCGAGATCTGCATCCGTGGTCCGCAGGTGATGGCCGGCTACTGGCAGCGTCCTGACGAGACGGCCCGCGCGATGACCGCTGACGGTTTCTTCCGCACCGGCGACATCGGCTTCATGGATGAGAGAGGGCTGGTCAAGATCGTCGACCGGAAGAAGGACATGATCCTCGTCTCCGGCTTCAACGTCTTCCCCAACGAGGTGGAAGAGGTGGCGATGACTATGCCCGGCATCCTCGAATGCGCGGCGATCGGCATCCCGGACGAGCATTCCGGCGAGGCGGTCAAGCTCTTCGTCGTGCGCAGGGACGCTGACCTCACCGAGGCGGCGGTGAAGGCACACTGCGCCGACAACCTGACCAACTACAAGCGCCCGCGCTACATCGAGTTCCGCAACGAGCTGCCGAAATCCAATGTCGGCAAGATCCTGCGGCGGGAGCTGCGTCCCTAGTCGAAAGGCCGGCACATAAATCGATTTAAATACCCGCCGGAAAAGCGGCTATCTTCGCCTGAAAGCGACTTGCCGCCCTTGATTCGCGTCATGCAAACCGCCTAGGTATCGCACCAGCCATGTTGCGATGCAGGGAGACTGTCATGAACGCGCTCGTCGAAACGCTGAAAGCCACCGCGAAGGACACCAACGCCACGGACATCCGTGCCGCCTTCGCCGCAGATCCGCAACGCTTCGCCCGTTTCAGCGTGACGCTGGACGACTTCCTGTTCGACTTTTCCAAATGCGCGGTCAACGGTCGCGTGCTCGACGGGCTCGAGGCGCTGGCCAGGGAAGCGGGCGTGGAGAAGAAGCGCGACGCCATGTTCGCCGGCGAGAAGATCAACATCACCGAGGAGCGCGCGGTGCTGCATACCGCCCTGCGCAACCGCTCGAACACGCCGGTGCTGGTGGACGGCCGCGACGTGATGCCAGACGTGAACGGCGTGCTCGACGCCATGGGCGCCTTTTCCGACGGCATCCGTTCGGGCAAGCTTGCGGGCGCGACCGGCAAGAAGATCACCGACGTGGTCAATATCGGCATCGGCGGCTCCGATCTCGGCCCGGTGATGGCGACCTTGGCGCTTGCCCCCTACCATGACGGGCCGCGCCTGCACTTCGTCTCCAACATCGACGGCGCGCACATCGCCGACACGCTGAAGCTGCTGGAGGCGGAGACGACGCTCTTCATCGTCGCCTCGAAGACCTTCACCACGATCGAGACGATGACCAATGCCGCAACGGCGCGCGCCTTCATCGCCGGCAAGCTCGGCGAGGTCGCCGTCGGCCACCACTTCTGCGCCGTCTCCACCGCGCTCGACAAGGTGGCCGCCTTCGGCATCGCCGGGGAACGGGTGTTCGGCTTCTGGGACTGGGTCGGCGGGCGCTATTCGCTCTGGTCGGCGATCGGCCTGCCGCTGATGATCGCCATCGGCAAGGAGAAGTTCGGCGAATTCCTCGCCGGCGGGCATGCGATCGACAACCACTTCCGCACGGCGCCGTTCCGCCAGAACATCCCCATGCTGCTCGGCCTGATCGGCTACTACAACCGCAACGTCCTCGGATACCCGTCGCGGGCGATTCTGCCCTACGACCAGCGGCTGTTGCGCTTTCCCGCCTATCTGCAGCAGCTCGACATGGAATCGAACGGTAAGTCGGTGACGATGGACAGCGCGCCGGTCGAAGGCAAGACCGGGCCGGTGGTCTGGGGCGAGCCCGGCACCAATGGCCAGCACGCCTTCTACCAGCTGATCCACCAGGGCACGGACGTCATTCCGGCCGAGTTCATGATCGCCGCCAACGGCCACGAGAAGAACCTGCGCCACCAGCACGAACTGCTGATCGCCAACTGCCTGGCGCAGTCGGAAGCGCTGATGAAGGGGCGTACCCTCGACGAAGCCAAGGCGCAGTTGACCTCCAAGGGCATGGACGAGGCGAAGGCCGACAGGATCGCGCCGCACCGTGTCTTCTCGGGCAACCGTCCGTCGATCACGATGGTCCATAACGAACTCACCCCGTTTGCGCTCGGACGCCTGATCGCCCTCTACGAGCACCGCGTCTTCGTCGAGGGCGCGCTGTTCAACATCAATTCGTTCGACCAGTGGGGCGTGGAGCTCGGCAAGGAACTGGCGACCGGGCTGCTGCCGGTGGTCGAGGGCAAGGAAAGCGCCGCCGGTCACGATTCGTCCACCGCCGGGCTGGTCGCGGCGCTGCTGAAGGCTGCGAAGTAAGAGGCGCTTGCGTGAGGGCTGCCCCTCATCCGCCTGCCGGCACCTTCTCCCGCAGGCGGGGAGAAGGCGGTTGCCGCAGCGTCTCAGTCCCCTCGCCCCGCTTGCGGGGAGAGGGTTAGGGTGAGGGGCCATTTGCATAGCAGGCAACGAGCGCAGACCTGGTGATTACAGGCCGATTTCGCGGGCCCAAGGCGGGTTGGCGCCGGCGCGTGAGACGGTGACGGCGGCGGCTTTTGCGGCGAGGGTAAGCGCGTCGCGCAGGCCTGTCTCACCGAGCGAGGCGACCTTTTCCTTCGTCAGCAGATCGTTGCGCTTCAGCGATGCCAGCACGCCGGCGTCGAAGGTGTCGCCGGCGCCGATCGTATCCACGACCTCGACCTTCTCGCCTGCGACAGAAACCTTGAGGTCCTTCGTGTAGCCGTCGGCGCCGTCAGCGCCCTTGGTGATGACCACGACCTTGGGGCCGCGCTCCAGCCATTGCGCGGCGAGCTCGTCATGGCTGCCGTGCATGCCGAACCATTCGAGGTCCTCGTCGGAGAACTTGATGATGTCGGAGCGGGCGGCCATGCGCTCGATGCGCGCCCTGTGGGCCTGTTTGTCCTTGATGAAGCCGGGACGGATGTTGGGATCGAGCGAGATGACGCGCTTTTCGTGCTCGCGCATGAGCAGCGCCTCATAGGTCGAACCGCAGGGCTCGGGGATGAGGCTGATGGCGCCGAAATGCAGTGCCTCGCAATCGTCGCCAAGAACCGGCAGGTTCTCCGTGCCGATCATGCGGCCTGCGGTGTTCTCGTCGTAGAAGGCATAGGTCGCCTGACCGTCGACCAGCTTCACGAAGGCGACCGTGGTCGGGCGGGAGAGCGTGGCACAGGGGCTGTAGTCGACGTGGCTTCCGGCGAGCGCCTGGCGCAACACGTCGCCGAGCATGTCGTCCGACAGGCCGGTGAAGAAGGCGGCCGGCACGCCGAGGCGGCCGAGCGCGATCGCGGTGTTGAAGATCGCCCCGCCCGCATAGGGCGCATAGGCATCCTCGCCGAGCGTCGAGGTGCGCGGCAGCATGTCGATCAGCGCTTCGCCACAACACAGGATCATGAAATCATCCTCCAACGATTTTTCAATCGATTTAATGGACGGCGTGAAAAAACGCCAGCAGCTTTTGTCTTAAAGGCCCCGGCTCAGGACGTCGGCAGCGCGCTCACGCCGCCGTGGTCGGCCGACCACAGGAGCGGCGCGTTGAGGAAGGCCTCGACCGATGCGAGCGTCCCCTCGTCGAAGAGCTTCTGCGCGCGGGCGACCGCAAGCACGCTACGCCAGGTGGAGACGTGATGCAGCTTGACCTTGCCGTTGGCAAAACGCGCCCCCGCCTCGGCGAAGATGCCGTAGTAGAACAGCGCCATGCCGTGTTCGACGACGCCGCCGGCCTCGCGGATCGCGTCGATGAAGGTGAACATCGATCCGCCGGCGGTGGTCAGGTCCTCGATGACGAGCACGCGCGCGCCTTCGGGCATCACGCCTTCGATCTGCGCATTGCGGCCGTGGCCCTTCGGCTTCTTGCGAACATAGATCATCGGCAGCCCGAGCCGGTCGGCCAGAAGTGCCGCGAACGGGATCCCGGCCGTCTCGCCGCCGGCGATCACGTCGAACTGCTCGAAGCCCGCGTCACGCAGGAGCGTGGCCGCTGCGAAGTCCATCACGGCCGAACGGATGCGGGGGTAGGACAAGAGCTTGCGGCAATCGATATAGACCGGGCTCGCCATGCCGGATGCCAGCTTGTAGGGCTCTTCGGGCCGGAAATGGACCGCCTTGATTTCCCACAGCATGCGGGCCAGCAGTTCCGCCATGGTGTCGCGATCCGGAAACGAATTGGAAAACATGGAACCTCTCCTTCGGCGTTTTTGAGCGCATAGCAGCTAGCGGCTCGCGATGCCAGACGAACCGGCAATCGACCGCGTCACCGGACACAAAAAAGCCTCCCCAGCGGGACCGGGGAGGCTCGTCTAGAAAAGACGGGATGCTTCAGGCGACGAGGGGGGCGACACCGCGGCGGGCATCGACCGAGATCGAGCCGGGGCCGAAGGCTGCGAGGACGAGGAAACCGCCGGCGATCGTCAGGTTCTTCATCATCATCAGACCGTTGAACATGGTCAGCAGGTTGTTTGCGCCTTCCGGGAAATCGGGAACATTGATCGGGCCGCTATGGAACACCAGCGCGGTGAACACGCAGAAGAGGGCCAGGAGATAGGCTGCGATCTTCGTCTGGAAGCCGACGAGGATGAACAGGCCGGCGACGAGTTCGAACAGGCCGGTCAGATAAGCGAGCGCGGTCGCGGCCGGGAGGCCGGCACCGGCGATCATGCCGGCGGTGCCCGACGGGTCGAGCAGCTTCGGATAGCCGGCGAGGATGAACATGGCGGCGAGAAGAATGCGTCCGACGAGGACGACGAGGTTGTGAGGCATGGCAGGCTCCTGGCGGTTGGATTTCGTTGCAGGAATTCTTACCAGATCGTTGCGTTTACACTAGACCGTCGCAAGGTGGACACATCGTTCAACATTTCAGCACGACGAAACGATTCGGCGCACGGCCCACGCGAAAACCATAGCCGGCCACACCTGGCTTGTCTTGTGGAGTTTTCTGTTGCAAGCAGCAGCCGAGTGCGGGAAGAATTGCCCGCCAATGTAGGGGGACTACCGGGATTTCGCCCGGCAACCGGGGACGTCGCACATGAACGAGGTCACGAGAAGCACTGCATTCTGGCGTTCGTTTCCGATCTTCGAGGGGTTCAACAAGGAAACGATCGCCGACATCGCTACGATCGCGAACTACCGCAAGTGGAAGGCGGGGACGGTGCTGTTCCAGCGCGGCGACGAGGGAACCTACCTGATCGTGGTCATCTCCGGCCGCATCAAGATCTCGCTTTTGACCCCGCAGGGCAAGGAGCTGACACTGCGGCACCTGGAGGCCGGCTCGATCTTCGGCGAACTGGCGATCCTCGACGGTCAGCCTCGTTCGGCGGACGCAACCGCCATGATCGCGGCCGAGGGATACGTGATCAGCAAGCGCGACTTCCTCGATGTGCTGACCCGCAATGCTCAATCCTACCAGTCGATCATCCACTATCTCTGCACGAAGCTGCGCGAGACGACCGAGCAACTGGAGACGATCGCGCTTTACGACCTGGATTCGCGCGTGGCGCGCTTCTTCCTCGCCATGCTGCGCAACATTCACGGCAACGAACTGCCGGAAAGCGCCAATCTCCAGCTCGCGCTCAGCCAGACGGATATCGCCAGCATCGTCGGCGCGAGCAGACCCAAGATCAACCGCTCGATCCTCACACTGGAGGACGCGGGCGCCATCCGCCGCACCGCCGACGGCATCATCTTCTGCCATACCGGCAGGCTGCTTTCGGTGGCCGAGCCGGAAGACGAGTAGCGGCGGTGCCCTTTGGCCTGCGATCTTTCGGCGGGAAGCCACTTCTTGCCGGAACCCTCGCAAGCCTGCTCGGCGCATTCCTGATCTATGCCTTCGCCGATACCCTGCTCGCGCGGCAGCGCGAGCTGTTCTTCGACGCACTCACGCAGACAGTCAGCGCGCCGGAGACGGATCGGCTGCTGGTCGTCGATGTCGACCGCAGGTCCTCCCAGGCCACCCCCGGCGAGCTCTGGGGCCGGGCGCAGTCGGCCGAACTCGTCAATGCGCTGGCCGACGCCGCACCGGCCGCGGTGGCGCTCGACTTCGTCTTCAGCGGCCATTGCGAACCGGCAGATCCCGCCAACGGGGCGCTGGCGGAAGCGATCAGCCGGGCTCCGACCATTCTCGGCTTTCTGGTCGGCGACGGCACCGAGCGGCCCCCGCAGCCGGTGCCGGAGCTTGCCGTGCAGCGGCCGGTGGCTATTCCGGACCTCTGGTTCGTCGAAGGAACCGAGGCATCCTGCCCCCTCTTCCAGAACAGGTCTGCCGCCGCTGCCGCGGCGTTCTTCGTCGGAGACAGCGATGCGCTCGTGCGACGCGTCGCGGCCTACACCATCGTCGACAATGCACCCTACCCCGCCCTGGGGCTCGAGGTTGCGCGGCGTGCCGCCGGTGCGGGAACCCCGGTGCTCGGCGGAACGCCGGCATGGATCCGCCTGGACGCGCGGCTGCTGCGCCTGGAAGACGACGGAAGCCTGCGCTTTGCCGCCTCGGACGCGCAGCGCATCGCCCGCCGCACGGTGTCTGCCATCGATGTGCTGAACGGCGACGTCGCGCCCGAGCGGATCCGCGGCAAGGTCGTGCTGGTCGGCAGCAGCCTGCCGACGCTCGGCGGGCTCAGGGCCAGCGCCTCCATGCCGCTCGAACCATCGGTGCAGATCCACGCCGATGTCGCCACTGCGATCCTGACCGGCTTCGTCCCCTCGCGCGACCGGCTCCTCGTCCGGTGGGAAGCGGCATTTGCGCTGGTTGCCGGCATCGCCGGGGCGCTCGCCGTCACGCGCATGCGCCCGACGCATGCCGCGGCGGCCGGCCTCGGGCTGATCGTCGCCACGGTCGCCGGCTCGGCGCTGATCTATCGCCAGAGCGGCCTGCTCGTCGATGCGCCGGCGATTGCCATGGCGCTGGCCGCCGTTCTGCTCGTCACCGGTATCCTGAAGTTCGCCGACGTTCGCCGCGCCGAGCAGACCGCGCGCCAGCGCTTCGGGCAGTACCTGCCCCCCTCGGTCGTATCGCGCTATCTCGACAATCCGGGCCTCGAGCGCGTCGGTGGAGAGGAACGCCAGGTGACCGCAGTCTTCACCGATATCGAGGACTTTTCCGGCCTCTCCCACAGGATCGGGCCGCAGAGGCTGGTGGCCCTGCTCGACGTCTACTACCGCGAGGTCAACACGCTGGTCGCCGAGCACGGCGGGATGGTCAACAAGGTCGTGGGCGATGCGGTGCATGCGCTCTTCAACGCGCCGGAGGACCTCGACAGGCACGTGGACCGGGCAATCGACTGCGCGCGGGCAATCCGGGCGCTGACGGAGGAGATGCGCCGGCGACCGCAGTTTTCCGAGGTGGAGTTCGGCCGCACCCGCATCGGCATCGAGACCGGCATCGTGGTGCTCGGCGACATCGGCCCCGGCAGCACGCTGGACTACACGGCGCACGGCGAAGCCATGAATGTCGCAGCGCGACTGCAGGAGGCCAACAAGCTGTTCGGCACCGCCATCTGCATCGGCCCCGCGGCCGCCACCGAGACGGCCCGGTCGCTCCGCTCGCTCGGCGTCCACGAAATCCGCGGGATCGCGCCGATGGAGATATTCACTCCTGACGATGTGGCTCCTGTCGACGAGGCTCCCGGCGGGCCGATCTGACCGTCGACAGCGAAAGCGGTCAGCGGACGCCGATGCTGGCATAGGCCTCGCGGATGCGCGCCTCGCCCCACTGAACCACAGGGCCGGGCGGATCACCGGCCGCAACGACGTCGATGCCCTGCCCCGCCCCGACCGCGCGCGTGACGCCGGCGGCGGTGAAGCTGACCAGGCCGCGTTCGACGAAGACGGCGAAGGCGCTCCTGTTCGGCCCGGCGAAGAACTTCGTGCCGCGCACGCCGATCATGCCGAAGGCGGTGCGCACGGTCAGGTCGATCTTCGGCTGCTGCTCTGGCCGGTCGAAGATCATCCCGCCGGTGCCGAGTTCGATCGTGCCGCCCTGGTCGGCGATGAAGCTGTCGACGAGCAGCTCGGTATGGCTGCCGAGCAGGAGCTTCGTCGCTTCGCCGAGCGTCATTTCGGCGAAGCTGCCGTCACCGGTGAGAACGACGTCGCGATCCATGATGTCGGCACCGACCCCCATCGCTGCGAGCTTGCCGCTCGCCCGGCGGCTGACCGTGCCGCGCACCTCGTCGACCGTGCCGATGACCGCCGTGGCCGCCGCAGCGTCACCGGCGAAGGCCGTCAGGACCAGCACGCCGCCTGCAATGAACGTGCGGCGGTCGACGACCACGCGATGTCTATTGTCCAGCATGATGAACCTCTTTGTCTCTTCCCGCGCGTGCGTCGGGCGAAGTTCCGACTATGCCCCGCGAAAGGATACAGGCCTGTCCCCTCGGGAACAAATCCGCACGCAAGCGACGTTTATCCTGTGCATAGGTAAGGGAGACGGAACTTGCGTACCACCAGAACGAAAACGGCCGGGATTGCTTTTTTCATCGCGACGACCCTGATCGCGACAGTGCCTGCTGGGCCTGCCGGCGCATCCGGGCTCTCGATCGAAGACCAATGCGATGCCGCAGCCGCCAGCCGGCACGACGGCACCCGCAACCCGGCCTTCCCGCCGATCGAGGACGGGCAGATCACGCTCGGCGTGGCGCTTTCGGCCTGCCGCGAAGCCTACAATTCCGGCGGCGGGGTCCGCTTCGCCTTCCAGCTCGCCCGCGCGCTGGAGCAGGGCGGTCAGGGGCTCGCAGCGGAGAACCTCTACCGCGAGGCGGCGGAAGGCGGCCACACCGTCGCCATGGTGCGCTACGGGCAGCTTCTACAGAGGAAGGGCGATCTTGCCGCCGCCCACGCGCTCTACCGGCAATCGGCCGAAGCCGGGGACCGGCTCGGCGCCTATGCGCTGGGAATGTCCTATCGCGACGGGATCGGCACGGCGTCGGATGCCGGCAAGGCCGCCGTGTGGCTCGATGCGGCCGCCGCCGGCGGCTACGAGATCGCAGCCCTCGTCGCCGATTTTCCGCAAGCCCCGGACGCGCCGTTCAACGGCGCCCAGTGACACTGCGCCCGCGGGTCGCGCGGTGCCAGCCGGCCCTCGCCCGGCGTCAGCCGATCTCGCCGGCCTGCGGGCCCCAGGTATCGGTCATGGCGAAGCCGTTCGCCAGCGGGTCGGTCGGGTCGAGCGCCACCTGATGCAGCCCGAATGTCCAGCCGCGACCGGTGATCGTCGGGATGATCGCCTTGCGGCCGGCCACCTCGGTTTCAGCCTCAAGGCCCACCTCGAACTGCGAGCCGATGATGGAGCGGGAGCGGAAAGTGTCGCCCACCTTGACCTTCCCGCGCGCATGCAGCGTCGCGAGATTGGCGGAATTGCCGGTGCCGCAGGGAGAGCGGTCGATGCGGCCGGGCCACATCGTGGTCGCCGTGCGGATCGTCCCGTCCGCCTCGCGCTCGCGGAACATCACATAGGCGATGCCGCTGATTTCCGGAATTTCCGGATGGACGACCGGCATGGTCTTGTTGATCAGGTCCTTCAGCGCCATGCCGGCATCGACCAGCTTGCGCGCGTTGGCCTTCTCGATCGTCGTGCCGATCTGCTCGACATCGACCAGCGCGTAGAAGATACCGCCGTAGCTGATGTCGAAGCGCACACGCCCCCAGTCGGGCGTATCGATCTCGGCATCGAGCTCATGGACGAAGGACGGCACCATGGTGAGCTTGACCTTCTCGCAGCGGCCGTCGCTGCAGGTTGCCGTCGCCTTGACGAGACCGGCGGCGGTGTCGAGCACGACCACCGTTTCCGGCTCCTTCATCTCCACGATGCCGCTCTCGAGCAGCGCCGTCGTCACGCAGATGGAGTTGGAGCCGGAGGAGGCATGGGCCTGATCGGCCTGGAGGATGATGAAGCCCGCATCGGCCTCGGGGCGTTTGGCCGGCAGAAGCAGGTTCACCGAGCCGGTCGCTGCGGCGCGCGGCTCCAGGCAGAGGAAACGGCGCAGGCTGTCGTCCACGGTATTGATGTAGTTGAGCTGTTCGGCGATCGAGTTGCCGGGGATCTTCGGTACCCCGCCGATCGCGACCTTGCCGATCTCGCCCTCGCAATGAACGTCCAGAAGCTGGATCGTGCGTTTCCATCTCATCGCGCTACTCCACTCTTGTCCCGCGCCGCCGCTGCGGCACCGATCGCCTACCTGCTACATCACGGCGGGGCGCAATCCAACTGCTTTCATCGCCTCACCCCCCAGTCCCCGGAGCGGCCCCATCGGCACCCCGATCGCCTGCGGGCTTGACCGCTGCATCGCCGCCGGAGACATTCCGCCGCCACCTTTCTCCATGGACCTTTTCATGACCAAGCTCATCGTCTTCACCGACCTCCCCATGACGCCCGAGGGCACCACCATCATCGGCCTCGACCCGTTCGAACGCCTGCGCAAGGGGATCGACCATGTGAACCGCTATCATGCGGACGCCGATCGGGTGATCTTCACCGGCGACCTCACCCACCGGGCCGACACGGCCTCCTACCGGCGGCTCAAGGCGCTGCTGTCGACGCTCGTTCCGCCGGCCGCCATCACGATCGGCAACCACGACAATCGCGAGCGCTTCCTGGACATATTCGATCACGTCACGCCCGACGCGGACGGCTTCGTGCAACAGGCGATCGACTTCGACGACTGCCGGGTGCTGCTGCTCGATACGCTGTTCGCCCCGCCCTACGACTATCCGGCCAGCCATGCCGGACTACTCTGCGACCGGCGCCTTGCCTGGCTTGGCCAGCGGCTTGCGGAAACCGGAAAGCCGGTGCTGCTCTTCATGCATCACCCGCCGCATCGTACCGGGTTCACCGGCATGGACACGATCCGCCTGACGAACGAGGCGGCATTCTACGAGGTGGTGCTGCGGCACGGGAACGTCCGCCACATCTTCGCCGGCCACGTCCACCGCACGATCGGCGGCTCGCATCGTGGCATTCCCTTCTCCATCTTCAAGAGCCCGGTGCATCAGCAGCCGATGCCCTTCGACACCCCAAATCCCTCGCTGTCGGTGGACGAGCCCGGCGCCTACGGCATCGTCGTGCTGACGCCCGAGGGCCTGCAGGTCCACACCGAAGACTATGAAATTGCGCGGCGCGACAGCGTGATCGCGTAACACTTCGTTACCCGGCCTCTTTCCGTAACGAGGGAACCGTAAGCCCTGCGCCACGTTCTGTTGGGCGAAGGGACACACAGATCCAGTAATCGGAAGGAGATACCCATGTACAAGATTCTGATGACGGGCGTTGCGCTCGCGATCGCCGGCGCATCGATGGCCCACGCGGAGGAGCGTAAGGAAAATCCGGGCGCGGCAGCGGCCACCGGTGGTGCTGCCGGCGCATTGACGGGCGCGCTTGTCGGCGGTCCGGTCGGCGCCGCTATCGGCGGGGTTGCCGGCGCAACGCTTGGTGCTGCTTCGGCCGTTCCGCAGGAAACACGCGTCTATGTGATGGAAAACCCGGTGGAGCCTGTCGTGCTCGACGGGCCCGTGACGACCGAGACGCGCCTGCGCGAGGACGTCGTGCTGACGCCGATCCCCGACCAGCCTGAATTCTCGTACGTCTATGTCGAGAACCGGCCGGTGATCGTGCGGACTGACGACCGTCAGGTCGTCTATGTCGACGAAGTGCAGGCGACCGGCAGCGTCGCTCCGCCGATCCCCGAGACGACGATCACCTATATCGAGCGTCACCCGGTCGGCCCGGTTATTCTCGAAGGGCCGGTTGCGGCCGGCACCGTCGTCCCCGAGGACGTCGATATCGTCGCGGTCCCGGAAAGCCCGGACTACGGCTACATCTATGTGGAAGACCGTCCGGTGCTGGTCGACCGCGGCAGCCGCCAGATCCTCTGGACGCGTTGAAGCCGAACGACCTGACGCAGACGAACGGCCCGCAGCTTGCGGGCCGTTTTTCTATGACGGGCCCGCCACAGCGCGCGCCATGAGATCGATCACCTCCTGGTCGCTAACCTGGGGGAAGTCGCGATAGTGGCAGCTGACGGCGCGGAAGCCGGCCGGTTGCCTCAGACATACGATACGGTCGGCCGAGCGCGCCAGAAGCCGAAGCGTCTCCGGTGGGCCGACCGGCACCGCCAGGGTGATGGAGGCAACCTCCTGCAGCCGGAGCGCTTTCAGCGCCGCAGCCAGGGTAGCGCCGGTCGCCACGCCGTCGTCGACGACGATGACATTGCGGCCCTCGAGCGGGATCTCTACCCTGTCGCCCCGATACCTCCGGCGCTGGCGATCGATCTCCGTCCGCTGCCTGGCCGCCTCGGCGTCGACATAGGCCACTGTGGCGCCGCTCAAGCCGACGAGTTCCTCGTTCAGGACGACCTGCGGCTCGCCGCTTCCGGCGATCGCCCCGATCGCGACCTCGGGGTTTGACGGCGCCCCGATCTTGCGCACGAACAGAAGATCCATCTCCGCGCCGAGCACGGCCGCGATCTCGGCGGCCACGGGGACGCCGCCCCGCGGGACGGCGAGAACGACCGGCTGCCCGATCCTTTCGCCGGCAAGCACCGCGGCCAATTTTCGCCCCGCATCCGGGCGATCCTCGAACTGCTGTCCGTCGGGCATTTCCGCCCTCCTGGAGGGGGCGATAGGCTGGAATTCGAGCCGCATCATATCAAATTCATTAAGGACTTGCAGATATTTGAAGTGCTTGGACGGATAGCTGGCGGAAAGCCGGATCCGCCCCCGGGAGCCGGTCGGCCTGTCCCGTTCTCCATGATGGAGCCATCCCCATTTCGATTGCGTCCTGCCGCCGCGCACCCGCGCGGCGAACGTCTCAGCTTGTGAGGATTTCATGTTCAACCTACGGCCCAAGTCGCTCGCGACAAAGCTGATTGCAGTTACCGGCGGAACGATCGCCGTCGTCCTGCTTGCATCGAATTTCATCCTGATCTCGCAGTCCAAGGGTCGCGTCGAAGCGCTGATCCTTAATGAAGCCAACAGCGAGGCCCGTGCCATTTCCGAAGACGTCGCCGGCGCCATCGGGGAACTGGCAAGCGCTGCCCGCTCGAACGCAGGCATCATCGCCAAGGGACACGAGGGCCAGTACCTCGACCGCAAGGCGGTCATCGACATGCTGCGGGTCGGCGCCGAGGCCAACGACTTCGCCTTCGGCAGCTGGTTCGCTGCGGAGAAGGACGCCTTCGACGGCAACTCCTCCGAGTATGTCGGAAACAAGGAGCTCGCCGGCAGCAAGGACGGCACGTTCAACCCCTACTGGACGAAGAACAAGGAGGGCGGCCTGACCTTCTCGACCTTCGAGTCCGACTATGAGGGCGGCTGGTACGCGCTCGCGGCCAAGAGCGGCAAGGGCGCCATGAGCCCGCCCTATGCCGAGAGCACGACCGGAGACAACGTCTCGATGGCTTCCATCGCCTACCCGGTCCTGTCCAACGGCAAGCTGATCGGCGTCAGCGGCGTCGATGTCCGTCTTTCGACGCTGGCCGAGCGCGTCTCCGCGCTGCACCCGTTCGGCTCCGGCCGCGTTCTCGTTTTGACGCAGACGGGCCAATGGCTCGTTCCGCCGCAGCCGGACCTTCTGATGAAGGACTATGACGGCGCCGGCAGCGATATCGTCAAGGAGGCCCTCGGCGCGCAGAAGCCGGGCTTCATCGCCAATCTCTCCTCCGACGGCCAGGAACCGTTCGACCGCGTCGTCTATCCGGTCGAGCTGCCTGGCGTGAACACCACCTGGGCCGTCCTCGTGGACATCCCGCATTCGGCGGCCGCTGCACCGGTCCGCGACCAGACCGTCATGATGGTCCTTGGTGGCGTGATCGTGCTCGGCGTCGTGCTGCTCGGCCTGTGGCTCGCCGTCCGCCACTTCGTGCAGAAGCCGCTTTCAAGCCTCGTTGCCGACGTCGACAGGCTTGGCCGCGGGGAATACGCAACGCCGATCGCCGGCCAGGAGCGTTCGGACGAGACCGGCGCGGTGGCCAAGGCGCTCGAAGGCTTCCGCCACCAGCTCGCTGATACCAAGCGCCTCGAAGCGGACGCGGAGAACCAGCGGCAGATGACCGAGAGCGAGCGCAGCCGGTCGGAAGCGGAGCGCCAGGCCTCCGGCGCCCTGCAGCGCGACATCGTCTCGCGGCTTGCCGAAGGGCTCTCGCGGCTTTCTGCCGGCGAACTGTCCTACCGCCTCTCCGACGACTTCCCGGGCGAATATGCAAAGCTCAAGAGCGACTTCAATTCCGCCATGGGCAGCCTCGAGGAGACGATCGGCACCGTCAATGCGTCGGTCTCCAACATCGGCAACGGCACCAACGAAATCTCCAACGGCGCCGCCGACCTTTCGCATCGCACCGAGCAGCAGGCCGCAAGCCTGGAAGAAACGGCCGCCGCCCTCGACCAGCTGACCTCCCAGGTCAATTCGAGCGCGGAGAACGCCCGCGTCGCCGCCCAGTCGGTCGCCACGGCCAGCGAGGACGCCGGCCGGTCGGGCGAAGTCGTCCAGAAGGCGATCGCCGCCATGAAGGGCATCGAGACGTCTTCCAGCGAGATCTCCAACATCATCGGCGTCATCGACGAGATCGCCTTCCAGACCAACCTTCTGGCTCTGAACGCCGGTGTCGAGGCCGCCCGCGCCGGCGACGCCGGCAAGGGCTTCGCCGTCGTCGCCCAGGAAGTGCGCGAACTGGCACAGCGCTCGGCAAATGCCGCCAAGGAGATCAAGACCCTCATCAATGCCTCCGAAACGCAGGTGCGCGAGGGCGTCGATCTCGTCGGCCGGACCGGCAATGCGCTGGAGAAGATCGCCGAGCAGGTTATGCAGATCAACGGCCTGATCCGGCAGATCTCGTCGTCTGCCTCCGAGCAGGCGGTCGGCCTCAAGGAGATCAACTCGGCCGTCAACCAGATGGACCAGGTGACCCAGCAGAATGCGGCGATGGTGGAGGAAACGACCGCCGCCAGCGTCTCGCTGAACGAGGAGGCGCGCACGCTGCAGTCGCTCGTCGCCCGCTTCCGCACCGGGCAGGCCCAGGCAGCAGCCGCGCGCCAGCCCCAGCGTCCAGCGAGGGCAACCGCTCCGGTTGCAACGGCGCCCCGTTCGGCGTTCTCCCGTCCCGCCGCTCCCCGCACAGTCCCGCAGGTGGCCGGCAACACCGCACTTGCACAGGACAACTGGGAAGAGTTCTGAGCCGGGAACTGCGCTTGAGGAAGAAAAGCGAACGGCGCCGCCCCTGCGGCGCCGTTTTACGTCAGAGCCGCGCCACGCGCTCGGTCAAAAGGTCGAAGAAGCCGTCGGCGTCGATCTCGCGCATGACCCGGGCATTTGAGTTGCGGCCGGTGACCTGCCACCAGTCGACGACCGTCATGCCCGCAGTCAGGGGCGAGGTGGTCTCGACCTCGACGTTGCACTGCCGCCCGCTGAAAAGCTCCGGCCGCAACAGGTAGGCGATCACCGTCGGATCGTGCAGCGGCCCGCCGTCGGAGCCGTATTTCTCGACGTCGAAACGCTCGAAGAACTCCAGCATGGCGACGAGGGCCAGCGCGGGCTGCGTGCCGATCGCACGCAACTTCTCCACCCGGGTGCGATGGGTGAGGACCTTGTGGGTGACGTCGAGCGGCATCATGACGATCGGGATGCCGGACCGGAACACCGCATCGGCCGCCTCGGGGTCGACATAGACGTTGAACTCCGCGGCCGGCGTGATGTTGCCGCCCTCGAAGAAGCCGCCGCCCATCATGACGATCTCGGCTATCCGGCCTGCCAGGTCCGGCGCCTTTTCCAGGGCGAGAGCGATGTTGGTCAGGGGTCCGAGCGTGCACAGCGTCACTGAGCCGGGCGGCTCGCTGCGGATCGTCTCGACGATGAAATCCACCGCGTGCATGTCCTGCAGCGCCATGGTCGGCTCCTTGAGATCCGGACCGTCGAGACCCGTCTTGCCGTGGACGTGCTCCGCGGTGACGAGGGGACGCCTGATGGGGGCATCGGCGCCTGCGAAGACCTTGACGTCCGGGCGCCCGCAGAGCTCGCAGAGGATGCGGGCATTGCGCGCAGTCAGGCTCAAGGGAACGTTGCCGGCGACGACGGTGATCCCCAGCACCTCCAGTTCGTCGGCGCTGCCGAAGGCCAACATGATCGCCGCGGCATCGTCCTGGCCCGGGTCGGTGTCTATGATGATCTTTCTTGGTTGCGACATGGGCCTTCACTTCTCCGAATCGTGTTGCCGCACCGGCAGGACGCGGCGAAACGGCGACTATATTTGCCGGACGGCACTTCGCAAGCGTCTTGCACGGGTGCAGGGCAACACCCATATTGCCTCATGCAGGGATGCCGAATGCGGGTCCCTCAACAAGTCGCTTGAAACCAAGGACTAACGACATGAGCCGAATTACGCCTTTTGCCAGCCCACTCCTCCTCGGCTTCGACGCCATGGAGAAAACTCTCGAGCGGATCGCCAAGGGCAATGACGGCTACCCTCCCTACAACATCGAACGCATTCGCGCCGATGGCGCTTCCGGCTCCCCGGAACGGCTTCGCATCACGCTCGCGCTGGCCGGCTTTTCGGAAGAGGAACTCGAAGTGACGACGGAGGAGAACCAGCTCATCGTGCGCGGTCGCCAGACCGACAGCGAAGAGCGGGACTACCTCTACCGGGGCATTGCCGCGCGGCAGTTCCAGCGCATGTTCGTCCTTGCCGACGGCATGCGGGTGCTGGGCGCCGAGCTACGCAACGGCCTTCTCGCCATCGACCTTGCACGGCCCGAACCCGAGCGCATGGTAAGGAAAATTAACATTTCCGTACCAGACTAGACCAAGTGCCGTTCCTGCGGGAACACCCGCCGGAGCTTCACCCACATACGGATATTTTCCGGATGCACCGACAGGTCATATCGACGGCGGGCATTCGGCAGGCCGGTAGCCAATCCGGCATATGCCAGGAGGCAAACATGGGACTGAAAGCCATTACCCCTCAAGTCACCAAGGCGGACCTCGCCCATCTGGGCGCGGGCGAAGTGGGCTATATCCGCAAGATGCGCGCCGACGAGGTTTCGCGCTGCTTCCCCGAAGCGCCGGATATCGATCCCACTCTCGACCTCTGGGCGCTCTTCGGCGCAGACGGCACGCCTATTCTCCTGACGGACAACCGTTCCAGCACCTTCTACAAGGCTGCCGAGGACGAACTTCGCACCGTCAGCCTGCACTGACAAAGAACCGTGGCGGGCTCAGGCCCGCCTGAAGGTGAGATAGGCCGAGCTACGACCTTCGCGCTTGGCCTTCGCCTCGTAGCGTGTGCCCGGCCAGCCGGCAAAAGGCGTCAGCCAGTCGGCGGCATTGTCGGCGGTCCATTCGAACGCGGGGTGCGCCGCGCAATGGGCCAACGTCCAGTTGACGTAGGTGTCGATGTCGGACGCGAAACAGAAGAGCCCGCCGGGCTTCACCACCCTTGCAAAGCGATCGAGGCTGGCACGCGATACGAAGCGGCGCTTCCAGTGCTTTTTCTTCGGCCACGGATCGGGATAGAGCAGGTCGACCTGGTCTATCGAGGCCGGTGGCAGCCAGTCCAGAACCTGCATCGCGTCATTGTCGTGGAGGCGGATGTTACGCGCGCCGGTCTCCTCGATCCGCCCCACGAGCTTCGCCATGGAATTGACGAACGGCTCCACGCCGATGAAGCCGGTCTGCGGGTTCTCGACTGCCCGATGGATCAGGTGCTCGCCGCCGCCGAAGCCTATCTCCAGCCGGATCCGCTGCGGGTCGACCGAGAAAAGAGCGGCGAGCCTCTCCGGTGCCGGCTGCGACAGGTCGAGAGCCAGCGTCGGCAGAACCTCGTCGAGCCGGCGTGCCTGGGCCTCGCGAAGCGGCTTTCCCTTGCGGCGTCCGAAAAAGGCTTCCGTGGCGCGTGTCGGGTGCGGCTGTTCTGTCATGACGGGTCTCTCACGATAAAAGCGGGCGTCTCCCATGGGAGGCACCCGCTTTACAGTCTTCAAACAGGGTCCGTAAAGGCCGATCAGGCCGCCTTGGCCGTCTCGGCCTTCAGCGCTTCCTTCAGCGGCTTGACGAGATCGAGCTTCTCCCAGGAGAAGGAACCGTCGCGCCCGGCCTTGCGGCCGAAATGGCCGTAGGCCGAGGTCTTGGAATAAATCGGCCGGTTCAGGTCGAGGTGACGGCGGATTCCCGAGGGCGAGAGGTCCATGACCTTGCGGATCGCGGCCTCGACCTCGTCCTCGGTCACCTTGCCGGTGCCGTGAAGATCGACATAGATCGACAGGGGCTGGGCCACGCCGATGGCGTAGGACAGCTGGATCGTGCAACGCTCGGCAAGGCTCGCTGCCACGACGTTCTTGGCCAGGTAGCGCGCGGCATAGGCAGCCGAACGGTCGACCTTGGTGGTGTCCTTGCCCGAGAAGGCGCCGCCACCATGGGGAGCGGCACCGCCGTAGGTATCGACGATGATCTTGCGGCCGGTCAGGCCGGCGTCGCCGTCCGGGCCGCCGATGACGAACTTGCCCGTGGGGTTGATGTACCAGTTGCAGTCGCCGGCGATCTTGATGTCGGCCAGCGCCTCGCGGATATAGGGCTCGACAACCTGGCGAACCTTCTTGGAATCCCAGCTGCCGTCGAGATGCTGGGTGGAAAGCACGATCGAGGCGACTTCGGCGGGCTTGCCGTCGACATACTTCACCGTCACCTGGCTCTTGGCGTCGGGGCCGAGCTTGGCGACGTCGCCATTGCCGTTCTTGCGGGCGTCGGCGAGCAGTTGCAGGATGCGGTGGGAGTAATAGATCGGCGCCGGCATCAGCTCGGCGGTCTCGCGGCAGGCATAGCCGAACATGATGCCCTGGTCGCCCGCACCCTCTTCGCCCTGCTGGTCGGCGGCGCTGTCCACGCCCTGGGCGATATCGACGGACTGGGCGTGCAGAAGCACGTCGATCTTGGCGCTCTTCCAGTGGAAGCCGCTCTGCTCGTAGCCGATGTCGCGGATTGCCTTGCGTGCCGCGGACTTGAACTTCGAGGGGTTGATGACGTCGTTGCCATCCTTGTCCTTCTTCAGAAGGCTCGGCGGCAGGCGCACCTCACCGGCAATCACGACGCGGTTGGTGGTCGCCAGCGTTTCACAGGCGATACGGACCGTCCAGGGATCATACTTGGTCTTGGCCGCCTCGCGGTAGACCAGGTCGACGATCTCGTCGGAAATGCGATCGCAAACCTTGTCGGGATGCCCCTCGGCCACGGACTCGCTGGTGAAGAGGTAATTGCTGCGCATACGGGATTCCCCTCAATGAAGATGTGTCCCGTATTAGTCAGTTCGAGGTCGAAAAACAAGCACAGAACGACATAAACATATCTTTATATGCGATTATTTCCCCAATGAGCCCGCAAAAAGAAAACGGCTCCAAAAGGAGCCGTTTTCTTGCATGAGTTTTTCTGTCGAGGCGAACGTCTATTCCTCCGCCTCGGCGGCGAGCGCCTTCACGAGATCCACGAGCTTGCGGCGAACCTTGGGATCGCTGATCTTGACGAAGGACCGGTTGAGTTGCAGCCCCTCCGAAGAGGAGAGAAAGTCGACCACGTAATTCGAGCTGGACGCTTCGGCCATTCCCGGCTGGTTTCCGGTGTTGTCCCCCGGCGCATCCTCGAAGAAAAACGAAACCGGCACGTTGAGTATGCTGGAAATGTTCTGCAGACGGCTCGCGCCGACGCGGTTGGTGCCTTTTTCGTATTTCTGGATCTGCTGGAAGGTGATCCCCAAATTTTCGCCCAATTTTTCCTGGCTCATACCAAGCATGGTTCGGCGAAGGCGGATCCGGCTACCGACGTGAATGTCGATCGGGTTCGGCTTCTTTTTGTTTTCCATCATTGCTGTTGTCCTAACGCACGAAATGGCCCCATTTACCCGGCATCTATCATAAGCCTTAACGTCACGTTGTATCCGAGAACTTTTCGGACTTTATAATACTTATAAAATGCCGGTATTTGCCACTATGCAATTTTAGGGGTTTTTGGTCAATTCGCATGCCGGATAAAACCAATGCGAGAAAACGCCCCTATTCCGAAAAAAATTGCAACTGCAGACCAAAACCACAGGTTTCGTGACACAGTGTCATGAAACGCAGCGTTCTTTCCCGGAATGGTTGCATCTATAAAGCCTTCCATATTATAAGGAAGCCCTAATACAACTCTGCCTTTTGCGTCCACGACGGCGGAAATTCCGGTATTGGCGACCCGCACCAGCGGCAGCCCTGTCTCGACCGAACGCACCTGCGCCTGATGGAAATGCTGGTAGGGACCCGGGGTGTCGCCGAACCATGCATCGTTGGTGACGTTCAGCAGGGCATCGGTGGAATAGGCGGCGGCTTCGATCTCATCGGGAAAGATCGCCTCATAGCAGACCATCGGGTAGAACGAGCGGTTGGAGGGCAGAGCCAGCACCTGGTGCGCGCGCGCGGCGGAAAAACCACCGGGCAGCGTGGCCACGGCGCTGACGCCCCAGGAGTTCAGGAGATCCTCGAACGGCATGTACTCGCCGAAGGGCACGAGATGCACCTTGTCAGTCGCGCCCAGGATCTGGCCGGTCCCGTCGATCGCATAGATGGAGTTGTAGTAACGCGGCTCCTTGCCGGCGCCCGCGTCCTCGGTCCGCACAGCGCCTGCGATCAGCACCTGATCGTCCTGCAGGACAGCGGCGATGCGCGTCAGCGCGTCGGGATTGTCCGTCAGGATGAAGGGGATGGATGTCTCCGGCCAGACGATGATGTCCGGCCGCTTCTCGCCGGAGGGCGGGGCGCCGCTGAGGGCTAGGTGCTTTTCGAAGATCGCCACGCGATTGGCGTCGTCCCACTTGCCGGCCTGGTCGATGTTGGGCTGCACCAGGCGGACCGTCACATCGGTATCGGCAGGCTCGGGCATCACCCGGAGCGCATAGAAACCGTAACCCGCCTGCAGCACCAGGAGCAACCCTGCGATCGACAGCCCGAGCCGCTTGCCCCGTCCCGTCCACAGGAGCGCCGGGGCTGCGAAGACGAACACCGCCAGCACATTCATGCCGGCGACGCCTATGATGCGCGCCGGCTGCATCATCAGCGGGATCGGCATTGCGCCGTAGCCGATGGCGTTCCAGGGAAAGCCGGTAAACAGGAACGAACGCAGCCACTCCGCGACACCGAAGGCCGCGGCGAGCGCGAAAATGCGCCCGACGCCATCCGACCAGAACAGGCGCGCAAGTGCTGCGGCAAATCCGTAGTAGAACGCCAGGATGGCGGGCAGGCCGATAACCGCCAGCGGCAATGCCCAGGCGAACGCCTCGGCATCGACGAGCAGCGCGTTGCCGAGCCACCAGAGCCCGCCCAGGAAATAGCCGAAGCCGAAGCACCAGCCGACGCGGAATGCCGGCGCGAGCCTGCGGACGAACCCCGCATCGGGATTGCCGCTGGCGCCGTCGAGCAGCCAGACCAGGACTGAAAAGGATACGAACAGGGCTGCGAAGAAGCCGAAGGGCTGCAGCGCCAGCACGCCGAACAATCCCGCCAGGAATGCCGTCAGCGCCCGGGCCCAACCGGACAACAGCATCACCCTCCCCGCCAGACGTGTCATGCCGCCTCTCTCGAACCATCGCGAATCAGCGCGGCAAGTCTTCCAAAAAAAGCAGCGCTTGTCGCGCGCCGTCGGCAGAATACAGGGGATGCGGAAACGGCATCGGGAAACCGCCGGCCGTCTGGCCGACGCCTGCTGTCCTCAGGCATTGCCTTCGGTCTTGCCGTCCTCGGTGAGCACATGCTCCTGGGGCGGCGGAAGCTGCCCCTCGCCTTCCGGCCTCGCCAGACGCCTGCGGGTGGGAGAAGAACGCTTACGGGTGATGCGCACGCGCTTGACGCGCCTGGGATCAGCATCGAGCACGTGGAACTCGAACCCCGGCAGCGCCTGGACGACTTCACCGCGCACCGGTATGCGGCCGAGGGAGCCGAAGATGAGGCCGCCCAGCGTATCGGCGTCCTCGAGTTGCTCGCGAATGTCGAAATCGCGGCCGATCGTCTCGGAAAGCTCCTCGAGCTCGGCGCGCGCATCGGCGATGAAGACGTCGTCGGAAACGCGCGTGATCGTCGCCTGGTCGTCGTCGTGCTCGTCCTCGATATTGCCCACGACCATCTCGACGATGTCCTCGAGCGAGGCCAGGCCGTCGGTTCCGCCGTATTCGTCGATCACAAGTGCCATCTGCGTGCGCGTCGCCTGCATCCGGCCCATCAGGTCGGAGGCCAGCATGGAGGGCGGCACGAACAGCACGGGGCGGATGATGCTGGCTTCGACGACCGTCTTGGTCAGATCGATCCGGGCCAGGTCGAATTCCGCCTTCGGCGTCTTTGCCGGCTTTTCTCCGGCTGTTGCCGCGGCAACGCCGTTCGCCGCCTTGGCGCCGGCGGCCAACCTGGCGCTGATTGCCACCTTCGGGGAGGCTGCGGCCTTCGTGCCGTTGCGCCGCTTGTTGCGCGCCTGCTTGGTCACGTAGGCCAGAAGATCGCGGATGTGGACCATGCCGCGCGGATCGTCGAGGCTTTCGCAGTAGACCGGCATGCGCGAATGGCCGGATTCCTCGAAGATCATCATCAGTTCACCGATGGTGATGTCCTGCTCCACCGCCTCGATATCGGCACGCGGCACCATCACGTCCTCGACCCGAACCTCGCGGAAACGGAGAATGTTGTGGAGCATCGCCCGTTCCTCGGGCGAAAAGGCGGCATCCCCCTCGGGGGCCGGGGTCCTCAACGCTTCTGCCAGGTCGTGGCGAAGCGACGACGCATCGCTGCTTCTGAAGAAGCGCATCGCGCGTGACCAGAAATTCCTTGCCGGACTCGCCTGCGGTTCCGGCCTGGGCGTACTGCCCCCGTCATCCTGTTCCGAGGCACCGGCCTCGTCGGTATCAGCCGAAAGCGGCTGTGATCTCAAATCGCTCATTGTTCCAAACTGTCAAACCGGGTCGTCCCCGTACGGATCAGATAGGCCAAGCTCGCCCAAAATGCGAGTCTCCAGCCCTTCCATTTCTTCGGCCTCGTCGGTTTCCAGATGATCATAACCGAAGAGGTGCAGAAATCCATGCACCAAAAGATGTGTCAGGTGCTCCTCGAACGGCTTGCCCATTTCGGCCGCCTCGCGCGTCAGAGTCTCGTGCGCCAGGATGATGTCGCCGAGCATCGGGCCCGGCATGTCGCCGGGCTGCACCGGAAAGGCCGGGAAGGAAAGCACGTTCGTCGGCTTGTCCTGCCCACGCCATTCGGCGTTGATCGTGCGGATCGAGGCGTCGTCGGTGAAGAGCAAGGACAGTTCGGGGGGCGTACCCGGCAGGGGTTGCCCCTCTTCGCGCGCAAGATGGCGCGCGGCCGTTACGATCACGCGTTCGCTCATGGAAAGGAGCGTCTTCTCGGCGGGCCAGGGGCCCGCCTCGACGCTGATCTGAATCTCAATTTCGCTCATCGATCTTTTGGCAGGACCGCCTCAGCGGTCCATGTGCTCGCTTTCGTCCTGAACGGCGCTCTGGGACTCATAGGCTCGGACGATCCGCGCCACCATCGGATGGCGGACGACGTCGACGTCCTTGAACCGCACCACCGAAACGCCCTCGACGCCGCGAAGGATCTGCAGCGCCTCGACCAGGCCGGATTTCGTGCCGCGCGGCAGGTCGATCTGGCTCGGGTCGCCGGTGACGATCATGCGGCCGTTCTCGCCGAGGCGGGTGAGGAACATCTTCATCTGCATCGAGGTCGTGTTCTGCGCCTCGTCGAGGATGACGGCGGCATTCGCCAGCGTGCGCCCGCGCATGAAGGCCAGCGGGGCGATCTCGATGACACCGGCGGTGATGGCGCGTTCGACCTTGTCGCCCGGCATCATGTCGTAGAGCGCATCATAGAGCGGCCGCAGATAGGGGTCGACCTTTTCCTTCATGTCGCCGGGCAGGAAGCCGAGCCGCTCGCCCGCCTCCACCGCCGGTCGCGACAACACGATCCGGTCGACCGCGCCGCGCTCCAGCAGCTGCGCCGCATAGGCGACGGCGAGATAGGTCTTGCCGGTGCCGGCGGGCCCGACGCCGAAGACGAGCTCCGAGCGCTCCAGCGCGCGAATATAGGCATCCTGCGTCGGCGTGCGGGCGACGATCGTCTTCTTGCGGGTGGAAATCTGCGACATGGTCAGCTTGGCCTTGCGCTCCATGGTCGGCAGCAGGAGTTGGTCGTCGGCGGCAACGGCCATGCGGATCGCACCCTCGACGTCGGAGAGTTCGACCGAGCCACCGCTCTGCAGCCGTCCGTAGAGATAGTCGAGCGCGCGGCGGGCCTGGTTGGTCGCCACGATGTCGCCGCTGATCGAGACCGAATTGCCGCGGGGCCGCGCCTCGACCTGCAGCCGCTGTTCCAGAAGCTTGAGGTTCTGGTCGAACTGACCGAAGAGCTCGCTTGCGTATCGGTTGTTTTCGAAGGTGAGCACGAAGTGATTTGCGTCTGTCGCAGGCGGTTTCGACTGGCGCGGCGATGTCGTCATCAATTCGTGTCCGTTCAAGCGGCAACGCTCCCTTGCTGTCCGCCCCTCAACCAATCGCCTCGGCGAAAAGGCTGTTCGGGCCGGCACCGGTGATTCGTACCCTTATAATGTCACCGATTTCGGAGCCGTTTGCATCAACATTAACAGGGTGAAGCCAAGGCGATCGTCCGACGAGCTGCCCGGGCATCCGGCCCGGCTTTTCGAGCAGAAGATCGATCTCCTTGCCGACGCATCCTGCGGCGAAGGCGGTCTGCTGCTGGAACAGCAGGGCCTGCAGTCTCTCCAGGCGCTCGGACTTTACACCCTCGGGAACGTGTCCGTCCATCTCCGCACCCGGCGTGCCCGGCCGGATCGAGTACTTGAAGGAGAAAGCCTGCGCATAGCCGACATTGTGGACAAGTGCCATCGTGTCCTCGAAGTCCTCGTCCGTCTCGCCGGGGAAGCCGACGATGAAGTCGCCGGAAATGGCGAGGTCCGGCTGGACGGTGCGGATGCGTTCGATCAGGGCGACATAGTCGGCTGCCGTGTGGCGCCGGTTCATCGCCTTCAGGATCCGGTCGGAACCGGACTGCACCGGCAGGTGCAGGTAGGGCATCAGCTTCGGCAGGTCGCGGTGGGCTGCGATCAGCGCCTCGTCCATGTCGCGCGGATGGCTGGTGGTGTAACGGATGCGCGCCAGTCCCTCGATCTCCGACAGGCGGGAAAGCAGGGCGCCCAGTCCCATCTCCACGCCGTTTCCGCCTTCACCGTGCCAGGCGTTGACGTTCTGGCCCAAAAGCGTGATCTCGCGCACCCCGGCCTCGACCAGCCGCTCCGCCTCCGCCACGATCTGGGAAAGCGGCCGGGAGACCTCGGAGCCGCGGGTATAGGGTACGACGCAGAAGGTGCAGAACTTGTCGCAGCCTTCCTGCACAGTCAGGAACGCCGTGACCCCGCGGGCACGCGTCTGCGCCTTCTTCGGTGCCGGCAGATGCTCGAACTTGTCCTCGATCGCGTAGTCCGTATCGACGACGCGCTCGCCCTCCTTGGCACGGCTCAGCGCCTCGGGGAGACGATGATAGGTCTGCGGGCCGATCACGAGATCGACGGCCGGCGCCCGGCGCAGGATCTCGCTGCCTTCGGCCTGGGCGACGCAGCCGGTGACGCCGATCACGAATTCGCGGCCGTCCTTGGCACGCGCCTTCTTCATGTCGCGCAGGCGCCCGAGCTCGGAATAGACCTTCTCCGCCGCCTTCTCGCGGATGTGACAGGTGTTGAGGAGCACGAGGTCCGCGTCCTCGATCGTCGTCGTCGGCTCATAGCCGTCCTTCGACAGCGCATCCGTCATGCGTTCGCTGTCATAGACGTTCATCTGGCAGCCATAGGTCTTCACGAACACCTTGCGGCTGCTGCGTGGAGCGGTGGCCGGCTGCTCGGTCGCCCGGCTTGCGGAAATCTGGTCTGTCATGGGCGGGTCCTTAGTCGAAAAAGCCCGGGAATTGAAGCCCTGTCGATCGAAAGCCGGTGAACGGGCCGGTACGGTGGTGGCGGTCATCGGGCGCGCAGCCTGTCGCCCAGCATCGTGCGAATGCGCCTCTCCACCTCGCGGCTCAGCGCCTTGCGATTGCCGGAGGCATCGTAGGGGATCATCTCGCCGAAATCGACGTCGATCTCGAAGGCGCCCTCCTTCAGGATGCCGAACAGGTGCGGCACCATCTCGATGTCGCCAGGCCATGCGACGATCGGCCGGTGATAGCGCCCGATCGCCATGCCATGGATCCCGGTATAGGCGATCGAGACGGGCTGGATGAAAACCGTCCCGCCCGGCACCTGGGCCGCCGCGGTGGCTGCCGCGCCGAACAGCGACGTCTTGACTTCCAGCAGCCGGTTTCCATCCGAGGTCGTGCCTTCCGGAAACAGTACCACGATCTCGCCGTCCGCCATCCGCCGCGCGATCTCGCTCACCTGCTCGCCGGTCTTGCGCTTCTCCTCGCGCACGACGAAGATCGAGGCCTGCAGGCGTGCGAGCAGGCCGAACACCGGCCAGTCGCGCACCTCTGACTTGGCGATGTAGACGACGTCGGCGATCGCGCCGAGCACGAGAATGTCCTTCCAGGAGGCGTGGTTCGCAACCAGCATCAGCGGCCGCCGTTTCTCCGGCGAGCCGTGCACCCGCACCTTCAGCCCGAGCAGCGCGCAGGCCACCCGATGCCATAGCCGCGGGATGCGGCGGCGGGGCTTCAGATCGAAGCGGAGACAGAGGAGTTGGGCCGGAAGCAACGCCAGCGTCACGATCGCCAGGCAGAGGAGGACAAGGACGATGCGAAGCCAGGAGATCAATCAGATCCTGCAAGCAGGCGATGGCACCATGCGACCGCCCTACTCGCCCTCCTTCTTGAGCGGCACGCCGTAGAGCTCGAGTCGGTGATCGACCAGCCGGAAGCCGTGCTCGCGGGCGATCTTCTCCTGCAGCGCCTCGATCTCCGGCGAATGAAACTCGATGACGGTACCCGTCTTCAGGTCGATCAGGTGGTCGTGATGCTCTTCGGGCACGGTCTCGTAGCGCGAGCGGCCGTCGCGAAAGTCATGGCGCTCGATGATGCCGGCGTCCTCGAACAGCTTGACGGTGCGGTAGACCGTGGAGATCGAGATGCGCGGATCGACCTCGGCGGAACGGCGATAGAGTTCCTCGACGTCCGGGTGATCGGCGGAGCCCTCCAGAACGCGGGCGATCACGCGACGCTGCTCGGTCATGCGCATGCCGCGCTCGACGCAAAGCTCTTCCAGCGTTTTTTCCACTTCCGTCATGTCGTCCCAGGTCCCATCGCAAGCACGTCCAGGGCTGCACCCGAACATGCGGCCCTGCCAGAAGGGGACTAGCGAAGATCGCGCCGCATGACAAGCGCCGTGGACCGGCGACCGGCCTGCTCGTAGTAGGCCTTGCGCTCGCCGACCTTGGCAAAGCCGAGCTTCTCATAGAGCCTGAGCGCTGCGAGATTTCCCTCGTCCACCTCGAGGAATATCTCCTCGGCGCCGCGCATGCGCGCCTCGCGCAGGACGGCCTGCATCAGCCGCCAGCCGAGCCCGGCACGCTCGAAGCGGGCATCGACGCCGATCGTCAGGATCTCCGCCTCGCCGGCCGCCGCGCGCGCCAGGACGAATCCGCCCGAGGGACGGCCGGACGCATTGGTCTGCCAGGCGATGAAGCCGAACACGGTGTCCTGCGACAGCAGCGAATGGAACTCGCCGTCGCTCCAGGCGCGGGCAAAGCGGGCCTTGTGCAGGCTCGCGATCACCCCGCGATCCTCCGGCTCAATGGGGAAGATCTCGAATTCGGGCGGCTTGCGGAGGAAGAAGTCGGTCAGTGACACGGATCACGCCCTCGCAATGGCAAAACCGGCCTGGGGCTTGGCGCCCGGGCCACGGAGATAGAGTGGTTTCGGCTTGTCGGCCACGGGGTCGGCCAGCACGCCGAGGCGGGCCACCACCTCGATCGGGATCGGCCGGGGCGGTTCGCTCTCGCCGGTGGTTCCGGCAAGGAGCGGCGCTGCCGAGCCGATGACGGCCCCACGGGAGGCATCGGCTGCCGATCGCGCTTCTTCGAGCGGCAGGATCAGCGGTTCTGTGATCGCCGAACCGTCGGCGGCAAAGGCCTGGCAATAGGCCTCGCCGCGCTTGGCGTCGATCGCGGCGAATACGGGCGTCGCCGGATGGCCGGAAAGATGCGCCGCTGCGATCGCTGCCAGCGTCGAAACACCGACGGCGGGAACCCCCAGCGCCAGAGACAGTCCGCGGGCCGCCGCCACGCCGACGCGGATGCCGGTGAAAGAGCCCGGCCCGATGGTCACGGCGATACGCTCGACTGCAGACAGTTCGACGCCGGCCCTTTCGAGCGCGACGTCGATGAAATCCATCAGCCGCTCGGCATGGCCGCGGCCGATTTCTTCCCCGGCAATGCCGAGCGTGACGTTCCTGTCGCTATCGTGGATGGCCGCGAAGCAGCCGCTGCCGGACGTATCGATCGCCAGCAGGATCATCGGTGGCACCCGCGAGAGGGGTGCCGGAAATCACATGATCGCTTCAACTTCCTGAACTTCCGGTACGAAATGGCGCAACAGGTTCTGCACGCCGTGCTTCAAGGTGGCGGTTGAAGAGGGGCATCCCGAGCAGGCGCCCTTCATGTTGAGATAGACGCGACCGTCGCGATAGCCCTTGAAGGTGATATCGCCGCCGTCCTGGGCGACTGCGGGGCGGACGCGGGTTGCGAGCAGTTCCTTGATCGTTGCGACGATGGCTTCGTCGCCTTCGTCGTAGAATTCGTCCTCGTCGCTCTCGTCGCCGCCGAGCGCGCCGCCGGCCAGGATCGGCTGGCCGGACATGAAGTGTTCCATGATCGTGCCGAGGATCGCCGGCTTCAGGTGCTGCCAGTCGGCACTGTCCTTGGTGACGGTGATGAAGTCGTAGCCGAAGAAGACACCGGTGACGCCGGGGACGCCGAACAGGCGGGCGGCCAGCGGCGACGCTGCCTGTGCCTCGGTCTCGTCGCGGAACTCCGCCGTTCCCTCTTCCAGCACGACCTTGCCGGGAAGGAACTTCAGGGTTGCCGGGTTCGGCGTCGTCTCGGTCTGGATGAACATCGTTTCGTCTCCATGCCGTCGGGGTTCAAGGCTCCGCGGCGAATGTTTAGAACTATTCAAAAGAAAATAGGCTTTTCCGGCCGCCGCATCAAGGCATGGCCGCCGGAATCGTGACATCAGCTCAGCGCGTCGATTTCCTCGTCGGTCAGGGTCTCCGGAATGACGGTGACCGGGATCGGGAAAGCGGCCCGGCCGGCAAGCGACGACACCAGGGGTCCGGGGCCCTCCTTGGCGGAGCCCGCCGCCAGGACGAGGATCGCGATGTCCCGGTCCTCCTCGATCTGGGCATTGATCTGGTCGGCCGCGCTACCTTCGCGGATGACGATCTCCGGCTCGATGCCAAGGCTTTCGCGCACCGTCTGGGCCGCCTTGGCGACGATGGCCTCGGCCTCCTCGCGCGCCTCGGCGCGCATGATCTCCTCAACGCCCAGCCATTCGCGGAAATCGCCGGTCGGGATCACATAGAGCAGCACGACGGCGCCGTTGGAGTTCCTCGCCCGCGACGCCGCATAGTGCGTGGCGCGCTGGCACTCGGGCGTCTCGTCGACGATCGCCAGGAACTTCCGCCGGTGGCCCTCCAGGCGTGACAGTCGTGTCGATACCATTTCTCACTCACCTTCGCCCTGATTCAGCCCCAGCTTATACCAAATCCGGGCGATGGGAATTGGCCAGAAACCTCCACCTCCCTCTTCTCCCCCCGGGGAGAAGAGGCGCCTCCGGCGCCTAACGTCTCAGCGCAGGAAGCCGATGATGTCGGAGACCTCGGCCATGGTCTTCTCCGCCCGGGCGCGGGCCCGTTCGCCGCCGTTCCTGAGGATGGCGTCGATATGGGCGGTGTCGTCCATCAGCCGGCGCATCTCGGCGGTGATCGGCGAGAGGACGGTGACGGCAAGATCGACCAGCGCGGGCTTGAAGGTGGAGAACTGCTGGCCGCCGAACTCGGACAGCACGTCAGCCTTCGACCTGTCTGACAGGGCGGCATAGATGCCGACGAGGTTTTCCGCCTCCGGCCGTCCCTTCAGCCCCTCGGCCTCGGAAGGCAACGCCTCGGGGTCGGTCTTGGCCTTGCGGATCTTCTTCGAGATCGTCTCGGCATCATCCATAAGGTTGATGCGGGACAGATCGGACGGGTCGGACTTCGACATTTTCTTGGTGCCGTCGCGCAGGCTCATGACGCGCGGCGCCGGGCCCTCGATCATCGGCTCGACCATCGGGAAGTAGGCGTGCACGGGCTCGTCGCCGACCAGGATGTCGACGCCGGTGCCGGTGGCGCGGATATTGTCCCTGAAGTCGAGATTGAACTTCATGGCGATGTCGCGGGCCAGTTCCAGGTGCTGCTTCTGGTCGTCGCCGACCGGAACGTGGGTGCCACGGTAGACGAGGATGTCGGCGGCCATCAGGCTCGGATAGGCGAGCAGTCCGAGCGAGGCGTTCTCGCGATCCTTGCCGGCCTTGTCCTTGAACTGGGTCATCCGGTTCATCCAGCCGATGCGGGCCACACAGTTGAAGATCCAGGCCAGTTCGGCATGCTGCGGCACGGCCGATTGGTTGAAAACAATATGCTTTTCCGGATCGATGCCGGAAGCGATGAAGGCTGCCGCGATCGAGCGGATCTGCCCTTTCAGGTCCTCGTGGACAAGCTGGGCGGTGATCGAGTGCAGGTCGACGACGCAGTAGATGCAGTCGTTGTCTGCCTGCAGCGCGACGAACTTGCGGATGGCGCCGAGATAGTTGCCGAGATGGAGGTTGCCCGTCGGCTGAACGCCGGAAAAGACGAGCGGCTTGAAAGCGGTCATGATGTCCTCGTGAGGCTGGTGGAGGGCCCAAGCAGCGGGTGCTGCAACTGGTTCACGGGCGCGCTTATGCACGGCGGCCGAAACACAATCAAGGGTGCAATCGGGGACGCTATCCCGACACGGTCCGGGCAGCGATCGTGGCGCCAAGACGGCACAATCGCGGCGTGCCCTTAATACTCCTTAAGTATTAACTAACATTAGTAATAAAATCCTCACAAAAGCCAATTTTGGGATTTCAGTTCTCTCCGGGGGTGGAGGTATCCCGGTCAGCTTTGCTGACCGACCTGATCAGGAGAGGTATCATGCGGAGAGCATGTTCCATGCTACTGGCCGGCCTGTTCGCGCTTTCGACGCTCGCCATCGACGGCGCGCAGGCGGGCGAGGAGACCAAACTGAACTTCAAGAAGGACAAGGGGCGGGTTACGCTCGCCTATGCGACCCAGACGCCGCGGGTCCAGCATCGCTGTTTTCCCGGCCGGCTGCACGCCGTGCTCGCCCATATTGCAGCACAGACCGGCAGGCGTCCTCTGGTGACCTCCGGCAACCGGTCAGGCGGCAGGCGGGGTTCCTATCACCGCAAGTGCATGGCGGCCGACATCCGCGTGCCCGGCGTCTCGGTCGGTCGCATCATCGCTGCGGCAAAGACCGCACCCGGCATCGGCGGCATCGGCACCTATTGCAACGGCATCGTCCATGTCGACGTCGGACCGAAGCGACGCTGGAACTATTGCGGCGCGCGCGGGCGCGGTCTCGCCAAGCTGAACAAGTCGAAATCGAAGGTCGTCGCCATGCGCTGAGGCGCGGGCGGGATCGATGCACCGGCGATCAGGCCGCCGGCTGCAGCAGGTCCCACTTGTTGCCGAAGGGATCCTCGAAGACGGCAACGGTGCCGTAGGCCTCCGTGCGCGGCTGCTCCAGAAAACGGACGCCTGCGGCGACGAAGGCAGAAAAGTCGTGTTCGAAATCGCCGGTATGGAGGAAGAAGCCGACACGGCCACCCGCCTGCCGGCCGATCGCAGCCATCTGCGCCTCGCCGACGGCCTCCGCCAAAAGCAGGCCCGCGCCATCGCCGCCCTTGTTGCCCCCCTTGGGCCGCACGACCACCCAGCGCTTGCCGTCGGGCAGTTGCGTGTCCTCGACGAGGTCGAAGCGCAGCGCGCCGCAATAGAAGGCGATCGCGCGGTCGTAGTCCGGCACCACGAGCGTGACGAGCGCGATCCGTCCTCTCATTCGCCACTCTCCGGCGCGGGCTTGGTCTTGCGCTTGATGTTGCGGCGGATCATGCCGAGATCGGCACCGCCGATCAGGAAGGCCACGCCGAAATAGATCACCATCGACAGCCCGATCAGGGCGCCGAGCGCAGCCACCTGCTCGAGCAGCGAGGCGGTGGAGGCGAGCCGCGTCGCCATCAGCCCCGAGGCGTAGTGCAGGCATGCGCCCATGACGAGGGCGGCCATCACCAGCCGCGCCACGCGCCAGGCCAGCGCCTTGTCCAGCGGCCAGTGGCCGCGGCGCACCAGCGTCACGAACAGGAAGATCGCCGTCAGCCAACCCGAGGTCGCCTCGGCGGTGGCGATGCCGCGTTCGTGGAAATAGGGAAAGAGCGAGACAGCCAGCACGCAATTGACCACCACCGAGAAAAGCGTGATGCGCATCGGCGTCTTGGTGTCCTCGCGGGCGAAGAAGCCGGGATTGAGTGCCTTGATCAGGACGAAGCCGGGCAGGCCGAGGCCGTAGATCGCCAGCGTGCCTGCAACGATGGAGGTGGTCTCGGGCGAAAACGCGCCGCGCTCGTAGAGGACGCGGACAATCTCGTCGGAGATGACCCAGAGGGCTGCGGCGGCCGGCAGCGTCAGGAACAGGACGAATTCCAACGACCGGTTCTGCAGGTTGGCCGCCTCCCGCTCCTGCCCGCCCTTCAGCGCGCGCGCCAGTTCCGGCAGCAGCACGACACCGACGGCGATGCCGACCACGCCGAGCGGCAGCTGGTAGACGCGATCGGCATATTGCAAGGCCGAGATCGCGCCCTCCCTGGTCGAGGCGATCATCTGGCCGATGATCTGGTTGATCTGGGTGATGCCTCCGGTGACGGCGGCCGGCAGCGCCAGCCAGAGCAGCCGCTTGACGTTCGGCGTCATCTTCGGCCAGCGGAAGCCGATGCGCATGCCGGCATGCAGGACCCCCGCATAGAGCACCACCATCTGCAGGATGCCGGCAACCAGCACACCCCAGGCGAGATACCAGGCCGTATCCAGCGGCGAGGCACCGGTGTAGAGCCCGTAGCCGAGCGCGCCGATCAGCACGAGGTTGAGGAAGATCGGTGCCACGGCTGCGGCGAAATAATGGTGCAGCGAGTTCAGCATGCCCGAGAGCATCGCCGTCAGCGACATGCACATCAGGTAGGGGAACATGACGATGGCGAGCCTGACCGTCACGTCGAACTTTTCGGGGTCGCCCACGAAACCCGGCGCGATGACCCAGGCGACGATCAGCGGCATCGCCAGTTCCATGGCGATTGTGATGAGCATCAGCACGGTGAAGAGGACGCCGAAGACCTCCTCGGAAAAGCGCTTGGCGCCGTCGATACCGCCGGCCTCGATCTCCTTGGCAAAGAGCGGCACGAAGGCGGCGTTGAAGGCGCCTTCGGCAAACAGGCGGCGAAACAGGTTCGGAAAGCGGAAGGCGGCATAGAAGGCATCCGCCATCGGGCCGGTGCCGAGCGCCGCCGCCATCAGCGTTTCGCGGGCGAAGCCCAGGATGCGGCTGCCGAGCGTCGCGCCGCCGACGGTGGCGAATTTCTTGACAAGGCTCATTCCGCGACCCTGATCCCCGGTTGCGCGCCGGCGGGTGCGACGATGCCCGACGGCATGCGGTCGCGCGCCTCGTCGGCCTCTTCGGCCATCACCGCCTTCAGCCTGGCCACAGTGTTGGCCTGGCGGTTCTCGTTGGTGATCTTCTGGCCGAGCAGGTCGTTGACGTAGAAGGTGTCGATCACCTTCTCGCCGAAAGTGGTGATGTGGGCCGAGGCGATATCGAGCGACAGGTCGGACAGCACCGCCGTCACCTCGGACAGAAGACCCGGCCGGTCGAGGCATTCGATTTCGATCACGGTGAACTTGTTGGACAGCGCATTGGAGATCGTCACCGCCGGCGGCACGGTGAAGGTCTTGGAGCGCTTGCGGCCGCGGGTGCGGTTGGCGATCACCTCCGGCAGGCGCTTGCGGCCCGAAAGCACGTCCTCGATCATCTTGCCGATGTTGGCCGCGCGACGCATCTCGTCGGCATCGTCGGGAAACTCGCGATTGACGAGGATCGTGTCCAGGGCGCGGCCGTCGGAGGTGGTGTGGATCTGCGCGTCGACGATGTTGGCGCCGGCAGCGGCACAGGCGCCGGCGATCACCGCCAGGAGCCGCGGATGGTCGGGAGAGAGCACGGTGATCTCGGTGATGGCATGGAAGCTATCCGTGCGCACCATTGTCGCCAGCGCCTGGCCGGCCTTGTCGGCGCCGCGGATGAAGCCCGCGTGGCGCACCTGTTCCTCCAGCGAAACCGTCAACAGGTAGGGATCGTAGTGCAGCCGGGTGTAGGCCCTGCGGTCCTTCTGGCTCCAGTCGGCGAGCGCCTCCGACAGCGCCTCGCGCGCGGCCTTCGCCCGTTCCTTGCGCGAAACCTCGGAGAAGCCTCCTGACAGCACGAGCTCGGTCTCGTAGTAGAGCGTTCGCAGCAACTGGCCTTTCCAGCCGTTCCAGACGCCCGGGCCGACCGCGCGGATATCGCAGACGGTCAGCACCAGGAGCATCTTCAGCCGCTCCATCGAGCGCACCTTGTCGGCAAAGTCGATGATGGTCTTGCGGTCGTTCAGGTCGCGGGTCTGCGCCACCATCGACATGACGAGGTGCTCCTCGATCAGCCAGACGACGAGCTCGGTCTGTTTCGGCGTCAAGCCGAAGCGCTGGCAGAGCTTTCGCGCCAGGCGGGCGCCGGCGACCGAATGATCTTCCGGCCGGCCCTTGGCCACGTCGTGCAGCAGGACCGCAACATAGAGCGGCAGGCGGTCCTCGATGCTGGGCATGACCTGCATGGCGGCCAGCGGATGCGCCTCCGTCTCGCGTCCCTGCTCGATGCCGGAAAGCACGCCCACGGAGCGGATCAGATGCTCGTCGACCGTGTAGTGATGATACATGTTGAACTGCATCATCGCGACGATCTTGCCGAATTCGGGGATGAACCGGCCGAGCACGCCCGACTCGTTCATCCGCCTCAGCATCAGGGCCGGGTCGCGCGGGGAGGTCAGGATCGACAGGAACAGCCTGTTGGCCTCGTCGTCCTCGCGCAGCGCGTTGTTGATCAGGCGGAGGGACCGGGTGACCAGCTTCAGGGCGTCGGGGTGGAACTCCAGCCCGTTGAGGTCGGCAATGTGGAAGAGCCTGATCAGGTTGACCGGATCGCGCTTGAACACATCCGGGGTGGCGATGGTGATGCGGCCGCGGTCCTCGACGAAGTCGAGCGAGCCCGGGATCTTGCGGTTGCGGCGGGTGAAGCGGCTGATGGCGGCGGTGATGCCCGGCGCTTCCTTGGCCTGCTGGTCCTCCAGCGCCGCGCAGAAGATGCGCGTCAGGTCGCCGACATCCTTGGCGACGAGGAAATAGTGCTTCATGAAGCGCTCGACCGCCGACAGCCCCGGATGCGGCTGATAGCCGAGGCAGGCGGCGATCTCGGCCTGGACGTCGAAGGACAGGCGTTCCTCGGGCTTCCCGGTGAGGAAATGGAGGTGGCAGCGCACCGCCCATAGGAAATCGTCGGCCTTCCGGAACAGCTTGAACTCGTGGCGCGACAGGACGCCGAGCTTGACCAGATCCTCCGGGTCGCGGATGTGGTAGTAGTACTTGGCGATCCAGAAGAGCGTGTGCAGGTCGCGCAGCCCCCCCTTGCCTTCCTTGATGTTCGGCTCCACCAGGTAGCGCGTGTCCCCGGCCTTGCGGTGGCGCTCGTCGCGCTCCGCAAGCTTGGCGGCGATGAACTCCGGCCCAGTGCCGCGCATGATCTCGCGCTCGAAGCGGACGGAGAGCTCGTCGAACAGCGGCAGCGAGCCGCACAGGTAGCGCGCCTCAAGGATCGCGGTGCGGATCGTCATGTCGCCCTTGGATAGCGAGATGCACTCCTCGATGCTGCGGGTGGCGTGGCCGACCTTGAAGCCCATGTCCCAGAGCAGGTAGAGCATGAACTCGATCGCCGGCTCGCTCCAGGGCTGCGGCCGGGGCGGCAGCAGGAACAGAAGGTCGATGTCGGATCCCGGCGCCAGCGTGCCGCGACCGTAGCCGCCGACGGCGGTCACCGTGATGCGGGCGGCCTGCGGCGCCATCGCCGCATTGAACACATGGTTCAGCGCGAAATCGTGGACGACGGAAATCAGCTGGTCCTGCAGCCAGGAGAGGCGGGCGGCGCAGGCAAGACCGCTGCCGTCGGCAAACAGAAGCTCGCGCGCCTGCTCGCGCCCCAACTGATAGGCCTTCTTCAGCTCGGCCAGCAGCGCCTGGCGCATGCGGTCGCGCTGTTCGGCATTCGTGCTGGCGATGAATTCGCACTTTGCCCGCAGGGCGGCGACGTCGAGCAGGCCCGAATGGGCCGGTACCATTACTTTACTGTCCATCGAATTGCGGCCGCCTGCTGCCCTTCTGCCTGTGGTCACCTGTCGGTGCAGAAGGGCTATAGCCCTTTTTGGCCGCAAGCGACAGTCATAGCCTTGGGGCGAGTGCGTGGGCTATAGCACCCGAAGGATCGACCAAGCTACAATAGGAAGTCTGAACGGGTACGCTCGATAACAATCTGGCGCAACGAGACGTTCGCAGGCGCGGATAGGGCGTAGATAATCGCGTCGACCACTTCCTTGTTGGTTAGGCCCTCGTCGATCCCACGCTGCCTCTGCCAGTCTGCCGTGACCGGGGAAACGTCCTCAATAATACCCGGATAGATCGAGGTGATACGAATGGAGCTTCCTTGAAGCTCCTCTACCAAACCTTGAGTGAAGCCATCTTGCGCCGCTTTCGCTGCCCTGAACGGAAGCGAAGCGCCAACGAACCTCGCATATGGCAAACCCGACATCGAAACGACATTGTGGATGTCCGCACGTGCCCTCGCTTTCAGCAAAGGCAACAGTTCTCTCGTCAGGATCATGGTGCCCGCGACCGCCGAGTTCACCACGGCCATGATCTGTTCGTCAGTATGGTCTTCCAGACTGCCTGTCGTGAACTGCGCGCCATTGTTGACCAATACATCGATATCAGGATGCATCATTGCAATCTTGTTCACCGCGCTGGCGATGGACCGAGGGCTCGAAAGATCACAGACAAAACTATCGGCTCGCGGCCCTCCGTTGCTTGAAATAGTGTCGCTCACCTCCTGCAAGGCATCCAGAGAGCGCCCTAGAAGGATCGGAAGTGCTCCCTGAGACGCGGCCACAATTGCCAAAGCCCGACCAAGTCCACGGCTCGCTCCTGTGATAACGATCTTTCTGCCTTGCACTGACGCTCCCATCCCGGCTCGGTTCTCGCAGCGATATTCCGCTCATAACGCATAGGCCACAAAAATCCGTCAGTCAGCAATCCACCAATCAACGACATATCCAGATCGGCCCTTCGATGCCCGCTCAGGGCCGAAAGTCGCCGTTGGTGGCATCCGCTGCATGGTGCCGCGAAACCCTAACGTGCGCCGGCTTCCTTCTTCAGCGCATAGAGCGCCTCCAGAGCCTCGCGCGGCGACATGTCGTCGGGACTGAGGCCCTTCAGCATCTCGTCGACCTTCGAGATGCCCGCAGCCCGCCCGGCCTCCTCGCGCCGCACCGCCACCTGGAACAGCGGCAGGTCGTCGATCAGCTGGCTTGCCGGGTTCTTGCGGTCGGCGTCTTCCAGCTTGGCGAGCACGTCCTTCGCCCGCGCCACGACGGAGGCGGGTAGACCGGCCAGCCGCGCCACCTGGATACCGTAGGACCGGTCGGCGGCGCCGGGGCCGACCTCGTGCAGGAAGATCACCTCGCCGTCCCACTCCTTCACCCGCATCGTCGCATTGGAAAGGCGGGCGAGCTTCTCGGAGAGCACCGTCAGCTCGTGGAAGTGGGTGGCGAACAGGCCGCGGCAACGGTTTGCCTCGTGCAGGTGCTCGACGGCGGCCCAGGCGATTGACAGGCCGTCGAAGGTCGCGGTTCCCCGGCCGATCTCGTCGAGGATCACCAGCGAGTGCTCGGTGGCCTGGTTGAGGATCGCCGCCGTCTCCACCATCTCGACCATGAAGGTCGAGCGGCCCCGCGCCAGGTCGTCCGAGGCGCCGACGCGCGAGAACAGGCGGTCGACGACGCCGATATGGGCGCTTTCGGCGGGAACATAGGATCCCATCTGCGCCAGGATCGCGATGAGGGCGTTCTGGCGCAGGAAGGTCGACTTGCCGCCCATGTTCGGGCCGGTCAGGAGCCAGATCGCCCCGTCGCCTTCGCCGCTTGGCGGGGAGAGGTCGCAGGCATTGGCGACGAAAGGATTGCCGGCCTGCCGGCGCAGCGCCTGCTCGACGACCGGATGGCGACCGCCCGCGATCGCAAACATCTTCGAGCGATCGACGACCGGGCGGCAATAGGCCTGCTCCTCGGCAAGGACCGCAAGCCCCTGCGAGACATCGACGACCGACAGGGCGCGTGCGGCCGCCTTGACCGCATCGGCTTGCGCCACCACCGCCTCCGTCAGCACCTCGAACGCCGCAAGCTCGATTGCCAGCGCCCGGTCGGCGGCGTTGGCGATCTTCGTCTCCAGCTCGGACAGCACGGTCGTGGTGAAGCGCATCGCGCCGGCCATGGTCTGGCGGTGGATGAAGCGCGCCTTGGCCTCGCCGCCCTCGGTGAGCGCCGAAGCGTTGCCGGCCGAGACCTCGATGAAGTAGCCGAGCACGTTGTTGTGCTTGATTTTCAGCGACCTGACGCCGGTCTCCTCGGCATATTGCAGCTGCAGGCCGGCGATCACCCGGCGCGACTGGTCGCGCAGCGCGCGCATCTCGTCTAGCTCGGCGTCCGCGCCCTCGCGGATGAAGCCGCCGTCGCGCTTCAGCAGCGGCAGCTCGTCGCCGAGCATGGAAGCGAGCCGTTCGACCAGCTCCCCCGGCAGGGCCTCGATGTGCTTGCGGGCCGCGGCCAGCTCGCCCTCCAGATCCTCGCCCGCCATCATGCCGGCGACCATTGAGGCCGCCCGCAGCCCCTGCAGCAGGGCGCCGAGGTCGCGCGGGCCGCCGCGGCCGAGCGCCAGCCGGGAGAGCGCACGCGGCATGTCCGGCAGAAGCTTCAGCGCATCGCGCAGGTCGGAGGCAAAGGAAGGACGGGCGGCAAGGGCCGCAATCGAATCCAGGCGCTCGTTGACCGGCTCAGGATCGGTCAGCGGCGACATCAGCCGCTCGGCCAGCAGCCGCGCGCCGCCGCCCGTCACCGTCCGGTCGATTGCTTTCAGGAGCGTGCCGCTCTTCTCGCCGGAGAGCGTGCGCACTAGCTCGAGGTTGGCCCGGGTCGCCGGGTCGATGAACAGCGTCGAGGCCGCACTTTCGCGCTCAGGCAGCCCGAGCGGCGGGCGCTCGGCGATCTGCGTCTTCTCGACATAGGCGATCGCAGCAGAGGCCGCCGACAGCTCGGCGCGCGAAAAGGTGCCGAAACCATCGAGCGTGCCGACGTCGAAATAGCGGGCAATCCTGCCCTCCGCCGTCGCGCTGTCGAACAGCACCGCCGGCTGGGGAACGACGACCCTGCCAAGCACGTCGACGACGGGACGGAACTCGGGATCATGGAACAGCGTGTCGGGCACGATCAGTTCGCGCGGCTCGATGCGCAGGATGTCCGCCAGGAGCCGCTGCCCGGTCGTCTCAGCCAGCCGGAAGACGCCGGTGGAGATGTCGATCCAGGCGAGCGCCAAAGCCGGATCGGCGCCGCCACGGATGCGCGACAGCGTCATCAGGTAGTTGGCGTCGGACGGCGAGAGCAGCTTTTCCTCTGTCAGCGTTCCGGGGGTAACGAGACGGACGACGTCGCGGCGGACGACCGACTTCGAGCCGCGCTTCTTGGCCTCTGCCGGATCCTCGACCTGCTCGCAGACGGCGACGCGGAAGCCGAGCGCGATCAGCTTCTGCAGGTAGTCGTCGGCGGCATGAATCGGTACGCCGCACATCGGGATGTCCTGCCCCAGGTGCTGGCCGCGCTTGGTCAGGGTGATGCCGAGCGCACGCGAGGCGTCGGCAGCGTCCTGGAAGAACAGCTCGTAGAAATCGCCCATGCGGTAGAACAGCAGGCAATCGGGATTGTTGGCCTTGATCTCGATATACTGTTCCATCATCGGCGTCGCCGATGCACGGCTCGCCACGCTGGCAAGTTCGGAGGTCGTCAATATGTCGCCGGGGCGCACGATCTGGTCGTTCACGGAAAAGCTGTTCATCCCAAAAAAGAGGTGTCACCCTATCCGCCTGTCGCTATAGAAGACAACACCTCAAGGGGGCGCAGGGCCTGCTGCCCACAAGAGGTTGACCGGAAATGCATTGGGGGGAGACCGATGGCGCAGACAGGCAAGACGAAGCGGGCGGTTGCAAGCGTGACCGATCAGGAAGCGCTGGATTTCCACGCGCAGGGTCGTCCCGGAAAACTCGAGATCACCCCGACCAAGCCGATGGCAACGCAGCGCGACCTGTCGCTGGCCTATTCGCCGGGCGTGGCCGTCCCCGTCAAGGCGATCGCGGAAGACCCCTCGCGCGCCTACGACTACACCTCCCGCGGCAACATGGTCGCCGTTATCTCCAACGGCACGGCCATCCTCGGCCTCGGCAATCTCGGCGCGCTCGCCTCAAAGCCGGTGATGGAGGGCAAGGCCGTACTCTTCAAGCGCTTCGCCGACGTCGATTCCATCGACCTCGAGGTCGATACGGAAAATGTCGACGAGTTCATCAACTGCGTGCGCTATCTCGGTCCGTCCTTCGGCGGCATCAACCTGGAAGACATCAAGGCGCCGGACTGCTTCATCATCGAGCAGCGCCTGCGCGAACTGATGGACATCCCCGTCTTCCACGACGACCAGCACGGCACCGCCATCATCGCCGCCGCGGGCCTGGCGAACGCGCTGACGCTGACCGGCCGCGATTTCAAGACGACCAAGCTCGTCTGCAACGGCGCGGGTGCTGCCGCGATCGCCTGCGTCGAGCTGATCAAGTCGATGGGCTTCAATCCCGAAAACGTCATCCTCTGCGATACCAAGGGCGTCATCTACCAGGGGCGCGAGGAGGGCATGAACCAGTGGAAGTCGGCCCATGCCGTCAAGACCGACCGGCGCAGCCTGCAGGAAGCGCTCGATGGCGCCGACGTGTTCTTCGGTCTTTCGGCCAAGGGGGCGCTGACGGCCGAGATGGTGCGCTCGATGGCGGCGCATCCGATCATCTTCGCCATGGCCAATCCGGACCCCGAGATCACCCCGGAGGAGGTCGCCCGCATCCGTGACGACGCGATCGTCGCCACGGGGCGTTCGGACTACCCGAACCAGGTCAACAACGTTCTCGGCTTTCCCTACATCTTCCGTGGCGCGCTGGACGTGCGCGCCACCACGATCAACGACGCGATGAAGATCGCCGCCGCCGAGGCGCTCGCAAACCTCGCCAAGGAGGACGTGCCCGACGACGTCGCCGCCGCCTACCAGGGCAACCGGCCCCGCTTCGGCGCGCAGTACATCATCCCCGTCCCCTTCGACCCGCGCCTGATCTCGGCAATCCCGGTGGCCGTGGCGAAGGCGGCGATGGACACCGGCGTCGCCCGCCGGCCGCTGCTCGACCTCGACGCCTATGCGCGTGAACTGAAGGCGCGGCGCGACCCGATCGCCTCGACGCTGCAAAGCATCTATGCGCGCGTGCGCCGGCATCCCAAGCGCGTGGTCTTCGCCGAGGGCGAGGAAGAGCAGATGATGCGCGCCGCCGTCTCTTACACCAACCAGCAGCTCGGCACCGCCATCCTGGTCGGCCGGGAAGAGCGCATGCGCGACACCGCCGAGCGTGCCGGCATCGATCTCGACCGGCCCGGCATCGAACTTCTGAACGCGCGCATTTCCAAGCGCAACGACGCCTATACCGACTATCTCTACGCCCGCATCCAGCGCAACGGCTACCTGTTCCGCGATGCCCAGCGCCTGATCAACAACGACCGCAACCATTTCGCCGCCTGCATGGTCGCGCTCGGCGACGCGGATGCGATGGTGACGGGCCTGACGCGCAACTACTCGACCGCGCTGGAAGACGTGCGCCGCTGCATCGACGCCAAGCCGGGACACCGCGTCATCGGCGCCTCGCTGGCGCTCTGCCGCGGCCGCACCGTGCTGGTCGCCGATACCGCCGTGCACGACATGCCGAACGCGGAGGAACTGGCCGACATCGCCGAGGAGGCCGCCGGTCTCGCCCGCCGGCTCGGCTACGAACCGCGCGTGGCGATGCTCGCCTATTCGACCTTCGGCAATCCTTCCGGGGAGCGCTCCGAGCGTGTGCGCGAGGCGGTGAAGATCCTCGACAAGCGGCGCGTCGATTTCGAGTACGACGGCGAGATGGCCGCCGACGTGGCGCTGAACCCGAAGATCATGGAGCAGTATCCGTTCTGCCGCCTCTCCGCCCCCGGCAACGTGCTGGTCATGCCCGCCTTCCACTCAGCGGCGATCTCGACCAAGATGCTGCAGGAACTCGGCGGCTCGACCGTGATCGGCCCGCTGCTGGTCGGCCTCGACAAGTCGGTCCAGATCGTCTCGATGGGCGCAAAGGACAGCGATATCGTCAACATGGCGGCGCTCGCGGCGTACAACGCCGGGGTTTGAGGGCTTCGATACGACAATCCCTCCCGGCAACGGGAGGGATTGTCATTCAAAACCTTTGACCGGGGAAATGATGGATTGCCTCAGCTGGCAAACCGCCCGGCGTCAGCGCCGTAGTAGTTGATGTAGCGGCCAGAGATGCTGCCGATCGGCAGCACGGTCAGGACGTCGGTGGTGCGGAAGGCATGATCGACGACGGCGCCGTCGCCGATCATCGCACCAAGCCGCAGGTAGCCCTTGACCAGCGGCGGCATGGCGGCGAGCGCGCGCCGTGCATTGACGGCCTCGCTCGGCACGAGGTCCATGGTGCGATACTGGTCCTCATGGGCCCTGACGGCCCATTCCCCGCCCGCCAGAGCATTCTGGTGCAGGAAGGACAGCGCCAGAGCATGCTCCTCGGGGACGACGCCGCCGAACGAGGCGCAGCCGAACATCGCCTGGACGCCGTGCTTCAGCGCATAGGCCCAAGCGCCCTGCCAGAGCAGCTCGACCGTGCGCTTGGTGCGGTACTGCGGCAGGACGCAGGAGCGGCCGAGCTCCATGAAACGCTTGTCCGGATGGCGGGCAATCATCGTCTCGACGTCGAATTCCGATTGCGAGTAGAAGCCGCCCGAGCCCCTGGCCACGTCCTGCCGCAGTAGGCGGTAGGTGCCGACGATCTGCTCTTCCGGGTCGCCCTCGATCGCAGTGTCGAGCACGAGCAAGTGGTCGCAGACCATGTCCCAGGCGTCGATGTCGCGCCGGCGGCGCATCGCATCGGGGGCAATCTGGGCGTTCATCTCCTCGACGAAGACGCGATAGCGGACGGCCTGGGCGGCATCGATCTCGCTGTTCTTCAGGGCCAGGCGCGTCTCGAGCGTGCCGATCCGGCCGAGCACCTCGGCAGACCTGCGCACAGGAAGCTGGCACGTCGGCGGTACGGTTTCGGTCACCACGTTGGGCTCTGCGATCTCCACGGTCATGGGCCACCTTCCTGCGTTGATTTGCGCGTCTTTAAACACGAATCTGCAACAGGATGGTGACATCCACGCGACCGGGACCATAGGACCGTGCACGCCGGCCGGCAAGGACATGCAGGCCACAATCAGGGGCAGCAGCGAACTTAGTTCGACACGCGCGCGGCCATCAGCCGGGAGACCTCGGAAAGCAACGCCGGCGGCTCTGCGGGCTTGACCATGACGCAGGCCGCGCCGAAGGCGATCAATTCCTGGTGAAGCGCCGCACGCCGGTCGGCGGTCAGCACGATGAGCGGCACTGCTCCCTTTCCGGAAGCGATCGCGCGGATCACCTCGCGCCCTTCGCCGCCCGGCATGCCGACGTCGGTGATGACGATGTCCGGCCGAACCCTGCCCTCGCCGAGGGCTGTAAGCAGCGCCGGGAAATCCTCGACGAGCATGACCTCGAAGCCCGCCTTCGAGAGCATCGAGCGCACCAGCATCGCATTGATCGGATCGTCCTCGGCCAGGAGCACCCGGCCGGCCGGCCGATCCGGCTCTGGCGGGAGGTCGTCTGCCGGCGGCTCGCTCAGGACCGGGCGGTTGTCGTTGATCGCGTCGCGGATCTCGATGCCCTTCATGCGCCCGCGCAGGACCTCCACCAGTGAACGTTCGCGCAAGGGACGGATCAGCCAGGCGTCATAGCCCTCGCCGTTGCCGATCGCCCGGCCTGTGCGCTCCTCCGGGTTGACGAGATAGACGCGGCGGATGCAGGCGTCGGCGAAGACCGGAAGGTGCAACAGCTCCCGCCGGAAATCGCCGGAAAGCCTATTGTCGACGATGATGTCGGTCAGCGGAAAAGCCACCGCGCCCTGGGCGATCTCCAGCGCCTCGTTTACCTCGGCGACATGGCGGCAGGTGCCGCCGAGCGTCTCGATGGTCCGCTTCAGGGCCTTCGAGACCGGCCCTTCCGGGGCGAACAGGAAGACGGCCGAGCCGCGCAGCGGCCCGGAACGACCGGTGACGGGGGCGAGCGAGGGCGCCGCCGGCATCCGGATCGTGAAGGTGGAGCCGCGGCCGAGTTCGCTCGCAAGCGTCAGTGCGCCGCCGGCCTCGCGCAGGATGCGCGCCGAGATCGCGAGCCCGAGCCCGGCGCCGCCGCGGCGCTGGGAGACGCCACCCGCCTGCTCGAAGGCCTCGAACACGCGCGCCTGCTCCTCCGCCGTCATGCCGGGGCCGGTGTCTGCAATCGTGACGACGATATGCTCGCCCTCGAGCATCGTCTCGAGATAGACCCCTCCCGCGGGGGTGAACTTCACCGCATTGCCGATGACGTTGTAGAGCACCTGCCTGAGCCGCGGTCCGTCGAAGAGCATGACGGCGGGCACGTCGGCGGAAACGAAGGAGCCGATCTCGATCCCCTTCTCGTGGGCCCGCGGCGACAGCATCTCGACGACACTTTCCAGCAATGGACGCACCGGCTCCTCGCAGGGGCGAAGCTGGAAGCGCCCCGCCTCGATCGTGGAGAAGTCGAGCAGGTCGTCGACGAGCTGCACCAGTGCGTGGCCGGATTGGCGGATGCCGGCGAGGTAGTTCTTCTGCTCCGCCGTCAGCCGCGTCTGGCCGATCAGGTGCGACATGCCGAGGATACCCGACAGCGGCGTGCGGATTTCATGGCTGACGGTGGCGAGCAGGCGGGATTTCGTCTCGCTCTCCATCTCCGCCCGGCGCCGTGCGATCTCGCGCTCGTTCTCCGCACGGCGTTCCTCGGTGACGTCGCGGGCGATGCTGTGGATCACCAGTTCGCCGGTCGCCGGATCGCGGATGGTGATGTCGTGCCAGGCATAGATGCGCGGACCGCCCGGCGTCGCGATCTCGACGTCGTAGTGATAGGGCAGCGCCTGAGAGCGGAAATCCAGCCCTATCTCGCTGCAGGACAGCCCCGTCGGATCGATGATGCCGACGAGGTCGCTGATCACGGCATTGGCGCGGAGAATCTTTCCGTCCAGCGAACGAACCATGACGATGTCGCGCAGGATGTCGTGGATCGCCGCCGTCACCGCCGCCGTCTCGTTCTGCTCCCAGTAGAGGTCGTGACTATGCTCTGCGTGACGGCCGCTTCGCTGTGCGCTGTGCAATCCGTGCCGGATCAGCAGGATCGAGCCGGCGATCCCGATCGTCCCGAGGCCGAACGCCGCGATGTGGAAGTCCTGGAGGATGCCGGTGACCAGCACGAGCCCGGCCGAAAGCAGTGTCAGGCCGGCGACGATCGCCGAGGTGAATGCCTGGTCGAAGGGCGCCTGGCCCGCGACATCGGCCGGAGACCGGGCCGCGCGCACACTATCGCCCGGCTCGCCGCCGTCGTTGCGCGGCGCTCCCCTGTCGTCGTTCGGCTCGTCCGCGAATTCCGCCCGGAGCCTGTCCTGGAGCTTGGCTGGTTCGCTCATGCAGGCGCAGATAGCATGCCAAGCGTTCAGAACCGCTTCAGCAAACCGCTCGCATTTTAACGATCGGCGGGTGCCTTGCGCCGGCGCATCAGCAACAGTTCGTCCAGCAGGATGAGGCCGGCACCGATGGTGATGAAGCTGTCTGCGAGGTTGAAGACGGCGAACGACCAGGTCGAGGTGTAGAACAGCACGTAGTCGATCACGTATCCGTACAGGAAGCGGTCGACGAGATTGCCGATCGCGCCGGCGATGATCAGCGCATAGCCCGCATGCGCCACCCCCCTCGCCTTCGGCGTCTGCCACCAGAGCCAACTGACGAAGGCGACGACCACGAGGCGCAGGCCGACGATGAACCAGTCCTCCATGCCCGACAGCATCGAGAACGCGACGCCGTAGTTGTAGGTGCGGTAGAGCGCCAGCATCGGCAAGACGTGAACCGGCTGCTGGAACGGCAGCCAGGCCTCGACAGCGAATTTCACGAGCTGGTCGACCAGCACCGCGAGCACGATGAACATGGCGACCGGGATCGGCCTGGAAAACAACGGTATGCGATCGTTCATTCGGAGCCGTCCAGGGACAGGAGATGACGGCGGGCTTCGAACAGCATGACGCCGGTCGCGATCGCCAGGTTGAGGCTGTCGGCGCGGCCGGCCTGGGGGATGCGCGCGAGCGCGTCGGCCGCCTGCGCCAGTTCGTCGGGAATGCCGGCCTGTTCGTTGCCCATCAGGAGAACGACAGGCCGCCCCTTGTAGTCGATCGTGCGATAGTCGACGGCGCCGGCCAGGTGCGTGGCGACGACCTTCACGCCCGCCTCCTTCTTCCAGCGCAGGAAATCGGCGACCGAGGCTTTGGTGACGGGCATGGCGAAGACGGATCCCATCGTCGCCCGGACCGTTTCCAGCGAGAACGGATCGGTCGTATCGCCGACGAGGATGACACCGGAGGCGCCGGCCGCGTCGGCGGTGCGGATGATGGTGCCGAGGTTCCCCGGGTCGCGAACGCGATCCAGAGCCACGTAGGTCTCGCCGGTGCCCGGGCGCAGGTCCTTCAGCGGCGTATAACGCTGCTCGAAGACGCCCACCACCATCTGCGGATTGTCGCGCCGGGTGATGGCCGACATCACCTTCTCGCTGACCTCCAGCACCAGTCCGCCCCTGGCGAACGTCTTCGCAGCGACCTGCTCTACGTGCGGCTTGCCCTTGGCGGCCTTGGCATAGACCAGCGTGCGGATGGCCCAGCCGAGCTCCAGCGCGTCGATCACCAGCTTGAGCCCCTCGGCCATGAACGTCTTCGTCTCGTCGCGCGTCTTCTTCTGGGCGAGCGCCTTGAGGTCCTTTACGATCGGATTGGCGAGGCTCGTCACCTCCTTGACCTGGCCCACGCGGTGCGGACCCCTGTCGTGCTCGTGGCGATGCTCGCTCATCAGGAAGTCCACCGGCTGAAAAGGGACGTGGAAAGAGCGCGGCCGGCTACGCTGCCGTCGAGGCCGCCCTCGCGGATGACGAGTTCGCCAGATTCGACCAGCCCACCGCGGCCGCGCATGGTCTCGCGCACCAGTTCGTGGATCGAATAGAAGCTCGCCCGGATGGAATAGGCCGTCAGCACCAGGGCTGCATCCTTCGGCGACAGGATTTCCCGGCAGATGTCGAGCATCAGCGGCAGGCCCTCGAACAACTGCCAGACCTCGCCGTTCGGCCCGCGGCCGAATTTCGGCGGGTCGGCGAGGATGATGTCGTAGCGGCTGCCGCGGCGCTCCTCGCGTAGGATGAACTTCATCGCATCCTCGCAGATCCAGCGGATCGGCAGCTTCTCGCCGCGACCCAGGGCCTGGTTCTCGCGCGCCCAGCCGATCGCCTTCTTCGAGGCGTCGACATGGGTGACCTCGGTGCCGGCACGCGCGGCCACCAGCGAGGCGACGCCGGTATAGCCGAACAGGTTCAGCACCTTCAGCGGCCGGCCGGCAGCCTCGATCCGCGCCTTCATCCAGCTCCAGTGGGCCAGTTGCTCGGGAAAGACGCCGACATGGCGAAAAGCAGTAAAGCGGCCGTAAAAATCCGTCTCCAGCAGCCGCATCGGCCAGGTTTCGCCGAGTGCCGCGCCGGGGAAACGCCAGCGCCCCATGCCGTCCTCGTCGGTATCGCCGGTGAAGACGGCATCCGCCCGGTCCCAGACGTGCGCCGGCAGGCTCCGCGGCCAGAGGGCCTGCGCCTCGGGCCGCACGATCCGGTAAGGCCCGTACTGCTCGAGCTTTTCGCCGTCGCCGCTGTCGATCAGGCGATAGTCGTCGGTGCCGGCCGTCTCGAGGATGACCGGAACCCGCTCGGTCGGCTTGTCGCCGGCATGCACTCTCACCGGGCGCGGTGGCTCGGAGGGCTGTTCGACCACCTTTTGCGGGCGGGTGCGCGCCGTATCGGCTGCGACATTGCGTGTTTTTGCAAGTGTCCGCGCGGGACCCGGATGCTTGGGGCCGCCCTTCATCTCCGGCTTGGCGGGAGCCTTGGCAGACGCAGCCGGCCGGGCGCGATCGCTGGCGTGCGCCGCACCCGATGCAGCGGGGCCCTTCTTCTGCCGGCGGTTCCTGTCCTTCACGTCGCGGTCCGTCTGGTTCTTTTTTGGAAAGCGGACGCAGATCCGCGGGAAAGCGAGACCAAATAGCACCCCTCTCCCACTTGGCAAAGCGCTTTCCGATCTGCGATAAATCAAGCGAGCGGTTCAGGAGGAGAGACGCCATGGACTTGACAGGTGAGGAGCGCATCGCCGCCCCGCGCGAAGCCGTCTGGGCCGCGCTGAACGACCCGGAGACACTGAAGGCCTGCATTCCCGGATGCCAGTCGCTGAGCCAGACGTCGCCGACCGAACTCGAGGCCACCGTCAAGATCAAGATCGGGCCGGTCTCCGCCACCTTCAAGGGCGAGGTGACGCTGTCGAACCTCAATCCGCCGGAGAGCTATACCATCGCCGGCGAGGGCAAGGGCGGGATTGCCGGCTTCGCCAAGGGCGGGGCGGACGTGATGCTGACCGACGAGGGCACTGAGACGCTGCTGTCCTACACGGTCCACGCCGAGATCGGCGGCAAGCTGGCCCAGCTCGGCTCCCGCCTGATCGATTCCACCTCGAAGAAGCTCGCCGCGCAGTTCTTCGCCGATCTCGGCACCCGCCTGAACGGCGGCGTCGCTTAAGGGAGCTCTCTCCGTCAAATGTGGGGGAGGCAGCGGGCACAGAGTGTGCGGGAAAGCCCCCTCATCCGGCCCTTCGGGCCACCTTCTCCCCGCTGGGGAGAAGAGGGAGACCGTTGCTCGGCCCTGCCCGGATCACGTCCGTCACATGCGTTTTCTGCTTGGATGAGACATCGCCCGAAGCCGCAGCAACTCCGCTCGGCTATGGCACTACTTCGCGTTCCCTCTTCTCCCCATCGGGGAGAAGGTGGCGCGCAGCGCCGGATGAGGGGGCGGCGGGCACCACAAGGCCAGCGGTACCCCTTCCTACTTCGGCGGCGGCAGAGCCGTCTGGGAGGCGAGCGTTTCGGCGCGGGCCTTCTGCTTGTCCGCCTCGGTCTGCCACTTGACCGCCTCGGTGGCCTCGACGCGGGCGCGCTTGCGGTACTTGTGCTGGCTGATCCAGGTGGCGACGGCGCCGATGATCATGCCGAGCAACAGCGCCAGGAAGAGGAAGACGAAGAAAGGCGCGGTCATCGAGAGAACCGAATCCTCGGGCCTGAACGGGTTCAGCGCCATGCGCACCGGCTGACGGTTGGCGACCGAGAGCACGATGAGCACGATCGCGACCGGCACCAGCACGACGATGTTGACGATTTTCCTGGCCATGGGGCCGCCTCCCGCAAACGGAACTGTCGATGGACCGCGGCGCGGCGCCGACATCAATCGGCGTCGTCGTCCAGGTGATTAGGGTTGAGCCGCTCGCGCAGCTCCTTGCCGGTCTTGAAGAAGGGTACCCACTTCTCCTCGACGAAGACGCTGTCGCCGGTGCGCGGGTTGCGGCCGGAACGCGACGGGCGGTTCTTGACCGAAAAGGCACCGAAGCCGCGCAGCTCGACCCGGTTGCCGGCGGCGAGAGCATCGGAGATCTCGTCCAGCACCGCGTTGACGATGTTCTCCACGTCGCGGTGATAGAGATGCGGATTGCGAGCGGCGACGATCTGTACCAATTCTGACTTGATCACTGTTGTCCCCTCAAAACGCGTGTCTTTTCAATCACGTCCAACCTGCCAAACAGAGACAAGACCGTCAAGGAACAACTTTTCGCCCCCGAGCTTTTCGATCGCGTTCGAGGGGCCGACGTCGAGCCCGAGCAACCCCTTCAGCAGATCGGCGGAGTCGATGCCGATGCCGAACAGGCCCGAGCGCCGCGGCGGTTCGTAGTCGATCACGGAAAGGCTGCGGCTGACGTCCCGCGTCTGAAGATAGTCGCGGATCTCGTCGTCGCCGCCGAGCTTGTCGACGAGCTTGGCCTGGAGCGCCTGCCGGCCGGTATAGATGCTGCCGTCGGCAAGCCGCAGGACCTCTTCGCGCGGCAGCTTGCGGCGGTCGGCGACCAGATCGACGAACCAGGCGAAGCTGTCGTCGACCATGCGGCGGATCATCGCCCTGGCCTCCTCGCTGGCCGGATGGAACGGAGAGGGCTCGGCCTTCAGCGGCGCCGACTTCACCTCGTCCAGCGAGACCCCGAGCTTGTCCATCAGCGGCTTGATCTGCGGATACTGGAAGATCACGCCGATCGAGCCGGTGATCGAGCTCTCGCCGGCGATGATCGTGTCGCCGGCGGCTGCGATCATGTAGCCCGCGGACGCGGCAAGCGTGCGCACATCGGCAACGACCGGCTTCTTCTCGGCCACCTTGCGCAGCGCCTTGAAGATGACCTCCCCGCCATAGGTCGTCCCGCCCGGCGAGGTGATGGACACCACCAGCGCCTTGACGCGGTCGTTGCGCTCGATCCGCTCCAGCCGCTCGAGAAGCTCGGTGTCGTCCTGGATGATGCCGCTGATCTTTACGCGCGCGATGTGGTTCTGGGCCGCACCGGTCTCCCAGTTGACAGCCACTGCGACGAATGCGGCGGCAGCCGCAAGCAGCACGGCGGCGACCCGCCAGAAGGTGAGCTTGCGGCGCAACTGCCGACGATCGGCTATAGCGGACTGATCCATCTGCAAATTCCCCGTGCGGTGATTTTTCATGGCCGACGGCGAAGGCGCCATTTGCCAAATGCCCCATCGATATGGCATTAGCCGGGCAGATAGCAAATCATTCGCATCAAAATCTACACATCCATTGTTTCTTCTGGAATAATTGCCATATGGGGCGCGTTACTATGGTTCGGGGCACAGGCGACTGCGCCGGCACGGGCCTTGGGGCCGCAGACATCGAACAAGGCTTATGCTGACAACAGTCGCAGATACGCATCACGCAGGGCAGCCGGAGAGCCGCATGACGGAGACATACCGTCGGGCGGCGCGCCATTCGGCGCGCGTGCGCGTGCTGAAGATCGCGCTGCCGGTGATCGGCCTTGTGATCGCCGCCGCCTTCGCCATCGTCTCCATCGTCAGCACATACATTCCCGACGAACTCGAGGTCGAAAGCGCCACGATCGAGGACGGCAAGGTGGTGATGAAAAATCCCGCCATTGCCGGTCGCAACCGTGACGGCATCAGCTACTCGATGAAAGCCGACCGGGCGCTGCAGGACATGAAGAATCCCGACATCATCCAGCTGGAAAACATCAAGGCGCAGATGCCGGTCAACGACAAGATGGTTGCGCAGGTCGACGCCGTCACCGGCATCTACGACCGCGGCCGCAACATCCTCGACATGACCGCGCCCTTCACCATTCGCCTCAACACCGGCCTCGAGGCCGCCTTCCGCGACGCCCATCTCGACATCAATGGCGGCCGCATGTCGACCCAGCAGCCCGTCACCATCCAGTCCAAGGAAGCTTCGATTGTTGCGCAGTCGCTGCGAATGACGGATAAAGGGCGAACCGTCGTCTTCGAGGGAGACGTCGTCGTCAATGTCGATCCCGCAGCTATCCGCAACAGAGAGAAGTAGGGCCACGATGTCCGCATTTTCTGAACCCGCGCAAAGACATGCCATCCTGCCGCTTCTCGCAGCCGGTCTCCTGCTTGCCGCAACGACTGCGGGCGCGCAGGAAACGAAGAGCCAGTTGAAGGGGCTTCAGCTGTCCAACGACCAGCCGATCCAGATCCAGAGCGACAAGCTGGAGATCCAGCAGCAGTCCAACACCGCCCAGTTCACCGGCAACGTCAAGGTGGTGCAGGGCACCACGACCCTGCAGGCCGGCAGCATGGTGGTTCACTACACCGCCCAGGGCGGTGGCTCGATCTCGAGCGGCGATGCCGACATCGAGAAGATCGAGGTTGCCGACAAGGTGTTCCTCCAGTCGGGCACGCAGGAAGCCACCGCCGATACCGGCACCTTCAACCTCATCGACGAGGTGTTCGTGCTGAAGGGCGACAAGGTCGTGCTTTCGGAAGGCAAGAACGTGTTCGTCGGCTGCCAGCTCACCGTGCTGATGCGCACGGGCGAAGCCAAACTCGACGCCTGCGGCGGCAGGGTCATGATACAGCTCGACCCCAAATCCCGCAAAACCGCGAACTGACGACGCCGTGTCCCTTGTTTCCCTCTCCCGCATGTCCCGCCGCGTGAAGAAGGCCGAGCCGCTCATCCGGCGCACGGCCGACACGTCGCGCTATGAAGGCACCCTGATTGCCCGCAACCTGACGAAGAGCTACGGCGGCAGGCGCGTGGTCAACGGCGTGTCGCTCGTCGTGCGGCGCGGCGAGGCGGTCGGTCTGCTCGGGCCCAACGGTGCCGGCAAGACGACCTGTTTCTACATGATCACCGGGCTCGTGCCGGTGGACGAGGGAACGATCGAGCTCAACGGCAACGACGTCACGACGATGCCGATGTATCGACGCGCCCGTCTCGGCGTCGGCTACCTGCCGCAGGAGGCCTCGATCTTCCGCGGGCTGACTGTGGAGCAGAACATCCGCGCCGTCCTCGAGGTACACGACCGCGACCGGGCGCGCCGCGAGCGCAAGCTCGACAGCCTGCTGGCCGAATTTTCGATCTCGCACCTGCGCAAATCGGCGGCGATCGCCCTTTCGGGCGGCGAACGCCGCAGGCTCGAGATCGCCCGGGCACTTGCCACCGATCCGACCTTCATGCTGCTCGACGAGCCGTTTGCGGGCGTCGACCCGATCTCGGTGGCCGACATCCAGGCGCTGGTGCGCCACCTGACGTCGCGCGGCATCGGCGTTCTCATCACCGACCACAACGTCCGCGAGACGCTGGGCCTGATCGACCGCGCCTACATCATCCACGCCGGCGAGGTGCTGACCCACGGCCGCGCAAACGACATCGTCGCCAATCCCGACGTGCGCCGTCTCTATCTGGGCGACAATTTCAGCCTCTAGGCTTCTTTCACGCATTTTCACGCCACCACTGGATTTTCAGGGGCGGCGGCGGCCGTCTTTCGTGCAGGGAGGGCAGAACCGCGGCATTTTCACGCTTTTGCCACCGCGGAAGCGACGAAATTCACCTTATCGCGCAACGGCTGCTTGACCAAATCCGATAAAAAAGCAATTTTTGGGCCAGTCTGAATTCCGGGGGTGGGAGCTGAGCTCCACGCGCCGGAGCCAACACCGCAACACGGCCTGTCCGGGACCGGTTTTGGGACGGTGGACCTGGGGTACATGCTGCACCGCGCAGCCCTTGGAGGGCGCTCAGAGCAGCATCAGAATTGTGAAACTGCGCATCGACCGTTGCGGAGATCGGTATCGATTTCCGCAAAGGACTGCGCTTGCGTACGGCGTCCTTGTTGAATTTCGAGCGACATGCGGCGGCGTAAGGGAGTATGAGCGTCCGCATGGCACTCGCAGCCAGCCTTCTTCTGCGGCAAAGCCAGTCTCTGGTGATGACGCCACAACTGATGCAGTCGATCCAGTTGCTGCAGATGACGCACCTGGAATTGACGCAGTTCATCGAAAACGAAGTCGAGCGCAATCCCCTGCTTGAACTTGCGTCGAGCGACGACAATGCGCGGGGCGGCGACGACGTCGTCCATGCAGAGAGCGACTACTACTCCGTCAACGAGGAGCGCCCCGCCGCAAGTGGCGAGCTTGCCGCGGACGGCTATGCCGGCGACCTCTACGAATCGGCGACGGCGGGCCGGACCGAAAGCATGGCGGACTCCTTCGACACCAGCATGGAGAACGTGTTTCCCGACGACGCCGGCCCAAAGGCAGCGGACGCACCGGAACTGCTCGGCCAGTGGAAGTCGATGCCGGGTGCCGGAGACTGCGACGGCCAGGGCTACGACCTCGACGAGTTCATCGCCGGGCAGACCACGCTGCGCGACCACCTCGAAGCCCAGGTCCCGTTCTCGCTCACGGCACCGATCGACCGGTTGATCGCCGGTCACCTGATCGACCAGTTGGACGAAGCCGGCTACCTGAGTTCGAACCTCGCCGAAACCGCGCTGAAGCTCGGAAAGCCGCTGCAGGAGGTCGAGCGCGTGCTCGATACCCTGCAGCAGTTCGATCCTCCCGGCGTGTTCGCGCGCACGCTTGCCGAATGCCTGGCGATCCAGCTTCGCGCCCGCGACCGCTTCGATCCTGCGATGGCAGCGCTGATCGGCAACCTCGAGCTTCTCGCCCGCCGCGACTTCGCCACGTTGAAGCGCCTGTGTGGCGTCGACGAGGAAGACCTGATCGACATGCTGGCGGAGATCCGCAAGCTCGATCCGAAGCCGGGGACACGCTTCCAGGCGGGCGTCAGCGAATCCGTCGTCCCCGACATCGTCGTGCGGACCGCACCGGACGGAAGCTGGATCATCGAGCTCAATCCCGAGACACTGCCGCGCGTCCTGGTCAACAACGAATACTATGCCTCCGTCTCGTGCAGGTCCGACCGGGCGAGCGACGACCAGGCCTTTCTCAACGAATGCCTGCAAAGCGCCAACTGGTTGACCCGAAGCCTGGACCAGCGGGCCAAGACGATCATGAAGGTGGCGACCGAAATCGTTCGCCAGCAGGACGCCTTCCTCATGCATGGGGTGGATCATCTGCGGCCGCTCAACCTGAAGACGGTCGCCGAGGCCATCAAGATGCACGAATCGACCGTCAGCCGCGTGACGTCCAACAAGTACATGCTGACGCCCCGCGGCCTGTTCGAGCTGAAATACTTCTTCACCGTGTCCATCGGCGCCTCCGGCGGCGGCGATTCGCATTCGGCGGAATCCGTGCGCCACCGGATCCGCACGATGATCACCCAGGAGACGCCGGAAGACGTGCTCTCCGACGACGACATCGTGGATATCCTCAAGAAGGGGGGCGTGGACATCGCCCGCCGCACGGTCGCGAAATACCGCGAGGCGATGAACATCCCCTCTTCAGTCCAGCGCCGCCGCGAGAAGCGGGCGCTAGCCAAGGCTGCCGGCTTCTGACGCCGGCGTCAGCGCCGCAGTTCCCATTCCGAACAAATCGACGTGAAAGTCCAAGCACGACGCCTCACCGTCGCTTCACGCATTCGTGCCTGGCGGCGGGCGTCGTCGGGCACCGCAGAAGGCCGATGCAAACCAAGGCGTTAGCGCGGCCTGCGGGATCGTCGTTGCCATCGCGGCGGCGATCGGTATCGTCCGATGGATCCATTTTTCATCGGTGCCGTTATCATTGATGGCGAGAATGTGTCCGGCCTGTTCCGGCCGGCGCTGTTGACTCTCGGGAAAGGAAGGGATAGATGCCCGCCCCAATTCCAGCGAGAAGACAGGCCGGATCTGGTATGCCCGTTTTCCCCGGTACGACAGGCGAAAAAGTGTTGCTCGCGTGAAGTGCTTGGATGACGGGTCCGGTTGGAATAGACTGTGACACGCAAATCACAATCTGAGAGGAAGCTCCATGAGTGTGCGTGTATCCGGCAAACATATGGAAATCGGCGATGCATTCCGGCTGCGAATTGAAGAGCAGATCGGGGCGGCTGTAACCAAGTATTTCGATGGAGGATATTCGAGCCAGGTCACCGTGGAAAAATCCGGTTCGCGATTCAGCGCAGACTGCAAGGTTCACCTCGACACCGGTGCCGCCCTGCAGGCCAATGGCGAGGCGAACGATCCGATTATCGCGTTCGACGCGGCTTCCGATCGGATTGAAAAGCGCCTCCGGCGGTACAAGCGCAAGCTCAAGGACCACCACAATGGAAACGGCCATGACGCCTATGCGGAAGTCGCCTACGCCGTCGTGGACGCCATACCGGATGACACGGATGAACTTCCGGCCGACTACGCACCGACGATCGTTGCGGAAAGCACGAAGAAGCTGAAGACCATGTCCGTTGCGAGCGCCGTCATGGCGCTCGACATGACGGACGAACCGGTCCTGCTCTTCCGTAGCGTCGGCCAGGAGCAGCTCAATATCGTCTACAGACGAAACGACGGAAATATTGGCTGGATAGATGCAGCCAATATCAAAGGCTAAAGTGGCAGGGGAAAGCGTCCGGGGGCTGGGCGCTTTCCGCTTCAATCCTTCACTGCGGCTCACGAGGACAAGAGAATGGCATTGGCAGGTTTGCTGCAGCAGAGTGCGATAATTCCGGCTATGAAAGCCAATTCGAAGAAGCAGCTACTTCAGGAACTGGCAATAAAAGCGGCGAAGATCACCGGGCTTCCGGAGCGCGAGATATTCGATGTCATCCTCCAGCGCGAGCGTCTCGGCTCGACCGGGGTCGGCAACGGCATCGCCATCCCGCATGGCAAGCTCAAGGAGCTGGACCAGATCACCGGCCTCTTCGCCCGCCTGGAGACGCCCGTGGACTTCGAAGCCCTGGACGACCAGCCGGTCGACCTGGTCTTTCTGCTGCTCGCGCCGGAAGGTGCGGGCGCCGATCATCTCAAGGCCCTTTCGCGCATCGCCCGGGTGCTGCGCGATCCGGCCATGGTGGCGAAGCTGCGCTCCTCGGATTCGGCCACGGCGATCTACGCCTGCCTGAGCGAGGAACAGGCGTCCAACGCCGCCTGATCGGGCCGCCGGCCGGAGGCACACAGAGGGAGCGCGCTCTGCGTTCTTCCTTGGCGTGGGCTTTTTGTGCATGGAAGCTCCCGACAGGTCAGCGCCGTCGCCCCTGATCGGCGGCATGGAGACAAGAAAAACCGGCAGCCTTGTGGCGGGCCGGTTTTCTTTCGCCTCACGGCTGCAACGCACTTCCCCGCTTTCCGCTCAAAGAAAAACCCGGCAGCCGCGAGGATGCCGGGTTTCGAACTTGTCGATTGCTGATTTGGCGGGGTTTCAGGCCTGATCGGGCTTGTCGCCGCCTGCGGCGACCTTGGGGCCGCCCTTGGAGACGCCGACCATGGCGGGCCGGAGGACGCGATCGCCGATCTTGTAGCCGTCCTGCACCACCTGCAGCACGGTGCCGTTGGGCACTTCCGGGTTCGGCACCTCGAACATCGCCTGATGGAAGTTCGGGTCGAACTTCTCGCCGATCGGCTCCAGCTTGCGAACGCCGTGGCGTTCCAGCGCCGACAGCATCGCGCGCTCGGTCATCTCCACGCCTTCGATCAGGGCCTTCAGCCCGGCGTCGCCCGTCTCGCGTGCGTCCGCCGGGATGGCATCGAGACCTCGCCGCAGGTTGTCGGAGACAGCGAGCATGTCGCGCGCAAATCCCGAAATCGCATAGGACTTGGCGTCCTTGACGTCGCGCTCGGTGCGGCGGCGAAGATTGTCCATCTCGGCGGCAAGCCGCAGGTACCTGTCGCGCAATTCCGCGTTCTCCGCCACGAGCTGGTCGACCGGATCGGCTTCTGCCTCGGTTGCATCGGTCTCTGGCGACACAGCGGCGATCTCGGCCTCGTCATTGGCGGCTTCGGGTGCGTGCTTGCTGGTATCGTCGGTCATGATTTTCTCCGGATTGAGAAAGCGGCCTGTCCCGGGATCTATCGCGATGCGCCGGGCCGCGCATGGGTTAAACGGGCGGAGCGAGCCGGCACAACCCTTCAGGCGGCGCGGCGCTCCTTCATTCCCCAGCCGTCCGCGCAGCTTCAACCTGCGGGGACAATGAGAGGGAGTTGAGGCGGATATCGAGCTTCGCGGCGAAAAAATCAAGGCTCCTTCGCCGAACTCGGCAAAATCGCGGTCTTTTGCGCGACATGCTCCAGCGTCAACGGGAGAGCTGGGACATCAGTTGCGCGGTGTAGTCCACCATCGGCACGATGCGCGAATAGTTGAGCCGCGTCGGCCCGATCACGCCGACGGCGCCCATGATCCGCTCCTCGCCGTCGCGATAGGGCGCCACGATCAACGAAGAGCCCGAGAGCGAGAACAGCTTGTTCTCCGAACCGATGAAGATGCGGACGCCCGGACCGGTCTCGGCGAGGTTCAAAAGCTCGATCAGGCTGTCCTTCTTCTCCAGGTCGTCGAACAGCATCCGCAGCCGGTCCACATCCTCGGCGCCGGCAAGCCCCTCCAGCAGGTTGGCCCGCCCGCGCACGATCAGCCGGGTCGGATTCGATGCGTCGTTGCCGCCCGACCAGACGGCGAGCCCGCGCTCGACGAGGTCCTGGGAAAGCTGGTCCAGTTCCTGGCGAACGGTCTGGCGTAGCCGCTCGAGCTTGGTGCGCGCCTCCAGGATGGTGTTGCCCGCCAGATGGGCGTTGAGAAAGTTGCCAGCCTCCGTCAGCTGCGAATTGGTGGTTCCGGCCGGAAGATCGATGATGCGGTTTTCGACCAGGTCGTGTTCGCCGACGAGCACGACCAGCGCCTTGGTCGGCTCCAGCCTGATGAACTCCACATGCTTGAGAATTGAATCGCTCTTGGTGGTGATGACGATGCCGGCGCCGCGCGACACCCCCGACAGCATGCTGCTCGCCTCCGTCATCATCGTCTCGACGCTCTGGCCGTGGCCCGGGCGATGGACGTGGCGCTCGATCGAGGCCCTGTCCTCGTCGGACACGCCGCCCACGCGCATGAACGCATCGACGAAGAATCGCAGTCCCATCTGCGTCGGCAACCGCCCGGCGCTGACATGCGGCGAATAGATCAGCCCCAGCGCCTCGAGGTCAGCCATCACATTGCGCACGGAGGCAGGCGAAAGCGAAATCGGCAGGATGCGGGAAAGGTTGCGGGATCCGAGCGGCTCGCCACGCTCCAGGTAACTCTCGACGATCCGCCGGAATATCTCGCCCGCGCGTTCGTCAAGCGACGCATAGATGTCCGTGTCCGCGGGAGTCCTCAGTACCATGCCGATCAAACAAACATTGCCATTGCGCCTGAATATAGGGGTGGCCCCCGGCCCCGCACAAGGACAATTGCATCCGCGCCGTGCCGCAATACCCTGAAATCGCGCCGGTTCGGAAGCCTCTCTTTCGCCGGAGCGCCTGCGCCCGATCGAATGAAGCGACATCCGGACCGAAATTCGATTTCGATTCTCCGGCCGATGCGCTAGAAGCAGCCGCAGATTTCAAGCGAACACGGAGTACACGATGCGGCCGTCAGGCAGAAAGACCGATCAGATGCGCAAGGTTTCCTTCGAGCGCAATTTCTCCAAGCATGCGGAAGGCTCGTGCCTGGTGAAGTTCGGCGATACCCATGTGCTCTGCACCGCAAGCCTGGAGGAAAAGACGCCGCCGTGGCTCAGGAACAGCGGCAAGGGCTGGGTCACAGCCGAGTACGGCATGCTGCCGCGCGCCACCGGCGAGCGGATGCGGCGCGAGGCGGCGGCCGGCAAGCAGGGTGGCCGCACACAGGAGATCCAGCGCCTGATCGGCCGTTCGCTGCGCGCTGTCGTCGACCTGACCGCGCTGGGCGAGCGGCAGATCACCATCGACTGCGACGTCATCCAGGCCGATGGGGGCACGCGCACGGCATCGATCACCGGCGCCTGGATCGCCCTCAACGATTGTTTGAAGTGGATGGAGACGCGCGGCATGATCAAGGTCGAGAAGGTCCTGAAGGACCATGTCGCCGCGATCTCCTGCGGCATCTTCGCCGACCAGTCGGTGATCGATCTCGACTATCTGGAGGATTCCGCGGCCGAGACGGACGCGAACTTCGTCATGACCGGTTCGGGCGGCATCGTCGAGATCCAGGGAACGGCGGAGGGCAAGCCTTTCACCGACGAGGAGTTTGCAAGCCTGATGGCGCTCGCCAAGGCCGGCATCGCCGATCTCGTCGAGATGCAGAAGCAGGCGATCGCCTGAGAGGCGGGGGAGCGAACAGCCCCCTTGCCCGACATCCGCCCTTCGGGCACCTTCTCCCCGCCAGCGGGGAGAAGGACAGGAGGAGACCAATGGCCGACCCGCAGCATCCTCTCGACGGCATCCTCGAGACCGCCCTCTATGCCGAGGACCTGGACGCGGCCGAAGCCTTCTATGGCGGGCTGCTGGGACTGGAGAGGATCACCCGGCACGCGGACCGCCATGTCTTCTATCGCTGCGGCCAGGGCGTGCTTCTGATCTTCAACCCGAAGGAGACGGTGGTGCCGCCGACTGCGGAAGCATTCCCGGTCCCCGCACACGGTATGACGGGACAAGGCCACGTCTGCTTTCGCGCATCGGCCGCAGCGCTTGATTTCTGGGCGGAAAAGCTCAAAGAAGCAGGGGTCGCCATCGAGGCCGATTTCCGCTGGCCGAACGGCGCCCGCTCCATATATTTCCGCGACCCCGCCGGAAACAGCCTCGAATGCGCCGAGCCCGGCCTCTGGGGACTGGACCACGGGGACACGACCTGACAGGAACAGACATGCGCAAGCTTGATACCCGAACGATCGTCGTCGCCAGCCACAACGCCGGCAAGATCCGCGAGATCCGCGACCTGATCGGCCCGCTCGGATTCGAAGCGAAATCCGCCGCCGACCTGAACTTCGTCGAACCGGACGAGACCGGCACGACGTTCGAGGAGAATGCGGCGATCAAGGCGCTGGCCTCAGCCAAGGCTGCAGGGCTTCCCGCCCTCTCCGACGATTCCGGGCTCGTCATCGACGCGCTCGGCGGCGCGCCAGGCGTCTACACCGCCAACTGGGCGGAGAAGGAAGACGGCAGCCGCGATTTCGCCATGGCGATGGATAAGGTGGAAAAGGCGCTCTCGGAGAAGGGCGCCACGACGCCCGCGGGCCGCACCGCCCGCTTTGTCTCCGTGCTCTGCCTGGCCTGGCCGGACGGGCATACCGAAATGTTCCGCGGCGAGATCGACGGCACGGTCGTCTGGCCGCCGCGCGGCAGCCAGGGCTTCGGCTACGACCCGGTCTTCCAGCCGGAGGGCCACGCGGTGACCTTCGGCGAGATGAGCGCGGAGCAAAAGCACGGCTGGAAGCCGGGCCAGGCGCAGGCGTTGTCGCACCGGGCGCGCGCCTTCAAGCGCTTCGTCGAAACCTGCCTGGACGCTTGAAGGCAAACCGATGACGGCGGTCACTCCCTTTGCAACGAGGCAGCCGGTCACCGGCGATCCGCTGGATCCCGGCTTCGGGGTCTATGTGCACTGGCCCTTCTGTGCCGCCAAATGCCCCTATTGCGACTTCAACAGCCATGTCCGCCACCAGCCGGTTGACCAGGACCGCTTCGTCGCTGCCTTCCTGGCGGAGATGGAGACGATGCGGCGGCTGACCGGCCCGCGCACCGTCACCAGCATCTTCATGGGCGGCGGCACGCCGTCGCTGATGCTGCCTTCGACCGTGGACGCCATCCTTTCGGGCATCGGCCGCTACTGGCACATGCCGGACGGTATCGAGATCACCATGGAGGCGAACCCCTCCAGCGTCGAGGCCGAACGCTTCCGCGGCTACCGCGCAGCCGGCGTCAACCGCGTCTCGCTAGGCGTTCAGGCGCTCAACGACCGCGACCTGAAGTTCCTCGGACGGCTACACGACGTCGACGACGCGCTGAAGGCGATCCGGCTGGCGCGCGAGATCTTTCCGCGCATGTCCTTCGACCTGATCTATGCGCGGCCGAACCAGACGGTCGCCAAATGGGACGCGGAGCTGAAGCAGGCCGTCTCCTATGCCGTCGACCACCTGTCGCTCTACCAGCTGACGATCGAGGAGGGCACGCCCTTCTACGGCCTGCACAAGGCCGGCAAGCTGGTGGTTCCGGACGGCGAGCAGTCGGCAATCCTCTACGAGGCGACGCAGGAGATCACCGCCCGCGAGGGCATGCCCGCCTACGAGGTTTCCAACCACGCCCGCCCGGGCGCGGAAAGCCGGCACAACCTCACCTACTGGCGCTACGGCGACTATGTCGGCATCGGCCCCGGCGCCCACGGCCGGCTGTCTGCGGGCGACGCCAAGGTCGCGACGGCCACCGAGCGCCATCCCGAGACCTGGCTCGGCCGGGTCGAAGCGGAGGGCCACGGCATGGTCGACCGGGAGGTGCTGGCGCTTTCCGAACAGGCCGACGAACTACTCCTGATGGGCCTGCGCCTGACCGAGGGCGTCGATCTCGCCCGCTGGCAGGCGCTCGCCGGCCGCGGACCGGACCCTGACCGCGAACAGTTCCTGATCGACCACGGCTTCATCGAGCGCCTCGGCAATTCGCGCCTGCGCTGCACGCCCGCAGGCATGCTGATCCTCGACGCGGTGGTTGCTGACCTCGCCTGCTGAAGGCGACGTTCCCACGCCTGAAGCCGGGCGCGGCAGCGTCTCAGCCGCGCCGGGCCGCCTCTATCGCCTTCACGTCGATCTTCTTCATGGTCATCATCGCGTCGAAGGCGCGCTTTGCCTCGTCGCCGCCGATCGCGAGCGCTTCGGTCAGGATGCGCGGCGTGATCTGCCAGGACACGCCCCACCTGTCCTTGCACCAGCCGCACTCGCTTTCCCGCCCGCCATTGCCGACAATGGCGTTCCAATAGCGGTCGGTCTCCTGCTGGTCGTCCGTTGCGATCTGGAACGAGAAGGCTTCGTTGTGCTGGAACGCAGTGCCGCCGTTCAGGCCGATGCAGGGGATGCCCGCAACGGTGAATTCGACGACCAGCACGTCTCCCTGCTGGCCGGAGGGATAGTCTCCGGGTGCGCGAATGACGGCACCGACTGCGCTATCGGGAAACGTCTCGGCATAAAAGCGGGCGGCCGCCTCGGCGTCCTTGTCGTACCAAAGGCAGATCGTGTTCTTCGCCATCACATGGTCCTTTCGCTCTACGGCCCCGTGCCCTTCCGAAATATGAGGCAAGTCGCTTTTGTCCAGCCCATGCACGCCATTTCGCCTTCTTCCCCTGCGTGGAAAGAAGGTGCCGGCGCCATGAAAACACCCGGATTCGCAATCTTCCTGCGAACCTCTATCCGGCTCAGCAACCGCAAACAAAAAAGAGCCCGGGGCCTCGCGCTCCCGGGCTCAAGGGCCGCACCCCCAGGCTTCAAGGATACTATTCGTTGATCAGCCGCTTGAGCAGTTCGATCTCGTGGCTCAGCTTGGTGTCGCCGGCGATCAGGTCCTCGATCTTGCGGACCGCGTGCAGCACGGTCGTATGATCGCGTCCGCCGAAGCGGCGGCCGATTTCCGGGAAGGAACGCGGCGTCAGCGTCTTCGACAGATACATGGCGATCTGGCGCGGCATGACGACGACGCGCGTGCGTCGGCTGGAGACCAGTTCCTGGCGCGAGACGTTGTAGTGCTTGGCCACCACGCGCTGGATGTCTTCGATGCGCACGCGGCGCGGTTCGCCGGCGCCGACCAGGTGCGCCAGAAGCTCGTCGACGCGCTCGACCGTGAGGTTCGGCTCGAAGGTGCGCCGGAACAACAGCTGGTTGAAGGCACCCTCCAGTTCACGGCCGCTTGCGGTGATGCTGCGCGCGACGTGATTGAGGATTTCCGCCGGGATTTCCAGCGAAGCATCTTCCAGGCGGGCAACCTCGAGGCGGCGCTTGAGAATCTCGAGCCGCATCTCGTAGGCCGGCGCTTCCATCTCGATGGCAACGCCGCCCTGCAGGCGGGACCGTACGCGCGGATCAAGGGATTCCAGCTCCCAGGGGGCACGGTCGGCCGCGACCACCACCTGCTTGGCGGAATCAAGCAGCATGTTCAGCAGGTGGCAGAATTCGTTCTGGATCGAATTGCCCTGCAGGAACTGCATGTCGTCGATAACCAGGAGATCGATGTTGCGCAGCGTCTCCTTCAGCGACAGCGCATCGTTGTCGCGGATCGCCGTGGCGAAGCGCCACATGAAGTATTCAGCCGTCAGGTAGACAACCCGCGGGCTGCGGGCGCTGGCCAGCGCCGCGTTGGCGACCGCCTGCAAAAGATGCGTCTTTCCCAGGCCGACGCTGGAATGGATGAAGAGCGGATTGAAGCGAACCGCGCTGGCGCCGGCCTCGGCGATCGTCTTTGCGGCGGCGAGCGCCACGCGGTTGGACGAGCCCTCGACAAACGTGTCGAAGGTGTAGCGCGCGTCGAGCGGCGAGCCGAACAGCGGGCCGTGGCTCGGCTGGCGCTGCTGTGCCTTTTCCGTGAGGCCGGCTGCGGCCTGCGCAACCGTCTGCGGACCGGCCATGCGACGCGCCTGGGAAGCCGGAGCGGTCTCCACGGCTGCCACGGCCTCCTCTATGCCGGCGCGCACGCTGCGGGTGGCCGTTCGCACCAGGATCTCGATCTTCATGATCTCCGGCTCTTCCTGCTGGAAGAGCGACGTGATCAGTTCGAGATAGCGGTTGTTGATCCAGGATTTGAGAAAGGTCGTCGGCACAGAGAGCCGAACAACGGTCTTGGAGTGGGAATGGAGCTTCAGCCGGCCGAACCAGCTGGCATAGACGTCCTGGCCGACCTGCGCCTTGAGGCGCGCGCTGACCCGTTCAAAGAGAGCGTCATGCCGTGTCTCGGATTTTTCGCCTGGCTTCCCGCTGCCGTCTGTGATTGCCTTCAGTGCATCGTCCCCGTTCGAATATGCACCGACAGACGTGGCCGTATTTCCTTGCATTGTGCCGCCTTTCAAGTTCAGTCGACGCACCGGCATTTCATGCCGGCGCCGCATGGTCCATCCTCAGCCGCCTCTACCGGAGCCATCGGCAGCGCGGACTCGGTTTTGCCGGTCGCATCGCCCCACTCCTGAACGCGACCAGCAAACTGGGGCCTGGACGAGCCGGCCGATGGCCACCCGTCTTCCGCCCATCCGGCAACGCGAACTCCTCGTACAGATCGCGCGGCCGTCACTCTCACTCACATTCGCTCTCGTCCACCTTCCCCGCTGCCGCCGTCCTCGCAACAGCATCGGGCGAAGCTGACCAGCGGCAAAACTCGACCGCTCCGGCCAAACCCAGACGGGCAGCCGGTCTCCTGCTTCAGGTGTCCTGATGAACCGGAGCTATGCACTCCGCACAGGGTTAAAACATCCGCGCACCAGCCTTCAACGGCAGTGTTTGGCGTTTCGTCTACGCTTGTGTGTACGCCCCCTGTGGAAGGCATTTAGGCAGGATCAAACGGCAAGATCAATGCCGAATTTTCAGCAAAATTAACGGGCAGCCGTTGACTCCTTACACGCAATTTGTCTCGCAAACCGGGGCCTGCAGAAGAATCCATTATGAATCAATGGCTTTGTTTCATCGGCCGTTTCAACGAGAGCGCGAATCGAAAAAAATAATAATTTTCTTGACTCGCGGTCCGCCGCAATTGCCCCCACCCCAGGTAGGCGCCCAGCGAGCATCCTCTTATAAATATCTGAATTCGTTTTCTTTTTTCTGTCATGCCACTGACATGAGGCAGCCTTGCGCGTTAACCATAGCGGCGTCAAAAAGGCAAAGAAAAAGCCCGGCGAAAACGCCGGGCTCTATCAAAATCGCATAGCTACTGATGCAAATCAGGCAGAGAGTGCCTTCACGCGATGTGCGAGTCGCGAAACCTTGCGGGACGCGGTGTTGGCGTGGACGACGCCCTTCGTCGCGGCGCGCATCAGTTCCGGCTGTGCCGCCTTCAGCGCAGCGGCTGCTGCCGCTGCATCACCGGAGGCCAGTGCCTCCTCGACCTTGCGGACGAAAGTGCGGACACGCGAACGGCGAGCCTTGTTGATTTCAGTGCGGCGGGCGATCTTGCGGGTCGCCTTTTTTGCCGAAGTCGTATTGGCCATGGATGCCTCTCTTCAGAAACCGGACACGAACTCCACCTTCGCCGTGCCGGGTCACTGCGACCTGTCATCCAAGCAATTCGGGAGTACTATCGGAAAACCTTGGAAGTGGCTTTCCAAACTGTGGGCCGGCGTATAGCGGGAATTGGCAGGCCCGTCAACGAGCAAATTGAAGAAATGCCGCGAGCAATTCCCGCCGGACCGATTCAGAATGCGGGCTTTGCGCCTGCGCGTTGGCTCCGTCTGCCTCCAACAGGCCGGCAATCGGAGGCAGCCGTTGGCGACTTGTCCACGGTTGTTCCGCTTCCACAACCGCATACATCTCATACGGGAACAATTCGCGCCTTTGTTCGATAATTGTTCTTGTTATATTCCTTTTCTCATGCAAGTGTAGCAACCATGACTTGAGGGATGATTGAAGACAACCTCCGTGTCGGGACGGATGCCGGTGTGCCGGCCGCGACGACCGGAACGCTCGGGCTTCTCCCACCCTCCCTTTCGAGCGGCATGATGCCGGGTTATTTTGGGGATTGTCATGGTGGCACGGGTGAGCACGGTGGCGTTTCAGGGCATTGACGGCGTTCCGGTCGACGTCCAGGTGATGGTGGCGCCGGGGAAGATCGGGATGCAGATCGTCGGCCTGCCGGACAAGGCGGTCGCCGAAAGCCGGGAACGGGTACAGGCGGCCCTGCATGCGTCGGGGCTTTCGCTGCCGGCCAAGCGGGTGACCATCAACCTCGCGCCTGCCGACCTACCCAAGGAGGGAAGCCACTTCGACCTGCCGATCGCGCTCGGCCTGATGGCGGCGCTCGGCGCCATTCCTGCCGATGCGCTGGAGGGTTATGTCGTCATCGGCGAACTCAATCTCGACGGCACGATCGCCGCGATCTCCGGCGCGCTGCCGGCCGCGATCGGGGCCAACGCCCTCGGCAAGGGCCTGATCTGCCCGGCCGACAGCGGCGCGGAGGCTGCCTGGGCGGGGGCGGAACTCGACATCGTTGCGCCCCGCAGCCTGATCGCGCTCGCAAACCACTTTCGCGGCACGCAGGTGCTGTCGCGGCCCGAGCCGGCCATCCGCGCGGCACCGGCGGACATGCCGGACCTCGCCGACATCAAGGGGCAGGAAAGCGCCAAGCGGGCGCTGGAAGTCGCTGCCGCCGGCGGCCACAATCTGCTGATGGTCGGCCCGCCCGGATCGGGCAAGTCGATGCTGGCTTCCCGCCTTCCTTCCATCCTGCCGCCGTTGGCGCCCACCGAACTGCTGGAAGTCTCGATGATCCATTCGATCGCCGGCCAGCTTGCCGGCGGCCGCCTGTCAGATCGCCGGCCCTTTCGTGCCCCGCATCATTCGGCGACCATGGCTGCGCTCATCGGCGGCGGCCTGCGCGCCCGCCCGGGCGAGGCGTCGCTGGCCCATCACGGCGTGCTGTTTCTTGACGAGTTTCCCGAATTCACGCCGCAGGCCCTGGACGCGCTGCGCCAGCCGCTGGAAACCGCCGAATGCGTGATCGCCCGCGCAAACCACCGGGTCAGCTATCCGGCGGCGATCCAACTGGTCGCAGCCATGAACCCCTGCCGCTGCGGGATGGCGGGCGAGCCGGGACAATCCTGCGCCCGCGGCCCGCGCTGCATGACCGACTACCAGGCGCGTATCTCCGGCCCGCTGATGGACCGCATCGACATCCGCATCGACGTGCCGGCCGTGTCTGCGGCCGACCTGATCCGGCCGATGCCCGCCGAGCCGAGCGCGGTCATAGCACGCCGCGTGGCCCGGGCACGCGAGGCCCAGCGCGATCGCTTTGCGACCCTCGGCCATCCGCAGGTCTCCACCAATGCCCGTGCCTCGACGGCGCTGATCGAACGCATCGTCGAGCCGGACCCGGGCGGCCTGCAGCTTCTCAGGGATGCGGCGGAGAAGATGCGCTTTTCCGCCCGCGGCTACCACCGGGTCCTCAAAGTCGCCAGGACGCTCGCCGACCTGGACGGGAAGGACATCGTCGGCCGCATCCATCTCGCCGAGGCGATCTCCTATCGCATCGCCGGCGAGCGGCTGGCTGCCGCCGCCTGACGTCCGCGAGCCGATGATGTTGCCCGCTGCTGCGACAGGCCATCCGGCGGCGGTGATGGCTGTCGCGGGCGGATCGGTGGACTGCGTACATAGGAAGTCCACGGACTGCCCTCTGGAGACTGTTGCCCGGAGACTGCCAGTGTCCAGTCTCGCAGTTCGCCATGGCGTCGGATACGTTGGGAAGGATGACGGGAACATCCCGCCTTGGGCCTTGCTGCAAGCAGCGTCCGTTGTCACTCCGTCAACCGGGCGGCCTACCGCGGGATCGCGGCGGTGATCCGGTTCAGCACTCGCCTTCGCGGGCGACAACCGCTTGGAAGATCGAGGCGAGACCGGATTGCGATCGACGCTCGACAACCTGGCGACGTTCACGGAGTGATCCGCGAACGCCTGTGCACGACGCCTGAACGGGACGCCCGCGCGGCGCGCGCGCCCCGATCCATTTCAGCCGGGAGGAATCGATCAGCCGCCGAGACCCTCGAACAGCGCCGTCGAAAGATAGCGTTCGGCGAAGGAGGGAATGATGACGACGATGGTCTTGCCTTCGTTTTCCGGACGGCCGCCCACCTTGATCGCCGCTGCCAGTGCCGCGCCCGAGGAAATGCCGACCGGCACGCCCTCGAGCCGGGCCACGAGCCGGGCGATCTCGAAGGCTTCGTCGTTGGTGACGGTGGCAACCTCGTCATAGACCTTCGTGTCGAGGATGGCGGGCGCGAAGCCGGCGCCGATCCCCTGGATCTTGTGCGGTCCGGGATTGCCGCCCGAAAGAACCGGGCTGTCGGCCGGCTCGACGGCAACCACCCTGAACCCGGGCTTCTTCGCCTTCAGCACCTGGCCGGCGCCGGTGATCGTGCCGCCCGTGCCTATGCCGGAGACGAGGATGTCGACCTGTCCGTCGGTGTCGTTCCAGATCTCTTCCGCCGTCGTCTTGCGGTGGATCTCGGGATTGGCCGGGTTTTCGAACTGCTGCGGGATGACCGCGTCAGGCAGCGTCGCGACCAGTTCCTCTGCCTTGGCGATCGCCCCCTTCATGCCCTTCGGCCCCTCGGTCAAAACGAGCTCGGCGCCGAGCAGCGCCAGCATCTTGCGACGCTCGATCGACATGGTTTCCGGCATGGTCAGGATCAGCTTGTAGCCCTTGGCGGCAGCGGCAAAGGCGAGCGCGATACCGGTGTTTCCGGAGGTCGGCTCCACCAGCGTCGTCTTGCCGGGGGTGATCCTGCCCTGCGCCTCCAGCGCCTCGATCATGGCGACCCCGATGCGGTCCTTCACCGATCCGATCGGGTTGAAGAACTCCAGCTTGGCCAGAAGGTTGGCCTTGACGCCCTTCTCCTTCGCCAGTTTGTCAAGGCGGACGATCGGGGTGTCGCCGATCGTCTCGGTGATGGAGGCATAGACGCGCCCGCGGCCGGGCTTGCGGATCTCAGGCATTTTGGTCTCCCTTTTCTGCTGTTGGAGGGAGAATAGGTTCTAAGGCGACCGCAGGCCAGTGTCAGATCGTCCACGCGTTGTCGCCGGACTGGAAAAAAGCGCTTCCCATCCGGGTTGCGCAAAGATCTTTATTTCACGCAGCGCGGGCTGCGATATTTCACGCAGCGCGGGCTGCGTTATTTCACGCAACGCGCGTTGCGATATTTCAAGCAGCGCGCGTTGCGATGTAGGCCGCCGTGCTGGCGAGGACGCCGGCTGCGATGCGGTTCAGCGTCCGCAGGGCGGTTGGCCTTTTCAGGAGCAGCCGGGCGCGGGACGCGAGCGCCATATAGGGGATCAGCACGACCAGCAGGACGATGAAGGTCGCCGCCAGCAGCAGTCCGTACTCGTCAAGACCGATCGCGGCGAGATCGATCAGCGTCGGCACGAGCGCGACGTAGAAGAGCATCGTCTTGGGGTTTCCGAGCGTCACCAGTAGGCCGGACAAAAACGACATCGCCATGCTCGACGAGCCCCGCGCCTGGATTTCCTGCGGCACGAGCCCCGTTTTCCAGAGCTTCCAGGCGATGTAGCCGAGATAGAGGGCGCCGGCGATCTTGATCACCATGAAGGCCGTCGTAAACGTCTGCGCGATAAAGGCGAGCCCCAGGATCACCGCCGTCAGGTAGATCATGTCGCCCAGGATCAGCCCGAGCCCCATGAAGAAGGTCTCCCGGAAGCCGGAGCCGAGCGCGCGGGCCACGATCGCGGTGATGCCGGGCCCCGGGATCGCGGCTGCGATGAAGAGCGCCCCGCTATAGGCAAGCAATGCTGCAAGTGTCATGGCAACCGCTCTTGAAATAGACGTCCGGGAGATTTTCTGTCGCCCTCTCTACGCCGGTGTCGCTGCGGTTTCAAGCAGGCCCCCCGTGCCGTCGCCCGCCTGCCCTCGCGCGAGCGCGGGATGCCGCCGAACGCGACCCGATGTCACACAGCCGAGAAGGGGCGCTGATATGGAACGCGCAGCCGTTGAAGAACATGCGCTGCGCCCTAGCTTGTTGTGGCCGGCCGCCGCTGGCAGGTCGGCGATGCTGCCGACACATGCGCGGGGCCTGCACCGCCCTATTCTCGCGCCAGAAACAGAAGGAGAGCCTCCATGTCCACCGGTTCCGCCGAAAAGCGCAGGACTGCCCCGCTCAAGACGCCGTCGGGCCTCGCCTCGAACGCGATCACCGATATTTCCGCCGCGCTGACGACGCTGCTTGCCGACATGTTCGCGCTCTACCTGAAGACCAAGAATTTCCACTGGCACGTCTCCGGCCCGCACTTCCGCGACTACCACCTGCTGCTCGACGAGCAGGCCGCACAGATCTTCGCCACGACCGACGACATTGCCGAACGCGCCCGCAAGATCGGCGGCACCACGCTTCGATCCGTCGGCCATGCGGCGCGCCTGCAGCGCATCCCCGACAACGATGCCGACTACGTCACCCCCGGCGACATGCTGGCCGAGCTCCTGGAAGACAACAAGCACCTGGTCTCGCTCCTGCGCGAGACGCACGACCTGTGCGACGAGCATAACGACGTCGCCACCGCGAGCCTGCTCGAGAACTGGATCGACGAGGCCGAGCGCCGCACCTGGTTCCTGTTCGAAACGACGCGGCAGGCAAAGTAGACCCGCAAGGTTTCGCAAGCGCTCCGGCCGCCGAAAGGCGGCCGTTTGCTGTCGGAAGGCTTCAGCGTGACACGGGCGTGGCCCGCCGCAAAAGCCGCCCCGGAGACCAGCCGAGGTTCATGCCCATCGCCGCAAGCAGGATCACCGCCGCGCCGGCGACCTGGACAGGTTCCAGCGCGTGTCCGAACGCGATGTGATCGGTTGCGATCGCGACGACGGGATAGAGGAAGGAGAGTGCGCCGGTGATGTGCGTCGGCAGCTTCTGGATCGCGCCGTAGAGCAGGACATACATCAACCCGGTATGGACCACGCCGAGCGCCACGATGCTGGACCAGGCCGATGTCGTGGCCGGCATCTCGGAGAAATCCGCAAACGGCGCCAGCAGGACGGCGCCGGTGCAAACCTGGACGAGCGCAATCAGATGCGGCGGCGTGCCCTTCAACCCCTTGGCCGCGATCGCGGCGAGCGCATAGAAGAAGGCAGCACCCAGCGCGAGAACGATGCCGAGCGCATATTCGCTGCCGCCGCCGCCCGGGCCCGCCTGCACGATCGCGACCATTCCGACAAACGACAGCGTGAGCCAGAACAGCTTGGTCGCGGTGATCCTTTCGCCGAGAAACAGCGCGCCGAGGCCCAGGAGCATGAAGGGCTGGGTGTTATAGACCGTCGTCGCAATCGAGATCGATGCCAGCGGATAGGCCGCAAACAGCAGGATCCAGTTGGCAACGATGGCCATGCCGCCGGCAATGGCGACGGCGAGGCGCCGCCCGGTCAGGATGCCCCGGCGCAGATGGCCGAGGTAGCCGCACGCCAGCGCAAGGCACACCGCCCCGATCGCACAGCGCCAGAAGACGACGTTGATCACGGGCTGATGGGAAGCGAGGACGAACAGGCCGATCGTCCCGGAAATCAGCATGGCCGCCGTCATCTCGATTGCGCCTGTGCGAACCTGTCTATCCATGATCCGGATCCTTTGAAGCAAGGCCGTCAGGATAGAAGCCGGCATTGATCTACTCCATGATTTTAATTATGACTTTTTCTCCATTCTCCTTATTATGTAAGGTAACTTTCGGGAGAAGCTTTCATGACCCTCGACGACACCGACAGGCGACTGCTGTCGCTTCTGGCAGAAAACGGGCGACTGTCGCTGAAGGAACTGGCGGCGGCCACGGCGCTTTCGTCGCCGAGCGTGGCGGAGCGGCTGCGCAAGCTCGAAGAGCGCGGCGTGATCGACGGCTTCACCATCGACGTGAATGCGCGGACGCTCGGCTATACGCTTCAGGCGATCGTGCGGGTGCGGCCGATGCCGGGCCAGTTGCACATCGTCGAACGGCTGATCCAGGAGATGCCGCAATGCGTGGAATGCGACAAGGTCACCGGAGACGACTGCTTCATCGCGCGCCTGCATCTGCGCAGCATGGAAGAGCTGGACACGCTGCTCGACGGCATCGCCGAGCGCGCGCAAACGAATACATCCATCGTCAAGTCCACGCCGGTGAAGCGACGGCTGCCCGCCTTCCTGCCGTGAGGCCGGGCGGGGTCCAGCGCCTGCTTACAGCATGTCGCGCAAAAGTGTGCAGCGGTTTTGCGACTACGACATGCGCAAAATCAAAGGCCTAAAGCGCAGGAGCGAATCTGAAAGATCGCGACGCGCTTTAGAACTCCGCCATGGGCGAAAGGCGGAAAGGGCCGGCTGGCGCGAGACCGGGCGGGCCGCGCAGCATGAAGCGGAGATCATGGTCTTCGGCGATGCTTTCGCCCTCCCAGTCCATCCGGTCGGGCGGAAACAGGATTTCGACGCTGCGCGGCTGCAATCCGAGCGCCTGCAGGATCGCGGCGAGCGGGGGCATGCGGGTGCCGACCACGTCCAGCAGCGTGAACACGCCGCTTTCCCGCTCGTGCCGCCAGGCGACGGCGGCCGGGAATGCCGGCAGGAGGCTCAGCGTCACGTCTTCGACCAGCGCCGTGTTGAGCATGAACGTCTGCGTGTTCCGGGTCACGGCGAAACGTTGCGAGACCGGCGCACGCTCCTCCAGCAGGCCGCGAAGGAGGGACAGGTCGCGCTGGTCGGCCATGTCGAGCGTCCGGCAGGACGGCTTCGCATCGACCGGGGCCGGCGCCGGGCCAACGAAGCGATGTTCCGGCAGGGTCATAAAGCCATAGGGCGCGTAGAGGCCCGGCTTGCCGGTATAGAGCACGATCGCCTCGAAGCCGCGGTCCTCGCAGCGCTGCAGCGTGCGGCGGACGAGATCGCGAAACAGGCCCCGGCCGCGATACTCCGGCAAGACCGCGCCGGACTGGAGGCCGGCGGCGTTGACCGGCCGCCCGTCGATCACGAGCGGCATGACAAAGGCCGAAAAGTTCGCCACGCACCGGCCGCCGCCGTCGAACCAGGCCGAGGACATCAACGTTCGGTCGTGCCCGCCCATCCGGTCCAGCGGGCTCACGTCGACGTCGAACACGGCGACGAGCAGCGCCTTCACCGCCGCCCAGCCGGCCGGATCGTCGAAATAATCCTCGCGGTAGGCCAGCCCGGCGCGGTCTCCGGTCATGCGGCCATCCCCGCTATACCCCGGTCGAGCCGAAGCCGCCGGCGCCGCGCTCGGTCGCCCCCGCCTGCGAGACCTCGCAGACCCTCGCCTGCACCACGGGCGCGACCACCATCTGGGCGATCCGCATGCCGCGCTCGATCGAGAAGTCCGTCTCGCCAAGATTGACCAGCAGCACCTTCACCTCGCCGCGATAGTCACTGTCGATCGTGCCGGGCGTGTTCAGGCAGGTGATGCCACACTTGAAGGCGAGGCCGGAGCGCGGACGCACCTGCGCCTCGAACCCGGCGGGTATCTCGAAGACGAAGCCGGTCGGCACCAGCGCGCGGCTACCCGGCGCCAGCACCAGCGGCTCGCCGTCCGCGACCGCGGCGCGCAGGTCCATGCCGGCAGCGCCCGCCGTCTCGTAGGCGGGCAGATCGAGGCCCGCGCCATGCGGCAGGCGGACGAGGTTCAGGGTCGGTTGGGAGGCGGCGTGCATGTTCATGGCCCATTTGCGGATCGCCGGCTGTCCGGGTCAAACGCGAATTGAAAGTTTTCCACGGAACCGTTACATAGCGCCCGATCAACAGGATTTTCATCGCATGGCCGAAAGTCTCGCCGAGGCGGTCTCCCGCCGCCGCACCTTTGCTATTATCGCCCACCCGGACGCGGGCAAGACGACGCTGACCGAAAAGCTGCTGCTGTTCGGCGGCGCGATCCAGCTCGCCGGCGAGGTCAAGGCGAAGAAGGATCGCATCCAGACCCGTTCGGACTGGATGAAGATCGAGCGCGAGCGCGGCATCTCGGTCGTCACCTCGGTGATGACGTTCGAGTATGAAGGCAACGTCTTCAACATCCTCGACACCCCCGGCCACGAGGACTTCGCCGACGACACCTACCGCACGCTGACGGCGGTGGACGCGGCCGTCATGGTGATCGACGCCGCCAAGGGCATCGAGCCGCGCACCTTGAAGCTGTTCGAGGTGTGCCGCATGCGCGACATCCCGATCATCACCTTCATCAACAAGATGGACCGCGAAAGCCGCGATCCCTTCGAGATTCTCGACGAGGTGGAAGAGAAGCTGGCGCTCGACTGCGCTCCCGTCACCTGGCCGATCGGCCGCGCCAAGACCTTCTGCGGCTCCTACCACCTCTCCACCAACGAGGTGCGCGGCGCGGACACGCAGGAGCGACTGACCAAGGTCAACGATCCCGAGATGGCCTCGCACCGACTGCCGGAGAACGAGCGCGAGGCCTTCATCGACGAACTGACGCTGGCGATCGAAGCCTGCAAGCCTTTCGACCAGAAGGCCTTCCTCGAGGGGCACCTGACGCCGGTGTTCTTCGGCTCGGCGCTTCGGAACTTCGGCGTGCGCGACCTCATCAACGCGCTCGGCGCCATCGCCCCGCCGCCGCGCGACCAGGTGGCGGACATCCGGACGGTGCATGCGGCGGAAGACCGGATGACTGCCTTCGTGTTCAAGATCCAGGCGAACATGGATCCGAACCACCGCGACCGCATCGCCTTTGCCCGCGTCTGCTCGGGCAAGCTGGAGCGTGGCATGAAGGCGCGGCTGGCGCGCACGGGCAAGCAGCTCGGCCTGACCGCTCCGCAGTTCTTCTTCGCCTCGCAGCGCCAGCTGGCGGATACCGCCTATGCCGGCGACGTGGTCGGTATCCCCAACCACGGCACCCTGCGCATCGGCGATACCCTGACCGAGGGCGAGGCGCTGGTGTTCGAGGGCGTGCCCAACTTCTCTCCGGAAATCCTCCGCCGCGTCCGTCTCGAGGATGCGATGAAGGCGAAGAAGCTGAAGGAAGCCCTGCAGCAGATGGCCGAGGAAGGCGTCGTGCAACTGTTTTCGCCGGAGGACGGCTCGCCCGCAATCGTCGGCGTGGTCGGCGCCCTGCAGCTCGACGTGCTGAAGGAACGGCTGCAGGCCGAATATGGCCTTCCCGTGTCCTTCGAGATGTCGCGCTTCTCCGTCTGCCGCTGGATCTCGGCGGACAGTGCCGCCGATCTCGACAAGTTCGTCACCGCCCGGCGCGGCGACATCGCCCGCGACCTCGACGGCGACCCGGTGTTCCTGGCGCAGGACGCTTTTTCGCTGCGCTACGAGGCCGAACGCTATCCGGCCATCAAGATGGTCGCGATCAAGGAGTATCACGTCGCCAAGGCGGCATAAGCAGGAGTGAGGCGATCGGCGTCGCGAATGCCGGTTCCGGTTGCCCCCGTCAGACTGGCAAAAACCCGCGCGCCATGAGCCAGGCACCGGCGACGACCAGCAGCACACCGGCGGCGCGGCCCATCCGGTCGCCGCCGGGAAGCAGCTTCTCCGCCAGCACGAAGATCGCGATCGCGGCGATCCAGAGGATGTTCATCACTCCGCCGATGAACAGCAGAAGCATCAAGGGCCAGCAGCAGCCGACACAATAGGCGCCGTGGCGCATGCCCATCAGGAAGGCACCGGCCGTGTCGCGCCGGAAGCCGCCTGCGGCCTGCAGGAAGGCGGCCGGCGCACGGCACTTGCCGAGGCAGGCGCCCTTCAGCGGCGTCCACTGATAGAGCCCGGCGGCGACCAGGAGCACGCCGCTGAGAAAGGGGCTCGCGCTCTCCATCATCGGCGTCAGCAGCAGCGCCCGCTCCAGCAGCCATTGGCCGAAAGTGGCGGCAAGCGAGAACAGGAACCAGATCGCCAGATACCCTGCGCAGAAGAAACCGGTGGCGGCGATCGGCGTACCCTTCGCGGCCGCGTGCCGCCCGACCCGGGCGTAGAGCAGGATCATCGGCGAGGCGGACGGCAGCATCATCCCCACCATCATCACGAACCACATGGCAACCACCAGCGCCGTGTCGTTCGCGGTCCATCCGGCTGCAGCCACGGGCGTCATTGCCATGCCGGCCATGTCCATGCCGGGCATTGTCTCCATGCCCGGCATGCCGTCCATGGTGCCGGCATCGTCCGCCGGCAAGGGCACGGCGCCCATCGAACGGGCGAGCGTGAGCAGGTAGAGCCAGGCCAGCACTGTCATCGCCGCGAGACACACGGCGACGATCACGCGGTCACGCCTGAGCAGCCGTTCGAGTGCCGGATCCCCCATGGCCTCCATGGCTCCGGGCCTAGTGGACGACGCCGGCGCCGGTCATGTGCAGCGTGCTGAAATGGGCGTGGCTGTCGGCGAGCGACAGCGCAATCGGCCCCTTCGTCTCTGCCCAGCCGCGCCCGATCTCGCAGACGTCATACTCGAAGCCGTGCGGCAGGTTGATCCGGGCGCGATGCTCCTGGCCGGTCACCGGATTGCGGATCGGTTCGGCCCGGGCATCTATCCAGCCGGGGATATCGACGCGCGCCGTTCGGCCGTCGACGTCGACTGTGAAGTCGATCCGGGTGAAGACCGGCTCGTGCACGGTGTCGAAGGTGGTGGCGAACACGGCGAAGAAGGTGGCGCCGGGCTCCGTATCCTCCCCGCTCATGATGCGCAGCAAGGCTTCGCGCTGCTCGGGGGTCGCGCGCTCGTCGACGATCGGCACGCACTGGCCGCCGCCTTCGTGGATCGCCCCGGGCCAGGCGGCGATCAACCCGATCTTCAGCCCGTCGAGGCGGGTGTCGCCGTGGAACCCGTCCTCGATGTCGATCGCGCCGATCGCATGGCACTGTCCGTGCGTGGGCAGTGCGTTGAACTGGCAAGGGCAGCCATAGGCACAGTTGCAATGGATGAATTCGCGTCCCTGGAGCTTCCAACTGACATTCGTCATGACGCCCTCCGCTGCGCGCGCTTGGTATATTACCGGATCGTAATTTAATACCCGCAAGCACACCTTGTCCAGCGCGACCCGCCTGTACCCAAGGTCGTTACCCGGCAGTCCCGACCGTAGCTATTCATCGTCCCGGGATGGCAGCCCGGTGATATCCATGGCCCACGGCAGGGCCGATCGGCACCAGATCTGCCGCTTCGGAACAAGATCCCGGCGCTGGTTGATCGTGCCCACCCGAATGCCGACCTCATTGGCATCCTCGCCCTCGCCGGCGCGATAGCAGGGCGATCCGCAGATCGGGCAAAAGTACTGGAGACTTCGGTTGCCGCTGTCGCCGACCTTCACGTAGAGCGTGGGCGTGCCCCCGGTCAGGCGAAAATCCTCTGCCCTCGCGAGCGCGGTGACCCGGTATGCGGACCCCGTCATGCGCTGGCAGTCCTTGCAATGGCAGATCGAGACGATGTCGGGATCGATCTCCGCCTCATAGGTCACGTGCCCGCAATGGCATTGTCCGTCGATGCGCATGTCGACCTCCTCCGCGCCGTTTTGTCCGACGCCAACGGGCCGGCCTGCGCCGTCCGCTGCGAACTGACCCGCGATGGCGCAAATGGTTTCCGCGCCATTTACTTCCGTTAACGCATTTTTACCCTTTTTCGATGATTCTCGCAGGTGCACATGCATTCCTCCCCTTCGGCCGTTGCGGCCGGCAGCCAAGCGAGTTGAACCTATGTGCCGTTGGGCAGCTTACCGCGGTGAACCACAGTTTCTCGAGGAGCTCGTCTCCTCGCCGGCGCATTCGCTGATCGAGCAGTCTCATTGCGCGACCCGCGCCAAGACGGCGACCAATGGCGACGGCTTCGGCATCGCCTGGTACGGGGAGCGGCCCGAACCCGGACGCTACCGCGATATCCTGCCGGCCTGGTCGGACTGCAACCTGAAAAGCATCGCCCGGCAGATCCGCTCGCCCCTGTTCCTCGCCCATGTCCGGGCCGCGACCGGCGGCGGCACGCGGCGCGACAACTGCCATCCCTTCGTCCACGGCGTCTGGTCCTTCATGCACAACGGCCAGATCGCCGATTTCGAGCACCTGCGCCGGCCGATGGAGACGATGCTCGACAACGACCTCTACGCGGCCCGTACCGGGGCGACGGATTCGGAATTGCTGTTCCTGCTCGCCCTGCAGTTCGGCCTGGCGGAGGATCCGCTGGCGGCGATCGGCGAGACGATCGCCTTCGTCGAGCGGCTGGCGCGGCACCTGGAACGGCGGGAACTGGTCCGCTTCACGGCCGCGCTCACGGACGGCCGCACGCTCTATGCCATCCGCTACGCCACCGACCTGCGAGCACCGACGCTCTATGCGGCGCCGATGGGCGGGGCCGGCGGCTACTGCCTCGTCTCCGAACCGCTGAACGACGACACCGACGCCTGGGTCGAGATACCGGACGGCAGCGCCGTGGTGCTCGGCGAGGACGGTGTCGACGTCCGCCTCTTTTCGCCCGCCGGCCGCCCGGCGCCGCAGCCGGAACAAGCAAGGCCGGAACTCGCCGTCGCCGGCTGAGCCACCTTCTTTAGCGAATGCCATCGACGGACCGCTGATGGCGGGCCTTACGACAACGCCGCCAGCCTTTCGGCGATCAGTGCAGCCAGCCGCTCGGCCACCTCTTCCTTCGACAGGTCTGGCCAGGCATCGATGCCGGCTTTCGAGACGACGCGCACGCTGTTGCGGCTGCCGCCCATGATGCCGGTCCCGGGCGAGACATCGTTGGCGACGATCAGGTCGGCGCCCTTGCGCTTCAGCTTCTCGCGCGCATTCGTCTCCAGGTTCTGCGTCTCGGCCGCAAACCCGACGACCAGCTTCGGCCGCTGCGCATGGTGGCCGACCGTCTTGAGGATGTCGGGGTTCTCCGCAAGCTGCAGCGGCGGCGGCGCCTCGCCGGGCTTCTTCTTGATCTTCTCTCCCGCTGTGGTCGCGACGCGCCAGTCGGCGACCGCTGCGACCATGACGGCGATGTCGGCCGGAAGGCCGGCCAGGACCGCTTCCAGCATCTCCTCGGCGCGTTCGACATGAACGACTCGGATGCCGGGAGGATCGGCGATCCCGACCGGGCCAGAGACGAGGGTGACGTCCGCGCCGAGCTTCGCCAGCGCCGCGGCAATCGCATGGCCCTGCCGCCCGGAAGAGCGGTTGGCGATGTAGCGCACGGGATCGATCGGCTCGTGCGTCGGACCGGAGGTGACGATCGCCTTCCTACCGGCAAGCGGCCCGGAGACCTTGCCGCCATCGCCACCGATGTGGGCCTCGACGGCTGCGACGATCTCCAGCGGTTCGGCCATGCGTCCGAGCCCGGCCTCGCCGCCCTCCGCCATCTCGCCCGCATTCGGCCCGACGAAGCCGATGCCGTCGCCGGCCAGCGTCTCGGCATTGCGCAGCGTCGCCGGATGCGCCCACATCCTCGGGTTCATCGCCGGCGCGATCAGCACCGGACGATCGGTGGCGAGGAGCACGGTCGATGCGAGGTCGTCGGCCAGTCCGTTCGCCATCTTGGCCATCAGGTCGGCCGTGGCGGGGGCGACGAGCACGAGGTCGCAATCGCGCGCCAGCCGGATATGCCCAACGTCCTGCTCGTCCTCCCGCGAAAAGAGGTCAGTGTAGACATGGCCGGCAGCAAGCGCGCCGACGGCGAGCGGGGTGACGAACTGCTGCGCGCCGGCGGTCATGAGCGGGATCACCCGGGCGCCGCGCTCGCGCAGGCGGCGGATCAGGTCGAGACTCTTGTAGGCCGCGATCCCGCCCGAAATGATCAGGAGAATGCGCTTGTCCTTCAATGTCATGGGCAGGGTCATGTGCCGCTCCGGCGGAATGAGGTCTGATGCGTTCCTAACGCTTTCGCCACCCGTTTCCAAGCGGCCGCGCGTTCGGCGCCGCGCGGCCAACCGTCACGAGCCCTCGTCGGGGATGTTGAGCACATGGCCGCAGGCCTTGCAGTGCACGGCATCGGCGTCGTGGCGCTGGAGACCGCATTGCGGGCAGGCGAACGAGACCTTGTGCGGCCGCACGATCGTCTGCGCCAGCCGCACGAACAGCGAGATGCCGATGATCATGGTGACGATGGAGGTGAGCTTTCCAAGCGTTCCCGGCAGCGTGATGTCGCCGAAGCCGGTGGTGGTCACGGTGGCGACGGTGAAATAGAGCGCATCGACGAAGCCGCTGACGTTGTCGGCATAGAAGAAGGTCGAATAGACGAAACCGGTGACGACGAAGAGGAACACGAGAAAATTGACGCAGGCCTGGATCGTGTCCTCGTAGTCGGAGAGGCCCTGCCGCCGCAGGATCAGCGAAAACAGGCGGCTCTGGCTCACAGACCAGATGCGCAGCGCGCGCAGGAAGGCGAAGTTGGCGAGTTGGTTGGGAAAGAGCAGCGTGGCGAGGATGAAGAGGTCGACCCAGGTCATCGGCCGGGCCAGCCAGTAGCGCAAGGTGGGGGCCACCAGCATGCGCGCCAGGATCTCGAAGGCGATGATGACGGCGACGACATAGTCGACCAACAGATAGGCGTGGCCGGCGCGAAGATAGGGCCCTGTCAAAAAGAAGACGATGATGGCGAGATCGACGACCATCATGCCGAACTGGAAGGCGATGGCACGCGGATCGCTGCCGTAATAGAGGCCGCGCAGGTGCCGGCGCAACCCCTCGATCATCGATACCTGTTCCCCGGAATGCGCTCGCTCAGCCATGGCGCCAATGTATGTCGCGCCTCCCCCGGGTCAAGCGGCGCCGGAGACAGCCAGCGTCACCGGGAGGAGGATCATCTACCGGACCACCGGCTCGCCGTGGTACCGGCGCCTGGACGGCTTCGACACGCCGAAGCCGACTTCCATCATCAGGCGCGGCGTGTTCTTCGCCAGTGTTCCCATATGGAAACCGAACGGGTCCTCGACGAAGCCGGAACCCGCCTTGCCGGTGATGGTGACGGCATTCTCGGCCCCGTAGTAGCCAAGGACCTCGCCTGCCGGGTGCCCCACGAGCAGGGTCAACTGATGCTTGATGTGCCTTCGGTTGTGGCTTCCGCGGACATAGACGTGCGGGCCGGCATCCTGGTCGACATCGGACAGGTAGAAGAAGAACTTCAGCATCCGCCAGTCGTCGAGATCGAAATGGAACTTGAACGAGGCGCGGCTGAGGTCGGCCTCCGAGGCCGTCTTCGTCGGGAAGCTCCACCAGGTCCGCGTGGTGATCAGCCTTGCCTCGCCGCCGAGATAGTGCCGCGCAATGTCGAGCAGCAGCGGATCTTTCTGGACCGCGACCGCCGCCTCGCATTGCAGAACGCGCTCGAAATGATGACCGCTCAGGATCGTGCGGCCGAAGCGGCGCTCGGCCTCCGCGTGGTCGCCGGCGACAAATTCGAGCCTGCGCTCGAAATTGCCGAAGCAGGGCGTATCCCGGCCGAAGCGGGCAATCTCCTGCTGGATCTCGGCCGGCAGGACCAGGCCGTAGAAAATGCCCGATCTCTTCAGTTCCACGGCGACGTCCTCGGCGCGGATATCGCCGAACATCGACGTCTCCCCCTTGTCCGCGGCCGGCACGGGCCTGGAGGTCAGCCAATGGGCCCGGCGGAAGGGCATCGTCCGCGCCAGCAGGAACATCGGCAGCCAGGCGGGATTTTCCCGCACGTCGGTCAGATAGGTGGGAATCCGCGCCGCGATGCGGCTGAAACGGCCCCCGCTGCGGGCGATGGCTTCGAGGTCTTTCGGTTGTGGTCTAGACATGGTGCGCATGGTGCATCCTTACCGGACCGTCCTTAAGGACGATCTTCAATCGCACACACGACCACGCGGCGGCGGTGGATTTGTGCTGCGGTGCAGCATGGACGTTGCGGGCAAGGCGTTAACATTCGACGAACCGGCATGATTAACGAAACGTAGGCCGGCCGGCCGTGGTATCAACTGACCACCCAGGCGATATAGACGAGCGTCGCCGCGATCACCCACAGCGCGACACGGCCGGCGCGGCCGTGGCGGGCCTCGGATTTGCCGATCGCTTCGGCGGTGGCCTCGTCGAAACGGAAGCCCTTGTCCGCCATGGCGCTAAGGTCGAGGGAGAGTTTCTCGGCCTTTGCCGCGATCTCGGGGGCAGCCTCGGCCAGGCGCAGCGCGGCGTGCGCCCCGTCGCGCAGGTCGGCGAGGATGCGCTTCGGCCCGAGATTGTCGCGGATCCAGCCGCCGACCACGGGCTCGGAAGCCTTCCACATGTTGAAGCGCGGGTTCAGCGTGCGCGCCACGCCCTCGACCACGACCATGGTCTTCTGCAGCATCACGAGCTCGGTCCGCGTCTCCATGTCGAACAGTTCGGTGACCTCGAACAGGAGCGTGAGAAGCTTGGCCATGGAGATCGTCTCGGCCGGCTGCCCGTGGATCGGCTCGCCGATGGCGCGGATCGCCTGGGCGAAGCTGGCGACGTCGTGGTGCGAGGGCACGTAGCCGGCCTCGAAATGGACGTTCGCCACACGCACGTAGTCGCGGGTGATGAAGCCGAACAGGATCTCCGCCAGGAAGCGGCGCTCCTTGCGCCCGAGCCGTCCGACGATGCCCATGTCGACGGCGACGATGTGTCCTTCCGGATCGACGAAGAGATTGCCCTGGTGCATGTCGGCATGGAAGAAGCCGTCGCGCAGCGTATGGCGCAGGAAGGACTGGATCAGGCTGTCGGCGAGCGCGTTGAGGTCGTGGCCGGCTGCGCGCAGGCCCTCGATGTCCGACATTTTGACGCCGTCGATCCACTCCATGGTGACGACGTCGCGGCCAGTGCGCTCCCAGTCGACCTTCGGCACGCGAAAGCCGGGATCGCCCGCGGTGTTCTCGCCGAGCTCGGACAGGGCGGCCGCCTCGAGCCGCAGGTCCATCTCGACCTTGGTGGTCTGCTCCAGCGTGCGCGTGACCTCGACCGGCTTCAGCCGGCGGGTGTGCGGCAGGAAGCGCTCCTGCAGGTGCGAGGCAGCATACATCGCCTGCAGGTCGTGGACGAAGCGCTGGCGCACGCCGGGCCGGATCACCTTGACGGCGACGCGGCGCTCGCCGTCCTTGTCGCGGACGACGGCGGGATGGACCTGGGCGATGGAGGCGGCCGCGATCGGTTCGTCAAAGCTTACATAAAGATCGCTGACCGGGCGGCCGAGCGAGCCCTCGACGGTGGCTTTCGCCTCCGCCATCGGAAAGGTCGCCATGCGGTCCTGCAGAGCGGAGAGGTCTTCGGCAATCGCAACGCCGACCACGTCGGGCCGGGTGGCGAGGAACTGGCCCATCTTGACGTAGGACGGGCCGAGCCGTTCGATCGCGTGGGCGAGGCGGGCGCTGCGGCCCTCGCCGGGCTTGCGACGGCGGGCGAACAGGCCGACGACGCGCGCGAGGAAGCGGGCGGAGGCCGGAAGCTCCTGCAACGGCAGTTCCGTGACGACGCCTTCGCGCACGAGCACCCAGCCGACGCGGGCAAGGCGGAAATAGGCCGTGGGATTGGTCATGCGGCGCCACCACGCGAACGGCTGTGCGCTTCATATCCGGCGAGATCTGCGGAACCGCCGGCGGCCTGTGCGGCGCAGCATGCCGTGGGGCACGTCTTCGTTCGGGCGACCGGGGGCCTGTCAGCGGACTGCGGCATGCGTCAGAGCTTCCAGCCGGAATGCAGCGCTGCGATACCGCCGGTATAGTTGGTGAAGCTGACGCGGGAGAAGCCGGCTGCGCGGATCATCTCGGCGAAGTCGGCCTGGTTGGGGAACTTGCGGATGGATTCGACCAGGTACTGGTAGGGCTCGGCCTCGCCGGTCACCATCTTGCCGAACTGCGGGATCGCCTTGAACGACCAGGCGTCATAAACGCGGTCGAGCAGCGGCACCTCGACTTCTGAGAATTCGAGGACGAGCAGCCGGCCGCCGCGCTTCAACACGCGATAGGCCTCAGACAGCGCCACATCGATGCGCGGCACGTTGCGGATGCCGAAGGCGATCGTGTAGGCGTCGAAGGAATTGTTCTCGAACGGCAGTTCCTCGGCGTTCGCCTCGACGAAATCGAGATTGGCCGCAATCCCCTTCTTCGCGGCGCGGTCGGCGCCGACGGCGAGCATCGAGCCGTTGATGTCGAGCACGGTGGCATGGGCGAGGCGATCGGACGCCTCGACGATCCGGAAGGCGATGTCGCCCGTGCCGCCGGCGACGTCGAGCGTGCGGTAGGACGCCTCCTTGCGCGGGTTGAGCGCTGCGATCATCGCATCCTTCCAGGCGCGGTGAAGGCCTGCGGACATGATGTCGTTCATGATGTCGTAGCGCTTGGCCACCTTGTGGAAGACATCGTTGACGAGCGCCTGCTTCTCGCCCTCAGCCACCTGCCGGAAGCCGTAGGAGGTTTCCATGCCGCCATCCGCCGAGGTGCGTTCCCGATCGCTCATGTCCGTCTCCACTGTTGCGCTCCGCCGGGCCGGTCGTCCCGCGGCATCGTCGGGCTGGTATATAGGATAAAGATCGGCGATAGGGAATTGCGAAGCGGCGGCAAATGCGTCGCAGGGTTAAATCGCTTCAGGAGCTTGCGATGCCGGAATTGCCGGAAGTGGAGACGGTCAAGCGCGGGCTGGCGCCGGTGATGGAGGGCGCGGTGATCGCGCGTGCGGAGCTGCGCCGGCCGGACCTGCGCTTTCCCTTCCCTGCCGGTTTCGCGGACGCGCTGGCCGGGCGCAGGGTGATCTCGCTCGGGCGGCGGGCGAAGTATCTGCTGATCGATCTCGACGGCGGCGACGTGGTCATCGCCCATCTCGGCATGTCCGGCTCCTTCCGCGTCGCGGGACCGCAGGAAGAGGCCGTGCCCGGCGATTTCCACATGCCGCGCGGCAAGGACGAGCGGCATGACCATGTCGTACTCCACCTCGACACCGCCGACGGGCCACAGCGCGTCATCTACAACGATCCGCGCCGGTTCGGCTTCATGGACCTCGCCCGCCGCGAGGGGCTTTCCGAGCACCCTTACCTGCGCGACCTCGGCGCGGAACCGACGGGCAACACGCTCGACGCCGCCTATTTGGCGGCAAGGCTTCGCGGCCGTAGCCAGCCGCTGAAGGCGGCCCTGCTCGACCAGAAGACCATCGCCGGGCTCGGCAACATCTATGTCTGCGAGGCGCTGTGGCGGGCCCATCTTTCGCCCGAACGGGCGGCGGGGACGCTGGTGACGGCGGCGGGCAAGCCGCGGCGCGAACTGCTGACACTGACGGAGGCGATCCGCGCGGTGATCGCGGATGCGATCGAGGCCGGCGGATCGACGCTGCGCGACCATATCCGCGCCGACGGCTCGCTCGGCTATTTCCAGCATTCGTTTTCGGTCTACGACCGCGAGGGGGAGGCCTGCCGCACGCCCGGCTGCCGCGGCACCGTCAACCGCATCGTCCAGGGTGGACGCTCGACCTTCCGCTGCGTGAGCTGCCAGAAATAGCCGCATCCGCGACGTGACTGGGCATGACGGCGCTGGCGCGTCTGGCGCCTCCTTGCGGCTAGCGCTTCTTCTCGATCGCATCCCACAACAGGCTTGCGATGTCGGCGCCGCCGAATTTCTTCACTTCGCGAATGCCGGTCGGCGAGGTGACGTTGATCTCGGTCATGTAGTCGCCGATGACGTCGATGCCGACGAGCAGGAAGCCGCGCTCCTTCAGCGCCGGGCCGATGCGCGCGCAGATCTCCTCCTCGCGCTTCGTCAGCTCGGTGGGTTCTGGGCGGCCGCCGGCATGCATGTTGGAGCGGCTGTCGTGCTCGGCGGGAACGCGGTTGATCGCGCCGACCGGCTCGCCGTCGACGAGGATGATGCGCTTGTCGCCTTTGCGCACGTCGGGCAGGTAGGCCTGCGCGATGAAGGGTTCGCGGAACATCTGGCCGAACATCTCGAGCAGCGAGGACAGGTTGCGGTCGTCGCGAGTGGAGTGGAAGACGCCGGCGCCGCCGTTGCCGTAGAGCGGCTTGAGGATGATGTCGCCCATCTCGTCGCGGAAGCGGCGGATCTCGCCCGGATCGCGGGTGATCAGCGTCTCCGGCATCAGGTCGGCGAATTCGGTGACGAAGATCTTCTCCGGCGAGTTGCGCACCCAGGCCGGGTCGTTGACCACCAGCGTCTTCGGGTGGATGCGCTCCAGCATGTGGGTGGAGGTGATGTAGGCCATGTCGAAGGGTGGATCCTGGCGCAGCAGCACCACGTCCATCGTCGACAGGTCGATCCGCTCTGGCGCGCCAAGCTCGTAGTGATCGCCCTTCACCTCGCGCAGCGTCATCGGCTCGACCGTCGCAAAGACCGTGCCGTCGCGCAGGCTGAGCCTGTCGGGCGTATAGTGGAAGAGATTGTAGCCGCGGGCCTGGGCCTCGAGGCTCATGGCGAAGGTGGAATCGCCTGCGATGTTGACGGTGGACACATGGTCCATCTGGACCGCAACGTTCTTGATCTTTGCCATGGATAGTTCCTCACGGATTGCCGGTCCCATTTAGGACCGTCGCCCGGCAAAGGCAACGGGCGGCGCGCCTGCACAGCCCGTCAAAGAGCGCCTTCATGTCCGAAGGATCAGGCGGTCAGGCCGCCGCGGGCACCGCCCGCCCGCATCATATCGCGAACCTTGAGGAGCATCGCCACCGGGGCCGGGAACTGCTTGCGGCAGAAGGCGATCTTGCGGACGTAGCTGTCAATGCGCCAGGTGGCCCAGGTCTTGCCGGCGAAATAGGCGATATCGCCGGCGCGCAGCGTGCGCTCGGTGCCGTCCTCGGTGACGACATGCACCTCCCCCTCCAGGATCATCACCGTCTCGTCCCAGCCGAAATACCAACGGAAGGTGCCGGCCGTGCAGTCCCAGATCGCGGTGGTCGACTGGTCGTCGTGTCCGCGCGAGTGAAGGGCGAGGCGCGCGCGCGGTGTTCCTTCGAGGATCCAGGACGGCTCGATCGGCGCATCGGCCATTTCCAACTCGTCCATGGAGGCGGCGATCAGCGGCCGCTGCGGCAATGCCTTTGCCGGGATCGTCCGCACCGCCATGCCGATCGCGCTGGCAAGCATCAGTTTCAGAACCATCGAAGTCCCCTCTCCGTCGTCCCCGATCACATAGACGAAGAAGGTTCGAGGCGGGTTCATGCGGACGTTAAAATTCTAGCGATCGTGTCTCTTTCCGGGCAGGTCTATTCGAACCCCTCGATGCAGCAGACGATCAGGTCGTGGTCGGAGAGAGGGCGTCCGGTCTCGTCGAGCGAGGGGACGATGCGGGTCTCGCCGACGACAAGGCCGCTGGCGAGGAACCAGTCGAGCTTCATCGCCCGCTCCGGCCAGCGGGTGATCAGGCTCGGGCGCGTAGTCATCTGCGTGAGCGGACCGCCGTGACGGGCAAAGCCACGCGCGGCCGCCTGCCGGAACAGGCCCTCCGCCTCGAAATCGCCGCCGGCGTGGTTGCCGGTGTTCAAGTCGCCGCCGATCAGGAGGGGCAGGCCGGGGAAGGCCTCGTCGAGCGCATCGATGAGGCCGACCAACTGGCGCTCGCGATAGGCAGCGGTAGTGGCGCTTTCGAGATGAACGGAGACTGCGGCAAAGGGGCCGGCTTCCGTCTCGATCACCGCACCGATCGCCATGCGTTCGCCGAGCCGCGGCTGGTCGCCGCCGTCGATGAACCAGAGCCTTTCGCCTTCGAGGCGCAGCATGAAGGGCTGCGCAAGCGGGATGGCTGCCATAAGGCCATTGCCGTGGAAGCCGTGAAGGTTGAAGTCGTCCTTGCAGAATTCGCGCTCTGTGGCCGAGCCGAGGCCGAGTTCCAGGAACTCGACGCCGTAGGCATATGTCATGCCGAGAAGGCCGGCGAGGTCGGCGGTGGTTTTGCGCTGGCCGGTGCGGGCCATGCCGTCATCCATCTCGGAGACGAGCACGACCGGTGCCTGTGACCGCTGCAGCATGCCGGCGGTCTCTTCGGGAAACAGGCAGCGCTCCAGGTTCCAGGCCGCAACGTCGAAGGGGAAGGCCAGCGGGCCGGACGCGGTGGCAACCCCGCCCGTCTCGATCGCGTTCATGAACGACAGCCTGTCCATCTTCTCGTCATGGGCGGCGATCGTGCGCGGCAGTGTGGCTACTTCGGCACGGACTTCGGCGGGGGCGGGTGCAAGTGCCGGAACGGTGGCGCGGATCATCGGACATTCTCCAGTCGCCCGGCGGCGGTCGCCGTGCGATGCGGCTCGCTGCCCGACCAGGCAAGCCGGCGACCGGTCCCGGCATCGAAGAAATGCAGCCGGCCGATCGCAATCGCGACCGGCATCTCGCCCGAAAGCGGCGCGTCGGAGGAGAGCGCAACCGTGACTGCCTGGTCGCCCACCACACCATGGACGAGGCGCTGCGAGCCCAGTTCCTCGACGTAGTCGACGCGGAGCGGCAGGATGCCCTCACCGATCGAGGCGTTGCCGGAGGTCGCAATTGCGGCGACCTGCAGGTCCTCGGCGCGGAAGCCGACGGTGACGGGTCCCTGCGTCGGTACCGCCTGGCCTAAGTCGATCAGCGCCGGGCCGATCGCCAACCTGCTGCCGTGCAGTTCACCCTGGACGAGGTTCATCGCGGGCGAACCGATAAAGCTTGCGACGAAGGTGGAGGCCGGCGCGTGGTAGACGTCGAGGGGGCGGCCGACCTGCTCGATACGGCCGCCGTTCAGGACGACGAGCCGGTCGGCCAGCGTCATCGCCTCGAGCTGGTCGTGGGTGACATAGAGCGAAGTAGTGCCGACGCGGCGCTGCAGCCGCTTGATCTCGCCGCGCATGGAGACGCGCAGCTTGGCGTCGAGATTGGAAAGCGGTTCGTCGAACAGGAAGGCCGACGGCTGGCGGACGATGGCGCGGCCCATGGCGACGCGCTGGCGCTGGCCGCCGGAAAGGGCGCGCGGCTTGCGGTCGAGATATGGTCCGAGCTCCAGCATGCGGGCGGCTTCCGCCACGCGCGTCTCGATCTCGGGCTTCGGCGTGCGGCGGTTCTTCAGGCCGTAGGCGAGGTTTTCGCGCACGGTCATGTGCGGATAGAGCGCGTAGTTCTGGAACACCATGGCGATGTCGCGGTCGGCTGGCTCGACGTCGTTGACGACGCGGCCGCCGATCCTGACCGTGCCGCTCGAGATCGTCTCGAGCCCCGCCACCATGCGCAGGAGGGTCGACTTGCCGCAGCCGGACGGACCTACGAGGACGATGAACTCGCCGTCGTCAATCGCAATGTCGACCTCGCTGACGGCCGGCACGCCGCCGTGATAGATCTTCGATACCTTGTCGATCTCGATCGTTGCCATCGACGTTTCCTTACTTGTCGCTCTCTGTGAGGCCCTTGATGAACCAGCTCTGGAAGACCACGACGATGAGGACCGGCGGGAGCATGGCGAGGACGGCCAGGGCGAAGGCCTCGTTGTAGTCGGGGATCTGCGAGCCGATCCAGACCTGGAGAATCTGCTTGATGCCGCGCATCAGGGTGAAGAAGCGCTCGTCCGTGGTCATCAGCATCGGCCAGAGATACTGGTTCCAGCCATAGACGAACATGATGATGAAGATCGCCGCAGCCATCGTCTTCGACAACGGCACCAGCACGTCGATGAAGAACTTGAACGGCCCGGCGCCATCGATGCGGGCGGCCTCCAGAAGCTCCTCCGGCACCGACTTGAAGAACTGGCGGAAATAGAAGGTTCCGGTGGCGGACGCCAGCAGCGGCACGATCAGGCCGGTATAGGTGTTGATGAGGCCGAGCCCGCTCATCACCTCGTAGGACGGCATGATGCGCACTTCGAGCGGTAGGAGCAGCGTGGTGAAGATCACCCAGAAGGCGAGCGTGGCAAAACGGAAGCGGAAGTAGACGATCGCATAGGCGGCCAGCATCGAGAGCGTGATCTTGCCGAGCGCGAAGCCGATGCCGAGAATGAACGAGTTCATCATCATCCGTGCGCCCGTGACCTGGCCGGTGAAGCCGCCCTGACGCGTCAGCACCGTCTCGTAGGTCTCGACGAAATGACCACCCGGGGAGAGCATCAGCCCCTTGGAGTGAATGGTGGCCGCTTCGTGGGTGGAAGTCATCAGCGCGACGACCACCGGCAGTGTCAGGAACAGGGCGCCGAGGACGAGGACGAGATGGTCGAGGATGCGGGTTCGGTACATGGGGCGCCTCAAGTGTAGTGGATGCGCCGCTCGATGAAGCGGAACTGCAGCACGGTGAGCACGAAGACGACGAGCATCAGGATCACCGACTGGGCCGACGAGCCGCCGATATCGTTGCCGCGGAAGCCGTCCATGTAGACCTTGTAGACCAGCGTGATCGGGTTGTTGGCCGCCTTGTCCTTCACCATCACGTCGATGACGCCGAAGGTGTCGAAGAGCGCGTAGGTGACGTTGATGATCAGCAGGAAGAAGGCAGTCGGCGCCAGCAGCGGGAAGATGACGGTCCAGAAGCGCTTGATGCCGGATCGGCAGTCGATGGCGGCGGCCTCGCGCACCGACGCGGGCAGCCCCTGCAGGCCGGACAGGAAGAAGATGAAGTTGTACGGGATCTGCTTCCAGACGGCGACCGTGATCATCGCAAACGCAGTGTCGAAATAGCTGAGGCCCACCTTCATCTCCCAGCCGAAGAAGGCGGCGATCTTGACGAAGGGGCCGATGTGCTGGTCGAAGAACATCATGCCGATCAGGCCCGCGACCGGCGGGGCGATGGCATAGACCGAGATCAGCAGCGTCTTGTAGGCGGCGTTGCCGCGGATCACCGCGTCGGCCTTGACCGCCAGCAGCAGCCCGAGCGCCAGCGAGAAGAAGGTGACGAGCGCGGTGAAGATCGCCGTGAAGCGGGCGATGGCGAGATATTCGGGATTGCGCAGCGTGCCGATGTAGTTGTCGAAGCCGACGAAGGTCGAGCCGAAGCCGAAGGGGTCCTCCAGATAGAAAGAGGACTGGATCGCCCGCACGGACGGCCAGTAGAAGAAGATGACGATGACCGCCAGCTGCGGCGCCAGGAACAGGTAAGGCAGCAGCGGCGAGGAGAACTGGACGCGCTTCATTGTCGAACCTTGGTCAGGAAGGTGTGCACGGCGGCGGGCGCGGCAGATGCCCTCTTCTCCCCTCGGGGAGAAGTGCCGAGCGTAGCGAGGCGATGAGGGGGCTTCGCCACCCCCTCATCCGACCCTTCGGGCCACCTTCTCCCCGAGGGGAGAAGAGGCTGCCAGCCGGCAGCCCTGCAACCTCAGCCAGTCGTCTTGGCGAAGCGGGCGAGCAGCTCGTTGCCTTCGCGCTCGATGGTGTCGAAGGCGTCCTTGACGGTGGTCTCGCCGGAGAAGATGCGGCCGTATTCGCGCTCCATGATCTCGCGGATCTGCGGGTAGAAGCCGAGACGATAGCCCTTCGACCATTCGCCGGACGGCAGCATCAGTTGCTTGATGCCGACTTCGGCGGCCGGGGTCTTCTCATAGTAGTCCTCGGACTTGGTCAGTTCGTAGGCCGCGGTGGTGATCGCGACGTAGCCGGTTGCCTGATGGTAGAACTTCTGGATTTCCGGCGAGGTCAGGAACTGGAAGAAATCGGCCACGCACTTGTTTTCCTCGGCCGGCTTGCCGGACATGGCAAACAGGGCCGCGCCGCCGATGAAGGAGTTGGTGCCGGCGCCGGCGATCGAACCCCAGTAGGGCAGGAAGTCTGCCGAGAACGGCATCTGCGCGGTCTTCTGGAGGCCACCGAAAGAGCCCGACGAGCCGATCCACAGCGCGACCTTGTTTTCCTCGAACGGCTTCTGATTGTCGTTCCAGCCGGCGCCGTAGTAGGCGAAGTAGCCCTCGTCAGCCCACGATTTCAGCTTTTCGAACATCATGACGAGGTTCGGGTCGGTGACCTTCAGCGTGGTGTCGGTGACGCTGTCGTAGCCGTTGTTGTTGGTGGCGAACTGGATGTTGTTGCGCGAGAAGAAGTTTTCCGTGAATTCCCAGGTCAGCTGCGACTGGACGAGCGGGATGAAGCCCGCCTCCTTCAGCTTCGGGGCAGCCGCCTCGAATTCTTCCCAGGTCTTGGGTGCTGCGACGCCGGCCTTCTTCAGCGCCTCGTCGTTGATGTACATGATCGGCGCGGACGAGTTGAACGGCATGCCGACGAACTTGCCGTCGCTGTCGGCGTAGAAGTAGCGCACGCCCTCGATGAAGGCGTTGCGGTCGAAGTCGTAGCCGGCTTCCTTGATCAGGTCCTCGGCGGGGACGACGGCGCCCTTGGCGTTGATGATGGTGGCCGCACCCGCGTCGAAGACCTGCAGGATGTTCGGCTGCTCGCCGGAACGGAAGGCGGCGATGCCGGAGGCAAGCGCCTCCTCATAGGTGCCCTTGGAGACCGGCGTCAGCGCGCAGGCCGTCTGCGAGGCATTGAACTTCTGGGCCACCTCGTTGATGACCTCGCCGTTACGGCCGGCCATGCCGTGCCACCAGGAGATATTGGTCGCGGCGAGCGACGAGGTCGCGGTCAGTGCAAGCGAGACTGCTGCGAAGGAAAACTGCTTGATCATGGAAGGATCCTCTCCACCGGTTACATCGGTGGAGTGGTGCCTATTGCGCCACCATGACGGGCGCGTAACAGTTTCATGGCAGCACGATTACAATTCACATGACGTTCGTTTCGCTTTCCCTTTTGCGCGATCAGAACGCGTCCGGCAGGTGTCGCGGCAGGCGCCAGGGGAGGACGGCGACGATGTCGTAGCGGACAGAGAGGAGATGGGCATCCGGCTGGCGGGCCAGCCAGACGTCGCTTGCCGCGCGGATGCGATGCTGGGCCGATCCGGTCACGGCGAAGACCGCCCCCTCCTCGCTCGCCCGCGCCTTGACCTCCACACAGGCGATGAGATCGCCCTTGCGGGCAATGATATCGATCTCGCCGGCCCTGGTGCGGTAGCGGATCGCGAGAATGCGGTAGCCCTTGGCGAACAGGTAGAGGGCGGCTGCGAGCTCGGCGCGGTGACCGCGACGGAAGGCCCGGCGGCGAAGCTTTTTTTCCGCCTCAGTCGCCATCGCCCGCCTTCAGCTCGAGCAGGCGCTGGTAGAGCTCGCGCCGGGGCATGCCGGTCTGGCGGGCTGCCTCCGTCGCAGCCTTGCCGGCGGGCATGTCGCGCATCAGCGCCGACAGAAGCGCATCGACATCAGCTGCCGGCGGTGGCGGCGGTTCGGCCGGGGGGCCGACGACCAGGACGATCTCGCCCTTGACCTGCGGGTTTTCCTCGTAGTGGGCGGCGAGCCCGGCGAGGGAGCCGCGGCGGAACTCCTCGAAGGTCTTGGTGAGCTCGCGGCAGACGGCGGCGGGGCGATCGGCGCCCAGCACGTCGGCTGCGGCGGCAAGCGTGGCGCCGATGCGATGCGGGGATTCGAAGAAGACGAGCGTCGCCGGCACCATGGAGAGTTCGCCCAGGCGGTCGCGCCTGGCCTTGTCCCTCGTCGGCAGAAAGCCTGCGAAGAGGAAGGCGTCGTTCGGCAGGCCGGAGCCGACGAGCGCTGCCAGCGGCGCCGAGGCGCCGGGGATCGGCACGACCTTGTGGCCGGCTGCGAGCGCGAGCTGGCCGAGGCGATAGCCGGGATCGGAAACGAGCGGCGTGCCGGCGTCGGAGACGAGCGCCACGGACCTGCCCTCGTCGAGCGCCGCGACGAGCTTCGGGCCGACCTCGTCGGCATTGTGCTCGTGATAGGCATAGGGACGGGTGGCGATGCCATAGCGGTCGAGCAGCACGCGGGTGACGCGGGTATCCTCGCAGGCGAGCACGTCGGCGCCGGCGAGCGTTTCCAGCGCACGCAGGGTGATGTCGCCCAGATTGCCGATCGGGGTCGCGACGAGATAGAGCGCAGGCTCGAGCGGGCGCGCGGCTACGAGCGTGCCGTGGACGCGGTAGTGGCGGGCAGGCGGTGCTGCCTCCCTTTGCGGCTGTTCCTGCATTGCGGGCTTACATTCCTGCTAGCGCCTCCAGATGTCGGGGCGGCCTCCGTCTCCTTATGGTCGAGGCGAAGACGGGCCGCAAGGGCGCGGGGGCGCCTGCGTGCCGCTGTATCCCCTGTAACGATCGCCAAGCCTCTTGCATTTTGGAGGCTAAATCTGCCAATTTGCCCGTCCACATCCTTCCGGCGCCAGCCGGCAAACAAGAAGACGCCGCGCCGGCCCAGCCGGCGGGCAGAGCGGTCGAAAGCGATACTCCCATGCGCATCACCATCGAACGGTCCAACCTCCTGAAGTCGCTGAACCACGTTCATCGCGTGGTCGAGCGGCGCAACACGATCCCGATCCTTTCGAACGTGCTGCTGCGCGCGGACGCGGGCAGCCTGGAAATGAAGGCGACCGACCTGGACCTTGAAATCACCGAGGCGACGCCGGCCCAGGTGGAGCAAGCCGGTGCGACGACGGTTCCTGCCCACCTGCTCTACGACATCGTGCGGAAGCTTCCGGACGGCTCCGAGGTGCTTCTGGCCAACACGCCGGACGGCGGCGCCATGACGGTTACTTCCGGACGCTCGAAGTTCTCGCTGCAGTGCCTGCCGCAGTCCGACTTCCCGGATCTCACCGCCGGCAGCTTCAGCCATACCTTCCGCCTCAAGGCGACGGAACTGAAGATGCTGATCGACCGCACGCAGTTCGCGATCTCGACGGAGGAGACGCGCTACTACCTGAACGGCATCTTCGTCCACACGATCGAAAGTGACGGCAAGCTGAAGCTGCGCGCGGTCGCGACCGATGGCCACCGGCTGGCGCGCGCCGACGTGGAGGCGCCTTCGGGCTCGGAGGGCATGCCCGGCATCATCGTCCCGCGCAAGACCGTGGGCGAATTGCAGAAGCTGGTCGACAATCCCGACCTCGTCGTCACCGTGGAAGTGTCGGATGCGAAGATCCGCTTCACCATCGGTTCGGTGGTGCTGACCTCGAAGCTGATCGACGGCACCTTCCCCGATTACCAGCGCGTCATCCCCGCGGGCAACGACAAGGAGCTGAAGATCGACTGCCAGTCCTTCGCCCAGGCGGTCGACCGCGTCTCCACCATTTCTTCCGAGCGCGGTCGCGCGGTGAAGCTGGCCCTGAGCGAGGGCCAGATGACGTTGACGGTCAACAATCCCGATTCCGGCAGCGCCACCGAGGAACTGCCGGTCGGCTACGAGAGCGACCCGCTGGAGATCGGCTTCAACGCGAAGTACCTGCTCGACATCACGTCGCAACTCACCGGCGAAGAGGCCGTGTTCATGCTGGCCGATCCCGGTTCGCCGACGCTGGTGCGCGACCTTGCCGGCGACGACGCGCTCTACGTGCTGATGCCGATGCGCGTCTAGCATATGTGACCAGTTGTGAAATCGAAGCGGCGGGCCGGATGGTCCGCCGTTTTTCTTTTTGGCTACAAGCTGTTGATCCGGCGCGAACAGACTTGTTTTTGACGCAAACGGCGACACATAGTGTGCCATGGAATAGACACGGTTCAGGGGATCCGGTCCACACGGGCGCCGGATCGATTTCCTTGACGGCCACACCGGGGGACGACATGAGTTTGCGTGTGAAGGTGAAGGAACGGCTCGGCAAGAAATTTGACGAGGAGATCCGCTTCTTCAAGGGCTGGATCAGCAACACGCGCGCGGTCGGCTCCATCATTCCGACCTCCTCGGTGGCGGCGCGCCGGATGGCAAGTGTGATCGATCCGCGTTCGCACCGTCCCGTCCTCGAGCTCGGCCCAGGCACGGGCGCCATCACCAAGGCGATCCTCGAGGCGGGCATGGCGCCGGACAAGATCGTCTCGATCGAGTTCTCCACCGACTTCTACAACCATCTCGTCGAGCGCTTCGAGGGCGTGAAATTCATCAATGGCGACGCCTTCGATCTCGACAATACGCTCGGCCCGCTGAAGGACGTCCAGTTCGACAGCGTCATCTCGGCGGTTCCGCTCCTGAACTTCCCGATGCACCGCCGCGTGGCGCTGATCGAGGATCTCCTGCGGCGCATCCCGGCCGGTCGTCCGGTCGTGCAGATCTCCTACGGGCCGGTGTCGCCGGTGACCGCGATGCCCGACCGATACCAGATCAGCCATCTCGACTTCGTCGTGCGCAACATTCCGCCGGCGCAGCTCTGGGTCTATCGCAAGACGAATTAGAGCTGCCGCGATGTTTGCTCTCTACATCACCCATCCGCAGGTCCGGATCGAACCGGACGTGCCGGTTCCCCAATGGGGACTTTCTGACATCGGGCGCCAGCGCGCGGAGCAGGCGGCGCAATCGGCCTGGGTCCGCTCGCTGCGGCGCATCGTCTCCAGCGACGAAGTGAAGGCGGTCGAGACCGCAGACATCCTTGCGCGTGCCGCCGGGGTTACGGTCGAGACCGTCGACGGCATGGGCGAGAACGATCGCAGCGCCACCGGTTTCCTCCCGCCCGACCGTTTCCAGGACGCGGCCGATTGGTTCTTCGCCCATCCGACGGAGAGCTTTCGCGGCTGGGAGCGGGCGGTCGACGCCCAGGCACGGATCGTCACGCAGGTCGACGCCATCCTGAAAGCGCACGACGCGACGCAACCGATCGCCTTCGTTGGACATGGCGGGGTTGGGACGCTGTTCAAATGCCACCTGGAGGGACTGCCGATCGCGCGCAGCCACGACCAGCCCGGGAGCGGCGGCAATCTTTTCGCCTTCCGGCTTGAAGATCGCACCGTCACATGCGACTGGACGGCGATGGAATCGTGGCGGGGGATCTGAGCATGGAAGCGCGCGAGCGTCTGATCGTCGGACTGGACGTGCCGACGGTGACTGAGGCCGAGGAGAAGGTCCGCGCGCTCGGCGACAGCGTGCTCTTCTACAAGATCGGCTACCAGTTGGTCTTTGCCGGCGGGCTGGAGTTCGCCCGCGACCTGGCGCAGGAAGGCAAAAAGGTCTTCCTCGACATGAAGCTGCTCGACATCGACAACACGGTGGCGAAGGGCGTCGAGAACATCGCCAGGATGGGGATGTCGATGCTGACGCTGCACGCCTATCCGAAGGCGATGCGGGCGGCGGTGGAGGCGGCCAGGGGCTCCGGTCTTTGCCTGCTCGGGGTCACCGTGCTGACCTCGATGGACGCAGAAGACCTGATCGAAGCCGGTTACGAAACCGACCCGCACAGGCTGGTGCTGCGCCGGGCGGAACAGGCGCGCGCCGCCGGCATGGGCGGCATCGTCTGCTCGGCCGAGGAGGCAGCCGCCGTGCGCGGCATCGTCGGAGCGGACATGGCGATCGTGACGCCCGGCATCCGGCCGGCGGGCGCCGACAAGGGCGACCAGAAGCGGGTGATGACGCCGGCGGAGGCGCTGAAGGCAGGATCGAGCCATCTCGTCGTGGCACGACCGATCGTCAAGGCGGACGACCCGCGTGCTGCCGCAGAAGCGATCCTTGCCGAGATGGCCGGCGCGCGCAAGGCTTAAACCCGAAACGGAGGAGGATACCATGGCCAAGGGATACTGGATCGCTCGCGTCGACGTTCGTGATGCCGAGCGCTACAAGGATTATGTGACAGCGGCGAAGCCGGCCTTCGAGAAGTACGGTGCTGTCTTTCTCGCCCGCGGCGGTGCGTTCCAGAAGCTGGAAGGCACGGTCCGCGCCCGCAACGTCGTCATCGAGTTCCCGTCGCTGCAGGCGGCGATCGACTGCTACAATTCGCCGGAATACCAGATCGCCGCGGCCATCCGGCAGGAGGTCGCGGACGCGGAGATGGTCGTGGTCGAGGGCGCCTGAAACCGGCCTTCGGGAGACCCTCACCGGTGCGACGGGTTGCGTGCAGACAAGCCTTCACCTCCCCGGTTCTTTCGGCTATGTAGGCCTCACCCACCTCGCCTTTTCCAGGAGCATCCCGCATGACCCTCTCCAACCTTCCGCCACAGGTCACCGTGTTCGGTGGCTCGGGTTTCGTCGGCCGACATGTGGTAAGGGCACTGGCGAAGCGCGGATACCGCATCCGGGTCGCCGTGCGGCGGCCGGACCTGGCGGGTTTCCTGCAGCCGATCGGCGGTCTGGGCCAGATTTCCTTCGTCCAGGCGAACCTGCGCTACCGCGACAGCATCGACCGCGCAGTCCATGATGCAGACCACGTGGTCAACTGCGTCGGCATCCTGTTCGAGAAGGGCCGCAATCGCTTCGACGCGGTGCAGGATTTCGGCGCCCGCGCCGTCGCAGAGGCGGCACGCGCCCGTGGCGCCTCGCTGACGCATGTTTCGGCGATCGGCGCCGACGTGAATTCGGCCTCCGACTATGCCCGCTCCAAGGGTCGCGGCGAGGCCGGCATCCGCCAGGTCCTGCCCGAGGCGGTGATCCTGCGTCCCTCGATCATCTTCGGGCCGGAGGACGGCTTCTTCAACAAGTTCGCCAGCATGTCGCGCTTTTCCCCGGCACTGCCGCTGGTCGGCGGCGGGCATACCAAGTTCCAGCCGGTCTACGTGACCGACGTGGCGGAAGCCGTGGCCCGCGCCGTCGACGGCCGGGCGGAAAAGGGCGCGACCTACGAACTCGGTGGGCCGGAAATCCTGTCCTTCCGCCAGTGTCTCGAGTTGATGCTGGACGTGATCGACCGCAAGCGGGCGCTGGTGCCCCTGCCCTTCGCCATCGCCTCCCTGATCGGCTCGTTCGCCTCGCTCGTTCCCTTCGTCGATCCGCCGCTGACGCCGGACCAGGTCACGCTGCTGCGTTCGGACAACGTCGTCTCCGACGAGGCCAAGAAGGAAGGCCGCACGATCCAGGCGCTCGGGATTACGCCTGCGCTCGCCGAAGCGATCCTGCCGTCCTACCTCGTGCGCTACCGGCCGCAGGGCCAGTTCACCCGCGGCAAGGACTGAGCGGACAGACTCCATCTCCCGCCTGCCCGACGCTTGGGCGCCGGGCGTTTCTCGTTGCCGGACAAGACGCGATCGAGCGGCCGGACCGCCCGATGACGCCGCCTCTGCAGCATGCTTTCGATTCGTCGCTCCACCTCCTTTGGGACCGGCCACGGGCGTTGACGCACGCCCACGATGCGGAGCGTTGCAGTTGTGCCGCAGTGAAAAAATCAGCGCGCCATTTACGCGGGATTCAGCATGTCGGGTTATTGATGTTTTTCAGGGCGGCACATACACACCGCCTCGCGCGACAGGGCCGCAACGGCTGACCGGCGCAGACTTCTCCTCAGGGACCTCTTCGAAATGGGCAAGGCAATTGCACTCTTCTTCGGCTGCGCGGCTCTGGTGATCCTGGCGGGCTCCTTCGTGGCCCCGTCGACGGTCGCCGCAGGCAAGCACGGATGCGCGCCGGCCTATGGCGTCGACCCCTGCACGACCTCGTCGATCGGTCGCTGAGACACCTCCAAAACGGAAGGACCGGACGTTTCCGCCCGGCCCCCGTCTATAGTCCCGAAGCCCCACGGCCCCGGCATGGCGACGAAGCGCCTCATCCCCAGATCGCCAGCCCGATCAGGCCCGCGACGCCGATGACGATTCGCCAAGCGGCAAAGGGGGCGAAGCCGCGGCGGGAGACGAAGTCCAGAAGCGAGCGGACGACCAGAAGCGCGGAGAAGAACGCGGCTATGAAACCGACGCCGATGATCATGCCGTCGTCGAGGCTGAGCGCGGCGCGGTTCTTGTAGAGATCGAGCGTGAAGGCGCCGAGCATGGTCGGCATGGCGAGGAAGAACGAAAACTCGGCCGCCGAACGCTTGTCGGTGCCCATCAGCAGGGCGCCTGCGATCGTCGCGCCCGAGCGCGAAGTTCCCGGGATCATCGCCAGGCACTGGAAGAGACCGATCTTGAAGGCCAGCGACGGCGGATAGTCCATCACGTCCGTGTAGCGCGGCGTCAGCGACAGGCGATCGATCGCATAGAGCAAGACGCCGCCGACGATGAGGACGATGCAGATCAATTGCGGCGTCTCGAACAGCACGGTCTTGATGAAATCATGCGCGAACACGCCGATGACGGCGGCCGGCAGGAAGGCAAGCAGCACGCAGAGCACGAAGCGCCGCGCCTTCGCACTGTCCGGCAGCGCCGTCGCGATATGGATCAGCTTGCCGGCATAGACGGCAAGGATGGCCAGGATGGCGCCGAGCTGGATGAGGACGGCAAAGGTGTTGCCGGGAGACTTGAAGCCAAGAAAGTGTCCGGCGAGCAGGACATGGGCCGTGGAGGACACGGGTATGAACTCGGTCAAGCCCTCGATCAATCCGAGTACGAGGGCGCTGACGATCGACTGGTCGGCCATTGAAAATCCTTGAAGAGGTGATGTTGGGAGGGAACATCACGAACCGATTCGCTTGTTTTTGCCTTGCCATCTTCCTATAGCTTTGTGTCAGGAGTCGTGAAAAGCGCAATCCGCAGTTCCGGCCGGCGGCCGATCCACTTCCTCCGACAATCACTTGAAGAAAAAAGCGCCTCAATGTCGACCCTTTACCATCACCCGATGTCCTCCGCCTCGCGCTTCGTCCGGCTGATCCTGAGCGAGTACGGCTACCAGACCGACCTTGCCGAGGAGCAGCCCTGGGAGAACCGGCGCGACTTCCTGGCGCTGAACCCGGCCGGCACCCTGCCCGTCTATGTCGACGACAGCATGCGGGCGCTCTGCGGGGCGAGCGTCATTTCCGAATATGTCGACGAGACCCATGGCGTCCTGAAGCGCGACCGGCGGCTTCTGGCCGAGGACCCGTTCCAGCGGGCGGAGATCCGCCGCCTCGTCGAGTGGTTCCTGCAGAAGATGGAGCAGGACGTCACGCGGCCACTGGTGCGCGAGCGCATCTTCAAGCTGCAGATGACGCCGGACCAGGGCGGCGGGCCGCCGGACAGCAAGATCCTGCGCAATTCGCGCGCCAACATCCGCCAGCACATGAAGTATCTCTCCTGGCTTGCGGGCTCGCGCACCTATCTCGCCGGCGACCGGCTGAGCTATGCGGACCTCGCGGCTGCGGCCTCCATCTCGGTGCTGGACTATCTCGGCGAGATCAACTGGCAGGACGCGCCGCAGGCGAAGGACTGGTACCAGCGCATCAAGTCGCGTCCCGCGTTCCGGCCGCTGCTGGCGGAGCGCGTGCGTGGCGTCACCCCGGTCTCGCACTATGCGGACCTCGATTTCTGAGGCGGAAGCCATGTCCGTCGCCGCCGACACGGAAAAGCGAAGCGACCGGCAGCGGGAGAAGCTGAAAGCGTTCCTGCTGGCGGAGGCGAGGGACAAGGGGTTCGACGCCTGCCGGGTGACGCGCCCGGACGCGATCCCCGAGGCGCCGGCGCAGCTGCAGGCGTTCCTCGCCGCCGGCTATCACGGCACCATGGACTGGATGGAAGAGACGCGTGCGCGCCGCGGCGATCCGCGCGTGCTGTGGAGCGAGGTCCGCTCGATCGTGCTGTTCGGCATGAACTACGGTCCAGACGAGGATCCGCGCGCGGTGCTCTCGAACCGCGACCGCGCGGCGATCTCGGTCTATGCGCGCAACCGCGACTACCACGACGTCATCAAGGGCAGGCTCAAGGAGATCGCCACGCGCTTTGCCGCGCGCGCCGGCGAGGACGTGAAGGTCTTCGTCGACACGGCGCCGGTGATGGAGAAGCCGCTTGCGATGCAGGCGGGCCTCGGTTGGCAGGGCAAGCATACCAACATCGTCAGCCGCGAGTTCGGCTCCTGGCTCTTCCTCGGCAGCATGTTCACCACCGCCGACCTCGGCGCGGACGCGCCGGAGCGCGACCATTGCGGCTCCTGCCGGGCCTGCATGGACGCCTGCCCGACGGACGCCTTTCCGGCGCCCTACCAGATCGATGCGCGGCGCTGCATCTCCTATCTGACGATCGAGCACAAGGGACCGATCGATCCCGCCCTGCGCCCGCTGATCGGCAACCGCATCTACGGCTGCGACGACTGCCTTGCCGCCTGCCCCTGGAACAAGTTCGCAGCCACGGCCGCGGAAATGAAGTTCCATGCCCGCGACGACCTGCGCGAACCGCGGATCGCAGACCTGCTCGAACTCGACGACGCGGCCTTCCGCACGCATTTCTCCGGCTCGCCGGTCAAGCGGATCGGACGTGACCGGTTCGTGCGCAACGTGCTCATTGCGGCCGGAAACAGCGGCGAGGCCGCGCTCGTGCCGATCTGCCTGCGGCTTGCCGGCGACCCGTCGCCGACCGTGCGCGGCATGGCCGTGTGGGCGCTGTCGAGGCTGATGGCGAAAGGCGATTTCCAGGCGTTTGCCCGAGGTGCTTCGGGGGAGACCGACGCGGAGGTGCGGGCGGAATATGATACTGCGATGGAGGTTGCCTGATGCGGCTGTTGGTTCTGGGGGCCGGCTTTACCGGCCGCGCGATCGCCGAGGCGTTCGGGGAGGCCGGCTTTGCGGTCGCCGGCACCACGCGCTCGCAGGAGAAGGTGGACGCGCTGGCCGCCCGCGGTATCGAGGCGATCCTCTATGACGGCGAGACGATCTCCGACGCTTTGCGGGGCGCGATGCAGCTGGCGACACATCTCGTGCAGTCGATTGCGCCGGGCAAGAGCGGAGACCCGCTCTTTCGCGACGGAGTGACCCCGATCGCCGACCTCATGCCGCATCTGCAATGGACGGGCTATCTGTCGACCGTCGGCGTCTATGGCGACCACAAGGGTGCCTGGGTGGACGAGGGTATGCCCATCCATCCGGTCTCGGCGCGCTCGGTGGAGCGGATGGAGGCCGAGGGCAAGTGGCTTTCCTTTTCCGGAACGAGCGGCATTCCTGTTTCCGTGCTCCGGCTCGCCGGCATCTACGGGCCAGGGCGCAATGCGCTACGCAACGTCGCCGAGGGGACCGCGCGGCGGCTCGTCAAGAAGGACCAGGTGTTCAATCGCATCCGCGTCGAGGACATCGGCGCGGCAGCCCTCTTCCTGGCCGAAGGGGGGCATGGCGGGGTGTTCAACATCACCGATCACGAACCCGGACCCCCGCAGGACGTGGTTGCCGAAGCTGCCCGGCTGATGGGGCGCGAAATGCCGCCGGAGATCCCCTTCGAGACGGCCGAACTCTCTCCCATGGCGCGCTCTTTCTACGGCGAAAACAAGCGCGTCTCGAACGCCAGGATCCGCTCGCTCGGCTTTGCCTTTCGCTACCCCGACTACCGCATGTCGCTTGCGCAGATGTGGGCCGACGACGCCTGGCGCGGCTGACAGGACCGACCGGTTAACGACAGGTTACTCAACTGTGGCCATGCTCGCCAAAGTTTCGTCAATTTTTCACAACTTACGCGCGTTTTCTCCGCGCAACAAATGGGCTTTGGCGTAGTCTTTTCGGTCTAGGCGCAACTTTTTTTCAGCTTTTCCGGGGGTGCGCAGCCGAAAATTCCACGTGTGTCAAGCTTTCAAGCTCAGCACTGATTCTAAAGGCCTTTTCCGGACGCTCCTGCGATTCCGTCAAGATAGACAGCATTCTATGCAAACTATTTCTAATGCGCTTACGAAGTAGTCATGGCTGGACAAGGCCCTTTTTCGCCATTTTTCGTCCCAATAGACAGACCTGTCAGAAGAAACTGGACATCAGCACTGAGGGGTCACCATGTCTATCAAGTCCTCTACTGCGGCTCTCGCCGCACTCATCATCGCTGCGCCCGTTACCTTCGCATCCACCGCCGAAGCTGCCGGCTGTGGCGGTGCATCGTGGTACGCGCTCACATCGAAAACCGCCTCCGGCGAGCGCATGAACCCGGCCAAGCTGACGGCCGCGCACAAGACGCTGCGCTTCGGCACCAAGCTCAAGGTCACCAATGCCCGCAACGGCAAGAGCGTCGTTGTTCGCATCAACGATCGCGGCCCGTTCATCCGCGGCCGGGTGCTGGATCTCTCCAAGGCGGCCGCCTCGCATATCGGCATGATCAGTTCCGGCCACGCCAAGGTCTGTTACCAGATCATCAGCAGCTGAAACCGCACCAGCCTATTTGACACCCGTCGGCTTGCTCTTGACGACCATCGCCGCTACCACGGCGGAAACTGGAGTTGAGCAATGCGATTGGGTGGACGGCTCTCCGGAGCCATCGAGGTTCTGGCTGACATCGAGACGCGCAAGCGCCCCGTCGCTGACGCGCTGAAGGACTGGGGCCTCGCCCACCGCTTTGCCGGATCCGGCGACCGGGCAGCGATCGGCAACATCGTCTACGACGCACTGCGGATGAAGCTGTCGCACGCCTTCTTGATGGACGACGACAGCCCCGCCTCGCTCGGGCTCGGCGTCATGCTGCGCCAGTGGGGCCAGACGGCGGAGAGCCTGGCGCGCGAGTTCGAAGGCGACAAGTTCGCCCCCGATATTTCCGACACCCGCCTGAAGGCCCTTGCCGGTCGCCGCCTCGAGGATGCGCCGCTGCATGTGCAGGGCGACATTCCCGAATGGGTGCAGCCCTCCTTCGAGGAGAATTTTTCCGACGACTGGCTGGCTGAGGCCAAGGCGCTGACGGGACGGCCGACGCTGGACCTGCGCGCCAACACGCTGAAGGCCTCGCCGGAGAAGGTTCTGAAAGCCCTGGAGCGCAGCGGCGCGGAGCCGGCGAAGATCGCCCGCAACGGCATCCGCATCCCCGCCGGCGAGGGCCCGTCGCGGCTGCCGAACGTCACCGCCGAACTCTCCTTCCAGAAAGGCTGGTTCGAGGTGCAGGACGAGGGCTCCCAGATCGTCGCCGACCTCGTGTTCGCACAGGAAGGCGAGCAGGTGCTCGACTTTTGCGCCGGCGGCGGCGGCAAGACACTCGCCATGTCGGCGGCCATGAACAACAAGGGCCAGGTGCACGCCTACGACGCCGACCGCAAGCGGCTGGCGCCGATCATCGAGCGGCTGAAGCGCGCCGGCACCCGCAACGTGCAGGTCCATGACGACCTTTCCTCCCTCTCCCCCTTCGCCGGCCGGTTCGACCGGGTGCTGGTCGACGCACCCTGCACCGGCACCGGCACCTGGCGGCGGCGGCCGGACACCAAGTGGCGGCTGACGGACAGGAACCTCGAGGAACGCCTGTCGCAGCAGGAGGAGGCGCTGGCGAGTGCGGCGACCTTCGTGCGCCCCGGCGGCTACCTCCTGTACGTGACCTGTTCGGTGCTGCCGGAGGAAAACGAGAACCAGGTCTACAGCTTCTGCGAGGACAATCCCGAATTCGAGATCCTGTCGGCGGCGGAAGCCTGGGAGGACCTCTTCGGCACCGACAAGCCGAAGCCCTGGTCGGCTGACATGAAGACGGTGACGTTGACGCCGGCCTCGACGGGAACGGACGGCTTCTTCTTCTGCGCCATGGAGCGCAAGGCGTAGGCAGGTAACACGCCGGATGGTGGCGGTTCGGCGCGCCTCCTCCCGCGCTGCCGTCCGTGCGGTTGCAAGTATCGAATTGTTCTAAACTATACGCTTTGACACCAGTTTGTTTTTGCGCGAAGAGAATCGCGCCTGAATATTTCCATCGCCCGGCTCCGGGCGACGTCCCGGCCAATCATTCGCCCAAGAGGAGAGGGGCGCCGGGAAGGTTATGAACTCTAGTGGGACCCCAGGAGACAACATGAAGACCTCCTTCCTTCGCGCGGCCGTGCTGGCGCTCTCGACCGCGACTTGCGCGCTCGCCTTCCAGCCGGCACTCGCCGCCACCGACGAGGCTGCCGTCGTCAAGCACTATGTCGATGTCGCCCATGCCAAATATTCCGACTCGCTTGCGACCGCCAAGGAGCTCGCCGCCGCCGTCGACGCGCTGATCGCCAGCCCGACCAACGAGACGCTGGAGGCCGCCCGCGCCGCCTGGATCAAGGCCCGCGCACCCTATCAGCAGACCGAAGTCTACCGGTTCGGCAACGCTGCCGTCGACGAGTGGGAAGGCAAGGTCAATGCCTGGCCGCTGGACGAAGGCCTGATCGACTATGTCGACGCCAGCTACGGCACCGAGAGCGACGAGAACTCGCTGTTCGTCGCCAACGTGATCGCCAACCCCGCGATCAAGATCGACGGCAAGGACGTCGACGCTTCCGGCATCACTGCGGAATTCCTGGCGGGTACCTTGCAGGAGGCCGGCGGGGTCGAGGCGAACGTGGCAACCGGCTACCACGCGATCGAATTCCTGCTGTGGGGCCAAGACCTGAATGGCACCGGCAAAGGCGCCGGCAACCGCCCGGCCACGGACTTCGACACCAAGAATTGCACGGGCGGCAACTGCGACCGCCGCGTCGCCTATCTGAAGGCGGCGACCGACCTGCTCGTCACCGACCTGGAAGAGATGGTCGCCGAGTGGGCGCCCGAGGGCGGTGCCGCCAAGACCGTCAGCGCCGACCCGAAGGCCGGCATCTCGGCGATCCTGACCGGCATGGGCTCCCTCTCCTACGGTGAGCTCGCCGGCGAGCGCATGAAGCTCGGCCTGCTGCTGCACGATCCGGAAGAGGAGCACGACTGCTTCTCCGACAACACCTACAATTCACACTATTACGACGCCCTGGGCATCCAGAGCGCCTACACCGGCGAATATATCCGCCCCGACGGCACGAAGCTGACCGGACCGTCGCTTTCGGAACTGGTCGCCGCCAAGGATGCGGCGCTAGACACCGAGGTGAAGGGCAAGCTCGACACGACGATCGCCGCGATGCAGGCCATGGTGACGCGCGGCGAGACGGTCGAGGCCTACGACCAGATGATCGGCGAAGGCAATGCCGAGGGCAATGCAGTTGTGCAGGCGGCGGTGGACGGGCTGGTCGCGCAGACCAAATCCTTCGAGCGCGTGATCTCGGCGCTGGAACTCGGCAAGATCGAGCTTGAAGGTTCCGACAGCCTGGATAATCCTAACGCGGTCTTCCAGTAAGAATGCAAAGGCGGGCCGCGCTCCTTGGAACGCGGCCCGGTCCCGACATGAAGAGAGCGCTTTCCACAAGCCTGCTGCCCGCTCTCGGGGGCGCGCTGCTGTTGCTTGTCGCCGCTGCCGCCGGAAGCGAACCCTTGCCGGGCGACGAAGGCCGCACCGATCTTTCCGACAAGGACAAGGCGCGGGTGGAAACGGTCACCCGGCCCACCACGGATTTCTCCAAGGCGGAACAATACGAGGCGATGTCCGGCGGGGCGGCGACCTCGACGGCCGCCGTCAATGCCGACAGCTTCTCGCATTTCTCCGAGAACCTGACCTTCCAGCAGGAAGAGGGCTTCAAGCTCGGCAATGCGCTGTTTCGCAAGGTATGGGTCTCCTCCCCCTCCTCCACGCAGGCTTCCGACGGGCTGGGGCCGCTGTTCAATTCACGCGCCTGCCAGAACTGCCACCTGAAGGACGGGCGCGGGCATCCGCCGCAGGCCGGCGACGACACCAGCACCACCTTCCTACGCCTCGCCCGCCCGCCCGCAAACGCGGCGGAGCAGGAAAGGCTCGACGCGCTGGCGGTGCCGAACTTCCCCGATCCCGTCTATGGCGGCCAGTTGCAGGACTTCGCCGTCCCCGGCCTTGCCGCCGAGGGCCGGATGCAGGTCGACTGGTCGGAAGAGCCCGTGCAGTTGAATGGTGGCGAGACGGTCTTCCTGCGCCGACCACGCTACAGCGTCGGTGCGCTTGCCTACGGTACGATGGATGCGAGCACGACGATCTCGCCGCGGATGACGCCGCCGATGATCGGGCTCGGACTGGTCGAGGCGATCCACGAGGCCGACATCCTGGCGCTCGCCGATCCGGACGATGCAGACAGCGACGGCATCAGCGGCAAGGCAGCACTGGTGCGCGATCCCGAGACGGGTCGGCTGGCGCTCGGCCGCTTCGGCTGGAAGGCGCAGAACGCTACCGTGCGCCGGCAGACGGCCGAGGCCTTTGCCAACGACATCGGCATTTCCAATCCGCTCGCCCCGGCCACCCACGGCGACTGCACGGCGGCGCAGAAGGCCTGCCTCGACTTGCCGGACGGGGTGCAGAAGCGCCTTGGCGATACCGAGGCGCCCGATCCGGTGCTCGACCTAGTCACCTTCTACGCCGAGAACCTCGCCGTCCCGGCCCGGCGCAAGGCGAGCTTCAAGGAGACGCTTGCCGGCAAGAAGCTGTTATACGAGACCGGCTGCACCGCCTGCCACACGCCGAAGTTCGTCACCCGCCGCGATGCCCGCGACAAGGCGCAATCCTTCCAGCTCATCTGGCCCTATTCCGATTTCCTGCTGCACGACATGGGCGAGGGACTGGCGGACGGGCAGCAGGTGGGGCTCGCCGACGGGCGGGAATGGCGCACGCCGCCGCTCTGGGGTATCGGGCTGACGCAGACCGTCAGCGGCCACACTTTCTTCCTGCATGACGGGCGCGCGCGCAACCTGACCGAAGCCATCCTCTGGCACGGCGGCGAGGCGCAGACTGCCCGCGACCGCTTTGCCGATCTGGAAGCCGCCGACCGAAACGCGCTTCTGACTTTCCTGGAGTCCCTATGATGCCTTTTCTGCTGCGTTCCAGACTTCGCCTCGCCCTTCTCGGCCTCGCGCTCCTTCCCGCGCTCACCGCCTGCCCGCTTCCGGGGTCGGCGCAGGATTCCAATCCGCTGCCGCCCGTCGTCCTCACTGAGGAGGCGATCTCGGCGGTCATGGCGCGCGCGGTCGACGAGGTGATCCGGCCGGGTTACCGCAACATGCACACTTCAGCGACGCGGCTTGCAGACGCCGTGTCGGCCTATTGCGCAGCCCCCTCCCCCGACACCCGGGCGGCCGCCCGCGCCGCCTTCGACGACACGGTGGCCAAATGGTCCTTCATCGAGATCGTGCGCGATGGTCCGGTGCTGCAGGAGAACCGCTTCGAGCGCATCCTGTTCTATCCCGACCGCAAGAGCACCGGACTGAAGCAGGTGCAGGCGCTGCTGGTCAGGATGGACGAGAAGGACACCGATGCCGCCACGCTTCCGGGCAAGAGCGTCGCCGTGCAGGGGCTGGGCGCGCTCGAATACGTGCTCTACGGGACGGGCGCCGCGACGATGGACGGCGCGAAGGACAGTTTCCGCTGCCGCTACGGCGCGGCGGTGGCCAAAAACATCGCCGCGACCGCGGCATCGCTCAGCGCCGACTGGGAAAGGCCAGACGGCGTGCAGCGGGACTGGAAGCACCCAGGCCCCGACAACCCCGCCTTCCGCGACGGGAAGGAGGCGATCACGGCCCTGCTCGGTATTCTCGTCCACGGCGCCGAGGCGGTGCGCGACCAGCGGATCGAGGCGTTCTACAAGGGCGAGGACGGCCCTGCCCGGCCGCGATCGGCGATCTACTGGCGTTCCGGCAACACCTGGAACGCGATCAAGGGCAATCTCGAGGGGCTGCGGACACTGTTTTCCAAGTCGGGGATGGAGGAACTGCTGGACCCGGCGGAGGCCTCGATCGCCGGTTCGGCCGAATTCGTCATCGCCTCGCTGACGCGCGTGGTAGCGAAGATCGATCCGGACATCGAGAAGGCCGTGAGCGAGCCGTCCGAGCGGCACAAGATGGACTTTCTCATCGTCAACGCGCGCGACCTCGTGCTGCGGTTCAGCGATCAGTATGGCGGGGCCATCGGGCTTGGCGCCGGTTTCTCGTTTGCCGACGGCGACTGAGCGGCCCCATGAACGGGATCGCGAAAAGGGCCCGGCGATGAAGACACCTCTTCTCGACCGCCGCAGTTTCATGAAGATGGCGGGTGTCGCTTGGGCGTCGACGTTGGCGCCCGCCTCCCTGCATGCGCTGGAGCGGACGGATGCCGTCTTCGCCTCCGGCTTCATGGTGCGCGACGGCGGCTTCGGGGTCGCCACCGTTGCCGAGGACGGGACGATCATCGAGAGGGTGGCCCTGCCGGCCAGGAGCCACGGCATGGCCTACAGCGCCGCAAGCGGGCGCGCCGTCGCCTTCGCGCGCAGACCCGGCACCTTTGCGCTGATCTTCGACACACAGCGCAGCCACGAACCCTTCGTCATCCACGCGGGCGAGGACCGGCACTTCTTCGGCCACGGCAGCTTCTCGCCGGACGGCCGGCTGCTCTATGCCAGCGAGAACGACTTCGAGGCCAACCGCGGCGTCATCGGCCTCTATGACGCGACGGACGGCTACAGCCGCATCGGCGAGTTCGACACCTACGGGATCGGCACGCACGACATGACCGTCTCCGACGACGGACGCATGCTGATCATCGCCAATGGCGGCATCGAGACGCATCCGGATTTCGGCCGCACCAAGCTGAACCTCGACCGCATGGAACCGTCGCTGGCGCTCGTCGAGGCGGCCACCGGCGCGCTGATCGAACGGCATGCGCTGCCGCCTTCGCTGCGGCAGCTCTCCACCCGCCACGTCGACATCGACGCCAGGGGCCGGGTATGGTTCGCCTGCCAGTACGAGGGACCGCGCAACGACCTGCCGCCGCTCGCCGGCCACTTCGCCAAAGGCGAGGACATCCGCTTCCTGGATTTGCCGGAGGAGACGACGGTGGGGCTTGCCAACTATGTCGGCGCCATCGCCGTCAATCGCGCCCAGGGACTCGTCGGGCTGACCTCCCCCAAGGGCGGCTATGCGGTCACGGTCGATGCCGCGACCGGCCGGGTGATCGACGAGCGGCGCGTGGGCGACGCGGCGGGGATCGCGCCTTCGCCGCACGGTTTCGCCGTCTCCTCCTTTGACGGGCGGTTCGATGGCAGCGCTGCCGATATCGCCTGGGACCAGCACATCATCCGCCTCGGAAGGCTCTGAGGGCTACACCGCGCCCGCGTCGCGGGCGATCAGCAGGTGGAGGTCGCGCCAGGCATAGGCCACCTGCTCATAGCGATGCCCGCCGATGCCGACGATGCCGGTTTCGACGGGTGCGGCGCCAAGGCGCTCGTAGAAGGCGCGGTTGGGGTTGGTGGACAGCACCCAGGCCAGCAGCGTCACCGTCCCGCCCTCGACCATCCAGCGGGCGACCGCACGCACCAGCGCCTCGCCGATGCCGAGACCCTGGTAGGCGGGAAGGACGTAGAGCGCATAGATCTCGCCCACCGGCGTCGGCGTCGCGTAGCGCGCGGGCCCGAAATTGGCGAAGCCGACGAGTTCGCCAGTGTGGCGGTCGATCGCGACGAAATGGCCGACGCCCAGGGAATTGCGCCGCTCCATGTGGCGGAGCGCCTGCTCGGCCGGCGACATGCGGTCGAGGAAACCGTCATCGAGAAGACCCCGGAAGGTGGCCCTCCAGGTTTCGACGAGCACCCGGCCGATGGCGAAGACATCGGCTGTCCGGCCCTTTCTGATCTCGATCCCAGCATCCATGGAAATTATGTAGTGCAGCGTCCTGCTCCTGCAATGCTCGCCCGGCTGGGCGGCGGGCCTGAGTCGACAATCGTCCGGCTCAATTGATGCCTTGCAGCATGACGACGCGCATGCGAGGGTTTCAGCCCTGTCGCAACGCACCATGCGAGCCGAACGAGAGACATGACCGACCTTCCGCCTGCGGATTTCCGCGAACGCATCACCTCCAGTTTCCAGCGGCAGGCGGCCATGCGGCTGATCGGCGCCCAGCTGACGCGAACCGAGCATGGCACGGTGGAGATCGAGCTGCCCTTCGACGAGAAGCTGACGCAGCAACACGGCTTCCTGCATGCGGGCGTCATCTCGGCAGCACTCGACACGGCCTGCACCTATGCCGCCTACACGATCATCGACCCGGCTGCCTCGCTGCTGACGATCGAATTCAAGGTCAACCTGATGTCGCCCGGCCGCGGCGAATGGTTTCTCTTTCGCGGCGAGGTGACGAAGCCGGGCTCCAACATCATCGTCGCCGACGGCCGTGCCTATTCGGTCGGCGACGGCCCGGCAAAGCTGATCGCCTCGATGACGGGGACGATGATGGTGATGCGCGGCCGCGAGGACGTCGCCGGATGAGTCCCGAACCGCTGCCCTATGCTCTCAAGTCGGTGGGCGGCAAGCGCCTGCTCTATGTGATGGCGGTGGACGCTGAATATGGCGAGCACCTGCGCGCCCGGATCTCGCCGTTGATGACGGGCGTCGGCCCGGTCGAGGCGGCCGTACAGGTGACGCGGGCGCTGGCCCACCTCGCGGCCCGCGGCAGCCTGCCGGACCTCGTCGTCTCGCTCGGCTCGGCCGGATCGGCGCGCCTGGAGCAGACGGGCGTCTACCAGGCGTCTTCGGTTTCCTACCGCGACATGGACGCCTCGCCATTGGGCTTTGTAAAGGGCGCGACACCCTTCCTCGACCTGCCCGTCGTGGTGCCGATGACGCTCAAGGTGCCGGGGATCGCGACGGCCCGTCTTTCGACCGGGGCGAACATCGTCTCGGGCACTGCCTATGACGGCATCGACGCCGACATGGTTGAGATGGAGACCTTCGCCATCCTGCGCGCCTGCCAGGCCTTCGGTGTTCCACTGGTCGGCCTGCGCGGCATTTCCGACGGCAAGGCGGAACTGACGCATGTCTCCGACTGGACGGAGTATCTGCATGTCATCGACCGGAAGCTGGCCGATACGGTGGCGCGGCTGGAACAGGCCGTGGCCGACGGCACGCTCGCTCTCTGAGGGCCGGGCGGGCCGCCTGGATTTTGCCGCCTGACCCCGTTGCGCCCTGCGGCAAATTTCTTTAAAGGCTCGCCATGACCCAGACAGCTCATCCCGACAGCATTCTCATCATCGATTTCGGCAGCCAGGTGACCCAGCTGATCGCGCGGCGCATCCGCGAATCCGGCGTCTATTGCGAAATCCATCCCTTCCAGAACGCGGCCGCGGCCTTTGACAAGATGCAGCCGAAGGGCGTGATCTTCTCCGGCGGACCGGCCTCGGTCACGGCCGAAGGCAGCCCCCGCGCCCCGCAGGCGGTGTTCGATGCCGGCGTGCCGATCCTCGGCATCTGCTATGGCCAGCAGACGCTGGCAACGCAGCTCGGCGGCGTCGTCGAGGGCGGCCATGCGGCCGAGTTCGGCCGCGCCGACGTTGAGATCAGGAAGGCGAGCCCGCTGTTCGACGGTTTCTGGGCCGTCGGCGAACGCTACCCCGTCTGGATGAGCCACGGCGACCGCGTCACGCAGCTTCCCGAAGGCTTCGAGGTCGTCGCCACCTCCGAGAACGCGCCCTGTGCGATCGCCGTGCATGAAGGTCGCCGCTACTACACGACGATGTTCCATCCGGAAGTGATGCACACGCCGGACGGCGCCAAGCTGCTCTCCAATTTCGTGCACAAGATCGTCGGGCTCAAGTCCGATTGGACCATGGCCGCCTACCGCGCCGAGATGATCCGCAAGATCAAGGAACAGGTGGGCAGCGAGCGCGTGATCTGCGGCCTGTCCGGCGGCGTCGACAGCTCCGTCGCAGCCGTGCTGATCCATGAGGCGATCGGCGACCAACTGACCTGCATCTACGTCGACCACGGCCTGATGCGCATGGGCGAAAGCGAGCAGGTCGTCGGCATGTTCCGCGACGCCTACAACATCCCGCTCGTGCACGTGGACGCCTCCGACCTGTTTCTGACCGAGCTTGCCGGCGTCAGCGATCCGGAAGTGAAGCGCAAGACGATCGGCCGCCTGTTCATCGAGGTGTTCGAGGCGGAAGCAGCCAAGATTGCCGCCGATGGCAAGGGTGCGCCGAAGTTCCTCGCGCAGGGTACGCTCTATCCGGACGTCATCGAAAGCGTCTCCTTCTCCGGCGGCCCGTCCGTGACGATCAAGAGCCACCACAATGTGGGTGGCCTGCCGGAGCGGATGAACATGAAGCTCGTCGAGCCGCTGCGCGAGCTGTTCAAGGACGAGGTGCGCGCGCTCGGCCGCGAACTCGGCCTGCCGGAAAGCTTCATCGGCCGCCACCCCTTCCCCGGTCCGGGCCTCGCCATCCGCTGCCCCGGCGTCGTCACCCGCGAAAAGCTCGACATCCTGCGCAAGGCGGATGCGATCTATCTCGATGAGATCCGCAAGGCAGGTCTCTACGACACGATCTGGCAGGCCTTTGCGGTGCTGCTCCCGGTCCAGACGGTCGGCGTCATGGGCGACTACCGCACCTACGACTTCGTCTGCGCGCTGCGCGCGGTCACCTCCGTCGACGGCATGACGGCGGATTTCTATCCGTACGACATGACCTTCCTCGGCCGCACCGCCACCCGCATCATCAACGAAGTCCGCGGCATCAACCGCGTCGTCTACGATGTGACGAGCAAGCCGCCGGGCACGATCGAGTGGGAGTGACGGGGGATACTGCGGAGTAGGGCAGGATAGCAAAGCGTATTATGCGATGTTGTCGCAGCAATCGTAGTCGATAGTTTTCGTATACCGCGTTCTTTTGGAAGGGCACGGCGGAGGAAGACGTTCGTTTCGCTATTCCAGATACGGCGTCAGCACATCTTCGATCCATTTCATGAATGCGCGGACTCGGCGCGACAGGTTGCGCCGATGCGCTACGACGAGGGACACGGCAAGCGACCGGCGACGAAAGTCGGGTAGAATTTCCACCAGCGTTCCACTCTCCAAGTATCGGCCAATCCCAATAAGTGGGGCCTGAATCAGGCCAAGACCGGCGAGGGCAGCGGCTTCGTAGGTTTGTGCGCTGTTGACGTGCAGCGCACCTGGCAACTGAAGTGTCGCGTAGCTGTCGCCGTCCGGATATTCCCATCCATAGGGTCTTGCGCCCATCGTCGTCCCAAAGTGAATTGTCCGGTGTTCCTGACGCTGGAGATCTCCCAGCGATCGAGGGACGCCATAGCGCGCAAGATAGGCGGGACTGGCAGCGTTGGCCATGCGCAACAGGCCCAATGGGTGGGCAATCAGCGTCTCGTCCCCAATGGGTCCAAGTCGCAATACACAGTCGAACCCCTCTTGAACCAGATCGACTTGCCGATCCGTGCTCGACACCTCCAGCTCCAACTCTGGATGAGTCGCCATGAAATCCGGTAATGCCGGCACGATCGTTGTCCGTGCCACCTCGGTCGGAAGATCGACGCGTAGACGCCCGCGAAGTGCCACGCGATCGCCTGCGAACATCGAGTGGAGATCGTCAACGTCCGCGAGCAGATCGCGGGCACGTGCATGAAATACCCGTCCGTCTTCTGTCAACTGCACGCTACGCGTCGTCCGGTGCAAAAGCCTGACACCGACAACTTCCTCCAGCTTCCGGACTGCCGTTGAGGCCCTTCCTTTCTGGATGCCCAGGCTATCGGCTGCGCGGGTGAAGCTCCCCATTTCCGCTACCGTTATGAAAATGAGGATGGGTTCGAGATTCTGCATTTTCATGCCTTGGTATTGTTCACGCCCGAGAGAACAGTGAGTTCATTTTATCAGCATTTATCATGTCTAGGAGGCACAGTAAGCTCCGAATATGGGATCCCCAATCGGAGAACGACAAGTGTCCGAAACTATGAACCTGCATCAGGCGCCTGAAACTAAGACCTTGCATCGCGCCCTGTGGGCCGGCCGGATAATGAGCGCGTCTGTCGTTATCGCTCTGGTGGCAGACGGCGCCATTCAGCTTTTCGCACCGGCACAGATCGCAAGCATGTTGCAGGAAACGGGGTTCGCGATGGACATGACCCGTGTCGTGGGTCCGATCATACTCGCCTGCGCCATCCTTTACGCCATCCCGGCCACGGCCGTCCTCGGCGCGATCCTGGTGACGGGCTTTTTGGGAGGTGCCATCTGCGCCCATGTCCGCATTGGTGAGTTGGGGTCGGCGCCGGAAATCATTTCCCTTCTTCTGGGCACGATGACATGGGGCGGCCTCTACGCGCGCGATCCCCGTATCCGGGCCATTCTGCCGCTCATCCGTTGAACCAACAGGGCAGTGCTCTGTCCCTCAAGATCAGGAGAAAACACATGTTTTTAGTAACGGGAATCACAGGAAAAGTGGGCGGCGCGGCGGCAAAACATCTACTGGCGCACGGCAAGAAAGTGCGCGCGCTCGTCCGCAATCGCGAGAAGGCGGCTAATTGGGCGAACCAGGGCGTGGAACTGGTGGACGGCGATTGGAATGACTCGGCAGCCATCACGCGTGCACTCGAAGACGTCGAAGGCGCGTTTGTCATGTTGCCGACCGTATGGGCACCCTCACCGGACTTCGCGGAAGCCAAGGGCGTGATCGCGAACTATGTCGAGGCGCTGACCAAAGCCGCGCCGCCGCGGGTGGTCGCGCTATCGTCGATGGGTGCGAACCGGACCAGTGGACTGGGGATGATCACGGCCCTGTCGCTTCTGGAGCAAGGATTTCGCGACCTGATATCGCCAATCGCATTTGTGCGCGCAGGTGGATTCTTCGAGAATTTCCTCTACGGCCTGCATGTCGCCCAAGGCGGTACGCTCCCCGTCTATTACAACCCGACCAACCGCAAATCGACCATGGTCGCGACCGATGACATCGGCGCCGAAGTGGCGACGCTGCTGACCGGGCCGGCGTGGTCGGAGCATCGCGTTGTCGAGCTCGGCTCGATGGTCAGCGCGGATGAGGTCGCGGCTCAGTTAGGTGAAGTCATGCAGCGCGATATCAAGGCTTTCGCCGTCCCGCGGGCCGGGTGGGCGGCGGCGTTCGAGCAGTTCGGCATCCCCAAGGGCCAGACCGGAGCAGCCGAGGCGATGTTCGACAGCGTCAACGCGGGCTGGATGGATCTCGGCGTCCAGGGCACGGAGCACGTCGCGGGGACGACGCGCGCACGCGACGTCTTCGCGGCGGCCCAGCAGGCCGTCACGGCGTGAAGGTTCTTGCTTTGGGTGCAACGGGCGGAACGGGACGGCTGATCGTCCCGCGACGCTGTCGCAAAGGGCCATTCGGCGATTAAGGCTCCTATCGACGAGGGATGCCTCCGGGAACACGCCGGCGCCTGGGCGGCGACCTTCAAGTTGACGGCAGCCGGCGGCGATTGGCGGCTCTGACGTAGCCGCCAAGAATGCAACGATCTGCGGGCATGTCAGACTGCTGCCTCGCGTGATGAGCCCAGCCCAGCGCCGTTCGTGCTTCAGCGAGCGCCACCTGCAAGGTCAGGAGCGGGTTCGCAAAACTCGATCAGCAATTCGGTGAGAAGCCGTACCTTCCGGACAGGATGCTGACCTGGCGGGCGGATGACATGTACGCCTGCCGAAGGCGGCGGATGGCGTGTCATGACCGGAACAAGCGCGCCGGAGGCCCGATGTTCACGGGTGAGCCAATCGGGAAGATAGGCGATGCCGAGGCCTGCTACCGCGGCGGCGACGAGAGCTGTGCCATTGTCGGCCTTGAAGCGCCCCCGCGGGTGAACCGTGATGATCTTGTCGCCATCGGTCAGTTGCCAGGATTCCGTTCCCTGCATGAGGGCCTGATGAGCCGCTAGCTCGTCAGGCGTCTCAGGGGAACCGTGCGCTTCAATATAGTGCGGGCTCGCGACGAGCCTCCCATAGATCGGTCCGACGCGTCTTGCGATCAGGTTTGAATCCGGAAGATGGCCGATCCGGATCGCACAATCAAAACCCTCCGTGATGAGATCGACGAAGCGATCACTGTAGTCGGCGTGGATGTGGAGCTGCGGGTGGCGTCGCGCCATTTCCGCGAGCATGGGAGCAAAGTGGGTCAGCCCGAAGGAAAGCGGCACGGCTACGCGCAAGCGACCGCGAAGCTCACCGGCGGGCAGGATCGTTTCCCGGGCCACATCGATCTCGGCGCAGGCTCTGGCCGCGTAGTCTCGGAACATGACCCCCGCTTCCGTCAGAGCAGCGCCGCGGGTGGTTCGTGCAAGAAGCTGGACGCCAAGTTCCGCTTCGAGCCGGGAGAGCCGCCGGCTGACGATTGACTTGGAGACGCCGAGCCGGCGCGCAGCGGGCGAAACGCCCCCGGCATCGGCAACCTCCACGAATGTCTGCAGCTCTTCGATGTCCAAATCAGCGTTCCCCGTTTCGCGACACAGCGTAGCACTTAAGACCGGTACCGCATCTTAAACGGGAATGACAATGTCTGCCCCGGCAGCGTCGCAATCGGCGCATGTCTCCCCGCAAACCAATCTACTCAAAACGACAGCATAAGGATTTAATGATGACTTTTCGTAATGGCCTTGCTTCGCTTCTTCGTCCGGAAGACTCGGTACTCGTTCTGATCGACCACCAGCCCTACCAGCTCACCAACCTGAACAGCCATGACCCGCATATGGTGGTGAACAATTCAGCGGGCCTGGCAAAGGCGGCCAAGGCCTTCGGCGTGCCGACCATCCTGACCAGCGTGATCGCCGACCGGGGCGGCCTCATCTTCCCGCAGATCACCGATGTCTTTCCGGGCCAGGAAGTGATCGACCGGACGTACATCAACACCTGGGAAGACCAGAAGGTTGTCGATGCCGTCAAGGCTACGGGGCGCAAGCAACTCATCATCGCAGGCCTTTTTACGGAGATCTGCGTCGCGATGCCGGCAATTCAGGCGGCCGGCGAAGGTTGGGACGTGACGGTCATCACGGACGCCTGTGGCGGCGTGTCGGTCGAAGCCCATGAGGTGGCCATCCAGCGCATGATCGCGGCGGGCTGCAATATGATGACGTGGTTTGCACTTGTCGCCGAATGGCAACGAGACTACACGCGAACCAAGACCGTTCCCGCACTCGTGGAACTCCTCAAGGAGCATCTGGCCGGCAGCGGTATAGCCTACCTGTGGGAGCAGCAGTTGCTCAACACGCCGGTGCCGAGCAGCGCAGGCTGATCTGATCGGGGATGACGAGCCTCGTCATCCCCCTTCTACAGGTAAGCCCAAAAGGGAGCGCGGCGAGGATGGCATTCTTCACCTGCGGCGGCTTTGCGTCGTCAGAACCCGAAGGACTGCTGGGCGGGCGCCGGCGGGGCGAAGGAGATGCCTTCCAGGGCCAGCATCCGCACCTTGGACGTCGCGCCGCCGGGAGCTGAAAAGCCGCCGACCTTGCCGCCGGCGGCCAGCACGCGGTGACACGGAATGATCAGGGCGACCGGGTTCTTCGCCATGGCCTGGCCGACGTCGCGCGCCGCCTCGGGCCCTGCGCCGAGTTCGCGGGCGAGCGCGCCATAAGTGGTGGTCCGGCCCCATGGAACCTTGCGCGCGGCGGCGTAGACCGCCCTGAAGAAATCGTCCTGTCCGGAAAGATCGAGTGGTACTGCGGAGAAGTCCGCCGGCTCGCCGGCAAAATAGCGCTGCACGGCCTCCACGGCTGCGGCCACAAATTGCGGCGGCTCGCCTGGCGCAGCACCGGGTGCGCGCCGCAACAGCAGGCGGCGGGTGGTCTCGGCATCCTCGCCCGGAAGCTGGAACCGCGTCACGCCCGCAGCGTTCCAGGCGATCCCGCAGGGGCCGCCCGCGGTCTCGAAGATCAGGTAGCTGGACGAATCCGCCATGGCGCAGCCTCCCCTTCGCCTTTCCGGTCAGTCCAAAATCGTGTTTCCCGGGGCGAATTTCAACCCGTTTTCTGCCGACCCTGACCCAATTGCGGGGTTGCACCGATCGCGCGCAATCCGCATAAACCGCGGTCAGTGGAGAATGGCGAGGACACGACATGGAGCATTCGGAGATCACCATTGCCGGGGATACGCCCGGCATCGAATGGCGACTGCCCGTGCTGCGCTTTCGCGGCGACACGGACTCAGCACCCAAGGTCTATATGCAGGCGGCGCTGCATGCGAACGAGTTGCCGGGCACGGCGGTGCTGCATTTCCTCTGCGACAGGCTGCGGAAGGCAGAAGCCGAGGGCGCGCTCGCCGGCGATGTGACGATCGTTCCGCAGGCGAACCCGATCGGCGCCGCGCAGGCCCATTTCGGCGAGATGCAGGGCCGGTTCGATCTCGCCTACCGCACCAATTTCAACCGTGATTTTCCGCTGGTCACGCTCGCCGAGCGCGGCGATCTGCTGGCGGATCTCGACCGGGAAACGGCCGTAAAGCGACTGAAGCGGACACTGCTGCACATGGCGCTCGGCGCCGAGCTGGTGCTGGACCTGCATTGCGACGACGAATCCGTTCAGTATGCCTATATCGACGAGGCGTTCTGGCCGGAGGCTGCCGATCTCGCGGCCGCCCTGTCGATGCAGGCGGTCTTCCTCTCGGACGGCGAGAGCACGGCGTTCGAGGAGGCGGTCGGCCATGCCTTCAAGCGCCAGGACGACAGCCAATGCGCCAAGGTGCCGGGCAGGCTTGCCGTCACCGTCGAGCTGCGCGGGCGGCGCGACGTCTACCCGGACACCGCGAAGGCGGATGCGGACGGTCTGTTCCGATTCCTGGTCGCCCGCGGCGTCGTTCGCAGTGCCGAGGCGCCGGTACCGGCATTCACGGAGCTGGCGTTCACGGGGCCGGCGGTTCCGCTCGACAACATCGACATGGTGCGGGCACTGGAGCCGGGGACGGTGCTGTTTCACAAGGATATCGGCGACATCGTGGAAGCCGGCGAACTGCTGGCGACCATCATCACCCGCCCGGGGTTTGCCGACGGCATCTACGAGATGCGCGCCGAGCGAACCGGGCTGGTCGCCACCCGCACCTCGGACCGGTTCGTCCGCCGCGGCGACGACCTGATGAAGATCGTCTGCAAGGATCGGATCCGCATCGACCGCGCGCCCGGCACGCTCGAGGATTGAACAAATCCGGCAGGCAGCCGGTATTCCCCGCCAGGCGAAGTAAAGCCTTGAATCTGCGTGCAATCCGTTCCGAAAGCCCATACTCGTTTTGCGGGATATGCGCTAAGGTGAATGGAAGTCCCGTTCAACGATCAAGGGGTGCTCGACGAAAGCGGCATGCTGCAGACCTTCTCCGCCTATTGGCCACATGTTCTTATCGTGCTTTCGGTCGTGCTCGGCACGCCGGCTGCCATCCATGCCGCAATGACCAAGGACGAGGTGCGGGCGGCGATCGGCTGGGTCGGCGTCATCCTGCTTTCGCCGGTCATCGGGGCGGTGCTCTACTATGTCGTCGGCATCAACCGCATCCGCCGCAAGACGCTGACGCTGCAGCGCGCCGGCGCCATCACCAGGAAGGGGCGGCACCATCCCGAGCGCCACGACGTGTCCGACGAGGCCGTGCATAGCCGCTATGGCGGTGCGCTTTCGGCGATGAAGCACCTGGGCGACAATGTCTCCCGGTTCTCGATGACCTCCGGCAACACGATAAGGATGCTGGAGACCGGCGATGCCGCCTATGCCGCCATGCTGGAGGCGATCCATGGCGCCAGGCGCAGCATCCTGCTCGAGACCTACATCTTCGATCGCGACGCCATGGGGCTGCGCTTTGCGGAGGCGCTTTCGGCGGCGGTTGCGCGCGGCGTCGAGGTCCATGTGCTGGTCGATGCGGTCGGGGCGCGCTATTCGACGCCCAGCATCATGCAGACGCTGCGCCAGGGGGGCGTTTCTGCGCGTGTCTTCAACGGCAACATCGTCATGGGCCTGCGGCTGCCCTACGCCAATCTGCGCACGCACCGGAAACTCCTGGTGGTCGACGGCGGCACCGGCTTTATCGGCGGGCTGAACATCCGCGCCGCCTTCACAACCGAATGTTGCGGCGAAAATGTCGCCAGAGACACGCACTTCCGCGTGACGGGACCGGTCGTCGGCGACCTCTTTCACATAGCCTACGAGGACTGGCAATTCTCGGGCGGCGGCGCTCTCGACGGAGAGGCCTGGCATCTGGAGGTGCCGGTGGCTGCGCCGAACATGTCGCTTCTGGCGCGCGCGGTCGCCTCCGGGCCGGACAGGAACCTGGAGGCCAACCAGCGCATGCTGATGGGGGCGATCTCGATTGCCAAGAACCACATCCGCATCATGTCGCCCTATTTTCTGCCCGAGCGGGACCTGATCAGCGCGCTCGCGACCGCGGCACGGCGGGGTGTGCACATCGACATCGTCGTGCCGGGCACCAACAACCTCAAGCTCGTCGATCTTGCCATGACCGCGCAGTTCGACCAGTTGCTGAAGGCGGGCTGCAGGATCTGGCGGGCGAGCGGAACGTTCAACCACTCCAAGCTCACGGTCGTCGACGGCGTCTGGTCCTATATCGGCTCCTCGAACCTCGATCCGCGGTCGCTGCGGCTGAACTTCGAGATCGACATCGAGGTGTTCGACACGTTCTTCGCCGCGCAGATCGAGGAGAAGATCGGCCGCGTGCTGAAAACGGCAGAGCCCGTGGAATTGCAGGCACTGCGCGCCCGTCCGTTCTCGCGCAGGCTGGTCGAGCGGATCACCTGGCTCTGGTCGCCCTATCTCTAGAAGCCCGGCAACCGGAGGTGTCTCACCAGCCTAGGACGAAACCACCTTGCTCTTTGCCGGATCATAGCTGCGATAGGAGCGCTCCCAGATCGCCTGCAGGTCGATATGCGCCTTGATCGGCAGGTGGTCGGAAGCAATGCGGGCGAGCGGGCTGTCATGCACCTCCACCGCGGCCACGAGATCGTGGGGATGGCCGAGAACCCGGTCGAGCGCCAGCACGGGGAAGCGGGAGGGAAAGCTCGGCACGGCGCCGGCAACCGGATCGAACACAGGCGAGAGCGGCGAGAGCGAGGACTTGCGGCCGACCCGCCATTCGTTGAGGTCGCCGATCAGCACCGTCGGCATCTCCTCCTCCTGCGCCACGGAGGCCAGCACCGCCTTGGCCTGCAGTTCCCGCGATCGCTTGAGAAGACCGAAATGAGCCGCGACGACGCGCAGCATGCCGGCGGGAAACTCGAAATTGACCACGAGCGCGCCACGCGGCTCGACGCCCGGCAGCTTCAGCTGGCGCACGGTCTGCACGGTGCCCTTGCGGATCATCAGCATGTTACCGTGCCAGCCGTGGCTGCCCGAGGACAGCGTGGCGATCGGCACCGGCACGAGACCGCAATCGCGCTCGAGCATGACGAGGTCGAGCAGGCCCGACCGGTCGCCGAAGCGCTTGTCTGCCTCCTGGATCGCGATCACATCGGCATCGATCTCGGAGATGACCTCCGCCACGCGCTCCGGATCGAACTTGCGATCGACGCCGACGCACTTGTGGACATTGTAGGAGGCGATGACGGTGTCGCCGCCGTCGCGGTTGGCAGAGAACGGCCTGTGCCCGCGCCGATTGCGGATTGCAGACAGGGCGGCAGCACCCACCTTCTCGTTCAGTTTTCTCAAAGGCCCTTCCCTCGCACGACTGTGCGCGCCGAAGATAGGCGACACGCCGGTCTGCTGCAACCGTTTCACGGAAAGGTTGGTTCCCGAAAATCTCCCATGCCGCCCACAATAACCGCGTCGAAGTTCGGGCTCGAAATCGCTCGCGTTTTCGCCTACACCGACCGCTGCATCGATCCAGGAGGAGGTCCGCCATGTTCGACAAGCTCATCCACCAGCCCGACGATCCCCTGCTCGCCCTGATCGGCCTCTATCGTGCGGACGCGCGGGCCGGCAAGGTCGACCTCGGCGTCGGCGTCTATCGCGACGAACAGGGCGCGACGCCGATCTTCCGGGCCGTGAAGGCAGCGGAGCGGCGGCTCGTGGAGAACCAGGCGACCAAGTCCTATGTCGGCCCCGAGGGCGACCCCGTCTTCGTCGAGCGCCTGTGGGAACTGACCGCCGGGGCAGCAGGACGGGAGCGCCCGACCGCCGGCGTCCAGACGCCGGGCGGTTCCGGCGCGGTCAGGCTCGCCGCCGACCTTCTGGCCCGCATGGGCGTCAAGCGGATCTGGCTCGGCGTTCCGACCTGGCCGAACCACCCTGCCATCTTCAAGGCGGCCGGGCTTGCCATCGCAACGCACCCCTACTTCGACGTGCCGTCGCAGGCGATCCTGTTCGATCAGATGGCGGAGGCACTCAAGGGTGCAAACGCAGGCGACGCGGTCCTGCTTCATGCGAGCTGCCACAATCCGAGTGGCGGCGTGCTTTCGTCGGAGCAGTGGACGGCGCTCTCGGCCTTGATTGCCGAGCGTGGCCTGATCCCGCTGATCGACAGCGCCTACCAGGGGTTCGGCAAGGGGCTGGACGCGGATTCGGCGGGATTGCGCAAGGTGCTCGCTGCCGTGCCGGAAGCGCTCGTGGCCGTTTCCTGCTCCAAGAACTTCGGGCTCTACCGAGAACGCACGGGCGCGGTCTATGCGGTGGCGTCCTCGAAGGATGCGGCGCAATCCGTTCGCACCAATTTCGTGAGCATCGCCCGCGCCAACTACTCGATGCCGCCGGACCACGGTGCGGCGATCGTCAGCGAGATCCTCGGCGACGAGGCGTTGAAGGCGGACTGGATGGCCGAACTGGAGACAATGCGCCGCCGGGTCGCCTCGATCCGCGTCAAGCTGGCAGCCGGCCTGTCGCGTCGCTGGCAGGTGTTGACGGCGATGGCGGAGCAGGAAGGCATGTTCTCGCTGCTGCCGCTCGAGGAGGCCGACGTGCTGCGGCTTCGCCACGACCACGGCATCTACATGCCCGGCTCGGCCCGAATCAACATCGCCGGGTTGAAGACGGCGGAGGTCGACGCCGTGGTCGAGAAGTTCCTGAGCCTCTGACCGGAAGTTCGGCTCGCGGCCGCAACATGCAATCGAAAGGACGATCTTCATGGCTGTGACGATCTACGGCATCAAGAACTGCGACACGATGAAGAAGGCCCGGACCTGGCTGGACAGCCGCGGCATTTCCTACCGCTTCCACGACTACAAGGCCGAAGGCATCGACGCGGGATCGCTCGGGCGCTGGATCGGTGCGCTCGGCTGGGAGACGGTGCTGAACCGCGCGGGTACCACGTTCCGTGCCCTGCCCGAGGCCGACAAGACCGGCCTCGATGCGGAGAAGGCCATAGCCCTCATGCTCGCCCAGCCCTCGATGATCAAGCGGCCGATCCTCGACATCGACGGAACGCTGCTGGCCGGCTTCAAGCCGGACGTCTACGAGACCGCTTTCGCGGCGTGAAGCCGCCGCCTTCGACAGGCGGCCGGCGCGAGCGGCCGCGGGCATCCGGGCAGGGTCCAGCGAGCGGCTTCGTCAGATGATGAAGAAGTCGTCGGCGGTGATCTTCAACTCGTCGGCGACGATCGCGAAGAGCTTGCGCTCGCCGGCGGCGCTGCCGTTGCAGTCGTAGTAGAGATTGCCTGTGTCCTTCTCGTAGATGATGCGATCGGCCTTGTCCTTGGCGGTGCCGCTGTCGTTGGCCACGAACTGGGACGCCGAGAGCGCGCCGATGCCGGTCAGCTTGGTGAAGATTGCGTTCTCCAGCTTGATCGTATCCGCGACGACGTTGAAATCCTCGATCTCGTCGATGTTGTCCTTGGCGCTGAGCCTGGTATTGAAGACGAAAGAGTCCCGGCCTGCATCACCACGAAGCTGGTCGTTGCCGAGACCACCCGCGATCGTGTCGTTGCCGCTGTCGCCGCGCAGCCAGTTGTCGCCTGCGCTGCCGGTCAGCTTGTCGGCAAAGATCGTCCCGCGCACCCCCTCGATGCTTTTCAGCGTATCCGTCTTGCCGAACCCGTCGATGGCGGTGCCGGCCTTGAGGTCGACGGTGACCCCCCTGGCACTGCCGCCGTTGCCCTGGTCACGGTGATAGCTGACCGTGTCGAAGCCGCCGCGGCCATCGATCGCGTCGCGGCCGCCCACCCCCTGAAAGTCCTCGTCCCTTGCCGACCCTTTCAGGATGTCCCTGAACTGGGTGCCGCGAAAGGTCTCGAAATTCTGGAACGCCTCCGTGTTGCCGTAGGGATCCCTCACCGTGCCGGCGGCCGCGTCGAGGAGGACGCCGCCAAGGGCGTCCGGGTTGTGGCGGGCATCCTGAAAACTGAGATTGTCCCAGCCCTTGCCGCCATCGTAGCTGTCCTTGCCCTCGCCGCCGATGACGAAGTCGTCGCCGCCCTTGGCGTTGATCGTGTCGTTGCCGCCGAAGCCCTCCAGATCGTCGTTGCCGGACGATCCGTCGAGCGTGTCGTTGCGGTTCAGGATCCAGGCCTGCAGGTTCCAGGGGTCGAAGATGTCGGCCGCGTTCTCCAGGGCCTCGAGCGAAAGCTTCAGGCCGGTGAGCTTGGCGACAGGGGTCACGCCATCGGATTGCAGCAGTTCCAGCCGGCTGACCGTCCCGGCCGTCGCCGCGCCGTCCTTGTCGAAGGCGAAGCCGGAGCCGACGAGGCGAAGCTTCAGGCCGTTGTCCAACTGGAGGCTGTAGACGGTGGACGAGCGGCTTATGACCGAGGCTTCCGAAAAATCGACGAGGTCGCCGAACATCGGATTGTAGTCGAAGCCCGCGATCGCGGGGCTGTAGCTCTGGGGATACTTGCTGCCGGGAAAATACACCGTATAGGTTGCCATCGGCCATCCTCCAACGATAAGGGAGGCCTAATATACGGATGCCGGCCGGTGCTGTCGATGAAGGCAGCCTACCTCTAACGGGCGATGCGCCGGGCATTTCCGATGCAAGACGAGACGGGCTAGCGAACGCTGCCTATGTCTTCGATCGACCGCACGACGGCGCCTGCGAGCCGCGTGGCACTGCCGGCGGCAACGGCCATCTGCGGCAGCAGCATCCATTCCAGCGTCCACGCGCTTCCGGAGCGCTCCTGTTCATGCACCAGCGACTGGTGCAGGCCGGCAAGGGCCGTGGCGTTGAAGCGGGCGAGCGTCACGAGCGCCTCGGCCGAAACTGGGTTGTGCTTGTGTGCCATGGCCGATGAGGCGCCGCCGCCGGAAAGGACGATCTCACTGCCGTCCTGGGCCATGAGCGCAATGTCCTGCCCGAGCTTGCCGAGGCTGCCGGTGATCAGGGACAGAAGACTCCCAAACGTAGCGATCCGGTCGCGCTGGCTATGCCATTGCGCAACGTCGGCAAGGCCGAGCGCATCGGCCAGGAGCGTGCGGAGCGCCGGCCCGCGGTCGTCGAACCTGTCGAGCGTGCCGGCGGCACCGCCGAACTGGACCGGAAACCGCTGCTCGATCGCAAGGCCGAGTTCCTCGATATGGCGCTCGAGCGGCTGTTTCCAGGCTGCGATGCGATCGGCCACGCTGATCTCGATCGCCGCCTGCATGCGGGTGCGTCCCATCAGCACCCTGCCGCCGTGGCGGGCGTCGAGCTCGTTCAATTCATCGACGATGGCACCGAGGCGATGGCTGAGGATGACGGCGACGCGGGTCAGGCGCAGCATCAGGGCGCTGTCGATCACATCCTGGCTGGTGGCGCCGAAATGGACATGGGCCGCCGCCTCGCCGCCCACGACCTGGCGCAACTGGCGAACGAATTCCGGCACCACGACGCCGTCGCGGGCGGTGGCCTGACGCAGGACCGCGACGTCCGGCGAAAACTGGTGGGCCGCCTCGGCGATCGCCTCGGCTGCCGACAGCGGAATGACGCCTTCCGCGGCCTCGGCGCGCGCCAGCGCCACCTCGAAGGCGAGCATCGCCTCGAGCTCCGCGGCCGCGGAGAAGAGCTCCGCCATTTCCTCGTCGCCCAGGAGGCCGGACAGATAGGGGTGGTCGAACGGAGATACGGTCATCGCTACCATCCTGGCAAAGTCGTTTCAGCCGCCGGCATGCGCGCGTCCCCACGACCGAGGATGCTAGCGGTAAAGATGGCGCAACCCGGCGGTCGATCAAGGCCAATCGCATCGCATCGGATCCCGCCGCCCCCGGATCCGCACGCTAGATGTCGAAGAACACCGTTTCCTTCTCGCCCTGAAGGTGGATGTCGAAGCGACAGGCGGAACCGTCCACGGCCGCGATCAGGGTCGGGAAGCGCACGCGATGCTCGATGCGCATCAACACCGGATCCTCGGCATTGGCCGCCTGCTCGTCGCCGAAATACATGCGCGTGTTGAGGCCGAGATTGATGCCGCGGGCGACGATCCAGAGACTGACATGCGGCGCCATCTTCCGGCCGTCCTTGAAGGGGACGCGCCCGGGCTTGACCGTCTCGAAGCGGAACTCGCCGGTGGTGCCGTCGCAGGCACTGCGGCCCCAGCCGGTGAAGTTCGGATCGGCGGTGCCGCGCAATTCGGACGGGCTGTTGTAGAGGCCTTCCGCATCGGCCTGCCAGATCTCGACGAGCGCGTCCTTCAGCGGCGTTCCCGTCCCGTCCAGCACGCGGCCGGTGATGGTGATGCGTTGGCCGAGCGTCCGGTCGTTGACCATCGCCGCGCCGAGATCGCCTGCATAGACCCCCTCGATGCCGCAGCCGTTCGGGGTCAGGCCGATATGGACGTAGGGACCTGCGGTCTGCGAGGGCGTTTCCTTGAGATAATCCAGCGGCTGCGTCATCTCAGTTGCCCTCCAGCCGGTTCTCGAACAGCGTGGAGCGGCGGCCGCGCAACACGATGTCGAATTTGTAAGCGCGCGCATCCATCGGGATCGTGTTGTTCCAGTCGAGCGGTGCGATCAGTTGCTCGATCGCGGCACGATCGGGGATGGTCATCACGATCGGACATTTCCAGATCATCGGATCCCCCTCGAAATACATCTGCGTGATCAGCCGCTGGGCAAAGCCGTGGCCGAACACGGAGAAGTGGATGTGGGCGGGGCGCCAGTCGTTGACGCCGTTCGGCCAGGGATAGGGGCCTGGCTTGATCGTGCGGAAGGCATAGGCGCCGTCGTCATCGGTGATCGTGCGACCGCAACCGCCAAAATTGGGATCGAGCGGCGCCAGATAGCTTTCCTTCTTGTGGCGATAGCGTCCGCCGGCATTGGCCTGCCAGAACTCGAGCAGCGCGCCCGGCACCGGCCGCCCCCGCTCGTCGAGGACGCGGCCGTGGACGATGATGCGCTCGCCGATGGCGCTGTCGCCAGGCTTTGCAAAATTGTGGATCAGATCGTTGTCGAACTCGCCGAGCAGGGAATGGCCGAAGACCGGGCCGGTGATTTCCGAAAGGGTTCCGTCGAGCGACAGCAGCGCCTTCTGCGGCGCGCGCAACACGGAGGTCTTGTATCCCGGCGTCAACGCCGGCGGATGCCGGCTGCGGTCGCGCGGAAAGAAGGCGCCCGTCTCGGGTTTGCGGTTCGGAATGTCGGTCATCGCTTACCTCCCGGTCTGGCCTTCGGCCGCGCTCCCGGCGTCCATTTCCTGAAAGACCCGCTTGGCGATCTTGATCGCATGGTTGGCGGCAGGCACGCCTGCATAGATCGCCACATGCAGCAGCGCCTCGCAGACATCCTCGCGTGTCGCGCCGGTATTGGCGGTCGCCCGCACATGCATGGCCACTTCGTCGTCCTGTCCCAGCGCCGCCAGAAGCGCGATCGTCACCATCGAGCGCTCGCGCAGCGTCCAGGCCGGACGCGACCACACGGCTCCCCAGGCCGCCTCCGTGATCAGTTCCTGGAACGGCTGGTCGAAGGCGGTGGCCGCAGCCTGCGCGCGGTCGACGTGAGCCTCGCCCAGCACCTTGCGTCGGGTGACCATGCCCTGGCGATAGCGGTCCGAGCCGACCTGCGCGTCTGCCATGCCGTTATTCTCCGTTCACGAGCGATTCGATGAAGGCGCGAAGGATCGCCGCCAGCGCCTCGGGCTGCTCGACGCAGGGAATGTGCCCCGCGCCGGGAATGACCTCGTAGCGCGCGCCGGGAATGAGCTTCGCGGTCGCAAGCACGACGTCGGGCGGCGTCGAGCCGTCCTGGTCGCCGACGACCAGGAGCGTGGGCACGGCGATGCGGGTCGCCGCGGCGGTGAAATCGGCATCGCGGATCGCGGCACAGGTCGCGGCATAGCCGACCGCCGGCTGGCGGACCAGCATGTTCCAGTAGCCGTGATAGGCGGTGTTTTCCGGGCGGCGGAACGCCGGCGTGAACCAGCGCTCCATCACGTTGTCGGCGATGCTCTCGATGCCGTCGCGCTCGACGGCGGCGATGCGCGCGTCCCACATCTCGGCGGTTCCGATCTTGTGGGCGGTGTCGCACAGGGCGAGCGCCCTCACCAGATCCGGCCGGGCCGCATAGAGGCCTTGCGCGATCAGGCCGCCAACGGAAAGGCCGACGATGACGGCCTGCTTGACCGCATAGACTTCGAGCAGGCCCGCGAGATCGCTGACATGGTCGTCGATCGAATAAGGCGCCTGGCCGACATCGGAGAGGCCGTGGCCGCGCTTGTCGTAGAGGATCATCGGAAAGTCGCCGGCAAGGCGGACGATGACGTCGCGCCAGATGCGGTAGTCCGTTCCGAGCGAATTGGCGAAGACGAGCACCGGCCGGCCTTCCGGGCCGCCGATGACCTGGTGATGGAGCGTGATGTCGTTGACGCGCGCGAACTGCAAGGCTGTCTCCTCCCGACGTCGCAGAATGGTCTCTTGATATGGTTAGGTAAAATGATATTTCATGGCAACCTGATAACCATATGGTTATTCATGATCGAGGCGCGCCATGATCGACAGTCGCATCAAGTTCCGCCATCTCCAGACCTTTGTCGAGGTGGCCCGCCAGAAGAGCGTGATGAAGGCCGCAGGCGTGCTCCATGTCAGCCAGCCCGCCGTGACCAAGACAATCCGTGAACTGGAGCAGGTTCTGGGCGTGGCCGTGTTCGAGCGCGACGGCCGCGGTATCAGGATCACCCGCTACGGCGAAGTTTTCCTCCGCCACGCCGGCGCGGCGCTGACGGCACTCCGCCAGGGCTTCGATTCGGTGTCGCAGGCGCTCCACGGCGACGCGCCACCGATCCGCATCGGCGCGCTGCCGACCGTTTCCAGCCGGATCATGCCCCGCGCGATCGGCCTGTTTCTGGCAGAGGAGACAGGCGTGCGCATCAAGATCGTCACCGGCGAGAACGCTGTTCTTCTCGAGCAGTTGCGCGTCGGCGACCTCGACCTGGTGGTCGGGCGGCTGGCGGCGCCCGAGCGGATGACGGGGTTTTCCTTCGAGCATCTCTATTCGGAGCAGGTCGTCTTCTGCGTCCGCACCGGCCATCCGCTGTCGGCCCCCAGCCAATCCGTCTTCACCGGTCTCGCCGGCTTTCCCGTCCTGATGCCGACGCAGGGTTCCGTCATCCGTCCCTTCGTCGATCGGCTCCTGATCGCAAACGGCGTCGCAGAACTGCCAAACCAGATCGAGACCGTCTCGGACGCGTTCGGGCGCGCCTTCGTGCGGTCGAGCGATGCGGTCTGGATCATCTCCGCCGGCGTGGTGGCGAACGACATCGAGACCGGACAACTGGCCGCGCTCGCCGTCGATACCAGCGAGACGAAGGGGCCGGTGGGGCTGACGATGCGTACCGATGCCGTGCCCTCGCTGCCGCAGTCGATCCTGATGCAGACGATCCGCGAGGCGGCTCTAGCGGTGGGACGGAAGGAACCAACTCGCCGGACGCGGGCAGCGCAGGCCGGCGGTCAGTCGCCCGAGTAGCGTTCCTCGACCCAGGGATCACCGCGCATGTGGTAGCCGTTGCGCTCCCAGAAACCGGCGCGATCGGCGGTGAGGAACTCGATGCGGTTCACCCACTTGGCGCTCTTCCAGAAATAGAGATGCGGCACGACGACGCGAACGGGGCCGCCGTGCTCGGCCGTCAGCGGCTCGCCCTCCCAGTGGGTGGCGAGCAACGCGTCCTCGACGGCGAAATCGGCGAGCGGCAGGTTCGTGGTGTAGCCGTCGTAGCTCGACAGCATCACATGGGTGGCGGACGGCTTCGGCATGACCAGATCAAGCAGGTCGCGAGTGGCCACACCCTGCCAGCGGTTGTCGTAGCGTGACCAGGTGGTCACGCAATGGATGTCGGAAAGTCTGTCGGACTGCGGCAGCGCGTGGAAGGCGCGCCAGTCGAGCGAGACCGGGTTCTCCGCTTCGCCGACAATATCGAGCCGCCAGCTCTCCGGCCGGATCACCGGCTGCTGGCCGAGATCGAGCACCGGCCAGTTCTTGACCAGATGCTGGCCCGGCGGGAGGCGGTCGGACTGCGGCCGCGCGATGCGGCCGGTGAGGAACTTGCCCTGCTCGGCCCAGTTGCGCTTGGTCCGCGTCAGCTTGCTTTCCGGAGCCTCGTTTCCGTCGCCCATCGTCTCTCTCCTTGCCGCAATGCAGCAAGCACGGACATTTGACGACTGTCAAGAACGCGGCCTACTGCAGCAGCGAGCGGAGCGCGGCCTGGACCTCACGCATGGCAGGCAGGAAGCGGGACGTCATTTCCTCGACTGGGACGGCCGCCGCCGGCGCGCCGACATTGAGGGCCGCCACCACGCGGCCACGGGCGTCTTCCAGCGGCACCGCGATGGAGCGGAGGCCGATTTCGAGCTCCTGGTCGATGACGGCAAAGCCCTGCGACCGAACGCGTACCAGCTCCGCCATCAGTTCGTCGGGATCGGTCCTGGTGTGCTCGGTGTTCGCCTTGCGGTCGGTGGCCATGATCCGGGCACGCGCCTCCGCCTCGGGCAGGCTCGCCAGCAGCACGCGCCCCATCGAGGCGCAGTAGGCCGGAAGACGAGAGCCGGGCACGAGGCTGATCGACATGACCCGCTTCTGCGCCGCCCGGGCGACATAGACGATGTCGGTGCCGTCGAGGACCGAGGCCGACGCGCTCTGCCCCACCGCCTCCGAGAGCCGATCGAGATGGGGCTGGACCAGCCGCGGCAGGGGGGTGGCCGACAGATAGGCATGGCCGAGCCTGAGGATGCGCGGCGTCAACTCGAAGAACTTGCCGTCGAAGTGCGCGTAGCCGAGTTCGGAAAGGGTAAGGAGGCATCGGCGCGCGGTCGCCCGGTCCAGTCCGGTCGCCCGGGCGACCTCCGATATCGTCAGGCGCGGCTGCGCCTCGCCGAACGCTTCTATCACCTTCAATCCCTTGGCGAAGCCGCCGACAAAGTCCGTTTCCCGCATCGTGTCCTCTTTTGTCCGTCGCTTCATTTTGTGCGGTATTTGAACAAAAGTCAAATATCGCACAAAATGATTGCCGGTTTTCTTGCCCGGTTCTATTTCTGGGGACACGGGAGGCGCCAAGGCAGCTCCGGACGGCGCAACAGGCGGGAGAACCAGATGGACAAGACGATCGGAAACCTGGTGGAAGCCGTGGCCGGGATCGGCGACGGTGCGACGGTGATGATCGGCGGCTTCGGCGGCTCCGGTGCGCCGATCGATCTCATCCATGCGCTGATCGACAAAGGTCCGAAGGATCTCACGGTGATCAACAACAATGCCGGCAACGGCCGCATCGGCATCGCCGCGATGATCGACGCCGGCATGGTGCGGAAGATGATCTGCTCCTTCCCGCGCTCGTCCGATCCGCGCGCCTTTACGGACAGGTACCTCGACGGCGAAATCGAGCTGGAGCTGGTTCCGCAGGGCACGCTGGCCGAGCGCATCCGTGCCGGCGGGGCCGGCATCCCGGCCTTCTACACGCCGACGAGCTTCGGCACGGATCTGGCGGAAGGAAAGCCGATCGCGGAGTTCGACGGCCGCAAATACGTGCAGGAGCGCTGGCTGAAGGCCGATTTCGCCATCGTCAAAGCCCATGTCGGGGACGTGCACGGCAACCTCACCTACAACAAGGCCGCCCGCAACTTCAATCCGCTGATGTGCATGGCGGCGGCAAGGACGATCGCGCAGGTCTCCCGCATCGTCCCCCTCGGCGGCATCGATCCCGAGCACGTCGTCACCCCCGGCATCTTCGTCGACCGTGTCGTCGAGGTCGCCGATCCGCAGCAGGAAGAAGAGCTCATCCGGGCAGGAGTGGCCTACGCATGACCGTCGACACGCGTGAAGACATCAAGCTTTCCAACGCCCAGATCGCCTGGCGCGCGGCGCAGGACATCGAGGACGGCGCCTATGTGAACCTCGGCATCGGATTCCCGGAAATGGTGGCGCGCTACCAGCCGTCGGGACGGCAGGCGATCTTCCACACCGAGAACGGGATCCTCGACTTCGGCGAGGCACCGCCGAAGAGCGAGGAGGACTGGGACCTGATCAACGCCGGCAAGAAGGCTGTGACACTGAAGCCGGGGGCCGCCTTCTTCCACCACGCCGACAGCTTCGCGATGGTGCGCGGCGGGCATCTCGACGTCGCCATCCTCGGCGCCTACCAGGTCGCCCAGAACGGCGACCTCGCCAACTGGCGGGTGGGCAGCAAGGGCGTTCCGGCCGTCGGCGGGGCGATGGACCTGGTCCATGGCGCCAGGCAGGTCTTCGTCATCACCGAGCACGTGACCAAGGACGGCGCCCCGAAGCTGGTGGAGAAGTGCACCTTCCCGCTGACCGGCGTCGGCTGCATCACCCGCGTCTATACGAGCCATGCCGTCATCGACATCAAGGACGGCCGGTTCGTGCTGCGCGAAAAGCTGCCGGGCATGTCCCTGGCGGAACTGCAGGCCATGACCGGTGCAACGCTTCACGTCGACGGTGTCGTGGCCGATCTCGTCGTGCCTGAGCTTTGAGGAGACAAGACATGGCCGAGGCCTTTATCTGCGACTACATCCGCACGCCCATCGGCCGCTTCGGCGGCGCCCTTTCATCGGTCCGCGCCGACGATCTCGGCGCGATCCCGCTCAAGGCGCTGATGGCGCGCAACGGATCGGTCGACTGGGACACCGTCGATGACGTCATCTTCGGCTGCGCCAACCAGGCGGGTGAGGACAACCGCAACGTCGCGCGCATGTCGTCGCTGCTTTCCGGCCTTCCCGTCGGCGTGCCCGGCACCACGATCAACCGGCTCTGCGGCTCGGGCATGGATGCGGTCATCACTGCTGCCCGCGCCATCAAGGCCGGCGAGGCGGAGTTGTTGATCGCCGGCGGCGTCGAGAGCATGAGCCGGGCGCCGTTCGTTATGCCCAAGGCGGAGACGGCCTTTTCCCGCAATGCCGAGATTCATGACACGACAATCGGCTGGCGCTTCGTCAATCCGCTGATGAAGAAGCAATATGGCGTCGATTCCATGCCCGAGACCGGCGAGAACGTTGCCTCGGACTTCAAGATCAGCCGGCAGGACCAGGATGCCTTCGCCTATCGAAGCCAGGCGAAGGCGGCCGGGGCCCAGGGGAACGGACGGCTGGCGCGGGAGATCACGCCGGTGACGATCCTCCAGCGCAGGGGCGAGCCGATCGCGGTCGAACGGGACGAGCATCCGCGCGCCACGACGATGGAGGCACTCGCCAGGCTCGGCACGCCCTTCAGGGCGGAGGGCGGCACGGTCACGGCCGGCAACGCGTCCGGCGTCAACGACGGGGCCGCGGCGCTGGTGATCGCGTCGGAGGTGGCCGCCCGCAGGCACGGGCTGACGCCGATCGCCCGCATCCTCGGGGGCGCAAGCGCCGGCGTGCCGCCGCGCATCATGGGCATCGGCCCGGTGCCGGCCTCGCAGAAGCTCATGGCCCGCCTCGGCCTGACGCAGGACCGGTTCGACGTGATCGAACTCAACGAGGCCTTTGCCAGCCAGGGGCTGGCGACGCTGCGCCAGCTGGGGATCGCCGACGACGACGCCCGCGTGAACCGCAATGGCGGGGCGATCGCCCTCGGCCATCCGCTCGGCATGTCGGGCGCTCGGCTCGCCGGCACGGCCGCGCTGGAGATCAACTTGACAGGCCGCCGGCTCGCGCTTGCCACCATGTGCATCGGCGTCGGCCAGGGAATTGCGATCGCGCTGGAGCGGGTCTGAGGCGGGTCGGCTAGGACGGAGCCACCCGATATCGCGGCTCCTTCCTCGCCCGGCGCGCCGGGCGCCTAGGATGGTGACCTAGTTTCCGCCGAGGCGGGCATCAACCTCGGCGGCATACGGGATCGCGGGCTGGGCGCCGCGCTTGGTGCAGGCCAGCGAGCCGGCAACGGCCGCGCGGCGCAGGCAGTCGGCAAAGGGTAGGCCGGCATCGAGCGAGGCGGCGAGATAACCACTGAAACTGTCGCCGGCGCCGACGGTGTCGATCGGCTCGATCTTCAGGCCCGGCGCGCGGAAGATGCTGCCCTTGCGCATGGCAATGACGCCGTCTGCGCCGAGTGTGACGATGATCGTCTGGCCTGTCCGCTCGTGGATGACGCGCATCTCCGCCTCGCGCTGGGCGTCGGAGAAGCCGGACTTTCCGGCGAAAAGCTCGAACTCGCTCTCGTTGGTCACGACGATATCGGCCTTGGCGCCGAGGCTCGTGCCATGGGCGGTGAAGGGTGCGAGGTTGATCACCGAGGTTACGCGTCGCGCCCTGGCCGAATCCAGCGCCGCCTCCACCGCTTCCGGCGGAATTTCCATCTGCAGCATGAGGACGTCGCCGGCGGACATCTGCGACACCGCCGCCTTGGCATCGGCCGCGGTCACGTCGCCATTGGCGCCGGGGACCACGACGATGACGTTCTCGCCGTCGTCGTCGGCAACGATGATATGCGCCGTGCCCGTCGGCTCGTCGGCGACCTTGACGAAATCGAGGTTCACTGCCGCCTGGGTCAAAAGGACAAGCGATTCCGCGGCGAAGCTGTCGCCGCCGACCGCGCCCGCCATGCGCACCGTCGCGCCGGCGCGCCTGGCCGCGAGCGCCTGGTTGGCCCCCTTGCCGCCGGCTGCGGTCGTGAAGCTGTGCCCGGCCACGGTCTCGCCGGGCCTCGGCAGGCGTGCGGTCGTGGCGATGAGATCCATGTTGATGGATCCGAAGACGGTAATCATGGGCCAGCTGTCCTCCGGTATTGCTGGAACCGACACTGCCCGAGGCCGTCAGTCCTCGTCAACAACTCTCAGCTTCAATTGGCCGGTGCGGCTTTCGACCGCACGTTCGGTCGCAGGCGGCGATGGCGCTGTTGCGCCCTGGGAGGTGAGCACCTCGAACTCCATCTCGCCGATGCGCGCGCCGCGGCGGGCAAGCTTTTCCGTCGACGTCAGGATCTGGTCGACATCCTTCTGCGCCGAGGTGAAATGGCCGTGCAGCTTGCGGACGCGATCGTCGAGGCGGCCGAGATCCTCCATCAGCCGCAAGACCTCGCCCTGGATGACATGCGCCTGCTCGCGCATGCGCTGGTCCTTCAGGAGCGCCTGCAGAACCTGGATCGACAGGAGAAGCAGCGAGGGAGAGACGATGACGATGCGGGCGCGATGGGCGCGCTGGACGATCCCCTCGAAGCTCTCATGGATCGAGGCGAAGATCGATTCGGACGGAACGAAGAGGAAGGCCGTGTCCTGCGTCTCGCCGGGCTGCAGGTATTTTTCGGAGATATCGCGGATGTGCACCTCCATGTCCCGGCGGAACTGCTGGGAGGCAGCCTTCGAGGCCTCCGGCGTGCCGGCGCCGCCCATGGCGTTCCAGGCCTCCAGCGGAAACTTCGCGTCGATCACCAGCGGCGGCTGCCCGTTCGGCATGCGGATCACGCAGTCGGGGCGCACCCCGTTTGCCAGCTGCGCCTGGAACTCGTAGGCGCCGATCGGCAGCCCGTCGGCGACGATCGTCTCCATCCGCGCCTGGCCGAAGGCCCCGCGCGTCTGCTTGTTGGCGAGGATCGCCTGCAGGCCGACGACGTCCTTGGCCAGCGACTGGATGTTGGCCTGGGCCGTATCGATCACCGCAAGCCGCTCCTGCAGGCGGCGCAGGTTCTCGTGGGTCGTGCGCGTCTGCTCGCTGATCGACTGGCCGAGGCGCTGGGTCAGCCCGTCGAGGCGCTGGTTGATCCCCTGGTTCGTCTCCGCCTGTCGCGCGCCGAAGACCTCGGCCATGGCGGCGACGCGGCCCTGCATCTCGTTTTGCGCCCGCAAAAGCTCGCCAAGCCGCATTTCCGCGACAACGGCCGCTTCGCGCTGGCGATTGGCAGCACGGTGCGAGACGACCGTCCAGCTGAGGATGACGAGGGCTGCGACGATGCATGCAAGCTGCAGCGACGGCTCGCGCACGAGCGCATCCGCCAGCCGAATCAGTGCGTTTTGGAGCGATGGTTCCGCATTCATGCGGCAAACATAGCAGCATTTGCCGGGGACGCCAGATCATAACGTGAACAAACCGGCTTCCGCGAAACCGCCTGCCCAACGCAACGCAAGACAATTGAAAGGCGCCCGACAAACGGCTAATTGAGGCACATGACGATCAAACCGCTGATTATTCTCCCCGATCCCATCCTGCGCGAGATCTCCGCGCCGCTGGAAGCCATCAACGACGAGACGCGCCGGCTGGCCGAGGACATGCTGGATACGATGTACGACGCGCCCGGCATCGGGCTGGCGGCGATCCAGATCGGCGTGCCGCGGCGGATGCTGGTGCTGGACGTCTCCAAGGACGGCGACGAGAAAACCCCGCTGGTCTTCATCAATCCCGAGATCGTCGCGTCCTCCGACGCCCGGTCCGTATACGAGGAAGGCTGCCTTTCGATCCCCGACTACTATGCCGAGGTGGAGCGCCCGGCCACAATCTCCGTGCGCTTCCTCGACCGTGAGGGCAAGGAGCAGACGATCGACGCCGACGGACTGCTCGCCACCTGCCTCCAGCATGAGATCGACCACCTCGACGGCGTGCTCTTCATCGACCACATCTCCAAGCTGAAGCGCGACATGGTCATCCGCAAGTTCACCAAAGCCGCCAAGACCCGGGGCGCCAAGGCGATCTGAACGGCGGGACGTTGAAAAATCGCGGCAATCGCACTATGATATCATCGATATCATAGTGGAGGCATAGCGATGGGCGACCTGCTTGTGCGGAACATTTCCGATGGGATGAAGCACGATCTTTCCCTTGCCGCCGAACGTGCGGGCATGAGCCTGTCTGACAAGGCGAAGGAATTGTTGTACCAAGGCCTCCAGCGGGAGGGGAAGGACATACAGCCGAAAGCAAAGTCGGCCTGGGAGGCGCTTCGCCAGATCACATTGTGGACCGGTCCGGACGACGACTTCAGCAAGATCCTGGACGAGATCGAATCCGACCGTAAGAAGGACCTCGGACGCCCGGTCGAGAGTCCGGAATGATCGTTCTCGACACCAACGTGATTTCAGAAGTCGTCAAGGCGCGTCCCGATCCCAACCTCGCACTCTGGATGCAGCGGACAGCGGAGACGGAGCTCTTCCTGTGCGACATCGTCGTGATGGAACTCTCCTTCGGCGCCGAGCGGTTCCTGCGTCGGACCGGCTCGGACAGATACGCGCGCTCATTGGCCGATATGCTCGACCTTTTTCGCGACAGGGTTCTGGAACTGCGGCTGGATGCGGCGATGCTGACGGGACGGCTGAGGGCCATGCGGGAAGCTACCGGACGACCGATTGCAATTTCCGACGCCATGATCGCCGCGATCTGCATCCATCATGGCGCAGCGCTGGCCACGCGAAACGTAAAAGACTTCGAGGGGCTTGATCTGAAGCTCGTAAACCCGTTTGAAGGGGCAAGCTAACAGTTGAATCCGCGCATGCGCCCGTCCGGGGACCGGCCCGACCCCGGGGCCATGCGCTGGACGGGAGTCTCGCGCATGGCGCTTCGCATCATCTTCATGGGTACGCCGGAATTCTCCGTTCCGACGCTGAACGCGCTCTCGCAGGCCGGACATACCATCGTCGCCGCCTATTCGCAGCCGCCGCGGCCGGGCGGGCGGCGTGGGCTGGAGCTGCAGAAATCGCCGGTGCACCAGGTGGCCGAGAGCCTCGGCATCCCCGTCTTCACGCCGCTGAACTTCAAAGCCGAGGAGGATCGCACGGCCTTCCTCGCGCACGAGGCCGACGTCGCCGTCGTCGTGGCCTACGGGCTGCTTCTGCCCGAGGCGATCCTGACCGGCACCCGGCTCGGCTGCTACAACGGCCACGCCTCGCTCCTGCCGCGCTGGAGGGGTGCGGCGCCGATCCAGCGCGCGATCATGGCCGGCGACAGCGAAACCGGCATGATGGTGATGAAGATGGACAAGGGGCTGGACACCGGCCCGGTGGCGCTGACGCAGCGGGTGGCGATCGGGCAGGACATGACCGGCGGTGAGTTGCACGACGCGCTGATGCAGGCGGGCGGGACGCTGATGGCGGAAGCGATGGAGCGCCTTGAGGCCGGCAAGCTGCCGCTGACCCCGCAGGAAGAGGACGGCGTCGTCTACGCGGCCAAGATCGACAAGGGCGAGACGCGCGTCGATTTCAGCCGGCCGGCGTCAGACGTGCACAACCATATCCGCGCGCTCGCGCCCTTCCCCGGCGCCTGGTTCGAGTTGCCCGTCGCAGGCAAGCCGGAACGCATCAAGGTGCTCGGATCGAGGCTTGCCGATGCTTCAGGCGCTCCGGGAACGGTGCTTGGCGGCGAAGGACTGACTATTGCCTGCGGACGTGGTTCGGTATCGCTGACGCGGCTGCAGAAGGCCGGCGGCAAGCCGATGGACGTTTCCGACTTCCTGCGCGGCACGCCCGTTGCCGCCGGCACGGTGATCGCCTGATGCCGCGCTATCGCCTCGTCATCGAATATGACGGCACGCCCTATGTCGGCTGGCAGCGACAGGAGAACGGGCCTTCCGCGCAGGGCGCCGTCGAAAAGGCGATCCTGTCCCTGACCGGGGAGACGGTGTCGATCCGCGGCGCCGGACGGACCGATTCCGGCGTCCATGCCATGGGCCAGGTGGCCCACGCCGATCTTTTGCGGGAATGGCAGGAGCATACGTTGCGAAACGCCTTGAACGCACACCTCGCGCAAGCCGGCGAGCGCGTGGTGATCCTGGAGGCGACGCAGGTGGACGACGGCTTCGATGCCCGGTTCTCGGCCGTGCGCCGCCACTATCTCTACCGCATCATCTCGCGCCGGGCGCCGCTGGCGCTGGAGGCAAAGCGGGCCTGGTTCGTGGCCAAGCCGCTGGATCACGAGGCCATGCATGCAGCGGCCCAAGTGCTGGTCGGCAAGCACGACTTCACCACCTTCCGCTCGGCCCATTGCCAGGCCAACAGTCCGGTGCGCACGATCGACCGGCTGGACGTGACGCGGACGGGCGAACTGATCGAGATCCGCGCCACGGCGCAGAGCTTCCTGCACAACCAGATCCGCTCCTTCGCGGGAACGCTGAAGCTCGCGGGCGAGGGAAAATGGGGCGTGGACGACGTGCGGACGGCGCTGGAGGCGCGCGACCGCAAGGCCTGCGGTCCGGTGGCGCCGCCGGAAGGGCTCTACTTCATGCAGGTCGATTACTGACCTTCGGATACCCCAGATCTCAGACCGGAAGAGTACCGAACAGCACCTGCAGGCCCTGCCCGGCGAGCAGCGGCGGCAGCACGAAGAGAGCCGTCAGCGTGGCCGCCAGCAGCGACTGCTTGCCGACGCACATCCACAGGAGCCTATACTGCAAGGCGATGCTGGCGCCGAAGACCGCGTAGAGCAGCAGGCCCGAGAAGGCGGAGAAGGCGGGCACCACCAGCGAAATCGCAAAGGGGATCGCGGTGGCGTAGGCGAAGGGGACGCCGATCCAGTTGCTGGCGATGATCATCGTCGCCACGTGCTGTGCATAGCCGAGAGGACGGGCCAGCACAGCCACGAGCGCCAGCGGCAGCATCCAGCCGATGGCGTCGATGACGAACATCTTGAAGACGAAATCGACGCCCGCGCCCGTTCCCTCCGGCATGCGGCCGAGAAAATAGATCCGCCACGATGCCCAGATGACCGCCAGCGCCGGCAGGCTCCAGACGAAGGCCCAGAAAGAGCGCACGAGGCCACGCCAGCTAAGGTCGAGCCAGCCGAACCCGTCCTGCTGCTTCCGGACGAGATGCCAGATGCCGGTCAGGTAGTAGAGGACCTCGTCAAATGCCGGCATTGGCAAACCAGCGCGCGAGGAAGGTCTCGTAGATGAGCGTCAGCGTTTCCAGGTCGGCGACGGCGACACGCTCGTCGACCATGTGCATGGTCTGGCCGACGAGGCCGAATTCGACGACGGGGCAGTAATCCTTGATGAAACGCGCATCCGACGTGCCGCCGGTGGTCGACAGCTTCGGCACCCGGCCGATCGAAGCCTCGATCGCCGAAGACAGCGAGGCGATCAGGCGGTCGTCACGGGTGAGGAAGACATGGCTCGGACGCTCGGCCCAGCGGAGCTCGTAGCGGATCGGCGCCCGGCCGGGCCTGAGGCGCTGGTCGGCGGCGGCGCCATCGAGACGGCGGACGATCTCGGCCTTGACCGTGTCCGCCGTCCAGCTGTCGTTGAAACGGATGTTGAAGCTCGCCTGTGCCTTGGCGGGAACCACGTTGACGGCCGGATTGCCGACGTCGATCGTGGTCACCTCCAGATTGGAGGGCTGAAAATCGTCGGTGCCGGCATCGAAGGGCGGATCCATCAGCGCGTCGGCGAGCGCGATGACGGCGCGAACGGGATTGTCGGCAAGGTGCGGATAGGCGGCATGGCCCTGGACGCCGAAGACGGTGAGGGCTCCCGATACCGAGCCGCGCCGGCCGATCTTGATCATGTCGCCGAGCGCGTCGGGATTGGTCGGTTCCCCGACGAGGCAGGCATCCCAGCGTTCGCCGCGGGCGGCGGCCCATTCGAGCAGCTTGATCGTGCCGTTGACCGCCGGGCCCTCCTCGTCGCCGGTGATGAGGAAGGAGACGGAGCCCTTGGGCGGGCCATGCTTTTCAATGTGGCGCGCCACGGCGGCGACGAAGCAGGCGATGCCGCCTTTCATGTCGACGGCGCCGCGGCCATACATCTGCCCATCTGCGATCTCGGCTGCGAAGGGATCGTGCGTCCAGGCGGCGGCATCGCCGACGGGGACGACGTCGGTATGACCGGCGAACATCAGGTGCGGCCCCTCGGTGCCGATGCGGGCATAGAGGTTCTCGATGTCCGGCGTACCCGGCGCGGACATCACCACCCGCTGCACGGCAAACCCGAGCGGGACGAGCATGGCTTCGAGCGCCGCCAGCGCGCCGCCTTCGGCAGGCGTCACGGACGGGCAGCGAATGAGGGTGGCGAGATTTTCGACGGGATTCATCGTGGTCATGATCTGGACTGCCTGCCGGCGGGTTGGCCGCGCGAAATGCGCCTCCGGACTCGCCTCCCGATCTAGCTTATCGGACCAGCGCTGTCATCACCCATCGGTCTTGCGCCGCTTATACCAACCTGCACTGATATTGACCGATTGCGTGGGACCGCCTGCGGTCATCCGGCGAGGAGTATACCGCAGAGCGATGCCTTGGCATCGGTCGACGGCGTCGAAAATCCTCGCCGGACCGACAGGTCCGACTGCGGTTCTCTCCTGGCCGCAGGCCAAAACCGCTCCGGCGCAATCGGTCAATATCAGTGCAGGTTGGTATTACTCTCTCGGCCGGTTGGTGACCGCGCCATGGGCGTTGGCGCCTGGCGTGCCGGGCCAGACGAGAAAGGCGACCAGCGCGAACAGCGAGACGGCCGGCACGAACAGGCACAGCACCAGCGGCGAAGGCAGCGCCATGTCGTGCAGCCGCTTGACGCTGAGCATGACCGTGGAGATGGAAGAGACGACGCCGACGGCCAGAAACAGCATGGTCCAGACGGCAAACATCGGCTCTTCGTGCGGCGTCATGACCAGTTGGGTCAGGAAGGCCGAGACCAGCATGAGCCAGAAGCCCCAGCCGAGCGCAAAAGGCATGCGGGAGACGCGGCCGGACCAGCCGAAGAAAAACCAGCTGAGGCTTGGCGGCCGGTCCGCGTCATTCATGCGTCAGTCCCGAAGCAGTTCGTTGATGCCGGTCTTCGAGCGGGTCTGCTCGTCGACACGCTTGACGATGACGGCGCAGTAGAGGCTCGGCGCCGGCTGGCCGTTGGGCATTGTCTTGTCGGAGGGCAGCGATCCGGCGACGACGACCGAATAGGGCGGCACTTCGCCATAGGTGATCTCGCCGGTGGCGCGGTCGACGATCTTCGTCGACTTGCCGATGAAGACGCCCATGCCGAGCACCGAGCCCTCGCGGACGATGCAGCCTTCCACGACCTCAGAGCGGGCCCCGATGAAGCAGTTGTCCTCGATGATGGTCGGGCCGGCCTGCATCGGCTCCAGCACGCCGCCGATGCCGACGCCGCCGGAGAGATGCACATGCTTGCCGATCTGGGCGCAGGAGCCGACCGTGGCCCAGGTATCGACCATCGTGCCCTCGCCGACATAGGCGCCGAGATTGACGAAGGAGGGCATCAGGATCGCGTTCGGGGCGATATAGGCCGAGCGGCGGACGACGCAGGTCGGCACGGCGCGGAAGCCCGCACGCTCGAACTCGTTGACGCTCCAGCCGTCGAACTTGGACGGAACCTTGTCCCACCACACAGACGCGCCCGGACCGCCGGGCACGATCTCCATCGGGTTCAGGCGGAAGGACAGGAGCACCGCCTTCTTGAGCCACTGGTTGACCGTCCAGTTGCCGTCCGCGCCCTTCTCCGCCACACGCGCCTTGCCGCTGTCCAGAAGGTTCAGCGAGGTTTCGACGGCATCGCGCACCTCGCCACGGGTCGCGGTGTTGACCTGCTCGCGCTCTTCGAAGGCGCGTTCGATCGTGGCTTCAAGGGCGGCGAGATTGGAGTTGTTCATCGGAATTCCTTAAACTTCGACCACTATTCTGGTCCATCGGGACGCCGGAGGGGCACATCAATTGTCGGCAGCAGTCCTAGAGCATGATCCCGGAAAGTTGAAGCCTTTTTCCGGCAGATGATGTCGCGACTGTGCGGCTAAGATGCTACAGCCCGCCATCGCCCGTACGAGAGTGAAGAACGGGTCCGCGCCTGCTGTCGAAACCGGGCGCCGACCGCATGATGGAAGAGCGAAATGGCACGACTGAAGAAGAAGAACCTCCGACGCAAGGACGGCGTGTGGGATCCCCTGGCAGACAGCGAATTCGACAAGCACAGGGCTTCCGTCGTTCCCCAGACGCCGCAATCGACGTCGTCCGCCTACCGGCTCGCCTATATCGACGACGAGTTCCTCTGCCGGGAGGAACTGCGGCCGGTTCGGCTGCAGCTCGAACTCCTGAAGGTCGAGATGATATTGTCCGAGCGCGGCATCAACTCCACGGTCGTGATGTTCGGTGGCGCCCGCATCCCCGCGCCCGGCATGGAGGCATGGGCAGCCCGCAACGAAACGCAGCGCAAGAACCTGGAAGCGGCTTCGGTCTACTACGACGAGGCACGCAAGTTCGCCAGACTGTGCTCGGAACGTTCGGCGGAGATGGGGTTCAAGGAATTCGTGGTCGTCACCGGCGGCGGTCCCGGCGTCATGGAAGCGGGCAACCGCGGTGCAGCGGATGTCGGCGCGCCCTCGATCGGGCTCAACATCGTGCTGCCGCACGAGCAGGCGCCGAATGCCTTCGTGACCCCCGAGCTCAGCTTCAACTTCCACTACTTCGCCGTGCGCAAGATGCATTTCCTGCTGCGGGCAAAGGCCGTGACCGTTTTTCCGGGCGGCTTCGGCACGCTCGACGAGCTTTTCGAGACGGTGACGCTGATGCAGACCGGGCGCATGGCGCTGGTGCCGCTCATCCTGTTCGGCAAGGAATTCTGGAACGCGATCATCAACCTGGAGGCGCTCGCCGAATTCGGCACGATCTCGCCCGGCGACGTCGAACTGATGAACTTCGTCGATACCGCCGAGGAAGCCTGGGAGATCATCGAGAAGTTCTACGAGAAGCTGGACACCGAGGCTGGCGAACCGGCTTCGTAGCGGCGGGCGCGTTGTCGGACGTGCGCAATGCACCACCGGCCTCTATCGATGCGCTGACGCCGCCGCGCTCTCCACCGTCATCCCGGCCCCCGAGCCGGGATCCAGCCACGCCGCGTCGGCGGCGTGAGAGGATGCACTTCCTGCGCGCAAGGACTTGCGCGCGCTGGATGCCGGATCGGGTCCGGCATGACGGAAAGGATGCACCGACATTGGCCGTCGCGCCAAAAACTCAGCCGACCAGGCGGGAGAGGAAGCCGGTGAGGTCGGAGGTGGTGTAGTCGATGTGCACGTCCTCGTCGGTGCGCTTTTCCCAGGCGTCGGTGAACTCGTGGTGCGCGTCGCGCGGCATCAGGAGTACGGTCTTCATGCCGAGCGCCTTGGGGACCAGAAGATTGCGGGGCAGGTCCTCGAACATGACGGCATGGGTCGTGTCGACCCGGTGCAGCGCCATGAACTTATCATAGGTGCTGCCGGCGGGCTTGGGCACATATTCGGCGGCGACGATGTCGAAGATGTCGTCGAAATGGTCGAGGATGCCCAGCGCCCGCGCCGTCATCTCGGCGTGCCTGACGCTTCCGTTGGTGAAGATGAACTTGCGCCCCGGCAGCGCCTTGATCGCCTCGCCGAGGTCGAGGTCGGGTGCGAGCACGCCGTAGTCGATCGCGTGCGCCTTCTCCAGGAAGTCGGCCGGGTCGATGCCGTGGTGGATCATCAGCCCCTTCAGCGTCGTGCCGTGCTCCTGGTAGTAGCGCTTCTGGATGGCGCGGGCCTCTTCACGCGACAGGGCGAGGAGTGCGGAGACGTAGCCCGTCATGTTGACGTCGATCTGGGCGAAGAGGTCGACGTGGTGCGGATAGAGCGTGTTGTCGAGGTCGAACACCCAGTCGGTGACGTGGGCGAAATCGGCCTTGTTCGGCAGCGGATGCGTCGCTTGGGCTTGGGTCATGGGCGCCCTTATGACACGGCTGCAACAGGAAGCAAAAAGGAATCGACCTGGCGTGGCAACAGGGGATTTTGCCATGGTCGGCCGCCTGCCGGGGTGATAGAGCCTGACCTGCCGGGGCACCTGCTTCGCGCATCGCGTCCGTTCCTTTCACGCATGTCCTGTCCTGATTCCTAACCCTCGGGGACATGCCCTCAGCCGGCAGCCATGGAAGCCTGGGTCGTCATCACCATCTGCGCCGCGTTCCTGCAGAACCTGCGCTCGGCATTGCAGAAACACCTGCGCTCGTCGCTCGGCACCACCGGGGCAAGCTTCGTGCGCTTCGGCTACGGCTTTCCCGTGGCGATCGCCTACCTGGCGGCTCTTCACCATTTCGCCGGCTACGCCCTCCCCGCGCTGAACGTGCCCTTCGCCTTCTGGTCGGTGGTCGGCGGGCTAGCGCAGATCTTCGCCACCATCCTGCTCGTCTATCTGTTCTCGCTGCGCAATTTCGCCGTCGGCACCGCCTATTCGAAGACCGAGCCGGTGCAGGCGGCGATCTTCGGGCTGATCCTCCTGGGCGAAAGACTGACGCCCGGCGCCGTCGGGGCGATCATCGTCGGCGTGTTCGGGGTGATGATGATCTCGGTGGCGCGGATGCCCCTATCCTGGCGCAACCTGCTTGCTGCCATGACCGGCAGGACGGCGCTGATCGGCATCGCGTCCGGGGCGATCTTCGGCATATCGGCCGTCGCCTACCGCTCGGCGGCACTCTCGCTTGACGGCCCCAACCCGGTCATGCAGGCGGCGGTGACGCTTGCCTGCGTGACCACGTTCCAGACCGCCTTCATGCTCGTCTGGATGATGGTCAAGGATCCTTCCGAGATCGGCCGCGTCGCCCGCTCCTGGCGATCTTCGTCGCTCGTGGGCCTTGCCGGCGTCACCGGTTCCGCCTGCTGGTTCACCGCGATGGCGCTGCAGCAGGTGGCTTATGTGCGCGCGCTCGGGCAGATGGAGCTGCTCTTCACCTTCGCGGCCTCCGTCTTCGTCTTCCGCGAGAAGATCAACCGCATGGAGCTGCTCGGCTGCCTGCTGATCGTCGCCGGCATCCTGTTTCTCCTGATATGGAAGTAGGCGGCGAGGCGCGCTGCCGCCCGGATTGATCGCCTGTGCGACGGCGGCTATGAATCGGGGCGACAAATCGTGAGCCGGGAGGACAACGGATGAACCAGAAACAGAAGGCTGAGGCATTCTTCGCGCTGCATCGCAAGGGCGATCCGGTCATTCTCTACAACGTCTGGGATGCCGGCACGGCCAAGGCCGTCGCTGCCGCCGGCGCCAGGGCGCTCGCCACCGGCAGTTGGTCGGTCGCGGCAGCAGGCGGCTATCCCGACGGCGAGGCCGTCCCCCTGCCGGTCCTGACGGAGATCGCTCGCTCGATCGTCGCTGCCACCGAACTGCCCGTGAGCATCGACTTCGAGGGCGCCTACGCGGTCGACCCCGACGACGTCGCGCTGAACGTGGCGCGAATCGTCGATACCGGCGCGATCGGCATCAATTTCGAGGACCAGGTCGTCGGCGGCAGTGGGCTGCATCCGGTCGAGCTGCAGGGCCGGCGGATCCGCGCCATCCGGCAGATGGCAGAAAAACGGGACATGCCGTTCTTCATCAACGCCCGTACCGACCTGTTCCTGCAGGAGGCGGATGGCGCACGGCACGGGGGACTGGTGGAGGCGGCAATCGAGCGTGGGCTCGCCTTTGCCGAGGCCGGCGCCGACGGCTTCTTCGTGCCCTGGCTTGCAGATCCGGACCTGATCGGGCGCATCTGCGAGGCCGTGCCGCTCCCCGTCAACGTGATGATGAAGCCGGAGGCGCCGGATGCGAAGACGCTCGCCGGGCTCGGCGTCGCGCGGATCAGCTACGGCCCGAGGCCGTATCTTGCCATGATCGACTGGCTGGGCAAGCAGGCCGCCGCCGTCTACGGCACGGCGTAAGGAGCGGCAAGGCTGCATAAGGGGGCGGGCCGCTGCGGGGCCCGCCAGAGCCTTTAAAGCGCGTCGCGATCCTTCGGATTCGCTTTTGGCGTTTTAGGCCTTTGTTTTTAACGCTTGTCTTTATCCCGAAACCGGTTCCCACTTTCGGGAGACGTGCTCTAGGGGACGATCAGCGTGCCGGCGCCGCGCTCGGTGAAGATCTCGAGCAGGACCGAATGGGCCGTCTTGCCGTTGAGGATGACGACGCCCTGGACGCCGGCCTTGATGGCCTCGATGCAGGTCTCGACCTTGGGGATCATGCCGCCGGAGATCGTGCCGTCCTTGATCAGCGCGCGGGCTTCGGCGACCGAGAGCTCCTTAATCAGTTCGCCCTGCTTGTTGAGGACGCCGGGAACATCGGTGAGGAACAGCAGGCGGGTGGCGTTCAGCGCACCGGCGATGGCGCCGGCGAAGGTATCGGCGTTGATGTTGTAGGTGTGGCCGTCGCGGCCGGGCGCCACCGGAGCGATGACCGGGATCATCTCGGACTTCGCCAGAAGATCGATCAGGGTGCGGTCGACCTCGACCACCTCGCCGACGAAGCCGAGGTCGAGGATACGCTCGATATTGCTGTCCGGGTCGACCACGGTCTTCTTCGCCTTTTCGGCGAAGACCATGTTGCCGTCCTTGCCGCACAGCCCGATCGCCCATTCGCCGGTCTGGTTGATGAGGGCTACGATCTCCTTGTTGATCGAGCCGGCCAGCACCATCTCGACGATCTCGACCGTCTTCTGGTCGGTGACGCGCAGGCCCCCTTCGAACTTCGATTCGATGCCCATCTTGGCGAGCATGGCGCCGATCTGCGGGCCGCCGCCATGGACGACGATCGGGTTGACGCCGGACTGCTTCAGAAGCGCGATGTCGCTTGCAAACGCCCTGCCCAGTTCCGCATTGCCCATGGCATGGCCGCCGTACTTCACGACGATGGTCTTGTTCTCGTAGCGCTGCATGTAGGGCAGCGCCTGCGTCAGCAGCCGCGCCTGCATTTCGCTGTCGGTCAGGGAATTATCGGTCTGGGAGCCGTCGGGCTGGGACATGGGGGCCTCGCAAATTTGTCGGCGCCTGTTTAACGCATGTCGCGTGACGATGGAATGACGAATGATGCGGGCGGGTCACTGTCCCTCCCCAAGCCTGCAATCGCCTGCTATCGTCCCGGCGAATTTGCCGGCACCCCTGCCCTGCCCGCCCGAAAGGCCGCCGCCTGTGCAAGACGACGAGATTTCCTACCTGATCGGCCGCATCTGCCTCAAGGATCGCCGGGCCTTCAAACGTCTCTATGACGCCACCAGCGCAAAGCTCTTTCCGATCTGCCTGCGCATCCTCGGCAAGCGCGAGGACGCGGAGGACGCGTTGCAGGAGATCTACGTCAAGATCTGGCAGAAGGCTGACCGATTTGCGCCGGATGCGACGAGCCCGTCGGCCTGGCTGGCCGCGATCGCGCGCAATCACGCGATCGACCTGATCCGCGCGCGAAGACCAGTGGCAAGCGACATCGAGGAAGCATATGATATCGCCGACGCGGCGCGCGACCCGGAGGAGGCGTCCATCCTGACATCGGAAGGCCGACGTATCGATGGCTGCATGGACCGGCTGGAGGCCGAGAAGGCTGCAGCGGTGCGGCTCGCCTATGTCGAGGGCCTGAGCTACGAGGAACTCGCCACCCGCTACGACGTGCCGCTCAATACGATGAAGACCTGGCTTCGCCGAAGCCTGCTGAAATTGAGAGAGTGCCTGGGATCATGACATCGCCCGACCAGAACAGCAGAGATCCGCGCCGCGACGAAGTGATCGCAGGCGAATACGTTCTCGGTGTCCTGTCGGCCGAGGACCGCCGCAAGGTGGAGGTCCGGCTCCAGAGCGACCGGGCGTTCGCCGCCATGGTGAACCGGTGGGAAGAGAACCTGTCAGCGATCAACAACGAGCTGGAGACGATGTCGCCGCCGCCGCGCGTGTTCACGGCGGTCGAGCAGCGTCTCTTCGATGCGCCCCTCAAGGACACGTCCGGCGCTCGCGGCGGTATCTGGGCGTCGCTGGCATTCTGGCGTTCGGCGGCGTTTGCCGCCCTCGCGTTCTCCATGGCATTGCTGGCATTGGGGCCGGAAATCTTCGCGCCGCCGGCGCCGCCGCAAAAAATGATCGCCGAACTTTCCGGCTCGGACGGCCCGATCAGCCTCATGGCGCATTACGACGCGTCCAGGGGCATGCTCACCATGACACCGGCGGCAACGAAGCAGGACGGCGGGAAGTCGCTCGAACTGTGGCTGGTGGAGGATGGCAAGACGCCCGTTTCGCTCGGCGTGCTGTCGCAATCCGGAGACGGGACGCTGATGGTTCCCGAGCCGATGCGGCCGATGATGAACACCGGCGCCGTCCTTGCCGTCAGCGTCGAACCGCTGGGCGGCTCACCGACCGGTTCGGCAACCGGGCCGGTGGTCGCCTCCGGCCGGGCGAGAAGCTTCTGAACGGCGCAGCATTGCGCAAGTGGCCGGAAGAGCAAGAGGCCGCCGACAGGGTGCAGCGGCCTCGAACCTGACTGGTCAGGCGGCGGGTGCCGCCGGAGCCGCTCCACTGACCCCCGAGAGAGCCTCCTGGAGCCTCTTCTCCTGTTCCGGAGAGAGCGATGTCTTGAGAACGCGGCCGCGCAGCCCCTGGAATTCGGCCAGCACCTTTTCGGGCTGTACCTTGCGCACGAGCACGAACAGGGCGGACGAGTTGTTCGGGATTGTCTCGCCCAGCGACTTGATGAAGTTGTCGTCGATGCCGTAGTCGCTCAACGATCCGGACAGCGCGCCGGCACCGGCGCCGACGGCGCCGCCGATGGCAAAGCCTGCCAGCGGATTCAGGAACAGCAGCCCGACGAGGCCACCCCACAGCGCGCCCGATAGCAGGCCCGTGGAGGCGCCGACGGCGGTCAGGTTGAGGCTCTGCTTCAGATGGACCTTTCCGGCCTCATCGCGAACGACGACGACGGCATCCTCGAGGTCGATCAGGTATTCCTTCTTCAGGCCCGCCAGCTTCACGAGGACCTTGTCGGCCTCGTCCGGCGTATCAAATCCCACTACGATCAAATCGGACATCAATATCTCCCTCTTGAATTCGCATCGGCGGACGCCGATCGCGGTGAACGCCCGCAAAGCCCCTTTGAGCCCCGATCGATTTTCGAGGAGGCCCTTTGCGCACGCCAGTCGTACATCGTCCCTCACGCGCCGCACAAGACGCGCGATGCACTACGACATAGGGCACGTTCGGTGACGGGCCAGTGACGCGGATCAACAGTTTCGTAAGTTTGCTTCCTCAGTGGGCGATCGTCATCTCGATCGCGTCCCGCAGCGTATCGAGGCCACGGCCCTTCTCCGAGGAGGTCGAGAGTATCTCCGGATAGGCTGCCGGCCGCTTGCGGACCTTTTCGGCCGTCTCGGCGACGAGCCTCGGCACCCCCGCCTCCTTGATCTTGTCCGTCTTGGTCAGGACGATCTGGTAGGAGACGGCGGCCTTGTCCAGCAGGTCGAAGACGTCCTCGTCGTTCTTCTTGATACCGTGGCGGCTGTCGATCAGCACGTAGACGCGCTTCAGCGTGGAGCGACCGCGCAGGTAGTCGAAGACGAGCCTCGTCCAGGCGTCGACCTGTTCCTTCGGCGCCTGCGCGTAGCCGTAGCCGGGCATGTCGACCAGCGCCATCGGCGGCAGGTCTCCCTCGGCGCCGGAATAGCCATCGGGCACGAAATAGTTCAGTTCCTGGGTGCGGCCGGGCGTGTTGGACGTGCGCGCCAGACCCTTGTGGCCGACGAGCGCATTGATCAGCGAGGACTTGCCGACGTTCGAGCGGCCGGCGAAGGCGACCTCCGGCGGACCTTCCGGCGGCAGGAACTTCATCGCCGGAACGCCGCGGATGAAGATCCACGGCCGCCCGAAGAGCGGCTTGTCATCGCCGGATTTTGTCGCTGTCATCGTCTGGCCTTCCCGAGCTTTTCGCCCGGCTTCACGGTTTTGCCCCGCAATGTCAAGCGACAAGCGCGCCTCGCCGCTGGCGCCACATCTCGCGGCCGAGGTAGCAAAGGAGCGCCGCCAGCACGATCGCGCCGCCCGTCACGGTGCGCCCGCCCGGCACCTCGCCGTGGAAGAGCGCCACCCAGAGCGGCGCCAGCACTGTCTCGGCCGTGCCCAGAAGCGCTGCAAGCGCCGAAGGGACCAGCCGCGCGCCGGTGACGAACAAGGCGAGGCCGAGGCCGAAGTTGAGGGAGCCGAAGACGACGAGGATGCCGAGTTCCGACGCGGAGACGACGAACCCTGCGGCCTGCGAGGCGGCGACGACACCGGCGATCGCCGTTCCGGTGAAAACGGCCGGCGTCATCCGGACATGGGAGAAGCGCCGGGTGATGACGGTGGCGGTGGCGAAGGAAAACGCGATCAGCAGCGCCAGCGCGTCGCCGATCGGCGAGAGGCGGCCGGTGATCGAGCCGGAGACCATGATCCCGACGCCGAAGATGACGGCCGCGATCGCGACCCAGGTGGCGGCGGCGATACGCTCGCCGAACAGGACGCGGCACATGAGGGCGGCGATCAGGGGAACGCTCGCCTGGATGAGAACCACATTCGCCACCGTGGTGTAGGCCAGCGCCAGGATGAACGAGGTCGATGCCGTGGCAAAGCAGAGGCCGACCGCGAGGCCCGGCAGGCCCATGCCGGAGAAGAGCGCCTTCGTGCCGCGCACACCGTCCCGCAGCAGCATGAAGAGAAGGAGGAAGAGCGCGGCGAACAGCGATCGCCAGAAGATGACGGTCCAGCCGTCGTCGATGTCGAGGAACCGCGCGAGCGTGCCGCCGAAACTCCAGACGATCGCGGCGGCGAGCACCAGCGTCGCGCCATAGCCCTGGCCGCGGGCATCGGCAATGGCGGAGGATGCTGAAACCTCGGAAGTGGACATGATCGTGCTCGCAGGGATGGACGTGCGGATACTGGCAGGCCGCCGGCCAGGAGGCGCACGCGGCAACGACGCGGGAACGTCGCAACCGGCACAGGCCCGACACTGAAACGAAGAAGCCCCGGCGAACCGGGGCTTCCAGAAGTATTGGCGGGACCGGCTATTTCGCCGGATCCGGTTTCTTGCCGAAGAGCCCCTTCAGATTGTCGAACAGCTCCACCTTGACGCCGTGGCGCTTCATGATGATCGCCTGCTGGATGATCGAAAGCGTGTTGTTCCAGGCCCAATAGATGACGAGGCCGGCCGGGAAGCTCGCCAGCATGAAGGTGAAGACGACCGGCATCCAGGTGAAGATCATCGCCTGGGTAGGATCGGGCGGCGTCGGGTTCAGGCGCATCTGCAGGAACATGGTGACGCCCATGATCAGCGGCCAGACGCCGATCAAAAGCATATGCGGCACCTCGAACGGCAGCAGGCCGAACAGGTTGAACAGCGAGGTCGGATCAGGCGCCGACAGGTCCTGGATCCAGCCGAAGAACGGCGCATGGCGCATCTCGATGGTGATGTAGATGACCTTGTAGAGCGCGAAGAAGACCGGGATCTGCAACAGGATCGGCCAGCAGCCCGCCAAGGGGTTAATCTTCTCCTCCTTGTAGAGCGCCATCATCGCCTGCTGCAGGCCCATCTTGTCGTCGCCGAACTTGGCCTTCAGTTCCTCCATCTTCGGCTGAAGCCGCTTCATGTTCGCCATGGAGGCGTACTGCTTGCTGGCGAGCGGGAAGAACACGCCCTTGACGACGATCGTGGTGATCAGGATGGCCACGCCGAAATTGCCGAAGTAGCGGAAGAAGAAGTCCAGCATCTGGAACATCGGCTTGGTGAAGAACCAGAACCAGCCCCAGTCAATCATCAGGTCGAAGCGCGGGATGGAAAGGGACGTCTTGTAGCCGTCGATGACCGGCACTTCCTTGGCGCCGCCGAACAGCATGTTCTTGACCTCACCCTTCTGCCCCGGCGCGATCGTGATCGCATCCTGGCGGAAGTCGGCCTGGAAGCGCGGACGCCCGTCGGTGAAGTGCGAGAAGCGGGTCTCGTAGGGAACGGTCTGCGGCGGCACCAGCGCGGTCGCCCAGTACTTGTCGGTGATGCCGAGCCAGCCGCTGGTGGCCCTGCCGGGCGCGATCGTGGTGTCGTCCTCGGCGGCGGAATACTTCACCTCGTGCAGGCCGAGTTCACCGAGATAGCCGATGAAACCCTCATGCAGGACGTAGACGCTGGGTGTCGTCGGCTTGGTGAAACGCGTGACGCGGCCATAGCTGGAGAGCGACAGGGGCGCGCCCGTGGTGTTCTCGATCTGGTCGGTGACCTGGAACATGTAGTGCTCGTCCACGGAGATCGTGCGGACGAAGCGGATGCCCTTGTCGTTGGTGTAGCTCAGGGTGACCGGGGTGGTGGTGGTGAGTTTGCCGGTGCCCTCCTGCGTCCAGACCGTCTGCGGGCCGGGAACCTGGCCGGTGGTCTCGTTGCCGACATAGGCGACCTCGGCGAAGTAGCCATGCTCGGTATCGGCCGGGCTGAGAAGCGTGATGATCGGGCTCGAGCGATCGACCGTCTCGTGGTACTCGCGCAGCTTCAGGTCGTCGAAGCGCGCGCCGGTGAGGTTGATGGAGCCGAGCAGCGAACCGGTCTCGATCTGGATGCGCGCGCTCTGGACCGGCGCTGCCTGTCCGCTTTCCGTGGCGGCACCGGGAACGGCGCCGGCTGCGGGCGTCGATGCCGCGGTCGTTGCCTGCGGGGTCACCGGATTGTCCTTGTCCAGTTCCGCCTGAATCTCGGCGACCGAGCGTTCGTGCTCGATCTTCGGATTGACGTAGAGGAACTGCCAGGCGATCAGGATCAGCACCGACAGCGCAATCGCCACGAAATAATTGCGGTTGTTTTCCATCATTCTTTCCCGGGGCCGGAGGGAGCCGGCCTCTTGTGTTTCTGCCTGTTGCTGATGCGCTCGCGAAGGCGGTCCTGGAGTTCCGCAAAGCCCGCATGGAGAATGTCGCGCCTGGCGACGATGACATAGTCGTGTCCGGGCGCCATTGCAAACCCGGCGGAAAGGCGCACCGCCTCTTTCAGGCGCCGGCGCATCCGGTTCCGTTCGACGGCGTTGCCGTGCTTCTTGGTGACGGTGAAACCGACGCGCGGGGGAGCGTCCGGCTCTTGCCGGTCGCGCATCTCCAGGAGAAACAGCGGCCCTTTGCGCTTTTCTCCCTCCCGCACATAAAGAAACTGCGGGCGGCTTTTCAGCCGTCCGACAGTCATTTTTTCGTCATCTTTGGTCATTGCCCGGCTCTCGCTTCGGGCAAGCGCGGCCTTTAGGCCGAAAGACGCTTGCGACCGCGTGCACGGCGAGCGGAAAGAACCGCGCGACCGCCCTTGGTGGCCATACGGGCACGGAAGCCGTGACGACGCTTGCGAACAAGCTTGGAAGGTTGAAAGGTACGCTTCGACATTTATTGTAACACCGCGGTGTGCGGCCCTTCTTGGGTTTGCGTTTAAGCAAGGAGCGTTACGTTTGCGGACGCATTCGCCGTCGCCGAAGTGACAGCCCGCCCGGACGTGCGCGGCTTATAAGGGGAAAGGCCGGGAAAAGTCAATTCCGGGCTGAAAAACCGCACCCCAGGCCGAAATGATTAACACAACGCGGCCATTTCTTGTCTTCTCTGCGGCAGACGCCACCGCCTGCCTCACGTAACGTAAGGCGAAGCCGCTGTTTTTCTTGACGAATATCAAGCGGCAAATGCGGCGCCACCGCCCCAATATTAGCTTTCGTTATAATTCTCATTAACTTTTAAAGAGTAAAACGCAGGGAGTACACGGTGCGGCCTGCCGCTGCATTCGTTCGACAGTGGCAACGGAGGACCGGTCATGAAGATACGTGCAAAGATCTACCTTATCGTCGGCCTGATGGGGATGTTGTCGATCCTCATCGGCGCGATGGCGCTGGGGGTCGTCCATCAATACGACCAGAAGCTTCGCGAATTCGAGACCGCCGCCGATCGCGCCTTCCTCGGAGAACACCTCAACCGGCAGGTCACCGCCGTGGTGATGGAAGCCCGCGGCATCTACGCCTCGACCACGACCGAGCAGGCCGGGAAATTCGCCGACGGCATCCGCAAGGAACTCGACGGGATCGACGAGACCCTGACCAGCTGGCGTCCGAAGGTTCCCGCCGACCAGATCGCCGGCTTCGATGCCGTCGTCGCCCGCGCGGCCGAGTTCCGCATGTTCCGCACGGAGACGGCCCGCCTGGGCACCCAGGTCTCGCCGCAGGCCGCCAACGAACAGGGCAACAACGATGGCAACCGCGCCAACCGCAAGGCCTTCCAGCAGGAGATCGACGCCGTCATCAAGACCGACCGCGAAGACCTGAACGCGATCAAGGCGGATATCTCCGATTTCAAGATGATGATGCTGACGGTAGTGCTGGCCACAGTCGTGATCGGCCTTGCAGCCGGCGGCGGCGCAGCCTTCTACGTGGCGACAAACCAGATCAGCCGGCCGATCCAGAACGTCACTGCGACGATGAAGCAGCTCGCAGGCGGCGACCTTTCGACGGACGTGCCCTATGCCGGCCGCAAGGACGAGATCGGCGAGATGGCCGCAGCCGTCTCCGTGTTCCGCCAGAACGCCATCGAGGTTCGCGACCTGAACGCACAGGAACAGGTACTGCGCGAGAAGAGCGCCGACCTGCAGTCCTCGATTGCCACCGTCGTGCATGCCGCCGCCGCAGGCGACTTCAAGCAGCGCATCGATAAGGACTACGGCAACGACGACCTCAACCGCTTCGCGGCCAGCGTCAACGAGCTCGTCAGCAGCGTCGACACCGGCATCAACGAAACGCGCCGCGTGATCGCAGCGCTGGCAGACGGCGACCTCACCAACTCGATGAACGGCTCCTTCCAGGGCGCGTTCGCCGAACTGCAGACCAACGTCAACAATACGCTGTCGACGCTGCAGAAGGCGATGCGCGAGGTCAGGGCCTCCACCGACTCGATCAACGCCAACTCCGGCGAGCTGCGCACCGCATCCGACGACCTCTCCAAGCGCACCGAACAGCAGGCCGCAGCGCTCGAAGAGACGTCCGCTGCCCTGGAAGAGATCACTGCCGCCGTCAAGAACTCGACCGATCGGGCCCAGGAAGCCACCGTGATGGTGGGCGAGGCGACCCAGAGCGCCAAGCAGTCCGGCGAGGTCGTGCGCAACGCGGTCGACGCCATGGGCCGCATCGAGCAGGCATCCAACGAGATCACGCAGATCATCAACGTGATCGACGAGATCGCCTTCCAGACCAACCTGCTGGCGCTGAACGCCGGCGTCGAGGCAGCGCGTGCAGGCGATGCGGGCAAGGGCTTTGCCGTCGTCGCCCAGGAAGTGCGCGAGCTGGCCCAGCGCGCGGCAAGTGCTGCCAAGGACATCAAGGGGCTCATCAACAAGTCGAGCGAGGAAGTCGCGACCGGCGTCCGCTACGTCCAGGCCACCGGCACGTCGCTGGCCGACATCGAACACCGCGTGCTGAAGATCAACGACCACATCCACTCGATCGCGACCGCAGCCCGCGAGCAGGCCACCGGCCTGCAGGAAGTCTCGACCGCCGTCAACCAGATGGACCAGGTGACGCAGCACAACGCCGCGATGGTGGAGGAGAGCTCTGCCGCGACCCACAAGCTGAAGGCCGAAGCCGACAGCCTGGCGAGCCTGGTATCGCGTTTCCGCACCGGCGAGGGCCATGTCGCCGCTGCCCAGGCGGCCCATCGCCCGGTCGAATCGCCTGCACGGCGGATCATCGGCAATGTGGCCCGCGCCTTTACCAGCCGCGGCAACACAGCCGTCGCCGCCAGCCCGGAAGGCTGGGAAGAGTTCTGATCCCAGCCAGGATCGGGCACAGACGCCTGAAGGTGGCGGATCGCTTTCCGCCACCTTTTTTGTTGCCCGGCGATGCGGCGGCACCAGATCCTGAGCCTTCGTCCATTGGACAGGCAAGCCATATCCGCTATGATTGCGATCACACGATGCGCGGGCGCGACCTTTCGGCAGGGGCCCGCCATCGGCAGACGCGACGACCAGTGAACCTGGACGTGGCGAGGCCACTCGAAGGACTTGAAGAATTCTGTGCTGAAATGCCGCCATGACCCGCGAGACGGCCGGGAGTTCGCGATGAAGGAAACCGAAGCCGCCCCGATGCTGGGCAACGTGCCGATGCCGAGCACCCTGAAGGGACTGTCCGGGCGTCTGCTGCTCTTGACGGTCGCCTTCATCGTGCTCGCCGAAGTCCTGATCTTCGCCCCGTCGATCGCGAACATGCGGGTGCGCTGGCTCTCCGACCGTCTCAACATTGCGGCCGCGGCGGCGATCGTCGCCGACGGCTTCCCGCAGCAGGACCTGACGCGCGCGCTGCAGGACGAGACATTGATGGCGACGGGGACGAAGGCGATCGTGCTGCGCCGCCACGACGCCGCCCGCCTGGTCGCCGTCGCCGACATCCCGCCCAAGGTCGATGCACAATACGACCTCTCGGCGGTCGAGCCGGTCTCGGCCATCTGTGCCGCCCTCGACACACTGTTCTTCGGCGGCGACCGCATCATCCGCGCCTACGGCCCGCTCGGCGACAGCGGCACGACGATCGAGGTGGTGCTGACGGACAAGGCGCTGCGCAAGGCGATGCTCTCCTATGCGTGGACCGTCTTCCTGCTCACGACCGTGCTTTCGGCGATCACCGGCGGCCTGATCTTCCTGACCATCAACCGGATGCTCGTACGGCCGATCCGGCGCATGACCGGCAACATGCGTGACTTCGCGGCCGACCCTTCCGATCCCACGCGCATCCTCGAGCCTTCCGGCGGACAGGACGAACTCGCGGTCGCAGCCGTCCATCTGGCGGAAATGCAAAGGGCGCTGCAGGGAACGCTGAAGGAACAGAAGAACCTTGCCGACCTCGGCCTGGCGGTGTCCAAGATCAACCACGACATGCGCAACATCCTGTCGTCGGCCCAGCTCATGTCGGACAGGCTCGCCGACGTCGACGATCCCGTCGTCAAGCGCTTCGCACCGAAGCTGCTCAGAACGATCGACCGGGCCGTGGGCTATACGACGGACGTGCTCTCCTACGGCCGAATGCAGGAGCCGGCACCGCGCCGCCGCTTCGTGCCGCTGGCCCCGCTCGTCGCCGATGTCTCCGAAATGCTCTCGATCGATCCGGTCTCGGCCATCGATTTCGTCATGGAGGTGGACGCGGGGCTGGAGGTGGACGCGGACAGCGAACAGCTCTTCCGGGTGATCCACAATCTCTGCCGCAATGCCGTCGAGGCGCTGACGCAGCATCCGGGCCGAGGCCATGGCTGCCTGACGGTGTCGGCGGTCCGCACGGGCAGCGTCGTCTCGATCACCGTCGACGACACCGGCCCCGGCATGCCGCCCAAGGCGCGCGAGAACCTGTTTGCGGCGTTTCGCGGATCGGCCCGCTCCGGCGGCACCGGGCTCGGGCTGGCGATCGCCCGCGAGCTCGTGCTTGCCCATGGCGGGACGATCGCGCTGGTGGAGAAAGCGACGGACGGCACGCAGTTCCGCATTGAACTGCCGGATCGGCCCGTGCCGCTGGCGGCATTCCGCAACAGGGCATCCTGAAGCGCCTTACGATCCTTCGGTTCGCTCTGCGCAGGTCGGGCCTTCATGGTGCGCAAGTCGTTGCCGCAGGACCGCTGCCCCCCTTTGCGCGACGTGCTGGCCGCCACCTGCCGCAACGCAAGCGCCCGGTGACGAGGCCGATGGGGAATTGAATTTTTTTCGCAGAAGGCGCTTGCATTAGCGCGGCGGACCCAGTAGGAGATCGCTCGCAGCCGGGCAACACGCCCACCGCTGAAAACGCACCCGTAGCTCAGCTGGATAGAGCACCAGACTACGAATCTGGGGGTCAGGAGTTCGAATCTCTTCGGGTGCGCCATTTTCCCTTACGATCATAGTGTAGTTCCGCGAGATTTTGCCTCCTGGGTTTCCGACCGGCCAGTCGATGCCCGGCAAAGGTGCGTTCTGCTCTGTGCGCATAAAACACGAAGGGCGCGCCCTGTGGGCACGCCCTTCGCCAAACCGGGAAAAGCCGTCGGTTAGAGAATGAAGTCCGCGTCCTTGAACGTGACCACCTGGTCCACGAAGGTCGAAAAATCCGCCTTCTTGTCCCCGTTGATGTCGCCGGAAATCATCGTGCCGTCGCCGGACTTCTTCGCGCGCAACTGACCGTCCGTCCCGCTGAAGGCCTTGTCGCCGATAAACTTGAAGCTCTGGTTGCCCGACTTGTCCGCGCGCGCATCGATCGCGGAAACGTCGATCTTGTCCTTATGCGACCGCCAGAAGTCGGTGATCGTGTCACGCGCGCTCGAGGTCGAATCTTTGGCCGACGTGAAGACGAAACGATCAGCGCCCGAGTTGCCGGTCAGGATATCCGCTCCCTTGCCGCCGGTGATGCGGTCGTTGCCCGAGCCTCCCTCGAGCCTGTCGTTGCCGCCACCGCCTTGGATGACGTCGTTGCCGCTGCCGCCCAGGATCTTGTCCTTGGAGGAACCGCCCTTGACATGGTCGGCACCCGTGCCGCCGGCGACGTTGAGTTTCGCACCGCTGCCGGCACTCAGATAGGCACCGCTGTTGTCGAGCTTGAGCACTCCCGTGCCGACGATGCGAACGAGGTCCCAGTCCGTGATGTCGGTCGTCTTCAGCTTGGCACCCGTGCCGTCGATCTTGACGGTCAGGTAGTCGCTGTCGCCCTGCGTTGCGACCTTCTTGTTCAGGGTGAGCGTGCCGGAAGACGGTGTCTTGGTCATGTCGACCACCTCGACACCGTCAAGCCGTCCCAGCAGCCGCAGATCGATGCCGCTGCCCTTGATCACCTGCAGCGTATCGGTCCCCGCGCCGCCGACGATGTGAAGCTTGTCGTCTCCGAGATAGCCCGGCGCGACCTTGATCACGTCGTTTCTGTTCGTTCCCGTGGCACCGCGCTCCTCGCCGAGCATAGTTATGGTGACACCGGTGCTCAAGGCCTTGCTGAAGGTGAACTGGCTGCCGCCGAGATCGCCGACCTTCACGCCCTTCAGCACGAGTTCGTCGCCGCCGCCGAGCGCGATCACCGTGTCCGAGCCGACCTGGCGGCGCGCCAGGTCGGACAGGTTCGTGATGCCGGTGCCGGAGAGGTCGATCTTGTCCTTGTCCGACTTCACGAAGTCCCGCACCGTGTCCTTGTCGAACGAACGGGCGAAGACGAAGGTGTCGGCGCCGGCATTGCCCCTGAGTATGTCGTCATCCGTGCCGCCGGAGAGGCGATCGTTGCCCTTGCCGCCGGTCAGCTCGTCAATGTCGCCATTGCCGATGAGAACACTCCCGGTATCGGCGCCGCGAATCTTGTCCTGGGACGAACTCCCCGTGAAGTACTTGAACTTCACGTTGTTGGCTTCGATCGTCGCATTGGGATGGACCCTCGGGCTTCCCGGCGAAACGCCGCCGTGGGCATACTGGCTCGAAAAGCTCAGGACCGCCTGCTCGACATAGACGGTATTGCCGTCGTCCGGGCTGCCGTGGAAGTTGATGTCGCGGTTGGTGTAGAGGACGCCGATCCTGTTGTAGTGCTCCGCACTCCACGAGCCGAACAGCACCGAATGGCGCATGTCCGTGTCGGTCAGGTTGGTGAAGGTGTTGTTGAAGGCGTGCTTGAGATGGAACGCATAGCCGTTGCCTTCGCCCCCCTTGTTGTGAGACCCGGCGGTCGTGAGCCTGTCGCCCGTGATGCCGTATACGGCACTGAAGGAAAAACCGTGCGAGGCGTTGTCCATCAGCGAGATGTTGTGCAGCTTGACGTCGGTGGCGCTCGTGACCTCGACCGTGGAGGCATTGTTGTACTTGTCGTAATACTTGTTGGTGAAACTTAACCCGTCGGCCTTGCCCAGATTGGTCTTGATCGAGAACCCGCCGAGTTCGATGTCCTTGACGACGTTCACAACGCTGATGGTCGTCTTGCCCTTCTCAAAGTTGTACGGCGTCTTGCTGGCCAGGGTCACCGTACCCTTGGCAGCATCGACGGCGACCACTTCGGCCAGCATTTCGCGCAGCGGATCCTTGCTCAGGGACACATGTTGATTGCCCTGGGAGTCAAGCCACTTCCGATCGTTTTCCTGCTGCAGCTGGAGAATGGCCCCCTTGGAGATGCCCGCCACGCTCGACAGTTTGAGCTCGACCGTGCTTCCTTTGACCGTTGTCGTCGTCAGTTCGGCTTTGAGCTCGATCGCCTTGCCGCCCTGTATGTCGAAGGCAGTGGCGTTTTTCGTGCCTTTCGCATCGACGACGATGTTGGTCTTGCCGACACCGGCACCAAGAATTGTGATGTCGCTGCGCGCGATCTGGACTTTGTCCTCGAAGGTGTAGGTCCCCGCCCGGAACTGGATCACCGACCCCGCGGCCGCATCCTTGATAAGGGATTCTATTTTGGCAGCCGACGTGCCGCGCTCGATGTATATTGTCGCCAATTTCGTTACCACCTTCTGTGAATTCGGTTCAGGGACACTGACCGGGGAAGATTAGAAAAAGCACACGTCAGTTGTTTGAAGCAGGTAAACCCGGCGCGCAATCGCGAAGGATCGCCATATTTTTGCCGCTTGCCCCTCTGAGCGACACATGCACGAATGAGCCCAGCATCTGGCGACCCGGCAACTGTGCAGCACGAGCCTCCATCAAGGCCGAATCAATCTCCGAAATTCGTTAAAAAATGGCCCCAGGCAGCCCTGTCGATTTTGACTTGGGTCAGAGCTGTGAGGCACCACAACTATCGGGCGATCATGCCACCCCGATTGTTGCAATGAGTCTTCGCCAAACACAAGAGGCATGCATGACAGGCAAGCAGCACACACAATACGACAACCGCATGCTTGACGCACCGGAAGGCGCCCCGCCGATCGAGAAGACTGCCACCGATATCCATGCACTGGAAGAACAGGTGCGATCGCTGCTGGAACTGAACGCATCTCTTCGCCAGCGCGTGGATGCCTCCGAAAGCGCCATGCGCAACGCGACAGCCGCCATCGACCGCCAAAGGGAGCAGCGCGCCTGTCACGGGCAATCTCGTTGGCTGGCTCTGAGACCGTCGATGCATCAGCTCTTCAACTGGCCACATTTGAGGGCAATCTGCGGCCGAATTTGTTCTTGCTTCCTTGCTCGAGTGCTGCCAGAAGTGCCGAGAGTGCCTTCTCGGGCGTCACCAAATTGATAAACTCATCTTCAGGATGGACGCAGGAACGCGATCTCCTTGACCAGGATATTTTATCAATCTCGATAGATGGGTGTGTGGATGTCTCAAGTCAGTATCGCCGCGACCGACACGCAGTCGGCAGCAGGCCAACCCGCGTCTGCGGCAGAGTTCGTCCACCTGGCCAAGACACTGCGCAAGAACAAACTGCTCGACGACGCCGAAGAAGCGGTGGCTCGAGGGCTTGCACTTCATGAGGAGAGCCCGCAACTTGCGGAGCAGGTCGCCGAAAATCTCATGGCGCGCGAAAACTGGTTGGCCGCAGCGGACTGCTGGCAAGAGTTGCTCTCCTCGGAGAAATTGAAGACAACCCCCAAACGGTTGACGAAGTTGCTGAGATCTCTTCGGCGTGCGAACCGGCTGGACGAGGCTGCAGCTGTCATCGAGAACGGCTACAAGGCGCACAGCCAGAATGGTGGCTTTCTTCAGGAAACAATGCTTGTCGCCACCGCACGGTCCGACTGGAACAGGGCGTCCCGCGCATGGCGGAAGATGGCTGCAATTCCTGACCAGATTCAAAAGGTGTCCCAGTTCATTCAATGGTCAATTGCCGAGCGCAAGCAGGGCAATTTCGATGCGGCGGTGAAGGCTCTTGAAACGGGGCTTCTGGCATTTCCCGGCGCACTATCCTTGCAGAACGAGATCGGCGTGGTTGAGCTCGATCGGCGCATCGAAGCGGGTGAAGTTCGGCGCTACGAAGTCCCCGCTACAATTGCGCCAGAAGGCAGCGGACCTGCGCTCGACGTTGCTGGCATCTGCGAATTCTTCTGGGATATCGAAAGCAGGTATTCCCTGCTTACGTGGCAGGTGAACGGTGTATTCCCTTGGCCCCTGGTTCGAATGCACCTCTATTATCGCGTCACTCAGCTTGTCGGCCTGTTCTCACCACCACATCCTGCCGGGCAGCAGCAGATTCGGGAGGTAGGCTCCGATGGTGATGGGGAAACCCTGAATGCCTGGCTTGCATCTCAGGAGGAGAAGCCCAGGCTCTCGTCTCTGGCACGTCTGAGGGATCGACTCTTTCGCCGCCGCACTTACGCGCTTCTGATGGCGACGAGGAAGGTGGACGGGGTGGAGCCCTATTGTGCAGCGCTGAGGGCTGAACTGGACAAGGAAACCCTGCTGCTGGATCGTCCCTTCAACGGTACGATTACAGATTCGGCGCTTAATCTCAGTGCGGTGCAAGATTTCTTCCGTTCCCGCTATGGGCGGCCAGAACATTCCCTGTTCCCGATCGATGACCGGGTATTGTGTCATCATATCAGGGGCGAGTTCCTGAACAAGCTCGGCGTCGATCCCGGAAACATCGCGCTAGCTTGCCAGAAAGCGATAATTTCGTTCATCCCCATCCGGCATGGCGCACAAATCCTCTTTACTGCGAACCGCACCCATACACTTTTCATGACCTACGCCTATGGAGCGAACAATCAAGCCGTAGTGGCGGGCGCCCGGGACAGTGGGGCAAAAATTGTCGAACTACAGCACGGCTTCATATCGCCGCTTCATCTGGGCTACAGTTGGCCGGGCAGGCCGAAGGTTCCCTATACGCCTGACCAGATCTGGGGTTTTGGCGATTTCTGGCCGCAGACAACGCCCTTGTCGGGGCGTACGCGCTGGCGCACCATCGGCGCGCCCTATGTCCGCGATCTTGCCAAGGCCCATGCGGGGCCGCGCGATCCGAAGCTGGCGGTATTCACCTCGCAAGGCGTGATTGGTCAGAAGCTCTTCGAAATCGCGCTGTCGACAGCCCGAATGCGTCCGGATTACCACATCATCTTCCGTCTTCATCCCAACGAAGCACTGGAGCCCTATCAGGCCGCCCTGGAGGGACAGTTGGTTCCTGGCAATTTCGAGCTGTCGCACCGGACGCCAAACATATTCGCACTCCTGTCTCGAGCGGCGATCCAGATCGGCTCTTTTTCGACGACCCTTTTCGAAGGCATGACACTTGGCGCACGCACGATCGTCATGGACCTTCCCGGCGCCGAGTATATGCGCCCGGCGATAGCAAGGGGCGACGTACTGTTTGTGCGTGACGTGAACGAATTGGTCGAGAAGCTTGATCAGGCGCCGCTTGCCGACAACCCGCAATTCTATTATGCGGAACCCGTAAAGCGACTGTTGTAACATTTGACTTGGAGCGTGAACGTGATGTCAGGCAAGCCCTTCCTCCTGAATGGCAGGGAATTCGGTTATCTGAACCCGTATCTGATTGCGGAAATCGGAGTGAACCACGAAGGCAGCATCGAACGGGCACGTCGGATGATCGAGGCTGTCGCCGCCGCCGGCGGCCACGCGGCCAAATTTCAGACCTACAAGGCCGAACTACTCGCGACCCGTGACACCAGCCCTGCCTATTGGGATCGCTCGAAGGAAGCCACGGCAAGCCAATACGCTCTGTTCCAACGTTGGGACAATTTCGGCGACGATGATTATCGCGCGCTTTCGGACCATTGTGCAGCCTGCGGCATCGACTTCATCTCGACGCCCTTCGATCTTCCGGCTGTCGATCTCCTGGCACCTATTGCGCCGCTGTTGAAGGTGGCGTCGGCCGACCTAACCAACATTCCGCTCCTGCGTAAGATTGGCCGCCAGGGGTTGCCGGTCGTCATGTCGGTCGGCGCGTCGCGCCTGGACGAAATTGCGACGGCGCTGGCGGAACTGCACAGGGCCGGAGCTGCAAACGTCACGCTGCTTCATTGCGTGCTTAACTATCCCACCCCGCCGGTCGAGGCACGACTCGCGCAGATCGTCGAACTGGCCCGGGTCTTCGGCTCGCAGTGTGCGATCGGCTATTCCGACCATGTCACGCCCGATGTCGACGGCTCCATGCCGGCGTTGGACGTGGCGGCGTTGCTCGGGTCTGTCGTCATCGAGAAGCATTTCACCGATGATAGGACTGCGACTGGCAATGACCACTATCATGCCATGGATGGCGATGGCCTCGCAGCTTTCGTCAACAGGCTAGCGCGCCTGCGCGAACTCTACGGCGACAGCCAACTCGACCTTTCCGGGCAGAAAGCGGCGATCGACAATGCCCGCCGGCGGATCGTCACGGTGCGTGGCATCGACGCGGGAACGGTGCTGGGCGAGGACGACCTGATTGCCCTTCGGTCCAATCGCGGTATCGAAATCGCCCATTGGGACAAGGTTGTTGGCCGAACACTGGCACGGACTGTCTCGGAAGGCGAGTCTCTCAACTGGGCGGACTTTCAATGATCGTCACGATATGCGGCGCTTACCAGAACGCCGGAGACCATCTGATCGGGGATCGTGCTCGGGCCCTGCTACGCACATTCGTGGATAGCGATATCGTCACGGTTGACCGGCGTGCAATCACTGAAGCTCATTACGAGCTTTTCAACAAGGCACGTGCCGTCATTCTTTGCGGTGGGCCTGCCTATCAGCGTGAAATCTACCCCAAGGTCTACCCGATCGAGCGCGAGCGGGTGGGCGCACCCATCGTGCCACTCGGCCTTGGCTGGAAATCGGCTACCAGCAAGGCGCCTGAGACCTTCAAGTTCACACCGCAGGCGCTTGATTTCATCAGGAGTATTCATGACCGGGCCGAACTGTCCAGTGCGCGCGATCCGCTGACGGTGGAAGTGCTGGAAAAGAACGGCATCGACAATGCACTGATGACCGGCTGCCCGGTATGGTATGATTTGAATTATCTCGACGTGCCCTACCGTTTCAACGGCGAGCCGAAGACGATCGTCTACAGTATGCCAGCGGTGATGCAGCCGGGGACTTGGGAGTTTCTCCTCTGGCTGACGAAGCGTTTCCCCAAGGCGCGGCGTATCGTCAGTTTCCACCACGGTGTCATCCCGGCCACAGACAAGAAGGGGCGGCAGAAGGCCGCTCAGTTCCTACGCTTCTCTGCCGCCGCGATGTTGCGTGGATGGAGGATCAGCAGCCTTGCAAGTAGCTTGCCGAAGCTTGAAGCCCTTTACGGCGCAGCGGATTTACATGTTGGCTATCGCGTCCATGCCCATCTGTTCTGCCTGTCACGCAGAATTTCGTCGATTCTCATCAATGAGGACAGCCGCGGCGTTGGTCAGGCGAAGGCGCTCGGTGCGCGCAATCTCGTTGTCGGTGGGGGCGATATCGAGCCATTCCAAACCGAAATCGAAGAGCACTTCAAGACACGGGGCGAGGGGATCGAGCGTAGTGTGGGAACGATGCGCGACACGTTTCCGACTATGCAGCGGTTCCTGAAAACGCTGTAGGCTGAAGGCACTCGTCCTTGCCTCCCGAGGTCCAAGACAGGTCCAGTATGAGGCTTTCGATCCCGATGAACGGATGGTACAATTCGCGCCCGAGTATCACATGAGGGCGTTCGTCCATTCCGGCGGGCAATCGACTGCATCAAAATACGGATTTCATTGATCTTATAACAATACGAATTTTACAGTTCCTTTTCGAAGGCTGCAATGTGACGGATTTATGCTCTATGGGAAGCCAGTCAAAAACGCACCTCACACTCGATAAGGCTCACGCCTATTGGCGCAAGCCGCCCGAGAGCAATAACTGGCCTTCCGAGTACATCGATACGGCGAACAAGCCGCAGCTTGTGCAGCGCAGCGAAGCGCTCGTCAACCTAATGCGGCGACACGCTTTCCGCGACTCCGCAATTCTTGAAATTGGCTGCAATGCCGGGAGAAATCTGAAGTATCTATTTGAAGCTGGGTATAGCAACCTCTCGGCGGTGGAAATCAGCCAGAATGCCATCGACGAAATGCAGGCGCAATTGCCGGATCTTTACGCGGCGGTAAACATTCAGGTCGCGCCCATCGAGGAAGTCGTCGACACATTGCCTACATTCGATGTCATCTTCACGATGGCGACGATGGTCCACTTGCCGAGAGAAAGCGAATGGGTTTTCCCCAAGATAGCTGGGCGCGTCAAATCGCGATTGATTACAGTCGAATTTGAGCACCCTATCGATTCGGATAGACATTTTCCGAGGAACTATGAGCGCATATTTGAGGCAAATGGTCTACGGCTCGTGGATATGATGCACCCATTCCCAGGCCTGCCAAGCTCATATTATTGCTGGGTATTTTCTCCGGTCTGAAACAATGCAGCTCAATCATCCCATCCGATACGCTGCATGATGCGGCGTATGACGGCGGCGTTTGAACGACCTGCGGTTTCGTGCAATGCCCGCGTATGCAGCACCTTGCGCAAGTCACTAGAATGGCCGAGGCGACCGATGTGCGCCGCCAGCGTGTCGATCCCGACAAGTTCTCCCAGCCCCAGATTAACGACGCCATAGCGCGCCGAAGCGTGTGTGTGGGTCAGTTCCTTCTCATTCTGGCACAGGCACAGAACCGGTACCCCAAGGCTGACGAGTTCGGTGATCGTTCGCCCACCGCTGGAGATGGCAAGGTCAGCCTTTTTCATCAGCGCCGGCATATATCTCACATTCGAGTGCTGCGTGCCTTGCAGACCGTAGTCATCAAGGTTGATATCTCGTTTCACGCCAGGCCCGACGACGACGTCGACGGAGCCGGAGAACCGTACGCGAGCCAAGGCGTCAAGCGCGCGCTCAGTCAGATGCGCCGGATCGGTCCCGCCGAAGACGACCAGAATGTGGCCGACCTCCGGGCGGAACGGCATTGGCTGGAGTGCAGTTTCGAAATTCGGCGCCAGGATCGCATTGTATATGCCGGTAAGCTGCCGTTCGTCGGGTACATTCAGATTCTGATATAGGTCGGAAACCAGCAGGTCAGTCTCAAGCGCGCCGGGGCCCTGATCCTCGAAGGTGACGATCTTGCCCCCCCACTGCCGCAGAGCGTGAACATAGTCGCTTGCTGTATCGAGTTGATCGAGAATGGTCAGGTCTGGACGCAGGCGCTCCACCAGTGAAAGGAAGCCCGCGTTGCCGTCTACTTCGACAAGCTCGAACGGGTATTGACTGAGGAGCGAAGCGCCGAGCGGCTGGTTGGAATCCGTCGCCAGGACAACCTTGTGCCGCGCCAGTTCCTGAGCCATGGCGAGCGCCCGATAAACATGACCCATGCCCAGCGTTTTGCTCGCATCGGCACGGATGACGATACGGCGGCGCGACGCCAGATGCTCCGCAACGGCCCAATCAGTGAAATCGTCTATGTCGAGCGACTCTTCCTTGCCGACTGGGATTAGGCTGATCGGCTGTATGATCCGCGTTCCTCTCGCCTTAAGGTCGCGGATACGGCAGCCGATGATCGCGCCGCTTTCGCGAAACTGGGGCGGCAGCTTCTGGCGGTTGACCCGTTCCTGATAATCAGGCTCGGGCCGGCCATCGTCGTCCAGCTTCCAGCCGAGATGACGATCGTCCACCACGGTGATAACGCTCGCCGCGCCGTCGCCAAAGGCGGCGACAGCTTCATCGAGTCGCTCTGCGCGCATAAAGGGACAGGTCGGCTGCAGGGTCAGAAAGATGTCGGCTGATTCAGCGCCCTGTCCCGCTAGTTCGCCAGCCACCTTGAGCGCCACCTGATCTAGCGTCGCCAACCCGGTTGTCTGGGGCTCGCGTACGACATGCACTCCCTCCGCTCGCGAGACGGTCTCGATTTCATCATCGTCGGTGATGACGACAATACGATCGGCAGCAATCCGCTTCAACGCGATGCGGATCGTGTGGGCTATCAGCGGAATCCCTGCGAGCAGGCGCACATTCTTGCGTGGTACTCCGCGCGAGCCACCGCGCGCAGGGATCATAACCCAAACCTTGTCCTCGGCCATTTCTACTCTACTCTCTCGGAAGAATCGGTATCGGATTCAGATGAAGCCTGCGGCAGAGGTACTTCGTCGGGCATACCGTAGTCGATCTCTGACGCCGCAATCCTGCGGCCTACGGCCCCGAACGCTTCCCTCCGATTCTCGTCGGCCTGCGTATCGATGTCTTCCTTGTCGTCGGCGAGCACGAGAAGTTCCTTGAACTCGATCCGTGGCGTCAGATCAATCATATGACGGGTGACGGACGGTGAGCCGACGACCAAAAGCCTGGTGCGAACTTCTTCGCCCGGCGCAATGATCCGCACCCTTCCGTCGAACGCCAACTGGCGGATCTGCGCCGCAAGTGGCTTCGTCGGGTCCGCTTCATACTGTTTCCAGTGAAAGAGGGCCATCGAGCGACCGGCAGCTTCGGCGCGGCTGACATGGTCCCGCGCACGCTCCCTGACCTCGTCGCTCCGATTGAAATCATCGATGAGGACCACGTCGCATTCGATGGGAATGTCACGGTCAGGCAGGATGGCGCCCGGTGCAGGAAAGGGCCTGGTCCGCGCTTTCGTATCGAGCCCGAGCGCGTCGGGGCTGGCCTGCGCATGCCAATGGTCACTTGCTTCCCGGTATTCCCGGCGCAATCCGTGATAGATCGTGCGCCCGTGTGTCGCGCTTGCCTTGGTGAGGGAAGATGGCGTGTCGAGCCCCAAGGCCAATGGTGCTGCGTCGAAGGCCGAAACGATACTGTGCCCCGGCGAGGACAACTGGATGCGACGGACGAATTCGGCGTCAGCCGAAATGCGCGTACCGTCCCAGCCGGAGACCTTCTCCAGCAGTTCGCGACGGAAAAAGACGGAAGACGGATTCCAGTCGAGAATCTTGTCCTTGCGTCTGAATTTTCCACCGAAGAATAGATTGTCGAAAGCGCGTGCCCATTTGGTGTGGTTAGCAATGACACGCTCATTGTCGAGGAGATGACGGGCCTGAATCTCGATCTTCTGTGGGTGCGACCAATCCCCCGTATCATGGACGGTGACAAAGTCTCCCACTGCAAGCTCCAGCGCCTTGTTGCGGGCGACGTAGGAACCCTGGTTCTTGTCCAGCCGAGCGACTCGAAAGCGTGGATCGACTTCGGCGTAGGCTTCTGCGACCGAAAGCGTTTCGTCGGTACTACAATCATCCACCACCAACACCTCGATATTCCGCCAGCTCTGTCGGCGGATACTGTCGAGTGTGAAGGTCAGCGACGCAGCTGCGTTGAAGGCAGGCACGATTATGCTGACCTTGGCATCATGATCCACCGTCTCCGGCTCCGGTGTGGTCAGGTTGGCAATTGTCAGCGCACCACCAGCATCCGCCTTGGCCAGCGGAAGCAGGTTGGCCTGCTTGTAGACACGGTTGATCCAGGAAAGACGCGTGTCGTCGGCATCGCTGCTCTCGTCGGAGCCGATATAGGTGCTGGCCATTGCAAATAGCACATTCGGATCGTCGGGATAGGTCTCCAGCAATGGCGCAAGCAACTGGCGGGCACTCGCACCGTCGCCCATGCGCACCAGACAATGGGCCTCTACCAGAACATGCTCTTTTCTTGCTTTGTCGTTCAGGATCGAGCGGGCGAGCGCAGCATTCTCGCGTCCACGCGGGAAATCGTTCTCCGCCGTATACCAGCATGCCAACGCCTTTGCCGCGTCGGCAATTTCGGCAGTGTTTGTGGATGACGATCGCTTCACGGCCTCGAGATCGGCGAGAGCGTAACGGGAAAAGCCACCCCACAGTCTATCGTCGAGTTGCCTTGCATGGCTCGACCGAGAGCCTTTCTTGCCAGTGGAGACCGGCTTCTTCTGCTTGGCCGCAGTTGATTTCTCCTTCTTTGGAGTATTCAAAAAGGGCGCCTCAGCCACGGTCGACGCGGCTTCCCCGACCACGGCTGGTACAGACTTCTTCGATTTCGGCTCTGTCCCTACCGATTTCGCGGCAATAGCCTTGGACTTTTTCGGACCTTTCGGACGCAGCCGTCGTAGCCCACCTGAGATAACGCGCACCGGTGCGGCGAGTCGCCATGACACGCTGGTGTAAATCGAGTCGATCTTCGCCTTCAGCGACTGAACTTCCGCGGATTTGCGTTCCAGTTGTTTATTCAGCTCAGTTATGCGGTCTTCCTTGCGCGCCAGACTCTCTTGAAGTCGTGCTACCTCATTCCTGGCCCGCACTTTGGTTTTTCTTGCCGTCTCCGCGAGAGCTTCGATAGCTTGCCTGTCTTCGTCAGCTTGTTTCTTGAGGCCCTCTATAGTGTCTTTGCCATAGGCAAGCTTGACTTGCAGCGTGGAAGCCTTGCTTTTCCATAACGTTTCTGCACGGGCGAGCAGCCTATTCAGCTTTATGTTCCCGCTTTCCAGTTGCGCCGTCCGCTTGGCCTCGGCAGAAAGTGCGGCCCTTTGGCTCTTGACCTGCTCGTGCAAAACGGCCGCCTTCTGCTTCGACGCGGCGACACCTTGTTCGAACTGCTTCTTCAGCTTTTTGTTCCAGCTCTCCAACTGAGTCGCCCGCTTCGATTCGGCAGCGAGATCCGAACGCGCACCCTCCAATGCCCTCTGCGCCTCGAAAAGCTCACGCGTTAGCCGGTATGGATGAATTTCAGCGAAGCGGGGACTGAGGTAGGCAATGCTCATCCGCCGCAGAAGTGGTGAATCTTCTATCCAGTCGTGGGTTTGCTCATAGATGCGGAAAATGCGGTAATCGTGCCCCAACATGATGTCGTTGATGTCACGATAGAAGCATCGCTGGGTTCCCTGCGGATCGGCGCCTGCCTCGATATAGAGAACGTCGACCCGTCCCTCGGCAAGCAATGCGCGCGCTCCTGCGAGGGCATTCCTCTCAAGTCCCTCTACATCAACCTTCAGGATCGATATTTCTCCATTGACGAAACGGTCGGAAATCTCGTCAAGCGTAAGGCATTCGACCTCGAATGTGTTGTCGCTCTTCGCTTCGGGGCCAGGACTATCGGAGGTGCCGATGACGCGCGTCATCTTCATCGTAGTAGTCGTTTGTCTCTCGCCAATCGCCGTGTTGTAGAGGTTGAGCGACCCGATGCCGGACATTTCCTGCATGGTCTGCTTCAATCGCTCAAAGCTCTGCGGATTGGGTTCGATCAGGTGCGCCTCGCCAATGGAGAGGCTAGACGTGAGAAATTTCGTAGATACAGCGCCATCGAAGGCACCGACATCGACATACGTGACGTTGCGACGATAGAAGAAGGGCTCAATGTCCCTGATGAACTGTTCGACGGTGTCAGCCAAGTGTGATGCTTCTTTGAATTGTGGCTTGACCGTTTCGGTCGAAGGCAATCGAATGCATGCCAGATGCCGATTTGAGAGAAGACCGAGAAGGTTTCGCTGATTCCAACGCTGCCTTCTCCGAAGGTTGCCATGCCAGTGTTGTTTGCGCTGATGGTGGTTCAATAAAAATCTGTTGTCCGTCTGTCAAGTCGCACGCAAGCTTGGTCGATCGGCCGTTGGCGGACATCGGAGTTCCGATCGAAGCGCCGCCGATAGTGCCGCTCAGTTCGAATAGGCAGGAGGCGGGCCACACCGGCAGCGAAGCAGCGTTCCGGCGATAGAGAAGCGCATCCACGCGTGCTCGGAATGAGCCGGATTGCTGCTTGCCTCCGTTTCCGCCGAACTCACGCCAGTGATATATTTTTGCGCTGATCTGCGGTCGCGCAGCATTGCGAACACGCATCATATGACCATTCCCGCATAAGACGATTGAACTAACCCATCTAAATATTTGGCTATTTCGCTTATTCTGCAAGTGAAACCTTGGCGAAACTATGATTGACTGGTGTTGCTCGAAGGAATTCGGGGGAGGGACATGGTGGGAAGTGGCGAAAACAGTCCCTCTTGAGCCCCGGGCCTGTCCATTGGCCCCAGGGCGGCTGAGCTTGGTGAAACGATGCTCGATACCGTGTATAAAGCAGTCTCGATCAAACATGTATATCCTGTAGTGGGCAGTCATACCTAAGTGATGCCGGCTAGTGCCAGCTACCCAACGATGCTTAAGTGCATCACGGAGGGATAGCAGTGGGCGTCCACCGCCGACGCCGCGAGCAGAGACTACCACGAGGAACTTCATGCGGGGCTTGCAGGGGTCGCCGGTTCCCGAAACGCAACGATGACATCATTTCCGAACACGAAAGTTCGCTAAGGCGTGGACGCTTTCAATCATCGCGCCTGGTGCCCGTGCGACCCACACAGTTGTTTGAAGCAGAAAGGTTCGGCACGCGATCGCGAAGGATCGCCATATTTTTGCCGCTTGCCCCTCCGAGTGAGACATGCACGAACGCACGCAGCATCTGACGACCGGATCTCTGTGCTGCACGGCTCGTCTTCAAGGCCGAATCAATCGCCGAAATTCGTTAAAAAATGGCTCCCGGCGGCCCCGTCGATTTTGACTTAGGTCAGGGCCTCCACTATGCATGTGGCGCTATTCCGGCGAGGCACCACAACTATCGGGCGATCATGCCGTCCCGATTGTTGCAGTGAGTCTTCGCCAAACACAAGAGGCATGCATGACAGGCAAGCAGCAGACACAATACGACAACCGCATGCTTGACGCTCCGGAAGGAGTCCTGCCGATCGAGAAGATTGTCACCGATATCCATGCACTGGAAGAACAGGTGCGATCGCTGCTGGAACTGAACGCATCTCTTCGCCAGCGTGTGGATGCCTCCGAACGTGCCATGCGCAATGCGGCAGCTGCCATCGACCGCCAGCGAGAACAACTCGCCTATCGGCTCGGGACCGAAATTATCGCGGCGACGCGCTCGATCTCCCGACTGGTCGGCCTGCCCATCTCGCTGCGTCGCGCCTACAGGGAATACACGATTGACCTGACCAGAAGGCAGCAGGATCCAGGCAGCCATGCGTCGCATCCTGCAACACCGGATGACGCAAAGGTGCAGACCGGTCCGGCGGAGAGCCTGGAACAGCAGATCGAAACGCTGAAGAAGGACAACGGGTTGCTTCTGGAGCGCGCCGACCAGGCGGAGCGCGCGAAGAGGCGCTCCAACGACGCCATCAGGCAGATCCAGCGGCAACTCGCCTATCGCATCGGAGCCGATATCGTCGCCGCCCGCTCCCTGCCCGCGATGCTCAAGCTGCCGCTCACCCTGCGGCGCACCTATGCCGACTTCAAGGCGGGCGGTAACGGATCCAAGCGGGCCGCCGAGTTCCACCGGGATATCGGCGATTTAGAAGCCAAGATGTGGGGCGGCTATGCGAAATATGCCCATGCCGAACTCGTGCAATGCCTGGAGGACAGCAGACTCAGATCCAAGGACCGGTCGGCCGCCGCGCATGCGCTGGCGCGCTGGAGTTTCGTCGACGGGGATTTTGGCCAGGCGGCGGACCTGATGGAACGCAGCACCAAGCTGCATCGCGACAACATTCGCGAGAAGTGCCTCTGCCAGTTGATGTGCCTGGCGCAGGCCGGCCGCGTGGTCGAGGCCGAAACCGTGCTGGGGCAGATCCAGTCCAAGGTCAACGAGTTCATCGACTATTCCGTGATACGGGCCGACATAGCGCGCCGCAGGGCGCTTCTGGACGGCCGCTCGGTCCTGGACAGCGACCGCATCTATCTGGATGGGCTGAACCTCGCCATGGCGCCATCCGGCATGTCCCCCCTCAAACCGGCCGATCCCTCCAAGCCGCTCAGCATCTGGAACCTCGTCTCCCATGCGCCTGAAAGCAGGGCTGCCCAGAGGTCGAAGGTTTCCATCATCGTGCCTGCCTTCAATGCGGAAAAGACGCTGACGATGGCGTTGGAAAGCCTCGTGGCGCAAACGTGGCGGAACATCGAGATCATCGTGGTCGATGACTGCAGCACCGACGGCACCTGCGCGCTGGTGGAGAACTTTGCTGCAGCCGATCCGCGCGTCCGCCTCGTGCGGCGCACCGTCAACGGTGGCGCCTATCCGGCACGAAATGACGGCGTGGAGGTTGCGACCGGTGACTTCATCACGGTGTGCGACAGCGACGACTGGTCGCATCCGGAGAAGATCGAGCGCCAGGTCAACGAACTGGCAGCAAATCCGCAATGCGTTGCCGTCCTGTCGCATTGGCTGCGCGTGGACGACGATCTCGGCGTGGTCGGCTCCTGGATTCCGAAGAAGAGCCTGCTGGACATGAACTTTTCGTCGCTTCTGGTGCGGCGCGACGTCTTCGACCGCCTTCGCGGCTGGGACGAGGTGAAGGTCACCGGCGACGCCGAGTTCAGGTCGCGCATTCTGTCCGTCTATGGCGAAGAGTCGATCTGCAAGGTGAAGCACAACAACATCCTGTCGCTTTCGCTGGCCCGCGAGGATTCCCTGACCCGTTCCAAGGCGACCCATATGCGCTCGCTCTTTTACGGCGTTCGCGGCCAGTATCGGGACTCCTACCGGAACTGGCACCTGACCTTGCAGCAGGGCGGCGATCCGCACCTTCCCCGCACCAACGGGCGCTACCCAGTCCCGCTCGGTAATCGCCGCGCTGTGGACGGCGACCGGACGTTCGATCTCGTCGTGATCTGCGACTTCGTGCTGAAGGGCGGCGCTTTCGTCTCGACGATGAACTATATTGCGGCCGCCGCCCGGGCCGGGCTGAAGATCGCCGCGGTTCACTGGCGCAAGTATGAACTCAATGTCGAGTCTCCGCTCAATCCCGCATTCTACGACGCCTGCCTGAAATATGGCATCTCGATCCTGACGCCCGGGGACGAGGTCAGAACGACCAACATGCTGATCGGCTATCCTGCGGTCCTGCAGAACATCCCCGACCGCTTCCCGAAGATCGAGGCCGACAACGTGATCGTCCTGATCAACCAGTTCGCCACGCGGCTGGTCGACGGCTCGGATCGCCAGTATGAACCGGAAGTCATCCGGCAGCACCTGGTCGAGCTGTTCGGAACATCCGGCACCTGGATACCGATATCCCACTGGGTGAAACGGCTGATGCAGGAAGATCCAAGCTACCCGGAGCCCTATGGCGAACCGTGGCACCCAATGGTCGACACCGATACTTGGTGCGCCGCACCGATCGTGTGGCGCGGCGGCGGCGATCGTCGCCCGGTCCTCGGTCGGCACGGCAGGGACGCCTATACGAAATGGCCCAGCACGCTCGAAGCGCTGAAAGCCGCTTACTGCGTCGACATGGATGCCGACCTGAAATTTCAGGGCGGGGCGAAGCATGCAAGGAGCATGCTTGGCTTTTCGCCGCAGAACTGGGAAGTCATGCACTTCGATGCGATCCCCGTGAACGCCTTCCTGGAGAGCCTCGACTTCTTCATCCATTTTCCGCACGAGCTCTACATCGAGGAATTCGGGCGCGCGCCGATGGAGGGAATGGCTGTCGGAAAAGTAACAATCCTGCCGCCGCAGTTCCGTGAGACCTTCGGAGACGCGGCCGTGTATTGCGAACCCGACCAGGTTAGAGAGACCGTCCAGCGCTTCTGGAACGATGAGGCCGCCTACCGGGCCCAGGCCCAGAAGGGACGCGAATTCGTGCTGCGGCACTGCGACCAGAAGGGCTTCCTCGAGCGGTTGAACGCGGTGGAAACCTCCAACCGAGGCGGACGCACTGCCGGCGCTGGGGTCCAGACTGGAAATTGACGGCCGCCTGCTGCGGCCCGTCGAATTTGTAGGCCGTATGACACGGCCTTCGCCATCCAGCGGAAATCGTCGTGCGTCCCGCTCCGGCTTGAAGCGGACGCCACGTTAGAAAAAGTCCTCAGCCAGGGGACACGGGGAGACATGGAATGAGCTATGCGGACGGCAGATACTGGGCGGGGCGCAGCGATCTGTTGTACTACCAGTATTTCAGGATGATCATTCGCTGCGTGGGTAAGGACGCCGGCAGTATGATCGATATCGGGTCGGGAAACGCCCCCTATCTCGAATGGTTCGACTGGATCGCAAAGCGGGTATCGGTCGACATTCGCACGCCTTACCGGTCCGCCACCGTCGACGGCATCAAGGGCGACATTCACAAGCTCGCGTTTCCCGAAAAGTTCGATATCTGCACCTGCATGCAGGTCATGGAGCATGTGCCCGAGGCCGGGCCATTCGCACAGCGCCTGCTCGAACTCGGCAAGCTCGTGGTCGTATCGGTGCCGTACAAATGGCCTGCCGGAAAGACGAACGGCCACATCCACGACCCGGTCGATCTCGAGAAGCTGACCACTTGGTTCGGCCGCAAGCCGAACTATAGCCAGATCGTCAAGGAACCCTTCGCCGGTTCGAAGGGCCGCAGGCTGTTTGCCATATACGATCCGGCCGATCCCGAGAAGAAGTTCGGCTCGTCCTACTTCTCGCAGCGGCGCCCGCTCCCGAACGCATGAGTTCCAGGCACAGAAAGCGTCTCCGGACCGTGAGGTCCGGCGGCGCCTGGGCGGGCAGAGACGTGCGTCTCGACTGAGGAGAGCGGCGTGCTTGTACCTTGGGCTTACCTGATCATTATGGGAGATTTGGTGGAGCTAAGCGGGATCGAACCGCTGACCTCTTGCATGCCATGCAAGCGCTCTCCCAGCTGAGCTATAGCCCCATCAAGGGTCCGGCGTAGCCGGTTCCGGGATACCGAACCGGGGTTTCCCCGGCAGGTGCGGCTTCATACTTCCGGTTTCGGGAGATGGCAAGCCGAAAAATCCGTTCCGGCCGAACTTTTTGAATTCGGCCGGAAAATCATCGATTTAGACTTCCTCGTCGTCGCCGGTGACGCCGATGATGCCGGTCATGTCGTCGTTGTCGTCGTCCTCGTCCTGCTCGAGGAAGGTATCGTCGTCGTCATCGCCGATCTCGACTTCGTCGTCGCCCAGATCCGGCAGGTCGTCGCCGCCCGATGCTTCTTCGTCGGCATCCTCCAGCGAAACCAGCTCGACTTCCGTGCTCTCGGTATCGACCTCGTTGACCTCTTCTTCCTCGTCCTTCTCCATGACGGCCGCAGCCGAGGTTTCCTCGAAGAAGGAGAGCGGATAGGACTTGCCCGTATAGGGCGATACGATCGGGTCGCGGTTCAGATCGTAGAACTTACGGCCCGTCTCCGGGTCAATGCGCTTGGTTCCAAGTTCCGGTTTTGCCACAGTCAAAGCCTCTTGAATGGCCGAATATTTCCGGCGAAGCCGGATAACCGGCGGATGGTCGGGAATAAGAATTAGCCGGTCCCCTTAATCATCTTGCCCGTCGCTGTCAAAGCCTAACTTTGCCGCGTTTTGCGTCCGTTGCGGCCGCAGCGCCGGGCTGGGGGTTTTTCGCCGGCGGGTGGATGACGCTCGACACGCTTTGTGATAGCACGCCGCAGAACTTCCGGCGAAGGGACGGCGCCCAGAACGCAAGCGTTTGCGGACTGGCCGGCGTCCGGCCGCCAGCCCGCTCTCTATGCACGCTCTTATGAAGGAATCCGCTCGATGTCGCATGGCGCCCAGGCAAAGCCCGCAACCGCACGCAAGTCGCAAGCCCTGTCCGGCACCGTCCGCATCCCCGGCGACAAATCGATCTCCCACCGCTCCTTCATGTTCGGCGGGCTTGCAAGCGGGCAGACGCGGATCACCGGGCTTTTGGAAGGCGAGGACGTGATCAACACCGGCAAGGCCATGCAGGCCATGGGCGCGAAGATCCGCAAGGAGGGCGACACCTGGATCATCGACGGGGTCGGCAACGGCGCGCTGCTGGCGCCGCAGGCCGCGCTCGACTTCGGCAATGCCGGCACCGGCTGCCGGCTGACGATGGGCCTCGTCGGCGTCTACGATTTTGACAGCACCTTCGTTGGCGATGCCTCACTGACCAAGCGGCCGATGGGCCGCGTGCTCAATCCGCTGCGCGAAATGGGCGTTCAGGTGACGGCCGCCGATGGCGACCGCCTGCCAGTGACGCTGCGCGGGCCGACGACGCCCACGCCGATCACCTACCGCGTGCCGATGGCGTCCGCCCAGGTCAAGTCGGCCGTGCTGCTCGCCGGGCTGAACACGCCGGGCATCACCACCGTGATCGAGCCGATCATGACGCGCGACCATACCGAAAAGATGCTGCAGGGATTCGGGGCGAACCTCACGGTCGAAACGGATGCCGACGGCGTGCGCACGATCCGGCTCGAAGGACAGGGCAAGCTCACCGGCCAGGTGATCGACGTTCCGGGCGACCCCTCCTCCACTGCCTTCCCGCTGGTCGCAGCGCTGCTGGTGCCGGGCTCCGACGTCACCATCCTCAACGTGCTGATGAACCCGACGCGGACGGGCCTGATCCTGACGCTGCAGGAAATGGGCGCCAACATCGAGGTGTTGAACGCGCGGCTTGCCGGTGGCGAGGACGTGGCCGACCTGCGCGTGCGCCATTCGGAACTGAAGGGCGTCACCGTGCCGGAAGAGCGCGCGCCGTCGATGATCGACGAATATCCGGTCCTCGCGGTCGCTGCTTCCTTTGCCGAGGGCACGACCGTCATGAACGGGCTGGAAGAGTTGCGGGTGAAGGAGAGTGACCGGCTTTCGGCCGTCGCCGACGGGCTGAAGCTGAACGGCGTCGACTGCGACGAGGGCGAGGCATCGCTCGTCGTGCGCGGTCGCCCGGACGGCAAGGGGCTCGGCAACGCCTCGGGCGCCGGTGTGGCCACCCATCTCGACCACCGCATCGCCATGAGCTTCCTCGTCATGGGCCTCGTCTCCGAGCATCCGGTGACGGTGGACGACGCGACGATGATCGCGACCAGCTTCCCCGAGTTCATGGGACTGATGGCGGGGCTGGGAGCGACGATCGAAGGCGGAAACGACTAAACGCGTGAACGCCAGGCCCGCTCAAGAGGGTCTCTGGACACCGCTCCGGGAGTGCGAGCTTTGGCGCGGCGCCGAATCTGCCTCACGGAAAGTTAAGGACATTTACGGCAATCAAAGACCGGCCGCCCCTTGGCATCACACACCATTTTCCGCTAACACGCTCCGTGACGCGGATGTGACGCAAGGATGCGAAATGACGACGATTGCCATCGACGGTCCAGCGGCTGCCGGCAAGGGCACGTTGTCGCGCCAGATTGCCGAGGCGTACGGGTACCATCATCTCGACACCGGCCTGACCTACCGCGCAACGGCCAAGGCGCTTTTGGATCGCGGCCTGCCGCTTGACGACGAGGCAGTCGCCGCCGATGTCGCGCGGAACCTGGACCTTACCGGCCTCGATCGCACGGTTCTGTCGGCGCACGGGATCGGCGAGGCCGCCTCGAAGATCGCCGTCATGCCGGGCGTTCGCCGCGCGCTGGTCGAGGCACAGCGGGAATTCGCCGCGCGCGAGCCGGGAACGGTCCTCGACGGCCGCGACATCGGCACGGTCGTCTGCCCGGATGCCACCGTAAAGCTCTACGTGACGGCGTCGGCGGATGTGCGCGCGCGCCGGCGCTACGACGAGATCATCGCCCATGGGGGGACTGCCGACTATGACGCGGTCTTCGAAGATGTACGCCGCCGCGACGCGCGCGACATGGGCCGCGCCGACAGCCCCTTGAGGCCCGCGGAAAACGCGCACTTGCTAGATACCTCTGAAATGAGTATAGAGGCGGCGTTTTCGGCGGCAAAATCCATCATCGACGCCGCCCTTACGCACTAGAGCGACAGCCGTCCCCGCGCCGGTTTTGCTTCCGATACAGGAAGCGGATGTGCATCGCTCATTGTCAACGCTAACCCCCGGCGCCCGTGCCTTTGTCGGCACACCAGGAGTTTCCATGTCCACAGCCAATCCCACGCGCGACGATTTCGCAGCCCTGCTGCAGGAATCCTTCGCCACCCACGACCTGGCCGAAGGCTATGTCACCAAGGGCCTGATCACGGCCATCGAGAAGGACGTCGCGATCGTCGACGTCGGTCTCAAGGTCGAAGGGCGCATCGCCCTCAAGGAATTCGGCGCCAAGTCCAAGGACGGCACGCTGAAGGTCGGCGACGAAGTCGAAGTCTATGTCGAGCGCATCGAAAACGCTCTCGGCGAAGCCGTTCTTTCGCGCGAAAAGGCTCGCCGCGAAGAGAGCTGGGCCAAGCTCGAAGTCAAGTTCGAAGCCGGCGAGCGCGTCGAAGGCGTCATCTTCAACCAGGTCAAGGGTGGCTTCACCGTCGATCTCGACGGCGCCGTCGCCTTCCTGCCGCGTTCGCAGGTCGACATCCGTCCGATCCGCGACGTCACGCCGCTCATGCACAACCCGCAGCCCTTCGAAATCCTCAAGATGGACAAGCGCCGCGGCAACATCGTCGTTTCGCGCCGTACGGTCCTCGAAGAAAGCCGCGCCGAGCAGCGTTCTGAAATCGTCCAGAACCTCGAAGAAGGCCAGGTTGTCGACGGCGTCGTCAAGAACATCACCGATTACGGTGCGTTCGTCGACCTCGGCGGCATTGACGGCCTGCTGCACGTCACCGACATGGCCTGGCGCCGCGTCAACCATCCGTCGGAGATCCTGTCCATCGGCCAGCAGGTCAAGGTTCAGATCATCCGCATCAACCAGGAAACCCACCGTATCTCGCTCGGCATGAAGCAGCTCGAGAGCGATCCGTGGGATGGCATCGGCACGAAGTACCCGACCGGCAAGAAGATCTCCGGTACGGTTACGAACATCACCGACTACGGTGCGTTCGTCGAGCTGGAGCCGGGCATCGAAGGCCTGATCCACATCTCCGAAATGTCCTGGACCAAGAAGAACGTACACCCCGGCAAGATCCTGTCCACGAGCCAGGAAGTCGACGTTGTCGTTCTCGAAGTCGACCCGACCAAGCGTCGCATCTCGCTCGGCCTCAAGCAGACGCTTGAAAATCCGTGGGAAGCATTCGCGCACAGCCATCCGGCTGGCACCGAAGTCGAAGGCGAAGTCAAGAACAAGACCGAGTTCGGCCTGTTCATCGGCCTCGACGGCGACGTCGACGGCATGGTCCACCTCTCCGACCTCGACTGGAACCGTCCGGGCGAGCAGGTCATCGAGGAATTCAACAAGGGCGACGTCGTCAAGGCTGTCGTTCTCGATGTGGACGTCGACAAGGAGCGCATCTCGCTCGGCATCAAGCAGCTCGGCCGTGACGCGGTCGGCGAAGCTGCCGCTTCCGGCGACCTGCGCAAGAATGCAGTCGTTTCGTGCGAAGTCACCGCGATCAACGATGGCGGCCTCGAAGTGAAGCTCGTCAACCACGAGGACATCTCTTCGTTCATCCGCCGCGCCGACCTGTCGCGCGACCGCGACGAGCAGCGCCCCGAGCGCTTCTCGGTCGGCCAGGTCGTCGATGCCCGCGTGCTGAACTTCTCCAAGAAGGACCGCAAGATCCAGCTGTCGATCAAGGCTCTGGAAATTGCCGAAGAGAAGGAAGCCGTCGCACAGTTCGGTTCGTCCGACTCGGGCGCTTCGCTCGGCGACATCCTGGGCGCAGCCCTGAAGAACCGGCAGAACAACGAGTAATCGTTCTCTGGGACGCAAGACAGTGAAGCCCGCGGGGAGCGATCCCCGCGGGCTTTTTTCATGCAGGCTTTCGCAAAGGCGGCGCGGCCATCCGCACGGTCGGTCAGGTCCAGTATTCGCCGAGCTTCTGGTAGAAGGCGAAGCCGGGATCGGGCGGGGCAACGAGATCTTCGATCTTGCGCCGGCGCTTTGCCATGTCAGGCGTGTCGTCTTCCGACGGGTACCCCTCGGCCTCCCCCTCTGCATCGTCTTCGGCCTGCTCTCCGCCCGCCCCGTTCTCTCCGGCCGTGTCCGTCGTCTCCTCCTCGTCCTCGGGCGGTTCGCGGCGGCGTGGCTCCTGCGTTTCCAGGTCGTCCTGCGCAGGCAGGTAGGGCACGAAGGGGACGGCGAGACCGTCGCGGAACGGCGGCAACGCGGCCCGCTCGGGCAACGGGGGCGGCAGGGGCATTGCGGGCGGGCGAACGGGCGCATCGGCATCCTCGGCGGCAGCCGCCGGCCGTCCGGCCTGCGTTTTATCCTCGGCAACACCCTGGGGCTGGGCGACGGCAGGCCGGGCCGCATTCGCAGCCTCGGTCGTCGCTGGTCCTGGCGCTTCTCCGCCAGCGGCGAGAGTGCTCCGTTCAGGCATGGCGTTGGCGGCGCGCAGCCGGCCGGCCGAATCTTCGCTGCCCTCGGCCACATCCGGCATGGACGGCGCCAGCGCGATGCGTTCCGGCAACTCCGGCAGTTCTGGCAAGGGCGCCTGCAGCAGCAGGCGCAGGACCAGCGCCTCGTCGGCGGTCAGATCGGCGACGATACCGGCAATCATGCGCAACACGCCCTCGGGTTCGCGGCCGGCCGCAATTGTCGGCACGGCTGTCGAAATTGCCGAAGCGCGACCAGCCTCGGGGGCCGCCGTGCCCCTGTCTGCGATCGGCGACCGTCCCCGGTTCAGGGTGTCCGGGCCGGCGGCAGGCTCTTGTGTATCCGCAGCCAAGCGGCTTGCCTCGGTGTTCGCTGGCGTCGCCGGGGTACGCCCCACAAGGGGCGCCTCGGGCATGCGCTGCTGCGGCTGGCCGGAGGACCCGGTGCCGGCCTCTACGCTCTTTCCGGCCGACGCTGCGGCCACCTGTTGTTGCTGCTGCGGTAATGCGGGGGCGAAAGCAGATCGCTGTCCGATGCGGGCCGGGCGATCGGAAAGCGGCTCCGCGCCGCCCTCGAAAAGCCGGCGCAGCGCTGCTTGTAGCGAGCGGCTGTCGCCGCTCGTGTCCCGCTGTCGCTGGCGGTCATTTGCCGCGGCCGCGGCAAGCTGCGCTTCGCCGGGAATGAACCGGGGCTGCGACGCCGCCGGTCCGGCAGGTTTTCCTCCCGGCTCGTTAACGGCAGCAAGCAGCGCCTGTGCCAGGCGCTGGGCATCCGGCCCGGCGGGATTGCGGATGATCTCCATCAGGATCCGGGTCGGCGCCGTGGCGAGCACGGTCGCCAGCAGGCGCTCGGCCGCGGGGCGCATCTCGGCGGGAAGCCGCGCGATGAGAAGCGCCAGGCGCCGGGTCGCATCGCCGTCGCCCCCCTCCCGGGGTGGAAGCGCCTTCATCGCCTCCAGAAGGATCTCGAGCAGTTGGCGCGCCGCGTTGCCCTTGTCACCGCCCTGCTCGATCTGGCGCATCATCGCTTCCAGTAGCCGCAGGAGGACCGCGGCGCGCAGGTTGACCAGCGCTTCGGGAGACAGTTGCTGCCGGGCGGCGGCAGGCGCGGCCTCGGTTGCCGAGTCCGGCGGCGAAGGGATCGGGACTGTGACAGGCGTCGCAATGCGCGGCAGCATCACCATCTCCATGAGGCATCTTCGCAGTGCTGCCGTCCGGCAGGCACGATGCGGCTCTCCAACGATCCATTTTCAGGCTGGCGAGGCATCATGCGCGCCAAAGAGATTGACTGGCTACTGGCATTCCGCGTGGCGGGAGGCTTAGCCTCGGGTCCTGGCCCGCGGGGCCGATACGTTTGCCGGATCGAGGTCCGGTCTTCGCTGACGGCCAGAATGCCATGCACTCGCGTCGAGTTACGCATCAATGAACAAGAAATGACAGGATATGGTTAACGATCCGTTAGCGGTGCTGCACTGCAAGGACTTGCCGGCAGCCGGACAATCGCCGATGATCGCGGTACCCCACGATCGAAAGGTTGATGGATCATGTCCGTACGTCCGCCCCTGTTCTTCGACCGGCAGCACGCCACCGGTTTCAACGTGCTCGAATACGAGCTGCTTTCGGAACGCGCCGATGCGCTCGGCCGCCACGGGCTGAAGGTGGAGAAGGCGCTGCAGCAGCTTCGGGCGAAGACGGCCGCGGGGTGCGGCGAGGACCGGCGCCAGGCCCTGCTGGATGCGGCCGCCGATGCGGTCTGGGCTTTCTTCATCCAGCGCGAGATCTGCGGCCTGCGCGACCAGCGCGACATCATTCGCCGCTATGACATACCCAAGGAGGTTCTGGCGCGGGTCGGGATCGTGCGAAAGCCTGAAGCCTGACGCCGGCAACGCCGGTCAGGCAGCCTCGCGCCGTAGCAGTTCGTAGATTCCGATCTCGTCGACGGGAAGGACGAGAATGGGGTCGAGCGCGCCGATGCGCTCCTGGCGATCGATGTTTTCCAACTGGCCCGCCGCCAATTCACCGCCCGCTTCGGACAGGGCCTCGGCTGTCTGGCCGGCTGCGTCCGGTTCAATGCCGGCCTTCTCGTCGCCCGACAACTCGTCCGCCGCCTCGTCGCTTGTCGCCGGTACGGCGGCGAGAATCTGGATCAGCTTGAGGCTGCCATCGGCAGCGGTCGTCGCCTGCTCGCCCGGAACCGCCTCATCTGTCTCGTCGAGATGCTCCTTCACGGCGTCCTGCAGGTCCTGCACGTCCTCGAGCTTCTCCGAGGCCTTCAGGGCCTGGATCTTCTGCTCGCGCTCCGCCCTCGTTTCCTCATCCTCGATCCGGCCCGGCTCGGACTTCGTCCGGTCCTGCTGGAGCTCTTCGATGGTCTTCGGATCGGCAACGTCCTCGAGCCGCTGGATGACCTTGCGTATCTCGCGCGTCATCGTCCGCTCGCCCTCGGCCTTTTCGGCAAGCGCGTTCTTCACCTTCAGCCCGGTGTCGCTCCAGGGGTTGGCGATCGCGGCGATCATGTCTTGTGCGCTCAGGCCAAGCTCGGCAAGGCCGGTGGCCTCCTCCAGAGCCGAGACGCTCTTTGGCAAGGCCGAGCGCGTCTCCGTCAGCGCCGCGGACAGCCGTGCCTCGAAATCCTCCTCCTCGCCCGTCAGCCCTGCGCCTTCGGCGACGCGGGCGGCAAGTGCCGCCTTTGGGTCGGTCGACCCGTTCGCACCGTTTTGCAGGACGGCGATGACGTCGTTCGCGGTGACGTCGAGGGATTCGAGGGTGATCTTCACCGGCTTGCCGAGCGAATCGACCTTGGCGAAGTCGAGCATGGTCACGGCGTCGCTCAGCCTGCGGGCAAAGTCGCGGCTCGATTCGTCGGTGCGCTGGGAGAGGCCGAGCGCATCGGAGAAACGGGCGACAAGGGTGGCAAACGGATCGGGATCGAGCTTCAGGGCGCCGAAGAAATAGGCGTTGATCTTCTCGTTCGCAGCCACCGTCGACGGATCCTGGGTGGCCCCGACGACCTTGTCCTCCCGTTCGCGGCCTTTCGCCTTGTCATCGGCTTCCTGGCGGCGCGTCTCGATGTCGTCGAGCATCGAGCGAAGCTGGGTCGTCGCGAACTGGCCTGTCGACTGCTGGAGGGGCGGGAGCATGACGCTGTCCTGGCTGCAAGATCGATCGAAATTGCAGCCGAGGATAGAGAGGCCGGGTTAAGCAGAGGTAACCATGCGCCTGTTGCTTCTCGGGGCGAGGCCGCCGATCAGCTGTGGGCGAAGATGTCCGTCTCCTCCCAGCCGAGCAGGTCGAGCTTGGCGCGGGTCGGCAGGAAGGCGAAGCAGGCCTCGGCATGCGGCAGACGGCCGTCGCGGACGAGACGCGCCATCAGCTTGTCGCGCAGCCCATGCAGGTGCAGCACGTCGGACGCCGCATATTCGAGCTGCGCCGGAGAGAGCGTCTCGGCCGCCCAGTCGGACGACTGCTGCTGCTTGGAGATGTCGACTTCCAGGAGTTCCTTCAGATTGTCCTTCAGGCCGTGGCGGTCGGTGTAGGTCCGCGTCAGCCGCGAGGCGATCTTGGTGCAGAAGACGGGAGTGCAGGTGACGCCGAAGGTGTGGAACAGGACGGCGATGTCGAACCGGCCGTAATGGAAGATCTTCTGGCGGGAGGGATCGCTCAGCATGGCCACAAGATTGGGCGCACGCGTCTGCCCGGCGGCGATCTTGATGACATCGGCCGTGCCGTCACCCGGCGAGAGCTGGACGACGCACAGGCGGTCGCGGCGCGGAATAAGCCCCAGCGTCTCGGTGTCGATTGCGATTGCGCCGTTGTAGCGCGCGGCATCCGCGGCTGAAATGTCGCCCTCGTGATATCGTATTGCATTGGCCATAGGGCACCCCACATGAATGTGCATCGAACGTGAACGCGCTATACCGCATGTTTGCGCGACGGGGTACTGCGGATTGGCGTTTAGTGCGGCTCAATCGAACGGAATGACATGAAAACCCAGCGGACATCCAGCGCTGTAGGCCTGATTCTGGCGCTGCTCCTGACGATGCAGCCATCGCTGGCCACTGCCCAGCAGGCGGGCGTCTTCAGCGACCGGGCCTATCCGTTCACCGACCTGCCCGGCGTGACGACGCAAAAGGAAGCCGAGGCTGCCGACGAGGTGGTGTGCACGCAGACCTTCGATACGGCCAACAACAGGTCGCGGCGCTTCGGCGAGGCCAGCCGCCCGGGCTATACCTGCACGCAGAACGGCAGGACCTATTCCAGCGAGCGGCCGCCGCTGTCGCGCGAGCGCGACCTGCGCGGCCTCGGCTGGTAAGGCTACGAATTCATGGTATCAATCGCCGAGACCGGCCCGTCGTGCGGGAACCGGCAGACGGGAGGATACCATGACCGACACGAGGCCAGTTGCCATCAGCGCGCCCGAGCCGCGCACGCTCGAGCTGATCTTCACGCCGGAGGCACTGAAGCGACTGAAGGAGACCTACCGCATCGTCGAGGCGGATCCCGAAGACATCGCCGGGCTCGGCGATGACGTTCTCTCGCAAGCGCGCTACATCATCGGCCAGCCGCCGCTGACCGCCGAGACGCTGGACCGGATGGCGAACCTGCGCTGCATCCTCAACGTCGAGAGCAACCTGATCAACAACATGCCCTACGACATCCTGTTTGCCCGCGGCATCCACGTGGTGACCACCGGACAGGTCTTCGCCGAGCCGGTGGCCGAGCTCGGGCTCGCCATGGCGCTCAACCTCGCGCGCGGCATCGTCGATGCCGACATCGATTTTCGCGAGGGGCGCGAGCGCTGGGGCGGCGACGGCAATGCGGAGGCCCGGCTGCTGTCCGGGTCGGATGTCGGCATCGTCGGTTTCGGCGACCTCGGCAAGGCGCTCGCCCGGGTGCTGTCGGGCTTTCGCGCCCGCGTCCGCGTCTTCGATCCCTGGCTGCCACCGTCGATGCTGAAAGAGGCCGGCGTCGAGCCCTCCTCGCTCGATACCATGCTCGGCGAAAGCGACTTCGTCTTCGTGGTTGCCGCCGTCACCAGCGAGAACAGGGGGTTCCTCGGCAGCGAAGCCTTCGGGCGGATGCGCAAGGGGGCAGCCTTCATCCTGCTCAGCCGCGCCGATGTCGTCGATTTCGACGCCCTGATGGCGGCGGTCGAGCGCGGCCATATCGTGGCGGCAAGCGACGTCTTTCCCGACGAGCCGCTCGCTGCGGAGCACCCGGTCCGCCGCCTGAAGGGCTTCATCCGCTCGGCACACCGGGCCGGCGCCCTCGACAGCGCCTTCAGGAAGATGGGCGACATGGTGCTGGAGGACATGGCCCTGATGGACCGCGGGCTGCCGCCGATGCGCTGCAAGCGGGCCGAACGGGAAACCGTGTCGCGCATGCGCTCCAGGCCGGTCAGCGTGAACTGATCCCCTTCGCCCGGAGAAAGGGCGGCGGCTATGGCGCCGCCTTCAGGCGGGGGCCTTGAACAGGACGTTCTGGTCGAGCAGGTAGCGGGCGAAGAGCGGCAGGCTGGCGGCGCCGATGGTGCGCGCCTGGCTCCCCGCCTCCCCTTCCAGGATCTCGGGCATGATCACGCCCTGCAGGTCGTGCTGGCCGAGTGCTGCGCGGGTCGCCGTGACGATGCGCTCGCGCACCCAGTCGGGGAAGCCGCCATCGACGACGGCGGCGGAGAAATCGATCACCGCGGCGGCCGCGATGACCGCCTGAGCCAGGGCCGCGGCGGTGTCCTGGATCCAGGTCTCGAGCGGAGCACCGAAGTCGATCCAGTCGTCCGGCGAATACCAGAGCGGCTTCGGATCGATGCCACTGGCGCGCAACTGGTTCTCGAGGACGAAGACGGAGGCGATCTTCAGGAGCGGTACGGTCCTGCCGTCGCGGCCCTGGACCGGAAGCGGTCCGATCGCCCCCGCCGTGCCGGTGCGGCCGGAAAACAGCGCCGCGTTGAGCACGACACCGCCGCCGATGAAGGAGCCGATGAAGAAATAGATGAAATCCGGATAGCGCTGGCCGAGGCCGAACACGAGTTCGGCGGCGCAGGCGCTGGTCGCGTCGTTCTGCAGGAAGACCGGATGGGACGCCCGTGCAGCGACCTCCCGCTGCAGGTCGATGCCGCGCCAGGCATCCATGTCCCTCTGCGGCGCACCGACCTCCGCGGCCCAGTTCCACAGTTCGAACGGCGCGGCGATGCCGATGCCGGCGATGCGGGCACGCTGCTCCGGCTCCAGTCTTGCCTCGAGCTCGGCGATGCCGTCCGTGATGAAGGCGAGCACTTCGTCCGGCATGGGATAGGCGTAGATGCGGCGGACCTGCAGCCGCACCCTGCCGACGAAATCCATGACCGCGAGCTCGGCGCTGCGGCGGCCGATCTTGACCCCGAAGGAATAGACCGCATCGGGATTGAGCCGCATCGGCGTGGAGGGCTGGCCGACCCTGCCGCGGGTGGGCTCGCCGCGGATCAGCAGCCCGTCGGCCTCCAGCGCGCGCATGATGACGGTGACGGTCTGGGCGGAAAGGCCGCTGCGCCGGGCGATCTCGGCCTTCGAAAGCTCGCCGTGGCGGCGGACCAGCGACATGACGAGCCGCTCGTTATAGGCCCGCACGCGCACCTGGTTCGACCCTCCGGACGGATCGAGGATCGTCGCCGGCGATGCTGCCGGCACGCTTTCCTCAGGCATGCCATTTCCTCCCGAACCGGGCTTCTTCAGTTGTCCGCCGCATCGTTCCAGCCGCCGCAAAAGGGGGTCGTTCTGGTCGCTTCGGCCTACGCCCTGGTTTGCCGCAGCATGCCACATCGAATTAATAATTCAATTGGATTTATTTATTGACAGATCCTTTCATCAATGGTTCCCTGACGATGGAAGCGTGATCGACGGCCGCAGAGGAGCGGCACGGATCGGCATCCGGATGGCGTCGCGCCATCCCGTTTTGTCCTTGGGAGGATTACATGAAGACCACGATTGTGAGCGCCGCTCTCGGCGCACTTGCGCTTGGCGTCGCCTTTTCCACGCCGGCCGCGGCGGCAGATGTCACCGCCTGCCTGATCACCAAGACCGACACCAACCCCTTCTTCGTCAAGATGAAGGAAGGCGCCACCGCCAAGGCCCAGGAACTGGGCGTGACGCTGAAGGCCTATGCCGGCAAGATCGACGGCGACCATGACAGCCAGGTGGCTGCGGTCGAATCCTGCATCGCCGACGGCGCGAAAGGCATCCTGATCGCCGCCTCCGACACCAAGGCGATCGTCGACCAGGTCAAGAAGGCCCAGGCTGCCGGCGTGCTCGTCATCGCGCTCGACACGCCGCTCGACCCCGCCACGGCCGCCGACGCGACGTTTGCCACCGACAACCTGCTCGCCGGCAAGCTGATCGGCCAGTGGGCGGCCGCGACCATGGGCGACAAGGCAAAGGACGCCAAGGTCGGCTTCCTCGACCTCACCCCGTCGCAGCCGACGGTCGACGTGCTGCGCGACCAGGGCTTCATGATCGGCTTCGGCATCGACCCGAAGGATCCGAACAAGATCGGCGACGAGGACGACCCGCGCATCGTCGGCCACGACGTGACCAACGGCAACGAGGAAGGCGGCCGCACCGCCATGGAGAACCTCCTGCAGAAGGACCCGGACATCAACGTCATCCACACCATCAACGAGCCGGCCGCCGTCGGCGCCTACCAGGCGCTCAAGGCCGTGGGCAAGGAGAGCGACGTGCTGATCGTCTCGGTCGATGGCGGTTGCCCCGGCGTGAAGTCGGTCGCCGAAGGCGTGATCGGCGCGACCTCGCAGCAATATCCGCTGATGATGGCGGCACTCGGCGTCGAGGCGATCAAGAAATTCGCCGACACCGGCGAGAAGCCGAAGCCGACGGAAGGCAAGGACTTCTTCGACACCGGCGTGGCGCTCGTCACCGACAAGCCGGCCGCAGGCGTCGAATCGATCGACACCAAGGTCGGCACGGACAAGTGCTGGGGCTGAACGGCTCTCGCTTTCAAGATCAGGCGAAGGGCGGCCAGGCCGCCCTTCCCGCCAACTTGAGCGCGTCTTTGACAAGACCGCGAAAACCGCGCAGCTTTCCCTCCAGCACCGGGCTTCGCCAGGCTTAGGGCGACGCGCGCGGAACAGATCACGACCCCTCGGGAGCGGGGGTTTTCGGGAGGAATGTCCATGGGCGAGCCCACAGCCGCACAATCGGCGCAGGAATTCGAGAAGGTCCTGGCCCAGAGCTCGACGCAGGTCGCGTCGTTCGATACCCACGACAAGACGGCCGTGCAGAAGATCCAGCACTTCCTGCACTCGACGCCGGCAGCCATCCCCTTCATCGTGCTGATCGCCGCCATTGTCATCTTCGGGCTTGCCATCGGCAGCCGCTTCTTCTCGTCCTACACGCTGACGCTGATCCTGCAGCAGATCGCCATCGTCGGCATTCTCGGTGCTGCGCAGACGCTCGTCATCCTGACCGCCGGCATCGACCTTTCGATCGGCGTCATCATGGTGTTCTCGGCGGTGATCATGGGCAACTTCGCCGTTACCTACGGCCTGCCCGCCCCGATCGCGATCCTCGCCGGTTTCGGCGTCGGCGGCGCCTGCGGCTTCATCAACGGCTTCCTCGTATCGCGCCTCAAGCTGCCGCCCTTCATCGTCACGCTCGGGACATGGTACGTGATCATGTCGACGAACTTCATCTTTTCGGCGAATGCGACGATCCGCGAGGCGGACGTGACCGCGGTGACGTCGATGCTGCACGTGTTCGGCATCAGCTTCAAGGTCGGCTCGGCGGTGTTCACGCTCGGTGTCGTCATGATGGTGCTGCTCGTACTCGGGCTGTTGTACGCGCTGAACCATACGGCCTGGGGCCGGCATCTCTATGCCGTCGGCGACGATCCGGAAGCGGCCAAGCTGTCCGGCATCCGGGTCGACCGCGTGCTGCTCGGCGCCTATACGCTGGCCGGCCTGATCGCCTCGCTCGCCGCCTGGGTCTCGATCGGCCGCAACGGCTCGATCTCGCCGTCCGCCGCCGTCACCGACTATAACCTGCAGGCCATCACCGCGGCGGTGATCGGCGGGATCTCGCTGTTCGGCGGTCGCGGCTCGATCCTCGGCACGCTGATCGGCGCCATGATCGTCGGCGTCGTATCGATGGGGCTGAACATGCTCGGCGCCGACCCGCAATGGAAGGTCTTCCTCACCGGCGTCCTCATCATCACGGCCGTGGCCGTCGACCAGTGGATCAGAAAGGTAGCAGGCTGATGGCAAGCGAACCCATTCTTACCGCCCGCGGCCTCGTCAAGCGCTACGGCCGCGTGACGGCGCTCGACAATGCCGACTTCGACCTCTACCCCGGCGAGATCCTCGCCGTGATCGGCGACAACGGCGCGGGCAAATCGACGCTGATCAAGGCGATCTCCGGCGCCGTCGCCCCGGACGAGGGCGAGATCCGCCTCGAGGGCGAAACAGTGAATTTCCGCTCGCCGATCGAGGCCCGCCGTGCCGGCATCGAGACGGTCTACCAGAACCTGGCGCTGTCGCCGGCGCTGTCGATCGCCGACAACATGTTCCTCGGCCGCGAGATCCGCAAACCCGGCGTGCTCGGCAGCGTGTTCCGCAAGCTCGACCGCTCGGCGATGGAGAAGTTCGCGCGCAACAAGCTTTCCGAACTCGGCCTGATGACCATCCAGAACATCAACCAGGCCGTCGAAACCCTCTCCGGCGGCCAGCGCCAGGGCGTGGCGGTGGCGCGGGCAGCTGCCTTCGGTTCCAAGGTGATCATCCTCGACGAGCCGACCGCGGCCCTCGGGGTCAAGGAAAGCCGCAAGGTGCTGGAACTGATCCTCGACGTGCGCTCGCGCGGCTTGCCGATCGTGCTGATCTCGCACAACATGCCGCACGTCTTCGAGGTGTCGGACCGCATCCACGTCCACCGCCTCGGACGCCGCCTGTGCGTGATCAATCCGAAGGAACACACCATGTCCGACGCCGTCGCCTTCATGACCGGCGCCAAGGAACCGCCGCGGGAAGCGCTGGCGGCATGAGCGAGACGATTTCGGAAATCGCGGGCGGGATCGTCCGCCGGGCGGGCGAAACAAAGCGCTTCCTGGTTGCCATCGCCGGCCCGCCGGGCGCCGGCAAGTCGACCATGGCCGACAATCTCGCAGCCGCGCTCAGGGCGCGGGGCGAGAGCGCGGAAGTGCTGCCCATGGACGGCTTCCACATGGACAACGCCATCCTGATCGAACGGGGGCTCTTGGCCCGCAAGGGCATCCCCGAGACCTTCGACGTGCGCGGTTTCATCGATATCGTCCGCGCCGTCCGCCCCGCCGACCAGGAGGTGCTGGTGCCGGTGTTTGACCGGTCGCGGGAAATCGCGATCGCCTCGGCGCGGGTGGTCTCGCCGGAACACCGCTTCATCATCGTCGAGGGCAACTACCTGCTGTTCAGCCAGGGCAAGTGGGCGGAACTGGAGGGCATGTTCGACTATTCGATCATGCTGGCGCCGCCGATAGAGGTTTTGGAGGAACGGCTCTGGGAGCGCTGGCGCGGCTATCGGCTGAGCGAGGAGGCCGCCCATGCCAAGGTCTACGAGAACGACCTGCCGAACGGACGGCTGATCCTGGAGAACCGGCGCCCCGCCGACATCACGCTTGCAATCGCCTGACACATGCCAGCCCTCGTTGCATTCCCGGCCGAATCGGCGCAGGCTCGCTGCGCCTTGAGGGTTTGACAGGGGAAGCGCATGAATTTCACGCAAGCCGTATCGACCGTCTTCTCCAAATACGCCGTCTTCACCGGGCGCGCCCGTCGGTCCGAGTTCTGGTGGTTCGTGCTCTTCAACGCCATCGCGTCGCTAATCACCGGGACGATCGACCAAGCGCTTTTCGGCTACGAAGTTCTCAGCGTCGTTTATGGGCTCGCGGTGCTGATTCCGGGAATCGCCGTCGCCGTGCGGCGGCTGCACGACACCGACCGTTCCGGCTGGTGGCTACTGATCGGCCTGATCCCCGTGATCGGCTGGATCGTGCTGGTCTACTGGTACGCCAGCGAAGGCACGCCGGGAACGAACCAGTTCGGGCCGCCGGCCTGACGCAGGCGCAAAGCGTTTGCCACGAACGGCGCAAGGGTATAATTCCCGCGACACAGATTTCCCCTGATCCGCGGAGCTCCAGCGCATGCAAACGATCACCCTTCGCCGTCCCGACGACTGGCATCTGCACCTGCGCGACGGCGCGATGCTTCAGGGCGTGATCGGTGATACGAGCCGGCACTTCGCACGCGCCATCATCATGCCCAACCTCGTGCCGCCGGTGGTGACGACCGCGGATGCGAATGCCTATCGCGAACGGATCATGGCGGCGCTGCCCGCCAGCGACCGCTTCCAGCCGCTGATGACGCTGTACCTGACCGAACAGACGAGCCCCGACGATGTCGAGGCCGGCAAGGCAAGCGGCCTCATCACCGCGGTGAAGCTTTACCCCGCCGGCGCGACCACCAACTCGCACGGCGGCGTGCGCGACCTCGAAAAGGCGATGCCGGTGCTGGAGCGCATGGCAAAGATCGGCCTACCGCTCTGCGTCCATGGCGAGGTGACGACCCCCGAGGTCGACATCTTTGATCGCGAGGCCGTCTTCATCGAGACGGTGCTCGACCCGCTACGCGAGCGCCTGCCGGAACTGAAGGTGACGATGGAGCACGTCACGACCAAGGACGGGATCGACTACATCAAGGCATCGAAGGCCAACCTCGCCGGTTCGATCACCACCCATCACCTGATCATCAACCGCAACGCCATCCTGGTCGGCGGCATCCGCCCGCACTACTACTGCCTGCCGGTCGCCAAGCGCGAGCACCACCGGCTGGCGCTCCGCGCCGCCGCCGTTTCCGGCGATCGCCGCTTCTTCCTCGGCACAGATTCCGCCCCACATGTGGACCCCTTGAAGGAATGCGCCTGCGGCTGCGCCGGGGTCTACACCTCGATCAACACCATGAGCTGCCTCGCCCACGTCTTCGAAGACGAGAATGCGCTGGACAGGCTCGAGGCCTTCGCCTCGCTGAACGGTCCGGCCTGGTACGGGCTTCCCGTCAACGAGGAGACGATCACGCTGGTGCGCCGCGAGGAACCGGTGCGCTTTCCGGCGAAGATCGAGACCGGGGCAGGTCCGGTCACAGTGTTCGACCCGATGTTCGCCCTGCACTGGGACGTGGCCTGACCGCCGGCTTCAACGCGAGCGCGCGCGGATCTTACACAAAGGGACGCCCGGCCTCTTTCAGCCCCTCCCAGCCTGACACCTTCAAGAGCCCGTCGGCCTCCAGAACCTCATAGCCGCCGTCCTGCCAGCGAACGAGATTGCGGTCCGCAAGTTTTCGGATGGTCTTGTTGGTGTGAACCAGCGACAGGCCCAGCGTGTCGGCCAGATGCTGCTGGGTGAGCGGGATCGCCTTGCGCCCGGCGTTGACGAGGCCAACGGCGCGCGCACGCTGGTGAATGTAGGAGAGAAGATAGGCCGTGCGCTCGACCGCCGAACGGCGGCCGATGCTGAGCAGGTGCTCGTCGAGGACGCGCTCTTCATGCGCCGCGATCCAGGTAAGGTCGTAGGCCAGCGAGGCATGGCGCGTAAACAAGCGATCGAGCTTCGAGCGCTCGAAGACGCAGAGAGTGATCGGCGTCAATGCCTCCACCGAATGGTCCAGCTCACCCATGAGGACGCCCTGAAGCCCGACGAGATCGCCCGGAAACGCATAGTTCATGATCTGCCGGCGGCCGTCGGAAAGGAGCTTGTAGCGAAAGCCGAGGCCGGACAGAACCGTGTAGATATGCGGGCTGTGCGTGCCCTCCACCAGAACGGTCGCGCCCCGCTCGACGGAAAGCTCTCCGACCTTGAACTGCGAGACAAATTCCAGCTCTCGGGCGGAGAAATCGCGGAAGGCCTTCATGCCGCGAAGCGGACATTTGTCACAAGGCGTGTGCCGCTTGCCCGACGCGGGGCCCGCCTTCGATCCCGTCATCGGTGTAGCCTTGCGGTCTCCCGCCGCGACACTGTCACCTGAACCATCCCGCGCCCTCTTTGCTGCCGACCCCTCGAGCGATCAACGCGTGAACGATGCAGCGGTTCCGGAAAGCGGGCTGGCTATGTCTTTTTTAAATGACGGGTTTGCCGGGGCAGATGAAGACTTGCGCTTCGGAACAGCATTTCAGCGATCTCCTGCGCAGCCCTGTTCCCACCCTGCATGCCTTTGAAAGCGCCACTGAATGAGCAAGGCCCATCCGCACATCGCGATCGTCGAACAGGAATTCCTGATCGCCGTCGACGCACAATACCTGATCGGCGAAGCTCTGGAGTGCCGCGTAACCATCATCCGCCCGGACGAGCTGGAGCGCTGGGCGACAACCGATCTGCCTGCATTCGACTTTTGCCTGCTCGATCTGCCGATCGAGGCCACGCCCGCGCTTGCCGTGGCCTCGCGACTGCAGACGCTCGGCATACCCTTCGCATTCACCTCGGTATCCGAACTCAACCGGCACGGCGTCACGGCATTTGACGATGTGCCCGTGATCGCGAAGCCGTATGGCGACGGCGTCCTGCTCTCGGTCGTTGGGCGCATGCTGCCCGACGCCCGCCTGCGTCAGAACTGACGGCCGATGCGGGCGTCCACGGACTGGCTGTTGGAGCCGCGAACCGCAAAATAGAGCATGATGGCCGTCCACAGGATGGACTTCTCGGCACCGCCGAGGCCTTCCATCTTCACGATACCGTGGAAGTAGATCGTCACCGCCAAAACGATCGCCGAGGCCAGCGCGGCAGGCCGCGTGAAGAGACCGATCGCAACCAGGATACCGCCGAAGAATTCCGTCGCAGCCAGCAGCGGCGACCAGAAGACGCCGGGGTAGAAGCCCAGCCCCTCGACCATTCCGACCGCACCGAAGGGGTTCATGATCTTGCCGTAGCCGTGGGTGACGAGAAGCCCGCCCGCGACGACGCGCAGCAAGGTTTCCGCGCTTTCGTTCAGCGTGGCGTACAGCGGCCGCAGGAACGGCAGGATGAGGCCGGGGCGATGAGTGGTGGTGTCGGTCATGCGGTCAGCTCCAAGGATGTTGCACTGCATCCATGTCTCGGTCATCTTGACCTGCGCAAGCGGGCCCGACGCAAAAGCTGATAAACTCGATTGACATTTCCGTGAACTGGCGAGCGTCGCCCACGTGTAAGCCAATCGTCGGCCCGCAGTTCGCATCGGCAGGAAGGAAAAGGCAGGCATGAGCCAGAAGCCCCGGATCACCATACTCTACTGCACCCAGTGCAACTGGCTCCTGCGCTCGGGCTGGATGGCGCAGGAACTTCTGCAGACCTTCGGCGACACGCTCGGCGAGGTCGCGCTCATCCCCGGCACGGGGGGCAACTTCGAGATCCGCGTGGATGGCGAGCTCATCTGGGAGCGCAAGCGCGACGGCGGCTTTCCGGGGCCGAAGGAGCTGAAGCAGCGGGTGCGCGACATTGTCGAGCCCGAGCGCGATCTCGGCCACGTCGACAGGCCCTGACGCATCCGACCCCGGCAACGCCGCCGGAGCCGGCGCGCAGATCGCTCAGCGATACGGCGAAACGCAGACGCGATAGACGCCGCTACCGGCATGATACCGGTCCGTCGCCGGATTATAGGTGCGATAGCGGTTCGTGCACCAGCCGATATGGCTACCGTAGCCGCTGCGAACGGCCGGGGCATAATACGGACCGTCATAGGGGCGATAGATGGTCACGCTGCGGGAGTAGGGCTGGTAGCTGGGCCGGGGTGGCATATAGGGGCGGTAGGGACGATAGATCGGCCACGAATAGGCGCGGTAGTACGGCCTGTTCAAGGGATTGTAGAGTGGCCCGGTGTTCCAGCAACTGTAGCCGTTGCACACGAAGGCAACCGGGACGATATCGCCCTTAGGGCCGTTGCTTTCGGCGAAGCCACGGTCCGGGATCACCGTCGGACCGGCGACGGCAGCAGACGTCAAGCCGGGCGAAACGGCGAGGCCGGCCGCGACGGTCAGTAGGAGGTTACGCAAGCTGAACATTTCGATCCCCTGTGCGTTTTTGGAGTGTACGTTTACGGAATTTGGCTTCCGCTGGGCTCCTTGTCCTGTCGTCCGGTCGGGCGATCGCGTGCCGGAGAGGTCAGGCGGGACAAGCCGGCAAAAATCGGGCATGACATGAGCGAGACATGGGCGAGCGCCAGCATACTATAATTTGGAGCATGAGATGAGTCTGAAATTCGGCACCAGCGGGCTGCGCGGCCTATCGATCGACCTGGAAGGCCCGCCGGCTGCACTCTACGCAACCGCATTCGCGCGTCACCTCATCGGCTCCGGCCTTGCGACCAAGGGCGACAGCCTGCTGATCGCCCGCGATTTCCGCCCGTCGAGCCCGGCCATCGCCGCCATCGCCGCCGGCGCCATCGAGCGTGCCGGGCTCACGCCCATCGATTGCGGCACGATCCCCACGCCTGCGCTGGCGCTTCTCGGCATGAAGCGTGGCGTCGCCAGCCTGATGGTGACCGGGTCGCATATCCCCGCCGATCGCAACGGCATCAAGTTCTACCGGCCCGACGGAGAGATCGGCAAGGCGGACGAGGCAGCGATCACCCGCATCGCAGATGCGCTCTCGGCGGCGGGTGAACAGATCGATGCCACGCCTGTCTCCTCAGCCGATGCTTCTGCAGAGGCGGAGGCACTGTTCCTGGCGCGCTATGAGGGACTTCTTGCGCCGGACGCACTGAAGGGCAAGCGGATCGGCGTCTATCAGCACAGCACGGTCGCGCGCGACCTGTTCCTCACCGTGCTCGCCGCTTTCGGTGCCGACTGCGTGCCGCTCGGTCGCTCGCAGACCTTCATCCCGGTCGATACCGAGGCCGTCCCGGCGGAGACCGTCGAGATTCTGCAGCGCTGGGCAGCCGAACACGGCCTCGACGCGATCGTTTCGGCCGATGGCGACGGCGACCGGCCGCTCGTCACCGACGAGACCGGCACGCCGCTGCGCGGCGACCTGCTCGGCCTGATCACCGCCAACTTCCTGAACGCGGATGTTGTGGCAACGCCGGTGACCTCCAATTCCGGGATCGAGGTGGCGGGCGCCTTCAAAGTCCTGCGCACCCGCGTCGGCTCGCCCTTCGTGATCGCGGCCATGGACGAAGCCGTGACCGGCGGCGCGAAGGCCGTCGTCGGCTTCGAAGCGAACGGCGGCACGCTGACCGGAACGACCTGCTCCGCTAACGGCGCGACACTCACAGCCCTTCCGACCCGTGACAGCTTCCTGCCGGCACTTGCCGTGCTCTCGCTCGCCGTCGAGCGCGGGCAGCCTCTGTCCGCGGTTGCCGAAAGCTTCAATCTTCCGGCCGCCGCCGCCGACCGGCTGGAAAATTTCCCGCTCGAGACGAGTGCTGCGCTGATGGCGGAATTGCGCTCGGGACCACAGGCGCTGGCTGCGTTCCTTGCGCCGATCGGCACGCCGGCTTCGAGCAGCGACATCGACGGGCTCAGGGTGGCGCTGGAGGACGCAAGCATCATCCACTTCCGCCCCTCCGGCAACGCGCCGGAAATGCGCTGCTATGTCGAGGCCGCCGACGAGACCGCCGCCAACGCGCTTCTTGCACAGGGGCTCGGGCTCATCCGCACCTGGGCCTCACGGCGCAACGCGTAGGCCGCGCGGGGCATAGACAGGGGAGAAATGCTGCAAAAGCACATGCCGTTGCAAAAACTTCAAAAACCCAGTTGACACCAACGGCATCGCCCCGTACATCCGCGTCCGTCGCCCAGATGGCGGAATTGGTAGACGCGCCAGCTTCAGGTGCTGGTACTCGAAAGGGTGTGGAGGTTCGAGTCCTCTTCTGGGCACCATTCCTTCTCCGAAGACGTTTCCGGACGTCGCATATCGGATTGAAAAACCCCGGTTTTCCGGGGTTTTTTCGTTTCCGGCGTTCTGTCAGTCGCTATTTTCGCAAAAGCCTCAGCTCTCCAGCTCGTAGGGCACGATCCGGCGCACGTGATGATCGACGTGCAGGCGGCGCTTGAAGGGCGGGACGGCGCGGCTGGCGCAGTTGGCGCGCTCGCAGATGCGGCAGGAGATACCGATCGGGGCGAAGGCGCCGGCATTTTCCAGGTCGAGATCGTCGGCATAGACGAAGGCGCGGGCGTAGGAGATCTCGCAGCCGAGCGCCAGCGCATATTCCGGGCGCGCGGCACGGAAGCCGCCGCTCCCCTTCGAGGCGTGGGTGGCCAGACAGAGGTAGCGCACGCCGTCGGGCGTTTCGGCGAGCTGGCGCAGGATGCGGCCGGGGCGCTCGAACGCCTCGTGGGCGTTCCAGAGCGGACAGGCGGCCCCGAAGCGGGCGAACTGGAATTTCGCCGCGCTGTGGCGCTTGGTGATGTTGCCGGCGCGGTCGATGCGGGCAAAGAAGATCGGCACGCCCTTGAGCCCCGGCCGTTGCAGCGTGCTGAGACGATGGCAGACCTGCTCGATCGAGGCGCCGAAGCGGGCGGCCAGCAATTCCAGGTCGTGGCGCAGTTCCTGTGCCGCCTGGAGAAAGGCGCCATAGGGCAGGAGCAGCGCGCCGGCGACATAGTTCTCCAGACCCATGCGACAGATTTCCATCGCTTCCTCCGAGCGAAACCCGGCGCCCTGCACCACGGTATCGATCTCGCGGGGCGCCTGCAATTGCGCGATCTGCAACGCCAGCTGGAAGTCGCGGGTCGGGGCTGCGGCATAGGGATTGATCGTCAGCACGCGCGCCTGCGGATCGTAGCGGCGGATCGCATCGTCTCCGGCCACGCCGCGCGCGAGCCGGACGCCGAAGGCCTTGTCCAGATGCTCCGCCAGCGCCGCATGATTGTCGCCGCGGCCGATGCCGAGATCGCCCGCCAGCCGCTCGGCCACAAGGTCGAGTTCGTGGATGTAGTTGTCGACGAAATGGAAGAAATCGCGCACTTCCTCGTAAGGCGTCGTCTCTGCCGGGCCGCCGGCGCGGCCGAGCGTGGCGTCGAGGCTTGCCAGCCGCTCACTGCTGCGGCGATAGGCCTGGTGGCAGGCGATCAGCGCGTGCGCCAGCCCCGGCGCATTCTGGGTGACGAGCTTCAGCTCCTGCAGGCTCGGCGTATAGGTCTCGAACAGCGGGTCCGTCAGCGCCTCGGACAGCGCCGACAGCAACCGGTCGTTCTCGCCCACGGAGAGCTCCGCGATGTCGAGGCGGAACTTGTCGGCGAGCGCCAGGAGGACCGCGGCGGAGACGGGGCGCTGGTTGTTCTCGATCTGGTTCAGGTAGCTGGTGGAAATGCCGATTCGCTCGGCGAACTGGCTCTGCGTCGTGCCGCTCGCCAGCCTGAGATCGCGGACCTTGCGGCCGATGAAGAGTTTGCCGATCGCCATGCTTCACCGTGTTTGCAAATTCGCATTTTCAATTTTGCTTTTTTATATTGCCACATTTGCGCCTGTTCAACTGTTTTCAAGCGGACAATATCGGCATAATGCGCGCTCACACAGTTGCAGAGGGAGTGACGATGCGCCCGATACTCGAGCAGTTGCAGGCCCGGCGCGATGAGGCCTATCTCGGCGGTGGCGAGCGGCGGATCGACGCCCAGCACGGCAAGGGCAAGCTGACGGCGCGCGAGCGCCTGGAGGTGTTGCTCGATGCCGGCTCGTTCGAGGAATACGACATGTACGTGACCCACCGCGCGGTGGATTTCGGCATGGCGGGGCAGAAGATCGCCGGCGACGGCGTGGTGACCGGCTGGGGCACGATCAACGGCAGGCAGGTCTACGTCTTCTCCCAGGATTTCACCGTGCTCGGCGGCTCGCTGTCGGAGACACATGCGCAGAAGATCTGCAAGATCATGGACATGGCGGTGCGCAACGGCGCGCCGGTGATCGGGCTGAACGATTCGGGCGGGGCGCGGATCCAGGAGGGTGTCGCCTCGCTTGCGGGCTACGCCGAGGTGTTCCGCCGCAACGCCGAGGCCTCCGGCGTGATCCCGCAGATCTCCGTCATCATGGGCCCCTGCGCCGGCGGCGCGGTCTATTCGCCGGCCATGACCGACTTCATCTTCATGGTGCGGGATTCCTCCTACATGTTCGTCACCGGCCCGGACGTGGTGAAGACAGTGACGAACGAGATCGTCACGGCCGAGGAGCTCGGTGGCGCGGGCACGCATACGAGAAAATCCTCGGTCGCCGACGGCGCCTACGAGAACGACATCGAGACGCTGGAGAACGTGCGGCTCCTGTTCGACTTCCTGCCGCTGAACAACCGCGAGAAGCCGCCCGTCCGCCCGTTCCACGACGATCCGGCGCGGCTGGAGGCGCGGCTCGACACGCTGATCCCGGACACATCCAGCAAGCCCTACGACATGAAGGAGCTGATCCTCGCCGTTGCCGACGAGGGCGATTTCTTCGAGCTGCAGGAGAATTTCGCCAGGAACATCATCACCGGCTTCATCCGGCTGGAGGGCCAGACGGTCGGCGTCGTCGCCAACCAGCCGATGGTACTGGCCGGGTGCCTCGACATCGACTCATCGCGCAAGGCGGCGAAGTTCGTCCGCTTCTGCGACGCCTTCAACATTCCGCTTTTGACGCTGGTGGATGTGCCCGGCTTCCTGCCGGGCGTGGCCCAGGAATATGGCGGCGTCATCAAGCACGGCGCCAAGCTCCTGTTCGCCTATTCCCAGGCGACCGTGCCGATGGTGACGCTGATCACGCGGAAGGCCTATGGCGGCGCCTATGACGTGATGGCGTCGAAGCATATCGGCGCGGACATCAACTACGCCTGGCCGACCGCCGAGATCGCCGTGATGGGCGCCAAGGGTGCTACCGAGATCCTCTACCGCTCGGAGCTCGGCGATCCGGAAAAGATCGCGGCGCGCACGCAGGAATACGAGGAGCGCTTCGCCAACCCCTTCGTCGCCGCCGAGCGCGGCTTCATCGACGAGGTGATCATGCCGCATTCCTCGCGCAAGCGGATCGCGCGGGCGTTTGCGAGCCTGCGGAACAAGCAGGTGGATACGCGGTGGCGCAAGCACGATACGATACCGTTGTGAGGGAAGATCAGAATCGATGAGCAAGCTTCCCGACATGACGAAGCATCGTGGTTTCCCGTCCGGCATGCCGGGTACGGGTGTCCAGTTCACCATCCGCCGCGCCAATCCCAAAGGCGTGACACCGCTCAAGGCGCTGCCCCGTCGCGCCCGGCCGGGAACGGCCGAGCACACGATCGATGCAGCCTTCCTGCATGCGCTCTGGCACCACTTCGGATCGGAACCGTTCGAGCGCGGCAATCTCGATGCGGCGCGGCTGAACCTGCTCTTCGGACGCGAGGTGGTGGCGGCAGACCCGGATTTCGACCCGACCTCCTACGAGGCCTTGCTCGTGATCGACGAGAAGGTGGCCCGCGCCTCCTTCCCGGAATCGTTTGAAGACGTGATGGAGATCTAGCCTTGGCGATCACGAAAATCCTCATTGCCAACCGTGGCGAGATCGCCTGCCGGGTCATCAAGACGGCGCGCAAGATGGGTATTGCGACCGTCGCCGTCTTTTCGGATGCCGATCGCGATGCGCTGCATGTGCAGATGGCCGACGAGGCGGTGCATATCGGGCCGGCGCCGTCGAACCAGTCCTACATCGTCATCGACAATATCCTCGAAGCGATCCGGCAGACGGGCGCGGATGCGGTGCATCCCGGCTACGGCTTTCTTTCGGAGAACGCAGCCTTCGCGCAGGCGCTGGAGAAGGAGGGCGTGACCTTCATCGGCCCACCGGTCGGCGCGATCCAGGCGATGGGGGACAAGATCACGTCGAAGAAGCTCGCCGCCGAAGCGGGTGTCTCCACCGTGCCCGGCCATATGGGCCTGATCGAGGACGCCGACGAGGCGGTGACGATCGCTTCCTCGATCGGCTACCCGGTGATGATCAAGGCATCCGCCGGCGGCGGCGGCAAGGGCATGCGGATTGCCTGGAACGACCAGGAGGCGCGCGAGGGCTTCCAGTCGTCCAAGAACGAGGCGAAGAACTCGTTCGGCGACGACCGCATCTTCATCGAGAAGTTCGTCACCCAGCCGCGCCATATCGAGATCCAGGTTCTGGGCGACCGGCACGGCAACACGCTCTATCTCGGCGAGCGCGAATGCTCGATCCAGCGGCGGAACCAGAAGGTGATCGAGGAAGCGCCCTCGCCGTTCCTCGACGAGACGACGCGCCGGGCCATGGGCGAGCAGGCGGTGGCGCTTGCGAAGGCCGTCGGCTACCACTCGGCGGGCACGGTCGAGTTCATCGTCGACGGCGACCGGAACTTCTACTTCCTCGAAATGAACACGCGGCTGCAGGTGGAGCACCCGGTCACCGAGCTCGTCACCGGCATCGACCTGGTCGAGCAGATGATCAACGTGGCGTCCGGCGAGACACTGTCCTTCAGGCAGGACGACGTGAAGCTGGACGGCTGGGCGATCGAAAGCCGGCTCTATGCCGAGGATCCCTACCGCAACTTCCTGCCCTCCATCGGTCGACTGACGCGCTACCGCCCGCCGGCGGAGGGGCGGCACGCCGACGGCACCGTCGTGCGCAACGATACCGGCGTCACCGAGGGCGGCGAGATCTCGATGTACTACGATCCGATGGTGGCCAAGCTCTGCAGCTGGGGACCGGACCGGACGGCCGCGGTCGAGACGATGGCCCGGGCGCTGGACGATTTCGAGGTGGAGGGCATCGGCCACAACCTGCCCTTCCTGTCGGCGGTGATGCGTAATGACCGTTTTCGCGAAGGGCGGCTGACCACGGCCTTCATCGCCGAGGAATTTCCGGACGGCTTCCACGGTGTCGCCCCCGACGCCGCATCGCGCCGCAAGCTTGCCGCCGTCGCGGCCCTCGTCAACGACCGGCTGCAGCGGCGAGCGACGAAGATCTCCGGCACGATCGGCAACCATCGCCGCCGGGTCGGTGCGGACTGGGTGGTGGCGCTCGGCAGCGAGCCTGTCGCTGTCACGCTTGCACAGGAAGGCGACGCCTCGCGCATCACCTTCGACGACGGCGCGACGGTGGCGATCCGCAGCGACTGGCTGCCGGGCCAGACCCATGCGACCTTCTTCGTCGACGAGGCGCCGATGGGCGTGAAGGTCAACAAGATCGGCTATGCGCTGCGGCTGCGCTGGGGCGGCGTGGACGTGATCGCCCGGGTGCGCGAACCGCGGGTGGCGGAACTCGCAAGGCTGATGCCGGTGAAGCTCCCGCCGGATACGTCGCGGATGCTGCTCTGCCCGATGCCGGGGCTGATCACGGCGATCGCCGTTGCCGAGGGCGACACGGTGGAAGCCGGCCAGGCGCTGGCGACGATCGAAGCGATGAAGATGGAAAACATCCTGCGCGCGGAGAAGAAGTCCGTGGTCAAGCGCGTGCCGGTTTCGGTCGGCGCCAGCTTGGCGGTGGACGAGATCATCATGGAGTTCGAGTGAGGGGACGATGCGTCGTCGCAGGCTGTCAATCTTCCGGTTGCAAGAGACGCTTCAGCATATGACGCTGGTGATCCTGACCACCGAAGAAGACAGCGATAACGCGGATGATTTCGGCAGTGTCGTCGACATGAAAATAGATGATCGCACGGTTCTTCGTGACGTGACGCAAGCCGGGCCTGATGTCCGGATGAAGGCTTCCCTGGTGCGGTGCGAGCGCCAGAGCCCTAACGTCTTTCTTGAGGGCGTCCACGCGGCGAATTGCCGTCTGAAAGGCATCGGACAACGTCGCTCCGAGCGCAACATGCGAATCGACCAAATGCCTGAAGATCAAGTTCAGATCCCGGTCATTGTCTTTGGAGCGGATGACCTTATAGGCCATAGGCTTTTCTGTTGGCCTCGATCATCGCCGCAATCTGGCGATCACTCTCCTCCATCGTCAGAAATTCACCCTTCATGCGGTCTTCGACAAGCTGTCTCAGCGCCGCCCGCTCCGCATCCTTCAATTCGGTCTCCTCCCGCAGCAGTTCGATGCCGCGCTGGACGACGGCACTCAGGCTCGCATAGCGCCCGTCCTCGACGAGTTTCCGCGCAAAGGCGTCCTGCTGGTCGGAAATCGATACGGAAGCTTTCACGGACATGGGGTGTCTCCTGTGTCAGCGAAAGATACTACCAGGTAGCATCCGAATCAAACGCAGCAAAAAATTTTCGCTCCTGTTCGTCCCCGTATCCCCGACCCGGGCCTATACTGATGCCGTTCCGTCGCGGATACACCGGCAGGCGTGCCGGCGAGGCGGAGCCGGCGCGCGCATCGGGGATAGGACGCAAAGCCCCCATGCTCGGGTCCGCGGAGGATGGTTTCACTCCGACTGGGGGAGGGAGCGGGATGTTTGTCGGACTGACATCCTGCTTTCCATCCCGGAGGGTGCACCGCAACCGCCTGTCGCGATCTTCGGACGCGGCCGGCACCGGTTCGGCGCACAGGATGCGGGGCCGCACCGTGCGCGTTCGAGGGGCTTTAAACCCGGACGCACGGCGCAGGTGGAAGACGAGGCCTAAAGGCAGTCATGGCCCGGGCATCGTAAGCCTGAGAGCGTGCATGACACCCTCGATCGAGGGGCACGCCACTGTTCCCACAAACCCCGCCGATCACGGACGAAGCCGAGGCCGCGGATATAAACCGCCGAACGGGGCGCTGAGAGGTGTCACTTTTATACCAATATACGAGGCAGCTTTCAGCGCCCCGTCCGCAGTCCATATTGATCACCACGGCGCTTTCGGGCGCGCGTGAACGCGATCGCGTATTCAGGAGGAGAAGTCCGTGTCAGACGAAAGCTCGAAGGCTCAAGACCCAGGCAACGGGAAGGGCGACACGCGCGGCCATGAACACTGGGAGGCCCTCGCCGAGCGCGAACTGAAAGCCTCCCCCGAGACGATCACCTGGCAGACGCCGGAAGGCATCACCGTCAAGCCGCTCTATACGGCCGCGGACCTCGATGGAATCGGCCATCTCGGCTCGCTTCCCGGCCTTGCGCCTTTCGTGCGCGGGCCGCGCGCGACCATGTATGCCGGCCGGCCGTGGACGATCCGGCAATATGCCGGGTTCTCGACGGCGGAGGAATCCAACGCTTTCTACCGGAAGAACCTCGCCGCTGGGCAGAAGGGCCTTTCCGTCGCCTTCGACCTTGCCACCCATCGCGGCTACGACAGCGACCATCCGCGCGTCGAGGGCGACGTCGGCAAGGCGGGTGTGGCGATCGATTCGGTCGAGGACATGAAGATCCTGTTCGACGGCATCCCGCTGGACGAGATGTCGGTGTCGATGACGATGAACGGCGCGGTGATCCCGATTCTCGCGAGCTTCATCGTCGCCGGCGAGGAACAGGGCGTCCCGCGCGCAGCCCTTTCCGGGACCATCCAGAACGATATCCTGAAGGAGTTCATGGTCCGCAACACCTACATCTATCCGCCCGAACCCTCGATGCGTATCGTCGCCGACATCATCGCCTACACGGCGAAGGAGATGCCGAAGTTCAACTCCATCTCCATCTCCGGCTACCACATGCAGGAGGCCGGCGCGACGCTCGTGCAGGAACTGGCCTTCACGCTGGCCGACGGGCGCGAATATGTGCGGGCAGCACTCGCCAAGGGGCTGAACGTCGATGATTTCGCCGGCCGCCTCTCCTTCTTCTTTGCCATCGGCATGAACTTCTTCATGGAGGCGGCGAAGCTGCGGGCGGCAAGGCTGTTGTGGACCCGCATCATGGAGGAGTTCGAGCCGAAAAAGACGTCCTCGCTGATGCTGCGCACGCACTGCCAGACCTCCGGCGTGTCGCTGCAGGAGCAGGACCCCTACAACAACATCGTCCGCACCGCCTTCGAGGCGATGTCGGCTGCACTCGGCGGCACCCAGTCGCTGCACACCAATTCCTTCGACGAGGCGATCGCGCTGCCGACGGAATTTTCCGCCCGCATCGCCCGCAACACCCAACTGATCCTGCAGCACGAGACGGGCGTGACGAAGGTAGTCGATCCGCTGGCGGGCTCCTACTACGTGGAGAGCCTGACGAACGAGCTGGCCGAGAAGGCCTGGGCGCTGATCGAGGAGGTCGAGGCGCTCGGCGGCATGACGAAGGCGGTTACCGACGGTCTGCCGAAACGGATGATCGAGGAAGCGGCGGCGCGGCGGCAGGCGGCGGTCGACAAGGGCGAAGAGGTGATCGTCGGCGTCAACCGGTACCGGCTGGAAAACGAAGATCCGATCGACATCCTGCAGATCGACAACAGCGCCGTGCGGACAGCCCAGATCCGGCGGATCGAGGAGACGAGGCGGCGGCGCGACGGCGAGCGGGTTCGCGCAGCACTCGAGGCGCTGGCCGCGGTCGCACGGACCGGCCAGGGAAACCTGCTGGCGGCAGCAGTCGAAGCCGCACGCGAGCGGGCCACGGTGGGCGAGATCTCGGATGCGATGCGCCGGGCCTTCGGCGATCACGAAGCCACGCCCGAGGTCATCAAGGACGTCTACGGCGAGGCCTATCGCGGCGAGCCGGAGCTGACGGTGCTGCGGACGCGCATGTCCGGCATTGCCGAAAGGCTCGGCCACCCGCCGAAGATCATGGTCGCCAAGCTCGGTCAGGACGGGCACGACCGGGGCGCCAAGGTGATCGCGTCGGCGTTCGGCGACATCGGCTTCGACGTGCTGGCCGGGCCGCTGTTCCAGACGCCGGAGGAAGCTGCGGCGATGGCGCTTTCGGAGGCGGTCAACGTGATCGGCGTGTCCTCGCTTGCCGCCGGCCACAAGACGCTGCTGCCGCAGCTCATCGACGACCTGAAGAAGAGGGGCGGCGGCGAGGTGATCGTCGTCTGCGGCGGCGTCATCCCGCGGCAGGACTACCAGTTCCTGCAGGATCACGGCGTGGCTGCGGTGTTTGGTCCGGGCACCAACGTGATCGAGGCGGCCAATTCCGTGTTGGACCTTTTGGAAGGTCGGCGGCGAAACATCTGACGCAGCCGCCCGTGTGCGCCGTTCCTTAGCCGGCTTTCGAATACGCGACCCCGCGGGCGAGCCAGCAGCCGAGCGTGAGCCCCGCCACCTCTCCGCTGTCGTTTCGGCGGACGGTCAGGGTCCAGTCGCCGGGGGCGGGCGCATCCATGGAGCGGCGGCAGGAGAGCCGCCAGACGTCCTCGCCGACCGGGTGGACCGGATGCATCGCGCCCCTACCGAGAAAGCCCTCGAAGGCGCCGAACCAGGCGCCGCCGGCGGAGACGATCTCGAAGGAGGCGTCCAGTTCCGCCGAAACGTAGCGGCCGGCGATGTCGTCGCGCAGGCCCGGCCGGATGCGGGTGGCAACCGTTGCGAGGTTCTCGCCGGGACGCTCCATGCGCACCGCATCGCCGTCGCGCGCCAGCGTCATCGTCGACGAACGGGCGATGCCATCCGCACCGAGCGAAAGGGTTTCGGCCGAGGTCGCAAAGCGCGCCCTCAGCCCGTCATGCACGGTGGAGATGCGCAGCAGCAGGCCGGTCGACGGCTCCAGATAGCTGCCTGCCCATTCCGGCGACGGCCTCGTCTTCTCGACCGGTGTCTGCGGGCGGCCGAGGACGGCGCGCAGCACGGCGTTCGCCGCGGCGTGGGCATCGGCCTCGTGGTTGAACATGACCACGACGGAGAGGCGCTCGGCCGCGGCATGCAGCCGCCTGGCGCGGAAGCCGCGCAGCGCGCCGCCATGGCCGATCAGCGCGACACCGTCGACCGTCTCGCGGGCGAGGCCGAAGCCGTAGCGGGACGCCCTGCCGTCGGAAAACGGCTGCGGCGCGGAAATGCGGTTGTAGAGACCGTCCGGGTCGTCGCGGCTGCGATCGATGAAGGTCTCCCAGGCCAGCATGTCGTCCAGCGAGGCGGCGATGCCGGCATCACCGGACCAGAAGACGCGATTGACGGCGGGGAAATAACCGAGGTTCGCATTGCCCTCATAGCCGACCACGCCGTTCAGCGGCTCTGCCGTATCGGCGGCGAGGATCGCCGTCTCCATGCCGGCCGGGGTAAACAGGCGCTCGCGATAGACCTCCGCCAGCGGCCGGCCGGCCGCCTCCTCGACGAGGTCGCCGAGGATCCGGAAATTGCCATTGGAATAGGAATAGCGGCTGCCGGGCTCGAAATGCGTGCGGCACATGCGCGAAAACAGCCTGGCCGCATCGTCGCGGGCGAAGACGCCGTCGGCGAGCGCGCCGTGCAACACCGTCAGCGCCCAGTAGTCACGCAAGCCCGACTGGTTGGCGCAAAGCTCCGCCACCGTCGGCCGTCGCCCCTCGATGTTTGGCAGGTGGCGGGCAAGGGCGCCGTCGAGCTTCGCCGGATCGCCCACGAGGTCGAGCAGGGCGGCGCAGGTGAACTGCTTGCTGATCGAGCAGATCGGCAAAAGGGTCTCCGCCGTCATCTGCTGGCGCCGGTCGAGATCGGCATAGCCCCAGGCATGGCGAACGATGACCTCGCCGTCGCAAACGACGCCGACGACACCGCCGGGCCCGGGATAGCGGTCGGGCAGCGCCTGGACGGTGGCTTGAAGGGCGGCGGGATCGATCTGGGTCATGGGAGATGGCTTCGCAGAAAGGGGACGAAAGGGCATGCGCGGCCGGGCGCCGCGCCGGCGGACCGTATCGCGCCGGGCTGGTGCAGGCAACTGGGACCGGCAAGCCGTCATGACCGGCAGCGTCGCCGCGCGGGTTCTTTTCCTTGCGGGCCGCAGCCGGTAGGCTTATGGGCTCTTCCCGACCGACCGCTCTTCGAAAGGACCACCCATGGATCGCGCCCATGACCCCAGCCAGCTCGAAATGGTGGTGCTGATGACGCCGGACATGGCGAATTTTTCCGGCAAGGTGCACGGCGGCGCGCTGCTGAACCTGCTCGACCGCGTGGCCTATTCCTGCGCCTCGCGCTTTTCCCAGCAATATGCGGTGACGCTTTCGGTGGACCAGGTCGTGTTCCGCCAGCCGATCCATGTCGGCGAACTCGTCACCTTCCGCGCCTCGGTGAACCATGCCGGCCGCACCTCGATGGAGATCGGCATCCGGGTCGAGGCGGAAAACATCCGCACCGGCGAGCGCCGTCACACCAATTCCTGCTATTTCACCATGGTGGCGGTGGATGCCAGTGGCAAGCCGACGGCGGTGCCCTCGCTTGCGCTGGACACCGAGGCTAAACAGCGCCGGGCAAAGGCCGCCGAAGGGCGCCGGGCGCTGCGCCAGGAGTTCGAGGCACGGCACAAGGAGATGAGGGAGGGGGCGGAGTGAGGCTCATGCTGAAGCGGGTTGCGCAACGACAGGCGCTGCGCATCCCCGTTTCACGAGTTATTTGGCCCAATGGCCAAGCACCCATTCCCATTGGCGCCGCTCATAATCATAGCGCCAGTGAGCCTTGACCCACTTGGTTTTACCCAGAGGGCGAAGGGTCTTCATATTCTGAAGACGGTCGACAGGTTTAGGCGGCTTCGGAGGATGAAATTTCATCATTGATCCATCCTCAGGCCGCACGCTCTTTAAGCGCTGCTTCGCGGCTGCCGATGAACTTCCGTTCCTTGAGAACTTCGTTCACGCGGCCCGGATTGACATCGAGGCTTGCCGCAATCCGGTTCTGAAATTCGCCGGCCCAATAGCGAAGCCAAATCTGGACGGCGTCTTCGAAGGTGAGCGTATAGCTCGGTATGTTGTCATTGGTCATGATGACCTCCTGACTTCAAGCTAAGCCCTCTTGAAACGGAGACCGGGAAATGCGATTCTGAAGGGGTCAACCTCATCAGAGATCGGCATTCCCAGTTATTCCGTCCAACGGATCAGGGCTTGTCCGCTGACACCATGGGTCACAATGCAGGTCGGGTACCAGCCTTCCTGTTTTGTGGCCCTTTTTGTTACCGCCAACCGCGACGGTGTTCGATGGTGCGGTTGGCTACGACTCTTCTCATATTGTCCTTCTCCGACTTCCAATCGACGCGCCACTACACGTTGCATTGCAGCTACCTGCGCGACTCAATATGCACCATTGCCTCGCGCTGCGCAATATGATTGCTAATTTGTATGCGCGCCTAGGTTATGGCCATTGCTTAATTGCTTAATTCGAATGCTTATGGTACTGCATTTCATAAATGGAGATCGGATATGTCGCGAGTTCACAGTCCTGGATACCCCAACACGAGCCTTCCCAAGGCGATTGGTCAGGCTCGAAGCATTCACGCGGCAGACCGGCGAAATGTCATTGATCGTGACGTTGCCGCTAAACACATCGGCTACAGCGGTCAGAGCGGCGCGTCTGATAAAGCGCTTGCTTCCCTTGCCCACTATGGTTTGCTTGAGAAGGCTGGAAAGGGGCAAACACGTGTCACTCAGCTTGCGGTAGATATTATTCACCCAGTTAGTGAGACCGCAAGGAAACAGGCGCTCCTGGAAGCGGCCTACACTCCCACAGTATTTGCCGAAATCCGCGATCGTTTTCATGATGGCCCGCCGTCGGAGGGAGCACTTAAATCCTGGCTGTCCCGCGAGAACTTTCTCGATAGGGCAATTGGTCCAGTGGTTTCGGCCTATATGGATACGCAACGGTTTCTTGAGCAGGAAGAAGCATTCGAAAGTGGTGGCCCTTCGGTCGATGATAGCCGAGAATCTTTCGTGCCAGATCGAACGCCTCTCGTGGAGGGCAGCATTATGTTTGGCGGAGCGAAAGTCGGTGATCTCATTCAGTGGGAATCCCAAGGCGTGCTTCAGTTGCCAAAACCGCTACGTGTCCGCTTGGTGTCAGAAGACTGCAAGTGGGTGGCTGTAGAGGGAAGCCAAACAGGTATTCCAATGAATGAAGTGATCGTCGAGACGCCGGCATCGACCGACGTCAAATTTCCAACGTTTCCATTGCTGCAGGAAGATCAGGTCGCGTCTCCCGCCAAGGGCGAGACTGAATGGATGCGTAACAGCCTTAGTCAGGAGACCAATGTGCGAATTTTAGCGCGGGGCGATATGGGGCCAAAAGAAATAGGCAAACTAATCCGCCTACTAGAGGCACAGAAAGCCATTTTAGAAGAAGATTAAAGTCACAAATGCTCGCCCTGACAGCATAAGTTCACGCGTGCTCCCTCAAAGCAGGAGCGGGCATTACGGGGGATTCCCTCGCTCACTCATCCCCCATCTTCAGAGCCGCGATAAACGCTTCCTGCGGGATCTCGACCTTGCCGAACTGGCGCATGCGCTTCTTGCCGGCCTTCTGTTTTTCAAGCAGCTTGCGCTTGCGGGTGGCATCGCCGCCGTAGCACTTGGCGGTCACGTCCTTGCGGAGTGCGGAGATCGTTTCGCGGGCGATCACGTTGCCGCCGATGGCGGCCTGGATCGGGATCTTGAACATGTGCTTGGGGATCAGTTCCTTCAGCTTCTCGCACATGTCGCGGCCGCGCTTTTCGGCGGCCATGCGGTGCACCATCATCGACAGCGCATCGACCGGCTCGCCGTTCACCAGGATCGACATCTTCACCAGATTGCCTTCCTGATGGTCGGTGATCTGATAGTCGAAGGAGGCGTAGCCCTTGGAGATGGACTTCAGCCGGTCGTAGAAGTCGAAGACGACTTCGTTGAGCGGCAGGTCGTAGGTGAGCATGGCGCGGGTGCCGACATAGGTCAGCTCGATCTGGATGCCGCGACGATCCTGGCAGAGCTTGAGGATGCCGCCGAGATAGTCGTCAGGCGTCAGGATGGTCGCGCGGATCCACGGCTCGTGGATCTCGGCGATCTTGACCACGTCCGGCATATCGGCCGGATTGTGCAACTCGCGCTCCGAGCCGTCGGTCATGAACAGCTTGTAGACGACCGAAGGGGCCGTCGCGATCAGGTCGAGGTCGAATTCGCGCTCCAGCCGCTCCTGGATGATTTCCAGGTGTAGCAAGCCAAGGAAGCCGCAGCGGAAGCCGAAGCCGAGTGCTGCCGAGCTTTCCATTTCGAAGGAGAAGGATGCGTCGTTGAGGCGGAGCTTGCCCATCGCCGAGCGCAGGTCCTCGAAATCGGCGGCATCGACCGGGAAGAGGCCGCAGAAGACGACCGGCTGGGCGGGCTTGAAGCCCGGCAGGGCCTTTGCCGTCGGGCGCTTGTCCTCGGTGATGGTATCGCCGACGCGGGTATCGGCCACTTCCTTGATGGAGGCGGTGATGAAGCCGATCTCGCCTGGGCCGAGTGAGTCCATGGCCACCATCTTCGGCGTCAGCACGCCGACGCGCTCGACGGTGTATTTCGCATCCGTGCCCATCATGCGGACCGTCTGGCCCTTGGAAAGGCGACCTTCGATGACGCGCACCAGCACCATGACGCCGAGATAGGTATCGTACCAGCTGTCGACCAGCAGCGCCTTCAGCGGCGCCTTTTCGCCGCCCTCGCTCTTCGGAGCAGGCAGCTTGTGGACGATCGCCTCGAGCACGTCGGGAATACCGAGGCCGGTCTTGGCCGAGATCAGCACGGCCTCGGAGGCGTCGATGCCGATCACTTCCTCGATCTGGTCCCTGATGCGGTCGGGTTCTGCGGCCGGCAGGTCGATCTTGTTGAGGACCGTGACGATCTCGTGGTTGTTGTCGATCGCCTGGTAGACGTTGGCGAGCGTCTGGGCTTCCACACCCTGCGACGCATCGACGACCAGCAGCGAGCCCTCGCAGGCCGACAGCGAGCGCGAGACCTCGTAGGCGAAGTCGACGTGGCCGGGCGTGTCGATCAGGTTGAGCACATAGGTCTCGCCATTGTTGGCCTTGTAGTGCAGGCGCACGGTCTGGGCCTTGATGGTGATGCCGCGCTCGCGCTCGATCTCCATGTTGTCGAGCACCTGCTCGGACATCTCGCGGTCCGCAAGGCCGCCCGTCGACTGGATCAGCCGGTCGGCCAGCGTCGACTTTCCGTGGTCGATATGGGCCACGATCGAGAAGTTGCGGATATGGTCAAGGGGTGTCGACGAATTGGTGCTCATGGGCGCCATATAGCAGTGCGCCTTGCGACCGCAAAGCGGTAATTAACCGGCCGTTCCCCCTATTTTCAGGCCGTTGCGCTTTGTCGGCAAAGGACCGGCATCAACCAGTGGTGCGAAGGTCGCGGATCCAGAAGGACAGCGGCTTTTCGCTTTCCTCCGTCTCGTCGAGATCGCGCCAGGTGAAGGTGGTGCGCAGTTCGGGATGATGGCGGTAGCCGCGGTTTCCCCAGAAGCGGTCGAGCGGGGCGTAGCCGGCCGGGCGGCGCGGATGATCGGCGGGCCGCTCCACGGCGCAGAAGGTGCAGAACGCCAGCCCGAGCCTGCGGGCCTGAGCCTCGCGCCCCTCGAAGAACTTCACGCCGATGCCGCGGCCGCGATAGGCGGGGAGCAGCACGCTTTCGCCGAAATAGAAGTAGTCGCCCGGATCGCGGCCGGCGGCGAGGAAGGGCGCCTTGACCTCGTCCGTCTCGGCCGCCATCGGCATGCCGGTCGCCGCCCCGACGACGCGGCCGCCGTCCAGAGCCAGGACAAAGACAGAGCCTTCGGACCGCGCATAGGTGGCCAGGTATCTTCGTTCATAGGCGGGATCGCCGTCATAGAGGTAGGGGAAATCCCGAAAGACCGTGATCCTCAGTCGGGCGAGGTCGTCGACGTAGGGAGCGGCATCTGCGCCAGAAAACGATCTGATCTCGAGGGTCATTGCAGCATCATCCGGAGCCATGGCATTTGCAGGTGGCGATGGCTTGGTTATACCGGCAGAGTTCCATTCAGCAAGCATGCTTCATCCAGGGAGACATCCATGAAAGCCGCCGAGATCATCCGCGCCTACTACGACGCCTTCAACCGCCAGGACATGGACGCCTTCCTGGCGCTACTGGACGAAAACGTCGCCCATGACATCAACCAGGGCGAACGGCAGACCGGCAAGGCGGCTTTCGCGAGGTTCATGGAGCACATGAACCGCAGCTACAAGGAAACGCTGACGGAGATCGTCATCATGGCGAGTGAGGACGGCAGCCGGGGGGCGGCGGAATTCGTCGTCAACGGCGAGTACCTCGCCACCGACGAGGGCCTGCCGGAAGCAAAGGGCCAAACCTACACGTTGCCGGCAGGTGCTTTCTTCGCTCTTAAGGGTGATAAGATTAGCCGGGTAACGAACTATTACAGCCTGAACGACTGGATCGCCCAGGTTCAAGGCTGAAGTCATCGGGCTCATTTTGTCCTGGCTTGACTCCATTATAGTGGATATATAGATCTACCATAATGGAACACGATGAGACACATATCGATGCGGCGATCGCCGGGCGCCTGCGGGCGCTCCGCAACCGACGCGAACTGACCCTCGACGAACTGGCGGGCCGTTCCGGTGTCAGCCGCGCGATGATCTCGCGCATCGAGCGCGGCGAGGCGAGCCCGACGGCGCAGTTGCTGTCGCGGCTCTGCGCGGCCCTGGACGTCACGCTCTCGGTCTTCTTTGCCCCCGAAGGCGAAGAGGCCAGCCCGCTGTCTCGCCGCGCCGACCAGCCGGTCTGGCGCGATCCGGAAACCGGATACGAGCGCCGGGCCGTTTCTCCGCCGGCAACGCCGTCGCGCGTCGAGGTGATCGACGTGGCCTTTCCGCCCGGCGCCCGCATCGCCTACCCGCCCGAGACCGCGAAAGAGGGCATGACCCAGCACGTCTGGCTGTTTTCCGGAGCGCTCGAGATGACGATCGCCGGCATCACCCATCGACTGGAGCCGGGCGACTGCCTCTACATGAGCATCACCGAAGGCCACGTTTTCCACAATCCGGGCCAGGCGCCGGCGCACTATGCCGTCGTGCTTGACCGTGGCCGCAACTGAAGAGGGAACCATGGACGAGATCAGGATTCTGGGGCGCGACGAGGCGGCGGCACGGATCGACGAACTTGCCGACGTGCTCGTGGACTGCGTGATGGGCGGCGCCTCCGTGGGGTTCATGGCGCCCTATGGCCGCGACGACGCGCTTGCCTTCTGGCAGGGCGTGATCGCGGCGGTAGCGGACGGTTCGACGCTGCTTTTCTGCGCCGAACGGAACGGACGCATCGCCGGCACCGTGCAGGTCGGCATGCGGCAGATGCCGAACCAGGGCCACCGCGCCGACATCAAGAAGCTGCTGGTGAAGGAAAGCGAGCGCGGTCGCGGCCTGGCCCGGCGGTTGATGGAAGCGGCGGAAGGTGCGGCAGCGGCGGGCGGCAAGACGGTGCTGGTGCTCGACACGGCCACCGGCAGCCCGGCGGAGACCGTCTACCGCAAGCTCGGCTGGCAATGGGTCGGCGTCATCCCCGACTACGCCCTTTATCCCGACGGCAGCTTCTGCAGCACGACGCTGTTCTACAAGCGGGTCGGCGCAGGCGCCGCAGCGGCCTGATCTGTGGGGAAGACGGGCTGAACGGCACGGACTTGCGGGGCCGGCTTGCAGCGGCGCGTCACGCTGTCCCACGGTTGCATTTGCGATTGCAAACGAAAAGGTTCGGGTCCACCATCCGCCGCATCCCAACGAGGAGAGCGTGCGATGGTTTTCGGACCTTTCAGGCCGCCCATCACAGAAGATGTGGCGGAAGTCATCGCCAAGGACGTGAAGGAGAGCGAGGGGCATACCCCGCCCTCCGAGACACCGATTGCCTTCATCCGGCGCAAGATCGATCCGACCGTCGCCGTCGACATGCACCCGCGCGTGCGCCGGATCCTGCTCGGCATCGTGCTGGCGATGCTCGTGCTGGTCGTCGTGCTTCTGCTGCGCTGACGGCTACTCGCTGTCGGCGCGGGAGAGCGTTTCAAGCGTCGGCATCGAGGTGATGTTGTAGCCGGAATCGACGTAGTGGATTTCGCCGGTGACGCCGCTCGACAGATCCGACAGCAGGTACATGGCCGAATTGCCGACGTCGTCGATGGTGACGGTGCGGCGCAGCGGCGAGTTCTTCTGCTGCCAGGACAGCATGGCGCGGGCATCGGCGATCCCTGCGCCGGCCAGCGTGCGGATCGGGCCGGCCGAAATCGCATTGACGCGGATGCCGCGCGGGCCGTAGTCGGCAGCAAGATACCGGACCGAAGCCTCCAGCGCCGCCTTGGCGACACCCATGACGTTGTAGTTCGGCATCACCCGGACCGAGCCGCCATAGGTCAGCGTCAGCATCGTGCCGCCCTCGCTCATCAGGTCGGCGGCGCGCCTTGCGATCTCGGTGAAGGAGAAACAGGAAATAACCATGGTGCGGGTGAAATTGTCCCGCGAGGTATCGGCGTAGAGGCCCTTCAACTCGTTCTTGTCGGAAAAGCCGATGGCATGGACGATGAAGTCGAGCTTGCCCCAGCGCTCCTTGATATCGGCGACGACCGTGTCGACCGAGGCGACGTCCTCGACGTCGCAATGGAGCAGGAATTCCGAACCGAGCTCGGCCGCGAGCGGCTTGACGCGCTTGCCCAGCGCCTCGCCCTGATAGGTGAAGCAGAGTTCGGCACCCTGCCCCGCCAGCGCCTTCGCAATGCCCCAGGCGATGGAATGATTGTTCGCGACCCCCATGATCAGGCCGCGTTTTCCCTTCATGATCCCCGTCATTGGTCCGTTATCCGTTGTGGCGCTGGAAGACGAGCGTCGCGTTCGTCCCGCCGAAGCCGAAAGAGTTGGAAAGCGCAATGTCGATCTTGGCATCGTCGATCCGCTTGCGCACGATCGGCATGCCTTCGAATTCCGGATCGAGTTCCTGGATATGCGCGCTCTCGCCGATGAAGCCCGCCTGCATCATCAGCAGGCTGTAGATCGATTCCTGCACGCCGGCAGCCCCCAGCGAATGGCCCGTCAGCGACTTGGTCGACTGGATGTGCGGGATCCTGTCGCCGAAGACTTCGCGGATCGCGCCGATCTCCTTGCTGTCGCCGACCGGCGTCGAGGTGCCGTGGGTGTTGATGTAGTCGATGTCGCCCTTCACGGTGGCAAGCGCCTGGCGCATGCAGCGCACGGCACCCTCGCCGGAAGGGGCGACCATGTCGTAGCCGTCCGAAGTGGCGCCGTAGCCGACGATCTCGGCATAGATCTTGGCGCCGCGTGCCTTGGCGTGTTCGAGCTCTTCCAGCACCAGCACGCCGGCGCCGCCGGCGATGACGAAGCCGTCGCGGTTGATGTCATAGGCGCGCGAGGCGGTGTCGGGCGTGTCGTTGAACTTCGAGGACATGGCGCCCATGGCGTCGAAGAGGTTAGACATCGACCAGTCGAGGTCCTCGTGGCCGCCGGCGAACATCACGTCCTGCTTGCCCCACTGGATCATCTCGGCAGCATTGCCGATGCAATGGGCCGAGGTCGAGCAGGCCGACGAGATCGAATAGTTGACGCCATGGATCTTGAACCAGGTGGCGAGCGTCGCCGAAGCGGTGGACGACATCGCCTTCGGCACGGCGAACGGGCCGATGCGCTTGGGGCTACCGTTCTTCAGCGTGATGTCGGACGCCTCGACGATGGTGCGCGTGGACGGGCCGCCCGAGCCCATGATGATGCCGACGCGCTCGTTGGCGCCATAGTCCTTTTCCTCGAGCCCGGAATCGGCGATCGCCTGCTTCATGGCGACGTGGTTCCAGGCGCCGCCCTGCGACAGGAAGCGCATGGCGCGGCGATCCACCAGATCGGTCGTGTCGATGTTCGGCGCGCCCCACACCTGGCACTTGAAGCCGTGCTCGGCAAAATCCTTGGAGAAGCTGATGCCGGACCGGGCGTCGCGCAGCGACGACGTCACCTCGTCCGCATTGTTGCCGATGGAAGAAACGATACCAAGACCTGTGACAACTACCCGTCTCATCTGCTTAAACCTCTGTGATCCTTTAGCCCAACTGACGCCCTTGCGGCGTCAGGCGGCCTTTTCCTTCGACAGGCCGACGCGCAGGTCGGTTGCCTGGTAAATAGTCTCGCCATCGGCCTTGAGCCAGCCATCGGCCGTACCGAGCACGAGCCTGCCGCGCATGACGCGCTTGAAATCTATCCCGTACTGCAGAAGCTTGGTGTGCGGGCGGACCATGCCCTTGAACTTCACCTCTCCGGTGGAGAGCGCCATGCCGCGCCCCTCTTCACCAAGCCACCCGAGGAAGAATCCCGTCAACTGCCACATGCCGTCCAGCCCGAGGCAGCCCGGCATGATGGGGTTACCCTCGAAATGGCAGGGAAAATACCAATCGTCGGGCTTCACATCGTATTCTGCACGAATGAAGCCCTTGTCGAACGCTCCGCCCGTTTCCGAGATCTCGGTGATGCGGTGAACCATGAGCATCGGCGGCAGCGGAAGCTGCGCGTTCCCGGGGCCAAACAGTTCGCCGTGTGCACAGGTGAGGATCTCTTCGTAGGTGAAGCTCGATTGCCTGGTCGTCATGGGCTGTTTCTTCCCGGTCCTTGGTTCTTTGTTCTAGCTTTAGTGCAGGATGAGGCCAAAATGAAGCATTGGCCACTCGCCGCGCCGGCTGTGCCCGGCCTCCCCACAAGGGGAATGCCGGAGTGGATTTTGCGTTCCGCATACATGATGACCGGCCGGACAGCTAGTCCAAAGTGCCGGGTGGCGGCCAAAGCATTGGTTTTCCGCATCCTGCAACATTGTCGCTCCTCGCAAAACTATTGAATCCGCTCGCCGCAAAAGTTATATCGAAACGTCAAGATTGTTCTGCAAGATCAGGCGAACGGATTCGTCACCCATGGTGCATGTCAAAGAATTGAGCATAGAGACCCGGTTGCGGGACTGTGGCCTTCGGCCCACGCGTCAGCGCATCGCGCTGGCCGACCTCCTCTTTGCGAAGGGCGACCGGCACCTGACGGTGGAAGAACTGCACGAGGAAGCTGTCGATGCCGGCGTGCCGGTTTCGCTGGCGACGGTCTACAACACCCTCCATCAGTTCACGGAAGCCGGGCTCGTCCGCGTCCTTGCCGTCGAGGGCTCGCGCACCTATTTCGATACCAACATCTCCGACCATCACCATTTCTTCGTCGAGGGCGACAACGAGGTGCTGGACATTCCGGTCAGCAGCATCGAGATCGGCAATCTGCCGGAGCCGCCGGAAGGCATGGAGATCGCCCATGTCGACGTCATCATCCGCCTGCGGGCCAAGAAGAACCGCTGACGGCGTCCAGCCCAGCCGGCCGACATTCCCGTAACGTGAACCGTCCTACATGACATCGTCTGGATGACGTCCGGGTTGATGCCTGTAGACCGGGATGCGCCAGGCGAAGCGCAGGGCGCCGCCGCGCACGCCGAAGGCCACTAGCGCGCCGATCACTGAAGCCACCGAGAGAGGCACTCCTGCGAATGTCAGCGCCGTGAAGGCCGCGGCGCCCCCGAGCGCTGCCGTCACATAGATCTCCGGGCGCAGCAGCACGGAGGGCTCGCCGGCGAGCAGGTCACGGAGGATGCCGCCGACGCTGGCCGTCATGACGCCGGTGGTGATCGCCACCGTCGGCGAACCGGTAGCCGCAAGCCCCTTCGCCGCCCCCATGACACTGTAGGCCGAAAGACCGATCGCATCGAGCCACAACAGCATGCGATAACGCGATTCGAACAGATGCGCGGTGAAATAGAACAGAAGCCCGACGCCGACGCAGACCAGCAGATAGGTCGGGTTCGTTACCCAGAACACCGGCGCAGCGCCGAGCACGAGATCACGGAAGGTGCCGCCGCCGACACCGGTCACGGCCGCCAGGAAGAGAAAGCCGATGATGTCGAGCTGCTTGCGAGAGGCCGCCAGCGCCCCGGTCGCGGCGAAGACCGCAACGCCCGCATAGTCGAGCAACTCCAGGATCGTCACGCATCCCTCCCTTCACGGTCCGCAGCCAAGCCTCGCGACAGCTTGGTCGGGCAAAGATGCAGCCTGTATTGCCCGGGGCGCCAGGTCGACGCCTCGCGCTATCTTGACCGATCCGGATATCAAGGAAAGGCCCTGCATGATGTTTTCCCGTCCGGCGCTTCGCAATCTCCTGTTGGCCGTCGCGTTGCTTTTCCCCGCGGCCGCCCATGCTGCGCCGATTCTCGACGACGCTGTCGCCCACGAGAAGGCGGCGGTGGCCGGGCAATGCAAGGCGGCGACCTATGGCAGCGACTTCGCCCGCGTTATCGACTTCAACAATGACGGGCTCGACGACGTCATCACCAACCTGGGCGCCGTCAATTGCGACGGGGACGACGGCAAGCTCTGCGGCGAGGTCGGCTGCCCGCACAATTTCTACGTCGGCATCGCCGAGGGCGGTTTCGTGCTGATCGGCAGCGCCGATCTCTACGGCTACGAGTTGAAGAAGCGCTACGGCAACCTCGTCTTCGAAATGAAGGCGAATGCCGTTTCCTGTAACCGCGACGACGGCGAATACTGCACCATCACCACTCGGGTCCGGGGCCTGCGCTTCGACACCATCTCCAAGAGGTGAGGCCGGCTCACTCCGGCAGGATCGTCTCCGTACGGCCTGCCAGATAGTAGGCCGCGAGTCCGATCCATTCGCGGATGGCAGTGGTGGTCAACTGCGCATTCGACGACGGTTGGGTGAAGTCAAACTCCAGCGACGCCACGCCGCTCGTGCGGTAATCGGTCGGCCAGGGGACGACCGCCAGGCCTGCCTTGCGAAACAGTCCCATGGCGCGCGGCATGTGGAAGGCGGAGGTCACGAGCAGGCAATTGTCGAGCCCGTCGTGCACGAGCAGGTCCTTGGTGTTTTCGACGTTTTCGAAGGTGGTGCGCGAGGTCTCCTCCTGGATCAGCCGGGTCGGCGATATGCCGTAGGCGGCGAAGAAGGCCGCCGACACCGTGGCGTCGCCGGCATAGCGGCCGCTGAAGGAACCGTCACCGCCGGAAACCAGCACCCGGGCTTCGGGATAGGCCTGCAGCAGGCGCAGTGTTTCGACGAAGCGATCGCCGGCCTGGTTCATCTCGACGCCGCCGCGGGCGGCGATCACCTCGGCCTCGAAGCTGCCGCCCAGCACGATGATGCATTGCGGCCCGGCGACGGGCAGCACGGAGCGGGCGAACCTGCCTTCCAACGCCTGCAGCATGACCGTGCCGGCGCTGGTATAGAGCGTGACGAAGAGGATGGCGGCAGAGAGCAGCATGAAGGCCGCCTGCAGGCGCCTGCGCCCGAGCCAGCCGAGCAGGAAAGCGATAACGATGGCGAAGAAGGCCAGGGAGAGCGGCTGCGCCGCCAGCCAGAAGAACTTCGATGCGTAATAGCTCAATGATGCCCCGTGGGTCTCGCCCGTCCGGCGGAATGCCGAATCGCTGCCGGCAAGGCAATCACGTCGCGCGCGTCATGAAAAGGATGCACAGGGTCCAGGTCCATGACATCGAGGTGATCGCCTGCCGATGAACCTTGCCGCCGCGGATCGGGCCAGCCACCGGGGTGAAGGCTTAGCGCCGGCCCCACAGGACCTTGAAACGCGCATTGCGGCAGACTTCGCCGCTCTCCTTGAAGGCTTCCTTGAGCACCGGCTCGTAGGGCAGGCCGCGATTGGCGACGAGCAGGAGGCGGCCGCCTACCTTGAGCGACTTCGCCGCCATGCGGATCATGCCGGCACCCAGCCCGTGGTCGGCCGCGTGGCCTTCGTGGAACGGCGGGTTCATGACGATCAGGTCGTAGTGGTCGCGCGGCGGCTCGGCGGTCAGGTCCTGCCAGTAGAAGCGGGCTGGCACATCCGGGCAGTTCTCGGCCATGTTCTCCTTTGCCGCCTCGAGCGCGTTGTAGTCGGCCTCGAACAGGTCGACACCCTTCAGGCCGGGCGCACGCTCGGCAAGGAGCACGGCGAGATAGCCCCATCCGGCGCCGAAATCGGCGGCGTGGCCGCGGAAATCCTCCGGGATGCGGGTTGCGAGCAGTTCCGAGCCCTCGTCGATGCGATCGTGCGAGAACATGCCGGGGGCGGCCGTGAAGCGGCCCGCGACGCGAACGGCTTGCGAGGACAGCGCCTTGACCGGCTCGTCGACATCCGCCGGACGCGCGAACCAGAAGGCGACGCCATGGTATTTCGGCGCGTGGTCGCCGCCGAAGCCGAAGCGGTCGATGCGCTTGCGCAGCGACTGGATGCCGTCCCCCTTGCCGCCGGCAATCACGATTGGCCCGCCCGCACGCACGCGCTGCAGCGCCTCGGCGATGCGGTTCTCGTTTTCGCCCTTGTGCTTGCCGCAGAGCACCAGCGCGCCGTCATAACCCGCGCCCTCGATCGTCGGCGTCACGCTTGCGCGCGCGGCCTCGAGTGCCCGGTAGAGCGGACGGAGCGGCTGCACGGCATCGATCCCGGCGGCAAAACCCTCGGGCAGGCGCTGCCCCGCCTCGGCCCCCAGGAAGAGGAAGCGCTGCCCCTCGCCCGGAAGATCCACCAGACCGGCGGCGAAGGGATGGTAGAGGGTCTTAAGCGCGTCGCGGCTCATCGGGTGATCTCTTTGGGGGCTGGCGCGGCAGGTCCCGCGTCGATGGGAAAACGTGTGCTGATACGAAAAGGGGCGCGGAACATACCGCTCCGCGCCCCGTTTATTGGTAAGTCAGAGCTTACTCGGCAGCTTCGCCGCCGTCGCTCTTCTTCTCGCCGGCCAGTTCCTTGCCGGTCGCCTGGTCGACGACCTTCATGGAGAGGCGGACCTTGCCGCGCTCGTCGAAGCCCATCAGCTTGACCCAGACCTTGTCGCCTTCCTTGACGACGTCGGAGGTCTTGGCGACCCGCTCGGAAGCGAGCTGCGAGATGTGCACGAGGCCGTCACGCGGGCCGAAGAAGTTGACGAAGGCGCCGAAGTCGGCGGTCTTGACGACCGTGCCCTCGTAGATCTGGCCGACTTCCGGTTCTGCGACGATCGAGTGGATCCACTTGCGGGCCGCTTCGATCTCCTTGGCCGAGGACGACGCGATCTTGATCGTGCCGTCGTCTTCGATGTTGACCTTGGCGCCGGTCTTTTCGACGATCTCGCGGATGACCTTGCCGCCCGAGCCGATGACTTCGCGGATCTTGTCGACCGGGATGTTCATCACTTCGATGCGGGGCGCGAATTCGCCGAGTTCCGAACGGCCTTCGGTGATGGCGCTGGCCATTTCGCCGAGGATGTGCTTGCGGCCGCCCTGTGCCTGGCTGAGTGCGACCTTCATGATCTCTTCGGTGATCCCGGCGATCTTGATGTCCATCTGCAGCGAGGTGATGCCGTCGGCTGTGCCTGCGACCTTGAAGTCCATGTCGCCGAGGTGATCCTCGTCACCGAGAATGTCGGAGAGAACGGCGAAACGGTCGCCTTCGAGGATCAGGCCCATGGCGATACCGGCGACCGGCTTTGCCAGCGGAACGCCTGCGTCCATCAGGGCGAGCGAGGTGCCGCAGACGGTTGCCATCGAGGACGAGCCGTTGGACTCGGTGATCTCGGAGACGACGCGCAGCGTGTAGGGGAACTGGTCGGCAGTCGGCAGCATCGGACGGATGGCGCGCCATGCGAGCTTGCCATGGCCGATTTCGCGGCGGCCCGGGGAGCCCATGCGGCCCGTTTCACCGACCGAGTAGGGCGGGAAGTTGTAATGGAGCAGGAAGCGTTCCTTGTACATGCCGGTCAGGCTGTCGACGTACTGCTCGTCTTCGCCGGTGCCAAGCGTGGCGACGACGATTGCCTGCGTTTCACCGCGGGTGAACAGGGCCGAACCGTGGGTGCGCGGCAGGATGCCGACTTCGGAAACGATCGTGCGAACCGTATCGAGATCGCGGCCGTCGATGCGGCTCTTGGTGTCGAGGATGTTCCAGCGGACGATCTTGGCCTGCAGGTGCTTGAAGACGGCGCCGATGACTTCGGCGGTGTACTTCGGCTCGACGCCCTCGGGGAAGAAATGCGCCTTGACCTTGGCCTTGACGGCGTCGACGGCAGCGTAGCGATCAGCCTTCTGGGTGATCTTGTAGGCAGCGCGCAGTTCGGTCTCGGCCAGGCCGAGCATTTCGGCTTCGAGTTCCGAATGATCTTCCGGGGTGAAGTCACGCGGTTCCTTGGCAGCCACTTCGGCGAGCTTGATGATCGCGTCGATGACCGGCTGGAAACCCTTATGGCCGAACATGACGGCGCCGAGCATGACGTCTTCGTTCAGTTCCTTGGCTTCCGATTCCACCATCAGGACGGCGTCCTGGGTGCCGGCGACGACGAGGTCGAGAACCGATTCGTCCATCTCGTCGAGATGCGGGTTCAGAACGTATTCGCCGTTGATGTAGCCGACGCGTGCGCCGCCGACCGGGCCCATGAAGGGAACGCCGGAAAGCGTCAGCGCGGCGGAAGCTGCGACCATCGACAGGACGTCGGGATCGTTCTCAAGGTCGTGCTGGACAACGGTGACGACGACCTGGGTGTCGTTCTTGTAGCCTTCCGGGAAGAGCGGGCGGATCGGACGGTCGATCAGGCGGGAAACCAGGGTTTCCTTTTCCGACGGACGGCCTTCGCGCTTGAAGTAGCCGCCCGGGATCTTGCCGGCGGCGTAGGTCTTTTCCTGGTAGTTGACGGTGAGCGGGAAGAAGTCCTGGCCCGCCTTCGGCGCCTTGGCCGACACGACGGTGGCGAGAACCACGGTCTCGCCGTAGGTGGCGAGAACGGCGCCGTCAGCCTGGCGAGCGATCTTGCCGGTCTCGAGCTTGAGCGGACGACCCGCCCATTCGATTTCAACCGTATGGGTATCGAACATGTCTTGTCCTTAACGTTTGCGGAGACGCTCACCGCCGCCTTGTCGGCGCAGGTGGCTCTATCCGCATTCATGACGCATCATGGGCAAGACAACGGGAGGCTTCGACTTCCTGGCCACGCCACCCGGCCATGGCGCTTCCCGCCACGCCGGACACAGGCGAGCGCCTGAAGCATCCTGCAATCCTGCCCCATGACAGGCCATCGGTTGTTCCGCAGAACCGGCCCATCCGGCCTGCTGGAAATTGTCGCGTCCCTATCCGGTCGCCAACGGCGGAACGCGGACGGGACGTCTCGCGCGGAAAAAAGCCCCGCGCAAAAATGACTGGCGGGCGCTCCGTGAGGAACGCCCGCCAGAAAAACTTAGCGGCGGATGCCCAGTGCAGCGATCAGCTTGCTGTAGCGGGATTCGTCCTTCTTCTTGAGATAATCAAGAAGCGAGCGGCGGCTGGAAACCATCGTCAGAAGGCCACGACGAGAGTGGTTGTCCTTCTTGTGGTCCTTGAAATGGCCGGTCAGGTTGTTGATGCGCTCGGTGAGGATCGCGACCTGGACTTCCGGAGAACCGGTATCGCCTTCAACGGTTGCATATTCCTTGATCAGCGCAGTCTTGCGCTCGGCAGTGATCGACATCGATGATCCTTTCTGAAATGGAGGACTTGGGTCGCCAATCGCCGGGATGTCGTCCAGCGAAGGCCATGAAGGCAGGCGGAACCGGGTCCGCATGCTGGCGCTGCCTATAAACCATTCAATGGAGAAAGGAAAGGGCTGTCAATTTGTGCATCCTGCAGCCCTCGCACCTTGCGTTGCCTCAGCCTTCGCCGCCCGGATCGTCCTGATGGGCGAGATCGTTTCTGAGCTGCGACAGCGGGATCCAGACCCGCCATTCGATGCCGTCGGCATGCATCAGCCGCTCCAGCTCCGCCTGCAGCGCCATGCCGAGCATGCGCTCCAGCACGAGGCTGCCGAAGCCCTTGCGCTGCGGGCCCTCGGGAGGATCTTCGATATCCGCGCCGCGCTCGCGCCAGACAAGCGCCAGCCGGTCGGCGTCGATCGACCAGGAAAGATCCACGGTACCGCGGTCATTGGCAAAGGCACCGTATTTCGAGGCGTTGGTGGCAAGCTCGTGCAGCGCCATGCCCAGCGTCTGGGCCGTCTGGCTGTCGAGGCGGATCGAGGGGCCGGCAATACGCACGCGATCGGCGTCATCGGGCGTAAACGGCTGCAGCTGGTTGCCCGCCAGTTCCGTCAGTTCCACCCCTTGCGCCGCATTGGCGATCATCAGGTCGGTCGAGCGGGCAAGACCGGCGACGCGCTTGCGGAAGGCGTCGGCGAAGACGGTGGCGGATTCGGCAGTGCCGGCCGACTGGTTCAGCATGGCCTGGATCACGGTCAACTGGTTCTTCGAACGGTGCGCCACCTCGCGCATCAGGAAGCGGACCTCGTTTTCCGCCCGGGCACGGGCATCGGCTGCCTCCGACAGCGCTCTCGACACGGTGTCGATCTCGGAGATGACATGGCGGCGCGGCGGCACGGTTTCACCCCTGCCAAGCCGCATCGCATCGTGCGCGAGAAGCTTGACGTCGCGCGAGAGCACCCTGGCGATCAGGATGGCAGCCCCCGCGGCCAGGCCGGCGAAGACGGCGCCGCCTGCGGCCAGCCAGACGAAGGAGGCCGTGGCCGGCCCCTGCACATCGGACGCCTTCGCCCAGGCGACGATGCGCCATCCGGTGATCGCGGAGAAATCGGTCACGATCTGATAGTCGGTATTGTCGTGGCGAATGCTGGCGAGCCCGATCCGCAGCGCCGGAACGAGCGGCAGGAAGAACGGCCTGCCGGTGGCGGCGGCCCCATCGGTGGAAACGATGACGACACCGGCGTCGTCCACCACCGCCGCGTTCCAGCCCGGCGAAAGGATCTCCCGGTTGACGACGCTGGTGAAGCTCTCGGCGTTCTGGGTCAGGGTCAGGAGCACCTGTTCGCCGGTTGAGAGCTTCACCGGCATGTGGACGTTGAACACCCATTTTTTCGCGGTCTGCCCGAAGAACAGGTTGGAGACGGCCGGCTCGCCACTGGCGAAGGCCTTGTCGGCGGTCACCCGATCCGACGTCTCGCCGAGCGGCGTTCCGAACGGCACGCGGGTGTTCAGAAGCTGGCGATAATTACGGTCGATGACCAGCAGATAGGAATTGCTGCCCGCCAGTGCTTTCTCCGCCTGTTCCTGGACGCCGCGCAGGTTGTTGCGCTCCAGTTGTTCGGAGGAGGAGAAGTAGGCGAGCGTCGAAAGCATGGCGGTGACTTCGCGCTCCACCACCCGGCTGACCGCGCCGGTCGAGGTTCGCAGGAGCGATTCGCGCACGCGCTCCTGCGCCTCGTTGGCGCGGTTCAGGACGATGGCGGCGAAAATGAAGGCGGGAACGATGGCGAGCAGGATCAGCCAGACCAGGTAGAAGACGACCCGATGGCGCATGCGGTTGCGCCAGTCCGATCCGCCCTTGCCGGACGCAGCCGTCTTTATCGTTTCCCTCGCGCCCAAGATCGTCACCCCTCGTCGAGCAACCGGCGCCCGCCCGCCCAGATGGCCGGCGGGCAATCCAATCGCCCCATTGAGCGCATGGGCGCGCGCGAAATCAAGCCGCCATAGCAATCAATGTTCGGTACCGTTCGAATTTGGTCACCCGGTGGCGTGGATAGCGGCATCGTCCGGCGCTTTCGACGCCGGTATCGTTAGCCGGCAAACACGCGCTTGGGACGGAATTCGCCGCCGCCGACCTCTCCGATCGCGACCAGCTTGCCGCGTGCCGTAGCATAGGCCTCGTCTGCGGAAACGGGCGCATCGCGACCGCGCAGGATGATCGGATTGCCCATGCGCAGGCGATGGGCCTGGTCGTCGCTGACGACGATCTGCGGCAGGTTGGACAACGCTTCGCCGGTATCGATCAGGAAGGCATCGAGCGCTGCGAGCCGTTCCGCCTCGTCGGCGATCTCCTCCAGCGCGGTCAGGTCGGACAAGGGCACCATCGTGTCCTCGTCGAAGGGAGCGACATAGGTGCGGCGCAGTTCGGAAATATGGCCGAAGCAGCCGAGCTCGCGGCCGAAATCGCGGGCCAGCGCGCGCACATAGGTGCCCTTGCCGCATTCGACCTCGAACCGGGCGGCGTTCGCATCCGGGCAGCCGAGAAGGGTCAGGCGATGGATCTGCACCTCGCGCGAGGGGATCTCGACCGTCTCGCCGTCGCGGGCGATGTCATAGGCGCGCTCGCCATCGATCTTGATGGCGGAGAACTGCGGCGGCACCTGCTGGATCACGCCGGTATAGCCGGGCAGCAGCGCCTTGATCTCGTCCTCGTCCGGGCGCTTGTCGGAGGAGCGGGTCACCTCGCCCTCGAGGTCGTCGGTCGAGCGTTCCTCGCCCCAGGTGATGGTGAATTCATAGATCTTTCGCCCGTCCATGACATAGGGCACGGTCTTGGTCGCGTCGCCCAGCGCAATCGGCAGCATGCCGGAAGCGAGCGGATCGAGCGTACCGGCATGTCCGGCCTTCTGGGCCTTGAACAGCCACTTGATCTTGGAGACTGCCTCCGTGGAGCCGAAATCGAACGGCTTGTCGAGGATCAGCCAGCCGGATACCGGGCGGCCCTTGGGTTTGCGGGGTTTGGACATCGGTTCTTCTGTTATTCTTGTTCGGTGTCATCAAGGTCGCGCGCGACCTCGGGCGAGCGCAGGAGCTCGTCGATCTTCTTGTAATTGTCGAAGCTGGTATCGTCGCGGAAGCGCACGTCGGGCATGTACTTCATCTGTCGAAGCTGGCCGCCCAGCTTGCCGCGGATGAATTTCGCATTGCGGTTCAAAGCCTCGATGACGGCCTCGTGATCGGTCACGCCGAGCGGCGTGACGAAGGCGGTCGCGTGCTTCAGGTCGGGCGACATGCGCACTTCCGAAATCGAGATCACGGTCTTTTCGATCAGCGGATCGCGGATTTCGCCGCGCTGCAGGACCTGGGTGATTGCCGCGCGGACCTGTTCGCCGACGCGCAGCATGCGCTGCGAGGGGGCCGAGGAGGTTGCTCTGGTCATTGTCGGTACCTTCAAAAAAATGCGAGCGCCGGAACCATCCGGCGCCCGCATGACAACTGCCTGAACGAGCCGTTACAGCGTGCGCGTAACGTGTTCCACGCGGAAGCACTCGATCGTGTCGCCGGCACGGATGTCTTCGTAGTTCTCGAAGGCCATGCCGCACTCCTGGCCGGACTGGACTTCGGAGACCTCGTCCTTGAAGCGCTTGAGCGTCTTGAGCTTGCCTTCGTGGATGACGACGTTGTCGCGCACGAGGCGGACGCCCGCTCCACGCTCGACCTTGCCTTCGGTGACGCGGCAACCTGCGACCTTGCCGACCTTGGTGATGTTGAACACCTCCAGGATCTCGGCGTTGCCGAGGAAGGTTTCGCGACGTTCCGGCGAGAGCAGGCCCGACATGGCCGCCTTCACGTCATCCACCAGGTCGTAGATGATGTTGTAGTAGCGGATCTCGATGCCCTCGCGCTCGGAGAGGCTGCGGGCTTGCGCGTTGGCGCGGACGTTGAAGCCGATGATGGCCGCGTTCGACGCTTCGGCGAGCGAGATGTCGGACTCGGTGATGCCGCCGGCGCCCGAATGGACGATGCGGGCACGCACCTCGTCGGTGCCGAGCTTTTCGAGCGCACCGGTGATCGCCTCGATCGAGCCCTGCACGTCACCCTTGATGACCAGCGGAAACTCCTTCATGCCGGAGGTCTGCAACTGGGTCATCATCTGCTCGAGCGAGCCGCGCGAACCGGACTGGCGCGCCACCTGCTTCTCGCGGGCGAGACGCTGGCGATACTCGGAGATCTCGCGGGCGCGGCTTTCGTTCTCGACCACGGCGAACCTGTCGCCGGCAGCCGGCGTTCCGGAAAGGCCGAGAACCTCGACCGGCGTCGACGGACCTGCGGACTTCACATGCTCGCCCTTGTCGTTGACAAGCGCACGCACGCGGCCCCACTGGTCGCCGGCGACGATGATCTGGCCCGGCGTCAGCGTACCCTTCTGGACGAGCACGGTGGCGACGGCACCACGACCGCGGTCCAGTTCGGCTTCGACGACGACACCTTCGGCCGTGCGGTTGGAATTGGCCTTGAGATCAAGGATTTCCGCCTGCAGCAGGATCGCCTCGAGCAACTTGTCGAGGTTGGTGCCGTTCTTGGCCGATACTTCCACGTCGAGGACTTCACCGCCCATGGATTCGACAAACACCTCGTGCTGCAGAAGCTGCGTGCGCACCCTCTGCACGTCGGCCGACGGCTTGTCGATCTTGTTGATCGCCACGATGATCGGCACGCCGGCCGCCTTGGCGTGGTTGATGGACTCGATCGTCTGCGGCATCACGCTGTCGTCGGCGGCAACCACCAGGATCGCAATGTCGGTCGCCTGCGCACCGCGGGCACGCATTGCGGTGAATGCTGCGTGGCCGGGGGTGTCGATGAAGGTGATCTTGTTGCCGTCCTGCTCGACCTGATAGGCGCCGATATGCTGGGTGATGCCACCGGCTTCGCCGGCGACCACGTTGGCATGACGGATGGCGTCGAGCAGCGACGTCTTGCCGTGGTCGACGTGGCCCATGATGGTGACGATCGGCGGACGCGACACCATTTCGGCATCGACGTCGGTGACATTGAAAATGCCTTCCTCGACGTCGGATTCCGAAACGCGCTTGACCGTGTGGCCGAATTCGCCGGCGATGAGCTCGGCCAGGTCGGCATCGATCAGATCGCCCGGCTTCATCATCTGGCCTTCCTTCATCAGGTACTTGATGACGTCGACGGCGCGTTCGGACATGCGCTGCGACAGTTCCTGAATCGTGATGGTTTCCGGCAGGACGACTTCGCGCGAGATCTTCTCGCGGGTCTCCTGCATCATGGAACGCTTGAACTTTTCCTGACGGCGGCGCATGGCCGACAGCGAACGGCCGCGCTGCGTGCCGTCCTCGTCGGTCGATACCGTCGTCAGCGTCAGCTTGCCCTGGCGACGACCGTCGTCGGCCTTGGGACGAGCGGGAACCTTGGCGGGTTCGGGGCGCGTGACCTTGCCGCGTGCAGGACCGGAGGGTCCGCCGCGCGGACGAGCACTTTCTTCCTCTGCCTCGGGCCGGCGGCCGCGAAGACCTGCGGGCGGAACCGGGGTCGCAGCGGCCGGAGCCGTGCGTGCGGCAGGGGCAGCAGGCGCTGCTGCGGCTGCAGGCTGCGCCACGGGCGCTTCCGCTGCCACCGGTTCGGGCACCTCGGGCTCGCCACGGGCGATGGCGGCCGCACGGCGCTCGGCCTCTTCGGCCTCGCGCTGCACGCGGGCCTCTTCCTCGGCCTTGCGGCGGGCTTCTTCCTCGACCTTGCGGCGGGCTTCCTCCTCGGCGCGGCGGCGAGCATCCTCGACCTCGCGAACCTGCGCATCGGCAAGCGCGCGACGGCGGGCCTCGATCTCGTCCGGCGAAAGCTGGTTCAGGACGACGCCGACGCGCGGACGCTGCGGCTCCTGGCGCGGCGGCGGGGACGGCTGCTGGCGCACGGGGGCCTGCTCGGCAACGCGCGGCGCCGGCGTCACCGGCTGGACCGGCGGCCGCTCGTCCTCGGGACGCGACGGACGGCGTTTGCGGGTCTCGACCACGACGGCCTTCGTGCGGCCACGTCCCATGTCCTGACGCACTGTACCCTGCTGAACCCCGGAAGGCTTCAGGGTCAGCGTCTTCTTGCCCGCTACGCTGATCGTCTTGTCGTCATTGTTTTCGGTCATTCCGTATCCGTTCCGTTGGATCAGGGCCGGATGCGTATCAGCAGACCCTGTCGTTCAATTCTTGTCGCTCGACGCGCTTGATGCCGGTTTCGGCCGGTCACCCGCGTCATTGCTTTGGCTGGCGAGCGTCGCCTTGCGCCCGGACCGAGCCATCGCCACGGTACTTTTCGAGCATGATTGCGCGCTTCACTACACCTTCACCCGCCTGCCCTGCAAGCGCTGCGGCATGGATAAAAGCATTCTGGCCCAAAAGGCCCTCCATTTCCGCCGCGGTGAGGAAGCGCATGGAAGGAATCTCGGCTTCCTCGTCGGCGGCGAACATGTAGGCCCGGCGCGCCTGATCGATCTTGCGTATCCCGTCTGCCGCAGCGTCACCCGCGTGGAAGACGAAGAGTGCCGCGCCGGCACGTACCGCCTTGTCGACGTTCATGCTGCCGGTGACGAACTGGCCGGCCTTGCGCGCCAGGTTCATCATGCCCGCAAGCTGCACGACGAGCAGACGATCGACCTCCGCGCCAAGTTCCGCAGAGGCCTTTACATCCGCCTTCAGGGCGCGCGCGAAGGCCTTCTTCGCCACGGCCTTGTCCACCAGCGCGCGCTCGGCCTTGACCCAGCATCCACGGCCCGGAAGCTGACGCTTCAGGTCGGGCACGATGCTGCCGTCCGGACCGGCGACGAAACGGATAAGCATGTCAGGATCGCCGCTCGCGCGGGTCACGATGCACATGCGGCCGTTCTCGCCGTCGTCCTTCTTCACGTTTGCGGGCAACGGTTTCTCCGGCTGCTGCTGATCTTCAGGAGAGGACGCCGATCAGGCGTCCTGCTCCGCGCCTTCCACCACTTCCACCGGGGCGTCCTGGACTGCGAGGTCTTCCTCGGTGATCCAGCCGGCGGCAAGCCGCGCCTGGACGATCATGGCCTCGGCCTCCGCGCGGGAAACTTCCAACTTCGAGAACAGGCCCTCGAACTTCTTGGTCTCGCCGTCCTTGCGCTCCGACCAGCCGACCAGATCGTCGGCAGCGCAGCCGGCGAAGTCCTCGATCGTCTTGATGCCGTCCTCGCCGAGGGCGACCATCATCTGCGAGGTCATGCCGTCGATCTGGCGCAGTTCGTCGGCGACGCCCAGTTCCTTGCGCTTGGCATCCATCTCGGCTTCGAGACGGTCGAGGAACTCGCGGGCGCGGGTCTGGATTTCCGTTGCCGTGTCTTCGTCGAAACCGTCGATCGAGGCGATCTCGTCGAGATCGACATAGGCCAGTTCCTCGATGGCCGCGAAGCCCTCGGAGGCAAGCACCTGGCCGACCATCTCGTCGACGTCAAGCGAGTCCATGAAGAGGTTGGTGCGCTCGTTGAATTCCTTCTGGCGGCGCTCGCTTTCTTCCTGCTCGGTGAGGATATCGATATCCCAGCCGGTCAGCTGCGAGGCGAGGCGGACGTTCTGGCCGCGGCGGCCGATCGCCAGCGACAGCTGTTCGTCGGGAACGACGACTTCGATGCGCTCGGCATCCTCGTCGAGAACGACCTTGGCGACTTCGGCCGGCTGCAGCGCGTTGACGATGAAGGAGGCCGGATCCTGGCTCCACGGAATGATGTCGATCTTCTCGCCCTGCAGTTCGCCGACGACTGCCTGGACGCGCGAACCGCGCATACCGACGCAGGCGCCGACCGGATCGATCGAACTGTCATTCGAGATCACGGCGATCTTGGCGCGCGAACCCGGGTCGCGGGCGACCGACTTGATCTGGATGATGCCGTCGTAGATTTCCGGCACTTCCATGGTGAAGAGCTTGACCATGAACTGCGGATGGGTGCGCGACAGGAAGATCTGCGGGCCGCGCTGTTCGCGACGGACGTCGTAGACATAGGACCGGACGCGGTCGCCGTAGCGCATGTTCTCGCGCGGGATCATCTCGTCGCGGCGGATGATGCCTTCGCCACGGCCGAGGTCGACGATGACGTTGCCATACTCCACGCGCTTGACGGTGCCGTTGACGATCTCGCCGACGCGGTCCTTGTATTCGTCGAACTGACGGTCGCGCTCGGCCTCGCGAACCTTCTGCACGATCACCTGCTTGGCCGACTGGGCGGCGATGCGGCCGAAATCCATCGGCGGCAGCGGATCGGCCATGAAGTCGCCGATCTTGGCGTCGGGGTTGCGATCGCGCGCCAGTTCCAGCGGGATCTGGGTGGAATAGTCCTCGGCTTGCTCGACGACTTCCAGCAGGCGCTGGAGGCGGATCTCGCCGGTCTTGGAATTAATGTCGGCGCGGATGTTCGATTCCGAACCGTAGCGCGAGCGCGCCGCCTTCTGGATGGCGTCGGCCATCGCGGCCAGAACGATTTCGCGATCGATGACCTTTTCGCGGGCCACGGCATCCGCGATCTGCAGAAGTTCGAGCCGGTTAGCACTGACTGCCATTGTCTCAAGTCTCCGTTGTCACGCCGGTGGTTTTGCCGGCGATGGGGAGCGGCCTGCCGCTCCGGTTCCATCCTCTACGCCACCTTCCTCCGGGGCATCCGGCCCGGAAGGCGGCGCACTCAATATGCTATTCGACGTCCTCGTCGTTCTGGTTCGCCGCCTGCGCCTTTGCCGCCTTGTCGGCGCGCAGGGCGTCGCGGATCAGGTCGTCGGTCAGGATCAGCTTCGCCTCGGCCAGCGCCGAAAACGGGATCGCGACGGTCGGCTCCTCGCCGTAGGCGGGCTGGTCGCGCTCGACCGTGAAGCCATCGGCATCGGCGGAAGCGATCTTGCCGCGGAAGCGCTTGCGGCCGTCGATCAGGATCGACGTCTCGCATTTGACGAGGTGCCCCTGCCAGCGGGAAAAGTCCGATCTGCGGACCATCGGCCGATCGATGCCGGGCGACGACACCTCGAGATGATACGCCTTGTCGACCGGATCCTCAACGTCGAGGACCGGCGAGATCGCCATGGAGACGGCTTCGCAGTCCTCGACCGTCATCGTGCCATCGTTGCGCTCGCACATGATCTGCAGCGTCATGCCGTTCTGCGCGGACAGGCGAACACGCACCAGACGATAGCCGATCTGTTCGATCGTCGGCTCGATGATCTCGGCCACGCGCCGGTCGAGACCGGTTTCGACGATCAACCGCGGTTCGTTTTCATGTTCCGTCATCGCCACTTCCCTCGCCGCCTGTGCCCTCCTGACAAGGGGATCATGCGGCGCAAAGGCCCGAAAAACCGTTGCCGGGAACGGCCGGTCTCCAGAGCATCGTTCATCATGCGCCCGACCGGGCCAATAAAAAAGAGCGGGTCCGGTGCGGGCCCACTCTTCATCAAACCGATCAAGAATTTGACGCTGATATATACGCCTTCGCCGGTCTTTGCAAGATCGCCAGGGCCGGCAGTGGGTCGGCAGTGGGCCGGCGGCCCCCGGGGGGCGGAAAAATTGGACCGGGCTTTCGGGTTTTCCTTGCCGCCTGCCCTCACCTCGCTATCTTGTCTCGCGAACGATAACAAGAACGCGAGACTGAACAGTGCCCGATCGCAAATCCCCGCTTGCGCCCTTCAGGCACGACACCTTCCGGCTCATCTGGGGGGCGAGCCTCGTCTCCAACTTCGGCGCCCTGGTCCAGTCCGTCGGGGCGGCCTGGATGATGGCCTCGATCTCGAGCTCGGCCAACATGGTTGCGCTGGTCCAGGCCTCGACCTCGCTGCCGATCATGCTGTTCTCGCTCGCTTCAGGCGCGCTGGCCGACAGTTTCGACCGTCGCCGCATCATGCTTTCCGCCCAGTGTTTCATGCTGGTCGTCTCCGTCACGCTGACGCTCTGCGCCTGGTACGGGCTGATCACGCCCTGGCTGCTCCTGTCCTTCACGTTTCTCATCGGCTGCGGCACGGCGTTGAACAACCCGGCCTGGCAGGCCTCGGTCGGCGACATGGTTCCACGCGAAGACCTGCCGGCGGCCGTCGCGCTGAACTCGATGGGCTTCAACCTCACCCGCAGCGTCGGCCCTGCGGTCGGTGGCGCGATCGTGGCGGCGGCGGGCGCGGCAGCGGCCTTCGCCGCCAATGCCTGCAGCTACTTCGCGCTGATCTTCGCGCTGCTGCGCTGGAAGCCGGTCGTGCCGGCGAATCCGCTGCCGCGGGAGAGCTTCGGGCGGGCCATCTCGGCCGGTTTGCGCTACGTGTCGATGTCGCCCAACATCGGCAAGGTGATGCTGCGCGGCTTCGCCTTCGGGCTTTCGTCCAGCGCCATCCTCGCGCTGCTGCCGCTGGTGGCGCGCGACCTGGTCGCCGGCGGGCCGCTGACCTACGGCGTCCTGCTCGGCTGTTTCGGGGTCGGCGCGATCGGCGGGGCACTGGGGAGCGCGTGGGCGCGTGAGCGGTTTTCCAGCGAGACGATCGTGCGCTTCGCCTTCGCCGGCTTTGCCGCGAGCGCGGTCATCACCGCCGTCAGCGGCCATGCCGCGATCACCGGCCCCGCCTTGTTTCTGGCGGGCGCCTGCTGGGTGCTGGCGCTGTCGTTGTTCAACACGACGGTGCAGCTTTCGACGCCGCGCTGGGTCGTGGCGCGGGCGCTGTCGCTCTACCAGACCACGACCTTCGGCGGCATCGCCGGCGGCAGCTGGCTCTGGGGCACCGTGGCGGACATGCAGGGCGCCGTCAATGCGCTGCTGTGGGCTGCCGCGGCGATGCTCGCCGGCGGCGCACTCGGCCTGCGCTACGGGCTGCCGCAGTTCGAATCGCTGAACCTCGATCCCCTCAACCGCTTCAGCGAACCGCTCCTGCCGCTCGACCTCAAGCCGCGCAGCGGACCGATCGTCATCCTGATCGACTACGAGATCGCCGAGGAAGACATATCGACCTTCCTGACGGCGATGACGGAACGCCGGCGCATCCGCATCCGCGACGGGGCAGGCCAGTGGACGCTGATGCGCGACCTGGAGAACCCGACGATCTGGACCGAGACCTACCACGTGCCGACCTGGATCGAATACGTCCGTCACAACCAGCGACGGACCCAGGCGGATGCCGAGAACGGCGACCTGCTGCGCGCGCTGCACCGCGGGATCGAGGCGCCGCGGGTCCACCGGATGATCGAGCGCCAGACGATCCTGCCGACCGAATACGAGCGCTACAAGCAGATGGACATGCACCACTGAGATGCGGGGTCCGCGGCGTACCGACCGCTAAATCAGGCGGCTGAACGCCGTCATCTTGGCGGACGCCACGGGGCTCGCACGGAATTGCCTGCCACCCGGAGCCTGCCTCAGCGCAGCTTCGCCTTCAGCGACGCATCCGGGTAGCAGGTCGGCTTCAGGCCGGACTTTTCCTGCCAGTCGCCCAGCGACCGGCGGGTCTTGTAGCCCGGCAGGCCGTCGACCTTGCCGACGTCGTAGCCCTTGGCGACGAGCGCCTTCTGCATGGCGAGGACATCGGAGCGTAGCATCTTGCCGACATCGCCCCACTTGCCGGAAAACGCGCCGCTGCCGTAGGCGATGCGATCGGCGAGGTTGCCGATGAAGAGCGCGTAGAGGTCGGAGTTGTTGTATTCCTTGATCACATAGAAGTTGGGCGTGACGATGAATTCCGGGCCGTGCGTGCCTGCCGGCACCAGCATCATGCCCGAGGCGCCGGCCTCCGCCTTCGGAAACGCCTTGCCGGAGACGCGCTCGATACCCCTGGACGACCATTTGCCGATCGGCCTTGCCAGATCCGGCCCCTCCTGCGCGCAGGAAACGCCATCCGGAATGCGCACTTCGTAGCCCCAGCCCCGGCCGGCTTCCCAGCCCTTCTTGCGCAGGTAGTTGGCGATGGAGGCCAGGCTGTCGGGCACCGAATCCCAGATGTCGCGGACGCCGTCGCCGTCGAAATCGACGGCATATTTCAGGTAGCTCGTCGGCATGAACTGCGGCTGGCCCATGGCACCGGCCCAGGATCCCTTGAGCTGCGCGGGCGTGCGGTCTCCGCCATCGACGATGTGCAGGGCGGCGACGAGCTCGCGCCGGAACATGTCCTTGCGGGTGGACATGAAGGCCTTGGTCGCCAGCACTTCGATCGCGGGATGGGGGATGTCGGCGCGGCCGTAGCCGGATTCACGGCCCCAGATGGCGAGGATGACCTCGCCGGGAACGCCATAGGCCTGCTCGACCTTGCGCAGCGTGCCGGCATGGGACTTGGCGAGCGTGCGCCCGGAGGCAGCGAGGCCCTGCAGCCGCTTTTCGGAGAAATAGGCCCCCGGCGACGAAAACTCCGCCTGGCTCTGCTTCTGCTCCTTCTTCGGCGTCGAGCCGGGCGGCACCAGATCCGGAAGGTCCCAGTTCAGGCGGATGCCGTCGAAGGCGGCATCGAAGGCCTTCTGCGACACGCCCGATTTCGAGGCCTCCGGCCAGAGGTCGTTCTGCAGCCACGCCTGGAACTGGCGTTCGACATCCGGCTTGCTCTGGGCGGCGGCGGGGAGAGGGAGAAGGGCGATGAGCAGGAGGACTGTGGCGATGGCGGACCGGCGAAGCATACCTCCCTCTGCCTTGCCAGGCATCTCCCCCTCCAGGGAAGAGATCGGCAGAAAGCGGGCGCCCGGCACACCATCTGATCTCCCCCTCTGAGAGGAAGATGTCACGAAGTGATCGAGGGGGGTATCATGCCGCATTTTTCTTCCTCAAATCGTCGTGCGGGCACGCAGCGCCGCGGTCAGGGTGCCCTCGTCGAGATAATCGAGCTCACCGCCGACGGGCACGCCGTGGGCGAGGCGGGTGATCCTGACGTCCAGCCCCTGGAGCTGGTCGGTGATGTAGTGGGCCGTGGTCTGGCCCTCGACGGTGGCGTTGACGGCGATGATCAACTCGCGCACGCCGCCTCCGGTGACGCGGTTGATCAGGCCACGGATATTGAGGTCCTCCGGGCCGACACCATCGAGCGGAGAGAGCGTCCCGCCGAGCACGTGATAGGCGGCGTTCATGGCGCCCGCGCGCTCGAGCGCCCAGAGGTCGGAGACGTCCTCGACAACGATGATCACCGACCGGTCGCGGCGCTCGTCGATGCAGACCGTGCAGGGATCGATGGTATCGACATTGCCGCAACAGGAGCAGATACGCACCTTGCGATGCGCCTCGCCCATCGCGTCCGCCAGCGGCCCGAGCAACTGATCCTTCTTCTTGACGAGATGAAGCGCGGCGCGGCGGGCCGAACGGGGCCCGAGCCCCGGCACCTTTGCCAAAAGCTGGATGAGTTTTTCGATTTCGGGGCCGGTGACTCGTTTTGCCATGGCCGGTTTCTACCCCATATCCGCCGCGAACGGAAACCGGGAAGGCATGTACGCCCGATGAAAATAGCCGCCGTTTGCATCGGCGTAGCGATGCAGGCACCCGGGAAGGCAAGGACGGCATATTCCAGCATGCTGATGGACTAGCGGACGCCAAGGTGTATCATGGGCGCGCGCAATCGATGGTAGCCAGCAGCCCCGATCAGGAGAAGCCGCATGGTCGACAGCAGCGCAGTACACCCCTTTGCCAATCCGCCGAAGAAATGCGACCTGATCATGAAGGGCGGCATCACTTCGGGCGTCGTCTTCCCGCAGGCCATCTGCGAACTTGCCCGCGAGTACCGCTTCGTCTGCATAGGCGGCACGTCCGCAGGCGCGATTGGCGCCGTCATGGCCGCGGCGGCGGAATACAGGCGCAGGAAGAACATAGACGAACCGGCGAAGCAGGGCGCAGGCTTCGACCGGATCGCCGCCATGCCGTCCGTGCTTGCGGGAAACCTTCCGACTTTCTTCCAGCCGACGCCGGAGACCAGGCCACTGTTCGACATCGGCATGGCCGCCGTCCGCACACGGGGCAGCAAGGCCTTGGCGGTGCTGCGCCATACCTTCTGGGGTTTCCGGCAGGAGACGCTGAAGGGCGCCGTCCTGGGGCTGCTGGTGATGGCGGTCTCGATCGCGACCGAGAGCATCGCGGGATTGCTACTGGGACTTCTGCTGGCGCTGACCGGCGCCGCCATCATGGTTGGCTATTCGCTATACAAGGCCGTGGCCATCACGCTTCCGCAACATGATTTCGGCCTATGCAGCGGTCTTACCCAACCGGGAAACCTGAAGCCCGGCTTCACGGACTGGATCGCCGACGAAATCCAGGCCGTCGCCGGACGAACCACGGCGAACGATCCGCTGACGATCGGCGATCTGGACGAGGAAGGTATCCAGGTGGTGAGCGTCACCACCGACCTCTCCTCACGCCGCCCCTACGAGCTGCCCTTCGGCTCCGACGTGTTCTGTTTCCGGAAGTCGGAATTCGAACTGCTGTTTCCGAAGTGGATCATGGATTATCTGCTGCGGGTCGGCAGCGAACTTCCTGTCGTCGCCTATGGCGGCGCGCGCGACTTCTACCGGCTTCCGAACAAGAAGGCGCTTCCGGTGGCCATGATCGCCCGGATGAGCCTCAGCTTCCCCGGCCTCATTCGCGCCGTGCCGCTTTACCGGTACGATCGGTCGCTGCTGTCGAGCGGTGAGAAATTGCAGCTGGCGCCGGTCCGTTGCCTGTTTTCGGATGGCGGGATCACCAGCAACTTTCCGATCCACCTTTTCGACAGCCTTCTGCCGGGTCGCCCGACGTTCGGCATCTCGCTGGCGAGCTACGACTCCAAGCGACACGACGGCCGGGTCTACATGCCGAACACGAAGGAGACCGGGGCCGACGATATCGACCGGACACCTATCCTGCCGGTCGGCGGGCTCTTCGACTTCGTCTCCGCGATCCTGTCCACGGCGCGCAACTGGCAGGACACGCTGCAGAGCCAGTTGCACGGCTACAGCGAGCGCATCGTGGAAATCAGGCTCGACGACAAGAAGGAGGGCGGCCTGAACCTCGACATGGACGACGAGATCATCGGCACCCTGACCCGCCTCGGCAAGGATGCGGGTGATGCGATCAGACAGAACTTCGACTTCAACGAGCATCGCTGGCGACGTGCCGCCACGGCGCTGCCGACACTGGCGCAGTCGCTGAAGAAGCTTCATGAGCGCTACAAGGCCGGGCCAGGGCCGGAACTCAACGACCTGGACGCGGATGTCATGGATTACGCGACCATCCTGACCTCATATCAGCCCACGGCCTTCGTCGACCGGCCGATGGTGACGCGCGACAGGTTGAAGGCATTCGCGGAGAAGGCCGCGGCGATCGGCGCAAAGATCCCCAAGGAGGCGGAGGCGAGCGCCACCACGCAGAAGGCCAACCTGCGCATCACCGCCAGCATGGAAACCAGCGCCGCTGCGCCGCCCGTCGAGCCGGCGGCCACTCCGCCGCAAAGCTGACCGAGGCTGGCGGACTCCTGACCCACGAAGAAGGGGTCAAAACGGCAGCTTGAAGCCCGGGGGGATCGGCAGGCCGGCGGTCAGCGCTTTGGTCTTTTCGGCGGCCAGCGCCTCGGCCTTGTCCTTGGCGTCCTTGTGGGCGGCGACGATGAGATCCTCGAGGATCTCCACGTCGTCTTCCTTGAAGAGCGAGGGATCGACCTTCAGGCCGCGCATGCCGCCCTTGCCGTCGAGCGTGACCGTAACCAGCCCGGCGCCGGAGGTGCCGTCCACGGTGAGGGCCGCGATCTCCTCCTGCAGCTGCTCCATCTTGGCCTGCATTTCCTTGACCTTGCCCATCATGCCCATGATGTCGCGCATCGGCCGCTCCTTCCGTCGTTCTCGTTAGGCTTTCAGAATTCGATGTCGTCGCCGGGCAGGATGTCGCCCTCGGCGGATTCGGCGGCGGCAGCCACCTCGACAGTCTCGCTCTCGACCTCCGGCGCCTTGATGCGCACGTCGGTGATCTTCGCGCCCGGAAAACGCTGCAGGATGGCAGCGACGTCAGGGTCCTGCCTGGCATCGGCGACGCGCGCTTCCTGCGCCATGGCCTCGGCCTCGGCAAGCGTCGGCCCTGTCGCCTCGCGTGCGACGATGAGGATCCAGCGGATGCCCGTCCATTCCTCCAGGCGGCGCTGCAGGTCGCCCACCAGCGATTTCGGCGCATCGTCGGCAAGGCCGATCTCGGCGCGGCCGGGCTCGAACCGGCCCGGGCGGACGAAATTGCGCAGCAATGCGCGCAGGCGGATATCGCGGTTCTTCGTGCAGAGATCGGAGATGTCTTCCAGCGAGCGGACCGGAACCTTCGGCTGCGGCACGGCCTCGACCGGCTCCACCTGGGGGGCAGCCTGCGCGGACGCCTGCTCCTGCTCGTCGGCAGCCGGAACCGGGCGCAGCATCGTGGCGCCGCCGCCGGTGCGCATGGCCGGCTGGTCGGGGCTGCGGGCGACTGCGGACACGGCAATCGTCGCCTGCGGCGCACCGGAATGGCCGGAGGCGGACGGCGCGCGCTGGCCGTTGCCCCCTCCCCCGTTGCCACCGCTGCCGGCCAGTTCCGCCAGCCGCCGCGCGGCATCTTCCGGCGATGGAAGATGGGCGGCGTGGGCGAGGCGGATCAGCACCATCTCGGCCGCTCCCGCCGGACGGCTGGAGGCCTCGGTCTCGGGAATGCCCTTCAGCAGCATCTGCCAGATGCGCGACAGCGCGCTGACTGCGACGCTCTGCGCCAGCTCGGCACCGCGCACCCGCTCGACCTCGCTCAGCGACTGGTCGCCTGCCGCATCGGGCACATATTTCATGCGCGTGACGAGATGGGTGAAATCGGCAAGATCGGTCAGGACGACCGCCGGACTGGCGCCGGCCTCGTACTGTGCAGCGAACTCGGCCAGCGCCGCGGCCACGTCGCCGCGGACGATGTGGCCGAACAGATCGACGATGCGGGCGCGATCGGCAAGGCCCAACATGGAGCGGACGGCGGACGCCTCGACCACGCCGCCGCCATGGGCGATCGCCTGGTCAAGCAGCGACAGCCCGTCGCGGGCCGAGCCCTCGGCCGCGCGCGCGATCATGGCGAGCGCGTCCGGCTCCGCCCGCACGCCTTCCTTTTCCAGGATGGTGGTGAACAGTCCGACGAGATCTGTCGCGGCGATGCGGCGCAGGTCGAAACGCTGACAGCGCGAGAGCACCGTGATCGGCACCTTGCGGATCTCGGTGGTGGCGAAGATGAACTTCACATGCTCGGGCGGCTCCTCGAGCGTCTTCAGCAGGCCGTTGAAGGCCTGCGTGGAGAGCATGTGCACTTCGTCGATGATATAGACCTTGTAGCGTGCCGAGACCGGGCGATAGCGCACCTGTTCGATGATCTCGCGGATGTCGTCGATGCCGGTGTGGGAGGCGGCGTCCATCTCGATGACGTCGACATGGCGGCCTTCCATGATCGCCTGGCAATGCTCGCCGGGGACCTGCAGGTCGATGGTCGGGCGGTCGATCTTGGGCGTCTTGTAGTTGAGGGCACGAGCGAGAATGCGGGCGGTCGTCGTCTTGCCGACCCCGCGAACGCCGGTGAGCATGTAGGCCTGGGCGATGCGGCCGGTCTCGAAGGCGTTGGTGAGGGTGCGGACCATCGGCTCCTGGCCGACCATGAGGTCCGTGAAATCCTTGGGGCGATACTTGCGCGCCAGAACCCGGTATGCGGCGGGCTTTTCAACTGACGGAAGTGCAGTGTCTTCGCTCATCGCCCTGCTGTGCGCCCCTGCCGTATCGCCTGAAAATCGCGTCCCGACAGGACGTTGGGTGGGAGGCTGGCACGATGACCCGTGCCGGGCTCGTTGGGGCTGCTTCCTTCCGGACCTGACCCGGTTGGCGAGTGGCTCGTCCACCACCAACCTCCCGGCCTCCATATCGGCAATAATGGATCAGAATGCAAGCCGGCATGCCAAAAAACTGTTGGTGCCGGCAACAAGCCGTGGCATGACTCAGGGGGTGAGGAGCAACATGGGAGCGATGGACTTGACCCCATTCGAGGCTGACGCGCGGCTGGCTCGAGACAGCGAGCTCCTGACGCGGATCGGACTTTGCGAATTGCGGCTGATGCGGGATGCGCGCTGGCCGTGGCTCGTGCTCGTGCCGCAGCGCACAGACGTGTTCGAGATGTTCGACCTCACCCCCCTCGACCAGACGATGCTGACCTTCGAGATCAACCTGGTGGCGGACGCCCTGAAGCGCGCCACCGGCGCCACCAAGATCAATGTCGGCGCGCTCGGCAATATCGTGCGGCAGCTGCACGTCCATGTGATCGCCCGCAGCGAGGGCGACCCCAACTGGCCGGGGCCTGTCTGGGGTTTCGGCATGGCCGAGGCCTGGGACAACACCGACAAGAACGCCTTCACGGCCAAACTGCTGGAACATCTCAACTCATGACGTCATCGATCTTCGACCTGCACCTGCCGCATGCCGAACCCAGCACCATGGTCGCCTTTGCCGAGAACAGCCTGGACCGGCGCTCGGAGTATCGCGGCGAGGACTGCGTGGAACGCGCCTTCGAGGCCGAAGGCGTCCACGCCTTCGCCTTTGCCGGCGGCAAGCTCGTCGTCAAGCATGACGAGAAGATCATCGATCCGTTGTTTGCGCCTTACGAACTCGCGGGGCTCGATCCGATCGTCGAGGACACCATCCTGCTCGGCTACCTGAAGAACGGCGAGCCGCGGGTGGCGGTTCCGGTCCGCGCCGATCCCGACACGCTGCACGAGCCGCTGAGAGCCTCCGACGGACGCACGCTCTACCGCCAGCAGATGCTGGACGACGACCTGCTCGGGCAGTTCGCGCAGGCTTCCGCGCTCCTGACCTGGAACGGCAACAACCGCTTCTGCGGCAAGTGCGGCGCGGCGAACCGGATGGAGATCGGCGGCTACCGCCGGGTGTGCACGGCCTGCGGCCACCAGACGTTTCCGCGCACCGATCCGGTCGTCATCATGCTGGCGATCGACCTGGAGCGGGATCGCTGCCTGCTCGGCCGCTCGCCGCATTTTCCGCCGGGCATGTATTCCTGCCTCGCCGGCTTCGTCGAACCCGGCGAGACGATCGAGCACGCGGTCCGCCGCGAGACGCTGGAAGAGTCGGGCATCCGGCTCGGGCGCGTGCGCTACCACGCCTCCCAGCCCTGGCCCATGCCGCACTCGCTGATGATCGGCTGCTATGCGGAGGCGAAGTCGCTCGACATCCATCGCGACGAGCAGGAACTGGAGGACTGCCGCTGGTTCACGCGGGCGGAGACGCTCGACATGCTGGCGCGGACGGCGTCCACCGATCCGGTCACCGGCACCACGACCTCGCCGCCGAAGGGCGCGATCGCCCACCGCCTGATGCGCGACTGGCTCGACTGGCCCGCCTGATCGACGGCCAGCCGCTGCCATTCAGTGTCCTACATGTTCAGCCGCATCGGATGCGCCCGGTAGGAACCGAGAACGCGGACCTTCTCGGAGAAGAACCGGAGTTCCTCGAGCGCGCGGCGCACATTGGCATCGTCGGGATGACCCTCGATGTCGGCGTAGAACTGGGTGGCGAAGAACTTGCCGCCGATCTGGTAGCTCTCCAGCTTCGTCATGTTGATGCCGTTGGTCGCAAAGCCGCCGAGCCCCTTGTAGAGCGCGGCCGGAATGTTGCGCACGTTGAAGACGAAGGTGGTGACGATAACATCGTCCGGCGTCTTGCGGGCCGGGACGTCCTCCTCTCGGGCGAGGATGACAAAGCGCGTGACGTTGCTTTCGGAATCCTCGACGTTCTCGGCGATGATCTCGAGCCCGTAGAGATCGGCCGCCAGACGCGGGGCAAGGGCCGCCATGCTGCGGTCGCCGGTCTCGGCGACGAGCTTGGCGGCACCGGCGGTGTCGCCGGCGATCACCGGCTTCCAGCCATTCATCCGGACGATCCGCCGGCACTGCCCGAGCGCGTGGATATGGCTGTGGACGGTGCGGATCTCGTCCTTGGCGACGCCGGGCAGGACCATCAGCTGGAAGCGGATCGGCATGAAATATTCGCCGACGATGTGAAGCCGCGATTCCGGCAGCAGGTGATGGATGTCGGCGACCCGCCCGGCAAGCGTGTTCTCGATCGGGATCATCGCAAGATCCGCCTCGCCATTTTCGACCGCGAGGAAGGCTTCCTCGAAGGTCTGGCACGGCAGCGGCTCCATCTGCGGGAACATGTCCCGGCAGGCCATGTCGGAGTTCGCGCCGAACTCGCCCTGGAAGGCAATCCTGTTGTTCTTCTGTATCATGAGGCGGTCCATCAGCGGGGCGCGGCGGAAAGCAGCCGGCGGGCCTTTTCGAGATCGGCGGGAGTATCGACACCGAGGGGAACGGTGTCAACGATCTCGGCATCGATGCGCAGCCCCGCCTCGAGCGCACGCAGTTGCTCCAGCGATTCACGCACTTCCAGCGTCGACGGCGGCAACGAGACGAAGGTTTCGAGCGCCTTGCGGCGGTAGGCATAGAGGCCGATGTGATGGTAGAGCGGGCCGTTGCCGTAAGGCGCCGTCGCGCGGGTGAAATAGAGGGCGCGCAGGCGGCCCGGCCCGATCGGCGAGCCCACGACCTTCACCACGTTCGGGTTGGCCTTCTCCTCCGGATCGGTGATCTCGGTCGTGAGCGTGGCGATATCCGTTGCGGGATCGGCAAGCGGGTTCAGCGCGGCGAGGATGGTGGCCGGATCGATCGTCGGCAGGTCACCCTGGACGTTGATGATGACCTGCGCCTTGCGATCGGGATCGCATTTCAGCAGCGCTTCATGGATCCGGTCGGAGCCGGACTGGTGCTCCACCTTGGTCATGACAACCTCGAAGCCGGCGGCCGCGACCGCATCGAAGGTGTCCTGGTGATCGACGGCGACCACGACGCGACCAGCGCCCGATTCGGCCGCCCGCCGGGCGACCTGCACGATCATCGGCGCGCCCCCGATGTCGGCCAGGGGCTTACCGGGCAGGCGGGTGGACGCCATGCGCGCGGGGATGAGCACGAGCGTCTCTTCAAACTTCGGGGAATTCATGCTTTGCCCTTCAAGGTAGCGGAAAGAGTGTCAAAAGGTCCCAACTCCGGCTGCACAATCACTGTTGCAACGAAGCAGCAAAAGACATAGGTTCCGCGCGATTTCAAGACTGGCGGCAGTGCTGCCGTGTCCCTGGGGAGTAGTGGATGAATCCTTATGTGAACATGGGTGTGGGAGCCCTGCTCGGCACCGTCTTCGTGTTGATGTCGGTATCGATTGCATCGGAAGGCATATTCCATTCGGAGGCCCCCGAGAAGGAGGGATTTGCCATCGTCGCCGCCGAGGCCGCTGCAGAAGGCGGAGAAGCGGCCGGCAGCGGAGAAGCGGCAGTCACCCCCATCGCCACGCTGCTCGCCTCGGCAGACGCCGGCGCCGGCGAAGCCGTCTTCAAGAAGTGTCAGGCCTGTCATAGCGGAGAGAAGGGCGGACCGAACAAGGTCGGCCCCGATCTCTGGGACATCGTCAACCGCCCGGTCGCGGGACACGAGGGCTTCAGCTATTCGGCCGGCATGAAGACCTTTGCCGAAGGCGGCAAGACCTGGGACTTCGAGCACCTCAACCATTTCCTGCTGGCGCCGAAGAAATACGTCGCCGGGACGGCCATGGGCTTTGCGGGCCTGAAGAAGGACGACGAGCGCGCCAACCTGATCGCCTACCTGCGCACGCTCTCCGACAACCCGGCACCGCTGCCTTCGCCATCCGCCGAAGGTGCAGAGGCAACCCCGCCGGCTGCTCCCGAGGGTACTGCTCCCGCCGCGCCCGAAGCCGCGCCGGCCGCCCAGTAAACACCTACGTCATCGTTGCGAATTCGAACCCGGCCATTGGCCGGGTTTTCTTTTGACGGGTGCGCATCCGTGCCAGAAGGAGGCGTTCTCGCCTGGCGATCGCCGCCAACCGACCCGGCTTGTGACGCCATCCTGCTCCTGCCGATCAGCAGAAGCGATTAGAAGACCAGAAGCCACGTCCAGAACGAAACGCTCAAGGCTCCCGCCATCGTCGTCAGGGTTATGGTCGAGGACGCCAGGCCGTGGCCGACGTTGAAGTGGTTGGCCAGAAGCCACGCATTGACGCCCGTCGGCACGGCGGCGGTGAGCACCATGGCGGCGGTCCAGTCCGGGGCCAGGCCGACCAGCCGGCAGGCCACATAGACACTGGCCGGCAACAGAAACAACTTGAACAGCGACATCGTCATTGCGGGCGCGACATTGCCGCGAATCCCGTATTTCACCAGCGCCATGCCGACCGATATCAACGCTGCCGGCGAGGCGATCAGGGCGATCTGGTCGACGATGACCTTCCCCGATCCCTGAAGCGGGACACCGCCCAGGTGAAAGAGTGCGCCGCAGACGAGCCCGATCACCAGGGGGTTACGGGCCAGGCTCTTGCACAGCCCGAACAACACGGCAATCACGCTTTGCGGCGGGCGTATGCCTTCGCGACGCTCGGCGAGTTCCATCATCAACGTCCCGGCGACCATCATCACCGGCAGATGAACCGAAAGCAGTACGGAGATCGCGACCAGACCGTCCTTGCCGATGATATTGGCGACCAGGGGAAGGCCGATGAAGACCGTATTGGCGAAGGCGGACGAGACGCCTGCCAGTACACCGACGCGACGGTCACGGCGGAAGACCAGGGTGGCGGTCAAATGCGCGATCGTCCATGTTACGGCGACGCCGGCGAAGTAAGCGACCCAGATACGCCAAGGTGCCTCATCCGTGAATGTCGCCTCGGCAATCGTGCGAAACAGAAGCACCGGCACGGCGACGCGGAAAACGAATTCGCCCAACGCATCGCCTATCGAGGATTGCAGGTAGCCCGTGCGGACGAGAAGCCATCCGAGCAGGATAAGGGCGAAGAGGGGAACTACATTCAGTGCGATTTCGGCCATGGCAGCAAGGTGAGGGAGGAGAGGTGTCAGGAGAGACGAAGGACCAGCGGAAGCCGCCGTCGCTTCCGATGCCTAGCGGAACCCGCCGACCCGGTCCACCGCAAACCTCGCCAAAGTGAAAAAAGCGGGGCCGTGACCCCGCTTCCTCATTCCCGGAGAACTCCGGGAAGATATCCGCCGGCTGCCAGTACATCCGTGGTCAGCGTCGTCGGACAAATCTGTTTCCGCCTTGCGGCGGGTGCCTTTGAACGTTTTCTAGCCATCGACGGTTACAACCGTGTGACATGCTCCGGCTCGGCACCGATAGCCTCAGCATCATCGCCTTTGGTTAGCAAATGGTTAACGCGTGTCTCTCTTCGATGATAAACTGGCATTGCGGATCGAAATCCGGTCTGGTGGAACCCGAGACCGCCCTTGCCAGTTTCTTGCCTGTAAACCCCCGGATCAGGAGAATTCTCATGGTAGATGAAAAGCAGCCGCCCCGGCGCGCATCCCTCGGCGTCGTCGCCGGTGACACGAAGACAGGCAAGGCAATCGAGGATGCAAGGCAAACCCTGTCCGCCGATGCGGCAGACGCCGAGGCAGCAAAGGCCGCGATCACCGAGCAAGTGGCTGTACTGAAGGAAGAAGTCGCCCGGCTTCGCGAGAGCCTTGGCGTCATCGCCGAAAGCAGCGGGCAGTATGCGGTCTCGCGCGTGAACTCGGTGCGGGAGGACGTGCGTGTCGCCGTTGCCGCCAACCCGCTCGGTGCGCTGTTCGGCGCTGCGCTGGTGGGCTACCTGCTCGGGCTCCGGCGACGCTGAAACAGCGCCGCCGTGCAGGCGAAAAAGAATACGTGTTCCTGCGAATCGAGCGCCGCCCCGGTCGGGGCGGCGCTTTCTTCTGCGTCCTATCGCCAATAGCGGCTGCGCGGCGTCCGGTCTTCGACGCTGCCGAGCAGGTAGCCGAGGACGACACCGGCCAGTCCGGCGGCCAGAACCAGCGTCGAGACTGCGGCCGGATGCTCGCGCGCGGCGTCGGCCACTGCGGCTCCTTCCGAACGGACATAGCCCGCGCCCTGCTTGGCGGCCGCGCGCACGGATCGTCCCGCCTTGCCGGCGCGATCGCGGACCTCACCGATCGCCTGCGAGGATTGGGTCGCCACCTCCTTGCGCAATTTGTCGATTTCATCGCGGAGGTTTGCAAGCTGCGTCTGGGCGTCGAATTCTGCCATGTTTTTTCTCCTCTCGAGGAAGTTCAGCTGTTTCCGGCGGGGGCAAGCAGGGCTGACTGCTGCCGGGCGGCCGATGGGAACGAGTCACCACAGGCCTATGCCCGCGACACGGACAGAACGACCGAAGCGGCATTGCGGTTCCGACGCGCGCTTCGGATGAATCACAGCCCGCCGATTCTGTACGGCATCACCCGGACGGCTCGGAGTTGGAGCAAAGGCCGCCATGCCATTCTGCGAGCCTCGACGGCACCGGTCACGCTCTTCAAGCGGCTGAAAAAAGGCGCCGGAGCGACCAGATCACAACAAGAGCGGCACGCCCCAACAGGAAAGCCCGGCGCTGTGCGGGCGCCGGGAGGTACAGGTTGGGGCATTTTCTGGGGTGGCGCCGGCGCCACACATAGAAACTTAAATGCAATCAGCGTTTGTTCCAAGTAGAATAATACACTCTAGCTCGAATTATCGAGTTCTATAGCTCTTCGACCCGGCGCAGCACTGCAGTTCGTCGTTCGGCGCAACCTCTCCCGCAGGCTATTCGACGACAGCCACCTGCTCAGCTTCGTTCAACTGCGAATAGTGATCGACCATGTCTGGAACGAGCGCCAGTCCGAACATGACGGCGACAAACGTGACGAATACCGTCACGGACAGGGTAGTGCGAAGCATATCGGCCTTCCTTTCACGGGATGAGGCTACACCATGGCGGATGGCCGCGTCGGTCTTTTCTGAACGCCAGATGAACAAAAAACCGTTATCGGGGGAAGTAACGAAAAGTATACGCCTGTTATGCGCGCGGTGCGTCATCGCCTGCTCCGCGCCCGCCGGGGCAGCCAATCCTTTGACATCGGGATCCAAGCGAGGGTACCAACGGCTACCTGCTCACGATCGATTCCGGACACGCCATGCCACCGAAGAAACAGCGCAAGCGCCGTTCGACTGCCCGACGGCCGACCACCGCACGCGGCCGCATGTGGCCTTGGTATCTCCTGGCCATCACCATCGTCGGCGCCATCGTCGCGCGCGAGAACCTCGACGACCTGACGGCCTGGTTGCGACCCGGCAATACGATCCGCTCTACCGCACAGCCCGCCCCCTCCCGCCCGAAGCTGGCCGAACCGCCGCGGAACGTGCCGAAGCGCACCGAGGCATCCGCCGAGCGGCGTCCCCCTCCAGCCGTGGCTGAAGCGCCGACCCCGGGCCCGCGGCCGCCCGAGGCGATCCCCGGGGCGGTACCTGGGACGGCACCAGGGGCGATACCCGCAGCCGGCGACGAGGCGGCCTTCTTCTATTGCGGCATCAAGCAGGACAACTGCGTCGTCGACGGCGCCAACTTCATCTACCGCGGCGCCAAAGTCCGCCTGGCGGACATCTACGTGCCGGCGACCAAGGAGGCGAAATGCGACCACGAACGCAACCTCGGCGGGGACGCGAAGGAGGCGCTGCGGATCCTGCTCAACGCCGGCGATTTCGAGCTTGCGACCTGGAAGCCGATCGACGAGGACCAGTATGGCCGCAAGCTGCGGGTCGTCGTTCGCCACGGCAAGTCGATCGGCGATGCGATGGTGGCGCGAGGGCTGGCGCGCCCGTGGACGGGGCAGCGCGAATCGTGGTGCCCGTGAGGCCGACCGGCAGCTAAAGCAGGATCGCTCCGGGTCATTCCGCCGTGCAGACTGCCCCTGGATAGCGAAGCCTTCAGGTCTCTGTCAGCTTTGGGTGTCGTACGTGTCGCCGTGTGAGCAGCGCATGGAGACGCGACATGAGCGAGAACAAGTGGCGGCTGACGCTTCATACAAATCAGCGCGACGAGCTTTTTGCCCGCCAGGAAGAGCCAATCGGCGATTTTGCATTCGACTCCGGCGTTGCCGACGTGTTCGACGACATGGTGAGCAGGTCCGTTCCCCACTATGACGAAATGCAGCGGATGGCCTGCGAACTGGCCAGGGATTTCGCTCGCAGCGGGACCAATCTCTACGACATCGGCTGCTCGACAGCCACGACGCTGCTGAGCCTCGATCGGGAGATCGAGGAGGGCGTCGCATTCGTCGGCATCGACAATGCGCCGGACATGCTTCAGAAAGCGGCCCAGAAGATCGAGGCTGCGGGAACGCGGCGGCCGATCGATCTGAGGGTGGCCGATATCCACCAGGGGTTCGTCATCGACAATGCCAGCGTCGTCACGATGCTGCTGACGCTCCAGTTCGTCCGGCCGCTCCACCGCGAGCGCGTGCTGAGCACGGTCCACCGCGGCCTGAACGATCAGGGATGCCTCTTGCTGATAGAAAAGGTGACGAGCGAGGAAACCGCGTTCAACCGGCTTTTCATCCAGCACTACTACGATTTCAAGCGCAGAAACGGATATTCCGAGATCGAGATCGCCAAGAAGAGGGAGGCGCTGGAGAACGTCCTGATTCCGTATCGCCTGGAGGAGAACACGCAGCTTCTGAAGGAGGTGGGGTTCAGCAGCGTCGAGGTGTTCTTCCGGTGGTACAACTTCTGCGCCCTTGTCGCGGTCAAGTGAGGACAGGGCGATGGAACCCGTCACCGTCACTATCGGCAACTTCTTCTTCCGGTTCCGCAACCTGGCCTTTCCCCTGGTGATCGTCGCGCTTTTCCTGACGAGGGCGCCGACGATTCCAACGGCGGATGGAGACGCGATCGAGCGGCTGCGGGAAGCGGTGGCCCTGCTGTTCGTCTTCTGCGGCCTTGGCCTGAGGGCGCTCGTGATCGGTTATGCCTACATCCAGCGCGGCGGAAAGAACAAGCGGGTCTATGCCAAGCACCTGGTCACCGAGGGCATGTTCGGCGTCTGCCGCAATCCGCTTTATGTCGGCAACATGCTGCTCTACTTCGGCCTGTTCCTGTTTCACGGAGATCCGGCCGTGGTACTGATCGGCACCTGCCTGTTTTTATTCATCTACCATTGCATCGTTCGCGCGGAGGAGGATTTTTTGTGGGAGAAGTTCGGCGACGCTTATGATCGCTACCGGGCGGACGTGCCCCGCTGGTCGATGCGGTGGTCGAATCTTGCCGCCTCCACGCAAGGTATGCGGTTCAGCTTTCTTCGTGTCCTTGCGAAGGACTATTCGACGATCGCGGCTGCCGCCTTCGCCGTCATTGCAACGGAAATCTATCGCATTGCATTTTCCGACGTTGCAGATCAAAGCGCCAGTTACCTTGTCCTGCTGGCCCTGGTGATGCTCGTGATCGGCGTCGCCACCGCCGTCATCAGCTACCTGAAGAGGGCCGGCGCGTTCAAGGAGGCGTGAAGCCTCCCCAATGGCGACCCAAGCACGGCGACAAGGTGTACGCAGGCGGGTGCTTCCCAACCGGCTCCAATCATCATCGGCATCGATTTGGCACCACCCCTTCAGGTGGTTGTCAGGCAAAGACTGCATTCAGCGGGTGGTCCTCCACGGTGTGAGTGCGAACATGCGTCTTCTTCCTGCGCGTAAACCCCTGACGGCATTTGCCACGCTTTGCCTGCTTGCCGGGGCTGTCCTTGGCGGCTATGCGGCAAATCTGCAGGTCACCGGCAATTTCCATACGGTCATCGAGGGCGAGCTCTACCGCTCGGCCCAGCCAAACCCGGCACAGCTCGAGTCCTATGTGAGAGACCACGGCATCCGGACCATCATCAATCTTCGCGGCGAGAATGCCCGCGCGCCCTGGTACGAGGCCGAGCTTCAGACCGCCCGCGCGCTCGGCGTTCATCACATCGACTATCGCATGTCGGCATCGAAGGAGCTTTCGACGAGCCGGGCGGATGAACTCGTTGCCATCATGGCGGCAGCGGAGAAGCCGATCCTCATCCATTGCCAGGCCGGATCCGACCGGACCGGATTGGCGTCGGCGCTCTACAGCCTCCGCGTCGCCGGACGCCGTGAAAGCGAGGCAGAACGGCAGTTGTCGTTCTACTTCGGCCATGTGGGCATTCCGCATCTGTCGTCGGCCTATGCGATGGACACGAGCTGGGAGACGTTCGAGGCGTACTACGCGCCGGAAGGGTAGCAATGTCGGCCCGCGCGGCGAACCGCCGGACCGCTGGCCTTGCTTTTGCCCGGCGGACGTGGGAGGAGGCGCTCCCTTCCGCCTTCCCCTCACATCGGACCCGTCATGACGACCGCCTACGGCCTCGACTTCGGCACCACCAATTCCGTTCTTGCGACCGCCACCGGAACATCGACGCAGTCCGTCCTCATGCACACGCCGGCGGGCGAGACGGATACGCTCAGGACCGCGCTCTCCTTCATGAAGAGCGGCATGCGGGAACTCGCCTGCGAGGCCGGGCCCGCCGCCATCGCGCAATTCATCGACAATCCGGGCGAATGCCGGTTTCTCCAGTCGATCAAGACGTTCGCCGCCTCGCCGCTATTCCAGGGCACACTGATTTTCTCCAAGCGCTTCGCCTTCGAAGACATCATGCACGCCTTCCTCTCCCGCCTGCGGGACTATGCCGGCGACGCGCTGGACGGTCGTGCGGGACGGGTCGTCGTCGGCCGCCCGGTGCGATTCGCCGGCAGCAATCCGGACGAGCGGCTGGCGACGGAGCGCTACAACGCGGCCCTCGGCCGCTTCGGCTTCCCCGAGATCTACCATGTCTATGAGCCGGTCGCCGCCGCGTTCTATTTCGCGCGCAACCTCGAGCGCGACGCCACCGTGCTCGTCGCCGATTTCGGCGGAGGCACGACGGACTATTCGCTGATCCGCTTCGAGAGCCACGCCGGGCGGATGACCGCGACGCCGCTCGGCCATTCCGGCGTCGGCGTGGCCGGCGACAATTTCGATTTCCGCATCATCGACAACATCGTCTCCCCGATCATCGGCAAGGGCTCGATGTTCAGGAGCTTCGACAAGGTGCTCGAGGTGCCCTCGAGCTACTATGCGAACTTCGGGCGCTGGAACCAGCTTTCCATCTTCAAGACGCTGCGCGATTTCGCGGAACTGAAGAAACTGGTCCAGGCCAGCCTGGAACCGGAGAAGCTCGAAACCTTCGTCGACCTCATCGAGATGGATGAAGGCTATCCGCTCTACCAGGCCGTCTCGGCCACGAAGATGCGGCTTTCGGCGGCCGAGGAAACGGAATTCTCCTTTCCGCCGCTCGGCGAGGGCGCGCGCCAGGTGGTCCGGCGGACCGATTTCGAGAGCTGGATCGCTCCCGAACTCCAGCAGATCGAAAGCGCGCTGGACGACGTCCTGGCGAAGACGAGCATGACGGCCGGCGATATCGACAAGGTGTTCCTCACCGGCGGGACGTCGTTCGTCCCCGCGGTCCGGCGGCTGTTCGAGCAACGCTTCGACCGCGGCCGCATCGAGAGCGGCGGCGAACTGCTGTCCATCGCCCATGGCCTCGCCCTGATCGGCGCGCGGGACGATATCGCCGACTGGTCGGCCAGATCGATCTGACCCGCGACCGCTCGCGCCGCCGCCCGCAAAAGCGTATCGGCGTCGGGAAGGCCGCCACTATCGGCTGAAGATTGCCGACTGAAAGGCCGCCCTTGGAGAGAGGCACGTAGTCCATAGGATCGATTGAGGGACGATGAAGCCGCCCTACCTGTCTCCATCTTTTCGTGGGAGGGCAGCAACATGGTTCGCAAGACAGGCACATCTTCCGGCAACACGCTCAGGGGCACAAACGCCGATGACCGCCTTGAAGGGCGCGGCGGAAACGACGCGCTCTACGGCCTGGGTGGCGAGGACAGGCTCAAGGGCGACAGCGGCAACGACACCCTCTCCGGCGGCAACGGAGACGACCGGCTGGAGGGCGGCAGTGGGGCCGACACTCTCCGCGGTGGGAAAAACGCGGACCGGCTGGAAGGCAACCGCGGGGACGATTTCCTGTATGGAGACGCCGGAGACGACGAACTGAGAGGCGGTAACGGCGGCGACCTCCTGAAGGGCGGCGCCGGCGCGGACAAGCTCCGCGGAGACCTCGGCCAGGACGATCTCTACGGGGGAGGCGGCGCCGACCGGTTCATCTTCAAGAGCGTCGCCGAGTCGACCGTGGGCCCCAACGGTCGCGACACGATCTACGACTTCAGCCTCAACGGAGGCGATCGCATCGACGTCTCGTCGATCGACGCAAATGGCATATCGTCCGACGGCAATCAGAAATTCCGGTTCATAGGAGACGCCGACTTTCACGGCCGCGCCGGAGAACTTCGCTATGAAAAACGCTCCGGCGATACCATCGTGTCTGCCGACCGCAACGGCGACGGCAAGGCAGACTTCGCGATCCGCCTCGACGACCCGCTGGACCTGGAGAGGGGCGATTTCATCCTTTAAGCCAACAGGCCAGCCGGCCGGCGCTGGCCTTGACCCAGCACCTTGCGCACGCGAGCGCAATCGTTAGGGCGCTCGGTCAAGAAACCACCAAAAGAACTATTATATCAATGAAAAATGGCGGACAGAGCGGGATTCGAACCCGCGATACGCTTCCACGTATACACACTTTCCAGGCGTGCGCCTTCAACCACTCGGCCACCTGTCCATCCGCAGCAACCGGTGGTCAATCCGGTGCTGGCCGCCTTGCTGTTTCCAGTTGGCGGGACGGCGCGGTATATACCGATGATGGCCGCGGGATCAACCGCTTTCTGACAGAATTTTGAAGGTGTTCGATCGCGTTGCGTCAAGGCCGATTGCAACGGATGGCGACGCCACTTATCTATAGGCGGAAGCAAGGGAGTGGGCCAAAGGTCCTGCCGGAGTGATACCGTCGATGATACGCTTCGTTTTCAGGATGCTCAGTCTGGTGGCCTTGGCGCTCGCCGTGATGGCGGCGTCGCTGGATGCGATCCAGTCCGTGGCGGCGTCCACGCCCGTGCTGACGCCGCTGGCGGTTGCCTGGAGTGCGGTCAGTCCCGAATCGATCGCGTTCGTCGCCGACACGCTGATGAACCGCGTGCATCCGGTCCTCTGGGACCCGGCGACGCTCTGGGTGCTGTCGCAGCCGGCGGCGATCGTGCTGCTGGTGCTGGCGCTGCTGCTCTGGATGATCGGCTACAAGCGCCGGCCGTTCGCGGGCCGCTTCACCGCCTGAAGGACTGTGTCCTGAACAACCATGAAAGACGCCCGGCCATCCGGGCTTGAAAGGAGTAGTTCGCGTGTTCCTGATCGACATGTTCAACAAGAAGACGACGATGCCGGCGCCAGACGGTGCACTTCCCGGCCGCGCGGAGGCGATCCCGACGGCGGAGACGCATTTCGTCAACGGGCGCCCGCTGAAGGGGCCCTACCCCGACAATACCCGCAGCATCCTGCTCGGGCTCGGCTGCTTCTGGGGTGCGGAGCGCCTCTACTGGCAGATCCCGGGGGTGTATGTGACGGCGGCCGGGTATTCCGGCGGGTTCACGCCGAACCCCACCTACCAGGAGACGACGACGGGATTGACCGGGCATACCGAGGTGGTCCGCGTCGTCTACGATCCGAAGGTCGTGTCGCTGGAGGACCTTCTGAAGGTCTTCTTCGAGCAGCACGACCCGACCCAGGGCATGCGCCAGGGCAACGATATCGGCACGACCTACCGTTCGGCGATCTACACGACCGGCGACGACCAGTTGGAGACGGTCCTGAAGGTCCGCGATCAGTATCAGGCCGCCCTCGACGCGGCCGGCCACGGCAGCAGGATCACGACGGAAATCGGCCCGGCCGGTGCGTTCTATTTCGCCGAGCCCTATCACCAGCAGTATCTGGCAAAGAATCCCGGCGGCTACTGCGGCCTGCGCGGGACCGGCGTCTCCTGCGCCATCGGTTGACGGCGCCTCTCCCGGTTGCAACGAAACCTTCAACAGCGGGCCCTGGCGGGCCCGCGCGTTTTTTTACCAACTGAAAAAATTGTCGTGAAATTTTGCGGTGGGCGTGCAAGGATCGCCCGGTCTGATCCTCGGGAACAGGGTTGGCGCTCCGCAGACCGTCATTTACGGACGTGCGGGAGGACCCAAAAAAATCAATAGCAACAGGGCTGCACGATGAAAAAAACCTTGCTTACTTTCCTCGCCACTGCGGCCATGTCGGCAACCGCGCTTGCGGCCGACATCAAGCCGGCGATCATCTACGACCTCGGCGGCAAGTTCGACAAATCCTTCAACGAAGCAGCCTTCAACGGCGCCGAAAAGTTCAAGGCCGAGACCGGCATCGAATATCGCGACTTCGAGATCGCCAACGACGCGCAGCGCGAACAGGCGCTCCGCCGCTTCGCCGGCGACGGCAACAACCCGATCGTGATGGCCGGCTTCTCCTGGGCCGCCACGCTGGAGAAGGTCGCAGCCGAGTATCCGGACACCAAGTTCGCCATCATCGACATGGTGGTCGACAAGCCGAACGTCCGCTCCGTCGTCTTCAAGGAAGAAGAAGGCTCCTGGCTCGCCGGCATCCTGGCGGCCATGGCGTCCAAGTCCAAGACCGTCTCCTTTGTCGGCGGCATGGACATCCCGCTGATCCACAAGTTCGCCTGCGGCTATATCGGCGGCGCGAAGTCGACCGGCTCCGACGTGAACGTGCTGGAAGCCTACACCGGCACCACGCCCGACGCCTGGAACGACCCCGTCAAGGGCGGCGAAATCGCCAAGTCGCAGTTCGACCAGGGGTCGGACGTCGTCTATCACGCAGCCGGCGGTACCGGCGTGGGCGTCCTGCAGGCGGCGGCCGATGCCGGCAAGCTCGGCATCGGCGTCGATTCCAACCAGAACATGCTGCACCCCGGCAAGGTCCTGACCTCGATGCTCAAGCGCGTCGACGTCGCCGTCTACGACGCCTTCAAGTCGGCGAACGAGGACAAGTTCACCCCCGGCATCAACGTTCTCGGCCTCAAGGAGGACGGTGTCGGCGTCGCCATGGACGACAACAACGCACCGCTGATCACGCCGGAAATGAAGGCTGCCGTCGACAAGGCCAAGGCCGACATCATCGCCGGCACGGTCACCGTCCACGACTACATGTCGGACGAAACCTGCCCGTATTGATCGTCATTGCCACAGGAAGCCCGCCGGTCTCGCAACGAGCCGGCGGGCTTTCCGTTTCTGCCGGAGTATCAGTAGTGCGGCGGACGGGTGATCGCTGGCGCCTCGAGCGCGCTCTCCTCCAGGGCGAGGAAGCGATCGGTCAGCCGGTCCAGCTTTGCGCGCATCTGCTCGACCACCTTCCACTGCTGCGTCAACTGGTCGGAAAGCTCCTCGATGGTGCGGTTCTGGTGGGCCAGATGCTCCTCCAGGGCGGCAATGCGACCGGCATGGTCGTCGGCGGGGTTCACGGGATTGGTCATGGTTCGTCGGCCTTCCGCTTCGTTGCGGTGGATCTATCGAATGACGCAGCCGCCCGCAATGATGCTGGACAAGCGGAACGGAAGCAACAAGACTGAACAGAAGACTGGCCGGAGGTGGGGCCGCAAGTCCGCGTCAGACGGACGGACGGCTTCCACATGCGAGAACAACGGATCGTCATGGGTGAACTGGCAATCGAACTGAAAGGCATCGACAAGAGCTTCGGCCTCGTCCATGCCAACAAGGACATCAACCTGAAGGTCCGAAAAGGGACCATTCACGGCATCATCGGCGAGAACGGGGCGGGCAAGTCGACGCTGATGTCCATCCTCTACGGCTTCTACCAGGCCGATCGCGGCGAGATCCTGGTCGACGGACGCGCCATCAGCATACGCGATCCGAACGCGGCGATCGCAGCCGGCATCGGCATGGTCCACCAGCACTTCATGCTGGTGGAGAACTTCACGGTCCTGGAAAACGTCATGCTGGGCGCCGAGGACAGCTGGATCCTGAACGCCGGCATTACCAAGGCGCGGGCCGAGCTGAAGCGGCTGGAAAAGGAGTATGCACTGGAGGTCGATCCCGACGCGGTGATCGAGGAACTGCCGGTCGGGCTGCAGCAGCGCGTCGAGATCCTGAAGGCGCTCTACCGCAAGGCCGACATCCTGATCCTGGACGAGCCGACGGGCGTGCTCACGCCGGCAGAGGCAGACCACCTGTTCCGGATTCTCGAACAACTGAAGGCACAGGGCAAGACGGTCATCCTGATCACCCACAAGCTGCGCGAGATCATGGCGATCACCGACGAGGTCTCCGTCATGCGCCGCGGCGAGATGGTGGCGACGCGCGAGACGGACAAGACGTCAGTGGAGGAACTGGCCGAGCTGATGGTCGGCCGCCGCGTGCTGCTGCGCGTGGAGAAGGGCGCGGCACATCCGGGCGACGTCAAGCTCTCGGTGAAGAACCTGACCGTGCGCGACGGCCGCGGCGTGACGATGGTCGACGACGTCTCTCTCGACCTGCGCGCCGGCGAGATCGTCGGTATCGCGGGCGTCGCCGGCAACGGCCAGTCGGAGCTTCTGGAGGCGATCGCCGGTATCCGTCGCGCCGTCTCCGGCCGCGTCGAGCTGAACGGCCGGGCGATCGACGTCACCGGCCATGCCGATCCGGCCGAGTTGCGCCAGCGCGGGCTGGCGCATGTGCCGGAAGACCGCCACCATGTCGGCCTGGTGCTGAAATTCGAGGAGAGCGAGAACGCCATCCTCGGCTATCACGACGATCCGAAATACCGCAAAGGCTTTATCCTCGACGTCGACGCGATCCGCGCCGACGCAGAGGAGAAGATCCAGAAATACGACATCCGCCCACCGAACGCGCGGCTGAAGACGGCCAATTTCTCCGGCGGCAACCAGCAGAAGATCGTGCTGGCCCGCGAGATGGAGCGCGGGCCGGATGTGCTGATCATCGGCCAACCGACGCGCGGCGTCGACGTCGGCGCGATCGAATTCATCCACAAGCGCATCATCGAGATGCGCGACCAGGGCAAGGCGGTGCTGCTCGTCTCGGTCGAGCTCGACGAGATCCGGGCGCTGTCCGACCGGATCCTCGTGATGTTTGCCGGCCGCGTCGTCGGCGAACGCGCGCCCGATGCCTCCGAAGGCGAGCTCGGCCTGCTGATGGCCGGCGTCGAAGGCCCGAAGGAGGCCGCGCAATGAGCACCCCCTATGCGAAGCTGCCGGGCTGGGTCGAGTATGGCCTCATCCCGCTCGTCAATCTCCTCGTCGCCTTTGCGGTCGCCGGCCTCGTCGTGCTGCTCGTCGGCGAGAGCCCGCTGGAGGCGGCCTACCACATGATCAACGGCGCCTTCGGGCGCGGCGAGTACATCGGCTTCACGCTCTACTACGCCACCACCTTCATCTTCACCGGGCTCGCGGTCGCCGTCGCCTTCCATGCCGGGCTGTTCAACATCGGCGGCGAGGGGCAGGCCTATGTCGCCGGCATCGGCGTGGCGCTTGCCTGCCTCTGGCTCGACCGCCTGATGCCCTGGTATGTCGTGTTTCCGATCGCGATCCTCGGGGCAGCGCTCTTCGGCGCCGCCTGGGCGTTCCTGCCCGGCTGGCTGCAGGCCAAGCGCGGCAGCCATATCGTCATCACTACGATCATGTTCAACTTCATCGCCGCGAGCCTGATGAACTACATGCTCAACCGGGTGATGAAGCCGCTCGGCTCCATGTCGCTGGAGACGCGCACTTTCGACGCCGGCGGGCAGCTGCCGAAGCTCGACTGGCTGATGGCGATGTTCGGGCTCAGCGTCGGCACCTCTCCCTTCAACGTCACCTTCCTGCTGGCGCTCGCAGCCGCCTTCGGCGTCTGGGTGCTGATCTGGCGCACGAAGCTCGGCTACGAGATGCGCACCATGGGCCATAGCCCGCAGGCTGCCCGCTACGCCGGCATCAAGGAGGCCCGTATCATCGTCATCACCATGATGATCTCCGGCGCGCTCGCCGGCATGATGGCGCTGAACCCGATCATGGGCGAGACCTACCGCATGCAGCTCGACTTCGTGCAGGGCGCCGGTTTCGTCGGCATCGCCGTGGCGCTGATGGGACGTTCGCATCCGGCCGGGATCATTCCGGCGGCGATCCTGTTCGGCGTGCTCTACCAGGGCGGCGCCGAGATCGCCTTCGAGATGCCGTCGATCTCGCGCGACATGATCGTCATCATCCAGGGTCTCGTGATCCTCTTCGCCGGCGCGCTGGAGCACATGTTCCGCCCCGCCATCACCCGCGCCGTCCTAGCCTTCTCCGGGCGCGGACGCACGGACGCGGCCGTCAAGGGAGCCTGAGTCCATGGATTTCCTTCAGCTCTTCCTCGAGCTCGCGCAGTCGACCGTCCGGCTTTCGACGCCCTTGATCCTAGCCGCACTTGCCGGCCTCTTCACCGAGCGCGCCGGCGTGTTCGACATCGGCCTGGAAGGCAAGATGCTGGGGGGCGCCTTTGCCGCCGGCTGCGTCGCCTTCGTCGCGCAATCGGCGATGGCCGGGCTGCTCGCCGCCATCGTCGTCTCCGTCCTTCTGTCGCTGGTGCACGGCTATGCCTCGATCACCCAGCGCGGCAACCAGATCGTCTCGGGCGTCGCCATCAACTTCATCGTCGCCGGCTCCACGGTCATTCTCGGAGAGGCCTGGTTCCACCAGGGCGGCCGCACGCCGGCGCTCGCCGAAGGCGCCCGCTTCCAGGCGATCGAGCTTCCCTTCACCGAGGCCCTGCGCGGTGTTCCGCTGCTCGGACCGATCTACGCCGACCTGATCTCCGGCCACCAGGCTCTGACCTATCTCGCTTTCCTGATGGTGCCGGCCAGCTGGTGGATCCTCTATCGCACGCGGTTCGGCCTGCGGCTGCGGGCGGTCGGCGAAAACCCGGGCGCGGTCGATACGGCCGGCATTTCGGTGATCTGGATGCGCTACCGCGGGGTGATCTGCTGCGGCATCCTGTGCGGCATTGCCGGCGCCTACCTGTCGCTGGCGGCCAATGCCGGCTGGACCAAAGGGATGACGGCGGGCAAGGGCTACATCGCGCTCGCCGCCCTGATCTTCGCCAAGTGGCGGCCCGTCCCCGTGATGTTCGCCTGCCTCCTGTTCGGCTTCCTCGACGCGTTCGCGATCCGCTACCAGAGCACGCCCCTGCCCCTGATCGGCAAGGTGCCGGTACAATTGATGCAGGCCCTGCCCTATATCCTCACCGTCGTCCTGCTGGCAGGCTTCATCGGCAAGGCCATTCCGCCGAGGGCCGGCGGCGTCCCGTATGTGAAGGAGCGGTGAGAATGTCCCAAGACCTGTTCGAAGCGGCGCGCGACGCCATGGCGTTCGCGCATGCGCCCTACTCGAAGTTTCCGGTGGGAGCGGCGATCCGCGCCGAGGACGGCAAGGTCTATGCCGGGGCCAACATCGAGAACATCTCGTTTCCGCAAGGCTGGTGCGCGGAGCCGACGGCGATCAGCGCGATGATCATGGCCGGCGCGAAGAAGATCGTCGAAATAGCCGTGATCGCCGAGAAGCTGCCGCTCTGCCCGCCCTGCGGCGGCTGCCGGCAGAAGATCGCCGAGTTCGCCTCCGCCTCGACACGCATCTACCTTTGCGACGAAACGGGCGTGAAGAAGACGATGACGATGGACGAGCTCCTGCCGCACAGCTTCGCAACGGAGGTGATCGGATGAAGGACGCGGTCGACCATCTCTTTCCCCATCTCGGCGGGCTGGTGCCGCGCTACGGCATCATCCTCGGCTCCGGGCTGGGATCGCTCGTCGACACCGTCGAGGGCGGCGTGCGCATCCCCTATTCGGAGCTCCCGAGCTTTCCTTCCAGCTCCGTCTCCGGGCATGCCGGCGAGATGGTCATCGGGCTCGTGAGGGGCGTTCCGGTGATCATGCTGTCGGGCCGGGCGCACTACTACGAGAAGGGCGACGCCGATGCGATGCGCGGGCCGATCGAGGTCCTGAAGGGCCTCGGCGTCACTTCGCTGATCCTGACCAATTCCGCGGGCTCGCTGCGCGAGGATATGCCGCCAGGCTCGGTGATGCGCATTTCCGACCACATCAACTTCTCCGGCGCCAATCCGCTGATCGGCATCGAAAGCGATGACCGTTTCGTCGGCATGACCAACGCCTATGACGAGGGGCTTGCCGCGCAGATGGAGGCGGCCGCGCGCAAGACCGGCACGCCGCTGCACCAGGGCGTCTACATGTGGTTCTCCGGCCCGAGCTTCGAGACGCCTGCGGAAATCCGCATGGCGCGGGTTCTCGGCGCCGATGCCGTCGGCATGTCGACCGTCCCGGAGGTGCTGATCGCGCGCTTCCTCGGGCTGAAGGTGGCTGCTGCGTCCGTCATCACCAACTTTGGCGCCGGCATGACCGGAGCCGAACTCAGCCACCATGAAACCAAGGACATGGCCCCGGTCGGCGGTGCGCGGCTCGCTGCCGTCCTTGCCGAGATGATCGCGGCCGGAGAGACTTCCGATGAATGAAACCACGCCCCGCCTCGTCGCCGCCAAGGCGCTGTCGCTGCTCGACCTGACGGACCTCTCCGACAATTGCGACCCGGCCGCGATCGAGACGCTCTGCCGGCAGGCGAACACGGCGTTCGGCCCGACGGCCGCGATCTGCATCTGGCCGCGCTTCGTTTCGCAGGCCCGCGCCCTGCTCGGACCGGACAGCCGGATCCGCATTGCCACCGTGGTCAACTTCCCCTCGGGTGACCTGCCGGTGGACACGGTCGTCGCGGAGACCGAACAGGCAATCGCCGACGGCGCCGACGAGATCGACCTCGTCATTCCCTACAAGGCGCTGGTCGCCGGGGACGAGGCTGCCGTGCGGGCGATGATCGGCGCGGTGCGGGCGGTCTGCAAGCCGCCTGTCGTGCTGAAGACGATCCTCGAGACCGGCGAACTGAAGGACCGCGACCTGATCCGTAACGCATCGCACCTGGCGATCTCGTCCGGGGCGGACTTCATCAAGACCTCGACCGGCAAGGTGGCCGTGAACGCGACCTTGGAGGCTGCCGACATCATGCTCAACGCCATCCGCGAGAGCGGCCGCAATGTCGGCTTCAAGGCGGCCGGGGGCGTGCGCACCGTCGCCGACGCTAGCCTCTACCTCAACCTCGCCGCGACGATCCATGGGCCCGACTGGGCGATCCCCTCCACCTTCCGCTTCGGCGCCTCCGGCCTCCTCGGCGACATCATCGCCGTTCTTGAGGGCCGCGAATCCGGCAGCCCGAGCGCAGCCTACTGACGATGCTCCCGCAGGAGACCATACGCCGCAAGCGCGACGGCGAGGCCCTGACGGCAGAGGAGATCGGCGCGTTCATCGCCGCGCTGACGGACGGACGGGCCAGCGAAGGCCAGGTCGCTGCCTTTGCCATGGCCGTCTGGTTTCGCGGCATGGACGCGCGCGAGACCGTGGCGCTGACCGAAGCGATGCGCGATTCCGGGGAGGTGCTCGACTGGCGCGACCTCGACCGGCCGGTGGCGGACAAGCATTCGACCGGGGGGGTCGGCGACAACGTCTCGCTGATGCTGGCGCCGATCGCGGCCGCATGCGGGCTGGCCGTGCCCATGATCTCCGGCCGCGGCCTCGGGCACACGGGCGGCACGCTCGACAAGCTGGAGTCGATCCCCGGCTACACGATCACGCCGCCGCCGGCGCTGTTTCGCAAGACGGTGAAGGAAGCGGGTTGTGCGATCATCGGCCAGACGGCCGACCTGGCGCCCGCAGACCGGCGGCTCTACGCCGTCCGCGACGTGACCGCCACGGTCGATTCCGTTCCGCTGATCACCGCCTCCATCCTGTCGAAGAAGCTGGCCGCAGGGCTGCATTCGCTCGTGCTCGACGTGAAGCTCGGCAACGGCGCCTTCATGACGAGCCGGCCGGATGCCGAGCGGCTGGCAAGGGCGCTGGTGGAGGTCGCGAACGGCGCCGGGCTGCGGGCGAGCGCGCTCATCACCGACATGAACCAGCCGCTGGCGGACGCAGTCGGAAACGTCGTCGAGATCGAGAACTGCATCGCTTTTCTCAGCGGAGAGAAGGCGGGAACCCGGCTCGAGCGCATCGTGCTGTCGCTGGCTGCGGAAATGCTGGTCAGCGGGGGTATCGAGGCGGATACGGCGGCCGCCCACGAGCGAGCGCACAAGGCGCTGTCGGACGGACGCGCCGCCGAAGCGTTCTCAAGGATGGTGCGGTCGCTCGGCGGCCCCGGCGACCTGCTCGACAATCCGGCCGGGATCCTATCGAAAGCGCCGATCATCCTGCCGGCGACTTCGGAGGTCGCGGGATACCTCGCCGGCTGCGATACGCGCGGGCTGGGAACGGCCGTCATCGAAATGGGCGGCGGGCGGACGAGGCCCGACCAGGCGATCGACCATCGCGTCGGCTTCGACCGGCTGAGACCGCTCGGCACGCGCATCGAGGTGGGCGACGAGATCGGACGTGTCCACGCGCAGACCCTGGACGAGGCGATTGCCGGTGTCGCGCGGCTGCGCGCGCTCTACACGATCGGGGACACCGCCCCGCTGCCGGACTACCCGATTGTCGGCCGGATCAGCGAATGAGGCGCATCCGCTCGCCGTCGACCTGATAGGACGAGAGCCCCTTGAGGAAGGTCATGCCGACCAACATACCGGAAAGCGCCTTGTCCTCCAGCACCATGGCGCCGACGTCCGGGACGCTGATCGTGCCGATCGCAACGCTGTCGAGGCGGACATAGGCGGCGCGTGCCTGGCCGTTGGCGGTGTTGACGGCATAGCGGAACTCGAGTTCCTTGCGCGCTATCCCCAGCCGTTCCGCCATCGAGACATTGATCGCCACCATGCTGGCGCCGGTATCGATCATGCCCTTCTGCTTGCGGCCGTTGATGGTGAACAGGCCGGAGAAATGGCCGGCGGCATCGGCTTCCAGCGTGACGCCACGGTTGCCGGTGTAACGGGCGGTCGAGACCGGCTCGACGGTCGCTGTTTTTGCATCGTTCGCCTTGCCCTCGGTGCGGCCGGCCGCGAGATAGCTGCTCGCCATGCCGGGCACGTAGACGGCCGCGACGGCGATGGCAGCAACGACGAACAGACTGCGGGCGAACATGGGCATCTCCAGCGGGCTCATCCCCAACCTTGCGCACCGTCCCGATGGCGCGGCAACGTGGACGTGCGCGGCAGTGGATCATGCCAACGTTGACGGACCGGAAAGATGGCGCCGGGTTGCCGGATTTGCCGCAGCGAAAGCGTGCGGTGGCTAATGCCGGGTTAACACAGGGGATCGCGCCCTACTTCGTTCCGTACATGCGGTCGCCGGCATCGCCGAGGCCGGGCATGATGTATCCCTTGTCGTTCAGGTGGCTGTCGATCGAAGCCGTATAGACCCTGACGTCGGGATGGGCGGAGCGGAAATTGCGGATGCCCTCGGGGGCCGCCAGCAGGCAGAGGAAGCGGATGTTGGTGGCGCCGCGCTCCTTCAGCTTCTCGATCGCCGCGATCGCCGAATTGCCCGTGGCGAGCATCGGGTCGACGACGATGACGAGCCGTTCGTTCAGGAGATCGGGCGCCTTGAAGAAATATTCGACGGCTTCCAGCGTCTCATGGTCGCGGTAGACGCCGATATGCGAGACGCGGGCGGACGGGACCAGTTCCAGCATGCCTTCGAGAAGGCCGTTTCCGGCGCGCAGGATCGAGGCGAAGACGAGCTTCTTGCCTTCGAGGACCGGTGCGTCGATGACCTGGAGCGGCGTTTCGATCCGCTCGGTCGTCAGTTCCAGGTCGCGCGTGACCTCGTAGCAGAGCAATGTCGAGATTTCGCGCAGGAGCCGCCGGAAGCTGCCCGTCGAGGTGTCCTTCTTGCGCATGATGGTCAGCTTGTGCTGCACGAGCGGGTGATCGATGACTGTGACGCCGTCCATGGCCAAACCTTCCCTCGATTTCGTTGATCTTCTCTTCTTCCACATTCGCGCCTCGTCCCGCAAGGGACTGGATCGGGCGCCGGCCGTTCATCCCCGGTTGCCGGGCGATCGACAAGCCGCAGCGACGGTCAAAGCCGCGACAGGAGCCGGCGCCGGGTCTCTTCGTCGACAAAGGCGGCCCCGATCGCCGTCTTCGTCATCCCGTTCAATTCCTCGTCCGTAAATCCCATCGCCTCGCAGGCGACATCGTATTCTCGTTGCAGGGAGGTGTGGAAGAAGGGCGGGTCGTCGGAGTTGAGCGTGACCTTCACGCCGGCCGCGTGAAGTCGGCGGAGCGGATGGGCGGCAAAGTCCGCAAACACCCCGAGCGCCACGTTCGATCCCGGGCAGACTTCCAGCACGACGCCCTCGTCTGCCAGCCGCTCGACCAAAGCGGGGTCCTCGATGGCCCGCACGCCGTGGCCGATGCGGGCCGGGCGGATGAGGTCGAGCGCATCGCGCACGCTCGCCGCCCCGCAGAGCTCGCCGGCATGCACCGTGATCCCCAGTCCCGCGTCCCGGGCCATATCGAAGGCGCGGACAAAGTCGGAAACGGCGCCCAGGCGCTCCTCGCCCGCCATGTTGAAGCCGGTTACCAGCGGGTTGCCGCATTCCGCGGCATAACGGGCCGCCCATTCGACCCGCTCCGGTCCACGGTGGCGCAGGCCGACGACGACCACCCGACATTCGATGCCCGTCCTTGCCCGCGCCGCCTCGATGCCGCGGCTTATGCCGGCGACATAGGCGTCGGCGCCGAGGCCGACGGTCTCGGCGTGGTCGGGCGAGACGAAGATCTCGCTGTAGACGGCACCCGAGGTCGCAAGCCCGTCGAGATAGGTCTCGGTCAGGAGCGCATAGTCGCTTTCGGTACGGAAGAGGCCTGCGACGGCGTCGTAGGCGGCAAGGAAGGTCGTGAAGTCCCGCCAGACATAGGCACCGTCGCGCAGGAAGGCATCGGTCTCGACGCGGTACTTTATCGCCTGCGACAGCGCCAGCGCCGGTGGCACCGCGCCCTCGAGATGGCAGTGGAGCTCGGCCTTCTTCAGATGCCGCGTCACAGGAAGCTTCTCCCGTGCGGGCCGGGAGGAATGCCGAGATGTTTCGCGATGGTCTCGCCGATATCGGCAAAGGTCGTGCGGGTATCCAGCAGCCGGGAGCGGATGCCGGGTCCGAAGGTCATGATCGGCACGCGTTCGCGCGTGTGGTCGGTGCCGCGCCAGGTCGGGTCGCAGCCGTGGTCGGCCGTCAGGAGGACGAGGTCGCCCGCATGCAGCTTGCGGTCCACCTCCGGCAGCCGCCGGTCGAAGGCCTCGAGCGCTGCGGCATAGCCGGCCACATCGCGCCGATGGCCGTAGAGCATGTCGAAATCGACGAAGTTGGTGAACACCAGGTCGCCGTCCTTTGCCTCGTCCATCGCCTGCAGGGTCGCGTCGAACAGCGCCATGTTGCCGTTCGCCTTCGTCAGCCGGCCGATCCCCTGGTGGGCGAAGATGTCGCCGATCTTTCCCACGGCATGAACGGTGCGCCCGGCTTCGGTGAGCCGGTCCAGCAAGGTGGGCTCGGGTGGCAGAACGGAATAGTCGCGCCGATTGCCGGTACGCTCGAAACCGGCGGGCGTCTCGCCGACGAAGGGCCGCGCGATCACGCGGCCGATCTTGCCGCCCGGCCGCTCGTCGAGAATGGCCCGGACCGCCTGGCAGAACGCCAGGAGGCGGTCGAGGCCGAAATGCGTCTCGTGCGCGGCGACCTGGAAGACCGAATCGGACGAGGTGTAGCAGATCGGCTTGCCGGTGCGGATGTGCTCTTCGCCGCATTTCGCGATGATGTCGGTCCCCGAGGCGTGACAGTTGCCGAGGATGCCCGGAATCTCTCCGGCCTCGCAGATGGCGGCGACCAGGTCGGGCGGGAAGGCGTCGCCGTCGGCCGAAAAATAGCCCCAGTCGAACATCACCGGCGTACCGGCGATCTCCCAGTGGCCCGACGGCGTGTCCTTGCCGCGGGAGACCTCGCTTGCAGCACCATGCTGGCCGAAGACCCGGGGCGGGATGTCCATGCCGTCGGGAAAGCGACCGGTCGCGGCACGGGCTGCGTGCAGGAGCCCGAGGGCGGACATGTTGGGAAGCTTCAGCGGGCCCTGCCTCAGGCCCGGGCGATCGCCCGCGCCGGCGGCGCAGAATTCGGCGATGTGGCCGAGCGTATCGGCCCCGTCGTCGCCGAAGTCTGCCGCATCCGGGCCGCCGCCGATGCCGAAGGAATCAAGTACGAAGAGAAACGCTCTTGCCATGCACCACCTGTCGATCCCGTGCACCTGGCGCGGGCCTGCCGAACGGGAGGCAATCGTCATGCGGCCTTCGGGCTTCAGGCGTCATCCGAAGCCGACAGCGATCCTCCCGTTGCCGGAATGACATGGAAAAGGAGGAAGGCTCAAGAAAAATCGCCGGCTGGCGCCGGCTGGACGGCGGGGGTGACGCTAAATGCAAGCATCAGGTGCAGGCGCTGCAGGAAAGCTCGCTACCCTTGCGAAGGCGGCTGTAGCTGGTGCGTCTGAGCGTGGGATCCAGGATTTCTGTCCTTGAAGATCCACGCAACGGCAGGAGCCTTTCGACGAGCTCGATCTTGTATTTCATCGTCACCGTGGTCATGACGATGAAGCTCTTCGTCTTCTTCATGTCGTCCGCCAGTGCCACCGGTGTTCCCTTTGGCTTGTCGGTCACCTTGTTGCCGTTCTCATCGCGGGACCAGGCGACCGTGGCATTGCTGGCATCGTCGATCTGAATGCCGATGATCTCGTAGCCGAGGTGCTCGGCGCTGGTCTGGTAAGGTGCAAGAATAGTGTTGGCAGCCAACCGGGCATCTTCGAATTCGGTGGTTCCAACGGAAATGTTCTGCGTCAGCAGGTCGGAGATCGTCGAAGCGGTGCGGCCGACCTTGTTGTAGACCGACATGGCCACCGAAAGTTCGTAGGCGCCGATATATCCGACCAGCAGCAACGGCACGAGAATTGCGAACTCCACCGCTCCGGCGCCCTCGCGCCCGCGCGCCAGCCGGCGCAGCGGTGCCGGCACAAAGGGGGCCAGGGCCCTGACGACGCGTCCTGCATCCTGCGCCCTCATGGATAATCCTCGTTGCGGAAAACGGCCGTGGCGACCAGGTTCTGCCCGTCTATGGTGTTGCTCGACGAACCATGCAGCATCGAAACCAGCCGCAGGTAGTCGACGATGATCGGCCAACGGTAGCAGGACCGCACGATGTTGGTCGTCTGCTTGCCGCCGGGCGTGAAGTTGTCATCGTCCGGGCATGCCAGGACATCGGCGGTTTCTCCGAAATTCGCCAGTTGGCGCACGTCGATGTAGAGACGCGGAGCCACCTCGGAATCCTCGTCGGAGCAACTCAGCAGGGCGACCAACTCCGCGCAGAAGAGGGCGCGAAACTCTATTTCGTCCACGTCCGTCGGGCGGCCCATGTCGAAGGTGATCTCGCCCATGCGGACCATGCGCGCCATCGAATCGTTGGCGTTGAGCAGAACCTGCTCCGCGGCATAGGCGACGAAGGTCTCGATGATCGCAAACACGATGCCGAAGAACACGGGCGCGAGCATGGCGAACTCCAGGGCGGAGGCGCCTTCGCGAGCCGCAAAGAAGCGTCTCAACCGGCCGGTCGGCTCGCCATGTCGCCTGTTCGTTCCCATCATGGATCCGATTCGCCTTCCGCCCTCACCCCGGCCCTCCGGGGCGCAGGGAACATTCCCCCAGCGTCGGTCCGGACGGTCCTGCATCGACCGTTCGACGGCGCATAGTCGCGAGATTATGCGATCGACCGTTTATTTTCCGTTTGCGGGAAGGCTGGCATTCGACCGGCTTCCCGATTTCGGACGCGGCAGGCGTCAGGGGCCAGGCGTCAGGGGGCCGTGCCGGTGGCGCGCTTGGCGTGCTGCTCGCAGATCGGCGTGCAGGAGAGGACCGAGCGTTCGGTCTGGCGGAATACGCGGACCGTATTGCCCTCGTCGATGGAGACGAGGATGCGCTCGTCGACGATGGCGTTGCCGTCGGCGTCCAAGAGGACGAGATTGGTGGTGCCGAAGTTCCGGCCGGTGAGCACGATCGTCGTGGCATCGGCAACGGTGGCGTCGGCCACTTCCGCATTGCCGACGATGACCTTGCTGACGGGACGGTCGAGCTTCAGCACGCGCGCGTGATCCATGTAGACGCGCATCATTTCGCCGTCTTCCGCGCGGGCGTCGGCTACCGCCACGCAGAACTGCGCAAGCAGAAGTCCGACGGCCAGTCGCATGGCCTTGGAGGTGGCGAACGTCCCGACGGTTCTCATCTGGCGATATCCTGAAGCTGCGGCATTGGCCCAGAATGGCCGTGAATGGTGAATGAACCCTTAAGTTGCGCAGCTTTTCCTGAACGCCGCCAGGAATAGCCGGAGCCGACACATCCGGGTTGCGCCGGTCCGGGCACGCCTATGCGCGTGGATTCGACCGTTCTCCAGCATTCGCGCGCATACCCCGATCCGACAATCTGCCGTTGCCCATTCGTTTACCACAATACCGGGCAGCCCGCGTTAACGGAAAGGTAACCGCCTTCCTTAAGCAGGCGGAAATGCGGCGCGTGTAGGTTGCAGTCATCCGAACAACGGAAAACAGTTGTCGGACGTGCTGAACCAACAATCGTGGATAGGAGAAACCCCATGACCAAGATCTTCGCTCGCTTCCTGAAAGACGAATCCGGCGCGACCGCCATCGAATACGGCCTGATCGCCGCCCTCATCTCCGTCGCCATCATCACCGCTGCAACCACGCTCGGCGACAACCTGGCGACGACCTTTGACACCATCGCCGGTCGAGTGGACGACGCAAACACGGAAGCCGCCGGCACGCCGTGATCTAGGTCCACGGAGGCCCGTGGCTCAGCAATGGCCGTCTTCCTACGCGGGAAGGCGGCCATTCTAGTTTAGAGACCGTTCATAAACCTGCTTCACACTCGCAAGCGGCCGCACCTGGCTTCACCGGAGAACCCCATGACGGAAGCAGCAATCTTTGTCGTCTTTCCGCTTTGCCTTGCGATTGCGGCCTTCTCCGATTTCTTCACGATGACCATCCCGAATCGCGTCTCGGCGATCCTTCTGGCCACTTTCATCGTCGTGGCGCCGCTCGCCGGGCTGGGTCTGGTCCAGATCGGCTTTCATCTTCTCGCCGGCCTCGCCGTCTTCGGCGTCTGCTTCGGGCTGTTCGCCTTCAACGTCATGGGCGGGGGCGACGCCAAGCTCCTGACAGCGAGCGCCGTCTGGTTCGGCATGACTCCCTCCCTCGTTTCCTTCCTCATGCAGGTTTCCATCTTCGGCGGGATCCTGACGCTCGCGCTGCTCTTCATGCGCGCCCGCGCCCCGGCGATCCTGGCGACCGGCCTGCCGGTCCCGAACCACCTGCTGACCGCCAAGAAGGTGCCCTACGGGATCGCGATCGGCATTGCCGCCTTCGTCACCTACCCTGCCTCGCCGCTGATGAAGGCGGCCCTCGCCCGCCTCCACTAGGAGGCACTGGCCACGCCCCAAGATCGCTGTCAGTGCAGGACGCATGCCCGTCCGGGATGCACGGCTGCTGCTGCCACAGAAAATCCGTACTTCGCCTTTCGATTGCATTAGCAGAACGGCATCTCTCAACAGTCACCGCCATTTAAGCGCCTGTTAACCAAGCTCATAAGCAAGTCATTAACCATAATTATACCAATTGGTGCGCAATGTGACGATGCAATCTCGCACGTCCAGGGGCCAACCATGAAACCGGCGCGAATCATCATTCTGGCAGTCGCCGTCCTGTCGGCGGGCGTTGCAGGCTATCTCGCCCTGCAACTCGCCCGCGGCAACAAGATCTCGGTCGCAAGTGAGCCCGTCGTCGAACGGGAGCCGACCATCAACGTGCTCGTGGCGACGCAGAGCCTTCCGATCGGCGCGCGCCTCAGCGGTGAGGCGATCGGCTGGAGCGCCTGGCCGGAGAACAACGTCGTCGAAGGCTTCATCACCGAACAGAATCGCCCGGACGCGCTGGAGAAGCTTGCCGGCGCGGTCGTGCGCATGCCGATCTTCAACGGCGAGCCGATCCGCCAGGAGAAGATCGCCGATTCCAACAGCAAGATCATGTCGTCGCTGCTGCCGGCCGGAAAGCGCGCTGTCTCGACGGAGATCTCCGTTGCGACCGGCGCAGGCGGCTTCATCCTGCCGAACGATCGCGTCGACGTGATCATGGTGCGCGAGGGCGACGACGACACCAAGATCACCGAGACCATCCTCAGCAACGTGCGGGTGCTGGCGATCGACCAGCAGATCCAGGAAAGCGAAGACGGCAAGAAGACAGTCGTCGGAACGACGGCGACGCTCGAGCTCACGCCCGATCAGTCCAAGGTGATGACGGTTGCGCAGCAGATGGCCGAACGGCTGCAGCTGGCCTTGCGCAGCGTCGCCGACGCACAGGAAGAAGACACCCGGGCTGCCGACTACCTGCTCAGCGGAGGCGAAGGCTCGCCCATCATCCAGGTCATCAAGTCCGGCGAGATCGTCCGGGCGGGCACGCCCGCGGTCAACAAGTGAAGCAGGAGCGCACAGTGCGAGGAATCGGAAAGAAATTTCGGGCTTCGGTCGCCGGCGGGATGACCTTCTGCCTTGCCTTCTCGGGCATGCCGGCCGCGTTGGTGAACGGCGGCACCGCGATCGACATGGCGCAGGCCGCGTCCACCGGCCTCGTCCGGATCACCCAGACAGGCCCGGGCGCGCGCAAGGCGCTGAAGCTCGGTCTCAACAAGGCGATCGTCGTCGACCTGCCGACCGACGCGCACGACATCCTGGTCGCAGACCCGATGAAGGCGGATGCGGTCACCCGCACCTCGCGGCGCATCTACATCTTCGGCAAGGAAATCGGCCAGACCAACGTCTTCATCTTCGGACCGAACGGCGAGGAGATCGTCAGCCTCGACCTCGCCGTCGAACGCGACATCGCCGGGCTGGAGGATCACCTTCGCCGGTTCATCCCCGATTCCGCCATCTCGGTGGAGATCATCTCCGACAACATCGTGCTGACCGGCACCGTGCGCACGCCGCAGGACGCGCTGCAGGCCGCCCGTCTCGCCGACATCTTCCTGACCGGCGGTGAGGCGACCACCCGCACCGTGACGGCGCAGGGCAACAACGGCGACGCCGCGATCTTCGGGGAAGAACGCCAGCGTTCGCAGGTCGTCAACATGCTGAAGATCGACGGCGAGGACCAGGTGACACTGAAGATCACCGTCGCCGAAGTCAGTCGCCAGGTGCTGAAGCAGCTGGGCTTCAACGGTTCTGTAAGTGGAAGCGACGGCGGCATCGCCTTCCGCAACCCCTCCAACCTCGGCGGCGCCCTCGACTGGACGGCCAATGCCGCCCTGTCCGGCACCGTCGGCGGCACCAATATCGCAGCCTACGTCAACGCCATGGAACAGGCCGGCGTGATGCGGACGCTCGCCGAGCCGAGCCTGACGGCCATCTCCGGCGAAAACGCCAGCTTCTATGTCGGCGGCGAATTCTGGCGCCCCGTGGAGCAGGAAGTCGACGAAGACGGCAAGATCTCGCGCACGAACGAAGAGGTCGAATACGGGATCCGGCTGAACTTCAAGCCCGTGGTGCTGTCCGCCGGCCGCATCAGCCTGCGCGTCGAAACCGAGGTGTCCGAGCCGACGTTCGAAGGCGCCGTCAATACCGGCAGCAACGTCAACATTCCCGCCGTCACCGCGATGTCGATCCGGCGGCGCGAGGCATCGACGAGCGTGGAACTGCCTTCCGGCGGCTCGATCGTGATCGCCGGCCTCGTCAAGGAAGAGATCCGCCAGGCCATGACCGGTTTTCCGGGACTGTCGAAGATCCCCGTGCTCGGCACGCTGTTCCGCTCCAAGGACTTCCTGCGCAACGAGACGGAAATGGTCATCATCGCAACGCCCTACCTGGTTCGCCCGGTGGCCCGCAGCGCGCTGAACCGGCCGGACGACAACTTCAACCCGACGAACGATGCGGCAAGCTTCTTCCTCGGCCGGGTCAACCAGATCTACGGCCGCAAGGAGGCCGGCGTGCCCGCCGGGACCTACAACGGCGCCGTCGGCTTCATCTACAAGTGATCGGGGAACGGACATGACCGCACGCACACGCTTCCAGCCCCCCTCCGAAAGGCTTGCCCCGATGGTCTCCCATCGCCTTCTTCCGCTGACGTTCGTCCTCGCCGCAGCAGTGCTCGCCGGCTGCGCCTCGAAGGATGCGGTGACGACATCGTCGGTCCCGGACGACTATCGCACGCGGCATCCGATCGTGCTGACGGAGGCCGAGCATACGCTGGACGTTCCCGTCGCCTCGGGCGATCGTTCGCTCACCCTTGCGATGCGCGACAACATCCGCGGCTTCGCGCAGGACTACGAATCGAAGTCCAAGGGCACGGTGCAGATCATGCTGCCGCAAGGCTCGGCCAATGCCGGCGCGGCCGCAGCACTGCGCAAGCAGGTCCGCACGACGCTGGTGAGCGAGGGCGTGCCGAACAAGCTCATCATCGAGACCGCCTACGGCGCGGCCGGCCAGGGCGACGCCGCCCCGATCAGGCTCGCCTTCATCGCGACCACGGCGAAGACCAACACCTGCGGCCAGTGGCCGGAAGACCTGACGCTGAACACGATGGAAAACAAGCAGTACTACAATTTCGGCTGCTCCACGCAGGCCAACCTGGCGGCGCAGATCGCCAATCCGATGGATCTGGTCGGGCCGCGCGGCATGACGCCGATCGACGCCGAGCGCCGCGCGACGGCAATCCAGGACTATCGCGAAAACGGAACGGACGACTGACGGAGCGGCGCACGGCCGACCAGACAGTAACGGGGCATCAACGATGACGAGCATCCAGTACGGTATTGAGGCGAGACAACCCTCCGACGCCACCCTCGACGAAGGTACGGCCACCGGCGAGCTCGACCATGTGCGCCCGCTTCCGCGCATCTCCATCCACGCCTTCTGCGAAAGCGACGGCATGCTGCAGACGATGGAGCGATGCGCGAACGACCGCCGCATGTCGAAGGTCAGCCTGCGCATCAACAGCGGCAACATCCAGACGGCGGTGAACATGTTCACCACGGCGCCGACGCCGAACCTGATCATCCTCGAAAGCTCGACCGAACCTTCTGCGATCCTGCAGGAGCTCGCCCCTCTCGCCGAGGTCTGCGACCCGAGTACCAAGGTCGTCCTCGTCGGCCATCACAACGACATCTCGCTCTATCGCGACCTGATCCGCAACGGGATTTCCGAGTATCTGGTCGCGCCGGTGGCCATGGGGGAGGTGCTGAACGCGGTCTCGGCGATCTTCGTCGATCCCGAGGCCGAACCGCTGGGACGCACCATCGCCTTCGTCGGTGCCAAGGGCGGGGTGGGCTCGTCCACCATCGCCCATAACTGCGCCTGGGATATCTCCAACCTGTTTTCGACGGAAGTGGTGCTGGCCGACCTCGACCTGCCCTTCGGCACCGCCAACATCAACTTCGACCAGGACCCCGCCCAGGGCATGGCCGAAGCGGTCTACACGCCCGAACGGCTGGACGAGGTCTTCCTCGACCGCCTGCTCGCGAAATGCTCCGACCACCTGTCGCTGCTGGCCGCGCCGTCCACGCTCGACCGCGCCTACGACCTGGAACGCGGCTCGTTCCAGCCGATGGTGGAGGTCCTGCAGCGAAGCGCGCCGGTGAACGTGCTCGACGTTCCGCACGCCTGGTCGGAATGGACTCGAAACCTGCTCGCCGAGGTCGACGAGGTTGTCGTCACCGCGGTTCCGGATCTTGCAAACCTGCGCAACGCCAAGAACATCTTCGACGCGCTGAAGAAGCTCAGGCCGAACGACCGCACGCCGCACCTGATCCTCAACCAGGTCGGCATGCCCAAGCGGCCGGAGATCGCCCCGAACGACTTCTGCGATCCGCTGGAGACGCAGCCGATCGCGATCATTCCGTTCGATGCCCAGCTGTTCGGCGCGGCTGCCAACAGCGGGCGGATGATCGCCGAGATGGACAGGAAATCGCCGGCTGCGGAGACGTTCTCCCAGATCGCGCACGTGGTCACCGGGCGCGCCACGATGAAGAAACCCAAGAAGGGCGGACTCGGCAAGATGCTGGGAATGCTCGGCCGCAAATGACGCCCGGCAAGGGCCGGCACAGGACTGGATGAAACGGCATGTTCGGTAGACGCGGAAACGAAGGCTTTGGAAAGAGTGGCGGCCCCGCCGGCCACCCGCCGCAGGCGGCTCCCGTCGAGCGCGCGGCCGCGCCCGCCATGGCCGAACCGGTGCGGGAGACGGCCGTTGCGGTCGCGCCTCCTACCCACCAGCCCTCGCCGATCGCGCGCAAGAAGATGCCGCGCACGGAGGACTACTACGACACCAAGTCGCAGGTGTTCTCGGCGCTGATCGACACGATCGATCTGTCGCAGCTCGCAAAGCTCGATACGGAGAGCGCGCGCGAGGAAATCCGCGACATCGTCAACGACATCATCACCATCAAGAATTTCGCGATGTCGATCTCCGAGCAGGAGGAACTGCTCGACGACATCTGCAACGACGTGCTCGGCTACGGCCCGCTGGAGCCGCTGCTGGCGCGCGACGACATCGCCGACATCATGGTGAACGGCGCCGGCCGGACCTACATCGAAGTGGCCGGCAAGGTGCAGGAATCGGAGATCCGCTTCCGCGACAACGGGCAGCTTCTGTCGATCTGCCAACGTATCGTCAGCCAGGTCGGCCGCCGCGTCGACGAATCGAGCCCCATCTGCGACGCGCGCCTTCCCGACGGCTCGCGCGTCAACGTCATCGCGCCGCCGCTCGCGATCGACGGAACTGCGCTCACCATCCGCAAGTTCAAGAAGGACAAGCTGACGCTCGACCAGCTCGTGAAGTTCGGCTCGATCACGCCGGAGGGTTCGACGCTCCTGCAGATCATCGGGCGCGTGCGCTGCAACATCGTCATCTCCGGCGGTACCGGCTCGGGCAAGACGACGCTCCTGAACTGCATGACGCGCTATATCGATACCGACGAGCGCGTGATCACCTGCGAGGACTCGGCCGAACTCCAGCTGCAGCAACCGCATGTGGTGCGCCTCGAGACCCGCCCGCCGAACATCGAGGGCGAGGGCGAGATCACCATGCGCGACCTCATCAAGAACTGCCTGCGCATGCGCCCAGAGCGGATCATCGTCGGCGAAGTGCGCGGACCGGAGGTCTTCGACCTGCTGCAGGCGATGAACACCGGCCACGACGGATCGATGGGCACGATCCACGCCAACTCGCCGCGCGAATGCCTGAGCCGCATGGAATCGATGATCGCCATGGGCGGCTACACGCTGCCGGCCAAGACGGTGCGCGAGATCATTGCCGGCTCGGTCGACGTGATCGTGCAGGCCTCGCGGCTGCGCGATGGCTCGCGCCGCATCACCCACGTCACCGAGGTGGTCGGCATGGAAGGCGACGTCATCGTCACCCAGGACCTGATGCGCTTCGAGATGGACGGCGAGGACGCCAACGGCCGCATCATCGGTCGCCATGTCGGCACCGGCATCGGCAAGCCTCACTTCTGGGACCGGGCCCGCTACTTCAACGAGGAGCGACGCCTCGCCTCGACGCTCGACATGATGGAAAAAGTGGCCTAGCCGCGGGGGACCGATGTTCGGACTTGATCTCACCATCGTCGCGATCGTCGCGCTTGCGGCCGTGGCCGTCGGCGCGCTCGGCTACGGCCTGCTGTTCTCCCGCATCGAGACCGAGAAAAAGGCCGAGAGCCGCGTCAACCGTGTGAAGTCCGCCGAGACCGACCAGAACAAGGTCAAGGCGGCGCGCGAGCGCATGCAGGAGATGTCGAAACGGCGCAAGTCGGTCCAGGATTCGCTGAAGGACCTCGAAAAGAAGCAGCAGGAGCGCAGCAAGCGGGCCGCACCGACCCTGAAGTCGAAGCTTTCCCAGGCCGGCCTGACGCTGAGCCCGACGCAGTTCACGCTGATCGGCATCGGGTTCGGCCTGTTCATGGCAGCGGCCGCCTTTGTCTTCGGTGCACCGGCGGTCGTTGCCGGCGGCCTTCTGTTCATCGCCGGCATAGGCGTGCCCCGCTGGGTGCTGAACTTCATGGTCAAACGGCGCATGAACAAGTTTCTGGAAGAATTTCCGAACTCGCTCGACGTGATGGTGCGCTCGATCAAGTCCGGCCTGCCGCTGACGGACGCGCTGCGGCTGATCGCAGCCGAGGGCCAGGAACCGGTTCGGTCGGAGTTTCGCCGCGTCGTCGAATCCCAGCAGATGGGGCTCAGCGTTCCGGATGCCTGCGCGCGCATGTTCACCTACATTCCCCTGCAGGAGGTGAACTTCTTCTCGATCGTGATCGCCATCCAGAGCCAGGCCGGCGGCAACCTGTCCGAAGCGCTCGGCAACCTCTCGCGCGTGCTGCGCGAGCGCCGCAAGATGCGGGCGAAGGTCGACGCGCTGTCGATGGAAGCCAAGGCATCCGCGGTCATCATCGGCGCCCTGCCGCTGATCGTGATGCTGCTCGTCTACCTGACGACACCCGACTACATCAAGGTCATCTTCATCGATCCGCGCGGCCATCTCATCCTCGGCGCTTCCGCCGTCTGGATGACGATCGGCATCCTGATGATGCGCAAGATGATCAACTTCGACATCTGAGGAAGGACTTGGCGCGATGAAGGAACTGGCTTCGACCCTCACCAATCCCGACATCCTTCTGCCGGTGTTCGTGGTCATCGCAGTGCTGGCGACGTTCTACACGCTGGCGGCGCCCTATTTCGAACGCGGCGACCTCGACAAGCGCATGAAGTCGGTGGCGCTCGAGCGCGACCAGATCCGCGCGCGCGAACGGGCCCGGCTGAACGCCGAGGGGCCGCAGGGGCGCGGCTCGCTGCGCTCCCAACAGAACAGCTCCGTCCGCCAAGTGGTCGAACGGCTGAACCTGAGGGAGGCGCTGGTCGACAGCGGCACGATCAACAGGCTGCGCCAGGCGGGCTACCGTTCGCAGAACGCCCTCAACATCTTCCTCTTCGCCCGGTTCGTGCTGCCCTTCGTCTTCTTCGCGGTCGGCGCCTTCTACATCTTCTATCTCGGGCACCTGGGCGACAAGCCGCTTGCCATCCGGATCCTGGCTGCGATCGGCGCCGCCTATCTCGGCTTCTATGCCCCGAACATCTTCATCTCCAACCGTGTCTCCAAGCGGCAGCTTTCGATCAAGCGCGCCTGGCCGGACGCACTCGACCTGCTCCTGATCTGCGTGGAATCGGGCGTGTCGATGGAGGTGGCACTACGCCGCGTCGCGGACGAGATCGCCGTGGCCTCGCCCGAACTTGCCGAGGAACTGGTGCTGACGACGGCGGAACTTTCGTTCCTGCAGGACCGGCGCGTCGCCTACGAAAACCTCGGCACCCGCACGGGCCTCGACATCGTCAAGGCGGTGATGCAGGCGCTGATCCAGGCCGAGCGCTACGGCACGCCGCTCGCGCAGGCCCTGCGCGTGCTGGCGCAGGAAAGCCGCGACCAGCGCATGAACGAGGCGGAGAAGAAGGCCGCAGCACTGCCGCCGAAGCTCACGGTGCCGATGATCGTATTCTTCCTGCCGGTGCTCATCGCCGTCATCCTCGGCCCCGCGGGCATCCAGGTCGCAGACACGTTCTGATCGATCATTCTTCGCAAGGAGCGGTCACGACCGTGAGCGAGGCGCCGTCCTGCGACGGCAAAGCCCGGCGCCCGGGCGAGGCCCGACCTCCGGACTGCGGCGATCAGTTGGTGTTCTTGTCTTCTTCGTTGGAGAGCTGCTTCCAGGCGTTCTGCTGGGAAAGCATGCCGCGAAGATAGGCGACATTCGCCTGGGCCTGTTCGGCACTGAGTTCCTGCATCGCGATCTGCTGCGCCTCGTCGAAGCGGCCCTGCAGGCCGATCGCCAGCGCCAGGTTCTGCCGGACGCTGGAATCGGCACCCGGTTGCTGTGCCGCCGAGCGCAGGTAGGTTTCCGCGGTCTTCAGGTCGCGGACCAGGAGATAGGACATGCCGAGATTGGACAGGACCGACGGCTCGTTCGGCTTCAGGTCGAGCGCCTCGCGATAGCGGTTGCGCGCTTCGGGAGCGCGGCCGAGCTGGTCCAGGATCGCGCCTTCGGCCGACCGCAGCCGCCAGTCGGGCCGGTCGGGGGTCTGCGCGCGCTGGATGGTGCCGAGTGCCTGCTCGAGCTGGCCGGCGGCGGCCTGCGACTTTCCGTAGGCTGCCAGGACCTCGCGATCGGTCGGGTGGAAGATCGCCACCTGCTGCATGACGGCGAGCGCCTGGTCGTTGCGCCCGCTCATGCGCAGGAGGTTCGCGTAGTTGAGGCCGGCCTGGCGGTCCTTGGGGTTCTTTTCATAGGCCTTGCCGACACTCTCGGCGGCCCTGCTCAACTCGCCGGCGTTCATCTCCGTCACCGGCTTGGAGCTCCGGGGGATGGAGCCGGTCGTTTCCCTGCTGGGTCCGGTGCTGCAGCCGGCAAGGGTCGCCGCCAGCAATGCGGTCGCGGTCAGAAGAGCGCGTTTTCGGCCAAACGGTTGTGCATGCGCGGAGCCAAGCATGTATGTTCCCCAGAACGTCACTTGCGGCCAAATCGTAAGGAATCACGCCGCAACCCTCACTCCAGCAATATTCTGTTAACCCTAACAGAGTGTTAATTCGCCGATTCCCGGACCGTACCGCAAAGGCTCTGCCAATGGCTCCCTACCAGTTCATCGATCGCCCGTCCCCCTTCAACAGCCGCGGCGGCAAGACGCTTCCGATCTTCGCCATCACCCCGGCGCATATCGAGACCGGAACGATCGAACCCGTGGCGCTGGACTGGGCGCGCAAGGCGGGCTTCAAGGCCGAAGCGGGCTCGCTGCTTCTCGTGCCCACGGATGACGGCCACCTGGGCGGGGCCTTGTTCGGCCTCGGCAAGACGCCTTCGGATGCACCGTTCCTGTCGGGCAAGCTGGCGCGGACGCTGCCGGCCGGCGACTGGCATATCGAGACCGCGCCCTTGACCGCCAACCGGCTTTCCCTCGGCTACGGCCTCGGCAGCTATCGGTTCGAGCGCTATCGCCAGGCGGCGAAGGAGGTGCCGACGCTGATGATCCCAACGGATGCGGATGCGACGGACATCGAGCGCCAGCTGGCCGGCGTCTTCCTCGCGCGCGACCTCATCAACACGCCGACGAACGACATGGGGCCGGACGCGCTCGAAGACGTCTTCCGCGCGCTCGCCGAACACTACAAGGCGAAGTTCACGGCGATCCGGGGCGACGACCTGCTGAAGGAGAACTTCCCCTTGATCCACACCGTCGGCCGCGCATCAGCCGAGGCCCCGCGCCTGCTCGAATTGCGCTGGGGCAAGAAGGGCCATCGCAAGGTGACGCTGGTCGGCAAGGGCGTCTGCTTCGACACCGGCGGCCTCGACATCAAGCCCGCCTCCTCCATGCTCTTGATGAAGAAGGATATGGGCGGCGCGGCGAACGTCATGGGCCTGGCGCTGATGATCATGGATGCCAAGCTGAAGATCGACCTGCGCGTGCTCGTGCCGGTGGTCGAGAACTCGATCTCCGCCAACGCCTTCCGGCCGGGCGACATCTATCGCAGCCGCAAGGGGCTGACCGTACAGATCGACAACACAGACGCCGAAGGCCGGCTGATCCTGGCCGATGCGCTGGCGCTGGCAGACGAGGAGGAGCCGGAACTGCTGATCGACATGGCGACGCTGACGGGTGCGGCGCGCGTGGCGCTCGGGCCTGACCTGCCGCCGTTCTTCACCGACGACGACGATCTCGCAAGCGAGCTCGGCGATGCCAGCCTCTCTGTCGACGACCCGCTCTGGCGGATGCCGCTCTACATGGGCTACGACAAGGACATCGCGGCCCGGATCGCCGACATCACGAATGCGCCCGCAGGCGGCATGGCCGGCGCGATCACCGCAGCACTGTTCCTCAAGCGCTTCGTGACGCGGACCAAGAGCTGGGCCCATTTCGATATCTATGGCTGGGCTCCCACCGAGCGGCCGCATTCGCCGATCGGCGGCGAGGCCCAGGCGATCCGGGCGCTTTATCATCACCTGAAGTCGCTGGCGGCATAGCAGCGCGGCCAGGAGAGAATTGCGCGAGGCGCAAGATCAGGGCTATTCCCATGACGGGAATGATACGGTACCGTAACGACGGTGCGCATATCGGACCGGAGACTGTCTTGCCCCTGGAACTTTCGGCCTCGCAGGCGCTCGGCCTGTGGCATTCCGTATCGATGCAGCAGGTCAAGCTCGACGGGCGTGATCTCAGCCTGCGGCAACTGGCGATCCTTCTCGAGATCTACCTCGTGCCACCGCCGCACACAGTCCGTGGCCTCGCCGCCAAGCTGGACGTGACGAAGCCCGTCATCACCCGGGCGCTCGACACCATGGGTGCGCTCGGACTTGTGACCCGTGAACGCGACGAACGCGACCGGCGCAACGTCATCATCAAGCGCACCATCGACGGCGCCCTCTATCTGGAACGGCTCGGAGACCTGATCATCGGTCGCGGGCGGACCCTTACCTAGTGAGACCCCCAATGAACGCCCTGCCCGATCGCCGCCTGAACGCCTATCGACCCGACCTCGCCGAAGAGGCGCTGCGCGGCCGCCTCGAGGCTCCGCGCTACACGGCCGGCACGCCGGCGACCGTTTCCGCTCCCGTTACAGCGCTCCGGCCCCGGCCGGACGCCGGCGCCGGCATCGATACCGAACTCCTCTATGGCGAGAGCCTGCGGGTGCTCGACAGGGCGGATGGCTGGGCCTGGGTCAAGGCGGACTTCGACGGCTATGTCGGATATCTGCCGGACAATGCCCTCCGCGAGGCCGGCACCGACGCAACTCACGTCGTCGCGGTCCCGCGGACCTTTGCCTATAGCGGGGCCGACCTGAAGACGCCGGCCGTCTTTGCGCTCTCGCTCGGTAGCCGGCTAAACGTCGTCGGCGAGACCGAGACCCGCGGCACGCGCTACCTAAAGCTCGACGGCGGGCAATTCGTCGTCGCCGCCCATTGCGCTCCGGCAGAACGGGCAATCGGCGACGACTACGTCTCGACTGCCGTCCGCCTGCTGGAGACGCCCTACCTGTGGGGCGGACGGAGCGGCTTCGGCATCGACTGCTCGGGGCTGGTCCAGCTTGCGATGATGATGACGGGACGCCGTGTTCCGCGGGACACCGACATGCAGGCATCCGGGCTCGGCATTCCGATCGACCGCGGCGACCTGCGGCACGGCGACCTCGTGTTCTGGAAGGGGCACGTGGCGATCATGGAAGACGAAGAAACGATCGTGCATGCCAACGGCAACACGATGAACGTAGCCCGCGAAGGGCTCGCTGCCGCCATCGAACGGATCGGCTGGCTCTACCAGCAGCCGACCTGCTACCGCAGGCCCTGAGCGGCCCATTTACATCTATCGAGCGGTCGACATGGCCGGGGCGGCGATCAGTAGCCGGCGGCGCGATCGACCACATGCTCCAGCGGCTCGCCGTTCTCGATGCGGTCCATCTGGCGCTCGACATGGGAAAACAGCGCGCCGACGTCGGACGCGGCTGCCGCATGTGGCGTGACGAAGACCTTCTCGTGGGTCCAGAGCGGGCTTTGAAGCGGCAGCGGCTCCGTCTCGAACACGTCGAGCGAGGCGCCGGCAAGAATGCCGCCATCGAGGGCTGCCAGGACGTCTGCCTCGACCTGGCTGCCGCCACGGCCGGCATTGACGAAGACGGGGCCGCCGAGGGCGCCCTTGCGGCGGAGCTTCTTGAACAGCGAGGCATTGAATATGCCGGTGGTGTCAGGCGTCAGTGGCAGCAGGCCGACGAGAATGTCCGTCCGCGCCAGAAAGGCATCCAGCCCCGCCGCATCGAAGGTCTCGACGCCCTCGATCTGCTTCTTGCGCCGCGACCAGCCGATGACGTCGAAGCCCATGACCTTCAGCTTCCGGGCCGCGTCCTGGCCCAGCACGCCCGTCCCCATGATGCCGACGGTCACCTCAGCCGCCTCGGGCTGGGCCAGTTCGTGCCACAGGCGCTTGCGGTTCTGCGCCTCGTAGGCCTTGAACTGGCGCAGATGCAGGAGGCACTGCATCACGACCCACTCGCTCATCCGGTTCGTCAGCGTCGGATCGACGAAACGGACCACCGGGACGTCCGGTAGGGCGGGCAAGGTCATGACGTGATCGACGCCGGCGCCGCCGGAAAAGACCACCTCCAGGTTCGACGCACGCGCGAAGAGATCGGCCGAGGGACGCCACACCACGGCATAGCCGGCGCCGGAGAGATCGCGACTGCGATTGGCGGGAAGCGCCAGGTCGATCACCTCCCTGCCCGCGAAGGCGCCCTTGAGGGCGGTCGCGATCTGCGCGCGGTCGAATTTCAGGTCGAGGATGACGGGGCTGTTCTTTTGCACGTTGCGCTACCTGCTATTGGCGGATGACGTCGGATTTCACCGCCGCCAGATCGAAGGCGGCAGCCATCAGCGCCTTCGTGTAAGGCATTTCCGGCGCTTCGATGATGCGCTCCGCCGGTCCCTTCTCCACGACCTTGCCGGCGCGCATGACGATGATCTCGTTTGCGAGCGCGCGTACAACCTTCAGGTCGTGGCTGATGAAGAGATAGGCGAGGTTATGCTTGGCCTGCAGGTCGCGCAGGAGATCGACCACCTGGGCCTGCACGCTCATGTCGAGCGCCGAGGTCGGCTCGTCCAGCATGACGAACTCGGGCTTCAAGACCATGGCGCGGGCGATGGCGATGCGCTGGCGCTGGCCGCCGGAGAATTCGTGCGGGTAGCGCCAGCGGGTGGTCGCGTCGAGGCCGGTTTCTTCCAGCGCGGCGGCGACGCGGCGGTCGCGCTCGTCGGCCGAGAGCGTCGGTTCGTGGACCGCGAGGCCTTCGCCGACGATGTCGGCCACCGACATGCGCGGCGACAGCGAGCCGTAGGGATCCTGGAACACGATCTGCATGCGGTTCCTGAGTGGCCGCATCTCCTGGAAGGAGTAATCGGCGATGTCCTTGCCGACGAAGGCGATCCTGCCTTTCGAGCCGATCAGACGTGTCAAGGCAAGACCGAGCGTCGTCTTGCCCGAGCCGGATTCGCCGACGACGCCCAGCGTCTGGCCGGCACGGAGCTTGAGGTCGATGCCGTCGACGGCCTTCACGTGGTCGACGACCTTACGCATGAAGCCGGCCTTGATCGGGAACCAGACCCTGACGTCATCCGCCTCCATGATCACCGGCCGGGTGTCGTCTGCCGGCAAGGGCCGGCCGCGTGGCTCGGAGGCGAGCAGGTGGCGGGTATACTCGTGCTGCGGATCGGTGAAAATCGCCTCCACCGGGCCGCTTTCGACGATCTTGCCCTTCGTCATCACGCAGACCCTGTCGGCGAACTTGCGCACGATGCCGAGGTCGTGGGTGATGAAGAGCATTGACATGCCGTGCTCGTCCTTCAGCGTCTTCAGAAGCTCGAGGATCTGCGCCTGGACGGTGACGTCGAGCGCCGTCGTCGGCTCGTCGGCAATCAGAAGCTCGGGCCGGTTCGCCAGCGCCATCGCGATCATCACGCGCTGGCGCTGGCCGCCGGACAGTTCGTGCGGATAGGCGGCCAGCCGCTTTTCCGGCTCGCGGATCCCGACCTGGTTCAAGAGTTCCAGCGTGCGTGTCCGCGCGGCCGGGCCCTTGATGTTCTGATGCAGCTCGAGGATTTCGCCGATCTGGCGCTCGATCGAATGGAGCGGATTGAGCGAAGTCATCGGCTCCTGGAAGATCATGGTGATGTCGTTGCCGCGAACCTGGCGCAGTTCCGGTTCCGAGGCCTTCATCAGGTCGCGCCCCTTGAAGTGCACCGAGCCGGAGGGGTGGCTTGCGGCCGGATAGGGCAGGAGCCTGAGCACGGAGTTCGCCGTCACCGACTTGCCGGACCCGGATTCGCCCACAAGCGCCACCACCTCGCCGCGGCCGATCTCGAAGGACACGTGGTCGACGGCAACGGACGTCTTACCGCCCTGGTGGAAGGCGACCGACAGATCCTCCACCTTGAGGATCGGATCGGCTTTCCGGTCGTTGGCCGTCTGGTTTGTCATGGCAGCGCTCACCGGAAGGTCTTCCTCGGGTCAAAGGCGTCGCGGGTGGCCTCGCCGACGAAAATCAGCAGGGACAGCATCAGCGACATGATGGCGAAGGCGGTGATCCCGAGCCACGGGGCCTGCAGGTTCTGCTTGCCCTGGGCGATCAGTTCACCCAGCGACGGCGAGCCGGGCGGCATGCCGAAGCCGAGGAAATCGAGCGAGGTCAGCGTCGTGATCGAGCCCGACAGGATGAAGGGCAGGAAGGTCAGCGTCGCCACCATGGCGTTGGGCAGCAGGTGACGCACCATGATCGTGCCGTTGCCGACGCCGAGCGCGCGCGCGGCATTCACGTATTCGAAATTGCGCGCCCGCAGGAACTCGGCGCGCACAACGCCGACGAAGCCGACCCAGGAAAACAGGAGCATGATCGACAGCAGGATCCAGAAGCCGGGCGGCAGGATCGCGGAGATGATCAACAGGATGTAGAGCACCGGCATCGACGACCAGATCTCGATGAACCGCTGCATCAGGAGATCGGTCCAGCCGCCGAAATAGCCCTGCACGGCGCCGGCCGAGACGCCGACGATGGCGGAGGCGATGGTGAGCGCCAGGCCGAACAGCACCGAGATGCGGAAGCCGTAGATGCCGCGGGCTAGCACGTCGCGCGCCTGGTCGTCGGTGCCGAGCCAGTTCATGTTGCCGAGGATGCAGCCGGGATCCTCGGCTCCCAGCGGATAGCCGGAGCAGCGTTCCTCCTGGCTCATCAGCCAGAACGGCTTCGTCGGTGCGGAATGGGGGATGTTCGAGTTGACGGTGCGATAGGAGTAGCGGATCGGCGGCCAGATCATCCAGCCGTTGGCCTGGATCTCGTCGCGGATGAAATCGGACTTGTAGTCGGTCTCGGCAAGGAAGCCGCCGAATTTCTCCTCCGGATAATTCACGAGCACCGGAAACAGGATCTCGCCCTTGTAGGAGGCGATCACGGGGCGATCGTTGGCGACGAATTCGGCGCAGAGGCTGATGCCGAACAAAAGGAGGAAGAGCCAGAGCGACCAATAGCCGCGGCGGTTGGCCCTGAAATTCTCCCAGCGGCGCCGGTTGGTCGGCGACAGGAGGCCGCGGCGCGGTGGTTCGGCGGGTGTGGCGCGGGCATCGGGAACGGCGGCCATCAGACGTCCCTCCGCTCGAAGTCGATGCGCGGATCGACCCAAGTGTAGAGCAGGTCCGAGATGAGGCTGACGAACAGCCCCATCAGCGAGAAGATGTAGAGGGTGGCAAAGACGATCGGATAATCGCGGCGGACGACGGCGTCGTAGCCGAGCCTGCCCAGGCCATCGAGCGAGAAGATGTACTCGATCAAGAGCGAGCCGGTGAAGAAGGCCGAGATGAAGGCGCCGGGAAAGCCCGCGATGATGATCAGCATGGCATTGCGGAACACATGGCCGTAAAGCACCTGTCGCTCCGAGAGGCCCTTGGCGCGGGCGGTGACCACATACTGCTTCTTGATCTCGTCGATGAAGGAGTTCTTCGTCAGCAGCGTCGTCGTGGCGAAGGCCGACAGCAGCAGCGTGATCAGCGGCAGCGTCATGTGCCAGAGATAGTCGAGCGGCTTCTGCCACCAGGGAAGCTGCCAGAAGTCGTCCGAGACGATGCCGCGCAGCGGGAACCAGTCGAAGAACGAGCCGCCGGCGAAGACGACGATCAGAAGGATGCCGAAGAGGAAGCTCGGCACGGCATAGCCGACGACGATGATGGCGGAGGTCCACATGTCGAAGGGCGAACCGTCGGAGACCGCCTTCTTGATGCCGAGCGGGATCGAGATCGCATAGGAGAGGACCAGGATCCACACGCCTAGCGATATCGAAACCGGCATCTTTTCGAGGATGAGGTCGATCACCGAGGTATTGCGGAAGAAGCTCTCGCCGAAATCGAAGCGGATATAGTTGCCCATCATCGACAGGAAGCGCTCGAGCGGCGGCTTGTCGAAGCCGAACTGCTGTTCGAGCTTGGCGATGAACTCGGGATCGAGGCCGCGCGCGCCGCGATAGCCGGAAGCGTCCTGGGAGAAATCCTGCAGCATGTCGCCGCCGCCGCCGGAAAGCCGGTCGCCGCCGCCCTGGCTGGTCAGGTCGGAAATCACCTGCTCGACCGGCCCGCCGGGGGCGAACTGGACGACGATGAAGGAGATCGCCATGATGCCAACGATCGTCGGGATCATCAGCAGCAGGCGCCGGAGGATATAGGCACCCATCAGCCCCGCCCCCGCTCGCCTGCGGATGCCATGCCGCGCCCTATCGCCCTGTCAGCTGTCAAAACCGCCCAATCCCCGATTCTCGCCCCGCTGTCAGCGGTGATTCGTGTTTGCGTCATTTGGGGCGCCGGGGCGCCCCAATGCAAGCGCTCAGTCCTGCTTGACCTCGGTCGACCACCAGGCGTCGGGGAAGCCGAGGCCATAGGTGGGCAATTCTACCGGAGGCGTGATTCGGTTCCAATAAGCGATCGGATCCGACATGCGGTAGTACATCGGCACGACATAGTGATGGTGGAGAAGCACACGGTCCATTGCTCGGGTCGCGGCAACGAGTTCCTCACGGTCCTTGGCGAAGATGATCCGATTGATCAGCGCATCGACGGCTGGGTCGGCGATCCCGGCATAGTTCTGCGACCCCACGCGCGACACCGAGGACGAGCCCCAGTAGTCGCCCTGCTCATTGCCCGGATGCAGGGACTGCCCCCAGACGTTCCATGTCATGTCGTAGTCGAAATCGCGGGTGCGATTGGTGTATTGCGACGGATCGACGGTGCGCAGCCGCGCATCGATGCCGATGCGCTTGAGATTGTTGGCGTAGGGTAGGGCGACGCGTTCCAGCATGGGACTGGACAGCAGGATCTCGAAGGAGAGGGGCTCGCCGGTATCAGCCCGCACCATTCGGTTGCCCTTCAGCACGTAGCCGGCATCCTTCAGGAGCGCGACCGCCTTGCGCAGGTTCTCGCGCTGCTTGCCCGGATCGCCGCCGACCGGGTTCTCGAAGGGCTCGGTGAAGACGCTCGGCGGCACCTGGTCCTTCACCTCGTTCAGGATCTCCAGTTCCTTGCCCTCGGGCAGGCCGGAAGAGGCCAACTCGGTGCCGAAGAAGTAGCTGTTGACCCGCTGGTACTGCCCAAAGAAGATGGTCTTGTTCAGTTCCTCGAAGTCGAAGGCATAGCCCAACGCCTCGCGCACGCGCTCGTCCTTGAACATCTCCTTGCGCATGTTCGGCACCATAGCCTGCATCACCCCGCTCGCGCGGCGGCGGTTGGGGACTTCCTCGCGCTTGATGCGGCCATCCTTGACGGCGGGGAAGTCATAGCCCGTCGCCCAGCGACTCGCCTGGTTCTCGAACCAGTAGTCGACATTGCCGGCACGGAACGCCTCGAACTCGACGTTGCGGTCGCCATAGAAGGAATACTCGATGCGGCCGAAATTGTTCTGGCCGACATTGACGTTGAGGTCCTTGCCCCAATAGTCGTCACGCAACTCGTAGCGGATGGAGGCGCCCGGCGAGAACGAGGCGATCCGGTACGGCCCCGAGCCCATGACCGGCTCCAGTGTCGTGCGGGAAATGTCGCGCTGCTTGCCTTGGGCATCCTTTCCTTCCCACCAGTGCTTCGGCACGATCGAAAACTGGCCGAGAATCTGCGGCAGTTCGCGGTTGTTCTTCTCGTCGAAATGGAAGGTGACGTCGCGCTCGCCGGTCTTCTCCACCGAGACAACATGTTGATAGTAGTTCGTATAGAGCGGATTGTGCTCGATCACTTTCTCGAAGGAGAAGATCACGTCTTCCGGCGTCACCGGCTGACCGTCCTCCCACTTCGCCTCGGGGCGAAGGCGAAAGGTCGCAGACGAGATGTCATCGGGATAGGAAACGCCTTCCGCGAGCAGACCGTAGGAGGTGGTGACCTCGTCCTCCGAGGACTTCATCAGCGTGTCGAACACCAAGCCGACGCCGACCGCCGCCTCGCCCTTGGCGAGCACTGGATTGAAGGTGTCGAACGTGCCGGCGTTGGACAGCCGAAGCGTCCCGCCCTTCGGCGCCTTCGGGTTGACGTAGTCGAAATGCGCAAAGCCGGGCTGGTACTTGAGATCACCGACGGTGGAAATGCCGATCCGCCATTCGGGGGTGGTCTCTTCCGCGCTTGCGGGGGCGAAAAGTGATGTCACGGCCGCCGCGGCAAGGATGAGCCCAACGAATTTTCCGGATCTGCGTAATCTCATGCCAAGCCCCTAGTCATTGATCGTTCCTGTCGTCTGCCGGAAAGATTAGACAAATTCCGGGCAAAGGACACAAGCCGCCATGAAAGCGGCGATTTTTTGCGGCCCCCTCGCGACTCAGAAATCCATTTCCGCGAAAGCGCGTCGTGCTATTCGCACAGAACGAAAACACAGATCGATTCCGGACGGCACAATGTCTTTCAAGCTCATGACGCTCCTTTCCCGTCTCGGCGCCACAGCCGCGCTTCTCGCCGCCGTCGCGGCCCCGCTGCATGCCGAGGAGCGGCCGGCCAAGGAACTGTTCGGGGCAAGGGCGCTGCCGGCGGCGATGCAGACGCAGGCCTACGGTTCCTATGCCAAGGGATGCATCGCAGGGGCCGTGGCAATCCCGACGGACGGCCCGGCCTGGCAGGCGATGCGGCTCTCGCGCAATCGGCGCTGGGGCCATCCGGCCATGATCGCCCTTCTGGAGCAGTTCTCGCAGGATGCGCGCAAGCTCGACTGGCCGGGCCTGCTGCTCGGCGACATTTCGCAGCCGCGCGGCGGGCCAATGCTTTCGGGCCACGCATCGCATCAGATGGGGCTAGACGCCGACATCTGGTTCACGCCGATGCCGGACCGGCGACTGAGCGCCCAGGAGCGGGAGCAACTCCCCTTCACCTCCATGCTCGACAAGAGCAAATTCCTGACGGTCGATTCGCGACGCTGGACTTCCACGCATGCGCGGCTCGTCATGAAGGCTGCCAGCTATCCGCAGGTCGAACGTGTCTTCGTCAATCCGGCGATCAAGAAGAAGCTTTGCGAAACGTGGCAGGGCGACCGCTCGCTGCTCGGCAAGGTCCGCCCGATCTACGGTCATGACGAACACTTCCACATCCGCATCAAATGCCCGCCGGGCTCTGCCAACTGCAAAGGCCAGGCTGCCGTGCCGGCCGGCGACGGCTGCGACAAATCGCTCGCCTGGTGGTTCACCAAGGAGCCCTGGGCGAAACCGAAGCCGAAGAAGGACCAGAAGCCGGTGAAGCCGCGCTACGTCAAGCTCTCCGATCTGCCGAAATCCTGCGCGGCGGTTCTGGCAGGGCCGGCGCCGGCCTCCGAGCAGGAGGTCACCTATGGCGGCGGCGCAGCGATGGCATTTGCAGCGCAGCCTGCGGCCGAAGACGGGATCGCCGCAGTGATCGCGGCCGATGGCGGCGCGGAACCTGCGGGCATCATCCCCGTCCCCTTGCCGCGGCCCTCGCTGCAGTGACGTAGCCTTGCCCGTCGAATGCGGCTTTTCATGCGCGGCGCCCTGCTATACAGAGCGTCTAATCGATTTAAAATCCGACGACCTGCCGCTTGAGGGACCGCGTCCATGCCGCTTCCGAAGACCATCGCGCTCATCGCCCACGACGAGAAGAAGGATGAGATGGCGGAGTTCGCCAGGCGGAACGAGGCGGCCTTGATGGCCTGCCGGATCTTCGCCACCGGCACCACCGGCGGCCGGGTGCAGGCCGCCTGCCCGGAACTGGACGTGACGCCCCTGAAGAGCGGCCCGCTCGGCGGGGACCAGCAGATCGGCGCGCTGATCGCCACCGGCGAGGTCGACATGCTGATCTTCTTCGTCGATCCGCTGACGGCGATGCCGCACGACGTCGACGTCAAGGCGCTGATGCGGCTTGCGATCGTCTACGACATCCCGATGGCGCTCAATCTCGCGACCGCCGAGCTGCTGGTTGCGGGCGGCTGACAACGGTGGCAAAAGCCTTCGGATAAGTTACTCATCGCGGCGCGAAGACCGGGAGGAAAACGAGACATCATGGCAAAGTCGAACGACGGCGAGATCGCCCTGCCCTTTCCCATCCTGATCGGTGACATTGGCGGCACCAATGCCCGCTTCGCGCTGCTGCTCGACGCCTTTGCCCCGCCGAAGGAATTCCCGATCATCCAGACGGCGCAGTTCAAGACCATCGACGACGCGCTGCAGCGCTCGATCCTCGACAAGAGCTCGGTCCAGCCGCGTTCGGCGATCCTGGCGCTCGCCGGCCCGATCCAGGGCGACGAGGTGCCGCTGACGAACTGCGACTGGGTCGTGCGCCCGCGCGACATGATCGCCAATCTCGGGCTGGAAGACGTATTGCTCGTCAACGACTTCGAGGCTCAGGCGCTGGCGATCGCCGCGCTCTCCGACGGCGATCGCGAGAAGATCGGCGGCGGCGAGGAGAATTTCGCGGCGTCCCGCGCCGTGCTCGGTCCCGGCACCGGCCTGGGCGTGGCCGGGCTCGTGCATGCGATGCACGCCTGGATCCCCGTTCCGGGCGAAGGCGGCCATATCGACATCGGACCGCGCAGCGAGCGCGACTACCAGATCTGGCCGTTCCTCGAGCCGATCGAGGGGCGCATGTCCGCAGAGCAGGTGCTGTGCGGGCGGGGCATCATGAACATCTACCACGCCATCTGCGCCACTGAGCGCCGCGAAGCCACGCTGGACGCGCCAGCTGCGGTGACCGGTGCGGCCCTTTCGAAATCCGACCCGGACGCCATCGAGACGGTGTCGCTGTTTTCGACCTATCTCGGGCGGGTCGCCGGTGACATCGCCATGATCTTCATGGCCAAGGGCGGCGTCTATCTCTCCGGCGGCATCTCGCAGAAGATCCTTCCGGCGCTGCGCGGCCCAGAATTCCGCGCCGGGTTCGAGGACAAGGCCCCGCACGGGGAAATGCTGCGCGAAATTCCCACGTTCGTGGTCACGCATCCGATGGCCGCACTCGCGGGCCTTGCCGCCTTTGCCCGCATGCCCGACCGCTTCGGCGTGGCCAGCGAAGGACGCCGCTGGCGGAAGTAGGTCCGCGGCCTCATCAACGCCAGACTCGCCAAACGCGGCGCAAGGCACTATAGAGCGCCGCAACAGGCGCCGCAGATGCCAAAGGCGCCGGTCGCCGCTGCAGGAAAGATGAGTTATTGAGCGAAAAGCACCGTAGCGATCGTCACGTCAGTGCCGAAACGATCACGGGCGTTCTGAAGCGCGTCGTTTCGGAGAACGGGCGCGATCACATTCGCGGCTATGTCTTTGCGATCTTCTGCCTCGTCATCGTCGCCGGTTCCACGGCGTTTACCGCCTGGATCATGGAGGCGGTCGTCAACGAGGCCTTTGCCAACCGTCGCGCGGATCTCGTCGCCTGGATCTGCGGGGCGATCCTGCTGGCCTTCATCCTGCGCGGATTTGCGACCTACGGCCAGGCGGTGACGCTGTCCAAGATCGGCAACAACATCGTCGCAAACTACCAGCGCCGGCTCTATTCTCACCTGATGAGCCTGAGCGTCGGCTTCTTCAGCGAGGCCCGGTCGGCGCGGCTGGCGGCGCAGATCAACCAGAACATCAACGGCATCCGCGACGTCCTCAACCTGACGGTGACGTCGATCGCGCGCGATTTCCTGACGCTGATCGCGCTGATCGGCGTGATGATCTCCAAGGACGCGCTGCTGACGGCGATCGTCTTCCTCGTGGCCCCGCCGCTGCTGCTCGGACTGCGCTACGTCTCCAAGCGGCTGAAGTCGGCGACACGCGAATCGGTGCTGATCAACAGCCATGTGCTCGGCGCCATCCAGGAGACGATCCAGGGCATCAGCATCGTCAAGGCGTTCACGATGGAGGAGCAGCTTCGCGCCAAGGTCGAGACGATCATCGACCAGGCGGAGAAGCGCTCCAACCGCATCGCCCGGCTTTCGGAGCGGACCGCGCCGATGACGGAGACCTTTGCCGGGGTGGCGATCGCCAGCGTGCTCGGCTATTCGGCCTACCAGGCGATCTATGGCGGGGTGCTGCCGGGCGCATTCTTCGCCTTCATCGCCGCACTCCTGATGGCCTACGACCCGGCACGGCGGCTTGCGCGGCTGCAGGTGTCGATGGAGCGGGCCGCCGTCAATGCGCGGATGATCTACGAGATCCTCGACATCGAACCGCACCAGCGCGACCGCGCCGACGCGAAGCCTATCAGGATCGAGAAGGCAGAGATCGAGTTCCGCAACGTCTCCTTCGCCTACGGCAGCGGCAAGAGCATCCTCAACGGCGTCAGCTTCGTTGCCGAGGGCGGCAGGACGACGGCGCTCGTCGGGCCGTCGGGCGCCGGCAAGTCGACGGTGATCAGCCTGATCCCGCGCTTCTACGATCCGGAGGACGGCGAGATTTTGATCGACGGCCAGGACATCGCGCATGTGACCAAGCAGTCGCTGCGCAACAACCTCGCCTATGTCTCGCAGCAGCCCTATCTCTTCGAAGGCACGATCCGCGACAACATCCGCTACGGCCGGCCCGAGGCGACCGATGCCGAAGTGGAGGAGGCCGCCCTGCTCGCCTATGCGCACGAATTCATTCTCGATCAGCCGCAGGGCTACGACACGCCGGTCGGTGAGAATGGCATCACGCTTTCGGGCGGCCAGCGCCAGCGGCTGTCGATCGCGCGCGCGCTGGTGCGCAATGCGCCGATCCTTCTGCTCGACGAGGCGACGTCCGCGCTGGACACCGAATCCGAACAGGCCGTGCAGAAGGCGCTGGAGCATGCGATGAGCGGGCGGACGGTCGTGGTGATCGCCCACAGGCTCTCCACGGTCGTGAACGCCGACAAGATCATCGTGATGCAGAGCGGCGCCGTCGCCGAGGAAGGCACGCACGATGTCCTTGCCGGGCGCATCGACGGTCTTTACGCTCGGCTGCACAATCTGCAGGCACCCGGCGGAGATCCGCAGGAAGCGGGGAAGGAAACAGGAGAATGACGGCAGGCGACATGAAGCTGGTCGTGGTGGGCGCCGGCGGCCGGATGGGCCAGACGCTGATCCGGACGATCCATGCCATCGACGGCGCACGGCTGTTTGCCGCGATCGAACGCCCCGGTTCCCCCTTCGTGGGCAAGGACGCGGGCGAACTTGCGGGGCTCGGACCGATCGGCGTCAAGGTGACGGACCAGCCGCTCGAAGCTTTCGTGGAGGCGGAAGGGGTGCTGGACTTTACGGCTCCCACAGCATCGGTCGAGTTTGCCGGCCTCGCGGCCCAGGCGCGCATCGTCCATGTGATCGGCACGACGGGCTGCTCGGCGGACGACGATGCGAAGATCGCGGCCGCTGCCCGCCACGCCCGGATCGTCAAGTCGGGCAACATGAGCCTCGGCGTCAACCTGCTCGCCGTCGTGGCCGAGCAGGCGGCACGCGCGCTCGACGCCTCCGACTGGGACATCGAGATCCTCGAGATGCATCATCGCCACAAGGTGGATGCGCCGTCCGGCACCGCACTCCTGCTCGGCGAGGCAGCAGCGCGCGGGCGCGGCATTGCGCTTGCAGACAATTCCGTGCGGGTGCGCGACGGCCATACCGGTGCGCGCGTGGCAGGCACGATCGGCTTTGCCGCGCTGCGCGGCGGATCGGTCGTCGGCGAGCATTCGGTAGTGCTGGCCGGCGAAGGCGAACTGGTGACCTTGTCGCACAGTGCCGGCGACCGCGCGATCTTCGCGCGCGGCGCGGTCAAGGCAGCACTCTGGGCGCGTGACAAGAAGCCCGGCCTCTACACCATGCTCGACGTGCTCGGGCTGAACTGACCACCCCATCTCAATGCGAGGAGCGAAGACCACATGAGCGGAACCCTTGTCCTTGTTCGCCACGGCCAGAGCGAATGGAACCTGAAGAACCTGTTCACCGGCTGGAAGGACCCGGACCTGACGCCGCTCGGCGTCGAGGAAGCCAATGCCGGCGGCAAGGCGCTGGCCGACACCGGCATCAAGTTCGACATCGCCTTTACCTCCGACCTGTCGCGGGCGCAGAAGACCTGCCAGATCGTGCTGGACAATGTCGGCCAGCCCGACCTTGAGACGATCCGCGACCAGGCGCTGAACGAACGCGACTATGGCGACCTCTCCGGCCTCAACAAGGACGACGCGCGAGCCAAGTGGGGTGAGGAACAGGTGCACATCTGGCGCCGCTCCTACGACGTGCCGCCGCCGGGCGGCGAAAGCCTGCGCGACACCGGCGCCCGCGTCTGGCCCTATTACCTGACCGATATCCTGCCGCGCGTGCTCGCGGGCGAGACGGTGCTGGTGGCCGCGCACGGCAACTCGCTGCGCGCGCTCGTCATGGTTCTGGACCGGCTGACGAAGGAGCAGGTGTTGAACCTGAACCTCGCGACCGGTGTTCCCATGGTCTACAGGCTGAACGCGGATTCGACCGTCGCCTCGAAGGAAGTGCTGGGGGACATGTCCGGCGCGCATTGATGCGACGGATATTGACCTTCATGCAAAGGGCCGCATTCGCGGCCCTTTTTTTACGCCTTGCCGGCTTCCCAGCCGAGCATTGCCCGCTTGCGGGTGAGGCCCCAGTGGTAGCCGGTAAGCGCGCCGCTCTTGCCGAGCGCGCGATGGCAGGGGACGACGAAGGATATGGGGTTGCGGCCGACGGCAGCGCCGACGGCGCGCGAGGCGGTCGGCTGGCCGAGCTGGCCGGCGATATCGGAGTAGGTGACGGCCTGGCCGAGCGGTATGCGCAGCAGCGCCTCCCAGACGCGTATCTGGAAATCCGAGCCGATCAGGACGATACGCAGCGGTTCCTCCGGATGCCAGCGCTCGGGATCGAATATGCGCGCGGCATAGGGCGCGGTCGCCTCGTCGTCGCGGACATAGGTGGCGTTGGGCCAGCGGCAGGTCATGTCGTCGAGGCAAGCCTGCTCGTCGCCGTCGTCGGCGAAGGCAAGGCCGGCAAGGCCGCGATCCGTGGCCATCACCAGCGCCTGGCCGAACGGCGAGACGTGGAAGCCGTAGCGGATCGTCAGGCCGGCGCCGCGCGCCTTCCATTCGCCGGGCGACATCGCTTCGTGAGTGACGAAGAGATCGTGCAGCCGGCCGGGACCGGACAGGCCGATCTCGAAGCTGGTCTCGAGCAGCGGCATGTCCTCGTGGCGCAACAGCCGCTTGGCGTGATCCAGCGTGATCGCCTGCAAAAACGCCTTCGGCGAGAGGCCGGCCCATCGGGTGAAGGTCTTCTGCAACTGCGTCGGCGGCTGCCTCAGGCGGGCGGCCAGGTCGTCCAGCGAGGGCTGGTCGCGATAGTCCTCGGTGATCATCTCGATGACGCGGCGGACCGTCTCGTAGTCCGAACCCGCAGGGGTGATGTCGGCATTCAGCGTGGCGGTGATGTTCATGTTCTTTCTCCTGACCTTCAGGAAACCATGCCTTGCTACAGGTCGCCACCCGAAACTTGCGGCAGCAATCAGTGACCGCGATCAGTGACCGCGCTTGACGCGCGCGAGCGCGCCGGAAAAGGCGGATGCGAAACGCTCGCGGTCGTCGAGGTGCAGGAATCCGCCGACGTCGGTCCACCGTCCCTGCCCGCTCACCGACATGCCGGTGATGCCGATCTCCTCCTTGCGCGCGACGTTGAAGCGCGCCCAGAAGGGGTTGAAGTCATGCGCAGTCTCGCGCCCGGCAGGGTCGCGCTTGCGGATCGCGATATTGGTGCGCGACAGGGCGATCAGTTCGGATGCGCGGGCCGCGCGGTTGTTGAACCAGAAGGCGCCGAACAGGATCAGGAAGTCGGCGCCGAAGAACATCATCACCGGCCAGGCGCCGGAGAGGAGGAAGACAGCCATATGGGCGAAGGTCAGCGCGCCCGTGATGAGGAAGAAGACGAAGTGACCCTTGTGGCCGAGCGAGCGGTGCGGCCTGAGTTCGGCGAGGAACACAGGCCGTTCGTTCGCGCTGATATCGTCGTTGCCATCGCTCATGGCCGATGACTATAGAGGCAGGATGAAAAACGCGAAACCCAAATCGAAGACCGGTGCCGTCCCGGCGCCGGGACGCCGCAGCGCCAGGCCGAAATGCGCCTATTCGCCGGACGAGATCCGCGAGATCTTCCGCCGCTTCTCCATCCAGCGGCCGGAGCCGAAAGGCGAGCTCGAGCACGTCAATCCCTTCACCCTCGTCGTTGCCGTCGCGCTCTCGGCGCAGGCGACCGATGCCGGGGTGAACAAGGCGACCCGCGCGCTGTTTGCGATCGCCGATACGCCGGAGAAAATGCTGGCGCTCGGCGAGGACAGGGTTCGCGACTACATCAAGACGATCGGGCTCTTCCGCAACAAGGCGAAGAACGTCATCGCGTTGAGCCGGAAACTCGTCGACGAGTTCGGCGGCGAGGTGCCGCGCACCCGCGAGGAACTGGTGACGCTTCCGGGCGTCGGCCGCAAGACTGCGAACGTGGTGCTGTCGATGGCATTCGGCCAGGCGACGATGGCGGTCGACACCCACATTTTCCGCATCGCCAACCGGATCTGTCTGGCGCCGGGGAAAACCCCGGACGAGGTCGAGGCGCAACTGATGCGGATCGTGCCGGACGACTATCTCTACCACGCCCATCACTGGCTGATCCTGCACGGGCGCTACGTCTGCAAGGCACGCAAGCCGGAATGCGAGCGCTGCGTGATCGCCGACATCTGCAGGTCGCCCGAGAAGACCTGCGACATCCCCGCACCGCTGGTGGAACTGCCGCCGCAGACAATCGCCGCCGCGCAGTAGAGATCCTCTACCGCGGGCAGAGACCGTCGATCAGGCGGACGATGGCTGCCTCGTAGGCGGCGCGGTCGCCACCTTCGGCGATCTCGATCGCCGCCCGGTCGAAGGCCGAAGACAACAGCGCCGTCACCTGGTCCAGCAACCGGCCCGCCTCGTCCGTAGCCGGAAGCAGGTTCGACAGGCCTGCGCGCAGCGACGCTTCGGCGTTGTTGCGATCGAGGGCTGCCGCTCTTTCGGAACCGAGGACGGCGGGCGCATCGAGAAGCAGCAGCCGCGTCCTGCCCTTTTGCGACATCGCGTCGAAATAACCTCTCGCCCCGACGACCAGCGCCTTGCGGGCGGCCGTCTCCGGGGCGGCCCGCGCCTCGATCTCCGCTGCCACGGTCCTCGCCTCCCGTTCGACAACGGCGAGGAACAGCGCCTTCTTGTCCTCGAAATGGTGATAGAGCGCGCCGCGCGTGACGCCGGCGGCAGAGACGATATCGGGGGTGGCCGTGTCGGCGTAGCCCCTGTCGACGAAGAGCGCTCGCGCTGCGTCGAGAAGTGCCGTGCGCGTGGCCTCCGTTCGGTCCTTGTTGCTGCGGGCCATTTCGTCCTCTTTACATACATTCTGTACGTATGATACATAGAAACATGCAGATTGTATGTTATCGTCGAAAGGAAGAAAAGCCATGAAATGCACGAGCTACTATCCGGTCATCATGACCGACGACGTCGCAGGCACCGCCGCCTTCTATTGCGAACATTTCCGCTTCCAGCCGCTCTTCACCAGCGACTGGTACATCCACCTGCAGTCGGCAGAGGACGAGCATGTGACGCTGGCCATCCTCGACGGGCAGCATGAGACGATACCGGAGGCCGGTCGCGGCAAGGTGTCGGGCCTGCTCCTGAACTTCGAGGTCGAGGATCCCGATGCGGTGCACGCGGCCTGTCGCGCGGCGGGCCTGCCGATCCTCAAGGCCCTGTGCGACGAGGATTTCGGCCAGCGGCACTTCATCACCGCCGATCCCAACGGCGTGCTGATCGACGTCATCAAGCCGATCCCGCCGAGCGCCGAATTCGCCGCGCAATACGACGCCTCCGCGCTGCCGTCCTGAGCGTCAGCCGCGAAAGCCGGGGTCGGCGCGGGACAGCAGCTTGTGCAGGTGGACCATCATGCCCGCCGCGAAAAGCGGCGTCAGGAGGTTGACGACCGGCACGGCGAGGAACGCGGCGACGAGGAGACCGGCCAGGAAGACGGTGGAGGCGTGCTTGGCACGGAACAGCCGCGCCTCCTCCGGCGACCGGAAGCGCATGGCGGCGAACTCGAAGAACTCGCGGCCGAGCAGGTAGCCGTTGACCAGGAAGAAGGCGATCAGGTTGACGCCGGGAATGAACAGCAGAAAAAGGGCGATGAGGTTGCCGAGCAGCACGACGCCGAGGAACTTGAGCGAGCCCGCAATCGCCGGCCACAGCGGCAGCGCCCTGCCCGGCGGATCGCCCGGATAATCGCGCGCCTCGACGACCTCGGCCACGTCGTCCAGGAAGAAGCCGGCGATGACCGCCGTGACCGGCGCCAGAAGCAGCGCCAGCGACAGCGCAAGACCGATGCTCGCCATGATGCCGAAGATCACGGTGAGCCAGCCCGTCCAATCGGGGAGCCCGGGCATGTAGCCGGAGACCCATGGCCAGGCAAAGGCGATGAAACTCTCGCGTAACGCGAACCAGAGCACAATCAGGACCAGGATCGTCAGGCCCAGCACTTTCCAGAACACGCGCCGTGTTTCCGGCGCAAACAGATTGCCGAGCGCCAGGCGCGCCGCGTCGAGGACCATGCCGATACTCCCTTTCGTTGCGCTCGATGTAGGGTGTGGAAAACCGGCCCGCAAGCCGTGGCTTTTGACGGCGCAATTTAAGCCTGCGTTAAACGGCCGGAACTAGAGTTCACCCAACGTCAGTCGCGGTCGAAATCCAGTTCAGGTGTTTAAACAATGCGCAGCATCAAGATCAGCAGGCTCCTTCCCGCCCTCTTCGTCCTGATGGTGCTGCTCGGCGGGCTACAGGGTGCGGTCGCCTTCAGGTCGCTGTCGACGATCACCGGCCAGTTCGAGCGTATCGGGCAGGAGCGCATGCCCCAGATGAGCGAGATCCTGCAGATCAGCAACGACTTCTCCGTCCTGAACGGCACCTTTTCCGAACACCTCCTCTCGATGGACCCGGACGAACTGACGGCGATCGAAAAGAGGATCGCCGACGATGCCGCGGTGCTGAACCAGCGGATCGACGCCTATGCGAACGCCGTGTCGGGCGATCCGGCTGCGGCGGGCACTGTCGCCGGCATCAAGGACAGCCTGTCGGCCTATCTGGCCGAATCGGAGAAGCTGAAGCAGTTTTCCGCCATTGCCGCCAAGGGGCCGGCGCTGGAGATCTTCCACGGTCCGATGAAGCAGCAGGCCGACACGATCGATGCCGGCCTGAAGAGCCTCGTCGCCACCAACCAGTCGCTGACGACGCAGGCCATCGACGCCGCGCAGGCCGAGCAGGATTCCGCCTATCAGCTGACGATCGCCTCGCTCGTGCTGTCGGTCGGCCTCGCCATCGCGGCGATCTTCATCGTCCACCGGCGCGTCGTGCGCCCCCTGGACGGCATCGCCGCTGCCATGAAGAAGGTGGCCGATGGAGACATCCACCAGGAGATCCCGCACGCGGAGCGCCGCGACGAGATCGGCGAGATGGCTGCAGCCGTCGCCATCTTCCGCGACAATGCCGGCGAGCGTCTGCGCCTGGAGCGCCAGGCCGCTTCCGACCGCGCGAGCACCGATGCCGAACGCGTGGCCCGCGACGCGGAGCGCAACCGCGAGACCGGCAAGGTGGAGGCCGCGGTCGTATCGCTCGGCGAAGCGCTCGGCCGGCTTGCCGAGGGCGACATGACCTGCGCCATCGACACGCCGTTCGACGGCGAGCTCGACCGGCTGCGGCAGGATTTCAATACGTCGGTGTCGCGCCTGCAGGAAGCGCTCTGCGAGGTCGGCGACAATGCACGGGCAATCGATTCGGGTGCGCGCGAGATCCGCGGCGCCGCCGACGCGCTTGCCCGCCGTACCGAACAGCAGGCAGCCTCCGTGGAGGAAACGGCTGCAGCGCTGGACCAGATCACGACGACCGTGCGCGATTCCACCCGCCGCGCCGAGGAGGCCGGCGAACTCGTCGGGCGCACCCGGGCCGGCGCGGAAAAATCGGGCGCGGTGGTGCGCCGCGCCATTTCCGCCATGCAGCAGATCGAACAGTCCTCCAGGGAGATCGGCAACATCATCGGCGTCATCGACGAAATCGCCTTCCAGACCAACCTTCTGGCCTTGAATGCCGGCGTCGAGGCTGCGCGCGCGGGCGACGCGGGCAAGGGTTTCGCCGTGGTGGCGCAGGAAGTGCGCGAACTGGCGCAGCGCTCGGCCAAGGCCGCGCACGAGATCAAGGCGCTGATCACCACCTCCAGCAAACAGGTTCAGAACGGCGTGGCGCTCGTCGGCGACACGGGCAAGGCGCTGGAGACGATCGTCGTGGAGGTCGAGGAAATCAACGGACATGTCCAGGCGATCGTCCAGGCGGCCCGCGAACAGGCGCTCGGCCTTTCGGAAATCAATACGGCCGTCGGAAACATGGACCAGGGCACGCAGCAGAACGCCGCCATGGTCGAGGAGACGACGGCGGCAAGCCATGGACTGGCAAGCGACGTGCAGGCGCTCAACGCGCTGATCGGCCGCTTCAACGTCGGAACGTCGCTCAGTCAGGCGGCACGCGGGTCGCAGTTGCATGTGGTGCCGGGAACCGAGGCCGCAAACGCCTCGGCCAGCAAGCCGCGCGCGCCCGCAGCGGACATACTCTCCCAGCCGCCGCGCAAATCGCCCGGTCAGTGGAACGTGAAGGCTGCGAGCAAGGCATCGCGGGCCGTCGCCTCGCCGGCACATCTGCTGAACCAGAAGCTGGCGGGAGCGCTCGGCGCAAGGCAGGCGGAAGCCAAGGACGGGGACTGGGAAGAATTCTGATCGCCTGCGCCCACCGGCGGTGAGAACCATCTTCGGCGGGACCGGCCCCCGGGGCCGGATCGGCCTTCGGGGTTCCTTGATGTCAGGGCGAGCCCGTCGCCGGCGCGTCGGAGCCAGACGGATAGAGATGCTCGCCGCCGCGGAAATCGCGGATGCGGAAGCAACCGTCGTCGCTCTCGCGGACGGCGTCCGAAAGCACGGAGACCTTTCCGTGGCCTCCCGGTATGTCGAGGATATAGGTCGGCTGGCAGAGACCGGAAATGCGGCCGCGCAACTGCGCCACCAGCGCCTTTCCCTCGGCGAGGCCGAGGCGGAAATGGCTGGTGCCGGGCGCAAGATCCGGATGGTGCAGATAGTAGGGCCGGATACGGTTCTCGACGAAGGCACGCATCAACGCGGCCAGCACATCGGCGTCATCGTTGACGCCCTTCAGGAGCACCGTCTGGCTGATCATCGCGATCCCGGCATCGACCAACCGTGCGCAGGCCGCGCGCGCCTGCGGCGTCAGCTCGCGCGGATGGTTGGCGTGCAGCGCGACATAGGTCGTCTTGCCCGACGCCTTCAGGGCACCGACGAGTTCGGAATCGATGTGGTCGGGCTCGACCACGGGGACGCGGGTGTGGAAGCGGACGACCTTGACGTGGCCGATGGCCGCCAGCCGCTCCATGATGTCGCGCAGGCGGCGGGCGGACAGGACCAACGGATCGCCGCCGGTGAGGATCACCTCCCAGATGTCCGGCCGCGCGGCGATATAGGCGATGGCCGCATCGAGCTGTTCGGGGGTGAGCGTCCCCAGCCCGGACGGCCCGACCATCTCGCGGCGGAAACAGAAGCGGCAATAGACCGGGCAGACATGCACCGCCTTGAGCAGCACCCGATCGGGGTAGCGATGAACGATGCCCTCCACGGGGCTGTGGGCGAGGTCGCCAATCGGATCGATCCGCTCCTCGGCGCGAACGAGGAGTTCCGCTGCATCGGGGACGAACTGCAGCGCGATCGGATCGCGCGGATCTTCGCGGTCGATCATCGCCGCGACCGCCGGCGTCAGCGCAACCGCATAGCGCTCGCCGACCCGGGCAATGTCCGAGCGCACGGCCTCGGGCGGCAGGAGCCCGGCCTCCACGAGGTCCGGCACCGAACGCAGTGTCCTCGGCATGCTCATGGCGCGGTCTCCGCGACCGGTGCCCAGATGACCTGGTCGATGCGCGCGGCACCCGTCGCCAGCATCACCAGGCGATCGAAGCCGAGCGCGATGCCGCTCGCTTCGGGCATGATGCTGAGCGCTGCGAGGAAATCCTCGTCGAGCGGATAGGTCTCGCCGTAGACCCGCTGCTTTTCAGCCATCTCCAGTCCGAACCGGCGGCGCTGCTCGGCCGCGTCCGTGAGCTCGCCGAAGGCATTGGCGAGCTCGACGCCGCAGGCATAGAGCTCGAAACGTTCGGCCACGCGGGGATCATGCGGCGCGGGGCGCGCCAGCGCCGCCTCGGAGACGGGATATTCGCAAAGCACCGTCGCCCTGCCGAACCCGAGATTGGGCTCCACGCGCTCCACCAGCACGCGGCTGAACAGGTCGGCCCAGGTATCGTCGGCTGCCACACGCATGCCGGCTTGGCCCACCGCCGTCGCCAGGGCCTCGCGGTCGGTCGCGCCATCGCTGCCGATGGTCGCCATCAGGTCGAGGCCGGCATGGCGCTCGAAGGCGGCCGCGACGGTCAGCTGCTCGGGCTCGGCAAAGGGATCGCAGTCGCGGCCGCGCCAGGAAAGACGCTGCGTCCCGGCCGTTCGCGTGGCGAGCGCCAGGATGGCGGCGCAATCGCGCATCAGTTCCTCATAACCTTCCGCCGCCCGGTACCATTCGAGCATGGTGAACTCGGGATGGTGCAGGGGGCCTCGCTCGCGATTGCGATAGACATGGGCGAAGCAGGCGATTCTTTCCTCGCCGGCGGCGAGCAGCTTCTTGCAGGCAAACTCGGGCGAGGTGTGCAGGTAGAGCGGTGTCGCTGTTCCCGAATGCCCGATCGCCTCGGTGCGGAAAGCATGCAGGTGCGCCTCGTTGCCGGGCGAGACCTGCAACGTCGCAGTGTCGACCTCGACAAAATCGCGCTCTGCGAAATAACCCCTCAGAGCGGCCTGGATGCGGTTGCGCGCAATCAGGAACGGGCGGCGGTCGGCATGGACGTCTGGCGTCCACCATGGGGACGGTGCGGGCGTGCTCGCGGTCATGGCAAGTTTCTATCAGATTCCGGCGGACGCGCTGGCCTTTTGCCGGAATTTAAGGTAGTTGCGGCCCGATCCCGCTTTCCGGCGGCCCGGGGATGGCGCTTGCTGCGTCCTGTACGACGCGGCCGCTCCAGATACAAGGAAGACTTATGGCAAAGATCATCGCTTCTTCCGTTCGCAAGGGCAACGTGCTCGACGTCGACGGAAAACTCTACGTGGTTCTGACGGCGCAGAACTTCCATCCGGGCAAGGGCACGCCGGTCACGCAGGTCGACATGCGCCGTATCTCCGATGGCGTGAAGGTTTCGGAACGCTACCGCACGACCGAGCAGGTCGAGCGCGCCCATGTGGAAGACCGTGGGCACACCTTCCTCTACGAAGACGGCGAAGGCTTCCACTTCATGAACCCGGAAAGCTACGACCAGCTGACCATGTCGGCCGACGACGTCGGCGACGCCAAGGCTTATCTGCAGGAGGGCATGGCCGTCATCCTGTCGACGCACGAGGGTGTGGCGATCGCGCTCGACCTGCCGCGCAACGTGGTCCTCGAAATCACCGAGACCGAGCCGGTCGTGAAGGGCCAGACGGCCTCCTCTTCCTACAAGCCCGCCATGCTTTCCAACGGCGTGCGCACGCTCGTGCCGCCGCACATCCAGGCCGGCACCCGCGTCGTCATCGCCACGGAAGACGGCTCCTACGTCGAGCGCGCCAAGGACTGACGAGATTTGCGCCGCCCGCTCCGGCCCGATCGGGCGGCACCCCTTACAATCCGTCGAAAATCGGCTATGACCCGTAACCGGCTCTTACCCCAACAAGACGGATCCTACACCGAATGACCCAATTCGACGTGCTGACGGTCGGCAACGCGATCGTCGACATCATCGCCCGCTGCGAAGAACGCTTCCTCACCGACAATTCCATCATCAAGGGCGCGATGAACCTCATCGATGCCGAGCGCGCGGAGCTGCTCTATTCGCGGATGGGTCCGGCAGTCGAGGCTTCCGGCGGGAGCGCCGGCAACACGGCCGCCGGGATCGCCAGCTTCGGCGGGCGCGCGGCCTATTTCGGCAAGGTCGCCAGGGACCAGCTGGGAGAGATCTTCACCCACGACATTCACGCCCAGGGCGTTCATTTCGCGACCAGGCCGCTCGACGGCTTTCCGCCGACCGCACGCTCGATGATCTTCGTCACCGACGACGGCGAGCGGTCGATGAACACCTATCTCGGCGCCTGTGTCGAACTCGGCCCGGAAGACGTCGAGGAGGCCGTGGTGGCGGCTGCCAAGGTCACCTATTTCGAAGGCTATCTCTGGGATCCGCCGCGCGCGAAGGAGGCCATCCGCGCCTGCGCACGCATCGCCCATGCGAACGGCCGCGAGGTTTCGATGACGCTGTCGGACAGCTTCTGCGTCCATAGATACCGTGACGAGTTCCTCGAGCTGATGCGCTCTGGCACCGTCGACATCGTCTTTGCCAACAGGGCAGAGGCGCTGGCGCTCTACGAGACCGAAGACTTCGAGCAGGCGCTTCAGATGATCGCCAGGGATTGCCGCCTCGCCGTCGTCACCATGAGCGAGGAAGGCTCGGTGATCCTGAAGGGGGGCGAGCGGACCCAGGTCCATGCCTCGCATATCGAGCGGGTGGTGGACACGACCGGCGCCGGCGACCTCTATGCGGCGGGCTTCCTCCATGGCTACACGCAGGGACGCTCGCTGGAAGATTGCGGCAAGCTCGGCAGCCTCGCGGCAGGGATCGTCATCGAGCAGATCGGGCCGCGCCCGATGTCCTCGCTTGCCGAGGCGGCGGTGGAGGCAGGGCTCGCCTGAGCCTTTCGCCTACTTGAAAGCCTCCCCGGGATAGGCGCCCCAGATCTCGGCCTGGGCCAACCAGCCCTCGGTGCCTTCCACTTCGGCGCGGCACCAGTCCCCGTTGCATTCCCCGACCTTGATGACGACGCCGGGTTCGAGCTTGGCGACGATCGTGCTGGAGGACTGCGGGTCGCGGCGCAAGTTGACGTAGATGTCTGCGCCCTTGCCGCGCATCCAGGGCGCCGTCACCGCCGTGCGCTCGCCGGAAAGAAGCGCCTGGTTGACCCAGCCTTCGGTGCCGTCGGCATCGCGGACGCGCCGCCAGTTGTCGTATTCCTGGATGATCTCGACCGGCACGCCGGATTTCAGGTAGCGCCAGGCGACCGCGTAGTCGACACTCGGGCCGACACGCAGATTGACGCTCCTGGCCTTCAGGCTGACGAAGCGCGGCAGGGGAAGACCGCTCGGACCCTTCGAGACCTGGGCGAAGGCAGCGGGAACGCCATGGGCGGCCAGCACGGTCAGGGCGGCAAGTGCAATGGTGCAAACGCGGATGGGTAAGCGATGCATGACGTGATCCACTCAAAAACATGCGGGCATCCGGCAACCGGACCCGGCCGAACCTGGCAATTCGCAAGTCCGGCTTTCAGAGCGGATTGTCTTCGCGACGGGGTCTGGTAGAAAATGCCCTTGATGAAGCAAGTCTTGCCTATCTTGGTTAAGGACCCGTCAACAGGACGCCGATCGGACCATGACGAACAAGAAAAAACCGAAGGTCTATCTGACACGCCGCCTGCCGGACGTGGTGGAAACGCGCATGCGCGAACTGTTCGACGCGGAACTCAATATCGAGGACACCCCGCGTACGCAGCCGGAACTCGTCGCCGCGGTCAAGACGCATGACGTTCTGGTGCCGACCGTGACCGACCGGATCGACGCGGCACTGATCGAGCAGGCCGGGCCGCAGTTGAAGCTCATCGCCAGCTTTTCGAACGGTGTCGACCATATCGACGTCGACGCCGCGGCCCGCCGCGGCATCACCGTCACCAACACCCCGAACGTCTTGACCGAAGACACGGCCGACATGACGATGGCGCTGATTCTGGCGGTACCGCGCCGGCTTGCCGAGGGTGCCCATCTCCTGACCGACCGCAAGGGCGAGTGGGCGGGCTGGTCGCCCACATGGATGCTCGGCCACCGGATCTGGGGCAAGCGGCTCGGCATCGTCGGCATGGGCCGGATCGGCACCGCAGTGGCCCGCCGCGCCAAGGCCTTCGGGCTCTCCATCCACTACCACAACCGCCACCGCGTCAGCCTGGCAACCGAAGAAGCGCTGGAGGCGACCTACTGGGACAGCCTCGACCAGATGCTGGCGCGTGTCGACATCGTCTCGGTCAACTGCCCCTCGACGCCTGCGACCTACCATCTGCTCTCTGCCCGGCGGCTGGCGCTGATGCAGCCCTCCAGCTACATCGTCAACACCGCGCGCGGCGGCATCATCGACGAGGCGGCGCTGATCAAGTCCCTGCGCGAAGGCAAGATCGCAGGCGCGGGGCTCGACGTGTTCGAGCACGAGCCGGCGGTCAACCCGAAGCTCGTCAAGCTTGCGACCGAGGGCAAGGTGGTGCTGCTGCCGCACATGGGCTCTGCAACCCTGGAGGGACGGATCGACATGGGCGAGAAGGTCGTCATCAACATCCGTACCTTCTTCGACGGCCACCGCCCGCCCGACCGGGTCCTGCCGGGTCGGAACTGAAGCCTACCGGTTTCGGCGCCGATAACGCATCACCTCGAAGCGCGCCGCCAGGCCGTCATAGAGCATGAGCCGGCCGACCAGCGGTTCGCCGGCGCCGGTGACGAGCTTGATCGCCTCCATCGCCATCAGCGTGCCGACGACGCCGGTCAGGGCGCCTACGATGCCGGCCTCGGCGCAGGAGGGGACGACGCCCGGGGGAGGCGCCGCCGGGAAGAGATCGCGATAGCCGGGGTTCTGCCGCCCCTCCGCATCGGTTTCCCACGGCTTCAGCACCGTCAGCGACCCGTCGAAGCGGCCGACCGCTCCGGTCACGAGCGGCAGGCGTGCGGCTTCCGCCGCGTCGGCTGCGGCATAGCGGGTCTCGAAATTGTCGGAGCCGTCGATCAGGAGATCGAAGCCTGCCAGCAGGCCCGGGGCCGCTTCGAGGGTGAAGCGCGTGTCGAAGCCCGTCACGCGGACATGCGGATTGATTGCGGCGATCGCGGAAGCCGCGCTCCCGATCTTGCTGCGGCCAATGTCGTCGGTCCCGTGGATTACCTGACGCTGCAGGTTCGACAGCGACACGGTGTCATCGTCGACGATGCCGATATGCCCGACGCCGGCGGCGGCGAGATATTGCAGGACCGGCGCGCCGAGACCACCGGCGCCAATCACCAGCGCGGCGGCGTTCTTCAGCTTCTGCTGACCCGCGCCGCCGATCTCGGCCAGCACGATGTGGCGCCGGTAGCGCTCGATCTCATCGGGTCCCAGGGGTTCTTCGGTCGTCACGCGCGATCTCCGCCAGTTGCCTATCCTGCGATAGTGCCGTTTTCCACTGTCAGGAAGCGGGCGCGATCGCCGAGGGCTTCGAACATGGCACGATCGGTGCCGGTCATGAAGGCCTGGCCGCCGAGCGCATCGACGCGATCGAACAGCGCCGCCCTGCGGCCCTCATCGAGGTGGGCGGAAATCTCGTCCAACAGCAGGATGGGCGCGTGGCCCGTCATGCCCGCGACAAGCCCCGCATGAGCGAGGACGATACCGACCAGCAGCGCTTTCTGCTCACCGGTCGAGCAGCGCGCCGCGTCGATGTCCTTCTCGCGGTGCCGGATCATGAGATCGACGCGATGGGGGCCATCCAGCGTTCGGCCGGCGGCCGCGTCGCGAAAACGGCCGTCGCGCAGGGTGGCTGCGTAGATCTCCTCGATCTCATAGGCGGGTCGATCAAGTGCGTCGTCGAGAAATCCGGTGAGCGCCATCGCCGAGGTGGGGAATGGCCCCTCGTCGCGCGACGCCTCGACGAGGTCGGCGAGAAGGCCCACGAGCTCGCGCCGCGCCAGCGCCATGGCGACGCCGAGCTCGGCCATCTGGAGCTCGAGCCCATCCAGCCAGCGCGCATCGGGTCGCGGCTCCGAAAGCAGCCGGTTGCGGCCGCGCATGGCTTTTTCGAAGTCTGCAGCGCGGCGACCGTGTTCGGGGTCGAGCGAAAGGACGAGGCGATCGAGGAAGCGGCGACGGTCCGAGGATGCCCCGCTGAAAAGCCCGTCCATCGACGGCGTTAGCCAGACGACGCGCAGATGGTCCAGAAGCTCGTCGACCGACCGGGCTGCGGTTCCGTTCAGCCTGAGGCGGCGTGACTGGCCCTCCTCGCCCGCCTCGGTGCCCGTGCCGACCTCGACCTCGCCCTGCATGCCGTCGATCGCGGCGAAGACGCTGAAGCCTCCTGGCGCGCCTTCGCGCGCGACGTCGGCATAGGCGGCGCGCCTGAGGCCGCGGCCGGGGGTCAGGAAGGAGACCGCTTCCATCAGGTTCGTCTTGCCGGCACCGTTCGCACCGGTCAGCACGACATGGCGATCATCGAGCCCGAGCGCGATCGACGCATAGTTGCGAAAATCGTGCAGCTTCAGACTGAAAAGGGTGACCTTGTGAGGCATCGGTATCCGGATCTTTCGCCAGAGAGCTATGCCGAAGCGGGCGCCAAGGCAAGGCCCGCACCGTCGCCCGCAACCCATTCTTGAAAATGCGCCGCTTGCGTTCACCGGGCCTTAACGCCTCATCGGGACAATGTCGCGGCCGTATCCGCCGCCTGTTGGGGCCGGTTCACCCCCAGGATTGTCATGTCGCCAAACGAACGATCATTCCGCCTCTCGCTTGTGGTCGCCACGCTCGGCCGCTCGGACGAACTGGCGCGGCTGCTGTGCTCGCTCGCAGCACAGACGGTTTCGGACTTCGAGGTCATCATCGTCGACCAGAACGGCGACGACCGCGTCCTGGGCCCGATCGCGCAGCATGCCCAGAGCCTCGAGATCGTCCACGTCAGGACGCCGAAGAAGGGCGTCTGCCGTGCCCGCAACCTCGGCGCCTCCATGGCGCGCGGCGAATGGCTGATGTTTCCGGACGACGACTGCTGGTATCCGGAAAACCTGCTGGAGCGCTACCGGCGCGTCATGGAGACCGCGCCCGCCGATTTCCATTGCGGCCGCGCCACCAATGCGGCGGGACAGACGATCATGGGCACGTTCGAGACCCGACCGGTGCGGATCCGGCGCGACAACGTCTGGACGACGCTGATCGAATGGATGCTGACGGTGCGAAAGGGCGACTTCACGGCCGCCGGTGGATTCGACGAGAGAATCGGGCCGGGCTCGGGTACGCCATGGGGCGCCTACGAGGTGCAGGACTTCGTGCTGACGCTCCTGGAGCGCGGCCTGGCGGGCCGATACGATCCGATGCTCGCGGGGCACCATCCCGAGGACATGACCGACCAGACCGTTCCGGCGAACATCGCAAAGATCCGCTGCTACAGCGCCGGCCTCGGCTATGTGATGCGCAAGCACGGCTTCGGCCTCTCCGGCTTCCTGCCGCGCCTCCTGCGGCCGCTCGCGGGAATGAGCGTTTACGCCCTGACCGGTCGTCCGGCGATGGCGCGACGATCGCAGCAGATCCTGATCGGCCGCTGGGACGGCTGGCGACAGGCGGCCGGGACGGCCTGAGGCCGGGTTCCGGCAGGATATCTTAAGAGTTGAAAGCTAGGGTCTGCACCCTGGGGTCGTGACTGTTCGTTGCGGCTGTGACGGATCACGGCCGCCGGCCAGCGGATGGGACGATGAAGAGCAGCATCATGTCGAATTCGATCATGAACGCGGCAGCGGGGATGCTGCTGCTCGTGACCGGATTCGTCTCTTCCATCGCGATTGCCCGCCTGCTCGGCCCCGAAGCGAACGGGACCATAGCCTTTGCGCTCTGGGTGGCTGCGACCGGCGCCCTGGTGGCCGAACTCGGCACCGGCGTCATCCTGATGCGCTGCCTTCCCCAGTTGAGGGCGCGGGGGCTCGGCGTGCGCGAGCGGCGCGGCTTTGCCGCCTACCTGGCGCTCCCGGTGCTCGTCTCGACCGTTCTTCTCGTCATCCTCTACGGCTCGGCCTCCTGGGAGGCGGAGCACGAAGGGGTGATCGGCACGCCCCAGGGCATCGTCGTCCTGACCGGGCTGCTCCTGTGCGTCCAGTCGATCGGCGCTCTGTCGAAGAACTACCTGGTGGGCGAACAGCGACTGGGCGCGTTCTTCCGCATCACGGTGATCTCTTCCCTGCTGCAACTGGCGCTCGTCATTGGCGGAGCGATCGGGTTCGGCGTGGAAGGCGCGCTTGTCGGCTACATTGCCGGACAGCTGGCCCCGTTCGCCTTTGCGTTCGGCATCCTCGTCACGCCGCGCAGCAACGGCGGCTACAGCGCCAGGACGCTCGCGACATCGTCGGCGGTGCTGTTTATCGAGTTCGTGCTGAGCGCCGTCTTCCTGAACCGGGCGGAGCTGTTCTTCCTGCAGCAGTTTCGAAGCATCGAGGAAGTGGGCTTCTATGCCGTCGCGCTGTCGCTTGCCAATCTGGCGCTGCAGCTTCCCGTGCAACTGACCGGCAGCCTGATGCCGTTCTACGTCGAGCATCGGGAGAGCGCCGAGGGCATGCTCCCGCCGGGCCTGTTCGCCGCCGTCATGCGCAGCTTCGCCTATATCACCTTCCCGCTCTGTTTCGGCCTGGCCGCCATTTCCCAGCCGCTCGTCGTTGCGATCTACGGCGAGAGCTTCGCGCCCAGCGGCGTGATCGTGGCGATCCTCGCGGTCGGCTCGCCGGCCTTCGTCTTCATGCAACTGACCACGCAGTATCTCTACTCGATGGACCGCGTCGGCATCCGGCTCCTGACGACCGGGATCGGCGCCGTGCTGATGGTCGCCGGATGCCTCGCGGCCGTTCCCTTCTTCGGCGGACCGGGTGCTGCGATCGTGCGCGGCTGCGTCTTTCTGACGATCGGCTGCATCCTTCTCGCCAGCATGCGCGGTGTCGACATGACGGCGTCGCTCGCAATCACGGTTGCCAAGGTCGCCGGTTCGGCCGCAGCCTGCGGGCTCGCAGCATTCGCAATCGCAGGCACGATGCCGGGCGTCGCCGGGCTTGCAGCGGCGATCCTCGCCGGGGCGCTGACCTACGCCCTCTGCCTGCGCCTGACCCAGGCGGTGCCGGAGGTCGATGCACGGACCATCGATGCGCTGCTTTCCCGCCTTCCCCGTCGCTATGGCCCGACGCTACAGCGTGCCCTGTCGCTGATTGCGCCCTTTTCCGCGGCCGATGCCCGGGTGCCTGCGGAGTGACGACCATGCTACGGACAAACGATCTTCCGGTTGACGCCGCCGCCGGCAGAGGCGCCCCCTGGACGCCGGGATCGGCGGCGCTGCCCGTTTGCATTGAGAGGACCGTGGGCCTCTTCACGCCGTCGATGACGGGCACGACGCCGTCCGACTGCGCCGTGCTCTTCCTCAGCCCATGGGGCTTCGAGGAGATGTGCACGCGCAAGCTCTGGCGGGACCTGGCCGAACGGTTCGCGGGCCTCGGGGTTGCGAGCCTGCGCTTCGATTATCCCGGCACGGGCGACTCGCTCGACCATATGGAATTTTCCGGCGGCCTTCCGGTATGGGAAAAAGCGACCGAGGCCGCAGCGACCGAACTGCGCCGCCTTTCCGGCACGACACGGCTGATCCTGGTGGGTCACGGGCTGGGAGCGACGTTTTCGATCCTTTTTGGGCGGCAGCTCGGGGCGGTCGAGGGAATGGTGCTGATGGCACCGGTGGTCAGCGGGCGCTCCTATCTGCGCGAACTTTCCGCCTGGTCGAAGATGGTGGACGACGGCCTCGGGCTTGCCGAGGAACAGCGTCTCACCGGGAAGACGTCGATAGCAGGCCTCGTCATGCCGGAGGACGTGGCAGCCGCTGTGCGCAAGATCAATCTGCAGGCCACGGATGCCGCTCCGGCCGGGTCGATCCTGATGGTCCACAGGCCTGCCCGGGACAACGAGGCAGCCCTCGCCGCGCGGCTGGAAGAGCTGGGAGCCATCATCAGCCGTCAACCCTATCTCGGCTACGACGAACTCGTCTCCAACCCCACCATCGCGACCCAGCCCGAGGCAGTCGCAAGCCGGGTCACCGAATGGGTCGGAGCGCTGGCGGCCGCGGCCGGACCTGCGAGCGGGCCGCAGTCGTCGCCGTTCCCGGCAGTTCTGAAGGGTGACGACTTTTTCGAGGAGCCGCTGCGGTTCGGGCCGAACAGCCGGCTGTCCGGCGTCGTCTGCATGCCGGCCGGCGCGCGGCGCGGCGCATCCGTCATCCTGCTCGGCACCGCCTACGACCGGCACGCCGGATGGGCGCGCTCGACCGTCGATACGGCACGGTGCCTTGCGCTGCAGGGCATTGCGTCCCTCCGGTTCGACGCCGCCAATGTCGGCGACAGCCCGCCGGTGGACGGCGCGGCGGGACAGGTCCTCTTTTCCGAAGGGCAGAGGGACGACGTGCGCTCCGCCTTCGACCTGATGGCCGAGCGGCAGCTTTCACCGGCTGTCCTTGCCGGGCGATGCAGCGGTGCCTACCTCGCCTTCCAGAGCGCCATCGACGAGCCACGCTGCAGCGGTGTCGTCGCCATCAACCCCTTCACCTTCGTCTGGGACCGGGATGAAGGCGTCGATGAGGCACTGCGGTACAATCCACGCTCGCTCGGCGACTATCGCAAGCGGGCGTTAAGTCTGGACACGTTGCGTCGGCTGGCTTCCGGCCAGATCAATCTCGGGCGTGCGGCGGTCAACATCGGCAAGCAGCTCGGCCGTAGGGCCGCCTTGATGGCACCGGGCCTGCTGGGGCGCCTGTCGAAGTACGGCCGGCTGCGGCATGCCGTGCTTTCCGCCTTCCGCGCGCTTGCGGAACGGCGCACACCGGTGCGGCTGATCTACAGCGGCACCGACGTGGGGCTGGAGCGCTACCACGCCTATTTCGGGGCCGATGGGTCCGGCATGACGGCATTTGCGAATGTCACGGTCGAGATCGTCCCGGATGCCGACCACAACATGTCGCCACCCTCAGCCAAGGCTCTCGTGCAAAGGCGAATCGTCGAGGCGGCGCTCGCCGCCGACTGAGCGGCCAGCTAGGCGGACGGGGCGAAGCGCCAGGAATGCTTCCCGGCTCAGAAGGAAACCGCAGCAGGCAGGTTCAGCGCGGACAGTTCTCCGCCGGGGCGTTCCACGGCGCCCGTCCGCACCAGCCGGATGACGCGCTCCCCGCCGGGGGAAAGATGGAACCAGTTGTCCGAGGGCAGGAAGCCCGGGCAATCGATGTGGGCCGACTGCAGCAGCCGGTCCGCCCCGACCCGCAGCTGCCAGCCGCCCTCCGCCTCTTCCAGCGCGACGGTCGCCGTTGCCGGATGAAGGGCGCGCGCACGGCCTTGCGGGAAATGGAAGGCTTCAGCGACGATCGCCGGACTGTCACCTTCCCGCAAGGTCACGATGGTCACGTCGTGGGCGGGCGGGCCGAAGCGGAAGGCATAGGTCGTGTCGAAGAAGGCGCCGAAGAGATCGGTGGCGGCGAAGGTGGCGGCACCGCGGGCCGCAAGCGTCAGGGCGCGCCGCCCGGTGACGACGGGCTGGCGGCCGTCGCGCAGGCAGGTGAGTTCGACGGTCAGTTCGCGTCCGCCATCCGTCTCGTTGATCACGTGCACGTCGAGGCCGTTGGTGCCCTCGTCGGACAGCAGCACCTGGAGCGGGCGGAAGGCTCGGCGCAGCGCGTGCCAGGCCGGCTTCGGCAGGCCGGTGGCATCGACGACGCCCCAGCCCGCGCCGGGCATGAGGTCCTGAAGCGTCCAGACGAGCGCGCCGTTGGAGGTCGATTGCGGCCGCCGCCATTCGGAATAGGTCGTCTCCATGACCTCGCCGCTGACGGCGCGGGAGAAATCGAGGTAGCGGAGAGGGTCCTCGCGACGCAGGCGTGCAGGATCGCAATCGTAGAGCAGGCCGAGATAGTGGTCGCGCACGTCCTCGAAATCCCAGGAGGCGCCGCGGTCGCGCGGGACCCGTGCCTTCCAGCGCGGGTCGTGCACGGCGGGGACGGGAAGATGCGCCTCGAGCGTCGCCTGCTCCGGCACGTTGGCAAATGCCAGAGATTCGGCTGCGAAGCGCACGCCGGCCCGGCGCGCGTCCTCGAGCGGCCGGCAATAGGCGCCGACGCCATAGTAGTGCGCGACGCCGGCATTGGGGGAAAACGGCATGGCGCCGCCGAAGGGCGAGTTTGGGACGAACGGGACGTCGGGACGCAGCGCCCGTACAGCCTCGGGCAGGACCATATCCGTCAGCGGCCCGCTCCAGGCGGCAGCCGGCAGGCCCAGCATCGCCGCCTGCTGGAACACCTCGCTGCCGCCGCACAGGACGGCCAGCGAGGGCGAGGCGGCCGTGCGCTGCAGGAGCTGTTCGACCTCGGTTCGCAGCAAGGCGACGAAGTCTTCGTCGGCCGCCGGATAGTCGAAGTTCGCCAGCATGACGTCCTGCCAGACGAGAATGCCGAGCTCGTCGCACAGGTCGAAGAAGGCCTTGGTCTCGTAGGCCATGGTGCCGCCGATGCGCAGCATGTTCATGCCGGCCCCGGCCGCAAGCCGCAAAGTCGGCTCGTAGCCCCCTCGCGTACCCGGCAGGTCGACGATGTCGGCATTCGTCCAGACTGCGCCACGGCAGAAGACCGGGACACCGTTCACCTGCAAGGCGAAACCGCTGCCGTCCACGCCGGTGTCGATTTCAATCCGGCGGAATCCGGTGCGGCCGAGCGCATGGCTCTCGCCGTCCAGCTCGACCTCGACCGCATGCAGCACCGGCCGGCCATGGGTGTGCGGCCACCAGGCCGCGACGTCGAGGATGGAGAGGGCGCCGTTCCATCGGCCGTCGGCACCGCGCTCCATGGGAACCGTGATACCGGCGCAGCGCAGGACGGCGGTGCGTGTGCCATCGCCGGCCAGAAACGAAACGGCAAGATGCCCGGTGTCGTCCGGCGCCAGTGTGGCCGCCATGCGGATGTCCCGCGGCTTGCCCGGCTGCGGCCGCACGAGGCGGACGGGGCGGTAAGGGCCGACCGCATGCACGGAAGGACACCATCCCGGCATCCGGCCGAGCAGGGTGGTGCGCGTGAGCCGCACGCCTTGCGGAACGATCATCTGCGGGCGCCAGCGGGCGCGCGGGCCGCGTCGCTCGAGATGGGGGGCGAGCGCGCGAAAACAGACCGCCAGACGGTCCCTGCCGGTGACATGCACGTCGATCTCGTGAGCCACGAACATCGAGCGGGAGGAAAGTCGGAGCTCGCCGTTCCAGTAGACGTCTGCGATCGTCGCCAGGCCATCGAGGGTGAGCACGGCAGGACCCGGCTTTTCGCCGGAGAGATCGAGCAGGTACCACGCATCGTATCCGTCGAGCGGCATCGGATCGTCGCGGTCGAAGCGTCCCGCGCGTTCCAGCACGCCCGCGACCGTCCCCGGCACCGGCGCATCCAGCATTTCGATATCGGACCCGATCATGGAGGGGTCGGAGCACGCGCCGGCCGTGGTGAGGCACAGCTTCCAGCCCCTCTCCAGTTCCACGATGTGCGGGGACGTGCCTTCAGCCAGTTCGCTCATGCGCCCTCTGGCCTCAGTCGATGCGGCGTTCGAGCACGGCTATCATCTCGTCCCAGGCCGAAACTGCCGGGTCGAGCGCGGTCGCTAGGGGCTCGAAGCGCTTGCGGGTGACCGCGCGGGCGAGCTGGAACTGCACCGACTTGGCGTTCTCGGCGATGCGACGCGCGGCTGCCGCCGCATCCGACAGCGTGCCGTCCGGGGCTATCCAGTCGAGATGGCTGGCCGCGAGCTCGAAATTGGCGCCCAACTGGCGCAGCGTGTTGAAGGCATATTTGTGGAAGAAGCCGAAGGGGCGTTCCGCAACGGCCTCGACCTGGCCGGGAAAGACGGCGACGAAGGCGGCAACGGGGTTTTCCAGCGGCCGACGCTGCAGATGGAAGCGCAGCAGGCGACGGGCGGCCCTTGCCATGTCGGCTTCGGCCGGGTGCGCGGCGGGGAATTTCGCAAATTCCGTATAGGGCAGGAACGGCAACGTATCGGTCGGCGCGTCGAGCTGGAACAGCCCGTCGAAATCCTCGCCTTCCAGCCTGAAGAAGCCGGCATTGTGGAAGTAGTCGAGCGTGCGGTTCGCAAGGTCCAGCCGGTTGATCGCCACCGTCGTCTTGCCGTGCTCCAACCGGTAGGCGACGCCACGCGTATCGGGCATGTAGAAACTGTCCATCTCCACCAGGCACAGGCGGCCGCGGCCGATCTGCTCGGCGACGTGGCGCTCGACGCGGTCGTAGATCGCAAGCTCGGTGCAGCGGATGCCGTAGAGGACTTCGAGATCCTCGAGCGGCACCTTGAAAAAGGTGAACTGGTCGCCCTCGAAGTCCTGCGTGAGCGTGAAGCTCAGCATGGCCTCCGGCGGCAGCGCCCGTGCGTTCAGCACCTCGATCCAAAGGTCGACGTAGCAGTTTGTCTCCGGCCACATGCGCTCGTGGTCGTGCAGCGCGTGCGGCCGGTATGTGGCGGGATCGAGCCCGGGAAAGACGGAAGCCGTGCCCAAAGTCAGCCCCAGAGGGTCTTGCGGACGCTCTCCGGCCAGTCGGCGACGTCGAGGCCATGGGTGTGGAACAAGGCGAGTGCGATGCGCTCCAGGCCGAAGCCAACGCAGGCGGTGTGCGCCACGCTGCCGTCTTCCATGTTCAGGCCCCATTTCGAGCCGAACGCATCCTGATGATAGTTGAAGCTCATGCAGGCGGTCGGCTTTGAGACCGAGGTGATCGGGATCAGCAGCTCGAACTTGAGATCCTGGTCGCGCTGGTTGTTGGCCAGCATCTTGCCAGCGCGGCCGAAGAAGGGATCGTTGGCGACGTCGATCGTGACCTCGAGGCCGACCTCCTTCATCATCGCCACGCCGCGATCCATCCAGGACTGGCGGAAATCGGTGACATGCTTCTCCGTGCCCATGCAGACATATTCGCGCATGCGGAACAGCTGCTGGCGCGCCGGATCCTGCGACGGCTCGTGGCGGAAGCAGTAGGACTGCAGGTCGTAGAGCGCGCCCTTTGCCGGGATCGGCCCACGTCTGGCAACGGTCGGATAGAGCGGGTAGCAGGCGGCCGGCGTCAGGACGATATCCGTCGCCTTCTGATCCCTGGTCCAGTCCTCCTCGCCCACTTCCATGCACCTGAGCAGGCTCATGTGGTCGAGCTCGTTGCCGCAGAAGGAATGGACGGTGCCCGCGAGCTGCGGGAAGCTCTTCATGTAGCCGCTCTTCTCGAAGAAGGCGCGGTTCATGCCCGGCGGGAAGCGCATCGCTTCGGCGCCGTCGCCACCGCCGACGCGGTCGATCAGTCGCTCGAAGGCCGCAATCACGTCCTCGAACTGGCCGCTGCGGCCATAGAGACCGTCAACGCCGGTATCGATCAGCAGACCGGCATCGAACAGCCGGTCGAGAAACGAGGTCTGCATATCCATGGTTCTTCACCCCAGGAGACTGGTGTCCTGCTTGTGGACAAGCAGGAGATTGGACGTGTTGCCGAGAATGCGGTCGTTGGAAATCATCAGTTGGGCCGAATGCGCGTCGCGCAGGTGCCGGCCGAGGCTGTAGGGCGTGCCGTTCTTGTAGCCCATGATGCCGCAGATCAGCATGGCGTGGTTGATGATCGTCAGGATCGTCTCGGACGAGCCGATCTTCAGATTGTTCATGGCGACGGCGAAGCCCATCGACGACAGCCGGTCGGCATCCGCCTTCGCCGCCTCGAATTCGTTCAGGCCCGCGACCACGTTCGACTTCAGGATCTGCAGAAGGTTCGAGGCTTCGGCCAGGCGAAGGGCTCCGGGCGGCGTCTGGCCGGGCGCCTTGCGGGCCGCGGCGCGGACGAAGGCCTGCGCCCGCGCCATTGCATTGGCGGCGATGCCGTACCAGACGGCACTCCAGAGAAGATGCGAGGTGGCGAGCATCGACTGGGCGGCGATCTCGGCAAAAGGCTTGGGCAGGATCTGCTCGGCCGGCGCCCGGCCCTTGAACAGATAGCCGTCGGAGCACGTGCCGCGCATGCCGAGCGTATCCCAGACATGGGTGCGCTCCAGCGTGTACTGATCCCTGGTGAACACCGTCATGACCTGATCGGTGGAGGCGGCCTCGGCATGGCTGCGCGAGGTGATCAGGATCGCGTCCGCGTTCGCGCCGTAGGAGATGACGGTCGCGTCCTTCTCGAGCCGGCAGCGATCACCCTCGACCTCGATGGCGCAGATGCTGTTGCGCAGGTTGCCGCCGATGCCGCCTTCCGTCGTGGCGGAAGCCAGAAGCAGCTGTTCGTCGGCGATGCGGCGCATGAAGGCGCTGTGCCAGGCGACATCCGCGCCATGCGAGACGAGGCTCGACGCCTTGATCTGGTGCATGGCGAAAACCATGGCTGCGGCGGCGCAGGACTGGCCCAAAATGGAGCAGACCTCGGCGATCTCGGCGATGTTCGCCCCTTCGCCACCGAGTTCCTTAGCGATCTGGATGGACAGCAGGCGTTCGGCGCGCATGGCGTCCACCGCCTCCTGCGGGAAGCGTCCCTTCACGTCGACATCGCCGGCGTGCGCCTCGGCCACGGCGGCAACGCGGGCGGCTCTCTCCGCCAGGCTTGCGCCGGTGGACATGTTCATTCGGCAGCCTCCGCATTGCCGGTCAGGCTCTCGACCGTGCGGGTGATGGCCGCGATGCTCTGGAACGACTTGCGGTTGAGCAGATTGTCCGGAAACTCCAGGTCGAAGGCTTCCTCGATCGCCAGCATGATCTGGACCGAGGCGAAGGACGACAGGCCGGCCGCGTAGAGGTCCTGGTCGTCGACGATCTGGTCGACGGCGACCGGCAGGCCGCCATGCTTGGCAAGCAACTCACGGATCTTCTGCTTCATGGCGACACTCTCCCGCGCTGTTCTCTTGTCGGCAGGCGATGCCGCCCGCTCCGATCTGGTTCAACCAGAGGCATACATGAGGAGAGATAAGAACGCTTGAAGGGACATGGATAAGATTCCATGAAGACGGCCCGGCACCCGCTCCGGATCAAGGAGAAGGTACTCCACTGCGGCCGCCCGCTCCGAAAAGCATCGTATTTTCAATATCCTTAATATTTCCGCCACCGCCCCTGCCGCGGTCTTTCCTGCCTCCCGGTTGAGAGGTTGTTAACCATAATCTGAGAGGTTGCAGGACGGTTCCCGGGAAGCACCCGTGTGATCGGACGGCGGCGAAGGCTGCGAAATTCGGCCGCGTCCCCCTGGGCACGGGCAACGGGACATTTGATGGACATCGACATTTTTCAGCTGCCGGGCATCGTGAGGAAGAGGATCCACTATGTGGTCCTCGCTGCGATGGTGTGCGCGCTGCTGGGCATGGGCTTCGTCCTCACCCAGAAGCCGTTCTACCGCTCGACCGTGGAGATCTTCGTCGACATCGGGGCGGGGCCTGTCGTCGGCACCGATACGGGCGGATCTCTCAACATGCAGCAGGTGATCGGCAGCCAGATCTACCTGATCCAGTCCCGCGACGTGCTGCGCGACGTCGTCACCAGGCTCGACCTCACCAGGGACCCCTATTTCAACGGCAGCGGCCTGCTGTCCAGGCTGCTGGGACGGACGAAGACGGACGCTGCGACTGTCGACGGCGTCATCAATGCCCTGCTCGAAAACCTGAGCGTCGCGCGCAACGGCGACAGCTTCGTCTTCACCATCACCGTCAAGCACGGCAACAGCGAGATGGCCGCGAAGATCGCCAATGCCATCGCCGAAAGCTACCTCACCGTGGCCGACAAGGCCCGCCTGGACGTCAGCTTGAAGACCACCCGCACGATCGCCGAACAGGCGGAGGAGCTGCGCCAGCGCGTGCTCGACGCCCAGGAGGCGGTGGAGGATTTCCGGGCCGAGAACGGCATGATCAGCGCCGGCGACCAGGGGCTGATCACCGACCAGCAACTCGCCGGCCTGAACCAGCAGCTTCTGGCAGCGCGCCAGCAGGTCGAGCAACAGAAGACGGCCTACGAGCAGGCGCGCCAGCTCAACGTGTCCAATGTCGAGGCCGGCGCCATACCCGAAACGCTGAACTCCGGCGCGCTCTCCGGACTGCGCAGCCGCTATTCGCAAGCGCTCGACCGCCAGGCGGAACTTGCAGCCAACCTCGGCAACGACCATCCGCAGATGCGTGCCATCCGCTCGCAGATCGCCAGCATCCGCAATGCCATCGAGATCGAGCTCGAGCGCATTCGTCAGCTGTCGGCCAACACCTATGAGCGCACCAGGGCAAACCTCGTCTCGCTGGAAAAACGCTTCGACGACCAGGCGGCCTCGAGCAAGGACAACGGCAAGCTCCGCTTCCAACTGGTGCAGCTGACCAGCGAGGCCCAGGCGATCGACGCGGTCTACAAGGCATTTCTCACCCGCGCGGAGGAACTGAGCCGTCAGCAGGATCTCGGCAACGGCAATTCCCGCGTCATCTCCGAAGCCGTCCCGTCCGACAAGGCGGTGCAGGCGCCGAAGCTTCTCGTGCTGATCGCCGCGGTCCTGTTCGGCTCGGCCGCCGGGGCGACCCTTGCGGTGCTGCGCGAACTCCTGGGCGGTACCAAGCGCATGGAACGAAGCCTCGTAGCCAAGACCAGCGCTCCAATGCTCGCGGTCATGGCAGGCAACGCGCCATCGCCATCCGGGCGCATCGACAGCTTCACGCGCCGACTGCCGTTCGCACGGCCATCCGCCCCGGAAGCCTTGCCGCGAGAGGCGGGGATCCGCAGGCTGGGCCAGTTGCTCGAGGCGGAATTCGGCGCCACCCGTCCCGCCACCATCGCATTCCTGTCTCCCGACGGCAGCGGCCGGGACGGCGTCGCCGCGGACGTGGCGCGCGAGCTGCATGTCGCCGGCGAGGTCGTACTCTTCTGCGACGGCGAACTCCGCCCCAGGGACCATTCCGCCGCACGGCCGTCCTGGAGCGTCAAGATCCGCCTCGACGCCGGCGCGCCGCGCGGCCATGCGCTGGAGGATGTCCTGCACTTCGAGCGTATCGGCGCCGGCGGCCTGAGACGGATCGCAGCGCTTGGATCCTCCCGTGTCAGCACCGCGCCGCGGACCGAACCCGTCGATTTCACCGTCGTCGATTGCAGCGGCACGCCGGCCGAAACCGTGATCCCCACCGTCCTCAAGCACACCGACGCCGTCATCATCGTCTCGACCGTCGGCGCCACCGGCGGCGATGCACTCGACACGCTGATGGCGGAAATCGGCCCGTGGCGCGACAAGATCCTCGGCAACGTCCTCCTGTCCCGCAGGGCGCCATAGGAGACGTCGAGGATGGCCCGCACGGAATCGATCGGCTACGGGACGGGCTTCAGCAACCGGCGGAGCCGGAGCACCCCACAGGTGCGCCACGATGCCGGCGCTCCGGCCAGGATCGATCCCGTGCGCGTCGCCGCGATCGTGACGGTGATCGGCGGCCTCGTGTTCAACGCGCTCCTCTGCCTGGTCAACACGCGTTTCATGGGCATGGCCGATCGCCACGTCATCATGTCGGAGCTTGCGATCGTCGGCTGCGCATTCCTCGCGGCCATGACGCGAAAGTCCACGCTCTACGTGATCCTGGGCGTGTTCGTCAGCTACATGCTGTTTTTGTTCATGCTGCGCGGGCAGGTGAACCCGAAGGCGGTCCGCGACATCCTCATCCCGCTGACCTTCTATTTCATGGCTGTGCGCATCGCCGATGCGAGGCTCGCCGACAAGCTCGTGATGGCAAGCGGCCTGATCGTCGTCGGCTTCGGGCTGTTCGAGTATCTCTTCCTGGAAACCTTCCTCGAGTATTTCAACGTCATCGGCTACTACCTTGCGCGCGGCACCGTGACGCTCGACCAGGTGTTCGGGCAGACCAAGGGCCTGTTCGTTTCCGGCCAGCGCCCCGAGGCACGAACGATCCTGCCCTTCCTCGGCCAGCATCGCGTCTCCTCGGTCTTCCTGGAGCCGGTCTCGATGGGCAATTTCGCCGTGATCATCTATTCCTGGGCGCTCTATCGCGGTCGCGCCTTTCCGGGCCGGTGGCTGGTCTTTGCGCTCGCCTTCACCGTGATCGCGATGGCCGACGCGCGCTTCGGGCTCTACAGCTGCGTGCTGATCACGCTTCTCTATCCCGTCTATTCCTTCCTGCCGCGGCTGGTCTGGGTGGTCCTGCCCTTCTTCCTGCTGGCCGTCCTGTCTGTCTACGGCATCACCTCGGTTTCCGGCGGGGGGCCGAACGACCTCGCCGGACGGTTTGCAGTCACCGCACACATCCTCACACAGCTCGACCTGGGTGTTGTGCTCGGCGCGGAGACGACCGACGCGTTCACCGCCGATTCCGGCATTTCCTATTCGCTGACCGCCTTCGGGATCTTCGGCTTCATCGGGCTGTGGACGATGTTCGTGCACGCGCCACTGAAGGACGCGGGGGCCTGGCGCTTCCATTCGATGATGATCGTCTACCTGCTGCTTCTGATGCTGATCAGCGACTCGTTCTATTCGATCAAGACGGCTGCCCTGATGTGGTTCCTGGTCGGCACGGCCGGCGCCTGCCGGCAAACGGTCGTTGCTCAACGGCCGTTCGCCCCGGCCCTGCCACATCGCGCGTAACGTTTCCTATTCGGCTTCGCCGAGCGCCGGGCAGGCGCCCTTCGGCGCCGGGATGCTGCCGCCATATTCGAGGGCGCGCAGCTGTGGCCGGTCGCCTCCCTTGGTCGGCTGGATGTTGAGCGCCTCGGTTTCCGGCCACCAGTCGCCGGCCGCCCAGTAGGTCCAGCCGGTCCACACGTCCGGGGCGCCGTCGACGACGGCGGTCATGCGCGACAGGGCCGTCAGGCATTCGGTCCTGGCGGGCGCGCCGAATTCCCCGAGAAAACCACGCTTGCCGTTCTCGCGCAGCCAGGCCGTGAAGCGCTCGAGCGCAGCGACGGCATCCGCCGCACCCTCGCAGGTGTCGTGCGTGCCGGAGAAATCGTCGTCCAGGTACTGGTGGACCTCGTAGGCGTAGTTCTTCGCCGGATCCTCGACGCCCAGCATCACGCCGGCGTTCGAGCCGCCGGGACGCTCGCTTTCCCAGCTATGGGCGCCGGTCCAGATCGTTCCGGGGACATAGACGAGATTTTCGGCCCCTGCACCTCGGATCGCGGCGATGGCGGCGTTGGCGGCGACCAGCCATTGGTCGGCCGCAATGTCGTGAGGCTCGTTCATCAGGCCGAACTGCACCGCCGGATCGTTTGCGAACTCGGTGGCAAGCCGCCGCCAGAAGTCGGCGAAGGCCTCCACGGGGACCGAGGCAGAACCGATCTGCCTGCCGCCGTGATAGGCATAGTTGTGCGGATCGAGAACCACCGTGAAGCCCGCCGCCTTCAGGCGCTTGACGGTGTCGGCGAGACGCCGGCGCTCGCCCATCGCAAACGCCCGGCCGAGCCTCGGCTGAAGCCGCTCCCAGCGGAAGGGCAGCCGTGCACCGTTGAACCCCTTGCCGGCGAAGTACCGGATCGTCTCATCGCTCGGATAGATGTAGTCCTTGCCGTAGACGCCCGGCGGATCGCCGAACTCGGCGCCGGCAAGGTTGACGCCACGCATGCAAGCGGCAGACGCGTCGAAAGGAAGGACCAGCGCCAGCGCGAGCCCGCCGATCCGCATCGCCCTGCGCCTCATCTGCCTGCTCCCGGATGCGTCCTTTCGCGAATGCCGGCGTTCAGCCGTTGGCTGCGACTTCATTGCCTTCACTGCCCTTTGCCGTCGCCGGATCCCATTCGGGCGGTGCGACGCCTCCCAATATCTCAGTATAGATCGCGGCATAGCGCCGGGCCACGTGATCCCAGGAATAGCCTTCCGCCGCGCGCATCGCCCTTGCCCGGTAGCCGGGCACGTCGCGGGCGAGCGTCAGGAACGCCGAGTGGATCGTCCCTGCCGCCGCGTCCGCGTCCTCGAAGTCGCAAAGGCGCACCTCCGGATGCTTGGCAGCGAGGTCCTCGTAGGCCTGGTTCGGATGCAGCAGTGGCAGAAGCCCCGCGCTCATCGCCTCGACGGCAACGAGGCCGAAGCCCTCATATTCCGAGGCGGAGGCAAACAGCGAGCATCCGGAAACCAGCTCGCGGATCTGTTCGTTAGACAGGCCGACATGCACGTCGATATGGTCCTCGAGCGCCCGCTGACCGATCATCCGCTGCAGCTCCGCCTCGCTCAGTTCGCCCGGCACGCCCACTACCGAAAGGCGCCAGTCCGGCTCGTGCACGACGAGGCGCGACAGGGCGTCGAAGAGGCGGTCGAGCCGCTTGTTGGAGGAGAAGCGCCCGATCGTGACGATGCGGCGAAGCGGCTTCGTGGCACCCGCATTGCGGAACTTGGCAATATCGGCGCCGTTATCGACCTCGACGACGCGACGGCCGGCGATCTTGCGGAACAGCCTAGCATCCTGCGCGCTGCAGGCGATCAGCCGGCGGTAGGCGAGCGCCGACAGGCGGGTCGTCACGTTGAACCAGGCGAGCTTGATCGCCTTGTGCCTGTCGGTATGGAAGAACCCGCCATGGGTCGTGGCGACGAGCGGCTTTCCATGCAGGAACTTGCCCCAGGCGAGCGCGTCGAAGAAGAAGTCGATCGCATGGACGTGCACCAGGTCGGCATCCTTCAGGTGCCGGAAAACGCTCGGTGCGAAAGGATATCGGGTGCTGCCCGAAAAGGGAATCCGGACCACCTCGATTCCGTCGACGGTTTCGCGTGCGGGAAGCGTGCGGTCGGGGGCGGTGAAGAGGCGATCGAGCGTCACCACGCGGACGCGGTAGCCGCGCGCGCAAAGCTGGCGCGACAGATTGGCGACGACGTCCTCCAGCCCGCCGCGGCTCGGCGAAAACTGGCGCACGACCTGCACGGCCAGCGGCGCACGCTTGCCGGGATCGATGGAAAGACTGCCTTGCGATAATGCGTCCATGCGTCATCCGTGCCGCATCTCATTGCGGGTCATCCGCAATTTCCAGGCGCCAAGTCGATGACACGCGCCCCCCAAGCCTCCCGCAGAAACGCAGCAAGCGATTAAGGCTGGGTTAAGGCCGCACGGCCAGGGCCGGCATCCACGCGAACGTGGTAAACGGTCCCGCAACAGTTGCACCGGCGACAGCTGCAGAACCGCTCAATGCGCCTCGTCCCAGTTGAGGGCGGCGCGCGCATCCACCTTCAACGGCACCTTCATCGACAGCGCCGGCATGGACGCGTTCTCCATCACGCCGACGATGACGGGAATGGCACGCTCAACCTCCGCATCCTCGACCTCGAAGACGAGCTCGTCGTGCACCTGCAGCAGCATGCGGGCCGACAGGCCGCCGTCGGCGAGCGCCGGCTCCATCTTGACCATGGCGCGGCGGATGATGTCGGCGGCCGAGCCCTGGATCGGCGCATTGATCGCCGCCCGCTCGTTGAAGGCGCGAACCGAGGGGTTGGACGACTTGATTTCGGGGTAATGCGCGCGGCGGCCGAAGATCGTCTCGACATAGCCGTTCTCGCGGGCAAAGGCCTTCGTCTGGTCCATGTAGTCCTTGATGCCGGGGAAGCGCTCGAAATAGCGCTTGATGTAGTCGCCGGCCTCGGAGCGCTCGATCGACAGCTGGTTGGCAAGGCCGAAGGCGGAAATGCCGTAGATGATGCCGAAGTTGATCGCCTTGGCGCGGCGGCGGACGTCTGCGGGCATGCCGTCCACCGGTACGCCGAACATCTCGGACGCCGTCATCGCATGGATATCGATGCCGTCGGCAAAGGCCTGCTTCAACTGCGGGATCTCCGCCACGTGGGCCAGCACGCGCAGCTCGATCTGGCTGTAGTCGGCCGAGACGAGCTTGTGGCCCGGCGTGGCGATGAAGGCGGTGCGGATCTTGCGGCCCTCGGCGTTGCGGACCGGAATGTTCTGCAGGTTGGGTTCGGACGAGGACAGGCGCCCGGTCGTCGTCGCGGCCAGCGCGTAGGACGTGTGGACGCGCTTCGTCTCGGGGTGGACGAAGCCGGGCAGCGCGTCGGTATAGGTGGACTTCAGCTTGGTCAGCTGGCGCCAGTCGACGATCTTGCGCGCCAGCGGCACGCCCTGGGCGGCCAGATCCTCCAGCACCTGCGCCGAGGTCGACCATTGGCCCGTCTTCGTCTTCGATCCACCCGGCAGGCCCATCTTGCCGAAAAGGATATCGCCCAGTTGCTTCGGCGAGCCGATGGTGAAGCGCTCGCCCGCGAGCTCGTAGATCTCGTCCTCGAACGCGGCTGCACCCTGCGCCAGTTCTCCCGACAGGCGCGACAGGATCTGGCGGTCGATGGTGATGCCCCGCTCCTCCATGCGCGCCAGCACCGGCACCAGCGGCCGCTCCAGGCGTTCGTAGACGGTCGTCATCTTCTCGGCGGCGAGGCGCGGCTTGAGCACGTGCCACAGGCGCAGCGTCACGTCGGCGTCCTCGGCGGCATAGGCGGTCGCCCGGTCGATGTCGACCATGTCGAAGGTCTGGGCGCCCTTGCCGCTGCCGGCGACATCCTTGTAGGCGATCGGCTTGTGGCCGAGCCAACGCTCGGAGAGCGAATCCATGCCATGCGTGCCGGCGCCGGCGTCGAGCGCATAGGACATCAGCATGGTGTCGTCGAAGCCCTGCATCGTGATGCCGTGGCGCTTCATCACCAGGTAGTCGTATTTCAGGTTCTGCGCCACCTTCAGGACCGAGGGATCCTCCAGCAGGCCCTTCAGCCGCGAAAGCGCGTCGCGCATCGGGATCTGCCCCTCGACCATGCCGCCGCCGAGCAGATCGCCGACGCCGGACTTGTGCAAGAGCGGCACGTAGGCCGCGCGGATCGAGACGCCGGACGGGTCCCGGGCATTGTCGGCGATTGCCAGGGAGAAACCGCAGAGCTCGGCCTGCATCGCATCGAGCGACGTCGTCTCGGTATCGAAGCCGACGAGACCCGTCTCGCGCGCATCGGCGACCCAGCGGTCGAGGGTGGCGAGGTCGCGGATCGTCACGTAGGCGGAATGGTCGATCGGCTGGCCGGAGAAGCGGGCGGCGCGTGTCCTTGCCAGCTGTGCCGGCTCATAGCCGTCCGCCGATGCGGTCGGAAGCAGGGTCTCGGCCGCATCGGCAGCGCTTTCCCCGGACGCGCCTTCGGTGCCCGGCCCGGGCGCCTCGTCCTTGTCGAGATCGGGGCCGTGGGCTTCGGCGCCCCATTCCACCGGGACGGTGGCCGGATCGATCGCGGAGGCGTCGCAATCGCAGGCTTCGGCGACCCGGCGCGTCAGCGAGGTGAATTCCATCGCCTTGAGGAAGGCGATCAGCCTCGGGCCGTCCTGCGTCTCCAGCACGAGATCCTCGAGCGGCACGTCGAGCGGGGTGTCCGTCCTCAGCGTCACGAGCTGGCGCGACAGCAGCGCCTGGGCGCGGTTTGCGATGATATTCTCGCGGCGTTTCTGCTGCTTGATCTCCTCGGCCCGGGCGAGCAGCGTGTCGAGATCGCCGTACTCCTCCAGAAGCTGAGCGGCCGTCTTGGGGCCGATGCCCGGAATGCCGGGGACATTGTCGGTCGAATCCCCGGTCATCGCCTGCAGGTCGATCATCTTGTCCGGGGTCACGCCCCACTTCTCGACCACCTCGGGGACCGAGATCTGCTTGTCCTTCATGCTGTCGTACATCGACACCTTCGGGGTGACGAGCTGCATCAGGTCCTTGTCGGAGGAAACGATGGTGACGTCGGCGCCAGCCGCTTCGGCCAGCCGCGCATAGGTGGCGATCAGGTCGTCGGCCTCGAAGCCTTCCTTTTCGATGCAGGGCAGGTTGAAGGCCCGCGTCGCGTGGCGGATCAGCCCGAACTGCGGGATCAGGTCCTCGGGCGGGGCCGTGCGGTTCGCCTTGTACTGATCGTAGAGCTCGTTGCGAAAGGTCTTCGAGGAATAGTCGAAGATGACGGCGAAATGGGTGGGCGTCACGCCGACGTCGGTGTTGCGCGCATCCTTCAGGAGCTTCCACAGCATGTTGCAGAAACCGGAGACGGCATTGACCGGCAGGCCGTCCGACTTGCGGTTCAGCGGCGGGATCGCGTGAAAGGCACGGAAGATGAAGCCCGAGCCGTCGACGAGGAAGAGATGGTCACCATTTTTCATGGCGCTAGGGATAGCGTGCGCGGGTGCCCGCGTCCATCGTACATTGCGTTCGTGGCGACGCTGGCCAAACCGCTTTGGAGGCTCACACAAACGTTACCAATTTGTAATTTCCGGCACCGCGCATATCCCTTGAAAAGCCACATTCCGAGGCCCAAATGACAGTCATCGGCACCTGATCAAGCCGTGGTCTGGCATCCCGGCCTGTCCCCCGCCGCGCCAGACCAGAGGACAAAGGCCTTATCCCCCTCTCCGGGCCTTTGTCCACAATTTGCAAGGGCCGCTTCGGACGTACCTCCCGTCCGAAGCGGCCCTTCTCATGTCCGCCACCCCGATTTTTGGTGTCTTTCCCGCAAAGCCCACGGCCGATTGTCTGGAATCGAATTCCGGCCTACTGTCTGCGCATGGTGTTCGATCGGAGGGAATCGGCCGCTTACCTTGCCGGCCTGCTGGCGAAAGAGGCCGCGCGCGCTTTTCAGGCCCGCGCGAAGCAGTCCGGCTTTGCGCCCGGCCAGCTGCCGGTCCTGCTCGAACTTTGGTCCTGCGACGGGCTGACGCAACGCCAGCTCCTCGATCGGCTCGACATCGAGCAGGCGACGATGGCCAACACGCTTTCGCGCATGGAACGGGACGGGTTGATCACGCGCTCGCCGCATCCGGCCGACAAGCGCGCCCAGCTGGTGCATCTCAGCGAGCGCGGGCGGGCGATGCGCGCCGACGCCCTTGCCGCCGCCGAGCATGCCGAAGCCGAGCTGTTCAAGGGCTTCCGCCGGTTCGAGCGGGAGCTCCTGCTGGAATACATGCGCATGATGATCACCAACGTCGCGCGCGACACGCGGGCCTGAGGCATTCCGTTCCGACCGACGGAGTAGGAAATCCGGCGCCGCCTGGACCAACAGAACTGTTTCCAAATCACGACAGCACGCTCTAAGGTCGCCCCGCAAAGAGGATTCGACAATGACCAATCTGTTACCCGTACTCGACCACGCCGCCGCCAACGTGCCTGCCGCCCTCGAACGCCTGTTCGACCTTCTCCGCATCAAATCGATCTCGACCGACCCGGCCTACAAGGCCGACGTGCGACGCGGCGCGGAATGGCTGGTGAGCGAGCTGCGCACGCTCGGGTTCGACGCCACCGTGCGCGATACGTCCGGGCACCCGATGGTGGTCGCCCACCACGAAGGCGCGAGCACCGACGCGCCGCACGTGCTGTTCTACGGCCACTACGACGTGCAGCCGGTCGATCCGCTTGAGCTCTGGGAGAACGACCCGTTCGAGCCGGCGGTGCGCGACATCAGCGGCGGGCGGCGGATCATCACCGGCCGCGGCACGTCGGACGACAAGGGCCAGTTGATGACGTTCGTCGAGGCCTGCCGCGCCTACAAGGAGACGGCCGGCGCGCTGCCCTGCAAGGTCACGATCCTGTTCGAGGGAGAGGAGGAGTCCGGCTCGCCATCGCTGAAGCCCTTCCTCGAGGCCAATGCGGCCGAGCTCAAGGCCGACTACGCGCTCGTCTGCGATACCAACATGTGGGATGCCGAGACGCCGGCGATCGCGGCTGGGCTGCGCGGGCTGGTCGGCGAGGAGGTCGTCGTCAAGGCGGCCGACCGCGACCTGCATTCGGGCTATTTCGGCGGGGCGGCAGCCAACCCGATCCATGTTCTTGCCGACATCCTTGCCGGACTGCACGACCGGGACGGGCGCGTCACGCTCAAGGGCTTCTATGACGGCGTCGAGGAGACGCCTGCCGACATCAAGGCCACCTGGGACAAGCTCGGCCAGACGGCGGAGAAGTTCCTGGGCGAGATCGGCCTGTCCGTTCCCTCGGGCGAGAAGAACCGCTCGGTGCTGGAACTGACCTGGGCGCGGCCGACGGCGGAGGTCAACGGCATTATCGGCGGCTATACGGGCGACGGCTTCAAGACGGTGATCGCCGCCGAAGCGACGGCGAAGGTCTCGTTCCGGCTCGTCGGCAAGCAGGACCCGGGCAAAATCCGCGACGCCTTCCGCGCCTATGTCCGCGCGAAGGTCCCGGCCGACTGCTCGGTGACCTTCCACGCCCATGGCGGTTCGCCGGCGATCCAGCTGCCCTATGATTCGCCGCTCCTGAACAAGGCGAAGGACGCGCTGTCGCAGGAATGGCCCAAGCCGGCGGTGATGATCGGCATGGGGGGCTCGATCCCGATCGTGGGCGACTTCCAGAAGATGCTGGGCATGGAATCGCTTCTGGTGGGCTTCGGACTTTCCGACGACCGGATTCACTCGCCGAACGAGAAATACGAGCTGCGTTCGTTCGAGAAGGGCATTCGTTCCTGGGTGCGCATCCTTGCGGCCCTGGCGGCACGCTGACGAAATGTTGACCGTGAAGGGCGCGCAAGTCGTACACTTCGCCACTCGCATCGTTGTCCGGGTTGCCCGACAGTGATTAACTTCGAGCGGATGAAACCATAGGCGAGTGCAGGTCCGGCGGGACCTGCAGCGACAGAAGACGACCCGGAAGGGAAGCAACGGCATGAACGACAATCCTGCACATCGCCTGCGATCCGGCCTGCCGCAAGCCAGCCGTCGCCGGTGCGGGCGGGCACAGGGCGCATGAAACTCGGCAAGCTCTTCTGGCCCTTCGTCGGCTTGGCTGCGATTATCTTCTCCCTCTGGATCCTGTATCACGACCTCAGGGGGCTTTCGTTTCACGAGTTCCGCGACAGCCTTCTCGCCATTCCCCCGTCGGGCTGGGTGCTCGCCGCCTTTGCGACGATCGTGGCCTATGCGGCGCTTGCCGCCTACGACCACCTGGCGCTCGAGCACCTCGGCCACCGGATATCGCTCTGGTTCATCACGGTCGCCTCGTTCACCGCCTATGCGCTGGCCCACAATATCGGCGCATCGGTCTTCTCGGGTGCCGTGGTGCGCTACCGCGCCTATACCTCCAAGGGCCTCTCTGCGAGCGAAGTCGGGGTGCTCGTCGCCTTCTGCTCCTTCACCTTCGCGCTCGGAACGGCAGTGCTGATGGGGCTGGTGCTGATCGTCGAGCCGGAGATCATCGAGCGGGTGTCGAAGTTCCTGCCCGTGGAGGCGGCGTTTTCCACCGGCGTGCTGATCCTGGCCCTGGTCGCGATCTACCTCATCGGCAGCCTCGTCGGATTCCGGCCGATCCGCACCCGCTGGCTGAAACTGGAATATCCGCGGCCGTCGGTCGCCTTCCGGCAACTGCTGATCGCGCCGGTGGAACTGCTGGCGGCGGCTGCGATCATTTACTTCGTTCTGCCGGACGCCAACAACCCGGGCTATCTCGTCGTGCTCGGCATCTTCCTCGCCTCGTTTTCGGCGGCACTGCTTTCGCATGCGCCGGGTGGCATCGGGGTGCTGGAGTTGATCTTCATCGCCGGCCTGCCGGAGTTCGACCCCGTCGACGTGCTGGCCGCGCTTGCAGTGTTCCGCGTGTTCTACCTGATCATTCCGTTCGTGCTCGGCCTCGGCGCCGTGCTGGCGTTCGAGCATGCGCGCTATACGCAGATGAAGCAGGAAGAGCGCGATGGAACGCGAGGTTGAGCGGTTCATCGCCCGTTCAGCCGAATTCCTGCATCATCCCGCACGTCATTGGAAAGTTTGATGGCTCTCGGGAGTAACAAGATGAGAAAGATCGTCAGTGGCCTTTTGGCGGCCGCCCTATCGGTGGCAACGCTCGCAACCGGCCTGGTGCCGGTGCAAGCAGCCGGAATGCCGAACGCCGGCGTCACCGTCCAGACGGACGTCGAGAACGTCGACTACTATGTCCGCCGCGGCTATCGTCCGCCGCCACCGCGCCACTACGGCGGCCCGCGTTACTATCGCAGCGGCGGCTACTATCGCGGCTACCGCGGCTATCCCGCTTATCGCGAGGGCTATCGGCGCTACGACGACGGCTACTGGTATCCGCTGGCTGCCTTCGGCGCAGGCGCGATCATCGGCGGCGCGATCGCCAGCCAGCCGCGCGCCGTAGACGGCGGCGTCAACCCGCGGCATTTCGAATGGTGTGCGGGACGCTACCGCTCGTATCGCGCCTACGACAACAGCTTCCAGCCCTATGGCGGGCCGCGCCAGCAGTGCCTGTCACCCTATTACTGAAAAAGGAAAGGGCGGCTCCATAGGGCCGCCCTTTGCTTCAAGACGGGCATGACCTGTTTCACTCTGCCGTTTGTTCCTGCGCGGCAGTGGTGTCGTTCTTCTTCAGCAGAACGACTTCGCCCGTAGCGGGCGTGGATTTCTCCGAAATGCTGGCCGTCGTGGTCGTCGTGTCGACATCGGCCTTCGCGTTGGTCTGGTGGTAGGTGCAATCGGCAAATGCCACGGGAGCCGACAGGCCGAGCGCGCATGCAAATACGAGGATGCGTTTCATAGATCGTCTCCTTGATCGTTGCGGAGCGCAGGATACCCACGCAGGCTGCAAAGCGGAAATCACGTTTCCGCGCGCATTCCGGCAAGTGCCGACCTCGGCGGCACAATCAGAAGAAGATACTTACTGCTTCTCCTCCCCATTAAGTCGTCCTTAACCACCCCTTAAATCGCCGCATTTAAAGTTCTCAACGGACCGAGAGCACAGCCCAGGCGGGCGCTCTGCAGATTCAAGGCGTTATCGCACGCCGGTTCGCCCCGGCGGACGCAGACTCAGGCGGCACGGACACGAAAGGCATATTTCTTCCAGGATGGCAGGCCGGCGCAAATCACAGCGGATCGAGCCCTCGTTCCAGAGCGAGGACGAATACGACGATGACGATCTGCGCATCGACGAGGAGGATCGCGTGACCCGATCTGCGACGCGCAAGACGAAGCCGGCTGCCCGCAAGGGAACACCGGCGTCGCGCCGGAAAGCTCCTGCCCGCAAGCGCCGGCGCAGCGGCGGCGGACGCCTGTTCGGTGCCGTCCGGTTCCTCGCCTACTGGTGCGTCGTGCTCGGCATCTGGGGCGGCATGGCCATCGGCGCACTGGTGCTCTACTACGGCGCACAGATGCCGAGCGCGACGACCTGGAACATTCCGGCGCGCCCGCCGAACGTCAAGATCATCTCCACCGACGGCACGGCGATCGCCAACCGCGGCGCGACAGGCGGCGAGGCGTTGTCGCTCGAGCAGATGTCGCCCTACATTCCGCAGGCGGTGATCGCGATCGAGGACCGCCGCTTCTATTCCCATTTTGGCATCGATCCGCTCGGGCTGGCCCGTGCGATGGTGACGAACGTGACGACGGGGCGGATGGTGCAGGGCGGCTCGACGCTGACCCAGCAGCTCGCCAAGAACCTCTTCCTGTCTCCCGAGCGAACCTTGGAGCGCAAGGTGCAGGAAGTGCTCCTCGCCTTCTGGCTCGAGCACAAGTACACCAAGGACGAGATTCTGGCGATGTATCTCAACCGGGTGTTCTTCGGATCCAACGCCTATGGCGTGGAGGCGGCGTCCCGGCGTTATTTCAACAAGTCCGCCCGCGACGTGAACCTCGGCGAAGCGGCGGTGCTGGCGGGCCTTCTGAAGGCGCCGTCGCGGCTTTCGCCCGCACGCGATCCGGAGGCCGCCGAGGAACGGGCCCAGGTCGTGCTCGGCACGATGCGGGACGCCGGCTTCGTCACCGAACGCGAGATCACCACTGCCATGTCGCAGCCGCCGACGCGGGCGAAGAGCTATTGGTCGGGGGCCGAGCACTATGCGGCCGACCTGGTGATGGACCAAGTCCCGAAGTTCGTCGGCGACATCACCGAGGACCTCGTCGTCGAGACGACGATCGACCTCGACCTGGAAAAGAAGGCGGATGAAGCCATCACCGCGATCATCGATGCGGAGGGCGCCAAGCTCAATGCCTCGCAGGCGGCCCTCGTGTCGATCGACGGCACCGGCGCCATCCGTGCGCTGGTCGGCGGCCGCGACTATGCCGAAAGCCAGTTCGACCGCGCCTCCAAGGCGAAGCGCCAGCCGGGCTCGGCCTTCAAGCCGTTTGTCTATGCCGCCGCGCTGGAAATGGGCCGCTCGCCGCAATCCGTCCGCAACGACGCACCGGTGCGCATCGGCAAGTGGACGCCGGAGAATTACGACCAGAAATATCGCGGGGAAGTGACGCTTTCGGCTGCGCTCGCCAATTCGCTGAACACGATCGCGGCCCAGCTCGTGATGGAGGTGGGACCGGACAACGTGATCAAGCTCGCCCACAGGCTGGGCATCGAATCCGAGATGCAGTCGAACGCCTCGATCGCGCTCGGCACCTCGGAGGTCTCGCTCGTCGAACTCACCTCCGCCTATGCGCCCTTCATGAACGGCGGCTACAAGGCGACGCCGCACATCATCCGCCGCATCTCGACGGCCGAGGGCAAGGTGCTCTACGAAAACACCTACGACAACCCGCCACGCGTGCTCCAGCCCGAAATCGTGGCCATGATGAACGGCATGATGGCGCGCGTCATCACCGAAGGCACCGGCAAGAACGCCAGGATCCCCGGCTGGGAGGCGGCCGGAAAGAGCGGCACGACGCAATCCTTCCGCGATGCGCTCTTCGTCGGCTACACCAGCAACCTGACGACCGGCGTCTGGTTCGGCAACGACGACGGCAAGTCGATGGAGAAGGTGACAGGCGGCGGCCTTCCGGCCAAGGCCTGGAGCCGCTTCATGACCGCCGCCCACGAGGGGCTCTCGCCCTCGCCGCTGTTCGGCACGACCGGCGGCGGGCTGCCGGTGGCCGGTGTGGACCCTGCGGCCCCGGCCGCGCGGCAGGACGAATCCCTGGCGGAAATGGTGGCGCGCGCGCTGGGCACGACCAGCCGCGATGGCGGCGGCGAGGCGCCGGTGGCGCCGGACCGGACAGGTGGCATCGGGGGCGATCTGCCCGTCCCGCCCGCCGATGTCGGGGAGCAGCCCGCAAGGCCCCGGCGCTCCAGCCTGCTGGACGTGCTGATCGGCGGGTGACGTACCCGGCCGATCATCCGTTGATCCGCTTGTCCGGCACGCACCGGCGGCCTTGACGGACGTGCGCGGCCCCACCACATTTCAGCCGAAGGCATCGGCCTTTTTCGACTGTTCGTGCCCGCCTGGAACGCGCGCCGGAAGCAGATTGATGCCTTGCAGTCGCCTAGACTGATCCTTATATAGCCGGAAACCGCGGCCCCGGTCGCGATTTCCTGCAATACCATCCCACTAGGGACTGCCAAACGAATGCCTGATTGGGTTCCGGCAGTTCGCTTCAAGGAGAGAATGACATGGCAAAAGTAATCGGTATCGACCTCGGAACGACGAATTCCTGCGTCGCCGTCATGGATGGCAAGGACGCGAAAGTGATTGAGAATGCCGAAGGCGCGCGCACGACGCCCTCCATGGTCGCCTTTTCGGACGACGGAGAACGCCTTGTCGGCCAGCCGGCCAAGCGCCAGGCTGTGACGAACCCGGAAAACACGCTCTTTGCGATCAAGCGCCTGATCGGCCGCACCTTCGAGGATCCGACGACCCAGAAGGACAAGGGCATGGTGCCCTACAAGATCGTCAAGGCTTCCAACGGCGACGCCTGGGTCGAGGCGCACGGCGAGACCTATTCGCCCTCGCAGATCTCCGCCATGATCCTTCAGAAGATGAAGGAAACGGCCGAATCCTACCTCGGTGAGAAGGTCACCCAGGCCGTCATCACCGTTCCAGCCTACTTCAGCGACGCCCAGCGCCAGGCGACCAAGGACGCCGGCAAGATCGCGGGCCTCGAAGTGCTGCGCATCATCAACGAGCCGACGGCTGCAGCACTTGCCTACGGCCTCGACAAGAAGGACGGCAAGACGATCGCCGTCTACGACCTCGGCGGCGGCACCTTCGATATCTCCGTCCTGGAGATCGGCGACGGCGTGTTCGAGGTGAAGTCCACCAACGGCGACACCTTCCTCGGCGGTGAAGACTTCGACATGCGTCTCGTCGAGTACCTCTCGGCCGAGTTCAAGAAGGACCAGGGCATCGACCTGAAGAACGACAAGCTGGCCCTGCAGCGCCTCAAGGAAGCTGCGGAAAAGGCGAAGATCGAACTCTCCTCGTCGCAGCAGACCGAAATCAACCTGCCCTTCATCACCGCTGACGCTTCCGGTCCGAAGCACCTGACGATGAAGCTGTCGCGTTCCAAGTTCGAAAGCCTCGTTGACGACCTGATCCAGCGCACCGTCGCGCCCTGCAAGGCTGCGCTGAAGGATGCCGGCGTCTCGGCTGCCGAGATCGACGAAGTCGTTCTCGTCGGCGGCATGAGCCGCATGCCGAAGGTCCAGGAAGTGGTCAAGCAGCTGTTCGGCAAGGAGCCGCACAAGGGCGTGAACCCGGACGAGGTGGTCGCCATGGGTGCCGCCATCCAGGCCGGTGTCCTGCAGGGCGACGTCAAGGACGTGCTGCTCCTCGACGTGACCCCGCTTTCGCTCGGCATCGAGACGTTGGGCGGCGTGTTCACTCGCCTGATCGAGCGCAACACGACGATCCCGACGAAGAAGAGCCAGACCTTCTCGACTGCCGAGGACAACCAGTCGGCCGTGACGATCCGCGTCTCCCAGGGCGAGCGCGAGATGGCTGCCGACAACAAGCTGCTCGGCCAGTTCGACCTCGTCGGCATTCCGCCGGCACCGCGCGGCGTGCCGCAGATCGAAGTCACCTTCGACATCGACGCCAACGGCATCGTGCAGGTCTCGGCCAAGGACAAGGGCACCGGCAAGGAACACCAGATCCGCATCCAGGCTTCCGGCGGACTTTCCGACGCCGACATCGAGAAGATGGTCAAGGATGCCGAGGCCAATGCCGAGACCGACAAGAAGCGCCGCGAGGCCGTCGAGGCGAAGAACCAGGCCGAAAGCCTGATCCATTCGTCCGAGAAGTCGGTCGGCGAGTATGGCGACAAGGTCTCCGCCGAAGATCGCAAGGCCATCGAGGACGCGATCGCCGCGCTGAAGACGGCCGTGGAGGCTTCCGAGCCCGACGCCGAGGACATCAAGGCCAAGACCAACACGCTGATGGAAGTCTCCATGAAGCTCGGTCAGGCGATCTATGAGTCCCAGCAGGCGGAAGCCGGCGCTTCTTCGGACGAGGCCGGCGACAACGTCGTCGATGCCGACTACGAGGAAGTCAAGGACGACGACGACCGCAAGCGTTCGGCGTCCTGATCATGACGACCGCTGGCCGCGCAAAGCACGCGGCCAGCCTGTCTTTTTTAGCAGGGGCGGAAGAAACCAAGGGGCGAGTTCCATGATGCATCCCGTTCGAGGCGGCGACGATGTCATGGTTTCCTCTGTTCCCACGGCGCCGCCTCCTTGCTTTTTCGCCGTGAAGCCGGATACATCGACCTACGGCTGGCATTTCCACCTTCAACGAACAAAGTAACCGTTCACGAGACGGGCGCGGCAGTGATATGGCTAAGACTGACTTCTACGAGACGCTGGGTGTTTCCAGAACAGCCGACGAAAAGGAGCTGAAGAGCGCCTTTCGCAAGATGGCGATGAAATACCACCCCGACAAGAATCCGGGGGATGCGACGGCCGAGATCCGGTTCAAGGAAGTCAACGAGGCCTACGAGATCCTGAAGGACCCGCAGAAGCGGGCCGCCTACGACCGCTACGGCCATGCGGCCTTCGAGCACGGCGGCATGGGTGGCGGCGGCATGGGCGGCGGCGGCTTCGGTGCAGGCGGCTTCTCCGACATCTTCGAGGACATCTTCGGCGAGATGATGGGCGGTGGCCGCCAGCGGCGCTCGTCGGGCGGACGCGAGCGCGGCGCGGACCTGCGCTACAACATGGAGATCTCGCTGGAAGAGGCCTTTACCGGCAAGACGGCCCAGATTCGCGTGCCGACTTCGATCACCTGCGACGTCTGCACCGGAACCGGCGCCAAGCCCGGCACCAAGCCGCAGACCTGCGCCACCTGCCAGGGGGCCGGGCGCGTGCGCGCGGCACAGGGTTTCTTCTCGATCGAGCGCACCTGTCCGACTTGCCATGGCCGCGGAACGACCATTCCCGACCCCTGCATCAAGTGCCACGGGCATGGCCGCGTCACCGAGGAGCGCGCGCTCTCGGTCAATATTCCCGAAGGCATCGAGGACGGCACCCGCATCCGGCTCGCCGGAGAAGGCGAAGCCGGCCTGCGCGGCGGGCCTGCCGGCGACCTCTACATCTTCCTGTCGGTCAAGCCGCACGAGATCTTCCAGCGAGACGGCGCAGACCTGCATTGCAGCGTGCCGATCTCCGTGACGACCGCGGCGCTCGGTGGCACCTTCGACGTCTCCACGCTGGATGGCACGAAGTCGCGCGTGACGGTGCCGGAAGGCACCCAGAACGGCCGGCAATTCCGCCTCAAGGGCAAGGGCATGCCGGTGCTGCGCTCCAGTCAGGTCGGCGACCTCTATATCCAGATCATGATCGAGACGCCGCAGAAGCTGACCAAGCGGCAGCGCGAGCTGCTCAAGGAGTTCGAGGAAATCTCGTCGAAGGACAACAACCCGGAATCGACCGGCTTCTTCGCCCGGATGAAGGAATTCTTCGAGGGCTGACAGCGTCCCCCCGCGGAGCGTGCTTCCAATGCCCGGCGCTGCCGGGCATTTTCATGTCTGCGACAGGTCGAACGGGATTGCGAGGCTTGCAAGCACGAAATCGACGCGCTGGTCGACCGAAGCCTTCGGCAGTTCCACCGGTCGGTAGTCCAGCCTGGCGAAAGTTTTCAACGAGGAATCGTACTGCGCGGCAGCCTCTTCGTAGGAGTGCCTGCGCTCGTCGTCGCCGGCAAAGATCTCCGGCCAGGGCGGCGTGAGGAAGACGGTCGAATCGTACCGGAGCAGCCGCGCCGCCCTTTCGAGATGGGCGGGAACGTCGCGGCCGAGATAATCGAAGAACGCGACGGCATCGACGATGCCGCGATCGAAAAAGACCGGCCCCGCACTCTCCGCAGCCGCTTGCATCTGCTGGATGGCACAGAACACGCACAGCTCGGCGAAGAGAGCCTGATCGCGCCAGGGCAGGCCCGGTCCGTCGATCAGCATCTGCTCCTTGACGACCTGACGCCCCGGCTCCTCGAAGGCAACAAAGCCTTGCCCCCGCAATGCCGCAAGCAGCGTCGACTTCCCGCCGCCCGAACAGCCGGAGAGGAGGATGAATTTGTCGGCGGGGACCGCCGGTTGGTGGAGCCGATAGGTCTCGTCGGACATGACATTCTCCAGCTTGGACAACGCCATGGCGCAGCTGCGCAATGGCAATTCGTACCGAAGTTCGGGAGGGGCGGGACGTACTCGTCCGCAGCTTACTTCCCCTCTTCGCCCGCGGGCGTCAAACCGGTGTTCAGCAATCGAGGGCGGCCGCGGCGAGGGCGGCGATGCCGAGATCGATGTCTGCCGGCATGCCGTCGTCGAGATACCAGACGGCCGACAGCCCAGCCCAGGCGAGGATCCATTGCAGCAGCCGGCGTCGATCCAGCCCCGTTTCGGCGCAGACAATCTCCAGACGGGCCTCGAAGCGCTCCGGGCGGGTCGCGACCGGGATCGAAGGGTCGGCGAGGTCGGGATTGCAGAAGATGTTGGCAAAGTCGAAGCTGCGCTCGCCGCGCAGCCCCTTGGGATCGATCGTAAGCCAGCCTCGGTCGCCGAAATCCAGGAAATTGTCGTGATGGACGTCTCCGTGAAGGACAACGATGTCGCGCTGGTCGGCAAGGAGATTGCGCGCGGTCGCCGCGGCCCGAGGCAAAATACCGCCGTGGGCGTTCGCACCGGGCCCGAGCGCCTCGAACCACCGATCAAGCGGGACCAGTTCCGGAAGTGGCTCGCTTCTGGGAGCATGAAGACGCCGCACCGCTCCACACAGAATGCGCGTCGCCTCGTCGTCGCGACCGTTCCGGGCGTAGGCGGCGAGCGAACGCGTTCCGAGGGCGCGCTCAAGCAGGATCGCCTCGCCCGCCTGCGCGTAGACCGCAGCCGCGCCGTCGCCGTCCCACCAGGCCATGAGCCGGCCGCCGGAAGCTTCCTCCGGCACGGTCGCCACCTTCAGCATCGCCGGAAGGTGGCGCCATCGTACGGGGAGCAGATGGCTCGTCGGCGTGACGATCGCACGGCCATCCGGCACCAGGGACCATGTGCGGACAAAGGGGGCGAGTACGGGATCGGCTGCGTCGGAGGCCATGCTCAGTCGGTTGCCGCCTGCGTCAACGACAGGGTGCCGCCTGCAGCCACGCGCAGGCGCAATTGCCGATAGCTGTCGATCGACGGGTGCGCCGTCGCCAGCTCATGGGCGTGCGTCGCCGTGACGACCACGACACCGGCGCCGGCGTTCTCGCCGGCCTTTACCCCGGCGTCGACGTCCTCGAACACGAGGCAGCGGGCGGGATCGACGCCGAGCCGCGCGGCGGCGAGCAGATAGCCTTCCGGCGAGGGCTTGCCCACCTTGACGTCCTCGGCGGTCACCATCGTCTTCGGCAGTTCGATGCCCGCGGTCTCGAGCCTGCGTCTTGCCAGCGCGATCGGTGCGGAGGTCACGATGGCCCACCGGTCCGGCGGCAGGGCGGACAGGAACGCGATCGCGCCATCGATCGCCACCACACCCTCCACGTCCTCGATCTCGCTGCGTTCGATTTTCAGCGCCTCGGCCAGCGGATCGACGCCCGGCAGGTCGAGGGCCGTGATCGTATCGATGCCGCGCCGGCCGTGCATGGTCGGCATGAAGGCCTCGACATCAAGCCCGTGCCTTCGGGCCCAATCGCCCCAGATGCGCTCGGTCGCCGCGATCGAATTGATGAGCGTGCCGTCCATGTCGAACAGGAAGGCATCGAAGGTTTTGCCGAAGATCGGAAAGGTCTGTGCGTCCACGTCTTGTCCATCCATCTTGCAGGAATAGGGTGCGCCTACTGGGCGCGCGGTCCCGGGATACAGCCCCCGCGCCGAAGAGGCAACGCCGGGGTGTTCACGATCAGGAAAGCCTCTCCTTTGGTGTACAGTCCATTCAGCCCCGGGATACTGGCGCTCAGGCGCAATGGTGCTTATCTTTCATCAAAAGGCGCCGGCTCCGCGGGAAGCAGGAAAGGGGTGGCGCCAAACGGCCGGTCACCGGCCAGGGGGTGTCACGATGCACTTGCGAACCATTCTCGTCCTCCTGGCCGCTTGCGCGATCGCCGGCAGCGCACTGGCTGCCGGTGACGCACTGGCCGCCCCGCCGGAGCAGGCTGAAAACGCACCCTACCAACTGCCGGTGGTCGTCCACGGCAAGACCAGCATGCGCCAGGCGATGCGGTCCGGCTCGACGTTCAGCTTCAAGATGTTCCGGCAGGACGGCCAGGAGAAGCGCCAGCCCTACTCCTACCCGGAGCCCGACAGCAACAGGTGACGCCGTACCATGATCCGGCGCAGGCCCGCGAGGGCATCACCGGATCTTATGGTCGGCAGTTCCGTCAGATGTGGAAGGCCGCGCCGATCAGCGCCTTCGTATAGGCGTTGGCCGGTGCCTCGAAGATGCGGTCGGTCTCACCCTCCTCGACGATCCGGCCGTCCTTCATCACCACAACATAGTCGGACATCGCCCTCACCACGGAAAGGTCGTGGCTGATGAAGATGTAGGAGAGCCGGTGGCTGTCCTGCAGCGTGCGCAGGAGGTCGATGACCTGGCCCTGCACGGAGCGGTCGAGCGCCGAGGTCGGCTCGTCGAGGATGACCACCTTCGGCTTGAGGATCATCGCCCGGGCGATGGCGATGCGCTGGCGCTGGCCGCCGGAAAACTCGTGCGGATAACGATTGCGCGCATCGGGATCGAGGCCCACTTCCTTCAACGCCGCGACCGCGCGCCGGTCGCGCTCGGCCTTGCCGAGATCCGGCTCGTGCACCAGCAGGCCTTCGGTGATGACCTCCCCCACCGTCTGCCGCGGCGAGAGCGACCCATAGGGGTCCTGGAAGACCAGCTGCATCGCCTTGCGCAGGGGACGCATGCGCGAGCGGTCGTAGCCGGAAATGTCGGTGGAGCCGAAGCGATAGTGGCCGGAGCCAAGAATGAGGCGCAGGAGCGCGCGCCCGAGCGTCGACTTGCCGGAACCGGACTCCCCGACGATGCCGATCGTCTGGCCTTCCCGCAGCCGCACGGTCACCCGGTCGACCGCACGGAACAGGGCCGCCCCGCCCGAGAACAGGCCACCGCCGATCCGGTAGTCGACGACCACGTCGCGGCCCTCCAGGATGATCGGGGCCGTGTCCGGCGGCGACGCCTTGCGCCCGTGCGGCTCGGCGGCAAGCAGCATCCTCGTGTAGTCCGACGTCGGCCGCTCGAAGATGTCGGCCGTCGTTCCCTGCTCCACCACCTCACCGCGCCGCATCACGGCGACGCGTTCGGCGAAGTGCCGGACGATGCCGAGGTCATGGGTGATCAGCACGATCGCCATGCCGAACCGTTCCTGCAGCGAGCGCAGGAGTTTCAGGATCTGCGCCTGGATCGTCACGTCGAGCGCCGTAGTCGGTTCGTCGGCGATCAGGATGTCGGGATCGTTGGCGAGCGCCATGGCGATCATCACGCGCTGGCGCTGGCCGCCCGAGAGCTCGTGCGGATAGCTGTCCATGCGCCGGGCGGGCTCCGGGATGCCGACCAGTTCAAGGAGCTCCAGCACGCGCTTGCGCGCCTCCTTGTAGCTGCCGCCGCGATGGTGGACGATCGGCTCGGCGATCTGCCGCCCGACCGGGTAGAGCGGATCGAGCGAAGTCATCGGCTCCTGGAAGATCATGGTGACCTTCGCCCCGCGCACCTTGTTCAGCTCGGACGGCCGCAGCCCGATGAGCTCCCTGCCGCGATAGGCGGCCGAGCCGGTGACGGTGCCGTTGCTGGCGAGCAGACCCATGATGCCCATCATGGTCTGGCTCTTGCCGGAGCCGGATTCGCCGACCACGGCAATGGTCTCACCTGCCCGGACGTCGAGGCTGATGCCCTTGACGGCGTTGACGGTGCCGTCCGGCGTCGTGAAGTCCACCTTCAGGTCGCGGATGGCGAGGATGGTCTCGTTCTTGTCTGCCATCTCAGCGGTCCTTCGGATCGAACGCATCGCGCAGGCCGTCGCCCACGAAGTTCAGCGAGAACAGGGTGGCGACGAAGAGTATCGAGGGGAAGATCAGGAGCCAGGGCGCGGACTGGATGTTGTTAGCGCCTTCAGAGATCAGCGCGCCCCAGCTCGTCAGTGGCGCCTGGACGCCGAGACCGAGGAAGGAGAGGAAGCTCTCCAGCAGGATCACCTTCGGCACGACGACGGTGACGAAGACAATCACCGGACCAATCGTGTTCGGGATGATGTGGCGGCGAATGATCTGCCAGTCGCTCAGCCCCAGCGCCTGCGCGGCGCCGACGAACTCGCGCCGCTTCAAGGCCAGCGTCTGCCCGCGCACGATGCGCGCCATGTCGAGCCATTCGACCGCGCCGATGACGAGGAAGATCAGGACGAAGCTGCGGCCGAAGAACACGACGAGCACGACGACGAGGAAGACGAAGGGCAGCGAATAGAGGATTTCGACGAAGCGCATCATGACGTTGTCGACGCGTCCGCCGATATAGCCCGACGTCGCGCCGTAGACGACGCCGATGCCGAGCGAGACGAGGCTCGCGAGCAGGCCGACGGCGATCGAGATCTGCCCGCCCAGCATGACGCGCGCGAGCAGGTCGCGGCCATTGGGGTCGGTGCCGAAGGGGAAGTATTCCCGGTTCACCTGGCCGGTGAGCTTGAGGACGCGGCCGTCGTTCTCGCTCACCTCGACCTTGGTGTCCCTGAATTCGTTGGCGCGGTCGAAGTAGCGGGTTGCGCGCGGGTCGATCGGCTCTTCGGCGCTGATCGTGGCGGTGAAGGTCTGTCCCTCCACGGTAAACGCGTCGAGATTGACGCGCGCCCGGCCGGCAACGCCCTCCATCACCTCCTGCAGCGTCGATGTGTCCGGCCGTGGCTCAAGGCTCGGCGGGATCGTGACATAGGAAGAAAACACCTGGTCGTAAGTGTGCGAAACGAAAAGCGGTCCCACGAAGGAGAACAGCGCGATCAGGACAAGCGTGACGCAGCCGGCCATCGCCGCCTTGTTGCGGCGGAAACGCATCAGCGCGAGCTGGAACAGGCTGCGGCTCGCCGTCTTCGGCGGCTCGTTCATCGGCATTGCGGCAAGGTCAGTCATGGCGGACCCTCGGATCGAGAAGGCCGTAGAGGATGTCGACCAGCAGGTTGAAGACGATGACGAAGATGGCGATCAGGATCACCGTGCCCATGACCAGCGTATAGTCGCGGTTGATCGCACCGAGCACGAAGTAACGGCCGACGCCGGGAATGGTGAAGATCGTCTCCACCACGGCGGAGCCCGTCAGCAGGGCCGCGGCGCAGGGCGCCAGATAGGAGACGACCGGCAGCATCGCCCCGCGCATGGCATGGGTGACGACGACGACCCGGGCGGGCAGGCCGTAGGCGCGGGCGGTGCGGATATGGTCGGCGTGCAGGGCCTCGATCATCGAGCCGCGGGTGAGGCGCGCGAACACGGCGAGCTGCGGCAGGGCGAGAGCGATCATCGGCAGGATCAGGAAGCGCAGCGAACCGTCGCCCCAGCCACCGGCCGGCAGCCAGGACAGCGCAATGGCGAAGACCAGCGTCAGGACCGGGCCGACGACGAAGTTCGGCACCGTGGTGCCGACGGTCGCAAGCGACATGATGGAGAAGTCGAGCGCACTGTTCTGGCGCAAGGCGGCCACCGTGCCCATGGTGACACCGCCGATGAGTGCGAGCAGCAGCGCGTAGAAGCCGAGCTCGATCGAATAGGGCAGGCCCTTGCCGATCAGTTCGGCGACCGAATTGTCCTTGTAGATGTAGCTGGGGCCGAAGTCGCCGGTGACCGCGTTGGTGATGTAGGTCACGTACTGGCGCCAGAGCGGCTGGTCGAGCTGGTAGGTGCGGACCAGGTTCTCCATCGTCGCCGGAGGCAGCGGACGCTCGAGATTGAAGGGGCCACCCGGGGCAAACCGCATCAGGAAGAAGGAAATCGTGACGACGATGAACAGCGTCGGCACGGCGCTCGCAAGGCGGCGCAAGACAAAGGCTATCATTGCCCGTACTCCCGTGAGGCGGCGCGCGGCAGGACCGCGCGCCGCCTCCTTGTCGCAATGTTACTCGGAAACGCTCAGGAAGCGGCTCAGGTGCTGGTTGGCGGCGTTGTCATGCCAGCCCTGCACACGGCCGGAAACGAGCCAGAGGTCCGCCTGGGTCAGGAGCGGGGCCGTCGGCTGGTCCCGCATCAGCAGGGCCTCGGCCTCGTGCATCAGCTTCGAACGGGCTGCCGGATCGATCTCCGCGTAGGACTTCTTCATGAGGTCGTCGAACTCGGGGTTCTCGTAGTGGCCGTAGTTGAAGGTCTTGTTGGAGCCGAGGCTCAGCGCGAGGAAGTTCTCGGCATCGGCATAGTCGGCCACCCAGCCGGCGCGGGCGACGTTGAACTTGCCGCCTTCCTGCAGGTAGGCGTAGTGCGACGAGACGTCGAGGTTCACCATCGAGACGTTGGCGCCGAAGGTGTTCTTCCACATGTCGGCGACGGCCGTCGCCACGCGCTCATGGTTCGGGTTGGTGTTGTAGCGGATCTCGATGTCCAGCGGCTTTCCGCCCTCGCCATAGCCCGCTTCCTTCATCAGGGCGACCGCCTTGTCCTCGCGATCGAGCTGCGACAGCGTGCCGAAATCGGCCTTGGACGGCTCGCCGTAGGTCTCGATGCCCGGGGGAACCATGGAATAGGCCGGGATCTGCGAACCCGAATAAATCTCCTTGGCCAGGAAGTCGCGGTCTACGGCCATGGACAGCGCCTGGCGCACGCGCACGTCGCTGTAGGGTTCCTGGCGGGTGTCAAAGGCGTAGTAGTAGGTCGCCAGCGTCGGCGAGACGTGGACCTGGTCGCCATAGGCACCGCGCAGGCGGTCGATCTGGTCGGCGGAGAAGTTGTAGACGAGGTCCATCTCCTTCGCCTCGAAGCGGCGGACCGAGGCGGCCTGATCATCGATCGGGTAGAAGATCACCTTGTCCAGCTTGACGTTGGCGACATCCCAGTAGCTGGGGTTCTTCTCCATCACGAGATTGTCGTTCGGCACATGGCTTATGAGCTTGAAGGCACCGTTGGAGACCATGGTGCCCGGCTTGACGAATTCGGCGCCGTTCTTTTCGACGCTCGCCTTGGACACCGGCAATGCCGTCTGGTGCGCCAGCAGTTCCAGGAAGAAGGGCGTCGGTCGCTCGAGCGTGACTTCCAGCGTCTTTTCGTCGATGGCCTTCACGCCGAGCTCGGCGGGCGGCACCTCGCCCTTGTTGACCTTCTCGGCATTCTTGATCGGGTAGAGGATGTTGGCGTAGCCCGCGGCCGTCTTCGGATCCTCGACGCGCTGGTAGGAGAACACGAAGTCCTCGGCAGTGACCGGCGATCCATCGGACCACTTGGCATCGGCGCGCAGCTTGAACGTGTAGGTCAGGCCGTCGTCGGAGAGATCCCAGGTCTCGGCGGCGCCGGGCACGATCTTGCCGCTGGCGTCATAGATCGTCAGGCCCTCGTAGAGGTCCTTGAGGATGAATTCCTCGATGTTGATCGAGGTGTGGGCCTGGTCGAGCGTCTGCGGCTCGCCGGCATTGCCGCGATGCAGGACCGCTTCGGCCAATGCCGGGCTGCTTGCGAGCAGGACGGCTCCAAGCATGAGGGCTGCGCGCAGGTTGAGAATTCGAGGTGCCATTTTTTGTTACCTTCCCCATGTTGTTCTTACTTGGAAGGCCGGAGTGAAAGCCAGAAAGACCGGAAACGCAAGGAATTTTGCGAGGCGACGCGTCAAATCGGTCGAGCGCGCGCAGCAAGGTGAACGCCATGATTGCAGGGCCACCCGTTTCCCGCCGGCGTGTCCCAGACCGGACCAGCGGGGTCAGAGACACCTCGGCAGAGCACAGGCGACGGTCGCCGCGCAATTTTTCGAATGATGGGCTGCCGTTTGCGTAATATGTGGAATCGTGCAAGCCCGGTGCGATCATCTTTAATTCGCGGACGGCAGCGGGGCTGGTCCATTCGCACCTGCTAACCAGCCGTCCAGCATTCCCGGACGCGCGTGCCATCACTTTCCCTCTATGGTAGCACATGCCGCTGTGGATGACTCGCCCGCAGCTGCGGCCGGACGTGCCCTTTCGGGCGGCCGGAGAACAACAGTGCGGGCCGAAGCCACTCATGCTTCGGCCGCCTTGCCTCCCAGGCCGCTTCGAGGCTAACGTCGCCTCGACCGAACCGGGAGCCCCACATGCGCGTCGTATTCTCCGAGGACCACAAGCTCAGAAATGCCAGGACCGAACTGAGCGGCGGCGAACTCGTGCCGCCTTTCGAGGCCCCGTTCCGGGCGGAATGGATCCTCGCGGCGGTCAAGGAAGCGGGTTTCAACGACGTGGTGGCGCCGGCGAAGCACGGGCTGGAGACAGCGCTGAAGGTGCACGACGCCGGCTACCTCACATTCCTGGAGGGCGCATGGGAGCGCTGGGAGGCCGCCGGACACCGGGGAGAGGCGATCGCCACCTCCTTCCCCGTGCGCCGGACCTCGCCACGCATCCCGACCGACATCGACGGGCAGCTCGGCTACTACTGCAACGCCGCAGAGACCGCGATTTCGCCGGGCACCTGGGAGGCGGCGCTCTCCTCGATGTCGTCGGCCCTCGACGGCGCCGATCTCGTCGCCGCGGGACACAGAGCCGCCTTCTCGCTCTGCCGTCCGCCGGGACACCACGCCGGCATCGACAGTTTCGGCGGCTACTGCTTCATCAACAACGCCGCCGTCGCCGCCCAGCGCCTGCTGGACAAGGGTGCGGCCAAGGTTGCCGTCCTCGACGTCGACTTCCACCATGGCAACGGCACGCAGGACATCTTCTACGAGCGCGGCGACGTCTTCTTCGCCTCGCTGCACGGAGACCCGGCTGAAGCTTTCCCGCACTTCCTCGGCTACGAGGAGGAAACCGGCAAGGGCGCCGGCGCCGGGACCACGCGGAACTACCCGATGGGCCGCGGCACGCCCTATTCAGTCTGGGGGGGCGCGCTGGAGGATGCGCTGAAGCAGATCGCGGCCTTCGGGGCGGAGGCGATCGTCGTCTCCCTCGGCGTCGACACGTTCGAGAAGGATCCGATCTCCTTCTTCAAGCTGACATCGCCGGACTACATCGACATGGGGCGGAAGATTGCGGCAAACGGCGTCCCCCTGCTGGTGGTGATGGAAGGCGGCTACGGCGTGCCGGAGATCGGCCTGAACGTGGCAAACGTGCTGAAAGGCATCTCCGGCTGAGTGCCGGGGGTTGCGGGCCAGCAACACAGCCGGAAATTGTGGGACAGGAAACCGGGGAGGACACCGGAGGTTCCATCTTGCCGCCGCAATCGCTAGTTTGAAGCAGAATCAAGATAAACGCTCGGAATCAGCTCTCCATGTACAAGAAGATCGCAATCATCTCCCTCTCCGCCATCTACCTCTCAGCCTGCACCACCACCGATCCCTACACGGGTGAACAGAGGGTCTCCAACACAGCCGGCGGCGCGATGATCGGCGCTGGCCTCGGCGCGGCGACCGGCCTTCTCGTCGGCAACAACCCGGTGCAGCGGCGCAACGCCGCGTTGATCGGCGCAGGCGTCGGCGCGCTTGCCGGCGGTGCCATCGGCAACTACATGGACAACCAGGAAGCAGAACTGCGCGCACAGCTGCAGGGCACCGGCGTCTCGGTTACCCGCACGGGCGACCGCATCATCCTGAACATGCCGTCCAACATCACCTTTGCCATCGACCAGGACCAGATCGTGCCGGCCTTCTATCCGACGCTCGATTCGGTCGCGATCGTGCTGCGCAAGTTCAACAGGTCGCTGATCGACGTCGATGGCCACACCGATTCCACCGGCTCCGCCGCCCACAACCAGGCGCTTTCGGAACGCCGCGCCTATTCCGTCGCCAACTATCTCGGTTCGCGCGGCGTCGACCAGCGGCGCATGTCGGCGATGGGCTACGGGCAGGACCGCCCGATCGCCTCCAATGCGACCGAAGCCGGCCGCGCCCAGAACCGGCGCGTGGAAATCTCGATCTCGCCGCTGCGCCAGGGCTGACAAGCCCGCCGCATCACAGCTTTGGACGCGCATCCCGGCGGGGTGCGCGTTTTTCATTGGGCTTGCGGGAAAAGCGGCCTGGCTCAGGCGCTCCTGCGGGTGGGATCGTCGTCGGCGGGATTGTAGAACAGCGACAGCACGAGGCTCTTGGCGATCCGCTCGGCGGCCGCCATGAACCAGCCCTTGGCCTCCGCGCTCGGCGCGATATCGTCGAGCGTGTCGGAAAACAGGCCGAGCCAGACCTTGAACAGCGGCGCCTCGAGGTTGGCGATGCCCTGATGCGCCATCACCGGCTTTCCCTGATATCCGCCGTCCTTGAAGGCGACGGCAGACCAGAAGCGCTTCATCTTTGCCAGATGCTCCGGCCATCGGCCCGCCAATCTCGCCTCGAAGACCGGGCCGAGTTGCGGGTGGCCCCGGACGCGATCGTAGAAGGTATCCACGAGCACGGGGATGAACTCTGGGCCCACACCGATTTCGGCCATCTCCGAGACGGCACGCGCGCGAATCTGCTGGAAGTGGGACTGGCGATCTTCTGCAACGGGTTCCATACCACGACAGATAGGCGTTTCGCGCACGTCCCGCAATCGGGCGCATCGCCGCACCAGAGCCCGGCGACCACCGGGGCGACCGGACTAGAACAGCGATCCCTGCTTCGGCGGACCGACCGCAGCGTCCGCCGACTTGGCGGTCTTGCGCTTCTGCGGCACCGGCGCGGCCGGGGGCGTTGTGGGAGGCGTATCGCCCCCTTCCGGACGCTTGCCGGCCACTGCCTCGACGGTGCCATCGGAAAACTCGAGGGTCATGGCAGTTCCCTCCGACAGTTCCGCCGCCAGCTTGACGGCATGTCCTGTCTCGTCTCGGACAAGCGCATAGCCGCGCCTGAGCACGTTCCGGTAGGACAGCGATTGCAGGACCCGGTCCTGCCCCGTGACCAGCGCCTTGCGACGGGCAAGGTCGGCGGCAAGTGCCGTGTCGGCGCGAAGCGCCAGTCCCGCCAACCGGTCACGCGAGCGCCCGGCCCTTGCCAGGATGCGCGACGGTGCCGTCCGCAAGGCCGCATCCAGCGCGGCAACCCTGCTGCGGCCCTGATCCAGGCGTCGCTCGACGACGCGGTCCACCCGCCGGAGCGCGTCGGTCAGGCGCTGGCGGCGTTCGACCATCCGACCGGACAGAAGCTCCGGCCGCACATGCGCGGCGACCCGCTCGAAGGCGCGGCGCTTGTTGACCGTGTTCATCCGCAGGCCGCGGCCGAGGCCGGCGGCCGCCTCGTCGAAGCGCCGGCGCGGCAGCGCCAGCAACTGGTCCAGCGACGGCAGCGCCCGGGCGAGCGCGCGCACCGCCTGCCGGCGGCCGTCCATCTGGCGGCTTGCAGCCCCCCGCAGGCGCGCGGCAAGCGCCGATACCGCCGCCTCCAGGTCCGCCCTGACCGGAACGGCCATTTCGGCCGCACCCGTGGGGGTCGGCGCGCGACGGTCGGCTGCGTGGTCGATCAGCGTCCAGTCGGTCTCGTGGCCGACGGCGGAAATCAGCGGTATCGCGGAGGCCGCAGCGGCGCGTACGACGATCTCGTCGTTGAAGCTCCAGAGGTCCTCCAGGCTGCCGCCGCCGCGCGCCACGATCAGCACGTCCGGACGCGGGATCACCCCGCCCGGCTGCAATGCGTTGAACCCCCTGATCGCGGCCGCGACCTCCTCTCCCGAGCCCTCGCCCTGGACCTTCACCGGCCAGACGAGCACGTGGACCGGGAAGCGGTCTGCGATGCGGTGCAGGATATCGCGGATGACAGCGCCGGTCGGCGAGGTGACGACGCCGATCACATGCGGCATGAACGGCAACGGCCGCTTGCGCCCCGTATCGAACAGGCCCTCGGCCGCAAGCTTGCGCCGGCGCTCTTCCAGCAGCGCCATCAGCGCGCCCGCGCCGGCAGGTTCCAGCGTCTCGATGACGATCTGGTACTTGGACGAGCCGGGGAAGGTCGTGATCTTGCCGGTGGCGATCACCTCCATCCCTTCCTCGGGGCGGAAGCGGAGCTTGGAAAAGCTGCCCTTCCAGATCACCGCGTCGATGCGAGCGCGGTCGTCCTTGAGGCTAAAATAGGCGTGCCCGGAGGAATGCGGGCCGCGATAGCCGGAGATCTCGCCGCGCACCCGCACCTGGTCGAAGGCCTGCTCGACCGTGCGCTTGATCGACCCCGAAAGCTCCGAAACGGAGTATTCGGCAAGGTTGGAGGGCGAATCGTTGTCCGGAAACATACTCATGCCCCATTCTGACCGGCTCCGCGCCGCGTGGCCAGAGGGGCACTGGCGCCAATTCGGCTATTCCCGCCTGGTCTTCGGCCCGCCCGCCTCCTCGAAATAGGCGCGGGTGGCCTCGTCTCCGGGGAAGAAGGATTCGATCAGCACGCCCTGCACCAGCGCGTCCTGTGCCGATCCGAACGAGGTGAGCGTGGTGATGAAAGCCAGGCGGTCAGTGCCGTGCCGGATCTCGATCGGCAGAACAGGCAGGCGTTCCGTCTCGGGATAGGTTTCGATCGCAGCACGCACGGCCGGATCTGCCGCCAGCCGCTCGATTCTCCGCGCCAGCGCGCTGCGCGGGCCCTGCAGCCACGCGTCGGTGCGGATGCGGTGGACGAGATCGGCGGCCGTTCGCGGCCAGTTGACGATCAAGGCCCGGAACGAGGATGCACCCAGATAGGCATCGAGGAAGTTGTCACCGATCGCCAGCGTGATGCCCGCCATGGTCGCCAGGCCGCGGAAGGCGGCGTTGGCGTCAAGCACGTTGTAGTCGTGATCGAAGACGACGCCCGGATAGGGGTCGTGACGCGCCAGGATCAGCCTGATCGCCTCGACGACGGGCGGAGGGAGGGCTTGCAGATTTCGTGCGGGGCGCGTTTCGTGGCGCGGCCGGAAGCCGGCGGCGGAAAAGAGAATGCCCTGGTCGCGCGCAGGGATCGAAAGCACATCCGCCAGGCGCAGGATCATGCCCTCGGACGGGCGTGACCGGCCGGTCTCCAGAAAGGACAGATGGCGCGTGGAAATGCCGGCCTCGACGGCCAGGCCGAGCTGGCTCATGCGCCGGTGGCCGCGCCATTCCTTGAGATGTTCGCCGAACTCCATGGCCTGATTCCTCTAGATTCCGCGTCATCAAATTGAAACCGGGGAAGGAAATCCATTACCTCAGAGGTAATTGGTTTTGCGACCGGCGTCATCGAGGATTGCCCCATTCGCAACGAAAGGAGCATCCCATGCTTGCCAGCATCAACCGCAACCTCCTCAAGTCCGTCATGCTCGCCGACGGTGCCTTCTCGCTCATGGCAGGAGCGGGACTTGTCGTCTTTTCCGGCCAGGTGGCCAGCCTCGCCGGCCCTGCCGTCTCATCCGGCATCGTCATGGCCGTCGGCATGTTCCTGCTGGGCTGGGGTATCTTTCACCTGGCATCGGCGCGCCCGTCGCATCCGGCCGAAAATGCCGTCTGCTTCGCCATCGCCGGCGACGCGGCCTGGGTGGTTGGAAGTGCAGCCATCCTTCTCGTGGCGCGAGATGGCCTGTCGGCGGTCGGCATCGCCGCGATCGCGGTTGCCGCGGTCGCCGTCTTCGACATCATGCTGCTGAAGATGGCCGGGCTGCACCGCCAGCGGGCGGCGACGGCCTGAGACGCAGACCGAGGCCTTCCGTCACGATCTTCGGAAGGCCTTTTCGGCTGCACCTGCAATCGGCCGGTCATCAGCGCGACGCCAAGCAGGCGTCAGACCGTTTCCCAGCCGTCCTTGTCGCTGGCACGGTAGATGGCGTCGATGAACTTCTGGCTGTTGATCGAGCTTTCGAGCGTGACCACTTCCTCCGGCTCGCCCTTCGCCGCGCGGGCAAAGGCCTCGGCTTCGAGCTTGTACTGGCGCGAATCCGGGAAGCGGAACAGCTGCGACTGGGAATGGTTCTGGTTGGTCAACTCGATCTCCTCGGCGCCGTAGCGGTCGGCATTGAAGGGCGACTTCACCTCGATGAAGCCCTTGTCGCCGTGGAAGACCATCACCTGGCGGGCGGCGAGCTGGGTGGAGATGTAGAAGCTCAGGTCGAAGTCGCCGAAGTCGGCGCGCACGCTCGAATAGATGTCGGTGCCGAAGTCCGGGTCGCGCTCGGTCGCAGCCTGGACGCGGATTGGCTCCTTGCCGGTGGCAAAGCGGGTGGTGATGGTCGGATAGACGCCGATGTCCGGCAGGCCGCCGCCGCCGAGGGCCGGAATGTTGCGCATGTTGCCGGGATCGCGGTTGAAGTAAGTGAAGGCGCCCTGGACGTGGCGCAGCTTGCCGACGGCACCTTCCCTCAGAAGCTCGCGGACCTTGCGCCACACCGGGGCGTAGGTGACCATGTAGGCTTCGGAGATCAACACCTTGTTGCGGTCGCGCGCAGCGATCAGCGTCTCGATCTCGGACGCGCGCAAGGCGATCGGCTTCTCGCAGAGCACGTGCTTGCCGGCGTCGGCCGCCTTGATCGTCCATTCGACGTGCTGCGAGGTCGGGAGCGGGATGTAGACCGCGTCGATCAGATCGGAGGCCAGCATCTCCTCATAGGAGCCGAAGGCGTGGGGCACCGAGAAGCGGTCGGCCATGGCGCGGGCTTTAGTGAGATCTCGGCTCGCAATCGCGGTGACGACGCAGTTCTCCGCGTCCTGGATTGCGGGAACAACCAGTTCCCGGCCGATCTTGGCCGTAGACAGAATACCGAAACGCAACATGGCAGATCCTCCTTGAATCGGCCGCAGACTATGCCTGAGGTACGTGCCTAGCAAGGGCAGGCTGCGACGAAATTCTTCTCCTGCCGGTTCAAAAATCCGCCGCCTGCCCTATGCTTGCAAACGCCACCCGCCTGCCTTGTCACCTGAAAATGGAGAATGCATCATGCAGAAACGCACTCTGGGCCGAACCGGCCTGGGCATCGCGCCGCTCGTCTTCGGCGGAAACGTGTTCGGCTGGACCGCCGATGAGAAGACCTCGTTCGCGTTGCTCGACGCCTTCACGGATGCCGGCTTCAACGCCATCGATACGGCCGACGTCTATTCGTCGTGGGTGCCGGGCAACAGGGGCGGCGAATCCGAGGACATCATCGGCAAATGGCTGAAGCAGTCCGGACGGGCCCGCGACAGCGTCGTCCTGATCACCAAGGTCGGTTCCGACATGGGACAGGGCCACCGGGATCTGTCGCGAAAGTGGATCATGGAGGCGGCCGAGGCTTCGCTGTCGCGGCTCAAGACGGATCACATCGATCTCTACCTTTCGCATTGGCCGGACGACCGCACACCCTACGAGGAGACGCTGGAGGCCCATGCCGCTCTCGTGAAGGCCGGCAAGGTGCGCGCCTTCGGCGCCTCCAATCTCGATGCCGCGCAATTGCAGGCATCCTTCGAAGCCGCCGACCGGGCAGGCCTGCCGCGCTATGCCGCGCTGCAGCCCGAGTACAATCTCTACGACCGGGCCGGCTTCGAGGGCCCGCTGGCAGATCTCTGCACCCGCGAGAACATCGGCGTCATCACCTATTTCAGCCTCGCGCGCGGCTTCCTCAGCGGAAAGTACCGTTCGATCGCCGACACGGAGGGCACGGCGCGCGGCGGAGGCGTCGCCGGATACCTCGACGCCAAGGGCCTGCGCATCCTTGCAGCCCTCGACAGGATCAGCGCCGAGACGGGCGCGAAGCCCGCCGAGATCGCGCTCGCCTGGCTGATCGCCAAGCCCGCCGTCACCGCGCCGATTGCCAGCGCGACCAATCTTGATCAGTTGAAGAGCCTGACGAGATCGGCGAGCCTCTCGCTCTCCGCCGATCACATGGCCGCACTGGACGCGGCGGGAGCCTGATCGCTCCGCCTCCCCGGACCTGCATCGTCCGGCCGGACCACGGGCCGGCCGCTTTCCTTTCCGACGAGTAACTCCACGCGAGGAAAACGCCCGTGCGGCGGAACAACTGCGCCGGCCCACCGTTGTCGGGGAGCCACCGCAACGTGGCATTCCAAGATTTCCCCGGAAGGAAGAGGCAGATGGCCAAGGAAAAGACGTCGAACGGCCTGTTCCACGACACGCTGGCCGACGAGGACCTAAAGCTGACAATGGCGGGCTCAAGCAGGAAAGCGACCAAGGCCGCCTGACTTTTGGCCGGACCCGATCGGAGGAAAGGGCCGGGCAAGAAGAATGACGGGTGGGGAGGCCATCGAGGCGGCCGGCGGATCCCTCGCCCGTCATTCCATTTCACTGGTATTTTGCGCGATCAGGCGCGGAGAACACCGCCCGTCGTCTTGGCTACGTTTGCGACGATCTTCGCCGTCAGCGCCTCGAAGTCCTCGTCCGTCAGCGTCTTGTCCGATGGCTGGATGACGACCTCGATCGCAATCGACTTCCTGCCTTCGCCGACGGAAGCGCCCTCGAACACGTCGAACACGTTCACGCTCGCAACCAGCTTGCGGTCGGCGCCCGCGGCCGCCCGGACGATGGCGCCGGCTTCCACCGTCTTGTCGACGAGGAAGGCGAAATCGCGCCTGACCGCCTGGAACGGTGAGAGCTCGAGGGCCGGCTTGGTCCGGGTCGCCTTCTTCTTCGGCTCGGGCATCGCGTCGATGAAGATCTCGAAGCCAGCCAGAGCACCAGAGACGTCGAGGGCGCCGAGCGTTTTCGGATGGAACTCGCCGAACGTGCCGAGCACGACCTTCGGGCCCATCTTGATGGTGCCGGAGCGTCCGGGATGATACCAGGCCGGACCGCCCGGCTCGATCTGGACATTCGTCATCGGCAGGCCGCAGGCCTCGATCACCGCAAGGGCGTCGGCCTTGGCGTCGAAGACATCGACGGGCTTGCCGCCGCCCTTTGCCGGGTTCGACCAGAGGCGCCCTGCACCGGACAGCGAGGCCGTTGCGCGGCGGATGCCGCCGGCGACGCGCCGCTGGCCCTCAGGCCGGTCGCTTTCGTAGGTGCCGGAGACCTCGAAGATTGCAACGTCGGCGAAGCCCCGGTCGGCGTTTCGCTGCGCGGCCGTCAGCAGGCCCGGCAGCAGCGAGGGACGCATGTCGGACATGTCTGCTGCGATCGGATTGGACAGCGCCAGTTCCGGCGCGCCGCCACCGAAGAGCTCGGCATGCGCCTTCGGGATGAAGGACCAGGTGACGGCCTCCATCATGCCGCGGGCGGCAAGCGCGCGCTTGGCGAGGCGCGAGCGGATTTGCAGCGTCGTCAGGATCTTGCCGTTGACGCTCGTATGGCTTTCGAGCGGCGCGGCGTGAATGTTATCGACGCCGTGAATGCGCATCACCTCTTCGACGAGATCCGCCTTGCCGTCGACATCCGGGCGCCAGGAGGGCACGGACACGGACAGCCGCTCGCCCGAGCCGGAAACGCCGAAGCCGAGCTTCGCCAGGATCGCGCCGCTCTCCTCGGACGAGACTTCAAGGCCCGTCAGGCGCTTGACCTCGGAAACCGGGAAGTCGACCACCTTCGGCGCGTAGCCCTTGTATCCGACGACGTCGGTTTTTGCCGGGATACCGCCGCAGAGCTGCAGGACGAGCTCTGTGGTCCGCTCGAGGCCGGGGGCCATATATTCCGGATCGACGCCGCGCTCGAAGCGATAGCGCGCATCGGTGATAATGCCGAGCGTGCGGCCGGTGCGCGCGATGTTCATCGGATCCCAGAGCGCCGACTCGATCAGCACGTCCGTGGTGTTCTCGTCACAGCCCGAATGCTCGCCGCCCATGACGCCGCCGATGGATTCCAGGCCGTTGTCGTCGGAGATGACGACGTTGGCCGGGGACAGCTTGTACTCGCGCTGGTCGAGGGCGAGAATGGTTTCGCCTTCCCTGGCGCGGCGGACGACGAGATCGCCCTTCACCTTGGCCGCGTCGAAGACGTGCATCGGCCGGCCCTGGTCGAAGGTCATGTAGTTGGTGATGTCCACCAGCGCGTTGATCGGGCGCAGGCCGATCGCGATCAGCCGCTGCTGCATCCAGCGCGGGCTCGGGCCATTCTTGACGCCGCGCACGAGCCGGAGCGCGAAACCGGGGCAAAGATGCGTGTCCTCGCCGAGTTCAAGCTTGACCTTCACCAGCGTCTCGCCTTCGACCTTGAAGGACGGAGGAACGGGCGCTTTCAAGGTGCCGAGGCCGGAGGCCGCCAGGTCGCGGGCGATGCCGAAGACGCTTGTGCAGTCCGGCCGGTTCGGCGTCAGGTTGATCTCGATGACCGGATCGTCGAGGCCGGCATAGGTGGCGAAGCTCTTGCCGACCGGGGCATCGGCCGGGAGGTCGATGATGCCGTCGTGATTGTCCGACATCTCGAGCTCCTTCTCAGAGCACATCATGCCCCGGCTCTCGACGCCGCGGATGTTGCCGACCGAGAGGGTCACGTCGATGCCGGGCACGTAGGTGCCGGGCGCGGCAAAGGCGCCGACGAGGCCGGCGCGCGCATTCGGCGCGCCGCAGACGACCTGTATCGGCGCGCCGGCGCCGGTGTCGACCATCAGCACGCGCAGCTTGTCGGCATTCGGATGCTGCTCGGCCGAGACGACCCTGGCGATCACGAAGGGGCGGAACGAGGCCTTGTCGTCGACGTCCTCGACCTCGAGCCCGATCGACGTCAGGCGTTCGCAGATCTGTTCCAGCGTCGCATCCGTTTCCAGATGGTCTTTCAGCCAGGAGAGTGTGAATTTCATCGTTTCTGATCCTTACGCACGCGACTTAAGCACTCAGGCCGCCGAACAGGGTCGGCACGTCGAGCGGGCGGAAGCCGTAGTGGTTCATCCAGCGGACGTCGGCGTTGAAGAAGTCGCGCAGGTCCGGCATGCCGTATTTCAGCATGGCGATGCGGTCCAGCCCCATGCCCCAGGCGAAGCCCTGGTACTCGTCCGGGTCCAGTCCGCCGGCGCGCAGCACGTTCGGGTGCACCATGCCGCAGCCGAGGATCTCCATCCAGTCGGTGCCCTCGCCGAACTTCACGATCGGACCCGAGGAGCGGTCGCACTGGATGTCGACCTCGAAGGAGGGTTCGGTGAAGGGGAAGAACGATGGCCGGAAACGCATGGTCACGCCGTCGACCTCGAAGAAGGCCTTGCAGAACTCTTCCAGCACCCAGCGCATGTTGGCGACATTCGCCTTCCTGTCGACCACCAGGCCCTCGACCTGATGAAACATCGGCGAGTGGGTGGCGTCCGAATCCTGCCGGTAGGTCTTGCCGGGGATGATGATGCGGATCGGAGGCTTCTGCGCCTCCATGGTGCGAACCTGCACCGGCGAGGTGTGGGTGCGCAGCACCTTGCGCTCGCCGTTTTCATCCGGCGGGAAGAAGAAGGTGTCGTGCATCTCGCGCGCCGGATGTCCCTCGGGGAAATTCAGCGCGGTGAAGTTGTAGTAGTCGGTCTCGATGTCCGAGCCCTCCGCAATGGAGAAGCCCATGTCGGCGAAGATCGCCGTGATCTCGTCGATGATCTGGCTGATCGGATGGATGCGGCCGCGCTCGGCGGGAGAGGAGCGCACCGGCAGGCTGACGTCCACCGTCTCGGCTGCGAGCCGGGCTGCGATCGCAGCGTCCCGCAGTTCGCTCTTGCGGGCGGTGATCGCGTCCGTCAGGTCGTTCTTCAGCGCGTTGATCGCCGCCCCGCGCGTCTGGCGCTCTTCCGGCGTCATGGTGCCGAGCGTCTTCAGCAGTTCGGAGACGGAGCCCTTCTTGCCGAGGGCTGCGACGCGCACGGCCTCGATGGCCGGCTCGTCGCCGGCGGCTGCGACGTCCGCCAGGAGGGTTTGTTTCAAAGTGTCGAGATCGGACATCGTTCAAAATCCATTGAGCCCAAAGAAAAACCCGCGCCAGCCCTGCCAGCGCGGGTTTCCCAATTCTAGATGCAAAGGCTTGGGAAGCGCTGGGTCTTAACGAACCGCGCTTTCAAACTCGTTCTTCGTGCCGGCGTCCTTGAGGTAGGCGAGCGCCTTCTTGGAAGCTTCGACGAGGGCGCCGAAAGCCGCCGGCTCGTGGATCGCCATGTCGGAAAGCACCTTGCGGTCGACTTCGATGCCGGCCTTGTTCAGACCGTCGACGAAGCGGCCGTAGGTCAGGCCGAATTCGCGGACGGCAGCGTTGATGCGCTGGATCCAGAGAGCGCGGAAGTTGCGCTTGTTCACCTTGCGGTCGCGGTAGGCGTACTGCTTGGAACGGTCAACCGCAGCCTTGGCGGCGCGGATGGTGTTCTTGCGGCGGCCATAAAAGCCCTTGGCTGCCTTGAGGGTCTTCTTGTGCTTGGCGTGGGCGGCAACGCCGCGTTTTACACGTGCCATGTCATGATCTCCTTAACGTATCCAATTAGCCTGAAAGTCTCAGAGACCGTTCGGCAGGTAGTTCTTGATGACCTTCTTGCCATCGGGCTCGGCGAGAACCATGGTTCCGCGCGCGTCGCGAATGAACTTGTTGGTACGCTTGATCATGCCGTGGCGCTTGCCGGCGGCAGCAGCACGGACCTTGCCGGTCGCGGTGATCTTGAACCGCTTCTTGGCAGACGACTTCGTCTTCATCTTGGGCATTTTGCTACTCCATTCTTCTTGGTTTCGAGACGGCTGACGAGGCACGTCTCCAGCGTAAAGAACGGCCACGGCATGCCCTGCCGGACCGTTCGGACGGGGGCTTGTAACCGAAGTCCCCCGAAAGCGCAACCGGATTCCTGAAAACCGGGCGGTTGCGCCAGAAAAGCAAAAAGCCGCCTGGTCGGCGGCTCATGCGCTTTGTCGCGCTCCCTAGCGGGGAGCCAGCACCATCATCATCTGACGGCCTTCGAGCTTCGGCTCGGCCTCGACCTTGGCGATCGTCTGCGTGTCTTCCTTGACCTGCAGCAAGAGCTTCATGCCGAGTTCCTGGTGCGCCATTTCGCGTCCGCGGAACTTGAGCGTTACCTTGACCTTGTCGCCTTCTTCGAAGAACCGGTTCATCGCCCTCATCTTCACGTCGTAATCGTGCGTGTCGATGTTCGGGCGCATCTTGATTTCCTTGATCTCGACGATCTTCTGCTTCTTGCGCGCCTCGGCCGCCTTCTTCTGGTTGGCGTACTTCAGCCTGCCGAGATCGAGAATCTTGCACACCGGCGGATCGGTGTTGGGGGAAATCTCCACGAGATCGAGGCCGGCGTCTTCCGCCATGCGAAGGGCCTGATCGGTGGGAACGATACCGTGGTTTACGCCTTCGGCATCGATGAGCTGAATCCGGGGAATCCGGATTTCTCGGTTTGAGCGCGGGCCGTCCTTGACCGGGGCGTCCGCTTTGAAGGGTCTGCGAATGGTCGTATTCTCCTCGAATAGTTTCGAATAGGGATACCTATTTTCGGGGCAATTTTCACCGCCGCCTCGCGCATGAGCGCTGCTTGCGGGCAATGTGTCGATCACCGAGGCGAAGTCAATACCACGTCGCGTGGAAAAAATCACCATCTGTGCCGCCCGGTGCAAAATCGTGTAAATCGGTGCCGGAAAGGTCGTTACCGCAGGCACGGCGCGCTGCAACCACCGGCAATTCAGGAGCATTTCATGACCCCAGAGCAAACCAGCGAAACGAGCGGCAGGCTGGCCGTCGGCACAGGTGTCGACCACCGCGAGGTCGCCATGCGCCTTCTTCCCGAACGGGAGGGCAACCCGCATCCGCATCTCGTCTGGCTCGGCGGCTACCGCTCGGACATGACCGGCACCAAGGCCGTCGAACTCGCGAGCCATGCTGCGGGTCTCGGCACCGGTTGCGTGCGGTTCGACTATTCCGGCCACGGCGCCTCCGGCGGCGCCTTCGTGGACGGCACGATCTCCCGCTGGCTGGAGGAAACGCTGGCAGTCGTCACGCACGCCCGCAAGCATCTCGGCACCCGACGCATGATCCTCGTCGGCTCGTCGATGGGCGGCTGGCTGGCGTTGCGGCTCGCGCAGGAACTGCGCCGGAGCGGACAGGGCTCCGACATTGCCGGCATGGTCCTGATCGCGCCGGCGCCAGACTTCACCAGCGAACTGATCGAGCCCAACCTGACGGACGCCGAACGGGCCTCGCTCTCCGAGCGCGGCTACTTCGAGGAGCCGACGCCTTATGGGCCTGACCCGAACGTCTATACGCTGAAGCTGATCGAGGACGGACGCTTAAACAGGGTGCTGGACGGGGTGATCGACCTCGGCTGCCCCATCCACGTGCTGCAGGGCATGGAGGATCCGGACGTGCCCTACACCCACGCCATAAGGCTGATGGAACACCTGTCGTGCGACGACGCGGTGCTCACCCTGATCCGTGACGGCGACCATCGCCTTTCGCGTCCGGAGGACATCGAGAAGTTGAAGGAGGCGGTATCCCACCTGCTCAATGCTGCATAATGGTCACGCGACGCGGCGCATTTTAACCATGTTGTCGCATTGCGAATTATCGTGATTGACGAACAGGCCCCTAAAAATTTAACGTTTTGTTAATGATTGAGGGGACACCCATGGCGCGAATGATCGGTGCGAAGGCTATTTTTGTGGCAATTTCAGCCCTGTTCATTTCGTCTTCCGTCGCCATGACGGCCCCTGCGTCGCCCCTGTCGATGCGCACGGGCAGCGTTACCTCCCAGCCGATCGGGCACTACGAATTCTGCCGGTCCCACCCTTCCGAGTGTGACACCTCCCGGCGCGATCCCGGTGCAGCCAAGGTCACGACGTTCGGCTGGACCGTCGTCAGGGACATCAATTCGGAGATCAATCGCGCCATCAGCCCGGTGACCGACAAGGACCTCTACGGCCGTGACGAATACTGGTCCTATCCGGAGGCGGCCGGAGACTGCGAGGACTTCGTGCTTTTGAAGCGTCGCAAGCTGATGGAGCACGGCTTCGAAGCCGCCGACCTGCTCATCACCGTCGTGCGCAAGCCCGACGGCGAAGGCCATGCGGTCCTGACAGTCCGGTCGACGGAGGGGGACTACGTTCTCGACAACCTCGACAACGACGTGAAGCTGTGGACCGAGACGCCCTACCGCTACCTGAAGCGCCAGGCATCCTTCAATCCCGGCCGCTGGGTGTCGATCGAAAACGGCGACGCGGTCATGGTGTCGTCGGTCGGCAAGTAACGAGCAGGTTTACAAGACATTCTGCTGCGGCGGCCGGCATTCCGGCCGCCGTTTTCGTTTGACCTCAGGCGTTGCCGATCAGCACTCCGCAGGCGAACACCAGCCCGCCGCCGAGGACGACCTGGAAGGCGGCACGCAGGAACGGCGTTTCCATGAAGCGGTTCTGGATGAAGGCGATCGCCCAGAGTTCGACGAAGACGACGGCGACGGCAATCGTGGTGGCGAGCGCGAAGTTCGGGATCAGGTAGGGCAGCGCATGCCCGAGGCCGCCGATGGCGGTCATGATGCCGGAGGCAAGGCCGCGCCTGACCGGCGAGCCGCGCCCGGATATCTTGCCGTCATCATGGGCGGCTTCCGTGAACCCCATGGAAATGCCGGCGCCGATGGAGGCGGAAAGTCCGACCAGGAAGGTCTGCCAGGTATCCTGGGTGGCGAAGGCGGCCGCGAAGATCGGGGCAAGGGTGGAGACGGATCCGTCCATCAGCCCGGCGAGGCCCGGCTGCACGTAGGTGAGGATGAATTGCCGGCGTTCGACTTCGTCTTCCTCGGCGATCGCTGCCTTGTTCGTTTCCCCCTCGCCCATGTGGCGGGCCTTGTCCTCATGCGCCTTCTCGGCGATGGCGAGATCGCCCAGGAGCTTGCGCGTCTGCGCATCCGTCGTCCGGGCCGCGGCCTGCAGATAGAAGCGGTGCGCCGCCTCTTCCATCGCCCTCGCCTGCGCGCGGGCGGTCTGCACCGGCATGCTGGCGATCAGCCAATCCGGCTTTCGCTCCGGAAAATCGCGCACGAATTCGCGCCGCACCAGCGGGATCCGGGCGCCGAAGCGGCGAATGTGCATGTCGATCAGCAGGCGACGGTGTTCGCTCTCCTCCTTCGCCATCTCCTCGAACATGCCGGCCGTATGCGGCGAGCTTTCACGGAGGGCGTCGGCATAGGCGAGATAGATGCGGCCGTCGTCCTCTTCGGAGGAGATGGCAAGGGCGAGAATTTCCTGCTCGCTCAACGATTCCAGCGAGCGCTTGGGGTTACGAAAGATGCGGGAGAACATGATGAAACCTACTTTTTAGAATAATTCTAAAAATAGGATTCAGGACGCGGGACGTCAACCGCCTTCGGTCGCCCATTCGGGAAGGGATTCAGTTCAGGAGGACAGGAACTGGGGATGCTAGAGCAGCCCCTCTTCGGCCTGCTCTCGGGCAGCAGACAGGCCCCGGAAGATCGGGGAGGCGACGTCGGCCTCGATCATTGCCGACAGGCCGGCGGCGGTTGTTCCCCGGTATTCGAGGAAGATGTCGACGAGGTCGGAGGGCGGCGTCTCGGATTGCGCCATCAGCACGCCCGCGCCGAGAAAAAGCTGACGCACCGCGGCGTCGGCCGTCTCCGGGTCGAGCCCGGCACCGATCGCGTGGCGGATCATCGCGTCGGCAAAGAGGGCGGGAAAGGCCGGGCCCGAACCGGTGAGCGCGGTGAAATAGTCGAGTTGCGCCTCTTCGTTGATGCCGTGCGCCTGGCCCGAGGCCGAAAAGAAGCGGAAAATGAAATCCGCCTCGTCGTCGGTCACGCCGTCGGTCGCAAACCAGGGCGTGAACGACAGCCGGTATTCGGCACAGGCATTCGGCATGGCGCGAACGATGCGGGTGGCGCCGTATCGTTCGGCAAGCTCGGCGGCGCTGACGCCGGCGACCACGGAGACAAGCAGCCGGTCCGCCAGGTCGACATCGATCTCGTCCAGGTCGTGCGGGCGCACGCAGAGCACGACGATGTCGGCGCGAGCCACCAGCGCCTCGTTGTCGGTCGTGGTGGCGATGTCCGGCCAGTCCTCGAAGCCGGTCACGTCGCCGGAGCGGGAGGACAGGATCAACTGCTGCGGACGGATGACGCCATCTTCGAGCGCAGGGTGCAGCAATGCCCCTGCAAGCCAACCACCACCGCCGATGACCCCGATCGTCGCCACGCCCGCCTCAGGCCCATTCGCCCGCGCGCATCACCGGGATGCGGCTGCCGTCGGCCCGGATTCCATCGATGTCGATCTCGCCCGAGCCGATCATCCAGTCGATGTGGATCAGGCTCGAATTGCCGCCCTGTGCGGCGACCTGCTCCGGGGAAAGACTGGCGCCGTCGAGGAAGCACTTGGAATAGCACTGGCCGAGCGCGATGTGGCAGGCGGCGTTCTCGTCGAAGAGGGTGTTGTAGAACAACAGGCCGCTCGCCGAGATCGGCGAGGAATGGGGCACCAACGCAACCTCGCCGAGCCGGCGCGCGCCTTCGTCCGTATCGAGGACCTTGTTCAGCACGGCCTCGCCTCTCGAGGCATGGGCCTCGACGATGCGGCCTGCCTCGAAGCGGACGCGAATGTCGTCGATCAACGTGCCCTGGTGGGACAGCGGCTTGGTGCTCGACGCATGGCCCTCGACGCGAAGGGCATGCGGCGTCGTGAAGACCTCCTCGGTCGGGATGTTCGGATTGCAGGTGATGCCGTTCTTCGCCGTCGAGGCGCCGCCGTGCCATTCGTGGCCGTCGGCGAGGCCGACCGTCAGGTCGGTGCCCGGCCCCCTGAAATGGAGGGCTGTGAAACGCTCGCCGTTCAGCCAGGCGGAGCGGCTGCGCAGGTTGGCATTGTGCGCCTTCCAGGCGCCCACCGGATCGTCGCGGTCGACGCGCGAGGCCGCAAAGATCGCGTTCGCCAGCTTCTCCACCGCCACGTCCTCGGCATCGTCCGGAAAGACCTGCCTGGCCCAGGAGGGATTCGGATAGGAGACGATGTTCCAGTTGATGTCGAAATTGGCGATCTTCTCCAGCGCCGGCTTGTAGGCGATCGAGTTCGCCTTGTTGGCGCGAGCGACCTTGGCCGGGTCCTCGTTGGAAAGAAGCATCGGGTTGTCGCCGGCAATCGCCAGCCTCGCGGCGCCATCGGCATAGGCCTTCGCCATGCCCTGGTAGAGCCAGTCCGTGGCGCGGTCGAAGCTCTCGTCGGGGGCGTGGCGATAGCGGGCCAGCGTCGCCTCCTCGTCGGCATAGAAAGTGCTGACGAGGCCGGCGCCCGCGATGTAGGCATGCTTGGTGATCAGGCGGACCAGCGGAAGTGCCGCGACCGGCGCCGTCATCACCAGATCCTGGCCCCTCTGCAACTGGAGGCCGACCTTGACGGCCACCTCGGCGAGCCTCTCGAGCTTGACGGGATCGACGGGCGTGGCTGCTGTACGAAGCGGTGCGTTCATCGCTCTTACCTGCTGTCTTCGATTGCGTTGCCTTCTACTTAGGACGGAATGGCGAAAAACAGAAGATCGGCGACGACAGGCAGTGCAGATAAGTCAGGCGACGACCGGGACGGCCACCGCATTCAGGGCCTTGCGTGCGTCTTCCGGCGCAAGACGGACCTGCAGGCCCCGCTGCCCGCCATTGATGTAGACGCGCTCATGGGCGAGCGCCGCCGCCTCGATCGCCGTCGGCACGGCCTTGCGCTGCCCGAACGGGCTGATGCCGCCCACATGGTAGCCCGTCAGCCGCTCGGCGTCGGCCGGTTTCATCATGCTCGCCGACCTGCCCCCGAAGGCTGCGGCGAGCTTCTTCATGCTGACCTCGCAGTTGGACGGCACGACGACGCAGACGGGCCTGCCGTCTACCTCCGCCATCAGCGTCTTCAGCACCCTGTCCGGCACCTCCCCGATCGCCTCGGCAGCCTGCAGGCCGACCTTCTCGGCGGAGGGGTCGTATTCGTAGGTATGAACCGTAAAGGCGACGCCCGCCCGTTGCAGGGCCTGGGTGGCGCGAGTGGTCTTGGACATGGCGTGACCGTCAGAATGCAACGCTTGATGATGGAGACCGGTGCCGCATCCTCGCGACCCTTGTCAACAGGGATGCAACCGAACCCGCAGTGCGAAAATGTGAAATGTCAGGAAGAAGCGCTTTCCTGCGGGATCAGGGCGAAGCGACAGCGCCAGTGACCTTGCCATGCCACAAAGTATTGGTTACTGCCAGATTCCTTCGATCGGCCGACACCCGCACTGGTTGTTTCCCCTCGGGTGGCTTTCGGCAAGCGGGTGGATCGTGCTGCAGTTCCGTCGACTTCAATTTCACTATCTCCTATCGACCAACCGGTTTGCGGAGGCGCTCGCACTTTCGGAGGCGGATCCCGAGGTGACCCGTACGGGCCGCGCCTGGGCCTTCTATCGCCTTGGCTGCTACAGGTCGGCGAGCGCCCTTCTGCGCCAGCCACGCTCCGGGCGGGAGGCGTTGGCGCTCGGGATTTCGCTCGTCGCCTCGGGCGAGAACGAGGCGGGGATCGCATTGCTGCGCAAGGCGCACGAGGGCGGGCAGCTCAACGGAAGGCAGCTCGCGGCGGCGACAGAAGCCGTCGCTCCCTACAGCCTCGACACGGCAACCCACTTCTGTCGCGCCGGCGCTCCGATCAGCACCGGCTTGCGTATCGCACTGCTGCTGGCGGAAGGCCGGCAGGAGGAAGCGCTGCGGGAGGCAAGGGCCGCGATCGGGCGCGGCGAGGGCGAACGCGAGCCGGGCCTGCACCTGCTGCTCGCCAACGCCACAGGCGACGAGAGCGCCGCGCTGCCGTTCGCCAACGCGTTTCTCTCGGCGCATGGGCTGTCGCCGGTTGCCCTGCTCGATCCGCAACGGCCGATCTCGGCCTCGAACCTGGCAAGCCGCGTCGCTGCCGGCAGCGTCCGCGGACCGCTGGTAACGATCACGATGCCGGCCTACAACACCGCCGAACGGATCGGCCGCTCGATCGAATCGCTGCTGGCCCAGACCTACCGGGACATCGAGGTGCTCGTCGCCGACGATGCGAGCACCGACGACACCGTCGCGGTCGTCACCGCACTTGCCGCACGCGACGACCGCGTCCGGCTGATCCGGCGCGACCAGAACGGCGGTCCCTATGCCGCGCGCAATCTGGCCCTTGCCCATGCAAGGGGCGACTTCGTGACGTGCCAGGATTCCGACGACTGGGCGCACCCGGAGAAGATCGCACGGCAGGTCAGGCCGCTCCTGAAGGACAAGGGGCTGTTCTTCACCCTGTCCAACTGGGTCCGCGTCGACGACCACGGCCAGTTCTACGCCCGGCAGATCTATCCCCTGACGCGCCTCAATCCTGCCTCCCCGCTGTTCCGGCGCGAGGATGCCCTTGGCCGCGCCGGTTATTATGAGGACGTCCGCACGGGTGCGGACAGCGAGTATATCGCGCGGCTGAAGCTCGTCTTCGGATGGCGGGGATGGCGGCGGTTGCGCCAACCGCTGTCCTTCGGCGCGCATCGGCCGGGATCGCTGATGACGGATGTCGGCACCGGGATCGCGCGCGGCAAGGTCAACCTCGAGCGGCTCGACTACTGGGAGGAATGGACCGCCCGGCACATCGGGCGGTTTGCGCGGAAATAACGCCGGTGCGATCGCGAGCGCGGGTCAGAATTCGCGCTCGATCCGGATCACGCCGCCCCAGTTTTCCGCTTCCGGCCCGGCCTTCTCGTCCATGTTGTTGACGTAGTTCAGCTCGGGCGTGATGCTCAGCCCCGGAACGATCGCATAGACCACATTCAGGGCCGCCTCGATGTCGTCGCCTTCGTCGAAGTTGATCGAGGCGTTGATCTGGGCCTTCTCGGTGATGTCGGCCGTGGCGCCGAGCCAGACCGCCCAGTCGCCCTCCCACAGGGCATAGTTGTTGATCCGGTCGCCGTCCGTGCTCCAGCCCCCCATGGCGAAGAGCGAGACGATGCCGACCTTGCCGTCGACGCGGAGCTTGATCGCGCCCTCCTCCATCGATTCGTCATAGCCGCCGGCGGCGCGGATCATGAAGTCGCCCGCGGTATAGCCGGCCGCGGCCACGAGGTCTGGCATGTAGCTGTCCACCGCGATGTCATAGTCGTAGACACGATCGCTGGTCGGATCGTTGTCCTCGATGGCAAAACCGAAGCTGAAACCGGAACCGGTGTCGTAGGTGTAGCGGAGCTGGTTGCGGGCGAAGTCGCCGTAGTCGACATAGTAGTAGTCGTTGATGCCGTTTCCGGCATAGCCCGTGAATTCGGTATAGAGCGTGTCGCTGTAGCCGACGCGGAAACCGCTGAGCTCGACGTAGCCGGCCTTGAACGTCTCGTAGGCGTTGTTGTTGTCGTCGCGGTTGATCTCGACCTCGAAATAGGTGCCGAGCACGCCGTAGTCCGTGTCCGAGGACGTGCTCATCTGCAGGTTGAGGCGGGAGCGCGTGAACAGGGAATCGCCGCCGCCGCCGGGATAGGTGTCCTGCCCGTTCGGATCGCCGAACGCGACTTCGCCGCGCACATAGCCGCCGATCTTCAGGCAGGTTTCCGTGCCGGGTATGTAGAAATAGCCCTCCCCGTAGGCGTCGCAGACCCGGACATATTCCATCGGCTCAGGTTCGGCCGATACGATTGCATCGGCCGCGCCGGCCGCCGAGACGCAGGCAAGGCTGGCCGCCGTGCCAAGAAGACAGGTTCTGATGTCCAAGATGCTCCCCCCGGTGCATTGTGCTCCCGCGGCGATCCGGGCCGGCGAATCAGCGCGGCCGCCGCAATTCTGCGAAGGATTGCAGGGCGCCCTCCGGTTGGCAAGCAGCCGGGTCGCAGGGTCACTCATACGGTGACCGGACGTTTTAGGTACGGTGATCGGACGTTTTCGGGCAATGGAGATCGTTCGCGACATCAACGGTCGCGCGCCGGCTCAGTCGAAGAGGACATTGCCGTTTCTGGCATTGCGGAAGCGAGCGGCAGCCTCCGTCCTGTTGTGCACGCCGAGCTTGCGGATGATATTGTGCAGATGGATCTTGACCGTATGCTCGGAAAGACCGAGACCGGCTGCGATCAGCTTGTTCTGGAGCCCGCGGGAGACCATCTCCAGGATCTGCAATTCCCTGGCCGTCAGTTCTGCGACGCTGCTCTCCGCCTTGCGTGGACCGGAAGAGACGCCGTTGTGCGCCGGCATCGACGGCCCGGGCTCGCCTGCGCGCGCGCCGACCACCGACCCCGGCGGCAGGTATTCGCCACCGCACAGCATCAGCCTGATGATCGAGAGCCAGATATCGAGCCGCATATCCATCGGCAGGACGCTGCGGAACAGGGCGGAATCGGCGACGGCCGAGAAGGACGTCGCCTGCATCTTGTCATAGGGTTCGATGACGGCGGCAAGGGCCTGCGGATGAACGCGCGCAAGCATTGCGGCGGCGGCCTCGGCCTCCTGCACCAGGGCGACATCGACGAGGATCAGCGCGACCGGATGGGCAAACGCCCTGCAGCCGGCGGAGACACTCTCCACCTGCTCGACGAGAACCCAGGGGAACTCGCGCTCGACCGCATCGATCAGCCGCTTCGATACGCTCCCCGTGCTCGTAACTATCAGCATCACGCGTTGTGGTTCAGGTCCACCCCTGATACCCGCCGCGCCCGGCCCCGCTTCCGCGTATTCGTTCCCGTCCAAAAGCACCATATCCCTTCACCCGCCCTGCCCGATCCCGGTTTTCGTCGCCGGCAATCGTCACTGCCGGCGAACGCACGAAATCGTGCACCATCGACAAGACCTTAGCGCACGCCACGAACGACGGCGACGGCGCAAATGGGCTGAGAAAAGGATCGAAGGGCAATGCACGTGGAGGCACCGGGCAAGGCACGTTCATCCAAACGAACTAACCTAAGGTGAAGCCCACCCACCAACTTGGGCATCAGGCGCAATTCTCCTGCTACCTCACCCGCCCGGACACCGCCCATAGATCGCACCTGCCCCGGCCGGGGCTACGGAACGGCGATGGGGGTAGGCCCTGCCTATGCACTTTCACCAATATTGATGAAGTCGGAGCAAGATCCTGCCCCTTCTCAATATTTCAGGAATTTGCACACTGGGACACGCTGTCTGGAAGGGCAGCGCCGAGCATTGGTCGAGCGTGCATCTGCACCTCTCCCTGTGACGGGTTGGAGAAATACATGCCAGTCGCCATTCTGCATCGCTGCAGATCCCTCAAGGCCGGGATCATCCTCTCTGCGCTCATCGTGGCCGGCGCGCTGGCGCCTGCCCCCGCCATTGCATCGAAGCTTGCGCCCCAGACGCGCATCCGGCTCTCGGTGGTCCAGTGGATGCCGACGCGGGGAACCTATGAACGCTGGGATGCGCTGGGCGGCGAGTTCGTCGTTTCCGATGAGGGCACCCTTTCGCTTCCCGTTCTCGGCAATGTTCCCGTCGGCGACCTCGACGAGGCCCAACTGGCGGCCAGGATCGCCGAGCAATTGAAGACCCGGATCGGGCTGGTCGAGAAGCCCGACGCCTCGATCGCCGTCATCGACTATCCGCCCGTCTACGTGGTCGGCGACGTCGCCTCGCCCGGCGAATACCGCTTCCGCCCCGGCCTGACCGTGTTGCAGACACTTGCCACGGCCGGCGGCGAGTTCAGGCTGGAGGGTCTCACCGGTGCGCGCGGGGTAGAGTATGCGGGCGAACTGCGGGAACTGAACGATTCCATCCTGCGCGGCAGCATCCGCGTGGCGCGGCTCGAAGCGGAAATGGCGGGCGCGAAGGGCTTCGATTTCGACCTGAAGCCGCATCGCGACAACCCGCTGGCCGCGACCATCCTTCAGCAGGAGCAGCAGATCTTTACCGCACGCGCCGCCGTGGTCGAGCGCCAGTCGCGATCCTTCACGGAGCTTCGCGAACTGATGGGCCAGGAGATCGGCACGCTGGAGAAGAAGATCGACAGCAACGACGAGGACATCGAATCCGTCCGCAAGGAGCTTGCGACCGTCAAGCCGATGGTGGAGCGCGGCGTGATCCTGCCGACGCGGCAGATCGACCTGGAGCGGTCGCTGCGCGGATACCAGTCGACGCGGCTCGACATGGTCACCGCGATCATGCGCGCTCGCCAGAACATTTCCGAGGCCACGCGCAATCTCGAAGGGCTGACCGACAACCGGCAGGTGGACGTCACGGCGCAGTTGCAGGCGGAAAAAGGCGCGCTGAAGCAGCTGCAACTGCGGCGCGATACCCGCAGCAACGTGCTGAACGGCGCCTTGGGGGCCGATGCGGACGGCGACAACGCGGCCAGTACCTCGCTCACCAGCTACAGCATCTCGCGACGCGCCGACGGCAAGGTCGACGTGATCGAGGCAAACGAAACGACGACGGTGCAGCCGGGCGATGTCGTCCGCGTGGTGCGGACGCGGTTGCCGGTCGCCGGCACCCTGCCGGACGAGGCCGCGGGCGTGCCGGCTGCGGAAAATCCAACGGAGCAGGCGAGCCAATGACGAGACGGGACGTGACGAGACGGGGCAAGGGACCGACCGGTCCGGGGCGCAACGAAGGGCGGACGCGATGAAAGGCATAATCCTGGCGGGCGGCAGCGGCACGAGGCTCTATCCGCTGACGATCGCGGTGTCGAAGCAGATCCTGCCGATCTACGACAAGCCGATGATCTACTATCCGCTGAGCGTGCTGATGCTCACCGGGATCCGCGAGATCCTCATCATTTCGACGCCGCGCGACCTGCCGTGCTTCCGGGCCCTGCTCGGCGACGGATCGGACTTCGGCCTCGACATTTCCTATGCCGAGCAGCCGCAGCCGAACGGGCTTGCCGAGGCCTTCATCATCGGCCGAAACTTCATCGGCTGGGACAATGTCGCAATGATCCTCGGCGACAACATCTTCTTCGGCCACGGACTGCCAGCGGTCTGCCGGGAAGCGGCGGCGCGCAAGAAGGGCGCCTCGGTGTTCGCCTATCACGTCGACGATCCGGAGCGATACGGCGTCGTCACCTTCGACAGGAAGACCGGCACGGCGCTGACGATCGAGGAGAAGCCGCTCGAGCCGCAGTCGAACTGGGCGGTGACGGGTCTCTACTTCTACGACAACGACGTCGTCGACATCGCCCAGTCGATTCAGCCGTCCGCCCGCGGCGAGCTGGAGATCACCACCGTCAACAACATCTACCTGGAGCGCGGCGACCTGCATGTCTGCCAGCTCGGCCGCGGCTATGCCTGGCTCGATACCGGCACCTATGACAGCCTGCAGGACGCATCCTCTTTCGTGCGCACGGTGGAACGGCGCCAGGGCGTGCAGATCGCCTGCCCCGAAGAGATCGCCCTGGAGATGGGCTGGCTCGGGCCGGAAGAGGTGAGCCGGCGCGCCAGCCTGCTCGGCAAGACGGCCTATGCCGCCTATCTGAACCGCCTCGTCGAGGAACGCGCCGGATGACGCTGGAAATCAGGCGGCTGGAGATCGAGGACGTGTTGGAGATACGGCCGCGCAAGTTCGGCGACGAGCGCGGTTTCTTTTCAGAGACCTGGAGTGCCGCGGCCTTTGCCGAGGCAGGCATCGCGCTCGATTTCGTGCAGGACAACCACTCCTATTCCGCTGCACGCGGCGTCCTTCGCGGGCTCCACTACCAGCTTCCGCCGTTTGCGCAGGACAAGCTCGTGCGGGTGACGCGCGGGGCGATCTTCGACGTCGCCGTCGACATCCGGCAGGGATCGCCGACCTTTGCCCGGTGGTGTGCGGCACGGCTTTCGGCGGCCGACTGGAACCAGTTGCTCGTACCCAAGGGGTTTGCGCACGGCTTCGTGACGCTCGAGCCGGATACCGAGGTGATCTACAAGGTTACGAACCCCTATTCGCCGACGCACGACCGGTCGATCCGCTTCGACGACCCGCAGATCGGCATCATCTGGCCGATCGCCGCCTCGCAGTTCCAGCTTTCGGACAAGGATCGCAATGCGTCGCGCCTGGCACAGGCGGACGTCTTCGAGCCAACAGGGGGGACCTGGCCATGAACATACTCGTCACCGGCGGTGCCGGTTTCATCGGCTCGGCGCTCTGCCGTCATCTCGCCGCCGATCCGGCCAATCGTGTCGTCAATGTCGACAAGCTCAGCTATGCCGGCAACCTCGCCTCACTGTCCTCGATCTCGGGCCTGCCCAACTACCGTTTCGTCCGCGCCGACATCGGCGACGAGGCGACGATCGGCGAGGTGTTGCGGGCGGAGGCGATCGACCGCGTCATCCACCTTGCCGCCGAAACCCATGTCGACCGCTCGATCGACGGGCCGGGGTCCTTCATCGAGACCAACATCGTCGGCACGTACCGGCTGCTGCAAGCGGTGCTGAAATATTGGCGCAGCCTGCCGGCGCCGGCTGCGGAACGGTTTCGCTTCCACCATGTCTCGACCGACGAGGTCTTCGGCGACCTTCCCTTCGACGACAGCACCTTCAACGAGGGCACGCCCTATGCGCCGTCCTCGCCCTATTCGGCCTCGAAGGCCGCTTCGGACCATCTCGTGCGCGCCTGGCACCATACGTTCGGGGTGCCGGTCGTCGTCACCAACTGCTCCAACAACTACGGGCCCTTCCACTTCCCGGAAAAGCTCATCCCGCTGGTGATCCTGAACGCGCTCGACGAAAAGCCGCTGCCGATCTACGGCACCGGGGCGAACGTCCGCGACTGGCTCTATGTCGAGGACCACGCCCGGGCGCTGGCGCTCGTGGCCGAACGCGGCGGGATCGGAGAGAGCTACAATATCGGCGGCGCCGCCGAGCTTACCAACCTCGCGGTCGTGGAAGCCATCTGCGACGCGCTGGACAAGCGGCGGCCGCGCCGGAACGGCGAGAGCCATCGCGCGCTGATCGCCTTCGTCGCCGACCGCCCGGGCCACGACCGGCGCTATGCGATGGACACCTCCAAGATCGAGCGCGAGCTCGGCTGGGCGCCGCGGGAGACCTTTGCGACCGGACTGGAACGGACCGTCGACTGGTATCTCGTCAACGACTGGTGGTGGCGGCCGATCCGCGAAGGGACCTATGCCGGCGACCGCCTCGGCAGACTGGCTGCAGGGTAATGAAGATCCTGGTGACGGGCACGCATGGACAGCTGGCGACAAGCCTCGTCGAGGCCGCAGCGGGCATGCCCGGCATCGAGCTGGTGACGGCCGGGCGACCGACACTCGACCTTTCGAACCCCGCCTCCATCCAGCGGGAGATCCTTGCGGCGCGGCCCAACATCGTGGTCTCGGCTGCTGCCTACACAGCGGTCGACCGGGCGGAGGACGAGCAGGACCTCGCCTATGCGGTGAACGTCATCGGCGCGGCCGCGGTCGCGGAGGCGGCGGCAGCCCTGCGGGTCCCGGTGATCCACATCTCGACCGACTACGTCTTTTCCGGAGACGCGGAGCGACCCTATTCGGAAGACGACGAGACGGAGCCGAAGACGGTCTATGGCTATACGAAGCTGCGCGGCGAACATGCGGTAGCAGGCGCCAATCCGCGCCACATCATCCTGAGGACGAGTTGGGTCTACAGCCCCTTCGGCACGAACTTCGTCAAGACCATGCTGCGGCTTGCGGGCGAGCGCCCGTCGATATCCGTCGTCGCCGACCAGTGGGGCAGTCCGACCAGCGCGCTGGACCTCGCCGATGCGATCCTGCTGGTCGCGACGCATCCCGCAAGGGAACGGCCGGGCATCTATCACGTGGCCGGCACCGGCGATACCAACTGGGCCGGTCTTGCCCGGTCGGTGTTCGAGGTGAGCAAGGCCAACGACGGCCCCAGCGCGGACATCCGTGACATCGCAACGGCGGACTACCCGACCAGGGCGCGGCGGCCGCTGAACTCGCGCCTGTGCTGCGCCAAGTTCGAACAGACGTTCGGCTGGCGCGCGCCGCCGTGGCAGGAGAGCACCGCCGCGGTCGTCCGCCGCGTGCTGCAACAGGATTGATGAAAAACCCAGGGGACGGGCGCCGCTGCGGCGCCCGCACGGATCGATGGCAATGACCACGCCGCACACCGAGAGACAACAGTCCTATTTCCATATCCTCAAGTCGATGGCGATGATCGGGGGGTCGTCGGTCATCAACGTGCTGTTCTCGATCGTGAAGAACAAGGCGCTGGCCATCCTGCTCGGCCCGGCGGGCGTCGGGCAGATGAGCCTCTACCTGTCGATCGTCGACCTGGCCCAGGCGCTGGCCGGCTTCGGGGTCCAGTCCAGCGGCGTGCGCCAGATCGCCGAATCCGCGGGCACCGGCGACACCGACCGCATCGCACGCACTGCAACGGCCCTGCGCAGGACCTCGATCGTGCTCGGCCTGATCGGCGCCGTCCTGCTCGCCGCCCTGGCCAGCCCGATCGCCAACCTCACATTCGGCGACGACCAGCATACGTTGGGCGTCGCCCTGCTGTCGCTGGCGATCCTCCTGCAACTGGTGGCCGGCGGCCAGATCGCGCTGACGCAGGGCATGCGCGACATCGCAAGCCTCGCCCGCATCCAGATCCTGTCGGGGCTTGCGACAAGCTGCATCACCGTCGCGCTGGTCTTCTTCTTCGGCCCCGCCGCCCTGGCGCCGTCGATCGTCATGAGCGCGGCAGCCCTGCTGTTGATCTGCTGGTGGTCCGGCCGGAAGCTCCGCATCAGCCGGCAGGCCATGTCGACCGGCGAACTGGTGGAGGAAGTGGCGCCGCTCCTGAAACTCGGCTTCGCCTTCATGCTGAGCGGCATCCTTGGTTTCGGCGCCGCCTATGTCATCCGCATGCTCGTCACGTGGGACGGGGGAATCGCCGCCGCCGGACAGTACCAGGCGGCCTGGGCGCTCGGCGGCCTCTATGCCGGCTTCATCCTGCAGGCGATGGGGGCGGATTTCTATCCGCGACTGACCGCGGCTGCGAGCGACCACGCGGCCGCCAACCGGCTGGTGAACGAGCAGACGCAGATCAGCCTGCTGCTGGGAGGGCCGGGCGTGCTGGCCACGCTGACCTTTGCGCCTGTGGCGATGTGGCTGTTCTATTCGCCGGAATTCTACCCGGCAGCCGAGATCCTGCGCTGGATCTGCCTGGGCGTGCTGCTCAGAATCGTGTCCTGGCCGCTCGGATTCGTGATCATCGCCAAGGGCCGACAAATGATCTTCTTCTTCTCCGAGATCGTCTCGCACAGCCTGCATGTGGTCCTGGCCGTCCTGCTCGTGCCACGCCTCGGGCCGACTGGTGCGGCGGTCGCCTTTCTCGGGCTCTATGTCTGGCAGGGGTTCATGGTCTATGCCATCGCCCGCCACCTGACGCAGTTTAGGTGGTCTGGCGCCAATCTCAGGACCGGCATGCTCTTCATCGTCGCCTCGGGCCTCGTCTTCTGCGCGACGCAGTATCTGCCGCCCTGGCAGGCCATGGCGGCGGGCTTGCTGGTGACCCTCGTCCTCGGGCTCCATGCGCTTCGCAGCCTGATCAACCTGCTGCCTCCGGAATCCCTGCCGATGCCGGTGCGGGCCCTGTTGTCCAAATCAGCCTGAGATCTGGCGCTGTAAAAAGCGAACCCCGGGGAGCGTTGTGCTCCCCGGGGCTTTCGATCTGTAGCGGACTTGAACCTTGCCTGCCCGCCCGGCCGCGGAAACAGCGACCTTTTGGTCCGTGAATGCGGACGCCCTACTCGGCGGCCGCGACCGGGCGCTCGCGCGTCGGCAGCCTGCAGGCCTGGCGGAGTTCGTCCAGCACCGTCGCCACGTCGGCTTCCGTCATCTGAGCAAACAGCGGAAGGACGATGCACCGCTCCTGCGCCGCGACGCTGTTTTCCAGGCTTCCCGAAACCCTGTGCGTCGACGGATCGGCATAGGCCGGCTCGCGATGGCTGTTCATGATGCCGCGGCGGGTGGAGACGCCGCGATCGAGCAGCGTCTGCATGACCTGGAGCTGGTCCAGCCCTTCTGCAAGGCGCACGCAATAGCTCTGCCAGTTGGTACGCGCCCAGGGCGGTTCACCCGGCGCCTCGACGCCCGGGATTTCCGCCAGGCCCTTGCGATAGAGTTCCGCCATCCGGCGGCGGGCTTCGATCAAATCCGGCAACCGCGCGAGCTGGACGCGGCCGATCGCCGCCTGCATGTCGGTCATGCGGTAGTTGTAGCCGAGTTCGGGATAGCTCTCGAAGATCACCTGCTTGGAGCCGTGACGCACCGCGTCGGTGACGCTCATGCCATGCTGCCGCCAGAGGCGGAACTTGGCGTCATAGTCGGCATTGGCCGTCGTCAGCATGCCGCCGTCGCCGGTGGTGAGCAGCTTGCGCGGATGGAAGGAGAAGCAGGCGACGTCGCCATGCGGCTTGCCGATCTTCTCCCAGTTCCCCTGCCAGAGGATCTCGCTGCCCGACGCGCAGGCCGCATCCTCGACGACCGGGATAGAATGTTTTTGGCCGATGGCGACGATCTTCTCGAGGTCGCAGGGCATGCCGAACTGGTGGACGCAGAGGATTGCCTTCGTCTTCGGCGTGATGGCGGCCTCGATCCTGTCCGGATCGATGTTGAACCCGTTCTCCTCGATGTCGACGAAGACGGGAACGGCGCCGCAATAGCGCACCGCATTGGCGGTGGCGATGAAAGAATGGCTGACGGTGACGACCTCGTCGCCCGGCCCGACGCCGACGACCTTCAAGGCCAGGTGCAGCGCCGTGGTGCAGTTGGATACAGCACAGGCGTGATCCGCGCCGACGAAGGTGGCGAACTCGTTTTCGAAGGTCGCGACTTCGGGGCCTTGCGTGACCCAGCCGGACAGGACGACCCGCCTGACGGCCTCGACCTCGCGCTCGTCCAGCATCGGTTTTGCAATGGGGATCATGGCCATCACGCAGCCTCGCCCTTTGCCCGGTCCACTTCGCTGCGCCACCAGGCGACCAGTTCGCGCAGTCCGTCCTCGAGCGAGATCTCCGTGCGAAATCCGAGAAGCCGCTCCGCCTTGCTCGTATCGGCGAGCCGGCGGGTGACCGCGTTGACCTTGCGCGCCGGCTGGAACTGCGGCTCGACGGAGGAATCCATGATCCGCACCAGCATCTGCGCCAGCTCGAGCAGGCTCGTCTCCGTGCCGCTGGCGACGTTAAAGATCTCGTCGGTCACGTCCGACTTCGCGGCCAGCATGTTGGCCCGGGCGATGTCGCGCGCGTTGACGAAATCCATTGTCTGCAGGCCGTCGCCGAAGATGACCGGCGGCAGGCCCGCCGCAATCCGTTCCATCCAGCGGATCATCACCTCGGTATAGACGCCGTAGGCATCCATGCGCGGGCCGTAGACGTTGAAATAGCGGAGCGCGACGTAGTTCAGGCCGTACATGTCGGTGAAGCTGCGCAGCAGCGCCTCGTTGAACACTTTCGCCGCCCCGTAGATCGTGCGGTTGTTGTAGGGGTGGTGATCCTCGGTGGTCGGGAAGCTCTCGGCGAGCCCCAGCACCGAGGCGGACGACGCCGCCACGACCTTCGACACGCCGGCATTCACCGAGGCCTCGAGCACGTCGAACGTTCCGCCGGCCAGCACCTCGAAAGCCAGCCGCGGTTCCTCGGCACACTGGGTGATGCGGATCGCCGCCTGATGGAACACGACGTCGACGCCCTGAAGCATCTCGGCCAGGAGTGTGCGGTCACGAATGTCGCCCTCGACGATCGTGACCGGGGCAGCGGCGATCGCGGCCTCCAGGTTCTCGCGCCGTCCGCGGACGAAATTGTCGAGGACGAGGATTTCGCGCGGCTCTTCCAAGGCGACCAGGTCGGCAATGTGCGACCCGATCAGACCAGCGCCGCCGGTGATCAATATCCGTTTGTTCTTCATGACTATCCACCATTCACGAGGATTCCGGCAGCGGATCCTGCCGCCACCGGATGAATTTCGCCGGCACGCCGGCAACGACCGAGAAGGGCTCGACGTCGGACGTGACCACCGCGCCGGCGCCTATGATGGCGCCCTTGCCGATCGTCACGCCGGGCAGGATCGTGGCGTTCGTGCCGATATCGGCCCAGGCGCCCACCCTGACCGGCTTGATCTCGAGGTCGGTGCGGATGATCGGCACGTCGACGGGAATCGCGGTATGACTCGATCCCAGCACCTTGGCGCCCGGCCCCCAGCCGACATGATCCTCCAGGATCAGGTTGCGCGCGTCGAAATAGGCCTGCGGGCCGATCCAGACATTGTCGCCGATCCGGCACGTCCCGTCATAGCGGCCCTGGATATAGGCCTGGGCGCCGACGAAGACGCCGCTGCCGATCTCGAAGGTCTCCGCATGCTTGAAGCCGACGCCGCTTCCGACCTGAAGCCCGGAACCGGAACTGCGGGCAATCGCCTTCACGATCAGCTTGCGCATCATCGCGTCGAAGAACCCGTCGCCCATCGCGAAGCGCCCGTAGAACTCGACGAGACCGGCTGTGGTATAGGCCCGCTTCAGCTCCTCGACGAGTTCGCGCTGGTAGTCCGGATCGGCCGGCGCCTCGCGGCGGCCGTGGACCGAGGGGACGATGCGGGCGGCGAGGGGTTCAGCCGACATAGGCTTCCTGCTCCATCGCGGCCGCCACCTGCTCGACCTGGCGCGCCGTCATCTCCGGATAGATCGGCAGCGACAGGACGTTGCGCGCGGCCGCCTCCGAGACCGGGAAATCGCCGGGCTTATAGCCGAGGTCCGCATGCGCCTTCTGCAGATGCACGGGAATGGGATAGTGCAGCCCGGTCTGGATGCCTTCGGCCTGCAAATGACGCTGAAGCGCGTCGCGGTCGCGGCAGCGGACGGCATAGACGTGGTAGACGTGCCGGCGGCCCTCGAGTTCGACGGGGACCTTCACCTCGGGAGATCCCTTCAACAGGCTGGAATAGCGCTTCGCATGGGCGCGGCGCGCCTCGGTCCAGTCTTCGAGGTGCCGGAGCTTCACCCGCAGGATCGCGCCCTGGATGCCGTCCATGCGATAGTTGAAGCCCTTGAGCGCATGGTGATAGCGCTGCTCCTGGCCCCAATCGCGCAGCATGCGGATGGTCTTGGCGTGGTCGTCGTCATTGGTGACGACGATGCCGCCCTCGCCGCAGGCCCCGAGGTTCTTGCCGGGGTAGAAGCTGAAGCAGCCCGAGACGCCGATGCTGCCGGCGCGCCGTCCCTTGTCTTCCGCGCCGTGCGCCTGGCAGGCATCCTCGATGACGGGAATGCCGTGCCGGTCGGCGATGGCCATGATCGCGTCGAGATCGGCCATCTGCCCGTAGAGGTGCACGGGGAGGATCGCCTTGGTGCGGGGCGTGATCGCCGCCTCCAGCTTTTGCGGATCCATCGTCAGCGTCACCGGCTCGACATCGACGAAGACCGGGGTCGCTCCCGAATAGCAGATCGCGGACGCCGTGGCGACGAAGGTGAAGGGCACGGTGACGACCTCGTCGCCGGGGCCGACGCCGGCGGCGAGCAACGCCAGATGCAGCGCACTGGTGCCGGTGTTGACGGCAATCGCGTGCTTCGTCCCGCAATAGGCGGCGAACTCCCGCTCGAACTGGGCGACTTCCTCGCCCAGCACGTACTGTGCCGAAGCCAGCACACCGAGAACCGCCGCATCGATCTCGCTCTTCAGCGAGGCGTACTGGGCCTTCAGATCGAGAAACGGGATCATGCAATGCGCCTCTGCTGCTCGAGTTCGATGACGCGGCCGCGCTGGGCGAGCGACTGAGTTGCGGCTTCCAGGATGCGCACGACGCGCAGGCCGGCCTGGCCGTCCGCGATCGGCTGGCCGTTGGTGTCGATGCACTCGACGAATTGCCGCAATTCGCGGCCGAGCGCCTCGGTCATGTCCAGTTGCGGTGCGTACATGTCGCCGGTGCGATAGCCGACCAGCATCTGGTAGACTTTCTCGCCGTTCTTCTGCGGATTGCCGTTGAGTGTGATGCCCTTGTCGTAGACCTTGATCTTCTCGCTGGCCTCGAGATCGTCATAGACGATCATCTTGCCACTGCCGCCCACCAGGGTGCGCCGCACCTTGACCGGTGCCAGCCAGTTGACGTGAATATGCGCGATCAGCTTGCTCTCGAAGAAGAGCGTGAGATAGGCGATGTTCTCGGGCTCGCCGGCAACATGGCTCATGCCCGTCGCGGAGACAGCGACCGGCTTTTCCGGCAGCACGTAGTCCATGATCGACAGGTCGTGCACGGCCAGGTCCCAGATGACGCTGACATCGTGCTGGAAGAGCCCGAGGTTCACCCGGACGCTGTCGTAGTAGTAGATCTCGCCCAGCCCGTTCTCGACGATCTCGCGCATCTTGCGGACGGCGCCGGTGTGGACGAAAGTGTGGTCGACGGCCAGCACCAGCTTGCGCCGCGCCGCCTCCTCGACCATCCGCCGCGCTTCCTCGGCGGTCGATGCCATGGGCTTTTCGACGAAGACGTGCTTGCCCGCCATCATCGCCTTCATGGCGAGCGGGAAGTGGGTCGAGACGGGCGTGGCGATCGCCACCGCGTCGACCCGCGGATCGCGCAGGATTTCCTCGAAGTCGTCGGTGATCTCGATCGCGGGATAGCGAAGCTTGACGTTCGCCAGCCGCTCCTTTGCGAGATCGCAGACATAGACAACCCTTGCATCGGGAATCTCGGCGATGTTCCGAACCAGGTTCGGCCCCCAGTATCCATATCCGACTACAGCAATGCCGATCATCATTTTCTCCCGGAAGAGCGGATCTCGTAAGGCGCGTCCGCGACGCGGCCGATGACGCGCGCCGGCACGCCGGCGACGATTGCGTGACTGGGCACATCCCTGGTCACCACCGCGCCGGCCCCCACCTGCGCACCCTCTCCGATCGTCAGGCCGGGCAGGATGGTGGCATTGCTGCCGATCGACACCCGCCGTCCGACACGGGTGGGAAGCAGTTCCCAGTCGCTGTCGGTCTGCAGGCTGCCGTCCGGATTGACGGCGCGCGGATGCATGTCATTGGTGAACATCACGCCGTGACCGACAAAGACGCCATCCTCGATGGTGACGCCCTCGCAGATGAACGTGTGGCTGGAAATCTTGCAATCGCGGCCGATGGCGGCGTTCTTCTGGATTTCGACAAATGTCCCGATACGGCTGCCGGCCCCGATCGTACAGCCATAGAGATTGACCAGATCGGGATGATGAATGACGACCCCCTCGCCGAGGGTCACTGAAGGTGCGATCATTCCGGATGAGCCCCCGTTCCCGCCAAAACCCAAGAAGATCTGCGAGCCTGAACCAGTGCACGGCACGGTCGACGGCAAAGTTCTTCCGAGGTTCAGCAGAGTTCTTTTCAGGCTGGGAGTAAAGGAAACAAAACGCGGTAGTCGTTTCGTCTAAAGGTGTATCCGGACAGGGGTAGATGCTCAGTATTCGCGGCTGCGATTAGCCGCCTCGCTCGAATGTGTAACCCTGCGGCAGGTCCTGCGTCCACCTCGCACCGAGCGGTGGGTAGGCTGTCGACGGCCGCTGTCGTCTTCGCGGACACACCGAATATGAAAAGCGCGCCGGGGTTTCCCCGGCGCGCTCCAAGTCCCGTCATCTGCCGTCTGCGTTTATCCAGACGGCAAGCATGGTCGCCGTCAGAACAGCCAGATGTCGTCAGCCGACAGCACGTAGCCGTTGTCCAGGACGGCGACCTTGATCTGTGCGGCGGATCCGCTGCCGTCCTTGTCGTAGTAGAGCGTGTCGCTCTTCTTGTCGAAGATGAAGCGATCGTTGCTGTCGGCGGCGTGCGTGCCGAGCCGGAACGCGCTGTCGGCCAGGGCGCCGGTGGGGCCGGAGGTGACGTCGAAACGGATCAGGTCGTTCGAAGAGAAGTCGGTGATATGGTCCGGCTGATCCGACTTCAAGCTCGCCTGACGAAATACGAACCCGTCTGCGCCGCCGCCGCCGGTGAGCTTGTCAAAACCGGCATCGCCGCGGATGGTGTCGTTTCCGGTACCACCGTTGATCACGTCGTTGCCAGCACCGCCGTACAGCCTGTTGTCGCCGGCATTTCCGATGATCTCGTTCGCCTTGCCGTTGCCCGTACCCGTCAGGTTGCGCTCTCCTGTCAGATGCAGTTCCTCGATGTTCGCGCCAAGTTTGTAGCTGGCGCTCGCGTTGACGAGATCGTGTCCGTTGCCGGGATTCTCTGTCACCTTGTCCCGCGAGTCGTTGACGCCATAAGTGTCGTTGCCGCCGCCGCCGATCATCTTGTCGACGCCGAGGCCGCCCTTGATGACATTGTTGCCGCTGTTGCCCGTCAGCGTGTCGCTGTGGCTGGAGCCGGTCAGGTTCTCGATGCCGGAAAGCTTGTCGCCCTGGGCGTGGCCGCCCGTGCCGGTGCCCGTCCCGAGGCTGACGTTGACCGCCTTGTTGGAACCGGAATAGGTTGCCGTGTCGCGTCCGCTGCCGCCGTTGAGAGTGTCGGCACCGGCGCCCCCCTTGAGGACGTCGTTGCCGGTTCCCCCGTTGAGCGTGTCGTTGCCGGCCCCGCCGTTGAGGGTGTCGTTTCCGGCCTTGCCATTGATGGTATCCTTGCCGGAACTGCCGACGAGGTTGTCGTTTCCGCTCGTGCCGTCGATCACCTTGTTGCCCGGGGTCGGCGTGGGCGTCGGATCCGGAGAGACGGTCCCGTCACCCGGCTCGGGTGCGCCGTTGCGCGGATATTCGACATTGCCGGAGAGAACCGGCTTGGAGTTCTCGATGTTGTAGTAGCCGTAGTAGCCCTTCTCGATATGGTTGTTGCTGATCGTCACGCCGGTGATCGGTCCGCCATTGGCGCGGCCGTCGACATAGACCGGATAGCCACTGTCGCCGAGCAGCAGGTTGCCGGTCACCTTGACGTTGGCGATCGGGCCGAAGTCGTTCTTGATGAAGACGTCGGAGGTATCACGGCCAATGACGGTGTTGCCTTCGATCAGCACGCCGTTCTGACCGCCCTGCACCGAGATGCCGTCATAGTGCGGGTCGGAGCCGGCCGCCTCGAGGTCGTGGATGTAGTTGCCCTTCACCGTGCTGGCGCCGCCCTGCAGGACGATGCCGTTCTCCGACTTGGAGATGTCGTTGCCGCTGAAGTTGCCGCTGCCGAGGATGGCGGCATTGGCGGTGCCGGAATAGCCCGGACCGGTGATGTCGTTGTTCTGGATGGTGACGTTCTTGGCGCCTTCGGCGTCGATGCCCCAGGTGCCGCTGTACTTGATGACGCTGTTCTTGATCACGACGTTGTCGGCGGTGATGCGCAGCGAGCCGTTGATGATCGCGTTCTCGATCACCGTGCCGGCCTTGGTGATGGTCATCGGGCCGGTATAGGTCTTGAGCGCGGTTCCGGCCGGAACGCCGCTCGTCGAGGCATCCGGGAAGCCGGACGAGGCTGCGGCGGCGGCGGCCGGAGCGGCAGCTGCGGCTTCGACACTGCGGACAGCCGTTGTGTCGCGGACAGCCGTGGTGTCGGCAGGAGCCGAAGCCGACTGTGTTTCAGCGACGGCGTCGGTGACGCCGGCGGTCTTGACGGAGGACAGCTCGGTCGACGACTGGAGGTCTGCCTTTGTGGCGGTCGTGCCCGACTTGTCAGCGAACGAGAAGTCACCCCAGCCACCCTTGTGGTCGGCTGCCTTCTTGCCGAAATCGTCGATCATCTTGCTGACGCGCTCGTTGTAGGCATCGGCACCCAGATCATCGGTGCTGCTCGACAGAAGATCGAGCAACTTATCAAGCGACAGAGCTACAGCCTGGCCATTTTCGTTGATGGTGCTACCGACGTGCGTCGTCTCAGCCCGGACTCCGGACTTGATTGCATCGCGAATTGTGCTTGTCACTGCAACTTTGCCTTTCTCCCCACCCTGAACCCTTTGGAGATGAGTGGTTACTATCTGTGTGTTAAGCCGGTTAATATTTTTGTTAATCCGACGGCACGGCGGAACTAATAGTGCAGCTCTCCAGGGGGTGCAACGCCTCGTAACCAGTAGACGTCCGACTATAGTGGCCATATTGCTGCCACATTATCTGAACCGGCTTCGATTTATTTTTTGAATTATTTGCCAGAATCGGAATTGACCAAATTAAGGCAACTACTGGCTAACCATTCCACGGAAAAGTTGAATCTCGCACGCTCACTCGCGGCAACGGCGCTGAAAACATTAGTAAATTCTTAACGATCCGCGCGTGAACGCTGCGAAACCGCGCGCAGTGGGCGAAATTCGAAAATTTTTGTGAATATCGCAATTTTGCAATCTATGAGCGGACGAACCGATGGATTCAATCAGCGATTCGTGTTCGCTACCGCTCACAAGCGGGGCGCAGAGGGGCGAATCAGGACGGTGATTTTCATAGCCCGGCAGCCTGTTTCCGGCGGAATTCCGACAGGACGGGCCGATCGGCCCACGCCACCACGCTCGCCTTCAGATCCAGGCCCGCGCGGTCATGCCGGCGAAGCGGCGCAACCGCTTCCAGGGGGCCATGGTCCCGGACAGCACGGCTTCGAAAATGCTGTCGGTCGTGTCCTGTCGAAGCGACGTTCTCGGATGGAGGAATGCCGCCGAGGTGGAGCTTCCCCTGTCGCTCGAGTAGGCGACGGCGTATCCCGCGCTTCTCAGGGCCTGCAATACCGCGGCGTTGTAGCGTCCGAACGGTATCGCGGCCGACTGGACGGGGATCCCGCAGATCTCCTCGAGGACTGCTTTCGATGTGACGAGCTCACGCTGCAACGCATGCGCCGAAAGGCTCGACCAGTCGCTATGGGCCACGCCGTGGCTGCCGATGCGCATGCCCATTTGCATCAGCGCCCGGATCTGGCCTGCATCCAGCGAGCCGGCCTCGCCGATGCGGCCGGACAGGACGAAGAACTCCGCCTCAAGGCCGCGCTTTTGCAGTTCCGGGGCGGCAATCAGCAGGTCGGAGGCGTTGCCGTCGTCGAAAGTGATCGACAAGCGATCGCGATCCGGATGATCAGCGATGCGATCCAGCGCCGCACAGAACCGGTCTACACCGAGCCAATACGGGGCTTCGCCGCGCTCCAGCGCCCGGCCGGGCTCGCCCACGCCATGGAAGTTGAGGATTCGCTGTTGCCCCGCCACTGCCATTGCTAGTTCCGTGTGTTGGCCTGGAACTCGGACACGGGCCTCAGCGGCATCAGGGCGCTGTAGAGCGCTGCCCGATGCGGCGATCCCCGCCAGAACCTGATGGCCTGCCCTGCAGCAACCCCCAGCCGGAACATCGATGTCCGGAAAAATCCGTGATGGCGCCCATAGTAGCGGATCCGGTTGGAGGTCAGCAGCGCGTACAGGCGCGGGCTCGCGCCGCTGCCGCCCGAGGCATGCATCACCTTCGACCGGGGCTCGTAGACGATCTCGAATCCTGCCTCGCGTACCCTTCGCTGATAGTCCACCTCCTCGCTGTAGAGGAAGAAGGATTCGTCCCAGTCCCCGACGATGCGCCGGGCCCTTGCGGATACGAGGAGTGCCGATCCGGTCGCCCACTCGATCGGCCCGCTTCGGTCGTAGCGGGCCGGTTCGCCCACGACTTCGCCCCAGCCGATCCGCGCCGCCAACGTCCCGCCAAGGATCGCGTCGGCCCAGGCGGTGAGCATGGACGGCTCCCGCCGCAGGGTCGGATCGACCGTGCCGCCTTCCGTGTAGTTCAGCGGAACGACGACGCCGACGGACCGCGCCTCGAGATGATCGAGCAGCGGCCTGACGGCGTCCGGATAGAGCCGAAGGTCGGGATTGAGGACGAGGAGATGGGAATTCGGATGCACCGACGCGGCGGCTGCATTGATGGCCGCGGCATAGCCTGCGTTCCGTCCCATGCGGATGACGTTCGGGCGGATCGGATGGGCTTCCGCCAGTTCCGCCGACCCATCCCTGGACTCGTTGTCGACAATGACGACCTCGAAGCGATCAACCCCGTTCAGGCCTGCCGGCAGGGAATCGAGCAAAGCCGGCAGGGCGGAGGCGCTGTTGTAGGTGACGATGACGACGGACACGGTGGTCGTCGTATCCACCCCCGCCTCCTTAGCCGTGTCGACCACCGGCGAGCTGTCCTGAAATCTATCTGCCAATTCCGGTCTCCCACGCTGTTGCAGCCACGCCGCGGCCCGGCGCGGCCCGGCCTAGTGGCTCAGGTTGCTATCCACGAACCGGGCCAACGACCCGACGGTCTCGAAGACCTCGCCGGTAAAGTCGCTGTCGTCGATGGTGAAGCGGAATCGCTGCTCCAGCGCTGCTGCCAGGCTGAGGACAGCGAAGGAATCGAGTTCCGGAATATTCCCGAACAGGGGTGTCGAGGCCGCCTCGATCCTGCCCCGGTCTTCTATACCGAGCGTCTCTATGATGACGTCCTTCACGGCTTCGAGCGTTGACGTATTCATGCTGCCCTCTCAGTGTCTGAAACCAAATTTTCAATCACGCGCCCAAGACGGTCCTAGACCAGAACCTCCGCCGGCATCGGGTGGCCGAGAAACGCGGTCGGGCTGGCGGTCAGGCCGTAGGCGCCCGCCTGGAAGATCACGACGAGATCGCCGACGTCGGCATGCGGAAGCATGACGTTGTCGCCCAGGAGATCGAGCGGCGTGCACAGGCATCCCACCACCGAAACGCTCTCCAGCTCGGTGTCACGCATCCGGTTTCCGATGACGATCGGATAGTTGCGGCGGATGACCTGCCCGAAATTGCCGGAAGCGGCGAGCTGGTGATGAAGGCCCCCGTCGACCACGAGATAGGTGCGCCCGCGCGATACCTTGCGATCGACGACGCGCGTGACGTAGACGCCGGCTTCGCCGACCAGGTATCGGCCGAGCTCGATCACGACACGGGCGTCGGGGAGCTGCGGGCGGATCGACCCCTCGACGAGCTCGCCGAGCGCCTTTCCGACCGACGAGAGGTCGAGCGGGCGATCCTGCTCGAAATAGGGGATGCCGAACCCGCCGCCGAGGTTGAGATAGCGCACCGGCCAGGGGCAATCGCCGGCGAGCCGCAACAACAGCGCGACATTCTTTGCCAGGGCCTCGCAGAGGATCTCGGCATGCAGGTTCTGCGAGCCGGCAAAGACGTGGAACCCGAGAAAGTCGAGGTCGGTCGCGGTAAGCGAGCGCAGCAGCGCAGGGACCTCCTCGACATCGACGCCGAACTGCTGCGGGCCGCCGCCCATGCGCATACCGGATCCCTTGACCTGGAAGTCCGGATTGACCCTAAGCGCGACGCGCGGACGAATCCCCAGCCTGTTGCCGATCTCTACCAGGCGGCTCGCCTCGTTGGGCGATTCCATTTCGATCGTCACGCCGGCAGCCACCGCCTGTGTCAGCTCCGCCGTGGTCTTGCCCGGACCTGCAAAACTGACATGCGAGGGCAGCACCGGCGTGTCGAGCGCGACCTTCATCTCCATCGACGAAGCCACGTCGAGCGCGTCGACCAGGCCAGACAAATGCTGGACGACCGCCGGCATCGGATTGGCCTTCACCGCATAGCTCAGCTTGACGGCCGACGGCAGCACCGACCGGAGGTATCCGACCCGCGACGTGATGAGTTGGCGATCATAGGCGAAGAACGGCGTTGCGCCGACACGCTCGGCCAGACGATCGAGCGAGACGCCGCCGACGGCGAGGCAATCTCCGGCGACCTGAAATTCAGCGATGGACGGGTGTGCGCTCACGAGCTTGCTCGCTCCCTCAGCAGGACCCGGTCGAACTTGCCGTTCGGGTTGGTTGGAATGACGTCCATTTCGATGACCTCCGAAGGCACCATGTACTGCGGCAACCGCTTCCTGAAGGCCGCCAGCAGGGCGGCCGCGTCGAGCGTGTCGGCGACGGGGCTTGCGACGAGGACGATGCGCTGCCCCAGCGCTGCGTCTTCCAGCCCGAGCGCGACGGCATCACGGACCAGGCCCGTGGCGTAGGCGACTTCCTCGATTTCGGTGGGGCTGACCCGGTAGCCGGACGTCTTGATCATCTCGTCCTTCCGGCCGACGAAGAACAGGAATCCTTCCTCGTCGGCGACAACCGTATCGCCGGAGAAGACTGCGATCTCGGGTGCCCGCCAGCTCGTGTCTGTGCCCGGGAGCGGGCGGAACCGTTCGGCGGTGCGCACCGGGTCGTTCCAGTAGCCCATGGCCACGAGCGGGCCGCGGTGTACGAGCTCGCCGTGTTCGCCGGGCGCGCAGCGCGACCCATCCGGTCTCACGACGAGGATCTCGGCGTTCGGAATGGCCTTGCCGATCGAGTCCGGCCGACGGTCTATCTCGGACGGATCGAGATAGGTCGAGCGAAAGGCCTCCGTCAGCCCGTACATCAGATAGGGCAGCGCCTGCGGGAACTGCGCGCGCAGCCGGTCGAGCGTCGCCTTCGGCATGCGTCCGCCGGTATTGGCGAAATAGCGCAGCCGAGCCGCCACTTCGGGCGGCCAGTTAAGCTCGGCGATCTGGATCCAGAATGGGGGCACGCCGGTAATCCCGGTCACGCCATGCTTTTCGCACAGCCTTATGACGTCGCCGGCCAGGAGGAAATTCATCAGGACGACATGGGCGCCCGAATTGAAGGCCGTCGTCAGCTGGCTCAGCCCGGCATCGAAGCTGAGCGGGAGCGCGGACAGGATCGTGTCGGCGGGACTATTTCCGAGATAATGGCTGACGCTCTCGGCGCCGACGATCATGTTGCGATGGGTGAGGACGACCCCCTTCGGCTTGCCGGTGCTGCCCGAGGTGTAGAGGATCGCCGCCATGTCGCAGTCGACCGTCGTCATCTCGGGTTCCGGCGCGACCGCGGCCGAGAGCAGCTCGGCCCAGCCATGCGTCTCGCGGCCCCCCGCCTGCGTCTGGCGGTCGTCAGCATAGGCGTCGTCCACGAGGATGACGTTGCGCAGCTTTTCGTTGTCGGCGATGAATTCCTGGAGCTGGGCGAGACGGTCGGGCGAGGTGACCAGGACGCGCACATCGCAGTTGCCGAGGATGTAGGCGACCTGCTGCGGCCTGAGCAGAGGGTTGACGGGCACGGTGACGCAGCCCGCCGCCGTCGTGCCGAAGATCGTCACGACCGTCTCGATGCGCTTTTCGAGGAACACCGCGACGCGATCGTCGCGACGCATCCCGATCGTGCCAAGCGCTGCGGCGAACCTGCCAACCTGCTGCCAGAGCTCGGCATAGGTGCAGGTCACATTCTTGTAGGTCACCGCGGGAGATGCCGCGTGGACACCGGCAGCCTGCTGCAGGAGATGGGCCAGGTTGGTCTTGATTGCCGGTCGCATGTATCGCCTCACTCCTTCCTACCAAGGCACGCAGGTAAGTTCGCTATAGAGGTAATCGACTTGGCTGGACGACACCCTGCTGCTGCGAAACATCTTGGGTCGTGGCGAGGCCAGCAGGATGGAATATCGCGGCCTGGAGCAAACGACGCGCGTTTCGGCAAGCGTCACCAGAATGCCGTGATGAGTCAGCAGATGGCTGTAGACATGGCGGGCGACCCGCTGAAACAGATCCGGATTGCCGACATGAAGGATCGAGGCGAACAGGCGGAGCCTTTTCCGGCTGTCCCTGCGAAACATCACATAGCAGCACTCGCCGTCCTCTATCACGGCGAGATGATAGGCTGCCGGGGCGCCGGCATGGTCCCGGTAGATCTGGAGATCGCGTCCCTTCAGGCTCTTTTCGATCGTCGCCGGATCGGAGACGATGCGCAGGCGCTTTCCAAGCCGCGGCCATGGCCAATTGGGGACGAGCGCTGTTGCCGTATCCAGATGCTGGAAATTCAGCCGCGCGTTCAGCGGAACGACGTTGCCGCTCGGCGACAGGTCGGTAAAGGTGTAGCCCTCCTGGGCAAGCATGGCCCTGAGCAGCCTGAGACCGTGCGAGCGGTATGGTTCCAGCACGCACCAGGCGGAGAGATTGCAGAAATTCTCCATCCGGTCGTCGACGCGACGCTGGGAATAGAACGCCACATAGGCGCCGAGCACGCGCTCGCCGTCCACCAGCATGAACCCATGATTGGGCGATGCCGATTGCCACGTCGGGCGGATGGCCGCCGCCCATGCCGACGGCGATAGCCGGCTGTTCAGTTCGGCGTGAAGAAATTCGGCAACGCGCTCCACATCACCGGGTGTGATCGGGCATATCTCGATGTTTTCGGCAGTCGATCTGAACTCAGAGTGTGACACTGTCCGTCAATTCCTTCGCAATCTTCCCCAACCGGTCGCCTGAGCTTAGTTCAGGTATTTATAGCCACCTGCCGGGCCGAAGGTAGTTCGACAAAAGGTCAGGTCCCTATCCCCATTGCCGACTGGAGCGTTACGGTTTGCTGGTCGTATGGTCGACCTCGCCGTCTTTGCGGATGCGAACGGGAGGCTACGATTTCCATGAGGCATCACATCCTGATCCTGGTCGAAGACCCGCATGTCCGGCCTGCCGATACTTTGGTGCCTGTAATGCCCTGTTCCGCCGGAGCTTGATCAATGATCAGCGTCATTGTCCCGCATCTCGACCAGGCGGAGGCCCTGCGGTCGTGCCTCGCCTCGCTGCGCGCCCAGACCGGGCTCGGCCAAGAGGTCGAAATCATCGTCGTCGACAACGGCTCCAGGGTGCCCCCTGTCGAGATCTGCTCCGCCTTCCCCAGCGTCACCCTGCTGTCGCAGCCGGTGCCGGGGCCGGGGCCGGCGCGCAACCTCGGCGTCGCGAGCGCGAAGGGCGACATCCTCGCCTTCATCGACGCCGATTGCATCGCCGGCGGCGGCTGGCTTGCCGAGATCGAGCGCTGCTTCTCGACGCATCCGGATTTTGCGATCCTGGGCGGCGACGTGCGGATCGCCTGTGTGGATCCGAACAGGCTGACGCTTCTGGAAGCCTATGAGAGCGTGTTCGCCTACCGCATGAAGGAGTATATCGCCAAGCAGGGATTTACCGGCACCGGCAACCTGGCGGTGCGGGCGGAGGTCTTTGCAGCCGTCGGCCCGTTCGGCGGCATCGAGATCGCCGAGGACCGCGACTGGGGGCAGCGGGCCCTGCGGCTCGGCTACCGGACCCACTATCTCCCGGACATGATCGTCTATCATCCTGCGCGCAAGACACTTGCCGAGCTTGCCAAGAAATGGGAGCGGCATACGGCGCACGATTTCGTGCGGATCCAATCGAAGCGCGGGTGGCGGCTGCGCTGGATCCTGCGCAGCCTGGCCGTCGCAATCTCTCCCGCCGCCGAACTCCTGCGGATCGGCCGGACCGACCGGCTGAAAGGCTGGCGTTCGCGCGCCCTTGCCTTCCTCGGCGTCGTGTTCGTCCGCTGCTACAGGTTCTGGATCATGCTCGCGCTTGCGTTCGGCGCCAGCGCCCCGGCATGGAGCGCCCGCTGGAACCGGGCATAAAGCCAAAGTCGGTCACGCTTCTGCCAGAACACTGCGGCGATATTTCATGATCGCCTCGTGCTCCGAAAGCGCGAGGCGAACTGTTCCCGTGACCTTCACCGGATGCCTTGAAGCCTGCCGCGCGCAATCCGACTGCGGGTTGCCCCAGCTGCGTCAGCCGAGCGCTGCCGCCACGCGGGCAGCAATCATCGACAGGGAGACGGCGCCTGCATCGGGATGGCCGATGCTCCTTTCGGCGAGGGGGCGGGCACGTCCGAGCTTCGGCGTCAGCTCTGCCGTTGCATCGGCAGCAGCCTTCGATGCCGCCGCGGCGTCGGCCCAAGCTGTCGGCAGGGGCTTGCCGGCGGCGACGCGGGCTTCAAGTGTCTCCACGAAGGGTACGAGCGCATCGACCAGCGTCTTGTCGCCGACCCTGGCGCCGCCGAGGCTCGAGACGCTGTCCAGCGCCAGGCGTGCGCCCCTGACGACGGCCGCATCCTCGATCGGCGCGTTGTCGTCGAGCGCGCTGCTCCAGGACCGCAGGAGCAGGCCCCAGATCGCGCCGGAGGTTCCGCCCGCGCGATCGGCCCAGGCGTCGCCTGCGGCGGCGAGCACGCTTGCCGTTCCGGCACCGGCAGCGCTGGCCGCTCTTGCGGCTTCGAGGGCGGCGGTCGCACCGCGGGCCATGCCCTGTCCATGATCGCCGTCGCCGGCGCGCGCGTCGATACGGCCGAGTTCTTCCTCGGCATCGTGCAGCGTGGCTGAGATCTCGCCGAAGATGCGGGCGATGCAGGCACCCCCGCGCTTGCCCTCTTCGGTGGCGACCGGATAGCTCGCCGGGCCGTCCTCGTCGACGAGGATGTCGGTGGCGGGCACGGTGGGAATCGCCGCGCCGCGGCGCAGGACCGGGGTATCGCACGGCGCCGTCCAGTAGGTTTCCAACTCGTCGTCGAGCCACAGCAGCGTCAGCGAGCAGCCCTGCATATCGAGGCTGGTGACGTATTCGCCGGCCTCCGGCGCCACGACCTCGAGCCCCGCCTCCTTGAGCAGTGCTGCGACCGCCGTCCAGAGCACGAACAGTTCCTCATACTTCGTGGAGCCGAGGCCGTTCAGGACAGCGCCGACCCTGCCCGTGCCTGCGGGGCGCTCGGCCAGCAGCTTGTCGGCCAGAAGCTTGGCAAGATCGCTCGCCGGGACGATCGCCTCCTCGCGAATGCCCGGTTCGCCATGGATGCCGAGGCCCAGGGCCATCTGGCCCTCCGGCACGGTGAACAGCGGATGGCCGGCGCCGGGCAGGGTGCAGCCGGCGAAGGCGACGCCGAACGAGACGGTGCGCTCGTTGGCATGGCGCGTGACGCGCTCGACCTCGTCCAGCGAGAGCCCCGCTTCCGCCGCGGCACCGGCAATCTTGAAGACGACGAGGTCGCCCGCGATACCGCGGCGCTTGGCCGGCGTCTCGGCCGATGCGCTGGCGACGTCGTCCGTCACCGGAACGATGCGGACATCGATGCCTTCGGCGCGCAGGCGCTCAGCCGCGACGCCAAAGTTCAGCACGTCACCGGCATAGTTGCCGAAGCCGAGCAGGATGCCGCCGCCGCGATGGGCCTGTCGGCAGACGCGGGCGACCGCCGCAGTCGATGGCGAGGCGAAGACGTCGCCGGCGACCGCTGCATCGGCGAGGCCCGGACCGACATAGCCGGCAAAGGCCGGATAGTGGCCGGAGCCGCCGCCGATGACGACGGCGACCTTGCCCTCCGGCACGCCCGTCGAACGCACCACCCCGCCCTTCACCGGGCGAACGAAGCGGCTGTAGAGTGCAGCGAAACCGGCGAGCGCCGTCGTTGCAAACTCTTCCGGGGCGTCGAAAATCGTCGTCATGGGCGAAGTCCTCGTCAGCGCGGCAGGATGCGCCGCAGATAATCACGATTGGTGGCGGCGACCGATACGCCGTCGCCGCCGTAATGCTCGCACAGGAAGGGGCTCGAGAAACCGTGCGCAAGGGCCATGCGGATGGCGGCGCGATAGTTGATGATGCCCGATTCCAGCGGCGCGGGGTGGGTCATGATCACGCCGGACGCCGGATCCTCCATGCGGGTATAGTTCTTGACGTGCCAGAACTTCGCATAGGGCGCAACCTTCGCCATCATCTGCTGCCAGTGTTCGACCGGACGGTGCAGGCGGATAAGATTGCCGAGATCGGCGTTGATGCCGACATTGTCGAGCCCGACGTCGTCTACGAACCGAACCGAGCTGTCGGCGGTGCCGAGATAGGTATCCTCGTACATCTCGAGCGAAAGCTCGATGCCGAGTTCCTCGGCATGGCGGCCAAGCTCGCGGATGCGGGAGACCGCCTTCTGCCAGGTTGCCGGATCGTCCGGGTTCCTCGCACCGTCGACGGTCCAGAACCACAGCACCTGCTTCTGCGCCTCGGTCAGCGGCTCGAACAGGCCAAAGGAGACGGCGCTGGCGCCGATCGCGCTCGCGGTGTCGATGACGCGATGCCCGTAGGCCAGGTATTCGTCGCCGTGCACCGCGTCGATCACGCTGCGCCTGGATGTGGAGATCGCGGGGATCGAAAGCCCGAGCGACCGCGTCAGCGCCAAGAAGCTCTCAAGCCGCGACGGCGTCAGGTCGGCGAGCCGCAGCCAGCTGTCGGTCGGGTCGAGCTCGGTGAAGCCGGCCTCGACGATGTCGGCCAGCGTTGCGGCCCACTCCTCGGCGGACTGGTCCTGAACCGAGCGGCCGTCCGGCAACAGGTTCGGATACTGGATCATGGCGGCCGCGATCGGCCAGGTCTCGTTGTTCCACTTTCGTGGCGTCGCGTTCATCGCAACCTCCCTCGTTTCCATTGGATCGGCAAGCTGGCCGATCAGACGGCCGGCTTGCCGTCGTGATCGATTTCGGCGGGATCGTCCCGGCGACCGCGCACCAGGCCGACCAGCCAGAAGGCGAGCGGCGACAGCAGCAGCGCCAGGCTGACGAGCATCAGGACGGTCACGAGGCCGTTCGACCAGAAGATGGACAGGCTGCCGTTGGACATCAGCATGGATTGGCGGAAGGCATCCTCGGCCTTGTCTCCCAACACCATCGCAAGGACGAGCGGCGCCAGCGGATAGTCGAGCTTCTTGAAGACGTAGCCCAGCATGCCGAAGGCGAGCACCAGCCACATGTCGGAGATCGAGTTGCCGACCTGGTAGGCGCCGGAGAGGATGACGGCAACGATCACCGGGCCGATGATCGAGAACGGGATCCGCAGGATCGAGGCGTAGAGCGGCACGGTGGCGATGACCAGAATCACGGCGACGATGTTGCCGAGATACATGGAGGCGATCAGGCCCCAGACGAAGTCCGGCCGGTCGGTGAAGAGGGTCGGACCGGGCGTCAGGCCCCAGATCATCAGCCCGCCCATCATCACCGCCGCTGTCGCCGAGCCCGGAACGCCCAGCGCCAGCATCGGCAGCAGGGCAGAGGTGCCGGCGGAGTGGTCGGCCGTCTCCGGTGCCACGATGCCGCGCGGATCGCCCTTGCCGAATTGCGACTTGTCGCGTGCCGAACGGCGGGCGACGCCGTAGCTCATGAAGGAGGCCGCCGTCGGACCGGCAGGCGTGATGCCCATCCAGATGCCGATCAGCGTGGAGCGCACGATGGTGAACCAGTAGCGTGGCATCTCCATCAGCGTGCGGCCGATCTCGACGAGGCGGACGCGCGCCTTGATGCCCTCGAAGCGCAGGCCCTCCTCGGTGGTCAGGAGCAGCTCGCCGATGCCGAACAGGCCCATGACAGCGATCAGGAACGAGACGCCCTTGATCAGCTCGGGAATGTCGAAGGTCAGGCGCAGGTTGCCGGAAATCGTGTCCATGCCGACCGAGGCGAGCGCGAAACCCATCATCATCGACACCAATGTCTTGAAAGGCGACTGGGCGCCCATCGAGATGAAGCTGGCGAAGGCGAGGAAATAGACGGCGAAGTATTCCGGTGAGGAGAAGCGCAGCGCGAAATTCGCCACCCAGCCGGACAGAAGCGTGATCATGACGACGCCGGCAAGGGCGCCGAGGCCGGCGGAGACGAAGGCAAGCGTCAGCGCGCGGCTCGCCTCGCCCTTCTTGGCCATGGGATAGCCGTCGAAGGTGGTGGCCACGGAGGAGGGCTCGCCGGGGATATTGAAGATGATCGACGTGGTGGAGCCGCCGAAGAGCGCCCCCCAGTACATGCAGGACAGCAGGATGATCGCCGAGATCGGATCCATCGAGAACGTGAGCGGGAGGAGTAGCGACACGCCGTTGGGCGCACCCAGGCCGGGCAGCACGCCCACCAGGATGCCGAGCGTGACGCCCAGCATCATCAGGAGAATGTGGTTCCAGCTCAGGACGTGGGCGAACCCGTCCATCAGAAGTCCGATGTTTTCCATGTCTTTCCTCCAAAGACAGCCGGCGCGGGGGTCAGTAGATCCCGAACCACGCCTCGACCGGCCCCTTCAGCAGAGGAACCTTGAAGCCGATTTCGAAAATGACGAAGAAGAAGAGCGAGACGGCGATACCCACCGGCAGGCCGACCCACCATTTGTAGCGGCCCTGGAAGATCATCGTGCCGGCGATATAGAGCGCCGTGCCGACGTAGAGACCGAGGAAGGTCGAGACGGCCGCGAAGGCGACCAGCGGCAGGAAGAAGCCGAGAACCGCCTGGAAGCGCGCCGCGTCGACGAAGATCTCGCCGCTGCCGCGATGCTTGACGAGCGCCTGCACCAGGTTGACCAGGCTTCCGAAGACGATCAGCAGGCCGATATAGAAGGGGAAGTAGCCTGCATCCGGGCCCATGTCGGTCCAGCCGGCACCGGCCTCGATGGAGCCGTAGCACACGGCAACGCCGAAGGCGCCGGTCAAGAGGGCGACGCCTGCCTCCATGACGAAGCGCGGCAGTCCCTTTTCACCATGTTCTTGCATCGATTGAGCCTTTCGAACGGGTTGCGGACGCCCGGAGGCGTCCGCACTGACCTTGGGAGGATCAGTTGGCCAGCCAGCCTTCGCGCTTGAGCACTTCGCTGACGGAGGTCTCGTCGCCCTTGATGAAGGTCGTCAGTTGTTCTCCGCTCATATAGGCCGGAGACTGCGAGGTGTCTGCGAGATACTTGGCCCATTCCGGCGTTTCGGACACCTTCTTCAGGACCTCGGAATAGAACTCAACGACGTCCGGCTCGACCCCGGCCGGCAGCCAGACGGTGCGCGGCATGGAGTAGTTGTCGATGGCGATGCCGCTTTCCTTGCAGGTCGGGATATCGGACCAGCCCTTGTCGCCGGCGACCTTGGCATCGTTCTTCAGTTTCTCGGCCTTGAAGACGCAGAGCGGCTTGACCATGCCCGCCTGCCACTGGCCGAGGTTCTCGCTCGGATTGTTGACGTTGGCGGCGATATGGTCGCCGGCAAGCTGGACGGCTGCCTCGCCGCCGCTCTTGAACGGGATGTAGCCGAGCTGGCTGCCGGTGGCATCGTTGATCATCGAGGTCAGGATCTGGTCGACATCCTTAGACTGGCTGCCGCCGACCTTCATGTCCGCCGATTCCTTCGCTTTGGCGACGAAGTCGGCGGCGGTGTTGAATTCCGAGTTGCCGTTGACCCAGAGAATGAACTCATCGGCTGCGAGCGCCGAAACGGGAACGAGATCCTCCGACTTGTAGGGAACCTTGGCGCGGATGGGCAGGAGGTAGGCATTGTTGGTGCCGAAGGCGAGCTTGTGGGCATCGCCCTTGTAACCCGCGGTATAGACGAAGCCTTCCGCGCCGCCGGCGCTGCCCTTGTTGGTGACGACGACCGGGGCCTTCATCAGCTCATATTTGGCGATGATCGCCTGGATCGTGCGGGCAAAGATATCGGTGCCGCCGCCAGGGCCGGCGGTCACGACGAACTCGACCGGGCGGTTGGGCTCGAAGGCATGTGCCGGGGCGACAACCCCGATGGCAGCCGCGACGACGCATGCAAGGGACAGGCTTCTTTTCATAGTCAACTCCTCCGTTTGACGACGGCACGAGACCTCCTCCATGCCGCTATTGATGAAAACCGATGTAAATCAGGCAGCGGCGGAAATTGCCGATGCGCGCTTTGCCATTCGGGCGGCGAGCAGGATCGCCTCGCGGCTGGCGCCGACGTCGGCGATCCCCTTGCCCGCAATGTCATAGGCGGTGCCATGGGCCGGGGTGCACAGCGGGAACGGCAGGCCGCCCATCATCGTCACGCCCTTGTCGAAGCCCATGAGCTTCATCGCGATCTGGCCCTGGTCGTGATACATGGTCAGCACCGCGTGGAAGCCCTCCTTGAGGGCACGCAGGAACACGGTGTCGGCCGGGAACGGTCCATCGACATCGTAGCCGCGGGCCTTCGCCTCGGCGACGGCCGGCTCGATGATGTCGATCTCTTCCATGCCGAAGCTGCCGCCGTCACCCGCATGCGGGTTGATGCCGGCAACGGCGATCTTCGGGTTTTCGTAACCGGCATTCTTCAGGCAGGCCTGCGCCAGCTCGAGTTCGCCGAGGATACCTTCCACGGAAATCGCCGACGCCACCTCCGAAAGCGGGATGTGCGAGGTGACGCGCGCGTTCCACACCTTCTCCAGAACGTTGAACTCGCGAACCTTGCCCTCGAACCCGAGCACATCGGCGACGAAGCGGATTTCGTCGTCATAGCCCGGATAGGCAAAGCGCATGGCCTTCTTGTTGAAGGGGGTGAAGCAGACGGCCTGGGCGCCGCCGCGATGGGCAAGCTTCAGCGCCTCGCGGAAATTGTGGGTGGCAAACGTTCCCCCGGCAAGGGTCGCCTCTCCGCGCGTCACGTCCGCCGGATCGAGGTTCTTCAGGTCGACGAAGACGTGCCGGTCGGTTCCGGCCCTGTCGGCACCTTCCAGCGTGGCGCTTTCGAGGGCGAGCGTTAGGCCCGCGGCCTTCGCACCTTCGTCGAGAATGCGGCGATCACCGATGGCAATGATGTGCGCGGCGGCGCGAACTTCGTCCAGCGCGAGGATGCGCGCGGTCAACTCCGGGCTGATTCCGGCCGGGTCGCCCATGGCGAGCGCGATAACGGGACGCGCATTTGCGCCGTTCGTTGTCATGATGATGTTCCTCCTCGTCATGCCTTGTGACGGCAGACATACGGCATTCAAAACGCTGCATCAAGTCTTTTGTATTCTGCATGCAGCATTTTCCGTTGACGCGGGTCTATGGTGTTGCCATGGTCATAATGGTCGTGTTGGAGAATCGCTGACGCGCGTCGGATCGCGGAGCAGACACGGTGGAAAGACAAAAGATGGACGAAATCAGCACCTTGGACCGACCGACCTCGGGCGGTCCCGGACCGATCCGCCGCACCGCCCTGCACGACACGCTCGTCAACCACCTGCGCGACATGATCATCGAGGGCAACCTCGAGCCTGGTACGCGCCTGCATGAGGGTCAACTCGGCGAGCAGCTTGGCGTATCGCGCACGCCGCTTCGCGAAGCGATCAAGTATCTGGCGAGCGAGGGCCTGGTCGAGCTGGTGCCCAGCCGCGGGGCGATCGTGAAGCGGTTCAGCGGCAAGGACGTGCAGGACATGCTGACGGTCCTGCGCAACCTCGAGGAACTGGCCGGCAAGCTCGCCTGCCAGCTCGCAAGCGAAGCCGAGATCGCCCATGTCCGCGCCCTGCACGACGAGATGATCCGGTGCTACCGGGCGGCCGATCGCCTGCAGTACTACAAGCTGAACCAGGACATCCACACCGCGATCGTCCGGCTGGCACAGAACGCCACGCTTGCCGACATACACCAGATGCTCCAGACCCGGCTGAAGCGCATTCGCTTCATCGGCCACGAGGGGCCGGAGAAATGGGCCGCCGCCGTCGCCGAGCATGAAGAGATGATCTCGGCGCTGGAGGCCCGCGACCAGGCGCGGCTGTCGGACGTGCTGGGCCGCCATCTGGCGAACGCCTGGGAACGGGTCCGCAGCGCCCTTTAAGGGTCGGGATTCAGGCCACTTCTAAAGCGCGTCGCGATCCTTCGGATTCGCTTTTGGCGCTTTAGGTCTTTGTTTTAACGCATGTCTTTATCCCGAAACCGGTTCCCACTTTCGGGAGACATGCTCTCATCGCCCTGACCATGATCCCGCGCTGCCGGAGGCTGCCTCAAACCGGCACCGGCTCCGACGTCAAGCACTTGCCGGGAGGCAGGCGAGAAAGGCGTCCGGAAAAGCCCGACAGGCCCTGGCAAACGGCATCAACGCGAAGGGGCGGCCCGGTTGGACCGCCCCTCGAAGACATCATCTTTTCAGCTCGCGCCGAATACGAACGATCCTGTCAGCCTTCGCGTTCGCCGGTGAAGTTCAGCAGCAGTTGGAAGATGTTGACGAAGTTCAGGTAGAGGGAAAACGCGCCGAAGACGGCCAGCTTCTGCCGCGACTCCTGGTCGAAGTTTTCGGCATACTGCTCCTTGATGTTCTGGGTATCCCAAGCGGTCAGGCCGACGAAGACGACGATGCCGATCACCGAAATGGCGAACTGCAGGGCGCTCGATCCCAGGAAGATGTTGACGATCGAGGCTATGACGACACCGATCAGGCCCATGATCAGGAACGATCCGAACTTGGACAGGTCACGCTTGGTCACGTAGCCATAGAGGCTGGTGGTGCCGAACATGGTCGCGGCGATGAAGAACGTCCGCGCGATGCTGGCGCCGGTGAAGACGAGGAACACCGAGGCGAGCGACAGGCCCATCACGGCGCAGAAGGCCCAGAACGTCATCTGAGCGGTAGACGCCGACATGGTCTGGATGCGGAACGAGAAGAAGAAGACGAAGGCCAGCGGCGCCAGCATCACCACCCATTTCAGCGGCGACGAGAAGATCGGCACATAGAGCGCCGGCGTCGTGCCGACGATAAAGGCGACAAGGCCCGTGACCACGAGCCCTAGGCCCATGTAGTTGTAGACGCGCAGCATGTGCTGTCTGAGGCCCTCATCGAAGGCGGCGGCGGAAGTCTGGCTATAGCCGCCGAAGCGGCCCTGGTTCGGATACATGTGGGTCTCCTTTGATGATCAGTAGAGGGAATTCTTGAGAAGTTCGGCCTCGTCGGAGAGACCGGTACCGGGGGTGCTGGACACGACGGCATAGGCGACGTCGCCGATCTGCCACCAGGCAGCCTCCGCATCCTTGAGGTTGATGTCCGTCACGTTCTCGACGGCAAAATGGCCCGGCCGGACGGCGAACAACGAGATCCGGGTCCCGTCGCCGGTGCCGATGCTCATCTCGACGCTCGGCCCGTAGCCGGACGGGAAGATCTGCACGTCGGTGACCGTCCACCCGTCCGGCAGCTCGGGCATGACGATCGCGGTTGCCGCCCGGATGTCGTCGCGGTCGTAGATTTTCGCCTCCGTTTGCGACGGCATGTTCTTCCTGACGAGCGCTGTCTGGTGCGCGCGCACCGCCTGTTCGACGAAGGCGGGCGGAGGAACCGACGCATTCACCTCGCGCGCGCCGAGCGGACCCATCGCAGAATGGGCGAACCAGCCGGCGGAAACGAGCAGGCCGACGGCCGCCACCCGCCGGATGGCCATCCACATGCGCCGGCCCGCGAGACCCGAGGACAGATGGCGGGCGGCTTCGCGGGTTTCCGGCCGGCCGGTCACGACGTCCGCCGCCACGGCAAGCCGCAGGGTGGTCCGCATGCCGAGATCGGCCATGACACGGGCGGCGACGTCCGGATGGCGCGCCAGATAGGTCTCGACCCTGAGGCGGCCGTCCGCATCGAGCTGGTTGTCCACGTAGGCGTCGAGATCGGTATCGAGAATGGTAGCGGTGTCAGTCATCGCCGTCTCCCACGAGCCTCAGATGATGGGGTTGTCCCGGACCGTCCTCGAACGAGCGCAGCCGCGCCCGCGCCCGCGAAACGCGCGACATCAGCGTTCCCACAGGCACGCCGAGCACATCGGCTGCCTCCTGGTAGGACAGATCCTCCACGGCAACGAGATGCAGAGCCTCGCGCTGTTCTTCTGGCAGCTCAAGGAAGGCCTCTCGAACCTGGCGCAGCCGGACGGCATGCTCCTGCGTAGCCGGATAGGCCTGTTCCGCCTCGATCGCTGCCGCATCCTGCCGGCGCCGACTGGCCAGCGTGGAGCGCAGCCGATCCACATGGGTATTGTGGACGATCGAAAGCAGCCAGTTGCGAAGGTTTGCGCCGCTCCGAAAGGTCGAGCGCCGCTCATAGGCTCTCACCAGAGCGTCATGGACAAGATCTTCGGCATCCGACGAATTGCGGACGAGCGAGCGCGCGTAGCGCCGCAGCGTGCCGAGCTGCTCGATGACGTCGAAGGGTCGTCCATTCCGATCCATACCCGCATATACGGAACTGGGACGGGATATCTTCCATCGCGCGGCGATTTATTTCGACGGTGCCGTCCGCCGACGTCGCTTGCCGCCGGCTCGGACGCCTCGCGACAAGCCGGCGAGGGCACGGCACGCTGTGACGCCCGTCGCGCGAGAATCCGCCTTTCGGCTGCACTTTTCGGTGAATAACTACGCCTTCCGGGCTCATTCTCCGGGCGTCGGAGTTGACAGCTAACAGAATTATGACAAGCATCGACGTATTATTCGATCAATATACGTTACCGACGTAATTTTCGGTGAGTATTGCCGGGCAGAGGCCTGCATTCATCCTTTGGGTGATGGGAATCTGGTTATGTTACTATAGGCTTAGCCGGCTCAAACGCCCGCTTGACCGGTAACGGAGCACGGCCCGGGAACCTCCGGCCCCCGCCTCTCCCCCTCAAAAGGCGTAGTGTCCTACCCCATCCGAAGGCACCCCCCTAACTCAATGCGGTAGCTGTCTTGCCGGCACCAGGCAGGCGAATGCGACTGCCGCAGCGAATACCCCGCTATGCAAGATCGTTATTATCGGGTAAATAAGCTATACCTCATACATAATATTCAAGTTTAATAACCGTGAGTGAATGCGCAGTTCGGGGCCTATAAGTATAGTTGGGGCTAGCACGTATCATCCACTGCACCTCTGTGACACAGAGGAGGATGGACGTGCGTTGTAGGGAGTAAAATAGCTATGAATTCAGCAATGATGTCCACCGGCAAGGAAATAGCAGGCAGTCTCATTCATCCCATCGCACTTGATCCTTCCAATTCGTCTCATGCAAAGGTGTTCGAGGGGGTTCACGTTGCGAGAGAGAGGTCTCTCCTGATCATCGACAATAGAGCACTGGACCGGCAATGCCTTGCCCAGTGTATTTCCGCGCACAAGATTGACATGGATGTCGTCGCTTTCGGCTCCATGGAGGAGTGGAAGCGCAAGCGCCAGGACTATCCGCCGCTTGCTGCCATCCTGCTCAACGTAGGCGGTCGCAAGATTGCCGAGCCTTCTGTCTCCGAAGAGATCAAGAAGCTCGCAGCCGAGTTCGAGGCACCGATCATCGTATTGGCGGATACGGACGATCTTGCCCAGATCATGAGAGCCCTGGAGTGCGGAGCCAAGGGTTACATCCCGTCTTCGGTCAGCATCGATGTCTGCATCGAGGCGATCGCCTTGTCGCTTGCGGGAGGCATCTTCGTTCCGGCGAGCAGCGTCTTCGCAATGCGCCAGGTCCTCGAAACCGGCAGTCCGGTTGCCCGTCCCCTGGCCGGCATGTTTACCGCCCGCCAGGCCGAAGTGGTCGAAGCCCTTCGTCGTGGCAAGGCCAACAAGATCATTGCGTATGAGCTGAACCTGCGCGAGAGCACGGTGAAGGTTCACATTCGCAATATCATGAAGAAGGTGAAGGCCACCAACAGGACCGAAGTCGCCTACAAGATCAACGATCTCTTCCCGACCGACTTCTCCGCCGACACTGCAAGCCGGCTGGAACACTGAAGGCTTTTACCGGCCCGCGGCTTGTGAGCCGTGATCTTTTGCCATTCTTTCTCCGCTGTACCAGTTTCCGGGCTCCCTCGCGGAGCCCGGATGCATTTCAGCTTGTCCGCTCTTGTCTTCGGTCCGCCACCCCTCAAGTCCTTGTCTTGATGCATGCCGTTTTCCCGAAACCGCCGCACATTTTCGGGCGACATGCATTAGGGGCCTGCTGCGTTTCATAGGTCAGAGGGCCGTCCGCACAAACCGCTCCCGATCCTCTCTCTTCACCTTGCCTGTTCCCCGCAGGGACCGCGGCCCGATGAAGTCCGATGGGCCGCTTCAGACTTGGCCGGGCCGGACAAGCAGAGCCCAATACGACCTTTCGAATGCATGTGTCCGTACCGAACCCGCTCACCAGTGGCAGGACGCCCTCGCACGGGGGCCGCCCTTCCCCCTTTAGAGACCGGTACCCCGGATCACCACCATCGGCGTCCTGGACAAGATCCAGAGATCCGTGGCGAAGGACATCATGCCGAAGTAGCGCGTATCGTGGATCGCCCGCTCTGCGAAGCTGCAGCCGTTGCGCACGCTGATCTGCCACAGCCCTGTCAGGCCCGGGCGCATGTGGAAGTAGGAAGTGCCTGGATATTGCGAACGCTGTTCGGGCAGCATCGGCCGCGGCCCGACCAGGCTCATGTCGCCGCGGAAGACGTTCCATAGCTGCGGCAACTCATCGAGCGAGTACTTGCGCAGATAGCGGCCCACCCGGGTAATGCGCGGGTCGTCCTTCAGCTTCTGCGTCAGTTCCCACTCGATGCGGGCCGCGGTGTTTTCGGCAAGATAGCCCTGAAGCCGCTGGTCCGCTTTCGGCACCATCGTGCGCAGCTTCCAGAGCTTGAATATCCGACCATCCTTGCCGATGCGCGGCTGGCAGAAGAACGCCGCCTGCCCATCCAACCTGACGAGCAGGGCCAGCATGCCGACCACGATCAGCACGAGAGGCGCGATCGCGAGGGTGAAAAGGATATCGAACAGTCTCTTCGATGACAGATAGACAGATCGCGAGCCCGATGCCTGGGCTTGTGACGCCGGTTGGGTCGCAAGCCCGAGCGAATAGGGCAGGTGGTCTTTCGACATTATAGCCTCCGCGTACGCTGGACACAGCCACAAGCGTCCGGTGCCATCGCGGCACACAAGAAGGCTCGGCGCCGGCAGTTCGTGCCGGTCCGGGTGTCTTCAATTGGGTTCGAAGGCGCTTGAGTAAGACTATATTAACCATATGAAATGGCGTCTCAAATAAATCCCCGTTAGCCAATTCGATCTAGGTTATCGGGATGATCACCCTGTACGTCGTTCGGTAGTGTTTGGTGAGCGTTTCGGGGTAGGAAACGCGCCGACGCGGCGATCCTTTGGGCTCCTTCCGGGCGCCTGTACTTAAAGTGAGACCCACATCGGGCGAGGGTTCTGGCATCGACGGTGGAAGCCGGCGCCGGCGCGACGGACACATGGAGGATAGGCGTCGCGGGGCCTTGCCGGCGCTCGCAGGTGCCCTGTTGCCGACGGAGATCATCGACCTGCCCGGGATGGTGTCCGGAGTGCGCCAGCGGACGAAAACACGGCCGGCACACCGGTGGCGTTCCATGGCAGAAGGCAAATCCCGCCCCGGCATCTCTCCTTTCATAGGGTCCTGCCGGATGGCGACGTCGCGGCCACAAGGCGCGAGAGGTCCGCTTCCGGGTTCGCAACGGCCGGCGGCGGTAAGGCATAGGTCGAGCGCGACTACCCAAATGGGTTACCGCGCGCCGTTCGCGCCACCGCTGCACCCACCATTGACGATCTATCGTGCGATGCGCAGCCGCCTGAGAATGGCTTCCAGGCAATGAGGCCCCTCTGGCGTTGCACGTGGATTCGTAATGAGCAGCTTGGACTTGCGGTTCTACCTTTCACTGCTGATCAGGCGGTTGCCGCTTGTGCTGGCGATCGCCGTTTCCTTTGCGGTGCTGATCGCAGGCGCTGCCTATATGCTGCCGACAAAATTCCGGGCCAGTTCGAAGATCCTCGTCGAATCTCCGCAGATTCCATCCGAGCTCGCCCGGTCCTCGGTGACGATCGGGCCGGCTGAGCAGGTGCAGATCCTGCAGCAGCAGATTACCACCCGCGACGACCTGCTGGCGCTCGCCGACCGATTGAACCTCTATGCGAATGCCGAGGAACCGCCGTTGCCGGAAGACATCGTCGAAGACATGCGCTCACGGATCTCCATCGAGGAGATGCTTGTCGATACGCAGGGTCGCAACATGAGCGCGGTCATCTTCGACGTCTCCTTCACGTCGGGCGATCCGGTGCTTGCCGCGCGGATGGCGAACGAACTGGCGAACATGATCCTGGCCCGCAACCAGCGCCAGCGAACAGACCGCGCCGGCAGCACGCTCCAGTTCTTCAACCAGGAGGTCGCCCGTTTGGGCACGCAACTGAGCAAGCTGGAGGCCGATATCCTCAAGTTCAAGACCGAGAACAAGGACACTCTGCCGGAAAGCATCGAATTCCGCCGTACCCAGCAAAGCAACCTGCAGGAACGGCTGGTGTCGCTGGAGCGGGAGGAATCCGACCTGCGCTCGCGGCGCATCAACCTGATCGCAACCTATACCAATACCGGGCGCATCTCCGATGCATCCCCCCTGACACCGGAACAGCAGATGCTGGCCGACCTCAATCGCGCGCTCGCCGAACAGCTTGCGATCTTTTCCGAAACGAGCCCGAACATCGCGGCGCTGCGGGGCCGCATCGCGGCACTGCAGGCGAAGCTGCTGGCACGGGAGCCGAGGGCGCTTGCCGACAGCAAGACCGATCCGCGGCAGCGGGACGACATGACGTTCGGGCTCGACCTCCAGCTCTCCGACATCGACCAGAGGCTCGAGGCGATCGCGCGCGAACGGGTCTCGATGTCGCAGAGCATCGACGAACTGACCCGGTCGATCACGGCGACGCCTGCCAGCGAAACCGTTCTGACCGCGCTGGAGCGCAATCGGGCCAACGTCCAGACGCAATATAACGAGGCGATCGCCCGACGCGCCGAAGCCTCGACGGGCGAACAGATCGAAATGCGTTCCGACGGCGGTCGTGTCTCCGTGCTGGAGGCGGCCGTGCCGCCGCTCGAGCCGGTCAACAAGAAGCGCATGAAAATCATGGCGCTCGGGCCGGTCGCAGGTCTCGCGCTCGGCCTCGGCGTGGCGCTCGCCCTGGAGATGTTGAACAGGACCATTCGCCGGCCGGTGGAACTTGCCAGGCTGCTGCAGACGCAGCCATTGGCGACCATTCCGGAAATCGCACCGGCACGCAGTGGTTCTTCAGCCAAGCGCAAGCGCGGACTCGCAGCGCTCGTCTCCGCCTGCTTCATGACGCTTCATTGTTTCACGGTCCCGCTCGACCACCTGTTGCTGCGGCTGTTTTCGGGAGTGGCATGAGAATGCGGTCCAGCCTTGCCATCAATCGCGACCAGACCTTCGTCATCGGGAAATAGGCCATGGAGCAGATACCCGCCCCCCTTCAGGAAGCCATGCGGTTTCGCAGCACCGACCGATTGGCCGAGCAGACCGTGCAGGCCTGCGCCCGCTTCGAGCAGGAGATGGTCTGGGAGAGCCTTCCCGTCCTGACGGTGAACCCGCAGATCGCCGAGCGCAGCCGTATCGTGACGTTCGCACGATCGGACCCGGCCCATGTCGCCTTCGACATGCTGCGCACCCGGCTGCTGCAGACATTGCGCCAGAACGGCTGGACCTCCGTCGCGATCACCTCGCCGACGCCGTCCTGCGGAAAGTCGCTGGTGGCGCTCAACCTGGCCTTCTGCCTTGCCAATCAGAAGGACTGCAACACGGTGCTGATGGACCTGGACCTGAAGCAGCCGCAGATCGGCCAGATGCTGGGGGCAAGGAACAACGCTTCCATGGAAGACCTCCTCGGCGGCCGCTGCGAACTGCGCAGCGTGATGCAGCGCTACGGGGAAAATCTTGCGATCGGCATGAACAGCCGCCCGGTCAAATACTCGGCCGAGCTACTGCAGAGCATGGATGCCGCCAAGGCGCTCAGGGACATGCGAAAGCGGCTGAACCCGCACGTGATCCTGTACGACCTGCCGCCGATGCTCTCGCGCGACGACGTGACCGCATTCCTGCCGAACGTCGATTGCGCCATCCTCGTGGTCGGGGCAGAGAAGAGCACCATCGAGGAAGTCGATGCCTGCGAACGCGACCTGGCCGAACGATCGAACGTCGCCGGCGTGGTGCTGAACAGGTGCCGGTACGGCCCGGGCTACTGACCCCCGCAGCGCGCGCGCAGCGGGGCGGACGGCTTTCCCGCGAGGGGCATCTCCAAGGGTGCGGCGCCATCTTTGCCGCTACCGGGTCAGCGGGCGGAACGTCCTCCTCTGATCAACCGGTTTGTGCCGGAACAGGCCGATTCCGGTCGGCAGAGCGCCGTCCGGAAACCAGCTTGTGGAGCTTGACAATCGCCGTCCTGATTCGCCTCCCGTCGCTGGTTCCTGAGCCGGAGCCGGCATGAATCAGGGATTGAGGGCGCCGAAACGCCCCCTCATAGATTGCAAAATTGCGATATTCAGAAAAAATTTCGATTTTCTCCTTTTGGGCGTAATTTTTCGCGCCTCTCGCAATCGTCAATAAGAATTGCCTAATGTTTTCAGTGTTCGTCCGCGCGTGTTGGGCCGCCAAGTTCAACTTTTGCGGACTACGCTTGGCAAGTGGCTGCCTTAATTTTGGCAGCTCCGATTTTGGCAACTATTTCAAGAATAAGTCGCAGCCGGTCCAGATAATGTGGCAGCAATATGGCCACTATAGTCGGCAGTCTTACTGGTTCCGAGGCGTTGCGGCCCCCGGAAAGCTGCACTATTAGTTCTCCCCGTAACGCCGGATTAACCAAAAATATTAACCGGTATCGCACATAAGTAGTAACCACTCATCTCCAAAGGGTTCAGGGTGGGGAGAAAGGCAAAGTAGCAGTGACAAGCACAATTCGCGATGTAACCAAGGCCGGAGTCCGGGCTGAGACAACTCACGTCGACCTCATCGGCAATCCCATCAACGAAAATGGCCAGGCTGTAGCTCTGTCGCTTGATAAGTTGCTCGATCTTCTGTCGAGCAGCACCGATGATCTGGGTGCCGATGCCTACAACGAGCGCGTCAGCAAGATGATCGACGATTTCGGCAAGAAGGCAGCCGACCACAAGGGTGGCTGGGGTGACTTCTCGTTCGCTGACAAGTCGGGCACGACCGCCACAAAGGCAGACCTCCAGTCATCGACCGAGCTGTCCTCCGTCAAGACCGCCGGCGTCACCGACGCCGTCGCTGAAACACAGTCGACTTCGGCTCCTGCCGACACCACGGCTGTCCGCAGTGTCGAAGCCGCAGCTGCCGCTCCGGCCGCTGCCGCCGCAGCCTCGTCCGGCTTCCCGGATGCCTCGACGAGCGGCGTTCCGGCCGGAACCGCGCTCAAGACCTATACCGGCCCGATGACCATCACCAAGGCCGGCACGGTGATCGAGAACGCGATCATCAACGGCTCGCTGCGCATCACCGCCGACAACGTCGTGATCAAGAACAGCGTCATCAAGTACAGCGGCACCTGGGGCATCGACGCCGAAGGCGCCAAGAACGTCACCATCCAGAACAACGACATCACCGGTCCGGGCTATTCCGGCATCGCCAATGCCGCCATCCTCGGCAGCGGCAACTTCAGCGGCAACGACATCTCCAAGTCGGAGAACGGCATCGTCCTGCAGGGCGGCGCCAGCACGGTGAAGGGCAACTACATCCACGACCTCGAGGCGGCCGGCTCCGACCCGCACTATGACGGCATCTCGGTGCAGGGCGGTCAGAACGGCGTGCTGATCGAAGGCAACACTGTCATCGGCCGTGATACCTCCGACGTCTTCATCAAGAACGACTTCGGCCCGATCGCCAACGTCAAGGTGACCGGCAACCTGCTGCTCGGCGACAGTGGCTATCCGGTCTATGTCGACGGCCGCGCCAATGGTGGGCCGATCACCGGCGTGACGATCAGCAACAACCACATCGAGAAGGGCGGCTACGGCTACTACAGCATCGACAACTCCAGCCCGGTTCTCTCCGGCAATGTCGAATATCCGCGCAACGGTGCACCCGAACCGGGTGACGGGACCGTCTCCCCGACGCCGGAACCGACGCCAACCCCCACCCCGGAGCCGACGCCCGAGCCTACGCCGACCCCCGAGCCCACCCCGACGCCGACGCCCACACCGACCCCGGGTGACAAGGTGATCGACGGCACGAGCGGAAACGACAACCTCGTCGGCAGTTCCGGCAAGGATACCATCAATGGCAAGGCTGGTAACGACACCCTCGACGGCGGTGCCGGTAACGACACGCTCAATGGGGGAGCCGGCAAGGACACCATGAAGGGTGGCGCAGGTGCGGACGTCTTCACCTTCAAGGCCGCCTCGGAAACGGGCTCCGGCTCGAACCGCGACGTGATCACCGACTTCCAGAAGGGTCAGGACAAGATCGACCTGTCTGTCATCGACGCAAACGGTTCGGCATCCGGCAACGGCACGTTCCACTTCATCGCCGCAGACAATGCCGTGTTCGATCGCGCCAAGGGCGCGCTGGCCTGGCACCTCGAAGACAAGTCCGGAACCGCGAGGGACGTGACCGTCATCCAGGCCGACACGAACGGCGATGGCGTCCATGACTTCGAACTCCAGCTGCAGGGGCTCGTCAAGCTCGCCGCAAGCGATTTCATCCTCTAAGGATGCCCCCGGCTCGCGCCACCGGCGCGACCCGAGGAAAGCATCGACGTCATCAGGTTGCGGCGGCCGTCAGGCCGCCGCAACTGTCTTGTAGCCGGCTTCGAGCAAGCTGCAGCGAACCCCGTCGTCGTCTCTTGCCTGGGCCGGCCTTCGATCGGCCTTCCGGTGAGAGTCGTGCCGGACCAGCCGTCTTCGGCCTCGCCACCAGGACGCAGTCGAGCTGCTACCTGGGAAAACCGTACTTGTCGGTGATATCCCACAGCGTGCGATTGATGGCGACCAGCGAGGCGATGCACTCCCTTATCCGCACGACTTCCTGGTCGTCGAGCGCTTCCACCTTCCCGTATTTGACCTCGTCCTTGCTATCGAAAATGCGCATGAGCTGCGTCAGACCCTGGCCGCTGTCAGGATCGAAGGAGTAGATGCAATGATTGTACTTGTTGCGCAGCTTCGCCTGCTCGCTGAGCCGCCTCGTCGCCTCGAGCACGTCGTTGCGGCACTCGGCCGGCGTCTTCTGCATCTTCGTCAGCCGCTCGACGAGATCGACCCGCGCGCGCGTCGTATTCAAGGTGAGAAATATGACGATGGCCGTTTCCTTGTCCACCTTGGCAAGGCCGGCAATCATGTGGATCAGCAGGCTTTCGGTGTTGGTCCAGGTGTAGTTGAGCTGCCCCACCAGCAGCAGTATGTCCTGCAACTTCGGCATGCGATGTCTCCAAACCCCGCGCATTTTTCCGATCGGCCCTCGAAGTCCTTGAATCGACGCTGCCGGATTTCCGTCAATTCCGCAGAAACATACTCCTGCCGAATGCTAAACAAGTAAAGAATTCATATGCATCACTCGTCACGACAACGTCGTATAGGTTGCCACATGAAACAACAATATCTACAGGTTGAGAAATAAGTAATACTAAACTCGCGAACAACTATACATTGATACTACGCGAACTGAGTACGCTTATGTGCGCTGACGTGCACCAAAGGTGGTAACCCTTTGCCGGCTTAATACACATAGTCGCACAAACACCGGCCTCCTAGCTCGAACGGCCAACTTATTAAGTGCGCAAGTTGGCGCAACAATCACAACCTGGCTTGGGTCAGGTCGACGAAACGCAACGCGTTCGGCGGGTCTGCAAGCGGAAACGGCCAAGGCCCCTTAAGTGGCCTTCGTCCACCGCACCCTGAGTTCAGAAGGGAGGCATACAATCCAACAACAGGATTGAAGCAACCGGTGAACGCCGAAACCCGGCGTCCGGGCACAGGCCAGTTGACAGCACTCATGTTCAACCCCCGCTCGGTCAAGACCCTATGAAGATGAATGGCGGTCAAGCCGTAGCGGCCCAGCAACAGAGGGTATAGCTATGTCTAGCAAGAGCCGGAACAACAACAACTGGGACTACGTCGATCCTTCGCAGGAACAGGAACAACAGCAGCAACAGCAGCAGCAGGAACAACAACAGCAGCAGCAGGAACAGGCCACCACCCAGGACCAGACCCAGACGAGCGACTCGACCAACGAGAACAGCAACGACAACGGGAATGGCAACGGTAACGGTAACGGCAACCTGAACCTCAATGGCAACGGCAACCTGAACCTAAACGGCAACGCCAACCTCAACAAGAACATCAACGAAAGCAAGACGACCGTCGACGTGGACGTCAACGTGGATGTCGCAGCGGCATCGGGAAAGAGCCATCGGCCTGACGACAACGATTTCGCCGACATCGACATGAAGGGCCACAACTCGATCGACGGGATGTTCAACATCAAGTTCGACGATATGCTGAACGGCGCCCTGACCGGTGCCGGCAATGACGTTGCGAACGTCTTCAACCAGGTCGCCAATCTCCAGGACAACGACAAACTCGACAACGCCCAGGTCACGAACAACGGCCCGGTAAACTTCAACCTGACCGCTGAAGGCGGCAAGGCCGAAGCCGAGGAAGGCATCTCTGCCGGCGGCACCGGCGGCGACGGCGGCGACGAAGCCTATGCGGACGGCGGCGACGGCGGTTACGGCGGCGGTGCCCTGGGTGGCTTCGCTGCGGGCGGCAAAGGCAAGGCCGATGCCACAAGCGGCGACGCTGACGGCGGCAAGGGCGAAGGCGGCAACGCTGACGGCGGCAAGGGCGACGGCGGCGACGCCACAAGCGGCTACGCTGACGGCGGCAAAGGCGACGGCGGCAAAGGCGGTGACGGTGGCGCAGGCCTCGGCCTCGGCCTCGGTCTCGGCCTCGGCCTCGGCGCCGGGCTGGCATTTGCCGGCGACGGTGAAGAAGGCGGCAACAACAAGGCCGGCGATGGCGACAAAGGCGGCGACGGCGGCGATGCCGACGGCGGCGATGCCGGTGACGGCGGCGAAGGCGCATCCTCGACGGCAGGTGACGGCGGTACCGCAGTCGGCGTTGCCCTCGGCCTGATCGACCCTGTCTTCGTAGATAGCAACGGCGGCGACGTCGACAACGCCAGCAATGGCGGTGGCGGCGGTGCCGGTGGTGCAGGCGGCGGTGCCGGAGCAGGCGGCGCAGGCGGTGGCGGCGGGTCCGCGACCGATGCGGGCGACGGCGGCGATGGCGGCGGCGCGCTCGGCGCGGGCGTCGGCATTGGTTACGGCGCCGGTAACGGTGCGGGTACCGGTGGTGACGGCGCAGCCGGCGGATACGGTGTCGGCGGAGCTGCCGCGAGCGGCGACGCAACCGGCGGAGCAGGCACCGGCGGCGGTGCATGGGCCGGAGACGGCACGGGTGGCCACGCACTCAGCGGTGCATGGGCTACGGGCACCGGCGGCGACGGCTACGGCGGCTGGGCCTATGGCGGTGCCGGCGGAGCCGGTGGCGCTGGCGGAACGGCAACCAATGGCGATGGCGGCGCCGGTGGCGCCGGCGGCACCTGGGGCTCCGGCAACGGCGATGACGGCTACGTCACCGGAACGAGTTCGGCCTCGGCCGATGCAGCGATCAGCATCAGCGCCTTCAACCAGGAAATCGTCATGGGTGCAAACCTGCAGCAGAACGCGGTCGACATGACCGTGGTCGGCGGCAACCTCAGCAACACCGTCATCGGCGAAGACGACGACGCATGACGTCACGAGGTGGTGGTTTCGCTCCATCGAGCGAGACCACCCGCGTTCGAACTGCGCAGCCGTCGCTGCGCAGTTCACTTCGGGTAGAGCACTTTCCTGGTCGCACGGTTGGAGCGCTCCCTAGCCGCTCAACCGGACCGATCTCACAGCATCCAGCAAGTTGCCAGCGTCTGGGGGGAGTATCGCGTCATGATCACCATGGACAAGATCAACGAGGAGATCGCCCACTTCATCGGCATGCTTCAGATGAGTGCCGAACAAGCCCTTGTCAGGCACACCTATGAGGAGTTCGACGCGCTCAAGCCGGTCGAGCCGGATCCCGATGCGCCGGCGCCCGGCAATTTGCCGTTTGCAGCGCCCTACGAGTTCATCGGCTTCGATCCCGGCGTCCCGTACCGCTCTCCCCCTCCGGGTCCGATGGACGGCGACCCGCACCGCTTCCCCAACATGCTTCCGCCCCCGCCACCGCTCGTGCCCGACTTTCCGGAGTTCTCCGTGACACCGATGGTCAGAATACAGGACGCAGTTGCATCGGGCGCCGCTACAGCCGGCCCGCCGGAACTCGAACCGCCGGGCTCCGTCGTCGCCTACATCAACCAGGCGATCGGCCTTTCCGACAACGATGTCTTCAGTGTCGGCGGGCATGGCCTTTCCTTCACACCCGGGGAAGTGAGCGCCGACGAATTGCTCGATGCGGCCGAAGCGGCCTATTCCCTGTCGCCGATCGGCGGGCTGGAGCGTCCGGGATCGAGCGTTGAGATGATCGAGACCGTAAATGATATCGCCGCCCGGCTGGACGGGTTCGCCCCCGGCAACGGCAGCGAATTCCAGGTCTTCGTGCAACAGGGGCAGGGCATCAGCGGCATCTTCGTCAACGGCGAACTGGTGGACGAAGTGCCGAAGCTCACGGACTATCACGAATTCGAGAAAGAGGACGAGCCGGACGGGACCGGAGAAGTCGTTTCGACTGGCAATGCAACCTTCGGCGAGGATGGATCGATCCTGGTCGAGGCTTCCGTGACGCTGACCGCCGGCGACAACACGCTGGTCAACGAGGCCATCCTGAAGAACCTCTGGACCGCCGGCACCGTGACCGCGGTCGTCGGCAACCACATCGAACTCAATGCGATCATCCAGACGAATGCGATCTGGGATGCAGACAAGATCGGAACCGGCGTCTGCGACTGGACGAGCGACGCCGCCGTCAACGAGGTGCTCAACATCGCCTCTTTTAACCGAACGGACCTTTCTGCGGACGACGACAAGGCAGATGCAACGGAAGGTGAATTTCCCGATTTCTGGGCCGTGACGAAGATCGAGGGCGACCTGTTGATGGTCAACTGGCTCGAACAGTTTATCTTCAAGACCGACAACGACGTCGGAATCCTGTCGTCGACCGGCGTCACGACGAGCGTGATCAGCGGCGACAACACGGGCGTCAACCAGACCTCCATCTTCGACCTCGGCTTCTCCTACGACCTCATCGTCGTCGGCGGCTCGATCTATGACGCCAGCATCATCCAGCAAATCAACGTCCTTTTCGACAACGACCTGCTCGGCGGCGTACAGGGTTTCGAGACGAAGGGGACCGGCTCGGCCTCCACATCGGACAACCTGCTGTGGAACGAGGCGGTGATCAACAACATCGGCGGCGCGGACCGCTTCGCGGCCCTGCCCGATGCCTACCGGGAGACCGCGGAAGACCTTGCAGACGGCAAGAACACGATTTCCAAGGACGTCCTGAGCGACGAGGCCTTTGCCGGGCTGAAGGGCCTGAACGTGCTCTACATCGAGGGAGACATCATCAACCTGCAGTACATCAAGCAGACCAGCGTGCTCGGGGATTGCGACCAGGTCGCACTGGCGATGGACCAGCTCAAACCTCATCTCGACACCGACTGGTCCATCTCGACCGGCGGCAACGCCCTGATCAACAACGCCGCGATCGTCAACCTGGATTCCTTCGGCAAGACCTATGTCGGCGGAGAGAAATATTCCCAGGAGACACTCATCCAGGCCGAGTTGATCTCATGCGAACCCGATCGCCTCGGCGCTCAGGATCCGAACATGCTGGTCAGCGAAGCAATCGCATTCCTCGACGACCCGATGGCCGGGGCCGACCAGCAGCCGGGGCATGGCGTCTACATTCCGTCCGCCAACGACGGACCAACGGACGACGGGCTGCAACACGTACTCGGTCATTGAGGGGACGAGGGGATGTCTGACAACCGCAAACGGGTTGCCGATGGCAATGACGAGCATCGTGTGCCCTCGGAAGGCGTTCAGCCGGCGACGTACGACCAGGCCTATGCTCGGTTTCAGAATGCCGTGCAGCAGTGCCAGGCGGCTGCGGTCGAGGGGCCGGATTCGGCCGTCGCCATGACGTCTGCGCATCGTGCAAAATTCGGTCCGCCCAACAGACCGGGTCCCAGAATCGTCTCGGCGGAGAGCGAACAGGCGGCAGGTCCGCCCCGTGTCGCAGCCGCCCTGCCCGCGCCGTCTCAAGACGTGCGGCGGCAGGATTCGCAATCCGCTGCCAGGCCGGAGAGCCCCGAGCGGACGCCGGGAATGGGCCCGCGGGGCGTGCCGCAGCCGGAGAAGGACGTGCGCCCGATCAAGGCGGTAGAGTCCCCCGTTGCCCCCCGTCCCGCCGCCCAGCCTGTTGACATCGACCCGCCGCCAACCGTCGTGGAACCGGAAATCCTGACCGTCGTTCCCCAGCCGGTCACGCGGATTGCGGCAGAGCCGGTCGTGCAGGAGCAGGAAAAGCCGCAGGCCGCACCGATCAGGGAGCGGACGCGCGCGCTCTTCGGCGAAGCCAAGCCGGAGACGGCCAAGCGCGAACCGACCATTGCCAAGGGCCCAGAGGGTCTCGTGACGATCGAGGGCGACACCGGCCCGATAAAGGCCGGAGGGGGGGCCAACGACAAAGCCTTCTCCGGGGGTGGAGGGAAGGGGTCCGGCTCGGGCGGCGGCACCTTCCACAAGCGGCTCGGACCCGTCGACTTCTCCGCGAGCCTCAAGGCGGGGATCGATGCCGTCAGGCTCAACCTGGCTGCAGTCATGGTGTTCACCCTCGCCACCAATGTGCTGGTGCTGGCGGTGCCCATCTATCTGTTCCAGATCTCCGACCGCGTCCTGACCAGTCGCTCGCTCGACACGCTGATCATGCTGACCGTCGTCATCGTCGGCGCGATCGTTCTGCAGGCGGTCTTCGACGCGATCCGGCGCTTCATCCTGATGCGCACGGCCGTGGAGGTCGCGGTCCAGCTGGGCGCACCCATTCTCAGCGCGGCGGCGACCGCATCGCTCAACGGAAACGGCCGGGAATACCAGACACTCGGCGACCTCCAGCAGGTGCGCTCCTTCCTCGTATCCAGAACCCTGCTGTCGTTCCTGGACGCGCCGCTTGCGCCGCTTTTCGTCCTCGCCGTCTTCCTCGTCCATCCTCATCTCGGATCGATCGTGATCGCCACGGCGCTGCTTCTTCTCATCCTCACGCTCGTCAACCAGCGCCTGACGGCCGCTCCCTTCGCGGAAGCGAACACCTCGCAGGTGAAGGCCAATCTTCATCTGGAATCGATGTCGCGCAATTCGCAGGTGATCAACGCGCTCGCCATGATACCCGAGGCGGTGCAGATCTGGGGCAGGGACACGGCGACCTCCCTGAAGGCGCAGGTCATCGCGCAGGATCGCAACATCGCCATCAGCGCGCTCTCGAAGGGCATCCGCCTGCTGGCGCAGGTGGCCATGCTGGGATGGGGCGCCCATCTGGCGATCAACGGCGAAATGACCGGCGGCATGGTGATTGCATCGTCGATCATCGCCGGACGCGCGCTGGCGCCGATCGAAGGCGCCATCGAAGGGTGGAGCCAGTACAGCCAGTCGCGTGCCGCCTATAGCCGGATAACCAGCCTGCTGAAGGCGTCGCCGCTCAATTTCGAACGCCTGAACCTGCCGCGGCCGGAAGGCCGGCTGGATGTGGAGCGGCTGCTCTACGTGCCGGGGGGGACCAAGCGCGTCGTGCTGAACGGCATCTCCTTTGCCTTGCAACCGGGCGATTCCCTTGCCGTCATCGGCAACTCGGGGGCCGGGAAGACGACGCTCGGCAAGATGCTGGTCGGCTCGATCCTGCCGACATCGGGCAACGTCCGCCTCGACCTCATGGACATCCGGAACTGGGATCAGCGGCAGTTCGGCCAGAACATCGGCTATCTCCCGCAGGACGTGCAACTCTTCCCCGGGACGATCAAGGCGAACATCGCCCGCATGCGCCAGGACGCAACCGACGAGCAGGTCTACAAGGCGGCGATGCTTGCCGACGTCCACGAGATGATCGCCACGTTGCCGCACGGATACGAGACCACCGTGGCCGCCGACGGATCACCGCTTTCCGGCGGGCAGAAGCAGCGCATCGCGCTCGCCCGCGCCTTCTTCGGCGATCCCCGCATGGTCGTGCTGGACGAGCCGAACTCCAACCTCGACAGTGCCGGCGACGCCGCCCTGATGCGCGCCCTGCAGCACGCCAAGGAGCACAAGATCACCATGATCACGATCACGCAGCGCCCGGCGCTGCTCAGCAATGTCGACAAGGTGCTGCTTTTGGTCAACGGCACCGTGGCGCTGTTCGGCCTGCGCCAGGACGTCCTGAAGGCACTGGAGACGCGGGGCATCCAGATCGACAACGGCTCGTTTGGCCATCAGTTGCAGTAGGAGCGGCGGTGATGTCCGACATAGCGAAAATCCAAGACATCGAGTGGTATTCGGAGGTGCCCCGGTCGATCCGAAAGCAGATGACCGCCGGGTTGATATTGCTGGGCGCCACGTTCGGAGGCTTCGGGGCCTGGGCCTTCACCGCTCCGCTCGCCGCAGCCGTCATCGCCCAGGGCAGCTTCGTGGCGACCGGCCGCAACAAGGTCGTCCAGCACTACGAGGGCGGTATCATAAAGGAGCTGCTCGTCAACGAGGGCGACGAGGTGGTGGAGGGCCAGCCGCTGGTGAGGCTGGACGAGACCGCCGCGCTGGCCAAGGAGCGCGAACTGTTCCTGCGCCGCGTCAGGCTGGAGGCGACCGCCGCGCGCCTGACCTCCCTGTTCGAGGGCGACGAGCAGATAGACATTACCGGCATTGCGGAGAACCACCGAAACGACCCGGATGTGTCATCGATCCTGATGAACCAGCAGCTGAACTTTAAGGCTCTGGGCCTGAAGCAGTCGAACGAACTGTCCTTGCTGCGCCAGAACATCAAGGCCCTGGAGTTCCGTAGCGAAGGATACGCCCGCCAACGCATATCCATCATGCGGCAACTGGAACTGCTCGGGGAGGAGCAGGAGAGCAAGAAGAAGCTTCTCGCCAAGGCGTTGATCCGCGAGACCGAACTGAAGGCCATTCAACGCGCGATGGCCGACGCGGAGGGACAGATCGGCAGGCTGGAATCAGAAGTGGCCGAGACGCAGGCGCAGATCGTCAAGGGGCGGCAGGAAATCAGCAGCACCGAACAGTCCTACCGGGAAGACGCGCTCGACAGGCTGCAGGCGATCCAGGGCGAACTGGACACAGTAAGGGAACAGTCCCGCCAGGCCGAGAACGTCCTGCGCCGCGTCACGATCAACGCGCCGGTGACGGGGACCGTCGTGCGGACCCACTACCATACGGCAGGCGGCGTCATCGAAAGCGGCAAGGGCATCATGGAAATACTGCCGGCCGGGGTGCCGCTGATCATCGAGGCGCAGATACCGCGCAACAATATCGACAGCGTGTCCGTCGGGCAGACGGCAACGGTCCGCCTGGTGGCGCTCAACCAGCGCACCACGCCGGTTCTCCATGGCAACCTGTTCTATATTTCCGCAGACGCGCTGGAGGACAGCAAGCCGGGCATGCCGGCCCACGACGTCTACCTGGCGCGCGTGAACATTCCCGCGGAGGAGCTCGCAAAGGTCAAGGGCTTCCACCCGACGCCCGGAATGCCGGCGGAGGTGATGATCCAGACGGAGAAGCGCACCTTCTTCAGCTACATCGTCAAGCCGATCACCGACAGCATGTCCAGGGCGTTCACCGAGCGGTGAGACATCGACGCCGCAAGGATTTTCACGTCACACCCGCGGCGTCGCCGCGTCGGCCATGTCCGATCGATATTCCGGCGCGCAACTTCGCTGGCGCCATGCGGGCGGGGATTTGCCCCTTCTGCGTGGGGACCGTGACTTTTAAGCGAGAGCTCAGGCTTCGGAACAATTCACGGGGCGCTCCAGCCCCGACGTTCACGCGCATAGGCGCACGGGCCTGCCTGCCGGCTTCGCCAGGGTCGCCGCGCAGCGGCTGCAGCTAACCCCGCACTTCGGCCTCAGGACGCTCCCTTCGGCCCTTCCGCTCGATCGCCGCCGGCGTTCGCGCAGACCTGCGCGCCCGAACGCCCGGTTGTTCGATCGGGACCCCTTCCCCGGGCTTCGCGTCCAGCATCCAGATGCCGCTTCCCAGCAGGAACAGGAACCATGCATAGTTCGCGGCCCAGATGTGGACCGTGCAGCCGACGAGCATGAACATCGCCATGCAGATGACATATCCGGAGCGATAGGCGTCGATCTTCTCGTCGACGCTTTTTCTATAGGCAACCCCGCAGATCGCGACCAGGCAGGCTGCGAAGATCAGGATGACGCCCGGAATGCCGTGTCGCATCGCAATCAGGAGCCAGAAGTTGTCGACGCTGTCTGGCATCCACGACGGCCGCGCCCAGTCGCCCATGCCGATGCCGAACAGCGGATGGTTCGCGACCGAGGCGGAGCCGAATTCCCAGATCAGCAGGCGAAACCAGCCGGTCTGCGGGTCGAAGGTGAAGCGAGATATGTAGAACTGCACAGGGGTCAGGTTGGAGCCGAATTCAACGATCAGATACCCTAGGAAGACGATCCCCCAGAAAATCTTCCATCGGTAGCTGAACCGATGCAGCGCCAGATTCCAGCCGATGAACGCCAGTTGCATCACCATACCGGCAATGGGCGCCGACGACATCGACAGAAAGGCCGTGAAGAAAATGGCGGCCGGCCAGACCCAGCGCGACAGGCCCATTCTTCCGTAACCGAGCACCTGATAGGCCAGCGCGAGAAGGCTCCCGCAGAAGAGACCGAAGACGATCGAATGTCCGAACGGCCCCTGGACGCGCCAGAATCCCATTCGCGGCTCCATCAGCGTGATCTCGACGGTCGGAAAGACCGTTCCAAGGACCGTCAACAGCGGCTTCTGGCCGGTCGTCCATTCGTAGAGGGCGAACGGAAGGAGGATCAAGACCAGCCAGCAGGCGAGCCGGACAATATTGCGGAAGTCTTCTGCCGTCCGGATATAGCAGCGCGCCAGGAAATAGGCCCCCAGGGTCTCGATGTTCAGGATTCCAATCGCCTCGATCCCCGGCCCGATACCGTGGACGACGGCGAGGCTCAGCGAAGCCCAGAGGCTGAACAGCAGGACGGCGATATCCGCAAAGCGGATTGGCCCTGCCCTGCCGCTGACCCACATGAACAGGCATGGCAACAAGGTGGCGAGCAGGACGATCCGGTACACCGACAGGTTCATCGGGCCGAGCGGTATGATCCATGGAATGACGAGGCCGACGACGAAGACGACAATGGGCCACGGCAGCCGTGCCCTGGTCTTGCGGCTTACCGGGTCTGGCGTGCCTGCGACAGCCCGGGCGGTCGTGGCGCCGGCGACGACGGCAGCCTTGCCGCGCACACGTCCCCGATACGCGTCAGGCGTGGGCCTGCCGCTGCGGGAAACGTCATCTCTCAACACCGTCGTCAGCATGCGTGCTGCCTTTGATGGCCAGGCCGGTAAGCGGTCCTCGCGATGTCGCGGGGCATGGCGATCATAAGTAGAATCGCGGAACGTGTATGCCGGTGTATCGGGCCCAATGCCAATCGACCCTGTTGAAGATCTCGCGCTCCGCGAATAGGCGCAATCGCGCGCTTTGGCGGGCAAGGGCGGCCTGCACGGCGCTCCTGTCATGGCGACGCTCGTCGGCCACCAGCGCACGGTATCCGGATGTGTCAACGATATCCGGCCACAGCGAAACGGCGAATTCGCGATACTTTGCCGGCGAGACGTCGTTCTCTGCGGGAAAATCGCAAAGCTTGCGCGCATGTTGGAGCGCCATAATGGCGAGCGAGCGCCTTGCGAGGCCATAGAGCTCGTCCCGGTCCGACAGGTCCGCGCCCTCCTTTTCGAACGCGGCCTTGAAAGCCTTGTGCCGTCCCTCCAGGTCGAACAATACGCCGGCGTGGATGGTTCGCTGCATGCTGAGCACATGGACGCGGTAGTAGGCCTGGTCGGCGCCGTGGACGCGGCCGATGTCGGAAATAGCTGCGATTCGCAGCCACATTTCCATGTCGGCGGAATGCGGGAGATCAGCACTGTAGCCGCCGATCCGCCTCTGAATATCGGCGCGAACGACCGCCTCCGGGCAGACGACGAAGTTCTTTCCCGATCGACAGATGTGTCGGATCCACTTCCTTCCATTCCAGATCGAGGTGCTGCTCGACGAGGTGCGCGCCGGCGGAAGGACATCCGTGAAAGAGATCGGTTGCCCGTAGGTCATGCCGACATTCGGATTGGTGTCCATCAGCGACGTGGCCCGCGACAGGGCGCCAGGCGTGAGCAGGTCGTCTGCCGAAAGCAGGACGAAGTAGTCGCCACGGATCTGTGCGATGCCCTCGTTGTATGTCGCGATGTGACCCCTGTTGGTCTCATGGCGAATGACCCGGATGCGCGGGTCACGGCGCATCAGATCGGCGCAGACCCGTGGCGTGTCGTCGGACGAGCAATCGTCGATGATAAGGACGTCGACGTCGACGCCTTCCTGATCGAGAACGCTCTGGACGCATTGCTCCAGATATCGAGCGTAGTTATAGCAGGGAACGAGGACCTGAACCGTCGCCATGTGTTTCTCGATGTTTCCTCACCTGGCCGGGATTCTAGATGATCACCGACCCGAGGCAAGAATTACGGTCGTCACCCTTTTGCGGTAGAACCGCGAGGAGAGCGCGTCGCGAGTGCGGTCTGACCGGTGCCCCGCCGTCCATTGGGATAGGCTTTGTCCCTACCCGCCTCCGCCGGATGCCCGGCAACGCGAGCGCTGCCCTCGGTCTCGGGCCGTTCGATCGGGCAACGGCCCTCCAGGGCCCGACGGATCGCTTCGTCGGCCATGCTCCCGCGAGCGCTGATCGACCTGAAGCCGCGCCGCATGGAATGCCGAATTGAGTGCCGATGGCAGGGCTACGCCTGCGGCGTTCCGCTACTGGCCGCCGGCCACGGGGTCGACAGAGCACCGGGCCGCGGCCGGCGGCGCGAGGCTGGCCGTCAGGCGCCGACCGATCTCAAGGCCTGCACGCCCTCGGCCTCGCGGCGCTTTACCGACTCGATGTCGCGATAGCCGTCGGCCGGATGCGTCTTCGGCAGGTACGGGCCTTCGCCGAAGAGTTTTTCGCGCAGGGTGCCCGGCCTGTAGGCGATAGGATAGGCGCCGCGCTTCTGCAGCTCCGGCACGATATGGGCGACGACATCCTCGAAACTGTCGGGCGTCACCGCATAGGCGATGTTGAAGCCGTCGACGTCGGTGTCGGCAACCCATTCCTGCAGAATATCGGCGATGCGCTCCGGCGAGCCGACGAAGACCGGCCCCATGCCGCCGATGCCGCCGAACCGGGCGAGTTCGTCGATCGTCCAGGACTTGTCGCCACCGGCAACGTGCTCGACGAAGGAATGGATGGCGTTGGTCTCGATCCTTTCCACTACATCCGTCGGCGCGTATTGGCCGAAGTCGATGCCGCTCCAGCCCGACATGAAGGTGAGCGAGCCGTCATAGGAGACGTAGCTCTTGTAGTCCTCGAACTTCTTCTGCGCTTTCTCTTCCGTCTCGTCGGTGATGATGGTGATGAGCGTGTAGATGAAGACCTTCTTCGGATCGCGGCCGGTGGCGGCGATGCGCTGGCGTATGTCGGCGACGTAGGCCTTCAGCACGGACTTCGTCGGCGCGGCGACGAAAATGCATTCGGCATGGGCGGCGGCGAACGCCTTGCCGGGACCGGAGGCGCCGGCCTGGTAGAGCACCGGCGTGCGCTGCGGCGAGGGTTCCGTCAGGCCATAGCCGGGAACCTCGAAGAATTTGCCCTTGTGGGCGATCTCGTGGACCTTTTCGGGATGGGTGAAGATGCGTTTTTCGCCGTCGCGCACCACGGCACCCTCTTCCCACGAGCCTTCGAGCAGCTTGTAGAGCACTTCGACATATTCGGCGGCTACCTCGTAGCGGTTGTCATGCCGGCGAAGGCCGCCCTGACCGACATTCTTTGCGCCGCTTTCCAGATAGGAGGTGACGATGTTCCAGCCGACGCGACCCTTCGTGTGATGGTCGGCCGTCGCGATGCGCCGGGCAAAGGTGTAGGGATGCTCGAAGGACGTCGAGGCGGTAATCCCGATGCCGAGGTGCTCCGTGGCAAGCGCGATGGGGGCGGCGAGTTGCAGCGGGTCGTTCACCGGGAGCTGCGCCGCCTGGTGGATGGCATGGTAGTTCGAGCCCTTGTAGACGTCGTAGTAGCCGATAACGTCGGCGATGAAGATGCCGTCGAAGACGCCGCGCTCCAGCGTGCGGGCCAGATCCTGCCAATAGTCCAGGTCCTTGTATTTCCACGACTTGTCGCGCGGATGCGCCCAAAGGCCCGGCGACTGGTGACCCACGCAGTTCATGTCGAAGGCGTTGAAGCGGATAGGGCGGGCCATGGCGATCTCCAGCATCTTTTGGATGCCGAACGGCATCGAAGTTTGCGGAGAATAGAGCCTTCGTTGCGAAAATACAGAAATTCTATCTTTTAGATATATTAATTTCGGAAATGGCTTTGCTGGCCCGAAGATTGCGCCTCGGGGAAGATGTGGGGCGAATTGCCGAAAGGCTGTAGAACAGGAGACCAGCCATGACCGCCCTGCACCTTCTCAAGGACCCCAATCTTCACGACGACCGGGCAAAGCTCTTCGCCAAGGCGGAGGCGATTTCCGCCGACCTCGCCCGCCGCGGCGCGGCGCTGGATGCTGAAGGCAAACCGCCGAAAGCGGAAATCGAACAGCTGAAGAAGGAAGGGCTGCTTTCGGCCCTCCATCCGGTTGAAATCGGCGGCGGCGGGCTGGACTGGGTCGATGGCCTCCGTCTGGTGCGTATCCTGGCGCGCGGCGAAAGCTCGATCGGCCAGCTTCTCGGCTATCATTTCGTCAACAGCCAGTACATCTATTGGGCGGCGGAAGATCCGGACAAGGCCTGGGACCTCGGCGTCGAGACTGTCGCGAAGACGCTCTATTGGGGCGCTGCGGTCAATCCGCGCGACCCGGGCCTGACGCTCAGGAAGGAGGGCGAGCACTATCTGCTCAACGGCCGCAAGACGTTTTCGACCGGCGCCCGCGTTTCCGATCGCATCAATGCCAATGCCGCCTTCGGTGACCAGGTCGCCAATTTCGTGCTGCCGACCGATCGCCCCGGCTACATCGCCAATGACGACTGGGACAATATCGGCCAGCGGCTCTCCGACAGCGGCAGCGTCGAGTTCCGCGATTCTCCGGTCTACGAAAGCGACTTCATCCTGCCGTTCGCCGACAAGGATGCGCCCCCTGCCGTGCAGGCGACCTTCAATACGCCGCTGATCCAGCTCGTGTTCGTCAATTTCTACCTCGGCACGGCGGAAGGCGCGCTGGACGCGGCCATTGACTACGTGCGCACGACGACGCGCCCCTGGCTCACGTCCGGCGTCGAAAAGGCAAGCGAGGATCCGTATATCCTGGAACGCATCGGTGAATTCCGTGCGGCCCTGAAAGCCTCCGTGGCGCTGGCCGACGCAGCCGCAACCGCCGTTCAGTCGGCGCTTGCGCGCGGCCGCGGCGTCACCGACCGCGAACGCGGGGAGGCGGCGATCGAGGCCTATGCGGCCAAGGTCAACGCCACCCATGTGGCCCTCGACGTCACCGCCCGCATCTTCGAACTGACCGGCGCCCGCTCGACAGCCTCTCACTACCGCTTCGACCGCTACTGGCGCAACGTGCGCACCCATACACTGCACGATCCGGTCTTCTACAAGGCCCGCGAGGTCGGCGACTTCACCCTCAACGGCCGCGTGCCGGAGCCGAGCCTGTACAGCTGAGGCTGGGTGGGAGGAGGGGGAGAGCGGCCGTTCGAACTCATCTTCCGCCCCTCATCCGGCCTGCCGGCCACCTTCTCCCCGCAAGCGGGGAGAAGGTAATGCGCCGCTCAGCTTTCTTCGATCTAAGCCCTTCTCAGGGCACGTCCCCTCTCCCCGCTCGCGGGGAGAGGGTTAGGGTGAGGGGCAACCCGCTACATGCGGTCGGTTCGCTCTCTATCGCCCCACAACAATAGCTGGACTTCAGAGTGCACCGTTCTTCGGCGGCGGGACGCCATTGAGGTGGTAATTGCCGACGACGTGGTATTTCCAGCGCACCGGGTCATGCAGCGTGTGGGTGCGGGCATTGCGCCAGTGGCGTTCGAGGTTGAGGCCGCGCTTCGTCGCGGAGGTGCCGGCGAGTTCGAACAGCACGTTGGTGGCGTCGATGGCGATTTCGGTCGTCAGCACCTTGGCGGCGGCCACGGCCAGCGTCGCGGCAATGGAATTCTCCTCGCCGGGACTGACCTGCGCCTTGTCGACCTTGCGGCCGGCGCGCTCCAGCACCGCCTCGGCCGCCTCGATGCGGATGGCGAGTTCACCGATGCGGGCAATCGTCAGCGGATCGTCCGCCGCGCGCTCGACGCCGCTGTCCGTCCAGGGCCGCGCCTTGTCGCGGACGTAACCGATCGTCTCCGTCAGCGCCGCCCGGGCAATGCCGAGATCGATGCCGGCATGGATGATCTGGCCGACGGAGCCGATCGTGCCGGGGCGCTCGAAACCCTTCTGGTGCGGCACGACGGCATCCGCCGGCACATAGACGTCGCGCAGGATCGTCGTGCCGCTGCCGGTGGTGCGTTGGCCGAAGCCGTCCCAGTCGTCGACGATCTCAATGCCCGCCGTCTCGCGCGGGGCGAAGGACATGGTGAGGCGATCCTGCTGGTCGAGCGCGAAGATCGCCACCCAATGGGCAAAAAGCACGCCGGTGGAATAGAACTTGCGGCCGTTGATGCGAAAACCCGCCCCGTCCGGCGTGATGCGCGTGTTGTAGTCGCCGACGGTTTTCGTGCCGACTTCGGAGAGGGCGTTGCCGAACCGGTCGCCGGCCAGCGCGCGGCCGAAATAGAAGCGCTTCTGCGCCTCGCTGCCGTCATGCCTGAGGGCCTCGAGAATGTAGAAATGGTTTTGCGGAATCTGGCCGATCGAGCTGTCGGCCTCTGAGAGGATCGCCGTCACCTCGGCGAGCACCGCGTTGGAGACGTCGATGCCGCCGTATTCGGCCGGCACGGTGATGGCGAGCAGGCCGGAGGCCGAGAGCTTGTCCAGTTCCTCGTGCGGAAGCGCCCGCTCATAGTCGCGCCGGCTTGCCCCGCCGGCGAACTCCGCCGCCAGCGCGCGGGCGACGGCGAGCGCCTCGTCTTCGTTGACGATGCGATGGGCGGCTTCCTGTGATTCGGTGAGCCGGGTGACGCTGCTCATGGGCATTCCTTTCGAGGGATCCGGGTCATGCCCGGGCGGCGGCCTTGCGGTTGGCGAAGCCGATGGCAAGGACGGAGAAAATGAGAAGGCCGGTGCCGACCTGCTGCCAGTAGAAATTGAGCCCCGAGAGCAAGAGGCCATTGGCGACCACGCCGAGCAGCAGCACGCCGAGCACCGTGCCGGGCACGTTGGGCCGGCCGCGCGGATCGAAGGTCGTGCCGATGAAGGTGGCGCCGATGGCGTTCAGGAGGAAGGCATTGCCGGAGGACGGGATATAGACCGTCACCGTGGAGGTGAGGATGAGCCCGACGACGGCGGCAATCGTCGAGACCAGCACGTAATTTGCGGCGGTGACGCGGGACAGCCGGATACCGGAATAGCGCACGACGCTCGCCTGGATGCCGGTGGCGAGCACCACCCGGCCGAAGCGGGTTTGCGACAGCACGAGCCAGGCCCCGGCAATGACGAGTGCGGCAAGAAGGAGCGGCACGGGAATGCCGGCGACCGTGCCATGGCCGAGAAAGCGGAAGGCTTCCGGCACGCCGGCGGGCGGCAGGTAGACCGGGTTGCCGCCGTTCGTCAGCAATTGCTGCACGCTGCGGCCGACGAAGAGCGTACCGAGCGTGGCGAGGAACGGCGAAATGCCGATGCCGGCTATGAGCACGGCATTGAAGACGCCGACGAGCGCGCCGCCGGCAAGCCCACCGAGGGCGGCGAGCGCGACCGGTTGGCCGGCGAGAACGAGGGAAACGAACGCGAAACTCGCGAAATCGATCGCCGTGCCGACCGAGAGGTCGATTCCGCCGGCCGAGACGGCGAAGGTCATGGCGACGGCGACGATGGCAAGCAGCGCGAAATTGTTCACCAGCACGCTGAGGAGATTGGCGCCGGACAGGAAGCCCGGCGCGAGCGTAGCGAACAAGGCGAAGACGGCTGTGAGTGCGGCGACCAGCGCATAGCGCCCGATGCCACGGGTGAGGGAGGAGAGGAAGGCCGTCGCCATGTCAGATGCTCTCCTTGCGGCCGAGCAGCGTGGTGGCGGAGACGACGAGCAGGATCAGAAGACCCTGCACGCCGCTCACCAGCGTGCTGGAAATGTTGAGAAGCTGGAAGCCGTTGATCAGGAAGCCGACGAAGAGCGCAGACAGCAGCGTGCCGGTGATCGTCGGCACCAGCCGGCGGGAAAAGACCGTGCCGAGCAGCGCCGTGACGACGACCGGCAGCAGCATGTCGCCCGCCCCCGTGGTGCTGCCCGAGAGATAGGAGACCGACAGGATGCCGGCGAAACCACCGCAAAGCCCGCTTGCCAGGAACGAGCCGGCGACGAAGGATCTGATCGGTAGGCCCGCTGCGCGCGCAGCGTCCGGGAACGCGCCGACCGCATAGAGCCGCAGCCCAAGCGGCGTATACTGCACGACGGCCGCGACGACGAAGGTGAAGCCCAGGAGGATATAGGCGAGCACCGGAATGCCGAAGGGGCCGCCGGCGGAGAGCGCCGAGAGGAAATCGGTCGCGGCCGGCACCACGGTGTTCTGCGTCAGCACCAGTTCGAGGCCGGCGACGACATTCATCACCGCAAGCGTCGCCAGCAGCGGCACGATACCGGCGAGCGTGACGGCGGCGGCGTTGACGGCGCCGATGGCAAGCCCCGTGCCGAGCGCGCCGAGGATCGCCACGCCATCGCCCTGCCCCGCCTGCACGAGCGAGGCATAGACGGCGGCGCTGAGGCCCATATTGGCGGCTAGCGACAGGTCGATGCCGCCCGTCACGACATTCGAGCCGCCCGCGATGATGACGATGGTGAGCCCGATCGCCAGCACCCCGGCAATCGCCGACTGGCCGAGCACGTTGCCGATATTGCCGATGGTGAGGAAGAACGGTGCTGCGGCGGAGAAGACCACCAGAACGCCGACGAAGACGGCGAGCGCGCCGCCCCTGAGCGCCAGCGTCGCAAGGCGGCGGCCGAAGGCTGGGCCGGATCCTGGCGGTTCGAGCGACTTCTGCGCCTCGATTTCCAGTGCGGAAGCCGGAATGAAGGGGGAGTCAACCAGCATGGCGAAGCGTCTCGTGGGCGCCCGTCACGTCCGCAAGGACCTGGTCCGGGCTCGTTTCGGAGGAGGTGAATTGCCGCGTCACGCGGCCGCGGAAGAAGACGAGGATGCGATCGGTGATGCCGAGCAGCTCCTCGATATCGGAGGAGAGCACCAGGATGCCGGCGCCCCGCTCGGCCAGTTCCCCGATCAGCCGATAGATTTCGACCTTGGCGGCAATGTCGACGCCGACGGTGGGCTCGTCGAGCAGGTAGATTTCCGACTGGCGGCTCAGCCATTTGGCGATCGCCACCTTCTGCTGGTTGCCGCCGGAAAGCGTGCGCACCAGCGCGTCGATGCCGTCCGTCTTGATCTGGAGCCTCTTCACGAGATCTTCTGTCTGGCGCCGCTCGGAGCCGTGATCGATCAGGCCGCGGGAGAAGCGGTCGAGGCTGGCGAGCGTCGTGTTTTCGGTCACGGAGAGGTCAAGGGCGACGCCGTCGCGGCGACGGTCCTCCGGCACGAGCGCAAGGCGCTTTTCGGTCGCCTCCGCCGGATCGGCGGAAAACACCGTCTCGCCATTGACGGAAACTGCCCCGCCGGTCGGCAGGTCGAGGCCGAAGAGCGTGCGCACCACCTCCTTGGCGCCCGAACCGACGAGGCCGGTCAGGCCCAGGACCTCGCCTTTGCGAAGCGCGAAGGAGACGGCGTCGAAGCGCTCGGCGAGCGCCAGGTTCTCCACCTGCAACAGCACTTCGCCGGGTATGACGTCGGGCTTGGGATAGAGCTCGCCGAGCGCGCGGTTGACCATCAGCGCGCCGATCTCGGTTGCGGAAGTTTCGGCGACCGGCAGGGTCGCGACGTCGCGGCCGTTGCGCAGCACCGTCACCGTGTCGCAAATATCGACGATTTCGCCCAGATAGTGCGAGATGTAGAGGATGGTGATGCCCTCCGCGCTGAGGCGGTGGATCAGCTGGAAGAGCAGATCCGCCTCGCGCCGGACGAGCGCGGCGGTCGGCTCGTCGAAGACCAGCACCCTGGGATTGGCGATGAGCGCGCGCGTGATCTGGACGATCTGCTTCTCCGCCGCCGAAAGATCGGCGATGAGCGCCGACTGAGGCAGCGAAAGGCCGAAATAGCGCGCCAGTATCTCGGCGGACTTGCGCCGCATCCCCGTGCGGTCGAGGAAGGGCGTGCCGGGAATGCGCAGCTCCCGGCCGAGGAACAGTGCCTCGCCCACCGTGAAGGTCGGCACCAGCAGGCGATCCTGATGGATGAAATGGATGCCGAGCTCTTCCACCAGATGCGGCGTCAGCCGGTCATAGGCCTCGCCGTCGATCTCGACCGTACCTTCGTCCGCCCGGTGCAGGCCGGCGAGCAGCTTGATCAGCGTCGATTTGCCGGCGCCGTTCTGGCCGACGAGGCCGTGCACCGAGTCGCGCTTCACCGACAGCGAGGCGCCGGAGAGCGCCGCAGCGCCGCCGAAGCGCTTGACGATGTTTTCCAGCCGGACGATTGCGCCGCCGTTTGTAGTATCCGCCATGGCCGTTGTCCTCGTTTGCAGAGAGCCCCCTCATCCGCCTGCCGGCACCTTCTCCCCGGTGGGGAGAAGGGAGAAACGAAGAGGTCGCATCCTTTCCCTCACCTTCTCCCCACCGGGGAGAAGGTGGCCCGACGGGCCGGATGAGGGGGTATCCACGACCGCCCCCAATGCCCGGACCCGGTCGCAATAATCAGCCGATGCCGAGCTTCTTGGAGACCTCGCCGACGGTCTGCTTGTTGGCGAGGAGTGCCGGCACATAGGTTTCGCGCGGCAGCGTTTCGCCGGCGAGGTGGCGGGCGACGTTCTGGATCGCGACGCGGCCGAGTTCGGCGGGCTGCTGGGCGACATCGGCTGCGGCCGGCGAATTCGGATCGGCGACGAGCTGGAGCACTTCCGGGCTGCCGTCGACGCCATAGGTCCTGATCTCGGTACGACCGGCGGCGGTGAGTGCCTGCGTGGCGCCGAGCTGCGGGATGTCCCAGGCCGACCAGATGGCCTTGATCGATCCCTTCTCCGGGTACTTTGCGAGGATCGCGGTGATCTGGGTGAAGGCATCCTGCACCGTGTTCGGGATCACGTCGCGCAGCTCCGGCTGGACGATCTGCACCTTCGGAAAATACTTCGTCACATTGACGAGCTGGTCGTAGCGGATCGCGCAGGGCGTGACGCCGTAGAAGCCGTTGAAGACGACGATATTGCCCTCGCCGCCAATATCGGAGACGAGCTGGAGGGCGAGATCCTTGCCGATGCCCCAGTTGTCGGAGGTGGAATTGTTGATCGAGTTCACCGAGCCCACATCGATGGTGAAGACCGGGATATCTGCCTCGCGCGCCCTCTTCAGCCACGGGTCGATGACGCTGAGCGTGCCGAGCAGCTGGACGATCGCATCCGGCTTCTGGGCGATCAGCGTCTGGAGCTGGGAGACGAGCTTGCCGTCGTTACGGCCGGCATCCACCGCGATCGGCTCCCCGCCGAGGCGCTTCACCTCCTCGATCTGGGCATTATAGGCTTGGAGATCGAAGAAGTGGTCGGTGCCGGTGGCGCTGATGCCGATGCGCTTGCCCTTGAGCGAGAGCCCGTCCTCGGCAGTGGCGGTGCGCGCGGACAGAAGCCCTGATCCGGCCACGACGCCGGCTACGGCAGTGAGTTTCAGGAGATTGCGGCGGTTGACGCCGGAGGTGTTATCGTCGGTCATGTCGTCCCCATTGATCCAGATCATATAATCTATAAATTAGATGTGCTAATTGGCGGTGACAGGCAGGATTTTCCAAAATGTGGGCGGGTTGAGAAAAGTTTCGACTCCACGCGCAGCCCTGCGTCGGCGCGCGCCTTTGCCTGCCGACCTCTTCGAGGGCGAGAAGGAGAGAGGCTGGCCTCCCGCAATTTTCCAAAGAGTGTGGGGCGCCCCTTAACGCAAGGAATATCCCAAGCCCTTCGGTAGAAGAGAATAAAATTCCTTATCGAAACTATAGAATTTATTATCCTGCGCGCGATCCCGCGTGCACGCCGCGCATGCGGCGGCTTTCCATTCCCGGCAGCCCGCTCAGGCAGGAAGACAGTCATGACCCAAAAAGACCAGCCCCTCGATTTCCTCTGGTTCATTCCGAGCTCCGGCGACGGTTCCTATCTCGGCTCTGACGACCTCAGCCGACCGGCCGATCCCGGCTACTTCCGCGAGATCGCTGTGGCGGCCGACCGGCTCGGCTACTCGGGCGTCCTCATCCCCGTCGGCGCGGCCTGCGAAGAGTCCTTCGTGTTGGCCGCGGACCTTGCTGCACGCACGGAAAGACTGAAATTCCTGGTGGCGATCCGCCCCGGCACGGCGACGCCCGCCTACTATGCGCGCCTCGCCTCGACGCTCGACCGCGTCTCGAACGGCCGGCTGCTGCTCAACATCGTGGTCGGCGGCAGCGCCGAGGAACTGGCGGGCGACGGCATCTTCCTGCCGCATGACGAGCGCTACGATCACGCCGCCGAATTCTTCAAGGTGTTCAACGAGCTGATCGAGACGGGCCGTTCGACGCTCGATGGCAAATACATCAAGGCGATCGACGCCAAGCTCGGCCTGCCGCCGGTGCAGGCGCCGCGGCCGCCGATCTATTTCGGCGGCTCCTCGGATGCGGCGATCGATTTCGCCGGCGGCCTCGTAGACAAGTACCTGACCTGGGGCGAACCGCCCGCGCAAGTGGCCGAAAAGATCGCCCATGCCCGCAAGGCCGCGGCTGCGAAGGGGCGTCACGCCAGCTTCGGCATCCGCCTGCACTTCATCGTGCGCGAGACGGACGATGAGGCCTGGGAGGCCGCCGACCGGCTGATCTCCAAGCTTTCCGACGAGGCGATCGCCGCGGCGCAGGACGTGCTGACGAAGAATTCCGATTCCGTCGGCCAGGCGCGCATGGTGGCGCTGCACAACGGCCGGCGCGACAGGCTGGAAGTCTCGCCGAACCTGTGGGCCGGCATCGGCCTCGTGCGGTCCGGCGCCGGCACCGCGCTGGTGGGTTCACCGAAGACCGTCGCCGCGCGGCTGCGCGAATACCAGGCGCTCGGCATCGATACGGTGATCGCCTCGGGCTATCCGCACCTGGAAGAGGCCTATCGCCTCTCCGAATTGCTTTTCCCGGAACTCGGCCTTCCCGGACCCCAAACCCAGTTGCGCTCGTCCTTCGGTGACCGCCAGGTCTTCGGCGGCGGCGGCCATGGCGGCAACGTCAAGCTGACATCCGCATCCTAACGGGCTCGCCCCGGCCGCTCTTGATAGGTGCCCGGCACCGGAAGAGTCCCGATCCGGGCACCCTCGTCCTCGAGGAGACGCAGGCGGGGCGTCGTCTCCTGGGGAAGGATCGTTGCGAAGGCACGCCTTGTCCCGCATCGACGCCCCGGTCACTGCCGGCCGCAGCGCGGCCGTCATAGCTTTCAGAAGTTGCGGGGGTTGATGAACGCGCCGGGCAGGCGGAAAATTAGGCCGGCGGGCAGCGGGAGAAGGGGCAAAGCAGCTACGCCGAAAGTCGCCCGTTCTAAACCGCTTCCAGGATCTGCCGCTGGAGATCGACGGCACGGGGATCGGCGAGCTCCTGCCGGGGACGATCGAGGTCGATGTCGATATCGAGCGCGATCGCACCCTCCCGCAGCACCACGACGCGATCGGCCAGTGCGACCGCTTCGGCGACGTCATGGGTGATCAGCACCGTGGTGAAGCCCCGCTCCGTCCAGAGCCGCTCCAGCAGCCGATGCATCTCGATGCGCGTCAGCGCGTCCAGCGCGCCGAAAGGCTCGTCGAGAAGCAGGATCTGCGGCGCGCTGACGAGCGCCCGGGCAAGTGCCACGCGCTGCCGCTGGCCACCGGAGAGGACGGTCGGCCAGTCGTTCTCGCGACCGTCGAGCCCGACATCCGCAAGCGTCCGCCGTGCGGTTTTCTGCCAGTTCGGACCGCGGGCAATGCCGACATTCTCGATGACGCGCTGCCAGGGAACGAGGCGTGCTTCCTGGAACAGCAGGCGAACCGACGGATGGAGGCGTTCGACCTTGCGCCCGCCGATGCCGACGTGACCGCTGCTTGCCGTATCGAGGCCGGCGATGAGGCGCATCAGCGTCGACTTGCCGCCACCCGAGCGGCCGACAACCGCGAGAAACTGACCGGCCGGTATCTCCAGGTTGAAATTACCGAGAACGTTGAGCTTGCCGAAGGACTTTTCGACCCGGGACAGGGAAATCGGCTGCCCCCCGGCGCTCTCCTGCGCGTGGAATTCGGCGGCACTCATTGCCCGTCCCCCGGCTTGACCTGATAGGCGGGGTGCCAGACGAGCACGCGCTTTTCGATCGCACGGGTCGCCACGTCGGCGAGCTTGCCGAGAAGGGCGTAGACGATGATGCCGAGCAGCACCATGTCGGTCTGCAGGAATTCCCGCGCGTTCATCGTCATGTAGCCGATGCCGCTGGTGGCCGAGATCGTCTCGGCGACGATGAGCGTCAGCCACATGAAGCCGAGTGCATAACGCAGGCCGACGAGGATGGATGGCAGTGCACCGGGCAGAATGATGCGCCGGATCAGCGCCTTGCGGTCGAGCCCATAGACCGAGGCCATCTCGACGAGCTGCGGGTCGATGGTGCGCACGCCGTAGAAGGTGTTGATGTAGATCGGGAAGAACACGCCGATCGATACCAGGAAGATCTTGGCCGTCTCGCCGATGCCGAACCAGAGGATCACGAGCGGGATCAGCGCAAGGTGCGGGATATTGCGCACCATCTGGAGCGTGCTGTCGAGGAGCGTCTCGGCCGGCTTCCAGAGCCCGTTGACGACGCCGGCGACGAAGCCGAGCCCACCGCCGATCGCGAGACCGATCAGGGCGCGCTCGGTGGAGGCGAGCGTATGGACCAATAGCGTGCCGTCGAGCAACGATCGCCAGAAGGTGGCGGCGATCGTCGTCGGCGCCGGCATCAGTCGGGCGGTGACGAGACCGCTACGCGCCGCTATCTCCCAGACCACAAGGAGCGCGATGGGAAAGGCCCAGGGCGCAAGCGCGGTCCAGAGCCCCTTCAGGTTGGGCCTGCGCGTCCCGCCGGCGGCGTAGCCGGCTACCGACGTCTCCGCCATCAGGCGCCACCCTTGCGCACGACGTCGGCAATCGAGATCCTGTTCGGGATCAGGCCGAGGTCGAAGAATGTGTCGGCGATCGCCTGCTGCTGCTTGACGACGCCCTCGTCGAGCGCCTTGACGCCATAAGACTGGCGCTCGAGCGCGATGGTGAGCACGTCTTCCGGAATGCCGACGGAAGGCGCCAGTTCGGCGGCTGCGGCGGCGGTATTGGCCTTCGCCCATTCATCGATCTCGGCAACGGCCTCGATCACGACGTCCACCGCTTCGGGATTGCCGTCCACGAAGGTCTTTGCGCCCAGATAGAACTGGTGGTTCGGTACGATGCCCTCGCCGTTTCGCAATTCGCGGGCCTCGATCGCCACTTCGGCAGCGGCCTGGAAGGGATCCCAGATGACCCAGGCGTCGACCGCACCCTGCTCGAAGGCGGCGCGGGCGTCGGCTGGCGGCAGGAAGGACGTCTTGATATCGCCGTACTGGAGGCCGGCTTCTTCCAGCGCCTTCACCAGCAGGAAGTGCACGTTCGAGCCCTTGTTGAGCGCGACCGTCTTGCCCTTCAGGTCCGCCACCTTCTGGATGGGGCTGTTCTTGGGCACGAGAATGGCCTCGCCGCGCGCTGCCGGCGGTTCGTGCGCGATATAGACCAGCGGCGCACCGGCAGCCTGCGCGAAGATCGGCGGCGTTTCGCCCGTGGTGCCGAAATCGACGGCGCCGACGTTGAGCGCTTCGAGCAGCTGGGGGCCTGCGGGGAATTCGGTCCACGTCACGGTGTAGCCGATCTTCTCCAGCTTCTCTTCCAGGAGGCCCTTGCCCTTGAGCAGCACGAGCGTTCCGTATTTCTGGTAGCCGATGCGGACCACTTTGTCGGAGGCCGCGGCCGGGCCGATACTCAGGAGCGGCAGCGCAACCGATGCGGCAAGAGCTGTCGAGAAAAGGCGGCGTGAAATCTTCATGGCGTTCCCCTGCGAGAAAATCTTCTATTAGGCCATATAATCTATAGAATTTGCCTCGCTTCGAGGGCGCCTATTCCAACCTTCGCAGGGGACGTAGTTTTTTCTCCTAAATTTCGCAGCCCGCTATGCGGTGCCGTGCGCGCTGGCCTTCGAAGCACGCACTGTCTTGCGGTCGGGCAGCCAGACGCCCAGCGCCTCGGCGGCCGCATAGGCCTGCACCACGATTTCCGGGACGAGGTCGATATCCGGCAAGCTGCCGAGGCCGAGCGGCCCCATCGCGAAAAGCCCGTCGAACCTTTCCCCCTCCACGATCGCCCGGCCGCTGCGATCGACGAAGACGCCGAGATCGAGTTCGTCGCGCCGCACCAGGCCCGCCAGGAACAGCGAACGGTAGAGCGGCGAGCCGAGGTCGGTCGGACGGATGCGACAGTCGATCGTCCGGCCTGCGGCAAGGACCTGCAGACCCGCAGCCGTGGACAGCAGCACGCCGTTCGTCGCCAAGCGCTCGACCTTGCCCTTGCGCACGGTGATGGCGCCGCTGGTGATCGCCTGGCGCAGGCGTTCGTAGTGGCCGGGCGGCAGGCGGTTGCGGTGACTGTCGTAGATCGGCTTCACATGGCGCTTGAAGCGGCGGCGCTCCTCCGGTGTCAGCGACTGCCAGAGGTCGCGTGCGCGCAGGCGAAAATCGTTCATGATCCCCTGCCAGCCGGAGCCCTCCAGCGCAGCCCTGTTCGCAGCCTCGCGCAAATGGCGGAAGGCACCCAGAAGGGTGTTGGGGAACGGCCGGCCAGACGAGACGGCTCCCACGGCCGAGGCTGTATGCGGCTGCGGCAGGAAGCCAGATGCCGAAATCAATGTGACATGGGATGCCTCGCCGGCGGAAAGCAGCCGCAGCGCCCGGTCGACGGCATGCACCCCGCCGCCGATGACCACCGCCTCCCCAGGCGCGCTTTCGTCGGAATTCGCATCGGCCCCGTCGCGCAGGCCGTAGCCCGTCGCCAGGAACACCGCATCGAAGCGCGCCTGCCCGCCCTCACCGGACGAAACCGAGAGACCGTCCCGCGAATGCCGGTCGATCGCGGTCACGCTGTCGGCACGCAGCTGAACCACGACGTCAGTCCGTTCCCGAAGTGCTTCGGAGAAGCGCTGATAGACATAGGCGCTGAAGACCTCGCCGGGAACGAAGGCATGATCGACATTGCCGGCCGCCACCTCGCCGCCATTGCGCCGCGCCTCGAGCCATCGCCGGAAATCCTCGCGCGCTGCCGGATTGACCGAGAGGTCCCGCACGCGGCTGTTCAGCAGCGTGGAGGCAGGGCGGCCGATTTCCTCCCAGTTGTCGATCTTGGGATGCGGATCGTAGAGGACGAGATGGAAGGGCCGGTCGACCGTCTTGAGAAGTGCGATCGCCGTCATCAGGCCAGTGAACCCGCGGCCGACGATCGCGATCTTCGACAGCCCATCGGCTTCGTTCGGTTGGTGGGGAAAGCGGGCGGACACAAGCGTCATCGGTGGCTCCTTTCCTGCAGGGCATCAGGTGGTTTCCAGAAGCGCGCAGGTGAGAACGCGCTGCGACATGCCATTGTCTATAAAATCAATAGAATTTAACCCCGGAAATCAAGCCCTGATTTGGGCGATGACGAGAAAGGGGCCGGAACATACTCTCGATGGCCATTTTCGGCTCATTCGAAGAACCGGTTTTTCGGCCTTGAAAGCCCCAGATGGTCACGCAGCGTCTGGCCCGCATAGTCCGTCCGGAACAGGCCTCGCCGCTGGAGCTCTGGGACAAGCCGCTCCGCGACGTCGTCAAGGCCTTGCGGCAAATAGGGAAAGACGACGTTGAACCCGTCCGAGCCCTTTTCCTCCAGCCAGGCGGCCATCTCGTCGGCAACGGTGTCGACCGTTCCGACAAAGGCAAGGCCGGCATAGCCCCCATAACGCTGCGCCAGCTGGCGAACGGTCAGCCGCTCTTCCTCGGCGAGTTTCAGCACCTGCGCGCGGCCGGTCTTGCTATCGTTCGTCTCCGGGATGGGCGGCAGGGGGGCGTCCGGATCGAAGCCGGAAGCATCATGGCCGAGGGCGATGGAGAGCGAGGCAATGGCGCTGTCGTAGTGCACGAGGCTGTCGAGCCGGAGCCGCCGGGCGCGTGCCTCCTCCACCGTGTCGCCGATGACGACGAAGGCGGCGGGCAGGATCTTCAGGCTGTCCGGCGCCCGACCGACGGCGGCGAGGCGTCCCTTGATATCGGCATAGAGCGCCTTGCCCGCCGAAAGATCCCGGGGCGAACAGAAGACCACCTCCGCCGTTTCGGCGGCAAGTTGCCGCCCGGGCTCCGATTGGCCGGCCTGCACGATGACGGGCCACCCCTGCGGCGGACGGGCAATGTTGAGCGGCCCGCGCACCTTCAGTTCGGGTCCCGTGTGGTCGAGAACATGCAGGCGTTCGGGGTCGAAGAATATGCCGCTTTCAGCGTCGCGGATGAAGGCGTCGTCGGCAAAGCTGTCCCATAGCCCTGTGACGACATCGAAGAACTCGCGCGCCCGCGCATAGCGCTCGCCGTGTTCGACATGTTCGTCGAGGCCGAAATTGCGCGCCGCGTCGGGGTTCGACGTGGTGACGATGTTCCATCCCGCACGGCCCGCGCTGATGTGGTCGAGCGAGGCGAAACGGCGGGCGACATGGTAGGGCTGGTCGAAGGTCGTCGAGGCGGTCGCCACGAGACCGATGCGCTCCGTCACCGCCGCCAGCGCCGAAAGAAGCGTGAACGGCTCGAAGGACGTGACCGTATGGCTGCGGCGCAGGGCTTCGATCGGCATGTTCAGCACCGCAAGATGATCCGCCATGAAAAAGGCGTCGAACTTCGCCGCTTCGAGCTTGAGCGCGAAGGACTTCAGGCGCGCGAAACTGAAGTTCGCATCCGGGTAGGCTCCCGGATAGCGCCAGGCACCGGTGTGCAGGCTGACGGGCCGCATGAAGGCCCCCAGATGAAGTTGCCGTGCCGCGTTCATCCCGACACCTCCATGACGCGTGACTGACAGGCGCAGGTCATTGAGGCTGCAGCGCCTGCTCGTAGATCCTGGTCGAGCGCGCGCCCGAGCGGCAGTATCCGAGGATCGGCCGGGGGAGGTCGTTCAGCGCACGAACCATGCTGCCGACAGCTTCATCCGTAAGCCCCGTGGGCACGACGGGAATATGCCGGACCTCGATGCCCAGCTGTGCCGCGCGGGCAGCGATCGCCGAAAACTCGGGCTGATCGGGCTGCTCATGATCCGGCCGGTGGCAGACGATCGATTTGAAGCCCAGCAGGCTGACGATGTCGACCTCTTCGGCGTCGATCTGCGGGGAGACCGAATAATCGTCATCGATCTTTCGGATATCCATGGCTCACCCCTTTCCTTGAATTCAGGCGCCGGCCAGGTCATGCGGCATGATGGATCCCTGCCCCGAGCGCCGGGAGGACGCCGGAAAGGTCGGACAGGAGATCGTCGAAGCGCGCGGCCGAGCGGGGCGAAGCCACCTTGTAGTCCCTGAAGTCGACGTCCGAGGCATAGATCGCGGTCGGAAGCGACCGGGCGCCGAAGAAGCCGAAGAGAGGGCGCAACTGGTGCTCGACGATCAGAGCATGCCGGTCTCCCCCGCCGGTGGCCGTGAGGATCACGGGCTTTCCCCGCAGTTCCAGAGGATCGATCAGGTCGAACAGGTGCTTGAACAGGCCCGGATAGGATCCCTTGTAGGTCGGCGATCCGACAAGAAGCACGTCCGCGGCAACGATATCGTCGACGACGGCCGCGGCCTGCCGGTCGAGGTCCTTGCGCCACAGCGCGCCACCGAGGGAGGGGCCGACATCGTTGAGATCGTAGAGCGCGGTCTCCGTGGCGTAGCGGGTGCCGATCAACGCGGTGATGTGCTCGGCAAGCGCCAGGGTCTTGGATGGCCTGTTGTAACTTCCTGCTATGCCGACGAGCCTGGGGATAGACATTTCTCACTCCAATTCTGCCCCGATAATTCTCTATAAAAAAACTCGATTAAAGAAAAAGGACGCTATTTTCGATCTGCTTTGGGAAAAGATCACCCCTCCAACCGAGCTGTGCGCTGGCCTCCAAAAACGAAACATCCCACGATGGACCGATGCCCATCGTGGGATGTCTGTGCCGCCCCCCGCGCTTGCGTCAGTAGGCGCTGATGCCGGTGCCCTTGTAGACACGATCGAATTCTGCCTTCACCGCGTCGTTCTGATAGGATTCGACCAGCGGCTTCACCCACGGCTCGTCCTTGGATTCCTCGCGAACGGCGATGAAGTTGCGATACGGATTGTCGTCGACCGGTTCCTGCGCAATGCGGTTTTCGGGCGTGAGCCCGCTTTTCAGCGCCCAGTCCGTGTTGACGACGGCGGCGTCGAGATCATCAATCGAGCGGCCGACGATGCCCGCATCGAGCTCCTTGATCTCGATCTTCTTCGGATTTTCGGAGATATCGGCGATCGTTGCCAGGATGCCCGTGCCGTCCTTGAGCTTGATCAGCCCCTCGTTCTGCAGGACGCGCAGCGCACGGCCCTCGTTCGACGGATCGTTCGGCACGCCGATGACGGCGCCGTCCGGGAGCTCTGCGCCCTTGGCGTGCTTCTTCGAGTACAGCCCGATCGGCCAGACGCCGGTATAGCCCACCGGCACGATCTTGTAGCCGTGCGTCTTGATCTGGTTCTCCAGATAGGGAAGGTGCTGGAAGGCATTGGCATCGACCTCGCCCCGGGCGAGCGCTTCGTTGGGCTGGGTGTAGTCGTTGAAGACGACCGTCTCGATCGTAAGCCCCTTCTTCGCCGCCTCTGCTACGACCACGCGCCAGACGTCCTCATCCTCACCCGAAATGATACCGACCTTCAGATCCTTCTTGTCCTGCGCAAAGGCCGGGGCCGCGACGGGAAGCGTCGAGACGGAGACGGCCGCAACGGCCAGCGCAAGAACAGCCGCGCGACGCGACAAGGACGCACCTTCCAGGAGTTTTTTGACGATTTTCGACATGATAGCTGCCTTCGCGATTGGTTCGAAACACCATTGTTTCCGCCTCAAAAATCGCAAATGCCCAATTCCTGGGCAACGAATGCCGATTTACCGGTCAGGCAGATCGGGAATTTTCCCTATTGTGGAAGCGGTCCCTGGAGGAAAATATTTTCTACTATATTTATAGACTAATAGCCGCCGGCCGCGACGACCACCGCCTTGCTCTATTCCGATGATGGTTGCGCGCCTTCCGGCGGCATCAGGCCGAGCCGCCGATAGGCTTCGGGCGGCGCATCGTTTTCTGCCATCAGCTCGATCAGGCGGGCGACGAGACGCGCTTCCGTCTCGGGGTCATCCAGCGTGCGCACCTGCCGGGGATCGGCAACGACGTCGTAGAGCCGCGTGTCGCTCTCGATCAGGCTGCCGGGGCCGTAGTTCATGTAGAAGGGCGAACGGGACTGGACCGGGATCTGAAGCAGCGGCACGTCCTTGGTCCAGTCGAAAGGCGGGTGCAGCCGCGCCTCGCGCAATTCCTCCGGCGTGAATCGCGTCTTCAGATGGGTCGGCATCAGCGTGTACTGATAGATCTCCTGGGTGCGGATATCCTCCGGGTAGCGGTGATAGGTGTAGACGCCGTCCGTGATGTTCACGGCGCCACCGAAATAGCCGAAGATCACCGCGTCATGGTGCGTCTCGCCCACGAGCGCCCGCCCCTTCATCTCCTCGGCCGGGGGGAGACCGAACAACGCCAATAACGTCGGGGCGATGTCGATGGATTGGGTCACATCGCCGATCCGGCCGGAGCGCGGCGCGCGCGGGTCGTGAATGAACAGCGGGATGTTGGCGATCTCCTGGTACATCGTCATCCGGTTCTTCGCCCACAGGTCATGCTCTCCGAGCAGGAAGCCATGGTCGGTGGTCAGGATGAGCGCCGTGTCCTTCCAGAGGTCGTATTCGTCGAATGCGTCGAGCAGCTTGCCGAGCAGATGGTCGCAATGGGCGAGGGTGGCCCGATAGTTGGCGCGCAGCTCATCGGCCTCGCCCGGTTCGTCATTGCCCCGCCCATAGGTCGGCCAGTCCCGGATCGGCCCGTTCCAGCCGGTCCGGAATGCCTCCTTGAAGCTGTCGGGCGCATGGAAGGGTTCATGGGGATCGAAGGTCTCGATCTGGAGCAGCCAGTTGTCCGCCGCGTGGTTCCTGGCAAGAAAATCGAGACCGTGCGCGAATGTCTTGTAGGAAGGGAAATCCTCCTCTTCCGTGATGAATTCGCGGTTGACGATGTAGGGCTCGAAGACGTGTTTGATCCCGCCACCCCGCTGCTTGGGGTGGTACTTCTCGCTGAGCTCGACCAGGTCCTTCGACTTGTCGACCTTCCACGGGTCGGCCTCCTGGCCGCGAACGAACTCGAACGTGGTGTAGCGATTGTGATAGGTGGCTCCGCCGTCTTCCCAGTAGTGATAATGATCGGTCACCAGGTGGGAGTGAACGCCGGCGTCATGCAGGAGCTCCGGGAAGGCGTTATCGAAGGGTTCGAGCGGCCCCCAGCTGCGATGGAGGAAGGACAGCCGTCCGGTCATCATGTCGCGCCGCGCCGGCATGCAGGGCATCGATCCGACATAATGCTTGTCGAAGACCACCGAACGGGCCGCCAGCCGGTCGAAATTCGGCGTCGGCACGGCGGTCCCGCCATAGGGGCCAAGAAGATGGCGATTGAGGCTGTCGAAAAGTAGGAAGACGGCTTTCATGATCAGGAAGCTCCGGTGATCTGTGGCAGGATGCCGCCGGTGGACTTGACAAACAGGTGAACGCGGCCCGGTTCCGGCCTCAGCCAGACCGTCTCGCCGGCCCGGCCTTGCGAGCCGGGCCTGCGCCAGCAGATTTGCCGGCCATCGCGGTCGCCGAAGACGTAGGTCTCCGCGCCGAGGTGTTCGACGATGTCGAAGGTCAGCGGCAAGGCATCGGGCGCGTTCGGCTCTCCGGGGACAAGGTCTTCCGGACGGATACCGATATCGACCGGCCCGGGCGCCGCGGAACTGCGGCCAAGGACGAGACGACCGGCGCGCACCGTCCCGTCCGCGCCAATCTCGCCATCCAGGATATTGATCCCCGGCGCGCCGATGAACTCGGCCACGAAGCGGCTTGCCGGATTTGCATAGACCTCGAGCGGCGTTCCGATCTGGACGATCTGGCCACGGTCCAGCACCACGATGCGATCGGCCATCGTCATGGCCTCCACCTGGTCATGCGTCACGTAGATGGAGGTGGCGCCGAGACGCTCGTGCAGCGCCCGGATCTCGGTCCGCATCTGGACACGCAGCTTCGCATCGAGATTGGAAAGGGGCTCGTCGAACAGGAAGAGCGCGGGCTTGCGGACGATCGCCCGACCCATCGCGACCCGTTGCCTCTGCCCGCCGGAAAGCTGGCGCGGCTTGCGGTCGAGAAGCGCTGTGAGGCCGAGAAGACGGGCCGCATCCTCGACGGCTGCGTCGATCTCGGCTTTCGGCCGGCCGGAGAGCGTCAAGCTGAAGCCGATATTCTGGCGCACGGTCATGTGCGGATAGAGCGCATAGGACTGGAACACCATCGCCACATCGCGCTCACGGGGTTCGAGGCCGTCGACGTCGCGACCGTCGATGCGCACGGTGCCCGCGTCGGCGTCTTCGAGGCCCGCGATCACCCGCAGAAGCGTCGATTTCCCGCATCCCGAGGGCCCGACGAGGACGAGGAATTCTCCGTCCCGGATGTCGAGGGCGATCTGGGAAAGGACCTGCGACTTCCCGAAGGACTTGACGATTCCCTTAAGGTCAACTCTTGCCATTCTATCCTCTATTTCAAGGCGCCGCCGGTAAGACCCTGGACAACGAAACGCTGGCCGAAGATCATCAGCACCAGGGCCGGCAGGATCGCGATCATGGAGGCGGCGGCCATCGGGCCGTTCTGGATTTCAAATTGCTGGGCAAATTGCGCAATCCCGATTGGGACGGTCGCCGCAGCCCGCGAAGCCAGCGTCAGGGCGACAGAGAACTCGTTCCAGCTGAACACGAAGGCGAGAACCCCGGCGGCGATGAGCCCCGGCGTCACGAGCGGCAGCACGACCTTGCGGAACACCTGGAACGGAGTACAGCCGTCGACGCGGGCAGCGTCCTCCAGTTCGACGGGAATGTCGCGGATGAACCCCATGAGCAGCCAGACGGTGAGCGGGAGGTTCAGCACCACATGGACCAGGACGAGCGCCGTCAGCGTATTGTAGAGGTCGAGCCAGCGAAAGATGAGGTACCATGGTCCGATCAGCGTCAGCGTGGGCATGACGTGGAATACCAGCGTCCATCCCAGAAACACCCGCGAGACCAGCCGCGAATGCTGCTGGCGTTCCAGCGTGTAGGCGGCGAGCAGCCCGATTGTGAGCGTGATGGCGGTGCTGACCGCAGCCACTGTGACGCTGTTGAACAGGTTGCGGACAAAATTCGAGCGCCGCCCGAAAAGCACCTGCTGATAGTTGCCCAACGTCGGATCGAACAGGACGTCGCCCGTGGCGATCGCTATTTCGGTCTTGAACGACGTCGCCAGGATGTAGAGGAACGGCGCCAGCGTGAAGACGACCGAAAGCGCCAGAAGCGCCCGGCCGAGAAGGAGACTGCGGCCTCTCAATTCAAGCATTTCGCGCCTCCAGCCAGCGCAGGCTGAACCGCGCCGTCAGGAGGAAGGCCAGGATCATCGCAATGGTGACGACCGAAAGAAGCGCGCCGTAGCCCATGATATTCTGTTCGAAGAAGACCTTGTAGAGCCGCAGGCTCAGCACTTCGGTCGCGGTGCCGGGCCCGCCGCCGGTCAGGAGCACGATCTGGTCGAACACCTTGAAGGCGGCAATGGACCGGAAGATGAAGGCCACCGCGATGGCCGGCGCCAGCAGCGGCAGGACGATATGGCGCAGAAGCTGGCGGCGATTGGCCCCGTCGATCCTCGCGGCCTCGATCACCTCGCGCGGCAGTCCCTCGACGCCCGCAAAGAGGATGAGGAACACCAGCGGCGTCCAATGCCAGACGTCGACCACGACGACCGACAGGAGCGCGATGGAGGTTTCGGAGAGCCAACCGACCTTGGCCAGACCGAACGCCTCGAGGATCTGGTTGAGCGGGCCGAAATCGTAGCTGTAGATCAGTCTCCACATGGCGCCGATGGCGACCGGAGAGACGAGGATGGGCAGGATGGTCACCGTCCGGATCCACCCCTTGCCGCGACGAACCGAGGCGGCAAGAAGCGCAAGGCCGATGCCCAAGACGAGCTCCACGGAGACGGATAGAACCGTGAACAGAAGCGTGTTCAGCGTGGCCGTCAGGAACTGGGTGTCATCCAGAAGCAGGCTCAGATTGGCCAGCGGCCTGAAGACCCATTCGGTTTGCCCGCGCGACACCGAAATCTCGGCCAGGGCCATGGCAAACAGGTTGAGCATGGGCACGACCGTCAGCAGGACCAGCATGATCACCGCAGGCAAGAGCGCGACCCTGCGGAAGAGCTGCTTGCGACGGAACGCCCTGACAGGGCGTTCCGCATCGTCAAGTATGGCTGAGCTTACGGACATGCTGCTCGGCTCATTCCGCGAGGTCGGGAAGGCGGCCGGTCTTGCGGCCCGTCTTGCGGAAGATCGCCTCGATCTCGGCAGCCGCGGTATTGAGCGCTGCGGTGGGGGAGAGCTCCCCGATCAAGGCCTGGTTGAGACGCAGGCCGAGCACCTCGTTCACCTCTGCCGCCTCGGCATAGCCGAACGGGCTCACCGCTCCGTCGAGATTGGAGAGATAGGCCTTGACCCAGAAGTAGTCCGGCTGATCCGCAAGCGGCTCGAGCACGTCGGCCCGGACCGGCACGCCGCCTGCCTCGACGTAGGCCTCCTGGGCCGGCTTCGACACGAACCATTTCAGGAAGGCCAGTGCCGCTTCCTTCTGCTCCTTCGAGATGTTCTGCGGGATCGCCAGGGACCAGTTGCCGATGGGCGAGGGAAGCTTCCTGCCGTCGACGATCGGGTTCGGCACGGCGCCGAGCTTGCCGGCAACCACGGACTTGGCGGGATCGGTCAGGCTCGACATGGCGGCGACGACCACCTGGATCTCGGCGGCCTTGCCGGCGGCCATGAGCTGGATGACGTCGTTCTGCGTGAGGGCGGCGACGTTGTCCGGCCCGCACCCCTTCAGGATGTCAAGGAACTTGGTGAGGGCGGTCAGCGCCTGCGGGCTGTTGATGGTCACGGTGTAGTCACCGTTCTCCATGTCGGCCGCGATATCCGCGCCGTGCGCCAGGAGATAGGGAGACCATTCGAAGCGGATCGAGCCTCGCTCGCCCCGGGTGACATAGCCATAAAGCCCAGAGGCCGCCTGAACCGCCTTGCAGCTCACCGCAACATCGTCCACCGTGACCGGAGGGGTAAGCTTGGCCTGTTCGAAGATGTCGGTGCGATAGACCTGCATGTGCGTGTTGCAGTTCGGCGGGACGCCGTACAGCGCTCCGCCGTCCGGGGTGCGCCAGCGCTTCGCGGCGTTCCACCAGTGCGTCTCACCGCAGGCAAAGACCTCTTGCGGAAGCTTGAACTCCGGATCGATTTCGTTCAGCGGCGTCAGCGTGCCGGCTTCGTAGAACTCGACGGTCCAGCCACCGTCGATGTTCAGCAGCTGGTGCGTGCTCTCCGCGCCGCGCACCGCGTTGCGCGCCTTTTCCAGCATGCCGGAGTAGGGCGTCACGTCCAGCTCCACCACATTGCCGGTTTGCTCCTCGTAGAGCGCAACGGCTGCCTCAAAGCCCGAGAACCAGGGCGAGGCGTTGATCAGAGCGGTGATCGGCACCTGCTCGCCGACATCTGGAACATCTTCCTGCGCCAGAACGGGTGTCGCTGCAAACCCCACAGCAAGCAGCGCCGCGCCCAGTTTCAAACGCCAGCGCTGGCGGGCCGAGCCAGGTATCGTCTTCATCGCTTCATCCCTCCGATCGCATGTCGAACAGACGACATACTTTATAGACTTTGTTGACAAAAGAACGGGCGGCATGATGATGTAAAATGAAATCACTGGGCACGAGCGATAACCTGGCGGAATGACATGGATAGAAATCTTCGAGCCTTCCTTTCCGTAGCAAGAAAAGGCAATCTGACCGCCGCTTCAGAGGAAATTGGTCTCACCCAGCCCGCTGTGACGAAAACGATCCGCCGGCTCGAATCCGAGCTCGGAGCCGAGCTTTTTATGCGAACGGCCCGCGGCATGTTCCTCAACGACACGGGAAAGCGCTTCCTGCAGCGCGCGGAAGCAATCGAAAATCAATATCGCTTCGCCGTGGAGGAAATGGCCGCGGAGCGACGGCAGGAAAAAGCCATCCTGCGGATCGTGGCGGGCGTGGCCTATCAGAGCGGACTGGCGGCCCGCCTGGTCAGCCAGCTCCACAGCGAATTTCCGCACACGATGATCGAGCTGCGCGCCGATCTTCTGACGCCCACGCGCCCCGAGCTGATGCGTGGCGAGATCGACCTGATCCTCGGGGCGCTGGTGGGGGCACCGCCGGAGGGGATCGTTACCCATCCGCTGCTTTCGGCGAACGTCGTTGTCTTTGCAGGGCTGCTCAGCCCTCTCTACGACAGGGAGAACCTGACGCTGGCCGACACCGCACCTTCCCCCTGGGTGCTCCTTCATCGCGACGACCACACCGCAGGCCGCCTCACGCGTGCCTATGACGATCTGCGCCTGCAGCCGCCGAGGATCGGCCTGACAGCGCATACGATCGAAGCCTGCCTCGACATCGTCGCCAATTCCACGGCGCTGACCGCGGCGGCCGATCCGGTCCGGCCGCTGGCCCGTGAGCGCGGATTGCGCCAGCTGCCTCTGGCGGCGCCCTTGTGGACGTTCGATTCCGGCCTCTGGATCAGGCAATCGTCGCTGGGCTACCCGATCATCCAGCGTTCGATCGAGATCCTCGAAGAGCTCTGCTCGCGGTTGCGCGATAAAAATTGGTCATGACCGGCAGTCCTTATTTTCATTTCCCGGGGAGTCGGCCCGCCGCTACGGTCCGTCACCTTTGACAAGCATTGGAGCAGGTGGTGGCCAAACGACCAAACGTGATCGTCTTTTTCACAGATCAGCAGCGGTTCGACACGACCGGAGTTCATGGCAATCCCATGGGATTGACCCCGAACTTCGACCGGATCGCGCAGATGGGCACCCATGTGGCCAACGCGTTTGCCTGCCAGCCGCTCTGTGGCCCTTCGCGCGCCGCCCTGCAGACGGGACGCTACGCGACGGCGACCGGCGTGTTCCGCAACGAGATACCGCTCGATCCGCAGTTGCCGACGCTGGGGCGCGTCTTTTTGGAGAACGGCTATCGCACCGGCTATATCGGAAAATGGCATCTGGCCGGGCAGGATCCGGTTCCGGAAGGGCTGCGCGGCGGCTACGAGGACTGGCTGGCGGCGAACCATCTCGAGTTCGTCTCGGACGCCTACGATACGCGGCTGACCGACAATGACGGGGTCGAGCATAGATTGCCCGGCTATCGCGTGGACGCCATGACGGATGCAGCCATCCGCTACATCGACGTCCACAAGGAAGAGCCGTTCCTGCTGTTCCTCTCCTTCCTGGAACCGCACCACCAGAACAATACCGACGACTACCCGGCCCCTACGGGGTATCGGGAGGAACTGCAAAAGCGCCTCTGGGTCCCTGCGGACCTCCAGGCGCTGCAGGGCACGTCCAGCTGGCATCTCGCTGGCTACTACGGAATGGTCAAGCGCCTCGACGAAGCCTTCGGGAGATTGCTGGACGCGCTCAAGAGCCTGGGCCTGGAGGACGATACCGTCGTCCTGTTCACCTCCGACCATGGGTGCCACTTCAAGACACGAAACGACGAGTACAAGCGATCCTGCCATGAGGCCTCCATCCGGGTTCCGATGGCGTTTACGGGTCCCGGCTTCGACAGCGGCGGGCGCGTGCGTGCGCTGGTCAACACCACCGACGTCGCGCCGACGCTGATCGATGCGGCCGGTCTTGTGGTGCCGGAGACGATGCAGGGCCGGTCGATCCTGCCGCTCCTGCGCGATCCGAAGTCGGACTGGCGTCAGGAGAGCTTCGTCCAGATATCCGAAACGGAGACCGGGCGGGCGATCCGTACGGAACGCTGGAAATATGCCGTCACGGCCCCCTACGACGCAGCACAGTCCGAGGCTGCCGAATACGAGGAGTTTGCCCTGTACGATCTCGACAGCGACCCCTTCGAGCTGACCAACCTGATCGGGATGCCGGCCTTCTCCGAGATCACGGCTGATCTTCGCGCTCGACTTCTGAACTGGATCTCCGAGATAGAAGGAGGCAGCCCCCGCATCCTTGCGCATGCCGAACGCCACCAGCGCCAGCATCGCCTGAGCGCGCTGGACCTCCTGCAGGACTATCGCAACGGACAGGTCGGGCGCGGTCATGGAGGCGCGTGACGGCAAGTCGTGCTGCGTCCCGAGCCGGGAACGGCGCTTGCCGCAAGCCGGGCTCGCCCCCGCCGGCGCAGCCGGCACTGCCGGCACCGGCGAAGCGCCCAGGTCCGGCGATGAGGACATGGCATTGATCCCTGCGGGTGCGTTTCGCATGGGCGACGACGGCGCGGAAGGATTTCCGGCCGATGGCGAGGGACCGGCGCGGTCGGTCTACACCGACGCATTCCTGATCGAACGGACTGCGGTGACCAATGCCGCCTTCGAACGCTTCGTCGCTGCCTCCGGCCATGAAACCGATGCGGAACGCTATGGCTGGTCCTATGTCTTCCATGCCGCCCTGCATCCCGAAGCCGCTCGCGCCGTCATGGACGCCGGCGTTCCCGGCGTTCCTTGGTGGCTGGCGGTGCGCGGGGCGACCTGGCGTGCGCCGGACGGGCCGGGTTCGCGACTGGCCGGACGGGAGGACCATCCGGTCGTCCACGTTTCCTGGCGCGATGCCGCGGCCTACGCGGCATGGGCAGGCAAGCGGTTGCCGACGGAAGCGGAGTGGGAGAAGGCCGCCCGCGGCGGCCTGGAGGCAAAACGGTTTCCCTGGGGCGACGAACTCCAGCCCGGGGGCGAACACCGCTGCAACGTCTGGCAGGGCGAGTTCCCGCGGCAAAACACGGCAGAAGACGGCTTTCTCGCAACCGCCCCCGTGCGCAGTTTCCGACCGAACGGCTATGGCCTGTGGAACACGTCGGGCAATGTCTGGGAATGGACGGCCGATCGATGGAGTGCAACCTGGCACACAGCCAAGCGGTCGGAGACGCGCAACAACCCCCGCGGTCCGGACGCGGGCACAGCCCGTGTCATCAAGGGCGGCTCCTATCTCTGCCACGCCTCCTACTGCAACCGCTACCGCAATGCCGCGCGCAGCTTCAACGACGAAGACACCTCGACCGGGCACATGGGCTTTCGCTGCGCCAGCGACGTCGGTGCGTCCGGCAAAGGACCGCAGGATCCGCAGCTCTGACGATCTCTATGACGAGTATTCCGCTCGCGTACCTTGCGGTTCCTTCTGGCAATACCGGAGAGACGGGACCATCCTACGGTGGGTGGATACCCCTTGTCCACGAGGCCAAGTTCAGGTCGTTTCGGCAGGACCGCTCATGCTTTGCCGGAACTTCCGCGGACCAGGTCAAATCGCGGCTTTGCGCGCCTCGTGGATGTAAAGCTCGCGCAGGCGGATGGCGACGCGGCCGGGTTCGCCGCTGCCGATCTTTACACCGTCAATTTCGACGACCGGCATCACGAAGGTCGAGGCGCCGGTGATAAACGCTTCATCGGCGCGTTGCGCTTGCTCGATGGTGAAGTTCATTTCCACGACCTCTATCTGCGCTTCTCGGGCATAACCCAGGAGGGCGGCACGGGTAATGCCGTGCAGAATATCGTTCGACAGGGCACGGGTGATGATCCTGCCACCCATGACGATATAGGCATTGTTGGCAGTGCCTTCGGTCACGAAACCGTCCTGTACGAACCAGCTGTCGTCGGCCCCCGCCTTCTTCGCCATCATTTTCGCCATGGAAGGATAGAGCAGTTGGACCGTCTTGATATCGCGGCGCCCCCACCGCAGATCGGGGACCGAGATAACCTTGATGCCGGTCCGTGCCTTGGGCGCATCCACCAGATTGGGCACTGACTGGGTAAACAGCACGACGGTCGGCGCCACATCCTCGGCTGGGAAGAGGAAATCGCGGTCGCCCGAATTACCGCGCGAAACCTGCAGGTAGAGCAGCCCCTGCGTGAGTTCGTTTCTCGCCACCAGCTCGCGGTGAATGTCCAGAAGCGCCTCGCGCGTCAATGGCTTGCGAATGCCGAGTTCTCCGAGGGACCTCTCCAGCCGGGCGACATGGCCGTCGAAATCCAGAAGCTTGCCGTCGATCACCGAAGTGACCTCATAGACAGCATCGGCGAAGACAAATCCGCGATCGAAGATCGAAATCCTGGCTTCGCTTTCGGGGAGATATTCCCCATTCAGATAGACTATCCGGTTGTTGTGCATCGCGCTCATCCCAAGCATTCACGGTCGGTTGCGGGACTAGAGCATTTCCGGTGAAAACGGGATCACCTTCAATGCTCTATCTCTTTGTTTTAACGCAATTCCGGACGCAAAACCGCTGCCCACTTTTGCTGGAATTGCTCTAGATCCTACGGCGTCAGTTCAGCAGAATGTCGCAAAGAACCTTTCCTATTTCAGGGAAGACTTTTGGATAGTCCTCGCAGATCCCTTTCCCCTGCGTCATCAGGCAGACGATGATGGCCGCCTTGCCCGGCGCAGCAATGCGGATCAAATCGTGCTTGTAATAGGACGCGCGTGGATCGCCCGTCCAGGAGTTCTGTCCGGCCTTGCTCCAGATGCAAGCTTCGGCCGGCACGCCGCCACCGAGGAAGTCGTTGACCTGGAAGTGCGGCTGTTTCGCCTCCGAGCTTTCGCGGTCGCGAAGAAGGATTTTCTGCGCGCGCGCGCGCGAAGCGTCGGACAGCGGAACCGCGCCGGCGAAGATCTCGTGAAACAGCCGTGCCGCGGCAAGAGGGGTGAGGGCGTTCAGATATTCGCCGGAGCGGCCGGCATACTGCGCCTCGCGACCATAGCGAATATCGTCCATCAGCTTTTGCGTGATGTTGCAGGTTTCGAATTCCGGCCATCCGTGATCGTGGAAGAACCGGTTCAGCCTCTCGCGTTTTTCGCGCCAGCTTTCGAATTCGGAGGTGTCGAGCAGCGTGTTGCCGGTCGTGCCGGTAATCACGTCGATCACATAATTGGTTCCGGTGTTCGACGACCAGAGAATCATGTCGCGCATGGCGCGTGACAATTCCTCATGATCGGCCACGCGGCCCGTATCGATGGTGCTCAACGCGTGCACGAGATGGAACACCTTGACGAGACTGCAGGGATAGCATCGCCAGTCGCCGCGATAGGCAAAGCCATCGGGCGTTTCGCCGAAGCCGTTTTCCCGCAGGGCAACGAAACCGAAATTGTCGGGAGTCAGACCCTGTTCGCCAAACTGCTCGAGGAGGCAGGCGGTAACGCTGTCACAGCGGCCGGACCAATCGGCGTCGGATTTGAAAAACATCGGGAATTCTTTCTATGGGGAACGGGGTCACGCAAGAACGCGGGCGGCTTTCCAACAGCGGGCAAGACCGCCGGTATCGAGAGCCTGCATGGGCTGCGGCGCCTGGCAGGCGGTCTCGGCGAGCGGACAGCGCGGAGCAAAGCGGCAACCGGGCAGGACGGCAAAAGGATCGGGTATCTCGCCGGTAATCGGCTCGCGCAGGGACTGTGGCCGGCGTACATCCGGCACGGCGTCGATCAGCGCCTGCGTGTACGGGTGCTGCGGCGTGGCGAAAAGGCTGGTGCACTCCTGCAGCTCGACGATTTCGCCAAGATACATCACCGCCACGCGGTCGCAGAGATAGCGCACGACATTCATGTCATGCGAGATGAAGATGATCGTCAGGCCCTTGTCCCGGTTGAGGCCTTTCAGCAGATTGATGATCTGGGCCTGCACCGAGGCATCGAGCGCCGAAACCGGCTCGTCTGCGATCAGCACCTGCGGATCTGCGCAAAGCGCGCGGCCGATCGATACCCGCTGGCGCTGACCTCCGGAAAGGGCATGGGGGAATTTCAGCGCGGTTTCCGGGACGAGACTGACTTCCGCCAGAATGCGCTGCACTTCAGCCTGCCGATCGCCGCGCGGCATTTGCGGGCGGTAACGCGCAACCACCTCTTCCAGCTGGGCGCCGATGGTCATGCGCGGGTTCAGCGAGGAATAGGGGTCCTGAAACACCATTTGCAAGCGGCCTTCGCGATCCGGCCCTTCAAGCGGGTGGCCATCGAACAGCACCCGTCCGCCATCGCTCGGCTGAAGGCCTATCCCGATGCGTGCCAGCGTGCTCTTGCCACAGCCTGACTCGCCGACAATGCCGAGGATCTCACCCTGACGCACCGCCAGATCCACGCCACGCACCGCGTGAAGATAGACCGGCTTGCGGTTGACGAGCAGATCGCCAAAACTGCGCTTTACGGGAAAGCGGCGCTCGACCTTCTGAAAATCAAGCAGCGGCATGGGACACCTCGTTCAGAATGCACGCATCGAAATGTCCCTCGGCGGCGGCGGGGCGCGAATGCAACCCGGGCGCCGCGCCGATGGCGCATTGCGGCTGGGCAAGGGCGCAGCGAGGCGCGAAGCGACAGCCGGCCGGCGGGTCGATCAGGCTCGGCGGCGCGCCCTTGATCGGAATCAATTGGCTGTCGCGGCTGACCTGTCCCGGCAGGGCCGCCAGCAGGGCCTGCGTGTAGGGATGGGATGGCGCGTCGAGCACATCGCGTACCGCGCCCGTTTCCACCACGCGTCCCGCGTACATTACCGCCATCCGGTCACAGATCTGCGAGACCACGCCGAGATCGTGGGTGACCAGGATGATCGAGGTGCCCAGGCTGTCGCGCCGTTCTTTCAGGAGGCGCAGGATCTGGTCCTGCACCGTGACATCGAGCGCGGTGGTAGGTTCATCGGCAATGATGAGGCGCGGACGTAGCGCCAGCGCCATGGCGATGACGACGCGCTGTCTCAATCCACCGGACAATTCGTGCGGATAGGCATCGAGCCTGCGCTCGGGCGAGGTGACATGCACATCGCGCAGGAGTTGCAGGGCGGCTTCGCGGGCCTCGGCGCGGGAGGCCTTGCGATGGCGGCGGATCACCTCGCCGATCTGCTTGCCGATCCGCATCGTCGGGTTGAGCGCCGACAACGGATCCTGGAAGATGAAGGCGACGTCGCGGCCGCGCACTTGCGCAAGTTCGCGCTCATGCATCCGTGCCAGGTCCCCGGTTTCCTTCAGCATGATCTGGCCGCTGGCCACCTGGGCCGAAGCTCCACCGAACAGGCGCAGGATGGATCGGCAGGTCGCGGATTTACCGCAGCCTGATTCGCCGACGATGCCGAAAATCTCACCGGGGTTGACGTCGAAGCTGACGCCGTCCACCGCCCTTGCGGTGCCTGAGGGACTTTGGAATTCGGTGACCAGATCGCGGACGGACAGAAGGCTCATGACGTTACCCCTTCGGCTTCAGGGCTGTGGCGAGACCCTCGCCGAGAAGCGAGAAAGCGATGCCGATCCACACGATGGCGAGGCCAGGGAAAATGGCCATCCATGGCGCTTCCCGCATATAATCGATGCTCTCGACGATCAGCAGTCCCCATTCGGGCGCGGGCGGCTGCACGCCGAGACCGAAGAAGGACATGGCCGCCACAGCCTGCACCGTCAGCACCACGTCGGACATGGAATAGACCACTGCCGGAGTGACCACGTTGGGCAGGATATGGCGCAACATCACCCTGGGCTTGCCGAAGCGCAGGACGCGCGTCGCCTCGATGAATTCCAGCCGGGAGACCAGCAGCGTTTCGCCGCGCACGATGCGGGCATAGCCGATCCAGTTGACGATGAAGAAGGCGATGTAGAGATTGGCCTCGCTCGGTCCGAGAACACCGACGATCGCAAGGATCAGGACATAGAAGGGGAAGGCCCAGACGATATCGGTAAGCCGCATGAGCGCCGCATCGACAATGCCGCCGTAGAAACCGGCGACCAGACCGATCATGACGCCCATGATCATCGGGCCGAAGACGCAGACCAGGGCCAGTCTGAGATCGAAGACGGCGCCTGCGAGAATGCGCGTGAAGATATCACGCCCGAAATTGTCGGTGCCGAACCAGTGCGCGGTCGACGGCGGCTGCATGGCGGCGGCAAAATCCAGCGCCAGCGGATCGTAAGGCGACAGGATCGGGGTCATGAGCGTTGCCGCAAGGGTAACCGCCAGCATGAGCAGGCCGATCGCACCGGCGGGTGTGCGCAACAGTTTGCGAAGGATGGGCATCGTCTACTCCAGCCGAACGCGCGGATCGGCCAGCGCGTAGCAGATGTCCGTGATCAGGTTGACGATCACCACCATGATGGCGAAGAACACGGTCAGCCCGCGGATCACCGGCAGATCCCGCGAAACGATCGCGTCGATCAGCAGGCTGCCGAGACCGGGTACGGAAAATATCTTTTCCACCACCACGGTCCCACCGATGATCCAGCTCACCCGCACGCCGATGATCGAGATCGTCGAGATCAGGCTGTTGGGCAGTATATGGCGCAGGAAAACCTCATGGCCGCGCAGGCCCTTGGCACGGGCGGTATCGATATAATCGGCCTTCATCGTGTCGATCAGCGCCGCACGCAGGCTTTGCTGGATCAAGGCTGCGGTGGAAAGCCCGACGACGAGCGAGGGTAGAAACAAACGGCCGATATTGGCCAGGAAACCATCCCCCACGCCGCCGGTCGCAAACCAGCCCATGCGAAGCGCCAGCCACAGGATCAGCACGTAACACAGCCAGAAGGGCGGCATGGCGACCACGACGACGAAAATCTGGCGGACCACATTGTCGAGCATGCGCCCGCGGTTCGCCGCCGCCAGAATGGCAAAGGGCAAGGCAATCAGAAGCGCAATCACCGTCGAATAGCCGACGATGGCCAGCGTGAAGGGCAGGCGCTCCGCCACGAGATCGATGATCGGCTGCTTGTGAAAGATCGACACACCGAAGCTGCCGGTCAGACAGTCTCGCAAGAAATAGAGATACTGGACCCAGAGCGGCTTTCCGAGACCCCAGAGTTCCCGCATCGCCTGCAGTTCCTCGGGGCTGGCCCGAGTGCCCATGGCGCGCGAGGCGGGATCGCCCGGCATGATCTGGAGAAGCAGGAAGCTGATCATCGTTATCCCGATCAGAACGGGCACAAGCATCAGCAGACGTTTGGAGATGGCGAAGAGCATGAATTTCTTACCGGCGGTTGGCCGCTGCGGTTGAAGGGGCCTCCGCCCCGGCCGGGCGGAGGCGGTCGTCTTACTTTTCGAGCTGTACCTCTTCGAGGCGGAAGTTCGAGGTCGGTAGAATCTCGAAGCCCTTCACCTTGTCCTGTACCGCCCAGGCGGACGCCGGATGATACAGGAAGATATAGGGGGCACCGTCGTGCAGGATCTGGATCATTTCCTTGAACATGGCGCCGCGCGCTTCCCCGTCCACGGTCTTCCGTTCCTCGACGTAAAGCGCGTTCAGGCGGTCATTCTTCCACTCCGTATGATAGGCATTCGCCCGCTCCGGATTGACCGCGACGAAACCGATGATCTGGTCCGGATCGATCGTGTCGGACGTGGTGTAGGAGACCGACATATCGTAGTTTCCGGCCTTGGTGGTTTCCCATTGGGTACCGCCCTCCAGCATTTGAACCTTCAGCTTGACGCCGACCTGCTGCAACATGGCCTGCAGCGCGATGGCGGCGTTGCGGCTGGTGGCGGCACCGGAATCGACGACGAGCTGCGCCTCGAAGCCATCCGCATAGCCGGCTTCGGCCAGCAACTGCTTGGCCTTGGCCGGATCATAGGCATAGGGCGCAAGGTTCTTGTCGGCATGAGCCATGACGGGCATGGCCGACGCTGCGGGGTTGCCCGCGCCGAAAAGAACACCCTGCACGAGCGCGTTCTTGTCGACTGCATAGTTCAGCGCCAGGCGCACGCGCTCATCGTCGAACGGCTTGCGGGTGGTGTTCAGCTGTACGAAATCGGCGCGGTAGGGAATGGTCCGGCCGACGGTGATGCCATCCTTGGCATCCAGCTCCTTGAGCTGGTTCAACGGCGGATCCAGCGCCACGTCCACTTCGCCGGCCTCCAGCTTGATCACGCGGGCCGACGGCTCCGTGACGACCTCGAGCACCGCTTCGTCCACGAAGGGCTTGCCCTGCTGCCAATAGTGCGGATTTTTCGCCAGATTGACGCGCGAGCCCCGGACCCGGGATTTGAGCATGAACGGGCCTGAACCAATCGGGGCATCGAAAAATGCAGCGCCCTTGGCTTCCACCTGTGCCTTCGGCAGGATTGCCGCTGCGAAAAGCGCCAGGTTGTTGAACGCAGGCGTGAAGGGCTCGGCAAGCTTCATGGTGATCTCACGCTCGCTGACGATCTCGAAGCTGGTGATCGGCCGGTAGAAGCGCCCCCAGCCCGAGCCTTCCGAGGCGGCGCGCTCGATCGAGAATTTGACATCCTCGGCGGTGACCGGGGTTCCGTCGGAGAACTTCGCGTCGCGAAGTTTGAAATTCAGCGTCAGTCCGTCGTCCGAAACGGTCCAGCTTTCGGCCAGTCCCGGTTCGAGTCCCTCGCCGGTCTTGTCCGGGCGGATCAGCGTGTCGAAGATCAGAAGCTGCGTCCAGATCGAACCGTTGTCGCTGCTGGCGATCGGATCGAGGCTGACGGGATCATAACCGATCGCAACGCGTAGTGTTTCCGCATGCGCAACCATTCCTGCGAGCGAAAACGCCGAAGCAAGAAGCAGACATTTCAGATTGAGTCGGGGCAGCATGAAGGTTCTCCTGACCTTGCGTGGATGTCTTGAAGCGCTCTTGCGGGGGACGCAGCCGCTTTCGTTTGACAGGATCGATGTTAGACAACGGGCTTGTCTCCGAATAATAATAAATGCGCTATCTTCTATCAGCAGGTTGATAATGGATCTCCGTGAACTCGAACTTTTCGGCACTCTGATGCGCGTGGGTACCACCACCGAAACTGCGCGGCTTCTCGGGATCTCCCAGCCCAGCGTCAGCGGGCAATTGAAGCGGCTGGAAAGCAGGCTCGGATTTTCCCTGTTCCATCGCACTGGAAACCGGCTGGAACCGACGCATGAGGCCAACGAGCTTTTTGCGCTCTCCATCACGATCTTCAATACGCACGCGCTCGTCCGTTCCAAACTGGCGACATTGCGCAATCTGGCATCGCGGCCTGTGGCAGTCTCGGCAACGCCCGCCCTCGTCGAAAGCTTTATCGGCCCGATCCTTATTCGTGCGGGATACCAGAATTGGAAAAAACGTATCGTCCTGAGGGTTCACTCTCCGGAAGACGACCTTCGCAGGGAAGAAGCGGACATCGGCTTGCAGATGGCCTTGCCGCCAAAGGCCGAATTTCAGGCTTACAAGGTGGGTCAGACGCCGTTGGTGGCCGTGGTCGGAACAGACCATCCGCTGGCGCGGCTCCAAACGCTCACCTGTCTGGACGTCTCCATGCACCCTTTGGTTTGCTACAATACGGACTGGTCGCCGATGGGCGGTACGATCCGAGCCGCCTTTGCGGCGCAAGGTCTCAGTTACGATCCTGCCTGCGTGGTGCCGTTCTGCGCAAATGTGTGCAGCATGGTGCGGGCGTGCGGCGGGGTGGGGATCGTCGATTCCATGACGGCGCGCGACTACGCGATGCACGGACTTGTGTCACGCCCGATCGCCGATATGCCGGACGTGTCGATCATTGCGTTTCACAGGCGGAACGAGCCTTTGCGGGCTCCCGTACAGGATCTGTTGACCGCATTCCGCAAATCAGCGGCCCAAGTTTAAACCAGCTGATACGCCTCTTGATAGTCGTCGGAGAATCGCCACCCCGCATCGTGCCCGCTTTCCAGCGATAGGGCAGTCGCGCCCATCTGGAGACGCTTACGCGGAGGAGCATTGTGCTCGCTATCCGGAACCAGAAGCGGCAAAAGCCCCACTGGGGGGCTTTTGGGGATTTCCGGGATGATTGGTTGCGGGGGCAGGATTTGAACCTGCGGCCTTCAGGTTATGAGCCTGACGAGCTACCGGGCTGCTCCACCCCGCGTTAGTCTTGAGCGCCGGG
>NZ_JACIEE010000004.1:0-46336 GCF_014196765.1 Mycoplana azooxidifex
CGTCACCGGCCAGCAGGCCAGATCTTAAACCCATCAGCATCCTGCGGAAACTTCAGAGCGAGTTCGTCGGTCGCCAGCAGCGCCGCCGCCCTCGTTGGTGAGCCGGTTTCTAAGACCAACATCAAACCAAGTCAACAGGGATTTTGACAGTTTTTTGAAAATTCCTGGCCGGTGACGCGTCAGGCTCCGGGTTTTCAGCGTTCCCGCGCCGGATAAAACTTCATCCACGTCATTTACGGCCGGATTCTGCATTCTGCCCTCAATTCCTCACAATGGCGTCGTCACAACGGCTTCGCGCGTCGCTCGCGTGCGTCATGTCGGCGTGTGCGCAGTCTCGCTTCGATTTGACTTTGACTGCACAACACGTACATCTTCGAGCCGCTGGCACGGCGACGCAACGATACGGGACAAGCGCGATCGGCATGACGACGACCGACAGGAACATGATCCGCACGCTCGGCAACGAGCCGCCACTCGTGGCGGATGGCCGGCGCGCCCCCGACCGTCGCGAGATTTCGCTACGCTGGCTTTCGGGCACCTTCCTCACCGGCATCACCTCTTCCATCCTCATGGGCGTGGCGCTGTTTGCGGCCCTCGACGGCCGCCAGCAGCTTGCAATTCCTGCCGAGGCCTATGCCGCGCTCGAGCCCCAGGACCACCCCCCTCACCCCGAGAACACGGTCAAGCGCGGGCAACGCATCCTGGAACCCAACGTCGTCGCCAAGCCGGCGGACAAGAAGATCATGGACGTCTCGACCATGATCCACGACGGCGAGAAGGAAGTCGTCCGGCGCAAGCCCTTCGCCCACGTCACCATGGCGCTTGCCGCCAGCCACACGGCCGGCGACGATTATCCGCCCTTCGATCCGCTCGCGATCTTCTCCGACGGCGACAAGGACGACCAGCCGGTCTCGCGCACGGGCACGATCTATGGTTCCGAGGTAGAATCCGAGGTTGCCCTGAAGAGCGGCGATTTCCCGGCCGGCGGCTCGGCGCTCGCCTTCGCCGACCAGATGTCGGCCGACGAGGTCGAGGAGAACGTGCGCACCAACGGCTCGGCGCTCACCGACGGAAGCACCCAGATCGCTTCGCTCTACTATGTCGACCCCCAGCGCTTCGCCTCCGACAGCGGCGACCTCGACCTGCTGCAGGGGCTGACGGCCCGCGTCGTCGAGGAGAACATGAGCGTCTCGGATTTCGACACGCGCTCCGCCGACGATCCCGAGTATGCCGACGACGTGATCCCGGTTCGCCGCGCGCAGGACATCGTCGGGGTGATGACGGGTGCCGGCTACACCAAGGCACAGGCAGAAGACCTTTCAAGCTACCTGAAGGGTGTCCTGGACGGCGACGAGCTCGCGCAAGGCGACGTTCTGCGCATCTGCATCATGCAGCAGGGCAAGCAGGCCGACATCGTGCGCGCCTCAGTCTATTCCGGCGGCCGCCACGTGACGACCGTGGCGCTCGACGACAAGGGACGCTTCATTCCCGGCATGGAACCACCGCCGCTCGCGGCCGTCGCCACTGCCTTCGACGGTGAGAACCGGCAGGTGATGGCGTCCGGGCGCGACATGCCCCGGGTCTACGACGGGATCTACCGTGCCGCCTTGTCATACGGCATGAGCAAGGACATGACCGCGCAGGTCGTGCGTATCCTGGCCAGCAATGTCGACTTCCAGGCGCAGTTGCGCCCGAACGATACGCTCGAGGCCTTCTTCTCGGTCGCCGACGACACCGGCGTCGCCAGCGAGGACTCCGAGCTTCTGTTCCTGGATGCCAGGTTCGGCGACACCGAGACGCGGGTCTATCGCTTCCAGGATCCGCAAGACGATTCGATCGACTACTACGACCAGGACGGCAAGAGCATCCGCCAGTTCCTGCTCCGCAATCCGGTTCCGAACGGACGGTTCCGCTCCGGCTTCGGCATGCGCCGCCACCCAATCCTGGGCTTCTCGCGCATGCACACAGGCGTCGACTGGTCGGCGCCGCGCGGCACGCCGATCATCGCTGCAGGCAACGGCGTCGTGGAGAAGGCGGGATGGGATTCCGGCGGCTACGGCAACCAGACGCTGATCCGCCACGCCAACGGCTACGTTTCGTCCTACAACCACCAGAGCGCGATCGCCAAGGGCGTCAAGCCCGGCGTCAAGGTGCGCCAGGGCCAGGTGATCGGCTTTGTCGGCACCACCGGCCTGTCCACCGGTCCGCATCTGCATTACGAACTGATCGTCAACGGCAACAAGGTCGACGCGCTGAAGATCCGCCTGCCCGGCGGCAAGTCGCTCGACGGCGAAGCGCTCGCCCAATTCCAGGTGGAGCGCAAGCGCATCGACGACCTTCTCGGCCACGAGGATGACCCCTCGGAAGTCGCCGCCAAGCAATAATCGACCACCGAAACGGCAAAGGCGCGCGGTCCTTGCGGTCCGCGCGCCTTTTTTGACGTTCCCGCCATATCGCCACGAGGGCTTTAGGCGGCCTGGCTCTTGCTGCCGACCGTGTGGAACAGCAGCCGGTCCGAACCAGAGGTTACACGCACGGTCGAGCCATCCGGAACCTCGTCCGAGAGGATCTTCTCGGCGAGCGGATCCTGCAGGTACTTCTGGATCGCCCGCTTCAGCGGCCGGGCGCCATAGACCGGATCATAGCCCTTCTCAGCCAGCCAGTGCGTGGCTTCCTCGTCCAGCTCCAGCGTGATCTTGCGTTCGGCGAGCAGCTTGCGCACGCGTGCGAGCTGGATTTCGACGATCGCACCCATCTCCTGCCGCCGCAGCCGGTGGAACAGGATGATCTCGTCGACGCGGTTGAGAAACTCGGGGCGGAAATGCCCGCGCACCACCGCCATCACCTCGTCGCGCACCTTCTCGCTGTCGTCGCCTTCGCCGAGCTGGACCAGATACTCCGCCCCGAGGTTCGACGTCATGATGATCAGCGTATTGCGGAAGTCGACCGTACGGCCTTGGCCGTCCGTCAGCCGCCCGTCGTCGAGCACCTGCAGCAGCACGTTGAACACGTCCGGATGCGCCTTCTCGATCTCGTCGAACAGGACGACCTGGTACGGCCGGCGACGGATCGCCTCGGTCAGGGACCCGCCCTCCTCGTAGCCGACATAGCCGGGAGGCGCGCCGATCAGCCGGGCCACGGAGTGCTTCTCCATGTATTCCGACATGTCCATGCGCACGATCGCCGTCTCGTCGTCGAAGAGGAAGCGGGCGAGCGCCTTGGTCAGCTCGGTCTTGCCAACGCCGGTGGGGCCGAGGAAGATGAACGAGCCGATCGGCCGGTTCGGATCCTGCAGTCCCGCCCGGGCACGACGCACCGCGCGCGAGACCGCCTGGACGGCGTCTCCCTGGCCGACGACCGACTTGGCGAGTTCGTCTTCCATGCGCAGCAGCTTGTCGCGCTCGCCTTCCAGCATCCTGTCCACCGGGATCCCGGTCCAGCGGGAGACGATCTGCGCGATGTTGTCGGCGGTCACGACCTCCTGCACCATCGGATCGACATTGCCCTTGTCCTGGCTTTCGGCTTCCTCCAACTCCTTCTCGAGCAGCGGGATGACGCTGTAGGTCAATTCGCCGGCGCGCTGGAATTCACCCTTGCGCTGGACGCTCGCCAGTTCGTTGCGGGCCTCGTCGAGCTGCTTCTTCAGGTCGGCGGCGTGGCCGAGCTTGCTCTTCTCCGCCTGCCAGCGCGCCGTCAGCGCGGAGGCTTCCTCTTCCAGCGAGGTGAGGTCGAGCTCGAGTTTTTCCAGCCGGTCCTGCGAGGAACGGTCGGTCTCCTTCTTCAGCGCCTCGCGCTCGATCTTCAACTGGATGATGCGCCGGTCGAGTTCGTCGAGTTCCTCGGGCTTGGAATCCACCTGCATGCGCAGGCGCGCGGCCGCCTCGTCCATCAGGTCGATCGCTTTGTCGGGCAGGAAACGGTCCGTGATGTAGCGGTTCGACAGCGTCGTAGCCGCAACCAGCGCGGAGTCGGAGATCCGCACCTTGTGATGCTGCTCGTACTTTTCCTTCAGGCCGCGCAGGATCGAGATCGTGTCCTCGACGGTCGGCTCCTCGATGAAGACGGGCTGGAAGCGACGGGCAAGGGCCGGATCCTTCTCGACATGCTTGCGGTATTCGTCGAGCGTGGTCGCGCCGATGCAATGCAGTTCGCCGCGGGCCAGCGCGGGCTTCAACAGGTTGGACGCATCCATCGCCCCGTCCGCCTTGCCGGCGCCGACGAGGGTGTGCATCTCGTCGATGAACAGGATGATCTCGCCGTTCTCGGACTGCACCTCGTTCAGCACGGCCTTCAGCCGCTCCTCGAACTCGCCGCGATACTTCGCGCCGGCGATCAGCGCGCCCATGTCGAGCGCCATCAGCCGCTTGTCCTTAAGGCTCTCCGGCACGTCGCCGTTGACGATGCGCAGCGCCAATCCCTCGGCGATCGCGGTCTTGCCGACGCCGGGCTCGCCGATCAGCACGGGATTGTTCTTGGTGCGGCGGGACAGGACCTGGATGGCGCGACGGATTTCGTCGTCGCGGCCGATCACCGGATCGAGCCTGCCCTCGCGGGCCTCGGCCGTCAGGTCGCGCGCGTACTTCTTCAGCGCGTCGAAACCCTGCTCGGCATTGGCCGAATCCGCCGTCCGCCCCTTGCGCAGGTCGTTGATCACCTGGTTCAGCGCCTGCGGCGTCAGCCCGGCCTTGGCGAGAATGTCTGCGGTCGCAGCCGCCTTCTCGATCGCCAGCGCCAAAAGCAGGCGCTCGACCGTGACGAAGCTGTCGCCGGCCTTCTTCGCCGCATCCTCGGCGGTTGCGAAAACACGCGCGAGCGGCTGGGTCAGCGACAGCGAGCCATTGCCGCCGGTCACTTTCGGAAGTTTCGCAAGTGCTGCCTCGGTCGCCTGTCGCGCCTCTTTGGCGTTGCCGCCGGCGCGCTCGATCAGCGAGGATGCCATGCCCTGTTCGTCGTCGAGCAGGACCTTCAGGACGTGTTCGGGCGTAAATTGCGGATTGCCGTCGGCGAGCGCCTTGGTCTGTGCGGATTGCAGGAAGCCGCGCACGCGCTCGGAATATTTTTCGATGTTCATAAAGACTACCTCCATAACTCGTCCGGCCCGTTTCGGCACCGGTCGACGATTCAGGATCAGACCCCCATACGGCGAGCCTGTCATTGACGACATGCCGCGGCATTGCACCGCGTCAATCGCTTCGATCGGAATATGGTGAGGCGGGAAAGGAATTAAAGGGAGGCAACCCTGCCCAGATGCGAACTATTTGGTGTGCCGCGGCAGCGGCAGCGCGGCTATCGGTCGGACCTGCATGGGTCCGACGCCTCCAGCCAGGCCGGCAAAGGGAAAATGCGGTCGTAGGCCCAGTTGAAGACGAAAGCGTAGACCACGTAGAAGAGCGAGAAGGACACGTCCATCAGCAAGGCCTGCAACAGGCCGATGTCCAGATACCAGGCGATCAGCGGCATCAGCACCGCCACCAGCCCGGCCTCGAACAGGAGGGCGTGCAGCACGCGGATAGGCATCGTCTTTCGCGTTCCGCCGTTCAGTCGCTGCAGCGCGTGGTCGAAGCACAGGTTGTAGACGTAGTTCCAAGCCGTGGCGATCGTGGCACTCGCGATGCCGACCACGCCGATCTCGACCATCGGCAAGCCGAAGGCCCAGGCCCCGAGCGGGGTTATCAGCACAAGACCGATCACTTCGAAGCTGATCGCGTGCCTGATGCGGTCGGGTGTGGAGCGCATGCTCGATGCTCACGGCAATGTCCGGGTCGTCCCGGGTTGTGGCCCATGCGGGGAGGTCGTCCTCAACGGCTTCACTACAGGTGCGGCGCCGGAGGGGCAAGAAGCCTCGTGCAAAACGAAAGCCGCCGGCAACGGCGGTTGCAGGCGGCTTTCCATCAATTCCTAGGCAGGACGTAACCCTGCTCGCTCCGGTTCCCGATGGGAAAAGGAGCCGTTGCTCACTCCGACGTCGTGGATTCCAGTACCGGACCGTCGCCGCCTTCTGCCGGCGTGCCGTCAGCCGGCTGTGCCTCACCGCGGCGCGGACGGCGCTGGCGCGGAGCACTGCGGCGGCGGGACGGCTGGCGGGCGGATGCCTCCTCTTCCAGCGAAACTTCCGCCGGTGTGCCCTCGATGATCGGCTGCGGACCAGTTCCGTCCATGACCGGTTCGGACGCGGCTGCCGCAACCGGAGCAGCGACCGGCGCGGGCGCCGGAGGTGCTGAGGCCGCTACTGCCGGCAAGTCATCGCCTGCATAGTCCATGTCGTCCTGATCGCGATCGAAAGCGTCACGGTCGTTGTCACGATCGTTCATGTCCTGCCGGTCGTCGCGCTGCTGGCGGTCCTGCATCTGCTGCTGGGCCGACAGGATGATGCGATTGTAGTGCTCCGCATGCTGGAGATAGTTCTCCGCGATGACACGGTCGCCCGAACTCTGGGCGTCGCGCGCAAGGGCCGCATATTTCTCGGCAATCGTCTGCGCCGTGCCCCTGATCTTCACGTCCGGACCGGAGCTGTCATAGGTACGGGTCAGCGGGTTGCCGCCCTTGCGGAAGTTGTTGTTGTTGTTGTTAGTGTTATTATTATTGTTGTTGTTGTTACGCCCGCGGCCGCGCTTGTTTTGCTGTCCTGGCCTCATATTTCACTCACCTGAACTCTCTAGTCTTGATGATCGTGTTTCTGCATCGTCCGGTCGCTAGCGTCGACCTGGGCGAATTTCGTCGGAGAACACACCACGCTCTATCCGTGGTCCTGTCGCCGCAAAACGTCAAATTGACAGGTACCCGCACAGAGCAGCCTTTAACCCCAGCAACTCTACTTTGAGAGGAAGCTTCGCGTCGGTCATATGCAGATCGAGTCTGTTTCCCATGACCTTGCCCGGTGCGTAGGGGCAACCTATCCCGCTTCACTGCTGATTCCAAGCCTTTTCTTTGCGACTTCTTCGCAGTGGCGCAGGAAGTTGTGCATTTGCAGCAACTGCCGGACCTCAAGCGACGGCAAAAACCAGCACGCGGTCGTTCCCGCCGAGATCGCTGGCCGCCTCGATGAGGCGAAATCCCTTGCCGACCATGAGGTTGGTCACGGCTTCCTTCTGGTCGAAACCGATCTCGAAGGCAACCGCGCCCCCCTCTTGAAGGTGAGGAAGCGCGTCTTCGGCGATCTTGTAGTAAGCGTCCAGCCCGTCTTCTCCGCCATCGAGTGCCCGCCTCGGGTCGAAGCGTCTCACCTCCTCGGCGAGACCGTCCACGACCGTGGAGCGGATATAGGGCGGATTGGAGACGATGATGTCGAACCTGCCGCTCACGGCGGCAAACCAGTCGCTCTCAAGCGTCTCGAACCGGTCCGACAGACCATTGAGTTGGGCGTTCCTGCGGGCGGTTTCAAGGGCGCCGGCGGAAATGTCAGTGCCGGTGCCGTGCACGCCCGCGACCGCATCGATCAGCGCCAGGCAGATGGCCCCCGTTCCCGTGCCGAGATCGAGCACACGGCACTTGCCCTTTGCGGCAACGACTTCCCGGGCAATGGGGATCAGTCGCTCGACCAGGATCTCCGTATCCGGGCGCGGTTCCAGCGTGTCCGGCGACAGCGAGAGGACCAGGCCGAAGAACGGCCGTTGCCCGAGAATGCGGTAGACCGGCTCCCGATCGAGCCGCCGCGCGAGCGCGCCCTCGATCAGCACCTCCTCCTCTGCGGTCAGCGCCCGCGCTTCCTGCGAGATGAGAGCAGCGGGTGCCAGCCCGAGAAGTCCGCCGACCAGCAGCCGCGCCTCGCGTGCTGCATCCTCGATACCCCCCTCCGACAGCCTGCGCCTGGCATGGGTCAGCGCATCGGCCAGCGTGACGGAGCCCATGGGTCAGCCCCGCTGTTCGGAAAGCTGTGCCAGCTGGCCGGCCTGGTAGTCGGCGACGAGCGCGTCCACCACCTCGTCGATCTCGCCTACCATCATCCGGTCGAGCTTGTAGAGCGTCAGGTTGATCCGGTGATCGGTGACGCGCCCTTGCGGGAAGTTGTAGGTGCGGATGCGCTCGGAGCGATCGCCGGAGCCGACCTGGCTCTTGCGGTCGGCCGAACGTTCGCTGTCCGCGCGTTGGCGCTCCATGTCGTAGAGCCGCGAACGCAGCACCTGCATCGCCTTAGCCCGGTTCTGGTGCTGCGACTTCTCCGAGCTGGTGACGACGAGCCCGGTCGGCAGGTGGGTGATGCGCACAGCCGAGTCGGTCGTGTTCACGTGCTGGCCGCCGGCACCCGACGAGCGCATCGTGTCGATGCGGATGTCTTCCGGACGGATCTCGATGTCTATGTCCTCGGCTTCCGGCAGGACGGCAACGGTGGCGGCAGACGTGTGAATGCGGCCGCCCGCTTCCGTCTCCGGCACGCGCTGCACGCGGTGTACGCCGCTTTCGAACTTCAGCTTCGCAAACACGCCGCGGCCGGTGATCGTGGCGATGATTTCCTTGTATCCACCCGCCTCGCCCTCGCTCGCCGAGAGCACCTCGACCTTCCAGCCGTTAGCGGCGGCGTAGCGCTCGTACATGCGAAAGAGATCGCCGGCAAAAAGGGCGGCTTCCGAACCGCCGGTGCCGGCACGGATTTCCAGGATCGCGCTCTTTTCGTCGGCGGCATCCTTCGGCAGGAGCAGGATCTGCATGTCCTCTTCCAGCTTTTCGACCCGCTCCTTCAGATCCGGCAGTTCCATCTCGGCAAGATCGCGCATCTCCCGGTCCGTCCCCCTGTCGGACAGCATCGCCTCCAGGTCCGCGATCTCGTCCTGCGCCTTCTGGTACTCGCGGATCTTCGTCACGACGGGCTGCAGCTCCGAATATTCGGAGGCCAGCCTCACATAGGTCTCCGAATCCGGACCTGCGGACATGCGCGCCTCGATCTCGCCGAAGCGGCGTTCCAGCTCGCGCATCTTTTCAACCGGAAGCTTCGCCACCGTAGCACTCCAAGATTTCCCTCGCGCGCGTCGCAGGGCGCATGGTCCCCGTGTCGCGCGCGGATGTTGATGATCAGGCGATCCCCGCACACCCGCAAGCGTGCCGATCGCATTGGCCGGCCACTATAGCGGGATGCCGTTCTCGGCAGCGAAATCCGTCAGGATCTGCCGCACGGTCCGCGTCGGCCGCATGTCGTTCAGCGCGTCCTCGAGAGCGGTCGACAGCGTGTCCACATCCAGGCTGAGCAGCATCGCCTTGACCGGACCGAGCGCGGTCGCCGACATCGAAACCGAGCGGAAGCCGATGCCGAGCAGCGCCATCGCCGAGATCGGCTTGCTCGCCATTTCGCCGCACAGGGTCACCGGCGTCGAGTTGCGTTCCCCTGCCCGCACGATGTCGCGCAGCACGCGCAGGAACGGCCGGCCGAGGATGTCGAAGCGGTCCGACACGCGCGCATTGCCACGATCCACGGCCATCGTGAACTGGAACAGGTCGTTGGAGCCCACCGAAACGAAATCCACTTCCGCCATCAGCTCGTCGAGCTGCCACAGAAGCGCCGGCACTTCCAGCATGGCCCCGAACTGCAGCTTCTTCGGCAACTGTTCACCGACCTTCGACTGCCGCTCGATTTCCTTCTGGAGAAGCCCGCGCGCCTCCTTCAGTTCCGCGACTTCAGTCACCATCGGCAACATCAGTCGCAGCTCGCCGCCGGCAGCCGCGTTCAGCATCGCCCTCAGCTGGGTCCGAAGCAGGCCGGGCCGGTCCAGCGAGAGCCGGATCGCCCGCCAGCCGAGCGCGGGGTTCTCCTCGTCGGCGCCGCGGAAATAGGGAACGACCTTGTCGCCGCCGATATCCAGCGTTCGGAACGTGACCGGCCGGCCCGCCGCCTGCTTCAGGACGCTGCGGTAGAAAGCCTCCTGCTCTTCCGCCTTGGGCATGGTCGAGGCGATCATGAACTGCAGCTCAGTGCGGAAGAGCCCGATGCCGAGCGCACCCGATTCCGCCAGGTGCGGCAGGTCGACGAGCAGGCCCGCATTCATCTGCAGGTTGATATTCTTGCCATCCTTGGTGACCGGATCGACCGCGACGAGCGCGCGATACTGCGCCTGCCGCCGCGCCCTCAGCCGCACCTTCTCCTCATAGGAGCGCTGCAGGTCCTGGACGGGGCGCAGGTGCACCTTCGCCTCGTCGCCATCGATGATGATCGCATCGCCGTTTTCGGCCAGCGCAACGGCACCGGCCGACTGGCCGACCACGGGGATCCCCATGGCACGCGCCACGATCACCACATGGCTCGTGACCGCCCCCTCCTCCAGCACCAGCCCGCGGACGTTCTCGCGCGGATAGTCGAGGAGTTCCGCCGCACCCATGGCGCGGGCGACGACGATGGCGTCCCCGGGAAAGCTGCTGGCCGAGAGCTTCGCCCCGTAGCCCGTCAATTGCCGAAGCAGGCGGTTGGCGAGGTCGTCGAGGTCGTGCATGCGCTCGCGCAGGTAGGGATCCGTCAGCCGGATCATCCGCGCCTTCGTTTCGCTCTGCACCCGCTCCACGGCCGCTTCCGCGGTCAGGCCGTTGCGGATCGCCTCTTCGAGCTTGCGCACCCAGCCGCGGTCGTGGGCGAACATGCGATAGGTCTCGAGCACTTCGCGGTGCTCGCCCTCGACCGGCACGTCGCGGCGCGACAGCATGTCGTCGATCGATATCCTGAGGCTGCCCAGCGCCTCCGCCAGTCGCCCCAGCTCGTGCTCGGAATCCTCGTTGAGCAGGTTGGTGACGACGATGCGCGGCTCGTGCAGGACGACATAGCCGAGCCCGATGCCTTCGCCGAAACCGGCGCCGTCAATCGAAACCGGCCGCGAAAGGTCGAGGTCCAGCCCGGGCTTCGTCAGCTTCTTCAGTTCGCCGGTCGCCACCATCTCGGCAATGACCATGGCGGTCGTCTCGAGCGCCTCGAGCTCGTCCTCGCGATAGGTCCGGCTCGCCTTGTTCTGCACGACGAGAACGCCAAGCGCGCGGCCGGTCCTGAGGATCGGCACGCCGAGGAAGGAGTGATAGATTTCCTCACCCGTTTCCGGGAGATAGCGGAACGCCGGGTGGGACTGGGCGTCGGAAAGGTTGAGCGGCTGGGCGGAGGCGGCGATCGTGCCGACGAGGCCCTGCCCCATCTTCAGCTGGGCCAGATGGACGGCGCCCGGATTGAGGCCCTCGGTGGCGTAGAGCTCTAGCACCCCGTCGGAACGCAGCACGTAGACGGAGCACACTTCCGCGACCATGTTCTGTGCGATCTGGCGCACGATCTGGTCCAGGCGCTCCTGTGGCTCAAGCGGCTCCGCCATCAACTCGCGCAGTCGCTTGAGAAGTACGCGCGGACCCGCGGAGAGGTCTCTCATCGCGTGGCGTCTCCCGAAAATGAACCACCCTGAACATCCGGTCGGGCGGGGCGCCCGACGAATCCGGTCGTTTACTTCTTATCGAGCCCGTAGACGGAATGCAAAGTCCGCACCGCGAGTTCGGCATACGGTCCGTCGATCAGGATGGAAATCTTGATTTCCGAGGTGGTGATCGCCTTGATGTTGATACCCTTTTCGGCGAGGGCGCGGAAGGCGGAGGCGGCGACGCCCGCATGGCTGCGCATGCCGATGCCGATGACGGAGACCTTGACCAGGCCAGTCTCGTGCTGGATCACGTCGAAGCCAACCTGCGCTTTCGCAGCCTCGAGCACCTTGAGCGCCTTTTCGACATCCCCCGACGGCACCGTGAAGGTCATGTCGGTCTTCGAGCCATCCTCGGAGATGTTCTGGACGATCATGTCGACGTTAATATGGGCCTCGGCGAGCGGGCCGAAGATCGCAGCCGAGACGCCCGGGCGGTCGGCGACGCGCCTGAGAGAAATCTGCGCTTCATCCTTGGCATAGGCGATGCCGGTTACGACTTCCTGTTCCACGATCTCTTCCTCATCACAAATCAGCGTGCCGGGCGGGTTCAGAAGATCGCCCATGCCCGGCGCATCGGGATCCTCGAAGGACGAACGCACGAAGGTGCGCACCTTGTGCACCATGGCGAGCTCGACCGAGCGCACCTGCAGCACCTTGGCGCCCAGCGAAGCCATTTCCAGCATTTCCTCGAAGGCGATCTTCTTCAGCCGCCGCGCCTTCGGCTCGATGCGCGGGTCGGTCGTGTAGACGCCGTCGACGTCGGTGTAGATGTCGCAGCGGTCCGCCTTCACGCCTGCCGCGATCGCGACGGCCGAGGTATCGGAGCCGCCACGGCCGAGCGTCGCGATGCGGTTGTCGGGACCGAGCCCCTGGAAACCGGCGACGACGGCGACCTGGCCCTCGCCCATGCGGCGGATGATCTCCTCGCCGTTGATATCCATGATGCGGGCCGCGCCATGGGCGTTGTCCGTCTTGATCGGGATCTGCCAGCCCTGCCAGGAGCGGGCATTGATGCCCATCGACTGCAACGCGATGGCCAGCAGGCCGGACGTCACCTGTTCGCCCGAGGCGACGATCGCGTCATATTCGCGCGCATCGTAGAAGGGAGAGTTGGCGCCCGTCGCCTTCGGCATGCCATGGACCCAGCCGACCAACTCGTTGGTCTTGCCCGACATGGCGGAAACGACGACGGCGACCTCGTGGCCGGCATCGACCTCGCGTTTGACGTGGCGCGCGACATTGTGGATGCGGTCCAGGTCAGCGACGGAGGTCCCGCCGAATTTCATCACGATGCGTGCCATATCTGTCTACCGGTACTGATGGGTCGCGCGGACGCGCGCGGGATTTCGCGGGGTCTCTTAGCGGATGAGGGGGCAGCGCGCAATGGCGAGGCCCGGCCTCATGGAACGCGGTCCCGCCGGCAGCGCTCATCCGAGCCAGCGGGGACTGTCGCCGCCGATGCCCGGATGCACCGCCGGACCATCTCCACGGCAATTGCCGCAGCGGATAGAAGCTTCCGCCCCTAGGTCGGCTTCGTCGAGAAGCCGCTTGTCACCCCGCACCCTCAATATCGCGAGCGCCCGCCGTTCCGCCGCCCTCTGCCGGCGCTTCTCGAGCCACAGCCGCACCGCTTTTCTGTATGCCCGCCACGCCGACATCCTGGACATCTCGCCCTCCGTTCCTCGGGGCGATCGTCCGTGGCCGCTCGACATTTCACAAACAAATAGATATGATGCCAGGCATCAGAAAAATCGATGGCGTGACGATGTCGCTGGCGCTCGAAAGTGAACTGCTGCGGACCTTCCTCGTGATCGCCGAGACGGGCAACGTCACGCGTGCGGCCGATGCGCTGGGGCGGACCCAGTCCGCCATCAGCATGCAGGTCAAGCGGCTCGAGGAAATCGTCCGCGCGCCGCTCTTCGAGCGCGGCCCCCGCGGTGTGGCGCTGTCGCCGGACGGGGAGCGGCTCGTCCCCTATGCCCAGCGCATCGTCGGCCTGATCGACGAGACGACCTCGGCCATGCGCGCCCGTCCGCTGGACGGGCCGGTGAGGGTCGGAATCCCCGAAGAGTACACCCAGACCGTATTGCCGAGGGCGCTTGCCGCCTTCGCCGAGTGCCATCCGGCAACCGAGGTGACGGTCCAGTGCGGCCATTCCGTCCAGCTGATGTCGGCGCTGGAGAGTGACGAGCTCGACATCGTCGTCGTCTTCGACTGGCGCGGTTCGCTATCGGGCGAGGTCCTCTGCATCGATCCGACCGTCTGGGTCACCTCGCGCGCCCACGATATTCATCTGGTGCGCCCGGTGCCGATCGCCGTCTACCGGAACTCCAGCTGGTACCGCGACTTCGCGATCACCTCGCTCCGGCAGCATGCCATCCCCTATCGCGAAGCGTTCGGCTGCGACACCTGCGGCGGGCTGAAGACGGCGGTCTCGGCCGGCCTCGCGATCGCGCCGCTGGCGCGCGGCAACATCCCCGCCTCCGGCCGCGAACTGACACGCGAGGACGGTTTCCCGCCGGTCGATTCCTCGCGTGTCGTGCTGAAACGCAATCCCAGGCGCTCCAGCCCGGCCGTCGACGGCATGGCCAAGGTCGTCCGGACCGCATTTCAGCCCGTACCTTCCGGTTGACGGATCGACCGCGGCACGGGCGGGCCGGCTGCGTCGTGAATCCCGACGCCTGCACGGTTGCAACGACGGCCGGATCGGTCAAGAATGCGACCCTCGAGCGGCACGGGACGACCGGCATCCGGCCTCGTCGTCGCGCTGGCAGGACGCGACCCGAACGGAGTTCCTATTCATGTCCGACGATTTCCACGCCTTCATTCAGAAACGCAAGGAAGTGGCGCGCGCCTATGTCAACGGCGATGCAGCCCCGCTCGAACGGATCGCCGCGGTCGATTTCCCCGCCAGCTTCTTCCACCCGAAGGGGGCTGTGGTCGAGGGTGCGGAGCGGGTGTTGGCGCGCTATACCGACGATGCCACGGCCTTCTGTCCGGGTGGCGAAAGCGACATCGAGATCATCCAGATGGGACACGACACCAAGGTCGGCTACTGGGTCGGCTATCAGAACGCCTCGGTCCGCCTGAAGGGCGTGCCCGATCCCGTGCAGATGCGCCTGCGCGTGACCGAGATATTTCGCCGCACCAACGGCCAATGGCAACTCGTTCACCGGCACGCCGACATGCCGCAAGCTCGATAGGATAGCGGAAAGCCGCACGGCGTCGCCTTGCCTGGCTTGCCACGCGGACGGCAGATCGAAACGGGCGGGCCGCGAGCGCCGTCCGCCCATGGTGGCATGGTCGCGCCCCTTGACTTCCCCGCCGGTTCGTCCGACTTCAACACCGCAGGCAACAAGGAGTTTCCCATGACCGAGGCAGCACGCACGACCATCGACCAGGCCGAAGTCGACCGGTTTTCGGCGATGGCCGCGGAATGGTGGGATCCGACCGGCAAGTTCCGCCCGCTGCACAAGTTCAACCCGGTTCGCCTCAGCTATATCCGCGACCTGGCCTCGGCGCATTTCGACCGCGACCCGAAGGCGCATCGCCCGCTGGAGGGCCTGCGCGTGCTCGACATCGGCTGCGGCGGCGGCCTCCTGTCGGAACCGATGGCCCGGATGGGCGCTGCCGTCGTCGGCGCCGACGCCTCGGAAAAGAACATCGGCATCGCCAAGACCCACGCTGCCGGCTCCGGCGTCGAGGTGGACTATCGCGCCGTGACGGCCGAGGCGCTGGCCGAGGCCGGCGAGAGTTTCGACATCGTGCTCAACATGGAGGTGGTAGAACACGTCGCCGACGTGGATTTCTTCCTCACCACCTGCGCGTCGATGGTTCGGCCCGGCGGCATGATGTTCGTCGCCACCATCAACCGCACCCTGAAGGCGGCCGCCCTTGCCATCTTCGCGGCCGAGAACGTCCTGCGCTGGCTGCCGAAGGGAACGCACCAGTACGAAAAGCTGGTCCGCCCGGAAGAGATCGAAAAGCCGCTCACAGCATCCGGCCTGACCGTCACCGACCGCACCGGCGTCTTCTTCAGCCCACTATCCAATCAGTGGAACCTGTCGAAGGACATGGACGTCAACTACATGCTGGTGGCGCAGCGGCCGAAGGCCTGATTGCCCAGGCGAAGCCACTGCATCCTTCGGCGACCTGCCGGCGCGGCAGGCCAGCCCGCATCCGTCGTCAGTTCGTCTCGTCCGGCAGGACCGGCAGCGGCGCGATCTCCACGCCCTCCTCGATCAACTCGCGCGCCTCTTGCGCGGTCGCCTTGCCGATCAGCCCCCGCTGCTCGGCTTCGCCATAGTGGATCTTGCGTGCCTCTTCGGGGAAACGCTCGCCGACGTCCTCGGCATTGGCGCGGATCGTCGCCACGAGTTCGCGCAGCTTGCCCACCATCTCCTGGTTGTGCGCCGTCATGACCGCATGCCGCCGCTCCTCCTTATTGCGGGCGGTCGAGACGGACGGCGCCATCAGGCGCTTCGTCACGCGCGGCGAGCCGCAGGCCGGACAGCTGACGAGCGAGCGCTCCCTCTGTCGGTCGAAGTCTTCGGACGAGCCGAACCAGCCCTCGAATTCGTGGGCGTTGTCACAGACGATGTCGTAGCGGATCACGCGGCGACGCCTCCCTTCGCGGGAAGGATGACCTCCTCCACGGAAAACGGGCGACCGTTCTTCAGGTTGGGGATCCGGTCGCGCACGGCCTTGACCGCCGCCACGTCGATGTCGGCGACAATCACCGCCTCCCCGCTCCCGCCGGCAACTGCAAGTACACGGCCCCAAGGGTCGATGATGATCGAATGGCCGAAGGTCTCGCGGCCGTCCTGGTGAAGGCCTGCCTGGGCGGCCGCGACGATATAGACGCCGTTCTCGATGGCGCGCGCACGCAGCAGCGTTTCCCAGTGCGCCTCGCCTGTCTGACGGGTGAAGGCTGCCGGCACGGAGATGATCTCGGCGCCGGCCTGCGCCTCGGCCTTGAAGAGCTCGGGGAAGCGAACGTCGTAGCAGATCGTAAAGCCGAGCCTGCCGAACGGCAGTTGCGCCACCTTGGCGACGCTGCCGGGCGTATAGGCCGCGCTCTCGCGCCAGCTTTCGCCGTTGTCCAGGTTGACGTCGAACATGTGGATCTTGTCGTAGCTGCAGACCCGCCCGCCGCCCGGGGCAAACAGGAAACCGCGATTGGCGATCTTGCCGTCTTCCCGCGCGATCGCCGTCGAGCCGACATGCACGAACACGCCGAGCTCAGTGGCAAGGTTTTCGGCGGTGCGGATGATGAGGTCGCCCGGCTCGGCCTTGAGCACGGCCCTCAGCCCGCTCCGGTCCCGCTGCACCGCACCCGTCATTTCCGGGGTCTGGATGTAGGTGGCGCCGTCGCCCGCAGCCTGCCGCACCAGTCGCGCCATGGCCTCGGCATTGGCTTGCGGGTCTGTTCCGGAGCACATCTGGACGGCGGCGATCCTCACGGACATCGGTCTTGCTCCTCAGGCAGCCAGCAGCGGATCAAGTTTCCCGGCGCGCTCCAGCGCTTGCAGGTCGTCGCAGCCACCGACATGCGTCCCGTCGATGAAGATCTGCGGGAAGGTGTTGCGGCCGCTGGCCCGCTTGATCATCTCCTGGCGGAGATCGGGCGCATAGGTCGCATCGAATTCGTTGAAGGCGACGCCCTTGGTTTCCAGGAGCTTCTTGGCCGCGGCGCAATAGCCGCAGAACTGCCGGGTGTAGATGTCGATAGAAGCCATGCTATGCAATCTCCATAGGCGCTGAGCTGTTGTTCACCTTTTCATATATGATCCGCAAGTGCCCTTGCAAAGGTCAGGACGCAGACTTCCGCCGCACCGCCGCGCTTGAGCGCCCGGGTGGCGGCCGCGACCGTGGCTCCCGTCGTGTAGACGTCGTCGATGAGTAGGACCCGCTTGCCGAAGAGCGAAACCCGCCCCTCCCCGGTCACGGAGAAGGCGCCCTTCACGTTGTCGCGGCGCGCATTCGCGCCGAGCCCTATCTGCTGCCGCGTCCGCCGCGTGCGCTTGAGTGCACTGAGAACGAGCGGCTTCCCGGTCTGCCGGGCGATCGCCCGCGCCAGCTCCGACGCCTGGTTGAACTTGCGGGCGAGCAGCCTGTAGCGATGGAGCGGCACGGGGACGATCACATCGCAATCGGCCAGCAACCCGTCTCCCGCCCTGACCATCCAGCCCGCCATCATCGGCGCCAGGTCCGTGCGGTCGCGGTACTTGAGATTGTGCACCAGCGTTCGGGCGAGGCCATCGTGCACGACCGCAGAGCGCAGCCGGGCAAAGGGCGGAGGGTTGGCGATCGCATCCGCGCTCAGGATGCCGCTGCCGAGATCATGCGAGAAGGGAACGCCGAGCACCTCGCAATAGGGTCGCTCTATGAAACGCAGCGACGACCAGCAGTGGGCGCAGATGCCAGCGTGCCGCCCGAGCAGAACCTGGCATCCTGGACAGCACGGCGGATAAACGAATGCGAGCGCAGCCGCCGCCACACCGCGGCCGCCTCGCAGCACGATGTCATAAAACCCGGCAAGACCTGTTTGCGTCATGCGGTTGACATCCCCATCTCCATGACGCCATTGCACGGCGGGTCCACCCCTGCAGAAAAGCGTACCAAACGACGGGAAGTGTTCCTTGGAAGCGATCTTCGATCAAGCCCTGGTTGAAAAGAACAGACTGCGTGCAATCGGCTCGTCGGCGGAGCCGGTCGATTTCCTCCTGAAGGTCGCCGCCGAAGAGCTGTCGGAGCGGCTTGCCGTCGTCGAGCGCCGGTTCGACGAGGCAGCCGAGATCCACGGCTATTCCGGCCTGGTCTCCAGGGCGCTCGCCCGCACGGGCAAGATCGGAAGGATGGCGCGGGTCGAGACCGATCCCCGCTTTGCAGCACCCGGCGACATCTTCCTCAAGGCGCCGCTGGAGCAGTTGCCGCTCGCGCCGGCCTCGATCAATCTCGCCGTGTCGCCGCTGTCGCTGCATCTGACCAACGACACGCCGGGCGTCTTCGTGCAGATCCGCCGCGCGCTCAGGCCGGACGGGCTGTTCCTGGCCGCCATCCCCGGCGGCGACACGCTGCAGGAACTGCGCGACGTGCTTCTCCAGACCGAGATCGAGATGACGGGTGGGGCCAGCCCGCGCGTCATTCCCTTTGCCGACATCCGCGACATCGGCGCGCTGCTCCAGCGCGCCGGCTTCGCCCTGCCGGTCACCGACAAGGAGACATACACCGTCCGCTACGATTCGATCTTTCCGCTGATGAAGGATCTGCGCGCGATGGGGATGTCCAATCCGCTCTCCGCCCGCAGCCGCAAGCCGCTGACGCGCGCCTTCTTCCTGCGCGCGGCCGAACTCTATGCCGAACGTTACTCCGACCCCGACGGCCGGATCCGCGCCACCTTCTCGATCATCTATCTGTCGGGCTGGGCGCCGCACGAGAGCCAGCAGAAGCCCTTGAAGCCCGGTTCGGCGAAAGTACGGCTTGCGGACGCGCTGAAGGCGAAGACGACAGGCTGACGCACGTCGCCCGCCGCGGCACATCGATTGAACGAGGAGTGGTGCCGCTCACGGGCGGTCGAGGCTGTCTCCGACGATCGTGAAGGTGTTGTTCAGCTCGCCCGTAAACGCCCTGAGGCCGCTGACGACCGCGACCGATATCATGACGGCGATGAGGCAGTACTCGACGGCGGTGGCGCCGCTTCGGTCCAGCAGGAAATTTCTGAGCAGACGCATGACAACCTCGCTTCAATCTCTTGCCGGATCCGAGGCGAAAGTCGCTTCGGACACTGGCTCAGCAGCCGTTCGTACCGTTCTCGCCGACGATGCAGACGGCGCCGGGCATCTCCTGGAGAACGCTGCGGCGAACAGTGTAGCGCTTGCCTTCGCCGCGCCTGGGCACCGAGCCGGTCGACATCATGTCGAATTCGCCTGGCGTCTGGGCCATGATGCGCGTGTTCGTCCTGGACGACAGGACCGGCGCCAGCACGAGCGCAAGCGCGATCGCGGCCGTGCCGAACAGAAGCGCAAGGTTGAGGACGCCGATCCGGCCATTGCCGGTTACCGTCGTCAGTTCCTTGTCCTGAACTGCCTGCCAGAATTCGTCGTCCCGCATTTTCGCAATCTCTCGATGGGCGTCTTTGTCGCTGCCTGCGTCTTTCCGCATGGCACCCGCTCACGGTGCCGTTGCGTCCACGCGCGACGGAAGCGCCAGAGCACGACGGCAGGGCTTCATCCTGAACGATGGAGATGAATGATCGATTAATGAATGGCCCGATACGGGAAAACGGGCAGTTTTTTAGAGCAGATCCATCAGGTAGGGGATCAGCGGCTCGTCGGCCGGTGGCATCGGATAGTCCCGAAGCATCTTCGGCTTGACCCATTTCAGCGCCTGCCCCTCGCGGCCGTGCGCGGTTCCCTCGTACCGGCGGCAGACATAGAGCGGCATCAGCAGGTGAAAGTCCTCATAGGTGTGGCTGGCAAAGGTCAACGGCGCCAGGCAGGCCACCTTGGTAGTGATGCCGAGCTCCTCGTCCAGCTCGCGGATCAGCGTTTCCTCAGGCGTCTCGCCCGGCTCCACCTTGCCGCCGGGAAACTCCCAGAGCCCGGCGAGCGTCTTGCCCTCCGGCCGCTGCGCCAGCAGCACCCGCCCGTCGGCATCGATCAGCGCACAGGCGGCGACGAGCAGGATCCGGCGGGGGGCCTGCCCGGTCATGGCGCCACCGGCCCGCGGTAGACGTAGCGATAGACCTCGCGGAAGCCCGCCTTGCGATAGAGGTGCACAGCCCCCTCGTTTTCGATTTCGGCCTGCACCCAGGCGCGTTTGGCGCCGCGAAGGCGCGCCCAGCGCATGGCCGAGTTCAGGATCGAGGTAGCGATGCCGCGGCCGCGCATTTCCGGCGCCACGGCAAGCTGCAGGATGCCAGCGAGGTCGTTGTCGTGCACGGCGAGCGTGACGGCGGTGGGCCCGAATTCCGGCTTCTCGAAGATGAACAGCCCCGCCTCCGGGCTGATGGCGCTGACGACTTCCGTCAGCCCCGGCTTCAGCGCGGGATCGTCACCGGAGACGCGGATGCGCGCATCGACGAAGCGGCCGACATCGCGGCTCGGCACATGCTCCACGCCGTCCGCGCTTTCCGGAGCCACCGGCTCCGCCAGGTCGACCAGCATCACCGCCGTCTCCCCGGCATGCCGCCAGCCCGCCTGGTCCATCATCTCGACGAGCGGAGGCGGGGTCAGCGGCGTCTGCCGCACCAGCAGCGGCCGACCATAGTCGGAAAAGCGCTTGGCCGCCTTCTCGATGCGGACGGCGAGATCGCGCACGTCCGAGGGATCGAGCGGATTGACGGAATTCAGCCGCTTGGAAGGATGGCCGGCATTCAGCCGGATCAGCCAGCTGCCGTCATACTGGGTCGACGCGGCCGGCCACGCCCGGAAGCCGACGGCTTCCAGCCGGCGGACGCTTGCCAGGTCAGCCATGGCGTTTTGCTCCCTGAAAGTGCGGCTGGCAGGATCGGTCACGACAGACATGGTCCCGGCCATCAGCTGCGATAGTCGCCATTGATCTCGACATACGCCTTGGTGAGGTCGCACGTCCATACGGTCGCCTTGCCGGATCCGAGCCCGATCTCGACGCGAATGGCGATGTCCTCTTCCTTCATCACGGCGGAGGCGGCCTCTTCCGAGTAGCCCGGATCGCGCTCACCGTCGACTGCAACGCGGACATCGCCGAACCAGATCGCCAGGCGGTCGCGGTCTGCCATTTCGCCGGACTTGCCGACAGCCATCACCACGCGGCCCCAGTTGGCGTCCTCGCCGGCGACCGCCGTCTTGACGAGCGGCGAATTGGCAACCGACAGCGCGATCTTCTTGGCGGCGCCGTCGTTTTCGGCGCCTTCCACGGTGATCGCCACCATCTTGCGCGCGCCCTCGCCGTCGCGAACGACCTGCAGCGCCAGATCCTTCAGGAGGTTGTTAAGCGCCGTCCTGAAGGCTGCAAGCGCAGGATCGGACGGGCTGGAAACCGGCTTCTGGCCATCCGCCGCGGCGGCTCCCGTGGCAAACAGCAGGAGCGTGTCGGACGTGGAGGTGTCGCTGTCGACGGTCACGGCATTGAAGGTCGGCTCGACGCCTTCGGAAAGAAGCGCCTGCAGGGTCGTGGCCGGAATGTCGGCATCTGTGACGACGAAGGAAAGCATCGTCGCCATGTCCGGCGCGATCATGCCCGCACCCTTGGCCATGCCGTTGATCCGCACCTCGACGTCGCCGATGCGGGCCGTCCGTGTCGCGACCTTCGGATAGGTGTCCGTGGTCATGATCGCCTTGGCCGCCTCGAGCCAGAAGTCCTCGTTGGCGGAAGTGGCGAGCCCGTCGAGCACGCCGGAGAACTTGGTGGCGTCCAGCGGCTCGCCGATCACGCCGGTCGAGGCGAGGAACACCTCGCCCTCGCTGCATCCGGCGGCCTTGGCGGCGGCAACTGCCGTCATCGCTGTCGATTCACGGCCCTTCTTGCCGGTGAACGCATTCGCATTGCCCGAATTGACGACCACGGCCCGGGCCTTGCCGCCGCCAAGGTTGTCCCGGCAGAAATCGACCGGCGCCGAGGGGCATTTCGACCGCGTGAACACGCCTGCGACCGTCGCCGGCGCGTCGAAGACCATCATCAGCACATCGGTGCGGCCCTTGTACTTGATGCCGGCCGCAGCGGTCGCCATCCGCACGCCGCGCACCGGCGGCATGTCGACAAAGGACTTCGGGGCAAGCGGCGAGACGGGACCGGACATGGCATTTCCTGCAAATGGAGACGGCCCGCCACGAGGGCGGGCCCTGGTCAAGACTTACTGCTGCGGTTGCGCCGGCTGTTCAGGTGCAACAGGCTGGTCGGGCGCAGCGGGCTGATCGGGCGAAACCTGCTGGGGATTGTTGATCTGGTCATAGGCGGTCTTCAGCGCCGGATCCTCGATCTCGACCGTGGCCGCGCCCTTCGCGGCGTCCAGCAGGGCAACGTACTTGTCGCGCATGATCAGCTGGCGCACCTGCGGCTCGACCTGCTCGATCGGGGGCGGCGCCTGCGTGCGCTTGTCCTCCACGAGGATCACGTGATAGCCGAACTGGCTCTTTACCGGCTCCTTGGTGTAGGCGCCCTTCTCCAGCGCGAAGGCTACCGTTTCGAATTCCGGTACCATGCGCCCCTTGCTGAAGTAGCCAAGGTCGCCGCCTTCGGATGCGGCGTCGGTCGACTTCTCCTTGGCGAGCTCGGCAAAGTCCTTGCCGCCGTCGAGCGCGGCGATCACGTCTTTCGCCTCCTGCTCGGTCTTCACCAGGATGTGGCGGGCCCGGACTTCCTCCTGCGGCTCAATGGCCGCGATTTCCTTTTCATAGCGCGCCTTCACCTCTTCCGGCGTGATCGCATCGACCACGTGCTTCTTGAAGTAGGCATTGTGCAACTCGCGCTCGGTCAGGAAGGCCACGCGCTGCTTGAAGGTCGCATCGTTCTCCAGCCCCTCTTTGCTGGCATCGGCGGCGAGCAGCTTGACGTCGATGATGGCCGAAAGGGCGGCAACCTGCTTCTGCTCCGGCGGCAGGTTTGCAAGCTGCGGATCGAGGCCTGCAATCGCCAGATCGATTTCGGACTGACGGACTTCCGCACTGCCGACCTTGGCCACGACCGGATCGGAGGCGTCCTGCGCGAAGGCGCCATGGGCAGCCGTGATGGCGATAAGCGCCACCGCGGCGAGCTTGTTATACTTGAACATTCTCATAAACCTTTCACAGTCGGCCAACTTCGATGCGAAACCGGCTCTCCCCCGGTTGAACAGCACTGGAATGTGGCCGTTGTGTAACCGATTGCGCCGTTGACATCATTCGACCCCCCTCTTATCTGTCACGCAATCCCGCGTCCAGAACGTTTCCGGGCGTTTCACGGCTTTGCACGCATCATCGTTGGCGCCCCGAGACGTCGGCGACAGAGAAGAAAGGACCATCCTGATGGTCAGCCTCGGCGGTCTCGCCCGCAAACTGTTCGGCTCGTCAAACGAGCGCCGTGTCCGCTCCTACAAGGACAAGGTCGACGCCATCAATGCCCTCGAAGCCGAGACAAAGGCGCTTTCCGACGAGCAGCTGGCCGCAAAGACGGTGGAGTTCCGCAAGCAGCTCGCCGAAGGAAAGACGCTGGACGACCTGCTCGTGCCCGCCTTCGCCGTTGCGCGCGAGGCAGCGGTCCGCACGCTCGGGCTTCGCCCCTTCGACGTCCAGCTGATCGGCGGCATGATCCTGCACGAGAAGTCGATCTCGGAGATGAAGACCGGCGAAGGCAAGACGCTGGTAGCCACGCTGCCGGTCTACCTGAACGCCCTTGCCGGCAAGGGCGTCCACGTGGTCACCGTCAACGACTACCTGGCCAGCCGCGACGCCGTCACGATGGGCAAGGTCTACAGCTTCCTCGGCATGTCGACCGGCGTCATCGTCCATGGTCTCGACGACGATCAGCGCCGCGCGGCCTACGCCTCCGACATCACCTACGCCACCAACAACGAGCTCGGTTTCGACTATCTGCGCGACAACATGAAGTATGACCGCGGCCAGATGGTCCAGCGCGGCCACTTCTTCGCGATCGTCGACGAGGTCGACTCGATCCTGGTCGACGAGGCGCGCACGCCGCTGATCATTTCCGGCCCGCTCGACGACCGCTCCGACCTCTATATCACCATCGACGCCTTCATTCCGATGCTGTCGGAGGAAGACTACGAGATCGACGAGAAGCAGCGTTCGGCGAATTTCTCCGAAGTCGGCACCGAAAAGCTGGAAAACCTGCTGCGCGAGGCCGGATTGCTGAAAGGCGAGTCGCTCTATGACGTCGAGAACGTCGCGATCGTCCATCACATCAACAACGCGCTGAAGGCCCACAAGCTGTTCGCCCGCGATAAGGACTACATCGTCCGCAACGACGAGATCGTCATCATCGACGAATTCACCGGCCGCATGATGCCCGGCCGCCGCTATTCGGAAGGCCAGCACCAGGCACTGGAAGCCAAGGAAAAGGTGCAGATCCAGCCCGAGAACCAGACGCTCGCCTCGATCACCTTCCAGAACTACTTCCGCATGTACCAGAAGCTCGGCGGCATGACCGGCACGGCTTCGACGGAAGCCGAGGAATTCGGCAACATCTACGGCCTCGAAGTGGTCGAGGTTCCGACCAACCTTCCGATCCAGCGCAGGGACGAGGACGACGAGGTCTATCGGAGCGTCGAGGAGAAGTACAAGGCGATCATCGAGGAGATCAAGGACGCGCAGAAGCGCGGCCAGCCGATCCTGGTCGGCACCACCTCGATCGAGAAGTCCGAGCTTCTGGCCGAACGGCTGAAGATGTCGGGGCTGAAGAACTTCCAGGTCCTCAACGCCCGCTACCACGAGCAGGAAGCCTACATCGTCAGCCAGGCCGGCGTGCCCGGCGCCGTCACCATCGCCACCAACATGGCCGGCCGCGGCACCGACATCCAGCTCGGCGGCAACCTCGACATGCGGCTGGAGCGCGAGCTCGCCGACATGGAGGAGGGCCCCGAACGCGAGGCCAGGAAGCAGGCGATCACCGCGGAAGTGAAGCAACTGAAGGATCAGGCGCTCGCCGCCGGCGGCCTCTTCGTGCTTGCGACCGAACGCCACGAAAGCCGGCGCATCGACAACCAGTTGCGTGGCCGTTCCGGCCGCCAGGGCGACCCCGGCCGTTCCAAGTTCTACCTGTCGCTCCAGGACGACCTGATGCGCATCTTCGGCTCCGACCGCATGGACGGCATGCTGCAGAAGCTGGGCCTCAAGGAAGGCGAGGCGATTGTCCATCCCTGGATCAACAAGGCGCTGGAGCGGGCGCAGAAGAAGGTCGAGGCGCGCAACTTCGACATCCGCAAGAACCTGCTCAAGTACGACGACGTGCTGAACGACCAGCGCAAGGTCATCTTCGAGCAGCGGCTCGAACTGATGGATGCCGAGAGCATCACCGAGATCGTCGAGGACATGCGCCACGAGGTGACCGAAAACCTCGTGAAGCTGCACATCCCGGAAAACGCCTATGCCGAGCAATGGAACGTTGCCGGTCTTCAGACCGGCGTCGCCGAGCAGCTCAATCTCGATCTGCCGATCGAGCAGTGGGCCGCCGAGGAGGGCATCGACGAAGCCGATATCCTCGAACGCGTCAAGGTTGCCGCCGACCAGGCCGCTGCCGAGCGCGCCGAGCGCTTCGGTCCGCAGATCATGGCCTATGTCGAGAAATCGGTCGTGCTGCAGACCATCGACCATCTCTGGCGCGAGCATATCGTCAACCTCGACCACCTGCGCTCCGTCATCGGTTTCCGCGGCTATGCCCAGCGCGACCCCCTGCAGGAATACAAGGGCGAGGCCTTCGAACTGTTCCAGGCACTCCTGGCAAATCTCCGCCAGACCGTGACGGCGCAATTGATGCGTGTCGAACTCGTCCGCGAAGCGGCCGAAGCTCCGGCCCCCGCCCTGCCCGTCATGGAAGGCCATCACATCGACGGCACGACCGGCGAGGACGATTTCGGCGAAGGCGGCTTCATGGCAACCGGCGTCGACCCGGAGAACCGCGATCCGCAGGACCCCGCCACCTGGGGCAAGGTCGCCCGCAACGAGCCCTGCCCCTGCGGTTCGGGCAAGAAGTACAAGCACTGCCACGGTGTTTTCGAGCAGGCCTGATCCCTGCCGGACGATCTTCGCGATTGGAAAACGATGCCGCCTTCGGGCGGCATCCTCGTTTTCATAGCCGGCCGGGTCTTCTCGGGCCAGATTTTTCGACCTGGCACCCACCAGTCCCGGCAGGTCCCGCCCACGCTTTGTTAACCCTGATCTGTCAAGACTGCCGCGTGTGTATTGCGTGAATGTTCGGGTAGCTGTGTTCATGGCGGTGATTCAGTCGGCAGAAAAACTGCTGCCAAACGGTCTGCGCCGCAAGGTGGCCCCGTTGACGCGCCGTCTCGGCGAGATCCTTGTCGGCGACGACCCGCGCAACCTCGCCCGGCGCATGGCGCTGATCGCCTTCGTCATCCGCGTTGCCAGCGCTGCCATCGCGTTCGTCTCCCAGATCATCATGGCCCGCATGATGGGCGAGTTCGAATACGGCATCTTCGTCTTCGTCTGGGTCCTGGTCGTCATCTTCGGCAATCTCTCCTGCCTTGGCTTCCATTCCACCGTCGTGCGCTTCCTGCCGCAATACAGCGCCCACGGCGCCCATGCCGAGATCCGCGGCCTGACCGCGACGGCCCACACGTTCTCGATCGTGTCCTCCAGTCTGCTCGCGCTCATCGGCCTCCTGGGCCTGTGGCTGTTCTCTGCGCACCTGGAGAGCTTCTACGTGGTGCCCATCTATCTCGGCATCTTCTGCCTGCCGATGATTGCCTTGGGAGACGTCCTGGAAGGCACGGCGCGCGCTCACAGCTGGGCCGTCGTGGCGCTGAGCCCCACCTACCTCGTTCGTCCGCTGCTCATCCTCCTCTTCCTCGTCGCGGTCTTTCTCCTCGGCGCTCCGCATACGGCGGTCACCGCCATGGCCGCAGCACTGGCGGCCACCTACCTCACGTCGGTCGTACAGTTCTTCAATGTCGGCCGCCGGCTTCGCCGCGCCTATCTGAAAGGGCCGCGCCGCCTCGAATTCGGCACCTGGATCCGGGTGGCTCTGCCGATCTTCCTGATCGAGGGGTTCGGCTTCCTGCTGACCAATTCGGACGTCATCGTGGTCGGCCTGGTCCTCGATCCGGAGAGCGTCGCGATCTACTACGCCGCCGCCAAGACCATGGCGCTCGTCCACTTCGTCCTCTTCTCCGTCAAGGCGGCGGCCGCGCCGCGTTTTTCCGCTCTCTATGGACAGGGCGATCGCATCGGGCTGGCGCATTTCGCCGGCGAAACCGTTCGCTGGAGCTTCTGGCCGTCGCTGGCCGTTGGCCTCGCGGTGCTGCTGGTGGGCGATTTCCTGCTGTCCCTGTTCGGCCCGGCCTTCACCGCCGGCTACGGCGTCATGGTGATCCTGCTGGTCGGTATCCTTGCCAAGGCCGCCGTCGGCCCCGGTGAGGTGCTCTTGACCATGGCTGGCCAGCAGAAACTGTGCATGTGGCTTTATGCGGTCGCGCTCGCCGCCAACATCGGCCTCAACATCGCCCTCATCCCGCCGTTTGGCATCGACGGCGCCGCTATCGCCACGGCCGGCGCCATGGCCCTGGAGGCCGCCCTGCTCTTTACCGCCGTCCGCCGCATGCTGGGCATCACCATCTTTGCGTTTGCCGCGCCGACCAGCGCCGTGACACGCCATGACAAGGCAGACTGACATGACCTTCATCTCCGGATCCGGCAGCGAGGATATTGGGGCAGCGCAGGGCGCGTCCCATCTGTCCGCGCAGACGCCGCCGGCCGAGCATCGCATCGCCGTCGGCCGGCCCGGTCGGTCGCTGTCGCTCTATCCGGCGATGGCCGGCTACGAGCTGCAGCAGGAACTCGACTACCTCGCCAACCGGGCGCTGGAGCCGAACGTTTTCTTCACCGGCCGCTTCCTTGCGCCCGCCATGCCCCGGCTCGAGGACCGCACCGTCCGTCTTTCCCTGATCCGCGACGAGGATGAGCGGCGCAGCCGCATTCGCTTCCTGATGCCGTTCTCGGTCGAACGGCCCGGCTTCTCCATGGGCACGGCGATCATCCGCGGCTGGTCGAACCCGTTCGGGCCGCTGGGCACCCCGCTCGTCGATACCGAAGACGCGGCCGAAACCATCGACAACCTCCTCGAAGCGCTGGCGCGGCCCGGAAACGGCCTGCCGCCGATCCTCGTGCTGCCCGACCTGCGGCTCAACGGCGCCTTCGCAGCGCTGGCACGCGCCGTCGCCATCGGTCGCAACCTTCCGCTGACGATTGCAAACACCTATGAGCGGCCGATGCTCGAAAGCCTGCAGGACGGGCCGACCTACCTGAAGCAGGCGATCTCGGCGCAGCACTTCCGCGAACTGCAGCGCCAGTGGCGCAAGCTCGAGGAGACGGGTGAGCCCTCCTACCACGTTGCCCGCCAACCCTCGGAAATTCGCCTCAGGATGGAGCAGTTCCTGCTGCTGGAGGCGGCCGGCTGGAAAGGACGGGGCCGTACCGCGATGATCAACGATCGTTACCGCGCCGCCTTCGCTCGGGAGGCCATCACCAACCTCGCCGAGACCGACAGCGTGCGCATCCACACGCTCGACTTCGACGGCAAGGCGATCGCCTCGATGATCGTCTTCCTTGCCGGTGGCGAGGCCTACACCTGGAAGACCGCCTATGACGAGGCCTTCGCCCGCTTCTCGCCCGGCAAGCTGCTGTTGGCGCAGCTGACGGAATGGCATCTCGACGACGCCAACATCGTCCGCTCCGACAGCTGCGCCGTGCCGGACCATCCGGTGATGAGCCGTTTCTGGGAGGAACGCGAGGAGATGGGAACGCTCGTCATCGGCCTGCAGCAGAACGGCGACCGCGACGTCCGCCAGGTCGCCGCACAGCTGCACCTCTACCGCAACACCCGCAACGTGGCCCGCATGCTGCGGGACAAGATCCGCGCACTCGCCAAGCGGTAAGGAGCGCGGCAGGCCTCAGGTGCCTTAGACACCTCAGGCGCCGGCCGGGTCCGCCGACAGCGCTTCCGCCACAGCACGCTCGCGCAGGAAGCGGCGGATGACCTTGCCGGACGTCGTCAGCGGCAGGCTGTCCACGAAGGCGACCTCCCGCGGATATTCGTGCATCGACAGCCGCATCTTGACCCAGGCGCCGATCTCGGCGGCAAGCGCCTCGCTCGCCGAAAATCCCTGCCGCAGCATCACATAGGCCTTGACGATCTCGGTGCGCACCGGATCCGGCTTGCCGACGACGGCGGCAAGCTGCACGGCCGGATGGCCGGCCAAGCAATCCTCCACCTCGCTCGGACCGATGCGATACCCGGACGACGTGATGACGTCGTCGTCCCGGCCGATGAAGGTGATGTAGCCCTCCTCGTCCATCCGGCCGAGATCGCCGGTCGTCATCCAGTCGCCGATGAACTTCCTTTCCGTCGCCGCCTCGTTGTTCCAGTAGCCGAGGAACATCACGGGATCCGGACGGCGGACGGCGATCTGGCCGGCGCTGCCAGGTGGAAGCGTACGCCCTTCAGCGTCGATGATGGCAACGGTGTGACCGGGCACGGCCTTGCCGATCGGCCCGGGGCGCGACACGCCGAGACGGCCGATCGAGCCGATGACGATGTTGCATTCCGTCTGGCCGTAGAACTCGTTGATCGTGATGCCGAGCGTGCGTCGCACCCATTCCCAGGTTTCCCGCCCGAGCGATTCGCCAGCCGTGCCGATGGTCCGCAGGTTGAGCCGGTAGTGCTTCAGCGGTTCCTCCACGCTCTTCATCAGCCGCAGCGCGGTCGGCGGGATGAAGGCGTTGCGAACGTCCATCTCCGCCATGATCCGGTAGGCCATGTGCGGATCGAATTTCTGCCCCGGCGAAGAAACGACGGGAACGCCGAGAAAGAGTGCCGGCAGTAGCGCGTTCAGCAGGCCGCCCGCCCACGCCCAGTCCGCCGGCGTCCAGATCCGGTCGCCGGGCTGCGGCAGGAACTCGTGGTGCATCTGGAAGCCGGGCACGTGGCCGAGAAGGACACGGTGCCCATGGAGCGCCCCCTTCGGCGGCCCGGTGGTGCCGGAGGTGTAGATCATCAGCGCCGGATCGTCCGGGCTGCTGTCTATCGGCGTAAAGGCCCCTTTGCCCAAAGCCTCCAGAGCCTCGAGAGAGACGGTGCCCTCCGTACCGTCGCCGTCGACGAGGACCACCAGCGAGAGTTCCTCGAGCCGACCCCGAATCTCGGCCAGCCGTTTGAGGCCGAAGGCGTTGGTGACGACAGCCCTGACGCCGGCATCCCGCAGGCGGAACTCCAGCGCCTCCGCACCGAACAGAAGCGCCAGCGGCAGCGCGATCGCGCCAAGCTTGTAGAGCGCTAAATGGGCGATCACCGTCTCGAAGCCCTGCGGCAGGAGGATCGCAACCCGATCTCCTGGGCGCACGCCGCTTGCCGCAAGTCCGCCGGCGAAGGCGGATGAGCGTTCGGCAAGGGCGCCGTAGGTCAGGCTCAGGTGATTGCCGTCCGGACAGAAATGCTGGAGACAGATGCGATCAGGATCGCGCTCGGCCCACCGGTCGGCCACCGCAGTGCCGATATTGAACCGTTCGGGTATCTCCCAGCGAAAGTCGCTGTAGAGCGCCTCGTATGTCGTGCGTTCTGCAAGCATGGTGCAACGCAGCCTCCTCGCTGCATTGCACTAGCATTTCGCAAGGACCTGCCGCAATGCTTCCGCCACGACCAAGGATCAGAACCTATCCCGCGACGAGGGTGGATTCCACCGCGCGGACTCCGGCCACCGAACTGGCGATATCGATCGCGCGGGCGATTTCCTCTGCCGAGCCGACGCGCCCCGTCAGGTAGATCACCCCGTTTTCGCAGGTCACGGCAACGTCGGAGGGGTCGACCGTACCGGCAGCAGCGAGCGCGTCCGCCACCGCCGTTTCGAGCACCGCCGGATGCGGACCGTCGAAATGCTCGGGGATCTCGCCATGAAACGTCCCTTCCTTGAATACCATCCCTGCCTCCTGAGGTTCCCGCCCGCGCGGCTGCCCGGGCTGCCTTGCACAATCTGAGCGTTCACCTTTCCACGCGGCGCGGCTCGCCGAGCAATCGATATACAACGGTGATTTTTCCTGTAATCCTGCATAGTCAAGGATCCATCATTCGCATTTGTTGACATCCATGAACGATCGCGACCTGCACGAAATCAACCTCTGGCTATCGCAGGAAGGCTATCGGGGCACCGACGAGGCGGACCTCATCACCGGCTTCTGCGAGCTCTGCAATGCCAGGGGGCTTCCGATCGACCGCGTCCTTGCGATCATCGACACCCTGCATCCGGATTTCGAGGGGCGGGCGTTTCATTGGGAGAGCACCGGACCGGTGCCCGACGCCGTCCGCGAATATGAGGCAAGCACCGAGGGCAGCGCGCTCGAATCCTGGCGCGCCTCGGTCTTCTATCACCTCATGACGGAGGATATCGACGAGATCCACCGCCCCTTTATGCGCGGCGCACCGACGGATTTCTCGAACATGCGGGAACTGCGGGAGGCCGGTCACACCGACTACATCGCCATGATCCACCGCTTCACCGAGAACGGCCGCGTGGGCGAGATGGATGCGTTCTTCTCGAGCTGGACGACGCGTGACCCGGACGGTTTCAGCGAGGATGCCCTTCGCGCGCTGCGCTTTCTCGTGCCGACGCTGGCGCTCGCGGTCAAATGCGTGTCGTCGATCAGGATCATCGGCACGATCGCCGACGTCTATCTCGGCCGCGACGCAGGACAGAAAGTGGTGAGCGGGCAGATCAGCCGCGGGGCAGTGGAGAAGATCGACGCCGTGATCTGGTTCTCCGACCTTCACAATTACACCAGCATCTCCGACCGGACCGAGCCCGAACAGATCATCCCGTTCCTGAACGACTATGCCGGGCTCGTGATCGACGCGGTCCACGACCACGGCGGCAGCGTGCTGAAGCTGGTCGGCGACGGAGTGCTCGCGATCTTCCGGTCCGGCGATCGCCATGCAGACTGCGCGGCGGCGCTCGATGCCGAACGCACCGTGCACAGGAATCTCGGCAAGCTCAACGCCCGGCGCATGGCCGCCGCCATGCCGGCGACCGAGGTCTATCTCGGCCTCCATGTCGGCGACGTGCTCTACGGCAACATCGGCAGCCAGACGCGCCTGGATTTCACCGTGGTCGGCCCGGCGGTCAACCAGGTGAGCCGCATCTCGCAGCTCTGTACCTCGGTCGACAGGGACGTCCTGATGTCGCGCGATTTCGTCGAGGCGTGCCCGGACGACCGCATCGCCGAGATGGTGTCGCTCGGCCGCTACGCGCTGCGCGGCGTCGGCCGGGCAACCGAACTCTTCACGATCGACCCGGAAAGGCGATAGGCGAGACGGCTGGCCCTGCTCAAGCGGCTTCGCGGCGAAGCGCCTGCGCCATGCAATGGATGCCGCCGCCGGTCTTGGAGATCTCCGCCGTGTCGACGGCTGCGACTTCGAAGCCCCGCGCCTTGAGCTGTTCGATCAGCACCTTGCTCGAGGTCGGCGCGATGATCTTGCTGTTGCCGAGCGACATGAAGTTGCAGCCGAGTGCCATCGTGTCGGGGAACGGCACGTTGACGATGTCGTGGCCCTTGTCCTTCAGCCAGCCGACGATCGCGGGATCGGTGCAGTCGAGGCAGACGGCCGTCAGCTTCTCTGCGATCGGCACAACCATCAGGTCGATGTGCACATAGTACTCGTCGATGAAGGCGAGCCGCGTCTCCCAGCCCTCCTTGTCGAACCAGTCCTTGACCTGGCGGGCGCCGTCCTCGTTGGTGCGCGCGCCGCCGCAGCCAATGAGCACGACGCCGTCCTCGATGACGTTGAAGTCGCCGCCTTCGAAGGTGCCGGCCGTCACCATGTCGTAGATGGGGAGGCCGAGCTTTTCATAGGTGCGGATCGCGGCATAGTTCTCGCCGCGCCGCCAGGGCTGCGACATCGCGGTGATGATCGCGCCATAGGGGGTCATGACCGAGGAATCGCGCGAATAGACCTGCATCGGCAATTCCGGCGTCGGCTCGTGCCAGTGGATGCGGACGCCGAAATGCTCGTAGGCCGAAACGAGCTCCTTGTGCTGCGCCTGCGCCACCTGGATGTTGCAGGGGTTCTCGCGCAGGTGCTTGCGCGACAGCGACGATGTCGCCATGTGCCGAAGGTAGGCCGGCGAGCCGAGCAGCACGTCGGTCAGCCTGTCGAGCTCGTTGCGGAAACCCCAGTTCGTCAGGCGCTCCGTGTCGCCCTTGAGATTGCGCCGCTGAAGGGAAAAGGGTTCGTCGAACAGTGCCGTCATCTTCGTTTTCTCCAGGCGTTCAGAAGTGAGGTTCGGGGGACAGGTGTTCAGAGGGAAGGGATCCACCAGTCGCGGCCGCGCGGCGTGGTGACATATTCGGGCCAGCGGAAGCCGGTCGGCGGGTCGTAGTCGCAAAGCGGTGCGATCCATTCGCTGCCGCCGACCCCGCCGCCGGTGCGCTGCTTGAACTCGTCCATCGCCGCTTGCCGCACCGCCTCGTCCTCCAGCAGGCGCAGAGCGGAATTTGCAAGGATCTTGGCGGCGGTGATCACCATCGGGTCGATCGTCGCCGGAATGCCGCCCAGCGCATTCATCACCCAGGCCGGATAGCGATATCCGGCGGGCGCCTGCAGCGCAGGGCGGGCGACGTAGAAGCGGGCGAGCGGCGCATGCCAGGACATGTCGGTGTAGTCGTCCGACGTCGAACTAAGCTGGGACGGCGGCAGGTCGCGGCGCAGGATGGCTTCTGCCTCCTGCGGCGGGATCAACCGCTCCAGTTCCGGAATGAAGGGGGCCTCCATCGGCTGGAGCCCGCAGTTTTCCTGGATCGCGCGGGCGACGGTGCGGGCCTCTTCGCCGAAGTGCGGGGCGCCGACGTCCTGCATCGCCTCCCAGACGAGACCGGCCATCGCATGGTTGGCGAGACCGGGACGCGACTTACACACCCAGTGCCGTTCGAAGCGGCAGCCGGTCATGTCGGCTGCGGCCTGCGCGTTTCGGTCGAGCACAGCCGTCACCTGCTCGGCCATAGCGACGGTCGGCACGCGCATCATATACTGGATCTCGGCGAGACCGGCCGGAAGGTTGTCCGCCGTTGCCTGGCCGGCCGTCAGGATCGCCTCGCTGATCGACCAGCCTCCCTGGTGCGGCAGCATTGAGTCGCGCAGCGCCTTGGACGACTGGTACATCATCATCAGCGCGTCGTTCGCGCCCGGCGCGCGCACGGCGGAATGCGACTGCGGGATCGGCGCCCCGTCATGCGCCTCGCGCAGCCACGCGTGCGGCTCGTCGCAGACGAAGCGGTAGATCATCGAATAGGCCGCGCCGCAATGTGTGTCCCAGCGCACCGTGTTGCACATCGGCAGCATGTAGAACGGATGGAAGGAGAGGATCGCATCGAGCCCGTCATAGTAGCCCTTCGCCGCATGGATCGGCTTGGAACCGCGCACCTTCTCCGCCGGTTCGCCGGTGAAGCGCAGCGTGCCGCCGATGCCATATCGCTCCATCGCCGCCTTCGTCGCCAGGAGCCCTCCGAAACCGGCGATCCCGAGGCCTGAATGCGGGTCGGTATGGCCGCCGGCATGGACCGACAGCCCTTCGCGCGGCATTCGGCTTGTCGCCGCCGCCTGGCAGTTTCCGGGCACCGCGTCGTATTCGGCATAGAGGCCGATCGAGGGACCCGGCCCGCCGGACCACGTGGCGGCAAACGCCGTCGGCATGCCGGCGGAACCCTCCTCGACGGAGAAGCCATGGGCGCGAAGCGTGCGCACATACCAGTCGGCCGACCGGTATTCGCGCCATGCGGTCTCGCCGAAATCGAAGATCGTCGCGGTCCAGCCCGAAAGCTCGCAGCGCATGGCATCCAGATGGTCAAGCGCGTGTGACTGGGCGGCCGAGCGGGGCATGTCGTTCTCCTTGTGCCGGCCACTACAACGCACTTCGAAATTCCGAAAAAGTGAAATATCTTGCAACGATCGACAAATTCCGTTCACCTTTGCTCAAAAATTGAACGGCGACATGGAGCCGGCCGCATGAAGCATCTTCCCTCGACGCAATCCCTGCGGGCGCTCGACAGGTTCGCGCGACACGGCTCCGTCTGGAAGGCCGCCGACGAGTTGAACCTGACCCGCAGCGCCGTCAGCCACCAGCTGCGGCTGCTGGAGCGCGACCTCGGCTTCCAGCTCCTGAACCGGGTCGGAACGCGGATCGAGCTGACCGAACAGGGGATGGGCTATGCGCTCGACGTCCGCCGCGCCCTGAACACCATCTCGGGTTCGGCCGCACGCCACGCCAGCCGGGGGGTGAGCGGCACCATCAACGTCTGCTGCACGCCCGGCTTCGCTTCGAGCTGGCTGTGCGCGAGGATCTCCGACTTCCGCGAGGCGCATCCCGACGTCCGCCTGACGATCCAGACCCCGCGCCGGCTGGACGACGTCAGCAATCCGGACGTCGACGTCTTCATCGCCTTCGGCACCGGCTACTGGCCCGACATGCAGGTGGAACTCCTGAAAGAAGTGGACTTCACGCCGCTGTGCAGCCCTGTCCTCCTGAACAAGGTGACAAACCTCTCCGGTCCCGCCGACCTGGGCAGGGCCTGCCTGCTGCATCTCGTTGACGATGCCGATTGGGAGAACTGGCTGACGGTCGCCGGCGTCGATCCCGCGCTTTCGCGCAGCGGCATCACCTTCTCCGACATGAACCTCGTCTATTCCGCCGCCATGTCGGCGCAAGGGGTGGCGATGGGCGACGAGTTCATCTGCCGGGGTGCCATGGCCAACGGCGCACTCGTCCGCCCGTTCGACATCAAGATCAAGTCGAAGAACGCCTATTATCTGGTCGTCTCCGACGCCAAGGCGGACACATCCTCCGTCAACGCGTTTGCCGACTGGCTGCGGGAAGAAGTGATGGAAAATGACGCAGGGTCGTTGGCCGGATAGCCGACAAGCAGGCCCACTTGGTGAATTTCATTTGCCGAGCGGAGTAAAATAATTTGTTTGTGCTTGCCGGGCTTGCTTCGTACTGTCTCCACGGAACGAGGGACGGCTAATGCAGATCGCGAAGCAGGCGGCTGAACTGACCGCTCAGGGAATTGGCAGGACCTACGGTGACTTCCACGCCCTCGACGATATCTCCCTGACCATCGGTCGCGGCGAGTTCCTTACCCTTCTCGGGCCCTCCGGATCTGGCAAGACCACCTTCCTGATGATCCTTGCCGGCTTCGACAGGCCGACATCCGGCACGCTGTTCAAGGATGGCGCCGACGTCACCCGCCTGCCGGCGGAAAAGCGCGCCTTCGGAATGGTCTTCCAGGGCTATGCGCTCTTTCCCCACATGTCGGTGGAGAAGAACATCGCATTTCCCTTGCAGATCCAGGGGCAGTCGGGAACGCAAATCCAGTCCCGCGTCGACGACATGATCGATCGCGTCGGGCTGCGCGGCCACGAGAAGAAGCGGCCCGCCGATCTCTCCGGCGGCCAGCAGCAGAGGGTGGCGCTGGCGCGCGCGCTGGTCTTCGGCCCCTCGGTGCTGCTACTCGACGAACCCTTCTCGGCGCTGGACAAGAACCTGCGCGGATCCATGCAGGACGAGGTCCGGCGTCTCCACCAGGAGACGGGAACGACCTTCGTCTTCGTCACTCACGACCAGTCGGAGGCGCTGGCGCTGTCGACCCGGGTGGCGATCTTCAACCAGGGCAAGCTGCAGCAGGTCGCAAGCCCTCGCGACATCTACGAGCGCCCCGCCAACCGCTTCGTCGCCGAGTTTCTGGGTGACATCAACATCCTGCCGCTGGCCGGGGCCGCCATGAACGGCAACGGTGCCGTGGCCCGCTGCGGCGAGCAGCAGATCCGCATCGCCAGTGCCGCCGGCGCGCCCACCGCCCATCTCGCCATCCGCCCCGAGCACATGGCGCTCTCCACCGAGCGTCCGGCAGCCGGCAACGTGCTGCCGGTGACGATCGAGGCCGTCACCTATCTCGGACCGATGACCCGCTTCGCCGCGCGCGTGGACGCCGGCCCCTCGCTGGTGCTGGAAACGCCGACGCACGCGACGACGCCGAACCTCGTGCCGGGCAGCCATGCCTGGGTCAGTTGGAAGGAGGAGCAAGGCTACTTCCTCTAGGATCGGGACCTGGGAGCCGGCCGCGCCCGCACGGGCGAAATCTGAACGATCGAAATCAAGCATGCCAATCATAACCATATGAGGTGAACAACATGACTGACCGTTTCGAGAAAGATTGCCTTGAAATCCTGGAAAAGAAAGTCGCGCGAGGGGAGATATCGCGCCGTCGCTTCGCCCAGATCGCCGCGTTCCTGATTGTCGGCGCGCCGGCCGCACTGAAGGCCAAGGGTGCGTTCGCCGCCGCCAACGAACTCGTCTTCGTCAACTGGGGCGGCGATGCGGGCACGGCCTACGACAAGGCCTACGGCGCGCCCTTCAAGGAGGAGACCGGCGTTACCGTCAAGCAGGACGGCTCCGGCCCGACGGAGGGCGCCGTGCAGGCGCAGTTCGAAAGTGGCTCGCCCACTTGGGACATCGTCGACATCGATCCGTTCTCGGCCGAAGCGCTCGGCAAGAAGGGCATGATGGAGCCGATCGACTATGCGGTGGTCGACAAGGCCAAGATGCGGCCGGGCTTCGGCTGGGAATATGCCGCCTCTTCCTACTTCTTCTCCTATATCATTGCCTACGACGCCTCGAAGTTCGGCGACAAGGTGCCGACGGGCATGGCCGACTTCTTCGACGTCGAGAAGTTCCCCGGCAAGCGCTCGCTCTACAAATGGGGTGCGGGCATGTGGGAGGCGGCCCTGCTCGCCGACGGCGTTCCCGCCGACAAGCTCTACCCGCTCGATCTCGACCGCGCCCACAAAAGGATCGCCGCCTTCAAGGACAACATCGTCTCCTTCTGGGGCGGCGGCTCGGAAAGCCAGTCAGTGCTCCTGAACGGCGAAGCCTCGATGGCACTGATCTGGTCGACCCGCGCCAGCCTGATCGAGAAGGATTCCGGCGGCACGATCAAGTTCGTCTGGGACCAGGGGCTGATTTCGCCGGGCGCCATGGGCGTGATCAAGGGCAATCCGGGCGGCAAGGAGAACGCGATGAAATTCATCGCCTCCGCGCAGGTTCCCGAAAAGCAGGTGATCATGTTCGACATGCTCGGCCAGGGCCCGGCCAATCCGGCAGCCGACGCCCTGCTCAATCCCGAGCAGGCGCGCCTCAACCCAGTGGATCCGGCCAACATGTCCAAGCAAATCCCCCTCGACATGGCCTGGTACGAAACCAACTACGGCCCCGCCCTGGACGCCTATACCAAGGTGATCTCGGCCTGATCGAGCCCCCGCCCGTCCGTCAGGGTGGGCTGCTTCGGCGGATTCGCCTGATCCGAAGGCCCCCTCATCCGGCCTCTCGGCCGGATGAGGGGGGAAGCCCCGGGGCCTCGATCGAAAACGTAAGCCCGAGACAACGGAAAAGCCAATGCGCGACATCCTGAAACCAGCCCTGCTCGTCGGTCCGCTTCTGCTCTTCCTCGCGGCTGCCTATGTCGTGCCGTTCCTCGGTGTCCTCAGTTGGAGCTTCACGCTGCCCGAACCGGGCCTGCACAACTACGCGAACGCCCTGACCGACGAACTGATCCTGTCAGTTTTCCTGCGCACTTTCCGCATCTGCCTCTTCGTCACGGTCTTTGCGGTGATAGCCGCCTATGCGATCGCGCTCGTCTGGGTCCGGGGCACGCCCGCCCAGAGGCTTGCCGCCGAGGTCTGCATCCTCATCCCCTTCTGGATCTCGGTGCTGACGCGCGCCTTCGGCTGGGTGGCCCTGCTCTCCAACCGCGGCCTGATCAACACTTGGCTGACACAGCTCGGGGTGATCTCCGAGCCCTTGACGCTGGTGCGCAACGAATTCGGCGTCATCCTCGGCATGACCCATTTCCTCGTTCCGTTCGCCGTCTTCCCGATCGCCTCTGCCATGCGCAGTCTCGACGAGCGCGTGCTGCTCGCCGCCCGCGGCATGGGCGCCTCACGCGCCCGCACCTTCTGGCAGGTGTTCCTGCCGATGACCGCCCCGGGCGTCCTCGGCGCCGCCATCATCGTCTTCGTCTTTTCGCTCGGCTTCTTCATCACCCCGGCGATCCTGGGCGGCGGCCGGTCGGTCATGGCGGCGGAGCTGATCTACCTGCGCATCTTCCAGAGCCCGAACTGGGGACTGGGAGCGGCGATCAGCGTGCTGATGATGGTGGTCGTCGGGCTGCTGCTCGGCCTCTTGATGCGCTATGCCCGTCCGAAAAGCATGCTGAGCTGAGCGAGGTCGTCCCATGTACAAGCCCGGCCCCCTCGCCCTCGTCCTCGCAGCCTTCGTGGCGATCTTCCTGCTGCTGCCGCTCTTCGCCGTGGTCCCCGTATCCTTCACGCCGGCCCGGTTCCTGACCATGCCGAGCGGCAACTGGTCGCTGCGCCACTACCAGGCGCTCGTCGACAACCCGGCCTGGCTGCAGGCCACCCTGCTGTCGGTCCGCATCGCCTCCCTGAGCGCTACGATCTCGACGGCGCTGGCGCTCGCCTTCAGCCTCGGCCTGTGGATGTATCGCCCCTGGATTGCGAGCATCCTGATCGGCTTCGTGCTGATGCCGATGGTGGCCCCACCGGTCGTCTCGGCGATCACGCTCTACTTCTTCCTGACCTCGCTCTCCCGCCTCAACGGCCTCGTCGGCTACGACACCACGCTCGGGGTGGCGCTGGCACATTCGGTGATGATCGTGCCCTTCGCGGTTGTCCTGATCATGGTGGCGCTGGCGCAGGTGGATCGCCGCATCGACCTCGCCGCCCGCGGATTCGGCGCCGGCGTCTTCCAGCGCATCTTCAAGGTGATCGTGCCCAACATCCGCTTCGGCCTGCTGACGGCCTTCTTCCTCGCCTTCGTGCTCTCGTGGGAGGAAATCGGCGTGACGCTGTTCATCACGTCGGTCAACGCCGTCACCCTGCCGCGCATGATGTGGATGGGCCTGCGCGACAACATCGACCCGGCGATCGCGGCAATCTCCGTGGTGCTGATCGTCGTCGTCATCGCCGTGATCCTCGGCAAGACGGCGATCACGGCGATGGCGGCCAAGAGGCAATAGGGCCGGCCCGGCCGCTCACCCCTTCTTGCCGGCGTAGTCGCTCCTGACGATACCGTGGCGCTGCAGCTTGTCGTAGAAGGTCTTGCGCGGCACGCCGAGGGCGGCAAGCGACTGCTGCACGTCACCGCCATGCGATTTCAGCGTCTCCCGTATGATTTCCGCCTCGAAGCGCTCCAGCCTTTCCGGCAACGGCAGTGCTTCGGCGGCTGCTGCCTTCCCGGCGCCGGGCGCATCCTCCGGCTGCATGCCGAGCACGACGCGCTCGGCGAAATGCGACAGTTCGCGCACGTTTCCGGGCCACGCATGCTCGCGCAGGTGCCGGCTCACGGCGGCCGAAAGCTGCGGCAGGTCGCGGCCGAAGCGCCTGGCCGCCCGCTCGGCGAAATAGCCGAACAGCAGCGGCACGTCGTCCTGCCGGTCGCGCAGCGGCGGAATGGCGAGGCTGACCACGTTGAGTCGGTAGTAGAGGTCCTCGCGAAAGTCCCTGCGCTGCGCGGGGTCGCCGAGATCGACCTTGGCGGCGGCTACCACGCGCAGGTCCACCGGCCGCACCTCGTTCGTGCCGAGCGGCGTCACCTCGCGCATCTCCAGCACCCGCAGCATCCTGACCTGGCTCTCCGGCGGCATGCTTTCGATCTCGTCGAGAAAGAGCGTACCGCCGCTCGAATGCTCGATGCGGCCGATGCGCTTCTTCTGCGCGCCGGTGAAAGCGCCGGGTTCGTGACCGAAGAGCTCACTCTCTATCACCTGCTCGGGCAGCGCCCCACAGTTCAGCGCCACGAAATTGCCCTTGGCCCGCCGGCTCCAGCGGTGCAGCAGTGTCGCCACCACCTCCTTGCCAGTGCCGGTCTCGCCGGTGACGAGCACATCGACGTCGGTGTCGGCGATCTGCCGCAGCATGTCGCGCAGGCGCAGCATGGCACGCGACTGGCCGATCAGCGGAAGATCGCCTTCCACGTCCCGCGCCGCGGCGCGCAGTCTGCGGTTCTCCATCACCAGCGACCGCTTCTCGGCCGCCCGCCGGACGGACTGGATCAGCCGGTCGGTGGCGAACGGCTTGGTGACGAAATCGTAGACCCCGTCCTGGATCGCCTTGACCGCCATCGCAATGTCGCCATGGCCCGTCACCAGCACCACCGGAATTTCCGCGTCGAGCCCCTGGATCTGTGCAAAAAGCTCCAGCCCGTCCATGCCGGGCATGCGGATGTCAGAGACGACGACGCCCGAAAAATCCTCATCCAGCGCTGCAATCGCCTCCCGGCCCGAGGTGAAGGTCGAGGTGTCGAAACCGGCGAGCTGCAGCGTCTGCGCCGTCGCCCGCAGCAGATCCCGGTCGTCGTCGACGAGATGCACCGGGATCGTCATGGGCTTTCTCCCGCAGGCTTGAGATGGACGGTGAAGCAGGTGCCGTCCGGCCCGGTCCGGACCTCGATCCGGCCGCCATAATCGGCCACGATGTCCTTGGAGATCACGAGCCCGAGGCCCAAGCCCTTCTCCTTCGACGAGTTGAAGGGCGAGAACAGCTCGTCCATCACCTCCGGCGCGATGCCGGGGCCGTTGTCGGCAATCGACACCGCGACCACGTCGCCTTTCGCCTCGGTCGAGACCGTAACGATCGGGTCGGAGCGTTCCGCCACGGCCTCCAGCGCATTCTGGAAGAGATTGATGAACACCTGCTCGAGCCGCAGCCGGTTTCCGAGAACGAAGACACGGTGCGCGGAAGGATCGATGCGGAGCGCTTCCAGGCTGCCGGCAAAGCGGCTCCTCAGAAGCTCCACCGCACCCTCGATCGCCTCTCGCAGGTTCACCGGCTCGGCCCCGGCCCGGCCCTTTCGCGCCAGCGCCTTCAGGTCGTCGGTGATCGCGCCGATGCGCTCCGTCAGGCCGGCGATCTGGTCGAGGTTCTCCATCGCCGTGCCCGCCTGCTGTCGTGACAGGAAGACCTTGGCGTTGTCGGCATAGGCGCGGATGGTCGCGACCGGCTGGTTGATCTCATGCGCCACGCCAGCGGCCACCTGCCCCAGGATCGCCAGCCTGTTGGCCTGCACCAGCTCCTGCTGCACCGTCTGCAGCCGCGTCTCGGTCGACCGGTGCTCGGCGATCTCCGCCTGCAGCCGGTCGCGTGCATGGCTGAGGTCGGCGGTCCGCTCCTCCACCCGCCGCTCCAGCGCGTACCGCGCCTCCTCCGCCGCCGCGATCTCGGCGAGCACCAGCTGGCGGCGGCGGAGCCAGAAGGCGGCGGTCGCTAGCAGCGGCGCCAGCGCCAGAAGCGCCATCATCCGCGCTTCCCGGACGGCGGCCGCCACGGATGGCTGCATCGGCACGAGATAGCCCAGGCGCCAGGGCGTCGATGCGGCCGGCACGAGGATCCTCAGGTAATCGGCACTACCGCCGCCGGGCATGGCCGCCGTGATGATCTCGCTGTTGGGACCGACCGTGCGCCGCTCGGCGATCGGCAGCGGAACGAGGGGGGCATCGCCGAACTGGAGGCTTTCGCGGATCGCCGCAAGGCTGTCAGACGGAAGCGCCCGCGTCGTCATGAACCGCCACGAGGGAATGCTGGAGATCAGCACGACGTCGTTGTCGTCCACGACGTAGACGGGGCGCCGGGCATCCGACCACTCGCGCTCCAGCCCGTCGAATTCCATCTTGACCACGACGACGCCCTGCGGGGCCGATGCGTCGCCGACCCGGTGGGAAATGTAGAGCCCGGGCCGCCTGCTGACAGTGCCGAGCGCGAAATGCTCCGCCTTCCCTTCCGCCATCCCGCGGGTGAAATAGGACCGGAAGGCGTAGTTGTTGCCGACGAAACTGTCCGGTTCCTGCCAGTTGCTGGAGGCGATCGCCAGCCCGCTGGCATCGGTCACGTAGATGACCGAGGCGCTGCTGGCCTGGACGAGCTGTTCCAGCTTGCGGTTGAGACGGTCCCGGTTCCCGGGCGTCGGCTGCGACAGCGCGTCCTGCACGTCGCGGTCCAGCGAAAGCAGCAACGGCACCGCCCGCGGCCGCTCCAGCACGGCCCGCAGAAGAGCGACCTTGATGTTGGCATCGGTCCGGCCCTGCCCTTCCAGGGCGGACAGCGCGCTGGAGCGCCCATAGATGCCGGCAGCGACCAGAGCGGCCGCGACGAGCAGGGCCGCTATCCCGGCGAATGTCGCCCAGGCGAGGCGGGGCCGGCTGCCGACCAGCGAATTGGTCATGAGTGTCGCAGGCGCAAACCTATGCATGATCCAATATGTGCATGAAATCACACGGACGGCAAGAACGGACGTGCGGAATATCGCACATATTGACGTTGCTGGATTTTCCGCCTCTCCACGAAATCGCATGATTTCAATTCGTTAGATCGACCACGAGCAACTGGCACGACGCTTGCTGAACCATTCCCCGACGTAACTGTTCGCCCCGGGAGGCCGATTGCGGTTGGGGCACAACGGAGGATCACATGCAGATTTCGACTGACGGCGCGATCAAGCGCGAAACCCTGCCCTTCTACCGGCACCTCTATTTCCAGGTTCTGGTGGCGATTGCCGCCGGCATCCTGCTCGGCCACTATTCTCCCGAGCTCGGCGCCTCGCTGAAGCCGCTCGGCGATGCCTTCATCCGCCTCGTCAAGATGATCATCGCACCTGTGATATTCCTGACCGTGGCCACAGGCATTGCCGGCATGTCCGACCTGAAGAAGGTCGGCCGCGTCGCCGGCAAGGCGATGATCTACTTCCTGACCTTCTCGACGCTGGCCCTGGCAGTCGGCATGCTGGTCGCCAACGTCGTCCAGCCGGGCGCCGGCATGCACATCGATCCGGCCTCGCTCGATGCGAGCGCGGTTTCCACCTACGCGACCAAGGCGCATGAGAGCACCATCACCGGCTTCCTGATGAACATCATCCCGCAGACGATCGTCGGCGCCTTTGCCGAGGGCGACATCCTGCAGGTGCTGTTCTTCTCCGTGCTGTTCGGCATTGCGCTCGGCATGGTCGGCGAAAAGGGCAAGCCGGTCACCGATTTCCTGAACGCGCTGACCGCGCCGATCTTCCGCCTCGTCGCCATCCTGATGAAGGCAGCCCCGATCGGTGCCTTCGGCGCCATGGCGTTCACCATCGGCAAGTACGGCATCGGTTCGATCGCCAACCTCGCCTTCCTGATCGCCACCTTCTACGCCACCTCGCTGCTGTTCGTGTTCGTCGTGCTCGGCGCCGTCGCCCGCTACAACGGCTTTTCGATCGTGGCGCTGATCCGCTACATCAAGGAGGAGCTGCTGCTCGTGCTCGGCACCTCCTCGTCCGAGGCCGCCCTGCCGGGCCTGATGCAGAAGATGGAAGCCGCCGGCTGCAAGCGCTCGGTCGTCGGCCTCGTCATTCCGACCGGCTATTCCTTCAATCTCGACGGCACCAACATCTACATGACGTTGGCGGCGCTCTTCATCGCGCAGGCCGTCGACATCCAGCTCTCCTACGCCGACCAGATCCTGCTGCTTCTGGTCGCCATGCTGAGTTCCAAGGGCGCCGCGGGCATCACCGGCGCGGGCTTCATCACGCTTGCGGCAACACTCTCCGTCGTCCCCTCCGTCCCGGTCGCCGGCATGGCACTGATCCTCGGCATCGACCGCTTCATGTCGGAATGCCGTGCGCTGACGAACTTCGTCGGAAACGCCGTCGCCACCATCGTCGTGGCCCGCTGGGAAAACGAGCTCGACGTCGAAAAGCTCAACAGCGCCATGGGCGGACGCAGGAGCAACGGCCAGCTGCAGCCCGCCGGCGCGCTCCAGCCCGCAGAGTAATTCCTCCCAAGGGAAGAGACCGCGGTCTCCGTGAATGGCTCGCCGCAACCCGCGGCGGGCCATTCGTCGTTTCGGCGCCGTCGCAAAGTCCGCACCGGCTCACCTGTCTCGACGCATGCACCCGGGCATCATGGGGCTAGCGAATAGGACGCAACGCAAGGGTGCGTGACGGCTGACCAAAGCCGCCATCTACGGCCTTTGCCATAGCCCATCACCTCCCCTCCCACCGCCGATCTACCTCATGGGTGGGTCATCCCACCCACTTCATAGGCGGTGGCAAGGGAGGGGCCATTTCGCCCATTGGCTGTGTTCGTTTCCGGACAGTCCCTGCGTATAACCCTAGGTGGAGAAAGAATTTCCGGCATCCCGCACAGTCGCCGCGACAGGCGCGGCGCCATCCGCAAGGCGGGACGACAGCACACACAGGGCCCGGTCGACCGACCGCGCCGTCCCGATCAATCCGCCCCGCCCCTTGAGGAGAAGTCGCACCATGGCCACACCGGAGTCACTTACTTTCGAAGGCATTCCGCTAACGGGCGACGATGATGGCGACGATACCGCGAGCTTGGGCGGCAGCGAGCGGGCGATCGGAAACTGGACGATCAGACTGCTGGACGAGGACGGCAATGTCGGCTCGTCCCACACCGAGTTTCTCGACGTCATCAGCGACACGGAAGAATCCGTCCTCGTGAATTCGAGCGACTACGGCCTGCGTGTGCTCGGCACCCTGGGGACGATCGCTGCAGCGGAGTTTGCCGCGACCGATGGCGAGAAGTTCTGGCTCAAGAGCTTCCAGATCGACAACTACGGCATGGGAGAAGCCGAGAACGATGTCTTCTCCGACACCGTCCGCGTGGTCGGTTATGCCGACGGGGTGGAGGTTGGCCACCAGGACTTCACGGTCACGGACTTCGTCGACACGACGGTAACGCTGCAGGGCAAATTCTGGCAGTCGATCGACACGTTTCGCATCGTCCAGCCGAACGGCGCGCCCGATATCGCCTTCGTCATCGACGATATCGTCGTGGCGGGCGTCCCCGTCCCGCCGACGCTCACGGGCGACCTGACGGCGACGGTGAAGGAAGGCGGCAGCTACAGGATCACCACCGCCGACCTCAACTTCTCCGACCCCGACGACGACGCCTCCGGCGTGCGCTTCACCATCTCCGACGCCTCGAACGGCAAGGTCCATGTCGACGGCAAGGCCGCGACCAGCTTCACCGGCGCCGAACTCGCCGCTGGCAAGGTCACCTTCGTCCACTCGGGCTCAGAAACGACCAAGGCCTCCTTCAAGGTCGTAGTCGAGGATGGCAACGAGGACGGCTCGACGCCGGTCGGCAAGATCTTCAACCTCGGCGTCACCCCGGTCAACGACGCGCCGAAGCTCACCGGCGACCTCAAGG
>NZ_JACIEE010000004.1:46434-577107 GCF_014196765.1 Mycoplana azooxidifex
GGCCACGGTGAAGGAAGGCGGCAGCTACAAGCTGACCACCGCCGACCTGAACTTCTCCGACCCCGACGACAGTGCCGCGGGCGTCCGCTTCACCGTTTCCGCGCCGTCGAACGGCAAGGTCCATGTCAACGGCAAGGCCGCAACCAGCTTCACCGGCACCGAGCTTGCCGCCGGCAAGGTCACCTTCGTCCACAACGGTTTGGAGACCACCAAGGCCTCGTTCAAGGTCTCGGTCGAGGACGGCAACGAGGACCGCTCGACGCCGGTCGGCAAGACCTTCAACCTCGGCGTCACCCCGGTCAACGACGCGCCGAAGCTGACGGGCGACCTCAAGGCCACGGTGAAGGAAGGCGGCAGCTACAAGCTGACCACCGCCGACCTGAACTTCTCCGACCCCGACGACAGTGCCGCGGGCGTCCGCTTCACCGTCTCCGACGCCTCGAACGGCAAGGTCTATGTCAACGGCAAGGCTGCGACGAGCTTCACCGGCACGGAACTCGCCGGCGGCAAGGTCAGTTTCGTCCACTCGGGCGCCGAGTCCACCAAGGCTTCCTTCAAGGTCGCCGTCGAAGACGGCAACGAGGACCGCTCGACGCCGGTCGGCAAGACCTTCAACTTCGGCATCACCCCGGTCAACGACGCGCCGAAGCTGGTCGCCACGCAGACCTTGCTGCAGATCGCAGAGGACGCCTCGACCGCATCGGCGCGCAAGGTAGCGACGCTGTCGATCTCCGATCCCGACGGCGGCAACAACAAGCTGTCGCTCGCCGGCAGCGATGCCAAGCTGTTCGAGATCAAGAATGGCGCACTTTGGCTGAAGAAGGGCATTAGCCTCGACTACGAGACCAACCGGTCACTGGACGTCACCGTGCGCCTCGACGATCCCTCGATCGGCACGAAGCACGAGGCAGAGAAATCCTTCAAGGTGGCCGTCACCGATGTGATGGAAACGAGGCACGGCACTTCAGGCAACGACAGGCTGGCCGGCGCCTTGGGCAAGGACGCCCTTTACGGCAAGGACGGCAACGACGTGCTCGACGGCAAGGGCGGCAACGACATCCTCTCGGGCGGCGCCGGCGATGATCGGCTGATCGGCGGCACCGGCAACGACCGACTGACTGGCGGCACCGGTGTGGATACCCTGACCGGCGGTTCCGGCCGCGACACCTTCGTCTTCGCCTCGACAAAGGATACGGGCCTCGGCAACGACAAGCGCGACACCATCACCGACTTCGTCCATTCGGAAGACAAGCTCGACGTGTCAAAGATCGACGCCGACGGCACGCGCTCCGGCGACCAGGACTTCGTCTGGCGCGGCAAGGGCGAGTTCACCGGCAAGGCCGGCGAACTGATCTTCCGCACCTTCGACGAAAAGGGCACCACCAACGACCGCACCATCGTCTACGGCGACACCGACCGCGACCACCGCGCCGATTTCCAGATCGAACTCACCGGCATCATCGGCCTGACCAAGGGGGATTTCATTCTCTGAGGCCAACGGAGGGAAGCGATCCGGCCACGGATCGCTATCGGTCGCCCCAAGCGGAACTGTTGCCATCCGGACGTGAACCTCGAGCACGGCCGGATGGCCCAGCTGCCACAGGCAGTAAAACTCTAGCGAAATCAACGGGAAAATCCACTGCTGGTGCCCCATGCCGGAATCGAACCAGCACTCCTTTCGGAACTCGATTTTGAGTCGAGCGCGTCTACCAGTTCCGCCAATGGGGCATCGCAGCAGGTGACGGAGAGGCGTCTACCACGGCGGCGAGCCGGCGCGCAAGTCGCAAGCCCCCCGCAGCGCAAGTCTCCAGGGCCGGCCATAAAACGCAACGCACGACGATTGGCCCGACGGTCTCTGCGGCACACGGCCGCGCCGGCCATAGTGCGGCCGCAGTGACATTTACAACAGGGGCGGAGCTGTTAAAGATGCAAACCCTTGAACCGGAACCCATTCATGCTCCGACGCCTCTACGACTGGACCATGTCGCTCGCCGCACGCAAGTCGGCCGAAGTCTGGCTTGCAGTCATCGCCTTTGTTGAAAGCTCCGTCTTTCTGATCCCCGCCGACGTGCTGTTCCTGCCGATGGGGCTTGCCCGCCCCGAACGGCTCTGGCGCTATGCGCTGGTGGCGACTGTCGCCTCCGTGCTTGGCGGCGTTGCCGGCTGGTATCTCGGCCACTACGCCTTCGAGGCCATCGCCAAGCCGGTGCTGGAATTCTATGGTAAGCTCGACGCCTTCGAAGAGCTTCGCACCTCCGTCGGCTATGAGACACTGGTTCTGCTGCTGATCACCTCCGGCCTGGCGCACCTGCCGCCGATCAAGGTCGTGACCATCCTGTCGGGCGCGGCCAACATCAATCTCGGGCTCTTCATCGTTTCGGCGATCGTCGCCCGCGGTGCGCGCTTCTTCTTCCTCGCCTGGCTGCTTCGCCGCTATGGCGAGCCGATTCGCGATTTCATCGACAAGCAGCTGGGGCTGATCGCAGGCGTCGGCGCCGGCTTGCTGATCGCGCTCTATGTCGCCTATCGTTACGTTGCCGCCTGAACCAGGAATGCCCGTCATGCCCGCCGCCCTCAGAAACCAGCCCCCCCTGCCTTTCGCCGTCCTCCTCGCCCTCGGCATGGCCGCCACCGTCGGCGGCGCGCTCGGCTTCGAGCATATCGGCGGCTATATCCCCTGCGCGCTCTGCCTGCTGCAGCGGCTGCCCTATTACTACGGCATTCCGGTCGCGGTGCTGGCAGCCCTTTCGGCAGCCTTCGGCGGCCCGTCATGGCTGACGCGGGGACTGCTCCTCGTCGGCTGTGTGATGATGCTGGTCGGCGCGGGCCTGGGCGTCTACCACGCCGGCGCCGAGTGGGGCTTCTGGGAAGGCCCGTCGACCTGCGCGACGACGGCCCAGGGCATCTCGCAGAATGCCGGCGACCTGCTCGGCGATCTCGACGCCAAGACGCCGCCGTCCTGCACCGAAGCCTCGTTCCGCTACCTCGGCCTTTCCTTCGCCGGCTGGAACGTAATCGCAAGCCTCATCCTTGCGGCGATTGCTTTCGGCGGCGTGCGTGCGAAGAAATAGATCCAAGGGGCCAACCGGCGCAGCGATGCACCGGTCTTGTCCGGCCAGTCTACCCGGCCGGCGCCGAGTCCGAATTCCGCCTGCCGGGATGCGCGCCGTGTCAGGGCTGCAGTTCGACGTCCCAGTAGAGGTAGTCCATCCAGCTTTCATGCAGGTAGTTCGGCGGGAAAAGACGGCCGTTGTTGTGCAGGTCCTGCACCGTCGGCTGGTACGGCCGCTGGTGCGGGACCATGCCCGCCTGCTTCGGCAGCTTGCTGCCCTTGCGCAGGTTGCAGGGCGAGCAGGCCGCGACCACGTTGCACCAGGTCGTCTCGCCGCCATGCGCGCGCGGAACGACATGGTCGAAGGTCAGGTCGTCCGGCGAGCCGCAATACTGGCATTCGAACCGGTCGCGCAGGAACACGTTGAACCGCGTGAAGGCGGGATGACGCGAAGGCTGCACATAGGTCTTCAGGCTGACGACGCTCGGCAGCCGCATGGTGAAGCTCGGTGAAGAAACCGAGTGTTCGTATTCCGCGATGATGTTCACACGGTCGAGGAAGACTGCCTTGATCGCGTCCTGCCAGGACCAGAGCGACAAGGGATAATAACTCAGTGGCCTGTAGTCAGCGTTCAGGACGAGCGCCGGCAGGGCCTGTGGTGAAACAGAAATCGTCAAGTGATTCTCCTGACCGATTCGGCATCTGCACCTCTATATTAGGCCCGTTGTTACAGCATTGTGAAGCCGGAAAGAAAATGCGCAGCGCGGATTTAACCCTTTGCAACCCTCTCGCGAAAGCCTCACGCAAGCGGCGTGCCGTCGCGGCGCATCTGGCGGGCATAATAGGCCCAGAAAAGCCGCGCCGAGACGCCGCGCCAGGGCGACCACATCTGCGCGATCTGCTCGAGTTCGGCGGCCGAAGGACGGACGGGGAGGCCGAGCGCATGGCCGACCGCATTCTGCAGTGCCACGTCGCCGGAAGGGAAGATGTCGGGATGGCCGGCGCAGAAGAGGAGGTAGACCTCCGCGGTCCATCGACCGACCCCCTTGATCGCCGTCAGCGCCCGGATCGCCGCGACCGCGTCCAGGTGACAGACAGCATCGAGGTCGACGTCGCCGCGGTCGACCGCCGCGGCGACGCGCTTGAGCGTCTCGGCCTTGGCGCGCGAGAGCCCCGCGGCACGGTTGTCCGCCTCGCTGAGCCCGAGAATGTGATGCGGCGTGATCTCGCCGGCGATCGTCTCCAGCTTGCGCCAGATCGCGTCGGCGCTCGCACGCGAGACCATCTGCGAGACGATGATGCCGGCAAGGCCCCGATAGCCGGGATCGTGCAGGCGCAACGGCACCGGGCCGGCCTTGTCGATCACGGTGAACAGGCGCGCATCGAGAAGCGCCAGGTCCACGAGGCCGGCGGAGACGTCCGCCTCCGATCTGATCATGTGCAACTGCATGCCGTTCCCAGTGTTGATCTTTCGCCCGTCCGGACAGACTGCCCATTGGCCACAGCGACCATTTCGTGCATGAGCATCTGATGGACAAGCCGTCGCCAAAGCAAGCCGTACTGCGCTTCGCCCCGAGCCCCAACGGGCTCCTGCATCTCGGCCATGCCTATTCGGCCCTTCTCAACCACGGCCTGGCCACGACGAACGGCGGACGGTTCCTGCTGCGGATCGAGGACATCGATATCGCGCGTTGCCGGCCAGAATATGAAGAGGCGATCTACCGCGACCTCCACTGGCTGGGACTGGACTGGGAGCATCCGGTACGCCGCCAATCGGAGCATTTTTCGTTCTACCAGCGGGCGCTCGGGGATCTGATCGATCGCGGCCTTGCCTATCCGGCATTCCTGAGCCGCGGCGAAGTGCGCCAACGCGTGGCGGCATGCGAGGCCTCGGGCAAGGCCTGGCCGCGCGATCCTGACGGGGCGCCCTGCTATCCGACGGAGGAGCGCAAACTCGACCGCGCGACAACGAGGCGCTGGATCGCCGAGGGCCGCCAGCATGCCTGGCGCCTCGATATAGTGGCCGCGACAGCGGCGACCGGCGACCGGCTGGCCGGTCGTCCGCTCGCCTGGAACGATACCGGATACGGCCCGCAAGGGCAGACGGGAACGGTCCCCGCACGACCCGAGCGCTGGGGCGACGTCATCCTGTCGCGGTCCGACGCGCCGTCGAGCTACCACCTTTCTGTAACGCTGGACGATGCCCTGCAGGGCGTGACCCATGTCGTGCGCGGTCAGGATCTCTTCCACGCCACCGCCGTCCACCGCCTGCTGCAGGTCCTGCTCGATCTGCCGGAGCCCGCATACCACCACCACGGGCTGGTGATGGGCGAAGACGGCAGGAAGCTATCCAAGAGCAACAGGGATACGGGGATCGCGGCCTACCGGGACAAAGGGCTTTCACCGTCGGACCTGCGCCTGCTGTTCGCGCGCGATGGCCTCGTCCTCGATGGGCTCCTCCTCGACTGAGCTCTCCCGCAGCACCGGCTTCCTGCCGCGCAGGCGGTCCAGGATCACGCGCTTGACCCGGTACTTCAGGAGCGCCGCATTGATCTCCGCTCCGAGAATGAAAATCACGCCTATGATGTAGAGGAAGACCAGCGCGATCATGATCGACGCCAGGCCCGCATAGGTCTTCACATAGGTGGAGAATGCCGCGAGGTAGGAGGCGAACAGATAGGCGCCGATGGTCCATGCGACGAGCGTCAGGATGATTCCGGGCAGTACGTCCGCGATGCGGCGGTGGCCGGCAGGCAGCCAGAGATGGGCGATCAGGAGCCCGACGAACAGCACCACCAGCGTTCCGAAGATGCCCCACTCCAGGACCAGCGAATACACGTATCCAAGCCAGGGGATCCACTGGTCGGTGGCCCGCACAGCGAGCGGCGCGGCAACCAGCACGATGCTGATCGCCGCCAGCGCCACCACGCCGAGGACGACGAAACCCAGGCTGGCGAGGCGCGTGACATACCACCATCGCGTCTCCGCCACGCGGTAGGCGCGGTTCAGCGACGCCCGCAGCGCCTCGACCCCGTTGGAGGCGAAGTAGGCCGCCGCCAGCACTGACACTGTTGCGAGCCCCCCGCGCGGGATCGTCAGCACCGCCACGACCTCGCGGGAAATCGGGTCCGCGATCGACGTCGGCCAGGTATCGAAGATCAGATGGACAGCGGTATCGGCGAACTGGTCGGCCCCGAGAAAGGAGCCGAGCGCTGTGCCGAAAATCAGGAAGGGAAAGACGGCCAGCAACGTCGAAAGAGCGACGTGGCTCGCCATGGCCCAGCCGTCGTCCTCGGTGAAATGCCAGATCGCGTCGAACACGACCTTGTAGAGGAGGCGTAGAGCGGTCGGCATGTCCCTCCCCTTCGTTGGCCACCTCTCCATCGAGGCGGGCCCTGTTGGCGCGATTGCCAGCGCTCGGTGAATATGGGAAACGAAACGGAATTTGTACAGGAAATCGCATGGCCGATCCCGTCTGCAGAACAAGAACGATCATCGTCACCGGGTGTTCCTCCGGGATCGGCGCCTATTGCGCCCGGGCGCTGAAGGCCGATGGCTGGCGGGTGTTCGCCACGGTGCGCAAGGAGGCCGATCGTCCCCCGCTGGAGGCAGACGGCATCGAGGCGCTGATCATGGACTACACCGATCCGGCCTCGATCGCCGCACTCGCCGACACCGTGCTCGAACGCACCGGCGGGCGGCTCGACGCCCTGTTCAACAACGGCGCCTATGGCCAGGCCGGCGCTGTGGAGGACCTGCCGGTCGAGGCGTTGCGCCAGCAGTTCGAGACCAACGTCTTCGGCTGGCACGACCTCACCCGCCGCCTCGTCCCCGCCATGCGCAGGCAGGGCCACGGTCGGATCGTGCAGTGCTCGTCCATCCTCGGCCTCGTGCCCTATCGCTGGCGCGGCGCCTACAATGCCTCGAAGTTCGCCCTCGAGGGCCTGTCGCTGACGCTGCGCATGGAGCTTGCCGGCTCGGGCATCCATGTCAGCCTGATCGAGCCCGGACCGATCGAATCGCGCTTCACCGCCAATGCGATCGCCCACATCGAGAAGCACATAGACCTCGAGGGCTCGGTCCATGCGGAGGAATACCGACGGCAGATGCGGCGGCTGAGCGGCGAGAGCGGGCCGGCCCGCGGCAAGCTCGGCCCGGACGCCGTCTATGACGTCCTCAGGCACGCGCTGAATGCGCGCGCGCCGCGCCCGCACTACATCGTCACCTCGCCCGCCAGGAAGGGCGCGCTGTTGAAGAAGCTGCTGCCCGCCTCGCTCTTCTACCGCATCATCGGCCGGCTGGGATGAAGCGCCCGCCGAAACAGTCTCTGGACATTACCCTTCGAACAGCGGAATCTTGATGAATGTCTACTTTCCTGACCTACCTCACCCTCATCGTCATGGGCCTTGTCGCGATCGTTCTGATCCGCGGCCTGGCAAACATGCTCAAGGGAGGAAGCGGCAACAAGTCCAACAAGCTGATGCAGATGCGCATCCTGCTGCAGGCGGTCGCCCTCATCCTCATCATGCTGACGCTGTGGGTGACCGGCGGCGGCAGGCCGTCATAGGGGCCGTCATAGGGAGTGCCGCCATGGTCAAGCTGAACAAGATCTACACCCGCACCGGCGACGATGGCACGACCGGCCTGGTTTCGGGCGCGCGCCGAAAGAAGCATGACGCCCGCGTCGGTGCCTACGGGGACGTCGACGAGACGAATGCGCAGATCGGGATAGCGCGCCAGCATGCGGCGACCTTCCCCGATCTCGACAGGATGCTGATGCGCATCCAGAACGACCTGTTCGACCTGGGTGCCGACCTCGCCACGCCCGCGACCGGCGAGAAGCCCGCATACGAGCCGCTGCGCATCGTCCAGAGCCAGGTCGACAGGCTCGAGGCCGAGATCGACAGGCTCAATGCGGACCTTTCACCGCTGCGCTCCTTCGTGCTGCCCGGCGGCTCCCCGCTCGCAGCCGTCCTCCACGTCGCCCGGACCGTGGCGCGGCGCGCCGAGCGACGGATCGTCGAATTGGCCGAACGAGAGGGAGAAGCCGTCTCGAAGGAAGCGATCGCCTATATCAACCGCCTGTCGGATTTCCTCTTCGTCGCCGCCCGCTGGGCGAACGACAAGGGTTCTCTGGACGTGCTGTGGGTTCCGGGACAGAATAGGTAACGGACGGCGTATCCCGAACGAAAGGACGTTCATGTTCATACCGCTGCACGATGCGAATTCCCTGAAATACATCAAGGTGCAGTATGTCACGTTCGGCCTGATCCTGGTGAACGTCGCCGTCTGGATCGTCGCCGGGCTCGCCGCCAGCCAGGTCTTTTCGGACGAAACCGTCGTCGGCCTCGGCTACATCCCCGCCGTCGTCTTCGGCTATGCCGACCTCGAGCCGGGCCTGGTGCTGGTTCCGGAGGATGCGACCTACATCACCTATGCCTTCATCCACACCGACTTCCTGCATCTGGCGACGAACATGCTGTTCCTCTGGGTGTTCGGCGACAATGTCGAGGATGCGCTGGGGCATTTCCGCTTCCTCGTCTTCTATCTCGCCTGCGCGGCCGCCGGTGCGCTCGTCCACGGTGTCTTCCAGCCGGCATCCGAGGCGCCGCTGATCGGCGCGTCCGGCGCGGTTTCGGGCGTGGTCGCCGCCTACCTGCTGCTGCATCCGAAGGTCCGCGTCTGGGTCCTCGTCTTCTTCCGCATCCCGCTGCCGCTGCCCGCCGTCGTCCCGCTCGTGCTGTGGATCGGCCAGCAGTTCTACATGCTCTTCCTCGATCCGCAGGGCGGCATTTCCTGGGGCGCCCACGTCGGAGGCATCATCGCCGGCGCCATCCTCGTGGTGTTCTTCCGCCGGCGCGGCGTGCCGCTGTTCGACCGCACCGTCGTGACACCGCAGGCGGTGCGACATAAGGAAGCAACGCCCGTCGGCCAAGGCGCCGTCGAGACTGCGCCGAACGCTCCGCCTCTTCGCTGGGGCCGGTGATTTCCTCGGTCGCTGGCGTCAGATAAATTTACGTTGACGTCAAAGTCAAAAATATGCAGATGGATTCGGCGCAGCAGCCTGCCGAAACAATTGAACTTGGGAAAAAAACGCGTATCGATGTCGCCAACCGACCATCGGACCGCACCCGAATGGCGCAATTTCCCACCCGGGCATTGGAAGGAGAAGCCATGAAGATCCTGGTCCCCGTGAAGCGGGTCGTCGACTACAACGTGAAGATCCGCGTGAAGGCGGATGGCACGGGCGTCGAGCTTGCGAATGTGAAGATGTCGATGAACCCGTTTGACGAGATCTCCGTCGAGGAGGCGCTGCGCCTGAAGGAGGCCGGCAAGGCCGAGGAAGTGGTCGTCGTCTCCATCGGCCCGGCAAAGGCCGAGGAGACGCTGCGCACCGCACTCGCCATGGGCGCCGACCGGGCGATCCTGGTGGAGACCGACGATGCCGTCGAGCCGCTCGCGGTCGCCAAGATCCTCAAGGGCGTCGCCGAGGCGGAAAGCCCCGGCCTGATCATCGTCGGCAAGCAGGCGATCGACGACGATTCGAACCAGACCGGCCAGATGCTGTCGGCTCTGCTCGGCTGGGCGCAAGGGACGTTCGCCTCCAAGATCGAGCTCGGCGATGGCAAGGCGAAGGTCACGCGCGAGGTCGACGGCGGCCTGCAGACGATCGAGATCAAGCTGCCGGCGGTGGTCACCACCGACCTGCGCCTGAACGAGCCGCGCTATGCCTCGCTGCCGAACATCATGAAGGCGAAGAAGAAGCCGCTCGACAAGAAGACACCGGCCGATCTCGGCGTCGACACGACCGCCCGGCTGAAGGTGCTGAAGACGGAAGAGCCGTCCGGCCGCAAGGCCGGCGTCAAAGTCAAGAGCGTCGCCGAGCTGGTCGAGAAGCTCAAGTCCGAAGCCGGCGTGCTCTGAGAACAAGGAAGGGAGAAACAACCATGGCCATTCTTCTTCTGGCTGACCACGACAACGCCCACCTTTCCGACCAGACCGCCAAGGCGCTGACGGCGGCAAACAAGATCGGTTCCGACGTGCACGTGCTCGTCGCCGGTGCCGGCGCCAAGGCTGCGGCCGAGCAGGCGTCCAAACTCTCCGGCGTTTCCAAGGTGCTCGTCGCCGAGGACGCCTCGCTGGAAAACAACCTCGCCGAACCGCTCGCCGCACTGATCGTCCAGATCTCCGGAAATTATGACACGATCGTCTCGGCTGCGACTTCGGTCGGCAAGAACGTGCTGCCGCGCGTGGCAGCGCTTCTCGACGTCGCCCAGGTCTCCGAGATCATCGAGGTGGTCGCGCCCGACACGTTCAAGCGGCCGATCTATGCCGGCAACGCGATCCAGACGGTGCAGTCGACCGATGCCAAGAAGGTGATCACGGTGCGCACGGCGAGCTTCGCCGCTGCGGCCGAAGGCGGCTCCGCGGCCATCGAGACGGTCGCAGCCGCCGCCGATCCGGGCCTTTCGACCCATGTCGGCGATGCGCTGTCGTCTTCGGACCGCCCCGAGCTGACCTCGGCCAAGATCATCATCTCGGGCGGACGCGCGCTCGGCTCGGCGGAAAAGTTCAAGGAAGTGATCCTGCCCGTCGCCGACAAGCTCGGTGCCGCCGTCGGTGCATCGCGCGCCGCCGTCGATGCCGGCTACGCGCCGAACGACTGGCAGGTCGGCCAGACCGGCAAGGTCGTCGCCCCGCAGCTCTACATCGCCTGCGGCATCTCCGGCGCCATCCAGCACCTCGCCGGCATGAAGGACTCGAAGGTCATCGTCGCCATCAACAAGGACGAGGAGGCCCCGATCTTCCAGGTCGCCGACTACGGTCTCGTCGCCGATCTGTTCGAGGCACTCCCGGAGCTGCAGAAGGCACTCTGATAACGCGATCACGGGGTGCCCGACGCGACGAATAATCGCTGGAAAAAATCGTCGCACCCCTTTATCACTTCACCGGACCGGCACTTGCCGGCCCGGTTTTCTCTATTCTGGGGCCTAATTCTGGGGCCGGTCTTCGGACTGAAGCGGTGGGCGGAAAGATGAGCACGATCAGGAATGTCGGTATCGTCGGTGCGGGCCAGATGGGCTGCGGCATCGCCCATGTGTGCGCCCTCGCCGGATACAAGGTCCAGCTCTACGACCTGTCGATGGAGCGCATCGAGGCGGGGCTCGCCACGATCCACGGCAACCTCGCCCGGCAGGTCTCCTCCGGCAAGATGACCGAGGAGGAGCGCAAGGGCGCGCTCGCCCTCATCAACGGTTCCAACGACGTCAACGACCTCTCGCAGGCCGACCTCGTCATCGAGGCGGCGACGGAAGACGAGACGGTCAAGCGCAAGATCTACGGGCAGGTCTGTCCCGCCCTGAAGCCCGACGCGATCCTCGCGACCAATACCTCCTCCCTTTCCATCACAAGGCTCGCCTCGGCCACCGATCGCGCCGAACGCTTCATGGGCATCCACTTCATGAACCCGGTGCCGGTGATGAAGCTGGTGGAACTCGTGCGCGGCATTGCCACCGAGGAAGGCACCTTCACCACCGCGAAGGAATTCGTCGCCACCCTCGACAAGACGGTGACCGTTGCCGAAGATTTCCCCGCCTTCATCGTCAATCGCATCCTGCTGCCGATGATCAACGAGGCGATCTACACGCTCTACGAGGGCGTCGGCACGGTGGACGCGATCGATACCGCGATGAAGCTCGGCGCCAATCATCCGATGGGGCCGCTGCAGCTGGCCGATTTCATCGGCCTCGACACCTGCCTGTCGATCATGCAGGTGCTCTACGAAGGACTGGCGGATTCGAAGTATCGCCCCTGCCCGCTGCTGGTGAAATATGTCGAGGCCGGCTGGCTCGGCCGCAAGTCCGGCCGCGGCTTCTACGACTACCGCGGCGAGGTGCCCGTCCCCACGCGCTGATCCCCCGGGCAACAGGAGGAGGCAGGCGCCATTCTCGCCGGACGCCTCCCGGCGCAAAGATTTTCGCCGCTGCCCCGCGTCATTGGTGGCTGATTTCTCGGAAGCGTTGCGTGTCCCGGCTAGTTTGCCGGGGAGATAACGCACATGCACCCCGGAGATCCTTCCATGAAACGCCTCCTTCTGATCGGCGCAGCGCTTGCTGCGCTTGCCGCTCCGCTCTCGGCAAGCGCCGCCGACAAGCTCCTCAACGCCTCCTATGACGTCGCCCGCGAGGTCTTCGCCGCAGAGAACGAGGCCTTCATCGCTCAGCATCCCGGCGTCACCATCGACCAGTCGCATGGCGGCACCTCCAAGCAGGCCCGCGCGATCGTCGAGGGCCTCGAGGCCGACGTCGTCACCTTCAACCAGGTCACCGACATCGATTTCCTCGTCAAGAACGGCTTCGTCGCGCAGGACTGGCAGACGAAGTTCCCCAACAACGCCTCCCCCTTCTATTCCTTCCCCTCCTTCCTCGTCCGCGCCGGCAACCCGAAGAACGTGAAGGATTGGGACGACCTCGCCCGTGACGACGTCAAGGTGATCTTCCCGAACCCCAAGACTTCCGGCAACGCCCGCTACACCTACCTGGCTGCCACGGCCTATGCGAAGGAGAAGTTCGGCGGCGATGAGGCCAAGGTGACGGAATTCGTCACCAAGATCTTTGACAACGTGCCGGTCTTCGACACCGGCGGCCGCGCGGCCACCACCACCTTCGTCGAGCGCGAGATCGGCGACGTCATCATCACCTTCGAGGCCGAGACCAAGGCGATCGCCAAGCAGTACGGCACCGACAAGTTCCAGCAGGTCGTTCCCTCGGTGAGCCTGCTCGCCGAGTTCCCCGTTGCCGTCGTCGACAAGGTCGCCGAGAAGCACGGCACCCAGGAACTGGCCAAGTCCTACCTCGATTTCCTCTATTCGCCGGAGGGCCAGACGGTCGCCGCCGAATTCGGCCATCGCGTGCTGGACGAAAAAGTTGCCGGAAAGTTCAAGGACCAGTTCCCCGAGATTCGCCTGGTGAAGGTCGAGGACGTCTTCGGCGGCTGGCCGCAGGTCTCCAAGGAACACTTCGCCGAAGGCGGAGTTCTCGACACGATCTACGGCAACCGCTAAGACACCGGCAAGAACCGTTTGGGACCGGCGGGCGAAACCCCGCCGGTCCTTCGTTTGCGAAAGGACGACTTAGTGAAGCGGCGCGTTCTGCCCGGCCTGCCACTCTCCCTCGGGATCACGTTGGTCTATGCGGCGATCATCATCGTGCTGCCGTTGATTGCCCTCGTCTTCAAGGCGGCAAGCCTCGGCCCCGCCGACTACTGGCGCATCGTCTCTTCCGACCGCGCCGTGGCGAGCTACGTCGTCACCGTCTCCTGCGCGCTGGCGGCGACCCTGTTCAACCTCGTCTTCGGAATGGCGCTGGCCTGGGTGCTGGTGCGCTACCGCTTCCCCGGGCGGCGCATCGTCGATGCCCTGGTCGATCTGCCCTTCGCGCTGCCGACCGCCGTTGCCGGCATCTCGCTGACGACGCTGTTTGCCGTCAACGGCTGGTTCGGCGGCCCGCTCTCCACGCTCGGCATCAAGGTCGCCTACACCCCGCTCGGCATCATGATCGCGATGGCCTTCACCAGCCTGCCCTTCGTCGTCCGCACCGTGCAACCCGTGCTGGAGGAACTGGACCCGGCGCTGGAAGAGGCCGCCCAGACGCTGGGCGGCAGCGACCTTTCGATCTTCACCCGCGTCGTCTTGCCGCTGCTCACCCCCGCCCTTCTCGCCGGCGTGTCGCTGTCCTTCGCCCGCAGCCTCGGCGAATTCGGCGCCATCATCTTCATTGCCGGCAACCAGCCGTTCGAGACGGAGATCACCGCACTCCTGGCCTTCATCCGGCTCGAGGAATACGACTACCCGGCGTCCGCCGCGATCGCCTCGGTCATGCTGATCGCCGCCTTCGTCATGCTTGCGGTCACCAATATCATGCAAGCCCGTGCGCTCCGCTACACGGTGAGAAACTGAACCGATGACGAAGCCGCATTCCCACCGCCGCCTGCCGCGTATCGGCGACGCTCCGATCTTCCGCCGGACGCTGCTGGCCCTCGTGCTGTTCTTCGTCGCCGTCATCATCGTAGCCCCGCTGACAGTGATCGGCGTCCACGCCTTCTCCAAGGGCCTACCCTACTTTGCCGCGGCGATCGCAGAGCCCGACACCCGCCATGCAATCATGTTGACCGTGCTGACGGCGCTGATCGCCGTGCCGATCAACACCGCCTTCGGCATCGCCGCCGCCTGGGCGATCACCAAGCACGATTTCCCCGGTCGCCGGCTGCTCCTGATCCTCATCGAGATCCCCTTCTCCGTGTCCCCGATCGTCGCCGGCGTGTCCTATCTCTTCGTCTACGGCTTGCAGGGCCTGTTCGGCCCGGCGCTGGAGGCGGCCGACCTGAAGATCATGTTCGCCCTTCCGGGCATCGTGCTGGCCAGCATGTTCGTCACCGCCCCCTTCGTCGCGCGCGAACTGATCCCGCTGATGCAGGCGCAGGGACGCGACCTCGAGGAGGCGGCGACTTCGCTCGGCGCCAGCGGCTGGCGCACCTTCCTGACGGTGACGCTGCCCAACATCAAATGGGCGCTGCTCTACGGCGTGGTGCTCTGCAATTCGCGCGTGATGGGCGAGTTCGGGGCCGTTTCGGTCGTCTCGGGCAACATCCGCGGCCAGACCAACACGCTGCCGCTTCACATCGAACTTCTCTATCACGACTACGATGCCGTCGGCTCCTTCGCCGCCGCTTCCATCCTGGCCACGCTCGCGATCGTCACCCTGATCGTGAAGGTGGTGCTGGAGCGGCAGGGCGCGGGCCGGCGCAACCGCCCGGCCTCGCTTGCCGGCAACGATAGCCTTTCGGAGGTCAAGCCTTGAAAATCAGTCTCGACAACGTCGTCAAGACCTTCGACACGTTTCGTGCCGTGCACGGCGTCTCGCTGGAGATCGAAAGCGGCGAACTCGTAGCCCTGCTCGGCCCTTCCGGATCGGGCAAGACGACGATCCTGCGCATGGTCGCCGGCCTCGAATTTGCCGATGACGGCCACATCTACTTCGGCGAGGAGGACGCCACCGACATCCCCGTGCGCGACCGCGGCGTCGGCTTCGTCTTCCAGCACTATGCGCTCTTTCCCCACATGACCGTGGCCGAGAACATCGCCTTCGGCATGAAGGTGTCGAAGGTCAAACGGTCAGGCGACGCCATCCGCGAGCGCGTCCAGGAACTGCTAGACCTGGTGCAGCTAACCGGTCTCGGCCAGCGTTTCCCCGGCCAGATCTCCGGCGGCCAGCGCCAGCGCGTGGCGCTCGCCCGCGCGCTCGCAGTCGATCCGCGCGTGCTTCTTCTCGACGAGCCCTTCGGCGCGCTCGACGCCAATGTCCGCCGCGACCTGCGCCGCTGGCTGCGCAAGATCCACGACGATCTCGGCATCACCACGCTGTTCGTCACCCACGACCAGGAAGAGGCGCTCGACCTGGCCGACCGCGTCGTCATCCTCGACAAGGGTCGGATCGTGCAGCAGGGCACGCCCGAGGAGGTCTGCCGCAGCCCGCACGATGCCTTCGTCATGCGCTTCCTCGGCGATGCCAATGCGCTGCCGGCGACCGTGCGCGACGGCAAGGCCTATGTGCAGGACGTGGAGTTCGACGCCGCCGGCCTTTCGGACGGCACAGCCGAAGTGCTGTTCCGCCCCGCCGACGTCGCCTGGCGGGAGGATGGGCAGGGCGTTCCCGCCCAGATCGTGCGTGTGCTCGACAGGCCGGATTCGCGCCGCGTGCTGGCCAAGACCACCGGCGGCCAGTCGATCGAGTTTGATACCGCGCCGGAGTTCCCCCATCGCAAGGGCGAGGCCGGTTTCATCGACATTCGCAGGCCCCGCGTCTACCCGAGCGGCCGGACCTGATCGTCAGGAGCCGGGCGTCGCCGGCACGGCTGCCCGGATCAGCGCCTTGGCATCTTCGCTGTCCCAGGCGGCCGGGCCGTTCATCGCAGAGACGAGACAACCCTTGTCGTCCATCAGCAGCGTCACCGGCAGGCCGAAGGCGAGCCCTTCCTTCTTCAACGCGTTGAACACGCCCATGGAACTGTCGCGGTAGTAGCCGAGATCATGCACCCCGGTCTCGTCGAGGAAGGCCTTCGGCTTTTCGTCCGTGCCCGTGTCGATGTTGATCGCCACGACCTCGAAGCGGTCGCTGCCGAGGTCCTTCTGCAGAGCGTTCAGCGCCGGCATCTCCTCGCGGCAGGGCACGCACCAGGTCGCCCACAGGTTGACGAGCAGCGTCTTGCCGGCGAAATCGGAGATCGTGCGCGGCTGCCCGTCCGGACCGTTGAAGGATAGCTGCGGCAGCGGCCGGGGATCGTCGACCGCCATCATCGCCGCCACCTGCCCGGTGAAGAACGGCGCCAGCGTCGCCGCCCTGTCCTTGGCCATGGTGCATTGTCCGTCGGCGGCCACCGTCGCGCCGCCATTGCCAGACCGGCTCTCCATCACGTATACCGCTGCCGCACCGGCAAGGATGCCGGCAAGCGCGGCCAGCGCGATCAGCTTGACGGCCGGGCGACCCGGCTTCTTCTCGACTGTCATTTCATTCTCCAGGATAGGCAATCCCATGGCTGACGCAAAATCTGAGACCCAGTCTTCGAACCAGATGTGGGGTGGCCGCTTCGCATCCGGCCCGGATGCGATCATGGAGGAGATAAATGCCTCGATCGGCTTCGACAAGAAGCTCTATGCACAAGACATCCGCGGCTCGATGGCGCATGCGACCATGCTGGCCCATCAAGGCATCATTTCGACCGAGGATCGCGACAAGATCGTCGGCGGCCTTCAGGCGATCCTGAAGGAGATCGAGGACGGCACCTTCGCGTTCTCCCGCAAGCTGGAAGACATCCACATGAACGTGGAGGCGCGGCTCGCCGCACTCGTGGGCCCCGCAGCCGGCCGCCTGCACACCGCCCGCTCGCGCAACGACCAGGTGGCGCTCGACTTCCGCCTCTGGGTCAAGGAGGAACTGCAGAAGACCGAGAGGATGCTTTCGGCGCTGATCGCAGCCTTCCTCGACCGCGCCGAGGAGCATGCCGATACCGTCATGCCCGGCTTCACCCACCTGCAGACCGCCCAGCCGGTGACCTTCGGCCATCATTGCATGGCGTATGTGGAGATGTTCGGCCGTGACCGCCAGCGCGTGCGGCACGCCATCGAGCACCTGGACGAAAGCCCGATCGGTGCGGCAGCGCTCGCCGGCACCGGCTTTCCGATCGACCGCCACATGACGGCCAACGCGCTCGGCTTCCGCGAACCCACCCGCAATTCGATCGACACCGTCTCCGACCGCGACTTCGCGCTGGAGTTCCTCTCGATCGCAGCGATCGCCGCCACGCACCTGTCGCGGCTGGCGGAAGAGATCGTCATCTGGTCGACGCCGCAGTTCGGCTTCATCCGACTCTCGGACGCATTCTCCACCGGCTCCTCGATTATGCCGCAGAAGAAGAACCCGGACGCGGCCGAACTGGTGCGCGCCAAGACCGGCCGCATCAACGGCTCGCTGGTCGCACTGCTGACGGTGATGAAGGGCCTGCCGCTCGCCTATTCCAAGGACATGCAGGAAGACAAGGAGCAGGTCTTCGACTCCGCCGAAAGCCTCGAGCTCGCCCTTGCCGCCATGACCGGCATGGTGCGCGACATGACCGTGCGCGCAGACCGGATGAAGGCCGCGGCCGGCTCGGGCTACTCCACCGCCACCGATCTTGCCGACTGGCTGGTGCGCGAGGCGGGTCTTCCCTTCCGCGACGCCCATCACGTAACCGGCCGCGCGGTGGCGCTCGCCGAGCAGAAGGGCTGCGATCTGGCCGAGCTTCCGCTGGAAGACCTGCAGGCGATCAACCCGGCCATCACCGACAAGGTCTATGGCGTGCTGACGGTCGAGGCATCGGTTGCCAGCCGGACCTCCTTCGGCGGCACCGCGCCCGCCAATGTCCGCCAGCAGATCGCCTGGTGGCGCGGGCGCAACTGAGGGTCGGCCGGTCGATCCCGCCGATCAATCCCCTTGCATGAATCATCAGCAGAATCAGGGTGCACAACCGCCTGCGGAGTCTGCTAAGAGGATTGCATCTGATCGAGACCCATCCGGAGCCGCGAAACCGCATGACACTGAATTCCATTGCCAGGCTGGCCCTTGTCCTCGTTCTCTCGGCGACGGTGATGTCGGCCTGCGGCCGCAAGGGCGACCTTGACCGGCCGGGAGTGACGTCCAGCAACGCTGCTGGCACGGATGGCAAGAAACAGCCGGTCGAGGACAGGCCCTTCCTGCTCGACCCGCTCCTCTGACGGAACAGGCACGTGAACCATTTCGAATATCGCGACGGCGTCCTCCATGCCGAGGACGTCCCCGTTCCGGAAATCGCCAAGGCAGTGGGCACGCCCTTCTACTGCTATTCGACGGCCACGTTGGAGCGCCATTTCAAGGTGTTCTCCAAGGCCTTCGACGGTGTCGATGCGCTTGTCTGCTATGCGATGAAGGCCAATTCCAACCAGGCTGTCCTGAAGACGCTGGCGCGCCTCGGCGCCGGCATGGACGTCGTCTCGGAGGGTGAGCTGCGCCGCGCGCTCGCGGCCGGCGTGCCGGCAAACCGCATCATGTTCTCCGGCGTCGGCAAGACCGCGCGCGAGATGGACCTCGGCATCCAGGCCGGCATCTACTGCTTCAACGTCGAGTCCGAGCCGGAACTCGAGGTGCTGAACGCCCGCGCCGTCAAGGCCGGCAAGCAGGCGCATGTCTCCTTCCGCATCAACCCCGACGTCGATGCGCGCACCCATGCCAAGATCTCGACCGGCAAGAAGGAGAACAAGTTCGGCATCTCCTGGGAAAGTGCGCGTGCGGTCTATGCCCGCGCCGCCGAGCTTCCCGGCATCAAGGTGACCGGCATCGACATGCACATCGGCAGCCAGATTACCGAGCTGCAGCCGTTCGAGGACGCCTTCAAGCTGCTTCGGGAACTGGTGCAGACCCTGCGTGCCGATGGGCATGTGATCGACCACGTCGACGTCGGCGGCGGCCTCGGCATCCCCTACAAGAGCGACAATTCCCCGCCGCCGCTGCCGGATGCCTATGCCGAGATCGTCAAGAACGAGCTCAAGGAGCTCGGCTGCAGGATCGTCACCGAGCCCGGCCGGCTGATCGTCGGCAATGCCGGCATCCTCGTCACCGAGGTGATCTACGTGAAGGATGGCGGCGAGAAGACCTTCGTCATCGTCGATGGCGCCATGAACGACCTGATCCGGCCGACGCTCTACGAGGCCTGGCACGAGATCCAGCCCGTCGTCCTCTCCGCAGCCAGCGCGCCCCGCATCCGCGCCGACGTCGTCGGTCCGGTCTGCGAGACGGGCGACTATCTGGCGCTGGATCGGGAAATGGCGATGCCGAAGCCGGGCGACCTCATCGCTGTGGGTTCCGGCGGCGCCTATGGCGCGGTCCAGGCCGGCACCTACAATTCGCGCCTGCTCGTGCCCGAAGTTCTGGTGAAGGGCGGGGAATTCCACGTCATCCGCCCGCGCACGAGCTACGAAGACCTGATCGGGCTCGATTCCGTCCCCGCCTGGCTTTCCTGACATCGCCGGAAGACGTGGACAGCCACTCGCGGCCGATCACGATTTCGCGTTCACCCTCGTCTTCGCCACAAAGGATGTTATCCTCCGCCTGAGATCGACGGCCGCAGCGGCCGAGGCGAGATAGCACGACGCGAAGCGAGGACGATGCACGAAGACGCGCCCCAGGCCTCCGGCAATTCCCCGGGCAATCCCCCAGGCGACCGCCTTGCCGCCCGCTTGAGCCGCAAGCGCGCGGTGGCGCGTATCGTCCTGTACGCCGAGAGCCTGCTGCCGAAGCTCCTGCCGCTGGCGCTGCTCGTGGCAGGCTTCCTCGCCCTCACCTGGTTCGGCTATTTCCGCCACGTGTCCGCCTGGCTGCACGTCGCAACGCTGGCAGCCTTTGCCGCAGGCTTCGTGACGCTCGCCTTCCGGCTGCGGCATGCCATCTGGCCGAAGGTCGACCAGGCCGACCGGATGCTGGAGGAGCGCAACGGCCTCGTCCACCAGGCGATCCAGGTCCAGGCCGACAGGCCGGCCGGCGGCGGGCCGGTAGCCGAGGCGCTGTGGCGCGAACACCGCGCGCGAATGGCCCGCACCATCGGCGCGCTGCAGGCCGGCGTTCCCCGCCCCGACATCGCCCGCCACGACCGCAACGGCCTGCGCGCCATCCCCGTGCTGCTCGTTGCCGTTGCCTTTGCCTTCTCCTATTCGAACCGCGCCGGCCTGCTCTCCGACGTCGTCACCTTCCAGCAGCCGGCAGAGGACCGGCCCGACGTGCGCATAGACGCGTGGGTCACCCCGCCCCCGCATACGGGCCGCGCACCGATGTTTTTGACCGGAACCACCGAGCCCTTGCAGGGGCCGCTGCGCGTGCCACAGTTCAGCGAACTGACGGTGCGCGTCACCGGCGGCGAGGTGACCGACGGCGTCACCTACACGCCGACCGGCGAAGCGGCGGCGGCGATCCGCCCGGAGAAGCCGAAGACGGAAGAGCCGGATCAGCAATCCGCCGCCGACGCCCTGCCGAAGGCCGACGCGCCCCCTGAACCGCCCGCGCCGACACCGGCAGGCGGCCCGCAGACGATGCGCTATCAGATCGTCAAGAACGGCACGCTCTCGCTCGCCGGCCAGGAATGGGCTTTCGACATCATCCCCGATCACGTGCCCGAGATCGCCTTCGACGGGCTGCCCCGCAAGACGGTGGCTTCCGCGCTCGAGATCAGCTTCATCGCCCAGGACGACTACGGCATTCAGCAGGCCCATGCGGAAATCGTCCCCGTCGAAGAGCCCGCGCCGGACGCCCGCCCGCTCTATCCGGCACCGGAGTACAAGCTCGACCTGCCGCGCCGTAACGCCCGCGAAGCCAAGGGCACCACCAGCCGCAACCTCAGCGAACACCCGATGGCCGGAAAGCGCGTGCGCATCACCTTGGTCGCCCGCGACGCCGCCGGCCAGGAGGGCCGCAGCCAGCCGCAGGAAATGGTGCTGCCGGCAAAGGTCTTCTTCGAGCCCCTTGCCGGCGCGGTCGCCGAAGAGCGCCAGACGTTCGCGCTGGATGTCAACCAGCTGTCGCGCGCTGTGACGCTCAACGAGGCCCTGATGCTGCGGCCGGAGGAGACGATCCCCAACCCGACGCACTTCCTTCTGATCAATTCGGCGCAGGAGCGCATGAAGCTCGCCCGTGACGAGGACCAGTTGCGCGAGACGGCCGACTATCTCTGGGAGATCGCACTGGGCATCGAGGACGGCAACCTGTCGCTGGCCGACCGGCGCCTGCGCGAGGCCCAGCAGGCGCTGTCCGAAGCGCTGGAACGCAATGCCCCCGACGAAGAGATCGCCAAGCTGATGCAGGAACTGCGGGAGGCCATGCAGGCCTACATGCAGGAACTGGCGCGCCAGGCCCAGAAGAACGGCCAGATGCAGCAGAACGCGCAACAGGGCCAGATGCTGCGCCAGCAGGACCTCGAGCGGATGATGGACCAGATCGAGAATCTGGCCCGCTCCGGCGCCAGGGACCAGGCCCAGCAGATGCTGTCGGAACTGCAGCGGATGATGAACAACCTCCAGGCAGGCAGGCCGCAGCAACAGCAGCAGGGCCAGCAATCCGATGCCATGCGCCAGCAGATGGACAAGCTCGGCAGGCTGATGCAGGAGCAGCAGAAGTTGATGGACCAGACCTTCAACTTCGACCAGGCGTTGCGCGACCGCATGCAGCGTGGCGATCCGATGCCGGGCGACGAAATGTTCGAACAGCAGCCCGGCGATCAGGGCCAGGGCGAACAACAGCGGCAGCAGGGCCAGTCGCCCAACGACCAGATGACCGAGGAGCAGCTGCGCCAGGCGCTGAAGGACCTCAAGGCGCAGCAGGAAGCCCTCGGCGAACAGCTCGGACAGTTGCAGAAGAGCCTGCAGGAGATGGGCATCGAGCCCGGCAAGGGCTTCGGTGAAGCCGGCCGCGAGATGGAGGGCGCATCCGATGCACTGGGCGAGGGCGAAGGCGAGGCCGCCGTCGGCAGCCAGGGCCGGGCGCTGGAGGCATTGCGCCAGGGCGCCCAGGACATGATGAGCCAGATGCAGGCGATGGGCCAGCAGGGCGGCGAGGGCCAGGGCCAGCCGCAGATGGGCCGCAACGGCCGCGATCCGCTCGGCCGCGAGCGTCCGAACAATGCCGAGGGGCCGGACTACGATGGCCGCACGCGCGTTCCCGAGGAGATCGACATCCAGCGCGCCCGCGAGATCCTGGACGAAATCCGCCGCCGTCTCGGCATCGGCAACACGCAGTCGATCGAGCGCAACTATCTGGAGCGGCTGCTGGGGATCGAGTGAGCACCGGATACCCATCCGGGGCTGCAATTTTTCCGGCCATTCGAAAGGCGCATGCGCTCGCTACGGCATGTCGCGCAAATGGCGCAGCGGTTTTGCGAGGAGCGAATCAGAAAGATCGCGATATGCTTCAGGCTGCCAGCGCGCGTGCCACCGCCGTGCGGATATCCGGCAGGCTGAAGGGCTTTGCCACGACGTCGACGATCTTGCCGGCGAGGTCTTCCGCTCGCTCGCGCTGCTCCGCATAGCCCGTCATCAGCAGGATCTTGAGCTGTGGATGGGCCTGCGCGGCCTTGTGGGCGAGTTCGATGCCGTCCATCACCGGCATGCGGATGTCGGACAGGAGGAGGTCGAAACCGCCCTCGGAAAGGGTGTCGAGCCCCTGGGCGCCATCGGCGGCCTCCACCGTCTCGTGGCCGTCGAGCCGCAGCGCCCGCGCCACGAAGATGCGCAGCGAATCCTCGTCTTCGGTGATCAGAATTCTCGCCATGGTGTCCCCTTCGGGCCGTCCATCCGACCCTGTCCGAAAATGCGCAAGGCGCGCGGCCGATGCCGCCACCCGGCCCAGAAAAGACCAGAGTTTCGTTTGCGATCGGTAAACGGCGAGCGGAGAAAGCGTGGGGGCGCTGTGCCGTCCTGGGTTGATGTTACTCGGCGTCGCCAGTGACCACGCCGACGAAGGGCAGTTCCCGGAACGCATAGGCGACGTCCATGCCGTAGCCCACGACGAAGTGATCGGGGCATTCGAAGCCCACATAGTCGGCTTCGAGATCGGTCTCGCGCTTGACGCGCTTGTCGAGCAGCACGGCGATGGTGACGCGATCGGCGCCGCGCTCCAGAAGCAGTTCCTTGGCGAATTTCAGCGTACGGCCGGATTCGAGGATGTCGTCGATCAGGAGGATGTCGCGTCCGTGCACGTCGCTGTCGATGTCCTTGACGATCTTCACGCCCTGCGAGGTCGTGCCCTTGCCGTAGCTCGAAAGCGTGATGAACTCCACCTCGGGCGCGAGTCCGGTCGCATGCATGGCGCGGATCAGGTCGGCCGCGAAGATGAAGGAGCCCTTGAGGATGGAGATGACCAGAAGGTCCTTGGTCGGCCCCACCTTGATCTGCTCGGCCATCTCCGCATTGCGCTGGGCGATCTGCTCCGGGGTGTAGAGGGTTTCGATCTTCTTTCCACGCACGACTTGCATCTGGACCTGGCTCCGGCCGTTGTAACTGGCGGCAACTGCCGCTTCTGCCCGCCGCATAGCACAATCATTGCCGGAGCGCATCCTCGGGCACAAGCGAAACCGCGACTTTCGGCAGGCTGGTGCCCTTGTGCGGAATCTTCAGCGAAAACGGGCGCGTCGTCCCCGGCGCCATGCGTGCTGAGGACGTTTCGATGCGGTGGCGCGCCACGGTCCTGCCGCCCACGATGACGTCGATGATGATGGCCGGCAGCGGATGGGCCTGGAGCGACCGGTTCTCGACCGCGCCGTAGACCGAGAGCACCTTCATGCCGTTGCGATCGTCCAGCGAGGACGCCACGCCGGCAACCTTCAGCCCCGCCTCCGCGCCACCACCAGAAAAAACGGTCGCGAGCGCCGAAAGCCCGCCTGTGAAGAAGAAGGCGCCGGCGACACCGCCGGCGACGATCGTGCCGAAGGCGCGCGCCGGCAGCACCTGCAGGCCGCGCTCGATCAGCCGCACCGATGCCATGAAACCGGCTAGGACGAGCCGGCCAGCCGCCAATGCGATGGCGGTATGGTCGCCGGCGGCGCGGGCCTGGTTGTCGTTTCTCGCAGCCCGCCGCATTTCGGCCGGCCCGCCGGGCAGCACCACGAAGTCCGCATCGACGATAGCCGGTGAAGGCCGCCGGGCGGCCTCGCGCTTGCGTTTGCCGGGTTCCGGCGGCAGCAGGTCGATCGGGGCGCCTTTGTCGCGCCGTGCGCCGAATGCGCTCATGGCGGTGCTCCTTGCCGTTTTCGTCCAGCGACGAACCACCCGTGAAAAGTCGGGCATTGATCCGAATCCTTACGAAACGTAAACCATACTGGTTAATGCTTCGGAAACCGGCCTTGGATGGGCCTTGATTTCGTGCCATCGGCGAGCCTGCCAGAGAAGGTACGCGGCACGCGCATAGACGAGAACCGGATTGCCCCTTTGATACACTTCGAGAATGTCGGCCTGCGGTACGGGATGGGTCCGGAAGTGCTCCGCGACCTGACCTTCGACATTCCGCGCCGTTCCTTCCAGTTCCTCACCGGCCCGTCCGGCGCCGGCAAGTCGACGCTGCTGCGGCTGCTCTTCCTCTCGCTGCAGCCGACCAGGGGGCTCATCCGCACCTTCGACCGCAACATCGCCACCATCCCCCGCGAAGAACTGCCGATGCTGCGCCGCCGGATCGGCATCGTCTTCCAGGACTTCCGCCTTCTGGAGCACCTGACGACCTATGAGAACGTGGCGCTGCCGCTGCGGGTGCGCGGCAAGGACGAGCTTTCCTATCGCGCCGACGTGATCGATCTGCTGAAATGGGTGGGCCTCGGCGAACGCATCAACGTCCTGCCGCCCGTGCTTTCCGGCGGGGAAAAGCAGCGCGCGGCCATCGCACGCGCGCTGATTGACCGTCCCGAGCTCCTTCTGGCCGACGAGCCCACCGGCAACGTCGATCCGCCGATGGCGCGGCGGCTTTTGAGCCTGTTCCTCGAACTGAACCGCCTCGGCACGGCCGTCGTCATTGCCACGCACGACCTTTCCCTGATGGACCAGGTCGACGCGCGCCGCATGATTCTCTCGCAAGGGCGGCTCGACATCTATGAATGAGCACGCAGAACCGCAGGAGCGCGGCCAGCAGAAACGCCCGGAGATGCGTGTCCGGCCGACCGCCCCGATCGTCCCGCCCTCCAACGTCTCCGGCAATGCGCTGATGTGCGTCATCGCCATCATGGCCTTTCTCGCCTGCCTGACCTTCGGTGCCGTCAGCATGGTGCGGGCCACGGCGGCGAGCTGGCAGAGCGAGATTTCGCGCGAACTCACGATCCAGATCAAACCCGACGACAACTTGGACATGGAAGCGGCCCTGAACGATGCCCGCGACCTGGCGCTGACTTTCGCCGGGACGCGCGATGGGCAGATCATCGACCGGGAGGCGACCGCGCGGCTGCTGGAGCCCTGGCTCGGCGAGGGCCTTGACCTCGACGAACTGCCGGTGCCGCGCCTGGTGGTGGTCACGATCGACGAGCGCAATCCGCCGGACTTCGCAGCCATGCGGCAGGCGCTCGCCGAGAAGATCCCGCAGGCCTTCCTCGACGACCATCGCACCTGGGTGAACCGGCTCGTTGCCATGGCAGAGACCACGGCCTTGATCGGCACCGGCGTCCTGATCCTGGTTTTCTCCGCCATGGTTCTGACCGTCGTCTTCGCTACGCGCGGCGCGCTCTCCGGCAATCGCCACATCATCGAGGTGCTGCACTTCGTCGGCGCCGAGGCAGGCTTCGTCGCCACCGAATTCCAGAAGCATTTCCTCAAGATCAGCCTGAAGGGCTCGTTTGCCGGCGGCACCCTGGCCGCCCTTGTCTTCGCGATTGCCGGTTACTGGCAGGGGCGCTCGCTCGCAACGCCGCAGAGCGATCAGGCGACCGCGCTGTTCGGCACCTTCTCGGTCGGCGCCGGCGGCTATCTCGGCATTGCCGCGACCATGATCGTGATTGCGCTGCTGACGACCCTGACGGCCCGATTCACGGTCATGCGCACGATCTTCGAGATCGACCGGATCCGCTCCGATCCGGCAAGAACGGATGGATTGCCGGAGACATGAGCCGCTGCCGGCGCGCCATTGTGCCGCAGCGGACTCGTCCTTGCCGCAATCGCACGATATGAAGAAGAATCATGGTCGCAATGGACGAGTCGAGGAACCTGATCACGAAGGATGGCACCCCTCCAGCGAGACGCTGGCGGATCCGTCCGATTCGTCGCTTCGTACGGCTGTTTCTCTTCCTGCTCCTGATCGTTTCCGGCGTGATGGTCGGCGGCTTCCTCTATTTCGCCGATACCGTCGCCTCGCTCGAGGCGCCGCGCCATCCCCGTGCCGACGCGATCGTCGTGCTGACCGGCGGGTTCCAGCGCATCGACCAGGCGATCGGCCTCCTGCAGGAAGGCGCGGGCAAGCGCCTGCTGATCTCCGGCGCCAACCCGACCACTTCCGGCAGCCAGATCCGCAAGTTCACCCAGTCCTCGTCCTCGCTGTTCGAATGCTGCGTCGACATCGGCTACGACGCGATGGATACGATCGGCAATGCCAACGAGGCGGCGCGTTGGATCAGCGACCACGGCTACCGCCGGGTCCTGGTGGTGACCAACAATTACCACATGCCGCGCAGCCTGCTGGAACTGAGGCGCAGCGACAGGCAAACCGAGTTCCTGTCCTACCCCGTCATCAATTCCGACCTCAGGAACGGCAGCTGGCTCGGCGAGCCTCAGGTGATGAAGGCGATGCTGTCGGAATACGTCAAATACTCCGTCGCGTTCGTTCGCGACTTTGTCGGTGCGCGGACGGCGACCGGCTTGCGGCGCGACGAACCGTCCCACGCAGCCTTGCTTCCGGAGAACTGAGCGCTTCCCTCTCCGACCCGGTTTCCGGCGCCGGAATTATCGTGTAGGCAGGCTTACCTTCCGAGGAGAGCTTCCGCCTGATGATCGTCGTGCGTTCCATCCTGTTCAACCTGGCCTTCTACATCAATCTGATCCTTCAGATGGTCGTCATGACGCCGGTCTATTTCCTGCTGCCGCGCAAGAAGGCCTACGGCGTTGCCAAGAACTGGGCCCGCAGCAACCACTGGCTGTTCGACAAGATCGTCGGCGCGACCTTCGAGATCGAAGGGCTGGAGAACATCCCCAAGGGGCAGGGCTACATCTTCGCGCCGAAGCACCAGTCCTTCTGGGACGCCTACGCGCTGCTGCCCTGGCAGGACGATCCATTCTACATCCTCAAGCGCGAGCTCACCTGGATCCCCTTGTTCGGCTGGTACATCCTCAAGCAGCGCATGGTCCCCGTCGATCGGGGCGCGCGTGGCCGAGTCATGGCGGCGGTGATGGAACGGGCCAAGGCCGAAATGAAGAGCGGCCGCCAGTTGATCATCTATCCGGAAGGCACGCGCCGCCCCCCCGGCGCGCCGCCCGAGTACAAGTACGGGATCGCAAGGCTCTACCGCGACCTGCAGGTGCCGGTGCTTCCGGTCGTCATGCATCCCGGCCTGTTCTGGCCGCGGCGCAAGTTCCTGCGCTATCCCGGCCATTTCAAGGTCCGCATCCTGCCGCCGATCCCCGCCGGCATGGACCCCGACGCCTTCCTCGCTCACCTGATCGACGTGATGGAGACGGCAAGCGACAGGCTCCTCCTGGAAACGGTCGATGCCAATCCGCACCTGCCGCTTCCCCCCACCGCAGCGCAGCGCGTAGCCGAATTGCGCACGCGCGGCGTCTGAAGCCGGTCGCACAAGAGTGCACAGCGGTGTTCTGACGTCAGCCGCCGTTGACGAGCCGTTCGACGGAACGCCCGACGTCTTCCAGCCAATGGTCGCGAATGCCCATCTCCCGCAGGTGAGCCAGCGTATTGGTCACATATTCGGTGTTCGGCCCGGATTTTCCCTCCGCCGTGCTGACGGCGATCGCCGCCTCCTCGACGGACAATGCGCCGGCATACTGATGATGGGCGCGGTCGATCACATAGGCGAGAGCCGGCTTGCGCAGCCCGTCGCCGAGGGTGACAGGCAGGGTGCGTTCCTTGTAGACGTGGGTGACCAGCTCGCGCTCGCGCAGATAGTCGACCACCGCTCCCCATCGCTCCGGCGACACGCGGAAGGCCATGCCCCGGCATGAGCCGCCCCGGTCCAGTCCGAGCACGAGGCCCGGATGGTCGGGCGTGCCGCGATGAACCCAGGAGCGCACGCACAGCGAGCGGCGGAAGCCGTGCAGGCGGGCGGGCCGGCTCTCCTCCACCTCGAACCCCGGATTCCACATCAGGGAGCCGTAACCGAAGACCCAGAATTCGTTGCTGTCCACCGCGCCTGCCCGTAACTACCTGAATGCCGCCGCAATTGCCGGCTTCTTGCCAGCGAGGGCACAATCTAGACAACTCCTGGTCCTTCCGCCAGAACGGAGAATGGAGAACCGCATGACTTCGACGAACGGCGCGGCGACATCCGGCAGCGCCCGCAGATTTTGGCTTCTCGGCATCGGTGTAGCGGTCGTCGTCGCCCTCTACACCGCCGCCTGGTTCTACGGCGCCGACAGGCTGAAGGCCATCGTCCGCGGGCAGCTCTCCGACGCCTCCGTCGCCGTGGCCTGCACCGGACTGGACGTGAGGGGCTATCCCTTCCGCATCGGTGTGTTCTGCGATTCCCTCGGCCTCGACGACAGCCGCACGGGCACGTCCGCAAGCTTCGGCGCCCTGCGCTCGGCTGCCCAGGTCTACCGACCCGGCCACGCGATCCTGGAACTCGACGGCCCCGCGCAGATCCGCGTTGCACCCGAGATGTCGCTGGTTGCCGACTGGGACCTGCTTCATGCGAGCGTGGTGGCTGGGACGGTGGGTCTGGAGCGCGTCTCGGTCGCCTATGACGCACTCAGGGGCACCTTCACGCCGGGAATGGGCCGCACGGGCCTGACCTTCACGGTGCGTCACGGCGAGGTCCATACGCGCGAGAACGGCGATGCGCTGGACGCCGCCCTGTCTCTGCACGGGCTCGACCTGAAGGTGGCCGACACCGCGGTTCCGAGCCTCGACGCGACGCTGGACCTGTCGATCGAAGGCGCCGCCGGCTGGCTTGCGAGCGGACCGCCGGAGGATGCCCCCCGGGGCACGAAGGGGGAACTGCGCCGTTTCGGCCTCGATTTCGGCGGCGGCAATACCGCAACGCTTTCCGGACGCTACGAGATCGACGACCAGGGCCTGCTCTCCGGCCGCTTCGAGCTGAAGGTGAACGGCATTGATACCGCGCGCGACCTCGTCAAGAGGGCGTACCCCGAGGTTGCCGATACCGCCGACAGCGTCACGGAGACGATCCGCGCCCTGTCGGGCGGTAGCGACGATGCGAGCGTGAGACTCAAGGTCGACGACGGCGTCGTCTATCTCGGCTTCATACCGATCGCAGCCATCCCGCCCCTCTGACGCTGGTCAGGACGGCTTGTCCGGCGGCGCCACGGGCCGGCCGAAGTTCGCAGCCTCCGTGTCCTGGCCGGCGTCGATGATCGAGCGCCGGATCGCCCTGGTGCGGGTGAAGAGGTCGAACAGCTTCTCCCCGTCGCCCCAGCGGATCGCCCGCTGCAGATAGGCGAGATCCTCGGAGAAACGCGACAGCATTTCGAGAATGGCGTCCTTGTTGTGCAGGCAGACGTCACGCCACATGGTCGGGTCGGAGGCGGCAAGACGGGTGAAGTCGCGAAAGCCGGACGCCGAAAACTTGATGACTTCCGATTCCGTCACCGTCTCGAGGTCGTCTGCCGTGCCGACGATGTTGTAGGCGATGATGTGCGGCAGGTGCGAGACGATCGCCAGCACCTTGTCGTGGTGCTCGGTGTCCATCTCGTCCACTTTCGAGCCCAGCGTTTCCCAGAACGTCGAGAGCTTCTTCTTCGCGGCCTTGTCGGTGCCGTGCACGGGCGTGAGGATGCACCAGCGCCCGCGGAAAAGGTCGGCGAAGCCTGCGTCGGGTCCGGAATGTTCGGTGCCTGCGAGCGGATGGCCGGGGATGAAGTGGACGCCCTTGGGCACATGCGGCAGCATCTGCGCCACGACGGACGCCTTGGTGGAGCCGACATCGGTGAGGATCGCACCGGGCTTGAGGTTGGGCGCGATCTGCTGGGCAACGCTGCCGGAAGCGCCGACCGGAACGGAGACGATGACGAGATCGGCGTCGCGCACCGCCTCGGCCGCGTCGAGATGGTAGTCGGTCCCCAGTTCCAGCTCTCTTGCCCGGCGCAGTGTGTCCCCGCTGCGGCTGGAGATGACGACCGAGCCAGCCAGCCCCTGCTCCTTCACCGCGCGAGCAATGGAGGAGCCGATGAGGCCGATGCCGATCAGCGCGATCCTGTCAAACTGTTGAACCGACATGCCTGCCGCCCTTTGTGTCAGATCAGATGCCCTCCCGCGATGGACGGGGATGGTCGCGCCAGCCATTACCGGCGCTGCGTCGGATTGTCGAGGGGCCGGAGCTTCAGCGTCGTCCGGGTCGAGGGGACGCCCGAAGGCGCCAGGACGGGAACGAAGACGCGCCGCGATGCGCGGGCGGCCACCGGCAGGCCCTGATAGAGCCGCTTCTGCGCCTCGACCACGAGCACGCCGGAAAACATCGGCCAGAGCCTTCGGCCGAGCCGTTCGAAGGCGCTGCGCAGCTTGTGGACGGCGCGATGCTTCGACGGCGGGAACAGCAGCGCCTCCGCGCTCGCGCCGGGGGTGAAATTGGTCTCGCGCAACAGATGGGTCAACTGGCTGCGCGAATAGGGCCTGCCTGAACCGAAGGGCGTGTGCTCCATGCGCGCCCAGACGCCGCGCCGGTTCGGCACGACGATGATCAGGCGGCCGCCGGGCGCGAGCACGCGCCAGAGCTCCTTCATCGTCTCGCGCGGGTTCTCAGCGAACTCCAGCGAATGCACCATCAGGACCCGGTCTATCGACGAATCGGGCAGCGGCAGTTCCTCGTCGAAGACGAGCGCCGTCGCCGACGCCTCTCCGAGCGGCCAGTTCACAGCACCCTGTCCCGCCGGCATGAAGGCGAAGGTGCGCTCCGTATCCTCCCGGAACCGGTCGAGATAGGGCACGGCATAGCCGAGCCCGACGAGGCGCTCCTCGGGAAGGCGGGCCCAGATCGACGCCAACGCCATCGTGATCGAGTGCTCTGCGAGATGGCCGAGAGGTGAGTGGTAAAATTCGCGAAGATCGACAATATCTGCGTGCATCGGCGAGATGTTAGCGACCGGGCGATGGACTTCAAGGCCCGAGCCGCTAGATTCGATCGCACATACCCGTTCTCCGCGCCGGAAGGATCGTGCCATGACATCATTCGACATCGAACTCTTCGGATGCCGGAGCGACAATTTCGGGGTGCTGCTCCACGATCCGGCAACCGGCGCGACCGTCAGCATCGATGCGCCGGAGGAAAAGCCCATCCTCGACGCCCTTGCCCGCCGCGGGTGGGCGCTGACGCATATCCTCACCACGCACCACCACACCGATCACGTGGAGGCGAATCAGGCCCTCAAGGCCAGGTTCGGCGTCGAGATCGTCGGGCCGGCGCGCGAACGCGACAGGATCCCCGGCATCGACCGCGCGGTGGACGACGGCGACCGCTTCGATCTCGCCGGCCACCCCATCGAGGTCATCTGGACGCCGGGCCACACCGCCGGCCATGTCTGCTACTACCTGCCCGACGACGGGTTGCTCTTTGCCGCAGACACGCTGTTTGCACTCGGCTGCGGCCGCCTCTTCGAGGGAACGCCGGCGCAGATGTGGCAGTCCCTGTCGAAGCTTGCGGCATTGCCCAAGGAAACCACCGTCTATTTCGGCCACGAGTACACCCTCTCCAATGCCCGCTTCGCGCTCACGGTCGATCCCGACAATGCGGCGCTGAAGGCGCGCGCCGGCGAGATCGAGCGCATGCGCGCGGCCGGACGCTTCACCGCACCGACCACGATCGGCCTCGAAAAGCAGACGAACCCGTTCCTGCGCCCCGCCGACCCCGGCATTCGCAGGGTGCTCGGCATGGCGGATGCGACCGATACGGAGGTCTTCGCCGAGATCCGCGGCCGCAAGGATCGCTTCTGATGACGCCGAAGAAAATCATCGCCGCCCTCGGCATGCAGCGCCATCCCGAGGGCGGTTGGTATGTCGAGACTTTCCGCGACACCGAGGGCGGTGCCCGCGGCCATTCGACGGCGATCTACTATCTTCTGGAGAAGGGCGAACGCTCGCACTGGCATAGGGTCAGCGACGCCGTCGAGATCTGGCACCATTATGCCGGCGATCCCCTGAAGCTCCAGATTTCCGGCGACGGACAGGTGATCACCACCCAAGTCCTTGGAACCGACCTTGAAAACGGCGAGCGGCCGCAGGTGCTGGTTCCCGCCGGCTGGTGGCAATGCGCCGAACCGGTCGGCGACTGGTCCCTGGTCGGCTGCACCGTGGCACCCGGCTTTTCCTTCGAGGCCTTCGAGATGGCGCCGCCGGACTGGCGGCCGGGGCTCTAGGCCGCAGCCCCTTCCGCCGACCGCTTCGGCTTGCGTCGCAGGATCATGTCCTTGGCCGCCAGCACCGCGCCACCGGTGACGAGGACGCAGGCGAGCGCGATGCGCCAGGACGGTTCCGCAAATCCCGTCAGCACCAGGTTGAGCGTGGAAAGCAGCGGCGCGGCATAGCTCGCCGCACCGAGGATCTGGATGTCGCCGTTCTTGACGCCGAAGTCCCAGGCATAGAAGGCGGCGCCGACGGGAAGCAGGCCGAGGCCGAGAACGGCGAACCACTCGAAGCCGGTCGCGGGCCAGACGGTCGTCTCCAGGGCCAGATGGCACACGAGCGACAGGAGCGCGGTCGCAAGGCAGAAGCCGGTCACGACATCGGTGGAGACGGCGTCGAACCGGCGCGTCAGCAGCGAGTAGCCCGCCCAGGCGAACGCGCAGAGAAAGGCAGCGCCGTAGCCGAGCGTATGGGCGCCGTCGAACGACAGGCCATTTCGCGCGACGATCAGCGCCGTCCCGGCCAGGCCCGCCAGCGCGCCTGCAATGTGGTACCAGCGCAGCCGCTCGCCCGGCAGCATCGCCGAGCCGACGACGATCAGCAGCGGCCAGAGATAGGCGATCAGGCCGGCCTCGACCGCCGGCGCGTTGCGCAGCGCCGTGAAATAGAGGAAGTGGTAGCCGAACAGGCCGGCGATGCCGACGATCCAGACCTTGGCAGGCTGGCGCAGGAGCTTCAGCCGCTCCGGCCGGGCGATCAGCACGCAAATTCCCGGAAGGCTGCCGATCAGAAAGCAGATCGCCGAAAGCTGGAACGGCGGCATCTGGCCCGAGGCCGTGGTGAACAGCGCCAGCAGCGACCACATCAGGATCGCCGAAAAGCCGATGAATGTCGCCTTCAACTTCACAGTCACTGCCCCCGCATCGCGCCGTTGCGGCTCAGCCGCCGAAACGGGTGGCCGATACCGTGACCGGGCCGAGTTTGGTCGGGATCCGGGCATAGACGGGGGCATATACCGCGACCGCGTCGGCCTTGGCAAACCAGATTTCCATCGTCGTCAGCTGGCGCAGGTATTCGACGTCGCGGCGGCCCTTGCGATAGCCCGAACGCGGCACGAAGCGCACGCCGCAGACCTTCACCTCGCCCTCGAAGCCGCGGGTGGAGAACGGCCGCGAACCCTTGTCGACGAGCTTGATGTCCATGCGTGACTCGCCGTCGAAGATCGGCAGCGTCTTGGAGCAGACATTGCCGCCGTCGGGGATGATCAGGCCCGAGATCGGATCGATCACCGCGCGCATGTCCCTCTCCCGGACGGGCACCCAGTTCTCCGGCGAGCGCCGCCGCTCGGGGCGGATCGAGGCGCTGGAGACATTGCCGTTGCGAAACGTCACGTCGATCGCCCGGGCACGCTTGCCGCTGCGATAGGACATGGAGTACTTCGAGGCCCGCAGCCTGCCATCCGAGAGGACCCCGGTGACCGATGTCGTGCCGTGCGTATTGGCCAGGATATCGGCGAGACCGGCGGAGTCCATCCGTCCGGAAATGCTGTAGCGGCGGCCGTCGAACGCCGAGCGGAAGCTTGCGGTCGCGACGGGAAAGCCGGCGAGCCTTATGCTGTAGTCAGTGACGTGACTGACTTCCTGCGCGGATGCCGCGCCCGCGGCCAGCACCGGCAACACCACCGCTGCGACCCATGTCCTCCAGCCCATCTTCCAAACGCTCCTTCGTCCGATCGACTATAGATCCCATTGCGGCAATTCTGCGCCGCCGCCCCTTCGCGGTGCCTCGGGAACGAGAGGATCCGGCCCGGCTATTGGTCTCAAACCACTGCGGTTTGCAACTGTTTTCCGGCAATGGGCCAAGGTTTGGCTTGACGCCACCACCGCGGATGACTATAGAACCGCAACTTTTCCAATAAGGCCAGACGGACTGCGGCCGGACACGGCGCCGGAATCGTATTGTCCGAAACCAAAGAAGAATAGGTGCATCCATGTCCCGTAGTTGCGAATTGACCGGCAAGGGCGTCCAGTCTGGCAACAATGTCAGCCACGCCAACAACAAGACCAAGCGCAAGTTCCTGCCGAACCTGTGCAACGTCACGCTGATCTCCGATAGCCTCGGCCAGCGCTTCCGCCTGCGCGTTTCCGCAGCAGCGCTCCGCTCGGTCGAGCATCGCGGCGGCCTCGACGCCTTCCTGCTGAAGGCCGACGAGAACGAGCTGTCCATGCGCGCTCGCCTGCTGCGTCGCCAGATCGCCAAGAAGGCCGCCGCCTGATCATCGGGCGCGTCTTTTCGAGACACGCATTGGCCTGACCGATCATTCGGGCAGGCCTCTCTGCATTGCAGACATCGCTGTAACTCCAACTGGTGGCATCACCCAGGATAAAAAAATGCAGGCGAACCGCATTACCCTCACCTATGTCCTCCTGATGACGCTCGTCGTCGTCGCCTCCAATATCCTGGTACAGTATCCGCTGCCCGGAACGCTGTTCGGCGTCAGTCTCGGCGACATCCTGACCTTCGGCGCCTTCAGCTATCCCGTCGCCTTCCTCGTCACCGACCTGACCAACCGCCAGTTCGGGCCGAAGGTCGCGCGCAAGGTGGTGATCGCCGGCTTCGCCGTTGCCGTCCTCTTCTCCTTCGCCGTCGCCTCGCCGCGGATTGCGATCGCCTCCGGCTCCGCCTTCCTGCTCGGCCAGTTACTCGACATCTCGGTCTTCAACAGGCTGCGCCGCCAGAGCTGGTGGCAGGCGCCGCTGCTCGGCTCGCTGATCGGCTCGGCGCTGGATACGGTCATCTTCTTCTCGATCGCGTTTTCGCCCGTCTTCTCGGTCTTCGGTCCGAACGACGCATTCGCCATCGAGAGCGCCCCCATCCTCGGTCTCCTTGCCGCCGAGGCCCAGCGCTGGATTTCCTGGGCCATCACCGATTTCGGCGTGAAGATGCTGATGGGACTGGTGATGCTGCTTCCCTATGGCGCGCTGATGAGCACGCTCAAGCCCATGCCGGGCGTCGAGAAGGCCACCGCCTGAATCGGAACGTCTTATGCGTTTCCCCCGCCGGGCCGTCCCTGTGACGGTATCCGGGAAGGCCGCTTCGGCGGCGAAGAACAATAGCTGACGCGGGGATCGACTGGCCGCTTGTGGGGAACCGCAGGCGGCCTTTCTCTGTCAGAGGCCCCCGGTCAGGCGGAATTCCAGCATCAGGTTGCGCTGCAGGATCGAGTGGTTGTCGTCGGAGACGATGATGATGCGGATGTCCCCGTCCGGCAGTTGCAAGATGTCCAGGCCTTCCATGTTGTCGATCTGGTGGCTCATGTCGGCATCCATCAGGACCTCGCCGTCGACGACCGCACCCGGACGGATGTCTTCGGCCTTGATGCGCCGGATACGCATGCCGACCCCGTCCGACAACCGGAAACGCCGCTCGAGCAGCAGCAGGTCGCCGTTCGGCAGGAAGCCGCCGTCGGTCGCGTCGTACGGATCGTTGCGGACGACGGAGAACGTGCCCTTCAGCGGCCCGTCGAGGATCGCCGCCATCATGTTGCCCTGCGCATCGAGGCTGCGCTCGGCAACGATGACCGGCGCGCCCGCAAGCGGCCCGTCCTTCGGCGCCACCGCGATCGTCTCGAAGCCACGATTGATGCGGATCTCCCGGCGCGGATAGGGAATGGCGTAGCTCCCCTTGGGGCCGGAGGTCGTAAAGCCGGGATCAGGATAGACGTCGACGCGATGGTTCTGCTCGTAAGCGACGATCGCCGCCCCCGGGGAAAGCGCCAGCCCCTCGGCGTCCATGAGATACTTGATGTTTTCGTTCTCGCCGCTGGCGTTCAGCATCGAACTGATCTTCACGTTCGCAAGCCCGGAAAGCGCTCCCTCCCCGTCGCGCTCTATGGCCCCCGTCATCCAGTGGCCGGTGTCGAGGACGGCGACGAAGTGCTTGTGGTCGGGACGGAACCGGATCGATGACATGGCGCCGACGAGCGCGTTCGGCGAGGAATACAGGATCCCGCCGACAAACTCGAGCTTGCCGAAGGCACGCGCGGTGGAGCCGACGCCGAAATGCGAGATCGTCCGGCTGTCGATCTCGAGCGCCACGCTGGTCGCCGAACCGGGTGCCGCAACGACGGTCGCGGCAAGCGCTGCGGCAAACAGGACGGACAGTCGCGTCATCAGCTCTCCATGCCCGGCGATCGCCCGCGGCGCGGCCTGTTTCGGTTATGCCTCAGCCGGCGCGGCGAAGGGTGCCCGGCCGTTTGCGGCCCGTGGTCTCGTCCGCAAACAGCGAAGCGAGTTGCTCGGTCATGGCGCCCGCGAGTTCGTCGGCATCGACGATCGTCACCGCGCGGCGATAATAGCGGGTGACGTCGTGGCCGATGCCGATCGCCAGCAGTTCGACGGGCGAGCGCGTCTCGATCTGTTCGATGACCGCGCGCAGGTGCCGCTCCAGGTAGTTGCCGGGATTGACCGACAGCGTGGAATCGTCGACCGGCGCGCCGTCGGAGATCATCATCAGGATACGGCGTTGCTCGGGCCGGCCGAGCAGCCGGTTATGCGCCCAGATCAGCGCCTCGCCGTCGATGTTTTCCTTCAGCAACCCCTCGCGCATCATCAGTCCGAGGTTGCGCCGGGCCCGGCGCCAGGGCGCATCGGCCGATTTGTAGATGATGTGGCGCAGGTCGTTGAGGCGACCGGGCGACTGCGGCTTGCCGCCGGCGAGCCACTTCTCGCGCGCCTGCCCGCCCTTCCAGGCCTTGGTGGTAAAGCCCAGGATCTCGACCTTGACGCCGCAGCGCTCGAGCGTGCGCGCCAGGATGTCGGCGCAGGTCGCAGCCACGGTGATCGGCCGCCCGCGCATCGAGCCTGAATTGTCGATGAGCAGGGTGACGACCGTGTCGCGGAAATTCGTGTCCTTCTCCCGCTTGAAGGAAAGCGGCTGCATCGGATCGATGATGATGCGCTGCAGGCGGGCGGAATCGAGATAGCCCTCCTCCAGGTCGAATTCCCAGGAGCGGTTCTGCTGGGCCATGAGCCGGCGCTGCAGGCGGTTGGCGAGGCGGCCGACGGCGCCTTGCAGGTGCGAGAGCTGCTTGTCCAGGAAGGCGCGAAGGCGATCCAGCTCGGCTTCGTCGCAAAGTTCCTCGGCGGCGATCGTCTCGTCGAACTCCTCGGTGAAGACCGAATAGTCCACCTTCTCGTTGAAGTCCCCGAAGATGCTGGGCCGGCGGACCTCGCCGGGCGTCTCGCTGTCCTCGTTGTCCTCGTCGGCGAGTTCGTCGTCGGAAATCTCCGCGCCGTCCATCTCGCCGTCTTCCATCTGCTCCTGCGCCGTCTCGTTCTCGTCGGCGGGTGCGGCCTCGTCGCCGGCCTCTTCCTGGCTCTCGCTCTCGTCTTCCTCGTTGCTGCGCGGCTGGTCCTCGTCGGTCTCGCTTTCCTGGTCGTCCGGCTCGCTCTCCTCCTCGCCGATGTCCTCGGCGACATTCATGGAAGCGAGCATGTGGCGGACGATCTTGGCGAAGGCCTGCTGGTCGTTGATGGCGCCGGCGAGATCGGGAAAGTCGCCGCTGGCCTTGTCCTCGATGAAACCGCGCCAGAGGTCGAGCACCTTGCCGGCTGTCTCCGGCGGCTTCTGCCCGGTCAGCTTCTCGCGCACGAGCAGCGCCACTGCTTCTTCCAGCGGTGCGTCCGCCTGGCGCGTGATCGCGCCGAAATTGGCGCGGGCATACTTCTCCGAAAGCATCGAGTTGATGTTGTCGGCCATGCCGCTCATGCGGTTGGAACCGATCGCTTCGACGCGCGCCTGCTCGACAGCGTCGAAGACGGCGCGGGCGTCGGCGCCCTGCGGCGACATGGTCGCGTGGATGCGGGCATCGTGGCAGGCCTTACGCAACGCCATGGAATCGCCGAGCCCGCGGGTGACGGCAAGCTCCGCCTGCGTCGGACGCTTGGAGAGTTCCGGCAGGCGCATGCGCTCGCCCGTCAGGCCGGGGCGTTCGTTGGCGAACACCACCTCGATCTCGGCATCGCCGGCGACAGAGCGGATGCAGCCGGTCAGTGCCCGCCGGAACGGTTCGACATCGACCGGGGCGCCGGGTCTCGGCCTGGAATTGTCACCGCGAGCAGCCATCTTTCACCTGCCCGGCCTTCAGGCCGTGGCCTCCAGCACGATGTTGGCCGCGCTCTCCTTCAGTTCGACCCCGAAGGCGCGCTGGTAGTGTTCGGCCACCAGCGCCCGCTCCAGCTCGTCGCACTTGTTGAGGAAGGTGACGCGGAAGGCGAATGCGAGGTCGCCGAAGATCTCCGCGTTCTCGCCCCAGGTGATGACCGTACGCGGGCTCATCACGGTCGAAAGGTCGCCGTTGACGAAGGCGGCGCGCGTCAGGTCGGCGACGCGGACCATGCGCGAGATCGTCTCGCGCCCGTCCTTCCTGGCGGCCAGCGTCTTCACCTTCGCAGCGACGATATCGACCTCGTTGTCGTGCGGCAGGTAGTTCAACGTGGTCACGATGGACCAGCGGTCCATCTGCGCCTGGTTGATCTGCTGCGTGCCGTGGTAGAGGCCGGTCGTGTCACCGAGGCCGACGGTGTTGGCGGTGGCGAACAGGCGGAAGGCCGGGTGCGGGCGAATGACGCGGCTCTGGTCGAGCAGCGTCAGGCGGCCGGACGATTCCAGCACGCGCTGGATAACGAACATCACGTCCGGGCGGCCGGCGTCGTATTCGTCGAAGACGAGGGCGACGTTGTGCTGGTAGGCCCAGGGCAGGATGCCGTCCTTGAACTCGGTGACCTGCATGCCGTCCTTGACCACGATCGCGTCCTTGCCAACGAGATCGATGCGGCTGACGTGGCTGTCGAGGTTGACGCGCACGCACGGCCAGTTGAGCCGGGCTGCGACCTGCTCGATATGGGTGGACTTGCCGGTGCCGTGATAGCCGGAAACCATCACGCGGCGGTTGTGAGCGAAGCCGGCGAGGATGGCGAGCGTCGTCTGGCGATCGAACAGGTAGTCCGGATCGAGGTCCGGCACATAGGCGTCGGGCTTGGAATAGGCCGGGACGCGGATATCCGTGTCGATGCCGAAGACTTCCCGTACCGAGACCGTGGTATCCGGGAGGTTGGAAATGTCGAGATCCATCTTGCTCATACTGTCTCCGCAGCAGACGCCCTCGCATCCGCCCTATGTCCTGTTTCAGCCGACCTGCTCTAGCAGAAGCCGGCCTGCTTTAACAATTGATATGCTTGGATGACCGCCCGAAAACGCTCTTCCGATCCCCTGTCTCCGCCATTTGCGTCGGGATGGTGTTTCTTGACAAGGGCCTTGTAGGCCGCCTTGATATCGTCCCCGGTGGCGCTCGCCTGCAGCCCCAGCGTATCGAAGGCCTTGGCCTCCAGCGTCTTCAGCTTGCGCGCCCGCGGCTGCATGCGCGAACCGCCCGCCCGCCCCTCGGCGACGAAGCCGAACGGGTCGCGGATGCGATGCTGGGCGCCGGCCGTGCCCGAGCGCACGTTGCCATGCACCGGCCCGCTCTTGCCGCTCTTGTTCACGCCCATCGTCCAGGTCGGGCGATGCCCGGTGATCGCTTCCTTCTGGTAGCGCGCGATCTCGCTGTCCGACAGGCCGGAGAAATAGTTGTAGCCCTTGTTGTACTCCTTCACGTGCTCGAAGCAGAATAGGAAGAACTGGCCTTCGGCATTGCGCCCGACCGGCGCGCGATGCACGCCCGCCTGCTCGCAGCCGTCCCATTGGCAGGTCGGCGCGACGGGTTCCGGACGCTCCACGCGCCGGCGCGTCCGTATCCGGTCGAAGTATTTTGAATCGAGTTTCATGGGTCCAATTATGGGGCTCGCGGCGGAGCACGACAAGAATTGACAAAGCGGTTTGTTGCTGGCTTTGTGGGACCATTTTCCGCGCGAGACCGCGTGGTTTCGCAACGTCCCGAGGCGGCGTCCCAAGGCGGGCAGATGACGATAACATCCCGGATAGAATATAGGTTGACCGAGGCGCTTTCGCCAGAGCGGCTCGAAGTGGTCAACGAAAGCCATCTCCACGCCGGCCACCAGCCCGGATTCGACGGCGCCGGCGAGACCCACATGCGCATCCGCGTCATCTCGGCGCAATTTGTCGGCAAGACCCTCATCGCCCGTCACCGGATGGTCAACGATCTCGTCCGGGAGGAGTTCGACGCAGGCCTGCACGCGCTGGCGATCGAGGCCGCCGCCCCGGGCGAGCCTGTCCGCTGGTAGTCAGCCCCTGCCCGCCGTCCCCTCGACCGGGCGGATGCGAAGCCGGGTGATCCGGTTCTTGACCCGCTTCATGACGATGAAGCGCTTGCCGTGGAAGGTGAAGGCCTGCCGCTCCTCGGGGATCAGCTTGGATTCGTGGATGACGAGGCCGGCGATGGTCGTCGCCTCCTCGTCCGGCAGCGACCAGTCGAGCGCGCGGTTGAGGTCGCGGATCGCCACGCTGCCGTCGACGACGATCGAGCCATCCGGCTCCTGCCGCACGCCCTGCAATCCGAACTCCCGCTCGTTGGAGGCGTCGCCGGCGATCTCCTCGAGAATGTCACTGATGGTCACGAGCCCCTGCACCTCGCCATACTCGTCGACGACGATGGCAAAGTGCCGTCCCCGCCGCAAAAAGGCGCTCAGTTGCTCCTTCAGCCCGGTGGTGTCGGGAACGAACCAGGGTTTGCCCGCCACCTTGGCGATATCGATCGCGCCCGCCTCCGAGCCGGCCTCGACAAGCGCGCGCAGCATCGCCGCCTGATGGATGACGCCGACGATGTTGTCCGTAGAGCCGCGCCAGAGCGGCATGCGCGAATAGGGACTGTCGAGCACCGCGCGCACGATCGCCTCCGACGCCTCGTCGGCATTGATGCCGCGCATGGCGGTGCGGTGTACCATGACGTCGGAGACTTCGAGTTCGTCGAGATCGGACAGGGCAGCGCTGCGCTCGCGGTCGATCCCCCGAGATACAGCTTCGCGACCGGCCGGCGGCGAAATGGCGCGGACCTCCCCTGCGCCGGGCGAAGGCACGGCTTCCCCGGAGGCCGCCAGGCCGAGACACCCGAATAGCCGCCGCAGGATGCCGTACCGTCGTGTCATCGCGGATACTTGTCCTTCAGGAAGGAAAGAACTTCCGATGCCGGCACGTCGTCGGCAACGAAGGACTGGCCGATCCCGCGCGTCAGGATGAAGGTCAGCTTGCCCGACTTCACCTTCTTGTCCTGGGCGATCGCGTCCATCAGCCGCTCCGCCGGCGGCAGGTCGCCGGGGATCTGCGTCATCGACACCGGCAGGCCCACCTCGGTCAGATGCGCCTCGACGCGACGCGCGGCGTCCGGGCTCGCAAGGTTCATCCGCGCCGAGAACTGGTGCGCCAGCACCATGCCGATCGAGACACCCTCGCCGTGGACGAGGCGGCTGCTGTCGTAGCCGGTCGCAGCCTCGAGCGCATGGCCGAAGGTGTGGCCGAGGTTGAGCAGCGCGCGCGGGCCGTTTTCGCGCTCGTCGGCCGCGACCACGTCGGCCTTGGCCTGGCAACTTGTGGCGATCGCCTCGATGCGGGCGGGACCGCCGGCGAAGATCTCGCGCCAGTTCGTCTCCAGCCAGGAGAAGAAGTCCGGCTTGTCGATCAGGCCGTACTTTGCCACCTCGGCATAACCGGCGCGGAATTCGCGCTGCGACAGCGTGTCGAGCACGTCGGTGTCGGCGAGCACCAGGTCGGGCTGGTGGAACACTCCGATCAGGTTCTTGCCGTGGCGCGAATTGATGCCGGTCTTGCCGCCGACCGACGAATCGACCTGGGCCAGCAGCGAGGTCGGCACCTGGATGAAGCGCGATCCGCGCCGCACGACCCCGGCGGCGAAGCCGGTCAGGTCGCCGATGACGCCGCCGCCCAGCGCTACCACCGCGTCGTTGCGTTCGATTCGGGCGCCGAGGACGCTGTCGCACACAGCCATCAGGTGCTCGAAGCCTTTCGTCTTCTCGCCGGCCGGCAGGACCAGGGAAACCGCCTCGATCCCGCTCGTAGAGAGCGAGCGCATGAAGGGATCGAGATAGATCGGGCCGACATGTTCGTCGGTGACGACGGCGATGCGGCGCCCCTTCAGCCGGGCAGCGATTTCCGAACCGGCCGCGGCGATGAGGCCGGGGCCGATCAGGATATCGTAGGAACGATCCCCGAGTTCCACGCGAACGGTGCGACGGGTCGATGAGGAGGCGTCTGTCATGGCATCACTTCATATCTGGTTGCCGGCGGTCGCGGCGATGGCGGCCAGCACTTCATCGGCCACGAGTTCCTTGCGCACGTCGCGTGACTGGACGGTCAGGTCCGCCTCCGCATAGATCGGATAGCGGGCGTTCATCAGGTTTTCCAGCGTCTGTCTCGGATTTTCCGTCTTCAGCAGCGGACGCGTATCGCGCTTGCTGACCCGCTCCCACAGAACGTCGAGATCGGCCTTCAGCCAGATGGTGAGGCCGCCACGCTTGATGTGCCGGCGGGTGCGCTCGTTGATGAAGGCGCCGCCGCCGGTCGAAACCACGCGCGGGCCGCTCTTGAGGAGCCGCTTCATCACCCGGCTCTCCAGCGCCCGGAACTCTTCCTCGCCGTAGGCTGCGAAGAGATCGGAGATCGACATGCGCGAGACCCGCTCGATTTCGTGGTCGGAATCGATGAACGGCACCGACAACTGCTGCGCCACCAGCCGGCCGATGGCCGATTTCCCTGCGCCCATCAGTCCGACCAGAACGAGATTGCGCTTGCCGAGCGCCGCACGCGCATTCTGCACAAGCTCCGCAGGGGCGGTTTCCACAAGGCCGATCATCAGGCAATTCCGATTGCTGCTTCCTTCCGTATCTGCAAAAGCGCCGGAAGCGTCAAGTGCTTGCGCGCCTTGCGCTCGCTCTTGCGCAGGGCGATATAGGAGGTCGGTTCCACGGAGCGCGCAATGCCTAGTCTTTTCCGTTTCCTGTTCTTCTGCGCGGTCGTCGCCGGCATCGTCTACGGGATCATGATCGCACTGGTGACCTTCGTCGAGCCGCGCCCGCGGGACGTGACGATCCGCATCCCCTCCGAACGGGTGAACACCCAGCCATGATGGACAGCGCGGCGATCCAGATCGAAGCCTTTCTGGAGATGATGAGCGCCGAGCGCGGAGCGGCAGCCAACACGCTCGCCTCCTACGAGCGCGACCTCGAGGATGCGCGTTCCTTCCTGCTGCAGCGGCAGGTGCGCATGGTCGAGGCGGAAGCAGACGACCTGCGCGCCTATCTCGGCCATCTCGCCAGGCAGGGCTTCAAGGCATCGTCCCAGTCCCGCAAGCTCTCCGCGCTCCGGCAGTTCTACAAGTTCCTCTATGCCGAGGGCGTGCGCGACACCGATCCGACCGGCATCCTCGACGCACCCCGCAAGGAGCGGTCGCTGCCGAAGACGCTCTCGACCGATGACGTCACGCGCCTGGTCGACCTGGCAGCGCGGGAATCGGCGGCCGGTGCGGACCTCCAGCGGCTGCGCATGCACGCTCTCGTCGAGCTGCTCTACGCGACCGGCATGCGCGTCAGCGAGCTGGTGTCGCTGCCCGCCACGGTCCTTGCGCAGGGCGGACGCTTCCTTGTCGTCAAGGGCAAGGGCAACAAGGAGCGGCTGGTGCCCCTCTCCCGCTCCGCGATCGCCGCCCTGCAGGCCTATGGGACGAGGCTCGCCGAGGAGCGTGAACGGCAGGAGGACGCAAAGGAGAGCCCGTTCCTGTTTCCGTCCACCGGCAAGGAGGGATACCTGCCGCGGCAGGTCTTCGCCCGCGACCTCAAGGCGCTGGCCTCACGGGCGGGCATCCGCGCCTCGACGCTCTCGCCGCACGTCATCCGCCATGCCTTCGCCAGCCACCTCCTGCAGAACGGAGCGGACCTGCGTGCGGTGCAGGAGCTGCTCGGCCACTCCGACATTTCGACCACGCAGATTTATACCCATGTGCTAGAAGAGCGCCTTTATCGCCTGGTGCAGGACCATCACCCCCTTGCCAAACAGGCAAAAAAACCGGATTAGAGCCGCCATTCCGCCGCCGTCGCCTTCTAGGTTGCGCGGCGGAAAGTTGGAGCAAACGATCGGAAACGCATCTCATGCACAATTACCTCGACTTCGAAAAGCCTATCTCGGACCTCGAAGGCAAGATCCACGAATTGCGCAAACTCGCCGAGGAAGACGAGAGCATCGACACGTCGGACGAGGTTGGGCGGCTCGAGGCGCGCTCGCGCGAGGCGATGATCGATATCTACTCCAAGCTGACGCCCTGGCAGAAGACGCAGGTTGCGCGCCATCCGCAGCGACCGCACTTCATCGACTACGCGGCGAAGCTGTTCGAGGAATTCACGCCGCTGTCCGGCGACCGCAAGTTTGCCGAAGACGAGGCGATCCAGGCCGGCCTCGGCCGCTTTCGCGGCCAGTCCGTCGCGATCATCGGCCAGGAAAAGGGCAACGACACGAAATCGCGGCTGAAGCACAATTTCGGCAGCGCACGCCCGGAAGGCTATCGCAAGGCGATCCGGGTGATGGAACTGGCGGATCGCTTCGGCCTGCCGATCATCACGCTTGTGGACACCGCCGGCGCCTACCCCGGCATCGGCGCCGAGGAGCGCGGCCAGGCGGAGGCGATCGCGCGCTCCACCGAGATGTGTCTCAACGTGCGCGTCCCGATCATCTCAGTCATCCTGGGTGAAGGCGGTTCGGGGGGCGCGATTGCGATTGCGACCGGCGACCGCGTCTACATGCTGCAGCATGCGATCTACAGCGTGATCTCGCCGGAAGGGGCAGCCTCCATCCTTTGGCGCGATTCGACGCGGGCCAAGGAAGCGGCCAGCAACATGAAGATCACCGCCGAAGACCTGAAGGGGCTCGGCGTGATCGACGGCATCATCCCCGAGCCGCTCGGCGGCGCCCATCGCGACCCGGATGCCGTGATCGAAGCTGCAGGCAATGTGGTGGCAGACGCCCTGCTCGAGCTTTCCGCAAAGCCGGGCGAGCAGTTGCGTCGCGATCGCCGCCAGCGCTACCTCGACATCGGCCGGCAGCTCTGAACGCAAACGGTGCAAACCGCCGGCCTTTTGCACGGGGTCGGCGAATGCGGCCAAACCTTGGACATATTCTGATGGTTTTGAGCGTATCCACAGATCGAGTGTTACACGACGATTTTCCGTTTACGGTTGGTTAAGTATAAACAAGCATGATTCCGCGTCCGCCGTGTCGACGTGGATGGACTGCCTACCAGTTATATTGGACCTGACGCATGCGCCTTAAGGTACTCGCCGCTGTTTCATTGCTTGCCGTGGCCGTCGCCGGTTGCACGAACGAGACGCTCGACAATGTCGGTGTCGATGTCAGGAAGGTTTCCAACAAGACGCAGTACCAGCTTTCCGGCCAGGTCGTCTCCAAGATGGCCTCGCTGAACATCGACCGCCACTCGCCGGTCACCCTGCGCATCTTCAAGGAAGAAGGCATCCTGGAGATCTGGAAGGCCGACCGGTCGAACCGTTTCCAGATGATGAAGAGCTACCAGATCTGCGCGTGGTCGGGAAAGCTCGGGCCGAAGGTGAAGGAAGGCGACCGGCAGGCGCCGGAAGGCTTCTACCCGCTCGGCCCCCAGCACATGAACCCGAATTCCCAGTACTACCTGGCGATCAACACCGGCTTTCCCAACACCTATGACCGGGCAAACGCCCGCTCCGGCAGCAACCTGATGATCCACGGCGCCTGCTCCTCGTCGGGCTGCTACTCGATGTCCGACGAGCAGATGGTCGAGATCTTCGCCTTTGCCCGCGACGCCTTCAAGGGCGGACAGAAGACGATCCAGCTCCAGGCCTATCCCTTCCGCATGACGGCGGAGAACATGGCGCGCCATCGCGACAACCCGAACATCGAATTCTGGAAGATGCTGAAGGCCGGCTACGACAACTTCCAGGTCACCAAGCGCCCGCCGGAAGTGGGCGTCTGCGACCAGAAATACGTCTTCAACCGGCAGACACCGGATGGAAAGGCGTTCTCGGGCATCGCCGCCCAGTGCCCGGCGATTTCCACGCCGTCGCAGTTGCAGGTGGCGATGAACGGCTACGAGAAGACCTATGCCGCCGAGTACGCCAAGGCGATGAAGAAATACGAAGGCACCGTCTGGCTGGAGCCCTCCGAAGCCCAGCGCAAGGCGATCGTGGCCGACAAGCGCAAGGGGCGCGAGCTCGCCTATGCCCCGACCGGCAACTCGATCGACGCCGGCAAGCTCATGTCGCTGCGCGAGATCGAAGCCGAGAAGAAGCGGGCGGAAGACGCAGCAAAGCGCAAGATCGAGATGGCCGAAAAGGCCAGGCAGGACGAGGAAGACCGCAAGACCGCGGAATTGCAGAAACTCGCAGACGACGTCGCCGCACAGAAGGCCGCGCAGCAGCAGGCCGCCGCCGCCGGCGTCGCCGTGCCCGCCGCCAATCCGGGCATCGCATCGGTGCAGGCGGAGCAGGACGCCGAAAAGAAGCCCTTCTGGAAACTCTGGTCCAGCAGGGGCACCGCAGCCTCGGGGTCGGCCGGCGCCGCCTCGACGACGGCCGCGGCCACCCCGCCGGCCCAACCTGCTCCCGCCGCCGCCGCTGCCGAGAGCGACACCGACGAAGGCAATACCGCCTCCATCGGCGCACAGCAGGAGCAGAAACAGACCGTTCCCGCACAGGCGGATGCCAATGCTGCCGCTGAGGCTGGTGCCGCCGCTGAGGCGGATGCCGGCGACCAGGCGCCCCAGGCCGCGCCCGCCCAGGCCGCGCCCGTCCCGGCAGCGACCGCCGATGCGAGCACGTCGCAGAAGCAGCCTTTCTGGAAATTCTGGAAGAAGCAATGACCACAGTCGATCCGGGCGAGGTCTACGACCTGCGCGGCCTGAAGTGTCCGCTGCCGGTATTGAAGACGCGCAAGCGCCTGGAACAGTTGCCTTCCGGCACCACGCTCTGGATCGAGACGACAGACCCCCTCGCGGTCATCGACATTCCGCATTTCTGCAGCGAGAAGGGCCATGCGCTCGAATTCAGCGAGCGCACCGACGATGGCCACCGCTTCCTGATCCGCAAGGGCTGACCGCGCCGCCCGCCTTGTTCGGGGGCGTGTTAAGCCGCGATTCTGCCTCTTTCGGAACCGACCACGCGTGTGTACATATCGGCACGAAAGAAACACCCCGGAAAGAGCATGACTTCAACAGCCGCCTTCCTGCGTTCAAGCCTCCTGATGCTCGGACTGGGCATCCTCCTGTTGATCGGGATCGTCAGCTATTCGCTCTGGCTCGTCCAGGTGAACCGTGAATACTCGGACGAAACGGCATCCCTTCGCGGTGTCAGAAGCGCCATCGTCGGCCTGCTGGCGACGTCGCAGGACGCCGAGACCGGCCAGCGCGGCTATCTGCTTTCCAAGGACGCTTCCTATCTCGAGCCGTATGACAAGGCGGTCGCCCAACTGCCGGCCCGCTGGAAGGCGCTTCAGGACACTCTCGGCCCTCGCCCTGACTACGCTGTCACGCTCGACGAACTCAAGCTTGCCATCGACGGCAAGATGACGGAACTGTCCAGAGGCGTCGACCTCACCCGGCAGGGCAGGTACGACGAGGCCCTCACCCTGCTTTCCACCGATGCTGGTCTCCGGCTCATGGACCGTATCCGCGAGATCCTCGGCGGAAACCTCGAGCGCACCGACGACCGGCTTAGCGAGATCGTGGACAAGCAACTGTCGGCGGCCGACAGCCTGCAATGGGTCACCATAGGCGGTGCCATCGCGATCCTGGTGGTCGTCGGCGGCGCCATCCTGGTGATATTCCAGCATGTCCGCGATCTCTCCCGTACCCGCGAAGAGGTCATCGCGCTGAATGCCGGACTGGAGGAGCGCGTCAACGAGCGGACCGAGGACCTGATCCGCGCCAACCAGGAGATCCAGCGCTTCGCCTATATCGTCACCCACGACCTGCGCGCGCCGCTGGTCAACATCATGGGCTTTCTCAGCGAACTGGACACGTCCATCAAGGCGGTGTCGACCTACGTGATGTCGGATGAACGGACACCGACCGAAGACGAGATCCGCGAGGCGCGACTGGCGGTTTCAGAGGACTTGCCGGAGGCCATGGGTTTCATCCGCTCCTCGACGAAGAAGATGGATGCGCTGATCAACGCGATCCTGAAGATTTCCCGCGACGGCCGGCGCAAGCTGCAGCCGGAACGGATCGACCTGAAATCCCTGATCGAGGCCAACGCGGCCACGGTGCATCACCAACTGGCCGAGCAGGGCGGCGAGGCGAAGATCGCAGCCGGTTACATCACCAGCATCGTCTCCGATCGCTTCTCGCTGGAACAGATTTTCGGTAACCTCTTCGACAATGCGGTAAAGTACCAGATGCCGGGCCGGCCGCTGAAGTTGAACGTCGATATCCGCCCCGACGGCCCGCGCCGGATCAGGATCGACGTCAGGGACAACGGCCGCGGCATCGGCCAGCAGGATCTCGAGCGGGTGTTCGAATTGTTTCGCCGCGCCGGCGAACAGGACCAGCAGGGCGAAGGCATAGGGCTCGCCCATGTGCGCTCGTTAATAAGGAATTTGGGTGGCGATGTTACTGTCGAGTCCGAGCTCGGCAAGGGCAGTACATTCGTCCTGTCCCTGCCGACGGATCTCACCAGAGTTTTCAGGAGTACGGACCAATGAAGGCGAGTGGACAGGAAGTCATCATCGTCATGATCGAGGACGACGAGGGGCATGCGCGCCTTATCGAAAAGAACATTCGGCGGGCCGGCGTCCACAATGAGATCGTCCCCTTCACCCTCGGCGGCAAGGCGCTGGACTACGTCCTCGGCGAAAGCCGCGACGGACTGGCCAACCGGGATCGCTACCTGCTGGTGCTGCTCGACCTGAACCTGCCCGACATGTCAGGCATCGACATTCTCCAGCAGATCAAGGGCAACGAGCACTCGCACGCCATTCCGGTAGTGGTGCTGACCACCACCGATGACGAGCGCGAGATCCAGAAGTGCTACGATCTCGGCGCCAACGTCTACATCACCAAGCCCGTGGATTACGAGGGCTTCGCCACCGCGATCCGCAACCTGGGCCTCTTCTTCTCGGTGATACAGGTTCCATGACGGCTTCCACGACGGCTTCCACGACGGCCAGCCCGAAGACCCGCGTCCTTTACATCGATGACGATCCGGTCCTCGCCAGGCTCGCAAGCAAGGTGCTGGCGCGCAGCGACTTCGAAGTCGTCCACGCACCGTCCATCCCCGCAGGGCTCCAGTTGTTCGGCAGCGAGGAATTCGCAGCCGTCGTCCTCGACCATCATTTTGAGAACCAGACGGGCCTGGCCTTCCTGGAAGCGGTGGCGGAGCGGACGACGAAGACGCCGATCCTCTACGTGACCGGCTCCAACGACGCGGAAGTCGCGATCAGCGCGCTGAAGGGCGGCGCTGCGGACTATGTGATGAAGTCCGCCACCGACGACTTCTTTCCCCTCCTGGTCAGCGCCCTCGAACAGGCCCTCGAGAACGCGCGCCTGCGCCAGCAGAAGGCGGAGGCCGACCGGCAGCTCGTCATCGCCAAGGAGCGAGCCGAACTGCTGTTGTCGGAGATGAACCACCGCATCGCCAACAGCCTCTCGCTCGTGTCCGCCATGATCCGCATGCAGATGCAGATTTCCAGCAGCGAGGAGACGAAGACGGCGCTGGCGGAGACACAGAGCCGCATCTCGGCGATCGCCGGTGTCCACCGCAGCCTCTATACCTCCGACAATGTCGGCGCGATCGCCCTCAACGAATATCTGAGCACCATCATCGCCGAGTTCCAGAGTTCCGGCGGCTTCTCCTCCGGCGTGATCATCCGCGCCGAGCTTGCCAACGTGCCGACCTCCCCCGACAAGGCGGTATCGCTCGGCGTCATCCTGATCGAGCTTCTGACCAATGCCGCCAAATATGCCTACCCCGACGGGGGCGGCGAGGTTCTCATCCGGCTGCAGGCAAACGGACAGGGCGAACTGATGCTCTCCGTCGAGGACGATGGCATCGGCCATGATCGCGCGCAGGGGCCCAAGGGCACCGGCCTCGGGAAGCGGCTGATCAACGCCATGGCGCTGAACCTCGGCGCCGCCGTCGTCAACGAGCGCGAAGGCAAGACCGCCGGCACCTACGTCGCGGTTGTCTGGAAGGCGTAGCGTTCCTCGATCCCACCCCCTGCCTGAGCGGATTTCACGGATCAGCGCATCCGCAGGCCCGGAACCGCCAGCGGATTGTCCTCCAGCGCCGCGCGGTCGGGCCGATCGATCTGAGGCCTGCCGACGAAGGCATCGAACAGGTCGCGCACGAAGGCTTCCGGCAACCCGTCGGTGATCAGCACCATGCGCGTGCGCCGGTCATCGGGATCCGGCCAGGCGGCAAGGCGCTCGGGCGGATGAAATATGGCCTGCACGCCGTGCAGGATGACCGGCCGGTCGGGATTGTCCGACAGCGCCACGATCGCCTTCATCCGCAAGAGCTTCTCGCCATGGGCCGAGCGCAACAGATCGACGAACATGTCGAGCGCCATCGGATCGATCGGCCTGTCATGGACGATCGAATAGGAGCGGATGGAAGCGCTGTGACGGTTCACGTCATGGGCGTGCTGGTGGAAATGCTCTGCTCCGCCGTGCCCCTCATGCCCATGAGCGTCATGCCCGTGACCATCATGCTCGTGATCGTGGTGGTTATGGTGATCGTGATGCGCGTGCGCATCGTGTCGCGCCTCGTCGTTCAGCCAGCGGCCGACATCGGCGACCTTCGTCTGCGGGTCGTAGAGGCCGCAGGCGAGAAGCGAGGGTTCGGTCTTCTGCGGATCGTCCGCCTCGATCACCGCCGCGCGCGGGTTGAGATCCAGCAACGCCTTCTTCAGGGCCGCCAGCGCTGCTTCGTCCGCCATCGCCGCCTTGGTCAGCACCAGACGGTCGGCAACGGCGGCCTGCTTGACGGATTCAGGATGGCCGGCAAGCGTCGAAAGCCCGTTCACCGCATCCACCAGCGTGATGACCCCGTCGAGACGGAAGGAATGCGAAAGCACCGGGTTGCCGATCACCGCCTGGATCACCGGCGCGGGGTCGGCCAGACCCGTCGTCTCGATCACCACCCGCTTCAGCGGCCTGATCTTGCCGGTCTGCATGCGGTCCATCAGGTCGGCCAGCGTATCGACGAGTTCGCCGCGGACGGTGCAGCAGAGGCAGCCGTCGGCAAGCTCGATGACACCGTCGCCCGAGCGCTCGACGAGGAGGTGATCGATCCCCACCTCGCCAAACTCGTTGATGATCACGGCCGTGTCCGTCAGGTCCGGATGCTTCAGCAGCCGGTTCAGCAGCGTCGTCTTTCCCGCGCCGAGAAAGCCGGTCAGGATCGAGACCGGCACGGTGCGATCGGCTGCGGACATGGACAATTCCTGTTCCTGGAAGGTCGGATTTACTAAAGCATGTCGCACAAAAGTGTGCAGCGGTTTTGTGACGACGACATGCGCAAAATCAAAGGTCTAAAGCGCGGGAGCGAATCTGAAAGATCGTGACGTGCTTTAGAAGGTCGGGCGCGGAACCGGGATCGGAATGTTTCCGCCGTCGCCGATGTCCACCGTCGCCGTCTCGGTGGCACCGGCTTTTGCAGCCCCGCCCGCGATCAGGCCGGCGAAGACATAGCGCGGCGGCCGGTTCATCTCGTGGATATGGGGGGAAAGCAGCTTCTGGCGGCCCGCCTCGTCGCGGCCCTCGCTGCGCACCTTGGCGGCATGCTGGCTGCAGATCTCCTTGGAGATGTCGGCGACCGTGGTGGTGTCTCCATAGGGCGCTAGGCTGCCGAGCGTCGGTCCGCCGCCGCGTTCCGTCAGCCCCTTCTGCAGCATCGTCGCCGATTCGTCCGCGCGCGCGCCGAGGCTCTGCTCGCCGAGAACGACGGAGACCACGGTGCGGCCGCCGCGGGTGGCCGAAGAAACCTGGTTGAAACCGGAGGCGCAGATGAAGCCTGTCTTCATGCCGTCGGCGCCGTCGAAACGGCCGATCAGCATGTTGTAGTTCGGATATTGCTTCTTGCCGGTGGTGAAGCCTTCCAGCGAGAAATAGGAGGCGTACTGCGGAAATTCGCGCTTGAGCATCACTGCCAGCACGGCGAGGTCACGCGCCGTCGTATACTGTCCCTTGCCGGGCAGCCCGTGCGGATTGATGAAATGCGACGAGTTCATGCCGATGCGCGCGGCTTCTGCGTTCATCCGCCCGATGAAGGCCTGTTCGGACCCCCCGACGGCTTCGCCGACGGCCACCGCCACGTCGTTTGCCGACTTGACCAGCATGATCTTCAGCGCGCTGTCGAGCGTCATCGCCTGGCCCGGCTTGTAGTACATCTTGCTCGGCGGCTCGGCGGCGGCGTTCTTGGTCATCACCACCGGCGTGTCGAGCGTCACCTCACCGGCCTTGATCGCCCGAAACACGGTATAGGCCGTCATCAGCTTGGTCAGCGAGGCGGGATACCACTTGCGGAAGGCGTCCCTGTGCTCGATCACCTTCAGCGTGTTGACGTCGACGAGCAGGCGCGGACCGCTGTCGGCGAGCGCCGCATTCGCCAGCAAGGTGGCCGCGAGCACGGTGGCTGCTCCAATGCGTGCCGTCGCGCGGCGCATGAACCGTCCAGTCTTCTGCAAGGGCCTGTTCCTCGGAAATTCGGGAGTTGTCTCGTTCGCTCCGCCTATTTAGCCTATATGGCATGCTGATGGCAAAGCCCCACGGCGAATCGAGGGTCGATTTTTCGCCCTCGCCCTCTCGCCCAGACAGAGACAGGAACGTCGCATGCCCGTTTTGAACCGCGCCGCAGAACTTCAGGACGAGATCGCCGGTTGGCGCCGGCAGATCCACCAGCATCCCGAGACGATGTTCGCCGTGGAAAAGACCGCGGCCTTCGTCGCCGACAAGCTCAAGGCGTTCGGCGTCGACGAAATCGTGACCGGCCTCGGCCGCACCGGCGTGGTCGGGCTGATCAAGGGCAAAGGCCCCGGCCATACGATCGGCCTGCGCGCCGACATGGACGCGCTGCCGATCAACGAGGAATCCGGCAAGCCCTGGGCCTCCACCGTGGCCGGCAAGATGCACGCCTGCGGCCACGACGGCCACACCGCCATGCTGCTCGGGGCGGCGAAGTACCTGGCCGAGACGCGCAACTTCGCAGGCAGCGTCGCCGTCATCTTCCAGCCGGCCGAGGAGGGCGGCGGCGGCGGACGCGAGATGGTCCGGGACGGCATGATGGACCGCTTCGGCATCACGGAAGTCTACGGCATGCACAACATGCCGGGCATGCCGGTCGGCCAGTTCGGCACGCGCATCGGCGCGATCATGGCGGCGACCGACGAGTTCGACATCCATATCAAGGGCCGTGGCGGCCACGCCGCCCAGCCGCACCGCACCACCGACACCATCGTGCTCGGCTCGCAGATCGTCGGCGCCCTGCAGACGATCGTGGCGCGCAACACCGACCCGATCGCCTCGCTCGTCGTCTCGGTGACGAAGTTCAACGCCGGCTTTGCCTATAACGTCATCCCGGAGACGGCGACCTTGTCGGGCACCGTGCGCACGCTCAGCCCGGCCGTGCGAGAAGAGGCCGAGGCCCGCATCCGCCAGCTTTGCGCCGGCCTCGCCGCCGCCCACGGCGCCGAGATCACCGTGCGCTACCAGCGCAACTACCCCGTCGTCGTCAACCATGCGGCCGAGACCGGCCATGCGGTGGCCGTCGCCGAGGAGATCGCCGGCAAGGGCAAGGTCGATGCGGCGATCGACCCGATGATGGGCGGCGAGGACTTCGCCTACATGCTCGAAGCCCGCCCCGGCGCCTTCGTCTTCATGGGCAACGGCGACACCGCCGGCCTCCACCACCCGGCCTACGACTTCAACGACGACGCCATCCCCCACGGCGTCAGCTACTGGGTGAAGCTGGCCGAGACCCGGCTTCCGGCCTGACGCGAAGAACCGGGCGGCGCCGGGCAGGTCACGCGACGGGCCCCGGCCGCCGCCCTCTCCCCATGCCCGCATGCGCCCCGCCAGGACATGACGGCATCGCCAGGCCAGCTTGCGCCCTCGTCGAAATAGCGTCTTGCCACGCACCAAAATCACTTGGCTTCAAGCCCGGGCTTTTGTATGGGTTCTGTCAGTGGTCCCGTAGCTCAGCAGGATAGAGCACCAGATTCCTAATCTGGGGGTCCCGCGTTCGAATCGCGGCGGGATCACCATTCAAAACCCGCGTCGCTTCATTGGACCCCGACAATCCCTCTCAGAAGGAGATGGCGACGATTTCGAGCTCGTGCTCGCCGATGCTGACGACGTCTCCGACACTCCTGCCGGCGAGGCCCCTGGCGACGGGGGAGACGTAGGAAATCGATCCGGCCTTGGGATCGGCTTCGTCCTCGCCGACGATCCGGTAGGTCTGCCCCCGCCCATTGTCGCGCACGAAGGTGACCGTGCTGCCGAAGGCGACGGTTTCGCTCGAGGCCGGAGGAGGGACGAGCTGGGCCGTGCGCACCCGTTCCCGGAGATAGCGCAGGTCGCGCAAGGGGCCGGCCGCCTGCCGGCGCCGCTCGTTGACGTCTTCGATGGCGCCGGCCGCATCATAGGCGGCGCGCGCCTCCTGCAATTGCAACTCGAGGGCCTTCAGTCCCGCTTCCGTCGCAAGGTTCGGGTGCGGCGAGACCGGGCGGTCGGGAAGCAAGGTTTCCGAAGCAGTTTCGGCGCTTTCTTCCTTGACGAAGGCGACGCTCATGGCGAGACCCCGCGAAAACGCGGTGCGCCCGCAAAGCCCATCGGGCAAGCGGTGGCGCGAAGGCTTGCTGCCTTTGATGCGGCGCTCCCCATCAGACCTTCTCCTCCTCGCGCTCCTTCTCCGGCGTCGTCACCTTCGGCTTCGGCTTCACCGACGGCACCATCGAGGGCCTTGCCTCCTTCTTCGGCGCGGGCGCCTTGATGCCGAGCATGGACTTGATGCGGTCGGAGACGAGCGGGCGGAAGCGGGTGGCGCGGAAAGGCATGTCGGCGGCGCCATAGCCTTCCGGGCCGTCGTCGTTGCCGCGGTTGAGTTCCATCAGCTTGATGCCGTAGAAGTCGCCGTCGACATAGTGGCGGTAGTGGCCGGCCCAGCGCACCGTGTAGATCTGGCCCTTGCGGATGCCCTGGTCGATCGAGATGTTCTTGAAACGGTCGTCGATGCAGACGACCTTCTGGCCGACGTGGAATGTAACCATGGCTCTCTCCGCATAAGTTGGCCGCGTCGGAGGCGGCAGGCCCGATGCCGTCGTCAGGGCGCCTTGCGGCAGGTGATGCCGGTCGCGTCCTCGCCCTTGGTCAGGTCCCTCAGCGTCCCCTCGTCACCCTTCGTCCACCATTCGAACTGGCCGCCGGCATAGCGCGCGCCGGAGCCCGACAGGACGCTGCTGGCGATCACGAAGTTTTCACCGAAGGTGAGGATGGCGAGTGAGACGGATTCGGCGTTGACGTAGTCCGCCTTCAGCTTCAGGTCGCCGTCGCAATTGTAGGAAACGGTCTGTCGGTCGACCGAGATCGTGTTCGGCACCTGCAGGACGATGTCGGTGGTGTTCTTCAGTTGAACCAGCCGCATCGCGTGCCCGCCGTCCTTGTCGGCAAGATGCAGGAGGCCGTTCTCCAACCGCCACGAGCGCACCGTGCCGAGCGCGTCGAAGAACTTCTGCTCCTGGTCCATGACGGCCGGCGCGCACATCTTGCGGGTTGCCGCCGCCGGCGCGAAGCTCACCGTGCCGTCCGCCTCGAACTTCAGGTTCCCGCGATAGGTGTTGCAGCCGCCGTTGCCGCCGTAGGAGCCGTCGGTGCGGATCTCCAGCGTGGTCTGCAGGTTATCGATGACGCCCTTGCCGTTGAGGTCTTCCACGACCCAGGTCGCGCTCAGGCCCTGCGGCAGCGCATCGGCGGCAAGACCGGCCGAGGCGGAACCGAGGGACAGCAGCAAAGCCGCCAGCGCATTCAAAGATAACCGCACGGGCATCCTCCAAAAAGTGTCTAAGGCGAACGGATCGCCAACGGCGACGTTATGGCCGCTCCGATGAAAACGTCAAGCGCCGCGCGCAAAGCGCAACCGCCCGCGCACGCATCAACACCTTGTTGCGCGCGTCAATCGGCTGTAGAGCCTCATCAAGACAATAAAAAGATCGCGGAACAAATCATGGCACCCAGCGAGGCGAACAGACGCCGCGTCACGATCCTTGGCTCCACCGGTTCGATCGGTACCAGTACGCTCGACGTGATCGAACAGCTCGGCGGCCGCGACGCCTTCGAGGTGGCGGCCCTGACCGGCAGCGGCAATATCGCGCTCCTGGCCGAACAGGCGAGAAAGTTCGGCGCCGGCCTCGCGGTGACCGCCGATGAAGGCCGCTACGAGGAATTGAAGCAGGCCCTGGCAGGCACCGGCATCGCCGTCGGCGCCGGCCGCAGCGCGCTGATGGAGGCCGCAGCTGTACCTTCAGATTGGGTGATGGCGGCGATCGTCGGAACCGCCGGCCTCGGCCCCACTTTGGCCGCTGCACGGCGCGGCGCCGATATCGCGCTTGCCAACAAGGAATGCCTCGTCACCGCCGGCGATCTCTTCGTCCAGGCGGTGGCCGCCGGCGGCGGCCGCCTGATCCCGGTCGACAGCGAGCACAGCGCCATCTTCCAGGCACTCGAGGACGACCAGCGCCACGCCGTCGAACGGATCGTGCTGACGGCCTCCGGCGGCCCGTTCCGCACCTGGTCGCGCGAGCAGATGGCCGGCGTCACCGCCGCCGTCGCCCGGGCTCATCCCAACTGGTCGATGGGCCTGAAGGTGTCGATCGGCAGCGCCTCGATGTTCAACAAGGCGCTGGAGATGATCGAGGCCAAACATCTCTTCGACGTCCGGCCCGACCAGATCGAGGTGATCGTCCACCCCCAGTCGATCGTCCATTCGATGGTCGGCTACCGGGATGGCTCGGTGCTGGCGCAACTCGGCTGCCCGGACATGCGCACCGCGATCGGCTATGCGCTGACCTATCCAGACCGGCCGGAATTGAACGTCGAACGGCTCGATTTCGCAAAGCTCGCCCGGCTCGACTTCGAGGCACCGGACGAGGTTCGCTTCCCGGCGCTGCGGCTGGCCCGCACCGCGCTCGAGCGTGGCGGCATCCAGAGCGCCGTGATGAACGCGGCCGAGGAGACGGCCTTCCACGCCTTCTGCGACGGCCGCATCGGCTTCCTCAACATGGCCGACATCGCCGAACAGGTGATGGACGACATGACGGGTTTCGGGCCCGCCCTGACCATGGACGAGGTCTTTGCCGCGGACGCGGAAGCCCGCCGCCGCGCCGCCGAGATCGTCGCGAAAAAGGAAATGGCCGCGTAAGCCGCGGCCATCGCAATCTTCCGGATGATCTGGGCTGGCCTTACGCCACCGCCCGCGCCAATGCGCAGCGCGACCACAGCGAATGCAGCGCGCCGACCAGGTGGTCTATGTCGGCATCCGAATGCAGCGGCGTCGGCGTGATGCGCAGGCGCTCGGTCTTCTTCGGCACCGTCGGATAATTGATCGGCTGCACGTAGATGCCGAAATTGTCGAGCAGCAGGTCCGAGATCCACTTGCACTTGGCGGCATCGCCGACCACCACCGGCACGATATGGCTCGGGTTCGGCATATGCGGAATGCCGTTTCGGTCGAGCAGCGAGCGCAGCCGGCGCACGCGCTCCTGATGGGCGAGGCGCTCCTGCTGGCTTTCCTTCAGGTGACGGATCGAGGCGAGCGCACCGGCGGCAAGCGTCGGCGGCAGCGCCGTCGTGAAGATGAAGCCAGAGGCAAAGGAGCGGATGAAGTCGCAGAGCGCCGTAGAGGCGGTGATATAGCCGCCCATGACGCCGAAGGCCTTGCCGAGCGTGCCTTCGATTACCGTCAGGCGGTGCATCAGCCCTTCGCGCTCGGCGATGCCGCCGCCACGCGGGCCGTACATGCCGACCGCGTGCACTTCATCGAGATAGGTCATGGCGCCGTATTTGTCGGCGAGATCGCAGATTTCCTTGATCGGCGCGATGTCGCCATCCATCGAGTAGACCGATTCGAAGGCGATGATCTTCGGCGCCTTGGGGTCGGCTGCGGCAAGCTTCGCTTCCAGGTCCTTCAGGTCGTTGTGCTTCCAGATCGCCCGCTCGCACTTCGAATGCCGGATGCCTTCGATCATGGAGGCGTGGTTGCCGGCATCGGAGAACATGACGATGCCGGGGATCCTGGAACAGAGCGTACCGAGCGCCGCCCAGTTGGAGACGTAGCCGGAGGTGAACAGGAGTGCTGCCTCCTTGCCGTGCAGGTCGGCGAGCTCGCGCTCGAGGAGAACGTGATAGTGGTTCGTGCCCGAGATGTTGCGGGTGCCGCCAGCACCCCCGCCACACTGGTCGATCGCGAGCTTCATCGCCTCGGTGACCTTCGGATGCTGTCCCATGCCGAGGTAGTCGTTGGAGCACCAGACCGTGACTTCCTGCGTGCCCGAATCGGTGTAGCGCGTCGCCTTGGGAAACCCGCCGCTATGCCGCTCCAGTTCTGCAAAGACGCGATAGCGGCCTTCCTGGTGCAGCCCGTCCAACTCGTTTTTGAAGAAAGCCTCAAAGTCCATCACTGTCTCCAGACCGGTTCCCCGGCATGTCCAGGCGAGATACCGCCCGCTTCACCTTCGACGTACACCCCGAAGGCCACTGCCCGCAACGCAAAGGCACTGCGGCAAAACCGCGCCTACCTTTGAAACATTCCAAGATAGGTTACAATGGCAGAAACCATTCTTGCTTGATGCATGTCAAGTATAAGCAAGGAGAGGACGGCCCGGGCCGTCCTCGATTTGTCGTCGGCCGGAACCGATGGCCCTCAGGCGGCCGCAACCGCCCGCCGGGCCATCACGGTGACGAGGTTGGCCCGATACTCCGCGCTTCCATGGATGTCCGACAGAAGGTCGGACGGATCGGTGGTTACGCTGGCAATCGCCTGCGGTGAAAAGTCGCTCGCGAGCGCGGCCTCCATGGCGGCGTGGCGGAATACGCCGTCGGCGCCTGCGCCGGTCACGCCGACCCGCACGCCATCCGTCCCCTTGGCCACGAAGACCCCCGTCATGGCATAGCGCGACGCCGGGTTCGGGAACTTGCAGTAACCGGCCCTCTCCGGTGGCCTGAAGGTCACGGCGACCACGATCTCGTCGTCCGCGAGTGCTGTTTCGAACAGGCCGGTGAAGAAATCGTCCGCGGCGATCTCGCGCCTGTCGGTCACGATCGTGGCTGCGAGCGCCAGCATGGCCGAGGGATAGTCGGCGGCCGGATCGTTGTTGGCGATGGAGCCCCCGATCGTGCCCATGTGGCGCACGTGCGGATCGCCGATCAGCGAGGCGAGATGGGCGAGCGCCGGGCAGGCCGCCTTGATGTCGGAAGACTGCGCGACCTCGGCATGGGTCGTCGCTGCGCCGATGCGCACGCTACCGCCCGAGACAGTGATCCCCTTCATCTCCGCGATGTGCCGGAGATCGACGAGGTCCGAGGGCGCCGCCAGCCTCTGCTTCATCGTCGGGATCAGCGTCATCCCGCCCGAGACGTACTTGCTCTCGTCCGATGCCCCCTTGAGATGGACGGCGTCTGCGACCGAGGATGCGCGATGGTAGTTGGTTGCATACATGTCCGTTCTCCCTCACTGCGCCGCATGCACCGCCGCCCACACCTTCTGGGGCGTGGCCGGCATGGTCAGGTCGTTGTTGCCGATCGCATCCGTGATCGCGTTCATCAGCGCCGGCGGCGAACCGATGGCGCCCGCCTCGCCGCAGCCCTTGATCCCGAGCGGATTGCCGGGACAGGGCGTGTTCTGGTGCGAAACCTTGAACGACGGCAGGTCGTCGGCACGCGGCATCGCATAATCCATGTAGCTGGCGGTCAGGAGCTGGCCCGTCTGCGGATCGTAGTGCACGGCCTCCAGCAGCGCCTGGCCGATACCCTGGGCGATGCCGCCATGGACCTGCCCCTCGACGATCATCGGATTGATGATGTTGCCGAAGTCGTCGGCGGCGACGAACTGGACAATCTCGGTCTTGCCGGTTTCCGGATCGATCTCGACCTCGCAGATGTAGCACCCGGCCGGGAAGGTGAAGTTCGACGGATCGTAGAACGCCCCCTCCTTCAGACCCGGCTCCATGCCGGCCGGAAGGTTGTGGGCGGTATAGGCGGCCAGCGCCACCTGGAACCACGGCACCGTCTTGTCAGTGCCGGCGACCTTCGCCTCGCCGTTCTCGATGACGATGTCGCTTTCGTCGGCCTCCATCAGGTGGGCCGCGATCTTCTTCGCCTTGACCTCGACCTTGTCGAGCGCCTTGACGATCGCCGACATGCCGACGGCGCCCGAGCGCGAGCCGTAGGTGCCCATGCCCATCTGCACCTTGTCGGTATCGCCGTGGACGATCGAGACACTATCGATCGGCACGCCGAAGCGGTCGGCGACAAGCTGGGCGAAGGTGGTCTCGTGGCCCTGGCCGTGGCTGTGCGAGCCGGTCAGCACCTCGATCGTGCCGACGGCGTTCACCCGGACCTCCGCCGATTCCCACAGGCCGACGCCCGCGCCGAGCGAACCGACCGCAGCCGACGGCGCGATGCCGCAGGCCTCGATGTAGCAGCTCATGCCGATGCCGCGCTTCTTGCCGCGCCCTTCGGCCTCGGCCTTGCGCGCGTCAAAACCCGCCCAGTCGGCTTCCTTCATCGCCGCCTCCAGCGAGGCCTCGTAGTCGCCGGCGTCGTAGTTCATGATTACCGGCGTCTGGTGGGGGAAGGAGCGGATGAAGTTCTTGCGCCGCAACTCCGCCGGTGAGACGCCGAGCTCCCGCGCCGCCGTTTCGATCGTGCGCTCCAATAGGTAGGTCGCCTCCGGCCGCCCCGCACCGCGATAGGCGTCCACCGGTGCGGTATTCGTGTACACCGCCCGGACATTGGCATGGATCGCCGGGATGTCGTACTGGCCGGAGAGCAGCGTCGCATAGAGATAGGTTGGCACGGACGACGAGAACAGCGACATGTAGGCGCCGAAATTGGCGATGGTGTCGACCTTCAGCGCCGTGATGCGGTTGTCGCTGTCGAACGCCATCTTCACGGTCGACAAGTGGTCGCGGCCGTGCGCGTCGGTCAGGAAAGCCTCGGTGCGGTCAGACGTCCACTTCACCGGCACGCCGGTGCGTTTGGAGGCCCACAGACAGACGATCTCTTCCGGATAGATGAAGATCTTGGAGCCGAAGCCGCCGCCGACGTCCGGGGCAATCACACGAAGCTTGTTCTCCGGCGCGACATTGTAGAACGCGCTCATCACCAGCCGCGCCACGTGCGGGTTCTGGCTGGTGGTGTAGCAGGTGTAGTGGTCCTCCGCGCCGTCATAGATGCCGAGGGCCGCACGCGGCTCCATCGGGTTTGGCGACAGCCGGTTGTTGACAATCGTCATCTCGGTGACGTGGGCGGCCGCAGCGATCGCCGCGTCGGTCTCGGCCACGTCGGTTCCGATGGCCCAGTCGTAGATAAGATTGCCGCCGGCCTCGGGATGGATCTGCGGCTGGCCGCCCGTGAGCGCCGTCGCCGCCTCGGTCACCGCCGGCAGTTCCTCGTAGTCGACCACGACGGCCTCGGCCGCGTCGCGTGCCTCATCGATACTGTCGGCAACCACGACTGCCACGGCATCGCCGACATAGCGCACGGTCTCGTGCGCGAGCGGCCGCCAGGCGCCCATCTTCATCGGGCTGCCGTCCTTGGAATGGATCATCCAGCCGCAGATCAGGTTGCCGATCCCGTCGTCGAGCATCTGCTGGCCGTTCAGCACGCCGATGACGCCCGGCATTCCCTCCGCCGTCGAACCGTCGACGCTCTTGATCTTCGCATGCGCATGCGGCGAGCGCACGAACGCCGCATACTTCATGCCCGGAACGACCATGTCGTCGGTATACCGGCCCTTGCCGGTCAGAAACCGCTTGTCTTCCTTGCGCTCCACGCGTGCGCCAATGCCTTCAACGCCCATCAGTCATCTCCTCCCGAGAGAATAGCGAACGGCCAATAGCGAACAGGATCAAGCAGGCAGTACGGTGCGCAGAATGCGCATTTCCAACCATTCGCTGCTCGCAATTCGCAATTCGCCCCCTGAATCATTCCGCGGCCTGCCGCCCCGCGCTCATGTCCGAAGCGGCGGCGAGGATGGCCTTGACGATGTTGTGGTAGCCCGTGCAGCGACAGATATTGCCTTCGAGATTTTCCCGGACCGTCTTCTCGTCGAGACTGCCGCCGTAGCGGTTGATCATGTCGACCGCGGTCATCACCATGCCGGGCGTGCAGAAGCCGCACTGCAGGCCGTGGTTGGCCTTGAAGGCCGCCTGCACCGGATGCAGTTCGCCGCCCTGGGCAAGGCCTTCGATCGTCGTGATGGAGGATCCGGCGGCCTGGACCGCCAGGGTGGAACAGCTCTTGATCGACTTGCCGTCCATGTGCACGACACAGGCGCCGCATTGGGACGTGTCGCAGCCCACATGCGTGCCCGTCAGGCCGAGCCTGTCGCGAATGAAATGGACGAGCAGCGTGCGTTCCTCGACATCACCGCTCACCTGACGGCCGTTGACCGTCATCGTAACCTTCGTCATGCGCTTCCTCCCTCGTGACATGGCACGCGTGAGGCACTCCGGATCCGAAAGCGGCTTTTGCGGCGAGTTCGAGTACCCGAAACACCTGCAGATTTCCTCCTGCTGCGAGCCGAACCTCCGAACGGCCTTGACATGCGACGACCCTCGGCATCACAGCCAGGCAGCGAACGCATCATTCGACGTTTTCAATTTGTGATCAACCGCTTCTTTTCCCCTTCAGCGAAATCTGTCGCAAAATTGAATCACGACGGAACACCGGCGAGCTTTATTCACGAGCCAAAAAAATACTTTAAACCCATAGACTTCCCCATTTTCCGCCTTATTGTTCGCAATTGTGACATTGCCTACGGGACAAACCGGCGGGGCTGGTTTCAAAAGACGTGCGACAGCGGCGGCATGCGTGTCCCGCTCAACCCTGGAGAGATATTGATGAAGAAAGCCATTGCGCTCGTGCTGGTCGGCCTTGCGGTCGCCAGTTGCACGCAGACGGAGAAAGGTGCCGGCATCGGCGCGGCGACCGGTGCGATCATCGGCGGCGCGGTTACCGGCAACGTCCGCGGCGCGGCCGTCGGCGCAGCCATCGGCGGCGTCAGCGGTGCCCTGATCGGCCACGTCGCCGATCAGCCGGGCCAGTGCTACTACCGCGATCGCTACGGCCGCCGCTACATCGACGCTTGCTGATCCGAAACGGAACACGGCAACGCACCTTGAGCAAGACCCCGGCCTCGTCCGGGGTCTTTTGCATGGATGCAACGGTCGCGACCGAAATCCGCAAGACGCTTCAATTTTTCCCGCTCCCGGGCTAGAACCGTCGTTAATCTTAGGGAAATGCTAACGGGCTAGAGTCAATTCGAGCCTGGGTGGCCTGTCAGACCGTCGATCGGACTGCAAGTGCCGCACAATCCGGGGAAAGGACGCCGTGAGGCGGACAGGCTCCGGAAAGGGAAGAGGCAGCAACAGCGGATGCGGCAGCGTATCGACCGGCCGAGATTGGGTATTGCGTTCTTGCGGGCTGGAACAAGTCTTGCGCTTGCGTCAACGCTTGCAATCCTGCCGCTCGCCGTCGAGCCGGCATTCGCCTTCAAGCTCTTCGGCATGCGCTTCTTCGAGAGCGACGAGGAAGAGCCGGAAGTCATCGACCCGATCAACTATACCCTCACCTTCGACGCCGGCACGGACGATGACGAACTGAAGGACGTGATCGAGGCGGCAGCCCTGCTCAAGCAGGACGAAGGCGAACCCGTCTCCGGCGACCTCGGCCTCCTGATCAAGGCGCGCGACGACCGCGACCGCATTCTCGCCGCGCTCTATGAGAAGGCCCGCTACGGCGGCGTGGTGGACATCCGCATCGGCGGAACGCCGATCGATTCTCTTCCGCCCGACCCCGCGTTCCCGTCCGGTGCGGTGCCCGTCAACGTGACCGTACATCCCGGCCCCGCCTTCACATTCGATTCCGTGACTATGAAAGGCGACGCCGCCGGCCGCACGCCGGCCGACTATGGCCTCGTCCGCGGCGCCCGCGCCGATTCGACCGTCATCATCGCCGCCGGCGAGCGGGTGGTGGCGAACCTGAAGGCCGAGAGCCGTCCCCTGGCCAGGCTGACGGACCGGCAGGCGATCGCCGACCACAAGACGAATACGGTCGACGTCATCATTGCCGCCGAAGGCGGGCCGGTCGCCGATGTCGGCGCGGTCGGCGTCACCGGGACGAAGGACGTGGATGCCGGCTTCGTCAAATACTATTCGCGGATCAACGCCGGCCAGCCCTACTCGCCCGAGCGCCTGTCCAAGGCGGCCGACCGGCTGCGGCAGCTCGGCGTCTTCTCCAGCGTGACGATCAAGGAGGCCGAAAAGCTGGCGCCCGACGGGTCGCTGCCGATGACGATCGAGGTCTCCGAAGGCAAGATGCGTTATTTCGGCGCGGGCGCGCAGTTCTCCACGCTCGACGGCTTCGGCCTCCAGGGCTACTGGGGCCATCGCAATCTGTTCGGCAGGGCCGAATCGCTGCGCATCGAGGGTTCCATCAACGGGATCGGCGAAGGCAACGGCATCGACGACATCGGCTATTCGCTCGGCCTGCTCTTCGCCAAGCCAGGCGCCTTCGGCCCCGCGTCCACCTTCACGGCCAGCATCAAGGCGGCGATCGACGATACCGACGCCTACTACGCCACGACCGGGACGCTCGCCGTCGGGGCGACGTTCGAACTCAGCGACTACGACACGGTGTCGGGCAGTGCCGAGGTTGCCGCCATGCAGGTGGACGATCCCTTCGGCGACAACTTCTACCTGACGACGGCCATTCCGCTCGAATATGTCCGCGACACGCGCGACAACAAGCTCAACCCGACCACCGGCTACCGGGCGATGATCAATGCCAAGCCGACCTACGAATTCGAGCGCAGCACCTTCTTCTCGAGCTTCGAGACATCCGGCTCGATCTACCGGTCGCTCGGAGCGGAGGATCGCGTGATTCTCGCCGGCAGGCTCGGCGCAGGCACGATCATAGGCGCACCGACGCTCTCCGATATCCCGGCGCCACGCCGCTTCTATCTCGGCGGCGGTGGCACGGTCCGCGGCTACGGCTACCAGGACATCTCCCCGCGCAACGACGACAACGAACTGCTCGGCGGCCGCTCCTATGTCGTCGCCTCGGCCGAGGTCCGCGTCAACGTGACGGAGACGATCGGCGTCGTCCCCTTCATCGACGTCGGTACGGTCTCGCGCGACGAACTGCCGGATTTCAGTGACATCCGCGCCGGCGCCGGCATCGGCCTGCGCTATGGCACGCCGTTCGGGCCGATCCGCCTGGATGTTGCCGTGCCGTTGAACCCCTACGAGGGTGGCGATTCGTTCGGCATCTATGCCGGCATCGGCCAGGCCTTCTGAGCAGCCAGGTTCCGGCGCGCATTGGAACGCGACGGATTCCCCTGGCTATCGTTTTGCTTTAGGACGTGAATCATGAGCCGGTTCGTCAAAATCCTGCTGCAGGGGCTTCGTTATCTGGGCTACGTCGTCGCCCTGCTCCTCGTCGTCATCCTCGCAGCGATCGGCTTCGTCGGCTTCACCGATCCGGGCGCGCGGCTCGCAGCCGCCTTCGTCGAGGACGCGACCGCACAGTCGGACACCCGCGTTTCGATTTCCGATCCCTCCGGCCTCCTCACCGGCAGCCTGCGCGCCGGCGCCGTGACGCTGAGCGACCGCGAGGGCGTCTATGCGGAGATCCGCAACCTCGCCGTCGATTGGTCGCCGCTCGATCTCTTCGCCCTGCAGTTCAACGCCGATCGCGTCGCAGCCGAGGCGGTCACCGTCTTGCGCCGCCCGGTTCCGGGTTCCGGAGAGCAGCCCGCCTCCGAAGGCTCCTTCTCGCTGCCGGTCACGGTCTGGGTCGAAAAGCTCGACATTCCCGACATCCACCTCGCCGAAGCGGTCGCCGGCCAGGAGCAACGGCTGCGCCTTGCCGGCAGCGGCGGCTTCGATCGGCAGGGCGTGGCATTGAACGTAGCGGTGACCGAAAAGGACCGGCGCGGCGCCTCTGCGGTGGCCGACCTCGTCTTCAACCCGACCGCGAACGAACTGCGGCTGAAGGCCGACATCACCGAGCCGCCGGGCGGCATGCTCGCCCGCGCGCTCGGCATTCCCGGAGAGCCGGCCGTCGCGCTGAACCTCACCGGCGACGGGCCGCTGTCGCAATGGGCAGGCCGGCTGACCGCAGCCCTCGACGGCAACCAGGTTCTGGCGCTCGACGCCCGCCATGACCTTTCGACCCAAGGGTTGCACACCGTCGCGCTGAAAGGCGGCGGCACCTTCGAGGACCTGCTGCCGCAGCATCTGCGTCCGCTCTTTTCCGGCACCACGGCAATCGACGTGACGGCGGCGACCAACGGCTCCAGCCTTCTCAGGATCGAGCGCGGGCAGGTCTCGACCGGCACGATGACGATGACGGCGTCCGGCGCCCTGCAGACGACCGGCGAGAACGACCTCTCGATCCTGCTCGAAGCAACGGACGGCAATCCGCCGATCCCGATCAGGTGGCCGCTGGCGTCAGGCGAGCTCGCACTCGATCTGCACGGCCTGCAGGTTGTCGCTTCCGGCCCCGCCGAAGGAACGCGGCTCAACGTCAACGTCAACGCCGCCGCCGTCGGCCTGCCGCAGGGGCGGTTCGAAAATGTTCTGCTGACGGCAAGCAGTGCCGATTTCAACGTCTCGACGCGCGCCGGGCACGCGACCGTGACGCTGACCGCCGAGCGCTCGAAGATGACGGACCCGAACATCGACCGTCTCGTCGGCACGCCGATGAAGGTCACGGCGGCGCTGGCCGTTGCTCCCGACCAGTTGACCTTCGAGCCCGCCACCATCGAGAGCACCAGCATCGGCGGCGAGATCACCGGCAGCTACCGGTTTGCCGCCGGCGCCGGCAACGCCGCGTTCAAGCTGTTCGCACTGCCTTCGGTGCTGCCCGAGGCGATGGCGGCAAAGGTGGAGGGCACCATCGGGCTCGACGGCCAGGCTGCGATCGGCCCCGGCGGCGCCGTTTCGCTGTCGCAGCTCCAGCTGCGCTCGAATATCACCGAGGCGTCAGGCAACGTCGATCTGTCGGACGGCGAAGTGCAGGCAAAGCTTGCGGGCCGCCTGATCAATGCCGGCGCCTTCATCGCCGGCGGCAGCGGCGAGATCGCCTTCGACGCGACCGCCAGCGGCCCGCTCGACGCGGCCAATGTCCAGGCAAAGGTCACCTCGCCACAGCTCGCCCTATCGGGGCGCACGCTCGACGATCTTTCGATCGATCTGACCGGCCGCGCCTCCGCCACCGCCCCTGCGGGCGAGTTTGCGCTTGCCGCCTCGATGAACGGCCAGCCGATCGAGCTGCGCTCCAACGTCACCTCCTCGGGTGGCGCAATCTCGGTGCCGACGATCGAGGGGACCGTCGGCAACAACAAGCTGCAGGGCGCGCTCACGCTCGGCGAGAACTTCATGCCGGACGGCACGATCCGCTTCGAGTTCCCCGAACTCGCCACACTTGCCGCACTGGCCGGCCAGAGCGCCACCGGCGACCTCGCCGGCACGCTGACCTTCACCAACACCGACGGCAAGGGCTCGCTGCTCGTCGCAGCCCAGGGCAGCGAGATCCGCCGCGACGCCACGGCCATCCTCGGTCCTGCGCTGGAAGCGACGATCGAGGACCTCTCGGCCATCGCCGTCACTGGCACGCTGCGCGCCAACGTCGCCCGGGTCGGCGAGAACGACCTCGAGGCGCCGGTCGTCAATTTCAACCATTCCGGCAGCCTTACCGGCTTCGACGTCTCCGGCCGCTACGAGAACGCGCCGCTTGTCGTGGAGGGCGACATTGCCCGGCACAATGCGACGACCGTGGTCGCGCTCAAGGCGCTGGACGCCGTGGTCGCCGGCTTCCCGCTGCGGCTGCAGGAAGCGACCTCGATCTCCATCCTCGACGGAAACATTGCCTTCAACAACCTGTCGATCGGCGCCGGCGATGGCGTGATCACGATTTCCGGCGCCGCCAATCCGGCCGGCCGCAGCAGCCTCGCCCTCACGCTGGCGACGACGAACGGCCCGGCGGAATATCGCATTCCGCTCAAGGACGGCGGCACGGCCACCGCCCGCATCCAGGCAGCGCAACTGACGCTCTCCGGCGAACTGAGCGCTGCCGCACTCGCGCTGACGACAACCGTCGCCTCCCTCGAGACGCCGCAGGGATCGGTGACGAATGCCGACATCACCGTCAACAGCGCGGCCTTCGATCTCATCGGCCGCCGCGGCAACCTCAAGGCCGGAATTTCGGCCGCCGCCATGGATCTTGGAAACGCCGACGTCAACCGCCTGCTGCAGGCGCCGCTGAACGTCGCCGCAGATCTCGCCGTCACGCCCGAGCGCATCAGCTTCAGCGATGTCACGCTCACCGGAACCGGCCTGGACGCCCGCGCCGACGGGCATTTCGTCACCGCGGACGCGTCCGCCGCAATGAAGGTCGAGGCGACGGTGGCACCGGCCACGCTTCCCGCCGCCGCGGCCGGTCGCTTCGACACCCCCCTCCACCTGACGGCCGACGTCGTCCGCGGCGGCGATGGCGTCCTCAACGTCCAGTCCTTCGATGTAGCCTCGGGAACGGTCAACGCGGAGGGCACCGCCCGCCTCTCCGGCGAAACCCTCGAGGCCAGCCTTTCCGGCACGCTGCCCGACCTCGGAAAGCTCCTGGCCGATGCCCGTGGGCGGGCAACCTTCACCGCGTCCGCCACCGGTCCCGTCAATGCGCTCGGCGTCAAGGCCGAGCTCCAGTCGAGCGGCGCCGAGCTCACCGGCCGGACGCTCAGCGATCTCGTCGTCACCGTCGACGGCACCGCCGATCGCACGGCACCCTCCGGCAACCTGACGGCGACGGGCGCCATCGGCGGGCAGGCGATCAACGTCAAGACCAGCGTCGCCTCACAGGATGGACGAATCTCGATTCCCGCCATCGACGCCCGTATCGGCGAAAATGTGCTGACCGGCGCGCTGACGCTGGACGACGGCTTCCTTCCCGACGGCAACGTCGAATTTACCCTGCCCGATATCGGCCTGCTCGCGGCCATGGCGGGCCAGCAGGCAAACGGCGACCTCAAGGGCTCGGCGACCATCGACACTGAGAACGGCAAGACCGCGATCAGCCTGCAGGCCACCGGTTCCGGCATCACCCGCGACCAGTTGCGGATCGTCCGGCCGAACATCGACCTGAGGACCGCCGACCTGCGCTCGCTCGCGATCACCGGAAGCGTCCGGGCGGACGCCTTCGCCTCGGGCGCCAACCGCATCGATGCGCTGGCGCTGAACTTCAACCAGCAGGGAACGCGGACGCTCTTCGACCTCGGCGCCCGCTTCGACGGCGCGCCGCTTGCCGTCAAGGGTTCGGTGGAACAGCAGCAGGGCGGCATGGCGATCGCGCTCGACACGTTGCAGGGCACACCGCGCGGCGTAGCGCTCCGCCTCTCCCACCCCGCACGGCTGACGCTGCGCGACGGCACCGTCACCATGAACGACTTCACCATCCAGACCGGAAACGGCAACATCGCCGTCAGCGGCACGGCGGGAGAGAACCTCGGCCTCGCCATCCGCGTCAACGCGGTGCCGGCGAGCCTTGCCAACGTCTTCTCCGCGGGCCTCGGCGCGGAGGGCGCGATCAGCGGCACCGTCAACGTCCGCGGCACGGCGGCGGCACCGCAGGTGGCCTACAACCTCACCTGGAACAACGCGGCCACCAGCCACACCCGCGCAGCCGGCGTCGGCGCGCTGACGATCGCAGCCGACGGCCAGTTCGCCGACAACACCGTGCGGGTGCAGACGCGCCTCTCCGGCCCGAGCGGCCTCGCCTTCCGCGGCGGTGGCACCGCCGGCGTCGCCGGCAACATGCAGCTGGACCTCAGCTTCAACGGCACGCTTCCCTTTGCCCTCGTGCAAAGCCAGCTCGCACAGCAGGGCTTCACCCTCACCGGCAACGCCAATGTCGACCTCAAGGTGACCGGCGCGGCCAGAAGCCCCGCGATCACCGGCACGATCGCCACGTCCGGCAGCCGGCTCGTCGATGTCCGCCGCAACGTGTCCGTCGAGAACCTGACCGCGCGCATCGCGCTGGACGGTCGCCAGGCCGTCATCCAGCAGCTTAGCGGCAATGTGGCGACGGGCGGCCGCATCACGGCGACGGGCTCGATTGGCATCGTCCCCGGCTCGAACTTTCCCGCCGACATCGCCATTCGTCTCGACGACGTGACCTATGTCGACGGCCGGCTGGTCACCGCGAACTTAAACGGTAACGTCACGATCAGGGGCCCACTCCTCGCGGGACCCGTCATCGGCGGCCGGATCGACATCAGCAACGCCAACATCACCATCCCGCAGAAGCTGCCGGCCTCGCTCGCCGAGATCGACATCGAGCACCGCAACGCACCCGCCGACGTCAAGGCCATGGCGGCGGCATTGCGCGCCGACCAGGGCGGCGGCGGCGACGGCGCCAATGCCCGCGGCATCGGCCTCGACCTTGCGATCCATGCGCCGAGCCGCATCTTCGTGCGCGGCCGCGGCATCAATGCCGAACTCGGCGGCAGCCTGACGCTCCGCGGCACGTCGCTTGCGCCGGCCGTCTCCGGCGGCTTCGACCTCAGGCGCGGGCGCATCGAGATCCTCGCCAAGCGGATCGATTTCACCAGCGGCCACATCGGCTTCACCGGCGGGCTCATCCCCACCATCAATTTCGTCGCCACCTCGAGCGCCAACTCGACGACGATCAACATCAACATCGTCGGGCCGGCCAACAATCCCGCCGTGACCTTCACCTCCTCGCCCGCCCTGCCGCAGGACGAGATCTTGGCGCGCCTGATCTTCGGCCGATCCATGAACAACCTGTCCGCCTTCCAGATCGCCCAGCTTGCGGCGGCCGTGGCCGATCTCGCCGGCGGCAGCGGTGGATCGCTCCTCAACAGCCTGCGCAGCAAGCTCGGGATCGACGACCTCGACATCACCACCGATTCAAAAGGCCGCGCGCAGGTCTCGGCCGGCAAGTACCTCAACGACCGGACATATCTGGAACTGAAGCAGGATCCGGAAAGCGGCGGCGGCAAGGCGGCGATCAATCTCGACATCGGCCGGGGCGTCAAGCTGCGCGGCGAGGCCGGCAGCAACGGCGCCGGCGCAGCAGGTATCTTCTACGAGAAGGAATACTGAGCCGGGAGGCCGGAGCCCGCAGAGGCTGGCCGCGCGCTGCCCTTAGCTCAATGCGCTCTTCGTCGTCTTCAGCAGGATATTCGTTTCCGTCGAGTTGATCCCGTCGATCAGGCGGATCTTGTGCAGGGTCTCGTCGAAAGTGCCGAGATCCTTGTCTTCCAGCTCGGCGATGAGATCCCACCGCCCGTTGGTCGAGTGCAGCGCGCGGACCTGCGGCAGACCGCGCAACTGCGCCGCCACCCGATCGGCCATCTTCCCCAGCACCTCGATCAGAACGATGGCGCGCACGCCGCTGCCGCTGAGCTCGCTGCCGGTGCGAATGGTGAAGGCGGCGATCGTTCCGGACTTGACCAGCCGGTCGATGCGGGCGGACACTGTCGCCCGCGATGCCCCGGTCTGGGCCGCGAGCGAGGAAACCGGCGTGCGCGCATTGTGACGAAGCGCGCTGATGAGGCTGTGGTCGAGATCGTCCAGCGTTATCATTTTGCGAAACTCATCTTCTCAAAATGCTCATATTGCCCTTCTATCTGTCAGTTTTTCATCTTTTTGCCAACACGCTAAGAGACAATAATCGCGCAAAATCCGGCGTACCGGAATGCAAGCAAACACGCTCTGCGGGGAAGACTGATGGCGAAAGCAAAGAAAACCATCGCGCTGATCGGTGCACCGATCGAGGAAGGCTCGGGGCGCCGCGGCGCCGCCATGGGCCCGGCGGCACTGCGGATCGCCGGCATCGACACGACGCTCGCCGAGCTCGGCCACACGGTGGTCGACGAGGGCGATCTGAGGCCCCTGCCGGCCCGTGATCTTGCCAACCACCCCCGCGCCAACAATCTCCAGATGGTCGCAGCCTTCGCCCGCGCCCTCGACGCATCCGTCCACGAGGCCGCCCGCGCCGGTCGGCTGCCGCTCATTCTCGGCGGCGACCATGCGCTGTCCATGGGCAGCGTCTCCGGCATGGCCCGCTACGCAGCCGAGATCGGCAAGCCACTGTTCGTCCTCTGGCTGGACGCGCACGCGGATTTCAACTCGCCCGAGACGTCACCCTCCGGCAACATGCACGGCATGCCGGTCGCCTTCTTCTGCGGCGAGGCCGAATTCGCGCCGATCCTGCCGGCGGACCGGCCGATGGTCGATCCGAAGAACGTCTTCCAGGTCGGCATCCGCTCGGTCGACGAGCGCGAGCGCGTGGAGATCGCCGAGCACGGCGTCAACGTCTATGACATGCGCGCCGTCGACGAGACCGGCATGGCGCGCATCATGCACGAGATCATCGACACGGTGCGCCACGCCGACGGCCTGCTGCATGTCAGTTTCGACGTGGACTTCCTCGACCCTGACATCGCACCGGGCGTCGGCACGACGGTCCCCGGCGGCGGAACGTTCCGCGAGGCGCACCTGATCATGGAAATGCTCTGCGACAGCGGCCTCGTCGCCTCGCTCGACCTCGTGGAACTGAACCCGTTCCTCGACGATCGCGGCAAGAGCGCGCGCATCCTCGTCGAACTGACCGCAAGCCTGTTCGGCCGCCGCATCCTGGACCGCCCGACCCGCAGCGCCTGATACCTGGTGCCCGTACTTGGTGCCTGATACGCGGCGCCCGACCTCTGGAGAAGACCATGACCTCGACCACCGCACGCCTGATCGAGACCGAATACCGCCTCGGCGCCCATAATTACAAGCCGCTCGACGTCGTGCTCTCCCGCGGCGAAGGCGTCCATGTCTGGGATGTGGACGGCAATCGCTACCTCGACTGCCTCTCGGCCTACTCCGCCGTCAACCAGGGCCACTGCCATCCGAAGATCCTTGCGGCCATGGTGGAGCAGGCGCAGAAGCTGACGCTGACCTCGCGCGCCTTCCGCAACGACCAGTTGGCGCATTTCTACGAGGAGATCGCGGCACTGACCGGCTCGCACAAGGTGCTGCCGATGAACTCCGGCGCCGAGGCCGTGGAGACGGCCATCAAGGCCGTGCGCAAATGGGGTTACGAGGTCAAGGGCGTCGAGCGCGACAAGGCCGAGATCATCGTCTGCGACAACAACTTCCACGGCCGCACCATGGGCATCGTCGGCTTTTCGACCGATCCCGACGCCCGCGAGGGCTTCGGACCGTTCGCCCCGGGCTTCCGGCACGTGCCCTTCGGCGATATCGACGCCTTCCGTGCCGCGATCACCGAAAACACCGTGGCCTTCCTGATCGAGCCGATCCAGGGCGAGGCCGGCGTCCTCATTCCGCCGGTCGGCTATTTCGCTGGCGTTCGCGAACTCTGCACGAGCCACGGCATCACGCTCATCCTCGACGAGATCCAGACCGGCCTCGGCCGCACCGGCAGGATCTTGGCGGAAGAGCACGAGGGGATCGAGGCGGACGTCACGCTGGTCGGCAAGGCTCTGTCGGGCGGCTTCTACCCGGTCTCCGCAGTGCTCTCCAACACCGAGGTTCTCGGCGTGCTGAAGCCCGGCCAGCACGGCTCGACCTTCGGCGGCAATCCGCTGGCCTGCGCGATCGCCCGCGCAGCACTGCGCGTGCTGACCGAAGAGGACATGATCGGCAATTCGGCCCACATGGGCGAGCGCTTCCAGAAGGGGCTGAGCGAAATCCGCTCCAACATCGTCAAGGAAGTTCGTGGGCGCGGCCTGATGCTGGCGGTCGAGCTCGATCCGGCGGCCGGTGGCGCGCGCAAGTATTGCGAGGCCCTGAAGGAGCGCGGCATCCTTGCCAAGGATACCCATGGCGACACGATCCGCATCGCTCCGCCGCTCGTGATCACCGCCGATCAGGTCGACTGGGCCCTCGAGCAATTCGAGGCCGTGCTACGCGACTAGGATCACGGTCCCGGTTGCCGTTCGTGTCGGCCGCCCTTTCGTCATGCGCTGGCTACGGCGGATTGAGCAATCCTTAACCTCGCCCCGGCTATCCTCGCCTCCAGGTATTGGACCGCGACGAAGAACTGGGGCGACAACAGATGACGACTTTCAAGACGGCCGGCTTTGACGGCGAAACACTGGAGATCATTGCCTTTCGGCTGCACGAGCAGGAATTCTGCGTGAAGACGACGACGATCCGCGAAATTCGCGGCTGGGCGCCGTCCACGCCGATCCCGCATTCGCCGGCCGAGGTGATCGGCGTGATGAACCTGCGCGGAACGGTGATCCCGATCATCGACCTGGCTCACAAGCTCGGCATGCGCTCGACCGAGGCCAACGAGCGCAGCGCCATCGTCGTAGCCGAGGTCCACAGCATGGTCGTCGGCCTCGTCGTCGACCGCGTCTCCGATATCCTGACCATCCGCGGCGACCAGATCCAGCCGGTTCCGGAAGTCACGACCTCCTTCGACAAGGTCTATGCGGAAGGCATCATCGCCCAGGAGAACGGCATGATCTGCTTCCTCAACCTCTCGCGCATGTTCAAGGAACGCGAGATCGAGGACATCGCGGCCTGATCCCGACCTCGACAGAAATTTGAACGACTATTCATTCGGCCGGTCGAAAGACCGGCCGTCATCGTTTTCAGCAGACAGAATATCCGTCCGAAGATGCGGGCGTGCTCAGGCCCGGGCGCGCGCGGTTACGCGACGCACGTGCGCCTGCCATGCCGAGGCGGTTTCGGCAGCGACCGTCTCGACGAAGTGATCGAGCGCCGGGTTGAACAGTTCGGGCCGCTCCCAGAACGGCGCGTGGCCGGCGCCGATGACGACGGTCGGCTCGTCGCCGTACTGGTGCGGAATATGGATTCCCATGAGATAGCCGAGGCGCACGAAGGGATCGTCTGCGCCGTTCAGGAGGGCGATCGGGATCGTGGCCCCCTCGACTGCCCTGCGCTGGTCGGCGCCGTCGCCCCGCGCCAGGCTCTGCCCGAAGTTCGAGCGTACCAGGCCGTCCGTGCGCAGCACAAGGTCCTGGAAGGGCGCAGGTTCCTGCGCACCGAAGCTGAGGCAGGAGAACCGCGCCGCATCGCGCGCCGTGAAGGTGTGCTTCGTCGTCAGAAGCAGATCGAACGACGGATGGAATGCGCGCAGCATGCCGATGAAACCGCGCGAAATCGGCGGCGCGCCGCTCAGCATGAGGCCGCGAATGCGCGTGCTGCGGCTCATCCATTCTATCGCCGCATGACCGCCCAGCGACCAGCCGTAGACGGCGAGCCGCTTCAGGTCGAGCCGCTCGGCAAACTCTTCCAGGCAGTCGGCGAAGCCCGATACCGTATAGGTGACGTTCGGCTGCGGCGCATTATCCGATTCGCCGTGTCCCGGCAGGTCGAGCGCGATCAGGCGCCAGCGCCTTGCCAGTTCGCTGTCGAACTGGCGCTCGAACACGCGCCGCGAAAAGCTGGAGCCGTGGATCAACAGGACGGGAAAGCCCGAGCCGCCTGTATCGCTGTAGCGGATGGCGCCGTGACGGGTCGCGATCGTTTGACTGTCGAACATCGTCTTCCATTTCCGCAGGGCATTGATCGGCATGTTCGCAACAATCGCCTTTGGCAGGCTACGCCCAGATGGTTAACGAACATTGAAGGGCGGCAGGCAGCCGGATCGCAATCACAAGGTGCGGAAACGTTCCAAGCTGCATTGCGACATCTCATAGCTCTCGCTATGGTTTGGCTCCGTATTAGAGCACCGTATCCGGCGAGCCGGCAACGTGCTTGGGGTGAGTTGGGCTTGCGTCTTCCGATACCGCGGTGCGGTCTCGGGGAGTTGCATTTTGGGGGAGCCGGCGCGAAGCCGGCAGGAGAATGGAAACAGCACTGGATATTGCCGTCACCTGTGTGAGCGTTGTCGTCGTCGGTTTCTACAGCTGGTCGCTACGTGCGCACTTCTCGTCACCGCAGGTGCCATCCGGCTTCAAGGTCATTTCCGCCTTCGTCACCGCGACGACGCTCTATTTCCTTTACCTGGTCTGGAGCGTCACGCAGCCCGTGAGTGCGCAGATCATTGGTCTCGGCCTGGAAATCGTCGCAGCCGCCATGTTCTGGTGGGCGATCGCCGCATCGCGCCGGGCGCGGCTGCGCTTCGCCTTCGACCCCGACAATCCCGATAGCCTCGTCACCACAGGCCCCTATCGCTACGTGCGCCACCCGTTCTACACGTCCTACATCGTCTTCTGGGCGGGCTGGGCGATCGCCACCTGGACGGCCTGGTCGATCCTGCCCGTGATCGCCTTCATCGTGATCTACGTGGTCGCGGCAAAGGGAGAAGAAAAGAAATTCGCCTCCACGCCGCTCGCGGCGGAGTATGACGCCTACCGCCGCCGTACCGGCTTCCTCGTTCCGAAGCTCATCTCCGCCTGAGACACAGCAAAGAGCCGCCGGAGCGAAACTAAAAGATCGCGACCTGCTTTAGACGCCCGGTTGCTGCGTTGCCAGACCTTCGGCCGGCGGGCGCCTGACCAAGGGGGCCGCCTCCAGCACCAGCGGGTCCAGTCCCGCACCGCCGCGATTGTCGACGATGTCGAAGAATTGCCGGCGCATGCGCGGCTCCCAGTACTTGTTGATGTGAGTAGCAACCCCCATCGGCCCATCCGCCGGCGGCTGCGAATGAAAGAAGGTGGCGATCTGGTTGGCCATCCGGACCAGCTTTGCATCGTTCGACATCAGCGTGTTTCCTACCCGTTTCTGGCGCATCGCACGGCATCGTCCGACGCCGGCAGGACGCGCCCGGCGCCCGTGAAAATCTCGAACTCGTCGCCGCGCACCAGCGCGATCAGCGTCATGCCCGCCTCCTCAGCGGTGCGGATGGCAAGCGCGGTCGGCGCCGAAATAGCGATGATGAAGGGGCTGCCGGTGACCGCCGTCTTCTGCACCATCTCGACCGAGACCCGGCTCGTGACGACCACGGCCCCCGCCTCCCCGCGATAGCCTGCCCTTGCGGCAGCACCCACGAGCTTGTCCAGCGCGTTGTGCCGCCCCACGTCCTCGCGCACCGCGATCAGCCCCTTGCCGGGCACGAAGAACCCTGCACCATGGACGGCCCGCGTCTCGATGTGCAGCGGCTGCAGCCCATTCAGGAGCCGCACCGCTTCGGAAACCTGGTCCTCCGTCAGCGTCAGGCCCGATCCGCCGACTGACGGCGTGACCCGCACGGCCTGCTCGATCGATTCGATGCCGCAAAGCCCGCATCCGACCGGCCCCGCCATGTGGCGGCGGCGCGACGTCAACGCCTCGCTCTGCGCGTCGGCAAGGCGGATCTGCAGGTCGATTCCCTTTTCCTCTTCCACGACGTCGATCAACTCGATCTCGGCGGCGTCGCGGACGATCCCCTCCGTCAGGCTGAAGCCGACGGCAAAATCCTGAAGGTTGGCAGGCGTCGCCATCATCACGGCATGCGTCGAGCCGTGATAGGTAAAGGCGACCGGCACTTCCTCGGGCACGATCCGCTCGCCCGCCGCAAGCCTGCCGGCGCGGCGCGCAAGTTCGGGGACCGTCTTCGTCGTGTTGAAGCTGCTCATCGGGCCTTGGCGTCCGACAAGACACCCCCCTCTGCCACACCGGCCATCGTCGCCAACTCCTACTCCGCCGCCTCCAGCTTGCCGGCGATCCGGCGCGAGCGGCGCGCCTGTTCGTCATATTCGACCTGCCAGTCCGAAGGCCCGTTGGAGGGCGAAACCTGGACGGCCGTGACCTTGTACTCCGGGCAGTTGGTCGCCCAGTCGGAAAAGTCGGTCGTGATCACGTTCGCCTGCGTATCCGGGTGATGGAAGGTCGTATAGACTACGCCCGGCGATACGCGATCGGTGATCAGCGCGTGCAGCGTCGTTTCGCCCGCGCGGCTGGCAAGCCGCACCCAGTCGCCGTCGTGGATGCCGCGGTTCTCCGCGTCGTGCGGATGGATCTCCAGCCGGTCCTCCTCGTGCCAGACGACGTTGTCGGTCCGCCGCGTCTGCGCACCGACATTGTACTGGCTGAGGATGCGGCCGGTCGTGAGCAGAAGCGGGAAGCGCGGGCCGGTCTTCTCGTCGGTCGCGACATACTCAGTGCGGATGAACTTGCCCTTGCCGCGCACGAAGCCGTCGACATGCATGATCGGCGAGCCTTGCGGGTGCTTCTCGTTGCAGGGCCACTGCACCGAACCCAGCTTGTCAAGGTAGTCGTAGGAGACGAGCGCGAAGCTCGGCGTGGTCGCTGCGATCTCGTCCATGATCTCGGAGGGATGGCGGTAGTTCCAGGCGAGCCCCATGGCCTGCGCCAGCTTCTGCGTCACCTCCCAGTCGGCAAGGCCGTTCTTCGGCGTCATCACCCGGCGCACGCGGTTGATCCGGCGCTCGGCATTGGTGAAGGTGCCGTCCTTTTCCAGGAAGGTGGAGCCCGGCAGGAAGACATGCGCGTAGTTCGCCGTCTCGTTCAGGAACAGGTCCTGCACGACGACGCATTCCATCGCGGCGAGGCCCGCCGAGACGTGCTTCGTATCGGGGTCGGACTGCAGGATGTCCTCGCCCTGGATGTAGAGGGCCTTGAACGAGCCCTCGACGGCCGCATCCAGCATGTTGGGGATGCGCAGGCCCGGCTCGTTGTTCAGTTCCACGCCCCAGAGCTTCTCGAAGATCTCGCGGGTCGCGTCGTCGGAGATGTGGCGGTAGCCCGGAAGTTCGTGCGGGAAGGAGCCCATGTCGCAGGAGCCCTGCACGTTGTTCTGCCCGCGCAGCGGGTTCACGCCGACGCCGGGGCGGCCGATATTGCCGGTCGCCATGGCGAGGTTGGCGATCGCCATGACGGTGGTCGAGCCCTGGCTGTGCTCGGTGACGCCGAGCCCGTAGTAGATCGATCCGTTGCCGCCCTTGGCAAACAGCCGCGCCGCACCGCGGACGAGCTCGGCCGGAACACCGGTGAGCGCCTCGACGGCTTCCGGGCTGTGCCGGTCCTCGGAAACGAAACCCGCCCAGTCCTCGAATTCCGACCAGTCGCAGCGCTCGCGGATGAATTTCTCGTCGAAGAGCCCCTCGGTGACAATCACATGGGAAAGCGCCGTGACGACGGCGACGTTCGTGCCGGGCCTGAGCGGCAGGTGATAGCTCGCCTCGACATGCGGCCCCTTGACGAGGTCGATGCGGCGCGGGTCGATGACGATCAGCTTGGCACCCTGCCGCAGCCGTTTCTTCAGCCGCGAGGCGAAGACCGGATGGCCATCGGTCGGATTGGCGCCGATGACGATGACGACGTCGGTCTCCTCGACCGAATCGAAATTCTGCGTTCCCGCCGAGGTACCGAAGGTCTGGCCGAGACCGTAGCCGGTCGGCGAATGACAGACGCGGGCGCAGGTGTCGACGTTGTTGTTGCCGAAGCCGGCGCGCACCAGCTTCTGGACGAGATAGGTCTCCTCGTTGGTGCAGCGCGACGAGGTGATGCCGCCGACCGAATCGCGGCCGTACTGGTACTGGATGCGGCGGAACTCGCTCGCCACGTGCGCGAACGCCTCCTCCCAGCTGACCTCGCGCCACGGATCGGAGACCTTCTCACGAATCATCGGATTGAGGATGCGGTCGCGGTGGGTCGAATAGCCATAGGCGAAGCGGCCCTTGACGCAGGAGTGGCCGCGATTGGCCTGACCGTCCTTCCACGGCACCATGCGCACGAGTTCCTCGCCACGCATCTCCGCCTTGAACGAGCAGCCGACGCCGCAATAGGCGCAGGTGGTGACGACCGAATGTTCCGGCTGGCCGATCGCGATCACCGACTTCTCCGTCAGCGTCGCCGTCGGGCAGGCCTGCACGCAGGCGCCGCAGGAGACGCATTCGGACGAGACGAAATCCTGATGTTGCATGCCGGCAGAGACTCGGCTGTCGAAACCGCGGCCCTCGATCGTCAGCGCGAAGGTCCCCTGCACTTCCTCGCAGGCGCGAACGCAGCGCGAGCAGACGATGCACTTGGAGGAATCGAAAGTGAAATAGGGGTTGGATTCGTCCTTTGGCTGCCACTTGATGTTGATGGCGCCGTCGTTGCGGGCGCGCACGTGGTTCTCGCCCTCATAGCCGTAACGCACGTCGCGCAGGCCCACGGCTCCCGCCATGTCCTGCAGTTCGCAATCGCCATTGGCAGCACAGGTCAGGCAGTCCAGCGGGTGGTCGGAGATGTAGAGTTCCATCACCCCGCGGCGCACGTCCTTCAGCCGCGGCGTCTGGGTCGAGACCACGAGCCCGGGCGCCACAGGCGTGGTGCAGGATGCCGGCATGCCGCCGCGCCCCTGAATCTCGACGAGACAGAGCCGGCAGGATCCGAAGGCATCCACCATGTCAGTGGCGCAGAGCTTCGGGATCTCGATGCCGGCTTCCATGGACGCGCGCATGATCGACGTGCCCTCCGGCACGGTGACCTCGTTGCCGTCGATCGTCAGCGTCACCATCTTTTCCGATTTCGAGGCCGGCGTGCCGAAGTCGATTTCACGAATGAGGGACATGGCGTGCCTCCTGTATGGCAATGGAATTGAATCGCCCGCCGTCGAGCAAGCTACCCCCCTCTGGCCTGCCGGCCATCTCCCCCTCAAGGGGGGAGATCACAAGCGGAGGGGCGCCTGCATCAATGGCAGCGACGCGCTGATTAATGCGTTCGACGATATGCGGTGCACGCACGCCCAGCCGATCTCCCCCCTTGAGGGGGAGATGGCCGGCAGGCCAGAGGGGGGTGAACTTGAGCAGGCTGGTCATTCCGCAGCCTCCACCCTCGGTGCCGGGGAAAAATCCTCCGGGAAATGCGTCATCGCGCTCATCACCGGATAGGGAGTGAAGCCGCCGAGTGCGCAGAGCGAGCCGAATTTCATCGTGTTGCAGAGGTCGGCGAGCAGCGCGCGGTTCTGCTCCGGCTCGATGCCCTCAGCGATCCTGTCGGCCACCTCGACCCCGCGGATTGAGCCGATGCGGCAGGGCGTGCACTTGCCGCAGCTTTCGATGGCGCAGAACTCCATGGCGAAGCGGGCCTGGTGCAGCATGTCGACCGTGTCGTCGAAGACGACGATGCCGGCGTGGCCGATCAGCCCGTCCTTCGCGGCGAAGCTCTCGTAGTCGAACGGCGTGTCGAACAGCGCGCGTGGGAAGTAGGCGCCGAGCGGGCCACCGACCTGCACCGCCTTGACCGGTCGCCCCGTTGCCGTGCCGCCGGCAATGTGATCGACGATCTCGCCGAGCGAGAGGCCGAAGGCGGTCTCGTAGAGCCCGCCATGCCGGACGTTCCCGGCGATCTGGATCGGGATCGTGCCGCGCGAGCGGCCCATGCCGAAGTCGCGGTAGAAGGCTGCGCCGCGGTCGAGGATGATCGGTACGGACGCGAGCGAGATGACGTTGTTGATCACAGTGGGACAGTCGAACAGGCCCTTGTGCGCCGGCAGCGGCGGCTTGGCGCGGACGATGCCGCGCTTGCCCTCGAGGCTGTTGAGCAGCGCCGTCTCCTCGCCGCAGACATAGGCGCCGGCGCCGACGCGCACCTCCATGTCGAACGCGCGCCCCGAGCCCAGCACCGACGGACCGAGCACGCCTTCGCGCCGCGCGATCTCGATCGCCTCGCTCATGGCGGCGATCGCGTGCGGATATTCGGAGCGGGTGTAGATGAAGCCCTTCGTGGCGCCGGTCGCAAGCCCCGCGATCGCCATGCCCTCGATCAGCACGAAGGGATCGCCCTCCATGATCATCCGGTCGGCAAAGGTGCCGCTGTCGCCCTCGTCGGCATTGCAGACGATGTATTTCTGCGGGCCGGTGGCGTCGAGCACGGTCTTCCACTTGATGCCGGTCGGAAAACCGGCGCCGCCGCGGCCGCGCAGGCCGCTGTCGGTGACCTCAGTGACGATGTCGGCCGGCGCCATCGCGATCGCTTTCTCAAGGCCTGTCAGGCCGCGGAATCGCCGATAATCGTCAAGCGAAAGCGGATCGACGATGCCGCAGCGGGCAAAGGTCAGCCGCGTCTGCTGCTTCAGGAACGGAATGTCCTTCGTCGCCCCGTGACAGAGCGGATGGTCGCCGCCCTCCAGGAAGCCGGCCGCAAACAGCGCGGCCACGTCGCCCGCCTTCACCGGCCCATAGGCGATGCGCTCGTGATCGACCACCACCTCGACCAGCGGCTCGAGCCAGTGCATGCCGCGCGAACCGTTGCGCACGATCGAAACGGCCAGGCCCCGTGCCGCCGCCTCCCGCTCGATCGCGGCCGCGACCCGGTCGGCGCCAAGCGCCAGGGCCGCCGCGTCCTTCGGAACGTAGATCGTCACCGTCATCGGCGTGCCTCCCGGACCAGTTCGGCGGCCGCCGCAGCGTCGAGACGGCCATGGACCTCGCCGTCCAGCATCGCGCTCGGTGCGCACGAACAGAGCCCAAGACAGTAGACCGGCTCCAACGTCACCGCGCCGTCGAGCGTCGTCTGGTGGAAATCGATGCCGAGCAGCGCCTTGACGCGGGCGGCGACAGCATCCGCGCCCATCGACTGGCAGGCCTCGGCGCGACAGAGCTTCAGCACATGCCGTCCGGTCGGGTGGTCGCGGAAATCATGGTAGAAGGTGACGACGCCATGCACCTCGGCGCGCGACAGGTTCAACTCCCGCGCGATCACCGGCAGGCAGTCCTGCGGCACAAAACCGAACTCGGCCTGGATCTCGTGCAGGATCGGCAGCAGCGGCCCTTCGGTTCCCTTCATCGCCGTGACGATCGCAAGGGTCCTCGCCGCCACGTCACCGGAAACATGCAGGTTCATGCGCAATCCTCCCGAACGGTGCCGGCACATCTTGTCTTGAGACGAATGCCTGCCCGTTGCCTTGTATGCCCGGCAAGCGCGGCCTCCCGCCTTATATGCCCGGCACCACAAGCTTCTCAGGGAAGCCGTGGGGGGTCAATAACGCCATACCGTCGATTGATAGAAAAATCCTATCAAATGAGCTCCTGCTCCGCCAGCAGGCGCGCCTCGTGCAGCAGCGCCGACACCAGCGGCGTGAACGGCTCGCGATGGGTCGCCACCAGCCCGACGATGTGATGCGGCGCAGGATCGACGATCGGAATGATGTTGATCTCATCGTGAAATCCGAAGGAAAGCGCCACGTTTCGCGGCATGATGCTGCACCAGCGGCCAGTCCGGACATGGGAGAACAGCACGATCATCGAGTTCGATTCAAGCGTCGGATTCACGCCGACGCCCGCTTCGGCGAAGTGGCTGTTGATGATCCGGCGGTTCTGCATATCCGCTGTCAATAGACAAAGGCTAATATCTGCCACCTCCCGCCAGGTCACGTTTTCACGATCGGCAAGGGGACCATGCTTCGCCGTGATCAGGTGGTAGTGCTCCAGATGGAGCGGAACGCTGGTGACGCGGCCGAGCGGCTCGTTCTCCAGGTAGGTAAGCCCGGCATCGATCTCCAGGTTTTCCAGAAGGCTGAGGATCTGCAGCGAATTGGCCGAAAGCACCGAGAAGGTGACGTCCGGGTGCTTCTGCTGGAAGGGGGCGGTGATCCGCGGCACCATGGCGAGCGCCGTCGGAATCGCGGCCAAGCGGATATGGCCGGAAAGCCCCGTTCGCGCGGCCCGCATCTCCTCGCGCATGGTGCGTGCATCGCCGACGATCCGCCTTGCCCACTCCAGCACGCGCTGCCCTTCCGGCGTCAGCCCCTGGAACCGCGAGCCGCGATTGACGAGCACGACGCCGAGCTGGTCCTCCAATTGGCGGATCGCAGCCGACAGCGTCGGTTGCGAGATGCCGAGTTCGTCTGCGGCCCTGGCGAAATGCCGCTCGCGTGCAAGGGCGATGAAATATTCCAGCTTGTCGATCATCAGCAGCAACTCCCCGCCCCTTCATACAAAAGAACGGTGGCGCGACAAACAGGGCAGGCTCTATAGATGGGGAGGAAGCGGGAAGAGGATCGACGGCGATGACATTCAGGGCGCTGCTGGTGGAAAAAGGCGAAGACGGCACGGTTTCGGCCTCGGTGCAGGAGCTTGCCGACGACCGGCTGCCGGATGGCGATGTGACGGTCGCCGTCGAATATTCCACGCTGAACTACAAGGACGGGCTCTGCATCACCGGCAAGGGCGGCCTGGTGCGCAGCTTTCCGCATGTGCCCGGCATCGATTTCGCCGGCACGGTCGAGGCCTCCACCGATCCGCGCTTCCGGCCCGGCGACCAGGTGGTGCTGACCGGCTGGCGCGTCGGCGAGACCTGGTGGGGCGGCTACGCAACCCGCGCCAGGGTCAAGGGCGACTGGCTCGTGCCCCTGCCGAAAGCGCTCACGACCCGTGAGGCCATGGCCATTGGCACCGCCGGACTGACGGCGATGCTCGCAGTCATGGCGCTGGAGAAGGCGGGCCTTTCGCCGCCCCGCGGCGAGGTGCTGGTGACGGGCGCGGCAGGTGGCGTCGGATCCGTTGCCGTCGCCATCCTCTCCCGCCTCGGCTACCGCGTCGCGGCCGTCACCGGCCGTCCGGAAGCGGAAGCCTATCTGCGCGCGCTCGGCGCCGACACGATCATCGACCGCGCCGAGCTTGCCGAAGCCTCGGGCAAGCCGCTCGAATCCGAACGCTGGGCCGGCGCGATCGATTCCGTCGGCGGGGACATGCTGATGCGCGTTCTCAAGCAGGTGAAATATGACGGCGCCGCCGCCGCGATCGGGCTTGCCGGCAGCGCCGCCATTCCCTCCTTCACCGTGATCCCGTTCATCCTGCGCGGGGTGAGCCTGCTCGGCATCGATTCGGTCATGCGCCCGCGCGACGAGCGCCTCGACGCCTGGAGCCGCATCGCCACCGACCTGCCGCTGGACAAGCTGGACGACATGGTCAGCGAGTACGGGCTGGCCGAACTGCCGGCGCTGGCGTCGGCCGTCCTCGAGGGCAAGGTCAGGGGTCGCACCGTTATCGACGTCAGGCGATAGGCCCGATAGCAGGCGGCATGCCTGCCGTTGCCGTCGATCTCAGACGCCCTGCTCGCGCGCCATCAGCGGCCTGCAGAAGACGTCGTAGAGCGTACCCATGACCGCGGTGACCTGCTCGTTGGCGAGCCGGTAGTAGACCTGCCTTCCGTCGCGGCGGGTGACGACAAGCTGGTCCTGCCGCAGGCGCGCCAGCTGCTGCGAGACGACCGCCTGGGGCAGGTCGAGGATGGTCTCGATCTCGCCCACTGCCTTCTCGCCTTCCGTCAGGAGGCACAGGATCAGAAGGCGCGTCTCGTGCGAGAGCGCCTTGAGAAAGCGGCTCGCCTTCCTGGCCTGATTGACGAAAAGGTCGAAACTTGCGCCCGGATCAGCACCCGGCTCATTGAACTGCCTCATTTGAACTCCCGACACCAGATGCAGCTCCGATCGGAACAAACCGAATCGCTGGACAGATTTGGTGCGTCAAAAACAAGGCACAACGGTGGAGGTGAAAACGCATCGCCGCATTTCCGCCGCAGCGTTGCCGATCCGCATCAGCGCGTTCAGCATATGAGCTGGCCGCCGTTTACTTCCAACACCTGGCCCGTCACGTATCCCGACAGCGCGTCCGACGCGAGGAAGAGATAGGCCGGCGCGCAATCCTGCGCGGTGCCGAGCCGCTGCAGGGGGATCGACTTGCGCGTCGCCTCCAGTTTCTCCGGCGTAGAATAGCGCTCGTGGAAATCGGTGGCGATTGTCCCCGGCGAGACGCAGTTGACGCGGATTCCGTCTGGGGCAAGCTCGCGCGCCAGGGCCTTGGAGTAGGTCGACACGAACGCCTTCGTCGCCGAATAGATCGCCGAGCCCGGGCTGCCGCCCGTCAGCGCCGAAATCGAGACTGTGTTGACGATGGCGGCTGTGCCGGCCCGGCGCAGCGCCGGCAGCATGCCGCGCGTCACTTCCATCACCGAGGTCTGGTTGAGGCGCACGACGGTCTCGTATTGTTCATCCGTCAGTTCCCCGGCCGGGAACCGGCCGACCATGGTGCCGGCGTTGTTGACCAGCACGTGCACCCCTTCGAACAGGTTGTCGGCGCGGCGGACGACCTCCGCAACGCCCTGCGGAGCGAGAAAGTCGGCGTAGACGACGTGCGCCCGCGCCTCCTCGATCGCTTCGGTCAGGAAATCCGGCATCGAATCCGGCGGCGTTCGGCCACCGTGCAGGAGCACATGCGCGCCGCAATCCAGAAACTGCCGCGCGACCTCCAGGCCGATCCCTCGGCCGGCGCCGGTGACGACGACATTGACGCCCTTGAACAAGGCCGGATGGAACATGGCGATCTCCCCCAATCGGTACGCACCCAAGACGAAGTATCACAAAAAAGCCCGTGCCCACCAACAGTCTGCGCAAGGCGAATTGCGATGCTTTCGTTTTTGCATATGATGAACCAAAACGAAAGCGCGTGGAGGAATCGATGTTTCTGACAGGCCGGCAAGCGGAAATCCTGGAGCTCGCCAAGACGGAGGGCCGCGTGCTCGTGGAGGATCTCGCGGCGCGGTTCTCGGTCACGCCGCAGACGATCCGCAAGGATCTCAACGATCTGTGCGACAACAAGGCGCTGACCCGCATCCATGGCGGGGCGCTTTTCCCGAGCGGCAACGAGAACGTCAAGTACGAGGCCCGCCGGTCGATCGCGGCAGCGGAAAAGCAGGCGATCGGGCATGCCGCCGCCGCCATGATCCCCGACAACTCCTCGCTCTTCATCAATATCGGCACGACGACCGAAGCGGTGGGAGAGGCGCTGCTCGACCACAGGGAACTGATGGTCATTACAAACAACATCAATGTTGCCAACAGGTTGCGCGGCTTCCCCTCGATCGAGGTGGTGATCACCGGCGGCGTGGTTCGCGGCGCTGACGGTGGCATCGTCGGCGAGGCAGCCGTCGATTTCATCCGCCAGTTCAAGGTCGACTATGCCGTGATCGGCGTCTCGGCGATCGACCACGACGGAGCGCTGCTCGACTTCGACTACCGCGAAGTGAAGGTCGCCCAGGCGATCATCGCCAACGCCCGCCACGTGATCCTGGTATCCGATTCGACCAAGTTCGAGCGGACGGCGCCCGTCCGCATCGGCCACCTTTCCCAGGTCCACACCTTCATCACCGACCGTTGTCCGTCCGACAATATTCGCGCCATCTGCCTCGACCAGGACGTGCGCCTGTTGGAGACGTCCGGGGACTGATCGCCTTCCTCTTACATTCGTTTGACATTCGGAAAATTTTCGTTTTAACTTCCCATGCTTTCGCAATTGCGTAAAATTGTGCACTGCGAAAACGAAGGGGAAAACGTGGCGGACGACGCAGTCAGGGACATCTTCGTCATCGGAGGCGGCATCAACGGATGCGGCATCGCCCGTGATGCGGCCGGCCGCGGCTATTCCGTCGTCCTGGCCGAGATGAAGGATTTCGCCTCCGGCACCTCGTCTGCCTCCACCAAGCTCATACACGGCGGCCTGCGCTACCTGGAGCACTACGAGTTTCGGCTGGTGCGCGAGGCGCTGATGGAGCGCGAGATCCTGTGGGCCATGGCGCCGCACGTGATCTGGCCGATGCGTTTCGTCCTGCCGTTCCACAAGGGCGGCATCCGCCCCGCCTGGCTGATCCGGCTCGGCCTCTTTCTTTACGATCACATCGGCGGCCGCAAGCTGCTGCCGGCGACGCGCACCCTCGACATGCGCAGCGACCCGTCCGGCAAGCCGCTGAAGAAGCTGTTCCACAAGGCCTTCGAATATTCCGACGGCTGGGTGGACGATGCGCGCCTCGTCGTTCTGAACGCCCGTGACGCGGCCGACCGCGGCGCCGACATCCGCGTCGGTACCCGGGTCGTTTCCGCCCGCCGGGAAAACGCCCACTGGGACGTGGAGACCGAGAACGTCGCCTCGGGCGAGCGCGATGTCACAAGGGTGCGAATGCTCGTCAATGCCACCGGCCCCTGGGTCGACAAGGTGCTCGCCGGCGCCTTAGGCCAGAACGACGTGCACAATGTCCGCCTCGTGCAGGGCAGCCACATCGTCGTTCGCCGCAAGTTCACCGATCCGCGCGCCTATTTCTTCCAGAATCCCGACGGCCGCATCATCTTCGCCATTCCCTATCAGGACGATTTCACCCTGATCGGCACGACGGACCGCGACTATGAGGGCGATCCGCGCGATGCTAGGATCAGCGACGAGGAGATCGACTACCTGTGCCGTTCGGCGAGCGAATATTTCGTCGAGCCCGTGACACGCGACGACATCGTCTGGACCTATTCCGGCGTCCGCCCGCTGTTCGACGACGGCGCCAGCAAGGCACAGGAAGCAACACGCGACTACGTCCTGAAGACGGACGGCAACAACCATCAGGCGCCGCTGCTCAACGTCTTCGGCGGCAAGCTCACCACATACCGCCGGCTGGCGGAAGCGGCGCTGGAGAAGATCGGCGATGCGATCGGCGAAAAGGGGCGTCAATGGACGGCGGGATCGCGCCTGCCGGGCGGCGACTTCGGCGTCGGGGCGTTCGAGACGGAGGTCGCCCGCCTGGCGCAGCGCTATCCCTTTCTCGCGCCCGCCCATGCGCGCCGCCTCGTCCGCCTCTACGGCACGCGCGCATCGCGGCTTCTGGGCGAGGCGAGGACGGTCGAGGATATGGGCCGCCATTTCGGCAGCGACCTCTACGAGGTCGAGGTTCGCTGGCTGATGACGGAGGAATGGGCACATCACGCCGAGGACGTGCTGTGGCGCCGCACCAAGCGCGGCCTGCACCTGACGGCCGCCGAGGCGGACGCTCTGGAGAACTATATGACGACGGCGTTGCAACCCCCGAACTGACGGGGGCTTCCGATGGCTGGGAGGAACATTGGAGACATGAATGCTTGAACTGAAAGACACTGCGAAGGTCGTGGGCGGGGAGACGCATATCCACCCGACCAACCTCGTGCTCGAGCGCGGCTCGCTGAACGTGCTGCTGGGCCCGACGCTGTCTGGCAAGACCTCGCTGATGCGGCTGATGGCGGGTCTCGACAAGCCGACCTTCGGCTCGGTCTGGTTCGACGGTAAGGATGTCACCGGCGTGCGCGTGCAGGACCGCAGCGTCGCCATGGTCTACCAGCAGTTCATCAACTATCCGGCGATGACGGTCTATGAGAACATCGCCTCGCCGATGCGCATCAAGGGCGTCGACCGGGCGACAATCGACCGCGAGGTGCGCAAGGCCGCCGACCTGCTCAGGCTCACCCCTTATCTCGACCGCACGCCCCTGAACCTTTCCGGCGGTCAGCAGCAGCGCACGGCGCTTGCGCGCGCCATCGTCAAGAATGCGAGCCTCGTCCTCCTCGACGAGCCGCTGGCGAACCTCGACTACAAGCTGCGCGAGGAAATGCGCGAGGAGCTGCCGAAGATCTTCGCCGCTTCCGGCGCGATCTTCGTCTATGCGACGACCGAGCCATCCGAGGCACTGCTGCTAGGCGGCCACACCGCCACCATGGCGGAGGGCCGCATCACCCAGTTCGCGCCCACCATCGACGTCTACCGCCGGCCGATCGACCTGATTACCGCCGAGACTTTCGCCGACCCCCCGCTCAATACCTTCGCCCTGACCAAGGCCAACGGGCATTTCGTGCTGGAGGGTGATCGTGTCCTGTCCGTGCCGGCCCATCTCGCCGGCATCCCCGACGGCCCCTGCACGGTGGCGTTCCAGCCGCATCACCTGGCGCTCAGCCCCCAGTCGGCGTCCGCCGCCCCGGTGACGGTCCGCACCGCGATCTCGGAGATCGCCGGCTCGGAAAGCTTCGTCCACGTCGAATTCGCCGACACGCGCTGGGTCATGCTCGCGCCCGGCATCCACGACATCGAACCGGACACCGCGATCACCGTCTTTGTCGACACGCGCCACCTGATGGCGTTCGCGCCGGACGGCAGGGCGATCGCCGGCCCGGCGGCGGCCTGAGGAGGACCCCATGGCACGCATCAATCTCGAACATATCCGCCACGCCTACGGAGAGAGGCCGAAGTCGGAAGCCGACTATTCGCTGAAGGAAGTGCATCACGAGTGGAACGACGGTGGCGCCTATGCGCTGCTCGGCCCCTCCGGCTGCGGCAAGACCACCCTGCTCAACATCATCTCCGGCCTGCTGCAGCCCTCGGAAGGTCGCATCCTGTTCGACGGCAGGGACGTGACCCAGCTTTCGACCCAGCAGCGCAACATCGCCCAGGTGTTCCAGTTTCCGGTCATCTACGACACGATGACGGTCTACGACAACCTCGCCTTCCCCTTGCGCAACCGCCGCGTGCCGGAAGCCGACGTCGACCGGCGCGTCACCGAGATCATCGACATGATCGGGCTCGGCGGCTGGGCCAGGAAGACGGCGCGCGGCCTGACGGCCGACCAGAAGCAGAAGATCTCGCTCGGCCGCGGCCTCGTGCGCAACGACGTCAACGCCATCCTGTTCGACGAACCGCTGACGGTCATCGATCCGCACATGAAGTGGATCCTGCGTTCGCAGTTGAAGAAGCTGCACCGGCAGTTCGGCTTCACCATGGTCTACGTCACCCACGACCAGACCGAGGCGCTGACATTCGCCGACAAGGTCGTCGTCATGTATGACGGCCAGATCGTCCAGATCGGCACGCCCGCGGAACTGTTCGAGCGCCCGAGCCACACCTTCGTCGGCTACTTCATCGGCTCGCCGGGCATGAACCTGCTGCCGGCCACGATCGACGGCAACACGGTGGCGCTCGGCACCGACACCATCGCGCTGGACTATAGCCCGAAGGTCGCGTCCGGCGCGAAGACCGAACTCGGCATCCGTCCGGAGTTCGTTCGCCTCGGCCGCGAAGGCATGCACGTCCGCGTCAACAAGGTCGAGGACATCGGCCGGCAGAAGATCGTCCGCGCCGAATTCGCCGGCAAGCCGATCGCGATCGTCCTGTCCGAGGACGGCGAGATCCCCGCCGATCCGCGTGTCACCTTCGACCCGTCCGCCATCAACATCTACGCCGACAGCTGGCGCGTCGGCAGGGAGGCCTGAGCCATGGATAGAACCTGGAACAACAAGGCCTGGTTCATGGTCCTGCCGGTGCTGCTGCTGGTGGCCTTCTCGGCCGTCATCCCGCTGATGACAGTGGTGAACTATTCAGTGCAAGACACGTTCGGCAACAACCAGTTCTTCTGGGCCGGCACCGACTGGTTCGTGAAGATCCTACATTCGGACCGCTTCTGGCAGGCGCTCGGCCGCAATCTCCTGTTCTCGGCGATCATTCTTTCGATCGAGATCCCGCTCGGCATCCTGATCGCGCTGAACATGCCCAAGAAGGGCATCGGCGTGCCGGTCTGCCTCGTGCTGATGGCGCTGCCCTTGCTCATCCCCTGGAACGTGGTCGGCACGATCTGGCAGGTCTTCGGTCGCGTCGACATTGGCCTGCTCGGCTTCACGCTGAAGGCACTCGGCTTCGACTACAACTACGTCAACGACGTCTTCGACGCCTGGCTGACGCTGATCGTCATGGACGTCTGGCACTGGACGAGCCTCGTCGTGCTGCTCTGCTATGCCGGCCTCGTCTCGATCCCCGAAGCCTACTACCAGGCCGCCAAGATCGACGGCGCCTCGCGCTGGGCCGTCTTCCGCTACATCCAGCTGCCGAAGATGAAGCGCGTGCTGCTGATCGCCTTCCTTCTGCGCTTCATGGACAGTTTCATGATCTATACCGAACCCTTCGTCGTCACCGGCGGCGGCCCCGGTAACTCGACCACCTTCCTGTCGATCGACCTCGTCAAGATGGCGATCGGCCAGTTCGACCTCGGGCCGGCCGCAGCCATGTCGCTCATCTACTTCCTCATCATCCTGCTTCTGTCGTGGATCTTCTACACGGTCATGACCAGCAGCGACGAACAGGCCTGAGGAGGACGAGATGATCGCCCGCGTTCAAACAGAAACCACCGCATCGGCCGCTGCGACCGCAACAGCCCAGGCGCGCCCGCAAACGCTGACGGCCGAAGGGGCACCGCGCCGCAGCTTTGGCTGGCTGGTGCCGACCCTCTATATCGTCTTCCTGATGCTGCCGATCTACTGGCTCGTCAACATGAGCTTCAAGACGAACAGCGAGATCACCGGCACCTTCTCGCTCTGGCCGCAGAATCCGACGCTCAGGAACTATGCAGTGATCTTTACCGATCCCGCCTGGTATTCGGGCTACATCAACTCGATCCTCTACGTGGTGATGAACACGGCGATCTCGGTCGCAGTCGCCCTGCCGGCGGCCTATGCCTTCTCGCGCTACCGTTTCCTCGGCGACAAGCACCTGTTCTTCTGGCTGCTGACGAACCGCATGGCGCCGCCGGCGGTCTTCGCCCTGCCCTTCTTCCAGCTCTATTCGGCCTTCGGCCTGATCGACACGCACATCGCCGTCGCACTCGCCCATTGCCTGTTCAACGTGCCGCTCGCCGTCTGGATCCTGGAGGGCTTCATGTCGGGCGTGCCGAAGGAAATCGACGAGACCGCCTATATCGACGGCTACTCGTTTCCGAAGTTCTTCGGCAAGATCTTCGTGCCGCTGATCGCATCCGGCATCGGCGTCGCCGCCTTCTTCTGCTTCATGTTCTCCTGGGTCGAGCTCCTGATCGCCCGCACGCTGACGACGACGGACGCCAAGCCGATCGCCGCCACGATGACCCGCACGGTCTCGGCCTCGGGCATGGACTGGGGCGTGCTGGCGGCAGCCGGCGTGCTCACCATCATCCCCGGCGCACTCGTCATCTATTTCGTCCGCAACTACATCGCCAAGGGCTTCGCGCTCGGGAGGGTCTGATGGCCGCAACCACGAACAACAACAGCCGCTGGCCGCTGGCGCTCCTGGCCGTGCTGGTCATCTATGCGCTCGCAGCCGCGGTGCTGGTCATGTCGCTGCCGGTCAAGGACGGCGGGCGCGACTGGTTCGCGCCGCTCGTGCCCGGCGGCTGGATGGCATGGTCGTTTCCGACGGCCATGTTCTTCCTCACCATCTTCACGCTGCTGGCGCTGATGGCGGTCTGGGAATACGCGCGGCCGGGAGGAAATCCGCGCATCGGCATCCTGCGCTTCGAGACGACACGCGGCGACCGGCTGTTCATCTCGCTGCTCGGCTCGGCATTCATCAATCTCGCATGGCTGGGGCTCATCGGCCCCAACCTGTGGTGGGCACTCGCCTTGAGCGTGGTCTACGCCATCGGCGTGTTCCGCTACGTCTGACGCATCCAAGCTCGAAGGACCGGAGCTCCGGTCCTTCAACCCGCATTCGCAAACCCTGAGGGAGGAAAACTATGCGAAAGCATCTGATGACAACGACTGCAGCCATGCTGCTGGCCTTTACCGGCACGGCATTCGCGGACATGGAGGCCGCGAAGAAATTCCTCGACGCCGAGATCGGCGACATGTCGAGCCTCGACCGCGCCGCACAGGAAGCGGAAATGCAATGGTTCATCGACGCCGCCAAGCCCTTTGCCGGCATGGACATCAAGGTCGTGTCGGAGACGATCACCACGCATGAATATGAGTCCAAGGTTCTGGCAAAGGCATTCTCGGACATCACTGGAATCAAGATCACCCACGACCTGATCGGTGAAGGCGATGTTATCGAGAAGCTCCAGACGCAGATGCAGTCGGGCGAAAACATCTACGACGCCTATGTCAACGATTCGGACCTGATCGGCACGCACTGGCGCTACCAGCAGGCCCGCTCGCTGACCGACTTCATGGCCAACGAGGGCAAGGACGTCACCAACCCGGGCCTCGACCTCGCCGACTTCATCGGCACCTCGTTCACGACAGCTCCTGATGGCAAGCTCTACCAGTTGCCGGACCAGCAGTTCGCGAACCTCTACTGGTTCCGCTACGACTGGTTCAACGACGAGAAGAACAAGGCGGACTTCAAGGCCAAGTATGGCTACGACCTCGGCGTTCCGGTCAACTGGTCTGCTTACGAGGACATCGCCGAGTTCTTCACCGGTCGCGAAATCGACGGCAAGAAGGTCTATGGCCACATGGACTACGGCAAGAAGGACCCCTCGCTCGGCTGGCGCTTCACCGATGCCTGGCTGTCGATGGCCGGCAACGGCGACAAGGGCATTCCGAACGGCCTTCCTGTCGACGAGTGGGGCATCAAGGTCAACGAGAAGTCACAGCCGGTCGGGTCTTGCGTTGCCCGCGGTGGCGACACCAACGGCCCAGCTGCGGTCTATTCGATCGAGAAGTATTTGCAGTGGCTGAAGGCCTACGCGCCGGCGGCCGCGCAGGGCATGACCTTCTCGGAATCCGGCCCGGTTCCTTCGCAGGGCGAAGTCGCCCAGCAGATGTTCACCTATACGGCGTTCACCGCCGACTTCGTGAAGCCGGGCCTGCCGGTCGTCAACGAGGACGGCACGCCGAAGTGGCGTTTCGCCCCGTCGCCGCACGGCGTCTACTGGAAGGACGGCATGAAGCTCGGCTACCAGGACGTGGGTTCCTGGACGCTGCTGAAGTCCACGCCTGACGACCGCGCCAAGGCGGCCTGGCTCTATGCGCAGTTCGTGACCTCGAAGACCGTGGACGTGAAGAAGAGCCATGTCGGCCTGACGCTCATCCGCGAATCCTCGATCGCCCACAAGTCCTTCACGGAACGTGCACCGAAGCTCGGTGGTCTCATCGAGTTCTACCGTTCGCCGGCCCGCGTTCAGTGGTCGCCGACCGGCACGAACATCCCAGACTATCCGAAGCTCGCCCAGCTGTGGTGGCAGGCGATCGGTGATGCGTCTTCCGGCGCCAAGACCGCCCAGGAAGCCATGGACTCGCTTTGCGCCGAGCAGGAGCAGGTCCTGAGCCGCCTGGAACGCGCCGGCGTCATGGGCGACATGGGCCCGAAGCTCGCCGAAGAGCATGACATCGACTACTGGAACAAGGACGCCGTTTCCAAGGGCAACCTGGCTCCGCAGTTGAAGATTGCAGACGAGAAAGAAAAGCCCCTCACCGTCAACTACGACGAACTCGTCAAGAGCTGGCAGGCGAAGTGATCGCACGAAAACAGGGTCCAAGCGGACCTGGACCCTGACCAAAGCGCCGCCCGGAGGGAGACTTCCGGGCGGTTCTGTTTTCGGCAAGGAACAGGCGCATTGCGCCATGCAGCGCGGGCGCTGGCAGTCGCTAGACTTCCTCGGCCGATCCGTTCAGATCCGCGTCGCCTTCAACCGGTTCTCATCCAGTACAATGCCAAGCCCGGGCGCCTCGCCGAGCTCCAGCCAACCACCCTTGTGTTGCAGCGGCATCACTAGCGGATAGTCGCGGCGGGCCTCGCTCCACTCGGGGTTGTCGTAGGGATATTCCAGGAAGGGCGCATCGCCACAGCCGGCCGTCAGGTGAGCGTTGGCCAGAACGCCGATACCGTTGGTCCAGCTGTGCGGCGTAAAGGTCACACCCGCCTCGCGCGCCTGGTAGGCAAGCCTGCGGCAGCCGGTGATGCCGCCGACCAGGGCCACGTCCGGCTGGATCACGTCGAAGGCCCGTTCCTCGATGATATCGCGGAATTCGTAGAGCTCGCGCGTCATCTCGCCGCCGGCGATCCGCACCGAGGTCGCCTCCTTCAGTGCCTTCATGCCCTTTCGGTCGGAGCGATGCAGCGGCTCCTCCATCCAGTATATCCCGAGCCGCTCAAGCTCCCTGGCAACTGCCAGCGCATCCTTGAAGGTCCAGGGCAGCGTCGTATCCCATGGCATCCGCCAACCCTGGTTGCAGTCGACCATCAGCTCCAGCCGATCGCCGACCCGCGCGCGGATCGCCTCCAACGCGCGGACGTCGTCGCGCCATCCGTTGCGACCGCCGGCAGACGACGAGAAGCGCACCTTCATCGCCGGAAACCCCTCCGAGATATAGCGCTCGGCCTGCTCGGCCATGGCGGACGGCTCCCGCAGAACGCCGGAGGAAGCGTAGAGCCGGACCCGATCGGCGCGTCCACCAAGCATGCGCCAGACCGGCTCGCCGATGATCTTGCCGGACAGGTCCCACAGCGCCAGGTCCAGCGGCCAGCAGCGGCCATAGTGAAAATTGATGTGCGACAGCACCTCGTAGTGCCGCTCCAGATGGCGCGGATCCTGGCCGATAAACAGGTCCTCGTGCCCCTCGAACCCCTTCATCAGGTCGCCCGAACCGATGCCCTCCCGGCCCTCGTCGTCGCGCACCCGGACGATCGTCGCATCGAAGTGATGCCGCGGCCTGCCGTCCCAGCTCGCCTTGAATGGCGGATCGAGCGGCAGCCGGTGGTGGGAGATCTCGATGGATGTGATCTTGCTCATGGGTACTGCTCCCTCTCGTGTTCTTGCGCGGCACCCGCCCCTCATCCGGCTGCCGCCACCTTCTCCCCGTTCTGACGGGGAGAAGGGATATGCCGTGCCCTCTCCGTTTCTCGCCGGCGTTGTGCGAGCCACGTCCCCTCTCCCCGTCGGGACGGGGAGAGGGCTAGGGTGAGGGGCGGCTTAGCCCAATCGCCGTCAACCGAACTGCTGCCAGATGGTCTTGTAGTCGCAATACTTGTCGATCGCATGCACCGACCGGTCGCGCCCGAAGCCAGACTGCTTGAAACCGCCGAAGGGTGTGGCGAAACTCGACATGTCGTAGGTGTTGATCCACACCGTACCGGCATGCAGCGCCTCGGAGAAGCGGTGCGCGCGGTCCATGTCCTTCGTGAAGACGGCGCCGGCCAGGCCGTAGATCGTGTCGTTGGCGATGGCGAGCGCTTCTTCCTCCGTATCGAAAGGAATGGCCGCCAGCACCGGGCCGAAGATTTCCTGCCGCGCGATCCGCATGTCGTTGGATACGTCGACGAAGACCCCCGGCGAGACATAGTAGCCGCCGGTCTCCGAAAGCACCCGTTCGGCCCCGAAGGCGCGGCGCGCACCCTGCTGCTCTCCGTCTGCGATCATGGACAGCACCTTGTGCATATGCGCCTCCTCGATTAGCGCGCCGATCTGCGCTGTGGGGTCGAGCGGATGCTTCAGCGCGATCTCGCGGTCGGCGACGTCCCTGATCTTCTCGATCAGCCTGTCCTGTACCGAGCGCTGGACGAGCAGCCGCGTCGAGGCATGGCAGGTCTCGCCGGAATTGTAGAAGCATCCCCAGGCCACAGCCGATGCCGCAGCGTCGAGGTCGGCATCGTCGAACACGACCAGCGGCGACTTGCCGCCGAGTTCCAGCGCCACCCGCTTGACGTTCGATTGCGCAGCATAGCCCATGATCAGCTTGCCGACCTCGGTGGAGCCGGTGAACGCGATCATGTCGACGTCCATGTGCAGCGCCAGCGGCCTGCCGGTGTCCTGGCCATAACCCGTGACGACGTTGAGCACGCCGGCCGGAAGCCCGGCCTCGACCGCAAGTGCCGCAAGCCGCAGCGCCGAGAGCGACGATTGCTCCGCAGGCTTCAGCACCACGGAGTTCCCGGCCGCGATCGCCGGCCCCAGCTTCCAGGCGTCGATGATCAACGGATAGTTCCACGGCGTGATCGCGCCGATGACGCCGAGCGGCACCTTACGGACGAGGGCGCGCGCCTTCGGTCCGGTCGGCGCGATCTCGTCGTACATCTTGTCGATCATCTCGCCATAGTACTGGATGCCGTCGGCGCAGAGGCGCACGTCGACATTGAGCGAGGCCATCACCGGCTTGCCGACATCGATCGTCTCGAGCATGGCGAGTTCCTCGCCATGGGCACGGATCAGTTCCGCCCAGGCCAGCATGATCCGCTTTTTCTCGCCCGGTTCCTTGTGGCGCCAAGTCCCGGCATCGAAGGCTGCACGCGCGGCCGAAACGGCCGCATCGATATCGGCGGCATTGCCGCGCGCCAGCGTGCCACCCGGCTTGCCGTCCATCGGGCGGATGCGGGTGAAGGTCTCGCCCGAAAGCGAGGGCCGGAAGGCGCCGTCGATGAAGTGGCGGCCCTCGAGCCTCACTTCAGCCAGCACCTTTTCCCAGTGGTCACGGCTCAATTGCGTGGTCATGTCTCACCTCGAAAGTCAGAGCGTCTTCGGCAGCGCCATCATGCGCCGAGCGAAGGCATCGATATCGGCATCGGAAATCTCGCGGACGGTCGAGCGCCGCATGGGCTGGTTCTCGGGTGCGCGCATCTCGCCTGCCAGTGCTGCGGCATCGTAGCCGGAAAAGGCCTCAGGCAGCGCGCGTTCGATCCCCGCGCGGTCCATCAGGCCCGAGACGAAGGCAGGCAGATCGGATGCCGATTCCACCCTGCAGGCCCGGGCCGCGGCCTTCAGGTCCGGCGTGTCCGCCTCGACCAGCCAACCGAGCGTGGCCTCGAAGGCAAGCGCGGTTGCAAGCCCGTGATGGACCGTCGCAAGCCCTGCCAGCGCATGGCTGATGTTGTGCGCGACCGCCGTGCCGCAATTGTCGATGGCGATGCCGGCATAGCAGGACCCGATCAGCACCTTGCCGCGTGCCTCCAGATTGCGCGGCTCCCTGACCGCGGTCTCCAGCGCTCCGGACAGGAGTTGCAGCGCTTCATGCGCATAGAACTGGCCGCCGGCATGCGTGTTCCGGTTTGTGGCCGCCTCGAAGGCATGGATGAAGGCGTCGAGCCCGCACCAGGCAGTCAGCGTCGCGGAAAGCGTCGCCGTCAGCACCGGGTCGAGCAGCACCAGGTCCGCCTTCGTCTCTCGCCCCCAGATCCACAGCTTCTTGCCCTCCGCACTTGCGAAGATGTTCGTTGCCGAAGTCTCCGAGCCGGTCCCGGCAGTGGTCGGCACCAGGATCTTCTTCAACGGGTTTTCCGGCAGCGGATTGGCGGCGAGCGCATAGTGCATCGCGTCCTCGCCGGAGGCTGCGCAGCAGGCCGCGATCTTGGCGATGTCCAGCGCCGATCCGCCACCAACACCGATCACGAGGTCGCATCCGGCGACCACCGCCGTCGCCTCGCGGACATGCTTCAGCTTCGGCTCTCCGGAGAAGCCCGAAAAGGTCCGGCTCTCGATGCCCTCCCCGGAAAGTTGCGCGGCAATCGCATCGGCGAGCCCCGCCTGCGCCAGGAAACCGTCTATCACAATCGCCGCACACCCCGCGCCGAACTCCTTGGCGGCCTTGCCGATCGTCTCGTGGAGATTGTTCCCGAAGCGGATTTCCGGAACGAAAGAGGTGGTGAACGGCACGAGCGGCTCCTGAGGCCCGGAAATCGGAGCCTTTACCCTGCATCACGATCTGATATTTTCAAATCCATCGAAATTTCAGGAATTTCGATAACCTGAGATCATGATGGGCCCATGCTTGACAAGATTCCCCTCGAAGCCTTCCGCGTCTTCGACGCCGCCTGCCGCCACATGAACTTCTCGCGCGCCGGCCGCGAGTTGCACATCACGCAGGCCGCCGTTAGCCGCCGCATCAAGGGGCTGGAAGGGCACCTCGGCGCCGACCTTTTCATCCGTCGCGGCAAGAACCTGGAGTTAACGCCGCCCGGAGAGCGGCTGTTCCAGCGCGTCCGCGCCACGCTGGACTATCTGGAGGAAAGCCTCGAGCCGTTCCGCACCGGTGCCGGGCAGACGATTTCGATCGCAGCCAGCGGCTCGGTCTCCCATCTCTGGCTCGGCCGGCGGCTGCGCGACTTCGGCAAGGCGAATGCCGGCCTGTCTATCCGCCTGCTCACCTCCGACAGCCCCTCCGACCTCGCCTCGGAAAATAACGACCTCGTCATCCTCTATTGCCTGGGCGAGCACCCCCGCTGGTCGCTGACCCCCCTTCTCGCCGAGGAACTGGCACCGGTCGCTGCCCCCGATTACCTGCGCAGCCGCCAGATCGACGATCCCGCAGCGTTGACGCCCGCGGATCTCGCCCGCCTCGACCTGATCGACTATGACCGTTTCAATGCCAACTGGGTCTCCTTTCGCCAGTGGTTCGACAGGCTCGGCGTGCGCAGCGAGGCAAGAGCGGCGCAGCCGCGCTTCACGTTTTCGACCTACCTGATGGCGGTCGACGCCGCGATCCGCGGCGACGGCGTGGCGCTCGGCAGCCTCGGCCTCCTGCAGGAAGCGCTGGACGACGGCCGGCTGGTCACGCTCGGCACCAGGAGCCTCAGGACCGGCTACGGCTACTATCTCGGCCTGCCGCGCTTCCGGACCTCCCCGCAGGAAGTGCTCGACCTGCATGCCGCGCTGGCAGCGCCCGACGGAGCCGCTGCCTGATCACACCCTCGTGCGGCCGCTCCGCTTGCCGGGCGCCGCATTGTGCCCTATCACCGGACGCCGGCAGTCCCGGCGCCACCGGCCGACCGGCCCGAACCGGTCCGGTGGACCTCGCAGCGCTCGGGCGACGTCATTGACCGCATGGCGGACCAGAAGAAGGGCAGATCCGGCAAGATCCTGTTTGCGCTGCTGACGCTGGGCATCCTCTCTGCCATCGCGGCCACCGTGCTGCTCGCCAACGACTACCGCAACCTGAACAGGGTTCTTCACCGCTTCGGCTATCCCCCTATCCAGTCGCAGCAGGCGGCAAGGGAGCCGCGCTCCTACGAGATCCGCGGCAACAGGATCCCTCGGCCGCACGTCGAGATCCCCGAAAGGCTAGTCTCGCGCATCGTTCCGATGGAGACGAAGTTCACCCGCCCGCTGCGGCGCGATCCGCAGCAGTTGTGCGATGCGATCGAGACCGTCGGTTTCACCAGTGCCGGCTGGCAGGAGGGACTGGCCGGCGGCGGGTGGGAATGCACCTCTTTCCGCGAGTTTCCAACCGCCGGCGACGGCGATGGCCCGAAGACCTCCGCCTACCTCTCCATCCGCGGCAACGACGAGGAACGGTTCAGCTCGTTTCGCATCAAGCTGAACCTCGAGAACGAGCAGAGCCGCGCCGCCATGACCGACGCCGTCATCGCCGCGATCGACGTTTTCCTCGAAAAACTGCGCTGGAGCGACGTGCCGGAGGTTTTCGCCGACATCCGGGCGCTGAGGGAATTCAATATCGTCGTGTTCGGCAACCGCTTCCAGCTCAAGAAGGAATTCGGCGAGACGCCGCGCTACAACTTCACCGTCACACCGGACCGCACCCGGCCGAAGAACACATACCTGCCGGACTACTTCAATCGTGACCAGTGGCTGCCGATGCCGGAGCACCCGATGACCGCACGGTAGGAACGGCGAACGCCGGAACGAAAACGCGTTCTCCGAAGCAGCGTCATGCTCTAAGCTGCGAGGATGCAACCTTCGTCATACCGCATCGTCGAAATCCCGGTCCGCCATCGCGCCAGGCGCCGGCTGCACCTTGAGGGAACGCCGCCTGCCCTCTATGCCGTAGGCGACATCCACGGCTGCTACGACCAGATGATCGAGGCGGAGGAGCGCATCCGCAAGGACGCGGCCCGGCGCTCGGGCGGACAGGCGCTGGTCGTTTATCTCGGCGACTATGTCGATCGCGGCCCGCAATCGGCCGCCGTGCTGGAGCACCTGACAAAGCCCCACGACGACGGCCTCGCCCGGATTGCCCTTTGTGGCAATCACGACGATACGTTCCTGAACTTCCTGCGCGATCCGTCCGGCTGGATGTACTGGCTCGGACCGAACTTCGGCGGCGCGGTGACGCTTGAATCCTATGGCATCGATCCGGAGGAGGCCCTGTGGCGCGACGGCGCTGGGCTCATGCGCGCGGTCCCGCAGGCGCACCAGTCGTTCCTGGCCACCCTTCCGGTCTTCCTGCATGTCGGGAACTATCTCTTCGTCCATGCCGGCATAAGGCCCGCCGTGGCCCTTCACGACCAGGAGGACGAAGACCTCATCTGGATCCGGGAGCCGTTTTTGACCGAGGGGCCGGGGCTGCCGCTGATCGTGGTGCATGGGCACACGCCGTGCGCGGAGCCGGAGCTCGCACCCGGCCGCATCGGCATCGACACCGGCTGCTTCGCCACCGGCCGCCTGACCGTGCTCCGGGTCGACGCGACGGGGGCGCGGTTCGTCTGAACGCCCCCGTCCGGATGGGCTATTCCCGCCCGAATTCGTCCTCGATGCGGATGATGTCGTCCTCGCCCAGGTAGGATCCGGTCTGCACCTCGATCAGCTCGAGCAGGATCTTGCCGGGGTTGGCCAGCCGATGCAGTTCGCCCTGCGGGATATAGACCGATTCGTTCTCGCGCAGCGGGATCACGCGCTCGCCTACGGTCACCTCGGCCGTGCCGCGCACGACGATCCAGTGCTCCGAACGATGGTGGTGCTTCTGCAGCGACAGCCTGCGCCCCGGCTTGACGAACAGCCGCTTCACCTGGAAGCGATCGCCGTTCAGCACGGACGTATAGCCGCCCCATGGGCGATAGGAGGTGCGATGGGTTTCGGTCAGCGGTGCGGTCGCCTTCTTCGAGGCGAGGAACTTGACCAGCTTGCCGACGTTCTGGCTGTCCTCCATCCGCCCGACATAGACCGCGTCCTCGCTGGCAATCACGGCGATGTCGGAAAGCCCCTGAACGGCCACATGGATGTCCTTCGACAGCACCAGCGAGTTGCGGGTGTCGAGCAGCGTCGTGCGACCGTCGGCGACATTGCCATCGTCATCCTGCGCGCCGAGCTTCCAGACCGAATCCCAGCTGCCGAGGTCCGACCACTCGATCGGCGAGGGTACAACGGCGGCCATCGGCGTCTTCTCGAAAATCGCGTAGTCGATCGAAATATCCGGCGCCTTGGAGAAGGCATCCTCGTCCAGCCTCACGAAATCCAGGTCGTCCTTCGATGCCGACACCGCCTGCGTCGCTGCGTCCATGACATCGGGCGCAAGCTGCCGCAACTCCTGCAGGAAGAGCCCGACCGGGAGCATGAACATCCCGGAGTTCCAGAGATAGCCGCCTTCGGCGATCAGCCGCTCGGCCTTCTCCTGGTCCGGCTTTTCGATGAAACGCTTGACGGTGAAGGCGCCGCCGCCGAGTTCCTCGCCCTTCTCGATATAGCCGTATCCGGTTGCAGGCTCCGTCGGCGTGATCCCGAAGGTCACGAGCCGCCCCTTCGCCGCGGCGTCGCGCGCGCGGGCCACGCTGCCGAAGTAGACCTCGTTCTCGACGATCTCGTGGTCGGAGGCCAGCACCTGCATGATCGCGTCCTCGCCGAAGTCCCGCGCCACGATCAGCGCTGCCACCGCAAGCGCCGGCGCGGTGTTGCGCGCCACGGGCTCCAGCAGGATCTTGGCGAGCGGCCGGTCGATAAGCCGAGCCTGCTCGGCGACGAGGAAGCGGAATTCCGCATTGGTCAGGATGATCGGAGCCTCATACAGCTCCTCGTTGCCGACCCGCTCGAGCGTGCGCTGGAACAGCGTCTTCTTGCCCATCAGGTCCATGAACTGCTTCGGAGCCGTCGAACGCGAGAGGGGCCACAGACGCGTACCCTTTCCGCCCGCCATGATGACGGGGATGATTTTCTGAGACATCGATCCTCATTCCATAACGCATAAAGGGCCGGCATTAACGGCACCGGCCGCCATTGAAGCAGTAAACTGCCTCGCTTTAAAGCAAATAGTCCCGCCGCGCGGACCTACTTAGCCATGTAGTTAAAGCAGGTTCGGCCATGGCAGTTCCACCATTTCAACAAAAAACCCCGCCGGAGCGGGGTTCTGATCGGTCTACTCAGCCTTTCAGGCGGGCAGGATAGTGCCCTGGACCGTGCCGAGTTGGGCGATGTAGCGCTCGATGCCGGCGCGATGCTCGTCGTTCGGCGCCGCCTCGAGTTCGCCGCGGGCAACCTCGATCCGCTTGGCGATGTCGTCGCGGCTGATCTCGTCGATATGGACGGCCGATTCCGCCAGCAGCGTGCAACCGGTCGGCAGAATGTCGGCAAAACCGCCGAACACCACATAGCGATCCGTCTTGCCGTCGGCGAACGTCACCGTCACGACGCCGGGCTGGATCGTCGTCATCGTCGGCGCGTGGTTGGCCATGACGGTCATCTCGCCTTCCGAGGCCGGAATGACGACCGCGGTCACGCTGCCGGAAAGCAGCAGCCGCTCGGGGGAAACGAGTTCAAAGTTGAAACTGTCGGCCATGACCATTCACTTCTACTGATTTCATCAGGTCAGGAACGGACGCCCGCCAAGCAGGCGTCCGGGACTGTCGGGATCAAGCGGCTTCGGCAGCCAGCTTCTTCGCCTTCTCGACGGCTTCCTCGATGGAGCCGACCATGTAGAAGGCGGCTTCCGGCAGGTGGTCGTACTCGCCGTTAACCAGGCCCTTGAAGCCCTTGATCGTGTCTTCGAGGGCGACCAGCTTGCCCGGCGAACCGGTGAAGACTTCGGCCACGAAGAACGGCTGCGACAGGAAGCGTTCGATCTTGCGGGCGCGGGCGACGGCCAGCTTGTCGTCTTCCGACAGTTCGTCCATGCCGAGGATGGCGATGATGTCCTGGAGCGACTTGTAGCGCTGCAGGGTCGTCTGCACCTTGCGCGAGATCTCGTAGTGCTCTTCGCCGACGATCATCGGGTCGAGCATGCGCGAGGTCGAGTCAAGCGGGTCGACGGCCGGGTAGATGCCCTTTTCGGCGATCGAGCGCGACAGAACCGTCGTTGCGTCCAGGTGGGCGAACGAGGTTGCCGGCGCCGGGTCGGTCAAGTCGTCGGCGGGAACGTAGATGGCCTGGACCGAGGTGATCGAACCCTTGGTCGTGGTCGTGATGCGTTCCTGCATCTGGCCCATGTCGGTGGCGAGCGTCGGCTGATAGCCCACGGCCGAAGGAATACGGCCGAGCAGAGCCGACACTTCCGAACCTGCCTGGGTGAAGCGGAAGATGTTGTCGACGAAGAACAGAACGTCCTGGCCCTTGTCGCGGAAGTCCTCGGCGATGGTCAGACCGGTCAGGGCGACGCGGGCGCGGGCGCCCGGCGGTTCGTTCATCTGGCCGTAGACGAGTGCTGCCTTGGAGCCTTCGCCGCCGCCGAGCTTGTTGACGCCCGATTCGATCATTTCGTGATAGAGGTCGTTGCCTTCGCGGGTACGTTCACCCACGCCTGCGAACACCGAGTAACCACCGTGCGCCTTGGCGACGTTGTTGATCAGTTCCATGATGAGAACGGTCTTGCCGACGCCGGCGCCGCCGAACAGGCCGATCTTTCCGCCCTTTGCGTAAGGCGCGAGAAGGTCGACGACCTTGATGCCGGTGACGAGGATCTGGCCTTCCGTGGACTGCTCGACATAGGCCGGCGCTTCCTGGTGGATGGCGCGCAGGGTGCTGCGATCCAGCGGACCGGCTTCGTCGACCGGCTCGCCGATGACGTTCATGATACGGCCGAGCGTCTGATCGCCGACCGGAACCGAGATCGGAGCCCCCGTGTCGGCAACGGGCTGGCCGCGGACGAGACCTTCGGTCGCGTCCATGGCGATCGTGCGAACGGTGTTCTCGCCGAGGTGCTGGGCGACTTCGAGAACAAGGCGGTTGCCGTTGTTGTCGGTTTCGAGCGCGTTCAGGATCTTCGGCAGGTCACCGTCGAAGGCGACGTCGACGACGGCGCCGATGACCTGCGTCACGCGACCGGTCGCGACGAAAGCGGCCGGAGCGGCAGCCTTCGTGGCGGCCTTGGCGACAGCAGTCTTCGCAGCCGGCGCCTTGGCAGCGGCCGGAGCCTTCGTTGCGGCCGGAGCCTTGGCTGCTGCTGCGGCCGGAGCCGCCGCTGCTGCCGTCTTGGTCGCAGCCGGCTTTTTCGCCGCTGCGGTATCCTTCGGGGTAGCTGCCTTAGCCATATCTCTTACCCTCTTTGTCCTGGTCCTTAGAGCGCTTCAGCGCCCGAGATGATTTCGATGAGTTCCTTGGTGATCTGAGCCTGGCGCTGACGGTTGTAGTTGAGCGTCAGCTTGTTGATCATTTCACCGGCATTGCGGGTCGCGTTGTCCATGGCGCTCATCTTGGCACCCATCTCGCCGGCGACGTTCTCGAGCAGGGCCCGGAAGATCTGGACGGAGATGTTGCGCGGGATGAGATCGCCGAGGATCGCTGCCGCATCGGGCTCATAGTCGTAGATCGCATCGGACTGCTCGGCAGCTTCGCCGGCAGACGCCGGGATCAGCTGCTGGGCTGTCGGGATCTGCGCGATGACCGACTTGAACTCAGAATAGAACAGCGTGCAGACGTCGAACTCGCCCTTGTCGAACAGCGCGATGACCTTGCGGCCGATCTCGTCGGCATTGCCGAAGCCGAGCTTCTTGACTTCGCGCAGGTCGACACGGTCGATGATCAGCGATGCGAACTCACGGCGAAGGATGTCGAAGCCCTTCTTGCCGACGCAGATGATCTTGACCGTCTTGCCGTTCGCGAGAAGCTTACGCGAATGGTCGCGAGCAAGGCGGGCGATCTGCGAGTTGAAGCCGCCGCAAAGGCCGCGTTCCGCCGTGCAGACGACGAGCAGGTGCACGTCATCCTTGCCGGTGCCCGTCATCAGGCGCGGCGCGCTGTCGTCCTGACCAACCGCCTGGGCGATATTGGCCAGGACAGCGCCCATGCGCTGCGAGTAGGGCCGGGCGGCCTCGGCCGCCTCCTGCGCACGCCGAAGCTTCGCCGCGGCGACCATCTTCATCGCCTTGGTGATCTTCTGCGTCGCCTTGACGGAGGCGATCCGGTTCTTCAGATCCTTAAGTGAAGGCATCCGTTTTCCGTCCTAGAATGGAGCCCGCTCAGGCAAAGGATTTGGCGAAGGCGTCAAGAGCAGCCTTGAGCTTGCCCTTGGTGTCGTCGCTGATGGCCTTGTCCGTGCGGATCGTGTCGAGGATGCCCTTGCCTTCCGTACGCATGTAGGAAAGCAGACCCTGTTCGAACTTGCCGACCTGTGCGACCGGCAGCTTGTCGAGGTAGCCGTTGACGCCGGCGAAAATCACGGCGACCTGCTCTTCCGTCTTCAGCGGCGAGAACTGCGGCTGCTTCAGGAGTTCGGTCAGGCGTGCACCACGGTTCAGCAGGCGCTGCGTCGCAGCGTCGAGGTCCGAACCGAACTGGGCGAAGGCGGCCATTTCGCGATACTGGGCGAGTTCGCCCTTGATCGAGCCGGCAACCTGCTTCATCGCCTTGATCTGTGCAGAGGAACCCACGCGGGAAACCGACAGACCGACGTTCACGGCCGGGCGGATGCCCTGGTAGAACAGGTCGGTTTCAAGGAAGATCTGGCCGTCGGTGATCGAGATCACGTTGGTCGGGATGAACGCAGAAACGTCGTTGCCCTGGGTCTCGATGACCGGCAGCGCCGTCAGCGAACCAGCGCCCATCTCGTCGTTCAGCTTTGCAGCGCGCTCGAGTAGACGGGAGTGCAGGTAGAAGACGTCGCCCGGATAGGCTTCGCGGCCCGGCGGGCGGCGCAGCAGCAGCGACATCTGGCGGTAGGCAACAGCCTGCTTGGAAAGGTCGTCGTAGCCGATCAGGGCATGCTTGCCGTTGTCGCGGAAGTATTCGCCCATCGCGCAACCGGCGAACGGAGCGAGGTACTGCATCGGCGCCGGATCGGAAGCGGTCGCAGCGACGATGATCGAGTACTGCAGCGCGCCGCGCTCTTCGAGCACCTTCACGAACTGGGCGACCGTCGAACGCTTCTGGCCGATGGCGACGTAGACGCAGTACAGCTTCTCGCTGTCCGGACCGTTGTCGTGAATGGCCTTCTGGTTCAGGATCGTGTCGAGAATGATCGCGGTTTTGCCGGTCTGGCGGTCGCCGATGACCAGCTCGCGCTGGCCGCGGCCGACCGGGATCAGCGCATCGATGGCCTTGAGGCCGGTCGACATCGGCTCGTGAACCGACTTGCGCGGAATGATGCCCGGAGCCTTGATGTCGACGCGCGAACGCTGCTTGGCATTGATCGGGCCCTTGCCGTCGATCGGGTTGCCGAGCGCGTCGACGACGCGGCCGAGCAGTTCCGGACCGACCGGGACGTCCACGATGGCGCCGGTCCGCTTGACGGTGTCGCCTTCCTTGATGTCACGGTCCGAACCGAAGATAACGACACCGACGTTGTCGCTTTCCAGGTTCAGCGCCATGCCGCGAATTCCGCCCGGGAACTCGACCATTTCGCCGGCCTGGACGTTGTCGAGGCCGTAGACACGGGCGATACCGTCACCGACGGAAAGCACCTGGCCGACTTCCGAGACTTCCGCCTCTTTGCCGAAGTTTTTGATCTGATCTTTAAGAATTGCGGAGATTTCCGCGGCGCGGATATCCATCAGCCGACCTCTTTCAGTGCAAGCTTAAGGGTAGAGAGTTTGGTGCGAAGGGAGGTGTCGATCTGGCGGGACCCGACCTTGACGATCAGACCACCGAGAATGGACGGGTCGACGGTGACGGCGATCGCCACGTCTTTGCCGGTGACGCCCTTGAGCGCCGCCTTCAATTCGGACTCCTGCGCGGCGGTCAACGCGTGCGCGGAGGTTATTTCGGCCGTGATCTCGCCACGCTGGCGGGCGGCGATCACGCGGTAGGCCTTGATCATCCCCGGCACGGCGAAGAGCCGGCGGTTGGATGCCACGACCTTGAGGAAGTTTGTGACGAGACCGGAGAAGCCGGCCTTGGCGACGATCGCGGCAACGGCCTTCGCCTGCTCTTCGGCGGAGAAGACGGGGCTCTGGATCAGGCGCTTGAGATCGGCACTGTCGTCGATCATCGCCTGGAAGCGGGCGAGATCGGAACCCACGGCATCGACGCTCTTGGCTTCGAGCGCCAGCTCGAAAAGCGACGACGCGTATCTTTCTGCAACACCGGAAATAAGCTGGGATGTGTCTGCCACGGGCACAAGCTTCTCTTATTTTCATCCAGAGCAGCAGCTTGCGGAATGACCGTAAACCTAACACCCTGAATTCGTTGCGATTATCTTCAGCGCTCGCAAGCTTGGACGCCCGCTTTTTCTGAAATTCGCGGTTCGTCTAGCATAGGAACTTCGGACTCGCAACACGCGGCGGCACAGGAATCCTTGATAAGTGGGGCACCCTTGGCCCGAATTTTGGCAAAAATGAATCCGTCCCGGTGAAAGCTGCCCCCGGAAGCGGAAAAAGCCTCAGACAAAACCGAAAACATAGGCAAGCGGCAGCAGCGACAGGGCGAGCTGCATCACGAGAAGCCCCAGGCTCCTGAGCGTGAACGAGGCGTCCGACATCATCGAGAGGATGCGGCCGAAGGAAGCGAGCGCGAAGGCGGATCCGATTGCGAGATAGGCCCAGTCCTGCGCGACCATCACGGCACAGAGCGCCAGCCCCGCATGGAAGCCGCCAAGCGACCGGGCGGCGGCGTAGCCTTCGTTGCTGCTGTCGCGCAACTGGAGGCCGTTCACCTTCAACGAAAACCGCGGTGCGAACAGCCCGACGAGCCCGAGCAGGCAGGCGGCGAGCGCCGCGCAGAAGGCCAGGAGTTCGCCCGTATCGGTCGGAATGTAGAACTCCATGAACGCTCCCCCGGCACTGCCTGATCCGACTGCCTTATGGCACACTCGCACGCCGCACGGAATCCGTCGGCCGCGGTTTTTACACGCGCCGGGCGCATCTCCCGACGGACGAGGTGGGAAGGCGATCGACCGAGAAGCCGCTGCCGCCCCTTGCCGACACCTGCGACAAAGTGACACCGAGGCACCCGGAAGATCCTTGCCGAACGTCCGGTGACCGATTTGCCAGGGCTAGAGGAAGCTCTGCGGATCGATATCGACCTGCACGAGGATGGAGCCCCGCTCCTTAGGGCCGTTCGCCAGCATGGTCCTCAGATAGGCCTGCATGTCGCTGGAACGCTGGCCGTGCACCAGCAGCCGGAACCGGTGGCGCCCGCGAATCAGCGCCAGCGGCGCCTCCGCCGGTCCGAGGATCGCGATGCCGGAGATGCCCGGTGCGGACTGCCGCAGGCCGCGGGCATGGCCCTCCGCCTCCGCCCGGCTGTCGGCGGAGACGATCACCGAGGCAAGCCGGCCGAAGGGTGGCAGCATGGCCTTTTCGCGTTCGCCGACCTCGCGCTCGTAGAAGTCGCGGGCGTCGCCCGAAACGATCGCCTGCATGACGGGATGAAGCGGCTGGTAGGTCTGGATCAGGCCATGGCTTTTCAGCCCCGTACGCCCCGCACGGCCGGTTACCTGCGACAGGAGCTGGAAGGTGCGCTCGGCCGCCCGCGGGTCGCCGTTGGAAAGGCCGAGGTCGGCATCGACAATCCCGACCAACGTCATCAACGGAAAATTGTGCCCCTTGGCCACGAGCTGGGTGCCGATCACGATGTCGGCCTCGCCCTTTGCGATCGCCTCGAGTTCCAGCCGCAGCCGCTTGACGCCCATCAGGTCGGAGGAAAGCACGATGGTGCGCGCCTCGGGGAAATGCTTCTCGACTTCCTCGGCGATGCGCTCCACGCCGGGACCGCAGGCCGCCAGGTGGTCGAAGGTGCCGCATTCGGGGCAGGCTTCCGGCGTGCGCTCGGCATAGCCGCAGTGATGGCACTGGATCTGGCCGCGGAACCGGTGCTCGACCAGCCAGCTTGCGCATTGCGGGCACTGGAACCGGTGGCCGCAGACGCGGCAGAGCGTCAGCGGTGCGTAACCCCGGCGATTGAGGAAGAGCAGCGCCTGCTCGCCGCGCTCCACCGTCTTGCCGATCGCCCGGATCATCACCGGCGACAGGAAGCCGCCGCGCTGGGGCGGATGCCGGCGCAGGTCGACGAGATGCAGGTCGGGCAGCGCTGCCTCGCCGAAGCGCGTCGGAAGGTGCAGCACCTGGTAGCGTCCGTTGTCGGCGTTGACGCGACTTTCGACCGATGGCGTCGCCGATACCAGCACGGCCGGGAAATTGCCGATCCGGGCCCGCACCACCGCCATGTCGCGGGCGTTGTAGAATACCCGGTCCTCCTGCTTGTAGGCCGGATCGTGCTCCTCGTCGACGATGACGAGCCCGAGATCCTCGAAGGGCAGGAACAATGCCGAGCGGGCGCCGGCGACGACGCGCACCTCGCCGGTCGTCACCTGCCGCCACACCTTCTCGCGCATCCGCGGCGCGAGATCCGAATGCCACTCGGCCGGCTTTGCCCCGAACCGATCCTGGAAGCGTTCGAGAAAGCTCGCCGTCAGCGCGATCTCGGGCAGCAGGATCAGCACCTGCCGGCCCTGCCGCAGCACCTCCGCGATCGCCTCGAAATAGACCTCCGTCTTGCCGGAGCCGGTGATACCGTCGATCAGCGCGACGGCGAAGTGGCCGTTGCGGATCTGTTCGACGAGATCGGCGGCGGCATCCGTCTGCGGCCCTTCCAGCCGCGGGGCGGCATAGTCGGGATCGGGCCGCGCAACCACCGGCGGCGGCGGCAGGAAGATCGTCTCGAAACTGCCCTGCGCGGCCAGCCCGTCGATGACGCTGGAGGAGGTGCCGGCGGCATGTGCAAGCCCGGAACGGGTCCAGGGAAAGCCTTCGTCCACCAACGCCAACACCCGCTCGCGCGCAGCCGTCATGCGCTCCGGGCGGACGCCGGTGAAGCGCAGCCCCTCGATCATCGGTTCGGGGTCGAAGGCGGCCGGCGCGCGCAGCGCCATGCGCGCCACGAGCCCCGGCGGCGTCAGCGTATAGGCGGCAACCCAGTCGATGAAGGCACGCATCTCCTTCGTCAGCGGCGGGCAGTCGAACACCTTCGCGATCGGCCGCAGCTTCTTCGGGTCGACGTCGTCCTCGCCGAGCCGGTCCCAGACGACGCCGGCCACGAGCCGCGAGCCGAGCGGCACCTGCACGATCGAGCCGGGCTCGACCGCCATGTCGTCGGGCACCGAATAGGAATAGGCCCGCGGCGCCGGCATCGGCACCAGCACGGGCGCAGTCTTCAGCTTCGGCGCGCCGCCGAACAGATCGTCGGTCAGCCGGTTCATCGCCCACCGCCCCCACGATGGACGTTGCGAGACCGGTGATGCCGGAACGGAAGGAAGGCAGGCCGCACGCTCACGCTTCGTCCTCCGCGATCTCTCCGCTCAGGCGCATCCCTTCGATCCAGGTGGCCCCGTCGTTGCGGATCACCCGCCTTGCCCGCACCCCGCAGCGGCTCTCCACCTCGCGCGCCAGAAGTTCCGAATGGGTGACGAGCCAGACCTGGCTGGTGCGCGAGGCGCTGGCGATCATCGCTGCCAGCGGCGCCAGCATGGAGGGATGCAGGCTCGCCTCCGGCTCGTTCAGCGCCACCAGCGGCGGGCTGCGATAGGAAAGGAGTGCGGCGGCGAGCGCCAGGAAGCGGATCTGCCCGTCTGACAATTCGCGCGGCTGGAACAGCCGCTTCGGAAACTGCGGAAACACCAACCCGAAGGAGGCGAACTCGCCGGGCTCCAGTATCGACAGCCGCGCTCCTTCGAAGGCATCGGCGATCGCCCTTTCGAGGTCGACCGTGTCCTGCCGGATATGGGCGAGCGTGGCAAACACGGCAGCAAGATTGCCTCCGTCCTCGTCGAGCATCGGCGCGGTGACGGAAAGGCACGGCTGGCGAAGCGGCGAATCGCGGTCGGTTCGGAAGCCGTGGAAGAAGCGCCATTGCAGCACCGCCCGGCGGAAGGCGCCGATCTCGGGATAGTGCCCCGCATCGCCGAGAAGGGAGAGCGCCGTCTCCGAGGTCAGCGCCTGTTCCGGATGCTCCTCCATCCGCCCCGTCTCGCCGCGCACCATGATGCCCGGGCCGGCACGCTTCAGGACGGTGACCGGGCGCCGCCCGGTCTCGATCGAAAGCTCCTCGGTCTTGATCTGCGGCTCGAATGCGAACCCGGCGGCCGCCGGCGGCCGCAACCCCGCCTCGATCCCGTATCGGAAGGTTATGGCGCGTTCCTCGTCGAGAATCTCGGCCTCGAGCCGGACGCGAACCGGCTCGTTCGGTTTCCTGCGCCCCGTCCACAGCACCGACGCCATGCCGCCTTCGGCTGCGATCTCGCTTGCAAGCGTCCCGCGCGCGGCCGCCTGGACGAGCTGGAGCGAGCGGTAGAGATTGGACTTTCCGGTACCGTTCTCGCCGACGAACAGGTTCACCTGGCCGAGATCCATGCGGATCGACCGTAGCGAACGGTAGTTTTCGGCAAGCATGGAGCGCAGCATCATCGCCTCAACTAAGCGATTCCGGCCGGCGGAGAAAAGGGAAAAAGCTGAACCGCGGTCAGAGGGACTGAAACCGTGCGTCCGAATCTGCGGCCAGCGAGAACACGCAATGGCGCTCCAGCGCCCTGGTGACGTCAACCGGATCGCCGGCCAGTTGCTCCGGCCGGATCATGTTGCCGACGGTGAACTCGAAGCGATTGCCCTTCTTGTTCAGGAGTTCGTGGAACACGGTCATGTCCCGCAGTTCCGTCGACCATTTGGCGAGCCAGTAGAACAACCCGGAATTGCGCGCCGTCATATGGACGGGAAGGATCGGCAGGTCGTACTTGCGCGAAAGCGAGACCGCGGAAATCTTCCACGGCCGTTCGTTCAGCCGCCCGTTCGCCCAATAGGCGATGCGGCCGGAGGGAAAGAGGACGGCGGCCTTGCCCTCGGCGATCGTCCGGTTGGTGATCTGCAGCGTTTCGCGCGCCTTCAGCTTGCTCTTGTGTTCCTCGCGCCATTCGACCGGGATGATCATCTCGACGAAGCGCGGATTGACCCGGATGGCATCGCGGTTGGCGAAGAACATCATGTCGGGCCGCCGGCGCTTCATCAGGTCGAAGACGGCAACCCCGTCGGCGATCCCCGTCGGATGGTTGCTGACGAGCAGGAAGCCGCCCTTTTCCGGAATGCGTTCCTCGTGGCGCACCGCCACGTCCAGCTCCAGCGCGGAACTGAGGAATTCCAGGGCCTGGAAACCGGGCAAGTTGGCGACCGCATCGGCGAATTCGATCGCCCGGCGATAGTTGAGGAGTATATGGAGGAATGGCCGCATGACCGGCCATAGCGGGTGCTCGACGATGCGGGTGCCGCGCTCGGCGATCAGCGTGTCGACGATGTGGCCGGGCTGCCCGTGCGAGACGAGCGCCACTGCCTCCGCGAGATGTGCGAACGCTGTTCCCGAGTCACGTCTTGCCATGGGTCCGCCTGTCCGAGTCCAGCTCCGTATCGCAGGTCCATATGATCTAAGCGTGACAGGAACGATGTCAATGTTAACAAATCCCTAACCGCGTGGCGGCAAGATGGACTGCCCGAAGCAACAGGCCGCGAACATGGATCAACTGCTCATTATTGCCGACCCGTCCCTGCTGGACGAGCGCGCCTCGTGGCTTTCGGCGCTGGCCGAGGAGCGACGGCTTTCGGACAATACGCTGGAAGCCTATGAGCGCGACACGCGCCAGTTTCTGGCCTTCCTCACCGGCCACCTCGCCTCGCCCGCACGCCTGAAGGACATCGGCAATCTGCGGCCGGCGGACCTGCGCGGATTTCTCGCCGCACGTCGGAGGGACGGGGCAGGTGCCCGCACGCTCGGCCGCGGCCTGGCGGGCCTGCGCTCCTTCCTGCGCCACCTGGAACGCAAGGGTCTCGTCAACGCAGCCGGTGCAGCGGCGATCCGTTCGCCGAAGCAGCCGAAATCCCTGCCCAAGCCCCTGACCGACCTGCAGGCGCTCTCCGTTGTCGATGCCGGCACCCAATTGTCGGAGGAGCCCTGGATCAGCGTGCGCAACGCAGCGGTGCTGACGCTTCTCTACGGCTGCGGCCTGCGCATCTCTGAAGCGCTGGCATTGACGCCGGAGGACTTTGCCGGCGCCCCGACGGCGCTTCGCATCACCGGCAAGGGCGGCAAGACCCGCATCGTCCCACTCCTGCAGGCGGCGCGAGACGGCGTCGAAGACTACCTGCGCCTCTGCCCCATCCCGCTCGCCCGCGACAAGCCGCTCTTTCGCGGCACCCGCGGAGGCCCACTGCAGCCCGCGATCATCCAGCGCGAGATGCAGAAGCTGCGCGGCGCGCTCGGCCTGCCCGACAGCGCCACCCCGCACGCGCTTCGTCACTCCTTCGCCACCCATCTTCTTGCCGGCGGCGGCGACCTGCGCACCATCCAGGAACTGCTGGGGCACGCGAGCCTGTCGACGACCCAGGTCTATACCGGCGTCGATTCGGCCCGGCTGCTGGAGATCTACGACCGCGCCCATCCCCGCGCCTGATTTCGCCCCACGACGGCCACGGCGCCTCGCCATGATGGGGCCCGAGCCTTTGCGCCCACGCGCACCGCGCCGCCCGTTAAGGGATTGTGAGGGCCGGACGGCTAGGGTTGGAAGGAAAACCGCAGGGACATCGCAGGGACACCGAACATCATGAACCGATCGCCTTTCCAGCCGCGGGCAGTCTTCCCGGACCGTCTGGCCGATACGATGCTGTGGCTCGCAGCCTCGCTGCATGTCCTTGTCGCCGCGTCCTTCCTCTTCGTCCTGCTGTCGCTGTCGCCCGCAAACGCCGCCGAGCCCGCCGCCTGCGCCGGCAAGAACCTGCTTCCCGAACTGCAGGCGAGCGATCCGGCCGCCTATGCGAAGCTGGTCGGGGAGGCAAAGGCGTCGCCGAACGGCGAGGGCATTTTCTGGAAGATCGAGAAACCGGGCACGCCGCCCTCCTACCTGCTCGGCACCATGCACGTGACCGATCCGCGGGTGGTCGCGATGCCGGACGCGGCACAGGCGGCCTACGCCGAAGCACGGACGGTCGTCGTCGAATCCGACGAGATTGCCGATGTGAAGAAGGCGAGCGCGGCCATCCTCGCCCGCCCCGACCTTACCATGTTTACCGACGGCCGGACGATCACCGGATTGCTGGGCGAGAAGGACGCGGCAATCCTCGCCGAAGGCCTGAACGCGCGCGGCCTCTCGCTTGCGGCGGTGTCGCGCATGAAGCCGTGGATGATCATGAGCTTCGTGGCCATTCCCACCTGCGAAATGGCCCGCAAGCAGGCGGGCATGGCCTTCCTCGACCAGAAGCTCGCGCAGGATGCGCTCGATGACGGCAAGACGCTGAAGGGACTGGAGACGATGGTCGAACAGATCACCGCGCTCGACGGCCTGCCGCTCGAGCCGCAGCTGGCAGGCCTCCTCCAAGTGGTACAGCTCGGCGACGGTATCGAGGACGTCATCGAGACGATGAGCCAGCTCTATCTCTCCGGACAGACCGGCATGATCCTGCCGTTGATGCGCGTGCCGCCGCCGGGCATCGAAAGCGACGACAGCGGCTACGCCGACTTCGAACAGCGCATCATCATCGACCGCAACCACCGCATGGCGGAGCGCGCCGCACCCATCCTCGCCGATGGCAACGTCTTCATCGCCGTCGGCGCCCTGCACCTGCCGGGCAAGGAAGGCGTGGTGGAATTGCTGCGCTCGGCGGGATTTACGCTGACGCCGGTACGATAGGTCGCCGGCCCACATCGCGAGCCTCGGTTTCCGTCGCAAGCACGACAAAAAGAAGCCCCGGTCTGCACCTGCCGACCGGGGCTTGACGTTTTCCGATCCTGGCCGGATCACATATGGATCGGCTTGAAGAAAGCGCCGAGCGCTGCTTCCTTGACCGCCTCCGACATGGTCGGGTGCGCATGGCAGGTACGGGCCAGATCTTCGGCCGAGCCGCCGAATTCCATCAGAACGGTGATCTCGTGGATCATCTCGCCGGCGCCGAAGCCGACGATATGGCCGCCGAGGACGCGGTCGGTCTCCTTGTCGGACAGGATCTTGACGAAGCCGTCGGTGGCGAGCATCGCCCGCGCGCGGCCGTTTGCCGAGAACGGGAACTTGCCGACCTTGTAGGCGGTGCCCGCGGCCTTCAGCTCCTCCTCTGTCTTGCCGACAGAGGCGACTTCCGGCTGGGTGTAGACCACGCTCGGGATCACGTCGTAGTTCACGTGGCCGGCCTGGCCCGCCAGGATCTCGGCCAGCGCCACGCCCTCGTCCTCGGCCTTGTGGGCCAGCATCGGGCCGCGCACGACGTCGCCGATCGCGTAGATGCCGGCAACGTTGGTCTGGAAGTGGCCGTCGATCTCGACGCGGCCGCGGCTGTCGAGCGCGACGCCCGCTTCGGCAAGGCCCAGCCCATCCGTATAGGGCCGGCGTCCGGTGGCGATCAGCACCACGTCGGCCTCGATCGTGGTGGCCTCGCCGCCCTTGACCGGTTCGAAGGTCACCTTCGCGCCGGACTTGGTCTTCTCGACGCCGGTCACCTTCGCGCCGACGCGAATATCCATGCCCTGCTTGGCGAGCATGCGCTGGAACTGCTTGGAGACCTCGCCGTCCATGCCGCCGAGGATCGTGTCGAGGTACTCGACGACCGTGACCTTGGAACCAAGACGCATCCACACAGAGCCGAGCTCGAGCCCGATCACGCCGCCGCCGACGACGATCAGGTTCTCCGGCACCTTCTCCAGCGCGATCGCGCCGGTGGAGGAGACGATGACGGTCTCATCGATATCCACCTTCACGCCCGGGATGCCGGCGACGTCAGAGCCTGTGGCGATCACGATCGCCTTCGTTTCCAGGACCTGCTCCTCGCCTTTGTCGCTGGTCACACCGACCTTGCCGGCGCCCAGCACCTTGCCGGTGCCCTGGATGCCGTCGATCTTGTTCTTCTTGAACAGGAAGGCGACGCCGTCGACGTTCGACTTCACCGTCGCGTCCTTGTGGGCCAGCATCTTCATCAGGTTCAGCTTCGGCGTCAGCCCCTCGATCCCCAGCGCATCCATGCCGTGGGCGGCGTGGCTATACATCTCGGAGGCGTGCAGCAGCGCCTTGGACGGAATGCAGCCGATGTTGAGGCAGGTGCCGCCATAGGTCGCGCGCTTCTCGACGACGGCGACCTTCAGGCCGAGCTGGGCCGCCTTGACGGCGCAGACGTAGCCGCCCGGACCGGAACCGATAACAACGAGATCATATGCCATTGAATGTCCTTCCTGAGCGCGGCTGGCCTAGCGGCCGCCGCTGACGTTGAGGGCGGCACCCGTGACATAGGATGCCGCGTCGGAGAGTAGATAGAGAACGGACTGCGCCACTTCGTCGGGCGTGCCCGGTCGCTGCATGGGAATGGCCGGCGCCAGGTCGCGCGCCCGGTCCGGCAGCCCGCCGGAAGCGTGGATATCGGTGTCGATGATGCCGGGGCGCACCAGGTTGACGCGGATGCCTTCGGCGGCGACCTCGCGTGCTAGGCCGATGGTGAAGCTCTCGATGGCGCCCTTGGTCGCGGCATAGTCGACATACTGGCCGGCCGCGCCGAGCACGGCGGCCATGGAGGAGATGTTGACGATCGACCCGCCGCGGCCGCCGTGGCGGGTGGACATCCGCCGGACGGCTTCCTGCGCGCAGCGGATCGAGCCGATAACGTTGACGGCGAACAGGCGGTCGAGCCGGTCGACGCCGATCTCGTCCACCCGGGCGGGATGGCCGATGATGCCCGCATTGTTGACGAGCCCGTCGAGCCGCGAGAACGTCGCATCCACGGCGGAAAAGATGGAGGCCAGGCCCATCTCGGTGCCCACATCGCCTTCCACCGCCACGGCCGAGCCACCGCCCTTGCGGATATCGTCAACGACCGCTTCGGCCGCAGCCGCATTCGACGCGTAGTTCACGGCCACCTGCCATCCGGCCGCAGCCGCCAGCCGGCAGACGCTGGCACCGATACCGCGGCTTCCGCCGGTCACGAGCAGGACGGGACTGTCGATCATTGCGCGCACCCCTTGTAGACCAGGACGTCCCAGGGAACGCTGGTGAGCTTCTTCTCTTCCCAGGCATTGGAGTAGCGAAGCGCCGGACCGAAACCGGCGAGCAGCAGCCGCTCGGCGGCCTCCTCGCCCTCCTCGGGCACCGTTTCGCCGATGTTTCCGTCCGCGCCGACCGGATAGATCACCCCTTCCCAGACGGTGCAGGCGGCGATCTCCTCGCCGGTCACGTCACCCGTCGGGCAATTGTGCATGATCATGCCGTTCGACCGCGCCACCTCGTCGCCGGGCATGATATGGCCGTTCAGGAGCAGCCCGCCCTTCACCTGCCGGATTTTGAACAGGTGGCTGACCACCGCCGCCTCCGACCCGACCGGCTCGAAGGCGAGCTCATAGACCTCGTCCCTGTCGACATAGATCGCCTGCGCTTGCGGGCACTGCGCCGCCAGCGACGCGCTCGTAAGCGAGATCGAAAGGACCGATGCCATCAGGAGAGGGCGGCAGACGCGCATGGATCAACCGGCCCGTTCCGTCGCAAGCTTGATGCCGAGCGCGATGAAGACGACCCCGCTTGTGCGATCGATCCACTGGCTGGCGCGCGAGAAGGCCGCGCGCATCCTGGGCGTCGTCATGAACAGGGACACGCCGATGAACCAGCAAATCAGGCAGGTCGCCATCACGAGCCCGTAGCCGAACTTGATCGTCATCGGCGTATGCGCGCTGACGACGGTGGAGAAGATCGACAGGAAGAAAAAGACCGCCTTGGGGTTCAGCACATTCGCCATGAAGCCGAGGCCGAAGGCCCGCAGCGCCGGCTGCCGCTTGCCGTCCGCAGCGCCCGCGGCCGCGGGAGCATCGATCTCCGTCCGGCCGGCCCTGAGCGCCTTGATGCCGATATAGACGAGATAGGCGACGCCGCACCATTTGACGATGTTGAACAGGTAGATCGACTGGGAGATGATCAGGCCGAGACCGAGGATCGTGTAGCTGACGTGGAACATCAGCGAGGCGCCGATGCCGAACGAGGTGATGATCGCTGACCGCCTGCCGTGCACGATCGACTGACGCATGACCATGGCGAGGTCGGCGCCGGGGGAGACGATGGCAAAGGCGAAGATCGCCATCAGCGAAGCAAGTTCGATCAGGTAGGTGTGCATCCCAGTCTCCGGTGCGCCCGATCGGCGGACGCGGCGCGTCGATCACAATACGAGGGCAGCGAACATCACGAAAAGCCCAGCCAGCGAGCCGAGCCAGATCAGCGAGCGGACATAGGCGATGCCCGCCAGGTAAAGCGGTATGTAGAGAATGCGGCAGGCGAACCACAGGAGCGCGCCGCTATAGCCCCAGCCGGACGGATCGCCGGAAAGGGCCAGCGCCAGCGCGAGGCCGATGAAGGCCGGATAGGTCTCGCGCAGGTTGGCAGACGCCCGCTCCACCCGCCCGGCGAGCTTGCCGAGCGGCTTGGCCTCGCCGTCGCGCGGGCCGGCGTTCCAGTCCGCCCCGCGGTCGTGGGTCGCCAGCGCCCCCTGCAGCATCACCTGGAAGACGAGCAGCGCCGCACTCCACGCCACGAGCGTGAGAAACGGTGAAGTGGCGAGCGCTGCGGCGTCCATCCCGGCCGGTCCTTACAGGTCCAGAACGAGGCGTTCCGGATCTTCCAGGCTTTCCTTGACCCGGACCAGGAACGTCACGGCTTCCTTGCCGTCGACGATGCGGTGGTCGTAGGAGAGCGCCAGGTACATCATCGGACGGATGACGACCTGGCCGCCGATCGCGACCGGACGCTCCTGGATCTTGTGCATGCCGAGGATGCCCGACTGCGGCGCGTTCAGGATCGGCGAGGACATCAGCGAGCCGTAGACGCCGCCATTGGTGATGGTGAACGTGCCGCCCTGCATGTCGGCCATCGATAGGGTGCCGTCGCGGGCAGCCTTGGCAAGGCGACCGAGCTCCTTTTCGATCTCGGCGATCGACATCTGGTCGGCGTCGCGGATCACCGGAACGACGAGGCCCTTGTCAGTGCCGACGGCCATGCCGACATGACAATAATTCTTGTAGATGATGTCGGTGCCGTCGATCTCGGCGTTGACGGCCGGCAGTTCCTTCAGCGCATGCGTGATGGCCTTGGTGAAGAAGCCCATGAAGCCGAGCTTCACGCCGTGCTTCTTCTCGAAGATATCCTTGTACTTGGTGCGCAGGTCCATGATCGCCTTCATGTCCACCTCGTTGTAGGTGGTCAGCATGGCGGCGGTGTTCTGCGCATCCTTCAGACGCTTGGCGATGGTCTGGCGCAGGCGCGTCATCTTCACGCGTTCTTCGCGCGGGGCGTCTGCTTCCGGCGAAGGCGCGCGGGCCTGGATCTGGATGGGTGCAGCCGAGGCTGCCGGCGCCGCAATGCCCTTGGCGACGGCGGCGAGCACGTCGCCCTTCAGCACCTGGCCGCGCTTGCCGGAGCCGTCCACCTGATCGGCGGAAAGGTTGTTCTCAGCGAGGATCTTCGCCGCCGCCGGAGCCGGCGGCATGGACGAGGAAGCCGCAGCCGGCGCGGCAGCGGCGGCCGGTGCTGCTGCAGGAGCAGGTGCGGATGCTGCGGCGGGTGCCGTCTCGGCAGCCTTGGCGGCGGGAGCTGCGGCACCGGCGGAAGCGCCCTCGGCGATCTGGCCGAGCAGTGCCCCGAGGCCGACCGTCTCGCCGTTCGGCGCAACGATCTCTGACAGGACGCCGGAAGCCGGCGCCGGCACTTCGACGGTCACCTTGTCGGTTTCCAGTTCGACGAGCGGTTCGTCCGCCTTGACGGTGTCGCCGACCTTCTTGAACCAGGTGCCGACGGTCGCTTCGCTGACGGATTCGCCGAGGGTCGGAACGCGGATTTCAGTTGCCATTGTTCAAGTCCTGAAATGTTGAATGGGTTGAATTCTGTTGCGGAAAACCGGCGTGTTACGACCGGAGGATCAGGGTCGGCATGGGTGCGATATCGAACCGGAAGCCGATCCCGGCAAGGATTACCGGATCGGCATCGGCAAGCAATTGGGCCTCTTCAGCATTCTCCACCTCGACGAGCGCCATGCCCCAGGCCTTCACCTCCGGCTCCGTCGCGTCATGCGGAAAGGTGGGGCGCGGCGGCACGAGCCTCAAGTGGAAATATGCCATCGCGCCACCCTCCCCTTAGCCGCCGAGCGCGTCCTCGAGGAACGCCGCCAATTGTGCGAGGTGCTTCGACATCAGGCCCGTCGCCGGCGAAGCTGCTGCCGGACGGCCGGTATAGCGGACGCGCTGGTGCTTGGCATCGATGTGGGCGAGCACCCACTCCAGGTACGGGTCGATGAACGACCAGGCGCCCATGTTCTTCGGCTCTTCCTGGCACCAGACCATCTCCGCATGACGGAAGCGCGACAGCTCGTTGATGAGTGCCTTGGCCGGGAACGGGTAGAGCTGCTCCAGACGCAGCAGGTAGACGTCGTCGACGCCCCGCTTCTCGCGCTCTTCGAGCAGGTCGTAGTAGACCTTGCCCGAGCACATGACGACGCGGCGGATCTTGGCATCCTTCTGCAGCTTGATCGGGCCGTCCTTGATCACCTCTGCGTCGTCCCACAACAGGCGGTGGAACGAGCTTTCGCCGGCAAGCTCCGACAGGCTCGAGACCGCCCGCTTGTGGCGCAGCAGCGACTTCGGCGTCATCAGGATCAGCGGCTTGCGGAAGTCGCGCTTGATCTGCCGGCGCAGGATGTGGAAGTAGTTCGCCGGCGTCGTGATGTTGGCGACCTGCATGTTGTCTTCCGCGCAGAGTTGCAGGAATCGCTCGAGGCGGGCCGAGGAATGCTCCGGTCCCTGGCCCTCGTAGCCGTGCGGCAGCAGGCAGACGAGGCCCGACATGCGCAGCCACTTGCGCTCGCCCGACGAGATGAACTGGTCGAACACCACCTGCGCGCCGTTGGCGAAGTCGCCGAACTGGGCTTCCCACAACGTCAGCGCATTCGGCCGCGCCAGCGAGTAGCCGTATTCGTAGCCGAGCACCGCTTCTTCCGAGAGCATCGAGTTGATGACCTCGTAGCGGCCCTGGGTCGGCGACAGGTTGGCGAGCGGAATGTAGCGCTCTTCGGTTTCCTGGTCGTAGAGAACCGAATGGCGCTGCGAGAACGTGCCGCGCTCGCTGTCCTGGCCGGACAGGCGGATCTTGGTGCCCTCGACGCAGAGCGTGCCCAAGGCGAGCGCCTCGCCCATCGCCCAGTCGAGGCCTTCGCCGGTCTCGATCATCTGGGCGCGGTTATCCATGAAGCGCTGGATCGTGCGGTGCGCCTTGAAGCTTTCCGGAGTGGTGGAGAGCTTGCGGCCGATCTCCTTCAACTGCTTCATCGGCACCGAGGTCTTGCCGCGACGCTGCTCGTCGGCATTGTCGGCGGCGCGCAGGCCAGACCACACGCCGTCCAGCCAGTCGGCCTTGTTCGGCTTGTAGGACTGGCCGGCGTCGAACTCCTGTTCGAGCCTGGCGCGCCAATCGGCCCTCATCTTCTCGAATTCGCCTTCGGTGATCAGCCCCTCGTCGATCAGGCGCTGGCCGTAGATCTGCACGACCGTCCTGTGGGCGCGGATCGCCTTGTACATCTTCGGCTGCGTGAACGCCGGCTCGTCGCCTTCGTTGTGGCCGAAGCGGCGGTAGCAGAACATGTCGAGCACGACCGGCTTGTGGAACTTCATCCGGTATTCGGTCGCGATCTTGGCGGCGTAGACGACCGCTTCCGGATCGTCGCCGTTGACGTGGAAGATCGGCGCCTCGATCATCTTGGCGACGTCGGACGGATAGGGCGACGAGCGCGAGAAGGCCGGATTGGTGGTGAAGCCGATCTGGTTGTTGATGATGACGTGCATCGTTCCGGCGACGCGATACCCGCGCAGGCCGGAAAGGCCGAGGATTTCGGAAATGACGCCCTGGCCGGCAAAGGCTGCGTCGCCGTGGATAAGCAGCGGCATGACCTTGGCACGCTCGCGCAAGGGGATGATGTCGCCCTCGAAGACCGTCGCCATCTGGTCCTGCTTGGCACGCGCCTTGCCCATCACGACCGGGTTGACGATCTCCAGGTGAGAGGGGTTCGCCGTCAGCGATAGGTGGACCTTGTTGTTGTCGAACTCGCGGTCGGAGGAAGCACCGAGATGGTACTTCACGTCGCCGGAGCCTTCGACGTCGTCGGGTGCGTAGGAGCCGCCCTTGAACTCGTGGAAGATCGCCCGGTGCGGCTTGGCCATCACCTGGGACAGCACGTTCAGGCGGCCGCGATGGGCCATGCCGAGGACGATCTCCTTCAGCCCTTCCTGCCCGCCGCGCTTGATGATCTGCTCGAGCGCCGGGATCAGAGATTCACCGCCGTCCAGACCGAAGCGCTTGGTGCCCTTGTACTTGACGTCGATGAACTGCTCGAAGCCTTCCGACTCGATCAGCTTCTGCAGGATCGCCTTCTTGCCTTCCGGCGTGAACTCGACCCCCTTGTCGGGGCCCTCGATGCGCTCCTGGATCCACGCCTTGATCTCCGGATCGGAGATGTGCATGAACTCGACGCCGAGCGTCGAGCAGTAGGTGCGCTCGAGGATCTCGATCATCTGCGGGATCGTCGCGTATTCGAGACCCAGCACATTGTCGAGGAAGATCGGGCGGCTGTAGTCCGCTTCCGAGAAGCCGTAGGACTTCGGCGACAGTTCGTCGTAGTCCTCCACCGGATCGGCAAGGCCGAGCGGGTCGAGCTTGGCGTGCAGGTGGCCGCGCATGCGGTAGGCGCGGATCATCATGATGGCGCGCACGCTGTCGCGGCTCGCCTGTTGGACGTCGCTGGCATTGACCGGGACGCCGGTCGAAACCGCAGTCTCCTCGGCCTTGGCCTTGACCTTCTTCTCCACGGCCTTTTCGACCGTGCCCCAGTCGCCGTCGAGCGCCGACACCAGTTCGCCATTGGCGGCGATCGGCCAGTTCTTCTTCTTCCAGGACGCGCCCTGTGCCGCCTTCGCGATGTCGGCGGACCGGTCGTCGAGAGCCTTGAAGAAGCCCTGCCATTCGGGCGCCACGGAGGATGGATCCTGCTCGTAGCGGGCATAGAGCTGTTCGATATAGGCTGCATTGGCACCGTCGAGGAACGACGTCACCTGAAACTGTTCGTTGGCGTCTTGTCTTGCCATGGTCGCTCGCGGGCGCCGCGCCCGCCTCCTGACTTCAATCGACCCCGGAAGGTGCGCCCGGGGGAAACGCCCGCCCGCAAAGCTCGTCCTCGTCGACGGGCCGGGCGATGGGAACAGGCAGCCGGCGCTGGGCCGGCCGCCCCTGTCGTTCGTCTCAGCCCTTCAGGACTTCGACGAGTGTCTTGCCGAGGCGCGCCGGAGAAGGCGACACCTTGATGCCGGCCGCTTCCATGGCGGCGATCTTCGATTCCGCGTCGCCCTTGCCGCCGGAAACGACGGCACCGGCATGGCCCATGGTGCGGCCCTTCGGAGCGGTACGACCGGCGATGAAGCCTGCCATCGGCTTCTTGCGACCCTTCTTGGCCTCGTCGATCAGGAACTGCGCTGCCTCTTCCTCGGCCGCGCCGCCGATTTCGCCGATCATGATGATCGACTGGGTGGCTTCGTCGGCGAGGAACATCTCCAGCACGTCGATGAACTCGGTGCCCTTGACCGGGTCGCCGCCGATGCCGACAGCCGTCGTCTGGCCGAGGCCCTCGTTCGACGTCTGGAACACGGCCTCATAGGTCAGCGTACCGGAGCGGGAGACAATGCCGACCGACCCCTTGCGGAAGATCGAGCCCGGCATGATGCCGATCTTGCATTCTTCTGGCGTCAGGATGCCCGGGCAGTTGGGGCCGAGCAGGCGCGACTTGGAGCGGTCGAGGCGAGCCTTGACGCGCACCATGTCCAGAACCGGAATGCCCTCGGTGATGCAGGTGATGAACGGGATTTCGGCGTCGATCGCCTCGATGATCGCGTCCGCAGCACCTGCCGGCGGGACGTAGATCACGGACGCGTCGGCACCGGTCTTTTCCTTGCCTTCGGCAACGGTTGCGAAAATCGGCAGGCTTTCACCCTTCGAGCCGGTCCAGGTCTCCCCACCCTTCTTCGGGTGGATGCCGCCGACCATCTGCGTACCGTAATAGGCGAGCGCCTGTTCGGTGTGGAAGGTGCCGGTCTTGCCGGTCAGGCCCTGGACGAGGACCTTGGTGTCTTTGTTGACGAGAATAGACATGTATCAGGTCCTCAAATTAGGCGTTGATCGCCGCGACGATCTTCTTGGCGGCATCGTCCAAATCGTCAGCTGCCGTGATCGCCAGACCCGACTCGTTCAGGATCTTCTTGCCGAGCTCGACATTGGTGCCTTCGAGGCGCACGACGAGCGGAACCTTCAGGCCGACTTCCTGCACGGCGGCGACAACGCCCTCGGCGATGACGTCGCACTTCATGATGCCGCCGAAGATGTTGACCAGGATGCCCTCGACCTTCGGGTCGGCCGTGATGATCTTGAAGGCCGCAGCAACCTTGTCCTTGCCGGCGCCGCCCCCGACGTCACAGAAGTTCGCCGGCTCCTTGCCGTAGAGCTTGATGATGTCCATCGTCGCCATGGCGAGGCCCGCACCGTTGACCATGCAGCCGATGTTGCCGTCGAGCGCAACGTAAGCGAGGTCCCACTTGGAGGCTTCGATTTCCTTGGCGTCTTCTTCGGTTTCGTCGCGCAGCGACTTCACGTCGTCGTGGCGGAACAGCGCGTTGCCGTCGAACGACATCTTGGCGTCGAGAACGCGCAGGTGGCCGTCCTTCATGACGATCAGCGGGTTGACCTCGAGGAGCGCCATGTCCTTTTCGCCGAAGGCCTTGTAGAGCGCCGGGAACAGCGCCTTGGCATCTTCTGCGGCAGCACCCGAAAGCTCGAGAGCCTTGGAGATCTTGGCAACGTCGTCAGCCGTCACGCCGGCTTCCGGGTCGATGGCGATCGTGTGGATCTTCTCCGGCGTGTCGTGGGCGACAGCCTCGATGTCCATGCCACCCTCGGTCGAAACTACGAAGGCGACCTTGCCGACCGAGCGGTCGACCAGCAGCGAGCAGTAGAGTTCGCGGTCGATGTCGGCGCCATCCTCGATATAGAGGCGGTTGACCTGCTTGCCGGCCTCGCCCGTCTGCGCGGTCACCAGCGTGTTGCCGAGCATGTCCTTGGCGTGGGCGACGACTTCGTCGATCGACTTGGCCAGGCGAACGCCGCCCTTGGCGTCGGGGCCGAGTTCCTTGAACTTGCCCTTGCCGCGACCGCCGGCATGGATCTGGCTCTTGACCACGTAGAGCGGGCCGGGAAGCTTCTTCGCAGCAGCCTCGGCCTCTTCGACCTTGAGGATGGCCACACCTTCGGCGACCGGTGCGCCGTAGCCCTTCAGGAGAGCCTTGGCCTGGTATTCATGAATGTTCATGGGAATCCCTCTCTCTTGGCCGAAGCGATTACTTCAGCGCCGGAGCGATGTTGATGCAGGCTTCACAAAGTCCGGCGACGGCGCCGACAGACTTGTCGAATGCTTCTTGCTCGGTCTTGTTGAGATCGATCTCGATGATGCGCTCGATGCCGCCGGCGCCGATGATGGTCGGCACGCCGACATACATATCCTTCACGCCGTACTGGCCGGAAAGGTAAGCGGCGCAAGGCAGAACACGTTTCTTGTCCTTGAGGAAGGATTCCGCCATCTCGATGGCCGAGGCAGCCGGAGCGTAATAGGCAGAACCGGTCTTGAGCAGGCCGACGATTTCGGCGCCGCCGTCGCGGGTGCGCTGGATGATTTCTTCGAGGCGCTCCTTGGTGAGCCAGCCCATCTTGACCAGGTCGGTCAGCGGAATGCCGCCGACAGTCGAGTAACGGGCGAGCGGCACCATGGTGTCGCCGTGGCCACCGAGAACGAAGGCCGTGACGTCCTGGACCGAAACCTTGAATTCTTCCGACAGGAACAGGCGAAAACGCGACGAATCCAGCACGCCGGCCATGCCGACCACCATGTTCTTCGGCAGGCCGGAGAACTTCTGGAGAGCCCAGACCATGGCGTCGAGCGGGTTGGTGATGCAGATCACGAAGGCGTTCGGGGCATACTTCTTGATGCCGGCGCCGACCTGTTCCATGACCTTGAGGTTGATGCCGAGCAGGTCGTCGCGGCTCATGCCCGGCTTGCGGGCGACGCCGGCGGTGACGATGCAGACGTCGGCGCCCTCGATCGCCGCGTAGTCGCTGGCGCCGGTGAGCGAGGCATTGAAGCCTTCGACGGGCGAGGACTGGGCGATGTCGAGACCCTTGCCCTGCGGAACGCCGTCGGCGATGTCGAACAGAACGATGTCGCCCAGTTCCTTCAGGCCGGCCAGATGCGCCAGCGTGCCACCGATCATTCCAGAACCAATAAGTGCGATCTTCTTGCGCGCCATGAAAGTGCTTCCTTTGCGATCCATCTCCGATCGGTCGGCGTCGCAAACGCCGGGACCGTCCGGGCAAACGGATTAGCGCCCAAAGCCTTAAATATCAACTAATACTTTTTGGTATAGATATTTCAATCGGTTAGATCATCATTTTCTTACGTAAACGTAAGAAAATCTGTCGCAAGGTCGTCACAATTCTACCGCGTTCCGCCGATGGTTTTCCGCATACTCGACGCTGCGGATCTCGATCAGCCGCGAAACCGTCCGGTCGAATTCGAAGCCTTCCGTTCCCTTCTTCGCAACCAGAAGGCTCTCCGGCGCCGCCGCGGCGGAGGCGAACAGGCGGGCGCCGTGATCGTAGATCGTGTCGACGAGGTTGATGAAGCGCTTCGTCTCGTTGCGCCGGTCGGGACCGAGAAAGGGAATATGGTCGACGAAGATCGTGTCGTAGCGCTTCAGGACGGCGAGGTAGTCGGCAGCACCCAGCGGCTTTTCGCAGAGATCGGCGAAGGCAAAGCGGGCCGCCCGTCCGGCGGCGGCGGGAACGGCGATCTCGCGCCCCCGGAAGCCGATGGTCGCCGGCTTCACCTCGTTCCCCGCCGTCTCCCGCGTCCAGGCCCTGTCCATGGCCTGGTCCGCCTCCGCCCCGAGCGGATGACGGAACACGGGCAGGCCCTCGTCCTTCTCCAGCCGGTAGTCCGTCCCCGAATCCAGCGCGACGATATCGACGTGCTTCTTGAGCAGGTCGACGAAGGGCAGGAACAGGCCGCGGTTGAGGCCGTCCTTGTAGAGGTTGTCCGGCTCGACATTCGAGGTGGCGACCAGGATGCAGCCGCGCGCGAACAGTTCCGAAAACAGCCGTGACAGGATCATCGCATCGGCGATATCCGTCACGGAAAACTCGTCGAAGCACAGAAGCCGTGCCTCCGCGATCAGAGCCTCGGCCACGGGCGGCACTGGATCGGCCTGCTTGGTCTCGCCGTTCTTCAGCTTCTGGCGATGCTGGTGGATGCGATCGTGCACATCGGCCATAAATTCATGGAAATGGGCCCTGCGCTTGCGCTTGATCGGCACGAGCGAGAAGAACAGGTCCATGAGCATGGTCTTGCCGCGGCCAACCCCGCCATGGATGTAGAGGCCGCGTGGAACTGCGGATTTCTCCGGCTTGCGCGCGGCGAACAGCCAGCCGAGCGCACTCGACTTGCGCGCCGGCCGCTGCGCCTGGATGGCGTGAAGAAGCACATCGAACCGCTGTGCCATCGCGGCCTGCAGCGGGTCGGCCTGCATCTCGCCTGCAGCCACCTTCGCCTTCAATTTGTCGGTGACGCCGTGTTCCGGATAGGCGGAGACCTTGTCCCAATCCTGCTTCATGGGCACTGCAGAAGATCTCCGTGAGGAAAGAAATATACGCGATCAGCGCGACAGGCTGATCGGCTGGCCGCCGCTGGTGGAACCGTCGAAGCGCGAGTCGGCGGTCTTGTAGAGACGCGCAATCTCGTTGCCGTCGCGATTCTTCAGCACGACCTGCTTGCCGGCCACTTCCCATGAGCCCATCTGCGTCAGCTCGCCTGCGCAGCCGCGGGTGCCGCCGCGCGAGCCGGAACCGAGGTTGGTGAGCGTCAGGAACATGTCGCACGAGGTCGGGCCGTTGCTGACGCGCCAGTTGCCGACCATGCCTTCCTTCTTGACGTCCAGCGCCGCAGCCGAAGCGCCGGCATCGGCACCCGGAACGCCGCCCGCGCCTGGCGTCGCCATGGCCGTGTCCGTCGTGGGCGCGGCGGGAAACTGGGACGAGCCGCCGCTGGTGCTGGTAGAGGGATCGGGAAGCTGGCTGGAAGAGACCGTGCCGACCGGCGCAGGCTGCAGCGGTGCGGTCGGCTGCGTATCGACGCCGCCCATGGAAGTCCGCTGGCAGCCGGCCAACGCCAGCGCCATCATCAGTCCGCCTGCCACCTGTACAATCCGCATGTCGAAACTCCTGCCCCTTCGTCGATGCCCTGCATATGCGACAATCATGGCGGATTACCGTGAATCGAAGGTTTAAATCAAGTCTTAGCCATCATGTTTCGCCGCAGCCCATGGCCACCGCACCCGATTGACGCCGGCGACCCCTCATGAAAATGCCGGGCGCGAGGCCCGGCATTTGCAATGTTTCGCCCAAGTTGGGTCAGAGCCGCCGCTCGACCAGCATCTTCTTGATCTCGCCGATCGCCTTGGCCGGGTTCAGCCCCTTCGGGCAGGCCTGGGCGCAGTTCATGATCGTGTGGCAGCGATAGAGGCGGAAGGGATCCTCGAGATTGTCGAGGCGCTCGCCGGTGGCCTCGTCGCGGCTGTCGATCAGCCAGCGATAGGCCTGCAGCAGCACGGCCGGGCCAAGATAGCGGTCGCCATTCCACCAGTAGCTCGGACAGGAGGTCGAGCAGCAGGCGCACAGGATGCACTCGTAGAGGCCGTCGAGCTTCTGCCGGTCCTCGTGGCTCTGCTTCCACTCCTTGGCCGGCGTCGGCGTCACCGTCTTCAGCCAGGGCTCGATCGAGCGGTGCTGGGCGTAGAAGTGCGTCAGGTCCGGCACCAGGTCCTTGACCACCGGCATGTGCGGCAGCGGGTAGACCTTCACGGCACCCTTCACCTCGTCCATGCCCTTCGTGCAGGCGAGCGTGTTGGTGCCGTCGATGTTCATGGCGCAGGAGCCGCAGATGCCCTCGCGGCAGGAGCGGCGCAGCGTCAGCGTCGGGTCGATCTTGTTCTTGATGTAGAGCAGCGCGTCCAGCACCATCGGGCCGCAGTCGTCGATATCGACATAGAAGGTGTCGATCGACGGGTTCTTGCCGTCGTCCGGACTCCAGCGGTAGACGCGGAGTTCGCGGGTGTTGGTGGCACCGGCCGGCTTCGGCCAGACCTTGCCTTCGGTCATCTGCGAATTCTTCGGAAGTGCGAGTTCAACCATGTCCAGCGTTCCTCGGGATCAGTAGACGCGGGCCTTGGGTTCGATCTTCTTCGGATCGATCCCTTCGGCGATGAGGTCGGTGTGGACCGGCCGGTAGTCGAGCTTGACGTTGCCGTTCGCGTCGACCCAGGACAGCGTGTGCTTGCGCCAGTTGACGTCGTCGCGGCCGGCGAACGGGCCGGACGTATAGTCCTCGCGGGCGTGGGAACCACGGCTTTCCTTGCGGGCTTCGGCGCCGACGACGGTGGCGATCGCGTTGGCCATCAGGTTTTCCAGTTCCAGCGTCTCCACCAGGTCGGAGTTCCAGATGAGCGACCGGTCGGTGACCTTGATGTCGGCCATCTCGTCCCAGATCTCCTTCATGCGGCGGCAGCCGCTCTCCAGCGATTCCTGCGTGCGGAACACGGCCGCGTCGTCCTGCATGGTGCGCTGCATCTTGTCGCGCAGCACCGCCGTCGGTGTGTTGCCATCGGCGAAGCGCAGCCGGTCGAAGCGTTCCATGATCCTGTCGCAGGCCGCCGTGTCGAGCGCGGGGATGGGGGCGGCGCGGTCGATCACCTCGCCGGCGCGGATGGCAGCCGCACGGCCGAACACCACGAGGTCGATCAGCGAGTTGGAGCCCAGGCGGTTGGCGCCGTGCACCGAGGCGCAGCCGGCTTCCCCGACCGCCATCAGGCCGGGCGCGACGCGCTCCGGATTGGCGCTGTCGGCGTTGAGAACCTCGCCCCAGAAGTTCGTCGGAACGCCGCCCATGTTGTAGTGCACGGTCGGCAGAACCGGGATCGGTTCGCGGGTGACGTCGACACCGGCAAAGATCTTCGCGCTCTCCGAAATGCCGGGAAGCCGCTCGTGCAGCACGGCCGGATCGAGGTGGTCGAGGTGCAGGAAGATGTGGTCCTTGTTCTTGCCGACGCCGCGGCCCTCGCGGATTTCCATCGTCATGCAGCGGGAGACCACGTCGCGCGAGGCAAGATCCTTGGCCGACGGCGCGTAACGCTCCATGAAGCGCTCGCCCTCGGAATTGACCAGGTAGCCGCCTTCGCCGCGCGCGCCTTCGGTGATCAGGCAGCCCGAGCCGTAGATGCCGGTCGGATGGAATTGCACGAACTCCATGTCCTGCAAGGGCAGGCCGGCGCGCGCGATCATGCCGCCGCCGTCGCCGGTGCAGGTGTGCGCCGAGGTCGCCGAGAAATAGGAGCGGCCGTAGCCACCCGTCGCCAGCACCACCATCTTGGCGGAGAAGCGGTGGATCGTGCCGTCGTCGAGGTTCCACGCGACGACGCCGGTGCAGCGGCCGTCGGCCGACATGATCAGGTCGAGCGCGAAATACTCGATGAAGAACTCGGCGTTGTTGCGCAGCGACTGGCCGTAGAGCGTGTGCAGGATGGCGTGGCCGGTCCGGTCGGCGACCGCGCAGGTGCGCTGCACCGGCGGGCCCTCGCCGTAGTTCTGCATGTGGCCGCCGAACGGCCGCTGGTAGATCTTGCCTTCCTCGTTGCGCGAGAAGGGAACGCCGTAGTGCTCGAGCTCATAGACCGCCTTTGGCGCTTCCATGGCGAGATACTGCATGGCGTCGACGTCGCCGAGCCAGTCGGAGCCCTTGACGGTGTCGTAGAGGTGCCACTGCCAGCTGTCCGGCGTCATGTTCTGCAGGGAGGCGGCGATGCCGCCCTGGGCTGCGACCGTGTGCGAACGGGTCGGGAAGACCTTGGTGATGCAGGCCGTCTTCAGCCCCTGCTCGGCCATGCCGAGGGTCGCGCGCAGTCCCGCGCCGCCCGCCCCCACCACGACCACATCGAAGGCATGATCCACATACTGATAGGCTTTGCCGCTTGTCGCCGGCGAGGAATTCGGTGCCATGGTGCGTTATCCTGCGAACGCGATCTTCAGGACGGCGAAAAGACAGAGCCCGCCGACCAGGACCGCAAAGAAGGTATTGAGCATGAGGAGGACGATCTTGATGCCTTCCGCGTGGACATAGTCCTCGATGATGACCTGCATGCCGAGCTTCATGTGGTAGAGCGCGGAAAGCACGACCAGCGCCATCAGCACCGCGACGATCGGGTGCGACAGCGCCGCCCGGACCTCGGCATAGGGCGCGCCGGCGTAGCAGACGAGGAAGCCGACGAAGAAGAGCATCAGCGGCACGTTGGAAACTGCCGTCAGCCGCTGGCGCCAGAAGTGCTCCGTGCCTTCCTTGGCCGAGCCGAGTCCGCGAACGCGGCCGAGAGGTGTACGCATGTCCATGATTGTTGTTCCTCAGCGCACCAGATAGCCGATCGCCCAGACCAGCACCGTCAATGCAAGCGATACGACCAGCGACGCCTTGGCTACCTTCGTGGCGAAATGCTTCTCGTACCCGTATCCCGTGTCCCAGGCGAAGTGGCGAAAGCCGCCCACCATGTGATGGAACAGGGCCCAGGTATAGCCGACTAGGATCACTTTGCCGATCCAGGTCCCGAAGAACCAGTTGACCCAGTTGAAATAATCCTCACCCATCGCTGTTGCGATCAGCCACCAGGCCACGAGCACCGTGCCGAAATAGAGCGCACCGCCGGTGATGCGATGCACGATCGACATGACCATGGTGGGGATGGGCTTGTAGATCTGGAGGTGCGGCGAGAGCGGCCGGCCTTTTGTGACATTCGTCATCAGAACCCTCACGGAAATCCCGGAGAATGGCCCCGATATCTGGACATTTTCACTCCGGAATTGCACGTCTTTGTGTGCAATGCAGTGTCTGCGACGTTTAATCGCCGGAATGCGGAACCACAAGTGTCATCGACGGGCAAAATCAATTTAATCGATTAAGACAAAAGTGTGGTGATGAGGGGCCTCCGGGACCGTTAACCATTGTTAACGTTTCTTACCGGTTCCTTAACCAAGCCAGTGACTTTCCAGCGATATTGGCCCAGAGTGGCTGCAAGGATCTGTTAAGCGTAACCTGGAGGCGAAACAGAATGAGTCTGTTTTCCCGAGCCTGCATGACTGCAATCGCGCTCGCCACCCTTTCATTTTCGATCGCCATGGCACCCATGGCAGAGGCACGCGACCGCAACGAAGGCGGAAGCCACCGCAGTTTTTCCTCGCACAGCTCAACCCGCTCAGTCTCCACCCGTGCGGACAGGGGACGCGACGACACCTGGAAACGCAGGCACCATGTCGACCGCGACCGGACGCGCGACGTCATCCGCGGCTCGACGAGCATGCGCACCCGGGCGTGGACCCTGCGCCGCGCCGACCGCTGGGATCACCGCGACTGGAACCGCGGAAACTGGGATCGGGAACGCTGGGATCGGGCACGCTGGGACCGTGGAAACTGGAACCGCAGCCGCCAGGCCGGCTGGGACTGGCGCTTCGACGGGTCGCGCCGTGATGGCGACGCATGGGGCAATCGCGCTCGCCCCTACTACCAGGGGCCGGCCCGGCCCTATTATGCCGAAGGCCAGGACCATGACCGCAGTGGCCTCGGCAACAACTTCTATGGCGGCTCGATCTCCGCCTATGAGGATCCGGGCAACGGCAACTATTTCTATTTCGATGGCGAGTATGGCGATGCATCCGGCGGCTTCCCGTCCGTCCGGCCGCAATACGGCGCCAAGGTCATTGCCGTGACGCCGGAAACCGAGACCGCAAGCTGCAGTTGGGAAGCCGGCGTCTGCGTCATCCGCCCATAGCTGCCGGTATCTTCGACAGGCGGGGACGATCGTTCCCGCCTTGAGATTGACGTTCGATCCGCCGCAGAACAACGACGGCGGCGCCGCGTGTGAAGCCTCCGGATCGAGGTCCCCTTCAGCCTTCCAATTCCTCGCGCAGCATTTCCAGCTCGAGCCACTCCTCTTCCATGCGCGTCAGGTCGGTCCGCAGCGTCTCCAGTTCGCCGGCAAGGCGGTTGAAGGTAGCCTGGTCTTTCGAAAACAGCGCCGGGTCGGCCATGGTCTCCTCGCGCCTGGCGATTTCGGACTGGATCTTCTCCATCTCCTTCGGCAGGCTTTCGAGCGCGAACTTCTGCTTGTAGGAAAGCTTGCCCCTGGCCTTGTCGCCCGGCCTCTCGGCCGGAGCGGCGTCGCTGGTCCTCGTCTTATCCGCCTTCTCTGCCTTCTCCGCCTTGCGGCGCTCTTCGATCGCGCCGCGCCGCTGGGCCATCATGTCGGAATATCCGCCGGCATATTCTATCCATCGCCCGTCCGGCGCCTCCGGATTGGCGGGCGCGATCGTCGAGGTGACGGTGCGGTCGAGAAAGTCGCGGTCGTGGCTGACGAGGATGACGGTACCGGAAAAGCCGGCGACGATCTCCTGCAGGAGATCCAGCGTCTCGATGTCCAGGTCGTTGGTCGGCTCGTCGAGGATCAGCAGGTTCGTCGGCCGCGACAGGATGCGGGCCAGCATCAGTCGCGCGCGTTCGCCGCCGGAGAGGTTGCGGATCGGCGTGCGCGCCTGCTCCGGCTGGAACAGGAATTCCTTCATGTAGCCCGTCACGTGCCGCTGCTCGCCGTTGACGATCAGGCTCTCGCCGCGCCCATCGGTGAGATAGTGCGCAAGCGTATCGTCCGGGTTCAGGTCCTCGCGGCGCTGGTCGAGCGTGGCGATCTCCAGATTGGTGCCGAGCTTGACCGTGCCGCTGTCGGGCGCGAGCTGGCCCGTCAGGATCTTCAGAAGCGTCGTCTTGCCGGCACCGTTGGGGCCGACCAGGCCAATGCAGTCGCCGCGATGCACCCGGATCGAGAACGGGGCGACGATCGTGCGCTCGCCGTAGTTCTTCGTGACCTTGTCCGCCTCGATCACCAGCTTGCCGGATTCCTGTGCGTCGGATGCGGTCGCCTGCACCGTGCCCTGCGGCCCCTTGTGGCCGCGGTGGCGCGAACGCATGGTCTGCAGTTCGCCGAGGCGGCGCATGTTGCGCTTGCGCCGCGCCGTCACGCCGTAGCGCAGCCAGTGCTCCTCGCGCTGGATCGCCTTGCCGAGCTTGTGTTGCTCCAGCTCTTCCGCTTCCAGCACTTCGTCCCGCCACGCCTCGAAATGGGCAAAGCCGCGGTCGATCCTGCGCGAGGTGCCGCGGTCGAGCCAGACGGTGGCATTAGAGACCTTCTCCAGGAACCGCCGGTCGTGCGAAATGACGACGAGCGCCGAGCGGCTGCGCATCAGTTCGTCTTCCAGCCATTCGATGGTCGGCAGGTCGAGATGGTTGGTCGGCTCGTCGAGCAAAAGGATATCCGGCTCCGGCGCCATCACGCGGGCGAGTGCCGCGCGCCGCGCTTCGCCGCCCGACAACGTCTCGGGATCCTCCGCCCCGGTCAGCCCGAGATGCGACAGCAGGTAGGTGACGCGATAGGGATCGTCGCCCGGGCCGAGGCCGGCCTCCGCATAGGCGGCGACCGTGGCGAACCCTTCGAAATCGGGGGCCTGCTCCAGGTAGCGAACGGTGGCGGACGGGTGGCGGAACACCTCGCCGGACTGCGCCTCGACCATTCCGGCGGCGATCTTCAGCAGCGTCGACTTGCCGGAACCGTTGCGACCGACAAGGCAGATGCGATCGCCCGGCTCTACCTGCAGGTTCGCGCCGTCGAGCAGCGGCGTGCCGCCGAAGCTCAAGGATATGTCGTCGAGTTTCAGAATGGGCGGTGCCAAGCGTCAGGTTCCTGAATGGTCATAGGGCCGGGCGAGCAGGACGGCGCGCCCGGCGGCAAGGGTGAGGGTGACGGGGCCGAGCGCGACGTTGGAAACCGTGCGCGAGGAACCGAACGGCAGGTCGAACCCGGCCAGCGGATAGCGGACGTTCTCGATCGACAGGCCGGAGAGCGCCGACAGGCCGAGGACCGAGAACAGGCTCCTGTCCGGCAGCGCGACCGTGGTGCAGCCGGGGAGCAGCGGCCAGGCCTCCTCGAGGCCGGAGGTCAGGGTGATGTCGAGCCCATCCTCCTTGAGCGCGACGGCATGAAGAAGGTGCATCAGCGCATGGTCGCTGCGCTCGCCGCCGAGGGCGCCGGCGAGAACGAGCTTTCGCGCCCCGCGCTCCAGCGCTGCCGAGACGGCAATCTCCCCGTCCGTCGCATTCTTGGCCGCCGGATAGGGCTCGCGCGGGACATGGGCCCAGGTCGCAAGATCCTCCGGCGAGGCGGAATCGAAATCGCCGACCCAGACCTCGGGCGTGATCCCGAGTGTGGCGGCATGGCGCATGCCGCCGTCGGCCGCAATGAAGCGGGCGCCGGCAACCGACGCCGTGAACCGCGCGGTGGGTTCGAGCGTTCCTCCGAGAAGGACGACAAAGAGCTGGTCGGCGGCGTTCGTCATGGGCACACCGTCTAGCGCATGTCGCCCGCGAATGGAAACGCCTTTCCGCCGTGCCGACCCGCTTGCAAGCGGGGCCGGGGCGGACTAATGCTTGCCTTGCTCTAACGGGGTGCCCGACCATCGCAGGATGGACCGGGCTGAGAGGCCAAGGCCAACCCGCGGAACCTGATCCGGTTTGTACCGGCGGAGGGATTAGACGGCACATCCGGCGCCCTATTCCCGTTTTTTGGATTTGAAGGAGGCACCGATGCGCAAGACGCTACTTTCCGCCCTGGCACTACTTTCCGCAGCGTCCATGACAGTATCCATGGCCCTGCCCGCACAGGCGGCGGACAAGACGCTGACCATCTATACCTATGAAAGCTTCGTCACCGAATGGGGGCCCGGCGCCAAGGTGGCGGCGGCGTTTGAAAAGACCTGCGACTGCAAGGTCGAATGGGTGGGCGTCGCCGACGGCGTCGAACTGCTGACACGCCTGAAGCTGGAGGGCGAGGGAACGAAGGCGGATATCGTCCTCGGCCTCGACACCAATCTGATAGCCGAAGCCAAGGCGACCGGCCTGTTCGTTCCGCACCAGCTCGCCCCGCAGGGCTTGACCGTTCCGGGCGGGTTCTCGGACGACACCTTCCTTCCCTACGACTACGGCCATTTCGCCGTCGTCTACGACACCGAGGCGCTGAAGAACCCACCGAGGAGCCTGAAGGAACTGGTGGAGGGCGATCCTGACGACAAGATCGTCATCGAGGATCCGCGCACCTCGACGCCGGGCCTCGGCCTGCTGCTCTGGGTCAAGTCCGTCTACGGCGACAAGGCCGGCGAGGCCTGGGCGAAGCTGAAGGACCGCGTCCTGACCGTGACCCCCGGCTGGTCGGAGGCCTACGGGCTCTTCACCAAGGGCGAAGCGCCGATGGTGCTGTCCTACACCACCTCCCCAGCCTATCACATGGTGGCGGAGAACACCGAGCGCTACCAGGCGGCCGCCTTCTCCGAAGGCCACTACGTCCAGATCGAGGTTGCCGGCATGACGAAGACCGCCGACAATCCCGAACTGGCCAAGGCGTTCCTCACCTTCATGACCGGGCCAGGCTTCCAGCCGATCATTCCCGAGACGAACTGGATGATGCCGGTTGCCGCAACCGATGCGCCGCTTCCGGCAGCCTTCGACAAGCTGGTTAAGCCGGAGCACACCTTCCTTTATGCGGCAGACGAGGTCGCGGCGAACCGCAGGGCCTGGATCGACGAATGGCTTTCGGCCATGAGTGCAAAGTAGGAAGCTGGCGGCGAGGGCAAGACGCCGCCTGCTGGCGAGGCACCGGGATGTACACCACGCGCGAAGCATCAGCGATTGTCCGGGCCGGCGGCATCGTCCTGGCCTCGATCCTGCTGTTTGCCGGTCTCTCGACGGTGGTCCTGCTCTTCCATGCCGAAGGCGGCGCCGGCGGCGCGCTGTTCGATGCCTACCTCTTCGGCGTTGCCCGCTTCACGCTGCTGCAGGCGAGCCTCTCCACCGTCCTTTCGGTGGCGCTCGCCATTCCCGTCGCCCGGGCGCTCGCGCGGCGCCGCCATTTTCCCGGGCGCAACTGGATAGTCCGGCTGTCGGCGCTCCCGCTTGGCCTGCCGGCGCTGGTGGCAACGCTCGGCATCATCGAGGTCTGGGGCCGCCGCGGCATCGTCAACCAGGCTCTCGCCACGCTCGGCCTCGACAATCCCGTCAGCGTCTATGGCCTGGCCGGTATTCTCATCGCCCATGTGTTCTTCAACCTGCCGCTCGCAGCCAGGCTGCTGATGGCGGGGCTGGAGCGTATTCCGCCCGAATACTGGCTGACCTCCGCCAATCTCGGCATGGGATCGGGCGCGGCCTTCCGGCTGATCGAGTGGCCGGTCATGCGCGGCCTGCTGCCGGGGATCGCCGGCCTCGTGTTCATGCTCTGCGCCACCAGCTTCACGATCGTGCTGACGCTGGGCGGCGGCCCCGCGGCGACCACGATCGAGGTCGCGATCTATCAGGCGCTGCGCTTCGATTTCGATCCGCCGCGCGCCGTGATCCTCTCCGTCCTCCAGATTGCCCTGACCGGCACACTGCTCTATTTCATGCGGCTATTGGGCACGCCCGCCGAGGAAGCGCCGACCGCCGGCCGCGCCATCCGTCGTTTCGACGGCAAGCGCGGGCGGCTTTCGGACGGCCTTGTGATCCTCGCCTTCACCCTGTTCACCGCCGCGCCGCTGCTGGCCGTCGTCGCAGCCGGCTTTGCGTCCGACCTGCCGCGGCTCGCCTTTGACCCGTTGCTGCACAGGGCGCTTGCCACGAGCCTTGCCATCGCGCTCGCCTCGGCGACGCTCTGCCTCGCCGTCGCCATGCCCGCGATCGCGATCGCGCCGCTCGCCGCCGCCGATCGCGCCCCGGCGCCGTTGCGGTATCTCGCAGGCACCCTGCAGGCCACAAGCTCGCTCATCCTGCTGGTGCCCCCGGTTGTGGTCGCGACCGGCTGGTTCCTGATGTTGCGCACATTCGGCGAGGTCGGACGCTTCGCGCCCTATGTCGTCGTCGTCATCAACGCGCTAATGGCCCTTCCCTTCGTCATCCGCGTGCTGGAGCCGGCCTATCGCACGCACATCGCCCGTACCGGCCGGCTCGCCGTCAGCCTCGGCGTCACCGGCTTGCACCGGCTGCGATGGATCGACCTGCCAGCGCTGAAGCGGCCGTTGCTCACAGCCTTCGCCTTCGCCATGGCGCTCTCCTTGGGCGATCTCGGCGCGGTCGCCATCTTCGGGGCGGACGGCGTCGTCACCCTCCCATGGCTCCTGTTCAGCCGCATGGGCAGCTACCGGACAGCGGATGCGGCCGGCATTGCGTTGCTTCTCGGCATCCTCTGCCTGCTGTTGACGCTTCCCTCCACCGCCTCCGGCAAGAATGCGAGAGACGATGCCTGACCATTCCAACCCCGAAGCGGGCGCTCCCGCTATTCGCCTCTACGAGGCAACGGTGCAGTTCGAGCAGAAGCGCCTGGTCTTCTCGTGCGAAATCCCCACCGGCGCCTGCGTCGCCGTGACGGGACCGTCGGGCTCGGGCAAGTCGACCCTTTTCAACGTCATCGCAGGGTTCCAGCCGATAGGCTCGGGAACCGTCGAGATCTTCGGCAAGGACATGGCGGGACGCGAACCTGCCGAAAGGCCGGTTTCGATTATCTTCCAGGAGAACAATCTCTTCGCCCATCTGAGTGTGGAGCAGAATGTCGGCCTTGGCATCGATCCCTCGCTGCGCCTCGGCGCACCCGAGCGCCGGCGAGTGGAGCATGCGCTGACCCGGGTCGGCCTCGAGGGATACGGGGGGCGCAAGCCGGCGCTGCTCTCCGGCGGGGAGCGACAAAGAGTCGCACTCGCCCGCGCCTTCGTCCGAAGTCGGCCGATCCTGCTCCTCGACGAACCCTTCGCCGCGCTCGACCCCGCGATGCGCGCCGACATGGCCGAACTTCTGCGCGAACTTGGCACGGAGACCGGAAGCACGCTGTTGTTCATTACCCATCAGCTGGAGGACGTCCGGCGGCTCGCCGACAGCGCAATGTTCATCGACGGCGGGACAATCGCACTGATGGAACCGATCGGATCCTTTCTCGCGCACCGCGAAATGCCCGCATTGGCGAACTTCCTTGGCATTGATAGATAATACTTTTCGGACCGAACCTGCCATATTTTGGACGCCACACTGTGTCACCGCAGCCACATCGGAAGCCGATTCTGGAATCGGGAGTTGTCGGCCGCGGGCGGTACGACTATCTCTCGACCACGGGTCCGGACAGGATCCATCGGGCATATGCACGATATGTCGGACAGCCGTCGAACAATTCGAACTGACGAGGTTCTCCGACTTCGAATCGGCTACGGTCCGGAAGTCGAGAACGCGCTTGCCTTGCGGGCAGGCGACAAGGTCTGTGAAAGGGCATGGGGCGGATGCTGGAGAGCCTTCAGCATGGAGGTTTGAGCAAGGGACGCAGGACGGTCGCCGCGCGCGCCGCGCTGGTGCTTGCGCTCGCGGGCCTGCTCGCCTCGTGCCAGTCGGCCATTGAGCAAACCTACCAACCGACCGTCGCTCCGTCGTCGACACCCCAGATCGTTGCGGAAGTGCAGAAGAACGATCCGCGCGCAGCCATGGGCGCGCGTGAGCATCCGCGCATCGTCGCCAGCTACGGCGGGGAATACAAGGACGCCAAGACGGAGCGCCTCGTCGCCCGCATTACCGGCGCCCTGACGGCGGTGTCGGAAAACCCCAACCAGTCCTATCGCATCACGATCCTGAACTCGCCGGCGATCAACGCCTTCGCGCTGCCCGGCGGCTATCTCTACGTCACCCGCGGCCTGCTGGCGCTTGCCAACGACGCCTCCGAAGTCGCCGCCGTCCTGTCGCACGAGATGGCCCACGTGACCGCCAACCACGGCATAGAGCGCCAGAAGAAGGAAGAGGCGGAGGTCATCGCCAGCCGCGTCGTCGCCGAAGTGCTCTCCAGCAACATCGCCGGCAAGCAGGCGCTCGCGCGCGGCAAGTTGCGGCTGGCCGCGTTTTCGCGGAACCAGGAGTTGCAGGCCGACGTGATCGGTGTGCGCATGCTGGGCGAGGCGGGCTACGATCCCTATGCCGCCGCGCGCTTCCTCGACAGCATGGCCGCCTATGGACAGTTCAACGCGGTCGATCCCGAATCCGACCAGAGCCTTGACTTCCTGTCGAGCCATCCGAACGCACCCCAGCGGGTGGAACTCGCGCGCCGCCATGCCCGCGCCTTCGGCGCGGAAGGCACGGTGGGAGACCGCGGCCGCGACTACTACCTCGCCGGCATCGACGGCCTCCTCTATGGCGACAGCCCGCAGGAAGGCTATGTCCGCGGGCAGACGTTCCTGCACGGAAAACTCGGCATCCGCTTCGACGTGCCCGCCGGCTTCCAGATCGACAACAAGGCCGACGCCGTGCTGGCAACCGGCCCAGGCGACATCGCCATCCGTTTCGACGGCGTTGCCGACAACCAGCGCCAGAGCCTGGTGAACTACATTTCCAGCGGCTGGGTGACGGGATTGAAGACCGACACGATCCGGCCCGCCACGATCAACGGGCTCGAGGCAGCCACCGCGCGCGCCGCGGCCGACCGCTGGGAGTTCGACGTCACGGTCGTGCGCATCGGCAACCAGATCTACCGGTTCCTGACGGCGGTCCCCCAGGGTTCGCCTGCGCTCGAACCGACGGCCGACGTGTTGAAGTCATCGTTCCGGCAGCTGACGCCCCAGGAAGTGGCTTCGCTGAAGCCGTTGCGCGTGCGTGTCGTCACCGCGCGCGCAGGCGATACCGTCGCCTCGCTCGCCGGCCGCATGATGGGCACAGACCGGAAGCTGGACCTGTTCCGGCTGATCAACGCGATGACGGCCACGAGCACGATAAAGCCCGGCGACAAGGTCAAGATCATTACCGAGTAGTCCGCCTGAAGCAGTCGCGCAAAGGTGTTCAGCGGTTTCGCGCTCGATCTGCTTCAGGCTTCATCGCTTCGGAACCGCTCGCCACGATTGCGCCATCTTTCGGCGCGCCCCCGTAAATGCTAGTTAGGTACGACCGTTTTCAATCGACGGCAGGCGGAATGACATTTCGTGGGTCCGCAAGTTGGCTGGGGTCCTATGCCGAAGTTTCCCGCATATCTTCTGTCGCTCATCGTTTCGATGTTCCTGCTGACGCTCGCTCCCATGGCAGCGGCACAAACGGCACCGGCTACCGGCGGCGCCGCGCAAGCGTCCCAGTCGAGCGCTCCGCCGCCGGAAAAGATCGCCGAGCTCATCAAGCTCCTGGACGATCCCGACGTCAGGAACTGGATCCAGAGCCGCCCCGCCGACGCAACCGCGGAGGCTCAGCGGGAAGCGACGCTGGAGGTCGAAAGCCTTGAGGCGGAGGCACGGTCCCGCTTCCATGCGCTGCGCGCCGCCTTGCCCAGGGTCCATTCCGAGATCGCCGCGGCCGCAGCCAGGGTACACCAGCAGGCAAGCGAACGCGGCTTCGCCCCGGCGCTGTTCCTGGTGCTCGGCATCGTCTGCGTCGGCGCGGTGATCGAATGGCTGTTCCGCAGGGCGGCTTCCAGGGCCAAGTTCCAGAGCGCGGTCCTGACCCGGGCCTATGTCGAATTCGGCCCCTTGATCGTGTTCACGGTCGTAGCGACGCTGATCTTCATGGCCATCGACTGGCCGCCGCTCGTCCGCGTCGTCGTTCTCTATGCGTTGCTGGCGGTCATCGCCTACCGCCTGTTCATGGGCCTCTGCCGTCTCTCTCTGGAAACGGGCGGCATGACCCAATTCCAGTATGCGCGCATCCGGATCTTCGCGGCGGTGTTCACCTTGGGGTTTGCCCTGTGGGCCATGTGCCGGCGGCTGGGGGTCGACAGCGATGTCCGGGCGGACATCGTCTACCTGTTCTCGGCAGCGCTTTTCCTGATCGCGCTGGAAGCCATCTGGAGGCGCCCGGCAGACCGCAACGGCAATCCCCCCACCCGGGCGACCAACATCCTCGCGTCGCTCTACCTGGTGCTGCTCTGGCTGCTGTGGTGCATCAATTTCACCGGCCTGTTCTGGATCGGCATCTACGCAGTCGTCCTGCCCAGGCTGCTGTCGGGCGCCGATCGCGTCACCCGCGCCTTCGCCCTGACGCGCTGGAACGAGGACAACGCGAACACGCCCCGGATGGTGCTGCTCCTCAGGGGGGTGCGCGCCATCATCATCGTGCTGGCGCTCGGATGGCTCGGACTGACCTGGCATTACAATCCGAACATCATCGCAAGAGACAACCCGTACCTCCAGACGCTGGTCTACGGCGTATTCAAGAGCGCCGTCGTGCTCCTGATCGTCGATCTCGCATGGCAACTGGCGAAGTCGTATATCGACCGCAAGCTGACGCCGGCGGCCGACGAACTTTCCGTTTCGGCCGACGAGGCGGCCCGGCGCGCACGGCTGCGAACGCTTCTTCCCATCTTCCGAAATGCCCTGGCGGCGGTACTGATCTGCATCGCGGCGATGACCATCCTTGCCGAAATGGGCGTCCAGATCGGCCCCCTGATCGCGGGCGCCGGCATCTTCGGCGTCGCCATCGGCTTCGGATCGCAAACGCTCGTCAAGGATATCGTCAGCGGCGTCTTCTACCTGATGGACGATGCGTTCCGCGTGGGCGAATGGATCGAGAGCGGCAGCTACAACGGTGTCGTGGAATCCTTCAGCCTGCGCTCGATCCGGCTGCGGCATCACCGCGGATCTGTGTTCACCGTGCCCTTCGGCGAGTTGGGCGCGATCCGCAACGGCAGCCGCGACTGGACCGTCGACAAGTTCCGCGTCCGGGTACCGTTCAAGACCGATATCGCCAAGGTCGGCAAGCTGGCCAAGGAGATCGGCAAGCAGCTCCAGGAGGATCCGGAACTCGGGCCGCATATCATCAAGACCCTGAAGATGAAGGGCGTCGAGCAGATCGGCGAATTCGGAATCGAGATCAGCTTCGGCTTCACCGCAAAACCGGACGGCGAACAGACCGCCATCCGGCGGCGCGCCTACACCATGATCACCCAGGCCTTTGCGGAAAACGACATCTCGTTTGCCCAGCCGACGTTCCAGGTGGGCGGAGAGGAAAAGGAGGCGGCGGCGGCGGCGATGTACAAGCGGCAGGCCGATGCCGCGGCCCTGGCCGCGGCAGCCGAGGGCGGCAAGGAATAGGCCTGACCGCGGGAAGGCGCAGCCTTTCCCATCGACGGGCATATTCGAATGCAATCCGCCCTTGGACGTGGCGCGCCACACGGCGCGCCGAGCCCAGTTCGAGATTTCAGGCTGCGATGTCAGGCGAAAGCGGGCGATGCTTCGCAAAGCGCGATGCGCAGTTTCTCCATGGCCCGGTTTTCGATCTGGCGAACGCGCTCCTTGGAAATCCCGAGGTCGGCGCCGAGCTCCTCCAGCGTCGAACTGCTGTCGGCAAGCCTCCTGGCGCGGATGATCTTCATCTCGCGCTCGTTCAGCCGTTCCAGCGCCCCATGCAGCCATTTCCGGCGGCGCTCGCCATCGATCATCTCCGTGACTTCCTCGTCCGGAAGGGGAGCGTCGCTTGCGAGAAAGTCGATATGGCTGGCGCCACCTTCCTCGCCCCCGGAGACCGGCGCCTGCAGCGAGACGTCGGATGCGGCAAGGCGCGCATCCATGTTGCGCACGTCGGCCGGGCTGACCTTCAGCGCGGTGGCGATCTCGCGGTAGACGGATTCGGAGGTGAGATGGGCATCGCCCCGGGCGATGCGGGCCCGCAGCCGGCGCAGGTTGAAGAACAGCGCCTTTTGCGCCGAACTCGTGCCGCCGCGCACGATCGACCAGTTGCGCAGGACGTAGTCCTGGATGGAGGCACGGATCCACCAGGTCGCATAGGTGGAGAAGCGAACCTCGCGCTCCGGCTCGAAGCGGGCCGCCGCCTCTAGCAGGCCGATATAACCCTCCTGCAGCAGGTCGTTGAACGGCAGGCCGAAATTGCGGAAGCGCGCGGCGAGCGAAATCACCAGGCGCATATGGGCCATGGCGATGCGATTGCGGGCTTCCTGGTCATGATCCTTGCGCCATGCGAAAGCGAGCGCCTGCTCCTCTTCGCGCTCGAGATAGGGAGCCGACATTGCGATCTTGATCATGCGACGGTCTGCGGCGGTGGTAGCCATGGGCGTCTCCCCTGAGCCGGGATTGAAAGGATCCATGGTCAACATGACCAGGGTATTCACCTGACAATGCATGCGTCTGCGAGATCTTCGCGGCGGCAGAACTGACCCTGGTCAAACGGACCGTCGGTCGACCGCACGAGGACATGCTATACTGCTCGAGAGCCGCGAGCGAGTGGCAATCTTCATATCGTTAGGCTTGCGGCCCGGATTGTACGTTCCGCCTGTGCGGACGGTGTGCTTGGGACAAAACAACATATAGCAGACGCACCAGCATGGATTGTCATTCGCCCTGAACGTGCGTGCGGGATGAAAGTTCCAATAAAAAACCCGGCTGGAGGCCAGCCGGGTTGAATTTTTCGATAGGGAGGATACCTCGTCAGGCGGCCTCGTCCTGGGCGTCGTCCTCTTCGATGGCCTTGCCGCGCTTGGGACCCTTGTTCAGGTTGGTCTCGACAAGGCGCACGGCTTCGGTTTCGGACATCTTGTTGACGGCGGCGATCTCCCGGGCCATGCGGTCGAGCGCGGCTTCATAGAGCTGGCGCTCGGAATAGGACTGCTCCGGCTGGTTCTCGGCGCGATAGAGATCGCGAACCACTTCTGCAATCGAGATCAGGTCGCCGGAATTGATCTTGGCATCATATTCCTGCGCGCGGCGCGACCACATGGTGCGCTTGACGCGGGCCTTGCCCTGAACGACCTTCAACGCGCGATCGACGAAATCGGTTTCGGAAAGCTTGCGCATGCCGATGGAAACAGCCTTTGCGACCGGAACCTTCAGGCGCATCTTGTCTTTCTCGAAATCGATGACAAAAAGCTCGAGCTTCATGCCGGCGACTTCCTGTTCCTCGATGGCGACGATCTGGCCGACACCGTGAGCCGGATAGACGATCGATTCGCCGGTCTTGAAACCGTGACGCGTGGAAGACTTCTTCTGCTGGGTCGTCATTCTATTCAAATACTCCCTGTAACGCTCCCGGCATGGCCGGGGCCGGGTCAAGAAGGCCCGGGAAAGACGGAGACACCGTCCGGGTGGCACCATTTCTGGTCCGTCCAACAAGGCACAAACGAATGCGATGGCACATCACGGAACGGCAACGACGACGTTGCCTATAGGGGTGAGCGGCACCTTTGGGATCGTTTGCTTTCGTGGTGGTGTTCGGGCACACCAAGTGCCTCAACGTGGATCAGTGTTGCGACCCTACCACAAAAAAGTGCCGAAATCAATAATTTGCTTCGCATGGGTCATCAAGCCTGCCCTATCCCCTTTCGGGCAGACCTGACCGGTTTTCCCCAATTCGAGCGACGCGGCCGCGACGGCGTCAGTCGCCCTGGCCGGGTTCGGCGGAGAAGTACTTCTCGTACTTGCCTTCCTCGCCGTCATAGGCTTTCGCGTCGGGCATCTCGTCTTTCTTGACCGTGATATTCGGCCAGACCTGCGCAAAATCGGCGTTGATCTTCAACCACTTGTCGAGCCCCGGCTCCGTATCCGGCTTGATCGCCTCGGCAGGACATTCGGGCTCGCAGACGCCGCAATCGATGCATTCGTCGGGATGGATCACCAGGAAGTTCTCGCCCTCGTAGAAGCAGTCCACCGGGCAGACCTCGACACAGTCCGTATATTTGCAGCGAATGCAATTGTCGGTCACGACGTACGTCATGAGTTACTCCAGCGAAATTCCAGTCCGAAGGACGGTCGGCCGTCACTTCCGCCGGACAGGCCGGCGCAGGTGGAGGAACGCACCACGCAAACGGCGCTGATCCCGGTCCCGCCCATGGGTTCGACGTAGCGACTTTGATCCGCGTTTGCAAGGACAAACCATGCGCGAAATCAAGGCCGGGAGGGACAGTTTTCTATTCGTCCGGAGGATCGAAACGACCGCGCAGGGCATCCGTTTCCCGCCGCTCCCGCTTGGTCGGGCGACCGGTGCCGCGCTCGCGCGTCACCTGCTCGAACAGGTTGCGCCGATCGCGTGGCGGCGCTGGCGGCGTCAGGTCCTCGTAGAGCGTGCGCGCCTCTTCGTAGGGCCCGCGCCGCACGCCCGGAAGCAGCACCTTCACGACGAGATCCTGCCGGTCGAGAGACAGGATGATCGTGTCACCCGGCTTCACGTTGAAGGAAGGTTGCCGAACGGGCTGTCCGTTGACGGTGATATCGCCCTGTTCGACGGACTTGGCAGCGAGCGTGCGGGACTTGCGAAGGCGGGCGAAAAACAACCACTTGTCGATGCGCTGGCGTCCCTGACCCGGCTCGCGCTCGCTTGATGGCTGGTCTCGCCCGTCCGCCATGTCCCTACTTCTTCATCTGCTCCTTCAGGGCAGCCAGCTTGGCAAAGGGCGAATCCGGATCGATCGGCTTCTCCTTGCGCGGCGGCCGCGCCTCGAACTTGGCAGGCTTGCCGCCACGATCGTCGTGCTGCGGGCGGTCGTTGCGCTCGTTCCGGTCCGGTCGGCCGCCCTGCGGCTTTCCGTCGCGGCCCTTGGCGAACTCGGGGCGCCCGCCCTGCCGCGGAGCGTCGCGACGGTCTCCATCGCGCCTGTCGCCATCCTGGCGTCCGCCGGGCTTCTGTCCCCGGTCGCCGCGGCGCTCACCCTGTCCGCGTTCGCCCTGGCCACGCTCGCCATGCCCGCGCTGGCCCTGGCGGGCATTGTCGGTGCGATCGTTGCGGCCGCCTGGACGCCAGAGGAGAACCGGGCGGACTTCCGCCGGCGCCTCGCCCTCGGACGCGGCAGCAGCGGCCACCGTTTCGGCTCCGGTATCAGCCACCGGTTCAACTCCGGCATCGGCCACCGTCTCAGTGCCGGCCTCGGCAGCGGCTGGCTCGGCAGCAGCCGCCTCCGGTTCCGTGCTTTCGGCCTCGCCAACAGGCGCTGCTTCGACGGCAGCCGTTGCTTCGGGCTCGACCGGCGTCTCGGCTACGGCCGGCGCTTCGGGTGCGGCCGCTTCTTCGGTTACAGCCGGCGCTTCTGTTGCGGTCGTTTCGCCTTCCGCGTCGGCTTCGTCCGCCGCTGCGGAAGCAACCTCGCCGGACACTTCGGCCGCGGCTGGGACATCGCTCTCCGCCTTGGGCGCGAGCTTGGCGTCCTCAGCTGCCAGGAACGTAGCAGCGTCCTCGGCCTTCACGCTGTCGGCGCGATAGCCGAGCCCCTTGAGGATCTCTTCCATGTCGTCGGGCGTAGCACCGAGGATCGAGAGCATCGACGTCGTGGCGGTGAAGCGGCGACCGTCATAAGCACCATCCGGACGCGGTGCAGAACCCGGCTTCCACTGCAGCAGCGGACGGATCAGGTCCGCCAGCCGCTCCAGGATGTCGATACGCACGGCACGCTTGCCGAGGAAGCGGAAGCCAGCCAGCTTGTAGAACATGCGCTCGAAGGCCGGATCGGTGACGATCGAGGTGCGCCCCGCTGCCAGCGCCGGGATCAGTTCACCGTAGCCTGGCTTGTCCAGGCCATCGTTCTTGAGCGCCCAGAGCAGCGTGATCAGCTCGGCCGGAGCAGGCTTCAGAAGCGCCGGCATGAAGATATGGTAGGCGCCGAAGCGGATGCCGTGTTTGCGGATCGACGAGCGCGCCTCCTGGTCGAGCGATTTCACGTCGTCGGCAACGTCGCGGCGGAACAGCACGCCGAGGGCCTCGACCAGCTGGAACGCGAGCCCCTTGGCCATTCCCTGCAGATCCTCTGCGCGCGAGAGATCGTCGAGCGGCTTGAGCACGGTGGCGATATGATGATTGACGAAGCGCTCGATGCGCGCGGCGACGTGGTCGCGCGCGTTTCCGGTCAACTGCTCGTCGGCAAGAAGGATGACGCGCGGGCGCATGATGTGCTCGCTCGCGGCAAGACGCGCGACCGGTTCGCCGAGCCAGCGCACGGTTCCGTCCGATCCGACGGCGAGATCGCTGTTGCCGGCCGCATGAAGCCGGGCGGCGCGCGCCTCGAACTCCAGCGCAAGCGCCTTCTGGGCGGCACCCTGCACCGCCTTCGCATCGGGACCTTCCGTGCCCGAAGCAAGCGTAAACCGGAATCCGGCCAACTGTCCCACATGATGCCCTTCGACGAAGACATCACCATTCACACTGATTTCGGCTTCCAGCATCGCATTCTCTCTCAGGCGCTTCATGAGCACAGATGTCCTGCGATCAACAAAGCGTTTCGTCAACCTTTCATGTAACGCGTCGGACAATCGGTCTTCGATTTCCCGCGTCTTTTCCTGCCAGTGTGTCGGATCGGCCAACCAGTCCGGCCGATTCGAGACATAGGTCCAGGTCCTTATCTGGGCGATTCGTGCCGAAAGCGTGTCAATCTCGCCATCGGTGCGATCGGCCCGCCGCACCTGCTCGGCGAGGAAGTCCTCGTTCACCGTACCCCGCCGGACAAGATCGGCATAGAGGGTAGAGATCAGATCGGCGTGCTGCGCTGGCGCGATCCGGCGATAGTCCGGCAAGGCGCAGGCCTCCCACAGCTTCTCTACCCGCTCCGGCGCCGTCGCCATGTCCTTGATGTCCGGGTAGCGCGCCAGGTGCTCCAGGGCCTGCTGGTCCACGGCCGGAAGCGCGCGCGCGAGGCCGGAAATCGCCGGCGGCGCATCGAGGCTCGCCTTCAGGGTGGCGATGGAAGTGAAGTCCAGCCGCTTGGATCGCCACTGCAGCACGCGAACGGGATCGAACGCGTGCGCCTCGATCCGCTCGACGAGCTCCGGATCGAACGGATCGACGCGACCCGTCACCCCGAAGGTGCCGTCACGCATGTGCCGGCCGGCACGGCCGGCGATCTGGCCGAGCTCGCCCGGATTGAGGTTGCGGAACTGGTAGCCGTCGAACTTGCGGTCCTGGGCGAAGGCCACGTGGTCGACGTCGAGGTTGAGCCCCATGCCGATCGCGTCCGTGGCAACGAGATATTCGACGTCGCCCTCCTGGTAGAGCCCGACCTGCGCGTTGCGCGTGCGCGGCGAGAGCGCGCCGAGCACCACCGCCGCACCGCCGCGCTGGCGACGGATGAGTTCGGCGATGGCATAGACCTCGTCGGCCGAGAAAGCGACGATGGCAGTGCGCTGCGGCAGGCGCGTGATCTTCTTCGAGCCCGCATAGAAAAGCTGCGACAGGCGCGGCCGCTCGACGACCGTGATGCCCGGAAGCAGATGCTCCAGGATCGGCTTCATCGTCGCCGCGCCCAGAAACAGCGTCTCGTCGCGGCCGCGCAGGTGCAGGATGCGGTCGGTGAAGATGTGGCCGCGCTCAAGATCGCCGGCAAGCTGGACCTCGTCGATCGCCACGAAGGACGCCCGCGTCTCCCGCGGCATCGCCTCGACCGTACAGACGGAATAGCGCGCCATATGCGGCGTGATCTTCTCCTCGCCGGTGATCAGCGCGACGTTGTGAGGACCGACCTTCTCGACCAGGCGCGTATAGACCTCGCGTGCCAGAAGGCGCAGCGGCAGGCCGATCACGCCCGTCTCATGCGCCACCATGCGTTCGATTGCGTAATGGGTCTTGCCGGTATTGGTCGGTCCGAGCACCGCGGTAACACCGCGGCCGCTCAATATCATCGGTGCAGCGTTCAAGGCATGCCTCGGAGAGTATCGATCATTCGGCGCCGGTCATCGCCCGCGCGCCGGCAACACAAATGCCCATCGTCGCGCAGGATGGCAAGTGCGGCCGGCGAATTGGCGATCGTTTCACCGGGATTTCCGGGCTCTGCGGCGCAGTTTGGAACACCTTGCGAACGAATCGGAGACGAAACGACGACTCGTTCGGATTCAGGTTTTGTTCCCTACAAGATGTTGGTTTTCCAGTACCTTGCCCCACCATATGCTGAATCTCGGCCACAAGCTGACCGAGTCAGGCGATCGGGGCACAACCGCACGCCAAAATGCTGTAAAGCCCCACCAGGAAATATGGTTAAGATTCTTTTCCGCGCTGCCCGGCCACCAAAACAGGCCATCACCGTTCGGCTCATGGGAGGAACCGCCACACCGTCGTCCGCTTGACCTCGCTGTCTTCCAAGGCGCGCGTTACCGCCACCTCATAGGTCGCAAGCGGTTCCATCCGCTCTTTCGGACAATAGGAGCGCCCCGGATCGCCGACCAGCACGGCGGCGCCCCGCGCAGCCAGGCTACGAAACCACGGGACCAGAGATCGGGCGAAAGCGTTGTCGTAGAAGACATCGCCGGCCAGCACCACGTCCCAGCCACGGTCGGTCCCGATCAGGTCCTGCCGCTCGAAATCCAACTCGACCTCGTTCAGGTCGGCGTTTAGCCGCACGGCAGTCTCCGTCCACGGATCGATGTCGGCCGCCAGCACGCGCGCAGCACCCGCGCGACAGGCCGCGATCGCCACGAGGCCGGAGCCGCTCGCGAAATCGAGGACGCTGCGGCCGCTGACCACGTCGGGATGATCGAGAACGTAGCGGGCAAGCCCCTGCCCGCCGGCCCAGGCAAACGCCCAGAACGGCGGCGGCAGCCCGATCGCCTCCAGTTCCTCCTCCGTCTTCAGCCAGAGGTCGTGCGCCTCGGTCGCCAGTCGCAACCTGATCTCCGGCACGTGCGGCGGCGACAGGATCGACGTGTTGTCGACGATGAAGCGCTCCGGATCGGTCTTCACGGGTCTGAGCCGGTCAGCGCGGCGGCTTGTCGAGCCCGCCCATGCGGCAGACCTCGATCCATTCGTCATCCGTCACCGGCTGGACGGACAGGCGCATGGAGGTGACCAGCGACATCTTCTCCAGTTTCGGGTTCGCCTTGATATCCTTCAGCGAGACGGGATTCGGCAGGTCGCGGACGGCGCGGATGTCGACGCAGTCCCAGCGCGGATCGTCGCCGGCCGTCGAGTCAGGGTGCGAGAGCGCGCAGACCTCGGTGATGCCGACGATCTCCAGCCCCTCGTTGGAATGGTAGAAGAAGCCCTTGTCGCCGATCTGCATGGCGCGCATGTTGTTGCGCGCCAGGTAGTTTCGCACCCCGGTCCACTCGGTGCCCTTCTCGCCCGCATCCTTCTGCATCTGCCAGGACCACTTGGAGGGCTCCGATTTGTAAAGCCAGTGGGCCATTCGCCTCAAGCCTCCGGATTGTTGAAGGTCCAGGTCCAGGGCTTCACCTCGACGCTGGCGAAGACGCCCGCCTTGGCATAGGGATCGGCCTCGCCGAGCGCGCGGGCGGCCTCGACGCTGTCGGCCTTCAACACCACGAGGCTGCCGTTCGGCTTGCCGTCCGCATCGAGGAACGGACCGGCAAATGCGAGCTTGCCCTCCTCGTTGAGCTTCGTCAGGTGGGCGACGTGTTCGGGCCGGGTGTCCAGCCGCAGTTGCAGAGCGCCCGGCTTGTCGGTGCAGAGAAGAGCAAAAAGCATCGCTATGTCCTTTCCTTCAGAATTCCTGGGTGATCGGTCGTGTCATCAGCCTGCCGATCGCGGTCGCAAGATCCAGCTTGCCGTCGATGATCGCGGCGACCGCATCGGTGATCGGCATGTCTATGTTTCGTTCGGCCGCGACCCTCGACGCGACGCCGGCGGCAAACGCACCCTCCACGAGGTCTCCCGACCAGCCATCCGCATTGCCATGGCGGCCGAGCTCGATGCCGAACCGCAGGTTGCGCGACTGGTGGCTGGTGCCGGTGAGCACGAGATCGCCGAGGCCCGAGAGCCCCGTCACCGTCGCCGCGTCGCCGCCGTGATCGGCGACGAAGCGCGACATCTCCGCCAGGCCGCGCGAGATCAGCGCCGCGCGGGCGGAATCGCCGAGCCCGGCGCCCTCGACGATGCCGCAGGCGATCGCCAGTACGTTCTTGAGCGCGCCGCCGAGTTGCACACCGATCCGGTCGCCCGAGGGATAGAGGCGGAAGGTCGGCCCGGACAGGGCCTGCGCCAGCGACGCGGCCGTCTCCAGCGCGGCAGCCGCGATCACCATCGCCGTCGGCAGCCCGCGCGCAATGTCTGCGGCAAAGCCGGGACCGGAGAGCACGGCAACATGCTGGCGCGGCAGTTCTTCCGCCAGCACATCGGTCAGCAGCCGGCCGCTGGCCTTCTCCATGCCCTTGGCACAGACGACGACGGCGGCCTCGTCCGACAGATGGGGTGCGAGGTCGCGCGCAGCCGCCCCCTGCGCCTGCGAGGGCATGGCAAAGAGCACGATCGGCGCATCCTTCAGGACGTGCGGGTCCGCAGTCGCCTCCAGCCCAGCCGAAAGCGTGATCCCCGGAAGGGCTGGCTCGTTGCGGCGCGTCGATGTGATCTCCGCGACCGTCTCCGTCCGTCGCGCAAGCAGCGTGACGCGGCTATCGCCGGTCTCGGCTATGACGGTTGCAAGTGCCGTGCCGAAGGCGCCGGCTCCCACCACGACGACATGCGGGCCGGTCGTCATGCCTTCGCCCCCCGCTTGCCGGAGCCGAGCATTGCCGCAGCTTCCGCATCGAGCGGCCAACGTGAGCGGGGTGAAACCGACAGATCGTCGGGCGACAGGCCGCAGGCCATTCGCTCCAGCCCCGCCCAGGCGATCATCGCCGCATTGTCGGTGCAAAGCGCAAGCGGCGGGGCGACGAACCTGAACCGGTTCCGGTCGCAAAGCTCCTGCAGCGTCGCCCGCAGGACCCTGTTGGCGGCGACGCCGCCGGCGACGACCAGCGCGGGCTGGGTGACATCGGGGAACGTCTGCCGGAAGCGCTCGAGCCCGCGTCCGATGCGGTCCTTCAGCGTGCGCGATACGGCCCTCTGGAACGAGGCGCAGATATCGGCGATGTCCTGTTCGCTCACCGGCTCGATCGATTGGGCTGCCTGGCGCACGGCGGTCTTCAGTCCGGAGAAGGAGAAGTCGAGCCGCTTCTCGCCGACAAGCGGCCGCGGAAAGGTGAACCGGCCCGGATCGCCCGTCGCAGCCGCCCTCTCCACCGCAGGCCCGCCCGGATAGGGAAGGCCGAGCAGCTTCGCCGTCTTGTCGAAGGCCTCGCCCAGCGCATCGTCTATCGTCGTGCCCCAGCGCTCGTAGTCGCCGACGCCGCGCACCAGCACGAGTTGCGTGTGGCCGCCGGAGACGAGCAGCATCAGGTAGGGAAAGGAAAGCCCGTCGGTCAGCCGCGCCGTCAGCGCATGCCCCTCCAGATGATTGACAGCATAGAGCGGCTTGCCCTTGGCGCGCGCGATCGCCTTGCCGGTCATCAGCCCGACGATCAGTCCGCCGATCAGGCCCGGCCCGCTTGTCGCCGCGATGGCATCCACGTCGTCCAGCGTCTTGCCGGCGCGCGAAAGCGCCTGGCCGATCAGTTCGTCCAGCGCTTCGACATGGGCCCGGGCCGCAATTTCGGGCACGACGCCGCCATAAGCGCTATGCTCTTCCAGCTGGCTCAACACCACGTCGCCGAGGATCGTGCCGCGACCGGTCTCATCCCGTGCGACGACGGCTGCTGCGGTCTCGTCGCAGCTCGTTTCGATGCCGAGGATGGTCAGGTGGGACGACATGAAGCACGCTGGTTGATTGCGATGGTGGCAAAAGCCGGTTACGAGAGCTTCCGGTAACAACGGATCACGGTGGATGCAAACAAAACCTTTCAGGATCGGGACCCGTGGCAGCCCGCTGGCGCTGGCGCAGGCGCACGAGACGCGTGCGCGCCTGATGGCGGCCCACGGCCTGCCCGAAGACATGTTCGAGATCGTGGTCCTGTCGACCAAGGGCGACCGCATCACCGATCGCGCCCTGTCGGAGATCGGCGGCAAGGGCCTCTTCACCGAGGAGATCGAGGCGCAGCTCTTTTCCGGCGATCTCGACTTCGCCGTGCACTCGACCAAGGACATGGCGACGCGCCTGCCGGACGGCCTCGAGCTCGCAGCCTTCCTTCCGCGCGAAGACCCTCGCGATGCCTTCGTCGGACGGACGGCACCGACGCTCCTCGAATTGCCGCAGGGTGCGACGGTCGGCTCCGCCTCGCTGCGGCGGCAGGCGCAACTGCGAAGGCTTCGCCCGGATCTCAACGTCATCGTCTTCCGCGGGCAGGTCGACACGCGGCTGCGCAAGCTGGCCGACGGCGAGGCCGATGCGACGCTGCTTGCCTATGCCGGCCTGAAGCGGATCGCCAAGGAGCATGTGGCGACACAGATCCTCGATCCGGAGCTCTTTCTCCCCGCTCCGGCGCAGGGCGCGATCTGCGTCGAGGCCCGCGTCGGCGATCGCCGCATCGCCGATCTGCTCGCCACGATCAACGATCCCTTGACCAGCGAGGCGGTCACCTGCGAACGCAGTTTCCTGGCCGTGCTGGACGGCTCCTGTCGCACGCCGATTGCCGGCTACGCCGTCTCCGAGGGCGGCCGCATCCGCTTCCGGGGCATGATCCTCACCCCCGACGGCTCGCGCTGTCATGAGACGACGATCGAGGGCGCATCCTCCGACGCAGCCGAACTCGGCGCCAAAGCCGGCCACACGGTGCGTGCGGCCGCCGGAACCGGCTTCTTCGACGGGTGGACCTGATGAGGGTTCTGGTCGTCCGTCCCCAAGCCTCGGCGGAAAAAACTGCAGCAAAACTCAAGGCCCTCCATCACACGCCCGCGATCCTGTCCCTCGTTGTCCCCGTCCATGACACGGACGCCGCGACCGAGGGGCTCGCGCGGCGGCACTCGGCGATCGCGATCACGAGTGCGGAGGTTGCGAACGTCCTTCGCTCGATCGGCGGCGAACTCGACCGCCACCTGCTCACCACCGTCTTCGCCGTCGGCCGCGCCACGGCGCGCGCGGCGACGGAGGCGGGTTTTCGCACGGTGCTTGTGGCCGAGGGCAGCGACGGAAACAGTCTGGCCGACCTGATCGTCCGCCACAGGCAGGACTTCGGCGTGCCGCCCGAACCGCTCCTCTACCTGGCCGGCACGCCCCGGTCGCAACAGTTCGAAGCCCGGCTCGATGCGGCCGGCGCGGCATACGAGACGGTGGAATGCTACCGCATGGAGCCGACACGGCCGAAGCGCTCGATACTGAAGCCGCTGATCGTCGACGAAAAGCCGGATGCCGTGCTGTTCTATTCACGCGAGTCGGCCCGTCACTTCTTCGAGCTGCCGCTGGTCACCGAATACCTGGACAGCTTCGAAAATGCGCTGTTCCTGTGTATCAGCCGCAATGTGGCGGTAATGGTCCCCGAACGCTTCGCCAAATCGGTCGTCGTCTCCGCCACGCCGACGGAGGAAGGTCTTCTCGACCTGCTCTGACGGGTCGCGCCTTCCGGGCACATAAATCGAAGGAAGGGCTTTCCCTGTCGGGCTTCCCTAACTAGGTTTACCGTATCGCATGGGAAAGCAAGGAGGCCTTTATGGAACCGGAAAAGCCGCCACGCCGCAAGAAAGGCGCGACACCCGTGACGATCGACCTGGAAGCGGCGCCCGCAACCGAGGAAGCGAAGACCGCGCCCTCTGTCCCCGGCGACGAGCCGGATGTGGCCGCGGGCGGCACTGACGCTTCCCGGACCGACGCGGCCCCCGACGAAAGGCTCCCCAACCAGGAATCTCCAGAGCAGGTCCCCTCTGAACAAGTGGCCGCTGAGCAAGCAACGACTGCGCAAGTAATCGTTGAACAGGAAACGACCGGTCGGGAACCCTTTTCTTCCGCCGACGAGCCGGCTCCAAAACCCGCCGCTGACACTGGCCCCGCTGCGACAGCGCCCGCTTTCGAGGAGCCGCCGGCGGAAGCCCGCTATGAGCAGCAATTCGAGGCCGCGCCCCCGCCCCATACCCTGCAGCCGCCGAGCAAGTCGGGCGCGTTTGCGGCCGCCATCGTCGGCGGGCTGGTCGCGCTGGCGGGTGCCGGCGCACTGCAATACGGGGGCTACCTGCCCGCGCTCGGACCGGGCGGAAGCTCCGGCGGCGAGCCGGCGGCGATCAGCGCGGAACTGGAAGCGCTGAAATCGCAGGTAAACACCCTCCGGTCGGCCGCGCCTGCGCCCGCAGCCGACCTGCAGCCGATCGAAAGCCGTCTTGCGGCCCTCGAGCAGGCTACCGCGAACCCGGTAGCCGGCGGCGTGGACGAGGCGGCCCAGCAATCGATCGCGACCCTTCAGGCCACCGTCGGCAAGCTGACGGCCGACGTCGCAGCGCTGGGCGACCGCGCGGCTGCCACCGAGCGCGCGGTCTCCGATCAGTCCGCGCAGCTGGCCGAGCGGATCGATGCGGCCGAGCAGAAGCTTGCCGAACCGCGCAACGACGTCGCCATGGCGCGGGCGGTGGCCGCGACGGCATTGAAGACGGCGATCGACCGCGGCGGCCCCTATCTCGCGGAGCTGGAAGCCTATGCCAGCGTCTCGCCGGACGATACGTCCGTTGCCCCCTTGCGTGAGCACGCGCCGACCGGTGTCGCCTCGCGCGCCGACCTGGTGCGCCAGTTCCAGCCGGTCGCCGACCAGATGATCGAGGCCGTGCACCAGCCGACCGGCGAGCAGGGCATCGTCGACCGGCTGCTCGCCAGCGCCTCTTCCGTCATCACCGTGCGGCCCGTCGGCAGCGTCGAGGGCGACAGCCCCGAGGCGATCGTGGCGCGCATCGAAAACAAGCTGCAGAACGGTGACCTCAAGGGCGCCCAGATCGAATGGCAGACCCTGCCGGAAACCGCGCGCAATGCAGGCGCGCCCTTCAAGGCGGAACTCGACCGGAGGATCGCGGTGGAGGACGGCGTCGGCGCCATCGTCTCCGGCGCCATGGCGAAGAACGGCAACCAGGGCTGAGGGGCGCACCGATCATGACAAGACTGCTCTGCTTCGTTCTCCTCGTGCTCGCCCTCGGTCTCGGCTTTGCCTGGCTGGCCGATCGGCCCGGCGAACTGTCTATCATCTGGCAGGGCCAACGCATCGCCATGAGCCTGATGGTCGCCGCCACGATCGCCGTTTCCCTGATGGCGGCGGTGATCTTCGTCTGGTGGCTGCTGCGCGTCGTCCTGACCTCGCCCCATGCGCTTCAGCGCCATTTCCGCGCCCGCAAGCGTGATCGCGGCTACCAGGCGCTGTCGACGGGGCTGATCGCAGCCGGCGCAGGCGATGCCGTCTCCGCCCGCAAGATGCTGTCGCGCGCCAAGGGGCTGATCAGGGCGGACCAGGAGCCGCTGGTCCACCTTCTCGAAGCCCAGGCGGCGCTGATCGAAGGCAACCACGATGAGGCCCGCCGGAAGTTCGAGCTGATGGCCGACGATCCGGAAACGCGCGAACTCGGCCTGCGCGGGCTCTACCTCGAGGCGCGCCGTCTCGGCGCCTCCGAGGCCGCGCGACAGTATGCCGAACGCGCCGCCGAAACCGCTCCGCAGTTGCCCTGGGCGGCCGATGCCGTTCTCGAACAGCACTCGCGAACCGGGGAATGGGACGAGGCGCTGAAGCTCGTCGACCACCACAAGCCGGCCTCCCCCGAGGAGCGCAGGCAGCTCGACCGGCGCAAGGTCGTCCTGCTCACGGCTCGCGCACGCGCGGGGCTGGAAAGCCAGACCGATCCGAAGGCCGCCCGCGACGACGCGCTCGCGGCGCTGAAGATCGACGAGAACTTCATCCCGGCGGGACTGATCGCGGCAAAGGCCTATCTGCGCGAGGGCAACCTGCGCAAGGCATCCAACATTCTCGAGCGGCTATGGAAGGCCAACCCGCATCCCGACGTCGGCCGCCTTTTCGTCCACTCCCGCATCGGCGATTCCGCGCTCGACCGGCTCAAGCGCGCAGAGAAGCTTGAGGCGCTGCATCCGAACAACGCCGAGACGCTCTTCGCCGTGGCCCAGGCGGCCCTCGACGCGCGCCAGTTCGCGGTGGCGCGTCCCAAGGCCGAAGCCGCCGCGAGGCTGGCGCCGAGCGAGCGCACCTTCCTGTTGCTCGCCGACATCGAGGACGCCGATACCGGCGACCAGGGCCGGATCCGCCACTGGATGAACCAGGCGCTGAAGGCGCCGCGCGATCCGGCCTGGACGGCCGACGGCGTGACATCGCCGGAATGGCTTCCCGTCTCGCCGGTCACCGGCAAGCTCGACGCCTTCGAGTGGAAGACGCCGGTCAGCGAATGGCAGGGGCCGATCGAAAACGGCGCGGTCAACTCCGCCGAAGAGGCGATCCGCACGCTGCCACCCGTGGCGATCGCCGACCGGGCCGCTGCGAGCGTACCGGCGAAGAAGCCGGAGCCTGCGGGAGAAATCGCACTGAAGCCCAACGCCGGGACGCAGGCCGTGGAGAGGGCGGGACCGCCGCCTGCGACCACTGCCCGGACCGCACCTGCCGTAGACGAGCCGAAACCCTTCTTCGGCGGCCTGCCGGACGATCCGGGCGTGAAGTCCGAAGTACACAAGGAGGCCGGCACCGCAAGCGGTGGCCTGCGCTTCTTCTAGGAACAGAACCCGGGCTCTGGCCGATCCATTTCACTGCGACATTCCATGGGGCGATATGTTCGAGAAATTGCAGCGTTTCCTTTCCGGTCTCTCAGGCACCGGAAGACAGAATTTCGAGCCGGGGGATCCGCGCGTGGCCGTCATGGCCCTGTGCATCCAGGTCATGGAATCCGACGGCCATGTCCTGGATGCCGAACGCTCCGCGCTCAGGGAACGCTTCCAGGAGCTCTACGGCCTCGATGAAGCCCAGTTCAACGCGCTCGTCGACACGGGCACGGCCGCCGCCAGCGAGGCGATCGACTTCTTCCAGTTCACGTCCGAGCTCAAGCGGCAGCTCACTGACGAACAGAAGGTCGATCTCGTCGGCCTGCTCTGGGAGATCGTCTATGCCGACGGGGACCGCAGCGAGCTCGAGGACCACGCGATCTGGCGGATCGCCGATCTTCTCGGCGTTTCCGGGCGGGAGCGAATCATGAAGCGGCAGGAGGTCGCCGGCCGTCGCGGCGACGGCAACGGAGCCGCCGAAGACCAGGGCGACTGAAGGGATCGGCCTCTCCGGCGGCACGCAATCGGGTGGACAGCAAAGACGGCCTCTGACATTTTGGATTGCATTGCGCGCCCTGCCGGGAAAATGTCGAACTCGGAGGGTCAGCGCGCAGGATAGCCGACGAGATGCTTCAGATACCGCGCAAGCCCGGTCCGAGAGACCGCCCGATCCTCATCGTCCTCCATCAGGAAACGTCCAGTCCCGGCCGCGTCGGCCAGATCCTCCAGCAGGCGGGCTATGGGCTGGACATTCGACGCCCCGTGCTCGACGACCCCCTGCCCGAAACACTCGACGGGCATGCCGGTGCCGTCGTCTTCGGCGGCCCGATGAGCGCCAACGACGACCACCTCGACTACATCAGGCGCGAGATCGACTGGCTGCAGGTGCCGCTTTCCGAAGATCGCCCCTTCCTCGGCATCTGTCTCGGTGCGCAGATGCTCGTGCGCCACCTCGGCGGGGAGGTCGGCCCGCATGTCGACGGCATGACGGAGATCGGCTGGTACCCACTGCAGCCCACCGACGAGGGGCGGGACTTGATGACCTGGCCGTCGATGGTCTACCAGTTCCACCGCGAGGGCTTCACGATTCCCGACGGCGCCACGCTACTGGCCACCGGCGAGCACTATGAGAACCAGGCCTACCGCTACGGCGACAATGCCTGGGGCATGCAGTTCCACGGCGAGCTGACGCTGGCGATGATGCATCGCTGGGTGGTGCACGGGGCCCAGCGCTTCGAACTGCCGGGCGCGCAGGTCGGCAGCGCCCATCTCGACGGCAGGCTGGTGCACGATGCCGCGCTGCGCCAGTGGATGATGGGCTTCCTGGACCGCGTCTTCCACGAGAACTGAGGCAACCGGCTCCCTTCCCTGCGGGCTATCCCGGCAGGCGATCCCTGTCCGGCACGGCAAGGGAATCGATCCTGCGCAGCTTGGCAAAGCCGAACGCCCAGATCACCGAGACCGCCACCGTGCCGATGCCGCCGATCACCACGGCCGGCACCGCACCGATCAACGCAGCCATCGTGCCCGCGCGGAACTCGCCGAGCTCGTTCGACGCGCCGACGAAGACCATGTTGACCGCCGTCACCCGTCCGCGCAGCTCATCCGGCGTCCAGAGCATGATCAGCGTGTTGCGGACATAGACCGAGATCATGTCGGACGCACCCATGACCATCAGTGCTGCGATCGACAGCCAGGCCCACTGCGACAGGCCGAAGACGATGGTGGCGAGTCCGAACAGTCCGACGCCGACCAGCATCGCGACGCCGGCGCGATGACGGATCGGACGCGCGGCGAGCCAGAAGGCCATGGCCACGGAACCGACGCCGGGCGCTGACCGCAGCAGCCCCAGCCCCCATGGGCCGAGTGCCAGGATGTCGCGGGCGAAGACCGGCATCAGCGCGATCGCTCCGCCGAGCAGCACCGCGAACAGATCGAGCGTGATCGCGCCGAGCACCACCTTCTCCGCCCGGATGTAGCGAAAGCCGGCGACCAGGCTCTCCCAGCTCCTCGCCGCACCCGCCATGCGCTGCGGCGGCTTCGGAATGGAGAGGACGGCTGCAGAAGCTGCGAGGAACAGGACGATGCTGACGGAGTAGGGCACGATCGGCCCGAGGCCATAGAGCAGGCCGCCCGTGACCGGCCCGACGATCGTCGCCGTGTGCTGCGCCGTCGAGTTCCAGGCGATCGCATTGGCGAGGTCTTTCGCCGGCACGAGATTGGGCGCAAGCGACTGCATGGCGGGCCCGAGAAAGGCGCGGGCGATGCCGAAGACGACCAGCACGGCGAAGACGGCAAGCGTCGCAAATCGGCCCAGCGACGTCAGACCCAGCAGGGCTGCGGCGCAAACTGTGCACACCACCAGGCAGATCGCCATGATCGCGCGTCGATTGTAGCGGTCCGCCACCGAGCCCGTCACGAGAATGAGCAGCAGCGACGGCAGGAACTGCATGAGCCCGATCAGGCCGAGCGAGAACGGATCGCGCGTCAGGTCATAGATCTGCCAGCCGACCGCGACGCTGATGATCTGTGTCGAAAAGGAGGTGAGGAAGCGGGACAGGAAAAACCGGGCATAGGACGCGTGCCGGAAAGCCGCGAACCTGTGCCCTTCGGCGGGCGGTGACATGCACGTGATCTTTCATTTTCTACGACAGATCGCAATGGCGCGCATTAAACATGTTTGCGGTAGCAGGAACAGGGGCCACTTGCTGGCAGGACGGCCAATGGCTACATGTGGTCGCAAGTAACAGGAGACAACGAGAAAACCATGATCGCGATCATCAACACCCTGCTGTTCATCATCAGCATCGCGTGGTTCATCATCATCGCATCGGCCATCTTTTCCTGGCTTTATGCGTTCAACGTGATCAACACCAACAACCAGGTCATCGCCTCGATCGGCCGCGCGCTCTACAACCTCACCGAGCCCGTCTACCGGCCGATCCGCCGCTTCCTGCCGGATTTCGGCGGCGTAGACCTGTCGCCGATCGTGGTCCTGATCATCCTCTTCTTCCTCGAGCAAATCATTCGCAGCGTGCTCGCACCGGCCCTCCTCAGCATCTGAGGACATGCCCTTTCGCCGCCACGACGGCCAGGTGACCGTGACGGTTCGCCTGACGCCGAACGGCGGCCGCGACGCTGTCGACGGCATCGACACGGATGCGCAGGGCGAACGTCATCTCAAGGTCCGCGTCCGCGCGGTGCCGGAGAAGGGGCTGGCCAACAAGGCTTTGGTGAGTATCGTGGCGAAGGCTGCCGGCGTCGCGAAATCGGCGGTCACCCTCGTCAGCGGCGAAACGCAGAGAAAGAAAATCCTCCGGATCGAGGGCGACCCGGAGGATATCGTCAGAAGGCTCGGCGCCTGAAGGAATATAGGGCGATGGCGGCGGGTGCCGCCCGGTCGCAAGCTTACTTCTCGGCCTTGGCGCGTTCGACTGCCTCGTTGATCAATTCACGCGCGGTGGCCGCGTCCTTCCAGCCATAGATCTTCACCCACTTGCCGGGTTCCAGGTCCTTGTAGTGCGCGAAGAAGTGCTCGATCTGCTTGAGCGTGATCTCCGGCAGGTCGGTGTATTCCTTGACCTTCTCGTAGCGCAGCGTCAGGTGCGGCGAGGGCACGGCGATGATCTTCTCGTCCTTGCCGGAGTTGTCTTCCATCATCAGCACGCCGATCGGGCGGACATTGATGACGCAACCGGGAACCAGCGGCCGGGTGGAGGCGATCAGCACGTCGATCGGGTCGCCATCTTCCGACAGCGTGTGCGGCACGAAGCCGTAGTTACCCGGATAGGTCATCGGCGTGTGGAGGAAGCGGTCGACGACGAGCGTCCCGGCATCCTTGTCCATCTCGTACTTGATCGGGTGACCGCCGACGGGAACCTCGACGATGACGTTGACGTCTTCCGGCGGGTTCTTGCCGATGGAGATTGCATCGATGCGCATGATCGCTCCGTTAAATGCTGTGGAATTCCGCGGCTTCGTAAAGCGAAACGCGCTGCAACGCAACAAGCCATTGGTAGCGGAGAACTGGCCGCCGGCCGGTTTCGCCTGCACGTGGGGCTCAGTTGCCGGGGGTCGCACCGAAGAAGGCGAGCCGCGTCAGCAGGGTGTGATGCGCCTCGGGCACCATCAGGGCAACGAAGACCAGGACCGCGATCGGCGGCAGCAGGATCGCATAGATCAGGGCCAGCCGCTCCCACGCCATGTGCATGAAGAACGCCACGATGAGCCCCGCCTTCAGGAGCATGAAGACGATGATGAGCGACCATCGCAGCAGTCCCTGCACGCCGAAGTAGTCGACCATGTACGAGCAGAGGCTGAGCACGAAAAGCAGTCCCCACACGACGAGGTAGAGCTTGATCGGATGCTGCTGGTGCTCGGCCTCTCCCGATACCGGGACGGCTCCATGAACTGAGGTCTCGACGGTTGCCTGTGCCATGACGCTGCCTCACCACAGATAGAAGAACGCGAAGATGAAGACCCAGACGAGGTCGACGAAGTGCCAGTAGAGGCCGGTGATCTCGACGATCTCGTAGCGCCCCTTCCGGCTGGTGAAGAAGCCGCGTCGTTCGGTGTCGAAGTCGCCGCGCCAGACTTTCCGGGCGATGATGAGCAGGAAGATCACCCCGATCGTCACGTGTGTGCCGTGGAAGCCCGTGATCATGAAGAAGGTCGAGCCGAACTGCGCAGCACCCCACGGGTTCTCCCACGGCCGCACGCCCTCGTGGATCAGCTTTGTCCATTCGAAGGCCTGCATGCCGACGAATGCCGCGCCGAAGATCGCCGTCACCAGCATCAGTAGCGCCGTCATGCGGCGATCGCGCCGGTAGCCGTAGTTGACGGCCATCGCCATCGTGCCGCTCGAGGTGATCAGCACGAAGGTCATGATGGCGATCAGGATCAGCGGTATGTCGTGCCCGCCGATCGTCAGCGCGAAGACCTCGCTGGGATTGGGCCAGGGCACCACAGTCGACATCCGCGCCGTCATGTAGGCGATCAGGAAGCAGCCGAAGATGAAGGTGTCGCTGAGCAGGAAGATCCACATCATGGCCTTCCCCCAGGAAACGTTCTTGAACACCTGCTGGTCCGAGGCCCAGTCCGACACGAAGCCTTGCCGGCCGTCCGGTGGCAGGTGCGGCTTTGCGGAATGTGTCTGCACGACCTGTGCCATGACCCGGTCTCCCTATGTGATCAGTTGCTGGCAGAAAGCGACGATGCTGCCGGCCCATCCCGCAAACAGCGCCAGCAGCACCAGCCAGACAGCGAGCATGAAATGCCAGTAGATGGCGCAGAGCTCGACACTGAGCCGCAGCCGCGGCGTGACGATCGCTTCGGCCCGCACGAGGCGCGCCGTTCGCACGAGCGCGACCATGCCGCCGAGGATGTGCAGGCCGTGCATGCCGGTGATCACGTAGAAGAAGCTGGTGGAGGCATCGTCGGTCAGGGTGTAGCCCGCCGCCACCAGTTGCCGCCAGGCGAACACCTGTCCGGTGACGAACGCAAGCGCGGTCGCAAGCCCGGCCAGCATCGCCGTCCTCAGCTGATCGCGCCGGCCGCGGACGGCCTCGACCTTCGCCCAGTGCAGGCAGAGGCTGCTGGCGAAAAGAATGCCCGTGTTGACATAGAGCAGCCGCGGAACCGGCGTTGCCCACCAGTCCTGCGTGCTCACGCGCATCAGGTAGGCGCTGATGAAGAGCGTAAACAGCGCGCCGACGACGGCGAGGAAGACCCCGAGCCCGATCTTCTGGGCCGGCAGCTTCGGCTGATCGGGATCGCGCCTGTCTCCCGGTCCGTGGGCTGTGGCAACGCCGACCTCGAGCCAGGGCTTCGACATCAGTCCCTGCCCGGCCGACCACCAGATGATGATCGCTGCGATCACGCAGAGGAACAGAAGCATAGCGGTCATGCGCCGGCCTCCCGCGTCGGAAAGGTACCCGGCTGGTTCTGTGGGATGAAGTCCTCCGGCGCGCCCGGCACGCTGTAGTCGTAGGCCCAGCGATACACCACGGGCAGTTCCCGGCCCCAGTTGCCGTGCGCGGGCGGCGTCTGCGGCGTCTGCCATTCGAGCGTCGTGGCCCGCCAGGGATTGCCGCCGGCATCGCGCCCGTGCCGCAGGCTCCAGGCGAGATTGAACAGGAACAGGATCTGCGCCGCGCCGACCACGAGCGCCATCACGGTGATGAAGACGTTCAGGTCGTGCACCGATTCCGGCACGAAACTGGTCTCGCCGATCTCGTTGTAGCGCCGCGGAACGCCGACGAGCCCGACATAGTGCATCGGAAAGAAGATCAGGTAGGCGCCGAGGAAGGTGATCCAGAAATGCACCTGGCCCATTCCTTCGTTGAGCATCCGTCCGGTGATCTTCGGATACCAGTGGTAGATCGCGCCGAAGATGACGAGGATCGGCGCCACGCCCATCACCATGTGGAAATGGGCGACGACGAACATCGTGTCGGACAGAGGCACGTCGACCACGACGTTTCCGAGGAACAGCCCCGTCAGCCCGCCATTGACGAAGGTGACGATGAAGGCGAGCGCAAACAGCATCGGCAGGGTCAGGTGGATGTTGCCGCGCCACAGCGTCAGCGTCCAGTTGTAGACCTTCAGCGCCGTCGGCACCGCTATGATCAGCGTCGTCGTGGCGAAGAAGAAGCCGAAATAGGGATTCATGCCGCTGACATACATGTGGTGCGCCCATACGACGAACGAAAGCGCGCCGATGATGACGATCGCCCAGACCATCATGCGGTAGCCGAAGATGTTCTTGCGCGCATGCGTGCTGATCAGGTCGGACACGATGCCGAAGGCCGGAAGTGCCACGATGTAGACCTCCGGATGGCCGAAGAACCAGAACAGGTGCTGGAACAGGATCGGGCTGCCGCCGCCGTGCTTGAGCTGCTCGCCCATCTCCACGATCGCCGGCATGAAGAAGCTGGTGCCGGCCAGCCGGTCGAACAACATCATGACGCAGGCCACGAACAGCGCCGGAAAGGCGAAAAGCGCCATCACCGTGGCGGTGAAGATGCCCCAGACGGTGAGCGGCATGCGCATCAGCGTCATCCCGCGCGTTCGCCCCTGCAGGACCGTGACGGCGTAGTTGAGGCCGCCCATGGTGAACCCGATGATGAAGATAATGAGCGAGACCAGCATCAGGACGATGCCCCAGTCCTGCCCGCCTGGCGTATTGGACAGGATCGCCTGCGGCGGATAGAGCGTCCAGCCCGCCCCTGTCGGGCCGCCGGAAGCAAAAAAGCTTGCGACCAACACCAGCACGGCCACGAAATACAGCCAGTAGCTCAGCATGTTGGCATAGGGGAACACCATGTCGCGCGCGCCGACCATCAGCGGGATCAGGTAGTTGCCGAAGCCGCCGAGGAAGAGCGCGGTAAGCAGGTAGATCACCATGATCATGCCGTGCATGGTGATGAACTGAAAATAGCGCTCGGCATCGAGGAAAGCGAGCGCGCCTGGAAAGGCGAGCTGGATCCGCATGAGCCAGGACAGCACCAGCGCCACCATCCCGATCGCGATCGCCGTGCAGCTGTACTGGATGGCGATGACCTTCGCATCCTGGCTGAAGACGTATCGCGTCCACCAGCTGTGCGGATGATAGAGCTCGACGTCCTCCACCGCGGCGGGCGGAATGACCTCGCCTGCCCCTGATGCCTCCACCATCGTCCTCCTCCTTCTCCCGATCCCTCCCGGATCCGGCGCTCTACCTTGCAGGCACCTCCGCCACCGTCGTCGCGGCCGGCATGGCAGCGGCCTGCAATTGCTCGAATGTCGACTGTTCGGCGAGCCAGGCCTGGTAGTCGGCCTCGGTGTCCACGACGACCGTGCCCCGCATCATCGGATGGCCGACGCCGCAGAGTTCGGCGCAAAGAACGTCGAAGGTGCCGGTGCGCGTCGGCGTCAGCCAGAAATAGGTGACCATGCCTGGGATCATGTCCATCTTGGCGCGGAATTCCGGCACGTAGAAATTGTGCAGCACATCGACAGAGCGCAGCAGCACCTTCACCGGCTTGCCGATCGGCAGGTGCAGTTCGCCCCCCTCGATGACGATGTCGTCCAGCCCGTCCGCATCGGCCCTGTCGATCCCGAGCGCATTGTCCGGCGCCACGTCCCGCGTCTCGGCCCGCCCGAGCCTGCCGTCCGCCCCCGGCAGCCGGAAGCTCCACAGCCACTGCTGGCCCACGACCTCGATCTCCGTCGCCTCCGGCGGCACGGTGATGAACTGGTGCCAGACGAACAGGCCGGGCGCCAGCATCGCGAAGACGCCGACCGCCGTGCCGACGGCAAGGCCGCTCTCCAGCCTGCGGTTCTCCGGCTCGTAGGCGGCACGCCGCCCGGGCTGGTAGCGGAAGCGCCAGACGCAATAGGCGACGAACAGCACGACAGCGACGAAGACGGCGCCGGTGATCCAGAACGTGATGACGAGGGTGTGGTCGATGTAGCTCCAGTTGGAGGCGATGGGCGTCCACCACCACGGGCTCATGAGATGAAAGAGCACCGACCCGAGCGCGATCGCCACCAGCACCAGTACGACTGCCATATCCGTCCCTCCCGCCGTACCGGCCGTGGGCATCAACCTGCAATCTGCATTACAACTATCTCACGAATGAAAATGGCAGGCAATTGCCGGTCCGGATGGCTCCCGCGCCTCGCTCCGACCCCTTCCGGCGCACTACGTCGCGTGCTGCTTCAGGTAGGCGAGCAGATTGGTGATGTCGGCCTCGTCCTTCAGGCCGGGAAAGACCATCTTCGTGCCCTTCACCTTCGCCTTCGGATTGTGCAGGTAGTCGCGCAGCGTGGCGTCGTCCCAGACGAGGCCGCCCTTGCCGGCTTCCGTCATCGCCTTCGAATACTTGAAGTCGGGATGCGTACCGGCGGTGCGCCCGAAAATCCCGTGCAGCGAGGGGCCGATCTTGTTCGTGTCCGAATCCACGACATGACAGATCGCACATTTCTTGAAGACCGTTTCGCCCGCCGAAACATCGCCCTCCTGGGCGTGGGCGGCCGGGAGATAGGCGGCAGAAAGGAATGCGAGAGCAATCACCTTGGTTCGCATGACAACAAGCCTCTCCTCCAGGCACGGTTGCCGGAAAAGGCTGTCGCCGGTGATTGCAATCCACCGTCGCCGGCAGCCCTCCGCCGCACGTATCGCCGTTTTCAGGAGCACGGCGGTGCGATCACCTGTTCAGGTATGGCTCGGATGGCAGAAGTCAATCCACGCCGTTGGAGGATGCTGAAACGCCATGGACGGTCTAGCGGAAGATAAAGCCGACCTTCTTCAGTTCCTTTTCGCCGAAATCCTCCATGCCCTCGGCGATATCGACCCCGCCGGCGGCGCGGAAGAACCTTTCGGCCATCTCGCTTTCCTCCAGGCACCAGACCACCATCCCCTCGCAGCCGAGCGACTTCAGGAGCCGCTTGCTTTCGCCGAACAGCATCCGGCCGAGCCCGAGGCCCTGATACTCCGGTCGAAGATAGATTTCGTAGATCTCGCCGTCCTGCGGCAGGGCGCGCGCCCTGTTCAGGCCGAGCGTGGCATAGCCGGCGATCACGCCGGCGACGTCGAGCACGAGCAGCGTCGCCGGGCCGCGGGTCGCCTTGCGCCACCACGCCGCGTCGCGCCGCTGAACCATCTGCATCAACGGCTTGTGGGGAATGATGCCCGCGTAGGCATGCAGCCAGGACGCCCTGTGGGCCTCGGAGATGGCCGCCGCGTCCTGCGGCTCGGCACGCCGCACATCGATCGATAGTGTTTTCATCGAAATGACTCTAAACCCGCATCGACTCCGCGAGAATCCCGGGCCCTTCCGGAGATCCCCTTGCCCACAGGCAAGTTTGCCCGCGGCGTCCGGGAAAGTTAACGCTTTTTTAAGAAATGCCACAAGCCGTAATAGGTCGGCACACACATGAAAAGGCCCCGGCATTTCTGCCGGGGCCTCGATCGTTTTGGCGATGTTCCTACGTACTTTCGGCGCGAATCAGTCCGCCTATCAGGCAGCGCCCGCCGAGCGCGACTTTTCGAACCGCTTGCGGTCGTTGGCGTCGAGGTAGATCTTGCGCAGCCGGATCGACTTCGGCGTGACTTCCATCAGTTCGTCGTCCTGGATCCAGGAGAGCGCGCGGTCGAGCGTCATGCGAATCGGCGGCGTCAGGCGAACGGCCTCGTCCTTGCCGGCCGAACGGATGTTGGTGAGCTGCTTGCCCTTCAACACGTTGACCTCGAGGTCGTTGTCTCTGGAGTGGATGCCGATGATCATGCCGGCATAGACCTTTTCACCCGGCTCGATGATCATCGGACCACGGTCTTCCAGGTTGAACATGGCATAGGCAACGGCTTCGCCCGACTGGTTGGAAAGCAGGACGCCGTTGGTGCGGCCGCCGATTTCGCCCTTGAAGGGCTGATAATCGTGGAACAGCCGGTTCATGATCGCCGTGCCTCGGGTATCGGTCAGGAGTTCCGACTGGTAGCCGATGAGGCCGCGGGTCGGAGCGAAGAACACCAGGCGAACACGGCTTCCACCGGAAGGACGAAGCTCGGACAGCTCAGCCTTGCGCTCGGACATCTTCTGGACGACGATGCCGGAGTGCTCTTCGTCGACGTCGATCACGACTTCCTCGATCGGCTCCATCAGCGTGCCGTTCTCGTCCTTGTGCATGACGACGCGCGGACGCGACACGGCAAGCTCGAAGCCTTCGCGGCGCATGGTCTCGATCAGGACGGCCAGCTGCAATTCGCCGCGGCCGGAGACGAAGAACGAATCCTTGCCCTCTGCTTCTTCGATCTTCAACGCAACGTTGCCTTCGGCTTCCTTGAACAGGCGGTCGCGGATCACGCGCGAGGTGACCTTGTCGCCCTCGGTGCCGGCCAGCGGGCTGTCGTTGACGAGGAAGGACATGGTGACGGTCGGCGGATCGATCGGCTGCGCGGTCATGGCTTCGGTCACGGCCGGATCGCAGAACGTGTCGGCAACCGTACCCTTGGTCAGGCCGGCGATGGCGACGATGTCGCCCGCATGGGCTTCCTCGATCGGCTGACGCTCGATACCTCGGAATGCGAGGATCTTGGAGATACGGCCGGTTTCGACCGTCTTGCCATCCTGGCCGAGAACCTTGACGGGCTGGTTCGGCTTGATCGAACCCGACGCGATGCGGCCGGTGATGATACGGCCGAGGAACGGGTTGGCTTCGAGAAGCGTACCGATCATGCGGAACGGGCCTTCGCCGACACTCGGTTCGGGAACGTGCTTGAGAACCAGGTCGAGCAATGGGGCAAGGCCCTGATCCTTCGGACCTTCCGGATTGACGTTCATCCAGCCGTCACGGCCCGAACCGTAGAGGATGGGGAAATCGAGCTGGTCGTCGGTCGCATCGAGATTGGCGAACAGGTCGAACACCTCGTTGATGACTTCCTCGTGGCGGCCGTCCGGACGGTCGATCTTGTTGATCGCCACGATCGGCCTGAGGCCGACCTTGAGCGCCTTGCCGACGACGAACTTGGTCTGCGGCATCGGGCCTTCGGAGCTATCCACCAGAACGATCGCGCCGTCCACCATCGACAGGATGCGCTCCACCTCGCCGCCGAAGTCTGCGTGGCCGGGCGTGTCGACGATGTTGATGCGGTGCCCCTTCCACTCGACCGAGGTGGCCTTGGCGAGAATGGTGATGCCGCGTTCCTTTTCCAGGTCGTTGGAATCCATCACGCGCTCGGCGACGCGCTGGTTTTCGCGGAAGGAACCGGACTGCTTCAGGAGTTCGTCGACGAGCGTGGTCTTGCCATGGTCGACGTGCGCGATGATCGCGATATTGCGAATGGACATGTTCTGATCTCTGAGGTTTTGGGCGCGCACGAACAAAGAGGCGCCACGTGCATGTGGCGCGCTCCATACATGGTTTTACGCAATTGCGAAAGAGGCAGGCGGAAACTCTGTCCGCGGGCGCTCAAGCCGTCACCGCCGGATCGAGCGTGACGTTCCAGAGTTCCCGGTCTTCCCGGTCCATCAGCCGCACGGTCATCTGCTCGCTGGAGCCGTTGATGTCGACGAGACCGAAGAACTGCAGGCCCGCGGAGGGAGGCAGGTTGCTGTCGGCCCCGCCGCCCGACGCTTTCATGAAACGCACCTCCGGCCCGAAGGTCATGTCGAGCGGATGCGGGCCGTAGGTGCCCGAATGCAGCGGCCCGGAGACGAATTCCCAGAAAGGTTCGAATTCCTTGAACTTCGCCCGCGCCGGATCGTAGTGATGGGCGGCTGTATAGTGGATGTCGGCCGTCAGCCACACGACGTTGCGGATAGCGTTGTCGCGCATGAAGGTAAGCAGGTCGGCGATGTCGCGCTCGCGCCCTGCAGGCGGTCCGTTCAACCCGTCGGCGACGCCCTCGTAGCCGAGTTTCTGGCCATAGTCGTCCCAGATCACAACGCCGAGCGGCATGTCGCAGGCAATCACCTTCCACGTGGCCTTCGACGCGGCGAGTTCGCGCTTCAGCCAACTCGCCTGCCGCCAGCCGAACAGGTCGTGGTCGGAACTGCCGCGGTTTGCGTCGCGATAGGAGCGCAGGTCGACGAAGAACACGTCCAGCAGAGGACCATAGGCGATCTTGCGGAAGATCCGCCCCGGTTCCGACGGCCTGTGGCGGATCGGCGTCATCTCCTGGAAGGCGCGCATCGCCCGGCCGGCATAGACGGCGATGTCCTTCTCCGGATAGCGCGGATCGTCCCTGAGGTCCGTCGAGGCCGACCAGTTGTTCAGCACCTCGTGGTCGTCCCACTGGAAGAATGTCGGGCATTGCGCGTTGAAGTCCAGCAGGTGCCGGTCGAGCATGTTGTACTTCCACTGCCCGCGGTATTCCGAAAGCGTCCGCGCCACCTCGCGCTTTTCGTCGCTGACGATGCGGTTCTTCCAGATCGTGCCGTCGCGAAGCCGGATCTCGTCGGGAATGGGATTGTCGGCATAGATCGTGTCGCCGGAATGGATGAAGAAGTCCGGCTCGTGCAGGAGCATGGTCGAATAGGTTTTCATGCCGATATCGTCGATGCCCCAGCCCTGCCCGGCCGTATCGCCGGACCAGACAAGCCGGACCGAGCGCCGCCGCAGCGGAGCAGTCCGGAACCGGCCGACGATCGGCTCGGAGACCAGGTGCGAGGAAGAGGGGTCCGTCGCCGTCAGCCGATAGAAGATGTCCTGGTCCGGCAGAAGCTCGGTCAGGAGGTGCTTGGCGGCGAAATCCGTCTCCTGCCCTGCCTTCAGCACCGGGCCGCGCACGGCATTGGTGAAGCTCTCGGTGGTGGAATACTCGACCGCGATCTCCGCCGGACGATCGGTTCGCGCCCAGATCATGCCCGACGACGTATCGACGTCGCCCGATTGGACGCCGTGCGTGAAGACCGGGCTGCCGTGACGCCGCGCATAATGCGGGACGGCCAGCGCCGAGGAGGCGGCAAGGCCGGCGGCGCCCGCCGTCAGCAGAAAGGAGCGCCGTGTCAGGAGGTCGGCCGCTGTCGCCATGGATCCCTCGTCGAAACCGCGCGAATCGCTGTCCGATCCGCGCGGCCGACCATCGGGCGGTCACGTGTCAGCGACGTTACGGATCGATGACGCAGGCGATACAGTTCGGTGACGGAGGGATGACGAAGGAGTGGCGTCGGCGCCCTACATCCCCTTCAGGCGAGGGTGAGGGTCACCGAGACTGTGTTCAGGCGGCCAGGGTCAGGCCGCCAGCCCCTTCTTCTCCAGCATGGCGTCGATCGAAGGCAGCTTGCCGCGGAAGGCCTTGTAGGCGTCCTCGGGGTCGATGGCGCCGCCGACGGAATAGATGTTGGCCTTCAGCTTGGCTGCCATGCCGGGATCGAAGGCGTCGCCCGTCTCGGTGAAGGCGGCAAACGCGTCGGCATCGAGGACCTCCGACCACATGTAGGAATAGTAGCCGGCCGAGTAGCCGTCCCCGGAGAAGACGTGCTGGAAATGCGGGGTCGCATGGCGCATGACGATGGATGCCGGCATGCCGATCTCCCCCAGTACCTCGCCCTGAACCGCCATCGGATCTTCGACGGCGCCGCGCGTATGGAATGCCATGTCGACCAGCGCGGAGGAGGTGAACTCCACGGTAGCGAAGCCGGCGTTGAAGGTGCGCGCCGCCAGCACCTTGTCCAGCAGCGCCTGCGGCATCGGCTCGCCGGTCTCGTAGTGCACGGCGTAGGTCTTCAGGATTTCGGGCACCGTCAGCCAGTGCTCGTAAAGTTGCGAGGGCAATTCGACGAAATCGCGCGAGACGCCGGTGCCCGAGACCGACGGATAGGTCACGTCGGACAGCATGCCGTGCAGGGCATGACCGAATTCGTGGAACAGCGTGCGTGCGTCGTCGAGCGAAAGCAGCGCCGGCTTGCCCTCGGCGGGCTTTGCGAAATTGCAGACGTTGTAGATGATGGGGATCTCGCCGGTGGTCCCGTTCTTCAGCGGCAGCTTGTGCTGGCTCTGATAGGAACTCATCCAGGCGCCGGAGCGCTTGGAGGACCGGGCGAAATAGTCGCCGAGGAACATGGCGACGAGCCTGTTGTCGCGGTCGCGGATCTCGAAGACACGCACGTCGGGGTGATAGGCCGGCACGCCCGCAAGCGGTACGGCATGGATGCCGAACAGCCGTTCGGCGACGTCGAAGCACGCCTCGATCACCTTTTCCAGCTGCAGATAGGGCTTCAGTTCCGCCTCGGAGAAATCGAATTTTTCTGCGCGCAGCTTCTCCGCATAGTACCGCCAGTCCCACGGCATGACGGGATGATTGCGCCCCTCGGCGGCGACCAGGCGTGCCAGCTCCTGTTCCTCCTCACCGGCGCGCGCCACCGCCTTCTCCCATACCTGGGAGAGGAGCCCGTTCACGACATCGGGCGTTTTCGCCATCGTGTTGTCGAGCTTGAGCGCGGCATAGTTCCCGTAGCCCAGAAGCGCCGCCTTCTCCGCCCGCAATGCCAGCGTCTCGCGCACGATCTCGCGGTTGTCGGTCACCCCGCCGTTGATGCCGCGCGCGGTCCAGGCGCGGAACGCCTGCTCGCGCAGCTCGCGGCGGGCGGAAAACGTCAGGAACGGCTCGATGATCGAGCGTGACAGCGTCACCGCATACTTGCCCTCGGCGCCCCGGTCACGGGCCGCCGCCGCCATCGCATCCTTCAAGAAGTCGGGCAGTCCTTCGAGGTCGGCTGCCTCGGAAAGCAACAGCGACCATTCCTTCTCGTCGGAAAGCACGTTCTGGCCGAATTGCGCGCCGAGCCCGGCGAGCCGCTCGTTGATGGCCGAGAGCCGGTCCTGCTCGGGCTTTGCGAGCTTGGCACCGGATTTGACGAAGCTCTTCCAGTGCCGCTCCAGCACGCGCGCCTGCTCCAGCGTAAGCCCGAGCCCGTCGCGACCCTCCCACAGCGCATCGATGCGCGAGAAGAGTTCGGCATTGTTGCCGATCTTCGAGTAGTGCCGCGACATCTTCGGTGCGGTCTCGCGCTCCAGCGCCTGGATGACCTCGTTGGTATTGGCGCCGGCACGGCTCCAGAACAGCGCCGAGACGCGCGAAAGCTCGTCGCCCGCGGTCTCGAGCGTTGTGACGGTGTTGTCGAAAGTCGGCGCCTCGGCGTTCGTTGCGATCGCGTCGATCTCCGCCTCGTGCAGGGCGAAGGCCGCATCGAACGCTTCTGCGAAACTGTCGTCAGAGACGAGGTCGAAGCGCGGCAGGCCGTTGATCCCGCTCCAGTGGGTAAGGGCGGGGCTGATCTTGGAAGATGCGCTCATTGTAAAGTGTTCCTCGTCTCGGCAGGGCTGATCGGCGGAATATAGGGACAGAATGCCGGCTTGTGTACGCCACGCATCCATTTCTTTCACCGCCGGGCCGATACGCCCTCGGGCCCTGCCACTGAGCGAAAAAGCTTGACGAAACGGCATACTTCGAGGACAACGGGATTGCTGCGGCCCTAGACATCCCGCCGCAGAACCAACTTTGGTGCCGGGCCCCTCTGGCGAGAGTTTTTACGGCGCTCTCGTGATGTCGGTACCGCCAGCAATTAAGCCGGCGGATTCAAGAATATGAAAATCCTGAACATGCCTGATGCGCATGCCTTTTCTGGCACGCGCTTTTCCCGTATCTGCAACCTTGCAAGCATGACCGTCCTCGAAAGCGAGGTGCGGGCATGACCACGCGCGTACAACCGCAAAGTTCGCTGTCCTATTTCACCTGGGCCTTCATCGTCACCGCGCTCGGCCTCGTTCTCGGCGCCTGGCTCGGCTGGCAGACCACCGGCACGATCGGCGGAATGGCAACCGTATTCTTCATCTGCACCGTGCTTGCGGTGCTGGAGATCTCGCTGTCCTTCGACAACGCCATCGTCAACGCCAACAAGCTCAAGGACATGACGCCGGAGTGGCAGCATCGGTTCCTGACCTGGGGCATCATCATCGCCGTCTTCGGCATGCGCATCATCTTTCCGCTCCTGATCGTCGTGATCGCGGCCCAGATCGGCCCGATCGAGGCGATCGTGCTGGCGGCAAAGCAGCCGGAGGAATACGCCCGGATCATGCACGAGGCGCATCTGCCGATCGCCGCCTTTGGCGGCACCTTCCTGATGATGGTCGGCCTGACCTACTTCTTCGACCATGAGAAGGATGTGCACTGGATCGCCTTCATCGAGAAGCGCATGGCCCGCTATGCGACGATCAAGGGCGTAGAGATCGCTTTCGTCCTGATCCTGATCCTTGTCTTCTCGAACTTCCTCGAAGGCGAGGCGGCGGATAGCTTCGTCTATTCGGCAATCTACGGTCTGCTGACCTTCCTTGCCGTCGAAGTCGTGGGTGGCCTCCTGGATGCGTCGCAGCAGACGATGAGCGCAGCCGCAAAGGGTGGCCTGGGCGCCTTCATCTATCTCGAGGTGCTCGATGCGAGCTTCTCGTTCGACGGCGTGATCGGAGCCTTCGCGCTGACGCAGAACCTCTTCATCATCGCCATCGGCCTCGGCATCGGTGCCATGTATGTGCGTTCGATGACGATCATGCTGGTCGACAAGGGCACGCTCGCCGAATACCGCTACCTGGAGCACGGCGCCTTCTACGCGATCCTGATCCTGTCGGTGATCATGTACTGCCAGACGCTGGTGCATATTCCGGAGGTCATCACTGGCCTTGGCGGCGCCGGCCTCATCGGCATCTCGCTCTGGTCCTCGATCCGCTACAACCGGCGGGAACTGGCCGAAGCACATGGTGCCCAGCCGGTCGAAAACGTCTGACGCGGACGGCGGCGCCATCCCGGCGCCGCCGCTCCCCTACGAGACAAGAAAAGGCCCGGCGATCTGAGATCGCCGGGCCTTTTGCTGAATATTGCTGTCACTGCGATGTGCCTCTCCGGGCACAGGATCCGCCGTTGAAACCGGCTGGACCTCCGTCCTTTGCGGACGATGCTTACTTCGGGAAGTTCGCCGGATCGATGCCGAGGATCCGCAGGTCGCGATCCTTTGGACGACGGTTGCCTTCGACCGCTGCTGCGGCTGCACTCGCCGCGCCCAGAACCGCGAATGCGCGGCCCAAGAAACCCTGGCGAACTCCATTGCGATTCTGGTTCATCGTCTTGCTCTTTTCTCTAGGGTTACGACCCTGTTGCGATGCACAATAGATGATACCAAACAGCCTTGCGTTCAATGGATAGATCAGCAGGGCAGCCATGCAACGAAAGCACGCCGCAATCGCTTGCGGCCTGCTTTTTGTGCAAATTCCTGTCGGGGAGGCGGTGGCTCAGTCTTCGCTCGCCGCCAGTTGCGACAGCACCTGTCCCCTGCCACGCGCCCGCAGGATCAGCGGGACGATGAGAGCCGCAGCCGCGATCAGAAGCAGGACGACGGCCACGGGGGAGGCCACCAGCGTCGTCAGGTCGCCCTGGCTGATCGCAAGCGCCCGGCGCAACTGCTGCTCGGCGAGCGGCCCCAGGATCAGCCCGACCACGACCGGCGCGATCGGATAACCGAAGATCCGCATGACATAGCCGAGCAGGCCGAACGCCAGCAGCATGCCGAGTTCGAACACGGACGGGTTGGCCCCGATCGTCCCGAGCGTGGCAAACAGCAGGATGCCGGCATAGAGCCAGGGCTTCGGAATCGTCAGCAGCTTCACCCAGAGCCCGATCAGGGGCAGGTTCAGCACCAGCAGCATGAAGTTGGCGATCAGGAGGCTTGCGATCAGGCCCCAGACGAGCTGCGGATTGGTCGCAAACAGCAGGGGACCGGGCTGCAGGCCATATTGCTGGAAGCCGGCCAGCATGATCGCAGCCGTCGCAGTCGTCGGCAGGCCGAGCGTCAGGAGCGGCACCAGCGTGCCGGCGGCAGACGCGTTGTTGGCAGCCTCCGGGCCCGCGACACCCTCGATGGCGCCGTTGCCGAATTCCTCCGGATGTTTGGTCAGTCGCTTCTCGGCGGCATAGGACAGGAAGGTGCCGATCTCCGCACCGCCGGCCGGCATGGCCCCGATCGGAAAGCCGATCGCCGTTCCGCGCAGCCATGGCTTCCACGAACGCGCCCAGTCGGCGGCATTCATCCACACCGATCCCTTGACCGCCTCGACCTTGTCCGGCCCCTTGTCGCCCTGCGCGGCGATGTAGAGCGTCTCGCCGATGGCGAACATGGCGACCGCGAGCGTGGTGACCTCGATGCCGTCGAGCAGGTCCGGGATGCCGAACGAAAGGCGCGCCTGGCCGCTCAACTGGTCGATGCCGATGATAGCCAGCGTCAGGCCGACGAAGAGTGAGGTCAGCCCCCGCAGCGTCGAATCCCCGAATGCCGAAGACACGGTGACGAAGGCGAGCACCATCAGGGCGAAATACTCGCGCGGTCCGAACACCAGCGCGACCTTGACGATGAAGGGCGCGACGAAGGCGAGCGCCAGCGTCGCGATCAGGCCGGCCACGAAGGAGCCGATGGCAGCCGTCGCCAGCGCCGGTCCGCCGCGGCCGGCACGGGCCATCTTGTTGCCCTCCAGCGCCGTGACGATCGACGCGCTTTCGCCGGGCGTATTGAGCAGGATCGAGGTCGTCGAGCCGCCATACATGCCGCCATAATAAATGCCGGCGAACATGATCAGCGAGCCGGCCGGATCGAGCTTGTAGGTGACCGGCAGCAGAAGCGCCACCGTCAGCGCCGGGCCGATGCCCGGCAGCACGCCGACGGCCGTTCCGAGCGTGACGCCGATCAACGCATAGAGCAGGTTCATCGGCTGGGCGGCGACCGCAAGGCCCTGGAGGAGAAATTCGAAAGTACTCATTGGCTGCCGTCCCTCAGAAGAACAGGTGCTCGAGCGGCCCGGCGGGCAGGGAGAGCTGCAGAAGTTTGGAGAAGATCACCCAGATGACGAAGGAGAGAACAATGCCGACGGGGATGGTGATCCAGAGCTTGCGCTTGCCGAAGCCCGCGGCCGTCAGCGCAAACAGCAGGCCCGTCGAAATCGAGAAGCCGGCAACCTTGAGGAGCAGCATCTGCGCGGCGAGCCCGCCGACGATCCAGACGACAGGCGCGACCTCTTGCCGCTCGCGTGCGGGAAATTCGCCGCGCCAGGCCTCGATCGCCGTCCAGATCGCAAGGCCGAGGAGACAGTAGGCGATCGCATGGGGCACGGTCGTCGGCCCCACCTGCGAATAGCCGGCTGCACCCGCCAGGCGGGAGACGTCCCAGAAGATGACGCCGGCGATTGCGGCCAGCACGACGGCGATGACGAACGCCGCCCCATCGGGGCGGCGCGTTGCGCTTGCGGGTTTGTTCCCGTCGGTCATTCGACCAGTCCGATGTCTTTAAGGACACCCTCGGTGGCAGACACGTCCTTGGCCAGTTGTTCGTCGAAGGCCGCGCCGGAAAGGTAGGTATCCTGCCAGCCCTTGGTCTTCAGCTGCTCCTGCCAGGCGGCCGACTTGACGAGCTTTTCGATATCGGCCGAGACGGCGGCCTTCTGCTCGTCGCTCAGCCCGGGAGCCGCGGCGACCATGCGCCAGTTCTCGACGACGACGTCGAGGCCGCTTTCCTTGATCGTCGGGGCGTCGATGCCCTCGAGCCGGTCGGCGCTGGAGACGGCGAGCAGCCGCAGCGTGCCGGCCTTCACCTGGGATTCGAACTCGCCATAGCCGGAAATGCCGGCGCTGACCTGGGCACCGAGGATCGCAGCCAGCGCCTCGCCGCCGCCCGAATAGGCGATGTAGTTGATCTTCTTCGGATCGACGCCGGCCGCCTTGGCGATCAGGCCGACGGCGATATGGTCTGTGCCGCCAGCCGAGCCGCCGGCCCAGGAAACCGCGCCCGGATCCTTCTTCAGCGCCTCGACGAGATCACCGAAGGTCTGGAACGGCGAGGAGGCCGGCACGACGATCGCTTCATACTCGCCGGTCAGCCGCGCGATCGGGGTGACGTCCTTCAGCGTGACGGGCGACTTGTTGGTGAGGATCGCCCCGACCATGACGTAGCCGCCGACGATGAGCGCGCCGGCATTGCCCTTGTCCTGGCTGGCGAACTGGGCGAGGCCGATCGTTCCGCCGGCGCCCGGCACGTTGATGACCTGCACGTTGCCGGAAATGCCTTCGGACTGCATGACCGTCTGCAGCGTGCGGGCCGTCTGGTCCCATCCGCCGCCGGGATTGGCCGGTGCGATGATCTTGTAATCGGCCGCGAACGCGGGCAGCGCCATGGCGCCGGCAAGAATGGAAGCAAGGAAAAAGTGTTTCAAGGCATATCCTCCGTCAGGCGCAGCTACCGTGGCCGCGCATTGTTTCAAGCTGTCGAGGGAGAAAGCACTCTGCGCCGGCGTTCATGCCGGCCGCGCCATGATGGCGGCTCCCCTCCCATTGCCCCGGCACCGCCTCCACGGAACCACCGGGATCTTCAAGCCACCACAAAAACCTGTCATCTAGCTGACATCCTAGCACAGTCTTGCCACGATCGGGGCGCGATCCCGCCCCTATTGCGTTCTTAGCACTTCGTTCCAGCGGGCAATCAGCCGAGCCCGCTTCACTTGGTCCAGGTAGACCATCAGGCCCGGGCTGACGGGCACCGGCTTGAGCTGCGCACCCAAAAGCGCCTGCATCCCCGTCGCAGTATTGCAGCCGGCGACGTCGGGCGAGACGGCGGCGATCTGCAGTTCGCGCGCCATGATCGTCTGGCCCTCCTTGGACATGAAGAACGACAGGTAGCGGCGACCGAGCTCGGGCGAGGCCGCCGCCTGCGGCACCAGCCCGATGCGCGACATCACAACCGTGTAGTCCTTCGGTAGGACGATGCCGACATCGGGGTGCCTGGCCACCCAGTCGGCGGCATAGGAGCCAAGGATGTTGTAGCCGAGCACGAAGCGGCCATCGGCAACCCGCTCGAGGATCGCCGAACTCGTCGAATAGAGCTTCACCCCGGCAGCCCCCATCGCCCGGATCACCGTCCAGATATCGCCGAACTGCTCCTGGTCGCGCGCCATGAACAGGAAGCCGACGCCGGAGCGCTCGATGTCGTAGGTGCCGATCCGACCGTAGATGTCGTTGCCGTGGCGGTTGAGATAGTCGAGGAACTCGGCGCGCGAGGCCGGCGGCTTCTCGTTCCTGAAGCTCGGCTTGTGGTAGACGAACACGGCAGGCTCGAAGGTCAGCGCGTAAGCCGTATTGCGCCAGTTGGCCCATTGCGGCCAGCGCTCGCTCATCGGCAGGTCGCTGCGCTGGGCGTAGCCGTCGTTGCTGAGCTTCACCTGCAGGTCCATCGCCGAGGAGAACGCGAAGTCGGCCGTCTTCTGCCCGGCGTCGGTCTCCTTGACGACGCGGTCGTAGACCTCGCCGGTCAGCATCTCGTCGTAACGCACCGCGACGTCGGGATTGGCCGCCTGGAAACCCTTGATCATCGGCCGCGCCAAGGGCTCGTCCAGCGAGGAATAGACGACGAGGACGGGCGCGTCTCCCTTGCCCTCCGGCGCGGGATAGAACGTCTCCCCGGCCAGGGCGGGGGAACAGAGGGAGGCTGCAAGCATGAAGGCATGAAGGGTGCGCATGGAGGCGAGATTGCCTGACCGCGCCGGGGTTCTCAAGCGGGATCCGGTGGCCTGCGGTAAGGTTCGAAGTTCGGTATCGATTTTCCGAAAGGTTTGTGCACAAAGTCAAAGTGTTGGCCGCCCTTTGCGCCGCCACGTCGGCATGGAAGGGTGAGCCGGGAGGAAGGGACCAGGTGCGCATACTGCTCGTCGAAGACAACCGGACCCTGGCCGACGGCCTGTCCGCCATCCTGCGCGGCACGGGTCACGCCGTGGACGTCGTCAGCGACGGTGCCTCCGCTGACGCTGCGATCTCGGCGGAGGCCTTCGATCTGGTGATCCTCGACCTGACCCTGCCGGAAATGGACGGGCTGGAGGTGCTGCGGGCCATGCGCGCCCGCCAGAACCGGGCAGCGGTGCTGATCCTGACCGCGCGCGGGGCGGCGGAGGACAAGGTGAAGGGTCTCGACCTCGGCGCCGACGACTACATGAGCAAGCCCTTCGACATCTCCGAATTCGAGGCGCGTGTGCGGATGCTGCTGCGCCGGCAGGCGGGGCTGCGCTCCTCCGCGCTCAGCTTCGGCAAGGTCGAATTCGACCTCAACTCGCGCACCTTCTCCGCCGGCGGCGTCCCGCTCGACATCCCGGCAAGGGAACTCGGCCTTCTGGAAATCCTGTTCATGCGCGCCGGCAAGGTGGTGTCCAAGGAGGCGATCATGCAGTCGCTCGCAGCCTTCGACGACGATCTCAGCGCCAACGCGATCGAGCAATATGTCAGCCGCCTGCGCAAGCGCATCGCCCCGCACGGGCTTACGGTGCGCACCGCCCGCGGCATCGGCTACTATCTGGACAAGGTGACCCCGGCTTGACCCGCAATCCGGCTCCATCGCTGCGTCGCCAGCTTCTCGTCTGGCTTCTCGTCGCCACCGCTGTCTTCGGCGTCCTGGCACTGATCGACACCTACCGCGAGGCGGTCAAGACGGCCAACACCGTCTCCGACCGCGTGCTCGCTGGCTCCGCACTGGCCATTGCCGAACGGGTCGTGGTCAACGAGAACGGTGCCCTGGAGGTGGATATCCCCTATGTGGCGCTGGAGATGCTGACCTCGGCCGCCCAGGACCGCGTCTTCTATCGCGTCGAGGGCCCTCCCGGCCATTTCATCACCGGATACCAGGCGCTTCCGACGATCACGGGGGCGGGAGACAGGCCGACGGCTTACGCGGATGCGAGCTTCCGCGGCGAGGCGATCCGGGTGGCGGTGCTGCACCGCTCCGCCTCCACCGGCGTCAATTCGGTCCCCTTCGTCGTCACGGTCGCCGAGACCACGATCGCCAGGCGCCAACTCGCCCAGGCCATTCTCTTCCGCTCGGCGCTCCGCCTCGCCCTCATGATAACGGGGGCCGCCGCCATCGTCTGGATCGCCGTGACGCTCGCCCTGCGCCCGCTCTACCGGCTCAGCGATGCGATCGCCGAACGCAGCCCCGACGACCTGCACCCGATCGAGCAACAGGTGCCGCAGGAGGTCGAGGGTCTCGTCGAGACGGTCAACTCCTTCATGGTCCGCCTGCAATCGGCGCTGAATTCGCTGCGGCACTTCTCCGGCAATGCCAGCCACCAGCTCCGCACGCCGCTAGCCATCATCCGCACCCAGCTCGCGCTGGCGACCCGGGCCGGCACGCTGGAGGCGGCGCAGGATGCCGCTCGCAAGGGCGACGCGGTGGTGGCCCATGCCGAGCGCATCCTTGCCCAGCTCCTGCTGATGGCCAAGATCGACGCCGCCGGATCGGCGGAGCCGCGCCCGCTGGCCGTGATCGATGTCACGGCACTCGCCCAGGCGACGACCGCCGACTATGTGCCGCTCGCCGCCCAGGCCGGCATCGACCTCGGCTACGAGGGCGAACTGCCGGCGCCCGCGCGCGCCGAGCCGCTCTTGTTCGGCGAGATGCTTCGAAACCTGATCGAAAATGCGATCGCCTATGCGGGACCGGGCTCGGAGGTCACGGTCTCCGTCAAGGCGGAGGCAGGCAGGACGAGCCTGCAGGTGGTGGACAATGGGCCCGGAATTCCCGCCGACCGCCGCGCCGAGGTGCTGCAGCGCTTCGCCCGCGGAGGGCTAGGGGATGCTCCCGGCATGGGGCTCGGCCTGCCGATCGTCCAGGATATCGCCGCCCTCTTCGGCGCAACGCTGGCGCTGGAGGACAACCCCGGCGGACGGGGCCTGTGCGCCACCATCACCTTCCCCGCCAACGTCCCTGCGGGCTGATACCGGAGCGGGTCCGAAGGTCCGCTATGTTCTGCGCCAGCCTGCAAGTCCGGGGGCCGCATGCCAGACGGCCTGGACGGCGAAGCCCATGAACAGCACGCCCGACATCCGCACGATCGCAAGCTCGTGCCGGCGATAAAACCTGCGCACGAACGAAGCGCCGATGACCGCGATCAGGACGATATCGGCGACCAGAAAGCCCAGGAGCGAAACGGCAAGCAGCATGGGCAGGGACGAGAAGTCCAGCGCGCTGGAGGAACCGGCGAGCAGCGCCGTGAAGGTCGCGAGCGCCACCGGATAGCCCTTCGGATTGGTCAGGCCGAAGATCAGCCCGCGCCGCAGCGGCCGTTCCACCGTCACGAGCGGCTTGTCCGTCCCGCGCGGCTTGGCCCTGAGCGCAGTCCAGCCGATCCAGGCGAGATACAGTCCGCAGAGAAGGCCGAGCACGTCAAACACCAGAGTGCCGATCGTCCTGGCCCCGACGATTGCCACGAGCGCCAGCGTCGACCAGACGATGTCGCCCGCCAGATGGCCGCCCATGAACATCGCACCCGCCTTCCGTCCCTGGCCGGCGCCGATGCCGAGCAGCGCCAGGAAGGCCGGGCCGGGAATGAGGACATAGAACAGCGCGGCAAGAAAGGCGCCGAACAGCATCGAACCGGTCATGGGAATCTCCGCGGGAAAGAACCCATCTGAGCCTGTCTCCTGGGCTCCGTCAAGCGGGGTCGCAGCATCGCCCGCCTCCGGTGCGTAGCGAACGAAAAACCCGCCGGATCATTCCGGCGGGTTGTTCGAATGAGCACTGTGGCTGGCTGGGCTCAGCCCTTGCGGTCGCGCGCGGCGAGCGTGCGCAGGCGCAGCGCGTTCAGCTTGATGAAGCCGGCGGCGTCCTTCTGGTCATAGGCGCCCTGGTCGTCCTCGAAGGTGACGAGCTTGTCGGAATAGAGCGACTTGTCGCTCTTGCGGCCGGTGACCATGACGTTGCCCTTGTAGAGCTTCAGCGTCACTTCGCCCTCGACATTCTTCTGGCTGAGGTCGATCGCCGCCTGCAACATCTCGCGCTCCGGCGAGAACCAGAAGCCGTAGTAGATCAGCTCGGCATAGCGCGGCATCAGTTCGTCTTTGAGGTGCGACGCACCCCGGTCGAGCGTGATGCTCTCGATCGCACGGTGCGCGGCCAGCAGGATCGTGCCGCCGGGGGTCTCGTAGACACCGCGGCTCTTCATGCCGACAAAGCGGTTCTCGACGAGGTCGAGGCGGCCGATGCCGTTGTCGCGGCCATAGGTGTTGAGCGCCGACAGCAGCGTGGCGGGCGACATGCGCACGCCGTTGATCGAGACGGCGTCGCCGCGCTCGAAGCCGACGGTGATGACGGTCGGCTTGTCCGGCGCCGCCTCAGGCGAAATCGTGCGCATGTGCACGTATTCCGGCGCCTCGACCGCCGGATCCTCCAGTACCTTGCCTTCCGAGGATGAGTGCAGGAGGTTGGCGTCGACCGAGAACGGCGCCTCGCCCTTCTTGTCCTTGGCGACCGGAATCTGGTGCTGCTCGGCGAATGCCAGCAGATCGGTCCGGCTCTTGAACGACCAGTCGCGCCAGGGCGCGATGATCTTGATGTCGGGGTTCAGCGCATAGGCCGAAAGCTCGAAACGAACCTGGTCATTGCCCTTTCCGGTGGCGCCGTGGGCGATCGCGTCCGCACCCGTCTTCCTGGCGATCTCGACTAGATGCTTGGAGATCAGCGGCCGGGCGATCGAGGTGCCGAGCAGGTAGACGCCCTCGTAGACGGCATTGGCGCGGAACATCGGGAAGACGAAGTCGCGCACGAACTCCTCGCGCACGTCCTCGATGAAGATCTCCTTGATCCCGAGCATCTCCGCCTTCTTGCGCGCCGGCTCCAGTTCCTCGCCCTGGCCGAGGTCGGCGGTGAAGGTGACGACTTCGGCGCCGAGTTCGGTCTGGAGCCACTTCAGGATGATCGAGGTGTCCAGGCCGCCGGAATAGGCGAGAACGACCTTCTTGACTTGCTTGGGAGATGCCATGGTTTCTGTCCGTCTGGTGTCAGGAATAGCGGCCGGGCCGCGCAATTTATCGGCGGCACTTTTAGTCAGAAAGCGCGCGGATACAAGCGTCCCGGCCCACACGCTCGACAATTTGGCTTTCCAAGCCGCACGCGCAGGAGTAACGAACGGCAGATATCGAAAACGCGGATCCACCAACATGGAATACCTGCCCTCCCTGCCAACGCTCATCGCCTTTGCCGCCGCGAGCCTCCTGCTTGCCGCAACGCCCGGACCGGACATGACGTTGTCGATCAGCCGCGCGCTATCGCAGGGCCGCGGTCCTGCGCTGTTCGTCGTGCTCGGCACCTCGATGGGCATCGTGGCGCACACGCTGCTTGTCGCCTTCGGCATCTCGGCGCTGATCACCGCCTCGCCGACCGCGTTCATGATCCTCAAGACCGGCGGCGCGGGCTACCTGCTGTGGCTGGCGATCCAGGCGATCCGGGTCGGCTCCAGCTTCTCCGACAAGACGGGGGAGGCCTTGGCCATGCCGAAGGTCTCCGCGCTTGCCAACATCTCCACCGGCTTCTGGGTCAACCTTTTGAACCCGAAGGTCATCATCTTCTTCATGACCTTCCTGCCGCAATTTGTCTCCGCCGGCGATCCCGATGTCACCGGCAAGCTCATCGTCTTCGGGCTGCTGTTCATCATGATCGGCATGCCGGTGAACACGCTCGTGGTGCTGGCCGCAGACAGGCTGTCCGCCTGGATGAAGTGCAACAAACGCTTCCTGCGCGGCCTCGACTACACCTTCGCCGGCGTCTTCTCGATCTTCGCGGTCAAGATCTTCATGACGCAGACGCGCTGACGCCCGTCGCGGGACTCGACCGCGTCAACCGATCAAAAGCGCGTCGTCGTCCAGCGTCTGGCCGCGCATCTTGCGGAACATGGCGATCAGGTCCTCCACCTGCAGCGTCTTGCGGCTGTCGCCGGTGACGTCGAGCACGATCTCGCCGCCATGCAGCATGATCGTGCGGTGGCCATAGTCCAGTGCCTGGCGCATGGAATGGGTGACCATCAGCGTCGTAAGCCTGCGCTCCGAAACGATCTTCTGCGTCAGGCTCATGATGAATTCCGCCATGCCCGGATCGAGCGCCGCCGTGTGTTCGTCGAGCAGCAGCACGTCGGAGCCCGCCAGCGTCGCCATCACCAGCGACACCGCCTGGCGTTGGCCGCCGGACAAGAGGTCCATGCGGTCGCCCATCCGGTTCTCTAGCCCGAGGTTCAGCTCGGCGATGCGCGCGCGGAACAGCTCGCGCCTGCGGGCACCAAGCGCCGGGGCAAGGCCGCGCCGCTCACCGCGACGGGCCGCCAGCGCCAGGTTCTCCTCGATCGACAGCGCGCCGCAACTGCCGGCGAGCGGATCCTGGAACACCCGCGCCACCCGGCCGGCGCGCGCCGCCGTCCCCTGCCGCGTCACGTCGGCGGTGCCGATCCGCACCTGTCCTGATGTCGCGATCACGTCGCCGGCCAGCACGCCCAGAAGCGTCGATTTGCCGGCGCCGTTCGAGCCAATGACGGTGACGAACGAGCCTTCCTCGATCGTCAGGCTGATGCCGTTCAGCGCCTGCTTTTCCAAAGGCGTACCACGGCCGAAGACCACCTTGATGTCGGACAGCGCGATCATGACGCGGCTCCTCCCCGGCGCAGGCGCGGCAGCACGAGCGCCACGGTCACCAGCACGGCCGTCACCAGGTTGAGGTCGGACGCCTGCAGGCCGAGCACGTCGGACGAAAGCGCAAGCTGGATGGCGATGCGGTAGAGGATCGAGCCGAGCACGCAGCCGATCAGCGCAACCAGGATGCCGCGCGTGCCGAACAGCGTCTCGCCGATGATGACAGCGGCAAGGCCGACCACGATGGTGCCGACGCCGGACGTCACATCGGCGAAACCGTTGGTCTGCGCGAACAGCGCGCCGCCGAGAGCGACCAGCGCATTGGACAGCGCGATGCCGAGATAGATCTGCCGGTCGGTGTCGACACCCTGCGCCCGCGCCATGCGGGCGTTGGCGCCGGTCGCGCGCATGGACAGCCCCGCGTCGCTTTCGAGGAAACGCCACACCAGGAACAGCGCGACCACCACCAGAACCCCGATGAAGAGCGGACGAACGTAGAAATCGCGCAGGCCCAGCCCGAAGAAGGGGCTGAGCATCGTGTCCGCATTGATCAGGGCGACATTCGGCTTGCCCATGACCCGCAGGTTGACCGAGAACAGCGCGATCATCGTCAGGATCGAGGCGAGCAGGTTGAGGATGCGGAAGCGCACGTTCAGCATCGCCGTCACCAGGCCCGCTGCAGCACCCGCCAGCATCGCGACGGCACTGGCAAGCCAGGGGTTGACGCCCGCAATGATCAGAACCGCCGCAACCGCCGCACCCAGGGGAAACGAGCCGTCCACCGTCAGGTCCGGAAAATCCAGGACGCGGAAGGCGAGGTAAACGCCGATGGCGACGAAGGCATAGACGAGTCCGAGCTCCACAGCTCCCCAGAAGGCAATCCCGCTCACGGCTCGTTTCTCTCTCTTTCCTGACGCGGCCGTTCGCTGCGGCCCGGGTCCTTGATAGCACAACCGCCGCCGAAAGATGCGGCGGCGGTCGAACAGGGGTTAGACGATGTGCGCAGGCGCTATTCGATCACGCGCGTCGCGCGGCCCAGCAGGCCTTCCGGCAGGGTCACGCCCATCTTTTCGGCCGCTGCCTTGTTGACGACGAGGTCGGTGCCGGCGGCAACCTTCACCGGAATGTCGCCCGGGTTCTCACCCTTCAGGATGCGCACGACGATTTCGCCCGTCTGCTTGCCGACGTCGCGGTAGTTGAAGCCGAGTGCGGCGAGCGCGCCGCGCTGGACCGAATCCGTGTCGGCCGTGAACAACGGCAGCTTGCTTTCCACGGCGACGGCCACCGCACCCTCGAGGGCGGAGATGATGGTGTTGTCCGTCGGAATGTAGATGGCGTCGGCACGGCCCACCAGCGCGCGCGCGGCGCCCTGGACCTCCGCGGACTTGGTAGCAGCCGATTCCACCACGCTCAGGCCGGCCTTTTCTGCTTCTTCCTTCAGCACGGCCAGCAGCGAGACGGAGTTGGCCTCGCCGGAATTGTAGAGATAGCCGATGGTCTTGGCCTCCGGCAGGATCTCCTTGATCAGCGCCAGGTGCTCGGCGACCGGCGACATGTCGGACAACCCGGTGACGTTGCCGCCGGGCTTGTCCATGTCCCTCACCAGCTGCGCTCCGAGCGGATCGGACACGGCGGTGAAGACCACCGGAATGTCACGGGTGGCGGAAACCACCGCCTGTGCGGAAGGGGTGGAGATCGGCACGATCACGTTCGGCGCCTCGCCTGCGAATTGCCGCGCGATCTGCGCCGCCGTCGCCGGGTTGCCCTGTGCGGACTCGTAGAGGAACGTCAGGTTCTCGCCTTCCTTGTAGCCCGCGGCGGCCAGGGCCTCCTTGACCCCGTCCCGTGTCGCATCGAGCGCCGGATGCTCGACGATCGCGGTCACCGCGACGGTGACGTCATCGGCGCGAGCCGGTAGCGAAATGGCCAGAGTTGCCGCAAAAGCAAGCAAGAGTGTGCGCATGAATTGATCTCCCTGAATGAAATTCGGGCAGGTTCTAGGCAATACGGCGCTTCAGATCAATTCTCGGATCCTGCTCGATCAATCACATTTTCTGATGGGGACGCGATCGAACGGCAAAAGCGAAGCGGACGGCGGCTGCAGCGGCCCTCAGTCGTCCTCGCCGTGGCCGGCGATCATCATCGCTTCATAGGCCATGCGGTCGACCTTGCGCATGCGTTCCGATTCCGATTTCAGCTGGCCGCAGGCAGCGAGGATGTCCCGGCCGCGCGGCGTGCGGATCGGCGAGGCATAGCCGGCCTGGTTGATGAAGTCGGCGAACTTCTCGATCTGCTCCCAGTCCGAACACTGGTAGTTCGTTCCCGGCCAGGGATTGAACGGGATCAGGTTGATCTTGGCCGGAATGCCCCTCAGGAGGTGGGTGAGAAGCTTGGCGTCCTCGAGGCTGTCGTTGACGTCCTTGAGCATCACGTATTCGAAGGTGATGCGGCGCGCGTTCGACAGGCTCGGATAGGCGCGGCAGGCCTCCAGCAGGTCCTTCAACGGATACTTCTTGTTGATCGGCACCAGCATGTCGCGCAGCTCGTCGCGCACCGCATGCAGCGAGATCGCCAGCATCACGCCGATCTCCTCGCCGGTGCGGTAGATCTCCGGGACGATGCCGGATGTCGACAGCGTGACGCGCCGCTTCGACAGCGACAGCCCGTCGCCGTCGGTGGCAATCAGGAGCGCCTGCTTGACGTTCTCGAAATTGTAGAGCGGCTCGCCCATGCCCATCATGACGACATTGGAGACCTTGCGGCCGTCGCTCGGCACGATCGCGCCCGCCGGCGTCTCGCGGTCCGGGAAGTCACCCAGTCGGTCGCGGGCGAGCAGCAGCTGCGCCAGGATCTCCTCGGCCGTCAGGTTGCGCACCAGCTTCTGCGTGCCGGTGTGACAGAACGAACAGGTGAGCGTGCAGCCGACCTGGCTGGAAATGCAGAGCGTGCCACGCCCTTCCTCGGGGATATAGACCGTCTCCACCTCGACCGGCCGGCCGGCGCCGCGCGCGGGAAAGCGCAGCAGCCATTTGCGCGTGCCGTCGTTGGAGACCTGCTCCTCGACGATCTCGGGACGGGCGATGGTGAAATGCGTCTTCAGCATCTCCCGCATGTCCTTGGAGACGTTGAGCATGTGGTCGAAATCGGAGACGCCGCGCACGTAGAGCCAATGCCAGAGTTGGCTGACGCGCATCTTCGCCTGCCGCTCCGGGACGCCCTTCTCGACCAGTGCCTTGCCCATGTCCTCGCGCGAAAGGCCGATCAGCGTCGGCTTTTCGGCCATCGGCGCCGTGCGCATCGGCCGCGCGGTTGCAGGCTCCGTGCCGTTGAGAAAATCCAAGGTCGCCATTCGTGCAATCCCGTTGCGCGTTCATGCTGCCGGGCTGCCCGCCCCACAGATCTGCCGCGTCTCGATCATGAAATCCAAGGAGCGCCCGGCGCATCGTTCTGCGCGCGTCTCCAGCTGTTGCCCGCGCCTTTAGCATCCTTCGGCCCGGAAGTCACGCCCGCCCGGAAAAGCGAAAAGGCCGGTCGCGGGACCGGCCTTTCACGAAAGAGACGATTGGCTGCTTACTTGCAGGTCTCGATCTGCTTCAGCGCCGCGGAAATTCCCGACAGCGAATAGGAATAGCTGGTGCCCGTGCCGCGACGCGACGTCGCCTTGACCGACATGTCCTTGCCCGTCTTCATCGCTGCGACCAGGGCCGGTTCCTCGGCGGCATTCTCGACCCATGCCGAATTGCCCTTGGTGAACATCACGAAGGTGCGGCCGTCGATGACGACATTGACCTTGGAGTTCTCCTGCAGCGGATAGCCCATCATCGCCTGCGGCTCGTAGGAGATGTTCTGGCCGGGGCGCTGCGACACGAGGAAGAAGATGTCGCCATGGTCGACGCCCGCCGGTGCCTTTTCCTTCGGCACCGAGAGAACGTAGCAGACCTTGCTGTTATTGGCCTGGTAGGAGTAGGCACCCCATGCGTTGAACTGCTGAATGCGCGTCGGAGACTGCGCCAGTGCAACGCCGGCCGTTGCCACAGCGAAGGTGAGTGCGGTTGCGAATTTTCTTACAAACATGATTCCCTGCCGGTTGTCTTGCTGTCGTCGCCCGAGCGCGGGCGTAACGGCTCGAATGATCACGATTTGATTTAATTTGACTTAATTCTGGTTACCAAATCGTCAACAAACCCTCATCTCGTCGATGCGGCGGTTACTATGAAACGGGCGGCAATGCAAATTGCCGCCGGACTTCGAGGCCGGATCGCCGTGGTGCCGATGAAGAAGCCCATCCCATCAGGGAGAAGATGTCGGCAAAGATTCAGGCAAGAGTTTGACAATGCACCATCTTGGCACGAGCCTGCCGCCCCAAGGCCTTGCCGTGGGTTGTCGCCGCAGGAACCTGTGGTCTGTTCCAGCTTCAGCCGGCTTCCTCCAGCCCGTCCATCAAGGCGCGGTCCGCCTCGACGTAGTGATCCTCGCGGATATGGCCACGAATGGCTGCGAAGGCCGCAGTCAGCACGGCGATGTCGTCGGAAAAGCCGACCACCGCCAAAATGTCCGGGATGCCGTCGAGCGGCAGGACGAAATAGGCAAGCGCTGCGAGCAGGATGCCGCGCACGCGCGTCGGGGTGCGCCGGTCGAGCGCGCAGAAATAGGCGGCAACGAGATCCCGGCTGAACGGAACCTGCCGGAAGGCGCGCTTGAGCACGGGCCAGAAGCGCTTGCGGACCCGCTGGCGCTGGCTCTCCTGCTCCTCTTCGTCGCCCGGCAGCAGGATCTCTCCGATCTTCACATCGTCCATTCCGACACTCCTTGCGCAGTCCTTCATCCGGCCTTCACCCGGCGCGGTCCCTGATATGGGAAGCCCCGACCCCGGCGGCAAGCGCTCAGCGCGCCCGTGCTGCCTTCTCCATCGCCTCCGCCAGGCGGAAATCGAGCGCGGTGACGCCACCGGCCGAATGGGTGGTGAGGCGGACATCGACCTTGTCGTAGACGTTGAACCATTCCGGGTGGTGGTTCAGCCGCTCCGCCGCCTGCGCAGCCTCCGTCATGAACGCGAACGCAGAAGCAAACGTCTTGAACCTGAACGATTTCGCAATCGCGACTCCGTCATCCTCAAGCTTCCAGCCCTCGAGCATGGCGAGACTGGAGGTGATCACCTCGGTGCTGAGCTTGTCCTGCTTCATCGACAGTGTCCTCCGTTGCAGGCCCCCCTCTTAGCAGATAATTTCTGACCCTTCACCTTTGCGGAGCCCGTCTTGCCCCAGATCTCGATCCTGTTCGTCTGCCTTGGCAACATCTGCCGCTCGCCGCTGGCCGAAGGAATCCTTCGCCATCTCGCCGAAAAGGCGGGTCGCGCCGACGAGTTCCTGATCGATTCGGCGGGAACCGGCGCATGGCACATCGGCGATCCGCCGGACAGCCGCGCCATCGCCGTCGCCGCCGATCACGATATCGACATTTCGGGATTGAGGGCGCGCAAGGTCGCCCCGGCGGACTTCGATCGCTTCGACCTGATCCTGGCGCTGGATCACGACAACCTGCTCAGCCTGAGGGAGAGCGCGCCCTCAGGCGCCACGGCCCGGATCGCGCTTTTCTCCGAGCATGCCTTCGCAACCGCACAAGACGTGCCCGATCCCTATTTTGGCGGAAGGGCCGAATTCGATGCCGTCTATCGCATGCTCTACCGGGGATGCGCTTCCATCGCCGGAAGCCCGAAGGAGGAGCCGCCCTCGTATAACGGGAACACCTCTTCCGTCACGTAGGGCCCGCCGCCGACCGATTCCTTGGACGACATCAGCACGAAGCGGTTGACCACGAACGGGGAGGAATAGAAGTTTCCGCGCCCGGAGAGATAGGACACCACGTCGTCCAGCCGGGCGTTCCTGAGCCGCGCCAGCGTCACATGCGGGGTGAACTTGCGCGGATCGGCCGGAAGTCCGAGCCGCTGGCAGATGCGCTCGATCTCCGCCTGGAGCGCATACATTTCAGGCGCTTGCGAGACGCTTGCGAAGATGGAATGCGGCTTCTTGGAACCGAAGGAGCCCACGCCCGACAACGACAGCTGGAATTCGGGCCTCTCGATTCGATCGAGCCGGTCGACGACCTCATCGGCGGTGCGACCATCGATGTCGCCGATGAACCGCAATGTGATGTGGAAGTTCTCGACGTCGATCCAGCGTGCTCCGGGCAGACCGCCGCGGAGCAGCGAGAGGCTCATGGCGGCATTACGCGGCACTTCGAGGGCAACAAAAAGTCTCGGCATGGCGAGCTCCCCGAATCTGTGATCGTTTGCTCAGGGAATCACGCATTACTCGTATGCGCAACCCTAATTTCGCACCCGCGAAAACAGTCAGTCCCTTTCCCCCAGGCTTTTCAGGAACTGCTCAACTACCGGCAACATTCTCTCGACCATGACGGCAACGCCCTTGCTGTTGGGATGCATTCCGTCTTCGATCTGCAGGTCGGCATGCGTCACCACCCCGTCCAGGAAGAACGGGTAGAGCGGAACCTGATGCTTCTCGGCGAGCCTTTCGTACATGCCGTTGAAGCGCTCGCCATAGTCGCCGCCCATGTTGGGCGGTGCGAGCATTCCGACGAGCAACACGGCTATCCCGCGGCTTTTCAGGCCGGAAACCATCTTGTCGAGATTTTGTTCCGTCTGTTCCGGGGGAATGCCGCGCAGCGCATCGTTGGCGCCGAGTTCGAGGATCACGCCCTTGGTGCCGTCGGGAACCGACCAGTCGAGGCGCGCCAGCCCACCCGAGGTCGTGTCGCCGGAGACGCCCGCATTGGTGATCGCCACCTCCGCGCCCTTTTCCCGCAGCGCCTTTTCCAGCTGCACCGGGAAGGCATCTTCCGCCGGAAGCTGGTATCCTGCCATCAGGCTGTCGCCGAAGCCGACAAGAGCGACGGGCTCGGCTGCGGCCGGACGCGCGACTGACAGCACCATGAGGACCATGGCGATGAAAATTCCGTGAGCGGCTTTAAACGGCATTTCGCTGATCCTAAGTTGCTGCGGCAGCTCCCGAACTTTCCGGAACCGAGCGGGCTGCGGCTCGGCGGTTACGGGGGACCTGCCCCTGCCGATCCCGCATTCCCGCATTGCACCAAGATATAGGATAGATTTTCGTGGGCGAAACCATCATCGATCTTAAAAAGGCGGACCTCACGCTCGGCCGGGACGCGGCATCGGTCCATGTGCTGAAGGGGATCGACCTGCAGATCGCCGCCGGGCAGTCGGTCGGCATCGTCGGCCCCTCCGGATCCGGCAAGTCCACCCTTCTCATGGTCCTGGCGGGCCTCGAGCGGCTGGACCGCGGCGAGATCCATATCGGCGGCGCGGCGCTGCACACGATGAGCGAGGACCAGGTGGCCGACTTTCGAGGCCGCAACATCGGCATCGTCTTCCAGTCCTTCCATCTCATCCCCAATATGACCGCGCTCGAAAACGTCGCCGTTCCGCTGGAGCTCGCCAACGTCAAGGACTCCTTCGCCATCGCCCGGCGCGAACTGGAGGCCGTGGGGCTCGGCGAGCGCCTGTCGCACTATCCCGGGCAGCTTTCGGGCGGCGAGCAGCAGCGCGTCGCCATCGCCCGCGCGCTCGCGCCGCAGCCGCGCCTGCTGATCGCCGACGAGCCGACCGGAAATCTCGACGGCGACACGGGGCGGCAGATCTCCGACCTGCTCTTTGCCGAGCAGGCCCGACGCGGCATGACGCTCGTGCTCGTCACCCACGATCCGGCACTCGCCGCCCGCTGCCAGCACCAGGTGCGCATGCGCTCCGGCGAGGTGGTCGGCGCCGAGGCCACCCCCGTGACGAGCGGCCGGAAGGTTTCGGCATGAACGCGCCGGCGCGCTCTGCCGGCTGGCTGTCGCTGGCCTTCCGTCTCGCGCTTCGCGAGATGCGCGGCGGCTTGCGCGGCTTCTACATCTTCCTCGCCTGCATCGCGCTCGGCACGGCTGCGATCGCCGGCGTCAATTCGGTCTCCGGCGCCATCAGCCAATCCATCGAGGCGCAGGGGCAGACGCTGCTGGCCGGCGACATCCGCTTTCAATTACGCAACCGGGTGGCGACCGATGCGGAGCGCGGCTATTTCGACACGCTCGGCGACGTCTCCGTCTCCGCCGGCCTGCGCTCCATGGCGCGTCTGCCGGACGGCTCCGACCAGACACTGGTCGAGCTGAAGGCCGTCGACGACGACTATCCGCTCTACGGCACGGTCGAGACCACGCCCGCCGAGCCTCTGGCCCGGCTGACGGCAGACGACGGCGGCACCTTCGGCGCGCTCGCAGCACCCCTCCTGCTCGAACGGCTGGGCGTACGCGTCGGCGACGAGCTCTTGCTCGGCACCGCCAGGGTTCGCATCACCGCAACGATCGACCGGGAGCCCGATGCGCTTTCCGACGGCTTCGGGCTCGCGCCGCGCCTGCTGATCTCCAACGACGCGTTGGCGGCCACGGGCCTCGTGCAGACCGGCAGCCTGGTGGAACACCAGTACAAGGTCCGCCTCGACGCGCCGACCTCCCGGGCCATCGCCGAGGTCCGCAGGCAGGCGGAACGGCAGTTTCCCTCCGCCGGCTGGTCGATCCGCACCAGCAACAACGCCACCCCGTCGCTGACCAGCAACATCACCCGCTTCTCGCAGTTCCTGACGCTCGTCGGCCTGACCGCCCTGATCGTCGGCGGCGTCGGCGTCGCCAATGCCGTGCGCGCCTATCTCGACACCAAGCGCGGCGTGATCGCCACCTTCAAGTGCCTCGGCGCGCCGGCGCGGCTGATCTCGGCGATCTACCTGATCCAGATCGTCCTGATCGCCGTCATCGGCATCCTGATCGGCCTCGTCCTCGGCATGCTGATACCGATCGTCGCCGTGCGCTTCCTGGAAGGCGTCCTACCGGTTCCCGCTGGGCTTGCGATCTATCCCGGCGCGCTGGCGCTCGCCGCTGCCTTCGGCGTCATCACAGCACTCGCCTTTGCCATCATGCCGCTCGGCCATGCCCGGGAGGTGCCGGCGACGGCGCTCTTCCGCGAGCAGGGCTTCGAGCGCAGCCGCCTGCCCGCCTGGCCCTACATCGCAGGGGCCGGCCTTTTTCTGGCGGCCCTCGGCGGGCTTGCCGTCTGGACGGCCTACGACCGCTACATCGCCGTCGTCTTCCTCGGCTCGATCGCGTTTGCCTTCGTCGTCCTGAGGCTGGTCGCCTCGCTTGTGACCGCACTCGCCCGCCGCGCACCCAGGGTCAATTCGCCTGCGCTGCGGCTCGCGATCGGCAACATCCACCGCCCGGGCGCGCTGACGCCCTCCGTCGTGCTGTCGCTTGGGCTCGGCCTTGCGCTGCTCGTCACCCTCACCCTGATCGACGGCAACCTGCGCCGCGAACTGACAAGCAGCCTACCGGAACGCGCGCCCAACTTCTTCTTCATCGACATCCAGGGCAACGACCTCGACGGCTTCCGCAAGGTTTTGACCGACACCATGCCGGACGGCAAGATCATCGAGGTGCCGATGCTGCGCGGCCGTATCACCGCCTTCAACGGCGAGGACGTGGCGCGCCGCGACGTGCCGGCCTCGGGCCGCTGGGTGCTGCAGGGCGATCGCGGCATCACCTATGCCAAGAACCTGCCGGAGAACTCGACGCTGGCCGCGGGCCAGTGGTGGCCGGCCGACTATGCCGGCGAGCCGCTGGTGTCCTTCTCCGCCGAAGAAGCCGGCGAACTCGGCCTGAAGGTCGGCGACACTGTCACCGTCAACGTGCTCGGCCGCAACATGACCGCCCGCATCGCCAATTTCCGCAACGTCGAGTGGGAATCGCTGTCGATCAATTTCGTCATGGTCTTCTCGCCCAACACCTTCGCCGGCGCGCCGCATGCCTGGCTCGCCACCATGATCGACCCCGACGCCACGGCCGAGCAGGAGGCGGCGACCCTGCGCGCCGTCACCAATGCCTATCCGACCATTACGAGCGTGCGGGTGAAGGACGCGCTCGACATTGTCAACGAGTTGATGGGCCAGTTGGCCACCGCCGTGCGAGCAGCTGCCGCCGTGGCGCTGATCGCATCGGTTCTGGTTCTGGCCGGCGCGCTTGCGGCCGGCAACAGGGCACGAACCCATGACGCCGTGGTGCTGAAGACGCTCGGCGCAACGCGCACGACGCTGATCCGCGCCTTCAGCTACGAGTACGTCATGCTCGGCCTGGCGACGGCCGTCTTTGCGCTTTTCTCCGGCGGCGTCGCCGCCTGGTTCGTCGTCAGCCGCATCATGACGCTGCCGTCGAGCTTCCTGCCCGACGTCGCCCTCATGACGGTGTTGATCGCCTTGGCGATGACGGTCGGCATCGGCCTGGCCGGCACCTGGCGCGTCCTCGGCCAGAAGGCGGCGACCGTCCTGCGAGAGCTTTGAGCGAAGGAAAAACGCCCGTTCGCCACTGCGCCGCTCGCGCGAAACTGATCGCGCGCCCGGTATTGGTACTTGTACAACAGCAGCTTAGTGATCATATTGAGGGCAGGCATGCTGGGGCCCCGCAGCGGCGCCTGGGTGTTCGGCACGACATCGGCTGGAAAGCCTCGATCGGCCGAAACATCGCCCTGTCCGCAACAGGACCGGATGCGACACCCGACACCGTAACAATCAACGGGGCTTTCGAGAGGATAAAATGTCAGATTTCCGCAACTACCAGACGCGAGTGACGAACACCGGCACGCAGGCCGGCGCCGTCGTCGACGAAGGCCTCCGCGCCTATATGCTGAAGGTCTACAACCTGATGGCACTGGGCCTTGCAATCACCGGCGTGGTCGCGTTCTTCGCTTCTCAGGCCGCCTTCTCCGGCGGTCAACTGACCGCGTTCGGCCAGGCGATCTATGTCAGCCCCCTCAAGTGGGTGGTGATCCTTGCGCCGCTGGCGCTGGTGTTCTTCCTGAGCTTTAGGATCCACACCATGAGCGTTGCGGCCGCACAGGCGACATTCTGGGTCTATGCCGGCCTGATGGGTCTGTCGCTGTCGTCGATCTTCCTGATCTATACGGGCGCCAGCATCGCGCAGACCTTCTTTGTTTCGGCCGCGGCCTTTGGCGCCCTGTCGCTCTACGGCTACACGACGAAGCGGGACCTGTCCGCCATGGGCTCGTTCATGGTCATGGGCCTGTTCGGCCTCATCATCGCCTCGCTCGTCAACCTGTTCCTGCAGTCGACGGCACTTGATTTCGCGATCTCCGCCATCGGCGTTCTGGTCTTCGCCGGCCTGACCGCCTGGGATACGCAGAAGATCAAGGAGATGTACTTCGAAGCCGACGAAGCGGCGGTTGCCGGTCGCAAGGCGATCATGGGCGCCCTGACCCTGTACCTCGACTTCATCAACCTGTTCCTGTTCCTGCTGCGCTTCATGGGCAACCGCAACAGCTAAGCACCGCGGCACGGCCGCACAACGGATCAGCGAGACAGCCCCGCCGGCAACGGCGGGGTTTTTGTTTGCGCGCTGCCGCCATCGGGATGGCACTTGCCAATCGTGCATGATTATGCGTATTTAGGCGCATTATTGCACGATTGGAAAGCCGCATGTCGCTCAGCGAACTCCTCCTTGGCGAACGCCAGACGCTCATCGAGGCGCGCCTCGCCGCGCATGGCCGGGTGATCGCGGCCGACCTCGCGCAGGAACTCGGCGTCTCGGAGGATACGATCCGGCGGGACCTGCGCGAAATGGCCGCGGCCGGGCTGTGCCGGCGCGTCTATGGCGGCGCACTGCCACCGAGCCCGTCCACCAGCTTCAGCGAGCGCGTCGGGAGCGATGGCGACCGCAAGGAAGCCCTTGCCCGCGCCGCAGCCGCCCTCGTCGAGCCGGGCTCCTTCGTCTTCCTCGACGCCGGCAGCACCAACCTCGCGATTGCCCGCGCCCTGCCGGAGGACAAGGGCCTGACGGTGGCGACCAACACACCGGCTATCGCAGCAGCGCTGATCGACAGGCGCGGCATCGAAGTCATCCAGATCGGCGGTCCGATCGACCGGAAGACCGGCGCGGCGATCGGCGCGAAAGCGCTGCGCGACGCCGAGGTGCTGCGCCCCGACCTTTGCATCCTCGGCATTTGCGGGCTTCATCCGGACGTGGGCGTCACCGCCTTCGGCTTCGAGGATGCCGAGTTCAAGCGCTTCATGGCACAGCGCAGCCGCACGGTGCTGACGGCCGTGACCAACGACAAGCTCGCCATGGCAGCTCCCTACGCGGTGATACCGATCGGGCGGCTCGACCGGGCCATCTTCGAAGCCGATGCGGACGAGCAGGAAGTGGCCGAATGCAGGGCGGCCGGTTTGCGGGCGACCCGGGCCGATCCGGTGGAGCCGCGCCCGAACCAACGGCCGGGCCGGCGATCGAAAAACGGCGACCCGGCGTAACACCAGGGGCGCATCATCGAAACATGAACGAAACACGGGCGCCCTCGCAACGGCGTCGCCAGCAAACTGGAACAGGAAATGACCATACCAGAAAACACAGCGACAGCAGCCGTGCGATCGTCCTACTACCCGGCTTCGCGGGTCGCCGTCTCCGGCCTGTTTCTCCTGAACGGCACGTTCATGGGCGCCTGGGCGCCCAAGATCCCCGAATTCGCAAGCCGCCTGTCCTTGAGCGAATCCCAGCTCGGCCTGATGATCGTCTGCTTCGGCATTGGCTCGCTCATCCTGATGCCGCTTGCAGGCATCCTCATCGCCCATGTCGGCACATCGCGGGCCGTGCGTGGCGCCACGATCGCCTTCATCCCGACGATGCTGCTGCTGTCGCTCGCCCCAAGCATCTGGACCGGCGCGATCGCCATCTTCCTCTTCGGCGGGCTGACCGGGGCGATGGACATCGCGATGAACGCCAATGCCGTCGAGGTCGAAAAGTCGATGCGGCGGGCGATCATGTCGTCCTGCCATGCCTTCTGGAGCCTCGGCGCGTTCATTGGCGCCACGACGGGCGGCTACCTGATCGAGACCATCGGCGTTCTGGAACATGCGGGCCTGCTGACGGTGCTGGCGCTTGCCGGGCTCGCGGCCGTCTGGACCTCGATCCTGCACGACCGGCCGCATCCGGCCGAAACGCGCCAGAAGGTTCGCCTGCCGATGTCACCGCTGCCATGGCTGATCGGCATCATGGCGCTGTTCACGATGATCCCCGAAGGCTCCATCCTCGATTGGGGTGCCCTCTACATGCGCGACGAGCTCGGCGCGTCGCTGGCGCTGTCCGGCTTCGCTTTCGGCGCCTTCTCCGCCACCATGGCCATCATGCGCTTTGCCGGCGACCACGTGCGCGACCGCTTCGGCGCGGTCAGGACGCTGCGCGTCTCCACCGTGCTGGCCATCATCGGCATGGTGATCGCGGGCTTCGCTCCGAACGCCTACATAGCGATGACGGGCTTCGCCATCTGCGGCATCGGCATCTCCAACATGGTTCCGATCGCCTTTTCCGCGGCCGGCAACCTGCCGGGCTTCGCCCAGGGCGTGGCGCTCTCGGTGACGACCGTGATGGGATATTCCGGCTCGCTGTTCGCCCCCTCCTCCATCGGCTTCATCGCCGAGCATACGAGCTTTGGCTGGGTCTTTTCCGTTCTCCCGGTCCTGCTCCTGGTCGTGCTGCTGCTGTCGAAGCACGCCGTGCATGCGGACGTGCACGAGCGCCACTGAGCAGATTGCCGAATGCTCAATCGGCCGGGCAGGGCGCCCCGGCCGCCGACCATTGCCGCAGCAACTGGTAGGTTTCCTCGGCCGAACCGGGGGCGGGCTCCCGCCCCGTTCCCGGCTGCCAGCCCCAACTGACGAGGTCGTCGTCGCGAACATGCAGGGCGATCTCGTCGAGCGTCCTGTTGCCGTTGCGGGCCGGGTCCTTCACCTGCTCGCAGATCTCCTTCGACGACTTCTGCCACCACACCATCTCGGCCGGCGCCAGATGCCAGGCGGGGGCGCCGGGCGGGCCGTGACGCTGCGCCGCGTTCTGCTCCTGGTGGCAGGTCGTGCAGCGCATGCCCGGATTGCCGAGGCCGTCCGCGCCGCGTTGGACGTTCATGTCGTGGACGCGCGTCCTGCCGTAGTGCGCGCCCGACCATCGCGGCCGGTCGTCCTCCACATGGCAGTTGGCGCAGCGCGGATGTGAAAAGACCGCGTATATGCCCCGCCATGCGTCGAGCCCCGGATCCTGCGCGCCTGCCGCGGTTGCGGAAAGAAGCGCGGCGACAGCGCAGCCGGCAAACCCTGTGAGCGCCTTGAGCAGGTCGATCATAGGAATTCCACTTCCTTCGACAGCGGCATCGAACGGATGCGCTTTCCGGTGAGCGCATGGACCGCATTGGCGAGCGCGGGGATGGAAGGCGGCGTGCCCGGTTCGCCGGCGCCGCCCATGCGATGCGCGGTTTCCAGGATCCCGACCTCGATCTGCGGGCACTGGTGTATCCGCATCGGCGTGTAGTCGTGGAAATTGGACTGCTCCGCCGCGCCGTCAGCAAAGGTGATTTCCTCCCCGATCGCCGATGACAGGCCATAGACGATGCCGGACATCATCTGCGCCTCGAAGATCGCCGGATCCATCACCTGGCCGGGATCGGCCGCGCACCACACCTTCTCGATGCGGATCCGGCCGCCGACATCGGCAACCTGCACGACCTGCGCGACCCAGGTGCCAAAGGACAGCGTGAACGCGAAGCCCTTCGCAGTCCCCGGCGGCAGCTTCTCGCCCCAGCGCGACATGGCGCCGACCTTGTCGACCACGTTGACGGCCGTGGGATAGGCCGCCATCAGCTTTCGCCGCAGTTCCAGCGGATCGAGACCGCCGGCAACGGCGATCTCGTCCATGAAGCCCTCGTGGAAGAACCCGTTGAAGGAATTGCCGACGGAGCGCCAGAAGCCGACCGGTATCGAGACCGGTGCCTTGATACCGCCCACGCGATAGTTGGCGATCGTATAGGGCTGGTTCGCCGAGCCATCGGTGATCGACTTGTCGGGGCCGATCGGAGAGATGCTGGGAAAGTAGCGTGGCAGGATGCTGCCGATGATCGAGGGTGCGGCAATACGCATGTCGACGGCAACAGGCAATCCGTCGTTACCGAGCCGCGCGCGGAACCGGCCGAGCGCTGCAGGGCGATACATGTCCTGCTGCATGTCCTCCTCGCGCGTCCAGGTCACCTGTACCGGCCGCCCTTCGGTCTTGCTGGCGACGATCGCGGCATAGATGGCGTAGTCGACGTCGCCGCGGCGGCCGAACCCGCCGCCGAGATAGGTGGTATGAACGAAGCAGTCTGCGGTCTCGATGCCGACGGCGGCGGCAGCGAGCTGGCGCACCATCGTCGGCATCTGGTTCGGCGCCCAGATATCGAGCCGGCCGTCCTTGAGCCGTGCCGTGGCGTTCATCGGCTCCATCGTCGCATGCGCCAGATAGGGCACGCCGTAGTCCGCCTCGACGATGCGTTCGCGCGGCGCATCGGCAAAGGCGGTCTCGACATTGCCGTCGTCCCGGCCGTAGCTGGCATCGCCCTCCTTGAGCGCCGCCTCCAGCGCCTGGCGGATGCCGGCGCTGTCTGGCGGATAGGTGCCCTTGCCCCACTCCGCCTTGACCGCATCGGCCGCCTGGAACGCCCGCCAGGTATTGTCCGCGATGACGGCATAGCCGTTGGCAATGCCGGTCTCGACCTTCACGACCTTGAGGACGCCGCGCATCTTCATGGCGTCGGCATCGTCGAGGCTTGCGATCGGGCCGCCGCGATAGGGGTTCATCCGCAGCGTTGCGAACAGCATGTCGGGCAGGCGCACGTCGATGCCGAAGATCGGCGCGCCGGTCACCTTGGCTCGCATGTCGATGCGCGCCTGCGGCTTGCCGAGGATCTTCCACTCCGACTTCTCGCGCAGACGGATCTCGGCCGGCGGCGCCAGGGCGGCGGCCTCCTGCGCCAGTTCTCCATAGGTGAAGGTCGTGCCCGAGGCCGGGTCGGTGACGATGCCGTCCGATGTCCAGAGCGAACCGGGCTCCGCGCCCAGCCGCTTCGCCGCGGCGAGTTTCAGCACCTCGCGCGCAGCGGCACCGGCCTGGCGCATCTTGTAGAAGCCGTCGACGATCGACGTCGACCCGCCCGTACCCTGAAGGCCGAGAAACTTGCCGGCCACCGCCATGCCGGACCGCATCAGTTCCGCGACGGTCGATTCGTCGAAGTGCGGAAAGGGCACGCCTTCCTCCAGCATCGTCGTGTTGGCGTAGGCGTGGCCGGCCGGGCCGTGCTCGACAATCACCTGGTCGAGCCGGACGTCCAGCTCTTCAGCGACAAGTGCGGCAAGCGTGGTGGAGACGCCCTGCCCCATCTCCGCCCGCGGCGCGATCAGCGTGATCGTGTTGTCCGGCGCGATCTTGACGTAGGGGTTGAACGTGGCCTCACCCTCGGCGAGTTCGTCCTCGAGCGGGTTGGGATAGGGCTTGCGATAATAGTAGTAGCCGACCGCCAGGCCCCCGGCGACCAGCCCCGTGCCGATCAGGAAGGTACGGCGCGCGATCTTTCCGAGCGTGGCCATCGTCATGCCCCCGCCGTTGCGCTGGCTGCGCGCTTGATCGCGGCGCGGATGCGCGGATAGGTCCCGCATCGACAGAGATTGCCGGACATGGCGTTGTCGATGTCCGCGTCGGTCGGATCGGGAATGGCCTCGAGCAACGCGATCGCCGTCATGACCTGGCCGGCCTGGCAATAGCCGCACTGGGCGACCTGTTCGTCGATCCAGGCCTGTTGGACCGGATGCAGGCGGCCGTCCGCTGCCAACCCCTCGATGGTCGTGACCGCGCCGGACACCTCGCCGACGGTGACCGAGCAGGAGCGCACCGGCTCGCCGTCGATGAAGACGGTGCAGGCGCCGCACTGGGCGATGCCGCAGCCGAATTTCGGACCGCGAATGTCCAGTTCGTCGCGCAGCGCCCACAGAAGCGGCATCTCCGTTTCGACATCGATCTCGTGCTCGCTGCCGTTGACGTTCAGCTTCATCGTTGTCTCCTCGAGGGTCATCGCGACGGCTCCAGCTGGCCGACGCCGGCTTTTCGCCTGCTGATGGGATGTGATACCGTCGCAGCGGGTTTCAACACCTTTAACACAATAACGCGTGCGGCTCGTATCGACGGCGGCGCGCGCACGCTAGACGGCCCCGGCAGTTGACAAGCCACATTTCCTGTTCCACCTGAGGGACGAACGTTCCGGCAACGGGCTGTCATGATCGACGGCCAGGATGGAACCACAGCGAGGCCACACGAGGCTTATCATGTCCTTCTCCTTCGATTTCGACCCCAAGCCGCGCCGCCAGTCCGTCGGCGTCGATGTCGGCGGCGTCATGGTTGGCGGCGGCGCGCCGGTGGTCGTGCAATCGATGACGAACACGGACACGGCCGACGTCGATGCGACCGTGGCGCAGGTCGCAGCCCTCTCTCGCGCCGGCTCCGAACTCGTGCGCATCACCGTCGACCGCGACGAAAGTGCTGCCGCCGTGCCGAAGATCCGCGAACGCCTGCTGCGGCTCGGCATGGACGTGCCGCTGGTCGGCGACTTCCACTATATCGGCCACAAGCTGCTGGCCGATCATCCGGCCTGCGCCGAGGCGCTGGCGAAATATCGCATCAATCCCGGCAATGTCGGCTTCAAGGACAAGAAGGACAGGCAGTTCGGCGCCATCGTCGAGACGGCGATCCGCTACGACAAGCCGGTGCGCATCGGCGTCAACTGGGGCTCTCTCGACCAGGAACTCCTGACCCGGCTGATGAACGAAAACCAGGAAAAGGGGTTTCCGCTTACCGCCCAGGAGGTCATGCGCGAGGCGATCTGCGCCTCCGCGCTGCTGTCGGCCGAACTTGCCGAGGAGATCGGCCTGCCGCGCAACCGCATCATCCTGTCGGCCAAGGTCAGCAACGTCCAGGACCTGATCGCCGTCTATGCCATGCTGTCTGCCCGCTCCGACCATGCGCTGCACCTCGGCCTGACCGAAGCCGGCATGGGCACCAAGGGCATCGTCGCCTCCTCCGCCTCGCTCGGCATCCTGATGCAGCAGGGCATCGGCGACACGATCCGCATCTCGCTCACCCCCGAGCCGGGCGGCGACCGCACCCGCGAGGTGCAGGTGGCCCAGGAACTGCTCCAGGTCATGGGCTTCCGCCAGTTCCTGCCGGTCGTCGCGGCATGTCCCGGCTGCGGCCGCACCACCTCTACCGTGTTCCAGGAACTCGCCCAGAAGATCCAGGACGACATCCGCAAGAACATGCCGGTGTGGCGCGAGAAATATCCGGGCGTGGAAGCGCTCAAGGTCGCCGTCATGGGCTGCATCGTCAACGGCCCCGGCGAGAGCAAGCATGCCGACATCGGCATTTCGCTTCCCGGCACCGGCGAGTTGCCGACCGCCCCGGTCTATATCGACGGCAAGAAAGCGATGACGCTGCGCGGCACCAACATCGCCGGCGAATTCGAGGCGCTGGTCGCCGACTATATCGAGCAGCGTTTCGGCCAGGGCCAGGCGGCCGCGGAATAGCTCAGATCCGCGCCGTCAGCAGCTTGAAGCCGGCAAGCGCGAAGAAGGCAGCCATCGCGCCCTCGATGAGGCGGCGCGAGCGCAGGTAGGCGCGGTGGACCGGCCCCAGCGAGAACAGCAGCGCAAACCCGATGAAGGTCATCAGCCCCAGCGCCATGCAGCCGGCGATGAAGGCGGCCATCGTCCAGGGCGGGGCACCCGCCGGCATGCCGAGCGACGTCAGCATGATCCAGGAAAAGATCGCCTTCGGGTTGGTGAGGTGGATGCCGAGCCCCTTCAGATATTGCCGGCGCGGCGAGAGCACCGGCAATGCCTGCCGCGCGCCATAGGCCTCGCCGCTGCGCATTGCCGAGCGCAGCGCATTCCAGGCGAGCCAGAGGAGATACAGTCCGCCCGCGATCTTGAGCACGATGATCGCCTGGCCATAGGCGCGGATCAGGGCGGACAGGCCCGAAGCCGTCAGCATGGCCCAGACATAGGATCCGGTCAGCACGCCGAATGCCAGCGCCAGCCCCGCCTTGCGCCCCTGGCTGATCGAAGTGCCGATGATGGCGAGGATGGCCGGCCCCGGCGAAGCGGTCGCGATCAGATAGGCCGTCCATCCGACAACAAGCTGCGGCAGGTAGGGCAGGATGTCGCTCATGTCGTCCCCTCTATTTGTCCAGGCAAGCCATATCCTGCCGCGGGCGCCAAGCGCAACATCCGGGGGCCCGTCGGCGCCTCGGCCCCCGTCGGAACCTAGACGAGTTCGTCGAGGGCAGCCACCAGCCGGTCGCATTCCTCCGGCGTGCCGATCGTGATCCGCAGGAAGTCCGAGATGCGCGGCTTGGCGAAATGCCGCACCAGCACCGCCCGCTCCCGCAGGCCCCGGGCGATGTCCGCCCCGCTATGGCCGGGATGGCGGGCGAAGACGAAGTTCGCCTGCGACGGCAGCACCTCGAAGCCGCGCTGGCGCAGGGCGCCGGCGACGCGCTCGCGCGTCTCGATCACCTTGCCCCGGGTCTCGTCGAACCAGGCGACATCCTCGATCGCAGCGGTCGCCCCCGCCTGCGCCACCCGGTCGAGGGGGTAGGAATTGAAGCTGTCCTTCACCCGCTCCAGCGCCTCGATCAGCGGCCGCTGGCCGATCGCATAGCCGACCCGGAGGCCGGCGAGCGAGCGCGACTTCGACAGCGTGTGGACGACGAGCAGGTTGTCGTACCGGCGCGTCAGCGGCACAGCACTCTCGCCGCCGAAGTCGATATAGGCCTCGTCGACGACGACCGGCTGGTCGGGATGCTCCGAAACCAGTGTCTCGATCGTCGACAGCGGCAGGCCGATGCCCGTCGGGGCGTTCGGGTTCGGCAGGATGATCGCGCCGCAGGGCCGGCGGTAATCGGCAATGTCGATCGTGTAGTCGTCTCTTAACGGCACTTCGACCGCCTCGATGCCGAACAGGCCGCAATAGGTCGGGTAGAAGCTGTAGGTGATATCAGGATAGAGCAACGGCCTCTCGTGCTTCAGCAGCGCCACGAAGGCGTGCGCCAGCACCTCGTCGGATCCGTTGCCGACGAATACTTCCTCCGGCTCCACGCCGTAAGCTTTGGCGATCGCCTGCCTGAGGCCGAGCGCCGAGGGATCCGGATAGAGCTTCAGGCTGTCCGACACCGCCGCCTGCATGGCCGCGATCGCCTTCGGCGAGGGGCCGTACGGATTCTCGTTCGTGTTGAGCTTGACGAGATCGGCGATGCGCGGCTGTTCGCCGGCGACATAGGGCTTCAGCGTCGCAACGATCGGCGACCAGAACTTGCTCATGCGTTCAGCTCCTGCGATTGGCCACGAACCGGGCGGTCTCGACCAGGATGCCGGCCCGCTCGCCGAAGGGCGCTAGCAGGGTCTCGGCCTCCGCGGCCAGTTCGTTCAGCCGGCGTTCCGCCCAGTCCTGCCCCTTCAGCGCCACCAGCGTCCCCTTGCCGCGCGCCATGTCCTTGCCGGTTGCCTTGCCCATCGTCTGCGCGTCCGCCGTCAGGTCGAGCAGGTCGTCGGCGAGCTGGAACGCCAGCCCGACCGTCTCGCCGTAGCGCCTGAGCAGGCCGCGTGCCTCGGCGTCCGCGTCGGCGACGATCGCACCGGCCTCGCAGGCAAAGCGGATCAGGGCTCCGGTTTTCATCGCCTGCAGCGTGACGATGCCGGCCTCGCCCGGCGCGTTCTTCTCGGCAGCCAGGTCCAGCGCCTGCCCGCCGGCCATGCCGCCGATGCCGGCGGCTCGCGCCAGCGCCAGCACGAGTTCCGTCTTGATGCGGTCGGTAAGCACCGTCTCCGGGGCCGCGATGATGTCGAAGGCCAGCGTCAGAAGCGTGTCGCCGGCAAGGATCGCCGTCGCCTCGTCATAGGCCACATGAACCGTCGGCTGGCCGCGGCGCAGGTCGTCGTCGTCCATCGCCGGCAGGTCGTCGTGCACCAGCGAATAGCAATGCACGCACTCGAGGGCAGCACCGACCCGGACCGCCGAAGACGCGGGACCTTCGCCGAACAGCGCGGCAGCCTCGATCACCAGGAAGGGCCGCAGCCTCTTTCCACCGTTGAGGGCGCCGTGGCGGACAGCCGCCAGTAACCGTTCTGGGCGTGCGATCTCGCCCGCTTGCAGACCCGCAGACAGAAGGCCCGCGAGCATGGCCTCGACGCTTTCGGCGTTCGATTTCAGGCGTTGCTGGAAAAGGATGGACTGGCTGGTCATGCGCGCTGTTTGGCACGGAGCGTAGCGTTAGGCAACGGCACAGGCAGGGATAGCGGCATCAAAGCCGGCAAAGTTGGCTGCAACCACTGGCAAACCGGGCGGCATGACGGTATGAAAACCGGGAACGCGACAGGACGGACCCCGCCCTTGGACATAACACCGGAAACACGCGCCGATGCGGAATTCGATGCAAGGCAGGGCGATGCCGCCGTGGATGGCGCCGGCACGAAAGAGCGCTTGACCCGGCGGCTGCGGCGCAGCTGGCGGAAGGTGGCTCTCCTCGTGGTCGCCTTTCTGCTCCTGCCCTACCTGCTCATTCCGGTCTACGCCATAAGCTTCGTCCATCCGGTTTCGACGCTGATGCTGCGCGATCTCGCGACATTCCAGGGATACGACCGCCAGTGGGTGGATTTCGAGGACATCGCACCCGTCCTGGTGCAATCGGTGATGATGTCGGAGGACGGCCAGTTCTGCCGCCACGGCGGCGTCGACTGGGGCGAGATGCGCGCCGTCGTCACCGACGCGCTGGACGGGGCGCAGACGCGCGGCGCCAGCACGATCCCGATGCAGACGGTGAAGAACCTCTACCTCTGGAACGGCCGGTCGTTCGTCCGCAAGGCTGCCGAACTGCCGCTGGCTGTCACTGCCGACTTCGTCTGGTCGAAGCGCCGGCTGATGGAGATCTACCTGAACGTTGCCGAATGGGGGCCTGGCATCTACGGCGTAGAAGCTGCCGCCCGGCACCATTTCAACGTTCCCGCCAGCAAGCTGACACGGCGCCAGGCGGCACTGCTCGCGGTGTCGCTCCCCAATCCCATCGAGCGCAATGCCGGCGAGCCGGGACGCGGCCTGCGTCGCCTCGCATCCGTGATCGAGCGTCGCGCAAGCCGCTCCGGCGAATACATCAAGTGCCTTTATGACTGACTTCATGCCTTTTCATTGGAGCCGGGCCGCCCGGGCTTCTAGGGTCGCGCGGAACTGAAGTCCGCAAGGAGAGCCGCGCATGTCCCACCTCGTCCTCTACATCGGCAACAAGAACTATTCGTCCTGGTCGTTCCGGCCATGGATCGCGATGGAGGCGGCCGGCATCCCCTTTTCCGACCGGGTGATCCCCTTCGACTTCGCCGCCGGCAACCCGGCCTTCAGGGAAATCTCTCCGACCGGCCGCGTCCCCGTTCTCCATCACGGCAAGGTGCGAGTCTGGGAGTCGCTCGCCATCATCGAATACGTGGCCGAGCTCTTCCCGGAGGCGGGGATATGGCCGAGGGACCGTGAAGCCCGGGCCCAGGCACGATCCGTCTCGATGGAGATGTTGTCCGACTTCCGGGCGCTCCGCGGCGCCTGCCCGATGAACATTCGCCGGCCGCAACGCTCAATCGACCTGCCCGACGGCGTGACCGACGACGTCACCCGCATCGAGACGATCTGGCACGATGCGCTGCAGCGCTGGAACGGCCCTTTCCTCTTCGGCGCCTTTTCGGCTGCCGACGCGATGTTCGCACCGGTCGTCAACCGCCTCCACGCCTATCTCCTGACGAAGGATCCGATCTCGCTTGCCTACATGGACCGGGTCATGGCCCATCCGGCCTGGAAGACGTGGCAGGCGGCGGCGCTTGCCGAAACCTGGATCGTCCCCGAAGACGAGGCCTGAGGGTTCGCCTGTCCTGGATCGGCGGGCGCTCCGGGCAAGATGAAAAAATGGCCGCGGGGACTGGTCAAGCCGGTATTTGCCATGTATAAGCCCGCCAAATTTCCGAGATAGATACATGTCTTTTCGGCCATTTTCAGTGGCTTTAGACGTGTTTGCCCGTTCAGTGGAGTAGTGAAATGGCTGTACCGAAAAGAAAAACGAGCCCGTCCAAGCGTGGCATGCGCCGCTCCGCCGACGCCCTGAAGGCTCCGAGCTACATCGAAGACAAGAACTCCGGCGAACTGCGCCGCCCGCACCACATCGACCTGAAGACCGGCATGTACCGCGGTCGCCAGGTGCTGACGCCGAAGGAAAGCGCATAAGCGCTTTCGTACAGCGATATTCCTGAAAGGGCCGGCTTCGACCGGCCCTTTTTCTTGCTGGAATGCCGCTCGGGTCTTAGCCTAGGTTGTCGAGCTTCGACTGCAGCGCGCGCAGTTGCTCCTTCAGCTCGTCTATGTCCTTCGCCTCGGCCTTCTTCGTTTCTTTCGGCTGCGGCGCCGTCATGAAGGGCGAGAACATCTGCATCGCCTTGTGGAACATCTCGGTGTTGCGGCGCACCTGTTCCTCAACCAGTTGCATGGGCATCTGCAAGTTCTTGGTCAGCGGGGTGTCGCCGAAGGCCTTGTTGATCTGCTCGCGCATCTGTACTTGCTGGTCGGTGAAGGCCTGCATCGAATGTTCGAGATAGCTCGGCACGACCATCTGCATCTGGTCGCCGTAGAAACTGATGAGCTGTCGCAGGAAGGATATCGGCAAAAGCGTGTTGCCGGTCTTCGATTCCTGTTCGAAGATGATCTGCGTCAGGACCGAATGCGTGATGTCCTCCCCGGACTTCGCATCCTGGACGGTAAAGTTCTCCCCCTTCTTCACCATCACTGCGAGATCGTCGAGCGTCACGTAGGTGCTCGTTCCGGTATTGTAGAGGCGCCGGTTCGCATATTTCTTGATTGTGATCGGGCTGTCGTTCTTGGCCATCTGGGTCTCCTCCTCCCCGTATTCCAATCCACTCCATGCATTTGCGAGTATCCGCAAAAAACAACGTTATAACAAACGCATTGTGCGTTGCAGTGAAAAAATGCTGCGCAAAATCATTTTCGCCGGTCCCGGTCGCCGCGCACGGGGCTGGATTTGCCGAGACAAGTTGTTTGACTCTCCCCCTAAGCTTTGACAGTTTTGCCTTGAGGCGGTTGTTCGCGCCGGCGGTCGTCCGGCGATGCAATCGAAGAGGGTAGTCCCGAGAACCGGGCGGGCCGCAGGGCCTCGCAACCGGCGGTCTCGGCACCAAAAAACACGTGAGGAGACGCTTCATGGCCACCCCGTCCATCGTCATCGCCAGCGCAGCCAGGACCGCCGTCGGCTCCTTCAACGGCGCCTTTGCCAATACGCCCGCCCATGAATTGGGGGCCGCGGCGATCACAGCCGTGCTCGAGCGGGCCGGTGTCTCCGCCGTGGAAGTGGACGAGGTGATCCTTGGCCAGGTGCTTACCGCCGGCGAGGGCCAGAACCCGGCCCGGCAGGCCGCCATGAAGGCCGGTGTGCCGCAGGAGAAGACCGCCTGGGGCATGAACCAGCTCTGCGGTTCGGGCCTGCGCGCCGTCGCGCTGGGCATGCAGCAGATCGCGACCGGCGACGCCGGCATCATCGTTGCGGGCGGCATGGAATCCATGTCGATGGCGCCCCATTGCGCCCACCTCCGCAACGGTGTGAAGATGGGCGATTTCAAGATGATCGACACGATGATCAAGGACGGCCTGACCGACGCCTTCTACGGCTATCACATGGGCATCACCGCCGAGAACGTCGCCAAGAAGTGGCAATTATCCCGCGAGGAGCAGGACGGCTTTGCCGTCGCATCGCAGAACAAGGCCGAGGCCGCCCAGAAGGAGGGCCGGTTCAAGGACGAAATCGTTGCCTTCACCGTCAAGACGCGCAAGGGCGACGTGATCGTCGACAACGACGAATACATCCGCCACGGCGCGACGCTCGACTCCATGGCCAAGCTGCGGCCGGCCTTCGACAAGGACGGCACCGTTACCGCCGCAAACGCATCCGGCCTCAACGACGGAGCGGCCGCAACGCTGCTGATGAGCGAGGCAGAGGCCAACCGCCGCGGCATCCAACCGCTTGCCAGGATCGTCTCCTGGGCGACGGCCGGCGTCGATCCGCAGATCATGGGCACCGGGCCCATCCCCGCGTCCCGCAAGGCCCTGGAGAAGGCCGGCTGGAAGATCGGCGACCTCGACCTCGTCGAGGCCAACGAGGCCTTCGCCGCCCAGGCCTGCGCCGTCAACAAGGACCTCGGCTGGGATCCGGCGATCGTCAACGTCAACGGCGGCGCCATCGCCATCGGTCATCCGATCGGTGCTTCCGGCGCACGCGTGCTCAACACGCTGCTCTTCGAAATGAAGCGCCGCGGCGTGTCCAGGGGCCTTGCCACGCTCTGCATCGGCGGCGGCATGGGCGTCGCCATGTGCGTCGAACGAACGTAAGGAGGAGCTTACCGACTGCCTTCACCGACAAGCCGCATCGGGGCGGCCCACCAGGGTGCCGGCCCGACCCAAGAACAATGGCCCAAGAACAGTGGCAATATAATCTTTGGGGGGAGTGCACACATGAGCAGGGTAGCTTTGGTAACCGGCGGCACACGCGGTATCGGTGCGGCCATCTCGATCGGGCTCAAGGCCGCGGGCTACGCGGTCGCCGCCAACTATGCGGGAAATGACGAGGCCGCCGCAGCCTTCAAGGCCGAGACCGGAATTCCGGTCTTCAAATGGGACGTATCCAGCTACGAGGCCTGCACCGATGGCGTAGGCAGGGTGGAGGCCGACCTCGGGCCGGTGGAGATTCTCGTCAACAATGCCGGGATCACCCGCGACGCCATGTTCCACAAGATGACGCCGCAGCAATGGCGCGAAGTCGTCGACACCAACCTATCGGGCCTGTTCAACATGACCCACCCGGTCTGGAGCGGCATGCGCGACCGGGGGTTCGGCCGCATCGTCAACATCTCCTCCATCAACGGCCAGAAGGGCCAGATGGGACAGGCGAACTACTCGGCCGCCAAGGCGGGCGATCTCGGCTTCACCAAGGCGCTCGCCCAAGAAGGTGCTGCGAAGAACATCACCGTCAACGCCATCTGCCCGGGCTATATCGGCACCGAGATGGTCCGCGCGATCCCGGAGAAGGTGCTGGCCGAACGCATCATTCCGCAGATCCCGGTCGGCAGGCTGGGCGAACCGGAGGAGATCGCGCGCTGCGTCGTCTTCCTCGCCTCCGACGACGCGGGCTTCATCACCGGCTCGACGATTTCCGCCAATGGCGGGCAGTTCTTCGTCTGACGGGTTGACGCATCGAAGATCGGCGGTGCCGCCGGGCGCCGCCGTCCGACCGGCAGGGCCGGCGCCCCCGCTGGGCGGCCATTCGTACTTGTTGCCTCGGGATGCTGCGAGACGCTAGAAACGAGCCCTGACAGATCCTGGCCCGGAATCAAAACGCATGGCTGCCCGCAGAACGTCCCCGCGACCTTTCCACCTCATGGCAAAGCCGACGGGCTTTCGATGCAACATAGCGTGCGACTATTGCTTCTACCTGGAAAAGGACGCCGGAACGCTGAAGCCGAAGGACTCCCGGCGTCACATGGACGATGCAACGCTCGAGGCATACGTCCGGAGCTACATCGAAGCCAATCCGGCGTCGGAGATCGAGTTCGCCTGGCAGGGCGGCGAACCGACCTTGGCAGGTATCGCGTTCTACGAGAAGGCGCTGGCCCTTCAGGCGAAGTACGCGAAGGGCAAAACGGTCACGAACGCCATCCAGACAAACGGTCTTCTGATCGACGACGCCTGGGCCGCCTTCCTGGCACGGCACGACTTCCTGGTCGGCCTCTCCATCGATGGCCCGGAGCATCTGCACGACGCCCACCGCCGTGCCCGAAACCGCAAGGGCGTGCACGCCAGGGTGATCGAAGCCCTCGGGCACCTGAAGCGGCACGCCGTCCAGTACAACATCCTCTCCGTCGTCAACGCCACGACGGCCCAGCATCCGCGCGAGATCTACCGCTACCTCACCCGGGATCTGGGCGCACAGTTCATCCAGTTCATTCCGGCCGTCGAACAGCGCACCGAAGGCACGACCGTCGGCGAACTCGCCCATCCGCAGACAGAGGACCTGACGGCCAAGGTCACGCCCTGGTCCGTCTCGGGCGAGGACTATGGCCGCTTCATGATCGGCATCTTCGATGAATGGGTCCGCAGCGATGTCGGCCGGGTCTACGTGCAGCTATTCGACAACGCTCTCGGCGCCTGGCTCGGCGAAAGACCGAGCCTCTGCGTCATGCAGCCGAACTGCGGTTTCGCCCTCGTCATAGAGCAGAACGGCGACATCTATTCCTGCGATCACTACGTCTACCCCGCCCACAAGCTTGGCAATGTCCGGACGGATGGTCTGGCGGGCCTCGTCAACAGCAGGCAGCAGCGCGCCTTCGGCATGGCGAAGGCCGACCTGCCGAAGAGCTGCGTGCAGTGCGAGTGGCGCTTCACCTGCCACGGCGGCTGTCCGAAGAACCGCATCCACCGCGTCGGCAACCATTGGCACAACCATCTCTGCTCCGGCTACAGGGCGATGTTCGCGCACATGGATCCCTACATGCGCTTCATGGCCGGGCAGTTGCGCCGTGGCCGGCCTCCCGCCGAAGTCATGCGCGTCGCACCGAGGATCGCGGCGGCATCGTCAGCCTCGTAAGCGATGCGCTGGCGACGGTGCCGGCGGCACGACAGTCGCACGGATGGCCAACATTGATTCTTGTTCGGACTGGCGCTATGTAGGGACCGTCCCGTGGTGATTTGGCCGGCCGGCTTGCAGCCACGTAAAACAAGTCGCTAAAGGGGCCGCGAGAAGAGACCTTCCGTGGACCGGTTGCGACTGACGTCGCCGCCGGTTTTTTTGTTTTTGATCGAGTGAAACATGCCCATCAAGATTCCCGATACGCTGCCCGCATTCGAAACCCTCGCTCACGAGGGTGTGCGGGTGATGACCGAAACGGTGGCTGTCCGGCAGGACATCCGCCCGTTGCAGATCGGGCTTCTCAACCTCATGCCGAACAAGATCAAGACCGAGATCCAGATGGCGCGCCTCGTCGGCGCCTCGCCGCTGCAGGTCGAACTGTCGCTCGTGCGCATCGGCGGCCACAAGGCCAAGAACACCTCCGAGGATCACCTGCTCGCCTTCTACGACACCTGGGAGGAGATCAGGCACCGCAAGTTCGACGGCTTCATCATCACCGGCGCCCCGATCGAGACGCTCGACTACGAGGACGTGACCTATTGGGACGAGATGGAGCGCATTCTCGACTGGACCGTCACCAACGTCCATTCCACGCTGAACGTCTGCTGGGGCGCGATGGCGGCGATCTACCATTTCCACGGCGTACCGAAATATACGCTCGACGAGAAGGCCTTCGGCGTGTTCCGCCACCACAACCGCAATCCGGCATCGGTGTTTCTGAGCGGCTTCTCCGACGACTTCCAGATTCCGGTGTCCCGCTGGACCGAGGTGCGGGCGGAGGACATCCGCAAGCGGCCCGGCCTGGAGATCCTGATGGAATCCGACGAGACGGGCGTCTGCTTCGTGCAGGAAGAGGGCGGCAGGCGGCTCTACGTCTTCAACCACGTGGAGTACGATTCGACCTCGCTGGCCGATGAGTATTTCCGCGACGTCGATGCCGGCGTGCCGATCAAGATGCCGAAGAACTACTTTCCGCACAACGATCCCGCAATCGCCCCCTTGAACCGCTGGCGCAGCCATGCGCATCTTCTGTTCGGCAACTGGATCAACGAGATGTACCAGACGACGCCCTACGACCTCGACAAGATCGGCACGCAAGGATGAGACCATGAGCGGCCTCGAAATCAGACCCCTCGCCCCGTCTGACGAGGCCGACTGGCGGCGCCTCTGGACTGCCTATCTCGCCTTCTACGAGACCGTCCTGCCAGAGGAGATTTTTCGCACGACCTTCGCCCGGCTGACCGGCGGCGGCGCGAACGACTATGCGGGCCTGCTCGCCGTCATCGACGGCAGGCCCGTGGGCCTGGCCCACTACCTGTTCCACCGCAGTTGCTGGACGATCGGCAACGTCTGCTACCTGCAGGATCTCTATGCCGACCCGTCTGTCCGCGGCACCGGCATCGGCCGCGCCCTGATCGAGGCGGTCTATGCCAGGGCTGCCGAGGCGAATGCGGCGGAAGTCTACTGGATGACGCAGGAGTTCAATGCCACGGCCCGCCGGCTCTACGACAGGATCGCCGACCAGACGCCCTTCATCATCTATCAGAAGACCCTCTGACGACCATGGTCGCGCGGGCGCGGCCAGCGCGTGCAAAGCTGCATGGATGGTATGATTTTTCCGTTGCCCCTGCACCGGTTTTGCCGCAGTTTGCGGCGCGAATTTGGGAATGCCGGGAGGGACATCGGTGAACGTGCGCAATGAACAGTTCGGCCTGCTCGAGACGGGCGAGCCCGTCCAGCTGGTCGCCCTCGCCGGGGGTGGCCTGAAGGCGAAGATCATCACCTGGGGCGCCGTCATCCAGGACCTGCGGCTTGCCGGGCACGAGCCGCCGCTGGTCCTTGGACTGGAACGCCTTGCCGACTATGTCGCCCATTCCCCCTATTTCGGCGCCACCCCCGGCCGCAACGCCAACCGGATCGAAAACGGCCGCTTTGCGATCGACGGCACGCCCTTCCAGCTCGAACGGAACGAGCGCGACGCCACCCATCTCCATGGCGGCAGCGACGGGCTCGGCCGGCGCAACTGGCAGATCGTGGAGCAGTCCGAAAGCCACGTGACCCTGCAGATCGTCGATCCGGCCGGCCGCGCCGGCTATCCCGGCAACTGCACGGTCACCTGCACCTATCGCCTCCAGGATCCGGGAACGCTGTCGGTCGTCTACGAGACCACCACCGACGCGCCGACCATCGCCAATCTCTGCCAGCACAGCTACTTCAACCTCGACGGTGAAGCCGACGCGCTGGGACACGAGATCAGCATCGCAGCCGACCGCTACCTGCCGGTGGACGAGCGCCTGATTCCGACCGGAGAGATCAGGCCGGTCGAGGGAACGCCGTTCGACCTTCGAAAGATGACGCCGATGCGTCGCCAGACCGAAACCGGCGGCGTCGCCTTCGACCACAACTTCTGCCTGGCCGGGGAGCGTCGCGCCAAGACCGCGGTCGCCGTCGCCCGCAGCAACCGGTCCGGCGTGGCGCTCGAAGTGCGAACAACCGAGGCCGGCGTGCAACTCTATACCGGCTCCATGGTCGACGTCCCCGTTCCGGGCCTTGACGGGCGCCGCTACGGCGCCTTCGCCGGCTTCTGCCTCGAAACGCAGGTCTGGCCGAATGCGATCAACCATCAGGGCTTTCCGAACGCGATCCTGCGGCCGGGCGAAACGCTGCGCCAGGAAACCGACTATATCTTCACGAAGGGCTAAGCGCCGGTCGCGCCTACCGCGTCTGCAACGGGGCCGCCCGCAGGAAGATCGAACGTGGAAAGCAGCCTGGTCGAAGGTTCCGTCGTGCCGCGACGACTGCCGACGGACCAGGCGTCAATAGATATCTGGAAAGGGAGGCCAACTATCATGACGAAGCAAACGGTCGGATTCATCGGGCTCGGCTACATGGGTCAGGGCATGGCCGCCAACATCCTCGCCAAGGGCTATCCGCTGGTGTGCATGGCGCACCGCAACCGGACGCCGCTCGAAGCGCTCGTCGCCAAGGGTGCGCGCGAGGTGAAGTCGCCACGCGAGATGGCGGCGCAATGCGACGTCATCGTCCTTTGCGTGACCGGTTCGCCCGAAGTGCTCGCCGTCGTCGAGGGACCGGACGGCATCGCCTCCGCCGACCGGAAACTCACCGTCATCGACTGCTCGACCTCCGACCCCTCGATCACGACGGCGCTGGCCGCACGGCTGGCACAGAAGGGCATCACGCTGCTCGATGCACCCTTGGGGCGCACGCCCGCCGACGCTGCCGCGGGCACGCTGGACGTGATGGTCGGCGGCGCCGAGCCCGACGTCGCCCAGGTCCGTCCCATCCTCGACTGCTTCGCCGGCCGCGTCATCCACACCGGCCCGACGGGGACGGGCCACACCATGAAGCTCCTCAACAACTTCCTCTCGATGGGCTATGCGGCACTCTACTCCGAGGCCCTGATGCTCGGGCGCAAGGCCGGACTGGCGCCGGAGACCTTCGACAGCGTGATACGCGGCGGACGGATGGACTGCGGCTTCTACCAGACCTTCTTCCGCTGGGTCATCGAACGCGACCCGAACGCCCACAAGTTCGCCATCCGCAACGGCTTCAAGGACATGAGCTACCTCGCAGCCTTCGCCAACGCGGCAGGCGCAGCCAACCCGATCGGCGCCGCCGTCCGCAACACCTTCGCCCAGGCCGTCGGCGCCGGCCACGGCGAGGACTTTGTACCAATGCTGTCGGATTTTGTCGCCGACGCGAACGGATTGAAGGAGTAGAGGTCGCTGGGGGATTCTACGTCGCCGGGAGCCGATAGATCACCCCCCGGCCCCCAAGGCGGAAAGCCAACCGGCGCTCCAAACCGACGCCCTGTCGGCGTCGGCTCAAAACGCGCGGCTTCAATCGTTAAAGGATGAAATCGGCTTTGTCGAGCGTCCGCACATCATCGAGATGAATGGCAAAGTCCGCCTTGCCGTCACCATCCACGTCACCACGAATATAGGTGTTGGACTTGCCCTTGTCGTAGCGCAATTCACCTGCCCTCTTCGAGAAGTCGTCCGTTCCAATGAAGGTAAAGCCCTGGTTGCCACCCTTCTTCGTGCTCGCGTCGATAGCTGAAATGTCGATCTTGTCGCTCTTGGAGAAGTCGAAGATCGTGTCGCGGCCCGACTTTCCGGGCGTGCTGTCCTGAAGCGTTTTGTAGATGAAGGTGTCCGATCCGCTCCCGCCGCGGAGCTTGTCGCCCCCACCGCCGCCGATCAGTCTGTCGTCGTTCATGCCACCCTTGAGGATGTCGACCCCGGCCCCGCCGTCCAGCCTGTTCTTCCGATCGCTGCCGATGATGGTGTTGTCGAGGCTGTTGCCGGTGCCGTTATGCGCTTTGCCCGTCAGCGTCAGGTTCTCGACGTTCGCCGTAAGCATGTAGTCGATCGAGGACTCGACACGGTCCGTACCTTCTTTTGTCTTTTCGACCACCTTGTCCCTGCGGCTGTTAACGACATAAATGTCATTGCCGACATCGCCCTCCATGGAGTCGGTCCCAAGGCCGCCGTCGAGCGTGTCGTTTCCGCCACCACCGATCAACGTATCGTCCCCCGCTCCGCCGAACAGCGTGTCGCCGCGGCTGCCGCCTGTCACGTTGTCCCGGCCCGTACCTCCGCCATAATTCAACACCTCGAAATTGCTGAATATCGTTTCCGGATCGACCGCAACGGTGCCGGTCGTGAAATCGAAGACGAAATCTTCCTCTGTAACCAGAACGAAGTTGAGCGTGTCGATACCCGTTCCACCGTCGGCGGTGTCGCCATGGCCGGCATAGATCGTATCGTTTCCTGCTCCACCATAGATCTTGTCGTCGACGTCGTCGTCGTAGGGGCGCAACGTGCCGTCGCCGTTGCTGAAGGCCATGCCGCCATAGATCGTGTCGTTACCCGCTCCGCCCCGGATCGTATCGCTGCCAGCCCCGCCGATCAGCCTGTCATGACCGCCTTGACCTTCCAGCGTGTCGTCGCCCCCGCCACCGGCCATTTCGTCCGCCAGCGCGCCGCCGGTGAAGGTGTCATTTCCTGACCCGCCAAACAGCGTGACGCTTTCGATGTTCTTCAGCGTCACCGATACATTGGTAAACGTTGCCACGGAGGCGAGCGCGAATGTCAGGTCTTTGGTGAAACCGACATAGCGGAAGTCGAGCCAGACATGGTCGGACCCGTGCCCGCCATCGATATCCAGCGCGCCTAGCGGACCGCCTCGCCAGCCGAGGCGATCGTTTCCACTCCCGAGGTCGACAGTATAGGACCCATTGGCCGTGGCATCGAAAGGCACGGTCTCGGGAGCACTGTCACCCAAATCTTGGCCCTTCTCCCACCAGAAGTAGTCGCCGCCTTCACCTATGTCGACCCTGTCGTCGCCGGAACCGGCCCTGATGGTGTTGGCGCCGCCGTAGTCGGTGATGGTATCGTTGCCGGCGCCTGCATCGACGTAGTCGTCGCCGTCGGGGAGATAATAGCCGTAATATTCGGAACTCCGGTCGCCTTGCCGCACGCCGCCATGAAGTTCGTCATCGCCGGCTCTGCCGATCAGCCTGTCGTTGCCGTGCCCACCTTTAAGATAGTCGGTACCAGCCCCACCGGTAAAATTGTCGTCGCCGACGCCGCCGTCGAGAGAGACCCGCTCGATCCTTTTCAAAGTCACGGACCCGATGGTGACGGTCTTGGTGGCGGAGACTGTGAATGTCGCACCGCTCTTAAAGCCGGATAGGTCGAGCACGGCCCGATCGACGCCGCTGCCTCCATCGATGTAGACTGTTTCCTTCAATGTAGGGCCGATCGAGTAGCGGACCTGGATATCATCATCGCCCGCCCCGCCATAGATCTTGTCGCCGCCCCGTTTCCCGCTGTCGATGGCGGCGTGATTGTAGACGGCGATGAGGTCGTCGCCGTCTCCGCCATAAAGCCGGTCCTCACCGCCGGCGTCAAAAAGCTGATCGTTGCCCGCTCCGCCGTAAAGCACGTCGTCGCCGTCGCTGTTGTTCTCCTCAATGTTACTCGAGAGGCCACCGTAGAGGATGTCATCGCCACCCAGCCCCTTGACGACGTCGTTTCTCGAAGTTGCGCTCAGGGTTTCTCCCTTGGACGTCCCGGTAATATGAGTCATGCTCGTTCCCTAGCCTCGCCCTGCAAATTGTGACTATAGGTTGAGCAGAGGCAGAACTCCCAGTCAATGCGACCCTTTCGCGATGAGTCGATTTCCTAGAGCCGAAAATCGTTGCGATGGCCGCGTCGTATCTCCGCCCGACTAAGAAAAATCCTCGACGGATACATGGCAGATCAGTGCGGAGTGTTGTTTCAATAATTGTGCGGCAACGGCGCTGGCATCGAGGTCGACATACCTTCGCACCACCGCCACGATCTCGCTGGAACCGGAGCCTATATCCCTGCGGTAACCACACCCTTCCGTCGATCCTCGACGGAAGGGGATCTCAACCGGCCAGAAAACACAAAAGCCCCGGCGAACCGAGGCTTCGAACGTCTGGGAAGAATGGAGCGGGTGAGGCGATTCGAACGCCCGACCCCAACCTTGGCAAGGTTGTGCTCTACCCCTGAGCTACACCCGCTCATCGTCGACGGCCTGGGGTAGTCGGTGGCCGAAGGTCGCAGCGTTGCGGCGACGGGCGCTATATGGCCCAAGCGATTTTCAAATGCAACAGGGAAATGACGCGGCGTTCCAGAAATTTTCGGACCGATGGCGCAAGTCCGGGCCCGTTCCCCTCCGTTGCCCGCCGTTCCCGTTGCCTGCCGGCCGGGAAGGCTTTATGCAACGCGGCAACAGGGCGGGGCCAGAAGCCAGGTGCGGGCGCCAGACGACAGCGATGAGGACTGACATGGACATGACCTCCGACACTCAGCAGCCGAAGACCGACGGCGATCTTTTCGCCTTCCTCGACAGCCTCGGCATCGCCCATGCGACGAAAACCCATCAGCCCGTCTTCACGGTCGCCGAATCCGTGGCGTTGCGCGACGAGATTCCGGGGGGGCATACGAAGAACCTCTTCCTCAAGGACAAGAAGGACAACTACTTCCTCCTGACGGTGGAGGAAAACGCCAGCGTCGACCTGAAGACTATCCATACGGTCATCGGCGCAGCTAGCCGCGTCTCGTTCGGCAAGCCCGAGAAGCTGATGGAGTATCTCGGCGTCATTCCGGGCGCCGTCACCGCCTTCGGCGTGATCAACGATACCGACCGGAACGTGAAGCTGATCCTGGACGAGGACCTGATGCACCACGACATCATCAACGCCCATCCGCTCAGGAACGACGCGACGACGTCGATCGCCGCGGGCGACCTGCTGCGATTCATCGAGGCGACAGGCCACGAACCGCTTGTCTTGAAAGTGACCTCCTGACATACGATCTTCAGGCAGCATCGAACGAAGCCGGGCGAGGGTCCGCAGGAGCAGGAAGATGAGCGACAATCCCTATGCGACGTCGTTTGGCGGACAGATGAGTGGCGCCGTCAACTATGGCACGGAAGCGGCGGCCGACCTCATCAAGGACACCACCACGGCCACCTTTGCCCAGGACGTGATCGAGGCCTCGCGCCAGCAGCCGGTTCTCGTCGATTTCTGGGCGCCCTGGTGCGGCCCCTGCAAGCAGCTGACGCCGATCATCGAGAAGGTGGTCAAGGAGGCCGGCGGGCGGGTGAAGCTCGTCAAGATGAATATCGACGATCATCCCTCCATCGCTGGCCAGCTCGGCATCCAGTCGATCCCCGCCGTCATCGCCTTCGTCGGTGGCAGGCCTGCAGACGGGTTCATGGGCGCGTTACCGGAAAGCCAGGTCCGCGACTTCATCGACAAGGTCGCCGGCCCCGCCGACGCCGACCACAAGGCCGAGATCGAGGCGATCCTCGAGGAGGCGAAGACGCTGCTCGGCCAGCACGACATCGGCGGCGCGGCCGATCTCTTCGGCGCCATCCTGCAGGCCGATCCGGAAAATGCCGCAGCGCTTGCCGGCATGGCCCAGTGCATGATCGCCGCCGGCCAGCTCGACAATGCCCGCCAGATCCTGGCCTCGGCGCCCGAAGAGGTCGCGAAAGATCCGGCAATCGCCGCCGTGCAGAAGCAGCTGGAGCAGATCGATGAGGCCCGCAAGCTCGGCGATCCGCAGGCGCTCGAGCAGGCGCTTGCCGCCAACCCGGACGACCACGCTTCGAGGCTCAATCTTGCCAAGATCCGCAATGTCGAGGGTAACCGCGAGGCGGCCGCAGACCATCTGCTGGCGATCATGAAGCGCGACCGCACCTTCGAGGACGACGCCGCGCGGCGCGAGCTCCTGCAGTTCTTCGAGGTTTGGGGACCGAAGGACCCGGCCACGATCGCCGCACGGCGCAAGCTGTCGTCGATCCTGTTTTCCTGACGCATCGCCCGCGCACATCTTGAGAAATTCGCTCCGGACCCCATTTCAGGGGCCATGATGATGCCAACCGCCTCGAGAGCGGCGGGCCATGCCGAATGCGACGGGAAGGCGATGCAATGCATGTCGGAAATGCGCGCTATCTGAAGCCGGGCGACGTGCCGGGAACGATCCCGGTGTTTCCGCTCACGGGCGCCCTGCTTCTGCCGGGTGGTCAGTTGCCCCTCAACATCTTCGAGCCCCGATATCTGGCGATGTTCGACGACATGCTTGCGGGCAGCCGGCTGATCGGCATGGTCCAGCCGGTGTTCGGCGACCACGTCGATTCGGACCCCTCCTCGGAAGCGCCGGCACTCTGCCAGGTCGGCTGCCTCGGCCGCATCACCTCGTTTGCCGAGACCGGCGACGGGCGATACATCACCTCGCTCACCGGCGTCTGCCGCTATCGGCTGATCAGCGAGGTGCGCACCGGCAAGGCCTACCGCTCGTTCAAGATCGCCCCCTTCATCAGCGACCTCTCCGGCGCCGACGACGAGCGCGGCGTCGATCGGGAAGCACTGCTCTCCGCCTTCCGCGCCTACCTCGACGCCAACAAGCTGGAGGCGGACTGGGAGAGCGTCGAGCGGGCCAGCAACACGACGCTCGTCAACTCCATGTCGATGATGTCGCCCTACGGGCCGGCCGAGAAGCAGGCCCTGCTGGAAGCCCCGGACCTGAAGACGCGCGCCGAGACGCTCATCGCGATCACCGAGATCGTGCTGGCCCGCAATTTCGGCGACGTCGATACGCGACTGCAATAGGTCAGCCGATGGAAAGCAAGACCAACAGCGTCGATACCAAGCTCCTGGAGCTTCTCGTCTGCCCCCTGACGAAGGGCCGGCTGACCTGGAATGCGGAGACCGGCGAGCTCGTTTCCGAGCGGGCGAAGCTCGCCTATCCGGTTCGCGACGGCATTCCGATCATGCTCGTGTCGGAAGCACGGGAACTGAAGGATTGAGCCCAAACAACGCTTAGGCGCCGCCCGCCCGGTTCAGATCGCCTCGCCGACGAGCATCCGCGGCTGGCTGCGGCCGGCGAGCCCCTCGGCCTGGCGGATGAAGAAGGACTTCAGCCCCGGAAGCCGGTCGACGATGCCGAGGCCCAGGTCGCGCGCGACGCGCACCGGCGTGATATCGTTCGAAAACAGCCGGTTGAGCACGTCCGTCGTCACCCCCATGCGGAAGGTGTCGAAGCGTCGCCACGTCTCGTAGCGTTCGAGCACCGAGAGCAGGCCGATGTCGAGGCCGAGCCGGTCCGCCTCGATCACCGTTTCGGCAAGTGCTGCCACGTCCTTAAAGCCGAGGTTGAGGCCCTGGCCGGAGATCGGATGGATGCCGTGCGCGGCGTCGCCGGCAAGCGCAAAACGGGGAGCGACGAAGGAACGGGCGAGCGTGAGCCCGAGCGGGAAAGCCTTTCGGCCACCCACCACGCGCAGCGCCCCGAGCTTGTGGCCGAAGCGGCGCTCCAGTTCCTCCTCGAAGACCAGGTCGTCGCTTTCGACCAGGCGATTGGCGTCGTCGGTCCGCTCGATCCAGACGAGCGAGGATCGATTGCCCTTCATCGGCAGGGTGGCGAAGGGGCCGGCAGGCAGGAAATGCTCCTCCGCCGTCCCTTCATGCGGCCGTTCGTGCTCGACGGTGGTGACGATCCCCGACTGCCCGTAGTCGAAGCGCACCGTCTTGATGCCGGCAATGTCGCGCAGCCTGGAACGGACACCGTCGCAGGCCACCAGCAGGCGGGCCTGGCGGGTTTCGCCGTTCGAGAGGCGGATCGTGCTCGTATGCGGATCGGTGGAAAAATCCACCACCGAGGTTGCCCAGTTTATGGGCAGGCCGAGTGGTTCTGCCGCCGCCACCAGGCTTCCCGTGACCGCACGGTTCGGCACCATGTGGGCGAAAGGCGTGCCGTCCACGGCAATTCCCGCGCCCTCGAAGGTGAGGAAGACCGGGCGCACGGGATCTGCCGTGCGCGAATCGGTAATCACCATCCGTCGGATCGGCTCCGCCTCCGGCGCGATCTCGTCCCAGACGCCCAGCACGTCGAGAAGGTTGCGGGCGGCGGCGACCAGCGCGGAGGCACGCTCGTCGCGCGCCCAGGCATCGGCCGGGGCGGGATCGACGAGTTCAATCTGCAGATGTGGCGCGGCCTTCTTCAGGGCCACGGCAAGCGACAGTCCGACATATCCGCCGCCCGCCACAAGAATGTCGATCATCGCTGGTCTCCGTGCCCTTGAGCCGTCCTTGCATCCTATATAGATGACGCAGGCAGAGTTTCCTACAGCGGGAGAATGTCCAAATGTCGCGTCCGGTCGAGCTCGGCTCCCCCATGGAGGAACTCCTGTCCACGCTCGACCTCGAGACGCTGGAGGAAAATCTCTTTCGCGGACGCAGCCCGCAGGTGGGCCGGCAGCGGGTGTTCGGCGGCCAGGTGATTGGCCAGGCGCTGATCGCCGCGAGCCGGACGGTGGCCGAGGATCGCTTCGTTCACTCTCTCCACGCCTATTTCATCCGTCCGGGCGATCCGGCCGTGCCGATCATCTACGATGTCGACCGCATTCGCGACGGGGCGGGCTTCACCACCAGGCGGGTCATGGCCATCCAGCACGGCAAGCCGATCTACTTCATGACGGCGTCTTTCCACGGCGACGAACCCGGCTTCGACCACGCGGTCCCCATGCCGGACGTCTTGGCCCCGGAGCAGGTGCTGCAAGACGGCGAGGAGCGCCGGCGTTTCCTCGCCAGCGCCCCCAAGGCCATTCGCGAGTACTGGGAACGCCCCCGGCCGATCGAGCTTCGCCCGATCGAGCTCGCCCGCGATCCCGGCCTTGCCGGCAGCGCAGCCAGCCGCAACGTATGGATGCGCGCCACCGGCCCGGTGCCGGACGATCGCCACCTCCAGGCCGCCGTTCTCGGCTATCTCTCCGACCTGACGCTGCTCGACACCGCCCTCTTCACGCACGGCACCTCCGTCTTCGACCGGTCGCTGCAGGTGGCGAGCCTCGACCATGCCATGTGGTTCCACCGCCCGTGCCGGCTCGACGATTGGCTGCTCTTTGTCCAGGACAGCCCTTCGGCCTCGGGCGCACGCGGGATGACCCGCGGCAGCCTCTTCACGCGCCAGGGCCTGCTGGTTGCCTCGGTCGCCCAGGAAGGGTTGATCCGCAAAAAGGCAACTGAACAAATTTGAAGCACTTTTTCAAAAATGCCTATTATTTGCGCTTATTGACTGGCGCTTTTTTGACACCCAGTACAGATCTCCAATAAAATCATTATTTAACAATGTGTTACGAAACGCATTGAATCTGGCACGCCCCTTGAATGTGTAGGCTCGGCAGCTGCAGCATGATGCCTGCGGCAGCAAGGAGAAACGGCCTCGGCCGTGGGTGAACACGAAGGATGGGAATCCAGATGAAGATCGTGATGGCAATAATCAAGCCGTTCAAGCTCGATGAGGTACGAGAAGCCCTCACCGCAGTGGGTATCCAGGGGCTCACCGTGACCGAAGTGAAGGGATACGGGCGCCAGAAGGGACACACGGAAATCTACCGCGGTACCGAGTATGCCGTTAGCTTCCTCCCGAAACTGAAGATCGAGATCGCCGTCCCGACCGAGACCGTCGACAAGGCCGTCGAGGCAATCGCGTCTGCCGCCAAGACCGGTCAGATCGGCGACGGAAAGATCTTTGTCTACTCGATTGACCACGCCGTCCGCATCCGCACCGGCGAAACCGATTCCGAAGCGCTGTAAGAACCGGCAGATCAGGAGCAATATCAATGTCATCGCATACTCTCAACGCCATATTTGGCCGCGCGGGCGCAGCCGCTGCGGCCGTTCTCGCGCCGGTCGTCGCCTTCGCGCAGGAAACCGCACCGGCCGCCGTCGAGGCTGCCGCTGCCGCACCCGTTCCCGACAAGGGCGACACCGCCTTCATGTTCCTCTGCACCATCCTCGTGCTTTTCATGCTGATGCCGGGTCTCGGCCTGTTCTACGGCGGCCTCGTCCGCGCCAAGAACATGCTGTCCGTGCTGATGCAGTGCACGATCGTCGGCGCCGTCATGATGCTCGTCTGGGTCATCTACGGCTACTCCTTCGCCTTCGGCGGCTCCACCAGCCCCTATTTCGGCGGCACCGCGAAGCTGTTCCTCTCCGGCGTAACGATGGAGTCGACCGCCTCGACCTTCTCTGAGGGCGTCGTCATTCCGGAATTCATCTTCGTGATGTTCCAGATGACCTTCGCGGCACTCACCCCGGCGCTGATCGTCGGCGCCTTCGCCGAGCGCATCAAGTTCTCGGCTGCCGTGCTGTTCTGCGTTCTCTGGGCAACCTTCGTCTACTTCCCGATCGCCCACATGGTCTGGGACGCCAACGGCCTGCTGTTCGGCATGGGCGCCCTCGACTTCGCCGGCGGCACCGTCGTGCACATCAACGCCGGCGTGGCCGGTCTGGTCGGCGCGATCATGGTCGGCAAGCGCATCGGCTACGGCAAGGACATGATGGCCCCGCATTCGATGACGCTCACCCTCGTCGGCGCGGCCATGCTCTGGGTCGGCTGGTTCGGCTTCAACGCCGGCTCCAACCTCGAGGCCTCCGGCGGCGCGATGCTCGCAACCGTGAACACCTTCATCGCAACGGCTGCGGCCATCGTCTCCTGGTCGCTCGTCGAAACCTTCACGCGGGGCAAGGCCTCGATGCTCGGCGCAGCCTCCGGCATGATCGCCGGCCTCGTCGCCATCACCCCGGCCGCGGGCATCGTCGGACCGATGGGCGCGATCGTGATGGGCCTGATCGTATCGCCGATCTGCTACTTCTTCATCTCGGTCGTGAAGGCAAAGTTCGGCTACGACGACACCGCCGACGTGTTCGGCGTGCACGGCATCGGCGGCCTGTTCGGCGCGCTTGCAACCGGCATCTTCGCTTCCGACACCCTCGGTGGCATCGGCTATGCCGAAGGCGTCACCATGGGCGGCCAGTTCATGACGCAGTTGACTGCCGTCGTCATCACCATCGTGTGGTGCGGCGTCGTCTCGACCATCCTCTACAAGATCGTCGACGTGATCGTCGGCCTGCGCGTCACGGCCGAAGCCGAGCGCGAAGGTCTCGACCTCTCCTCGCACGGCGAAGCCGCCTACCACGCTTGATGCAACGGGACGGCGCCGGCCCAGGCCGGCGCCGTCGGATCTTCCCGTCACGGCCCGTGCAAGCAGGCCCTCGGCCCGGACCTCGCGGTCCGGGCCTTTTTTGTGGGCGGCGCCCGCCTTTTTTCGCGTCGCGGCCGCTCTGCGCGCCATGGTTAACACGCCATTAAGGCTTGTCCCGTTAGGGTCGCACATGACCCATGCCCCCGAGCCCGGCAGACGACCGCATCCGGGCCCATCGCGCGACAGGCTGTAGACACATGGCGAGAAGCACAACGGCAATGCTGGACAATCGTCCCGAACGATTTGTTCTGTCGGCCTTCCTATGGCGGCAGATCCGGGCGCTCCTGGGCTTCGGCCTGTTCGTCGCGCTGGCGCTGGCCGTGGCGGCCCTCTCCACCTGGAACGTCGCCGACCCGAGCTTCTCCTATGCATCGGGCGGTGAACCCACCAACGCGCTCGGCTATGCCGGTGCCGCCTTTGCCGACATCTTCATGCAGTTCTTCGGGCTCGCCTGCGTCATTGCCCTGCTTCCGGTCATCGCCTGGGCGCTGGCGCTGATCAAGAACCGTCGCATGTCGCGCATCGTCAAGCGGCTCGGCTGCTGGTTCGTCGGCGCCGTGCTCGCCTCCGCCGCGCTCAGCTGCATCCCCGCGCCGGTCACCTGGCCCCTGCCGAACGGCCTCGGCGGCGTCTTTGGCGACATGATCCTGCGCTTTCCCGCGCTCTTCACCGGCGCCTATCCGACCGGCATCCTGGCCAGCATCCTCGGCGCGATCGTCGCCGTCCCGGCCGGCTGGCTGCTCGTCTTCAGCGCCGGCCTGATCGGCAACGATCCGGTGGGCGAGGACGAGATCGCTCCACCCGCCAGCGTCGAGCGGACGCGGACGGTCAGCGATTCCGACGAGGAGGACGACGCCGAAGGCCCGATGATGGTCATAGCCGGCGCGCTGACCCATGCCTGGTACACCAACCAGGCCCGCCTGCGTCGCCTGTTCGGGCTCTCGGGCCGCGGCAAGACGCGCGCGCGCGCCGTCGAGCAGCCTTATGATTTCAACGACGACGAGTTCGGGACGCTGAACGAGCCGACCCGCGCCAAGGTCACGCCGCGCTATGCGGATCGCGTCGAGCCGTCTCTCGACGGCGGTGCCCGCCGCAATGTCCCGCCGCCCTCCATGGACGGCTACGACGGGGACGATGCGGACGAGGACGACGACCTGCCGCGTCCGGCCGGTATCCTGCCAGACAATGACGTGGACGACGACTTGGCCGACGATTGGGCGCCGCGCAAGCCGCCGGCACCCGCGGGCCTGCGCTCACGGATCGCCGCGGCCGCCCCGAAGCCCAAGGCAGGCGCGCGGGTCGAGCGGGAGGCGCAGACCTCCTTCGCCGCCCCCGGCGGCTTCCAGCTTCCTTCGCTGCACCTCCTGGCAGAGCCCCGCAACGTCGCCCGCGACGCCTCGCTCTCCGCCGACGCGCTGGAGCAGAACGCCCGCATGCTCGAAGGGGTGCTGGAGGATTTCGGCGTCAAGGGCGAGATCATCCACGTCCGCCCGGGTCCCGTCGTCACCCTGTACGAGCTGGAGCCTGCACCCGGCATCAAGTCCTCGCGCGTGATCGGACTTGCCGACGACATCGCCCGCTCGATGAGCGCGATCGCAGCCCGCGTCGCCGTCGTGCCCGGCCGCAACGCGATCGGCATCGAGCTGCCCAACCAGAGCCGCGAGACCGTCTACCTGCGCGAACTGGTGGCCGCCCGCGACTTCGAAACCAGCAAGGCCAAGCTCGCCATGGCGCTGGGAAAGACCATCGGCGGCGAGCCCGTGATCACCGACATCGCCAAGATGCCGCACCTGCTCGTCGCCGGCACCACCGGCTCGGGTAAGTCGGTCGCGATCAACACCATGATCCTGTCGATCCTCTACCGGCTGAAGCCCGAGCAGTGCCGCCTGATCATGATCGACCCGAAGATGCTCGAACTCTCCGTCTACGACGGCATCCCGCACCTGCTCTCCCCCGTCGTCACCGACCCCAAGAAGGCGGTGGTGGCGCTCAAGTGGACCGTCCGCGAGATGGAGGAACGCTACAAGAAGATGTCGAAGATCGGCGTGCGCAACATCGACGGCTTCAACAGCCGTGTCGAGCAGGCGCTCGCCAAAGGCGAACAGATCACCCGCACCGTCCAGACCGGCTTCGACCGCCAGACCGGCGAGGCGATGTACGAGACGGAGGAATTCGACCTGCAGCCGATGCCCTATATCGTCGTCATCATCGACGAGATGGCCGACCTGATGATGGTCGCCGGCAAGGACATCGAAGGCGCCGTCCAGCGCCTGGCGCAGATGGCGCGTGCCGCCGGCATCCACGTCATCATGGCGACCCAGCGTCCCTCGGTCGACGTCATCACCGGCACGATCAAGGCCAACTTCCCGACCCGCATCTCCTTCCAGGTCACCTCCAAGATCGACAGCCGCACGATCCTCGGCGAACAGGGAGCTGAGCAGCTGCTGGGCATGGGCGACATGCTCTACATGGCCGGCGGCGGGCGCATCCAGCGCGTGCACGGCCCGTTCGTGTCCGACCATGAAGTCGAGGCGGTCGTCGCCCACCTGAAGGCACAGGGCGCGCCGCAATACCTCGATGCCATCACCCAGGACGACGATGACGACATGGACGGCGCCGGCCCCGCCGGCACCGCCAACCTGGACGATTCCGACGACCCCTACGATCAGGCCGTCGCCGTGGTCCTGCGCGACGGCAAGGCGTCCACGTCCTATATTCAACGCCGGCTCGGGATCGGCTATAATCGTGCCGCCTCGCTCATCGAACGGATGGAGCAGGAGGGCCTGATCAGCCCGGCCAACCATGCCGGAAAGCGCGAGATCCTGGTTCCGACGGAAGACGACGTCACGAGCCGTTGACGAGAACTAGCCCCGCTCTACCTGTGCCATAACGGTCGCAGGCGTCCGGCTCACGCCATGATCGCGCCGTACTTGGCGGACATTCAGAGCGGCATGAAGGAGACCAAGATGAACGCTCACGACAAGACCCCGGCCGGCCACATCACCCGCAGGAACTTTGCCGGACTGCTGGCCCTGGTCCTAGTCGGGGGCCCGTCCCTGCTGGCATCGCATCCCGCAGCCGCACAGGCATCCGCCACGGCACAGAGGATCGCCAACCATTTCTCGTCGGTGAAGACGATGATGGGCGAGTTCGTCCAGTTCGGCCCCCGTGGCGAGCAGACAGGCGGAAAGTTCTTCATCAGCCGTCCTGGCAAGATCCGCTTCAACTACGAGGATCCCTCGCCGATGCGCGTCATCTCCGACGGCCGCACGGTGGTCATCGGCAACCGCAAGCTCAAGACCTGGGATGTCTATCCGCTGTCGAAGACGCCGCTGAAGCTTCTCCTCGGCAACCAGATCGATCTCTCCACCAAGATGGTCCGCGGCGTGAAGGAGGAGGACGACCTCATCACCATCATCCTCGGCGACCGCAACATGTTCGGAACCTCCACCATCACCATGATGTTCGATCCGAAGACCTACGACCTTCGGCAGTGGACGATCACCGATGCCCAGGGCAAGGACACGTCGGTGATGATCTTCAACGTCAAGAACGGCGTGCCGCTGGATCCCAAGGTCTTCGCCATCCCCTATGACGAGATCCACGGCCGCTGACGGGTCCCCTGCACGCAGACGATCTCGAGCCGCAGTGTCCAACGCTGCGGCTCTTTCCTTGCCGGCATCGCAACCGGTCCGAATCTGCACCGAAAACCCCTGAACCCCGTTTCGATCCGGGCACTTATCGGCTAAGTACCTCGCGTCCTGCCATCCGGCACCACGAGGAAAAGCCCGAATGACCCTTTCGATCGCGACCTGGAACATCAACTCCGTACGCCTGCGGATCGGCCTGGTCGAGCATCTCCTCACGACCCATGCGCCGGACATCCTTTGCCTGCAGGAAACCAAGTGCCCGAACGACCAGTTTCCGTCCAAGCCGCTGCGGGCGCTCGGCTACGAGCACATCGTCATGCACGGCCAGAAGGGCTATCACGGCGTGGCGACGATTTCCCGCCTGCCGCTGACCGAGCTCGTGGAGCGGCGCGACTACTGCGGCGTCGGCGATGCGCGGCACGTCTCCGTCGTCTTCCGCCACGGCGGCAAGTCGATCCGGCTGCACAATTTCTACGTCCCGGCCGGCGGCGACGAACCCGACCGGACGATCAATCCGAAATTCGGCCACAAGCTCGATTTCATCGAGGAGATGAAGATGCTGCATGCCGAGGCGGAGGCGGGGATCTCGTCGATCCTCGTCGGCGACCTGAACATCGCGCCGCTGGAGCATGACGTCTGGTCGCACAAGCAGCTTCTGAAGATCGTCAGCCACACGCCGGTGGAGGTCGAGGGCCTCACCGAGGTGATGACGAAGGGGGCGTGGGTGGACCTGATGCGCCGCAAGGTCCCCGTCGACCAGAAGCTCTACACCTGGTGGAGCTACCGTGCCCAGGACTGGGCCACAGCCGACCGTGGCCGCAGGCTGGACCACATCTGGTCGTCCGCCGATCTCGATCAGCATCTGTCCGAGATCACGGTGTTGCGCGAGGCCCGCGGCTGGGAGCGCCCGTCCGACCACGTCCCGGTCATCGCCACGTTCGATCTCTAGTGAAGGCAGGCGCGCCTCAGGCGAACCGCCCGGCCATGCCGGAGGCGCCGTCAATCATCGCCGCCAGGTTGGCGCGGATCCGTCCCTGCACCATCACGGCCACGTCCGGATACTCTTCCAGCATGCGGCGGAAGAGCGGACGGTTGATGCGGATGACCTCGCTGTCCTCGACCGCCGTCGCCGTGAACTTCCGTTCGATGACGGAGATCATCGCAAGCTCCGAAAGAAGCGTGCCGACGGCTGCGACACCCTCGTGGCGAACGGATCCGTCCCGCGCGGTCGAGGAGAGACGAAAGCTTCCCGAAGCGACGACGAAGCCGCAATCGGCCGATGCCCCTTCGCGAAAGAGCGTCTGGCCCTCGACGATGCGCCGCCGCTCCGCACCGAACGCCATCAGCCGCAGCTTGTCCTCGGACAGGCCCGCAAACAGCGGCACCTGTGCGAAAAGCCTGATATCGTCGATGAGAGCCAAGCGGCGCCTCCGTCATGCGGCCGAGCGCAGCGTCGGCCTTGATCTGTTGTCAGAATGAATAGCCGACCAGGCCGGGCCGCGTCCAGCGTCCGGCCCGGCAATCCCGGGACTATGCTGTCGATGGACGCCCTTACGGAACGATCTTGTAGCCGCCGTTCTCGGTGACGAGGATCTGCGCGTTGGACGGATCGCGCTCGATCTTCTGGCGCAACCTATACACATGGGTCTCGAGCGTATGGGTCGTGACACCGGAGTTGTAGCCCCAGACTTCCTCCAGCAGCACGTCGCGCGTGACCACCTTCTGGTCCGCCCGGTAGAGGTAGCGGATGATCGCAGCCTCCTTCTCCGTCAGCCGGATCTTCTGGCCGTTGTCCATGGTCAGGAGCTTCTGGCCGGGCTTGAACGTGTAGGGGCCGACCGCAAAGGTGGCGTCCTCGCTGCTCTCATGCTGGCGCAACTGCGCGCGGATGCGGGCGAGCAGGACGGCGAAGCGGAACGGCTTGGTGACATAGTCGTTCGCCCCGGCTTCGAGGCCGAGAATCGTGTCGGAATCGGTGTCGTGGCCGGTCAACATGATGATCGGCGCCTTGAAACCGCCCTTCCGCAGGAGCTTGACCGCCTCGCGGCCGTCCATGTCCGGCAGGCCGACATCCATGATGAGCAGGTCGACCTGGCTGGCGCGGGCGGCCTGGATGCCCTTCGCCGCGGTCGACTCCTGCTGGATCGCGAACTCCTCGTAGAGCGCAAGCTGCTCGACCAGCGTCTCGCGCAGGTCGTTGTCGTCATCGACAATGAGGATGGTTCGCGATGTCATATGCTTCCCTTCGAATATCGAACTGACCCTATGCGAAATTGGCCTTTTGACAAGTCCGCCAAGGATATATGCAAACCCCACGCCCGCCGGCGAGCATATGCTTGGACCCGGTTTTCCGGGCAACGCACATTCGCGTGAGCACTGAATAGGCACCGGTCATGAGACGGGCAAAAACGACAGCATCAGACAATCGCGGCACAATCGTGGTCCGGCGCGCGCCGCTGACGAAAAGCCGCGCCATCCTGCGATATGGCATTTTGTCCATCCCCGCGGCCATCGGCCGGAGCGGTACCACCGCCCGCAAGCGCGAAGGCGACGGCGCCACGCCGATTGCGTCCATGCGGTTGCTCGAGGGCTTCTTCCGCGGCGACAGGATGCGGGGGATTTCCACCCGCCTGCCGATGCAGCGCATCCGCCCGGACATGCTCTGGTGCGACGAGCCGCGCGATCCGAACTACAACCGCCTCGTCCGCAGCCCCTTCAAGCCGAGCCACGAGGAGATGCGGCGCAAGGACGGGCTCTACGACGCCTGCCTGGTCCTCGACTGGAACGTCACCTCCCGTCGGCGGAACCGGGGATCGGCCATCTTCTTCCATCTGATCCGCCCCGGATTCGAGCCGACGGCGGGATGCGTCGCAATTCGCGCCGCCGACATGCGCCGGCTGCTGCCGCATCTTGCGCGCGGAACGATGCTGAAGGTGGTCTGATCCCACGCCGCGCATCTTCCCGACCTTCTCCGGCGGATGTGGAAACCGCGGGCCGGGTTCCTATATCTCTCTGGTCGCGCCTGGATCTGCGGCCCCTCCGCGGGCGTTCCGGACCGGCGCCTGTCATCCGTTTTGACGCATTCATACATGGAGACCTTTCGTGACCCAGACCCCTGCCATCCCCCTTAGCGACGGCAACACCATCCCCCAGGTCGGACTTGGCGTCTGGCGCACGCCCGACGACGTGGCCGCGCCGGTGGTCAAAACGGCCCTCGACGCCGGCTACCGCCACATCGACACCGCAGCCATCTACGGCAACGAGGAAGGCGTCGGCGAGGGCATCCGCTCGTCCGGCGTCGATCGGAAGGACGTTTTCCTGACCACCAAGCTCTGGAACGACAGCCAGGGTTTCGATTCCACGCTGAAGGCTTTCGACGAGAGCCTCAAGCGTCTCGGCACCGACTATGTCGACCTCTACCTGATCCACTGGCCGGCACCGCGGAAGGGCCTCTATGTCGATACCTGGAAGGCGTTCGTCCGTCTGAAGACGGAAGGGCGGGCACGTTCGATCGGCGTCTCCAATTTCTATCCGGAACACCTCGAAATGATCATTGCCGAGACCGGCGAGGAGCCGGTGATCAACCAGATCGAGCTTCATCCCGACTTCCAGCAGAAGGCCGCGCGCCAGGCCCATGCCCCGCGCCGCATCGTCACCGAAAGCTGGAGCCCGCTCGGCCAGGGCCAGTTACTGGACGACCCGACGATCGGCGCGGTCGCACGCAAGCATGGCCGCACCCCGGCGCAGACGATCATCCGCTGGCACATCGACAATGGCCTGGTCGTGATCCCGAAATCGGTGACCCCGTCGCGGATCGAGGAGAATTTCCAGGTGTTCGATTTCAAGCTGGACGACGACGACCTGGCCGCGATTGCCGCGCTGGACCGCGCGGACGCCCGGATCGGGCCCGACCCGAAGACCGCGGACTTCTGAGCGCGGCGACGCACCCGTTTGACATTGGCGGTCGGGAACTCTCCCGGTCGCCAACCCGCCTCATTCCAGCGATCGCGGCGTCACGAAGCGCTCAAGCGTCCCCGTCCCCGCATGCAGGTCGGACCAGAGCGCCAGCGGCAGGTCGATCACCGCCAGCCCCGCCGTCGGAAACTTTTCCTCCAGCCTCTTCAGCGCCCTGCCCTCCCCGGCCCCGACCAGCGCGGCCGCGAAATGCTGCAGGCCCGGATTGTGACCGATCAGCATGAGGGTGCTAACCGACGCATCCGTGGCACGGACGATCTCCAGCAGCCGGTTGGCCGGCGCCTCGTATAGCACGTCGATCTCGCGCCCTTCGGCGCCCTTCGGCAGGTGCGGCGCGACCAGCGCCCATGTCTCCTGCGTCCTGCGGGCGCTGGAGACAAGAACGAGATCGGGGATGAGTTTCTCGGCCTGAAGATATTCGCCGATGCGCGGGGCCGCCTTCTGCCCCCGCGGCGCGAGCGGCCGCTCCCGGTCGGCTACCCCGTCCGGCCAGGCGGACTTGGCATGGCGCAACAGCATGAGACGGCGATTGGTCATGTGCGTTCCTTTCGGCGCGTGGCGCAAGAGCGTGCAGCCGATCTTGCGACAAAGGCGTGCATCGACAAAGGCCTGAAGCGCGAAATACGATAGCCCCGACCGTCAAATTGCAAGAGGGCCGCCCCGGACGGGACGGCCCTCGCCATCAGACTGGACCCGGCAGGCAGGTCATACGCCCCGCCGTCATGCGGTCAATTGAATTCGCGGATATCCACGAAGTGGCCGGCGACGGCGGCGGCCGCCGCCATGGCAGGCGATACGAGGTGCGTGCGGCCCTTGAAACCCTGGCGGCCCTCGAAGTTGCGGTTCGAGGTTGAAGCGCAGCGCTCGCCCGGCTTCAGCCGGTCGTCGTTCATCGCCAGGCACATCGAACAGCCGGGCTCGCGCCAGTCGAAACCGGCTTCCTTGAAGATCCTGTCGAGACCTTCGGCCTCCGCCTGCTCCTTCACCAGACCCGATCCCGGGACGATCATGGCGGACACGGTCGAAGCGACCTTCCTGCCTTCGACCACCTTGGCAACGGCCCGCAGGTCCTCGATACGGCCGTTGGTGCAGGAGCCGATGAAGACGCGGTCGATGTTGATGTCGGTGATCTTCGTCCCCGGCTTCAGGCCCATGTAGTCGAGCGCGCGCTGCTTGGAGGCGCGCTTCGTCTCGTCGGCAATCGCTTCCGGATCAGGCACGATGCCCTGAACCGACACGACGTCCTCGGGCGAAGAACCCCAGGAGACGATCGGCGGCAGGTTGGCCGCGTCCAACACCACGACGCGGTCGTAGTGCGCGCCCTCGTCGGTGCTCAGCGTCTTCCAATAGTCGAGCGCCATATCCCAGGCCTTGCCCTTCGGCGCGCGCGGCTTGTCCTTGACATAGGCGAAGGTGGTCTCGTCCGGCGCGATCAGGCCGGCGCGGGCGCCGCCCTCGATCGTCATGTTGCAGATCGTCATCCGGCCTTCCATAGACAGCGCGCGGATCGCTTCGCCGGCGAACTCGATGACGTAGCCGGTGCCGCCGGCGGTGCCGATCTCGCCGATGATGGCGAGGATGATGTCCTTGGCGGTGACGCCCGGCGGCAACTGGTTGTCGACGCGCACCAGCATGTTCTTCGCCTTCTTCTGGATCAGCGTCTGCGTGGCGAGCACGTGCTCCACCTCGGACGTGCCGATGCCGTGCGCCAGCGCACCGAAGGCGCCGTGCGTGGACGTGTGGCTGTCGCCGCAGACGATCGTCATGCCCGGCAGCGTGAAGCCCTGCTCGGGGCCGACGATGTGCACGATGCCTTGGCGGATATCGTTCTCCGAATAGTACTCGACGCCGAAGTCGGCCGCGTTCTTGGCCAGCGCCTCGACCTGGATACGGCTCTCATCGTTCTTGATGCCGTTCTTGCGATCCGGCGAGGTCGGCACGTTGTGGTCGACGACGGCGAGCGTCTTTTCCGGATGGCGAACCTTGCGACCGGCCATGCGCAGGCCTTCGAAGGCCTGCGGCGACGTCACCTCATGAACGAGGTGGCGGTCGATGTAGAGAAGACAGGTGCCGTCTTCCTGCGTGTTGACGACGTGGTCGTCCCAGATCTTGTCATAGAGGGTACGGGGTGCGCTCATGGCTCTTCATCCAAGTGATGCGATGGGAATGGAATGCAAATGCGGCCAAGGCCGCGGATCCGGCCAGGATCAGGCCAGGCGGCTCGTAAGCGCCCCGCATACCCGCGCGAAGAAGCGTACCGGCAGGCGCTTGTGGTCCTGCAGTACGAAAACGCGCCCGCCAATGCATGCGAATTTGGATTCCATGGCCGGCCTATACCAGTTTTACCGACTGGCAGCAATATTGTACTGATTGAGCCCGACGAGCGGAACTGGCTCCCCGACCGCGACGACACGCGCTCTCATGGCGACCCGGTGGGCGCCTCAGTTCCCGGTCCCCTTGCGCAACCTGTTCTCCACGCCCCGCAGCGCCAGGGACAGCCCGATCGTCAGGATCAGGTACACATAGGCCACGATCGAATAGGTCTCGAAGAAGCGGAACGAGCCGGAGGCATAGATCTTCGCCATCTGGGTGATGTCGGAGACGCCGAGCACCGAGACGAGCGAGGAATCCTTCACCATCGCCACGAAGTCGTTGCCGAGCGGCGGCAGGATGACGCGGATCGCCTGCGGCAGCACGACGAGCCGGAAGCGCTGGGTGCGCGACAGGCCGAGCGCCTTGGCCGCCTCGACCTGCCCCTTGTCCACCGACTGGATGCCGGCGCGGAACACTTCGCCGATGAAGGCGGAATAGCCGATCGTCAGCGCCAGGATCGCCCGCCACATCAGCGAGACGTCCCGCACCAGCAGCGGCTCGACGTATCCGGCAGCGACAAGGGGGCCGATCACGACGTTCGCAAGCGCCACGACCGCCGGCGCGCCGACGAAGGCGATATAGAACAGCAGCACCAGGATCGGCACGCCGCGGATGACTTCCGTATAGAATCGGGCGGCCTGGCGCAGCGCCACGTGATCGGAGAGACCGAGCAGCGCTATCCCGAGCCCGAGTAGGGTGGCCAGCGCGAAGCCGACGACGGTGACGAAGATCGTGGCCCACAGGCCCTGCAGGATCACGCCAAGGACCTGCGCATAGATCTCGTTGGCGGCGATCACGACGGCGAGCGCAAGACCGATCGTGACAAGGGCGACCAGCCACCAGGGGTAGTCGCCCTTCGTCGGTTCCGAATTCCGGGATGCAGCAGCCATGAAGGGCTTACTGGCCCATCTTGTAGTCGAGGAACCACTTCTTGTTCAAAGCGTCCAGCGTGCCGTCCGTCTTCAATTCGGCGATCGCGGCATTGACGGGTGCTACGAGCTCGGACCCCTTGGGGAAGATGAAGCCGAAATCTTCCGTGCCGAGCGGGTCGCCGATCACCTTCAGCGCTCCCGCGGACGCATCGACATAGCCCTTGGCCGCGACGCTGTCCGTGAGCACCAGATCGACGTCGCCCGCCTTCAGCGCCTGCACCGTCGCCCCGAAGGTCTCGAACAGCTTGATGCGCGGGTTCTGCTCGTTGCCGTCGAGGATCTCGTAGACGGCGGCATAGAACGGCGAGGTGCCCGGCTGCGCGCCGACCAGCCCGTCGGCGAAGGCGCCGAAGCTCTTGGCGTCGGTGAAGCGGGTCTCGTCGCCGCGGACCAGCATGAACTGCTGCGAGCGCATGTAGGGATCGGAGAAATCGACCTTCTCCTTGCGATCGTCCTTGATGGTGATGCCCGTCATGCCGATCTCGTACTGGTTGTCGGAGACCGCCTGGATCATCGCGTCCCAGCTGGTGTTCTGGTACTCGACCTTGAAGTTCAGCCGCTTGGCGATCTCGTTCATCGCGTCGTATTCCCAGCCGATCTGCTCGCCGCTCTTCGGATCGACGAACTGCAGCGGCGGATAGGCGTTCTCCGTGACGACCACCACCGTCTTGCCGCCGAGATCGGGCAATTCGGCCGCAGCGGCAGTGAAGGGCATTAGGACAAGGGCGGAGAGCCCGGCAAGGACCGTACGGCGCGAAAACATCGGAATGCTCCAGAAAGTGTGGCACGCGAAACGTGTCACAGAACAATCGATACTGGCAAGACGGATCATGCCAAATATGGGCTACCGGAAGCAAAAGACGGCCGGCGCCCTTGGCATCTCCGGCTTCGCTCGGCGCGCGATATCAAGCGGCCGGAAGATCCACATGGAAGGCCACGCTGCCGGCCCGCCCGCCGGGCAGCGGCAAGCGCGCACAAAAAAAGCCGCCGGAGTTGCCCCCGGCGGCTTCTTCGAATGATTTGGACGAGCCTTATTCTGCTGCGGGTTCCGCAGCGGCTGCGGCTGCGGCTTCTGCCGCTGCCTTGGCTTCCGCTGCCTCGGCTGCTGCCTTCTCGGCGGCCAGCGCCTGTGCGGCTGCGACCTTTTCGGCCTCAAGACGTGCCTTTTCCTCGGCAATGGCTGCGCGTTCTGCGTCGTTCAGCTTGCGGGCGCGGGTGCCGGTGTTCTCGACGATACGAGCCGACTTGCCGCGACGATCGCGCAGGTAATAGAGCTTGGCGCGACGGACCTTGCCGCGGCGGACCACGTCGACGCTCTCGACGAGCGGGGAGAAGACGGGGAATACGCGCTCGACGCCTTCGCCGTAGGAGATCTTGCGGACGGTGAAGCTCTCGTTGATGCCGCCGCCGGAACGGGCGATGCAGACGCCTTCATAGGCCTGTACGCGGGTACGGGTGCCTTCCGTCACGCGGACGTTGACGCGGAGCGTGTCGCCCGGGGAGAATTCCGGAAGGGTGCGCTTGGCGGCGATCTTTGCGGCCTGTTCGGCCTCGAGCTGCTCAATGATGTTCATCGGTCTAACCTTTACGTTCTTCTGAAACAGCCAGAGCGCTCGACCTTGTCCCTTCGGTGAGAACCTCGGGGAAATGCCCGTTGCCGGACAGGAGCGTATTCGCCATTCTTTGCTTTCGGCTTTCCGGGACGATCCCAAAACCGTGCGGGCCAATACACCATTCGGCAGCGCTTGTCATCCCTTGCAGCGCGATAAATCGTCGGCATCTTCGGCTTTTGGAGGATTGCAACCGGGCATGGCGGGCGATATCAGCGCTTCTGGAGGAATGGCCGGCTCGCCGAGGCGGCCCATGGGAGCAATCATGTCGATCGTCGATATCGCAATTCTGTTCGTCGCGGGCTTCCTGTCCGGCGTGGTCAACGCGATTGCCGGCGGCGGCACCTTCCTCACCTTCGGCGCCATGACGCTGACCGGCCTGCCGCCGATCGTCGCCAACGCCACCTCCTCGATCACCCAATTCCCCGGCTACGTCACCTCCGCCCTTGCCTACCGGCGCGAAATCCGTGCCGACTGGAAGGAGGCGGTCATCGTCGGCGCGCTTTCGCTGGTCGGCGGGCTCGCGGGCGCGCTGCTCCTGCTCTCCATGTCCAACCCGGGCTTCCGCGCGCTCGTGCCCTGGCTCCTGCTGGGCGCGACCACAGTCTTCGCCGCCGGTCCGCTTTTGAAGCCGAAGCATCTGCATGCCGAGCAGCCGCTCGGCCCGCTAGGGCTCGTCGGCCAGTTCGCGACGTCGATCTACGGCGGCTTCTTCGGCGCCGGCATGGGCATCATGACGCTCGCCGTGCTCGGCCTCTCCAAGGGCGGAGACTACCACCGGCTGAACGCGCTGAAGAATTTCCTCGCCATGGTGATCGCGGGCGTCGCAATCGTCGTTTTTGCAAGCGGCAATGTGGTCGGCTGGCCGCAGGCGGCCGTGATGATCCCCGCCGGCGCGATGGGCGGCTATTCCGGCGTCTGGGCGGCGCGCCGCGTTCCGCAGACGCTCATCCGCGCCCTCGTCGTCGCAGTCGGCGGGCTCCTGACGATCTACTACTTCGTGACGGGCTGAGGGCCGAGCAGGTCCGGGCGACGCTCCCCGGTCAACCGGCGCGCCTCCGCAAGCCGCCATTTCTCGATCTCGCCGTGGTGGCCGGAGGTCAGCACCGCCGGTATCTCCCGGCCCTCCCACACCTGCGGCCGCGTATAATGCGGGTGCTCCAAAAGCCCTCCCTCGAAGCTCTCGTGGACGCCGGACAGGGCATTGCCCATCACGCCCGGCAGGATGCGCACGATCGCGTCGAGCAGGATCATCGCCGCCGGCTCGCCGCCGGAGAGGATGTAGTCGCCGATCGAGACTTCCTCGAGCCCGCGCGCGTCGATCACGCGCTGATCCACGCCCTCGAACCGGCCACAGACGATGACCGCACCCTCTGCGGTGGCGAGGTCGCGGACCCGTTGCTGCGTCAGCGGCCGGCCACGCGGGCTCATCAGCAGGCGAGGCCGCATGTCACCTTCCGACGAGGCGTGGTCGATCGCCTGTGCGAGCACATCGGGTCTCAGCACCATGCCGGCACCGCCGCCGGCCGGCGTATCGTCCACGGTCCGGTGGCGATCGGTGGCGAAATCGCGGATCTGCACCGTCTCCAGCGACCAGTCGCCGCGCGAAAGCGCCTTGCCGGACAGGGACTGGCCGAGAAAACCCGGAAACATCTCCGGGTACAGGGTCAGGATGGTGGCGCGGAAAGCCACGTCATTCCCCGTCGCGCGGCGGGCGCCGCTTGCGGCTGCCCGGCCCTTCCTCGTCGCCACCTTCGAGGCCGGCGGCAACGGGATCGATCAGCAGCCGGCCGTTCTCGAGATCGATCTCGATCACGGCCGTCTCGGAGAAGGGAATGAGCACCGGCCGCTTGCCCGGCCCCTTCAACTCCAGGAGGTCGCCGGCGCCGAAATCGAAGATGCCGCTGACCGTGCCATGGCTGCGCCCGGTCGCATCGACCGCCTCCAGCCCTTCGAGATCGGCATAGAAGAACTCGTCGTCGTCCAGCTCCTCGTCCGGCAGCTTGTCGCGCTCGATATAGAGGTCCACGCCCCGCAACGCTTCTGCCGCGGTGCGGTCGTTGACGCCGCGAAAGCGGACCACCGCCATCTCCTTGGCCTCGCGGATCTCCAGCACCTCGAAGACCCGGCCATCCTCGCTGTGGAGATGGCCGTAGTCGCCGAGCGAGCCCGGATCGAGCGTGTAGCTCTTGACGCGGACTTCGCCGCGCAGGCCCTGCGCCGCTCCGATCGTGCCCATCAGCACGGGGTTTTGAAGTTTGTTCATCGGTCCCGTCCGCGATCACTCAATCAGAAAAATGTGGAAGTCCAAACGAAAACGGGCGGCATGAGACACGCCGCCCGCTGGAACTTGGCCCGGCCGGCGATTATTCCGCGGCGGCGGCAGCGGCGTCTTCGGCCTTCTGCTTCTTCTCGGCGACGCGTTCGATCGCCTTCTTGCCCGGCTTTGCCTTTTCCGGGTTGTTGCGCGTGTCACGCTTGGCAAGGCCGGCTTCGTTCAGGAAGCGCAGGACGCGGTCGGTCGGCTGTGCGCCCTTGGCGAGCCATTCGGTGATGCGCTCGGCATTGAGTTCGACGCGCTTTGCGTCTTCCTTGGCGAGCATCGGGTTCCAGGCGCCGACCTTCTCCAGGAAGCGGCCGTCGCGGGGCGAGCGGGCGTCGGCAACGACGATCTGGTAGTAGGGGCGCTTCTTGGAACCACCACGGGCGAGACGGATCTTCAGGGACATTTCATTTTCTCCTAGCGATATGACTGGCCGCTTTTTTCTAAGCGGTATGCTGGTTGTTGGAGCCGCTGTAGTCGGCGGCGATGGCTTCATGATGCCGGATCACTTCATGGATGACGAAGTTCAGGAACTTCTCCGCAAAGTCCGGATCCAGATTGGCGTCCTTCGCCAGGTGGCGGAGGCGTTCGATCTGGTATTCCTCGCGCGCCGGGTCCGCCGGCGGCAAATCGTGGGTGGCCTTGAGGACGCCGACCGCCTTGGTGCAGCGGAAGCGCTCGGCCAGGATATGCACCAGGGCAGCGTCGATGTTGTCGATCGACTGGCGATACTCGGCCAGCTGCTTCTTGATTTCCGGATCGATCATCGCCGCGCCCTCACTTCTTCTTCGGCAGGCCGGGAAGGCCCGGGAACCCGCCGCCAAGGCCCGGCAGCTTGCCGCCAAGGCCCGGAAGTCCGCCGCCGCCGAGGCCCGGCATTCCGCCGCCCGGCTTGAGACCCGCGGCTTCGGCCTGCTTCTGCAGCGCCTCGAGCTGCTTGGGATCGAGGCTCGACAGGTCGGGCATGCCACCCATGCCGCCGCCAAGGCCCCCCATGCCGCCCCCGAGGCCCATCTTGCCGGCAAGGCCGCCCATCATCTGCTTCATCATGCCGCCGCCCTTCTTGCCGCCCATCATCTTCATCATGTCCGCCATCTGGCGGTGCATCTTCAGAAGCTTGTTGATGTCGCTGGCATCGGTGCCGGAGCCGGCGGCGATGCGCTTCTTGCGCGAATGCTTCAAGAGGTCGGGGTTGGCGCGCTCGGCCTTGGTCATCGACGAGATGATGGCGATCTGGCGGCCGAACATCTTGTCGTCGAGGCCTGCCGCCGACATCTTGTCCTTCATGCCGGCCATGCCGGGCATCATCCCCATGATGCCGCCCATGCCGCCCATCTTCTGCATCTGGCCGAGTTGGTCGGCGAGGTCGTTCAGGTCGAACTTGCCCTTGGCCATCTTGGCGGCCATGGCGGCCGCCTTCTCGGCGTCGATATTTTCGGCCGCCCGCTCCACGAGCGAGACGATGTCGCCCATGCCGAGGATGCGGTCGGCGACACGGCGGGGGTGGAACTCCTCCAGCTCCCCCATCTTCTCGCCGACGCCGATCAGCTTGATCGGCTTGCCGGTGACCGCGCGCATCGAAAGCGCTGCACCGCCGCGGCCGTCGCCGTCCATGCGGGTCAGCACGAGGCCGGTGATGCCGACGCGGTCGTCGAAGTTGCGGGCGAGGTTGACGGCGTCCTGACCGGTCAGCGCATCGGCGACGAGCAGGATCTCGTGCGGATTGGACTTCCGCTTGATCTCCGCCATCTCGATCATCAGCGGCTCGTCGATATGGGTGCGGCCGGCAGTGTCGAGGATGACGACGTCATGACCGCCAAGCTTGGCAGCCTGAACGGCGCGCGCGGCGATATCGGTCGGCGACTGGCCGGCAATGACCGGCAACGTGTCGATGCCCGCCTGGACCCCGAGTTGGCGCAGTTGCTCCTGCGCGGCCGGACGGCGCGTATCGAGCGAGGCCATCAGGACCTTCTTCTTGTCGCGCGTCTTCAGCCGGTTGGCGATCTTGCCCGACGTGGTGGTCTTGCCGGAGCCCTGCAGGCCGACCATCATGATGACAACGGGGGCGGCCGCGTTCAGGTCGATCGAGACCCCCTCGGAGCCGAGCATCGAGACCAGTTCGTCATGCACGAGCTTGACGACCATCTGGCCGGGCTTGATCGACTTCAGGATCTCCGCGCCGACCGCCTTCTCGCGGACGGCATCGGTGAACGAACGCACCACTTCCAGCGCCACGTCCGCTTCCAGGAGCGCGCGACGAACCTCGCGCAGCGCCGCCGAGACGTCGGCCTCGGAGAGCGCACCGCGGCCTGTCAGCCCATTCAAGATGGCGCCAAGGCGGTCCTGGAGTGTTTCAAACATTGCGTCGTCCTTCTGGTTTCCGGCTTCCCGGAAACGTCGGTGCTATCTGCGACGAAAACAAGACGCAAAGCCGAAAACCACCCGAGGGCGCATTGCGCTGTCGGGTGTTGACCTCCGGGATCTCTTTATACCTTCTCGGGTCCCGGTCGGCGGCTTCAAGTGTCTGAACTTGTCGCAGATGGCGCGGATAAACAGGAAAGCTGTACCAAAGTCAAGGATAGAGGCTGAAAATGCGCCGATCCCGGCAGACGCCCTTACAAAGGACGCCCCGACGTACCAGATCATTCTCCCAATATCTTCGATCGGTTTCGCATGACACAGACGCCACGCACCAGCAAGCCGCGCAATCCCTACTATGGCGGCCCGGTCTCCGACCATTTCGACGGCACCTTCTTCTTCAATCCCGAGGGGGAAACGCCGCTCGGCTTTCGCGAGCTGATGCGCTGGCAGTTCGGCGGCGGCCGGGCGCGATGGCCGAAGCGCGTGGAAAGTCCCTTTTGCCCGGCCAGGCCCGACGATCGAGTCGATGGCGGCGGCCTGCGTGTCACCATGATCGGCCATGCGTGCCTGCTCATCCAGGTCGCCGGCCTCAACATCCTCACCGACCCCGTCTGGTCGCAGCGTGCCAGCCCATTTTCCTTCGCCGGGCCGAGGCGCGTGGTGGAGCCGGGCGTCCGCTTCGACGACCTGCCCCCGATTGACATCGTTATCGTCACCCACAACCACTACGACCACCTCGATCTCGCCACTTTGAAGCGGCTGCAGGCGCGTCACGGGCCGCATATCGTCACCCCGCTCGGCAACGACACGATCATCCGCCGCGCGATCCCCGACGCCGGGATTTCGGTCATGGACTGGGGCGACCGGCTTTCGTTCGAAGGGGGGATCACCGTCGATTGCGAGCCCTGCCACCACTGGTCGGCGCGCGGCACGCGCGACCGGCGCATGGCGCTGTGGGCCGCCTTCGTCGTCTCGACGCCTGCCGGGAAGGTCTACCATGTCGGCGACACCGGCTTTCACGACGGAGCGAATTACCGCGCCGCGAAGGAAAAGCATGGCGGCTTCCGGCTCGCCAACCTCCCCGTCGGCGCCTACGAGCCGCGCTGGTTCATGAAGGCGCAGCACCAGAACCCGGAAGAGGCGGTGGAGGGCATGCTGTTGTGCGGCGCGGCGTTCGCCGCCGGCCATCACTGGGGCACGTTCCAGCTGACCGACGAGGCGATCGGCGAGCCGCTCGCAGCCCTACACACAGCGCTCGATCGTCGCAGCATCGCTCCTTCGCGCTTCCGGCCGATGCGTTCCGGCGAAGTCTTCGAAGTCCCGGCTTGACGAAAGACGCTCACATTTGCTTGATACGATAATTCATGAGTTTTTGGGGAAAGAAATGCTGACCGAACTGGAAAATCCCGCCGAGGCCACACGCATCCAGCGCCTGAAGGCGATGACGGAGGCCACGCACGACCGCCTCGACAAGCGGATCATGGCCGCCCAGCCCTTCGCGAGCAAAGAACGCTACGCGCAGTTTCTCAACGTGCAGCATGGCTTCCACGCCGATGTCGCCCCGCTCTATGCCGCGCCGGAACTGAACCGGCTGCTGCCGGGCCTTGCCGACCGCTGCCGCTTCAAGGCGATCAAGCAGGACATCCGCGACGTGACGAGCAACGAGCCGGGCGAAATCGCAGGCCGGAACGGCGAGCTCGACCTGCCGACGGCGCTTGGCTGGGTCTATGTCGCCGAAGGTTCGAACCTCGGCGCCGCGTTCCTGCTGAAGGAAGCGATCAAGCTCGGGCTGTCGGAAGAGGACGGCGCGCGGCATCTCGCCGGCCATCCGAGCGGTCGCGGCCTGCACTGGCGCAATTTCGTTTCCGCCTACAACACGCTGCCCCTGTCGGAAGAAGACGAGATCAAGGCCGCCGAAGGCGCCAAGGCCGCCTTCAACCGGGTGCATGGCCTGGTGGAAGAGGCATTTGCCTGAAACCCGATAGGCCCGCGTGCCACTGGTAATTTCCCGGCAATTCCGCCATATACGCCGGAAGACGGGCATTCGGCGCCCGACGGGATGGCACCATGGCAGACTTTGTCGCATTCGCGAGGATGAACGGGCTTGGCAACAAGATCCTGGTTGTCGACATGCGCGGCCGCGCCGACCGGGTGACGCCGGAGGCTGCGATCGCGCTCGCCGCGGACGCCGAGACCACCTTCGACCAGATCATGGCGATCCACGATCCGAAGGCGGACGGCACCGACGCCTTCATCGACATCCTCAACTGCGACGGCAGCAAGGCCCAGGCCTGCGGCAACGGCACGCGCTGCGTCGTCCAGGCGCTTGCCGCCGAGACCGGCAAGAAGGCCTTCGCCTTCCAGACCGTCGCCGGCATCCTGAACGCCGTGGAGCACGAGGACGGCACGATCTCCGTCGACATGGGCAGGCCCGTCTTCGAGTGGGACAGGATCCCGCTCGCCGAAGAATTCTTCGACACCCGCCGTATCGAGCTGCAGATCGGTCCGATCGACGATCCGGTGCTGCATTCGCCTTCGGCCATGTCGATGGGCAATCCGCACGCCGTTTTCTGGGTCGATCGCGACGTGATGTCCTACGACCTCGCCCGCTTCGGCCCGCTGCTCGAAAACCACCCGATCTTCCCCGAGCGCGCCAACATCACGCTCGCCGAAGTCACCTCGCGCTCGTCGATGACGACGCGCACCTGGGAACGCGGCGCCGGGCTGACGCTCGCCTGCGGCTCGGCCGCCTGCGCTGCCGCCGTCAGCGCTGCCCGCACCGGACGCACGGAGCGCAAGGTCGCCGTCACCGTCGCCAGCAGCCCGAACCGCGGCACGCTGGACATCGAGTGGCGCGAGAGCGACGACCACGTGATCATGACCGGGCCTGCCGAATGGGAGTGGTCCGGCACCGTCGATCCCGTAACCGGGACGTGGCGGCGCGACGAAGCCGAAAGCGGAGCGGCCGCGCTTTGAGCGGCGTCGAGGTCATAACCTTCGGCTGCCGTCTCAACACCTACGAATCGGAAGTGATGCGCGGCGAGGCCGAGAAGGCGGGGCTGAACAACGCCATCCTCGTCAACACCTGCGCCGTCACCGGCGAGGCCGTGCGCCAGGCCCGCCAGGCAATCCGCCGCGCCCGCCGCGACAACCCCCATGCCCGCATCATCGTCACCGGCTGCGCCGCGCAGACGGAGAAGGAGACCTTTGCCGGCATGCCGGAGGTCGATGCCGTGCTCGGCAACGAGGAGAAGTTGAGGAGCGCCTCCTACCGGTCCCTGCCGGATTTCGGCGTCTCGGCGGAAGAGAAGGTCCGCGTCAACGACATCATGAGCGTCACCGAGACCGCGCCGCAGATGGTCAAGGCCATCGACGGCCACGTGCGCGCCTTCATCCAGGTACAGAACGGCTGCGACCATCGCTGCACCTTCTGCATCATCCCCTTCGGCCGCGGCAACTCCCGCTCGGTGCCGATGGGCGCGATCGTCGACCAGGCGCGCAGGCTCGTCGACGGCGGCTACCACGAGATCGTGCTGACCGGTGTCGACGCCACCAGCTACGGCGCGGACCTCCCCGGACAGCCGGGCCTCGGACTGCTCGCCAAGACCCTGCTGAAGCAGGTGCCGGACATCCTCCGGCTCAGGCTCTCCTCCATCGACGGCATCGAGGCGGACAGCCATCTCTTCGACCTGATCGCCGACGAGCCGCGCTTCATGCCGCACCTGCACCTGTCCCTGCAGCACGGCGACGACCTGATCCTGAAGCGGATGAAGCGGCGACATTCGCGCCAGGATGCGATCGACTTCTGTCGCAAGGCGCGCGACCTTCGACCGGAGATCAGCTTCGGCGCCGACATGATCGCCGGCTTTCCGACCGAGACTGCGGACATGGCGGAGCGGAGCGCGACGCTGGCCGAGGCCTGCGCCATCGCGCAGTTGCACGTCTTCCCCTACAGCCCGCGGCCCGGTACGCCGGCGGCGCGCATGCCGCAGCTCGACCGCACGCTGGTCAAGGAGCGCGCCGCGCGCTTGCGAGAAACTGGACAAAAGCTGCAACTGGCCCATCTTTCCGCCATGGCGGGAAGCCGGCAAACGATCCTTGTCGAAAACAACGGACTGGCGCATACGGAGAACTTCACGCTGGCCGATGCCGCAGGCCTTGTCCCGCGTGAGCTTGTTTCGGTGATCGTCACCGGCCACAATGGCAAGCACCTGACCGTGCGGGCAGACCCCGCATCCGTTCGCAACTAGCGGAAATCATTCATGGCCTTCGGCTTCATCAAGAAAGTCTTCACCTTCGGCAAGGACACCGCGCCCGCGCCGCAAACGCATGAGGAGGCCGCAAAGCCCGATCCGGCTCCCCTCGTCGAGGAAGCCGGTCTTCCGCAAGCCGCGCCGGTCGATGCCGTGCCCGCACATATCGAGCCTGCCAGCGGGCATGATCCCTTGCTCGAGGAGGCCGAGGCGGCCAATCCCGAGGCCGCACACCATCGTGAGCCGCAGGTCGACATCTACCCGCTCCCGCCCGTCATCCACCCGCTCCCGATCGCGCCCGACGAAGTCCTCGAGCAGGAGATCGAGACCGGCGGCGGCCCGGCGCCGGACATGGTCGAGCCTGCCGGGGAGGTTCCCGGGCAGCCTAATACAGCGCTTACCCCGGAAGAGGAGGCGATCCGCGCCGCCGAACTGGTCAATATCGGCCTCGGCGGCGTCGAGCACGCCCATGAGGAGATCGAGGCGGCCGAAGCAGCAGTGAACGCTGCGGCGACCGACGACGACTTCCGGGCGGCCGATGCCGATGCGGAGGCAGCGCTTTCCGAACCCTCGCCCGTGCCCGCCGACGAACCCGTCGCGCCGTCGGCAAAGCCCAAGGCAAGAAAGACGAAGCCGGCCGAGCCGGACGTCGCCGAAGAAAGCCGCCCCGAACCGGTGCTGCCGAAGGGCTTCTCCGCGGCCGACCAGAAGCCGAAGGAACAGCCTGCGGCACCCGCGCCCAGGCTCAGCTGGTTCCAGCGCCTGCGCGCCGGCCTTGCGCGCACCTCCTCGCATCTGACCGGCCAGATCGCCAGCCTCTTCACCAAGCGCAAGCTCGACGATGCGACGCTGCAGGACCTGGAAGACCTGCTGATCCAGGCCGATCTCGGCGTCGAGACGGCGCTGCGCATCACCGATACGCTCGCCGCCGAGCGCTACGGCAAGGACGTCACCGGCGAGGACGTCGGCCGCATCATGGCCGGCGAGATCACCAAGGTGCTCGAGCCCGTCGCAAAGCCGCTCGAGCTCGATCTTTCGCACAAGCCGCACGTCATCCTCGTCGTCGGCGTCAACGGCACGGGCAAGACCACCACGATCGGCAAGCTCGCAGCCAAGCTCTCGGGCGCCGGCCTGAAGGTGATGATGGCCGCCGGCGACACCTTCCGCGCCGCCGCGATCGAGCAGCTGAAGATCTGGGCCGAGCGCACCGGCTCCGACATCGTCTCCTCCAAGCTCGGCGCCGATGCGGCCGGCCTGGCCTATGAGGCCTATGAGCAGGCCAGGGAAAAGAAGAGCGATGTCCTCATCGTCGACACCGCCGGCCGCCTGCAGAACAAGGCCGAGCTGATGGCGGAGCTGGAAAAGATCGTCCGCGTGCTCGGCAAGCTCGATCCGGACGCGCCGCACACCGTGCTCCAGACGCTCGACGCCACGACCGGGCAGAACGCGATGAACCAGGTGGAGATTTTCCGCAACGTCGCCGGCGTCTCCGGCCTGATCATGACAAAATTGGACGGTACGGCACGCGGCGGCATCCTGGTGGCGATTGCCGCCAAGCACAAGCTGCCGGTCTATTTCATCGGCGTCGGCGAAGGGATCGACGATCTCGAACCGTTCGAGGCAAAGGATTTCGCGCAGGCGATTGCAGGGGTTGAGGCATGAGCAACGACAGGATCATCGAGACGATGGAAGACGCCGGCAAGCCCAAGGTCAACCCGGCCCTGAAGCTGGTGCTGGAGCTCGGCCCGCTCGTCGTCTTCTTCTTCGCCAATTCGCGCGGCGAATGGCTGGCGGGACAATTCCCGGCCCTTGCCGAGCTCGGCGGCCCGATCTTCATCGCCACGGGCCTGTTCATGGCCGCGACCGCGACGGCGCTGATCGTTTCCTGGGTACTGACGCGGACGCTGCCGATGATGCCGCTGGTCTCGGGCATCGTCGTCTTCGTCTTCGGCGCGCTCACGCTATGGCTGCAGAACGACACCTTCATCAAGATGAAGCCGACCATCGTCAACACCCTGTTCGGCGTCATCCTGCTGGGCGGCCTCGCCTTCGGCAAACCTCTGCTCGGCTATGTCTTCAATGCCGCCTTCAAGCTGACGGACGAGGGCTGGCGCAAGCTGACGCTGCGCTGGGGCCTGTTCTTCCTGGTGCTCGCGGTCCTCAACGAGGTCATCTGGCGCCACTTCTCGACGGACTTCTGGGTCGCCTTCAAGGTCTGGGGCACGATGCCGATCACCATCCTCTTCACGCTCGCCCAGATGCCGCTGATCATGAAGTATTCGGCCGAACCGGCGGAGAGCAAGACGCCCTGAGGCAACGAAGGCCACGTTCCATCACCGGGGCCGCTGGACGATCAGCCCGCCTGCACCGGCGCAGCCAGCGCCTTTTCGATCGCGGGCATCAGGCCGTTGCGCAGGCTGTTCTCGTCGAACGGACCGACCTTCTTGTAGAGGATCGTGCCGTCGGGACTGACGAGATAGGACTCCGGAATGCCGTAGACCCCGAAATCGATCGCCATCTTGCCGTTCGGATCCAGCCCGATGGCGGCGAAGGGATTGCCGAGCTCGCCGAGGAAGCGTAGCGCGTTCTCGGTGCCGTCCTTGTAGTTGACGCCGACGACGTTCAGACGAGGATCCTGCGACAGGGCCATGATGACCGGGTGCTCCTGCCGGCAGGGCACACACCAGGACGCCCAGAAATTGACGAGGGTCAGCTTGCCCTTCGTCGTCTCGGTACCCAGCGCCGGGATCGCAACGCCGTCGCGCATCGCCCCTGCCAGGGGTTCCAGATCGCGGAACGGCGCCTTGGTGCCGATCAGCGCCGACGGGATCTCCGAGACATCGCGCCCCGAGCGCAGTTGGAAGAAGAAGATCGCAGCCAGCGCCACGAAGATCGCGAGCGGTATCAGCGCCAGCAGCACGCGCGTACGCGATCCGGGCGGCTTTTCCGCCGCCTTCTCGTCTGCAGGTACGCTCATCTCGCCTCTCCGGCAGAGCGACGGCGGATGCCGGAAGCCTCCAGCGTCGCCAGTTCGCGCCGCCGCGCGCGGCCGTCAAGCCAGACCCAGAGTATGAGGCCGGCAACCGTGGCTAAGGCAGCCGCATAGGCGGCGGCGACATAGGCGGCATGGTTCATCGCGGCGCCTCCTCAGGGGCGGCCAGACCGGGGCCTGCAAGACCGGGGCCACCGGAACCGTGCCCGGCGGAACGCGCGGCCAGCCGCCGCAAGGTCGCCACGCGCCGGCGCAGGATCTCGTTGCGCATCGCAAGGATGTGCAGGGTGAAGAACAGCAGCGTGAAGGCGATCGCCATGACGACGAGCGGCCGCAGGAATTCCGGGTCGATCGTCGGCCCGTCGAGGCGGATGACGCTCGCCGGCTGGTGCAGCGTGTTCCACCATTCGACCGAGAACTTGATGATCGGGATGTTCACGAAGCCCACGAGGATCAGGATGGCCCCCACTTTGGCCGCCCGCGTCGGATCGTCGACCGCGCGGTTCAGCGCAATCAGCCCGAGATACATCAAGAAGAGCACGAACACCGAGGTCAGCCGTGCGTCCCATACCCACCAGGTGCCCCACATCGGCTTGCCCCACAGCGAGCCGGTGATCAGCGCGATGAAGGTGAAACAGGCGCCGATCGGCGCTGCCGTCTTCGCCGAGACGTCGGCGAGCGGATGCCGCCAGACGAGCGTTCCGAGCGCCGAGAGCGCCATCACCGAGTAGCACATCATCGACAGCCAGGCGGCGGGTACGTGGATATACATGATCCGCACCGTCTCGCCCTGCTGGTAGTCGCCGACGGTCGAAAAACAGAGATAGAGGCCGACGGCGAAGAACAGCGCCGTGACCGCCGCCATCCATGGCCAGACGGCCGCGCTCAACGCCAGGAACCGGGTCGGATTGGCGAGGTCGGAAAACTTGCGAATGGCCAGGCTCTGTTCGCTCATGGGCTCTGTTTACCGCTTTCGCCCCATCGCTGCAATTGACCGCCATCAATCACATTTGCGTCAATCCGTCGATGCGCGGAGTGCCGCGGCGGCGGCGACCGGGCCGATGACGGCAAAGACGAGCGTCAGCGCGGTCAGAAACAGGAAAGGTGGCAGGAACGGCGCGGGCTCCTGCACCGCGGCATAGACGGCGCTGACGCCGAAGATCAGCACCGGGATGGCGAGCGGCAGCACGAGAATGGAGACGAGCAGCCCGCCGCGCGGCAGCGCCACGGCGACGGCGGCACCCGCAGCCCCGATGAAGGTGATCGCCGGCGTTCCGACGAGAAGCGTCAGCATGGTCGCGGCCATCGCCGGCGCGTCCATGTTCATGAACAGCGCCAGGAGCGGCGAGGCGATCACCAGCGGCAGGCCGGTCGCGATCCAGTGCGCCAGGCACTTGACCAGCACCGTCAGCACCAGCGGCGTCTCCTGCATCAGGATGAGGTCGAGCGAACCGTCCTCGCGCTCGGCCTGGAACAGCCGGTCGAGACCGAGGAGGGAGGCCAGCAGCGCGCCGATCCAAAGGATCGCCGGTCCGATTCGGGCAAGCAGGTTCAGGTCCGGCCCGACGCCGAAGGGGATGACGGCGACCACGGTCATGAAGAACAGAACCCCGATCATCGCCCCGCCCCCGGCGCGCACCGAGAGTTTCAGGTCTCGAAGAAGGAGAGCGGTCATGGTTGGATACCTCGAATCTGCCCCCCCTCTGCCCTGCCGGGCATCTCCCTCTCAAGGGAGGAGATCGGCAAGGCGCGCCGCCATTGGCCGAAACGACTGCTGCGTCCTGCTGTCAAAACCCGTTGCTTCGTCGTTGCGCCAAACGGATCTGCTGCTTGAGGGCAGAGTGTGGCTGCTATCCGATCTCCCCCCTCGAGGGGGAGATGCCCGGCAGGGCAGAGGGGGGGTACGGATATCGCCACCCTCACGCCCAGGCCTCCACGTTTTCTCCAGCAAAGCCAGCCATGTGCAGTTCCGCCACCGCACCGAGGCCGAGCGGCTGGTGCGTTGCCGCAATCGCCAGCCCGCCGCGCCCGAGATGCGCCTTCACCAGCCCGGCGAACATCGTCTCGGCTGCCGCATCGAGCGCCGCGGTCGGTTCGTCGAGGATCCAGACCGGCCGCCAGGCGACAAGCAGCTTCGCCATCGCCATCCGCCGCTGCTGGCCGGCGGAAAGGTAGCCGAACGGCAGGTGCACGATGCCGCCGAGGCCGACGGCTTCGGCCGCCGCGTCGATGCCGATACCAGAGCCGCTGGTGGAATCACCGGCAAAGTCCTTCCAGAAACGCAGGTTTTCCGCAACCGTCAGCTCGCGCTTCATCGCATTGTGGTGGCCGAGATAGTGGCAGGCGGTTGCAACGGTCTCGAACGCCTGCGCCCCCTCGCCGGTGAGCCTGATCTTGCCGGTTTCCCGGGCAAGCAGGCCGGCCACGACGCGCAGCAATGTCGACTTGCCCGAGCCGTTCGGCCCCTTCACCACCAGCACCTCGCCGGCCCCGATTTCGAAGGAAATGTCCCGGAAGATCAGGTCTTCGCCCCGTCTTGCACTCAGGCGCTCGGCAACGAGGCGCATCCTGTTCACTTTCCCTCTGCGACCTTGGTCGCACTGCAAAAAAATTCTTCCGATCCATACACCGGTCCTCTGGATCGTTCCTTAGAAATTATCTATAAGGCCCGCAACACGCCAGCGGTCGGCGTGAATTTCATCCTTGCGCCGAACCCGGAATGACTTCCGCGTACGGACAGCGGAAATGGCCGCACCCGCATCCCATACAGCGCTTCTCAGGCGCACGGGCGTTCGTACGTCAGCTTTTGGCGACCAGACGGAACGGGGTATCCAGTGTCCAAATCCCTAGACAGCTTCAACTGTCGCTCGACCCTCACAGTCGGCGGCGTCGACTATGTTTATTTCAGCCTGCCCAAGGCCGCGGCCAACGGTCTTACCGGCGTCTCGAAGCTTCCCTATTCGATGAAGGTGCTTCTCGAGAACCTGCTGCGCAACGAGGATGGCCGCTCGGTCACGAAGAAGGACATTGAGAGCGTCGCCGCCTGGCTGACGAACAAGGGCCTGACCGAGAGCGAGATCGCCTACCGCCCCGCCCGCGTGCTGATGCAGGACTTCACCGGCGTTCCCGCCGTCGTCGACCTCGCCGCCATGCGTGACGGCATCAAGGCGCTCGGCGGCGATCCGGAAAAGATCAACCCGCTCGTGCCCGTCGACCTCGTCATCGACCACTCCGTCATCGTCGACGAGTTCGGCACAGCAACCGCGTTTGCCCGCAACGTCGAACTCGAATACCAGCGCAACGGCGAGCGCTACCGCTTCCTCAAGTGGGGCCAGCAGGCGTTCAAGAACTTCCGCGTGGTTCCGCCCGGCACGGGCATCTGCCACCAGGTCAACCTCGAATATCTCGGCCAGACCGTCTGGACCAAGGAAGAGGACGGCGAGACGATCGCCTATCCGGACACCTGCGTCGGCACCGACAGCCACACCACCATGATCAACGGCCTCGGCGTTCTCGGCTGGGGCGTGGGCGGCATCGAGGCCGAGGCTGCCATGCTCGGCCAGCCGGTCTCCATGCTGCTGCCGGAAGTCATCGGCTTCAAGCTGACGGGCAAGCTGAAGGAAGGCGTCACCGCCACCGACCTCGTGCTCACCGTCGTGCAGATGCTGCGCAAGAAGGGCGTCGTCTCCAAGTTCGTCGAATTCTTCGGCCCCGGCCTCGACAACATGACGCTGGCCGACCGCGCCACCATCGGCAACATGGGCCCGGAATACGGCGCCACCTGCGGCTTCTTCCCGGTCGATGCCGAAACGATCAACTACCTGACCATGTCCGGCCGCGAAGAGCAGCGGATCGCCCTGGTCGAAGCCTATTCCAAGGCCCAGGGCATGTGGCGTGACGGCGACGGCTCCGAGCTCGTCTTCACCGACACGCTGGAGCTCGACCTCGGCGAGGTCGTGCCCTCGATGGCCGGCCCGAAGCGCCCCGAGGGCCGCCTGCCGCTCGAGACTATCGCGCCGAACTTCGCGACCGCGCTCGAGAACGACTACAAGAAGCCTGGCCAGCTTGAAAACCGCTATGCGGTCGAGGGCACCGACTACGACATCGGCCACGGCGACGTGGCGATCGCCGCCATTACCTCGTGCACCAACACCTCCAACCCGAGCGTGCTGATCGCTGCCGGCCTTCTGGCCCGCAACGCCGTCGCCAAGGGCCTGAAGACCAAGCCCTGGGTGAAGACCTCGCTGGCACCGGGATCGCAGGTGGTCGGCGAATACCTCGCCAAGTCGGGCCTGCAGAAGGACCTCGACGCGCTCGGCTTCAATCTCGTCGGCTTCGGCTGCACCACCTGCATCGGCAACTCCGGCCCGCTGCCGGCGCCGATCTCCAAGACGATCAACGACAAGGGCCTGATCACCGCCGGCGTGCTCTCCGGCAACCGCAATTTCGAAGGCCGCATCTCGCCGGACGTCCAGGCCAACTACCTGGCCTCGCCGCCGCTGGTTGTCGCCTACGCGCTCGCAGGCACGGTTCGCAAGGACCTGACCCATGAGCCGATCGGCGAGGACAAGGACGGCAAGCCGGTCTACCTGAAGGACATCTGGCCGACCTCCCACGAGATCCAGGAATTCATCCTGAAATACGTCACCCGCGAACTCTACGCGTCGAAGTATGCCGACGTCTTCAAGGGCGACGAGAACTGGCAGGCGGTGCAGGTTCCGGCCGGGCAGACCTATGCCTGGGACGACAAGTCGACCTACGTGCAGAACCCGCCCTACTTCGTCGGCATGGGCAAGAAGGGTTCCGGCATCAAGAACATCAAGGGTGCCCGCGTCCTCGGCCTGTTCGGCGACAAGATCACCACCGACCACATTTCGCCCGCCGGCTCGATCAAGGCCGCCTCGCCGGCAGGTGCTTACCTTATCGAGAACGGTGTCGGCGTCGCCGACTTCAACCAGTACGGCACGCGCCGCGGCAACCATGAGGTGATGATGCGCGGCACGTTTGCCAATATCCGCATCCGCAACCACATGCTCGGCCCGAACGGCAAGGAAGGTGGCTACACCATCCACTATCCGTCCAAGGAAGAGATGTCGATCTACGACGCGGCCATGAAGTACAAGGAAGAGGGCGTGCCGCTCGTCATCTTCGCCGGCGTCGAATACGGCAACGGCTCCTCGCGCGACTGGGCGGCCAAGGGTACCAACCTTCTCGGCGTCAAGGCCGTGATCGCGCAGTCCTTCGAGCGCATCCACCGTTCCAATCTCGTCGGCATGGGCATCGTGCCCTTCGTCTTCGAGGAAGGCACGACCTGGGCAAGCCTTGACCTCAAGGGCGACGAACTCGTCGAGATCGACGGCCTCGAGGGCGACATCAAGCCGCGCGAGCGCAAGATCGCCAGGATCACCTATGGCGACGGTACGGTGAAGGAGGTTCCGCTCCTCTGCCGCATCGATACGCTCGACGAGGTCACCTACATGAACAACGGCGGTATCCTGCAGACGGTTCTGCGCGATCTCGCCGCCTGATTTCGACTGGATTTTCAGTCAACACGATGCCGGGGCGATTGCCCCGGCATTTGTTTTGGGAGCATAGTTCCCGCAAGGTAAGCCTCACTCCATCGTGACTTCCTGTTGACTGTGCAAGCGGGTATGACGGTCGCCGACAATGGCACTTCGCCTGCATTTCTCCGGAACTCCGCATGTCCAGACTGCTCATCATCGGTTGCATTGCGAGCCTGCTGGCAGTCGTTCCGGCTAGCGGCGGCGCTCTTGCGCAGGAAGCAGCCGCGCAGCAGCCCATGGGCGTCGTCGAACTGTTCACCAGCCAGGGATGCTCGTCCTGCCCGAAGGCCGACAAAGCGCTGGAGACCCTGATCCGCGAAGGCAGGGTCGTGGCGCTGGCCTTCCATGTCGACTACTGGAACTACCTTGGCTGGACGGACACGCTGTCGACCAAGGAAAACACCGAGCGCCAGTATGACTATGCCCGCATGTTCGGGCGCGGCAGCGTCTACACCCCCCAGGCGGTGATCAACGGCCGCGCGCATGTGAACGGCGGGGAATTGGGGCAGATCCGCAGCCAGATCGAAACGCTCGACGCACAGGGCCGCGGCCTGTCGGTCGACGTATCCGCAGAAATCGTCCAGGACGAGATCCGCATTCGCATCGGCGGCGGCCACGGCAAGGCCAATGTGTTTGCAGCCTATTTCGACGATCAGCAGGACGTGGACATCAAGGAAGGCGAGAACCGCGGCCGGCGGGTCACCTACTGGCATGCGGTGCGCGACATGGAGACAATCGGCATGTGGGAGGGGCAGGAGACCACCCTCGTCCTGCCGGCCAGCATCCTCAACCAGAAAGGCACCGGCGGTTGCGCCATCCTCGTGCAGCGCATGAAGACGGCCGATACGCCCGGAGCCATTCTCGGCGCGACCGTCGTAAGATCGACGCTGCCGCAGACGGCACGCCGACAGTAACGCATACCCGGGCCTGCCTTGACTGCCTGCCTTCTGGCAGTTCGATGCTGATCTGGAAGATGGGGGGGTCCGGACCGGGCTCTTCGAGGGGCTGGGGCTTGAGGGTTCGAAGACACGCCGGGCCGGACCTAGACGAAGCTTCCGGCAACGGAATACTGGAGCTTCGACGCATGCCCTGTGACCGACCGATTTCCCGCACATGCAAAGCGGTTCGGCTTCAGGGCAGCGTCGTGACTTTCCTAGAAAAATTGGGCGCGGATTTGTCTGAAATGGGGCAAGCGTGCATTTTGCCGTGCCGTACTGGTTAACGGCGTCCCGGATCGGTACAGGTCGTCCGCATTCTCAGGCGTTTGCGCCACATGCGCGGGTGACGATCGATGAGCCTTTCTGTGGAAACCCGATCGCGAGGTCGTGTTTGCGGGCTTTCATCCGCCTCCGATTCGGCCGGAAAGCCCGCAAATGAGACACGTCGGCGCGACGAAATGTCTGCCTGTTTGCGATGCTTTTGCAGGCTTGCGGAGCATTTTCGGTGCCGCGTCGCGGCCTGCAGCGCTTGCAATTCCTTTCAGGTGAGGCACACTGTCATCCAACCGTCATTGTCGAAGTGCGGAGAACTGATGACTGATCAACCGGATTTGTCGCCGGGAGAAGCCGTGTCCCAAGGGTCGAGCGTTGTCGACCTGAGGGAGTACCGCAACCGCAGAGACCCGCTTCCGGTCACCTTCCATCGCAAGGAACTCGACTCCATCCTCCGAATCTACGGCCGCATGGTCGGCGAGGGAGAGTGGCGCGACTACGCGATCGACCATAGCCACGAGAAGGCGGTGTTCTCGATCTTCAAGCGCTCCGGCGAGATGCCGCTGTTCCGGGTCGAGAAGAACCCGAAGCTCGCATCGCGGCAGGGCGCCTACAGCGTCATGAACACCCACGGCATGATCCTCAAGCGCGGCCATGACCTCGCCCAGGTGCTGAAGGTGTTCGACAAGGCCCTGAAGCTGATCAAGAGCTAGACCGAAGCTTCATGCGTCCCTGTTTCCCGGGAAAGAATCAAGCGCCGGATCGCTCAAGGCACCTTCACCGAGTGCGCGCTGCATGATGATCGTGTCCAGCCACCGGCCGTGCTTGAAGCCCGTTGCCTTCATCAATCCGCCATGCTCGAAGCCGACCGCGCGGTGCACGGCGACCGAGGCCGGGTGTGCGCCGCCGATCACCGCGACCATCTGCCGGAAGCCTTGGGCGGTGCAGCGTTCCACCAGTTCCACCAGCAGCGCCTTGCCGACGCCGCGGCCACGGGCCTGCGGCGACAGATAGATCGAGTCTTCCACCAGCCACCGGTAGGCCGGCCGCGTGCGGAATGCGGAGGCATAGGCATAGCCGAGGATCACCCCGCCCTCGTCCGTGGCGACGATGTAGGGATAGCCTGCCGACGTAATGGCGGAAAAGCGGGCCTGCATCTCGTCGAGCGCAGGCGGATCGATCTCGTAGGACGCGACGCCGTTGAGGACGGATTCGCGATAGATCCCGGCAATCTCGGCGATGTCGCCTTCTGCGGCGTTGCGGATGGCAAAGGTCATCGATGGGCAACCACTGGCTTGATGAAAACGGCCCGACCGCTGCGGCACCTGCTCCACACGCGGGGCGTGCATGGCTCGGGCGATCCCCAGGGCTGGATCGTCACCGCATAGCCGCGCACGATCCAACCTGCAAGGGTTCTCTCCTCCGAACGAACGGACGCCCGCCCCTGGAGACCCCTGTGACGCCCCTCGGCTAGCCGAACACGATCAGCAGGTCCTTTGCATCGATCTGGTCGCCGGTCCGCACGAGGACTTCCGCAACGGTGCCGTCCTTCTCCGCATGCAGGGCCGTCTCCATTTTCATAGCCTCGATCGACAGCAGCACGTCGCCGGCCTTGATGGACTGGCCGGCAGCGACGGCCACCGTCGACACGACGCCCGGCATGGGCGCCCCGAGCTGGGCGGCATTGCCGGCTTCCGCCTTGCGGCGGATGGCGCCGGAAGCCCCGCGGTTACGATCGGGGACCTTGATCGGGCGCGGCTGGCCGTTCAGTTCGAAGAACATCTTGACCATGCCCTTCTCGTCGACCTCGGCCTGCGCCTGGTTGAGGACGACCAGCGTCTTGCCCTTCTCGATGTCGGCGAAGAGCTCCTCGCCCGAGGCGATACCGTAGAAATAGGCATGCGTCGGCAGCACGCTGACCGGCCCGTAGGTCTCGGCCGCCTGCGCATAGTCGGTGAACACCTTCGGGTACATTAGGTAGGAGGCGAACTCGTAGTCGCTGACAGTCCGCTCCAGCTTGGTTTCGATCGCCTTGCGCTCGGCGTCGAGATCGGCATCCGGCAGGAGCGAACCCGGTCGGTCCGTAAAGGCCGCCTCGCCCTTCAGCACCTTCTCCTGCAGCGCCTTCGGCCATCCGCCCGGCGGCTGGCCGAGATCGCCCTTGAGCATCGAGACGACCGATTCGGGGAACGACACGTCCTTGGCGGGATCCTCGACGTCGGCCACCGTCAGGTCCTGGCTCACCATCATCAGCGCCATGTCGCCCACGACCTTGGAGGACGGCGTCACCTTGACGATGTCGCCGAACATGCGGTTGGCGTCGGCATAGGCCTGCGCCACCTCGTGCCAGCGCGTCTCCAGCCCCAGCGAGCGGGCCTGCTCCTTCAGGTTGGTGAACTGTCCGCCCGGCATCTCGTGCAGGTAGACCTCGGAGGCGGGGCCCTTGAGATCGCTTTCGAACGCGGCGTACTGGTGGCGCACCGCCTCCCAGTAGAACGAGATGCGGCGGATCCATTCCGGGTCGAGCCCCGGATCGCGCTCCGACCCGCGCAGCGCCTCGACGATCGAGCCGAGGCAGGGCTGCGAGGTATTGCCCGAAAGGGCGTCCATCGCCGCATCCACCACGTCGACGCCGCTTTCCACCGCGGCGAGCACGGTCGCAGCCGCGATCCCCGAGGTGTCGTGCGTATGGAAGTGGATCGGCAGGTCGGTCGCCTCCCGCAGCGCCTTGAACAGCACGCGCGCGGCCGCCGGCTTCAGCAGGCCCGCCATGTCCTTCAGCGCGATGATGTGCGCACCGGCCTTCTCCAGCTCGGCCGCAAGGGCGGTGTAGTACTTCAGGTCGTATTTCGGCCGGGCCGAGCTCAGGATGTCGCCGGTGTAGCAGATCGCGGCCTCGCAGATCTTGTTCTCCTCCACCACCGCGTCCATCGAGACGCGCATGTTCTCCACCCAGTTCAGGCAGTCGAACACGCGGAAGACGTCGATGCCGCCCTTCGCCGCCTGGCGGACGAAGTACTTCACGACGTTGTCCGGATAGTTCTTGTAGCCGACGCCGTTCGCCCCGCGCAGGAGCATCTGCAGCAGCAGGTTCGGCGCGCCCTCGCGGACCATGGCGAGACGCTCCCACGGATCCTCCGTGAGGAAACGCATGGAAACGTCGAAGGTCGCCCCGCCCCAGCATTCGAGCGAGAACAGCTGCGGCAGCGTGCGCGCATAGGTCTCGGCGATGCGGGCGATGTCGTAGGTGCGCATGCGCGTGGCCAGCAGCGACTGGTGCCCGTCGCGCATGGTCGTGTCGGTCAGGAGCACCTGCTTCTGCGCGCGGACCCATTCGGCGAACTTCTGGGGCCCCAGTTCGTCCAGCTTCTGCTTGGAGCCGGCCGCGATCTTGCCTTCCGAATAGGGCACTTCCGGTGCGGCGATGTCCTCGGACGGCATCGGACGGCCCTTCGCCTCGGGATGCCCGTTGACGGTGACGTCGGCCAGGTAGGTGAGAAGCTTGGTCGCGCGATCCTGGCGCTTCACCTGCGCGAACAGCTCCGGCGTCGAATCGATGAAGCGCGTCGTGTAGCTGTTGTCGCGGAACTGCTGGTGCCCGATGATCGCTTCCAGGAAGGTCAGGTTCGTGGCGACGCCGCGGATACGGAACTCGCGCAGCGCACGGTCCATGCGCCGGATCGCCTCCTCGGGCGTCGGCGCCCAGGCCGTCACCTTTTCCAGAAGCGGATCGTAGTAGCGCGTGATCACCGCACCCGAATAGGCCGTGCCGCCGTCGAGGCGGATGCCGAAGCCGGTGGCGCCGCGATAGGCGGTGATGCGCCCGTAGTCGGGAATGAAGTTCTGCTCCGGATCCTCGGTCGTGATGCGGCACTGCAGCGCGTTGCCGTTCAGGTGGATGTCCTGCTGCGTCGGCACGCCCGATTCCGGCGTGCCGATGGCAAAACCGTCGAGGATGTGGATCTGCGCCTTGACGATGTCGATGCCGGTCACCTCTTCGGTGACGGTGTGCTCGACCTGGATGCGCGGATTGACCTCGATAAAGTAGAACTTCCCGGTATCGACATCCATCAGGTATTCGACCGTGCCGGCCCCGACATAGTTGGTGGCTCGGGCGATCTTCAGCGAATAGTCGGCAAGCTCCTGGCGCTGCGCCTCCGACAGGTAGGGCGCAGGCGCGCGTTCGACGACCTTCTGGTTGCGCCGCTGGATAGAGCAGTCGCGCTCGAACAGATGAACGGCGTTGCCATGCGTATCGCCGAGGATCTGGCTTTCGACGTGGCGGGCGCGCTCCACGAGCTTTTCGAGATAGACTTCGTCCTTGCCGAAGGCCGCCTTCGCCTCGCGCTTGGCCTCGGTGACTTCGCGGGCGAGGTCCTTGGGATCGCGGATCGCGCGCATGCCGCGCCCGCCGCCGCCCCACGAGGCCTTCAGCATGACGGGATAGCCGATCTGCTCGGCCATCTTCGCCACTTCCGCCACGTCATCGGGCAAGGGATCGGTCGCGGGCACGACCGGCACGCCGATCGAGATCGCAAGGTTGCGCGCAGCCACTTTGTTTCCGAGCTGGCGCATCGTATCCGGCCTCGGGCCGATGAAGGTGATGCCGGCCACGGCGCAGGCTTCGGCGAATTCCGGGCTTTCCGACAGAAGGCCGTAACCCGGGTGGATGGCGTCCGCCCCGGAAAGTTTGGCGACGCGGATCACCTCGTCGATCGAGAGGTAGCTCTCTATCGGTCCGAGATCGCGGGCAAGATGCGGCCCGCGGCCGACCTGGTAGCTCTCGTCCGCCTTGAAGCGGTGCAGCGCCAGTTTGTCCTCCTCGGCCCAGATCGCGACAGTTTTCAGCCCGAGCTCATTGGCCGCGCGGAACACGCGGATCGCGATCTCGGAACGGTTGGCGACAAGGATCTTGGATATGGGCAAGTCGGACTCCTCAATGACTTGGACACGGGAATGCTGCACCCGCGAAAAGAAACATTAGCGAGTCCCAAACGGAAGTTCAATTTCCGCCTTGCGCTGCCGCAGACGATTTACGCTGTCAGGAAATCAGCCCCAGCCGGAAGGACAGGGCGACCACGTGGTGCCGGTTCTTGGCCTTCAGTTTCTCCTGGATGCCGTTCATGTACCAGTCGACGGTGTGGTTGGAGATCTTCAGCACGCGGGCGATCTCGTGGGAGGTCATGCCGTCGGCGAGATAGTTCAGCGCCTCCATCTCCCGGCGTGTCAGGTGAAGGTTGACCTCCGCCGACAGCTCCACCGACTTCTGCGGGTCGGCATGCTGCAGCAGCTTCCAGAAGAGCTTCTTGGCGACATTCTCGAACAGTCCGATCTCGGCCGGATGCAGGTCCACCGCCTTGCCCCCGACGGTGATGCTTCCGAGCAGGCCGCGGCGTCCGTGAACCGGAAACGTATAGCCGTCTTCCAGGCCGTTGTTGCGCGCGTCGACCATCATCCTCTCCATCCGCTTGCGATGGGGATTGGCATGCAGCGCCGTCAGGGAATCGCGCCAGCGGAAGGCGGAATGGGCGTGGTTGAGGTACTGGACCGTCGGATCGATGACGATGTATTTCTTCCGGGCGTAGATCTCCGGCCACCCTTCCGGCCAGCGTCCCGCCAGCACCAGGCCCATCACATCCTCGTGAGGCTTCGGCTGGCGCGCCACAACGTAGTAGTCGAAGCCGTAATGATCGAGCAGCCGCTCGAACTCCGGCAGCAGCTCGTCGGGTACCGATAATTCATCGAGCAGGCCCGTAAACTGGGCCAGAAGATTGATGTTCATAATAAAATCGACCGGACACGCGGCCCCTCCAAAACACTTTGTCACAAAATCGCCCCTGCTCGCAAAACGGGCACGGTGCGGAAAAACACCCGCTGTCGATCCGTTTATCAAGTTGCGCCGATTTGGCAACGTACCGTTCAGCGTCCATTCATCGACAAACAAATAGCATTCGGCCATCGCTGAAGATGTGACTGGTGGACAAAACCTCTCAGAGAGGACCGGTCACAGACCTTGTGTAGGCGTCCATCCCGGAGGATTGACGCGGTGCACAATACAGGACCGCGAAAGGGTTTCGAAGTGTCGTTGTTCCAGGTTTACACGCGGGCGCTGAGCTATCTCTCCGTATACCGGTTCCGCGTGTCGTCAATCGTCGCAGCAAACGTCGTGCTGGCGGTCATCACCATCGCCGAGCCGGTGCTTTTCGGCAAGATCATCGACGCCATCTCGTCGAAGGGCGCCGTCACGCCGATGCTCCTGATGTGGGCCGGCTTCGGCGTGTTCAACACGATCGCCTTCGTCCTGGTGGCGCGCGAGGCCGACCGGCTGGCCCATGGCCGCCGCGCCAGCCTGATCACGGAAGCCTTCGGCCGGATCATCTCCATGCCGCTCTCCTGGCACAGCCAGCGCGGCACCTCGAACGCGCTGCACACGCTGCTGCGCGCCTGCGAGACCATGTTCGGCCTCTGGCTCGAGTTCATGCGCACCCACCTGGCGACCGCGATCGCGCTCGTCCTGCTGGTGCCGACCGCCTTTGTCATGGACTACCGGCTGTCGCTGGTGCTCCTCGTCCTCGGCATCGCCTATGTCATCATCGGCAAGGTCGTGATGAACAAGACCCGCGGTGGCCAGGCCTCGGTGGAAGGCCACTATCACACGGTCTTCTCGCACGTGTCGGACTCCATCAGTAACGTCTCGGTGGTCCATAGCTACAACCGCATCGAGGCCGAGACGAAGCAGCTGAAGCAGTTTGCCCAGCAGCTCATCAACGCCCAGTATCCGGTGCTCGACTGGTGGGCGCTCGCCAGCGCGCTGAACCGCATCGCCTCGACGATCTCCATGATGACGATCCTCGTGATCGGCACCGTCCTCGTCCAGCGCGGCGAACTGCGCGTCGGCGAAGTTATCGCTTTCATCGGCTTCGCGGGCCTTCTCATCGGCCGCCTGGACCAGATGAAGCAGTTTGCCGAGCAGATCTTCGAGGCGCGCGCCAAGCTGGAGGACTTCTTCGTCCTGGAGGATTCCGTCAAGGACCGCGAGGAGCCGGCCGATGCCGGCGAGCTGACCGATGTCCGCGGCAAGGTCGAGTTTCGCGACATCAACTTCGACTTCGCCAATGCGACGCAGGGTGTTCGCGACGTCTCGTTCACCGCCGAAGCCGGCCAGACGATCGCGATCGTCGGCCCCACGGGTGCCGGCAAGACCACGCTCGTCAACCTGCTGCAGCGCGTCTATGAGCCCAAGAGCGGCCAGATCCTGATCGACGGCGTCGACATCTCCACGGTGACCCGCAAGTCGCTGCGCCGGTCGATCGCCACCGTCTTCCAGGACGCCGGCCTGCTCAACCGTTCGATCTCCGACAATATCCGTCTCGGCCGCGAGGGCGCCACCGATGACGAGATCATGGATGCGGCCGAGGCCGCGGCAGCCGACGACTTCATCCAGTCGCGCCAGGAAGGCTACGACACCCGGGTCGGCGAACGCGGCAACCGCCTGTCCGGCGGCGAGCGCCAGCGTATCGCGATTGCACGCGCCATCCTCAAGGATGCCCCGATCCTCGTGCTCGACGAGGCGACGAGCGCCCTCGACGTCGAGACCGAGGCCCGCGTCAAGGCGGCGATCGACAACCTGCGCAAGAACCGCACCACCTTCATCATCGCCCACCGCCTGTCGACGGTGCGCGAGGCGGACAAGGTGCTGTTCCTCGACCATGGCCGCATCGCGGAGATGGGCACCTTCCACGAGCTCAGCCAGAGCAACGGCCGCTTCGCAGCGCTGCTGCGGGCAAGCGGCATCCTCACCGACGAGGACGTCCGCAAGAGCCATACCGCCGCATAAGGCTTCCAGCCACCGACGATCAGACGCCGCATTCGGTTTCGAGTGCGGCGTTTTGTTTTGCGGCCCCGCCGCCCCGACCGGTGGCCACCAGGGCGCTTCTCATGCATTCAGCTCCAGGGGGCGGTGTGAGTTCCTCCGAGGCTGCCTGCCGTCTCTACGCGGGTTGCTTGCCGGCCTTGACGGCGATCGGCTTGGACAGTCCGGCCAACCAGTCCAGATAGCGTGCATAGGCGAACAGCAGCCCGATCCCGACCATCACGTAGACCGTGCCGACCAGCACGCTCTTGCCCGAAATGAACACCAGCACCTGGCCGATCATCGCCAGGATCGTCCCGAAGATGAAGATCGCCAGGCCATGGCGGCCGACCGCCGTCAGCGGATGGTCCGTAGGCAGGGCCAGCCAGCCGGAAAGCGCCGGCACCATCGCCAGGAGATAGGCGAGCGCGAGCACGTGCAGGAGCCGCGGCGCCGACAGGAAGGTCTTGTCGAAGCCGGTGATCACCACAGGCAGGCCGAACGACGTATCGATCCACCAGAGCGACAGCACGACCCAGACGAGCGAGACGGCCAGATAGGCGCAGCACAGGACGACCACTGCCCTGTTCGCCCCCGGCCACGCTCCCCGCCGGGCGCGGCTGCTGGCCGCGAGGCCGATCGCAAACAGGAACTGCCAGGAGAAGGGATTGAGGAACCAGTAGCCGTCGTCCAGGAGATTGGACGGCGCGATGTTCCAGAGGCCCGCGGCAAGCCACAGCAATCCGGACAGCGTCAGCATCGCCGCGGGGCTGCGCGCATGCAGCCACAGCATGCCGGGCAGCATCAGCAGGATGACGGCGTACATCGACAGGATATTGTTGTAGCCGAACTGATGGCCCAGAAGCACCATGCCGAGCAGCCCCTCCTCGGTCCGGTCGACGACCGCGCGAAGGTTGATCTCCGAAAGGAGGTCGGGCCGTGCGAACCAGAGCGCCCCGCCGGCGAAGATCGCAAACGTGACCAGACTCGTCATGACGTGGGCGACATAGAGGCTGAAGGCACGCCGCAGGACTCGCACGCTGACGGCGAGGCGCTTGCCAGGAACGAACGTCGCCCCGAAGGCCAGGCCGGCCGAAATGCCCGAGATCAGCACGAAGGCCTCGGCCGAATCGGAAAAGCCGAAGTTCTTGTTCGTCAGGTGCTCGAGCAGGTTGCCCGGAACATGGTTGATGAAGATCGCGATCAGCGCCAGAGCGCGCAGAACGTCGATCCGCGTGTCGCGCGCCGGCTTTGCCACCGGCGTTTCCGCCACGCTCATGGTTTGTTCATTCCGTATCAATGCTTGCCTTCCCGAACAGTCGACGTGAAAAGGGGCACGACGGCCCCCGCGTCACCCGCTGGAACCGACATGCCCCAATGTCTGAAATTCGAGCCTAGAGCGAATACTCTTCTTGTGATCTCTTTATGACAGTTTCATTTATCTTCACGTCGATTTTACCGTCGACTTTGCGTTCGGCACGGATTTCGTGCTTCACGCCGGCAAGCGTGACTGCGGCGGTAAAGCCGGACCAGTGCGAGGGGATCGCCGGTTCGACCACGAGACGGCCATTCTCCTTGCGGATGCCGAGCACGCCTTCGACTGCGGCCCGGTAGAGCCAGCCGGCAGACCCCGTGTACCAAGTCCAGCCGCCCCTGCCCTTGCGCTCGCCCTCGCCATAGACGTCGGCTGCGACCACATAGGGCTCGACGCGATAGGTCTCGATCGCCTCCGGCGATTGCCCATGCTTGATCGGGTTCAGCATGTTCAGGCAGTTCCAGGCATCGTCCGCCCGGCCCTGCACGGCGAGCGCCATCACCACCCAGGCGGCGGCATGCGTGTACTGGCCGCCGTTCTCGCGCACCCCCGGCGGATAGGCCTTGATGTAGCCGGGATCCTGCTGGCTGTTCTCAAAAGGCGGTGTGAACAGCTTGATGATCCCCGCCTCGCTGTCGGCGAGCTCGGCCAGCACCGCATCCATGGCGAGCCGTGCCCGCTCCTTGTCGCCTTCGCCGGAAAGAACGCTCCAAGACTGCGCGATCGAATCGATGCGGCACTCGGCGTTGCCCTGCGAACCGAGCGGGCTGCCGTCGTCGAAGTAGCCGCGCCGATAATGCGCGCCGTCCCAGCCGGCCGATTCCAGTGCCGCCTTGAGCGTTTCCAGGTGCTCCAGCCAGACGCGGGCGCGATGGTTGTCGCCGCGCTCGCGGGCAATCGGCGCGAAGGCGCGCAGCGTGCCGGCCAGGAACCAGCCGAGCCAGACGCTCGTGCCCTTGCCGGCCTCGCCGACACGGTTCATGCCGTCGTTCCAGTCGCCGCCGAGGATCAGCGGCAGGCCGTTCTCGCCCGTCCGCTGGATGGCGAGATCGAGCGCCCGGGCGCAATGCTCGTAGAGTTCCGCTTCTTCCGTCGAACGGCCGGGCTTGAAGAACGAATCGTGCTGCCCCTCGGCGAGCGGCGGCCCTTCGATGAAGGTCAGCTTCTCGCTGAGGATCGCATGGTCGCCGGTCGAGCCGCAGTACTGGGTGACCGCATAGGCCAGCCAGACGACGTCGTCCGAAATCATCGTCCGCACGCCCGCTCCCGTTTCCGGCAGCCACCAATGCTGGACGTCGCCTTCATGGAACTGCCGCGACGCCGCGTTCAGGATTTGCTTGCGGGCGAGTTCCGGTCGATGCGTCAGGAAGGCCAGCGTGTCCTGCAGCTGGTCGCGGAACCCGTAGGCCCCGCTCGCCTGGTAGAAGGCGGCCCGGGCCAGCACGCGGCAGCCGAGGCTCTGGTAGGGAAGCCATGTATTGACCATCAGGTTCAGCGCCGGATCGGGCGTCTCGACCTGCAGGGTGCCGGTGAACTCGCCCCAGAAGGCGCGCATCTTCTCCAAAGCCTCGTCGATCGATGCCGAGACGGCCTCGCCGGCAAGCGCACTCGCCGCCTCGGCCGTATCGCAGTCACCGAGCACGAAGAGGATTTCCTTTTCCTCGCCGGGCTGCAGCTTGAAGTCCGTCACGAGTGCCGCGCACGGCGCCCCGTTGCTTTCCATCGTGCCCGACAGGCCGGCACCGGTCGAAAGCACCGCCGGCATGACGATGTCGCCCTGGCGGCCGATGAACTCGCGCCGGCTCGTCGTGACGCCGGCAAGCTTGCCGTTCGTGGCAAAGAAGGCGACACGGCCCGAATAGTCGAGGCTGTAAGGGTTTGTCGCAAGGATCGCCCCGCTCGCCTCATCCTGGCTGCACAGGACGAACGGCGCCGTCCTGGCCGGATTGTTGCCGAGCACCCATTCGACATAGCCATAGGCCGAAAGGTTGCGCGCCGATTTTCCGGTATTGCGCACGATCAGGCGCGAATACTTCACCGGACGCTCCGCATCGACCGTCTGCACGAGATCCAGCTCCAGCCCGCCGGACGCGGTCCGGAAGGCGGAATAGCCGAGGCCGTGCCAGGTTTCGAACAGGACGGACGGATCGCGCGACAGGCCGGCGAAGGGAACGTGCACCGCACCGCTGTCGCGGTCCTTGACATAGAAGGCCTCGCCCGGGCGGTTGATGACCGGGTCGTTGGTCCACTGCGTGACCTGGTAGTCGCGCGAATTGCGGCTCCAGGTGAAGGCGCCGCCCTCGGCTGCGACGTGGAAGCCGAAGTGCTCGTTGGCGATGACGTTGATCCACGGATGCGGGGTCCCCTCGCCGCCGCGGACCTTGACGACATATTCGCGCCGCCCGGCGTCGAAGCCGCCATAGCCGTTCCAGAAGGCCAGGTCGCCGCCGTCGATCGCCGCAGGCTGCCCCTTGCGCTCGGAAGCGGGGACGGGTGCGGCATGCCGGGCCTCTTCCTCTGCGGGAACGGCCGGCGTGGCGAAGATCGAGATGGCGCGCTCGATCTGGTCGGACAGCGTTCCGTTGCGCGCGTGGAAGACGGCGCGTGCGGTCGCCAGCAGCGCCTGCCAGGTGGATACGTCCATCAGGTCGCGGCGAACCGCAAAGATGTGCTGCCGCATGCCGTCCGACTGGCCGCGCATCCGCAGGTTCTCGCACATCTGCTCGAGCGTGTGCTGCATGTCCTGTGCATAGGACGAAGCCTTCTCGTTGAGGATGACGAGATCCGCCAGCACGCCGCGATGGCGCAGGTATTCCTGGGCCCGCAGCGCCTCGCGGGCGATCTCCAGGTCCGCATCGTCGTTGATGCGCAGAACGTAGATCGGGAAGTCGCCCGAAATCGCCAACGGCCACAGCGCCGACTGCGAGGTGAGGCCCGCCTGGACGGTGGCCGCATCCGCGCGCAGGTGCATGTCGGGATAGACGAGATAGCGGCCGAGCGCCTGGAAGCTCGCCGCCTCCTGCGAGGTGACGCCGATATGGCGCAGATGGACTTGCGAACGGGTCCACGCATGAATGAGCTCGTTGTTGAATGCTTCCGGATGCCGGTAGCGGTCGATCGCCCGATCCAGTTCCTCACGGTTGGGGGCGGCGATCGTCCAGAAGATCACCTTCACCTTCTTGCCGGCCGGCACGCGGACGACGCGACGCAGCGACACGATCGGATCGAGCGTGAATCCATCCGTGCCCGAAAGCTGCGCTCCGGGCTCGAAGGCTGCGGCCGTGGTGAGGCTGCGGCCGCGGCCGATGAAGTTTCGCCGGTCCGTCTCGACTTCCGTCCGGCGCGAACCGGCATTGTCGACGATCAGGTGCGCCACGCACATGTCGGGATCGCTTGGGCTGCGCTTGTTGCGCGAGATGCGCACGACGTCGCCGCGTCGGCCGATCTCGGTCTTGAGGAACATGCGCGCGAACAGCGGATGCGCATTGTCTGTATCGTCCGTCGTGACCACCGGCTCCATGTAGGAGGTCACCTCGATGAAGCGGTCCTCGGCGCCGGTGTTGAGCAGCGTCAGGCGCCGCCCCTCGGCATCGTGCTCCGTCGCGACGATGCACTCCAGTTCGCTCGAAAGCGTCCCGACGGTCTTGATGAACTCCGCCTTGTCGTCGCTGAACTGGGTCTTCGTCTCTTCACCCTCGGCGCGCTTGGGTTCCACCGTCGTCGACCACCACTCATTGGTGGCCGTGTCGCGCAGGAAGACGAAGGTGCCCCAGCGATCTTCCGCCGGATCGGGCTTGAAGCGGGTGACCGACTGGCCGTTCCAGTGCGCGTAGCCGGAGCCGGTCGCCGTCAGCATGACCGAGTAGTGGCCGTTGGAGAGGAACGCCGCCTCGCGGTCTTGCGATACCGGATCCTCGATCACGCGGACTTCGGGCCGCAGCAGGTCGGCCTGCGTGCTGCCGACCGTTTCCGGCTCGCGCTTGGTGTTGATGATCGGGATTTCGCGCGGCGCCTTTTCCTGCAGGAGCAGTTCGGCCGCCTCGATCACCGGGTCGGCATGGAAGCGCGCCCTCAATGCGCCGTTGAACGCGACGTTGGCGACGGCTGCGATCGACATGCCGTGGTGATGGGCCATGTAGTTGTGCACGACCGCGCAACGCTTGCCTTCCGGCACGCGCGTCGGCGTGAAATCAACCGCGTCGTGGAAGCCGTAGATGCCGAGCGCGCCGAGCCTGCGCAGTTCGTTCAGGTTGTCGAGAGCAGCCTTCGGCGCATACTGCGTCGCCAGCAGCGAGGCATAGGGCGCGATGACGGCGTTCTGGCCGAGGCCGCGCTTCAGGCCCAGCGTGGGCACGCCGAAGTTGGTGTACTGGTAGTTCATGTTGTGGTCGCGGGCGTTGAACGCCGCTTCCGAGATGCCCCACGGCGTGCCGAGGCGCTGGCCGTGGTTCTGCTGCTCCTTGACGATCAGGTTGTTGGTCTGGTTCAGGATGCCGCCCTGCGGCTCCTGCATCACCAGCGGCGGCATCAGGTATTCGAACATCGAGCCGGACCACGAGACGAGCGCGCCGCGCGAACCGATCGGCACGACCGGGCGGCCGAGCTTGTGCCAGTGCTCCGTCGGCAGGTCGCCCTTGGCGATCGCAAACAGGCTGGTCAGGCGCGCTTCGGAAGCGAGCAGGTCGTAGCAGGCCTCGTCGAGTTCGTTGGTCTCGACCCGGTAGCCGATCGACAGCAGCCGCCGTTCGGGCCGGAACAGGAAACCGAAGTCCATCGAGAACGCGATGTCGCGGGTGCGGTCGCGCAGCACGACGAGCCGCTGGCGCAACGCCTCGATGCTGCCGAGGTCGAACACGCTGTCGGCGATGTGCCCTTCGCAGGTGGCCACCAGCGCGTTCGCCCACTTCATCACTTCCGCGCTCTGCGGGCTCTTGATCTCGTGGTCGAGGTTGGCGATCAGCTTGTTGACGTCGCGGGCCAGCACGCCGAGGTTGATCACGCGGATCGAGGCGAACTCGTGCTCGCGCTTGACCGCGGCAAGCGCGTTGTGGAAGCCGGCGATCTGTTCTTCGAGGAGCCGGCGCAGCGGGCGCACGGTCTTGCGGTCGTCCGGCAGTTCGGCCAGCACTTCCGACAGGATCGAGGCTGCATCGCCGATGCCGTCGAGGCTGCCGTGCAGATGCGCCGACGGCGCTTCCGCCCATTCCCGGCAGACGGACGAGACGGCGATGAGATGGCCCGCGAGGTTGCCGCTGTCCACCGCCGAGACATAGCGCGGCCCGAGCGTCTCCAGCGTGTTGGTGTGGTACCAGTTGTAGAGGTGGCCGCGGAACTTCGGCATGCTGTCGATCGTCGAGACCGTCTCCTCGAGGCGGCGCACCGTCTCCTCGAAGCCGATCCAGCCGAAGTCGCGCGCGGAAACCACCGACAGGAGGTAGACGCCGATATTGGTCGGCGAGGTGCGCTCCGCGAGCACGGGCTGCGGCGTTTCCTGGAAATTGTCGGGCGGCAGGAAGTGCTGCTCGGCGGTGACGAATTCCTCGAAATAGCGCCAGGTGCGCCGGGCGATCTTGCGAAGCTCGGTCACGACGCCCTCGGGCACGACCAGCTGATCCTCGGTCTCCGCCGACTGGCTGACATACCAGGCGATCGCGGGCGAAAGGATCCAGATCACCGCAAAGGGCATGGCGATGAAGGGCAGGCCGGTCTTGGAGAACAGCGCCAGGCCGACTGCGACCAGGGCCAGCGCCGGCGCCTGCCACATGTCGACGTAGTAAGACCAGATGCCGCCGCGCGAAGAGCTGTGCACCTGGGCTGCCGTCCGCCATTCCAGCATGTGCTTGCGGCTGACGAACATGCGGTAGAGCGAGCGGATCGTCGCATCCGCCATCATCGCCGCCTGGTGGGCGATGAAGACGATGCGCAGTGCCACCTGCGCGTTGGCCGCCCTGATGTCGGAGAAGATCGTCTGCAGGTGGGCCCGGGCGACAATGTCGCTGCGGCGCGGCACGGCGCCGGTGAACAGCGACAGGGTGGGCGCGACGAACAGCAGGAAGATCAGCACCAGCTGCCAGATCAGCGCCTGGCGCGGCTCCATGTAATACCAGCCCATGACCGAGGCGACGAGCCAGCAGATGGGGATAAGGCAACGGCGGAGATTGTCGTACATCTTCCAGCGGCCGATCATGGACACCCCGCTCGACGGCCTGAAGATGTAGGGCAGCAACTGCCAGTCGCCGCGCGCCCAGCGATGCTGGCGCGAGTTCTCGACCTCGTAGCGGATCGGAAAATCCTCGACGAACTCCACGTCGGTGACGAGCGCGCAGCGCGCATAGGAGCCTTCGAGAAGGTCGTGCGACAAGATCGAGTTTTCCTCGATGCGACCCTTCAGCGCCGCCTCGAAGGCATCGACGTGATAGAGGCCCTTGCCGGTGAACGTGCCCTCGTCGGTGAGGTCCTGGTAGACGTCGGAGACGGTGAAGACGTAAGGATCGACGCCCCGGTTCGCCGAGAAGATGCGTTGGAACGTCGACGCCTCGTCGCCCGTCGTCAACGACGGGGTGACGCGCGGCTGCAGGATGCTGTAGCCGGCGACGACCCGCTGGGTCTCGGGGTCGATCAGCGGGCGATTGATCGGGTGGAACAGCTTGCCGACGAGATTGGTGGCCGCGTCACGCATCAGGCGCGTGTCCGAATCGAGGGTCAGCACGTACTGGACGTTTTCCGGGACGACGTTGGCGCCGGGCAGGAAGCTGGTGTCGCCGTCGCCGCGCAGGAGCAGGTTCAGCTCGTGCAGCTTGCCGCGCTTGCGCTCCCAGCCCATCCACACGCCTTCCTGCGGATTGAACTGCCGGCGGCGATGCAGGAGGTAGAAGCGCGTGCGACCGTCATAGGCATAGCGCGCCGAAAGCAGCGCGATCTCGCGCTTGGCATATTCGAGGACGTCGAGATCCTCCGGCGTCTCCTCGACCTTGCTGTCGACCCAGTCGCTGACGAGCGAGAAGTAGATCTCGCCGCGCGGGTTGGCGAGGTAGTGGACCTCCAGGTTGCGCACCAGTTCGTCGACGTGATCGCGCTTGGAAATCAGGCAGGGGACGGCGACGAGCGTGCGCGCCTCCTCCGGTATCCCCTCGCGCAGTTCGTAGCCCACCAGTCGGGTCGGCTTCACGCAGAGAGTGACGAGCGTGTTGTAGAGCCCGACGGCACCTTCCGAAGCCGGCACCGCGAACAGGATCAGCATGATCAGCCAGGCGCCGTCCGGAATGTCCATCTGGTCGAGGAAGTAGTAGACCCCGACCATGGCCAGAAGCGTCAGCAGGATCACCGGCCCGGCAATGGCGAACCAGTCGAGCGAGCGGCTGAAGCGGACGATGCGCTGCAGGATGGAGGGACGGTACCCGATCCGCCTTTCCAGGATGTCGCGCTTGTTGCCGACCAGGTAGCTGCCGACATTGGCTTCGTGCGCACCGGCGACGTTCCCCGCCGCCATGTCCTCGGCGGTCATGGCCAGCGCCATCTGCGTCACTTCCAGCTCCGTCTTGCCGGAGCGGCGGGCCATCTTCTCGATCGTGTCGCGATAGGCGTTGCGTGAGCCGAAATCGAGCTCGGTATAGTCCGAGCCCTCGCGCAGCGCCGCATCGAGGCGGCTGACGCTCTCGACCCAGACCGGCCATTCCGTGTCGTCGATCGTGCGCAGCCCCTTGATCAGGTTGCTCATCGTGACATTGCCGGAGGAAAGCCGGTTCTGCTCGGCGACGAGGACCTCTTCCAGGTCGGTCCCGCGCGCCTCGATCTGCTTTTCCAGCCACTGGATGGCCGCGCCCGATACCTGCAGCCCGTCGCGCAGGCGATAGAGCAACTGGGCGACGAAGGTATTGTCGGCGACGAGGTGCTCGATCTCGCGCAGGATGACGATGCTCTTCTCCGCGTCGTTCTGGCGGATCAGCTCGTCGGCGACCTCGTTGGCCTTGCGGCGCATGCCGCGCGAACGCTCGACACGGCTGGAAATGCGCCGCAGGTTCTCGATCAGGATGAAGCGGACGATCGACGGCAGCGCCCAGAGTTCGCCGATCTTGAAGGCCTCGGCCTTCTGGAATCCCTCGACGATCGCCGTGAGGCTCTCGCGCGAGACGCTGCTCTGGGTGTGGGCGACATAGAGCCAGCCGAGCGCCAGCGTCCGCGGGATCTCGACGTCGCCGATCTTCATCGTCGGCAGCTGGCGATAGAAGCGGCGCGGGAAATCGCGACGCACTTCCTGGATCGCCTCCTCGACCACGTAGTAGTTGTCGAGCAGCCATTCCGCCGCCGGCGTGATCGTCGCCCCCGCTTCGACGTCGCGGGCCGTCGTCTGGTAGACGCGGAAGATTTCCTTCTCGTTTTCCCGGTGGCGGGCGCGGAAGTCGAACGGCGTGAAGCCCGGCAGCGAATTCGCGCCGTTCTTCGCCAGGTCCTCACCGCAGGCGCTCAGTTCCTCGAGGGTGAAATAGGTATCCCGGATCGAATCGTTGTAGTCGATCTGCTTGGATTCCGTCTCGCGCAACGAGGTCTGTGGTCTTTTGTGAAGGGACATCAGCTTTTTTCTGTTTTGGAGCAGGGTTGGTGGATCCGGCCTCGGCCGGATTTACGTTCGGCAGGCAGGGATCATCCGAGGGGTCTTGTGCAACAGGACGGCGTCATGCGTTCCTCCGTACGATCCCGCCAGCGGACTCCATGCGCACGGAAATGCGCCCTCGATCGGCGGGCGACATGTAACGGGCGACAGGGTCTTCTCCCGCTTGGCTGCGTGGCGCATGAAAACGGCTTTCTTTAGCCGCAATGGCAGGCTGTTGCAACAGAACTGGACGGCAGGGGCAAGGCGACTCCGACTATATCTAGGCCATCAAATACCGCCATTGCCCTACGCGACCGGCGGTGAACGGGGTCTGAACGCGATGCATCCGACAAGGGTTCCACCCCTTTTCCAATTCAGTCGATAACCCGACCGTCCGCGTTGACATCGCCGCCGCCTTCGGGTCAGCTTGGCGCATCAGGGTTCTTCCGAATCGTTTACGGTCCGGAAGCGAAGAGGGAAGCCGGTGCGATGGTCCTGCCATCTATTCCGGCGCTGCCCCCGCAACTGTAGGCGGTGAGCTGCTGTCCCCCATGCCACTGGCACGTTTTCCGTGCCGGGAAGGCCGGACAGAAGCGACGACTCGCAAGCCAGGAGACCTGCCCTGATGAACTCGTAACGTCCATGGGCGGGGTGTCCCACGGGTGCGCTTGCTCCGTGTGAAAGCGGAACTTCAGCTTGCGTGCGTCCGGTCATCCCCCAATTCCAATTGGGGAAAATACATGCTTGTCACCATAGAACAGAACGCTTCGGGCTCCGGAAAGCCGGAATCCGTCTTCATCTCGTGGCTGCTCTGGCAGCCGCGCGGCGCCGACCTGCCGACAGAGGCCGTTAAGGAACTGAGGAAGCTAGCGCCCTACAGGGACCGCGATCCGGACATCGTCCGGCTCCGCTCGCTGTTTGAGCGACTTGCAGGAAGATCCGGCCGACCGCACTGATACCGCATAAAGACATATTGACATAAACATATCTTTATGTGATCTCCGATACAGACATGCTGCATCGGAGGGCTTTGCCATGGCATCGACCGACCTCGACGACCTTTTCGGTCCCGAACTTCCACCCCGCAATGGCAGGGACATCGCCGATGCGCTCCGTGCGGCCGCACGCGAGCGCATCCTCGTGCTCGACGGCGCCATGGGCACCGAGATCCAGACCCTTGGTCTGGTCGAGGACGATTTCCGCGGCAACCGCTTCGGCGAGTGCGCCTGCCACCAGCAGGGCAACAACGACCTCCTGACGCTGACCCAGCCGGCCGCGATCGAGGACATCCACTATCGCTATGCGCTCGCCGGCGCCGATATCCTCGAGACCAACACCTTTTCCTCCACCACGATCGCGCAGGCCGACTACGGCATGGAGGACATGGTCTACGAACTGAACCGCGACGGCGCTCGCCTTGCCCGCCGGGCCGGGCTGCGCGCCATGGAGAAGGACGGCAGGCGCCGCTTCGTCGCCGGCGCGCTGGGGCCGACCAACCGCACCGCCTCGATCTCGCCGGACGTCAACAATCCCGGCTACCGCGCCGTCTCCTTCGACGACCTCAGGCTCGCCTATGCCGGCCAGCTCCGTGGCCTCATCGACGGCGGCGCCGATATCATCCTGATCGAGACGATCTTCGACACGCTCAATGCCAAGGCGGCGATCTTCGCCACCCAGGAAGTGTTTGCCGAAAAGGGCATCGAGCTGCCGGTGATGATCTCCGGCACGATCACCGACCTGTCCGGCCGCACCCTTTCCGGCCAGACGCCCGAAGCCTTCTGGAACTCGGTGCGACATTCCCTGCCCTTCTCGATCGGGCTGAACTGCGCGCTCGGCGCCAATGCCATGCGCGCCCACCTGGACGAGATCTCGTCCGTGGCCGACACCTTCGTCTGCGCCTATCCGAACGCCGGCCTGCCGAACGCGTTCGGCCGCTACGACGAGACGCCCGAACAGATGGCCGAGCAGATCGAAGGCTTCATGCGCGACGGCCTCGTCAATATCGTCGGCGGCTGTTGCGGCTCGACGCCCGCCCACATCGCGGCAATCGCCGACGCCGCCGCCCGTCACGCACCGCGCGCGATCCCGGACATTCCCCGGCACATGCGCCTTTCAGGCCTCGAGCCGTTCACGCTCACCAAGGACATCCCCTTCGTCAATGTCGGCGAGCGCACCAACGTCACCGGCTCGGCGAAATTCCGCAAGCTGATCACCGCCGGCGACTATGCGGCAGCCCTCGACGTCGCGCGCGACCAGGTCGCAAACGGCGCGCAGGTGATCGACATCAACATGGACGAGGGCCTGATCGATTCGGAAAGGGCGATGACGGAGTTCCTCAACCTCGTCGCCGCCGAGCCGGACATCGCCCGCGTGCCTGTCATGATCGACAGTTCCAAGTGGGAAGTGATCGAGGCGGGCCTGAAATGCGTGCAGGGCAAGCCGCTGGTCAATTCGATCTCGCTGAAGGAAGGCGAGGAGACCTTCCTGCATCATGCCAGGCTCGTGCGCGCCTATGGCGCCGCCGTCGTCGTCATGGCCTTCGACGAAAAGGGCCAGGCCGACACGAGGCAGCGCAAGGTGGAGATCTGCGCCCGCGCCTACAAGTTGCTGACGGAGGTGGCCGGCGTGCCGCCCGAGGACATCATCTTCGACCCGAACATCTTCGCCGTTGCCACCGGCATCGAGGAGCACGACAACTACGGCGTCGACTTCATCGAGGCGACCCGCGAGATCGTTCAGACGCTGCCGCATGTCCACATCTCCGGCGGCGTCTCCAATCTCTCCTTCTCCTTCCGCGGCAACGAGCCCGTGCGCGAGGCGATGCACGCAGTCTTCCTCTACCACGCGATCCAGGCCGGCATGGACATGGGCATCGTCAATGCCGGGCAGCTCGCCGTCTACGACACGATCGAGCCGGAGCTGCGCGAGGCCTGCGAGGACGTGGTGCTGAACCGGGTGCCCGCCGCCGGAGGGACTGCGACCGAGCGCATGCTCGAGATCGCAGAGCGCTTCAAGGGAACCGCCGGCAAGGAGGCCAGGGAGCGTGATCTCAAGTGGCGCGAATGGCCGGTCGAAAAACGGCTGGAGCACGCGCTCGTCAACGGCATCACCGAATTCGTGGAAGCTGACACCGAGGAGGCGCGCCTTGCCGCCGCCCGCCCGCTGCACGTGATCGAAGGCCCGCTGATGGCCGGCATGAACGTCGTCGGCGACCTGTTCGGCGCCGGCAAGATGTTCCTGCCGCAGGTGGTGAAGTCCGCCCGCGTGATGAAGCAGGCCGTTGCCGTGCTCCTGCCCTACATGGAAGCAGAGAAGCTCGCCAATGGCGGCGGCGGCGGGCGCCAGAGCGCCGGCAAGATCCTGATGGCGACGGTGAAGGGCGATGTCCACGACATCGGCAAGAACATCGTCGGCGTCGTGCTGGCCTGCAACAACTACGAGATCATCGACCTCGGCGTGATGGTGCCGGCGACGAAGATCCTGGAGACTGCGCGCGCCGAGAACGTCGACATCATCGGCCTCTCCGGCCTCATCACCCCCTCGCTCGACGAGATGGTGCATGTAGCAAACGAGATGGAGCGAGAGGGCTTCGACATCCCGCTGCTGATCGGCGGCGCAACGACGAGCCGCGTCCACACCGCCGTCAAGATCCACCCGCGCTACGACCGCGGCCAGGCGGTCTATGTCACCGATGCCAGCCGCGCCGTCGGCGTCGTCTCCACCCTGCTGTCCGCCGAAATGAAGCCGGGTTACGTCGAGACACTGCAGGCGGAGTACCGCAAGGTCGCCGATGCCCACAGGCGTGCCGAGGCCGAGAAGCAGCGCCTGCCGCTGGCTCGGGCCCGCGAAAACGCCTTCAGGCCGGATTGGTCCGCCTATCGCCCCAAGGCGCCCTCCTTCCTCGGCACCCGCGCCTGGCAGGACTGGGATCTCGCCGAACTCGCCCGCTACATCGACTGGACGCCGTTCTTCCAGACCTGGGAACTGAAGGGCGTCTATCCGAAGATCCTCGACGACGAGAAGCAGGGAGAGGCCGCTCGCCAGCTGTTTTCCGACGCGCAGGCCATGCTGGAGAAGATCCTCGCCGAGAAGTGGTTCACCCCGAAAGCCGTGGTCGGTTTCTGGCCGGCCAACGCCATAGGCGACGACATCCGGCTCTTTCAGGACGATAGCCGCAACCGGGAGCTTGCGACGTTCTTCACCCTGCGCCAGCAGCTCTCCAAGCGCGACGGCCGCCCTAACCTGGCGCTCGCCGATTTCCTGGCACCCAAGGAGAGCGGCATTGCCGACTATGTCGGCGGCTTCGTCGTCACCGCCGGCATCGGCGAGATCGCGATCGCCGAGCGCTTCGAGCGCGCCAACGACGATTATTCGTCGATCCTGGTCAAGGCGCTGGCCGACCGTTTCGCCGAGGCCTTCGCCGAGCGCATGCACGAATTTGTCCGCAAGGAGCTCTGGGGCTATGCCGCCGGGGAAACCTATTCGCCGCAGGAGCTCGTCGCCGAGCCCTATGCCGGCATCCGCCCCGCCCCCGGCTACCCGGCCCAGCCCGACCACACCGAGAAGACCACGCTCTTCCGCCTGCTCGACGCGGATCGCCAGATCGGTGTCCAGCTGACGGAGAGCATGGCCATGTGGCCCGGCTCCTCCGTCTCCGGCCTCTACGTCGCCTCCCCCGAAAGCTATTATTTCGGCGTCGCCAAGGTGGAGCGCGACCAGGTCGAGGACTATGCGGCGCGCAAGGGCATGGACGTCACCGAGGTCGAGCGCTGGCTCGGGCCGGTGCTGAACTATGTGCCCAGAGGACTGGCGGAAGCGGCAGAGTAACGCCGCGCGAGAGCCGGTGGCTGCAATCGCGCCACTGGCACGAACTTCGCCTATGGACGGCCTTCCGTCCCGCCCGTCCGGCGGATCGCGCCTATTCCCCGCGCCCGCGGAACCGCCGCTGGTAGGCCGGATCGTAGAGCGAACTCTCGCGGAAATCGTCCGCCTCAAGCGACCTTCCGACGAAGATCAGCGCCGTCCGCTCGATCGGCTCCTCGGCCACCTTCGCCGCGATGTCGGCGAGCGTGCCGCGCACCACGCGCTCGTCCGGCCAGGAGGCCTTGACGACGATCGCGACGGGGCAGTCGGCGCCATAGAGCGGCGTCAGTTCCGACACCACCTGGTCGAGCGCATGGATGGCGAGATGGATCGCAAGCGTCGCTCCGGTCGCGCCGAAGCCCTGCAGCGTCTCCCGGTTCGGCATCGGCGAGGCGCGGCCGGACACGCGCGTCAGCACCAGGCTCTGCGCCACCGCGGGGATCGTCAGTTCGCGCTTCAGCGCCGCCGCGGCCGCTGCAAACGACGGCACGCCGGGCGTCAGCGTATAGTCGATGCCGTGCCTCTCCAGCCGGCGGATCTGTTCGGCGACCGCGCTCCAGACGGAAAGATCGCCCGAATGCAGCCGCGCCACGTCCTCGCCCGCCGCGGCAGCGCGCACATACTCCGCCTCGATCTCGTCGAGCGACATCGGCGCGGTATCGACGATGCGCCCGCCCGGCGGGCAGTATTGCAGAAGGTCCGGCGATACGATCGAACCGGCATAGAGACAGACCGGGCAGCGGCCGATCAGGTCGCGCCCGCGGACGGTGATCAGGTCGGCGGCGCCCGGCCCGGCGCCGATGAAGTGGACGGTCATTCTGTTTCCTCGATCCCTCTGCGATGCCGACCCGGCCGGATCGCGCACAGCCTTGTTCGGACGGCCGGTCCCTGCCGGCCGTCGGTTATTCCTTTGCCGCCTTCGCCCAGCGCCATTGCGTCACCGGCATCGCCGGCCGCCAGCCGGTCATCTGTCCGACGGGTGCGGCGCGCGCGATGTCGATCCTGGTCAGCGAACCGCCGAGCCGCGCATGGGCGGACAAAAGCACCGCCTCCATCTCCGTCGTCACCGCATTGGCGACCAGCCGGCCGCCCGGCTTCAGCGCCGCGACCGCGGCCTCGAACACCCCGTCCTCGCTGCCGCCGCCGCCGATGAAGATCGCGTCGGGCTCCGGCAGGTCGGCCAGCGCTCCGGGCGCCACACCCTCGACCACCGACAGGCCGGGCACGCCGAACTGGCCGGCATTCCGGGCGATCCGCGCCGCCCGTTCGGGCAACGCCTCGATCGCGATGGCCCGCAGGGACGGATCGGCCAGCATCCATTCGATGCCGACCGAGCCGGAGCCCGCGCCGATGTCCCACAACAGTTCGCCGCGCCGCGGCGCCAGCGCCGAAAGCGTCAGCGCCCGCACCTCGCGCTTGGTGATCTGGCCGTCGTGCTCGAACAGCGCGTCGTCGCGCCCCGCCGTGAAAGGCAGGACATGGGCTCCCGCATCGGCCTCGACCTCCACCGCGCAAACGTTCAGCATGTCGATGCCGTCGAGCGCCGCACTATCTGCCCGATGCGTGCGCACCCGCTCGCGCGGACCGCCGAGCGCTTCCAGCACCGTCAATGTCGACCGGCCGAATCCGGCTTGCGAAAGCAGCGTCGAGAGCGCCTTCGGCCCGTCGCTGTCGGAGGTCAGGGCCAGGATGCGGGCGCCGGGATGCAGGTGCGGCCGGATCAGGTCGACCGGCCGGCCGTGCAGGGAAACGCAGACCGTATCCTGCAGCGCCCAGCCCATGCGCGAGGCGGCGAGACTGAAGGAGGAGGGTGCCGGCAGCACCGTCATCTCTGCGCGCGGGATCGCGCGCGACAGCGTGACGCCCACGCCGAAGAAGTAGGGGTCGCCCGAAGCCAGCACCACGACCGGCCGGTTCCGCGCGGCCAACACCACCTCGACGGAGCGCTCGAACGGGCTCAGCCAGCTCCGGCGATCGCCGGCGATCGCCGGGGATGCGAGCTCCAGGTGCCGCGCCCCGCCGAAGACGATCTCCGCCTTCGCAATTGCCGCCTTGGCCGCGTCGGAAAGACCGGCTAGACCATCTTCGCCGATCCCGACGATGGTGAGCCACGGGGCTGCGGCAGGCAATGTGGACGGGTCAGGCGTGGACAAGAAACGCATCCTCATTCTGGGCGGCACCGCGGAAGCCCGCGAACTTGCGGGCCGGCTGGCGTCGCGCGGCGATTTCGAGGTGACGCTGTCGCTCGCCGGCCGTACCCTCGACCCCGCGCCGCAGCCCGTCCCGGTCCGCACCGGCGGCTTCGGCGGCGCAGACGGGCTGGCCGGCTATCTGGCCGCGCAGCGCATCGACCTTCTGGTGGACGCCACCCACCCGTTCGCGCGGCAGATCTCGGCCAATGCCGAGCGCGCGGCCGAACGGACGGCAACGCCGATCCTCCGCCTGCAGCGCCCCGGCTGGCAGCAGGTCGACGGAGACCGCTGGACCCGCGTGGCGACGCTTGAAGAAGCGGTCTCGGCGCTCGGCGAGGCGCCGATGCGGGTGTTCCTCGCGATCGGCCGGCAGGAGGCGCACCAGTTCAACGCCGCCCCGCAGCATGCCTATCTCGTCCGTAGCGTCGATCCTGTCGAGCCGCCGCTGACCGTGCCGCATGTCACCTACCTGCTCGCCCGCGGCCCCTTTGCCGTCGACGACGAGATCGTGCTGCTGCGCGACCATCGCGTCGACGCGCTCGTCTCCAAGAACAGCGGCGGCGAGGCGACCTATGCGAAGATCGTCGCCGCCCGTGCACTGCGTCTGCCCGTCATCATGGTCGAGCGCACTGGAAGCCATAGTGTTACCACGGCGGAAACGGTGGACGAGATACTGCCGCTGATCGATCATGTCGCCTCCGGCGGCAGGAAGCGCGGCGTGTAGACGAGATCGGGCCGCCCGTTGCGGGCGATCACCCGCGTCTGCGCTGATCCGATGATGACGCAGGTGGCCATGTCCGCCCTCCCCGCATCCGCCTCGCCGAGCGGCATCACCAGCATCTGCTCGTCCGGTCGGCCGGCGGCACGACCGAACACCACCGGCGTCTCCGCCGGCAGTTCCGCGCGCAGGATCTCGAATGCCTTGCCGAGCTGCCAGGGACGGGCCTTGCTGATCGGGTTGTAGAGCGCCGTCACCAGCCCGGCCTCGGCCACGAGGCGCAGCCGCTTCTCGATCACCGCCCAGGGCTTGAGGTTGTCCGACAGCGAGATCGCGCAGAAATCGTGGCCGAGCGGCGCGCCGATGCGGGCAGCGACGGCAAGCATCGCGGTCACCCCGGGGACGACGACGAGGTCGACCTCGCGCCATGCGGCAGGTCCCGCATCGATCGCCTCGCAGACGGCAGCCGCCATGGCAAAGACGCCCGGATCCCCGCCGGAGACGACGCAGACGTTCACGCCCTCCGCCGCCCGCCGCAGGGCAGCCTGCGCCCGGTTCAGTTCCTCGCGATTGTCGGAGGCGACCTTCCTCTGGTCCGGCCGCAGCGACAGCCGGTCGATATAGGGGAAATAGCCGAAGAACTCGATCGAGGCCGAGACCGCCCGCGCCGCCTCCGGCGTCATCTGGTCCGGGTTGCCGGGCCCCGTGCCGACCACATAGAGCGTGCCGCTCATGACCTGCCGCTCCAGCCGGGGACGAGTACCAGCGAGAAGTAAGGCGCGCTGTCATCGAGCTTCTCCGACAGCCGCACCGCCCGGCTTTCCGGCATAGTGCCACGCTCGACATAGATCGCCTCGACGAGCCGGCCGGAAGCCGAAAGCGCGCGGCGGATCTTCGGCAGGTTGCGCCCGACCTTCATGATGACGGCCGCCTGCGTGTCCGCCAGCCGGCGCGACATCTCGCCTTCGCCCATGGTCCCGGGCAGCACCGACAGGACGTCGTCGCCCTGCACGATCGGCAGGCCGGAGAGCGACCAGCAGCCCGACATCGCCGTGATCCCGGGGATCACCTCGGTCGGAAAGCGATCCGAAAGGCGCACGTGCAGGTGCATGTAGGAGCCGTAGAACATCGGATCGCCTTCCGAGAGGACGGCGACCGTGCGACCGGCCGCCAGATGCTCGGCGACCGCCGCAGCCGACGCGTCGTAGAAGGCGGTGATCTGGGTCTTGTAGTCGTCGTGCTCCTTGTCGATCTCGACCGTGACCGGATAGTAGAGCGGCAACTCGACCATGCCGGGCTTCAGGAGCCCCTCGACGATCGCCCGGCCGTTGCCGGACCGGCCGGCCTTGGCGAAGTATGCGAGCACGTCGGCCTCGCCGATCGCCCGCACGGCCTTCAGCGTCAGCAGTTCGGGATCGCCCGGCCCCGTTCCCACGCCATAGAGGCGTCCTGTCGAAAGCCGGCTCATAGTCCTGCCCTCGCAAGCGAATTGAGCGCGGCCGCCGTCATCGCGCTGCCGCCCATGCGGCCGCGGACGATGGCATAGGGCACGCCGTAGGAATTTTCCGCCAGCGCCGCCTTCGATTCCGCCGCGCCGACGAAGCCGACCGGCATGCCGAGGATCGCAGCCGGCCTCGGCGCACCATCGCGCAGGAGTTCGAGCAGGTAGAACAGCGCCGTCGGCGCATTGCCGATGGCAACCACCGAGCCGGCCAGCCGCTCCAGCCACAGCCGGATGGCGGCGGCAGAGCGCGAATTGCCAATCTCGCCGGCGATCTCCGGCGTAAGCGGGTCGCGCAGCGTGCAGATCACCTCGTTGCCCGCCGGCAGCCGTGCCGCCGTCACCCCGCGGGCAACCATCTCCGCATCGCAGAAGATCGGCGCACCGTCCCTAAGGGCCGCGCGGCCGGCCGAAACCAGGTCCGCCGAGAATTCGATGTGCGCTGCGGCCTCGACCAGCCCGCAGGCATGGATCATCCGCACCGCCACGTCCGCCTCGTCCTCCGAAAACCGGGCGAGGTCGGCCTCGGCGCGGATGATCGCAAAGGATTTCTCGTAGATGGCGTTGCCGTCCTTGATGTAGTCGTAATCTGTCATTGTCTGCCTTGCCGAACGATGTCGGCGATCGCCCCGGCTCCGAGCCGTTCGATCGCCTGCCGCACCGTCTCTCCCTTCAATCTCTGTTCGCGGACCAGCGTCGCAAGCTTTTCCATGGCCCTGCCGGCGGTTTCCGGCGATAGCGTCGCCAGTTCCGAGTCTTCGCTCCGGCCGCCGAACACGACCCCGATCCCGTCCATCCGCCCGCACAGCGCGAGCACCGCCGGCATCGGATGCGCGCAACCCTTCGCACATCCGGAGATGTGGACGATCATCGACCCGTCCAGCAGGCCCGGCGCGCGCAAGACCAGCTGGTCGGCGACGGCCTTCGTGTCGAAGGTCCCCGAGGCACAGCCGACAGCACCGGCGCAAACGGCGATCGCGTTGCCGGGCGCGTCCGCGCGCGTCCAGAAACCCGCCCGCTCCGCCAGCGATGCCGCGGCATCCACCGCCCCGGCGGACAGGCCGAGGACCAGCAGTACCCGATGCGGCGACAGCCGGATCTCGGTCGCGCCGAGACCGGCAAGCCCGCGCATCAGGCGTTCGAGCGTGACGGCATCCGTCGCGCCATAGGGCAGGCCGACACCCAGCACCGACCGCGTACCGATCGCGTGACGGCCGATCGGCGACGGCGGAAATGCCGGCTGGGCAGGAAAATCTACATCAACTGCCATGGCGCCAAGTGCGACCCGCAACGCCCCGGCATCCAGATCGCGACCGCGCGCCGCCGTCCCCATTCCGCTCAGCACTCGAAGCAAGACCGCAAGCGCCGGAAGCGCATCCCTGTCCGCCACGGCTGCCACCGGCCGCCCCGAACGCACGTCGCCACCGACCGAAAGCCGCCAGAACAGGCTCTCTCCCCGACGAACGGCGTCGAGGCGGATGTCCCCCACCATGTCGGCAAGGTTCAGCCGTCCGCCGCCGTCGACGACGATCGAGAGCTTCGGCGCCAGTCGCAGCATCGAAAGCGGCCCGGCGATCGCTTGTCGGATCGCAGCCGAAAGCTGTGTCGCATCGGCGATCTCGTCCGGGTCGAGCCCGGAGAGGGCCGGCGTCTCCACCGCAACGCCGCGATTGAGATCGATGCCGGCAGCGGCGAGTCCGGCGGCAAGGGGCGCAACCGTCTCGTCCTTCAGGCCGCGAAGCTGCAGGTTGCCGCGGGCGGTGACCTCCAGCAGGCCGTTGCCGTGCTCTGCGGCCAACCGCGCAATCGAAATGTAGCCGGCAGGGGCAAGCCCCGGGCGCGCCGGGCGCAGCCGCACCAGCAGTCCGTCGCCGGTCTGCATCGGGGTCGTAAGCGACGGGCAGGCGCCGCGGCGCAGGGTCGGAACCGGCTGTGTCGCAGTGGCCAGGCCTTTTTCAGTCGGCATGGACAGGGGCGTCATCATGACTCGCCCTCCCCGGCGTGCCCTGGCGCCCGGCGGATCAGGTAGGTATCCATGATCCAGCCGTGTTCCTGCCGCGCCCGGCCGCGCATGTCGGAAATCGTCTCCGCGACGTCGCCGAGCCGGCCGGAGACCGTGATCTCCAGCGGCGTGCCGAGATAGGCGCCCCAATGGATCTCCGCCTCGGGATCGGCCACCGAGCGGAACGCCTCGACGCCGTCGAGCATGACGACGACGTCGTCAGCACCCTCCGGCCAGCCCTGCGAGAGCCGGCGCCCGGTAGTGATCTCCACCGGCAGGCCGATGCGGTTCAACGCGATCTTCCGGCTGGCGCATAACGCCTGGATGCTGGTGATGCCGGGGATCACCTCGAGGTCGAAGGCCACGCGGCCGCCGCCACGCACGTGCTCGACGATGCGGATCGTGCTGTCGTAGAGCATCGGGTCGCCCCACACGAGCAAGCCGATCGTCTCCTCCGGGCCTGACTGTTCGAGGATCAGGTCTTCGTAGATCCGCGCGATCGCATGGTGCCAGTCGTCGACGCCGTCGCCGTAGTTGCCGTCCGCGCGCCGCCGGGGCACGGCGTAATCGTGGATGCGAGTGTTCGGATTGGTGAGGTAGCGCTCGCAGATGTCGCGGCGCATGTCTGCGAGGAAGGCCTTCTCCTCTCCCTTGGTCGGGATCAGCAGCACGTCCGCGCGGTTCAGCGCGTTGATCGCCTGAACGGTCATGTGCTCGGGATTGCCAGCGCCTATCCCGATGATCAGAATTGTCCTCGACACGTCCACTCCCCGTGCGGCCAGCGCTCCCGGTTGCGTCCCGACTTGGGTCCCGCACATCCTTCCTAATCCCAAAGCGGCGCGAGGAACAGTGCCCCAGGGACGGCGTCTGCCGGTCTTTTTGAGACGCATCGTCTCAGGCGGCCGCCTGGCGAGCGGTGAAATAGGTGCGCGGCGAGGCCCCGAGCATGCGCTTGAACATGGTGATGAAGGCCGCAACGCTCTCATAGCCGGCATCGAGCGCCACCGTCGTTACCGGCTCGCCGCGCGCAAGCCGCGGCATGCAGGCGAAGATGCAGGCCTGCTGCCGCCATGTGGCGAAGCTGACCCCGGTCTCCTCGCGAAACAGGCGGGTGAACGAGCGCCGGCTCATGTTCAGCCGCCCCGCCCAGTCGTCGATCTTGGCGCCGGGAATCGGGCGGTCGAGAAATTCGCGGCACAGCGCGGCCAGCCGGCCGCTGGCCGGGAACGGCAGGCCCAGCGGCTGCTCCGGCAGCCGGCCGATTTCGTCGACGAGCAGCGCCATCACCAGATCCTCCCGGCGGCCGTCGTCCTCCTGCCCCTTCAGCCGGATGGCCTCCGCCAGCAGATGGTGGGCGAGCGCGGAGACCTCCAGCACCGTCGGTGCCGCGGCCGCGGCCCGGCCGACCGGCGAAAGAACGTAGATCGAGCGCATGCTGACGTCGCTGTACATCTCAACCGAGTGCTCGAGCCCCCGCGGGATCAGGAGCGCATGGCCCGGAGGGATCATCCAGCGCCCGCGCTCGGTCGAAACCACCACGACGCCGGCAAAGACGCAAAGGACCTGCGTGCGCCGGTGGCTGTGCAGGGGCACGACGTAGCCACTCGGAACCTCGCTGCTGTGCACCAGCACATCCGCATTGGACTGCTCCATCGACAGGAGATTGCGGGTGTGCGTCTCGTCCAGGACGGACAGCACCGCAGGGTCGAGCTTCTGCATGTTTGGCCCACTTGCGAAAGAAATGGACCACAGCACAAAAGCAGGCAGAGCGCAACCGCGCTAAGGGACGCTTGAGCCAACACGCAACAATCCAGTCAACACCAGTATCGATCGAGGTCGTATGTCGACGGCAGTTCCCACCGCGCCGATGCGCGCCGCACAGACCAGCTTCTCCATCATCGTCGCGGTCAGCGTCTGCCACATGCTGAACGACATCATGCAGTCGCTGCTGACGTCGCTCTATCCGCTCCTGAAGGACAACTACGCCCTGGACTTCGTCCAGATCGGCCTCCTGACCATGGCCTTCCAGGTCACTGCCTCGCTGCTGCAGCCGGTCGTGGGCCTGGTGACGGACCGGTGGCCGATGCCGCTCTCGCTGCCGCTCGGCATGGGCAGCACCTTCTTCGGGCTGATTTTCCTCGCCTACGCCCACTCCTTCCCGGTCTTGGTGCTGGGCGCCTGCCTGATCGGCTTCGGCTCGGCGGTGTTCCATCCGGAATCCTCGCGCGTCGCGCGGGCCGCTTCCGGTGGCCGCCATGGCCTGGCGCAGTCGCTGTTCCAGGTCGGCGGCAACACCGGAACGGCCATCGGCCCGCTGCTCGCCGCCTTCATCGTCCTGCCCTTCGGCCAGTCGAGCGTCGCCTGGTTCTCGGTGATCGCCCTGCTCGGCATGGTGATCCTGGTCTGGGTCGGCCGCTGGTATGCCGGCGAACGCATCCGCACGGCCCATCACGGCCCCGTCAGCCGAACATTGCCCCTGCCGGGTGGCCGTGTCGCCTGGGCCTTGTTCATCCTGGTGCTGCTGACGACGACGAAGAACGTCTACATGTCTTCGATCGGCAGCTACTTCACCTTCTACACCATCGAGCGCTTCGGCCTGTCGGTGCAGGAAGCCCAGTTGATGCTGTTCCTCTTCCTCGGCGCGTCCGCCGCCGGCGTCTTTCTCGGCGGACCGATCGGCGACCGCTTCGGCGCGCGCTTCGTCATCTGGTTCTCGATCCTCGGCGTTATCCCGTTCGCGATGCTCCTGCCCTATGCGGACCTGTTCTGGACTGGCGTGCTGACCGTCGTCATCGGCCTGATCTTCTCGTCGGCCTTCTCCGCCATCGTCGTCTTCGCGCAGGAGCTCGTCCCCGGTCGCGTCGGCCTGATCGCCGGGGTGTTCTTCGGCTTCGCCTTCGGCGCAGGCGGCCTGGGGGCTGCAGCCCTCGGCGTCTTCGCCGACAGCCACGGCATCGCATTCGTCTACCGGATCTGCTCCTACCTGCCGCTGCTCGGCATCCTCACCGTCTTCCTGCCGCGTATCCCGGCACGCTGAGGACAAGGGAAGCACCGAAAAGGAAAGGCCCGCTTGTCGTAGGACACGCGGGCCTTTTTCGCCTGGAGTGGATAGAGCATATCTCCCGAAAGTGGTGACCGGTTTCGGGATAAAGACATGCGCTAAAGAGCCTAAAGCGCCAAAAGCGAATCCGAAGGTTCGTGACGCGCTTTAGCCGGCTCAGATGCGCGCCTGCACCAGATGCGCGAGCTGCGCCCCGACCTCGTAGTAGCCTTCGCGGATCGGGCGGAAGGACTGCGCCATCGGCTCGGTGACCGGCAGCGGCAGGTCGCCCTCGACGATCTCGCCGGCGATATGGCGCGCCAGCACCTTGCCGAATACCGTTCCGGGCGCAATGCCGCGGCCGTTATAGCCGGAAAAGCCGATGACGTTTTCCGCAAGGCGATGGAACCGCGGCAGGTTGTCGACCGTCATTCCGATCATCCCGTACCATTCGGCCTCGAATTCGACGCCGTCGATCTCGGGAAACAGCTTCTTCAGCGATCGCCGTGCCCAGGCCTTGTGGATCGCAGCCCCGGTTCCGCGCAGTGCACCGACACTGCCGAAGACGAGACGACCGAGCTTGTCGAAGCGGAACGAAGACAGTATTTCCGCCGTGTCCCACGCCCCCTCGCGGCCAGGCAGGATCTTCCTCTGCAGCTCCGGCGACAGCGGCTTCGTCGCGAAATTGAAATAGGGCAGGTGGACGAGTTCGGCGCGCACCTCTGCCCAGGGCGCGACCGTATAGGCATTGGTGGCGACGATCACCCAGTCCGCCGACACCGAACCCCGGTCGGTCTTGACCGTCCACCGCTTTCCCGTTCGCTCGGCGCCGACGACGGGGCTTGCGGTATGGACCTGAACGCCCGCCGCGATCGCCGCCTTCGCCAGCCCGCGCACATAGGCGAGCGGCTGGATCGTGCCGGCGCGCATGTCGAGCAGGGCACCGGCGTAAGCGTCGGTGCCGACCCGCCGCGCCGTCTCGGCGGCATCGAGCAATGTCACCGGCGCGCCGCGGCGCGCCCATTGCTCGGCGCGCGTTTCGAGCTCCTCCAGCCCGGACCTGCCGACCGCACAATGCAGCGTGCCGGCCGGATTGATCTCGCAATTGATCGCATGCTTTTCGACCAGTTCGAAGACGAGCTTCGGCGCATTGCCGAGCAGGTCGAGCAGGCGGTCGCCGTAGAGCTGTCCCAGCACGCCCGGCAGCTCGTCCGGCATGGTCCACATGCCGGCATTGACGAGCCCGACATTGCGTCCCGAACCGCCGAACCCGATCTCTTTGCCTTCCAGAAGCACCACGCGGCTCCCGCGCTCGGCCAGGTGCAGCGCTGCGGAAAAGCCGGTGAACCCGCCGCCGACCACCACCACGTCGGCCTCGACCGAGCCGGCAAGGGCATGGGTTTCAGACGCGGGCGGGGCGGTCAGTTCCCAGAGGCCGTGGGAGCGGGGATCGTTCTGCATCGGGTTTCTTCTTCAATCTGCGTAAAAGGCATTTCCGGATGGCGCCACATTCCGCCATTGCCCGCAAGGAGGAAAATGCTGTTTCCGCACCGGGTCATTCTGGACGCGAATGAGCCGGTCCCGAAGCCTCAATCGACCTGCGTCCCGATCCAGGCCCGGAAGGCCTGGCTCAGCGAGTTCTCCAGCTTTCCTTCCGGCACGACGAGATAGTAGCTGTTGTCGGTCTGCATCGGCCGGTCGAAGACGACGGCGAGCCGCCCGCTCGCCAGTTCCTGCTCGATGAGGTAGCGCGGCAGCAGCGCGAATCCGAGCCCGGCCACCGCCGCCTCGATCACCATGGAGAACTGGTCGAAGCGGTGGCCGCGATAGGCCGTCTCCGTCGCCCCGCCATTCATCTCGAACCATTGCGCCCAGAGCTTCGGCCGGGTCGCCAGGTGCATCAGCGGCGCGCTCTCCAGGTCCTTCGGTTCCTCCAACTGCCACTGCTGCAGAAGCTCGGGGCTCGCCGCCGGCAGGATCACCTCGCTGCAGAGATAGGAGCAACTGGCGCGCGCCCAGACCGGCTGGCCGTAGTGGATGGCGAGATCGAAGCTCTCCTCGTCGAAGTCGAAGGGGGCGGAGCGCGAGGCGACGTTGATGACCGTGCCCGGATATTGCGCCAGGAAGGCCGGCAGGCGCGGCGTCAGCCAGCGGCTGCCGAAGGTCGGCAGCGTCGCGATCGTCAGGCTGTGGTCGGAACGCGCCGCCGACATGGCGCGCAGCATCGTCTCCTCCGTCTGGTGCAGCAGCTTGCGCACTTCCGGCAGGAACCGGCGGCCATCTTCCGAAAGCACCACGCGCTGGCGCACGCGCTCGAACAGAAGCACGCCGAGTTGCTCCTCCAGATCCTTGATCTGGCGGCTGACGGCACTCTGGGTGAGGTTCAGCTCGTTGGCGGCCTGGGTGAAGCTGCCATGGCGCGCAGCACACTCGAACGCCTGCAGCGTGGTCACATCGGGGATCAGCCTGCGGCTTAACTTCATTCGGCTCTCGCATCAACCTGTTCAGAACACGCGCGATCAATCGGCAATCCGATCCGCTATGATCCGTTTTGAGAATGATCGGGGCCTTGCCCCTTGTAGAGCAATTCCGGGAAGAGTGTGAAGCAGTTTTCCGCCGGGGATTGCGCAATATCGAGACGGGACGGGCCGCCATGAAAGACAGATCCTACGTTTCCGCCGACGCGATCCGCTCGGATTTCTCCGCCGCCATGTCGGCCATGTATCGTGACGAAGTACCCGCCTACGGCACGCTGATGGCGCTCGTCGCCCGCGTCAACGGCGAGACGCTCGCAGCCGACCCGCAGCTGCTGACCCGGCTGGAAGCCACCGATTCGCTGGAGCGCATCTCCGAGGAGCGCCACGGCGCGATCCGCCTGGGTACGGCGGAAGAGCTCTCGATGATGCGCCGCGTCTTTTCGGTCATGGGCATGTATCCGGTCGGCTACTACGATCTGTCGACTGCCGGCGTGCCGGTCCATTCCACCGCCTTCCGGCCGGTCGGCGACGCGGCGCTGAAACGCAACCCCTTCCGCGTCTTCACCTCGCTGCTCCGCCTCGACCTGATCGCCGACGAGGCGCTGCGCAACGAGGCAGCAGAGGTTCTGGCCGCCCGCAGGATCTTCACCGATCGCGCCGTGGAACTGGTCGGCAAGGCGGAGCGGGACGGCGGCCTCGACGCCGCCGATGCAAAAGCCTTCGTCGGCGAAGTGCTGGAGACCTTCCGCTGGCACGACCGTGCGATCGTCAGCGCCGGCATGTACCAGCGCCTGCACGACGCCCACCGCCTGATCGCCGATGTCGTCTCCTTCAAGGGCCCGCACATCAACCACCTCACGCCGCGCACGCTCGACATCGACAAGGTGCAGGCGCTGATGCCGGAAGAAGGCATCGCGCCCAAGGCCGTCGTCGAGGGGCCGCCGACCCGCAAGTGCGCAATCCTCCTGCGCCAGACCTCGTTCAAGGCGCTGGATGAGCCGGTCTCCTTCATCGGCGAGGACGGCGCGTGGAAGTCCGGATCGCACACCGCGCGCTTCGGCGAGATCGAGCAGCGCGGCATCGCGCTAACGCCGAAGGGCCGCGCCCTCTACGACAAGCTCCTGGGCGACACGCGCGCCATCACCCGGCCCGCCGCCGATGGCTCCAACGCTGCAGAGTACGAGGCGGCACTGGCCAGGGTCTTCGAAGCCTTCCCCGATGACTGGAACGAGATCCGCAAGGCCGGCCTCGGCTACTTCGCCTATTCGCTGACGGAAAAGGGGCGCATCGCCAAGGCATATGGCCAGGCTGCCGGCTGGGACATCGAGGCGTTGATCGCCTCCGGCCATGTCCAGTTCGACCCCATCGTCTACGAGGACTTCCTGCCCGTCTCCGCCGCCGGTATCTTCCAGTCCAACCTTGGCGACGACGCAGCGCAGGAATTCGCAGCCAGCCCCAACCAGGTAATGTTCGAGCGGGACCTCGGCGCGACCGTGCTCGACGAATTCGCCCACTATGCGGGCATCGAAAAGGCCTCTATGGAAGAGTGCCTCGGCGCAGCCAGCATGGCGGACGCCGCGGAGTGACGGTCGGCCGATGATCGAGAGCAAGCACATCGAGGCGCTGCGGCAGTTGCTCGGCGGGAAGGGCCTCCTCACCGCGCCCGCCGACATGGCCGGCTATGAGACGGGCGCGCGCTACGACAAGGGCCGCGCAGCCTTCGTCGCCCGTCCGGCCTCGACCGCGGAGACCTCCGCCGTCGTTGCCTATTGCGTGAAGAACGGCATCGCGCTGGTGCCCCAATCCGGCAATACCGGCCTCGTCTCCGGCTCGACCCCCGATGTCACCGGCAGCCAGGGCATCCTCAGCCTCGACCGTCTGGCCACCCCCTTCGACCTCGACCAGGTCAACCGGACGGTTTCGGCCGGAGCGGGCCTATGCCTATCCGACGTCAACCGGCGGCTCGAACAGGCCGGCCTGTTCTTCCCGATCGACCTCGGCGCCGATCCCCGCCTCGGCGGCATGATCGCAACGAACACCGGCGGCTCGCGCTTCCTGCGCTACGGCGACGTTCGCCGCAACGTACTGGGCCTGACCGTGGTTCTCGCCGACGAGGCCGGCACCGTTCTCGACCTTTCCTCGGGCCTGCGCAAGAACAACACCGGCGTCGACTGGAAGCAGCTCTTCATCGGCACCTCCGGCGCCTTCGGCATCGTCACCGAATGCGTGCTGAACCTCGAGCCCCTGCCGCGCCAGACCGCCACCGCCTTCCTCGTTCCGTCCTCGACCGACCGTGTGCCTGATCTGCTGGTGGCCATGGAAGACGCGCTTGGCAGCTATCTCTCCGCCTTCGAGGGCATGTCGAGGAACGCCGTGTCGGCCGCACTCGCCCATGTCCCCGCGCTGCGCAACCCCTTCCAGGGCGGCCTCGTCCCGGACTTCGTCATCCTCGCCGAGATCTCGCGCACCTCACCGCCGCGCGCGGGCGAGCAGCCGCTCGACGAAGTGCTGGAGGAGGTGCTGTCGGCCATCTGGGAGGGCGAGGACGCACCGCTCGCCGATGCCTTCGTCGGCCCGCCGCACGAGATGTGGGCGCTGCGCCATGCGCTGTCGGAAGGCGTGAAGCATAGCGGGCGATTGATCGCCTTCGATCTTTCCTTCCGCCGGGGTGATATCATGCGCTTCCTCGACCATATGAAGGCGGGGATGCCAGAGCAGTTTTACGGCGTCACGATCTGTGACTTCGGCCATATCGGCGACGGCGGCGTGCACTTCAACCTTGTGGTGCCCACCGACGACCCGCGCCTTGCCAATCCCGGCTTCGAGGCGGCGTTGCGCGAATGGGTGTTCAAGGTCGCGGTCGAGGACTTCGGCGGAAGCTACAGCGCCGAACATGCGATCGGCCGCAAGAACCAGGTCTTCTACGACCGATACACGCCGGACGAGATCCGCCGGCTGGCTGCAGGGCTGAAGGCGATCACCTCGCCCGGCCCACTCGGCAGCGTCACCTTCTGAGAATATCGGCGGCTCCGCCGCCTGCGAAACACAGTCACAATGGAGAACAGGACGATGACCAAGGTCGATGTGAAACAGGAAACCGCGAAGCTTCTCGACAAGCTCGGCGTGCCGGCCTCTGCCTGGCAGAACGGCGACATGGCCTCCTTCAGCCCGGTTTCCGGCGAGGAGATCGCCAGGCTGAAGACCCATTCCGCAGCCGATGCCGCAAAGGCGATCGACGCCGCCCATGAAGCCTTCAAGGTCTGGCGCCTCGTGCCGGCGCCCAGGCGCGGCGAACTCGTCCGCCTGCTCGGCGAGGAACTGCGCGCCGCCAAGGCCGACCTCGGCCGCCTCGTCTCCATCGAAGCCGGCAAGATCACCTCCGAGGGCCTCGGCGAGGTGCAGGAAATGATCGACATCTGCGATTTCGCCGTCGGTCTCTCCCGCCAGCTCTACGGCCTGACGATCGCCACCGAGCGCCCCGGCCACCGCATGATGGAAACCTGGCACCCGCTCGGCGTCGTCGGCATCATCTCCGCCTTCAACTTCCCCGTCGCCGTCTGGTCGTGGAACGCAGCACTCGCGCTCGTCTGCGGCAACCCGGTCGTCTGGAAGCCCTCGGAGAAGACCCCGCTGACCGCCCTTGCCAGCCAGGCTATCCTCGAGCGCGCCCTCGCCCGCTTCGGCGACGCGCCGAAGAACCTCTCCCAGGTCCTGATCGGCGACCGCGCCACCGGTGAAGCCCTCGTCGACAATCCGAAGGTCGCGCTCGTCTCCGCCACCGGCTCCACCCGCATGGGCAAGGAAGTCGGCCCGCGTCTGGCGAAGCGCTTCGCCCGCTCGATCCTCGAGCTCGGCGGCAACAATGCCGGCATCGTCTGCCCGTCTGCCGACCTCGACATGGCGCTGCGCGCAATCGCCTTCGGCGCCATGGGCACCGCCGGCCAGCGCTGCACCACGCTTCGCCGCCTCTTCGTGCACGACAGCGTCTACGACCAGCTCGTCCCGCGCCTGAGGAAGGCCTATGAGAGCGTCTCCGTCGGCAACCCGCTGGAAACCACCGCCCTCGTCGGCCCGTTGGTCGACAGGCAGGCCTTCGACAACATGCAAAAGGCGCTGGAGGCGGCCAAAGTCGAGGGCGGCAAGGTCACCGGCGGCAACCGTGTCGCGGACGCCGGCAAGGACAGCGCCTACTACGTCAAGCCGGCAATCGTCGAAATGCCGAAGCAGGCCGGGCCGGTGCTCGAAGAGACATTCGCGCCGATCCTCTACGTCATGAAGTATTCCGACTTCGACAAGGCGCTGGACGACCATAACGCCGTCGCCGCCGGCCTCTCCTCATCGATCTTCACGCTGGACATGCAGGAATCCGAGCGTTTCCTGTCCGCCGACGGCTCCGACTGCGGCATCGCCAATGTCAACATCGGCACCTCCGGCGCGGAGATCGGCGGCGCTTTCGGCGGCGAGAAGGAAACCGGCGGCGGCCGCGAATCCGGCTCGGACGCCTGGAAGGCCTACATGCGTCGTGCCACCAACACGGTGAACTACTCCAAGGCCCTGCCGCTGGCGCAGGGCGTCTCCTTCGACATCGAATAGGCTGCGAAGGAAGCGTCCATGACCATGGCAACCAAGGTGGAGGAGGCGGGCTTCAGGCCCGCCTCGCGGATCGCCGCGATCGGCGTCTCGAAGATCCTGCAGATCGGCGCCCGCGCCAATCAGATGAAGCGCGAGGGCCATCCCGTCATCATCCTCGGCGCCGGCGAGCCGGACTTCGACACGCCGGACAACATCAAGGAAGCGGCCAAGGCCGCGATCGATCGCGGCGAAACCAAGTACACCGCGCTCGACGGCACGCCGGAACTCAAGAAGGCGGTCGCGGAAAAATTCCGCCGCGAAAACGGCGTCGACTATGCGCTGGACGAGATCACGATCGCCACCGGCGCCAAGCAGATCCTGTTCAACGCTTTCATGGCGAGCATCGATCCGGGCGACGAGGTGATCATCCCGACGCCCTACTGGACCTCCTATTCCGATATCGTCGAGATCTGCGGCGGCGTGCCGGTGCTGGTCCCCTGCGCCGCCGCCGCCGGCTTCCGTCTGAAGGCGGAGCAACTGGAAAAGGCGATCACGCCGAGGACGCGCTGGCTACTGCTGAACTCGCCCTCGAACCCGTCCGGCACCGCCTACGGCGAGGCCGACTACCGTCCGCTACTGGACGTGCTGCTGCGCCATCCGCATGTCTGGCTGATGGTTGACGACATGTACGAGCACATCGTCTATGACGGCTTTCGCTTCGTCACCCCCGCCGCGATCGAGCCACGGCTGAGGGAACGGACGCTGACGATCAACGGCGTGTCGAAGGCCTATGCCATGACCGGCTGGCGTATCGGTTACGCAGGCGGCCCGAAGGCGGTGATCAAGGCGATGGCGGTGATCCAGAGCCAGGCGACCTCCTGCCCCTCCTCCGTCAGCCAGGCGGCTTCCGTCGAGGCGCTGAACGGGCCGCAGGGTTTTCTCAAGGAACGACAGGAGAGCTTCAGGCAGCGTCGCGACCTCGTCGTCGCCGCACTCAACGCCATCCCCGGCATCGATTGCCGCACCCCCGAAGGCGCTTTCTATACCTTCGCCGGCTGCGCCGGTCTGATCGGCAAGAAGACGCCGTCGGGCAAGGTCATCGAGACCGACGCCGACTTCACCGACTACCTGCTGCAGGAAGCCCATGTCGCCGTCGTGCCGGGATCGGCCTTCGGCCTGTCTCCGTTCTTCCGCATCTCCTACGCGACGTCGGAAGCGGAACTGAAGGAAGCACTGCAGCGGATCGCGCAAGCCTGCGCCAGGCTCGCATGACGCATCAGGCGGACGAGGCCACCCTCATCCGCCTGCCACAACTTCTGTCAATCTGGTGGGGCTTGTTTGCCGCAAGCGCGTGACAGCGGTGCCTGCACACAGGCACGCCGCTCAGATCACGCCCGCCGATGCCGACGCCAGCACCTCGCGGACGGCCTGGCGGAGGCCGCCGACGAGGAGCGCGATCGTCGGATCGTCGTCGATGGATGGAATTGGACCAGGCGAAGCCGATTTCCGGCAACGCGCTGCGCGTCAGCGAGCCTGCCGGGCCTTGCGGTTGGCGTAACGCCTGTCGCGCTCCGCCTTGCGGGCGGCTTCGTCCTCGAGCACGCGCGAAATCCGATTGTTCTCGGCAGCTTCGCGCGCCTCGGCTTCAGCGTTTGCCGCAGCCTTGATCGCAGCCTCGCGCTCGAGCGCTTCGGCCTGCAGGCGCTCGCGCTCCTCGATCTTCGCCCGCTCGCGGTTGGCGCGCCGTTCTTCCCGCGCTGCCGCCAGCGCAATGCGCTCCGCCTGCCGTGCGAGCCGGGCGGGTTCTCCTGCTTCCTTCGCGGCACGATAGGCCTGAAGCTGGGCAGCCTTTGCTTCCGCAGCGGTGCTGCGGCGGTCGAGGTGTTCTTTGTCTCTGGTGTTTTTCAAATCTGTGTTCCGGTTGATGGGGTTACGGCACGAAGTTCAGGGTCTTACGGCGCGCTTCGAAAGGAGAGCGGCGGTCGCCTTTGCGCGATCCTCCTGCTCCTTGGCAAGGCGGGCTTCCCGCAGCCGCAGGGTCTTCTCGTCACGCGCCTGGACGATCGAATCGTGCTCGTCGACTGCGCGATTTCGGGCAAAGAACTGCGATTGCTCCTTGCCGAAGGCGAGTTCGGCCTGCTGCCGTGATTTGCTGTGTGATGACATGTTCCTGTCTCGATTTCAAATGGCTCGACTGGGCGAGCTTAAAAAAAAGGCCAGGCAATTTGCCTGACCTCGCTTTGGTTCCGCTTTCGACAGTGCCAGTACATCCGTGGTCAAGGGAAAGCAGAGACCGAATTAGGCAGCCTGGAGGTTGCAGGCGGACATCTTGCCCGACTTGTTGTCGCGCTCCATGTCGTAGGAGAGTTTCTGGCCTTCGACGATTTCGCGCATGCCGGCGCGCTCGACGGCGGAGATGTGGACGAATGCGTCTGGACCGCCGTTGTCAGGCTGGATGAAGCCGAAGCCCTTGGTGGAATTGAACCATTTTACAGTGCCAGTGATCATGATGGACCCTTTCATAGCATATTGAACGACCGCGCGCCGAAGCGCTGCGGATAATGTAGCGATTTTTGAGAGAAAGGTTCGACCAGGGCGCAGTTGCTAGTTGCGCAAGGAGCAAAGCTCAGCAAGCAAATATCGGTGGACTGTAGATAAGGCCGATCCACCCGAATGTCAAGCTTTTGATTTTTTTGAACGCCGGCGGACTCCAAGCCGATAAATCTCGGAGCGCACGCAGAAATACTTCACAAGACCCCAAATTACATCCCGCCAATAAGGAATCCCGCGCGGAAATTCATTCCGCGCGGCAGTTTTGGGGCATCTGACGATGCCCCGAACTCAGCTTGCGGCGCGGTGGCCGTGGTGCTCCTGCGCATAGTAGTGCCCGAAGCGGTTGGCGAGGAACGTGTCGAGCGAGATCTCCTCCTGCTTGACGAAACCCTTGGCCCGCAGCGACCCGTCGGCCAGCATGTCGAGCACGGCGCAGATCGAGCCGGCCGTGGTGATCTGGATCGCCGAATGCATGCGCCCGGCAATGACGGCGCTGTAGATCTTGTTGGCGTAGGTTTCCTGGATCAGGCGCCCGTCCTTGCGGCCGGAGACGGTGACGAAGACGATGACGACGTCCTGGGTCGTCGCCGGCAGGGCGTTCTCGAAGATATCCTTCAGTACCTCGCGGCGGTGGCGCAGGCCGAGGTCGTTGAGCAGCGCCTTCATGATCGCCGCATGGCCGGGATAGCGGATCGTCCGGTAGTTGAGCGTCCGCACCTTGCCCTTCAGCGTCTCGCACAGCGTCCCGAGGCCGCCGGAGGTATTGAAGGCTTCGTAGGTGACGCCGTCGAGCGAGAATTCCTCGCGCTCCTCCAGCGCCGGCACCTCGATGAGCGCGCCCTCGACGATCGCCTCGCACGGCTCGATGTACTCGTTGATGACGCCGTCCGTGCTCCAGGTGAGATTGTAGTTCAACGCGTTCGAGGGATACTGCGGCAGCGCGCCGACGCGCATGCGCACGCTCTCCAGCGTGTCGAAACGGCTGGCCAGATCGTTGGCGACGATCGAGATGAAGCCCGGCGCCAGTCCGCATTGCGGGATGAAGGCGGTCTTTGCCGTCTCGGCGATGCGCTTGACCTGCCGGGTCGATTCGACGTCTTCGGTCAGGTCGAGATAGTGGATGCCGGCAGCCGCCGCCGCCTCGGCGATGGCGACCGTCAGATGATAGGGCGCAGCACTGAGGACCGCGAAGCGGCCGGTGAGCAGCGCGACCAGTGCCTTTGCATCGCCGATGTCGACCACGGCGGTGGTGACGGCCTTGTGCTCCTCGATGGACAGAAGCTGTTCGGCGGAACGGTCGGCCACCGTGACCCTGTAATCTCCGCTGTGCGCCAGCAGGCGCGTAATGGTGGAGCCGATCTTTCCCGCACCGATGACGACGATATCTTTCATTTTGTTTTTCCCCGCAGGCTGAAATTTCCCTTCGATTCTGCGCGTGATTCCTGTCGATTCACAGCTGCGGATGTGGCATATTGCAACATCGATATCGGCGGAATGACGAGAGAAATGGTCACAACGACGTTGAGCCCCAAGGATCGGGAACTGCTGGCCATCCTCAGCGAGAACGCCCGGGAGCAGACGTCGGCGATCGCCCGCCGCCTTGGCCTGTCGCGCACGACGGTGCAGGCCAGGATCGAGCGGCTGGAACGCGACGGCGTGATCACCGGCTACGGCGTGCGGGTGTCGGACGAATACGAAGGCGGCATGGTGAAGGCGCACGTCCTCATCACCATCGCGCCGAAGACGCTTTCGCGCATCACCGGCGAACTCCACGCGATCTCCGAGGTGCGCGCCCTGCATTCGGTCTCGGGATCGTTCGACCTGATTGCGATCGTCGCCGCAGCCTCGATCGCCGAACTCGACCATCTGATCGACCGGATCGGGGAAATCGACGGCGTCGAGCGCACCCTCTCCTCCATCATCCTGTCGACGCGCATCAGCCGTTAGCCGCACAATGAAATGGCGGGCTTAGCTGCCCTATGCCAGGAACCGGTCCGCGCGATACGGGGCAAGGTCCACGATCGTCTTCTCGCCGAGCATGCTTTCCGCCAGCGCCCGTCCCGTCACCGGCCCGAGCGTCATGCCGTGATGGGCGTGGCCGAAGGCGAACCACAGCCCGGCATGGCGCGGCGCCTTGCCGATAATCGGCATCATGTCCGGCGTGCAGGGCCGCGCGCCCATCCACGGCTCCTCGTCGCGACGTTCGGCGAGCGGAAAGAACTCGCGCGCCACCCGTTCCGCCCGGCGAAGCTGCACCGGCGTCTTGCGCGCATCGCGCTTGGCGAATTCCGCACCCGTCGTCAGGCGGATGCCGCGGTTCATCGGCGCCAGGAAGTAGCCGCGTTCGGCGTCGAGCACCCAGTTGTTGAGTCGCGCGCCCTCTGCCGCGCCATAGTGCATGTGGTAGCCGCGCTTGACCGCGAGCGGGAAGTGATAGCCGAACTTGCGCGTCACGGTATCGGCCCAGGGCCCGAGGGCGACGACGACGTCGGTCGCTTCGAGCGGCCCCTCGGGCGTCGCGATCCGCCAGCCTTCGCCCTCCAGCACATGCTCGATGGTCGCCGCGTCGCCGGCCTTCAGCGTCCCGCCCAGCGACTGGAAATACTGCACGTAGGCCTTCAGCAGACCGCCCGGATCGAGGATCGACCAGGGATCGGTCCAGCGCAGGCCGCCCGTCAACTCGGCGCGGATATGCGGCTCCAGCCGCTTCATCTCTTCGGTGGTGAATTTCTGGTGGTTGACGCCGAACTTCGCCGAAAGCTGTTCGGCCTCGGCGTAAGCCGCGTCACGCACCTTCTCAGTGCGGAACACCTTCATCCAGCCGTCCTTGCGGATCAGCGCCTCGGCGCCCGAGGCCTTGATGAGGTCCGCGTGCTCGGTGACCGAATTCTCGATCAGCGGCGCATAGAGATGGGCGATCCGCTGGTGCTGCGTGAACCCCGAATGCCACCAGTAGCGCAGAAGGAACGGAACCAGCCCCGGAAGCGCCGACAGATGGTAGTGCGCATCGATCGTGTTGTTCAGGGCATAGCGGAACAGCGCCCCGAAATCATGCGGGAAGCCGTAGGGAAAGACGCCTTCGCGCTGGATCAGCCCGGCATTGCCGTAGGACGTCTCCTCGGCCGGCCCGCGGCGATCGACGAGCACGACCGACTTCCCCCGCCGCGCCAGATGGATCGCCGTCGAGATGCCGACGACGCCCGCGCCCAGAACGATGACATCCGTTTTCATGGAAAAGGCCCCGAATTCACGCTTGCATGCCGCGATCAATGCATGCCCCGCGGCCCGAGGCAAGGCGCAGGCTTCGCATCGTCAGACGGATGTGCTCATGCCGCCATCGACATAGAGCGTGTGGCCGTTGACGAAGGAAGACGCGTCGCCGGCGAGGAAGACGGCGGCCCCGACGAGTTCGCCGACCTCGCCCCAGCGGCCGGCCGGCGTTCGCTTTTCCAGCCAGGCGGTGAAGTCTGGGTCCTCGACCAGCGCCTGGTTCAGCGGCGTCTTGAAATAGCCCGGCGCGATCGCGTTGATCTGCAGCCCGTATTTCGCCCAGTCGGCGCTCATGCCGCGGGTGAGGTTGCGCACCGCCCCCTTCGTCGCCGTATAGGGCGCGATCCCGGTGCGCGCGAGTTCGCTCTGCACCGAAGCAATGTTGATGATCTTGCCGCGCCCGCGCGCGATCATTGGACGGGCCACGGCTCGGGAAACATGGAAGACGCTGGAAACGTTGGTCCTCAGCAGTTCGTCCCACTTTTCGGTCGGATAATCCTCCAGCGGCGCGCGGAACTGCATGCCGGCATTGTTGACCAGGATGTCGATCGGCCCGGTCTCCGCCTCGATGACGGCGACCATCTGCGCCGCTGCCGCACCGTCGGTGACGTCGAAGGGAGCCGCCTGCGCGCTGTACCCCTTGTCGCGCAGCGCACGCACCGCGCCCGCGAGCTTCTCCGCCGAGCGGCCGTTGACGAGCACGCTGGCGCCATGAGCCGCAAGGCCCTCGGCGATCGCGAAGCCGATGCCCTGCCCCGAGCCGGTCACCAGCGCCCGGCGGCCCGCAAGATCAAACAATGGAAATGCCATGCTGTTCATTCCCCCCGATGCATTCCGGCCGATCCCGACGGCAGCTTGCCAAAATCGGAACCGTGCGCTGCCGAATGGATCACGCGGCAGACGAAATTACCAGTACGCTGCCGTCATATGCATCCGATGCGACCGCAACGAGGGACAGGAGGACGAGCATGCTGTTCGGCAAGGTCAGCGAACTCTGGCGCTACCCGGTCAGTTCGCTGGCCGGCGAGAGGCTAGAGGCGGCGGAGCTCGACGAGACCGGCATCGTGCGGGACCGGCTCTGGGGCGTGTTCGATGCGGACGAAGCCGTCGCCGGCCCGGAGAGCGAGAAGCGCTGGCGACCCGTCCCGGCATTGCGCGCGCGGCTGGAAGGCAAGACGATCGCGGTCGGCCAGGGTGATATCTGGCACAGCCTTCCCTCCAGCGAAGCCGATGCCCTCGCCAGCCGTCACCTGGGCTTCCCCGTCCGTTTCCAGCCGTTCCGTCCGGGCGTGCCTGTCGAGCAGGCAGGTGCGCCCCGCTACGAGCGTAGCCCGCTGCATATCCTCACCACCGCCTCGATGGCCCGCCTGCGCGAGATCCTGCCCGCAGCGATCATCGACACCCCACGGTTCCGGCCTAACATCGTCATCGAGACGGGCGCGGAACATACTGGCTTTGCCGAGCAGGAACTGATCGGCCGCATGCTGTCGATAGGAGGCGCACGCATCGCCGTCATCGAGCCGTGCAAGCGCTGCGCCTTCACCGCCCTCGGACAGCCAGACCTGCCCTTCGACAAGGATGTGCTGCATGCGATCGCCCGCCATGGCGACGGCGGTTTCGGCGTGCTGGCGAAGGTGCTGGAGCCCGCGCCGATCGCGCTTGCCGATGCGGTGAGGATCGTCTGACGCAGGCCCGCCCGGAGCTTACTGCCCGGCCAGCCGAAGCAGGTTTTCGATCGCCGCCCGCTCGAAACCGCCGATCCCCTCGCAGATGTCGGCATTGATCGCGGACGCCACCGCATCCTCGTCGCGCTTGCGCAAGGCGGCGATCGCCTCCTGGTGCCGGTCGACAAAATAGAGCTGCGCCACATGCGCCATGGCGATGCCGAGGAAGGGACCGAGTTGCAGCCACACGCTTTCCACCATCGGCATGATGATCTGGTCGGGATTGGCGGTGTAGAGCGTGCGATGGAATTCCTGGTTCAGCAGCAGCGCCGTGGCGTTGTCCTTCTGCGCGATCGCCTCGTCCTGCGCCTTGTCGATCGCCACCAGCCGGTCGATCTGCTTCTCGGTGATATGGCCGACGGCACGGCGCGCGGCATGCTGCTCGAGCGTGGAGCGGAGCGCGATCAATTCGCCGAACCTCTCGGCGGTCATCTTCGGCACCATGATGCGCCGGTTGTCCAGCACCTTCAGCGCGCCCTCGGAGGAGAGCCGGCGCAGCGCCTCGCGCACCGGCGTGGGACTGCTCTCCATTGCCTCGGCGATGCCGCGAATGGTCAGCGATTCCCCGGGGCGAATGGAACCGACCATGATCGCCTGCCGCAGCCGGCGGTGCGCGTATTCATGGGTCGTCATGCCTTCGGGCCGGTCGAGCGGCTCCAGTTTCAAAACTGCCAAAGTCCCCTCCTGGCCGGCCAGAACGCGGCCGATGCCGATTCGAGTCCCCACTCCGCTCCGCTCTTACCAGCTTGACCGGAAACAAGAAAGTGTGCATATTTTCAAAATGTGATCACAAAAATCAATATGTGATACTGAATAATTTTGAGAAGAATTCGAGGGGTTCATGTCTGATTCCGAGGCGCACGACTGGCTGGCAAACGCCGATTCCGTCGAGAGCATCCAGGCCGTTGTCTGCGATCTGAACGGTATCCTTCGCGGCAAGCGCGTGCCGATCGGGCAGGCCAAGAAGGTGCTCGAAGGCGGCATCCGCATGCCGCTGTCCATCGTCGGCGTCGACGTCTGGGGCGAGGACATCGTCGGCTCGTCGCAGGTCTTCGCCAGCGGCGACATGGACGGCATCTGCAGTCCGACCGGGCGCGGCGCCCTGCCGGTCACCTGGACGCTCAAACCCAGCGCAGTCGTGCCGCTCTGGCTGTTCAAGGAGACGGGCGAGCCCTTCCTGGCCGATCCGCGCCAGGCGCTCGCCCATATCGTCCGCCAGTACCACGAGCTCGGCCTCAGGCCCGTCGTCGCCTCCGAGATGGAGTTCTACCTGATCGATTCGGAGCCAGACCACGCCGAGCCGCCGATCTCGCCCTATACCGGCAAGCGGCTCGATTCCGACGCGATCCTGTCGATCGACGAACTCGACGACTTCGGCCAGTTCTTCTCCGACGTCTACGCCGAGTGCGAGCGCCAGAACGTGCCGGCGGACTCCGCCGTCGCCGAAAACGGCATCGGCCAGTTCGAGATCAACCTGATGCACACCGACGACCCACTCAAGGCGGCCGACGACGCGCTGTTCTTCAAGCGCATCATCAAGGGCGTGGCGCGCAAGCACGGCTTTGCCGCCACCTTCATGGCCAAGCCCTACGGCCTGCGTTCAGGCAGCGGCATGCACGTCCATTTCAGCCTCATCGACGAGAACGACCGCAACGTCTTCGACGACGGTACCGAACTCGGGTCCGACATCATGCGCCATGCGGTTGCCGGGCTCACCCGCGGCATGGCCGAGACGACGCTGCTCTTCGCCCCCCACTACAATTCCTACCGCCGCCTGCGGCCGGACACGCACGCCCCCACATCGATCACCTGGGGTTACGAGAACCGCACGGCAGCCATCCGCATTCCCGGCGGCAACACCGCCGCGCGACGCATCGAGCACCGCGTCGCCGGCGCCGACGCCAACCCCTACCTCGTCATGGCGGGCATCCTGGGAGCGGCCCTGACCGGCATCCGCAACAAGTGGGATCCGCCGGCACCCGTCACCGGCCGCGCCTACCAGGCCAAGGCCGCGCGCATTCCCAGCGAATGGGGCTCGGCGGTCACCGCCTTCGAGAACGGCCCGATCGTCTCGGAGATCTTCGATCCCGATTTCCGTTCCATGCTGATCGCCTGCAAACGGCAGGAGATCGCCGGCTTCGCCGAACAGGTGACCGATTTCGAATTCAGCGCCTACCTGGAAATCGTCTGATGCTCGACATTGCCTCCAAGTCCGCACGATCCTACGCCGGCGACGGCAGCTACCCCGGCAGCTACTATGCCGCCTCCCGCAACATCATCCGCACGCCGAAGGTGCTCGAGGGCGATGTCGAGGCGGACGTCGCCGTGCTCGGTGCCGGCTATTCCGGCCTGTCGACGGCCATCCACCTCGCCGAGAAGGGCTACAAGGTCGTCGTCGTCGAGGGGGCCGGGGTCGGCTGGGGCGCTTCCGGGCGCAACGGCGGCCAGGTCGTCAACGGCCTGAACGCCAGCCTCGAAACGATCAGGCGCCGCTACGGCGAGGAGGCCGGCGCCTTCGTCGGCGCTCTCGTGCAGGAGGGCGGCCGCATCATCCGCCGCATCGTCGGCCAGTACGGCATCGAATGCGACCTGAAGGACGGCAATATCTACGCCGCCTACACGGCAGCGCACATGAAAGACCTCGAGCACAAGAAGGCCCTGTGGAAGGGCTACGGCATGGACGACCACGAACTCCTCGACCGGGAGGCCATCCGCAAGCTCGTCAACACCGACGCCTATGTCGGCGGCATGCTCGACCGCACCGGCGGCCACATGCATCCGCTCAATCTCGTCCTCGGCGAGGCCGCGGCATTGGAGACGCTCGGCGGCGTGATCTACGAGCAGTCCCCCGTGACGAGAGTCGAACACGAGGCCGAGCGGCCGGTGATCCACACCGCGAAGGGCCGGGTGACGGCGAATGTCGCCGTCCTTTGCGGCAACGCCTATCTCGGCGACGTGGTCCCCAAGCTCGTCTCCCGCGTCATGCCGGTCTCCACCCAGATGATCGCCACCGAACCACTCGGCACTGAACGCGCCGACGCGTTGATCCCGAGCGACATGTGCGTCGAGGACGTGCGCTACATTCTCGACTATTTCCGCCTGTCGGCGGACAAGCGCATGATCTTCGGCGGCGGCACCGTCTACGGCGGCACCGACCCGGCCGACGTGCGCGCCAAGCTGAAGCCGAACCTGGAAAAGGTGTTTCCGTCGCTGAAGGGCGTGAAGATCGACTACGCCTGGAGCGGCAACTTCGCGCTGTCCTTCTCGCGCGTGCCGCAGATGGGCAAGATCGGCAAAAACACCTATTTCGCCCATGGCTACAGCGGTCACGGCGTCACCGGATCGCACCTCTTCGGCAAGATCCTGAGCGAGGCGATCCACGGCGACCTCAGCCGGTTCAGCCAGTTCGAAAGGCTGCCCTGGATTCCCTTCCCCGGCGGCCGCACCTTCCGCGCCCAGTATTCGACCATCGGCTCCTGGTGGTACCAGTTCAAGGACGCCTTCGGCCTCTGAAGCCGGCGGCGATGGCGCGACCGCGCATCGGGCCTGAAAGCGAAAGGCCGGCGGAAACCCTCCGCCGGCCTTTCGCCCGTTCGGTCTGCTGCCGTCCTCAGCCCATGCGCTCGGACTTGTAGGAGCCCGGGCTCGCCGGGAAGACGATCGTCTTGTTGCCGTTCATGAATACGCGGTGGTGGATATGGGCGTGCACGGCACGGGCCAGCACCTGGCTCTCCACATCGCGGCCGATCGAGACGTAGTCCTCGGCGCTCTGGGCATGGGTAATCCGGGCGACGTCCTGCTCGATGATCGGACCTTCGTCCAGATCCTCGGTGACGTAGTGCGCGGTGGCGCCGATCAGCTTCACGCCGCGCTCGAACGCCTGCTTGTAGGGGTTTGCGCCCTTGAACGACGGCAAGAACGAATGGTGGATGTTGATGATCCGTCCCGACATCTTCTTGCAGACCGCATCGGAGAGAACCTGCATGTAGCGGGCCAGCACGATCAGGTCGGCATCCGACTGCTCGACGATCTCCATCAGCCGGGCCTCGGCCTGCGGCTTGTTCTCCTTCGTCACCTTGACGTGGTGGAAGGGGATGTCGTGATTGACGATGACCTTCTGGTAGTCGAAGTGGTTGGAGACGACACCGACGATGTCGATCGGCAGCGCCCCGATCTTCCAGCGGTAGAGCAGGTCGTTCAGGCAGTGGCCGAAGCGCGAGACCATCAGCAGCACCTTCATGCGCGCTACGGAATCGTGCAGCTGCCAGGTCATGCCGAACTTCTTGGCGACCGGCTCGAAGCCCTCCTTGATGTCGGCTTCGGTGGCGCCTTCCTGGCTGATGAAGGTCAGCCGCATGAAGAACATGCCGGTCTCGAGATCGTCGAACTGCGAGCTGTCCGAGATGTAGCCACCTCTGTCGGCAAGATAAGTGGTGATCGCGGCCACGATGCCGCGGGTTGAAACGCAAGATACGGTCAGTACATAGCTCTTCATCGGTTCCACTCTCGCTGTCGATACGCCCCGCCGCGGCCCTGGCCTCCGCTGTTCGGCGGTTGACGATATCTCAATCGCCGACGGATTTGGCAAGGCCCGCATGTGAGCGCAAGCTAAGTCGGCCCGGTGGTGCGGGCGCATCGGTTCGCGACATCCAGTGGCAGGAAAGAGGCAAGGGCTGGCAAGATCGTCCAGGTTCTACGACAAGTCCGCATGCCGCAGCCCGTCCAACGGTGAGAGCCCGTGTTCACCCTGCAAGCCACCGCGACCTTCGAACAGGAGATCAAGAAGGGCCGGTTCCGCGCCACGGCGGGTCCGATAACCGGCGAGCAGGCGGCAAAAGACTTCGTCGCGGCCCATTCGGATGCGGCGGCGAACCACAACTGCTTTGCCTGGCGCATTGGACAGGTCTATCGCTTCAGCGACGACGGCGAGCCCTCCGGCACCGGCGGAAAGCCGATCCTGCAGGCGATCGATGGCCAGACACTCGACGGCGTCGCCGTCGTGGTGACTCGCTGGTTCGGCGGCATCCTGCTCGGCAGCGGCGGCCTGGTCCGCGCCTATGGCGGCACCGCTGCCGCCTGCCTGCGGGCGACGGACAAGATCGAGCTCGTCGTCCGCGTCGAGGCGCGCGTCACCTGCATCTTCTCCGACTTGGCCCTCGTCAAGGCCCGCCTCGCAACAGCACCCGGCGTGCGCTTGGACAATGAGAGGTTCTTCGAGACCGGTGCCGAACTTGCCGTGGCACTTCCGGAATCCGCAGCGGACGCGATCGCCCGCATGCTGATCGATATCACTGCAGGCAGGGCGACTGTCGATTTCGACGCGTGAACGGCTGCGAGCCGTGACGTGATCTAGGGTCGCGCAGACTCGCTCCCGGTTCCGTCTGCTTCGGGCCTGCTGGGTGTCGTTTCGCGCCGGTAGGCGGCCGGGCTCTTCGAGGTCCATTTCCGGAAGGCGCGGTGGAAGGCGCTGGGCTCGGAAAAGCCGAGCTGCACCGCGATCTCCCCGATCCCGAGCGCGCTCGTCTGCAGCATCTCGATCGCCATCTCCCGGCGGATCTCGTCCTTGATGCCGCCATAGCTCTGCCCCTCCGCCTGCAGCCTGTGCCGCAATGTCGAAGGCGCGATGCGCATCTGCGCGGCAAGCGCGTCGAAACCCGTCCACGATGCCGGCGGCACCTGCCGCAGGCGCCTGCGCACACCCGATGCAAGCCCGGCATCATAACGATAGCGAACGAGGATATTGGCCGGCGCGCCGCGCAGGAACTGTTTCAGCGCCTGCTCGCTGCGGGCGATCGGCAGCTTCAGTACGCTGGCGTCGAACGAAAGCCGGCTCGCAGGCTGGGAGAAGCGCACCGGCGCGCCGAAGAACAGGCGGTAGTCCGCCGCCTGACGCGGCTCAGGACAGCGGAAATCCACCGAGCGGATCGGGATGCGGCGCCCCACCAGCCAGCAGGCGATCCCGTGCAGCAGGATCCAGTAGGTCCGGTAGGCGAACGCCGAACGCGGCCCGTCACGATCCGACAGCGTGACCTGCGCCAGCCCGTCGGCAAGATCCAGCCGGCCGGCCGGATCCTCCAGCACCACGTCGAGGAAGCGCAGCGCCCGCCGCAGGGCCTGCTCCAGCGTGCCGGCATGCAGCACGCAGTGGCAGAGCAGGGTGAAGCTGCCGCGCCGCATCGCCCGCCCGCCCATGCCAAAAAACTCGTCGTCCACCTCGGCAGCGATCGCAAGCCAGAGACGGCCGTAGCTCTCCGCCGAGACCGGCGCGTCGATCACCGCGGGCAGGCCTATCGCCGCAAGCAACGGCTCCACCGGCTTGCCGTGGCGGCGCAGGCAATCGAGCGCTTCCTCCACGAAGGAGGGCGATATCATCCGCCGCCCGGTTTCCGTCATCGTCATGGCCGCAAGCATATGGTAAAATCGGCCGAAAAATCGAGATACTTCGGTCATCGCTTGCAATATTCCGCCGGAATAGGATCCGGCAAACGTCGGGCATGTGCGCCTGGCGGCAATGCAGCGCTGGGAGGACTGCATGGCATATCGCGACCGCCTCGCGGATCTCGTCGGCCTCGTGGGAGCGAAGCCATGCTGATCGGCGGCAAGTCATTCATCGTCACCGGCGGCGGATCGGGCCTCGGCGCTGCGGTCGCCCGCATGCTGGCCGGCGAGGGCGCCAACGTCCTCATAGCCGACGTCAACGCGCAGGCCGGTGCGCAGACGGCGGCCGAACTCGGCGATGCCGCCATCTTCCTGCGCACCGACGTGACGCAGGAGCAGGACGCGCAAGCAGCCGTGGACGCGGCGATCGCCCGCTTCGGCCACCTGCACGGGCTGGTGAACTGCGCCGGCGTCGCCCCGGGCGAAAAGGTGCTCGGCCGCGACGGCCCGCATCGGCTGGACAACTTCGCCCGCACCATCGCCATCAATCTGACCGGCACCTTCAACATGATCCGGGTCGCCGCCGCGGCGATCGCAAACGAGGCGCCCGGCCAGGACGGCGAGCGCGGCGTCATCGTCAGCACGGCCTCCGTCGCAGCCTTCGACGGCCAGATCGGCCAGGCGGCCTATGCGGCGTCGAAGGGCGGCGTGGCGGCGATGACCCTGCCGATCGCCCGCGAGCTCGCCCGCCACGGCATCCGTGTGGTCACCATCGCGCCCGGCATCTTCGAGACGCCGATGATGGCGGGAATGCCGCAGGAGGTGCAGGATGCGCTGGGAAAGAGCGTGCCCTTCCCCTCGCGTCTCGGCCGGCCGCCGGAATTTGCGGCACTCGTTCGCCATATCTGCGAGAATGCGATGCTCAACGGCGAGGTCATCCGCCTCGACGGCGCGCTGCGCATGCCGCCGCGCTGATGCCGATCGGCACTTCGGCCAAACCACGTTTCGGGAGGAAATGAAATGGCAATGGAAGACCCGGTTGTCATCGTCGGCATGGCACGGACCCCCATGGGCGGCTTTCAGGGCGACCTGAAGGGCGCCACCGCGCCACACCTCGGTGCGACCGCGATCCGCGCAGCGCTCGATCGCAGCGGCGTGAACCCCGAAACGGTCGACGAGGTGCTGTTCGGCTGCGTGCTCCCGGCCGGCCAGGGACAAGCGCCCGCCCGCCAGGCCGCGCTCGGCGCCGGGCTGCCCTTCGGCACCGGTGCTACGACCGTCAACAAGATGTGCGGCTCCGGCATGAAGGCGGTGATGCTCGCCCATGACCTCATCGCCGCGGGCAGCGCCTCGATTGCTGTGGCCGGGGGCATGGAAAGCATGACGAATGCGCCCTATCTGCTGGAGCGTGCCCGCAGCGGCTACCGTCTCGGGCACGGCCGGATCGTCGACCACATGTTCCTCGACGGGCTGGAGGACGCCTATGACAGGGGCCGCCTGATGGGAACGTTTGCCGAAGACTGCGCCGAGGCCTACCAGTTCACCCGCCCCGCGCAGGACGACTACGCCGTGACCTCGCTAACCCGCGCGCAAGCTGCGATCGAGAAGGGCGCCTTCGACGCCGAGATCGCGCCGGTCACGGTGCGGGACGGCAAGGGCGAGCAGGTGGTCGGCCGCGACGAGCAGCCGGGCAAGGCGAGGCTGGAGAAGATCCCGACGCTGAAGCCGGCCTTCCGCGAAAACGGGACGGTGACGGCCGCCAATTCCTCGTCCATCTCGGACGGCGCCGCGGCGCTGGTGTTGATGCGGCGCTCGCAGGCCGAGCGGGAAGGCATCGATCCGCTGGCGACCATTATCGGCCACGCCACCCATTCGCAGGAGCCGAACCTCTTCGCCACAGCCCCGATCGGCGCGCTGCGCCGGCTTTCGGAACGGACCGGCTGGAACCTGAAGGATATCGACCTGTTCGAGATCAACGAGGCCTTTGCCGTCGTCGCCATGGCGGCGATGCGCGACCTCGACCTGCCGCACGACAAGGTCAACGTCCACGGCGGCGCCTGCGCGCTCGGCCACCCGATCGGCGCATCCGGCGCCCGCGTCATAGTCACCCTGCTGTCGGCGCTCGAGCGCTACGGCATGAAACGTGGCATGGCGACCCTGTGCATCGGCGGCGGCGAGGCGACCGCGCTCGCAGTCGAAATGCACTGAACGGTTATACTGAACGGTTTCGGGGAGGAGACCGGCGCATGATCCTGAACGAAGAGCAGATCCAGATCCGCGACATGGCGCGCGACTTCGCCCGCGAGCGGCTCGTGCCGGGCGCGGCCGAGCGCGATGCCGAGAGCCGCTTTCCCCGCGAGGAACTGCGGGAGATGGGCGAACTCGGCTTCCTCGGCATGCTGGTGCCGGAAGCCTATGGCGGCTCGGAGACCGGAACGGTCGCCTATGCCGTGGCCCTGGAGGAGATCGCCGCCGGCGACGGACCCTGCTCGACCATCATGAGCGTGCACAGCTCGGTCGGCTGCGTGCCGATCCTGAAATACGGCACCGAGGAACAGAAACAGCGCTTCCTGCCGAAACTGGCATCCGGCGAATGGATCGGCGGCTTCGCCCTGACCGAGCCGCAGGCCGGCTCCGACGCCTCGAATCTGAAGACGCGCGCCCGTCGCGACGGCGATCACTACGTTATCGACGGCGCCAAGCAGTTCATCACCTCGGGCAAGAACGGCAACGTCGTCATCGTCTTCGCCGTCACCGATCCGGACGCCGGCAAGAAGGGCATCTCCGCCTTCATCGTCCCGACCGACACGCCGGGCTACGAGGTGGTGCGGGTGGAGCAGAAGCTCGGGCTCCATTCCTCCGACACCTGCCAGATCGCCTTCAACGCGATGCGGATCCCCGCCGATCTCCGCCTCGGTGGCGAGGGCGAGGGCTACCGGATCGCGCTGTCCAACCTGGAGGGCGGGCGCATCGGCATTGCCGCGCAGTCCGTCGGCATGGCGCGTTCGGCCTTCGAGGCGGCGCGCGACTATGCCCGCGAGCGTACGGCCTTCGGGACGCCGATCATCGAGCACCAGGCAGTCGCCTTCCGCCTCGCCGACATGGCGACCCGGATCGAGGTGGCGCGCCAGATGGTCCTGCATGCGGCCCAGTTGAAGGAGGAGGGGCAGCCCTGCCTCACCGAGGCCTCGATGGCGAAGCTCTTCGCCTCCGAAATGGCCGAGAAGGTCTGCTCGGACGCGATCCAGATCCACGGCGGCTACGGCTACATGGCCGACTACCCGGTCGAGCGCATCTACCGCGACGTCAGGATCTGCCAGATCTACGAGGGAACGAGCGACGTCCAGCGCATCGTCATCGCCCGGAACCTGTGAGGGGAATGGAATGATCCTCCTGACAAGCCGGAAAGGCCCCCTCATCCGCCCTTCGGGCACCTTCTCCCCGCCGGGGAGAAGAGGGAATATTCGGCCCGACCTGGCGAAAAGCAACATCGTTTCCGCGCACTGCGCGGTCAGCGGCAATAGACGGACGGAGCCGCTCCCTGCCTCTTCTCCCCCTCGGGGAGAAGGTGCCCGAAGGGCGGATGAGGGGGCAATCCAGACACGAACGGAGCGTACATGACCGATGTCCCGCATCTAAGCCTGCATGTGCCCGAGCCCGCCGTCCGGCCGGGCGGCCAGCCGGACTTTTCCACCGTGAAGATACCGAAGGCGGGCTCCGTGCCGCGGCCTCCCGTCGACGTGGCCCCGGAGGACGTCCGCGACCTCGCCTACTCGATCATCCGCGTGCTGAACCGCGACGGCGAGGCGGTGGGGCCATGGGCCGGGCTGCTCTCCGACGAGGAACTGCTGGCGGGCCTGCGCAACATGATGAAGCTGCGGGCCTTCGACGCGCGCATGCTGATGGCACAGCGGCAGGGCAAGACCTCGTTCTACATGCAGCATCTGGGCGAGGAAGCCGTCAGTTGCGCCTTCCGCAAGGCGCTGGTGAAGGGCGACATGAACTTCCCCACCTACCGGCAGGCAGGGCTCCTGATCGCCGACGACTATCCGATGGTCGAGATGATGAACCAGATCTACTCGAACGAGGCCGACCCGCTGCGCGGCCGGCAGCTGCCGATCATGTATTCCTCCAAGGAGCACGGCTTCTTCACCATTTCGGGCAACCTCGCCACGCAGTATGTGCAGGCCGTCGGATGGGCTATGGCATCGGCGATCAAAAACGACACGAAGATCGCTGCCGCCTGGATCGGCGACGGCTCGACCGCCGAATCCGATTTCCATTCCGCCCTCGTCTTCGCCTCCACCTACAAGGCACCTGTCATCCTCAACATCGTCAACAACCAGTGGGCCATCTCCACCTTCCAGGGGATCGCCCGCGGCGGATCGGGCACGTTCGCCGCCCGTGGCCTCGGCTTCGGCATCCCCGCCTTGCGCGTCGACGGCAACGATTACCTCGCCGTCTATGCGGTGGCGAAATGGGCGGCCGAGCGCGCGCGGCAGAACCTCGGGCCGACGCTGATCGAATACGTCACCTACCGGGTAGGCGCGCATTCGACCTCGGACGATCCAAGCGCCTACCGCCCCAAGACCGAATCGGAAGCCTGGCCGCTGGGCGATCCGGTTCTGCGGCTGAAGAACCATCTGATCATGCGCGGCATCTGGTCGGAGGAGCGTCACGTTCAGTCGGAGGCCGAGATCCTCGACGAGGTGATCCAGGCGCAGAAGGAAGCCGAGAGCCACGGCACGCTGCATGCGGGCGGCAAGCCGTCCGTGCGCGACATCTTCGAGGGCGTCTATGCGGAAATGCCCGCCCATATCCGCCGCCAGCGGCAGAAGGCAGGATACTGACATGGCAAGAATGACAATGATCGAGGCCGTCCGCAGCGCCATGGACGTATCGATGGGGCGCGACGATGACGTCGTCGTCTTCGGTGAGGACGTCGGCTATTTCGGCGGCGTCTTCCGCTGCACCCAGGGCTTGCAGGCGAAATACGGCAAGACCCGCTGCTTTGATGCGCCGATCAACGAATCCGGCATCCTCGGAACGGCGATCGGCATGGCCGCCTACGGCCTGAAGCCCTGCATCGAGATCCAATTCGCCGACTACATGTATCCGGCCTACGACCAGATCACCCAGGAAGCAGCCCGCATCCGCTACCGCTCCAACGGCGACTTCACCTGCCCGATCGTCGTGCGGATGCCGACCGGCGGCGGCATCTTCGGCGGCCAGACGCACAGCCAGAGCCCCGAGGCGCTGTTCACCCATGTCTGCGGCCTGAAGGTAATCGTCCCCTCCAATCCCTATGACGCCAAGGGCCTCTTGATCGCCGCGATCGAGGATCCGGACCCGGTGATGTTCCTCGAGCCGAAGCGGCTCTACAACGGCCCCTTCGACGGCCATCACGAAAAGCCCGTCACCCCCTGGTCGAAGCACGACCTCGGCGAGGTTCCCGAAGGCCACTACACCATTCCGATCGGCAAGGCGGAAGTGCGCAGGCCGGGCGAGGCCGTTACCGTGGTCGCCTACGGGACCATGGTCCACGTCGCGCTCGCCGCGGCCGAGGAAACCGGGATCGACGCCGAGGTGATCGACCTGCGCAGCCTGCTGCCGCTCGACCTGGACACGATCGTCCAGTCCGTGAAGAAGACCGGCCGCTGCGTCGTCGTGCACGAGGCGACGCTGACCTCCGGCTTCGGCGGCGAGGTGGCAGCGCTGGTGCAGGAGCATTGCTTCTATCACCTCGAGGCGCCGATCGTGCGCGTCACCGGCTGGGATACGCCCTATCCGCACGCGCAGGAATGGGACTATTTCCCCGGCCCCGCCCGCGTCGGCCGGGCGCTGAAAGAAGTGATGGAGGGCTGAGGGATGGGCGAATTCGTCATCAAGATGCCGGACGTGGGCGAAGGCGTCGCCGAGGCCGAACTGGTGGAATGGCACGTCAAGCCGGGCGATCCGGTGCGCGAAGACATGGTGCTCGCCGCCGTCATGACCGACAAGGCCACCGTCGAGATCCCCTCGCCGGTCGACGGCACCGTGCTCTGGCTCGGTGCAGAGGTCGGCGACACGGTCGCGGTCAAGGCGCCGCTCCTGCGCATCCAGATTGCCGGCGAAAGTGGGCAGGTGACCGGTGACGACGAGGCTGCGGCTGAGCCTGCCCCGAAAGCCGAGGCCGTGGAGCCGACAAGGGCAGAGCCCGTGCAGCAACAGCCGGCACAGGTTCGACAGAACCGGGCGCCCCCTGCGGAACCGGCCGCGGCAGAGCCGAAACACGCAGAGCGTCCCGTCCCGCGCGAGCCCGCGGAAAGGCCGCTCGCCTCGCCCGCCGTCCGGCTCCGCGCCCAGGAGGCCGGCATCGACCTGCGTCAGGTGACGGGCACGGGGCCTGCGGGCCGCATCGGCCACGACGACCTCGACCAGTTTCTGGCCCGCGGCGTCCAGCCCGCCGCAGTCCCCGCCGGCCTCGCCCGGAAGACGGCGACCGAGGAGATCAAAGTCACCGGCATGCGCCGCCGGATCGCCGAGAAGATGCGGCTTTCGGCCTCGCGCATCCCCCACATCACCTATGTCGAGGAGGTGGACGTCACCGACCTGGAGGACCTGCGGACGACGATGAACAACGGCCGCAAGCCCGACCAGGCCAAGCTGACGATCCTGCCCTTCCTGATGCGGGCGATGGTCAGGACGCTCGCCGAGCAGCCGGATGTCAACGCCACCTTCGACGACGATGCCGGCATCGTCACCCGCTACGGTGCCGTCCACATCGGCATCGCCACCCAGACGCCGGCGGGGCTGATCGTCCCGGTCGTACGCCATGCCGAAGCGCGCTCGATCTGGGACAGCGCCACTGAGCTGACGCGTCTCGCCGAGGCGGCCAGGAACGGCACGGCCGCGCGCGAGGAACTGTCCGGCTCGACCATCACCATCACCTCGCTCGGCGCGCTCGGCGGCATCGTCACGACGCCGATCATCAACCACCCGGAAGTGGCGATCGTCGGCGTCAACAAGATCGCGACCCGACCCGTCTGGGACGGGACGCAGTTCATTCCGCGCAAGATCATGAACCTCTCGTCCAGCTTCGACCACCGGATCGTCGACGGATGGAACGCGGCGATCTTCGTCCAGCGGATCAAGACGCTGCTCGAAACCCCTGCTTTGATCTTCATCGAAGGCTGATCGAATGAAAGAGATCGTCTGCAAGCTTCTCGTCATCGGCGCCGGCCCCGGCGGCTATATCTGCGCCATTCGCGCCGGACAGCTCGGCGTCGACACAGTCATCGTCGAGGCCGTCAAGGCCGGCGGCACCTGCCTCAATATCGGCTGCATCCCCTCCAAGGCGCTGATCCATGCCGCCGACGAGTTCGACAAGGTTCGCCACATGAGCCTTGCCACGGACATACTGGGCATCTCCGTCGAGCAGCCGAAGCTCGACCTGGCCCAGACCGTCCGCTGGAAGGACGGCATCGTCGGCCGGCTCAACAGCGGCGTGCTCGGGCTGCTGCGCAAGGCCAAGGTCAAGATCGTGCACGGCCCCGCGCGCTTCCGCGACGGCAAGACGGTCGAGGTCGAGACGGAAACCGGCACGCAGGTCATCCGCGCCGAGACCGTGGTGATCGCCACCGGTTCCGAACCGGTCGAACTGCCGTTCCTGCCCTTCGGCGGACCGATCATCTCGTCCACCGAGGCCCTGTCGCTGGCCACCGTGCCGAAGCGGCTCGTGGTCGTCGGCGGCGGCTATATCGGCCTGGAGCTCGGCACCGCCTTCGCCAAGATGGGCGCCGCGGTGACCGTGGTCGAGGCGACGCCGCAGATCCTGCCGCAATACGACGCCGAACTGGTCAAGCCCGTGGCCAAGCGGCTTGCCGAGCTCGGCGTGCAGGTCATGACCGATACCAAGGCAAAGGGGCTCTCCGGGCAGGGCGACGGCCTCCTGATCGAGACCGCCGACGGCAAGGAGCAATCGCTGCCCGCCGACCGGATCCTCGTCACAGTGGGGCGCAAGCCGCGCACCGAGGGCTGGGGGCTCGAGGAACTCGACCTCGACCGCTCCGGACGGTTCATCCGCGTCGACGACCGCTGCCGCACCTCCATGCGCGGCATTCATGCGATCGGCGACGTCACCGGCGAACCGATGCTCGCCCACCGGGCGATGGCGCAGGGCGAGATGGTCGCCGAGATCGTCGCTGGGCGCAAGCGTTCGTGGGACAAGCGCTCCATCCCCGCCGTCTGTTTCACCGATCCGGAAATCGTCTCGGCCGGCCTGTCGCCCGACGAGGCTCGCGCCCAGGGCTATGAGGTCCGTATCGGCCAGTTCCCCTTCAGCGCCAACGGCCGCGCCATGACCACCCAGTCGGAGGACGGCTTCGTGCGCGTCGTCGCCCGCGCCGACACCAATCTGGTGCTCGGCCTGCAGGCGGTCGGCGCCGGCATCTCCGAACTCTCCAGCGCGTTTTCGCTGGCGCTCGAAATGGGCGCCCGGTTGGAGGATATCGCCGGCACCATCCATGCCCACCCGACCCGCAGCGAAGGCTTGCAGGAAGCCGCATTGAAAGCCCTCGGCCATGCCCTCCACATCTGACCCCGCAACCACGGCCGCGGCTGCGGCGGAAATCCAGACGCTCGTCGAGCGGACCGGCGCGCTCGGCCGAATCCGGCTCAACAGGCCGAAGGCGCTGAACAGCCTGACCCTGGCGATGGTGCGCGACATCGAACGGGCGCTGGACGACTTCGAGGACGATCCGCAGGTCGCAGCCGTCCTTGTCACCGGCGAAGGCGAGCGCGGGCTCTGCGCCGGCGGCGACATCCGCATGATCTACGACGGCGGCAGGGCCGGCTCGGACGCTCCAGCGACCTTCTGGCGCGAGGAGTACCGCATGAACGCCCGGCTCGCGCGCCTGCGTAAGCCCTATGTGGCGTTCATGGACGGGATCGTCATGGGCGGCGGCGCCGGCGTCTCCGTCCACGGCAGCCACCGCATCGTCACCGAGCGCACCCGGCTCGCCATGCCCGAAACTGGCATCGGCTTCTTCCCCGATGTCGGCGCCTCGTGGTTCCTGACGCGCATGAAGGGCGAACTCGGCACCTATGCGGCGCTGACCGGCACACAGCTCCTGGCCGGCGACGCGATCGCATTCGGCCTTGCCGACCACTGCCTCCCCTCCGCCGGGCTTCCGGCGCTGGTGGACGCGCTGGCGAACCTTCCGGCCCAGGCCACACGCGCCGACGTGTCGGCGACCGTTGCCGCATTGGCCGTCGCCCCGCCGGATACAGCCGTGGCACAGCAGAAGCCCGCCATAGACCGGCTCTTCGCCTTCGACACGATGGACGAGATCATCCGGGCGCTGCAGGACGACGGCACGCCCTTTGCGATGGAAACGCTTGCCGCCCTGCAGGCAAGGTCGCCGCTGAGCCTGAAGGTCACGCTGCGGTTGCTGCGCCTCGGCCGCGACGCACCCTCGCTGGAGGCCTGCCTCGAAAACGAGTTCGCTGCAACCGCGGCCGTCCTGAAGAGCCATGATTTCTACGAGGGCGTGCGCGCCGCGGTGATCGACAAGGATCGCAATCCGCAATGGCGCCCGGCACGGCTCGCCGATGTCACCGACACGGACGTCTCTGCGTTCTTTGAGCCCTCGGTCGACCCGCTGTTTCCGGCAGCCCCTGGGAAAGGAGAGCGCACATGACCTCCATCGCATTCATCGGCCTCGGTCACATGGGCGGCCCCATGGCCGCGAACCTGGTGGGGGCGGGGCACGACGTCCGCGGCTTCGATCTGGCGGGCCCGTCGCTCGAGCTCGCCCGGCAGAACGGCATCGCCACATTCCCCTCCCTTGCCGAGACGGTTTCCGGGGCGGGCACGGTCATCACCATGCTCCCGGCCGGAAAGCACGTGCTCGCGGTCTGGCAGGAACTGGTGGAGGCGGTTCCGGCCGGCACGCTCCTCATCGACTGCTCGACGATCGACATCGACAGCGCCGGCAAGGCCCATGCGCTTGCGGCTGCAAAAGGTTGCCCGGCGCTCGACGCCCCCGTCTCGGGAGGCACCGGCGGGGCTGCGGCGGGCACGCTCACCTTCATGATCGGCGGCGCAGTCGAGGTCTTTGCCGGCGCAGAGCCCGTCTTCAAGGCGATGGGCAGCAGGATCATACACTGCGGCGACGCCTCGGCCGGCCAGGCGGCCAAGATCTGCAATAACATGATCCTCGGCATCAGCATGATCGCCGTCGGCGAGGCTTTCGTGCTCGGCGAAAAGCTAGGCCTCACCCACCAGGCGCTCTACGACGTCGCCTCCGTCTCCTCCGGCCAGTGCTGGTCGCTGACGACCTATTGCCCGGTGCCCGGCCCCGTGCCGACATCGCCCGCCAATCGCAACTACGAGCCGGGTTTCGCAGCAGCCTTGATGCTGAAGGACCTGAAGCTGTCGCAGGCGGCCGCCGAGGACGCGGGCGCCATGACGCCGCTCGGCGCCAAGGCCGCACGCCTCTATCAGCTCTTTGCCGACGAGGGTTTCGGCGAGAAGGATTTCTCTGGCATCATCAACATGTTGCGCGATAAATCCGTTTCGGGCGCCTGACGGGCCCGAACCAGAAAACAGGAGAAACGTCGTTGGAAAAGCCGATCATCGTCGAACGTCAGGGCCGCGTCGTCATCGTCAGGCTGAACCGGCCGGCGGCACGCAACGCGCTCAATTCCGAGATCATGCTGGCCTTAGGGAACGAGCTTGCGCCGCTCGACCGCGATCCCGGCGTCGGTTGCTTCGTCATCACCGGCTCGGACAAGGCCTTCGCCGCCGGCGCCGATATCAAGGAGATGGCCGAAAAGTCGTTTTCGGAAATGTATAACGACGACTTCTTCGCCGGCTGGGACCGTTTTGCGGCGCTGCGCACGCCGAAGATCGCGGCCGTCTCCGGCTATGCGCTCGGTGGCGGCTGCGAGCTTGCGATGATGTGCGACATAATCTTCGCCGCCGACACGGCCATGTTCGGCCAGCCCGAGATCAAGCTGGGCGTCATCCCCGGCATGGGCGGCTCGCAACGCCTGACGAGACTCGTCGGCAAGGCCAAGGCAATGGACCTGATCCTCACCGGCCGGATGATGGATGCCACCGAAGCCGAGCGTTGCGGCCTGGTCGCCCGCATCGTTCCCGCCGAGAGGCTGATGGCGGAAGCGTTCCAAGCGGCCGAAACCATAGCCGGCTATGGAAAGGCCGCGACGACGGCGGCTCGTGAAGCTGTCGACCGGGCACTTGAAGTGGGCCAGCGCGAGGGCATCCTGTTCGAGCGCCGGCTGTTCCACGCGCTCTTCGCCACGGCGGATCAGAAGGAAGGCATGGCGGCCTTCGTCGAGAAGCGGAGCCCGAACTTCGAGGGCAAATAGCGCCCCGGCAGGCAGGTCGAGCCCGGTTTTCAGTGGGTCGTACGGTCAGTGCCGGGTCTCGGCCGGCATCTCCTCGCGCAGAAAGCGGCCGGCTTCGTTCAGCGCGCTGACCAGCATGTCGGTCAGGACGTCGCCGTTGCCGCCTTCGAGAAACCGGGCGATCGTCTCCTCGCTGATTTCCCCGTTCCGCTGTCCATCGTCCGACGTCATGTCGTTCTCCCCCTCTTCCCGCGGCACCTAGGCCAGTCGCGGGTCATTTCAATGGCCGGCCTGCATCCGGGGCGTCATCGGAGACGCAACCGTGGCAGTACCGTATCGAAGGGAGATAGGAAGCGAGGCTTGCGCTGGGCTGTCCAACGGGACAAGCGGGCGAAGCAGATCCGGGCCGCTGGTCGCTCGGGACCATGGCCGGCGGATGTGGCGAAAGCCCGGCCGGCAGCGGCGGCCGGCCGGGCTTCGTCGATCAGGCGTTCAGCGCCTTTGCAAAGGGCATGACGCGGATCCGCTTGCCGAGTGCGCGGTAGGCGGCATTGGCCACTGCCGGGCCGGTCGGCGGAACGCCGGGCTCGCCGATGCCGGAAGGCGCATTGGCGGACGCCAGGATATGGACCTCCACCGTCGGCATCGCATCGATCCTGAGCGGCGTGTAGGTGTCGAAGTTGCCCTGGTCGACCTGGCCCCCGGTTAGAGTGATCTCCTCGCCGAGGATCGAGCCGAGGCCGAAGCCGATGCCCCCTTCCACCTGGGAACGAACCTGGTCGGGATTGACCGCCAGGCCGCAGTCAACCGCGGCGACGATGCGCTCGACCTTGATCCCGCCGCTTCCGTCCGCCGTGACCTCGGCCACCTGCGCAACCACCGAGCCGAAGCTCTCGGCCACGGAGACCCCGCGGAAGCGACCCTCCGGCAGCGGCTTGTCCCAGCCGGCCTTCTCGGCCACGAGCTTGAGCACGACAGCATGGCGCGAATCCGGCTCCAGCATCGACAGGCGGAACTCGACCGGATCGCGTCCCGCCGCCTCGGCCACCTCGTCAAGGAAGACCTCGGCTGCGAAGGCCGTGTGGGTCGAGCCGACCGAACGCCACCAGAGAACCGGAACGCCGACCTCGGTCGTCGTCAGGCCCACCTTCTGGTTGGGGATGGCATAGGGCAGGTTGTTCGCCCCTTCCACCGAGGTCGGGTCGACGCCGTTCTGGATCGAGCCCTCGAAGGCCGTCTTCGCCATGATCGACTGGCCCACCACATGGTTCTCCCACGCGACAAGCTTGCCGTCCGCATCGAGACCGGCCTTGACGCTATGCACATAGGCCGGCCGGTAGCGACCGGCGCGCATGTCGTTCTCGCGGGTCCACTGCACCTTCACCGGCGCCCGGAAGCCGATCGCCTTGGCCACATGAACGGCCTCGGCCACGATGTCGCCGTCGAACGTGGCCCGGCGGCCGAAGCTGCCGCCCGCCTTCATGACGTGGAGGTGCACCTTGTCCACGGCGACCCCGGCGATCTGGCTTGCGATCTGCTGCTGGACATCCGGGAACTGCAGCCCGCCCCAGACCTCCAGCGTGCCGTCCTCGTTCATGCGCGCAACCGCGTTGAGAGGCTCCATCGGCGCATGCGCCAGATAGGGGAACTCGAAGTTCGCCTCGAGCACCTTGGCGGCCGAGGCAAAGCCCGTCTCGACGTTGCCGTCGTTGCGGGCCGTGGCGACGGGCGCCTTGCCGGCAAGATCGCGATACATCGCCATCAGGTCGGTCGTGCTGCGCTTTTCTGCGCCGGTGTCGTCCCACTCGACGGTCACGGCATCACGGCCCTTGATGGCGGCCCACATGGTGTCGCCGACCACGGCGACGCCGCGGGGCGTCTCGACGACGTCGACCACGCCCTTGACCTTCTTCGCCTCCTCGGCGTTGAACGACTTCACCTTCGCGCCGAACAGCGGCGGATGGATCATCACCGCCGTCAGCAGGCCGGGCAGCTTCACGTCGATCGTGTACTGCTGCGTCCCGTTGGCCTTGCGGGCGCTATCGAAGCGCTTCAGCTTCTCGTTGCCGATCAAGGTCCACTCGGCCGGCTGCTTCAGCGTCACCTCGGCCGGCACCGGCAGGGTCGCGGCCTTCGCGGCGAAGACCCCGAAGTGCCCGCTCTTGCCGGACGGATGCGACAGGACGCCGTTCTCGACGGTGATCTCCGCCGCGTTCACACCCCACTCGGCGGCGGCTGCCGCGACCAGCATGGTGCGGGCGGCGGCACCCGCCTTGCGATAGCGCTCCCACGACGTCACCATCGAGGTGGAGCCGCCGGTCCCCTGGATCGCCCCGCCGAAGGCGATGTTGCCATAGACCTTGACGTTTCCGGCAGCACCGACCACGTCGATCGTCGCCCAATCGGCACCGAGTTCCTCGGCCACCAGCGTGGCAAGGCCGTTATAGGAGCCCTGACCCATCTCGAACTGCGACGACAGGACCGTCACCTTGCCGTCGCCGTCGATGACGACATAGGGCGAGAAACTGTGCTGCCCGTCACCGGCCGCCGTCTCGCTTGCGAGCGCCGGCGCCATGGCGGCAATGTTGAAGCCCACCGCAAGGCCGCCGCCGGCAGCAAGCGCACCGAGCAGGAACTGGCGGCGGGAAGCCTGCACCGACTTTGCCGGCAATGTCATCGATTGCATCATCTTGGGAATCATCGGTCAGGCCTCCAGGCGTTTTGCAGCATCGTGGATACCGGCCCGGATGCGGTGATAAGTGGCGCACCGACAGAGGTTTCCGGACATGGCGGCGTCAATGTCGTCGTCGGTGGGCTTCGGATTGTTGGCCAGCAGGTCGGTCGCCGACATGATCTGGCCGGACTGACAGTATCCGCATTGCGGCACGTCGAGGTCGGCCCAGACCGCCTGCACCGTTTCGGCGACCTTGCCGCTGATGCCTTCGATCGTCGTCACCTGTGCGCCCTCGATGTCGCCGACGAAGGTCTGGCAGGACCGGACCGGGACGCCGTCGACATGAACCGTGCAGGCGCCGCACTGGGCCATGCCGCACCCGAACTTCGTTCCCGTCAGCCCGACGAGATCGCGAATGACCCAGAGCAGGGGCATGTCCGGCTCGGCGTCCACGCTGTGTGCGGTGCCGTTGATGGTTACAGTCACCATGATTGTCTCCTTGCGTTGAGGCATGAAGCTGGGGCGGCCGGCATGCAAATGCCCAGACGAGCCGCCACGGCAGCGAGCCATGCGAGCGGGTGCACGATAGGAGAAGGCGGCTGCAGGGGATAGAAACGATCCTGCCGGATTATTGCCCGATCCTGTCGGAAGGGCCAGCCGCTGCCGATCGGCCGGTAACATTTCCGCGACCCGGTGCGGCGGGAGGACGTGCTAGCCCACCGATCCCCGGCGCGTGGAATCGTCCGAATTGAGGATCACCTTGATGTCCCGGACCGGCGGATGGCCGAACATCCTGCGGTATTCGCGGCTGAACTGGGTAGGGCTCTCGTAGCCGACGCGTAGCGCCACGGTGGCCGCGTCCAGCGGTTCGGCAAGCATGAGATCGCGCGCGTGATGGAGCCGAAGCTGCTTCTGGAACTGCAGCGGGCTCATGGCCGTCATCGCGCGAAAATGATGGTGCAGCGTGGAAACGCCCATGTTGGCGACTTCGGCGAGTTCCTCGACGCGCAGCGGCCGCGTATAGTTCTCCTTCAGCCAGGCCACAGCCTTGGCCACGCGATTGCTGCTGGTGCCGCTGAGCGCGATCCGCCGCAGCCGCGCGCCCTGCTCGCCCGTGAGCAGCCGGTAGAGGATCTCTCCATGGACATGACCGGCCATGAACGGGATATCCTCCGGGGAATTCGCAAGCGAAATCAATCTGTAGAAAGCATCGAGCAATTCCGGCGTCGCCACCCCCACCGCAACGTCGAGATCGCGGCCGTTCGCCTCCGTGCCGTTGAGATCGAAGTCGGCGATCAGGCGCCGCAGCTTCTCCAGATCGAGCCGGAGCGACGCCGCAACGTAGGGCTCCCCTTCGCTCGCCTCGCAGATCTGCCCCGTCATCGGCAGGCCGATCGCGGTCAGGAAGAAGCACCGCTCGTCGTAGACGAAGGTCTCCCCGCCCACATGCACGCGCTTGCTTCCCTTGATGATCACCGAAAGGGACGGCTCGTAGACGGTGGAGAAGGGACCCGCGGGCTCGACGACGCGGAAGAGGGAAAGACCGGGCACGCCGTGTTCGAAGGAACGTCCGTCCCACGGCAGCCGCGACAGGACCTCCAGAATCCGCTCGCGAATGCCGGCGGTTTCCGCGCGCAGGTCCAGGTCCGTCACCATGTTCAACCGCTGCCGTCTCCATGCTATCGTGCATCCATACCTACACGATCGGCGGGCGATTGTCGCGCGAAAATTGCCGATCGCTTCCGCACGCGAGAGGATCGGGCAATGCTGTGAACCGGCGCTAAGCCGGTGTGCGCCGATGCCTCGCCCCTTGTTGCAGGGCGAGGCATCGGACGGGGGAAGATCAGACGAAGAGGAAGTCGCTTTCGCGCAGCTCGGCGACCGTGGTGTCCTCCAGCGTCAGCCGCGCGCCGCCGAAGTCGAAGCGCAGGTCGTCGCCGCCATCGACTGGACGCGCCAGCGCCACCAGGTCGTCGAAGTCCGACACACCGAGGGACTTGCCGATCCGGACCGTATCGGTGCCGGCACGGTAGTCCTCGATCTCCGTGTAACCGCGGGTGAAGACGAACGTGTCGGCGCCGCTGCCGCCGTGCAGCTCGTTGCGGCCGCTGCCGCCGTCGAGCCAGTCGTTACCGGCACCGCCTTCGAGATCGTCATTGCCCCCCTCGCCATGGAGCCGGTCGTTGCCCTTGCCGCCCTCAAGCTCGTCGTGGCCGGTGCCACCGTACAGCTTGTCCTTGCCGTCACCGCCACGAATGTCGTCGCTGCCGGTGCCACCCCGGAGCGTATCGTTACCCCCATAACCCCAGATATCGTCGTTGCCGGCGCCGGCATTGATCGTATCGGCCTTCCCGGTCCCCCTGTGCTGCCCATCCGCGGAAGGCGTGGGATCCAAGGGGTCGGAGGCGGAGAAGCCGAAATGGGACGCCTTCAGGCTCGAAAGCTTCACGTCCTCGAGGCGCAGCGTGTTGCCGCCGCCGAAATTGAACAGCACGTCCTCGCCGTCATCGACCTGGCGTGCCTTGCCCATCAGTTCGGCGAAGGAATCGATGCCCAGCGAACTGGAAAGGCTGATCTTGTCGTCGCGGATGCTGAAATCGTCGATCTCGTCGCGGCCGGAATGATAGACGAACAGATCCTTGCCCGCGCCGCCCTCGAGCTCGTCGTTGCCGGCCCCGCCGATCAGCGTGTCGTTGCCGCTGCCGCCCTCGAGCTCGTCATGCCCGGCGCCGCCGTCCAGCCGGTCGTTGCCCGTGCCGCCTTCGAGGTCGTCATTGCCGGCATAACCGTAGAGCTTGTCGTTGCCGTCGCGTCCGAAAATGTCGTCGTCCCTGCCCGTTCCCTTCAGCAGATCGGCTTTCGTCGTTCCGTTCAATCTGGCCATGTCCAGCATCCTTTCAGTTCTGAGTGGCGGCACCGTCGGAAAGACCCAACCGGCGCCATGGCGAATGGGCGGACACTGGACGACACCACCTTTTGCCGTCCTGACAGCGGCTGTCAGCGAGTTGTCAGCTTCGCCCGGATATGCAAGAGCATGTTCACAAATCGAAAATCCACACGCGTCAGCCTTCGGGTGCTGGCAGCATGTCTCGTCCTCTATCCGGTGGTTGCGTTGAGCGAAACCGCGCAGGATGATGACAACGACGACGCAAACGACGCCCGCGAGCACTACGAGGCCCGCGAGGCACTGAGGCTCGGGCAGATCCTTCCGCTGGACAAGATCATCGAGGCAGTGCGCAAGGAGATCGCGGGCGATATCATCGAGATCGAATTCGAGCGCAACGACGGGCGCTACGTGTACGAACTCGAGATCATCGATCCGTCGGGCCGGGTCGTCGAAGTCGAAGTCGACGCCAGGACGGCCGAGATACTGGAGCGCGAGGAGGACGAGTGAGGCTGCTCGTTGCGGAAGACGACAAGCGCATCGCCGAAGACATCCGAACCGTGCTGGCCTCGGCGGGTTATGCCGTCGACCTCGTGCAGCATGGCGAGGAGGCCTGGTTCAAAGGCGACACGGAGGACTACGGCCTCATCGTCCTCGATCTCGGACTGCCGGGAATGGACGGTATCAGCATCCTCAAGCAGTGGCGCATGAACGGCCGGCACACGCCGGTCCTCGTCCTGACGGCGCGCGGAAGCTGGGCCGAGCGGGTGGAGGGCATCGACGCCGGCGCCGACGACTACCTGCCCAAGCCCTTCCAGTTCGAGGAACTGCTCGCCCGCGTCCGCGCGCTGATCCGCCGCTCGGTCGGCCACGGCGCGGCCACCATCGAGATCGGGCGGCTGGTCGTCGATACCCGCACCATGCGGGTCGCCGTCGACGGCATGCCGCTCAGCCTCACACCCTTCGAATTCCGGCTGGTCAGCTATCTCGCCCATCACCGCGGCCGCGTCGTGCCCGCATCCGAACTGCAGGACCACGTCTATGGCGACGACTACTCGCGGGACGCAAATGCGCTGGAGGCCATGATCGCCCGCCTGCGCAAGAAGCTCGGCAGCGACATGATCGCCACGCGGCGCGGCTTCGGCTACCTCATGGGCGAGGACGGGTGATCTCGCGGCGTTCCCTGCGGCTCAGGCTCGCTCTCGCGGGCGCGGCGTCGATCGGCGTTGCGTTGGTCGTCGCCTTCTTCGGCCTGTCCTTCCTGTTCGAGCGGCATGTCGAGCGCCGCGTGGTCGAGGAGTTGCGCCTGCATCTCGACCAGACGATCGCCGGCCTCGGGCGGGATGGTTCGGGAAACGTCGACGTCGTCCGTCCCCCGGTCGATCCGCGGTTCCAGACGCCGCTCTCCGGCCTCTACTGGCAGATCGAAGGCGAAGGCCTGGAACGCCGCTCGCGTTCGCTGTGGGACGAGGCGCTCGATCTTCCCCGGCTGTCGCCCTCGGCTCCCCGCGAATTTTCCCTGAAGGGACCGGCGGGCGCCGACCTGCTGGTGCTCGCACGAGAAGTCATCACCAAGCATCAGCTTGGCGATCGGCCGGTCGTCGCAGCGGTCGGCATAGATCGATCCGACATCACGAGGGCAACGGCAAACTTCCGCCGCGATCTCGCGCCCTTCCTCGCCCTTCTGGCCGCGGTGCTGATGGCCGCGAGCTTCGCCCAGATCGTCATCGGCCTGCGCCCCCTGGCCGATCTCCGCACCCGGATCGCAAGGATCCGCAGCGGCGGCGCGCAGCGCCTGGGCGTCGCCTTCCCCGACGAGGTGCAGCCGCTGACGATGGAGGTGGATGCGCTGCTGGCCTCGCGCGAGGAACAGCTGCGCAAGGCACGCGAGCGCGCGTCCGAACTGGCGCATGCGTTCAAGACTCCCCTCCAGGCACTCTCCGGCGACGTCCTGCAGCTCAGGCAGCGCGGCGAGGCCGGCGCCGCCGACGAAATCGAGGCTCTTATCGTCGTCATGCGCCGGCTGGTGGATCACGAGATGGCGCGCGCGCGCATTGCCGGCCAGGGACCTTCGGCGCGCTCGGAGGTGGCCCGCGTCGCATCGAGCGTCGTCGCCGTCGTCTGCCGGACCCCGGCCGCCGCGTCCATCGAGTGGAACATAGACATACCCGACGGCCTGTTCGCCCGCATCGATGCGGACGATCTCTCCGAGCTGCTCGGCAACCTGACGGAAAACGCGGTCCGCTACGGGCGCTCGCAGGTCTCGATCACGGCTGCGCGGGACGGCAGTTCCATCCTGCTGGAAATCCGCGACGACGGCCCCGGCATACCGGAGGAGAAGCTGGGGCACGTGCTCAGAAGGGGCGAGCGGCTCGATACCAGCAGCGGCGGGGCCGGGCTCGGTCTCGCCATAGCCGAAAGCATCATCCAGACCGTGGGCGGTGATATCCAGCTCGAAAACGGTGGGCCTGGCCTATGCGTCTCGATACGCCTGCCGATGGCGGAGGCGTAGGGGACGGCAACGCAAATGCTGTCGCCCATGCGCAATACCCTGTCCGGGCTTCCCCCTTTGGCCAGATTGCAGCCTTGAGAAGCAGCCGTTACGCTACTCGTAATGCGAGTGGCGGCGGCTCGCGGCGCGGGTAACCTGCGCCGGCTTGCTCTCGTCTTGGTCGCAGCCAGGATGGCAGCCGGCAGCGGGGAGATTGCATGGGCGTGGTGCAGATTGTCCTTGGCGTACTCGCCTTCGCCGCCGTCACCATCGCCGGCGGTATCTGGGCCTTCCAGAACTACGGCATGTATCGTTTCGACCCCGAGCCAAACAGCCCCGCCGAATTCGGACTGCCATCCACGGTGAGGGTCGTCACATACACCTCGGAGGACGGAGCCCCCATCCATGCCTGGATCGCCGACCCCGCGGCCGGATTGCCCGTGATCCTCAGCTTCTACGGCAACCAATCGAGCATCGGCGGCTCGATGGGACGGCTCAGCAGCCTGATGGAGGCCGGCTACGGCATCGTCATGATGGAGTATCGCGGATCCGGCGGAACTGCGGGCAAGCCGAGTGCCGCAAATTTCGCGCGGGACGCGCGCGCTCTCTACGATCAGATAGATACGCTGCTGGGCCAGGCCATTCACCCCGATCGCCGGGCGCTCTACGGCTTCAGCCTGGGCGCGGGCGTCGCCAGCCAGCTTGCCGGGGAACGCAATTTCGGCGCCGTGATCTTCGAGGCAGCCCCCTACAGGACCTGCCTCTTCTACGAGGACCGCTACTTCGGCATTCCGCTTTGCCGCCTGATGTGGTCCGAGCGCTACGACATCGTCGATCACCTTCGCAACATCAAGGCGCCGAAGCTCCTGGTTCACGGCAGGCTCGATCGGTCCCTGCCGGTGGAACGCGCGCGCCGCCTGTTCCAGGAGGCCCCGGAACCGAAGAAATATGTCGAGCTGTCGGGCGGCGGCCACGCCGATCTGCACGAATACGGCCTGATTCCGGCAATCGAAACCTTCCTCAAGGAACAGTTGCGCCTCGCCGTTCAGTGACGAGGCGACATCCTGCAGCAGCCCCTCACGACGACAGCCTTTCCTCGATCAGAGCGGCGAGATTGCGCGCGTTCTCTTCCCGCAGCATGGTCAGGTGGTCGCCCGGGACCCAGGGGATTTCCAGCCGCTCCGGCTCGACGAAAGCCTTCCATCCGAGCGTCGGGTCGGCCTCGAGCGTCAGCTTCTGGACGAGGTGCAACGGTCGGGTCCTGAACAGCGTCACCGGTGCGGCGATGGGGCCACCCTCATATTGCCGGGCCGCCGCCATCCATAGCCGTTCGACCTGCCGCTGGCGGTAGAGCGGCAGGTTCGTCCGCCGGATCAGCTCCAGCACGGGGCCGCGCTGGACGAACTTGCGCACCTTCACCGACAGCCGCCTCCAGAAGTAGGTCAGCCCCTCGTCGCGCATGAGCGCGATCTCGTTGTCCAGCCGCTGGCGCGGGGTCAGCCGGACGAGCGGCTGGAAGTCCCTGGCGAAGGCAGGGGCATAGGTATCGAGCACGAACAGCCGCTCCACCCTGGCGCCCATGGCCTCCAGTTGCCGCGTCATCTCCAGCGCCGTATAGGCGCCGCCGGAATAGCCGGCGAGGATATAGGGCCCTTGCGGCTGGTGTCGGCGCAGGTAGCGGATGTTCTCCGCCGCCATCGCCTCGATGCTCGAATGCGGCGTATGCCCCTGGACCCCGCGGGTCTGGAAGCCGATCGCCGGGCGCTTGCGCCCGAGAAGGGTGCCGAGCTCGAAGAGGTTGTTGACGTTGCCGCCGACGCCGCCGACGACGAAGAAGGGCATGCCGCCGGCATCCGGACCGGGATCGACGACGGTGCTCGTGTCCCAGGGCGCGTCCGGCCCCTCCATGGATGCGGCATCGCGCTCCAGGAGTGCCGCGAGTTCCCGGACCGTCTGGTTGCCGAACAGCGTCGAGATCGGCAGGTCGTGGCCGAATTCGCGCCGGATGCGATCGAACAGCCGCACCGCCAGCAGCGAGTGGCCGCCGAGCGCGAAGAAGTTCGCATTGGCGCCGATCCGGTCGACGCCCAGCACCTCGCACCAGATCTCCGCCACCCGCGTCTCGACCTCGCCGCGCGGCATTTCCGCCGCCGGGTCCGCCAGCGCCTCGATCCGCACCGCCGGCAGGCGGCCGCGGTCGACCTTGCCGTTCTGGTTGAGGGGGATCTCGTCCACCGCCACGAAGAAGGCCGGGCGGGCGAATTCCGGAAGGATCGTCGCCACATGCTCGGAAAGTTCGTCGGAGGAGGGTGCCGTTCCGTCGGCGATGAAATAGGCCACGAGGATCTTGTCGGCCTGGCCCTCCGGCACCTTCGCCACCACGACGGCCTGGCGGATCGCGGGATGGCTCTCGAGCGCACCCTCGATTTCCGTCAGCTCGACGCGGAATCCGCGCACCTTGACCTGGGTGTCGGCGCGCCCGAAGAAGCGTAGCACGCCGTCGCCCGGATCCATCGCGAGATCGCCGGAGCGGTAGAGCCGCAGCTCCGCATTCCACGGCGCGGTCACGAACTTCTGGTGGGTCAACTCCGGCCGGTTCCAGTAGCCGAGCGCCAGGCCGCGGCCGGCGATGCACAATTCGCCGATCATCCCGGTCGGCACCGGCTGAAGCGCATCATCGACGATGTAGATCTGCGTTCCGGGGATGGCCTTGCCGATCGGCAGCGGCAGCCCGCGTTCGAGATCGGCCGCCGTCACGGCGTGGGCGTTGGTGACGTTGCTTTCGGTCGGCCCGTAGCCGTTGATCACCGTCAGCCCCGGGCAGGCCGTCATCACTTGCGCCACATGCGTTGGCGACACCACGTCGCCGCCGACCACGACCTGGTCGACGCGCGCAAAGGTCGATGGCCGCATGTCCGCCACCGCATGGAACAGGCCGGAGGTCAGCCACAGCGTATTGACGCCCTGGCTGGCGATCGCGTCGGAAAGCTCGGAGATCGAGAGCGTCCCGTCCGGCGGAACCACCATCGTCCCGCCGTGCAGCAGCGCGCCGAAGATGTCGATGATGGAGGTGTCGAAGGCAAAGGCGGAGGAATGGAGCGTCACCGTTTCCGGACCGAGCCGCAGCCAGTCGGTATCCCTGAGCAGCCGGATGACGGAACGGTGCGGCAGCACCACGCCCTTCGGCACCCCGGTTGTCCCGGACGTGAACATCACGTAGGCGATCGTCTCGCCGGTGATGCCGGGCTCCGGCGGCCTGGCCGGGCCGGTCGGCAGGTCCGCCATCGGGATGGCGCGAACCCCGGTCGCCGAGACCGGCTCGCACGCCCCGAGCAGCACCTTGATGCCGGTATCCCGCGCCATGAACTGCAGCCGGTCGGCCGGCAGCGTCACGTCGAAGGGGACATATCCGGCTCCCGCCTTCAGCGCCCCGAGGACTGCGACCGGCAGGAGCAGCGATCGGCTCGACGAAATGCCGACGAGATCGCCGTGGCGAACCCCTTCCGATGCCAGCAGCGCTGCCAACGCGTCCGAACGCGCATCGAGCGTCGCATAGTCCATCGCCTGGTCGAGATAGCGCACGGCGACCTGGGTGGGCGCCCGGGCCACGACGCTTCGAAACACCTCGACGATCGTCTGCGGACCGGCCGCCGCCGGATCGACATGGCTTCCACTCGCCGGCAGGCCGGTATCGCCGCGCAGCAGCTCCGAGACCGGCGCCTCGAGCCCTTCCGGCGTCGATGCGATCGCTGCGAGGAACTGTCGGAAGTTCGTCGCCAGATGGGCGATCGTCTCGCGGTCGAACAGCGCGGTCGCATAGTTCCAAGAGAATTCGACCCGGCCCGGCGCATCGAACAGGTTGAAGAAGAGCTCGAAATACTCGTGCCCGGTCGGATTGACCTCGACCCGGGCCGGCGTGTCGCCCATGCGGAGATCGCCTATGTCGGCGAGACCGTCCAGGTTGACGACGACCGGAACCAGCGCCAGCCGCGACGGATCGCGGGGCACCTGCAGATCGCGCATCAGCGAACCATAGGAATAGGTCTGGTGGTCGATCGCTTCCAGAAGCTCCTGCCGGGTCTGCGCCAGAAGCTCGCCCAGCTTCACATCCGGGCGGATGGTTCCGCGCACCGGCAGCAGGCTGACACCATGCCCGACTGCACCCTCCAGCCGATGGGCGAGCTGTCCTGAAGCGGGCACCCCGATCACCACGTCGGTCGAGCGCGACAGCCGCGACAAGTAATAGCGGAATGCGGCGAGGACGATGTTGCGAAGCGACGTGCCGGCCTCCTGGGCCCGGGCGCGCAACGACGCCTCCAGGCCGGTGTCGAGCCTGGTCTCCACGCGGTCCGCTTGCGTGCCGCGCACGACCGGGTATGGCCGGTCCGTCGGCAGGTCGATCGCCGGCAGCGGCCCGGCATATTTCTTCAGCCAGTAGTCGCGGTGGCGTGCAGCCTCCGCCCCCTCGGCCCACTCCGCTTCGGCCGCGACCAGCGCGGCAATGCTGGTCGGCGCGGGGAGCCCGGCCGGCCTTCCCGTCAGCGCGGCCGCATAGAGCGCGGCGAGATCAGTCAGAAGCACGCCCATCGACCAGCCGTCGCAGGCGATGTGATGGACGAACAGCAAAAGCTCGGCCCTTGAAGGCGAAAGCCGCAGGAGCAGGGCGCGTAGCACCGGCCCGTTGATCAGATCGAAGGGCATGCGCGCGTTCTGCGCATGCTGCGCGTCGCGCCGCGCTCTCTGCTCCAGCTCACAGAGGGCGGAGAGATCCGCCGCCTCGAAGCTCGCCTCCCGGTGCGGATGGATGGTCACCGTCTGATTGTTCACGTCAAAGGACGCGCGCAGGCTGTCGTGGCGCGCGACGATCCCGTCCAGCGCGGTGCGCAGCGCTGGACTGTCGATGGCGCCGTCGAGGTGCAGGCTGAAGGACAGGTTGTAGGACAGAGACGCAGCCGGATTGATGTTGATCGCGGTCGCGAGTTCGCGCTGCCCCTCCGTCATTCCGACACGACGGACTGCCGCCGTGTCCGGCACAGGCTCGACCGGTGCCTCGGCCACCGTCACGGCCGCCTCCACGCTTCGCACCTCGGCACGGACCAGGGCTGCGAGATCGCCGAGCCTGGACGCCTGGAACAGGGTTGCAAGCGGCAGCGCCACGCCGAATTCCTTGCGCATGCGCGCAAACATCCGCACGGCATTGAGCGAATGGCCGCCGAGCGCGAAGAAGTCGTCGTCCAGCCCGACGTTGGAAACGCCAAGGATCTCGGTCCAGATCGCCGAAAGCTGTGCGGTGACCGGATCGCTGATCTGGCCGCCTCCACCCTGCCGGGCCGCATGCGCAGGCGAAGGTGCTGCGACCTCGGCGAGCGCGAGGCGGACGTGGTCCAGCGACACCGGCGAGACGATCAGCTGGCGGCCCGGATGTGCGAAGACGCGCGCGAACAGGTCTTGCGCCTCGCAGGCACGGATGCCGGTGGCCATGAGCTGCGTCGTCAGGCCCGGCTGCGATGCCGAACCGGCGAAGCCGTCGCGCTCGACCTCGCGCATCGAGAGGTTTTCGAGCAGCGCGACGACGCGGCCCTCCCGGTCGAACACGGCGACGTCGAAGGACACGAACCGACCCGGCTCGCCACCGACCCGGACGGCACGGCTGGCAATGGCTGCAGGCAGCGGCCCGAAGACACGAATCCGCCCGATCGACATCGGCACCCAGAGCCGGCCCTCGCGCCGATCCAGCGCGGCGAGCCCGACCGTCATCGCCATGTCCATCAGCGCGGGATGCAGAGGATGGGTCCGCAAGTCGCCCTCGAACGGGCGGGCAAGGCGGAAATCGCCCTCCGCAACGCCGTCGCCGGCGCGCAACGCCTCGATGCAGTTCCAGCGGGGACCGAAGGCGATGACGTCCTGTTGCGGCGCGCGTCCGCCTTGGAGCGCGGTCGCCCCGTGCAGCGAAGTATCCAGAGAACCCGACAGATGCGTCCCGGACGGGCCTGCGGCGACCACCTGGAGCCGGACATGCTCCACCAGCACCCGTTCCGCACCGATCGTGCTCTCGATCGACAGGTCGTAGCCCTTGCCTTGCGGTTGCAGGCGGATGATGACGCGGCGCGGCATGCCGTCGAAGATCATCGGCAAGGCGAAGGAAAGCGCGGAAAGCTCGAACAGGCCGGCGCCCATCACCGCTTCCGCCGCCGCCTGGGCGAGTTCCACATAGGCCGTGCCGCACAGGACCGGCTGCCCTGCGACCACATGCTCCGAGACCCGCCAGTCGCCTTCCGGATCGATCACCGTCTCGAAGCGGATCCTGCCGCCCGGTTCGTCGTGGCGAAGTCCCAGCAGCGGATCGCCGGCGCCAGCCTCGCCCGCGCCATAGGCGCGTGCCGCCATGCCGATGTCGCGCCAGGCTCCCCAGGCGATCGACAGTCCGTCCCCGCGCGCCGCGGCTAGCGCCTCGAGCGCCGCGTTCGCCGCGGCATAGCCGGTCTGGCCGGCCCCGCCGATCACGACGGAGGACGACGAGATCATGGCGAAGAGATCGATACTGCCCTCCGGCAGGAGCCGGTTCAGCACCATGGCGCCGGCAAGCTTCGGCCGCATCACGGCCGTGGCCGCCGCCAGCGGCTGGGTCGAAAGCGGCGCGTCGTCAAGGATGCCGGCGGCGTGGATGACCCCGTGCAGCGCCCCGAACCGGGACCGCACCGTCTCGATCGCCTCCGCCATCGCAGCCTCGTCGGCGACATCCGCCTGTAGGAACACAACCGCCCCGCCTTCGGCCTCGATTTCGCCGCGCAGCACGGCGTCGTCCGTTGCCGAGCGCGAGAGCAGCGCCAACCGGGCTCCCGCCGAGCGGGCGAGCCACAATGCAAGCTGGCGACCGATGCCGCCGGTGCCGCCGGTGATGAGATACACCCCACCCTTGCGCAACCGGCCGGGAAGGTCCCCGGGGAGGTCTGCGGAGGCCGGTGCGGGCACGCGCACGCGGGTGCGGACGAAGCGGCGCTTGCCGCGCAGGGCCACGTGATCGGCCTCGTCGCTCCCGGCAGCTTCCGCCAGAAGCGCTGCCACGACCGACGGATCCGGGTCCGGCTCGACATCGGCGAGGCTGGCGCTGAGGCCGGCAATTTCCCGCGGGGCAACCCTGACGACGCCGAGCAATGCGGCGAGCTCCGGCCGCTCTGCCCCAGAACCGGGCATGGATGCCGCACCGGAGGAAACGAGCACCAGCCGCGTTCCCGGCTCCGGGTCGGCCTGTTGCAGGAACCGGGCGAGCAGGTAGGACGCGCCGAAGACGTGGTCCGAAAGGGCAGGATCGGCGCCCCAGAGGTAAAGCACACGGCGGGGCACCGACGGCAGGGCCGCGGCCAGCGCCTCGAAATCCTCCGGCGCGTCCGGACGAAGCACGAAACCGCCCGGCGCCGCGGCAAAACCATCGCCGGCGCGCAGCACCGTCATGCGCGCGCCTGCCGCGTCAAGCTTGGCGAGCACGGCCTCGGAAAACGCATCGCTGCCGGCAAGCACCAGCCAGTCGCCGCCAAGATCGGCGGCACTGCCCGAACGCGGCCGCTCCGTCCATTCGAGCACTTCCACCCAGTCCGCCGGATCGGCGATGCGCACCAGCAGCGGTGCGGTGTCGCGCTCCGCCTGGGTCGCCTTGCCGCGACCGGGCTCGATCCAGTGCCGTTCCTTCTCGAATGGATAGGTCGGCAGCGAGACGCGGCGACCGCTGCGTCCCGGAAGCCGGTCGGCGTCCAGCTCGACGCCGTTCGCCCAGAGCCCGCCGAGCGCGGCCACGGCAACACCCATCTCGTCCTCGCCGTCGCGCGGGCGCGGCGCCGAGGGAAGGATCGCCAGTGGCGCGTTCTTCGTCGTTGCGGCCGCCACCAGCGGCCCGACCGTCTGCCCCGGACCGACCTCGATGACGACGCTGTCGGGCGCTTCGAGCACGGCTGCGACCGCATCGGCGAAGCGGACCGTATGCCGCAGATGGCGCACCCAGTAGTCGGCCGAGACGAAATCCTGCCCATCGGCCCAGCTGCCGCGCAGCGACGAGACCATGGGCACGGTCGGCTGCCGGAAGGATATACCCTCGAGGCCGTCCCTGAACTGTTCGAGCTGGTCGTCCAGCTGCCGCGAATGGGCGGCGACGTCGATGTGGACGCGCCGGGCCTCGTGTTCGCTGCCCGCAAGCTGCGCCTCCAGCGCCTCGATCCCGGCGACGGGACCGGATACGATGGTGGAATGGGCCGTATTGATCGCGGCGATGTCGAGCCCCTCGCCGATCAGTTCGCGCACGCGCATCTCACCGAGCGGCACGGCGGTCATCGCGCCGGCCGGCGCCTGCTCCATCACCTGCCCCCTGAGCGTGACGATCTTCAGCGCGTCTGCAAGCTCCAGGACGCCGGCGGCGAGCGCTCCGGCATATTCGCCGGCGCTGTGGGCGACGATGGCGTCCGGGCGGATGCCCCAGCTCTCCCACAGCCGGCAGTAGGCGTATTCGAGGATGAACAGCGCCGGGATGGCGTAGCTCGAACGCGAGAGCTTGACCCGGGCGCCTTCGTCGTTCAGGCGCGCACCGAACATCACCTGGCGCAGGTCCGAAGGCGCCGTGTCGGGCAGCATCGCAAAGCACTGGTCCACCGCGGCGGCAAAGACGGGCGACGACGCCATCATCCCGGCACCGGCACCCGGATACTGGGCGCCGCCTCCCGGAAACATGAAGATGATCCGCGGCGGCTTGGAACGGGCCCTGCCGTGCCGGCGGAGCGGCGTCGCCTTCGCAGCCAGGGCCCCCTTAAGGTCGTCGTCCGTGCGGGCCGCGATCGCGAAGCGCTCGGCGAAATGCCGGCGCCCCTGCCTGAGCGTGAATGCGATGTCCGCCATCTCCGGAACCTCCCCGTCTGAATGGGACTTCCACCGTTCGCGCAGCCGCTCGAGCGCGGCTTCGTTGCGGGCGGAAAAGGGGAAGAAGCGCCACTCGGCGGCAGCGTTCGCCTGCGGGCGGGGCGGCGCCTCCTCGACGATCATGTGGGCGTTGGTCCCGCCGACACCGAGCGAATTGACGGCGGCGCGGCGCGGACCGTTCGACGACGGCCATTCGCGGCCATCGGCAACGACCCGGAAGGGGCTTGCGGCAAAATCGAAACGGCTGTTGGGCTTGCGGAAATGAAGGCTTGCCGGCAGGTGCCCGTGGCGCATGGCCTCCACCACCTTGATGAGGCTAGCCGCCCCCGCAGCCGTATCCAGGTGGCCGATATTGGTCTTGACGGACCCGATGCCGATGCTGCCCGCGGGCGCGGCTCCGTAAACCTGTTGCAGGGCGGCGAGCTCGATCGGGTCGCCGATCGGCGTGCCGGTTCCGTGCGTCTCGATGTAGGAGAGGCTGCGGGCCTCGACGCCGGCCAGTGCCAGGGCCTCCGCCGCCGCCTCTGCCTGTCCGTCGACCGACGGCGCGAGATAGCTCGCCTTGCCGGCACCGTCGTTGTTGACCGCACTGGCAAGGATCACCGCCTTGATGTCGTCGCCGTCGGCCAGCGCGTCCTCGTAGCGCCGAAGCACCACGAGTGCCGCGCCGGAGCCGAACACCGTGCCCCGGCTGTCGTCGTCGAAGGCGCGGCAGAGCCCGTCCGACGACAGAATCTCGCCTTCCGCATAGCGATAGCCGGTGCGATGGGGCAGCTCGATCGTCACCCCGCCGGCGATCGCCATGTCGCATTCCATGTTCAGGAGCGAACCGATCGCCGTGTGGACGGCCACGAGCGAGGTCGAGCACGCGGTCTGCACCGCGATGGAAGGACCCGTGAGGTTGAGGAGATAGGACAGCCGCGTCGGCAGGAAGTCCTTGTCGTTGCCGTTGTGACGCAGGAGGAACAGGCCGATTTCTTCGACGAGGGCGGGATTGGACAGGAGGTTGAAGGGAAGATAGGCCTGCATGCCCGAGCCAGCGAAGACGCCGATCCGCCCGTCGAAGCGTTCCGGAACATAGCCCGCATCCTCCAGCGCCTCCCAGCCGCATTCCAGGAAATGCCGGTGCTGCGGATCGAGGATGGCCGCCTCGCGCGGCGAGAAGCCGAAGAAGCCGGCGTCGAAGCATTCCATGTCGGGAAGGACATGCGCAACACGCACATAGGCGGGATCGGCAAGCGCCTTGCGGCTGACGCCGGCGGCGATCAGTTCCGCCTCGCCCAGCCGCTGCGCGGCCGATCGGCCCTCGGACAGCATGGACCAGAACTCGCCGACATTGCGCGCGGAGGGGAAGCGCCCTGCGCGCCCGATGATCGCGATACGTTGGTCGGGTAGGTTCCTGTCCATGGGCGGTGCATCTTCCCTTCGAGATTTGTCTGGTTTGCCCGGCTGCCGGCGCCTGCCGCCTCAGCTACCGGCCGAAGCGGGCAAGCCGTGCGGCGGCACGTGCGGCGCCGCGATCGGCCGCGCTGGCCGTCCCGGTCGCCTGCCCTCCCAGGTGTGCGGCAATCGCGCGGATGGTGGGGAAGCGGAAGAGATCGGTGATGGCGACCTCGCGCCCGAGCTTCTCCCTCATCCGCCGCTGGACCTGAACGACCAGCAGCGAATGTCCTCCGAGGTCGAAGAAGTTTTCCGTGACCGACACCTCGTCGAGCCCCAGCGCCTCGCGCCAGATTTCGACGATGCCGGTCTCGATATCGCCCTCCGCCGCCGTCATCCTGCTCCGCTCCGCGCGGCCCTGGGGCACGGGCAGCGCCTTGCGGTCGATCTTGCCGTTCGGCGTCAGCGGCATGCGCTCCAGAACGACGATCTGCGACGGCACCATGAAGTCGGGCAGCTTCGTCGCAAGAAGGGTGCGCAATCCGGCAACGGCGGGACGCGTTCTCCCTGCCGTGACATAGGCGACGAGGCGCACGTCGCCCTGGCCGTATTCCACCGCCCTGACGGCGGCCTGTCGGACGCTGTCATCGGATGCGAGCAGCGCCTCGATCTCCCCGAGTTCGATCCGGTGGCCACGGATTTTCACCTGTCCGTCGATCCGGCCGAGGAATTCCAGCGTTTCGTCCGGATGGCGGCGGACCAGGTCTCCGGTGCGGTAGTAGCGGCCCTCCGGCGTATCCACGAAGCGTTCGGCCGTAAGCTCCGGCCGGCCCCAGTAGCCGCGGGCGAGCCCCGCGCCGCCGATCCACAGCTCACCCTCGATCAGGTTCGGAAGCGGCAGCCCCGCGGGCGAGCGCACGCTCAGGTCCGTGTTGGCGATGGGCGCGCCGAGCGGCACGCGGTCGCCGACGGCATCCAGCCGCGCGACAGAGGACCAGATCGTCGTCTCCGTCGGGCCGTACATGTTGAGAAGCGTCCCCGGCAACGCCGCCCGCAGGCTGCGGGCAAGATCGGGCGGGAAGGCTTCGCCCCCCACCATCATGCAGTCGAGACGTCCGAGCGCCTGTCGCCCGGCCGGATCGCCGGCAAGGTAGGTCGCCATCGACGGCGTGCACTGCAGGTGCGTGATGCCGCCGGCAACGATGTCTTCGGCAACGGAGGCCTTGCGGGAGATCCCGCCCTCGGCCTGCAGCTTGTCCATCAGCCGCCGGATGTTCGGCAGGTTGGCGAGCGCGGTTTCGGTATCGACGCCGAAGTCGATCAGGCAGGCGATCTCGTCCACGCCGATGGCCGCCACGTTGCGCACGATCTCCCCGGCCGTTTCCGGCGTTCCGAACAGGCCTGCCGTCCGGTAGTAGCGCTCGAAGGCGTGATCGAGCAGCGCGTCGAGTTCGGAAGCGGAAAGCGCCTCCTTCTCGAACACCTCCTGCGGCGTCATGCCCGCCTTTCCGGCCCGCTCGACGATCGTCGGGAAGGTCCAGGCGGCGCGGCGCACGAGATCGACCGCACTCTTCAGGTAGCTCTTCATCGGCTGGCGCGCGGCCGCCAGCACCGTCTCCTCGTCCTCGCCGACGAAGGTGTGCAGCATCAGCACCACATGGCCGGGGCCGGCATGGCCCGCCTCCGCCCGTGCCACGCGATAGGCGCGGATCTTGTCTTCGACCTCTGCCATCGTCTGGCCGAGCAGATGGGTGAGCACGCCGCAGCCCAGCCGCCCGGCGGCCTCGAAGGTCTCGGGGTTGCCTGCCGCGGTCAGCCACAGCGGCATATCCCGCTGCACCGGACGGGGGTGGATCTGGATCTCGACCGGCTTGCCGTCGTGGCCCGGAAACGCCAACGTCTCGCCCCGCCAGAGCTTCCGCATCGTCTCGACCGAACCGAGCATGATCTCCTTCCGGTCGCCGAAGGCCTCGGGCCGGAGCAGGAAGTCGTTGGGCTGCCAGCCCGAGGCCAGCGCCAGGCCCGCACGACCGTTGGAGAGGTTGTCCACCAGCGCCCAATCCTCGGCGGCACGCACCGGATGATGCAGCGGCATCACGGTCGATCCGGCGCGCAGCTTGACGTTCTTCGTCAGCCCGGCAAGGGCTGCCGAACTGATCGCCGGGTTCGGATAGAGCCCCCCGAAGGCATGGAAATGCCGCTCCGGCGTCCAGATCGCCTCGAAGCCGTTCTCATCGGCGAAGCGGGCTCCCTCCAGGAGCAGCCGATAGGCCTGGTGGCCGCTGCCGGCCGCCTCGGAGGCGAAGTAGAAGAGGGAGAACGCGGGAAGCGCGCCCTCGCCCGCCCCGTCGGTCTGCAGCACCAGCGTCGCGCCGCAGGCGAGCGTCCACAGGATCTCCAATACCGAGATATCGAAGGACACGGACGTGACCGCCAGAAGGCGCGCGCCGGGGGAAAACGGCACAGTGGCGTCCATGCCGGCGAAGAAGTTGGTGACGTTGCGGTGGGCGATCATCACGCCCTTCGGCCGCCCGGTCGAGCCGGACGTATAGATGAGATAGGCGAGGTCGCCCGGTGTGCCGCGCGCATCCTCGACGGCGGACCCGACCGCGTCGGGCAGGATGACGATGCCGGGATCGAGCGCCAGCCGGCTGGCCGCCGAACGGCTCGCCACGACGATCGGCGCCCCGGAGTCTTCGAGCATGAAGCCGATGCGCTCGGCCGGATAGGAGGGATCGAGCGGCAGGTAGGCGGCCCCCGTCTTCAGGATGGCGAGCATCGCCACGACCAGCTCGGCCGACCGCTCGAGGCATAGCCCGACCACGACGCCGGGCGCGGCGCCGTGTTCGGCAAGCGCACCCGCCAGCCGCGCCGCCCTTGCGTCGAGTTCGCGAAAGCTCAGCCGGGTTGTCCCCGCCTCCAGCGCCGGCGCATCCGGCATCAAGCGACACATGTCGGCAATCATCGCATGGATCGTGCGCGGCTCAGTGCCCGGAGCATCGTTTCGCGCCACCGCCATCTCGCAGCCGAGCGGCAGGGTCGCAAGCGGCGCGCCCGCCCGCGCAACGAACGCATCGAGAAATACGGCGAAGTCCGCGGCAAGCGCTGCGAGCACCGCCGGCGCGAAATGCCCGCTTGCGATGCGGATCGACGGCGGATCGGCGCAGAGCACGATGGCGGCATCCTCCGGTGCCTGTTCCGCCCGTCCCGCCAGCACGACCTTGAGCGCCTGCAGCACCCTTTGCCGCGTTTCCGTATCGGTGAGCCGCAGCGGCAGGTCCGCCGCCATCGGCGCCCGCGCGAAGGCGGCCTGCCGCGCAAGGCGCAACGCCTCCGTCGCATCGTGCGGGGTCATGCCGGCGGCGATGTCGAGCGTGACAGGACGCCGGTCCGAAAACCAGGGGGCCCGGGGGGCCAAAGGTTCCGGATCAAGATAGGTGATCGTCGCCTCCGCCTGCCCGGTCATGCCCGCGATCCAGGCGAGCCAGGCCGCGGCAAGCGTGTCGGCATCCACCTTATCGATGGCAAGCAATGCCGTGCCGCTGCCGGCGGTATGCGACAGCGGATAGGGCGGCAGCGCCGGGACGGCCCGCCGCAATTCGGCTTCCCATTCGGGCTCGACCTTGCCCGTCTCCGACGATCCCGGCCCCCGGTAGTTCCTAACCGATGGCAACACGACGCCCGGCACCAGTCCGGCCGCGGCAGGATCGATCGGCCTGCCGAAGAGATCGGCGAGCCCGCTTAGCCGTACGCCCGAATCTGCCGCCATAATGGTGACGGACTCGCCATCGCTCGCGACAACGGCTCCGGGGGTTCCCGCACCGCCTGCCACGATCTCGAGCCGGCCGACCGTCAGGAGCGATGTCCCCGTCCACAGCTTGGCGAGCGCGAGCGGGTTCGCATAGCCGCCGAAGTTCAGGCCGCGCACCATGCGGCAGAGCACGCCCGCCGGCGCGGCGAAATTGAGCGTGCCGAGCGCCTCGGGTCGTTTCGCCTTCGCATACCAGCCCCGGTCGCCGGTGGCCGCCGCCGGCTCGCACCGGCCCTCCATGAGTTCGGACAGGAGTTCGCAGAAGCTTTCGAATCCGGCCTCATAGCATCGCGCGTTGAGGCTGAAGGCCGTGTCGTTCGGCCCGATCGGGAAGCGCCGCTCCTTCAGCACGCGCCCGGCATCCACGCGCTCGGTCATCTCGTGCCACGTCACCGCATGCTCGGCCGCGCCCTCGATGACGCTCCAGGCAGGAACGTTCGATCCCGCCCGCGCCGGCAGCGGCCCGTCGTGGAAATTGACGGCCGCCAGCTTCGCCTTGCCTAGCGTCGCCGGCGACAGCACGGTCAGGTTGGCGACGCTGAAGATGTAGTCCGCTTCCTGCCCGATCTCGGCCTCTTCGAACGCCATGCGGGCAATGCCCTCGGCCTCCGCCCAGGCGGCGATCTGCGGATCGGTGGAGACGATGCCGGCGATCCTTCCCCCCGCGTCGCGGAAGGCTTCCGCGCAGCGAAGGAGCAGTGTGCCGTTACCAAAGAAAAAGGCGGTCCGATGAATTTCAACCACGCGATACCCTCGAGCCTAGACCGTCGAAAGTGTCGGAGTATCAGCCGGTCCCCCAGTAGAATCCAGCGGTTAAGGGCTTCTAATTATGATGATATTGGCTGCCTTCACAGTCGTAAGGGGAGTGCACGGTAGGCATTGTCTTCGCACCGCATACAACCTTCAGTATGAGCTAAGGGGTGCTCGTGGACAGCAAGAAGATTGATCCCTACGCCATGTCGCTAAGCGCGCGGTAGCGTCCATATCTCCACCGGATGATGCGGGTGAATGGGACCGATTGCGCGTTTTCCCCACCATCTGATCATAGGGTTGCACTGCGTCACGGCAGGCCTCGCACACGCTTTTGGTGATCGGCGGGGAGGGACTAGAGCTAAATCTTTGGATTTAAATTGATAGTTTGAGGACCCCTTCGGCAAGGGCGGCTGGAGCAAATCCCCATCACACGCAAGGCGGGCAAAAAAGTCAGCAACCCTGACCTTTACACGCATGCCCCTGTACGCGGACCGCGTAATCACGCCCTACCCGCGGCCCGCCTTTTTGGGGCTAAGCCTATTGGCTGCGCAAGACGCATCATCGCCATGCGATCGCGCCACCTCAGTCCGCCGGAGCCGGCCTACGCCCTCTGCACCGTCGTAATCCTGTCCCATCCGCCGACGACGTCCGCAAAATCACGCCACACGATCTCGGCGCCGCGCTCCCAGGCCTCCCGTGAATCGACCTTGACGATCTCGCCGCCGCCCGCGACCGCCTGCCGGACCGACGCCGCCTCGTCCTCGACAATCAGCCGGTTGAAATAGTCGGCCCCCATGGCGGAAGCCTCCCGCAGGACCTCCCTCTCCGCGTCCGTCAGTTGGTTCCAGAAGCCGGCCGCGAAATAGACCACCCCGGAGGCGCGGATATGCGCGGTCTCGGAGAGGTACGGTACGACCTCATAGAGCCTGAAGCCGGCGTAGGCGGATTTCGTCAGGTCCATGGCGTCGGCCACGCCGGTCGAAAGCGCGTTGTAGGTCTCGGTGATGGGGATGCCGACGGGAATGGCGCCATAGGCGCTCCACAGCGTCGTGTGAAGCGGACTCTGGATGATGCGCATCTTCATCCCCCGCATCTGCGCCGGCTCGGTGACCGGCTCCTTGGTCAGAAGGTGCCGGGCGCCATAGTCTATGAACCCGCCGACGACGAAGTTCTGTGCCTGCAGCCGCAGCTTCAGGTCCTCGCCGACCGGCCCCTCGACGACCCGGCGCACATGGCTCGCATCCCGGTAGAGGAACGGCAGGTCGAGGATCTGCGCTTCCGGCACCCAGCCCGCCAGCGACGACAGGGTGGCGAGGCTCGCCTGTACCGAACCCAGCCTTGCCCCCTCCGCCACCTCCTTCTCGCCGCCGAGCGCCCCGTTCGCGACGACATTGAAGCGGAACCGGCCCGGCAGCCGCGCCTCGACCGTCTCGGCGATCTGCCGCCAGATCTTCGTCTCGGGCTTGTCCTCGCCGAGCAGGGAGGCGACGGTGATCGTCGTCGCACGCGCCTGCGCCGGGCGGACGAGCGCCGGCGCAGCCAGCACGGCGGCCGTTGCTGAAGAGCGCAGGAACAGGCGGCGTGTCATCTGGGTCATGGGGGCTCCGATCACGAAAGAAGCGCGTAGGCGCTGAGAAGAATGAGGGAGAAGAGCAGGGCTGCGAGGTAGGGCAGGACGGCGCGGAACAGCGCCGGCGCCGGCACACCGGTGACACCGCCAACCACATAGACGAGCATGCCGAGCGGCGGCGTCAGCCCGTGGATCATCAGGTTGACGACCACGATCACGCCGAACTGGATGGGGTCGATGCCCGCCGAGACGGCGGCGGGCAGCAGGATCGGGCCGAGAAGCAGGATCGCCGCGCCGATGTCGAGCACCAGCCCCAGGAGAAGCAGCACCACGTTCGACAGCAGCAGCACCGCAAGCGCACCACCGCCGAAACTCGAGACGACCTGCGCCACCGCGCCGGCGATGTCGTCCATGGCCAGGAGTGCGGCAAACGGGCCGGCCGAGCCGATCAGCAGGCCGATCGCGGCAGCCTCCGTCGCGGCACGCCGGAAGGTTGACCAGAGCGTTCCGGCCCTCGTTCCCGCAGTCAGCCCGAGGGCGAGCGTATAGAAGGCGGCGACCGCGGCAGCCTCCGTCGTGGTGACGACGCCGAGGCGGATGCCAGCCACGACGATCACGCCGAGGCCGAGCGCCGGCAGCGCGGCCGCTGCGGCCGACCTGCGAACCTCGCCGGAGGCCGGCAGGCTCGAACTGCCCTCGTCCACGCAGACGTGGATGGCCACGGCCAAGCAGGCCGCCATCAGCCCGCCGGCGAAGACGCCGCCGACAAGCAGCGGACCGACCGGCAGGCTGGTCGCCGCCGCGAGCAGCAGGAAGGCGATCGATGGCGGGATGACATTGTCCAGCACCGAGGTCGCGGCGATGATCGCACCCGCCTTCTGCGGCGGATAGCCGTTGCGGACGAGTTCGGGATAGAAGGTCGACGCGCCGAAAGCGGCGTTGGCGACCGACGAGCCGGAGGCCCCGGAGAAGAACACCCCCGAAAGCAGCGTCGTCTGCGCCAGGCCTGCGCGCCGGTGGCCGACCAGCGCCTTCGCCAGCCGGACCAGGCGCCCGGCGGCTCCCGAAGCGGTAAGCAGCCCACCAGCGAGAAGGAAGAACGGGATCGACAGCAGCAGGAACCGCGACATGCCGGAGACGGCAGTGGAGACGATCGCAGGCTCCGGCAGGCTCGCGCCGAAGGCGATCGCCACATAGGCGGCGGCGAGAAAGGCATGCGGCAGCGGCGCGGCGGCCATGAGGCCGAGCCCGGCCACGAGCGCGAGGAACAGGCTCGACGGCAGGGAGGTCCCGACCGCCAGATACGGCACCGCCAGGTAGACAGCTGCCCCGACGCCAAGGGACGAAAGCGCGGGCACCAGCCGGCCCTCCGCCATCCGCTGCAGCAGAAGTGCTACGAGCAGCAGCAGGCCGCCGCCGCCGAGAAAGCCGAACCGCACCCATTCCGGCAGCCCCAGCATCGGCGAGATGCCGCCGAGCAGGCCCATGATCTCGTGACTGCCGGACACCAGCACCAGCGCCGCCACGACGCTGAAGACGTCGCCGCCGGCCTGCCGCCAGCGCGCCGGCAGGCTGCGCGAGAACAGATCCATCCGCATCGCCAGCGCGCCGTTCAGGGCCAGCGGCATGCCCAGCGCGATCAGCGCCACGTGCAGCCATATGCACAGCTCCTCCACGCCGACGACGCCGGTATGAAAGACGTATCGCAGGACGACGGAGGCCAGCACGATGGCAAGGAGCGCGGCAAGGATAAGCGCGCACAACTGGCCGAGCACAGCCTCCATCGATGCGAGCAGTCGCCTGCTCAAGCCGGCCACCAGCGGTGGAAGTGGTGCACCGGCCCCCGACCGCCCCCGACGGCCAGGTCGCGCCCGGCCGCCAGCGCCTGCTGCAAGTAGGCCCTGGCCATGGCGGCCGCCGCGAAGAGGTCGTGTCCCCTGGCGAGGTTGGCGGTGATCGCCGCCGCCAGCGTGCAGCCCGTGCCGTGGTCGTGCCGCGTCTCGATCCGGGGGGCCGACAGGCGGCGCACCTCGTTGCCGTCGAAGTAGAGGTCGGCGCTCTCGGCGCCGTCGCCATGGCCGCCCTTGACGAGCACAGCGCCCGCGCCGGCCTTCATGATCGCCTCGGCCTGCCGGGTCATCGCGGCCCAGTCGGTGGCGACCGGCGTACCGGTCAGCAGCGCCGCTTCGGGCAGGTTCGGCGTCACGATCAGCGACAGCGGCACGAGTTCCTCGGTCAGCGCTGTGATCGCCTCCTCCCGCAGCAGCTGGTCGCCGGAGGTCGCCACCATGACGGGGTCGAGCACGGGGCGCAGGCCGAACCGCCGCAGGCCGTCCGCGATCGTCGCGATCGTTTCGGTCCGCGAGACCATACCGATCTTCACGGCATTCACGGAGAGGTCGGTCAGCACCGCCTCCATCTGCGCCGCCACCATCGGCTGCGAGATATCCTCCACCGCCGCAACCCCCTTCGTGTTCTGCGCGGTGACCGCGGTCAGCACGCTCGCGCCATAGACGCCGAGCGCCGAGAACGTCTTGATGTCCGCCTGGATGCCGGCGCCGCCGCCGCTGTCGGACCCGGCGATGGTGAGTGCGATGGCGGTCATGCGACCCTCCCTTCGAGCGCCGCGTCGACGGCTGCCCGGAATGCCGCCGTCGCCCGTGCTATGTCGCGGCTGCGGAAGATCGCAGAGATCGCGGCCACGCCATCGGCGCCGGCGGCGATGACGGAGGGTATCCGGGAGAGATCGATGCCGGCGATGGCGCCGACCGGCAGCGCCGAGTTGAGGCCGCGCAATTGCTCGCGCAGCAGCTTCAGCCCGCCGATCCCGACCGGCTGGTCGGGGTTTGTCTTCGACAGCGTCTCGAACACGCCGCCGATGCAGGCATAGTCGACTGGCGCCCGGCCGGCGCGCTCCGCATCGGCCGCGTTCTTCACCGTCAGCCCGATGATCGCCTGCGGCCCCAGCAGCCGGCGCGCGGTCTGCGCATCCATGTCGTCGGCTCCCAGATGCACGCCGTCGGCCCCGGCTGCCAGCGCCACGTCCACGCGGTCGTTGACGACGAACGGCACGCCGGTGCCCGTCAGCGCCGCGCCGATCGCCTTCGCCTGCATGATCATCTCTGCGGTCGAGGCGGTCTTGTCGCGATACTGGATCAGCGTCGCGCCGTTGCGGGCGGCCGCCTGCGCGAGCGCGGCAAGCGGGCCGACGTCGGCAAGCCCGGCATCCACCAGCGCGTTCAGCCGATAGTCAATCCTGGTCATAATGAATCCTTGCATGGGTAAGCAGTTCCCGTTCGCCGATCGCCGACAGCGCGTCGAGAAAGGCCACGCCGAAACTGCCGGGGCCGCGAGAGAGGGGGGCGGCGAGCTCGGCTGCGACGCCGGTGACCGCAAGCGCGCTCGCCGCGGCTACAAGGGCATCAGGTTCCACCGCCATGAAGGCGGCGATGACGCCGCCGGTCAGGCATCCGGTCCCCGTCACCTCGGCCATCCAGCGGTGACCGTTGGCGACACGGACCCCTTCGCCGCCGCTGCCGATCCGGTCGACCTCGCCGGTCTGGATGCGCAGGCCCGGCCCGGTGCTGCCGATGAGGGCCATCTCGGCGGCATTGCCGCGCACGATCGTCGGCCCGAGCGCGATCAGCTCCTGCGCGAAGGCCAGACGCGAAGGCGAGTAGTCGCAATGGACGGGATCGAGGATCCACGGCTTGCCGGCCGCATTGACGACCTCGACGGCGCGCAGGATCACCCGCCGGCGCTCCGCGTCGAGCGTGCCGAGGTTGACCGTCAGCACGTCCGCCCTTGCGGCGAAGTCGGCGATCTCCTCCGGCGACGAGGTCATCGACGGTATGCCGCCGACGACGGTGATGCCGTCGGCGGTGAACTTCTGCACCACCGTGTTCATCAGGCAGTGAACCCGCGGCCTTCGCTCTCGCACGCGCGCGAGAACAAGGGCCGCCGTTTGCGGTGTGGGATAGGTACCCATCGCGCTCACCGGACCTCGACGGCAACAGCGTCGACGGCCGGCGCTGCCTCGATCAGGCCGCTCTCCTTCATGAACGCGCCGAACCGCTCGTAGCGCGCGCGGTCGAGCGCTGCCGGTCGCTTGGCAAAACGCGGCAGCGTGTCCGTGAAGGCCTGCCGGTTCAGGGCGTCGTCGAGGTCGGGATAGGTCTTGACGAAGAGCTGCCAGGCCTCGTCCGGATGGTTGGTGATGAACACGGCCGCCGTCTCCACGGCGGCGAGGAAGCGCGGGAGGCGGTCGTCGGCGACGAGATCGCTGTGGGTCACGAAGACCAGCTCGTCATAGACCGGCACGCCGTGCTCCTCGGGAAAAAAGGCACGGCCCTCGTGGCCCGCTAGCCGCATTTGCGTAAGCTCGAAATTGCGAAACCCGCCGAGGGTGGCATCCACCTTTCCGCCGATCAGCGAGGGCGACAGCGAGAAGTTGACGTTGATCAGTTCGACGTCGCTCTTGGAAAGGCCTTCGGAGGCGAGCATGCGCCCAAGCATCGCATCCTCGAAGCCGGAGACGGAGAAACCGATCCGCTTTCCCTTGAGGTCCTTCAGGCTCTTGATCGGACCATCTGCCAGCACGGTGACCGTGTTCAGCGGCGTTTCCACCAGCGTACCGAAGCGGACGAGCGGCAGGCCGGCGGCATGGTCGAGATACAGGTTCGGCTGGTAGTGCACGCCGATGTCGGCCTGCTTCGCCGAGACCAGCCGCGGCACGGCGGAGGGGTCGGCCGGCGGCACGAGCTCGACCTCCAGCCCGGCCTCGGCGAAGAGGCCGCGTTCCCGGGCGATCACCATCGGTGCATGGTCGGGATTGACGAACCATTCGAGCAGGATCGTCAGCTTGTCGGCGGCGGATACGGGGCCGGCTGCGACGCCGGCGAGCGCCAGCGTCAAGAGGAAGGAAAGGGTGCGGATCATGGTTTGCGAGGTCTCCTGCGCAAGGGATTGAAGGACGGGGTTTCTGTTTCTTCGGCCCAGGGCGTGAGGCCGGCGGTGAGGCGGTCGACGGCGAGCCGCAGCAGCACGGTCAGTGCGGCGAGAACCGCCATGGCGGCGAAGACGGTCGCGGTCTGCATGCGGGCGTTCGCCTGCACCATGACAAAGCCGAGCCCGGCCGAGGCCCCCACCCACTCGCCGACGACGGCGCCGAGCGGCGCCAGCGGGGCGGCCACCCGCAGGCCGGAGATGAGCCCCGGCAGCGCCAGCGGCACCCGGACGGCGAGAAGCGCCTGCCAATGCGTCGCAGGTGTCAGCGACACGGCGTCGAGGATGGTGCGGTCGGTCCGCCGCAATCCGTCGGCAAAGGCGGATGCGACGGGAAAGAAGATGATGATCGTCGTCATCGCCACCTTCGAGGCCATGCCGAAGCCGAGCCAGAGGACGAGGATCGGCGCCAGCACGAAGACGGGAAACGCCTGCAGGATCAGCACCATCGGCCAGACGAGCTGGCCGAAGCGCGGCAGCGCCGCAATGCCGAAGGCCGTGGCCGTGCCGAAGAGGGTGCCCGTCAGGAGCCCGGCCAGGATCTCCGTCATCGTTACCAGGCTGTGGCCGGCAAAGAAGCCGGGACGCTCCGCGAAGGCGGAGACCACGGCCGCAGGCGAGGGCAGGAGATAGGGTGGGGGAGCGAAAAGCCAGACCGATGCCTGCCAGAGGGCGGCAAGGGTGACCGTGGCCAGCCCCGCGTGAAGGGCGCGCATGGTCCTGTCAGACGCCGGCGGCGCGTCCGTCTTGTGGCAGGTGCAGTGGCCTGTCGGCGGCCGGATGGTTAGCAAGCGTCATGGTCGATCTCCCGAACGATTTCACGGAGATCCAGGTGAGCGGAGAAGAGAAAGAGGCACCTTGCGGGCGTTTTCCGTTCCTACGCCGGTATGACCCGGATCAGGTTCAAGGGTCCGGCTCACCGCCATCTCAGCACCGTTACGATGCCCCCCTCGGAATAGTTGGGAAACTGACGACAATATCGGCCGATGTCAACGGCCGAATGGAACGGGCGCGACTTTGGCGGATTTCCCCGGTCTGTCCGCCGGATAGGGCGTCGGCAGCAGGAGGACGAGGCCGACGACGAGGAACACCACCAGCGCGCCCATGCCGAGCGCCGCCGATCCGGTGAAGCTCGTGACGATCCCGACGGAAAGCGGCGCGGCGAACGAGGTCGCCCGGCCGGTCAGCGCATAGAGGCCGAAATAGCGGCCCGCCTCTTCCGGCGCCACGCTTCGGGCGAGATAGGAACGGGCAGACGCCTGCACCGGGCCGAAGGCGATGCCGACGAGCAGGCCATAGACGATGTAGGCCTTCTCCGCCGCCGTGCCGAACAGGCCGCCGGAATCCTCCCTCGACAGCGGCAGCAGGCCGAACAGCGTATGTCCGGGCGCCGTCGAGACGATCCCGAGCGTGGCGACGATCAGGCAGGCGAGGCTTGCGACCACGACGCTCTTGGAGCCGAGGCGGCTGTCGAGCCGGCTTGCCCAGAAGCAGCCGCCGATCGCCACGACGTTGAGGATGATGCCGTAGATGCCGAGTTCCATCGTCTGCCAGGCGAACATGCCGGCGGCAAAGGTGCCGCCGAGCGCCAGCAGGCCGTTGACCCCGTCCTGGTAGACCATCCGCGCCACGAGGAACCGCAGGATGCCGCGTCGCACCTTGAGCTCGCCGAGCGTATCGCCAATGGACGAAAGGCCGGAACGGACCGCCTGCCCGATGGGAAGGCCCTTGCCGCGGTCGGGCGTGAGCAGAAACATCGGCAGGATGAAGACGAGATACCACACGGCCGATATCGGTCCGGTCACGCGCGCATCCTCGCCGGCTGCCGCATCCAGCCCGAACAGCGGCGCGATCCCGAGCGCCGTCAGACCGGTATCGGGGCTTGCGGCGAAGAACAGGACGATGGCGATCAGCACCATCATCCCGCCGAGATAGCCGAGCCCCCAGGCGAGGTTGGACACCCGCCCCGCGTCCTTGGGCGGCACCAGCGAGGGCATCATCGAATCATTGAAGACGATGGAGAACTCGGCCGCGACCGTGGCCAGCACCATCATCGTCAGCGGCAGCAGCAGGCTCGTGCCCGGCACCGCATACCAGAGCGTCCAGACCGAGACGATCTGGACGACCGCGAAGGCTCCGATCCAGGGCTTGCGCCGGCCCGAAGCATCCGCGATGGAACCGAGCACCGGCGACAGCAGCGCGATGATGATGCCGGAGATCGTCAGCGTATAGCTCCAGGCCGCCTGGCCGGTCACCGGATCGGCCGCCATGCGCGAGACGAGATAGGGGCCGAAGATGAAGGTGGTGATGACCGTGAAGAACGGCTGCGCCGCCCAGTCGAAGAGCATCCATCCCAGGATTCCGGACCGTCCCGCCGGATGCCCGGCCTCGGCTTGCCCTGTCGTCATCGTCCCTCCGCCCGAAGCGCCGCCTGCCTTCAAGCTTCCGCCTTTTCAAGGCCGGACCAATCCCCGCGGACCGCGCGATCCCGGGGGACGCACGGAAAAGGTTATCCATCCGCCCGATGGTTAGCCGGATGCCGAGCGGGATCAGGCGGTTCGGAGCGTGAAGCCGGGCGCGACAAGGGCCGCGCCCGGCCGGACTGTGTCACCTCGTCCTGCCGTGCGCAAGGTCGCTGACGACCCCGGCGGCGACGGAGATCTTCGCAAGCGTCGCTTCTCCTGCCTCCGACAGCGCGCTCAGCCGGCCGGTGACCATCCCGAGCTTCTCGGCATCGGCCGCCTGCCAGGAGGCGAGCGGGTTCTTCTCGCCCTTGTGCCGGTTGAGGACGGCGACCGTCAGCGCCCGTCTCGCATTGGAAATGTCGGAAAGGTTGCGCGACAGCGCCAGCGATTCGTAGAGGTCCGTCGTCGGCACCCGCCCGGCCGCCCCGAGCAGGGTGCCGATGTTGAGCATGTCGCTGACGCCGGCATAGGTCTGCGCGGTGCGGATCAGGTTGTCGCCGGTCTCGGTCGAGATCAGCATGATCTCGGGGACGAAGCTCATAGCGCGCAGGTCAGTGATTTCCCGGGCCAGGTGTTCGGGAACGCCCTTGTCCTCGAAATAGAGCGCCTTGCGGCGCAATTCCTCGCGCGCCGCATCCGGCAGCAGCGTCGACAGGTGCGGGCGGAGTTGTTTCAGCGCCTGCTTCAGCTTGTGGACCGCCGCATCCATCGGCGCGTCGATCGCCCCGGTGGTCAAAAGTAGCGACGTCGCGTTCGAGAACACCCGGCCGAGGCTCTCGTAGACCTCGTTCTGGGCCGAACCGCTCATCTGGTTGTCGAGCGCGTCAGTCGCGGCATAGAGCGGGAACAGCTCGTAGCCCTCGAAGGCCAGCATCGCCGCCTTCACCACGTCTGCGCTGGTATAGCCCGAGCCGTCCGTGAGCTGGCTCACGAAGGCCGGCCCGCCGCGATTGATCACGCCGTTTGCGAGGATGGTCGCGATGATCTCGCGGCGCAGCCGGTGCGTCCTGATGTCGTCGGCATAGGTCCGCTGCATCTTTGCGGGGAAATAGCCGATCAGCGTCGGTTCGAAGTAGGGATCGTCCGGCAGCTCGCTGTCAAGGATCTCGTCGAACAATACGATCTTCGAGTAGGATAGCAGGACGCCGATCTCGGCCCGCGTCAGCGGCATGCCGGCCCGGTAGCGCTCGTCCATCGCCTGTTCGCTCGGCAGTACCTCGACCTGGCGATTGAGTTGGCCCGCCGCAACCAGCCGGCTCATCAGCCGGGAAAGGCCGGTCCGGTTTCCCTGCCCCTGACGCTCGCAGAGCGAGATCGCCAGCGGCTGCAGGTAGTTGTTGCGCAGCACCAGCTGTGCGACCTCGTCGGTCATGGAAGAGAGCAGCTTGTTGCGCTTCTCCCGCGTCAACCGGTCGTCGCGCATGGCCGAGGCGAGCGCGATCTTGATGTTCACCTCGACGTCGGAAGTATTGACGCCGGCCGAGTTGTCGATCGCGTCCGAATTGCAGCGCCCGCCCTTGAGCCCGAAGGAAATGCGGCCGCGCTGGGTGACGCCGAGGTTGGCGCCCTCGCCGATCACCTTGGCCCGCACCTCGTCGGCGGTGACGCGGATCGCGTCGTTGGCGCGGTCGCCTACCTCCGCATCCGTCTCGCCGGCCGAGCGCACATAGGTGCCGATGCCGCCGAACCCGAGCAGGTCCACCGGCGCCTTCAGGATCGCGGTCATGATCTCGAACGGCGTCGCCTTCTGCCGGTCGATGCCGATCGCGGCCATGGCTTCGGCAGTCAGCGTGACCGACTTCTCGTTGCGCGAAATGATCATCGCGCCCTTGGACAGGGCGGCGCGGTCGAAGTCCTGCCAGCTGGAGCGCGGCAGGGCGAACATGCGCTTGCGCTCGGCAAAGGAGAGTTCGGTATCCGGGTTCGGGTCGATGAAGATGTCGCGGTGGTCGAAGGCGGCGATCAGCCGGGTCTTGCGCGACAGCAGCATGCCGTTTCCGAAGACGTCACCCGACATGTCGCCGACGCCGACGACGGAGAACGGTGTCTTCTGGATGTCGATGTCCATCTCGCGGAAATGCCGCTTCACCGCCTCCCAGGCGCCGCGGGCGGTGATGCCCATCTTCTTATGGTCGTAGCCCGCCGAACCACCGGAAGCAAACGCGTCGTCGAGCCAGAAGCCGGCTTCCTGCGCCAGCGCGTTGGCGGTGTCGGAGAAGGTCGCCGTGCCCTTGTCGGCGGCAACGACAAAGTAGGGATCGTCGCCGTCGAGCCGCACGGTGTCGGCCGGCGGCACCACCGCCTGGCCCTCGATGTTGTCCGTCACCGAAAGCAGCGTGCGGATGAAGGTCTTGTAGGCCTCCTTGCCGGCGTTGAAGACGGCGTCGCGGCTGCCACCTGCCGGAAGCTGCTTCGGATAGAAGCCGCCCTTGGCGCCGACCGGCACGATCACCGCGTTCTTCACCTGCTGGGCCTTGACGAGGCCGAGCACCTCGGTGCGGTAGTCCTGCGCGCGGTCCGACCAGCGCAGGCCGCCGCGGGCAACGCGGCCGAAGCGCAGGTGCACGCCCTCGACCTCGGCGCCGTAGACGAAGATCTCGCGGAACGGCCGCGGAACCGGCAGCCCTTCCAGCGCCTGTGGATCGAACTTGAAGGCGAGCGTCGCAAGCGGCTCACCGGAGGCGTCGCGCTGGAAGTAGTTGGTCCTGAGCGTCGACTGGATCGCATTGACGTAGCGGCGCAGGATCCGGTCCTCGTCGAGGCTCGGCACGGTTGCGAGCTCGTCTTCGATCCGCACGGCGAGTTCCTCGCCGCGCTTGACGCGCTTGCGTTCGGCAAGCTTCGGATCGAGCCTTGCGGCGAACAGGCGGAACAGGTCCGCCGCGATCGCCGGGTACTTGTTCAGCGTATCGGCGATGTAGCCCTGCGAATAGGCGATCCCGGTCTGGCGCAGGTAGCGCGCATAGGCGCGCAGCACCATGATTTCGCGGACGTCGACCCCGGCGGTCATGATCAGCCGGTTGAAGGTGTCGTCGTCCGTCAACCCACGCCAGGTCGACAGGAAGGCATCGGTCAGCACGCCGGAAAGCTTCGCGAGGTCGATGTCCAGCCCGTCGCGGTGGCGAAGCTCCATGTCGTGCAGCACGACCAGGCGGCTTGCGCCGTCGAGGTCCGTGACCGTGATGTCGTGGGTCTGCTCGCTGACGACGTTGAAGCCGAGGTTTTCCAGGAGCGGTACGCGCCGGGAGAGCGACACGGCATCGCCGGCATGGAAGATCTTCAACTCCAGCATCTTCGCGTCGGTGTTGCCCGGCTTCCGGTAGAAGGCGATCTGGATCGGGTCTGTTTCCGTCGCCGCCTCGAAGAAGCGCAGGTCCGCATGGGCCTCGGCCGGGGAGAACGCCTCCTGATAGGCCTGGGGCGTGATCAGCTTGGCGGAATCGGGGCCTGAAAGCGCCTCGAAGCGGTCGGTCCAGCGGGTGGCGATATCCCGGATCGACAGCTCGAGCTTCTTCTGCGGGACGCGCGGCGTCTTGCCGCCGGAACGGCCGATGATGAAGTGCACGCGCGCCAGCCCGCCCTCGGGGAAGGCCGGGTAGTAGGCCGATACGCGCCCCTCGTAGACGGTCTTCAGGTAGCTGCCGATCTTCTCGCGCACGTCGGAATCATACTGCTCGCGCGGCACGTAGACGATCACGGAGACGAAGCGGTCGAAGTGGTCGATGCGCGGCAGCACGCGGATCCGCGGCCGGTCCGCAAGCTCGTTGATCTGCTCGCAGAAGCTCGCAAGCACCCCCGTGTCGATCTGAAAGAGGTCGTCGCGCGGATAGGATTCCAGCGTGTTGATCAGCATCTTGCCGGAATGGCTGTGCGGGTCGTAGCCGAAATGATCGACGATGGCCTGAACCTTCGAGCGAAGCAGCGGGATCTCCGAGGCCGCATGCGTATAGGCGGTCGACGTGAACAGCCCGACGATCCGCAGTTCGCCCACGACCTTGCCGTTGCCGTCGAAGCGCTTGACCCCGATATAGTCCATGTAGGCGCGGCGGTGGACGACCGAGCGGGCGTTCGCCTTCGTCACGATCAGGAAGTCCGGCCCTTCGAGGAAAGCCAGGATCTCCGGCGTCGTCGTCACCGCGTCCTTGCCGAGCCGCAGCACGCGGACGTCGGGATCGGCAAGGATGCCGAGTCCCGGACCGCTGCTGCGCTCGACCGAGGCGCTGTCGCCGTCGCGGCTGTAGGTGTATTCGCGCATGCCGAGGAAGGTGAAGTTGTTGTCGCGCAACCATTCCAGGAAGGCGACGGCTTCGTCCTTCTCCGCCTGGCGCCGGGCCGGACCGGACACCGCCATCTCCGAGACCGCCACCGCCAGGGTCTCCATCATCGGCTTCCAGTCGCCGACGGCCATGTGGACCTGGGCCAGCACCAGCCGTATGCGCTCGATCAGGCTTTCGGCTTCGGAGGCGGCGAGTTCGGACAGGTGGATCTCGATATGGCTGACCCGATGGCGCGGGTCGCTCGCCTCCTCCGGCGAAAACAGCCTCGGCTGCTTGTCCGGCTCGATCACGAGGATCGGATGTATGGCCAGGTGGATGTCGCGATGCGTGCTCGTGACCTCGCCCATCACCGAGTCGTAGAGGAAGGGCTGGTTGCGATCGGTAACCGAGAGGATCGAGACCGGCTTGCCCTGGGGGGCGATCGCCTCGACCGTCGCCACGGTGACCCGCGGCTCGCCGCCGTCCCAGGCGCTGATCTCGCGATAGGCATGGGCCGCAGTGGCGGCCAGCATATCGGCGCTATAGCCTTCCAGGTCATCGTTGCTCGCTCGCCCGAACAGGGTCGAAGGATCGATCGCCTTCTCTCCCAGTTTCGACACGGCGGCCGTGACCGCCTCGATCTGCTTCTCGCGCCTGGTGTTGATGCGTGACGCCATGAATCACTCCCCGAGATTTTTGCTGGACCCTAGCAGAAGAAAGGCGGTTCGCGACCGTTTTATAGGAGGAGGCCGGATTTCAATCGATTTTGGCAGAAAATCCCCGAAATCCCGACAATACCACCCCGGCACGCGCGATTTTTCCAGGATTCCAGAGCAAAATCAGTCGAAAGCGCGGGCGCCGATCGCGCCACGGCATCCCGTCTGGGCAGGATCGCGCGCAGTCACACCGGTAGGCGCGCCGCCGCAACAATGTCTTGCAGAGCACCGGCCCATGGTTCATTGGATCTGGCGGCATAATGAAGGCGAGGAACGGTCGGATGAACGAGAGCGAAAAGGGCGCAATCCTGGTCATATCGAGCCATGTCGTGCGCGGCACGGTCGGCAACCGCGCCGCGGTCTTCGCGCTCGAGACCCTCGGCCACCCGGTCTGGGCGCTGCCGACCGTCATCCTGTCCTGGCATCCGGGCCATGGAAGGTCGACGCGTGTGGCGATGGCGCCTTCCGAGTTCGACGCGATCGTCGACGATCTTCTGGCCTCACCCTGGCGCGGCGAGATCCGGGGTGTCCTGTCCGGTTATATCGGCGATCCCGCCCAGGCGACGTCGGTCGCCCGGCTGGTGCGGACCCTGAAGGCGGAAAATCCCGACCTCCTCTATCTGTGCGATCCGATCTGCGGCGACGAAGGCGGCCTCTACGTCCCCGCTGCCACAGCCGAGGCGATCCGCGACGAGCTTCTGCCGATCGCATCGATCGCCACCCCGAACCGCTTCGAGCTGGCCTGGCTTGTGGGAGCGCCGCTCGAAAGCAATGCCGCGATCATGGACGCGGCCCTGTCGCTCGGGCCATCGCGCATGCTGGTGACGTCGGCCTACCCGATGATGTCGGGCAGCATCGGCAATCTCTATCTCTCCGGCCGGACGGCCCTTCTCGCCGAACACCGGCAGGTGCCCGAACCACCGCACGGCACCGGCGACCTGATGGCGGCCCTGTTCCTGTCGCGCATCCTCGAAGGACATTCCGAGGAGCGGGCGCTGCATCTCACCACCGCAAGCGTCTTCGAAATCGTGGCGCGCAGCGCCAAGCGTGGCGCCGACGAACTGACGCTGGAGCAGGACGCCTCGAGCCTGTCGACGCCGATGGCCATGGTACAGATGCGACGGCTCGTTCATCCCGGCGGCGCCAAGCGCGGCCAGTGATGTGCGCCGGTTGCGCAAGGGCGCAAAATGTTCTCGCAGCCGTCGGAGCGTCCGCCGGCTCGAGGCTTGCGCTTGGGCGCCCCGCTCGCTACAGCAATCGCCGCGCCTATTACTCATTCGTCACCGCACGGGGGTATCGACCACATGCATCGCTTTCCTGACCGCCTTCTGACCGGCTATCAGAACTTCATGGACGGGCGCTTCAACGAGCAGCAGCAGCGCTACAGGACGCTGGCCGACAGCGGCCAGAAGCCCCGGACGATGGTGATCGCCTGTTGTGACTCCCGCGCCGCGCCGGAAACGATCTTCGACAGCGGGCCGGGCGAACTCTTCGTCGTGCGCAACGTGGCCAACCTGATGCCGCCCTACGAGCCCGACGGACACTATCATTCGACCTCCGCCGCCCTCGAATTCGCGGTCCAGTCGCTGCGGGTGTCCGACATCGTCGTCATGGGCCACGGTCGCTGCGGCGGCATCAAGGCGGCACTCGACCTGGATGCCGAACCCCTGTCTCCCGGCGACTTCATCGGCCGCTGGATGCACCTCCTGAAGCCTGCCGCCGAACAGATCCAGAGCAACGACGTCATGACGCCGGGCGAACGCCAGCGTGCGCTGGAGCGTATCTCGATCCGCAATTCCATCGCCAACCTGCGCACCTTCCCCTGCGTCGAGATCCTGGAGCAGCGCGGCAAGCTCAACCTTCACGGCGCCTGGTTCGACATCTCCACCGGCGAGCTGTGGATCATGGATGCCAAGACTGGCGATTTCCGCCGCCCAGGAACGTGAAGCTGGGAACGTGAAAAGGCCCGGCGCGCGACCGAGCCTCTCAGACTGTCTTCGGTTGGGTGACGGTCAGTCGCCGTCAATCTCGGCGGCGATGATGGCGATCGCGCGCTGGTAGACGTTCGCCGCATTCCAGCCCTGGATCGCGGCGAAATTCGCCTGACCCGGCTGGTAGCCGGCGCCCGGGGTCCAGCCATGGCCGCGCAGGAAGTTCGCTGTCGAGGCAAGCGCGTCGGCCTTGGAGCGGACGAGATCGATCCGGCCGTCGCCGTCGCCGTCCACGCCGTATTTCAGCACGTTGACCGGTAGGAACTGCGTCTGGCCGATCTCACCGTGGGCAGCACCGCGCGCCTGGGTGCTGAGCGTGCCGTTCTGGACGAGGTTCAGCGCCGCATAGAGCTGGTTGGTGAAGTATTCCGACCGGCGGCAATCATAGGCGAGCGTGGCGACGGCAGAGAGCGTGTGCTCCTTGCCGAGGAAGCCGCCGAAACCGGTCTCCATGCCCCAGATGGCGATCAGCGGGCCGGCCGGCACGCCATACTGGCCCTCAATCCGGGCAAACAGGGCTGCGTTCTGGCGCTTCAGCCCCTTGCCGCGTTTCATGATCGCCTGGCCGCCGCGCTTCTGCATGAACTGGTCGAGCGACAGCTTGAAGCTCTTCTGGCCGCGATCGGCGCGGATCGTCGCCCGGCTGTAGTCGACCTGGGCGAAGGCCTGGTCGAGCGTGCGCGGGCTGATGCCGTTGGCGGCGGCCTCACCCTTGAACTGGTCGACCCAGGCCGCGAAGCCCGTGGCATTGTTGCCGCATTGCGCGGCCGTGGCCACCGCCGGTATCGCAGCCGTCAGCACGATCGCTGCCAGCCCCTGGAACATCCGCTTCATCAAGCCCATTGAAATAAACCCCGTGATCTCTCGAATCGCTTCGCGCGCAAACTTGCCAATGCCTGTCAGACAGTTCCTAGCCGTTCGATGCAGTCTCAGGGCGTTTATGGCGCCGCAGTGCGTCGTTTCAGGCAAAAGTCCCGCATCGTCTGACGGTGGATGCGGGACCTTCAATTTCGTGGGCCGGGAAAAGTTCCCTCAGGCGGCCTGCTTCTTGGACTTGATCAGCCCGCGATTGACGAGAAGTTCGGCAATCTGGATTGCGTTCAGAGCGGCACCCTTGCGCAGATTGTCCGAGACCACCCAGATGTTCAGGCCGTTCTCGACGGTCGCGTCCTCGCGGATGCGCGAGATGTAGGTCGCATCCTCGCCTGCCGATTCGTAGGGCGTGATGTAGCCGCCGTTTTCGTGCTTGTCGATCACCTGGCAACCCGGTGCCTCGCGAAGGATGTCGCGCGCCTCGTCGGCGGTGATCTCGTTTTCGAACTCGATGTTGACCGATTCGGAATGGCCGATGAAGACAGGAACGCGCACGGCCGTGCAGGTCACCTTGATCTTCGGGTCGAGCATCTTCTTGGTTTCGGCCAGCACCTTCCACTCTTCCTTCGTGTAGCCGTCTTCCATGAACACGTCGATGTGCGGGATGACGTTGAAGGCGATGCGCTTGGTGAACTTCTTGCTCTCGATCGGATCGGCGACGAAGACGGCGCGGGTCTGGTTGAACAGTTCGTCCATGCCGTCCTTGCCGGCGCCGGAAACCGACTGGTAGGTCGATACAACGACGCGCTTGATGGTGGCGCGGTCGTGCAGCGGCTTCAGCGCGACGACGAGCTGCGCCGTCGAGCAATTCGGGTTGGCGATGATGTTCTTCTTCGTGAAGCCGTCGATCGCGTCCGGGTTAACCTCCGGAACGATCAGCGGCACTTCGGAGTCGTAGCGCCAGGCCGACGAGTTGTCGATGACGACGCAGCCCTGGGCGCCGATCTTGGGCGAGTACTTCAGCGAAACGGCGCCGCCGGCGGACATCAGGCAGATGTCGGTGTCGGAGAAGTCGTAGGTTTCGAGATTGTGCACCCTCAGCGTCTTGTCGCCGAAGGAAACCTCCGTGCCGATCGAGCGGCTCGAGGCCAGCGCCACGACCTCGTCAGCCGGGAAGCCGCGTTCGGACAGGATGTTCAGCATTTCGCGCCCGACATTGCCGGTAGCGCCGGCGATTGCAATCTTGAAACCCATGGGTCTTGCTCTCTTTCTCTGCCTCTCCTCGGTTCGTTGAGGGGAAGCCCGGCAGCCGGAGCACGCGGGCCTCTTGTCCCCGGCCGTGCCGGGGAGAGAGCGGCGGCCAAGGACGTCAGACGGTTTTCGTCGTCGTTTTGGCCATGAATTTGGAAGAAGCGGGCACGCGCCGTGCCTCCCCGGCAATCTCTGCCGGCCGGCTGCTGTCTGCGATTTCTAGCTCGCGGCAAAGCATGGCGCTGTCCTTTTCCGGAGGCTGCTAATAAGCGTTTTTGCCCGCGAGTCAAGGGATGCTCGACTGCACGGCGATCAAGTTCGCGTCAAGATTGCGTCGCCCTGCCATGCCCGCCGCCGCCGGGCGCCGCTGCGCAACCGGCGCTTCACATTAGACTAAAGTCATAATCCGAAAGCCGCGCAGCGCAGATTCCCCTTTTCTGCCATCCTCTTGCCAGGCGCACCACGCTCGCCTGACCGAGGAGGGTCGGCGTGCAAGGGGACTGGGCGCTCGACAGCTGGTTGAACTGGAGGATTTCACAATGGCAAATGTCGCGACGGCGGACGACACCAAAACGCGTCCGATGACAGCCGAGGAGAAGAAAGTCATCTTCGCCTCGTCGCTGGGTACCGTGTTCGAATGGTACGATTTCTATCTCTACGGCTCGCTCGCCGTCTTTATCGGCGCCGCCTTCTTCAGCGAATACCCGGAAACGACGCGCAACATCTTCGCCCTTCTCGCCTTTGCCGCGGGCTTCCTGGTCCGCCCCTTCGGCGCGCTGGTCTTCGGCCGACTCGGCGACCTGGTCGGCCGCAAGTACACCTTTCTCATCACCATCCTGATCATGGGTCTGTCGACCTTCCTGGTCGGCATCCTGCCCGGTGCCGGGTCCATCGGCATCGCCGCTCCGATCCTGCTGCTCGTCCTGCGCATGCTGCAGGGCCTGGCGCTCGGCGGCGAATACGGCGGTGCTGCCACCTATGTCGCCGAGCACGCGCCCAACGGTCGCCGCGGCTACTACACCTCGTGGATCCAGACCACGGCGACGCTCGGCCTGTTCCTGTCGCTCGTCGTCATCCTGTCGGTGCAGTTCATGCTCGGCAAGGAAGCCTTCGCGGCCTGGGGCTGGCGCATCCCGTTCCTCGTCTCGGTGGTTCTCCTCGGCATCTCCGTCTGGATCCGCCTGAAGATGAACGAATCCCCCGCCTTCAAGAAGATGAAGGAAGAGGGCAAGGGCTCCAAGGCTCCGCTGACCGAAGCCTTCGGCCAGTGGAAGAACGCCAAGATCGCGCTGCTCGCGCTGTTCGGCGCCGTCGTCGGCCAGGCCGTCGTCTGGTACTCCGGCCAGTTCTACGCCCTGTTCTTCCTGACCGGCGTCCTGAAGGTCGACGGCCAGTCCGCCAACATCATGGTGGCCATATCGCTTCTGATCGGCACCGGCTTCTTCGTCCTGTTCGGCTGGCTGTCGGACAAGGTCGGCCGCAAACCGATCATCATGGCCGGCCTGCTGCTCGCCATCCTGACCTACTTCCCGCTGTTCAAGGCACTGACCTGGGCCGGCAACCCTGCCCTCGCCCAGGCCCAGGCAACCGTCCGTGCGACCGTGACCGCAGCACCCGGCGACTGCAAGTTCCAGTTCAACCCGACGGGTACGGCGAAGTTCACCACCTCGTGCGACATCGCAACCGCGTTCCTCACCAAGAACTCGGTGCCCTATGACGTCGTGACCACGGCAGCCGCCGGCACACCGGCAACGGTCCAGGTCGGCGACACGACGATCAACAGCTTCGACGCCGTCGCTGCCGGCGACCAGGCAAAGGCGATGACGTCCGCCTTCGAGAAGCAGGTCAACATGGCCCTGCACGATGCCGGCTATCCGCTGGTGCGCGCAGCAGCCAAGGTTCCCGACGCCAGGCTCGACGCCTTCGTCGCAGCCAATCCGGAACTCGCCCTCGACGCGGCCGCCATCCGGGCCGGCGACAAGACCAGCATGGCCGGCGCCGATCTTATAGCCGCCAAGCTGCTGACAGCCGAGGAGGCCACCGGCGTCGACAGCATGCCGGTCTTCACGATCGCCAACGGCGGTGCCTTCACGATGATCGCCGACCCGGCTGCCGTCAACTGGACCATGGTCATCGCCGTCCTGACGGTCCTCGTCATCTACGTGACGATGGTCTATGGCCCGATCGCCGCTCTTCTCGTCGAACTGTTCCCGACCCGCATCCGCTACACCGGCATGTCGCTGCCCTATCACATCGGCAACGGCTGGTTCGGCGGCCTGCTGCCGGCAACCGCGTTCGCCATGAGCGCGGCCAAGGGCGACATCTACTACGGCCTCTGGTACCCGATCGTCTTCGCCGCGATCACGCTGGTGATCGGCCTTCTCTTCCTACCGGAAACGAAGGACCGCGACATCCACGCCATGGATTGATGGAACGACTCTGATATCCGCGAAGGGCCCGGCGCAAACCGCCGGGCCCTTTTTTTGATCAGATCAGCCGGCTGAGCCGCGGCGTCGGCCAGCCCTGGCGGTCGAGGGTGAAGACGAGGCCGAAACGGGCAAAGACGATCGAGGTCGCGAACGCAAACCAGCAGCCGAGCGCAAGCCCCGCCGCCACGTCGCTCGGATAATGGACGCCGATGATCACCCGCGTCGCCGCAAGCCACAGTCCGAGCCCGATGAAGAACAGCCGGAAGCGGGGAAAGAGCAGCACCAGTGCCATGAACAATGCGCCGATATGGGCCGAGTGGCCGGAGGGAAAGCTCTCGTGCATCCAGCCCCCGAAGGGGTGGAAGGAGAAGATCCCCTCCTCGTTGTAGAGCGGCGGACGGGCGCGGCCGATCGAAAACTTCAACGCGTGCACGACGATGCTGGCGGAGACGACCGACAGCGCCACGTAGGCCGCCATCTGCATCAGGTAGACCAGCCTGAATTTTCGCCGAACCTTGAACAGCCGCCTGACGAGATAGACGACCGCGGCCAGCATCGCGATCGCGCCGAGAATGAAGGCCAGCTTGCCGATGTCGGTCAGGTCACCGGCGATCTTGACCAGCGGCGGCGACAGGATCTCGGCGGCCTGCCCGAGCGGCCGGTCGAAGACGAAGAATGCGATCGCCACCACGTTGAGCGCAGAGAGCGCAAAGCCTCTCCAGGGAACCTGCCGATGCAGCTTGCGCCGCGCCGCATAACGCCGCTTGAGCGCGGTCCAGAAAGACTGTTTTTGACGTGTCCTGTCGATCATCGCGCCCCGGCTGCCTGTCATGCCCCGTGTCATGCTTCGCAGGCGACATAGGCCCCAGCACCGGTTCCTTCAATGAATACGCTGCAAATTTGTCCCGCTCGTCCCCCTGCCGGCCACCACGGAAAACGGCACCGCCACGTTGCCGTGACGATGCCGCGTTTCGTCGGAAACGGTGCTTCCGAAATCAGGCCGAGAGCGTCTTGAACTCGGCCAGGATTGCTTCGCCCATCTCCACGGTGCCCACCTTCGTGCATCCCTCGGCCATGATGTCGCCGGTGCGGATGCCGCGGTCGAGCACGTTGGCGATCGCCTTCTCGAGATTGTCCGCTTCCTTCACCAGGTTGAACGAGTAGCGCAGGCACATCGCGAAAGAGGCGATCATGGCGATCGGATTGGCGATGCCCTGGCCGGCGATGTCGGGCGCCGAGCCGTGCACCGGCTCATAGAGCGCCTTGCGCTTTGCGGTCTTCGGATCGGGCGCGCCGAGCGAGGCCGACGGCAGCATGCCGAGCGAGCCGGTGAGCATGGCGGCGACGTCGGAGAGCATGTCGCCGAACAGGTTGTCGGTGACGATCACGTCGAACTGCTTGGGCGCGCGCACGAGCTGCATGCCGCCGGCATCCGCCAGCATGTGCTCGAGCTGGACGTCGGAATACCTGGCCTTGTGCGTCTCGGTCACGACCTGGTTCCAAAGTACGCCGGACTTCATGACGTTGCGCTTTTCCATCGAGCAGACGCGGTTGTTGCGGGTGCGCGCCAGCTCGAAGGCAACGCCGGCGATGCGCTCGATCTCGTAGGTGTCGTAGACCTGCGTGTCGATGCCGCGCTTCTGGCCGTTGCCGAGGTCGATGATCTCCTTCGGCTCGCCGAAATAGACGCCGCCCGTCAGTTCGCGCACGATAAGGATGTCGAGGCCCTCGACCAGTTCGGGCTTGAGCGAGGATGCGGCGGCGAGCGCCGGATAGCAGATCGCCGGGCGCAGGTTTGCGAACAGCTCCAGGTCCTTGCGCAGCCGCAGCAGGCCGGCCTCGGGACGGACTTCATAGGGGACCGCATCCCACTTCGGACCGCCGACCGCGCCGAACAGCACGGCATCGGCGTCCAGCGCCTTCTGCATGTCCTCTTCCGAGATCGCCGCGCCATGGGCGTCGTAGGCCGAGCCGCCGACGAGGCCTTCATCGATGACGAAACCGGCGCCCTTCTCGGCGTTCATGTAGGCGATGATCTTGCGGACTTCCGCCATGGCTTCCGGGCCGATGCCGTCGCCGGGCAGGAGGAAAAGGTTGCGCACTGTCATGGGACTGTCCTTGTCGAATGCTCGGTGGAGTTCAGGTCGCGCGGTTCTTAGCGCAACTTCCGTTCAAGGAAAATCGTCGAAACGAAAGAATTTTGCGCCCCATACGACAACTGTCACCGCGGGGACAGAAGCAGGGCCGTCCTCCATGCGATCAAGCGGCGGGCGCCGTCGAACCCGGCACGGCGCACGAGATGGAGCACCTGAAATGTATCATTACGTGCAGGCTGTCCTCGCCGCGATCCGCTCGGCGATCGATGCGCTTCTCTTCCAGCATCGTCCGCCGCCGGGATTTCGCTGACGGGCGGTCGACGGTCCGGTCCGGATCGAATGGCGCATCGCATCTTCCCGTCCGCTCCGTTCCGTTGCAGGATGCCTCGTCGCCCGCCACCAACGAGGAGGACATGCACCATGAAGATCGAGCCCTGCGGCAGCCGCCCATCGGCCACCCCGCCATCCGACTATTTCACCGGTCGCGTCCGCCAGGATCCGATCATCGAGGCTCCGGCGCCCGCACGCCTGCGCGCCGTCACCGTCACCTTCGAGCCCGGCGCGCGGACGGCGTGGCATACCCATCCACTCGGACAGACCCTGGTCGTCACCGCGGGCAAGGGGCTTGCGCAAAGCTGGGGCGGCCCGATCCGCGAGTTCAGGGCCGGTGACACAGTCTGGTTCGAGCCGGGCGAAAAGCACTGGCACGGCGCCGCCCCGGATACGGCCATGACCCACATAGCGCTGCAGGAAGCCCTCGACGGCAAGGCCGTCGCCTGGCTGGAGCATGTTTCCGACGAACAGTATGCCGGCGGCTGACGGCGACAGGCGGGGACGAGACGCCGCCTGTCGGGCGGATGCGTCGGCGGAACCGGGATATCCTACGCCTTGCCCGGCCGCAAAGGCGCGTATTCCGCAGCGTCCACCGCTGCCGGACGCCCTTCGAGAAGCAGTTCGCTGAAGCGGGGGGCTGCGCGGGCGATGACCTTGCCGCGCCGCATCACCACGAGCCGGTTGGCCTTCAGCCGCAGCGCCTCGATCGGGTCGCGCGCCTGCAGGACGACCAGGTCGGCGTTGCAGCCCTTTTCCAGCCCGTATCCCTGCAGCCCCATGGTCTTTGCCGAATTGACGGTGAGCGCGTCGAAGATCTTTCTCTTGTCTTCGATTCCCGCCATCTGCGCCACATGGATCGCCATGTGGCCGACCTCCAGCATGTCGCCCGATCCCATCGAGTACCAGGGATCCATCACACAGTCGTGGCCGAAGGAGACGTTCAGGCCGGCCGCCATCAGCTCGCGCACCCGCGTCATGCCGCGCCGCTTCGGATAGCTGTCGTGGCGCCCCTGCAGCATGATGTTGATCAGCGGGTTGGGGATGACATTGATCTCGGCCTCCGCCATCAGCGGGATCAGCTTGGAGACGTAGTAGTTGTCCATCGAATGCATCGAGGTCAGGTGCGAGCCGGCGACGCGCCCCTTCAGGCCGTAGCGCACCGTCTCGGCGGCGAGCGTCTCGATATGCCGCGACATCGGATCGTCCGTCTCGTCGCAATGCATGTCGACGGGCAGGCCGCGGTCAGCGGCAATCTTGCACAGGGCCGCGACGGAAGCAGCCCCGTCGGCCATGGTCCGCTCGAAATGCGGGATGCCGCCGACGATATCGAGGCCCATGTCGAGCGCCCGGTTCAGCGCCTCCACACCGCCCTCGGCCCGGCAGTAGCCGTCCTGCGGGAAGGCGACGAGCTGCAGGTCTATATAGGGCGCGACCCTCTCGCGCACCTCGATCAGCGCCTCGGCCGTCACCAGCTTCGGGTCGCTGGTGTCGACATGGCTGCGGATCGCCAGCAGCCCCTGGCTGACGGCGAGATCGCAGTATCGCAGCGCCCGCTCCACCAGCGCTTCCCGCGTCAGCGTCGGCCGCAGTTCGCCCCAGAGCGCGATGCCTTCCAGCAGCGTGCCAGAGACATTCATCCGCGGCAGCCCGAGCGACAGCGTCGCGTCCATGTGAAAATGCGGGTCGACGAAGGGCGGGCTCACCAGCCGGCCGGTCGCATCGATGGTCTCGCCGGCCTCAGCTGCAATCTTCGGCCCGACCTCGGCGATCCTGTCGCCGGCAATGGCGATGTCGATGCCCTCGCGGCCGTCGGGGAGATTGGCGTTCTTGATCACAAAGTCGAACATGGGGCACCTGTGCGAATGGACGGAAGAAACTAGCGCTCGCCGCGCCGGTAGGGCTGCATCAGCGCCTGCGGCACGCGGGCGCGACGGGCCATGACGGCGAGCGCTGCGATCGAGAGGATATAGGGCATCATCAGGAAGATCTGGTAGGGCACATTGCCGAGCACCGTCTGCAGCCTCAGCTGGAAGGCGTCGAAGAAGGCAAACAGCAGCGCCCCGAACAGCGCCCGCCCCGGCCGCCAGGAGGCGAAGACGACGAGCGCGATGCAGATCCAGCCGCGCCCCTGCACCATCGTCGGGAAGAAGCTGTTGAAGGCCGACAGCGTCAGGAACGCCCCGCCCATTGCCATCAGCGCGCTGCCCGCCATGATCGCGCCATAGCGCACCCGGACCGGGTCGACGCCCTGCGCTTCCGCCGCATGCGGGTTCTCCCCGCTCATGCGCAGCGCAAGCCCGAGCGGGGTGCGGTAGACGACATAGGCGAGCAGCAGCGCGATGACGATCGACAGATAGGTCGGCAGCGTCTGGGTGAACAGCGCCGGGCCGACGAAGGGCAGGTCGGAGAGGCCGGGGACCGAAATCGGCTGGAACGGCGTCACCGTCGGCGGCGTCGATGCAAGCGGCACCGTCAGGCGGAAGATGTAATAGCTGAGGGAGGACGCGAACAGCGTGATGCCGAGCCCGGTCACATGCTGCGACAGGCCGAGGGTGACCGTCATCGCCGCATGCACCAGCCCGAACAGCGCGCCCGAGAGCGCTGCCACCAGCATGCCCGTCCACAGGTCTGCCCCATTGAACACGGCAAGCCAGCCGGCCATGGCGCCGAAGGTCATGATCCCCTCGATGCCGAGATTGAGCACGCCCGAGCGCTCGGAGAGCAGCGCGCCGAGGGTGCCGAAGATCAGCGGCGTGGCGATGCGCAGCACCGCTGCCCAGAGACCTGCCGAGGCGACGATGTCGAAGAACGTGCTCATCGGCGGATCCTGTACTGGGTGAAGAAGATCGCGATGAGCATGGTGAGCAGCGACAGCGCCACGGTGACGTCGGCGATATAGGTCGGGATCCCCAGCGCCCGGCTCATGCCGTCGGCGCCGACGAACATGGTGGCGGTGAAGAATGCTGCGGCGATCACGCCGAGCGGATTGAGGTTGGCGAGCATGGCGACGATGATGCCGGCATAGCCGTAGCCCGGCGAAAGGTCGGTGGTCACGTAGCCCTTGACCCCCATCACCTCGATCGCACCCGCAAGGCCCGCAAGCCCACCCGAGAGGCAGGCGACCTTGACGAGCGTGCGCGCCAGCGGCACGCCGGCGAAGACGGCGCCCTCCGGGTTGAGGCCGGCAGCGCGCGACTGCAGGCCGAAGACGGTACGCGACTGCAGCAGGTAGACCAGCAGCGCGGCGACGATTGCCACGGCAAGCCCGATATGCAGGCGCGAGCGCTCGATCAGCTTCGGCAGCAATGCATGGTCTGCGACCGGCATCGACTGCGGCCAACCGAAGGCGAGCGGATCTTTCAACGGCCCGTCGATCATCATCGAGACGAACAGTACGGCGACGAAGTTCAAAAGCAGGCTCGTCACCACTTCGTCGACCGAGAAGCGCAGCCGCAGCCACAGAGGTACCAGCATCAGCGCCATGCCGGCAATCGCGCCGGCTGTAAACAGCAGCGGGATCAGCACCGGCCCCGGCAGGCCGGAAAGCGCGGTCGAACCGAGTGCGGCCACCATGATTGCGCCGAGATAGAACTGCCCCTCGGCGCCGATGTTCCAGAGCCGCGCGCGGAAGGCGACCGCGGCCGCAAGCCCCGTCAGCATCAGCGGCGTCGCCCGCGTCAGCGTCTCCGTCGCGGCAAGCCGGGTGCCGAAGGCGCCGGTCAGGATCCGCCCATAGGCCTCCAGCACCGGCGCGCCGGCAGCGGCGATCAAGAGCCCGGCAAGGGCGAGCGCCGCCACCACCGCGAGGATGGGAGACAGCACGACCAGCAGCAGCGGGCGGTGTTCGCGGCGTTCAAGACGCATGAGGATGTCCTTCGCCGGGAGGCCCGTCGCTGATCCGGTCATTGGGGGTCCTGTCACTGGACGTCCAGTCCCCCGACATCATCAGGCCGAGCCGGCGCGGATCGGCGTCTTCGGCGGCGATCGGCGCGGAAAGGCGCCCCTTGACGATCGCCTGGATACGGTCGGCGAGGCCGATCACCTCGTCGAGGTCCTCCGAAATCAGGAGCACCGCGGTCCCCTGCCGGCGCGCGTCCAGGATGCGGGCGTGGACGGCCGCCACCGCCCCCTCGTCGAGCCCGCGCGTCGGCTGGGCTGCGATCAGGATCTTCGGCCGCCGGTAGAGGTTCCGGCCGAGGATCAGCTTCTGCATATTGCCCCCCGACAGAAGCCGCGTACGGCTCGTGGGCGTCCCGCCGCGCACGTCAAATTCCTCGATGATCGTTGCCGCAAAGGCCTGGCCGGCCGAGCGGTTGACGATGCCGCGGCGCGAGAACAGCGGCTGGCGGATGCGCTCCAGCACGGCGTTCTCCCAGATCGTCATCTCGCCGATCGCGCCCTGCCTGTGGCGGTCCTCCGGGATCCGGCCGATGCCGGCCTCCACGAGGTCGTGCACGTCGAGTGCCGAGACCGGTTCGCCGAACAGCCGCATTTCCCCGCCGGTCGGGGCAGCAAGGCCGCCCATCAGTTGCGACAGCGCCGCCTGGCCGTTGCCGGAGACACCGATGATGCCGAGGGTCTCGCCTTCGCGAAGGAAGAAGTCGATCTCCTTCAGCCGCTCCACGCCGCCGATCGAGACCGTCAGGCGCGATGCCTGGAAGACGGTCGCGCCGGCTTTCGCCGGCTCGCGCGTCGGCCGCGTCACGCGGTGTCCCACCATCAGTTCGGCAAGCTCCGCCTTGTTCGTCTCAGCCGCCCTTCGCTCGGCCGCCACCCTGCCGCCGCGCAGCACCACGATGCGGTCGGCAGCGGCCATCACCTCGTCCAGCTTGTGGGAGATGAAGATCAGCGACAGGCCCTGCCTGGCCATTTCCCGCAGCGTCGTGAACAGCCGCTCCGCCTCGATGTTGGTCAAGACGGCGGTCGGCTCGTCGAGGATCAGGATGCGGGCGTCGTTGTAGAGCGCCTTGAGGATCTCGACGCGCTGCTGCTCGCCGACCGACAGGTCGCCGAGCCGGGCGTCCGGATCGACGCCGAGGCCGAAGCGCTCGGCAATGGACAGAAGCTTGCGGCGCGCTGCACTCGTGCGCGAGCGCGGCGACCAGAGCGGCTCCGTCCCGGTCATGACGTTTTCGAGCACGGTCAGGTTGGGCGCCAGCGAGAAGTGCTGGTGCACCATGCCGACGCCGGCCTTGATGGCCGCGCGCGGGCGTCCGTGCGGCAGTTCCACACCGTCGACGCGCACCGTCCCTTCGTCGGGCGTGTAGTGGCCGAAGAGAATGCTCATCAACGTCGTCTTGCCGGCGCCGTTCTCGCCGAGCAGCGCCAGCAACTCGCCCCTGCCGAGCGCAATCGAGATGTCGTCATTGGCGACGATCGGGCCGAAACGCTTGCTGATATGCGCAAGTTCGAGGACGGGCGCGGCGGTCGTATCGGCGATCATGCGGCAAGCCCCGCAATGGGAAAGCGATGCTGCCAGCGTCCTTCGCCTTCGAGAGAGGCCGCCAGCGACAGCAGAAGCCGCTCCCCGCCCATTGGCGCCATCAGCTGCACCGGCAGCGGCAAGCCATCCCCATCCGCGCCATAGGGCAGCGTCAGGGCGGGGAAGCCGGAAATGTTGGCAAGCCCCGCAAGCGGCGCAAAGGCCGTCATCCGCCGCAGGTGCAGGTCGGTATCGTCATGGTCGGACGGGAAGGATCCGACGGCAAGGGGAGCTGTGGCAAGCATCGGCATGAGAAGGCAATCCAGGCTGTCGAACAGCGCCCAGGTGTTGTGGCTCACATGCACCGCCGCATCGAGCGATGTCCAGAGGCCGCCGGCCGATATCCTCCGTCCCCTTTCCACGAAGGCGCGTGTCAGCGGCTCGGCAAGGCCGAGGTCGAGCGACAGCGCGTCGACAAGATTGGCGAGATTAATCGAGACGATGTCGGCGAAGACGGCCGAGGATGCCGACACCAGGCCGGCGAAGGCCGGCCAGTCGAGGGCCACGATACGGTGTCCGCGCGCCTCCAGCGTCTTCGCAGCCGCCTCCACGGCGCCGCTGCGCGCAGGCTCCGTCGGAAAGTCGGCGCCGGTCTGTGTCAGCACGCCGATGCGCAGGCCGCCGTCTGCGACCGAAGCTTCGGCCGGATCGGCGAAGGGTCCCCTCGCCCTGCCATGCACGGCCTCGAGGATCCGGCGGGTGTCGCGGACCGACCGGCAGACGGCGAGTTCGCCGACGATGCCGCCCAGGTGATTGCCGAAATGGGGACCGCCGGGGATGGCGCCGCGGGTCGGCTTCAGCCCGACGAGCCCGCAGCAGGCCGCCGGCACGCGGATCGAACCGCCAGCGTCGGTGGCGTGCGCGATCGCCACGATGCCGGCTGCCACAGCAGAAGCCGCGCCGCCCGAGGAGCCGCCCGCGGTGCGGCCCGGATCGAGCGGATTGCGGCAGAGCGGGCCGCTATCCGGTTCGCTCGCGAGCGACAGCCCGAATTCCGGGCTGGTGGTGAGGCCGAACAGGGCAAGGCCGGCATCGCGGAAGCGGTTGGCGAGATCGGAATCCGGCTTAGGATCGAGCATGCCGTCGAGCATGCGGGAACCGGCGCGCACGGCAAATCCGGCGAACGGCCCACCAAGATCCTTGGCGAGCGTCGGCACGCCGGCAAAGGGGCGTGCCGCGAAACGGACTGGCTCTGTCCGCCGTTCCTCGTCGAGCCTTGCTGCCGCCGCGCGACCGCGGTCTTCGTCAATGCGACAGATCGCACCGAGGCCGGTATGGTGCGAGGCGGCGGCAAGGGCCGCCTCCATGGCCTCCCCGGCCGAAAGCACACCGGCCGCGATCGCCCCGGCCAGCGCCGTGGCATCCCCGATCGTTTCGCTTTCGACGCTCGGCGGCACGGTCTGTCTGCTTACTTCGGCTCTTCCATCATGATCGGCACTTCGAAGGTGCCGGCCTTGATCTCGGCGCGCCTGGCTTCCATCGCCGTTTCCGCATCGGCCGGTGCCACGCCCTTGACGTAGACGATGTCGCTGCCGCCTTCCTTCATCAGGCCGAAGGCGGTGTAGCTCTTGCCGACCGGCTTTGCGGCGTTAACGTCGGCGACCGCCGCATCGAGGATCGGGCGGAAGTACCACATGGCATTGGCGAAGACGGTGTCGGGGTAGCGCGGCGTGTAGTCGAGCAGCGAGCCGACCGACTTGATGCCGCGTTCCTTGGCGGCGTCGGCCGTGCCGATGCGCTCTCCGAACAGGATGTCGGCACCGCCGTCGATCTGCGCCAGGCCTGCCTCGCGCGCCTTCGGCGGATCGAAGAAGGTGCCGATGAACGAGACGAGGTGCTTGGCTTCGGGGTTGACTGCCTTCACGCCGGCGGCGAACGCGTTGATCAGCATGTTGACCTCGGGGATCGGGATCGCGCCGACCGAGCCTACGACGTTGGACTTCGTCATCTTGCCGGCGAGCATGCCGGCAAGATAGGCGCCGTCATGGTTCCAGGTGCCGAACACGCCGAAATTGTCGCCGGCAGCATCGCCGCTCGAGCCCATCAGGAAGGCGGTGTCCGGATAGTCGGCCGCGACCTGCCGCGCCTCGCGCTCGACCGCATAGGATTCGCCGACGATCAGCTTGTTGCCCTGTTCGGCATATTCCCGCATCGCCCGCGGATAGTCGGTGCCGGAGACGCCTTCCGAGAAGGTGTATTCGATCACGCCGTCCTTCGCCGCGGCCTGCAGCGCCTCGTGCAGGCGCGAATTCCAGGCGTTCTCGACGGGGGAAGCATGGATGCCCGCGACCTTCAGCGGCGCTTGCGCGCGGGCCTGCGGCAGGAAGGCGCCGGCGCCGAGAACGAGGCCGCCGGCAAGAACAGTCCGGCGTTTAATCTGAAGGCTTCCAGTCATGTTTTCGTTCCCCTTGTTTTGACCATTTGGTTTAAAAATCCATAGGATTCGCACAAAAACGAGTCAAGCGCGCCGACCGCCCACGAATTCGCCAGCAAGCGCTTTTTCCCCGCAGAAGCGACCATATCCGGCAGCAGCCGAGCCCCGTGCCGTTTGCGCCGGGTCGCATTCAGGTTGCTGTCAGCATCCTCCGCCAGTTTCCCGAAATTCGGAACGGGGCGTGCCCGGCAGGGCATTCCTGTCCATGTCCCCTGCCGGGCACGCATCGCTCTCATCAACGCGGGCGGCCCCGTGCGGCGGAATCCCCCGATCTGCAACGAAACGGAGCAAGAAGGCCGACCCATGGCGACAATCACGGACAGCCCGGTGCGGAGCGAGCGCACCCTTCGCCCCTCGATTGGCGCCATCCCCTTGAGTTTCCTCGTCGTCCTGTTCCTCGTCGCCACCGCAAACCAGACCTTCTGGGCGAAGACGGCGCTCTATTTTGGCGGCACGCCCCAGGCGGTAGTGATCTTCGCGCTCGGCCTTGTCGCGCTGCTCTCGGCCGTCTGCATCACCCTTTCAATGCGGTTCGTCGCCAAGCCGATGTTCATCTCCCTCTTTCTTGCCAGCGCCTGCGCCTCCTGGTTCATGGACCGCTTCGGCGTCGTCATCAGCGTCGACATGATCCGCAACGCAGCCGAGACGACCCATGCGGAAGCGGGAAACCTGATCACGCCCGCCTTTGTCTCGCATATCGCGCTCTTCGGCGTCGTCCCCTCGCTGCTGGTCGCCTGGGTCCGCATCACGCACCGACCCTTTCTTGCCAAGGCAAGGGCCAATGCCTTCTTCGTCCTGCCGCTGATGCTGGTCGCGGTCCTGGCGGCCTCGACGCAGATGCGCGTCCTGATCACCACGAGTCGCGCACATCACGACTGGCTTGCGACCCTCAACCCGGTCGGACCGATCGTCAGCGCGGTGCGCTATGCGGCAAGCACCGGGGGCGAGGTGAACATCGTCGTCGAGCCGCTGGGCCGGGATGCGCATGTGGTGGCACCGGCCGGCCGCAAGCCGAAGGTGCTCGTCGTCGTGGCCGGCGAGACGGCGCGGGCGCAGAACTTCTCGCTCGGCGGCTACGCACGCCCGACCAACCCCGAGCTTGCGGCCCGCGACATCACCTATTTCCCCGACACGACGAGCTGCGGCACGGCGACGGCCGTATCGCTGCCCTGCATGTTCTCGATCCATACCCGCGCGACCTATTCCCATCGCAAGGGGCTTTCGACCGAGAACCTGCTCGACGTCCTGTCGCACGCGGGCATCGCAGTGGAGTGGTGGGACAACAACACCGGAGCCAAGGGCGTGGCCGATCGCGTCGCCTATCGTTTCCTCCCCGACAACGCCGACCCCCGCTTCTGCACCGAGGGCGAATGCAGCGACGGCATCCTGCTGGACCGGCTCGGCCCCTGGCTCGAGGGCGTGACCAAGGACAGCGTGCTCGTCATCCACCAGCTCGGCAGCCACGGCCCCTCCTACTACGAGCGCTATCCGGAGGCTTATCGCCGCTTCACGCCAGACTGCCGGACCGCCGAATTCGGCGATTGCACGCGCGAGGAGATCGTCAACGCCTATGACAATTCCATCGCCTATACCGACCACGTGCTGGCGATAGTCATCGACGCCCTCAAGAGCCACGAGGACCGCTTCGACGCCTCGATGATCTACATGTCGGACCACGGCGAATCGCTCGGCGAGAACGGGCTCTATCTTCACGGCGCACCCTACGTGATCGCGCCGAGGGAACAGACGCAGGTCCCCTTCGTCCTCTGGCTCGGCAACCGGGACCGCGCGTCGGTGAACCGCGCCTGCCTCAAGCAGCGGGCCGGCGAGCCCGCCTCGCATGACAATCTCTTCCACACCGTGCTGGGGCTGATGTCGGTCGAGACCGGCATCTACGATCCCTCCCTGGATGTCCTGTCCACGTGCCGGCACGTGATTTCGAGCTGATGCCGGCGACCGCCGTCGAAGACGGCTTGATCGCATCTGCAAAAATCCGGACGATGGGCCTGGAGGCGTCCGGTTCGGGCGCGCTTCCGGAAGGACGCGATATGCGGGTACTTTTGATCGAGGACGACGCCATCCTGGGCGAGGCGGTGCGCGACCATGTTGCCGCCGGCGGCCATGCCGTCGACTGGGTGCTCGAACTCGACGACGCCCGCGCCGCGACGAAGGCGGTCCACTACGCCCTGATCCTGCTCGACCTGCGCCTGCCCGACGGCAGCGGCATCGCCTTCCTGCGCGCCTTGCGCGACGCCGGCGACAGGACGCCGGTGATCATCCTGACGGCGCACGACCAGATCTCCGACCGCATCGAAGGGCTCAACAGCGGCGCCGACGACTATCTGGTCAAGCCGTTCAACCTCGGCGAACTGTCCGCCCGCATGCTGGCCGTGGTCCGCCGCTACGGCGGCAACCCTTCCCCGGTCATCCGCCTCGGCGCGCTGGAGATCGGCCCCGCCGACCGGCGGATCGTCTCCGGCGACCAGGAAATCACTCTCTCCGGCCGGGAGTGGGCAGTCCTCGACGTGCTGCTCGCCCGCCCCGGCGCCACCGTCTCCAAGGGGCAGATCGAGGAAGCGCTCTACGCCTTCGGCTCGGAGATCGAAAGCAACACGGTCGAAGTCTATGTCAGCCGCGTGCGCAAGAAGCTCGGCCACGACCACATTCTCACCGTGCGCGGCGTCGGCTACCGGCTCGGGACGCCGGCATGAGGAACCCGGCATGAGGAACCCGGCATGAGGGAACCCAGCATCACCCGCAGATTGACGCTGGCCCTGGCCGGCGCGCTGGCCGGTTTCTGGCTGCTCGCCGCCGGTCTCGGCGTCATCGTCATGCAGGACGAATTCGCAGAGATTTTCGACAGCGCGCTGCAGGAGACCGCCGAGCGCCTGCTCATCCTGGTCGCAGACGACGTGGAACGTGGCGACGCGGCCGGATCGAACGCCCGGCTCGAGAACGTGGTGCCGGCCTCCGGGGAGGAGTACCTGACCTACCAGCTGCGCAACGACCGGGGCGATGTCCTGCTGCGATCGCACGACGCCCCCGCGGCACCCTTCGACGCACCGCTGAAGCAGGGTTTCTGGCGCAGCGCCACCCACGAATTCTATACCGCCGTCACGCATGGCGACGACGGGCTCTACCTGCAGGTGGCCGATGCGCTCGCCAATCGCCACGAAGCCCTTATCGAGGGTGCGATGGCCCTGTTCCTGCCCGTGCTGCTGCTGGTGCCGGCCAGCATCGCGCTGGTCTGGTTCATCGTGCGCCGGACGCTCGCCCCCATCGATGAACTGCGGCAGGCGATCTCCAGCAAGGACGGCGGCAATCTCGCCGTGATCGCCCGCGAGGGAATGCCACGCGAGCTGTTGCCGATCGTCCGCTCCGTCAACCTGTTGCTCACCCGACTGAAGTCGGCGCTCGAGGCCGAGCGGGAATTCACCGCCAACAGCGCCCATGAGCTGCGCACGCCGATCGCAGGCGCACTGGCACAGACACAGGTGCTGATCGACGAACTGCCGGCAGGTGCGAAGAAGACGCGTGCCCGCCAGGTCGAGGCATCGCTCGTCAAGCTCAGCCATCTGGCGGAAAAGCTGCTGCAACTGGCCCGCGCGGAGGCCGGACTGGGCGCCGCCGACGCGCCGGTCGATCTCGCCCGCGTGCTGGAACTCGTGGTGCTCGACTTCCAGCGCGATCCGCAGGCCGCCGGGCGGCTGCGGCTTCACCGGGCGGACGGCGCGACGCTCCGGCATCCGGCGAGCGAGGACGGGTTTGCGATCGCGCTGCGCAACCTGGTCGAGAACGCGCTGGTGCACGGCGCCGACGAAGCGCCCGTGGACGTCTTCCTCGACCGCGACGGCGCGGTGCGGATCGTCAACGAAGGCCCGCTTCTGGCCGACTGGGAACTGGAAATGATCCGCAAGCGGTTCGGGCGCGGACGGACCACCGCCAAGGGCTCGGGGCTCGGGATCTCCATCGCCGAACGACTGCTGGCGCAGATGAACGCACGTCTCGAACTCGCCTCGCCGCCCGCGGGGCGCACGGGCGGGCTGGAGGCCCGGATCGTCTTCGCCCGGGCAGGTTGAGCCGGGCGAACTACTGTTCCGACAGCTTCATATCCGGATCGTAGTCCCTACCCTCGACCTCCTTCACCACCGCCTGGCCGCACTGCATCAGCTTCGTCTCGGGGTTGAAGGCATAGGTGGGCGAGCCGTGCAGCGACCAGCCCTTGTTCAGGGCGAGCGTGACCTTGTGGCAGAAGGAGGCATCGTCGGGGCCGGTAAGGAGGCGGTAGACTTTCATGGGCTGCTCTCTTTGTCTGCGATGAGTTTGGCCTTGGCGACGAGGCGGGCGGCCTGGTCGAGGTGGAGGCGCTCCACCATGCGGCCGTCGAAGTTGATCGCACCCTTGCCGGCGTTCTCCGGCAGGGCAAAGGCTTCGACGATGGCCCGCGCGTCTTCGGCTGCGGCCTCCGGCACGCCGAAGAGCCGGTTGGCGCCGGCGATCTGGGCCGGATGGATCAGCATCTTGCCGTCGAAACCCATCTGCCGGCCCTGTTCGCATTCGGCGGCGAAGGCATCGAGATCGGAAAAGCCGTTGTGCACGCTGTCGATCACGTCGAGCCCCGAGGCCCGCGCGGCGACGACGGCCTGCACCAGCAGCGGCGCCAGGTAGGGCCGGCCGGGGACATCGGCAATGCCGGTCGCAAGCCGCAGGTCGTTCAGCCCGATCACGAGGCAATCGAGCCGGCCGCCGCTGGTACGCCCGACCTCGGCGATGGCGGCGAGGTTGAGGATCGCCGCCGGCGTCTCGATCATCGCCCAGAGGCGCGGGCTGTCGTCGGCGCCCTGCTCGCTCAGCCAGTCCGCCGCGTCCAGCACGTCCTGCGGCCCCGAAACCTTGGGCAGCAGCACCGCGTCGGGCGCGCATTCGAGCACGGCCTCGAGGTCTGCGGCACCGTCGTCCTCCGAGAGGGGGTTGATGCGGACGATGCATTCCCGCCCCCCGGCACGATCCAGTGTTGCGAAATGCCGCTTCAGCGCCGCGCGCGCTTCGGCCTTCTTCTCCGGCGCCACGGAATCCTCGAGGTCGAAGATGACGCCGTCGCAGGCGAGCGACGACGATTTCTCAAGCGCCCGGGCGTTGCTGGCCGGGACGCTGAGCAGCGATCGGCGCAGGCGGAGCGGGTGATTTTGGAACGGCGGGTTCATGACGTCTTCTTGCCCGGCTTCCCGCAAATGAGCAAGTGCCCTCCGTGACATCGACCATAGCCGAACTGACGAACCGCAAACTGCGACATTCTGGCTCTCCCGCGGCACTGTCACAGCCTTGTAATGAACACATTCACTGCCCACATTCGTTGCTAGAGAAAGGGCCAGTCATGCAAAGCATCCGCTCCATTTTCCTCGTTACCGCAGCCATCGTCATCGCCGGCGCGACACTCGTGTTCGCCGCCTCGATCGGCCTTGCACTCGCCGGCATCGCCTCCGTCGTGATGCTGGGGAGCTGGATCTCTGCCAAGCTCCAGCCGACGCCGGTGCGCGCCAAGGTCTATGCCCGCACAGGGCAGCCCGGCCAGCGCGAGCCGCGCGTCTGGAACGACGGCCGCGGCACGATCATCGACCTCTGATTTCCCAACCCGGCCTCGATCCGGGCAGGCCGCCGGTCGCCGGCGGCCTTGATCTTGCGTTCTGGGCGCAAGATTCTTCTTCAATTCCCGGTAAAACTGCTCTAAACGCAAGCCCGGAACGATCCGCATCGCAATCGAGGTTCACGTCATGGACAAGTTCGTCAAGCTGACCGGCGTCGCCGCGCCGCTGCCCGTCGTCAATATCGACACGGACATGATCATTCCGAAGGACTACCTGAAGACCATCAAGCGCACCGGTCTCGGCACGGGTCTCTTCGCGGAGGCGCGCTACAACGAGGACGGCTCGCTCAATGCGGACTTCGTGCTGAACAAGCCCGCCTACCAGAACGCCAGCATTCTCGTCGCCGGCGACAATTTCGGCTGCGGCTCCTCGCGCGAGCATGCGCCCTGGGCGCTCCTCGACTTCGGCATCCGCTGCGTCATCTCGACCTCGTTCGCCGACATCTTCTACAACAACTGTTTCAAGAACGGCATCCTGCCGATCGTCGTCAGCCCCGAGAACCTCGAGAAGCTGATGGACGACGCCAGCCGCGGCTCCAACGCAGTCGTGACCGTCGACCTCGAGGCCCAGGAAATCTCCGGTCCCGACGGCGGCAAGATCGCCTTCGAGATAGACGCCTTCCGTCGTCACTGCCTGCTGAACGGCCTCGACGACATCGGCCTGACGCTGGAGAAGTCTGCCGCGATCGACACTTTCGAGAAGAGCAACGCCGCCGCCCGCCCCTGGGCCTGAGCGGTCCTTCGCACATGCGTCGCCTGATCTCCTCCGGATCGCCCTTCGAGCGCACCGCCGGCTATTCGCGGGCGGTGGTGCGGGGCGACTGGTGCTTCGTTTCCGGCACGACCGGCTACGACTATGCCACGATGACGATGCCGGCGGGCGTCGAGGTGCAGACTCGCAACTGCCTCTCGACCATCCGCAAGGCCATGGAGGAGGCGGGCTTCTCGCTCGCCGACGTGGTGCGCTGCCACTACTACGTGACCGACGCGTCCTTCGCCGACATCGTCTTCCCGATCCTCGGCGAAACCTTCGGCGAGATCCGCCCGGCCGCAACCATGATCGTCTGCGACCTGATCAAGCCGGAAATGCTGATCGAGATCGAAGTGACGGCGCTGCGGCAGGTATGACGAATTTCCGACGCGTTCAGGGATCCGGTCACACGGGCGCGATCACGCGCGGAATGACGCCGTGGCATGGGTGGTGACGTTTCGGACGGGGCACTGAAAGCTGCCTCATCTGAAATGGAAAATGTAGCACCTCTCAGTGCCCCGCTCGGCGGTTTCTGCCCGCAACTTTTCCCTTCTGCTCCCGTGGATCGGGACCCACGGGCATGTGCGCCACCCGGACGCGTCCGGAGCGAAACTCGGGATACCCCGCCGTCTCCAGAGGAGGGACTTTCTGCGAACCCCCGATGCCGGGACTTGCGTCCTTTCCCTGGCAACGGGCGCCGGTTCGGCCTCGCCGCGACGTCTCGCGGTGTATCCGATGGCCGAACGAGCCGATCTTGCCATGACAACGCAGGAGGGGGATGTCCGAGGCTCAGTTTTTTGTGCGATGAGACCAGCACCGGCGATGTCGACAGGAAATATAAAATGTTATCAAATGCTTGATATGACTGTGAACGAGGACGCCTTCGCCGCTGCGGGCAGTATCGATGCCGGCCGTCCCCGCTATCGCGGGAAAGGTCCGGCTGGGAGCGGCTTGCCGTGTGCAGGAACTCATCCCTCGAAATGCGTGCGCGAAATGCTATATGACATGTAAAGGAGTGTTTATGGCCCGCATCGACCAGACAGAAGATTGGCGCAACCGCCATGCCCCGACGATCAGCACGTTCGAGTCGCTGGCGCTGGAGGCCTATGGTCACCTGCCGGAGGAATTCCGCGCGCTCACGGGCAACCTGATCATCGAGATCTCCGACTTTCCGACCGACGACGTTTTCGAGGACATGGCGTTGGAAACCCCGTTCGACCTGCTCGGGCTGTTCGAGGGACGGGGCATCTCGGAGCGCTTCACCCTCGAGACCGGCGAGATGCCGAACCGTATCACCCTCTACCGCCGCCCGATCCTCGACTACTGGGCCGAGAACGAGGAAACGCTGGGCGACATCGTCACCCATGTGCTGATCCACGAGATCGGCCATCATTTTGGCCTCTCCGACGACGACATGGAACGCATCGAGGCCAGCGCCGAGATCGCCGCGGGGTGAGGTTTCCTCCCGGCGCGGGCAACCGGCTGGAGCCGGTAGCCGCCACGGTTGCCGAACCTCTCAGCCGATTGACATCAGGCTGGCATTGCCGCCGGCGGCGGTGGTGTTGATCGAGGTCGAGACCTCTTCCAAGAGCCAGCTCAGGCAATAGGCATCCGCACCTGTGGCCGCGATCGCCTCGCTCGATGTGGCCTGGACCAACACCAGCGGACCGGGCAGGGCGGCGATCCTTTCATTGGCCGCGCGGATCTGTTCGCCATCGCCCTCGACGAGCGCGCCGGCAAAGGGACCGCTCTTTGCCCAGTCGTTCGACCAGGCGATCCGGGCTGCGACGCTCGCCGGCAGGTCCTTGAGCGAGGATTGCAGGCCGCACGCCGCATCGATCACGGCGCGATTGCCGGTGGCAAGGACGGCCACGATCTGGCTGTAGAGGCCGCCTTCGGTCGTTGGTACCAGCAGCACCTGCCCGCGCGGATGAAGCGCGTAGAGATTGCGCTCGCCGACCGGGCCGGGCAGCTCGATGTCGAGGCCGAGGGCAGAGGCGCCGCCGGTATCGCGGGCGGCCTGCGCCTGCGCGTTCATGCCGCGTTGGCCGAGCCACTTGGCGAAATCCGTCAACACCGGATCGGTATGCACCGAGCTGTGCTGCGGCGGGATCGGCGCGACCTTGACAAGGCGGCCGAGATAGAGCGGGCCGCCGGCCTTCGGCCCGGTGCCGGAGAGTCCGCGCCCGCCGAAGGGCTGCACGCCGACGACGGCACCGATGATGTTGCGGTTGACGTAGAGGTTGCCCGCCCTCACCCGGCTCGTCACATGCGCGATCGTCTCGTCGAGGCGCGTATGCAGGCCGAAGGTGAGGCCGTAGCCGGTGGCGTTGATGTCGTCGATCAGCCGGTCGAGATCGTCGCGCTTGAAGCGGATCACGTGCAGCACAGGACCGAAGACTTCGCGCTTGAGCTCCGAGAGGCTGTCGAGTTCGACGATCGTCGGCGGCACGAAAGTGCCCTCGCCCGTTGCCGCCTCGAGGGCGATCTGCTCGACCTTGCGGCCCTTTTTGCGCATGCCCTCGACATGCCCCTCGATGATGCCCTTGGCCTCGGCGGTGATGACCGGCCCGATATCGACGGAGAGCTTGTCTGTGCGGCCGATCTTCAATTCGTGCAGGGCGCCCTTGAGCATGCCGAGCGTGCGTTCGGCAATGTCCTCCTGCAGGCAAAGCACGCGCAGCGCGGAGCAGCGCTGGCCGGCGCTGTCGAAGGCCGAGGCGATCACGTCGAAGACCACCTGCTCGGCAAGCGCCGACGAATCGACGATCATCGCGTTCTGGCCGCCGGTCTCGGCGATAAGCGGGATCGGTCTGCCGTCGGCCGAAAGCCATCCGGCGAGCTGGGCCTGGATCAGGCGGGCGACCTCGGTGGAGCCGGTGAACATGACGCCGGCCGTCTCCGGTGCGGCAACGAGGGCGGCGCCGACGCAGCCGTCTCCCGGCAGGAACTGCAGCGCTTCGGCAGGAATGCCGGCCTGATGCAGCAGGCGGACCCCTTCGGCGGCGATCAGCGGCGTTTCTTCTGCGGGCTTTGCCAGCACCGGGTTGCCGGTGACGAGCGCTGCGGCGATCTGGCCGGTGAAGATCGCCAGCGGGAAGTTCCACGGGCTGATGCAGACGACCGGGCCGAGCGGCGCATGGGCCGGACCGAGCGTGCGGCGGGCCTGTTCGGCATAGTAGCGCAGGAAATCGATCGCCTCGCGCACCTCTGCAATGGCGTTCGGCAGCGACTTGCCGGCCTCGCGCACGATCAGGCCGAGCAGGGTCGGCATGCGCTCCTGCATGGCATCGGCGGCGCGCACGAGGCAGGCCGAGCGCTCGGCCGGCGGCACGGCGGCCCAGCGCGGGGCGGCGGCAGCGGCCAGCGTCGCGGCCTGCCGTGCGGTCTCCTCGGACGCCTCGGTGACCGTGCCGACCACATCGCGATGGTCACCCGGGTTGAGGACCTCGCGGGTCACGCCGCCGCTCGCACCGGTCGCAAGCTGCGGCTCGGCCTTCCAGGCGATGGCGGCACTGGCTTCCAGCGCATCGCAGAGCGCGGCAAGCGTGGTCTCATCGGAGAGGTCGAGGCCCGCGGAGTTCGGCCGCGCGCCGTAGAGATCGGCCGGCAGCGCGATCTGGTCGTGGCGGGCGCCGACGACCGCCATCGAGCGGACCACCTCGACGGGATCGGCGATCAGTTCGTCGATGGAGACGGCCGGATCGGCAATGCGATTGACGAAGGAGGAGTTCGCGCCGTTCTCCAGCAGGCGGCGGACGAGATAGGCAAGCAGTGTCTCGTGCGTGCCGACGGGGGCGTAGATGCGGCAGGGACGGTCGAGGTTGCCGCGGCCGACCACCTCGTCATAGAGCGGCTCGCCCATGCCGTGCAGGCACTGGAACTCGTACTGGCCGATCGAGAAGCCCGGGCCGGCAAGATGATAGATCGCAGCCAGCGTTTGGGCATTGTGGGTGGCGAACTGCGGGAAGACCGCGTCGGTTGCGGCGAGCAGCTTGCGCGCGCAGGCGATGTAGGAGACGTCGGTATGGATCTTGCGGGTGTAGACGGGGAATTCGGCAAGCCCGTCCACCTGGGCGCGCTTGATCTCGGCGTCCCAATAGGCCCCCTTGACGAGGCGCACCATGATGCGCCGGCCCGAGCGGCGAGCAAGGTCGATGACGAAATCGAGCACGAACGGGCAGCGCTTGCCATAGGCCTGGACGACGAAGCCCATGCCGTTCCAGCCGGCAAGATCGGGATCGGTGCAGAGACTTTCCAGAAGGTCCAGCGAAAGCTCCAGCCGGTCGGCCTCCTCCGCATCGATGTTGAGGCCAATGTCGTATGTCTTGGAAAGCAGCGCCAGCGCCTTCACCTTCGGCAGGAGTTCGCCCATGACGCGCCCGGCCTGCGCCCGCGAATAGCGTGGATGCAGGGCGGAAAGCTTGATGGAGATGCCGGGGCCTTCATAGATGCCGCGGCCGGCAGAGGCCTTGCCGATGGCATGGATGGCGTTCTCGTAGTCGCGGTAGTAGCGCTGCGCATCGGCCGCCGTCGTCGCTGCCTCGCCCAGCATGTCGTAGGAATAGCGAAAACCCTTCTGCTCCAGCGCCCGCGAGCGGTTGAGCGCCTCGTCGATCGTTTCCCCGGTCACGAATTGCTCGCCCATCATGCGCATGGCCATGTCGACGCCGCGGCGGATCACCGGCTCGCCACAGCGGGCGATCAGCCGGGTAAGTGCTGCCGAAAGGCTGCGGTCGTTGACGGTGCCGGTGAGCTTGCCGGTAACGACGAGGCCCCAGGTCGCGGCGTTGACGAACAGCGAGCGACCGCCGCCGATATGCGACTTCCAGTCTCCGTCGGCGATCTTGTCGCGGATGAGCGCATCGCGGGTCGCCGTGTCGGGAATGCGCAGCAGCGCCTCCGCCAGGCACATCAGCGCCACGCCTTCCTGGCTCGACAGCGAATACTCGTGCACCAGCCCCTCGACGCCGGTGCCCTTGTGCTTTGCGCGCAGCGCGGTGATCAGCCCGCGGGCGGTGGCAGCGATGGAAGCGCGCTGCGCCGCCGGGACCGCCGCCGCCTCGAGAAGTGGCTGCAGGCATTCCGCCTCGGGCCGGCGATAAGCGGCCGTGATCGCCTGGCGGAGCGGGCCTTGCGGACGGATCGGCGGGGCGAAATCGGCAAAGGGGCGGCCGGCGGGAATGGTGATTTCCGGGGAGGAGGAGGTCTTGGTCATGGTGGCGCGCTCTCGGATGATGGGGCAATTCAACCGGTCGCCCGGCCGGGCCGCGCCGCTTCGCCGGTCATCTCCGGCGCGCCCTCTCGCAGCGAAGAGATGGTAGCATCGATGCGAAATTCATGTTGACTTGATTTTCCGACAGATTAGTCCGATCAATCTGTTTGGAACCCGTTTTTAAGGAAATATGGATGGCGAAGGCGCAAACCATCGACGATTTGGACCAATTCGACATTCGCATCCTCGACGTGCTCAGCCAGGACGGACGGATCTCCGTGACAGAGTTGTCCAAGCGGGTGGGATTGTCAAAGACGCCGTGCCAGGCGCGGCTGAAGCGGCTGATCGACGAGGGCTTCATCCTCGGCTTCCACGCCGAGATCAACCTGCGCAAGCTCGGCCTCGACCATATCGCCTTTGCCGAGGTCAAGCTGTCGGATACGCGCGAGAAGGCGCTGGAGGCCTTCAACAGCGCTGTGCGCCGCATTCAAGAAGTGGAGGAGTGCCACATGATCGCGGGCTCCTTCGACTATCTCCTGAAGGTGCGCACGTCCGACATCCGAAGGTATCGCGAGGTACTGGGGGAGAAGATCTCCAGCCTGCCGAACGTCGCCAACACCTCGACCTTCGTGGTCATGCAGGCCGTCAAGGACAGCGGCGCGACGAGCCCCGCGATCACGGATGTCGCGCGGTGAAACGGAATAACGAAGCGGAAACCTGACGTTAACCATGCGCCCGGTATGCAGGACCGACCGCATACGAGGGGACAGCATTCATGAGCGCCGCATCCGCAACCGCCCGCCCGACGACGAGCACGGCTCCGATCCCGTTTCCGATCGCAAGGCGGACGAGGGTGGTGCGCCGTTGCGCCGCCGAGCTGGAAGCCCTGCACGGCGAGCCGGCGCTGGTTTACTGGCGTTCCGAATGCCGCAAGCTCGCCGAAGAGCTGCTTTCGCTCGGCTGCGACGATGCCGAGATGCGCCTGCAGGTCCTCGACTTCCAGGACGAGGTACAGGCGGAACTGCAGCGCCGGCAGGAGGCCCGCAGCCTGCAGGAAAACGCCGGCACGGCCTGATTCGCTTGACGCAGTCACGCTCGTTCAGGGCCGTGCGCACAGGCATGTGACCAGTTCACGGATTGTGCCGGCAAATTATATCTTTTTTATATGTTTTTAGGACTTGCGTGCCTAAAATGCGTCTGAATCATTCGTATGGCTGACACGCATTCGATTCCCGGGATAGACGGGCAGTTTCTCGCAAGCGGGGGCGCGCTTCATGCGCTATCCGCCCGGAGAACATTTTGCATCTGGAAAGCAGAAAGACATGCTGACGAAGAAGGGTAAGTACGGGTTGAAGGCCTTAGTCGATCTGGCGCGGCTGGCGCCCGGGGAGACGGCCTTCGTCAGCGAGATCGCGCTCCGCAACAACATCCCCAAGAAGTTCCTCGACACGATCCTGCTCGAACTGCGCAACGCCGGCATGCTGCGCTCCAAGAAGGGCCCCGGCGGCGGCTATGCGCTGTCGCATCCCGCGTCCGCGATCAGGATCGGCCACGCCATCCGCGTGCTTGACGGGCCCCTGGCGCCGATCCGCTGCGCCAGCCGCACCGCCTACGAGGCCTGTGACGATTGTGCCGATCCGCAGGCCTGCCAGGTTCGCCGAGCGATGACCGATGTCCGCGACGCGATCGCCGCGATTCTCGACACGATGACGCTGGAGCAGTTCGTCGCAGCCCCCGGCGCAGCAAGCCTCGTCGACGACGAGATCGAAGAGCGGAAGGTTGCGGGCTAGGCATGTCTCGCAGGGGCGCATGACGGCCGCTGCGCCGGCGACCCCATAGATCACCAATTCTATAGACTATTGACAATCGCCTTGTTTCCGCCATGATCCCTTCACGGCCGTTAACGACCGGGAACGATCAGGAGTTGGCGCATGTTCTATATGGGTGGAATGACGCTTGGTTATTTCTCTCCGCATCCGGCCGAAGCGAGTGCCGGCGAATCGGGAGAAGGACCATCCGTCACGGACCGGAAGGCCGAGCGCAAGGGGCTCCTGGATTTCCTGAAACCCGTTTCACAGGCACGGCAACCGAAGTCGTCGCGCCAGCCGCCTGCCTGGCCGATCCACGTCTTCTATTGACGGGGCGGCGCCCGCCCCGGCGGATCGGGCGTACCGGCCATCACGGGCCGGCATTCAGTCAGGCCCATGTCTGGCGTGCGAGCGAGCGACGCTCGCCTTCCCCGTCGCGTCTCTGACGCGGCATCCACGATCCGGCAATCCGGATCGGCGCCGGATCGAAGAGCGATGCGGCCGCAGACTCCGATGAATTGATCCCCACAGGTTGAAATGGCAGGAACCGTGCCGCGCGGGCTTGCCGTTGTGGCTGCCTGCGGCAGGCAACCGGCTTCCCGCGGCCCCGGCGCTATCCTCGCCGGAAGGGTTTCCCGCAGTACAAAATTATATTCTATAGATTTTATAGAAAACTGCGTTATGATCTCGTCCCTGCGCCCCTGAGGCCCCGCCCCGAATGCCGGGCCGGCCGTTTCCGGCCAACACCGGAGGGATGCGCAAACAAGGGAGAGAACGCGACATGTCTTCTCGCAACGCTGTCAGGGTAAACCCTTCGATGCAGCCGACCGACGGCCACCCGCACATTGCCATCGTCGGGCGCGGCCCGGCCGGAATGACGACGGCGATCGCCCTGTTGCGCCGCCTGCGCCGGCCGTTCCACCTGTGGATGATAGACGTGGCCGACTTTCCCCAGAGCTTCGGCAACGGCCCCGCCGGGCAGGCGCTGATGAGCGAGCGGGCGGGCCAGCTATCTGCGCTTGCCGACCGGCCGCTGGATTTCGTCGACTGGCTGAAGGCCGGCCTGAGCAGCGGGCGCGGCTCCGTTCTGGCACTTCGCGGCTTCGAAAACGTCTATGTGCCGCGCTCGGTCTTTCGCGACTATCTGACGGCCCGTTTCGGCGAGGCGTTTGCCGCCCGCCGCGACACGACGGTCCAGACCGTCTCCGCTGCCGTCACGGCCCTTCGGCCGGCTTCCGGGGGCCGCCTTTGCCTGGCGCTCGACGACGGAAGCGAAATGGCTTTCGACCAGGTTTTCCTTTCGACCGGACATGGCAGGCAAGGAGGCGAATCCGCCTCCTGGCGCACAGCCGAACAGCTTCTCTGGAGCAGGCAGCGCAAGGCCGACACGCCTCTTCTCGTGGCGGGAGACGGCCCCCGCATGGCAGCCATCCTGCTGCATCTGCGGGCAAGCGGCCATTCGGGCCGGATCCGTATCCTCTCGGAGGGCGGCCGCCTCCCCGAGCCGCACGCAGCCAGGCTCGTCGATCCGCTGACGCCGGCAATGTCGGCAGCGACGGGCCTTGCCGAGACGCTGCGCCATCTGCGCGCCGACAGCGCCCGCAACGTCGAGGCCGGCGGCACCTGGCAGGCGGTGACCGATGGCCTGAACTGCCAATGGCCCGCCTTCTGGCGCGCGCTTCCGCTCGAAGCGCGCAAGCGCTACTGGCGCCATCTGCGCGCCTTGCATCGTATCCGCTCCGAGAGGATCGCACCGGAACTGCACGGCAGGCTCCTGCGCGACCTACGCAATCCTGCGACCGAGCTGGTGGACGCCCGCGTCATCGGCGAGGTGGCGGACGGCGTCCTCGTCAGGCGCAAGGGCAGCCGGAGGGCGGAGGTCATGCCCGGACGGTTGATCGACTGCAGGGAGGACATAGCCCGGCCGGCAGACGGCCTGCTGCCCGAGCAGGGACCGGCCATGCACGTGGAAGACGATGGAAGACTGATTCGATGGGGCACGGCTGTTTCCGGCCTGCATGTCCTTGGCCGGGCCGCCGGTTGTCTCAGGCCCGATATCCGGCTGTTCGCCGACACGGTCCGGCAGATCTATCGGGCGGCGACCGGGCTCGACGCCTTGCGTACCGACGTTTCATCCCGCACCGGGGCCTAAGGACGAACCCTACCTGGCATCGCCGCCGCCGCAGCAGCGGCGCGGGGAGAAATGCCCGAGCGGAAACGCGGATGCGGACAGGCGAAGGCAGCCGGCGACGGACGTCTTCGTCCTTTCCTGCTTTTCCTTTTATTTCAATGGCCTGCATATTCCGATCTTTTCTGCCGCGAAGATAGGGCCAGATGTGATCGCTCCGGCTCAAATTGCCGTTGACTCTTTTCTCCCGTTCTGGAATCCATAAGAACATAACAGGAACAAATAAAGGAATGAACGTCATGGCAACGCCTGCCTTGGCGCGCGAGCAGCTTTTTGCGCTGCGCGAAACCATCGCGCGCATAGAGAACGCCGACGGGCCGGGCCTCGTCCCGCGCAAGCAGCGCTGGCAGTGGGATGCGCCCCAGTCTCAGCCCCAGTCGCCGTCACCGTCCCAGCCGCCTGGCGACGATCCGAGCGCGCACCGTGCCGGCGAAACAGACGGTCTGGATACCGTGTTCGAGGGCGGCCTTCCGGACCGGGGTCTTGTCGAGATTCGTAACCCCCAGACCCGGGACATGGGGGCTGCGAGCGGATTTTCGCTTGCCCTGGCCGCGATGCGGCAGGAGCAGGAAGGCACCGGGGCGACCCTCTGGATCGGCCAAGCCCTGGCGCTTTCGGAGGCCGGAACGCCCTATGCGCCGGGACTGAGGAAGCACGGCCTCGATCCGGCACGTTTTCTTCTCGCCCGGCCGCGGACGGTTCAAGATGCACTCTGGATCGCCGAGACGGCGCTCGGCGTTTCCGCCTTTTCGGCCGTGATCCTGGAGATCCGCGGCAATCCCGACTGCTTCGGCCTGACGGAAAGCCGCCGCCTGCAGCTGCGCGCCAGGGCGAACGGCACGCTTCTGCTTTTGCTGCGCCAGGCGGGCGTGGAAGAGGCGAGCAGCGCGCTCTCTCGTCTTCGCGTCGATCCGGCGCCTGCCGGCGAACGGCCGCTGCCGGACGGGTCGATGCTTCCCGACAGCCTCGGCAACCCCGCTTTTCTCGTCACGCCGGAGAAAAGCAAGATCGCCGACCCGCTTGGCATACTCCTGGAGTGGAACCCCGATGACCGCCGCTTTCGCCGCCTCGAACCCCGCCTCGAATCCCACCCCGTCGCTCCTCGCCCGGAACAGCGAACACAGGAGCCTCTGCCTCTGGTTTCCCTATCTTCCCACCGACCGGGTGGCGCGAGCGCGCTGGGGGCGGTCGTGGCTTTCGAGGGGACGCCCTGACCATCCGCCCATGGCTTTCGCCGGCCGCAGCGGCACGGCCGTCCAGATCGCCTTCCTCGACCGGGAGGCCGAGCGGATCGGCCTGCGCAAGGGGCAGGGGGTCGCAGAAGCGCGCGCCATCTGCCCGTCGCTGGATGTCCTTCCCGCAGACCCTGCGGCGGACCGAGCCCTCCTCGAGGCGCTTGCCGACTGGTGCGACCGCTACACCCCGCTCGTGGCCCTGGACGGGGACGACGGGCTCCATCTCGACATCACTGGCTGCACCCATCTGCATGGCGGCGAACGGGCGCTGCTCGACGGCGTGCTGTCCTCGCTCTTCACGCTCGGCATCGAGGCCCGCGGGGCGATTTCATCTTCCGTCGGCCTGTCCTGGGCGACCGCCCATTTCGGCGATGGCGGCGTGATCGATCCCGATGCGGCGCTGGAGACGCTCGCCCCGCTGCCGGTCGCGGCATTGCGCCTGCCCGAAGACGTGGTCGGCCCGCTCGGCCGCGTCGGGTTGAAGACGGTCGGCGACCTTTTCCCCTTGCCCCGCGCGCCCCTTGCCCGCCGCTTCGGCCCGCTGCCGCTTCTGCGCCTGGACCAGGCGCTGGGGCTGGAGGACGAGCCGGTCTCGCCGCGCCTGCCGGTGCCGATGCTGTCGGCCGAGCGCCGGCTTTTCGACACTATCCACTCCGAGGACGACATCCTGGCGCTCACCGCCCACCTCGCCGGCACCCTCAAGGAAGGGCTCGAGCGGCGCGGCGAGGGTGGTCGCCTGTTCGCGCTGCTGCTCTTTCGGGTCGATGGCCGGGTCTTCCGTATCCATGCGGCGACCTCCACCCCCTTGCGCGATCCCCACCGCATCGCCCTTGTCTTCCGCGAGCGGCTTGCCGCCGTGCATGACGACCTGGACGCCGGCTACGGCTTCGAGATCGTGCGCCTGTGCGTGCTCAGGAGCGAGGTTTTCGAAACGGTGCAGGAGGGCTTTTCCGCCGGAGCAGACGGCAACCGCTCGCTTTCGGCCTTCGCCGAGCGGGTCGTGGCCCGCTTCGGCCCGGAAAGCCTGCTCGCCGTCACCCTGCCCGAAAGCCATGTGCCGGAGCGCGCGGCACACCTTGTCTCCGTCCTGGACCTTTGGGAGGGCGAACGGGACGCCGCGACGGAAAGGCGGGCCGCATCCACGCCGCCCGGAGATCGTCATCCGGGCGATCGGCCCCTTCGCCTGTTCGCCCCGCCAGAACCGGTCGAGACCGTGGCCGGCGTGCCGGAAGATGCCCCGAAGACCTTCCGCTGGCGCCGCAGCTTTCACCGGATCACCCGGACGGAAGGGCCGGAGCGGATCGCCGCCGAATGGTGGATCGATGGCGAGGACCACCCCTCCCGCGACTACTTCCGTGTCGAGGACGATGCCGGCCGCCGCTACTGGCTTTTCCGCGAGGGGATCTACGCGGACGATGCGGCCCTTCCCCGCTGGTTCATCCACGGTGTCTTCGCATGAGCACCGCCCCGACCTTCTACGAATTCGGCGCGCGCACCAATTTCTCCTTCCTCGAAGGCGCCGCCTCCGCCGAGACCATGGTGGAAACCGCCAGGCGGATCGGCCTTGCCGGCCTCGGCATCGCCGACCGCAACACGGTGGCAGGCGTCGTGCGGGCGCACAACAAGGCCCGTTTCGAGCAGTACGCCTCGTTCCGGCCCGGCGCCCGTCTCGTCTTTGCCGACGGGACGCCCGATATCCTCGCCTATCCGAAGAACCGCCGGGGCTGGGGGCATCTCTGCCGCTTGCTGAGCACCGGCAACCTGCGGGCGCGGAAGGGAGAGTGCACCCTTTTCCTGGCCGACCTCCTGGAATGGCAGGCCGAACTCCAGCTCGCCGTCATGCCGGCCGCCGGCCGGCCCGAGGTGGAACCGTTGAAGGGCTTGCTGGCCCGTCTGCGGGAGCATGCCGGCGACAGGCTCTATCTGGCGCTGGTGCCGCGCCGCGACGGCTTCGACCGGCACGACCTCGCCGCGCTCGCACAGCTGGCGGGACAGGCCCGCGTTCGCACGATCGCCAGCAACGATCCGCTTTACGATGTGGCCGAAAGCCGGCCGCTCGCCGACGTGGTGACGGCCATCCGCCGCAAGAAGCCGATCGACGCGCTCGGCTTCCAGCGCCAGGCCAATGCAGAGCGCTGCCTCAAGGGCCATGCCGAGATGGCGAGGCTGCTGCGCGACTATCCCGAGGCGATCGCCAATACGCAGCGTTTCTTTTCCGGCCTGGCGTTCGACCTGGAGGAACTCAGCCACCAGTATCCCGACGAATCCGACGAGGGCTCGACCCCGGCAGAGACGCTGCTGCGGCTCGTGCGGGAAGGCGCCGCGCGGCGCTATCCCGGCGGCATTCCCGGCAAGGTGGAGGAACGGCTTTCCTATGAACTCGCGCTCATCGGCAGGAAGAAGTACGAGCCCTATTTCCTCACGGTCCACAAGCTGGTCGCGTTCGCCCGCAGCCGGGACATTCTTTGCCAGGGGCGCGGCTCGGCCGCCAACTCCTCGGTCTGCTACTGCCTGGGCATTACCGAAGTCGATCCGAACCAGTTCACGCTGCTGTTCGACCGCTTCCTCTCCGAGGACCGCGACGAGCCGCCCGATATCGACGTCGATTTCGAACACGAGCGCCGGCAGGAGGTCATCGAATATATCTACAAGACCTACGGAAAGGAGCATGCGGGGCTGGCCGCAGCCGTCATCAGCTATCGCGGCCGCTCCGCCGGTCGCGAGGTCGCCAAGGCTTTCGGGCTTTCAGACGACGTGCAGTCCGCCCTTTCAGGCTCGATCTGGGGCTGGGGGTCTTCCTTCTCGGTCGAGCAGGTCAAGGCCGCGGGCCTCGACACCAAGGACCCGACCACGGAGAAGGTGCTGTCCTATGCCGGCCGGCTGCTGGAGTTTCCGCGGCACCTCTCCCAGCATGTCGGCGGGTTCCTCATCACCAGGGACCGGCTCGACGAGGTCGTTCCGATCATGCCGACGGCCATGCCCGACCGCTACATGGTCGAATGGGACAAGGACGATCTCGACACGCTGAAGCTCCTGAAGGTCGACGTGCTGGCGCTCGGCATGCTGACCTGCATCGCCAAGGCGTTCAAGTTTCTGAAGAGCCACTACGACGAGCCCAAGACGCTGGCGAAGATCTACGTCGACGACAGGCCCGAGGTCTACGACATGATCTGCCGCGCCGACACGCTGGGCGTCTTCCAGATCGAGAGCCGCGCGCAGATGAGCATGCTGCCGCGCCTGAAGCCTAAGGAATTCTACGATCTCGTCATCGAGGTGGCGATCGTCCGCCCCGGACCGATCCAGGGCAACATGGTCCACCCCTACCTGAAGCGGCGGGAGGGCAAGGAGGAGGTGCTCTATCCGAAGGAAGAGATCCGCGCCGTGCTGGCGCGGACGCTCGGCGTTCCGCTCTTCCAGGAACAGGCCATGCAGATCGCCATTACCGCGGCCGACTTTTCGCCCGCCCAGGCCGACAAGCTGCGCCGCGCCATGGCGACGTTCCGTCGGACCGGCCAGGTCGGCGATTTCCGCCAGCAGATGGTCGGCGGCATGCTCGGCAAGGGCTACACGCGCGAATTCGCCGAGCGCTGTTTCAGCCAGATCGAGGGCTTCGGCGAATACGGCTTTCCCGAAAGTCACGCCGCCTCCTTCGCACTCCTCGTCTATGCCTCGTCCTGGCTGAAGGCCTATTATCCGGATGTCTTCTGTGCCGCGATCCTCAATGCGCAGCCGATGGGTTTCTATGCCCCCGCCCAGCTCGTGCGCGATGCGCGCGAGCACGGGGTCTGCGTTCGCGCCGTCGACGCCAACCACTCCGATTGGGACTGTACGCTCGAGGGGGACACTACCTTCGACCGGGCCGCGATCGCCCCGCGCCATCGCGAGATGCATGACGTGATAAAGTCGCAGAAGGCGGTCCGGCTCGGCTTCCGGCTCGTCAAGGGGTTGAGGAAAGAGGACATGGCGACCCTCGTCGAGAAACGGGGCGAGGGCTATCGCTCCGTGCATGATCTCTGGTTCCGCTCCGGTCTCTCGCGCAGCGCCCTCGAACGGCTTGCCGACGCCGATGCCTTCCGCTCGATGAACCTCGATCGCCGCACCGCGCTCTGGGCCGTCAAGGCGCTCGACGAGGCGAGCGGATCGGAGGCGCTGCCGCTGTTCGAACGGGCCGGAACGGACGAGCTGCGGCCGGAGCCACAGGTGCTCCTGCCGGCGATGCCGGAGGGCGAACATGTGCTGAACGACTATCGCTACCTGACGCTGTCGCTCAAGGCGCATCCGGTTTCGTTCATGCGCGCGGATTTCGCCCGCCAGGGCATCACGCGCAACGACGGGCTGGAGACGGCGCCAAAGGGCAGCTTCGTCACCGTGGCAGGGCTTGTCCTCGTCCGCCAGCAGCCGGGTTCCGCCAAGGGCGTGGTCTTCATGACGATCGAGGACGAAACCGGGATTGCCAACATCATCATCTGGAAGAAGACCATGGAGAAATATCGCCGCGTGGTGATGGGCGCGCGCCTTGTCCGGGTGCGCGGTCGGCTGCAGCGCGAAAGCGGCGTCATTCACGTGGTGGCCGAACACATGGAAGACTGGACGCAGGCGCTCGGCCTGCTGAAAAGCGAGTTGCGCAGCTTCGCAGCCATGAGCCGGGCCGACGAGATCCTGCATCCGGTCGACGAGGAGGCACGCGAGAAACGGGCGCTGCGGCAATTGCGGCTGGCCGGCCGTGAAGCAAGTAAAGAGCGGGACATGCAGTCCGAACTGCGACGGGACGCCGACGTCATGCCGAAGGGGCGCAACTTCCAGTGACGGCCGGGGATTGGACACCAGTCTTTCACAGGACCCGGCTGCTGGCCGAGCTCTGTCCCCAGGGGTGGAAAAGGCGCCGATGCAACAAAAAGTGATCGTCCACAAGAGAGGGTGCGCCGGATTGAAAATGGCGGTACGCGAGCTCGCAACTTTTTGAAAAGGCGAAAGAAATTGTCAGGTTTAGAACCAATATAAAGAGCGCGGCAGCAAGGCTGACCTGTTTTATCTTGACAGCAAATATCCCCTTTTGCTTAATCGCAGGAAATCAGGGCATTGCGCATGGTAGGCAGAACGAATGCTGGTTTGCAGCTGTAACTTCATCAGTGAAAAAGAGATCGTGGACGTCATCAACGAGTTCCTCGACCAGGACCGTTGGCAACTGATCGTGCCTGCGAAAGTCTACCATGCGATGGAGAAACGCGGGCGCTGCTGCGGCTGTTTCCCCAATGTCGTCGACATCATCATCCGGACGACCGAACGCTATCACGCCGAGCGCCACTCGACGGATGCCGAGATATTTGATTTCATGATCCGCCTCAAACAGTTCCATGAAGACAACAGGAGAGCGGACATTGAAAGGCGACAAAAAAGTAATCGAGCAGCTTAACGAGGCGCTCTTCCTAGAACTCGGCGCCGTCAATCAATACTGGGTTCACTACCGCCTGCTGGAAGACTGGGGCTACACCCTCCTCGCAAAAAAAGAACGCGCCGAGTCCATCGAGGAGATGCACCATGCCGACAAGCTGGTCGCGCGCATCATCTTCCTCGAAGGCCATCCCAACCTGCAGACGCTTGCACCGCTGCGGATTGGCCAGAACGTCAAGGAAGTCCTCGAAGCCGATCTCGCCGGCGAATATGACGCCCGGAAGGCCTACAAGAAATCCCGCGACATCTGTCATGACGCCGGCGACTATGTCTCCATGAAGCTCTTCGAAGAACTCCTCGCCGACGAAGAAGGCCATATCGACTTCCTCGAGACACAGCTCGACCTCCTGGACAAGCTCGGCGCCGAGAAATACGGCCAGCTCAACGCCGCCCCGGCAAACGAGGCGGAATAACGCACGGCTCCCGCCACCGCGCATTCTGGATATCCCCGGCACGCATGCCGGGGATTTTCCGTTCCTGATCCGGCACGGCCGAAACGGTCTCCTCGGGCCTCGCGGCGCAGATGCGGCAGCGCCCTTCACAGCGCGCTAAGACTGGACGTCGGGTGGTGACTCCGCAGCCGAAACCTCCCCGTCAGCGGTTCGCTCGTGCCGAACCGAGCATCGCCTGTCGCACAAAGCGCTGTGCGTAGCGGCCCTGTTCGTCTGCGGCCGGCCCGTTGGGCGAAGCCCCGGAGGCCCGCGCCCGCCAGGCTCCGCTTGACGACACCCGGTCTGACCGGCCCGGCCGCACCCGATCCCAAGACCTGCAAATGATTGCCCGTCGCGCCGTTACTGTGAGGCGACGTCCTTCTTCGCGCTCGCCCGTCAAACACGGTATATCGCGCTGGGCCGACCACAATTTCCAGTTGGGCGGCGTTCGCGCGCCCTCGAGCGCTGCCCCGCAAATCACTGCCCCTCACTGTGTTCTCGTTCGGCGGCTCGACCGCTGCGTGTATCGGCGCGCAACTGTCAGTTCCCGCAGGAACAGGGGTCGCCGTATTTTTCAACAATATGGCGACGCGATCGGTTGCATCCCGCGCCGAACGCGATGCCGGACCTCGTGTCCGGCGCGGTGGAGGAACGATCAGGTGCAGTGAAGTGAAAGCAAAATGGCGCGCATCGCGGCGACGTTCGCCCGCGCGCCGCACCTCCACCTCGAACCGGGCCGGCCTCTGCTGCTTTGCCCGGAAATTTCAATTTCCGTAACCGAACATCAGGAGAGACGGATGGGTACGATCATGGGCTCGATGGGAGCCGACAATCTGAAAGGCACCGACCTCGACGAGGGCGATATGATCATGGCGCTCGCCGGCGCCGATATCGTCGACGGCGGTATGGGCGGCGATACGATCATGGGGGGCGAGGGCGACGACCAGCTCAACGGATCTTTTCAGGGCGACTACATCATGGGTGATGTCGGCGCTGACACGCTGAATGGCGACAGCGGCGACGACATCCTCATCGGTGGACTTGGCGCCGACCGCCTGAATGGCGGCTCCGGCAAGGACACGTTGATGGCCGGCGATCTTAGCGAGATCGGCGGCGACATCCTGGACGGCGGCTCCGGCATCGACCGACTGATCGTCGACTACAGCGACCACACCAGCGGCCTGTCCCTCGTCATCAAGGACTGGATTACGCCGCAGACCCTCCTCGGCAACCTCAGGACGAGCTACGTCGAGAGCTACCAGATCACCGGCACCGACTTCGCCGACAACATCACGGGTGGCAACTATTCCGACATGTTCACGGGCGGCGCCGGCAAGGACGTGCTCAAGGGCGGACGCGGCAGCGACATCCTGAGTGGCGGCGAGGACGACGACACACTCTATGGTGGCTACGGCATCGACATCCTCAATGGCGACGAGGGCAAGGATACGCTCTACGGCGAAAAGGGTATCGATATCCTTTCCGGTGACGACGGCGACGACAAGGTCTATGGCGGTGACGACGGCGACATCGTCAGCGGCGGCGACGGCAACGATCGGCTCTATGGCGACAACGGCAACGACAGCATCAATGGCGATGCCGGCAACGACACCATCTACGGCGGCATCGGCGACGACACGCTGACGGGCGGACTCGGCAACGACATTGTCTATGGCAACAGCGGGAACGACACCTACAACTACGCTTTCGGCGACGGCAAGGACACCATCACCGACACCGCCGGCAGCGACCGCCTCGTCGTTACCAAATTCACCGGCAATTTCACCGCAAAGCTCCCGACGCAGGCAAATACCCTCTCCGGCGGCACGACCTTCAAGGGCATCGAACACTATAGCATTTATGCGACGGGTTCCGGCGCCAACGTCATCACCACCGGCAGTGGCGAGGACATTGTCGACGCCGGCGCCGGCAACGACACCATCAACGGCGGCAGCGGCAACGATCAGCTTCGGGCCGGCACCGGCAAGGATTCCGTTGTCGCCGGCGACGGCAACGACCGGGTCTACCTGGGCGACGGCGGCGCGGACAAGGCGGACGGCGGCGCGCAGTCGGACCGGGTCTATGTCGACCGGAAGTCGCTGACCTCCAGCCAGACCTTCTCCGTCAGCGGTTCGACGGCATCGCTGACCGACGGTACATCCATGAAGAATTTCGAATATTTCCAGGTCGAGTTCGGTTCCGGGAACGACGTTGTGAAGTCGGTCGGATCCGCGAAGGGCGTCAGCTTCTTCGGCAATGCCGGCGACGACACGCTGCTGGGCACGGCCTATGGCGATTTGCTGGACGGTGGAGAAGGCAAAGACAAGCTGACCGGCGGCGCCGGCAACGACGACATCCGCGATTCGGGCGGCTCCAACACGATCGACGCGGGTACCGGATCGGATAACGTCTGGGTTCGGGATGGAGCGAAGGCGACCGGCCACTATAACGTCAAGCTCGGCGATGGTGACGACGAATTCAGGCGCGAGGCCTCGACGGGCAGGTTGACGCTCGATGGCGGCACCGGAACGGATTTCGCCTCGATCGACTTCAGCAAGTACACGCAAGGCATCACCTACAAGGTTGCACCGTCCGTTACGGTCACGAACGCTCCGGTGACGGTAAAGAATGTCGAGCGCGTCTCGCTCGTCGGCAGCAGCGACAAGGACGTGTTTACCGGTGGCGGACTGATCGACCATCTGCGAGGTCGCGCCGGGAACGACACACTCACCGGCGGCGGCGGAAACGATACGCTCTCCGGTGATTCCGGCCACGACACGCTCTATGGCGGGGACGGCAACGATACCCTCTATGGCGATGGCCCCAACCTGACCGGGGGCAAGGACCGCCTCTATGCCGACAAGGGCAATGACGATGTCTATGCCGGCGCCGGCGACACGGCCGACGGCGGCGAGGGCACCGATGACCTGCACCTGCTGATGACCGAACAGACGAAGGATATCGCCTTCAAGTTCTCGCCCTGGACGGTGAAGGTCGATGCGACGACGACCGTCAAGGGCTTCGAAACGCTGGAATACGACGGCGGCAAGGCCAAGGACACGGTCTCCGGCGGGGCGTTGGCGGACTGGCTGAAGGGCAACGCCGGCAACGATACCCTGCGCGGCGGTGCCGGGGCGGACAGGCTTGAGGACGGCTCCGGCAACGACCTGCTGTATGGTGATGCCGACAACGACCGGCTGATCCGCACCGAATTTACCGGCAAGGACGTGTTCGACGGGGGAACCGGTACCGACACGCTGTCCTTCAGAGAGGGCAGCCGCTCGATCGTGCTCGACCTGCAGAACCAGGCGACCAACAAGGGCTTCGCCCTTGGCCTGACGGTCAAGAACATCGAGATCGTGCAGGGAAGCTCCAATGACGACGCCATCCGTGGCGACGCCACCGACAATGTGTTCTACGGCAACGGGTCGGACGACATCCTCGATGGACGCTCCGGAAACGACAAGCTCATCGGCGGCGCCGGCGACGACTGGCTGACCGGGGGCTCCGGCAAGGACCAGTTCGTCTTCGACAGCGCCGGGCGCGACGGCGAAGGCGACGTGATCACCGACTTCACGCGTGGTCAGGACAAGCTCGTCATCTCCAAGTCAGCCTACGGCATTTCGGCGGCCGACAAGACCGTCACGCTTGTCGTCGGAGCCGACCCTGTCTCCAGCAGCAGCAAGGGCACCTTCCTATTCGAATCGGACAATGGACGCCTCTGGTTCGATGCCGACGGCAAGGGCGCAGATGCCGATCTCGAGCTCGTTGCCACGCTGCAGGGCATCAACAAGATCACTGTCGACGATTTCAGCTTCCTCTGATCTCGCGCGGGTCAAATGCGAAGGAGCCGCCCCGGCATCGGGGCGGCTCCATCTTTGTGCAGCGTGGCGTTGTCCTGCCTTTGCTCCTCAGGGCGCAAGATGCGTGAAGGCGGCGATGACCTCCTCATAGACCTTGCGCTTGAACGGAACGATCAGCTCCGGCAGCGTGTGCATGGGCTTCCACGCCCAGGCGTCGAATTCCGCCTCATGCCCACCCGGCGGCGGGTTGATCGCGATCTCGCTTTCGTCTCCCTCGAACCGGAAGGCATACCAGCGCTGGGTCTGGCCCCGGTACTTGCCCTTCAGGCCGATGCCGATCAGATGCGCCGGCAGGTCGTAGTTGATCCATCGTCCGGCATCTGCGAGCAGGGACACGGTCTGCATGCCGGTTTCCTCGTAGAGCTCGCGCCTGGCCGCCACCAGCGGATCCTCGTCGCGGTCGATGCCGCCCTGCGGCATCTGCCAGAGCTGCGGCGAACCGTCATACTCCGAATTGCCAATCGCGATACGCCGCCCCGCCCAGACCAGCCCGTCGCGGTTCAGCACCATGATGCCGACGCACGGGCGATAGGGAAGGTCGCCTGCCGAAACTGGCTTCTTCTTGTCCTTGCTCATCGTAGATCCTATTGCTTGGAAGGCTTGTCGGCGAGTGCTGCGACGCCGACGATCTCGATCCCGCGCCGGCTCGCCTCCTGGCTCCAATCGGCGATCGCCGCGACGCTCTCGTCGAAGGCCGAGGCCACGCCGATCGCGGTTCCGTTGCGGCGCGCGATGCGCTCGAGTTCGTCGAGCTTGCGCAGGATGGCCTCGCGCGACAGCGTCCCGTCGAGCTGGATGTCGGCGAAGGCATGCGGCATGTCCAGCGCGCCCGCCACCGTTCCCGACAGCGACTGCGCCGATGAACCGTCGTCGAGGAAGAGCAGCCCGCGATCGGCGATGTCGCGCATCACCGGCTCGACCGCGTCCGCATCGGAAAGAAACCGGCCGCCCATGTAGTTCATGACGCCTGTGTAGTTGGTGATCTGGCCCATGGCGCGATGAAGCTCGTCACGGTTCTTTTCGGCGCCCGCATCGGTGCGCAGGGTGTCTGCTCCGGGATCGCCGTCGGCATCGTCAAACGGTTCCAGCGGAACCTGGAGAAGGATCTCGTGTCCCTCGCGGCGGGCCTCCTGCATCCAGCGGGGCAGGCTGTTTCCGGTGGAGGCGAAGGCCAGCGTGATTTCGCCGGGCAGGTCGCGGATCGCCCGCTGGGTGCCCGTCTGGCTGAGCCCCAGCCCACCGACGACGATCGCAATGCGCGTGCCGCGTGCGCCGGACCAGGGGCGGGCATATTGCTCGACCGGGCGCAGCCCGTCTGGGCCGACGATCGGCAGCTTGCCGAACGCGGTGTTCTCGATCAGGTCGTCATTGGGAAAGGCGGCGGAGCGAGGATCCTGGCCCACCCGGCTGGCGTCGAGAACAAGCGGGCCCGAGCCGTCGCGCGCCTTCGGCGTAAACTTCCGCACGATGCTGCCGTCCGGATTGCGGGTTTCCTCGATCTCGGCGCCGGACTGGCCGCTCTCGCGGCGCACGCCCGGCTTGTCCCTGGGATTTCCGCCGGCTGCGCCGCCCTCAGCATTCCCAGCGGTGGGTCCATCGGCCTGCGCCGTCTGCTGTTCGAGCGGTTGCCGTGTCTTGAAGGGGCCTCGGGGGGCAAGCATGCTCCACAGCGATCCGCCGAGCACGGCGACGATGGCACAGGCGGCTGCGAGGCGCGCGGCGCTGACGCGGGACGCGCGTTTGCGGCCGGGCGACACCTTCCGGTTCTGACCGAGGGGTGCGTTGAGATCGGTTCCCAAGAAACGGCCGCCCTGACCTTGAAGGAGCAGGCCCGGATCGACGCGATATCGACCCGGGCTCCAGCACTAGTTCTTCAGCTCTGCCTTTTCCGGACTGGCGGGAAAGGAGGGGTCGGTCTTCTGGCCGCGCAGCAGTTCGAGCGCATATTGAAGCTGGAGGTCGTCCTTGGCTTCCGGCGGCACATAGGCTGCCGAGCCCGAACCCTCGTCGCTCTCGCTCTGGCCCTTGATATGGCCGCGCAAGCCCGATTCGCCGGCAGTCTCGAGCTTGCCCTGCAGTTCTGGCGGCAGCGGCTGCTCGACGGCGATGTCGGGCGTGATGCCGGTGCCCTGAATCGACTTGCCGGACGGCGTGTAGTAGAGCGCCGTCGTCAACCGTAGCGCACCGGCGTCGCCGAGCGGAATGATCGTCTGCACCGAACCCTTGCCGAATGAGCGCGTACCGACGACCGTCGCACGGCGCAGGTCCTGAAGCGCCCCGGCCACGATCTCGGATGCCGATGCGGAACCGCCGTTGACGAGCACGATCACCGGCTTGCCGTCGGTCAGGTCGCCCGGGGAGGCGTTGAACCGGCGGGTCTCGTCCTCGTTGCGGCCGCGGGTCGAAACCACTTCGCCGCGCTCCAGGAAGGCATCGGAAACATTGATCGCCTGGTCGAGCAGGCCGCCCGGATTGAGGCGCAGGTCGAGCACGTAGCCCTTCAGCTTGTCGGCCGGAACATCGGCCTTGATCTTCTCGATGCCCGCCTCGAGGTCGTCGAAGGTCTTTTCGGTAAACGAGATGACGCGCAGGTAGCCGACGTCGTTCTCGACGCGGAACTTGACGGCCTTCACCGCGATGATGTCGCGCATGATCGTCAGCTCGATCGGCTTGTCGGCGCCCTTGCGCAGGATCGTCAGCTTGATCGGCGTATTGACCTTGCCGCGCATCTTGTCGACGGCTTCCTCGAGCTTCAGGCCGCGCACGTCGGCGCCATCGATCTTCGAAATCAGGTCGCCCGCAAGGACGCCCGCGCGTGCCGCCGGCGTATCGTCGATCGGCGTGATGACCTTGACGAGCTCTTCATCCATGGTGACTTCGATGCCGAGACCGCCGAACTCGCCACGCGTCTGCGTGCGCATTTCCTCGGCGTCCTTGGAGTTCATGTAGGAGGAATGCGGATCCAGCGAGGACAGCATGCCGTTGATGGCGTTCTCGATCAGCTGGTCTTCCTTCGGCGGCGTCACATATTGCGCGCGGACGCGCTCGAACACGTCACCGAAAATCGACAGCTCGCGATAGGTCGATGCACCGGCCGCCTCGGCCGGCACAGTCAGCGAATAGACTGCGCTCATGGCCGTGGCACCCATCAGTGCCCCGACGAGAACAAGGGAAGCCCTACGAATCATTGCGTACCTTTCCAGACACTGTAGCAGACCACCACGGCCGAGGATCAACCGGTTTGCCATTCTTTCGAAACTCAATGTAAAGCGTCGGCCGATCCGTTTCCAGCGCCAATGCATTTACACTCGCCACTCTTTTCGCCCCCATCACCGCAACGGGTTCACCCGCCACGACAAATTGGCCTTCCCTGACATTCACCTGATCCATGCCCGAAAGCACGAGGTGATAGTCGTCGCCGGTATTCAGGATGACCATCCGCCCGTAGCTTCGGAACATGCCCGCGAACACCACCCACCCATCGGCAGGCGCTGTCACCAGCGCACCCGGGTTTGTCGCGAGAATCAGCCCCTGGGCGGAATGGCCCGTACCATCCGCATCGCCGAACTGCCGCACCGGCTCACCCGCAACCGGATAGGCCAGGCGCTTCTGCAACTCGGAAAATGGATATGCGGGAGCAATGCGGTTTTTGTCGGGCGATGCCGAGAGCGCAGCCTCCCGCGCCCGCGCCCGCTCCTCCACGGTCTGGCGCGCCCGCTCGGCCTCCTGCAGACGCGCCAGCGCCGCCGCCTCGCGCACCGAGGTGATCTCGTCCTCGAGGCTGCCGATCAGGCCCTCGAGGCTGGTGGCCCGTCCCGCAAGCTCCTCCGAGCGCCTCCGCTCGGCCTCGAGCGTGCGGGCGTTTTCCGCAGCGAGCGTCTCGTTCTGCCCGATCAGCAGTTCGGAGCGCTTCTCCTCTTCGAGCTTGCTGGCCATCGCGCTGGCGAGGTCCGCCTTCTCCTTGCCGATATCCATCCGGATCGTCGTCAGCCGTTGCAGGTCGGCGACCAGCTTGTCCGTCTCGGTACGGATGCCCGGAACCACCGCGCCGAGCAGGATCGCGCTCCTGACGGAGGCGAGCGCGTCGTCGGGCGTCACGAGGATGGCCGGCGGCGGATTGCGCCCCATGCGCTGCAGCGCAGCGAGCACTTCTGCCAGAAGTCCGCGACGTTCGTGCAGGGACAGGCGGGCGGCATCCTCGTCGCCGCGCATGGCATTGAGCCGCTTTTCGCCCGCCAGTATCCTTGCTTCCATGTCCTGGCGCGCGCGCGCCGACTGGACGATCACCTCGCGCAAGGTGGCGCGATCCTTTTCCAGCTTGCCGATGCTGGCTTCCAGGTCGCGCGCCTTCTCTTCCGAAAGCGTGATCGTCTTCGACAGCTGCTCCAGCTCCTGGCGCGTGCTGTCCCGGCGCAGCGCAATCCCGGCGGCGGGATCGGCCGTCGGCCCCGCTTGGGCGGCGACGCGCCCGGTCGGCGCGAGGCTCACCGTCGGCTCGGCGGAAAGGGCGGCATCCGCAGACGCCAGCCACAGACCGAGTGCCAGACCGAGGGTAATCGCACCGAGCGGACGCTGCCATCGCGCCCGCGGGGCCGCCGTGCACTTGTCGTTCCTGGACGGTGCGAACGTGATCATGCTGCGCGCCTTGCCGTTTGCTTGTGTCTAGCGCATTTGCCGATGCACATCGAAATCAATTTTCCGTAGGGCGGCCACGGGATGGCGCGCTCAGACGCGATGGTAGGGGTGCCCCGAAAGAATGGTGACGGCGCGATAGAGCTGTTCGGCAATCAGGATGCGGACCAGTTGGTGCGGCCACGTCATCTTGCCCAGGCACAGCACGGAATCGGCACGCTCGTGAAGCGCCGGATCCAGCCCGTCGGCACCGCCGATGGCGATCATGAGATCCCGCTTGCCGGCATCCCGCCAGCGGCCGAGCAGCTCGGCGAAATCCTCCGATCCGACCGCCTTGCCGCGCTCGTCGAGCAGCAAGAGCACGGCATCGGAAGGAACCGCCTTATCCAGGAGCGCGGCTTCCTCGCGCTTGCGCGTCTCCGGATTGGAGGCCCGGCTTTCGACAACCTCGGCAACTTTCCCGAGTTCCAGCCCCACGGCCGGTCCGGATTTCGCAAACCGGTCGAGATAGCGCGCGGCAAGGTCCTTCTCAGGTCCGGCCTTCAGCCGTCCGACCGCAAAAAGTCCGATCCGCATCTACCCGGCCCCTCCGACGCACACAGCGACACCACGCACCCGAAAGGGTGCCGAAAACATGGCCGCAGGTGACGCCCGGAACCGGGCGGTGCGACGATCTTAGTGTAACGTGCCCTCTTCCATGTCCGGAGCCGCCCACATCTTCTCGATGTTGTAGAACTCGCGGATTTCAGGACGGAACACGTGGACGATGATGTCGCCCGCATCTATCAGCACCCAGTCACCGGTCTCCAGCCCTTCGACGCGGGCGGAACCCAAGCCTTCATCCTTGAGGTCGGTGATCAGGTGGTCGCAGATCGCCGCGACATGGCGGGTGGATCGTCCGGACGCGACTACCATGTAGTCGCCCAGCGCCGATTTCCCAGCAATGTCGATCGAGACGATATCTTCTGCCTTCGAGTCCTCGAGGCTTGCGAGGACCGCGTGAAGAGCGCGTTCGGCGGCATCGTCGCCACGTCCTGCGCTTTTGGGAAGGGCGTTGCGAACGCCTCCCTTCGCGTGCACTGTTGTCAGAGTAAATCCTTTCCACTTAACAGATACGGCACGGTAGCGATTCGCGCATCTGGCAGCGAACCACCCATAGATTTAGGCATCAATACGTACCGGTTTCAAGACACTACTTGTTGCCCGTGTCTTTCTTTGTTTCCTCGCGCTGACGCAGCGCACTCGAACTGAGCGGCGAGCGTGGCCCATGTATGAAGGTCCAGGCCGGGGCGGGGCGGTAAGCCAGTGCCCGGGCGTCCTCCTCGTCGATGCGCGCATGGTCGAAGGTTTTGGCCATGACCGAGGACAGGAAGGCGAGCGTCGAGCCCGGCCGGTCGATCACCGCGATCGGGAAGGTGCGGGCGATCCTCTGCCAGTTCTGCCAGCGGTGGAAGCTCTTCAGGCTGTCGGCGCCCATGATCCAGACGAAATGGACACCCGGATTGCGGGCCTGGACGATCTCGAGCGTGCGCGCCGTGTAATTCTGGCCTATCGTCACTTCGAAGGCCGTGACCTTGATGCGCGGATCCGGCGTGATCGCTTCCGAAAGCGCGAGCCGCTCCCGCAGCGGCGAAAGCTGGCTGTGATCCTTCAGGGGATTGCCGGGCGTCACCATCCACCACAGCTGGTCGAGGCCGAGACGGCGCAGTGCAATGTCGGCGACCAGCACATGTCCCTCGTGCGGGGGGTTGAACGAGCCGCCGAACAGGCCGACCGCCATCCCCTTCTCGACATGGGGCATCTTCAGGTAGCGCGGTTCGATGGCGTCCGATCTCACCTAGGGTCGCACCTGTCCGGCGCCGCGGACCCTGTATTTGAACGACGTCAGCTGTTCGACGCCGACGGGACCGCGGGCATGCATCTTGCCGGTGGCGATGCCGATCTCCCCGCCCATCCCGAACTCTCCGCCATCGGCGAACTGGGTGGAGGCGTTGTGGAGCAGGATGGCCGAATCGATCTCCGCGAAGAAGCGGTTGGCCACCGCCTGGTCCTGGGCGATCACGGCTTCGGTGTGTGCCGAGGACCAGCGGTTGATGTGTTCGATCGCGCCGGCCACACCGTCCACGAGGGCCACGGAGATGATCGCGTCGAGATACTCCGTCGACCAGTCCTGCTCCGTCGCGGGTTCGAGGCCCGCCACGATCGCGCGGATCTCGTCCGTCGCGCGAACCTCGCAGCCGGCATCCCTGAGAGCGGCAAGGAGCGGCGCCAGATGGGTCGCGGCGACGGCGCGATCGACCAGCAGCGTCTCCACCGCACCACAGACGCCGGTGCGCCGCATCTTCGAATTGACGATGATGGTCCGCGCCATGTCGAGATCGGCCGAGCGGTCGACATAGATGTGGCAAAGCCCCTCGAGATGGGCGAAGACCGGCACGCGCGCCTCGCTCTGGACCCGGGCGACGAGGTTCTTTCCGCCGCGCGGCACGATGACGTCGATGGAACCGTCAAGGCCGGAGAGCATGGCGCCGACGGCAGCGCGATCGGCGACCGGCACCATCTGGATGGCATGTTCCGGAAGTCCCGCTTCCTTCAGGCCCCGCACGAGGCAGGCATGGATGGCTTGCGAGGAATTCAGGCTGTCCGACCCGCCCCGCAGGATCACCGCATTGCCGGCCTTCAGGCACAGCGCGCCGGCATCCGCCGTCACGTTGGGGCGGCTCTCGTAGATCACGCCGATCACGCCGAGCGGCGTGCGCACGCGCTCGATATGCAACCCGTTCGGCCGGTCCCATTCCGCGATCACGTCGCCGACCGGATCCTTGAACGCAGCAATGGCGCGGATGCCGGCGGCAATGGCCTCGACCCGCTCGGGCGTGAGCGTCAGCCGGTCGATGAAGGAGGCCGCGACGCCGCTTTCGCGCGCATTGGCAAGATCGATCGCATTGGCGGCGAGGATCGCGTCGCGATCGGCGAGGATGGCCTTCGCCATGGCCTCGAGCGCGCGGTTCTTCGTCTCCGTCGCAGCCATCGCCAGCGGCCGGGCCGCCGCACGGGCGTTGCGGCCGATGGCCGCCATCAGCGCAGCGACGTCGAGATTTTTTTCTGCCTGGTCAAGCATGGGCCGCATCCCTTTCCTGCGCCACTCCACCCTCGCGCAGCGCGGCACCGGTCATGACCAGATCGTCGCGATGCACCATCGCCGCGCGCCCCGCATGGCCGAGGATGCCGGCGATCTCGGCCGACTTCTTGCCGGCGATCTGCCGCGCCTCGTCGGCATCGTAGCCGGCGAGGCCCCGGGCGATTTCGCGCCCGCCCGACCCGACGATGGCGATCGTGTCGCCGCGGGAGAACGCCCCCACGACCGTCCGCACGCCTGCCGGCAGCAGGCTCTTGCCCGATCGCAGCGCGACCTCCGCCCCCTCGTCGATCAACAGCGTTCCGGCGGGCTGCAACTGGCCGGCGATCCAGGTCTTGCGCGCCGTCACCGGCAATCCGGCAGGCGCGAACCAGGAAGAGCGGACGCCTTCCGCGATCGCCCGTAGCGGATGGTCGCTCTTGCCGGACGCGATGATCATGGCGCAACCGGCTGCAGTCGCGATCTTGCCGGCATCGATCTTCGTGCGCATGCCTCCGCGTGACAGCTCCGAGGCAGCGCCGCCCGCCATCGCCTCGATCTCCGGGGTGATTTCGGCGATCGTGTCGAGGAACTCGGCCCCGGGATCCAGGTGCGGTGGCGCCGTGTAGAGCCCGTCGATGTCCGACAAGAGCACCAGCAGGTCGGCGCCGGCCATGGTGGCGACGCGTGCGGCCAGCCGGTCGTTGTCGCCATAGCGGATCTCGCTGGTGGCAACCGTGTCGTTTTCATTGATGATCGGCACGGAGCCGAGCTTCAGCAGCTGCTTCAGCGTCGCGCGCGCGTTGAGGTAGCGACGACGTTCCTCCGTGTCGCCGAGCGTGAGCAGGATCTGCCCGGCGACGATGCCCTCGGTCGAAAGGCTCTCCGACCAGGCCCGCGCCAGCGCGATCTGGCCGACGGCCGCCGCCGCCTGGCTTTCCTCCAGCTTCAGCGCGCCCTTTGGAAGCCTCAGGACGGTGCGGCCGAGCGCGATCGCACCGGAGGAGACGACGAGCACCTCAGTGCCGCCGGCGCGAAGCCCGGCGATGTCGGCGCAGACGGCGTCGAGCCAGGTCTTCTTCAAACCGCTGCCACGATCGACCAGCAAGGCGGACCCGATCTTGATGACGACGCGCTTGTGGCTCGACAGCGCCTTGCGGATTGCGGCCATGCTACGCCTCATCCTGCTCTTCTGTTCCAAAGCGCACGATTTCGTCGCGCAGCGCGCGCAGCGCCGCCAACATCCCGACATTGGTGACGGCGGAAAGAAGCAGCGGTTTCTGGCCGCACGCCTTTTCCAGCTCCTTGGCCTTCTTCTTCAGCTCGGCCTCGTCGAGCACGTCGATCTGCGACAGGGCGACGATCTCCGGCTTGTCCGTCAGCCCGCCGCCGTAGGCCTCCAGCTCGTGCTTGACCACGGTATAGGCCTTGCCGACCTTCTCTTCCTGGGCCGAGACGAGATGGAGCAGCACGCGGGTTCGCTCGACGTGACCGAGGAACCGGTCGCCGATGCCGGTGCCTTCGTGGGCGCCCTCGATCAGGCCCGGAATGTCGGCCAGGATGTATTCGCGCCCGTCGACCGTCGCCACCCCGAGGTTCGGGTGCAGCGTGGTGAACGGATAGTTGGCGATCTTCGGCCGCGCCCGCGTGCAGGCGGCAAGGAAGGTCGACTTGCCGGCATTGGGCAGGCCGACGAGGCCGGCGTCGGCGATCAGCTTCAGGCGCAGCCAGATCGTCTTCTCGTCGCCCTCCAGGCCCGGATTGGCCCAGTTCGGCGCCTGGTTGGTGGAGGATTTGAAATGCGCGTTGCCGAAACCGCCATTGCCGCCGCCGGCGAGCCGGAAGCGCTGGCCCTCCTTCGTCATGTCGATGATCAGGGTCTCGTTGTCCTCCTCGAACACCTGCGTGCCGACCGGCACCTTCAGCGTCACCGAGGCGCCGCCCGCGCCCGTGCGGTTGCGGCCCATGCCGTGCTGGCCGGTAGCACCCTTGAAGTGCTGCTGGAAGCGAAAGTCGATCAGCGTGTTCAGGCCGTTGACCGCCTCGACCCAGACGTCGCCGCCGCGCCCGCCGTCGCCGCCGTCCGGCCCGCCGAACTCGATGAATTTTTCACGACGAAACGAGACAGCCCCTGCACCGCCGTCGCCGGAACGGATATAGACTTTCGCCTGATCGAGAAACTTCATGGGTTCGCCGTTCTTCTTTTCGCAGCCTGATGGCCGTTTCGCCGCATTCGATATAGCCGGTTCCCGCAGAGGTCAAAGACTATCGTGAAATTCGCAAGCTACAACATCCAGTATGGCATCGGCCTCGACGGTCGGCTCGATCTGGCCCGCATTGCCGGCGAGATCGAAAGCGCCGACGTCATCGCCCTGCAGGAGGTCACCCGCGGCTTCCACCGCAACGGCAACCTCGACATGGTGGCCGAGTTGCAGGCGCTGCTGCCCGGCCATTTCTCCGTCTACTGGCCCGCCTGCGACATCGATGCCGGCTCGACCATCGAGGATGGCCGGGCCGTCAGCCGCCGCTTCCAGTTCGGCAACATGGTCTTCTCCCGCCATCCGATCCTTGCCTCGCGCCTCATTTCCCTGCCGCGCAGCCGCACGCTCGACAAGCTGAACCTGCAGCGTGGCGCGACCGAGGCCGTGATCGACGCTCCCGGCAGCGCACTGCGCGTCTATTCCGTCCACCTCGACCATGTCTACCGCAGCGAGCGGATCGACCAGATCCGCACCCTGAAGGAGCGCGCCCAGGCCTACGCGCTCGAAGGTGGCGCCATCTCCGGCGCCGAGGAGTTCGGCCTGCCGCAGCCGCCCTTTCCCGACGACTACGTGTTCATGGGCGACTTCAACATGGTGCCGGAATCGCCCGAATACTGCGCCATGGTCGGCGAGGTCGACGGCTTCTATGGCCGCCAGATCCGCGCCACCCATCCCGTCGACGTGCTTGCGGGCCTCGGCAGGCGGACGGCCGAGAGCTACAGCTGGATCGACCCGAAGAACCACGGCCACCGGATGCTCCTCGACTACTGCTTCGTCAGCCACGGGCTCGTCGGACGCCTGAAGGACGCCTGGATCGACGAGACCGCAACCGGTTCCGACCATCTCCCGGTCTGGTTCGAGCTTCTCTAGGGTCTGGCCCTGTCGAATTCGTCCGGTCCGGCAGACTGCCCGGGATCGCCGCCCATGGCATGCGACCCCGGGCCTTCCCTTCAACGCAGAAAGGCGGCCGGCCGGAAATCACCCGGCGAAAGCCTCGTCTCGACATGCGGCACCATGGCGCCGCGGGCGACCGAATAGACCTCGCTGAGCCCGGTGATGCGAAAGCCGATCCTGTCCTGGACCCTGAGCGAGGCCGGGTTGTCGGCGAAGACGCCGGAGCGGAGTTCCACGCCCGGCATCCGCATCAGGAAGCGCGCGATCGCGCCGTGCACCGCCTCGCTCATGTAGCCGCGGCCCCAGTAGAACCGGTTGAGCCAGTAGCCGAGGTGCCAGCCGCCGGCGCGCTGCTCGAAGCCGACCGTCCCGATATGGACGTCGTCGCCGGTGGTGATCGCCAGCGCCCAGCCGGGCAGGAGACCGCTCGCAACACCCGACAGCCACTCTTCCGCATCCTGCCGGTCGTACGGTGCCGGCACCCGCGCCAGCATCCGCGCGACGCGGAAATCACCGAGCGAAACCGCGATCGCCTCCGCATCCGTGAGCCGGTGCGGCCGCAGCACCAGCCGCCCGGTCGCAATGACCGGGCAGGGGCCGGGGTCGGCAAGGGTAGGGACGTCCCGTTCCAGACGAAGCGCGCTCATCCGATGTTCCCCCAGCTCTTCAGCGAAACCCAGGTCCTGCGGTCGAGCCGGAACCATTCGACCGGAACCATGCCGCCGACCGCCAGGCTCTGCACCATGCCGGTCGCCTGGAACTGGAAGCCGCACTTCTGGATGACCCGCCGAGAGGAGATGTTCATGACCCGGCAGCGCGCGTCGATCTGCTCGACGTCGCGGGTGCGGAAGACCATGTCCGTCAGGCTCTGGGCCGCCTCGGTGGCATATCCCTGGTTCCAGTGGGGCTCGCCCAGCCAGTAGCCGAGCTCGACCGTCCTGCCGTCCTCGTGCGGCTCGATCCCGCAGCAACCGAGGAATGCGCCGGTGTCCGCTTTGGTAATCGCGTAGACGCACTTGCCAATCGCGCCGGCTGTCGTGCGTCGCACGAAGTCGGCGGCATCCGCGATCGTATAGGGATGCGGCATGCGGGCGACCATCGTGGCGATGTTGGCGTTGTTGGCGAGATGGGCAAGGGCGTCGATGTCGTCTTCATGCGGGGCTCTGAGAACGAGCCGTTGCGACAGTAAGATTGGACAATCGGTCCTCGACCGTTCCGGCCTTGGCCGCTCTTCGGGAGACCTTGATTGGTCTTCCCGCAACATTTCGCTGAACATGTTCGATCCTCCAGATGAACGAAAAGGGGAGATGGATTGCCCCATCTCCCCTTTTGTTTCTGCAGGTTCGGTACCTGTAGCAGCAGCCGGGTCAATGAGACGCCGGCTGTTTTAGAGCGCTACCGGCTTATTCCGCTGCTTCGGCTTTCGGCATTACAGACACGTACACGCGGCCATTGGCCTTCGTACGGAAATCCACGTTGCCCGCCGTAAGTGCAAAAATCGTGTGGTCCTTGCCGAGGCCGACATTGGCGCCCGGATGCCACTTCGTACCGCGCTGACGCACGATGATGTTGCCTGCGATGACGTTCTCGCCGCCGAACTTCTTCACGCCAAGGCGCTTGGACTCCGAATCGCGACCGTTACGCGAGGAACCGCCAGCTTTTTTGTGTGCCATTGGTGTTCTCCTTTACCCTTGTCCTGATCTCAGTTCGCTGCTGCTTCGGCGGTGGCTTCGGTCTTCTTGGAAGACTTCTTGGCCTTGCCGCCGGCTGCCGCGATGTCGACGATCCGGACGGTCGTCTGGTGCTGGCGGTGGCCGCGCGAACGCTTCGAGTTCTGGCGGCGACGCTTCTTGAAGGCGATGACCTTCTTGGCGCGGCTCTGCTCGACGACTTCGGCGGTCACGACCGCGCCTTCGACGAAGGGAGCGCCGATCGTCGCGTCGGCACCTTCGCCGACCATCAGCACTTCGGTGAATTCGATCTTGTCGCCAGCGACAGCGACGAGCTTTTCAACCGTCACGACGTCGTTGGCTGCCACGCGGTACTGCTTACCGCCGGTCTTGATGACTGCGAACATTTTTTATCCTTTCATGTTCGGTCCGGCTCCGTCCCGAAGGACTCGCCGTCTTTTTGTCAGTCGAATTTGACGAACGATGACGCCCGCCGGTGAAACTGGCCTTGCCCTTGACGCAAGCATCGTGGACAAAAGACCTAGGTTCGCGGCAACGACCAAATGACCTTTGCCACGTACGTGCGGCAATAGGCGACCTTCCGGAAACTGTCAAGGTTGTTTCATCGCAGCCCGGTGAATTAGTTGACCTTTGCGCGACCACGCCCCTTGCAAGGCCGCAAATCAGCCGCTATGTACCCGACCGCGTCGACAGGCGCCGACCAGCATATCCGGAGAGGTGGCAGAGTGGTCGAATGCACCGCACTCGAAATGCGGCATACCTGCAAGGGTATCGTGGGTTCAAATCCCACCCTCTCCGCCAAAAGCTCCAGATAATCAATGATTTGCAACGTGGCGACCGGCATGAAACGGCTGGTGGCTTAGCGGCTCGCCGTTACACAAGTTCCCGTCACACCCCTGCGCTGAAGGGCTTGGCTCTACAGCCAGCAATTGTCCATTAACCCATTGGGGTCCAAGCTGCGTGGCTATGCCCGCATGGCGGATGATCCGCCGATTTCATTCTACTTTCATCGTCTTGTATTTCCGCACGGTGTGATAGAGCGGAAGCGACCGGATCTCGGACCTCATGGACACGCAGAACGTCATTTTCTATCTACCCTCGTCGATCTTCGTGATTCTTGCGTTTTTCTTTCTGCTCCTTTGGCGGCTCGGGCTTTCCTCTTCCTGGCAATGGGCGGCAGGGTTCGCGCAAACCGCATGCGGCTTTGCGCTCTCGTCATTCCCGATAGAACCAACCTTCGACCAATTCGTCTCCGGTGTCTTCTATACCGGTGCAGCCTATTGTTATGGGAGCGCAATTCTCATCCATTTCGCGGAAAACAAGTGGTGGCCGGTGCGGCGTCCCGTTGCCATCGGCTTCATGGTGCCGCACACCTATCTGGTCCTCGTCGAACCAAGTCTTCGACTGGACCTGTTTCTGATCGAAATGGTGTTTGCCTTTCTCCTGGGCTTCTCCGTGTGGAAGGTTGCGCCGAAGGCCAAGCCTGCAGCAGATCTGGCGCTCGTTGCTGCAGGTGCGCTTGTCGTCGTCGACTGTCTGATCCGAGGGATATTGTTCACGTTCGTCTTCAGGACCAGTGAAGCGATGTCGGACTTCCTGCACTCCGCCTACAACATTTCTGTGCATGTCACGACCATTACGGTGTGTCTGCTTTTTCCCTTCGGCGCGATTGCCGCGATGACTGCCGCTGCGATTGACCGGCATAGGCATTCGGCTGGACGAGATCCATTGACGGGGCTTCTGAACCGCCGCGGTTTCAACGCGGCAGTCGAGGGCGCGGGCGACGCCATTGGCTTGAGTGGCGCCGTCGTGCTCTGCGACATCGATCATTTCAAGCAAATCAACGATACCTTCGGTCACGCCACGGGCGACCGTGTGATCGTCGAGGTGGGCAACAGGCTCTCGCAACTACAGGACGACCGCATGCATATCGCACGGTTTGGCGGAGAAGAGTTCGTCGTCTTCATGGACAGCGCGCGCGAAGACGACGCGGCTCGCTGGGCAGAACGCGCCAGGCGCCACCTGGCAGCGTCCGACTGGTCCGCAGCGGGTATCACCGGCCAGGTCACGGCAAGTTTCGGCGTGGCCGAAATGAAGCGGTCCCTGATCGACCCCGCCATCGAGCGCGCCGATCGTGCCCTCTACCTCGCCAAGGTAGCCGGCCGAGACCGCGTTGCATCTGCCTCATCTTTGCGCAGCGGCCAACGCGACTTTGTCGCGACAACGAGCGACAGCGCCGCCTGCAGCATGAACGCGCCGGGATAGTTTTCGGCGCCCGGAAGCGCTTCACCGACGACTGTTGGAGATCGCGCTGGATAGCCGGATCTGGCCCTCAGGCATTATAGGACTTACAGTTCCTGTTGCACGAGATGCCCACACAGTGAGGCCAAGCCATGCCGACGTTCACAGTCACGACCACCCTCAAGATAGAAGCAGACACCGCCGAGGAGGCTGCCCTGCTGATGTATCGCGCGCTCAGTAGAGGATCGGTGCCTCTCCACTACCGGGTCACAAACGAGACAAAGGCAACGACGGATTTGGTGCTCGATCGAGAAAAGGCAGACGAATATGCCATGATCGATCACACCGCCGACCCCGGCAACTGGTAAGACGAGCGACTGCGCGCGACATACTTTAGTCGACCAGGCGCCAGAAGCCATGCTTCTTGCCGTGTCGCCGTCTGATATCCGCGACATATGCATCGTGGGCGGGAAATTCGCCGAAGTCAGCGACATGTCGGGCGAGCGTCGCGCATTCGGCCAGATGGCGAACCGCGTGCTTGTATCGGGCCGCGCGGGCGCGTTCGAGCGCGAACTCGACCATCGCGCGCAGGACGATTGTCGCGGCAAGCGGATGCTTCTCGGCCAGAACCTCGGCGGCCGGCGTCAGAAGCTCGTAAAGATCGCCGTCCAGTTCCTTGCCTCGCCGTAGAACGAGCCTTGCGACTTCACTTGGCGTGGCCCAGGAGACGAAGAAGCGCAGGGCCTGGTGAACGTTCGGCACAGATTGCGCAAAGGCGAATGCCCGCTCCTCGGCTTCCAGGTCATCGAAGTCCGGCAGGCGTTTCAGGAACGCCCTCAGGTGCCGGTCGTCCAATGCGCGCTCGAAGCACTGCCAGCGGAATGCCTGAGCCTCCTCCGTGCGCTCCAGCGCGTCCAGGGCGTCGATCCTGGCCTGCTGCCACGCGTAGGCGATGTCTCGTGGCTCTGTTGTGTCGACCCGCTCGACGGCCTCCAGCGCTTCCTGCGCACGACCGGCAGCAAGCAGACGCCGGCTGACCTCCGCTGCCACCGTCGGGACGGCGAGCGAGGCTGCGCTCTGCTGGGCGATGTAACCGTCGACGTCACCCTGGACGTCCGCGATCTCCTGCAGGGCGACCTGCACGGCGATATCGCGGCGACGACCAGGGGTCTCATCCTCATGGATCGATCCCTGGCTGCTCCATCCAGTGACCTTGTGTTCCTTCTCTCTCGCCCCCTCCACCGGCTCATTCGCCCATGCCATGAACAGGGCCTTGAGCCGGTCCAGGCCAGTTGACCCGAGCGCCGGCGCTAGCGCTGTGATCAGATTGTCGAATTGACCGTAGCCATTGTCTCTCAGCGATCGGAAGGCGCGTTCGGCGAGATCCTTGCCGTCAATTCCAGCCGACTGGGCGGCGATCGTGCCGAGATCCATGCACGCGTCGTGGAAGATCGCGATGATCGTCCCGCTGCCGTCACTGCATCGTTCGAATATCGAATCTGCCGGCGCCTGGAATTGCCACATCAGTTCCAGGGCTTCGTCAGGATCGTTGGGCGCAATGGTGTTGACAATCGTGGAGCGCAGCGTCTGAAGGTCGTTCCTTAGCGTCTTGATCTTGCGCCAGTCCACGAACGTCCGGGACCGGCTGATCGATGAGAGCCGCTTTCTGACCTCCCGGACAACCTCGTCGCCATGTCCTGTGCCGGCAAGTTCGAGCCGGAGCCGTCGCTTGTGGGCAGCGCTTCCGGTACTGATCTCGATCAGGAGTTCAGCCAGGCGTTCTACGCCAAGCGCCTCCAGGTTCTTGACGTTGAGTGTCGTCTTCGATGCCATCCGTTCTTCCGAGCTTGGATTCGGCGCAAGCTATCGCCAAACGGGGAGCCGCATCAACAACGTAGCGGCGAAGTCACAGAATGAACTGAAGCTCAGCCGACGCTGGCAAGCCCAGGATCGCCGACTGCGACATGCCTGCAAGGGTATTCCACCAGGTATTCTGGTGCTTTCTGCACCGCGCCCATGCTACGAGACGCCTGCAACGCAACACAACGAGATACGCCGATGCTTCCCTGGATTCAGCTTGATCGCGCGACCATTCCCGGCGATGGGGGCGAGTTACGCCTGAAGCAGCGCGGTAGCGAATTTTCCATCATGCTCGGCTCGACGGAGCTGATGAACAGCAGGCTGAGCGGTTCTGAAGAGGCACTGGCTACACTATGCTGTGAGCGGATTGCAGGGCGGAAAAACGCCAGCATCCTGATCGGCGGCCTCGGCATGGGCTTTACATTGCGGGCCGCCCTCGGCGGACTGCCAGATGATGCCCGAGTCACGGTCGCAGAACTCGTTCCGGCCGTGGTCGATTGGGCGCGGGGACCGATGTCAGGTCTCCACGAAGGCACGCTCGACGATCCACGTGTCGATATCCGCATAGGTGATGTCGGCGCGCTGATCCGGTCGCAGAAAACGGCTTACGATGCCATCCTGCTCGATGTCGACAATGGTCCCGATGGGTTGACGCGCGCCTCCAACGACAGCCTCTATAACCACAGCGGTCTTCGTGCCGCCAAGGTTGCGCTGCGCGCGAACGGCGTGCTTGCGGTCTGGTCGTCCGCACCGGACAGTGCTTTTACACGTCGATTGCGGGAGGTGGGCTTTGCCACCGACGAGGTGAACGTGCGCGCCAATGGGAAACGCGGTGGCGCCCGCCATGTATTGTGGATGGCAACCAAACGGTAACATCTCGGCTATGCGCGAACCGCCACCGACGCCGGAGCGCTGGGCAAAGCCCAAAGTATCGGTTCACACGGACAGACTGAGCGTCTTCTCGCGTTCGATGTAGTCGCGCTGCTTGTCGGTGATGTAGTCGCGCACGATCGGCGCGGCGTCGCGGGAGCGCGACAGCTGCATATGGAAGACGAGCTGGCTGCCGGTACTAAACATCATCTCCGCGCTGATCAGGTAGAATTCCCACATGCGTGCGAAGCGCTCGTCGTAGAGCGCGATCACCTTGTCGCGGTTGGTCTCGAAGCGGTCTGCCCAATGGGCGAGCGTCGTTGCGTAGTGAACGCGCAGAAACTCCAGATCCGTGACCCAGAGGCTGTTTCGCTCGACAACCTCGAACACTTCGGAAAGCGCCGGCGAGTAGGCTCCGGGAAAAATATACTTCCGCAGCCATGCGCTCGCCATGCCCGGCGGGCTCATGTGCCCGATCGAATGCAAGAGCGCCAGGCCGTCATCCGGCATCAAGGCGTTCAGCTTCTTGAAGAATTCGTCATAGTGATGGACGCCGACATGCTCGAACATGCCGACGGAAACGATGCGGTCGAATGACCCCTCGACGTCCCGATAATCCTTCAGCTCGAAACGGACGCGATCGGCAAGCCCGGCTTTCTCGGCCCTCTGTGTGGCCAGCGCCTGCTGTTCCTTGGAAAGCGTCACGCCGAGAACGTCCACATCCTCCAGTGTCGCGAGATAGAGCGCGAGATCGCCCCAGCCGCAACCGATATCGAGCACCTTCATTCCGGGTTTCAGTCCGAGCTTGCTGGCGAGAAGCCGGAGTTTGTTGCGCTGGGCCTGCTCGAGAGTTTCGCCCTGCTCCCGGAAATAGGCGCAGGAATACAGCATGTTCTCGTCGAGAAACAGCCTGTAGAAATCGTTGCCGAGATCGTAGTGGTGAGCGACGTTCTGCTGCGCCTGCCCCTTGCGGTTCGACTGCTGGCGCTTGCGGAAGCGCATCTTGATGGCGCGCAGTACCTTCTGGATCGGATAGGAACCGAGCGAAAGCCGGTTGATCGAGAAGAGCGTCAGGAAATCCCGCAGCGTCGAGCCCTCCTCGAACCGCATCGTTCCATCCATGTAGGCTTCCCCGGCCGCAAGCTCGGCATTGAAGACCAACGTCCGGTAGAGCCTTTTGTCGGTCAGTCTCATCGTCACCTGCGGGCCGGGCGCCCCCTTGAAAACATGGCGTTTTCCGTCAGCATCGATGACAGTCAGGCACCCCTTGCGTATGAACGACTTCATCATGTGCGAAAGTGGAAACATGAGCGCCTCGAGTTGCTGTTGATGCCGAGAAGTCCGGCTGCCCAACTCTCATCTGTTCGACGGAAATTTACAATGCTTGCCGGAAGTCGCTTTCTCTTCCGTTGACCAGTCCCGCCCGAGATCGGCTCCAAACCTCGACCTACCCCTGGCCAGGCAGGGCCAGGGGTAGGTCTGACATAGACCGCGTGCGCCTGCGATTGGTTATCGCGTCAATGGTGCGCCGCAGTCCTCCCCTGCCTGCGGAGATACAGGACCTGCGCCGTCAGGCCGATGACGAGAATGACGAGAAGGCTGGCCTGGGACCCGAGAAGGAGGGGCGAGCTCAGGTCGGTGACGAAGGGATGACCGTCCGGAACACGACGCAGGGTCTCGCTGACGGTCGGCACCATCAGCAGAAATACGGTGAGGCTCAGACAGACTGTCTCGATGTATCTCCGAGGACGTCCCAGCCAAGAAAGTCGCCAGACACCATAACCGGCGACCAGCAGCACGATCGTCGCAGCGCCGATGCCGTAGCTCACCGACTGATGCGCGACGAGGAACACCGTCGCCGCCCCGATCAGCATCGAGACGAAGTAGGCGACGCCGGGCCCCGAGCGAGGCACGATCCGCCCGTGGCGTGCAAGCATGTAGACTGCCAGCGGTATGGCAGGCAGGCTGCCGAGCGTATGCACCCAGCCGAGTGGTGAAATTCCAAACATATCGTCTCCTTTGCGGTCCTCGAGGACGAGGGTGGGTCGTTCTGTTCTGTCGATCTCGGCGCGCGCCGGCACTCGCGGCGGACAGTATCTCTGATGGCCGTTCACGATCATCACCGACGGCGCACGCATGGCTCGTTCAACGGCTCCTGGCCGGCATGGTAAAAATTCATCTGGTCCGTCGTCATCGAAAATTCTCTCAACTAGTAGGTAGGCCAGGAAGGCAAATTTCGCCGACTCCACGGGCCCGGCCACAACCAGATTTCGACCTTTCCGGCTATGAAAAGTACAACTCGTTCAATCCCGTACGCAGCAATTCCTGCTGCAGGTCCGATCCATCGACGGGCAGGAGGGTCCGTTTCGCGATCATCCAGCGGCCATCACGCCGTTCGAGTTCCCAGCGGTTCACCACGACCCGGTGTATTCGGTATCCCGTCGATGCGCCGTGATTTGGCAGGTTGCGCGGCGGGCCGTCATGATCCAGATGAACGATCATAAGGTAGGAGGTCACAACCGCGGTATCGCCCCGCAGATCGACAAGGGGCAGGCCGGCAAAATGAGCGAGCCCGCTGCGAATGGCCTCGTCATGCTCCGCTCTCTGTATGAACGCGGCAATCGCCTTCGCGCCCTCGGCGCCGTCCAGTGTCGGACCACGATCGAAGACGCCGTCCTCACTGTAGACCGACGATGTGTAACCGGCATGCCCTGTATCAGCACTTGGCGGGTGCGATGCGATCAGGTCGTAGATCGCAAGCTTGTCTTCGATCGTGCGGAGCCTGCTCTCCAGATCGGTTGAGCCAAGGGGGTTCATATTGGCCTCCTCTCGTCTCGATCATGACCGTGCGAAGCGAGCCGCTCCAAAAGCGGGCCTGTCACGACGCCGAACATCTTCGGATCGCCATAGGCGCGCGCCGAAAGCATCGCGCCGTGAACCGTCGCCATGAACACTTCCGCCTCGGCACGCGGGGTGCTCGCCAGTTGGAGTTGGCCGTGGCGCGAACCGCGCTCCAGCACGGAAGTCAGCCACGCAGACAGGGAGCGGAAATGCGCCCGGACCTCAAGGCCAACTTCCTCGGGCAGAACGGGGAGTTGGCTTGCCAGCAGCGCGCAGACACAAAACGGCGCGCTCGCATCCGCGATGCAGGCCTGCCAATACCCGGTGTAGGAGCGGAGCTGTTCGAGCGGATCGGATACCTGACGTTCGAGGTTCGCCAATCCTGCTTCGGCATTCTGCCGATGCCGCGCAACCAGCGTTCGAACCAGATCGACCTTGCTGGGGAAATGGTGATGGATGCTCGCCTTGCGGATCCCGACCACATCGGCAATGTCGGCATAGCTGAAGCCGTTGTAGCCGCCAGCGACGATCAGGGAACGCGCGCAGGCCAGGATATCGTCTGAGGTGGTGGACAGGTTGCTCATTCCACACCCTACCTTCTGATAGGGTGTCCGTCAAGCGTTCGCCAATGTGAGCGCATTCGGTCGAGCTTGCGGTAGGCCATGCCGTGGACGCGCCCGGAATCTTTGGAGGGGCCGGGCGGCTCCCGTTTGCCCGTGCTTGCGTCGTTCGGCTCAGGCAGCCTGGCGGCCCTCGCCGGCAACGATGGTGAGGCCGAACTCGCCTGCCACGGCAGCGACCTGTTCAGGCGTTTCCGGTTTGCAGAGTTCGATCATCGGGAAGAAGGACTCAAAGCCGCCCGGCGTGACGACCACCATCAACGCGCCTTCCTCGCTGCCGATGTTCTCGAACCGGTGGGGAATGCCGCGGGGAAGGGCGATGCATCCGCCCGCTGTCAGTTCGAGATAGTCGCCAGCGCACCAGAAGCCGAAGTGGCCTTTCAACACCCGGAAGAACTCGTCCTCGCGCTCGTGGACGTGAAGCGGCGGCCCTTCGCCGGGGGCGACGAAGGCCTCGAACATTCCGAATGTCCCGCCGGTGTTGGCGGCCATCATGCGGATGACATGCCTGCCGAACGCCATCGCCGGCGTTCCGTGTCCGGCGGGGGATGCCGCTGCGCGCGAGAACGTGTTCATGCTGGGTCTCCGGTTCTCTGTTGCATAGCCAGCGCCGCAATTGCGGCGGCGTCGGTGCGAACCGTGGCTCGCAACCGACTTATGCCCCGCCCGCCTGCCACGCGGTGTTCCCCGGGGCACAGTGGCCGTTCCCGGAGGTCGGGTGCCGATGCACAATCAGAAGAAGGAGCCCGCCATCTCCGGCGAACTCTCGAGGGCATGCCCCATGAACTCCAGAGCGCCCTTGAGGGCCGCCCGACGAATGGGGCCGCCGATGCAGACGCGGACCGCTTCGGGCGCCGGCCCGTCGACGGTGAAGGCATCACTGGCCACAACGCCGATCCCGGCCGAGCGCATGTGGCTGCCAAACGTCGATCGCGTCCAGCCCCCGGTCAGAGGCAGCCAGATGTTGAAGCTGATGGGATCGCTGCGATAGCTGCCGCCAGGCAGGATGTCCGCGACGAGCGCCTGGCGGGCGGCGGCCTCCTCGCGAATGAAGCGCAGGATGCTGTCGGCCGTGCCGTCGTCGATCCAGCGGGTCGCAAGCGCCACCGTCAGGGGCGACGCCATGACGTTGTTCGCCCGCATGGCGCTCGCAAACGGCCATGCCGCCTTGGTATCCGGTGCCACGACATAGGCGAGCCGCAATCCGGCGCCGATGCATTTCGCAAGCCCGCCGATGTGCCAGGTCAGGTCCGGCGCCGTGGCCGCCAGCGGTGGTGGGCCGTGGAGCGGGATGAAGCCGTAGGCGTCATCCTCGACAATCGGCACGTGATAGCGCCGCGCCACGGCGCAGATCTCCTCCCGCCGCCGCTCCGGGATCGTCAGGGTGAGCGGGTTCTGCAGGGTCGGATTGAGATAGAGCGCCTTCGGCTTCCTCGCCTCGCAAGCTTGCGCGAATGCCGCGGGTATGATGCCTTCCTCGTCCATGGGCAATCCGGCGAGCGTCAGCCGCAGCTGTGCTGCGATCGAGCGCATCCCGGGATAGGTGATGTTTTCCGAAAGCACGGTCTCGCCGGGCTTCGCCAGCATGCCGAAGATCGCCAGCAGGGCGGGATGCGCGCCGGGCGTGACGAAGATTCGCTCCTGCGAGGGAACGAGCCCGCGGCGGCTGAGCCAGGCGGCGGCCGCGTCCTTGTCCATCCCGGCGCCGCCGAACCCCTGGTAGCGCAGCAGCGACACGAGGTTGGTGGCGACCGCCGAGAGGCCCTCGCGCATGCGGGCGAGGAGGTCCGGATCGTCCGGTTCCGGCGGCATGTTCATCGAGAAGTCGACGACGGAGGCGCGGCGCGGATCCGGGGCCGCATCGGAAACGAAGCCGCGGCGCTCCTTGTCGGCGCCGCCGGTCACGAACGTCCCGCGCCCGACATGCGACCCGACGAGGCCACGCTTCTGCGCCTCGAGATAGCCGCGCGCCACGGTGGTGAAATCGATACCGAGCCGCTTTGCGAGCTCACGCTGCGGCGGCAGACGGTCGCCGACGACCAGATGGCCACTGCGCAGGTCCATCTCGATGACGTCGGCGATCGCCATGTAGCGGGGACCGCCGCTGCGGCTGAGGTCCGGGTTCCAGGTCTTCATGTCTTTCCGCATCCGGCTCGATTTTGGATTGACTGTATATTGTTGCGAAATGCGCCTGTCACGCACAATTGCGGCGTCGGCGGGGGCGCGGCAGCCGTCTCTCGTCCTGTACTAGTCCGCGGTCAGAATGAATGCAATTTGACGGCATTCACTTCGTGCATCGCTGATTTCGCTTGCGCAAAAGCCGCAAGCGCTCGGCCGCGGAATCATAGTTAACGTTCCGTTGTGACTTTCCGGGTACTCAGGGAACAGACGCGGCCGACCCGCCGTTTACGCGCCGACCTGGAGGACAGACAATGCTTGCAACCCTGCTGAACGTTCTGCGCAACGATCGCCACGAGGCGTCCGATACCGGCACCTTCGCCGATGGCGCCTTTCAGATTTCGGAGAACGAACTGAGGCACCTGTCGCAGCAACGTCGCGGCCAGCTCTCCTACCTGCGCGACTACGGTACCCAGCGTGCGGTGGATGCGAGCCGGATCGGCCGTGCATAACGCCGCGCGGCGTCCCTGACCCGCGTCATCGAGGCTGTTTACGGCTTCCCGGTCCGGTTCAGTGGCGGAAGTGCCGCATCCCGGTAAAGACCATCGCGACTCCGGCTTCGTCCGCTGCCGCGATCACCTCGGCATCCCGCATCGACCCGCCCGGCTGGATGACGGCGGTGGCCCCGGCCGCGATCGCCGAAAGCAAACCATCCGCAAAGGGCAGGAAGGCTTCGGAGGCCACTGCCGAACCGCGCGTCAGCGGCTCGGCAAGCCCCATTGCCTTGGCCGCGTCCTCGGCCTTCAGGGCCGCGATCCGGGCCGAATCGACACGGCTCATCTGACCGGCGCCGATACCCGCCGTCTGGCCGTCCTTCGCATAGACGACCGCATTGGACTTGACGTGCTTGGCGATCTTGAAGGCGAACTTCATGTCCTCGAGCTCCTGTGCCGTCGGCGCGCGCCGGGTCACGACCTTCAGCTCGAGATCCTCGACCATGCCGTTGTCGCGACTCTGCACGAGCAGGCCGCCGGAGACGGTCTTTGCGGCGATGCCGGGCGTGCGCGGATCGGGCAGGGCGCCGGTGACGAGCAGTCGCAGGTTCGGCTTGGTCGCGATGACGGCGCGAGCGGCTTCGTCGGCATCCGGCGCGATGATCACCTCGGTGAACAGCTTGACGATCTCCTCGGCCGTCTCGCCGTCCAGCCGGCTGTTCAGGGCGATGATGCCGCCGAACGCGGAGACCGGATCGCAAGCGAGCGCGCGCTTGTAGGCTTCCTTCAGGCTGGGGCCCGTCGCGACGCCGCAGGGGTTGGCATGCTTGATGATGGCGCAAGCCGGCCCCTTCTCCGGAAGGAACTCGGCGACGAGCTCGAAGGCGGCATCCGTGTCGTTGATGTTGTTGTAGGAGAGCTGCTTGCCCTGCAGGAGCGTGGCCGTGGCGACACCGGGGCGGTTTTCCCCGGTGACGTAGAACGCGGCCTTCTGGTGCGGATTCTCGCCGTAGCGCATCTCCTCCTTCAGCACGCCGCCGATCGTCCTGTAGGCCGGCGTTGCGATGTCCAGCGCCTGCGCAAACCAGTTCGAGATCGCCGTGTCGTAGGCCGCCGTGCGGGCATAGGCCTTCGCGGCAAGCCGCTGACGGAAGGCGTAGGACGTCGCGCCGTCGGCCAGCTCTTCGAGCAGCCCCGCATAGTCGGATGGATCGGTGACGATCGTCACATAGGCGTGGTTCTTGGCCGAGGCGCGGATCATCGCCGGACCGCCGATGTCGATGTTCTCCACCGTCGTCGGGTAGTCGCCGCCCTTCGCGCGAACCTCTTCGAACGGATAGAGATTGATCACGGCCAGGTCGATGGCGCCGATCCCGTGCACCTTCATCGCCTCGACATGCTCGGCATCGTCGCGGATCGCCAACAGGCCACCATGGACATTCGGATGGAGCGTCTTGACGCGGCCGTCCATGATTTCGGGGAAGCCGGTGACATCCGACACGTCCGTGACCGCGAGGCCCGCGTCGCTTAGCGCCTTGTGCGTGCCGCCGGTGGAAAGAAGGCGGATCCCCTTCTTCGACAGCGCCTTCGCCAGTTCGACGATCCCCGACTTGTCGGAAACGGAAAGCAGCGCGGTCTTTACCGCGACGCGATCGGGAGCAGGGATTTTCTTTGAAGCGACGGCCATGGGGGTTATCTCCGGGAGTGGGGGCCGACGTCCGAGCGAGCCGCCGGCGGAAACATGCGCCCCGTTAACACACGAGCAGACACGAGGAAACCGACAAATGTGTCCTTTTGCCGCCCTCAGCGGCGCTCGCGCCGCATGTGCCACTGCACCTCGGGAATGCTGCCGAGCGGCATGGTCAGTGTCAGTTGGCGCGCCGGACGCACGCCGGAGGGATCCGCGAAGAACACGTCCTCCTCCTCGGCGACAGGGACATCGCGGCAGGCGAACGCCCACGTCTCGCCGTCCTGGGCCACCAGGCGCACCTCGTTCTGGTCGACCGCGACGATCCGGATGGCCGGGTGGATGTGGAACCTGACCACGGCGACATTGGCGCCGCCGTCGGGCGCGGTGCCGTCCGGCTTGGCGAAGCGCTCGCGGCCGCGAATATCGACGCCGTTGCGGCCGAGATAGAGGTCCCGCTCGTAGACGAGGCCGAAGTTGGCCACGTAGCCGTCGTGGCTGGCCACCAGGCCGTCGGCTCCGTCCGCCTTGTCGTGGCGGGTGACGTCGACCCTGGAAACGCCGCCGAAAATCACCGGCCCCAGGAAACCCGAACCGGAAATGCGCGCCGACGAGGTATCGTTCAGGGTTGCGACCGACTGGGCCGCGGTCGCCCGCGAGAGCTGGCGGATGGCTTCACCGGCAAAACGCGGGCGCCCCGAATTCACGAAGTAGCGATGCCTGCCCGACGACATCTCGAGCGACAGGCAACCGGCCGTCGCCGTCGTCGACAATGCGACGGAATGGGGTTTGCCGGTATCGACGATGATCGTCGTCTCGCCGGCCTCCAGCCGCTCGTAGCCTGTCTGTGGCAGGCCCCGAAACGGCGCGCCGGAGGTTTCGTCGTAGCGGAGCACGGAAAGAAGCTCGTTGGCGAGCGTGTAGGTGGCGCCGTTGAACAGCGCCAGCTCTCCGCCCTGGTGGCGGAAGAAGCGCAAGGCCGGATAGATGCGGTCGATGCAGGGAATGAGCTGCGGCGGCACGTCGTGGCCGAGGTTGACGTAGGTCTGGCGCAGCGGCAGGAGGTCGAACAGGAGATCCAGCCCGACGCGTGGGTTGCGCGACACATGGCCGCCGTCGGCGAGGATCTGCCGGTCGAGCTCGCGGTCGAGCCCGCGCGCGGCGCGGCGGATCTTCGTTGGCGAACTCGGCATCGCGATGGACGCCATGGCGAGCGCAATCCTGACCTTGAGCCGCGGCTCGCCGTCGGCGGTCGCATCGGCGATATGGCGGAGGTAGCGGACCTGGAAGGCGAGGCTCTTCAGAAACCGGCGGTAGAAGGCATAATCCGCATCGCGAAGCACGACCGGAGAGTGCGAGAGCCAGGCGACGATGCGCTGCGCGATGACCTCCGGCCGCCAGGCCACGCCGGCGATAGTCCGGCCATGGACCGCGATCCAGTCGTCGATGATGCGCCGGACCACGAACGAGCCCGCATCCTTTTCCGCCACCCGCATGTGGCGGAGCCAGGCGAAGCAATGCAGCCGGTTGGCGAATTCCTCGGACGGCAGTTCCAGCGCGAAGGGTGATTCGCCTTCGCAATCGAGCAGGCGTCCGGCGAGAGGAAACCTTCCGCCGATGATCTCTTCGGCGGTAAAGGCATCGGCGGGCCTGAGATCGGTCGGCGCCACCACGAGCCGTTCTGGCGTGCGGCCGGCAAAGCGCAGTGCGGACACGCGTCCGACGGCAAGCCGCCGGGAAAAGCGCCTCCACGTCTCGTGTCCATAGAGATATGCCAGTCGTTGCCGGTCTGAAAGCCGCATCGCCAATTAACTCTTCCCCCGCCCATAACTAGGCGCAGGGATTCCATGCGTCAATTCGCACATTAGAAAACGATTGTTGATGGAGGCGCCGATGCCCGGCGCAGCGCTCCGCAATCAATGCCTCTGGAGCAGGACCGCATAGAAGCCGTCCAGTCCGCCCGGGAAGCCCTCTTCGCCTTTCAGCATGTCGGGCGTGGTACGAAACTCGCCCTTGGGCGATATGGCCTCTTCCAGTCCGGGCCAGTCTGCAGGGTCCAGCGGCACGCGTGACCAGCCCGACGCACCGGCCAGCACGCGCGCTATCATCTCCTCGCCCTCGATCGGGTCGAGCGAGCAGTTCGAAAAGACCAGATGGCCACCGGACCTTACCAGGCTCATCGCATGCAGCAGCAAGCGTTCCTGCAGCCGGGCCAGTTTCTCGATATCGGCCGGTCCCTTTGTCCACAGGACGTCCGGATGGCGCCGGATCGTTCCCGTCGACGAGCAGGGCGCATCGAGCAGCACGGCGTCGAACGGCTCCTCGGGCTTGAATTCGAGCAGGTTGGTCGCGATCGTCTCCGCAGCCAGCCCCAACCGGGCGAGATTGCCTTCCAGCCGTTTCAGCCTGTTGGCCGACTGGTCCAGCGCAGTCACGACGGCGCCGGCGTGCGCCAACTGGGCGGTCTTGCCTCCGGGGGCGGCGCAGAGGTCCGCGATCCGGCATCCGGCGAGGTCGGGAAAAAGCCGGGCCGGGATCGAGGCGGCCGCATCCTGCACCCACCACGCTCCGGCGGCGAAGCCTTCCAGGTCCGGGACGCGACCGGCAAAAGCCGGCAGACGCACCGAGCCGGTCGGCAGGAGGCGCCCCCCGAGCCGGCTTACCCAGCCTTGCGGATCGCTCTTGACGGTCAGGTCGATCGCCACCGGCTCGAGCTGGGAATCGGAAATGCGCGCAGCCCGCTCGGCCCCATAGACCTCGGAGAGCCGATCGAAGAACCACGGCGGCGTGACGGGAACGGTGTGCGTCGCCGTCAGGTGCGGCACCTTCTCGCGGGCAAGGCGGCGCAGAACAGCATTCACCAGGCCGGAGAACCGGCGGCTGCGCGGATCCGATCGCGCCTGCTCCACGGCCAGGTCGACGGCCGAGTGGTCCGGCACGTCCAGATAGAGGATCTGCGCCGCAGCAACCACGAGAATATGATAGAGCGAGCGGGCGCCCTCCGGCAGCGGTGACTCCACCAGCGAATCAATGATCGCCTGGATCCGCGGCAGATGGCGCAGCGACGTATTGAGGACGGCGCGCACCAACGCGCGGTCGGCCTCGCTGAGGGCGCGGTATCCCGTGTTGCCGTTTTCGGCATCCAGCATGCCGTCCAGCGATATGCGCCGATCGATGACGGCCGCAAGCAGCCGGGCGGCCACCTGCCGGGGGGCGATGCCGGTCTTCTCGGGTGCTTCCCGTGGGTTGCCCTTGCGCGGCGCCGGCCGCGGTCGGGATTTTTGTTTCGGATGTGAATCGTTTCCGTCGGATGTCAAGACCAGGGACCCTTTGGTGGCTCGGAACCACCGCGTCCCCAGCCAGTCGGTGGAACGGAACGCGATTTTCGCCCCGCCTTAGCAGCCTCGGCCGGGCGCGTCGAGGGCTGGGGCTGCACGGCCTGGCGCATATCGTCGGCCATAGCCTCCAGCGCCGCAATCCGGTTGCCCGTATCGGGATGGGTCGAAAACAGATTGTCCATGCGGGCGCCCGAGAGCGGATTGATGATGAACATATGGGCGGTGGCCGGGTTGTGCTCGGCCTCCTCGTTCGGAATGCGGCCGGCCGCCACGGCGATCTTCCTGAGGGCAGAGGACAGCCACAGCGGGTTGCCGCAGATCTCAGCGCCGCGCCGATCCGCGGAATATTCGCGGGTGCGGCTGATCGCCATCTGGACCAGCATCGCCGCAAACGGTGCGACGATCATCGCGATCAGGATCCCGATGAAGCCGAGCGGATTGTTGTTGTTCTCGCGGTTGCCGCCGAAGAACAGGGCGAAGTTCCCCAGCATCGAGATCGCGCCGGCGATCGTCGCAGTGATGGTCATGGTCAGCGTATCGCGGTTCTGGACGTGTGCGAGCTCGTGCGCCATCACGCCGGCGACCTCCTCGTAGGAAAGCGCGTGCAAGAGGCCAGTCGAGGCAGCGACCGCTGCGTTCTGCGGATTGCGGCCGGTGGCGAACGCGTTCGGCTGTTCGCTGTCGATAACGTAGACCCGCGGCATCGGCAGCCCGGCGCGAGCGGCCAGATCGCGAACGATGCCGTGGTATTCCGGCGCGCTGCGTTCGTCGACTTCCTTGGCGCCGTACATCGACAGCACCAATTTGTCGGCATTCCAGTAGGAAAAGAGGTTCGTGGCAGCGGCGACGACGAGCGCGATCATCATGCCGCCCTTGCCGCCGATGAGAAAGCCGACAGCCATGAACAGGGCCGTCAGGAAGGCCAGCAGCATTGCCGTGCGGACGAGGTTCATGAGGTGTCTCCCCGATGAGATGCGGCGCAGCAATGTTTCACGTGAATCAAGGCTTTGCCGCCAATGAGAATGTTCCTATATGATGGTGAAGGTTGGACCTTTTTCAATATCCCGACGATCAGGACGATGTGATGCAGGGCGATAACGACAACGTAAACGACGGTGGCCGCGTTCTTCCTCCAGCGGCGCTCCGTGCTTTGAAGGAAGCGGAGGAACGGCGCGCGGCGGAGAAAGAGGCGCCCTTGCCACCGGAGATCGGCGGACGCGGCGGCCTCGACCCGGCCCGCTTCGGTGATTGGGAGATCAACGGCCGCGCCATCGATTTCTAGGTACTATTTCCTATTGATTGGCGCCAGATTGCGGAATATATTCCTTTCATGGAACGATTCCGCCACCTGGTCATAGCCATCGTCAGCCAATTCGTGCTCGGCCCTACGCCGGAGGCATCCGCAGCGGACAGGTATGGCATTGCAGGACCTGTTGCCGCCGAAATCCTGCGCATCGTTGACGGCGATACGATCCTGGTCAATGCCCGACCATGGCCGCAACAGACGGTGGAAGTCCTGATTCGTATCCGCGGGATCGATGCGCCCGAGATCAGGGCCAGATGTGCCGCCATTCGTATGGCGGCCAGGGAGGCCAAGGCTCATCTGGCACAACTGCTCCCCGCAAGCGGCACGGTCTTCCTGACGAACGTCTCCGGCGACAAGTATTTTGGCCGGGTCGTCGCGGACGTGTTTCTCGAGGATGGGTCGAATCCGGCTCAGGAGATGATCGCGGCGGGTCTGGCGCTGCCTTACGACGGCGGCCGGAAGCCGGCTGCAGCCTGCCATGCGGGTGGCTAACAGGTGGTGCGGAGTAGAAGCGCGGCCGCGATTTTGCAGCCGCGCCATGTCGAAACCGATGCCGGTTAGCCGGCAGCCTTGTTCTGCCGGTTGGCAATCAGGTCGTCCACCACGGCGGGATCGGCCAGGGTCGAGGTGTCGCCCAGCGATCCGAAGTCGTCCTCGGCGATCTTGCGCAGGATACGGCGCATGATCTTGCCGGAGCGGGTCTTCGGCAGGCCGGACGCGAACTGGATCTTGTCCGGCGTCGCGATCGGCCCGATCTCCTTGCGCACGTGCTTGATCAGGTCCTGCCGCAGCGTGTCCGTCTCCTCCTGGCCGGCCATCAGCGACACATAGCAATAAATGCCCTGGCCCTTCAGATGGTGCGGATAACCGACGACGGCCGCTTCCGAGACGAGATGGTGCGAGACCAGCGCCGATTCCACCTCGGCAGTGCCGAGACGGTGGCCGGAGACGTTCAGCACGTCATCGACGCGGCCGGTGATCCAGTAATAGCCGTCCTCGTCGCGGCGGCAGCCGTCGCCGGTGAAGTACTTGCCCTTGTAGGTGGAGAAGTAGGTCTGCACGAAGCGATGGTGGTCGCCGTAGACCGTGCGCATCTGCCCCGGCCAGCTATCGGTGATGCACAGATTGCCGTCGGCCGCACCCTCCAGAACCTTTCCCTCGCCATCGACGAGTTCCGGCCTGATGCCGAAGAACGGCCGCGTCGCCGATCCGGGCTTCAGGTCGGTCGCGCCGGGCAGGGGCGTGATCAGGATGCCGCCGGTTTCCGTCTGCCACCAGGTATCGACGACCGGGCAGCGGCCGTCGCCGACGACATGGTAGTACCACTCCCAGGCTTCCGGATTGATCGGCTCGCCGACCGAACCGAGCAGGCGCAGCGAGGAGCGCGAGGAACGCTTGACGAAGGCATCACCGGCGCCCATCAGCGCGCGGATCGCCGTCGGCGCCGTGTAGAAGATGTTGACCTTGTGCTTGTCGATCACCTCCCAGAACCGGCCGGCATCGGGAAAGTTGGGAACGCCTTCGAACATCAGCGTGGTCGCCCGGTTCGCAAGCGGGCCGTAGACGATGTAGGAATGCCCGGTGACCCAGCCGACATCGGCCGTGCACCAGTAGATGTCACCCTCGTGATAGTCGAAGACGTACTTGTGCGTCATCGAGGCATAGACGAGGTAGCCGCCGGTCGTGTGCAGCACGCCCTTCGGCTTGCCCGTCGATCCCGACGTATAGAGGATGAAGAGGGGATCTTCCGCCTTCATCCTGGCGGGCGGGCAGTCGCGCGGGACGCTGGCGGCCTCCTGGTGATACCAGAGGTCGCGACCGGGCGCCCAACCGGTCTTGCCGCCGGTGCGGCGCACGACGAGGACCTTGTTGACGATCACGTGCTGCTTGGCGGCGATGTCGATCGCCGTATCGGTGTTTTCCTTCAGCGGGATCGGCTTGCCGCCGCGCACGCCCTCGTCGCAGGTGATGACGAAGGTCGATTCGCAATCGACGATGCGGCCCGCCAGCGCATCCGGCGAGAAGCCGCCGAAGACGACGGAATGGATCGCCCCGATGCGGGCGCAGGCGAGCATCGCATAGGTCGCCTCCGGGATCATCGGCATGTAGATGGTCACCCGGTCGCCCTTCTTGACGCCGTGCTTCTTCATCACGTTCGCAAGCCGGCAGACGTGTTCGTGCAGCTCGTTGTAGGTGATCTTCTTGTCGATATAGGGATTGTCGCCCTCCCAGATGATCGCCACCTGGTCGCCATGGGTCTTAAGATGACGGTCGATGCAGTTGTAGGAGACGTTGGTGATCCCGTCCTCGTACCACTTGATCGAGACTTTGCCGGTAAACGAGGTGTTCTTGACCTTCGTATACGGCTTGAACCAGTCGATCCGCATGCCGTGCTTGTCCCAGAAACGCTCCGGATTCTCGACGCTCTCGCGATACCATTTCTGATAGGTGTCGTTGTCGATCAGCGCGCGGCTCTTGGCGGACTTCAGCACCGGATAGGTCTTGGCAGACATGCATTCCTCCTCATGCGCATGGCGGGCCTTGCTCCTCCGGCCCGAACGATCATCAGCCATTCATATCAGGTCAAAGACTTCCGGCAATTAGACAAAGGTCATTTGTCTCTTGAAGAATTGCATTTCTGCGACAGTGGCGTTATAGAGGGGCCGAATTCCCGGAAATCAGTGGTTTACCCCCACGGCCCGCGACACCGGCGCGGACGGACAGAAGGATTGTATCCATGGCTCAACAACTGCTCATGCCCAAGGCTACCGCGGTATGGCTGGTTGACAACACGGCGCTGTCGTTTGACCAGATCGCCCAGTTCTGCAAACTGCACCCGCTCGAAGTGAAGGCGATTGCCGATGGCGAGTCCGCGCAGGGCATCAAGGGGCTCGATCCGATCGCGACGGGCCAATTGTCCCGCGAGGAAATCGCCCGCGCCGAGGCGAACCCGAATCACAAGCTGAAGCTCTCCGAACCGAAGGTTCGCGTGCCCGAATCCAAGCGCAAGGGGCCGCGCTACACGCCGGTGTCCAAGCGCCAGGATCGCCCGAATGCCATCCTCTGGCTGGTGCGCAACCATCCGGAACTGAAGGACGCGCAGATTTCGCGCCTCGTCGGCACCACCAAGTCGACCATCGAGCAGATCCGCGATCGGACCCACTGGAACTCGGCCAACCTGGCGCCGATGGACCCGGTCACCCTTGGCCTCTGCTCGCAGATCGACCTCGACCTCGAGGTCGAACGTGCATCAAAGGGTCGCCCCCTGCCGACCGCCGCAGAACTAGGCGCCACGCTCGAATCCGCCCGCGAGACGGAGAAGCTCCCCTATGGCGGCAGCGACCGCGAGGAGGAGAAGGAGATCGACGCCGACGCCGTCTTTGCCAAGCTCAAGTCCCTCAAGTCGTCCGACAACGAGGACGAAGAAGACGACAACCGCTTCTGAGCGAAGCAATCCGCATATGTAGAAACCGGCCGTCATCGACGGCCGGTTTTTTTATGCCCGCAGATGGCATCCATCTCCGCTCACGCCCCGATGTGCCGCGCCGCCAGTACCGCGGCTATCTCGTCGAGGATCGCTGGATCGTCGATCGTCGCCGGCATCTTCCATGGCTCGCGGTCGGCAATCTTCTGCATCGTGCCCCGCAGGATCTTGCCGGACCGCGTCTTCGGCAGGCGCTTCACGCAGATCGCCATCTTGAAGGCGGCCACGGGGCCTATGCGCTCGCGCACCAGCGCCACGACCTCCTGCTCGATCGTCGATGATTCACGTGAAACACCGCTGTTCAGGACGAGGAAGCCTGCCGGCACCTGCCCCTTGACCGGATCGGCGACCCCGATTACCGCGCATTCCGCCACGTCCGGATGGCAGGCACAGACCTCCTCTATCGCGCCGGTGGACAGGCGGTGACCCGCGACGTTGATGATGTCGTCGGTCCGCGACATGATGAAGACATAGCCGTCCTCGTCGATATAGCCGGCGTCGGATGTCTTGTAGTATCCGGGAAACTCGGCCAGGCACGCCGCATGGAAGCGCTCGTCGGCATTCCAGAAGGTGGGCAGGCATCCGGGCGGAAGCGGCAGCCTGACGACGATGTTGCCGAGCGTGCCCGGCGCCACCGGATGGCCGGCATCGTCCAGCACCTCAATCTCGTAGCCGGGGAGCGGGACCGTGGGCGACCCGTGCTTCACCGGCAGCAGCCCGAGCCCCATGGGGTTGCCTGCCATCGGCCAGCCCGTCTCCGTCTGCCACCAGTGATCGATCACCGGAACCTGCAACACCCGTTCCGCCCATTGAAGCGTATCGGGATCGGCCCGCTCGCCCGCGAGAAACAGCGCACGCAGCGACGACAGGTCGTAGTCCGCGATGAGCCGACCCTCGGGATCCTCCTTGCGTATGGCGCGAAAGGCTGTCGGCGCCGTGAACAACGCCCGGACCCCATGCTCCTGGATCACCCGCCAATAGGCGCCGGCATCGGGGGTCCCGACCGGCTTGCCCTCGTAGAGCACTGTCGTCCCGCCGATCAGGAGCGGGCCGTAGACGATGTAGGAATGCCCCACCACCCAGCCGATGTCGGATGCAGCCCAGAACACCTCGCCGGGCTCGACCCCGTAGAAGTGCTTCATGCTCCACGCCAGCGCGACCAGGTAGCCGCCGTTGTCGCGCAGCACGCCCTTCGGCTGGCCGGTCGTACCGGACGTGTAGAGGATGTAGAGCGGATCGGTGGCGTGCAGCGAAACGCATGGAACCACTGTGCCCTCCGCCTTGGCTGCGCCGACCTCCGACGTGAAATCGACATCGCGTCCCGAGACCGTCGAAGCCGCCAGTTCCGGCCGCTGCAGGATGAGACAATGGTCCGGCTTGTTGCTGGCGATCTCGATCGCCGCGTCGAGCAGCGGCTTGTAAGCGACCACGCGTCCGGGCTCGATGCCGCAGCTGGCGGAGATCACCACCTTGGCCCTGCAGTCGTCGATCCGTGTTGCAAGCTCGTTTGCCGCAAAGCCGCCGAAGACGACCGAATGAACGGCGCCGATCCGCGCGCAGGCCAGCATGCTGAACACCGCCTCCGGCACCATCGGCATGTAGAGGATGACGCGGTCGCCGCGGGAAACCCCGAGCTTCATCAGTACCGCCGCAATCGCCTGAACCTCCGCCAGGACGTCCCGATAGGTGAACGATGCGACCTGACCGGTAACCGGGCTGTCGTAGATCAGCGCCGCCTGCTCTCCGCGCCCGGCTTCGACATGCCGGTCGACGCAGTTGTAGCAGGCGTTCGTCTCTCCGTCGGGGAACCAGTGGCCGTAGACGCCGCGGGTCCCATCGAACGCCACCGAGGGCGCGACGGACCAGTCGATGCCGGCCGCCGCCTCCGACCAGAAGCCCGAGGGGTCGCCCTTCCATTGTGCATAGGTGGCTGCATAGCTGCTCGCCATGGTCATCTCCTCCCGAAATCTCACCGCCATCGCTGACGGTACCTCCGGCAAAGAGAATAGGAGACAGTCCCGCAACGGGGAAGCCAGACCAAAGGGCTAGGACCTTTTGCGTGCAGATTCTCGGCCGATCAACCGCAAGACATCTGCGGCGCCGTCAGCGCGTGCCGAAGATGGCCGAGCCCACCCGCACGCTGGTCGCACCGAAAGCGATTGCCGTCTCGTAGTCTCCGGACATCCCCATCGACAGCTGGGCGACGCCTGCCTTCCGCGCGAGCTTGGCCAGCAGGGCAAAATGCGGCCCCGGGTTTTCGTCTGCCGGCGGAATGCACATCAGCCCCTCGACGGAGAGCCCGAGCTCGTCGCGGCAGAGGGCGACGAAAGCAACCACGTCGTCCGGCGCGATCCCGGCCTTCTGCGGTTCCAGGCCGGTATTGACCTGGACGTAGAGGCGCACCGTTCGGGACTGTCGCACCATCTCCGACGCGATGGCCCGCGCGATCTTTTCCCGGTCGACCGTTTCGATGACGTCGAAGAGCGCCACCGCCTCGGCGGCCTTGTTGGATTGCAGCGGGCCGATCAGGTGCAGTTCGATCGCCCCGGTCTCGGCGCGCAGGGCCGGCCATTTGCCGTGCGCCTCCTGGACCCGGTTCTCGCCGAAGACGCGCTGACCGGTCGCGATCGCAGGACGAATGGCATCCGCATCGAACGTCTTCGATACGGCCACCAGCGTGACCTCGCCCAAAGGATGCCCAGCGGTGGCGGCAGCCTTGCGGATGCGATTGCGAACCTCGCTCAGGCGCTCTTCCAGTTCCATTTTCGCCTCCGATACCTATCTATGCCTCGGACCTAACCAAATCGCCTTGTCTTGCCAAGTCCGGAGCCAACTCCGGATGCTCAGACCGGACGCCCCGCCTCGAGGCCCGGAAAGGTCGTGAAAACTTGACGCTACGGCGGTTTCATGGTGAAGGTCTCGCCACATATTCTCATGGGCTTTGCCCTTCAATCTTTCCGGAAATATCGACGACATGGCCACCGAACGTTACAACCCGCGCGATGCCGAGCCCCGCTGGCAGGCGAAATGGAACGATGAGAACGTCTTCCTGACGAAGAACGAGGATCCGCGGGAAAAGTACTACGTCCTCGAGATGTTTCCCTATCCGTCCGGGCGCATCCACATGGGCCACGTGCGCAACTACGCGATGGGCGATGTCGTCGCCCGCTACAAGCGGGCCCGCGGTTTCAACGTGCTGCATCCGATGGGCTGGGACGCCTTCGGCATGCCGGCCGAGAACGCTGCGATGGAGCGCGGCGTCCATCCGGCCTCCTGGACCTACCAGAACATCGCCTCCATGAAGGCACAGCTGAAGGCCATGGGGCTCTCGCTGGACTGGTCGCGCGAGTTCGCGACCTGCGACGTCGAGTACTACCAGCACCAGCAGCATCTGTTCCTCGACTTCCTGGAGAAGGGCCTCGTCTACCGCAAGCAGTCCAAGGTCAACTGGGACCCGGTCGACAACACCGTTCTCGCCAACGAGCAGGTGATCGACGGGCGCGGCTGGCGTTCGGGCGCGCTGGTAGAACAGCGCGAGCTGACCCAGTGGTTCTTCAAGATCACCGACTTCTCCGAGGACCTGCTGGACTCCCTGGAGCATCTCGACCAGTGGCCGGAGAAAGTCCGGCTGATGCAGAAGAACTGGATCGGCCGCTCCGAGGGCCTCTCGATCCGCTGGGAGATCAGCGATCGCGCCGGACTGACGGACGAGAACGAGGTCACGGTCTACACGACGCGGCCCGATACGCTCTTCGGCGCATCCTTCATGGCGATCTCCGCCGACCATCCGCTGGCCCGGGACGCCGCCGCCCATAATGCCGAGATCGCCGCCTTCTGCGAGGAATGCCGACGCGCCGGCACCTCGCTGGCCGCGCTCGAGACGGCCGAGAAGAAGGGCATCGACACCGGCATCCGTGTCCGCCATCCCTTCGACGCGGACTGGGAGCTGCCGGTCTACGTGGCGAATTTCGTGCTGATGGATTACGGCACGGGCGCGATCTTCGGCTGCCCCTCCGGCGACCAGCGCGATCTCGATTTCGCCCGCAAATACGACCTGCCCGTCGTTCCGGTCGTCATGCCGCAGGGCGGCGACGCTGCAGCGTTTACCATCGGCGAAGAGGCCTATGTCGGCGACGGCGTGATGATCAATTCCCGCTTCCTCGATGGGCTGTCCACCGAGGCCGCCTTCGAAAGCGTGGCCGACAAGCTGGCGGCAACCCCGATCGGCAACGCGCCGCAAGGCGAGCGCAAGGTGAACTTCCGCCTGCGCGACTGGGGTATCTCACGCCAGCGCTACTGGGGCTGCCCGATCCCGATCATCCATTGCGAGGACTGCGGCGTCGTGCCGGTTCCAAAGAAGGACCTGCCGGTAAAGCTGCCGGACGACGTCACCTTCGACAGCCCCGGCAATCCGCTGGACCGGCATCCGACCTGGCGTCACGTGGCCTGCCCGCAATGCGGCAAGGACGCCCGCCGGGAAACCGACACGATGGACACGTTCGTCGATTCGTCCTGGTATTTCACTCGCTTCACCGCCCCCTGGGAAAGCCGGCCTACCGATCCCGCAGCCGCGGATGCATGGCTCCCGGTCGACCAGTATATCGGCGGCATCGAGCATGCGATCCTGCACCTGCTCTATTCCCGCTTCTTCACCCGTGCCATGCAGGTGGCCGGCCATGTGGACCTGAAGGAGCCCTTCAAGGGCCTCTTCACGCAGGGCATGGTCGTTCACGAGACCTATAGCCGCGGCGAGGGCGCGAAACGCGAATGGGTGACGCCGGCAGAGGTCCGCATCGAGGAGATAGATGGCGCGCGCCGCGCCGTGCACGTCGAATCCGGCGAAGAGATCGCGATTGGTTCCATCGAGAAGATGTCGAAGTCGAGGAAGAACGTTGTCGATCCCGACGACATCATCGCCTCCTACGGTGCCGACACCGCCCGCTTCTTCGTGCTCTCCGATTCGCCGCCGGATCGCGACGTGATCTGGTCGGAGGCCGGCGTCGAAGGCGCCCACCGTTTTGTCCAGCGCGTCTGGCGACTGGTCTCGGAAGCGGCCGAAGCACTTTCCGCGGCGCCCCCCGCGGCCGGAACCGTAGGTGAAGCGCTGGCGCTGTCGCGGACCGCGCACAAGGCTCTGAAGGCGGTGCAGGCGGACTACGACAAGCTCGCCTTCAACAAGGCGGTCGCCAGGATCTACGAGTACGTCAACGCGCTGGCGGCGCCGCTGACCTCGGCCGCCGACGGCAAGTCGGACGCGGAGATGAACGCGGCGCTGCGCAATGCCGTGGAAATCCTCATCGCTATCGTCGCACCGATGATGCCGCATCTGGCGGAAGAATGCTGGAAGACCATAGGCTGCCATGATCTCGTCGCGCGGTCCGGCTGGCCGGTCTATGACGAGGCGCTTGTTGCGGAGAATGAAATCACGCTGCCTGTGCAGATCAACGGCAAGAAGCGTGGTGATTTGACAATTGCCCGCGATGCGGATCAGATGGCCATTGAATCGGCCGTTCTGGCCCTCGAATCGGTTCAGGCCGCGCTCGGCGGCAAGACACCCAAGAAGATAATCGTGGTTCCGCAGAGGATCGTGAATGTTGTTGTCTGAGGCGTCACGCAGGAGAGGGCTGTTTGCATCCGCGGCCGGCCTGATCGGTCTTGTTCTGTTGTCCGGCTGCCAGGTCAAGCCGCTCTATTCGAACGGGTCGACCGTTGCCCAGTCGGCGGCGTCGATTTCCATTTCCGACGCTGAGGACCGTGTCGAGCAAAGGGTTCGCAACGAGCTGATCTTCCTTCTCGCGGGCGGCAGGGGCGAACCGGCCAACCCGACCTATCATCTGGAGATGGACGTCAATTCCCGCGATGTCGGCGTTCTTTTGTCGCAGGATGACGACGTCGCGCGGGCCGGCCGCCTGGTGCTGACCGCAGACTATAACCTGACGCTTGTGGAATCCGGCGAAACAATTCGCTCCGGCCGCCGGCAGGTTGTCGCGCTCGTCGACTTCCCGGTCCAGGAATTTGCCAAGCTCAGGGCGGTCCGGGACGCGGAAAATCGCGCCGCAAGAGAGATGGCTGAGCTGATTCGCGCAGATCTTTCAGCGGCCCTTGCCAAGCGATAGCCGGCTATGACGGAGATCAAGTCTCACGAGTTCGAGGGCTTTCTCCAGCGAGCGCCGCGATCCGGCGGGATATTCCTGATCTACGGTCCCGACCGAGGCCTTGTCTCGGAACGCGCGGGACAACTTGCGCGCATGACCGGCGTGCCACTCGATGACGCGTTCTCGGTCCTTCGGACCACCGCATCGGACCTTGTCGGGCAGCCCGGGCGCCTGCTCGACGAGATGAATGCGATTGGATTGTTCGGCGGAGACCGGCTCGTGTGGCTGAAGGACGCCGGCAACGAGAAGCCGCTCATCGAGGCGATCGATATTCTCGACAAGGAGCCACCCAGGGGCTGCAGCCTGATCATCGAGGCCGGTGACCTGAAGAAAGGGGCGGGCCTGCGAAAGGCCGTCGAGGGCTCGAGGGCCGCCATTGCCATACCTTGCTATGCGGACGATACGCGCGCGCTCAGCACGCTCATAGACACAGAGCTGGAGGCTGCCGGCCTTCGCATCGTACCCGCGGCGCGGCAGCGACTCATGGAATCGATCGGCGGCGACCGGCTTGCCTCGCGCAACGAGGTGCGCAAACTCGCCCTCTATTGTCACGGCCGGAATGTCGTCGAGGAGGAGGACGTTATGGCCGCGATCGGCGACGCCAGCGCCATCTCGGTCGATGACGCCGTCGATGCGATCCTGAAGGGAGACAACGGCGCATTTCTCAGCGCCATGCAGAAGATCATGTCGTCGAAGACGCCCGTCTTCCTCGTGTTGCAGGCCTGCCTGCGGCAGTTCCAGTTGCTCGAACTGATGCGCGCCGAGATGGATGAGAAGCGGACCAACGCCTCCCAGGTCATCGCGACGTTGGGTCGTCAGCTTCACTTTCGTCGCAAGCCGGTTGTCGAGCAGGCCTTGCGGAAATGGTCCCTGCCGGCCCTCCGTCGGGAGACCGCCCGATTGCAATCCGCCATCTTGCAATCCCGCCAGCGCTCGTCGCTGGAAGGCACGATCGCCTTGCAGACGCTGTTGTCCACCGTACTTCAATCGGCTCGAGGCTGAACCAACCCCGTGACGGTCTCCGCGAGTAGTCCGCAGAGGCGATGACACTCGGCCATTCCGTGTGAGATGTGCGCGAACAGGGGTCGGATCATCACACTGCTGACGGGTACAGCGCCGAGGCTGCGAGCCCCCGGAGGGACGCGTCCTCAAGCTTCAGCGCCGCTCGAGCAGCCTGCAGATTTCTTCCAGTTGTTCGAGGGTCTTATAGTTGATCCGCAGGTAGCCGCCGTTCGCCTTGTGGCTGACGGTCACATCCAGCCCGAGGCTGTCGGAGAGCGTGCGCTCCAACGCGACCGTATCGGCGTCCTTCTCATCCCTGGCCGCTTCCTTCCGGCCGTGATCCGGATCCGACTGTGCCTTGATGTCGTTCTGCGCCATCCGCTCGGCATCGCGCACCGACAGGCCCTTGGCAACGATCGCCTTGGCCAGGCCAACCGGATCGGACGTCGGCACCAGCGCGCGCGCGTGGCCCGCCGAAAGGGCGCCTGACGCCAGCATGTCCCGCACAGGATCGGGCAGCTTCAGGAGGCGCAGGCTATTGGCGACATGGCTCCGGCTCTTGCCGATGATTTCACCGAGATCGTTTTGGGTATAGCCATGCTCGGCGATCAGCTGATCATAACCCAGCGCCTCTTCGAGCGGGTTCAGGTCTGAACGCTGGACGTTCTCGACAATGGCGATCTCAAGCGCAGTGCGATCATCGACGTTGCGGACGATCACGGGGATCTCCACGAAGCCGGCAAGCTGCGCTGCCCGCCAGCGACGCTCGCCGGCGATGATCTCGTAGCGCTCGGGAGCGATCGTGCGGGCCACCACCGGCTGGACGATGCCGTGCTGCCGGATCGATGCGGCGAGGTCCTGCAGCTCGGATTCATCGAAGTAGCGGCGCGGATTGCGCGGATTGCGCCCGACGAACTCGATCGGCACCATACGGTCCGGATTGACAGGCGCCGACTGCGATGTTCCCATCGCCACCGGCTGGTCCATTTCCCCGATCAAAGCCGCTAGGCCGCGTCCCAGTCTCCGCTTGGAGTTGTCGTCGCTCATATACTCTACTTCCGATAGAGGTCAGGCGGCCTTCCGCTGCCGTTCCCGTTGGATAACTTCCGAGGCAAGCTGAAGATAGGCCTGGCTGCCTGCGCACTTCAGATCGTAGAGGATAGCCGGCTTACCATAGGATGGGGCCTCGGAGACGCGGACATTTCTCGGGATAAGCGTGTGATACACCTTCTCGCCGAGGTGAGTCCGAACGTCGTTTACCACCTGCAGCGCAAGATTATTGCGCGCATCGTACATGGTCAGAACGATACCCTGAATGTCCAGGGATGGGTTCACCGTGCGCCGGATCTGGTCCACCGTCTCCAGCAGTTGGCTGAGACCCTCCAGTGCGAAGAACTCGCATTGCAGCGGGACCAAGACAGAATGGGCCGCGGTCATCGCATTCATGGTCAGCAGGTTGAAGGAAGGCGGGCAATCGACGAGGATGTAGGAATACTCCGCCGCATCGTCCGCAAACAGGGCTCGCCTCAGGCGAAACACCCGGTCACTCTCGCCTGCTATCTCCATCTCGATTCCGAGAAGGTCCATGGTCGAAGGCAGGATCGACAGGTTCGGAACGACCGTCTGCTGGACGATCTCGGCGATCCCGTGGGTGCCCATCAACAAATCGTAGGAGGAGAGCTTGCGATCGCGTCGGTCGATTCCAAGGCCTGTACTGGCGTTTCCCTGGGGATCCAGGTCCACGATCAACACGCGCTCACCGATCGCAGCCAGTGCCGTTGCCAGATTGATGGCTGTCGTGGTCTTCCCCACGCCGCCCTTCTGGTTCGCTATGGTGATAATGCGGTTCGATAGGCTTGCCATATTGGATCCGCCGTCACTGACTGATGCGCGAGAGCCCCGTTATTTCCAGCACGACAGAATCATGCTCAACGACGCTTTCGCGTTTTATCAGATCAAAGCGCCAACGACCACGCGCTTTGTCGACTTCGGTTCGATAATCCCGGCCTTTGTGAAAGAATGCCCGACAATCTGCATTTCTGCTCATCCACGGCTCGATGAAGTCCAGCAGCAGGGGAAGTTCAGCGAGCGCGCGCGCCGATATGGCATCGCAGTCCTGGATGATTGCAGGCGCTGTCTCGATCCGGACCGGATGGACGCTCGCGCGGGCGCCGGTTTCGGTGATCGCCTGCCGGAGGAAGGCCGCTTTCTTATTGCTGCTCTCGACCAGATGAACCCAGCCGCCGCCAGACTCCAGAAGCAGGATTGCGGTAATGATGCCCGGGAAACCCCCGCCGCTCCCGAGATCGATCCAGGTCAGCGGCGCCGGGCAGAGCGAATGGATCTGCGCGCTGTCGCGGATATGCCGCGCACCAAAGTCATCCAGAGTGGAGGGTGCGACCAAATTGATGGTCTTAGCCCACTTATCGAAAAGGGCGATGAACTTGCGGAGGCGCCGCTCCGTTTCACGTGAAACATTCAAGTCCGAAAGAGAGATATCCTCAGCTTTCATCCCGCCAGGCTCCGATGCTGTTCGTCGGATTGAGCGCGGCGCAGGGCCGTCAACAGCAGCGAGATCGCCGCTGGGGTCATCCCATCGATACGCGCGGCCTGGGCGACGTTCGCCGGCCTGTCTCGCGTCAACTTCAGACGCAGCTCATTCGAAAGGCCCGGCAGATCGTCAAAACTGAAATCGGACGGGATCGCCCGTTCCTCTTCGCGCCGCACATCGGCAATATCCGCCGCCTGCCGATCCATATAGACCGCATAAGACGCCTCTATCTCAAGCGCTTCCCTGGTTCGGGGGTCCATCCCCTTCAATTCCGGCCAGACCTGTACCAGCGATTTGATCGAGTGCTCGTTGTAGGACAGCAGTTCGTAGGCACTCCGTCGCTGCCCGTCCTGATTGATTCTAATTCCATGATTCAATGCCTGATTGGGCGTCAGCCGTAGCGACTTGACGAGATCGCGGCACCGGTCGAGCTCGGCTTGCCAGGTCAGGAAACGCTCACGGCGCGCGTGGCCCGCGATGCCCAGTTCGATCGCTACGGGCGTCAACCTGAGATCGGCGTTGTCGGCGCGAAGCGACAGCCGATACTCAGCCCGCGACGTGAACATGCGGTAAGGCTCCGCGACGCCGCGCGAGGTCAAGTCGTCGATCATCACCCCGATATAGCTGTCCGTGCGGCTGAAATGGTGCTGTTGCAGGCCACCGACCTTGCGCGCCGCATTGAGGCCGGCGACAAGCCCCTGGGCCGCCGCCTCCTCATAGCCGGTCGTCCCGTTGATCTGCCCCGCCAGGAACAGTCCGGGAAGCTTTATGACTTCCAGACCCAGCGTCAACTCCCGCGGATCGACGTGATCATACTCGATCGCGTAGCCGGGCTGCAGGATCTCGACATGCTCCAGGCCGGGGATGGTGCGGATGAACTCGCTCTGGACCGCCGCCGGCAAAGACGTGGAGATGCCATTCGGATAGACTGTGTCGTCATCCAGGCCCTCGGGCTCCAGAAAAATCTGATGTCCGTCACGCTCACCGAAGCGAACGATCTTGTCCTCGATCGAAGGGCAATAGCGCGGCCCGACACCTTTGATCTGGCCCGAATACATGGCCGACTGGCTGATGTTGTCCTCGATAATCCGGTGTGTCGCCGATGTGGTCCGCGTCACGCCGCATTCGACCTGCGGATTGGTGATTGCGTCCGTCATGAACGAGAAGGGGATCGGGTCGCTATCGGCCGCCTGCTGGCCAATCCGGTTCCAGGCAATCGTCCGCCCCGATAGCCGGGCCGGCGTGCCCGTCTTCAGACGACCGAGACGCAGACCGAACCGCGCCAGCGTCGTTGACAGGCCCAGGGAGGGCTGTTCGCCCATGCGACCAGCCGGAGTCGTTTCGGATCCAAGATGAATGAGGCCACGAAGAAACGTTCCCGTCGTCAGCACGACGGCAGCACAACCGATGCGGCGTCCGTCACCGGCGATCACGGCACTGATCTGCTCGTTGACGGAGAGTTCGATGTCGAACGCGTCGCCTTCGATTACATCGAGATGGGAGATTGCCGCGATCTCAGCTTGCATCGCCTCGCGATAGAGCCGGCGATCCGCCTGGGTCCGCGGCCCGCGCACCGCTGGGCCCTTGCGGCGATTGAGAAGGCGGAACTGGATCCCGGCGCGGTCCGCCACGCGACCCATCAGCCCATCCAGCGCATCGACCTCGCGGACGAGATGTCCTTTCCCCAATCCACCGATTGCGGGATTGCACGACATGACGCCGATCGTATCCCGTGAATGGGTCAGTAGCGCTGTGCGCGCGCCAGTGCGTGCAGAAGCCGAGGCCGCTTCGCAACCGGCATGGCCGCCGCCAATGACAATGACATCATAATTCACGATGATATCCTTAGGTTTACTCGCCACGTTTCACGTGAAACACGAGATTAGACTCGCATATGGTGTAGTCGTGTTTCACGTGAATCACTTCCCGATGCAGAATTCTGCGAAGATCACATCTAGCAAATTCTCCACATCCACGCGACCGGTGATCCTCCCGATCTCATTCGCGGCCAGCCGGAGATTTTCCGCCTGCAGCTCGAGCTCGTTCAATGGGAGCGACAGTGCCTCCTCCAGCGCCCGTAGCGTCAACCTCAGCGCCTCGTTATGGCGGTCGCGCGAAGGAACGGCGAAGGCATTGTATTGACCCAGTTGAGGCAGGTGTCCGCGAATCCGCTCCAACAGCCCATCGATGCCATCCCCCGTCAGAGTAGACACGGAGACGACAGAAGGAGCGACATCACTTCGCGGATGAATGTCAGCCTTGGAGGCGACATAGATGGTGGCGACTGCCCCCTCCATATCGGCCGTGCCCGGCATCTCGCCCCTGTCGAGGAGCCGGAGGATCAGATCCGCCTGCGCCATTGCGGATCTGGCGCGCCGGATGCCCTCCCTTTCCACCACCTCGTCGGTCTCCCGTATTCCGGCGGTGTCCAGCACGCGGACCGCGAAACCGTCGAGGTCGAGATCGACGGAAACGATGTCTCGCGTCGTTCCCGGAATGTCGGTGACGATGGCCACGTCACGCTTGGCCAGATAGTTGATGAGGCTCGATTTGCCGACATTCGGCGGACCGGCGATGACGACGGTCAAACCATCGCGAATGATCTCGCCAGTGCGGCTGCCCGCCAGATGAGCGCGAAGCTCTCCACCGAGTGCGACAAGATCGTCACGAACCGTCTGACCGACCGCACCAGGCACATCTTCCTCATCGGCGAAGTCGAGTTCCGCTTCTATCATTGCCCGCGCGTAGGTCAGCCTCCGGGCCCAATCGTCGTAGAGGCGGGAGACGCCACCCGATGCGTGCTCCAGAGCCAGGCGGCGCTGCATTTCCGTCTGCGCAGCGACGATATCCGCGAGCCCCTCGATCTCGACGAGATCGAGCTTGCCGTTGTGAAAGGCACGACGGCTGAATTCACCGGCGTCCGCAGCTCGCAGCCCGGGAAACTCGGCGAGGGCGTCGAGCACGGCCCTGACGGTGGCGCGACCGCCATGAACATGTAGCTCGGCCGAATCTTCTCCGGTAAAGGATGCGGGACCCGGAAAGTGGATGACGAGCCCCTGATCCAGAAATAGACCGTTTCGGGACCGAATCGAGCGCAACTCTGCACGCCTGGGCGCCGGCAGCGACCCCGTCATCGTACGGATCACGGACGCACTATCAGGCCCGCTGACGCGGACAACGCCAACGCCAGAGGGGAGCCCCCCGCTCGAAAGCGCGAAGATGGTGTCGTTTCCGACCATGTGTCACCCGGGAGTGCGGAGAATTCGGTTTCGATCGCGCAGTCGTTGGGCGATCAACCAGTCGGCGCACGCAATACACGAATGCGGCCGTAGCGTCCAGTATGGAAGCATAGCTCCGACTTGGTTTGGTAGATACGGAAAAGGCGGAACCCAGAAGGTTCCGCCTTATTCACCACAGAATCCGAAGAAAAATCCGGCTTACCATTTAGGTGTTCATTGAATCGAAGAAGTCGCCGTTGTTCTTCGTCTGCTTCAATTTGTCGATCAGGAACTCGATAGCGTCGGTCGTCCCCATGGGTGCCAGAATGCGGCGAAGCACGAAGATCTTCTGCAGATCCTGACGCGGTACGAGCAGGTCCTCCTTGCGGGTACCGGACTTGAGAATGTCCATGGCCGGGAAGATCCGCTTGTCGGCGACCTTGCGATCGAGCACGATTTCGGAGTTGCCCGTACCCTTGAACTCTTCGAAGATCACCTCGTCCATGCGGCTTCCGGTGTCGATCAGCGCCGTTGCGATGATCGTCAGCGAGCCGCCTTCCTCGATGTTGCGCGCCGCACCGAAGAACCGCTTCGGCCGCTGCAGCGCATTGGCATCGACACCACCGGTCAAGACCTTGCCGGAAGACGGAACGACGGTGTTGTAGGCGCGTCCGAGGCGGGTGATCGAATCAAGCAGGATCACGACGTCGCGGCCGTGCTCGACCAGGCGCTTGGCCTTTTCGATCACCATCTCAGCGACCTGCACGTGCCGCGTCGCAGGCTCGTCGAAGGTCGACGAGACGACCTCGCCCTTCACGGAACGCTGCATGTCGGTGACTTCTTCCGGGCGCTCGTCGATCAGAAGAACGATGAGATAGCACTCGGGATGATTGGCGGTGATCGAATGCGCGATGTTCTGCAACAGAACGGTCTTGCCGGTGCGCGGCGGTGCTACGATCAACCCGCGCTGACCCTTACCGAGCGGCGCCACGAGATCGATGACACGGGGAGAGAGGTCCTTCGACGTCGGTACCTCCAGCTCCATCTTGAAGCGCTCGTCGGGATAGAGCGGCGTCAGATTGTCGAAATGAACCTTGTGGCGGATCTTCTCCGGATCGTCGAAGTTGATCGTGTTGACCTTCAGCAGCGCGAAGTAGCGCTCGCCTTCCTTCGGCCCGCGGATCGGCCCCTCGACCGTATCGCCGGTCTTCAGCGAGAAGCGCCGGATCTGGGAGGGGGAAATGTAGATGTCGTCGGGACCCGGGAGATAGTTCGCATTCGCCGAGCGCAGAAAGCCGAACCCGTCCTGGAGAACCTCGACCACGCCTTCGCCGATGATCTCCGTGTCCTGCGCCGCCAGCATCTTCAGGATCGCGAACATCAGCTCCTGCTTGCGCATCGTGCTGGCGTTTTCGACCTCGAGCGACTCCGCAAATGCCAGGAGATCGGTCGGCGTCTTGTTTTTCAGTTCTTGTAGCTTCATTTCAGCCATGAAGGGGGACCATGCGTGATTTCAGGATTGGGGATTGGCGTGCGGGTCAAGACTGAGCTGCAGGGAGGCAGTTCACGATGCGGGATACACATGCCACGAGAGATGAGATAACGCGAAAATAGCGATTCAGGGCAACGCCTGCAAGGGCCTCGTAAATTTTCCCGAGAATGGACCCGGCCGGATCCGTAAGGCGTCCTCAGAACGGCTTTACCACGGCTAGCATCACGATCGCAATCATCAAAAGCGCCGGCATTTCGTTGAGAAACCGCCATTGGCGCGCGGTGATCCTGTTGTCGTCCCGCGCGAAGGCCTTGACTGACCGGCCGAAAAAGACGTGCACCCCGGTCAGGAGCAGCACAAGCACCAGCTTTCCGTGCAGCCAGCCGCCATGGAAGCCATAGACTGACCAGGCGAGATAGAGGCCCAGCAACCAGGTCAGCATCATCGCCGGGTTCATGATGACCCGGTAGAGCCGCCGTTCCATCACCTTGAACGTCTCGGACGCCTCGGAGCCGCGGGCGGCGTCGCTGTGATAGATGAACAGGCGCGGCAGGTAGAGCAACCCCGCCATCCAGGAGATCACCGCAACGATGTGCAACGCCTTCAGCCAGAGGTAGAGATTCTCCGGCGGATGGAAAACAAGCGCCACAACTCCGAGCGTGAACAGGACGATGACGACCGCCGCCCGGATCCGGGCATGCCGGCCGACCGTGGGGCCCGTCTGGCGCTCGCTCATCAGACCTGTCCCCGCACCCGCCGAACCAGCGCTGCTACATTCGCCGGGTCCGCCTGCGGCGTTATGCCGTGGCCGAGATTGAAGATCAGCGGACCGTTGCCCAGCGCATCCAGGATGGCGTCGATCCCTTCGTTGAGCGCAGCACCGCCGGCAACGACGCGCTGCGGATCGAGGTTGCCCTGCACCGGGCCGTCCTTCTGGAGCTCGGCCGCCAACGACAGCGGGATCGTCCAGTCCAGCCCGATCGCATCCGCCCCGGTGCCCTGGCGATAGTCCTTCAGGAACAGCCCAGCGCCCTTGGCAAACGCAATAATCTTCGCCTGTGGTCGCTGCGCCCGCACGAGATCGACGATACGCCGGACCGGCTTCACCGCATAGGCGGCAAACTCGGCCTCGCCGAGCACGCCCGCCCAGGAATCGAAGATCTGCACGGCATCCGCCCCCGCGTCGAGCTGGGCCACCAGATATTCCGCCGATTTCTCTGCCAGGATGTCGAGCAGGGCGGCAAAGGCCTTAGGTTCCTTGTAGGCGAAGAACCGCGTCGGTGCCTGGTCCGGCGTCCCGTGCCCGGCGATCATGTAGGTCGCCACCGTCCAGGGCGCACCACAGAAGCCGAGCAGGGCTGTCTCCTGCGGCAGTTCGCGCCGGAGACGGCGGACAGTCTCGATCACCGGGGAAAGATGGTCCATCACCGGCATCGATGCCAGCGGGCGGATCTCGTCGATCTCCAGCGGCCTCAGGCGCGGTCCAGTGCCCTCGTCGAAGCGAACCTCGCGCTTCAGGGCGTCAGGAATGACCAGGATGTCGGAGAACAGGATCGCCGCATCGAAAGCGTAGCGCCGGATCGGCTGCAGAGTGACCTCCACGGCATGATCCGGCGAATAACAGAGATCGAGGAAACTTCCGGCCTTGGCCCGCGTTTGCCTGTACTCCGGCAGATAGCGCCCCGCCTGCCTCATCAGCCACAAGGGAGGAGGGGAGATCGTTTTTCCGTTCAGGACTTCGACGATTTTTCGCGTGCCGGTCATCGCCTTTGCGCGCTCCCTCTAAACAAAGAAATCTATATTGAAGAGGTTTCTATTTCTTAGAGTCGGTGACTATCAAGGATTAAATTCCCTCCACATAAAGCCATGGAGATCCCTCGGCCGCATTTGTAACGGGAGAGATCTCGCGGCAAATCGGCGTCGATGTGGACAGGTGAGAAAAGGCGGCGGATTCAGAGCCTTAAAGGACCGAGCGATCCGAACATCCTGTGGACAGCATCCGCAATCGCGTGACACAATGTCACTCGCCGCGATTTGTCCACATCCGACCCGGTCCGTTTTCCAGCGAAACCCGTTTTGTGGAAAAGTCGGCAGTTTTCCACGAGGCGGCGCCTGAAGCCGCCGAACCGGCTCTCCTGTCCCGGCCTGTCAACAGCCCACGGAGGATCATGTGGAGAACCCGAAAAACTACTTTCACCTTCACCTGATCTCCGATTCGACTGGCGAGACGCTGATTGCGGCCGGGCGCGCCGCTGCGGCCCAGTTCCAGGCCTCACAGGCGCTGGAACACGTCTATCCGCTCATTCGCAACAGGAAGCAGCTGACGCCGGTGCTCGACGCGATCGACACGGCCCCCGGCATCGTCCTCTATACGATCGTCGACAGCGAGCTTTCGGCCATCATCGACCAGCGCTGCCGCGAAATGGGCTTGCCCTGCGTCTCGGTCCTCGAACCCATCATCGATGTGTTCCAAACCTATCTCGGCGCGGTCTCGCGCCGCCGTGTCGGCGCCCAGCATGTGATGGATGCGGAGTACTTCGCCCGCATCGAGGCGCTCAACTTCACCATGGACCACGATGACGGACAGCTGCCCGCGGACCTCGAGGAGGCCGACGTCATCCTCGTCGGCATCAGCCGCACCTCGAAGACGCCGACGAGCATCTACCTCGCCAATCGCGGCATCAAGACGGCCAATATTCCGATCGTGCTCGGCGTGCCGCTGCCGGAGCGATTGTCGCAGGTCGACAAGCCGCTCGTGGTGGGATTGATCGCCACGACCGATCGCGTCGCCCAGGTAAGGCAGAACCGGGTTCTCGGATCGGCCAAGGATTTCAAGGGGGAGGACTATACCGACCGGGCCCAGATCGCCGAAGAATTGAAGTATGCCCGCTCGCTCTGCGCCCGCAACAATTGGCCGCTCATCGACGTCACCCGCCGGTCGATCGAGGAGACGGCTGCGGCAATTGTTGCTCTCAGGCCCAGACTTCGCTAGTCCCGCTGAGTGAAAACCGGGACCGCCCATGACCAAACCCATGACCAAGCCTCTTATTCTCGCATCCCAGAGCCCGTTCCGTCGCGCGTTGATGGAAAATGCCGGGCTCACCTTCAAGGCCATTGCCGCAGAGATCGACGAACGTGCGATCGAGGTCGAGCTGGAACGGCTGTCGCCTACACCCTCCGAGACCGCGCTTCATCTGGCCGAGGCGAAGGCCAGGGCCGTCGGCGCGACCAATCCGGGCTGCCTCGTCATCGGATCCGACCAGACCCTGTCGCTCGGGGGCCGCGTGTTTCACAAGCCGGCCGACCTTGAAGACGCGAGGGAGCATCTCGCGGCCCTTTCCGGCAAGACCCACGCGCTGAACAGCGGCGTGGTGATCGTCGCGGACGGCGAGGTCAAATGGCGGCATGTGTCCACGGCGCGGCTGACCATGCGGCCGCTCACCGAGGCTTTCATAGACCGGCATCTGGCGCGGGTTGGTGACAAGGTGCTGAGAAGCGTGGGCGCCTATCAGATGGAAGGCGAGGGGATCCAGCTGTTCGAGGGCATAGACGGTGACTATTTCACGATCATCGGCCTGCCGATGCTGCCACTCCTCGCCCAACTGAGAGCGATGGGGGCGATCGATGCGTGATTCACGTGAAACATTGGTTAACAGCGCCTTCGTCGTCGGCCATCCGATCAACCATTCGCGCTCGCCGTTGATCCATGGATACTGGCTGGACAAGCTCGGGATTGCCGGGAGCTACACGCGGCTCGACGTTCCGCCGGAGGCATTCGCCGCATTCTTCTCGGACCTGAAGAATGGCCGCTTCGTCGGCGGCAACGTGACCATCCCGCACAAGGAAGCCGCATTCCGTCTGGCGGATCGGCCGGATGAACGCAGCGAGGAGCTTGGCGCCTGCAACACGGTGTGGCTGGAAGACGGCCTGGTCCATGCCACCAACACCGATGGCTACGGCTTCGTGGCCAATCTCGACGAACGGGCGCCCGGTTGGGATCGCATCGATCGCGCCGTCGTCCTGGGTGCCGGAGGCGCGAGCCGAGCCGTGCTCCAGGCATTGCGCGACCGCGGCATCGGGGAGATCCATGTCGTCAATCGCACCGTCGGCCGTGCCCGGGAGCTGGCCGACTGGTTCGGCGACAGGCTGCATGCCCATCCCGTCGACGCCCTCGCCGAGGTGATGAGCGGAGCCGCGCTCTTCGTCAACACGACCTCGCTCGGAATGGATGGAATGCCTGCGCCGGAACTCGACTTCGACCGCCTGGCGCGCGGCGCGATCGTGACCGACATTGTCTACGTTCCGCTGAAGACGCCCTTCCTGGCGCAGGCGGAGCGCCACGGCCTGAAGACGGTCGACGGGCTCGGCATGCTCCTGCATCAGGCCGCACCCGGTTTCGAAAAATGGTTCGGCGTGCGGCCCACGGTCGATGACGACCTTCGCCGGCGAATCATAGCCGATATGGAGGGCCACGGATGATCGTCCTCGGTCTTACCGGCTCGATCGGAACCGGCAAGTCGACGACCGCCGGCATGTTCCGCGAACTCGGCGTGCCCGTGCATGATGCCGATGCGACGGTCCACACGCTCTATCAGGGAGAGGCAGTCGGCCCCGTCGGCGCGGCGTTTCCAGCTGCGATCAAGGGCGGCATCGTCGATCGCAAGGCACTGGCGGCAGAGCTAGCAGCCCGGCCGGCCGGCTTTTCCCGGCTGGAGGCCATCGTCCACCCGCTGGTTCGCCAGAAGGAGGCGGATTTTCTCTGGAGGCAACGGGCGGCCGGGTCATCCCTCGTCGTGCTCGATATCCCGCTGCTGTTCGAAACCGGCGCCGACGAGCGTGTCGACAAGGTTCTGGTGGTGACTTGCGAACCCGAATTGCAGCGCCAGCGCGTGCTCGCCCGTCCGGGGATGACGGAAGAAAAGTTCGCGATGCTGATGGCAAGGCAGATGCCGGATGCGGAGAAGCGGCAGCGAGCGGATTTTGTGGTCAAGTCCGACAACGGTCTTGAAGACGCACGCAAACAGGTGAAACTCATCGTCGACATCTTGAAGGGGAAAAGCGGCGCCCATGCGTGAAATCATCTTCGATACGGAAACGACCGGCCTGGATAATCGTGCTGATCGGATCATCGAAATCGGCGGCATCGAACTCGACAATCACTTTCCCACCGGCCGGACCTTCCATGTCTACATCAATCCGGGCGACAGGAAGGTCCATCCCGACGCGCTTGCGATCCACGGCATCACCGACGAGTCGCTGAAGGATAAGCCGCTCTTCTCCGGCATCGTCGCCGAGTTGCAGGACTTCTTCGGCGATGCGCGCTGGGTCGCGCACAACGCCAACTTCGACATGGGCTTCATCAATGCCGAGTTCGAGCGCCTCGGCATCCCGCCGGTTCCGAGCGATCGCGTGACGGACACGCTTGCCTTGGCGCGGCGCAAGCATCCGATGGGACCGAACTCACTGGATGCGCTCTGCCGGCGCTACGGTATCGACAATTCCCACCGCACCAAGCACGGCGCCCTTCTCGACTCCGAGCTTCTCGCCGAGGTGTATATCGAGATGATCGGCGGCCGTCAGGCCGCGCTCGGCCTTGCAGTAGCCGAACAGCGGGAACGGCTCGACCAGGCAGATGGCGAAGAGATCGTCCTGCCGATCGCCCAACGCCCGCGCCCGCTGCCGGATCGCATCAGTGAAGCCGATCTGGCAGCACATGCGGCCATGGTGGCGAAGATGAAAGACAAGGCGATCTGGCTGCAATACCAGCAGTCTGCGGGTGACCAGGAGTAGTCCGGAACGCAAAACGCCCGGCGGTGCCGGGCGCTCTCGACTGGATCGAATGGTCGATCAGTTCGTATTGCTTGCGACCTTGGCCTTGAGCTGCTCTTCGGCCATGCGCTGCTGGAACATCTGTGCAAAATCGATCGGGTCGATCATCAGCGGCGGGAAGCCGCCGTTGCGGGTGGCATCGGCGATGATCTGGCGGGCGAACGGGAACAGCAGCCGAGGGGCCTCGATGAAGAGGACCGGCAGCATGTGCTCCTGCGGGAAGCCCACGATCCGGAACACGCCGCCATAGGCGAGTTCGGCGTTGAACAGGACCTTGCTGTCGTCCTTGGCTTCGGCGGTGAGCGACAGCACCACGTCGAACTCGGTTTCCGACAGCGGGTTGGCGTTCACATTGACGTTGATGTTGATCGAGGGAGCCTTGTCGCGCGCCTGCAGCGAGCGCGGGGCGCCCGGGTTTTCAAAGGAAAGATCCTTCACATACTGTGCCAGGATATTAATGGACGGGCTGGCCGCGCTGTTGGCGGGTGCATTGTCGGTTGCCATGGGACTTTCCTCGGGGACATAAAATCGTGGCAGCCATCTAGCATTTCGCCGGGGGGCTTACAACCCTGCGGCCCGCGCGCCGCCGAAGGGGTCACTGCTGGTCGTCGCGCCTGTAGTCGTCCGAATCGAGGTCGATCGTTCTCGGCTTCGCAGGCGGTGGATCGCGCGGCTGTGCAGCGGCATCGACATTGACGACGACCACGCGGGAGGCGAGGCGCCGGGCAACGAGGCGGCGGAAGAACGGCACGAGCAGAAAGAGGCCGATCGCGTCGGTAATGAACCCCGGGACGATCAGAAGTAGCCCGGCGAGCAGCACCAAGGCGGTCCCGAAGAAGCGTTCGGCGGGCATGTCGCGGGGCAGATCGCGCTGCCTGAGCCTGGTGAGCGCCTGGAATCCCTGCCGGCGCAGGACGATCATGCCGATAATCACGGAAGCGACGACGAGGAGCAGCGTATAGGCGATACCGATATGCCGCCCGACGAAGACGAAGCCCGCTATCTCGAGAAATGGAAGCAAAAGCAGCAGGATGGCTGTGATCGATCGGGTCATGTTCTCTGGCCTGGTCTCCTGCGCCGAGGGATAATCAGCGGTCTTTGTCCCCGGACGGAACGTCGCGGTCAAGGTTAAGTGATGCTTATTCGTACAATCGCCTCGGCTTCGATTTGAAGATTGGGCTTTTGCGGATTATATGGGGGGCAACTCAGAAAAGATGAACGGCGGTTCCGGATCGACATGGGCTCATTCGACTTTGTAACGATTTTCTTCCTCGTGGCGGCGGTGGTGATATTCCTGCAGCTGCGCAATGTACTCGGCCGACGTACGGGGAATGAAAAACCGCCGTTTGACCCCTATTCGCGTCGCGACCCCGCCGACCCGGCCGCCGCTCCCGAACGCGGCAAGGTCGTTACGCTGCCGCGCCGGGATGGAACCGAAGGCGAAGAGGGCGCCTATGCCAGCGTCGATGCCTTCACGCCCGCCGGAACGCCGCTCAACGAATCGCTCCGCCGCGTGGTGGACAGAGATCCGTCCTTCAATCCGAAGGAGTTCGTCAACGGCGCGAAGCTTGCCTACGAGATGGTCGTCGTCGCCTTTGCCGACGGTGACCGCAAGACGCTGAAAAACCTCCTGTCCCGCGAGGTCTACGAAGGCTTCGACGCCGCCATCGCCGACCGCGAGGCCAAGGGCGAGGTGGTCAAGTCCAACTTCGTCGGCATCGAGAAGGCGGACATCGTATCGGCCGAAGCCAAGGACAACGAGGTCAATGTCACGGTGCGCGTCATCAGCCAGCTGATCTCGGCGACCTACGACAAGGCGGGCAAGCTGACGGACGGCGATGCCGACACGGTGGCCGAGGTCAACGACCTTTGGACTTTCGCTCGCGACATCCGCTCGCGCGATCCGAACTGGAAGCTGATCGCCACCGAATCCGAAGGCTGATCGGCGCGATCATGGAATTCCGTCTGAAGCCGGTCGCCTTCCCTGCTCTGCCCGGATGGGTGGAAGACGACCCGACGGCGATTCTCGGGGCCATGTCGAACTGTCGCGACCATATCGCGGGGAACAAACCCTATCGCACCGGTTCGCTGGGCATCGCCGCGGCGGACCTGTTGCCGGCGCTTGCGGCTGCGAGCGAGGCAGCGCCGGCGGACGCCGCACGAGCGCGCGCGTATTTCGAGCAGTGGTTCCAGCCCTTCCTGATCGAAAGGATCGACGGCCAACAGGGGTTCGTCACGGCCTATTACGAGCCGGAGGTCGAGGTGCAAGCCGAGCCGGACGAAGCGTTCCGCTTCCCCTTCTACCGGCGTCCGGACGACCTGGTCGATGTCGACGACAGCAACCGGCCACCCGGGCTCGATCCCTATTTCGCCTTTGCGCGCCTGCGGGAAGGTCAAATCGAGGAATATCCGGATCGCAAGGCGATCGAGCAGGGCCTGCTCGCAGCTCGCGGGCTCGAGATCGCCTATGCGCGCTCGAAGGTGGATGTCTTCTTTATTCACGTCCAGGGGGCGGCCCGCCTGATCTATCCCGACGGCGCGGTCCGGCGCATCACCTATGCGGCCAAGACCGGGCACCGCTTCTCACCGATCGGCAAGCTCCTGATCGAGCGCGGTGAAATCGATGCGGCGACGGTCTCCATGGCCTCGATCAGGGATTGGCTCGCCCGGCATCCGGAGCAGGTAGACGATGTGCTCTGGCACAACCGTTCCTTCATCTTCTTCCGCGATGCGCCTGTCGAGGACCTGCATCTCGGCCCGGTCGCTGCAGCCAAGGTGCCGATCGTTGCCGGACGCTCGCTTGCGGTCGACCGCCTGATCCACACCTTTGCCACCCCGTTCTTCATCCGCAGCGACAACCTGACCCATCTGGACGGCGGCAGGCCGTTCGCCCGGACCATGCTGGCGCTCGACACCGGGTCGGCGATAGTCGGTCCTGCGCGCGGGGACATCTTCACCGGGTCGGGCGATATCGCCGGATCGCTTGCCGGCAATGTCCGCAACGCGGCGGATTTCTACGTCTTCGTTCCAAGGTCGATCGCCGCGAGATTTCACCATGGCGAAGGATAAGCCGCTCAGCACGGAGGACCGGATCCTCTGGGGCAAGGTCGCCAGGAGCGCAAAGGCGCTTCCCGGCCGCATGCAGGACCTGGAGATGCTGGAGGCGACCTTCCAGCCCGTTACGGACGTCGCTTCGCCGGCTGGTGAAAAGCCGGCATCGAAGAAGGCTCAATCGGATGATGCGGGAATCCGGATAACGAACGCCCGCGAAAGCGAGAAGAAGCACTATCCGCTCGAACGGCCGGTCAAGCGCAAGCTGGCGAAAGGTCACCTGTCGCTGGAGGCGCGCGTCGACCTGCACGGCATGATCCAGAGCGAGGCGCACGGGTTTCTCTTGAGCTTCCTGATGCAGGCGCACATGCGCGGCTTGCGTCATGTCCTGGTGATTACCGGAAAGGGCGCCTCCATCGGCAGCGACGGCGCCCTCAAGCGGGCAGTGCCGCTGTGGTTCTCGCTGCCGGAATTTCGCCCGCTGATATCGTCCTACGAGACTGCCGCCCGAAACCACGGCGGTGAGGGCGCGCTCTACGTGCGGCTGGCAAGGGCCAGGGGAGAGCGCGAATGACCACCCCCTTCGGCGTGGCGGTACGCCACCTGCGGTCGAGGAAAGGTGTCTCGCAGAAGGAGATGGCCGCTGCGCTGGGCGTCTCGCCGGCCTATCTCTCTGCCCTCGAGCACGGTCGGCGCGGCACGCCGAGCTTTGAGTTCCTGCAGAAGGTCGCAGGCTACTTCAACATCATCTGGGACGAGGCTGAGGAACTGTTCCGGATCGCGCGGATTTCCGATCCCCGCATCACGGTCGACACCGCCGGCTTGCCGCCCGAATATACCGCCTTCGCCAACCGCCTTTCCGCCGAAATCCGCGATCTGCCGCCGGCAACGATCAGGCGCCTGGCGGGCATTCTCGAAAAGGCTTGCAATTCGCGCTCTAAATCGACGTGATCCCCTGATTTCTGCCGCTATTGGCGGCCACATCGTTTGGAAAACCGGGCCTGAATCCCTATATTCACGGGTCTGGAAGGTCGGTGATTCGCCGTTTCCCATGTCCTCAGGTACGCTGGAAAGACATCCCCCATGACTGATACACCCGAGACCGACAACGGCCCGGCCGAGTACGGCGCAGATTCCATCAAGGTGCTCAAGGGCCTTGATGCGGTGCGCAAGCGCCCGGGTATGTATATCGGCGACACGGATGACGGCTCGGGCCTGCACCACATGGTTTACGAGGTCGTGGACAACGCCATCGACGAGGCGCTGGCCGGACATGCGGATATCGTCACCGTCACGCTCAATGCCGACGGCTCCGTGACCGTGACCGACAACGGCCGCGGCATTCCGACCGACATCCACAAGGAGGAAGGCGTTTCCGCCGCCGAGGTCATCATGACCCAGTTGCACGCCGGCGGTAAGTTCGACCAGAACTCCTACAAAGTTTCCGGCGGCCTCCACGGCGTCGGCGTTTCGGTCGTCAATGCGCTGTCGGTGGCGCTGAAGCTGAAGATCCGCCGCGCCGGGCGCATTCACGAAATGAGCTTCACCCACGGCGTCGCCGACGGTCCGCTGGCCGTGACCGGCGAATGCGGCAGCGAGACCGGAACCGAAGTGACGTTCCTGCCGAGCCCGGAGACCTTCACCAATATCGAATTCGTCTATTCGACGCTCGAACACCGCCTGCGCGAGCTCGCGTTCCTGAATTCCGGCGTCCGCATCCTTCTGACCGACCGCCGCCATTCCGACGTCAAGCAGGACGAGCTGATGTATGACGGCGGGCTCGAGGCTTTCGTCAGCTATCTCGACCGGGCCAAGAAGCCGCTCGTCGCCAAGCCGGTTTCCATCCGCGGCGAACGTGACGGCATCACCGTGGAAGTGGCGATGTGGTGGAACGACAGCTACCACGAGAACGTGCTCTGCTTCACCAACAACATTCCCCAGCGCGACGGCGGCACCCACCTCGCCGGGTTCCGCGGCGCGCTGACCCGCCAGGTCGTCTCCTATGCGGAGAGCTCCGGCATCCTGAAGAGGGAAAAGGTGTCGCTCACCGGCGACGACTGCCGCGAAGGCCTGACCGCCGTTCTCTCGGTCAAGGTGCCGGATCCGAAATTCTCCTCGCAGACCAAGGACAAGCTCGTGTCGTCCGAGGTCCGGCCCGTGGTCGAAAGCCTCGTCAACGAGGCGCTGAGCCACTGGCTCGAGGAGCATCCCTCCGATGCCAAGGTGCTGGTCGGCAAGGTCGTGGAGGCCGCCGCAGCGCGCGAAGCCGCCCGCAAGGCGCGCGAGCTCACCCGTCGCAAGGGCGCGCTGGACATCTCGTCGCTGCCCGGCAAGCTTGCCGATTGCTCCGAGCGCGATCCGTCCAAGTCCGAGCTGTTCCTGGTCGAGGGCGACTCGGCCGGAGGATCGGCCAAGCAGGGCCGTTCGCGCGAGAACCAGGCGATCCTGCCGTTGCGCGGCAAGATCCTCAATGTGGAACGGGCTCGTTTCGACAAGATGCTGTCGAGCCAGGAGATCGGAACGCTGATCACCGCGCTCGGCACCTCGATCGGCAAGGACGAATTCAATCCGGAAAAGCTGCGCTACCACAAGATCATCATCATGACGGACGCCGACGTCGACGGCGCCCACATTCGCACGCTGCTCTTGACGTTCTTCTTCCGCCAGATGCCGGAACTGATCGAACGCGGCCATCTCTATATCGCCCAGCCGCCGCTCTACAAGGTCGCGCGCGGCAAGTCGGGGCAGTATCTCAAGGACGAGAAGGCCCTCGACGACTACCTGATCAACGCCGGCCTCGACGAGGCGACGCTGGAGCTGGGTTCCGGCGAGGTGCGCGCCGGACAGGACATGCGCGAGGTGATCCAGGACGCGCTGCGCCTGCGCTCGCTGCTGGACGGCCTGCATTCGCGCTACAGTCGCTCCATCGTCGAGCAGGCAGCGATCTGCGGCGCGCTCAACCTCGAGCTCAGCCACAACCGCGAGGCCTATGCCGAGATGGCCGAGGAGGTCGCCCGCCGGCTGGACCTGATTGCCGAGGAGACCGAGCGCGGCTGGACGGGCGCGATTGCAGCCGATGGCGGGCTGAAGTTCGAGCGCACCGTGCGCGGCGTGAAGGAGTTCGCTCATCTCGACATGGCGCTGATCGGCTCGTCCGACGCCCGCCATATCGACCAGATGGCCGTGCGGCTGAAGGATATCTACGCCATTCCGCCCCGGCTGAAGCGCAAGGACCTGGAAACCGAGATCAGCGGACCGCGCGCCCTGCTCGATGCGGTCTTTGCCTCCGGCCGCAAGGGCCTGTCGCTGCAGCGCTACAAGGGCCTGGGCGAAATGAACGCCGACCAGCTCTGGGAAACGACGCTCGATCCGAACGTCCGCTCGCTGTTGCAGGTCCGCGTCGCGGACGCCACCGACGCCGACGGACTGTTCTCGCGCCTGATGGGCGACGAGGTCGAGCCACGCCGGGAGTTCATCCAGGACAACGCGCTCAGCGTTGCCAACCTCGACATCTGACGCGTGCCCTCGCGCGTGAAGGCAGGTCGAGAATCCGGATAATAAAGTGAACCCCGCGCCGCCCGGTGCGGGGTTTTTCCATGGCGGAAGCTGCCGGGACGGGTCAATATGCGGCCACGCGGGACGGTCGCTACCGAATCCCGCCCGCCGATCGGCTGGGCGGCACGGCCGTCATGGATATGGAAGACGGGAGCACGTCATGCTGGTGGATGGAAAATGGACGGCCGACTGGCATCCGGTGCAGGCGAAGGACGAAAAGGGCGGCTTCGTCCGCCAGGTCTCCGGCTTTCGCAACTGGGTAACGCCGGACGGCGCGCCCGGGCCGACCGGCGAGGGCGGCTTTGCCGCAGAGCCCGGCCGCTACCATCTCTACGTCGCCTACATCTGCCCCTGGGCGTCCCGCACGCTGATCGGCCGCAGCCTCAAGGGATTGAAGGAGACGATCGGCGTCTCGGTCGTCGAGCCGGTCCTGACAAGGGAAGGCTGGCGCTTCGGAGACTATCCCGGTGCGACCGCGGACACGGTCAACGGCGCCAGCTACATGCACGAGATCTACACCCGCGCCGACCCGCACTACACCGGCCGCGCCACGGTGCCCGTTCTCTGGGACAGGAAGCGCGGCACCATCGTCAACAACGAATCAGCCGACATCCTGCGCATGATGAACGACGGTTTCGGATCGCTCGCGACCAGGACGATCGATCTCTATCCGCCGGCCCGTCGCGAGGCGATCGATTCGTTCAACGCCCGCATCTATCCGGGCCTGAACAACGGCGTCTATCGCGCCGGCTTCGCTACCACGCAGCTTGCCTACGAGGAAGCCTTCCTCGACGTTTTCGCGACGCTGGACTGGGTCGACGGCGAACTCGGCGAGAGGGACTTCCTCTTCGCCGACCATCCCACCGAGGCCGATATCCGGCTGTTCGTCACCCTCGTCCGCTTCGACGCTGCCTATCACGGCCTGTTCAAGTGCAACCTGCGTCGGCTGGCCGACTATCCGCGCCTGCGCCGCTTCGTCCGGCGCATGCACGACTGGCCGGGCGTGGCCGAGACCGTCAGCCTCGACCACATCAAGCGCGGCTATTACTCGATTGCCTCGTTGAACCCGACCGGAATCGTGCCCGTCGGACCGGCGCAGGAGATGTTGTTTTGATCTCCGGCTGCGCCGTCAGTCCGGCTTGAAGCGGCCTTCGAAGGCGAAGGCCTCGACCGGGTGGCGCTGGCTTGGAACTTCACGGGCTTTCAGGTCCTCGGGCAGCGTTTCCTTCGGCGCCATCTTGCCGATGGCGAGGCCCGCCTCGACCCGGTAACCCTCCGGCACACCGGCAGCCGCCATCGCCTTGTCGCGATCGATCCCCGCCATGGCGTGGACGTGGTAGCCCGAAAACGTCGCCTGCAACGCCAGCGCGCTCCAGGCCGCACCCGTGTCGAAGGCATGCGTATAGGCGGGGCGGATCTCCCCGGAGGCGGTGCGGTTGTGGGTCTTGGAAACGATCACGGCCAGAACCGAGGCATTGGGCGTCCAGCGCCGGTTGCCCTCGTCCAGCGTCGACAGGATGGCCTGGAAGGCCTCTGTGCCGCGATGGGCGTAGACGAGGCGCCAGGGCTGGCGGTTGCTCGCCGATGGCGTCCAGCGCGCGGCCTCGAACAGGCGCAGAAGGTCCTCCTGCGGCATCGCCTCGCCGGTGAAGGCGCGGGGCGACCATCGCTCGAGAAAGACCGGATGAATGTCGTGATCGGCCGTGCGGCCATTGATCTCATGCATAAATTTCACCACCAGTGTTGCTGTCCTTGAAAGGGCCCTTGACGGGGGCAGGATGCACCGACGCGCGACCGATGTCGACCGGGCGCGGTCGCCGCAACAGCCTTCGCCGCATTGTGGAGTGGGCGGAAAAGAGCCTATAACCGCATCCGGGAATTCAAGGTCGTGAACAGGGAGACAGCACCATGAGCCTCAAAGATCCAACCCTCCTGCGCCAGGCGGCGCTCGTCGGCACGCGCTGGATCGAGGCCGACCCTGCGACAGGAATCGCCGTGAACAATCCGGCGACTGGCGAACGCGTCGGCTACGTGCCGAAACTGGGTGCGACCGAGACGAAGGAGGCGATCGCCGCCGCCGAGAAGGCGCAGAAGGAATGGGCCGCGCGCACGGCCAAGGAGCGCTCCATCATCCTTCGCAAGTGGTTCGAGCTGATGATGTCCAACCAGGACGATCTCGGCCGTATCCTGACGATGGAACAGGGCAAGCCCCTGGCCGAGGCCAAGGGCGAGATCGCCTATGGCGCAAGCTTCATCGAATGGTTCGCCGAAGAAGCGCGCCGCCTCTATGGCGATATCGTGCCCGGCCACCAGAAGGACAAGCGCATCCTGGTGATGAAGCAGCCGATCGGCGTGGTTGCCGCGATCACCCCGTGGAACTTCCCCAATGCGATGATCACCCGCAAGGCAGGGCCGGCCTTCGCCGCTGGCTGCGCCATGGTTCTGAAGCCGGCTTCGCAAACCCCGTTCTCCGCCATCGCGATCGCGGTCCTTGCCGAACGCGCCGGCCTGCCGCCGGGGCTGTTCAGCGTCATCACCGGATCCGCCAGGGAGATCGGCGCCGAGATGACGGCAAACCCGACGGTGCGCAAGCTCACCTTTACCGGCTCGACCGAGGTCGGCGCCGAGCTCTACAGGCAGAGCGCGACGACGATCAAGAAGCTGGGGCTCGAGCTCGGCGGCAATGCACCCTTCATCGTCTTCGACGACGCCGACCTCGACGCGGCGGTCGAGGGTGCCTTGATCGCGAAGTTCCGCAACAACGGCCAGACCTGTGTCTGCGCCAACCGCATCTATGCGCAGGAGGGTGTCTATGATGCGTTCTCCGAAAAGCTGGCCGCTGCGGTCGCAAAGCTCAAGACCGGAAACGGCTTCGATGAAGGCGTCATTCTCGGTCCGTTGATCGACGAGGCGGCGCTCGCCAAGGTCGAGGAGCATGTGTCCGACGCGCTCGGCAAGGGTGCGCGCGTCGTCCAGGGCGGCAAGCGCCACGCGCTAGGCGGCACATTCTATGAAGCGACCGTTATCACCGGTGTAACATCCGATATGGCGGTGGCGCGCGAGGAGACGTTCGGGCCGGTGGCGCCCGTTTTCCGCTTCAAGGACGAGGCGGACGTCATTGCGCAGGCGAACGATACCGAGTTCGGGCTCGCCTCCTACTTCTACGCCAAGGATCTGGCACGCGTCTTCCGCGTCGCCGAGGCGCTGGAATACGGCATGGTTGGCGTCAACACCGGGCTGATCTCGACGGCGGAAGCGCCGTTCGGCGGCGTCAAGCTGTCGGGCCTCGGCCGGGAGGGGTCGAAGTACGGTATCGAGGAGTTCACCGAGATGAAGTACGTCTGCCTCGGCGGCATCGGTTGACGACGCTCGACTCTCCATCGGCCGGCGCACCGTCGGCCGATGGTCACTGATCTTATTGCAGTCGAGGAGGATTTGCGCATGCCCGCTCCCACCAATCCGTTCAAGGCCGCGCTCCGCGAGGGAAAATTCCAGCTCGGTCTGTGGGTGGCGCTCGGCAGCGCCTACGCCGCCGAGATTGCCGCCGGCAGCGGCTACGACTGGCTGCTGATCGACGGCGAGCACGGGCCGAACGACATGCCGCTGATCGGGGCGCAGCTCGGCGCCTTGCGCGGCAGCGCGAGCCACCCGATCGTCCGACCGCCGATGGGCGAGGCATGGCTGCTGAAGCAGTTGCTCGATCTCGGCGCACAGACCTTCCTGATCCCGATGGTGGAGACCGCCGAGCAGGCAGCCACGCTGGTGAGGGCCGTGCGCTATCCGCCCCGGGGCATCCGCGGCGTCGGCGCCGGACTTGGACGCGCCAGCGATTTCAACCGGATACCGGACTACCTCGCCACGGCCGACGAAGAGATCTGCCTGATCGTGCAGGTCGAAAGCCGCGCCGGTCTCGAGGCGCTCGACGACATCGCCGCGGTCGAGGGCGTGGACGGCGTCTTCATCGGCCCCTCCGACCTGGCCGCGGACATGGGGTACTTGGGCCAGCCGTCCGCCTCAGCCGTACAGGAGGCGATCCGTGACGCCTTCCTGCGCATCCACCGGCATGGAAAGGCGCGCGGGATCATGACCGTGGCGGTCGACCAGGCGCACGAGTACCGGGCGATGGGCGCGGACTTCATGGCGATCGGCACCGACGTCAATTGCCTGGTGAGATCGATTGACGGCCTGCGCCGCACCTTCCTGGGCCTGCCCGTTGGAGCAGACCAGAAGGGCGGCGGATACTGAGGCGGATCCTGCAGCTCAGTTGGTGGATTGCAGCAGCGTCTCGCGGGCCGATTTCAGGTGCCGCCGGCAGGCATCCTCGATCCGTGCGGGATCGCGCGATTTCAGCGCGTCGATGTAGACCAGATGCTCCTCCATCGCCCGTGCATTTCGCTGGCGCGCATTCGTCTTGTTCCACTGGTAGTGATAGTGGAAGACGATGGCGATGATGTCGTAGAAATCGATGATGAACCGGTTGCGCGAGGCCCGGTGCACGAGCAGGTGAAACCGCTCGTCCAGCTCGGAAAATTCACGGTAGCGGTTGTCCACGTCGGCAAGGATCTCGCGGTGGAGGGCCGCTATAGAGTCCAGCTCCGCCCATGCGGGATGGTCGTCCGGCAGATGCGCGAACGCGGCGGCCGAGCGCAGCTCGAACATTTCGCGCACCTCGGTCAGCTCGAGCGCGAACTCCGGCGTGAACCCCTTCAGTACCCAGTGGCTGTTCGGGCGCTTCTCGATCAGCCCGAAGCGGCTGAACCGGATGAGGAATTCCCGCACGCTCGTGGTGCCGGTGCCGATCTCGCGGGCAAGCTCCAGCTCGTTGATCTGCATGCCCGGTTCGGCGCCGCCGGCAAGAATGCGGCGCATGAAGCTGCGCTCGATGATCTCCGAAAGCGAATCGGTTTCCGCGGTCGGGAAGTAGTCGGCGGCAACGGGCTTGCGGAGCACGACCTTGCGGCGCTTCGACCATTCTATCAGCCCGATCTCTTCCAGCCGCGTCAAGATTGCCCGGATCGTCGTGCGGCTGACCCCAAGCTTGTTGCCGAGCTCCGGTTCGGATGCGAGCGCACTGCTCGTATCGAGGAGAACGAGGCAACGATTGAAGGCATCCTTGAAGACGGTATTCTGCTTGGCCATGGCTCTCGTCGATCGATCGGGTTGAGATCTGCTCGTTTAAGTGGCGGCGGAAAAATAATCCAGCGCATGGACGGGCTTCGCCGGATCTGTCCTCCGGCCATGCCGGAGCCGGTCCCTGCATGTGATCCTCCCGTCGCCCATAATACCCATTGACCTTGATCTGTCTATTGTAGATAAAAGACAGAAGTCGGATTGTTCTGCGCGCAACCTGGGAGTGAGGGGTGCAAGCGCGCAGCGGGAGGCAGCGATGCGGACACGGACCATCGGTACGACGGGCCTCGCCGTGGGCGAGTACAGCTTCGGAACGGCTGCTCTCGGCGGCCTTTACCGTCCCTGCCCGCGCGACACCGCGATCGCAACGCTGGAAGCAGCGTGGGACGAGGGCATGCGCTACTTCGATACGGCGCCCTGGTATGGCTTCGGCCTTGCCGAGCGCGCGACCGGCGATTTCCTTCGCGCCAAGCCGAAAGACGCGTGGGTGCTCTCCACCAAGGTCGGCCGGATCATGTTTCCGGTGGACGACGACAAGGTGCCGACGGACTACGGCTATGTCGATCCGCTGCCCTTCGATGTGCGCTACGACTACAGCGACGACGGCATCATGCGCTCGCTGGAACTGAGCTATACGCGGCTCGGGCTCAACCGCATCGACATCCTCTATGTTCACGACATCGGTGCCTATACCCATGGCGCCGAGCGCAATGCAGCGCATTTCAAGGCGCTGATGGATTCCGGGCTGAAGGCGCTCGAGGAACTGAAGGCGTCCGGCACCATCAAGGCCTATGGCCTCGGCGTGAACGAGGTGCCTGTCTGCCTGGAGGTCATGAAGCGCGCGCCGATCGACTGCATCCTGCTGGCCGGGCGGTACACGCTTCTGGATCGCTCTGCAGTCGAGGAACTGCTTCCGCTCTGCCAGGAACTGAAGACTTCGCTGGTGGTCGGAGGCGTGTTCAACTCGGGCATTCTGGCGACCGGCGCGGTCGCGGGTGCGCATTTCGACTACATGCCCGCCAATGACGACGTCGTGGCGCGCGTGCGCGCCCTTGAGGAACTGGCGAGCATCAACGGCGTGCCGCTTGCGGCTGCCGCGATGCAGTTTCCTCTGCGGCATCCTGCGGTCGCTTCGGTGCTTCTGGGCACGGCCAAGCCGTCCAGCCTGCACCGTAACGCCGAACTCACCCGGATCACGGTGCCGGAAGCCCTTTACATGGAAGCCGACGGCCATACTCTGGTCGCTCCGCCGCTCGGAACCGAGGCGGTGCGGCAATAGGGTTGCCGGCAGATTTGAAAGATATTCAGGAGCATACGCATGTTGAAAGGCATTCACCCCCTGCTCGGCCCCGATCTCCTGCACGCGCTGCAGTCGATGGGGCACGGGGACGATATCGCCATCGTGGACGCGAACTTCCCGGCCCATTCGATGGGGCCGAAAGTCATCCGCGCCGATGGCGTCGATGCGCTCGCCATGACCGAGGCCGTCCTCGCCCACATGCCGCTCGATACGTTCGTGTCGGACGTCGCCTGGCGGATGCAGGTCGTCGGCGATCCGGACGCGGTGCCGCCGGTTTGCGTCGAATTCCAGAACATCGTCAACCGCCTGGCCGGTGATTTCACCGTTCGGTCGGTCGAACGCTTCGCCTTCTACGAGATGACGCGGAAGGCGGCCTACATCATCGCAACGACCGAGTTTCGGCTCTATGGCAACATCATTCTCAAAAAGGGCGTGCTGCATCCGCACGAAGTCTTCAAGGTCTGACGGAGCCGGGGACGGAACGTCAAAATGGAATGAACATTCCATGTTGACAGTTTGGCGGAACTATTGTTTCAATTGAGCATCGCCTGATTGTTGGGGCTGCATGTCACCGTGGAGGCGGTGGCGTCGCGAAGGAGGAAATCGATAGCGGGCTGCGCCCGGGCCGTATGCGCAGGAGCGCGATGGCCTGGGGGCGCTGGGGCTTACGACCCGATCTTTCCACACCGGCCGCGAACATAAATGTATTTTATCGATAAGAATCGTCCGCTCGCGTTCAGCGGTTCGGTTTCACTGGAGGAGAACGCACCCTGAGAGGAGAACCCTGATGAGCATTGCCAAGCAGCTTCTGTCGCGACGCACATTCACCGCGCTGGCCGGTGCAGCCGTGTTTGCGACGATGACGCCCGCCGCGTCGTTCGCGCAGGACGTCACCATCCCGATTATCGTGAAGGACACCACATCGTTCTACTGGCAGATCGTTCTTGCCGGTGCACGCGCAGCCGGCAAGGATCTCGGCGTGAGCGTGCCGGAACTCGGCGCCCAGTCCGAGGCCGACATCAACGGCCAGATCAGCATTCTCGAGAATGCCGTCGCCGGCAAGCCGGCCGCCGTCGTCATCTCGCCGACCGAATTCAAGGCGCTCGGAAAGCCGGTCGACGAGGCCGCAAAGTCCGTTCCGGTCATCGGCATCGATTCCGGCGCCGACTCGAAGGCCTTTTCTTCGTTCCTGACGACAGACAACGTCCAGGGCGGTCGCATTGCCGCCGACGGTCTGGCCGCCGCCATCAAGGAAGCCACCGGCAAGGAAGAGGGCGAAGTCGCCATCATCACCAGCCTGCCCGGTGCCGGCTCGCTCGAGCAGCGCCGCGAGGGCTTCCTCGACCAGGTCAAGACCAAGTATCCGGGCCTGAAGGTCATTGCCGACAAGTATGCGGACGGACAGGCTACGACCGGCCTCAACATGATGACCGACCTTATCACCGCCAATCCGAACCTCGTCGGCGTCTTCGCCTCCAACCTGATCATGGCGCAGGGCGTCGGTCAGGCGATCTCGGAAAACAAGCTCGGCGACAAGATCAAGGTCATCGGCTTCGACAGCGACGACAAGACGATCGGCTTCCTCAAGGACGGCGCGCTTGCCGGCCTCGTGGTGCAGGATCCCTATCGCATGGGCTACGACGGCGTGAAGACGGCGCTGGCGGTTTCCAAGGGCGAGAAGGTCGAGGCCAATGTCGATACCGGCGCCAACCTGGTGACGAAGGCCAACATGAGCGAGCCCAAGATCGACGCGCTCATCAACCCGAAGGTCAACTGACCCAAGGGCAGCCGCGCCGGTTTCCCGCCGGCGCGGTTTCCCGACTTTGATCGCGGAACCGTCCGGCGCTTGCGCCGGGCGATTGGAAAGGCCGCAAGCAGGAGGAGAGCACCATGACCCGGCTGGAGGATATTGCGCATCGCCACGACGAGGCCAGCGCTCTTCTGACGGAAGGCAGCCGCGTGCCGGCGGGCACGCCGATCCTCGAATTGAAGGGCCTTCAGAAGAACTACGGCTACGTGCAGGCCCTGAAGCCGGCGACGATCACCTTTCTGGCGGGCGAGATCCACGCCATCGTCGGGGAAAACGGCGCGGGCAAGTCGACGCTCATCAAGCTTTTGACCGGCGTCATCACGCGGACGGCCGGCGAAGTGCTCTGGTGCGGCCATCCGGTCGCCCTTTCCACCCCCAACGAGGCGATCGCGCGCGGCATCAATGCCGTGCATCAGGAGGTGGTCCTCTGCCCGCACCTGTCGGTCGCAGCCAATCTTTTCCTCGGCGACGAAGTCGAGCGGCACGGGCTGATGCGCAAGAGGCAGATGGAGCGGATGGCGCAGTCCGTCCTCGACGACCTCGGCTTCTACCTCCCGGCCGCAGCCGACCTCGGCTCGCTGACCATCGGCCAGCAGCAACTCGTCGCCACCGCGCGCGCAGCGATGCGCGGCACGCAGTTCCTCATCTTCGACGAGCCGACCGCCTACCTGACGCGACAGGAATCCGCCCAGCTCTTCAAGCTGATCCGCCGCCTGCAGAGCGAGGGCGTCACGATCGTCTACATCAGTCATCGGATGGAAGAGGTCTTCGAGCTGGCCGACCGCGTATCAGTTCTGCGCGACGGAACCCATGTCGGCACGCGGGCGATCGGCGAGACCAACGAGAGCGAGCTGATCGCGCTGATGATCAATCGCTCGATCGAGCAGATCTACCACAAGGAAGACATCCCGATCGGCGCGCCGATCCTGGAAGCGCGCGGGCTGTCCGGGCCGGGCTTCGAGGATATCTCGCTGACCGTCCGGGCCGGCGAGATCGTCGGCCTCTACGGGCTGATCGGCGCCGGCCGCAGCGAGTTCGCGCTCGGTCTCTACGGACGCCATCCGCTGTCGGCGGGCGAAGTCCACTGGATGGGCCGCAAGGTGAAGATTCGCAACGAGCGCGACGCGATGGAACTCGGGATCGCGCTCGCTCCGGAAAGCCGGCGCGACCAGGGCCTTTGCCTCAACCTGCCGATCGGCCTCAATATCAACCTGCCGGTCTTCGGGCGGCTGAGCCGCGGCCCCGTGATCGGTCGGGCCGAGGAGGCGGCGAACGCCGACAGGCAGATCCGCGACCTCGCCATCAAGACGCCGAGCCGGCGCGTGCCGGCGTCGTCGATGTCCGGCGGTAACCAGCAGAAGATCGTTATCGGCAAGTGGCTGAGCCATGGTGCCAAGCTGTTCATCTTCGACGAGCCGACGGTCGGCGTCGACGTCGGCACCAAGGCGGAGATCTACCGGCTCTTCGCAAAGCTTTTGAAGGAGGGGGCCGGCATCATCCTCATCTCCTCCTACCTGCCGGAAGTCTACGAGCTTGCCGACAGGCTGCACGTATTCCGGGGCGGCAGGCTTGTCGGCAGCCACGATTTCCACGCCGCAACCCACGAGGACGTGCTCGGCGAGGCAATAGGCGTCTGAGCCAGAATTGAGATTGAAGCGGGAGAAGCAAGAATGACCATCACTACAACGGAGAGCCCGGCTGCCGCCCCGCGGCGCGGGATGAACATCCTCTTCAGTCTGACGCTGATCGGCCTCCTGCTCGCGCTCTGGATCGCACTCGGCATCGGCACCGCCAGCTTCTGGACGCCACTGAACATTTCCAACCTGTTGCGGCAGGGCGCGATGACGGCGATCCTCGCCGTGGGCCAGACCTTCGTCATCATCACCGCCGGCATCGATCTCTCGGTCGGCGCGATCGTCGGCTTTTCGACCGTCATTCTTGCCTGGCTCCTGCAGGCGGGCGTTCCGCTCTGGATCGCGATCGCGCTAACGCTTCTCATGGGCGTCGCCATCGGCACCTTCCACGGCTTTGGCATCGTCCGCATGGGGCTCCCGCCGTTCATCATCACGCTGGCAACATTGACGTCCCTGCGCGGGGTCGGCCTGCTGATCACCAACGGATCGACGATCTCGATCACCAACGAAGGTTTTACCAATTTCGCCCGCGCCGATTTCCTCGGCATCCCCAGCCTGTTCTGGATGGTGATCCTGATTGCCGTGCCGGCCTATATCTTCCTGCATCTGAGCCGCTGGGGACGCTATCTCTTCGCCGTCGGTTCGAACAGCGAGGCGGCGCGCCTGTCCGGCGTCAACGTCAACCGCACGATCTACACGGCCTACATCCTGTCGGCCACATGCGCCGCCTTCGTCGGCGTCCTGCTCGCCTCGCGCATCGGCATCGGTAACGCCACCCAGGCCGAAGGCTGGGAACTGCAGGCGATCGCCTCCACGGTGATCGGCGGCACCAGTCTCTTCGGCGCCGTCGGCTCGGTACACGGCCCTTTGATCGGCGCGTTCATCCTGGCGACGATCAACAACGGTGCGAACCTTTTGAACGTCAATTCGTTCTGGCAGCGTATCATCACCGGCCTGCTGATCATCATCATCGTCTATTTCGACCAGCTTCGCCGTCGCGGAAGCCGCTGACGGCCGGGAGAATTGCGAAATGCGCACCATCGTCTGCCAGGAGCCGGGGCGGCTCGAACTCGTGGAACGGCCGTCCCCCTCCGCCATCCCCGAAGGCTGGGCCCGCATCGCCGTGAGCCATGTCGGGATCTGCGGCACGGATTATCATATCTTCGAGGGCAAGCACCCCTTCCTGGAATATCCGCGCGTCATGGGCCACGAAGTCTCCGCCACCGTGGTGGAGGCTCCCGCCGGATCCGGCCTGGCGGCGGGCCAGCCGGTCATCGTCAACCCCTACATCTCCTGCGGTTCCTGCGTGGCCTGCCGCAAAGGTAAGCCGAATTGCTGTGTGGCGATCCGGGTGCTGGGCGTGCACACCGACGGCGCCTTCTGCGACGAGATCGTGGTGCCGGCAATGAATCTGTACCCTGCGGGCAACCTGTCGCTGGAGGCGGCCGCTACCGTCGAGTTTCTTGCCATCGGCGCCCACGCCGTCCGCCGGGCGCAGATGCCGAAAGGATCCCGGTCGCTGGTGATCGGTGCCGGTCCGATCGGGCTCGGAACGGCGCTCTTCTCCCGCATCGCCGGCCACGACGTCACCTTGCTCGACACCTCCACGGAGCGGCTCGCCATGGCGAGCGACAGGCTCGGCTTCGAAAGCGGGGTGGTGGCGGATGCGGACGTTGCATCGGCTCTGGCGGACATCACCGACGCGGAGGGCTTCGACGTCGTGTTCGATGCGACGGGCTATGCGAAGTCGATGGAAGCTGCCTTCGCCTATGTCGCTCATGGCGGCACGCTCGTCTATGTCAGCGTCGTGAAGGACGACATTCGCTTCGCCGACCCCGAGTTTCACAAACGGGAGATGACGCTGGTCGGCAGCCGCAACGCCACCGCAGAGGACTTCCGGCATGTGGTTGCCTCCATCGAGGCGGGCCATGTTCCGGTCGAGGCGCTGGTGACGCACCGCACCACGCTGGAGGCCGTGCCGGCGGACCTGCCGCGCTGGGCGACGACGAAGGACGGACTTATAAAGGCAGTAGTGAGGGTTGCGCGCTGACCCCGTGCGCATCCATCATCGTTCGGCCTGTTTCGATCAAGTGACGAGGAAAAGACTATGAGCCAGGATCTGGGAGGAAAGACAGCGCTGGTGACGGCGGCCGGGCAGGGGATAGGCCGCGCCTCGGCGCTCGCCTATAAGCGCGCCGGCGCCAGGGTGATTGCCACCGACATCAACGCGGCGGCGGTGGAGTCGCTCGCCGCCGAAGGGATCGAGACACGCCTTCTCGACGTACTCTCCGACCAGGCGGTAAAGGATGCCGCCGCCGAGATCGGTCCCGTCGACATCCTGTTCAATTGTGCAGGCGTCGTTCACGGCGGGACCGTATTGGAGACGAGCGACGAGGACCTGGCGTTCGCCTGGGATCTCAACGTTCGCGCGATGGTGCGCACGGCCCGCGCCTTTCTGCCAGGCATGCTGTCCCGCGGCGGCGGTGCGATCGTCAACATGGCCTCGGTGGCCAGCAGCGTGAAGGGCGTTCCGAACCGCTTCGCCTATTCGGTCACCAAGGCGGCCGTGATCGGCCTGACAAAATCGATCGCCGCCGACTATGTCGCACAGGGTGTCCGCTGCAACGCGATCTGCCCGGGTACGGTGGAAAGTCCGTCGTTGCAGGAGCGCATGCGCGCCGGCGGCGACTATGAGGCAGCGCGTGCCGCCTTCATCGCGCGCCAGCCGATGGGACGGCTCGGAACGCCGGAGGAAATCGCCGATCTCGCCGTCTATCTGGCCGGCGCAAGCTATACGACCGGCCAGGCCTATGTGATCGATGGGGGGTGGACCGCTTGAGAATCAATCGGTCTCCTGTTCTGTTGCACCGCAACGGAAACATGATACCCTGTTGGCAATTGCATGAAGGGCTGGATCACCCGAGCCTGGAAGCGCTCAGGGAAACTCCGGTTTCCTCATGTCACGACAGGGATTTCTTCCCATGTACTATCAGCTCTATGAACTGAACCATGCCATGATGGCGCCCTGGCGCGCCGTCGCCGACCACATGCGGCTCGCCTACAGCAACCCCCTCAATCCGCTTTCGCACACCTGTTTCGGGCGAACCATGGCGGCCGGGCTGGAAGTACTGGAGCGGGCGACGCGGCGCTACGGCAAGCCGGCCTTCGGTCTCGACACGACCACCGTCGACGGCCAGCCCGTATCGGTCCACGAAAAGGTCGTCTGGCAGCGTCCGTTCTGCAACCTCGTCCATTTCGAACGCATGCTGCCCGGCGGACATCGAGCCGACCCGAAGATACTCATGGTGGCGCCGATGTCGGGCCACTACGCGACGCTCCTGCGCGGAACCGTCGAGACTCTCCTGCCGCACGCCGAGATCTACATCACCGACTGGGTTGACGCCCGCATGGTGCCGCTTTCGGACGGATCGTTCGATCTCGACGACTTCATAGACTACATCATCGACATGCTGCATGCGCTCGGGCCCGATACCCATGTGATCGCGGTCTGTCAGCCGTCTGTGCCCGTGCTTGCCGCCGTCGCGGTGATGGAGGAGGACAGCGATCCGCTGGCGCCGGCCTCGATGACGCTGATGGGCGGGCCGATCGATACGCGCGTCAATCCGACGGCCGTCAACAGGCTGGCCGAAGAGCGGCCCATCGAGTGGTTCCGCGACAACGTCATCATGCCGGTGCCGTGGCCACAGCCGGGCTTCATGCGCATGGTCTATCCCGGCTTCCTGCAACTGTCGGGCTTCATGTCGATGAACCTCGATCGCCATCTGATCGCCCACAACGAGTTCTTCGAGCACCTCGTCAAGAACGACGGCGATGCGGCCGAGAAACACCGCGACTTCTACGACGAATACCTTGCCGTGATGGACATGACAGCCGAGTTCTACCTGCAGACGGTGGAGACCGTGTTCATGAGGCACGCCCTTCCGAAGGGTGAGATGATGCATCGCTCGCGCCGCGTCGATACGGGTGCGATCCGCAACGTCGCGCTGCTCACGGTCGAGGGCGAGAACGACGACATTTCCGGCGTCGGCCAGACGAAGGCGGCGCAGACGATCTGCCCCAACATCCCCGACAGCCGCCGCCTGCACTACATGCAGCCCGATGTCGGCCATTACGGCGTGTTCAACGGCTCGCGCTTCCGGCGTGAGATCGCGCCGCGCATCGTTTCGTTCATCGAGGCGAACCGGCGGGAAAAGCGACCGGTGCCGCGCGTCATCAAGGGCGGCAGGGCCGGAGGCAAGTAGGCAGCCGGTCGAATTGTTGTGGGGCTTTCATGGGCTTGCCCGATTCTGTCGGGCATTGCCTTGAAGCGTGTTCATGGTCTTACCACATCGAAATCATCGGTCGCCACGGTGGCGGTCCGGCGAATGTGAGGAAGATTGCAAATGAACCAGTCTGCATTGCTGCGTCCGGATTGGACGCCTGCGACCGTCGCGCTGATGGTGCTGGGTTTTATGGTCTTCTGGCCTCTCGGCCTGGCCATGCTTGCCTACATCGTTTTCGGCGAGCGCCTCAAGAGTTTCAAGAAGGATGCGAACAACGCCGCGGACGGCTTCTTTTCCGCATGCCGCGGGCGTAGTCGCGGTTTCCGCGGCCAGGGCTTCGGCCAGAGTTCGGGAACAGGCAATGTCGCTTTCGACGAATGGCGCGAAGCCGAACTGAGCCGCATCGAGGAAGAGCGCCGCAAGCTCGACGAGATGCGCGAGGAGTTCGACGCCTACATGCGCGAACTGCGCAAGGCGAAGGACAAGGAAGAGTTCGACCGCTTCATGCGCGAACGCCGCTCCGGCAATGGCGGCACGGTGCCGGGTTTCCCGGCCGCCTGAACGGGCCGAACGTCTTGAAACGTCATGCTGCGCCGGCGCCCCTGTGGCGCCGGTTTTGCTTGGTTCAAAGGCCACGCGAATCGGCTATGAAGGAGCGCTATGTTCTCCTCGATCCTGAAGCCCCGTCGTGCATTGCGCACCCCCCCGCCGCCGGAAATGCGGGCGGTCGAGGTGAACGGCCGCTCCGTGCCCTTGACGATCCGTCGAAATGCGCAGGCGACGCGGCTTACCCTGCGGATCGAACCGGGCGGCCGGGCGCTGAAGATGACGGTTCCCACCGGCCTGCCCGAGCGCGATATCCGTGACTTCCTCGATCGCCATCATGCCTGGCTGATGACCAAGCTCGCGCGCTTCTCCAGCCGCAGCGCCCTTGCCGACGGCCACCATCTTTTCATCCGCGGCGTCGCCCATCGCATCGAGGAGACCGGCATGCTGCGCGGGCTGACGGAGGCGGTGACGGTCGACGGCGAGGCGGTCCTGCGCGTCAGCGGGCAAAGCGAACATGTCCCGCGGCGCATCAGCGACTATCTCAAGAAGGAGGCCCGCAGGGACCTTCAGGAGCGCGTCGCCTTCCATGCGCCCAGGATCGGTCGCAAGGTTCGCTCGATGACGCTGCGCGATACCCGCAGCCGCTGGGGGTCGTGTTCGGCGGATGGCGCGCTCAGCTTTTCCTGGCGCATCGTCATGGCTCCGCCCTTCGTGCTAGACTATCTGGTGGCCCACGAGGTCGCGCATTTGCGCGAAATGAACCATGGTCCGGACTTCTGGAGCCTCTGCCGCGAACTATGCCCGAGGGTGGAAGAGGCCAAGCGCTGGTTGAAGCGGAACGGCACGATGCTGCACGCCCTCGACTTCGACTGACGTGCCGTCGCGGGCGCGCAAATGTCCTCGACTCCGCGGCCGTTTCATGCGAGTTCCGTGGCTCATGAAAAGCAATGTCGGCAAGAGCATCGATATCAAGATCTGCGGCCTGAAGACGCCGGAAGCCGTGCTGCGCGCCGTCGATCTCGGCGCCACTCATGTCGGCTTCATCTTCTTCGAAAAGAGCCCGCGCAACATCGAGCCTGCCGATGCCTCCGGGCTGGCGGATCTGGTCAGGGGGCGCGCGAAGATCGTCGCCGTTACCGTCGATGCCGACAATGACGAACTCGATGAGATCGTTTCGCTTCTGCGCCCGGACATCCTCCAGCTTCACGGCAAGGAAACGCCCGAGCGCGTGCTGACGATCAAGGCGGTCTATGGCCTGCCGGTGATCAAGGCCCTCTCGGTCCGGGAGGCCGCGGACCTCGATAAGGTCGAGGCCTATGCCGGTATCGCCGACCGCTTCCTGTTCGACGCCAAGCCGCCCGCCGGCTCGCAATTGCCCGGCGGCAACGGCGTTTCCTTCGACTGGTCGCTGATGGATGCGCTTGACGGCGGCGTCGATTACATGCTTTCCGGTGGTTTGAACAAGGACAATGTCGAAGAGGCGGTCACGGCGACGCGGGCGCCCGGCGTCGATGTGTCGTCCGGCGTGGAAAGCGCGCCGGGCGTCAAGGACCTCGGCAGGATGGAAGAGTTTTTCGAGGCGTTGCGGCGGGCGACCGGTCGGGCCGTTGCCGCAAGGAGCAGGATGTGAACCAGTCACCCTATCTGAATTCGTTTCGCGGCGGTCCTGACGAGGACGGCCGTTTCGGAATCTACGGCGGCCGCTTCGTCGCCGAGACGCTGATGCCGCTGATCCTGGAACTGCAGGAGAAGTGGGACGAAGCGAAGACGGATCCGGAATTCCAGAAGGAACTGGGCCATCTCGGCACGCACTATATCGGCCGGCCCTCGCCGCTCTATTTCGCCGAGCGCCTGACGGAGCATCTCGGCGGTGCGAAGATCTACTTCAAGCGCGAGGAGTTGAACCACACCGGCTCCCACAAGATCAACAACTGCATCGGCCAGATCCTGCTTGCCAAGCGGATGGGCAAGACGCGCATCATCGCCGAGACCGGTGCCGGCCAGCATGGCGTGGCCTCGGCAACGGTGGCCGCGCGCTTCGGCCTGCCCTGCGTCGTCTACATGGGCGCCACCGACGTCGAGCGCCAGGCGCCGAACGTCTTCCGCATGAAGCTCCTCGGCGCCGAGGTCAAGCCGGTCACAGCCGGCAGTGGCACGCTGAAGGACGCCATGAACGAGGCGCTGCGCGACTGGGTGACCAATGTCGACGACACCTATTACCTGATCGGCACCGCCGCCGGCCCGCACCCCTATCCGGAGATGGTCCGCGACTTCCAGGCGGTGATCGGCCGCGAGGCCCGCGAGCAGATCCTTCAGGCGGAAGGCCGGCTGCCTGACCTCGTCATCGCCGCCGTGGGCGGGGGATCGAACGCGATCGGTATCTTCCATCCCTTCCTCGACGACAAGGGCGTCAAGATGGTCGGCGTCGAAGCCGGGGGCAAGGGCCTCGACGGCGACGAGCACTGCGCCTCGATCACCGCGGGCTCGCCGGGCGTCCTGCACGGCAACCGCACCTACCTGTTGCAGGACGGCGACGGCCAGATCAAGGAAGGCCACTCGATTTCGGCGGGCCTGGACTATCCCGGCATCGGCCCGGAGCATTCGTGGCTGAACGACGTCGGCCGCGCGGAATACGTTCCGATCATGGATCACGAGGCGTTGGAGGCCTTCCAGCTTCTTACCCGCATCGAGGGCATCATTCCCGCCCTTGAGCCCAGCCATGCGCTGGCCGAGGTGATCAAGCGCGCACCCGGCATGGGCAAGGACGAAATCATCCTGATGAACCTCTCCGGCCGCGGCGACAAGGACATCTTCACCGTCGGCAAGATCCTCGGCATGGAGCTCTAAGATGACCGCCCGCATGGACAGACGATTCTCCGCTCTCGCGGCTGAAGGCCGCCCGGCACTCGTGACCTACTTCATGGGCGGCGATCCGGACTATGCCTCATCGCTCGCCATCATGAAGGCGCTGCCGACGGCCGGCGCCGACGTCATCGAGCTCGGCATGCCGTTCTCCGATCCGATGGCCGACGGGCCGGCCATCCAGGTGGCCGGACAGCGGTCGCTGAAGGGCGGCCAGACACTGGCCAAGACCATCCAGATGGCGCGCGACTTCCGGCTGGAGGACGCAGACACGCCGATCGTGCTGATGGGCTACTACAACCCGATCTACATCTACGGTGTCGACCGCTTCCTCGAGGATGCGCTCGAAGCGGGCATAGACGGCCTGATCGTCGTCGACCTGCCGCCCGAGATGGATGACGAACTCTGCATTCCGGCGCTCCGCCGCGGCATCAACTTCATCCGCCTGGCGACGCCCACGACGGATGCCAAGCGGCTGCCGACCGTACTGGAGAACACTTCCGGCTTCGTCTACTACGTCTCGATGAACGGCATCACCGGTTCCGCCCTGCCGGATCCGTCCGTGATCGGCGGCGCCGTCCGGCACATCAAGGACCACACAACACTCCCGGTCTGCGTCGGCTTCGGCGTCAAGACGGCGGAACAGGCGCGTGCCATCGGCGCGTCTGCGGACGGCGTGGTCGTGGGCAGCGCCATCGTCAACCAGATCGCTTCCAGCCTGACGGCGGACGGCGCCGCCACTGAAGCGACCGTGGCTGGCGTCGAGGCGCTGGTGCGCAGCCTTGCATCCGGCGTGCGCGGCGCCCGGGTTGCGGCAGCGGAATAAATCCCCACATAGGGGCGAAAATTCAGGAGTAGCTTCAGTGAACTGGATCACAAATTACGTTCGGCCGAAGATCAATTCGATGCTGGGCCGCAGGGAGGTTCCCGAGAACCTCTGGATCAAGTGCCCTGAGACGGGCGAAATGGTCTTCCATCGTGACCTCGAAGAGAACAAGTGGGTCATTCCGGCGTCCGGCTATCACATGAAGATGCCGGCGAAGGCCCGCCTGAAGGACCTGTTCGACGACGGCGCCTTCGAAGCGTTGCCGCAGCCCAAGGTGGCGCAGGACCCGCTGAAGTTCCGTGATTCCAAGAAATACATAGACCGCCTGAAGGACAGCCGCATCAAGACCGAGCAGGAGGACACGATCCTGGCCGGCGTCGGCAAGGTGCGCGGCGTCAAGCTCGTCGCGGTCGTGCATGAGTTCGGCTTCATGGGCGGATCGCTCGGCATGGCCGCCGGCGAGGCGATCGTCAAGGCCTTCGAGCGCGCCATCTCCGAGAAGTGCCCGCTGGTCATGTTCCCGGCCTCCGGCGGCGCCCGCATGCAGGAAGGCATCCTGTCTCTGATGCAGCTTCCGCGCACCACCGTCGCCGTCGAAATGCTGAAGGAAGCGGGCCAGCCCTATATCGTCGTCCTGACCAATCCGACGACCGGCGGCGTGACCGCTTCCTATGCCATGCTCGGCGACATCCACCTGGCCGAGCCGGGCGCCGAAATCTGCTTTGCCGGCAAGCGCGTCATCGAGCAGACGATCCGCGAGAAGCTGCCCGAAGGCTTCCAGACCTCCGAGTACCTGTTGGAGCACGGCATGGTCGACATGGTCATCAAGCGCCACGACATTCCCGGAACGCTGGCACGCCTGCTTCGGATCCTGACCAAGAAGCCTGTGACCGAAACCACCAAGGCGGCTGGCGTCGTCGCCATCGCCGCCAGCGCCTGAACCGCGCGCGAGCGGGTGGCGCGATGGAGGCGGCCGACACCACAGAGGCGGGGCGGGAGATCGACAAGCTCCTTGCGCTGCATCCGAAGGGTTTCGATCTGTCGCTTGACCGCATCACGCGGCTGCTGTCTGCGCTCGGCGACCCGCACAAGCGCCTTCCTCCGGTCATTCATGTCGCCGGCACCAACGGTAAGGGTTCGGTCACGGCATTCAGCCGTGCCATCCTCGAGGCGTCCGGCCTTTCGGTTCACGTCCACACCTCTCCCCACCTCGTCAACTGGCACGAGCGCTATCGCCTCGGGCGCAAGGGCGGGCGCGGCGCTTTCGTTTCGGATCCGGTTCTGGCAGATGCGGTCCGTCGCGTGGCAGGGGCCAACGGCGGGCAGAAGATTACGGTCTTCGAGATCCTGACGGCGGTCACCTTTCTGCTCTTCGCCGAGCATCCGGCCGACGTTGCGATCATCGAAGTCGGCCTCGGCGGTCGCTACGACGCGACGAACGTCATCGAGAAGCCGGCGGTGTCTGTGATCATGCCGATCTCGCTCGACCACCAGGCCTATCTGGGTGACCGCGTGGAACTGATCGCAGCCGAGAAGGCGGGCATCATGAAGAAGGGTTCGCCCGTGGTCATCGGCCATCAGGAAGAGGAGGCTGCGCGCAATGTCCTGATCGCGACCGCGGAGCGGCTTTCCTGTCCCTACACGGTCTACGGGCAGGATTTCCTGGCCTATGGCGAGTTCGGCCGGATGGTTTACCAGGACGAATTCGGCCTGATGGACCTGCCGCCGCCGAAGCTTCTGGGCCGGCACCAGTATGCCAATGCGGCAGCCGCGATACGCGCCGTCAAGGCGACCGGCCTGCCGGTCACCGAGCAGGCGTTCGAACGGGGTGTCGTTTCGGTCGAGTGGCCCGGGCGCCTTCAGCGGCTCCACGCCGGTGCGCTTGCGAAGGCCGCGCCGGGATCCTCAGAGATCTGGGTCGACGGCGGCCACAATCCCGGCGCCGGCGTCGTGATCGCCGAAACCATGGCCACGTTCGAGGAGCGCGATCCGCGTCCGCTGTTTTTGGTCACGGGCATGATCAACACGAAGGACCCGGTCGGCTATTTCGATGCCTTCCGTGGCATCGCCGAACGTGTCTTCACCGTACCGATCCGCGGATCGGACGCCGGTATCGATCCGGTCGTGCTCGCAAGTGATGCCGTCGATGCCGGCCTCGAGGCGGAACCGGTCTCATCGGTGGCCGAGGCGCTGCAGGCGATCGGCCGTATCGTCGAGGAGGATGCCGTGGCGCCACGGATCCTGATCGGCGGCTCGCTCTATCTCATCGGCGATGTGCTCGCCGACAACGGCACGCCGCCGACCTGAATCGGCAGGCTCCGTCATTCTTCCCTGCGGAAACGAAAAAGGCCCGGACGAGCCGGGCCTTGAATTTCGATATCTTGCGTGAGGCTCAGGCGGCGGCGGTCGAGATCCAGGACGACAGTGCCGTCTTCGGTGCCGCGCCGACCTTGATGTCGGCCACTTCGCCGCCCTTGAACACGGCGAGCGTCGGGATCGAGCGGACGCCGAACTGGGCTGCAAGCTCGGGGTTTTCGTCGATATTGAGTTTGACAACCTTCACCTTGCCGGCGAGTTCCGCGGAGATCTCCTCCAACGCAGGCGCAATCATCTTGCACGGGCCGCACCATTCGGCCCAGAAATCAACGACCACCGGCTCGGCGGAATCGAGGACTTCGGCCTGGAAATTGGAATTGTCGACTTTCACGGTGGCCATGAGGGGCTGCTCCTTGGCAAATTGAAGTTGCATTTCATGTGATGCGCGGCGGCTGCCATTTCAATGGTTGGTATCTCACTTTGTCGCCAGCTCGGCAAGGCTTCGCGTCATCGCCTCGTCCTCGAGCCAGTAGATCGCAGGCGCCTCGGTATAGACGAGCCCACAGCGGATCGCCCGGCCGGGATAGAGGGGAGCGAGCAGGGCGCGGTAGATCGAAAGCTGCGCGAGATGCTCGAAGGGGATGTCTGCGGGGCTCGCCGGTGGCTGCCTGTTGGTCTTGAAATCGACGATCTCGACGCTGTCCTCCGTCACCACCATCCGGTCGATCCGGCCGGAGACCGCATAGTCGGTGCGTCCCACGCCGAGCGTTCCCATGATTTCGACTTCCGCACGGCTGAGGGGCGAGAAGATCGCCGCAAGCGACCGCTCCTGCATGATCGTGGCGACGTCGGCGCTGAGGCGAGCCCGATCGCGGCCCGGCCAGTGCCGCACCGCCCGTTCGAGATAGCGCTCCGCCGCAGCCGGACGATCCGGTGCCGGCAGGCTGGGCAGGACCTGCAGAAGCCGGTGCAGGATCCGGCCGCGTTCCAGTGCCCGGCCTGCGCCCGAAGGCGCATGGGTGGCGAAGAGCGCGGATCCGACCATCAGGTCGGCCTCGGCCGTATCGATCACCGCGGCGGCGCCGGACGGGCTCAGCGGACGCGGCAGGCGGCGCTGCGGCGGCAGCGGGCGTCCCAGCGCTTGCGGCAGCGGCGCCCCCGCCTCGGTCACATCCGCGACGGCCTCGCGGGGTGTGCCGGCCTGCGGCGATGCCTCGCGCCAGATCGCACCGGACCACGTATCCGATCCGGCGGAAAACTGCGCCTCGCTGCAGCGCGCGTCGCTGGAGAGCCCGGCGGTCACCATCTCGTGCCAGGTGCCGCTGCTCGGCCGCCTGCCGCGATAACCGCACACGACGAGACGGTCGGCAGCACGCGTCATCGCCACATAGAGAAGCCTGCGGTATTCTTCCTCCGCCTGCGCGCGGATGCGCTGCGCATCGAGGTCGGTCATGTCGTTGCCGAGGTCCTTGACCGGCAGCCATGCGGGCAGCCCGCCGGCGTCGTCCCCGCCCGCGGCGAGGAACCGCAGCTTCGGCATGTGGGCGTGGGTGAAGGGCGCCCCGCCGCTGTCCACGAGGAAGACGACAGGGGCCTCCAGACCCTTGGCGGCATGCACCGTCATGATGCGCACCTCGTTTCGCCCCTTGTCCTGCTCGCGCTTGACAGTCGGGGCCTCGAGCTCCAGCGTCGAGATGAAGGCCTGCAGGCCGGGAAGGCCGTTTTCCTCCTGATCGAGGGCGAAGGACAGGAACTCGTCGATGATCTCGCCGGCCTCCTGCCCCAGTCGCGCCAGAAACGCGGCGCGTCCGCCCAGGACACCGATGACCCGCGCGTAGAAATCATGGGCGGGGAGTTCCCGCGCGATGGTGATGAACGCCTCCAGCTGGCGCACCACGGCACCGAGGAACAGGTCTTGCGGTGCTTGCGACTGAAGGTGCTGCCACAGGCTGGTCGCCTCCGGTCGCCGTGCCGCAAGGTCCATCAGGGGTTCTTCGGAAAGCCCAAGGAGGGGGCTTTTCAGAAGGGCCGCAAGCGACAGGTCGTCTTCCGGCAGGAGCGCGAAACGCCCGAGTGCGAGCAGGTCCTGCACGGCGATATGGCCGCTCAGCACCAGCCGGTCCGCGCCGCCGACGGGAATGTTGTGAGGCTGCTTCAGGGCGCGGGTCAGCGCGTTGACGAAGGCGTCACGCTTGCGCACCAGCACGATGACATCGCCGGGACGCATGGGTCGCGATACGCCCTTCTCGGTCACCGTCGCCTGTCCGATCCAGCCTGCGAGCGTGTCGGCGATGCGCCTTGCCAGGACGTTCACCGGTGCCTTCTCCGGCACGGCGTCGAACGGCGCGGTCCAGTCGTCCTCGTCGATGGTCTCGGCCGGTGCGATCACCTCCCATAGGTCGACCGCGCCGGGCTCCTGGCCGCGGTTGGAGGCATGGATGACGGCGTCGCCATCGGGAGAAAGCCCGCGTGCATGGTCGGCGACCGAGAACACCTGGTCGACGGCAGTAAGCACGTCGCGAGTGGAGCGAAAGGACAGCAGCAGCCGGATCGAGCGGAAGAATGCGTCGGCATCCCCGGCGCGCCGCGCCGCCTTGCGCCCCTCCTGGGCGAAACGCTCCGGGCGCGCCCCTTGGAAGGAATAGATCGACTGCTTCTCGTCGCCGACGGCGAAGACGGTGCGGTTTGCCTGGCGGGCCGAGGCACCGGCGAAGAATTCGCTGGTCAGCGCGCCGATGATTTCCCATTGCCGCGGGCTCGTGTCCTGGGCCTCGTCGACGAGGACGTGGTCGATCCCCTGGTCGAGCTTGTAGTGGATCCAGGCGCCAACGTCGCTGCGGGTCAGAAGCGTGGCGGCACGCTCGATCAGGTCGTCGAAATCGAGCAGGCTGCGCCCGCGCTTGAGGTCCTCGTAGTCGCCGATCAGTCGCTCTGCGATCACGAGGGCCGCGCTGGTCGCCTCGAACATGCGGAAGCGGCGGAGGCGGTCGTCGCAGGCGATCACATGCGCCTGCAGGTCGACGAAGAACGGCTCGAACTCCGGATCGCGGTCCTTCACCTTCTTGGACAGGAAGGCGCGGTCGAGGCTGGCCGGCTTTCCACCGCCGTTGAAGAAGAGATCGCAGAGGGCCCGTCGACGTCCGGCGGCCGTCGGCAATTCGGGCAGGGCGGCCAGATCGGCAGCACTCGCCTTGACCGTGTCGGAGCCGAGTTCGAGCGCGGTGTCGAGATAGCGGCGGAAGACAGCAGCATCGAAGCCGGGCGGCGGCCAGAAGGCTTCGACCAGTCTTTCGGCATCGTCCTTTGGCCCGAACCCGAGTCGCTCGCGCAGCAGGGCGCGGGTGCCGCCAAGGGCGGCCGCCCGCTCGATGAAGGCGCGGATAGCGCTGCGATTGGCAACGATGTCCTCGACCAGCCGATCGAGACCAGTGTCGTCTGCGATCTCGAGTACGGTCGCAAACGCCTCGGCGAGCGCGGCGTCGTCCTCCGCAGAGGTCGCGGTCAGGAGCGAGCGGCGGGCGTCGGCGAGTAGCACTGCGGCGGCCCGGTCGTCGAGCACGGCGAAATGGCCGGCAACGTTCGCCTCCAGCGGGAACTGGTGCAGCAGCGCCTCGCAGAAGGCGTGGATCGTCTGGATCTTCAGTCCGCCCGGCGTCTCCAATGCGCGCGCGAACAGGCGGCGCGCTTCCTCCAGCTTCAACCGGTCGGGCGGGGCACCCTCGATCTGCTCGACACGCCGAGAAAGCGCGTCGTCCGGCAGCACCGCCCATTCGGCCAGGCGTTCGAACACGCGGTTCGACATTTCCGACGCCGCCGCCTTGGTATAGGTCAGGCACAGGATGGCCGATGGCCGGCACCCGGCGAGCAGGAGCCGGATCACGCGCTGGGTGAGCACGTGCGTCTTGCCCGAGCCGGCATTGGCGGAGACCCATGCCGAACCGGTAGGATCGGATGCGGCCGCCTGCATGCGGCTCGTCCAGCCGAGCCAGGCGCCGGGATCGTCGGCGGGCGGGCGCTCTGCGTCAAGCATCCTCTTCTCCCTCAGAACTTTCGGCCGTCGACCACTCGGCCACGCGCGCCAGGTGGTCATACTCGCCGCCGAATTCCCGTTCCGCTTCCGGAATGACGCGCGAGGCGAAGCCGTAATGGCCGGAAAGCAGCTGTGTCAGCAGCTTCTCCAGCTGGAGAATCGCATCGTCGGCAAGGTCCTCGGCGGATTTCGGCTGTCGATCCTTCGTCGGCCTGGCGTGCTCGTTGTTGACGACCTCGTCGTCGAAGCGATCACCGGGTTTGAGGCGGACATAGGTCAGGTCGCCGGGCGGCATCGACGGCAGGCCCTTGAAGGCGCCGCGCTTCAGGGCCGCCGCCTCTAGCGGCAGCTGCGGATCGAGGAGTGCACGAGCGATCCTCAGCGAGGGCGAACTGCCGGTCTTGTAGTCGATCAGGTCGCCGCGGCCGTCGGTCCGCAGGTCGATGCGGTCCGCGATGCCGGTGAGCCGCATGCCGGCAATTGCGAGATCGAGCGAGGCAGGCACCTCCGTCAGGGATTTGTCGAGCACCTGCCGGCGCTTGCCGTCCCAGGCGAGGAATGCGCTCGCGACGGCTTGGAAGCGCGGCCGCCAGACCGCATCGATATGCAGGGGCAGCGCCATGCGGTCGAACTCCTCCGTCGTGATCCGGCGCATCAGCTCCCCGTCCTCGCTGTCGCCGGGCTGCTCGCGCACGTAGCGCTCGACGATGCGGTGGTACAGCGTGCCGCGCTCGGCGGCACCCGGATCGACGTTGAACGGCGCGATCGGATGGAGGCGCAGAATCCGCCGCGCATAGATGGCATAAGGATCGCGGCGCAACCGGCCGACTTCGCTGAAGGAATAGCTTTTCGGTTGCAGGTCGGCCGGCGGCCTGGGCTCCGGCCGCTTTGCTGCCGGCTGCCGCTGGCGTCGATCCAGCAGTGCGGTCCAGTGCAGCAGGTCCGCGCCCCTCTTTCGCAGGTCCTGAGCCAGCGAAGGACCGCCGACCGCGAGCAGCCGCTGCAGCCACCGCGAGGCGACCGTCGGCGAGGTGCCGCTGCGTGTCGCCCGGGTGAGGACCAGGTTCCGCGCCGCGCAGGCCATCTGGAAGTCGTGCGCCAATTGGCCGATGCGCCGCTCGGGCGGTTCGAGCCCGATGCTTGCCTTCATGGAGCGCGACAGAAAGGCGTCGTTCGTCGTCTGCCCCGGCCAGGTGCCCTCGTTCAGCCCGCCGATGACGATCGTATCGACGCTCTGCAGGCGCGATTCGAGTGCGCCGAAGATGAAGACACGCGGATGGCGCATCGAGCGCGGCTTCACCGTTTCGCTGGCGCTGATCGCTTCCAGCGCATCGCACCATTGCGGACCGTCCGCCTCGAGCTGTCCGTCGGCCTCGATCACGCCCTTGAGCAGCGAAGCCAGCCCGTCGCCTGCTTCGCCGGACCAGAGGCCGGCCAGATTGCCGTTCTCGTCGATCGCGACCGCTTCCAGCGCCCGGCCGGTTCGCTCGGTCCATTCCGAGATCGCAAGCGCCGTCGTGAAGCGCCGTCCCGTGCGGCCGTGGCGCACCAGGACGCCGGCCAGTGGCTCGACCGCGGCGGCGATCCGCCGGGCGAGGTCGCGCGCTTCCAGTGCCGCAGCGTCGGTAATGGCCTTGCGCCATTCCGGCGGCTTCCGGTCGGCCGCATGCCGCTTGATGGCCGCATCGAGGAGCGGCTCGAGAGCGGAGATGTCGACCTCGGCCGTGCCACCACGCAGTGCCAGCAGCTCCAGCGCGGTCGCGGCGTCGCGCATTTTTTCCGCCGGAAGGCCGAAGCGGGCCAGCGGATGCTTCAGCAGGGCGACGAGCGCGACCGGATCGCCCGGTCGGAGCGTCGCCTCCAGCAGCAGCCGGGTGAGCGTGCCCTGGGCGGTGGAAAGCAGCGGGGTGCCGGCGGAATCGTCGGCCTCTATGCCGAAGCGGGCGAGCTCCGCCGTAACACGCCGGGCAAGCTTCCTGTCAGGCGTGATCAGCGCGGCCTGGCTTTCCTCGCGCTCCTCGAGTGCCAGCCGCAGGGCGATCGCGATCGCGGTCGCCTCCTCGCGCTCGTTCGCCGCCTCGACCAGGCAGGCGCCGTCGAACGCGCCGTGCGTCTGGTCATCCTGCAGGGCCTGCCGCTGCTGCTCCCAGCCTGCGGTGGCATGAACCGGCAGCAATGCCCGGGACAAGAGGTCGGCGCGCGCCGCCAATGCGGTCTCCGGCGTGCCGAGCGGAACGACCATCGGGCGTTCGATCCCGAGCCGCTGCAGCAACCGGCTGAGACCGTATTGCGGGTGGCTGCGGTTCGACGCCTCGCGCGAGGGTTCGCCGGACAGCGGGTCGTGCGTGACCAGCCGCCAGTCGTCGTCCGACATCGAAAAGTCGAGCCCGGGCAGCACGACGGCGCCGTTCGGCATCCCCGCAACCGCCTCGATCAGCCGCGCGGTGGCGGGAATGGAGCCGGTCGAGCCGGCAATGACCACCGGTCCGGACGGCGGCGTATCGCGATAGCGGTCTGCCTCCGCATGCAGGATCGCATTGCGGCGGATCGACGGAGACGAGCGACTGAGCTCGTCGAGCCGCGCCGGCCAGTATTCGCTGGCGATCTTCAGGAAGGCCAACGTCAGCTGCCACCATTGCGCGTGGTCGGCGGCATCGATGGTCTTGAGTGCGTCCCAGTCGCACTCCTCCGTCTCCATCGCGTCGATCAGCTCGGCGAGCTCGCGGGCGAGCCAGATCGCATCGGCGGGGCTTGCGGGCGCGACCAGGGGGCTCTCGGCGTGCACGGCGGTGATCGCCGCCGGCAGGCTGTTGCGCCAGGCGAGCACGAGCCGCGCGAGTTCCAGCAGGCGTGCCGGGCCGGAAAGCGGCTCCGCCATGTCGAGCGCGGCCGGTGCCGCTTCGTCGAAGAAGCCGCTGTCGTCGTCGGTTTCGCCGAGCGGGCGGATGATGGGGAGGATGGCGGAGCGCCCGCCGAGCAGATCGACGAACTCGGACCGGAGCGTTCGTGCCGACCGCCGGGTCGGCACGTAGATCGTCATGTCCGCAAGCGACAGCGGGTCGTTCTCGTCGTGGCGGAAGCCGCGGATAATCGTGCCGTCGCAGATCCTCTCTGCCAGCGTCTTCAGGAACGGCAGGCCCGGGTGTATCGAGAACACGTTGCCGGGGCTGTCCCGCCGCGCGTTCATGCAGCACCCGCCAGCCTGCCGATGACCGCCTCGGCTTCGGCAATCGCTTCGGGGGTGCCGACCGTGATCCAGTGCCCTTCGAGGATGAGACCATAGAGCCGGCCGCCCGCGATCGCCCGGTCGAAGTAGATGTTGAGGTTGAAGGCCTCGTCCGGCGCGTCGTCGAGCAGCGCCGGCATCATGGCGATCGCCCCGGCATAGACGACGGGCTCGCCGTCGCCATCGCTGAAGCGGATCAGCCGGCCATCGGCATCCATCGAGAAGTCGTTGCGGCCGTTGTGCCCCGTCGTGTTCTCCAGCCGCACGCACAGCATCGCCATGTCCATGCGGTCCGGGTCGAAGAAGGCGGCGAGCCGCCGCAGGTTGGTCTTCTCGTCGGCCCGCTCCCCGACCCAGAACAGGTCGGCGTTGAGGACGAAGACCGGCTCGGAGCCCAGCAGCCTCAGCCCTTTGGCAAGCCCGCCGCCGGAGTTCATCAGCGCCTCGGTCTCGTCGGAGATGAGGATTTCGGGGCGATTGCGGCGCGACAGATGGTCGATCATTTGGCCCGCGAAATGATGGACGTTGACGACAGCCTGCGTCACGCCGGCCGCCTCCAGCGCGTCGAGGCCGTAGTCGATCATCGCCTTGCCCGCGATCGGCACCAGCGGCTTCGGCATGGTGTTCGTCACGGGCCGCAGCCGCGTTCCGAGCCCGGCCGCAAGCACCATGGCGTTTTCGATCTTCATCGCGGCATCCGTCCCTATGATTCGTTGGACAGGATTCCAGCCTTTCCGCACCAGTCGCGCAAGGGGGAGAGGCGCGGATGTGCCAGGGCCGTGCGCAGGTTATCCAGGGTTCGCGGCATGTGCTTCATGTAGGAAGGCTTGCCGTCGCGCTGCATCAGCCGCACCCAGAGGCCGGCGAGCTTGCAGTTCCGCTGCGCCGCCATGATGTGCCAGGCCTCCAGGAAGGCGTCGCGGTCGAAGTTGCCGGATCCTTCCCTGAGCGCAAGGTAGTGGTCGAGAATCCGGCCTGCGAGGTCCTTCGGGATGTCCACGCGCGCATCCTGCACCAGCGAGGCGACGTCATAGGCCGTCGGTCCGATCATCGCGTCCTGGAAGTCGATGATGCCGACGCGGTCGATGCCCACCGCCTGCGGCCGCCAGATGATGTTCGGCGAATGGAAGTCGCGCAGCAGCAGGTTCTTCTCGGCGCCGGCCAGCGCGACCACCAGATCGCTCCAGATCGCCCGGTATTCCGCGCGCAGCGCATCAGACGCCGGCGCCCCCGCCCGCCAGGGCAGGTACCAGTCGGTCAGAAGGCTGACCTCGATCTGCATCGCGTCGTGATCGAAATCGGCAATCCGGTAGTCCGTACCGTCCCCGACCGGAACGGCATGTTGCATCGGCTGGGCGTGCAGGGCTGCGAGAACGCCGGCGCTCTCGAGGTAGCGCTCGGGAACGGGCCGGCCCTCGCCGTCGAGCACGCCCTCCTGGCCCAGGTCTTCGATCAGCAGGATGCCGCGGTCGAGGTCGCGATGATAGACCGCAGGTGCCGCGAAGCCGCGGGCACCGAGATGGGCGGCGATCGCCACGAACGGGCGGACGTCTTCGGCGATGTGGGCGATCTGCTGGTAGTACTTGCCGTCCGCAAGGATCGGCCCTGGCGTGTGGCGGGGCGAATCCATCAGCACGAGGCGTTGCCCGTCCGCATAGACATGTTCGTAGGCCCGGATCGAGGCATCGCCCGTCAGGTGGCGGCGACGGGCCGCGGCCAGTCCGGATTTCGAAAGGAAGGCACGGATGTCGAGCGTGCGACTGACTCGCGCGCCGAGTTCCTCCGGCCCCTCGATCTCGACGCGCCGGCCCGGACCCTCGTGCAGGAAGCGCAAGGTCAGGCGGGAGGAGGGCAGGGCCTCAGCTGCCCGTTCCGGCCACTCCACCAGGCAGACGCCGTCTTCCAGCGCCTCGTCGAGGCCCAGTTCGTCGAGCTCGGCTGCGTCGGCAATGCGATAGAGGTCGAAATGGGCGACCGGGATGCGCAGCGCGTAACTCTGTACGAGCGTAAACGTCGGGCTCGGCACCTCGAGGAATTCATCGTCGGCAACGGCGCGGATCAGCGCGCGGGCGAAGGTCGACTTGCCGGCGCCGAGATCGCCCGACAGGGCGATCAGGTCGCCGGGCCGGACGGCGCGCGCCAGATCCTCGCCGAAGCGTATGGTCTCGGCTTCGTCGGCAAGATGAATAGTCACGGTGTACATGGCCTATTCCGCCGCCACGACCGACGGCAGTGATCCGGGCGGGATCCGGCAGGTGACGCAGGTGCCCTCGCCCTCGCGGCTGTCGATGGTGACGGTGCCGTGATGCAGGCTGACGAAACTCTCGACGATGGAAAGCCCGAGGCCCGCGCCGCCGCGGCGGCCGTGGCTCTCGAAGCGGTTGAACACCGTGCGCAGCACGTCCTGCGGGATGCCGGGTCCGTTGTCGGAGACGCTGAAGACGAAATCCTCGCCGTCACGCCAGCATTTCAATTCGATGGCCGTGCCCTCGGCCGCAAAATTCGCGGCGTTGGCGAGCAGCTTGATCAGGATCTGCTTCAGGCGCTGGTGGTCGGCGACGATGCCGCCCAGCTTTTCCGAGGCGACGATGTCGAGCGACACATGGTTCTCCTGCAGCCTGTCAGAGAACTCCATCGCCACGTCCTCGAGCAGGTCGGACAGCTCGATATCGGAGAGCTCGAGCTCCATGATGCCGGCATCGACGGTCGCAAGGTCCAGGATGTCGTTGACGATCGTCAGCAGGATGGCGGACGAAGTGGCGATGTGGTCGACATATTCGGCCTGTCGTTCGTTCAACGCCCCCATGGACGGCGTCTTCAGGAGGTCGGCAAATCCGATGATGTTCGTCAGCGGTGAGCGCAGTTCGTAGGAAACGTGCTGGACGAAATCGTTCTTCAGCGCGTCCGCCTTGCGCAGCGCATCGTTCTTCTCCGTCAGCGCCCGCTCGACCCGTACGCTGTCGGTGATGTTGACGAAGGTCAGCATGGTCTGCGCGTTGGAAAGCGGGATGACCGCGAAATCGAGCACCAGGCCGGTATGCAGCTCCAGCAGGCCCCGATAGGACGGGCGCTCGTCGTCGAAACTCGTGATGATGCGGCCGAAGCGCTTCCACCCGTCGGCGCCGTCATAGGAGGGCGCGCAAGCCTGTTCGATGGCGCGGATGTGCGTTCCCGGCTGCGCCTGCGCCTCGGTGACGCCCCAGAGCGCGCGAAAGGCGGGATTCGAAAGGCGAATACGGCCATCGGGCCCGAACACGGCCACGCCCTCGGACAAATGGTCGATCGTGTCGTCCTGGACCTGCACCAGGGTATTGTAGCGCGTTTCCAGATCGACCTTCTCGGTCAGGTTTTCGAAAACCCAGGTTGCGCCGCCTTGCGGCCGGGCGGTGGCGAAGACGCGCAGCGTCTGACCGTTGGGCAGGTGCCAGAGTTCCGTCTGCGTATCGATCGCCCGGTAGACGGAGAGCACCTTGTCCTTCCACTGCCGCCAGTTGAGCTGCTCGGGCAGCTTCGAGGCCGCCCGCAGGCGGTCCAGCATCTCGCCATGGTCGGGCCGCCGCTCGAGGAACGCGGTATCGAGATTCCAGAGGCTCTGGAAAGCCTGGTTGTAGAACTGCAGGCGCTGGCTGCCGTCGAAGATGGCGACGGGCGTGGCCAGATGGTCGAGCGTCTCTGCGTGGCTCTTCAGTGTGCGCTGGAGCTCTTCCCGGATCGCTTCCGCCTCGGAAATGTCGAGCCCGATTCCCGCGGAGCCCGCGGCACAGCGGGCATCGACGACCTCGAAGAAGCTTCGTTTGCCCTGGACCACGGTGGAGACCCTGTCGCGGAACGGCGTATTGGTGGCCTTGATCTTTTCGCGGGCAACGGCAGACAGGAGCTCGCGGCCCTCGCGCACGGCTTCCTGCGCGTCGCGGGCCTCGACCGCCTCGCCGTAGGCGGCATTCGCCCAGACCAGCGTTCCTTCCCTCGATCGCTGCCAGACCGGTAGGTCGAGCGAATCGAGCAGGTGCTGGAACACTGTCAGAGACTGCTCGAGGCGGTCGCGTTCGAGCTGCAGTTCCGCCGCCTCGCGACGGAGATTGTTCAGCGCGACGAAACGCACGAACGCCTGCCCGCCGGAAACGCGTCCCTGCACCTCGATAATCTCGTTGCGGGTCGTCTCCACGATGAGGTCGAAGCTCTGGGCCTGCGAGCGCAGCGTCTCGATCGCCCGCTCGGCTTCGGCCGCCGAAGCCGGCTTCAGCCATCGCCCCAGCGCCAGGAAATCGGCGTCGGCCGCGGGCGCCCCGGTCTCCGGCGGCAATTGCCCCAGGATCTCGGGACGCTGCGAAAGGCCGTCCCAGACGATGATGCGCCGGTTCTTGTCGCTGATCAGCGCCTGGAGCCGGGCATTGCGGTGCTTGGCGTCCGAGACGGTGGCGCGCAGCGCGCCGATCTCGTCTTCCAGCCGCCCGCGCTGCCGGATCATCCAGACGGCGGAGAACAGTGCGGCCGAGACCACGCCGAGAAGAACGGAAAAGGTGATGACTTCGGACGAACCGAGAAGTCGCGTGGCGCCGACGGCTTCCTGCGCCAGCGCCGGCGTCGCGAACACGGACAGTGCCGAGCCGGCCGCCAGAAACCGCAGCCACCCTTTGTGATATTTCAATGCCTTCAGGCTGGTTTCGCAGATCGTCCTGATCCGCGTGGCGATCGTCATGGGCGCGCCAGCACCCGGGCCCGAGAGGCCCTTTTTCAATTCCGACATCATCCCCGGTATGTCTCCGTCTGTTTGCCGCCTGATCGACAAGACATCCCAGATCCGACGCCCCAGCGGCCCGCCCGAAACGGCGAAGGCCGGCAGCCGATGGGGATACAGAACCGCTCCATGTCGCAAGCGACAAGCAGCATCCGAGGTCCCATCATGGCGTCGAATCAACGACATTAACCATACTTCCATCCCGAATCGTCGGGAAGGCGCGCGGGCAAAAAAGAAGCCGCAGCCCTGTCAAGGCTGCGGCTAACCACATATTGTGGATAAGTCGGGTAAGGATCAGTACCGGTAGTGTTCGGCCTTGAACGGACCCGCAGTCGTGACGCCGATATAGGACGCCTGATCCTGGGAAAGCTCGGTCAGCTTCGCACCCAGCTTGGAAAGATGCAGGCGAGCCACCTTCTCGTCGAGGTGCTTCGGCAGGACATAGACCTCGTTCTGGTACTTGCCGTCGTTCTTGTAGAGCTCGATTTGCGCGAGCACTTGGTTGGCGAACGAGGCGGACATGACGAAGGACGGGTGGCCGGTGGCGTTGCCGAGGTTCAGCAGGCGCCCTTCCGACAGAAGGATCATCCGGTTGCCCTTGGGGAACTCGATCATGTCGACCTGCGGCTTGATATTCGTCCACTTGAGATTGCGCAGGCTGGCGACCTGGATCTCGTTGTCGAAGTGGCCGATGTTGCCGACGATCGCCATGTCCTTCATCTCGCGCATGTGCTCGATGCGGATGACGTCCTTGTTACCGGTGGTCGTGATGAAGATATCGGCCGAACCGACGACGTCCTCGAGCTGGACGACCTCGAAGCCGTCCATGGCGGCCTGTAGCGCGCAGATCGGGTCGATTTCCGTGACCTTCACACGAGCGCCGGCGCCGCTCAGCGAGGCAGCCGAACCCTTGCCGACGTCGCCATAACCGCAGACGACGGCGACCTTGCCGGCCATCATCACGTCGGTGCCGCGGCGGATACCGTCGACGAGCGATTCCTTGCAGCCGTACTTGTTGTCGAATTTCGACTTGGTCACGCTGTCGTTGACGTTGATCGCGGGGAAGGGCAGCAGGCCCTTCTGCTGAAGCTGGTAGAGACGGTTGACGCCGGTGGTCGTCTCCTCGGACACGCCCTTGATGGCGTCGCGCTGCTTGGTGAACCAGCCGGGCGAGGCCTTCAGGCGCTTCTTGATCTGGGCGAACAGGATCTCTTCTTCTTCCGAACCCGGATTGGAGAGCACGTCTTCGCCGGCTTCGGCGCGTGCGCCGAGCAGGATGTACATGGTCGCATCGCCGCCGTCGTCGAGGATCATGTTGGAGAGCCCGCCATCGGCCCACTGGAAGATCTGGTCGGTATAGGTCCAGTATTCCTCGAGCGTCTCGCCCTTCACCGCGAAGACCGGGATGCCGGCGGCTGCAATGGCGGCGGCGGCATGGTCCTGGGTGGAGAAGATGTTGCAGGAGGCCCAGCGAACCTCGGCGCCGAGAGCGACGAGGGTTTCGATGAGAACGGCGGTCTGGATGGTCATGTGCAGGGATCCGGTGATCCGCGCGCCCTTCAGCGGCTTGGCGGCCCCGAACTCTTCGCGGCAGGCCATCAGCCCCGGCATTTCCGTTTCCGCGATCGCAATTTCCTTGCGGCCGAAGTCGGCAAGGCCGATGTCCGCGACGTGATAGTCCTTGGTGTTGCTCATGCGTGTCTCCAGACTGAATTGAAGCGTGTCCCGGCGCGGCGCGAGGCGCCAGCCGGACTGAACGGCGCGAACGCCAGCGCAGGCGGCTCCGCCCGTCCGCGGTCTGGCGCACGCTTAGCAGGAAACATCGGGGGTGGCAACAATGATATAAAGAAGTCTTTATATCTTTATATTGACGTTGGGCGTTACATTTCCTCGCCGAAGCGATTGGCGACAAGGGCCTCGAGCGCGGCCAGCACCTCATGGGCCTGCGCCCCGGCGGCGGTGACGTGCACCGAACAGCCCGGGCTCGCCGCCAGCATCATCAGGCCCATGATCGAGGTGCCCCCCACCGTCATGCCGTCCTTGGATACCGTCACCTCGGCGTCGAAGCGATCCACCGTCTGCACGAACTTGGCCGATGCGCGGGCATGCAGGCCGCGCTTGTTGACGATCAGGAGATCCTTGGAGAGAGGCGGGGTGGAACCGTGCATGGGTTGGGGCGCATCCATTTCATTTGCCGCTGAGGACGCGGCTGGCGACATTGATGTACTTGCGCCCCGCTTCCGAGGCCTCGACGAGCGAACGCTCCATGTCGCCGTCGTTGCGAACGCCCGCGAGCTTGATCAGCATCGGCAGGTTCACGCCGGCGATGACCTCGACCGAGCCGCTGTTCATGACGGAAATCGCGAGATTGGAGGGCGTGCCCCCGAACATGTCGGTCAGGATGATGACGCCCTGGCCACGGTCGGCACGCTGCACGGCCTCCAGCACGTCCTGCCGGCGTTGGTCCATGTCGTCGTCCGGGCCGATGCAGACGGTTTCGATCGCCTCTTGCGGCCCCACGACGTGCTCCAGTGCGAGACGGAACTCCTCCGCCAGCTTGCCGTGGGTGACAAGCACCAGTCCGATCATAAGCACCGCTCCAATTGCCCAACATTTAGGCGACGCCAATACCGCACTGCGAAAAAGACGTCCACCGTTGGGGAGGTCATCTTGTCGATGAAAAGGCCGAGTGCAAGTTAAAAATGCCTGATAGCGGGCATTTCACAGCGCTTGCGTCTCGATTTCGGACCAGAAAAGGCAGCAGCTGAACCAGCCTCTCGAAGCAGTCGAAGCCGTCTGCAACGGGCAGGCGGGTCAACGGCAGGCGATGGCCGGGAAGAACTTCGTGTTCCTCTCCTTCGGGCGCGATGCGTTCATCGGACGGCATCCGGATAGGTTGGATGATCTGCCCAAGGATTGCGCAGTCGATGGTCTCCACGGTGACGATGCCGGAGCCGCGGATCTCCGCCAGCCCCGCGATCGCCGCCGGCGCGCGCGCGACGATGCGTCCGCCGGCGACGTCGAGCAGCACCTGGTCGTCGGAAACGAGCGCCGAGAACAGGCCACGCTGGCGCGCCCGGCCGATGCAATGAAGGGCTGCCGCGCTCTTGCCCGAGCCGGAAGGGCCGATGAAGAGCAGGCCAGTGGTGGCGACGACGATGGCCGTGCCGTGGACGTTCGTGCCCCGGCTCATTGCCGGCGGCCCGCCGCCGGAAGGGACAGGAGGAAGCGCGCGCCCTTGATCTCGCCGGTGCTGCGGTCGATGATGTTCTCGGCCTTCAGCGTGCCGCCATGGGCCTCGGCGATCTGCCGCGAGATCGAGAGTCCGAGCCCGGAATTCTGCCCGAAGTCCTCGCTGTCGGGCCGATCCGTATAGAAGCGCTCGAAGATGCGGTCGGTGTCTTCCGCCTGGATTCCGGGTCCGTTGTCCTCGATCTTGACGATCCGCCGGCCGTTTCGCCCGTTCGACAGCCGCACGACGATACGCCCGCCGTGTTCGGGCACGAAGGAGCGGGCGTTCTCGATCAGGTTGGTGATGATCTGGCCGATGCGCAGTTCGTGGCCGCTGATGTCGAAGCGCGCCTTCGGATTGTCGTTGCGGTCGACGACGAAGTCCAGGATCACCGGCTTCTTGTTGCTGCGGATCTGGCGCGAGATGTCGACGAGGTCGCCGAGGACCTTCTCGAGGTCCACGGTCCGTGCGTCGCTGCGGGCGAGTTCGGCATCGAGCCGCGAGGCATCGGAAATGTCGCTGATCAGGCGGTCGAGCCGGCGGACGTCGTGCTGGATGACGTCCATCAGCCGCTTCTTCGATTCATCGGTGCGCGCGAGCGGCAAGGTCTCGACGGCGCTTCGCAGCGACGTCAGCGGGTTCTTGAGTTCGTGGCTGACGTCGGCGGCGAAGCTTTCGATCGCGTCGATGCGGTCATAGAGCGCCGTCGTCATCTCGCGGATCGCCACCGACAGGTTGCCGATCTCGTCCTGGCGCGAGGAGAAATCGGGAATTTCCTCGCGCTCCTTCGCGCCGCCGCGGCGAACCCGGATGGCGGCCGCCGAGAGGCGGCGGAGCGGATTGGCGATCGTGCTGGACAGGAGCAGCGACAGGAACACGTTGCCCAGGGCAGCAACACCGAAGACGCGCATGATCGCGAGCCGCTCCGCATGCACGATCTTGTCGATGTCGCCCGCCTGCGTCGAAAGCAGCAGCACCCCGAGGACAGCGCGGAAGCGCTGGACCGGAACCGCGACCGAAACGATCAGTTCGCCCTTGTCGGTGACGCGCACGACCGCGCCGCGGACGCCGGTGAGCGCATTCATGACCTCCGGATAGATGGAGCCGTCGCCGCCGGGGGCTTCCTTGTACTCAGGCAGGTTGCCCGGCTGCAGGATGCGGTTGAACCACGCGTTGAACCCGTCGAGGAACGAGGTTTCCTCCGGCTCCACCGGCGGCAGGTCGAAACGCAGAACCTGGCCCTGGGTATAGAGGTGCCGGGAATCGAGCAGGAGGTTCGCATCCGTGTCATAGATGCGCGCACGCGTCCTGGTCGGCGAGATGAGGCGCCTGAGGACGGGCGCCACCCGCTCCGGATTGATCGGAAAATCGAGGTCTTCGTCGTTCGGAAGCGGGGTGATGCTCTGGCCGGCCTGCAGTTCGAGCAGTTTCTCGGGATCGATGGTGATCGAGTTCGTGTCGACGGAGGCCGACGCCGAGATCGCGCCGGCGATGATTTCGCCCTGGGTGAGCAGGCTCTCCACGCGCGCGTCGATCAGGCCCTCGCGGAACTGGTTCAGGTAGAGGATGCCCGCGACGAGAACGACGAGCGCGACGAGATTGAAGAACAGGATCCGGCGCGTCAGGCTGGAAAAGACGGCGTTGCCGAAGATCCGGCGGATCAGCTTGAAGGGATAGGTCCAGTACGAGCGCCCATGCCGGGGGGCGGGGCGACCCTCGAGGTCGTCCAACTCCTTGTCCAGCGTGTTTTGCGGTACAGCAGTCAATGGTCCTGAACGGCTTCTGGCCGCCTCCGTCCCGGCTGGGATGCCACCGCCGCCTAGCGATATGCAAGCAAAATCGCATCCGGGCGGCGGCTTTCAGCCGCTTCGGTCCAACCGGCCGGCGTTCAGCCGCTCTCGCGGAACCGGTAGCCGACGCCGTAGAGCGTCTCGATCATGTCGAAGTCGGTATCGACCATCTTGAACTTCTTGCGCAGCCGCTTGATGTGGCTGTCGATGGTGCGGTCGTCGACATAGACCTGCTCGTCATAGGCCGCGTCCATCAGTGAATCGCGGCTCTTGACGACACCCGGGCGCTGCGCGAGCGCGTGCAGGATCAGGAACTCGGTGACCGTCAGCGTGACCGGCTCGTTCCTCCAGGTGCAGGTGTGGCGCTCCTGGTCCATCGCCAGTTGCCCGCGCTCGAGCGAGCGGGCCTGCGCCTCGCCCGGCTTCGCCGGCACGACGATACCAGCGGCGGCGGCTTCGCGGTTCGAGGCGCGGCGCAGCACCGCCTTGACGCGCTCGACCAGCAGGCGCTGCGAGAACGGCTTGGTGATGAAATCGTCCGCGCCCATCTTCAGGCCGAACAACTCGTCGATCTCCTCGTCCTTCGAGGTCAGGAAGATCACCGGAATGTCCGACTTCTGCCGCAGGCGGCGCAGAAGCTCCATGCCGTCCATGCGCGGCATCTTGATGTCGAAGATCGCCAGCTGCGGCGGGCGGGCGAGAAGGCCGTCGAGGGCGGATGCGCCGTCCGTGTAGGTCTCCACACGGTATCCTTCGGCTTCCAGCGCGATCGAAACGGACGTCAGGATATTCCTGTCGTCGTCCACCAGCGCGATTGTCTGCATCCTGCTCGTCTCCATGGTCATGTGCGCCTCACTGATTTGCCTGGGCACTTCTTCCCGGCCATCGATATGGTGCGCTTCCTTTGGGGGTAAAGGTGGAACAAATTGTGGCAAGCGTCTAGGCGGGGCGATCGACAGCGTGCAGGGCCGCTCGCCGAACCGGCATTTAAATCGATTTTCTAAACGATTTAAAAAGTCAGACTATTTATTAAATCGATTAATATACTGATATTGTTGGCCTTTTTTGAAAGTGCGCTTGTCATGCGCAGCGACAGAAGCTAGTTTCCCAGAAAATCCACCCTCTCCCCTTAAACGCGAAGGAAAACTGGGCCATGACGGAACTGGGCATTCGCAACCCCGCTTGCAGTCTCGAATCGATCGGCTTCAAGGACACGGGAACGGTCCGCTACAACTTCACGGAAGCAGATCTCTATGAAGAGGCGCTGGGGCGTGGCGAAGCGGTCAAGACGGCCCACGGCGCGTTGCGTGCCCTGACCGGCCAGCACACCGGCCGCTCGCCGAAGGACAAGTTCGTCGTCCGTGACGACAACACCACGGACCAGATCTGGTGGGACAACAACAAGGAACTGTCGCCCGCGCATTTCGAGGCGCTGAAGCAGGACATGCTGGCGCATGCGACCGGCAAGGACCTGTTCGTCCAGGACCTGATCGGCGGCGCCGACAGCGAGTACGCCCTGCCGACGCGCGTCGTGACCGAGCTCGCCTGGCATTCGCTGTTCATCCGTAACCTCCTGATCCGCCCGGAGCAGGAGACCCTGGAAGGCTTCGTGCCGAAGCTGACGATCATCGACCTGCCGACCTTCAGGGCCGATCCCGAGCGCCACGGCGCCCGCAGCGAGACGATGATCGCCTGCGACCTCACCAACGGCGTCATCCTGATCGCCGGCACCTATTATGCGGGCGAGATGAAGAAGTCGGTCTTCACCGCACTGAACTACATCCTGCCGGCGAAGAACGTCATGCCGATGCACTGCTCGGCCAATGTCGGCCCGGCCGGCGACGCCGCGGTCTTCTTCGGCCTGTCGGGCACCGGCAAGACTACGCTGTCGGCCGACCCGAACCGCACGCTGATCGGCGACGACGAGCATGGCTGGGGCGAGAACGGCATCTTCAACTTCGAGGGCGGCTGCTACGCCAAGACCATCCGTCTCTCCGCCGAGGCGGAACCGGAGATCTACGCCACGACGCAGCGCTTCGGCACGGTTCTGGAAAACGTCGTCCTCGACGCCAACGGCGTGCCGGACTTCAACGACGGTTCGCTGACGGAGAACACGCGCTGCGCCTATCCGCTGCACTTCATCCCGAATGCCAGCGAGACCGGCAGGGCCGGGCACCCCAAGACCATCATCATGCTGACGGCCGATGCCTTCGGCGTCATGCCGCCGATTGCACGGCTGACGCCGGACCAGGCGATGTACCACTTCCTGTCCGGCTATACGGCAAAGGTCGCCGGCACCGAGCGCGGCGTCACCGAGCCGGAAGCGACCTTCTCCACCTGCTTCGGTGCCCCCTTCATGCCGCGTCATCCGACCGAGTACGGCAACCTTCTGAAGACCCTGATCGCCGAGCACGGCGTCACCTGCTGGCTGGTCAATACCGGCTGGACCGGCGGCGCCTACGGTGAAGGCCGCCGCATGCCGATCAAGGCCACCCGCGCGCTCCTGTCGGCAGCCCTCGACGGCACGCTGAACAGCGCGCTGTTCCGCCGCGACGACAATTTCGGCTTCGAGGTTCCGATTTGCGTGCCGGGTGTCGACACCAAGATCCTCGACCCGCGCTCGACCTGGGCGGACGGGCTGGCCTATGACGGCCAGGCCCGCAAGCTGGTGGACATGTTCGTCACCAACTTCTCAAAATTCGAGGAGCACGTGGACGGCAGCGTCCGCGATGCGGCACCGGGCCTGCGGATCGCAGCCGAGTAGCATCGTCGCGAGCGGTGATTCACGTGAAACCCGGCTCCGGCCGGGTTTTTCGCGTCATGGTCCCCGCGGCCTGAAGGACGGCATTCGCTTTTTGCAGTGCATGCGTTATGCAGGGCCATCCACTTAAGGAAGGTCCATGGCCAGCGATCCGCTCCCCATAAAAGGTTCCATCGTCATTGCCGGCTGGGAGCTGGTCGAGCAGTTCGTGCTGGCCGGCGGCCCCGGCGGCCAGAACGTCAACAAGGTCTCAACCGCCGTCCAGCTTTTCTTCGACCTCAGGAACTCGCCTGCGCTAAACGAGCGGGTCAAGGCCAATGCGGCCCGGCTGGCGGGACGGCGGCTGTCAAAGGATGGCGTGCTGATGATCGAGGCGAACCGGTTCCGCAGCCAGGAGCGCAACCGCGAGGATGCCCGCGAGCGCCTGAAGGCCCTGATCCTGGAGGCAGCCGAGCCACCACCACCGCCGCGCAAGAAGACTCGTCCCTCCAGGGGCGCGGTGGAGCGGAGACTGAAGGAAAAGTCCGGCCGCTCCGACGTCAAGCGCATGCGCGCCAAGCCTGACAAGGATTGAGCGCCTTGCTGCCGGTTTCGGGTTGACGATGCCGGCACCTGACCTAGTTTCCTCTTGCAGGACAAAGGGTTCGGCTGACCTCGAGCAGGTCCGGGATTGGGAGAAAACGATGGGTCTCTTCAGCTTTATCAAGAATGCGGGAAAGAAGCTCGGTATCGGCGACGACGAGCCGCCGGAAGCCGAGGCCGTGAAGAAGGAATTGGACTCCTTCGGGCTCGGCACGGACAAGGTCGAGATTTCGATGGATGGCGACAAATGCGTCCTGAAGGGCGTGGTGGCCGACCAGAGCATCTTCGAGAAGGCCGTCGTTGCCGTCGGCAACACCCTCGGCATCTCCAAGGTCGAGGCCGCCGACCTCAAGATCGTTGCCCCCGAGTCCGGACTGAAGCTCGCCGAGGCCGACATGACGGCGCTGGTGAACGCGGCGACTCCGGCTAAGGAGCCCGTCTTCCATACGGTCAAGAAGGGCGACAATCTCTGGAAGATCGCCGAGGCCGCCTACGGCAAGGGCAAGGGCGCCAAGCACAAGGTGATCTTCGAGGCCAACCGGCCGATGCTGAGCGATCCGGACAAGATCTACTCCGGGCAGGTGCTCCGGATCCCGGACCTCAACGAGGCCTGATTGCGGGCAAAGCAGATGGCGGCAGGCGGTGCGGGCGAATGACAGGGCATGAGTTCCTCCCGGGCTTTCGCTATCTCCCCGGTCATTTCTCTCGCTCGGAGCAGGAGACGCTGGTCGCCGAGATCAGGGCGGTCGCGGCCGCCGCACCGCTCTACGTTCCCGCGATGCCGAAGACCGGCCAGCCCATGTCCGTCCGCATGACCAATTGCGGCTCGCTCGGCTGGGTGACGGACCGGGACGGCGGATATCGCTATCAGGAGCGTCACCCCGTCAGCGGGGAGCCGTGGCCGCCGATTCCGGCGGCCTTGCTGCGTCTGTGGGAAGAGGTGTCCTTATATCCGACGCCGCCGCAGGCCTGCCTGGTCAATTTCTACAATGGCGCGGCAAGGATGGGCCTGCACCAGGACCGCGACGAGCGGAACCTCGAGGCACCCGTCGTCTCGGTGTCGCTGGGCGACCAGTGCCTGTTTCGCATCGGCGGGACGTCGCGCCGTGATCCGACCCGATCGCTGCGCCTGTCGAGCGGCGACGTGGTGGTGCTCGGGGGCGAAAGCCGGCTCAGCTTCCACGGCGTCGACCGCATCTATCCCGGTACCTCGACACTTCTGAAGGATGGCGGGCGGATCACCCTGACGCTGCGGCGCGTCGATCCCTAAGGTGGCGGTGGACCGTCAGATCTTGCGCAGGCCCACCGTCTCGACCAGGTGGTTCTCGCCCTTCTGCAGGATCAGGTCTGCGCGGGGCCGGGTCGGCAGGATGTTCTGGCGCAGGTTCTTCAGGTTGGTGTTCTGCCACAACCCTTCGGCGATCGACGCGGCCTCCTCATCGCTGACGAGCGAGTAGCGGTTGAAGTAGGAATCCGGGTTCTTGAAGGCGGTCTCGCGCAGCCGCATGAAGCGCTCCACGTACCAGCTGTGGATCAGGGCCTCGTCGGCATCGATGTAGATCGAAAAGTCGAAAAAGTCGGACACCATCGGCACGACCTTGCCGTCCGCCGGCAGGCTGCGCGACTGCAGCACGTTGATGCCCTCGAAGATCAGGATGTCCGGCCGATGGATCACCTGGAACTGGTCCGGCAGCACATCATAGGTCAGGTGCGAGTAGGTCGGCGCCTTGACGTTGGGCTGGCCCGCCTTGATCGCCGACAGGAAGCGCAAGAGCGAGCCCATGTCGTAGCTTTCCGGAAAGCCCTTCCGGTCCATCATGTTTTCGCGCTTCAGGACCGCGTTTGGATGGAGAAAGCCGTCAGTCGTGACGAGATCGACCTTGGGGCTCGACGGCCAGCGAGACAGAAGCTCGGCGAGAATGCGGGCGGTGGTCGACTTGCCGACCGCCACCGAGCCGGCGATGCCGATGACGAAGGGCGTCTTGGACTCGTCCGAGAGGCTCAGGAAGCGCTTGCGCTGCTGGAACAGAAGCTGCGACGATTCCACGTGGGCCGAAAGCAGCCGCGACAGCGACAGGTAGATGCGACGCACTTCGTCCAGGTCGATCGGGTCGTTCAGCGAGCGCAGCCGCTGCACTTCGTCCGCCGCAAGCGTCATCGGTGTGTCGGCGCGGAACTGCGACCATTCCTCGGCGGAGAAGAAGCGATAGGGCGAATAGTGGTGGTTGCCGTAGTCGTCGGGAATGTCGGCCCGGGTCTGGCCGTGCGGGGGCTGCGCTATCATTTCGTCCGGCTCGCCTTCTCGGCGATCCCGGACTGGCCGGTCCGCCGCTCGAGTTCCTCCATCACCTCGGCAACGGTGACCCCGCCGATCTTCAGGACCACGAGGAGGTGATAAAGCAGGTCAGCGCTCTCGCTGACCAGCGCGTTGCGCTCGCCTTCGATCGCCGCGATCACCGTTTCCACCGCCTCCTCGCCCAGCTTCTTGGCCGCCTTCGGTTGGCCGGCGGCGACGAGATTTGCCGTCCAGGATTCCTCTGCGGAAGCCGCCGCCCGTTTCGCGACGATCCGTTCCAGGTCGGCAAAAGTGAAATCGCTCATCGAAGTTCGTCTCCTCAGTCGAGCCGCATGGCGATGCCGTGATCGGCCATGTAGCGCTTGGCCTCGCCGACCGTATAGGTGCCGAAGTGGAAGATGGAGGCGGCAAGCACGGCGGTCGCATGCCCGTCGCGGATGCCCTCCACAAGGTGGTCGAGATTGCCGACGCCGCCCGAGGCGATCACCGGCACGGGCACCCGGTCGGCGATCGTGCGGGTCAGCGCGATGTCGTAACCGCCCTTCTGGCCGTCGCGGTCCATGGAGGTCAGCAGCAGCTCGCCCGCGCCGCGTTCCACCATCTTCTCGGCAAAGGCCACGGCATCGATGCCGGTCGCCTGCCGCCCGCCATGGGTGAAGATCTCCCAGCGGTCCTCCTCGCCCTCCTTCGACACCTTCTTCGAATCGATCGAGACGACGATGCACTGGTTGCCGAACTTGTCGGCTGCCTCGGCGACGAAATCCGGGTCCTTGACCGCCGCCGAGTTGATCGAGACCTTGTCGGCGCCCGCGAGCAGGAGCTTGCGGATATCGGCGATGGCGCGCACGCCGCCGCCGACCGTCAGCGGCATGAAGCAGTGCTCCGCCGTGCGCGCCACGACGTCGAAGATTGTGTCGCGATTGTCGGAGGAGGCAGTGATGTCGAGGAAGCACAACTCGTCGGCGCCGGCGGCGTCATAGGCCTTGGCCGATTCCACCGGATCGCCGGCATCCACCAGGTTGACGAAGCTGACGCCCTTGACCACGCGGCCGTCCTTGACGTCGAGGCAGGGAATGACGCGAGCTTTCAGGGTCATGCCTTCCTTCCTTTCGCCGCGCGGATCAGCGAAAGCGCCTCCTGCGGATCGATCCGCCCATCATAGAGCGCGCGGCCGGAGATCGCACCTTCGAGTTTGGCGGCATCCGGCTCGAGCATCCGGCGGATGTCGTCCATCGAGGCGAGGCCGCCCGAGGCGATCACGGGGATGGAGACGGCTTCGGCCAGCTCGAGCGTGGACGCCCAGTTGATGCCGGCCAGGATGCCGTCGCGGTCGATATCGGTATAGATGATCGCGGCCACCCCCGCGCCCTCGAACTTCTTCGCAAGCTCGACGACGCCGAGCTCGGAGGCCTCCGCCCAGCCTTCGACCGCGACCTTGCCGCCCTTGGCGTCGATCCCGACGGCAACCTTGCCGGGGAAGCGCCTGCACGCCTCGACCACCAGCGCCGGATCGCGCACGGCAACGGTGCCGAGGATCACGCGGGCCAGGCCACGCGATAGCCAGTTCTCGATGTGATCGAGCGTGCGGATCCCGCCGCCGAGCTGCACCGGGTTCTTCGTGGCCTTCAGGATCGCATCGACGGCCGCGCCGTTCACCGTCTCGCCGGCGAAGGCGCCATTGAGGTCGACCACGTGCAGCCACTCGAACCCCTGCTCCTCGAAGGCGCGCGCCTGCGCTCCCGGATCAGGATTGTAGACGGTGGCCTGCTCCATGTCGCCGAGCTTGAGGCGGACGCACTGGCCGTCCTTGAGGTCGATTGCGGGAAAGAGGATCATCGTATCTGTCGTCCGTTCGATCGGCGCGGGCTCTTAAGGCTTCCAGCGCAGGAAATTGGTGATCAGGGCGAGGCCTAGCATCTGGCTCTTCTCCGGATGGAACTGCGCGCCCGCCTTGTTGTCGCGGGCGACGAAGGCGGTCGTCGGTCCGCCGTAGTCGACGGTCGCGACCACGTCGTCCGGGTTCTCCGCCTGCAGGTGGTAAGAATGGACGAAATAGGCGTGCAGGCCGCCGTCGCCGGTGGGGATGCCGGAAAAGAGGGGATGCTCGCGGTGGAGCGTCAGCGTGTTCCAGCCGATCTGCGGGATTTTCAGCGCCGGGTCGCCAGGCTGCATCGGCACGACGTCGCCGGGGATCCAGTCAAGCCCCGCGGTCACTGTCTTTTCCAGCCCGCGCGAGGACATCAGCTGCATGCCGACGCAGATGCCGAGGAAGGGGCGGCCGCCGAGCTCGATGGCTTCGCGCAGCGCTTCGGTCATGCCGCCGGCGGCATCCAGGCCGCGCCGGCAGTCGGCATAGGCCCCGACGCCGGGAAGGACGACGCGATCGGCCGAGGCGACGCGCTCGGGCCGGTCGGTCAGGTCGATCTCTGCTTCGATGCTGGCTTCGCGCGCTGCGCGCTCGAAGGCCTTGGTCGCCGAGCGCAGGTTGCCCGAACCGTAGTCGATGATGGCCACGCGCATCGTCATTCTCCGTCATAGCCGAGGAGGCCGAGCGCGGGCGGGCGGGTGGCCTTGGTCGAGGTGTCGGAAGGGGGCAGGGGCGCCGTTGCCGTGCCGGCCGGCGCCGCGTTCTCGCTGTAGTAGATCAGTTCCGCCGTTTCCAGGTCGGGCGCGGTGACGACCGAGCGCAGCGTCCAGTCGCGGGCCTCGCGGGAGCGGACGAGCGCCTGCGGTCCCTCGAGCGCGACCAACAGCGAGATCGCAGCCGAAAGCACCCAGCCGGTCAGTGAGAGTTCGGACGAGGCGGACAGCGCGGTCGCGGCAAACTGCCCGACAAGCGCAAGCGCGCCCCAGAACCAGAGCCGATGGACCAGCAGCCAGATGGCGGGGAAGAAGAACGCGGTCCAGCGGAAGCCGTCGCGGATGAAGGCCGCCTTCTCGGCCGCGGCCGGTTCGCCGGGCGGTGTCAGGATCAGGTAGCTCGCGGTGGTCAACGGGATTGTCCTGCCGGTCTGCCGGTCAGGCCAGCGAACCCTTCGTCGAAGGGATGCGGCCTTGCTGGCGGGGATCGATTTCGGTTGCCGCGCGCAGCACCCGGGCGACGGATTTGAAGCAGGTCTCGGCGATATGATGGTTGTTGGCGCCGTAGATGTTCTGGATATGCAGGGTGATACCGGCGTTCTGCGCCAGCGCCTGGAAGAACTCCCGCACCAGTTCCGTGTCGAAGGTGCCGATCTTCGGCGCGGAGAAGGCGACGTTCCAGACGAGGAAGGGCCGGCCGGAGACGTCGACCGCAGCCCGCGTCATCGTCTCGTCCATGGCGAGGTCAAGGGAGGCGTAGCGGGTGATGCCGCGTCGGTCGCCGAGCGCCTTCGCGATCGCCTGTCCGATCGCGATCCCCGTGTCCTCGACGGCGTGGTGGTCATCGACGTGCAGGTCGCCACTCGTCTCGATCTCCATGTCGATCAGGGAATGGCGCGACAACTGGTCCAGCATATGGTCGAAGAAGCCGACGCCGGTCGAGATCTTCGACGTGCCTGTACCGTCGATGTCGACCGTCACCGATACGGCCGTCTCGTTGGTCTTGCGGGAGATGCTGGCTTTGCGGCTCATGGATGGACCCTGGATCGACGACGACATTCTTTGCCGTCCCATATCAGGCGAAAGGGCAAAAGGCCAGCATTGCGACATCGACGCGCCGGCGCCTTGGCTGCCGATTGCAATCGTCATTTCACCGCCTACATAGGGGTCGATAGAGCCGGCCCATTTCGGGCGGCGCGCGCCCGGCTTCGGCGGGTGCGAGATCTTCAGGTGCATCTATGAGTGAACACGATCCCTATGGAACGATGCACGCCACCACCATCATTACGGTCCGCAAGGGCGGAAAGGTGGTCATGGCGGGCGATGGACAGGTGAGCCTGGGCCAGACGGTGATGAAGGGCAATGCGCGCAAGGTGCGCAGGCTCGGCAAGGGCGATGTGATCGCCGGCTTTGCAGGTGCGACGGCGGATGCCTTCACCCTGCTCGAACGGCTCGAGGAAAAGCTCGAGCAGTATCCCGACCAGCTGATGCGCGCGGCCGTCGAACTCGCCAAGGACTGGCGCACCAACAAGTATCTGCGCAACCTCGAAGCGATGATGCTGGTCGCCGACAAGAACATCACGCTCGCGATCACCGGCAACGGCGACGTGCTCGAGCCCGAGCACGGCACGCTTGCGATCGGCTCGGGCGGCAACTACGCCTTTGCCGCTGCCCGCGCGCTGATGGATACCGACAAGTCGGCCGAGGAGATCGCCCGCCGCGCCATGCAGATCGCCGGCGACATCTGCGTCTATACCAACCACTCCATCGTGGTGGAGACGCTGGATGCCGATTGACCCTGCCCGGATTGGCTTTTCTCCCGTGGGGGAGACGCACTACCCGCTGCTTCTCGCATGGCTGAACGAGCCGCATGTGCGGGAGTGGTGGGGCGATCCGGAAGAGGAACTCGGCTTCATCCGCGATATGGTGGAGGGCAGGGACACGACCCGCCCCTTCCTCATCCAGCTCGACGGGGAGCCGGTCGGCTACATTCAATACTGGTTTTTAGGCCATCACCAGAATGAGGACTGGACCAAGGAAAATCCCTGGCTGCTGGAGCTGCCGCAGGAGGCCGTTGGCGTCGATCTTTCGATCGGCCATGCCGACAAGCTTTCCGCCGGCATCGGTTCGGCAGCGCTTTCCGCCTTCGCCGCCGATCTTCATGGCCTTGGCCACAAGACTATCATCATCGACCCCGATCCCGCCAATGCCCGCGCGGTTCGTGCCTATGCCAAGGCCGGTTTCCGACCCGTGCCCGAACTCGAAGACCGCACCGGCAATGACGTGCTGATCATGCAATTCGACCCGAAAGCGAACCAGATATCATGACCAACTTTTCCCCCCGCGAGATCGTCTCCGAACTCGACCGCTATATCATCGGTCAGCACGACGCCAAGCGCGCCGTGGCCATCGCGCTCCGCAACCGCTGGCGCCGCCACCAGTTGGAGCCGGACCTGCGCGACGAGGTGATGCCGAAGAACATCCTGATGATCGGCCCGACCGGCGTCGGCAAGACCGAGATTTCCCGCCGCCTGGCGAAACTCGCCGGTGCGCCCTTCGTCAAGGTCGAGGCGACCAAGTTCACCGAAGTCGGCTATGTCGGCCGTGACGTGGAACAGATCGTGCGTGACCTCGTCGAGGTCGGCATCGGCCTGGTGCGCGAGAAGAAGCGCGCCGAGGTGACGGCCAAGGCGCATATGAATGCCGAGGAACGCGTGCTCGACGCCCTGGTCGGCGCCACCGCCTCGCCGGCGACGCGCGACAGTTTCCGCAAGAAGCTGCGCAACAACGAGCTGGACGACAAGGAAATCGAGGTCGATGTCGCCGATACCGGCTCGGGCATGCCCGGCTTCGAGATCCCCGGCATGCCGGGCGCCAATGTCGGCGTGCTGAACCTGTCGGAAATGTTCGGCAAGGCGTTGGGCAGCCGCACGAAGAAGGTCAAGACGACGGTCAAGGACTCCTACAAGGTGCTGATCGACGACGAGTCCGACAAGCTGATCGACAACGAGCAGATCCAGCGCGAGGCCGTCCGCTCCGTCGAGAACGACGGCATCGTGTTCCTGGACGAGATCGACAAGATCGCCGCACGCGATGGCGGAATGGGCGCCGGCGTTTCCCGCGAAGGCGTGCAGCGCGACCTGCTTCCGCTCGTCGAGGGCACGACGGTGGCGACGAAGTACGGACCGGTGAAGACGGACCATATCCTCTTCATCGCCTCCGGCGCCTTCCACGTCTCCAAGCCTTCGGACCTTCTGCCGGAGCTTCAGGGCCGCCTGCCGATCCGTGTCGAGCTTCGGGCGCTGACGAAGGAGGACTTCCGCCGCATCCTGACCGAGACGGAAGCCAGCCTCATCCGCCAGTACAAGGCGCTGATGGAAACCGAGCAGGTCACGCTCGAGTTCACCGAGGATGCGATCGATGCGCTGGCCGACGTCGCCGTGCAGCTCAATGCAAGCGTCGAGAACATCGGCGCGAGGCGCCTGCAGACGGTCATGGAGCGGGTGCTCGACGAGATCTCGTTCGAGGCGCCCGACAGCGGCGGGACAAGCGTCAAGATCGACGCCGAATATGTGCGCAAGCACGTCGGCGCGCTGGCGTCGAACACCGATCTGTCCCGCTACATCCTGTAGCGGATGCTGGCGGCCAGGGCCGCCGGTACCGCGATTTTGATCGCCCTCACCTCGACACGCGCTGCGCTTCGATCTAGAACCGCGGCGCGTTTTCGCGTTCAGGCACGGCATCATTCCGACACGATTGGTCTGCATGGGAGCCGCGAAAATTGCTTCGTGCTGGGCTGACACCTGGGGCAGACACCAATTCCGGACTTCGGAGATACCGCATCGTGCGACATCTGCTGACAATGCTTGCCATTGCCACCACCCTGTTTGCGGGCGGCACCGCCGCCACCCACGCCATGGATGTCGTGCCGCCCGGCAATCGTCATGCCGAACAGCCGTCCGTGCCGGGCGCCTCCGTCCGCCGCACCAAGGCTGGCAAGACGAGTTTCGATGCCAAGTACGAGAAGGTGCGCGACCTGCTCGCAACCGACCGTGAACTGACCGGCAAGCTCAAGTCCATCGCGTCACAGTACGGCATTGCGCCGATCCACATGGTCGGCGCCATTGTCGGCGAGCATACCTACAACGTCGATGCCTACGACCGGCTGCAGAGCTACTACATCAAGGCTGCCTCCTATGCCGGCGACAGCTTCCGCTTCGCCTACGAGGGCCAAAGCGTCGACGAATTCGTCGACCGCCCGGAATTCTCCGCCTGCAAGGCAAGGAAGGGATCCTACGCCCTCTGGTCCTGCCGGGAGGCGGTGTGGGACGGGTCGTTCAGGGGCAAGGCCGTCGGCGGCGTCTCCTATCCGAACAACCGCTTTAGCGCGGTGTTCTTCCAGCCCTTCTATGCGGGGCAGACCTTCGGCCTCGGCCAGATCAATCCGCTGACGGCGCTGATGCTGACCGACACCGTCGCGCGCATCTCGGGCTACGAGCGGCTGGACGAAAACGATGCGGCCGGTGTCTACAAGGCGATCATGGACCCGGATATCTCGCTGGCCTACATGGCTGCGTCGCTCCGCCATTCCATCGATGCCTACAAGAAGATCGCCGGCGTCGACATTTCCGGCAACCCCGGCATCACCGCGACGCTCTACAATGTCGGAAACCCCGACGCGCGGGCCGCGGACTTCGCCCGCCGCCATGCGGACGGCACTTCGGAGTGGCCGGAAGAGAACTATTACGGCTGGCTCGTCAACGACAAGCTGGCGGAACTTCAGGGGCTGCTCTAGACTTTCTTCTTCGCCGCCCTGGTGGTCGGCGCGGTGTGATGCCGCGAGCCGCAAGATGCGCGAGGTTTTTCCATGGACATGCGTCCCGAGCCCTTCGAGCCCCCTGCGCCGCAACCGCGGACAGTGCCGCCGTCGCGGCTGGAGATCATCCGCACGATCCTGCGCAATCCGCTCGAGTTGTGGGGCGAGCCGTCTTATACGCTGCCCTGGATCGAGACGCGCTTCTTCCGTGAGCACACGCTGATCGTCAACGATCCGGGCCTGATCCGGCACGTGCTGGTCGACAATGCGCAGAACTACCGGATGGCAGACGTGCGCCAGCTTGTGCTGCGGCCGATCCTGCGCGACGGATTGCTGACCGCCGAGGGCGCCGTCTGGAAGCGCTCCCGCAAGGCTGTCGCACCGATCTTCACTCCGCGCCATGCCAGGGGTTTCGCCGGCCAGATGCTCCGGCAGTCCGAGCGCTATGCGGGCAAGTACGAGACCGCCGGCGAGGATGGAGCCGTCTTCGACATCGCCAACGACATGACGGAGCTGACCTTCGCGATCCTCGCCGACACCCTCTTTTCTGGCGAAATCGTCTCGTCCTCGGGCAATTTCGCCGACGACGTCAACGCCCTGCTCCACCGCATGGGCCGCGTCGATCCGTTCGACCTGCTGAAGGCACCTACGTGGGTGCCGCGGCTGACCCGCATCGGCGGCCAGAAGGTGCTGGACAAGTTCCGCGCCATCGTCCGCAACACCATGGACCAGCGGCTGGCGCGGATGCGGGCCGAGCCGGACGCGGTGCCGGGGGATTTCCTGACGCTGCTTCTTCAGCAGGCGGGGCCGGACGGGCTGACGAACGAGGAGATCGAGGACAACATCCTCACCTTCATCGGCGCCGGCCACGAGACCACCGCCCGCGCGCTCGCCTGGACGCTCTATTGCGTCGCCAACACGCCCCATGCCCGCGAAGCGATGGAAGAGGAGATCGATCGCGTTCTCATAAGCGGTGCCGAGCCGGTCGAGTGGCTGGATCGGATGCCCTGGACCCGGGCGGCCTTCGAGGAGGCGTTGCGGCTCTACCCGCCGGCCCCCTCGATCAACCGGGCGGCGATCGCCTCGGACCGTTGGACCAGCCCGGCAGGCGAGGTGGTCGAGATCCCGCAGGGGATCACCGTGCTGATCATGCCCTGGACGCTGCATCGCCACGCGCTCTACTGGGACAGGCCCCGCGCCTTCATCCCCGAGCGCTTCCTGCCGGAAAACCGGGACGGGATCGACCGCTTCCAGTTCCTGCCCTTCGGAGCGGGGCCGCGCATCTGCATCGGCGCCACCTTCGCCCTGCAGGAGGCAGTGATCGCGCTGGCAGTCCTGATGCACCGCTTCCGCTTCGACATGACGGCGGAGACGCGGCCCTGGCCGGTGCAGCGCCTGACCACGCAGCCGGCAAACGGGCTGCCGATGCTGGTCAAGCCACGTTCGATCGTTTCGCCCGATAGTTGACCCTCCGCCCATGGCCGACGCTATCGCATGCCGGGTCGCAAAATCGATACCGGTCCGCGATCTTTTGCGCTAGATGCAAGGGACGATCGACCATTCTGCCGGGCCTGTCCCGCGGAGCGCAGCTATCCGGAAGGACCACGTGGCGGACCATCTGTTACTCGGCATCGATACCGGCGGGACCTATACGGATGCCGTTCTCTTCAGCGAGGAGAGCGGCGTCGTGGCAAAGGCAAAGGCGCTGACGACGCGGCATGATCTCGCTGTCGGCATTTCCGGCGCCGTCGAGGCGGTGCTGGAGCAGGCCAAGGCGCAGGTCTCGGCCATCAGCCTCGTGTCGCTGTCGACGACGCTCGCCACCAACGCCCTTGTGGAGGGACAGGGCGGCCGCGCCGGGCTTGTCATGATCGGCTTCGGGCCGGAGGACCTGAAGCGCGACGGCCTTGCCGAGGCGCTGGGGAACGATCCCGTCCTGTTCCTGCCCGGCGGGCACAACGTGCACGGCAACGAGCACCCGCTCGACATGACGGCGCTGGAAGCAGCTTTGCCGGAACTGGCGCAGAGCGTGTCCTCCTTTGCGGTCGCCGGCTATTTTGCCGTGCGCAACCCGGCACATGAGCAGCGCGTCCGGGATCGCATCCGCGAGATTTCCCACCTTCCGGTCACCTGCAGCCATGAGCTCTCGTCGAAACTCGGCGGGCCGCGCCGGGCGCTGACGACGCTCCTGAATGCCCGGCTGGTGTCGATGATCGACCGGCTGATCGGCGCCTGCGAGGGCTATCTGCAACAGCGCGGGATCCATGTGCCGATGATGGTCGTCCGCGGCGACGGGGCCCTGATTTCCGCCGCCGAGGCGCGGCTGCGGCCGATCGAGACGATCCTGTCGGGGCCGGCCGCCAGCCTCGTCGGCGCGCGCCACCTGACCGGCCTGGACGATGCCGTCGTCTCCGACATCGGCGGCACGACCACCGACGTTGCTGTCCTGGATCAGGGCCGGCCCCGCCTGGATGCGGAGGGCGCCGTCGTCGGCGGCTACCGGACGATGGTCGAGGCCGTGGCCATGCGCACCTACGGGCTCGGTGGCGATTCCGAGATCCGCATCAACGATCGCGGCCTCGCCGCACGGCTGGATCTCGGTCCCCGGCGCTTCCTGCCGCTGAGCCTTGCGGCGGAACTGCATGGGGACGTGATCCATGCGGTGCTGGAACGGCAGTTGCGGGCGCAGCACGGGGGGCGCCATGACGGCCGTTTCGCCGTCCGCACCGGCGTGCCGGAGTACCTGGCAAGCGGACTTCAGCCGCAGGAGGCAGCACTCTACGAGCGGATCGGCGACGTGCCGGTCGCGCTCGACCAGCTACTGGCGAGCACGCTGCAGAAGGCGACGCTCGATCGCCTCGTCGGCCGCGGGCTCGTTCATATCAGCGCGATCACGCCCTCCGACGCGATGCACGTGCTCGGCCGGCAGGGACAGTGGGACCGGGAGGCGGCTCGGCTCGGCCTTGCGCTTGCCGCCCGCGCCCGGGACGGCGCCGGCCGGCCGATCGCCGATTCGGCCGAAAGCCTGGCGCGCCTGATCGTCGATCGGCTGACGCGACAGTCCTGCGACGTCATCATGGCCGCCTGTCTGACGGAGGACGGGGCCGGCGTCATCGATCCGGCCGAATCGCTTCCCGTTGATCGCGCGCTGCGCCGGACCGGCGGCATCGTGCAGTTCCGCATCAGCCTCGACCGGCCGCTGGTCGGCCTCGGTGCATCGGCGCCGGTCTACTATCCGGCCATCGCCGAGATGCTCGACACGCAGTCCGCCATCCCGGCGGATGCCGACGTGGCGAATGCTGTCGGGGCCGTCGTCGGGCAGGTGCGCGCCAGCGTCACCGTCTTCGTGACCGTGCCGGAGGAGGGCGTCTTCATCGTCAGCGGCGCGGGCGAAAGCGTGCGGCTGATCGACGAGGAGGCGGCGTTCTCGCTGGCCCGCGAACGCGCGATCGCTGCCGCCCTTCACGCTGCCCATCTGAGCGGTGCCGACGAGCCGGCCGTCACCGTCTCGGAGATCGTCGACGCACCGGAGATAGAGGGCTCGCGCAAGCTGGTGGAAGGCCGTTTCACCGCCACGGCTTCGGGCCGCCCAAGGATAGCCAACGATCAATAGCCTACGATTTATTCCGTCATGGAATAAATTCTTTGAACTATTGCTGAATTGACTATGAATGATAGGTGGGGAAAGTGGCAGCATCCACGGGTCTTGAGACCCGCCCTGCATTTTTCCGGAGCGTGCGATGAGCTACAGCGAGAAACACGGCCTTTCCTTCGACAGCGAGTTGCTGGAATTCCTGGAGACGGAGGCGCTTCCGGGCACGGGCATCGATCCGGACGGCTACTTTTCCGCCTTTTCGGCCCTGGTTGCGGAGCTGGCGCCGGAAAACCGCGCGCTGCTCGAAAAGCGCGACCAGATGCAGGAGAAGATCGACGCCTGGTACAAGGCCCACGGCGCGCCGTCCGACATCGCCGCCTACGAGTCCTTCCTCCGCCAGATCGGCTACATCGTCCCGGAAGGTTCGGACTTCACCGTGACCACGGCCAACGTCGACCCGGAGGTCTCCCGGGTTGCCGGGCCGCAGCTCGTCGTCCCCGTGATGAACGCCCGCTATGCGCTGAACGCTGCGAATGCACGCTGGGGCTCGCTCTATGACGCGCTCTACGGCACCGACGCGATTTCCGAGGACGACGGCGCGACCCGCGGCAAGGGCTACAATCCGAAGCGCGGCGAGAAGGTCATCGCCTGGGCGCGGTCCTTCCTCGACGACAGCGTTCCGCTCGCCGGTGCACGTTGGAGCGACGCCCGGGCATTCGCGGTCAAGGCCGGCGCACTGCAGGTAACGCTGCTGGACGGCGAGGTCGTGGGCCTGAAGACACCTGAAAAGTTCGCCGGCTATCTCGGCGAAGCGGCCGCGCCCGCCCAGTTCCTGCTTGTCAACAACGGCTTGCACATCGAGATCCTGGTCGATGCGACCACGGCGATCGGCAAGGTCGACCCTGCCCATATCTCGGACGTCTGGCTGGAAGCGGCGCTGACGACGATCATGGACTGCGAGGATTCGGTTGCCGCCGTCGATGCGGCCGACAAGGTCGTCGCCTATCGCAACTGGCTCGGCCTGATGAAGGGCGACCTCACGGAGGAGGTCGCAAAGGGCGGCAAGACCTTCACCCGCAAGCTCAACCCGGACCTCGACTATAACAGACCCGATGGCTCGACCTTCACCCTCGCCTGCCGCTCGCTCATGCTGGTGCGCAACGTCGGCCACCTGATGACCAATCCTGCGATCCTTGACGGTGACGGCCGCGAGGTTCCGGAAGGCATCATGGACGCCATGGTCACCGCGCTGATCGCGCTGCACGACGTCGGCCGCAACGGCCGCCGCATGAATTCGCGCGCCGGTTCTATCTATATCGTCAAGCCGAAGATGCACGGCCCCGAGGAGGTTGCCTTCGCTGTAAAGATCTTCGCCCGCGTGGAAGAGGCGCTCGGCCTTGCACCGAACACCATCAAGATGGGGATCATGGACGAGGAGCGGCGGACGACCGTCAACCTCAAGGAGGCGATCCGGGCCGCGAGCGAGCGGGTCTTCTTCATCAACACCGGTTTTCTTGATCGCACCGGCGACGAGATCCACACCTCAATGGAGGCGGGCCCGATGATCCGCAAGGGCGACATGAAGCAGTCGCTGTGGATCGGCGCATACGAAAATTCCAACGTCGACATCGGCCTCGAATGCGGCCTGCCGGGACACGCCCAGATCGGCAAGGGCATGTGGGCCATGCCCGACTTGATGGCGGCCATGCTGGAGCAGAAGATCGGCCAGCCCAGGGCGGGCGCCAACACCGCCTGGGTGCCGTCGCCGACGGCGGCGATCCTGCACGCTACCCACTATCACAAGGTCAACGTCGCATCGATGCAGGACGGGTTGAAGAGCAGGCCGCGCGCCAAGCTCTCCGACATCCTGTCCGTGCCCGTCGCTTCCCGGCCGAACTGGACGCCGGAAGAGATCCAGCGCGAGCTCGACAACAACGCGCAGGGCATCCTCGGCTATGTCGTGCGCTGGGTCGACCAGGGCGTCGGCTGCTCGAAGGTGCCCGACATCAACGACGTCGGCCTGATGGAGGACCGTGCCACCTTGCGCATTTCCGCCCAGCACATGGCCAACTGGCTGCACCACGGCATCGTCACCGAGGCGCAGATCGCCGAGACGATGCGGCGCATGGCCTTGGTCGTCGACGGGCAGAACACAAGCGACCCGGACTATACCCCGATGGCGCCGGACTTCGACGGCTCGATCGCCTTCCAGGCCGCCTGCGAACTCGTGTTGGAGGGCCGCTCGCAGCCGAACGGCTATACGGAACCGGTGCTGCACCGTCGCCGTCGCGAACTCAAGGCGGCCCGCGGTCTCTAAGGTTTATGACTGAGAACGAAAAAGCCGCCGGGGTGACCGGCGGCTTTTTGCATGGTGCGGGTTTTCGTCGGTTACTGCTGGACGACGACGCGGGCACCCTTGCCCGGGCGGACCCGCGCGTAGAGGTCGATGATATCCTGGTTCATCAGGCGGATGCAGCCCGAGGAGGCCGCCGTGCCGATGGAGCCCCATTCCGGCGTGCCGTGCAGGCGGAACAGCGTGTCCTGGCCCTTGTTGTTGAAGAGGTAGAGCGCGCGCGCGCCGAGCGGGTTCGTCAGTCCGGGCTGCATGCCCTCCTTGACGTACTTGGCGATCTCCGGCCGGCGCACGGCCATCTCTTCCGGCGGATGCCACATCGGCCATTCCTGCTTCCAGGCGACGTAGGCCTCGCCTTCCCAAGCAAAGCCCTGCTTGCCGACACCGATCCCGTAGCGCACCGCCTTGCCGCCCGGCAGCACGAAGTAGAGGAAGCGGGTGGGGGTGTTCACCACGATCGTGCCCGGCTTCTCACTGGTCTTATAATCGACAATCTGTCGGTGATACTTCGGGTCCACGCGCTGGATCGGGACTGCCGGAAGCGCATAGCCATGGTCTTCGACCGGGCCGTATCCGGAGGTGAAGATTTCGTTGGTCGCGACCTTCTCGCCGATGATCGGCGTGGATGACGGTACGGACGAGCACCCGGCAAGCGTCACGGACGCTGCAAGGCCACAAAGGAGCAGGGCAGTGCGGAAGCGCATCTAAGTCTCTTCAATTAGGGGGTGTGGCGTGGCGGTGTTCCCGCACGTCTGTGCAATCAAGGTTTATTTGTGATTCAGGAACTTTTGCAAGTGCGCTGCCCGGTCTCGGCCGTTGTGCGGAAGCACAAAAGACGGCGGATGGCTTTTTTGCAACATTCCCGTGACGTCAGGCGGTTGCGGCATTGTCCGGAAGGTTCTGCTAGGATGATGCGACTGTCTCCGCCGAAGGTGTGAAATCATGACGCTTGTATCGCTTCACAAGGACAACCCGCTGGTCGACGGGCGTCAATCCGAGCGCGCCATGATGGTGCGCCGCGGCGTGCAGCGCCTGTTCGCCGACCTCAGCCATGCCGTCCTTGCGGAGATGACGCTTGCCAGCGGACGGCGGGCCGATCTCATCAGCCTGGCCCCGAAGGGTGAGATCTGGATCGTCGAGATCAAGACCTCGATCGAGGATTTTCGCGTCGACAGGAAATGGCCGGACTACCGGATGCATTGCGACCGGCTCTTCTTCGCCACCCATCGGGGCGTGCCGCTCGACATCTTTCCCGAAGACTGCGGCCTGATCGTTTCCGACGGCTACGGCGCCCATATCCTGCGCGAGGCGCCTGAGCACAAGCTTGCCCCGCCCACACGGAAGTCCGTCACCTTTGCCTTCGCGCGGATTGCCGCCGGCCGGTTGCTGCAGGCCGAGCTTCTGACCGACAAGGCCGGCGAGGGATCGGAGATGGCCGCGGTCGTGAGCGGCGATCGTGACTGACCACCCGTCCCTGGCTACTTCGGGGCCCGCTTGGCGAGGATGCGCTGGAGGGTGCGGCGATGCATGTTCAGCCGGCGCGCCGTTTCCGACACGTTGCGATCGCACATCTCGTAGACGCGCTGGATGTGTTCCCAGCGCACCCGGTCGGCCGACATCGGGTTTTCCGGAAGCTCCGCCTTTTCGCCGGGCTTCTGCGTCAGCGCCGAGAAGATCTCGTCGGCATCGGCTGGCTTCGCCAGGTAGTCGACCGCGCCGAGTTTGACCGCATTCACCGCCGTTGCGATATTGCCGTAGCCGGTCAGCATGATGATCCGCGTGTCGTCGCGGCGCTGGCGGATGGCGGCAATCACGTCGAGGCCGCTGCCGTCGCTGAGCCGCAGGTCGACCACCGCGTATTTCGGCGGCGCGCCCTTAGCCTTGGCGATGCCCTCGGCCACGGACTCGGCCATCTCGACGCTGAAGCCGCGGATCTCCATCGCGCGCGCCAGGCGCCGCAGGAAGGGGCCGTCGTCGTCGACGATGAGGAGCGAGCGGTCGGCGCCGATATATTCGGCGTCATCTGCGCCCGGCGCCGGTGGGAGAGTCTCGATCTTGTCTGCCATCTTCGCAGTTCCGCGCTGATTTTGCTGGTTTTCCGTTGTTCTTATGACGGGTTCGGTGGAAGGGGTAAAGTCATTTCGCCAGCTTGACGTCCATCCGGTTGCGCGGCCACTCGACTTCGACCCGGGCGCCGGGGATGCCGTCCTGCCGGTTGCCGAAGGTGAGCTTCGCGCCGGAGCGCTCGAGCAGCGTCTTGGCGATGAAGAGGCCCAGCCCGAGGCCGCCCGCCCGCTCGTCGCGCTGTCGCTTCGTGACATAGGGCTCGCCGATCCGCAGCAGGATGTCCGGGGCGTAGCCCTCGCCGTCGTCCTCGATCACGAGCTTGACCCGGTCCTGCGTGTGGCGCGCGGTCACGACCACTTCCGCACGCGCATGGTCGACCGCGTTCTCCAAGAGGTTCCCCAGCCCGTAAAGAATGCCGGCGTTGCGGTGGCCGACGGGCTCGTCGGCGCGTCCCCCCTCTTCGACGAGCCTCAGCCGGATGCCGAACTCGCGATGGGGCGCCATCACCTCCTCCAGAAGCGAGGACAGCGGCAGGTGGCGCATGTGTTCCTCGTCGTCCGACGACAGCGTGGTCAGTCGCCGCAGGATGTCGCGGCATCGCTCGCTCTGGCTGCGCAGCAGGTGCACGTCTTCGCCGAAGCGCGGGTCCTCGCCCAGCTCGCGCTCCATCTCCTTCGCCACGACGCTGATCGTCGCAAGCGGCGTGCCGAGTTCGTGGGCGGCGGCAGCGGCGAGCCCGTCCAGCTGCGACAGGTGCTTTTCGCGTTGAAGCACGAGCTCGGTGGCTGCCAGCGCGTCGGAGAGTTCGGCCGCTTCCAGCGAGACGCGATAGGAATAGAAAGCGGCGAAGGCGGTCGTGGACGTGATGGCGACCCAGAAGCCGGCCGTGAGGATCGGCGGGATGACGAGGAGGGTCCCCGGAAACCACGGCAGGGGAAACGGCGTGAAGGCCAGCGCCGTGATCCCGGCCGCAGCCAGGATGCCGAGCGCCAGGCTATGGCGGATCGGCTGGGCCGAGGAAGAGATGATCACCGGAACGCAGACGAGCGGCGCGAACGGGTTCGCCAGGCCCCCGGTCATGAAGAGCAGCGCCGTCAGTTGCGAGAGATCGAAGGCCAGTAGCGCCAGCGCGGAGCCCGGTGCCAACCGGTGCGCCGGAGAATAGCGCGCGGTGAGATAGAAGTTGACGGCGGCAAGCAGGGCGATCAATACCGAGCAGGCCAAGAGCGGAAGCGGAAAGCCCAGCCAGAACGCGACGACGATCACCGTCACGGACTGGCCCGCCACCGCGAGCCATCTTAGCCGGATAAGGGTTTCGAGCCGCATGCGCTGGCGCTGGCTGTCGTCGGCACTGTCGTTGTAGATGGACATGGTCTTCCCTGCGCTTTTCAATCCTTCCGGACTCTTCCGGGGCTGCTCCGGAAAGCCTCGCGGCATCATGTACCACGCGGCTTGACCCGTGTCGTCGGCATCGAGCCGGCAGGATCTTCCGGCCAGGGGTGGCGTGGGTAGCGCCCCCGCATCTCCGCCCGCACGTCCTTCCAGGAACCGGCCCAGAACCCGGGAAGGTCCCGCGTCGTCTGGATCGGCCGATGTGCCGGCGACAGCAGTTCGAGCAGGAGCGGCAGGCGTCCGCCCGCGACGGCAGGATGTTGGCGCAGGCCGAACAGCTCCTGCACGCGGATCGGCAGCGTCGGCTCGCTGCCGTCGTATCGGATCGGATGCCGTTGCCCGGTCGGCGCTTCGAAATGGGTGGGCACGAGCCGCTCGAGATCACGCTGGACACCATGAGGCACGAGCGCCAGCAGCCCTTCCGAAAGGCTGGCCGGCGTGACGTCGTCGAGACCCCGCGTCTGCTCCTGGAAGGGCGTGAACCATTCGTCGAGCCGCGCAAGCAGCGCCTCGTCGCCGGTGTCGGGCCAGGGTTCGCCGAGGCTCCGGTGCAGGAAGCCGATCCGTTCGCGCAGTTGTCCGCCGGACTTCGAGAAGGGCAACGCCTGAAGTCCGAGCTGGCGGACCCCGTCGGCGAGCGCTCTTGCGGCTGCCGGCCCTGTCGGCCGTGGCAGCGGCGTCTCCTCCAACAAGATGGCGCCGAGCCGTGTCACCTTCCTCGCCCGCACCTGGCGGCTTGAGGGGTCGAACACGCATTGCTCCTCGCGAACGAAATTCTCCGCCATCTCGGCTTCGACGTCCGCACGGCTGACTGTGGCGGCGGCGAGGATCCGCTGCCGCCCGGCCTGGCCGGTCAGGTCCGCGATCACCAGCATCGCGCTTGCCGCAAGCCCCTCGGTCTCGGGAAGCTCCGCGCCGCGGCCATTGGCCATGACGAAGCGTCCCCGCCCACCGCGTTGCAGCGCGATCCGGTCCGGGAAGGCATGCATCAGCAGCGCCCCCGGGTGGATGGGAACGGAAGCACCCTTCGCGCCGGCCGCCTCCGCTATGCGGGCCGCCAGCCGCCGCGAGGATTCGGCCCGCTCGCCCCGTTCGGCCTTGAACCGCCGCAGGCGTTCCTCCAGGTCGAGCGAGGACCCGCCGAGCCCCTGTTCGGTCAGCAGCACCGCAAGCAGCGCCGCCTCCGCCGCCATGCCCTCGCTCGCCGCATGGATGACCATGGCGGCGAGTTGCGGCGGCAGGGAGAGGGTGCGCATCTTCCGGCCGACCGGCGTCAGGCCGCCGCCGGCATCGATCGCGCCCAGCAGCCGCAGCAGGCTGCGCGCCTCCTCCAGGCTCGCGGCCGGTGGCTGGTCGATCAGCCGGAGGCTCGCCGGATCGGTGACGCCCCATTGCGCGAGGTCCAGCACGAAGCCGGAGAGGTCGCTCCCAAGGATCTGCGGCGGCGTGAAGGCCGGAAGTGCTGCGGTCTGGCCGGCATGCCAGAGCCGGATGGCGATGCCGGGCCCGGTGCGGCCGGCGCGGCCCGCGCGCTGGTCGGCGGAAGCGCGCGACACGCGCACCGTCTCCAGCCGCGTGATCCCGGTCGCGGCCTCGAAGACGGGCAGCCGCTGCAGGCCGCCGTCGATGACGACGCGTACGCCGTCGATGGTGATCGACGTCTCGGCGATCGAGGTCGCAAGCACGATCTTTCGCATGCCGTCAGGAGGCGGGCGGATCGCCGCGTCCTGTTCCTTCTGCGTCAGGTTGCCATAGAGCGGGACCAGCATCGTCCTGTCGCCGAAGCGGCCCTCCAGTCGCTCCATCGTCCGGCGGATTTCCGCCTGCCCCGGCAGGAAGGCCAGGATCGAGCCGCTTTCCGCCGCATGGGCGTCGCGGATCGCGCGCGCCATCGTGTCCTCGATCCGCTCGCCGGCCGGCCGGTCGGCATGCCGGATGTCGATGGGAAAGCTGCGCCCGGCGCTCTCGATGACGGCGGCATCTTCCATCAGTCTCGCGACCCGGTCGGTATCGAGGGTCGCGGACATGACGAGGATGCGCAGGTCTTCCCTCAGCGCCGATTGCGCGTCGAGCGCCAGCGCCAGGCCGAGGTCGGCGTCGAGGGAGCGCTCGTGGAATTCGTCGAACAGGACTGTGGATACGCCGGAAAGCTCCGGGTCGTCGATGATCATCCGGGCGAACACGCCTTCGGTCACGACCTCGATCCGGGTACGGGCGGAGATCCGGCTTTCGAGCCGCATCCGGTAGCCGACGGTGTCGCCGACGCGCTCGCCGAGAAGCTCCGCCATCCGCCCCGCCGCAGCCCGCGCCGCCAGCCTGCGCGGCTCGAGCAGGATGATGCGTCTATCGCCGCGCCAGGAAGCGCCGAGCAGGTGCAGCGGCACCAGCGTTGTCTTGCCCGCGCCGGGCGGGGCCGCCAGCACCGCTCGCGTGCCCGATCTGAGCGCATCCGACAACGTCGGCAGCACCGCTCTGACCGGCAGTTGCGGCAGCGTGGCGGGAACGTGCGCCGCTTGGTGCGCCGGCCGGCCCTCGTTCGACACGGCCCGTCAGGCCCCGTGGTTGCGGTAGGCGAGGATCGCACCGGCGAGATCCTCCAGCGCAGCACCCACCGATTTGAAGAGGGTGATCTCGTCGGGCGAGCGCCGGCCAGGATCCCGCCCGGTCACGAGCTCGGCGAGGTCGGCCCTGATCGCCTCGGCGCCGATCAGGCCGGCCCTGATCGGCTGGACGAGATCGCCGCCTTCGCTGAGGGCGCCCTCGCGGGTATCGACGAACAGCGTCGCGCGTGTCACCGCCTCGTCGTCGGTCTCGCGCATGGAAGGCTTGAAGGCGCCGATCAGGTCGAGGTGCGTCCCGGGCTTGAGCCACGCCCCGCGGACCAGCGGCGCCTCGGAAAGCGTGCAGCAGGAGATGATGTCGGCCTCGCGCGCGGCTTGTTCGAGGTCGGTGACGGTGCGGGCGTTGAATCCCGCCGCGCGCGCCTCGCCGGCGACCGCCTCGGATTTGGCCCTGTCCCTCCCCCAGATGGCAATCTCCTCGATCGGCCGGACGGCCGAGTGGGCTGCGACCAGGTTCTGCGACAGCCGGCCGGCCCCGACGACGAGAAGGCGTTTCGCATCGGCGCGCGCAAGGTGGCGGGCGGCAAGGGCGGAGGCGGCCGCCGTGCGCCGGGCCGTGAGCTCGCCGCCGTCGACGATCGCAAGCAGTTCCCCGGTCTTGCCGGAAGACAAGAGATAGCTGCCGAAAATGGCGGGCAGGCCACGGCGCGTGTTGCCCGGGAACACGGAGACGAGCTTGACCCCGATATAGGCGCCGGGCAGCCAGGCGGGCATCAGCAACAGCGTCGCGTCCTCCTCCCCCGGCACTGACACGTCGTGATGGTGCCGGACGGGCATGACGCAGTCGCCGGAAAACATCGCGGCAAGCGCATCTATGAGGCCGGCAAAGGGCAGGGCGTCTCGGGTCTGTTGTTCTGAAAGGACGAGCATGGCGGTCTCCGAAAGTTCTGATCGGTGGCATGTCCTTAGCGCGCGCGAGAGGGCCGCGAAAGCGTCTTCGATCCGTTCGGTCCGAGGCTCGCCTTGGGTTCCGTGTCCGACGCACGCCGAAGATGAAGTTTTTGCGACATTGCCAGTTACACCAATCTGAGGTGGTGAAAATGCCGCCAGAAAAGCCAAATAACGGAGATACTAATGTAAAATCAAATGGATAAAAGAAATATCGCCTTTTCTGAAATCGAGTGTTGACTTGGTTTGATGTTGGTCTTAGAAACCGGCTCACCGACGAGGGCGGCGGCGCTGCTGGCGACCGACGAACTCGCTCTGAAGTTTCCGCAGGATGCTGATGGGTTTAAGATCTGGCCTGCTGGCCGGTGACG
>NZ_JACIEE010000005.1 GCF_014196765.1 Mycoplana azooxidifex
CATCTTATGGGTGGTGATAGTCATAATACCAACATTACTCCTACCCACTTAGCTAAGTGGGGGAGCATGTCCGGGCCTTTCGGGGGCCAATTCACGATCTCCCAACAAGATCATCCTGCTCGATCCGAACTACGCCTGCGAGCACACGGGCGTAGACACGCACCCGACCGTCTCCGGTTATCGCCGGCTCGGCCGTTATTGCGCGAAGGCGACTTTGGGGGCGGTCTACGGCGTAGACTACCGACCGATGCTGCCGCGGCGCTCCTGGATGCATGACGCGACACATTTCCGTGTCGAAGTGGAGTTGCCGAAGGCCGCGGCCCTGGTCAAGGACACGAGCGACGCCCTTGTGCAAACCACGGGACTGGGGGCCGGTGCCGGCTTCCGAGCGTGGGACGCATCGGGCGAAGTGACGGTTACAGGTGCTGCGATCGCGGCGGATCATCCCGCTTCGAACGCCGCTTACTCGGGCACGATCGAACTGACCTTCAGCAGCGCGCCCGACGAGGCATCGCTTAGGGTCGTCTATGCCACACGTGCCCCGGATGGTTCCGGCCCTGGGCAAGGCGGTCTAGGCGGCTCGGTCTTTGGCCCGCGCGGCCTGTTCCGCGCCGACGACGGGGTATCCGTCCCCGGTCTGACGGCCCCTACTCATTCCTGGCTCCAGCCTTTCGAGGTCTAAACATGGCAACCATGCGTTATCGCGCAGCAGTCGGCGCGACATTCACCGATACCGTCCCGTACACAGCGGCGGAGCTCGCCTTCTTCAACCACGACAAGACACGGCAGTGGTGGGAAGCGGGCAAGGACAATGGCGATCTTATCGCGTCTACCGATCGCTGGCGTTGCCGGAAGTCCGATCGCGCCATGTGGGCCTATGCTGCGCTCAAGCCGCTGTCGCTCGTCAACGGCGGCCCTGACGGAAAGCCTATTGTAAAGGGGAACGCCACCGGGCTTCCGCCGGACGGCTTGATGTCCGACACCGGGTCATTGGTGGTCAACACCAGTTTCTGCCTGTGGGCGCTCGCAAAGGCCGGAACGAGCGCAGGGGCCGTGCTGATGTCCGCCATAGGGGACGGCGGCGGCGGGCTCGCGCTTCGCTTGCGCTCGGGCAATCTGGTCGAGGCCCGAGCAAGGGTCAACGATACGACGGCGTTCACGCGGATCAGCCAGACGCTGTCGTCGGCGGCGTATCACCTGGTGCAGTTGAACTACGATCACGCCGCAGGGCAGATCTCCGTCTGGGGCGATGGTGCGCTGCTGACAGGTGGCACTCCGTCCAATGGCTTGTTCAGTTACACGCATTCCTTCGCGACGACGCGGGTTTCGGCTTTCGTGGAATACGACACGATCTATGGCGACCTTGATACCCCGGCGCGCAATCTCGAAATCGCATGCATGGGGACGGCGACAGCCACGGCTGCAGATAGCAGCTGGCAGAGCGCATTGCTTGCGATGCTCGATGAGAAATACCCGTCACTGAACCTGCTGTAAGGCTCTTTGAAGTCTTGCAGATGAAAGGATGCCGCACGGATATCACCGGGCGGCCGGGGCGTGGGGACGCCTCGGCGACGGGGATCAACCAGCAAGAAGAATCCCGTCCGACAGCAACAGTACTTAACTGCCGCACCCAGACCCTTTCGGGCGGGAAAGCTATTAGGTAGTGAGTTTTTAAAAATGGTGAATTTGAAGCCGGTCTCGCCGGTCAATCCTGCCGCACCCTATATTGGCGGCAAACGCATTCTCTCGAAGACCATCATCCGCAAGATCAACGCCACACCGCATGACGGCTATGCCGAGCCCTTCGTCGGCATGGGCGGTGTCTTCCTTCGCCGCACGATGCAGCCACGCATGGAGGCGATCAACGACATCAGCGGCGACGTTGCGAACCTGTTTCGCATCCTCCAGCGGCACTACCCGCAGTTCATGGAGACGCTGCGCTTCCAGATAACCAGCCGGCGTGAATACGAGCGCCTGGTCAAAACCGATCCGACCACGCTCACCGATCTGGAACGCGCAGCGCGCTTCCTCTACCTGCAGCGCTTGGCCTTCGGCGGGAAGGTCTCAGGCCGCAACTTCGGCGTCGATAAAATCAACGGCGGGCGCTTCAACCTCCTGAAGCTCGCCCCGTTGCTGGAAGACATCCATGAGCGACTTGCCGGCGTCGTGATCGAATGCTTGCCCTGGCAGGCCTTCATCGAGCGGTACGACCGTCCCGGCATGCTGTTCTATCTCGACCCGCCCTATTGGGGTAACGAGGGCGACTACGGCAGCAACGTCTTCGGCCGGCAGGAGTTCGCGGAGATGGCACAGGTGTTGAAGCGTCTGAAAGGCACGTTCATCGTGTCCTTGAACGCGGCTCAAGGCGTCTTCGAGACCTTCAAGGACTTTAACATTGAGGAAGTCGATTGCACCTATTCGGTGAGCGGCCAGGGTAAGAGCAAGGCGGTGAAGGAGGTGCTCATAATCCCGTAAGACTGAGCTAAGCCAAAAAGCGAGATGGGTGACCTGATCTGTCTCCACACTATGGAAAACATAGGAAAGCGCGGGTAGCCCAGTCATCCCTCTTGACCGATCGATACTCGTCCCATGCAATCGTATCCGAACACTGGAGGGAGAATGCTATGGGATCTGATGAAATTGGAGCCTCATTGGGGCTATCGGAAAACAAAGTTTCGGTGAGCGTCAAAAGCCGTTGGCTGTCCGCATACGATCATTTTCTCGGCAGAAAGGTGGAGAAGAAGGGTCTCGAGACTGAAAGGGAAGTCACGACTCACAGAGTGGTAAACACTGCGTTGAACGACGTTATCGCCAAAGCTGCCGCTGTCGCCGGTGACACAATCAATAGAGAGCTGAGCGAGAACCCCGAAGCAGCGCGGCGGATGCTTTCGGGTCTTGCTCGCGCCGTCCGAGGCGTTGATAACCTTGAGAGTGTTCTAAACTATGGCTTGGAGGATTTGTCCCATCGACAGATCCAGAACAACGCTGAAATGGACGTTACGCTCAATGCTGATTTCCTAGAGAGGTTCGAATCTTACGCCGAGCGCGCGAGTACGGAGGAGGCCCGCCTGAAGTGGGGAAGTATTCTCTCCTCCGAAATCCGGAACCCCGGGACCTTCTCCAACCGGGCAATGCGCGTCTTAGACGAAATTGATAAGAGTGATGCTGAACTATTTCAGCAGTTTTGCGCGCACCGACTCGGCGACAACGTGCCTCACTTACTAACGGCATTGACGTCGCACGAGCAAGTCCGTTTGGAACGGGCTGATCTTTTGATCTCGTCGGAACTCTCTTACTATCAAACTTTCAGGGAAGAAAAGCTGCAAGGAAAGAAGATCTGGTTTGCTAATTTCGGCGATTTCGGTCTCAGCATTCCATTTGACATAGATCTGCCGTTCACCAAAAGACGTTTCGATGACAGCCCTCATTTTTTAGACCATGAGGGCGCGCCAAACTTCCGGATCTATTGGCTGTCCCCTGTGGGTCGTGCAGTCGCCTCTCTTATCGATGTGGACGAGCTGACAACCGCAGAGCGGTTCCGATCACTGATTGCGGCGCAAGTGGGTTCGGAAGAGGTTCACTTGCTCAGACGAAATTCAGCTGGGAACGTGTTTGTCTTGTGATCGCGGCGTGGGACGTCGTCGGATGGGACCTTCAAGGAATTCAGGATCGAGGAAGTCGACTGCACCTATTCGGTCAGCGGCCGCGGTCAGAGCAAGGCGGTGAAGGTGGTTTTGATCTCCGCTTGATCGAGGAGCCCAGACAGAGAGAAGCCCCGCTGGGGGAGCGGGGCCCTGTCTCACCAACTTGTCGCAAGGCGTTGCCAGCGTCTCCCGAGTGCAACATGCCGGCGTGTCTTCAGTTTACCTTTTTCCGCGTCTAGGCTCTACCGCGCGGCGGTTGTCCTAGGCGTTCAAGGGTCTGCAGATAGTTCGGCCACCCGCCCTGATGTGTTGTGATGCCGCCTTTGGCCGGCAGCGACAGTCCTCGAAACGCTCGCATCCTCGGTACATGCTGACCGTGCTGCATATGCGACAGGGCGGATTTCGCCCTAGGGAGTGCACTATGTTTCCAATTGGCAAACCCTCAAACTATGGCGCCAACGAGCAAGGCAACTTCACGCCTGAGGGACTTCAAGAGGTTCAAGACGTCTTCGATGCGCTGTTAGAGGAGTGCGGATTGCCTCCGGGATCCGAGGAGGCCACGCGCATGGCCAAGGCGGTGTTCCACTTTTACCAGAGTGGGCAGAGCAACCCGACGGTTATTCGGGAGATGCTCGCACCGGCGTTCAGACGGCCTGGACGGGTCCGGGGGAAGTACGGCCGAAAGAGCAAAGCGCGCCGGGGCCTGTCGGGGAGATTTTGACACCTGTTCCGGAATTTCCATTTTTCCGGTTTCTGCTGTCAAAATTCCGGATTTTCGCGTCCGGCTACAGCGGCTTTGAGAACTATTGAAAACTGTGACTGCGCCTTACTCTGGGAGGAGCTACAGGTGAGTGAATTCAATTTTGTAGAAACCGTCCCAGAAGACCGCATCGGTTTGAATCGACCGAAACTGGTAGCGGAGGAGGGATTCGAACCCCCGACACAAGGATTATGATTCCTCTGCTCTAACCTACTGAGCTACTCCGCCGCCGGGCGAAACGGGAAACTTTGCTTGCGTTTTCCGTTCGGGACGGGCGGCTTATAGGGTGCCTGTCCCCAAAGTGTCAAGCACCGTGTCCGGCAAAAGTGCGCGCCTGCGCAGCGGCTTGTGAATTGGCCCGCCTCAGGCCGCGACCGGGCTGGACAGGATGCGCTTCAGCGCCGCTTCGGCAGAGGATTCGCGCTCCGAACGGGCGATGAAGCCGCCGCCGTAGACGCGCGCGTCCTCGCCCTCGCCCGAATAGAGCGCGCAGGCCTGGCCCGGGGCGACGCCGGCCTCGCCCTCTTCCAGCTCCACGTAGAGGCCACCGTCGTCCCGATGCAGCATCGCCGGGCGCGGCGGGCGGGTCGAGCGCACCTTGGCAAAGCAGGAAAAGCCGTCGGCTGCGACGGCCATGAGCTCGCCGTCGCCGAGCCAGTTGACGTCGCGCAGATAGAGCCGGCGCGTCTCCAGCGCCTCCTTCGGGCCGACGATGACCCGGCGCGAGCGCGCGTCGAGATAGACGACATAGAGCGGCTCGCCGGTGGCAATGCCGATGCCGCGCCGTTGGCCGATCGTATAGTGCAGGATGCCCTCGTGCCGGCCGAGCACGCGGCCGTCGATATGGACGATGTCGCCGCTAAGCGCCGCATTCGGCTTCAGCTTGGCGACGATGTCGGAATACTTGCCCTGCGGGACGAAACAGATGTCCTGGCTGTCGGCCTTCTTGGCGACGACGAGGCCCATCTCCGCGGCGAGCGCGCGCGTCTCGGCCTTGGACAGGTGGCCGAGCGGGAAGCGCAGGTAGTCGATCTGCTCCTGCGTGGTGGCGAAGAGGAAATAGCTCTGGTCGCGCTCGGCATCGACCGGGCGATAGAGCGCACGTCGCGCAGGATCCCGCGATGTCGGATTGGGCCGCGAGCGAATGTAATGGCCGGTCGCCAGCGCATCGGCCCCGAGCTCCTTCGCGGTGGCGAGGAGATCGGCGAACTTGACCGTCTGGTTGCAGGCGACGCAGGGGATCGGCGTCTCGCCGGCGATGTAGCTCTCGGCAAACGGGTTGATCACCGTCTCCCGGAACCGCTTCTCATAGTCGAGCACGTAGTGGGGAATGCCGAGCGTCTCGCAGACGCGGCGCGCATCCTCGATGTCCTGGCCGGCGCAGCACGAACCGGCGCGGTGAACGGCCGCGCCGTGGTCATAGAGCTGCAGCGTGATGCCGAGAACGTCGTAGCCCTCGCGCTTGAGCAGGCCGGCGACGACGGACGAATCCACCCCGCCCGACATGGCGACGACGACGCGCGTATCTTCTGGCTTCCTGTCGAAATCGAGACTGTTCACGCTGTCCATCCGGGGTTGTCCAAGGGGTCATGCCGGGACGCTCAAAAGGCGATCGCTTGCGGCCTACCCTGCCCGCCTGCGGGCACTTGCCGGCGACATATAGAAACTTGCGCCGCCGGGGGCAAGAGAAGGCTTGATTTCGATCGCTCCGGCGGCGCGCGGCAGCGTGATGCGGGGCCTGTGGAAGACAGCTCCGGGCGTCTTCTCGGCGTTGCCCCAGACCAGGTCAGATCAGATCAGCTTCATCCGCATTGCGGACGCAATTGCCTGCATCCGGTTGACCGCACCCAGCTTCTTTGCCGCCGACTTGAAATAGCTTGAGACGGTGTAGGCGGAGATGCCGAGGATGATGGCAATCTCGTCACTGCTCTTGCCCGCGGCGGCCCACCGCAGGCATTCGATCTCGCGGCCCGACAGCTTGTCCTTCACGGCGGGATGGCGGACGAAGGTCTGCTCCAGGCACGCAAACAGCTGTACGGCGGTGAAATAGAGCTGCGCCAGATCGTCCTGGCCGCGCGGCGCCTTCTTGCCGGAAAAGACCATGGCGAAAGGCTCGCCGGCCGTGGCATGCAGCAGGAACGCCAGCGACACGGCAAGCTCGTGCCGGCCGGCGAGCGCGGCTGCGGCGTCCGCCGCCGGGCCCGGCTCCTTCGGCGCCATCAGCGAGTGGTCGCCGAGGAAAGGGCGCTTGGTCTGCGCCACCTCGGCCACCAGCCGGCTCGTGTGATAGATGCCGAGGCCGTCATAGCCGTGTACCAGCTCGGCCGGCCAGCTGCTGATCACGAGGCGTTCGGAAAATCGCCGGCGGTCTCCGTCGGGCAGGCGGGCCACCAGGAAATGGCTGAACCCGAAATGGCTGGCGCAGCGTCGCAGCAGTTGAAGGACCTCGTATTCGGTCCTGACGTCCTCCAGCTGCGCACCCGCAAGGAAGGCGGGCGACCACTGCGGAAATGTTGTTACCTCGTCAGGCTGTCGCATCTCGTGTTTCCAATTGCCACCGCGGTCACAAAGCCGCCTCGACCGCTGCCCGGCCGCAGCCGATGCGTGCGCGGTATCAATCATATGCATGGAAGACTGTGCATTCCCCGAAGACGAAGACACGGATCGACACGACGCATGCATATTTTGCAAGGGCTCTGTGGTCGGATCGAACGGATACCACCCCTGCCTTGCGCGGGGTCTACCAGAAGCAGCAGGAAAATGAAAATAGTCAATTCTCATGGCTGCCCTGCATCCGCGCACCGCCGGCGGCGATGCGGGCCTGTCCTTCGGGTATGTGCCCGAAGCACCTCCGCTACGATGACCGCTCCAATTCTTAGCAAATTGTTACAATGTGCTTAGGCAAATTTTAAATGTGGCGAACTAGAGTCGGTCCATATGGTCTTGTGTGTAGTAGAGAGTCCTATGACCGAATTGATACGACCCCGCGTAAAGTATGTCATCGGCCCCGATGGCAGCCCGCTGACGATCGCCGACCTGCCGCCCGCGAACACGCGGCGCTGGGTGATCCGCCGGAAGGCTGAAGTGGTCGCCGCTGTCCGCGGTGGCTTGCTGAGCCTCGAGGAAGCCTGCGACCGCTATACGCTGACGGTCGAAGAATTCCTGTCCTGGCAGTCCTCGATCAACGATCACGGCCTGGCCGGCCTGCGCACCACGCGCATCCAGCAATACAGACACTGATCCGCCTTTACCGGCAATGAGACTACCCTGCGGCCGCACTCAATGCGGCCGCAGCCGCATTTGCAGGATCCCCGTCATGATGGCCGAGGCTGCATAGAACCAGAGCCCCGGCTGCGTGAACGCCGCGGCCACGCCGGTAGTCTTGGCCGAAAAGATCACGAGCGCCACCAGCACGACATCCATCATCGACCAGCGGGACAGAAGCGGCAGCAGGCGGGCAAGCAGCCGGTCGCGCGCCGCGTTCCCCGGAGGCGTCGTCGCCTCGAAGGCGACCCCGATCAGCTTGACCACCGGGAAGACCACCGACAGCAGGCCGACGAGCACGGCGAGCATCCGGTTTTCCTGCAACCAGAGCGAAGCGATGATGCCGAGCAGCGAGGGTGCCTCGGTGAAGAAATAGAGCTTCTCGAACAGCACCAGCGGCAAAACCATCCCGAATCCGAGCGATACGGCGGAGAGGACAAGGAGTGCGGGAACGACCAGTGCAGCCATGCGTTGCCTCGTTTCGGTTCACGCATCCATAGCATCGCCCGCCCGTCCGTACAGCCGCCGAAGGCGGCAGCCTCCGGATGAAGGTTTGCGCGCCAACAGATTTTTCGGACGAAAGGCTTTGAGCGGCGGCGGAAAGGTCCTACTTCCTCTTCAGATCGTAGGCACGACCGGAGAAGGAACGAAGATGGCAGACATGGACATTCTGGGCGCAGAGAACGGCTCGCACGGGCGCTACTCCGTCACCGTCGACGGCCACGAGGCGGAGATGACCTATTCCCGCGCCTCGCCGCATCTCGTCATCGTCGACCACACCGCCGTTCCCGACGCGCTGCGGGGACGCGGGGTCGGCCAGGCGCTCGCCCTTCACGCCGTGGAACAGGCGCGCGCCGGCGGCTGGAAGATCATCCCGCTCTGCCCGTTCATGCGCGCCCAGGCCGTGCGGCACCCGGAATGGAACGACGTCGTCAACGTCTGACGACGCGCCCTCCGGAGCGAAGACGCAAAAGAAGAGCCCTCATGACCGGCCGATATCGCGGTCATGAGGGCTCTTCCTGCAAGCGGCATCGCCGGCGCTCAAGGCGCGGCGTCCATCCTGTGTTCCGGCCCCTGCGTTCCGGCGCCAGTCAGGCGCGGATACGAATCGCGTTGTCGCGCTCTTCCAGGGCGGCTGCCTTGGAGAATTCGGCCTCGGCTTCCTCCAGGGAGAGTTCGGCTGCGTCCTGCTGTACCTTCAGCTCGCGAATGGAGACCAGAAGGTTGTCGGCACGCTGCCGCGCGGCCTTGGCGAAGGTCGGATAGGCGAAATGGTGGGGGTCTGAGATCCCCGACTTCTTTTCTTCGATGGCGATCTGGCTTTCCAGTTCCTTCGACATCCGTTCAAACTCGGACATCATCATCTGTAACTGGCTCAGCTGCCGCCTCTTTTCTTTCACCTGGAATTCCTTCAGGCGAACAAGGCTCTCACGTGACTTCATACGCAATACTCCCGTGGATAGCGAGACCCCGGTATCGGGCGGGCAGCACGCGACATGCGCGACGCCCGACCACACAAGCTAAAGGCATGCTTCGCGTGATACCCATGCGCGAAGCAGGCCGACATATTCGCCCCTGACCGGCTGAACGAGCCGGTCCTTACAAAAAATTCCTGCGATATTAACGAATCCCTACCGCTGGTAACCTTTCGTTTACGGGCATCGTTAATCATAGGCGTCATGATTTAAGGGTCGGTAAATGCAAAACCCAAAATGCCGTAAGCCTTGTAATCACGAGTCGAAAGAGTCGCTTAGCGCAATTTCCTCACAATGAACGTGAGGTGTGGGCTTTGAAATTTCGATACGAATTCAGGGAGCTGCCAAAATTATTTAACAACTTCGATCCATCTTGCCAGAGTGAATCAGAATTTGTTAACCATTCGATGGCAGCCTCAAATCAGGCAACGACTGGATCCGTATCGCGTAGAGGGGCCAGGACACCTTTGAGCGGCGGAAAAGGGGACATAAATGCGCGTACTACTCATTGAAGACGACAGCGCCACAGCGCAGAGCATCGAACTGATGCTCAAATCGGAAAGTTTCAATGTCTATACGACCGATCTGGGCGAAGAAGGCGTCGATCTCGGCAAGCTGTACGACTACGACATCATCCTTCTCGACCTGAACCTTCCGGACATGTCCGGCTATGAAGTTCTTCGCACGTTGCGGCTGGCCAAGGTGAAGACGCCGATCCTGATCCTCTCCGGCATGGCCGGCATCGAGGACAAGGTGCGCGGCCTCGGTTTCGGCGCCGACGACTACATGACCAAGCCCTTCCACAAGGACGAACTCGTGGCCCGCATCCACGCCATCGTCCGCCGCTCCAAGGGCCACGCCCAGTCGGTCATCTCCACCGGTGAACTGATCGTCAACCTCGACGCCAAGACGGTCGAAGTCGGCGGCCAGCGGGTCCACCTGACCGGCAAGGAATACCAGATGCTCGAGCTGCTCTCGCTGCGCAAGGGCACGACGCTGACGAAGGAAATGTTCCTCAACCACCTCTATGGCGGCATGGACGAACCGGAACTGAAGATCATCGACGTCTTCATCTGCAAGCTTCGCAAGAAGCTCGCAAATGCAGCCGGCGGCGCCAACTACATCGAGACGGTCTGGGGCCGCGGCTACGTGTTGCGCGAGCCCGAAGGCGACTACGCCGAAAGCGCCTGATAACGGCCTGCCCTTTCCACCGCCCACCGACGAAACCCGCCCTTGCCGGCGGGTTTTTCTTTGCCTGGCCATCGTGGGAGGATAGGGATACCGACAAAAACGAAAAACGCGACAGCGAGGGCGCTGCCGCGTCGTGGATCTGAAAACTCTGTCGCCAGGCCGGTCGGCGCGTCAGGCGGCGATCGAGAGGTTGGCGAACACGTTAGTGAGGATCTTGCGATCGAACGGCTTCAGCAGGAAGTCGTCCGCCCCTGCCCGCTTGCCCATCATCATCTTCCGCAGGTCGGCCTCGACCACGCAATAGAAGATGCGGACGGTGTCGCCCTTGGGCAGCATGCGGATGTTGCCGATGAGTTCGAGCGCGCCGTCCATCGTCGAATCCACGATCACGACATTGGGAAGGTCGGCCTCGCAGCGGACGAGCGCTTCGAGCGAGTTCGATGCTTCGAGCACGAGATAGTCGAGGCCCGACAGGATCCTCTTTCCGACCTTGCGGACGACATCCGAGCCATCCGCAATCATGATGCGACGCATGACCTGCTCCAGTTCCCCGGCCACACGAGCGGCCGATTATGAAGCAAGTGTAGCCTTGCCTGGCAAACAAATGGTTACCGTTCGGCCGTCAGTGTCTTTCAAGAGTTCAGGCGGCCATCTTGGCAACGAAGGTGATCTCTTCTGCCGAGGCGATCACGTCCAGCTTCATCCCCGCTTCGTCCGCAAGCAGCACGGTGTAGTAGGGCTGGATGGAATGGGCGTCGACGGCTTCCTCGAGCTGGCCGGAGAGCATTTCGGCGAACTTCGGCGGAACGCGCAGCATGCGGCCCTTCGCCGTCAGGCGGAACTCGGCGTCGAGGTCGGGCCGCTCCAGCGTGATGTCAACCGAGCCGCCGCGCGGGATGGCGCTATAGGCGACGAGAAACAGGTTCAGGAGCAGCTTCACGCGGTTCTTGGCGACGATCGCCCTCGGACCGCTCCATGTGATCTCGGTCTTCTTTTCGGCAATGGCGAAATCACGGGCGGCCTTCTCGGCCTCTCCCGTGTCGATCGAGGCACCCACCGAACCCGAGGCGCCGAAGGCGAGCCGGGCGAACTTCAGCCTGACCGAGGCGTTCAGCGCGCTGGTGCGGATAAGGTCCATAGCGTCCTCGTCGGCGCCACCCTCGTCAAGCAGTTCCAGTCCGTTGTTGATCGCACCGACCGGGGAAATCACATCGTGGCAGACCCGGCTGCAGAGCAGCGCCGCGAGGTCGGGGCCACTCAGGGTGAGGTTCGGATTCTTCGTCATAAAGTTCTCCAAGGACCGCAACCACCGGCATTCCGTTTGCGACCGGCGGGGCGCGCATGTTTCCAATTGCCACTTAGCACGCGTAGGTTGCGCGGAGCAGTTTGAATTAGAAGTCAGCCATAAAGACACCACATTTGGTAAACCGATTGTTAACACGATCCGGTCAAATTGAAATCCATGACAGCGTCCCGAACCATGACGAGGGAAGAGACATGCGTGTTTCGAATTTGACCAGGAGGACGGTCCTGCGCGGTGCGTTCAGCGGCCTCGTTCTAGCCCATCCCGCGCTCTCCTACGCGGCCCAGCCGGCCGGCAGTTCCACCTATTCGGCCCAGGAGATCGTCGACGCCGGCCACGGCTTCTTCGGCTCGACCACCGGCGGCCTCGCCAAGGTGGTGGAGCGGGCCTTCGAGTCCTACGGGCTGCCGAACGGCTACATCCTCGGCCAGGAAGGTTCCGGCGCCTTCGTCGCCGGCCTGACCTATGGCGAAGGCGAGATGAACACGAAGAACGCCGGCAGCCACGCGGTATTCTGGCAGGGCCCGTCGCTCGGCCTCGACTGGGGTGGGCAAGGCAGCCGCACGATGATGCTCGTCTACAATCTGCCCGACGTGAACGCCCTCTACACCCGCTTTGCCGGCGTCTCCGGCGCGGCCTATGTCGTGGCAGGCGTCGGCATGACGGTGCTGACCGAGCAGAACATGGTGATCGTGCCGATCCGGACCGGCATCGGCGCCCGCCTCGGCATCAATGCCGGCTATCTCAAGCTCACCCGCAACCCCACCTGGAATCCGTTCTGAGAGGAGCAAGGCGCGCCATCGGCGCGCCGTCTTGCCACGACAGTCGAAATTGCGCGAGGCCCCTGTGCAACGGGGCCTCGTCGGCTATAGTGACGCTAAAGCATGTCGCGCAAAAGTGTGCTGCGGTTTTGCGACTATGACATGCGCAAAATTAAAGATCTAAAGCGCAGGAGCGAATCTGAAAGATCGCGACGCGCTTTAGGTGATGGGGATGACGGAAGAACGGGACAGGCGTCGTCGTGATTGAATATGCGCTGCTATTCGCCCTCGGCTTTCTTGCGGCCACGCTCGTCGGGCTGATCGTGGCCCCTGCGATCCAGCGTCGCATCGTCGCCTACACGGAAAACCGAATGAAGGCGACCACGCCGCTCAGCCCGCAGGAAGTGCGCGCGCAGACCGACATGGCGCGCGCCGCCTTTGCCGCCGAGAACGCGCGCATGTCGCAGAATCTGGTTCGCGAGCGCGAGAAGGGCACGAGGCTCGCGGTGCAGCACGAGGCGCTCAAGCAGGACATCAGCCGCCTCGCCGCCGAGAATGCCGATCTCAGGACGCAGATCGACGCGATGAGTGTCGATGCCGGCGACCTGCGCTCGGCCATGCGCCACGACGACGAGAAGTATCTTCAGCTCAAGGCACAGCTGGACGCCGCCGCACGGGAGATCCTGCACAAGAAGCGGGAAATCGAGATCCTCAACGCCAATCGCGACCTGATCCAGTCCGATCTCAACGACAACATGATCTCCCTGGCCGCGCGCGAGACCGAAATCGACAACCTCAACAGTCATGTCCAGACCCTGCGCCGCGAGCGCGAGAAGCTGCTTGCCGGACTGCAGGCCGCGCAGGTGAGCCTCAAGGAGACGACGCAGAGGCTTTCGCGCGAGGAGGGCCGCTCCCGCCAGCTAGAAGAGAAGCTGGCGCGCGATCAGAGCCAGAGCGCCGGCAAGCTCGCAACGCTCGAGCGTCGCCTCGCCGAGACCGGCCGGCCGCGCGAAAAGGCGAAGAGCGCCCCGTCCGGGACGCGGATGCCCCCACGGACCGGCCAGACGGCCGAGATGACGCCGCTGCTTGCCTCCCGGCCAGAAACGCCGCTGCTCGCCCACGCAAACGGCCACGAGCCCGCACCGGCCGAGCGTGACATCGACATTCATGCCATCGAGGCGGATGTGCGCGACCGGAGCGCTGCGATCACCCAGCGCCTGTCGGATGCACCCACCCTGGAGACGGACGCGGCGCTGCGCGAGGAAATGGCTGACGTCGCGGCAAAAATGATCGTTCTGACCGATGCACGCGAGGGTGCCGCCTCGCCGATCCGCAGCCTGCTGGACCAGGCGCCTCCATCCGATCCCCGCCGGCTCAGCCTCGCCCAGCGCGCCAAGGACATGTTGCCGCCGCGGGAATGAGCAGGCGCCGGCCGCTGCCGCGATCCCGCGCGGCAAGTCAGCCGATCCGCCCCTTGGCGAGCGCCATCTGGTAGAGCGCCACGCCGCTTGCGGTCGCGACGTTGAGGCTGTCGAGCCCCGGCTTCTGCGGCACGCGCGCGGTGTGGAACCGCGACAGGATCGCCGCCGGCAGGCCTTCGCCCTCCGTGCCCGCCACCAGCGCCAGCCGCTCCGACGGCACGATACTTCCGATCGCCGCCTCGCCCCGCGGCGACAGCGCCCAGATCTCGAAGCCTGCGCCGGAGAGCCCTTCCAGCATGCCCTGCGCGCTTCCCCCTCGTGTAAAGGGAACGCTGAGGACGGCGCCGACCGAGACCCGTATCGCCTTGCGGTAGAGCGGGTCGCAGCAGGTCTCGTCGAGCAGGATCGCATCCACGCCGAAAGCCGCCGCGTTGCGGAAGAGCGAGCCCATGTTGTCGTGGTTGGAGATGCCGCAGCCCGCCAGCACGAGGCTGTCCGAAGGCAGCGACGCGATCAGCGCGCCGGCGGCCTGAGCCGCCTCGCGCCGCCCGATGGCGACGACGCCCCGGTGCATGTCGAAGCCCGCGATCGTGTTGAACACCGCCCTGTCGGCCACATGCACGGGAACGTCCGCGGGCAGGCTGTCGAGAATTCCGGCGATGCCCGCAAGACGGTTTTCCAGGACCAGCACCGATTCCGCCCGAAAGCGCCCGTCCGCTGCATGCGACGCAGCCAGCATCCTGAGCACCACCGTTCCCTCGGCGACGAAGCGCCCTTCCCGTCCCACCAGGTCGCGCTCCCGGATCGAGCGGAACGCGGCAATCCGCGGGTCGTCGGCATCGGCAATCCGGATCGGTGCGCCGGCCACCAGGCGCCCTACCGGCCGTTGACGTCGATGTCGGCCACGATACGGCCGGCAGCGATATCGAACAGGATCGCCTTGCGCGCGCCGTCGGCGAGCACGCCGTAGAACAGGATCTGGCCGCCGGATTGCGAGACGGAAGCGACGGTGAAACCGTCCGGCAGCGTCACCACGCCGGCAAGCGGCGCATCGCTCGGAACCGCAAGGCCGGCAGACAGCGTGCTTTCGGGCTTGCCATCCGTCCGCGTCACCTTATAGACAATGGCCGCAAGCACCGCCATGAACATGACGAGCATGATGCCACCGGAGACGAGCTGCAGGCGAACCATCTTGCGCCGGACGTTCTCCATCGCGGGATCGAGCGGCTTGTCTTCCTGTTCATCTGCATCGAATTTCGACATGGGCGGTAGCGTCTCCGACAATCAGGACAATCTTTGAATGAGCGCCCCCTTTAAACAAGCAGACGACACAAGGAAAGTCCTGACCGCCGGCGAGGACGCAACAGGCCGGCTGGACGCCTGGCTGGCCGACGCGCTCGGCGGCGAACATTCGCGCAGCCGCCTCAAGGCGCTGATCGAGCAGGGCGCCGTCAGCGTCAACGGCACGGCCATTACCGAGCCGAAGAAGAAGGTGCATCCCGGCGACGAAATCGTCATCGAACTGCCACAGCCGGAGGATCCGGAGCCGCAGGGCGAGGATATCCCGCTCGAAGTCCTCCACGAGGACGAGGACCTGATCGTCATCCTCAAGCCGGCCGGCCTCGTTGTGCATCCCGGCGCCGGCAACTGGACGGGCACGCTCGTCAACGCCCTGATCCACCATTGCGGCACGAGCCTTTCGGGGATCGGCGGGGTGAAGCGCCCCGGCATCGTCCACCGCCTCGACAAGGAGACGAGCGGCGTCATGGTCGCCGCCAAGAACGACGCCGCCCATCGCCATCTCTCCGCCCAGTTCGCCGACCATGGCCGCAGCGGCCCGCTGGAACGCGCCTACAAGGCCGTCGTCTGGGGTCGCCCGCGCCATCTGCGCGGCACGATCGACGCCCCGCTCGGCCGCGCCGGCGACCGCACCAAGCGGGCGGTGAAGCGCGAGGAGAGCGAAGACGCCCGCGAGGCGATCACGCATTACGAGGTGGTCGAGCGCTATGGCGAAAAGCCGGACGCGACCTGCCTCGCCTCGCTGGTCGAGTGCCAGCTGGAAACCGGGCGTACCCACCAGATCCGCGTGCACATGGCCCATATCGGCCACCCGCTGATCGGCGACCCCGAATACGGCGCCGCCTTCAAGACCAAGGCCAACCTCCTGCCGGAGGAGGCGCGCGCGGTGGTCAACGCGTTCCACCGCCAGGCGCTGCACGCCCACCTGCTGGCCTTCGAGCACCCGCGCACCGGCGAGGTGATGGAGTTCGAGGCGCCCATGCCGGCCGACCTGCAGCACCTGGTCGAAGCCCTGCGCAAATAGGCCAGCCTCCCGCAACGGCAACGCTGCCCTCGCCCGCCGGTGGGGACTGCTCGTCGTGCATTGCCCGGAGCCGCCGCGGCCTGCAGTAGTCCTCTCGCGTCCCCTCCTTCGCGCCGAAATATGTTCGGTAACGTTCGCAACAGAACGAGGAGATCCGTAGAGCATCCAAAAATATTCTGTGTCGAATCAATCGAATAGAAGAGTATCTCTATTCATGATTGCAGTTGTATTCGACAACTAAGAAGAGAAACAAACTTTTGCTTTATTTTTTGACTTTGCTGCATCGCAATATTCAATGGTTGAAATCAGGGTGCGAGGTGTTTTCGAACACCTTTTGGCGACGATTGCCTGGACAAGCAGTTGTCGGCGCCTGAACACCGCAACGGATACGGGTGACTGGCAAGAAATGAACGCGCTGCTCCGCAAATTCATTTTCAACGATCTGCAGACCGTCGAAGGTTATATCGACCCGCCCGATGCGCTCGTCTTTCTCTCCCTGCTGCAGGCGCAGAAAAACGGAGGCATGGGTGGTGGCATTGCCGAGATCGGCGTGTTCTACGGCCGCTCCTACTACCTGATGAAGAAGATCGTCGGCGATGCCGACAGGATCCTCGCCATCGATCTCTTCGACCTGGGCGAAGATTCCATCGGCAAGCCGACGCAGTACCAGCGCTTTCTCGACTACGGCAGGCGCCTGGGGCTCTCGGTCGACGAGGACCTGATCATCAAGGGCGACAGCACCGGCTTGAGGCCCTCCGACATCACCGACAGGATCGGCCGGACGCGCTTCTTCAGCATCGACGGCGGCCACATGCTCGAACATGTCGTCTCCGACACGGCACTTGCGACCGACACGCTCGAAGAGCACGGCATCATCGCCTTCGACGACACCTTCAACCCCGCCTGGCCGGAGGTGACGGTGGGCGTCGCCGACTTCCTGCGCGAAAGGAAGGACACGTTTACGGCCTTCTGCATGACCAAGTACAAGACCTATGTCTGCCGCCGGGAATACCACGACTTCTACTACCGTGCGATCAGCGACGCACCGGACCTTGCCGCCTTCCGTCACGTCGATACGCAGTTCCTCGGCTCGAAGACGGCGCGATTGCACAATCCGATGGGCCGGCGCATGGTCTATGAACTGATGGTGCATGCCGGCATGCGCGGTCTTTCCGAGCGCGTCTACCGTTGAACGAGGCGGCTTGCATCATTACGCATTTGTAATGTTGTAACGCCATCGTGATGCCTTGAATCACCCTTTCGCCGCACTTATTTGATAGCTGGGTTGGTGCGGGGTCGGAGAAGGCCCGCGCCATTTCGGCTTGCCTTTCAGCATGCTTCGCAAGATCCTCAGAGGGAGCCGACTAAGATCGGAAAGGGGTGCTCTATGGCCCGCAATACATTGCCGTCTATTACCGCCGGAGAAGGCGGTCTCAATCGATATCTCGACGAAATCCGTAAGTTTCCGATGCTTGAGCCGCAGCAGGAGTATATGCTCGCCAAGCGCTACCAGGAACATGACGACCGCGGTGCCGCGCACCAGTTGGTGACGAGCCATCTGCGCCTCGTGGCCAAGATTGCCATGGGCTATCGCGGCTATGGCCTGCCGATCGGCGAAGTCATCTCCGAGGGCAATGTCGGCCTGATGCAGGCGGTCAAGAAGTTCGACCCCGAGCGCGGCTTCCGGCTGGCCACCTATGCGATGTGGTGGATCAAGGCTTCGATCCAGGAATATATCCTGCGGTCCTGGTCGCTGGTGAAGATGGGCACGACCGCAAACCAGAAGCGGCTGTTCTTCAACCTCCGCCGCATGAAGGGCAAGATCCAGGCCATCGAGGATGGCGACCTGCGACCCGACCAGGTCGCCGAGATCGCTACCAAGCTGCAGGTGTCCGAAGCGGAAGTCGTGTCGATGAACCGGCGCCTGTCCGGCGACGCCTCGCTGAACGCGCCGATCAAGGCCAGCGAAGGCGACTCCGGCCAATGGCAGGATTGGCTCGTCGACGACCGCGAAAGCCAGGAAGAGACGCTGATCGAGCAGGACGAACTGGAAACCCGCCGCGCGATGCTGTCACGCGCCATGGGCGTCCTGAACGACCGCGAACGGCGCATCTTCGAGGCTCGGCGACTGTCCGAGGATCCGGTCACGCTGGAAGAGCTCTCCACCGAGTTCGACATCAGCCGCGAGCGCGTCCGCCAGATCGAGGTCCGCGCCTTCGAGAAGGTGCAGGAAGCCGTGGTCAAGTTCGCCGCCGAACAGGCCAACGCCGTCCGCGTGATCGAGCAGGCCTGACAAAGGCCCACGCCGACGCCGCATAATTTCCGGCCCGCCCGATCCCGCATCGGGCGGGCCGATCCGTTTTGGGGATGACGCGCCTCCCATCCTCCCGGCAGCCTCGGCCTGATCCAGGGAAATGCAGGCATGCTCGCATCAGGACTAAGAAAGGAAGAAGGCCCCGCACGCCGTGTGGGGCCTTCTCTCCATGCAATCGGGGAACGCGTGCGTTACTGGCTGTCGGCAGCCGGCCCCAGGGCGGCCCAGGCGTTCATCACATTGTTGAATACCTCCGCACCCGAAGCACCCTTTTCCAGCGTGATCAGCGCACGCCGGCCGTTGCGATAGGTGATCGGAATGTCGATCCAGTCGCGCGTCTTCAGAAGCTCGGTGTTCCGTATGATCGCGTCCGGGAAATCGTTGAGCGCGATCATGTGGAAGTCCTCGGTGATCTTGGCCGGAACGGCGATCAGCGGATCGCCCCGGTCCTGCTCCGTCCGCTTCATCGCCACGCGCTGGACGCTGTCGATGTTGCCGCCCTCGAAGGTCGGCGGCAGGGCAAAGACGATCTCCACCAGATGGCTCGCCGGCAGTGACCGGTCGGCGTTGCGGCGGATCGTCACCTGGGCGGTCAAGCCGTTCGAAGGCGCGTTCAGCTGCGCGCGGATGACTGGCTCCGCCTTGGCGTCGCCGCCGGGCGAATCTTCCCCCTGCGACCAGACGACGGTGCCGTCGATCGCGGTCGGCGCGGACTGGCCGAGGCGCTCCTCGTAGATGAACATCTTCTGCGTGACACCGATCGGCGCCTGCTCGGCGGCAGCCCCCGTTGCAGCCCCCGGTGCAGGCGGCGTGCCGGCGGCCGGCGGCGTGGCCCCTTGCGCAAGGTCGCCCGGCGTAGTTGCCGCCGGGGGCGTTCCGGTCGTAGCCGTCCCGTCTGCCGCCGCGCCGGCGTCCGGACCGGGCCCGCTCACCGGAGCGGTGGAGGCGACCTCGGTCGACTGTTCGGCAACCGACTTGCCCTCCTCGCTTGCGGCCTGGCCCACGACCGGCGCAGGCCCGTCGTCGGCTTCGGTGCCGTCGGGCAGGAGGCGCTGGGTAAATTTGGTGCTGGTGGCGTCAGCGGATGCAACCTGCGTGTCCGGCGTTTGTGCCTGCCCGTCTTCGCCGGCATCGGTATTGCCTGCGGCAGGGGCCGCAGCACCCGGCGCAGGCGCTGGCGGCGCGGTCAGGTCGGCGACCATCCCGTCGACCGCATCCTTGTTCAGCCAGTAGGCGGCACCCGCGCCACCGATCACGGCAAGGGCGGCGACGACGGCGGCAATCCTGCCGACGCTGATGCGACGCTTGCGCGGCTCCGCGCGGAACGACCGCTGGCCGCTGCGAACAGCCGCCGGCGCTGGATCGGTCGTGGCGACGCCGTCCTCGGCCGGCTGCGGGCCGGTCGCTTCATCGGCCTTGGGCTGGTAGCCGATCAGGTCCTCCAGATCGCCCCAGGCGCTGTCTGCGGGCTTCTTTGGCTCGCGGGCCGGGTCCGCGGCCGGCTCGGGCGAGCGGGCATCCTCCGGCCACGTCCATTCCGGCGACAGCTCGGCGGAGACGTCGGGCGTGGCGGCCTTCGTGGGCTCGCCGAGGTCCGGCTCGTTGCCGAGCCCGTCCTCCTTCTCGGGTGGAATCTGCGTGTCCGTCCACTCCCACTCGGGCGACGTGGCCGGCATGCCGAGCGAGGCCTCGATCGGCGCAGGCGGGTCCACCCGCTCCGGGTGCCATGAGGCTTCGTCCTCCTGCGCAGGGGTCTGCGCGTGCTCGACGAAGGCCGTGTGGTCGTAGGCGGGATCGTCCACCGGCTCCAGGCCGATGAAAGGGGGATTGTCGGCCGGGACCGGCTCGTCCGCGGCATCCGGATGGGAGCCCTCGTCGCTCGAAGCGAACGCCGGCGAGGCTTCGCTCTCTACCTGTTGCGGCGACCACGCATGCTCGGGCTCAGACTCAGGCTCGACCGTCGGGGACACTGGCTCGTCTGCGTCCCGGTGATAATCGGATTCGGCCGCGACAGGCTCAGGCGCCTCGTCGACGAAGCCGGTTTCGCCTGCCGAATGCCCGACCACGGGCTCTTCTTCGACAGGTGCCTCGACCGGAGGCTCCTCGACGGCTGGCTCAGGGGCGACGGGCTCCTCGGCCCAGCGCTCTTCCGCAGCGGCATCGTCGCGCGCGTACGCGACGGGCTCTTCGACCGACGGCTCCGGAGCCAGCTCTTGCGACTCGGGCTCAGGCTCTGGCTCGGGGAATGGAACCGTAGCCGCAGCCTCGGCGGGCTCCTCGACCAGCAGATCCTCGACCAGCGGCTCCTCCGCCGGCAGCGCTTCGGCGTGTTCGTCCTCCACCGAGGAAATCGCGGCCTCGAGCTTGTCGAGCTGGCGCTGGACGAGGTCGTCCGACGGGCGCGGGTTCATGGCCTCGAGCTGCCTGCGGACGGCGCCGCGAGCCTTCTCGTAGACCTTGACCCGCATGTCCGGGGAATTGTCCGTGAGGCCATCAACGGCCCTACGAATGACTGCTACAAAATCCGCCATAAGAACTTTCTCGTGATCTCCGGCCTTTCGTGGTCGCGAATCCAGCCCGGAACTGTGTCAAATCAAATCTTAGTCCTCGAAGGGATCGGTCACAAGTATGGTGTCGTCGCGTTCCGGGCTGGTGGAAAGCAGCGCCACCGGTGCGCCGATCAGCTCTTCGACCTGGCGGACATACTTGATCGCCTGCGCCGGCAGATCGGCCCACTTGCGCGCGCCGACTGTCGATTCCTTCCATCCTTCCAGGGTGATGTACTTCGCCACGACCCGCGCCTGCTGGCCCTGGCTCGCCGGCAGGTGGTCGATCTCCTCGCCGTCGAGCGTATAGCCGACGCAGATCTTCAGTTCGTCCAGGCCGTCGAGGACGTCGAGCTTGGTGAGCGCAATCCCGGTGATGCCGTTCGTGGCGACCGACTGGCGCACGAGGGCAGCGTCGAACCAGCCGCAGCGGCGCTTGCGGCCCGTCACCGTGCCGAACTCGCGGCCGCGCTCGCCGAGGAACTGGCCGATCTCGTCGGTCAGCTCGGTCGGGAACGGCCCCTCGCCGACGCGCGTCGTATAGGCCTTGGTGATGCCGAGCACGTAGCCGAGCGCCCCCGGACCCATGCCCGAACCCGCAGCCGCCTGGCCCGCGACCGTGTTGGAGGAGGTGACGAAGGGGTAGGTGCCGTGGTCGATATCGAGCAGCGAGCCCTGCGCGCCCTCGAACAGGATGCGTGCGCCGCGACGGCGCTCCTTGTCGAGCATCAGCCAGACGGTATCGCGGAACGGCAGCACGCGATCGGAGACCGACGTCAGCTCCTGCATGATCGTCTCGTGGCTGACCTCGGCCTCACCGAGCCCGCGGCGCAGGGCGTTGTGGTGCGTCAGCAGCCGGTCGACCTTGGCCGACAGCGTTTCCAGGTCGGCGAGATCCATGACGCGGATCGCGCGGCGGCCGACCTTGTCCTCGTAGGCGGGGCCGATGCCGCGGCGGGTCGTGCCGATCTTCACGCCGCCGTTGGACTTGCCGGCCGCATCCTCGCGGATGCCGTCGAGCTCGCGGTGCAGCGACAGGATCAGCGTGGCATTGTCGGCAATGCGCAGGTTTTCCGGGGTGACCGTGACGCCCTGCGCGGCCAGCCTGTCGATCTCCGCGCAAAGCGCATGCGGGTCGACGACGACACCGTTACCGATCACGGCCATCTTGCCCGGGCGGACGACGCCCGAGGGAAGCAGCGACAGCTTGTAGCTGGTCCCGTCGATCACCAGCGTATGCCCGGCATTGTGACCGCCCTGAAAGCGGACCACGATGTCGGCGCGCTCCGAGAGCCAGTCGACAATCTTGCCCTTGCCTTCGTCACCCCATTGGGACCCGATCACCACGACATTGGTCATTTCGCTTATCCTGCCTCTTGCGCGCTTTTCGCGGCACGCACTCTGAAAACCCGCGCATCTATACTGTGTAGTTTTCGTGAAAGCGACCCTGTTGTATCGGCGCAACCTGCTTTTTGCATGGCAGAATCGGCAAATAGCCCCTATTTGTCCGCTCGCCCCGACCGACGCGGGGAGCGAGAGTATCCCCGATGACGGCAGTGAATCGAAGAGCCTATTTCTACCTCTGCGTAACCACGTTTCTCTGGGGCGGCAATTCGGTCGCCGGCAAGCTCGCCATCGGCCATGTCAGCCCGATGATGCTGACGACACTGCGCTGGCTGATCGCCGTCGTCATCATCATCGCCTTCATGACCCCGCAGATAAGGCGCGACTGGGCGCAGATCAAAGCCCACTGGCTGCTCCTCTTCCTCTATGGCGCCGCCGGCTTCACCCTGTTCAACGCCCTGCTCTATACGGCTGTAGGCTATACCAGCGTCATCAATGTGGTGCTCGAGCAGGCCGGCATCCCGATGCTGATCTTCGTCATGAACTTTGCCCTGTTCCGCACCCCTGCCTCGCCGGCCCAACTCGTGGGGTTCGGCGTGACGCTGCTGGGCGTGCTGGTGACTTCGGCGCACGGCGACCTGACGTCGCTGCTGGAACTGGAGTTCAACTTCGGCGACACGCTGATGCTGATGGCCTGCCTCGTCTATGCGGTCTACACGGTCGCCCTGCGCTGGAAGCCGGTGATGCACTGGCAGAGCTTCATCGCCGCCCCGGCCCTCGGCGCGCTGATCAGCTCGCTGCCGCTCCTGTGGTGGGAGGCATCCGCCGGACGGGCGATCCTGCCCGATGCCACCGGCTGGGCCATCGTCCTCTATGCGGCGATCTTCCCGTCGCTGATGTCGCAGGTGCTGTGGGTGCGCGGCGTGGAACTGATCGGCCCGAACCGCGCCGGCCTCTTCATCAATGCCATCCCCGTCTTTGGCATGCTGCTGTCGATCGTGCTGGTCGGCGAGACCTTCCAGCCGTTCCACTTCGTCGCCATCGGCCTGGTCCTCAGCGGCATCGCGATCGCGGAATGGGGCCGGCCGAAACCGGTCTGAACGCCCTCGCCCGGGTCGTCTCGCGATCGATCTCACGAGCGGCCGGCGTCGGCCCGCTCCAGACTTGCCGGGATCGTCTCGGTCAGCCAGCGCTCCAGCGCAAGCGTATCCGGCCGTGTCGCGACGTGCGGCGAGATCCACAGCACCAGTCGTCGCGGCCCCTTGGCAAACCCGAAGGGCGCCACGAGCCTTCCCGAGGCGAGGTCGTCGAGGACCAGCATCTTGGGAACGACCGCAAAGCCCAGCCCGAATCCCGCCGCCTGGATCAGCAGGTAGAAGTGGTCGAAGCTGCTGCGGATCGGCGCCGCCTTCAGCGCGACGCCCGAGGCGGCGATCCAGTCCTGCCAGGCCTCCGGGCGCGTGTTGGTCGCAAGCAGCGCCGCCTCCGCCAGATCGGTCGGCGCGCCTATGGGATTGGCCGAAAAGTAGGCGGGCGAACAGACCGGGCCGATCCACTCGGCCGCAAGATCGCGCATCAGCGCGTCCGGCGGCGGGGCGATCGTGCTGCTGCGGATCGCCACGCTGATCTTGTCGCGCATGAAGTCGATCCGATCGTAGTTCATGTTGAACTGAAGCTCGATCTCCGGGTGAAGCTCGTGAAACTGCGAGATGTGCGGGATGATCCAGCGCATCATGATCGACGACGAGCAGGAAAGCGTCAGCGGCCGCGGCTTTACCCGCTCGATGCTGGTCTGGATCAGGCGGAACGCCGTGCCCAGCCCCTCGGCAAGCTGGATTCCCTCCGGCGTCGGGTCGGTCGACTTGGCGTTCCGGTTCAGCAGCAGCACGCCGAGCAGCGTCTCCAGCCCCTTGATATGCCGGCTCACCGCCCCGTGCGTGACGAAGAGCTCCTCGGCGGCAAGCGTCATGCTCCTGTGGCGTACGGTCGCCTCGAAGGCCTTCAGCGCCGTCAGGGACGGCAGGGGCTGGCTCACTGTTTCGCTCTCCAGGCTTCGCACAATGCTGTGATCTGAAGTCACAGCGCAGCGGACATTAAATCGATTGCGGAGTTTGTCCAGCGGCCAATATTATCAGCCGAGGAGCTGCCGGGCAGGTAGAACTGGGTGGAGCGCGCATTCTTCCGGACATTGCGAGGGGCGGCCAGAGTGAGTTTTAGACAACTCATCGGGGTGGTCTGCAACGGAAAATCCGATCTACCCGACTGCCTGTCCGTGCGGGCTCGGATTCCGTTTCATCTTCTCTGGCGGTGAACGGGGCATTGTAACAGCACAGGGGAGGACGCCTTGCACACAATCAATCCAGCCGCCCAGGCCGACCGGGTGGAGCAATCCGCCATCAGCAAGATCTCGTGGCGGCTCGTACCCTTCATCGCGCTGATGTTCTTCATCAATTTCCTCGACCGCACGGCGATCTCGTTTGCCGGTCCGAACGGGATGACGGAGGACCTCGGCCTGACGGCCGCCCAGTTCGGCTTTGCCGCCGGCATCTTCTTCTTCGGCTACATCGTGCTCGAGATTCCGAGCAACCTTGCCCTGCACAAGTTCGGCGCGCGTAAGTGGCTGGCCCGCATCATGGTGAGCTGGGGCATCGTCTCGCTGCTGTTCACCTGGGTGAGCAGTTCCACCGAGCTCTACATCCTGCGCTTCCTGCTCGGCATCGCCGAGGCCGGCTTCTTCCCCGGCGCCATCCTGTTCCTCAGCACGTGGGTCCCTTCGCGCCACCGCGCCAAGATCCTGGCACTGTTCTACCTCGCCCAGCCGCTGACCACCGTGATCGGCGCGCCGATCGCCTCGGCGCTCATCCAGGCGCATGGCGCCTTCGGCCTCGAAGGCTGGCGGATCATGTTCTTCGGCGTCTCCGTTCCGGCCATCATCGTCGGCATCGTCACATGGTTCTACCTGCCCGACAGGCCCAATGACGCCAAGTGGCTGAGCCAGGACGAGAAGGACTGGCTGAACGGCGAACTGGCCAAGGAAGACAAGGTCAAGGCTGGCGGGGGCCACGGCCGCATGACCGGCGCCGCATTGAAGGACGGCCGCGTCTGGCTGCTGTCGGCGATCTACTTCGGCCTGATCTACGGCCTCTATGCGCTCGCCTTCTTCCTGCCGACGATCATCGGTGGCTTCGAGGAGAAGTTCGGCACCAAATTCGACGTGTTCGACAAGGGCCTGATCACTGCGGTGCCATATCTGCCCGCGGCAATTGCGCTGTACTTCTGGAGCCGCGACGCGAGCAAGCGCGGCGTCCGGGTCTGGCACATCGGCATCCCGGCGCTGGTCGGCGCGCTCAGCATCCCGCTGGCGCTCTCGATGAATTCGCCCGAGGCGACGATCGCTGTCATCACCATCACGGCGTGCTCGATCTTCTCCGCACTGCCGAACTTCTGGTCGATCCCCGGCCGCTTCCTGTCGGGTGCGGGCGCTGCCGCCGGCATCGCGCTGATCAACACGATCGGCAACCTCGCCGGCTTCGCCGCCCCCTACATCACCGGCGCGGTCCGGGACGCGACGGGGCTGTTCGAACTGCCGATGTACATCGTCGGCGGCCTGATGTTCGTCTCGGCGATCCTCGCCTTCTCGATCGGCGGAAAGATCAAGGAACCGCTTCCGACGGCATGAAAATGCTAAATCTCCGCGCCGGCAGCCGCCGGCGCGGAGACACGCCCTGACCGGGCCTCGACCCCGCCTGCCAGACCGGCAGCCTGCCCCGCCCCGCCCGCGCCTGCCGATTTTTTCCCGTGCGGCAAAAGTCATTCTGCATCGCGCCGGCTGCCTTTGCGTCTCCTGCCACGCTATCCTGCGGCGAAACACAGGAGACAGCCATGACCAGCTACCGGGAAACGATCGCACTCAGCCACAAGGGCGCCATGGACCTGCTCACGGCAGCCGTCGCCCATGCCGAGAAGATCGGCGTGCCGCAGTGCATCTTCGTCATCGACGCCAGCGGCGAGACGATTGCCAGCCTCCGCATGGACGGCGCCAAATATCTCAGCATGCACACCGCCCGCGCGAAGGCCCGCACCGCAGCCTCGATCAACAACCCGACCGGCGCCATGCCGGTTGAATTCGGCGTGGCCGCCGGCATCGCCTCCCAGGGTGGCGTCACGCACCTTCCCGGGGGGCTGCCGATCCGCTTCGGCGGCAGGCTCGCCGGCGCGATCGGCGTCGGCTCCGGCACCGGCGACCAGGATTTCGAGGTCGGCCGCGCGGCATTGAAGGCGGTCGGCGCGGACGCGGTCTGACCGTACGCTGGAAGGGCTGGCGGTGTCCCAAGGCACCGCGCGGCGCTCTTCATCATCAGATCGGATCGACGCGCCAATCCTCAAGTCACAAGCAATAGCCCCTCACCCCAACCCTCTCCCCGCAAGCGGGGAGAGGGGGTTTGAAACGTCGCGGCAGGTGTCCTTCTCCCCGCCTGCGGGGAGAAGGTGCCGGCAGGCGGATGAGGGGCGATCGTGGACCAGAAGCCCCCCACCCCCCACAAGAAAGCCCGCCCCGGATCACTCCGGCGCGGGCCTCTTCACGCGTCCTGGGAGGAGACGAAATCAGTCGATGTTGAAGACCAGCGGTTTGGCCTGGCGGATCGCCGGGTTGGCGCGCAGCTTGTCGAGCACCTCGTCGGAGACCGGACCATCGACATAGAGCAGCGCGATCGCATCGCCCGCTTCCTTCTCGCGGCCGAGCTGGAAGTTGGCGATATTGACCTTCGCCTCGCCGAGCGTCATGCCGATGAAGCCGATCATGCCGGGAACGTCGGTATTGGTGATATAGACCATGTGGTTGCCGACGTCGGCGTCGAGGTTGATCCCCTTGATCTGGATGAACCGCGGCTTGCCATCGGAGAACACCGTGCCGGCGACCGAGCGGGTCTGGTTCTCGGTCTTGACCGTCAGCTTGATGTAGCCGTCGAACACGCCCGACTTGTCGCGCTTGACCTCGGAGAGGATGATGCCCTTTTCCTTGATCATGATCGGGGCCGAGACCATGTTGACGTCGGCCACCTGCGGGCGGATCAACCCGGCGAGCACGGCGCTCGTCAGCGCCTTGGTGTTCATCGTCGCCGTCTGGCCGTCATAGAGGATCTCGATCTCCTTGATCGCGCTCTCGGTGACCTGGCCGACGAAGGCACCGAGCACGTCGGCAAGCCGGATGAAGGGCTTCAGGATCGGTGCTTCCTCGGCGGTGATCGAGGGCATGTTGATGGCGTTGGAGACGGCACCCTTGACCAGGTAGTCCGACATCTGCTCGGCCACCTGCAGCGCGACGTTCTCTTGGGCTTCCGTGGTCGAGGCGCCGAGATGCGGCGTGCAGACGACGTTCGGCAGGCCGAACAGCGGGCTCTCGGTGGCGGGCTCGACCTCGAACACGTCGAAGCCGGCGCCAGCGACATGACCGGACTTGAGCGCGTCCGCCAGCGCCTTTTCGTCGACGAGGCCGCCGCGGGCGCAGTTGATGATACGCACGCCCTTCTTCGTCTTGGCGAGTGCTGCGGCATTGAGGATGCCGCGTGTCTTGTCGGTCATCGGCACGTGCAGGGTGATGAAGTCGGCCTGGGCCAGCAGCTCGTCGAGCTCGACCTTGGTCACGCCCATCTCCTCGGCGCGTTCCTTCGACAGGAACGGGTCATAGGCGAGCACGTGCATGCCGAGACCGATCGCCTTCTTGCAGACGATGCCGCCGATATTGCCGGCGCCGATGACGCCGAGCGTCTTGCCGGTGATCTCGACGCCCATGAACTTCGACTTCTCCCACTTGCCGGCCTGGGTGGAGGTGTCCGCGGCGGGCAGCTGGCGGGCGACGGCGAACATCAGCGCGATCGCGTGCTCGGCCGTCGTGATCGAGTTGCCGAACGGCGTGTTCATGACGATGATGCCGCGGCGCGAGGCGGCCGGGATGTCGACGTTATCGACGCCGATGCCGGCGCGGCCGATCACCTTGAGGTTGGCGGCAGCCGCGATCAGCTTCTCCGTCGCCTTGGTGGCGGAGCGGATGGCAAGGCCGTCATAGTTGCCGATGATCTCGGCGAGCTTTTCCTTGTCCTTGCCGAGTTGCGGCTGGAAATCGACTTCGACGCCGCGGTCGCGGAAGATCTGGACAGCGGTTTCCGACAGTTCGTCGGATACGAGTACGCGAGGTGCCATGATGGCCTCCTTGGAAGATCAAATCTGGAAGGGAATGCGAATTAACGGCCCCGCCCCTCGATGAGGCGAGGCAAGTCACGCAAAGATCAGGCCGCAGCCTTGGATAGCGTCGCCTTCTGGGTCTCGTAGGCCCAGGTCAGCCACGGCATCAGCGCCTGCATGTCGGCGGTGTCGATGGTGGCACCGGCCCAGATGCGAAGCCCGGACGGCGCGTCGCGGTAGGCGCCGATGTCATAGGCGACGCCTTCCTTCTCGAGGAGCGCCACGACCCCCTTGGCGAAAGCGGCCTGGGCGTCGGCATCGAGCGCCAGCACGTCCTGGTCGGCGATCGTCAGGCAGACCGAGGTGTTGGAGCGGGTTTCATCGACCTTGGCGAGGTTGGCGATCCAGCCGTTCTCCTCGACGAAATCGAAGATCACCTGGGCGTTGGCGTCGGCGCGCGCCATCAGGCCCTTCAGGCCGCCGACGGACTTGGCCCACAGAAGCGCGTCGATATAGTCCTCGACACAGAGCATCGACGGCGTGTTGATCGTCTCGCCGGTGAAGATGCCCTCGATCAGCTTGCCGCCCGAGGTCATGCGGAAGATCTTCGGCAGCGGCCAGGCCGGCTGGTAGGACAGGAGCCGTTCGACAGCGCGGGGGCTGAGGATGATGACGCCATGCGCGCCCTCGCCGCCCAGCACCTTCTGCCAGGAGAAGGTGACAACGTCGAGCTTGGCGAAGTCGAGGTTCTGTGCGAATGCGGCCGAGGTGGCATCGCAGATCGTCAGGCCCTTGCGGTCGGCGGGGATGAAATCGGCGTTCGGGACGCGCACGCCGGAGGTCGTGCCGTTCCAGGTGAAGACCACGTCGTGGTCGAAATCAATGGTGGAAAGGTCCGGAAGCTCGCCATAGGGAGCCTCGATCTTGCGGGCGTCCTTGAGCTTAAGCTGCTTGACCACGTCGGTGACCCAGCCGGCGCCGAAGCTTTCCCAGGCGACCATGTCGACCGGACGTTCGCCGAGCAGCGACCACAGCGCCATCTCGACGGCGCCGGTATCGGACGCGGGCACGATGCCGATGCGGTAGTCGGCCGGCACGTCCAGGATTTCGCGGGTGAGATCGATGGCCTGCTTGAGCTTGGCCTTGCCGACCTTGGCGCGGTGCGAGCGACCGAGCGAGGCATCGGAAAGCGCTTCGAGCGACCAACCGGGGCGCTTCGAGCAGGGGCCAGAAGAGAAATGGGTATTGTTCGGACGCACGTCCGGCGCGGTGACGGTCTTCGTCATGATGGCTATCCTTCCAGATAGAAAGCCCTTCGTTGGGGAAGGGTGTCCCGCCGCCGGAAATATGGGAGGAGCCGATTCAAGTCAAGCCGAATATGTCGCGTGGGGGAAAATTTCCGGCGCATCGGGGATGGTTGCGGAGCGGTTTGCACACGGCGTTCTGGCGAGCGAGTGGCTGGCGGTGATGGTCGCAACCACACTTCCCCGTCACACCGGCCCCCGAGCCGGGGTCCAGCAGCGCCGCGCCCGCGGCGCGGAAAGTGCTTTATCGCGCAAGGACTTGCGCAACTGGATGCCGGCTCAAGGCCGGCAAGACGGTGACACTGGCTTTGCGCCAAAGAAACAGGCGCGCGGCTTCAAGCCTCTTCCGCCGCTCCCTCCCTACCAGGTCGTGACGCGGATGCCGGCGCGGATCTCGTGGCGCTGGAAACCGTCGTCGCTGGCCTTGGTGCCGGAAGCGCCAAGCGCCTTTTCGGCGTCGCTGTAGCCGAACATCTTGCCGCCGTCGATGTCGGAGTAGCGGTAGCCCACGTCGAGCTTCACGCGGTTGGTCAGGTCATAGGACGCGCCGGCCATCAGCGCGTAGGTGAAGCGCCAGCTTTCCTCGCCGGGGCTGCGGACCGGATCGCCCTGCGCGGTGCTGCCGCAGACGCTGGCGCCGTCGACGCAGGTCGCGCGCGTCTTCAGGTCGTCCCACTGGACGTTCGTCGCGCCGACGCCGGCGCCGATATAGGGCGTGAAGCCCGCATAGGTGCCGAGGTCGACATAGCCGTTGGCCAGGACGCTGATGGCGTTGTAGCCGCTGTCATGGGTGAAATCGCAACCCGTCCCGGCGTTCTCGCCCGGGCAGGCCCGGCCGATCGACGAATCCGCATCGAAGCTCGAATTGAAGAAGTCGGTCGTAAGATCCGTGCGCAGGAAGTTGTTGAACTGGTAGCCCATGCCGAAGCCGTAGGAGAACGGCTTGGAGAAGCGGCTGTCGTCGAACCGCTCGCGGCTCTCGTCCGCCCCGCCCTCGCCGATGTAGTTGTAGTCGATGTCGCCGCCCTTGATCGAGGCGGCATAGCCGATGTCGCCGCGGATATACCAGCCCTGCGCGACCGCGACCGTCGACATGTCGACCTCCGGCGCTTCGACCACCGGGTAGATCTCGCCGCCGGCGAGCGCCGTGCCTGCCGAAAGGCCTGCGATGATGGCGGCACCGAGAATTGTCTTTCGCACGATCATGTCTCGCCCCCGAAACGACGGCCGCGATTGCGGCCGGTTAACTGAGGGCCAGTATTTCAGGGAGAGGTTAAGGGCCGGTTAAGTATGTTTGTTAACCACGTCCGCGCGCCGCTTCCGCCGGCTTCGAAAGCACGGGAAACGAAAAGCCGCCCGGCGGGATACCGGACGGCTTTTGATGGAAACAGGAGGGTGTCTTACTTGTAGACGATCGGCTCTGCCGGCGGGACGTAGGGCACTTCGCAGCTGTTGAAGCTGTAGCGCAGACCGACGCGGGCTTCGTGGACGAAGAAGCCGTCGTCCTCGCCCGGGCCGCCATTCAGCGCATAGCCGAACATGTCGCCGCCGGCGATCTGGCGGAAGCGGTAGCCGGCATCGGCCTTCCAGTTGCAGGTCAGGTCGACCGAGGCGCCGGCCATCAGCGCGTACGTGAAGCGCCAGCTGTCCTTGCCGCTGTGCGTGACGGTGTCGTCGCAATTGCTCGGATCGTCGACGGAGCACGAGGTGTTGCGCAGGTTGCCCCAGTTGACCCGGGTGGCACCGATACCGGCGCCGACATAGGGTGTCACGCCGTAGTAGGTGCCGAGGTCGACATAGGCGTTGGCGAGCAGGCTGAGCGCCGACCACGAGGCACGGTCGGAAGAGACGCAGTCGTCGGACACGCCGCAACTGCCGCTGGTCGATCCGTTGAAGTCGCCGTCGAAGAGATAGTCGAGCGTGACGTCGGTGCGGAAATAGTCGTTCCACTGGTAGCCGACGCCACCGCCGAGGACGACGCCGCCGTCGAGATCGGTATTGTCGAAGTCCGTCTTGGTGCCGTCGGGACCTCCCTGGTAGTAGCTGGCGCCGCGCATGTGGGTCCAGCCGTAGCCGACATCGCCGCGCAGGTACCAGCCGCCGGTCGACAGCGCGACCGCCTCCACAGGCATCGGCTGCACCGGTTCCGGTTGAAAGGCGTCCGCCGCAAAGGCCGATGAGCTCACCACCAGAGCTGCAACGGCGCTACCAAGATACTTCATCATGCCCCAACTCCATGGACCTGTGCTCGGCGCTGCGAAGGCCGCAGCACCGACGTTCATCGATTTGGGATGGATAATGGAGTGCAAAGGTTAAGTTGCAATTAACTACGACGCTTTACTCTGGTTGTTAACGTCCGGGTAAGTTTTGCGCCGGCAGTGCACGAAAAAGACCGCGGTGCATGGCATGAGATTTCACTCTCGCCATGCACCGCGGTCCGCCAGCATGCCCCATTTAAACTTGAAACGACCCGCCTCAGGCGGCGTTGCGAACCGAGCCGATGACCCCTACCAGCTCGTCGACGATCCGTTCGACCATCGCATGATCGTCGCCTTCCGCCATGACGCGGATCAGCGGCTCGGTGCCCGACGGCCGGATCAAGAGCCGCCCGCTCTTGGCGAGCGCGTTCTCGGCCTCCGCGATCGCCGCGATCACCTGCGTGTCCTCCAGCGGCTTGCCGCCCGAATAGCGCACGTTCTTCAGCACCTGCGGCACCGGCTCGAAGCGGTGGCAGATCTCGCTGACCGAACGCCCGCTGCGCTTGACGCAGGCGAGCACCTGCAGGGCCGCGACGAGGCCGTCGCCGGTGGTGCCGAAATCGGACAGCACGATATGGCCCGACTGTTCGCCGCCGACATTGAAATCGTGCTGGCGCATGTGCTCGACGACGTAGCGGTCGCCGACCTGGGTGCGTTCCAGCCCGAGCTTCTTGCTTTTCAGGAATCGCTCCAGCCCCAGGTTCGACATGACGGTAGCCACCAGTCCGCCGCCCTTCAGCATGCCGTCGGCCGCCCAGGTCTCGGCGATCACCGCCATCAGCTGATCGCCATCGACCAGCCTGCCGTTCTCGTCGACGATCTGCACCCGGTCGGCGTCGCCGTCGAGCGCGATGCCGATGTCAGCGCGAACCTCGTCGACCTTGCGCTTCAGCGCCTCGGGATGGGTCGAGCCGCATTCGAGGTTGATGTTGGTGCCGTTCGGTTCCGCACCGATCGTCACCACGTCCGCTCCGAGTTCCCACAGCGCCGCCGGCGCCACGCGATAGGCGGCACCGTTGGCACAGTCGACCACCACCCTCAGGCCATGCAGCGTCACGTCGCGCGGCAGTGTGCGCTTGGCATGCTCGATATAGCGGTCGTGCACGCCGTCGATGCGCTTGGCCCGGCCGATCTCGCCCGCCCTCGCCAGCTGCGGCACGATGTCGTCGTCCAGCATCGCCTCGATCTGCGCCTCGAGCTCATCGGAAAGCTTATAGCCGTCCGGCCCGAACAGCTTGATGCCGTTGTCCTGGAACGGATTGTGGGAGGCCGAGATCATCACGCCAATGTCGGCGCGCAGCGAGCGTGTCAGCATGGCCACGGCCGGGGTCGGGATCGGGCCGAGAACGAAGGCGTCCACGCCGGCCGCAGTGAAGCCGGCGACCATGGCGTTCTCCAGCATGTAACCGGAAAGCCGCGTGTCCTTGCCGATCACGACGCGGTTGCGATGCGTGCCGCGGCGGAAGATGGTGCCCACCGCGATGCCCACCCGCATGGCGAGGTCCGGCGTCATGGGGAAAACGTTGGACTGGCCTCTGATGCCATCAGTGCCGAAATAGCGACGCTTCATCTGCGCTCCTGAAATCGTTGGACCGGACTACGCGCCGCCGGACACCATCCCGTGTCGCTGCCGCATCGCCTGTCCGTTTCTGTGCACTCTTTGCCATAGAACGGAACGGAGAGCATCTGAAATTCAATTCTCTCCCGTTACAGCCCGTTACCGTGGCGAACGAAAAAGGCCGGCCGCAAAAGCGGCCGGCCTTGTCTGTTTCCGCGAAGACCTGGCTACTGCGGCTGCGGCTCGAGACCGCCTTCCGCTTCGCCGCCCTTCTTCTGCCCTGCCTTCGGCACGGCCGAGCCGCGGTGCGGCGGGCTGTCGTCGCCGAGGTCGCGGGCCGGCTTTTCGCCGCGGATCAGCGCCTTGATCTCCTCGCCGGTCAGCGTCTCGTATTCGAGCAGGCCCTCGGCCAGCGCCACGAATTCGTGATGCTTCTCGGTGATGATGCGCTTGGCCTCGGAATAGGCCTCGTCGATCAGGCGGCGGATCTCGTTGTCGATCTTCTGGGCGGTCGATTCGGAGACGTTCTTCGACTGCGCCACCGAATGACCGAGGAAGACCTCCTGCTGGTTCTCGCCATAGGCGACCTGGCCGAGCTGGTCGGAGAAGCCCCACTGGGTCACCATGGCGCGCGCAAGCTTCGTCGCCTGCTCGATGTCGGAAGAGGCACCGGACGTGATGTTTTCCTTGCCGAAGGTGATCTCTTCAGCGACACGCCCGCCCATCATGATGGCAAGGCGCGACACCATCCACTTGTAGCTCATCGAATAGCGGTCGCCTTCCGGAAGCTGCATGACCATGCCGAGCGCGCGGCCGCGCGGGATGATCGTCGCCTTGTGCAGCGGATCGGCCATCGGCACGTTCAGCGCCATGATCGCATGGCCCGCCTCGTGGTAGGCCGTCAGCTTCTTCTCGGCTTCGGTCATGGCGGAGGAGCGGCGTTCCGCGCCCATCATGATCTTGTCCTTGGCGTCTTCGAATTCCTGCATGGTGACGAGACGCTTGTTGCGCCGTGCCGCCATCAGCGCGGACTCGTTGACAAGGTTCATCAGATCGGCACCGGAGAAGCCGGGCGTGCCGCGTGCCAGCACCTTGAGGTCGACGTTCGGTGCCAGCGGCACGTTGCGGACGTGCACCTTGAGGATGCGCTCGCGGCCGACGATATCCGGGTTCGGAACGACGACCTGGCGGTCAAAGCGGCCCGGGCGCAACAGCGCCGGGTCCAGCACGTCGGGACGGTTGGTGGCGGCGATCAGGATGACGCCCTCATTCGCCTCGAAGCCGTCCATCTCGACCAGCAACTGGTTCAGCGTCTGCTCGCGCTCGTCGTTGCCGCCGCCGAGACCGGCGCCACGGTGACGACCGACCGCGTCGATTTCGTCGATGAAGATGATGCAAGGCGCGTTCTTCTTGGCCTGCTCGAACATGTCGCGGACGCGCGAAGCGCCCACACCGACGAACATTTCGACGAAGTCGGATCCGGAAATGGTGAAGAAGGGCACGTTGGCCTCGCCGGCGACCGAGCGTGCCAGCAGCGTCTTGCCGGTGCCCGGAGGCCCGACGAGCAGCACGCCGCGCGGAATGCGGCCGCCGAGGCGCTGGAACTTCTGCGGGTCACGCAGGAACTCGACGATTTCCTCCAGATCCTGCTTGGCCTCGTCCACGCCGGCAACATCGGCGAAGGTCACCCGGCCATGCGCTTCGGTCAGAAGCTTGGCCTTGGACTTGCCGAAGCCCATGGCCCCGCGCGATCCGCCCTGCATCTGGCGCATGAAGAAGAGCCAGACGCCGAGGATCAGCAGCATCGGCAGCAACGTGCCGACATAGCTGAGGAAGCTGTTGGAGCCGTCCGTCTCCGGACGGGCGTTGATCACGACGTTCTTGGCTTCAAGCCGCTCCGTCAGCGCATCGTCGATCGAGGGCGCGTAGGTCTGGAACGTCGTGCCGGTTTCCACATAGCTGCCGACGATCTTGTTGCCCGTGATCACGACCTCCTTGACCCTGCTGCTGTCCACCTCTTTCAGGAACTGCGAATAGGGTATGTCCCGCGAGCCGGTCTGGGCCGGGCTCGTCTGGAACATGCTGAAGAGAGCGATCAGCAGGAGCGCTATGATGGCCCACAGGGCGACATTGCGGAAGTTTGGATTCATCGGCTTTCCGGGCACTTTCTCGGCTACAGGGGTTGCGCCGTCTCATTAGCTCCTAACATAGGGTCGTGGCGCCGCCTTGCCAAGGCAATCCGAACGACCCCCGGACCTTTTCTCGGATCATCGTTGACGCTTATGGCGGTTTTTGGGGTGCGCTCGATTGCCGCCGGCGCCCGCGCGCGGCGCCGCGCGCCTTTCAGGCCGGATCGTTTCCCATGGCGAGCGGCAGCGGCGGCAACCGTGGAAGCCCGAACAGCCCGGCGAGCGCCTCGGCGAGCGGCAGGTCGAAGACCGGCAGGTAGCGGTCATAAGGCGCGAGCACCGGCTCCACGTCATGGGTCGCGCCAGCCGCCCTCGCCTCGCCGGCGAGCACCATCGGCCGGGTCCTCCCGACACGCCGAACAACGCCTGCCGGGACGTCCGGCAGGGGGGACAGGTCCTCGTCGCCCGCCGCAGCGGCGGAGTGGACGAGAAGCGAGGCCCCGCCGAGGTTGCGCACCCGAAAGCGGCCGTCCCAGACGGCACTCTCCCCCGGCGCTATCCGCAGGCTGCCGATGCCACGATGCTCGCGATAGAGAAAGAGCCCCTCCCGACGACGATCGAAGACCGCCCGCCCGGCGGTGAACCGGGAGAGATCGCCCTTGTCGAGAAAGGCCGAGAGACGATCTGCCGCAGCCCTCTCCAGCCGGTGCACGCGCCCGCCAAGGACGGCGCAGAGCGCAAGCAGCGCCTGGAACGCGGCGCTGGAGGACAGCACGGTCGCGATCGCCGGTGCAGACAGAAACGCAAGCGCGGCATCGAAGATGCGCACGTTCCCCCCAAGGAACGCGGCACCTTCCCGCGCTGCTATTAGCCTCGCGCTCGCAGCCTCGGTCCAGCCTGCGCTATCGATGTCCGCGGTCCGGGCGGCGCTCGCTACCCCCGGTCCATCAATGGCATCGAGCCTCACGCGCACCCGTTCGAATGTCCTGTTGGCATTGCTCGGATCGTCCAGCCAGTCCTGTCCGCGATGCCGGAGATAACTACGGATCGCCTCGCGCGGTACGCCGAGCAGCGGTCGCAGCAGCCAGATGGTGTTTTGGACCAGCGTTGCCGGCGCGATCCCCGCGAGGCCGGCCCCGTCGCTGCTGCGCGCGGCGCGCATCGCCACCGTCTCCTGCTGGTCGTCGCGATTGTGGGCCGTCACGATCGCCGTTGCCGCCGCGTCGCCGGCGGCCTCGACCAGAAGCGCATGACGCGCCTCGCGCGCCGCGGCCTGTACGCCTCTCTGCGGTTTCTGTCCGCTCCAGCAACGCGTGACATGGGATATGCCACGGCCGGCACACAGCGCCGCTACCCAGTGTGCTTCCGCCACCGAGCCCGCGCGCAGCCCATGGTCGATCGTGCAGGCATACAGGGAAAATCCGGGAAAGCGGCCCGACCGCAGCGCTTCGTCGAGCGCGATCAGCAGGCCGACGGAATCGCCGCCGCCGGAAACGGCAACGAGCAGGCGGGCGGGCTTGAAAAAGCTGTTCAGAAATCGGGCGACGGCAGCATCGACGGGCTCGGGTTCGGCACGCATCGCGGCGTCACTCCGCAAGCGGCTCAGCAGGAGAGCCGGCCCTGTTCGCTGGTGACCTTGGTCTTCACCGCCTTGGAGGCGTTCGGATAGCGCTTGCCCACTTCGCGCAGCGTCGCGCATGCGGTTTCGCGGTTATCGAGCGCGGCAAGCGACATGCCGAGCTTCAGCAGCATTTCCGGCGCCTTCTTGGAGGTGCCGTAGGTCTGGTGCGCATTCAGGAACGTCTTGGCCGAGTCGTTGAAATTGCCCTGCGAATACTGTGCCTCGCCCAGCCAGAAGCTGGCGTCCGCCGCCTTCTCGCCTTCGGGGAAGACCTCGAGATAGTCGCGGAACTCCTTCTCGGCGAGCTGATAGTCGCCCGACAGCACGTGGCCATAGGCCGCGTTGTAGATGTCGTCCGGCTTGTCGAGCGCGGCCGTCGATTGGTTGTCCACCCGCGGCAGTCCGCCTTCGACGTCGGGCACCGAACCGCTGCCGATCGAGGCGCTCTCGCTCATGTCGGTGCCGACGGGGTTGCCCTGCTCGTCGAAGCGGATGCTGCCGAGCGCCTGAGGCGGCTTGGCCGTCGAGCCGGCCGATGCAGCCTCATCGTTGCCCGCGGCGGAGGGATCCGCCGGGGGTTCGGTTGTCGCCGTCTGGCTGCCGGCCTGCGCATCCGCGCCTGACGGCCGTTCCAGCGCACCGCTCTTGCCGGTGCCCTTGCCGCTTTCCAGGTCCTGGAAGCGATACTCGTTGTCTTCCTGGGTCTTGCGCAGTTGCTCCTGCATCTGCAGAAGCTGGAAGCTCATTTCCTCGATCCGGCCGTTGAGCGTGCGGATCTGCTCCTCGAGCTGGCCGATGCGCATGATCGATTCGTCGGCCTGCGCGAGCACGACCTCCTTGTCCGCCTTGCCGCCCCCCGGCAATAGGCGGTTCGCCAGCGCCTGGAGCGGAGACGCGTGCAACGCTTCCACCGGCCCTGCGAAGGCTGCCAGGCCGATTAGACCTGCCGCGACGATTTTCTTCATATTGTGCGTGTCCTGTTGGTCCGAATTCGCGCATTCCCGCGCAGCCGCAGGTTTTTCCAAATGCTGTCAAAAAGCAACGGAGTTCGGCCAAAGTGTGTTAAAAAACTCCGCCCCGCGGGGCAACGGTTCATTTCTGCGTGCGCTGTGGCGCAAACGCAAAGGCCCGCCATCGCTGGCGGGCCTTTCCTGGACGGCGCTCCTGCACCGATCCGTCGATTACATGCCGGCGCCACCGAGCACGGTGACGGCGCGACGGTTCTGCGACCAGCAGGAGATGTCGTCGCAGACGGCGACCGGCTTTTCCTTGCCGTAGGAGATCGTCTTCATCCGGCCGGCCGGAACGCCGCGGCTGGCGAGGTACTGCTTGGTCGCGGTGGCGCGGCGTGCGCCGAGCGCCAGGTTATACTCGCGCGTGCCGCGCTCGTCGGCATGGCCTTCGATCGTGATCGCGTAGTTCGAGTAGCGCTGCAGCCACTGCGCCTGCTTGTCCAGGGTGGCTGCTGCATCGGCACGGATCGAGGTCGAATCGGTATCGAAGAAGATGCGGTCGCCGACATTGACGGTGAAGTCCTGGGTCGAGCCCGGGGTCGCATTGTTCAGGCCGAGTTCGCCGGCGCTGTTGGGCATATTCTTTTTGTTGGCGCAGCCGGCAAGGGCCAGCCCCATGAACAGGGCGAGGATTGCGGGGTTGCGGGCGAGGGTCTGCATGCGGCCAGCGGCCGGGACTTCAGTGCGGCTCATGAGCCGGTCTCCTTAGCATCAGTTCAAACAGGGCTTGGGTTTCAATCAGGGTTGCCAGACTGTAACCGCACGCGGTTAATCGGCATTCAACGATTATGGTTAACAATCGATTACGCAAATACTCCCCCGGCGTCCGGCTAAGAACGACGAACGCCGCCGAATCCCTCGCCTTCAAGCCCTTGGTTTAGCGGACTTTGAGGCGAGAAAGCGGCGGCGGCGTCACGATTGGTTGCAGCTGTTTACACTGGCTGCCGCAGGTCACTCCAGCAGCGGCGACCAGGCCGGGTCCGAAGCGTAGCCGGCCGTCTGCACCTGCTGCTCGTTGTAGCCGGTCAGGTCGATCGAGTAGAGCTGGGGCCCGCCGGAGCCGGCCGGCTGGCGGAAGAACATCAGCACGCGCCCGTTCGGCGCCCAGGTCGGCCCTTCGTTGTGGAAGCCCGTCGTCAGGATGCGCTCGCCCGAACCGTCCGGCTTCATCACGCCGATCGAGAACTTGCCGCCCGACTGCTTGGTGAACGCGATCAGGTCGCCGCGCGGCGACCACACCGGCGTCGAATAGGAACCGTCGCCGAAGGAGATTCGGTTCTGGCCGGAGCCATCGGCCCCCATGACATAGAGCTGCTGGCGTCCGCCACGATCGCTTTCGAAGACGATCTGGCTGCCGTCCGGCGAATAGGAGGGGCCGGTGTCGATCGCAGCCGTCGAGGTCAGCCGCGTGGTCGTGCGCGAGCGCAGGTCCATCGTGTAGATGTTGGCGTTACCGTCCTGCTGCAGGCTCATGATGACGCGCTGGCCATCGGGCGAGAAGCGCGGCGCGAACGTCATGCCGGGGAAGTTGCCGACCACCTCGCGCTGCCCGGTTTCCAGCTGCAGCAGGTAGACCCGCGGCTGCTGGCCCTCGAACGACATGTAGGTGATTTCCTGCCGGCTCGGCGAGAAGCGCGGCGTCAGCACGATGTCGTTGGAGTTGGTCAGCGCGCGCGCGTTGGCCCCGTCCTGGTCCATGATGGCGAGTTGGCGCTTGCGGGCGTTCTTCGGGCCGCTCTCGGCGACATAGACGACGCGGGTGTCGAAATAGCCCTTCTCGCCGGTGATGCGCTCATAGATCGCGTCCGCGATGATATGGGCGACGCGGCGCCAGTTTTCCGGCTGGGTGTAGAACTGCTGGCCGGTCATCTGCTGGCCGGCGAAGGTGTCCCACAGGCGAAATTCGGCGCGCAGCCGGCCGTCGCCTTCCTGCGTGACGCGGCCGGTGACCAGCGCCTGCGCATTGATGACCTTCCAGTCCTCGAAGCGCGGCGGCTGGTCGGGATTGGAGATCTTCTCGATGAAGGCCTGCTTGCTGACCGGCGCGAACAGGCCGGACCGCTTGAGGTCGGCCGCGATCACATCGGTGATCTTCGTGCCGAGATCGCCGCTGGAGACGAAATCGGTCACGGCGATCGGCAGCGGCTCGACATTGCCCTTGTTGACGTTGATCTCGACGAGCGCCCATGCCGGCGTCGCAGCGGCCGCAAGGCCGGTCAAGCCGGCTGCAGAATGAAGAAAAGTGCGTCTCAGCATGCGATCTAGGCCTTCCTAGTTTCTGTGCCAGTGTTCGTGCCTGTCGGCATCACATCATCTCGCTGGGGTCGAAGTTCACGACGACTTCGTTCCAGGCATCGTATTTGTCCTTCGGCAGCTTATCGAACGGTGCCGATTTCAGGATCGCCCGGCGCGCACCGCCGGCAAGCGCCCGGCGTGCGGCGTCCGAGCCGCCGGTGGCAACCACGTCCGGTTCACCGACGATGTTGCCGTCCGGGTCGAGTTGCATCGTCACCTTGATGCGCACCTCGCTGGCGTCCGCCATCCCGGGGATGATCGACCAGTTATTCTGGATGATCCCGCGCAGCGCGTCCATTTCGCTCATCGACAGCTTCGAGCCACCGGTCGTCTTCTTGCCGCCGAGTGCCGCGGTTTCGGTCGAGCGCTTGGCGCCGCCGCCCTTGGCCTCGGTCTTGTTCAGGAGTGCCGCCACCTCGTCGGCGTTGAAGTCGCTCTCCTTGGCGGAAGCGGCCTTCTTCTTCTCCTGCTTCTTTTCCTCGTTCTTGCGGTCCGGGGTCTTGGCCGTCTGCGGCTGCGGCGGCTGCGGCTTGATTTCGGGCACGGGAACGTTGTCCGGCATGGCTTCCGCCTCGGCGACCTCGGCCGGCGCTTCTTCCGCCGGCTTTTCTTCCGGCGTCGCCTCGGCCGTCACCTCCTGCTTCGGCTCCGCCTCGGCGGCCACTTCGGTCGCCGGTGTCGAGGCCGGTTCGCTCGGCTGCACCTGCTCCACCGGTTCTTCGGCCGGATCTGGCGTGGGCATGGTCTGCTCGGCCTTCGGCGGGGCGGCGGCGGTTTCGGTGCTCTGCGGCTTCTCGTTCGGCGTCGGCGGCGTCTTCAGGTCGACGTCGTTGTCGCCGGAATTCTCGGCGTTCTCCACCTGGTCCTGGCGCTTGGTCGGGACCGGCGCGGCCTTCTCCGCCATCGGCGCCTTCTTGTCGCCCTGCTGGATCTGCGTCAGTTCCTCGATCGGCACGATATCCACCGGCATCGCCTCGACATTGGCCACGTCGAAACTCTCCGGACTGCCGATCGACACCAGCGCCCAGGTGAGCACCAGCGCGTGCAATGCGGCGGATGTGGCGAGGCTGACCTTCATCGCAGTCTTCAGTTGTCCGGTTTCTGCTCGGTCACGAGGCCGATATTGGTAAAGCCGGCCTGCTGGATGCGCGACATGACGTCTGCAATGACGCCGTACGGCGCCGCACCGTCACCGCGCACGAAGATCCGCTCGGTATAGCCCGTCGTCGCGACGGCCTCGAGCTTGGCGGCGATCTCCTCGGCCGGGATTTCGGTCTCCTGCAGGAACACTGCGCCGTCAGCCTTCACCGATACGGTGATCGGCTGGGTCTCGGCGTTGAGCGCCTTGGCGGAGGTCTTCGGCAGGTCGAGCGGTACGCCGACCGTCATCATCGGGGCGGCCACCATGAAGATGATCAGGAGCACCAGCATGACGTCGACGAACGGCGTCACGTTGATCTCGCTCATGACGGCCTTGCGGCCGCGCCTGCGGCGACCACCGCCGCCCTTGCCCCCACCGACTGACATGCCCATGGCTTCGTCTCCTGCTTGGCAGCCGCAGCGTTACTGCGCCGCCTGGCGCGGCTGCAGCTTCTCGTCGATCTGGCGCGAAAGGATGGCCGAGAACTCGTCGGCGAACCCCTCCATGCGCGACGTGATCTTGCCGGCGTCTGCGGTGAATTTGTTGTAGGCGATGACGGCGGGGATGGCGGCCAGAAGGCCGATCGCGGTCGCAAGCAGCGCCTCGGCGATACCCGGTGCCACGACGGCGAGATTGGTCGACTTGGACCCCGCGATCGCCTGGAACGACGTCATGATGCCGACGACGGTGCCGAAGAGGCCGATGAACGGGCCGGCCGAACCGATGGTCGCCAGCGAGCCGAGACGGGCCTCGAGCGCTTCGGATTCGCGCGCCAGCGTCACGTCCATGGCCCGATCGATGCGCATCTGCAGCCCGATCGGCGAGCGCGCGCCGCGCTCGAAGCTCTTCTTCCACTCGCGCATGGCGGCGACGAACATGGCGCTCATGCCGCTGGTCTGCCGGTCGGACAGGGTGCGGTAGAGTTCCTCGAGCGATTGCCCGGACCAGAACACCTGCTCGAAGCTGTCGAGCTGCCGGCGGGCCTTGGAGAAGGCCAGCGTCTTGTCGACGACGATCGCCCATGTCCAGATCGACGCCGCGATCAGACCGACCATGACCAGCTTCACCACGAAGCCGGCCTGCATGAAGAGCGACCAGAGGCTCACATCGGTCGTTGCTGCCAAACCTACCTGTTCCATAGACTTCCGTCCCCGAATCCAAACACCCGGCACGGGCTTTCGGCCATCGCACCGGGTCTTCATCCCTTTGCCGGACCGGCATCCGAACGATCTCGGAAACCAGCGCCGGCTTTTCGCAAACTTCAGGGAAACCGCGGCCTGATTCGTCCGCAGCCGTCCCGCCTGTTCGTCAAGATGTCCGGTTGATGTTGCCGGCTGCCACGCCGATCAAACGCTTTCAACTGCCTTCTTGCCGTCAATTTTGGTTAAAGGATGACGTGCAGCGCACAAAATCCAGTGCTTTGAGTAAGACATCATTGTGGTTAATGGAGTCTTACCGCACCCGCGAATAATCCACAGCCGGCCCTTCGGCCCTGTGGGCGCGGCGACAACTGGCCCCGAATCGATGCCCGCTGGAGATCAGCCTGCCGCTGCGGCACCGAGGAATTGCGCTGCCAGCCCGTCCGGCAGGCGCCGCGGCCGACCCTTTCCATTGATCACCGCGATGACGACCTTTGCGGCAATGAGAAGCTGCTCGCCGCGCCGGACCTCCTGCTGCAGGACCATCTTCGCCCCACCGGCCTTCTCCGTATGTGTCAGGATGGTCAGGATATCGTCCATCCGTGCGGGAGCCTTGAAATCGATCTCCATGCGGTGGACCACGAACATCAGGCCTTCGCTGTCGCCCTCGATCGACAGCGCCCCCTGTTCCACGCCGAGACAGCGCAGATAATCCGTTCGGCCGCGCTCCATGAAATGCAGGTAGCGCGCGTGGTAGACGAAGCCGGAGAAGTCGGTGTCTTCATAATAGACGCGCTGCACGAGACGATGCCCATCTGCCGTCAGTTCGCCCGAGAGCGCATGCTGGTCGTTGGTCATTTCCGGCTCCGCCGTGGGGAGATCGAAGTCTCTGTGGAGGAAATATGGAACAAAATCAAGGATTGCACTCTTGTCACATTCGGCCACTATGCAGGGGACAGGCAAACGCAAGGGAGTGTCCGATGGTATCGGCTATCAAGGTTGCAGTCCTGGGTGGAGATGGTTTCGTAGGCTGGCCCACCGCCCTGCATCTGTCCAACGCCGGCCATGAAGTTCACATCCTCGACAACCTTTCACGCCGCTGGATCGATACCGAGCTGGGCGTCCAGTCGCTGACGCCGATGGACTCGATCCAGGAACGCACCCGCGTCTGGCACGCCGAAACCGGCCGCCGGATCCACTTCCATCTGATCGATCTCGCCCGCGACTACGAGCTTCTCAAGAACTGGCTGCGCGACGAGCGGCCGGACGCCGTCATCCATTTCGCCGAGCAGCGCGCCGCCCCCTATTCGATGAAGAGCGACCGGCACAAGAACTACACGGTCAACAACAACGTCAACGCGACGCACAACCTCCTGAACGCGCTCGTCGAAACCGGCGTCGATGCCCACCTCGTCCACCTCGGGACCATGGGCGTCTACGGCTACTCGACCGTGGGCGCGGCGATCCCCGAGGGTTACCTTCCGGTGGGGATCGAGACCATGGACGGCGCGACCGCCAGCCAGGAGATCCTCTACCCCGCCAATCCCGGCTCGATCTATCACATGACCAAGTGCCTGGACCAGTTGCTGTTCCAGTTCTACGCCAAAAACGACGGCCTTCGCATCACCGACCTGCACCAGGGCATCGTCTGGGGCACGCATACGCGCGAGACCCGGCTTCACCCGCAGCTCGTCAACCGGTTCGACTATGACGGCGACTACGGCACCGTGCTGAACCGCTTCCTGATCCAGGCCGCGATCGGCTATCCGCTGACCGTGCACGGCACCGGCGGCCAGACCCGCGCCTTCATCCACATCCAGGATTCGGTGCGCTGCATCGAGATCGCGCTGGAAAATCCCCCCGCCCGCGGTGCGCGCGTCGAGATCTTCAACCAGATGACCGAGACCCATCGCGTGCGCGACCTCGCCAAGCTCATATCCGGACTGGCGGGAAGCGAGATCGCCTGGCTGCCGAACCCGCGCAAGGAGGCGGCCGAAAACGACCTCGTCGTCAGGAACGAGAAGTTCCGCGAACTGGGACTCGACCCGATCACGCTGGCCGACGGTCTGCTTTCGGAGATCGTCGACGTCGCGAAGAAATTCGCCTATCGCGTCGATCGCAGCCGTGTCCCGGCCGTCTCGGCCTGGACCCGCGACATCGCCGCCACCATCAACCACGACCCCGAAGGCCGGAGACTGAAATCGGTATCATGACGGCAAGCCTGGAAGCCAAGGCAGGGATCCGCCGCCATGCACCGGCGGCAAGCCGCCACGCCTATGTGACGCTGGTGACGAATGACGACTATGCCCGCGGCGCAACCGCGCTCACCCATTCGCTCCGCCACAGCGGCACGCAGGCCGATATCATCGTCCTCCATACGCCGGCGCTGGGCGAAGCCAGCCGGGAAGCGCTCGCAGCACTCGGCTGCCGGCTGGTCGAGGCCGACCTGCTGCCGCTGTCGGATGCCTTCAACGCCCGCCATGCGCGCCGCGCCCTGCACGGCGCGGCACCCTTCACCAAGGGGCGCAAGCCGGATTTCCACACCCCCCTCGACAATTTCGTCAAGCTGCGGCTGTGGCAGTTGGTGGAATACGAATCCTGCATCTTCGTCGATGCCGACGCGATCGTGCTGAAGAACATCGACCGCCTGTTCGCCTATCCCGAGTTTTCGGCAGCACCCAACGTGTACGAGAGCCTGCGCGACTTCCAGCGGCTGAATTCAGGCGTCTTCGTCGCCCGCCCTGCATTGGCGACGTTTGCGGCGATGCAGGAGCGGCTGGACGTGGCCGACGCCTTCTGGCCGCGCACCGACCAGACCTTCCTGCAGACCTTCTTCCCGCAATGGCACGGCCTGCCGGTCACCTTCAACATGCTGCAGTACGTCTGGTTCACCATGCCCGACCTTTGGGATTGGAAGAGCATCCAGGTGCTCCATTTTCAGTACGAGAAGCCCTGGGAAACGAATCACCCGAAATCGGAGGTGCTGATGCCCCTGATCGCGCTCTGGCAGGCCTTTCACGACGGCGGACCGATCCCCGATATCGCTGCGCTCCCCGGTCCTTCGGGACCGGCTGCCGCCCTTTCCCCATCGGCCGGCGCATGACACGTGTGCTCGTCTCCGGCGGCACCGGCACTGTCGGGCGCTTCGTCGTCGAGCACCTTCTTGGACATGGCTACAAGGTGACGGTCGGCGGGCGTCAGCCACCGGCCGCCGACCTCTTCTCCAAAGACGTCGCCTACGTGCCGCTTCACCTCGATCCCGACCTCGACCAGATCGATGCCTTTCAGAACATCTACTACTTCGTCCACGCCGCCTTCGCCCATGTGCCGGGAAAATACCGTGGCGGCGAAGGCGACGATCCGGAGGGCTTTCGCCGCGCCAATCTGAACGGCTCGGTGCGCCTGTTCGAGGCTGCGAGGGATGCCGGCGTGCGCCGCTGCGTCTTCCTCTCCAGCCGCGCCGTCTATGGGCAGCAGCCACCAGGCACCGTGCTTTCCGAGGGTCTGCTTCCGAAGCCCGACACGCTCTACGGCCGGGTGAAGCTCGATGCCGAGCGCAGCTTGCAGGCGCTCTGCGCCCACGATTTCATCACTGCCAGCCTGCGCGTCACCGGCGTCTACGGCGACGCCGGCCCGGGCCGGGGCCATAAATGGCAGGGGCTGTTCGACGACTACCGCGCCGGCCGGCCGATATCTCCCAGGGCCGGCACCGAGGTCCATGGCGGCGACGTCGCCACGGCCGTGCGGCTGATGCTGGAGGCAGATCCGATGCGTATCAACGGCGAGGTCTTCAACGTCTCCGACGTCCTCGTCGACACCCGCGCGATCCTCTCCGTCGTCCGGGATGCCACCGCCTGTCCGCATCCGCTGCCGGAACCGGCCGGGACCGATGCCTTCAACCCGATGTCGACCGAGCGGATCCGCATGCTCGGCTGGCGGCCGGGTGGCATGGAGCGGCTGAGGGCAACGGTCACGGAACTCGCGACGGGCACTTAGTCACGCCGTCCCGGCTAACCGCCGGACGCATGGCATCCGCCGCAGCCGGTCCTCAATCGTCTTCCGAGAACAGCCGGAACTGCGACGCCTCGAGATCCTTCGGCGGCTGCAGCCCGAGGTGCTTCCAGGCGTTCGCCGTCAGCACGCGCCCGCGCGGCGTGCGCTGGATGAAGCCCTGCTGGATCATGTAGGGCTCGATGATGTCCTCGATCGCGTCGCGCGGCTCCGAAAGGCCGGCGGCAATCGTCTCGATCCCGACCGGGCCGCCGCCGAAATTATGCGCGATCATCGAGAGATAGCGACGATCCAGTTGGTCGAGGCCCATGTTGTCGACGAGCAGCCGTGTCAGCGCCTCGTCGGCGATCTGCCTGTTCACGGCATCGGCACGGGCAACTTCCGCGAAGTCGCGCACCCGCCGCAGCAGCCTGCCTGCGATGCGCGGCGTGCCGCGGGCACGCCTGGCGATCTCGCGCGCGCCCTCGTCGGTCATGCCGAGCCCCATCAGCCGTGCGCCGCGCCGCACGATCGATTCCAGTTCCTCCACCGTGTAGAAATTCAGCCGGACCGGGATGCCGAAGCGGTCGCGCAGCGGCGTGGTCAGGAGGCCGAGGCGGGTCGTCGCTGCGACCAGCGTGAACTTCGACAGGTCGATCTTGACCGAGCGCGCCGCCGGCCCCTCGCCGATGATCAGGTCGAGCTGGAAGTCCTCCATCGCCGGATAGAGGATTTCCTCGACCGCCGGGTTGAGCCGGTGGATCTCGTCGATGAACAGCACGTCGCGCTCTTCGAGATTGGTGAGGAGTGCTGCCAGATCGCCGGCCTTGGCGATCACGGGACCGGAGGTGGAGCGGAAATTAACCCCCAGTTCCTTGGCCATGATCTGCGCCAGCGTCGTCTTGCCGAGGCCGGGCGGGCCGACGAACAGGACGTGGTCCAGCGCCTCGCCACGGTTCTTCGCCGCCTCGATGAAGATCTTCAGGTTGGCGCGCGCCTCGGCCTGGCCGGTGAAATCGTCCAGCGTCTGCGGCCGCAGCGTCGCATCCACGTCCTCGCCGCGCTTGTCCGGGGTGATCAGTCGGGCGGCATCGGTCATGAGAGAAGTTCCATTCCGGGGATCGCCCTTGCTGCTTTGCGATCAAACGTTACCACTTTGCTGCAGCCTGCTTTGAGCGCCGCCCATGCGACGAGACAATCGGCTAGGTCGGAAATCGTCGCCTCCGTCTCAAGCAGCGTCACCTCCAACTCCCCGGCGTACTCGACGACCACTTCGACGGACACGAGAAGCTGGCGCAGCATCTCCGTAATTTGCCTCTGTGAGTAACCCAGTCTCCGCCGTAGCACCCACACTGTCTCGGCCAGGACGACTGCGCTCAGATAGACAGGGTCGTCTTCGGTGCGCTCCGCCATGAACCGTCGCGCCCTGTCGTTCTGCGCCACATCGTCATCGACAAGAAAACGCAACAGCACGTTCGTGTCGATACCGATCATTTTGAACCGTCGTGCCATTCACGGACGATGCGCGCGTCGTCCTCTGCCACCGCATCCATGATCGCGTCATCGATTTCGTCGATGGACAAACTTGCGCCATTCGGCGGCTTCCCCAACGCCCCGGCAAGATCGGCCAGCCGAACATTCTTCACCCGCAGGTAGACCCTGTCACCGCTGACGACGTAGCGGATCTTGTCGCCGGGCTTGAGGTTCAGCGCCTCGCGGATCTCTGCCGGAATGGTCGTCTGCCCCTTCGAAGTCAAGGTACTGTCATAGACACCCATGGCACATTCTCCTTACTTATCTCATCATAGTAAGGAATATCCGTGAAAACAAGGAATCACCGCGCAAGCTCCTTCAAGCCCAGTCGGATCAGCTTCGCGCTGTCCGCCCCCTCGCCGCCGTTCTTCAGGGCCGCAGAAACGGCGTTCGCCGCCTGGTCGCGCGAATAGCCGAGGTTGGTGAGGGCCGAGACGGCATCGGTAACCGGCGCCGGCGCCACGCCCTCGCCGATCTCCTGCTTCAGCCCGATCGTTGCCCCTGCTTCGCCGGCAAAGGCAGGCGCCTTGTTCTTCAATTCGGTGACGATGCGCACGGCGACCTTCGGGCCGACGCCCGACGCCCGCGAGACCGAGGTCTTGTCCTGCAGCGCAATCGCATTGGCAAGTTCCCCCGGCGTCAACGTCGAAAGTACCGCCAGCGCCACCTTCGAGCCGACCCCCTGCACGCCCTGCAGCAGCCGGAACCATTCCCGCTCCAGCGCCGTCAGGAAGCCGAACAGCTTCAACTGGTCCTCGCGCACATAGGTCTCGATGAACAGCACCGCCGCCTCGCCCGCCGAGCCGAGCTTCGACAGCGTCCGCGCCGAGCAGAAGGCGACGTAGCCGACGCCGTGCACGTCGAGCACGACATGGTCCTCGCCGATCTCGTCAATGGTGCCCTTCAGCTTGCCGATCATTGGATGTGCCTCGTCATGGGTGGGTCTCCGGCGTGATCAGGTCGACGGTCGGAAAATAGCTGCGGTATCCCGTGGGATCCCGAGTCAAGATCGTATAACCGCGCACGACCGCATGCGCACCGATGAGAAAATCCGGCAGGACCTTCTCCTTGCGGCCGCCGCCTGCGCGGTAGACCCGGAAGGCCTGGGCCGCGGCGAAAGCGGCTGGCCACGGGAGCCCCTCGCGCAAAAATTCCGGTTCGGGCAGGAGCGCGTCCACCTCTTCCGGCCTGTCGTAGCGGAAGGAAAATTCCGAATACACGATCTGGTTGATCACGACGTTCCCGCGCCGGCCGGCTGCGACCAACTGCGCCAAAGACCAGTCGTGCCAAACAGGATCGCGGACGGCGAGATCGACCAGAACATTCGTATCGACGAGCGTCGTCATCAGTCGCGATCTCTGGTGATGCGCGCAAGCGCATCGGCATCCATCGCCTGGTCGCCCGTTCCACCCAGCCGCCGCAGCACGTCCAGGAACCGATCAAGCCGCGCGCGCTCTTCGGCCTCGCGCTTGCCGTCCTTGGGAACGATCGTCAACTTGCCGCCCTCGATCGCGAAGACGACCTCGCTGTTCGGCTGGATGCCGACGAGTTCACGCATGTCGCGGGGGATCGTCACCTGTCCTTTTGATGTCACGCGCATGAAACGATCTCCTTACGATGTAAGGATTATTCTGACATACGGAACAAGTCAAGAACAAACTACCCCGCCAACGCCGCCAGCCGCCCGTTGATGCTCTGGCGGTTATGGGCGTGGCAGATAGCGATCGCGAGCGCGTCCGCCGCGTCGTTGCCCTTGAACTCGGCTTTGGGCATCAGCACCTTCAGCATCAAGTGGATCTGCTGCTTCTCACCGTGGCCGACGCCGATCACCGCCTTCTTCACCGCGTTCGGCGCATATTCGGCAACGCGCAGGCCCGCCCGTGCCGGCACCAGCATGGCGATGCCGCGCGCCTGTCCTAGCTTCAGCGTCGCCGTCGCGTCCTTGTTGACGAAGGTCTGCTCGACCGCCGCTTCGTCCGGCTGGTAGGAATGGACGACCTCGGCGAGCCCGTCATGGAGCTGGCACAGCCTGGAGGCGAGGTCCATCTCGCCGTCCGACGTCACAGTGCCCGATCCGACGAAGCGCAGCGAATTTCCAAGCGTCTCGATGATGCCCCAGCCGGTGCGGCGAAGCCCCGGATCGATACCGATGATGCGAATCGTGCCCTGCATGGTCGAACCCTATTCCCGATGCGGCGACCCTGCCAGCGAAATGTGAACAGAACAAAAACATCCACAAGGTGGCCCGGCATCGCCAACGACCTTCTTGGATTTCAAGAAATTGAACCTACATGCAGGGGCATTCAAATCCATTCATGCAGAGGTCCGCCATGGTGCCCTTTTCGATCCTCGATCTCTCCCCGGTCGTCGAAGGCGGCACCGTCGCCCAGTCGCTCGCCAATTCGAGGCGCCTGGCGCAGGAGGCCGAAAAAGAAGGCTACCGCCGCTTCTGGCTGGCCGAACACCACGGCATGCGCGGCATCGCCAGCGCAGCCACATCCCTCGTCATCCAGCACGTCGCGGCCGGAACCGAGACGATCCGCGTCGGCTCCGGCGGCATCATGCTGCCGAACCATTCGCCGCTGGTGATCGCCGAGCAATTCGGCACGCTGGAAGCGCTCTTTCCCGGCCGTATCGACCTGGGCCTCGGCCGTGCGCCGGGCACCGACATGAACACCGCCCGCGCGCTCCGCCGCAACCTGGAGACCTCCGCCAACAATTTCCCCCAGGACGTGGTCGAACTGATGGCGCTGATGGGGCCGCTGCAGCCGAACCAGCAGATCATCGCCGTCCCCGGTGCGGGCAGCAACGTGCCCGTCTGGCTGCTCGGCTCCAGCCACTACTCCGCCCATCTCGCCGGCATGCTCGGCCTGCCCTTCGCCTTCGCCTCGCATTTCGCACCCGACATGCTGCTGTCGGCGCTCGAGATTTATCGCGAGCGCTTCACCCCGTCGCAGTATCTCGAAAAGCCGCACGCGATGGTGGGCGCCATGGGTGTGGCGGCGGATACCGACGCCGAGGCCGCCCGCCTCTTCACCTCCATGCAGCAATCCTTCGTCTCGCTGCGCCGCGGCGCGCCGACCGCCTTCCCGCCGCCGGTCGAAAGCATGGACGCTTTCTGGAGCGACCATGAGAAGATCATGGTCGAGCACACGCTGCAATATGCGGTGGTCGGCGGACCGCAGACCGTCAAGGACAAGATTGCCGACTTCCTCGAGCAGACCAGGGCGGACGAGTTCATCGTCTCCATGCCCGTCTACGACATGGAGGCGCGGCTCAAATCCGTCCGCCTGTTCGCGCAGGCGCAGCGGGCGCTGTCCGCCTAGGCTCGGCTGTCGTTGAGGGCGGAGTCTGGTCCTGATGGGCCATGAACCGGATACCACGCACAAGATGGGCCCGCGCCTTGACGGCACGGGCCCTTTGCAATTCCCGGGGCGCCGTCGGCGATCAGGCCGAGAGTTTCGCCATGACTTCGTCGGAGACTTCGAAGTTCGAATAAACGTTCTGCACGTCGTCGTCGTCTTCCAGCGTGTCGATGAGCTTCATCAGCGACTGCGCCTTCTCCTCATCGACCGGCACCGTGTTCTGTGCCTTCCAGATCGCGTTGACGGTCTCGGCCTCGCCAATCGTCGCTTCCAGCGCCTTGGAGACCTCGCCGATATTCTCGAAGGCACAATAGATGGTGTGGACCTCGTCGTCGGTCTCGACATCATCGGCCCCGGCCTCGATCGCAGCGTCCATCACTGCGTCGGCGTCGCCGGCCGCAAGCTTGTAGGTGATCTCGCCGACCCGGTCGAAGGAGAAGGAGACAGAGCCGGTTTCGCCAAGCGCACCGCCGGCCTTGGTGAAGGTCGAGCGGACGGAGGATGCGGTGCGGTTGCGGTTGTCGGTCAGCGCCTCGACGATGACGGCGACGCCGCCCGGGCCATAGCCCTCGTAGCGGATTTCCTCGTAGTTCTCCGCGTCCCCGCCGGAAGCCTTCTTGATGGCGCGGTCGATATTGTCCTTCGGCATCGACTGCGCCTTGGCGTTCTGGATTGCCAGGCGCAGGCGCGCGTTCATCGCCGGATCGGCCATGCCGGCCTTCGCGGCGACGGTGATTTCGCGTGCGAGCTTGGAGAACATTTTCGACCGCACTGCGTCCTGGCGGCCCTTGCGATGCATGATGTTCTTGAACTGTGAATGGCCTGCCATGGCACCCCTGCGCTGTTTGGCGCGACGGCTACGTCTTCTCCGTTGGAAACGACCGCGCGCTGTCTTCGGTTCGGGAGCGCACCCGTCCGCGTCCAGTCCGGCCAGGCGAGCTCCGATTTTGGAAATTGGGCGCGTTATAGTTTTATTGTCGCGCGCCGTCCAGCAGGGGCGGAAAAATCTGCTTTGCACAATGCTGGCCCGAGATAGCAAAGTCCCGGAGGACGGCTCACACGCCCTTGAGAACGAGGATCGTCGGCCGCCGCGGCAGCGAGCGTATCGACACCTCGACGCTCGCCGTATCGGCAAACGATACGTCGAAATCTTCATCGAACATAGTCAGGAAGCGGTCGATCGGCGGCCCGCGCCGGTGCATGGGCAGGATCAGCGCCGAGCGAAGCCGCTCGACCACGCGGCTCATGCTCTCCGCACCCATCGTCAGCCCCCCATCGACCGGCACCATCAGGATGTCCAGCCGGCCGATCTCGGCATATTGCTTTTCGGTCAACTCGTGGTGCAGGTGGCCGAGATGGCCGATGCAGAGCCCCGCAATCTCGAAGATGAAGATCGAGTTGCCGTTCTCCTCCATCGCCCCGCCCCAACTGCGGATGTCCGTCGGCACATTGCGGATGTAGGCGTCACCGGCGACGACATCATGGTCGGCCGGCGCGCCATCGTCCCGCCAGCCGTGCAGCACGTGCTCGATGCCGGGCTGCGGGCTCAGCGTATAGTGGTTGGAATGCGCCTTGTTCATGGTCACCACCGTCGGCAGCGACGGCGGCTTGTACCAGCCGTTGTAGTCGGTCGCGATCCTGATGCCGCCTGGCGTCTCGATGAAGAAGGTGGAGTGCCCGATATAGGTGATCCTGACCGTTCCGTCGGCCTGCGCCTGCGCCAGTTCCGCAGCCGGTAGCGCGAAGCGCGCAAAGACGACCTCGGGCAGGGCCTGCGCGATCATCTGGCACTGGCTGGCCGGCTTCGCTGTCTCCTGCGCCAGCGCCGGCAGTAAGCCCGACAAGAGAAGAACGAACGGCAGGAAAAGAAGTGAGAACCGAATGGACTGCATGGGCGGCGGCTCCGTTCGATGGACGCCGAAACTATGCCAACGCACCTTCACACGGTCGAGCGCAACCTCGCCTGCCGCGTTCACAATCCCGTCAGCCCCGGCGCCGGAACAACCGGCCGCAGCGAGGCGTTTGACCTGCATCGACCGATGCGAGAAAGGACGAAAGCCATGGTGAGTCTGGCAGAAACCCGCGAAAACCCGAAGGAACAGCTCTACGACGAGATCGACCGGATCCACGCCGGCATGCTCGGACTGGAGAACGACCGCATGCACATGCAGCCGATGGCCCCGCAGCTCGACCGGCGGGCGGCAACGATCTGGTTCTTCACCAAGACCGACACGGATCTGGTGGAGGCGACCGGCCAGGGCGCACGGGCCCATTTCTGCGTCGTCGGCAAGGACCACGACTATCACGCCTGCCTCGTCGGCCGCATCACGGTGGAGAAGAACCCGGCAAAGATCGACGCGTACTGGAACTCGGTCGTCGAGGCCTGGTACGACCACGGCAAGCACGATCCGATGCTGACCATGCTGGCGCTGCGGCTGGACGATGCCGCCATCTGGGCTTCGACAGGCAGCACACTCAAATTCGGCTGGGAGATCGCCAAAGCCAACTTCAACCCGGACGAAGAGCCGCATGTCGGCATACGCACCCACGTCGTGTTCGGCGACACGCCGGACGAAATCCGCCGCCAGTGGGCGAGCTGACGCTACGCGTTCTCTTCCCGAAAATCCTCAAACCTTGGCGCGCTTCAACACCTCGTTGATGCGCGCCTGCCAACCTTTCCCGGTCGCCTTGAACTTGTCGATGACCTCCGGATCGAGCCGCAGCGAAACCTGCTGCTTCGGCCGCGGCACGGCCGGCCGGCCACGCGATCGCCGGATACTCTCCATCAGTTCGGGAAAAACCTCGGCGAACGGGCGGGCGTTCGCCAATTCCTCCTCCGTCGCCTCCGGATTGTCGGGGTCAGATGCAATCTGGCGTTGGATCCTGGCTTCTTCCTCGTCGGTCAGCGGCGGGATGTGCAGTCTAGGCGTAGCCATGGGCGCTCCTTTCCTTCCGGCTCGCGGGACGCATGGAGATGATTGAGAGCCCCTGCGATCCCAACGTTACGAAAACGACGGCAATTACCCCACGGTGCAGCACGCCGATCGCCATCAGACGTTCACGTTGTACCGCCACGATCGTCGAACGCGCAAAGAATTCGAGCGTCAGATCCGCAAAGTCGTATCCATGCTTTTCGAAGTTGGATCGGCGTTTGCGTTCATCATAGACGATCTGCATGATTTTTGTATCACTTTAAATCGCGATGCCCAAATCATGCCGAAGCTGTAAATATACGCAAGGACAATCTTTACGGGAATTCGATCACCCCCAGAAGCTGGGGATCGTTTCCTGCAGGCGCGGGCCCAACCGCAGCGGCGCGATTTTCTCCGCCAGTCCCGTCCTGTCGGAAATCTCCACACCCAGCCCGCAGATCGTGGCGGGTCCGTTCGCGGCCTCGAAGCGCCCCTTGGGCATCTTGGAGATGAAGCGGTTGAGCGGCTCCTCCTTGTCCATGCCGAGCGAGCTGTCGTAGTCGCCGCACATGCCGGCATCCGACATGTATCCGGTGCCGCCGTTCAGGATCTGGCAATCGGCGGTGGGCACATGCGTATGCGTGCCGACGACGAGGCTGGCGCGGCCGTCGACGAAATGGCCGAAGCATTGCTTCTCGCTCGTCGCCTCGGCGTGAAAGTCGAAGATGACCGCGTCCGCCTGCTCGCCGAGCGGGCAGGAGGCGAGGATCGCCTCGCCGGTCGTGAAGGGATCGTCCAGCTCGGGATGCATGAACACGCGCCCCATGATGTTCGCCACCAGCACGCGTGCGCCGTTGCGAGCAAGGAACAAGTTCGATCCGCGCCCGGGCGTGCCGGCCGGATAGTTTGCCGGTCGCAGGAACTGGTCGTGCCGGCCGGCGAAGGTCACGGCCTCCTTCTGGTCCCAGACGTGGTTGCCTGTGGTCACGACATCGGCGCCGGCGTTGATCGTCTCCTGGAAGATGTCCTCGGTAATGCCGAACCCGCCGGCGGCGTTCTCGCCGTTGACCACGACGAAATCAAGCTTGAGGTCGGAGATCAGCCCCGGCAGCCGTTCCCAGACGGCGGTTCGCCCGCTCTTGCCCACCATGTCACCGAGAAAGAGAAACCGCATCAGCCCTGTCCATCCTGTCCACTCTGTTCCTTGAATACGCGAAAGCCGGTCTCGGTCAAAATCGCATCGAGCGCCACGTCGTGCGCCTCCGCCGGCACGGCCGGCACCTCCTGGCAATCGAAGGCGATGCCGATCAGCCGCGGCGTGAGCCCCTTGGCGTGCAGCCGGCTGATCGCGCGATCGTAGTGCCCCGCGCCATAGCCGATGCGGTGGCCGCCGGCATCGAAGGCCGAAATCGGAACCAGCAGGATTTCCGGATCCAGGGGTTCTGCCTCCGGCCCCGGTCCCGTCGTGCCGAATCCCGTCTTGACTAACGGCGCGCCGCGCACGAGTTCGCGGAAGACGATCGTTTCGCGGTCGAGCACGACCGGAAGGCAGAGCCGCGCGCCGCGCTCGGCGAGCCGCGCCATCAGCGGCCGGATATCGGCCTCCGAGCGGATCGGCGAGAAACCGGAAATGACCGCGCCCGGCTCGAAGGCGATGATGTCGCCGGCATGGTCTGCCATCGCGAGGCTCGCCTCTATGCGTTCCTGCACGGGCATCGCATCCCGCAATGCCAGCTTCTGGTTTCGAAGCTCGGCCTTCTGTTCCTTCGGCGTCACGCGTCCCATCCCCTGGCTGATCCAGCCCCTCCCTTACCGCCATAGGCCGCCTGCCCGCAACCTCCGCCGAAAGATGGCGTTTCCGCGGGCGATCGACCCGGCGAAACGGCCGCAGGAACGACGACACCTGCGACTGTATCGATATGCAACACCGTCCCCAAGGGTGGTGGAAGGAGCCCGAAGCGCCGTAAACCCGGAGCACAGGGTCGAGGATGGCTGGAGCCGGTCGACATCTGCATAAGATTTAATAAAGCATTTCAGAGAGTTCGGCTGGGCTCGGGCCCGCTCGCCCTCTATCAAGCCCGCCATGTCACCCACCGATTCACAGTTCCGTCACCGGCGCAACAGCGCTGCGCCCGATCTCTCCGCCATCGAACTGCGTTGCCTGGCGCTTGCCGCCGAAGGCAGGACGCCGGGGCAGATCGTGCTGGAAACGGACCTGCCCCTGCCCCGTGTCGCCGAAGCGCTTTCGGGCGCCATGGAGAAGCTCGAGGCGCGCAACATCACTGGCGCGGTCTCGCGCGCAGCCCTGTTGAAACTCATTTAAGGCCCTCGTCTGCCGGCCCCGGTCCGCCAGTCCGCCTTCGACGATCAGGCAGCCTGCGCCTCGGCCAGTTTCAGCAAGGAAGCCGCAGCCCCCTCGTCGGTGATCAGCGTGTTGCAGCCGACGCGCCGGATCGTCGCGCGAATGGCCGGCGCCCGGTGCGCGCCGCCCGAGACGAGCACGATATGGTTCGCCTTCTTCACCGTATCGAGATCGATCGACATCACCCGGTCGCGGATCGGATGGTCGATCGTCCGCCCCTCGGCGTCGAGGAAGTTGCACATGGTGTCGCAGACGCAGCCCGCCGCCACCAGTTCCTTCAGCACCGTAGGCGGCAGGAAGCCGCGTGACAGCGACGTCGAATCCGGGCCGATGTCGCCGCAGCTGACGACGGCGATGTCCATGTTCTCCGCCAACTCGAACAGCGGCTTCAGGCCGCACTTCTCGATCAGGCTGCGCTTGGTCTCGCGGCTGTCCACGATGAGCGGCGCAAGAAAGAGATAGCACTCCGCGCCGAGCTGGCTGGCGATCCGCCAGCTGTATTCGATCGGGTTGATGTGATGCGCCTCGACCACTCCGCCGAGCAGGGAGACCACCTTCACCCGTTCCCGCCGCGCCGGGCGAAAACTGGCGAGCGAGGCAGTGAGCGTCCGCCCCCACCCGACACCCACCGTGCAGTCGTCGGGGATGACCTCGGTCAGGAACTGGCCGAGCGCGAGCCCTAACCCCTTGGCCGTCCCCTCCGCGGTCTCCGCCGCAGGCACCACGATCGCCTCGTCGAGCCCGTAGGCCCGCTCCAGGCGGGTCGCCAGTTCGATGCAGTCCCCCACGCCCTCGCCGATCCAGATCTGGACCTCGCCCCGCTTCAACGCCTCGTCCAGCATGCGGATCACGGTGGTTCGGCCGATGCCGAGCTTCTCGGCTACGTCCTTCTGCGTCAGGCCCTGATTATAGTACAGCCAGGCAGCCCGAAGACGCAGCGAGGCGCTCTCAGAATAGGCCGTGTGCGTTCCGCGCCTGAGCTTCGTCAATGTTTCGTCCCCGCCTCTGCGGCAAAACCCGCGGCTATCCTGTCGGCCTTTCCTAGCACGAAACGCAATTGATGCGACATATGTTTATCGGAATGCGCAAAAGTGCTTGACATCCGACCCATGCGCCACCGATATTCGCCTCGCACCCTCGGCGCGACAAAGTGCCGGCGGAGTGCTAGTGTGCGGTCACGGCGAAGCGGTCCCAGGAAGCCCGCAACGCCGTGCCGACACTTCAGAAATTGCGCAGCCTGCGCTTGCTGCGGACGGACGGCGCCTTGCTTGACGCCACGGATGACACCACGGAACGGGATCTCGAACATGACCTCCAAGCTTGAACAACTGCGTGCCATGACGACCGTTGTGGCCGATACCGGCGACATCGAAGCCGTGGCCCGCCTGAAGCCCGTAGACTGCACCACCAATCCGACCATCGTCCTAAAGGCACTGGGCACGCCGCTGTTCGCCGACACGGTCGCCGAGGCGCTGCGCTGGGGCCAGTCGCAGGGCGGCAACCGCGAAGGCGTCATCGCCGCGGTCGCCGATCGCCTGGCGATCTCCGTCGGTGCGGCGCTCTCCGAGCTCGTTCCCGGCCGCGTCTCGACCGAAGTCGACGCCGACCTGTCCTTCGACACCGAAGCCTCGATCGAAAAGGGTCGCGCCATCATCAAGGCCTATGAAGCCCGCGGCATCGGCCGCGAGCGCATCCTCATCAAGCTCGCCTCCACCTGGGAAGGCATCCGCGCCGCCGAAGTGCTGCAGAAGGAAGGCATCGACTGCAACCTGACGCTGCTCTTCAACAAGGCCCAGGCGATCGCCTGCGCCGACGCCGGCGCCTTCCTCATCTCGCCCTTCGTCGGCCGCATCCTCGACTGGCACGTCAAGGCCTCGGGCAAGACGTTCACCGCCGAAGAAGATCCGGGCGTGCTCTCGGTCCGCGCGATCTACGACTACTACAAGTCCAACGGCATCAAGACGATCGTCATGGGCGCCTCCTTCCGCAGCACCGGCGAGATCGAGGCCCTGGCCGGCTGCGACCGCCTGACGATCAGCCCGCAACTGCTGGAAGAACTCGACAAGGCCGAAGGCACGCTAGAACGCAAGCTTTCGCCCGAGACGGTCAACCGCGTCGCCCCGATCAAGGTCGACGAGAAAACCTTCCGCTGGATGCTGAACGAGGACGCCATGGCGACCGAGAAGCTCTCCGAAGGCATCCGCGCCTTCGCCAAGGACCTCGGCGCCCTGCGCGCAATGATCGACAAGGAATTGAAGGCGGCCGCCTGATAGCGGCTTTCCTCTCCTTGCAGGAACATGGCGGCCGCCCTCGGGCGGCCGTTTGCCGTTTTCGATGAGCCTCAGTGGCGGAACGGGGCGCTGCATTGTCCGCCCCCGCCTTGCCTGCGGTCCTAAATGGCCCCGCCTATTCGGCCGCGTCCCCTGCTAGAGCAGCATCGCCACGCATGCCGGCCAGTTCGTCCTCGATCCGTGCTGCGACCTCGTCCCAGGACAGGATGCCCTCGCGCCATGCCGGATCATGTGGCAGGGCGACGGCCATTTCGACCTTGCCGGCCCAGTCCGGTTCGCCTGCCGGCGCGTAGCCGACGAGGTTGCCGCGCCCGGCCCCCAGGATATCCGGCACGAGCACCGGCAGCAGGCAGTAGGCATATTGCTGGAGCTTGAGGCTGGACTCGGCGAGATAGCGCTCCCGCTCGGTCAGCCGGTAGGGCGCGATGCCGAAATCGGCGAACTTGATGTAGGGGACGATGTCAGCGAACGCCCGCTCGCCGTAGAGGCGCACGTTCGGCGGAAACGTGCCCGAAATCCCCGCGCCGAACAGGTGCAGGAAAACGTCCGGATCCGCCGCCGCCATCGCCCGCACCGCATCCGCGTCGAACAGCATGTTGCCGACGGAGACGCCGTTGCGCGATCCGGCCGCATAGGGCGATGTCGTGCAGGCGTCGAACGCGACCTTGTCGATGCCCTGCGGGACGGCGACGATGCGGCTTTCCTGCGGCAACCCTTCCGCCATGGCCGCCGACGGCACGATCACCCGGTCGAACAGCGGGGCGATCCGGCGCTCCAACTGCTGCAGATGGGTGGCGGCACCGACGGTATCGAGCCGGTCGCGCTTGAAATAGAGCGTGCGCGCAGCGGGATTGATGCGGCGAACCGCATCGAAGAACGCGATCGCCGTCCCGGATTCGATCGCGACCACGTCGGCGGCCCGGATCGCCGCCTTCATGAAGGCGGGCGGCAGGTTGCCGTAGAGCGGGAAGAATAGCGCGTTGATCCCGTTGAGGGCGGCGCTTCCCGAGCTGAACGGGTGCAGCGGCGGCAGGTAGCAGGCGGAGCGGCGGCGCGGCGCGGTCTGCACGAAGCGGTTTTTCTGGTCCGCCGAAAGCCCGGCATAGAGCTCGGGCCGCTTGAACGACGTCAGGGTGCTGAACCCGACGCTGATCGTATCGACCTCGTGGCCGCGGGCGGCAAGCGCCTCGGTCACGAAATGCACGCTGGCCTTGCGTGTTGTCGGCAAGAAGGCGTGCGTCGATAGAAATAGGAATCGCATCTCGTTCCGGTCCGTCGCCGCCAGCAAGCCTGTCGCCGCCGGCCTGTCTGTCCTCAGCGCAGCGCCTGCACCAGCTCCTGCTTCCACATCGACCCGAGCATCTCGTCGAACTGGTCCGGCACGCAGCCCTTGAAGCCGCCGCCCGGATAGAGCGTCAGTTCGCCGACATAGATGCGCCCGCCGCAGCGGTAGAGATCGACGCGCATGAAATCGCTGTCGCCGGCTATCTTGCGCACGACCTCCAGCATTTCGTCCAGATCGCCCGGCCGCGGCAAATCGCCCGCATAGGGTTCGTAGTAGAAGCTCTCGTGCTTCATCGGCTGCCAGTCCGGCGTGAAGTTGCACTCATAGCCGACGCCGTCGCGCCGAAGCCGCATCTCGATATGGGAGACACGACCCGAAAAGACGAAGAACCGGTAGTCGTCGGGCGCATCGCCATTGTCCACCAGCATCTCTTCGACGATGATCAGCGGCTCGAATTCGCCATAGGCCCATTCGCGGTTGATGCGGTGATGCTTGAGCTTCAGCCATTCCGGCCCCGGATCGGCGGCCAGCAGTTCATCGATGTCGCGCCGCTCGCGCAGGAACGCGCCGCAGCCGGAGGCATGCGTCGGCTTGACCACCGCCGGCAGCGGGATGGTCGACCAGTCGACTGCTTTCAGGTCGCGCCCGACCCAATAGGTCGGAATGACATACTGTTCGCCGGCGCGCTGCGCGATCAGCGCCTTGGCCCCGTGCTTGTCGACCATCTGCGCATAGATCGGCCGACGGTCGTAGAGCTTGCGCGCCTGCACCTTCTCGCTGAACAGGCGCGGCTGCTCGAAGTCGGGAAAGCGCCCTGCCATCGAGTAGTACTTCCAGCGCAGGTACGGTCGGTCGGGAAGGACCGCGATGAGACGCCAGAAGAGATGCTGCAGCTTCTGCTTCAGCCGGCTCTCATGGCGCGCGGAAAGCGAGATGTCCGGCATGGGATACACCTTAGGATGGAACTTACGCTGGTTCTGCCCTAAACCAGTTTTGTTAAGCCGGGGTTAGCGAAAAGCCCGGAAGCCCAGCTTTCGCACCACCGGACACTGAATCTTAAGCCCGCTGATCTAGGCGTTAGGGATGGCCTCCCGCCCACGCGGGCGGCAGAACGAAGACGGTCGCCACGATGCAATCCATGCTCGGCTCATCCCTGCTCAATGCCGCTGCCGGCCTGCTGTCGCTGTTTGCCGGCTTCGGCAGCAGCGTCGTCGTGGCGCGCATGCTGGGCGTGGAGGGCGCAGGGATCGTCGCCTACGCGCTCTGGATCATGACGGTGGCGACGCTGCTGTCTGATTTCGGCATGCCGCAGGCGGTGTTGCGGTTCGTCGGCCAAGCGGATGGCGGGGAAGGCGCCCGTCCGGGCCTCGTCCTCACGCTGACGAAGCGCTTCGTGCTGACCACGAGCACGCTTGCCGTCGGCATCGTCGGCTACGCGCTCTGGCTGGACTATACCGGCGAGGCCACCGCCACGCTGATCTGGATCGCGACGGCGGCCCTGTTCCTCTCCTATGCCTATTCGACGATGTCGCTGGGCGCAGCACAGGGGCTCGGCCGGTTTCGCGAAAGCAGCCTCAACACGGCGATCGGCTGCCTGGTGCAGCCTTTCCTCGTCGCCCTCGGCGCCTTCCTGCTGGGACCGGCGGGCGCGATCTTCGGCCATGTCTTCCGCCATCTTCCGCAGGCGCTGTCCCTGCCGAAATACCTGAAGCCGGCATCGAAGGACATCGAGCCGGTGACGCCACCGATGAAGGCCTATGCGCGCAATGCCTGGCTCTCCGGCGGCATGACCGCACTTCTGGGCTCGCGGGTGGAACTCGCCGTCATCGGCCTGTTCTTCAACCTGACCGCGGTCGGGCACTATGCGATCGCCTCGACCATGGCCGGCATGGTCGTGCAGCTCTCCTATTTCCTGGTGGCCCCGCTGGTGCCGCTGTTCTCCCACCACAGCGACCGCGGCGACCATGCCGCGCTGACGAAATCCTACCAGCGCAGCCTGCTCGGCCTGTCGCTGGTGGTCGCCCCGATCTGCCTTGGCGGTGCCGCCATATCGCCGGTGCTGATTCCGCTGCTGTTCGGCGAGGCCTTCCGCCCCTCGGTGGCGCTGTCCGTCGTCCTGCTCGGCTTCACCGTGTTCTCCGCCCTCATCACGGTGCCTTATCGCCTGATGCTGGCGCGCGAGAAAAGCGGCGCGGTGCTGCGCCTTTCGGCCTGGGAAGGCATTGCCTGCATCGGCCTGCTCTTTGCGGCCGTCCCTCTCTTCGGCACGATGGGTGCTGCCGTCGTCAAGGGCCTGACGCTGACAGGAAGCTGCCTCTTCTGCCTCTGGTACTGCCACCGCCGCCTCGGCATCGCCTGCGACCTTCCGGCGCTGGCGAAGGTCTTGCTGGCCGCAATCCTGTGCGCGGCGGCAGCCGGTGCCTGCATCTGGTGGATGCCGAACCTGGCGGGGATGGTCTTGGGCATCTTCGCCGGCGCGATCGCCTACGCTCTCGCCCTCGCCGTCCTCGGCGCAGTCCCCGCAGAGGAGCGACGGCTGGTCGCCGATCTGGCCAGGGCCAGGCTGCCCGCGCCGGTCGCCGGCATGCTCAGCCGCGCCATCCTGGCCGGCCGCGGGTGAAATCGGCCGTCAGGCCGGTGCTATAGAAATTTCTTTTCACAGAAACGAAGCAAATTAGGAAAGGCATCCAATTGCTTGTCAGTCATCTTCATGGGGCGACCTTTCGGTTTGCACCTACGTATGAACGTGCCTTTTATTTGGCAACTATGGCGAGGAGTTCCTCATGTCAACGGCGCGACCACCCTGCCATCCTGTATTTGAAATCTTTATAAAGTCCTCAAAACCGCAACTGTCGCAGTGAATCCTAAATGCAAGCGTAAATCCATTCTTGGCCACACTGTGACATTGATCATTGTAGGGGTTCACTGCTTGCTGAGCATGGATGCCATGTTCAAGAACTCGGACGATCTGGTCATCTGGACACTTCGGGCAAAAGAAATAAAAATAGTCGGTGTCGACTGTCGCGCCGCGCAACTTGCCGCCCTCTACGTCAGGCGAACCATGGTAGGGCTTCCCATTGTTGAACTGCTGCATTGCTGTTCATCCTCCAAGCCATCGGATAGTTGACCAAGGTGCACCCGATCCCAATGGCCATCAAACGGAGAGTCCATGTCTGCTGGCATGCGTGAGGTTCGCTGACATTTACGCCGAGGATCAGCCGAAAACATTGAAATTGAAGAGAAAGAGCGCGATCCGTGGCGACCGATGGCATTTTACGATCCCGGGTGCCTACAAAGTAGGTGGGCGCCGTGTGTCCGAACCCACGGGTCCGGCCAGGGACAGCTCCCTTGAGATCGTGTATGGCCCCGGGGAATGTTGTTGCCTGTCGGGAAGCACAGATCGCTAGGTAGATATAGGATGAAAGCGGGCGGTCCGCCAGTGGCTATCTTGCCTCAGTTCGCGGCCGGCTTACCGGAAAGCTTCGCGGTCATGCCCTGGATCTGGCTCGTCAGCTCGCCGATCGCGGCAGCGATCGCCTCTTCTTCACGCGAGACCTCGGCGACCGCGCTGTCGCGTCCCTTGCGCAGCTCCCCCACCTCGCCTTCGAGCGCCGCCAGCCGGCGGGTCATCTCGCTCAGTTCGTCCATGATCATGATGCCGGCCATGACCGTCAGGCGCAGGTCGCCGATTTCGCCGAACTGGCCCTTGAGGTGGCTGACATAGCGGTCGAAGCCGGCAGCGAGGTCGGTCAGGTGCTGCTCCTGTCCCTCCTCGCAGGCCATGCGATAGGCCTTGCCATCGATTAGAACCGTTACTTGCGCCATCGAAAACTCCCGCCCTGTCTCACGTGGTATCGGCGCGCATCGTCAGCGGTCGAGAACCGCCCTGATCGTTTCCATGGCCGTGACCAGCCGGCGGGAGACCTCGCGGTTGACCTCCTCGAGCCGGTTCGCCCGGAATTCCGCCTGGTCCAGTTCCTGGGCCAGGCGCGAGCGGTCGACATTGACGCGACGAACCTCGCCCTCGATCTCGCCGTGATCGCGCTCGCGGTCGAAACGCATGTCGAGGGCGTTGTCGAGGCTCGTCAAAGCCTTGCTCAACTCCTCGACCGCCGCTCTGATTGTTTCTCCTGCCGCCATGACGCCTTCACCGGCACATCAGTCACGGACGAATCGCCGTGTGAGCTGTTTGCTTCAAGGTCTTGACAGTATTCAACATCGAACTCCAGCGTCAACCGCCCGTCCGGACTGCGGCCGCTTCCGCTGTGGATGATGTTTTTGCGCTGCGAAGACACAGGTTTCCCGAGACGAAAATACCATGCAAATTCCGGCGGCAGATCGCCGCAAATTGGGGCAAAAGCGGCGCAATTCGTTGACTTGCGCAGTGCACCTGCTATGTGTCACCCGCTTCCTAACCGGTGACCCAACTGGCATCGGCCCTGACACCCCGATTGATTTGGAACAGTCATGATCTCTCGCGAAAAACACGACCGGATGGCGAATGCTATTCGCTTCCTTTCCATGGACGCCGTGGAAAAGGCAAACTCCGGCCATCCCGGCCTTCCGATGGGTGCCGCGGACATCGCAACGGTCCTTTTTACCCGCTTCATGACCTTCGACCCGAAGGCTCCGTCCTGGCCGAACCGCGACCGCTTCGTGCTGTCGGCCGGCCATGGCTCGATGCTGCTCTATTCGCTCCTCTACCTGACGGGCTATGAGGACATCACGATCGACGAGATCAAGAACTTCCGCCAGCTCGGCGCCAGGACCGCCGGCCACCCGGAATACGGCCATGCCGCCGGCATCGAGACGACCACGGGTCCGCTCGGCCAGGGCATCGCCAACTCGGTCGGCATGGCGATCGCCGAGCGCAAGCTGCGCGAGGAGTTCGGCTCCGACCTGATGGAGCACTACACCTACGTCCTCGTCGGCGACGGCTGCCTGATGGAAGGCATCAGCCAGGAGGCGATCGCCCTTGCCGGCCACCTGAAGCTCAACAAGCTGATCGTGTTCTGGGACGACAACAACATCTCGATCGACGGTCCGATCTCGATCGCCGACAGTACCGACCAGCACGCCCGCTTCCGCGCCAGCCAGTGGAACACGATCGCCGTCGACGGCCATGACCCGGACGCGATTGCAGCCGCGGTCGAACAGGCGCAGAAGTCCGACAAGCCGACCATGATCGCCTGCAAGACGACCATCGGTTTCGGCGCGCCGAACAAGGCCGGCACCCACAAGGTCCACGGCTCGCCGCTCGGCGCCGAGGAAATCGCCGCCACCCGCAAGGCGCTGAACTGGGAGGCTGAAGCCTTCTCCGTTCCCTCCGACGTGCTCGACGCCTGGCGCCTGGCCGGCCTGCGCTCCACCAAGGCGCACAGGGAATGGCAGGAGCGCCTGGAGAAGGCCGACCCGGAGAAGAAGGCACAGTTCGTCCGCCGCTTCGCCGGCGAACTGGAGAGCGGCCTCGATTCGGCCATCAGCGCCTACAAGAAGAAGCTGGCCGAGACCAAGCCGAACCCGGCGACCCGCAAGGCCTCCGAGGATGCGCTGGAAGTCATCAACGGCGTGCTGAAGGAAACGATCGGCGGCTCCGCCGACCTGACCGGCTCCAACAACACCAAGACCAGCCAGACCAAGTCGATCACGCCTGACGACTTCTCCGGCCGCTACATCCACTACGGCGTGCGCGAGCACGGCATGGCGGCGGCGATGAACGGCATGGCCCTGCACGGCGGCCTCATCCCCTACTCCGGCGGCTTCCTGATCTTCTCGGACTATTGCCGTCCGTCGATCCGACTTGCGGCCCTCATGGGCATCCGCGTCATCCACGTCCTGACCCACGATTCCATCGGTCTCGGCGAAGACGGCCCGACGCACCAGCCGGTCGAGCAGATGGCAGCACTCCGCGCCATCCCGAACCTGATGATGTTCCGCCCGGCCGATGCCACCGAGACGGTGGAGTGCTGGCAACTGGCGCTCGAGCACAAGCAGCGCCCCTCCGGCATCGCCCTGACACGCCAGAACCTCATGGCCGTCCGCACCGAGTTCGAGGAAGAGAACCTGTGCGCCAAGGGCGCCTATGACCTGATCTCCGCATCCGACGCCAAGGTGACGATCTTCGCCACCGGCTCGGAAGTCGAGATCGCGGTCAAGGCCTGCGAGGCGCTGACGGCCAAGGGCGTTTCCACCCGCGTCGTCTCCGTTCCCTGCTTCGAGCTGTTCTACGAGCAGCCGGAAGCCTACCAGAAGGCGATCATCGGCAACTCGCCGGTCAAGATCGCCGTCGAGGCCGGCATCCGCCAGGGCTGGGACCACATCATCGGCTCGGACGGCACCTTCATCGGCATGTCGTCCTTCGGCGCGTCGGGCCCCTACAAGGAGCTCTACAAGCACTTCGGCATCACGCCGGAGGCCGTCGTCGCCGCCGCCGAAAAGAAGCTCGGCTGATCCGTTCCGGCGCGCGGCTCAGCCGTGCGCCCTTCCACATATCATGTTGACAGGGAGAGACCCGAAATGACCGTGAAAGTTGCCATCAACGGATTTGGCCGCATCGGCCGCAACGTCCTGCGCGCGATCGTCGAATCCGGCCGCACCGACATCGAAGTCGTGGCGATCAACGACCTTGGTCCGGTCGAGACCAATGCCCACCTGCTGCGCTACGATTCGATCCACGGCAAGTTCCCGGCCGAGGTGAAGGTCGAGGGCGACACCATCACCGTCGGCGGCGGCAAGCCGATCAAGGTCACCGCAATCAAGGATCCGGCCACCCTTCCCCACAAGGAACTGGGTGTCGACATCGCCCTGGAATGCACCGGCATCTTCACGGCACGCGACAAGGCGGCCCTGCACCTGCAGGCCGGCGCCAAGCGCGTCATCGTCTCGGCCCCGGCCGACGGCGCCGACCTGACCGTCGTCTTCGGCGTCAACAACGACCAGTTGACCAAGGAGCACCTGGTCATCTCCAACGCGTCGTGCACCACCAACTGCCTGGTTCCGGTGGTCAAGGTTCTCGACGACGTGGTCGGCATCGACCACGGCTTCATGACCACGATCCACTCCTACACCGGCGACCAGCCGACGCTGGACACGATGCACAAGGATCTCTACCGCGCCCGCGCGGCAGCGCTGTCGATGATCCCGACCTCGACGGGTGCTGCCAAGGCCGTCGGCCTCGTGCTGCCGCACCTCAAGGGCAAGCTCGACGGCACCTCGATCCGCGTGCCGACCCCGAACGTCTCGGTCGTCGACTTCAAGTTCGTCGCCAAGCGCGACACCACGGTCCAGGAAATCAACGACGCCATCAAGGCCGCCGCCAACGGCGCCCTGAAGGGCATCCTCGGCTACACCGACGAGCCGCTGGTCTCGCGCGACTTCAACCATGACAGCCATTCGTCGATCTTCGCGATCGACCAGACCAAGGTCATGGAAGGCAAGTTCGTCCGTATCCTCTCCTGGTACGACAACGAATGGGGCTTCTCCAACCGCATGGCCGACACCGCCGTCGCCTTCGCCAAGCTGATCTGATCGAAATACCACGACACCCGGGCAGCGATGTCCGGGTGTCGACCTTTGAGGCCATCGTGACTGAGGTGCCCCCATACTTCCGTCACCCCGGACTTGATCCGGGGTCCAGCAGCGCCGCGTCGGCGGCGCGAAAGTGTCTATTGCGCTCAAGGACTTGAGCGCGCTGGATGCCGGATCAAGTCCGGCATGACGAAGATGGGTGCGTTCACGTCCGGGTGCCCGGAAATCTCCTGCCTTCTGGCGTGAAGGCGGGAAACGCACAATGCAAATCGCCAGCGCAGATACGTGCGTTCGTATCGAGGCGCGGCGCTTCAGGCCCAGAATACGAGGAGCGGTGCCCATGACCTTCAAGACCCTGGACGACCTCAACGACATCGCCGGCAAGCGCGTCCTTGTCCGCGTCGACCTCAACGTCCCCGTCAAGGACGGCAAGGTGACGGACGCGACCCGCATCGAGCGCGTCGCCCCCACCATCCTCGAACTGTCGAAGAAGGGCGCCAAGGTCGTCCTGCTCGCCCATTTCGGCCGCCCGAAGGGCGAGCCGGTCGCCGACCAGTCGCTAGGCCTGATCGTACCCGCCGTAAACGACGTGCTGGGCAAGCAGGTCGCCTTCGCGCAGGACTGCATCGGCGACAAGGCAAAGGCCGCCGTCGACGCGCTGAAAAACGGCGACATCCTGCTTCTCGAAAACACCCGCTTCCACAAGGGCGAGGAGAAGAACGACACCGACTTCGCCAAGGCGCTTGCGGCAAACGGCGACATTTACGTCAACGACGCCTTCTCCGCCGCCCACCGCGCCCATGCCTCGACGGAAGGCCTCGCCCATCTGCTGCCCGCCTATGCCGGCCGCACCATGCAGGCAGAGCTCGAAGCGCTCGAAAAGGGTCTCGGCAATCCGAAGCGCCCGGTCGTCGCCATCGTCGGCGGCGCCAAGGTTTCCACCAAGATCGATCTCCTGACGAACCTGGTGAAGAAGGTCGACGCGCTGGTCATCGGCGGCGGCATGGCCAACACCTTCCTCGCCGCCCGCGGCACCGACGTCGGCAAGTCGCTCTGCGAGCACGACCTTGCCGACACCGCCAAGCAGATCATGATCGAGGCCGCCACCGCCGGCTGCGCGATCATCCTCCCCGAGGACGGCGTCGTCGCCCGCGAGTTCAAGGCCGGTGCCGACAACCAGGTGGTGGCGATCGACAAGATCCCCGCCGACGCGATGGTGCTGGACGTCGGCCCGAAGTCGGTCGAGGCGGTCAACGCCTGGATCTCGCGCGCCGAAACGCTGGTCTGGAACGGCCCGCTCGGCGCCTTCGAGATCGCACCCTTCGACACCGCGACCGTCGCGGCGGCAGAGCATGCGGCAGCGCGCACGAAAGAAGGCGCGCTGGTCTCGGTTGCCGGCGGCGGCGACACGGTCGCAGCCCTCAACCATGCCGGTGTCGCCGACGACTTCACCTACGTCTCCACCGCCGGCGGCGCCTTCCTCGAATGGATGGAAGGAAAGCCGCTCCCGGGCGTCGATATCCTCCGGCAGAAGTAGGCCGGCCGGCATCGCCGAACCGACCGATGGCCCTCTCCATTCGCTGGAGAGGGCCATTTTCGTTGACGCGCCGGATGCCGCGGTCGAAGATATGGACAAGACGGCCACCAGATCGTCGTCGAAGACTGGCAGCGGGAAACGGAAACTAGCCCCACGGCAAGGAGAAGCGCATGAGCGAACGACTGGAAGACATCGCCGCCCGCATGATGACGGCCGGCAAGGGATTGCTTGCCGCGGACGAATCCACGGCCACCATCAAGAAGCGCTTCGACACGATCGGCCTGGAATCGACGGAGACATCGCGCCGCGACTATCGCCAGATGCTGCTCACCGCCGACGAGGCGATGCGCGAGTCGATATCCGGCGTCATCCTCTATGAGGAGACGCTGTTCCAGGCGGCGTCCGACGGCAGGACGCTTGCCGAGATCATCGTCGCGGCCGGAGCCGTGCCGGGCATCAAGGTCGATACCGGCGCCAAGCCGATGGCGCTCTTTCCCGGCGAGACCGTCACCGAAGGCCTCGACGGCCTGGCGGCCCGCCTTGCGAAATACTATGCGGCGGGCGCCCGCTTTGCCAAGTGGCGCGCAGCACTGGCGGTGTCCGACACGCTTCCGAGCTTCGGCGCCATCAAGGCCAATGCGCACGCGCTCGCCCGCTATGCCGCACTCTGCCAGCAGGCCGGCATCGTGCCGATCGTCGAGCCCGAGGTGCTGATGGACGGCGAACCGGGCAATCACACGATCGAGCGTTCCGAAGCGGTGACGGAAGAGACGCTGCGCATCACCTTCGAGGAACTGGCCGACCAGCGCGTCTCGCTCGAGGGCATGATCCTCAAGCCCTCCATGGTCATCGACGGCAGGAAGGCGCGCAGGGCATCGGTGCAGGAGGTGGCCGAGCGGACGCTGCGCGTGCTCAAGCGTACCGTGCCCGCAGCCGTCCCCGGCATCGCCTTCCTCTCCGGCGGCCAATCGACCGAGGAGGCGACCGCGCACCTTTCGGCGATGAACGCCATGGGACCGCTCCCCTGGGCGCTGACCTTCTCCTATGGCCGCGCCCTGCAGACCGAGGCGCTGGAAGCCTGGGGCGGAAGGCCGGAAAACATCGCCGCCGGCAAGCGCGCCTTCAGCCACCGCGCCAGGATGTGCAGCCTCGCGGCGCGGGGGAAATGGACCAAGGAATTGGAGAAGGCGGCCTGAGGCGTCCCGCGCTGCGTCAACAATAGCAGAAGAAAGCCCTTGCATGACCGCTGCAAGCACCTACATTGCTTTCATCATCAACGAACAGAAAGGAAGGTGGTCCAATGTCTAATGAGATTTCGGTCTTCGTGACGGCAGTGGGAAATGCGGTGGCAGAAGCGAGGCAGCCCTCGTTCTGACCCAACCTTCCTCGGCCCAATGGCCGCGGCCTGTCACAGGCCAAACCTCATGGAGGGCCGCCCAGTGCGGCCCTCTTCGATTCCGGCGCCAGACAATCGATGCATGGCCGCAATCGTCACAACCGCGTTGCTCACCTTGTTTACGAAGTCTGCAAGGAATAGTTGCCGGGGCACCGGCGGCAGGCTAATGCTCGCGCCGTCCCGCAACGCCGCACCGCCGAAGAGGCCTCCCCGGCGCGCAATCCCATCGCCTGAGCCGGAAGGTGGCAGCGCATGTCCACTGTCAGCCCCCGAACGATCGCCACGATGGCGCGCCTTCTCCTCTGGAGCGCGGCAATCGCCATCCTGTCGACGGCAACGCTGACCGTGGTTGCGGCGCGGACGTTCTGGCTCGCCGACCTCGCCACCTTCGCCTGGCCCTTTCTCGTGCTGCCGGCGGTCATCGTGTTCCTGTCGGCAATCCTCGCCCGGCGCCCTGCCCTTATTGCGATCTCGGCAACCGGTCTCGGCATCGCGCTTCTGCCGTCATTCGCGCTGCCCACCGCCCCACCGGCGACGGGTCAGCCGGGCCTGAGGGTCATCACCGCCAACCTGTTTGTGGAGAACGAGCGCACGCCGGCCGAGTTCATCGATTTCCTGCACCGCGAAAACCCGGACGTCGTCGTGCTGCAGGAAATCCGCGAGCATTGGCAGGAGGCGCTGGTCCAGTCCGGGCTGCTCCCCTACCAGAGCAGCAGCGACATCCTGTCGCGAGACCGGATGAAGGTCTTTTCGAAGCTTCCGATCCTGTCCGAAATGCCACTGGCCCCGTATTTCGACGGGGAACAGATCCGCAAGCGGCCCGTTCGCCTGGTCCTCGACAACGGTGGACGGCCGCTCGTGCTGTATGCGATCCACCCGGAAACGCCGCGAAGGCCGTGGAAGTGGCGCGACCGCAACAACTATCTGGCCCTGACGGCGCAGGCCGCGCGCGGGGACCTGCAGTCGTCGGACGTCATCGTCGCCGGCGACTGGAACACACCGCCCTGGTCTCCCTTCTTCGTGGATTTCCTCCGCAACAGCGGGCTGCAGGCGGCCATCGTCGACCTCCTGCCGACGATGACCCGCTTCAGCCTCAGGGCCGCCGGTCTCCTTGGCATCCACGCCGGCTCGCAGATCGACCACGTCGCGGTCTCCCCGGGGATATCGGTCGGCGGATGGCGCGCCGGCCCGGACTACGGCTCGAACCACCTACCCGTGATCGTCGACCTCGCCCTGCCGCGATAGCCGGATCAGGGACGTTTCTACGGCCGTACCAGCACCGTCAGCATCATCATCACGATCGCGCCGACGGCGATCTTCCAGAAATCCCGCCGCTGCCGCAGGCCCGGAAGGCCGAGCGGGCGGATGATGTGCAACACCATCGCAATCAGGAGCAGGATCGGAAGGACTTTCGACATGGCAGTTCCTCTTTCCCTGCGTTCCTGTCACAACGCCGACACTTTTCCAAGTCGAGGTCCGACTGGATGGCACGATTCTCCGATCGCCGAAATTCGGCTATGGAAATCAGGCGCTTGCCGACATAATTCATTGCGATTGCGAATTTCCAGGGATCACCGATGCGAAATAACCTCGTCTCCGTCTTCGCGCTTCTGCTCGGCACCCTGTTTCTGTTCCTCGGCAACGGCCTGCACGGCCTCTTGCTTCCCGTCCGCGGCGCGTTCGAAGGCTACCCGACGACCCTGCTCGGCCTGATCGGAACCTCCTGGGCCTCCGGCTTCGTACTCGGCTGCCTGCTGGCGCCGAAGGTGGTCAAGCGCATCGGCCATGTGCGCGCCTTTTCCGGCTTCGCCTCGCTGATCGCGATCATCGCACTTCTGACCGGCATCCTCGTCGATCCGTTCTGGTGGGTGGCGCTGCGCGCCGTCACCGGCTTCTCCATTGCCGGCACCTCGATGATCATCGAAAGCTGGCTGAACGAGCGGGCGTCGAACGAGAGCCGTGGCGTCGTCTTTTCGCTCTATATCGCCATCACCCTGTTCGGCGTCGTCGGCGGCCAGATGATGGTGACCCTCGGCGACATCGAAACGCCCATCCTCTTCATGGTCGCGGGCATCCTCTATTGCTTCGCCATGCTGCCGACGACGCTGTCGACCGCGGCCTCCCCCCAGCCGCTCAAGCAGGTCAGCCTCGACATCCCCACCCTCTTCCGCACCTCGCCCGTCGCCTGCGTCGGCATCGTGCTGATCGGGATCTCCAACGGCGCCTTCGGAACGCTGGGCGCCGTCTTCGGTGCCGAGGCCGGGTTGGCCTCCAGCACGATCGCGATGATGATGAGCGTGACGATCTTCGCCGGCGCCGTCATGCAACTGCCCGCCGGCCGCCTCTCCGACCGCGTCGACCGGCGCTATGTGCTGGCGGCGCTGGCGGCGGTGGCGGCCCTGGCCGGCCTGCTGATGTTCGTCCTGCAGCCGGTCTCGGTCATTCCGCTGCTGATCGTCGTCGCCATCTACGGCGCTGCGGCCAATGCGCTCTATCCGATCGCGGTCTCGCATGCGAACGACTTTGCAAGCTCGGAGGATTTCGTGAAGGTGTCCGGCGGCCTGCTGCTGCTCTATGGCGTCGGCACGATCATCGGGCCGACGCTCGGCGGCCCGGTCATGACCTCCGCGGGTCCCTATTCGCTGTTCGTCGTCACCTGCGTCTCCCACCTCCTGATCACCGCTTATGCGATGTTCCGCAGCAAGCGCCGCGCCGCCCTTCCCGCCAGCGAGCGCGAAAACTACACCACCATCAATCCCGGCACGCTGACGACACCGGAAAGCCTGCGCATGTCGCCGCGCGCCAGCCAGGCCGGGAGCGCGCCGGAAGCCGGCCCGCAAGTCGACCCACAGGGCGACCCACAGGCCACGACGGAGGAAGAGCGATGAGCATCAACGACGAAGACCGCGCCGCCCGCAAGGTGGCCCACGAGATCGGCTGCGACCTGTCGCTGCTTTCGGTGGACGAGTTGGCGCTACGCGTCGAACTCCTGAAGGCGGAGATCGCAAGGCTGGAGGAGGAGAAAGCCCGCAAGGGCGCCAGCCGGTCGGCCGCGGAGAAGCTGTTCCGCTGACCTGCGCGCCGGCCGCGTGGGCAAAAGCCGAGCGACGAAGAGCGATCCGGCATCACAGTTAACCGGGCGTTAAGCTTCATCAGCTATTAATCGCATGTCCGGATCCGTCCGGACTCAGACATTTTCGCCGCTTGGGGAATGGGTCTGATTTTCTCCCTGTTTTACCTTGAGAGCCGCTTTCCCGCGGCTCTTTTTTTGTGCCCTTCCCACCTGTCCCAAGCCGTTGTAAAGAATTGTGGAGATTAACCCTTTCTTAAGATCGTGCTTGCGCGAAATGGGCTATGCCTCCATCGTACCTGCATGAAACCCCGACCAGTGGAACCCTTCTCCACCGATGCGGGTTACCTGAATTGTGATGCGTTTAACGGGAAATGGGGCCATGTCCGAAAGAGGATTGAATACCGTCAGCTTCGCTGGCCACGTCGCCACCTCGTCGCAGTTCAAGAACCTCTATGCCGAGGGCATGGGTCTGGTCGAGGAAACGGCAACCTATCTCGACGGCCCCGGCCGCCAGGCCGCCAAGGTGCTGCCGCGCATGGCCTCCGTCCTCTACGCTGCCGAATCCATGCGGTTGACGACCCGCCTGATGCAGATGGCGTCCTGGCTGCTGCTGCAGCGCGCCGTCAACAACGGCGAGATGACCCGCGACCAGGTCCTTTCGGAGAAGAGCAAGGTCCGCCTCGACGGCTTCAATGTCGATCGCGCCGCGCCCGGCTGGAACGACCTGCCGGAATCCTTCCGCGACCTCGTCGAACGCTCGCTGCGCCTGCAGAACCGCGTCGCCCTGCTGGACCGCGAGATGTATCGCCCGCAGGAAACCCAGCCCTTCGTCCCGGACAACCAGAATAGCGTCCAGGCCCAGCTCAGCCTGCTGCAGACCGCCTTCAGCAACACTTGAGCCGTCGCTCCCTTGGAGGCAACGAGACCCGGCCAGGCGCCGGGTTTTTTTATTGCCGGCTGATGACCCTGCAAACGCAAAAAGCCCGGGCGGACCCGGGCTTCGTCATTATCGCAATCGGTGAAAAACTTAGAGGCCGAGGCCTTCGAAGCGCTTCTTGAACTTGGAGACGCGGCCGCCGCGGTCCAGCATCTGCTGGTTGCCGCCGGTCCAGGCCGGGTGCGAGGTCGGATCGATTTCGAGGTTCATGACCGCACCTTCGGAACCCCAGGTCGAACGGGTCTCGTATTCGGTGCCGTCGGTCATGACAACCTTGATGGTGTGGTATTCGGGATGGATATCAGCCTTCATGACAATCTTCCTGCGTGTTCCGGAGACCATTTGTCGCAAGCGGTTGCGGCAGCCGGGTCAAAGACGTAAATGAAGCCGCGACCCATCAGGCCAGCGGCTTCCCAATTCGATGGCGAGCCTATACATGAAGGCCGGCGGGATAACAAGAGCCGAAAGAGAATTCGGCGCCCGGGGTCCCGGTAACCGATGAGGTGGACGTGAGCACAGAGACACAAGTCGGCCCCGATGCCGGCCCTGCCCGCAAGGGCGAGCGCAAATCCTTGAAGCCGCTTGCGACGCTTGTGCCCTATCTCGCCCGTTATCGCGGCCTTGTCGCCGGCGCCGGGATCGCGCTCGTCACCGCCGCCGTCACCACGCTGGCTCTGCCGACCGCCGTGCGCCGGATGATCGACCATGGCTTCTCCGAGGCGGATGCCGGCTTCATCGACACCTATTTCGTGATGCTGTTCGCGCTGGCCATCCTGCTCGCGCTGGCCAGCGCCTTTCGCTACTATTTCGTCATCACCCTCGGCGAGAGGATCGTCTTTGACCTGCGCCGCGATGTCTTCGACCACGTCACCCGGCTGTCGCCCTCCTTCTTCGACCAGAACCAGTCCGGCGAGATCGTCTCGCGGCTGACGGCCGACACCACGCAGATCAAGTCCGCGGTCGGTGCGACCGCGTCCGTGGCCCTACGCAACCTGATTCTCTGTCTCGGCGCCATCGCCATGATGATCGTCACCAGCCCGAAGCTCTCCAGCCTCGTGCTCGCCGCCATCCCGATCATCGTCTTCCCGCTCGTCGCATTCGGCCGCTCCGTGCGCCGCCGGTCGCGTCAGGCGCAGGACACGCTGGCGTCCGCGTCGGCCTATGCCGGTGAGGTGATCGGCGCGGCGCGCACCGTGCAGGCCTTCAACGCCGAACCCGCCGCCCGCTCCCGCTTCGGCGAGGCCGTGGAGAGCGCCTTCGGGGCGGCGCGCGCGGCCGTTCTCGCCCGCGCCTTGCTGACCGGGTTTGCCATCGCCATGATCTTCGGCAGCGTCGTCGCCGTGCTCTGGTTCGGCGCCCAGGACGTGCTGTCGGGCAACATCACCGCCGGCACGCTCGGGCAGTTCCTGCTCTATTCCGTCTTTGCCGCCGGCAGCCTCGGCTCGCTGTCGGAGGTGTGGGGCGAGCTTTCGCAGGCCTCCGGCGCCGCCGAGCGGCTGACCGAACTGCTCGACGAGAAGCCCGCGATCGCCGCGCCCGCCAATCCTGTCGCGCTGCCCGAGCCCGGCCGCGGCGCGCTGGAGTTCGCAGACGTCCATTTTTCCTATCCCTCGCGGCCCGGCTATCGCAGCCTGAACGGCCTGTCGTTTTCGATCAAGCCCGGCGAGACGGTGGCCGTCGTCGGCCCCTCGGGCGCCGGCAAGAGCACGATCCTGTCGCTCGTGTTGCGCTATTACGATCCGACCAGCGGTGTCGTCCGGCTGGATGGCATCGACCTGCGCACGGCCGAGCCGCAAGGTGTCCGCAGCCGCATCGCGGTGGTCCCGCAGGACGTGACGATCTTTGCCTCCACCGTCGCCGACAACATCGCCTTCGGCATGCCCGGCGCCACGCGCGAGCGCGTGGTCGCTGCAGCCAGGGCCGCGCAGGCTGAAGAGTTCATCAACCGGCTCGACAACGGCTTCGACACCATGGTCGGCGAGCGCGGCATCACCCTTTCCGGCGGCCAGCGGCAGCGCATCGCAATTGCGCGGGCGATCCTGAAGGACGCCCCGCTGCTCCTGCTCGACGAGGCGACCTCCGCTCTCGACGCCGAAAGCGAGACGCTGGTGCAGAAGGCGCTGGAGGAACTGATCGGGCAGCGCACGACGATCGTCATCGCCCACAGGCTCGCAACCGTGCTGAAGGCGGACCGGATCCTCGTCATGGAACACGGCCGCATCGTCGAGGAAGGCACGCACCAGTCGCTCGTCCGCCAGGGCGGCCTCTATGCCAAGCTGGCCAGGCTGCAGTTCGACCATGCAACGGAAGAACGCGCAGCAGCGGCACTCTGACCGGGAAAGCGGCCGCCTGCGCTTCCCTTAGGGCGGCTAAGCGCAGACGCTGCGCCCCGCGACGCGTCCGGAAAAGATGCAGCCGCCGAGGAACGTCCCCTCCAGCGCATTGTAGCCGTGCACCCCACCACCGCCGAAGCCCGCCACCTCGCCGGCCGCATAGAGGCCCGGAACGGGCGCGCCCGACAATTCCAGCACCCGGCTCGACAGATCGGTCTGCAGCCCGCCGAGCGTCTTGCGCGTCAGCAAGTGGAGGCGCACCGCAATCAGCGGCCCGGCTTTCGGATCAAGGATGCGGTGCGGCCGCGCCGTGCGCATCAGCCGATCGCCCAGATAGCCGCGCGCGCCGCGGATCGCCGTCACCTGCGCGTCCTTGGAAAATGCGTTGGCCACCTCGCGGTCGCGCGCCTCGACCTGCGCGCGGATTTGGGCGGGATCGAGCCGCGCCGCACCGGCGAGCCTGTTCATCCCCTCGACAAGGTCTTCCAGGTTGTCACGGACGATGAAATCCTCGCCCTTGTCCATGAAGGCCTGCACCGGGCCCGGCGGGTTCCGACCCAGCCGCTTCAGCAGCAGGCGGATATCCTTGCCGGTCAGGTCCGGGTTCTGCTCCGACCCGGAGAGCGCGAACTCCTTCTTGATGATCGCCTTGGTCAGGATGAACCAGCTGTAGTCGTGGCCCGAAGCCTTGATTGCCTTCAGCGTCCCTAGCGTATCGTAGCCCGGCATGGCGGGTGCGGAAAAACGGTTGCCGTCCGCGTCGAACCAGAGGGACGACGGCCCGGGCAGGATGCGGATCCCGTGGTTCGGCCAGATCGGATCCCAGTTGCGCAGCCCCTCGGTATAGTGCCACATCCGGTCGCCATTGATGACGGAGCCGCCGGCCTCCTGCGAGATCGCCAGCATCCGGCCGTCGACATGATGCGGCACGCCGCTGACCATGGATGTTGGCGGCGGGCCGAGGCGACCGGTCGGCCAGTTCCGGCGCACCAGTTCGTGGTTGCCGCCGATGCCGCCGGAGGCGACGACGACCGCGTCCGCCGAGATCGAGAACGCCCCGACCGCCTCGCGCGAGCTCGTCCTTCCTCGCCCGGCCCCGTCGTCCTTGAGCACCGAGCCTTCCGCCCCGCGGACGGCGCCGTTGGTGACGATCAGCCGGTCGACCTGATGGCGGAAGCAGAACGACAGCCGCCCCTTGACCTCCGCCTCCCGCGCGCGCCGCACGAACGGCGCCAGCACGCCCGGCCCCGTCCCCCAGGTCACGTGGAAGCGCGGCACGGAATTGCCGTGGCCCGACGCAAGGCTGCCTCCGCGCTCGGCCCAGCCGACGACCGGGAACCAGCGCATGCCCTGCGCATGCAGCCAGGCACGCTTCTCGCCCGCGGCGAAATCGAGATAGGCGTCCGCCCACAGCCGCGGCCAATGATCCTCCGGACGATCGAACTGGGCCGAGCCCAGCCAATCCTGCCATGCGAGATCGCGGCTGTCGCGGATGCGCATGCGGCGCTGCTCGGGGCTGTCGACGAAGAAGAGACCGCCCAACGACCAGAACGCTTGGCCGCCGAGGTTCTGCTCCCCCTCCTGGTCGAGCACGGTGACCCGCAGCCCGCGGTCGACAGCCTCCGTCGCCGCGACGAGACCCGCAAGCCCCGCGCCGATCACCAGCACATCGCAATCCATGAATGCCCTCCCAAGCTGTCCCCGGCGGGAAGTTACGCGCACGTCAGCGTAAGGGCAATGCGGAAATGGCAGTGGCGGGAGGGCTGGGGAATGAATAGCGAAGATGCGGTTTGCGTCGCGGCCGCCGCAGCCCCCTCATCCGGCCCTTCGGGCCACCTTCTCCCCGGAGGGGAGAAGAGGGAGGGCTCGTTTGCCGGCCAGCCCAAAGGTTCACGCTGGATCTGCTGCGAACAACGGATCCGTCGCACGATGCCGGTGCGTCTTGCCTCTTCTCCCCCACCGGGGAGAAGTGCCGGAGCATAGCGAGGCGATGAGGGGGGACGCCGGGCGCGAAGTTGCAAGATCGGCTCTCTCCTGCCGAGAGGCCCGCCTACTTCTCCGTCAGCTTCAGTTCGATGCGGCGATTGGTGGCGCGCGCCTCCGGGCTTTCACCCGGCGCCAGCGGCTGGAATTCGCCGAAGCCGGCGGCGACCAGGCGGTCTGCCGGAACGCCGTTGGCGATCAGGAACTTCACAACCGAGGTCGCGCGCGCCGAGGAAAGCTCCCAGTTGTCGACGTAGCGCCCCGTGCCCGAAAGCGGGACATTGTCGGTATGCCCGTCGACGCGCAGCACCCAGTTGATCTCGGCCGGGATCTCCTTGGCGAGGTCGAGGAGCGCCGTGGCGAGCTTTTGCATTTCGACCTGCCCTTCCGGGTTCAGGTTGCTGCCGCCGGACGGAAACAGCACTTCCGACTGGAACACGAAGCGGTCGCCGACGATCCGGATGTTCTCCCGGTCGGACAGGATCTCGCGCAGGCGGCCGAAGAAGTCGGAGCGATACCGGTTCAACTCCTGGACCCGCTGGGCGAGCGCGACGTTGAGCCGGCGGCCGAGATCGGCGATCTTGGTCTGCGAGGACGCATCCTTCGCCTCGGATGCCTGGAGTGCGCCCTCGACCGCTGCGATCTGGCTGCGCAAGGCCGCGATCTGCTGGTTGAGCAGTTCGATCTGGCTCATCGCGCGCGCAGACACCTGCCGCTCGCTGTCGATCGTCTCGTTCAGCTCGGAAACTTTCGCATTGGCGGCGTCGGATGCGCCGGCACCCTGATTGAGGACCTGCTGCAGGCGCGAGCGCTCGCCTTCCGATTCGGCCAGCGAAGCCTGCAGGTTGACGAGCGAATCCTCCAGGTCCTGCTTGCCGCTCTTCTCTAGCGCCAGAAGCTGGGTCAGTTCGTTCACCTGGCTTGTCAGCCGGTCGAGCACCTCGTCCTTGCCGCTGATCTCGCGGCTCAGGAAGAACTGGGCAAGCACGAACACGCAGAGCAGGAACATGATCGCCAAAAGCAGCGTCGACAGCGCATCGACGAAGCCCGGCCAGTAATCGACCGCGCGTTGCGAACGGCGGGTGCGGGCAAGCGCCATGGGCTATTCGCCCCCTGCGGGATCGCGAAGCCGTTCGCGGCTGCGCTCCGAACTGCGCTCGCCGTTGAGGTCGCCTGAACGCGCGGCCAGCCGGTCGAGCGTGCGCCGCAGCGCCTTTGCCTCTTCCTGCTGCGCCTCGATCCAGTCGCGCAGCATCTGCTGCTCGTTGCGCATGTTCTTCACGAGCCCTTGGATGCCTTCGGCAAGGCTCGCCATGGCGGCGGTCGAGCGGCTGTGTCCGCCCTCCTGCGAAAGCTTCAGGATCTGCTCGGCCAGCGCCTTGACGTCGGCGGTCTCTCCGCTGTTTGCGGCAAGCGCCGGCGAAACGTCGGAGGAGACATCGGTCACCGACGAGAGCCAGTTTTCCAGCTCCATGTAGAAGCGGTTCTGCGCCCGGCCCGCCTGCAGGTCGAGAAAGCCGAGGATGAGCGAGCCGGAGAGGCCGAACAGCGAGGTCGAGAACGCCGTACCCATGCCCGAAAGCGGCGCGGACAGGCCCTCCTTCAAGGCGGACAGGACGTCGTTTGCCGTTCCCGCGCCGGCATCGAGCGACTGGATCACCGTGTTGATCGAACCGATCGTGCCAAGCAGGCCCCAGAAGGTTCCGAGCAGCCCGAGAAAGACGAGAAGGCCGATCAGGTAGCGCGAGGTGTCGCGCGATTCGTCGAGCCGGGTCGCGATCGAATCGAGGATGGAGCGAAGAGCCGCGGTCGAGATGGCGATCGAATGATGCTTGCCGATCAGCGCCCGCATCGGCGCCAGCAGCACCGGGTTCCGCCCGACCTTCTCCGCGCTGCCGGCGGCCCGGAAGGAATTGAACCACCGCACCTCGGGCCGCAGCGACAGCACATGGCTGAACACAAGGAGGATGCCGATCACAAGCACGCCGATGATCAGGCCGTTGAGGCCGGGATTGCTGGTGAAGGCCGCATGCGCCTGGCGAAACAAGATGGCGCCCACGAATCCGACGATGATCAGGAAGATCACCATCGTCCAGAAGAACGGCATCGGACTCGATAGCTTGTGGGGAAAATCCTCCCCGCCCTCGGCCGGCTCCTCCCACCCCGACAGCGCCAGCTTTGCCATGGTCTCCGCGTCTCCTGCTCTCAACTAAAGGCGGAGCCTAGAGGAAGATTGCGCCGAATTGAAGGGCCGAATTTTGGTGTACGTCCATTGACTTGCGGCAATCCGGGCACCGCTGGCCGGCCGTCGGGAGAAGGTCCGGCAGCCTCAGCGCGTGGGGACCGGACGGTGGACGACGTCTGACAGCGCCTTGCGGATGTATTCGTTGCCGGCCACCAACGTTCCCGTCTCCAGCATGGCATTACCGCCCTCGAGGTCGGTGACGAAACCGCCGGCCTCGCGGATCAAAAGAATGCCCGCCGCGATGTCCCAGGCCGAAAGGTCGCGCTCCCACATGCCGTCGAAGCGGCCGGCGGCGACGTAGCCGAGATCGAGCGAGGCGGCCCCCGTCCGGCGGACGCCGGCGACTTCGCCCATGACATGGCGCAGTTCCACCAGGAACTTGCCGTGGTTGCCTCGGCCGAGGTGCGGCACGCCGCAGCTGACGACGCTGTCGGACAGCTCCTTGCGGGCGGCCACGCGCAGTCGGCGATCGTTCAGGAACGCTCCGCCGCCCTTCTCAGCCGTGTAGAGCTCGTCCGTCGCCGGATTGAGCACGACGGCGGCAACGATCTCGCCGTTGCGCTCGAGCGCGATCGAGGAGGCGAAGCAGGGAATGCCGTGCAGGAAGTTGGTCGTGCCGTCGAGCGGATCGACGATCCAGCGGTGCGCGCCGTCGGTGCCCTTGATCTCCTCGGATTCCTCGCCGAGGAAACCATAGGTCGGGCGCGCCTTGAGCAGTTCCTCGCGGATCAGCTTCTCGGCCTTGCGGTCGGCCTGCGAGACGTAGTCACCAGGCCCCTTGAGCGAGACCTGGAGGTTCTGCACCTCGCCGAAATCGCGCGAGAGCGACTTGCCGGCCTTGAAGGCGGCCTGGACCATCACGTTGAGAAGAGCTGAGCGAGCCATCGGGGCCTGTCCTTGTCAGTTGTCCGGCGGGCGAACACGGTCGTGCTGCCCATCATCGAAGCCGGCGGATATATCCTATCAGTCGGCGCGGCGAAGATAGGTGATTTCGTTGGTGTCGACGAGAATGCGCTCGCCGGCCTCGATGAACGGCGGCACGAGCACGCGCACGCCGTTCTCCAGGATCGCCGGCTTGTAGGAAGAAGCCGCCGTCTGCCCCTTGATCACCGGATCCGCCTCGGCAATAGCAAGGACGACCTGGTCGGGCAGCGAAACGCCGATCGGCTTGTCGTCGTAGAGCTGGACCGTCACCATCATGCCGTCCTGCAGGAACGCGGCACGGTCGCCGACGAATTCCTTCTGCAGTTCGAGCTGGTCGTAGCTGTCGACATCCATGAAAACGAGGCCCTCGCCCTGCTCGAACAGGAACTGAAAGTCCTTCTTCTCGAGCTCGACGCGCTCGACCGTCTCCGACGAGCGGAAGCGCTCGTTGAGCTTGGTGCCGTCCATCAGGTTCTTCAGCTCGACCTGGTTGAAGGCGCCGCCCTTGCCCGGCTTCACCGCATTGCACTTCACCGCCGCCCAAAGGCCGCCGTTGTGCTCGATGAGATTGCCCGGCTTGATTTCACTGCCGTTGATTTTCATGAGAATTTCCGTAGAGATCTTTGCGGTTCCGCGCGATCGGAGCGATCGCGAACCCGTCTTGCGGCCTCAAGACCACAAATCCCTTCAAAGTTCAAGCCTTCGGCACGGAACGCAGCCATTCGCCCGGCGCAGGGCTCGAGCACATGGGCCCGCTATCGCACCCGGAACTTGTTTGCAGCCGAGATCGCGGCCTTCTGCTGTTCGTCGGTCAGGCCCAGGTAGAAGTCCTCGAGCCCCGCATCGTTCAGGCCGGCGCGCCGCGACAGCACGAACCACTTGCCGGCCTCGATCGGGTCCGGCTTCGTTCCGAGCGCGTTGATGTAGAGATAGGCGAGACGGTTCTGCGCCACGACGTTACCGCCGTCGGCCGCCCGCTTCAGCCACTTGAACCCGGCCTCGTAGTCCCGCTCGCCCGCCACGCCGTTGACGAGCCAGATGCCGAGATCGAGTTGCGCGGTGTCGAAGCCGGCGCGGGCGGCGCGCACCAGCCATTCGCGGGCGCGGCTCGTCTTCTCGGGCGGCAGGTCGGCCAGGTTGGTATAGAGCTGGGACAGGGCATACTGCGCGTCGGCGATGCCCTGTTCGGCCGATTTCTCGTAGTAGGGCAGCGCCGCGCGCAGCCCCGTATCACCTGCACCATCGGCCACGAGCATCTGGCCGTAGTTGAACTGCGCGGAAGGATTGCCGGCATCCGCGGCCTTCTTCATGAACTCGTCGGCCTTCTTGCGGTCCCGCTCGACCTGGCGCCCGTCCATCAGGAGCAACGCATACTTGAACATGCCGGCCGGGTCGCCGCCCTCGGCGGCCTGCTTGTACCAGAAGGCGGCCTGGCTGCGGTCGCGCTTGACCGCAAGCCCCTGTTCGAACAGTTCGGCCACCAGCGTCTGGGCGGCAGGGTCGCCGTTCTGGGCCCGCGGCAGAGCGCTGTCCATCGCCGTCAGGTAGAAGCCACGCTGGTATGCGCCATAGGCCTCGTCCACCTTGCCGGTGAAGGCCTTTTCCGCCGGCAGGTCGGGCAGCGGCGCGCCCATGCGATCGAGCACGCCGAGGCCGGCAGAAGGCGCGGGCTGGGCAGCCGCATCACCGTTCGGTGAAAGCCTGCCGACCGCGCCGTCGTTTGCTGGATCCAGCAGGCGCGAACTGCGTTCGTCCGGAGCCGGCCCGTCGAGCGCCGAGGCATTGCCTTCGCCGTCCTCGTCCGCAGCGCCGGGAAAATCGGCCGCGCCGGCAGCAGTGCCGGCAGGCGCGCCCGGTAGGCCGGGAAGCGTTACAGTCGGCCCCGCGCTAGCTGCCGGAGCCGCGTCGGGCGTGGTTGCCGGTGCCGTAACATTTCCGCCTTCGACCTTGGGCGCCGTCTCCGGACCGGGAGAATCCTGACCGAATGCCGGCGCCGCCGCGACGAGCGCGCAACAAAATAGCGTTGTCAGCCGCAATGGCCGGTGATCGAAAGCCCTCTTCATCCGCACGGCTTTAATCCTCGAACCGTGGCGCTTTTTCGTCAAGAAGCGCATTGACCGACGCGACCACCTGCGCGGCATTGGCCGGCTCGGCAAAGACGGCCTGGCAGAGCGCCACGAACTCGGCGCCCGTCTCGGCGACTGCGAGCACCGACTCAGGGTCGGTGCCACCCATCACGATGCAGGGGACTTCGACCATCGAGGCCCACCATTCGGCAAGCGCGAGGTTCTTCGGATGCGCCTCCGGCTTGATGTCGCCACCGATCTTTCCAAAGAGAATGTAGTCCGGTCCGACGTCGCCGATCTCCAGCGCCTGGTGCCGGTCCTTGGCATTGCCGCCGCCGACGATCAGCTTCGGGGAATGCTTCTCCATAGCCTCGGCGAGCACTTCCGCCCCGCCCGTGACGTGAATGCCGTCGGCCCTGGAGCGGCCGGCCACCCGCGTGTCACCGGCAACCAGCGCAGCCGCGCCGGCATCCTGGATCACCGGCACCAGGGCTTCCGCATGCTTCTGGAACTCGCCGTCGTCGAGCCCGTATTGCGGCACGATCACCGATGCGACGTCGCCGCCGCGCAGCGCATCCTCGAGCATCGTCTTTCGTGCGGAGACGTCATCGCCCTCCGGCACGACCAGGACGAGGCGGCAGCGATCTTCGATTGCAGTCATCGGACTTCCATTTCTTCCGCATTCGGGAGCGGGCCGTCTGCCCCTCTCGCAATATTGTTGCAAAGCCGATAGACCGCTTGCACCAAAGGATCAATCGCCCCGCATGTCCATCGACCCCAGCATATACCTCGCCGCCATCCCCGCCGTCATGCTCGTCGGCCTGACCAAGGGCGGCATGGGCGAGGCCCTGGCGCTGATGGGCGTGCCCATCCTTGCCATGGTGGTTTCGCCGGTGCAAGCCGCAGCCATCCTGCTGCCGATCCTGATCGTCAGCGACATCGTCTCGCTCTACATCTGGCGTCATCACAACGACCGCCGCACGCTGATCTTTCTCCTGCCCGGCGGCATCTTCGGCATCGCGCTCGGCTGGGCGACCTCGGCCTATGTCCCGCGCGACGCGCTGCGGTTGATCATCGGCCTGATCACCGTCTTCTTCGCCGCCCGCTACTTCTACAACCAGTGGCGCATCCGCAAGGGCATCGTGATTGCGGCAAAACCGCAGCGCATCGGCCCCGCCGCCTTCTTCGGCACCCTTTCGGGCTATGGCAGCTTCGTCGCCCATGCCGGCGGTGCGCCCTTCCAGGTTTACGCGCTGCCGCTGAAGCTCTCCCCGCGCGACTATACTGGAGCCGCCGTCCGCTTCTTCGCCACCATGAACGCGCTGAAGCTCATCCCCTATTTCGCGCTCGGCCAGCTCGACACGACGAACCTGACGATTTCGGCGACGCTGATGCCGCTCGCCATGGCGATGACCGCGCTCGGCGGCTACCTCGTCAAGCGCATGAAGCCGGACATCTTCTATCCCTTCATGTACGGCATGGCGCTGGCAGCGGGACTGAAGCTCGTCACCGACGGCATCGCCGCGCTCTCCTGAGTGCCAAGGCCCCGGTTTTCCGGGCCGCCGGCGATGCGGCACTGCACAAATCACTTGACCGTTTGCGCTGCGATGCCATAACTTTTCCGCATGGTGACGCCGGACCCCTTCGCCGCTATAGCCGATCCGAACCGCCGGTTCCTGCTGGAGGAGTTGCGGCGCGCGCCGAAGACGGTCAACGAGCTGTCGCAGGGCCTGCCGATCAGCCGCCCGGCCGTCTCCCAACACCTCAAGGCCCTGCTCGACTGCAACCTCGTCAGCGTCACCGCCCAGGGCACCCGCCGCATCTACGCGATCAATTCGGCCGGCTTCAATCGCCTGAACTTCTGGCTCGACCAGTTCTGGAACTGAGTGCCGGAGAAAGAAAAGTCCCGGCTGCATGGGACAACCGGGACATCGTAGTTACTGAATGGAATTAAGCCTTTCGGCCCGTTTCTGCCATCGATTGCGATGACGGGGCGGCCCCCTTCTTCGTTCCTCCTCGGAACCTATCGTTTCGATCAGTTCACGGACGAGCGAATCTTTTCGATCTCGTCCTTGATGCGCAACTTCCGCCGCTTGATGTCGGCAATGGCCTCGTCCTCGTATGACGGACGCGTCATTGCTTCGTGAAGCTCTTCCTCGAGGGCGAAGTGCTTCTTTTCAAGCGTGGCAAGATGAGCCTCAATCGACATGTGACAGTTCCTTCCTTTTGTTCGCTGCCGGACGATGGCGCGCCCGGAGGCAAGGTTGCAACAGACAAAGTCTGCCATGCTATTTTTCATTTGTCGAAGGCGAAATCGTGGCCGAGGATAACTTCCCGACAGGTTGCCTTTTGTGATAGGAGCAGCCTTCTTGCTGCATGCGAATGGCAGGCGCAGACCGCCATAGGTGAGGGACGGGGAATGAGAATGCCAGATCAGGACCAGGCGGAATTGCGGTTGGCGATGGCCAGACTGCGACAGGAGCACGAAGACTACGATGCTGCCATCAATGCCATGATCCAGGTCGGCTGCGACGCCCTCCGGGTACAGCGGATGAAGAAGAAGAAGCTCGTGATCAAGGACCGGATCTCCAAGATCGAGGACCAGATCATTCCCGACATCATCGCCTGAAACGGAAAACACGTTGAAGACACCTCAGACGCCCCCCGTCGCCATCGTCATGGGCAGCCAGTCCGACTGGGAGACGATGAAGAACGCCGCCGATACCCTCGACGCGCTTGAGGTCGACTACGAGGCGCGGATCGTCTCCGCCCACCGCACGCCGGAAAGGCTCTACGAGTTTGCCAGGACCGCGCGAACGGAAGGCTTCAAGATCATCATCGCCGGTGCCGGCGGCGCGGCCCATCTGCCCGGCATGATCGCAGCGCTGACTTCGCTGCCGGTCTTCGGCGTTCCCGTCCAGTCGAAGGCGCTGTCGGGCCAGGACAGCCTGCTGTCGATCGTGCAGATGCCGGCCGGCATTCCGGTCGGAACGCTGGCGATCGGCAAGGCCGGCGCCGTCAATGCCGCCCTGCTCGCCTCCGCCGTCCTTGCGCTCTCCGATCCGGAACTGGCGCTGCGCCTGGACGAATGGCGCGAGAACCAGAGCGCGTCGGTTGCCGACTATCCGGTGGATGGCCCGCTATGACGGCCAAGACCATCGGCATCATCGGCGGCGGCCAGCTCGGCCGCATGCTCGCCATGGCCGCGGCACGCCTCGGCATCAGGACGATCATCCTCGAACCGCAGCCCGAGTGCCCGGCAGACCAGGTTGCCAACGCCCAGATCGTCGCCGCCTATGACGATCCCGAGGCGCTGGCCGAACTCGCGCGGCGCTGCGACGTCGTCACCTACGAGTTCGAGAACGTTCCGGTATCCGCAGCCGAGCTTTTGGTGCAATCGGTCCCGGTGTTTCCGCCGCCGAAAGCATTGGAAGTCTCGCAGGACCGGTTGGTGGAAAAGCGCTTCATCAACGCCTGCGGCATCCCCACCGCTCCCTTCGAGGCCATCGACAGCCAGGCCGATCTCGACGCCGCCCTCGATGCGTTCGACGGCATCGGCGTCCTGAAGACCCGCCGCCTCGGCTATGACGGCAAGGGGCAGCGCATGTTCCGCTCGCCCGCCGAACGCCGCGAGGACGCCTTCGCCGAGCTCGGCTCGGTGCCGCAGCTCCTCGAAGGGCTGATCGCCTTCGAGCGGGAGATCTCCATTATCGCCGCGCGCGCACAGGACGGCACCATCGTCTGCTACGACCCGGCAGAGAATATCCATCGCAACGGCATTCTCCACACATCGACGGTTCCGGCCGCAATCAACGAATCGACCGCCGACCAGGCGCGGCGCGCGGCCCGTGCCATCCTCGATCGGCTCGACTATGTCGGCGTCATAGGGGTGGAGTTCTTCGTGCTCGGCGACGGCCAGCTCGTCGCCAACGAGATGGCGCCGCGCGTGCACAATTCCGGCCACTGGACGGAAGCGGCCTGCGTCATCTCGCAGTTCGAGCAGCACATCCGCGCCGTCGCAGGCCTCTGCCTCGGCGATCCGCGCCGGCATTCGGATTGCGTGATGCAGAACCTGATCGGCGACGATATCGAGGCGGTCCCCGCCTGGCTCAACACCCCGGACGTCCTCGTCCATCTCTACGGCAAGGAAGAATCGCGCCCCGGCCGCAAGATGGGCCACGTCACCGAATTGCGGTGAAGAACAGCGCCGCCTCCGGTGGACATCCCGGCATCCGGGCGCCAAAACACCCTCAAAACCGCCTCAAAACCCCCTCAAAGTCCCTGGCCGCGGTTGACAGGGCCCGGACGAACAGGTACACGAGCGCCAACCTGAGAGCGCGCCCGAAACGGCGCGTTTTTAATTGACAAGATTTCGGGCGGATAAGCTTCCTCCCCAGCATCGCGGATCAGAAACATGAAGATCAAGAATTCGCTCAAGTCTCTCAAGACGCGCCACCGCGAAAACCGTCTGGTTCGCCGCAAGGGCCGCATCTACATCATCAACAAGTCGAATCCGCGTTTCAAGGCCCGCCAGGGCTGAGACCGGCGCACAGGCTTTCTGCCTGCTGTAGCAAGATAGTGATTTGCTTTGAAGCGCACGCGGTTTAGCATAACCGCATGCGCTTCAAATCTGTTTTTGCCACTCTCCTCGTCCTCGCCGCGCCCTTCCCCGGCGCCCTGGCCCAGACCTCCGACACGGCTGCCGTTGCCGAGAGCGTTCCGGCCGAGACCAGTCCGGCCGCGCGGCTCGACGCCCTCTTCGACGAACTGAAGCATCAGGGCGACCAGGAGAAGGCCAAGGCGATCTCCGACAACATTCGGCTTGCATGGCGCGATTCGGGCAGCGCCACCGTCAACTTCCTGATGCTGCAGTCCGACAAGGCGATCGCGGAAGGCAAGGACACTGCCGCCTTCGACTACCTCGACGAGGTCATCCAGCTCGCCCCCACCTATGTCGAGGGCTGGAACCAGCGCGCCACGCTGCATTTCAAGGCCGGCAACTACAGAAAGTCGATGTCGGACATCAATCGCGTGCTGGCGCTCGAGCCGCGCCATTTCGGCGCCATCGCCGGCATGGCGGCGATCCTCACGAGCTATGGCCGCGACGAACGCGCCATGGAAGCCTGGCAGCGCTTCCTCGACATCTACCCGGCCGAACGCCGCGCCCAGAAGTCACTCGGCGACCTCGCCGACAAGCTTGCCGGCAGCCAGACCTGAGCCCCTCACGACCGTAGATGACAGTGGATGTGGCGAACTTTCGCCGGCCTCCCGCTGCCGGCCATTCTCAGCGCCATCATACCCGGCCCTGAGTCCATCATCTGAATACGCTTCCGATTGCAGACCGACCATTGTTGCGACCGCCCTGCCCTGCCGCGCCCGATAGCAAATCCCCGGCACAAGGCCGGGGATGACGTGGAGACAACGGTGGAATGGTGAAGTCCGGGCCCGCGTTTACAGGCCGCTGGCGCCGTCCGAGCCGATATAGGCGATGCGCAGCATGTTGGTCGCGCCGGGCGTGCCCAGCGGCACGCCGGCCGAGATGATGATGCGGTCGCCCGGCTTGCCGAAGCCTTCACTGACGGTGATGCGGCAGGCGCGATTGACCATGTCGTCGAGGTTCTCGGCATCGCCGGTGACGACGCAGTGCAGGCCCCAGACGACCGAGAGCCGGCGTGCCGTCTCGATGATCGGCGACAGCGCCAGGATCGGCACTTCCGGGCGCTCGCGGGCGGCCCGCAGGCCGGTGGTGCCCGACGAGGTGTAGGTCACGATGGCCGACAGGTTCAGCGTCTCGGCAATCTGGCGGGCGGCGAGCGAGATCGCATCCGCGCCGGTTGCTTCCGGCGGCGTGCGCTGGGCGTAGATTATGCCCGGATAGTGCGGGTCGCGCTCGACCTTGCTGGCGATCGAAGCCATCGTGGTGACGGCTTCGATCGGATAGTCGCCGGAGGCCGACTCGGCCGAGAGCATGATCGCGTCTGCGCCTTCGAACACGGCGGTGGCGACGTCGGAAACCTCCGCACGGGTCGGCACCGGCGCCGAGATCATCGATTCCAGCATCTGGGTGGCGACGACCACCGGCTTGCCAGCGCGGCGGCAGGCACGGATCAACTGCTTCTGCAGGCCCGGAACGGCCTCCAGCGGCATCTCGACGCCGAGGTCGCCGCGGGCGACCATCAGCGCATCCGACAGCTCGATGATCTCGTCGATGCGCTCGATCGCCTGCGGCTTCTCGATCTTCGACATCAGGCCGACGCGGCCGCGCGAGACCTTGCGGACCTCCGCCAGGTCTTCGGGGCGCTGGATGAAGGACAGCGCGACCCAGTCGACGCTGCCGGTCGCCAGCACCGCATCAAGGTCGGTGCGGTCCTTCTCTGTCAGGGCGCCGACGCCGAGCAGGGTGTCGGGAAGGCTGACGCCCTTGCGGTCGGAAATCTTGGTGCCGGCGATAACCGTACAGACGATCTTCTTGCCATCGGCCTGGTCGGCGCGCAGGTGCAGCTTGCCGTCGTCGATCAGCAGGCGATGGCCCGGCTTGACCGCTTCGAGGATTTCGGGATGCGGCAGGAAGACGCGCGTGGCATCGCCCGGCTCGTCACGGTTGTCGAGCGTGAAGGTCTGGCCGGGAACGAGATCGACCTTGCCGTCCTTGAACTTGCCGACGCGGAGCTTCGGGCCCTGCAGGTCGGCCAGTATGCCGATCGGCCGGCCGCAGCGCGCCTCGACGGCGCGGATCCGGCTGATCAGCGTGCGCATCACCTCGTGGCTGGCGTGGCTCATGTTGATGCGGAAAAGATCGGCCCCCGCCTCATGCAGCTTCTGGATCATCTCTTCTTCGGCCGACGCCGGTCCGAGCGTGGCGAGGATCTTTACTCTTCTGTTCCGCTTCATCAATTCTGGCTTTCCTGGGGGCCAGGCGTGTCGGAGAGCTGGACCATCCAGCTGCCCTGGCGCCCGGTATCATATTCCTTGAACCCGTTCTTCTGGAATCCGCGGGCGAAGCAGTCCTGGACGCCGGTGATCTTGAACTCGTTCTCGGCGACGCACATGTTCACTTCGCCGGTCCAGCGGCCGCCGCGGGCGGCGTCTTCGGCGTAGAGATAGTAGTAGCGCGACTGCAGCTCGCCCTCGATCAGCGTGGCGCAGGTCGTCGCCGGGATCTGCCACCAGCCTTCCGTCACCCAGCCTTCGGTGGCGCGGTAGCCGATCGCGACGCCGACCAGGTTCTGCGTTCCGTTGCAGACACGGAAGTCCGCACGCGCAGCCCCGGGAGCTGCGAGGGTGAAGAATGCGGCAGCGGCAAACAGTCCGAGGAAGGAAAGGCCGGACGCCGAACGGAGGGGGCGTGAGTGCGAATGATCTGGCACGGTTTCCAATGGGAACTCCGTTGATTTGGTCACGCGCTTTCTTGCGACGGCAAGCGTCGAATGTCAACGCAACTCTAATCGATTATATTGTGATCCAGCCCCTGCCCGCGCTCCGAAATCGCCCCGAATCCGCCGCGCAGCTGCGACTTGCGATTGCCGACCGCCCATGTCATCAAGCCTCGGACGTCCATGACGAAGAGATCGCATGAAAATGCCTCAACCGGATGACAGCCCATTCGAGATTCTCGACGGCGACAGGAGCCGCGGCCTCGTCCTTCTTGCCGACCACGCCACCAATCGCGTGCCTGCGGCCTATGGCCGGTTGGGTCTGCCGGGGGCCGCCTTCGAACGCCACATCGCCTATGACATCGGCATCGAGGGGCTGACGCGGGCGCTGGCGGAGCGGCTGGACGTGCCGGCGGTCATGAGCCGCTTCTCGCGCCTCCTGATCGATCCGAACCGCGCCGAGGACGACCCGACCCTGATCATGCGGATCTCCGACGGCGCGATCGTGCCCGGCAACCATCCGATCACCGCGGACGAGTGGCGCCACCGGCTGGAGACCTACCACCGGCCCTACCATGGCGCCGTGTCGGAAACGATCGGCAAGGTGGCGGAGGCAAGCGGCCGGGCGCCGCTGGTGGTCTCGCTGCATTCCTTCACGCCCTTCTGGAAAGGCACGCCGCGCCCCTGGCATATCACCGTGCTGTGGGACAGCGACCATCGCGCCGTCGACCCGCTGCTCGCAGAACTGGCCGCGATTCCCGGCGTCGTGACCGCAAGCAACGAGCCCTATGACGGCGCCTTGCGCGGCGACACCATGTTCCGCCATTGCATGAAGGCGGGCATCCCGCACGCCCTGATCGAGGTCCGCCAGGACGAGATCGGCGACGAGGCCGGCATCGCGCGATGGGCGGAACGCCTCGCCCCCGTCCTCGCCCGCTTGAATGCCGACGAAGCGCTTCACACCTATCTGACATTCCCCTCCCGCACCGGCCCCTACTGACCGGGATGGACGAGGATCGAAGCCGGGCGGCATGGACAGCATGGCCCGCCCATCGGAGGAACGACATGGACGAACTGAGCGAAGAACAACGTATCGCCTTCGAGGCCGCCGCCTTCCGGCGGCTCGTATCGCACCTGCGCGAGCGCCCCGACGTGCAGAACATCGACCTGATGAACCTTGCCGGCTTCTGCCGCAACTGCCTGTCGAACTGGTATCGCGAGGCGGCCAATGCCGCAGGCGTGGCGATGGACAAGGAGGCGTCCCGCGAGATCGTCTACGGAATGCCCTACGACGTCTGGCGCGACCTGCACCAGAAGGAGGCCAGCACCGAGCAGCAGGCCGCCTTCGAGGTCAACCGCCCGCACGAATGACCCATGCGGCTCCTGGCGAATGCCGGACGGGGATAGCGTGGGTATCTTGTATAAGCTGCGAAAAATCCGGCGGCCTTGCGGATAGGCCTTGATCTCGCCGGAACTTCGCGGCAGATCACCCCATCACGTCCATTCATTTTCCCTAGTCAAGGAGAAGACCATGTCCGATGCTCACGGCGTCGCCCGCGACCAGCTTCGTGCTTTCATCGAGCGGATCGAGCGCCTGGAAGAAGAAAAGAAGACCATCGCCGACGACATCAAGGATGTCTACGGCGAGGCCAAGGGCGTCGGCTTCGACACCAAGATCCTGCGCAAGGTGATCCAGATCCGCAAGCAGGACAAGGACGAGCGCATGGAGCAGGAAGCGATCCTGGATACCTACCTGCAGGCGCTGGGCATGGTCGAACTGCCGCCGGAAGAATGATCGGCTGACCGGAAGGTCGCAAGAAAGCCCGCCGAACCAGGTTCGGCGGGGTCCGCGACCGCGACGGTCAGTCGGTTTCGGAGAACTTCTGGACTTCCATGAAATTGACGGCCGTGCCGCTGAACCGGCCCGCGTCCATCCCGGCCGTCTCCGGCTGGAAGCCGGCCTTGTAGACGGTCGTCGGGGCTTCGCGCATCGACCGGCTGACGAAACGCGGTGCCTTCACCGGCTTCGACAGCGTCGCGACCCGGCCCTGCGTCAGGGCCCATTGCGAGATGATCTTCTGGGTCAGCTTCGGCTCGGTGCGGATGGCCCCGCGCGCAGCCGCTTCGGCATCCTGCTTCTTCGGACGGCCGCCCTTGGCGGGAACCTCGTTCATGGGAACGTCGAAGGCGGTCAGCGCTTCACGCGCAGCCCCCGAGGGGCGTGGCACGAAGGCGGCGAGCTCGACCGGCTCCTCGCCCGCGATCTCGTTGCTGGGCGCAGCAAGCGCGACACGCGTCGCAGCTTCTGCCGAGATCCCGCCGTCGGGCTTCGCCTCGGCGAAGGCCGCGACATCCGTGGCAGCGGTCAGGGTCGGGGCGCCGACGTCCGCTTCCGCCACGGCGAGCCATGCCGCGTCGTCGCCCGGGCGCGAGCCCGGAACGGGGATCAGGGCCGCAGTCATCGTGCCCTGCTCCGCTTCGCCCGGAAGCGTGCGCGGACCGAGCAGTTCGGGGACCGGAACCTTGTAGGCGCCGAGGTCGGCGAATTCGCTCTGCGGCAATGCGGCCACAGGCGTCGCCGGCGAAGCGGCATCGAGTGCTGCTGCCGCAGTGTTGGCCGCCGGCGAGACCAGCGCCAATTCGGAGGCTGCCGGCGCCGCGGGAGGCACGGCGGCGGGAACGGCGTTGTCGCGGAAGGCCGGACGAACCAGCGGAATGGGTGCGTTCAGCTCGGCGATTTCGGTTTCGGTGACGGTCGGCGCGGCGGCAGGCACTGCCTCTGCCGGCGCGGATCCGCCGACGCCCGGCAGCGCTTCGGCGGTTGCGGGTGCCGACGCGCTGGCCCTTGCGGCGGGCTTGGCTTCCTCCAGCGGCTCGGCGCTGGCGATTGCCGTGGGTTCTTCATCCTCATCCCCGCCGCCGCCGAAGAGGGCTGCGAAGAAATTCTTGCGCTTGGCGGACTTCTCGTCCGCCGATCCGCCGCCTGCGACCTGGACTGCATCGCCGCCGACGCGGCGCTTGTAGTCGGCAACCGCCTGCTGGTAGCCGGGCAGCGGCCTGCCGTCGGAGGGGACGTGCATCGTCTTGCCGTCGGGGAAGAGCGATACGAGTTCCTGCCGGTTCATGCGCGGCCAGGCGCGCACGCTGCCGACGTCCATGTGGACGAAGGGCGAACCGGACGTGGGATAGTAGCCGACGCCGCCGACCTGGAACTTCATGCCGATCTCGCGCAGCTTCTTCAGCTTCACGTCGGGCAGGTAGAAGTCCATCGCCTTGCCGAGCATGTGCTGGCTCTTCTTGGCCACGCCCTTGGAGCGCGAACGCAGCATCGAGTTGGTGGCGGGCGAGCGATAGGCGGAAACGACGTGGATATAACCGCGCGACCCGCTCTTCTGGTAGACTTCCCAGACGAGATCGAAGAGCCGCGGGTCCATCTTGGTTGGCTCGTTGCGGCGCCAGTCGCGCAGGAAACGGTTGAGCTGCTGGAGACCCTTCTGGTCATAGCGCCCGTTGCGCTTGAAGGTGATCTCCGCCTTTTCATTGGTGTGGACGAAATAGACTTTCAGCGTGCGCGTGCCGGACGCGGCGTCGGTCGCCGATGGGACCAGCGCCGGAACGACGAGCGAAACGGCCATGGCAGCGATGGTCAGAGCCTTCGGCGTCTTCGTGAGCGCCGCTTTGCACATGGCTAGCGCGCTGGCTCCCCGGAGCGTCATCGTTCCGATAAAATTTGCCAACTCTATCCCCGTCCTGCGGACAATGGTCGTCCCTGATAGATCAGATGACGACCAATTGCGGTAACAGCATGGCAAATCCGCCACAGTTGCCAATACAGTCCCCTTATAGTGAACGATCCACTAACAAGGCATGAACGGCAACCGGAAAAGCACGAGGCGTTTGAGAAATCAACTGAATTCAGGCTACTTCCCTTAATGGATTGTCTGGATCAATGCCATAATCCTTCAATTTTCGATACAAGGTCGACCTGCCGATGCCCAATTTGCGGGCAACCTGGCTCATCTGGCCATGATAGAACTTCAAGGCGAACCGGATCAGTTCCTCTTCTACATCCGCCAGGCGACGCACCTGCCCGCCCCCGTCGAGGCTCGGTATGCCGTTTTCGTTCCCGGCCGGCGTACGTGATTCGGCCTGTTCTTCGCTGCGAAACTCGGGATAGACGGATGGCAGACGGGACGGCGCCATCCGCGGCGCCGGCGGGGCGTTGGCGACGTCCCAAGACACGGTGCCCTCGGCCGAAATCGCATGCCCCGGCACCTGCGTTGCGATCTGCGGGAAATCGGAGGTGTGCAGTTCCGAGCCTTGAGCGAGCACGACGGCGCGGAAGATCGCGTTCTCCAGCTGGCGGATATTGCCCGGCCAGTCGAAGGCGGTAAGCAGCGCCAGGGCGGCCGCGGAGACCGTCAGCGGCGTCGACAGCTTCTGCTCGCCGGCAAAGCGCTCGACGAACGAGCGCACCAGCACCGGGATGTCCTCCTTGCGCCTGCGCAGCGCCGGGATCGTGATCGGGAAGACGTTGAGACGATAGTAGAGGTCCTCGCGGAAGCGCCCCTCCTTCACCTCGGTGATCAGGTCCTTGTTGGTGGCCGAGATCAGCCGGACGTTGACCTTCTGCGGTGAGCGCGCGCCGACCGTCTCGATCTCGCCCTGCTGGACCGCACGCAACAGCTTGACCTGAACCTCGAGCGGCAGGTCGCCGATCTCGTCGAGGAAGATCGTGCCGCCGTCGGCCTCGGCGAACTTGCCGATATGCCGCTCGGTCGCCCCGGTGAAGGCGCCCTTCTCGTGGCCGAACAGGATGCTTTCGACGAGGTTGTGCGGGATCGCGCCACAATTGACGGTGACGAACGGCTTGTTGGCCCGGTCGCTTGCCGCCTGGATGGCGCGGGCGATCATCTCCTTGCCGACGCCGGATTCGCCCTCGATCACCACGGGAATGTTCGACTGCGCGGCACGGCGAGCCAGCTCGATCACCCGCAGCATTTCCGGGCTCGCCGAAACGATATCGTCGAACTGGACCGCTTCGCTGCGGCCGCGGCGGCTGGTGCGGCCGCGATAGTCGCGCTGCTCGAGCTTCAGCGCATTGTCGATCGCCACGCCGAGCCGCTCGGGCGACACCGGCTTGACGACGAAGTCGAAGGCGCCGGCGCGCATCGCCATCACCACGGTCTCGAGCCCGCCCTGCCCGGTCTGGACGACGACGGGAATGCCGATTTCGCGCTCGGCGAGCGCCTCGAGGAAGGCGCTGCCGTTCATCTCCGGCATCATGAGATCCAGGAGGATGACGCTGATGAGACCGCCCTTGCGGTCGAGAACTTCCAGGCCCTGGCGGCCGTTTTCGGCCATGTGCGCGACATGGCCATTGCGTTCGATCATGTTCTTGAGAAGCCTGCGCTGGACAGGATCATCGTCGATGACAAGAATGTGGGCCGTCATTGGTACATCTCCTTGCCCTCCACACATCATGCGCGGAGTTGGCACAACAATACCGCCGGACCTTGGCACGAAGGGTTGAACATGCCGTTTTGAGAAAGGCTTGCATTTTAACCAACGACGCCGCAAGCAAACGCCAATCGCATCAGATACGAGGCCAACCGATGTCCCACCTGAAGAACTCGTCCGCCATCCACCATGCGACGGCCACCGCCGGCGCCCTTTCCGGAGATCTCGGCGACCTGCCGCGGTGGAACCTCGGCGACCTCTACGCCTCGCCCAAGGCGCCGGAGTTTGCGGCCGACCTGAAGCGCGGCGAGACGGACGCGCTCGCCTTCGAGGCCAGGTGGAAAGGCAAGCTCGACGAGGCGGCCGGCACGATCGGCGCCCACGGCATCGGCCAGGCGGTGAAGGAGTTCGAGGCGCTCGACGACCTGCTCGGCCGCATCTCCTCCTTCGCCGGGTTGACCTATTTCTCCGACACCACCGATCCGGCCAACGGCAAGCTCTATGGCGACGTCCAGTCGAAGATCACCGACATCTCCGCGCACCTTCTGTTTTTCGCCTTGGAATTGAACAGGATAGACGACGCGCGCCTTCAAGCCTGCCTGGAGAGGGACGAAGTCGCCGGCCACTACCGCCCGTGGATCGAGGACCTGCGCAAGGAAAAGCCGCACCAGTTGGACGACCGGACGGAGCAACTGTTCCTGGAGAAATCCATCACCGGCGCGGCCGCTTGGAACCGCCTGTTCGACGAGACCATGGCCTCGCTGCGCTACGAGATCGACGGCGAGGAGGTGCCGCTCGAGGTGGCGCTGAACCTGATGCAGGACGCCAATGGCGAGACGCGCCGCAAGGCTGCGATGGCGCTTGCCGAGACGTTCGAGGAGAACATCCGTACCTTCACGCTGATCACAAACACGCTGGCCAAGGACAAGGAAATCTCCGACCGCTGGCGCGGCTTCGATGACATCGCCGACAGCCGGCATCTGGCCAACCGCGTCGAGCGCGAGGTTGTCGATGCGCTTGCCGCCGCCGTCCGCGACGCCTATCCGCGGCTGTCGCACCGTTACTATGCGATGAAGGCGAAGTGGCTCGGAATGGAACAGCTGGAGTTCTGGGACCGCAACGCGCCGCTGCCGGAGACCCCCAACACGCTGATCCCCTGGGGCGATGCGAAGGACACCGTGCTGTCGGCCTATCGCGCCTTCGCACCCGAGATGGCCGCCATCGCCGGCCGCTTCTTCGACGAGAACTGGATCGATGCGCCGGTGCGCCCCGGCAAGGCACCCGGCGCCTTCGCCCATCCGACGGTGCCCTCGGCACACCCTTATGTGCTCGTCAACTACATGGGCAAGCCGCGCGACGTGATGACGCTGGCCCACGAGCTCGGCCACGGCGTCCACCAGGTGCTCGCCGCCGGCCAGGGCGCGCTGATGGCCTCCACGCCGCTGACGCTCGCCGAGACCGCCTCGGTGTTCGGCGAGATGCTGACCTTCCGCTCGCTGCTCGACCGGACGAAGGACAAGCGGGAGCGCAAGGCGATGCTCGCCCAGAAGGTGGAGGACATGATCAACACGGTCGTGCGCCAGATCGCCTTCTACGAATTCGAGCGCAAGGTCCACGCCGCGCGCAAGGAGGGCGAACTGACCGCCGAGCATATCGGCGAGCTGTGGCTGTCCGTCCAGGCCGACAGCCTCGGTCCGGCGATCCGGATCTCCGAGGGCTACGAGACCTACTGGGCCTATATCCCCCACTTCATCCATTCGCCGTTCTACGTCTACGCCTACGCCTTCGGCGACTGCCTGGTGAATTCGCTCTATGCCGTCTACCAGCAGGCCGAGAGCGGCTTCCAGGAGAAGTATTTCGAGATGCTCAAGGCCGGCGGCACCCGCCATCACTCCGACCTGCTGCGTCCCTTCGGCCTGAATGCCGCCGACCCGTCGTTCTGGAGCAAGGGCCTGTCGATGATCGAAGGACTCATCGACGAGCTGGAGGCGCTTGATAAGGCTGACTGATATGGATCGGCCGCGCCACGCTCCTTATGGGCGCCGGGCGCGGCAAGAGGGATGAATTGTCGAGTTCTGACGAGATGACCGACCGCCAACGCTTTGTACTCCTGCGCGACGACAGCGCGGACAGGACGACGGTCTTTGCCGATCCCTTGCGCATGGTGACGGTGCGCCGGCGCGCCGATTTCGAGCCGGCCTTCCGAACACTGCAGGCCGCCCACGACGAAGGCCGGTGGATCGTCGGCTTCATGAGCTACGAGGCCGGGCACCTGTTCGAGGACAAGCTCGCCCCCTTCGCGATCGAGGGACGCGAGACGCCGCTCTTGAGCTTCGGCATCTTCGACGCACCGGCGGAGGATCATCCACTCGCCACACCGCGGCAGCGCACGGAAAACGAGCCCTTCGTCACAGAACCGAGGGCGGATTGGGATCTCGCGGCCTACCGCAACCGCTTCGATCGCCTCCACCGGCATCTGCGCGAGGGCGACTGCTACCAGGCTAACCTGACCATGCCGATCCGCGCGCGCTGGAACGGCGATCCGGTGGCAGCCTTCTGGTCGCTGATCGAGCGCCAGCCCGTCAAATACGGCGCGCTCGTCTCGCTCGACGGCCCGGTTCTGCTCTCGCGCTCGCCGGAGCTGTTCTTCCGCGTGGGTACGGACGGCTGGATCGAGACGCATCCGATGAAGGGAACCGCGCCACGCGGGGCGAGCGCGGCTGAGGACGACGCGATCGTTGCCGCCATGCTGGCCGACCCCAAGTCGCAGGCGGAAAACCGCATGATCGTCGATCTGCTCCGCAATGATATTTCGAGGGTGAGCGAGGTCGGCACGCTGGAGGTGCCGAAGCTCTTTGAAGTCGAGACCTATCCGACCCTGCACCAGATGGTCAGCCACGTGCGCGCGCAGCTCGTTCCCGGTACATCGATCCGCGACATCTTCGCCGCCCTCTTCCCCTGCGGCTCCATCACCGGCGCGCCTAAAATGCGGGCGATGGAGATCCTGCACGACCTGGAAGTCGGCCCGCGCGATGCCTATTGCGGCGCGATCGGCATGATCGCCCCGGACGGCACCATGCAGTTCAACGTGGCGATTCGCACGATTTCCCTCTTTCCCGGCAGCGAGGCCGTCTTCAATGTCGGCGGCGGCATCGTCTTCGATTCGACCGCCGAGGCCGAGTACGAGGAATGTCTGCTGAAGGCGCGCTACGCGGTGGGGGACCAATGGATCTCTCGCTGATCGAGACCCTGCGCTGGGAGCCGCAAGCCGGCTTCGTCCGGCTGGAACGGCATCTGGCACGGCTGGCGCGCTCGGCCGCGGCCCTCGGGCTGCCGGGCGCGGAAGGCGCGCGGACGGCGCTGACGGAGGCGGTGGATGCGGCTTTCGGGCCGGCCGCAACCCCCTCTGCCACCCAGCCTACGCCCCTCCGCATCCGCCTCGAACTATTCGGCAACGGCCGGATCGAGGTGAAGACCGCAACCTTCGTGCCGCTTGCGGCCGGCACCGTCTGGACCGTCAGGATCGCCGCGACGACGCTCCGATCGGATGATCCGCTGCTCCGCCACAAGACGTCCCGTCGCGCAGCCTACGAGGCCGCCCGCGCCGAGTTCCCCGCAGGCGGGGTGGACGAGGTTGTTCTCCTCAACGAACGCGGCGAGGTCTGCGAGGGCACCATCACCTCCGTCTTCCTCGACGACGGCGGCGGCATCCTCAGGACGCCGCCGCTCGCCTGCGGCCTGCTGGCCGGCGTGCTGCGCGAGGAACTGTTCGAAAGCGGCCGGGCGCGGGAGACAGTGCTGCACGTGGACGACCTTGCCGCAGGCAGGCTGTTCGTCGGCAATTCCCTGCGTGGGTTGATCCCGGCAAGGCTGAGCCTTTGAGGAAAAGGACGACGACCTTGGCGCATTCAATCGCCCGGATTCGATTCCAGATCCGCGCGCGGAGCCCTTTGCCTGCCGTCGAAGACTTCGAGGATTTCGATGTCCCCTTCCTCCACGCGGTAGGGAAGGGAATAGAAGGTCCCGGCGACGATGAGGCGCCGGACATCCGTGCGATGCGTGGGAAGGCCGAGATGGGGTTGCTGTTGCAGCAGCTCGGCGGCATGCAGGATGCGTCGGGCGACACCGTTGACAGCGGCAGGATTATGCTCGGCGATATAGGCGCGGATGGCGACGAGGTCGGCAATGGCCAGGCGCGACCATATGACCTTCATCGCGCGCGCTTCGCCGGCCCGGCGACAGGTGGCTGTTTCTCGTTCTCGGTGCCCCAGCTGGAGAGCCAGTCTGCCACCGCCTCGTGCGAGGCGAACTGCCCGTCCCCGGCGGCCTCGACCGCTTCATCAATCGCCGCGACCTGCCAGCCGTGCCGGTCGAGATACTCGGCAAGCGCTTCCTGCGCCAGGAAGGATCGCGGCCGCCGCGTGGCCGCGGCAAGCTGGTCCAGGCGGTCCTTCATCTCGTCCGAGACCCGCAGCGAAATGACGTTTTGTGACATGGCGTCTACCCTTGACTACGATGTATACAGAATAACACGATACCGTGCCCCTTCACAATCGGATGGGTGCCACCGCAAACGAACGCGCCGCAGATGACCCTCCCGGCCTACACGCCCTATGACGGTTCCGCCCGCCTTTTCACGATCGGCCTCGGCCAGCTCGACCCGGATCGCTGGATCGAGCCGGATGACGACCTCGAACGCTATCTGGCCGAGAAGGAGCGCGTGCTGGCGCAGCATCGCGACCAGGTCTTCGTCGAAGAGGACGGCACGCGCGATGCCCAGGCCGAGGTCCTTGCCCTGGTCGCCGATTTCGTCACCCGGCATCATCCGGGGCGTTATCGCCGCGACGGCGAGGCGATCGCCGTCGCGCACGAAACCGCTACATGCCGTGTCCGGCTCGACGATCCGGAAACACCGCCGCTGCTGACCGCTGGCACCCTGATCCAGGACGATCTGGTGCTCATGCGCAGGCGCGAGACGGGCTGGCACCTCGTCGCGGGCTACGTCTCCTTCCCCTCCTCCTGGTCGCTGCCGGAAAAGTTCGGCCGGCGGATGGAGGATATCCATGCGCCCGTCCCGGATTTCGGCGACGGCACGCGCAACGCCGGCCTCATCAACCGCATGTTCGACAACCTGCCGGTGGAAAGACCCGTCTTCCGCTTCAACTGGTCGATCAATCCCGACGCCGACCTCTACTATCCGGCCTCGAAGGCGCATGGCGCGCTGCCGTCCCGCCACGACCTTGCGCTGGAGCGGACGTTTGCGAGGGTCGAGCGCCAGACGCTCCGCCGCCTGCCGCTTTCGGGCGACATTCTCTTCACGATCCGCATCTATAACGACCCGCTGGCCGCCATCCGCAGCCTGCCGAACGCCGCCGCAGTCGCCTCGACCTTTGCCGCCCAACTCGAGGAACTGACCGACCCGCAGGCCGCCTACAAGGGCCTGGTCGACAAGCGCGCATCGCTCGCCCGGCTGCTGCGGTCGCAGACCCCGGTTGACACAGCCGGCTGACAATGCCGGCGCGAACCGCTTTGCCCACTTTATTGTGACGGAATTCTATGCTCTAGGCTGTTTCCGGATTGAAAAAGGGCCCCGAGGCCCTCTTTTTGCGAGATCGGGACGCGTCCCGTCAGGAGAACGAGAGAATGGCAGAAACGAGCTATCCGGTTTACGGCGAAATCACGGGCCCGATCATCATGATCGGCTTCGGTTCCATCGGTCGCGGCACCCTGCCGCTGATCGAGCGTCACTTCAAGTACGACAAGAACCGCCTGATCGTCATCGAACCGCGCAAGGATGCTGCCGACGACGAGATCTTCGCCCGCCATGGCGTGCGCCACGTCACCGAATTCGTGACCAAGGACAATTACAAGGAACTGCTGAAGCCGCTTCTGACGGAGGGTGACGGCCAGGCCTTCGTCGTCAACCTCTCCGTCGACACCGGTTCCGTTGACCTGATCAAATTCTGCCGCAAGCACGACGCTCTCTACATCGACACGGTCATCGAGCCCTGGCTCGGCTTCTATTTCGACAAGAACATGAAGAATGCCGAGCGCACCAACTATGCGCTGCGCGAGACCCTACGCAAGGAGAAGGCAAAGAACCCCGGCGGCACGACGGCCGTTTCCACCTGTGGCGCCAACCCGGGCATGGTCTCGTGGTTCGTCAAGGAGGGCCTGGTCAATCTCGCAAACGACCTCGGCGTCAAGCACGAGGTGCCCGGGCAGGACGACCGCGAGGGCTGGGCCAAGCTGATGAAGAAGGTCGGCGTGAAGGGCATCCACATCGCCGAGCGCGACACCCAGCGCACCAAGCTGCCGAAGCCGCTCGACACTTTCTGGAACACATGGTCGGTCGAAGGCTTCATCTCCGAAGGCCTGCAGCCGGCCGAGCTCGGCTGGGGCACCCACGAGAACTGGATGCCGAAGAACGCCAAGAAGCACAAGAAGGGCTGCAAAGCGGCAATCTACCTGGAACAGCCCGGCGCCAATACGCGCGTGCGCACCTGGTGCCCGACGCCCGGCCCGCAGTATGGCTTCCTCGTCACCCACAACGAGTCGATCTCGATCGCCGACTTCTTCACCGTCCGCGACAAGGACGGCGACGTGACCTACCGCCCGACCTGCCACTACGCCTACCATCCGGCCAACGACGCGGTGCTGTCGCTTCATGAAATGTTCGGCAACGGCGGCAACGCCCAGCCGGTCCACCACGTCCTCGACGAGAACGAACTGGTCGACGGCGTCGACGAACTCGGCGTGCTGCTCTACGGCCACGACAAGAACGCCTACTGGTACGGCTCGCGCCTGTCGCTGAAAGAGACCCGCAAGATCGCCCCCTACCAGAATGCCACCGGCATGCAGGTAACCTCCGCCGTGCTCGCCGGCATGGTCTGGGCGCTCGAGAACCCCAAGGCCGGCATCGTCGAGGCCGACGAGATGGACTACCGCCGCTGCCTCGAGGTCCAGCGCCCCTATCTCGGCCCGGTCGAAGGCCACTATACCGACTGGACCCCGCTCGACGGACGTCCGGGCCTGTTTCCGGAAGACCTCGACACCAAGGACCCGTGGCAGTTCCGCAACATCCTCTTCCGATAAGCGCGGTTTAAGCAGATTCGCGCCTCAGACCAGGGAACGCCCGCCATCGTGCGGGCGTTTGCCTTTGCGGCGGATAACACCTCCCTTTCGGGGGCGTCTCTTGCTTTCACTGTCCGATCACGGCATGTTCGGGCGACTTTTTCAAAACCCGTACGCTGGGTAAGTCTGCGGAGTACCTGATGAAACCCTTGATCCTCGTTTCCCTGCTGGCCGGTGCCGCAACACTCGCTTCCTGCCAGAGTTCGGAGCGCGCGAACACATATGCGCCCGCTGCCCAGGCACCACGGGGCGTAGACGGATCCTGGGTGGATGCGAACGGCCTGGTCTCGACGTTCAACGGCGGCCAGTTCGCCACGCGGACGACCGACACCAACACGACGATGGCAACCGGCACCTATGTCCAGCAGCCGGGCGGGCTGATCGAGATCAGCCTCTTCTCCAACATTTCCAAGTCGGCTTCCAAGGCCAACTGCTCGCTCGTCTCCCAGCGCCAGCTGAACTGCACCTCGGGTTCCGGCGCGCAGTTCACGCTGAACCGCCAGGGCTGAGGCTGAGGCCGTCAACCCCTTCGCATCCGGCGGCGTCTACGAGGATCCGGTGACGGGGGCCGCTGCCGTTGCCGGATACCTGCGCGATCTCGGCTGGCCGCACCAAGGATCGATCGAGATCGTCCAGGGCCAAGGCATGCGCTCGCGCCTCCATGCTGGCATTCCACCGCAAACCGGGCAGCTCGATCCGCGTCAGCGGCACCGCACGGATCATGCAGGATTGAGGCGGCACGGCGGCGCTTAACCTTCTTCCACAAGCAGCACCGGCCCGTTCCGTTTTCCTCTTGAAGTTGCGCCTGCGCGGTGGAACCATCGGTTCCGTTCGGGAACCACGGCTGCCCGGCTGTTGCCTGAGAAGCGGCCTTCCCGTGGGAAACAGGAGAACCTGCCCATGAATTGCCTTCGCATCGGCCTCTTGGCCACGTCCCTGCTGGCCCTGTCCGGCGGCACGGCTTTCGCCGACTACGAACTGAACATCCTCCACATCAACGACCTGCACTCGCGCATCGAGCCCATCAACAAGTACGATTCCACCTGCTCGGCCGAGGAGGAAGGCAAGAACGAGTGCTTCGGCGGCATCGCCCGCGTGAAGGCCGCAATCGACGCGCGCCGCAAGACGTTGACCGATGCCGGCGCGAACGTGCTGGTGCTCGACGCCGGCGACCAGTTCCAGGGTTCGCTGTTCTACACGACCTACAAGAGCGGGGCCGTGGCCGATTTCATGAACGGCATCGGCTTCGACGCCATGGCGGTCGGCAATCACGAATTCGACAACGGCCCGGAGGAACTGGCGAAGTTCCTCGACAAGGCGAAATTCCCGATCATCTCCGGCAACACCGTCGCCGGCGCCGACACGCCGATCGCCAACCGCATTCCGGGCTATGTGATCAAGGATATCGGCGGCCAGAGGGTGGCGATCATCTCCGTGCTCGCGACCGATACCGGCGAGACCTCGTCCCCCGGCAAGAGCGTCTTCTTCGACGACGAGATCGCCTATCTGAAGGGCGTCATCCCGACGATACAGGCCGAGGGCGTCAACAAGATCGTGCTTCTCTCCCACGTCGGCTACCGGCGCGACCAGGAGATCGCCCGCGCCGTGGACGGCATCGACGTCATCGTCGGCGGTCACAGCCACACGCTTCTGTCTAACACCGACGAGAAGGCCACCGGCCCCTACCCGACCTTCGTCAGGAATCCCGCCGGCATCGACGTCCCGATCGTGCAGGCCTATGCCTATTCCAAGTATCTCGGCGATCTGAAGGTGGTCTTCGACGACGCCGGCAACGTCAAGTCGACGAGCGGCGCGCCGATCCTGCTCGATTCATCCTTCACGCCGGATGCCGGCTTCGTAGCGAAGGTCAAGGAGCTTGCAGGCCCGCTCGAGGAGATGAAGTCGAAGATCGTCGCCGAAACCGCCGCCCCGATCGACGGAAGGGGCGAAAGCTGCCGCGCCGGCGAGTGCGAGATGGGCAACCTCGTCGCCGATGCCTTGCTCGACCGGACGAAAGGACAAGGCGTGACCGCCGTGATCACCAACGGTGGCGGGCTGCGCGCCTCGATCAACGCCGGCCCGGTCTCCATGGGCGAGGTCATCACCGTGCTGCCCTTCCAGAACACCGTCTCGACCTTCGGGCTGAAGGGTTCCGACATCGTTGTGGCGCTGGAGAACGGACTGAGCGAGATCGAGGACGGAGCGGGCCGCTTCCCGCAGGTCGCCGGCATGAAGTTCACCTTCGACACGTCGAAGCCTGCAGGCCACCGCGTCGTCGCCGTGCAGATGCAGGAGGACGACGCCTTCGTCCCGCTCGACCCCGACAAGGTCTATACGCTGGCCTCCAACAACTACATGCGCGCCGGCGGCGACGGCTATGAGATTTTCGCCACGGCGGCGACGAACGCCTACGACTACGGGCCGACGCTCGACGAGGTGCTCGCCGACTACTTAGCCGCCCACCGGCCCTACAAGCCCTACACCGATGGCCGCATCGCCACCACCATCGGCACGGCCGTGGCTGCCCCTGCAACTGCGCCCGCAGCGCCGGACACTGCGACCGCGCCCACGACGGCTACTCCGGCAGCAGCACCCGCCCCGTCCACCGCCTCCAGGCACGTCATCGTGCGCGGCGACACGCTGTGGGATCTCGCCGAGGATGCCTATGGCGACGGATTCCAGTGGCGAAAGATTTCCGAAGCCAACGGCAATCCGGAACCGCGCGCGCTCACAATCGGTTCGGAGCTTGAGGTCCCAGCCCAATAAAAGGACAATTTGTCTCCACATTTCATGCCGGCTCGGGCTTTCCCGGGCCGGCTTTTCTTTTTAGAACAATTACAGAAGAGTTCCGGCCGGTACCGCCGCCGTCAGACCGAATGCACAGGACCCAAAATGCACGATGCCGCCACGAAGTCCGCCGACCATCCTTCCGTCCAGCACGGCCGGGTCGGCGTCCTGCTCGTCAATCTAGGCACCCCGGACGGCACCGACTATGCCTCGATGCGGCGCTACCTGAAGGAGTTCCTCACCGACAAGCGGGTGATCGAATGGCCGAAGATCGCCTGGTACCCGATCCTGTTCGGCATCGTTCTCAACACCCGGCCGGGCAAGGTGGGCAAGGCCTATGAGCTGATCTGGAACAAGGAGAAGAACGAGAGCTTCCTTCGCACCTACACGCGCAACCAGGCCGAACTGATGTCAGCAGCGCTTGCCGGCCATCCCGACGCCGTCGTCGACTGGGCGATGCGCTACGGCCAGCCGTCAATCGCCTCGCGGCTGGAGCATCTGCAGCAGCAGGGCTGCGAGCGCATCCTGCTCTTTCCCCTCTACCCGCAATACGCGGCCGCCACCACGGCGACGGTCAACGACAAGGCCTTCGAGGCGCTCCTGAAGATGCGCTGGCAGCCGGCGCTGCGCACGGTTCCGCCCTATCACGACGACCCGAGCTATATCGAGGCGCTCGCCAACTCCATCACCGGGCGTCTTTCCACGCTGGACTGGGAGCCGGAAGTGGTGCTCGCCTCGTTCCACGGCATTCCCAAATCCTATTTCGACAAGGGCGATCCCTATTACTGTCAATGCCAGAAGACCGCCCGCCTGCTGCGCGACAGGCTCGGCTGGTCGAAGGAAAAGCTGCAGGTGACCTTCCAGTCGCGATTCGGCCCGGAGGAATGGCTGCAGCCCTATACCGACAAGACGGTGGAAAGGCTGGCGCAGGAGGGCGTCAAGCGCATCGCCGTCCTCAATCCCGGCTTCGTCTCCGACTGCCTCGAGACGCTGGAGGAGATCGCCGTCCAGGCGGCCGAGAGCTTCCACCACAACGGCGGCGAGAAGTTCGCCCATATCCCCTGCCTGAACGACAGCCCCGATGGCATGGCGGTGCTGGAGAAGGTCGTCCGCCGCGAACTCGGCGGCTGGATCTGACCGCCCGAAGCCGTCCCCGATTTGCCGGAACAACGGCGGAGGGTCGCACCAAATTGCGCTGGCCTTGGGGCGCAGATTGCGTAGAGTGTCGCAGATAACGCGTTGAATCTGCGCACAATCCTGGCCGGGCACCTGCCTGGAGGAACGCCGTGCGCAAGCCGAGGGGTCGGGGCATGTCTTTGGACGGTTTGGATATTTTTGTCGTAGCACTGGTCATCCTGGTCCTGTGGCTGCTGTTTGCCGGGATCAAGACCGTGCCGCAGGGCTACCAGTACACTGTCGAACGATTCGGCCGTTATATCCGCACCCTGCAGCCGGGCCTCAACCTCATCATCCCCTTCTTCGACAAGATCGGTGCGCGGATGAACGTCATGGAGCAGGTTCTGGAGATCCCGACCCAGGAGGTCATCACCCGCGACAATGCCAGCGTCTCCGCCGACGCCGTCGCCTTCTTCCAGGTGTTGAACGCAGCCCAGGCCGCCTACCAGGTCTCCAATCTCGAGAATGCGGTCATGAACCTGACGATGACCAACATCCGCTCGGTCATGGGCTCGATGGATCTCGACGAACTGCTCTCCAACCGCGATGCGATCAACGAGCGGCTCCTGCACGTGGTCGATGACGCCGCCACCCCCTGGGGCTTGAAGATCACCCGTGTCGAGATCAAGGACATCGCGCCGCCGAAGGATCTCGTCGACGCCATGGCCCGGCAGATGAAGGCCGAGCGCGAGAAGCGGGCGCAGGTGCTGGAAGCCGAAGGCGCGCGCAATGCCCAGATCCTGCGGGCCGAGGGCGCGAAGCAGTCGGCGATCCTCCAGGCCGAGGGCCAGCGCGAAGCCGCCTTCCGCGATGCCGAGGCGCGCGAGCGCCTGGCCGAAGCCGAGGCCAAGGCGACGAAGATGGTGTCGGAGGCGATCGCCGCCGGCAACGTGCAGGCGATCAACTACTTCGTGGCGCAGAAATACACCGAGGCGCTGGCCACGGTCGGCGCGGCACCGAACTCCAAGATCGTGCTGATGCCGATGGAAGCCTCTTCCCTGATCGGCTCGCTCGGCGGCATCGGCGCGATCGCGCGCGAGGTCTTCGGCGATGGCCCGCAGCCGGCCCCGCCCCGTCCGCGCGCCTCGACGCCGGCGACCGCCACGGCCGTCCGCAACCCCTTCGACACCACCCAGCGGGAAAGCTGAGTCCATGATCGCCAAGATCGCAGCCGAACTCGGCCCCTGGGCCTGGTGGGTGCTCGGCGTCGTGCTCCTGACGCTGGAAGTGCTGATGCCCGGCGTGTTCCTCGTCTGGATCGGCGTCGCCGCCGTGCTCACCGGCGCCCTGTCGCTGCTCCTGTGGGAGGCGGGCTGGTGGGTCTGGCAGGTGCAGTGGCTCGTCTTCGCCGCCCTCTCCATCGCAGCCGTATTGGTGGGACGCCGGCTCGTCGCCCGCAACGAGAAGCGCACCGACGAGCCCTTCCTGAACCAGCGCGGCCAGAGCCTCATCGGCCGCACCGCCACGCTCGAGCAGCCGATCGCCGAGGGCCGCGGGCGCATCCGGCTGGACGACACCATGTGGAACGTGCAGGGGCCGGACCTGCCGGTCGGCACGCGCGTGCGCGTCGTGGCAAGCTCCGGCCGCGACTTGACGGTGGAGCCGGTTTAGCCGTCGACCCGAGAAACGAAAAATTCCGCCGCGGCGGTGCCGGCGGCGGGACCATGATCGTCAGCGCATGCCGGCTGCAGCCCTCAGGCGACGCCGATGCGCAGGAGGTCGTGGAAATGCACGATGCCGACCGGCCGCACGGTCTCGTCGGTGACGATCAGCGCCGAGATGTTGTGCTGGTTCAGGAGCCCGAGTGCCGCCGTTGCGAGCGTCGTCGGGCGCACGGTCTTCGGCGTGCGCGTCATGATGTCATCGACGTCGAGCGCGGCCAGGTTGCGCGACAGGTTGCGGGCGATGTCGCCGTCGGTGACGATGCCGACCAGCTTGCCTTCGTCGCTGACGACCCCGACACAGCCGTAGTGCTTCTGCGACAGAAGCAGGACGGCGGCCGGCATCGAGGTGCCGAGCGGCACGAGCGGCATGTTCTCGCCGCTATGCATGATATCGCCGACATGGGTCAGGCTCGCGCCCAGCTTGCCACCGGGATGGAAGGTCTTGAAATCGGTGGCGGTGAAGCCGCGCGCCTCGAGCAGGGCCACGACCAGCGCGTCGCCGAGCGAAAGCTGCATCAGCGTGGAAGTGGTCGGCGCCAGCCCGTGCGGGCAGGCTTCCTGCGCCTTCGGCAGTAGCAGCACGATGTCGGACTCGCGCGCCAGCGCCGAGCGTTCGCCGGAGGTGATCGCGATCAGCGGGATCGAAAAACGCCGGGAATAGGAGACGATCCCCTGCAACTCGGAGGTCTCGCCGCTCCAGGACATGGCGAGGATGACGTCGTCCGGGCCGATCATCCCCAGGTCGCCGTGATTGGCCTCGACCGGGTGAACGAAAAAGGCGGGGGTGCCGGTGGAGGCAAGCGAGGCGGCGATCTTGCTGCCGATATGGCCGGACTTGCCGATGCCGGTGACGATGACCCGTCCCCGGATGTCGCCGATCGTGCGCACCGCTTCGCAGAAGGCCGCGTAGAGGGAGCCGTTCAGCGCGTCGGCCAGGGCTTCGAGGCCGGCACGCTCGGTTTCGACGGTACGGAGCGCAGAGGCGATCGCACCGCTGCTTTCCACGAGAGCTTGTCTTTTGATCATGCCAGCCTGTTAGCGCTTTTGCCCCGCGATGTCCATCAGGCGCCGCATCCGACCCGGTCACACAGCGTAATACCAACCTGCACTGATATTGACCGATTGCGTGGGACCGCCTGCGGTCATCCGGCGAGGAGCATACCGCAGAGCGATGCCTGGGCATCGGTCGAGGATTGCGACGCTGTCGGTGGCCGACAGACGGCCCACCCGGAGGGCCGGGCGCTTTTGGCCTGCGGACGGCGTCGAAAATCCTCGCCGGACCGACAGGTCCGGCTGCGGTTTTCTCCTGGCCGCAGGCCAAAATCGCTCCGGCGCAATCGGTCAATATCAGCGCAGGTTGGTATAAGCCACGGAAACCGAACGTTAACCCTGTTGCTTTACCTGTGGTTAGGAATTTCAGAAATCATTGCGAACACCATGGCATACCGGCACGACAAACCAGACACGGTGCGACAGATCGCTCCGCCGCACCGCAAGGCTGCCGGCGTGCTCGTCGTCGCCACGCTGCTGGCCGTCGCCCCGGTGCACGCGCAGGAAGCCGATCCGTCCGCGCTCGGCACCGTCGAACCCATAGGCACCGCGGCCTCGCTCCAGGCGCTGGATGCCGCAGCCACGGCCGCCCCCCAGGGCGCCTCGTTCGCAGCGCCCGCCCCGACCGCTCCAGCCGCACCCGACGCGATCGAGACGAAAGCCGTCGAGGCGGCGCCGGATGCCGGCCGGCAGAACCTGCCGACGGCCTCCGTCGAAGGCTTTCGCGCCGGCGGCGTCCCCTATTCCGAAGACCCTCCGGGCATCGGCATCGGCACCTTCACGCTGCGGCCCTCGATCTCCCAGGGCATCGGCTACGAACGCACCAAGACCGGCGACCAGACCGACACGCGCAGCTTCTCCACGACCACGCTGCGCGGATCGCTCGTCTCCGACTGGTCGCGCCACCAGTTGACGATCGACGGTGCGGGCACATACGAGCGCAACTTCACCAGCAGCGACAACACCGAGCCCGAGCTCGATATCGGCGCCGACCTGCGGCTCGACCTCTCCGACCAGACGACCGCCGACCTCACCGCCGGCTACAGCCTGGAGCGGGAGGACATGGCCGATCCGAACGCCATCTCGGGCGCTGCGGTGCAGTCGGCGGTCCAGACGTTCAGCGGCGGCGCCCGCATCCAGCGCGACTTCGGCCTGATTCGCGGCACGCTGGGCGGAACGGTCGACCGCGAGACCTATGGCGACGTGGAGCTGTCGGATGGCTCCGAACTGTCGCAGAAGGATCGCAACACCACCACCGGCATCCTCACCGCCAGGATCGGTTATGAGATCTCGCCGGCGCTGATCCCCTTCGTCGAAGCGTCGGGCGGGCGCGTCCGCTACGACGAGGAGCGCGATTCGTCAGGCTACGCGCGCTCCGGCGACCTCTATGCCGGACGCGCCGGCGTGGAACTCGATCTCGGCGAGAAACTGCGCGGCGAACTGGGCATCGGCTTTGATCGCCAGACCTTCGACGACGACCGCCTGAAGGCCATCAACGCCTTTGCCGCTGACGGCGCAGTCGACTGGTCGCCCCAGCGCGGCACGAACGTCAACCTGGGGCTCAGAACCTCGATCGAGCCCTCCACTGCGCCCGGTGAGAGCGGCTACGTCTCCTATCTCGCCAGCAGCGAGATCACCCAGGACGTGCGCAGCAATCTCGTGGCGCGGCTGACCGGATCCTACGAGTGGCGCGATTTCCAGACGGCCTCGGCGTCCGACCAGAACGTCTACATCGTCGGCACCGGGCTCGCCTGGAACTTCAACCGCTACGTGGCGCTGAGCGGCGACGTCTCCTATGAACTGACGACGCAGAAGAACACCGAGGACACCGGCGTCACGCGCGCCGGACTGGGACTTGTCCTGCGCCGTTGAGCCTTCGGTTTTCCAGAAAAAGAGACGCCGGCCCGGAGCATGCGGGCTCCGGCGGAGGTTCCGCGCCGGAGCCGGCGCGGAACGGGAAGCGACCTACTTCAATCCCTTGAGCAGGGATGCAAGCGGGCCTTCCACCGTGGGGCGGATGTCGGCGCGCGCCAGCGCAAAGGCGACGTTGGCGAGGATGAAGCCGTCCTTGGCGCCGCAGTCGTAGGTCTCGCCCTCGAAGTGGTAGGCAGCGAACGGCTGGTCCTTCAAAAGCTTCAGCATCGCATCCGTCAGCTGGATCTCGTTGCCGGCACCGCGCTCCTGGGTGGCGAGAATCGAGAAGATCTCCGGCTGCAGGATGTAGCGGCCGTTGATGAAGAAGTTCGACGGGGCCGTGCCCGGCGCCGGCTTTTCCACCATCGCGGTGATCCGGCGGCCGTCGCCGACCTTCTCGCCGACGCCGACGATGCCGTATTTGTGCGCCTGGTCCGGCGCGCATTCCTCGACGGCGATCACGTTGCCGCCATCGTGGTCATAGAGCTCGACCATGCCCGACAGGCAGCCCTTCGGCGCCTTCATGATCATGTCCGGCAGAAGCAGCGCGAAGGGCTCGTTGCCGACGAGATCGCGCGCGCACCAGACGGCGTGGCCAAGGCCCAGCGGCTCCTGCTGGCGGGTGAAGCTGGTCGAACCCGCGACCGGCAGGATGCTCTCCAGGAGCGTCAGTTCCGCGGCCTTGTTGCGCTGGCGCAGCGTCTGCTCCAACTCGACCTGGATGTCGAAATAATCCTCGATGACCGCCTTGGAGCGGCCGGTGACGAAGATCAGGTGCTCGATGCCCGCCTCCAGCGCCTCGTCGACGACATACTGGATCACCGGCTTGTCGACGACGGTCAGCATTTCCTTCGGAACAGCCTTGGTGGCGGGGAGGAATCGCGTCCCCAGACCCGCAACCGGGAACACTGCTTTTCGTACCTTGCGTTTTTCGGCCATCATCAACCTCATATTGGCCCCTCGATCATCGAGGGCTTAGTTCAGTCCTGCATTAGCTTCAATTTGCTATCATTTTGCAAAGAGAGACGCGCTGGGGATTCCATGGTAAAGAATTTGTTGACTTCATGTCTGTAGGCTGAGCTTTCCACCGGAAGCTTACTGCTCCGCCCTGTCGAAATTTCGAAAGACGGAAACCAACGACCGATGCATCAGCTTAGCAACTCCAGGCTCCTTCGCTCCGCACGCGCCATTGTCGTCTCCGCAGCTCTCCTGGTTCCCGCCACGGCCGCGCATGCCGACGCGGGCTTCCAGAAGTGGATCGCCAATTTCTACGCGACGGCAGCCAAGGGCGGCATCTCAAAATCGACCTACCAACAGGCGTTCAAGGGCGTCAAGACGCCCGATCCCGACGTCCTGGAAAAAGCCGGCTACCAGCCGGAGTTCAAGCACAAGATCTGGGACTACCTCGATTCGCGCGTGAACCCCTACACCGTCAAGATCGGCCAGGAAATGGCTGCCAAGTACGGCCGCACCCTCGCCGCCGTGGAGAAGCGCTACGGCGTCGACCGCAACATCCTGCTCGCCATCTGGTCGATGGAATCGAACTATGGCGCCGTGCTGTCGAAGGAGGACCGCCTCCATTACGTGCCGCGCGCGCTCGCTACCCTTGCCTATGCTGACCCGAAACGGGCCAAGTTCGCCCGCACCCAGCTAATCTCCGCCCTCAAGATCATCCAGAACGGCGACATCCCGGCCTCCGAGATGACCGGCTCCTGGGCAGGCGCGATGGGCCACACCCAGTTCATTCCGTCGAGCTACCTGCTCTACGCTGTCGACGCGGACGGCAACGGCCACCGCGACATCTGGAACTCGGTTCCCGATGCGCTGGCAACGGCCGCCAATCTGCTCCACAAGAACGGCTGGCAGCCGGGCAGGACCTGGGGTTACGAGGTGGTGACGCCTGGCGGCGGCAGCGCCTATGAAGGCCAGACGAAGACGCTGGCGCAGTGGCAGAAACTCGGCTTCAAGCGGCCGACCGGCAGCGGCTTCAAAAACGGCGGCGAGCGCGCCGAATTGCTGATGCCGGCCGGCGCGGACGGCCCGGCATTCCTGATGACGCGCAATTTCTTCGTCATCAAGCGCTACAATGCCTCGAACTCCTATGCCATGGGCGTCGGCATGCTGGCCGACCAGCTCGCCGGCTACGGCGGCGTCAAGCAGCGCTGGCCGCGCCCGGACGGCGCCCTCGACATTTCCGAGAAGTTCGAGCTGCAGACACGGCTGAAGGAACTCGGCTACTACGAAGGGGAAGTCGACGGCAATCTCGGCTCCGGATCCAAGGCCGCCATCGAGGCCGTCCAGAGCCGACTCGGGCTGGCGGCGGACGGCCAGCCGAGCACCCGCCTGCTGCAGGCCCTGCGGAAGTAGGGCCAGCCACATCGCAGACCCATGACGGGCGCCATCCGGCGCCCGTATTCGTCAGCCCGGCACGCATGAACCGCACCTTGATGGGCATTGACGCTTTCCCGATCCCGCGCAATTTGCGATGATCGCCTGAAAGGGATGCCGGCTGCCCGGCTCAGACAGCAACGAGGACCCCGCCGCGCATGGTACGCTTCCACCGCCTGCTGGTGTTTCTGGCCTGCCTTGTGATCGCCGTGCCACCGGCCGCGATCTATTCGGACGCCGTTGCGCAGGAGCGGGTACAGCGCCGCACCGTGCTTGATTTTCTCTTTGGCGGATTCCGGCGCCGGCCCCGGGCGGAAGCGCAGCCGCGCGCGCAGCAGCGGGTGCAGCCCCGCCGCACCCAGGCGAGGAGCCAGAAGCCCAAGGCCCGCACGAAGGCGCCGCAGGTCGCCGCTCCCGCAGCCCCCGTCGTGGTCGATAAACTTGCCGACGCCCGCCGGGTGCTCATCGTCGGCGATTTCGTCGCAAGCGGCATCGGCGACGGCCTGACCGAGGCCTTCCTGCAGATACCGGGGGTCGCGATCGAGGCGCGCACAAACGGCTCGTCCGGCCTCGTGCGCCAGGACTACTATAACTGGGATCAGGAACTCCCGGCGCTGATCGACGAGATAAAGCCGGCGGTCGTCGTCCTCAGCCTCGGCGCCAACGACCGCCAGATGATGTCGATCGGCGGCGCCAAGGAGAAGTTCCGCAGCGAGGCCTGGACGGCGGAATATGCACGCCGCGTCGCAAAACTCGCAACCGACATCCGCGCCAAGGACGTGCCGCTCCTGTGGGTCGGCATGCCTGCCTTCCCCACGGCGTCGATGACCGCCGACATGTCCGCGTTCAATACCGTCTATCGCAGTGCGGTGGAAAAGGCCGGCGGCACCTTCATCGACATCTGGGACGGCTTCGTCGACGAGGGCGGCAAGTTTGTCGTCACCGGCTCCGACATCAACGGCCAGCAGGTGCGCCTGCGCGGCTCCGACGGGATCTCGATGACCAAGGCGGGCAAGCGCAAGCTGGCCTTCTACGTCGAGAAGGACATCCGCCGGCTGCTGGGCGACGCCATGACCACGGACGGCCAGCAGCCAGGCGGCGAGGCGGTTTCCGACACCCTCGTAATGGCCCCCGCCGATCCGGCCGATATCCTCCGGACCCAGCCGATCAGCCTGACCGACCCCACGCTCGACGGCGGCCTGGTCCTTCTGGGCGGCACCGCGCCCGACAAGGCCAGCGGCCGCAGCCCGCGGGACCGGATGATCGAAAAAGGCGATTTCGCCGAAGCCCCCGCCGGCCGCGTCGACGACTTCCGCCTGGACAAGCTCCGCCCGGCGATCAATGCGGCACCGGCAAGACAGGATTCCCCATGACAGACGACACGGCGGCCAAAGTCCGCTCGACCTTCCTCGCCGTTGAGCCGCAGCTCTTCGTCACCAATGTCGAGGCGGCTTGCGACTATTTCAGCGACAAACTCGGCTTCGCCGTCGCCTTCCTCTACGGCGAGCCGCCCTACTATGCGCAGGTCCATCGCGACGGCGTGCATCTGAACCTGCGCCAGGTAGACGAGCTGCCGCTCAGTGCCGACTTCCGCGCAAGGGAGGAGGACGCGCTCGCAGCGACGATCCTCGTCGAGGACGTGGCAGGACTTGCAGCAGAATACGAGGCCTCGGGCGCCACGTTCCACCAGATCCTGCGCACGGAGGAATGGGGCACGAGCACCATCATCGTGGCCGACCCGGACGGCAATCTGATCGCCTTCGCCAGTTGAACCGGCGCCGAAACGCAATATGCGAATAGCCCCGCATGTCGGCCGGACATGCGGGGCTTTCGTGTCTCGCGAGATCGACGGGCCTCTTCAGCGCGGAAGCGTCGTCGAGCCCATCAGCGCCTCGTCGATCGCGCGCGCGGCCTGGCGGCCTTCGCGGATCGCCCAGACGACCAGCGACTGGCCGCGGCGGACGTCGCCCGCGGTCCAGAGCTTGTCGACCGAGGTCTTGTAGTCGCGGTCGTTGGCGACGACGTTGGAGGAGCCGCGCTTGTCGGTGTTGATCGTCAGCCGCTCGCCGAGGTCGTCCAGCACGCTGTCGGTGAAGGGGCCGCGGAAACCGATGGCGATGAAGACGAGATCGGCCTTGATGATGAATTCCGTACCGGCGATCGGCTTGCGGCGATCGTCCACCTGGCAGCACTTTACGCCTGTCAGGACGCCGTCCTCGTCGCCGACGAATTCGAGCGTGCCGACCTGGAACTCGCGAACGGCGCCTTCGGCCTGCGAGGAGGACGTGCGCATCTTTGTCGCCCAGAACGGCCAGACGGCGAGCTTGTCTTCCTTCTCCGGCGGCTGCGGGCGGATATCGAGCTGGGTGACCTTGACCGCGCCCTGGCGGAAGGCGGTGCCGACGCAGTCGGACGCCGTGTCGCCGCCGCCGACGACGACGACATGCTTGCCGCCGGCCAGGATCGGATCGGACGGCCAGCCGACGCTGTCGACATTCTCGCGGCCGACGCGGCGGTTCTGCTGCACGAGGTACGGCATGGCATCGTGGACGCCGGCGAAACCGACACCAGGAATGCCGGCGTCGCGCGGGGTTTCCGAGCCGCCGCAATAGAGCACGGCGTCGAATTCGGAGAGAAGCTCGTCCATCTTCTTGTCGACGCCGACATTGACGCCGCAATGGAAGGTGACGCCCTCGCCGCGCATCTGGTCCACACGGCGGTCGATGAAGTTCTTCTCCATCTTGAAGTCGGGAATGCCGTAGCGCAGCAGGCCGCCGGCCTTGGATTCGCGCTCGAAGACGTGGACTTCGTGGCCGGCGCGGGCAAGCTGCTGCGCCGCCGCCATGCCGGCCGGGCCGGAACCGATGACGGCCGTCTTCTTGCCCGTCTTCACCGTCGCCGGCTGCGGCACGATGTAGCCCATCTCGTAGGCCTTGTCGGCGATCGCCTGTTCGACCGTCTTGATCGCGACCGGCGCATCCTCGAGGTTCAGCGTGCAGGCTTCCTCGCAAGGCGCGGGGCAGACGCGACCGGTGAATTCGGGGAAGTTGTTGGTCGAGTGCAGGTTGCGGATCGCCAGTTCCCAGTTGCCGCTGTAGACGAGGTCGTTCCAGTCCGGGATCTGGTTATGGACCGGACAACCCGTCGGGCCGTGGCAATAGGGAATGCCGCAGTCCATGCAGCGCGCGGCCTGCTTCTGGACCTCCTGGTCCGACATGGGGATGGCGAATTCGCGGAAGTGGCGGATGCGATCGGACGCCGGCTGGTACTTCGCAACCTGACGATCGATCTCCAAGAAACCTGTAACCTTACCCACGAGTGTAGTCCTCACTTCATAGCGGGGGAACCGATGGTCCCCAGTACCAGTAGGCAAATCCCGTTGCCGCACCCAGTACGATAAACTCAAAACCGATTTCGCCGTTCATCCAAAAGGCGGCCGCCGGAACAGCGACCGCGATGCCGACAGAAATCACCCGGTGAATGATGGCCGGCCGGCCACTCACTCCGCTGCTTCGGCCATATTCATGCGCTCCATCTCCTCGAGCGCGCGCCGGTATTCGACCGGCATGACCTTGCGGAACTTCGGACGGTAGTCCGCCCAGTTGTCCAGGATGTCCTTGGCGCGTTTCGAGCCCGTGTAGTGCAGGTGGTTGGAAATGAGCTGGTAGAGCCGTTCCTCGTCGTGGCGCGTCATGTCGCCGGAAACGTCGACCCTGCCCTTGTGCATCAGGTCGCCGCCGTGATGGTGCAGCTTCTCCAGCATGTCGTCTTCTTCCGGCACCGGCTGCAGCTCGACCATCGCCATGTTGCAGCTGCGGGCGAAATCGCCCTCCTCGTCCAGCACGTAGGCGACGCCGCCCGACATGCCGGCCGCGAAGTTGCGGCCCGTCTGGCCGATGACGACGACGACGCCGCCGGTCATGTACTCGCAGCCGTGGTCGCCCACGCCCTCGACGACGGCCACCGCACCGGAGTTGCGCACGGCGAAGCGTTCGCCGGCGACGCCGTTGAAGTAGCACTCGCCCGCGATCGCGCCGTAGAGCACGGTGTTGCCGACGATGATGGACTCTTCCGCAACCGTCTTCGATGTCTCCGGCGGACGGACGATGATCTTGCCGCCGGACAGCCCCTTGGCGACATAGTCGTTGCCGGCGCCCACGAGGTCGAAGGTGACGCCGCGCGCCAGGAAGGCTGCGAAGGACTGGCCGGCCGTGCCGTTCAGGCGAACGGTGATCGTGTCGTCCTTCAGGCCCTTGTGGCCGTAGCGCTTGGCGACTTCGCCAGACAGCATCGCGCCTGCCGAGCGGTCGACGTTCTTGATGTCGACCTCGAAGGCGGTCGGCGTCTTGTTCTCGAGCGCCGGCCTGGCCTTTTCGATCAGCGTGCGATCGAGGATGTCCTGGATCGGGTGGTTCTGCCGCTCGGTCCAGTAGGTTGCTTCCTTCGGCGCATCGACCTTGTGGAAGATGCGGCTGAAATCGAGGCCCTGCGCCTTCCAGTGCGAGATCAGCGCCTCCTTCTCCAGAAGCTCCGACGCGCCGATGATCTCGTCGAGCCTGCGCACGCCGAGCGATGCCAGGATTTCGCGAACCTCCTCGGCGACGAAGAAGAAGTAGTTGACCACATGCTCCGGCGCACCCTTGAAGCGCTTGCGCAGGACCGGATCCTGCGTGGCGACGCCGACCGGACAGGTGTTCAGGTGGCACTTGCGCATCATGATGCAACCAGCCGCGATCAGCGGCGCGGTGGCGAAGCCGAATTCGTCGGCCCCGAGCAGCGCGCCGACGACGACGTCGCGGCCGGTCTTGAGCCCGCCGTCGACCTGCAGGGCAATGCGCGAACGCAGGCCGTTCAGCACCAGCGTCTGGTGGGTTTCGGCCAGGCCGATTTCCCAAGGCGAGCCCGCATGCTTCAGCGAGGTCAGCGGCGAGGCGCCGGTGCCTCCGTCGAAGCCGGAGACGGTGATATGGTCGGCGCGCGCCTTGGCGACGCCGGCGGCAACCGTGCCGACGCCGACTTCCGAGACGAGCTTGACCGAGATGTCGGCCGAAGGATTGACGTTCTTCAGGTCGTAGATCAGCTGCGCCAGATCTTCGATGGAATAGATGTCATGGTGCGGCGGCGGCGAGATCAGGCCGACGCCCGGCGTCGAATGACGAGTCTTGGCGATCGTCGCATCGACCTTGTGGCCGGGCAACTGGCCGCCCTCGCCGGGCTTGGCACCCTGCGCGACCTTGATCTGCAGCATGTCCGCATTGACCAGGTATTCGGTGGTGACGCCGAAACGTCCCGACGCGATCTGCTTGATCGCCGAGCGCTCCGGGTTGGAGGACCCGTCCGGCAGCGGCAGATAGCGGTCCGCTTCCTCGCCGCCCTCGCCGGTGTTCGACTTGCCGCCGATCCGGTTCATGGCGATCGCGAGCGTGGTATGCGCCTCGCGGCTGATCGAGCCGAACGACATCGCACCGGTGGAGAAGCGCTTGACGATCTCGTTTGCCGGTTCGACCTCGTCGATCGAGATGGGCTCGCGGCCCCAGGCGCTCGCACCCTTGATCGAGAACAGGCCGCGGATCGTGTTCATGCGCAGCGACGAGGCGTTCACCATCTCGGCGAACTCCGTGTAGCGATCCTGCGCATTGCCGCGCACGGCATGCTGCAGCGAGGCAACCGCATCCGGCGTCCAGGCATGTTCCTCGCCGCGCATGCGGAAGGCATATTCGCCGCCGATGTCGAGCGTGTTGGCCAGGATCGGGTCGCGGCCGAAGGCGGCCTTGTGGCGGGAGACGGTCTCGCGGGCGATCTCCTCCAGCCCGACGCCCTCGATGGTCGTCGCGGTGCCGAAGAAGTACTTGTCGACCAGCGCCGACGACAGGCCGATCGCGTCGAAAATCTGCGCACCGCAATAGGACTGGTAGGTCGAGATGCCCATCTTGGACATGACCTTCAGAATGCCCTTGCCCACCGCCTTGATGTAGCGGTAGACGACTTCGCCCTCATCCACTTCCTTCGGGAACTCGCCGCGCTTGTGCATGTCGGTGAGCGTGTCGAAGGCAAGGTACGGGTTGATCGCCTCCGCGCCGTAGCCGGCGAGCAGGCAGAAGTGATGCACTTCGCGTGGTTCGCCCGTCTCCACCACGAGGCCGACCGAGGTGCGAAGCCCCTTGCGGATCAGGTGGTGGTGCACGGCGGCCGTCGCCAGAAGTGCGGGGATCGCCACCCGGTCCGGGCCGATCTGGCGGTCGGAGAGCACGATGATGTTGTAGCCGCCCTTGACCGCCGCTTCGGCCCGCTCGCACAGGCGATCGAGCATTTCCGGCATCGCTTCCGCACCGCGCGAGACGTCGTAGGTGAAGTCGAGCGTCTTGGTGTCGAAGCGGTCTTCCGTGTGCCCGATCGAGCGGATCTTCTCGAGATCACCGTTGGTCAGGATCGGCTGGCGCACTTCCATGCGCTTGGCATGCGCCGCGCCCTCGTGATCGAGGATGTTCGGCCGCGGACCAATGAAGGAGACGAGGCTCATCACCAGTTCCTCGCGAATCGGATCGATCGGCGGGTTGGTGACCTGGGCGAAGTTCTGCTTGAAATAGGTATAGAGCAGCTTGCCCTTGCTCGACATCGCCGAGATCGGCGTGTCCGTGCCCATCGAGCCGATCGCCTCCTGGCCCGTCGTCGCCATCGGCGACATCAGGAGCTTGGTGTCCTCCAGCGTGTAGCCGAAGGCCTGCTGGCGATCGAGCAGCGAGACATCGCGGCGCAGCGCCCGCGGCTCCACCGGACGCAGTTCCTCCAGGATCAGCTGCGTGTTGTCGAGCCACTGCTGGTAGGGGTGCTGGGAGGCGAGGTCGGACTTCACCTCCTCGTCGGAGATGATGCGGCCCTTCTCCATGTCGATCAGCAGCATCTTGCCCGGCTGCAGGCGCCACTTCTTGACGATGTTCTCCTCCTTGACCGGCAACGTGCCGGCTTCGGAGGCGAGGATCACGCGATCGTCGTCGGTGACGATGTAGCGGGCCGGACGCAGGCCGTTGCGGTCGAGCGTGGCACCGATCTGCTTGCCGTCGGTGAACGCGACCGCCGCCGGGCCGTCCCACGGTTCCATCAGCGCAGCGTGATATTCGTAGAAGGCTTTCCGCTCGGGCGACATCAGCTGGTTGCCGGCCCAGGCTTCCGGGATCAGCATCATCACCGCATGCGCCATCGAATAGCCGCCGCGGATCAGGAATTCGAGCGCGTTATCGAAACAGGCGGTATCGGACTGACCTTCGTAGGAGATCGGCCAGAGCTTGGTGATGTCGTCGCCGAACAGCGGCGAGGACACGGATGCCTGCCGCGCCGCCATCCAGTTGACGTTGCCGCGCAGCGTGTTGATCTCGCCGTTATGGGCGACCATGCGGTAGGGATGCGCCAGCTTCCAAGACGGGAAGGTGTTGGTGGAGAAGCGCTGGTGCACCAGCGCGACGGCGCTTTCGAAGCGCGGATCGGCCAGGTCCTTGTAGTAGGCGCCGACCTGATAAGCCAGGAACATGCCCTTGTAGACGATCGTCGAGGACGACAGCGACACGGGATAGAACCCGCTTTCCTCGCCCTCGTACTCGTCATAGATACGGTTCGAGATCACCTTGCGCAGCGTGAACAGGCGACGCTCGAACTCGGCGGTCGAGGCGGCATCGCGCCCGGCACCGACGAAGATCTGCACATGCCGCGGCTCGGTTGCGGCGATCTCGGACGCCTTGGAGAGCGACGAATTATCGACCGGCACGTCGCGGAAGCCGAGCAGCACCTGCCCCTCTTCGGCAACGACGTCCCCGATGACCTTCTTGAAATGCGCGATCAGGGTCTCGTCCTGCGGCATGAAGATGTGGCCGACGGCATATTCGCCGGCCTTCGGCAGGGTGACGCCCTGCTTTGCCATCTCCTCGCGGAAGAAGCGATCCGGGATCTGGACGAGGATGCCGGCACCGTCGCCCATCAACGGGTCGGCGCCGACGGCGCCGCGATGCGTCAGGTTCTCGAGCATGAACAGCCCGTCCTTGACGATCTGGTGCGACTTCTGGCCCTTCAGATGCGCGACGAAGCCGACGCCGCAGGCGTCATGCTCGTTGCGCGGATCGTACAGCCCCTGCCTTTTCGGAAGACCGACGCGTCGCGCCGTCGTTTTGGCGTCCGTCGCATTCGTCTGCGCGCGGTTCAAACCAAAACTCTTCGACGCGAAATCCGCCATCGTCTTCCCTCCTGTGGCCCGCTCGGGCGCGGGCAGGCTTTCGCCCGCGTGCCGACCGTCTGCAATCCTTGCAGTCCGGCCCCGCGGGCATCATCGTTGCATGAACCGTACCGGGCGGCAAACTGAAGCCGGCCCGATCAGGCATAAACGTCAGAAACCGTCGCAATCTGCATAGCATTCGCGATCGGCTTGCGATCCGCGGCACTTGCATCGCGCCCGAACGCCCGCAAAGGGCGAGAGATCGGACAGCGTTTCGGTCCCTTGACCGAAATAGGACAGCAAGACTGTCCTATTTCGTAGGTTCTATGCCAGAAACGGCCCGGCACCGCAAGGGCATCTGGCCAAAATATTAACATCCAATGACGAAAGATTGCGAATGGGCGCGTCACTTTTGAAATTTAATTACGACATTGCGACCGAAGGTTTCGGTTAATTCCAAAATCGCGCCCCGCCACCGTTTTGCCACCGTTTCGCCGCCGGATCCCGTTGATCGCCGTCCACGCTCGGCTATGGTCGCATCGATCGATGACACTGGAGCCGGCCGAGCCGGAAGAACCGCATGTATTTCGCCTCCGACAACTGGGCAGGCGCCCATCCCGAGATTGCCCGCAGCCTTGGCGAAGCCGCCGGCGGTTTCGCCAAGGCGTATGGCGCAAGCGATCTCGACAAGAAGGTGGAGCACACCTTCAGCGAGATCTTCGAGCGCGACGTCGCCGTCTTCTTCGTCGGCACGGGAACGGCGGCCAATTCGCTCGCGCTCGCGAGCTACAACCGCCCCGGGGGCCAGGTCTTCTGCCACGCCGAGGCCCATGTGAACGTCGACGAGTGCAACGCGCCGGAGTTCTTCGCAACCGGCGCCAAGCTCGTTTCCGTCGCAGGGCAAGAGGCACGTATGGCGCCCGAGGCGCTGGCAGCCGCGATCGCCCGCTTCCCGCCCGATTTCGTCCATGGCGGCCAGCCGATGGCCGTCACCCTGACGCAGGCGACCGAGGCCGGAACGGTCTATGGACTGGACGAGATCGCCGCGATCGGCAGGATCGCCCACGACGCGAAGTTGCCTCTTCACATGGACGGCGCGCGTTTCGCCAATGCGCTGGTGACGCTCGACACCACGCCGGCGGAAATGACCTGGAAGCGCGGCGTCGACATCCTCTCCTTCGGCGGAACCAAGAACGGCTGCTGGTGCGCCGAGGCGCTGGTGCTCTTCGATCCCGGCCGCGCCCGCGAGATGCACTACCTGCGCAAGCGCTCCGCCCAGCTCTTCTCCAAGTCCCGCTTCATCGCCGCCCAGTTCGACGCCTATTTCCGCGACGGCTTGTGGCTCGAGCTCGCCCGGTCGTCGAACGCCATGGCGTCGCGACTGGCAGACGGCTTCGCCGCGGCGAAATCCGCTCGCCTCGCCTGGCCGACCGGATCCAACGAGGTCTTCGCCATCCTGAAGAATGCCACCCTGCAGGCCCTGCGTGACGAGGGAGCCGTCTTCTACGACTGGCCCGCCCCGGCCGGCATCCGCGAAACCATGGCCGCGGACGAGACGATGATCCGCCTCGTCACCAGCTTTGCCACGACCGGGGACGACGTCGACCGCTTCCTGTCGATCTGCACGCGCTGAATCTGCAAGCGCTGCGCGCGCATCAGTCGGCGCCGTGCGGCAGGATGCGGGCGACGATCAGGCTGGAAAGCGCCTCCGTCAGCGCCGCATCGGCTCCGCGCCGGGGAATCAGCATGAACTCGACGTCCTCGAGCTGCGGCAGGCGGTCGGCGGGGATCTCTTTCAGCCCGGACGGCACCATGCTGCGCGGCTGCACCAGCACGCCCATGCCGGCGCGCGCCGCCGCCGTAAGCCCGCTGAGGCTGCCGCAGGTGCAGACGATGCGCCAGGCGATCTTCGCCCGGTCGAGCGCCTCCTGCGCTGCCCGGCGGGTGATGCTCGGCGCCGGGAAGGCGATCAGCGGCAGGGCGTCGCCCCGCGACATCACCAGATCCGGATCGCGCGCCAGCCAGACCAGCGGCTCGCGATAGAGAAGCTGCCCCTGTGTCTCGCCGGCGTGCCGCTTGGCGAGCACCAGATCGAGGTCGCCGGCCTCCTGCATCTGGTAGAGCACCGCGCTCAGCGCCACGGTCAGTTCGAGGTCGACGAACGGATGCAGCCGGATGAAATCCTCCAGGATCGCCGTCAGCCGGTTCGCCACCACGTCCTCCGAGACGCCGAGCCGCAGCCGCCCGCGCAGGCGGCTCTCGGAAAACAAGGACGTCACCTTGCCGTCGAGGTCCAGCATGCTGCGCGCATGACCGAGCAGCGCCTCCCCCTCGCCGGTCAGCCGGACATGATGGGTGTCGCGGAAGACCAACTGCCGGCCGAGCGCCTTCTCCAGCCGCTGGATATGCTGCGTCATGGTCGACTGGCCGATGCCGAGCCGCTCGGCGGCCGCGGTGAAGCTGCCGGTCTGCTCCAGCATGACGAAGCTGTTGAGATGGGTCAGGTTCAGCATGGTTATCTCAATTCGTGATAACTGTTAGTGTTTGCATCCTGCTTCATGATGAGCGAGGGGTAAAGCCGAAACCCAAGGAACCCCGACAGCCAAAGGGAATACCAGAGCATGAGCCGCTTCCTGCCCGACCGCTTCACGATCATGCTGGTCTGCACCGTCATCCTTGCCTCGCTCCTGCCGGTGAGCGGCGTTGCGGCCGACTATTTCTCGATCGCCACCAATCTCGCCATCGCGCTGCTGTTCTTCCTGCACGGCGCCCGCCTGTCCCGCGACGTCGTGGTCGCCGGCATGCTGCACTGGCGCCTGCACCTGGTCATCATGCTGACGACCTTCGCGATCTTCCCGCTGCTCGGCCTCGCAATCGGCTTCCTGCCCGAATCGATCCTGCCCAAGCCGCTCTATCTCGGCATCCTGTTTCTCTGCGTCCTGCCTTCGACCGTCCAGTCCTCGATCGCTTTCACCTCGATGGCCGGCGGAAACGTGCCGGCGGCGATCTGCGCGGCATCGGCTTCCAACATCCTCGGCATGTTCCTGACGCCGCTTCTCGTCGGCCTGCTGTTTTCGATCGGAGGCCATGGCGGCTTTTCTTGGGATGCGCTGCAGAAGATCCTGCTGCAGTTGCTGGCGCCGTTCGTGCTCGGCCAGTTGCTGGAGCCCTGGATCGGCAACTGGATCCGCAGCAAGAAGAAGATCCTTAGCCCCGTCGACCGCGGCTCGATCCTCATGGTCGTCTACCTCGCCTTCTCAGAGGCCGTGATCCAGGGCATCTGGCGCACCTTTTCGGCCGGCGACATCGCCACGCTGGTCGCAATCGACATCGTGCTCCTCGCCGCCGTGCTGCTGATCACCTTCTACGGCAGCCGCCTGCTCGGATTTTCACGGCAGGACGAGATCACCATCGTCTTCTGCGGTTCGAAGAAGTCGCTTGCGAGCGGTGTCCCGATGGCCAACGCGATCTTCGCCGGCCAGCCGGTCGGCGCGATCCTGCTGCCGATCATGCTGTTCCACCAGATCCAGCTGATGGCCTGCGCGGTGATTGCGCAAAAATATGCACAGCGGACGAAGGAGCGGGAAGCGCTGGCGGCCGCAGCCGCTGCTTGAGGATAACTGGATCCCCCAACGAAAAACGGCGCCCTTTCGGGCGCCGTCCGCATTTTGGCGAATGGGTAAGCGATCGTTAGGCAGTCTGGGCCTCGATCTGCTTGGCCTCGCGGCTGACCGAGGCGATCTCGATCTTGCGCGGCTTGGCGGCTTCCGGGATCTCGCGGACGAGATCGACGTGGAGCAGGCCGTTCTTCAGCTGCGCGCCGCGGATCTCGACATGGTCGGCAAGCTGGAAGCGGCGCTCGAAGGCGCGCTTGGCAATGCCCCGATAGAGGAACTGCGGCTGGTCGGCGCTTTCCTCGGCCTTCTCGCCCTTGACGGTGAGCACATGCTCGCGGGCCTCGATCGAAAGCTCGCTTTCATCGAAACCGGCAACCGCCATGGTGATGCGATAGGACGTCTCGCCGGTGCGCTCGATGTTGTAGGGCGGATAGCTCTGGCCCTGGTCCGGCTGGCCGAGGCTGTCGAGCATCGTGAACAGGCGGTCGAAGCCGACGGTGGAACGGTAGAGGGGGGAGAAATCGAAATGACGCATGGTGTCCTCCATTTGAGCAACGTGATTGCGATCGGAAGCCGACACCTGATTTCAGGGGTGCCGGCCGGTTCTAAGGGCCCCCACCCCGATTTGGCGGTGAGTGCCCATGCAGCAGGCCCTTCCGGCGCCCGCACGGTTGAGATGGTGATACCGGCCGGGCAGTTCAAGACCACTGCGACGGGGATGCGGGTCCGCCCGGCGCCCCCCTGAACGGCCGATGAACGCGGCCTTCCGGCTCCGTTCACCTGTCGCCGGATACACCTTGACCATCGGAAGCACGATCTTCCGCGACCGGGGTGAAACGTCCCTTCCACCCCGGTCAGCTCGGCCGGCACACGCTGACGTTCCCGCGTCGCGTGGCCGGCTTTTTTCTTTGACGCGAACCGGACGAGCCCCTACCCTCGTGCGAAATCGCATCCTGAGCCCGGCCGGACATGGACGAACTCCTTTTCGCAACGCCAGACAATCCCGTTCCCGACAATCATTTCACCGGCTTCTTCGAAGGCAGGGGCGGCGTGAAGATCCGCTACGCCGTCTTCCGCTCGGCGGCGCGCGAGGCGAAGGGAACGGTCGTACTGCTCCAAGGGCGCAGCGAGCAAATCGAGAAGTACTTCGAGACGATCAACGAACTAACCGCGCGCGGGCTCTGGGTCGCGACCTTCGACTGGCGCGGACAGGGCGGTTCCGGCCGCATGCTCGGCGATCCGCTGCGTGGCCACGTGGTCCGCTTTTCCGACTACGAGGCGGACCTCGGCCAGTTCCTCGAGCAAGTCGTCCTTCCCGATACAAGACTGCCGTTCTTCATCGTCGCCCACTCCATGGGTGCGCTCGTCGCCCTGTCGCAGGCGCCCGAACTGGAGAGCCGGATCGATCGCATGGTGCTGGCTGCTCCCTTCCTGGCGCTCGCCGGCCAGGTGATGAGCCAGCGCAAGATCACCATGATCGCCAACACGGCAAGCCTCTTCCAGCTTGGCGGCCGCACCTTCCGCAAGCATCCGCCGGCGCAGCCGTTCGAGGGCAATGCTTTGTCCAGCGACCGGCGCCGCTTCGAGCGCAACATGGCGATCTGCAACGCTTTCCCGGATCTGACCCTCGGCCAGCCGACCGCCCGCTGGCTCAAGGAATCGCTTTCTGCCATCGCCCGCGTCTCGCGCCAGGAACACCTGACGCGCATCCGCATCCCCACGCTCGTTCTCTGCCCGACGCTGGACCCGATCGTGCCACGTTCTACGCTGAACGCCTTCGCCAGGAAGTTTCGCGCCGGCCGCCTGATCGAGATCGACGGCGCCCGCCACGAACTCTTCAGCGAAGCCGACCGCTACCGCGCGCAGGCGATGGCGGCGATCGAGGCCTTCATCCCCGGAAGCCAGGCGGAGCAAACCGCACTCGGCGCGTGAGCCGACGCGCGCGGCGTTTTTCGACGCGATGGAAATTTCGACCGGGCTCCGGTCAGCTGCGAAGGATTGCCATCGCCTCGTCGTAGACGGCGCGGCTGCCGGCCGCGATCACCCGGCCGCCCATCTCCGCGCGCCCGCCATCCCAATCGGTGATGATCCCGCCCGCCTGCTCGATGACCGGGATGAGGCCGCCGACGTCATAGGCTTTCAGCGACGTCTCGATGACGAGGTCGACATGGCCGGCGGCCAGAAGTGCATAGGCATAGCAGTCGACGCCGTAGCGGAACAGGCGCACCTTGTCCTGCACCGCTTCGTAGCGCCGGCGGTCGCCGTCGACGAAGATATGCGGCGACGTCGTGAACATGATCGCGTCCGAAAGGCCCGCACAGGCGCGCGTACTCAGCACGCGCTCGCCTTCCGGGCCGCTGTAGAACGACTGCTTGCCGTCGGAAAAATAGCGTTCGCCCGTGAACGGCTGGTCGACGAGCCCCATCACCGCCCGGCCGTTCCTGTAGAGACCGATCAGCGTTCCCCAGACCGGCACGCCCGAAATGAACGCGCGCGTGCCGTCGATCGGATCGATCACCCACACATATTCCCGATCGAGCCCCACCGAACCGTGCTCCTCGCCGAGGATGCCGTGCTCGGGAAAGCGCTCGGTGATCACGGCACGGATCGCAGCCTCGGCGGCGCGGTCGCCCTCGGTCACCGGATCGAAGCCCTTCTCCTCCTTGTTCACCACATGGGCGCCGACGCGAAAGCGCGGCAGCGTCTCCGCCTTGGCGGCATCGGCAAGAAGGTCGAAGAAGGCGCGGTCGGGAAGCATGGCAATCTCACATTTGGCTCGGGTCGATCGTCCTTAGAGCAAGACGGGACGAAACGAAACCTCGGGCATCAACCCGGAAGGCTCCGGGGGGCGGGCAGAAGATCAATCGAATGGCAGTTGCCCTGGAGGACTTGACATTTGTGCAGCGCAATATTAAGGTTTTGTCACAGTCATTCGTGACTGTAATACCCTCCTTGGGTGTTTCCTCCCTAGACTTAACCGCGCCCAAAGCGCGGTTTTTTTTGACCGGCCCGGACATAAGCGCTCGAGACACGAGGCGCTCAAGACAAGGGGCGTTCAAGCGAGCGCCCGGCCCTCACTCCGCGGCAAGGGCGCTTTCGGAGGCATATTTCTCGACATAGCTGGAAAGTTCGGCGAGCGCCCAGGCGATCCCCGCCCTAACCGTTTCGAATTCCGGCTTCTTCCGGAGCGTCGTCTCGTCCACGTAGAGCGCCCGGTTCACCTCGATCTGGATGGCGTGCAGCCCCTTGGCGGGCCGCCCGTAGTGCTCGGTGATGAACCCGCCGGCATAGGGCTTGTTGCGCGCAACCACGAAGCCCATGTCCTCGAACAGGCGAACGACGGCGCGGGACAGATCGCCGGCGGCACTGGTGCCGTAGCGATCGCCGATGATGAAGTCCGGCTTTCCGCCGCCGGCGATGCGGATGTTGCCGGGCATGGAGTGGCAGTCCACCAGCACGGCAAAGCCGAATTTCAGGTGCGTGCGCACGATCAGGCTGCGCAGGCAGGCATGGTAGGGCTTGTAGATCGTCTCGATGCGCTCCAGCGCCTCGCCGACCGGCATGCGGCGTTGGTAGATCTCCATGTTCTCCGCAACCACCCGCGGCACCGTGCCGAGCCCCCCGGCGACCCGCATCGAAGAGACATTGGCATAGGGCGGAAGCGTGCCTTCGAACATGCGCGGATCGAGCTCGTACGGCTCGCGGTTGACGTCGAGGAAGGCGCGCGGGAAGTGCGCGAGCAGCATCGGCGCACCGAGTTCGGGTGCCGCGCCGAACAGTTCATCGACATAGTGATCCTCCGACCGGCGGATCGAAAGCGCGTCCAGGCGCGAATCACGGACAAATCCCTGTGGATAGGCACGCCCGCTATGGGGGGAATTGAACACCAGTGGAAGGGTCTGCGAGGCCGGCTCCAGGACCTCGAAGAGGCCTTTGTCGCTGAATTCCGGAGCCATTTCGGTCCTTTACCATATGACAAGATCGCGATGTCCTGTATGTTGCCAGCCGCGGACACCCGTGTCCATAGTCGCAGCGACGCAACGAGGCCGCGATTCGTCCGTTCATCGGATTTTTACCGGAATCGTTATTTCGTATCAGAACCGCCGCACCGGCAGAACAACCAGCAGTAACGGCTCCCACGTACATGAGTTCAAAGATCCTCCTCGCCGAAGACGACAACGACATGCGCCGCTTTCTCGTGAAGGCTCTCGAGCGTGCCGGCTACAAGGTCACTTCCTACGATAACGGCGCGAGTGCCTATGACCGGCTTCGCGAGGAGCCGTTCTCGCTGCTCCTGACCGATATCGTCATGCCGGAGATGGACGGCATCGAGCTCGCCCGCCGCGCCACCGAGCTGGACCCGGATCTCAAGGTCATGTTCATCACCGGCTTCGCCGCCGTTGCGCTGAACCCGGATTCCAAGGCCCCGAAGGACGCCAAGGTCCTCTCCAAGCCCTTTCACCTGCGCGACCTCGTCGACGAGGTCAACAAGATGCTGGCCGCCTGAGCGCCGGCTTCCCTGCAGGGAAATCTGTCTTGTCGAGTGCCGCGGCCCGGATGGGTGCGCGGCATTTCTATTGGCGCAGAAGCAGCAGCGCCACATAGGCGACCACGGTCAGGAGCAGCCCGCGAAAGGCGAAGCGCACCATGCGGTACTTGTCCAGCGCAAGCTTCGCCATCGCATCGGCGTTCTCCACGTACTGCCCGAAGAGATAGTCCATGTCGCCTGCGGCACTGGCGGCGAGCAGGCGAGCGCGCTGGTCCTTCCACGCACCCCAGAACAGCGAGGTGCCGTGTTCGGCCTGCCGCGGCAGCACGACGAGGATGGCGCAGACGATGGTAAAGACGACCGACGCGGCAAGGACAGCGGAGGCCAGCGCCCAAAGATGCGCGCTGCCGGTGTATCGCGACAGCTGAAAGACGCCCTGGCCTTCGGCAGACCACATGAGAAAGGCCAGCATGAAGGTAAAGATGTAGGCCGCTTTCTGGTCTGCCGACCTTAGCTGGTCGTAGAAGACGTCGTTCACCTTCTTGATGTGGTTGAAATGCTCGATGGAAATCGGCCCCTCATCCGTCTCTACAGGGTTACTGCCATCCTTCAAGATATATCCGATGCCCGCCATGAACTTGTCGCCCCGTCCCCAGCCCCGTTTCCATGTGTTTCCATGTGTTTCCCTGTTAATACAGCAAGGGATAAAAGCAAGCGAAAGCCCCCTGCATGCTTGACATTTGCCTCGCCACCGGCAGTTCTTCGCGCATGGGACTAGGGACGGGCTGGAGGATGATTGCGGCGCTGCCGCTTCTTCTCGCATGCGGGCATTCGGCTGCCCTCGGCGAGCCGATTACGCGTGCCGCCCCGGCGGCCGGTTCCGTCATCGCCCGCAAGACGGGCGAGGAAGTCCGCTTCTTCGACGTCTCCAGCTGGAACCATGTCGACCTCAACCAGGATCTTCTGATCGGCGACGAACTGCGCACCAACGCGGTCGGCCAGTTGGCGATCCTGTTTGCCGACAACACCCAGATCCGCCTCGGCCGCAACTCTTCGCTGCTCGTCCGGCAGATGGGAGCAACCGGCGACACCGTGCTGGATCTCAACAGCGGCACCATCTGGGCGCGCGCCCAGCGCGGCGGACGGGGCCTGAAGGTCGAGACCCCCGCCGCCGCCGCCGCCATCCGCGGCACCGACTGGTCGCTGACAGTCGACGGCGACAAGACCTCTCTCGCCGTGCTCGAAGGCACGGTCGAGCTCACCAACGCCCAGGGCACAGTCCAGGTCCGCCAGGGAGAGGCGGCCGTCGCCCGCATCGGCCAGGCGCCGCAGAAGGTCATCGTCGTCAATTCCGACGACCGCGAGCAGATGCTGTTCTACCTGCCGCTGCGCGACGCCTTCGTCTACATGCAGGCCTCGCCGCTGACGGCGCAGGAGATGCGCGGGGCGATCGACCGCATAGAGCAAATCCCGGAACAGGCCCGCAGCGCCGAAGACTGGCTGACGCTCGCCGAGGCGCAGTTCACGCTGGATGGCCGGCAGAAATCGGTCGCCTCGCTGGACAGGGCGCGCGCCATGTCGCTTTCCACCGCGGGGCGCGCCCGCCTCGACCTGATGGACGCCATGGTCGCCGGCGCCGAACGCCGCTTCTCCGATTCCGCCCGGCTCTTCGCCCGTGCCGTGCCGGGCCTCGATCCGAAGCGCGCCAGCGTCGCCGACTTCGGCGGCTACTTCGCCCGCGCGCTGGCCTACCCCGACCACCTCGAAAAGCAGCCGCGCCGTGTCACCGGCCCGAACGGCGCCTTCGGGCAGGCCTATGCCGCAGGCTTCCTCGAAAGCATCCGGGCAAGTATGGAGGTGCTGAAGGAGGCCGAGAAGACCTATCCGGACGATGCCCGGCTGCCGGCCTACCGCTCCGCCTTCGCCTTCATCATCAACGACCGCGAACAGGTGAAGGAAGCGATGGGCCGCGCGCTGGCGCTGGATCCGAACCAACCCTACGGGCTATGGTCGCTCGCGCGCTATCAGGGCGGCATCGAAGGCGATATCGACGCCGCGATCGCCACGCTCGAAAAGGCGGTGAAGGTCGCCCCCGGCTGGAGCACGCTGTGGAACGATCTGGGCAACGCCCAGGACGCGCGCGGCGACTGGCAATCGGCCGAAAAAGCACTGAAGCGCGCGATCGAACTCGACCCCGAGGATGCACTGGCCCGGTCGAACCTCGCAGGCCTCTACCTTCAGCAGGATCGGGTCCGCGAAGCCAAGCGGGAGATCGAACGCGCGCTCGCCGCGGACCCCGGCTTCGACCTCGCGCTCATCACGCGCGGCCGCTACCATCTGGCAACCGGCGAACTGGAGAAGGCGACCGAGGACCTGCTGGCAGGCACCGTCGCCAATCCGGCCTTTGCCAAGGGACAGCTTCTGCTGGCGGTCGCGCAACAAGAGCAGCGCAACCGCGTCGCAGCGCAGCAGGCGCTGGACAACGCCGACAGGCTCGATCCGAACGATCCGTTCGTCCCCGGCTTCCGCGCAAGCTTCGCAATGGATGAATACGATTCCGACACAGCCATCGCCGCAGCCAGGGAGTACATGCGCCGTCTGCGCGCGCGGGGCAGCGATTACCAGTCCGTCAGCTTCAACCACGACGCCGGTTCGGTCCTGAACAACGCCTTCCGCCTGCAGGGCCTGAACGCCTGGGGCCAGTACTACGGCGACATCACCTTCGACCCGTTCACCGGCACATCCTACGCCGACCAGTGGCTGCATGGCAGCGTCAATCCGTTCTTCAACGATTATCTGTATGGCAGCGATCGCATTGAGCCGACGACGAATCCGTCGACGTTCTCGTCGCTGCTGCAGGGTTTGATGTACAGTCCTTTTATGCTCACGGGTCCCGTAGCCCGGCCCTACTACATTCACCACCCTTTCGCCGAAGTCGAACTCGGCTATGGCATCTCGACCTATAACGGCAACTCTCGGCCTGTCTATCAGGGCGGCTGGAACAGCTTCGCCAATTGGCCTTTCCCTGTCAGCACCATGGGCCAGCTCGAATGGTCGAATATGTCCCTGGCGGGAGACCTGCCGGACGTACCGTCCCGTATCGACGGCGACATCGAGGTCGTCGGCGGGACCGGTTATTTCATGGCGACCCCGACGCCGAACGACCGGATCATCGCCTACGCACAGCATGCGAAAACGACACTAGATCTCCCCTACGATTTCTATGAAGCGCCATCGCCGTTGACCCTGGATCGGGACAACGATTCGAAAGGCACAGCGGTCGGCGTCGGCTGGAGCCATACGATCAGCTTTGAGAACGTGATCAACGCTGCCATTTTCTACAGTGATATCGATCGCCGGAGTCTGGCCGAAATATCGGCCGCCGGTACTATCAGTCTGGACCAGAAATCGTCGCAGACAAGCTATATCGGGGCCATCAATCATACGATCGCGTCCGGCGACCTGATCTGGCGCTACGGCATCGAAGGCGGTATCGTCAACCTGACATTCGACCAGGACATCACCGGCCTACCTTCCGAGTCCATTGAGACGCGGGTCGACTACGGACGCCTGTATGTCGACGTAATGCACGACATCAATCGCCAGCTCAAGGCCGAGTACGGCCTATTCGGCACCTATGCCGATGGCGATCTCATCGAAACTCGACGGCTGGAACCACGGGCGGGCATTGCCTACGCACCTTCCGACAAACAATGGCTGCGTGCGGCGTTCATCCGCCAGAGCTATGACTATGACGTCAACACGCTTGCTCCTGTCAGCATTGTTGGCATCCAGCCCAATCAGGTGGAGTTGGCGACCGATGGCTATGCGGATACGCTCGCCCTGAGATGGGACGCAGAATGGACAGATCGGATCTTCACGGCGCTCGACTACCAGCACCAAGAGCTGACGGGCCTTGCTCTCGGCTATCCGCTACTATGGCCGACACCGCTCTTTCCCGATATGGCGGGCGTGGCGGAAGGCCGCATCGATCGTCTCAGCCTGACCTCCAACATCCATATCGGCAACGGCTTCGGCCTCTCCGGGACGCTAGCCTACATCGATTCGGAAAACCGCGATCCGGACAGCTTCGACGAGGGCGCTTCGCTGCCTTTCATCCCCGAATGGGCGGGGCAGGTCGCCCTGACCTGGGTGAACGAGGCCAATGTGAGAGCGACACTGGCCGCAAATTACATCGGCACGCGTCCCGGCAACGAAACCTTTCTCGTTTCCGACGAGGGCACGGCTGATCCGGCGGACGACCTCTACCTCTTCCCGCAAGACCTCGGCGCCTTCTGGACCCTCGACGCCAGCGTTACCTGGGAACCGTTCGAAAAGCGCGTCGAGATGAGCCTCGCCGCCTTCAACCTGCTGGACGAAGACTTCGAGGTCGCGACCGGCATTCCGGGCTGGGGACGGAGCTTCAAGGGCATCCTCAAAGTGCGGTTCTGATGAAACGGACCTGGCCGTTCCGCCCCGGTGCCGTCCTGAACGCGGGGACCCGGCCAAGCCGCAGGCTGCGGCTCGTGCTCCTGACGCTCGCCACCATCCTCGTCGTCGCCACGCTCACCCGCTTCCCGTTCTGGACGCTGCAGGAACTGCGCAGTTTCGACTTCCTGTCGACGCTCCACGATCCCACCCCGCCCGCCGACAGCCCGATCGTGGTGGCGATCGACGAGCCGTCGCTGGCCGAGATCAACATGCAATGGCCCTGGCCGCGCGATATCCATGCAAGGCTGATAGAGGCGCTGCGGGCGGCCGGCGCCAGGGCGATTGGGCTCGACATCATCTTCGCCGAGCCCTCCACGCCGGAGGGGGACGCAGCACTCGCAGCAAGCCTCGGCCCTGACGTCGTGCTCGCCGGCGACGAGAGCGTGATCGTCACCCCGCAGGCCGAACAACTGGTGCGCACCACGCCGCTGCCGGCTTTCTCCGAGGCGGGCGCGGTCACCGGGCTTGCATCCATCTCGCTCAGCGGCGACGGCATCTTCCGCGACCTGCCCCGCTACGAGGACGGCTTCGCCCGCCAGATCGCCCGCGTCGCCAGCCATCCGTCCGGGCTGCCGGCGGGCGAATGGATGATCCAGTCCTACGGCCCCGCCCGCAGCTATCCGACCGTCTCCTATTACCAGGCGCTCGATCCGCAGGCCTTCCTGCCGGAGGGCTTCTTCCGCGACCGCGTCGTCATCGTCGGCCTGAGCCTGCAGAACGCGCCGGAGATCAACCACGGCGGCGCCGATGCCTTCGCCACCCCCTATACGGTACACACCGGGCGGCTGGTGGCGGGCGTGGAGATCCAGGCGACGATCTTCGACAACATCGTCCACGCCAGCGCCATCCGCCGGGCCGGGGCGCCGGTCGTCCTTATCGGCATCGCTCTTGCCGCAATCCTTGCCGCCGGCACCGTATGGCGATCGACGCGCTGGCAGACGGCCGTGATCGCGCTTGGCGCGGCACTCGGCTTCGCCGCCATCAGCTTCCTGCTGATCCGCCATGCCCAGTTGTTCGCCTCGCCGCTCGGCCCAGCGCTCGCCTTTGCCGGTATCGCAGTCGGACAGGCGGCGTTCGACTATGCGGACGAACGCCGCAACCGCAAGCAGATCACCCGCGCCTTCTCGCAATATCTGTCGCCGGCACTGGTGGAGCGGCTCGCCCGCGATCCGTCGCAGCTGCGCCTCGGCGGCGAACGGCGCACGCTCTCGATCCTCTTCTGCGACGTGCGTGGCTTCACCACCATCGCCGAGACGATGAAGGACGACCCCGAGCAGCTGACAACGCTGATCAACCGCCTGCTGACGCCGCTCTCCGACATCGTGCTCGGCCACGGCGGCACGATCGACAAGTACATCGGCGACTGCCTGATGGCCTTCTGGAACGCACCACTGGACGACGAAGACCATGCCAACCACGCCGTGGCCGCCGCGATCGACATGCTGGCCCGCATGGAGACGCTGAACGTCGAACTGAAGCGCGAGGCCGCCGAGCGCGGCAGCGTCTACCACCAACTGAAGATCGGCATCGGCATCAACACCGGCGAATGCGTCGTCGGCAACATGGGGTCCTCCCAGCGCTTCGACTATTCGGTGCTGGGCGACGCGGTCAACCTCGCCTCGCGCCTGGAAGGCGCGTCGAAGAACTACGGCGTGCCGCTTTTGATCGGCGAAGGCACCGCCATGCTCGCCGACCGGTTCAGCGTGCTCGAACTCGACCGCATCACGGTCAAGGGGCGCACGACCGCCTCGCCCGTCTTCACCGCCCTTGCCGGCGTGCCGGAGGAGGCCCTGACGCAGCACAGGCGCCTCATGGCCGCCCGCGAGGCGGGAATGCTCGTGGCGACCGACCCGCTCTTCGACCAGCTGTTGGCCGCCCTTCCGGCACTTTCGCCCTACTATGCGATCGTGCGCGCCGAGCGCGCTGCCGGCACCGCCTGAGCACAGGCCGCCGATTCCGCTTCGCGCGGCGATGAAACCCGCCGCCTGAGCCGTCCTAGTGGTTGGAAGTACCACTTCTCCCCCGCCATAACACCTTCGGTTGACATCGCTTTCCGAAGCTTCGAGAGTGGCCGGTGCCGGGCCTGATTTATCTTGGAGGACAAGGGTTTATGCGCGCGTTCATCGGTTTCCTCTGCGTCGTTCTGTTCACCCTCACGACAGGCATCCACCCCGGACATGCAGCCGAAACGCGGCGCACCGTGGTGACGACGGACAACGCCGACTATTTCGGCTTCGACCTTCGCACCGTCCAGAACGTGACGCTCGACCAGTGCAAGGCGCAGTGCATCGACGACATGTCCTGCCGCGCCTTCACCTACAACCCCAAGGTCAAGTGGTGCTTCCTCAAGTCGGATTTCAGCCAGCTGAACGGTTTTGAGGGCACGGTCGCCGGCAAGATCGCGCTCACCGACGGCGAGGCCGACATCGGTGCAGCACCGTCGCTCGCCTTTATCTCCGACGGCCTGCAGCAGGAAGCGCGCGCGCTGCGGTCCAGCCTGTCGCTGCTCAGCGCGCAGGACGGGCAAGGCGTCGAGAGCCTGGCCGCGCTCGGCCGGATCGAAGCCTCGTCCAGCCGCTATTCCGAAGCGCTCGACGCCTATAAGGGCGCGCTGTCGCTCTCCCCTGACGATCGCTTCCTCTGGACCGAGATGGCGCAGACGGCTTCGCAGGTGACCGACAACAGCTATCTCACAGGACAAGGCCCGCTCGCCGCCCTCAACGCCTACTGGCTGACGCGCACTACCTCCGCACGCGCGGAAACGCTCGCGGTTCTCGCGCTGGCGCTGGACAAGTCCGCCAACTACCGCGCCGGCATCGACGCCTACAGGGCGAGCCTTGCCCTTGTCGACGACCCAACCGTGCGCGCCGCCTACCTCGATCTCAAGGCGCGCCAGGGCTTCCGCGTCGTCCAGCACACGATCGACAACGACAGCGTCAGCCCGCGCGCCTGCGTTCAGTTCTCCGAGCCGCTGGTGAAGTTCGGCACGGACTATGCGGGTTTCGTGACCCTCGACGGCACAGCACCGAAGGGCGTCGAGGCCAAGGACAACCAGATCTGCGTCGAGGGACTGAACCATGGCCAGCGCTACCGTCTCGCCTTCCGCCCCGGCCTGCCGTCTTCGGTCGACGAGAGCCTCGAGGCCGCAGTCGAGCTCGACATCTACGTCCAGGACCGCAGCGCCAGTGTGCGCTTTACCGGCGACAGCTTCGTCCTGCCGAGCACGGCCCGGCGCGGCATCCCGATCGTCTCCGTCAACACCGACAGCGCCGACCTGAAGCTCTACCGCGTCGGCGACCGCAGCATCGCCGCCCTGCTCACCGGCTCGCAGTTCCTGACTCAGCTCGACGGCTACGGCGCCGGCCGCATCGAAAGCGAACTCGGCGAGCTCGTCTGGCAGGGCCAGATCGAGATGCAGCGCGACCTGAACAAGGACGTCGTCACCTCCTTCCCCGTCGACGAGGCGCTGCCGGAACGCAAACCCGGCATCTATGTGCTAACGGCAGCGGCCGCGAACGGGGCGAAGCGCGACTGGGATGCGAAGGCCACGCAGTGGTTCCTCGTCTCCGACATCGGGCTTTCCACCTTCGCCGGCACCGACGGGCTGCACGTCTTCGCCCGCGCGCTCGGCAGTGCCGCGCCGATGGCCGGCGTGGAACTGCAGCTGCTCGCCAAGAACAACGAGATCCTCGGCACGGCGACCACAGACGCGGACGGCCGCGCCACCTTCACGGCCGGCCTGATCCGCGGCACGGCGGCGACGATGCCGGCCGTGCTCACCGCCCGCAACGGCAGCGCGGACTACGTGTTCCTCGACATGACCCGCGCCGGCTTCGATCTCTCTGACCGCGGCGTCACCGGCCGCGCGGCACCCGGCGCAATCGATATCTTCGCCTGGACCGAGCGCGGCATCTACCGCGCCGGCGAGACGGTCCACGCCGCAGCCCTTGCCCGCGACATCGAGGCGAACGCGGTGGAGGGCCTGCCGCTGACCTTCGTCTTCCTCCGCCCCGACGGCGTGGAAGACCGCCGCGTCGTCAGCAACGACAGCCAGCTCGGCGGCCACACGATCGATTTCCCCGTCCTGTCGAACGCCATGCGCGGCACCTGGACGATGCAGATCTTTGCCGATCCCAAGGCGCCATCGATCGGCGAGAAGACCTTCCTCGTCGACGACTTCGTGCCCGACCGCACCGAATTCGACCTCACCAGCGCGGCAACCGAGATCATCGGCGGCACGCCGGTGGCGATCGATGTCGACGGGCGCTATCTCTACGGCGCCCCCGCCGCCGGCCTTGAGATCGAGGGCGACGTGGCGCTGAAGCCGACGCGGACGAGCGAGGCCTTCAAGGGCTATGTCTTCGGCCTCGCCGACGAGGAGGCGATGGAGGAGAACCGCATGCCGATCGAGGGGCTGGAGCCGCTCGATGAAGACGGCAAGGCACGCTTCGAGGTGGACATCGCCGAGCGCCCGGCGACGACGCAGCTTCTCAACGCCGACATCACCCTCCGCATGAGCGAGGCGGGCGGCCGCGCCGTCGAGCGCTCGCTGACCCTGCCCGTGCGTCCCGAGGGACCGATGATCGGCATCCGGCCGGCTTCGGACGGCGACGTTGCCGAGAATTCGACCGCCCGCTTCCACGTCATCGTGACGAGCCCGGACGGCGGCAAGCAAGAGATGGCGGGCCTGCCCTGGAAGCTTCTCAGCGTCGAGCGGGACTACCAGTGGTATCGCGACGGCTCGTCCTGGCGCTACGAGCCGATCCTTTCGACCCGGCAGGTCGAGGCGGGCGTCATCGACGTCGGCCCGGACGGCGCCGACATCGCAGCCCCCGTCGGCTGGGGCCGCTACCGGCTGGAGGTCGAGACCGCGGCCGCGGACGGCCCGGCGACCAGCATCGAGTTCGATGCCGGATGGTATGTCGCGGCGACATCGACGGAGACGCCCGACGCGCTCGAGATCGCCCTCGACAAGGAGAGCTACAAGGTCGGCGAGACGGCCAAGCTCAAGGTCTCCTCCCGCTACGCCGGCGAACTTCTGGTGACCAACGGCACCGAGACCCTGATTTCCGTCAGCACCGCCGAAATCGGCGACAGCGGCGGCGAGGTCGAGATCCCCGTCACCGCCGACTGGGGCGCCGGCGCCTATGTCACCGCCACGCTCTATCGTCCCGGCGACGCCCGGGAAAGCCGCATGCCGATGCGCGCCATCGGCGTCAAATGGCTGAAGGTGGACCCGGCCGAACGCAAGCTCGCCATCACCCTCGACGCGCCCGAAAAGACGCTGCCGCGCCAGCCGCTCGACATTTCCGTCTCCGTCGCCGGAGCAGGGGCGAACGAGGACGCCTATGTCACGGTCGCAGCCGTCGACGTCGGCATTCTCAACCTCACGCGCTACGAGGCGCCAGACCCGGATGGCTGGTACTTCGGCCAGCGCCGCCTCGGCCTCGAGATCCGTGACCTCTACGGCCGCCTGATCGACGGCTCGCTCGGCGCCACCGGCAGGCTGCGCACCGGCGGCGACGGCGGGCAGACGGCGGTGGAGGGCAGCCCTCCGACGCAGAAGCTGGTCGCCTACTTCTCCGGTCCGGTGAAGCTGGACGGCGAAGGCAAGGCAAGGGTCTCTTTCGAGATCCCGCAGTTCAACGGCACCGCCCGCGTCATGGCCGTCGCCTGGTCGAAGGAGGGGATCGGCCACGCCGAGCGCGACGTCATCATCCGCGATCCGGTCGTCATCACGGCGAGCCTGCCGAAGTTCCTGGCGCCGGGGGACCGCGCCAGCCTGCGGCTCGACATCGCCAACACCGACGCGCCGGCCGGCGACTACCAACTGGCGGTCACCCACAATCCCGCCGTGATGGTCGAGCAGACCGGCGCATCGCAGACCGTGCGGCTGGAAGCGGGCGGCAAGGCCGACCTGACCCTGCCGCTGATCGGCGGCGAGGTGGGCGATGGCATCGTCACCGTCTCGCTTTCGGACGGCAGCGGCCAGCGCTTCGAACAATCGCTCGACATCCCCGTCCGCCCCGCCTCCCTGCCGGTGACCACCCGGCGGGTGCTGGAGCTTGCCGCCGGCAGCAGCCTCACGATCGACGACCAGTTGCTGGCCGACAGCCTGCTCGGCAGCGCGTCTGTCGCGCTCAACGTCTCGCGCGCCTCCGCCTTCGACATCCCCGCCATGCTGATGACGCTCGACCGCTACCCCTATGGCTGCGCCGAGCAGACCACCAGCCGCGCATTGCCGCTGCTCTATCTCAGCGAACTGTCGAAGGAGAGCGGCCTGCCCGACGACGCGGAGACGGGCAAGCGGGTACAGGACGCGATCTATCGCGTGCTCTCCTACCAGTCCTCCTCCGGCAGCTTCGGTCTCTGGGGTCCGGGCTACGGCGACCTCTGGCTCGATTCCTACGTCACCGACTTCCTGACCCGCGCCCGCGAACAGAAGTTCGAGGTGCCGGAACAGGCGATGGTGCAGGCGCTCGACAACCTCCAGAACGCGCTGTCCTACGACAACGACGTCAAGGTGCGCGGCAACGAGATCGCCTATGCGCTCTACGTGCTCGCCCGCAACCGTAAAGCCGCGATCAGCGACCTGCGCTACTATGCGGATACGCGGCTGTCGGAATTCCCCACGCCGCTCGCCAAGGCGCATATCGCAGCCGCCCTCGGTCTCTATGGCGATGCGCAGCGCTCCGGCCAGATTTTCGGGCAATCGCTGCGCATGGCGGGCGACGTGACCAATGTCAGCCTGGTCCGGTCCGACTACGGCTCGGCGCTCCGCGACGGCGCGGCCGTCCTGGCACTCGCCGCTGAGGCGCGCCCGGCGCCCGCGATCATCCCCGAACTGGCACGGATCGTCGAGCGCGAATGGGAGCGCAAGGCCTATACCAGCACCCAGGAACAGACCTGGATGCTGCTGGCCGCCCGCGCCATTCGCGGGCAGGACGATTCCCTGAAGCTCGAGGTCAACGGTGCCGGCCACGACGGCCGCTATGCCGCCCGCATGAGCGGCGAGGACCTGTTGAAGACGCCGGTGACCATCGTCAACCGCGGCACCGAACCCGTCTCGGCCGTGCTGACCACGGTTGCGGCCCCGGTCCAGCCGCTGCCGGCCGGCGGCGATGGCTTTGCCATCGAGCGCAACTACTACACGCTCGACGGCGAGCCGGCCACCATCTCCGAAGCCCGCCAGAACGAGCGCTACGTCGTCGTGCTGAAGGTGCGGGAAGACAACACCTGGCCGTCGCGCGTGCTGATCGCCGACCTGCTCCCGGCAGGGCTCGAGATCGACAATCCGAGCCTCGTCAACAGCGCCAGCCTCGCCAATTTCGACTGGATCGGCGAGGTCGAGGCCGCCCACACCGAGTTCCGCAGCGACCGCTTCGTCGCCGCCTTCGACCGCTCGGGCTCGAGCAACGACGACATCACGCTCGCCTATGTCGTGCGCGCGGTGACGCCGGGAACCTACGACCATCCGGCGGCAAGCGTGGAGGACATGTATCGCCCGCAGTTCTCGGCCCGGACCGCGACCGGCCGCATGCAGGTGCTGGCGGAATAGGAGACGGCCCGTGTCCCCCTTCCGCTTCGGGCTGCTGGCTCTTCTCGGCAATGCGGTGCTCTGCACCGCGCTGCTGCAAGGGCTGAACCGCGCCGACGAGACCTTTCCGCCGCCGGTCGAACGGGCGAAGGAAACCTCCCGCGAAGTGGTGGATGCCGATGGGCGCCTGCTCAGGGCGTTTTCGAACTCCGAAGGCCTCTGGCGGCTGCGGACGACGTCTGATGACGTCGATCCGCAGTTCGTCCGGATGCTGCTGGCCTACGAGGATCAGCGCTTCCACGCGCACAAGGGCGTCGACCCGCTGGCGCTCCTGCGTGCCGTCGGCCAGTTCGTCCGCAATGGCCGGATCGTCTCCGGCGCTTCGACGCTGTCGATGCAGGTCGCCCGTCTCATCGAGCCGCGCGACGGCCGCTCGCTCCTGGCCAAGGCCAGGCAGATGGCGCGCGCGATCCAACTCGAGCGACGGTTGACCAAGGCGGAGATCCTCGACCTCTACCTGACCCACGCCCCCTACGGCGGCAATCTGGAAGGCGTGCGCGCGGCGAGCCTTTCCTATTTCGGCAAGGAGCCGAAGCGGCTCTTGGTCGCCGAGGCCGCCCTCCTGGTCGCCCTGCCGCAACTGCCCGAACGGCGCCGGCCGGATCGCTTCGCCAAGGCCGCGGAGGCGGCGCGCGGGCGCGTGCTCACTCGCATGGCCGTCTCGACCGTGATCGGTGAGGGCGAGGCCGAGCGAGCGTCCGCGGAAGCCGTCCCGATCCGCCGCCTGCAACTGCCGGCCCTTGCGCCGCATCTTTCCGAACTTGCGCTGCGCAAGGAGCCCGGCCGCCAGCGCCACGAGACGACGATCCGCCGCGAGGTCCAGCAGGCGCTTGAAACGGTTGCCCGGAGCGCTGCCGTGCGCCTCGGGCCGAAGCTTTCCGTCGCCATGGTCATGGCCGATGCTCGCACCGGCGAGATCGTCGGAGAGGTCGGCTCGGCCGACTATTTCGACGCCTCCCGCTCTGGCTGGATCGACATGACGCGCCAGCTTCGGTCGCCAGGCTCGGCGCTGAAGCCCTTCATCTACGGCCTCGCCTTCGAGGAAGGGCTGGTGGCGCAGGAGACGATCGTCGAGGACCGCCCGGCCGACTTCTTCGGCTACCGGCCGCGCAATTTCGACATGAGCTACCAGGGCGACGTCAGCGTGCGCCAGGCGCTGCAGCTGTCTCTCAACGTGCCGGCGGTGCGGCTGCTCGACGCCGTCGGGCCGACGCGGCTCATGGTGCGGCTGCGTCGGGCCGATGTCCGCCTGGCGCTGCCCACAGCCGAGGCGCCGGGGCTTGCCATCGCGCTCGGCGGCGCCGGCATCACCTTGCGCGATCTGGTCCAGCTCTATGCGGCGCTTGCCAACCAGGGCAAGGTGGTCCGCCTCGGCAACGGCGTCGAGCGCGTGCCCGAAGTCGTCGTCGGCGATCCGCTGGTCGAGCCGGCCGCCGCCTGGAACGTGAGCGACACGCTTTCCGCCGTGCTACCCCCGCGCGGCAGCCGCCGGCTCGGCATCGCCTACAAGACCGGCACGAGCTACGGTTACAGGGATGCCTGGTCGGCCGGCTATGACGGCCGGCACGTGCTCGGCGTCTGGGTCGGCCGCGCCGACAATGCCGCCGTCCCCGGCCTGACCGGCTACGAGGCCGCAGCCCCGATCCTGTTCGAGGCCTTCTCCAAGTCCGGCATCGCCGTCACTCCGATGCCGGGCGCGCCGAGCGGCGCCGTGCGCATCGCCCAGTCCGAGCTGCCGATCGGCCTGCGCCGCTTCGCCCGCACCGCCTCCGGCCTCGTCTCCGCCACCGCCCGCGAGCCCGCGCCCCAGATCGTCTATCCGCCGGAGGGCGCCCATGTCGAACTCGGCGCCCGCACCGGCAGCGACATCGCCCCGCTCGCGCTCAAGCTGCAGGGCGGCCGCGCCCCCTTCCGCTGGCTCGCCAACGGCCGCATGCTCCCCGAAAGCTCCCGCCGCCGCACCACCCATTGGATCCCCGACGGCGCCGGCTACTCGACGCTGACGGTGATCGACGCGGTCGGCCGGGCCGCGAGTGTGCGGGTGTTCGTGGAGTAGCGCTGGAGGGTTCCTCCGCGTCAGCCGAACCACACGTCACCCTCCAAAGCCGTTGCAAAGCCCCTCACCCCAACCCTCTCCCCGCAAGCGGGGAGAGGGGGACCGAGGCGTCGCGGCATCCCTCCTTCTCCCCGCCTGCGGGGAGAAGGTGCCGGCAGGCGGATGAGGGGCAGACGAGAACAACGGACTTTGCCCGCAAGGCCCGGGAGCGACAGCGGACGACCATGACCGCCTCGCACGACGGCCGCCGCGGTCTCCCGCTTCTCCCCTCGGGGAGAAGTGCCGAACGAATGTAAGGCGATGAGGGGGGCCACCGCGAACGCCGAGTGCCGCCGCCCCCTCATCCGGCGCTTCGCGCCACCTTCTCCCCGGTGGGGAGAAGAGGAACCCGCGGTATCCCTACTCCGGCTCCTCCTCCACCAGCCGCAACAGCACCGCGCCCTCGCTGACCTGGTCGCCGGCCGCCACCGCCACCGTTTCGACCGTGCCGTCGCGCGGGGCGGTCAGCACCAGTTCCATCTTCATCGCCTCCATGGTCACCAGCGGGTCGCCCCTTGCGACCGTTGCCCCCGCAGCCACCTGGACGAGGCGCACGAGCCCGGGCATCGGCGCAGCGAGCACGTCGCCGCCGGCTTCGTCCTCCCCCTGCAGGCCGGCCGCTTCCTCGGCGTGGAAGACATGGCTCTCGCCCCCGGCAAAAAGCGTGATCTGCAACCCGTCGCGCACGACGGTCGCCTCGACGCTGCGATCGCCGAAATCGACGAGCACCCTTCCCTCCGCACCGCTCCGAATCGCAAGCGAGAGCCCGACATCGCCCACTGCGACATCGAATCGGCGGCCGTCCCCGGCTGCGACGCGGACCTCCAGCACCTGGCCCTCCTGCTCGATGAAGACCGATTGCCACGAAGCGCCCCACAGCCGGAAGCCGCGCAGGCGCTGCCAGGGATCGTCCTCGCCCGGAGGGTCCAGCAGGCCGAGTGCCGCGATCGCGGCCAGCGCCTGCACGCGCGCACTGGGTAAAGGGTTCGGCAGGAGCGTCGCGGCCTCCCGCTCGATCAGCCCCGTATCGACATCGCCGGCCGCAAAATGCGGCTCCCGGCAGAGCCGACCGAGAAAGCCCGCATTGGTCGTGACGCCTGCGATCCGGCATTGCGAAAGCGCCCCCGAAAGCCTACCGAGCGCCTCGGCGCGGTCTTTGCCGTGGGTGATCACCTTGGCGATCATCGGGTCGTAGAACGCGGTGATCTCGTCGCCGGCGCGCACGCCGGAATCGACGCGGATGCCGTCGGGAACGTCGAACCGCGCCAGCCGGCCGGTCGAGGGCAGGAAGTCGCGCGCCGCATTTTCGGCATAGAGGCGCGCCTCGAAGGCCCAGCCGTCGATCGAAAGCTCCGCCTGCGTCTTCGGCAATGGCTCGCCCGCAGCCACGCGCAATTGCCATTCGACCAGGTCAAGGCCAGTGATCGCCTCCGTCACCGGATGCTCGACCTGCAGCCGCGTGTTCATCTCCATGAAGAAGAAGCGGTCGGCCCGAAGCCCGCCGGAGACGTCGGCGATGAACTCCACCGTGCCCGCGCCGCTGTAGGAGATCGCCTGCGCGGCGCGCACCGCTGCCGTCCCCATCGCCTCGCGCATCTCCGCCGTCATCCCCGGCGCCGGCGCCTCCTCGATCACCTTCTGGTGCCGCCGCTGCGCCGAGCAGTCGCGCTCGAACAGGTGGACGACACCGCCGTGGTTGTCGCCGAACACCTGCACCTCGATGTGCCGCGGCTTGGCCATGTACTTCTCGACCAGCACGCGGCCGTCGCCGAACGAGGCCTCGGCCTCGCGCCGGGCGCTCGCAAGGGCCGCGGCGAAGGCCTCTGGCCGTTCCACCCGCCGCATGCCCTTGCCGCCGCCGCCGGCCCGCGCCTTGATCAGCACGGGATAGCCGACCGCCTCGGCCTGCGTGGAAAGGAATTCCGCTTCCTGGTTCTCCCCGTGATAGCCGGGCACCACGGGCACGCCCGCCTGCTCCATCAGCACCTTGGCCGCGTCCTTCAGCCCCATCGCCCGGATCGCCTGCGCCGACGGGCCGATGAAGACGAGCCCGGCCGCCGTCACCGCCTCGACGAAGTCGGGGTTCTCGGAGAGGAATCCGTAGCCCGGATGCACTGCCTCGGCGCCGCTTTGCCGGCAGGCCTCGATGATCGCACCGCTGTCGAGATAGCTGCGCGCCGCCTCCGCAGGCCCGATGCGATAGGCCTCGTCGGCCATCTGCACGTGCAACGCCGCGCGGTCGGCGTCCGAGTAGACCGCAACAGTGGCGATGCCGAGCTTGCGGGCCGTGCGGGTGATCCGGCAGGCGATCTCGCCGCGATTGGCAATGAGGATCTTCTTGAACATCGTCTCTCCCGGCTGTGCCCGGCCCGGTTGCAGGTCCTGTCATGTCCCCCGGCCCCGGGCAGAGCCGGGCCGGAAGGTTGCCATTGCCGTTACGCCGCACTCACTGCGCGGCGACCGCTTCGATCTCCAGCATCCACCGCTCGTCGAAGATGCCGCAGATCACCACCGTCATCGCCGGGGCGACGGCGCCGAGATATTCGCTGCGCAGCTCCCGGTTGGCGCCGGCATGCTGCCGGTCGGCCAGATAGGTCGTCAGCTTGACGAGATTGGACTTGTCCATGCCCGCCGCCTTCAGCTGCGCGTCGATGTTGCGCCAGACCTGGCGCGCCTGCGCCTCGAAGCCGTCGGGGACCTTGTCGTCGGAGTCCGCCGGTATCTGGCCGCTGATGAGGACCAGCCGGTCATACGCCTCGAGCTTCACCGCTTGCGAATACCCCCCGTGCGGGTCCGGTGCATTCTTCGCGTTGATGTTCTCCCGTTTCATGGTCGTCCTCCAGGGTTGGATCTACATGCGGAACAGGCCGAAGCGTGTGGGCTCGATCGGGGCATTGAGCGCGGCGGACAAGGACAGGCCGAGCACGTCGCGCGCCTTGCGCGGATCGACGATGCCGTCGTCCCAGAGCCGCGCCGAGGCATAGAGCGGATGGCTCTGGCGTTCGAACATTTCGATCGTCGGTCGCTTGAACTCCGCCTCCTCCTCAGTCGACCAAGCAGCGCCCGAGCGCTCGATCCCCTCCCGGCGCACCGTGGCCAGCACACCCGCCGCCTGCTCGCCGCCCATCACGGCGATGCGGCTGTTCGGCCAGGTCCAGAGGAAGCGCGGCGAATAGGCCCGCCCGCACATGCCGTAGTTGCCCGCGCCGTAGGAACCGCCGATCAGCATGGTGATCTTCGGCACGCCGACGGTTGCGACCGCCGTGACCAGCTTGGCGCCGTGCTTGGCGATCCCGTCCGCCTCGTACTTTCGCCCGACCATGAAGCCGGTGATGTTCTGCAGGAACACCAGCGGCACGGAGCGCTGCCCGCACAGCTCGATGAAATGGGCGCCCTTCAGCGCGGCCTCCGAGAACAGCACGCCGTTGTTGGCGACAATCCCCACCGGCATGCCATGGATAGCGGCGAAGCCGCAGACGAGCGTGGTGCCGAAGCGCGCCTTGAACTCGTCGAAGCGCGAACCATCGACCACGCGCGCGATCACCTCGCGCACGTCATAGGGCACCTTCGTGTCGGAGGGCACGAGGCCAAGGATCTCTTCCGGATCGTAGAGCGGCGCCTCGCCGTCGCCCTTTTGCGGCAGCGGTTGCTTGCGGCCGTTGAGATTGGCGGCGATCCGCCGCGCCAGCGCCAGCGCATGCCGGTCGTCGCGCGCCAGATGGTCGGCGACGCCCGAGAGCCTCGTGTGCACGTCGCCGCCGCCGAGGTCTTCGGCGCTCACCACCTCGCCGGTGGCAGCCTTCACCAGCGGCGGGCCGGCGAGGAAGATCGTGCCCTGGTTCTGCACGATCACGGTCTCGTCGCTCATCGCCGGCACATAGGCGCCGCCCGCCGTGCAACTGCCCATGACCACGGCGATCTGGGCGATGCCCTTCGAAGACATCTGCGCCTGGTTGTAGAAGATGCGGCCGAAATGGTCACGGTCGGGAAAGACCTCGTCCTGGTTCGGCAGGTTCGCGCCGCCGGAATCGACGAGGTAGATGCAGGGCAGCCGGTTCTGCTCGGCGATCTCCTGGGCGCGCAGATGCTTCTTCACCGTGATCGGATAGTAGGTCCCGCCCTTCACCGTCGCATCGTTGCACACGATCATGCATTCGAGCCCGGAGACGCGGCCGATGCCGGCGATCATGCCGCCCCCCGGCGAGGCACCACCATAGAGACCGTGCCCGGCCGCAATCCCGATTTCCAGGAAAGGCGAGCCGGGATCCAGCAACTGCGCCACGCGGTCGCGCGGCAGCAGCTTGCCGCGCCCGAGATGGCGTTCGCGCGCCTTCGCCCCGCCCCCCTCGAACGATAGCACGGCGGCTGCTTCGGTCGTCGCGATCGCCTCCAGCATCGCCGCCCGGTTGGCGGAAAACGCTTCGCTGCGCGGGGAAATACCGGACCGCAGAACTGCCATCACGCGGTCTCCTGGAAAATCTCTCTTCCCATCAGCATCCGGCGGATCTCCGACGTGCCGGCGCCGATCTCGTAGAGCTTGGCATCACGCAGCAGACGCCCGGTCGGGTAATCGTTGATGTAGCCGTTGCCGCCGAGCGCCTGGATCGCCTGCAGCGCAGCCTGCGTCGCCTGCTCCGCCGCATAGAGGATGCAGCCTGCGGCGTCCTTGCGCGCGGTTTCCCCCCGGTCGCAGGCGGCCGCCACCGCATAGACATAGGCGCGGGCGGAATTGAGCGCGACATACATGTCGGCGACCTTGCCTTGCATCAGCTGGAACTCGCCGATCGGCCGCTCGAACTGGCGGCGCTCGTGCGCATAGGGCACGACGACGTCGAGGCAGGCGGCCATGATGCCCAGCGGGCCGCCGGAGAGAACCACGCGTTCGTAGTCGAGGCCGGACATCAGGATGTTGACGCCGCGCCCCTCGCCGCCCATCACGTTCTCGGCCGGCACCTCGCAATCGGCGAATACCAGTTCGCAGGTATTGGAGCCGCGCATCCCGAGCTTGTCGAGCTTCTGGGCGGTCGAGAAGCCCTTGAAACCCTTCTCGACCAGGAACGCGGTGATGCCCCGCGGGCCGGCATCGGGATCGGTCTTGGCATAGACCACGAGCACGTCGGCATCCGGCCCGTTGGTGATCCACATCTTGCTGCCGTTCAGAACGAAGCGGTCGCCCCGCTTCTCCGCCTTCAGCTTCATCGACACCACGTCCGAGCCGGCGCCCGGTTCGGACATGGCGAGCGCGCCCACATGCTCGCCGGAAACGAGCTTCGGCAGATAGGCCGCCCTCTGCGCGTCCGAGCCGTTGCGCATGATCTGGTTGACGCAGAGATTGGAGTGCGCGCCGTAGGACAGGCCGATCGACGCCGAGGCCCGGCTGATCTCCTCCATCGCCACGCAATGGGCCAGATAGCCCATGCCCGCCCCGCCATAGGCCTCCGAAGCGGTAATGCCGAGCAGCCCGATATCGCCGAGCTCCCGCCACAGCGGCATGGGGAAGGCATTGCTGCGGTCGACCTCCGCCGCGATCGGCGCGATCCGCTCGGCGGCGAACCGCCGGACCGTGTCGCGCAGCGCCTCGACGTCTTCGCCGAGCCCGAAATTCATTCCGGCCGTATACATCCTCACATCCTCCCGCAGCGACCGCCCGGCATGGGTGCCAGGCATTGCCGGACCGCAGGAAGGCTGCACCCTGCGACAGTGCCCGACACAGCGTCGCGCCTCGTCGCCGGCCTGCCTCCCGCAGATCCGCCAGCGTTCCTCCCCGAACGCCAACTCCAGACATAGGGTGCCATTTTCTCGCGGGGAGAGCGATCCCCATTTTATCCCCAGCCCTTTTCGGCAGCCCGATCCCGGCGAAATCGCGGCCCCGAAACCGGCGTCGAAAAACGGTGAAAAAAGCTTCACAGAACCTATTGACGCCGCTCGGGCTTTTGTGGTCTATGCGCCCACATCGGATGGGCGTGTAGCTCAGCGGGAGAGCACTACGTTGACATCGTAGGGGTCACAGGTTCAATCCCTGTCACGCCCACCATTCGAATTCTAAATGTATCAAGGGCTTAGCGAGAGATCGCTGAGCCCTTTACATATTTCCCGGTAGGTTCAGTGAACCGCCACATGATGCTGGTGATATGGTGTTGGGCGATCTGCAAGTGACGACAGACGAGCCAGAAACAAAGCTCCTTTACAGCACCGCTGAGACAGCCGCACTCCTGAGCATATCGACCAAGACTCTTCGGGAATTCGTGCGGGCCGGGGAGATCGTCTATGTCCCCCTCGGCCGCGGGCAGAGCAAGCCGCGCCTAGGCTTTCACATCGACGACATCAATGACTTCGTTAGGGGACGCAGGACACGCGAGTGTCCGCCCGCCAGCACACAAATGGTCCGTACTGCGTCGATCTCCAAGTCTCCGGTCTACGACATTCTGGCGCTACGCGAACAGCGAAACGCAGAGAAACAGAAGAAGAAGGGCAAGGCGTAGCCCAGGGTGCCGCACTGCCCATGCAGGTAAGGTGCAGCACCGCTCAACTACCTCGACGACAGCGGCGTCCTATCATCCACTGCCGGCCGCATCCACTTAGGGTCCTCGCCAGTGACCCCTTTGATTGTTTCGCAAATGGAATCATTGAGATTCGTGAGTGCGCGGTAGTCCGCTCCTGACGTAGCCAGGTCTCGACTGGCCTCCATCATCATTTTGTGAAGCGCTGTGGCGCGGGTGACGAACTCCGCGCGCTCTGCGTCGTACAGGCTTTCTCTACGGGAGTGGCGTCGAGACATGGCCATATTCCTTCTTGCATTCTGGTGGGGCCGCATGCCTCATTGGCGTGATGGCATACCAAGAACAAAAATGGAACATGGAATCGCTGACTGAAGCGATTACACCCGAAGCGTTCGTAGCCAAGCTGAGGGAGGCAGGTATTGATATTTACGAGCGGAAGCTTAGAGAGACGGCGCGCGCTGGGCTTCGCTCAAAAAAAAGGAGCCGGGCGGCGGCCGGCAAGGAAAAGTCCGCCGCTCCATTTGACAATTCGAACGACGCTCGTACTCTGAAGGTATAGGCTTGTTCCGTTTTCACGGACTGTTTATCCGGGATACGGTGGCGGCACGGGAAGGAAGTAAGTGGGGTCTCCGATGACCGTCTATGTCGCCGAGATTTTCGGAAGCGGCATTGCCGCTTTTGACGCAGCCAGTGCACATGAAGCAAGAGCGCATCTGACTGACGAGGGGTTCCAGCGGGACCTGATCGTCATGCAGAGCAAGGGCCGTCCGCTATGGGACGGCGTCGCGGAGATCCACGTGCGGATAGCGACCCCGGAAGAGAGCGTGATTTGGCAGACTGGCCTAGCGACGGCAACTCAGTCGACCGATTTTCCCGGCGACAGAACTCGTCATGTCTTCCTTGTGCCCGTAGTCGACCCGTCTTTAGAAAGGTCCGTTGACGATGATGACGACGATGATCGTGACTGAATAAAGCGGTGCTCGGCGGTGCTCGGTGCCGCGTTCAACAGTGAGCTAGGATTGAGTTCTCGCTTTCAGTTCCCCGAGGCAAACATGCGCAGGTTTTTCGCTTTGGCCGCTCTTTCCCTTTCGATCCCTGCGAATGCTGGCGCGGACGTGGCTGTAGCTACGGGAAACCTCATGAGCGCCATGCTCGTCGAATGGATGGTCGCCCACTGCCAGCAAGATCAGATCCCGCCTGCCTCCATCAGTCTCGCCAGTATGGTGATTAACGGCTCGGAGAAGTCGGAAGTCGAACTTATGCGAGGCGCTGTGCATGACCATGTCAAGCGCACCTATTCGAACGATACAGCAGCCTGCGCAGCGCTCCTCTCAACGCTGAAGTGAATGCCCCGTCCGGGTGCGCCAGTTCAGGACCATGGCGTGCCGCACTTTGCGGCCCAACCACTTCCCGATGGCCGAGGCGGAGGCCCCCAAAGCCCCGGCGAGTGGTGCTATTCCAGCATGGATCGAGGCTTTCAAACCGAAGCCAATTGCCTCTCAAAAATGAGGAACGAGCGACCCGCTTTGGCGGGTTTCTTTTTACCGGCAAACTTCGCCCTATCAAGACGTTCAACCTCAAGCCCGTTTACCGAATGTTCAGATCCCGAGCGCACCGTCCCTGTAGGCGCGACATGTCACTGCGTACGCGCTGATTTTTCTCTGGCCCGCTTCGGCGGGCTTCTTTTTACCTACTGGCTGCGATCGTTTCGGTGTGTCAGCGGATATCTCTCTTGAGACCGCAGGCAGCCAGCGGGGTCTCCTCCCACTCGCCGGTGCAGATTGGCGACATGGCGGCTTATTGAAAGCTCTATGGCGGCGGTCACACCCGTTCACGGTTTTCTAGAGTAATTCTAATATACATCGTGGCCCAAGACGCGCATAGTGGGTCATCGTCCTATCTGCAACGGCACATGGCGACTGGGGGTCTAGGATCTCTCGCCCAACGGGAGATTAAAATGACCCAAGTTCCGCAGACCGATGGCACGCACGTGTTCCCTGACGACCATGATCAAAGGGGCAGCTTTTCGCCCGATGAACTGTCCTTGATTCACGAGATGATGAATGCGGCCGTGGCTGAGTGCGGCGTGTCTGCGCCTGGCGACACCGCTCACGCGCTCGGTCGTGCCGTGATTCGGCTCTTCCGCAATGGCGTACGGGATCCGGCAATAGCGGCGCAGATGCTCACCAAAGCATTCAAGAGAGCTTAGGTGCACGCAAGGGCGGCGGCTTCCAGCTTTTGTTTCTGGATATGTCTTTGTTAATGGCAGTGTTTGCGGCCCTCGAACACACTGTCGTCTGTCGGGCTTCATGAATGGACGAAGAAGATGGTAAGCATAAACTACGATGCCGCCGGCTATCCCATGTTTCCGGGGGGCAGTGAGTTCAACACGCAGTTCGGTCCTGATGACCTGAATCGACTTCAGGAACTGTTCGACGACTGCCTTAATCAGTGCCACCTTCCGGTCGACAGCGAAAGGGCGCGCATACTGGGACGGGCGCTTGTTCGCCTCTACTCCCAGGGACAGCATGATCCCGACTTGATACGGGCGCTGCTGGTACCGCCTTTTAGGCGGCATTCCTAGGCGGGAAGGGGTGAGCCTTCGAAAAAAAACTTCAGCAGTGGCTCTAGCGCGATTGTCAGCTTGGGAAGCTCGTGACGTTGCCGCGAAATCAATATGTTGCATGTGCAAACTTGCAAGACGCGCCCCTAACAGCGTCTATGGATTAGCGGCCCGCCGGCGCCCAGGTACCCGTGACCTGTAAAACCAGTTGGCACGCCCTATCCTCCATACAGGAGGAAGCCAATGTCCGAGATTTCCCCGCCCCGAACCCCGATCAGCATGGACCGCCTTCTCGAATGTGAGGAGGCGATAAAGGAAGAACTGCAGAATCTCGTCTGGCGAGCGGTGAAGGCGGGATGGGACGAGATCGAGGTCTGCACTGCGATCGCCACGCTGGCCGATCACCATATCCTTGCGGTCATGGAGAATCGGATGACGGAAACCGATCTAACTTGGGCGCGGAAGAAGCCGTGACCTGGCAGAAGAAATACCGATGGGTGCGAACCTGGGGCGATGAGACCGGCATCGACGGCAAGCCACACGAGGACTATCAGGGGTTCGACGGGGAGCAGAACGTCGGCCGGATATTCCTCGACCTCCAGACCTTGAAGGAAGGCCAGTGGCGGTGGGCCGGGGGCTTCATCCGTGGCGTGCCGGTTGCGATGCCGAATAGCGCGCATGGTCGAGGAATACTGGGACAGGCTGAAGGGGAAATGACGAATGTCGGATGAACAGCAGAACGGCAGCAAGCCGGCCGGCGTACACGTCGATCACTGGTGCCAGCATCCTGGATGCAAGAAGTGGGGATTCTTCGGCTACGACCGCGGCAAGGGTGCGACGGATTGGTGGTGCCTGGAGCATCGCCCGGTGGAAGGCGGGAAGCACCAATAGCAGATAGATTGCTTCACTAAGGAACAACAGGACCCCGAGCGTGTTTCCTACACCGCGGAGGTCAATGCCCCTCCCTCCGCAACACGGAATCTGCCCGTCGTTTTCACCCAACGCGACGGGCAGCTTCTTGCGTGAACGATCCGATTCCTCGCCGCAGACTAACCTTTGCCGATGATCACCAGCCCAATGCGCCGGATCGCATCGGCGAATGTCACGCCGAGCACCATCCCGCCGATGCCGATCACGCCGAGTGCGCCGATCCCCATCAGCTTCCAGCGCTTCACGTCGTCGGTGACCGGCTTCATCTCGGAGACGTCCTCTTTCATCTCGGACATGCCCGTCTCGAGGTGACCGACGCGCGACACGATCTCGTCCATCCGCTTGTGGACCACCGCCCGGCTTTCAGCCGATTTGTCCTCGGATCGCTGCCCACTCTCCTCGATCCGCCGCAGGGATTGCTGCAGCCCGCGCATCCCCTCGGCGAGTTCGCCAAGCTGACGGTGTACATAGGCATCCTCATTTGGCGACATCTCTGCTCCTGGTTGTCACGGGATATTGACGCCCGCGACACGAATTTCCATCTTAGTATCGTTTTTCGGGGCGCCACGGGCTGACGCCCCGAAGAGGGAGAAACGTCATGATCCATCGTCACCTTCCGAAGGAAGGCTTCATCGATCCTGCTGGTCTCTCAATGCTGGGGGACGTGTTCGACGAAGTGTGCCGGCAACGGCAAATCGTGGCTGAGAGCGAGGCAGCGTTCGCTTTGGCCAAGCACTTGCTCAGCCTTTACCAGCAGGGCATCCGCAATCGCGAGAAACTGCTCGCGATAGTGGAACCACCCGATCAGGACTTGTTCGCGGGCGCGATGTAAGTCAGCATGGCCGGCAGCAGCGTCGTGATGGCGTAGAGCGCAAGATAGCCGTACCAGGGCGTGCCTTCCGGCATGAACGGCAGGCCGATGGTTCCGGTTGCTGCACCGCCGGCTGCTGCTGCGATGGCTTTCGAGATTTTCTGCATGGTCGTGCTCCTTATTCGGCGGATTTGGCTTCGCGCAGGGCGAGCGTGATGGCGGCATAGGCCTCGGCAGCCTTCACCAGCGCCGTCGCGGCGGTGACGCTCTCAGGGGCCGCGCAGACGGCTTGCAGAGCGGAGAAGGCCGCGGCCTCCTTGCGGACGGTGGACTCCTTGATATCGCCGGTGCTGGCGACGATGACGAAGGCGGAGTGAGCGGTTGCTGCGGCAGAGCAGATCTGCGGCAGGTTCTTCTTGATGGCCCCGTCGATGTTCGAGGTGGTGGTGCAGGCGGACAGGGCAATCGCCGCCGCCGCGATGATGAGGTATCGCATGGGTTGATCCTTTTCAGGGTTTGATGAAGAGGGCACGTTCAGATGCGCGGCGGTTGACGAGGCCCTTGAGAACCCGCCCGCCCGCCTTGTTCCAGACGATGAACTGATCTGCTGCCCCGGCCCGATCACCGGCATTCAGCTTCTTGACGAGCGTGGATTTCGAGAACGCGCTGACGCCGATGTTGAAGGCCAGCGAGACGAGCGCGTCGAACTCGTTCTGGTTCAGCGGCACCTTGACGGCGGAGCGAACGCCGGCTTCGAATGTCTTGAGGTCACGCGACAGGATTTCATCGCTCTCCGCTGCGGTGATCTTCATGCCTCTGACGACCTTCGGCGGCCCGGCGGCACTCGTATGCCCGACGCCGATCGTCCACGGCTCCCCGCCCGTCGCCGGGTCCGGATATGCCGTGAGGACGTTGTCCTCGTGCGCTGTGATGGCCTTGCGGCCGGCGGCGCTGGTCGTCATCTCGCCAGAGGATTTCGGTGCATCCGTCTTTTCGCGGAGCCGCGCCCATGTCTTGGGGCCAGCGATGCCATCGACTGGCAAGCCTTCCGCAATCTGGAATATCCGGACGGCGGCCTTGGTCTTCGCTCCGGGGATGCCGTCGGCCGGACCAGGGTTATAGCCAAGCACGGTCAGGCGCCGCTGGAGGTCCAGCACGGTCGTGTTCATGGTGATGATCCTTGGAAAGTGTTGCAGGGGTGCACTCGACGTCTTCCGACGCGAGGTGTTTCAATGCCGATCTCAAGAGAGGTGCTGGCGATGGCGTATGATTGGGACGCTCAGCGCGCCGGGCGCGCGAGGCTATTCAAACTGGTTTTTGTAGTGGCAGCGGCGACGTTCACTGTCGGACTTCCAGTTGGGCACGTCCTGGTGGCTCTGATGTCCGACTAGTCACAGCCTCACGCAAGGTAAGCCTCTTAAATGGACAGCGTTCGACCGCACTTCGAGCACTCGCGCAGGCTTTCCCTCCCGCCAAGAGGGGAACCTGCGCCTTCCCCTCCCAGCGCTATACGCAACCGCGCGCAGGTGGAGCGGCGATTGTGCTGGGTGTATCTTTCATCCTAAGCGGACGCGTCTCAGCTAGGGTCTGTCGGACGGAACTGCGACAGATTGAGACGCGCGCGTGACAATGAGAGCCCCGTGGCCCCCGCGGGGCTCTTTTTGTGCTTCATGCGCCGTTGCACGGGCCACCGGTCGTCGGTGGCCGTCAGCGAACAACTGGCGGATGGTGGTTGTACGAATGCAAAAGAGGTAGAATGATAGGGCGCTGAAATGTTGCAGCTTTTGATACCGTATAAAGATGCGACAAAGCCCGCGTGAGACTGAGCCCCGTTCTCCCCGAGCGGGGCTTTTCTCTGTCACAGTTTTTTTGCTTTTAATGAGCTGCAAATCCTGCCTGGCCATGTCCATGATGATTTCTTTGATGCGAGGGAACTTCAGTTGGGCAACGGCGTTTAGTGACGTCGTCCATGGAGGATGCAACGATGTATGACGGGTTTGTGGAGTTGTCAGTCTTCGGAATTGCGGCGCTGTTTGTGTTCCTGGTGATCCTGTTAGTCTGATGTCGCAACGGCGACGATATCGGTCCAATCGACGTCTGCAGCGCCACGTGCAGCGAAAGTTGAAGTTGCGGCTTGCACGGCAGCCTTGGCGGAAAGGCGTCGCGTCTCGATCATGGCGGAAACGCTACTCCAAGCGGCAGCTTGCGCGAGGATCTCAACTGCCTTCTCGGCACGCGTCACATCGAATGCGGCTGCCTCGCCGGAAATATGCGGCGTAAGCTCGTGCGCTATAGCCGGGTTGGCTTGCAGAGCCTCCGCCTCGCGCCGCTTCTCCTGATAGATCATGTCCTGTCCGGGCGCGTCGGTGATGAACAGCAGCCGGATTTCCCCGGCGCCTCGATCGATATCCGCCTGCAGCTTCAGCTTCAGCGTCGACAGATCATCGCGAACGTCAAACCGCATAGGTCGCCTCGATGGTGATGGTTCGGGGAATGTAGGGAAAAGGCGGAGCGAAATCGAAAACGTAGCGGCCGGGAATATCGGTGGTGAAGGCGAACAGATCGTCAGCCGTAACGTCCGTCTCGCCCCGAAAGGTGATAGTGGTGCCGACCGGCAGGGGAACCGTCACTTCCTCCTGAGCGTCAGCAGCGATCGTGAAGCTGAAGGCGCCAGCAAGTGTCGGGCGGGGCTCCGGCGCGCCTGCGACCATATAGTGCGTCTCGCCGTCGACCGCTTCCGAGTAGACGTAGTGATCAGGCCACCCGTCGAGTTGGTTAGCCACACTGTCCGCAGGGGAACAAAGGCCAGAGCACATCACCTCCCCGGTCTCCGGGTCGTAGATCGAGTAGTATGATTGGTTCGTGTTCTGCACCATGGGTGCTTACCTCCTAAGCGCGGTTGCTTCCACGAAGCGATTGCGGAAGTCGAAATCAAGAGTGGTCGTCCTCGCCGAGGCAATACGGATCTGGCAGTTGAAGGTTGTAGATGTCCGACCACTCGGGGGAGACCAGGCCGAGTAGATTTGGCAAGTCCCATAGGGATAGATGTTGGTGAAAGTCTCGATAATGTTACCCGTGTTGCTATCCACAAAGCGCATATCGACTAGGGGGAAGTCTCCCTGCAATTTCGGGATGTCGGCGCTGTGGGTACAGATGCCCTTAAGAAGCACCTTACCTCCGGTGTTACCATGGGCTAGCGTCACGGACCCGATGCCCGCCCAGCTATTGGTAACGGAGATAGTGGTAATCGAGTTCGTATAGGCCGTCGCAGTAACCGTGACTTCATTGTTCCCTATCTCTTCGTAGGTGACACCCCCGAGGATCAGCTTATCCGCGGTAATAACGCGAGTGGCGATCTTAGCTGCGGTGATGGCAAGGGCCGCGATCTTGCTGGTTATGACCGAGTTCGTCGCAAGCTTGTCGGCGATGATCGCCCCATCCACGATCAGTTCAGAGTTCTTCTTGCGACGGATAAGCAGGTTCGCCACAAAGGCAGCGCCATCGCCAGTGCTGCCCGCGGCACGCCGCATCTGAACAAATCCGATGGTGACCGTGCCCGCTGGCGCCGTGATCTCGCCGCTGGCGGTAGCCCAACCCGTAGAACTGATGGTCGCGGACACGGTGCCGTTGCCAATGGATGCACCAGCGGCATCCCTAAAATTCATCAGCAGTTGGAACGTCCCGGCGATGGACCCGCCGCTGCCGGCATAGTCAAACTGGGCGTGGAACTTGTCACCGGGTGAGCATTGAATAGTCCGCGAGGTGGCCATCAGATCAAGAGTAGCGGTGGCCTCGTACCGAGCGATGAAAGGCGAAGGTGCTGGGGACCTAGAGGTGCCTTGCACCACAGAGATGTTAGTGGAGATGGTATCCCATCCGTCCAGTGTCCCGACAGCCGTGCCAAAGAACCCGTTCGGGATGACGTTCTCAAAGTCGACCAACAGGAGCTCTCGTGCGGTGATCGAGTTCGCCACCATCTTGTCGGACGTGATCGTATTGGCTGCGATCTTCGCCGCAACAACGGCCTCGGCCGCAAGCTTAACCGTGGTAACAGCCTCAGCACCAATCTCGGTAGCAGTGACTGCCCCCGCTACAATTTTGCTCGTCGTGACCGAGTTCGTCGCAAGCTTGTCGGCGATGATCGCACCATCCACGATCAGTTCAGCCGTATTGCGCTTGCGCATCGAGACGTTGGTGAAGAAAGCGAATTGCCCAGTAGAGGTTCCCAGCCGAATAACGGTAAGCCGACGAATAGCAGCAGCCCCCGCCGGCGCTACCACTATGCCGGCTGCAGTTATCCAACCCGCACCCGTCGAGGGTGCTACAATGTTTGAGGTGGAAAGCTGGCTCCCACTTTCGTCGTTCCAAGCGACCTGAAGCTGGGCATTCAAGGTCGGAGGGGACCCGCCACCGGCGACATCCATGCTCACATAGTATTCATCACCCTCCTTGGTAGGCACGTTGAGCGTGAAATTTGCGGACTGGTTGGACGCATCAACAGCGAGAGTGCCGATATAGGGAGACTTTCCCGAGCGATTGGAGCCGGGAACTACTCCGGCAAAACCTGAGCCACTCCAGCCATCACCCGACCCGCCGGCGAACTGGCCATTCATCACGACATCGGTCGTATCGCTGACCAGGATCTTACCCGCGGTGATGGCGTTTGCCGCCACCTTGTCACCAACAATGGCACTGGCCACGATCTTGGGCGTGGTGATCGCGTCATCTGCGATAGTCGTGGTGGTGACCGCGTTGTTTGCGATCTTACCAGCAGTGACAGCCAGAGCCGCAAGCTGCGCATCGCCAATAGCCGCGTTGGCGATCTTCGACTGCACGATAGCCGCATTGTCGACCAGCTCAGTCTTGATGGCGCTCAGCTTCACCTTGATGGTGCTGATGGCACGATCGGCGATCTTGAGTTCTTCAACTGCACCGTCCATCAGCTTGGCAGCAGTGATGGCCGCATCCGCGATCTTCGACGCAACAACCGCGCCATCGAGAATGTCCTCGGCGATGAACTGCACGTCGGGCGTGGTCACCGGCTGCCAAGTGCTCCAGGCGAACAGTTCGGTGTTGCTGTTCGTGATGAACTTGGCCCGGACTTCGTAATCCTCGTTCCCCACCAGCGAGAACGGGGCGAGCAACACCTGCCCATCTTCAGGCTGGTCGAAGCGGCCGACAAAAACCTTCTTTTCATCGTCGGCGCGGCGCACCTGGAAGGCGATGGCACGAATAGCAACATCTTCCGCATTCCAGGGCCAGACCAGCAGGATTGCGGGCCGGCGATCGTTGCCGTTGGCATCCTTCACCGTGTCAGGGAACACGCCGAAGCCGGTCAGAACCTGCGGCTGGGGCTTGACGCGGCCGATTGGTCCGACGCTGTCCGGCAGTTCGTAGTCGGTTGACCAGTCGTAGTCGGCCGGATCAAGTTCCGAGAACGCGGCCGACTGGTTGACGTTGCTCAGGTCATCGATCGCGCCGAGCTGGAAACGCTTGTTGTCGTACCCGTTGCGCGCCGACGTCCACGAAATAACGTCCAGCGGTTCTAGAAGCTTGGCCGCCGGTGCGAACACGCCCTGATGCGACCGGAAACGACGGTTCGCTTCAAGCGCCGCGCGCATGAGCCTCTGCACCTGGCGCTTGTAGGGCACGGCCTCATAGGTGAGGTTGGCGATCAGTCGGCGGCCGTCGTCTTCCTCTTCGAGGTCGGCCCGGTAGCGCGGCGGCGCATCCTTCGCGGCCCATGCCTCATCAGGCTCCGGATAGCTGGCATGCGCGCCGTTGTAGACCTTCTCCAGGCCGGGGAACGGATTGAAGCTCTGCGGCTCGGAGACGATGAGGTTTTCATCGGTGAAATAGTAGACAGGCATTCCGGGGTTGCCGCTCACGGTCTTGTAGATGCCGCCGTTCTCGGCCGTCTTGCCGTTGCAGGCGCGGTCCAGCTTCTGGCAAAGTTCGATCGGCTCGAGATCGCCCTTCACCTCGAAGCCGCAACGGAAGTTCATTTCCGTGCCGCCGGCCTTGATCGGCACCAGGCGGTCGCATTCGTTCATGGCGGCAAACCACGACGAAACCGGCAACTGGAACGCGCGCATCCCCTGGCCGCCATACACCCACTCGCCGCCGTAGTAGATGCCGCGCATCACGTTGTACTGGATGACCTTCGGATTGTCCGACCATTCATAGGTGCTGCGGTCGCCCCACCGGTGCGCCCCGGAGCCACCGGCCGTCGTATCCTTGCGAGGATCGTAGAGCTTGATCCCCTCGACGACGAAGGTGCAGCGCGGCGGGCCCGTCAGGACGTCCCGCTTGAACTGCGCCGTGACGATGGCGTAGGGCACGCCGCGACCGAGCATGTCGGACGTCCACGGGCGTTCGGGATGATCCCCGAATTCGGCGATCAGCAGTGGATCGGCGGTGGTCTGCGTCCCGTCATAGAACTTGATCCACAGCGCGTTGTCGCCGTCGTCCTCGAAATCGGTGACCGGAAAGCCCCAGTCGCCATACTTGGTCTCGTCGTAGTCGATCGTGCATTTTTCGCCGTTGACGAACAGATCGACGAGCCCATTGACCGGCAGATCGCCGAGCGAAATCACCTGCGTCAGATAGGCGTTCGGCGTTTTCCCGGCCGTTCCGAACGTGCCGACATATTCCAGTTGCCCGGTCGTGGCGTATGTCCCCACGATGAAGGAAATAGGATTGTCGCCGCCGACCTCGATCTGCCCCCGGACGCCGACAGGGTCCGGTTCCTTCGTCATCGCCTTCGCCAGGAGGCTGGCGCCGATCTTCAGCGCCAGGCCGAAAATTGCCTGCCCGAACGCACCGAGGCCGCCGATCGCCGAAGCAATGGCCGTCACAAGCGCGGTGATTGGATCGGCATGCGCAGCCGAAGGCATCGCCAGGACGAACCAGGCGGCCAGAAGGAGAACCAGAAATTTCATGGAGAACCCGGAGCGTTACGCAGAGAGCCAGCGGCGGCGGATGGAGGAGATCAACAACGCCGAGGCCGAGCGTGCCGGGCTGCGCGACATAGATTCGCGAGCCCTGGACGATGCCGAGGCCGTGGCCGGTTTCGGTATCGATGACGGCGATGTCTCCGACTTGCGCCATGGCAGGATGGACCTCAGCGAAGAGCGAGGCGGCATAGTCGACGTGACTGTCAAAGCCGAGCGTCTTCAACTGCAGCATCCCGCCGCGCAGCGTGCGATAGCGGCCGAGGAAGTTGGCGTAGAGATTGACCCCCGTCATCGCCTCGACGGCGCCGGCCGCGAACAGCGTGCAGTCGAACTCGCCATAGGCAAACGGCCTGCGGAAAGCGCCGTCGATGTAGGTAGACAGGCTCGAATACCAGTCGTCTTTGCGAACGATTTCCATCGGCATCACCCCATCGTCTCGCCTTCACGCTCGCCCCACCAGTATTGCCACTGGCCGGCGACGGTGTTGTATTGGCGGAACTTGTCGCCCGACCGGAGCTTTTGCGCCTCGTGCGACTTCTTCGCAGGGTTCGTCCGGGTCAGCATGCGGCTGTGCGACACGCAATCGAGTTGGATAAGCGTCACGTCGCCCCGCCACAGACGCGGCGCGAGGTCGGCGACCAGGAAGTCACCCCCGCCCGTCAATGACGCCTCCTGGTGCTCCTGTAACCACCAGCGCACGGACTGGATGCGGAGCTTGTCAGCGAACTCCGGGGCGGTTAGGGGGAAGGTTAGAGCCATGCGCCACCTTTGCTGGAAATTAACTCGTTAATGGGATATGCGGCCGCGGCGATGCAATGGAGCATCCCCGCGCATTGGGCATGACATGGAAAAGACATTCACCGGAGCACCTGCCGAAGCCATCCACTTTCTCGCAGACCAAGTGTCAGGTCTCTCCAGCCGCATCCGGCAACTTGAGTACGAGCGTATAGCCGATCAGATTATCGCCAAGATCCTGCTATCGGCCCTGAAGGCTGGAGACAGCGCCGCGTCCGAGGCCGCCATTTACCTGCTGCAGTCGAGCAGAGACGACTACGCCTCAATGCTGATCAAAACCGATTTTGGAGAGACAGGAATTTCCGCCGTCGAACTCGACCGCATGCGTTGGAGCTTTCAGGTCACGATTGACCGGATCGACTATCTCTTGAATTCAAGCAAATCCCCAAATGCGCCTGCGCTCACCATCATCGACGGGGGCAAGAAGTAGTTATCCCCTCGCATGCGGGTCGTCGTTGTAGCGCTTGATGTCGTCCTGCACGCCATTCCGGCGGTACTCGCCAAGCCCCTGCTGGACGGTGCTGGCGCTTTCCTCGCGAGAGAGTTTCCTGACATGCGCATCCAGCGTGCCATCCTTTTTCATGAAGACCTCCACGTCGACCTTGACCGAACCGGCGCTATTGCTGTTCGCCGCCGAGGAAAGCAGGTGCTCGGTCTTGTGGTTCGGAACCACCTGTGAGCCTCGCGGCAGGTTGACAAGCTCGCGGCCGCGCTCTCCGACGATGGCCAGCCCGCCCGGCGCCGATTGTGTTCCATCGGCAAACAGACCGGGCAGCAGGCTTCCGGAAACGGCCGCAGCCCACTGCGTTCCTGCGCCATTGGTCAGATTGCCCCAGAAATTTCCGAGCAAGGTGCCCAATCCGCCGCCGCTGACGCCACCACCTGGAGCCGCCGGGAAGAGGCCGGCGAGATTGCTTCCCAATGCGCCGAGGCCGGACCCGAACTGGCCGAGCCCCTGCGTCGCGCCGGCTGAGGTCGAAGCAAGACTTGCCAGCGCATCCGACGCGTCAGTCGCGCGACGCACCTGCAGATCGACAGCGTTGAACCAGTCGGTTCCGACGCCGTTGCTATAGTTCCCCGACAGCATCTCTAGCTGCGACTGCCCGTTGAACATTCGCGTCGCGCCGGTCGCAAAACCGACATGGCCGCCCGTCTGCATGGATGATAGGCCGTTCGACTTCAGAAGCACGTCGCCGCGGAGCACCTGGCTCGGGTCAACCTGGCTGCCCCAGTTCTGGAACGAGTTCGCGAGGAGCGAGCCGCTGCCATCGACCCCGACCTGTTGCAGCGACGAGTTGACGAAGGCCGCACACCAGGCGGTGCGCGCCGCATCGATGTCGACGCCACCCTGCTTCAGGAAGCTGTTGATCTGCGACACATTGGCGGTCTCAGTCGAGCCGAGCAGCGCACCGGCGAGATCGACGGCGCCACCGGGGCTGGCGACGTTCGAATTTGCCGGGTTGAACATCCGCGTGGTACCGGCAGCAGTGCTAGATCCGCGCGAACCGAAGATCGAGCCCACGACCGAGCCTGCGACGCCGCTACCGCCTGCGCCACTGCCGGCCGAAGCCCCTTGATCTCTTCGCGCTGCTGCGCGGTGATCTCGCGGCCCTTGTCCTGCGCCTTCTGCAAAAGATCCATCTCGAACCGGAGCGCCTGCGCTGCAATACCCGCCTGTCCCGAGACTTCGGCCTCAAGCTGCATCTGGGCTACGCGGTCGTTGGCGGTCTTGATCAGATCGCGATAAGCGTTCTCGGCGCGCTTCGCTTCCGTCTCCGCCTTTCTGTCCGGTTCGCCGGCAAGCGGAGACGGCTTGCGTTCCGGAATCGGCACACCGACAGTGACGCCGTCCGAATTCGTGATCGTCGCACGATCGGGGTCGCGGTCGAGTTCGTAGAGCGGCCGGCGCTCCGGCACCGGCGTGGCGCGCGGAACGAAGTCGGTATCGCGATAGGTGCGGCCGTTGTCGGTGAACGTCCGATTGCTGAGGATGTCCTGAACGGTGGCGGCGCCCGCTGTCGCCGCGGCCCATTCGCCTCGCGCCTCCTTTGCCGCCTCTAAGCTACGATAGAAGGCCGAAGAGACATCATCGATGCTGGCGCTGAAATCCTTGAGAGCCTGTAGCCCGAACTTGGTGATGGCGTCGTCAAGCGTGCTCCTGGCCTTGTCGAAGTCGGCAACCGTCGCCGTGCCGGCCGTGACACGTTCCCTCAGATCGTCCCAGGCATAGCCCAGCGCACGCACGGTGTCGTCCGAACCCGGTCGCGCCCGCAGCGCGGCGAATGCCGAGACGGCCTTGTCGCGCAGAGCGTCGAGTTTGGTGGACGTTTCCTCCAGGATCTTGGTGGCAAGCACCCCGCCGGCCTCGCGGCCCTGGTTCAGCTTGTCGGCGCGATCGAGTTCATCGACATAGGCCTTGAGCGCAGGCGTTGCATCACCCCAGATCTTGGCGGCATTGCGGATGATGTCGTTCTGCTCCTTCAGGAGCTTGTTCGCTTTTTCGGCAGAGCTCTCCGCGGTCATGAAATACTGGATCAGCGCGGCGCTACCTGCCACAAGACCGATTGTGATAAGCGAGAGCGGGCTTACAACCGAGGCGAAGGCGGCGGCCAGGGCCGACCCGGCGCTCTGCCCGCTCGCCTTCATCTGCTCGAACACCATCGACAACTGCGTGCCCTGCTGCAGGGCGATTTGCAGCGGCGCCATGCCCATGGCGGCGGTTACGCCGATGTCCTGGAACTGCGCAGCGATGTTGGCGGTCTGGAAGCTCCCAGGATTGAGGTTCGCCGGTCGCTGACCGAGGACGCCGTTCTGGTTCGCAGGTGTGATCTTCTGCTGCGCTGCCAAGCGGGTATTGGCCTGCTCGACAGCGCGGGCAAGATCCAGTTGGCCGCGCTGCGCGATCTGCGCGGCATCGGCCATCAACCCGTAGCGCTTGTAGATGCCATCGAGGATGACGGTCGCCTGCGTCATCTCGATCTTGCCGAGCTCGACGCCGCGCGTTAGCTGGTTGATGGCGGCATTGAAGCGCTGTGCGGAGGCGAAGCCGTCGACATACTGCCGCGACAGCCGCGCAAGCACATTGCCGGTCTGGCTCACTTTCTGGTCGGTCTCCGTAAACTGGAAAACGACCTCCTTGCCAGAGGCGGACATGGCCTTGTCGGCAGCCACCTTGCGGGCAGCGCCGGCCGTGTAGGCGCTCTCGTCCATGTCGGCGACGACGCGAAGACTGCGAACCTCAGTGACCATTACCGCTTCGCCTCATCTTGCTTTTTCTGGCGATCGTCGGCGTCGGCCTTCTCCTTCTGGAGTTTCAGCCATTCGCCGTCGACGGCGTTCATGAACAGGTGGAAGTGGCGAAGATCGTCGCCGTGGATGGAGTGGTCGCGCGCATATTGGCTGAGGGCGAGGTAGCTGATCGGCCCCTCGCCCCCAAAAGTCCCATAGAAGCGGTCGTATTGAAGCGCGTCGAAGGCGCGGAAATAGAGCTCGTGCCAGTGCTCCGGCTCGAACTCCTCGTCGTCTCCCTCCGGCTGCAACCATTCCTCATCCGGGAAGGCTGCAGCCAGTTCGTCGAGCCAGTCGTAGAAGGCAACCGCCCCCGCCCGCTTTATGCGGCTGCGGAAGGCTTTGCGGAGTTTCCCACCTCGTCCTCGACGAACTCGATATCCGTCTCGGACACCTGGCCGGCGCAGTATTCGACGGCGGCGACAACGTTGCGGTACTCGGGGTCGGCCAGGATCTCCAGCGCCTTGTCCATGGAATAGGTGACGTCCAGGCCGCGCCAGCCGTGCAGGATGTGCTTGGCATAGAGCTTTCCGAGTTCCCCTACCATGACCGCGGAAGGGATCGCCGTCTTCTTGTGTTGCCGCGACAGCCGCTTGAAGAGGATATCCCGGGCGGTCTGGTAGGCCGGCAGGTGGAGCGACGAGACATTGAACTCGACGCCGGGCCAGTCCGGAAACTCGATCCAGTCGCCTTTTTCTTCGCGCTTCAGATCTGCCTTGAGAGAGGAGAGCTTTACGACCATCAGAGATCACCTTCGGGAGTGGAGACGAGGCCCTTTTCACGCATCAACTGCGCGAACTCGGCCGATACCGGGGCGCTTTCCACCCCGGCGATGAACTGGACCGGCGTTTTCCCATCCGGGTAGCCGGTGAATGAAACCGCCGGAACAAAGGTTTCGGCAGGCGTCGGGGACGAAAGTTCACGCTTCCTGGTCATGCCGGCGTCCGCGTGATGGTGATGGAGGCGCCCGACGTGCTGTCGTAGCGCGCCTGGAACGGCACCTCGAGCAGCACAGCCCGGCCGTTGCCGCCTACGGTCGGCCCGCCGTCGAGAAGCTTCACCTTCGGCAAGGCGATGGCGTAGGAATTGCCCAGTTCATCGGTGAGCGTCGTCGAGAGCGCCACGTCGTCATGATCGAGGATGGCCTTGTAGGTGTCCATGTTCTCGAACAGCGTCGTCAGTGAGCCGGTCACCTCGAAGCGACCGAGACCGTGCGAATAAGGCTCGTAGGAGCCGATGACGTCGTTGGCATAGATGTTGTTACGGATGCTGACGTTCATCGCCTGCACCTTCGGCGCGTTGGCAATGCCGGTGAAGGACATGGCGGAGACGTTCAGGCCGGCATTCATGACCGGCGTATCGGTCGCAGCCGTGTACGTGGCACCAGACAGGATCGCGCTCGTCGGAGCGGGCGAGCGGATACCCATGATGCCCCAGTTCGCGCCGATCGACTGCTTGGAGGAAAGGCGAAGATCCAGCGTGTTCCAGCGGCAACCGACGTAGCGGATGAACGTGTCCGTCGCGCCCTGCTCGAACATCTTTTCCAGCGTGCCCGCCTGGTGCGCCACGCCGTTCTTCAGCACGTTGGTCGCCCAGTTCGCGCAGAGCAGCCGCTCGAACCACGTGTCATAGGTTCCGTAGGAGAGCAGCGTATTGATGGTGCCCTGGACCATCCGGCCGACGTCGACGATCGACGCGACGTTGCGGTCGGCGCGGATCTCGTCGGGAATGTCGGTCTGCTTCGAAATGCGGATGTCCGAAGAGACATAGCGCATGGTCTGGAACGTGGGGGTCGTCGGTGTGGTGCCGATGACGGTTTCCGTCACGTCGGCAAGGCGGACCTGTGAGCCGTCAGCTACGGTCATGGTAATCTCCTATGGTTGAGAGTGCCGGCGTTACGGCGTGGGGAGGCTGGTGGTATCGCGGCGATACCAACGGACGGTCGCCGCGATGGAGAAATATCCGGGGAAGTCCTGTCCGGGTTCACCCGCTCCGATCGACATTTCCGGCATGAACAACGAGCCGATCGGCTGCTCGCGAAAGAGGTTCAGGAGGTCATTCGCCCAGACACGCGCCTGACGGCTGCCTTCGCCCGATTTGGTCATGACATGCAGGTAGGCCACGCCCTCCTCGAGGAACTGGTTCGCCTGTGGCGCTCCGAACGTCTCCTGCGCGTAGCTGTCTCCGTAGACCTCGACGAAGACGAACGGCGCGCCGGCATCGAGCAGGTGTTGCGCGAACTCGTTTTCGAAGACGAGCGCGGTTGCCGCCCAAGCCGTCTTCAAACGGTTCTCGAAGGCGTCGAACGTTGCGGGACTTGCCATGTGTCAGACCTGATTGATGACGACGGAGGGATAGGTGATCGGCATACCGGTCTGCCGGTCCCTGCGCGGGGCGAGCGTGGTGCGGCCAGCCCTGAACGCACTGGATCGGCGGTTCGTGGCCGCGACACCGCCTACAGTGCCTCCCTTGAGGATATACGGGATGTCAGGATGGAGGCCCGAACCGAGCTCAAGCCAACGCGTCTCGAAGCTGAACGCCGACGAATTGCGCCCCTCATTGCCGAAGGCTCTTGCCAGCGCCCGCTTGGTGCCGTCGAAGATCGCAAACCGCTTCGTGCCGAGGACGCCGCTTTCTGCTTTGCGGATGTAGGGCTGGAAGTTCGTGATGATCACTTCGTCCTCAGGCCCGATGCCGTCGAAATTGGTGACGATCGCCCGGTTCACGATGACGATGAAGGAATTCCGGAACCGCCCGCTTTTGACGGGTGTTCTGCGGATCGGCCTGAATAGCCGCGTTGCCGGAACACCACTTCGTCACCGGGCTCTCGTCGATCGCGATCTGCTTCGTCAGGATCATGTCTTCGAGCTGCTGGAGGCTGCGGGGCATCCAGAGCGCCTTTTTCGACTGCATCCCCATCCGGCCTTGGCCGTGGATCATGATCTTGAGGCCGGAGCCATACTCCTCCTCCGGAGACCACACCCAGGTTTCGAGCCCGATACGGTCGCACGCCTGACGGAAATCCGTGAGGAATGCCGGGTCGACGACCATCACCTCGACGTCGAAGTCGTTGACGAGCTTTTGGACCTCGGTCGACACGAAATCGTATTCGATCGAGCGACCCGGCACAGCGTTGATCAGCTTTGCCGCCGCCCACTCGACATATTGCGCGTGGTCCTCTTTGGCCCGTTCGGCGAGCTTGTATTCTGGCTTCCAGTACCGGACAGTAGCGTGCAGCACGTCGTCATCGTCCCGGAAGCCGACGCCAAGCGCTGTGAGGTCGTTCTTCTTCGACAGATCGAGCGACAGGAACACTGTCCGACGCTTCGCCTGCCTCAGGTCGACTTTCTGCTGAACACCTTCCCAGGCGTCCAAATCGATCCAGTATTCCGACGAGCCGACCGGCACTCCAAAGTAGAGCCTTTCCGTCTGCAGCCGCGTCCCCACCGAGTGCCGCGACGAGTTGACCTCGATCCGGACGTTCTCGATCGGGAATGTGATGCCGAGGCACGGCATGGACTTCGGCCAGCAGCTTTCGTCCTCGAACGGCTTGTCCTTGGCGTCCACCCTGGCGATGAAAGCGAAGGCGGAATCGTCATCGGCCTCGCCGCGCAAGATGCGCTGATGCGTCTCGCTCCATTCGGTGGCGATGATCTGGTCGGCGGCCGGCGTATTCGTGCTCATCCAGAGCAGGAAATCGCCCGGCATCTTCGCGCCGGCAGAGCGCCACGTCTTGAGCGACCCGTCCGACTTCCATTCGTGGATCTCGTCCGCCGCCACAAACGACGGCCGGGGACCGTTCACCTTCTCGTCACCTGCAAGCGCCCTGAACTTCGATCCTGTCGCCGGGTGCTCAAGCATCCATGTCATGTCGCCCGTGCCGCGCGGCAGGACGTCGCCGCGGCCAACGAGGGATTCCCCTTCATAGGCCGGGTCGGGCATCTCGGCATTCGCCATCGCGACGGCATCACCGAACAGGACGTTCGCCTGGTTCCGGTCTTTCGCGATCGCGTAGCATTCGGCGCGCGGGATGCCACGATAGGCCAGCGTGTAAAGGCCGATGGCGGCAGCTACCGGCGATTTGATCTGGCCCTTGCCTGCCTCGACCCACGCAGTGCGGAACCGGAGCCGGCTGCTTTCCTTCCGAAACCATCCGAACAGCGAACCGACGACGAACGTGGTGTAGCTCGGAAGGTTGAACGGCTCGCCAGCCTTGGCGCCAGCCGTCACCGTCAGCATTGCCGGGAAGAACCCGAGCGCATGGGCTGCCTTCTCCGGACGCCACACCAGGCCGCGCTTGTGGCCGTTCTCCAGGTCGTCGAGGTGGCGCCGGCAAGCGCGTATCGCAAACTCGCCAGCAACGGTCCTCCCTTCCACGACATCGCGTGCCCAGGCGGTGGTTGGATCTTCAACCTCGACCGGTGTAGGCATCCGCCGCCCTTGGTTTCGGCTGCTTGCGATCGATCTTCGTCGCCGAGCCACGCCGACGCGGAGAGATCCCGAGCTCGGCCTCGAGCGATGCGGCGTCAGATCCGGCTTCGCGCATGGCCGTGAAATATGGGCTGATACGCGCAATCGCCTTGCTGTTGCCCCGCCGCGGCTTCGTCACCACGCCGTTTTCAGCAACCTCGCGATACATGCGATCGAACATGATGTAGGCGCAAACCAGGCGCTGGATCGAATGCCCATTGGCTGCCGCGAGCAACTGGCGCTCCTTGAGCTCCGTCGTCACGATGCGCCAGTGTTCCTTTGCTGCGGTCTGCTCCAGTTCGTCGTTGAACAGATGCGACCATTCCGGCTCCGACACGACAGCGCCGGAACCCACGATACTGGTTAGGGTCATGTCACCTCATCCCTTCGGGATGGCTTCAACTTTTTGGTCTGAAATTGGTCTCACTGCAAACGATGGCCCCGGATGGTCAGGCCCCCTGACCGCCTTTGAAGGCGACCCTCCCCCTCCCTGAGGGCTCATGCGGGGTCTACGGGAGTTGCCCTCGCCGTGATGGTGGCTGCCGTCGTGCCGATCACTCGGTCGATGGTGACCGTGACCAGCGGCGCGTCAGGTATGATGTCACCCTCGACGATGAGGCGGACTGCTTCGCCGCATGCCTCCGATCCTATAACCCTGATCCCGACCATCTCGAATGCCGCGCAAATCTGAGGGAGGCATTCAACGTCCACGTCTACTGTTGACCTCATCGCCATTCCCTCCTGCGCTAAGACCCTGCTCGGTGCCATGGGTGATTGGGGTCGAGTGGCGTCCCGTCCGATCGGGCACCCTTGACGATCAGCTTGCCGTCCTGCCTGCGCTTCCCCGTCGCCGTCTCCTTTACGAGGGCGTCGTGATTGCCACAGAGCGTGCGGGTGTTGCTCATCACGTCATAGGCTGTCGGGCCGTCCACGTTCGGCCGACGCTTGATGTGGTCGCAGGTGAGACGGTGTGTCGGTGTCTGGCAGCCCGGTACGATGCAGCGCCATCCATCCCGCTCGTGTGTCGCTTTCTTCAGCGCTCGCCAGTGGGGGGATCGGTAGTAGGTGTTACGTGCCATGGAACGCCTGATACATCTTGCGGCACTCCTCCGCTTCTGCTGATCTGTTTGCATGCCGCCCGCTTCAGGACTGGCATGGTCAACCTTGGGAGGATGGAATGTAGCTTGAACTACACGACAAAGAGGGGCGCAGCATTTTTGTGAACATGGCCGTGGCGACCGAGTTCAGAAAATGGAATCCTGACGATCCCTACACGAACATTTACATGGAATCTTTCGGGGAGAAGGGACACACCGTCCTCGTAGTTGAAGAGCCGAACGACATCATGAACATGATTGTGGTCGAGCAGAGAAGGCTGGCAGAACTGGCCCAGCCTCAATAGTTTGTCTCGGTGCCATCGGTGGCGGAGGTAGGCGGTTTTCATTTGCACTCCCGGCGCACCACGACGCGAGGTCGATAACCTCGCCATCCGGGCCAAGCAGTACCCAAGGCACGATGACGACCTTGCTGCAGGCGCCGGCGTCTGGCTGGGCCTCGATCGTCTTCTTTGGCTGGATGCGTATTTCCGGCTTCACCTGTTCTACTGCTGCCAAGGCTTGGGAGGATATGAGGGCAGCGAGGAGAGCGAGGCGGGTCATGTACGGCAAGTCTGACCTTCCGCCAGACCAGATACGATGCTGCTATCCTTGGGGTGTCTCCGCAGAGACCTCGTAAGGACCTCTGCCCAGAAGTCTGCCCTGCCGCCGCAGATTTCGACCACCTCATATCCGATCAGGATGGCGGTGCCATGAGCGGTGCTCACGATCTTGGCGAAGGCGCAGTCATCGATGGCGCGTTCAATAGCTTCTTCTTCGAGACTCTGGCGCATGGGATCTCCTGCTTCGGTAGGTTGGGAGATTGACTGCTTCTGATCGCCCAGCCGGAGCCTTTGCCGATCTTCATCGCTCTCTCCAACGAAAAAGCCCCGCCGGTTAAGGCAGGGCTATGCGGCTCTAGGCCGGGGTGATCGCTAAACGGCCAGCCGGCCAGGTCAAAACGCTGGTTTCTCAGGGCTTTGAGGGTGATCGCCTCGCGAAGACCGGCAGGAGCGCTGATGATGGTGGCAACTGCTTCCAAAATGGAAGTGGTTCGATCCTCGCCTGCCTACAGGCTCATGCCCCAGAGGCAGGCTCCCGACGGGATTCGAACTCCGCGACCTCTCAGGATTAGCCAAGCGCTCTATCCGGCTGAGCTACGGGAGCCTGTTTGCCCTCTGAGACTTCCAGGACGGCCGGGGCGCAACTCCCGGCTTTCGACGCGGGGTCCTCAACGATTGCTGATGAGGTTCGTCCGCTGCGCAGCATCGCGCCGTCCTGTTCCCTTGCGGGATGATGTGCGAGGGGCCGGGATGCTCCCCGGCTGTCAGACCCTACCCTCCGAAGTCTGCAGGATGAGTGCAGTCCTCGTTTGTGGGATCAACGGGCCATGGCGCACTTGCCAACCCTCGCTTCCGGGAGGCTGGGCATTACGCGCCGGTCACTGGCTTCCCAGCTTCCGCTTCTATCCGACGCGCTGCTCCCGAACTGTGAAAGGCGACCGGTGCCGCCTTAATACTGACCACTCGTGCATGGGGTGAACAGCCGACGAACGCACGGTGAACCTGAGTTTAGCGCTCCGGAATATGCGGAACGACTCACGATCGATTCACGAACCAACTATCCCAATGGCTTAACCCAATTGGGTGAGCCGGCGATGGCTAGTGCAGCATGCGCCCTACAAGCAGCAGAAACCCGATCAGCAGTAGTGCAGCAGCAACACCGATGACAACATCGCGGTAGTTATTGTCCATGAGTGAGGCATGGAGGAGTCGGCCGTCACAATCAACCCGTACCGTTGTCTTATGCCGCCTCGCGGGCGCGGCGCTGCTCCCGACCTATGATTGGTGGGCCAAGCCGGCGCTCCGTCACATCCACGGCTTCACTTGTCTCGGATCGGTGGAACATCAGCATCCCATTCACTCAAAACCCTTGCCACCAGAGGCAATTGGAATGAAAATTTCCGCACTAGAACCGCAAGAGTGGAGGATGCCGTGACCAGGCGCTTCTTATTCGTTGTGACGCTGACAGTCTTGGCTCTATTGGGCTGTCAATCTGAGCGGACAGACACTTCTCAATCACCAGCCAATGATACCAGTCGAGGCGATTCCGGCGGCGACAGTTCAGGCGGCTCCGGCGGTTCCGGCGGTTACTGAGACGACGCTAGGATGATCCATGGACAAGTCCGGCCTCTCCTTCGTGATCCTTTTATGCGCCTTAGCCGCCATGGTGCTGAGTGTAGGGCTCATGAACACCCGGGAACCAGTTGTGCCGCCGGACGATGCATCGCTGATACCGCCGCCAGATGTTCAGGACCAGCCGCTTTAGCGCTATGCCGCCTCTCGCGCTGGCAGCGTATCGCTTTCCGCTTTGCCGCCCACGAAATGGTTCCTTGCTATTCCGATGTGCTGCGCGCACTGTGATTTGTCGGCAGTCTTTTTCAGGGCGCTGCTGCTTGAGGGCTAGGTACCCTGGCCCCGGCGCGAAAGGAGGACGCAATGTCTTCCACGAAGCATGTCGATTTCCGGATTTGTGACATCTGGATCATTCAAAGTATGCTCAAGCGAGCTAACTACTTGACCGCCAATCTCCGTCCCTTGCAGGGCCCCTTGTTCTGCCGCTCGAGTGAGGTCCTTGGACGCTTTCTGAGGGCAGCATGAGCGGCTTGGCAACAAAGAACGGCTTTGAGCCCCGACTGGACCCCAACGGAACATGGAGCGTGTTCGACACTCTGTCGGGTATGCCCGCAACACGGTCGATTGTGCCTATCTGCAATCTCTCTCAGGTCAAGGCGACAGATATCGCGAGGGCGATGAACCGAGCTCCCGCGATCTCACCATCACGCCTGCACCGCTATGCAATCCAAGGACTTCCGCCCATCCAATGATTTCGGATCAAAGCCGCGGCCGCGTGTCCTAACCGGGATGCGGTTTTGGGGGCAGGAACACGTTGGTGGTGGCAGCCACGACCTGTTCGCGGGTAATACCGCCGTGCCGGCGAAGCCCGATGCCTGCATGCTGCCCGAAGAATGATCTTAGGAATTATGGCATTGTTCTTCATGGGAGCGGAGTGGTGAAACCTCCGCGTGGCCCGGCGAGTATTCCCTCTGATGAGGTCCGCACTGGACAACCACAAATCACCTATACGCGAGATTCTATGCGACTGCGTCGACTGGCGCAAGCCCCTCGCAACTCTCCAGGGTGTCCAACTCCTTGATAATCCCCAATACTCGCTGCTTCAGGCCATCCGGGAGGGACTGGATTGCCTTCTGCGCCTGCTCGCGAACATTGAACCGAACTGCCCTGCCTTTTCGTGGGATGAACCGGCGCAACTGCCCGTGCAGAGCGTCGCGCCTGGACAGGCGCTCGGCCTCGGCGTGCTGCGCCATGCCAAACTGGAACCTCTGCGTTTCGTCGAACTCCTCCAACAGAAGCATGCGCATGTCCGCTTCAGAGAAGCGCAGCGGGCCACTCTCCCGGCTCGACTGCAGGAAGCACATGACACCGTCTACGGACCGTACCTTTTCGAAATCAAGGCTCGGCAGATTCACGATCACGTAATCCAAACCCGTGACGGCGGGTCGATCCGGTACCAACTGCCATCCGCGTCGAGGAAGTACTGCAGCCCCTCGGTGATGAAGTCGCCGGCCATGTCGTTGAACAGCAATTCGCAGATCGTGCCGTCCGCCTTGACGTCCTTCATCGGGCGCCACGGGTTTTCGCGGTCGTGGGCCTCGCGGGCCTGTCGTTCGGCGATGGTCACGCTGCCCCCTTCACAAATGCAAGTGGGGGCGTCGTCAAGTTTGCGGCAGCCGCGTTCTGCCTGCCGATCGTGTCAGTCATCGGAACATGTTGCGAGTTGGGTGGTTGTTGGACGCGGAGGTCGAGTTCATGACCACACACAAAACCGGAAAATGGCTGAGAGCCGTCTTCGTTGAGATTGAGTTTGAGGAAGAAACAGCAGTGCTCCAGATCGACAACACGCGGGAGGCTGCCGAGTGCCTTTCGAACCTGTGGCCCTACGACGACGGGATCGAGTTCTTGAATGCTGTTCGGCTTTGCTCGGCAGCGATGGATGGGAGAACTGACGACGAGAGCGCCCGAGTTGCGTTCATGGCGGCGGCCATGGAAGCCGACATCGCCGTTCCGATACATTGACACGTAATGCTTCATGCTGCTGCCCCTTGCTTAGGGCCCAGTTCCCGCGCATCCAGGCAAAAAACGCTTGCAATGCTGCGATTGGAGGGCGACTTACCGCCGAGGAAGCCCGAGTTGCCAAGCACTAGTCCGAGGACCGGAAGATGGACCCGAAGTTTTGGAACAAGCCGATCTGTTTTGAAGCTGCCAGCTCGCAGGAGTGGCGCATAGTGAATAGCACGGCTGAGGCCGCGTTGATCTTGATGAACCAATGGCCTCTGGCGAGCGGAAAGAAGTTGGTCAAAGCCAAAAAGGTCTGCATCAAAGTGCTCGAAGGAAAGCGCTCGGTCGATAAAGCCCGCGTCGCCTTCATGAAGGCCGCCAAGGAAGCGCGCATACCTGTCGAAGGTTAGCACACAGCCCCAAAGGCGTGCTCCTATCTGCCGCACGTTCATATCCCGCCCCTCTCTCGCTGTGCGTCCCTTTCAGCGGTTTCCCCAGCCAGAATAGCCGCGAGGAAGCTGCATGCGTCCCCAGCATCGCCGGCGCCGGGTGATGCCCACATCTCCATCCGGACCAACTCGCCGAGTTGTCGTGCTTCCTCGTCGCCAAGCTTCGCGCAGAAGTCTTCCGCAGCCTTGCGGAAGCCGTAAGCGAGGTTGCAAAAATTGGCGTAATCAGAATCCGTCATGCCGCCACCTCGCCCTGACGAGGGTGCAACTCACGCGCCTGGTGCAACGCTTCAATGAAACTTGAGTGATCGACCCACTGTTTTGTCGACATATGAGCAGGCCACATCTCGTGATGAACATCGCGTGCGGCTATCCAGTAGCCGGTTGCACCTGGAACCTCCTCCAGCACGAAATTCGTCACTCTCCACTGATCGTTGCGCCACAATTCTACCTCTCCGGCGAGCAAACGGTTGTCGTCTAGACCGTGTTCGTCTCTGGTCATATGTCTTCCTTTCCAAGCGGCTGATAGCTGTCTGGGATTGCTACAAAGCGCCGATCCACGCCGACGAATTCGAAGCGGACGGACCCGACCATTCCGCAAATCGGTTGGCGGCGAATCTTCTTGGCGATGACGAAGGTTTGCCCCCTCTCGTAGTCGCGGTAGACCACGATCCCGGCATCGGCTTTGTTGCGCCAATGTGCACTGCCGGCCAGGTCGTACAGGCTCGGCACTGGGTCCTTGCCGTCTTCCGTCGCCTTCAGCTTTGTAGGGTGGATGACCATCCAGACGGTGCAGTCGTGAAGCTTCCCGAACCGCTTGCACTTCGAGATGAGCTGCGAGACAAACTCGGTTTCCGTCATCTTGTCCGGTCGCGATGCTTCGATCTCGTTGTAAGGATCAAACACCACGTTTCTCACGCCGTATCTGATGACCGCCGCCCTCGCGCGCTCCAGAAGCCAGTCGATCGACGGCGTGTGCTCGATCGTTCCGAGGAGGAAGACGCGCTCGCGAAGCCACAGCATTGCGTCCTCGACGTCGCCCGCACTCATTCGGATTGTCGGCCCGTCGTAAAAAGGATTACCCGCCCAGATTTCGCAGAGATCCGCAACCTGGTTTGCAAAGCCTGTCTCTGGCGAGAAGATTGCCCACTTCTCCTCCCGCATACGGGCGGTCTGAACGATCACCTGCGAAAGCCATCGGGACTTGCCGTGGTTAGGGCAACAGGCAGTGTTGGAAGTCTGGGACATAATCGATGTTCATTGGCGATCGTCCTCGCGTGACTTCTGCTGCCTTCTTTCCTGTCGATCACACCAGCGATGAGCATCGCTGATGCTTTTCGCTTCCTTGTCCCAGTCATACTCGGCGCCGTACCATTCGAGCTTGTCGCCGAACCGCAGCGCCCTGAGCAAAAAATGTCGGCCGAGCGCCGTCATGGGCAACCTCACCACATTCCCAGCGGACTGGTCGAAGGCGCAACCAGATCGTGTCAGATGAACAGGAAAGAGGAATGTGCCGTCGCGCAGTGGAATGACCTTGATCATCGATCGGGCCTCATGCGTATCTCCGGTGCATCCGGTCGCTCGGCGGCGCGCTGATAGTCTTCAGCCGCCTGCTGCAACACGCCCAGATGTTTTCGTTGAGTTTGGATTTCGTAATCGGGCCGCTTTTTCGGCCCGTTCGAGAATGTTTCCAGCCAGTCAGCCTTGGATGCCGCCATCCTGCGGATATCCTCGGCCATGTCGGCACAGGATAGTCGCTCCGGCGCCGACATCAGGCAACCGCTCCCTCGGATCGCTTGCCAACGTAGACCTGCCGCACCTGAGCCCAAGACGCAGTCGTCACCTGGCCTTCGCTAATCATTTCCATCCGCAACAGGAGGTCGATAGGCGGGACACGCTCGCCGGTTTCATATCTCTGCCAGGTTCTCGCAGCGTTCTTTCCGGAGATGCCAAACATCGTCGCCGCGCCTGCCATCGTCAGCTTTCGAAGCTGTCGCCAGCGCTTTGGGGTTAAGGATTGATTTGCCATTCCGAAATATAGCCATAACAGCTATATCCTAGTCAACCCCACCCTTAGCCAATTCGGTTATATATTTGGTAACGGCGTTGAGCCATAGTGGCTATATGAAAAATCCTCAATCAAACCGCCTTTCCCAAGTTCGAAAAAGCAAAGGACTGACTCAACAGGCCTTGGCAGACAAACTCGGCATTCATTGGATCACCGTGAGCAAGCTGGAGCGCGGGGTCATGCAACTCACGTTCACCTGGATCGAACGGCTAGCCGAAGCTCTGGGCGTCCCGCCATCCGAACTATGGGCTCCACCCGTTAAGCGAACATTTGAAGTAGAGGCCAGAATTGTCGACGATGGCTCCCTCAAGAAGTTTGAAGCCCACGATGTCATTGCATTTTCGACCTATAGCCCCATAAATCTTGATGCCGGGCATCTTGCCTACATTGTCGCAACGCGTGCGTTTGAGCCATTTCTGTGTGCCGGAGATGTAGTGGTGTTCGAGCCATACCTGTACGGTGGCCCTTTGCCCGAGATGATGACGGGCCGCCTCAGCATCGCCCGCCCCACCCCGCGTGACGGCCTGGTCCTTACCTCCTTTCAAGGTCTTGATCGGGAAGGGAAACCAGCGTTCCGCCGGATGAATGGTGAACGATTTGAAATCCAACAAGACGACTTAGTCCTGTTTTTGAGCGGCTATGTTCCGTTATGGCTTCTCGGCAGTCCTGATGAACCATAGCCATTAAGGCTAAATTATAATTTGACTTTCGCATAGCAGATATGGCTATATCCCTTCATCTGAACCGATGGAGAGATAAATGGAAATTTCCACGCCCGAGAAATTGACGCCTGGCAGGCCTGAGGGCACGCCCCGAAAATTAAGCCCGATCACTCGCAACGCGCAGACCGTCGCAGCGATACTGGTCCATGCTGCCGGCCGAAACTTTGTGCCGTACGACGTCGTCGCGACCAATGTAGAGGCCGAGATCCGGGCGGGCACGTTCGGCGGATGCAATCTAGAACCAGACGAGCAGATCCAAGGTGTGATCATGGGCATCACATCGCGTCTGATCCGTTGCGGACTTCTGGAATGCAATAGATACGATGAACCCCGCGGACGAGTTAGCTACGGCCAGAACACCGCGATCCGCGTCTCAGACGCCATGTCGATTTGCCTGGAGCAAGAGGCATACCGCATCGCCGACCCGGCAGAAGATGTCCCTTATTTTGGAAGCGATGTAGCCGATGCGCTCGTGGAGCGAATGGGCAATGTCTATTTCAAAGTAATGAACAGCGCGGGACTGCATACGCAGAAGGACCATCTGTCCTTTACCTTCGGCAACGACATCACCTTTGAAAATATAGCCGCCGCGCAGGAACTCGCGCACCTGTTCGATACGGATGTCGAGGTCCGCAAGGGCATCGTTGCGCGCTGCTTTGCAGACGGCGCCGTCTATCTTGATCTGGGTGATGCCGATCTCGGCTTCAAGGACCACGACAGCGCACTGAACTAAACGGGCAGCAGACGGGCCGTGTCGCCAAACCCGCCCGTCGCTGCGAGATCCACATCAACAAGGGATGTCAAAAATGGACAAGCAGTCCAATAGCACAACTGCGCCCGCAGTTTCAATCGGGGAAGCCGCCGCGGCAGTCGTCGAGACCGTCGCAATGAAACGGAAGGACGCGAAGGCTCTTGAAGCGCTCCGCGACCTGGAAAACGAGATCTTCGATCTTGCCAGCATGGCCCAGATCATGGGTGACTTGCTCGACAACCTGACGAACCAGAATGAAAACGGGTCTGGGACTGTCCGTTACGACATTCCCGAGAAGACCATGTCTATGCTCTGGTTCACCTGGCACGACGTCATCAAGCGCACCACGCGCCTGGAGAAGGCATTTTCTGCGGCATACCACGGGAGGGCCGCAGAATGACCGGGCGTGCCTTCAATTTCACCCGTCGCCAATCCCTCGGCCTCCTTGCCGCTGTCTCCGTCCCGCCAACGGCGGTCGTAGCCGTCGCGGCACAGCCGACTGAAAAGCCCTTCGATCTGCAGCACTGGCTTGATACGGCCGACGCCAGCGACGTCATTGCCTATCACACCGCCAAGCTCGTCGAAGCCATGGACGGCAAGGATGAGACCCGGGCCTACCGTGCCACCATCGACCACGAGAACGGCTTCATTCTCATCGTCGGCCATCCGAGCAAGGGGCGGGCCGGCACGGTCGCGAAGGTCCATATCGATGATGGTGCGCCGCTTCTCCCTGACGATGTAACCAGCACGACGGCCTTTGCGGACTGGGAGGCACGCCAATGCAAAGCATGAGGCCCGACCAGATCAACATGGCCGGCATCTCCAGCTACGGATGGCAGGCGGCCCTCGACGCGCTCCAACTTGCCATCAACGGCATATCCGGTATCCGCGAGCAACCACGATGCGCAGGCAAGAACTCCCGCCAGTACAATGCCGCCGGGGAATATCTGGAGGATTTGCAGGGTATCCTGAACCGCGAGGTCGAGCGGTTGATCGCCGCGGCGACGTCGGACCAATGCGACGAAGAAGAGTGGCAGCACCGTGCCCAGATCCGTATCCAGGTCGCGGCCAGGGACAACGAGCTGAACCTTCTCGAAATGGCTGACTTTGCGTTGCGACTTCACAAGGAAGGACGCAACCGCCTCTCGGCTGAGGAGGGCAGCGAATGCTGACCGCCCTTATCGCCGAATACAAAGCAGCCGACGCAGCCTTCCGCAAGGCTTGCGACCTCTCGCTCCTCGATGCCGAGACTGATCCTCTGTACGATGCAAAGGAAGCCGCAGAACTCGATGTTCTGCGTGCTCCCTGCCTCACGCTCGACGACGTGCAGGCAAAGACCCGGCTCGCCCTCGCGGACGAGAGCATCTTCGACAGCCTCACGAATTGCACGACCAACGGTGGCGAGCACGTCCTGACGATCTTCCTGTGCTCGTTGCTGGGTGAGGCTGTGGATAACATTGTGAACAGCGGGGAGAACCAGTGATGGAGACTATCTTCACGCCGGCGACCCTCGCCAAGCGGTGGGATTGCTCGGAACGTCATATCCGAAATCTGATCAATGAAGGAAAGCTCGGATGCTTCCGGCTCGGCGGCAAGCTGGTCCGAATCCGCGCGAGCGATGTGGAGAAGTTCGAATGTCAGAATGGAGAATCACCCGTCTCCGGGGAAAACTCGCCCTCACCTTCGAGCGCGACGGAAAACGTCAGCGTCATTCACTCGGCACCGATGATCCGCGCCAAGCTTACCTCATTGCGCCGGCCCTTTTCGCAGAGCTGACACGCCCCACCGGCAGGACCGTCCAGGATCTCTGGACGGCCTACATTCAAGACAAGGCCGGGAAAGCCGTTCTGGTCACCATGGAATACACATGGAAGGCGCTCAAGGAGCGCTTCGGTGCCAGAGACGGGGAAAGCATCACGAAGGAAGATTGCCGGGCGCATACGATCGCACGGCACCAGTCGGGGATAAGCGACGGCACCATTCACACCGAGCTCGGGCACCTTCGCACGGTGCTGGTCTGGGCGGAGAAGAACCGGCTGATCGACAAGGCGCCGCAGATCGAGCGCCCGGCGAAGCCCGATCCGAAGGACCGATACCTCACGAGAGAAGAGGCACAACGCATCCTGGCAAGCGCAAAAACCCCTCACCTACGCACTGCCATTCATTTGATGCTCGGCACCGCGGCTCGCGTGACAGCAATCCTCGAACTGAAATGGGATCGCGTCGATTTCGACCGCAAGCTTATCCACCTGCGTGATCCTGACGACAAAGTGAAGAGGAAAGGGCGCGCGATCGTGCCGATCAATTCTACCCTGCTCACGGCGCTAAGGGATGCCCAGGCGGGTGCCCTTACTGACTACGTGGTGGAATGGGGCGGAGAGCCTGTGAAGAGCCTCAAGCGAGGCATTGCGACGGCGGCGCGGGAAGCGAAGATCAAGGACGTGTCGGCGCACGTCTTCCGGCACACGGCGGCGGTATGGATGGCCGAGGCCGGCGTGCCGATGGAGGAGATCAGCCAGTACCTCGGACACAGCAGCGCCGAGATCACGAGGAGGGTCTACGCCCGGTATTCGCCCGACCACTTGAGAAAAGCCGCCGACGCACTGAACCTCGGACTATACGTAGCACCCTCCCAAAACGGCAAAGCGCGGCGGGGCTAACGAACGGTGAACATCGGCCCTATACGTAGTGCCCGCAGGTTCACTTGAACCTCGAAAACGGAACGCAGGGTGAATCAGCGCCGAAGACGCACTTTACGAAGCGCCCATTTCCAGGCTATTCCGAGGTTTCATTGGCGGGCCACTCTTTGACATCGTAGGGGTCACAGGTTCAATCCCTGTCACGCCCACCATTCGAATTCAGGCAGGGCCTTTCGGGAAACCGGAAGGCCTTTTGCATTCTTCTCCATCCACGCAATCACGGTCCGATCCGATTGCGGGAAACGCCGAAGTGGACTATCCGGACGGACGAATGCGGGGGGCAGATCTCCCTGCAGCCCTCTCGAAGAACACGGCAACGCACAGCGGGAGACGACACCTTGAAGCCTGGCGCGCGAAGCAACCATCCGCAGGAGCAGTTTCACCTGGCCATGCTGTCGCTCTACGCCGCCTGCGCCAAGCTCGGCTTCCGGCCGGTGCTGTTCCGGCGCTACGTCATCCTCAACTGCGGCGTGGCCGCGGCGAAGGAACTCGTCTTCAAGCCCGGCACCACCGGCCTCGAGCGCCTGATCGATCTCGGCAAGACCGAGATCTCCATGGAGGCGACGATGCTGCGAAGCGAATTCCAGCCGCTGTTCGCGCCAGGTGAACTGAAAGAGGCGCGAGAGAGGCTGGCAAGCGCGAACCGCACCCGCTCACGCGGACGCCTGACCGCGCAGCCAACGGAGCGCCGCGGGTAGGCGGCCAGCTTCGGAGCAAGTCCCGGGGTAAGCCACCGGAGGCAAACTCGACCGAAGGCAGGCTCCGGCAATGGCCGAGGGCGCCGCGCGAAAACATTTCACGCAACGCCCTCACGCCATGCAAGCCTGATCCGATACGCAGGACACGATCTTCGGCTTGCATTCAGGCGCAAAGGTGGGGATGGGCGATCCCGCCACCGGCGAAAGGCCTATGGGATCGGCTGCATGGCGTCGATGCAACGGGCGCAATACCGATCAGTTGCGTCGAGCGCCATGAGACGGATGAGCAGATTTCGTACTGATGTCCGAGGCGCCGTTGCAGGATCCCCGATCCTGGCCCTGGGCCAAGCCTGCTTTGCCTCGACGACCGGGTCGCGGGGTAGCCGGACGACATCCGCCTCAGGCGTGGAGGCGGCTCCGTGCAACGATCGGACCTTGCAGGCCGACAAGGGCGTCGTCACGCCCCTGCAGGCGGGCTTCGGCAACGATGACTGCAATGGTTTCGGTGATGATGCGCGAGCAATCCGGAGACATCGCCGGAAGCATGAACCGCGGGTCACTTGCCTGCATCTTCGCTAGGGTACTGCCAAGCAGCGCCCCCCATTCCTCCGGCGTTCGGGCCATGGAATTCCCCTTTGAAGCGTGACTGTTGTGGCTAGTCTTTGTAATTGTGAATATATAAACACAACCACACACACAATTCCACAAAAATGTGGGAACTTCACAAGAATAAATCACGGGCTTAGAACGTTTCACCCTGCAAGCCGATCTGCGTGGCAGCGCCCCCGCGCCGCCGTGGTCTCGCGCGTCCTGAACGCAGGCGATCAAACCGCCGTCAGGAACCACTATCTATCCAAAATTATCGTATTAAAACAATACATTGGCGCTCAGGCTACCGCCGCACAGTGGGCGCGCCCACCGCTACGGCTCTTGCGCCACGAGGAAGGCAAGCTATCTCACATAAACGAGGGTTTAAGTGGAATTAGCGAACTACACGAGGGAAGTCGTGTGGTTTTGTGGTGCGCCGCTACCGCACCGGTTGCGGGGCCGGTTTCGGGGCCGGTTGAGTGGCCAGTTGCGGGGATTCCTGCGCCTCATCGTCGAACATCAGCGCCGGATCGACCTTGCCGCTAAGCCTTTCTTCCGACGGCGACATGGTCAGAAGATCGATCGGCGTCGCGACCGTGGTGGCCGCAACGCGACCGATGCCACCCGCCGTGCCGGCGACGATGGCGGTGATGCCTTCGCCGAGCGAGACATCCGAATCCGTCAGCGTCTGGCCGTTGACGAGCCTTTCGCCGATCAACTGGACGATCTGCGGGCTCTCTGCGAACTTGCCGTGGGCCAACCGGTCGCCCGTCTTCACCTTGGTCAGGTCGACCACCGTGATCCCGGCTTTCTCGAACTGGCTGCGATAGGGTTCGTCGGCGGGGTTGATCTGCCCGAGACGCTGCACGTCGCCCGAAATGAAGCGCGAAAGCGCCAACGCCTTGTCGTCCTGCGAGACGAAGATGGTGAAGGTCGGCCTGTGGGCGCCGAGTTCCGACCATTGGCGGGCGAACACGTCGACATCGAGGTCCGGCGAGGCGAGGACCACATTTTCGATCTTCGACGCAACCCGGCCGTCGCGAATCGCCATCTGGCGCAACGCCTCCATCGCCAGCCACGTTCCCATCGAATGGGCCAGGATGGTGATGTCGGTGACGCCCTTTTCCTTCTGCAGCGCCTGCAGCAGCCGCTCCAGCCCGCTGCGGGAGTAGTTGGTGCTTTCCTTGTCGTAATTGTAGTCGAACAGCTTGGCACGGGACGGCCAGGTAAACAGCACCGGCGTCACCTGCGCACCAGAATCGTGGACGATCTGCGCGAAGCGGAACACCGCATCCTCGTAGCGGTTGTTGAACCCGTGCACGAAGACCATCACATGGCCGTTCCGATTGTGCACGCGGAACCATTCCTCGCCGCTTTCGAGCGAGGACAGCTGCTGGATGCGCAGGACCGAGAAATCCTTCTCCGGATTGGGCGGGAGCTTCTTCGGCCACTGCACGCTGCCCGGCTTGCGGTTCTTTTCCGGCGGGATCGAGACAGCGATGTCGGTCAGGTAGGGGCGAGCGCTGCGTTCGCCGGAGAAGAGCGTGTTAGGATCGCCTGACGGCGTACGCGTCGTGGCCACCAGCATGTTGACGGTCGAGGTACCCGGGACTGCCGCCGTTTCCGGGATCGGCGCCATGTAGCCCTTCTTGCCGCCGCAGGCCGCAAGCGCCACAGAAAGCGACAGGACAATCGCGATACGCCACACACTTCGCATCCCGTCACACCCTATATGACCATGCCGCGCGACGCGGCTCCCCCAATTCTTAAGCATTGTTTAATGGGCAAAGGGGAGCCAGGCAATCGGTTATCGCCCGCGCGCCGGGCCGGAAGAGAGAAACGCCCCGGGCCTGCGGCGCTTCGGACACAATGGAGCCGTGGGGGAACCCCGTAGGCGCGCGCCCACGCTGCCGTCGGCGTGACGCCGGACGGGATTGCGCCGGCGGGAAGACGTGTGATGTGAGCCGAATCGGGCCCGCTCAGGACCCGTCGGCATCCTGCCGGCCGCCGCGCAGGGCGGGCGCCAGATCCCGCACGGCGGTGTCCAGCATCCGGTGCGAGGCGGCGCGCGCCGCCGCCCCGTCGCGCAGCCGCAAGGCCTCGACGAGATCCCTGTGGATATCGAGCGCCTCGTCGCGATGATCGATCACCTCGTTGGAGCGGTGCAGCGAATACATCAGCGCGGCATGGATGATGGAAGAGAGCTGGCGGAAGACCTGGTTGTGGCTCGCCTTCAGCAGGATCTCGTGGAACTGCACGTCGGCGCGGGTGAAGGCTTCCGTGTCGGGGCCAGCGTCGTGCATCCTCTTCCACGCGGCCTCGAGATCGGCGATCTCCTGCACACTCGCCCGTTCCGCGGCGAACTCGGCCGCAACGGGCTCGACGGTGCGGCGCGTCTCGAGGATGCAGCCGAGCAGGTCGAGATCCTGGATGCGCGGCCCCATCCATTCGAGGATCTGCGCATCCAGCAGGTTCCATTCCGCCTTGTCGCAAACCACGGTGCCGACGCGCGGGCGGCTGTTCACCAGCCCCTTGGTGGCGAGGATCTTCAGCGATTCCCGCACCACGGTCCGGCTCACGCCGTACAATTCGCAAAGATCGCTTTCCTTGGGAAGTGCTGTGCCGACCGGGTAGCGCTCGGAGCAGATGTCGAGACCGAGAGCGGTCGTCACGTTCTTCTGCACCCGTGGCCTGCGGGCCGGGGGTGCAATCTCACCGCCGGCATCCGGTCCACCCGCCTGCCCGGTCACGGGCCCCGTCTCCATCCCAGTATCCACGTCCACCCCATCTCCCCCGACGCACCTTGGCGCATCGCTCCACCATCGATCCCGCGTGCCTTCGGTGTCAATAGGTCTTTGTCTGACTTAATCCATAAATAGTATGACTATACGGGAAGAGAGCTTTCATGCGCCGTCCTTTGCCGACGACACGGCGAACCGTATCACACGGCCGCTCCGCATCAATTGACTTTTGCAGACATTGTGCATAACTGCGCAGATCAATTGCCGCAGGAGCCTGTCATGCTTGCCGAGATCCCCGCAGTCCTCGTCCTCAACCCCAAGGACAATGTCGGCGTCGTTCCGGCAAACCTCGACGCCGGGCGCTCGCTGCCGAACGGCGTCGTCACCACTGAGCGCATCCCGCGCGGCCACAAGGTGGCGATCGCCCCGATTACCGAGGGCACGCCGGTGCTGAAGTACGGCCAGATCATCGGCTACGCGACCCGGGCGATCCGGCCGGGCGAACATGTCCACCTGCAGAACCTCGCGATCCTCGAGGTCGCCCTGAAGCACGAGTTCTGCGTCGACAACGCCCCGCCGGTGATGGTGCCGGAAGCCGAAAGGCGCACCTTCGACGGCTACGACCGCGGCAACGGCCGCATCGGCACCCGCAACTACATCGGCATCCTCTCGACCGTGAACTGTTCCGCCACGGTCTCGCGCTATGTCGCCGAGCACTATGCCAGGCGGTTCCGCGAGGCCGGCCACGACAACATCGACGGCGTCGTGGCGCTCACCTATGGCGGCGGCTGTGCGCTGAACCTGAAGTCAGAGGGCGGGCGCATCCTCACCCGCACCTTCAAGGGCTATGCGAGAAATCCCAACTTCGGCGGCATCCTGATGATCGGGCTCGGCTGCGAAACCTTCCAGTATGGCCCGCTGGTCGAGGAGGCGGGCCTGGAGGAAGGCAAGACCTTCCGCACCATGATGATCCAGAACCAGGGCGGCACCCGCAAGACGATCGAGGCGGCTTGCGAGATGATCGACGACATGCTGCCCGACGTGGGCGCGATCCGCCGCACGCCGCAGCCGCTCTCCGGTATCCGACTGGCGCTCGAATGCGGCGGCTCGGACGGCTATTCCGGTATTTCCGCCAATCCCGCGCTCGGTGTCGCCTCGGACATGCTGGTGAAGGAGGGAGCGACGACCGTTCTCTCCGAGACGCCCGAGATCTACGGTGCCGAGCACCTGCTCACCCGCCGCGCCGCCCGGCCGGAGGTGGCCGAGAAGCTCCTGTCGCGCATCGACTGGTGGCGCGATTACACGGCCAAGAACGACGCCGAGCTCAACAACAACCCCTCGCACGGCAACAAGGCCGGCGGGCTGACGACGATCCTGGAAAAGTCCCTCGGCGCTGTCGCCAAGGGCGGCTCGATGCCGCTGAACGCCGTCTACGAATATGCCGAAGAGGTCAAGGAAAGCGGCTTCGTCTTCATGGACACGCCCGGCTACGACCCGGCCGCCGTCACCGGCCAGATCGCCGGCGGCTGCAACCTCGTCGCGTTCACCACCGGCCGCGGCTCCGTCTCCGGCTACAAGCCCGCCCCCTGCATCAAGATCGCCACCAACACGCCCATGTACGAACACATCAAGGACGACATGGACATCAACTGCGGCACGATCGTCGACGGCACCGAAACCATCGAACAAGCCGGCCGCCGCATCTTCGACTTCGTCGTCGAGACGGCGTCAGGGAAGAAGACGGCAAGCGAAGGCTTCGACTACGGTGACAACGAATTCGTGCCGTGGCAGGTTGGGGCTATTACGTAAGCTTCGGCTCGGCAGCACCGGCTTCGGTAAAATTCGTTGAATGAAAAACGAATCCCGTGTCGGATCGGCATAGCCCCGTTCGTCCTTAGGGCCGTCTATTCCGACGTATCAAGAGGATCACGACCATGCCGAACACCGTAAATCTGCACCGCGTTCTCGCCACCACCCCGGAAAAGGTCTATCGCGCATTCATCGAGGCGGACGCGCTTGCCAAGTGGCTTCCGCCGAACGGCTTCATGTGCACCGTACACCACCTGGAGCCAAAGACCGGTGGCACGTTCCGGATGTCGTTCCGGAACTTTACGACAGGCAAGAGCCACGCCTTTGGCGGCGAATACCGCGAGCTCGTCCCCGGCGAACGCCTGCGCTACACGGACAAGTTCGACGATCCGAACCTGCCCGGCGAGATGGAAGTCACGGTGACGCTGAAGAAAGTGTCGGTCGGAACCGAGCTGGAGATTACGCAGGCCGGCGTGCCGGACGTCATCCCGCTTGAGGCTTGCTATCTCGGCTGGCAGGACTCGCTGCGGAATCTGGCGAAGCTCGTTGAGCCGGAGATCAACGAATAGCGCATTGCAATCGACTGTGTCGGCGTCTCAATGCCCGATGTCGCCGACATAGGCCGATACATCCGGCCGGTGCGTCTCACGAAACTCGGTGACGCGCCCGATCACCTTCGGCAGCGAGATCGCGATGTGGTGGCGGAGCGCCTCGGCCGCCGCGTCGACATCCCCCGCCTCCAGCGCCGAAAACACTACAAGGTGTTCGGAGATGAACGGCTCGTCCTTTGGCATCACGTGCGAGACACCCATGATGTGCTTGCTGACGTTGAGCATGAAGCGGGCGCGGCGCAGCGCGATCAGGATCTCGCGGTTCGGGCAGTGGCCGAGGCAGGTGATGTGGAGATCGGTCTCCATCCCGTCCATCTCCGCAAGCGAGAGGTCGGGATAGCCGGCGAGCGCGCGCTCCAGCCGCGCCGTCATCGCCGCGCGCTCCTCTTCCGGCATGAAGGGAAACGCCTGCTTCAGTGCTACCGGCTCCAGCGCCACGCGGATGTCGTGCAGGTCGCGCATGCGCTTTTCGTCGAGCGGCACGACGGTCCAGCGCATCCGCTCGTCTTTCTCGACGATGCCGACCGCCTCGAGCCGTGTCAGCGCATCGCGCGCCACCTGGCGGCCCACCCCCTTGGCACGCGCCAGTTCCACCTCGTTGATGCGGTGGCGCCCGAAGACGGAGAGATGCACCATCTCGCGCTCCAGCGCCTCGTAGATCGCCTCCCAGGCCGGCGCCTTGCGCAACGCCTGCGCCTCGCAGCCGTCGCCGAACATCGCCGCTGTCAGGGCGAGCCGGCGCGGCGCTTCCCGGCCCGGGCCGACGATGAAGCCGCGGCCTTCGAAACGGCGGATCGCGCCGGCGGCTTCCAGCAGCGCAAACGCCTGGCGCACCGGCGTCCGCGTCGAGGAGAAGATGCCGGCCACGTGGCCTTCGAGCAGAAGCGCGCCCTTCGGCAGCCGTCCGGCGGCAATGGCATCGGCGAGCGCGTCGCGGATGCGCAGGTAGAGCGGGCCCGTCTCCGTTGGCTCCGCCCTGTCGGCCTGTCTGCTGCCGGCCTGTTCCTTCGCCATCACCCTTCCCATGCCTTTCAAAGGCGGACAGTCTCACAAATGCCTCGTGCCGACAACGGTCATTGCTGCAGGGCAACGCGACAAAAAATTCCAAGTTTCGGCATGAAAAATGACATTCCTTTCGTGACGCCGCGGGGGATTTGCGCTAGGGAACCCAGGACAACGGCTGGCGGAAGGGGCCTTTCGACCCTACTTTCCCCGAGATGCCGTGCCTGATCGGATCTGAGGAACACGTCGATGCCAGCCTATCGCTCCCGAACCACCACCCACGGCCGCAACATGGCCGGTGCCCGCGGCCTGTGGCGCGCGACCGGCATGAAGGATGCTGACTTCGGCAAGCCGATCATCGCGGTGGTGAATTCGTTCACGCAGTTCGTGCCCGGCCACGTGCACCTGAAGGACCTCGGCCAGCTGGTCGCCCGCGAGATCGAGGCCGCCGGCGGCGTCGCCAAGGAATTCAACACGATCGCCGTCGACGACGGCATCGCCATGGGCCATGACGGCATGCTCTATTCGCTGCCGAGCCGCGAGATCATTGCCGACTCGGTCGAATACATGGTCAACGCCCATTGCGCCGACGCCATGGTCTGCATCTCGAATTGCGACAAGATCACCCCCGGCATGCTGAATGCCGCCATGCGCCTGAATATCCCCGCCGTCTTCGTCTCCGGCGGGCCGATGGAGGCCGGCAAGGTCGTGCTCCACGGCAAGACGCACGCACTGGATCTCGTGGACGCCATGGTCGCCGCCGCCGACGACAGCGTCTCCGACGAGGACGTCAAGGTCATCGAGCGCTCCGCCTGCCCCACCTGCGGCTCCTGCTCGGGCATGTTCACCGCCAACTCGATGAACTGTCTGACGGAAGCGCTCGGCCTGTCGCTGCCCGGCAACGGCTCGACGCTCGCGACCCACGCCGATCGCAAGCGGCTGTTCGTCGAGGCCGGACACCTGATCGTCGACATCGCCCGCCGCTACTACGAGCAGGAAGACGAGAGCGTGCTGCCGCGCAACGTCGCCAACAAGAAGGCGTTCGAGAACGCCATGTCGCTCGACATCGCCATGGGCGGCTCGACCAATACGGTCCTGCACATCCTCGCCGCCGCCTACGAAGGCGGGATCGACTTCACGCTGGAAGACATCGACAAGTTGTCGCGCAAGGTGCCGTGCCTCTCCAAGGTCGCGCCGGCGAAGGCCGATGTGCATATGGAAGACGTCCACCGTGCCGGCGGCATCATGCGCATCCTCGGCGAACTGGACCGCGGTGGCCTGATCCATCGCAACAGCCCGACCGTGCATGCCGAGACGCTCGGCGACGCGATCGACCGCTGGGACATCACCCGCACGAGCAGCGAGACCGTGCGCACCTTCTTCCGCGCCGCCCCCGGCGGCATCCCGACCCAGGTGGCGTTTTCGCAGGAAGCCCGCTGGGACGATCTGGATACCGACGGCGAAAAGGGCGTCATCCGCTCCGTCGAGCATCCGTTCTCCAAGGACGGCGGCCTCGCGGTCCTGAAGGGCAACATCGCGCTCGACGGCTGCATTGTGAAGACCGCCGGCGTCGATGAATCGATCCTGAAGTTCACCGGCCCCGCCATCGTCTTCGAAAGCCAGGACGCGGCCGTGAAGGGCATTCTCAGTGGCGACGTGAAGGCCGGCGACGTCGTCGTCATCCGCTACGAGGGCCCGAAGGGCGGCCCCGGCATGCAGGAAATGCTCTATCCGACGAGCTACCTGAAGTCGAAGGGGCTCGGCAAGGCCTGCGCGCTGATCACCGACGGCCGCTTCTCCGGCGGCACCTCGGGACTTTCGATCGGCCATGCCTCGCCAGAGGCAGCACAGGGCGGCACGATCGGCCTCGTCCGCCAGGGCGACACCATCGAGATCGACATTCCGAACCGCACGATCAACCTGGTGATCAGCGACGCCGAGCTTGCCACCCGCCGTGCCGAACAGGACAAGCTCGGCTGGAAGCCGGCCCAGCCGCGCAAGCGCAACGTCACCACCGCGCTGAAGGCCTATGCCGCCTTTGCAAGCTCCGCCGACCTCGGCGCCGTGCGCATCCTGCCGGAATGACATCCATCCGGCCCAGCTACGCCTGAGCCGCATGCCATCGCGAAGAACCTGGAACGATCGGTCCGACCTCGCGACCGGTCGTTTTCGTCAGAACGGCCGGCTGATGTTCTTGTAGGCCTCGTCGAGTTGCTGCATGCGCCTGTCATAGGCGCCCTGGATGCAGGCGACGTCGGCGGCACAAGCCTGCCGCTCCTTCAGCCACAGCGTCTGCTGGTCCTGCATCTCGCCGCGCGCGCCCATGGCCACGAGGCCCGACAGAATGTCGAAGGTGGTAACCATCCGCACGTCCGCATCGTTCAGCACCCGGTTGTCGCAGATCGCCTTCTCGTCCTGGGCGAGGTCGCCCCGTTCGCAGTCGAAGCTGGCCGCGACGGCCGGCTCGGCCAGGGTCAGAGACAGGATGGAACAGGCGACCGCGAATACGGGTGCGAGAATGCGGCCGGCGGGGCGGTAAACAGGCTCATGGATAGGGCGGTGAACTGGCAGTCTTTCCATAATCGAACTCCTCGTGAGCGGCGTTAGATATGGCCTGCGCGTTTTTTGACAAGGGAATGTCGGATTGCCCGGTTATGCTTCGTCCTTGAGACAACCGGCCCTCGAGCGCCGGCAACTTTGACAGGCACGGTAAACGTTGATATCAACGCAACCAGTCGAAATGTCCCGTGAAAAGAGGAGTTACGAGCATGAGACAGCATCATGAGGTCGTGTCCCGCGAGGAATGGCTGAAGGCGCGCCAGGCGCTTCTCGCCATGGAGAAGGAGGAGACGCGCCTGCGCGACAAGGTGCGCACGGAGCGGCAGGCGCTACCATGGGTCAGGGTGGAGAAGACCTACACGTTCGACACGCCGGCCGGAAAGAAGACGCTGGCCGATCTCTTCGACGGCCGCAGCCAGCTGATGGTCTATCACTTCATGTTCGGCCCCGACTGGGAGGCAGGCTGCCCCGGCTGCTCTTTCGTGGCCGACCATGTCGACGGCATGCTGCCGCATCTGAACCACCACGACGTCACCTTCGTCTGCGTCTCCCGTGCACCGCTCGACAAGATCGAGGCCTACAAGAAGCGGATGGGCTGGAAATTCCCGTGGTTCTCGTCCTTCGGCAGCGACTTCAATTTCGACTACCACGTCTCCTTCACCAAGGAGGAACTGGCGCGCGGCAAGGTCTACTACAACTACCGTGAGACGGCCTCGGAAGACGCCCATGACGAACTGCCCGGGATGAGCGCCTTCTTCCGTGACGACGACGGCACCGTCTACCACACCTATTCGGAATATTCCCGTGGCGGCGAGGAACTGCTCGGCACGCTGATGACGCTCGACCGCGCGCCGAAGGGCCGCAACGAGACGGGCACGCTGAGCTTCGTCAAGCGCAAGGACGAATACGAGGATGCGCCGAAGGTGCAGTCCTGCTGCAGCTGACGTAAAATGTGCACATGTCGACTGCAGACTGCCGATGGCGGAATGCGGTCGACGGCACCGACCTCATCCACTTTGCAAAGTTTGAACCACACTGGAGGAACCCATGTCCAGCAACCAAGGAAAGTTCGTCTGGTACGAACTGATGACAGGCGATACCGACGCGGCCGAGGCCTTCTACAAATCCGTTGTCGGCTGGACGGCCAAGGACACCAGCATCCCCGGCATGAAGTACACGACCTTCTCCGCCGGGGAGCAGATGATCGCCGGCCTGATGGCCATACCGCAGGAAGGCGAGGGCATGCCGCCGGCCTGGTTCGGCTATATCTGCGCCGACGACGTCGATGCGACCGCCAAGGAGATCACCGCGAAGGGCGGGCAGGTGCATCGCGAGCCGGACGACATTCCCGGCATCGGCCGCTTTGCTGTGGTCGCCGACCCGCATGGCGCCGTCTTCTGCCTATTCAGCGCCAATGACGACGGCCCGCCGGCCGGCGACCAGATGGCGCCCGGGCATATCGGCTGGCACGAGTTGATGGCGGGCGACCTCGACGGCGCCTGGAACTTCTACTCGTCCATGTTCGGCTGGGAGAAGGACGAGGCCCTCGACATGGGCGAGATGGGAACCTACCAGCTCTTCAAGATCCACGGCCAGACGGCGGGCGGCATGATGACGAAGCCGAAGGACCTGCCGGCCCCGCCGCACTGGGGCTTCTACTTCGTCGTCGGCAACATCGATGAGGCCATCGAGCGCGTCAATGCCGCCGGCGGCAAGGTGGTGATGGGACCAATGGAGGTGCCCGGCGGCGCCTGGATCATCCAGGGCGTCGACCCGCAGGGCGCCCATTTCGCCCTCGTCGGATCGAGGTGATCGACCGATCCCGGTCCAACCAGACGACCCCCGGCGCGTCCGCGCGTCGGGGGTACACCGGACGCGTCGACAACCGGGCGGCGACGGCCGCCAGCGGCCGATACGTGAATTCAAATCACAGATACTGTTCCCGCCTGCCGTCTAGTGGCGGGATATATCCGCGTCCATCTTGATGGCGGACGGTGGCTTTGCGCCGTAACGACAGGAGACGGACATGGAATACAGACGATTGGGGGCATCCGGCCTGATGGTGCCGGCCTTGAGCTTCGGAACCGGTACCTTCGGCGGCGAAGGACCGCTGTTCGGCGCCTGGGGCAACACGAACGAAGCGGAGGCGCGTCGACTGGTGGACATCTGCCTGGAAGCGGGCGTCAACCTGTTCGACACCGCCGACGTCTATTCGAACGGCGCTTCGGAAGCCGTGCTCGGGGCGGCGCTGAAGGGACGCCGCCATGAGGCACTGATCTCCACCAAGATGGCGCTGCCCACGGGCGACGGCCCCAACGACGCCGGCACCTCGCGCGCCCGCATCCTCACTGCGGTCGATGCGGCGCTCAGGCGGCTCAGCACCGACTACATCGACCTCCTGCAACTGCATGCCTTCGATGCCGGCACGCCCGTCGAGGAGGTCCTGGCAACCCTTTCCAGCCTCGTCGATGCCGGCAAGCTGCGCTATGTCGGCGTCTCCAATTTCGCCGGCTGGCAATTGATGAAATCGCTGGCGGCCGCGGAAAAGCACGGCTATCCGCGCTACGTCGCCCACCAGGTCTACTATTCGCTGGTCGGCCGCGACTACGAATGGGAACTGATGCCGCTGGCCCGCGACCAGGGCATCGGCGCGCTCGTCTGGAGCCCGCTCGGATGGGGACGGCTGACCGGCAAGATCCGGCGCGGCGCCCCGCTGCCCGCCGGAAGCCGGCTACATGCGACGGCCGACTTCGGCCCCCCGGTCGACGAGGCCCGTCTCTACGACATCGTGGATGCGCTGGAGGCCGTCGCCGAGGAGACCGGAAAGACGGTGCCGCAGGTGGCGATCGCCTGGCTGCTCGCCCGCCCGACCGTCGCCAGCGTCATCATCGGCGCGCGCAACGAGGAACAGCTTCGCCAGAACCTCGGCGCCGTCGGCTGGCAGCTTTCGGACGATCAGATCGAACGGCTTTCCACAGCCAGCAGCACGACCGCCCCCTACCCATACTTCCCCTACTATCGCCAGGAAGGGTTTGCCCGGCTCAACCCGCCGATCCGCTGAACCCGAACCATGCGTAGAAAGACGTAGGTGCTGCGGCCATTGCCGCTTGCAATCCGTCTTCGCATTGCACAAACTTCCCCTCGATGGCGGCGAAGACCCGTCACGAGGGGAAAAATGAGCCTATGTCGATCAAGGCCAGCATCTACCATCTGACCCACTACAAATACGACAATCCGGTCCGCCTCGGGCCGCAGATCATTCGCCTGAAGCCTGCGGCACATTCCAAGACGAAGGTGATCAGCCATTCGCTGCGCGTCTCGCCGTCGGCCCACTTCGTCAATCTGCAGCAGGACCCCTACGGCAACTATCTCGCCCGCTACGTCTTCCCCGACCCGGTGACCGAGTTCAAGATCGAGGTCGACCTCGTCGCCGACATGACGGTCTACAATCCGTTCGATTTCTTCATCGAGGAAGAATCGGAGCACTGGCCCTTCGCCTATCCGGAAGACCTGCGCGAGGACCTGCATATCTACATGGAACCGGAACCGCTGACGCCGGCCCTTGCTGCCCTCCTCGATACGGTGGATCGCTCGCGCCAGCGCACTGTCGACATGGTTGTCGGCCTCAACGCACGGCTGCAGCAGCAGGTCGGCTATGTCATCCGCATGGAGCCCGGCGTGCAGACGCCGGAGGAAACGCTGATCGCCGCCCGCGGCTCCTGCCGCGATTCCAGCTGGCTGCTGGTACAGATTCTGCGCAACCTCGGTTATGCCGCGCGCTTCGTCTCCGGCTACCTGATCCAGTTGGCGCCCGACTTGAAGGCACTGGACGGCCCCTCCGGCACCGACCACGACTTCACCGACCTCCATGCCTGGTGCGAGGTCTATCTGCCCGGCGCCGGCTGGGTCGGCCTCGACCCGACCTCGGGCCTTTTGACCGGCGAAAGCCACATCCCGCTGGCCGCGACGCCGCATTTCCGCAATGCCGCGCCGATCACGGGCGGCTATTTTGGCGAGGCGAATACCAGCTTCGACTTCGACATGAGGATCACCCGCGTCGCCGAGCACCCGCGGATCACCAAACCCTTCTCCGACGATTCCTGGGAGGCGCTGAACGCGCTCGGGCAGGACGTCGACCGGGTGCTGTCGCAGAACGACGTGCGGCTCACCATGGGCGGCGAACCGACCTTCGTCTCGATCGACGACTTCGAATCCGACGAGTGGAACACCGACGCCGTCGGGCCGACCAAGCGCGAAAAGGCCGACGCGCTGATCCGCCGCCTGCGCGAGCGCTTCGCCCCCGGCGGCTTCCTGCACTACGGCCAGGGCAAGTGGTACCCCGGCGAAAGCCTGCCGCGCTGGACGTTCTCGCTCTACTGGCGCCGCGACGACAAGCCGATCTGGTCCGATCCCGGCCTGATCGCCGAGGAAAACGCCGACCACCCGGTCTCCAACGGCGACGCCGAGCGCCTGCTGACGACGATCGCGGCAGAACTCGGCCTCGAGACGGACATGGTGTTGCCGGCCTACGAGGACCCGGGAGAATGGCTGCTGAAGGAAGCGAACCTCCCCGACAACGTCGATCCGTCGAATTCGAAGCTGGAGGATCCCGAAGCCCGCAGCCGCCTCGCCCGGGTCTTCGAGCGCGGCCTGACAAAGCCGAGCGGCTACGTGCTGCCGGTGCAGGCGTGGAACGCGCGGGCGGCCGGCCACCGGTGGATCAGCGAGAAATGGCAGACCCGGCGCGGCCGCCTGTTCCTCGTCCCCGGCGACAGCCCGGTCGGCTACCGCCTGCCGCTCGGCTCGCTGCCTTGGCTGCCGCCCTCGTCCTATCCCTACATCAACCCGGTCGATCCCACGGTCGAGCGCGGCGAATTGCCGAATTTCGCCGAGCCCCATCGTCAGATCAAGGTGGACTTTCACGCAGCCGAGGGCCAGCAGGAGCAGGTCGAACAGGTCGTCTCCGACATCGCCGGCAAGGTCCGCACGGCCATCAGCGTGGAGGCACGCGACGGCCGCCTGTGCGTCTTCATGCCGCCGACCGAGGGCGTCGAGGAATATCTCGAACTCATCGCCACCGCCGAGCGCGCGGCGAGCACGCTGGGCCTTCCCTTGCATATCGAGGGTTACGCGCCGCCGCATGACGAGCGCCTGAACGTGATCCGCGTCGCACCCGATCCGGGCGTCATCGAGGTCAACATCCATCCCGCCTACAGCTGGGGAGACTGCGTCGACATCACCACCGCGGTCTACGAGGAGGCGCGACAGAGCCGGCTCGGCGCCGACAAGTTCATGATCGACGGCCGCCACACCGGCACCGGCGGCGGCAACCACGTCGTCGTCGGCGGCAAGAACCCGAACGACAGCCCCTTCCTGCGCCGGCCGGACCTGCTGAAGAGCCTGGTGCTGCACTGGCAGCGCCATCCCTCGCTCTCTTATCTCTTCTCCGGTCTCTTCATCGGCCCGACGAGCCAGGCCCCGCGCATCGACGAGGCCCGCCACGACGGTCTCTACGAACTGGAGATCGCGATGGCGCAGGTGCCAGCGCCCGGCGAAGGTGCGCCGCCCCTTCCCTGGCTGGTCGACCGGTTGTTCCGCAACCTGCTCGTCGACGTCACCGGCAACACCCATCGCTCCGAGATCTGCATCGACAAGCTGTTCTCGCCCGACGGCCCGACCGGCCGGCTCGGCCTTGTCGAGTTCCGCGGCTTCGAGATGCCGCCGAATGCGCGCATGAGCCTGGCCCAGCAGCTTCTGATCCGCGCCCTGATCGCGCGCTTCTGGCTCAGGCCCGTCGCCGGTTCCTTCGTGCGCTGGGGCACGACGCTGCACGACCGCTTCATGCTGCCGCACCATGTCTGGCAGGATTTCCTCGAGGTGTTGGCCGACCTGCGCGAAAACGGCTTCGACGTGCGCCCAGAGTGGTTCGAGGCCCAACTGGAATTCCGCTTCCCCTTCTGCGGCGAGGTCGAATACGATGGCGCGAAGCTCGAGCTCCGCCAGGCGCTGGAGCCGTGGCACGTGATGGGCGAACAGGGCGCGATCGGCGGTACGGTGCGCCATGTCGATTCGTCCATGGAGCGCCTCCAGGTGAAGCTTCAGACGGCAAATTCCGAACGCTACATCGTCACCTGTAACGGGCGGCGCGTGCCGCTCGCGGCCACCGGGGCCAGCGGCGTCGCCGTCGCGGGCGTCCGCTACAAGGCGTGGCAGCCCTCGTCCGGCCTGCACCCGGCCCTGCCCGTCAACACACCGCTTACCTTCGATGTATATGATACATGGTCGCGCAGGGCAGTGGGTGGCTGCATTTACCACGTTGCCCATCCGGGCGGACGACACTATGACACCTTCCCTGTGAACGGAAACGAGGCGGAAGCCAGAAGGCTGGCCCGCTTCGAGCCCTGGGGGCACAACCCGGGCAGCTACGGGGTGTACGAGGAGACGATCTCGCGGGAATTTCCGCTGACGCTCGATCTTCGACGCCCGCCAGGAGTGTAGGACTTGACATCGAAGGCGGCAGAGGCGGAGCGTATCGCGGGGAACCCGCTGCTGGAGGGGCTCATGACCTATGCGCCCTTGCCGGGCATCGCCGACGAGATGGTCTCGCCCGACGGTTCGATCCGTCCGGCATGGCAGAAGCTGCTTTCCGCGCTCGGCCGGATGGACGAGACGGAGCTCGCCAACCGCTTCGCCCGCGCCGACCGCTACCTGCGCGACGCCGGCGTGTTCTACCGCGCCTATGGCAAGGACGCCGGCGGCGAGCGCGCCTGGCCGCTGTCCCACATCCCCGTCGTGATCGACCAGGCCGAATGGGAGAACCTGTCGCGCGGGCTGATCCAGCGCGTCGAACTGCTGGAGATGATCGCGGCCGACATCTATGGCCCTGCCCGGCTGGTATCGGAAGGTCTCCTGCCCGCGCAGCTGATCGGCACCAATCCGGAATATCTTCGCCCCGTCGTGGGCGTGGCCCCGGCAGGCGGCCATTTCCTGCATTTCTGTTCCTTCGAGGTCGGCCGCGGCCCCGACGGAAACTGGTGGGTCCTCTCTGACCGAACCGAGGCTCCCTCCGGCGCAGGCTTCGCACTGGAAAACCGCGTCGCCACCGCCCGCGCCTTCTCCGACGTCTACGCCGAGACCCATGTGCACCGGCTCGCCGGCTTCTTCGGCGCCTTCCGCGATGCGCTGCTGGCCGGGCGCCAGTTCGAGGACGATCGCATCGCCGTGCTCTCGCCAGGCCCCGCGAACGAGACCTATTTCGAGCACGCCTACATCGCCCGCTATCTCGGATTCATGCTCCTGGAGGGCGAGGACCTCACCGTCGTCAACGGCCGCGTCATGGTGCGCACCGTCGCAGGCCTGAAGCACGTCAGCGTGCTCTGGCGGCGGCTCGACGCGAGCTTCGCCGATCCGTTGGAGCTGAACCACCAGTCGCAGCTCGGCACGCCCGGCATCGTCGAGGCGCTGCGGGCCGGGTCCGTGCGGATCGTCAACGCGCTCGGTTCCGGCATCCTCGAGACGCGCGCGTTGCTCGCCTTCACGCCGACGATCAGCCGGCACCTGACCGGCGAGGACCTGCAATTGCCGAGCATCGCCACCTGGTGGTGCGGCCAGCAGGCCGAGCGCGACCATGTCGCCGCCAACATCGAGAACATGGTGATCGGCCCGGCCTATTCGACGCGCCCCTTCTTCGACGACAACGGCCGCTCCGTGCTCGGCTCGACCCTGCGCGAGAACGCAAAACTCCCGATCGCCGACTGGCTTTCGAACGATGGCGCCCGCCTCGTCGGCCAGGAGGCGGTAACGCTGTCGACGACGCCGGCCTATGTCGACGGCAGGCTCGTGCCACGGCCGATGAGCCTGCGGGTCTTTGCCGCCCGCACCCGCGACGGCTGGCAGATCATGCCCGGCGGCTTCGCCCGCATCAGCTCCGGCAGCGACGTCTCGGCGATCACCATGCAGGAGGGCGGCTCCGCCGCCGACGTCTGGATCGTCAGCGACCGGCCGGTCGACCGCACCTCGCTTCTGCCCGCCGACGAGGCCTTCACCCGCAACCTGCCCGGCAGCCTGCCGAGCCGCGCGGCCGACAATCTCTTCTGGCTCGGCCGCTACATCGAGCGCGCCGAAGGGGCGCTGCGCATCCTGCGCGCCTGGCACGGCCGCTTCGCCGAATATGCCGACCCGGACCAGCCGCTCCTGAAGGACGTCTCCGATTATCTGAAGCAGCTCGACGTCGATACCGCCGAGCCGGTGCCCTCCACCCTGCTCGCCAGCATCGACAGCGCCGTCTTTTCCGCCAGCAACATCCGCGACCGCTTCTCCCCGGACGGTTGGCTGGCGCTGGCCGATCTCGCCAAGACCGCGCGCCGCTTCCACGACTCGATCCAGCCCGGTGACGACGCCACCCGCGCCATGACCGTGCTCCTGCGCAAGCTCGCAGGCTTCGCCGGCCTCGTGCACGAGAACATGTACCGCTTCACCGGCTGGCGCTTCCTGTCGGTCGGCCGCTACCTGGAGCGCGGTCTGCACATGACGCGGCTGCTGCGCCATCTTTCCGGCGAGGATGCGCCCGATGGCGCGCTCGACATGCTGCTGGAGATCGGCGACAGCGTGATGACCCATCGCCGCCGCTACAATGTCGCGACCGCCAGGCTGACCGTCACCGACCTTCTGGCACTCGACCCGCTCAATCCGCGCTCGGTGCTCTACCAGCTGAACGAGATCAAGACCGAGATCGAGCAACTGCCGAATGCCTATTCGAACGGCCAGATGTCGCCCTTCTACCGCGAGGCGATGCGGCTGCATGCCGGCCTTGCGGTGATGACGCCGGAGGGAATGACGCCCGAGGCCTACCGGCACTTCGAGACCGAACTGGAAAAGCTCTCCGACATTCTCGGCGAAACCTATCTGAGCTGAGACGGGTCCCCCATGCTCTATGACATCAACCTGCGCATCGAGTACGACTACGACTTCCCCGTCTCGGGCGGCCGCCATATGGTGCGCGTCCTGCCGCGCTCGATTGCGGGCCGGCAGCGCCTGATCGCCGGATCGGTCGGCATCAGGCCCCAGCCGGTCGAGCGCACGGGCGTGATCGATTTCTTCGAGAACCAGGCGACGCTGATCCTCTTCCGCAACGCCCACGACCGGCTCGAGATCGACATGCAGGCGCGGGTGCAGGTCGACGCGACAAACGACCAGCCCGATTTCTCGCCGCAGATCGGCGAGCTTTCCCGCGAGATCGCCGCCTGCTGGTCGCTCGCCCCCGCCTCGCCGCACCATTTCACCGGCCACAGCCCGCGTCTCCCCGATTGTTCGGAAATCTCGGACTATGCCCTGTCGGTCGCGGCACCGGGCATGACCGTCCGTGAAATCGCCTCCGCCCTGTGCACACGCATCCACAGCGATTTCACCTACGACGTGGACGCCACGACCGTGGACACCACACCCCAGGAGGCCTTCCGGCTGAAGCGCGGGGTCTGCCAGGACTTCGTCCACGTCATGATCGTGGCACTGCGCAGCCTCGGCATTCCCGCCGGCTATGTCAGCGGCTTCCTGCGCACCATCCCCCCTGCCGGCAAGGAGCGCCTGGAAGGTGCGGACGCCATGCACGCCTGGGTGCGGCTGTGGTGCGGCCCGACCAACGGCTGGGTGGAGCTGGATCCGACCAACGACATGCCGGCCGGAACCGACCACATCGTCGTCGGCTACGGCCGCGACTACGCCGACGTGGCGCCGGTGATCGGCATCGTCAAGAGCTACGGCCAGCAGCAGACGAAACAGGCGGTGGACGTCGTGCCGGTGCGCCAGCCCGCGTAAGGGGCGGCGAACGGAGAACGGCTGCCGGTGTCGCAAGCCGGTGCAGCGAGTCCCGATTGGAGACAGCCCGTCCCGGCCTTAAACAGCTGCTTTCAGGGGCTTTCTGCCGGTTCGATCGTATTTTAGCAATCCCGGAAACCGGCTGATCATTTATCCAAGCTAATGTCCGCCCAACATTATGATGATGGGGTGGCGCAAAATGAAATCGGCAACGGAAAAGCAGGGTGTCCTTTCCCGCCTTCTAAAGGACCGTCTTGGAAATTTCGGCATGATGACCGCATTGCTGCTGCCGGTGCTGCTGGGCGCCGGCGGCATTTCCATCGACCTGACCAAGATGATGATGACCAAGAACCGGCTGCAGGACGCCTCCGATTCGGCGGCGCTCGCAGCCGCGTCCGCACTCGCAAACGACAACATGAGCATCGAGGATGCGAAGCTCCTCGCCCTGGAGTTCCTCAAGACCCAGATGCAGAGCGGCGGCGCCTCGCCCGGCGACCCGGACAGCGCAGACACCGGCGGCCAGCCGGAGGAGACCAACGCCTATGCCTCCAGTCTGGTCCAGATCGACGAAACGTCCACAGTTGGAACCGGGAAATCCTGGGTCATCAACGTCAGCGCAAACTACGACATGCCGCTCAATCCCCTGACCCGCCTTCTCGTCAAGGACAAGACGACCATCAGCGCCAGCACCACGGCGGAAAGCGCCACGGAATCGAAGAGCGCGCTCTCCATGTTCCTCGTGCTCGACCGGTCCGGCTCGATGTCGTTCAAGACGGGCGACATCGCCAGCAGGACCGTGCCCTGCAAGAACTGGATAGAGAGCAACTGGCTGAAACCCGAAGTCACGGCAACGACGCCTTGCTACATCAGGAAGATCGGCGCCCTGAAGTCGGCCGTCGCCAACCTGACGACGCAGTTGAACACGGCCGATCCCGAGATGGAACTCGTCCGCACCGCTGCGGTGTCCTACAATGACCAGATGCAGACGGAGACCCAATTGGCGTGGGGGACGGCAGGCGCTTCGACCTACGTCAACGCGCTGCCGACCGAGCCCACGGGCGGCACGGATTCGCACGCCGCATTCGCGAAGGCGCTGGATAAGCTGGTTCCGTCGGACGCCTCCGACGAAACCGAAATTCCGGCGCACAAGGACAAGAACGGCCAGGTTCCGACCAAGTACATCATCTTCATGACGGATGGCGAGAACACGGCCTACAACGGCAAGTCGAACGACGCGAATGGCAAGAGATCCGACACCGAGACGAAGGCCTCCTGCGACAAGGCCCGTGCCGCCAAGGTCGAGGTCTTCACCGTGGCCTTCATGGCGCCGACCCGCGGCCAGACGCTTCTGAAGTATTGCGCCACCACGCAGTCCAACTACTTCGAGGCATCGAACATGACCCAGCTGGTAGCCGCGTTCAAGGCGATCGGCGAGAAGGCCGTCGCTGCGGTCGCCCGCCTGACCCACTGAACCGCGGCAGATCCCGACAAAACTGAAAGCCCGCTGACGCCCTGCGCGCAGCGGGCTTTGCCTGTCCGGCGTCTATTCCGCAGGCATCCGCTCTGCGCCAGCCGCATGGCTCCTTTCTCGCCGGGCCGTATTGCAAGCGCTTCGGATAGATGCAAAATGGCCTCGAGAGGTCACGCTTCGATGGCTTCGGAATACAGCGAAGGGGTTCGTGGTCGCTCATGATGAACAGGGTCTCCTCCAGCGAAATTCCAGCCCCCGCATTACGTTCGACCGAGCCGTCGCAACTGGCGACCGAGCTGGTCGAACGCCTCAAATACCGCATCGGCAAGGATCCCAAGGTCGCAAAGCCGCATGACTGGCTGACCGCCGCGATCCTGGTGGCGCGCGACCGCATCACCGACAAGTGGATGGATTCGACGCGGCGCACCTACGCCACCGGTTCCAAGCGCGTCTACTATCTGTCGCTGGAATTCCTGATCGGCCGCATGATGCGCGACGCCATGACCAATATCGGCATCATGGACGAGATGCGCGAGGCGCTCATGTCGCTGGGCGTCGACCCCGACATCATCGCCGAACTCGAACCGGATGCAGCGCTCGGCAATGGCGGCCTCGGCCGGCTTGCAGCCTGTTTCATCGAATCCATGGCGACGACCGACGTGCCGGCCTACGGCTACGGCATCCGCTACGTGCACGGCCTGTTCCGCCAGGAGATCGCCGACGGCTGGCAGGTCGAGCTGCCGGAGACCTGGCTGGCACACGGAAACCCCTGGGAGTTCGAGCGCCGGGAAAGCTCCTACGAGATCGGCTTCGGCGGCGGCGTGGAGACGCTCGATCTCGGCGACGGCAGGCAGCGCTCCGTCTGGAAGCCCGCGGAAAGGGTGATCGCCACCGCTTACGATACCCCGGCCGTCGGCTGGCGGGCGAAGCGGGTCAATACGCTGCGCCTGTGGTCAGCCTACCCGATCGATCCGATCCTGCTCGACGCCTTCAACGCCGGCGACCACATCGGCGCGCTGCGCGAAAGCAACAAGGCCGAGAGCCTCACGCGCGTCCTCTATCCGGCCGATGCCACGCCGGCCGGCCAGGAACTGCGGCTGCGCCAGGAGTTCTTCTTCTCCTCCGCCTCGCTGCAGGACATTCTGCGCCGCCACCTGCAGCAGTATCCGGATTTCACCTCGCTGCCCGATGCCGTGGCGATCCAGCTGAACGACACGCATCCGGCTGTCTCCGTCGCCGAACTCGTCCGCCTGCTCACCGATGTCCACGGCATGGATTTCGACACCGCCTGGGGCATCGCCCGCGAGACGTTCGCCTATACGAACCATACGCTGCTGCCCGAGGCGCTGGAAAGCTGGCCGGTGCCGCTGTTCGAGCGCCTGCTGCCGCGGCACATGCAGATCGTCTATGCGGTCAACGCCAAGATCCTCTTGGAGGCGCGCAAGGAGCACGGCTACGACGACCAGCAGATCCGCAACATCTCGCTGATCGAGGAAGGCGGCGAGCGGCGCGTGCGCATGGGCAACCTCGCCTTCGTCGGCTCGCACTCGGTCAACGGCGTCTCCGCGCTCCATACCGAACTGATGAAGGAGACGGTCTTCGCCGATCTCCATCGCCTGTACCCGGCCCGCATCAACAACAAGACCAACGGCATCACCCCGCGCCGCTGGCTGATGCAGTGCAATCCCGGCCTGTTCAACCTGATCCGCGAGGCGATCGGCCCGGAATTCGAGGACGATGCCGAAAAGCTGAAGGCACTCGACGCCTTTGCCGGCGACAGCGCCTTCCAGAAGCGCTTTGCCGCGATCAAGCGCGAGAACAAGATCAGGCTCGCAAACCTGGTGCAGGCCCGCGTCGGCGTGCGCATCGACCCCGACGCGATGTTCGACATCCAGATCAAGCGCATCCACGAATACAAGCGCCAGCTTCTCAACATCGTCGAGGCGGTAGCGCTCTACGATCAGATTCGCTCGCGGCCGGAACTCGACTGGGTTCCGCGCGTTAAGCTGTTCGCCGGCAAGGCGGCGCCGAGCTATCACAACGCCAAGCTGATCATAAAGCTCGCAAACGACGTTGCGCGCGTCATCAACAACGACCCGGCCGTCCGCGGCCTGCTGAAGGTGGTCTTCGTGCCGAACTACAACGTCTCGCTCGCCGAGATCATGGTTCCCGCCGCCGACCTTTCGGAGCAGATCTCGACCGCCGGCATGGAAGCGTCGGGCACCGGCAACATGAAGTTCGCCCTGAACGGCGCGCTCACGATCGGCACGCTGGACGGCGCCAATGTCGAGATGCGCGACCATGTCGGCGAGGACAACATCATCATCTTCGGCATGACGGCGGACGAAGTGGCGCGCGTGCGCACCGAGGGACACGATCCCCGCGCGATCATCGAAGGCTCGCCCGAACTCTCGCAGGCGCTGGCTGCCATTTCCTCCGGTGTCTTCTCGCCTGATGACCGCAGCCGCTTCACCGGGCTGATCGACGGCCTCTACAACCACGACTGGTTCATGGTCGCAGCCGATTTCGATTCCTATGCGAAGGCCCAGCGCGACGTCGATGCGCTCTGGAACGACAAGACCGGGTGGAGCACCAAGGCGATCCACAACACCGCCCGCATGGGCTGGTTCTCGTCCGACCGCACCATCCGCCAGTACGCAACCGAGATCTGGGGCGTCTGATGGCAAGCAAAGACCCGCTGGAGAAACCATCGACGGGTCTGGCGGATGCCGACATCGAGGCCATTCTGGGAAGCCGCCATCCGGATCCCTTCGCCGTCCTCGGCATCCATCAGGCCGGCGACAAGTTCGTGGCGCGCTGCTTTATCCCGCACGCTGCGGCCGTCACCGCGGAAACCATCGCCGGAAAGGCGATCGGCGAACTTGACTGCCTCGATCCCGCCGGCATTTTTGCGGGTGCGATCTCCGTCCGCAAGCTCCAGCCGATCCGCTACCGCGCCCGCAACGAGGGCGGCGAGTGGATCGTCGTCGACCCCTACTCCTTCGGCCCGGTTCTCGGTCCAATGGACGACTACTATATCCGCGAGGGCTCCCACCTCAGGCTGTTCGAGCGCATGGGTTCGCACCCGCTGACGCTCGAGGGCGTCGATGGCTTTCATTTCGCCGTCTGGGCGCCGAACGCGCAGCGTGTTTCCGTCGTCGGCGACTTCAACGAATGGGACGGCCGCCGCCATGTGATGCGGCTGCGCGGCGACACCGGCATCTGGGAGATCTTCCTGCCGGGCGTCGTGGCCGGCCACGCTTATAAATACGAGATCGTCGGCAAGAACGGCGAGGTGCTGCCGCTGAAGGCCGACCCGTTCGCCCGCCGCTCCGAACTGCGCCCGCGGACCGCCTCGATGACGACGGGCGAGATCGAGCAGGTCTGGGAGGACGAGGCCCACCGCGACCACTGGGCGACGATCGATCCGCGCCGGCAGCCGATCTCCATCTACGAGGTGCATGCCGCCTCCTGGCAGCGGCGCGACAACGGCGACATGCTCTCCTGGGACGAACTCGCCGAACGGCTGATCCCCTACTGCGACGAGATGGGCTTCACCCATATCGAATTCCTGCCGATCTCCGAATACCCCTTCGATCCCTCCTGGGGCTACCAGACGACCGGGCTCTACGCGCCGACGGCGCGCTTCGGCGATCCGGAAGGCTTTGCCCGTTTCGTCAACGGCGCCCACAAGGTCGGCCTCGGCGTCATCCTCGACTGGGTGCCCGCCCATTTCCCGACCGACGAGCACGGCCTGCGCTGGTTCGACGGCACTGCCCTCTACGAGCATGAGGACCCGCGCAAGGGCTTCCATCCCGACTGGCACACGGCGATCTACAATTTCGGCCGCCAGGAGGTGTTGGCCTTCCTCATCAACAACGCGCTCTACTGGGCCGAGAAGTTCCATGTCGACGGCCTGCGCGTCGACGCGGTCGCCTCGATGCTCTACCTCGACTATTCGCGCAAGCACGGGGAATGGGTGCCGAACGAATATGGCGGCAACGAGAACCTGGAAGCCGTCCGGTTCCTGCAGACGATGAATGCACGCGTCTACGGCACCCGGCCGGGCGTGATCACCATCGCCGAGGAATCCACCTCCTGGCCGAAGGTCTCCCACCCCGTCCACGAGGGCGGGCTCGGCTTCGGCTTCAAGTGGAACATGGGCTTCATGCACGACACGCTGCAATACATGTCGCGCGAGGCCGTGCACCGGAAGTTCCACCACAACGACATGACCTTCGGCCTGCTCTACGCCTTCACCGAGAATTTCGTGCTGCCGCTCTCCCACGACGAAGTGGTGCACGGCAAGGGCTCGCTGATCGCCAAGATGGCGGGCGACGACTGGCAGAAATTTGCCAACCTGCGCGCCTACTACGGCTTCATGTGGGGCTATCCGGGCAAGAAGCTCCTGTTCATGGGCCAGGAGTTCGCCCAGTGGCGCGAATGGAGCGAGGACCGCGCGCTCGACTGGAACCTGCTCGAATATCCGATGCACGAGGGCATGCGCCGGCTGGTGCGCGACCTGAACGGCACCTACAGGCGCAAGGTCGCCCTGCATGGCCGCGACTGCGAGGGCGAAGGCTTCGAATGGCTGCTCGCCGACGACCGAGACAATTCCGTCTTCGCCTGGCTGCGCAAGGCGCCGGGCGAAAAGACGATCGCCGTCGTCACCAACTTCACGCCGGTCTACCGCGAGCGCTACCGCGTTCCGCTGCCCGTCGAAGGGCGCTGGAAGGAGATCCTGAACACCGACGCCGAAATCTACGGCGGCTCGGGCAAGGGCAATGGCGGCGCCGTGCAGGCGGAGAGGGACGCCAACGGGAACGTTTCAGCCGTGATAACATTGCCGCCGCTGGCGACACTGCTGCTGGAACAGGAATGAGTTAGTGGTCGGGGAGGACACGATGGAGCAGAAGCGCAATCAGCCACTCGCGCGTGACGCGATGGCCTATGTTCTGGCAGGCGGAAGGGGGAGCCGCCTGAAGGAATTGACCGACAGACGCGCGAAACCCGCGGTCTATTTCGGCGGCAAGGCCCGTATCATCGATTTCGCCCTCTCGAATGCGCTCAATTCCGGCATCCGCCGCATCGGCGTCGCCACCCAGTACAAGGCGCATTCGCTGATCCGCCACCTGCAGCGCGGCTGGAACTTCTTCCGGCCGGAGCGCAACGAGAGCTTCGACATCCTGCCGGCCAGCCAGCGCGTTTCCGAGACGCAATGGTACGAGGGCACGGCGGACGCGGTCTACCAGAACATCGACATCATCGAGGATTACGGCGTCGAATACATGGTCATCCTCGCCGGCGACCATGTCTACAAGATGGACTACGAGCTGATGCTGCAGCAGCACGTCGATTCCGGCGCCCAGGTGACGATCGGCTGCCTCGAGGTGCCGCGCATGGAGGCCACCGGCTTCGGCGTGATGGCGGTGAACGAGAGGGACGAAATCAGCGCCTTTGTCGAGAAGCCGGCGGATCCGCCGGGCATTCCGGGCAATCCGGAGATGGCGCTTGCTTCCATGGGCATCTACGTGTTTCACACGAAGTTCCTGATGGACCTCCTGCGACGCGACGCGGCCGACCCTAATTCGACCCGCGACTTCGGCAAGGACATCATCCCCTATATCGTCGAGCACGGGAAGGCCGTCGCCCATCGCTTCGCCTCGTCCTGCATCCGCTCCGATTTCGAGCGCGAGGCCTACTGGCGCGACGTCGGCACCATCGACGCCTACTGGCAGGCCAACATCGACCTGACCGACATCACCCCCGAACTCGACATCTACGACAGCACGTGGCCGATCTGGACCTTCGCGGAGATCAAGCCTCCGGCCAAGTTCGTCCACGACGACGAGGACCGCCGCGGATCGGCGATCTCCTCGCTGGTGTCCGGCGACTGCATCATCTCCGGCTCCGCCCTGCATCGCAGCCTGCTCTTCACCGGCGTCCGCGCGAACTCCTATTCGCGCCTCGAGGGCGCGGTCGTCCTGCCGGACGTCACGATCGGCCGCCATGCGCAACTGCGCAACGTCGTCATCGACCGCGGCGTCGTGATCCCGGAAGGGCTGATCGTCGGCGAGGACCCGGGTCTCGACGCGAAGCTGTTCCGCCGGTCCGAAAACGGCATCTGCCTGATCACCCAGGCGATGATCGACAAGCTGGACCTCTAGGCCATGAATGTTCTGTCCGTCGCATCGGAAGTGTTCCCGCTGATCAAGACCGGGGGGCTTGCCGACGTGGCGGGCGCGCTCCCGATTGCGCTCGACGGCCAGGGGGTGCGGATGCGCACCCTTTTGCCCGGCTACCCGGCGGTGATGCAGCAGCTGACGCGGCCCCACAAGATCGCCTCGCTGACAAGCACCTTCGGCGACGAGATGCGCATCCTCGCCGCGCAGCAGGCCGGGCTGGACATCCTGATCCTCGACGCACCCGCCTATTTCGACCGCAGCGGCGGACCCTACCTGGACGTGACGGGCCTGGACTATCCCGACAACTGGAAGCGCTTCGCCGCCCTTTCGTACGCGGCCTGCGAGATCGCCCGCGGCCTTCTGCCGGACTGGCGGCCAGACATCGTCCATGCCCATGACTGGCAGGCGGCGATGACGCCGGTCTACATGCGCTATACCGGCCTGGAGCGCGTGCCGAACATCATCACCGTCCATAACCTCGCCTTCCAGGGCCAGTTCGGCCCGGAGATCTTCCCCGGGCTCGGCCTGCCGCAGGAAGCCTTCGGCGTCGAGGGGCTGGAATTCTACGGCCACGTCAGCTTCCTCAAGGGCGGCCTGCGCACGGCCTGGGAAGTGACCACCGTCAGCCCGACCTATGCGCAGGAGATCACCACGCCGGACTTCGGCATGGGGCTCGACGGGCTGGTCAACGCCCGCGCGCACCAATTGATGGGCATCGTCAACGGGATCGACACGACGGTCTGGGACCCGGCCACCGACCCGCACATCGCCGCCCGCTACGGTGCCGCCTCGCTGCGCCAGCGCGGCGAGAACAGGAAGGCGCTGATGGAACGCTTCGACCTCGACGACGGGGCCGGCCCGCTCTTCTGCGTCGTATCGCGGCTGACCTGGCAAAAAGGCATCGACCTGATCGCCGAGGCGGCCGACTGGATCGTGGCGGAAGGCGGCAGACTTGCCGTCCTGGGTGCGGGCGATGCGGCCCTCGAGGGCGCGCTGCTTTCTGCGGCCGCGCGCCATCCCGGCCGCATCGGCGTCGTCATCGGATACAACGAGCCGCTGTCCCACCTGATGCAGGCCGGCGCCGACGCGATCCTGATCCCGTCCCGTTTCGAGCCCTGCGGACTGACCCAGCTCTACGGCCTTCGCTACGGCTGCGTGCCGATCGTCGCCCGCACCGGCGGCCTTGCCGACACCGTGATCGACGCCAACGAGGCGGCGCTCACCGCCCGCGTCGCCACCGGCTTCCAGTTCGCGCCCGTCACCGCGGACGGGTTTCGACAGGCGCTCCGCCGTGCTTTCACCGCATTTGCAGAACCTAAGGTCTGGGCCCGGTTGCAGAACCAGGGCATGAAGTGCGACGTTTCCTGGGAACGAAGCGCAGAGCGCTACAGCAAATTCTATTCCAGCCTCCTTGCGAGAGTCTAAGCGATGATCAAGACCGTATCCACCACGCCCTACAGCGACCAGAAGCCCGGCACGTCGGGCCTTCGAAAGAAGGTGCCCGTGTTCCAGCAGCAGAACTATGCGGAGAACTTCATCCAGTCGATCTTCGATTCCCTGGAAGGATTCGCCGGCCAGACGCTCGTGATCGGCGGCGACGGCCGCTATTACAACCGCGAGGTCATCCAGATCGCGATCAAGATGGCGGCCGCGAACGGCTTCGGCCAGGTTCTCGTCGGCCGCGGCGGCATCCTGTCGACGCCGGCCGCCTCCAACGTCATCCGCAAGCACAAGGCTTTCGGCGGCATCATCCTGTCGGCGAGCCACAACCCCGGCGGACCGACCGAGGACTTCGGCATCAAGTACAACATCGGCAACGGCGGCCCGGCCCCGGAAAAGATCACCGACGCGATCTTCGCCCGCTCGAAGGCGATCGACAGCTACAGGATCGCCGATGCCGCCGACGTCAATCTCGACATCGAAGGCACGCAGACGATCGAGGGCATGACCGTGACGGTCATCGACCCGGTCGCAGACTATGCCGAACTGATGGAGCAACTCTTCGACTTCGCTGCGATCCGCGCCATGTTCGGCGGCGGCTTCCGCGTCGTGTTCGACGCCATGAGCGCCGTCACCGGGCCGTATGCGAAGGAGATCATCGAGAACCGCCTCGGCGCGCCCAAGGGCTCGGTGCTGAACTTCATGCCGCTGCCCGACTTCGGCGGCCATCATCCCGATCCCAACCTCGTCCACGCGCGTGCGCTCTACGAGACGATGATGGCGGACGACGCGCCCGATTTCGGGGCCGCCTCCGACGGCGACGGCGACCGCAACCTCATCATCGGCCGCAGCATCTTCGTCACCCCATCCGACAGCCTCGCCATGCTCGCCGCCAACGCCCATCTCGCGCCCGGCTACGCCAAGGGGCTTTCCGGCATCGCCCGCTCGATGCCGACGAGTGGTGCTGCCGACCGCGTGGCCGAGAAGCTCGGCATCGGCATGTACGAGACGCCGACGGGCTGGAAGTTCTTTGGCAACCTGCTCGATGCCGACAAGGTGACGATCTGCGGCGAGGAAAGTGCCGGCACCGGCTCCAACCACGTGCGCGAGAAGGACGGCCTCTGGGCGGTGCTCTTGTGGCTCAACGTACTCGCCGTGCGCAAGGAAAGCGTCATCGACATCGTCCGCGAGCACTGGGCGACCTACGGTCGCAACTACTATTCCCGCCACGATTACGAGGAAGTGGATTCGGCCGCCGCCAACGGCTTGATGGCCGACCTGAGGGCGCAGCTTGCCGATCTTCCCGGCAAGAGCTTCGGCGGCCTGACCGTCGAGACGGCGGACGACTTCGCCTACCACGACCCGATCGACAAGTCCGTCAGCGAGCACCAGGGTGTGCGCATCCTCTTTGCCGGCGGCTCTCGCATCGTCTTCCGCCTCTCCGGCACCGGCACCTCCGGCGCCACGCTGCGTGTCTATATCGAGCGCTACGAGCCGGATGCCGCGCGCCACGACGTCGAGACGCAGACCGCGCTCGCCGACCTCATCGCGATCGCCGACGAAATCGCCGGCATCAAGTCCCGCACCGGCCGCGACGCGCCGAGCGTGATCACCTGATCGCCCATTGACGTCCGCTCCCGCTTCTCCCCTCGAGAAAAGCGCGGAGCAGGCGGCTGCAGGCGACCTTGCCGCAAGTGCTGAGGCCGCACGGTCACAGCCCTCTTCCGGTCCTTCGGACCACCTTCTCCCCGGATGGGGAGAAGGAACCCCCTTTCCGCCGGAGGCTCGTCCAAGCGATGCCAGAACCGCTCGATGCGACATTGGGGGCAAGGGTCCGGGATGGCGGCGTCGCCTTTGCCGTCCGATCGCAAGATGCCGCCCGGATCGACCTTTGTCTCTTCGACGACGAGGGCCGGCAGGAAGTCCGCCGGATTCCGATGCAGCGCGACGGCGATCTCCACTATGTCTTCGTTTCGGGTCTGGGCGCCGGCAGCCGCTACGGCCTGCGCGCAGACGGCGTCTATTCGCCCGACGACGGCCTCTGGTTCGATCCGGCGAAACTTCTGGTCGACCCCTACGCCAAGGAACTCGACCGCCGCTTCACCCACGACGTCCGCCTCACGCAACATGGCGAGGACACCGCTGATCTCGTGCCGAAGGCGATCGTCACGGTAGACCGGCCGGTGGAGCTCGCTCCCCCGCGCTTTCGCCGCGGCGGCGTCATCTACGAGGTCGCCGTCCGCGGCTTCACCATGCTTCATCCCGATATCCCGGACCACCTCCGCGGCACGATCGCAGCGCTCGCCCATCCCGCGGTGATCGCGCATCTGAAGCGCATCGGCGTCGATGCCGTCGAGCTGATGCCGGTCGTCGCCTGGATCGACGAACGCCACCTCCCCCCGCTCGGACTGCACAACAGCTGGGGCTACAACCCGATCGCCCTGATGGCGCTGGATCCGCGGCTTGCGCCGGGCGGCATGGCCGAACTCGCCTCGACGGTGGCGAAGCTGCACGCCGAAGGCATCGGCGTCATCCTCGACCTCGTCTTCAACCATTCCGGCGAGAGCGACCGCTTCGGCGCGACGCTGTCCATGCGCGGCCTCGACAACCGGACCTACTATCGCCACGACGCCGGCAACCCGGGCACCCTCGTCAACGACACCGGCTGCGGCAACACGATCGCCTGCGACCATCCCATCGTCCGCCGCCTGATCCTCGACAGCATGCGCCATTTCGTCGTCAATACCGGCATCGACGGTTTCCGCTTCGACCTCGCCTCGATCCTCGGCCGAACGGCCGACGGCTTCGATCCGAAGGCGGCGCTCTTCGGGGAGATGCGGGCCGACCCGGTCCTGGCCGACCGGATCCTGGTCGCTGAACCGTGGGATATCGGTCCCGGCGGCTACCAACTCGGCAATTTCCCCGAACATTTCCTCGAATGGAACGACCGGTTCCGCGACGATACCCGTCTGTTCTGGCGCGGCGATCCTTGGCGGCTCGGCGCCTTTGCCACTGCGCTCTGCGGCTCGTCCGACGTCTTCGGGCGCAACGGCGCAACGCGCACCCGCAGCGTCAATTTCGTCGCCGCCCATGACGGCTTCACCCTGACGGATCTCGTCTCCTACCGCGAGAAGCACAACGAGGCGAACGGCGAGGACAATCGCGACGGCCACAACGACAACCACGCCTGGAACAACGGCATCGAAGGCGAGACGGACGACCCGGACATCTGTGCCGCCCGCCGCCGCGACGCGAAGGCGCTGCTGACAAGCCTCTTCGTCTCGAAGGGAACGGTGCTTCTGACCGCCGGCGACGAGGGCGGACGCAGCCAGAAGGGCAACAACAACGCCTATTGCCAGGACAATGCCATCACCTGGCTCGACTGGACGACGCTCGACGAGGGGCTGATCGCCCATACGACCGCCCTTGCCGCGATCCGCCGGCGCTTCGCCGTGTTCACTGATCCGGAGTTCTTCGGGGACGATGGCGAGATCGTCTGGCTTCGCCCCGACGGTGCGCCGATGCAGGTTTCAGACTGGGAGGCACCATCTGCCGGCGCCCTGGTGATGCTGCTCGAGAGCGACGACGAAGCGGGGCGCATGGCCCGGCTGGCCGTCTGCATCAACCGGGGCGCTGAGCCTGTGGCGCTTGCGCTTCCGGCTGCAGGCGGTTCATGGCGCAGCCTCCTCGCAGAGAGCAGCGGGCCGCCGGAAGAGATCGCACCGCGCAGCATCGACGTCCTTCTCGCTTCATCCTGATCCCGCGCGCTCTCCGGGCGGAAATCGCAGCGAAACCAGTTATCAATCGGCTCGGCTTAGGCTAAAGATCGCGTGAGGACATGCGCGCGTTTTACCGGACGAAAGGATCCAGAATGCCTCGCGAAGTTCATCTTGCCGACGTCAATGGCCTGGTCGGGCAGGAGATCGGCGTGTCCCGCTGGTTCACGGTCGACCAGACCATGATCGACCGCTTCGCCGAGGCGACCGAGGACCACCAGTTCATCCACACCGATCCGGTCCGCGCCGCCGCCGAAACCCCGTTCGGCGGTACCATCGCCCACGGCTTCCTGTCACTGTCGCTCCTGTCGGCGATGAACTACGATTGCCTGCCGCACGTGATCGAGCAGACGATGGGGATCAACTACGGCTTCGACAAGGTGCGCTTCATGACGCCGGTGAAGTCCGGCGCACGCGTCCGCGGCCGCTTCACCATGGCCGACGCCCGCTTCCGCGGCGCCGGCATGCTGATGATCACCTACGACGTCACCGTCGAGATCGAGAACGAACGAAAGCCCGCGCTCACCGCCAACTGGCTGACCATCATCCAGTTCGATCCGAAGGATCGACCGGAAGATGCTTGATCCCATCAGACGCTGAACCTCCCAGGATCGCCGCGCTGATCCCACACGCGCAGGATTTCCACGCGTTCCGATCTTATGCGATAGATGAACGTGAACGGCGTTCGGCGGATGGGAAACTCGCGAACGTCCGCAATTCCCAGCATCTCGCCAACATGCGGATTTCCGGATAACAGTCGTTCTGTCGCAACGACCTGTTCGCGCGCACGTTTGGCGCCCTGAGGAAAGATGGAAACATAGTAGCGGCGCATCCATCGGAGATCGGCCACAGCCTGCGGAAGATAGACGACCTCCACCAGTCAGCGTCCGGCGGGCTTGACATCCGCTTCGGGGTCTGGCGCAGGCTCACCCCCATCCCATCCGTCCATCCATCGATGCACTGCGGAAGCTGACACAAACACGCCGGCGTCTGCATCGCTGATTGCCTGTTCGATGGCCTCGCGTTTGGCATCCTGCGCATCGAGAAACTGCGCTATCGCCTTTGTCGCGACGTAGGACGCGGAGCGGTCCTGATGACGCGCCTCCTCTTCGAGCCGCGATTTCAGGGCTGGATCGAGGCGAAGTGAAAACGGAGCAGTCATGGCACACCGATACAATGTAGCGCAGATCGCTACATTGTATCGCAATGCCTGCATCGATGAAATGGAAATTACAGCCCCGCGTCTTCCGCTCCTTCCGCCAGCAGCGCGAACGCGTAGGGTGCGAACGAGCGCCAGCATTCCACGCGGTACTCCTGCTCGCCGGTGCGGAAGATCACCACTTCGATCTTGCCGAACACCGTGCGCGCGCAGGCCCCCACCGGGAATACCTTGGGCGAAAGGTCGTGCGGGCTGGCGCTGGCGATCGCCTCGGCCGCCCTTGCGCCGGCGACGAGCACCGCGGTGTTGCGGTGGGAGACGTCGACCGCCGAATGCAGCGCATCCGCCTTCGCGGCAAGGGCTGCGAGATCGGCTTCGTTCTCGTCGATCAGCAGCCACTCGTCGGGCCCGAGCCACAGCGCATGGCGGCCGTTCGCCGACGCCGATGTCTTCGGCTTTTGCGGCAGGTCGAGGCCGAGCGCCTTCGACAGCGCGGAAACGGCGTCGGCACCGGCCCTCAGCGACAGCCGCGTGGCCGGGCCGGCGGCGGTGACATGGGCTGCGGCGGAGCCGCCATGGAAGCCGCCCAGCGGGGCTTTGCGGAGTGCTTGTTCAGCCATTGAGGCGAACTCCTTCCTTGTCGATGAACACCATGTCCGTCACCTCGACCGCGATCGTACGGTCCGGCATCGGCACGTAGAGCGTCTGCCCCATGCGCGACTGCCCGCCCTCGACGAGGGCGAAGGCGATCGACTGGCCGCAGTTTTCCGACCAGTAGGCCGAGGTGACATGGCCGATCATCTTCATCGGCACCGGCTGGTTCGGATCGGCGACGATCTGCGCGCCCTCCTCCAGCACCACCTTCGGGTCCTTTGTCTTCAGGCCGACGAGCTGCTTGCGCCCTTCCTTGACCAGGTCCGGGCGCTTCAGGCCGCGGATGCCGACGAAGTCCGTCTTCTTCTTCGAGACCGCCCAGGCAAGACCGGCATCGAAAGGCGTCACCGTACCGTCCGTATCCTGACCGACGATGATGTAGCCCTTCTCGGCGCGCAGCACGTGCATGGCCTCGGTGCCGTAGGCGCAGGCGCCGAGCGCTTCCGCCCGGGCCCAGATGGCTTCCCATACGGCCTGGCCATAGTCGGCCGGCACGTTGACCTCGTAGCCAGCCTCGCCGGTGAACGACATGCGGAACAGCCGGGTCGGCACACCGCAGATGCTGCCCTCGCGCACGCTCATGTGCGGGAAGGCCTCGTTGGAGATGTCGATGCCCTCCACGAGCGGCGCGATGATCTCGCGCGCCTTCGGTCCCTGGACGGCGATCACTGCCCATTGCTCGGTCGTGGACGTCAGCCACACCTTCAGGTGCGGGAACTCGGTCTGGAGATAGTCCTCCATGTGGTTCATCACCCGCGGCGCGCCGCCGGTGGTCGTGGTGACGTGGAAGCGGTCCTCGGCGATGCGGCCGACGACGCCGTCGTCATAGACGAAACCGTCCTCGCGCAGCATGATGCCGTAGCGGCAGCGGCCGGGCTTCAGCGTATCCCAGGCGTTGGTGTACATCAGGTTGAGGAATTCAGCCGCGTCCGGACCGACCACCTCGATCTTGCCGAGCGTCGAGGCATCGAACACGCCCGCGGCCTCGCGCACCGTCTTGCACTCGCGGTCGACCGCCTCGTGCATGGTCTCGCCCGCCCGAGGATAGTACCAGGCACGCTTCCAGTTGCCGACGTCCTCGAAGATGGCGCCATGCGCCTCCTCCCAGGCATGCATCGGCGTCTTGCGGGCCGGATCGAACAGGTCGCCGCGCGAATGGTTGATGATCGTGCCGAAGGTCACCGGCGTATAGGGGGCGCGGAAGGTGGTGAGCCCCACCTTCGGGATTTCGCGACCCAGCGTCTCGGCTGCGATCGCAAGCCCGTGCAGGTTGGAAAGCTTGCCCTGGTCGGTCGCCATGCCGTTGGTGGTGAAGCGCTTGATGTGCTCGATCGAGTGCATGCCCTCGCGCACGGCAAGGCGGATGTCCTTGGCGCAGACGTCGTTCTGGAAGTCGATAAACGCCTTGACGTTGGTATCGGCACCCGCGCCCTCGGCCGCACCGGCCATGCCGCCAGTCCATTCGAAGGCGTTCTCCGCACGCACCTCGACCTTCGCGCCGCCCTCGTTGCCGGTGGCGCGCGCCATCAGTTCACCCGCCGCGAGCGCCTCCTCGATGGTTGCCTGCAGGCTGCCCGTGCCGTTGCAGGCGCCGACGGACAGGCAGTCCTGGGCGTAGGTGCCGGGAAGGAACTGGCCGGTCTCGGTATTGTAGGCGACCTTGCCGCGCGACTGCGAGAACAGGTGCACCGACGGCGTCCAGCCGGCCGAGGTCAGGAGCGCATCGACGGCGATCGTGCGTTTGCCGCCACCGCCATTGCGGCAGACGATGATGGAGGACACGCGGCGGTGGCCCTTGGTGTCGATCACCGAATGACCGGTCAGGACCTCGATGCCGTGGCTGCGAGCCTCGTTGACGACTGCATCGCCCGGCTTGGCGCGGCTGTCGATGATCGCGGCGATCTGCACGCCCGCCCGCTTCAGGTCGAAGGCCGCCTCATAGGCCGAATCGTTCGCCGTGTAGACGGCCACCTTCTTGCCGACGGCGACGCCGAAATGGTTGAGGTAGGTGCGTGCGGCAGACGCCAGCATGATGCCCGGCCGGTCGTTGTTGCCGAAGACCATGTGGCGTTCGATCGCGCCGGTGGCGAGGATGACGCGCTTGGCGCGCACCTGCCACAGCCGCTCGCGCGGGGACTTCTTGTCCGGGCGGGCGACGTGGTCGGTGACCCGCTCGACGAGGCCGACGAAGTTGTGGTTATAGTAGCCGAACGCGGTCGTGCGCGTCAGGACGGTGACGTTCTCCATCGCTGCAAGCCCTGCTGCGGCGGCCTGCGCCCAGGCGAAGCCGTCCTTGCCGTCGACGGTGACGGAGCGGTCGTAGTGCAACGCGCCGCCCACTTCCGGCTGCTCGTCGCAGAGGATGACACGCGCGCCGGTGGCAGCGGCCGAGAGCGCTGCGGAAAGGCCCGCGACGCCGGCGCCGACGACGAGCACGTCGCAGGTAGCATAGCGGTTGGCATAGTGGTCCGGATCCTCTTCCGTCGGCGCAGTGCCGAGACCTGCCGCGCGGCGGATGACGGGTTCGTAGACCTTCTCCCAGGCGGCCTTCGGCCACATGAAGGTCTTGTAGTAGAAGCCGGCGGCGAAGAAGGGCGACAGCAGGTTGTTGAACCCGCCGACGTCGAAGGAAAGCGACGGCCAGCGGTTCTGCGAGGTGGCCTTCAGGCCGTCGAACACCTCCTGCACCGGGGCGCGGACATTCGGCTGGCGGCGGGCGGCGTCGCGGGCGACGTCGATCAGCGCGTTCGGCTCTTCCGGTCCCGCCGAGACGATGCCGCGCGGGCGGTGGTACTTGAACGACCGGCCGACGAGATGAACCCCGTTGGCGAGCAGCGCCGAGGCGACCGTATCGCCCTCCAGCGCCTCGTAGTTCTTTCCGTCGAAGGAAAAACGCGCAGTTCTGGCAGGCGTCAGGCGGCCCTGGCCGGCAATGCGATTGGCGCCGCTCATTTCGCAGTCCCTTCCGTGGCTTCGTAGGTTTCGACCGTCTTCTCCGTGGCGGGTGAGATGCCGGGAAGGTCGGGCTTCGGTTCGCCGGCCTTGTAGCTGGCGAAGAACTTGTCGCTCACCGTGTCGCGCGCGGCGTTGAAGAAGCGGCCGCAGCCGTGCACATGGCGCCAGCGCTCGAAAATGAGGCCCTTCGGGTTGTCGCGCAGGAAGAAGAACGCCTCGAACTCCTCGTCCGTGATGTCGGCAATGTTGGTCGGCCGCGCGATATGCGCATCGCCGCCGTGGCGGAATTCGAGCTCGGAGCGCTCTTCCTCGCAATAGGGGCAATAGATCAGTAGCATGCGGGATTTCCTTGTACCCTCTTCTCCCCAGCGGGGAGAAGATGCCCGACAGGGCAGATGAGGGGGATGAGCGACGCAGGGAGCGAACGGCAGGAGCGGACAAGAGCGAGGGCGAAACATGCCGCCCCCCTCATCCGGCCTTTTGGGCCACCTTCTCCCCGCCGAGAAGAGGGAGCCTGCCGCTGCTGCACGTCATGGAAAGAAGACTTGGCCATCGGCGCCCTCGTTCAGTGCGCCACCGCGGCGGCCGCGGCCTCGTCGATCAGGCGTCCGGAGCGGAAGCGGTCCAGCGTCAGGCCGGAAGCCAGCTTGTGCGGCTCGCCCTTGGCGATGAGGTGAGCGAATAGGTTTGCCGAGCCCGGCGTCGCCTTGAAGCCCCCCGTTCCCCAGCCGCAGTTGACGAACAGGTTCGGCACCGGCGTGACGCCCTGGATCGCCGAGCGGTCGGGGGTGTTGTCGGTGATGCCGCCCCACTGGCGCATCATCTTGACGCGGCGGAACATCGGGAAGAGCTCGCAGATGGCGTCGAGCGTATGGGTGATGATCTGCAGGCCGCCGGTCTGGGAGTAGGAATTGTACTGGTCGGTGCCGGCGCCGATGACGAGTTCGCCCTTGTCCGACTGCGAGATATAGGCATGCACCGTGTTCGACATGACGACGCACGGGAAGATCGGCTTCATCGGCTCGGAGACGAGCGCCTGCAGCGGCACCGAATGCAGCGGCACGCGCACGTCCGCCATCGACATGATCACCGAGTTGTGGCCGGAGGCCGATACGGCGATCTTCTTGGCGCCGATGAACCCGCGCGACGTCTCCACACCCGTCACCTCGCCGCCCGGTCCGCGGCGGATGGCCTTGACCTCGCAGTTCTGGATGATGTGGACACCCCGGTCGGACGCTGCGCGCGCATAGCCCCAGGCCACAGCGTCGTGGCGGGCCGTGCCGCCGCGGCGCTGGAGGGCGGCGCCGTTGATCGGGTAGCGGGCAGTGGCGGCGATGTCGAGCGGCGGGCAGAAGTCCTTCGCCTGCTCGGGCGTCAGCCATTCGTTGTCGATGCCGTGCAGGCGGTTGGCATGGATGTGGCGCTTGAACGACTGGCGGTCGTGGACGTTGTGCGACAGCATCATCACGCCGCGCGGCGAGTACATGACGTTGTAGTTGAGCTCCTGGCTCAACCCTTCCCAGAGCTTCAGCGAGTGCTCGTAGATGTCCATGCTCTCGTCGTAGAGATAGTTGGAGCGGATGATGGTGGTGTTGCGGCCGGTATTGCCGCCGCCGAGCCAGCCCTTCTCGATCACCGCGACATTGGTGATGCCGTGCTGCTTGGCGAGATAGTAGGCAGCACCCAGTCCGTGGCCGCCGCCGCCGACGATGATGACGTCGTATTCCTGGCGCGGTTCGGGCGAAACCCACTGGGGCTCCCATCCCTTGTGGCCGCGCAGCGCCTCGCGTGCGACGGCGAAGACCGAATATTTGCGCATCCGCCTTACTCCGTATGTCGGGATCGTTTCCGTATCGCCGATAGAAAGCAAATCTGGCCGAGTTACAACGTTTTCTTTGCGACGCATTCCGGCGTGCCTTGTACGCATGCGACATCCCGCGAGGGGACTCGTCGTCGCATCTGCGCGGCCCTGGGCAACCCGGTTAATTTTGCACCGGTTTCGGCTGAACCGTCTGGACTTGGGGGCTGCGATCTGGTATCCGAGCAGTCAATCGCACGCCTTCCGGGCTGCGAAACGATATATGCATTGCCTCGTTGACCTGATGCTCCGAGGCGTTCAACACAAACAAAGGAACGGGATACTCGTGCAGGTACTAGTCCGCGATAACAACGTCGATCAGGCGCTCCGCGCTCTCAAAAAGAAGATGCAGCGCGAAGGTATCTTCCGCGAAATGAAGATGCGGGACTACTACGAGAAGCCGTCGCAGAAGCGCGCCCGCGAGAAGGCTGAAGCCGTTCGCCGCGTTCGCAAGCTGGCCCGCAAGCGCGCTCAGCGCGAGGGTCTGGTCAGCGTCGGCCGTCCTGCGGCTCGCTGATCCGTCGTTTTTTCGACGTTTTCGGATGCAAGGTCTGGCGGTGGCGAAGCGATTGCCACCGCCTTTTTTGATGCGCTCGGGACAGCAAGCAGGCACATCATCCGGGGCGGCTGGAGAAGCCCGCCCTGGACGTCGGGGAGGCTGGTGGAACCGGGGATGTTGGCCGATGGCCGCGACCCCGGGCGAAGGGCCCGGGCATTGCCCGATGGACACGCCACGACGTGGCGAGAAGCATCCCGACGCAAGCGGGTGTTAGGATCGGCGCATGAAGCGCCTTGTTGAGGGACATCTATCTTGAAAATGGCAGCAAATACGGGGCAATCGCCTTTCTCCCTGAAATGCCTTGTTCCCGTCTCGGATCTTCACAGGTCCACGGTAGTGGCGCTCTTCTCCATCATCGCCGCCGCATCGCTCAGCGCCTGCCAGAGCGCCAGCACGAGCACCGACGTCATCCGCGTCGAGCGTGCCCAGGGTTCCACGGAGAACATCTCCTCGCTTTCGAGCGTGATCGCGGCGAACCCGCAGGATCCGGAAGGCTACAACGTCCGGGGATCGGCCTATGGCCGGGCCGGCGAATATCGCAAGGCGGTCGACGACTTCAACCGCGCGATCGAACTCAATCCGCGCTTCTACCAGGCCTATGCCAATCGCGCGCTGGTCCAGCGCAGCCTCGGCAGGCAGGGGGAAGCCGCCTCCGACTACAACATGGCGCTGCAGATCAACCCGAGCTATGACGTCGCCTATATCGGCCGCGGCAATCTTTACCGCCAGGCGGGCCGGGTCGACGAAGCCTTCAACGATTTCAACAAGGCGATAGAGCTCGACACCACCGATCCGCGCGCCTATCACAACCGCGGCCTGATCTACCAGCGCCGCGGCCAGCACGGCCCGGCGATCGAGGACTTCTCCAAGGCGATCTCGCTGTCGCCGAGCTCGGCCGAGCCCTACAACGGACGCGGCCTCTCCTACGCCGCCCAAGGCGACGACGACAACGCATTCGCCGACTTCAACACCGCGATCGGCCTCGACGGCAACAACGCCGAATCCTGGACGAACCAGGCGCTGATCTACGAGCGCCGCGGCGACATGCCGAAAGCTGCGAAGTCCTATTCACATGCCCTGCGCCTCAACCCGAAGTACCAGCCGGCCAAGGACGGCGTCGCCCGCACCCGCGGCGGCGCGGCATAGGCGTCCCTCTTCGACAACTGGTTCAAACGACAAAGCCCGCGGCATCGCCGCGGGCTTTGTCGTTTGATCAGCAGCCCTCATCTGCTTGGGACGGCCCAGGGGCGTCCCGGGGGCGCCTCAGTGGTTCATCGCCTTGACGATGTCGTCCGTCATCTTCTTGGCGTCGCCGAGCAGCATCATTGTTCCGTCCTTGTAGAACAGCGTGTTGTCGATGCCGGCATAGCCGGAGCCCAGCGAACGTTTGACGAACAGGCATGTCTTGGCCTTGTCGACGTCGAGGATCGGCATGCCGTAGATCGGCGAGGTCTTGTCGTCGCGGGCGGCCGGATTGGTCACGTCGTTGGCGCCGATGACATAGGCGACGTCGGCCTGCGCGAACTCGGAATTGATATCCTCCAGCTCGAACACCTCGTCATAGGGCACGTTGGCCTCGGCGAGCAGCACGTTCATGTGGCCGGGCATGCGTCCGGCGACGGGGTGGATCGCGTACTTCACCTCGACGCCGTTCGCTTTCAGCTTGTCGGCGAGTTCGCGCAGCGCATGCTGCGCCTGCGCCACCGCCATGCCGTAGCCGGGCACGATGATGACCTTGGACGCGTTGGCCATCAGGAAAGCAGCGTCGTCCGCCGAACCCTGCTTGACCGTGCGCTGGACCCCATCGTCGGCAGCTGCCGCAGTCTCCCCGCCGAAGCCGCCGAGAATCACGGAAACGAAGGAGCGGTTCATCCCCTTGCACATGATGTAGGAGAGGATCGCACCCGACGAGCCGACGAGCGCGCCGGTGATGATCAGCGCCAGGTTGCCGAGCGTGAAGCCGATGCCGGCCGCGGCCCAGCCCGAATAGGAGTTGAGCATCGACACGACCACGGGCATGTCCGCCCCGCCGATCGGCACGATGATCAGGACCCCGAGCACCAGGGCCAGGACGACGACCGCCCAGAAGTCGAAATGGCTCTCGCTGACCGCAAGCCCGAAGATGAAGAAGACGATCAGCGCCAAAAGCGTCGCGTTGATCAGGTGCCGGTAGGGCAACAGGATCGGCTTGCCCGACATGCGCCCGTCGAGCTTGAGGAAGGCGATGATCGATCCGGTAAACGTGATCGCGCCGATCGCGACGCCGAGCGCCATCTCGACGAGCGCCTGGGCATGGATCGAGCCGACCTCGCCGATGCCGAAGGCGGCCGGCGAATAGAGCGCGGCCGCAGCCACCAGCACGGCCGCAAGGCCGACGAGCGAATGGAAGCCGGCGACGAGCTGCGGCATCGACGTCATCGGGATCGCGCGGGCGATATAGGCCCCTGCCCCGCCGCCGATGGCAAGGCCGAGCACGATCAGCGCCAGCCCGCCGATGGACGGTGTCGCCAGCAGCAGCGTGGTGACGATGGCGATCCCCATGCCGGCCATGCCGAGCGTGTTGCCCCGCCGGCTGGTGGTCGGATGCGACAGGCCGCGCAGCGCCATGATGAACAGCACGCCGGAAACGAGATAGAGGAAGGCAGCAATATTGGGCGACATCAGCGCGACCTCACTTCTCTTTTTTCTTGTACATCGCCAGCATGCGCTGGGTGACAAGGAAGCCGCCGAAGATGTTCACGGAGGCGAGGACGAGGGCGATGAATCCGAAGCCGGTGGCGACACCGGAAAGCGAAATGCCGACGGCCAGCAGCGCGCCGACGACGATGACCGACGAAATCGCGTTCGTCACCGCCATCAGCGGCGTGTGCAGCGCCGGCGTCACCGACCAGACCACGTAATAGCCGACGAAGATCGACAGCACGAATATCGCAAGGCGGAACACGAAGGGATCGATCGCCCCGCCGGAAACGCCGTGGGCGGCAGCACCCGCAGCGTCGGGCACGTATTCCGCCGCGGTGCGAACCGCTTCGACCGCGCGCTCGAGATCGGCGATCGCCTTGTCCAGAAGTTCGTTTGCCATCATGCGCCTCCCTTGCTGTCGGCCGCCGCGAAGTTCGGATGGACCACAGCACCCCCGCGCGTCAGCATGGTCGCCTTGACCAGTTCGTCCTCCGGGTTGACGGAGAGCGCCCCGGTGTCCTTGCCGACCAGTGTCTCCAGGAAGGTGACGAGGTTCTTGGCATAGAGCAGCGAGGCGGAGGCGGCGATGCGGCCGGGCACGTTGAGATAGCCGATGACCCTCACGCCCTCGACGTCGACGACCTTGCCGGGCGCGGATCCCTCGATGTTCCCGCCCCGCTCGACGGCGAGGTCCACGGCAATCGAGCCGGACTTCATGCTCCGCAGCATGTCGCGCGAGACGAGCTTCGGCGCCGGGCGGCCGGGGATCAGCGCCGTGGTGATGACGATATCCTGCTTGGCGATGTGATCGGCGACCAGTGCTGCTTGCTTGGCCTGGTATTCCTTCGACATTTCCTTGGCATAGCCGCCGGCGGTCTCGGCCGCCTTGAATTCCTCGTCCTCGACCGCGATGAACTTGGCCCCGAGCGAGGCGACCTGCTCCTTGGCGGCCGGCCGCACGTCGGTTGCGGTCACGGCAGCGCCGAGCCGCCTTGCGGTGGCGATCGCCTGCAGGCCGGCAACGCCCGCCCCCATGACGAACACCTTGGCGGCGGGAACGGTGCCCGCAGCCGTCATCATCATCGGCATGGCGCGGTCGAATTCGGCCGCCGCATCGATCACCGCCTGGTAGCCTGCGAGGTTTGCCTGCGACGACAGGACGTCCATCGACTGGGCGCGGGTGATGCGCGGCATCAGTTCCATGGCAAACGTCGTCAGGCCGGCCTTGGCGATCGCCGCCAGCGCCTTTTCGTTGCCGTACGGATCCATGATCGCAATCACGGCTGTACCGGGCTTGTAGGATTTGATTTCCGCCGTGCTCGGCCGGCGCACCTTCAGCACCACGTCGGCGCCCTTGGCCTCCGCCGCCGTGCCGACCGTGGCACCTGCGGCGGTGAAATCGGCATCGGAAATGCGCGACGCCGCCCCGGCGCCGGCCTCGACGATGACGTCGAAGCCCAGGGCCCTCATCTTCTTGACCGTTTCAACCGATGCCGCGACGCGGCTTTCCGCGGGATCTGTTTCCCGCGACACGAACACTACCTCACCCACGCCAATCCTCCCCCGAGTTGGCCGCGCCAAGTCCTCCCGGCGCCCGGCAAGGGACGCCGCATGAGCAGATCCGAACGGGAACCGCTAGCGGAGGAGGACGAAGCCGAGAACGTTAAGGACGATCAACAGGATCAGGGCGGAAAAGAAACCGGCGCCGGTAAAGAACCCGGCGGCCATGGCGATCAGGAGCGTGACGCAGAACATCGTGCCGTATTTTGTCGCGCCGATGAAGAAATCGTAGGTCTTCTCGTGCTCGGAATAGTCCATCGGAGCACCCGTCTCGACCGGCCCGGAGTGATGTTCTGCCATGCTATCGTCTCCTGTCTGCGTGCGTCCGACGCTGAACCGCCGGTCCGCCTCCTCGTTGCCAAAGTACCGGCCGCCGCGCCGCCGTCCCTTGCACAAACTCCACCTTCTCTGGCCTTACACAAAGGCCGGCAAAAGCGCAACGCGCAACCGCGCAATATCCGACGGAGCGGCCCCGGACGGCTCCCCGGAAATTTCAGGGGTCAGCCGATGATGCTCGCCGGGTTGATCTGGATGCGGCTGGAGCCGAAATGGGCGAGCCGCGCCGTCGGCCGGACAGTCAGCGGGTCGCCGCTGCGGTCGAACATCATCCGACGCTCGAAGGGCTCCGACTTGAAGAAGGGGAAGCGCTCGTAGAGCTTCGGCAGGACCTCCTTCACCCGCGTGGCCATCAGCATCAGGTCGATGATGAACTTGCCCTGGTTACTCTTCGGCGAGGCCACGAAATCCGCGTCGAACACGCGCTTGTAGAAGGCCGAATGCGCCGGCTTGACCATCTGCAGGCAGCGATCGGTCTGGAAATAGTCGGTCGCCATGGTGGCGAGCCTGAGCGTGAGATAGGGAATGGCCGGCATTTCGCTCCATATCTCCGGATCTGCGGCCAGGCGAACAGGATCGATCAGCGACATGCCCGCATCGAGGAAGGCGGTGATCTCGTCGGGAAACACCTTGCCGGACGAGGTGACGCGATGCTCCGGCGTCACGTGGTGCAGGCGGACGGTGGAGATTAGCCGCTCCTCGTAGTAGATGCCGAAGACATAGGCGTGGCTGTCGAAATCGACCTCGTCGATCAAAAGCGGCGAGTCGTCCCCGAGATGCATCACGGCGCCGGCCTTGTAGGCCTTGTAGCGGATGCGGGCGACCTCCTCCATATCCTCCCCGGTCTCGACGCGGCGGTATTCTACCTGATCCAGAAGTTGCATGAGCTTGTCTGAAAATCGATTGGTCGCCGATTGCACGCTGGCCATGAAACACAAATCCCCGATTGAATGCCCGCGGTTGCCGCACCGCCCCGCTACACTCAATCATTTCGGTCAATTTGTGTAAATTACCAATTATTAACGTTAACAGTAATTAACCATGTTGTTGAGAATCAACGTTTTAGCAACTTCTGGATTACAGGGGGAGGTATCAGGCGACGTGCCGGCCGCTCTTTGCGCGGTTGTCGGCTGCCTTGCGGGCGAGCGCCTGGGTCAGGTCGATGATCGCGCTGTTCGACATCGGCGCAGCGAAGACGTAGCCCTGTATCAGATCGGCGCAGTTGTACTTGTTGATGAGCGCGAGCTGCTCGCGGGTTTCCACGCCTTCCACGACGATCCGCAGGCCGAGTTCCCGCGAAAGATTGACGGTGCCGCGCAGGAGCTTGAAGCGGCGCGCATCCTCGCTGATGTTGCGGACGAAGGAGCGGTCGATCTTGATCAGGTCGAGCGGCAGGGCATCGAGATAGCTGAGGCTGGAATAGCCGGTGCCGAAGTCGTCGATGGCGATCGTAATGCCGCGCGCGCGCAGTTCCTGCAGCACCGCCTGGACCTTGACCGGTTCTTCCATCAGGCAGCTTTCGGTGACTTCCAGATGAAGCCGGGACGGTTTCAGCCCCGCCTTCAGGAGCGCATCCGTCACGACGCCGACGATCTCGGAATTGCGCAGGTCCTGGACCGACAGGTTGATCGAGACGCCCATGTGCTCGGGCCAGCCGACGCAGTCCGTGCAGGCCCGTTCGATGATCCGGCGCGTGATGTCGGAAACGATCCCCATTTCCTCGGCGATCTGGATGAAGACGGTGGGCGGTATAGGCCCGCGTTCGGGATGGGTCCAGCGCGCCAGCGCCTCGCAGCACGCGATGCGCGAGCCGTCCGGCAGGAACATCGGCTGGTAGGCGATCGAAAGCTCGTTGTTGGCAACCGCCTCGCGCAGGTCCAGCTTGAGTTTCTGCCGTTCCAGGTAGCGCGCGTCCATCTCCTCCTCGAACACGGTAAAGCCGCCCTTGACCCGCGATTTGGTCTCGAACAAGGCGAGGTCGGCCTTGATCTGCATGTCCTCCATGCGGAACTCGTCGCTCTCGCAAAGGACGGCGCCGGCGCTGAGCGAGACGCGGAACGTGGTGCCGGAAAGCTCGTAGCTTCCCTGCACCTGCTGGTGCAGCCGGCGCATGCGTTCCTCGAGGTCCTTGCGGTTGTTCTCGTTGGGGAAGAACAGGATGAATTCGTCGCCCATCAGATTGCCCGCCACCGCGCGGTCGCCCGCGACCTTGCGGATGCGCTCGGCGATCATGCAAAGCAGCCGGTCGCCGGTCACGTGTCCCTTGACGTCGTTGACGTGCTTGAACTCGTCCACGTCGAGCACCAGGAAGCCGACCGTCCCCGACCGCTTGCGCTCCGAAAGCGCCTGCTGGACCAGATCGCCGAAGTAGGCCCGGTTCGGCAGCCCCGTCAGGCTGTTGTAGCGGATCATGTGCAGAATCTTGTTTTCAGCGCGCATGCGTGCCGTCACGTCCTCGAAGATCAGGACCGCCCCGCCGTTCTCGCGCTGGCTGGCGGTGAACTCCAGGTAGAAATCGTCCGTCACCTGCACGAGCGCGCGCGATCGCTGCCCCCGAAGCAGCTCGTCCAGCTTCTGCAGCATGGCCTTGCTCTGCTCGGCATTGAGGAAGGTGCTGCGCACGCCGTAGCGCAGCACCACGTCGAGGTGGCAGTCCTTCAGTCGCTCCTTGTCTCCGAGCTGGAGAAGCTCGCAGGCGCGCCGGTTGGCGACCAGGATGCGGTGATCCGCGTCCAGCATCAGCAGGCCGTGCGGCATGTTGTTGAGCGCCGCATCGAACCGGTCGGCGATCGTCTTCATCTCGCGGGTAGCGAGTGCCGCTTTCTCGAGAAAGCTGCGCACGCCGTTGGCCATCATCCGCGTCGTCAGGCTGAAGGGCAGGATGAGCAGCGCCAGCACGGCGTGATAGAAATCCTGCAGCCCGAGGAAGCCCACCACCATCGGGAAACAGGCGCAGAAGGTCATGTAGTCGACGGCCCGGCGGGAGCCGCAGTTGCGGCCGACGACCGAGACCATGGTGGCAAGCGTCACCGAGATCGTCGCAAGCTCGGCAAAGCTGTCTCGGCTGATCAGCAGGCTGTAGCCGCTCGCCGTGCCCAGCACCAGCGTGGTTCCCACCGCACCCGTGTTGTACCAGTTCTCCCAGTACCGGATGCCGTCATTGTCGAGCTTGGACTGGTCGACGAGGTCGAAGCGGCGCATGCCGGAGGCGCGCAGCGACCAGATCAGGATGATGGCGCCGGCACAGGCAAGGAAGAAGGAATCGGCCGTCTTCGCGTAGACGAACGCGAACGTCACCACATGGGAGATCATGCCGACGAACAGCGTTTGACGGTTTCCGTAAAGCGAGCTGACGAACGACAAATACACATCCGTCGGCAGCGTGCTTTGACCTCGATCCTTCATGGACTCGGCGCTCCCATTGACGGGCGAGGGTTACCGGCGAAATTTTAATGAATGATTTCGCGAGATTATTCTATTGTGCGGGGGAATGCACAGGAATTCCGCTACCTTGCCGTTGAATCGCACGAAGCACTCAACCTGGTATTGCAGATCGCTTTCTGAAGTTGTGCCGACGCAACCCTGCATAGACAAGCGATGCAAAATGGCATCGATGCCCGGCGACGGTGCGCGCCGATTGCATCACGCTCTTTTCAACGCGGCCCGCCGATTTCGCGAATCAGGGTTAGCCGGATCCTAACGAGGGACGGCAAGATTTCGCCCCAGCGCAGTCAGGTGAGATCCGCCGGGCCACCGTGGGGGAATTGACTGGACAGCATTTTCCCGGCAAGCCTTGGAAGCGAAGAGCAGCGGCGCATGTGAAATGACGGCCGGCTCTTCCGCCGGCGCCTGCCGCGCCCCAAACTTCGGAGTTCCTTCATCATGCCGAAACCTGTCGTCGCCATCCCTGCGGACATCCGCGAAATTGAAGGCAACGTCTGGCAGGCCACGCCCAATCAGTACGTGCGCGCCGCCGTCAAGGGCGCAGGGGTCATCCCCCTGCTGGTCCCTGCGCTGGAAGCAGGGCACGATTTCGACGAGATCCTCGATCGCGTCGACGGGGTGCTGGTCAGCGGCTCGCGCACCAACGTCCATCCCTCGAACTACGGTCTCGAGGCGACGGAAGCCGACGGCCCCTTCGATCCCGCGCGGGATGCGACCTCGCTGCCGCTCATCACGCGCGCGCTGGAGCGCGGGATCCCGCTGCTCGCCATCTGCCGCGGCCTGCAGGAACTCAACGTCGCCCTCGGGGGGACGCTCGCCAACGAGATACAGGAGATCCCCGGCAACTGGGACCATCGCAAGCCCGATACTGCCGATCTCGACGTCGCCTACGGCATTCGCCAGGACGTCATCGTCAAGGAGGGGACCTGTCTCGCCTCGGTGGTCGGAGCCGGAACCGTGCGCGTGAACTCGCTGCATCGCCAGGCGATCTCGGCGACGGCGCCGCGGCTCGCCGTCGAGGCGGTCGCCGAGGATGGAACGGTCGAAGCGGTCTCGGTGATCGGCTCGAAGGCCTTCGCCGTCGGCGTGCAGTGGCATCCGGAATACTGGGTGGGGTCGGACGAGCCGTCCAACAATCTCTTCAAGGCATTCGGCGAGGCCGTGCGCGACTACGCCGCCTCGAAGCAGCCTTCCACCAAGCGCCAGGCTTCCGGCTGAACCGGCCGCGCTACTCCGCTGCGCGCAGGGTGATGATCGCGCCGGACGGATCGATCACCTCATAAAGGCCGTCGGTTTCGGCAAGCGTGAGGATCGCATCCCCCGCGGCGTCCGTGACGATCACGGTGCCGTCTCCCGCCTCCGTCCAGGTCGAGGCATGCGACAGTCCCGACCAGACCTCCTCGCATGCGTCGGACGCGGCCATGCGCATACTGTGATGGGTCATCCGCTCGCCGCGTGTGAGCACGCAATCCGCCTTGGTCTCGATGTTTGCAACGGCGAATGCCTTTCCGGCGGCAGGTCCCGTATCGCGGGGGATCGACCCGGAAATCACGGGATCCACATCCGGCGTTGTTCCGTCAAGCGACCAGACACCGGCAAGGAGGACGATAGCCCCTAGGGCCGGCATGATCAGCTTTCGCATGGCTTTCTCCGAATTCGTGCGATTCGCAAGAAAGCATGCGCCAGCAAACTTGCCGCTAGGTTAACGACCGGTTACCGCCTTGGGCGAGGGCTGCATGCCGTCACCCTCCGACCGGCGTCTCCGGCACGGGCGTCAGCGGCCTGCCGGTCCTGAACCAGGTCAAAAGGTTGTCGGCGACGAGGTCGGCCATCGCGTCGCGCGTGGCGACCGAGGCAGACGCCACGTGCGGCAGGAGGCAGGTGTTGGGAGCCGCCAGCAGGGCGCCGGGAACATGCGGCTCGTCCTGGAAGACGTCGAGGCCGGCGGCAGCAATCGTGCCAGCTTCAAGCGCTGCGGCAAGCGCTTCCTCGTCCACGGTCCAGCCGCGCCCGACATTGATCAGAACACCGTTCGGCCCGAGTGCTACGAGCACGCCGGCGTCGATCGTCTTGTAGGTCTCGGGCGTCTTCGGAACGATCGCGATCAGCGTATCCACCGCCTCGGCCATGCCGATGAGCGTCGGATGGTACACATAGGGAGCCTCCTCGCGCCGGCTGCGGGTGTGATAGGAGATGGAGACGCCGAAACCCTCGAGCCGCCTGGCGATCTCGAGGCCGATCCGGCCGAGGCCGTAGATGCCGACCGAACGCCCGCGCAGGGAAAGCTTCGAAAGCGGAAAGGCGCCAGTGCGCTCCCACCGCCCTTCCCTCAGCCAGGTCTCGGCTTCCGGGAAACGGCGAACGGTATTTAGGAGCAGCGCGATCGCCGTATCGGCCACCTCGTCGTTGAGCACATCGGGCGTATTGGTCACGACGATCCCGCGGGCGGCAGCCGCACCGACGTCGACGCCATCATATCCCACCCCGAAATTGGCGATAATCTGGAGATTGGGCAGGCAGCCGATGGCGGCTGCGTCGAAACTGCCCGACACCGCGACGCCGCGGATGCCTTCGGCAATCCCGGGCGCAAGCTTGCCGGGCTCAAGGGCTGCGCTGCAGCGCACCAGCTCGACCTCTCCCTCCAGCCGCTCGGCGACGCGTTCGCGCACCTTCCCGACGATGAGAACCTTCGGCTTTTCCTGCATGGTCTTCCTGCCTTAACGATCGTTCGAATTCAGTGGTCGTGCCCGCTGTGACGGAGCGGCCCCGTCGACTGGCGGATGCGCATTTCCGGCTTGATCAGGTGGATGCCGTCGGGCTCGTGGCTGCCCGACAACTTGTCGAGCAGCGCCCGGGCGGCGCTGCGACCGACCTCGGACTGGCCGTTCCAGACGGTCGTGAGCGAGGGCGTTGCGATCGACGCCTCCTCCAGGTCGTCGTAGCCCGTGACCGAGACGTCGCGGCCCGGCACCAGGCCGGCGCGGGCGATGCCGTTCATCAGCCCGATGGCGACGAGATCGTTCCAGCAGACCGCCGCCGTCGGCTTCTGCGGCAGGGACAGGAAATTGACGGCAGCCTCGAAGCCGCCCTGCTTGGACCGAGGCCCGGGAATGCGAAGCGCCGGGTCGACCTCAATGTTGGCCTTGCGCAGCGCGTTGACATAGCCCTGGTAGCGGTCGCGCCCCGTCGACGTCTGGTCGGTGCCCCCGACCATGGCGATGACGCGATGGCCGAGCCCGATCAGGTGGTTGGTCGCAAGCGAGATGCCGTAGGTATCGTCGCCGCGGAAGATCGGCACGTCCAGGCCGTCGATCGAGCGGGCGATCAGGATGGCCGGCATGCCGTTGTCCTCGGCAAGGAGGATATCCTCCGGCGGTGTGCCGATCGCCGGCGACATGATGACCCCGTCGCCGCCCAGCTGCAGCAGCGTCTCTATGAAGTTGCGCTGCTTCTCCACCGAATCGTAGTGGTTGGAAAGGATGAACGTCTGGCGGTCGCGGTCGAGTTCGCTCTCGATCGACTTCAGGATCTCGCCGTAGAACGGGTTCATGATGTCGTGCACGACGACGCCGATGATGCCGGATCTGGAGGTGCGAAGGCTGGCGGCGCGGCGATTGTAGATATAGCCGAGCGCACGCGCCTGTTCCTTGATCCGATCCCGCGTCGAAAGCGCCACCAGCGGGCTGTCCCTCAGGGCCAGCGAAACCGTAGCGGTGGACACCCCGAGCGTTTCCGCGATCGTGGACAATTTGACCTTTTGCGCCATTCCCCTCCCCATGTTCTTGTCGCAGGCCGTTTAAATCGTTTATTTAAACTATTTAAAATTCCTCCGCAACCGCCTTGTCACCGTCCTGCACGACGACACCCCTCAGGTTGCCGTCCACGGTGCGCAGGAGCTTCAGCAGGGTGCGAACCTCCTTCTCGCTCAGGCCTTCGAGAGCCTGCCGCTCGCTGAGATCGCAGGCCTGGGCGATCTTCTCGAGCGAGTCGCTGCCGGCCCTGGTCAGGTCGACGACCGTCAGGCGACCGTCCGTCGTATCCGGCCGGCGCTCGACAAAGCCCTGCGCCTCCAGCCTGCCGATGGTCCGGGTCATGGTCGGCGCCTTCACGCCGAGGCGGGCGGCCAGTGCGCCGGCGGTCATTCCGCCGCCCTCGGCCAGGGCGAGCATGACGCCGTCCTGCCCCGCATAGAGCCCGCTTGACAGAAGATTACGGGAAAGCACCGTGCGGATGGAGCGCGCCGCCTGGACGATGGCGCCGGAGACGTCGGCCGGTCCGATCGCGGCATGCTCCTTCTTCCGGGCCTTTTCCTTCTTCTCTTCCTTCTTTTTCTTGCCCATCGGGCCTCCCGATCTTGTTTCGCCGCCGCCACCTTGTATGACAGAGGCGACCCGTTGACGACAAGACCATGCGCAAGACATGAAATGGCGGTTCCCATGACGCTCCGACCCGCGCGACGCTGGCAGGACAACGATCCGGCCCTTCCGGCCTCTGCGCGCGCGCACTGGATCGCCGTGCTTCCCCTGGGCGCCCACGAGGGGCATGGCCCGCACCTGCCTTTCGAGACGGACTGGCTGATCGCCGACGCGATCGTCGAACGCCTTGTCGCTGCTCTTCCCACGGATTTGCCTGTCACCTTCCTTCCGACCGAGAAGATCGGCTATTCCCCCGAACATCTCGACGTGCCGGGCACGAAGTCGCTCGACTGGAACGAAGCGGTGTGGCGCTGGCTCGGCATCGCGGGCAGCCTGTCCGAACTGGGCATCCGCAAGTTCGTCATGCTGAACGCGCATGGCGGCAATTCGCCGCTGATGACGATCGTTGTGACCGAGGCGCGGGTGCGCCACGACATGCTGGCGGTGGCGACGAGTTGGACCCGCTTCGGCCAGCCGGACGGCTGGATCGCGCCGGAGGAGAAGGCGATCGACATTCATGGCGGCGACATCGAGACGTCGGTGATGCTGGCGATCCACCCGGAACTGGTCCACCTCGACAAGGCCGAGCGGTTTTCCTCCCGCCAGTCCGATCTCGCCCGCAGGCACCGGCACCTGCGCGCCTACGGCCCGCACGCCTTCGGCTGGAAGATGTCCGACCTCAACGAGAAGGGTGCGGCCGGCGACGCGACGAGGGCCACGGCTGAACGGGGCGAGCAGCTTCTCGCCCACGCCACCACCGGCCTCGTCGAACTGCTGGAAGACGTGCACGCCTTCGATGTCTCAGCCCTGCGCTGACTCGCCGGCGCTCTCCAATACAATCGCGTCGGGGGAACGCGCCATGTATTGCGGCGACCACACCCTGCGCCCTATATGAGGGCTGAAACTTTCAGGGATCCTGACATGACCGACACCGCCACGCAAAAGCCCGTCCCCGTCACCGTCCTTACCGGCTACCTCGGCGCCGGCAAGACGACGCTGCTGAACCGCATCCTCACGGAGAACCACGGCCGGAAGTATGCCGTCATCGTCAACGAGTTCGGCGAGATCGGCATCGACAACGACCTCATCGTCGAATCCGACGAGGAGATCTACGAGATGAACAACGGTTGCATCTGCTGCACCGTCCGCGGTGACCTGATCCGCGTCGTCGAGGGCCTGATGCGCCGGCCCGGCCGCTTCGACGCCATCATCGTCGAGACCACCGGCCTGGCCGACCCCGTGCCGGTCGCGCAGACCTTCTTCATGGACGACGACGTGCGCTCCAAGACCGAACTCGACGCCGTCGTGGCCCTGGTCGACGCCAAGCACCTGCCGCTGCGGCTGAAGGACAGCCGCGAGGCCGAGGACCAGATCGCCTTTGCCGACGTCGTGCTCGTCAACAAGACCGACCTCGTGACCCCGGAAGAACTGGCCGTCGTCGAGGCGACCGTGCGCGCCATCAACCCGTCGGCGCGCATCTACCGCACCAACCGCTCTGACATCGACCTGACCAAAGTGCTCGATCAGGGCGCATTCAATCTCGAGCGCGCGCTCGAGAACGATCCGCACTTCCTCGACCACGACGCGCCCGACCATGTCTGCGGCCCCGATTGCGGCCACGATCACAGCCACGATCACGACCATGACCACCACGGCCATCATCACGATCACGACCATCACCACCATGACCACGGACATCACGACCACGGCCCCTCGCCCATCCACGACGTGACGGTGCAGTCGATCTCGCTGCGCGGCAGCGAGATGAACCCCGATCGCTTCTTTCCCTGGATCCAGAAGATCACCCAGACGGACGGCCCGAACATCCTGCGCCTGAAAGGCATCATCGCCTTTGCCGGCGACGAGGAACGCTATGTCGTCCAGGGCGTGCACATGATCGTCGAGGGCGATCACCAGCGCGCCTGGAAGGATGGCGAGAAGCGAGAGAGCCGCCTCGTCTTCATCGGCCGCGACCTCGACCGCGAGAAGATCGAGCGCACCTTCAAGGCCTGCGAGGCGCAGGCGGACTGATGCCGAAAACGACCAACCTGTTTTCGGACAATGGTATGCTGAAGAAAGTTGCCCGCTGATGCCGACTGTCGCTCCTCTCGATCTCGACGGCCATGTTGTCGCCGCGGCGTTCCTCGGCGATGTGCCGTTCTTCGCCAGCGCGACCGGCGAAATCCACCGGCTCGACCATGGCCACAAGGTGAGCCAGGCCAATGACGGGCTGCTGGCCTGCGTCCGCGACGAGGCGAGCGACACGCTCGTCACCGGCGGCGAGGACGGCAAGGTCTTCCGCATCGCCGCCGATGGCACCGCCACGCTTCTCTCCGAGGTGCCGCGCAAGTGGATCTCGGTCGTCGCGGCCGGTCCGCAGGGCGCGGTCGCCTTTGCCGAAGGCCGCACCACCCGCGTCCGCCTTGCCGACGGCACGCTGAAGGAGTTTGCCGAAAGCCGCACCGTCGAGGGCGTCGTCTTCGCGCCGAAGGGGCTGCGCATCGCCGTTGCCCGCTACAACGGCGCCTCGCTGCACTGGGTCGCCATGGCCGGCCAGCCCGTCGATCTCGAATGGAAAGGCGCCCACAACGGCGTCACCTTCTCCCCCGACGGACGCTTCCTCGTCACCAGCATGCAGGAAAACGCCCTGCACGGCTGGAAGCTCGACACTAAGCCCGGCGCCGAGACGCGCCACATGCGCATGACCGGCTATCCGGCTAAGGTGAAATCCATCTCCTGGTCGGCCAAGGGCAAGTGGCTCGCCTCCTCCGGTGCGCCGGCTGCTATCGTCTGGCCCTTCGCCTCGAAGGACGGCCCGATGGGCAAGGCGCCGCTGGAACTCGGCACCCGCGGCGACGTGATGGTGACCGCGGTCGCCTGCCATCCGGCCGAAGACGTCGTCGCGATCGGCTATTCGGACGGCATGGTGCTCGCGGCCCGCTTCTCGGACAACCGCGAGGTCTTGCTGCGCCGGCCCGGCAAGGGCGCGATCTCCTCGCTCGCCTGGAGCGGCAGCGGCAAGCTGCTTGCCTTCGCCAGCGAAGCGGGAGACTGTGGCGTGGTCGACATCGCCGGCTGACGGCGGCGGAGACAATTCCGACACGAATTTCCGATAGGAAGCAGGACAGAAGCGGCCCTTCGGGCGAAGGGCGGAAGGTGCACCGAGGGATTTCCATGCAAGGCAAGCTGCAAGGCGTCGCACAGGACGCCCGGGCGGACCAGTCCCGGGGTCTTCCCGGCACGGGCGACGGCGTATGGAGCACGATCCGCACGGAAGCCATAGCTTTGGCAGAACGCGAGCCGATGCTGCGCTCGCTCGTCCAGCCGATCCTGATATCCTCCTCCGGCACGCAGATGCTCGTCCGGGTGCTGGCCGCCCGCCTGTCCGCAGGCGGCGTTGACCGCGGCACGCTCGAGCAGGTGATGACGGCTGCGGCCGACGGCGACCTGCTGCGCGCCGCCGAGGCCGACATCGCAGCCGTCACCACCCGCGATCCCGCCTGCCCCGGCCCCTGCCATGTCCTCATCAATCTGAAGGGCTTCCAGGCGCTGCAGGCCTATCGCTTCACCCACCGGCTCTGGCGCGCCGGAAAGCGCGAAAGCGCGCGCTTCCTCGCCACCCAGGCCGCGCTCGCCTTCGACGTCGACATCCACCCGGCTGCCCGCATCGGCTCCGGCGTCATGCTCGACCACGGCTCCGGGATCGTCATCGGCGAGACTGCCGTCGTCGAGGATGATGTCTCGATCCTGCAGGACGTCACCCTGGGCGGCACCGGACGGGAGACGGGCGACCGCCATCCGAAGGTCCGCCGCGGCGTGATGATCGGCGCCGGCGCCAAGATCCTCGGCAGCTTCGAGGTCGGCGAATGCAGCAGGGTCGCCGCCGGCAGCGTGGTCCTCAAGCAGGTAACGGCCAGGACGACGGTCGCCGGCGTGCCGGCAGCGCTCGTGCGCGTTCACGAGCGGGCCGAGGTTCCCGCGGAAGAGATGTCGCAAGACATCCTGTAACCGCGGTTGCGACTGCGCGACAAAAACGGACCGGAGTTCCAGGGCAAGGAGGGTACGATGGTCGCCTCGGTCAAACCGTTCCTGATGTTCCAGGGGAGGAAGGCGGAGGAGGCGATGGATTTCTATGCCTCGCTCTTCCCCAACTGCGCCATCGACGAGATCGTCCGCTACGGCCCCGGCGAGGCGGGACCGGAGGGAACGGTCATGGTCGCCCGCTTCCATATCGGCGACCAGTCGATCCTGTGCATCGACAGCCCCGTTACCCACGCCTTCACCTTCACGCCCTCCTTCTCGCTCTTCGTCGAGTGCGAATCCGAGGCGCAGATCCGCGAGATCTACGCAACCCTTTCTGAGGGCGGCGAGGAATTGATGGCGCTCGGCGACCATGGCTTCAGCCGCGAATTCGCCTGGGTCACCGATCGCTTCGGCGTCTCCTGGCAACTGAACCTGAAGTGAGACGGCGGCGGCCCGTGCCAGTACCAGTGCCCGGGCCCCACCATTACCATTCCAACTCCAGGTGCGGCCGGCCGTCGGAGGTTCTCGCAGCCGTCCTGCCCGTCTCGTCGACCGTGCAGTTCACGCGCTGCCGAAAGGCGGAAAAGCTCTCGAAGGTGACCACGTCGACCGGCTCGTCGAAATGCAACGTCAGCCGGTAGTGTCCCGGTTGCGCCGTCAGCGCCTGCACGCCCAGCACCTTCGCATCGAAGGGCTGGCCGAGATAGTGGCCGCGCACGCGTGAGCCGAGCCGCCAGGGATCGAAAGGCGGCCGGTTGCCGACGGCGGCATGCAGGGTGTTCCAGTCGCGATAGCCGTATTGCGCGGCGATGAGCTCTAGCGCGCGGGAATGGCCGATCGGCTGGCCATCGGCTTCGAAGCGTGCCCGAAGGCGTCTGGCCTGATCCTTCAGGCCGTCGAGGGAAGGGAGTGGCGTCGACAGACGCATGGGTTTCTCCAGTGTCTGCATGCGTCATTTCGGAGGGGTCCGCATTGCCGCCGGTTCGCATGCCTAGCAAGCTGGAAAACCGTGTGCTTGTACGAGAGACTTCACCAAAGCTTGCGCTTGCGGACGGCAGGGGCTCTCACCCTGCGCGATTGGGTACACGTCCGGGCAGCCCCTGTCAATTTGTGCAGCGCGCGTCAGCTCTCCGCCGTGCCGATGATCTTCGCCAGCAGCGCATGCAGGTCGTCGCGGTATCCGTTGCGCGCGGAAGGCCCGCTTTCGTCCGAGGTCATCGTCACCGTCAGCCCGAGATCCGGCACGATGTAGAGCATCTGCCCGCCATAGCCCCAGGCGAAGTGAACGGTCCTGCCGCCGATCACGCGCTCGAACCAGCCATAGCCGTAGCCGTCGTTGGAGAAGCGCGAACGGGTGCGCGACTGCCAGGATTGGCGGATCCAGTCCTCCGGGATCAGTTGCTCGCCCTCCGGTGTCCGCCCGCCATTGCGGTAGAGTTCGCCGAAGGCAAGCAGCGACCGCGCGCTCATCGCCATCTGGTTGCCGCCGAGGTAGACGCCCTGCGGATCGCGTTCCCACGCCCCGATGCGAAAGCCGTCGAGCGGTCCCAGCCAGTCGCGCGCCAGCGCCAGCGTCGGCTTGCCGCCGACCTTGGTCAGGATCGCCGAGAGCAGATGCGTCGATGCGGTGGAGTAGAGCATCGCACCGCCGGGTTCGTCGACGAACGGTGCCGCCAGCGCCGTCCGCACCCAGTTCCGGCTCGACACCCAGCGACCGTAGTTGCCCCCCGACATCCGCTCCAGCCCGGCCTGCATGGAAAGGAGATGGCCGATCGTGACCCGCGCCAGCCGCGGATCCGGCCCCGCCGGCAGGTCGGCCCTGAGGATCGGCGCGATCGGCTGGTCGACGCCCTCGAGCAGCCCCTTGCCGATGGCGATACCCACAAGGGCCGAAACGATGCTCTTCGACGCCGACTTGATGTTGGTGCTCTCATCGGTCCTGTGGCCGCGATAGCCCCTCTCCGCTGCGATCGCGCCGTTGCGGGAAACGATGACCGTCCTAAGCGCCGGCAGCGATTGCGCTTCGTCGAGGACGCGCGACAGTGCCGCCGCATCGACCGCCGGCTGTTGCGTGGACGGTTGCACCTGCGCAAAGGCGGCGGACGGGGCCACGGTGGCGGTGAGCGCGAGGGCGGCAAGGAGGGTTCGTCTGTTCATGACGGACACCTAGGACACGGCTTCGCCGAAATCGTGGCCCGTGGGTCGGCATCACGCGCTTTTGAAATGCGGTGATGGCCGGCGCGACCTCGTCTGCGCGCCGGCCCCGCGGCCGCTTGGCGACCGCGGCTCTTCCGCGTCCCTCCCGGAAGAGCGTCTTCAGAAGCGGTAGGTGATACCCGTGCCGATCAGCCAGGGGTCGAGCTTGGCCTTGCCCGACAACGGCGCGCCGTCGAGCTTGACCTTCCATTCCGGCTCGAGGAACAGCTTCTTGACGTCGAAGTTCACGCCCCAGTGCTCGTCGAGCATGTAGTCGAAGCCGACCTGCAGGGCCGCGCCGAACTCGTTCTTGACGTCGAGGTCCGAAAACGCGCCCTTGCCGGACTGGTTGTAGAACAGCGTGTAGTTCACGCCCGCGCCCACATAGGGCTTGAACGCGCCGAAATCGGTGAAGTGGTACTGCAGCGTCAGCGTCGGCGGCAGCAGCCACGTCTTGCCGACCTTGCCGAGTGCATCGATCGAGCCGGCAGCGTCGATATTGGCATAGGTTGTGCCCAGGATCAGTTCGGCCGCGATGTTGTCGGTGAAGTAGTAGGAGATGTCCAGTTCCGGAACGATCGTGTCGCTGTAGGAGAGATCCGATCCGTCGATGCCGTTCACGCGGCCGGAATTGTTGGTAATCACGCCCAACGCACGCAGACGGATCTGCCAGGGACCGAGGGCCTGGATATCCGCCGCCTCCGCCTCCGCCGCCGCGGCCGCCGGTGGCGTCAGGTCCGCCGCCGCAGCAGCCTGCCCGATCGCCACGAGTGCTATGGCCGCAACAAGGCTCAAGGGGCGGGTCAGGGTGTTCGACATCTCTTCTCTCCTTCGTCGATCAACGACAGCGACTCGAAGCGCTGCACCGTGGCCACTATCGTCGGCGGCAACGAGACGGAGTTGAGATGGATCAATACTTTAGCACTGTCTGCCCGCGACATTGCCGCACGCATAGCGACCGTGGCCGATGTGTCACGCTCCCCTCGGCCTGCCGGCCGACCGGGGGGACGGGCCGTGCACCGCAACCGAAAGAGGTACTTCGCAGGTATAAGTTGACTTTGTTTTATAAGCGACGGATCATATTCCCTTGTTTTGCGTGGAGGCTGCCATGGCAATATTTGCGGTGCCTTTCAAAGTCTCACTTCTGGTATTCGGTCTGATCCTTGTCGGCGCCCTGGTTGCAAGCGGAAGCGTGCAGGCCCAAAGCCCGTGCAATCCCAGCATCAGCCAGTGCACATAAGCGACAATGGCAACCGCTCCGGCACAGGATCAGGTCGCTGGCTTTCTCAGCGAGCAGAGTTCCTTTGCGTTGTCGCTTGCGGTGGGCGCGATCGTGATCGCGCTCTATGCGAGGAAACGCATAGAGGAATTCACGCGGCCGCCGAAAGGCGAGGAGTTTGACTTCACCAAGATGCTGACGATGGGCGACATCGTCGGGCGGTCGATCTTCAACCGGTCCTTCGTGCTCTACCTGATCTTCCTGGAGTTCCTGTATCTCTTCATGTGCACGGCCAAGCCCGTCGTGCTGCTGATCGCCAACGATCCGACCGGTGCGCAGGCCCCCTTCCAGGGCATGGCTTGGCCCTTCGGCGCGGCCCTGATTGTGGTCGGCATTCTGCCTTCAGTGCCGATGGTCGCCCAGATCGAGGCGATGCTGCGCGGACTTGCCCAACGCGTCGCCAGCATTCCCGGCGAATTCTATGCCCGCGTGCAGCGCCTGTCGCGCAACGACATAGAGACGCTGGTGGCGGACTCGCCGGACTACAGGCGGGACATGCGCAAGTTCTGGCGCATCCGCAACCTCCTGCTCAGCCTCGGCTTCAACGAGGACCAGGCGACGCTGATGGGGCGCAACTGCATCGCCTTGCGGCTGTTCGCCGGGCTGACGATCCGCGGCGAACGAATCTGGTCGAAGGAGGAATACGAGAAGTACCGGGAGATCATCCAGGTCCTGCGGCCAAAATCCGACATGCTGGAAAACGAGATCGAGACGCTCGTCTCGACGACGCTCAAATCGCCGCAGGTCAGGGAGATCCTGGCGAACTCGAACATCGAGGATCCGGCGCAGGATCTTTCAAGAGAAACCGGCGAGAAGCTGAACCGCGATGCGGAGGCACTGGTCCGCGCTCTGAATGATTCCGTCGACGAGAAGGATCTTAAAGCCGCAAGGAACTACGAGGAACTGGTGAAGCGCTGGTCGCTGCTGGCGAGCGAATGCGAAACCGGCGCAAAGCGCCTCTCCGCCCTCTTTGCGATCCTCGCCCGCAACGATCGCGAAACAGCACTGACGATCAAGAGGGGCGCTGCCCCAGGCATGCTTCCGGCGGCGAAGAAGCCCGACGCCGTTCTGGCAACCCTGTTCAGGCTGGTCAACGACAGCGTCCCCACCTATCCCTGGAGCAATGCGGCGCTGCTTGCGATCGGCATCGGCTTCGTCGGCTGCGTCGTTCCGCTCTGCATCTACCTCTACATCACGGAAGTCCTGACACAGGCCGCAAAGCCTGCAGTCGACTGGGGACAGGCGATCGCCCGGACCGACGCGACGACGATCATCAAGAGCGGGCTGATCACTGCGCTCACGGTGGGCGCCATGTTTGCCCTCACGAGCCTGATCGCCCTGTTTTTGCGTTCGCTGCGGATCGAGGAGGAGAACTGGGAGAGGTTTACCAGCATCTGGAATTTCCCGTTCGCGAACTACCTGGCCATCGTCTGGTGGGGCAGCCTCGCGGCCTTCATGCCGCTCTTGGTATCGTTCATCATCTACTACTACCTTGGTCCAGGCGTGAACGACCTCGACAAGATGACGCCGGAGATCATCGCCAGCGACATGTTCTTCCGCTACATCCTCGGTTTCGTTGCGGTTGCCTACGGCATCAGCACATGCATCATCGCCGATTTCATCGATGAAGGCCGAACGGAAAGCGCTAGGTACATCGTCTATCCGCTGATCTTCATTCTCACGGTCGAGGTCCTGTGCCTGCTCGTCAACCCGAGCTATGCCGAGCAGCCCCGCGCCTTCTGGCACAATTTCGTGGCCGTCGCCTGCTACAGCCTCGTGGCGCTGAAGGTGTTCCAGCGAAGCTTCAGCGAGATCGTCGCGCGGTCCGGCAACAGCGAACCGCGCGAGGTGGCGTCACGGGAGGCATCGCTCGTCTATGGCGGGCCGATGATCTGACCCGCCCCGGCCAAAGGCGAACAGTCGAAGGGCAATAGCCAGTCAGGCAGCCTTCGGAAGCTCGCCCCGCCCGAGCCGGCGCCCGGCGGCGACGAGCAGGCCGGCAGCGCCGTCCAGCCAGCCGTCCTTGAGTTCCAGCGCCAGGAAACGATGGCGCTCGAACGGACCGGGCATGACGAGATGGGCGGCCTTGGCCGCAAAGAAGCCGAAACGCTCGTAATAGGCCGCGTCACCGACGAGCAGCACCGCGCCGTGGCCGCGCTGTGCGGCCTCGGTGATCGCCGCGCGCATCAGTGCCGAGCCGATGCCCGTGCCCTCGTAGGCCGGATCGACGGCGAGCGGGCCGAGCAGCAGCGCCGGCACCGGATTGCCCGACGCGTCGACCCCGGCCTCGACGTTCCAGAGCCGCACCGTGCCGATCACGTGGCCGTCACCATCGCGGGCGACGAGCGCCAGACCTTCCGCCGGCACGCGGCCGCGGCGCAGCTTCTCCGACGACTTGCGGAAACGCCCCTCGCCCATGGCATGGTCGAGCAGGCGCTCACGCGCCAGCACGTCGCCGGCATTCTCCCGGTCGATTGCGAATGCGGATTGCGCGAAAAACGCGCGGACAGAACCAAGAACAGTGGCCATCCCGGCCTCCCGAACTTCAATTGCCGCCACTAGCGGTCATCGGATTTCATTGTGAGTGGCGCTCCCGCCTGCCGCGGGAGCTGCCTCGACCGGTTCAGATCACGTAGGACTTCAGCGGCTCGAAGCCGTTGAAGGCGACGGCCGAGTAGGTCGTCGTGTAGGCGCCGGTGCCCTCGATCAGCACCTCGTCGCCGATCGAAAGGGTGATCGGCAGCGGGTACATGTTCTTCTCGTAGAGCACGTCGGCGGAATCGCAGGTCGGGCCGGCGATCACGCAGGGCTCCATCTCGTCCTGGTCGCGCGCCGTGCGGATCGGGTAGCGGATCGCCTCGTCCATCGTCTCGGCCAGGCCGCCGAACTTGCCGATGTCGAGGAACACCCAGCGATGCGCGTCGTTGTCGGACTTCTTCGAGACGAGCACGACCTCGGCCTTGATCACACCGGCATTGCCGACCATGCCGCGGCCCGGCTCGATGATCGTCTCCGGGATGTGGTTGCCGAAGTGCTTCTTCAGCGCACCGAAGATCGCCTGGCCATATTCTTCGGCCGCCGGCACGTCGCGCAGGTACTTCGTCGGGAAGCCGCCGCCCATGTTGACCATCTTCAGTTCGATGCCCTGCTTGGCAAGCTGGACGAAGACGCGCTTGGCATCGGCGAGCGCCGAATCCCAGGCATCGACCTTCGTCATCTGCGAGCCGACATGGAACGAGACGCCGTAGGAGACGAGACCGAGCTGGTGGGCGTAGACGAGCACGTCGACGGCCATCTGCGGCACGCAGCCGAACTTGCGCGACAGCGGCCATTCGGCACCTTCGCCGTCCGTCAGCACGCGGCAGAACACGCGCGCACCCGGAGCGGCACGGGAAATCTTCTCGACCTCCTCGTGGCTGTCGACGGCAAAGAGGCTGATCCCGAGCCCGTGGGCGCGGGCAATGTCGCGCTCCTTCTTGATCGTGTTGCCGAACGAGATGCGGGCAGGCGTCGCGCCGGCATCGAGCGCCATTTCGATTTCGGCGACGGACGCGCAATCGAAGTTGGAGCCCATGCTGGCGAGAAGGCGCAGGACTTCCGGCGCCGGGTTGGCCTTGACGGCATAGTAGATCGCGCTGTCGGGCAGCGCGTGGCGGAACGCCTTGAAGTTGTCGCGCACGACATCGAGGTCGACCACGAGGCACGGGCCGTCGGGACGTCGGGTGTTCAGGAAGTCGATAATGCGTGCAGTCGCCATTTCAGTAGTCCCCATGATCCAAGGCTCCGGCCAGAAAACCGGAGGACAAAGGGCATACGCGATCATGCGATGGAACCAGCCGGTGGAGACCCCGGAACCAAGCATGCGCGTAGTGCGCGAACGGTGAACCTGAGCCTGCCTAGGCTCGGATTCGGCTTTGTCTGCCATGGATTGGTGGGGGTATCCCAACCGCACTTCCGGCAATGAAGGTGTGCCTCTTCAGTAACCCCGGCTGATGGAAAGCCGGCAGACACCAGAAAGGCCCGCACCGTCGTTGCTTCAAGATGTCCTCGCATTTCCCGGTTGGCCGGAATAGCGACTGGAGCGGTTAGTTCCAGGTACCTTACCGATGACCTCACCTTAGGGACTGATCCCAGTTCGAGGGTCGGCGGACACCCACAGGCACGTGCGACTTTGGGCAAGGGCGGAGATAAGAAGATTCCCTGTCGCAATCAAGAGTTTTTTGGCCCCGCTATTGAAAAAATTCGTACAGCCCACGACATTTCGGTTCCCGCATCCGATACGGCATCGCAGCAAGGACTCATTGCATGGATACGCTGACCCGCATTCGCGCCTACATAGACGTCGTGGATGCAGAGGGGTTTTCCGCAGCGTCCCGCAAGGTCGGCAAGTCCAAGGCGCTCCTGTCCAAGTATGTCCGCGAACTGGAAGACGAGCTCGGCGCGCTTCTCCTGAACCGCACCACCCGCCAGTTCTCGATGACGGAAGCGGGCCACACCTACTACCGCACGGCCTCCGAGATCCTCAAGGAGATCGACAACCTCGCCGATCTCGTCCGCGAGAACAACACCGACCTGAAGGGCAAGCTGAAGATCTCCGCGCCGCGCACCTTCGTGGATGCCGAGATCGGCCAGTCCCTCATCGACTTCGGCCGCGAGCATCCCGAGTTGTCGCTCGAGATCGTTTCCGACGACCGCTTCGTCGACCTGGTCGAGGAAGGCTTCGACGTTGCGATCCGCATCACGCGGCTGGAGGATTCCACCCTGATCGCGCGCAAGCTCGGCGATTTCTACCTGAAGATCTGCGTGGCACCCGAATTCCTGGAAAAGACCGGCCCGATCACCCACCCCTCCGAGCTCTCCCGCCTTCCCTGCGTGATCGACACGAACGGCAAGTCGCACAGCAACTGGCGCTTCATCGACGCCAAGGGAACGAACTTCAGCGTGCCCGTCAGCGGGCACATCGAGGTCAACAGCCCGACCTCCGCCGTGCGCGCCGCCCAGAGCGGCCTCGGCATTGCGCAGGTACCCGAGTTCATCGCGCGCAGCCGCCTCGAATCGGGCGCCGTCGTCTCCATCCTCGACGACTACCTGCCCGCCGACCGCGGCATCTACGCGATCTATCCGCACCGCCGCTACCTGCCGGCGAAGGTGCGCACCTTCGTGGATTTCCTGCATAACTGGTTCAGGAAGAACGGCGACGGCGCCTGAATGCGCGGGGCGCGACAATTCGCGCCCGGCCGAAGTCCCAATTCCGGCCCAATTGCGGTACATTCGGTAACGAATCCTCAAGGCCGGACGAGAGGTTACCCTCGCGCATGAAGCACGCTCCCCTCCTCATCGCAGGTGCCGTCTGGCTGTCGCCGGCAGCCGCCATGGCGCATCCGCACATCTTCGCCGAGGCGCGGCTCGAGGTCGTCGCCGGCGACGACGGCACGGTGTCGGAACTGCGCAATGTCTGGCGGTTCGACGAGATGTTCTCCTCGAGCGTCGTTCTCGACTTCGACAAGAACTCCAACCTCAAGCTCGACCCGGACGAACTGGCCGAGGTGGGCCAGACCGTTCTCGAATCGCTGGAGGAGTTCAGCTACTACACGACGATCACCGAAGACGGGAAGGACGTGAAAGTCGGCAAGCCGGACGCAATCAACGTCGATTTCCAGGACGGCCAGCTTCTGATGTTCTTTACGCTCAAGCCCGGCCAGGCCATGCCTCTGAAGGGCAAGCTGACATTCGGCGTCTATGATCCGACGATGTATGCCTCGATGGATTTTCCGGCGGACGACAACATGGTGGTGGTCGGCGACAGGTTTTCCGCCTGCAAGCACCAGGTGGTGCGGCCGGACCCGGACGAGGTGCTCGCGCAGAACGAAGGCACGCTGACCGACGCCTTCTGGAACGACCCGACCGGCACCGACATGTCGAGGCTGTTTGCGACGAGACTGGAAGTGACATGCTGAGACCTCGACATGCCAAGCCCGCCGCAGCCCTTGCCCTGCTCGCCTTCCTGGCCGGTGCCGGGGCCGCGATCGCGCAGTCGCCGCTCGGCATCGGCAGCGCCGAGCCGGGCTTCAATACCACCGGCATGTTCGGCAGCCTGTTCGCCTGGATCAACGCCCACCAGCAGGCCTTCTATCACGCGCTCACGGGTGCGCTGAAGAACATGCGCGAAAACCCGTGGGCGGCCTCCACCCTCGTCGGGCTGTCCTTTGCCTACGGTGTCTTTCACGCCGCCGGCCCCGGCCACGGCAAGGCGGTCATCTCCTCCTATATGCTGGCAAACGAGATCGAGCTGAAGCGGGGCGTGCTGCTGTCGTTCATCTCGTCGATGCTGCAGGGGATCGTCGCCATCCTGCTCGTCGGTGCTGCCTATCTCGTCCTGCGCGGAACCGCCATCTCGATGACGGACGCCACCCGGGTGCTGGAGACGACGAGCTACGCACTGATCGCGGCCTTCGGCGCCTGGCTGCTCTACCGCAAGCTCTGGCGGAGCCGGTCCCGTTCCACGGCCCCGGTCGAAGCCTATGCCATGGGCCTGGCCGACACCGCCGGCCACGGCCGCCACCTGCATGCCCTTGCCGACCATGGCGCGCATGCACATGGCCACGCCCATTCGCACAACACCCATGCTCAGCATTCGCATGCAGCGGGTGAAGTCTGCGCCACCTGCGGCCATACCCATGCGCCGGATCCCGAACTCCTGAAGGGCGACCGCTTCGCGCTCAGCGAGGCCTGGTCGGCGATCGTCGCCGTCGGCCTGCGCCCATGCTCGGGCGCGCTGATCGTGCTCTCCTTTGCGCTATTGAACGGACTTTATCTCGGCGGCCTGCTCTCGGTCATAGCCATGTCGATCGGCACCGCCATCACGGTCTCGGCTCTCGCTACGCTGGCGGTCACCGCAAAGGGTGTCGCGATGCGCCTTGCGGGCGGCGACAGCGCCGCCCTCCGCGTCGGCAATGCCATCGAGATCCTCGGCGCGCTGCTGGTGATGGTGCTGGGGCTGGTGCTGCTCGGAGCCTCGCTGCAGGGCTGAGCCGGAGGAGCGTCCCTATCTGCCCCTGCGCCTCTGGTGGCGGGCCCTCAGCCAGAACAGCAGAAAGAAGGCGAGCACGAGCGCGGTGCCCAAAGCCGCCGCAAGCCAGGGCGAGACACTGCCGAGCGAGATCATGACGCCCGGCAGGAAGAAGAAGGCGAGCCCGGTGACGAGCAGGATGACGGCGGCGGCGATCGCCGAGGATCGATTTCCCTTCTCGTCTCCGTTCATGGCGCACCCGCCTGCTTCAGCTCTGCCCGGATGTCTTCCAGCCGCCGCTTCTGGTTTCCCTGCGCGTCGAAATTGGCGGGCGACAGCCACGCCTCGAAGGCCTTCGCCGTGACCGGCCACTCGCTGTCGATGATGGAGAACCATGCGGTGTCGCGGTTCTGCCCCTTGGAAAGCATATGCTGGCGGAAGACGCCCTCGAAACTGAAGCCGAGCCGCTGCGCGGTGCGCTTGCTCGCCTCGTTGAGGTTGTGACACTTCCATTCGTAGCGGCGATAGCCGAGATCCTCGAAGGCATGCTTGGCGAGCAGGTACTGGCCTTCCGTCGACAGCGGCGAACGCGCCATCGCCGGGCCATGCGCGATGCCGCCGATTTCCACCACGCCGTTGGCAGGATCCGGCCGCATGTAGTTCGCCATGCCCATGACCTTGCCGTTCGCCTTGTCACGGAAGACCTCCGTCACCCAGCCGCCCTTCTGAACCGAGGCGAGCCAGGCGTCGAAATCCGCGATGCCGGAAAACTCGTCCTGGGTGAAATATTTCAGCAGCGGATTGATCGACAATCCGCCGAAGCCGTCCCACAGGGCTTCGAGATGCTGCGCGCGATCATAGGGCTCGACGCGGACGTACTGCCCTTCGAGCGTCACGGGAGCCGGCGCCGGCCGCGCCGTCCAGTGCTTCAGATCGTGCATGCCTTCTCCCCCCGTTCCCCGGATTGCCGCCGCTTCGCGCGCAGAAGAGGCATAGGGCAGCGACGGCCGGGAAACAAATGCAAAGTGCTGATGGGACGATCAGGCCCAGGGACTGGAACTGGGGCCAGAGTTGGGGTCAACTGGAACCTTCGCCGAGGACACGGTTGCCTCGATGTGATCGACGAGCGCATCCGGCAGTCCGAGGCGGCCGGCGAGCAGGTCGAGATAGCCACGCTCGGCCCGGCTGTCGGGCTCGATCGTCAGCCGCGAGGCCGTATAGAGCTCCACCCGCTGCTCCTCGGTCTTGGCGGCCGCGACGATGCCGTCGAGATCGGTCGGATCGGCGAGTTCCTTCTCCAGGAAGGCGGCCGCATCGCCACTGAGGCCGGAGACCTTGAGCTTGTCCATGATATGCGCGCGCTCGCCGGCGTCGATGTGTCCGTCGGCGCGGGAGGCGGCGATCATCGCGCGGATCAGCGTCAGCGCGAAATCGTCGCTGACGGCCTGCGTGGCAAAACCGGAATCGGATGGCGGCGGCAGAAGCTCCGGCTGCCGCTCGGCATCCGGCGCCGGCGCTGCGGGAGCCTGGCCGGCCTTGTAGTTCTTGTAGGCCTGGTAGCCGAGGCCGGCGATCGCGGCCAGTCCGCCGAGCTTCAGGGCGGTGCCTGCAACTTGACGGCCGCCGCTCGTGCCGAGGAGCACGCCGGCGATGGCGCCTGCTGCAAGCGGGTTGTCCTTGGCGGCCTGCGTCACCTGGCCTGCGCGATCACGCACGGTGCCGCCCGCGCCCGGGATCTGCGATCCGAGAAACTGATCCAGCAACTTTTTCGCATCGAACATCGTGTTCTCTCCCTTCCAGTGTGAGCCGGAGTGACAGATAGGCACGCAAGGCCGGATTACAAACCGTGGCTTTCGAAATCGTGATCGCCGCACGCAAGAGCCGCGCGGCGACCGGTGGCGCAGGAGCCTTTCGGCGTCCCCGGCTCAGCCCTTCAGTTGCGCCGCCTCGGCGGCGAGCCTGGTGATGCCGGCCCAGTCGCCCTTTGCGACCAGATCCTTCGGCGCGACCCAGGAGCCGCCGACGCAGATGACGTTAGGAAGCGACAGGTAGTCCTTCGCGTTGGCAAGCGAGATCCCCCCGGTCGGGCAGAACAGCGTGCCGGCGAGCGGCGAGGACAGCGCCTTGAGATAGGATGCGCCGCCGGCCTGTTCGGCGGGGAAGAATTTCAGCACCTCGTAACCCTCCTCGCGCAGCGCCATGACCTCGCTGGCGGTCGCCGCGCCCGGCAGCAACGGCACCGGCGATTGCGAGGCGGCATCCAGCAGTTCCTGGGTGGTGCCGGGGCTGACGATGAACTGCGAACCGGCCTCGACCGCCTCGTCGAACTGCGCCGCGTTCAGGATCGTGCCGGCGCCGGCGACAGCGCCTTCGACCTCGTCGGCGACGCGGCGGATCGCTTCCAGCGCGGCCGGCGTGCGAAGCGTGATCTCGATCGCCTTGAGGCCGCCTGCGACCAATGCGCGCGCCAGCGGGACCGCTGTCGCCACGTCGTCGATGATCAGGACAGGAACCACCGGCTGCAGCTTCAGCACGGACAGGAGCTTTTCGGTTTTCTCGGCCATCGGCGCATTCCCTAAAACGATTGAATCTGGCGCTGGAATACCTTTTCGAGCCGCTCGTGTCGAGAAAAAAGGCCCGATGCGAAGCCTCGCGGAACCGGATCACGACAGGGCCGGCAGGCACCGGATCCTTTCGCGCCTTGCCATGACAGGCTCATCGTGTACAGTTTGTTCAACCGACTACCACAATGCGAAAGCGAGTGGCATGGCCAAAGAAATCGAAAGAAAATTTCTGGTTTCCGGCAAGCGGTGGCGTCTTTCGGCAGACGCCGGCGTCTCCATCAAGCAGGGCTATCTCGCCACGATGGACGATCGGTCCCTGCGGGTCCGTGCCTATAGTGACGGGCGCGCCTGCCTCACGCTCAAGATCGGGCAGACGGCACTTTCCCGCGACGAATACGAATTCGAGATCGACCCGGCCGTCGCCGAGGAAATGCTGGGCCAGGCGATCGGCACGGTGATCGAGAAGGTGCGCCACGAGGTCGAGCACAAGGGCTTCACCTGGGAGGTCGACGTCTACGGCGGACGCTACAGCGGTCTCGTCGTGGCGGAGGTGGAACTGCGCGACGAGACCGACAAGCCGGAAATTCCCGATTGGGTTGGACGGGAGGTGACCGGCGACTACCGTTACTCCAACCAGGCAATGGCCCTGTCCGAAGGAGCGCTCCGGTCCTCTCATGAGCCTCAGTCTCAAAGCGGATAAATCTCTTCAAAGCGAAGTCCGTCGCGTTGCGTCCCGATATCTCTCGCGGGCGCTCGACGCGCTCGAGCAACAGCCCGAGGGACCGCACGAAGCCATCCACACCGCCCGCAAGCAGTTCAAGCGCGTCCGCAGCCTCTACCGGCTGGTGGCCGCCGCCGACAAGGCCTTCCAGAAACGGGAGAACAAGCGGATCGGAACGCTCGGCCGCAGCCTCGCGGCGAGCCGCGACGCGACGTCGCTGGTGGAAACGGCGCGCAGGCTCGCCGAAGCCGCCTCGACCGTCGAGGAGCGCATGGCGCTGGAACGCATCCACGCGAAGCTGGTGACGCGCCGCGACGCGATGGCCGACACCGCCGTGACGAAGGAACTGATGGAAGAGGCCGTGTCCACCTGCAAGGAGGCGCTGGCGGCCGCGGGACGTCTGCGCATGGACGGGGGCCACAAGCGCGCCGCCGAAATCCTCGGCCACGGCTGGCGGTCGACCGGCCGGAAGGCCGCCGAGGCGCTCCGGCGGGCGAGGGATACCGGCGGGCCTGACTGCTACCACACGCTGCGCAAGCGCACGCAGGACCGATGGGTGCACTGCCGCTTCCTCGCTGAGGCCTGGCCGGCGGCCCTGAACGGAACCCGCAAGCAGGCGAAGGCGCTCGTCACGCTGCTGGGCGAAAACCAGGACATCGCCTTGCTGACGAGCTTTGCCGACGCCCATCCGGGCGAGATCGGCACGCCGAAGGATCTGACGCACCTGCTCGCCGTGATGATCGCCGAGGGCAACCGCCTGCGTACCGAAGCGCTGCCGCTGGCCGAACTGCTCTTTCCCGAAGACACCCGCGAGGATGCCGGCCGCATCGAGCTTCTGTGGCGGCATGCGGCCTGAAGCCGGCCGACATCGCGGCAACGGGGCCGATTGCACCGCAACGCGCAAAGCTGTATTCCAGCGGCCATGACCGAGATTCAGACCGACCCGGCGCCGCAGACGGAAGCATCCTTCCTCGTCGCAGCCCTCTATCACTTCGTTTCCGTGCCGCGCTTTGCCGCGTTGCGCGCGCCGCTGCAGGCGCTGTGCGAGGAAAACGGCGTGCGCGGCACGCTGCTGCTCGCCCATGAGGGCATCAACGGCACGATCGCCGGGCCCGCCGACGGCATCCGCGCCGTCCTCGCCTTCCTGCGCGCCCAGCCCGAATTCGCCACGCTGGAGCACAAGGAGAGTCACGCAGCCGAGATGCCCTTCCTGCGCATGAAGGTGCGGTTGAAGAAGGAGATCGTCACCATGGGCGTCGAGGACATCGACCCCAACCAGGTGGTCGGCACCTATGTCGAAGCGAGGGACTGGAACGCGCTGATCTCCGATCCGGACACGATCGTCATCGACACCCGCAACGACTACGAGACGGCGATCGGCATCTTCAGGGGCGCGGTCGATCCGCAGACCAGGACTTTCCGCGAGTTCCCGGACTGGGTGCGCAACCATACCGGCCTGCACAACAAGCCGAAGATCGCCATGTACTGCACTGGCGGCATCCGCTGCGAGAAGGCGACCGCCTTCATGAAGGAGCAGGGTTTCGACGAGGTCTACCACCTCAAGGGCGGCATCCTGAAATATCTGGAGGACGTGCCCGCGGACGAGAGCCTGTGGGAGGGCGCCTGCTTCGTCTTCGACGAGCGCGTCTCGGTTACCCATGGCCTCCAGGAGGGCGAGCACACGCTCTGCCGCGCCTGCCGCCATCCCCTGACCGCCGAGGAGATCAAGGCCGATACCTTCGAGCCCGGCGTCTCCTGCCCGCACTGCTTCGACAGCCGCAGCGACGAAGACCGCGCCCGTTTCCGCCAGCGCCAGCTGCAGATGGATCTCGCCCGCAAGCGCGGCGAACGGCACCTCGGCAAGTAGCCAGAGGCCGCACCCTCAGCCCACCGGATAGACCCTATTCGGGCATGCCTTCGAATTCGGGAAGGTTGCCCGCCATATGGTCCCACGGCTGGCGGCTGCGGGTCATGATCGCATCCTGCGGGACGAATTCCGAAGGGTCGTCCAGCGTGCCGCCATAGATCGTCCAGCGATCGTCGCCGTCCGGCCCGGAGCCGAGCACGATGGACCCGCAGTTGGGGCAGAAGTGCCGATACGAGGGCTGGCCGCTTTCGCCGGTCACCGCGTAGGATCGCACGTCGCCGCTCCAGGAAAAGTCCGATCGGCTGAAGATCATGTAGCAGCTGTGCCCCGTGCCGGTCGCCTTCTGGCAGTCGCGACAATGGCAGAACCCGGAATACTGCGGGGCGGCGATGGTCTCGTACCGGACCGAACCGCAAAGGCATCCACCCTTCATCACCTGCTCCTCCCTGTTGCAGGAACCATGGACTCTTCGGCAGCATACGCCCGTCTTGCGCTGCAATTACGCGGCCGCTTCCTCACCGCCTCATTCGGCCGCGTCGCGCGCGTTCCCCAAAACGGAAACTGCGGAATCGTTATATTATGTGGTGCATCACGATAGTTCCATTTGGTCCGCCGGAAAAGGCGCCGGCAATGTCCGCGTGCGCCGCCACCGGTGGACGATGCGCATCGCCCCGCCCGCTCGCCCCCGAAGACGCCAGGGCTATCGCGCTTCGCGGCAAGGAGCGATCCGCACGGCGAAGCGCGCCGGTGAGGACAAGCTTCCCCTCACCCTGCACGATCCAGACGCGCAATGGCGATCAGACCTTGACCCAGGCCCCGTTCTTCTTCGACGACTGCACGCAGGCATCGACGAAGAGCATGCCCTTCAAACCGTCGTCGATGGTCGGGTAGACCACGGCCGGGTCGATCTGCTCGCCCTTGCGCCTTGCGAAGATCGCCCGCGCGGCTTCGGTGTAGATGTTGGCGAAGCCTTCCAGATAGCCCTCCGGGTGGCCGGAGGGGATGCGGGAGACGCGCGCGGCAGCGGCATCGGAGCCCGCGCCGCCCCGGGTGAGCAGGCGCTTCGGCTCGCCGAACGGCGTGTACCAGAGATAGTTGGGGTCGGCCTGCACCCACTCGATGCCGCCTTTGGTGCCGTAGACGCGCACCTTCAGCCCGTTCTCGTGGCCCGGCGCCACCTGGCTGCACCAGAGCATACCCTTGGCGCGCGCGCCGTCCTTCTCCTTGAAGCGCATCATCACATGCGCGTTGTCGTCGAGCTTGCGGCCGGGAACGAAGCTGTCGAGATCGGCTGACAGTTCCTCCAGCTCCAGGCCGGAGACGAAGCAGCCGAGATTGTAGGCATGCGTGCCGATGTCGCCGGTCGAGCCGCCGGCGCCGGAGCGGGCCGGATCAGTGCGCCACTCGGCCTGCTTCGACCCACTCTGCTCGACCGCCTCGGTCAGCCAGTCCTGCGGATACTCCATCTGCACCAGCCGGATCGTGCCAAGATCGCCGTTCTTCACCATCTGGCGCGCCTGGCGCACCATCGGATAGCCGGTATAGTTGTGGGTGAGCACGAACAGCGCCTCGCTCTCGCCGGCGAGCTTCTTCAGCTTCTTCGCGTCACCCAAGGTCGAGGTCAGCGGCTTGTCGCAGATGACGTGGATGCCGCGCTTGAGGAATTCCTTGGCCGCCTCGTAGTGGACGTGGTTCGGCGTGACGATCGCCACCGCCTCGATGCCATTCTTCAGCTTCGCCTCGCGGATCGCCATCTCCTTGAACGAGCCGTAGCAGCGCGAGGGATCGAGGCCGAGCTCGCGCCCCGAGGCTATGGATTTTTCCGGTGTCGAGGACAGCGCGCCGGCGACGAGCTCGAAATGATCGTCGAGGCGGGCGGCGATGCGGTGCACCGCACCGATGAAGGCGCCGGCGCCCCCGCCCACCATGCCGAGCCTGATCCGCGGCTGCCGCGCTTCCGTCGTGCTTCCTTCGATGGCCATGCGTGTTCTCCTGAAAAATCTATGCCTGACTTTGCCCCTCATCCGCCTGCCGGCACCTTCTCCCCGCAGGCGGGGAGAAGGACCACGATCGCGACGCTCGCCACGGACGGAACGTCTGAGCAGGCCACGTCCCCTCTCCCCGCCTGCGGGGAGAGGGCTAGGGTGAGGGGCAAGGGTGACGGGTCCTACATTGCTTGCCGGGCCTCAAATCCCCAGCATGCGCCGGTTGGCCGCCTCGTCGGTGCCGGCGCCGGCGAAGTCGTCGAAGGCCTTCTCGGTCACGCGGATGATGTGGTGCTTGACGAAGTCAGCACCCTCGCGGGCGCCGTCCTCGGGATGCTTCAGCGCGCATTCCCATTCGACCACGGCCCAGCCGGCGAAGTCGTTGGCCGCCATCTTGGAGAACACCGCACCGAAATCGACCTGGCCGTCGCCGAGCGAACGGAAGCGCCCGGCCCGGTTCACCCAGCTCTGGTAGCCGCCATAGACGCCCTGCCGCCCGGTCGGGTTGAACTCGGCGTCCTTGACGTGGAACATCCGGATGCGGTCCTTGTAGATGTCGATATTGTCGAGATAGTCGAGGCACTGCAGCACGTAGTGCGACGGATCGTAGAGCATGCAGGCGCGGGCATGGTTGCCGGTGCGCTCCAGGAACATCTCGTAGGTGATACCGTCGTGCAGGTCCTCACCCGGATGAATCTCGTAGCAGACGTCGACGCCACAGCTCTCGGCATGGTCGAGGATCGGCTTCCAGCGGCGGGCCAGCTCGTCGAAGGCCGTCTCAACCAGGCCCGCCGGGCGCTGCGGCCAGGGATAGACGAAGGGCCAGGCGAGCGCGCCGGAGAAACTCGCCATCGCATCCAGCCCGAAATTCCTCGAGGCCGTCAGCGCCAGCTTCACCTGATCGACCGCCCATTCCTGCCGCGCCTTCGGATTGCCGCGCACCTCCGGCGCCGCAAAGCCGTCGAAGGCCTCGTCATAGGCGGGATGCACGGCCACGAGCTGGCCCTGCAGGTGGGTGGAGAGCTCAGTGATCTCGACGCCGTTGTCGCGGGCCTTACCCGCGAACTCGTCGCAATAGGCCTTCGATTCCGCGGCCTTCTTCAGGTCGATCAGCCGGCTGTCCCAGCTCGGCACCTGTACGCCCTTGTAGCCGATGTCGGCGGCCCATTTGGTGATTGAATCCCAGGAATTGAAGGGAGCCGCATCGCCGGCAAACTGCGCCAGGAACAGGCCCGGCCCCTTGATCGTCTTCATCCCGTGCTCCTCGCATCGCGTGCCGCACTTCCGGCCGCGTCTCTCTATGAATGTGCGACACAGGCATCTCTCAGCGCAAACTGCGCCACCTGCAACGTTGCCGCGGACGAAACTAGCGTCGTTTCCCGCATCCGGCAACGGCCGTCGCCCGGCGAAAAACAGACAAGCGGAAGACGCCCGGGCCACAGGGCCCGGGCGTCGTATCAAGGATCAGAACGGCGAGTCGGGGAAGTAGTAGGCTTTCGCGTTCTCGGGCGTGATCAGGGTGGCGTCCAGCGTGTAGGTGCCGTGAACGGGAACCTGGTCGTAGAGTGCTGCCGCCGTCAGTTCCATGGCGGTGGCGACCATCGACGGCGGATAAAGGACGTTGACCGGGAACATCTTGTCGCCGTCGATCACCTTCTTGATCATGTCCTTGGAGCCGGCGCCGCCGATGACATACTTGATGTCGGTGCGGCCGGCCTGCTCGATCGCCTGCAGCACGCCGACGGCCATGTCGTCGTCCTGGCACCAGACCACGTCGATCTTCGGGTGCTTGGTCAGGTAGTCCTGCATGACCTTGAAGGCGTCATCGCGGTTCCAGTTGCCGAACTGGCGGTCGAGCACCTTGACGTTGGAGCCGGCGATGCCCTTGTCGAAGCCGTCCTGGCGTTCCTGATCGATCGGAATCGGCAGGCCGCGGATGACCACGACTTCGGCATCCGGCGTGTTCGCGGCGATGTACTTGCCGGCCACTTCGCCGAGCGCGCCGTTGTTGCCGGCGATATAGAGGTCGCGCACGGAACTGTCGTTGGTCGACGGTGCACGGTCGACGATCGACACGAACGTGCCCTTGCCCTTCACTTCCTTGATCGCGTTGACCAGCGGATCCGGATCGGTCGGCAGGATGACGAGCGCGTCGATGCCCTGGATCTCGAGATCCTGGAGGGCGTTGGCCTGGGTCGCCGGATCCGGCGAGGTCTTGACGATCACGTTCAGGCCCGGATGCTCCTTCATGAGCAGTTCGGCGACGCGGTTGGCGTGGTAGACGACGCCGGCGGTCCAGCCGTGGTCGGCGGCGGGGATCGAGACGCCGATCGTCTTCGTGTCCTGGGCGTAGGCTGTGCCGAACGCCATCGTCGTGGCCACCGCAAGGCCCATCAGTCTCTTGTGCATGCTTTTTCCTCCCGAGGTAACAAAGGGGTCCATGAAGCGGCGACCGGGCGACCCCAAGCCCGGCCGGTTCACGATTTGCGCGTCAGCGAGCGCTGGACGAGCATCGCAATGATGATGATCGAGCCCTGGATGGCACCGATCAGATATTCGCTGATGAAGTTGGAAAGCAGCATGATGTTGCCGACCAACTCCAGGATGAAGGCGCCGCAGATGGTGCCCCAGACGCGGCCTGCGCCACCCTTCAATGCAGTGCCGCCGACGACGACGGCCGTGATTGCCTGCAACTCCCACAGGATGCCGGTCGTGGCCGAAGTGGAGCCGAGGCGCGGCACGTAGAGCAGCACGGCGACGGCGACGCACAGGCCCTGGATGACGAAGGCGATGGTGCGCACGCGATCCACCGCAATGCCCGAATAGCGCGCCACCTCGCGGCTGGAGCCGACGGCGACCACATGGCGGCCATAGCGCGTGCGGTAGAGCACGAAGGCGGCAATCGCCGTCACCAGCAGGATGATCAGGATCGGCACCGGCACGCCCAGCACGTTGCCGAAATAGGCCGGCCGGTAGAGCGCCTGCAGCTCGGACGACTGCAGCGTGATCGCCCCGCCCTGGGAGAGCCAGGTGGTCAGCCCGCGATAGATGCCCATGGTGCCGAGCGTGGCGATGAACGGCTCGATGCGGCCGAGCGTGGTGATCAGGCCGTTCAGCAGACCGCACGCGCCGCCGATGACGACGGCCAGCACCATGGCGGCGACCAGCATCAAGGACGGGTCGGCGATCGCACCGGAATTCATGAACAGGATCATCAGGCTCGCCACGAAGGCGACCATAGAGCCGACCGAAAGATCGAGGTCGCCCGACGAGATCACGAAGGTCGCGCCGACGGCGATGATGGCGATGAAGGCGCTGCGGGTGGCGACGTTGGCGAGGTTGGTCAGCCCGATGAAGTTCGGGTTGACCAGGGCGCCGATGATGAGCAGCAGGATGAGCGCGGCGAAGGGCGCGACCGCCCTGAGATCGACGTCCCGCCAGGTGCGCCGCCGCGGCGCGCGCTCCTCGATTTCGCTGTTCGTGCTCATGTCCAGTGTCAACCTCCCGATGGCGCTAGGCGCCGAAAATCCCTGTCGTCTGCCTTGCGCGCGCTCAGCCTGCAGCCTTCCGCCTCAGGCCGGCCGCATAGCGCATGATCATCTGCTCGGAGATTTCCTCTCCCTCGAGCATGCCAACCAGATGCCCTTCCCGCATCACCGCCACCCGCGTGCAGAGCCCGATCACCTCGGGCATCTCCGAGGAGACGACGATGATCGAGCGTCCCTCGCGGGCAAGGGCTGCGATGAAATGATAGATTTGCTGCTTGGTGCCAACGTCGATGCCACGCGTCGGCTCGTCGATGATGATGACCTGCGGCTCGGTCTCCATGACCTTGGCAAGCAGGAGCTTCTGCTGGTTGCCGCCCGACATGCGCCCGACGCGCACCCGGTCATCGCGCACGCGGATATCGAAGCGCCGCCTGGCGCGTGCCATCGCCTTCGCCTCGCTTGCCGGGTCGAGATAACCGTGCGTCAGGTGCTGGCCGAGCGACTGCAGGGTCAGGTTGGTCGTCATCCCCTCGTCGAGCAAAAGGCCCACGCCCTTGCGGTCCTTGGTCATGTAGGCAAGGCCGCGGCGGTTCGCCTCGCGGAAATCGCCGGCGACGAGCGGCTCGCCATGCAGAAACACCTCGCCGGAAAGGCGCGGACGCAGGCCGGCGATCGCCTCCATCAGTTCCGAGCGGCCCGAGCCGATCAGCCCGGAGAAGCCGAGCACCTCGCCCTTGCGCAATTCGAAGCTCGCATCCTGCACATAGCCGGTGGTCAGGCCGCGGACAGAAAGGACGACCTCCTCGTCGACATCCGGCTCGTGCTTGGTGGGATAGAGGCTGGAGAGTTCGCGGCCCACCATCAGCTGGGCGATCGCCTCGCCGTCGAGCATCGATGTCGGCGCCGTCTTGATCCACTGGCCGTCGCGCAGCACGGTGACACGGTCGCTGATCTCCATCACCTCGTCGAGCTTGTGGGAGACGAAGACGAAGCTCGTGCCCTTGGCCTTCAGCTTGCGGACCTGGTCAAACAGGACGCCCGCCTCCTCGCGCGACAGCACGGCCGTCGGCTCGTCCATGAAGATCACCCGCGCATCGCGGCTGATCGCCTTGGCGATCTCGACCATCTGCTTGTCGGCCACAGCGAGCGAGCTGATCAGCGCGTTCTCGTCGATCCGCGATCCGAGCACGTCGAGCACCCGGCGCGTCTCTGCCCGCATGACTTTTCGGTCGAGCACACCGAAGCGGGCGATCTCGCGGCCGAGGAACAGGCTCTCGGTCACCGTCAGATGCTCGGCGAGATTGAATTCCTGGTGGATGAGGATGATGCCGAGCGCCTCGGCGGTGCTGTTGGCCGGCAGCGTCACCGGCTCGCCGTCGAGCAGCATGCGGCCCGACGAAGGCGGCTGGAAACCCGACAGGATCTTGATGAAGGTGGACTTGCCCGCGCCGTTCTCGCCGACCAGCGCATGGACCTCGCCCGGAAGGATGTCCATATCGACACTGAAGAGAACCTGAACCTCGCCGAACGTCTTCGATATCCGCTCGGCTGCAAGCACCGGCACGGATGCGATCGCCCCATCGTTCGCCATGTTCCCTCCCTGTGGCTCCCCACCACTGGGATCGGTATGTAAACCTTTACATCGCATATGTAAAGGTTTACATCATGTGCATCAGCGGGAATTCCACACCCATGCCGCTTTCAAAGAGTGGCGCTTTGGTTCTAGGGTGCAGGCGATTCCACCCGCAAGGACATCAGGCCAACGTGTCGATCCAGACCCCTGCCACGATCGAGGACGTCGCCCGCCTGGCGGAAGTGTCGATCGCCACCGTCAGCAGGGCAATTCACAATCCCGAGAAGGTCGCCAAGTCGACCCGCCAGCGCGTCAACCAGGCGATCGCGATCACCGGATATACGACCAATGCCATGGCGCGATCCTTGCGCATGGGCCGGTCGAACATGATCCTCGTGCTGGCGCCGGACATCGGCGACCCGAATTTCTCCTCCATCCTGATCGGACTTGAGAACGAGGCGCGCGCGCACGGCTACGGCGTCCTCATCGGCCATACCCAGAACGATCCGGAGCGCGGGCTCGAATACCTGAAGTTCCTGAACTCGAACCAGGCGGCGGGCCTGCTGCTGTTCACCGGCCACGCGCCCTTCGGCCACCAGGAGATGACGCAGCGCCTGCCGCCGTCCGTCGCCGTCTTCGAACCGGTGTTCGGCAGCACCATCCCCTATGTCGGCGTCGACGACACCGCCGGCGCCCGTAAGGCGGCCGAATACCTGTTGTCCGCCGGCCACCGCCGGATCGCCTTCATCGGCGACAGCAAGACGCGGCTCGGCCATCTCAGGCGCCGCAGGGGCTATGATCTCGCCCTCGACGCCGCACGCATCCCGCCGGAGCAGCGCATGGTCATCGACGGCGAAGGCACGATCGAAAGCGGCCGGCTCGCCGTCGAGCAACTCTTCATGCGCGACACGCTGCCGACCGCCTTCATGTGCGTCAACGACGCGACCGCCGTTGGCGTCATGAACGGCCTGTCCGCCCGCGGCTACGATCTGCCGAAGGACTTTTCCGTCATCGGCTTCGACGACGTCCCCCAGGCGACCTACCTGAACCCGGCGCTGACGACCATCCGCCAGCCACGCTCGGCGATCGGGCGTCAGGCGATGGCGCTGTTGCTGCAAAGCCTGTCGCAACCGCTGGCGGAAAGCCGCGAGGTGCTGATCATGCCCGACCTGGTCGTGCGCGGATCGGTGACGTCACCGGCCAAGCGCTGACCCCAACGGGCCACGGTCGGTCAGTGTAACGACGTTTCCGGCATAGATCCGGCCGCCGAGGCGGTCGGATTGCATTGTTCCGCAGACGATCGTTGAAGCGACGTACCGGCACGCAACGACCGGGCACTGTCGACGCCCGGCAGAGCCGCATGCCCTATCGCTTGATCGCCCTTCCCACGGCGATGAGGATGCAGGCGCCGATGAAGCCGGCGATCAGGTATCCGAGCCAGCCGCCCAGCGATACGCCGACGAGGCTGAGAATGAGATTGGCGACGAAAGCGCCGACGATCCCCAGTATGATGTTCATGAACACGCCCATATTGGACTTCATGAACATTTCGGCGAGCCAGCCGGCGAGCCCGCCGATGATGATGGCTGCGATCCAGCCGATACCTGCGTCTTCCATTCCATCCTCCTGGGTTGCACGCTGAGGATGAGACTAGGGCGCGCCGTCCGCGATTCAACCGGTAACCTACGGAAAGGTCTCGATCAGGAAAGACGGGGCCCCGTCCGATCGGGGCCCCGTCCGCGTCAGACGTAGCGGTTGACGACGTTCTCCAGGTATTCCTGTCGACCGGACTTCGGCTCGGGATTGACATCGTCCCGCTCCACCCTTGCTGCGATGTCTTCCAGCTTGAAGCCGCCGGCGAGCATCTTCTTCGCCTCCGCCCCGTTCCAGCCCGCATAGCGGTCGTCCAGCGGCTTCGACAATGCCTTGTCCTCGATCATCTTCGCCGCTGCCTTCAGGCCACGGGCGCAGCAGTCCATGCCGCCGATATGGCCGATCAGGAGGTCTTCCGGGTCGATCGACTGGCGGCGCAGCTTGGAGTCGAAATTGGTGCCGCCCGTGGTGAAGCCGCCGCCGGCGAGAACCTGATAGTAGGCCAGCGCCATTTCCGGCACGTTGTTGGGGAACTGGTCGGTGTCCCAGCCGGACTGGTAGTCGTTGCGGTTCATGTCGATCGAGCCGAGGATGCCGAGCGCGTTCGCCAGCGCCAGCTCGTGCTCGAAGGAATGGCCGGCGAGAATGGCGTGGCCCTGCTCGATATTGAGCTTCACCTCGTTTTCCAGGCCGTACCGCTTGAGGAAGCCGTAGACGGTGGCGACGTCGTAGTCGTACTGGTGCTTGGTCGGCTCCTGCGGCTTCGGCTCGATCAGGATCGCGCCCTTGAAGCCGATCTTGTGCTTGTACTCGACGACGAGGTTGACGAAGCGGCCGAGTTGGTCGAGCTCGCGGCCGATATCGGTGTTCAGCAGCGTCTCATAGCCCTCGCGGCCGCCCCAGAGCACATAGTTCTGCCCGCCGAGCCGCTGCGTCGCGTCGATGCAGGTCTTCACGGTCGCCGCGGCGAAGGCGAAGACGTCCGGATCCGGGTTGGTCGCGGCCCCGCCCATGTAGCGGCGATTGGAGAAGAGGTTCGCCGTGCCCCAGAGAAGCTTCACGCCGGTCTCGGCCTGCCTCTTCTCGAAGTGGTCGACGATCTCGTTGAGGTTCTTCGTGTTCTCCGCGAAATTCCTGCCTTCCGGACGCACGTCAGCGTCGTGGAAGCAGTAGAACGGCGAGCCGAGCAGCTGGAAGAATTCGAAGGCCACGTCCGCTTTCAGTTTGGCCGCCTTCATCGAGTCCTCGAACCACGGCCGCTGGAAAGTCTGCCCGCCGAACGGGTCGCCGCCCGGCCAGACGAAGGTGTGCCAGTAGGCAACGGCAAAGCGCAGGTGGTCCTCCATCCGCTTGCCGAGCACGACCTCGTCCTTGTCGTAGTGGCGGAAGGCCAGCGGATTGGTGCTCTCCGGTCCCTCGTATTTGATCTTGGGCGTATCGCCGAAAAAGCCTGTGCTCATGGGTTCCTCCTTGGATGGATGTTGGAATTCGTTGTCTCATGGTCGGTGTACGATGGAGCCCCCTCATCCGCCTGCCGGCACCTTCTCCCCGGTGGGGAGAAGAGGGATGTGGCAGCGCCGCGGCATGCCCACCTCTCCCCTCGGGGAGGGGGGGTGAGGGGGTTGGACTCAGCCTGTCACCGCATCGCGGATCGCCGGATAAAGCCTCCGATATCGCCCATAGGCCTCCTCGTAGGCCGAGGCCAGCGATGCGTCCGGTTCGATCGTCTCGGCCGTCGCAGGCGTCTGGCAGACGGCCACCGGATCGCTTCCCGTTGCCGCGATCAGCCCGAGCCGGGCCGCCCCGAAGGCAGCGCCGAAGTCGCCGTCGCCCGGCACGTCCACCGGCAGCGACAGCGCAGTCGCGATCGACTTCAGCCAGTAGCGCGAGCGCGAGCCGCCGCCGATCGCCGTGACCCGCGAAAGGTTGGTGCCGGCAAGGCGCAGCGCCTCGAGGCTGTCGCGGATGGCAAACGAAACCCCCTCCAGTACCGCCTGCGTCAGCACCACCCGGTCACTCTCGTGGCCAAGGCCAGCAAAGGCGCCGCGGATCGCGGCGTCGTTGTGCGGCGTGCGCTCGCCGGAGAGATAGGGCAGGAAGGTGACGCCGGAGGGCGCCTTCAGCCCCTCCCCGAGTTCCGCGGTGAGGTCGGCAGCCGACGCGCCGGTGATGCGCGAATGCCAGTTGAGCGCATCCGTCGCCGACAGGATCACGCCCATCTGGTGCCAGGTGTCCGGCAGCGCATGGCAGAAGGCGTGAACGGCGCTTGCCGGGTTCGGCAGGTAGCTGCCATTGGCCGCAAAGAGCACGCCCGAGGTGCCGAGCGAGACGAAGGCCGCCCCGTCGCTGACCGTCCCCATGCCGCAGGCGGAAGCCGCATTGTCGCCCGCACCGCCGGCGATCACGACGCCGGAGCCGAGCCCCCAGCGGGCGGCGAGTTCGGGACGCAGCGTGCCGGCACTGTCGGTACCTTCCACGAGGTTGGGCATCTGCCGTTCCTCCAGCTCGGTGGCCGCCAGAAGGTCCGCCGACCATCGGCGCGCGCCCGTGTCCAGCCAGGAGGTGCCGGCCGAATCCGACATTTCCGACATATGCTCGCCGGTCAGCCACAGGCGCAGATAGTCCTTGGGCAGAAGCACCCAGCGCACCTGCGCAAAGATGTCCGGCTCGTTGTTCTTCACCCAGGCGAGCTTGGGCGCGGTGAAGCCGGGGAAGACGATGTTGCCTGTGATCGCCCGGAAGCGCGGATCGGCATCCAGCGCGGCCGCCTCCACATGGCTGCGGGTGTCGTTCCACAGGATGCAGGGGCGCAGCACCTGGTCCTGCCGGTCGAGCAGCGTCGCCCCGTGCATCTGGCCGGAAAGCCCGATGCCGCGCACGGCGGCGAGCGCTGCGGGATGGGCCGCCTTGAGCGCGTCGAGCGCTTCCTCGGTGGCGCGGACCCAGTCGGCCGGTGCCTGCTCCGACCAGCCCGGATGCGGCCGCGACACGGTAAGCGCGCCGTTCGCCGAGCCGATGATCTGCTGGCCGTCGTCGATCAGCATCGCCTTCACGCCCGACGTGCCGAGGTCGATTCCGAGATACATGGGCTGGTCCTCCTATGCTTCTGCCGCCCGCGCCGTCCCGGTCTCGTCGAGGGGCTGCGGCAGGTTTTCCTTGATGAAGATGTCGATGCGGATGCGCTCCTGGGCTGCGATCACTGGCAACCCGTCAGCCTTTGCCCGCAACACGCGGATGGCACTGCGAACCTCGTGGCCGGCATCCTGGTTCAGCACGGCGTCGATGACGCCACGTTCGAGACCGAGGCGCGTCGGCTCGGTGATCTCGTGGGCGATGACGCAGACGTCACCCCGACCGGCAGCCTCGAGCGCCGCGACCAGGCCCGCATTGCCCGCCCCGAGGCTGTAGATCCCGGCAAGCTCCGGATGGGCCACCAGGCACGCGCCGACAAGCGCACGAGCCCGCTCCGGCTCGTCCTGGCCTTCCAGAACGTCCAGCACCTGCCGCCCTCCTCCGGCCTCGGCCATCAACGCGCGAAAGCCCTCCAGGCGCTCCCGGTGGTCGCGCACCAGCATCGAGCCGGCAAGAACCGCGACCGCTCCCGGGCGGGCGCCGAGGAAGCGCGCCATCAGGCTGCCCGCGGTGCGGCCCGCGGCCAAGTTGTCGACGCCGCAGAAATGGTCACGCGCGGACGCGGCGAGATCGGAAACGAGCGTCACGAAGGCGATACCGGCCGCCCGCGCGCGCCCGATCGCCGCGGCGACCTCGGGCGCATCGACGGCGACGGCGGCGATGCCGGCCACGCCCTCGGCGATCGCCGCATCGATCGCCTTCGCCAGCGCGGGCGCATCGAACGGGGGAACGTGGACGACGGCGATGCGGGTCCGCTCGAAGGACGAACGGGTGGCGGCCAGGCGCACCTCCGCCTCCAGCCCGCGCATGAACGGGTTCTCGCCTTCCGGAATGATGAAGACCAGCGGATAGACCCGCCCCTTGGCGAGGTTGGCGGCGGCGACGTCGCGCACGTAGCCGAGCCGCTCGATTGCCTCTTCGACCCTCGCCCGCGTCACCGCGCGCACGCCGGGACGGCCGTTCAGGACCCGGTCCACGGTCGCGAGGCTGACGCCCGCCTTGGCAGCGATGTCGTGGACGGTCGGTCGCATGATGTCCTCCGCGGCGACCATTAGCGATATTTCTGATGTACGTAAATCAGAAATTTCGCCAAACCATCCGGAACGACCACGCGACCCGCTCGAACGACCCTACGGCGCAGGCCCAAGAGGCTTGCTGAAGGCGTTGGTGAAGACCACGTCGCCGCGGTCGCCATAGGCCCGCGCCAGCACGACGTCGAGGGCGTCGTCGGTGACCCGCGCGACCACGAAGCCGCCCATGTAGGAGGCAATCGGCTTGAACAGGTCATGCCCCTCGGCACGATAGATCATCGGCGTCGGATGCTCGTGACCGTGGAAGATGCCGATGACGTTGGTGTCCCTGATCGCGTCCAGGAGCGCCTGCCGGTCCTCCTCCGTCCACCAGTGCGCAGCCCCCGCGCCATGGTCGTCGAACGTCCGGGCAGCGGGGTCCCACCGTTCCAGCGAGAACGGATCCCAGCCGTAGTGCTGGAACAGCACCACCGGGCGGCCGTCGCCGGCATAACTGGCGAGATCCTGCTTCAGCCAGTCGATCCCGCTGACGGCGCCCTTGGAACGGTCGCCGCCGAAGCGCTGCAACTGGACGAGATGCAGCCCGCCCCAGTCCCAGGAATAGTTGTCGGAAGGCACGTCGTAATTGGTCACTGGCACCGGCGGCTTATAGAACACCGACGTGCGGTGATTGAGCTCGACATAGTCGCGCAGCTCGCGGCGATAGAAGTCGATATGCGGCGGCGCGCCGTCCTGGTCGAGATCGTGGTTGCCGAGCCCGGCATAGACGGGAAAATGCAGCTGGTCGAGCCCCGTGCCCTGACGGTAGCGGTTGGCGAACTGCTGCAGCTGCCAGCCCTCTCCGGGTATCTTGCGCTGCCCGCCGCCGTCGTCGGTCATGTCGCCGCCGATGATCACCCCGTTCGGCGGGCGGATCGGGGTGCCGGCGCCGCGCAGCCCGCTCGCCACCCCGTCGATCATGCGCGGCCAGTCCTTCTTCGCGATCTCGTTGATCGCCCGCACATGGCGCACGAGGTTGGCGTCGGTCTTGCCCTCGGCCTCGCAGTTCGGGCTGAGCCCGTCGGCGGTTACGAGGCAGGCATGGATGTCGGCGGCGAAGACGAACGTCGCGTCGACCTTCGGCCACGGATTCTGCGCGTGCGCCGGAAGGCCGGGTAGCATGCCCACCGCGGCGGCACCGGCCGCGCCTGCGATAAACGTACGCCGCGAGAGCGGCGAAAACGGGGGAAATGCCATGCTGCCACCGGGTTGTTGCCGAAGATCAGCGCATCCTAGAACCGAGGCGGGGGCGTCGTACAGCCCCCAGACGAGTCTGGCCGGCGAGCTCGGCGTCAGTGCCCGCCACCACCCCCGCCGGTGCGTGGCTGTGGCCTGCGGATCATCGTCACGCACAGGAGCATTCCGGCGAACAACACCGTCAGCAGCATGAACACGTCGCTGAAGGCCATGACCATCGCCTGCCGCTCCACGAGGTTGACCATCTGCCTGATGGCCGCGGTCGCCCCGTCCAGCCCGTGCGCGGTATAGTTGGCCGCCATGTTGTTCATCTGCTCGACCGCCTGGGGGCTGCCCCAGTCGACGTGCTCGCGCAACTGCATGTAGTGCACGTCCTGCCGCGTCGTCAGCACCGTGTTGATGACGGCCAAGCCCACCGCCCCGCCGAGGTTGCGGGTCAGGTTGTAGAGGCCGGATGCATTGCGGATGCGGGCCGGCGGCAGTGTGCCGAGGGCGACGTTGTTGATCGGCACCATGCACATCATCAGCCCGAAGCCGCGCAGGATCTGCGGAATGAACAGCTCGTAGAAGTCCCAGTCAGCGGTAATGCCCGTCATGATGTAGGTGCCGGCGCCGAAGGAGATGAAGCCGATCGACATCATCACCCGCGGATCGAGCTTGTTCGACAGGATGCCCGCCACCGGCGCGGTGAAGAACATCGCCAGGCCCGAGACGAACATGGTCTGGCCGATCATCAGGGAATCGTAGCCGCGGATGTGCCCGAGATAGACCGGATAGAGATAGGTCAGGCCATAGAGACCGATGCCCATGATGAACGAGAACATCGAGCCGAAGGCGAAGTTCCGGTCGGAGAAGGCCTTGAGATCCACCACCGGAAACTCGACGTTGAAGGCGCGCCAGAAGAACACGAGCGCGCCCGTGGCTGATGCGATCGCCCCGATGACGATGTATTCGTCGTTGAACCAGTCGTTGCCGTTGCCCTCTTCCAGCACGTATTCCAGCGCGCCGAGGAAGATCGCCATCGAGGCGAGCCCCCACCAGTCGAACTTCTTCATCAGCGACCACTCCGGCTTGTCGAAGTCGATGAAGTTCCAGGCGACGATGGTGACGATGACGCCGGGCACCAGGTTGATCAGGAACAGCCAGTGCCAGGAAAACGCATGGCTCAGATAGCCGCCGATCGTGGGACCGATGGTCGGGGCCAGCGTCGCGATCAGGCCGATCAGCGGATTGACGATGCTGCGCTTCGACGGCGGAAAGATCGTGAAGGCGGCCGCAAAGACCGACGGGATCATGCCGCCGCCGATGAAGCCCTGGAGCGCGCGGTAGACGATCATCTGCTCGATATTGGTCGCCGTGGCGCAGAGCACGCTGGCGAGCGTGAAGCCGGCGGCGGAAATGGTGAAGAGGTAGCGCGTCGAGACAATCCGGGCGAGCGTGCCCGACAGCGGGATCATGATCACTTCGGCGATCAGGTAGGCGGTCTGCACCCAGGCGATCTCGTCGGTGCCGGCGCTCAGGCCCGCCTGGATCTCGGAGAGCGAGGCGGAGACGACCTGGATGTCGAGGATGGCCATGAACATGCCGAGCACCATGGCCAGGAAGGCGATCAGCCGCTTCGGATCCATGGTCTCGGTCGCAGGCGCTGCGGGTGCTATGCCCTTGCCCGGTATGGCGGTGGTGGCAGACATGCTCGGCTCCGCTGGCGCATACCCATGGGATCAGAACCGGAGGGGCATTGCGCCGTCATAGGGGTCCAGCTGCCACCCCGCGCTATCGACGGGGCAGGCAGCTTCGGTTCATGCCGGCGCGGCAAGGCGCCCGGCATCGGAAGGAGGCTTACCGGCCTGACCGGTCAGGCACCCGGATGCGGATGCCTTACGGCTCGGGCCTTGAAATGCTGCGCGCCCGTCATGGGCGCGCAGCACTCACTTTCCCGCAACGGTGCCTGCCTCTGGAGCCGTGCGAGTATCGACATCGACGACCACGCTGAGGCCGGCCCGCAGGCGACCGCTGTCGAGCGCCGCCGGCGGCAGCGCGATGCGAACGGGCACGCGCTGGATGATCTTGGTGAAGTTGCCGGTCGCGTTCTCGGGCGGCAGCAGCGAGAAGACCGAGCCGGAGGCGGGCGCGATCGACTGCACCGTCCCCGTGATCGGATCGTCGTCATAGGCGTCGACGTAGACGGTGACCTTCGAGCCGGGTACGAGATGCTGGATCTGCGTTTCCTTGAAGTTCGCGTCGATATAGAGTTCGCGGGACGGAACCAGCGCCATCAGCCTCTGGCCGGGCGAGACGAGGTCACCAACCTGGACGGATCGGTTGCCGACGACGCCGTCGTAGGGCGCCTTCAGCACCGTGAAGCTCAGGTCGCGCGCGGCCTTGTCGCGCTGCAGTTCGAGCGTGCGGATCGAGCCTTCGGTTTCCTTGCGCTGCGCTTCCAGCAGCGTGACATTGGCCGTTGCCGACACGATGGTCGCCTCGCCGCCGGCCAGGTTCGCACGGGCCTGGTCGAGCGCGACATTGGCGGTATCGAGGTCGGCCGTGGTACCGACGGCCTTCGACTGCAGGTCGCTCGCACGCGTCTGGTTGATCTGCGCGCCGCGCACGGCCGCCTCCAGCGCCGACTTCTGCGCCTGCGCCTGGGCGAGCGAAGCCCGTGCCCCGTCGATCTGCGCGTCGATGCGGTGCAGTGAGAGCTGAACGGTCTCGATCTGCGCATTGGCCTGGTCGAGCGCATTGCGGTAGTCGCCGTCGTCCAGCGTCACGAGCACGTCGCCGGCCTTGACCAGCTGATTGGCGACAACATCGACCTTGGCGACATAGCCGGTGACCTTCGGCGAGATCGTCGCGATATCGCCCTCGACATAGGCGTCGTCGGTGGAGACCATGAAGCGGCCCGTCGTCCACCAGTCGTAGCCGTACCAGGCGCCGCCGGCGAGCGCAGCCAGAAGCAGGATGGGCAGCAGGCGACGCTTGCCGCCTGACTTTGCGGCAGGAGCTGCCGGCGCGGGGGGAGCCTGCTCGACGGTCGCCGGGGCGGCGGGCTGCGGTGCCGACGGGGCTTCGGCCACCGGCTGCGCCTCCGCGGTCTCGGCGATGAAATCGTCGTCGACGGGGCGGACCTTGGCTTTGCTCGTGCTTTTTGGGACGGACATCTGCTCACCCGGAAAATGTCAGGAAAAGGTGAATTTCACTGAACTGAACCGTTCAGTTCGATTTGACATAGTCCCAAAACTGATCCATATCAAGAGCAAATCGAACCGCGCGGTTCGAAAATATGATCTGGCAGGAGGTTATGCAAAACGCGATGGCGACGGAGTTAACAAAAGACTCCCGCGAAGACTGCGCAACGCCGCAGGGCGGGCGCCGAGCCGCAGGGGAGGATCCAGTCAAGCGCGAGCAGATTCTCGACGGCGCCAAGCGCGTTTTCATGGAGCAGGGCTTCGACGCCGCCAGCATGAACGACATCACCCGGGCTGCCGGGGTCTCGAAGGGGACGATCTACGTCTACTTCCAGAACAAGGAAGACCTGTTCGCCGAGCTCATCCAGCGCGAACGCTTCCGCATCACCGAATCCGCCCGCCACGCGCTGAACCCCGACCTCACCGTCGCCGAAGCGCTGCACGATTTCGGCGTCCTGTTTGCCCGCCACATTTCGTCCGAATACACCATCAAGGCCATGCGCATGGTGCTCGCCGTCAACCAGCGCATGCCCACGCTCGCCTGCGGCTTCCTCTCCGCCACGCCGATGAACCCCGTATCCGTCCTGAGGGACTATCTCGACCGGCAGGTTGCCGGCGGGCGGCTTGCGATCGACGATACCGAGCTCGGCGCCCGTCAGTTCCTCGAACTTGCGACCGTGGGCATTTTTAAGCACCGCCTGTTCGGCACGATGCCGTCCCCCCCACCCGACGCCGAGATCGAACGCATCGTCACCGGCGGCATCCGGGTCTTCCTCGCCGCCTACGCCACGCCGCAGTCCTGACGACGGCTGCGCGATCGGCCGGCATCACGCATTTTTGATCCGGATGGCGTCCAGACGGCGTAGTTTGTGCACGTAGGCGAGCGCGATTGCACCAGCATCGGCTGTCGCCGTCTTGCAACCTCTCTGATTCTCCATACATACCTGCCTCACCAAACCCTGAAACCGGAGAGGAAGATATCGGATGGAAAGCATCCTGGTCCTGATGCAGAGCCCAGAAGCGTGGATCGCTCTTATAACGCTGATCGTTATGGAGGTGGTTCTCGGCATCGACAACCTGATCTTCATTTCCATCCTCACCAACAAGCTTCCACCCGAACACCGGGTCTCGGCCCGACGTATCGGCATCGGCCTGGCGCTCGTCATGCGCCTCGCTTTGCTCGGCACGATCGCCTGGATCGTCAAGCTGACGGCGCCGGTGTTCGAACTCTTCGGTCACGGATTTTCCTGGAAGGACATGATCCTGATCGCCGGCGGCCTCTTCCTCGTCTGGAAGGCGACCAAGGAGATCCATCACAACGTCGATCCCGACGACCACAACGAGGACTTCATCGCCTCTTCGGTCAATGCTTCGTTCGGCGCCGCCATCGGCCAGATCCTGCTGCTCGACCTCGTCTTCTCGGTCGACAGCATCATCACCGCCGTCGGCATGACCCCGCACCTGCCGATCATGGTCGTGGCCGTGGTCGTCGCCGTCACCGTCATGCTGGTGGCCGCCACCCCGCTTGCGAACTTCATCGAGAAGAACCCGACCATCGTCATGCTGGCGCTGGCCTTCCTGCTGATGATCGGCACCACGCTGATCGCCGAAGGCATGGGCTTCCACGTGCCCAAGGGCTACGTCTACGCCGCCATGGCATTCTCGGCGCTCGTCGAAGTTCTGAACATGGTGTCGCGCAACGCGCGCCTGAAGAACAAGCCGGGCAACCAGAGCCTGCATTGAAGGCACCCCCTGAATGCGACCATGAAAAGGGCCGGCGAGTGAACACTCGCCGGCCTTGAGTTGTCTGGGAAGCGGTGGCGCAGGCCGGACGGGTAAAGGAGCTCGACTGCCGTTTCGTTGGCCGCAGGAAGAAACCGGAAAAATCCCTGCGTTCTCCATCTCCGCCGTGTCCGGTTGGCACGGCCGCGCCACCCGTGCGGATAATGATGCCGGAACGATATGGTTCCGGCCGCCTTGGCCCTCAATCGGCGGCCCTTGACGCGCCGGATCGAATGTGGTCTCACCCGACCCCAAACGGAAAGCTCCGGATCCGCCGCTTTTTCGGCGGAAATTCGGGCGTTCCCTCCCTTAAAAGCATGAGCCGATCACGCGGAAATCCCTCCTGCGGACGGCTTCACCGCATTTCGACCGGGCCAAACGAACATGAGCACCTCCGCACCGAACGCCCCCGTACGCGTCCGCATCGCCCCCTCGCCCACCGGCGAGCCCCATGTGGGCACGGCCTATATCGCGCTGTTCAACTATCTCTTCGCAAAGAAGAACAACGGCACCTTCATCCTGCGTATCGAGGATACGGACGCGACGCGTTCGACCCCGGAGTTCGAGACGAAGGTGCTGGATGCGCTGAAGTGGTGCGGGCTGGAATGGTCGGAAGGTCCGGATATCGGCGGCCCCTACGGCCCCTACCGCCAGTCAGACCGCAAGGAGATGTACCAGCCCTACGCGCAGGAACTGCTCGACAAGGGCCACGCCTTCCGTTGCTTCTGCACGCCCGAGCGGCTCGAGCAGATGCGCGAGGCCCAGCGCGCGGCCGGCAAGCCGCCGAAGTATGACGGCCTGTGCCTGCATCTGAGCGCCGAGGAAGTCACCTCGAAGATGGCCGACGGCGAAACGTCGGTCATCCGCATGAAGATCCCGGCCGAAGGCTCCTGCGATTTCATCGACGGCGTCTATGGCGACGTCTCGATCCCGTGGGATTCGGTCGACATGCAGGTGCTCATCAAGGGCGACGGCATGCCGACCTACCACATGGCCAACGTCATCGACGACCATCTGATGAAGATCACCCACGTCGCCCGCGGCGAGGAGTGGCTGGCATCGGTGCCGAAGCACATCCTGCTCTACCGCTATTTTGGCTGGGACCAGCCGGTGTTCATGCATCTCTCCCTGATGCGGAATGCCGACAAGTCGAAACTGTCGAAGCGCAAGAACCCGACGTCGATCTCCTATTACTCGGCGCTCGGCTACGTGCCCGAAGCGCTGATGAACTTCCTCGGCCTGTTCTTCATGCAGATTGCCGAAGGCGAGGAACTGATGACGATGGCGGAGCTTACAGAGAAGTTCGACCCGGAGAACCTGTCGAAATCCGGCGCCATCTTCGACATCCAGAAGCTCGACTGGCTGAACGGCCGCTGGCTGCGCGAGAAGTTTTCCGAAGAGGAATTCGCCGCCCGTGTACTCAACTGGGCGATGGAGAACGATCGCCTCAAGGAAGGCCTGAAGCTTTCCCAGTCGCGCATCACCAAGCTCGGCGAACTCCCCGAGCTTGCGGGCTTCCTGCTGAAGTCAGATCTCGGGCTGGAGCCGGCCGCCTTTGCCAAGGTGAAGTCGACCCCGGAAGAGATCCTGGAGATCCTCAACACCGTCCAGCCGGATCTGGAAAAGATCTTCGAATGGAACGTCGAAAGCATCGAAGCGGAACTGCGCGCCATCGCCGAGCGCATGGACAAGAAACTGAAGGTGGTGTTGGCACCCCTCTTCGTTGCCGTCTCCGGCTCCTCGCGCTCGCTGCCGCTGTTCGACAGCATGGCCATCCTAGGCCGCTCTGTCGTACGCCAGCGCCTGAAGGTGGCCGCCAAGGTGGTCGCTTCGATGGCGGGGGGCGGGAAGTAAGGGAATTCGCGACGCGCTCCCTCCCCCTTGTGGGGAGGGTTGGGGAGGGGCCTTTCTGGGCTGAACAAGAAGACCCCTCCCTGTCGCTTCGCTCCGACCCTCCCCACAAGGGGGAGGGACAGGCCGAGCCAGCCGCACCGGCAAACAGAACAAAAGCCCTACCGAAGGCGAAACACCATGACCGACAACAAGACCGAAACCGCCCTCTCCTCCGACGCCACCGAAGTGCGCCGCCAGAAGCTCGACCTTCTGCGCGAACAGATCGGCGACGTCTATCCGGCGCATTTCCATCGCACGCTGACCAATGCGGAACTGGCTCAGAAATACGAGAGCCTGGAGCCCGACACCGAGAGCGGCGACGTCGTAACGGTTGCCGGTCGCGTCTATTCCTCGCGCAATTCCGGCATGTTCATGGACATCCATGACGCCTCGGGCAAGATCCAGATCTTCTCCCACAAGGACACGACGCCGGAAGTAGCGCGCGGCCTGCTGCCGATGATCGACATCGGCGACATCATCGGCGTCACCGGCGTCGTTCGCCGCACCAAGCGCGGCGAGCTGACGATCAATGCGCAACAGATCACCATGCTGACCAAGTCGCTGCTGCCGATGCCCGAGAAGTGGCACGGCGTCGCCGACGTCGAGATCCGCTACCGCAAGCGCCACCTCGACATCATGACCAACGAGGAATCCAAGCTGCGCTTCCAGCAGCGTTCGAAGATCGTCTCCGGCATCCGTCGCTTCATGGAAGAAGACGGCTTCATGGAAGTCGAGACACCGATGCTGCATTCGGTCTATGGCGGCGCGACTGCCGAGCCCTTCAAGACGCATCACAACACGCTGAAGCTCGACATGTTCCTGCGCATCGCGCCGGAACTGTTTTTGAAGCGCACGCTGGTTTCCGGCCTCACCGACAAGGTGTTCGAAATCAACCGCAACTTCCGCAACGAAGGCGTCTCCACCCGGCACAATCCCGAATTCACGATGATGGAGTGCTACTGGGCCTATGCCGACTACGAGGACATCATGGACCTCGTCGAGCGTATGTTCGCCGAACTTGCCATGAAGATCCACGGCTCGACCGAGTTTGCCTACGGCGACAAGGAACTGTCTTTCAAGGGCCCGTTCAGGCGCGTGCCGATGCCCGACGCCGTCAAGGAAGCCACCGGCATCGATTTCCTTTCGATCAAGACGGACGAGGAGGCCCGCGCCGCCGCAAAGGCTGCCGGTTTCGAGGTCGAGAAGGACTGGACCTGGGGCGAATGCCTCGCCTTCATCTTCGAGGAGAAGGTCGAGCCGACGCTGATTCAGCCCAGCCACATCACCCATTTCCCCAAGGACATCTCGCCCTTCGCCAAGGAAGTGCCGGGCGAGCCGCGCCTGGTCGAGCGCTTCGAGACCTATTGCAACACCTGGGAACTCGGCAACGCCTTTTCCGAGCTGAACGACCCGATCGAGCAACGTGCCCGCATGGTCGAGCAACTGGAACAGGCGCACGCCCGCGGCGAGAAGGCCAAGCAGCTTGACGACGAATTCCTCGACGCGATCGACCAGGGCATGCCCCCTGCTGGCGGGCTCGGCATCGGCGTCGATCGCCTGATCATGCTCCTGACCAACGCCCCGTCGATCCGCGACGTGATCCTGTTTCCGGCCCGGCGGGCGAAAGCGGACTGAGACAGCCGTCACCGCTCATCGCTTGCCCGGATGCCCCTAACCCTAACCCTCTCCCCGCACGCGGGGCGAGGGGACGTGACCCACGCAATGTCGAAAATTGAGGAAACGGTGCGGCATATCTTCCTTCTCCCCGCCTGCGGGGAGAAGGTGCCGGTAGGCGGATGAGCATCCCTGGCTTGCCAAATCCGACGCCGACTGATCGCTGCTATTTGATGAAGTAGTGCGGGGGTTTCACCCGCCGCGGCGTTGGTCGCTGGCTCTCAGTGGACCGACGCGGCCGCGTGCTCCTGCGGTGGGGCGGCTGCCTCGCCGTCACCGGATGCTGCCGCATGGTCTTCGCCGGCCGGCTCGCCCCCGGCGGATGCGATCGCGTTCTCGCCGGTGGCATCCGGGTCCAGACAGTCCGTCCGGTCGGCCATGGCGGTGACGATCCCCTTGATCTCGTCCAGCTTCAGCGCCTTGCGCTCGCCGTAGAACTCGCCGTTCTCCGCAGCCGTACCTTCCACATAGCTGGCCTGGAACGCTGCCGTCAGGCCGGCGATCTTGCCGGGCTCGCGCGAGAACAGGACCTCCGCGCCTATCGCCCGGCCGCGCATGCCCGCCCGCACGGCCGGCCCGGCCTCGTCGAGCAGGACGACCTGGTAGAGATCGGCGTGTTCCTGGTTGGAAAGCGCGCCGGCCACCCGCAGGGCCGTCTTGATGCGCATGTCGCCGTCCGCGGCATTCGCGCGGATGTAGCGGCGCAGCCATTCCTGGCCGTCGCGGCTCTGCCGTACGGTCATGATGGTGGTGCAGGCGACCCCTGAAATCCGCTCCGCGGGCGGGCCGAGGATGGCATCGCGGCCGACGAAGACAGCCACCGCTCCCGAGGCGCCGGTCAGCACGATCACGCCGGAAAGCAGGATCAGCACCTTCTTCGGCAGCCACAGATTTGACGGGAGAAGCCTCAACGGGACGCACCACTTTTTGAAGTGAAAAGGCCGCCCCAAGGAGGCGCGGGATCAATTTCACCGTATTTCCCGGCACGTTTCGGAAACCTTAAAAGTCGACGCGACAGGCGTCCGCGGTCCATTTCCCGCTTGCGATGGTTAACAGGCGGTCGCCAGCTCGGTCGCCTAAAAGGGCGATCTTGCGAATGATTTGCAATTGCATTGACATGCTGCGCTCGCCACCTATATTTGATTGCAACTCATTTGCAAAAGCGCTTAGGAAATTTGATGATCTTAGATCTGGCCCGGTCCGCCCTCCTCGCAGCAGCTTTGATCCTGGGCGGGGCCCCGATCGCTGCGGCACAGGAAAAGCCCAAGGTCGTCACGACCTTCACCGTCATCGCCGACATGGCCCGCAACGTGGCGGGCGACGCGGCAATCGTGGAATCGATCACCAAGCCGGGTGCCGAGATCCACAACTACCAGCCGACCCCGCGCGACATCCTCAAGGCGCAGGACGCATCGCTGGTTCTGTGGAACGGCCTCAACCTGGAGGTCTGGTTCGAGAAGTTCCTCGCCAATCTCAACGACGTGCCGAGCGCGATCGTCAGCGACGGCATCCAGCCGATGGGGATCAACGAAGGCCCCTATACCGGCAAGCCCAATCCGCACGCCTGGATGTCGCCGGAAAACGCGCTGATCTACGTCGAGAACATCAGGAAGGCGCTCGCCTCGGTCGATCCGGACAACGCCGCCATCTACGAGGCCAACGCGAAGGCCTACGGCGAAAAGATCAAGGCGCTTTCAGCCGAGATCAAGGCCGAGCTCGACAGGCTTCCCGAGGACAAGCGCTGGCTCGTCACCAGCGAGGGCGCGTTCAGCTACCTCACCCGCGATTTCGGGCTGAAGGAGCTCTTTCTCTGGCCGATCAACGCCGACCAGCAGGGCACGCCCAGGCAGGTCAAGGCGGTGATCGACGCGGTGCGCGAGCACGATATCCACGTCGTGTTCTCCGAGAGCACCGTCTCCGACAAGCCCGCCCGCCAGGTCGCCGCCGAAACCGGCGCCGCCTATGGCGGCGTCCTCTACGTCGACAGCCTCAGCGAGGTCGACGGCCCCGTGCCGACCTATCTCGATCTCCTGCGCGTGACGTCCGAGACCGTCGTGAAGGGCCTGTCGCAATGATCATGGGCGGACGCAGCAAGCCCGTGGACGGCATCGTCGCCGAGGACGTCACGGTCACGTACCGGACGGGCGTCACCGCTCTGAAGCATGCCAGCTTCTCCGTGCCCCGCGGCACGATCACGGCGCTGGTCGGCGTCAACGGCAGCGGCAAGTCCACCCTCTTCAAGGCGATCATGGGCTTTGTCCCGCTGGCCGGCGGCACGGTGACGATCCTCGGCATGCCGATCCGCCAGGCGCTGAAGAAGAACCTCGTCGCCTATGTGCCGCAGGCGGAAGAAGTCGACTGGACCTTTCCCGTGCTCGTCGAGGACGTGGTGATGATGGGCCGCTACGGCCACATGAACTGGCTGCGCATTCCCACCAGGCGCGACCACGAGATGGTGTCGGAGGCGCTCGCCCGGGTGAACATGAGCGACTACCGCAAGCGCCAGATCGGCGAGCTTTCCGGCGGCCAGCGCAAGCGCGTCTTTCTGGCGCGCGCGCTCGCCCAGGAGGGCCAGGTCATCCTGCTGGACGAGCCCTTCACCGGCGTCGACGTCACCACCGAGGAGCAGATCGTCGCGCTCTTGCGCACGCTGCGCGACGAGGGCCGGGTGATGCTGGTCTCGACCCACAATCTCGGCAGCGTGCCCGACTTCTGCGACCGCACCGTCTTCGTCAAGGGCACCGTGATCGCCTCCGGGCCGACCGCCGAGACGTTCAACGAGGCAAATCTCGAGCGTGCCTTCGGCGGCGTGCTGCGCCATTTCATCCTCTCCGGACAGGACCTGCACGACGACGAGGATCCCCGCCAGGTCAAGGTCATTTCCGACGACGAGCGGCCCTTTGTCATCTACGGCGAGAGGAAAAAGGACGCTGCCGAAGCGGAGAAGGCTGCAAAGTGAGCACGCTCCTCGAACCCTTCGGTTACGGCTACATGGTCAACGCCATGTGGGTCAGCGCGCTTGTCGGCTGCGTCTGCGGCTTCCTCTCCGCCTATCTGATGCTGAAGGGCTGGTCGCTGATCAGCGACGCGCTCTCGCACTCGATCGTGCCGGGCGTCGCCGGCGCGTATATGCTGGGCCTGCCGTTTTCCGCCGGCGCCTTCCTTTCCGGCGGGCTCGCCGCGGGCGCCATGCTCTTCCTCAATCACCGCACGAAGCTGAAGGAGGACGCGATCATCGGCATGATCTTCACCTCCTTCTTCGGCGTCGGCCTGTTCATGGTCTCGCTCTCGCCGACCTCGGTGAACATCCAGACCATCGTACTCGGCAACATCCTGGCGATCACGCCCTCCGACACGCTGCAACTCGCCATCATCGGCGGCCTGACCCTGCTGATCCTGCTGCTAAAGTGGAAGGACCTGATGGTCACCTTCTTCGACGAGAACCATGCCCGCTCGATCGGCCTGAAGCCGCTGGCGCTCAAGCTGCTGTTCTTCACGCTGCTGTCGGCCTCGACGGTCGCCGCCATGCAAACGGTCGGCGCCTTCCTCGTCATCGCCATGGTCGTGACCCCCGGCGCCACCGCCTATCTGCTGACCGACCGCTTCCAGCGGCTGATCGTCATCGCCGCCCTGCTCGGCGCCGGCACCAGCCTCGTCGGCGCCTATGCCTCCTACTTCCTCGACGGCGCCACCGGCGGCATCATTGTCGTGCTGCAGACGCTGATCTTCCTCACAGCCTTCGTCTTCGCCCCGAAGCACGGAATGATCGCGATCCGCCGCAAGGGCCGGCTGGCGCTCGAGCAGAAGGGAGGTGCGGCATGAGCGAGACACTCGAACTGCTGCTGCTGCCCTTCCGCCTCGGCTTCATGCAATATGCCTTTGCGGTGACCCTGATGATCGCCGTGCCGATGGCGCTGCTGTCGTGCTATCTCGTGCTCAAGGGCTGGTCGCTGATGGGAGACGCCGTCTCGCATGCGGTGCTGCCCGGTGTCGTCATCGCCTATGTCCTGGGCCTGCCCTTCGCCGTGGGCGCCTTCGCAGCCGGCCTCTTCTGCGCGCTCGCCGCAGGCTACATCCGCAACAACAGCCGGGTGAAGGAGGACACGGTGCTCGGCATCGTCTTCTCCGGCATGTTCGGGCTCGGCATCGTGCTCTATGTGGCGGTCGAATCCGACGTCCATCTCGACCACATCCTGTTCGGCGACATGCTGGGCATCGCCACGTCCGATCTGGTCGAGACCGGACTGATCGCGCTCGCCTGCACCGCCTTCATCCTCCTCTTCCGCAAGGACCTGCTCGTGCAGGCCTTCGACCGACAGCACGCCGCCGCGATCGGACTGCCCGTCCGCCTCCTGCACTATGGTCTCCTGGCCGTTCTCTCGCTCGTCGTGGTCGGCGCGCTCAAGGCGGTCGGCATCATCCTGTCGGTGGCGATGCTGGTAGCGCCGGGGGCAATCGCCGCCCTTCTCACGCGGCGGTTCGGCTCGATGCTTGCAGTGGCCGTGCTGGTCGCCGTCGGCGCCTCGATTGCGGGCATCTACCTGAGCTTCTTCCTCGACAGCGCCCCCGCCCCCACCATCGTCGTTTTGATGACGATCCTCTTCGTCTGCGCCCTCCTGTGGCAGGCCATCCGTGCCCGCGCTATCGCGCAGCGAGCAGACGGTCCCGCCATGCCCCGATAGCCGCACGCCGGGCCGTCGGGACCACACCAACCGGGAATTGAAACTGCCGCCACGCGCGGTCGACAGACTTTTCTTTTCCGTCTATCGTCCGGCCCGATCAGGAAAGGGCCCCCGGCACGCCCTTTCGGCGGACCAAAAGCAGGACAGGCATGACACATATCGGCATCGTCGGCGGCGGCATCATCGGCTGCGCCACGGCACTTCACCTTCTCGACCGCGGCCACCAGGTGACCATCATCGAGCGTGATGCCGGCGGCCTGCCGGCCTCGGTGGGCAATGCCGGCATCCTCGCCATTCCCGAGATCGACCCGATCGCCCGGCCCGGCATGCTGCTGTCCGCGCCCCGCTGGCTGCTCGATCCGCTGGGCCCGCTGGCGCTACGCTGGGGCGACGTACCCTCGCTGCTGCCCTGGCTCTTGCGCCTTCTCGTCGCCTCCCGGCCCGCGCAGGTCGAGCGCTCCCGCCGGGCTTTGACCTTCCTGATGAAGACGGCCACGGCCGACCACGCCGCCATGGCGCAGATGATCGCCATCACCGGCCATCTCCGACAGACGGGCGCCCTTTCGATCTTCGACACCGAGGCCGCGCGCGACAAGGCCTTTGCCCACGAGGTGGACAACGCCCGCATCCTCGGCGGCTACGACGTCGAGAAGCTCGATGCCGCCGAGACGCGCCGCCGCGTGCCGGCGTTGGCCGGCGAGTTCGCGGGTGCCGTCTACAATGCCGGCTACCAGACCTTCGAATATCCCCTGACCTTCCTGCGTCGCCTGCAGGCGACGATCCGCGAGCGCGCGTCGTTCATCGATGCCGCCGTCACCTCGCTCGCCTGGAGCGACGAAGGCATTTCGGTCCGGACCGAGGCGCAGAACACCCACGTCTTCGACAAGGTCGTCGTCGCCGCCGGCATCTGGTCCAAGCCGCTTGTCGAGCGGGTCGGCCTCCACGTCCAGCTTGAGACGGAGCGTGGCTACAACACCACCTTCGTCAACCCGTCGGTGACGCTGGAAATGCCGGTGTTCTTTTCCGAGCACGGCTTCGTGGCCACCCCCTTCGAGAACATGCTGCGCGTCGGTGGCGCCGTCGAGCTGGCGCGGCCGGAGACGGCGGCCAACTACGCCCGTGCGAGTGCGATGCGCAAGAAGATGCGCCGCTATGTGCCGGACCTGCCCGACGAAGGCGGCACCGAATGGATGGGGCGCCGCCCCTCGACGCCGGACTCCGTCCCAGTCATTGGCCTTCATCCGGGCGATCCGCGCATCGCATTTGCCTTCGGTCACGGCCACCTCGGCCTGACGCTCGCAGCCACCACCGGCCGCCACATTGCCGATCTGTTTGCCGGCGAGACCAACCCGGAGCTCGACGCCTTCTCGATCCGCCGCTTCCAGTAGCCGGCCCATAGAACCGAAAGATCCGCCTTCATGCAAAGGTCATATTCGACACCGATCCCGGCATCGACGACGCCATGGCGCTGCTGTTTTTGCACCAGCACCCCGAGATCGACCTGATCGGCATCACCACCGTCTTCGGCAACGCATCCGTCGAGACGACGACGCGCAACGCGCTGTTCCTGAAGCGCGAATGGGAAATCGCAGCACCCGTCGCCAAGGGCAACGGCAAGTCGTTCGACCCGATGCGCAACCCGGTCGACTGGCCGGTGATGATCCACGGCCATGACGGTCTCGGCAATATCGACGTGCCGGAGACGATCGACCTCCCCGTCGATCCCCGCCCCGCCCATCGCTTCATCATCGATACGGTGCGGCAAAACCCCGGCGAGGTGACGCTGATCGCCGTCGGCCGCATGTCGAACCTCGCCTTTGCGCTGAAGGAGGCCCCGGAGATCGCCACGCTCGTAAAGCAGGTGATCATCATGGGCGGCGCCTTCGACGTCCCCGGCAACATCACGCCCGCAGCGGAAGCCAACATCCACGGCGATCCGGAAGCCGCCGACGTCGTGATGACCGCGCCGTGGAAGGTGGTCGTCGTCGGTCTCGACGTGACGATGAAGACGGTGATGACGCGCACGCTCCTGAACGAGATCGTCGCGAAAGGCGGCGCACGGGCAAAGCTGCTCTCCGACATCTCCCAGCTCTACATCGACTTCTACGGTCGGCACGTGAAAGACGGCATGGTCGTGCACGACAGCTGCGCCGGCGTCTATCTCGTCGCACCGCATCTCTTCACCGCCCGCAGCGGCGCGATCCGCGTCGTCGCCGGCGGCATAGCCGACGGCCAGACGATCCAGAAACCGGACGGCCGCGCCTTCCCGCCCGGCAACTGGGACGAACTGCCAAGCCAACAGGCCTGCATCGGCATCGACGCCGAGGCGGTGCTGCGTTTGCTTGCCGAGACGCTGTCGCGCGCTGCCTGACGCCAACCGCTGGCTCCCTCTTCTCCCGATCGGGGAGAAGTGCCGAGCGAAGCGAGGCGATGAGGGGGGCTTCGCCGCAAACGCCACGCCCGCCACGCCCTCATCCGCGCTACGCGCCACCTTCTCCCCGCTGGGGAGAAGAGGTCCGGAGGCTCCGCTGCTGCCCTACTCCACCCGCTCGGGCAGCGCCCAGTCGATCGGCGGCCGGCCGTGGCTTTGCAGGAAGGTGTTTGCCTTGGAGAAATGGCGGCAGCCGAGGAAGCCGTTGTGCGCCGACAGCGGCGAGGGATGCGGCGCGCGCAGCACCAAGTGTTTCGCCTGGTCGACGAAGGCCGCCTTTTTCTGTGCGTACGAGCCCCAGAGCATGAAGACGACCGGTTGGTCACTCTCGTTGACGGCACGGATCACCGCATCGGTGAAGCGCTCCCAACCCTGCCCCTGATGCGAGGCGGCGCGGCCCATCTCCACCGTCAGGACGCTGTTGAGCAGAAGCACGCCCTGCCGCGCCCAATGCTCCAGAAAGCCGTGCCGTACCGGCGCGATCCCGAGGTCGGACGCGATTTCCTTGTAGATGTTGACGAGCGACGGCGGGATGCGCACCCCTGGGCGCACGCTGAAGCAGAGGCCGTGCGCCTGGCCCTCGCCGTGATAGGGATCCTGCCCGAGGATCACCACCTTCACGTCCTGGAGCGGCGTCAGGTCGAGGGCGCGGAAGTACTCGGCGCCCTTTGGAAAGATCCGCTTGCCCTGTTCCTTCTCGCTGACCAGGAAGCTCTTCAGCGCCGCCATGTAGGGGCTGGCGAATTCCTCCGAAAGCATCCCGCGCCAGCTTTCACCGATCCGCACCTCCGCACCCGTCATGCCGCTTCTCCACGCTCGTGCCTTCCCATTGGATAGCGCAGCCGCCGCAAAACCGAAACCGGCTTCCTACGATTTGCACCGTAGCCTGCGAACCGCCGCGGGTTGCCGAGAACCGCTCAACCAGCTTCCGGCGCCGGAACAGGACCGGTGCCCAGGCGTTGGGGAAAATTGAGCGATGCCGACGTGGCATCGCCAGTGCCTGGAAGGAGACGGCCATGCCGCGCGGAGACAAGTCGAGCTACACGGACAAGCAGAAACGGAAGGCCGAACACATCGCCGATGGCTATGAAGAGCGGGGCGTGTCGGAGAAGGAAGCCGAAAGTCGCGCCTGGGCGACGGTGAACAAGGAGGACGGCGGCGGCAACAAGTCCGGCTCCGGGCGCGGCAAGCCCGATACGCATGTTTCTGCCCGGAAGGGCGGCCGCAAGGGTGGCGCTGCGGCCGCCGGCAGGACCGCCGCCGAACGCTCCGCCTCCGCCAAAAAGGCCGCCGCCACCCGCAAGCGCAACGCGCAGAAAACCACCCATTGAACTTGAGGGCGGATGTCTGACCTCAGCGGATCAGGATCGCCCGGAAATCGTTGACGTTGGTGCCCGTCGGCCCGGTCGTGAAGATGTCGCCGGCAGCGTCGAAGGCGGTATAGGCGTCGTGGCCGATAAGCCGCGCGCGCGGGTCCTCGCCGGTGGCGCGCATGCGCCCGATCGAGCCGCCATCGGCAAAGGCGCCGGCATTGTGCTCCGATCCGTCGCGGCCATCGGTATCGGCAGCGAGCGCGTGGACGTTCTCCAAACCGTCGATGGCCATGGCGAAGGCCAGCAGGAACTCGCTGTTGCGCCCGCCCCTGCCAAAACCCTCCCCGCCGATCGTCACGGTCGTCTCCCCGCCGGAGAGGATCAGCACCGGGGGAGCAAATGGGCGGCCGCGCGTGCGCACCTCGCGGGCGATCGCCGCATGCATCAGGCCGATGTCGCGCGCCTCGCCCTCGATGGAATCCGACAGGATCACGGTCTCGATCCCGGCAGCGCGCGCCCTGGCGGCGGCGGCCTCCAGCGAGACGCGGGCGGATGCGATGACATGATGCGCGTGGCTGGCGAAGGCGGCATCTTCCGGGCCGGGAGCCGCGGCGGCCTCCGAATTAAGGTGCGCCATCACCCGCTCGGGCAGGTTCATGCGGTACTGGCGGACGATTTCCAGCGCATCCTGCGGCGTCGAGCCGTCCGGCACGGTCGGGCCGGAGGCAACATGAGCGGGATTGTCGCCGGGAATATCGGAAACGATCAGGCTGATCACGCGCGCCGGTGCTGCGGCATGGGCTAGCCGCCCGCCCTTGATCTGCGAGACGTGCTTGCGCACCACGTTCATCGCCGATATCGGCGCCCCGGAGGAAAGCAGCGCGCGATTGACGGCGATCTCGTCTTGAAGCGTCAGCCCTCCCGCAGGTGCCGGCAGCAGAGAGGAGCCGCCACCGGAGATCAGCGCGATCACGAGATCGTCCGCAGTCAACCCCCGGACCGTTTCCAGCAGCCGCGTCGCGGCCTGAAGTCCCGCCTCGTCCGGCACGGGATGGGCGGCCTGCAGCACGACGATCCTCTCCAAGCTCTCGACCGGACCGTGCTGGGCGACGACCACCCCCTCGATCGGTCCGTCCCACAGGCTCTCGAAGGCCTTCGCCATCTGGCTTGCCGCCTTGCCAGCGCCGACGACGATGGTGCGCCCCCTCGGGCGCTCCGGTAGGTGGGCACGAATGGCCGCCAGCGGATCGGCGGCCTTGACCGCTTCATCGAACAGGGAGGCGAGAAAGGCGCGGGGATCGTCTGTCATGACCGATCAATCGTCCGTTTCGAGATCGAAGACAAGGATCCCTTTCACGCCGTCGAGCGCGGCGGCCACGAGCTTGGCGCCGATCTTCTTGTGCTCTTCGTCCTCGAGATAGGCATCGCGGGCGAAGCTGTCGTCGAAGTCGACGATGAAGCCGTCGGAAAATCCCTTGTCCATGCCGGTCTCCGGACTGACGTTGGTGCCCGAATGGACCGCCAGCAGGCCGGGGATGCGGTCCTTGAGCGCTGCGATCTCGTCGAAGATCTCGGTCTTCGCCGCAGCGCCGATCGTCGGCTTGAAACGGATGAACACACAGTGGCGGATCATGCGGTGCTCCTATCGAATGTCGGCCCGGGCGCGCGCACGGGTGTCGTTGCGCTCGTGGGCGAAGATCTGCCGCGGCAGCGGCGGCAGGTCGCGAATGATGTCGGCGCCCTTCTCGCCCACCATGATCGTCGGCGCATTGGTGTTGCAGGAGGGCACGCGCGGCATGACGGAACTGTCGCAGACGCGCAGGCCCTCGAGCCCGTGCACCTTTAGGTCGAGCCCGACGACGGCATCCGCGCCCGAGCCCATCTTGCAGGTCCCCACGGGATGATGGTCGGTCTTGGCATTGGTGCAACCGTAGTCGAACAGGTCGTCATCGGTGACGTATTTGGGACCGGGCAGCCGTTCAGCAAGGATAAACGGTTTCAGCGCAGCCTGTTGCATGATCTCGCGGGCGACCTTCAGACCCTCGATCGACATCTTGCGGTCGTGCGGATCGGCCCAGTAGTTGGGGTCGATCAAGGGGGCTGCGGCAGGATCGGCCGAGGAAAGACGGACCGTGCCCCGCGAGCGCGGGTGCAAATAGGCCGAGTTCAGCGTGACGCCGGCGTTCTTCAGCCGCTCCACGCCAGCCTCGATGCCCGAACCGAGACCGAGGTGGAACTGGATGTCGGGCGAGCGCGCATCGGGATCGGCATACCAGAATCCGCCGGTCTCGAAGAGCGAAGACGCGACCGGGCCGGAGCGGAACAGCACGTATTGCAGGCCGGCCCAGAGCGTGCGGTGGAGCTTTGCCACGTTGTCATAGGTGTGGTCGCCGGTGCATTCGCAGATGACGAACAGGTCGAGATGGTCCTGCAGGTTCGAGCCGACGCCGGGCAGGTCGTGCTTTACGGTGACACCGGCGGATCTCAGATGTTCGGCCGGGCCGATCCCCGATTGCAGCAGGAGCTTCGGCGAACCGATCGCCCCCGATGTGACCAGCACCTCGCGCTCAGCCCGGATCGTCTCGATCCCCCGCACGGTGACCACTTCGACGCCGACGGCGCGGCTGCCTTCCAGCAAGATGCGGGCGACGCGCGCGCCGGTGCGGACCGTCAGGTTCCTGCGATCCTTGATGGGCAAGAGATAGGCAAGCGAAGCCGACGAGCGCCGGCGGTCGCGCTGGGTCAGTTGGTAGAAGCCGAGGCCGGCCTGCTGGCGGCCGTTGAAGTCGTGGTTGTAGGGAATGCCGAGTTCCTGGCCGGCCCGGATATAGGCATCGCAGATCGGCAGGCCCGAGACGGGCATCGAGACGCCCAGCGGACCTCCGTAGGAGTGATAGTCGTCGGCGAAGCGCTGGTTGTCCTCGGCGCGCTTGAAATAGGGCAGGACCGACCGGTAGTCCCAACCCTCGCAACCGTCTTCGCTGGCCCACAGGTCGTAGTCGACGGCGTTGCCGCGGGTATAGAGCTGGGCATTGATGGACGAGCCGCCGCCGATGACCTTGGCCTGCGTATAGCGCAGCACGCGGCCCTTCATGTGCTTCTGCGGCACGGTCTCCCAACCCCAGCTGGCAACGCCCTTCGTCATCTTGGCAAAGCCGGCCGGCATGTGGAACAACGGGTTCCAGTCGCCGCCCCCGGCTTCGAGCAGCAGGACGCGCACGCTCGGGTCTTCGGAAAGGCGATTGGCGAGCACGCATCCCGCAGGTCCGGCGCCGGTGATGATGTAGTCGTAAGCCATGCACGTTTCCTCAAAAGCCGATAACGGCGCGTCTTCCATTCCGTCGCAGCGCGTCTCATGGACACGCGCCCCTGCGGCGACTTCCCCCTCATCCGCCTGCCGGCACCTTCTCCCCGCCGGGGAGAAGAGACTTGCCGCACCGTTCCAGCGTCCCTTGGCCAAGCCGCTGGCCGGGCTCCCTCCCCTCGGGGAGAAGTGCCGAGCGCATGCGAGGCGATGAGGGGAACTTCGCCTCAAGCGCCGACACTCGCCATCCCCTCCCCCCAACGGAGCGGCGGAAAACTCACAGCCGCCCGATCGAAAGCCCTCCATCGAGGTCGAGCACCGATCCGGTGGCGAAGGCGAAGCGGCCGGAGGCAAGGGCTGCGACGGCGGCGCCGATGTCGTCCGGCTCGCCCCAGCGCTTCATCGGCACCAGTCCGCCTGCGATCAGGACGTCGTATTTCGAAGAGACGCCGGCGGTCATCTCGGAGCGGATGATGCCGGGACGGACCTCGAACACGGAAATGCCGGTATCGGCCAGCCGCAGCGCCAGCCCCTGGCTGAACGCGGCGAGCCCCGCCTTCGTCATGCAGTAGTCCAGCCGCTCGGGCGACGACAGCGAGGCCGAAACGGACGTGATGTTGACGATCGACCGCGGATGGGTGGCCGGTACCGCAAGCATCGCGTGCAGTACGGCCTGCGTGAAGAACACCGTGCCGCGCAGGTTGGTGGCGACGATCGCGTCGAAATTCTCAGGCTCCAGATCGAGAAAGTCGCCCCGCACCACCGAGGCGATACCGGCGTTGTTGACCAGGCAATCGATGCGGCCGAAAGCATCGACAATCGCCTCCACCGTATCCCTGTGGACCTCCACCGCCGCGAGATCGGCCTGGAAATAGACCGCTTTCGCTCCGGCCTTGCCGAGTTCGGCGAGCACCGTGTCGGTGCCCTCGTCCGAGGCGCCGATGCCGGTGATGGCAATGTCGAAGCCATCAGCCGCGAGCGCCCGGGCAATGCCGAACCCGATGCCGCGGCGCCCCCCGGTGACGATGGCCAGAGGGCGAGGCTTCCGATGGCGGGGCGAGCGAAAGGATGTCATTACGCCACGAGCTCCCTTGATCGGATGTGGTCGGCCACCCGCAGCGCTTGGGCTGCGACTGTCAGCGCCGGGTTGACCGCAGCCGAAGTCGGCAGGAACGAGGCATCGACGACGAACAGGTTCGGATGGTCGAACGAGCGGCAGTAGACGTCAAGCGGCGAGGTTGCCGGGTCGTTGCCGATCCGCACCGTTCCGCACTGGTGCGAGGGCGTGCGCTTGTCGAAGGCGCGCGACAGGACGATCGGAAATCCGGCCTTCTTCAGTACCGCCTTCAGCCTCGCCACCAGTTCCAGATGGGCGTCCCAGTTGGTGCGGGTCCATTTCAGCACGATCCTGTCGCCGTCCACCGTGATCCGACTTTCGGGGTGCGGCAGGTCCTCACTCATGGCGTAGAAATCGATCGCATGTCGCGAGACCCGCTCCAGCAGCCATTCCGGCACCGAGGGCATGTTGGCCTTGAGGATCTTCCCCGAAACGCGGCCAAGCAGCTGGACATTGCCGAGCGGCGCTCCGCCGGCGCCGTCGGAGAGATAGAAATCGTTGAAGCCGAAGGACTTCTGGTAGACCGAGGTGTTGCGATAGGACGGCGAGAGCGCGATCACCGCGCTCGAATTGTGGTTCATGAAGTTGCGGCCGACCTGATCGGACGAATTGGCAAGCCCGCGCGGGTTGGCCTCGCTGGCCGAACGCAGCAGCAGCGCCGCGGACTGCACCGCGCCGGCTGCCAAGATCACCAGCTTTGGCGAGACGCTGTGCTCATCGCCATCCCTGATGTAGCGGATGGTCGTGATCGAGCGGCCATGCGGCGCGGTGTAGAGGCGCGTCACGCGGCTGCCGGTCTGCAGCCGGACGTTCGGATATTTCAGGGCCTCGGCAAGTGCGGTCGTCTCGGCGTCCATCTTGCCGTCGTCGGCGTTCGGATGGGCGTCCCACGGTGTCTTCGCCTTCTTCAGCCAACGCTCGATATCGACGCCGAGCGGAAGCGCGTATGGGTGCATGCCCCCGGCCTTCAGCCGCTTCTTGACCTGCGCGATGGGCGGCTCGTCCGGTACGGGCGGAAAGGGATACGGCGCCGAGTGGAACGGCTCCGTCGGGTCCTCCCCCAGGCTTCCATGGACCTGGTAGAGCCTTTCGGCCGCCGAGTACCAGGGCTCCAGCTCCTCGTAAGGATAGGGCCATGCCGGCGAGACGCCCTCGCGGTGGCGCATCTCCAGGAAATCTTCGCGGCGGTAGCGCACGAGAACTGCGCCATAGAACTTCGAATTGCCGCCGACATTGTAGTAGTTGCCGGGATTGAAGCCCTCGCCGCCGGCCTCGTACCAGGTCTCCTTCGGGCGGAAGTGGCCGCGCTGGAAGATCGCGCGCTGGTCGCGGTTCTCCGGCCGGTCCTCGATGTGGCCGCCGGCCTCGAGGATGAGAATGCTGGCGCCGCTCGGCGCAAGGCCGGCCGCAACCGTTGCCCCGCCGATGCCGGAGCCGATGATGACGATGTCGGGCTGCGAGGTCATGGCTTCTTCTCAGGCGATGCGGCGCTGGCTGTCGGGGTCGAAGAACACCGCTTTGTCGAGATTGAAGGCGAGCCGTGCCTTCTGCCCAGCGGAGATGCGCGCGTCGGCGCGCAGGCGGGCGACGATCTCCTTGCCGCCGAGATGGGTGACCGCGAAGGTGTCGGCACCGGCGGGCTCGACCACCTCGATCAAGCAATCGCCTTGCGCAATCGTGCGGGCGTTGTGGTCGGCGCCCTCGGGATCGGTCAGCGCCTCCGGGCGGATGCCGAAGATCACCTCTTTGCCGCGATAGGCGCCGAGCCCGGACGGTGCGTGGTCAACGACAAGCCTGAGCGGCTCGGCCTCGGGGCGGGCGAGCGACACGGCAAGCGCGCTGCCGTCGCCTTCGACCTTCGCCTTCAAAAGGTTCATCGCCGGCGACCCCATGAAGTCGGCGACGAAGATGTTCGCCGGATTGTTATAGATCTCGGCGGGAGTCCCGAACTGCTGCAGCATGCCGTCCTTCAGCACGGCGATCTTGGTCGCCAGCGTCATCGCCTCGATCTGGTCGTGGGTGACGTAGACGATCGTCGTCTTCATGCGCTGGTGCAGGCGCTTGATCTCGGTGCGCATGTCGACGCGCAGCTTGGCGTCGAGGTTCGACAGCGGCTCGTCGAACAGGAAGAGCTTCGGATCGCGCACCAGCGCCCGGCCCATGGCGACACGCTGGCGCTGGCCGCCGGAAAGCTGGCCGGGCTTGCGATCGAGCAGGTGGCCGATCTGCAGCATGTCTGCGACCTGCTTGATCGCCTTGTCGCGCTGGTCCTTGGGCACGCCGCGGATCTCCATGCCGAAGGCGATGTTCCCGGCGACCGTCATGTTCGGGTAGAGCGCGTAGGACTGGAACACCATGGCGATGTCGCGCTTGGAGGGGTGCAGGCCGGCGACCGAGCGGCCGTCGATGGCGATGTCGCCGGAAGTGATCGGCTCGAGCCCCGCGATCGTGTTCAGAAGCGTGGACTTGCCGCAGCCCGACGGGCCGACGAGCACGAGGAAGCCGCCCTGCTCGATCTCCAGGTTGATGTCCTTGAGGATTTCCAGCGCGCCGTAGGACTTGCGAAGATTGCTGATCTTGAGAAACGACATGCTGGTCATCCTTTCACGGCGCCGGACATCAGGCCGCGGACGAAGTAGCGGCCGGAGACGATGTAGACGATGAGGGTGGGAAGGGCTGCGAGGATCGCGCCCGCGAAGTGGACGTTGTATTCCTTCACGCCGGTTGACGAGGAGACGAGGTTGTTCAGCGCCACCGTCATCGGCGTGGAATAGGGGCCGGAGAAGGAGGCGCCGAACAGGAAGTCGTTCCAGATGTTGGTGAACTGCCAGATGACGGAGACGACGATGATCGGCCCGGAGGACGGCAAGAGGATGCGGCGGAAGATCTGGAAGAAGCTCGCGCCGTCGATCTGTGCGGCGCGCACCAGTTCGGTCGGGAAGTTTTCGTAGTAGTTGCGGAAATAGAGCGTGGTGAAGCCGATGCCGTAGATCACGTGCACCATGATCAGCCCCCAGATCGAACCGGCGATCCCGAAGATGCCGAGCATGCGCGCCATCGGGATCAGCACGATCTGGAACGGGATGAAGCAGGAGAGCAGCAGCAATCCGAAGAAGATGTTCGAACCACGGAACGGCCATTTCGTCAGCACATAACCGTTCAGCGCGCCGATGATGGTGGAGATGGCGACGGCCGGCACGACCATCAGGATCGAGTTGATGAAGAACGGACGAAGGCCGGTCGGCTGCACGCCGATCTGTGCCGTCGACCAGGCCGACAGCCAGGGCTCGATCGTCCAGACCTGCGGCAGGTTCAGCATGCCGCCCTGGCGGATCTCCTCCAGCGGCTTGAACGAGTTGACCAGCATCACATAGAGCGGCAGCAGGTAGTAGAACGCGAAGATGATCAGCGCCGTATAGATGAGGGCGCGCGTGAGCCGGTCGTGGCTGATGACGTTGTCGGAGCTTGCAGCGCTCATCGGCCCTTGCCTCCACGGATTTCGGAATAGAGATAAGGGACGATGATCGAGAAGATCATGATCAGCATGATGATCGCAGACGACGCGCCGATGCCCATCTGGTTGCGGGTAAACGTGTAGGAATACATGAAGGTCGCCGGCAGTTCGGTCGCCTGTCCGGGGCCGCCGCCGGTGAGCGCGATGACCAGGTCGTAGGCCTTGATCGCAAGATGCGCGAGGACGACGAAGGCCGAAAGGAAGATCGGGCGCATCAGCGGGATGATGATGCGGCGGTAGACGGTCATGGTCGAGGCGCCGTCGATCTGTGCTGCCTTGATGATCTCGTTGTCGACGCCGCGCAGGCCGGCGAGGAACATCGCCATGACGAAGCCGGACGACTGCCAGACGGCGGCGATAACGACGCAGTAGATGGCGTAGTTGCGGTCCTTGATCCAGTTGAACGAGAAGCTCTCCCAGCCCCACAGGTGCATGGTGTTCTCAAGCCCGATACCCGGATCGAGGAACCATTTCCAGGCGGTCCCCGTGACGATGAAGGACAGCGCCATCGGATAGAGATAGATCGGCCGCAACAGGCCCTCGATGCGGATTCGCTGGTCGAGCAGGATCGCCAGCCCGAGGCCGAGCACGCTGCAGATGACGATGTAGAGCGAGGCAAAGATCGCGAGATTCGAGATCGCCCGCCACCAATGCGGCAGCGCCCAGAGCTTCACGTAGTTCGACAGCCCGACGAAGTTGAAGGAAGGCAGCATCCTGCTGTCCGTCAGCGACAGAAGCGCCGTATAGGCGATGAAGCCGTATACGAAGACGAGCACGATAAGAAAGCTGGGGGCGAGCACGAGCTTGGGAAGAAGCTCCTGCAGGCGCGAGCGGCTGTCCATGGGCGTTACCACCGTTAGCGTGAAATACAGATGCGAGCAGACTGCCAGAAGCGGATGTTGCAGGGCGCCTCTGCCCCTCATCCGCCTGCCGGCACCTTCTCCCCGCAGGCAGGGAGAAGGACACTGGTTGCGGCGTCTGCGTCCCCTCTCCCCGCTTGCAGGGAGAGGGTCAGGGTGAGGGGCAATCCGGCACTAGGCCGCCTACTTCGCACCCTCGACGGCGGCGACCAGTTCGGTGACGGCTTCCTCGGAGGAAAGCTCGCCGTTGAACTGGCGCGTGACGACGTCGTAGATCGCGTTCTTCACCGAGGCCGGATTGGCGTGGCCGTGGGCCATGGAGCCGTAGAGCGTGCCGCTGGTGTTGGCATCGGCCAGATCCTTGATGGCCTTCTTGCCGCAATCGTCGAAGTCGGTGTCAGGAACGTCGGTGCGGGCGGGGGCCGAGCCCTTGACCACGTTGAAGGCCGACTGGAAGGTCGGGCTTTCAATCGCCGAGGCCATGGCGAGCTGTGCCGGGACCTTGTCGTCGGCCACCTTGAACATGGCGAACTGGTCGGAGTTGAAGGTTACCGACCCCTGCGTGCCGGGGAAGCGCATGCAGACGAAATCCGCGCCCGGCTTCTTGCCGGCCTTCAGGAACTCGCCCTTGGCCCAGTCACCCATGAACTGCAGGCCTGCCTTGTCCTCGATGACCATGGCAGACGCCAGGTTCCAGTCGCGGCCGGAGAAGTTGTCGTCCACGTAGGAGCGCAGCTTCGTCATGCGGTCAAAGGCTTCCTTCATCTGCGGGCTGCCGAGCGTTTCGGGATCGAGGTCGATGAAGGCTTTCTTATAGAAATCATTGCCGAGCGAGAGCACGACCGCGTCGAAGATGGTCGCGTCCTGCCAGGGCTGGCCGCCATGGGCGACGGGCGTGATGCCCTGCTCCTTGAAGTTATCGAGCAGCACGATGAGTTCGTCCCAGTTGGCCGGCTCCTTGCCGCCCGCCTTGTCGAGGGCTGCCTTGTTGATCCACATCCAGTTGGTGGAGTGAACGTTGACCGGGGCGGCGATCCAGTGGCCGTCATACTTGGAGAACTGCTGCAGGGCACCGGGGACCACCTTGTCCCAACCTTCCTTGGCAGCGATCTCGTCAAGATTGCCGAGCGCGCCTTCCTTGGCCCAGTCGAGAATGTCGAAGCCGAGCATCTGCACGGCCGTCGGCGCGTTGCCGGCGGTGACGCGGGCGCGCAGCACGGTCATGGCCTCGGTGCCGCCGCCGCCTGCGACCGGCATGTCGGTCCAGCTGATCCCCTTGGATTCGAGGTCCTTCTTCAGGACGTCGAGCGCGGCAGCCTCGCCGCCGGAAGTCCACCAGTGAAGCACTTCCACGTTTTCCGCGGCCTGCGCCGCACCCGCCATCAGTGTCAGTGACATTGCAGTCGTCGTCAGAAACTTGCGCATCGTTTTCCTCCCAGCTAGCAAGTTGTATGGCGGAAGCCCTTCCGCCTCAGGGTGTATCCCAATCCGTGTCTGCAGTTTGTCTGTTGTGCGGCCTCCTCGCCGCTCTCCCAATTAAGATGTGACTGTCGCGCGCGCGTCAAGCGCCACTTCGGCATTGCTTAAATCGATTAACACTCCGCCTTTCGCTCATCGCGGCATCCACCAGTTGGTGCGCGCGCCGATGTGCATGTTGAGCGTCTTCGTCTCGGTATAGTCTTCCACCGCATGGCGACCCAGTTCGCGTCCCAGACCCGACTGGCGATATCCGCCGAAGGGCAGTTCGGAAGCGCCATCCATGAAGGTGTTCATCCAGACCGTACCGGCGCGGACGCGGCGGCCGATCGTAAGGCAGCTGTCGAAATCGCGGCTCCAGACGCCGGCGGAGAGGCCGTAGTCGGTGGCGTTGGCGATCCGGATCGCCTCCTCGGTCGTCTCGAAGGTGAGAACGGAAAGCACGGGGCCGAACACCTCCTCGCGCGCGACCGCCATGTCGGGCTTAACGCCAGAGAGGATGGTCGGCGCCATGAACTGGCCGAGGCCGAGATCGAGCGGCTCGCCGCCGAGTGCTACGCCAGCGCCCGCCTGCTGCGCTCCCGAAACGTAGCCGGCGATCTTCTCCAGATGCTGCGGCGTGATGATCGCGCCGACCTGCGTGGTCGGATCGAGCGGATCGCCGACCCGGACCTTCCCCGAGAGTTCGGCGATGCGGCCGGTGACCTCGTCGGCGATGTCGCGATGCAGGATGAGGCGGGAGCCTGCATTGCAGCATTCGCCGGCGTTGAAATAGGCGCCGAACACCGCCGCATCGATGAAGTCGTCCAGATTGGCGTCCGGGAAGACGATCTGCGGGTTCTTGCCGCCAAGCTCGAGCGAGACCTTTTTCAGCGTCTGCGCCGCGTTCGCCATGGTCAGCCGCCCGACGCCGGTGGAGCCGGTGAACGAAACCATGTCGACGTCGGGATGCGTCGTCATCGGCGCGCCGACCTCGGGCCCGGTGCCGGTGATGATGTTGACGACGCCTGCCGGAACACCGGCCTCCTGGAGGATTTCGCCGAGCACCAGCGTCGAGCCGGACGTCAGTTCCGACGGCTTGACCACCGTCGTGCAGCCGGCGGCCAGCGCGAAGGGAAGCTTCTGGCTGACGATCAGGAAGGGGAAGTTCCACGGCGTGATGATCGAGACGACGCCGATCGCCTCGCGCAGCACGACGCCGAGCGTGCCGTCGCCGAGCGTGTTGTAGCTCTCGCCGTGCAGGTCGCGGGCGAGCGCCGCCGCATAGCGCCAGATATCGACGGCGCCGCCGAGTTCGCCCTTCGCCTGGCTGATCGGCTTGCCGCTCTCGATCGCATCGAGGAAGGCGAGTTCCTCGGCGCGGGCGGCGATCAGGTCGGCCGCCTTGAGGAGGATGTTGGAGCGCTCGGCCCCGGTCATGCGCGGCCAGAAGCCGTCGTCGAAGCTGCGGCGGGCGGCGGCGATGGCGCGCTCGGCATCCTGCCGCGTACCGGCCTGATAGCGACTGACGGTGACGCCATGGCCGGGCGCGACGCGCTCCAGCGTCCCGCCGCCGTCGGTCTCCACCCATGCCCCGTCGATCAGCATGCGGAAGTCGCGCACCTTGTGGTTTTCGAGCGCCTTCGGCTTCACGATAGCAGTCATCACCATTCTCCCTTGAATTCCGCCGGGCGCTTGCCGGTAAAGGCGGCAACGCCTTCCTTCAGGTCCCCGGTCTTGGCGACGAGGATCGAGCCGAGGGCTTCCACTGCGCTGCCGTTGTCCTCGCCGTTGGCAACGGCGATCATCAGTTTCGAGACTTCGGTCGCCGCCGGTCCACGTGTCGCGATACGCGCCGCGTATTCCTTCGCCGCCTCGACGGATCGCCCGGTCTCCACGACCTTGTCGACGATGCCCAGTCCCGCAGCTTCCGCGGCTGTCAGAACCTCGCCGCCGAGCAGCATCCGGCGCACGGCCTGCGCACCGAAGCGTTTCACCAGCCGCTGCGTGCCCGACCAGCCGGGCACCATGCCGAGGCCGGCTTCCGGCAGGCCGATCTTCACCTGGGTTTCGGCGATGCGGATATCGGCGGCCGCGGCAAGCTCCAGCCCTCCGCCCAGCGCGTGGCCGTTGACGGCGGCGATCAACGGCATCCGCAGCGTCGCCAGCCGCTCGAACACGCGGTGGCCGAAGCGCACCCAAGCATGGCCGAATTCGTTCGGCTCCATGCCGCCCCAGGCCTTGATGTCGCCGCCGGCGGAAAAGGCCTTGCCTTCGCCGGTCAGGATCGCAACGCGAACGGCGGCGTTCGCCTCGACGGTGTCACAAGCGTCCGACAGTTCCTTCAGCATGCCGATATCGAAGGCGTTCAGCTTCTCCGGCCTTGCCACGGTGATGGTGGCCACGGCGCCCTCGACGGCGATCCTGATGCGCGGCTCAGACATGGCCCGCTCCCAGCGTGCGCTGTGCCTTGCGCGGCAGCGTCAGGCCGAGCGGCGCATCGGCAAAGAGCGCGCCATCCATCACCTTCAGGTTTTCGGAGACGATCAGCGGAAACTCCGACTGATCGAGGACATGCGCCTGCAGGTCGACGCCCGGAGCGATCTCCGTGAGCACGATGCCATCAGGCGTCAGCGTCATCACGCAGCGCTCAGTGACATAGGTGATGTCCTGCCCCTGCTCGATGGCGCGGCGGCCGGAGAAGGTCACGTGCTCGACTTCGTTGACCAGCTTCTTCAGCTTGCCTTCCTTCTCGATCACGAGCTTCCCGCCCTCGACCCCGAGTTTAGCGCCGGCGTTGAACATGCCGGAAAAGACGATCTTTTTCGCCCGCGCGGTGATGTCGACGAAGCCGCCGGCACCCGCCGTGACATGCGGGCGGAAGGAGAGCTTGGAGACGTTGACCGAGCCGTCGCGGCCGATCTCGAGGAAGGACAGCAGCGAGGCGTCGAAGCCGCCGCCCTGGAAATAGGTGAACTGGTAGGGCGAGGGCATGTAGGCATCGGCGTTCGAGGCACAGCCGAAGGCAAAATCGAGCAGCGGCACGCCGCCGACCGCCCCCTGTTCGATCACCCAGGTGACGTCGCCGTGCAGGCCCTCCTCCAGCAGGATGCGCGGCACGTTGGCGGAGATGCCGAAGCCGAGGTTGACGCAGCTTCCGGCTTCCAGTTCCTGCGCGACGCGGCGGGCGATCACCTTCTGGATGTTGAATTCCGGCACGCGGAAACTCTCCAGCGGACGCATGATCTCGCCGGAAATGGCAGGATCGTAGGGCGTCTGCGTCGTCTGCTTCTGGTCGGGATCGACGACGATATAGTCCACCAGCATGCCCGGCACGCGCACGTCGTGTGGCCGCAGCGCGCCTTCCTTGGTGATGCGTTTGACCTGGGCGATGACGATGCCGCCATTGTTGCGGGCGGCGAGCGCCTGGTCGAGGCCGCCGAGCGTGGCGCCCTCGTGCTCATAGGTGAGGTTGCCGCGCTCGTCGGCCGTCGTGGCGCGGATGATCGCCACCTGCGGCACGATCGCCGGAAAATAGAGCCATTCCTCGCCCTCGAACTCGACCTTCTTCACCACAGGCTGGTCGGCTGCCTTGTCGTTCATCGCGCAGCCCTGGCGGGACGGATCGACGAAGGTATCGAGGCCGACCTTGGTGAGCACGCCCGGCCGCTTGGCTGCCGCCTCGCGGTGCATGTCGAACAGGATGCCGGAGGGGATGTTGTAGGCGGGGATCTCGTTGCCGGTGACCATCTGCCAGATCAGCGGCGGCTCCGCCGTCGAAGGTCCGGACGGATAGGAACCGCCGATGATCCGTGCCAGCAGCCCCTTCCGGGCAATATGGTCCACGCCCCTGATGCCGCTCATATCGCCGGCGGCGATCGGGTGCAGCGTGGTGATGTCCTTCGGGTGGCCGGTCGCCTCGAACCGCTCGCCGATCGCCTTCAGCATCAGGTCCGGGCAGCCGAGGCCGGACGAAGAGGAAACCGAGACGACCGCGCCGTCCGGGATGAGGCTTGCCGCTTGCGCTGGCGAAATGTGCTTGCTCATGATGCTACTCGAGGTCTTACTTGATTGGTCGACAGTGTTTCCGTCTTCTCCCCGCCGGGGAGAAGGTGCCCGAAGGGCGGATGAGGGGGTCTGCAGGCACCGATTTTGCGGGAACGCGACAACGTCGTCTGGATCATGGGCCGCATCCTCATAGCCCCGGTTCGATCTTGACGGCTGTGCCGCTCTGCGCGGCCTGGACGACCGCGAGCCCTGCGGCCAGCGACCAGACGCCGTCCTCACCGGTGGCGGACGGCTGGCCCTTGCCGGCGATCGCGGCATGGAAGGCGGCAAGGCCGGTCTCGTAGAGATTGCGATGGTCGAGCGGCAGGTCGCGTTCGCCGTCCGCGTCGCGCAGCGTCACCGTGCCCACGGCCTTCTGGGTCATGACGTTGCGGCCGATCAGCGATCCCTCGCTGCCATGCACCTCCAGCCCCGTCTCGGCGAACTTCGTGGTGAAACCGTCGTGGAACTGGGCGATGACGCCGGAGCGAAACCGCAGCACGCCCATCACCGCATCCTCGAGCCCGGCCTTCGCCATGCCGCTTTGCTGGCTGAAGGCGACGGCTTCGACCGGATCGTCGCCGAGCACGAAGCGCAGCGTGTCGGTATCGTGCACCGTGATGTCGAGGATGACGCCACCGCCGGCCTCCGGCCTGTCGAGGCGCCAGCCCTGCAGGTGCGGCGGCAGGTAGACGGCGTGGAAAACCCGGGCGGCGAGCGGCCGGCCGATGCGGCCCGCCGCGATCGCGTCGCGCATGGCGCGATGGGTGGCGGCGTTACGCAGGTGATGGTTCGTCGCAAGGACCACGCCCGAATCCCTCGCGGCCTTGACCATGGCGCGCGCGTCTTCCAGCGAAGTGGCCAGCGGCTTCTCGCAGAGGACATGCTTGCCGGCGCGGGCCGCGGCGATCGCCTGATCGCGGTGCAACTCGTTGGTGGTGGAGATGTAGACGGCATCGATCTCATCGTCGCCGAGCAGGCCCTCCAGGCTCGTGACCGATTTCGCAATGCCCTGCTCGGCGGCATAGCCGCGACCGCGCTCCGCGCTGGTGCTCATGACGGAAACGACCTCGCCGCCGGTGGCGCGGATCGCTCCGATAACCCACTCACGCGCGATCGTGCTGGCGCCGATCAGTCCCCACCGTGTCTGAGCCTGTGTCGCCCGGGGCTGTGTCATGCGAGGTTCCTCCATCCCATGTCTTCCCTCCATCCCAAGTCTTCGTCTTCGCGCCGCAACTCTGGCGCACCACCAGCCGAACCGAAGCGATCGTCGCCTCGGCCTCCACCCGGCCGGAATTGATCTGTTTCAGCAGCATCTGCGCTGCCCGCCGCCCCATCCCTTGCGGATCGACGGACACCGTCGTCAGCGCCGGCACCGCCGTCTGCGCCTCGATCACGTCGTCGAAGCCGACGACGCCGAAATCGCGGCCGGGCTCGAGCCCGCGGGCGCGCAGGCCATCGCAGACGCCGAAGGCGACGGCATCGTTGAAGCAAAGCGCGGCGGTCGGCCGCTCGGAAATCAGCATGGCACGCTCGATCGCGGCCACGCCGCCGGCGCGCGACGGCGCGGAATTGACGACGAGGGACGCATCCGCGTCGAGCCCGGCCGCCGAAAGCGCCTCACGATAGCCCTGCATGCGTTCGCCGGAGACGGCGGTATCGGCAAAGCCGCCGAGAAAGGCGATGCGGCGGTGGCCGAGCGAGATCAGGTGCTCCGTCGCCGCCCGCGCACCGGCGCGGTTGTCGGACAGGAGCGAGGACACCTTGGCGCCGGCGACGTTGCGCACGACGACGACGACGGGCACGCCGCTCGCCGTCAGCGGCTTGAAGTCCGCAGCCTCGGTGCCGCGCGCCGGCGAGATGATCAGGCCGGAAATGCCGTGCTCGCGCATCGAGGCGATCACCTCTCGCTGGCGGTCGATGCTCTCGCCGGTATTGGCGAGGAACTGCACGAAGCCCGCCGACTGCATGACCATGTCCATGCCGACGGCAAGCTCAGCGAAGAAGGAATTGGTGAGGTCGTTGACGACGATGCCGACGATCTTCGAAGACGCCGTCTGGCGCAGGTTCGCCGCGCCGCGATTATAGACGTAGCCGAGCTCGCGGATAGCGGCATTGACCTTGGCGCGGGTCTGCTCGTTGACCAGCGGGCTCGCCTGCAGCACGAGCGACACGGTCGACTTCGACACGCCGGCGGCGTGCGCAATGTCGACGACTGTCACTCTGCTCTTGGTCACGCACATCCTCCCAGGCGGCCCTCTTGCGTCCGCTTTCGGATTGGAGATCTATTGGAACGTTCCAAAATAGTCAAGCATCATTTGCGGTGACTCGACGAAAGGGGAAAGCATCCGCCGCACGCCGCCTCGCTCCACGTCGTGGCACTGCGCAACACGTCCAGCCGATGCCCCACCCCCACGTCGTCATCCTCGGGCTTGTCCCGAGGATCTGATTCTGGATCATCACGCGCTCCATAAATTAATGAAATAAAACGCTTTTATCGAGATCATCAGATCCTCGGGACAAGCCCGAGGATGACGTCCAGAAAGGGGGAGGTGCGGCGAATAGAAGGACCCCCGACCTCGCATCCGGCCATCCAGCGCCGGCCGCCTCGCTCCGTCCGACGGGCCAGCTACGGCTCGCCTTCATTCCGGCCCTTGCAATTTGGATCGATCTAAATTATCACCCCTCCAAACCGTGGAGGAGGTTCCCATGTCGACAGTCCAGCTGCCGAAGGCGGACGGCACGATCGAGCGCTATGTGCTTTCGGGCACGCCGACCGAAAGGCCGGCGGCTCCGCCCGTCTTCAACCGCATCGCCTATGCCGCAGCCCACGTCGTGTCCGATCCCCTCAAGGACACGCGTCCCTGGGACGCGCCGGCGGTCGACTGGGAAGAGACACTCGCCTTCAGGCATCATCTCTGGTCGCTGGGCTTTCGCATCGCCGAGGCGATGGATACCGCACAGCGCGGGATGGGGCTCGACTGGGCCGGCGCGCAGGAACTGATCCGTCGCTCGCTGGCGGAGGCGCGCACCGTGCCGGGTGCCGACCTCGCCTGCGGGGCGGGAACCGACCAGCTCTCGCCTGGCGACGCAAAGACGCTCGACGACGTCATCGCTGCCTACGAGGAACAGATCGGCCTCGTCGAGAAGCATGGCGGCCGCGCCATCTTGATGGCGAGCCGGGCGCTGGCGCGGGTCGCCCGTTCGCCCGACGACTACCGCAAGGTCTATGGCCACCTCCTGGGCCAGGCGAAGGACAAGGTCGTGCTGCACTGGCTCGGCGACATGTTCGATCCGCAGTTGAAGGGCTACTGGGGCAGCGACGACTTCGAACGCGCGCTCTCGACCGTGTTGTCAATCATCGCGGAGAATCGCGACAAGGTCGAAGGCATCAAGATCTCGCTGCTCGACAATGCCTGCGAAGTGGCGTTGCGCGACCGGCTGCCGGAGGGCGTGCTCTGCTTCACCGGCGACGACTTCAACTATGCCGAACTGATCGAGGGCGATGGGCAGAGATACAGCCACGCCCTGCTCGGCATCTTCGATGCCGTCGCGCCGCAGGCTTCGAAGGCGCTTTCCTCGCTCGCGTCCGGCGATGTCGCCACCTTTCGCGCGGTGATCGAGCCGACCGTGCCGCTGTCGCGCAAGATCTTCGAGGCGCCGACGCCGTATTACAAGGCCGGCGTCGTCTTCCTCGCCTGGCTCAATGGCCACCAGTCCCATTTCACCATGCCGGCCGGCCTGCAGTCGGCCCGCGGCGTCGTCCACTATGCCGACATTTTCCGCCTTGCCGACCGCGCCCGTGTGCTGGACCGGCCAGACCTGGCGACGCTGCGGATGAAGAGCCTGCTGGCCGTGCACGGCATCGAGGGCTGACGGGACCAGCCGTCAGCCCGCCTTGCGCCCCTTGACCGGACGCTTTTCGCCCGCCCTGGCATCCGGCCGAAGCCCGGTGCTCTCCCGCAGCGACCGGACCTCGTCGTCGCTTAAGAGACGTGTCGCACCCTTGGCAAGATCGCCGAGAGGAATGTCACCGATGGAAACCCGGACAAGCCGCAGGCACTCCATCCCGAGCGCTTCGAGCATGCGCCGGATCTGCCGGTTCTTGCCCTCGGTGAGCTGCACCTCGAGCCAGGCGTTCTTCTCGCCCGATCGCAGCAGGCGCACGGCCGCCGCCGTCAGCAGTTGATCGTCCGCGACGATCCCGGCCCTCATCCGTGCAAGCTCCGCCTCGCCCGGTACACCGGACACCTGGACATGATAGATCTTCCGGACGTCCTTGTCGGGATCGAGCAGGCGCTGCGCCATCTGTGTGTCGTTGGTGAACAGCAGCAACCCCTCACTGGCCTTGTCCAGCCGGCCGATAGGGGCGACGAAGGGCAGGTCGAGCCCTTCCAGGCAATCGAAGACGGTATCGCGACCTTCCGGGTCGTCCCGCGTGGTGACGAGGCCGCGCGGCTTGTTCAACGCGAGATAAACCTTTTCACGCGCCGTCAGCGGCTTGCCGTCGAGCTCGATCCGGTCGGATTTCATGTCGACCCAGGTATCGACGGCGGTGGTCACCTTCTCGTTGACCCGCACCCGCCCGTCCAGAATGAAGGCCTCCGCCTGCTTTCGCGAGCAGATGCCGAGCTTGGAGAATGCCCGCTGCAGCGTCACCCGGTCGGCCTTGCCCGGTCCGGGCCTTCCGGACGGTGGCTTTCCGGCAGCCCCCTTTCCGGACACGGGTTTTCCGGCCAGGGATTTTCCAGAAAGGGGTTTTCTCGGCAGGGCTTTTCTGGGCAAGGGCGACGCTCCGGGGGCGTACCTGTCGATCTTGGCAGACCGCACACAAGCGGGATCTGCATCTCGATCGTCAGATAACATTCCGCTGCGATTTCGCAAGGCCGGATCGCGTCCGCCCGGCAGCCCATAAGCAGCCCGCCTGCCTTGACTTCCCTGACCATGAAGCTAGATAGGCGCCATGCTGTCTTTGCTCTCTCAAACCGGTCAGGAGTTGTCGCGCCTTGGCGCGCGATTGTAGCCCGACCGTCACATTTGCCCTGTAGACGGTCGGGACAGACCGTTCGCCAACCTGGCAGATGCCGAGAGACGACAATGCCGCCCCTTTGGGGAGGCAGCCTTCCGGAATGATGATGACAGTTCCCTGACACGACGACCGCAACGGCCGTTCGCACCACGGAAATGACGATGGGCCCGAAGTCTGACACCGCCTGCGCCTGCCGGCGGGCAGGACGCGCCTTTTCACGCCACGAAAGACCCGACCCGCATGATTGAGACGCCCTACTATCTGATCGACAAGTCCAGCCTGCTCCGCAACATGGAGAAGATCGCCACGTTGCGCGAACTCTCCGGCGCCAAGGCGCTGCTGGCGCTGAAGTGCTTCGCAACGTGGTCCGTCTTCGATTTCATGCGCGACTACATGGACGGCACGACGTCGTCGTCGCTGAATGAGGTCCGCCTCGGCCATGAGCGTTTCGGCAAGGAAACGCATGCCTATTCGGTCGCCTATGCCGACTATGAAATCGACGAGGTCGTCTCCCACGCCGACAAGATCATCTTCAATTCCATCGGCCAGCTCGAGCGGTTCTCCCGCAAGGCTTCCGGCATCGTCCGCGGCCTGCGCCTCAATCCGCAGGTAAGCTCCTCCACCTTCGACCTTGCCGATCCGGCCCGGCCCTTCTCCCGGCTCGGCGAATGGGACGTGGCCAAGGTGGAGCGCGTCATGGACCGCGTCTCCGGCTTCATGATCCACAACAACTGCGAGAACGGCGACTTCGCCCTGTTCGATCGCATGCTGGGCACGATCGAGGAGAGGTTCGCGCCGCTCCTGAAGAAGGCCGAATGGGTCAGCCTCGGCGGCGGTATCCATTTCACCGGCGACAACTACCCGCTGGAGAAGTTCGCCGAGCGGCTGAAGCGCTTTGCCGGCGAGTATGGCGTCCAGGTCTATCTGGAGCCCGGCGAGGCTTCGATCACCCGATCGACCACGCTGGAAGTCACCGTGCTCGACAAGCTTTACAACGGCAAGGACCTTGTCGTGGTGGATTCGTCCATAGAAGCGCACATGCTGGATCTCCTGATCTACCGTGAAAACGCGAAGGTTCATCCCAACCAGGGACCGCATCGTTACATGGTCTGCGGCAAGTCCTGCCTGGCCGGCGATATCTTCGGCGAGTTCGATTTTCCGAACGAGCTGAACGTCGGCGACCGGATCTCGATCCAGGACGCAGCCGGCTACACGATGGTCAAGAAAAACTGGTTTAACGGCGTGAAAATGCCGGCAATCGCCATCCGTGAACTGGATGGCAGCCTCAGGACGGTCCGCGAGTTCGATTACGCGGACTACGAACAGAGCCTTTCCTGAAACCCTCAGGAAGACTTTCTGACGATTGGACGCAAGGAGTTGGTCCCCAAATGAAGAAGAACGTACTCATCGTCGGCGCCGGCGGCGTCGCGCAGGTTGTCGCGCATAAATGCGCCCAGAACAACGACGTGCTCGGCGACATCCATATCGCCTCGCGCACCAAGGCGAAGTGCGATGCCATCATCGCCTCGGTTCACGAGAAGAAGGCGATGAAACAGGAAGGCGTGCTCGAAGCCCATGCGCTCGACGCCCTCGACATTGAGGCCACCAAGGCGCTGATCGAAAAGACCGGCAGCCAGATCGTCATCAACGTCGGCACCGCCTTCCTCAACATGTCGGTGCTGCGCGCCTGCATGGATACCGGCGTCGCCTATATCGACACCGCCATCCACGAGGACCCGAACAAGATCTGCGAGACGCCGCCGTGGTACGGGAACTACGAGTGGAAGCGTGCCGACGAATGCAAGGAGAAGGGCATCACCGCAATCCTCGGCGCCGGCTTCGACCCGGGAGTCGTCAACGCATATGCGCGTCTCGCCAGGGACGAATATCTCGACAAGGTCACCGACGTCGACATCGTCGACATCAATGCCGGCAGCCACGGCAAGTACTTCGCCACCAACTTCGATCCGGAAATCAATTTCCGCGAGTTCACCGGCGTCGTCTACTCGTGGCAGGGCGGCGAGTGGAACGTCAACAAGATGTTCGAGATCGGCAAGGACTACGACCTGCCGGTCGTCGGCACACGCCGCGCCTATCTCTGCGGCCATGACGAGGTGCATTCGCTGGCCAAGAACATGGACGGAGCCGACGTGCGCTTCTGGATGGGCTTCGGCGATCACTACATCAACGTCTTCACCGTCCTGAAGAATATCGGCCTGCTCTCCGAGCAGCCGGTCAAGCTGGCGGACGGTACCGAAGTCGTGCCGCTCAAGGTGGTCAAGGCCTGCCTGCCCGACCCGTCTTCGCTCGCCCCCGAATACCAGGGCAAGACCTGCATCGGCGACTTCGTCAAGGGCATCAAGGACGGCAAGGAACGCGAGGTCTTCATCTACAACGTCGCCGACCACAAGGAAGCCTATAACGAAGTCGGCAGCCAGGGCATCTCCTATACAGCCGGCGTCCCCCCGGTCGCCGCCGCCATGCTGGTTGCGAGCGGCGAATGGGACGTGAAGCAGATGGCCAACGTCGAGGAACTGCCGCCCAAGCCGTTCCTCTCGGTCCTCGCCAAAATCGGCCTGTCCACCTGGATCCGCGAAAACGGCCAGGAGCGCCCGCTGTTCGAGTAACGAAACGCGCCGGGACCCGCGATACGCTCGCGGGTCTCGGCCTCAAGGGGCCGGCGCGGCTGGTCACCGCGTCCTTCCGCCGCCTAGATCGCCAGCGCGTCCTTCAGCGTCAGGCCTGCCTTGACCCTCAGGTCGAGGTCGGCCTCGATGTGGCCGATGTGGCGCAGCATCAGCGCCTGCGCGCGCGGCACGTCGTGCGCTTCCACGGCGTCCAGCAGGTCGGCATGGTCGTTGTGGCCGCAGCTCGATGCGCCGGAGCGGCCGTAGAGCGCGATCACCAGGGACGAGCGGGCGACGAGTTCGTCCATGAACTTCTGCAGGATCGCATTGCCGGCGACGGCGGCGAGCATCAGGTGAAAATCGCCGGACGCCTTGATCTCGGCCCGGCGGGCGGCCGCCCCCCGCTCCTGCTTGTGGCGCGTTTCCGCTGCGAGGTGCGAGCGGAAGGCGCTGACGTCGGCGGGCGTCACCCGTTCGATCACGGCCGCGATGATGCCCGGTTCGATCAGGCGGCGCGAGGCGAACACTTGCAGCGCCTCCTCCGGCGTCGGGTCGGAGACGAAGGCGCCGCGGTTGCGCTCGACCTTCACCAACCCCTCGAAGGCCAGCATCTGCAGCGCGGCGCGGACCACCGTCCGGCTGACGTCGAACAGCGTGCCGACCTCCGCTTCGGAAAGCTTCGTCCCCGGCGCGAGCCGCCGGTCGACGATGGCATCCCTCAGCGAATCGCGAATGGATTGCGCCCGGTCCTCCTGGTTCGGATCGAGCGGCAAGCGCGCCTCGGCAATCTGCAGTGACTTGTCCATGCCTCTTTCTAGCGCCGACGGTGCTGCGAGTGAATAGGCGCGTACCGGATTTCAGAAATGTTTTGCATCCAATATAGCCACAAGATTGAACGCAATATCTGTTTTTTGTGCACACATCGCTGCGATGCAGCACAAACATTCGGCAGCCGAAATTAAAACCGCGCGAATCCAACGCCTTGGCCGGGAGCGCAAAAAATTGGCACGTCTCCTGCATCGGCAAGACCGACCCAGGAGAGCTGCCGCGTGACCAAAGCCGCCGAAATCGACATCGCCTCCGTCTCCAAGATCTACGGCCAGTCGACCGCCGTCCATGCCATCAGCCTGAAGATTCCGGCCGGGACCTATTGCTGCCTGCTCGGGCCTTCCGGCTGCGGCAAGACCTCGACGCTGCGCATGATCGCCGGCCACGAAAGCATTTCCAGCGGCGACATCCGGCTCGGCAACACGGTCGTCACGGACCTGCCCCCGGCAAGGCGCGGCACGGCGATGATGTTCCAGTCCTACGCGCTCTTTCCCCATCTCGACCTCGTCGACAACGTCGCCTTCAGCCTGAAGATGAAGGGCGTGGACAAGGACGAGCGGCGGCAGAAGGCGATGGATATGCTGCGGCTGATGCAGCTCGAGGCCTATGCGACGCGCCGCCCCGCCCAGCTTTCCGGCGGCCAGCAGCAGCGCGTGGCGCTTGCCCGTGCGCTGATCACCGATCCGGAGGCGCTGCTCCTGGACGAACCGCTGTCGGCCCTCGACCCCTTCCTGAAGATCCGCATGCGCGCGGAACTGAAGCGCCTGCAGACCTCGCTCGGCATCACCTTCGTGCATGTCACCCACAGCCAGGAGGAGGCAATGGCGCTCGCCGACCTGATCGTCGTGATGAACGACGGGCGGATCGAGCAGGCGGCAGCACCCCGCGTGGTGTTCGAGCGGCCGGCCACCGCCTTCGTGGCGCGCTTCATGGGCGACCATAACGTGATTTCCGGACGGGCAGCTTCAAGCACGAACGGTGCCGTGACGCTCGATGTGGTCAACGGCGGACAGTTCACGGCGCAGGGCGCTCCGATCGAGGCTGGCCAGCCGGTCGACATCGCCGTGCGGACGGACCGCGTTCGCATCGCGCCGACCGGCGTCCCCGGCCTTGGCTTCACAGGCATCGTCTCGAACATCGAGTACCGCGGCTCGACGGTGAAGCTCAGCATCGACGGCGCCGGCATCGAGGACTTCACCGCCATTCTCGACGACGCAGCCTTCTTCGAACAGACGATCAAGGTCGGCGATGCCGTGCCGCTTTCGTGGGGAGAGGCAGACGCGATCGTGCTCGGACGCATCCCGATATAGCCGCCGGCCATCCGGCGGAACCGACAATCACAAAGCAAAAAATAGGAGAACAGCCATGACCAAGACGACTTCCGCAAAGGCGGGCATCAGCCGCCGTTCGCTCCTGAAGACGGGTGCGGCCGCCGCCGGCCTCGCCGCCGGCTCCGGCGCCATCACCGGCTTCCCGACCATCTGGGCGCAGAACCCGATCACGCTGCGTCAGTTCGGCACCGGCGTGTCGAACATCAACGCGGTCGCGCAGAAGTGCAAGGAGGACCTGGGCATCACGCTGGAGATGACGGCCATGGACTCCGACGCCGCCGCCCAGCGCGCGGTCACCCAGCCGAATTCCTACGACATCGCCGACATCGAATACTGGATCCTGAAGAAGGTCTATCCGAGCGGCGTGATCCAGCCGATGGAGACGTCGAAGCTGAAATTCTACGACAAGGTCGTTCCGCTGTTCAAGACCGGCAAGCTTCTGCCCGACAGCGTGATCGCGCAAGGCACCGCGCCGCACACCGTCGGCTATGTCGAGAGCAAGGACGCCAAGACGTTCACCACGAGCGAGACCGAATTCTTCACGATGATGCCCACCATCTACAATGCCGACACGCTCGGCATCCGCCCCGACCTCGTCGGCCGCGAGATCACCAGCTGGGCCGACATCATGGACCCGGCCTTCAAGGGCAAGGCCTCGATCCTCAACATTCCCTCGATCGGCATCATGGATGCGGCCATGATCATGGAGGCGCTCGGCAACATCAAATATGCCGACAAGGGCAACATGACCAAGGAAGAGATCGACGCCACGATCGACTTCCTCATCAAGGCCAAACAGGACGGCCAGTTCCGCGCCTTCTGGAAATCGTTCGACGAGAGCGTCAACCTGATGGCCTCGGGCGAAGTCGTCATCCAGTCGATGTGGTCGCCGGCTGTCGCCGCCGTCCGCTCGCGCGGCATCGCCTGCAAGTATCAACCGCTGAAGGAAGGCTACCGTTCCTGGGGCGGCGGCCTCGGGCTGGCCTCGCATCTCTCCGGAGCTCAGCTCGACGCCGCCTACGAGTACATCAACTGGTACACCTCCGGCTGGGTCGGCGGCTACCTGAACCGCCAGGGCTACTACTCGGCCTGCATGGACACCGCCAAGGAATTCATGTCCGCCGACGAATGGGGCTACTGGATCGAGGGCAAGCCGGCACAGGGCGATATCATGTCACCGGAAGGCCAGGTGATGGAGAAGGCCGGCGCCGTCCGCGACGGCGGCTCGTTCGAGGAGCGCATGGGCAAGGTCGCCTGCTGGAACTCGGTCATGGACGAAGACCGCTACATGGTCCGCCGCTGGAACGAGTTCATCGCGGCCTAAGCGAAAACCACAGGAAGAGGGCTGCCCCTCACCCTAGCCCTCTCCCCGCAAGCGGGGAGAGGGGACTGGAGACGGTGCGGCTTACATCCTTCTCCCCGCTTGCGGGGAGAAGGTGGCGGCAGCCGGATGAGGGGCAGCCCCCCGCACTCAAGGAGTTGACCATGGTCGCAGTGACAGAATCAGCACCGATCGCCACCGCCGCACGAACCCGCAAGCCCGGCAGCCCGCTGGCAGGGCTCTCCGCCTACCTCCAGGCGCTGCCGCTCTTCCTCGTCCTCGGCGTCTTCCTGCTGCTGCCACTGATCCTGATCGCGATCGTCAGCTTCTGGGACTACGACTTCGCGGCGATGTATCCCGATTTCGTCACCTTCAACTACACCGAGACGCTCGGCTCCTGGGTGACCTGGAAGACCTATCTCAACACGCTGAAATTTGCTGCCATCGTCTGGGTTATCACGCTTTTCGTCGGCTTCTGGGTCGCCTATTTCCTGGCGTTCCACGTCCGCACCGCCTCCATGCAGACCGTGCTGTTCCTCATCTGCACCGTCCCGTTCCTGACGTCGAACATCATCCGAATGATCTCGTGGATTCCCGTTCTCGGGCGCAACGGCCTGGTCAACTCGGCCCTCGTCGAGGCAGGGCTGGTTTCGGCGCCGGTCGAATGGCTGCTCTATTCCGATTTCGCCGTCGTTCTCGCCATGGTGCATCTCTACACGCTGTTCATGGTCACGCCGATCTTCAACACGCTGATGCGCATCGACAGGGCGCTGGTGGAAGCTGCCCGCGACGCCGGCGCGTCGAGCTGGCAGGTCCTGACCAACGTGATCCTGCCGCTGGCAAAGCCCGGCATGGCGATCGGCACCATCTTCGTCGTCACGCTGGTGATGGCAGACTTCTCGACCGTACAGGTCATGTCCGGCGGCCAGAGCGCCTCGGTGGCGCTGATGATGAAGAACCAGATGTCCCTGCTGCAATATCCGGCCGCCGCCGCCAACGCGATGGTCCTACTCGTCCTCGTCTTGATAATGGTGGCGGGCATCCTGCGCATAGTCGACATCCGCAAGGAGCTGTGAGCCATGCACCGTGAACCCCGCAGCCGTGAATTCTACGTCCTTGCCATTTTCTTCGCCCTTTTCGTGGTCTTCCTCTATGGGCCTCTCTCGGCCATCGTGGTCCTGTCCTTCCAGGGGCCGAGCGGCGGCCTGACCTTCCCGCTTAACGGCGTATCGCTGCACTGGTTCGCCAATCTCCTGGAAACGCAGGCCGTCGGCGATTTCGGCGGCAGCTTCCGCCGTTCGCTGGCCCTCGGCCTGATGGTGATGGTGGTCACCGTGCTGGTATCGCTGCTCGCCGGCCTTGCCTTCCGCCGCAAGTTCCTGGGCGCAACGCCGCTCTTCTATCTCGCCGTCGCAAGCCTCGTCGTCCCCTCCATCATTGTTTCGCTCGGCATAGGCGTGCTGTTCCAGCAGTTAGGCCTGCAGCCGGCCTGGTACTCGTCCGCCTTCGGCGCGCACCTGACCTGGACGCTTCCTTTCGGCGTGCTGATCATGTTCGCCGTCTTCAACCGCTTCTCCCCTGCCTACGAGGAGGCGGCGCGCGATCTCGGCGCCAGTTCATGGCAGACCTTCCGGCATGTCGTCCTGCCGATGATCGCCCCCAGCCTGATCGGCGTCGGCCTGTTCGGCTTCTCGCTCTCCTATGACGAGTTCGCCCGGACGCTGATGACGTCCGGCACCTACAACTCGCTGCCGCTCGAGATCTACGCCATGACAACCAACGTCACGACGCCGGTGCTCTATGCGCTCGGCACGGTGACGACGCTGTTCTCCTTCCTGGTGATCGTCGCCACCGTCGGCGCCATCTTCTTTCTCAACCGGCGCCGCACGCGCGCCTGAGGCTCTTTCGAAATGCGCATTGCAATCATCAACCCCAACACCACCCAGTCGATGACAGCGACGATCGCCGACGCCGCCCACCGCGCGGCCGCGACGGCCACCGAGATCGTGGCCGTGACGTCTTCGATGGGACCGGCCTCGATCGAGGGCTACTACGACGAGGCGCTGGCCGTGCCCGGCCTGCTTCTGGAACTGACAAAGGCCGAGCGCGAAGGTGCGGATGCGGCGATCGTCGCCTGCTTCGACGACACCGGGCTGGACGCCTGCCGGGCGCTCGCCTCGATCCCGGTGCTCGGCATCTGTGAAGCGGCGGTCTCCACGACCTCCTTCATCGCCCGCCGTTTCACCATCGTCACGACCATGGAGCGTTCGCGCCTGCCGGTGGCCGATCTCGTCCACCGCTACGGCATGGCCGCCCGCTGCAACGTCCGCGCTGCCGACATTCCGGTCCTGTCGCTGGAGGATCCGCAATCGAACGCCCGCGATCGCCTCCGCAACGAGATCGACGCGGCCCTGCGCGAAGACCGGGCGGAGGCGATCGTGCTCGGCTGCGCCGGCATGGCCGACCTGACGGCGGCGCTCAGGGCCGAGTTCGGCGTCCCGGTCGTCGATGGCGTTGCTGCCGCCGTCAAGCAGGCGGAGGCGCTGGTGGCACTCGGCCTGCGCACCGCCAAGCGCGGCCCCTACGCTACCCCGGTCGGCAAACCCTATCGCGGCGCGCTTGAAATCTTCGCCCCGCAGGCCATCCTGTCGGCATGAACGACAATGCACCCGTCATCCGGACCCTGACGCTTGAGGAAGCCGAAGAACTGGTCGGCTGGGCCGCCGGCGAAGGCTGGAACCCGGGCCGCGGCGACGCGCCCGCCTTCCACGCCGCCGATCCGGCAGGCTTCATCGGCGCCTTTGTCGACGGGGCCATGGTCGCCGGCATCGCCGCCGTTGCCTATGGCGAAGACTTCGGCTTCATCGGCCTCTATATCTGCCGCCGGGATTGCCGTGGCCGCGGCTATGGACGGCTGGTGTGGGACGCAGGCATGCACCATCTCGAAGGCCGCACGATCGGACTCGACGGCGTGCCCCAGCAGCAGGCGAACTACGGAAGGATGGGCTTCCGCCCCCTCTACGAGACCTGGCGCTGGAGCGGTAGTCTCAGGCCCGCACAGGCAGCGGCACAGGACGCGAGCCTTCGCGACGTCATCCCGGTACGGCCCGAGCTCGCCTCGGCGATCGAAGCCTTCGACCGCCGCTTCTTCCCCGCCCCTCGTCCCGCCTTCCTGGCCCGCTGGCTGGAAAGCCCGCGGATCGCCCGCGTGCTCCTGCGCAACGGCGTCGTGCGCGGCTACGGCGTTGCCCGGCGTTGCGGTGACGGCTTCAAGATCGGGCCGCTCTTCGCAGAGGACCCGCAAGGGGCGAGCGCGCTGCTGACCGCACTGACGGCCGAATGCGGCGACGAGACCATCCATCTCGACGTCCCGGAAACAGCCGCGCAATTTTCCGCCATGCTCGCGGAAGCCGGCCTGCAGAAGGGCTTCGTCACCGCCCGCATGTACCGCGGCGCGCCACCCGCGGTGGAGACACCCGGCGTCTTCGCCGTCACCACGCTCGAACTGGGGTGAACACGGGGCCGGATGCGGCCCGCAACTTCTGGAACTTCTAAGCGTAAGCGCCGCGACGAAGTCCTTCGATCCAGTTGCGGCAGAGCTGTACGCCCTCCTGCGGCTTGAAGGCGGAGGGATTCAAGCACCAGGCGAGCCAGAGCCCGTCGAGCAGCGCGGTGAACGCCACGGACGTCAGCCGGATATCGCCGATTGAGAAACCTTCGGCTGCCGCCAGGTCGCCGATCAGCCCCTGGACGGTCGTGACGTAGTCGGAATATTCGCCCTGCTGCGACACGCTCATGCGTGGCGAATGCAGGATCAGCCCCCAGAACACCACCCAGACGCCGAGCACGTCGCGGTCGAACAGGATGGGCGAGAACGACGCCTCGATGAAGGCGTCGAGGCGCTTTTGCGGCGCCGGCTCGGCTTCCTCCACGGCCCGTGTGATCGCCTGCAGCACACCGTCCGACATGATGTCGAAGGCATAGGCGACGAGCTCGTTGATTTCGCCGAAATGGTGGGTGATGAGCCCCTGGGTCACGCCCGCCTCGGCGGCGATCTGGCGAACGGAGACCCCGGCATTGCCGTGCTTGACGATGCAGCGCAGCGCCGCCTCCCCGAGCTGCCGGCGGCGGTCCTCGGGTGTTTCGCGCCGGAAGCGCGCCCTGCTTCTCGTGACTGCGTTGCGTGCCAATCCCGGTGCCTCTTTCGCCCGTCGAACCTACGCAAAGCAACCGTCAGGCGCCAAGGCGCAGTTGCAATGCGGGAACGCCGCCTGTTGATAACAGCGAGCGGCTTAGGAAGTAAATACATGAAATAAAATGCATTTCAACACTTGTTATACGATCTTATAATTTCTGTTGCGCAAAGCCTGCGTCCATGCCTATCCTTGTCGTCAATGACCTGCCGGACACACGGCGGGCGGGGAACGAGGACAAGAGCATGGCACGGGATTCCCGTTACGATGTGCTGTTCGAGCCGGTTCGGATCGGCCCTGTCACGGCGCCGAACCGCTTCTACCAGGTGCCGCATGCCAGCGGCATGACCAACGCCCTGCCGCGGGTCCGCGCGGCCTTCCGCGAGGCCAAGGCGGAGGGCGGATGGGGCGTCATCTGCACCGGCGCCTGTTCCATCGATCCGAGCTCCGACGACGCGCCGCTGCCGATGGCGACAATGTGGGACAGAAACGACATCCGCGCGCATGCACTGATGACCGAGGCCGTGCATCGCCACGGCGCGCTGGCCGGCGTCGAGCTCTGGCATGGCGGCGCTTCGGTGATGAACCGCGCGAGCCGCCTGCCGCCGCTCTCCCCCTCCGGCATTCCTTGGATGGCGACGCATGTCGGCTTCATGGGCAATCTGCGTCCGCGCAGCATGGACAAGGCCGACATCCGCGACGTGCTGCGCTGGCAAGCGGACGGCGCCCGCAAGGCCCGCACCGCCGGCTTCGACATCGTCTATGTCTATGCCGGCATGGGCTATCTCGGCTACGAGTTCCTGCTGCCGGAATACAACCACCGCACCGACGAATATGGCGGCTCGATCGAAAACCGCGTCCGCTTCGTCCGTGAGATGCTGGAGGTCACCCGCGATGCCGTGGGCAAGGATTGTGGCGTGGCCCTGCGCGTCAGCCTCGAGGAACTGCACGGCCGGCCGGGCACGCACCAGCCCTCCGAGGCGCACGAACTCGTGGCCCTCCTCTCCGACCACGCCGACCTCTTCGACGTGAAGATGGATTCGAGCCCGACCGACTGTTCCGCCTCCCGCTTCACCGGCGAAGGCAGCCACGAGCCGGTGATCGACTTCGTGAAAAAGATGACCGACAAGCCCGTCGTCGGCGTCGGCCGCTTCACATCGCCGGACACCATGGTCTCGCAGATCCGCCGCGGTGTGCTCGATTTCATCGGCGGCGCCCGCCCCTCGATCGCCGATCCCTTCCTGCCGAACAAGATCAGGGACGGCCGGATCGAGGAGATCCGCGAGTGCATCGGCTGCAACATCTGTATTTCCAGCTGGCACGACGGCGTGCCGGTGCGCTGCACGCAGAACCCGACCGCCGGCGAGGAATGGCGGCGCGGCTGGCATCCCGAACGCGTCGCCCCGGCGCGCAAGCGCGAGAAGGTGCTGATCGTCGGCGGCGGCCCCGCCGGGCTGGAATGTGCGCTGACGACAGCCCGGCAAGGACATGAAGTGACGCTCGCCGAGGCCGGAAGCGCCTGGGGCGGCAGGCTTGCCTTCGAGAGGACCCTGCCCGGCCTCGCCGCCTGGAACCGCGTGGTCGACTACCGCCTCGGCCGTCTCAACGAAATGACCAACGTCTCGATGTATCTAGAAAGCACGCTCGGCGTCGACGAGATCATCGATCTGGCGCCCGATCATCTGGTGCTCGCGACCGGCGCCCGCTGGACGCGCATGCTCTATTCGTCGATGGAGATCCCGGTCGGGACGCTCGATGGCCCCGAGGTCTACACGCCCGACGACATTGCCGCCGGCCGGCTGCCGCAGGGCCCGACGCTCGTCTTCGATTTCGACAACTACTACCATGGCGGCGTGCTGACCGAGCATCTGGCCGCACAGGGCATCGACGTCACCTACGTCACACCCGCCGGCCAGGCGTCCGCCTGGACGATCATGACCAACGAGCTGCCGCTGGTGCACCAGGCGCTGTCGCGCCGAAAGGTGCCGGTCAGGACGCTGCAGATCCTGAAGGAATTCGACGGCGAGACGGCGACCCTTGCCCATCTCTTCACGGGCGAGCAAACGAAGCTCGCCTGTCGCTCCGTCCTGATCGTCGGCCTGCGGGCGCCGCGCGGGCAACTGAAGGACGCGCTCGACACCCGCCTCGCCGATCTCGAGACCGCCGGCATCGGCAGCGTCACCGTGATCGGCGACGCGCTTGCACCCGGCGCCATCGCCCACGCCGTCCACTCCGGGCACCTTGCCGCCCGCGAACTCGGCCAGGGTGGCCGCAAGCCCTATCTGCGCGACACCCCGATCACCGACCGCGAGCCGGGCTTCGCGCCGGCCGAAGCAGCCGAATAGGGGGGGCCGATGGCAGAGGTCCCCACCGGTATGTCGCGCTTTTCCATCGCCTCGCCGCTGGCGGGCGGGGCGCTGCATGCCGTGGGCTCGGGACTGTTTCACACGCTCCTGCCGCTGCGGCTGGTGGCCGAGGGACACGGCCCGGATGCGGTCGGCCTCGTCGTCGGCGCGGAGGGCGCCGGCTTCCTCTTAGGCTGCATCGGCTCCGTCCGGCTGATCCGCAATGTCGGCGAAGTCCGTGCCTATGCAGCACTTTCCGCCACCTCCGCCGTGCTCATCCTGTCGCTCGGGGCCCAGCCGCATCTCGTCGTCTTCATGGCCATCCAGGCCGTCGTCGGCTTCTCCAATGCCGGCCAGGCCGTCGTCATCGAAAGCTGGATGAACGCGATGGTCGCAAACCGCAACCGCGGCCGCATCCTGACCCTGTATGTCCTGCTGCTCGGCCTGTTCTACGGAATGGGCCAGTTGCTCGCGACTGATATCGACCCGGCCGGCCAGGCCCTGCTGATGATCACCGCCGCCTTCTACGTGCTGGCGCTGGTGCCAGTCACCGCCATCTGGGTGGGCGAGCCGCAACTGCACGTGCCTGTCGGCATCAAGCTGTTCAAGACCTTCCGCATATCGCCGATCGGCGCGTTCGCCTGCCTGATGACCGGGCTGATCTCGTCGACTTTCGCCTCGATCGGCCCGCTCTACGGGCTGGAGCTGCAGTTTTCCCAGCAGACGATCGTGCTCCTGATGGCCGCGACCCAACTCGGCGCGCTGTTTTTGCAGTTCCCGCTCGGCTATCTCTCCGACCGCACCGACCGGCGCATGATGATGCTCTGGCTGTCGCTGGCGCTGGCAATCATCTGCTCCGCCTTCCTGCTGGTCGGGCCGACCACTCCGTTCTGGGTGCTGTTGATCCTCTTTTCCGTCTTCGGCGGCATTTCCGAGATCTTCTACCCTCTCGGCGTCGCCCATGCGAACGACCGCGCCGATCCGGGCGAGTTCGTCACGCTGTCGTCGAACCTGCTTCTGATCTGGGCCTTCGGCGGCACGATCGGGCCGGCGATCGTCACCGCCGGCGTGACGCCCTTCGGCGCCAACATCTTCTTCTGGTATTCGATCGGCCTTTCGGTCCTCTTTGCCCTCTATGCCCTGTGGCGCCACTATCGCCAGCCGGCTGCGAAGGCGCGCGAGCAGTTCGTCGCCTATCCGCAGACTTCGCCGATGGTCTACGAATGGACGCCGCACGACGAGGCGGAAACGGACCAGCCCGGCAGCGCCGGGACCGGGAAGGGTGCGTCATGACCCGGATCGTCGACACCTTCCCGCGCGAAGTCCGCACGCTCGACCCGGTCTTCATCACCATGCGGGACGGCGCGCGCCTGGCCGCCACCATCTGGCTGCCGCGCGATGCAGTCGAGCGCCCCGTGCCGGCCATTCTCGAGCTCATTCCCTACCGCCGCCGCGACGGCACGGTCTTCCGCGACATGAAGATGCATCCCTACGTCGCCGGCCACGGATTTGCGTGCTGCCGCGTCGACATTCGCGGCTCGGGCGATTCGGAAGGGCTGCTGGCGGACGAATATGCCGAGCAGGAGCAGGACGACGCCTGCGAGATCATCGCCTGGCTGGCAAGCCAGCCCTGGTGCACCGGCGCCGTCGGCATGACCGGCATTTCCTGGGGCGGCTTCAACGCGCTGCAGGTCGCAGCCCGGCGCCCGCCGGCGCTGAAAGCCGTCATCGCGCTCTGCTGCTCCGACGACCGCTATGCCGACGACGTTCACTACTATGGCGGCAACCTTCTGACCGAGGACGGCATGTGGGCCTCCTTCATCCTCGGCCTCGGTGCTCTGCCGCCCGACCCGCAGGTCGTCGGCGAGCGCTGGAGGGCGATGTGGCGGGAGCGACTGGAGGCGACCGCCTGCTGGTCGTCGGTGTGGCTGCGCCACCAGCGCCGCGACGCCTACTGGAAGCGCGGCTCGGTCTGCGAGGATTTCTCCCGCATCGACATCCCCGTCTATGCGATCAGCGGCTGGGACGACACCTATTTCAACGCCGTGCCCCGGTTGATGGAAGGGCTCTCCAGCCCGCGCAAGGGGCTGATCGGCCCGTGGACGCACGCCTATCCCTTCCTCGGCGATCCCGGCCCGGCCATCGACTATCTGGGCGAGGCGATCCGCTGGTGGCGTCACTGGCTGGAGGGCATCGATACCGGCATCATGGACGAGCCGGCCTATACCACCTACCTCAAGGACCCGCACCGGCCGGCGCATTGCTATCCGCATCACTCGGGTCGCTGGGTCCGCGATCCCGCCTGGCCCTCCCCCAACATCGCCGACCGGGTGCTCTTCCTCAATGCCGGCACGCTCGACGCCGAACCGGCGGAAGGCCGGACGATGCGGCTGCGCTCACCGGTGACGGCAGGACGCGATTGCGGCCGCTACGGCGGCTATGGCGGCGAGGTGCCGGACATGGCAGGTGACCAGCGCCGCGAGGACGGCCTCGGCCTGTCCTTCGAGACGTCCCCGCTTGCGGACGACATGGACCTGCTCGGCGCTCCCGCGCTAAAGATCACGCTGCGCTCGGACTTGCCCTTCGGCATGCTGGTCGCGCGGCTCTGCGAGGTTCTCCCCGACGGCACCTCCACCCTCGTCACCTGGGGCGCGCTGAATCTCGCGCATCGGGAGAGCAGCGAATATCCGGCGCAGCTCGAGCCCGGCGAGGCAGTGGACGTCCGGCTGGACCTGAACCATTGCGGCCGCCGCTTCGGCACCGGCAACCGCGTGCGGCTGATCCTTTCCAACCAGCACTGGCCCGCACTCTGGCCGCAGCCGGGCATGCCGGCCTTGGAGTTGGAACCCGGCGCCTGCCGGCTCGTCCTGCCCGTGCGCACGCCACAGCCGGGAGACGGCGAGGCCATCTTCGGGGAGGCAAGAATCGCGCCGCCGGTGCCGATGACGTCGCTGGAGGACGAGGCGCATTCCCGCCGGCTCGTCATCGACGCCGGCAGCCGCACAGAGACGCTGACGCTCGACAGCAACCATGGCCGGCAACACCTGACGGACCGCGACAACGAGACCTGGGCCCGTGTCGTCGACCGCATGACGATCACCGAGGACGATCCGCTCTCCGCACGCCTGGAGACTGGCTGGGTGCTCGGCTATCGCAGCGGCGAGGCGGATGCGGAAACGAAGTCGCGTGTCGTGGTAACATCGACGCAGACTCAGTTCCGGCTGGAGTGGCGGCTGGAGGTCTGCGAGCGCGGGCAACTCATCTTCGAACGGGAGGGGGACGAATGGATCGACCGCGACCATTTGTGATAGACCGTGCAGCCCCCCCTCTGCCCTGCCGGGCATCTCCCCCTCAAGGGGGGAGATCGGCAAGACGGGCCGCCGGCGCGTTTCCGTTGAGCATCCCCGACGCAGCGATCTTTGCTTCTAGCGGGATTTCAGCGGGGGAGACTTTTCTTCCAATGTGGCGCCACGGGTTTCCAATTTTCCCCCTCGAGGGGGAGATGTCGCGAAGCGACAAAGGGGGGCATCCTTCTGTGTTCGTTCCCGGTTTTGGAGGTCTTCTCCAATGACCCTGTTCCTCCTCCGCCGGACGGCGCTGGCCGCCGTCATTCTCCTCATCGTCGCGATCCTGCTGTTCTCCATGATGCACATGATCCCCGGCGATCCGACCGTGGTCGCGCTCGGGCCGCGCTCGACGCCGGAGATGCGCGAGGCATTCCGCGAGATGATGGGGCTGGACCGGCCGGTGCTCGAGCAACTCAGCATGTTCCTCGGCCGCCTCGCCCAGGGCGACCTCGGCCAGGATGTCTGGAGCCGCCGGCCGGTGCTGACGATGATCCTTGAGGTCCTGCCTTACACGGTGACGCTGGCGCTCGCGAGTTTTGTCTGGGCGGTCGCGCTCGGCGTGCTGCTCGGCTGCGTCGCCGTCGTGCATCACGGCAAATGGGGCGACTGGCTGATCGGCCTCGTCTCCATCGCCTTCGTCGCCGTCCCGTCCTTCGTCGTCGCCCTCTACTCCCTCCTCGTCTTCGCCGTCTGGCTGAACTGGCTGCCGGCGATCGGCGCCGGCGCTCCCGGCGACATCGCAGCGCAGGCCCGCGCGCTGATCCTGCCGTCCTTCGCCGTCGGCCTCGGCTGGGTCGGCTACGTCTCGCGCCTCGTGCGCGCCGCCATGATCGAGGCGATGGGCGAGGACTATGTGCGCACCCTGCGCGCCTATGGCGTCGCCGAGACCCGCATCGTCTACCGCTACGCGCTGAAGCAGGCGTTGCTGGCCATCCTCTCGGTCATCGCCATCGGCTTCGGCGGGCTTCTGACCGGCTCCGTCTTCGCCGAGATCGTCTTCACCCGCCCCGGCCTCGGCAAGATGACCTACGACGCGGTGATGTCGCGCAACTATCCGCTCGTCATGGGGACGGTGCTGGTCACCTCCGGCCTCTACGTGACTTGCATGATACTCGCCGACGCCGTTACCGCATGGCTCGATCCCCGCGTCAGGAGCGCTCTGTGAGATGGCGGCGGTAACGGCAACGACAGCAGGCGAAACGACCATCCGTGAACCCGGCCCCTTGCAGCGCGCCGGCATCACGCTCGCCCATGTCCTCTCCCATCCGCTCGGTGCGATCGGTTTCGTTCTCGTCGTACTGATCGTCGCGACCGCCCTCTTCGCCCCCTGGATCGCCCCCTACAGCCCGACCGCGATCAGCGTGAAGGAGCGGCTGGCCGATCCCTCGCTCAGTCACCTTCTCGGCACCGACCAGCTCGGCCGCGACCTCTTCTCGCGCGTGATCGTCGGCACGCGAACGGCGATGACGGTGGCGCTGACCGCGCTTTCCGTATCGATCGCCATCGCCCTGCCGCTCGGGCTGATCGCCGGCTACGGGCCGCGCTGGCTGGACGCAATCATGATCCTGGTCTTCGACAGCGTCAGCTCGCTGCCGATGATCATGCTCGGCCTCGCCGTCGTCGTCCTGCTCGGCCCCGGCGTCTCGACCGTGATCCTGGTGATCGTGCTCTACTCGGTGCCGTCCTATGCGCGGCTGGTGCGCACCCAGACGCTGAGCCTGAAGACGAGGGACTTCATCAAGGCCGAGCAGGTGATGAACGCCGGCACGCCGCGCATCCTGTTCCGCCATCTCCTGCCCAATGTCATCGGCCCGCTGGTCATCCTCGCCTGCCTCGACATCTCGACCGTCATCACGCTGGAGGCCGGTCTGTCCTTCCTCGGCCTCGGCGTGAAACCGCAGATCCCGAGCTGGGGCAATATCCTGAGCGACGGCTTCGCCGTCATCCGCAACAGCGCCGTGCCGGTCATCGCCGGCGGTGCGCCGCTGATCCTCGCCACGGTCGGCTTCACCTTCTTCGGCGAGGCGCTGCGCGACGCGCTCGACCCGAAGCTGAACCCGGAGCGCAAGCCATGAGCGCCCCGGCCATGAAAACACCGGTCCTCGACATGCGCGCCATCTCGGTCACCTATGGCGGCAGGGTGCCGGCCGTGGTCGGCGTCGACCTGAAGGTCCGGCCGGGCGAGATCGTCGGCATCATCGGCGAGAGCGGCTCCGGCAAGTCGACGCTGGCCCATTCCGTCCTGGGCCTGCTGCCGAAGGCGGCGAGCCTGCAAGGCGAGCATTTCGACCTTGCCGGCACGGACATGCTGTCTGCCGGCCGCGGCACGCTCACAGCCCTGCGCGGCCCCGCCGCCGCGATGATCTTCCAGAACCCGATGACCGCCTTCAGCCCGATTCACACGATCGGCCGGCAACTGACGGAGCTGCTCTGGCGCGACCGCGACCAGGCCACCGGCCAGAAGCGCGAGCGGATCGTCGCGGCACTGCGCGACGTCGGCATTCCCGATCCGATCGGCAAGCTCGAGGCCTATCCCTTCCAGCTTTCCGGCGGCATGCTGCAGCGGGTGGCGATCGCCGCCGCGCTGTTGATGAAGCCGCAGCTCCTGATCGCCGACGAGCCGACGACGGCGCTCGACGTGACCATGGAAGCGCAGATCCTGCACCTGATGCGCACCCTGCGCGATACGGCCGGGGTCGCGATCCTGATCATCTCCCACCACCTCGGCGTCATCGCCGAGATCTGCGATCGCGTCGCCGTCATGTATGCCGGCCGGATCGTCGAGGAAGGCACGGTCGAGACCATCTTTCGGCAACCGGGCCATCCCTACACCCGCGCCCTCTTTGCCTGCGAGCCGGCGCTGATCCCGACCGGCGCCCGGCGGCTGCCGGTGATCGCCGGCGAGGTACCGCGCCCGGGCGGGACGGGATGCGACTTCGCCGGACGCTGCCTCTTCTGCGAAGAGCGCTGCCTCAACTGCGCTCCGCCGTGGGCAACGGCTGCCGCCGACCCGTCGCATCATTCCCGCTGCCACAGGAGCATGTCATGAGCGCGACGCCTGCCCTGATCGAAGCAGACAGGCTCTCGGTGCAGGTCCCGACCGGCCGGCTGCCGTTTTCGCAAAAAGCGCCGCTGTCGATCCTCATCAACGTCTCGCTTTCGATCCGCCCCGGTGAAATCGTCTGCATGGTGGGCGAGAGCGGGTCCGGCAAGACCACCTTCGGCCGCGCCCTGCTCGGCCTCATCAAGCCCAGCGCCGGCAGCATCACGCTCGACGGCGCAGCCCTGCCGGACTTCTCCAACCGCAGCTTCCGAGCCGTCCGAAGGCAGGCCGCCCTCCTCTTCCAGGATCCGCTCAGTTCCTTCAACCCCCGCCAGCGGATCGGGGCCATGATCGCCGAGCCCCGCCGCATCGCCCGCTCCGGGTCGACGCGGATGCAGGACATTGCAGCGCTCGCCCGGCAGGCCGGCCTTTCCGAACGCCTCCTCGCCCGCTTTCCGCATGCGCTGAGCGGCGGGCAGGCCCGGCGCGCGGCGGTCGCGCGTGCGCTCTCGGTCGTGCCCCGCCTCATCGTCGCCGACGAGCCGACGGCCGGGCTCGACGTCTCGATCCAGGGCGGTGTGCTCAACCTTTTCCTCGACATCCGCGAGCAGCACGACACCGCGTTCCTCCTGATCACGCACAATCTCTCGGTCGTCCGCCACGTCGCCGACCGCATCGTCATCCTCTATCTCGGCCGCGTGGTCGAAAGCGGCCCGGCGGCCGAAATCCTCGCATCACCCAGGCATCCCTATACGCGCGCGCTGCTGGAGTCCGAGCCGGTACCAGACCCCGCACGGCGGCGTGCCGAGCCGCCGGTGATCGGGGAGGTGCCGAGCATCGCCGCGCGGCCACCCGGCTGCGAATTCCACACCCGCTGCCGCCACGCGCAGGCCCGCTGTCGCAGCGAGGCACCGAGGCTCGCGGACGGACCGGGAGACCGGCAGGTCGCCTGCCATTTCCCCTTGCCCGAGCCGCAGCCGGCCGCGCGGGGCAGTCTCCGCCTCGTATCGAACTGACGGAATCGAAATGGCAGGACAGAACGACGCATAAGCAAGAAACCAGAGGGAAGATCATCATGAACGCGATCTCGATGAACCGACGACATTTCCTGGCAGGTGCCGCAGCCGGAGCGGCAGCGCTGGCGCTCAGGCCGGGCCTCTCCTATGCAGTGGAGGGCGACACGCTGATCGTCCGCGGCGCCTCCGACATCGAAGTCCTCGACCCCGCCTTCCAGAACGGCCTGCTGGAAGAGGAGATTGGGCGCTGCCTGTTCGTTTCCCTCAACCGGCTGGACGACGTCCGCGAAGGCGTCAGGTGGCAGCCCTATGCGGCGAGCGAGCTGAAGCAGAAGTCGCCGACCGAGATCGAGTTCACGCTGCACGACTGGCTGGTCTGGAGCGGCGATTTCGGCCCGGTAACGGCCGAGGACGTGAAATTCTCGTTCGAACGCGTCGCCAATCCCGACAACGCATCGCCCTGGGCCTACGCCTTCGACGCGCTGAAGGAGGTCGAGGTGACCGGCGATCGGAGCGGCATCATCCGCCTCAAGGCGCCGTCGGCGCCGTTCTGGGTGACCACGCTGCCCTATTACATGGGCCACATCGTCTGCAAGAAGGCGGTCGAGGCAGCCGGCGGCAAGTTCACCACCGAGGCGCCGGCCACCGCCGGTCCCTATGTGATCGAGAAGTGGGTGCCCAACCAGAGCCTGACGCTGGCGCTGAACCCGGCCTGGAAGGGCGAGCCGCCGACCTTTCCCAAGGTGCAGTTCCAGATCGTCACCGACGACGACGCCGCAGCACTCGCCTACGAATCCAGGGCGCTCGACTACACCAAGATCAGCCTCAACACGCTTGCGACCTACAAGGACACCCTGCCGGAGAAGACGCAGTTGATCCAGATGGACGGCAACCGCTTCTCCTGGCTGGCGATCAACGTCAACAATCCGAAATTCAAGGACGAGAAGGTGCGCCGCGCCATCCAGTATGCGATCGACGTCAGCCAGATCATGGAAGGCTCCTATTCCGGCCTCGCGGCACCCGCGACCGGCGTCGTGCCGCCCGCCCTCGTCGGTCATCGCGAGGCGATCCTCTATCCCGCCGATGCCGAGAAGGCGCAGGCGCTGTTCGCCGAGGCCGGCGTCTCCGACCTGACCGTCGAGCTTTCCGCCCAGAACGACAAGACCAGCCAGCTCACCTGCCAGATCGTCCAGGCCCTGCTCGGTGCGGTCGGCATCACCGTCGACATCAAGACCTATGACGACGCCATCTACTGGACGCTGGGCGACAAGAGCGCCGGCGACACCTGGCAGACCCTCGAGATCGTGCTGATGAATTTCGCCGGCGGCGTCGACCCGTCCGAAAACCTCACCTGGTTCCGCCCCTCGCAGATCGGCATCTACAACTGGTCGCAATTTGACAGCCCGGAATTCGAGAAGCTCTACCAGGACGGCATGGCCGAAACCGACCAGGAGAAGCGCGGCGGGATCTATCGCAGGATGCAGGACCTGATGGAAGAATCCGGCGGCTTCGTCTTCATCACCCACGAAACCTTCGCCGCCGTCGCCCGCGAGGGCCTGAAGCCCTGCATCCTCGCCGACGGGTACCTGGACATGACGCGGTTTACGAAGGCGTGAGGAACAGGCCTGGCGAACTGAGGCGCCGCCCCCTCATCCGGCCCTTCGGGCCATCTTCTCCCCGATGGGGAGAAGATGGAGCTCGCGGCGGTCGACACGGCAAAGGAGCCTGACCGTGGCCGCTCATGGAAGTGCCAACAGCAGGACTTCTGACAGGCGAAGTTTGGGACAAATACGGCGCCACATGCCTCTTCTCCCCCGCGCGGAGAAGTGCCGGAGCGAAGCGAGGCGATGTGGGGGAGCGGCACCCGGCAACGTCCGCGCCACAACGAACGAGAGGAAACCAGACCATGGCCCGTAGTGCAGCCGGAAGACGCGAACGCAGACTTGCGGAAGGGGCCGGGGTCCGGCAGATGCGCTTTGCCCGGGTGGAGAACCGCTATCCGCCGATCGAGGTGGCGAGCGCCGACGAGATCGAGGCGATCCACCGGGCTTCTCTAGGGCTTCTGCGCGATACCGGCATGGAGATCATGCACGAGGAGAGCCGACGCCTTCTCAAGGCGGCCGGCGCCGACGTCGACGAGGCGACCCAGCGCGTCCGCTTCGATCCGGACATGGTGGAGGAGACGATCCGCACCGCGCCGTCGAGCTTCACCCTGCAGGCGCGCAATCCGGCGAAAAACCTCAAGGTCGGCGACGGCAGCCTGATCTTCGCCGCCACCGGCGGCCCCGCCTTCGTCAGCGATCTCGACCGCGGCCGCCGCGCCGGCAACTATGCCGACATGTGCGACTACATCCGCGTCGTCCAGAGCCTGAACGTCATCCACCAGGAGGGCGGCTGCCCCTGCGAGCCGACCGACCTGCCACCCGACAGCCGCCATCTCGATTTCTACCAGGCCGCGATCCGTCTCACCGACAAGAACTGGCAGTGCTGGGCGCTCGGCGGCTACCGCGTCGAGGATGCGATCGACATGCTGTCGATCACGCTGCGCCAGTCGCGGCAGGAACTGAAGGCGAACCCTGCCACGCTGACGATCATCAACTCCAACTCCCCGCTCAGGCTGGATATCCCCATGGGCGAAGGCCTCATCGCCATGTCGCGGGCCGGCCAGCCGATCGCGCTGACCCCCTTCACGCTGTCGGGCGCCATGAGCCCTGTGACGATCGCAGGCGCGCTGACTCAGCAGAACGCCGAGGCGCTGGCCCTGATCGCGCTCGCCCAGATCGTCTCGCCGGGCGCACCCGTGCTCTATGGCGGTTTCACCTCGAACGTCGACATGCGCACCGGCTCGCCGGCCTTCGGCACGCCCGAATATGCCAAGGCGCAGATCGCCTCGGGGCAACTGGCGCGACGCTATGGCGTGCCGTTCCGCTCCTCCAACGTCACCGCCTCGAATGCCGTCGACGTGCAGGCCGCCTACGAGAGCGGCATGTCGCTGTGGAGCACGATCATGGGCGGCGTGCATTTGATCGAGCATGCCGCCGGCTGGCTGGAAGGCGGGCTGACGGCATCGTTCGAGAAGCTGATCCTCGATGCCGAGATGCTGCAGATGATGCGCAGTTTCCTCACGCCCATTGCAGTGGATGAAGGCAGTCTCGCGGTCGATACGATCAGCGAGGTCGGCCCCGGCGGCCACTTCTTCGGCACCAGCCACACACTGGCGCGCTTCGAGAACGCCTTCTACGAGCCGATGCTGTCGGACTGGCGCAATTTCGAGAACTGGTCGGAAGGCGGCGCCCGCACCGGAACGGACCGTGCCAACGCCATCTGGAAGGAATTGCTGCGCACCTACGAGCAGCCACCGCTCGACCCCGCGATCGACGAGGAACTGGAGGCCTTCGTGGCGCGCCGCAAGGAAGAGATACACGGATAGCGGCGCCATCGTTCGGGAATGAGATAAATCGCTACTTGCCGAGGCGGTGCGCTTGTGCAGCCGCTTCCACAATCTATGATGGTGCCGTTCGCAAACCGGGGGAATGCCGATGTACCTGCTGATGCTGCTGGCCCTGATGGTCGTCCTTCCGATCGTCTCGATCCTGATCGAACAAGTGTCCGGGACGGACGCCAGCCTGTTGTTCCTCATCGGCAAATGGTTCGTGTTCTGGATCGTCGGCGTCCGGCTCCTTCTCGCAGGCGTCCGCCAGGTGATGCAGCCCTCTTACACGGCGACCAAGATCTTCCAGATCAAGGATCCGGAAGCCGAGAAGCTCGTGACCGAGATCGGCTTCGGCAACCTCGCCATGGGACTGGTCGGGGTGCTGACGCTTCTGGAGCCGGCCTGGGTGGTGCCCGCAGGACTGACCGGCGGCCTCTATCTTGGGCTCGCCGGCGTCAAGCACGCCATGAATGCGGATCGCTCGCGGGCCGAGAATATCGCCATGGCGACCGACTTCTTCGGCGCCGCCGTCATCGCCGTCGGCGTGATTGCGCGCCTGGCCTGATCGGAGCCGCCGCCTGAAATGGCCAATCGGCCGGCTGAAGGCGGCCGCACGGCACCCACCCGTTCAGTAGGTCGCCCGTCCGCCTGAGAGGTCGAACACGGCGGCGGTGGTGAAGCTGTTTTCCTTCGACACCAGCCAGGCCACCATCGAGGCCGCCTCCTCGACCTCGAGGAAGCGGCCACGCGGGATGCGCGATCGCATGTATTCGATGAACTCCGGCGTCAGTTGCTCGAGGATGCGCGTCTCGGCTGTGGCCGGCGTGATGCAGTTGACGGCAATGTCGTAGGAGGCGAGCTCCTTGCCGAGCGACTTGGTCAGCCCGATCACGCCGGCCTTCGAGGCCGAATAGGCGGAAGCGTTCGGATTGCCCTCCTTGCCGGCGATCGAGGCGATGTTGACGATCCGCCCGTAGTTGCGCGCCTTCATGCCCGGTACGATCGCCCGGCAGACATGGAAGGTGCCGTGCAGGTTGACGTCGACGATCTTCTTCCAGGTCGCGACGTCGTAGCCGTCGAGCGGTGCCGCGGGACCGGCGATGCCGGCCGAATTGACGACGGTCGTGATCGGCCCGCCGCCGGCTTCCGTCTCTGCCGCGGCCGCTTCGACTGCGTTCCAGTCCGTCACGTCGACACTGACCCCGCGTGCATGGCTCCCAAGTTCTGCGGTCGCCTTTTCCAGAAGCGGGCCGTCCATGTCCCAGAGCGTCACCTTCGCCCCCGAGGCGACCATGCGCCGGGCCATGGCGAAACCCAGCCCCTGCGCGCCTCCGGTGATGACGGCGTGCTGGCCTGCAAGATCGATCCGGTTCATCGGCAAATCCATCCTTGAAAAGAAACGCTGAAAGACACGCGGGCTATTCCTTCACCGCGCCCGTCATCGACGACACGTAGTAGTCGACGAAGAACGAATAGAGGATCACGACCGGCAGCGAGCCGAACAGCGCTCCGGCCATCAGCGACCCCCACTCGAACACGTCACCGCGCACGAGTTCCGTCAGCACCCCGACGGGCACCGTCTTGTTCTCCGACGACTGGATGAAGGTGAGCGCGTAGATGAACTCATTCCAGGACAGCGTGAAGGCGAAGATGCCGGCCGAAATCAGCCCGGGTACGGCGAGTGGCAGGATGATCCGGATCAGGATCTGCCACCGCGTCGCCCCATCCACCAGCGCGCTTTCCTCCAGCTCGAACGGGATCGAACGGAAATAGCCCATCAGCAGCCAGGTGCAGAAGGGGATGAGGAAGGTCGGATAGGTGAAGATCAGCGCCAGCTTCGTATCGTACATCCCGAGTTTGAAGACGATGAAGGCGAGCGGGATGAACAGGATCGACGGCGGCACCAGATAGGCGAGGAAGATCATCAGCCCGACCGGCCGCGCGCCGGTGAAGCGCACACGCTCGATCGCATAGGCGCCGAAGACGGAAGCGGCCAGCGACAGGAAGGTCGAGCAGACGGCGACCAGCATCGTGTTCCACAGCCAGCCCGGATAGGAGGTCTCGAACAGGAGATACTTGATGTGGTCGAGCGTCGGCGAGACCACCCAGAACGGGCTGTAGTTGTTGTAGTCGGTCAGCTGCGCGTTCGGCTTTATCGCCGTGATCGCCATCCAGTAGAAGGGGAACAGCAGCACGAAGACGAAGACGGCCATCGGCAGGTAGAGCGTGACCATCCGCCGCGGCAGGCGGTTGAGGTAGCTCATCCCCTCGGCATTGTCGGTCAGGACGTCGGGCTGGATCTTTGTGGTCGAGGTCATCGTCGTTCTCCAATCAATCCTGGCCGCCCTGCTGCCATTTGCGGCGCTGCAGACCGAAGAAGCTGAACATGATGGCGCCGAGCAGGAACGGGATCATGGCGACCGCGATCGCCGCCCCCTCGCCGAGCTGGCCGCCGGGAATGCCGCGCTGGAACGACAGCGTCGCCATCAGGTGCGTCGCATTCACCGGTCCGCCCTTGGTCAGTACGTAGATCAGCTGGAAGTCCGTGAAGGTGAAGAGCACCGAGAACGTCATCACCACGGCGATGATCGGCGTGAGCATCGGCAACGTCACATAGCGGAAGCGCTGCCAGTTCGTTGCGCCGTCGAGCGAGGCTGCCTCCTGCAGCGAGGCGGGGATCGTCTGCAGGCCGGCGAGCAGCGAAATCGCCACGAAGGGGATGCCGCGCCAGACGTTTGCCGCGATCACCGACATGCGCGCATTGGTCGGGTCGCCCAGGAAATTGATCGGCGCATCGATCAGCCCCAGTTGCATGAGCGACCAGGAAATAATCGAGAACTGGCTATCGAAGATCCACCAGAACGCCAGCGCCGAAAGCACGGTCGGCACGACCCACGGCAGAAGCACGATGGCGCGGAAGAACGACTTGCACGGCAGGTTCTCGTTCAAAAGCAGCGCCAGCCACAGCCCGAGCGCGAACTTCAGGATCGAGGCGATCAGCGTGTAGAACAAGGTATTGAAGACGGCGAGCCAGAACACCTTGTCGCCGGCGAGAAACACGTAGTTTTCCAGCCCGATGAAGACGCCGTCGCGGCCGATGCGGGTGTCGGTGAAGCCGAGCCAGACGCCGAGACCGAGCGGATAGGTCAGAAAGCAGACGAGAAAGACAGCGGCCGGCAGCATGAAGAAGAAGCCGAGCAGGTTGTTGTTCTGCAGCCAGGGCGCCGACGTCGCTGTCGGCTGGGTCGTGGGTACGGTCGTCATCGGGCGTCTCCGGCGATGCGGTTGCACGGAATTTCACTGCGGCGCCGGGTGGCGTCGCGCGGGCGTTCCGGGAAGGCGCGGGGGAGAGTCCGCGCCTTCCCTTGGCGAGGCTGCGGGGCTTAGACGCGATAGTAGCGGTTGGCCCGGCGTTCGGCCTCGACCATGGCTTCTTCCGGCGTCATCTGGCCGGTCACGGCTGCGGCGAACATGTCGACCAGCACGTAGTCGGCCATCGTGCCGGCAGATGCGTAACCGAGAGGACCGGCGTAACCGTTCGGACGAAGCGTCTCGGACGCCTTGGCATAGGGGGCCAGGATCGGAGAAGACGTCCAGATCGGATTGTCGGCAAACGCCTTGAGCGGCTGGCAGCAATAGCCGCTGGCGCTCGTGATCCACGAGTTCATCTGGTCGGCTTCCATCATGAACTTGATGTAGGCCTTGGCCGCTTCCGGATACTTGGTGTGGCTGAACAGGAGCAGCGAGCTGGTCTGGTGCAGTTCCACGCTCTGGCCGACCGGGCCGATCGGGAAGTTGGTGGTGCGGATGTCGGCTGCGATCTCGGCGAGCGCCGGATCCTTCTGCGCCGCATAGTAGACCGATACGCCGTTTGCGATCAGCGACACCTGGCCGGCCAGGAAGGCGCGGTTGTTGTTGATGTCCTGCCAACTTTCGGTGCCGGGGATGAAGGTTTCGTAGAGCGCCTTGGCATATTCGATCGCCTTCAGCGTCTCCGGGCTGTTGATGGTGACGGCGCCGCCTTCGTCCACCATCTTGCCGCCGTGGCTCCACAAGAGCCAGTGCGCATAGTTGTTGCCGTCGCCCACGGCCTTGCCGTGCGGGAAGCCGGCGGGCGTGCCCTTGGCCTTCATCGCCTTGCAAAGCTCGAGGAAGCCGCCGGTGTCGTTCGGGAATTCGTTGAAGCCGGCTGCCTTCATGTGGCTGTCGCGGTAGACCACGGCGTTGCCGATCGCCGTCAGCGGTACGGCGATGAACTTGTCGCCGCGCGTGGCATAGCCCTTCATGCCGTCATACCAGCCGCCATACTTGCCGCCGAGATAGGTGGCGAGCTCGGTCATGTCGACGAGCTTGTCGGGATACTGGTGCGCATCGTCGAACCAGCACATCACCATGTCCGGGCCGGAGCCGACATTGGCGGCAACGGCTGCCTTCGGGCGGATGTCTTCCCAGCTTTCCTTGTCGATGCGGACCTCGACGCCGGTCGCCTCGGTGAACTTCGCGGTGTTGGCGAGCCAGGCGTCTTCGTCGCCCTTGACGAAGGGCGTCCAGCGCAGGAGCCTGAGGCTTGCGCCTTCCTCGGGCTTGTAGACCGGCTCGGCGGCCTGCGCGAAGGATGGCCGGATGCCGAGGCCGGCAATGCCGGCGGCGGCAGCGGATGCTGCAAGAAAATCGCGTCTCTTGAACGTCATGAAAGTTCCTCCTCGAAAAATACGGGAACATCACATTCCGGCATCCGTCGTCCCGTTTGGCGGATGCTGCGGCATCGGCTCCCGGCAGCGCCGGAAACGTCCGTCCCGGAAGCGGCATGGCGGGGCTCCTCTCCCCGGCATGCACGCCACCGCGACAAGTATTCAGTCGAACAGCCTGCTGCCGCTCTCGACATCGAAGAGATGCACGTGCTCGGCATCGATCTTCAGGTGGATCGTCTCGCCGGGCCGGACGTCGACCCGCTCGCGGAACACGCAGGTGACATCCGTGCCGCCGAGGCGGACGATCATCTGCGTCTCGTAGCCGGTCGGCTCGATCACCACGACTTCGGCCGGCTGGCCCTCGCCTGCAAGCGCCATGTATTCGGGGCGCAGGCCGTAGACGAGGTCGCGGCCCTTGGCGGCCGCCGGCGGCCGATGCACCGGCAGGGTGGTCCCGTCGGTCGCGACGAAGCGGGTCGGATCGCCCGGATCGAGGCGGCCCCTGATCATGTTCATCGCCGGCGAGCCGATGAAGCCCGCAACGAACAAGTTGGCCGGACGGTCGTAGAGTTCGAGCGGCGCGCCGACCTGCTCGACGACGCCGTCGTGCATCACCACGATCTTGTCGGCCATGGTCATGGCCTCGATCTGGTCGTGGGTGACGTAGACCGTCGTCGTCTTCAGCCGCTGGTGCAGTTCCTTGATCTCGGCGCGCATGGCCACGCGCAGCTTGGCATCGAGGTTCGACAGCGGCTCGTCGAAAAGGAACACCTGCGGATCGCGCACGATCGCACGGCCCATGGCCACGCGCTGGCGCTGGCCGCCGGAAAGTTGGCGCGGAAAGCGGTCGAGCAACTTGGTCAGGCCGAGGATGTCGGCTGCCGCATTGACGCGCTTGTCGATCTCCGCCTTCGGCGACCCGTTCAGCATCAGCGAGAACGCCATGTTGTCGGCGACCGTCATATGCGGATAGAGCGCATAGTTCTGGAACACCATGGCGATGTCGCGATCCTTCGGCGGCAGCGCATTGACGGTGCGCCCGCCGATACGGATCTCACCGGCGGTGATGTTTTCCAGCCCCGCAAGCATCCGCAGCAACGTCGACTTCCCGCAGCCGGAGGGCCCGACCAGGATGACGAACTCGCCGTCCTCGATCTGGATGTCGACACCCTTGATCACCGGAAAGGCACCGAACGATTTTCTCACATCGACGAAGTCGACACCTGCCATCTGCGTTCCTCCCAGAACGTTGTTCCTCTTCCCCGGCAGTTCGCGGCGGGCCTCCTCAGGCCGTCTGCCGCCACGCCGGGACGCATCTTCCTGCCAGTCGCCGCTATCCGCGGCCGACCAGCGGCATCTTGGTCGCCATCACCGTCATGGTCAGCACGTTTGCCTCCAGCGGCAGGCTTGCCATGTAGACGACGGCGTCGGCTATGTGCTCGACGGCGATCGTAGGCTCCGTCGCCATCTCGCCGTTCGCCTGTATCACGCCGGAACTCATCCGCGCCGTCATGTTCGTCGCCGCGTTGCCGATGTCGATCTGGCCGCAGGCGATGTCGAAGGGCCGCCCGTCGAGCGCGGTGGATTTCGTCAGCCCGGTGATCGCGTGCTTGGTCGCGGTATAGGGGGCGGAATGCGGGCGCGGCGTCGTGGCGGAGATCGAGCCGTTGTTGATGATGCGTCCGCCACGCGGTTCCTGCGTCTTCATCATCTTCAGCGCCTGCTGCGTGCAGAGGAAAGCGCCGGTCAGGTTGGCGGAAACGACCTTGTTCCAGTGCTCGAAGGTCAGATCCTCCATCGGGATCGTCGGCGCGCCCGAACCGGCATTGTTGACGAGAAGATCGAGCCTGCCGAACGCGCTGCGGACCGTGTCGAACAGGCTTGCGACCTGTCCGGGATCGCCGATGTCGCAGGGAATCGCTCGCACCGTCGCGCCAGTCTGGCCCGCAATCTCGCCCGCAGTCGCCTCAAGCACGTCCGCGCGCCGGCCGGTGATGACGACGGCATAGCCCTCGGCGGCAAGCGCTTCGGCGATGCCGCGCCCGACCCCCGTGCCACCGCCGGTGACAACCGCGATCCGGCCCTTGCCCGTCTGCTCCCTGCGCGCCATCAGACCTTTCCTCCGAGTTCGTCCTCGATGTGGATCCGGATGATCTCGTCGAAGGTCGTCTCCGCCTTGAACCCGAGCGAACGTGCGCGGCTGGCATCGAAGTCGGTGGCCCAGCCGGAGACGATGCGGTCGATGACCGGGTCGGGCTCGTGGCGAATGAGCTTGACCGCCTTCTCGCCGGCCACCCGTCGAAGCGCTTCGATCTCCTCGCCGACCAGCGCCGAGAGGCCCGGCATCGTCAGGTTGCGGCGGGGACCGATCGCAGACGTGTCCATCCGCGCGGCATGGAGGAAGAAGCCGACCGCGGACCGGGGGCTTGCAAACCAGTGCCGCACGCTCTCGTCGACCGGAAGCACCGCCTCCTTGCCGGACAAGGGCTCGCGCAGGATGTTGGAGAAGAAGCCCGAGGCCGCCTTGTTCGGCGTACCGGGGCGGATGCAGATGGTCGGCAGGCGGATGCCGACGCCGTCGAAGATGCCGCGGCGCGAATAGTCCGCAAGCAGCAGCTCGCAGATCGCCTTCTGCGTGCCGTAACTCGTCAGCGGCGTGGTGAAGAACTCGTCTCCGATCTTCTCCGGGAACGGCTCGCCGAAGACGGCGATCGACGATGCGAAGATCACCTTCGGAGCGTAAGGCTCGCGCTGGCCCTCGTGCCGGATCGCCTCGAAAAATGCGCGCGTGCCGTCGAGGTTGACCCGGTAGCCCTTGTCGAAATCGGCCTCCGCCTCGCCCGACACGATCGCGGCAAGGTGGAACACCAGATCGGGGCGCATCTCGACGAGGCGCAAAGCCTCCCCGGGCTGCGACAGGTCCACAGCCAGCGTCTTGCCGACCGCAGCCAGCGCCGGCGGAACGGAAGGTTCGATCACGTCGACAAGGGTCAGCCTGTCGACGTCCGCCCCGACCGCCGCCGGGTCGGCTGCGATCGCTTCCACCAGTTTGCGGCCGATCATGCCTGCCGCGCCTATCACCATTACATGCATTCTCGGCCAACCCTCCCAGTTGTGCCGTCCGGAATGGCCGGATCAGCGTGCCGTTGTTTCGATCTTAGTCTCCTCCGGGCTCTGGCCGATCTGGGCCAGAAGCTCGCGCGTCGTCTCGTATATGCGTGTCAGGTGGTGCCGAAAGGCCGCGACGACGGCGTCGCGGTCCCGTCGCCTCAAGGCGGCGACAATCTCGGCATGGTCCTCGTAGCTGGCATCGATCGCGCCGGGGCGCGACATTGCGATGCGCCGGTGGTTCATCATGTAGGTGTAGAGATCGGTGACGAAATCCGACAAAAGCGCGTTGCCGCAGGCGCGATAGATCGCCAGGTGAAACTCCCGGTCGCAGATCAGAAACCGCATCGGATCGCTGCCGCCGAGCTTCTGCGCCTCCAGCAGGCTCTCGAGCTTGGCCAGCGTCTCGGCGTCGATATGCTCGGCCGCATCGCCAACGACCTTCAACTCGATATGCAGGCGCGCCGCATGGACCGATTCGAGGTCGTAGCTGTCGATGGCGTTGGGCGTGGCGATCGTCACGGTGAGGTTGCCGAGATCGACGTTTGCGACCCGCGTCCTGCTGCCCTGCGAAACCTCCACGATCCCCCGCGCCGCCAGCGACTGGATCGCGCCGCGCACCGTCTCCCGGCTCACATGCAGCACCTGCGCCAGCTCCCGCTCGCCGGGAAGCTCGTCGCCCGGGTGCAGCATGTTGGTGGCGATCAGGACCATCAGCTTCTCGGCGATCACGTCACGCGCGGTGCGGCGGTCGAGGCTGTGCCCGACTTTCGGCATCTGCGTGAGGATCGGACGTCCGCCCATGTACCGTACCCGCTGATAACTGACTACTGGTTGGTCCACCAGATCAGTTGCGATTGAACGGTCAAAAGTATGACTAGTCAATCCAACTTCGTCGCGGCGGCGCACCAAATAACACCGACTTGATTGTGCGCCGCGATAACAGGTGCCGAGCGCGTACCCGGCCGCCGCTGGAAACTGGAGGGTCGAGAGCATCGGCAGCCTCACTTTCGCGCCAGCGCGTCGCGTTGTTCGGCCGTGAGCGGCCTGATACGCTCGCCCCGCAGCATCAGGAACAGCTTGGCGGTCTCCTCCAACTCTTCGGTAGCGTACTGCGCCTCGCGCAACGTCGCGCCGGCCACCACGGGGCCGTGGTTGGCAAGCAGCACCGCGTGGCTGTCGCGCGCCTTCTCTGCCACTGCCCCGGCGAGTGCGGCATCGCCCGGAGGATAGTAGGGAACGAGCGGAAGCCGGCCTACGCGCATGGCGTAGTAGGCGGTCAGCGGCGGAAGCAGGTCGGCCTCGTCCAGTCCCTCGATGATGCTGACGGCGACCGCATGCGTGGAATGCAGGTGCACGACGGCGCCGGCATCCTGCCGCTCGCAGTACATGCACTGATGCAGGAACGCCTCCTTCGTGGGCTTGTCGCCCGACAGGTGCACGCCCTCTGCCGAGAATTTCGATAGTCGCCCCGGATCGAGCGCCCCGAGCGAGGCGTTCGTCGGCGTCATCAGCATCTCGCCGCTCGAGAGCCGCGCGCTGATGTTGCCGGTCGAGCCGAAGGTGAAGAGCCGGTCGAACAGCGACCTGCCGACACCTGCGATTTCGTCGCGCAGGCGCGTCTCTTCCGACAGGATCGCCGTCATGCCAGCACCTTCCAGGCCTTCGAAAAGAAATCGACGCCGCCGAAATTTCCCGACTTCAACGCAAGCGCCACCGGCCGTTCGTCGCCGAGGCTGTGGGTCCAGGGCACGCCGGGGTCGATCTCCGGGCCGATCAGAAGTGCGGAAACGCCGAGTGCGCCGACGACGGCGCCCGAGGTCTCGCCGCCGGCGACGAGGAAACGCGAAAACCCGCGGTCGCGCAGCGATACGGCGACGTCTGCGAGAAAGTGCTCCACCAGTTCGCCGGCGCGCTCGCGGCCGAGCCTTGCCTGCGCCGCGCGGACGCGGTCCGGCTCGGCGCTGGAATAGACGAGCGGCACCCGGTCGGTTTCCGACGCAACCCGATCCACGATCTCCTGCGGCGACACGTTACCGTCGGCGATCGCAAGTGGGTCGATCGTGAACGACGGCGTGCCTGCCGCAATGGCGGCTTCAATCTGGCCGCGCGTTGCAGTCGAGCAGGAGCCTGCGAGCATGACCGCCCGGCCGCCCGGCGCTTCGAACCGGCGGGAGCCGGCGTCGCTGTCGAGCAGGCCGCTGCGGCGGAAATTCTCCGGCAGGCCGAGCGCGATGCCCGAACCGCCGGTGATAAGCCTGAGGTCTGCGATCGCCTCCCCGATCACGCGCAGGTCGTCGTCGGTGATCGCATCGACCACGACCACGCTTTGGCCGCCCGCCCGCGCCCTGGCGAAAGCGTCCCGCACCGCCGCCGGCCCCTTCGCCACCGTGTCGCGGGTTACAAGGCCCACCGGGAGGCGCGTCTGCGCCTGCATCAGCCGCACGAGGCTGGAATCGGTCATCGGCGTCAGCGGATGGTCCTTCATCGGGCTTTCCGACAGGAGCTGGTCCCCGACGAACAGATGCCCGCGATAGACCGTGCGGCCGTTCGTCGGAAAGGCCGGGCAGACGATCGTCAGATCCTCCCCGAGCGCATCGATCAGCGCCTCCGTCACCGGGCCGATATTACCGGCCTGCGTCGAATCGAAGGTCGAGCAGTATTTGAAGACGATCTGTCGGGCGCCGGCGCCTACGAGACATGAAAGGGCGTCCAGCGAGAGCGCCACGGCCTCGGCGGCCGGAATGGTCCGGGACTTGAGCGCCACGACCACGGCATCGATGTCGGTGAAGTCGAAGTCCGCCGGTGGCACGCCGACCGTCTGGACCGTCCGCATCCCTTCGCGCGAAAGCGTCAGGGCGAGGTCGGTCGCACCGGTCAGATCGTCGGCAATCGCCCCTAGAAGCATGACAATCCTCCTGAAACTCCGTTCATGCCGTGGCACCTTCGACGATCTCGAAACCGGTATCGATGATCTGCGGCTCCGCCGGGCGCTCCCGCGCTTCCAGCAGCTTCTCCGCGGCCGTCCGTCCGATCAAGAACCGGTTGGAGCGGATCGTCGACAGCGGCCGCGGCAGCGCCTGGCCGATATCGAGCCCGTTGAAGCCGAACAGCGCCAGCCTTTCGGGGATCGCCAGCCCGGCGCCGAGGCAGTGCATGAAGCCGCCGACCGCCATGTCGTCGTTTGAGAACACGACGGCATCAACGTCGCCACCGCGCCCGAGCAACTGCGCCAGGGCCTCGCGCCCCGCCATCGTCGAACTCGCGCCCTCGAACCGGAACTCGGCGGCAGGCGACAGGCCGGCCTCCTGCAATCCCTGGCGAAAACCCTCGTAGCGGAAATGGGCCCGCCGGTCGGCGCTCCAGTCATGGCCAACATAGCCGATCCGTCGATAGCCGCGGGCGACGAGATGGCGCGCGCTCTCCCGGCCCGCGCCGCGGTGGGAGAGCCCGACGGCGATGTCGATCGGCCGGTCGTCGATGTCCATCAGCTCGGCAATCCGGATCCCGCTCTGCTCCAGCATCCGCCGGCTCGCATCCGTGTGGTCGAACCCGGTGGTGACAATGGCCGCGGGCTGCCAGGCGAGCAGCGAGCCGAGCAATTTCTGTTCCTGCAGGAGATCGTAGTCCGTCACCCCGATCATCGCCTGGTAGGGCGTATCGGCAAGGGCTGCATGAATGCCGCGCAGCACCTCAGGGAACACGATGTTCGACAGCGAAGGCAAGAGGACGCCGATGATGAGCGATGAGGACGAGGCGAGCGCGCCGGCCGCGCGGTTGGGCACGTAGCCGAGGCTATCGATCGCCTCGATGACCCGCTTTCGCGTCTCCTCGGCAATCGGCCCCTTGTTGCGGATGACGCGCGAGACGGTGTTCTCGCTCACCGCCGCCAGCCGCGCCACATGCGCCAGAGTGGGCGCTTCCCGTTGCATCGTCGCTCCATCCTCCCCGAAATTATCTCAGCGCTAACATAAACTCTTGAACCTGGCTAGAGGATATGGTTTGTAAAAGTGTTAGCGCTGAGATTTATCCAAAGGGAGGGAAATCCATGTCCAGCAGCCGCGCTGCCGTTGCCGTGATCGGCCTGGGCTCGATGGGGCTCGGAATGGCCCGCTCCCTCTTGCGCGGGGGCCACGAGGTGCACGGCTTCGACGTCAGCTCTACGGCGCTTGCCGCCCTCGCGGAGGTGGGCGGCAAGGCTTGCGCCAGTCCCGCCGATGCCGCCGCCGCGGCGGAAATCGCGGTGGTCGTGGTGGTCAACGCCGCCCAGACCGAGACCGTCCTGTTCGGCGAAGGCGGCATCGTCGATGCGCTGAAGCCCGGATCGGCGATCATATCCTGCGCCACCATCGCGCCGACCGAGGCAAAGGACTTCGCCCGGCGTGCGGGCGAGCGCGGCATCCACTACGTCGACGGCCCGATCAGCGGCGGCTCGGTCAAGGCCAACAGCGGCGAACTGACCTTCATGGCCTCCGGCTCGCCCGAGGCCTTCGCCGCCGCCCGGCCGGCGCTCGATGCCATGGCCGCCACCGTCTACGAACTGGGAGACCAGCCCGGCATCGGCTCCTCCTTCAAGATCGTCAACCAGTTGCTCGCGGGCGTCCATATCGCCGCCGCCTGCGAGGCGATCACCTTCGCGAGCAGCCTCGATCTCGATATCTCCCGCGTGTTCGAGGTGATCACCAAATCGGCCGGCAACAGCTGGATGTTCGAAAACCGCATCCCACATGTGCTTGCCGGCGACTACACGCCCCACAGCGCCGTATCAATCTTCACCAAGGACCTCGGCATCGTCTCCGATATCGGTCGGAGGCAGAAGTTCCCGCTGCCGATCGCAAGCGCCGCTCTCCAGCTCTTCATCATGACCGAGGCCGCGGGTATGGGGCGTGACGACGACAGTTCCGTCGCGCGCCTTCTCGCAAGGATCGCCGGCATCGATCTGCCGGGCACCGGACAGGACACCTGACATGCCGCGCTTTGCCGCCAACCTCACCATGATGTTCAACGAGCATGCCTTCCTGGATCGCTTCCAGGCCGCGGCCGATGCCGGCTTCACGGCCGTGGAATACTTGTTCCCCTATGACGATCCGGCCGAAACCGTGTCCGGGCGGCTGGAGGCCGCCGGGCTGGAACAGGCGCTCTTCAACATGCCGCCGGGCAACTGGTCCGACGGCGACCGCGGACTTGCCGCCCTGCCCGATCGAGCGCAGGAGTTCCGCGCCTCGGTCGATACCGCCATCCGCTATGCCGAAGTCATCGGCACGCCCCTCCTGCACATGATGGCAGGCCTTGCCGACGCCCGTGATCCGGAAGCGATCCGGTGCTATCGCAATTCGCTCAGATACACCGCCGAACGGACCGGGGAAGCCGGCATCGGTCTCGTGATCGAGCCGATCAACGGGCGCGACATGCCGGGCTACTTCCTCAACGATTTCGATCGTGCGCTCGGTTTCGTCAGGGAACTCGACCTGCCGCATGTCCGGTTGCAGTTCGACATCTATCACCGCCAGATCCTGCATGGCGACGTGACCATGGCGCTGCGCGCGATGATGCCGCATATCGGCCACATCCAGACGGCCTCCGTGCCGCTGCGCAACGAGCCGGGCACCGGCGAACTGGACGACGCCAGGATCTTTGCCGAAATCGATGCGCTCGGCTATGCCGGCTTCGTCGGCTGCGAATATCGCCCGAAAGCGAGCACGGTGGACGGCCTCGGCTGGCTGAAAGCCTTGGGCGGGCGCGCCGCCTGAGGCACGCCGCCTACTCCGCGGCCGCGGGCAGGTATTCGACGTTCGTCGGCACGTCTTCGGCCTCGATCCTGCGCCCGAACACCGAATAGACCATGGGCACGACGAAGAGCGTGAGCAGCGTACCGAACGACATGCCGCCGACGATGACCCAGCCGATCTGCTGGCGGCTCTCCGCACCGGCGCCTGTGGCGAGCGCCAGCGGCACCGCGCCCAGCACCATCGCGCCGGTCGTCATCAGGATCGGCCGAAGACGGAGCACGGCGGAATCGATGACGGCCGACAGCCGCTCCTCTCCCGCCTCCTGCTGCTGGTTGGCGAACTCGACGATCAGGATGCCGTGCTTGGTGATCAGGCCCACCAGCGTCACCAGGCCGATCTGCGAATAGACGTTCAGCGAACCGCCCGCGAGATAGAGCGCCGCCAACGCCCCGGTCATGGAAAGCGGCACCGAGATCATGATGATCAGCGGATCGCGGAAGCTTTCGAACTGGGCGGCGAGAACGAGATAGATGAAGCCGAGCGCCAGGACGAAGACGACGGCAAGGCTCTGGCCGGAGGCAAGGAACTCGCGGCTGGGGCCGGAGACGTCCGTCTGGACGTTCTCGGGAAGGACTTCACCGGCAATGCTCCGCATCTGGGCGAGCACCTCGCCGGTCGAATAGCCCGGCGCGAGATTGGCCGAAACCGTCACCGAACGCATCTGGTTGAAGCGCTTGAGCTCCTGCGGCGCCACTGTCTCCGTGATCTTCACGACATTCGCCAGTTGGACCATCTCGCCGCTGGCGGACCGCAGGAAGATCGTCGACAGCGTCGACGGCGAGGCCCGGTCGGCTGCGGCCAACTGCACGTAGACGTCATACTGTTCGCCGTCGATCTCGAAGCGGGTGACCTGCCGGCTGCCGAGCAGTGTCTCCAGCGTCCGGCCGACGACGGCGACGTCGATGCCCATGTCGGACGCCTTGTCGCGGTCGATCTCGATCGTCATCTCGGGCTTGTTCAGCTTCAGGTCGGTATCGACGTTGGTGACGCCGGGATAGTCGGACAGCTGTTCGAGGAAGGACTTGGTCAGCCGGTCGAGTTCCTCGTAGGTGCCCGAACTCTGCAGCACGAACTCGATCGGACGCGCATTGTTCGAGGTGCCGAGCGACGGCGGGTTGCTGGCGAAGGCGTTCACACCCGCGATGCGGCGGATCTTGGGCAGCAACTCGGCCACCAGTTCCTGCTGCGAACGGCCGCGCTCGTCCCACGCCTTCAACCGTCCCATGACCAGGAAGCGATTGACCTCCGGCATGCCGTTGATGGTCTGGATGCTGCCGACCTCGCTGATCGGCTTGAGCAGGTCTTCGACCTGCCGGGAATAGCGCTCGGTATAGGCAAGCGTCGAGCCTTCCGGCGCCGTGCCCATGACCCGGATCACGCCGCGGTCCTCCACGGGCGCCAGTTCCTGGGGCAGCTGCAGGTAGAAATAGACGCTGCCGAATGCGACGACGGCTGCCAGCATGGCAACGACGGGCCGTATCCGCAGCGATGCGGACAGCAGCCGGCGATATCCCCTCTCGAGCCCGGTCAGGCCGCGCTCGATGAAGGCCGAGACGCGCCCCGGCTTCTCCTGGTGCCTGAGCAGCTTCGAGCACATCATCGGCGTCAGCGTCAGGGCCACGAAGCCCGACACCAGGACGGCGCCCGCAAGCGTCAGCGAGAATTCGAGGAACAGCCGCCCCGTGCGGCCGGCGGCGAAGGCGACCGGCGCATAGACGGCGGCCAGTGTCAGCGTCATGGCGACGACGGCAAAGCCGATTTCGCGCGTGCCCTTGATCGCCGCCGGCACCGGCTTCATGCCGTTTTCGATGTGCCGGAAGATGTTCTCCAGCACCACAATGGCGTCGTCCACGACGAGGCCGATCGCCAGCACCATGGCCAGCAGCGTCAGCGTATTCACGCTGAAGCCGAGCGCATACATGATGGCGCAGGTCGCAATCAGCGAGATCGGGATGGTGACGATCGGGATGATCGACGCCCGGGCGGATCGCAGGAAGAGCACGATCACGATCAGCACCAGCACGATCGCTTCGACGATCGTGTGGTACACGGCGTTGATCGCCTCGTCGATGAACACGGAATTGTCGTTGCCGATGGCGCCGGTCATGCCCTCGGGGAGATTGGCATTGATGTCGGGCAGGATGGCCTGCACGCCGGCCGAGACGTCGAGTGGGTTTGCCACGGCCTGCTTGATGACGCCGACGACGATGGCGCTCTCGCCGTTGAAGCGGCCGGCGCGACGCTCGTCGGCAGCGCCAAGCTCGACACGCGCGACTTCGCCGAGCCGCACCAGCACGCCCTCGCCGCGCTTGACGACGATGTTCTCGAACTGCTCGACATTGCCGAGCGAAGTCTTGGAAAGCACCGTGAACTCCCGATCGGCACTTTCCAGCCGCCCGGCCGGGATCTCGACGTTCTGCGCCTCGAGCGAATCCTCGACGTCCTGCACGGTCAGCCCGAGCGAGGCGAGGCGCTCCCGGTCGATCCAGATGCGCATGGCATAGCGGCGCTCGCCATAGATCTGCACGTCGGCGACACCGTTCACGTTCTTGAATCGGTCGACGATGTTACGGTCGACATAGTCCGTCAGGTCCAGCGGGTTCAGCCGGTCACTGCGGAAGACGACGAACACGACGGGCTGGGCGTCGGCCTCGACCTTGGAGATGACCGGCTCGGTGATCTCGTCCGGTAGCTGCCGGCGCACGCGGCTCACCCGGTCGCGCACGTCGCTGGCCGCCACGTCCGGATCGACCTCGAGACGGAAGCGGACCGTGATGCGGCTCGATTCGGCCCGGCTCGTCGATTCCAGCACGTCGATGCCCGCAATACCGGCGATCGATCCTTCCAGCACCTGCGTCACCTGGCTTTCGATGATGCTCGCCGACGCGCCGGGATAGGAGGTGACGACGGACACGACCGGCTCGTCGATGCTCGGATATTCGCGAACCGTCAGGCGTTCATAGGAAACGACGCCGATCAGCAGCATCAGCAGGCTGAGGACCGTTGCGAAGACCGGCCGCCGGATGCAGAGCTCGGAAATTCCCATCTGCCGCCCCTTAGCCTTCGACCTGCGCGGTCTCGTTGCCGACGATCTCGACGCTCGCACCGTTGCGCAGTCGCGGCTGTCCCGCCGTCACGACGACCGTGCCTGCGGTCACCCCTTCCACTTCCGCCACGCCGATCTTGCGGCCACCGACGGTGACGCGGTTTTCCTGCGCCTTTCCGTCGACGACGGTCCAAACGAAGCGCTCCTGGCCCCGCGCCACGATGGCAGCCTCCGGAACGGTGACGACCTTGCGCTCCTCCAGGCCCCGGACGGTGATGCGCGCGAACAGGCCGGGCCGCAGCGCCAGATCCGCATTCGGCAGGCGTGCGCGAATGCTGATGGCCCGGCCGTTGACGTCCAGCATCGGGTCGATGGCGTAGACCGTGCCCGGGAACGTCCGGTCGGGAATGGCATCGACGGAAACCTCGAGGGTCTGGCCGATCTTCACCTTTTGCAGGTTTGCCTCGGGAATCTTGAAGTCGACCTTCAGGACGTCGATCTTTTCCAGATTGACCAGCGCGGTACCGATGCCGACATAACTGCCGGTCGAGACGCTGCGCAGGCCGACGACGCCGTCGAAGGGAGCGACGACGTCGTGCTTGGAAAGCTGCACGCGTTGCGAATTGAGAAGGGCGGTCGCGGTGTTGCGCTCGGCGATGGCGGAATCGAGGTCGCGCGTCGTGCCCGTGCCGTTTGCCGACATGCGCTGGGCGCGCTCGTAGTTGGTGTTGGCGAGATCGAGGCGAACCTTGACCTCCTCTTCCTCCGCCTTGGCCAACGCATTGTCGAGGCTGACCAGCACCGCGCCCGCCTTGACCGGCTGGCCCTCGTCGAAGCGGATCGCCTCGATCCGGCCGGCGACTTCCGGCGCCAGTTGCACCGACTCGTCGGATTGCAACGTGCCGATCGCGCTGATGTCGACCGTGGCGGACGTTTCCTCGGCGTCGGCGACCTCGACGGGAAAGCTCGAAGGGCCGGAGCGCTGCCGCGCCGGCTCGCTTGCGGTCGCGCTCGCGACCTGCGAGAGGGCATCGAGATCGATCCACCGCCACTGGACCGCCGCCGCCCCCGCCGCACCGGCAAAGACAACAGCCAGGATCACCGCCAACACCCTCATGAAATTCCTCGTATTGCTGCATCGCACCAAACCGCATCATTACGGAACGTTGCGCGGAACAAAAATGAAAATTCTGTAATGTAGGTCACCAACCCTCACATTGTCGTTATCCTCAATGCCCTGCGGATCAGGGCTTTCTGCACCGCGGCGACGAAAGTTCCGGATATGTTCGCAAGCTGCTATGGTCGCCTCGAATCGCACGCAAGATGGAATTCGGCATGACGGCCACCGCCTACCTCGAGAAACTCAACGACCAGCAGCGAATGGCGGTGGAGCATGGGGTCGGGCCGGCGGGCTGTGGCTCGGCCGGGCCGCTCCTGATTATCGCCGGCGCCGGCTCGGGCAAGACCAACACGCTGGCCCACCGGGTCGCCCACCTGATCGTCAACGGCGCCGATCCGCGCCGGATCCTGCTGATGACGTTTTCGCGCCGCGCCGCCTCGGAGATGTCGCGGCGCGTCGAGCGCATCTGCCGCAACGTGCTGGGTGCCAACGCCGCGCTGATGACCGATGCGCTGTCCTGGGCCGGAACCTTCCACGGCATCGGCGCACGGCTCCTGCGCATGTACGCCGAACAGATCGGCCTCAACGTCGACTTCACCATCCACGACCGCGAGGATTCCGCCGACCTGATGAACCTCGTCCGCCACGAACTCGGCTTCTCCAAGACCGAGAGCCGGTTTCCGACCAAGGGCACCTGCCTTTCGATCTATTCGCGGACGGTCAATTCCGAGACGCCGCTGAACGAGGTGCTGCGCAACTGGTATCCCTGGGTCAGCGGCTGGGAGGAGCAGTTGAGGGAGCTCTTCGCCGGCTACGTCGAAGCAAAGCAGGCGCAGAACGTCCTCGACTACGACGACCTGCTTCTCTACTGGGCGCAGATGGTCGGCGATCCGGACCTCGCCGAAGACATCGGCAACCGCTTCGACCATGTGCTCGTCGACGAATACCAGGACACCAACAAGCTGCAGTCTTCAGTGCTGATGGCGCTGAAGCCCGGCGGCCGCGGGCTGACCGTGGTTGGCGACGACGCCCAGTCGATCTATTCCTTCCGTGCGGCGACGGTGCGCAACATCCTCGATTTTCCCCGGCAGTTCACGCCGCAAGCCGACATCGTCACCCTGGACCGCAACTATCGCTCGACGCAGCCGATCCTGGCCGCCGCCAACGCGGTGATCGACCTTGCGCGCGAACGCTTCACCAAGAACCTGTGGACCGAGCGCGAGAGCGCCGAGCGCCCGAAGCTTCTGACGGTGAAGGACGAGAACGACCAGGCGAACTGCATCGTCGACCAGGTGCTGGCCAACCGCGAGGTGGGCATGACGCTGAAGCAGCAGGCCGTGCTGTTCCGGACCTCCAGTCACAGCGGCCCACTGGAAGTGGAACTCACCCGGCGCAACATTCCCTTCGTGAAATTCGGCGGCCTGAAGTTCCTCGACGCGGCCCACGTCAAGGACATGCTGGCCGTGCTCCGGTTCGCGCAGAACCCGCTCGATCGGGTCGCCGGATTCCGGCTGCTGCAGATGCTGCCCGGGGTCGGCCCGCAGACCGCAGGCCGGATCCTCGACACGATCGCCGCCGACCCCGAACCGCTCGTCGCACTCGCCGAGGTCCCGCCGCCGCCCAGGACCGGCGAGGACTGGACCGCCTTCATCGCGCTGATGGCGGGCCTGAGGCGTTCGGGCGGCGACTGGCCGTCGGATCTCGCCCAGGCCCGCACCTGGTACGAGCCGCATCTCGAACGCGTCCACGAGGATGCGGAGACGCGGAAGGCGGACCTCCTGCAACTGGAGCAGATCGCCTCCGGCTATCCGAGCCGCGAACGCTTCCTGACCGAACTGACGCTCGATCCGCCCGACGCGACCAGCGACCAGGCGGGCGTGCCGCTGCTCGACGAGGATTATCTGATCCTGTCGACGATCCACTCCGCCAAGGGCCAGGAGTGGCGTGCGGTGTTTATGCTCAACGTCGTCGACGGCTGCATTCCGTCCGATCTCGGCGTCGGCACCACGCACGAGATCGAGGAGGAGCGACGCCTGCTCTATGTCGGCATGACACGGGCCAGGGACAGCCTGACGCTGCTCACGCCGCAGCGTTTCTTCACCGGCGGCCAGCACGCCCAGGGCGACCGCCATGTCTATGCGTCGCGGACGCGGTTCATCCCGGCCACGCTGCTGCAGTTCTTCGAAACGGCCACCTGGCCGATTGTCGCCCATGCCGCAGGCGAACGAAGCGCAAGGCAGATCCGCATCGACGTCGGCGCACGCATGCGCTCCATGTGGAAATAGCCCTTAGCGGGACTCGCTGGCCAACGCAGCTTGCCGCCGCCGAAGATAGCCGTGCGTCCGTTCGACACCTGGGAGTATTTGCCGAAAGTCTACCGCGGCACGGCCATCGGCGCGCCGGTGACGGGATCGGGCATGACCAAGGCCGAGAGGCCGAATGCCTCCTTCAGATTGCTCTCCGTCAGCACCTCCTGCGGGCTTCCCGTCGAGACGAGCCCGGCGGGCCCGAGCAGCACCAGATGGTCGGAGAAGCGTGCGGCGAGATTGAGGTCGTGCAGGACCGTGATCACGGTGGCGTCGTGCCGGCGGTTGCGCTCCCGCAGCAGGCCCAGCACCTCGATCTGGTGGCTGAGGTCCAGCCACGTCGTCGGCTCGTCGAGGAGCAGGCAGGGCGTGTCCTGGGCGAGCACCAGCGCGATCCAGGCCCGCTGGCGCTGTCCCCCGGAAAGCTCGTCCAGCGGACGATCCATCTGGTCGGTGAGCCCCACCGCCTCGAGCGCTGCCGCGCAGGCGTCCGCATCGGCCTTGCTCCAGGGAGCGAGCAGCCCGCGCCATGGCGTCCGCCCGCGCCTGACCAGGTTCGGCGACGGTGATCCCCTCCGGCGCGCGCGGGGCCTGCGGCAGGATCGCCAGCCGGCGCGCCAGTGCCCGCGTATCCGTTGAAAAGACGTCCGCGCCGCCCAGTGTCACGCTGCCCTTCTGCGGCCGCACCAGCCGCGCCAGCGCCCGCAGCAGGGTCGACTTGCCGCAGCCGTTCGGCCCGAGGATGGTCGTCATCCGCCCTTCCGGAAAGACGAGCGAGAGATCACGAATGACGATGCGTTCGCCGTAGCCCAGCGTCAGCGCTTCGGTCTTGAGTTCGATGCCGGTCAAAGGTCTCCAGCCTCCATTTCACGCGCGAGCAGCCACAGCAGGTAGGGTGCGCCGAAGATGCCCGTCATGACGCCGACGGGCAGTTGCAGCCCCGGGACCAGCGACCGTGCGGCGAGATCCGCCAGCACCGTGATCGCAGCACCCGCGGCGGCGGCGGCAAGGATGCGCGCTGCAGGGCCGCGCGCTCCGGTCAGCCGGGCGCCGAGCGGCGCGGCCATCAGGGCGACGAAGGGCACCGGCCCGGCCACCGCGACGCCGGCGGCAGCAAACAGCACCCCGGTCGCCGCCAACCGCCGCCTTGCCCGGTCGACCCTGAGGCCGAGCCCGGCTGCGAGTTCGTCGCCCAGTTCCAGCAGCGCCAGGTTCCTGACCTGCAGCGCCAGTGCGAGCGACAGCAGCGCGCCGAACCCGAGCACCTGCGCGGCATGGCCCCAGTTGCGGGCGGCGAGCGAGCCGGTCAGCCAGCGCTGCGCCTCGGCCGCCTGCTCCGGCGGCAGTCGCGTCATCAGGAAGCTGCCGGCGGCGGATGCGAAGAAGGCGACGCCGATGCCGACCAGGATGAGCGTGAGCGTCGCCAGCGATCCGTCGCGGCGCATCGACAGTACCGCCACGATCACGGCGGCGGCGAGGCCGCCCGCCGCCGAAAGCAGCGGCATCGGCACAGTAACGCCCGCGGTGACGCCTAAGAGCACCGCCAGCCCGGCGCTGGAGGTGAACCCCATCACGTCCGGTGCGGCCAGCGGGTTGCGCAGGAGGATCTGGAAGATGGCGCCGGATATTCCGAGCACGGCGCCGAGCCCGAGCGCGGTCAGCGTACTCGGGCCGCGCAGCACGCGCATCGTCAGCGCGCCCGGCCCCGTCCCGCCCCACAGGCCCGCCCAGAGATCGGCGGGCGTCAGCATCACCTGGCCGACCATGAGCGAGAGCAGCACGGCGGACAACAGCACGACGCCGAGAACGAGCCTTCCTCCCTTCATGCCGAAGCTCCCGGCCGCAGGCGGCGGGCGATCAGGACGAAGACCGGCGCGCCGATCAGGGCGGTCATGATGCCGACGCGGATCTCCGCCGGCGCCAGCACCAGCCGTCCCGCCGTGTCGGCGAGAAGCAGGAGCGTCGCGCCGAGCAGGGCGGACAGGAGCAGTTCCACCCGCAGCACGTGGCCACCGATGCGGCGCGCGATCGGCGGCACGATCAGGCCGACGAACACGATCGGCCCGGCCACCGCGACCGCCGCACCCGTCATCAGCGTCACGGCGACGAGCGCGCCGAACTGGACGCGGCCCACACGCGTCCCCAGTCCGCGGGCAAGTGTCGCGCCGAGCGAGAGCGCCTCCAGCCGCGGGGCAATAGCCATCGCCAGCGCCGTACCGAGGACCACGGCCAGGCCCATGGCCGCCAGCGGCCGGGCCCCTGCCTGGGACAGCGAACCGACGACCCAGAACCGCAGAATCTCGAGCGTCTCGCCGCGGACGAGCACGACGGCCGAGACAAGCGACAGAAGCAGCGCATTGATTGCCGTGCCCGAAAGCGTCAGGCGGACGGGACCGGCGTCTCCCCGCAGGCCGCCGCCGAGCGCGAAGACGGCCATTGCGGCGAGCGCTGCTCCGGGAAAGGCCAGCGCGGCCATCAGCCCTGCATCCGAACGGCCGAAGATCAGCGCCCCGAATACGATCGCGAAGGCGGCACCGGAATTGACGCCGAGCAGCCCCGGATCGGCGAGCGGATTGCGCGTCAGCGCCTGCATCACCGTGCCGGCCATGCCGAGTGCCGCCCCGGCGATGATCCCGGCCACAAGCCGCGGCAGCCGGATCGACCCGACAGCGACATGGACGGGATCGGCCGGATCGAAAGCGGTCAGCGCCTGCCAGATCTCGGTGAGGCTCGCAGGCCGCACGCCGACGCCGAGCGTCAGGGCCGCTGCCGCCATCAGCACCAGAGCGACGCCGGCGACCGCTCTCACGGCGCCAGTCCCGCCGCGGCGGCCGATTTCACCATGGTCGCCGGATCTCCGTCGAGCGCCAGCGCGATGTCGGCTTCGAGTTGCTCCAGCGCGAACGGCAGTGACAGCACGCTGCCGAAGGACAGGGCGCCGGCGACGAGCGCCCCCGCCAGCACTTCGCGGCCCTCCTTGTGCGCCCGCAACGTGCGCCGCATCGGCAGCGCGACGATATCGGAAACGACGTCCGAGGACGAAATCCAGACCAGCAGGTCCGCATCGAGCGGCGACAGGTCTTCCGGCGAGAGCGGCGTGTAGAAGACGTTCGGGTCTGCAAGCTCGGTGAGCGCCTGCGGCGGGCGGAAGCCAAGTTCCGCAAGGAAACTGGCGCGCGTGTCGAAGCCGCTGAAGGCGCCGGTCTCGCCGCCGTAGTTGTAGGCGCAGACGGCGGTCTGCCCGGCCCACCCGGGATGGCGCGCCCGCGCATCGGCAAATTTCCGGCGGGATGCCGCGATCGCCTCCTCGGCGCGCGCGCTCCTGCCCACGGCGCGGCCGAGCGTTCGTGTCAGTTCGTCCCACGCCATGCCATAGGCCGGCAGGCCGACCGGCTGCATCAGCACCGGCGCGATCTGCGACAGAACCGCATACTCCGCTTCCGAGATGCCCGAGCCGATGCCGACGATCAGGTCGGGCGCGAGCGCGGCGACGACCTCCATCGAGACCTCGCCGGATATCATCGTCGGCTGGGCATCCCCCAGCAGCGGCTGCGCCCACGGCCACACGCCGTGGGGAAAACTGCCGAACCACTGCCGGATCGCGACCGGGCGCACGCCAAGCGCCAGAAGCGGATCCTGTGTCGTATAGCCGAGCGATACCACCCGCTCGGCCGGTTTCGGCAGCGTGGTCTCGCCGAAGGCGTGGACGAAATGCAGGCCCTCGCCCGCCGCGAAAGCCCGCGCGCCGCCCGTCCCCGAAAGGAACGCGCCCGCGGCCATGCCGGCCAGGAACCGGCGACGCGGGAGGCCCCGCCGGTCAGGACAGCTCTGTACGCGATGAACAGCGTCTTCCATGTCATTCCCTTCGTCGCGGCGGCCACTCCCGGCGGCCCGCCCAATGCATCTGCCGGCCCCGAAGGCCGGCAGGATTGCCCTCCGTTGGGGCAAGCTTCGCAAGCCTGCCCCGGTCAAGGCCTCTGTCACCACGTATAGCGCAGCGTCGCCTTCACCGTGCGGCGATCGCCGTACCAGGCGCTGTTGCTCCATGTGTCGACGTGGGTGACGTATTCCTTGTCGAACAGGTTGGTCGCGTTGACCTGAAGCGACGCGTTCTCCGTCACCTTGTAGTTGACCGCCGCATCGAAGACCGTGCGCGACGCCAGTTCGGTCGTGTTGGCGATGTCGCCATAGGTCTTGCCGACGAACCGCGCGCCGAGGCCGAGGGTCACGTCGCCGATCGTGCCGTTGCCCGGGATCGTGTAGTCGGCCCAGATCGAAGCGAGATGGTTGGGCACCCGTTCCGGACGGTTGCCGACCAGAGCCGGGTTGAGATCCTTCTCGATCTTCGGATCCCAGTAGGAATAGGCAAGCGTCAGGTTGGTGCTGTCCGTCACCGCAATCTTGCCCTCCAGCTCGACGCCGCGGACGTTGACCTGGCCGATCTGGATCTGCTCCGTGTAGGTGGGATTCCACTGCGCGACGTTGTTCTGGGTGAGATCGAAGAAGGCGAGCGTGAACAGCGCGTCGATGGCCGTCGGCTGGTACTTCACGCCAATCTCGTACTGTTCGCCTTCCTGCGGCTGCGGCGGGCTCGCAAACGAGACGCGATTGGCGCCGACGGGCTCGAAGGATTCGGAGTAGTTGGCATAGAGCGAGATTTCGCTCGTCGCCTTGTAGGTAAGGCCGACACGCTTGGTGAAGGCCTCGTCCGTTGCACTGTAGGAGCCGGCACTCGACCCGGTGGACGAGTCCACGTGGTCGTAGCGACCACCGAGCGTCAGGATCCAGCGGTCGTCGAGGGTCAGTTCCTCCTGAAGATAGACCGCCTTCGTGGTCATCCCGAAGTCGGAATTGGAGACCGACGCCCAGGTGATGCATTCCACGCCGCAGAAACTGGGATCGTAGATGTCGATGCCGGCGGCAGAGCCGTCGTACCGCGTCTCGTCCGTTGTCGTTCGCGTGTATTCCAGACCGACAAGCGTGCGGCTGTCGAAACGGCCGAAGCTGGCATCGTATTGCAACTGGTTGTCGATCGCGAAACTTTCGAGTTCGCCATAGACGGCAAAGGCAGTGCGCCGCGCCGTCGGATCGGCCGATGCGCCGTAGACCGTCTCGTAGTCGAGGTCGAGATTCGTATGGCGGGCCACCTGTCGGAACTGCAGGCCGTTGGCGAAGTCATGTTCGAACGAATAGCCGATGTTTCGCTCGATCGTGTCCATGTTGTTGAAATCGGGCTCGCCCAGGAAGGTCTTCGTATCCAGGCCCGAACCCAGCGGGATGGAGGTTCCGGGGCTTCCGTCGCGCTTGTTGTAATCGGTCAGGATCGTGAACGTGGTGGCATCCGTCGGATTCCAGGTCAGCGCGGGTGCGATGTAGATCCGGTCGTCGTCGGTGAAGTCGGCGCCATTGTTGCCGTCCTGCCATTTCGCCGTCAGGCGATAACTCCACTCGCCGTTCTCATCGAGAACACCGCCGAAATCGGTGCCGGTTTCGACATGGTCGTCGCCGAGCGTCGTGTAGACTTCGCCGAACGTCGCAGCCTGCGGCCGCTTGGTGATCGCGTTCACAATGCCGCCGGGGCCGTTCAGGCCGAACAGGGTCGATGTGGATCCCTTCAGCACCTCGATCCGCTGCATGCCATAGGGCTCCAGGCGGCTGGTCGTAAAGTTCTGGGTGCGAATCGGCAGGCCGTCGCGATACTTGCTGCCGCCGCTGTAGAAACCGCGGATCAGGTAGAAATCGTAACGGTCGTCGGAGCCATAGATGTCGGTCGAAACGCCTGCCGTGTAGGAAAGAGCCTGATCGAGCGTCTGGACGCCCCGTTCGCGCATTTCCTGTTCGGTCACGACGGACACGGAAGCCGGAAGGTCCAGAAGCGGCGTATTGGTCTTGCTGCCGGTCGAGGTGTCCTTGGCCACGATCGAGGCATCAGGCCCGATGGCGGTCTGCCCGCCGCCCTCGACCGTGATGGTCTCGAGCGTGGTGCCGGAGCCGGTTTCACCGACGGATTGCGCGATGGCCGGAAGCGGCGCCAGAAGCGCCGAACTCGACAGCAGCGCAACCCAAAAATGCCGCGTTCCGCCCGGCTTTCGCTTCGATGCGCCTTTGTCCGGGGAGACAGGAGTGGTCGATCGAAGCACCATGGCGCAATTCCTTTCATGCACGAATATAAGCAATAACGTCTCTGCTAAAATACGGATGGATATAGCATTTCCGGTGCGAGAGAAGATTGGTGACTATTTTTCTCAGGTATTAGGCATAACAAAGTTTCAAGTCAATCATCCGACATATTTTTCCACGCAACACATCACCGTGATCCGGATGACAGGTCGTGGACGGTGACAGCGTGGGGAGTGGGAGCGCGGGTCGTCGCTCAAAAAAGGCCGCGTCTGGTGGAACCCGGTCGACCCCGCCCGCGTTGCAGACCTCTTTGCAACTGCCCTTCCGGCTCTGGGAAAATAATATGCGGGAAATACTCTCCGAACAGATCTTGCGGCAAAACAGGCTCGTCTTCGACAGGATGATCGGCCACCGCTTCGTTGCCCATATCAGGGCGGACCGCCTGCCTCAGCCGGTCTTCGAGCGCTACCTCGTCTTCGAGCGCGCGTTCGCCGACACGGCGATCTCGATCTGTTCCTTTGCCACCGCCCGTGCCGAGACGATCGTGCAGAAGCGATGGCTGATCGGCGTGCTCGATTCGCTCACCAACCGGAAGATGGCCTATTTCGAAAAGGCGTTTGCGGCACGTGGCATCGACCCGGACGCCTACGACACCGATATTCACGAAGTGGGCGATTTCCGCGACGGCATGCTCGCGATCGCCCGCGACGGGGGCTATCTCGACACGATCGCGGCCATGTTTGCGGTCGACTGGATGTACTGGACCTGGTCGAAGGCAGCGTCAGTCGGGACGATCAGCGATCCGTTGCTGAAGGAATGGGTGGAACTGCACACGAGCGACGCGTTCGCCGCGCAGGCCCGCTGGCTGAAGAAAGAGCTGGACCGATTGGGCGAGACGCTGGATGCCCCCGAGCGGCAGCGGCTGAGCGCGGTCTTCGGCAAGGCGCAGGCGCTAGAGATCGCCTTTCACGACGCACCCTATCTCTGTCCTGAGAAAACCGCGATGCTGCCGGGCGGCGGTGGCGATATCCGGCAATTGGCCTGACGCGGTTGCACTGGCAAGGGTGGCCAGCCTCATTCGCGGGGATTGCACTCGTCCCTATCGCGCACTGTCATGCGATGCATATCGAGGACGGTGATCTTCGGCATGAAGGGTGCGGGGACCGGCACGGCGCACCCGGCAAGGCGGGGCCAGGACGGGAGGGGAGCCTTCGGAAACTACTTCCGCCGGCCCTTCTTCGGGGCTGCCGGGGCCTCGGGTGCGGGCTGCGCCAGGCGAAGCGCCCGAAGCTTTTCGGTCTTCTTTTCCCTAGCGACGGTTTCCGCCGCAAGAATCTCCCTTGCGGTGGCATTGGTCTGGTCGGCCTTTGCCTGGGCCGACATCTTCTGTCCCGGCTTGAAGAGGTCTTCCTTTGTGACGGTCATGCCGTTCTCCTCGTCAAAAAAATGCAGCCACGAGGGCTGCACCATCGCAGGCCGCTAAAGCATGTCGCGCAAAAGTGTGCAGTGGTTTTGCGACGACGACATGCGAAAAATCAAAGGGCTAAAGCGGGCGACGCGCTTTAGCGGGTACGCGCGACCTTCTTCTTCGGAGCGGGCAGCAGGCCTTCGCGCTGCGCCTTCTTGCGCGCCAGCTTGCGGGACCGGCGGATCGCGTCGGCCTTCTCGCGCGCACGCTTTTCCGAGGGCTTCTCATAGGCGCTGCGTGTCCGCATCTCCCGGAATAGGCCTTCGCGCTGCATCTTCTTCTTGAGTACGCGAAGCGCCTGCTCGACGTTGTTGTCCCTGACGAGTACCTGCAAAGTGTCTCCTTACGCAGCCTGCGCTGCTATTTTCTTGATCCTGATTGCGTACGAATTGCCCCGGGAAGATCTTTCCGCAGGTGCAACCGGTCGCCGTTTCCGCGACAAGGGAACGAACCCTCCCGCGACATTGGCTGGCAGAACCTGCGCGATCAGGCACATCGGAACATGCCGCACCGGAGACGACGCCTCCTGCTGATCGAAAAACAAAAGGCCGGGACTGCTCCCGACCTTCCTTAGCATTGCCGCCGGCGTGCCAGTACATCCGTGGTCACGGGGGCAATGAAGCTCGTTAGGCGGCCTGCAGGTTGTCGGCCGAGCTCTTGCCCGAACGCTTGTCCTGCACGATGTCGTAACGGATCTTCTGACCTTCGGTCAGGCCACGCATGCCGGCGCGTTCGACGGCAGAAACGTGCACGAAGACGTCCTGGCTGCCGTTATCCGGCTGGATAAAGCCAAAACCCTTGGTGCTGTTGAACCACTTTACGGTTCCAGTATTCATAACGATTCCTTTCAATCGCTTGTGGGCCCGGTCACGATGACCGATCTGAAATATCGACGATGAAGGGATATCTGAAAGCGCCGTTCGGCCGCGGACAAGAGTCGCTAGCAAGGTTCGATAAACATAGAATAGCGGAATACCGGTTCAAAACAAGGGCGGAAATGATTTATTTTCCCGCTCATGGTGCCGGGCGCCCGATGTCGACTATGCAGATCCTGCCCAGTGCAACGAAAATTGTTGTCGCCAGGGCAGAAGATCTTGCGTCGACGTTCGCGCATGCGTCCGAAAACCGCAAACAAAAAAGGTCGGGGCGAAACCGCACCGACCTTCCTCATAATCGCTCATCCACCAGTGCCAGTACATCCGTGGTCAAAGGCAGGCAGCGACTGCGGCAGTTGCGAGCGACAGATGCATTCCAGCGCTCATCAGCAATGCCGATGACCGGTATATAGGGGGCCTTTGTGTTCAAAACAAGTTGGCCCCCTGGGACGAACGAACGACCCTCGCCTGCCTCGCATTGACCTCAATTGTTCGCTTGCTAAGGGGGGTGCATGCGCGCACTGTTGGCGCCTTCGACAGATTGTCTCGGGCGCGGTTGCGTGAAAGCGATGTCTCGCCCCCGTTTGAAAGGAGGGCGCAATGTCTTCCAATGTCCATCACGTCGATTTTCGTACAGGCGACAAGAGCATTTCCGGCGAAATCAGCGCACGCGTGCTGAAGGACATGCTTCACAACGCGGGCTACACGACGGCCAACCTGAAACCGCTCGCTGGTCCCCTTCACCAGGCGTCCCAGTCCGTTCTGCGTCGTTTCCTGACGCTGACCATGCCGGAGCAGGCCCGATGACCGCCGTGGCGAGGCCCACGCCTTACGGGCACCGGCTCGAACCCAACGGAACATGGACCGTGTTCGACACCGGGTCCGGTCGCGCCGAGGGGCAGCGATCCCCCGCCGCCGTCAAACCGTCCGGACTCGACGGCACCAATCCGGCATCGACCTTGAGCAAGGACACCGCCGTCAGCCCGTCGCGCCTGCACCGATATGCCATCCAGGGCCTGCCGGGCAAGCACTGAGCGCTTTGGGGCTGCGGCCGGATGGAGTGCCGTGCCGGTCAGCCGATGCTCTTGCCATAGCGCGCGAGGCTCTCCTGAAGAACGGTCGTGCTGGCTCCGGGCTGCTCGGGCCGCCTGTAGACGCCGTCGCGAACGTCGATCGGCTCTTCGAAATGGTCCTTGATCCACGGGATGTATTCGAGGATCGTCGAGGCAGGGTGCCAGTAGCTCAGGTGCACATGCACCTGGCTCATCTCGCCCGCATGCGGCACCACCGGCAGCCGATGGGCATGGGCGAGGTCGGCGACCTGGATATACTCCGTCACGCCTCCGAGCCGGGTGACGTCGGGCTGCACATAGGCGACCGCCCCCGCTGAGATGAACGCGCTGAACGCATCCACCGTGTAGAGCTGTTCGCCGAGCGCGATCGGGATGGCCGTGCTGCGTGCAAGGGCGGCATGCCCGGCCACGTCGTCGTACCAGAGCGGCTCCTCGAACCAGTATATGTCGAGGTCGCGCGCCTGCATGCAGAATCGCTGGCAGGTCGGCAGGTCCCATTTGCCGTTGCCGTCGATAGCGATCCTGACCGAAGGTCCGACCCGCTTGCGCACGGCCGCGAGCCGCGCGATGTCCGTATTCGGATCGTCGTGCCCCACCTTGATCTTCAGGCGGGTGAACCCGTCCACCTCGACCGCCTTTGCGGCACCGCCGAGCAGGGTTTCCAGCCTGAAGGAAAGCCAGCCGATATCGGTGTTGTAGGCTTCCAGGCTGTTCGTCCGCGCGCCGCCGAGATAGGCCCAGAGCGGCTGGCCAGCCTTTTTCGCCCTCAGGTCCCACAGCGCGACGTCGACGGCTGCCAGAGCCAGCTGCGTGATGCCGGCGCGACCCACCCATTGCAGGGCAGGATGGCGCGCGAGCTTGGTCCACAGCCGCGTATGGTCGTTTGCGTCCTCGCCGATCAGGAGCGGCGCGTAGCAGTCGCGGATGCAGGCCGTGATCAGCCGGTCGGACGGCAGGTGGGCATGCGTCCCGGTGAACCCGTAGCCCACCAGCCCGTCGGTCGTCACGATCTTGGTGCCGACAACGCCCCAATGCGTGATGCTGTGCGTCGAGTCCGAAATCGACTCCGACGTCAGCGGCAAATGCAGAATGAACGGCTCGACGGACGCTATCTTCATCAGGGTTCTCCTCTTCCTCGGCATGCAGTCGTAGCGCAAAGCTCGCGTGTCGAAAAATAAAAAATTTTTTATTTTATTTCTCTTGCCAGTCGGAGGCGGCTGGCGGATTCTCCGGCCATGAACATGATCAGGACCACCCTGGCCGAGCAGGCCTACCAGGAGCTTCGCGAGCGCATCATCAGCGGGCGGCTGCCCGGCGGCCGGCGCCTGCTGCCGAACGATCTCGCCGCCGACCTCGGCATCAGCCCGACGCCGGTGAAGGAAGCGTGCCTCAGGCTGGAAGCCGACGGGCTCGTCGCCACCTCCACCCGGCGCGGCATGGTCGTCCGCAGCTACAGCGAAGAGGACGTCGAGGAACTGTACGCGGCGCGCATCCTGATCGAGAAGGGCGCCGTCGAAGCGGCCTTCGACGCCGGCCGGCTGGACGAAACCGTATGTCACGGCCTGTCGCGGAGCCTGGAGAAGCATCGGCAGTTTGCCGCAGGCACGTCGCTCGACGATCTCGCACAGGCGCTGGTCCACGACCGCGCGTTCCACAGCGCGCTGGTGGAAGCCGCCGGCATTCGCACGATCTCGGAAGCGCACGCCCGCCTCCTCGGACAGACCCATACGCTGTTCGTGTCCGTGCCCGGGGACTATGAAAGGTCCGTCGACGAGCACCGGGCCGTCCTCGACGCCATCATGGCAAGGGACAGGCAGCGGACCGTGCAGGCGCTGGTCCATCATCTGACGCGAAGCCGCGAGAATACGCTGCGGCAGGTACGCATCCTGGCAGAGCAGGCAGCCCAGTCGTAAGGCGCCGGCTACGTTGCGTCGAGGCGCTCCAGATAGGGCAGCGCGTCCGGCGAAATGACGCTCGCGACCGCCTGGATGCGCCTCATGGCCCGCTCCCGCGATATCTGCAGGTGGCGGACCAGCGCTTCCTTTGCCCCACCGATATCGTCGGCGAGAAGCCGGTCGATGACGTCCAGATGCTCCGGCAGGAAGGGTTCGGTGTCGAACAGCTCCGATGTCCACCGGTAGAGGAAGTGATGGGCAACCAGCAGCGCCTGCGGCAGGCTGATCGCCCGCATCAGCGAATCGTTGCCGCAATATCCCAGGAGCTCGACGTGAAGCTCCTGCTCGAGCGCATCCAGCGTCTCCGCCTCTGTCGGGGAAGCAGACGCGATGGCACTTTCGACATGGCTCCGCAGTCGCAGCAGGAGGCCTTCCGGCAGCAGGGGGAATGCCTTCTCCAGCGCGAGCGGTTCGAGCACCCAGCGCAGCTCGTAGAGTTCGTCGATGTGCTTTGCCGTCAGCGCCGGGGCATACCAGCGCCCGCGGTCGTCCTTCCGGGCGATCCCGCGCTGCTGAAGGCGCGCCACGACATCGCGCGCGACCGTCCGGCTGACGCCATGATGCTTGGCGAGCATCGCCTCGTTGATCCGCCAGCCGGCAAGCGAGGTTCGCGAAACGATCTCGATCTCGATCTGGGGGTAGATCAGCTCCCAGCTCGAGAGGAAATGGATCCGAGGGTCCGCCGTCTGCTGCGGGTCGGCCGGGCCTGCTTCCGGTTCCGGTCCTGGCTCAGAACCGGGCGGGCGATCGCCGGCAACCACCTCATATCCCCTCGCCCCTGCCTTGCGCACCAGGCCGAGGCGCTGCAGTTCGGCGAGCGCCTGCCGCGCCGGCGCCCGGCTGATCCCGAAGCGTCCGGCCACGCCGCTTTCGGTCAGGCGCATGCCCGCAGCAAGCGCACCCCCGGCGATCTCGGATGCCAGCGCGTCGCGGGCGCGCTGGTAGAGCTTGGGAGCGATCCCGGATGCACTGCTTCCCATTTCGTCGATCGCTCCCGATTGCGGCCAGTATTCACGAAACCCGAGCGCAGCGCCTGCGGCAGCCCCGCCTGTGCACCAGCGAACGCTCTTCGTTCACGACGGGGATTGCATGGGATCAGACGCATGTCTAGTGTGTACATAGTACATATGACGCCCGGGAGACGTTCCTCATGTTGCATGCCGATGCGCAGGCTCGCGTTTCGCTCGCCGCGCTGGACCGCTTTTGCCGTGACATCTTGAAGGCCACAGGCGCCGACGAGGCGACGGCCGATGCGGCCACGCGCGCCATGCTGCACGGCACCCGCCATGGCGTGGACAGCCATGGCGTCCGCCTGCTGGCCCATTATGCCGCCGGCCTGACCGGCGGGCGGATCAACAGGACGCCCAAGGTGCGCACACTCGGCGGCTTCGGCGCCGTCGAAACACTGGACGCGGATGATGGGCACGGCGCTCTCGCCGCCTATCGGGCGATGGAACGCGCCGTCGACCTTGCCGGCCGTTTCGGCATCGGCGCCGTCGCGATCCGCAACACCTCGCACTTCGGACCCGCCGGCGCCTATGCGCTGGAAGCGGCGCGGCAGGGCTTCATCGGCCTTGCCGTCTGCAATTCCGACAGCATCGTGCGCCTGCATGACGGCGCGACGCGCTTCCACGGAACGAACCCGATATCGGTTGGCGTCCCGGCCCCGGGACAGGATCCATGGCTGCTCGACATGGCGACCAGCGCCGTCCCCTACAACCGCGTCCTGCTCTACCGCAGCCTCGGTACGCCGTTGCCGGATGCCGTCGCGTCGGACCTGAATGGCATCGACACGCCGGACGCCGCAAAGGCCGAGATGCTGGCGCCGCTCGGCGGAGAATTCGGGTTCAAGGGCGCCGGACTGGCGGGGCTCGTCGAGATCCTGAGCGCCGTCCTGACCGGCATGAGGCTGAGCGCCGACATCGCCTCCATGCAGGGGCCCGATTTCTCGACGCCGCGCTGCATGGGCGCCTTTGTGCTGGCGATCAGGCCGGAGGCCTTCGTTGCACGCGAGACCTTCGAGGCGGGCATGACCCGCTACCTGGAGGTCCTGCGCGGATCCGCGGTGCGGGAACAGTGCACGGTCATGGCACCGGGCGACCGGGAGTGGCGGGAAGCCGCACACCGGGAAGCCCATGGGGTCAGCCTCGATCCCGCAACGTTTGCGGCGTTCGGCGAGCTCGCCAGCCGATACGGCGTGGAACTGCCGCATGCAGTGGAAAACGGCGGTTGACTTCAACCGACAATGCTATCTAATGGGAGAAATTGGTAAGGCCACCTTACCAAATACGTGTGCGGGAGGACGCGCACGTCGGGAGGACCAGAATGTTCATGGCATTGGAGCCGCGCCGCCTCTACAGGCAGGTCGCGGACCAGATTCGCACGCTCATCGGAACCGGCGAACTCGTCGTCGGCGAACGGCTGCCGGCCGAGCGCGAGCTTGCGGAACGCTTCGGCATTTCACGTCCGACCGTGCGCGAGGCCCTGATCGTCCTCGAACTGGAGGGCCTGGTCCAGATCCGTATGGGTTCCGGCGTCTACATCATGCGCAAACCGGCCGCCGGCCCTGCCGTGCTGCCGGCCGACGACAGCGACGGCCCGTTCGAGATCCTGCAGGCCCGCTGCATCGTCGAGAGTGCGATTGCCGAGGAAGCCGCCCGGTGTGCCGGCCCGGAATGCATCGCCGCGCTCGACGCGAACCTGGACCTGATGCAGGACGCGCTTGGCGATCCGGATCGTGCCGTCGCCTTGGACTGCGCCTTTCATGGCGCCATCATCGATATCATCGGAAACTCGGCGCTGAAGCGTTTCACCGGTCTCGTCTACGACCGGCGCTCGTCACCCTATTTCGAGAGGCTCGCGAGCTATTTCGAAGGACCGCACACGTGGAAGCTGGCGCTGGACGAGCATCGGGTCATCCGCGACGCCATTGCCGCGGCCGATCCGTCCGCCGCGCGCGAGGCGATGCGGGCGCATCTGACGCTGGCGCAGAAGAGATTCTCTGAAAGCTTCGGGGAGGAGCAGGCAAGGGAAGACTGATCCTGCCGCACGGGATGCGCAGGAGAGGGAAAGAGGAAACTGAGATCAATTCGGGAGGAAAGAATGACATTCAGTTTGAAAGCAGTCCTGGGCGCAACCGCCCTCGTCATGGTGTCCGCCTTCGCGGCCCAGGCAGAGACCGTCCTGAAATGGGCGCATGTCTACGAGACGTCCGAGCCGTTCCACACCGAATCCGTCTGGGCGGCCGAGGAAATCGCCAAGCGGACCGACGGCCGCTACAAGATCGAGGTGTATCCCGCCTCGCAGCTCGGCAAGGAAGCCGACATCAATCAGGGACTGAAGCTCGGCACGGTCGACATCATCATCTCCGGCTCGAGCTTCGCCGCGCGCGACTTCAAGCCGATCGGCGTCACCTATTTCCCCTATATCTTCCGCGATCCGGGCCACCTGATCGCCTACACGAAGAGCGACGTCTTCAAGCGTCTCGCCAAGGGCTATGAGGACAAGACCGGAAACGTCATCGCAGCCGTCAGCTACTACGGCACGCGCCAGACGACGTCGAACACGGCGGTCGAAAAGTGTGCCGACATGGCGGGCGTCAAGATGCGCGTTCCGGACGTGCCGGCCTATCTCGCCATGCCGCGCGCCTGCGGGGCCAACACCGCGCCGATCGCCTTCGCGGAAGTCTACCTCGCCCTGCAGAACGGCACGGTGGATGCGCAGGAAAACCCGCTGACGACCATCGAAGCCAAGAAGTTCTTCGAGGTGCAGAAGAACATCATCCTGACCGGCCACATCGTCGATCACCTCAATACCCTGATCTCCAAGAGCCGTTGGGAGAGCCTGTCGGAAGAGGACAGGAAGATCTTCATCGAGGTCATGCAGGAAGCCGCGGCCCGCACGACGAAGATCATCGAGGAGCGCGAGGTCGCTCTCGTCGAAGACTTCAAGAAGCGCGGTCTCAACGTCGTCGAGGTCGACAAGGCCGATTTCGAGAAGAACGTGCTCGAAAAGGTGACCTTCGAGGAATTCGGCTACGAAAAGGCCGACTGGGAAGCCATCCGCGCCATCAAGTGATTTCGGTAACGGCGCGGCCCGGAGCGGTCGCGCCGTCCACACTTTCGAGACGGGATATTCTTTATGTCTGTGACGCAGGAAATTCACACTCAGGTCACGCCTGAGGAACTTGCCCATACCTTCGACGAAGCACCGGCAGACGTCGACCTGAAGGTGTATGCCTTCGAGGACTGGGTCACGCTGGGGATCTTCTGGCTGATGACGGGCTGCGTATTCCTCCAGTTCTTCACGCGCTACGTGCTGAACAACAGCTATGCCTGGACGGAGGAAATCGCGGTCAACTGCCTGATCGGCGTGGTGTTCCTCGGATCGGTGATGTGCGTGCGCATGTCGCGCCATATCCAGGTGGACGTTCTCTACCATTACCTGCCGGCCAGGGTGACGCGCGTCATGGCGACGATCGTCGACCTCGTGAGGATCGGATTCTTCGCATACGGTTCGTGGCTGATGTGGCGCTACATGGAGATCGTCGCCGACGAGGAAATGGTGACCGTGGCGCTGCCGCGCAACATCGTCTTCTACACCGTGCTCGCAGCCTTCGTCCTGATGTTCCTGCGCTCCATCCAGGTCTTCGTCGCCAACATGCGCCGCGGCTATTCCGTGCTCGAGCGCCCGGAAGCGTTCCAGAACGCAGAGGATTGATCACATGCTGGTTCTGATTGGCTCTTTTCTTCTTTTGATGATCATCGGCCTGCCCGTCGCGATATCGATGGCCGTCTCGTCCGTGCTCTACATCGTCCTCTATGGCGTCGCGCCCGACATCATTGCCGCACAGCGGCTGATCGCCGGCGTCGAGAGCTTCCCGCTGCTCGCCGTTCCCTTCTTCATCCTCGCCGGCAACCTGATGAACGTCGCCGGCGTCACCGGCCGCATCTATTCCTTCGCCGTCGCGCTGGTCGGCTGGATGAAGGGCGGTCTGGCGCAGGTGAACATCATCGGCTCGGTGGTCTTTTCCGGAATGTCCGGCACGGCACTTGCCGATGCGGCCGGCATCGGCACCATCGAGATCAAGGCGATGAAGGATCACGGCTATCCGGTCGAGGCCGCCGTCGGCGTCACCGCAGCCTCGGCCACGCTCGGCCCGATCTTCCCGCCGTCGCTGCCCTTCGTCATCTACGGCATGATGGCCAACGTCTCGATCGGCGCCCTGTTCATGGCCGGCATCGTTCCCGGCGTCGTCATGACCGTCCTGATGATGGTCACGGTCGCGATCTTCGCCTACATCAAGCGCTGGGGTTCGGATACGCCCTTCAGCCTGCGCATGATCTTCGGCGCATCGCTGGAAGTCCTCGTGGTGATGATGGTGCCGATCGGCATCTATCTACTGACCGCCATGGGCCTTTCGCTCAATTACGCCATCCTGGTCGCGCTCATCGTCCTGCTCGCCTGCGACTGGTATTTCGACTTTTCCGCCGTCATGGCGCTGATGACCCCGGTCATCCTGATCGGCGGCATGACCATGGGCTGGTTCACGCCCACCGAAGCCGCCGTCGCTGCGGTCCTCTGGTCGCTCTTCCTGGGCCTCGTGCGCTATCGCACGATGACCTTCCGCTCGCTTGCCAAGGCAACGATGGACACGATCGAAACGACCGCCTCGGTGCTCTTCATCGTCGCGGCGGCCTCGGTCTTCGCCTGGCTGCTCACCGTCAGCCAGACGGCGCAGCTGCTCTCGACGGCCATTACCGGCCTGACGGACAGCAAATGGGTGTTCCTCATCCTGGTCAACCTGCTGATGCTCTTCGTCGGCTGCTTCCTGGATACGATCGCGGCGATCACCATTCTCGTTCCGATCCTGCTGCCGCTGGTGCTGCAGTTCGACATCGACCCGGTGCATTTCGGCCTGATCATGACGCTGAACCTGATGATCGGCCTCCTGCATCCGCCGCTCGGCATGGTGCTGTTCGTGCTCTCGCGTGTCGCCAAACTCTCGGTCGAGCGCACGACGATGGCCATCGTGCCCTGGCTGGTGCCGCTGTTCGTCGCGCTGATCATCATTACCTTCATCCCGGCCGTCACGCTGTGGCTACCGACAGAGATGGGCCTGATCCGCTGATGCAGCCTGCCCGCGCGGGTACATCCGGCGCGGGCTTCCTCCCCAACGAGACCAAGGAAGAAGAGGCATGCTGACACGGGTGGCACGTCTTCACGGAACACGCGATCTGCGGGTCGAGACACAGGAGGTCCGCCAGCCGGGGCCTGGCGAGGTGCTGCTGCGCATGGCCGCCGGCGGCATCTGCGGCTCCGACCTCCACTACTACCAGGATGGCGGCTTCGGCCCCGTGCGGGTCCGCGAGCCGATCATTTCCGGACATGAGGCATCGGGCTATGTCGAAGCGCTGGGCGACGGTGCGGAAACAGGTGCCGGTTCGCTGAGGATCGGCATGCTCGTCGCCGTCAACCCGTCGCAGCCCTGCGGAAAATGCCGCTACTGCGCCATCGACCAGCCTATCCACTGCCTCGAAATGCGCTTCATGGGCAGCGCCATGCGCCTGCCGCACGAGCAGGGCATGTTCCGCGACCGGCTGCTCGTGCCGGCCATCCAGTGCCACCCGGTTGCCGAGGATCTGACGCCGGCGGAAGCCGCCTGCGCCGAGCCGCTCGCCGTCTGCCTGCATGCGGCAGCTCAGGCGGGCCACCTTGAAGGGGCAAGAGTGCTCGTCACCGGTGCAGGCCCGATCGGCCTCCTGACGACCGCCGCTGCGCGCCACGCCGGGGCTTCCGAAATCGTCGTCACCGACCTGACCGATGCCGCCCTTTCGCGCGCGCCGGCGATGGGGGCGACGACGACCGTCAATGTCGCGCAGAACCCCGAGGGGCTGGCGCCCTGGCAGAAGGACAAGGGGACCTTCGACGTCGTCTTCGACTGCTCGGCCGCCGGACCGGCGCTGCGCACGGCCTTCGCCGCCATCAGGCCGCGCGGCACCATCGTCCAGGTCGGGGTCACCGGCGATATCACCATTCCGCTCAATGCGCTGGTCGGCAAGGAAATCGTCTGGCGCGGCTCGCAACGGTTCCACCACGAGTTCGCCCAGGCGGTCGACCTCCTGTCGCGGCGCGTCATCGACGTGCGGCCGATCATTTCCCACGCATTTCCGCTCGAAAAGGCGGTGGAGGCCTTGGAACAGGCCGGCGACCGCACGGTCGCCTGCAAGGTGCAACTTACCTTCGACGGCTCCAACTAAAGCTCAAGGACAAGACGATGAGACACACATGGCGTTGGTTCGGCCCGGTCGACAAGGTGACGGTGCGCGACGCGGCGCAGGCCGGCGCCGAAGGGATCGTCAGCGCCCTGCACCACGTTCCGACGGGGACGGCCTGGACGATCGACGAAATCCGCAAGCGGCAGGATGAGATCGCAGCAGGCGGCCTCGTCTGGGACGTGGTCGAGAGCATCCCCGTTTCCGAAGACATCAAGACGCAGAAGGGCGACTGGCGCGCCCATGTCGCCAACTGGCAGGAAACGCTGCGGCGCCTGTCGGCCTGCGGCATCCGCACCGTTTGCTACAACTTCATGCCGGTGCTCGACTGGACCCGCACCGACCTGCGCTGGGACACGCGCCACGGCGCAAAGGCCATGCGCTTCGATCTCGTCGATTTCGCCGCCTTCGACATCCACATCCTCAAGCGGCCCGAGGCGAAGGCCGACTACCCCGGTTGGCTGATCGAGGACGCCGCCAGGCGACATGCCGAAATGCCGGGCGAGAGGATCGCAGGGCTTGGGCGCAACATCGGCGCCGGCCTGCCGGGCTCGGCCGACGGCTACACGCTCGACCAGCTTCTGGAGAAGCTGCGCTCCTACCAGGGCGTCGACCGGGCAAGGCTGCAGTCGAACCTCGTCGATTTTCTCACCGAGGTGACGCCAGTGGCAGAGGACGTCGGCATCAACATCTGCGCCCATGGCGACGACCCGCCGTGGCCGCTGCTCGGCCTGCCGCGCATTCTTTCGACGGAAGCCGACTACGCGCACATGCTCTCGCAGGTCGACAGCCGGGCGAACGGCGTCACCCTGTGCACCGGCTCGCTCGGCGCGCGCGCCGACAACGACCTGCCCTTCATCGCAAGGCGCTTCGCGGACCGGATCCATTTCGTGCATCTGCGCAACGTCACGCGCGATACCGACACCGTTCCCTGCTCCTTTTTCGAGGACGAGCACCTGGAAGGCGGCACCGACATGATCGCCGTCATCGCAGCCCTGCTGGAAGAGGAAAAGCGGCGGCGCGAACAGGGCCGGGAAGACCACCGCATTCCGATGCGGCCCGACCACGGCCAGGAAATCCTCGACGACCTGACGCGCGGCGCCCAGCCGGGCTATCCCGCCATCGGCCGCCTGAAGGGCCTGGCCGAACTGCGCGGCATCGAACGCACCCTCCTTCACGCCCGCTACGGACTGGCCTGACGCATGGAACGCCTCTCCGCCTCGACCGACCTCCCGCCGTCCGTGGCCCGGCCGGCCTATGACCGGGCAGCACTTCGCCCGGGCATCGTCCACATCGGGCTTGGCGCCTTCCACCGGGCACATCAGGCGGTCTATACGCAACGCGCCCTCTCCGCGAGCTTCGGCCCCTGGGGCATCGTCGCGGTCAACCTGCGCTCGTCCGAGCCGGTCGAGGCATTGCAGAGCCAGGACGGCCTGCACTCCATCGTGGTCCGGGCACCGGAGAAAGACATAGCCGAGGTGATCGGCGCCGCGGTCGACTGGCTCTGCGCGGCACGGGATTGCGAAAAGGTGCTCGCCTATCTCGCAGATCCCGGCGTCCGCGTCGTGACGCTCACGGTTTCCGAAAAGGCCTATGGCCTGCATCCTGCGACAGGAGGCCTCGACACGACCCATCCCGCGGTGGCCGCCGACCTTGCCAATCCGCATGCCCCGACGGGCGTGCTCGGCTTCCTGGTCGAGGGGCTGGCGCTCCGCCGCGCAAGGGGCATCGCGCCCTACACCGTACTGTGCTGCGACAATCTCCCCTCCAACGGCAGGATCCTGCGCCGCCTGGTGCTCGAAATGGCCGAACGCCGCGACCAGGGTCTGACAGACTGGATCGCCGCCAACTGCACCTTTCCCTGCAGCATGGTCGATCGCATCGTTCCCGCGGCCACGGAAGAGACACGATCGATCGCCAAACGCCTGCTCGGCGTCGAAGACAGCCTTGCGCTCGAGACGGAACCTTTCCTGCAATGGGTGATCGAGGACGACTTCGTCTGCGGGCGTCCGGCATGGGAGGCCGGCGGCGCCATCTTCGCCGCCCAGGTCGAACCCTATGAGAAGATGAAGCTCAGGCTCCTCAACGGCTCGCACACCCTGATCGCCCATCTCGGCCTCCTGCACGGGCTGGAATGCGTGCGCGACGTGATGGCCGTGCCGGAGCTCGTCCGCCAGGTGCACCGGCACATGGAAGCCGTCGTCCCGACGCTCGACCCGGTGCCGGGCGTCGATCTCGACGAATACCAGGCCCAACTCCTCGCCCGCTTCGCCAACAAGGCGATCGCCCATCGCAACGTCCAGATCGCCATGGACTGCACGCAGAAGCTGCCACAGCGCATCTTCGCGCCGGCAGTCGAGGCGTTGAGGTCCGACAGCGATGCGGCCGCCTTCGCCCATGTCGTGGCGCTCTGGATCACGGCCGTCCGCAAGCGCATGGAAGCGGACGATCCGCGCCGGGACGAGATTCTGGAGGCCGCCCGGAACCTCGACACCGCGGACCCGTCCGCATCCTTCCTTGCGATCGGCGGACTGTTTCCCCCCGAGCTCGTTGCAGCCCGCGGCTGGCGCGACGCGATCAACGCCGAACTGCAGGCGGCAGCGCCCGGCGCCCTTTAGGCCGAGGCCTGCGGGCCGGCCATGGCCTCAACGGCCCGGCATCGGCGCACCGTTGCGCGGATATTCGATGTTGCCGGAGATCGCCGGACTGGCGTTCTCGACGGAATAATATCCGTATCCGCCGATCTCCACGTGGTTGTTGCTGATCGTCACGCCGGTGATCGGCCCGCCATTGGCGCGACCGTCGACATAGACCGGATAGCCGCTGTCGCCGAGCAGCAGGTTGCCGATCACCTTGACGTTGGCGATCGGGCCGAAGTCGTTCTTGATGAAGACGTCGGAGGTGTCGCGACCGATGACGGTGTTACCTTCGATCAGCACGCCGTTCTGGCCGCCCTGCACCGAGATGCCGTCATAGTGCGGGTCGGAGCCGGCCACCTCGAGGTCGTGGATATAGTTGCCCTTCACCGTACTGGCGCCGCCCTGCAGGACGATGCCGTTCTCCGACTTGGAGATGTCGTTGCCGCTGAAGTTGCCGCTGCCGAGGATGGCGGCGTTGGCGGTGCCGGAATAGCCCGGACCGGTGATGTCGTTGTTCTGGATGGTGACGTTCTTGGCACCTTCGGCATCGATGCCCCAGCTGCCGCTGTACTTGATCACGCTGTTCTTGACCACGACGTTGTCGGCGGTGATGCGCAGCGTGCCGTTGATGATCGCGTTCTCGATCACCGTGCCGGCCTCCGTTATCTCCATCGGGCCGGTGTATTCCTCAAGGTTGATGCCTGGCGGAACGCCGGCGGTCGAGGCGTCCGGGAAGCCGGATGCGACAGCGTCTCTCACCAGGACGATCCCGCTACGTGCGCGTCCGTCTCCTGCGCCACTGGCCTGCGCAACCGAAAGCCAGGGCTCCGCATGCGGCGGCAGTTGATGACTGCCGGCCGGGCCCGGCGCCGCTACGATCAAGGCCACGGCCCCGAAGGATTTCGCAAGGCGCATCGCGGCAAGGCTGCATGACATGGGCATGATCTTCACCCTCCCCCGAAAAGCCCGATTGTGTCGTATCTCTGCCCCGGAGGAAAGTTCGTAAAACACACCGTCGGTTGCGCCTAGCCTTTCAGAACCGGACCGGCTAGCCGGCAAGCCAGCCGGTCACCTGTTCCAGGGTCCTCCGCTCCTGATCCGCTTCCATCGAGAACACCGGGCGAATGTCGGCCTGGGGGGCAAGCGATCCGATGATGTCGAGGCTGTCACCCAATCCGTAGCCGCCATGAGTGATGAACGGATGGACGACCTTGCCGGAAAGGTCGTGTGCCCGCAGGAAGGACCGGATGACGGGCGGCGCCGTCATGCCCCAGATCGGAAAGCCCAGATAGATCGTGTCGTACCGGCGAACGTCGGCCACGAAGTGGGAGAGCCCGGGCAAGGTACCGGCCGCGGTTTCCCGCCGGGCCTGGGCGACGGTCTCTTCGTAGTCCTCGGGATAAAGCGTGGCGGCCTCGATCTCGAAGAGGTCCGCCTCCCTCGCCCTCCGTATCTGGCGGGCAATGACCCGCGTGTTCCCGGTTCGCGAGAAACAGGCGACCAGCGTTCGGTTGGAACCCGTCCGCTCCTCGGATGCCGCGTTGCCTGCAGCGGCCATCAGGCCGGCCGCGGCGAGAGGCACGGCCTTCAGGAGACCACGCCTTGCAATGCCGTTCTGCATTCGGTGGCTCCCTTTGGTTCCGCCAGACGCTTCAATCGGCACCTCAGTCAAGCTGGGAACCCTGATTGTAGTCTTCGTCGGCAACCTTCTCCATCCAGGTCACCACGCTGCCGTTCAGGGCTTCGGCGACGGCGAAATGCGTCATCGGTTCATTGGCCGAAGCGCCATGCCAGTGCTTCACGTGCGGCGGAATCCACACGACATCGCCCGGGCCGACCTTCTCGACCGGCCCGCCCTCCTTCTGGACCCAGCCGCTGCCGGAGACGATGAAGAGCGTTTGCCCCAGCGGGTGCGTGTGCCAGGCCGTACGCGCGCCCGGCGAAAACGAAACCGTCGCCCCGCCGATCCGTGCCGGCGCATCGCCCTTGTAGAAACCGGAGGTCTCCACCCGGCCGGTGAAATACTGCTCCGGGGCGCTCGCCCGGCCTTCATTGGCGCGGATGACCTTCACGTCGCCCGCAGTCGGCTGCGCCGCCGAAGGTTCGGAGGAGGCAGCGCGGGTCTCGAACACGCGCTGCAGTACCGGCACTGCGGACATGGCCCTTGGCCAGCCCGCATAGAAGGCAACATGGGTGACGACCTCGGATGCCTCCGCGCGGCCAAGGCCATTGTCCATGGCGCGATTGGCATGGAAGGGCAGTTGCTCCGGCTGGCCGATGGCGATCAGCGCCGACATCGTCACCAGGCTGCGATCGCGCGCACTGAGATCGGGGCGCTGCCAGAGGTCGCCGAACAGGACGCGGTTGGTGAGGTCTGCAAGCGCCGGAGCCGTGGGCGCCACTGCGGTATCGACCGTTGCCGCACGAGCCGCTTCGGCGGCAGCCTCGAGCTCGATCCGTGCGGCCGCGCTGTCCGTCACCGCGGCGATGCCGCGCTCGTCGAAGACCTTCTTCGTCTCGCTCACCGCCGAGATGGCGTTCGGCCAGCCCGAATAGAAGGCGAGCTGGGTGATCAGTTCGCCGATCTCCGCCGGCTGGACGCCGTTGTCGAGTGCCCTGCGGACATGGCCGCCGATCTGTGCCGTCCTGCCGGTCGAGACGATGGCCGCGACCGTGACGAGGCTGCGGTCGCGCGGGGCGAGCTCCGCCCGCTCCCACACCTCCTCGAAGAGGACGCCGTCGGTGAAATGGCCGAACCCCGGGGCGACGTCATAGACGGCCGGCGGGGCGACACGGGCCCGCCGGTCCTCCGCTTCCGCCACCGTCGCGGCGAGTGCGGAGATGGCGATGCCTGCGGCAATGTTCTTCATGGGACTATCCTCTTTTTCTCAGCTGCTCTTGTCGCGCGGCAGGCCGCAATCCGGGAAAGCGCCTAACCATGCGTCATAAGGTGGGCATTCCGGTTCGCCCGATTAGATGGCGAATTCCGAATGAGCCTATCTTTTCGGTTCATGAAATCGCGCCGCGGCCCGGCCCGCAGCAGGGCGCCTGAACGCGGATGAAAGCGACATCCTGCGAACCTTCGCACAGGATGCCGCCAATCACCTTCAGAGGCGCAGGAGCGTCTTGACCGCGCGCCGTTCATCCATTGCCCGGTAGCCTTCGGCGACATCGGCCAGCGGGAGTTCCAGGTCGAAGACCTTGCCGGGATTGATGGTGCGGTCGAGCACGAGGTCCATCAGGTAGGGCAGGAAGCGGCGAACCGGTGCCGGGCCGCCAAGCAGGCTCTTCTGCTGGAAGAACAGGCTCTGGCCGTCGAACTGGACGCCGTGCGGCACGCCGACGAAGCCGATCTTGCCGCCGGGACGTGCACAATTGATCGCCTGCGTCATCGATTCCTGCGTGCCGACGCATTCGAGCACGGATTCGGCGCCGACGCCGCCGGTCAGGTCCTTGATGCGGGCCACGCCTTCGTCCCCGCGTTCGGAAATGATGTCGGTCGCGCCGAATTCGAGCGCGAGGTCCTGGCGCGTCTTGTGGCGGCTCATGGCGATGATCCGCGCAGCACCCATCTGCTTCGCCGCCAGCACGCCCATCAGGCCCACAGCGCCGTCACCGACGACCACAGCGGTCGAGCCTTCCTGCACGCCGGCCGCATCGGCTGCGTACCAGCCCGTGCCGAGAACGTCCGACGTCGCCAGCAGGCTGGGGATCAGGTCGTCGGACGGAATTTCGTCAGTAGCGACAAGTGTGCCGTCGGCGAGCGGAACGCGGGCAAGCGGCGCCTGCGCGCCGGTCATGAATTCGCGCTGCTCGCAGGAGGACTGGAAGCCGAAGCGGCAGTGCGGGCAGGTGTTGTCGGAAAGGCAGAACGAGCCGACGACGAACTGCCCGGGACGCACGGTCCTGACCGCGCTGCCGACCTCGACGACGATGCCGCAATATTCGTGGCCCATCGCCATCGGCGCCGTCACTTCGTTTGCGCCGCGGAACGGCCACAGGTCGGAACCGCAGATGCAGGTGGCCGACAGCCGGATGATCACGTCGGTCGGTTTCAGGATCTTCGGCTCGTCGACCTCTTCGCATCTGACGTCGCCCGGAGCGTAAAGCATGGTGGCCAACATGGACGTTACCCTTTCATGTCTGGACGTGGAGCCGCAGTGCGGCGGAAAACTGCGCGTCGTGCCGGGGTTCAAAGACCCGTGGTCTTCAGCAGTTGCTCGGGATAGCGCTCGCCCTCGATCCGGATCTCCGCTGCCGCACGCTCGATCTCCGCAAGATCTGCGGCGGTGAGTTCGACGTCGGCGGCTCCCAGATTCTCCTCCAGGCGATGCAGCTTGGTCGTGCCGGGGATCGGGACGATCCATGGCTTTTGCGCCAGAAGCCAGGCAAGCGCGATCTGCGCGGGCGTAGCACGCTTCTCCCCGGCGATGCGCTTGAGGAGATCGATGAGCGCCTGGTTCTTCTCCATGGCTTCGGGGGTGAAGCGCGGCAGGATCTTGCGAAAGTCGTTCTCGCCGATCTTCGTGTCCTTGCCGAAAGTGCCGGTCAGGAACCCCTTGCCGAGCGGACTGTAGGGGACGAGCCCGATGCCGAGTTCCTCGCAGGCGGCGATGATGCCGTTGGTTTCCGGGCCGCGGGTCCACAGCGAGTATTCGTTCTGAAGCGCGCTGACGGGCTGCACCGCATGGGCGCGGCGAACGGTCTGCGCGCCCGGCTCCGAGAGGCCGAAATGCCTGACCTTGCCCTCGGCGATCAGGTCCTTGACCGCACCGGCCACATCCTCGATCGGCACATTGGGGTCGACGCGGTGCTGATAGAAGAGGTCGATGACCTCGACGCCGAGCCGCTTGAGGGAGGCGTCGCAGACGTCGCGGATACGGTCCGGCCGGCTGTCCGGGCCCGCCGTCCTGCCGTCCTCGATCCTGAAGCCGAACTTGGTGGCGATCACCACCTGATCGCGAACCGGTGCCAGGGCCGCACCGACGATCTCCTCGTTGGTGAAGGGGCCATAGACTTCCGCTGTGTCGAAAAAGGTCACGCCGCGATCGACGGCCGCCCGGATGAGGTTGATGCTTTCCTCGTTGCTGAGCGCCTGACCATAGCCGAAGTTCAGCCCCATGCAGCCGAATCCGAGGGCCGAGACTTCCAGGCCGCTCTTTCCAAGTGTGCGCTTTTGCATGTCATTTCTCCATCTTCGGTCGGCGATTGCGACAATCCGCATCCGCCAACGCTCAAGGCGGCAAGCTGGTTTGCGTGCCGGGCGGAACTTAACGCTGGCGAAGGCCATCTTTTAGGTGCTAAATTGCGCATGAACATATCCTCTGGATTCATGAATGAAGCGGGATGAACTTGGCGACCTCGTCGCGTTCCTGGCGGTGGCGGAGGAGCGCAGCTTCACCCGCGCGGCGGCCCAACTCGGCACGTCGCAGTCGGCGCTCAGTCACACCGTGCGCCGGCTTGAGGAGCGCATGGGCGTCCGGCTTCTCACCAGGACGACGCGGAACGTCGTTGCGACGGAAGCCGGAGAGCAACTGGCCGAAACCCTGCGTCCGGCCTTCAACGACATAAGAAGCCGGATCGACTCCCTGAGCGCCATGCGCCAGAGGCCGGGTGGCACGATCCGCATCACCTCCAGCCGCCACGCCGCCGAAACGATCCTGATGCCTGCGGTCAAGGGACTGATGGTGGAGTATCCCGAGATCAATGTCGAGGTCTCGATCGAGCAAAGGCTCGTCGACCTCGTTGCCGAGCGTTTCGACGCGGGCGTGCGGCTGGGCGAGCGTGTCGAAAAGGACATGATCGCCGTCAGGATCGGCCCGGAGTTGCGGATGGTCGTCGCCGGCTCCCCGGGCTACTTCGAGAGGCATCCGAAACCCGTCACCCCGCACGACCTGACGCAGCACAGCTGCATCAACCTGCGCCTGCCGACGCTGGGCGGCCTCTATGCCTGGGAATTCGAGCGTGACGGCCGCCCCCTGAACGTGAGGGTCGAGGGGCAGTTCGTCTGCAACGACGTCCCGATGATCATAGACGCAGCCGTCGGCGGGCTGGGTCTCACCTGCCTGCCGGACGACCATCTCCAGCCGCTGATAGACGAGGGCAAGCTGATCCCGGTCCTTCAGGACTGGTCACCACCCTTTCCCGGCTACCACCTCTACTACCCCAGCCGAAGACTGGCATCGCCGGCATTCGCGCTGCTGGTTGACGCACTGCGCTATCGGTAGGCCGACGGGTCCCGGCTATCGCGTTCCTAGAATGGCCTCGGAAGCTTTTTCCGCGATCATGATCACGGGGGAATTGGTGTTGCCGGAGACGATCTTGGGCATGATCGAGGCGTCGACGACGCGCAGTTTGCCGATCCCGTGCACGCGCAGCTTCGAATCCACGACCGCCATCGGATCGCTGCCCATCTTGCAGGTGCCGACGGGGTGGAAGATCGTCGTGGCGATGTCGCCGGCGCGGCGGATCAGTTCCTCGTCGCTTTCGTATTCCCGGCCGGGCAGCATCTCCTGCGGGCGAAAACGGACGATCGCCCTGGTCTGCATGAGGCTGCGGGCGTGGCGGATGGATTTGGCCGCCAGCAGCCGGTCGCCGGCCGTCGAAAGGTAGTTCGGGCGGATCTCCGGCGCCAGCGCCGCATCGCGCGCGGTGACATGCACCGTGCCGCGGCTTTCCGGCCGCAGGTTGCAGACCGAGACGGTGACCGCCGGATAGCGGTGCAGCGGTTCGCCGAGCCGATCGGTGCTGAGCGGCTGGACATGGTACTCGAGGTCGGCGGTCGCGACCGCCGGATCACTCTTGGCAAAGATGCCGAGCTGGCTGGGGGCCATGGAGAGCGGGCCAGATCGGTTGAGCGCATATTGCAGCCCCATGCCGGCGCGGCTGAAGAGGTTGTGGTAGAGCTGGTTCAGCGTGCACGCGCCTTCGATCCTGAAGACCGTGCGGATCTGCAGGTGATCCTGGAGGTTTTCGCCGACGCCCTGAAGCGCATGACGGACGGGAAGATCGAGCCCGGAGAGAACCTCCGGCCGGCCGATGCCCGACAGCTCCAGGATCTTCGGCGAGTTGATGGCGCCCGCAGACAGCACGACCTCGCGGGACGCACGCGCGATGCAGACCCGCCCGCCGATGCGGAAACGCACGCCGGAGACCGCCTTGCCGTCGAACTCCAGCCTTTCGGTCTCGGCACCGGTCAGCACGCGCAGGTTCCTGCGCTTCATCGCGGGCCGCAGGAAGGCTTTCGTCGTGTTCCAGCGCAGGCCGCCCTTCTGGTTGACCTCGAAGTAACCCGAGCCCTCGTTGTCCCCGCCGTTGAAATCGTCGGTCTTCGCAATGCCGATCTCCTCGGCGGCGTCGCGGAAGGCGTCGAGGATCGGCCAGGAGAGGCGCTGGCGCTCGACGCGCCACTCGCCACCCGTCCCGTGCATGCCGGACTTGCCGCGGTAGTTGTCCTCCGACTTCAGGAAATAGGGCAGAACGTCGTCCCAGCCCCAACCCTCGTTACCGGCCTGCCGCCAGCCGTCATAGTCTGCTGCCTGGCCGCGCATGTAGATCATGCCGTTGATCGACGAGCAGCCGCCGAGCAGTTTTCCGCGCGGATAGTTCAGCGCACGACCGTTGAGCCCCGCCTCGGCCGCCGTCTTCATCATCCAGTCGGTGCGCGGATTGCCCATGCAGTAGAGATAGCCGATCGGCACATGGACCCAGTGGTAGCGGTCCGTGCCGCCGGCCTCGAGCAATAGAACCCGGTTCTTCGGGTCGGCCGACAGACGGTTTGCAAGGACGCAGCCGGCAGAGCCGGCGCCGACGACGATGAAATCATAGCTGCCTTCGTCGTGAGGCGTGTCATTCACATGCCTGCTCACGCCGCAACTCCCGTTGCCGTAGGTCCGGTGGCCGCAAGCCGCCGCCAGAGCGGCGTCATGGCTTCCGTGATGTCCTTGTAGAGCGCGTAGCGCCGGTCGTAGTGCCCCGCGAGTGCGCCGTTCGGCTTGTAGTGCCGGTCGACCCGCACCATGGCATTCGCCCCTTGCGTGAAATCGGCAAACAGGCCGACGCCCGTTCCCGCCGCGATCGCCGCGCCGAGCGCGCCGGTTTCCCGCGAGACGGCGACGGAGACGGGGACGCCGAGCACATCGGCAAAGATCTGTGGCCAGAGGCGGCTGCGCGACCCGCCACCGGAGAGCACTGCCTCATCGAAGGTGGCGCCCGCCTTGCGGATCGTCTCGATATGGTGGCGGTGGCCAAAGGCCACGCCTTCCAGTAGTGCGTGGATCAGGTGTCCCTTGCCGTGCCAGCCGGCGATTCCGTAGAAGCCGGCTCGTGCGTGGCCGTCCTGCTGCGCGCCGTAGAGATAGGGGTGGTAGAGCGGGTCGTCCGCCGTGGGCTCAACCGCCTCTGCGAGCGCGCAGCAGGCATCGAACGGTGAGACGCCCTCCTCATGCGCGCCTTCGAAAAATTCCCGCACCAGCCATTCCAGGTTGGCAGCCGAGGTGGCGCTGTTTTCCATCGCCATGTAGCGGGTGCGGTCGAAGGTCGAGGACATGAAGACCGGCGCGTCGAGATCGGGACCGTCGACGATCACCTGGTTGATGCTCCAGGTGCCGACAATGATCGAGGCGCTGCCGGTGCGCGACACGCCCGAACCGAGCGCCGAGGCGACGACATCGAACAGTCCACCGATGACCGGCGTTCCGGCGGCAAGCCCTGTCTCGTTCGCCACTGCCTCCGTAACAGTTCCAGCAATATCAGCGCTTTCGATCAGCGGCGGCAGCAGATCCATGCAATCGCCGAGGCCATAGGCCTCCATCAGCGCCTTGTCGTAGCGGCGCGCGGCGAGATCGAGCAGGCCGGCGCCGGACATGTCCGAGACTTCGCTGACGCGCCTGCCGGTCAGGCGGTTGACGACGAAATCCTTGGAGACGAACACCGTGCCGATACGCTTGAACAGCTCCGGCCGGTGGCGTTTCAGCCAGGCGAGCAGCGTCGGCGTCTGCGAGGGCCAGGGCCGCTGGCGGGCGATCGGATAGGTCCGCTCTCCGACCCCTTCGGCCAGCCATTCCTCGACGAGCCCGGTCGCCCGCGTGTCGAGCGACTGGATGCCGAGCAGCGGCTCGCCGTCCCGGTCGAGGGCGTAGAGCCCGTTGCCGTGGCCGGCGCAGCCGATCGCGACGATGTCGCTCGCAGCGATGCCGGCCTTGTCGAGGCAGGCGCGGATGACGCGCTTCGCGTTTGCCCAAAGCTCGCCGAGATCGCGCTCGACATGGCCGGGGCATGGCATGCGGCTATGGCCTTCCTCCCCCGCATAGGCGAGCTCCCTGCCCGTCGGATCGAAGATCACCGCCTTGATCACGGTGTTGCCGGCGTCGAGCCCCAACAGATATTTTTGCATACTGAACCCCTCCCAAGGCTCTGACCGTTTTGTGCGGTTCCCGGCGAAATCCGTATCCCTCTTCTCCCCTTGCTCCCTCTTCTCCCCAGCGGGGAGAAGGTGGCCCGAAGGGCCGGATGAGGGGCTTCGCCGCAATCACCCCAGCTGATAGACCGCGAAGGCCTCCTCGCCGCTCGCGTCCTCGTGGATGATCGCCATCAGCCCGCGCACGACCGCGCCCGGATTGGCATGCTGGTAGATGTTGCGCCCGTAGACCATGCCCATTGCGCCCTGTCGCATCAAGGCTGCGGATTTTTCGAAGACGGCGCGAAGGTCTTCCTTGCCGCCGCCCCGCACGAGGACCGGGCAGCGGGCCGCCTCGACCACCCGGTGGAAATCCTCGGCATTCGTCGTCGGATCGGCCTTGACGATATCGGCGCCCATCTCGCGGGCGAGCCGGGTCAAGGTGACGATCTTGTCGGCATCGCCATCCACCATGTAGCCGCCGCGCTCCGTGACAGGCTGCATGACGAGCGGTTCGATCATCAGCGGCATGCCGTATTTTTCGCAATCGGCCCGCACGCGGGCGATGTTCTGCACGCACTCGCGGAAGAGGTCCGGCTCGTCCGGCAGCATGAAGAGGTTGACCACCACGCAGGCCGCATCCATCTGCAACGCCCCGACCAGCGGCTCGGCCTCGTTCTGCAAGACCGCCCACATGTCGCGATGGCGGATGCGGTTATAGGGATTGCCCATGTCGATGCGCATCACGAGCGCCGGCTTGTCCTTGCCGGCAATGTCCTGCAACAGGTCGGCCTGGCCGTAGTTCATCTGGATCGCATCGGGCCTGGCATCGACCAAGGCCTTCACGACCGCCGGCATGTTCTCCAGCCCGTCGAGGAAGGACGGCTCGTTGCACACGCCGTGATCGATCGCCACGTCCAGGCAACGGCCGTCGCCGAACAGCCGGTTCATCCGGACCTTGCGGTTGTCTCGCATATTTCGCTCCTTTGTTCGTTCCTTGCGGAAAGGGTTGCCTCCGCGACGCCGTGGCGCTCGCGCATGAGGGTGAGAAATCGGGTGCGCTCCTCGGCGGCGCGCTGGACCGGCCAGCCCTTTTCCGTGACCAGCAGGTCCAACGCGGCATCGGTCATGTCGAGGGAGAGCTCACCGGAAATCGCGAGCGTCGTGCGGCGCAGCAGCAGGTCGTCCAGGTGCTCGACCGCCTCGGAGCGGATCAGGTACAGGAGTTCGCGGGCGCTGTAGGCGGGATGCGGAAGGCGTTGATCGGCTCCCGCCGCGATGAAGCGGGCGACATCGTCCCCATCCGTGCCGTAGCGCTCGAAGAGCGATGCGGCGCGATCGGCGGAAATGCCCGTCGATGCCGCGAGCTCTTCAACCCAGCCGCCCCTGTCTTTTGGGAATGCCCGGCCGCCACCGAACGCGCGCTCTGCCGTATCGACGCGACGCGGCCGGCCGAGCCGTTCCAGCGCCATGTCGGCGGCCATTTCGCCGAAGGAGCGGAATGTCGTCCATTTGCCGCCGATCATGCAGAGCACCGGCGGCCCGCCGTCCTGGCCTTCGAGCACGGTACAAAAGTGGTCACGTGGGATGCGACCGGTAAAACTGTCGTTGCTGGCGGGAAGCGGGCGCACGCCGGCGAACTGGAAGACGATCTCTTCCGGCCAGATATGGACGCCCGGCAGCACGAAGGCGAGCGATTGCAGGATGTAGTCCCGCTCGTCCGCCTCGCAGCGCACCGTGCCGGGATCGTCGACGCGGATATCCGTTGAGCCGACCAGCACCTTGCCGAGATAGGGGAACAGGATGCAGATCCGCCCGTCCTCGTTCTCGTAGTAGATCATGTGCCCGTCGAGCATGTCGCGCAGGCCGGCATTGGCGATGATGAGGTGCGAGCCCTTGGTCCCGCCCATCAGCGGTGCGGGTCGTGCGTTCTTGGGAAAGAGCGAGCCGTTGGCAATGTCGATCCAGCCGCCAGTCGCGTTGATGACCAATGCCGGCTGGATAAGCAACGTCTCTCCGGAAACGCCGTCGCGCAGCAGGAAGTCGCCGACCCCGGCCTGTTCGACCGTCGCATGGTTCAACGCCTTGGCATTCGGCCCGGCCGACAATCCGTCGCGCAAGAGCTCGATGCCGATGCGCTCCGGGTGGCTCACCCAGGCGTCGTAATAGGTCGCAGAATTGCGGATCGCCGGATTGAGCGCCGGCCACTTTGCAAGCGTCGCCTTGCGGCCGCGGAACTGGTGTTTTGGCATCAGGGCCCGTTTGCGCGTCAGAAAATCGTATATGCCGAGGCCCGCCTTGATCGCGACCGCACCGCGCCGGCTCGGGCGCCGGGTGAGGCCGAGGAACCGCACGATGCCGTTGGCGAGACCGGAGAAAGTATCGAAGATCGGCACCGTGGTCGGTAGCGGCGCGACATAATGCGACGCGTTGCGCAGCAGCCGGTCGCGCTCGACGAGCGACTCCTTCACCAGGCTGAACTCGCCGTTCTCCAGATAGCGCAAGCCGCCATGGACCATCCGCGACAGCGCCGCACTTGCACCAGAGCAATAGTCGCCCTTCTCGACGAGGAGCACGCTTACGCCCTGCAACGCCAGCTCGCGGAAGACGCTGAGGCCGTTGATGCCGCCGCCGAGGACGCACACGTCCACGTTCGGGCTCCGGCGAAGCCCGTCCATTGTCTCTGCACGGTTCATGATGGCAGCCCGTTATCCGTCCATGGTGGCGAGTTGCGCCGATATGGCCACGTCGATGGCCGCAAGATCGTCTGTCGAAAGCCGGAGCGTTCCGGCCCGCGCATTGTCGAGCGCCTGCGCCGGGTTTCGCGCGCCGCAGAGCGCGAAAGTCACGCCCGGCTGCGCCAGCGTCCAGGCGATCACGACTTGCGCGATGCTGGCGTTATGGCGGTCGGCGACGGACCGGATCGTCTCGGAAAAGGTCTTGGCCTTTTGGCGGTTGGCGACGGAGAAGCGGGGATTGTCCTTGCGCTGGTCGTCGCCGGAAAAGACGCGGTCCGGCCCGATCGTTCCGGACAAGAGGCCGAGCGCCAGCGAGGAATAGCTGAGCGTGGAACCCCCGCTGGCAAGAGTGAGCGGCAGCAGGTCCGCCTCGATCTCGCGATCGATCATGCTGAACCGCTCCTGGATCGCATCGAGCGACCCGGTCCTGATATACTGCTCCAGCTCCGTCCGGTTGACGTTGCTGGCGCCGATCGCACGGATCTTCCCCGCCCGTTTCAGCGCTTCCAGCGCTGCGACCGTCTCCTCGATCGGCGTCGTCGGATCCTGCCAGTGGGTAATGTAGAGGTCGATATAGTCCGTGCCGAGCCGGCGCAGGCTTTCCTCCACCTCGTGGATGATCGAATCCCGGCCGAGATAGCGGTGAACCGGCTTGCCGTCCTGGTCGAAGAAGTGGTTGCCCTTCTGCGTATGCCAGACGAGGCCGCATTTCGTGGCGATCACTGCCTTGTCGCGCCGGCCGGCCAGCGCCTTGCCGACGATCTCTTCCGAGCGGCCGAGGCCATAGGCTGGCGCGGTGTCGATGAGCGTCACCCCGGCGTCGAGCGAGGCCTGGATGGCGGCGATGGACTCCGCCTCGTCCGTGCCGCCCCACATCCAGCCGCCGATCGCCCATGTCCCGAGGCCGACGGCGGAGGCCTTGACGCCGGAGCGTCCGATTTCGCGGATCGACTGTTCGCCGCTCATGCAGGAAATCCTTCCTGGGATGCCATATCGAGAATGCGGGCACCCGTCGCCTCGTCGGTAACGAGCGTGTCGAGATGGTTGCCGCGAAGCACGCTGAGGATCGGGCCGGCCTTGTTGGGGCCGCTCGCAACACCGATCTTCATCGGGATCGAGGCAAATTCCGGCAGCGTCAGTGAGACCAGAGAGCGGTTGAGGCTGTAGTCGCAGACCCGGCCGTGATCGTCGAGCAGGTGGGCCAGCAGTTCGCAGCTCGCACCCGATCGTTCGATCGCCGCGCGGTCGGTGCTGGAGGACGGGTGCAGGTCGTAATAGCTCGAATCGTCCGTCAGGATCGAGCCGATGCCGACCACTGCGACCTTGGCCTCGCGCGCCCGCTGGAAGACATCGGCGACGGAGCGCATGTTCATCAGCATCGCCCGCTGTCCGGCATCGTCGGCAAAGAGCGGCGCATGGATCTGGTAGGAGCGCCCGCCAAGCCGGTCGGCCATCAGCGTCGAGACGTGGTTGACGTCGGTATAGTGCTTGCCCTGCACGCAGCCTGTCGCCGGGATGACCTCGACATCGAAGCGGTGCGGCACCTGTAGGCCGGCGACGACGGCGCTGACGCCTTTGCCGCCGGTGATGCAGATCGTGTCGCCGTCGGCGATCTCCTCGAGAAGCAGCCGAGCCGCCGCCTCTCCGACCGCCTGAAGGGCTGTCTGCGGATTGTCCGAGACCGTCGGCACCACGACCGCGCGGCTGATCCCGCCGATCGCCAGGAGCCGCTCCTCCATGTCCACCAGCGGCTCTATCGGTGATTTGATCTTGATCTCGACGAGGCCGAGTTGGCGGCCGCGCTTGATGAGGCGGTTGATCGTGGCGTGCGAGAGCCCGAGCTGGTCGGCGATCTGCGCCTGCGTCAACCCCTCCAGGAAGTGCAGCACGAGCGCCTGGTGCATCTGGCGGGCGATCACGATCTCCTCGCGGGGTGCGGTCGTCCTGGGTTTCTGTTTGACGATCGGCATGTCAGGCGGCCTTCCGCTGGTGCAGGAAATGGTCGATGGAAACGGCGGCGAGCAGAATGCACCCCTTGATCATGTCCTGCCAATAGACCGAGACGTTGAGCAGGATCAGCGACGAGGTGACCACCGACAGCAGCGCGATGCCGAGGATGGCGCCGAGAATGGTGCCCGAGCCGCCGTTGAGCGAGGCCCCGCCGATGACGGCGGCGGCGATGATGTTCAACTCCATGCCGACGCCGAAGGTGGGGGTCGCCGCACCGAAGCGGGACATGTAGATGACCCCTGCGACACCAGCGAGCGTCGAGCACAGCACCGTCACCCAGAACTTCACCTGGTTGGTCTTGATGCCGGAATAGAGCGCAGCCTTCTCGTTGCTGCCCGTGTAGAAGACCTTGCGGAAGGCGGTCGCCCGGCGCAGCAGGAAGTCGAACAGGATGACGACGGCGACGAAGATCAGGATGACGTAGGGAACGCCGTGGAACGTGCCCTGCCCCACCGCCTTGAAGCCCGCCGGCAGCGTGAACAGCGACAGCGGCGTGCCCTTGGTGACGATGAGGCAGAGGCCGCGCACGATCACCATGGCCGCCAGTGACGTGATGAAGTGATTGAGGCCGACGACGGTCACGAAGAAGCCCATGATGCCGCCGATGGCGCTGCTGGCCAGGATGCCTATAAGCGAGGCCGACCAGGGGTCGAGCCCGGCAAGGAACAGCGAACCTGAGAGAACCATCGCGAAGCAGACGACCGAGCCGACCGCAAGATCGATGCCGCCGACGATGAGCAGGATCGTCATGCCGACGACGACGATCCCTTCGACCGAAAAGCTCATCAGCATGGCGCGGAAATTGCCGAGCGTGAGGAAGTGCGGCGAGGCGAAGCTCATGATCACGCAGAGTGCGAGGATGATCGCGATCAGCCCCGCCTCGCGCATCGTGCCGATGCGCTTGAAGGACGATGCCCTCGGCGCAACGGCCGTCATCGTGTCGATTGCCATTCCCGTTTCTCCCAGTTTTTCGTCACGCGGCATGGTTTGCCGCCCTTGCCGTACCCAGCCCCGAGGCGAGGCGGATCACGGCCTCCTCCGTCATCTCCTCTTCGCCGAGTTCCCCCGCGATGCGTCCTTCGCGCACGACGAGCACGCGGTCGCAAAGCCCGAGCAGCTCCGACATTTCCGACGAGATGACGACGATGCCGATGCCCGAGCGCGCAAGTTCGCGCAGCAGGCGGTGAATTTCCGCTTTCGCGCCGACGTCGATGCCGCGCGTCGGCTCGTCCATCAGGATGACCTTCGGCCCGACGGCAAGTTGCTTGGCGATCGCAACCTTCTGCTGGTTGCCGCCGGACAGCGACTTGACCGGCGCGTCGACGCCGCTCATGCGCACCGCAAGCCGCCGCGCGAACTCCTCTGCAAGTGCGGCTTCCGCACGGCGGTTCAACAGGCCGGCCGGATTGGTCAACGCCTTCAGGTCCAGCACGGAGATGTTCTGGGCGATGGACAATTCGAGAAAGACGCCGGAGCCCTTGCGGTCCTCGGATAGGTAGACGATGCCGGCTTTCACGGCATCCGAATAGGATCTGATCTTCTGCGTGTCGCCATGCAGACGCACCGTACCCGCGGTGTGCGACCGCAGCCCGCAGATACCCTCGGCGATTTCGGTGCGGCCGGAACCGATCAGGCCGCCGATGCCGAGGATTTCGCCCTTGCGCAATGTGAAGCTGACATCCTGGAAGCGTGCACCGTCACCGATGCGATCGACTTCAAGGATTTTTTCGCCGGATGCTTCGTCCGCACCAAGCTTGTCCGGATAGAGCTGCGTGATCTCGCGACCGACCATGCGGCGCACCACGTCGTCCGGCGTCACATCGGAAATGCGGTCGGTGCAGACATAGCGGCCGTCGCGGAACACGGTGACCCGATCGCAGAGGCTGAAGATCTCGGCCATGCGGTGGCTGATATAGATGATCGAGATGCCGTTCGCCTTGAGGTCACGGATGATCGAGAACAGCTGCTGCGCCTCGGTTTCGGTCAGCGCCGCGGTCGGCTCGTCCAGGATCAGCACGCGGCAGTCGAGCGTCAGCGCCTTGGCGATCTCGACGAGTTGCTGGCTGGAAATCGGCAGGTCCGCCACCTTGCGGCGGACGTCGATGGCGGCGAGCCGGTTCATCACGGCCTGCGCATCGCGCTCCAGCGCGCGGTAATTCATGAAGGGCGTGCGGCGGCGATTGGTCGCCGCCATGAACATGTTTTCGGCAACCGTCGCATCCGGGCAGAGTGCGATCTCCTGGTGCACGAGGCCGATACCGAGCGACTGGGCGGCAGCAGGCGAGGCAATGCGCACGGCCTTGCCGTCGATGCGGATTTCGCCTTCCGAAGGCTGCAGCACGCCGGCGATGATGTTCATCAGCGTCGACTTGCCGGCACCGTTCTCGCCGCAGAGCGCATGGACCTCGCCGCGTTCGAGCGTGAAATCGACGTCGGTCAACGCCTTCACCGCCCCGAAATGCTTGGTCACGCCATGAATGGTGAGCACCGGCTCCGCCATCGTCATTTTTCCCTTTCCATAGCCGGCAATCGTACTGAGATCGAAGGCGGCGGCGACAGGTTCCCTCTTCTCCCCAGCGGGGAGAAGTGCCGCGCGTATGCGAGGTGATGAGGGGGTCTTTGCCGCAAACTCGGAGCCAGCCGTCCCCCTCATCCGGCCCTTCGGGCCACCTTCTCCCCGCCGGGGAGAAGAGGGAGCAAGCCGCGACTTTCTGCGGTCCCCCTCTTCCAACTGCGCCCTTATTCCTCGATGCCCTTGGTGCCGCGACGCTTCAGGTACTTGTCCCAGTAGAAGTCGTCGGCATTGTCCGCCGTCACGATGGAGAGGCCATTGTCGACCACCGGGATGCTCATCGGGTTGAAGCCGGAGCGCGTGGCGTCGTTCATCGGGTCGATCAGTTCGGGATGCTTGGCCAGCCACAGCAGCATGAAGCCCATGTAGCCCTGCATGCCCTGGTTCGGGTTGATCGAACCGAAGACTTCGCCGGCCTTGATCATGTCGAGGATGTTGGCGTTGACGTCCGCACACATGACGAGGACCTTGCCGCCGCTTTCCTTGTTGGCCTGCGCGGCGCCGATCGCCGAGTTCGCTTCCGGCATGAAGACCGCGCCGAGGTTCGGATTGGCCTGGATCAGGCTCGAAAGCCCCTGATAGGCCTTGGTCGGATCCTGGTTGGAGGCGGCGCGGCCGACGAGCTTCATGTCGGGCCACTTCTCTTCCATCCGGCCGACGAAGGCCGCGATGCGCTTGTCGTGATTGTCCTGGCCGGGGTTTTCCAGCACCGCATATTCGCCCTTGCCGCCCATCTTCTCGGCGATCGCATCGGCGGCATAGGTGCCTTCGCGGGTGTTGTCCGAGGTAATGAAGGATACGCGCTTGGACAGCGGCGAGTCGGCCGCAAAGGTCACGACGGCCGTGCCCTGGTCGATGGCGCGGTTGATCGGCTCGATGAACGGATCGGAGTTCATCGGATGAACGAGAATGCCGGCCGGGTTCTGCGCCAGCGCCTGGTCGAACGTGGCGATCTGCTTGTTGACGTCATATTCCGGCGTGCCGGTATATTCCGTCTCGCAGCCGAGCTGCTGGCCCGCCTGCTTGAACATCTCATAGACCGGGAACCAGTATTCCACGCCCGAGACCATGACGTTCATGACGTATTTCTCGCCCGGCTTGCAGCGGAACGGATTCTCCGTCTCGGCGGCCGCGGAACCGGCAAAAAACGTTGTTGCAAGGACCGCCATCGCGGTCGTGCTCAAAAAAGTGCGCAAGTGTCCTCCTCGAGGCCGAAGCCCCTCCCAAAAAGCCCGAGGGCGTCGAGCCGACGCCGCTGATCCCAGTGAAAACCGAACCTCCTCCTCGAAGTCCGATATCGCCACTAGAGGGCAAGAGGAAATTGATGTCAATATAATTCAATGCAAGAAATATATTTCACGACCTACCGATCCGATGGGATGGAAGGTTCAGAGGCTGCGACTGGGCGGAACAGAAGTCTCCAAGTGTCCGGGACGTCCGCGCAATGACCGAAGCAGCCGACATCCGACGAACAGGCGCCCCGATCGTCGCGCCGCGCACAATGTAATTCTGGTCCGCAGGGGCAACCGCGCTCCTTGACCGGGTGGGACAGTCGCGCAGTACCGCGATCCTCCGGAGCCGGACCACCAGCCGGCAATGCTCGCGGCTCACGGCCGGATGGCCTCGATCCTTGCGGCGATGGCGACGACGTGGATTCCGGCGGAGCACACACGTCCGGCTCCTAGGCACGGGGCCGTGCAGCAACGGTTCCGCTTGGGGCGGCCCGCCTCAGAGAATGAAATCCCCCTTGGTCAGGCCGATGATGCCGGCGAGCTCGATCTGGAAATCGGCGCGGTGGTCGCGGTCGGTGTCGCCATAGACGATGGTGCGGTCGTTGGCGGTGCCCTTTTCGTCGAAGGTGCGGAAGATCAACTCGCCGGCCTTGCCGGTGAAGTCGTTCTTGCCGCGCCAGACGAAGTCCTGGTCGCCGGAGCGCGTGCTGTCGGCGTCGATCTGCGACACGTCCAGCTTGTCCTGGGCGTGGACGAAGTCGGTGATGATGTCACGCTTGTCGTTGCCCGAAAGCGGGTTGTAGCCGCCGTTGTTGACGATGCCGGACTGGCCGGGGGCCGAATCCTTGAAAGAGGCGAAGACGAAGGTGTCGCGGCCGGAACCGCCGGTCAGGGTATCCACGCCGGTGCCGCCGACCAGCCGGTCGTTGCCGGCGCCGCCCGAGATGATGTCGTTGCCGCCCTTGCCGTCGAGCACGTCGTTGCCCGTGGTGCCGGTCAGCTTGTCGGTGCCCGAGGTTCCCGGCTTCGTCTCGGCCACGTCGAGCACAGTGACCTTGAAGGTCTTCCACGCCTCGTGCTTCGTGCCGATCGAGGGATCGTCGAGGCGCACGGTGACGTCCAGCGACCGGTTGGTCTCGTAGTCGAGGCTGATGCCCTTCTTCAGCCAGAGCGCGCCGTTCTTGATCTCGAACAGCTTCGCGTCGCTGCCGGCGAGAGACAGCTTGTTGTTGCCGCCGTCGGGATCGGAGATCGACAGCGTCGCTACCTTGCGCGCCGATGCGGTCGAGGCGTCCTCGGCGATCTGCAGCAAGGTTTGCGTGGCGACCAGCTTCGGCGCGTCGTTGACCGGGGTCACGCCAAAGTTGAAGGTCTTCGGGACCGGCGCCGAGCGGTCCTCGTTGCCGTCCTCGACGGAGACCTTGAACGAGGCCTTGGTCGATTCGGCGCCGGAGTGGACGAAACTGACCTTGCCGCCGGCAAGCTCGGTGCCGGTGAAGCTCGTCGCAGCCTTGCCGTTGACATAGACCTTGCCGTTCGACGGCGCGGAGACGGTGAAGCGGACGCCCGCGGCGCTGTCGTCGGGATCGGAGAAGTTCAGGTCGGCGGTGGTCAGCTTGTAGCTGCCGCCCTCCTTCACCGTGGCCTTGAGGTCGCCCGTCAGCTTCGGCGCGTCGTTAACCGGGGTCACGCCGAGGTTGAAGGTCTTGCCGACCGGCGTCGAGCCGTCCTCGTTGCCGTCCTCGACGGAGACCTTGAAGGAGGCCTTGGTGGTCTCCGAACCGTTGTGGACGAAGGTGACCTTGCCGCCGGCAAGCTCGGTGCCGGTGAAGCTGGTTGCGGCCTTGCCGTTGACATGGACCTTGCCGTTCGCGGCGGCGGAGATGGTGAAGCGGACGCCCGCTGCACTGTCGTCGGGGTCGGAGAAGTTCAGGTCGGCGGTGGTCAGCTTGTAGCTGCCGCCCTCCTTGACGGTGGCTTTCAGGTCGCCGGTCAGATTCGGCGCATCGTTGACCGGGGTGACGGTGAAATTGAAAGTGGAATTGACCGGTGACGTCCCGTCCTCGTTGCCGTCCTCGACGGAGACCTTGAACGAGGCTTTATTCGTCTCCGACCCGTCGTGCAGGAATGTGACCTTACCGGCGGTGAGCTCGGCGGCGGTGAAGGTCGAGGCTGCTGTGCCGTTGACATGGACCTTGCCGTTCGCGGCGGCGGAGATGGTGAAGCGGACGCCCGCTGCACTGTCGTCGGGGTCAGAGAAGTCCAGGTCGGTGGTGGTGAGCTTGTAGCTGCCGCCTTCCTTTACCGTGGCCTCGAGGTCGCCGGTGAGCGTCGGCGGGACATTCGGCGGCGGGCCGGCGTCGATGGCGTAGTTGTTCGAAATGGCGATGGCGGATCCTGTGTTGCCTGCAGCGTCCATCACCAGGGACGTATTGAGAATGACAAGATTGGTCGCGTCCGAAATGCCTGCGGTGGGCGTGAGCGTCGCCGTCCACGTCACGCCGCCGTCGACGGATGCGAGATCGCTCAGCGTTCCGTTTGCAACCGACAAGTCCGACAGGTCGAACCCGGTGACGGCCTCGCTGAACGTTATCGTGACGGTGCTGGTCTCGCCGGCCGCCAGCAGCGTATCGGCAACGTCGATGGTGGCCGTGGGGCGGACGGCATCGACCAGCACGCTGGTGGTGGGAGCGACGGAATTCAACGCCGGCTCGACGTCGTTGCCGGCGACGTCCCGCATCGTCCCGCCGTTCGGCTCAAGCTGGCCGCCAACAGCGATGCCGTCGGCGTCTTGCAGGCCTTCGGTCAGCGTCAGCCTGAATACCAGGGCCGAAGAGCCGCTGCCGGAGACATAGGTCGCATAGACCGTGTCCGTGCCGACCGTCACGGCAATCCGTGGCGTGCCGCCCGAAGTGTCGACGGTTGTGGCTTCGGAGAGGTTGACGGTGAAGTCGAGGTTCTGGCCGGCCCTGTAGGTGCCGTTGGCAGGGGTGAGCACGCTCGCCACCGTCGGCGCGACGGTGTCGACGCTGTAAACCAGTGGTGCTGTCACCGAACTCGGATTGCCGGCACCGTCCACAGCGGCTCCGGGTACAAGAACAATCAGGTTTGTCGGACTATCAACGCCAGCCGAAGGCGTGAAGGTGGCCGTGTAGGTTATGTTGTCAGACGTCGTGAAATTGGTGACGTCACCGTTCTGGACTATCAAATCGGTCTCAACGAATCCCGTTACGGCCTCGCTGAAGGTGATGGTTATTGTCGTGCTTTCCCCCGCAATGAGCGCTACGTCTGCCATCGTGATCACCGCCGTTGGCGCCGAAGTGTCGATGACGAGGCCCTTGTTGCTGCCCAGGGAACCGGCCGCTCCCGGTGACGGCAAGGTGATAGTCGCATCCGTGCCGTCGGCATTGCGGATCGTTCCACCATTCAGGGTGAGAGCGGCAGTCGAGATATAGTCCAGGTCAGCCGACGTATCGCCTGACTGAACGGTATAGCTGAACGTCAGCGTATTTGTGCCACTGCCGGACGAATAGTTGATGACGCGATCCGTACCGCCGGTCTCCAGCGCCAATTGCGGCGTGCCGGTGATGTTGACATCCTGGTCGAAGGAAACCGTTATGGCGATCGTATCGCCAGCTTTGTAGTGGCCGTCCGGTGTTGACGAGGTGACGGAAGAAACCCGGGGAGCGGGCAGCGCATAGTCAAAAGTTATGTTGTCGAGCCACATCGTGATCCGGCCGGACGTCTCCGTCTGGTAGATCTGCATGTCAGCGATCGATAGCGAGGTGCCTCGACTGATAGCGGGAATTGTCGATGGGTCCATGAACATGGATCTGTAGTAGTAAGGCCCGATGCCATTGCCGTGCAGGTTATCATCCGACCAAGTCGTTCCATCGATTGCAACACCAGCCGGCCAGCCGTTTTCATGAATGGGATTGGCATCGACGCTGATCTGGTAGTCGTAGAAATCGATCAGCGCACCGGAGGCGCTGGTAATGGTAATATCGAACAATGCGCCGCCAAAGGCGGCGTCTTCCTGAAAGTTGAATCTCCCGCTGCTGAAATCGGCCGTCCAGTTTCCCTGGGCCGTGATGGTGAAGACGAAATCACCGATCTGGAGGGAATTGTCCCCGGACGCTCCGCCCGCAGTTCCGTCGGTAATACCGGAAGAAAAATCGATCGTCGTCTGTGCCATGCTGCTAATCCCCTCACGCGCCTCTTGGCGCCCCGCACGCGATGCCGCTGGCCGAAATCACGCTTACCTTGCCCATTGCATTCCTGTCGGCGGATCACATCCGCCACTTGATCCCGATGCGGATCGTGTCGAAGCTCACGTCGTTGTCGAAGCGCGGATAGGCTTCGGACGGGAAGCTCGCCTGTCCCGTGGCCGTCACCGTGCCGAAATCGTAGTGCAGGTATTCCAGGCCGACCGACCAGTCGGGCTTGAAGCGCCATTCGACGCCGCCGCCGGCGACCCAGCCGTTCTCCGTGCCGCCGCCCTTGACGTCCATCAGGGTCGGCCCCGTACGGTCGTAGGCACGCACGTCGACATCGGCGAGCGCATAGCCGCCGGTAACGTAGAAGAGCACGTCGGAGGCGGCGATGCCCGCGCGCAGGCGGGCGCTCGCGGCCCAGTCGACGTCGAAGCTGGTGTGGGTGTCGGCGCTGATCGCCGAGGTGCCGGTCGCGCCGAGGTTCATCAGCGAGAAATCGGCAACCCCGCCCAGCACGAAGGCCGTCCCGCCGAGATCGAACTGGTAGTCACAGCCCGCCTCGAGACCGCCGGAAATGCCTGCGTCATCCGTGCCGATCGTCTCGTAGGGCGCGCCGGCAGTGTTCCAGGAAATGCCGCTGCCGCCGAAGGGGCCGTCACGGAAAGGAGCGTCGGTCGCGTCCACGTCGGCGCGGGTGTAGCCGGCATTGGCGCCGACATAGCAGCCGGTCCACGAAGGGGTGGCAGCCGGTTGGAACGGATCGGCCGCTGCAGCGGGCTGCAGGCCAAACAGCAGGGATGCAGCCATGACGGTGTAATGAACGTAGTGCTTCAAGACATGCCCCCCAGCATTGGATGTGCGACACGGCGTGCCTGGAAGCCGGTCGAAACAGCGGTATAGAGGCTTGGCCCGGCATTCGCGAGGACGTTCTGTCCGCTATGGTTGCGTCGAAGCGCAGACACCTTCCAACTGAGGTAGAAACGACACACCGATCGGCCCGGCCCGCTTGCATCGTTCGCGTTCACAGACACATACACGTCGGCGCACCATCCACTGGTTGTCAGATTGCGTCCCGTCAACCGCGCGAATGGGCTTGCGTCAAGCAGCGAAAGCCTGCGCCGGGATGGTTTTCCGGCAGGCGGTCGCCGGCGTCAAAGAGGCGGTTGCGCAGGCTGCTCCCCCCATAGGCGGTCTTGTAGCGGCCACGCTCCTGCAGCACAGGAACGACAAGGTCGACGAAATCCTCGAAGCATTCGGGCGTGACCGTCCGGGCCAGGTTGAAGCCGTCGATTTCCCCCTCGTCGATCCAGCTCTCCAGCTCCGCAGCGATCGCATCCGGCGTGCCCGTGACCAGCGGATAGCGGCCACCGAGCGCGAGTTCGTCGAGGAGGTTGCGCTTGGTCCAGCGCTTCTTTTGCGCCAGTTCAGTCGCCGACTGGATCGCGTTCGACGTTCCGTACTCGATCGGATCGTCGAGGCCGTAGCGGGAAAAATCGATGCCGGTGCTCGCCGAGAAATGGGCGAGCCCCGCCTCGGGGCTGGCATAGGCGAGGTATTCCAGGCGCTTGTCCTGCGCCTCGCGGTCGCTGCGTCCGGGGATGATGGAGATGCCGACGAAGATCTTGATGTCGTCCGGCCTGCGCCCTGCCGCGACAGCCTCTTCCCGGAGCGCCCGCGCGATGGCGCGCGCCGCCGCCTTGTCCGTGGCGGAGACGAAGACGCACTCGGCATGGCGCGCGGCAAACCGGCGGCCGCGGCCCGACGTCCCAGCCTGGTAGAGCACCGGGGTACGCTGGATCGACGGCTCGGACAGGTGATAGCCGTCGACGCGATAGAACGGCCCTTCGTGACGGACCGGCCTGACCTTGGCAGGGTCGGCATAGACCCGTGCCGCCCTGTCGGCGCGCACGGCGTCGTCGTCCCAGCTGCCCTCCCAGAGCTTGTAGAGGACCTCGAGATAGTCCTCCGCGCGGTCGTAGCGCGTGTCGTGCGCCGAAAGCCCGTCCTGCCCGACCGCCCGCGCCGCGCTGTCGAGATAGCCGGTGACGATGTTCCAGCCGATGCGCCCCCGTGTGAGGTGATCCAGCGTGGAGATCCGGCGCGCGAACGTATGGGGCGGTTCGGCATTGGCATTGATGGTGATGCCGAACCCGAGATTGCGCGTCACCGCCGCCATCGCCGAGACCAGCAGCAGGGGATCGTTGACCGGAAGCTGGATGGATTCCTTCAGCGTCAGGTTCACCGAGCTCTGGTAGACGTCGTAGACGCCGAGGATGTCGGCGATGAAGATGCCGTCGAAGAGGCCGCGCTCCAGGGTCCTCGCAAGCGAGGTCCAGTAGTCGATCGTGTTGTATTCGACCGACCTGTCGCGCGGATGCGCCCAGAGGCCATGGTTGATGTGGCCCACGCTGTTCATGTTGAACGCGTTGAGAAGGATCTGCTTTTTCGTCACTGACTGCTGTCCGCTAGATTGCGCCGTGTCGCGGCGGGCGTTTGCCGTTGAGATGGAAATTCCCGACCGCCTGATATTTCCAGCGGACCGGATCGTGCAGCGTGTGCGTGCGCACATTGCGCCAGTAGCGGTCGAGATTGTCTTCCGACTGGGTCGCGGAGGTGCCGGAGAGCTCGAACAGCTTGTCGGCCGCGAGCAGGCCCGCCTTCGTGGTCAGGATGCGCGCCTTTGCCACCGCGATCGAGGCGCGCGCCACGCTGTCCTCGTCGGGTGCGCGCTGGGCGGCGTCCACCTCCGCCGCCGCGCGTTCGACCAGCGCTTCGGCGGCGCGCAGCCGCAGGCGCACATGGCCGACCTGATGCAGCGTCAGCGGATCGTCGGACGCCCGTTCCACCCCGGAATCCAGCCAGGGGCGCGAACGTTCGCGGACGAAACGCAGCATTTCCTCGAAAGCGCCCAAGCCGATGCCGAGATCGATCGCAGCATGCATGATCTGCGCATGCGGACCGATCGTCGTCGGGCGGTCGAACGAGGCCTTGAAGGGAACGACCCACTCCGGCTCGACGCGAACGCGCTCGAACCGGACGGACCCGCTGCCGGTCACCCGCTGGCCGAAACCATCCCAGTCGTCGATCACGGTCACGCCCTGCGCATCGCGCGGCACGAAGGCGAGATAGCTCACCTCCTCGCCGGCCTCCTCCGCCACGACCAGCGTCGGAATCCAGTGCGCATAGATCGCGCCGGTGCAGTAGAACTTCTCGCCATCGACATGCCAGCCGCCCGGCTCGCGGACCAGGCGCGTGCGGCGCCGGAAGTCGCGTTGGCCGACCTCGGCGAGCGCGTTGCCGAGACGGTCGCCCGCAAGCACGCGCTCGAAGAAGAAGCGCTTCTGTTCCTCCGAGCCCCCGACCCGGAGCACTTCCAGCGCATAGAAATGGTTCTGCGGGATCTGCGCCAGCGAGCCGTCGGCAGCGGCAACTGTCGCAATCACGCGCGCCAGCGTGACGGTGGAGATTTCGGCGCCGCCATGGGCGCGCGGCACCGTAGCGCCCCAGAGGCCGCTGGCGCTGTAGCGCTCCAGCTCGCTCCACGGCAGCAGGCGATCGGCATCGCGCGCTCCTGAACCGCGGGCGAAATCGACAGCGAGCCTGTAGGCCGCTTCCAGCGCTTGCGCATCGTCTGCGACCAGGGCGGGCCTTGCGGCTGATATCGGTGCAGGCTGAGCCTTGGTATGGGATACGGCGTTCATGCGTTCACCCGCCTGTTCAGTTCCATTGATGGCGTGCCGGATAGGCACCGTTCAGGTAATAGTTTCCGAGAAGGTGATATTTCCAGCGGACGGGATCGTGAAGCGTATGGACGCGGGCGTTGCGCCAGTGCCGGTCGAGCGCGTGTGTCGCGCGCGTGGCGCTCGACCCGGCGAGGTCGAACAACTTCTCGCTCGCCTCCAGCGCGATCTCGGTCGTCAGGATCTTCGCCTCGGCCACGGCGACCGATGCCAGCGCGCTGGTCTCCAGCGTCACCGGCCTGGCACTGAGTTCGTCCAGGACGCCCGCCGCATGATGCAGCAGCGCCTGGGCTGCCGAGAACTCGGCCTCCAGATGGCCAATTTCATGAATGATCGTCGGATCGTCGCTCGCCCGCTCCAGGCCGGAATCCATCCACGGCCGGGCCCGGTCGCGAACGAACGCCGCGGCATCGTCGATGGCCGCCCGCGCGATGCCGGCGTCGATGGCGGCCTGGATGATTTGCGAGATCGGCCCCCATAGGCCGGGCATATCCGCCGCCGACCAGACCGGCAGGACCTGGATCGGTGCGACCGGCACGCCGTCGAATTCCACCGTTCCGCTGGCAGTCGTGCGCTGGCCGAACGCGGACCAGTCATCGAGGACCGTCACGCCCGGTGCGTCGAACCGCGCCCAGACCTGCACCGCGCGCCCCTCGTCATCGATCGCCCGCGTCGGAATCCAGTGGGCGAACAGGGCGCCGGTCGAGTAGAAGCGGCGGCCGGTGAGCCGCAGCCCGTCCGGCCGGGCGGTAATGCGTGTCGTGACGTGGTTGATCATGTTGCGCCCGCGCTCGGGCCCGGCATTGCCGATGCGCTCCCCCTTCAGGATATCGGCGTAGAAACGCGCCTTCTGCTCGTCCGAACCGAGGTCGCGCAACAGCGCCAGCACGCCGAAATGGTTCTGCGGGATCTGTCCGAGCGAAGGATCGGCAGCGCAAAGGATCTCGAACACGCGCACCAGCGTGACGAGCGAGAGGTCGGGGCCGCCGAATGCCTTGGGCACGGTGATCGCGCCGAGCCCACTTGCGCTGTAGGCCTCGATCTCATCCCATGGCAGGAGCCGCTCCCTGTCGCGCCGGGCCGCCTCGACGGAGAACCGCGACGCCAATGCGGTGGCCACGGCGATGGCTTCTTCGTCCGTCGCAATGCGATGGGCCGCAAGCGCCGGCGCCGGGCGCCTGCCGTGGCCGGAACGGCTCTCGCGGTCGATCTTCGTTTCACTCATCGTCGTCTTCTTTCAAATTCAACGGTTGCGCAGGCGCCGCACCGTATAGTCGCCCGCGAACTGCACGATCGTGACCATGGCGATCAGCACGACGATCACCGCTATCATCACCGCCGTATCGAAGCGCTGGTAGCCGTAACGGATCGCCATGTCGCCGAGCCCGCCGGCGCCGACCGCGCCCGCCATAGCCGAGGCGCCGATCATCGTAACGACTGTAATGGTGAAGCCGCCGACGATGCCGGGGAGCGCTTCGGGCAGGAGCACATGGCGCACGATATGCCACTTGCGGCAGCCCATCGCCTGGGCCGCCTCGATCAAACCCTTGTCGACCTCGCGCAGGCTGACTTCGGCAATCCGGGCAAAGAAGGGGGTGGCGCTGATGGACAGCGGCACGATCGCCGCCCAGACGCCGATCGTCGTCCCCGTGAGGAAACGGGTGAGCGGCAGCAGCGCCACGAGCAGGACGATGAACGGCGTGGCCCGGAAGCCGTTGACCACCGCGGCCACCGCACGATTGAGCCGCGGCGCCTCGAAGAAACCGCCCGGAGCCGAGACGACGAGGAAAACCGCGACGGGAATGCCGATCATGAGCGCGATCAGGGCGGACATGCCGACCATCTGGATCGTATCCAGGAGAGCCAGCCAGAGGCGGTTATACATCGCGGCGGACATAGCCCAGTATCCTTGTGCTGCCGACCTGGCCCTTCAGGGCGTCGAGGTTCTTTTCCGTCACGTCCCTTGCGGCGAGAAGCAGGGTTCCATGCGCATGGCCCTGGATGCGGTCGACGGTGCCGTGCAGCAACCGCACCGATCCGCCGAGCAGGCCCGTCAGCCGCGACAGATCGGGCCCCGCGCCGCCCTCCCCGCCCGTGTAGCGGACTTCCAGGACGGCCTCCCCGCCGGCGACAGGCGATGGCTCCAGCCGCGCGGCGACGTCTTCGGGAATTTCCCGGCTGAGGGGCTGCAGCAGGGCGCGGGTCGCGGCGTGTTTCGGCGCGCCGAAGACCTGCCACACCGGCCCCTGCTCGGCGATGCGCCCCTGCTCCAGCACCAGCACGTTCTCGCAGATCTCGCGGATGACGCTCATTTCGTGGGTGATGAGGATGATGGTGAGGCCGAGCCTGCGGTTGATGTCCCTCAGGAGCCCGAGGATCGAAAGCGTCGTCTCCGGGTCGAGGGCCGAAGTCGCCTCGTCGCACAGGAGGATTTCCGGCCGGTGGACGAGCGCACGCGCGATCCCCACGCGCTGCTTCTGGCCGCCGGAAAGCCGCGAAGGATAGACGTTGTGCTTGCCCTCCAGGCCGACCAGCGCCAGCACCTCGTCCACGCGCTCGTCGATCTGCCGCTTCGCAACGCCGGCGACGACCAGCGGCAGCGCCACGTTCTGTCGCACCGTCTTGGCCGACAGGAGATTGAAGTGCTGGAAGATCATGCCGACGCGCCGCCGCAGCGCGACCAGCCCGCCCTCGTCCAGGTGCCCGACGTCCCGCCCGTCGACCAGGACCCGGCCCTCCGTCGGCTGCTCGAGCCGGTTGATCGTCCGCAGCAGGCTCGACTTGCCGGCGCCGCTCCGTCCGATGATGCCGAAGATCCCGCCGGCGGGGATGGCGAGGTCGATCGCCTCGAGCGCCCTCACCGTCCCTGTGGAGGAGACATAGGTCTTGCCGAGCCCCTGGAAGGCCACCGAGCCGGCGCGCGGCGCCGTTGCTGCGGCGGCGGGCAACGTCCCCGCCGCGGCCCTGGCGCGCGCGGGCTTTCGACCTGCCGCGACGATGTCCTCGGTCAACGCTGCCATGAGAGCGTGTAGAGCTTGTCGTTGGAATGATAGGCCTTGTCGGCTGCCTGCCGGACCGCATCGGAATGCTGGTAGAGTTCCACCAGCTTCTTCAGCAGCGGGTCGTCCTTGCGATCCTCCTTGACGGTAAAGAGGATGGCGAAGCGGAGATCGTCGATGCCTGAATAGAGCAGCCCCGAGCCGGGATCGAAGAGACCCGACGCCGCTATGAAATGCGGATAGCCGAGCGCCAGGTCGACATCGCCGGTGACGCGGGCCAGTTGCGGCCCCTCCACCTCGGTAAAGCTCAGGTTCCTGGGGTTCTCGACGATGTCGTCGAGCGTGCCCTGGAAGCCGACGCCCTCGCGCAGCTTGATCAGCCCGGCCTTCTCGATCAGAAGCAGTCCGCGGCCCTGGTTCACCGGATCGTTGGCGATCGCGACGGTTCCGTCCTGCGGGATTTCGTCGAAGCTCTTGTGCTTCTGGGAATAGAGACCGATGTTTGCGAGAATCCCCGCCCCGACATCGGTGAGCTTGTAGCCGCGATCCTTGATCGCATTGTCGAGGAACGGCCGGTGCTGGAAATAGTTGACGTCGATGTCGCCGGCATCCAGCGCGACGTTCGGCGTGGTCCAGTCGGTGAACTCCACCGCCTCGATATCGATGCCTGCCGCCTTCGCTTCGGGGACAAGCGCCTCGATGGTCTCGGCATAGGCGCCGGGCACCACGCCGACCTTGATGGTCTCGGCATGAGCGGCGGTCGTGAAGGACGTTGTCAAGGTCAGGGCCAATGCCGCAACGGCACTGAGGGTGGCTCGTTTCATGTCAGTTTCCCGCAAGAAGAGTTGATGTGAAGGGGCGAGGGGACAGGCGCGTCAGTTGACCGACGCGCCCTCCGTCCACGGAAGGCTGTAGAGCTTGTTGTCGTCGGCAAAGGACTTGTGGATCTGGGCCTTCACCGCGTCGGAGCCCTGGTAGATCTCGACGAAACGGCGGACGAGCGGATCGTCCGCATTGTCCTCGCGCGTGACGAAACGGATCGCGAACTTGAGGTCGTCGATCCCCGAATAGAGGAGGGCCTGGCCGGCCACGTCCGGCTTGCCGGCATTGACGTAGTGCGCCGGATACCCTTGCGCGAGATCGACGTCGTCCAGCGCCCGCACCAACTGCGGCCCCTCGATCTCGACGAATTGCAGCTCGCGTTGGTTCTCGGCGATGTCGTCGAGCGTCCCCTGCGAGCCCACGCCGTCGCGGAGCTTGATGAGCCCTGCGCGTTCGAGAAGCAGCAATCCCCGCCCCTGGTTGACGGGATCGCTCGCCACGCCGACGCGGCCGCCTTGCGGCAGGTCGCCGAAGCTCTTGAACTTCGAGGAGTAGAGACCGAGGTTTGGAAGAAGGCCGACGGCAACGCTCTTCAGCTTGTAGCCGGTCTCGGCAACGGCATTGTCGAGGAAGGCCTGGTGCTGGAAGTAGTTGACGTCGAGGTCGCCGGCATTGAGCGCGACATTCGGCGTCGTCCAGTCCGTGAACTCGATGACCTTCACGTCGAGGCCCTGGCTGCGGGCTTCCGTGGCTGCGACCTCGATCGAATCCGCCAGCGATCCCGGCGTCACGCCGATCGTCAGGGTTTCGGCCAAGGCGACCCCCGCGGTCAGCGAAAGCGCCAGTGCGATCGTACCGATGCCCGAAATCCGCTTCGCCATCCTGGCGGCAAGTGTTGTGCGAGCCATTTGATCGTCTCCGTGGTTGTCGGGCGAGGTCGGCGCCCAAGGTTGAACGGGATATTAATTGATATAATCCATAAAAACAGTGTTCTTCTTTTCGAAATTCCGCCCCGGAGTGGAATTCCGTTTCCGGAATGTCCGGCCGGAAGTGCCTGTAACCGCCGCGGGCCTCCGCCGTTCCCGACACCGCAGTGACGTCGACTGCGCGCCGATCGGATGCGATCGAAAGCAGGGCAGATCCCGTTCCCACCCCGCTCGCGTTCTGCTTCCGACGATGGAGTACGCAAAATCAATCGCAGCCAGCCCGCGATATTGAGACGAAATTTTCTCTACTAATTTTATGGATTATATAGCTTCATTGTCGACCCGAGGGCAATCGTCGGGCAACGGATCAGATTGAGGAGAGGAACATGAACATCACCCGCAGGACCCTGTTGGCGGCAACGGCCGCCCTTGCCCTGACCGCCCATATCCAGCCGGCAACCGCCGAAGACGTGACGCTCAACATCGGCTACCAGCCGATCGTCGAGCCCTCGCGCGTCCCCCAGGCCGACGGCACCTATGAGAAGGTCACCGGCGCAAAGATCAACTGGCAGAAGTTCGATGGCGGCGCGGACGTGATCGCGGCGATCGCATCCGGCTCGCTCGACATCGGCTATGTCGGCTCCTCGCCGCTCGCCGCCGCTGCGAGCCGCGAACTGCCGGTCGAAACCATCTTCGTCGTCGGCCTGATCAGCGAGGCCGAGGCGCTGGCGGTCAAATCGGTCGCAAAGCCGGAGGAACTCGCCGGCAAGAAGATCGCAACCCCCTTCGTCTCCACGGCCCACTACAGCCTGCTCACCGCGCTCAAGCACTGGAAGGTCGATCCGAAATCCGTCGAAATCCTCAACCTGCGCCCGCCGGAGATCGCAGCCGCCTGGGAACGCGGCGACATTGACGGCGCCTATGTCTGGGATCCCGTCCTGGCCCAGTTGAAGAAGTCGGGCACGGTGCTTGCGACCTCGGCAGACGTCGCCGACTGGGGCGGCCCGACCTTCGATGCCTGGATCGTCAGCAAGACGTTCGCGGAGGAGCATCCGGACGTGGTCACCGCCTTCGTCAAGGTGACCGGCGACGCCACCGCCGCCTATCGCGCCAACCCGGACGCCTGGAATGCAGGCTCGCCGGAGGCCGAGAAAATTGCCCGCCTGACCGGCGCCAAGCAGGAAGAGGTCCCTGCCCTGCTCAAGGGTTACATCTTCCCGACGCTGGAGGAGCAGGCCGGCGAAGCCCTCCTCGGCGGCGGCACCGCCAAGGCTGTCTCGGACACGTCAGCGTTCCTGCTCGAGCAGGGCAAGATCCCCGCAGCCCTCTCCGACTATTCGCCTTACATCTCCGCCCGGTGGGTCACCGATGCGGCCAAGCTTGCCTACTGAGGCACCACCCGTCCTGCGGCGGACCGGCGACCCGGGCGTGCGAAAGCGCGATCGGGTCGCCATTTCCGCCGGGGTGCGCAACCGCCAGAACGAGCCCGCATAAGGAAGACCGCCATGAGCATCCTGTCGTTTCGAGACGTGTCTCTCCGCTATCCGCAGCGGCCGGGGCTTCGTTCTGCCGCCGGCGACAATCTTGTGCTGGACAGCATCAACCTGCAGGTCTCCTCGCACGAACTCGTAGCGATCATCGGCCGGTCCGGATCCGGCAAGACGAGCCTCTTGAACCTTGCAGCCGGCTTCATCCTTCCGACGTCCGGCACGATTGCCGTCGACGGCGAACCGATCAGGGGCCCCGGCGCCGACCGCGCGGTCGTGTTCCAGGACGACGCGCTCTACCCTTGGCTCGACGCGCGCGACAACGTCGGCTTTCCGTTGAAACTGAAGGGCGTGCCGCGCGCCGAACGCCACGAGCGGGCGCGACAACTGCTGGAACTGGTCGGGCTCGGCGAAGCCGGCGACCGCCACATCTGGGAACTGTCGGGCGGCATGCGCCAGCGTGTCGGCATCGCCCGGGCACTGGCCGCCGAACCGCGCTTCCTCCTGCTCGACGAACCGCTGGGGGCGCTCGACGCGCTGACCCGTTCGCGCATGCAGGAGTTCCTGCTGCGCATCCAGAGCCGCAGCGGCGCCGGCGCAGTCCTCATCACCCACAGCATCGACGAGGCCCTGATCCTTGCCTCGCGCGTGCTGGTGCTCTCGCCCAATCCCGGCCGGCTGACCGCCGAGATCGAGGCCGGTTTCAGCAGCGAGATCCTGGCAGGCACACCGATCGAGCGCATCAAGGCGTCGCCCTTGTTCAAGCGCCTGCATGACGGCCTGACGAGCCTGATCCATTCGCTCCCCAACGAGGAGGCCGCCGCATGACGCTCTTTACCGAACTTCGCCCCCTGTCACGGCTGTCCGACGGGGACGAGGACGGACGCGCCGGCGACGAAGCGCCCCTTCGCGCCAGGGCAGCGCCCGCGACCGCCTCCACGGCAAGGCCCGTCCCGACCGCAGTAATCTCCGCGATCACCGTCCTCGTCATCCTCGGGCTCTGGAGCCTCGCCTCGGCCCATGCGCTGGTGTCGCCCGTCTTTCTTCCCTCGCCCCGTCAGGTGCTGGTCGCAGCATACGGCCTGGTCGTCACCGGCTTTGTCGACGCGACGCTTGCCGAACACGTGGGCGCGAGCCTCTACCGCATCTTCGGCGCCCTGATCGCATCGATCCTGATCGGCATTCCGGCGGGGCTGGCGATCGCGACGAGCCGCGTCGGTCGCGGCATACTCGACCCGATCGTCGAGTTCCTGCGCCCCCTGCCGCCGCTGGCCTATCTGCCGCTGGTCATCATCTGGGTCGGCATCGGCGAGGCCTCGAAGATCACCGTCATCGCGCTCGCCATGCTGCCCTCGATCATCCTTTCGACGTCGGCGGGCGTGCGGTCCGTCTCGAAGGACCACGTCAACGCGGCGCGATCGCTCGGCGCGACCCCGCGTCAGGTGCTCGGCCAGGTCGTCCTGCCGAGCGCCGTCCCGTCGATCCTCACCGGCATCCGTATCGCCCTCGGCGCCGGCTGGACGACGTTGGTCGCTGCCGAACTGGTCGCGGCGACGAGCGGCATCGGCTTCATGATCCAGTCGGCCGCCCAGTTCCTGGTTACCGATATCGTCATCGCCGGCATCGTCGTGATCGCGCTGATTGCGATCGTCTTCGAATATGTCGCCCGCCTGATAGAGCGACGCCTCGTTCCCTGGGCGTCGCATCGCTGAGGCGTGCGCGGGCTCGCTAGAGGGCCGCGACCAGGTGAGGCCATACCTCGATCGAGCCCCGGTAGATCATGTGCAGGGCGACGTAGAGGATGAGTGCCAGACCGATATAGGCGATCCAGTGGTAGCGGTTGAGGAGCCGCGCAATGTAGTTTGCCGCAATGCCCATCATCGCGATCGAAAGGATCAGCCCGATGACGAGAACGGTGGGATGTTCGCGGGCCGCACCGGCAACCGCCAGCACGTTGTCGAGAGACATCGATACGTCCGCGATGACGATCTGGGTGGCAGCCTGGAGAAACGTCTTCTTGTGTGTGACGATGCCGTTGCCTTCCTGCTCGTCCATTCCCGCGGCAGCACGCAGCTCGCGCCACATCTTCCAGCACACCCAAAGCAGGAGAATACCGCCGGCCAGCAGCAGGCCGATGATGTCGAGCAATTGAACGGTGACGCTCGCGAGCGCGATGCGCAGAACGGTCGCGGCCAGGATACCGACGAGTATGGCCTTCCGTCGCTGCTCCAGCGGCAGGCCGGCAGCCGCCAGGCCGATGACGACCGCGTTGTCGCCGGCGAGCACCAGGTCGATCATGATGACCTGAAGGAGAGCCAGGAACCCGGCCGATGTGAAAATTTCCATGATTTGCGCCTCAAGGTGAAATGCCGGGAGGGAGCAGTAACGGCGCTGCCGGGCTCGCACAAGTGAGGTTCTGCCACACTCTGCCGCAATGTGACCGGTGCGAGCCGGTGACCGCCGCGATCATCACGTAAGCAACGGTAGCCGGGTAATCGCCTCCGACCGGGGCGAGCCGCGACCGGGAGCGCGACAGCAATTCCCCCTCAGTGCCGGGAGAAACGCATCAGGCTCCTGCAACCAATCCGCGCAAACTGGCGCCGCGAACCACCATGTCGGTCTCAGTACCGAATGAATCGGAGCGCGCCGGTATCGTTGCCTATCTCCAGAGCCTGGCCGCGTCCGTTTGATGCGACGGCACGGGGCGTTGCCCTGTCACTCTGGCGACTTGGCCCTCGGGCGGGCGATATCGTTGGAGCCTTCGGCCTCCGGCCCATGGCCGTAGCTCATGCGCTTCATCTGCGCGATCACCCGCTCCATCTCGTCGTCCGGCAGGATCGGCGGCTCGCCGAGGGTCAGCGCCTGCACGTACATGCGCGACAGCGTCTCCACCTCGATCGCAAGCCACAGCGCGTGCTCCAGCGTGTTGCCGAGCGAAATCTGGCCATGCTGGCCGAGCAGGCAGGCGAGCCGCCCGTCGAGCGCCTTCAATGCTGCATCGGAAAGTGCCTGCGTACCGAAGGTCGCATATTCGGCGCAGCGGATCGTCGTGCCGCCGGCGACGCCGGTCATGTAGTGGAAGCTCGGGATCGTCTTGTGATGACAGGCGAGCGTCGTCGCATAGATCGAGTGGCAGTGCAGCACGACGTCGATATCGGTCCGGTTCTTCAGGATATCGCGGTGGAAGCGCCATTCCGACGAGGGGCGATGGCCGGCATAGGAGCCGTCGAAATCCATCTCCACCAGATCCTCCGGCGTCATCGTGTCATAGGGCATCGAGGACGGCGTGACGAGGAAGCCATTGCCGGTGCGCACGGAAAGATTGCCGGCGGTGCCCTGGTTGATGCCGCTCGAATTCATGCGGCGGCAGGTTTCCAGCATCTGGCGACGCAGGGTGGCGATATCGGTCGTGTCGGTCATGTCCTTGCCTTTCGGGACGGTACGGATGAGGGGAACTGGCAGTGGACCGCCTCGCGCCAGCGTGCGCGATAGGCGCCGAGCAAGGCCGCAGCACCGGGAAGCGGATCAGGACGCTCCAGCGCGAGGCTGTCGCGCGCCCGGCTGGAACCATGGGAGGCAAGCAGCGCCGTGCCGGTCGCCACGCCATAGGCGTCGAGATTGAAGAGCGTTTCGCCGCCGCCCCGGAACGCCGAGACCAATCGCGCGTAGAGCGGCTCGCGCAGGTAGCTGCCGTCGAGCACGGCGCGGTCCTTCGCCTGAAGCGCATCGAGGCACTCCACAGTCAGGAGCGCCATATAGAGGGTCGCGAGCGCCTTGCGCTGGGCAGCCGTTTCCGGCGGCGGCCCGACGATCTTGCCGCGTCCGGCGCTGCCTGGAAAGAAGCCGTCATCGGCGCCGAAGGTCGGCAGCGCCATCGTGCCGCGCTCAACGAGGCGAAGCGCCAGGGCGAGGTCGACCGGTTCCCTGTCCGTCTCGCCCGCCACATGGGAGAATTCCCGCCCCCCCATGGTCAGCGCGCCGGCGACGGGATTGCGGAATACATCGCTGTTGATCGTCATACCGCTTTCTTCCCTCACGCTGTCGAGCGGCGTGGCGGCGCTCATGCCGACGATCCAGGTTCCGGTGGAAACCACCGCCGCATCGGCAAGGCCCGCGGCCTGGTAGCGGTAGAAGTTGGCGCTGCTGTCGTGGATGCCGGTCAGCACCCGCAAGCCGCTCGGCAGGCCGAAACGCGCGGCGAGCACAGGGCGTACCGTGCCGAGGCTCGCCCAGGCGGGAACGAATTCCGGCATCAGCCGCTGCCAGCCGCGCGCGGTGACGATCGGTGCGGGGCGGGCATCCGGCGTGTTCCAGAGATGGGATTGCGCACCGCGGCTCGTCGCCTCCGCCGCTGCAACGCCCGTCAGCCTGAAGGCCCAGTACTGCGGCGAGCAGAGGAACCAGCGGGCGCGGGCGAAGCGCTCCGGCTCAGCGGTCTCCATCCAGAGCAACTGCCGGGCCTGATGGGTCGCCCCGTGCATGATCATGCTGCCGCGGTCGCGGAAGGAGCCGGCCAGTGGCCGATAGGCGCGATCGATCGCGTCGGGCAACGGCTGTTCGTAGTCGATCATCGGCAAGGCCACGCCACAGCCGTCATCCGGGTCCGGCCCGACGAGCACGGCGCCGGATCCATGGCCGGTGGCGACGAAGGTATCGAGCGGATGGCGGCGGGAAAGGGGTGCTAGGCCACTGAACACCCAGTCGCCGATCCCTTCGAGATCATGGTGGCGCCAGGGCGGACCGGACCGGACGGCATTGGCGACCGAGAGCGTCTCCGCGATCACGCCGTCGCGGGTGACAGCACTGAGCTTGATATTGGTCTTGCCGATATCGAGCACGGCAACAGTTGCGGCGAACGCATCAGCGGGCAAGATGCACTCCCTTCCTATGCCCACATTCCCGGCTCGCCGGGAATGTGGGCTTTTTGCTCCCGGATCAGATCAGGCCGTATTGCTCGGCCTTGTTGCGCAGGAAGGGCAGGCCCTTGCCCATCACCTCCTCCATGTCGCGGGCGACCGGACGCCAGACAGCGAGGCCATAGGCCACTTCCGGCGGCATGTTGATGAAGCTTTCCATAGCAAGCCCTCCCTTGAAGCCGATGGCGGCGAGCGCGGCATAGATCGCATCCCAGGGAATGTTGCCGTAGCCCGGCGTGCCCCGATCGCTTTCGGAGAGGTGGATGTACTTCAGGTGATCGCGGGCGATCAGGATACCGTTGGCAGCGCCCTTTTCCTCGATGTTCATGTGATACGTGTCGAGATGGACGAAGACGTTGTCGGCACCGACGCGCTCCACCATGTCGACCGCCTGCTGCGCCGAATTGATCAGGTGGTTCTCGTAGCGGTTCACGGCCTCGACGCCGAGCTCGATGTTGTACTTCCTGGCGTGCCTGGAGGCGGCCTCGATCACCCTGGCGATGTTGTCGTATTCGCCTTGCGTCGGCGGAACGCCGGTGCGCTCGCCGATGCCGCCGAAGATGACGCCGGAAAGCGCCTCCCCGCTCATCTCCGCCGTCTTTTCGATCGCCACCTTCAGATACTCGAGCGCCGCATCCGGACGCACGGAGGCCCAGGCATGCTCCGGCAAACCGAGCGAGCAGACGGCGCGCAGCTTGTTCTTTTCCAGGAGGTCGCGGGTATGCTTGGCGTCGACGGCCGGCGCATTGAGCAGCGCGATCTCGACGAAGTCCATCTTGTAGTGCACGGCACCGGCAATCGCCTTCTCGGCGCCTGCGCGGTCCCAGTTCATGGTCCACATGCTGGTGTGAACGCCGAAACCTTCCATGGTCGTCTCTCCTATTTCACGAATTTGATGAATGTTGCCGAGAACCACCGGAGCACCATCACGACGATGAGAAGGATGCCCCAGACGGCGGTGGTCAGGTGCTGGTTGGCGCCGAGCAGGTTGAGCCCCGAGGACAGGAGCTGCAGCACGACGAGCGCCACGAAGACGGGCAGGACGCGGCCGAAGCCGCCGAAGGGGTTGATGCCGCCGAGAAAGCAGGCGAGCACGGTGATCAGCAGGTAGGACTCGCCGTGTCCCACCCGCACCGAATTGAAGCGGGCGAGCATGATGATGCCGGCGATCGCCGCCATCACGCCGGACAGCACATAGACCAGCACCAGCACCTTGCGCGTGTTGATGCCGGAATAGCGGGCCGACTCGATGTTGGAGCCGATCATGTAGGTGGAAAAGCCGAGCTTCGAGCGCGACAGCAGGATGTGGCTGACGATCACGCAGGCGATCAGGATCAACAGCGGCACGGGGATGCCGAGGATGCTGCCGTGGCCGATCGGCGCGACGAAGGCGGGGAAGCCCGAGATGTCGCCGCCGCGCGTCAGGAATTCGCCGAGGCCGCGCAGGAAGATCATCATCGACAGGGAGACGAGGATCGGATGCGCGCGGGTGAAGGCGATGACGAGGCCCATCACGAGGCCGCTCGCAGCCCCCACGGCCAGCGCCAGCACCGAGCCGAACAGGAAGGCGGCAGGGCCGGCATCGACGCCGCCATTCGCCTGCAGGGTCCAGGCGAGCGTCAGGCCGGCGATATTGGCAGTAAAGGTGATCGCGAGGTTGAGGCCGCCGGTCAGGATCGGCAGCAGCATCGCAAGCGTCAGGATGCCGAGCTCCGGCAGCTGGAACGCGACCGAGCCGAAGGTCGCGCCCGTCAGGAACTGCGGCGAGGCGAAGCCGAAGAAGATGAGCACGGCGGCGAGGGCTGCGAAGGGACCGGCCATGTCGGGCCCGAAGACGGCATTGAAGCGGGCGGCGAGCGCGTTCATCGGCCCGCTCCCTTTGCTGTGTCGTCGCCGGGCTTGGCGGTGGCAAACAACGGGATCAGTTTTTCGATGCGGGCGCTCGACAGCGTGATCGCGGCGAGGATGATGGCACCGACGATCATCTTGAAGGCGAAGGGCGACACGCCCATCAGGTTGAGCCCGTTCTGGGTGATGGAGACGAGCAGCACGCCGAGCACGCAGCCAAGAACCGAGCCCTTGCCGCCGCCGAGGCGCGCACCGCCGAGCACCACGGCGGCGAGCACGTCGAGCTCGCGGCCATAGAGCGCGTTCGGCACGACCTCCTGGGCATAGTGCGCCTGCATGAGCCCGGCGATGCCCGCCATCAGGCCGAGCCAGCCGAAGGCGATGAACGGCATGGCGCCGATATTGATGCCGAAGCGGCGGGCCCCTTCCGGATTGTCGCCGAAGGCATAGAGCTGCCGGCCGGTGGTCGTGCGGCTGATGAGAAGCCAGGTGGCGAACACGCAGATGGCCATGACGACGACGGGAAGCGTGATCTCGGCCCAGCTGCCATCGGCCATTTCGCGCTCGTAGATGATGACGCGGGTCGTCAGCCAGTCGGGCAGGTTGTAGATCGACACGCCCCTGGTGAAGAACATGAGCAGGCCGAAATAGACGTTGAAGGTGGCGATCGTCGCGACGATCGAGATGATGCGGAAGCGATGGATCAGGAAGGCATTGATCATGCCGAGCAGGATGCCGGCGCTGCCCGCGATGAGGAGGCCCGAGACCCAGCCGCCGCCCCCGATCCGCTCCAGCGCCAGCGCCGTGACATATTGCACGACGGAGGCCGCGACCGCGAAGGAGATGTCGATGCCGCCGGCGATCAGCACCACCAGCAGGCCGACGGCGAAGATGATGTTGACGGCGCTGATGTTCAGGAGGTCGAAGGCATTGCCGAGCGTGAAGAAGCGATCGGTGGCAAACGCAAGGAAGATGCTCATCGCCACGATGACGCCGATCAGCACGAATTCGGTGGTGTGGGACAGGAACAGCTTACGCATAGACCGCAGCCTCCAGGTCCTTCAGCGTGGTGGCGTGGGGATCGTACACGTCGGCGATCCGGCCCTTTTCCATGTGGATGACCCTGTCGGCGTTGAAATAGACTTCCGGCACCTCGTCCGAGATCAGGATGATGGCGAGCCCCGCCTCGGCAAGCCGCGCGACGATCTCGAAGATGCCGGCGCGGGCACCGACGTCCACGCCGACGGTCGGGGAATCGAGGATCAGCACCTTGGGATCGGTGGCGAGCCATTTGGCGATCGCGACGCGCTGCTGGTTGCCACCGGAAAGGGTCGAGATCGCATCGTCCTGCCTGCCGATCTTGACGCTGAGATCGGCGATCCAGCGGGCAACGAGCGAGCGCTTCTTTTCCGGCGAGATCAGCCGGCCGCTCAGGATGCGGTTGAGCGAGGCCATGACGAGATTGTCGGCGATGGACTGCGGCTGGTTGAGGCCGAGCGCAAGCCGGTCTTCCGAGAGATAGGCCACGCCGGCGGCAATCGCCTCGCGGTTGGAGGCGAAGCGCACCGGCTTGCCGGAAAGCGTGATGGTGCCGGAAGCTGGCCGGCGCATGCCGAACAGCGTCAGCGCAAGTTCGGTGCGTCCAGACCCCAGAAGCCCGGTGATGCCGAGCGTTTCGCCGCGGCGCAACTCGAACGAGATGTCGCTGAACTCTCCCGACCGGGAAAGATTGTTGACAGAAAGCATGACCGGATTGTGCGAGACGTCGCGGGCTCGGGTGCCCTGGTCGAAGGTGCGGCCGGTCATCAGCTCTGTGATCTTCGACTGGGTCATCCCTTCCACCGGATAGACGCCGACCAGTGCGCCGTCGCGCAGGACGGTGATGCGCGCCGAAATCTCCAGCACCTCGGCGAGGCGATGGCTGACGAAGACGACCGCGACGCCGGACGCCGAGAGGTTATGCACGATCGCCAGCAGATGATCGGTCTCCGACTGGGTCAGCGAGGCCGTCGGCTCGTCCATGAAGACGATGCGCGCCTCGCCGACCAGTGCCCGCGCGATCGCCACGATCTGGCGCTGGGCGATGGCGTAGTCCTTGAGCGGCCTGTCGACATCGAGGCTGACGCCGAGCCGGGCCAGCGCTTCCTCGGCGATGCGGCGAATGGCGGCATAGTTGACAAGGCGCGGACGCGCGCCCGAGAGGGTCTGGAAGGCGATGTTCTCGGCGACGCTCATTTCCGCAAACAGCGCGAGGTCCTGCCAGATGATCTGAATGCCCCTCGCCTGCGCCATGCCGGGCGTCATGTGGGGTATGGCCTCGCCGTCGAAGACGATCTCGGCACCGGCCGCGGGCTTGTAGACACCGGAAATCACCTTGATCAGCGTGCTCTTGCCGCTGCCGTTCTCGCCGGCCAGGCAATGGACTTCACCGGGCATCACCTCGAAGGAGACGTTCTTCAGCGCCCTCACCCCGCCGAATGTCATGTTGATGCCGCGCAGCGAAAGGAGCGGCCGGGCCCTTTCGCCTTCATCCGATGCGGTACTCATGCCGGTTGCCTGTCCAGTCGAAGGTTATGGGACGTCGTTGGTTCCGGCGCCGGCCGGAAGCCTCGAATGTCGCGAGTGGCAGGCCGGTCGCATGGACCGGCCCGTCACCCGGGAGGGGGCCTCTTGTCAGAGGCCCATGGCGGCCAGTTCGTCGACCGTATCCTTGTTGATGGGGAGCAACTGATCGACGATGATGTCGTTGCCGACCGGCTTGATCACGCCCAGGCCCGCAATGTCGTCGCCCTCCTTGACGCTCTCTCCCTTGACCAGGCGATCGGCGAGCGTGACGAAGACCTCGCCGGCCTGCTTCGGATTCCACATGAAGCCGCCGGAAATCGCATCCGACTTGATGAGCTTCTGGCCCTGTCCGGGCGAGAACGGCCCGAGCACGAAAATCTCGCCGGTCTTGCGGCGCTCCTCGACGGCACGGCCGGCGCCGATCGGGCCCTGGCTGCCGAAGGCGAGGAAGCCCTTGAGGTCCGGATGGGCGGCGATCAGGTCCAGCGCGGTGGAGCGGCTCTTGTCCACGTCCTCGGCAACGCCGTAGCGCTCGCCGACCAGCTTCATGTCCGGATGGTTCGCCTTGAGATATTCGATGGCGGCATCGGCCCAGGCATTGTGCAGCGGCACGGTCAGCGAGCCGACGAAGACGGCATATTCGCCCTTGCCGCCCGTCTTCTCGGCCAGCAACTTGGCGTGGGCTTCGCCGAAGCCGCTGGACGAGGCGAGCTCGAAGTTCCAGTCGGCGCCCTTCTGGGCGGGCGATTCATGGGTGATGACCTTGATGCCGGCGGCCTGCGCCTTGGAAAGCACGGGCTCGAGCACCTTGGCGTCGTTCGGCACCACGCCGATGACCTTCACACCTTGCGCGATCAGGTCCTCGATGGCGCGCACCTGCAGCGCCGGGTCGGCGCTGGTCGGACCGATCATGAAGGCGTCGACGCCCAGCTTCTGGCCCTGTTCCTTGATGCCGGCTTCCATCGCGTTGAACCACGGAATGCCGCCGATCTTGACGACCACGCCGACCTTCGGCGCATCCTGTGCGAACGCAACCACCGCGCCGGCGAGCGACAGCGATGCGGCTAGTGCCGCAGCAATAAGCTTCCTCATGTTCACTCCTCCTCCAAGCTCGCATCGGCGAGCGACCGGCCGGCAAAGCGGCAGGTTCTTTTGGTTGCTCCTTGGCCAGGGATGTCCCCCGCCTCCCATCTCGCCTCCTCCGGCGAACCATCTTGCACAATCGTTCTTTCTTTTTTGCACAATCGATGGTGCAATGACTATCGACCAAGCCGGGGCTTTTCGTCAAGGGGGATTTGTCCCTAAGGAAGCACGGATCGAAGGGGCAGATATGACAGGCATAGGAAAGAAGAAGGCGACGATCTACGATCTGTCGGTTTTGTCCGGCAGTTCGCCATCCACCGTCAGCGCCGTTTTGAACGGAAGCTGGCGCAAGCGGCGCATCAAGGAAGCGACGGCCAAGCTGATCCAGAACCTTGCCGACGCACACGGCTATACGGCAAACCTGCAGGCGCGGGGCCTGCGCTCCTCGCGTTCGGGCCTCGTCGGCCTGTTGCTGCCGGTGTATGACAACCGCTATTTCTCATCGATGGCGCAAACCTTCGAGGCCCTGGTGAGAAGCCGCGGCCAGTGCCCCGTCGTCGTCAGTGCCTGTCGCGATCCCGAGGAAGAGCGCCAGGTCGTCGAAACCCTGATCTCCTATTCGATCGACGAGCTCTTCATCGCCGGCGCGACCGATCCGGACGGCGTGCACACAGTCTGCGAAAAGGCGGGGCTCAGGCATGTGAACATCGACCTCCCCGGCACGAAGGCGTCGTCGGTCATCAGCGACAATTTCGAGGGCGCGCGCCTGCTGACGCAGGCGATCATCGAACATGCGAGGAGGGATGGTCCGGTCGCGCCGGAGGACATCTATCTGTTCGGTGGTCGCAACGACCACGCCAGCCGCGAACGTATCCGTGGATTTCGCGAGGTGAAGCGATCGATGCTGGGCGCGGATCCGGATGCCTGCATCCAGCCCACGGGCTACTCCCCCGCCATGACCGCCCGCGCCTTCGAGGCCTTTTACCAGAGCCATGGAAAGCTGCCCCGCGCATTCTTCGTCAATTCGTCGATCAACCTGGAAGGCCTGCTGCGTTTTCTGGCGCAACACCCGCACGAGACCTTCGCCGACATCATCGTCGGCTGCTACGACTACGACCCCTTCGGTTCCTTCCTGCCGTTCCCGGTCTTCATGATCCGGCAGGACAGCGAGGCGATGATTGCCAAGGGCTTTGCCATCCTGGAGGCAAAGCGCGAGCCCGCGGTCACACATCTCATCCAGCCTATGCTGGTACCACCCCGCACGGCGCTCAGCGGTCCGCTGGACACCTTGAAGGACGTGGACGGCGGCTGACCGTCAGCCGACGTGATACCCGCCATCGACCGGCAGGGTCACGCCCGTGACGAAGGCAGCGGCAGGCGAGCACAGGAACAGGATGGGGCCGACCAGATCCTCCGTCGTGCCCCAGCGCTTCAGGGCGGAGCGCTCAGCGATCTTTTGCGCGCTCTCGTGCACCGACCAGAGCGGCTTCGTCATCTCGGTCCTGTGGTAGCCGGGCGCGACCGCGTTCACGCGCACCCCGTCGCGCCCGTATTTGTGCGCAAGGGCCCTCGTCAACCCGACGATGCCGGTCTTGCTCGCCGTGTAGGACGGCACGCTCTCGTCGGCGAGATAGCTGAGCATCGAGGCGAAGTTGACGATGCTGCCGCAGCTCTCCTTGAGCAGCGGAAAAGCGGCACGCGACAGACGCATGGCGCTGTTGAGATTGACGTCCATGACGTCGAGGAAAACGTCCTCCTGCCACTCGCTGTCCGGCCGCGCAATGCCCTGGCAATTGACCAGCACGTCGAGCCGATCGAGCGAGCCGAAGAAGCGTTCCACGGCCGCACCGTCGCGAACGTCCAGACGTTCGAAGCGAAGGCCATCACCAACGGCTTCTGACCGCGCGGTCTCCAGCCTGCTTTCGGAACTCCCCGTCGCAATGACCGTCGCGCCGGCTGCTGCAAAGCCCTCGGCGACACTCAGGCCAATTCCGCTCGTCCCGCCCGAAACGACGATCGTCTTGCCGCGAAAGGCTGAATCAAACATGCTTCTGTCCATCTCTCTTCTCCTACCGGTCCTCAGATCAGCGCCTTCAAGGCGGCGACGACCATCTCCTCCGTGACGCGCATGGGCTCGTTGTGAATGATCTCGCCGGGCCGGCAGGCGCGCCGGGCAACGGTCGCTAGCTTCTCGTCGGTCGCATCGACAATGCCGATGTCGGCAAGCCTTGTGGGCAGACGAACGGACGCGCAGAAGTCGCGGACCTTGGCGAATTCGTCTTCCGCACCGTGGAGCTTGAGCCCGGCCAGAACGCCGATCGCGACTTTTTCGCCATGCAGATGATGGTGGACGTCGTCGAGTTCGCAGAGCCCGTGATGGATCGCGTGCGCCGCAGCCACGCCACCGGACTCGAAACCGATGCCGGAGAGCAGGATATTCGCCTCGACCACGCGCTCCAGCGCGGGGCCGGCGTGTTTCGCGTCGCATTCGGCAAGAGCTGTGACGCCGAACTCGAAGATCGTGTCGCGGCAACTGCGCGCGATCTCGAAGGCAAGGCTGACGCCCGGCATCTTCATGCAGTTGAAGGCGCCGCTGCGCCGGCAGGACTCTGCCTCGTACCAGGTCGCGAGCGCGTCGCCGATGCCGGCGGCGAGAAACCGCGCCGGTGCCTTCGCGATCAGCGCGGTGTCGACCAGCACGAGATCCGGGTTCCTCGGCAGGAATGTGTCATAGGCAACCGTGCCGTCATCGTTATAGACGACGGCAAGTGCGCTGCAGGGCGCATCGGAAGCCGCGATCGTCGGGAAGACGATGACCGGCTTGCCGAGGTCGCGCGCGGCAGCCTTTGCCGTGTCGAGCGCCTTGCCGCCACCGACGCCGACGATCACGTCGGCATTGATGGCTTGCGCCGCCGCGACAAGCGCGGCGATCTGGGTTTCCGAACATTCGCCGCCATGACGGATCAGTTGCGCTTCGACTTGGCCGGAGAAAGCGGCAACGAGGTCGTTCTTGACGAGATCATAGATCCCGCGGTCAACCAGCACAGCCGACCGCCTGCCGAAAGCGGCCGCTTCGACGCCCAGCGACTGAATGGCGCCAGCCTGCTGTATGTAGCGGCCGGGAAAGCGCGCGCCCCTGGCGGTTCCGACTTCGCCCTTCACCAGCATACGTAGCCTCCGTCAGCGAGAACGATCGATCCCGTCATCAGGCTGGAGGCCTCGCTTGCGAGGAACAGGATGACCGAAGCCACCTCGTCGGTGCGGCCGAGCCGGTTCATCGGCGTGCCGCCGACCCAGTGGCGATACATCTCCTCGTCCTCGTAGACGTACTTGTTCATTTCGGTGTCGATATAGGTCGGCGCCACCGAATTGACGCGAACGCCGCGCGCGCCCCACTCGGCCGCCAGGGATTTCGTCAGGTGATGCACCGCAGCCTTGGAGGCATTGTAATTCGCCTGTTCCTGCGGCCGGTTGACGATGAAGCCCGACATGGAGCCGACGTTGACGATACTGCCGGCGCCGCGTTCCAGCATGGTCTTGCCGAAGGCGCGGCAGCACCAGAAGACGCCGTTGAGATTGACGTCGATCACCTTGTTCCAGACCTCGTCCGCCATGGTTTCGGCCGGATGGTTGCTGATCGCGATCCCGGCATTGTTGACGAGCACGTCGACCGGGCCATGCCTGGCAACGATCGCATCGTGCACGGCCTGCACCCTTTCGGCATCGGTCACGTCCAGCACCTCGCTGTCGACCTTGTAGCCCTTGGCGCTCAGGTCCCTGACGGCCCCGGCCAGAAGATCGGCGTTCATGTCCGTCAGGACGACCGTCGCCCCCGCCTCGGCCAGCGCCTCGACGGCCGCGTAGCCGATGCCGCGCGCAGCCCCCGTTACGACGCCGACCTTGTCGGTGAGCTTGAACCTATCGAGATACATGAAGCGTTTCCTTTGCAAATCGTCTCCGCAATCCGGCAAGACAATCGGAAAGCGTCGTCAGGAGGTCGTGCGGGTCCGCGAGAACGGTGCCCGCTGGAAAGACCAGATCGTTTCGATGCGGCTCCGGCCAGCCGATCACCGTCATGCCCGCAGCCAGTCCGGCGATCGCGCCGGGCACGCTGTCCTCGACGACGATGCAGTCGGAGGGCGCCTTTCCGAGCAGGTAGGCCGCACGAAGGTAGGGTTCGGCCTGAGGCTTGCCGTCGCGCACGTCATTGCGCGAGACCGAGACAAGGCCCGGCCGCTGCAACCCGACAGCCCTCAGGTTGGCATCGACCAGCATGCGGTCCGAGTTCGACACGATGGCCCAGGGGATCGCTCCGTCCTGCAGCGCGTCGAGCACGGATTGTGCACCCGGCCGCATCGCCAGCCCGGAAGCCATGGCCAGGTAAAAGCCGTACTTGTCGCGAACATAGGCCTCGAACGAGGGCTTGAAGCCGGTAAGCTCTCCAAGCAGCGCGTGGCAGTCGGCGCCTGTCATGCCTGTCACCATGCCGGCAAGAGCAGCCGGTACGGCATGACCGTGCAGGCGCAGCACCTCGGCCATCGCCTCGAAATGCGCCGGCTCGCTGTCCACCAGCGTGCCGTCCATGTCGAAAAGCACGGCGAAGCGGGTCATTGCGGCAACCTGTCGAGGTCGTCATAGAGCGACTGACTATGCGCATAGAGCCGTTCGAAGAAGGCCTGCATAGGCCGGTAGATGTCGGCCCAGCGCGGGTCCGGCCTGATCTCCTCGTCGTAGGAGACATATCGATCGGCGCCTTCCTCTACGCTGCCGAAGCGCCCGGTCGCCGTCGCGGCCATGATAGCGCAACCGACGAGGCCGCATTCCGGCTCGCTCGGCACCAGGATCGGGATGTCGTAGACGCTCGCCTTGATCGTCATCCAGAGCTTCGTCCTGGCGCCACCGCCTGACGCGATCACGCGCTCCAGCGGCGCACCGGAAATGCCGTCGAGAATGTTGATGTGGCGCTTGACGGCAAAGGCGACGCCTTCGAGCACGGCGCGGTGCATATGCGCCAGGCCATGGCCGGCGCCGATACCGAAATATTGCGCCCGTGCATTGCGATGATCGCCAAGCCGCTCTCCGGCGAGATAGGGCATGAAGAACAGTCGCTCCGAACCCGCCGGCGCTTCGGCAGCCTTGGCGACGATATCCTCATAGGAAAATTGCTTCTCGTGGAAGGCGCGTCGGGCCCAGCGCATCGAGTCGCCGCCGGATTCCAGCAGCATGAATGCGCCCCAGTTGCCTTCGACCGTACCGACATTGCAAACGGCGGGGTCGAGCAACGGCTGGCGCGCGATCGCCGTGATGATCGCCGAGGTTCCCATGACCTCCGATCCGACGCCGGGCCGGCAGACGCCGGATCCGAGCAATGCCACCGGATAGTCCGCCCCGCCGACCAGAACCGGCGTGCCCTCGCGCAAGCCGGTTTCCAGCGCAGCCTTCGCCGTGACGCGCCCCAGGATCTCGACGGGATTGCGCAGCGGGGCGAGCTTTTTCGCATCGAGATCCAGGAGCCTGACCATCTTCTCCGACCATTGGCCGGTGCCGGGGTCCATCAGGAAGCTCGCACCGCCATCATTGCGGTCCATCGCCATTTCGCCGGTTAGCCGTAGGTTGATGTAGTCCTTCGGCATCAGCACCGCAGCGGCTGCCCGGTAGGCTGCGGCATCGTTGTCGCGCAGCCATTGCAGCTTGAAGCCCGGCCAGGCCGGCGTCGGCGGGTTGGCGCTGTCGCCGAGATAGGAATGCGGAGGGTGCGCCGCCTCGAAGGCCGTCACATAGTCGACGGTACGCTTGTCGTTCCACAACGGAGCGGTTTCCCGCACCAGTTCGCCGCGATCGTCGACCAGCACAGTTCCATGCATCTGGCCGCAGCCTGCAACGGCCGCGACACGGCTTGCGGCGGACGGCACCTGGTCCAGCACCGCGCGAGTGGCCGCGACGACACCGTCCCACCAGTCGCGGGGACGCTGCTCCGACCATCCGAATTGCGGAACGATCTGCTCGTGTTCCCGGCTCGCCACGGCGAGGATCTTGCCCCGGGTGTCGAGCAGCGCCGCGCGGACACTGCCCGTCCCGACATCAATTGCGAGAAAAAGCTCTTGTGACATGTCGATCTGTTCTGAATGGCCCGCCGCTTACCTGCGGAACCAGTTGGAGGCGTATTGCAGCAGCATGGCCCCGATGATGATGCACCCCATGAACACCTGCTGATGGTAGCCGGGCACGCGGGCCAGGTTCATCATATTGGCAATGATGCCGAGTACAATGACCCCGATGAACGTGTTGAACACGCCGCCGCGGCCACCCATCAGGCTGGCGCCGCCGATGACGACCGCGGCGATCGCGTCCAGTTCCGCACCGACGCCGATATTGGCGGAACCGATACCGGTGCGGCTAGTGGAGACGATGCCGGCTGCCGCGGCGAGAACGCCGGAAATCACGTAGACGGAGGTCGTGTAGAAGGCGACCGGGATGCCCGAGAGGCGCACGGCCTCGATATTGGAGCCGATCGCCTTCACCAGGCGGCCGAAGCGCGTGAACGTCAGCACGATCCCGGCGATGACGAAGACGACGGCCATCAGCCAGACCGGATAGGGGATGCCGGCAAACGAAAGAGATCCGAAATCAACGATCAGCATGCCCGCATCGCCCATCTGGATGGGCTGCCCGGCGGACACGATCAGCGACAGCCCCCGGGCCACGGTCATCATCGCCAGCGTCGTGACGAACGGGGGCAGCTTCAGGAAGGCGATGAGAACGCCGGAAACCAGCCCGCATGCACCGCCTGCCGCGAGTGCCGCACCGATGGAGAGACCGGCTCCGTATTGCTGGATCAGGATCGCGCAGACGATACTTCCGAGCGCCGCGATCGATCCGACGGACAGGTCGATCCCGCGCGTCAGGATGACGAACAGCATGCCGACCGCCATCAGGCTGGTGCCGGCGCTCTGGCGCAGGACGTTGATGAGATTGCGCTCCGTCAGGAAAACGTCCGACATCGACGTCGCCACGATCAGCAGCGCGACCAGGATCGCCACGGTGCCGTATCGGTGCATGATGTTGCCGATGTTGAACTGGCTGGAGCGGGGAGCGGTTTCGGTGATGTCTGCCACGGCGTTACCCATTCAATGAATTGCGGCGGCTTCGGCGGTGGCGGAATTGACCATCGCGAGCCGCAGCAGCTTCTCTTCGGTGTAGTCGGCGGGCTCGAGCGATCCCGTCAGCTGGCCTTCGCGCATCACGAGGATGCGGTCGCACAGGCCGAAAAGTTCGATATGTTCGGACGAGATCACCAGCACCGCGCGTCCCTCGGCGGCGAGAGACTTGATCAGCGAGTAGATCTCCGTCTTGGCGCCGACATCGACGCCGCGGGTGGGTTCGTCGAAGATCAACAGGTCCCCGTCGGCATGAAACCATTTCGCCAGCACCACCTTCTGCTGGTTTCCGCCCGAGAGGCTGGAAGCCGGATCGTTGAGGCTGCCGGCCTTGAGCCGCAGCCGCGTGGCCAGTTTCTCGACGGCCGACATTTCCTTTGAACGGCGCACGAATCCGAGGGCGTTGACGAGCGGGGACAGCCGCGCCATCGTCGCATTCACCCGGATCGGAAAATCGAGCACGAGCCCCTGCTCCTTGCGGCTTTCGGGCACGAGACCGATGCCCGCCTTAACCGCATGGCGGGGGCTCCTGATCTTCACCTCACGGCCACGAAGGAAGATCTTTCCCGACAGCGCCCGCTCGGCGCCGAAGATCATTCGCACGAGTTCGGTGCGGCCGGCACCGACAAGGCCGCCGAGCCCCACGATTTCGCCGGCCCGGATGCTGAGCGACGCGCCTTTGATGCGGGCGCCGTCCGACAGGTTTTCGATGCGCAGCACTTCGTCGCCCGCCTTGCGCTCGACGTCCTCGCCGAACAGCGCCTTCAGCGACCGGCCGACCATCATGCGGATGACGTCGTCGATCTCGACGTCCATGCGTTCGACCGTCGCGACGGACGATCCGTCCTTCATCACCGTGATGCGATCGGCGATGCGGAAGACCTCGTCGAGCCGGTGCGAGATGTAGATGATGCCGACGCCGCGCTCGCGCAGCGTGGCGATGATGTCCAGCAGTCGCTCGGCGTCACGGGCCGAAAGCACTGCGGTCGGCTCGTCGAACACCATGACGGCGGCATTGCGCGAAAGGGCCTTGGCGATTTCGACGACCTGCTGGTGCGCGACCGACAGGTCGCCCACCGTAGCGGAAGGCGAGATGGCGAAGCCGAGGCTGGAAATCAGCTCCCTCGCCCTTCGGTTCAGATCGCTCCAGGAAATGAGAGAGGGGATTTTTGCCAGAAAGATGTTCTCGGCGACGGTGAGATCGGTGGCGAGCGCCATCTCCTGGTGGATGATCGCAATGCCCTTTTCCAGCGCATCCATCGGACCGCGGAACTGCTGCTGCTCGCCTGAGACCGTCACCGTTCCGGCATCGGCAACATATTCGCCGCCCAAAACCCTCATCAGCGTCGACTTGCCCGCGCCGTTCTCTCCGAGCAAGGCATGGACCTCGCCGGGACGAAGCGAGAAGTCCACCCCCTGCAGGGCACGGACGCCGCCGAACGATTTGCGAATGCCGCTCAGTTCTACCAGGTTTTCCATAGCCGAGTTCTGATCATTGCCTGTCGACCGGCGACCGCCGACAGGGCCGCGGCAGGCATGCCCGCCGCTTCACTGCAAGGATGCAGCCGACGCCTGTCCGGCGCCGGCTGCCCGGGAGGATGCCAGCCTAGAATACGGCGTCCTGCTTGAGATAGTTGTCGACGTTCTCCTTGGTGATGGCCGTCGGCGTCGTGTAGGTGATCTTGGAGATGTCAGACGGAAGATCGCCGTCGATCGCCTTCTTGGCCAGTTCGACGGCCGTCGATGCGACAAGGGCCGGATCGTTCAGGCCGGTGGCGCCGTACTTGCCGTCCTTGATCGCCTGAAGCGCCTCCTTCTGGCCATCAGCGGCCGCCAGAAGCAGGACGTCCGAGGAACCACCGAGCGCCTTCTGGGCGCCCAGAACCATCGAATCGTTCTCGCCGAGCACGACGTTGACGTCCGGATTGGCCGTCAGGAGGTCTTCCATGGCCTTGAGGCCGCCCTCGTTGGTCCAGCCGCCCCAGCCCTGGCCGACGACTTCGAAGCGTGCGCGGCCCTCGTTGCGAAGCTGGCCCTCGAGCAGTCCGGCAAGCACGCCGAGACGGCGCTCCTGGCCGACCTCGTTGCCCTTGTCGCCGGAGATCAGCGCGATCTTCAGGTCCTTGCCCTTGGTGTTGTCGGCCAGCCATTGACCAACGAGCAGGCCGTTCTGGCTATTGGACGACTGAACGAGCGTCACGAAATTGGCCTGCGGGTCGATCGTAGAGTCGATTACGAACACGTGGACACCGGCTGCGGTCGCGGCATTCACCGCGGGAACCAGGCCCTTGCTGTCGCGCGGATTGATGATCAAGGCGCCTATGCCCTGCGCGACCATGTCTTCGACGTCGGCCACCTGCTTGTTCAGGTCGTTCTGGCCATCGACGGAGATCACCTCGCAACCCAGTTCTTCGGCTTTCTTCTTCGCCGACACGTCCTGGGCCGCGAAATAGGGAGCGTCCAGCGTCTTCATCGAGATGCCGATCTTGCAATCGGCAGCCTGGGCTGCGGACATTGCCACGAGCGATGTGGCAGCAGCCAATGCGAGCCGCATGGCGGCAGTTTTGACAGTTTTCATGATTTCTCCTCCTCCAGTAGACAACTCTTTTGAGCTCCCGAAGCCCCCGGTTAGGGGTCCGCATGCCCATCGATTAAATGTATCATAATTACAAAATTTATCCTCGTCAATCATAACCAGGCCCAAAATCCGCACAATCTATGCTGCGTCGCAACGAAAAATGGGGGTTGCGTGTCTCAGTCGATCATTTTATGTATTTTTACTACCAAATGGAGGATTCACATATGTTACGAGAACCTGTCGCCAGCGTTGTCGATCCGCGCGCAGGCGGGTTGAGCGGAAATACCGGCCGCTATGAAAAACGGCTGAGCGACCTGGCGGGACTTTATGCCGATGCCGAGGCGCACGCCGCTCTTGTCGCCTCGCTCAACGATCCGGTCGTCTATGCCGTGGAGGACTTCCGGCCGGGATCCCATTCCGGCGACCTGATCTACGGCGTCACGCACATGAGCCCGGGACGCATCGGCCGCGAATATTTCCTCACCCGCGGCCATATCCACGCGAAGGCGGACCGCCCGGAAATCTACTACGGACAGAAGGGCTACGGCCTGATGCAGCTGGAATCACCGGAAGGCGAGACGCGCATCGTCGAGGTCCGGCCGCAGACGATCTGCTACGTCCCACCCTTCTGGATCCACCGCTCGATCAATGTCGGCGACGAGGATCTCGTCATGGTCTTCGCCTACCCCTCCGACAGCGGGCAGGACTACGGCATCATCGAAAACTCGAACGGCATGCGCCACCGCGTCCTCGCGACCGACGAGGGCGGATGGGAACTCGTCGAGAATTCCGCCTACGCGCCCCGGAGCAGCGAGACGGTCCGGCAACTGATGAAGACATATGCCTGAAGGCAGCAGCGAGGAATTCCCTATGAGTAATCCGATCGACATCATTGCGGGACTGGGCGTGGTTCCGGTCATCGCCATCGAGCGGGCCAGCGATGCCGTGGCACTTGCCGATGCGCTGCTCGAGGGCGGCCTTCCGGTCGCCGAAATCACCTTCCGCACCGAAGCGGCCGCCGACGTGCTCGCCGCCATGCGCGACGCGCGGCCGGAACTGTGCATCGGCGCCGGCACGATTCTCGATAAGGGGAGTCTCGATCGGGCGATCGCCGCCGGGGCCCGCTTCGGCCTGGCGCCGGGCTACGATCCCGACATCGTCGATGCGGCGAAGGCAGCGGATCTGCCGTTCTGCCCCGGCATCATGACGCCCACCGACCTGACGCTCGCAGCAGCGCGTGGCGTGCGGCTGGCCAAGTTCTTTCCCGCCGGCGTGGCAGGTGGCCCGAAAGCCCTTTCCGGCATCTCCGCCCCCTTCGCCCATCTCGGTATCCGCTTCATCCCGACCGGCGGCGTCACGGAGGCTACGATCGGGGACTGGCTCGCCATCCGGCAGGTCATTGCGGTGGGCGGCACATGGATCGCCAAGACGGAAGACATCCGTGAGGGCCGCTTCGCCGACATCGCGAAGAACGCCAGGGCCGCAGTCGGCATCGCCAAGGAAGCACTGGAGCGCCGCCGGTGAGCTACCAACCCGCCACGCAACCCACGCTCTACTTCATCGGCGTGACCACCACCAAAAGCTCGATCATGAAGGTCTTTCCCGCCTGGGCCGAATATCTCGGCCTGAAGGGCGCGGTCATCAAGGGCATCGACTTCAAGCTGCACGACGACCCCGCCGCCTACCGGGCAGCCGTCGAGTTCATCCGCGACGACCCGCTCTCGCTCGGCGCGCTGGTCACAACCCACAAGATCGACCTCTTCCACGCCTGCCGCGACCTGTTCGACACCGTCGACGAGCATGCGCTCCTCATGGACGAGACGAGCTGCATTTCGAAACGCGGCGGCAGGCTGGTCTGCCATGCCAAGGACCCGATCTCGTCGGGCCTGGCGATCGACGGCTTTCTCGGGGAAGACTACTTCGCAAGGACCAGCGCCGACCTGTTTTCGATGGGCGCCGGCGGCTCCACCATTGCCCTGAGCTGGCACCTGATGCGCAAGAGCCGCGGCGGCAACGTCCCGGCCAGGATCGTCGTTACCAACCGCAGCCAGCATCGGCTGGACGAGATCAGGCGCATTCATCAGCAGGTCGAAAGCGACGTGCCGGTCGAATATCTGCTGGCCGAGACCCCGGAAGCGAACGACGCCGTCCTGAAGACGCTGAAGCCCGGCTCGCTGGTGATCAACGCCACCGGCCTCGGCAAGGACGCGCCCGGTTCGCCGCTGACCGATGCGGCGGAGTTCCCGCAACATGCCGTCGCCTGGGACCTCAACTACCGGGGCGATCTCGTCTTCCTCGATCAGGCGCGACGCCAGCAGGCCGGGAAGTCCCTTCGGATCGAAGACGGCTGGACCTATTTCCTCCATGGCTGGACGCAGGTCATCGCCGAAGTCTTCGATGTGACGATCCCGACCTCCGGTCCGTCCTTCGACGAGATCTCCAGGATCGCCATCCAGGCGGCGGGGCGATGAGCATGGGCCAGAGAATCCTCGTCACCCCGCGTTCGTTGACGGCAGAGCCGCATCCCGAAGTCGAGCGGCTGAGACAACTCGGCTTCGACATCGTCTATTCGACCGCCGGCGCCATGCCGACCGAGCAGGAACTCATCACGCTCGTGCCGGACTGCGTCGGCTGGCTGGCCGGCGTCGAACCGGTCACCCCCAGGATCATCGCTGCCGCCGACAAGCTGAAGGTCATCAGCCGCAACGGCGTCGGCGTCGACAACCTGCCGATCGAAACGCTCAACGAACGCGGCGTCCAGGTGATGATCGCCGAGGGCGCCAATGCGATGGGCGTGGCCGAACTGACCATCGGCCTGATGTTCAGCGCCCTGCGCTCCATCCCGCTCGCCGATGCCGGCATCAAGGCGGGAGGCTGGCCGCGCGTCCGCGGGCTGGAAATCCGGGGACGCACGATCGGTATCATCGGCTGCGGCGCCATCGGCCGTGAAGTCGCCCGCATGGTCATTGCGCTTGGCGCGAAGGTGCTCGCCTTCGACCCCATGCGCCCGAACCTCGACCTGCCATCCGCTTCCTTCGCCTATGCGGAGGTAGACGAGATCATTGCCGCGGCGGATGTGCTGACCCTCCACTGCCCCCTGCCCCGCGACGGCTCCGCGCTGTTGACGGCGGAAAGGCTGGCAAACAGCCGGCCGGGCCAGGTCATCGTAAATACCGCCCGATCGAAACTGATCGAGGAGGCAGCCTTGCTCGATGCTCTCGATGACGGCCGGATCTCGACCTATGCCACCGACGTGTTCGACGAGGAGCCGCCGACCTCGCTGGCGCTCGCGTCGCATCCCAGGGTGATCGCGACCAGCCATATCGGCGGGTTCACGGCCGAGAGCGTCGAACGGGCGACGAGGATTGCCGCGGACAACCTTCTCGCCGCGCTGAGGGCATGACGATGGCCGGCCGTCTGGTGGAAAGGAAACTCGACGGTAGGCTCTCCACCCAGATGACGTCGCCACCGGCCGATGGCATCCGGTTCTACTGGCTTGGCCAGGCGGGATTCATCCTGGAGATGGCCGGCCGCCGGCTCGTTGTCGACCCGTATCTGTCGGACTCGCTTTTCGAGAAATACCGGGATACGCCGCGCCCGCATGTGCGGATGATGCCCCCGCCGATCGAGCCAGGCGAATGCGGATCGGTCGACCTCGTTCTCAGCACCCACGCCCATACGGACCACATGGATCCCGGCACACTGCCGGCGCTCTTCGCGACCAACCCGGCTGCCGTCTTCGTTGCACCCCGCGCCGCGCGTCAGCAGGCGCTGGATCGGTCCGGTCTGTCCGAAGACCGAATGGCACTTGTCGACGCCGGCGAGATTATCCACCCCTTCGCGGGACTGACGATCACCGCAACCCGCGCCGCCCACGAGACCCTGGAAACGGACCGGGCCGGCAATCATCGCTTTCTCGGCTACGTCATCGAGGCCGGCGGATTGCGCATCTGGCATTCTGGCGATTGCGTCCCGTTCGAAGGGCTCTGGGATGAGATCGCAGCCCAGGCTCCCGGCATTGTGCTTCTGCCGGTCAACGGCCGCCGGCCTGACCTCAGCGACAACGGCGTGCCGGGCAACTTCACCCTGGAGGAGGCCATCGAAACCGCACACGGTGTCGGCGCCGCCCACCTGGTGGCGCATCACTACGGATTGTTCGACTTCAACACCGAGGATCCGGCCGTGATCGATCAGGCCGCGGCCTCATCGCGAGACCTGGACATTCGGCGTGCACAAACCGGTGTCTGCTACGAATGGCAGCGGGACTAGGCATCGCTCCGGTTTCATTTTCCCGACGCCGGATTTAACATATGAGCGGGCCGGCACGAAAAGGCAAAGTAGTCGATGGATTCGGAAGTCAGAAGCAATAGCGGCCGCAACATGATCGAGATCATCAGGACGATGCGCCCGGACCTGCGCAAGTCGGACCGCAAGGTTGCCGATATCGTTCTTGAAGATCCCCACCGCATCATGAATGCCACTGTGGGCGAAACCGCGCAATTGGCCGACGTCAGCCAGCCGACCGTCCTTCGCTTTGCCACCGCAATCGGCTGTAGCGGCTTCCAGGATTTCAAGATCAAGCTGGCGCAAAGCCTCGCCTTCGGCACGCCGGCGACGCATTCGGTCCTTCTCGACACGGACACGCCCGAAGCCGTCACCGAGAAGATTTTCGACTATACGATGACGAGCCTGGATTGGGCTCGCTCCAAGCTAGACAAGGCGGCTCTGCACAAGGCGATCGATGCCCTGGCCGCGGCCCGTTCCATCGTGTTTTTCGGGTTCGGCGCGTCGGGCATCGTCGCACGCGACGCGCAGCAGAAATTTCCGCTCTTCGGCGTGCCCTGCGTTGCAGAGCTCGATTCCCATCAACAGTTGATGGTCGCATCGATGATGAAGCCGGGCGACGTGGCCTTCGTCATTTCCAACACGGGAACGACCCGTTCGATCATCGAGATCGCCCGGATTGCGCGGGAAAATGGCGCGACCGTCATCTGTCTCACCGGATCGGAATCGCCCCTGACGCATTATTGCGATGTCGTCCTGATCGTCGAGACGCTGGAAAACACCAACATGTACACGCCGACGATCTCCCGCATCGCAGCCCTGGTCGTCATCGACATCCTGTCGACCAGCGTCGCGATGCGCCGCCCCGCCGACGACCATACGAGGATCCACCAGATGAAACGCCAGTTGAGCGACATGCGGAAGATGCAGCCGATCTAGCAGCAAGACGCCAACGCAACATGCGGCATTGCGCATGTCGGCGGCCGCCGAAGACGACCGCCCATCGCTACCCCCGGAACGGTCCGGCCCCAGCCTGCTCCACCTAAGTGCAGGCCTCTTTCAAGGCGGTTATCGGTCCGAAGGTTCGCGGCGCCGCGCACATCATGAAGCGGAATCCCTGTTCCATCAGCCGCGGAGCATTGGCGGCACTGGCATGGGGATGGCCGACAATGACGCCATGCTCGTTGCAGATCCGCGCGACGGCCTCGATCGCCTCCAGAACCGCGGGATGTTCGGTCTGTCGGGGGTAGCCCAGTTCCTGGCTGAGATCCCCTTCGCCGACGAGAATGACGCCGATGCCGGGAACGTTCCGGAGAATGTCGCGCAGGTTGTCGATGCCCTGCATGTCCTCGATCTGCAGGATCGCCAGGATATCTCCGCGCGGGGCAAGCGGCCAGACATCGGCGCGCTCGTAATATTCCTGCTGCGAAACCCCCCAATACCGCGCAGCAACTACCGGCCCGTCGCCGCGAATTCCGGCGGGCTCGTAGAGCGGCTTGTCCTTCAGGCGCGGATAACGGCAGGCGGCCACCGCGTTATAGGCTTCCTCGACCGTGCTGATATGCGGCCAGACGACGCCGTAGCAGCCGATATCCAGCGCCTGCTTGGCCAGGAACTGGTTGAGCTCGGCCCCATTGGCTGGAATGCGCGCGAGCGGCGTCACCGCCGGCGCAAGCGAGCCGTGCTCGGCGACCTGGCGGCGGTTGAGAAGGTATTGCAGGCTGTCGCGCAGGCCGTTGATATCCCACCCGCGATGTTCGCCCTCGAAGACGACACCGTCATAGGGAGACGCCTGCAATTCCACCGCCACCTCGATGTTCGTCGGTGCGAACATGGAAAACACCGGCTGCCCGGCTTCGAGCCTGGCAATCATGCCATTCAAATGCTGGAAGGCACTCATGCGACCATTCCTGCCTTGGCGGCACTGGCGGCACCGCCGGCCGCGAGTTTGGAAAGGCGCTTGTCGAGCCGCGGATACACCCGTCGCGCATTGCCTTCGAAAATCTTGTGACGTTGCTCCGCGTCGAGGAAGTCCAGCGCGTCGATGTAGCGCTTGGTGTCGTCGTAGTAGTGGCCCGTCTCCGGGTCGATGCCTTTGACGGCGCCGAGCATTTCCGAGGCGAACAGGATGTTGTCGGTCGGAATGACCTTCGCCAGCAATTCCATTCCCGGAAGATGGTAGACGCAAGTGTCGAAGAACACGTTGCCAAGGAGATGGTCGGACAGCAGTGGGCGCTTCAACTCCTGTGCCAGTCCCCTGTAGCGTCCCCAATGATAGGGAACGGCGCCGCCGCCGTGCGGTATGACGAATTTGAGCTCCGGGAAATCCTTGAAGAGGTCGCCCTGCACAAGCTGCATGAAGGCGGTCGTGTCGGCGTTGATGTAATGCGCGCCGGTGGCATGGAAGTTGTGGTTGCAGGACGATGACACGTGAATCATCGCCGGCACCTCCAGTTCGCACATCACCTCGTAAAGCGGATACCAGGACCGGTCCGTGATCGGCTCGCCGGACCAGTGGCCACCCGAGGGATCGGGATTGAGGTTCACGCCGACGAAGCCGAGTTCCTCGACGATCCGCCGCAACTCCGCAATGCACTCCGAAGGCGCCCGACCCGGAAATTGCGGAAGCTGGCCGACAGGCGCGAAGTTCTGCGGCAGCAATTCGCAGACGCGATGAACCAGATCGTTGCAGATAGACGTCCACTCGGCGGAAACCTCGGCCGATCCGACGTGATGGGCCATTCCGGAAGCACGCGGGGAAAAGATCGTCAGGTCGCCGCCGCGCTCCTGCTGTTTCTTGATCTGCGGCTGCACGCTTGCGATCAGTTCCTCGTCGCTGATCGTCAGGGAGGCGGGCGATGGCCGCCTCCCTGCATCGGCCAGGGCCGCCAGTTGCCTGTCGCGAAACAGTCCGAGCGCGGCAGGTTCGGTCGTATAGTGTCCATGGATATCGATAATCATCATGCAATCTCCTGGCCGGATTGGAAACCGGCTTACTCGTCGTCCGTGAAGCGCCACGGCGCGACCCAGTGTTCAAAGCGAAGAGCGATCGTGGTGTAGACGACGCCCATCAGCATCAGGCAGAGGATCGGCACGAACATCGCGGCCGTCTCGAACTGGTTGCCGTACTTGATGATCAGGGCGCCGAGGCCGTTGATCGCGGTAAAGAACTCTGCCACGACCATGCCGATGATGGCCCGGCCGATGCCGAGGCGAATGCCCGTCATCATGAAGGGAAGTGCCGCCGGCAGGATGATCTTGCCGAAAATCTGGCGCTCGGTGGCGGCGAACGCGGTGCCGACATCGATGAGTTGGCCTGCCACGTTGCGGACGCCGCTTGCCGTGTTGATGAGGACCGGGAACACCGCCAGGATGAAGACGATGAACAGCTTTGCGGGAAAGCCGAGGCCGAACCAGAGGATGACGAGCGGGGTGATTGCAACCAGCGGCGTCGCATAGAGCGCGTTCACCAGCCAGTCCGTCGCCGCATCGACATACCGGTAGCGACCGATCAGCAATCCGAGAACGACGCCTGCGATGCTGGCAAGAATGAAGCCGAGCGTCAGTGTCTTCATGCTGTCCAGAAAGGCGGCCAGCAGTTCGCCGCTGGCGATCATCCGGTAGGCTGCATGGACGATGTCGCTGGGATAGGCCATGAACAAGGGGTTGACCTGCCGCCCTGCAACCTCCCAGATCGCCAGTACGGCGACGATCGACACAAGCCGGACAAGCCAGTAGCGCTTCACCGGCGCGGCGGGCTCGAGATCCTCGATGAGATCGTCGGCCGCGCCTATGAATGTGGTGCTGGTCATCTATTCAATCCTCCCGTTTGATTTCGTCAGCTGTTCGCAGGCGTGCTGCGGATCAGGTCCCATATGCGCGTGCGGATTGCCTGGAATTCAGGATCGCCGCGCATGACCGGCAATTCCGGTCGCTCGCCGGAGAAAGGCAACGTGATGACCTCCTTCACCCTGCCCGGCTTTGCCCCCAGGACGATGATCCGGTTCGACAGGTAGATCGCCTCATCGAGATCGTGGGTCACAAAGAGGATGGTCTTGCGCGTCTCCGCCTGGATGCGCAGCAACTCCTTCTGGAGAACCTCCCGTGTCTGTGCGTCGAGGGCGCTGAAGGGCTCGTCCATCAGCAGGATCGTCGGATCGATGGCCAAGGCCCGCGCGAGGCCGATGCGTTGCTGCATGCCGCCGGAGAGCTGATGCGGGAACTGTTCAGCAGCATGCCCGAGGCCGACGAGGGCAAGCAGCCTCTTGGCGCGCTCCGCCCGTTCGCCCGCCGCCATGCCCTGGAGCTCCAGCCCGAATTCGACATTTTCCCGGGCCGTTCGCCATGGCAGGAGGCTCGGCTGCTGGAACACGAAGCCGCGGTCACGGCCGGCACCCTTGACCTCCTTGCCATCGACGCTGATGGTCCCGGAATCGTGACGGACAAGCCCCTGGATCGTCCGGAGCAACGTCGTCTTGCCACAACCGCTTTCGCCGATCAGCGAGACGACTTCATTCTCGTAGACGTCGAATCTGATGTCGCGCAGGACGGGCAGGAGCGAACTGGGTTGCCCGTTGGCATTGCGAATACGGAACGTCTTGTTGATTCCGGAGACGCCGAGCTTGACCTTCCGGGCAGGGTTGGCGGTCATCACATCCTCTTTCAGAACTATCTGGTTCATGTTCCGAGTTCCCTTGTTTTATCGTGAAACAGTTCGTCTACGGAGAGACGGCGATCGATCAGCTTCTGTTCCAGGCAATGGTCGATGACCGTTTCCAGCGAGTGACGCAGGGCGTCGATGCCGATGGGATTGATATCGACCCCGGCCTCGATCGTGCCGTTGCCGGCCGCCTTGCTCGCCACGAGCATGTCGAAGAATTGCCGGACGAGGTCGGGCCGCCGCTCGATCATGTCCTGCGACGCGACGACCATGTGATTGATCGGAATGACCTTGTTGCGCCGGTAGCCCAGCCCGGCATCGCCTTTGGGATCCTCGATCACGGTGATCAGCCGGGGATCGTCCTTCGGCAGGTCGTTGCCCATGATACCCGCATCGATCTCGCCCGCCTGCAACATTTCGGCAACCTTGCGGCCCTCGGGTGCGCGGCGTGCATTCGACGGGGCGGAGTATTCCGCAAGGTGCCCATCCTCGAACGTCACCCAGTCGATCTTGCTCAGGTCGACGCCATACTCGGCGGAAAGGATTCCGCGCGCCCACATGACCGTCGTCTGCGAGTAGGAGCGGACACCCACCGTCTTGCCTTCGAGGTCTTTCGGCCGGAGCCTCGAATAGTCGGAATTGCAGACGATGGTCCTGTGCTGGAAGCGCGCCAGGAGAGCTACCGGCAGAAGCCAGATCGGCTTGTTGTAGGCGCGCGCCTGCACGTAGGTCACGATCGCCATTTCCGAAATATCGTAGGCGCCTCGCCTGACCATCGGCTTGAACGCCTTGGTGATCGGCACGATGTCCTCGAACTGGAAACGCCCGCCGGTCTCGACCGCGGCGTTCTTCTTGATCGGCGCGGTGATCGGATAGTCGCCGAGCGCGATGTGGACGCTGTCGGTCAAAATCGTGTCAGCCATGACGCGCCTCCGCCCGGGAAACATCGGCAAGCGCCGGGTAGATCCGCTGCGCGGTGCCGCCGAATATCCAGGCCTGGTCTTCGGAGCTCACGTCGGAAAGGGCCGCCCTGGCGCGGTCGAAAAGCGATTTCAGCCCACCGGGCGATGCCGGATGGTTCGAGCCCCAGGCGATCTGCGACGCGCCGACGCGTGACACCAGCAGAGGAAAGAAGTCGGATGCCGCCGCATTCGCCTTCTCCAGCGCCTCCAGGGCACGAACCGTCAGCTTGAAGTAGATGTTCGGATTTTCCGCCAGTTCGAACAGCCGCGCCGTATTGGGGAAAACCTTGCCGCCCGAAAGATCGGGCCGGGCGAGGTGATCGAGGACGATGCGGATCTTCGGAAAGCGCTTGATGATGGCCTGCAGGTCGTCGATGCCGTCCTGGGTCATCTGCATGCAGACCGGAACGCCGATCTGCTCCGCATGGGCCCAGGCGGGATAGGTCTTCGGATCGGTGAACCACGTCGCCTGCCCGGGCATGGTGCTGCCCGTCGTAAACAACCGCAGCCCCGTCAATCCTTTGGCCATCCACGCATCGATTTTCTGCACGGCGTCGTCGGCGAGGATGTCGACCGATCCGACGGCGGTGAACTTGTCCGGCCGGGCAGCGACAGCGTCGATGACATAGCCGTTGTCATGGCCGTAGCAAGTGGACGCTTGGACGATGGCGGCCTTGTCGACACCGGCCTCGGCCATGTCGGCCAGAAGCCGTTCCCAGGATACCGGACGCTGAGCCGACCAGTCCGACTGATGCCCGCCGAGCGGCGCCCGCGGATACCGCGCGGTGTCCGTCGAGATGATATGGGGATGGATATCAATGACGTGGGGACGCATTGTTTCAACTTTCCTGAAATGTCTGTGATGCTGATCGTGCCGCCTCAGGCGGCGCGCGCCTTGCGAACGTCGACAAAAAGCTCCTCGATCGGCACGCGGCGCGGAATGAGCTTCTGCTGGAAGGCATAGGTCACCAGTGCCTCGATCGTTGCACGATTGGCTTCCAGTCCATTCGACAACGGGTCGTCACCCACGAACGGCATGATGTCGGCATACTTGTCGTAATCGGGCACGTCGGTGGCGCCGCCCTGCAGTTTCTCCAGCCATTGCTGCTTGGCCTGCTCGAACGCATCGAACAGGGAGGCGGCCAGGAACGGATATCTGCCGAGCACGTCGTTGCGTACGACGATGCAGCCATGGACAGGATAGATGCCGGTCCTGCGATACCACGCAGCCTCAAGCTCCAGGGCGTTGTCGAAAAGCTCCCGATAGACCGGCGTATCCTTGTTTGCCGCTTCCCAGCCGGCGGTCGGAGCGCCGGAGCGGCCGATACCGGCACGGCTGGCAAAACCTGCCTGGATCTCGCCGCTTGCCATCATCGCGGCCAGGGACTTTCCGTCCGGCGCATGGGTGACGTTGGCAGGCAGCTTGAGGGAGGTGACGTGTTCCTCGTCGTCGACGATCCACTGGATCTTGTCGTTATCGACGCCGTATTCGTTCATCAGCACGCCGCGCGTCCACACACCGGTGGTCACCGAATAGGCCCGCACACCGACCTTCTTGCCTTCCAGGTCCTTCGGCGTCGCGATGCCGGCATCTTCCCGCACCTGGAAACCGGAATGATGGAAGCGGCGGCTGAGAAAGATCGGCAGTGCCGTTATCGGCACGCCCGCCGCCTTGGCGATGACGTAGGTCGTCGGCGCCAGTTCGCAGATGTCGAACGCGAGATCCCGGACCATGCGGCGGAAGGCAGCGATGATCGGGGAGACCTCGATCTGGTTTATGGTGACGCCATCGACGGGAATTTCGCCGCTCTTGACTGCCGCCGTGCATCCATAAGTGGCGACGGCCATGGAAAGTGTGGGAATGCTCATCAATTTGCCTCAAGCAGTTTGGTTGCTTCCTTCGCGAGAGAAAGGTCGACGACCGTGTCGAAAGGCAGCTTCTCCTTCTGAATCTCGAACTCGAGGTTCAGATCCTGCATGTAGTCGATCTGCTTTTCGGTCAGGATCAGGTCGCGGCTGTAGGTCTTGTTCTCGCGGGTGAACTTGATCATCATTCGGCCCTGCGCCTCGTCGGAAGCGCCGATTGCGGTCTTGTAGGCCTGCATGAACGCTTCCTCGGCATTCGGGTCGTCCATCATGAAACGGTACATCTTGCAGTAGGCCGCCAGGACGCGGATCAGGCCCTCGCGCTTCTCGTCGATTGCCGTCTGCGAGGCATAGGATCCCTGGTAGGGATACTCGGGAAGGTCCGACCAGAAATCGGCGACCGCATGCACGCCGTATTTCTCCTGCTGGTCGTAGACGTCCGTCATGGCAGGACCCGCATCCACCTTGCCGGCCACCACCGACTTGAAGACCGCAGCACTGCTGCCGATGTTGACGAACTGCACCTCGGTCGGATCGACGCCATGCTTGCGCAAGAGGGCCACAACCATCTGGTGCAGCAGCGCGCCAAGCGCCCCGGTCCCGATCGTCTTGCCTTTCAGGTCCGCCACCGTCTTGATCTCGGGATTGCTGCTGTAGAGCGCCTGCGCAATGAGCTGGTTGGCAGCGGCAACGATCTTGAGCTCCGCGCCTTTTTCGATGGCCGGCAGGACCTGTGAAAAACCGGACAGGAGGCAGATGTCGCTCTGCGTGCTGATCAGGCTGCCCATCAGCTTCGTGCCGTCCCCCACATTCGTCGTCGTCGTGTTTACGTTGAATTCCTGGAGGTAACCGAGTTGATCGAGCAATGCCTGCTGGACCAGGGTGGCGTTGGAACTCGTGTTGACGATATTGACCGTATAGGGCAGGTCGGGAAGCTTCGCCTGCGCGGCCATCAGCTCCGAAAAAGGCGCGGCCGTTGCCAGCGCCATGATGCCGCCGCCGAGACGCAAGATATTTCTGCGCGAGATGTTCAGGCCATCAGTTTTCATATCGTTCCTCCCGATAGATAATTTGACCGGAGGCATGTGCCTCCATTTTTCATTCGATCCTAGGATGATCTCTCAACCCGCCATTGTGGCCCTCCTCAAAGCCCACGAACGGCGATTTGCGCAGCCAGGCTGCCGCTCCTCGTCGGGAAATGTGGACGAAAAAGGTGGGCTTGCAAAATTAAATGGTCGACCACAGTTATAAGTTTTGGTTACACCCAGGATTTGAGCGATGCCCTCGTCGGAACCAAATATTCGCCAGTTGCGCGCCTTCGGAGCGGCTGCGGAGCATCAAGGCATCAGCCGTGCCGCAGACCGGCTGAACCTCTCCCAATCGGCGGTCAGCCAGTCGATCGCCCACCTCGAAGCGACGCTCGGCACGACGCTCTTCCATCGTCGCGCGAACGGCAGCTTCCTCACCCGCGAAGGCGAGACGTTCCGCATTCGCGTTGCCCGCGCGCTGAGACGCATCGAACTGGCCCTGGTCAATGCCGCCGAGATCAACCGGGCAGCCAGGGGAACCGGCGAGCCGATGCCGGGCAACGTCACCTCCGTGCAGATCTCCGCGCTGCTCGCGATCGACGAGCACGGCTCCTATTCCGCAGCGGCGACCGCACTCGGCATTTCCCAGCCGGCGCTGAACAGGCATGCACGCGATATCGAAACGATCCTGCGGCGGACGCTGTTTTCGCGAACGCCACGCGGCAAGGCGACGACGCGGGCAGGACACGAACTCGCCCGCGAACTGCGGCTGGCGATGAAAGAGGTTCAATACGGAATGGAGGAACTCGCCGCGATCAAGGGCGAGAGCCATGGCACGATCGTCATCGGAATTCTCCCGCTCGGCGCATCGTTGCTGGTTTCGCAGGCCCTGGGCCAGTTATCCCGCGAATTTCCCAGGATGAAGGCGAGGATCGTCGAAAGTCCCTTCGAGGCACTGCTCAACTGGCTGCAGACGGGCATGATCGATATCATCATCGGCACCCTGCGACCAAACCCGCTGACCGGGGACGTGTGCGAAAGCCCGTTGTTTCCGGACCCCTACTGCCTCGTTGCCCGGAAGGATCATCCCCTCTGCGGCCTGAAGCAGGTCCGGGAGGATGATCTGGTCAAGTACGAGTGGATACTGCCTCGCCAGGACACGCCGAGACGCGTCGCGGTCGATTCGCTTTTCCAGAGTTTTGCGATACCGCCTTCGACCGTCGTCGAGACGAGCTCGATGGCGCTGACCCGCGATCTCCTGATCTCCGGCGACCGGCTGACCCTTCTTTCCCGCGATCAGATCGTGTTCGAGGATCAGCTCGGACTTCTGGCGGTCGTCCCCTTCCCGCTCCCCAGCCCGACGCGCATCCTGGGCACGATCACCCGTTCCGACTGGTTGCCCACCGACCTGCAGAAGAAATTCCTGTCGATCATGGATGCCCTGGCGGAAGAAACCGCGTCTGCGAGGACCTGAGCCCCTTTCCCCGCTAGCGGATTTCGCGAGCCAGTGCCTGAAGCCTTGTGAAGGCATCATATCGCTTGGCATGGAGGGCGGCCGTTGCACCGCCGGCCGGCTGGTAAGTGCGATCGGTCGCCGAAAGGGCCGCCATCGCCGAGCCGACATCCGGGAAGGCACCGGCGGCGACGCTGCCGAGAATGGCGGCGCCGAGCAGGACGGGTTCCTCCGCCTTCGTTGCCATGAGTTGCTTGCCCGTTGCATCGGCGAGAAGCTGCCGCACCAGATCAAGCTGGCCGGCGCCACCGCTGATGACGATCTTGTCGATCGGCGCGCCGGCCGCCGCCTGCGTTTCGATGATCTGGCGCAGGCCGTAGCCGATGCCGCAGAGGCCGGCAATGTAGAGCGCAACGAGATTGTCGAGATCACGCTCCATGCCGAGGCCGACGATGGCCGCGCGGGCATGCGGATCGGCAAAGGGCGCGCGGTTGCCGAGGAATTCCGGAACGACATGCAGGCCATCCGCGAGCCTTGCCACGCCGGAGAGCGTCTTCGCCTTCTCCGCAGCCAGGTCCGCCAGCAGCACCGGCAGGGACAGGCCACGCTCCTTCGCCAACGCCGCCGCCTCGCCGGCAGCGGGATGGAACGACAGAAGCTGATCGATGGCGGCACCCGCCGCCGACTGACCGCCCTCGTTGAGCCACATGCCCGGCACCATGGCCGAAAAATACGGACCCCAGACGCCGGGCACGAACACCGGTTCGCGGGTCGAGGTCATCGTGCAGGAGGATGTGCCGAAGACATAACCGAGATTGCTTTCCGGCGATCCATCTACGCCCACCGTGCCGATCCCGCCGGCATGGGCATCGATCATGCCGGCTGCGACCGGCGTGCCGACGACAAGGCCGAGGTCGGACGCCGCGCGCGCTATCAGACCGCTGCCGAGCGGCGTGCCGGGCTCGACAACGCGCTGGCCGATGCGGGCAAAATCCTCGTCCGCCAGAGTGCCGAGGCCGATCTCGTGGAAATAGCTCGGATCCCAGCGCTTCTCGTGCGCCAGATAGGTCCATTTGCAGGTGACCGTGCAGGTGGAGCGCGCAAGATCGCCGGTCGCCCGCCAGGTCAGGAAATCTGCGAGATCGAAGAACTGCCATGCCGCGTCGAAGACCTGCGGACGGCTTTCCTTGAGCCACAGAAGCTTGGGCGTCTCCATCTCCGGAGATATGCGGCCGCCGACATAGCGCAGCACCTCATGCCCCAGCGCGTTGATGCGCTCCACCTGATCTACCGCGCGGTGGTCCATCCAGACGATGATGTCGCGCTGCGGATCCTCGGATGGCCCGACGGGCAGCGACGCGCCATCCTCGCCGAGCACGACCAAAGAGCAGGTAGCGTCGAAGCCGATGCCGGTGATCTTCTCGGGCGAAACGCCTGCCTTCTCGACGGCCTCGCGCACCGAAGCACAAACGGCGGTCCAGATTTCCGTACTCGACTGCTCGACCATTGCGCCCGGCTCGCGAAACACGGAAATGTCGCGCTTGCCGGAGGCGAGCATGCGGCCGGTGAGGTCGAAGAGGCCGGCTCTGGCGCTACCGGTGCCGACATCGACGCCGATCAGGTAGCGTTCGCCGCCCGCGGGACGTGCGGAGGAAGGGGTGGTCATGGTTCTACCGCCTGCAATCAGGATTGGTGCTGGCGGGCGGCGTCATGCCACCCGCGGTTTTCGCTTCAGAGGTCGACGCTGTTCGGCAGGATCACGAGGTCACGGACGGTGACGTTGCGCGGCCGCGTCAGCATGAAGAGCACGGCATCGGCAACCTCCTTCGGCTGCATCAGGCTGCCGTTGGCCAGCGCCTCGTCCATCTTCTCCTTCGGCCAGTCGTCGAGCAGCGCCGTCACGACCGGCCCCGGCAGGACCGCGCCGACGCGCACGCCATGTTGCGCCACCTGGCGACGCGTCGAGTGCACGAAGGCCTGCACCGCGAATTTCGAGGCCGTGTAGATCGGTTCCCAGACGACGGGAACGACGCCGGCGATCGAGCTGGTGAACAGGATGTCGCCCCTCTTCTTCTCGATCATGTAGGGCAGGACCGCATGGACCGAGCGGAACGCCGCGTTGATGTTGAGGTTCAGCATGCGATCCCAGGCATCCGGATCGCCCTCCGCCACCGGCCCGCCGATATAGGCGCCGGCATTGGCGTGAAAGACGTCCAGCCCTCCGGCGATCTCGAGGATGCGCGGCAGCATGCCGGAAACATCGGATGGCTTCAGCAGGTCGACGACGAGCGGCAGGGCATTGGGCCCCAGCTCCTTGCAGAGCTGTTCCAGCTTGTCCTGCGCGCGGTCGACGAGCACCACCTTCGCACCTTCGGCAAGGAGGGTCCGGGCGCATTCGAGGCCGATACCGGATGCGGCACCGGTGATGGCGGCAATCTTGCCCTTCATGAGGTCAGCCATGATCTAAAACTCCATTCCAGTATTGTTAGGCGCGGCCGTGGCTGACACGGGAGCGACGGGCAAGCGAATCGACGATAACCGCGATGGCGAGGACGCCGCCGGTGATCATGTAGCGCAGCGAGGACGAGAGGTTGAGCAGCGTCAGGCCGTTCGAGATCGCCTGGATGACGATGATGCCGAGCAGGGCCGAATAGGCGCTGCCGCGTCCGCCGAAGAGGCTGGTGCCGCCGATGACCGCAGCCGCGATCGCGTTGAGGTTGACGTCGCCCGTGCCGGCCTGCTGGCTGGACGAGGCAAGGCGCGAGGCCGAGAGGATGCCGCCAAGCGCCGCAAGCGTCGAGCACAGCATGAAGGCGCTCATGTAGATGCGGCGGACATTGATGCCGGAGCGGCGCGCTGCCTCCTTGTTGCCGCCGACGGCGAACATGGAGCGGCCCCACTTGGTGCGCGTCAGCGCGTAGTTGAGGATCACCGCAAGCGCGACGAACAGCGCGAACATCCAGGGAATGCCGCGACCGAGATTGAGATAGAAGACGGCGGCTTCCAGCGCGACCGTCAGCACGACGGCCTTGAGGATCAGCGCCCGCATCGGCTGGGCGGAAAGGTTTGCCGAAAGACGCTGGCTCCGGGTGCGCAATCCCCTGCCGATCATGACGAGACCCGGCACGAGCGCCAGCGCGTAGGATAGCCAGTCGGGCATGATCAGGATCTGGCCGAAGCGCACCAGCGGCGAGGCATAGGGCAGGTTGATCGACCCGGTCGGCCCGAGGATGTAGAGCTGCAGCCCGAGCAGGGCGAGCAGGCCGGCGAGCGTTGCGACGAAGCTCGGCATGCCGAGGCGGTTGTAGAGCGTGGCGTACAGCAGCCCGACGCCCGCGCCGACCACCAGCGCTGCGATGATGGCGCCTGCGACCGGCCAGCCCATGTTGACCCAGATGACGCCCACCATGGCCGAGGCAAGCCCGCTCATCGAGCCGACGGAGAGATCGATTTCGCCGAGCACCAGCACGCAGACGATGCCGAGCGAGATGACGCCGACCGTGGCGCAATCGAACAGCAGGTTCACCAGGTTGTTGGGCGCGAGGAAGATGGGGTTGAGCGCCGAGAATACAATGGAGATGACGACGAGGCCGACGGCGACCGGCAGCATGCCGAGGTCGCCGGAGCGCACGCGGTCGACGAAGCCCTTCGCCATCGCGGCAAGGCTGTCGTCATGGCGCACGCGCTCGTCGCTGCGATCCAGCGTCGGCTGGGCGTTATTGGAAGGGTTCTGGCTCATGCGGCTCCCCCGGTGCTTTCCTGGACGTGGCCTGCCTTGCGGTCGAGGCGGCGCGAGACGGAGTTGTCCGTCGCACCCGTGATGGCGGAGACGAGCTCCTGGCTGGAGGCGTCCGGCGTGAAGATGCCGTTGTTGCGTCCGAGCCGGAGCACGACGACACGGTCGGCAACGGCGCGCACGTCTTCCATGTTGTGGCTGATGATGATGACGCCGAGACCGCGGTCGCGCACGCGCTCGATGAGGTTCAGCACCTCGGCCGTCTGCGCGACGCCGAGGGCCGCCGTCGGCTCGTCCAGCATGATGAGCCTGGGATTGAGCAGCAACGAGCGCGCGATGGCGACGGTCTGCCGCTGGCCACCGGAGAGCGAAGCGATCGGCTCGCGGACGGAGGGAATGCGCGCCGCGAGTTCGCGCAGGAGCGTCCAGGCGCGGACTTCCATTGCGACTTCGTCCAGCGCCCAGGGCGACATTTCATGGCCCAGGAACAGGTTCGCCACGACGTCGAGGTTTTCGCAGAGCGCGAGATCCTGGAAGACGGTGGCAATGCCAAGGTCGAGCGCCTTGGCGGGGCTGTCGAGCGTCACCTGCTGGCCGCAGAATTCGATCGTGCCGGAGGATGCCTGATGCACCCCGGCGAGCACCTTGACCAGCGTCGACTTGCCGGCGCCGTTGTCGCCGACGAGGGCGACGACTTCGCCGGCCTTCACGTCCAGATCGATATCCGTCAATGCGGACACGGCCCCGAAATTCTTGGATATGCCGCTAAGGCGCAGCACCGTTTCCCCCTTGGCGGGGATGTTTTGAAGCGTGGCTGTCATGGCCCCTGGAACCTTTGGACTGTCCTTTTCGACGGATCGAGATGTCCGGCCGCATGATGCGGCCGGACACGATGGGCAACGTCTACTGGATGATGCCGAGTTTGCGGCAACCTTCAACATACTCGCCGGTGCAGATCTCCTCCGGCTTGTTGATGCCCTTGTCGAAGATCTCAGCCTTGATGTTCTCTGCCGTCACCACTGCCGGCACGAAAAGCTGCGAGGGCGTCTCGTAGAGCTTCTGGGTCGCTTCCGGCGTTTCGCCCTTCAAAAGCTTGACGGCGACGTTTGCCGCAGCGGCCGCCACGATTTCGGAGGGCTTCGAGATCGTGTTGTACTGGTCGCCCGAGATGATGAGCTGGAGCGCAGCGATCGTCGCGTCGTTGCCGGTGACCGGCGGCATTTCCTTGACGCCGGCGGCCTTCAGCGCTGCGATCGCGCCACCGCCCGTGCCGTCGTTCGCCGCGACGATACCCTTGATGTCGTCGCCGAAGCGGGTGATCTGGCCGGCGGCCCATTCCTGTGCCTTCGGCGGCGCCCAATCCGGCGTGTCGAATTCGGCGAGCGTCTTGTAGGGCGAGGCGTCGAGCGCGGAGTCGATGCCGTCGCGGATGAGGCCGGCGGCCGCATCGGTCGGCGAGCCGTTGATCTGCAGCACGCCGGCACCGTCGGGAACGCCCTTGGCCTTCAGGTGGTCGACGAGCGACTGCGCGATGGCCTGGCCGATGCCCTGGTTGTCGAAGGAGACGTAGTAGTCGGCCGGCTTGTCCGGGATCGGGCGGTCATAGGCAATGACCTTGACGTCCTGCGACTGGGCGATCTCGACGAGGGCGGCGGCCGCGGCGGAATCAACCGGGTCGAGCACGATGACCTTGGCACCCTGCGCGATCACCGAGTTGAACTGCTGCTGCTGGAGGGCGACGTCCGCATTGGCGTTCTGGTAGATCACCGTACAGCTCGGGCAAAGCTTTTCCATCTCGGCCTTGAAGCCAGGATAGTCGTGCTGCTCGTAACGGGTCGAAGCCTGGTCGGGCATCAGGAAGGCGACGGTCGCATTTTCCTGGGCAAAGGCGGCGCTGCCGAGCGACAGGACGATGCCGGTCGATGCGAGCAGATGGGAAAGCGTCTTCATTGGGTTCCTCCACGGTTGATTTTCAGTTCGTGTTCGCCGGCGACCTCAAGCCTCCAAAGGCGACGGTCTCGACAGCTCCCCGCGCTCCGATCGGCGCGCAGGCGGGCCTCGTCGCGGCTTGCGCCACGACGCCCGACTCGTCGGTGTTCCGTCTGACTCCTCCCTTGGGTCGGCCTTGCTGTTTAGGCGACTTCATCGATTGAGCACGTGTGCTCAATCGATGAAGCAAGAATTGCCACCAATCCCCATTGGTGTCAAGGTGACCGCGAAACGGAGATGAAATGTGAACCGGACGACGCAGACGAAAAGGACGACCATCTACGATCTGGCGGAGCTGGCGGGCACCTCTGCCAGCGCCGTCAGCGCCGTGTTGAACGGCAACTGGAAGAAGCGCCGCATCAGCGCAAGGCTCGCCGAAAAGATCACCAAGCTCGCCGAGGAACAGGGCTATGCGCTCAACATGCAGGCGAGCGTGCTGCGCCGGGACCGCTCGAAGATCATCGGCATGATCGTTCCGAAGTACGACAACCGCTATTTCGGCTCGATCGTCGAACAGTTCGAGACGCTGGCGCGCGAGCGCGGCCTCTTTCCGATCATCACCTGCACGAGGCGCGATCCGGCGCTTGAGCTGGAAGCGGCGCGCGCCATGCTGTCCTATCAGGTCGATTGCCTGATCGCGACCGGCGCCACCGATCCGGACCGCGTCATGGCGCTTTGCGCCGCCGCCGGTGTCAGAACCATCAATCTCGACCTGCCCGGCGCCCGCGCTCCCTCCGTCATCTCCGACAACTATGGCGGCGCACTGGAGCTGACACGCCGCGTCCTCGCCAATTGCGAGAAGGAGTACGGCCAGAAGACCCCCCTCCTCTTCGTCGGCGGTCGCGGCACGGATCACAACACGCTGGAACGCGTGCGGGGGTTTCGTGATGCCCATGCCGAGGCGGGTGTCGCCATCGACGAGACACTTGTGCTCACCTGCGGCTACGCCCCCGAAAAGGCCGAAAATGCCATGAAGCAACTGGCCGAACAGACAAGCGACCTGCCGCGCGGCATGTTCGTCAACTCGACGATTTCGCTGGAAGGCGTGATGCGCTGGATCCGCCGTTCCGGCCGCTACGCCGACCGTGTGCCCCAGCTCGGATGCTTCGACTGGGATCCCTTCGTCGCCATGCTCGGCGACCATATCGAGATGGTCCGCCAGGACGTACCCAAAATGCTGGAGGCGGTGTTCGACATTATCGAATCCGGCGCAACCGGCCCAACCGTCGTGCAGATTCCGCCGATCGTCGAGAACACCGGCTGAGCGTCGGGGGTTACGCCTTCATCGAAAACTTCAACCATCGCTCGAGCTAGAAAGGCATTTCCAACCTGACGGTCAGTCCCCCGAGACTGCTATCGAGAAACGCCAGCTTTCCGTTATGCGCCTGGATGATTTCGGCGACGATCGAGAGGCCCAGGCCAAAGCCGGCATCCGCGCCTCCGCGCGCCGCATCGACCTTGAAGAAGGGCTCGAGAACACGGCTTCGATACTCCTCGGGTATACCGGGTCCGTCGTCCATGACATCGATGATCGTCATGCCGTCGCCAATGCGGAGCTCGACCTCGACATGGGTGCCGAACTTCACCGCGTTTTCGCACAGATTGGTCACGGCCCGCGTCAGCGCCAGCGGCTTGAAGCTCGTGACCATGCGCGCCGGCCCGCGATAGCGCACATCATGCCCCATGTCGGCAAACTCGTCGCAGACCGTCTGCAGGACCGAGGCCAGGTCGACGCGCTGCCGCGCTTCGCGCTGATGATTGTCACGAAGATAGCTGAGGCTCTCCTTGAGCAGGTGGTCGATCCGCTCGATATCCGTCAGCAAGGCATCGCGGACGTCTTCTTCGCCGACACGCTCGGCCCGAAGCCGCAAGCGCGTCAGTGGCGTCCGCAAGTCATGGCTGATGCCGCGCAGCATCCGGGTGCGGGATTCGACCATGGTCGAGATGCGGCGCTGCATGCCGTTCAGCGCCCGCGCAAGCGCCACGATCTCGACGCTGCCGCGCTCCTCGAAGAGGGCCGGTCCGACCGAGATGTCGGCCTTCATCGCCGCTGATGCGATGCCGCGCAGCGGCCGCGTTATTGCCCAGACGGCGAAGACGGAAAACAGGATGACAAGCGTGACCGTCGCCACCAGGTAGTTCGAGCCGAATCTCAGCGCGTCGTTGCGCAGAAAGCTCTCCGGTAGCAGCTCCATGACCAGGAGCGTGTCGTCATCGACCTTCGCGGCGAGGACGCGCTTGCCATCGACGAAGGTTCTCCATCCTCCGACCGGGACCGGGCGGTCTTCCGGAGGAAGGAGCCGATCAATCGCAACCTGGATGAACGGTTCGTCCGGCGACGATGTGGTGAAACGCTCGGAATAGGAGGACGGGCGCAAGACGAGACGGTAGGCGCCGCGATTGGCAGCCGCCAGGACCGTACTTCTCTCCGCAGGCGTTGCGGTCGCAAGGACGGAAGCGATCGTCGAGACACGGCTGGACATGCCCTCCAGGTCGGGTGTGCTGTAGTCGTCGCTCACCCAGCTTTCCAGCGTCGAACCGATGATGAAGGCGATGACCAGGCAGGCGAAAATGACTGCGGTAATCTGGCCGTGAATGGTCGAGATCAACCGGGATACCCGAAACCCCAAAGCGCCTCCCTGGGCTCTCGCCCCCCTGCATGAAACGAGCTGGCAAACGACGATGGCCACAAGGTGGCCATCACGCAAGATAGAGACGTTGCGCAAAATTGGACATTAAGTTTTGTGTCGACCCTGCGGAATCTCCAGCCGAAACGACCGCGGAAGGCGACCCGCAACAAAGCGCAACACAAAGACATGCCGTGCCGGTGCCGTTCGTGACAGGACGGATGCGTTGCAAACACGGCCCGCCTCCTACCGGCGACGCCCGTGTCAAATCACTGGAGCACTCATGTCTTTAATCCAACGGACCGACCGGCGACTTCCAGCAAGCGCCTTATACGTCACGCTCGCGCTGGCCGGCACGGGCTCGAACACGCTTGCCGCCGATGCGAGCCTGTCGGGACAGTCCCCGGAGCCTTTCGACCAGGAACGGTTCAACGGCGAGGAGCCCAAGCGGAACTGGAACCTGATCCTTGGCGCCGGCGCAATCTATGAGCCGGAATATGAAGGCGGCGACGAGTTCAAGGTGCAGCCCATACCGGTCGTGATCTTCACCTATGGCGAATGGCTGGAGATCGACCCGACAGGGGTGACGATCACCCCCTTTCGACACGACGGTTTCGCGCTGGCGGCCAAGGTCGGTTACGAAGGTGGGCGCGACGAGGATGATGCAGACCGCCTCAATGGATTGGGCGATATCGACTTCGCTGCAACCGTCGGCGCCAAGGCGTCCTATAACTGGAACGGTCTCGAACTCTATGCCAGCGTCGACCAGACGATCGACGGCAGCGAGAGCCTGATCGGCACCTTCGGCGCCGAATATCAGGCGCCCGTCACCGAACAGCTGATCCTCGGCGCCGGTGCCGAGGCGGTGGTCGCCAACGACAAGCACATGGAAGCCTATTTCGGCGTCGATGCCGAACAGGCGGCCCGATCCGGTCTCTCCGAATACAAGGCGGAAGCCGGCCTGAAGCGCGTCAATGTCTCGGCATCGGCAACCTACCTGCTGAGCGAGAACTGGATGGTGCGCGGCGAAGCGAGCCTCGGCATCCTGACCGGAGACGCGGCCGACAGCCCGATCGTGGAGGAAAAGTTGCAGCCTTCGACGTCGCTGTTCGTCGGCTACAAGTTCTGAGCCAGCAGACATAGGAGCAAAAGGCCGGGTCATCGCCCGGCTTTTTTGTTGGAAAGATCAGGCCTGCTCGACGCTGGCGGTAAACATGTAGCCGCCGAGCCTGACCGTCTGCAGCAGGACCGGGTTCTTGGGGTCGGCCTCGATCTTCTGGCGCAGACGGCTGATGTGCACGTCGACGCTGCGCTCGATCGGACCTGCGAGACCCGTATGAGTGAGCGACAGAAGCTCCTCGCGGGTGATGACGCGGCCGGGATTGCGGCAGAAGGCAAGCAGCAGGTCGAATTCCGTCGTCGTCACGGCAATTCGGGCGTTGCTCGGATCGTGGAGTTGCCTCCGCAGCGGATCGATCTGCCAGCCTTCGAAACGCAGTTTGCGCTGCACCGTCGCATTCGCCAGGCCATAGGATGCGCGCCTGAGCAGGCTGCGGATGCGGGCCACGACCTCGCGCGGGCTGAACGGCTTGGTGACGTAGTCGTCGGCGCCGACTTCCAGCCCGACGATGCGATCAACCTCCTCGCCGAGGGCGGTCAGGAGGATGATCGGCGTGGTCTTCTCCGAGCGGATGCGCCGGCAGATGCTCAGGCCGTCTTCGCCAGGCAGCATCACATCCAGAATGATCAGATCGAATTCATTGTTCCGCAGCAGGGCGTTCATCACCTGCCCGTCTTCGGCTACGGTCGGGATCATGCCGTTTTCGTGGACCGCAAGCGCCAGCAGCTTGCCGATTTCGGGATCGTCCTCGACGATCAGGATTTTCGCATTGGCGGAGTTCGGTTGCACTGCGGACTTCCTCGCTGGAGCATGTCGCGCAAGAGTCTGCAGAGGTTTTGCGGCAACGACATGCGAAAATACAAAAACTTAAGGCGCGTGAAGCGAACCCGAAGGATCGCGACGCGCTTGAAAGCACGCATGTCGCACGCTGCCCGGATCGCAGATGTTTCGCTTTATTAAGATTTGTTGCGAGGCTTGGGAAGGCCATGAGGCCACAGGCGTCAGATCGGCAGGATCCAGACAACCGGCAGGAGGCCGGCTGCCTGCCCAAGCCTGATGAGTTCGACAGTGATCCAGGCACCGAGAAAGACGATCCCGTCCCTGAGGCTGCCGATCGCCCGCGCGGAGCGAAGCGGCACGTCTTCGCATTCCCGCCACAGCGAAAAATCCGGCCAGAGACGCGGCACCGCCTCCTTGTACTTGTCGAAGCCTCTGCCGTAACGGCTGCCGAGGTAGGCTTCCTCGCCGCGCATCGCCATGTCGAAGGCGAGATAGGCGGCTATGACCAGCAACATCATCGATAGCAGGCTGCCGGTCTGCGCGCCCACGCCCAGGATACCGATCAGGCTGAATAAATAGAGCGGATTGCGGGTGACCGAATAAGGGCCGGTCGTCACCAGCTCGGCGTTCTTGCGCCCGCCGATATAGAACAGCGACCAGCCGCGCCCGGCAATGGCGATGAAGATCGCGAGTGTCCCCATGGCCTTAAGGACGAAGTCGGCCAAGGGAGGCGACGGCGGCGCCGAGGTGATGGCGAGCAGGCAGAAGGCGGCGGCGCCAAGCGCCCGAAGCGCGTTGATGCGGTAGATCTGCAGGAAGGGAACCCGGATATCGTTCATGATGCTTTCGAAGCCTCGTGAGGAAAGAAACTCAGTGGTTTTTCCACGCCGGGTGCGGCTTCGGCTTAACGATATGTTGCCGTCTGTTAAGAGCTGCTGAGAAAGATGACGAGGCCGGTCGGCGGTCTGACCGGCCCCGTCCTTGCGCGCCGTTCGGGGCATGGACGCGCTATTGTCGGATCCCACCGGGACCCGCTTCGGCCGACTGGAGGAGAGGCCGGAAGACCAGGTTCAAGCGATCACCGATGCCCGACAGGATGAGATGGAAGGAGGGGATCACGATCAGCGACAGAACGGTGGAGACCAGCAAGCCGCCGATCACCGCGATCGCCATCGGAGCCCGGAACTCGCCGCCGTCACCCACCCCGAAGGCAGATGGCAACATGCCGCCGACCATGGCGAGCGTGGTCATCACGATCGGCCGCACTCGCTCCAGGCAGGCCTCGACGACTGCCTCCGGACGGGAAAGACCATGCGCCTCCCGCTCGATGGCGAAATCGACCAGCATGATGGCGTTCTTCGTGACGATGCCCATCAACATCAGGATGCCGATGACGACGGGCAGCGAGATCGTCTGCCCGCTCACGAGAAGGGCCGCCGCGACGCCACCGATCGAAAGCGGCAGGGAGGCCAGGATCGTCCATGGCGAAAGCATGCTCTTGAACAACAGGATCAGGACGATGAGCACGAGCATGATGCCCGCCCCCATGGCGACGGCGAAGCTTTCGAAGATCTCGCCTTCCGTATCGGAATCGCCGGTGGCCTGAACACGCACGCCCTCCGGCAGGTTCCTGACGCTGTCGAGCCGGAACAGACGCTCCAGCCCCTGCCCCGAGGTGAGGCCGGCGGCCATATCCGCGCTGATTTCTATCCGGCGCTGCCGATCGAAGCGATCGATCGAGGCGACCGTCTCGTCGAAGCTGCTCGCAGCCACGGCCGACAGTGGCACCTGTCCTCCCGCCGCGGTCGGTACGCTGAGGGTTTCGAAGATTGGCAGGCGGCTGCGGGCGGCACGGTCGAGCACGACCCGGATCGGGATCTGGCGTGAGCCTTCGACGAAGTTGGCGAGCCTCGAATCCACGTCACCGATCGTCGAGATGCGCATCGTGCTGGCGATCGCCGCGGTCGATACGCCCAGCGTCGCCGCCTTGTCGGCGTCCACGGTCACCTTCAGTTCCGGGCGCATGGCGACGTTGTCGCTCGCCGGGCCGATGAAACTCCCCTCCGCGGCCATCTCGCGCAGGATCCGATCGGTCGCCTGCTGGACGGCGTCGCCATCGCTGCCCAGCACGGAAAAGGATAGATCGCGGCCACCACGATCGTTGAGAAAACGCAGCCGGACATCAGGAATTCCGGCGAGCGTCTTTTCCAGCTCCGCCTCGATGGCAAAGGAAGACCGATCGCGCTCCGTCTTGTGCTTGAGCTCGATCGAGACGACGGCATAACGTACATCCTGCTGGCCGACCATGCTCGATCCCGCCCGCACCAATACACCTTCGACTTCGCCGAGCCTTCCGACTTCCGCCGAGATCCCGTCCGTTACCTTGCGGGTTTCATCGAGCGTGGCGCCGGGCGGCAGTTCGACGGTGAGGGTCAGGCGTCCGGTGTCCTCTTCCGGCAGGAAGGTGGTCGGCACCGACATCAGCGAGACAATCGACAGGCCGAAGAGCCCGACCGCGGATGCTACCGTCGCCCATTTCCAGCGCAATGTCAGGCGCAGCATGGCTTCGTAGGCGACTGACAGCCGCCCCTTGTGTTCCTCCGACGGCGGAGCGCCGGTCATGACATAGGCCGCCATGATGGGCGTGATCAGGCGCGCCACCAGCAACGAGAAGAACACCGCGATGGCCACCGTCAGGCCGAACTCGCGAAAGTAAAGGCCTACGACACCGCTCATCAGCCCGACCGGCGCGAAGACCGCGATAATGGTTGCTGAAATCGCGATGACGGCAAGTCCGATCTCGTCGGACGCGTCGAGCGCCGCGCGATAGGCGGACTTGCCCATGTTGCGGTGGCGCACGACATTTTCAATCTCGACGATCGCATCGTCGACCAGAATGCCCGTCACCAGCGTGATCGCCAGAAGGCTGAGGATGTTGAGGGAAAAGCCCAGCAAATCGAGCGCGAAGAAGGTCGGAATGATAGACAGCGGCAGCGCCACCGCTGCAACCAGCGTCGCGCGCCAGTCGCGCAGGAACAGGAAGACGACGACGATCGAGAGTGCCGCTCCTTCCAGCAGCGTGTTCATCGCCGAATGGTAGTTTCCGGCCGTATAGGAGACATTGTCGTTGACGAGACCGAACCGCAGATCGGGATGGGCCGTGCCCAGTTTCTCCACGGATCCGGCGACCGCGGCGGCCACGGCCACGTCGCTTGCCCCCTGCGAGCGGTAGATGGCAAAGCCGACGATATCGGCGCCGTTCAGGCTCGCAAAGGCGCGAGGCTCGGCGACGGTATCGCGGACCGCGGCGACGTCCGCCAGCCGCACGGAATTTTCGCCCGAGAGCGAAAGGCGCTCTTCGGCAAGATCCGCCACCGTTTTTGCGGCCCCCGTGGTCGTCAAGACCTGCTCGCTACCCTCCATGTCGCCGCGCCCGCCGGACCGGTCGAGCTGGCTCTCCACGATCGTCTCGTTGATCGAACTGACGGAAAGCGAGAGCGCCTGCAGCCGGTCGGCATCAAGTTCGACATGGATTTCCCGCTCTGCGCCGCCGATCCGTTCGACACGTCCGACGCCGGACAGGCCCTGCAGGTCGCGGGTCACGGTGTCGTCGACGAACCAGGAGAGCTCCGCCACCGTCATGTCCTGGCTGGAAACCGCATAGGTGACGACGGATTGCGCCTCTTCCTCGATCCGCTCGATCACCGGCTCGTCGATGGTGCCCGGAAGGTCGCCCCGGATCCGGGCTACGGCATCGCGTACGTCGGCCATTGCCCGGTCGGGAGAGACAAGGCCGAGTTCGAATTCGACGGTGGTCACCGACCGGCCTTCGCCGATCGTCGACGAAAGCTCCTTGATCGCCGGTAGCGAGGCGATGGCGTTCTCGACCAGCCGCGTCACCTCGGTCTCGAGTTCCACCGGCGTGGCGCCGGACTGCTCGACGGTGACCTTGACCGCCGACGTGATGATCGTCGGGAAGTAGGTGATCGGCAGCTTCACGAAGCTGTAGAGCCCGACGACCGTGAGGACGACGAAAAGAAGGATGGACGGGAGCGGGTTGCGGATCGCCCAGGCCGAGATATTGCCGTTCATCGCGCCGCCTCCACGTTTTCGATCGTAAAGGAAGCGGCCAGATGATCCGCCGCGGGACGGTCGGAGGCAGCAATCACGGGCCGGACCTTCTCCTCGGCCTTCAGGAAACCGCCGGATTTCAGAACGACCATCTCACCGTCGCGCAGCCCGTCGAGAATCTCCACGAAGCCGTCCTGCCGCACGCCCACGATCACCTGGCGCAAGTCCACCACGCCGTCCTTGACGACGAAGACATTGCTCGCACCGCTGGCGGTCTTCACGGCACTGCCGGGCAGAAGAATGTTGCGCCGCGCCAAGGCATTGATGCTGCCGCGGGCAAAGACGCCGGGCTTCAGGCCATCCACGTCGTCGAGTTCGATGCGCACTTCACCGCTGCGCGTCGCCGGATCGAGCTCGGCCGCGTTGAGCCTTACAATGCCGCCGAGCGGACCTTCATATCCCGGCAGGGTGATGGTCGCATGCATGCCCTCGGCCAACCGCACGAAGCTCGTCTCTGTCACCCGGGCAACGAATTCGATGGCCGCATCCTCGGCGAGCACGAACAGCGGGTCGCCCGAGTCGGACGTTATGGCGCCGACGCGGGCCGTCCTGCGCAATACCAGCCCGGCCCCGGGCGCCCTGACGGTGCTGCGCTCGATCGTCACCTCGATCTCGTCGCGCTCGCGGGCAATGAGTTGCGCGTCGGCTTCGGCCAGCCTGAGCGATTGCCGTGCCAACCCCAGTTCCGCAACCGCGCGGGCATGGGCATTCTCGTGCTGGTCCAGGACCTGCTGCGAGACGGCTCCCTTCGGCTGCAGCGCCCTGCTGCGCTCCAGCATCTTGCGGGCTTCGGCCTCGCTCACCTTCGCGACATCGAGCCTGCTCTCTTCTACCTGTATCGCCGCCGTTGCGCGCAGGATGCTGACCGAGTTCTTGTCGAGCAACAGGCGGGCATCGGTCGTATCCAGCATCGCGAGCGGCTGGCCCTTGTCGACCTTCTGCCCGACTTCCACCAGGATATGCTCGATCGCTCGCCCCTGAATGAGGGGGCGAACCTGTACCTCTTCCCTTGCGGCGAGCGAGCCGACCACGGGGACCTTCTCCGTCACGGCGCCCTGGCGGGCGACGATAACCGTAACCGGCATCTGCTCCTCGGCTCGAGACGCGGACACGAATCCAAGCCAAAGAAGCAGCGCGCCCGTCAAAAGCCCCGGAACCGGAGGCGCCTGCGACAAGATTGATCGGGATATCCCACCCATGAAACGACCTTCCGTTTGATCCGCAGACAGTTGCGGATGATCCGGATAAGACCGTAGCGTTCAGGGCATCTATGGGTGTGTCATCGCATTAAGAAACGTTGCGTCGGCTGATCTGGAAACGAAGAGTTCCGTTGCCGGCCAATGAAGCACGCCATTCACCTTCAGATGAGATGTCGCACCGCCAGATTGCGCATCAGGTGCGAGACGCCGAATGTCCAGGGAGGGCACTCGGTCGACAGGCGCACGCGGTTCGTCAGCGCCCCGAGCCGGTCATTGGCGATCGTGACGATATCACCGACCTTGTGGGTGAAGCCCTGCCCCGGCACGTCCCGGTCCTCCGTCGGCGCAAAAAGCGTCCCCATGAAGAGCATGAAACCGTCCGGATACTGATGATGGCGGCCGATCGTCTGGGCGACGAGATCGAGCGGATCGCGGCTGATCTCCTTCATCGAACTGCGGCCATCCAGGACGAAGCCGTCCTCGCCCTCGACGCGCAAGGTAAGCTCGGCATTGCGCACGTCGTCGATGTTATAGCTGGCATCGAACAGGCGGATGAAGGGCCCGATCGAGCAGGAGGCGTTGTTGTCCTTGGCCTTGCCGAGAAGGAGGGCCGAGCGACCCTCCACGTCGCGCAGGTTGACGTCGTTGCCAAGCGTAGCGCCCTGCACGACGCCGCGCGAATTGACCGCGAGCACGATCTCAGGCTCCGGATTGTTCCACTTAGAGATAGGATGCAGCCCGACATCGGCGACATGGCCGACGGAAGACAGAACCTGCGCCTTCGAGAAGACCTCCGCGTCGGGCCCGATGCCGACCTCCAGATACTGCGACCAGATCCCTTCCTCGATGAGCGCGTCCTTGACCTTTTCCGCAGCCGGTGAACCGGCCCTGAGGTCGCGCAGGCTGTCTCCGATGATGGCGGTGACCTTCTCGCGGACCTTCTGGGCGAGGTCCGGATTGCCTGCCGCGCGCTCCTCGATCACGCGTTCGATCATGGAGCGGGCGAACGTCACGCCGCAGGCCTTTACGGCCTGGAGATCGTTCGGCGCGAGAAGGTGCGGCGTGTCCTTGCTCAGCGAGCCGATCCCGGCGGAGAGCAGCGCATGCAGGGGCGCAAGCACGGGGCCCTCGGCCTCCGCCGCATAGGCTGCCGCATCATCGCGCTCGAGCAGGTCGCGCACGGTCGGGACGGCTCTGGAGGTGATGTCGATGACGTGGCCGTCTCGAACCACCACCACGCTCGGCCCCGCCACCTCGGGGTTCCAGGCGCGCCCGACGAATGTCCCGGCGCCGATAGGGGTCTGTTGCGTGCTCACGTCTCAATGCTCCTTGAATGCCATGGTCAGTATCGTGTCTTCCGTCATCGCCACGCGGTCGAGGATCCCGGCGAGCCGGCCCTTGGAGAGGACGGCGACCCGATCGCAGAGCGCGAGAATCTCCGGCACTTCGGATGAGGCGATGACGACGGTCAGCCCCTTCTCCGCCTCGCGCGTAACGATGTCGTAGAGATCGGCCTTGGCGCCGACGTCGACGCCATGCGTCGGCTCGTCGAGCAGCAGCAGGCGCGGTTCCGCCATCAGGGCGCGGGCGAAGATCACCTTCTGCTGGTTCCCGCCCGACAGCGTCGAGATTTCCTGTGTGTCCGTCGCCATGCGAATGCCGAGGCTCTGGCGATAGGATGCCATGCGGCGCGGATCTCCGCCCCGATCCGAGAAGATGCCGCGGGAAAAGCGCCGCAGGCTGCTGATCGCCGCATTGTCGCGCACGGAATGCTGGGGCAGGATGCCGGCGGTCTTGCGCCCCTCCGGCACAAGCGCGATCCCGGCCCTCACCGCCTCGCTGGGGTCGCTGAGAGAAAGCCTCTCGCCGAAAAGCGAAATCGTGCCGGCGGTCGGGCGATGGACGCCATGGATCAGATCCAGCAATTCCGTGCGCCCGGCGCCGACGAGGCCGAACAGACCGAAGATCTCCCCCATTCGCACGTCGAGGTCGATGCCGCTCAGCAGGCGGTCGCCTGACACGCCTTTCAGCGACAGCGCCATCGTGTCGCTGGCGGTTCGTGGACGGTGCTCGTAGATCGCAGGCTTTCCCGTCATGTCGGTGATCAACTGCTGCCGGCTGGTTTCGGCAGGGCGCCGCTCGCTGACGATCGCGCCGTTGCGCAGCACGACGACCCGGTCGCAGAGCGCCATCGCCTCTTCCAGCCGGTGCGTGATGAAGATGATCGCCACGCCCGACGCCCGCGCCTCGCGGACGTAGGAGAAGAAGCCTCCGACCTCGTGCGGCGTGAGCGAGGATGTCGGCTCGTCGAGGATCAGGAGCCGCGGCTTGCGCGCCGCCGCCTTGGCGATCTCGACGAGTTGCTGTTCGCCGGCGCGCAAGGTCGCCGCCTCGCGGCGCGGCTCGATGTGGCCGGCGCCCACCCGCTCGAGAAGCGCACGCGACGCTTCCTCCATCAGCTTGAAATCGACGAGACCGGTGCGGCTCCGGGACATCCGGCCAAGGTGCAGGTTCTCGGCGACGCTGAGCGCGCCGACCACCGACAATTCCTGGTGCACGAAGCTGACGCCCGCCTCGATGCCATCGGCGACGGAACCGAAGCGCACGGGCGCTCCGTCCATCTCGACCGTGCCGGCGTCGGGCTGCAGGCCACCCGAAAGGATGTGCATCAGCGTCGACTTGCCGGCGCCGTTTTCGCCCAGCAGCCCGACCACCTCGCCGGCGTGGAGATCGAGGTCGACCGACTGGAGTACTGCGTTGCCGGAGAAGCTCTTGGCGATGCCCCGTGCACGGATCAGCGGCGGCAAGGAAGCGGAGGCGGCCGCGCCGGATGCGGCTGCCTCCTTCAGGTTGTCACTTCGCATCATCGGGCGTCAGCAGCTTGCCGGTCACCGGAATGACCTTGGCGGGCGGCTCCTGGCCGGCGACGATGTAGTTGTAGAGCATCACGCTGGAATCGAGCGCCTGCTGGTACGGCGCCTGGTCGAGCAGGCCCACCATCTCGCCGGTCTTGAGATACTGCATGTTGTCGGGCGTATGATCGAAGCCAACGACGCCGACCTTGCCGGTGAGGTTCAGGTCCTTCACCGCCTTGGCCGCGCCGAACGGGCCGCCGGCGGTCACATAGACCATTGAGAGATCCGGATTGGCCGTCATCATGTCCTGCACCAGCGAATAGGCCGATTCCGCCTTGTCCTTGTTCTCGAACGGGCCGACGATCTGGATGTCGGGGAATTTGGCCTTCAGGTAATCGACCGCGCCGTTCATGCGCTGGGTATGCTGGGTGGCGCCGAAATAACCGGTGATCACGCCGAGCTTGCCCTTGCCGTCCATCTTTTTGGCGATGTACTCGCCGATCTGCTGGCCGGCCGAGATCGCATCCTGGCCGATGAAGGCGAGGCGCTTCGATTCCGTGGCGCCCTCGGCGACGATGTTGAAGACCGGCACACCCTCGTCCGTCGCCTCGTTGATGATACGCGCGGTGCCGTCGAAGATCGGCACCACGACGATGCCGTCATATTTCTTGGCCAGCGCCCCCTCGATGCCGGCGACGACGGCCTCTGCCGAAAGTTCGTCGCCGAGATCGACGAAATCGACCGTAGCGTCGAACTTCGTCAGATAGTCGTTTGCCGCTTTCGCCCCTTCGGTCACAGGCGTCCAGAACGGATTGTTCTGGAACGACAGGAAGGCGATGCGGACCGGTCCCTTGGTGTTTTCCACCGCGGCCACGCTGCCGCCTTCCGGGGCCTCTGCGGCGATCGCGGGAAATGCAACCGCGGTTACGGCAACCGCCGCCATCGCGATCATTCTGATCTTTTTGAGCAACATGTTCGTCTCCTTCACTTGTCTGTTGTCAGTCGTCGTCGCCACGACGCTGGAGCCCGTCCAGGCCGACGGCAAAGATGATCACCAGCCCCTTCGTCACCACCTGCCAGTAGGCGGAGATGCCGAGGAGCACGAAGGCATTGTTGAGCAGCGCCATCAGCAGTGCGCCGATGACGACACCCAGGATCGAGCCGCGGCCGCCGCTGAGCGCCGTACCGCCGAGAATGACGGCTGCGATGACGTCGAGTTCGTATCCCATGCCGAGATTGGGATCGGCGCTGGCAAGATTGCCGGCGAGGATCAGCCCGCCGAGACCCGCAAGCAGGCCGCAGAGGGCAAAGACGATCAGGCGGATCGCCCGCAGATTCACGCCGGCGAGGCGCGAGGCCTTCGGATTGTCGCCGATCGCATAGATCTCCCGGCCCATGACGGTGCGGCTGGCGAAGACATGCACGACGATGGCGAGCACGATCATCAGCAGGAAGGATACGGGAACGTCGAAGATGCGGCCGGCACCCACGAATTCGGCAAGGCCGCCGAACGGCACGGGAATGCCGCCGGTCATCAGAAGGGCAATGCCGCGCGCGATCGACAAGGTGCCGAGCGTGGCGATGAAGGGATTGATGCGGAAGCGGGTATAGAGGACGCCGTTGACGAGGCCACAGGCAAGCCCGGTCAGGAGGCCCGCCATGAGCCCGATCGTCTCGCTCCCCGTATCGCGCATCAGGACCGCCGCGACCACCGCCGACAGGCCGATCACCGAGCCGACCGAGAGGTCGATGCCGCGGGCGATGATGACCAGCGCCTGGCCGAGCGCTACGATCGCGACGACGGACGCCTGGCGCCCGACGTTGAGAAGGTTGCGCGGCTCAAGGAAGTAGTCGCTGGCAAAGGAAAGGTAGAGGGCCACGGCAGCGAGCATCGCGAGCACGGAAGCTTCACGGTAACGGCCGAGGCTGCGGATGTAGGCGACGCCGGTCTGCATGGCCGTCACCGCCGCCGGAAGACGGGTGCGCGCTTCTCCTTGAAGGCTGCGCGGCCCTCGGCGGCGTCCGCCGTCGCAAAGCAGATCGTCTGAAGGTCGCGCTCGTACTCGATGGCCTTGTCGACCGGCATCGATACGGCGGCCTTCAGATTGGCCTTCGCCGTCTCGGCCGCGATCGGCGCGCGCGAGGCGATGACGTCGGCGATGGCACGGGCACGCGGAAGAAGTTCGGCTTGTGGCACGATCTCGCTGACCAGCCCCCAAGCGAGCGCCTTGTCGGCCGGGATCGCATCCCCCGTCATCAGCATGAGCGCCGCATTCGAGGCGCCGATCGAATGCATCAGGTGCGCGGCCATGCCGCCGCCGCCGATCCATCCCAGCTTGATCTCGGGTGCGGCGAACTGCGCATTGTCCGAGGCGATGCGGATGTCGCAGGACATCGCCGTTTCCAGCCCGCCACCGAGCGCGTAGCCGTTGACCGCGCAGATCGTCGGCTTCAGCAGCGCGCGGAAGGCGTCGCAATAGTCGGGGCGGTTGCGGAACTGCCAGGGCGTCTCGTAGGTGTCGAGCTCGCGGATGTCGGAGCCGGCGCAGAAGGCCCGCTCGCCCGCACCCGTCAGGATGACGCAACGGATCGTGTCGCTGTCGTTGCATTCCTCGACGGCGGCCACGATCGCATCGGCCATTTCCGGCGTCACCGCATTGAGCTTCTGCGGGCGGTTCAGCGTGATGGTCGCGATCGCGCCATCCACAGTGAAGAGAACGTCGTCTGTCATGTCATTCCTACCTTTCGCCGCCGGCCGAGCGGTGGCTTGCATAGAGAGCCTGCAGGTCGTCGAGCACGCGATCGGCCGCCGCCCGCTCTTCGAAGGCGTGGCGCAGCAACGCGGACGCCTTTCCCTGAAAGGCGATGTAGCCGTCGTGGCGCGGGCGCACATAGGCCTGCTCCAGCGTGTCGGCGGTGTTCTCGTAGAAGCTGCCCCAGCGTGCGTTCACCCCGGCGTTATGCCAGGCCTCGCGGCGCGACGGCTGGCCGTCATGGCCGGGGATGAAGCTGACCTGCGCCTCTCGCCCCATCAGCCAGAGAAGGTGCCGTTTCAGCGCGGGCGTGACCTCGCATCGCCTGGATATCCCGATGCCGGTGCCCCCCAGCGTGGAGCCCGGACGGCCGCCGGCGATCCGGCGGGGCGCATTGTGGAACGCAATCGCGTTGCCCTCCAAAGGTGCCGCGTAATTCACGTAGCCGTAGATCAGCGGGCAAAGGACGACGTCGTCGTGGTTTGCCATATGGCCGAGGATGCCGATCGGATTTTTCTCGCGCACCGATGGCGGACTGCGCGCGGCAACGTCGCACATCAGGTCGTAGACCTGCCGGCCCGTATCCTTCGAGACCAGCAGGTCGGGATCGCTTTCCGCTGGCGGCTCGCCGAACGCGGCTGCAATCGACAGGAAGGAGAGCGCGGCATGCGGCCCCGCCAGCGACAGGGCCACCTTCCCCGTGGACCTCGAAAGCTCCGCCACGTCTTCCCAGAGAAGCGGCACCTGCCGTTCCAAGAGGTCGGCCCGCACCGCCATCACCTGCGTCGCCGCATCGAGCGGCAGAGCCCAATGGACACCCGCAAACCGATAACTCCGCAAGGACGGACCAATGCTTTCGGCCTCCAGCGCCTGCAGCACCTCTTCGCCGAACACGCTCTCCAGGGACTGGAGGCAATGGCCGGCCACGGCTTCGCCCACATGCGGGTGGTCGAGGACGACCAGATCGTAGCGGTCGCAGAGGTCCGCGATCGGATGGGACTCGAAGCCTTCGAGCGGCTGCCTGTCCCACGCGATCGCAAGGCCGCTCTCCGTCAGTTCGGGTCGTGCCGCCGCTGCCGCAAGGGCATTGTAGCCGCGTGGGTGATCCCACGTCAGCGCCTTCAGCCGCTGCATGTCAAAGCTCCCCGGCGGTCACCGCACCCGCCCGCTCGAGCGCTGCGATCCGGCCGTCGTCGTAACCGGCGTCCTTCAGGATCTCGCGCGTGTGCTGGCCGACGATCGGCGCGCCGCGGTCGATCGTCGACGGCGTCTTGGAGAACTTGATCGGAAAGCCAGGCGTCTTGACGCGGCCCTCGGTCGGATGATCGTATTCGACGAAGGTGCCGTTGTGCCTGATCTGGGCATCCTCGACGACGTCGGCATAGCCGTAGACCGGACCGCACCAGATATCGGCTGCGCGCATCCGCTCCAGCCATTCGGCAGACGTCCGCGTCTTCAACCGCTCGCGGGTCTTGGCGAAAATCTCGTCGCGCCTGGCCCAGCTGTCGACCTCGTCCTCCATGGTCAGGAAACTCTCCTCGCCGATCACTTCGCCAAGCGTCTTCAGCTTGGGGAAGGCGACGATGATGAAGCCGTCGCTGGTGGCAAACGCTCCGTAGGGCGCGCGGATATAGACGTGCGCATGCGGCTCGGCCGACCGCGTCTGCGGCTTGTTGCCGATGGTGAAGACCGAGAGTTCCTGCATCTGGATCGTGGTGATCGCATCCAGCATGTTGACCTGTACCAACTGCCCCTCGCCCGTCCGCTCGCGATGGAACAGGGCTGCAAGCGCGCCTTCGAAAGCGTTGTAGGCCGTGATCGCATCGACGAGGTACTGCCCGGCGGCCGTCGGCGCCTCGTCGGCCCGACCGGCCGAAAGCATGGCGCCGGACATGCCCTGCAGCACGAGATCCTGCCCCGGACGGTCGATATAGGGACCATCCTCGCCATAGCCGGACATGGACACATAGACGAGGCGAGGATTGATCTTCGACAGCGTTTCGTAGTCGACGCCTAGGCGCTTGGCGACGCCCGGCCGATAGTTCTGCAGGAAGACGTCTGCCGTCTTCACCAGGTCGAGCAGGACCTGCTTGCCATCCGGCGACTTGAGATCGACCGCCAGCGATCGCTTGTTGCGGTTGAGCGACAGGAACGAGACGTTGATCTTGTTGCCGCCTGCACCGCCTGCCGAGACGTGCCGCTGCCATTCGCCGGTCACCGGCTCGACCTTGATAACGTCCGCCCCGAGATCGCCCAGTCTTTGCGCGGCAAACGGCCCGGCCATGGCGATCGAGCAGTCGAGGACGCGAATTCCACTCAGAATTCCCATTTCTTTCAAATCCTTATCAATAGAAAGCGATCAGTGCATGACCCAGCCGCCGTCGACGTTCAGCGTCTGACCGGTGATGAAGCCCGCGGCATCGGAAATCAGGAACGACAGCGCGGCGGCAATGTCGGCCGGACTGCCGCGCCGCTTGACGGCCTGGTGGTCCAGCACGAAGCGCGTGTAGCCTTCCGGGTCTGGATGGATCTTCTCGGCATCCGTCGGAAAGGCGCCGGGCGCGACCGCATTGACGGTGATGCCGTAGGCGCCGAATTCCCGTGCCCAGGCGCGCGTCAGCCCGACGAGCGCACCCTTGGACTGGACGTAGGGCGAGAGGTTCGCCCATCCGCCGTAGAAGGTGACGCTGGCAATGTTGACGATGCGGCCCCAGCCCTGCTTGCGCATGTGCGGCAGGGCCGCCTGGACGCAGACGATGCCCGCATCGACGTTCACCCGCTGCACCATCTGGAAGTCTTCGATGCTGTAGTCCTCGAACGGCTTCGAGGGGTAGATGGCGGCGTTGTTGATGACGACGTCGAAACCGCCGACCTCGTCGGCAACGCGGTCGAGCTCGGCGCGCAGGCCGGAAAGATCGGAAAGATCGATGGCGCGCACCGTCAGGCCCGCCAGTCCCTCCCTGGTCACAGCATCGCGCAGCGATTGCGTCTTGCGCTCGTCGTTGTCGATGGCGACGACCTTGGCGCCGGCCCGCAGGAAGCTCAGTGTCGTCTCGACGCCGAGACCGCCGGCGGCACCGGTATAGAGGATGACCTTGCCCGCGATCGACGCCGCAGCGTCCATGTCCTTGCCCGGGGAAAGCTGCATGTTCATCCGCGCCCCCCGATCGCGACGTGATTGCCGGACAGCGCCGGAAAATCCTCGGCAGGCTGGTCCGCAAGATTGCGGATGCGCTGTTCGCTGGCTGCGATCGCATGCGTGTCCGTCAGGATGCGGAAGGTCGTGTCGTAGCGGCGCTCCTCGGCATGCTCGAGCCAGATCAGTTCGCCTCGCTCGCGGGCAGCCGAATGGCCGAGCACATGGTTCGTGGACGGTTCGATCCCGAGCGCATACTGGCCGGACTGAAGGTTCTGCCACTCGAACATGCAGGGGAACTGGTCCTTGCGGGTGACGACCTCGAAGCCGATGCCGAGCGCATCGTTGACGAGGGCGACGGGCACCTCGCCATTGCCGTCGGCAACCAGTTCGTGCTGCCAGACCTGCTCGTGGAAGTTCATCTGCGGTGCCGGCATGGTGCGGTAGCCGACTTCCTGCTTGCGGTAATCGGACCCGGCATGCGCCGCCCAGACCACCTCCCGGATCGGTGCGAGATAGCGCGACTTCTCCGCCAGCACCGGATGGCCGACATTGATGTGGTAGCAGTACATGTGCGGCGTCCGGTAAAAGCCGCGGTTGACGACCCGGTCGGTCAACCTGATGTCGTTCGTGCCGGCCTTGATCTCGATGCGACGGACGAGTTCGAGGTGCTCGCCGAACACCGTCCCCTGCGTCACGACCCCTTCGCACCACAGGATGCAGTCGTCGCCCTGCCAGTCTTCGCCATATCCGGTCAGCTTGCCCGGTATGGTGCCGATGCGGCCGTGCAGCGAATGGCTGATGGTCTTGCGCGGTCCGTAGACATAGCTGTCGCCCGGCTCGTCGTTCATGAACAGGATGTGGTCGAGCCCGCAGGTCACCATCAGGCCGGAGAACGAGCGCAACCAGGCCAGGCCGCCCTCTCCTTCGTATTCCGCCAGCCCCGGATGCTTGAAGCCGGCCGGCGAGTTCCAGCCGATCGCCAGACCACGATACTCGCAGTCGGCGATGTCGAAGGCACGGTCGACGAGGACGGTGAAACGCAGCCCCGTGCCGCTGCGGAATTCCAGCATGCGGATACCACGCTCGACACCGTCTTCGAGCGTCATCAGGCGCACGCCGGCAAATTGCGAGAAGGATCCGGCACTGGCGGCGATGTCACGACGTGACATTGACCTCCCGTAGAGTTCGACCATGTCAGTTTTCCTGTTGTGAGTCCGGGGGTTGCGGACTGTCCTGTCTTCGGTTGCGGCGGCCGGACGATGCCCGGCCGCCGGGTTGGCGTTCAGAGACCGTTGGCGCGAAGCTTCCCGTCGAGGAACGTCTTGGCCCGCGGCACATCGCTTTCATCGAGGTGCTCGATGATGATCGGGATGTTCGGGTGCTTCTTCGAAAGCCGCTGCAGGTAGAGATCGTAGTTCAGCGAGCCGAGACCCGGTGCCGGCAGTTCGATCTCGCCGACGCCGCGGAAGGTGTGGCTTTCCAGCGCGTCCGCGTCGCCGATATCGGCATGCTTCTCCGTCTTGTCGTCGCCCGAACGCTTCACGTCCTTGGCATGGGCGATCCTGATCTTGTCGGACAGCGTGTCGAAGACCTGGTTGAGGATCTCGTCCATGCGCTCGATGTTGTGGGATTCGAAATAGTTGGTCGGGTCCATCAGGAGACCGAGGCCGGGATGATCGACCTGCGCGAACATCTTCACCGTTTCCTCGACGGAGCCGACGACGTTGTTGACGTAGGTCTCCAGCAGGAACACGGCGCCATGGTCATAGGCATGCTGCGACAGGTCGGCGATGACCTTGCGGCATTCCTCGAAGCCTTCCTCGGTCTTGTTCTTGGGATGATGGACCCAGTCGGATTCGGTGTTGAACGTGCCGGTTTCCGAAATGACGTAGGGCGTGCCCAGGTGCTGGGCGTAGCGGATGATTTCCTTCAGGTAGCCGACCCGCCGCTCGCGCTCCGCCTTGTCCGGGTGGATGATGTTGGTGTAGCCGGAGATGCAGGAGATGGGCAGGTTGTGATCGCGGAAGGTCTCGCGGATGCGGACGCATTTGTCCTTGGTGATCTGGCCCGCCGACAGGTCGACGTCCTTGAAGTGCATGTCGAGCTGGACGGTGTTGAATCCGAGCCCCCTGATCTTCTGGGCCGTCTCCTCGAGGCCGTAGGGGAAATATCCGGAGAAAATGCCGGTTTGCATCATGATGAAAATCCTCCCTTGGAATTCAGTTGATTGCGATTTCTGAAAGCCTGACCGTGCGCCGCTCCTCGATGGAGCGGTAGCCCGCCTCCACGAGTGCCACGGTCTTGACGTTGTCGGCGACGGAGAGCGCCGGCGGAGAGCCGGACTTCACCGCATATTGCAATTGCTCCATCACGCCCACGAAGGCATGCGGGAACCACATGGTCTCCCATTTCGGGGACACCCATTTGCCGTCCGTGGTCCTCTTCGAGGCATAGGTCAGCGTCGACGGCGACCCGTCCGGCCAGCCGATCGTGCCCTGGGCCACGCCCTCGGTGCCCTCGACGCGCCACTTGATGTAGATGTCGCTGTCGAAGCCTTCTTCGCGCGGTCCCGACCAGACATCTTCCATCGACACGGCGAGGACGCCGCTCGGGAAAGTCAGCGTCGAGACGGTAATCCCGTCCTTGTGGGCAAAGCTCGTGCGCGGATCGGTGCGCGTCACCGTGGTGATCGCATCGGGTTCTCCAAACAGGAAGCGCAGCACATCGAGATGATGCACGCTCATGTTCGACAGCGTCAGCCGGTCGTAGTCCTCGAGGAATGTCTGCCAGTGCGGGATGGCGCGCATCTCGATCGTCGCCATGACGACTGTGCCGAGTTCCTCCCTGTCGAGGATCTGCTTCAGCACGCGCATCGACTGGTCGTAGCGCATGTTCTGGTTGACCGAGAGGATCTTGCCGGCCTTCGCCGCCTCGTCGCGAAGCGCCTTGGCCTCCTCGAGCGTCAGCGCCAGCGGCTTCTGCGCCAGGATCCCCTTGATATGCGGCGCCTTCAGCGCCTCTCGGATCAGCGCCGGCTGCTGGTCCGGCGGGAAGGCGATGTCGAGGATCTCGACCTGCGGATCGGCAATCAGCGCCGAGGGCGTATCGTGCACCGTCGGAATGCTCCAACGCTCGGCAACGGCTCTCGCCTTTGCAGCGGTTCGCGACGCGATGGCTGCGACTGGAAACCCCGCCTCCTTGTAGGCGGCGAGATGGCACTCGGCCATGATCATGCCGGCGCCGATGCAGCCGATCCGGTAGTCCTTCGCCCGCACCGGCGGATCCGGCACGAAGCTCCTGTTGTCTCCCATAGTTTCCTCCCATTTCACCTGTTCGTTCATGGCCGCAGCGCCTCTCCCGCCGCACCAAAGAAGTGCACTCTCTCCGGAGAGCAACTCAGCGCCACATCACTGTCGATGCGGATATCCGGCTGTCCTCTCAGAAGGGCGCGCAACTTCTGGTGCCCCGTATCGAGCGTGACCACGGTGTAGCCGCCGAGCGGTTCCACCTCATAGACCCTGGCCGGCCGGCCGGGCCGGCCTTCCTGCCATGGCTCCACCTTGAGATCCTCGGGGCGGATGCCCATCCCCGCGACGTTTGCGGGGATCGAACCGGACGGCAGGACGATCGTCCCGTCAGCCGCGGCCAGCGGATCGTGGTCTCCCGCCGCCATGATGTTCATCATCGGTGCCCCGAGAAGCTGGGCGACATAGCGGTTGGCCGGTCGATCGTAGATATCGACCGGGGTGCCGATCTGGCGGATTGCGCCATGCTCCAGGATCGCCATCCGGTCCGCGACCGACATGGCTTCCTCCTGGTCGTGGGTGACGTAGATCAGCGTCTGGCCGAGATCGCGCTGGATGCGCTTCAGCTCCACGCGCGTCTCCTCGCGCAGGCGCGCGTCCAGCGCCGAGATCGGGTCATCCATGAGATAGGCGACCGGATCGCGCACCAGTGCGCGCGCGATCGCCACGCGCTGGCGTTCCCCGCCGGAAAGCTGCGCCGGCGGCTTGTGCAGCAGATGGCCGATATGCAGCTTGGCTGCGACCGCGTCGACGCGCGCCCTGATGTCTTTCTCCGGCACCCTGCGCTCGACCAGCGGGAAGCGCACGTTCTGCATCGCCGTCATGTGCGGAAACAGCGCCAGGTTCTGGAACACCATCGCGATGTTGCGGCCCGCCGGCGAAACATTGGTCACCGGGCGACCGTCGATCAGCACCTCGCCCTCGTCCGGCGTCTCGAGCCCGAGGATGAGCTTCAGGATCGTCGACTTTCCCGAAAGCGGCGGGCCGAAAAAGCAGAAGAACTCGCCGGACTGGATGTCGAACGTCGCATTGGCCACCGCGACGGTCTTGCCGTAGCGCTTGGTGACATTGCGGAAGGAAATCGAGCCCATCGTCACGCCTCCCTGATGCCATGGCCGGAGGCCGCATCGAACAGCCGCACCGAACCGGGCTCGATGGCGATGGCGGCGGAGACGCCCGCTTCGAGCGCCACGTCGTTGTCGAACACGGCCTTGACCCGCTGCGCGTCCGTGCCGAGATGGACGACAGTGCGGGCACCGATCCGCTCGACAAACACGACGGGCATGGTCATGCCTTCGCCCGAAGGCGCCAGCGATACGCGCTCCGGCCGGAAGCCATAGACAATGTCGCGGGAGCCGTTCGAACGGGCGGCCGCGGCAAGGGCGGGGCCGAGCGGGGCAGACCGTCCGAGCGCGGCGAGATCGACGACGAGGCCGCGGTCGCTATCGGCGAGTTCGCCCTTCAGAAGATTCATCCCCGGCGCCCCGATGAAGCCGGCAACGAAAAGATTGTCCGGGTTGTTGTAGACCTCGAGCGGCGTGCCCACCTGCTGCAGCACGCCATGATCCATGACGGCGATGCGGTCGGCCATGGTCATGGCCTCGAGCTGGTCATGTGTGACATAGACCATCGTCTGCCTGAACTGGCGCTGCAGATGCTTCAGCTCCGTCCGCATGACGGCGCGGAAGGCAGCGTCGACATTCGAAAGCGGCTCGTCGAGGAGAAAGATCGCCGGCTCGACGATCGCCGAGCGGCCGATCGCCAGCCGCTGCAGGATGTTGACCGAGAGCTTGGCCGACGGCTGTTTCAGCAGCGGGCTCAGTTGCAGGAAGTCGGCGATCTTCCTCACTCGGCTATCGACCTCGCCTTCCGGCAGCCGGCGCATCCGCAGGCCGTAAGCGAGATTGTCGTAGACGTTCATGTGGGTGAAGATCGCGTAGTTCTGGAACACGAAACCGACGCCGCGGCGGCCCATCGCCACCCCGTTCATGTCCTTTCCGTCGAACAGGATCCGTCCCTCGGAAGGGTTCTCCATACCGGCGATCATGTTCATCGTCGTCGATTTGCCGCAGCCGGACGGTCCGAGCAGCGCCATGAATTCGCCGTCGCGGATTTCCAGGTCCATCGTCTTCAGCGCCGTGAAGGCCCCGAAGCGCTTGACCAGGTTCTGAAGGTGAATTGCGGTCATGGATCAGGCTCCCTTCGCGGCGTTCATGCGGCTGATCGCCAGCGAGACGAGGATGGAGAGAGCGACGAGGATGACGAGCGCGATGGCCGCGACATAGCCCCAGATCAGGTCCTGCTGCGTCACCTTGTAGATGTAGACGGAGATCGTCTCCGTCGCGACGCCGGGGCCGCCGCCGGTCATGATGTAAAGCGTATCGAAGATCTTGAAATTCTCGATGACGCGGATTGCGAGCGCGATGACGATGATGGTTTTCATCTTCGGCAGCACGATGGTGCGGAAGCGCTGCCACCACGACGCGCCGAGCAACGTGGCCGCACGAACCTGGTCCTCGGGCACGCCGACGAGGCCGGCAAGCAGAATCAGGAACATCAGCGGCGTCCACTGCCAGATATCGGCGATCATCACGGCGATCAGCGCGGTGGTGGGATCGGAGAGCCAGGCGATCGCGACGTTCATCCCGGTAAGGCCGGACAGGATATCGTTCACCGGCCCGCCGGACTGGAACAGCATGAAGAACATGTAGCCGGCGACGGCAGGCACCACCATCATCGGGATCAGCATGATCGAATAGAACACGCGCTTGCCGACGAAATCGTCCACGAACAGGATCGCGAGCCCGAGCCCGATCAGGAATTCCGCCGGAACGCAGATCGCCATGACGAGCGCCGTGCGGCCGAGCGCGCTCCAGAAGCGGCTATCCGCCATCAGGTCGGTGTAGTTGGCGAAGCTGTTCCAGAGTTCATAGGCCTGCCACCAGCCGATGCCGTCGAGCGGCGACCAGTCGGTCAGGCTGATGTAGAGCTGCATGAGCAGCGGAAAGACGGCGATGAACAGCACCAGCAGCTGGGCCGGGAGCGTCAGCAGGAAGCCGAGGCGACGGCCGCCATCTTCCGCCCGCAGGCTGTCGTCGAGTGCCACATCTGCCATGGACACCTTCTCCGGGTTTGCCAGGCTGGTCATTGCTTCAGCGCTCCGAAGGTCAGGCCGCGCACGAGATGCCGCTGGATGGCGATGCCCATGATGACGGGCGGGACGGCCGCTATCAGGCCGAGCGCCGCCTTGGCGCCATAAAGCTGGCCGGTCATCGAGGACGACAGCGACGCCATGTAGACGGGGATCGTCACCCATTCGCGCGTCGTCAAGAGCAGCGCGATCAGATAGTCGGACCAGTTGAGGATGAAGACGAAAAGGGCCGAGCTTGCGAGCGCCGGCCGCATCATCGGCAGCGTGATCTTCATGAAGACCCGGCTGCGCGAGCAGCCCTCCACCAGCGCGGCATCCTCGATCTCGCGCGGCATGTCGTCGAAGAAGGTCTTCATCAGCCAGAAGGCGAAGGGCAGCGTGACGATACCGTAGATCAGCGCCAGACCCCACCAGCTGTCGACCATGCCGAGAAAGGCCCACATGATCATGACCGGGATCATGACCGCCATCGGCGGGAAGAGCCTGAGCTGGATCAGGGCCAGCGGCAGGTTCTTTCCCGATCCGAAGCGCGACAGGCCGTAGGCGGCAGCAGTTCCACAGCCCATGGCGATCAGCGTGCCGAAGACGGCCGAAAATAGCGACGACAGGATCGGCTTGCCGGCCGTCCGGTCGAGTGCAACGATCAGGTCGCTGGTCGACGTGCCGAAGATGAAGCGAAAATTGTCGAGCGTCGGGTTCTTCGGCCACCAGGTCAGGTCGACGCCCGCGGCAGACCATTCGGCGATCGGCTTGAAGGCCATGGATGCCATCCACAGCGTCGGAACGAGCGTGACCGCGAGCGCCAGCGAAATGGCGGCATAGCGAAAGACTTCGAAAGGCAAGGAGCGGTTCATGAAATCAACTGCAGCGTTTGCGTGTCTTCGGAAAGGGCGGATCCGTGCCCGCCCCTTTCCGCCGATGAGACGGCCGGTCAGCCGGTCACAGGATCGAGCACGGTGGGCCACGCCTCCTTGTTGGACTTGATGGCGGCCACGAGCTTGTCCTCGCCGATGCGCCGCGCGATGCGGTTCCACTGCCGCTCCGTATCGGCCATCGCGTCTTCCGGGCTCTTGGTCTTCGTGAGCGCGGCCATGAGGTTCTCGTCGAGCGCGTTGTGGAAGGCGGTGGCACCCGGATAGTTGATCGTCGGCACGGTGCGCGCCACCGTCTCCCGCACGACGTCCATGTGGTAGTCGTGGTAGGTCTGGCGCACGAGCGGATCGGCGAAGTTCGATAACTGGAACGGATCGAAATAGCCGCCCGGATTGGCCGTCATCCACGAATAGATGCGGCTGGAGCCGAGCCACTGCAGCAGCAGGTAGCAGGCTTCCGGATGCGGGCTCTGCGCGGATACCGACGCCGAAAGGTTGAGCCAGAGGACGGAGCGCCGGACGAGCTGCCCGTCGAACTCGCGGCCGGGCGGCAGCATCGAGCCGACCTTGCCGGTCACCTTCGAGCCCTGGTTGCCGGCATTGTCGAGGAACTTCGGCAGGTTGGAGAAGGCGCAGGTCATCGCTGCACCCCCGCCGGCAAAATTGCCGTACTGCTCCGGCCAGCCCCAGGAGATCGCATCGGGCGAGTGATAGGACAGGGAGTCGATATACTCCCGGGTAGCCTGGAAGCCGGCCTCGCCGTTGATCAGCGGCTTGCCGTCGTCGTCGAACAGGAACTGGTTCGGCGACGCCATCGAGACGAAGCGCTGGTACCAGTTGGTGTAACCCCAGCCCTGGTTGCGCAGGTCCGTGCAGCCGAACAGGCCCTTGTCCGGCCGATGGAAGAAGGCGGCGACCTCATCGAGCTCCTTCCAGGTCTTCGGCGGCGCCAGTTCATGGCCGTGCTTGTCGGCGAAGGCCTTCTTTTCCGCCTCGTCATTGAAAAGGTCGGTGCGGAAGTTCCACGTCTGGAAGTCGCCGTCGAGCGAGACTCCGTAAGTCGAGCCGCGATACTGGTTCAGCAGCGAAACGCCCTTCTGGCCGTTCACGTAGCCGCGCTCGGCATCGTCCCATTCTGGCTTGTGCTGAGCGACATAGTCGTCGAGTGCAACGATGCCGCCGGCCTCCGCAAGGTCGCCGAGCCGGTTCCATTCGACGGCATAGATGTCGAAGGCCCCCCCCTTCGTGGAGATGTCCTGCATCGTCTTGGTGAATTCCTGGCCATTCGGAACGCCGACGATATCGAGCGTGATGCCGGTTTCCTTCTCCCAAAGATCCTTGATCGAGGGCGCGCCTTGCGGGAACGGCTGCGTCAACTGGCCGATCGAGCCGTCCGACAGGCCGAGCACGATGCGCGTCGGCGCCTTGCCGGCGCCCTTGAGCGCCTTGAGCGCCTCGATGGCGCGCGCCTCCGGCGTATCGGGGCCATACTGGTAGCGCTCCGCGCCGTCGAAGCCCGTCGGCCCGCCGATCATTCCGGGCGCCAGCGCGTCCGAGGCGAAAGCGCGCGCCGGGCGAATGAATTGCGGTGCAATGCCTGCAGCAGCGGTCAGCGCGATGGCCTGCCCGCTGCCCGCAAGAAATCGGCGCCGCGATGTACGGTAAATCTCTGCCATGATGTTCCCTCCCATCGACAGACCCCTCCTGTGCTGCCGAATTGACGGGATACTGCGGCGGCGCACCATCATTGTCAACATCATAAAAGATCATTTTACATCATAAAATTTTTCACTAACGATCAACATCATACATCTTGACCGCTCAGACACATGATCGACCGTGATGATAGGGCCTCTATTTCTGCCTAGGCGGTTCAGAATCGCGCACTCTCCTGCGGAAAATCGCCAATGGGGGCTTGCATCTGGCTCCCGACGATTTACATCAAATCACATCATTTGGAGAAAGGAATCGCTTTGCGATCGACTTTGATTGACATCGCCCGGGCGGCGGGAGTTTCCAGCGCCACGGTCGATCGTGTCATCAACAACCGCAGCGGCGTGAAGGAGCGCACGCGCGAACTCGTGATGGAGGCCGCGCAGCGGCTCGGATATCTGAGCGCCGGTAGCGTGATGTCTGAAACCATCCGTAGAATTCGGCTCGACTTCGTCCTGCCCGCCGGCACGAACACGTTCATCGCCAACCTGCTCTCGCAACTGGAGAGCCAGGCGTCGGCGCGATCCGACCTCGATGTCCGCATCCATTCGATCGAGGGCTTCAATCCGGACACGCTGGCGCGGACGCTGCAGGACCTGCACGGGCAGACGATGGGCGTCGGTGTGATCGCGCTCGACCACCCGACCGTGCGCGAGGCCATGCGCTCCCTTTGCGCATCCGGCGTCCCGGTCGTCACATTGGTCTCCGATATCCTGCACGTACCGCGGATCGGCTACATCGGCATCGACAATCGCGCGGCCGGGCGGCTCGGCGGCTATCTTCTCGGACGTTTCCTCGGGCGCGGGGTCAAGCGCAAGATCGCGCTTTTTGCCGGATCGCTCTCCTATCGCGGCCATGAGGAACGGGAGATGGGGTTTCGCCACATCATCGCAGACGATTTTCCTGATCTCGAGGTGGTCGAACTACGCGAAGTTCGCGACGACCGCGACCGTGCGTTCGAGGAGGCCACGGCCCTCTTCCGGCGTCATCCCGATCTCGCCGGCATCTACAATATCGGCGCTGGGAACTCCGGCATCGGCCGGGCACTGGTCGAGGCCGAGATGGCCGGAAACCTTATCTTCGTCGGCCATGAACTGACCGAATACACGAGGAAGCTCCTGCTCAGCGGCGTAATGGACGCCATCATCGACCAGAATCCCAGGGTGGAGGCACGGGAGGCGCTGTCCATGCTGACCAGGACCGCCCAAGGCCTTCCGATCGACTATCATCCTCCCCGGCTGCAGGTCATCTTTCGCGAAAACATACCTGAAACCTAGGTCGTCCGTTTCTCGATGCATCGGGCGAGACCGGCTGTATTCCGAGTTCGCCCGATAAGCTGCTGACGATCGTTTGCCCGCTATTCGGCAGCGAGTTGCGGCCGGTATGGCGCATGCTCCCGGGCGTCTTCGGCGTCCTGTCCACCGGCCTGCTCCGGCTCATGCGTCCTGCTTTTCGGCTCCCGGCCGAAGAACAGGGCGTAGGCGGCCGGCAGGACGAGGATTGTGAGCACCGTCGCGACCAGGATACCGCCCATCATCGCATAGGCAAGCGGTCCCCAAAAGACGCCGCGCGAGATCGGGATCAGCGCGAGAACGGCGGTCAGCGCGGTCAGCATGATCGGCCGGAAGCGCCGGACGGCCGCCCCGATGATCGCTTCGGAACGCTCCATGCCCGCCGCGATATCCTGGTCGATCTGGTCGATGAGGATGATCGAATTGCGGATGATGATGCCGAGCAGTGCGATGACGCCGAGGATCGCGACGAAACCGAAAGGCGCACCGCTGATGAGGAGCGCTGCCGTCGCACCGATGATGCCGAGCGGGCCGGTGGCGAGCACGAGCATCGCCTTGCCGAAGTGCTGGAGCTGAACCATCAGCAGCAGGAGGATGACGAGCAGCATGATCGGTGCCTTGGCTGCGATCGAAGCCTGGCTTTCGGCCGAGTCTTCCGCCCCGCCCTGGATCTCGACGCGGTAACCGGGCGCAAGACCGTCGCGAAGCGGCTGCAACTCGCTGTAGAGCTTCAGCGCCACGTCGTTCGATTGAACGCCGTCCGGCAGCGTCGCGCGCACGGTGATGGTCGGCAGACGGTCCCGGCGCCACTCGATGCCCTGTTCCATCACCGGAACGACCTTGGCGACCTGGGACAGAGGCACGAAGCCGCCGAAGTCCGTCGGAATGTAGACCGACCCGACCGCCGTCAGCAGCCGGCGGCTGTCGTCCGGCTCGCGGGCGACGATCGACACGGTTTCCTCGCCGTCCCGGAAGTCGCCGAGCGGCGCGCCGCTCATCGTCGCCTGCAGCATCTGGCGGATGCGCTGCGAGGTGACGCCGAGCGCACGGGCGCGGTCCTGGTCAATGACGAGCTTCATACCCGGCACCGGTTCTAGCCAGTCGTCGTGAATGGCCGCCAGCTGCGGATTTTCCTGGAACTTCGCCTTGACCTGGTCGGCGATGCGGCGCACCTCGTCCCGGTCGGGTCCGGTCACGCGCATCTGCACGGGCCAACCGGTCGGCGGTCCGAGGAAGAGACGGTCGACCTTGGAGCGGATCGACGGGAAGTCGGCGGCCAGGATGGACCGCAGCTCGACGATCAGCCGTTCACGCGCCGGCTCGTCCTTCGCCATGATGAGCAACTGGGCGAAATTCGGGTTGCGAAGCTGCTGGTCGAGCGGCAGGAAGAAACGGGGCGCGCCCTCGCCGATGTAGGTGGCGATGAACCGCTTGTCGTCGTCATCCATCATGCGCGCCTCGAGCGCCTTCGCCTGGCTCTCGACCTCCTCGACGCTGGTGCCTTCCGGCAGCCAGAGGTCGACGAGGATTTCCGGCCGCGAGGACTGCGGGAAGAAGTTCTGCGGGATGAACTGGAAGGCCCACAGGCTGCCGACGAAGGTGCCGATGGTCAGGGCGAGCACGATCAGCCGATGGCGAACGGCCCAGCCGACGGTCGCGCGCAGCCGCCGGTAGAAGCGGGTATCGAAGGCATCGTGGTGCTCGCCGGCATGGTGGCGCTGCTTGAGAATCATGTGGCCGAGCCAGGGCGTGAAATAGACCGCCACGAACCAGGACACGACAAGCGAGATGCCGACCACGTAGAACAGCGAGCGCACATATTCGCCGGCCGTCGACTCGGCGAAGCCGACCGGTATGAAGCCCGCGGTGGTGATGAGCGTTCCCGTCAGCATCGGGAAGGCGGTGGACGAATAGGCGAAGCTCGCCGCGTCGATCTTGACGAGCCCCTCCTCCAGCTTGCGCTCCATCATCTCGACGACGATCATCGCGTCGTCCACCAGAAGGCCGAGCGCAATGATGAGCGCGCCGAGCGATGCGCTGCAGGTCGATGCCGAGTTCGTACATGATGGCGAAGGTTGCCGCGAGCACCAGCGGAATGGCAATGGCGATGACCAGGCCGGAGCGCCAGCCGATCGACAGGAACGAGACGACGAGCACGATCGCCAGCGCCTCGCCGAGCGCCTTCATGAACTCGCCGATCGCCTCGCGCACGACCTCCGGCTGGTCGGAGATCTGGTCGACTGCAACGCCGTAGGGTAGCGCGCTTTCGAAGCGGGCAAAGGTCTCGGCGATCGCCGTGCCGACGCTCGTCACGTTGAACCCCTTGGCCATCACCACTCCGACCTGGACGCTGTCGCGGCCGTTGAAGCGGTACTTGCGCTGGTAGGGATCTTCGAGACCCGCCGTGACGGTGGCGATATCGCCGAGACGCGTCACCTGGTCGCCGGCGCGCAGCCGGAGTTCGCGGATGTCGTCCACCCGGTCGACGGCGCCCTCGACGGAAATGCGGACGGACTGCCGGCCGGTATCGACCGAGCCGGCCGGATCGACGCTGTTCTGGCCGGCAATGGCGTTCTGGAGATCGGTAAGCGTCAAACCGCGCTCGGCGAGCGCCTTCGACGACACGTCGATGAAGATCTTTTCGGGCTGGTCGCCGATGATGACCGCTTTCTCGACACCCGGCGTCGTCAGCAGCATGTCGCGCGCCTGGATCGCGAACGTCTTGAGTTCGGGATAGCTGTAGCCGTCGCCGGAGAGCGAGTAGAGCGTGATGAAAGTGTCGCCGAATTCGTCGTTGAAATAGGGACCGAGCAGTCCGTCGGGCAGTTCGTTCTCGATATCACCGACCTTCTTGCGGGCCTGGTAGAAGGCATCTGCGACGTCCTGCGCATCCGTGTCGCCCTCGACCTGCAGCGTGATGATGGCGCTGCCGGCACGGGTGTAGGATTTGACCCAGTCCAGATGCGGCGTCTCCTGCAGCTTGCGCTCGATCTTGTTGACGACCTGGTCCTGCATGTCCTCGATGGAGGCGCCTGGCCAGACCGCCTGCACCACCATGACGCGGAAGGTGAAATCGGGGTCTTCCTTCTGTCCCATGCGCATCAGGCCGAAAACGCCGGCGACGATGATGAGCCCGAAGAGGAAACGGGCGATGCTCGGGTGGCCGATGGCCCACCGGGAAAGATTGAACGAACGCTTCTCGTCGGTGGACGTGTTCATGGCTCCGCTCCCCGTTCCCGGCTCAGCGCATCGTGAGGTGTTCGGCGGACGCGGAGAGGGCCGACTGCGCCACCTCCGACTGCAACTTGACCTTGAGGTCCTCGGTCATGAATTGCGTGCCGGCTGCGACAACGAGGTCGCCGGCCGAAAGCCCCTTGGCAATGCGAACGCCGTCAGCGTCGAAGGAGGCTACCTCGATGTCGCGTGCATGGACCGTCGCGCGCGCTGGATCGACCGTCCAGACGATCGGCTTGCGGTCCTTTTCCGCCAACGCGGTGAGGGGGACGGTGACCAGCGCTTCGTCGGCGTCGGCAGCCGCCCGTACCGTCGCGGTCATGCCGAGCAGCACACGCTCTTCGGCCGGGATGCCGATACGCACCGCGAAGGTGCGGGAGCGTAGATCGGCGCTGCCGGCCACCTCGCGCACCTTTCCCTTCAGGCCGAGGCCCGGATAGGACCAGAACCCGACATCGACCGCCTTGCCCGGCTGGAAGGCGAGGATGTCCGTTTCAGGAACGGCAACCAGCACCTCCTTCTCACCGTCGACGGCAACCGTCATGACAGGTGTTCCCGACGAGACGACCTGGCCGACCTCGCCGTTCGTCTCTGTCACGATGCCGTTCTCGGCGGCTGTCAGATCGGTGTAGCGCACCTGATTGCGACTTTGGTCCAGCGTGCTTGCAGCATCGTCGCGCGCAGCCACCGCCTGGTTGTAGGAGAGTTCCGCCTGTTCGAGGCTGGATTTCGACGCCACGTTCTTGGCGAAGAGATCGCGAGCGCGCTGCAATGCAAGCTCGGTGGTCTCGACCTGGCGCTCCGCCGCGGCGACGTTCGCCTCGGCGCTGCGCACCTGCAGTTCGTAGTCGGACGTGTCGAGGCGCGCCAGAACGTCGCCGCTGACGACACGGTCGCCGACATCCACCAGACGCTCGGTGATTTTCCCCGACACCCGGAACCCGAGCGCCATTTCGCGACGCGCCCGCACTTGGCCGGAATAGTCGAGGCTGCGCGTCGAACCGGGCGCCTTCACCTCCACCACCTTGACCGGGCGCAGCACCTCGACAGTGCTTTCGGCCTTCTCCGCCTCGGTGCATCCGGCCAGCGCGAGAGACGATAAAAGCATCAAATAGGCAAAATGGGACTTGGGGATTACTGGCGAAAACATCTTCGCTCTCCAACTGAAAATTGGGCCTTCATGGAGCGCTCTGCGAGCGCTTCCGGTCACCGCAGCGCCTGTATGGCGAATTCGATCAGGTCTTCGGCCCGTGCCTGGTTCTCCTTCATCAGGCACTGCGCAACCATCTGCGGATGGCACAGCGTGACGAGGCTTGCGCCGAAGCATTTCGAGGCAATCTCGGGATCCTGTGGACGAAACTCGCCGGTGGCGATGCCGTCGGCGATAATCTCCGCGACGATGGCGTGCAGTCTGATGATGTGCTTCTCGATGACGTGCCAGTCGCGCTCGATCGCGACGACGACCATCTCGTGCACCTTCTCCTGATCGAGCATGGTGTCGACGGTCATCTTGTGCTGGGTCGAAGCATAGCGTCGAAGCCGCTCGGCCGCACTTGCGGGTTCTCCGGCGACCGAACGGGCGAGATCATAGGCTGCCTGCAGCATGCGGCTGCAGAGCGCCTGATGAATGTCCTGCTTGGAGGCGAAGAACCGGTAGATGTTCGCTGTCGACATGCCGAGGTCACGCGCAATGTCTGCGACCGTCGTCTTGCTGTAGCCATAGTGCCGAAAGAGGCGCTCCGCCGCATCGAGGATGCGGTTGATGTTTTCCTGGCGCACGGAATCCAGTCCGTCATCAAGAAGGAGAGTGTCGGTCATGAGCGCAGTCCTGACGAGTGACGATTTTCAAATTTCGTCAGTCATAACTCGAAATCCGTCAGGCGTCAATCAGACTCGACGGCCTCGTCGCAGCCTTCCTGCCGGCCGCCTCCTTGCCAGAAGCGGCCCGAGCCGGATCCCTGCCGTCGTGGGCGATAGGTGCTGCACATAGTATATGCCGCCCTATATCTTTTCGGCTGCGTGAATAAGAAACTGGTGGAAGTCACTGTACTCTGGTAATTTGCTGGTGCTTGAGCAATGGTAACACGATGGAGGAACCCATGGTGGCGTCAGTAAACTTCACAGCAGCTCAATCCGAGAAATACCTAAGAATAACCGATCTATATCCCGACAAGCAGCACCCAAAGGCATCAGGATTGCTAAAGGTTGGAGAAAAATTTACTGTCAATATCGAGACATTCGACGAAAAAACGGGCTTGGCAAAGGTTGAAGTAAGTCGCGACGGGAAAGCCTTTGCGACGCACGCCGAAAGAATGCCTGTCGTTCACGGACAGACATACCCGATCGACGACAGCAAGCTTCCGGCAGGGAAATAGGGGCAGTCGGCGACAGACTAGAGTCCGCTGCGCCAAAACGCGCAGCGGTCTTGCGGCAACGACACGCAAAAACAAAGACTTATGCGAACCCGCAGAATCGCGACGCACTTTGGCGGCAGTGCGATCTGCACAGTTGCAAGTTCGGCGAATGTTAGCCGCCGTTTCCCCCTCCACGGTTCAGCCGGCCACCTCGATGTCCGAGCATGAAGCTGTTGCCGTAGGTGTTCGGATTGCGGTTTCCCGGAAGATTGGAATTCAGGACGATCTCCTCGGCAAGGTCCGTGGCTGTGGCAAGCTCCATGACGGGCGTCTTCTTTGTGATCTGCCACATCGCGTATCCCAGATCCTCAAAGCCGCATCCGTTTGCCGGCGCCCCAGCCACGCCAGGGCGGAACACCAGCAGCTTCGGCTTGTCAAAGCGATAGCATTGTCCTTCGAAGGCATATCCGTAGATGGCCGCAATCACCATCACTGCGGGGTCGACCGGATCGTCTGAGTCGATTGGCACAACCGAAAGCCGGACCAAGTGTCCTTCGAACGGAAGATTGGCCGCATTGGCCGTCGTTGGGAGGTTCAATGCAACCCCGTAGAGCGTAATCTGATCTGGCCAAAATCGCCGCGGGTCGGGTGCCGCAGGAATGTTGTCTGTTGTCATGGAAGTTTCTCCCTCTGGATCGCGTCGGCGCCGACGGGATCTATCCGCCTGTGCCGACCGGCCGTCGCGGCCTCAGTTCATCATCCGGCATGCGTTTCTCTTTATAAAATCCCGCGCCAGGCGAAATTGTCGATGATGCTGCCGGCAAAGCGGCTGCAGCGTCCGTTCTCGGCCGCAACGATCATCGCCTCCGCTGCCCAGCTGTAGTCGAGGCTTTCCGGGTCAAGCTCTTCCCATGAGCGGACCAGCGTCTCGCCGACAAGATCGCGCGCCTCTTCCAGTGCCGATTTCAGGGCAAAATGCCGGCTCTCGTTTCCGCTGAGCGAAGCCGACAGTTGCTGCTCCAATTCCTCTTCCGACAGTTCGCTCCTGAGATCCCGGAATTCGCGCGGATCGAGATCGGAAAGCCCACGCTCGAAAAGCAGCACCTGGTAGATTTCAATCAGGATGTCGAACAGCGCGCCCGCAAAAGGTTTGGAGAGATCGTGCACCTCGGCGCTGACGTCGCTCATCCGCAGCGAGTGGCTGAAGAGCCGCACCTGCTTCTCATCGGAAAGCTCACCGAATCGATCAAGCTCGTTGGCGATCAGCAGATTGCCACGCGTCCGCCGCAGAAGCAGGTCGAGCGCCGTATCGAAGTGCAGCAGGCCGATGAGCCCGATGAAGTCGGCGACGGCCTCGTGATAGCCGTAGTATTCGTGCGGGGGGTCGAACCGGGGAGCCCCCATCACGCCGAAGATGATCAGGTGCCCGATCTCGTGCGCGACGGCGTCGAAATTCAGCGCGAAGGGCTGCGGCTCGCCGCGCGCCGCGTCTTCACCCATCTCCAGAAAGCCGTAGCCCGACTGCGCATTGTCCCAGCGCAGGCGCGGCACGATCTCGAGACGCTCGTAGGTCGGTTCGAAGAACCAGGGGATCTCGCGCCCGAGGTAACTTTCGCAGATGTCGAGCACGCGCCGGACGCAGGCATAGGCATGTGCGGCCTCGAATTCCGGCGTGCCTATCGGAATGTTGTCGAAGTGACCGTCCGGGCCTGCCGTTGCAGGCGGTCGCCGTGCGCCGGCGTAGGGAGGCAGGTAGGGGAACTGGTAGGGTTGCTTCTCGGCCAGCGGGTCGATCACGTACATCCGGCGGTCGGCCGGCCCGGGGCCGATCCGATCGGGCGCAGTGGAAACCCAGATTGTCTCCGGCCGCTCATATCCAGGGATGAAAGGTGGTTGCGGGAAAACGAGAAAACGCGTTCCAAGGCCGGAAACCGCGGTCCTCTCGCCAGACTGCCATTGTCCGGTAGAATCCATGCTGGCGCCCCCGCCTCCTCCCCGTCAAAGGGGATGAATAAAGTTATCCTTAAGTCATTTTGCTGTTTCCCGCAAGTATTGTTGCAATATCGTCGTCCCACAGGCCTGCCGCGTCGAGGTCATATGCCCATGCCTCGGTCAGCCGGAAGGGCGGGGTGTCTGGCCGTTGGAGAACCAACCCCGGGTGGCGCGCGAGCTTCGTCAACAGACCGAGCGCGTCCTCGCGCTTGCGGTCGAGCGCCCCGGACGGGAGCCAGTCCGCTAGCCGATCCAGAGCGCCACCAGATTCTTCAATCCGTGTGGATCGTGCATCTGCTAGAAGGCGCGCATAGCTGCGATCGACGAAGTGCATGTTGCGCGCCTGCGCTTCGAGTGCGCGTCTCTCCGGCGCGGTCACGATCCCGGTGCGCATCGCGCGGCGCAGTGTGAGGCGGATGTTGATCAGCGCCTCGCTCAACGGCGCCGCGCCGAGTTCCGGAGGACACATGGCCACCGCAACCTCGTCGTCGTCCGCCATGGGCGTGAGCGCGTACCACCGGTAGATGAAACCGTGGCCTTGCATTCCGACCGCTGCCAGTTCCGCCGCCCGGAGCGCGCCCATGCTTGCCGCCCCGAATACCGGGATACCTTTCGCAAGCGCCCAGAGAATCTCCTTGTGACGAACTGCCGGCGCCGTTGCGAACGAGCCGTCGATCAGCACAATCGCTCTCGGAGAATACGTCCGCACCGCGCGCACGACGGAACCCTGCTCAGCCGGCGGCAAATAGACGGCATCGAGAATTTCGGCGGCTTCAGCGCGCCGCAGCGTCGGTCCAAGGAATACAACCAGTTCACCTGCCATCGCCTTACTCTCCGAGATCCCTGAGTGGCGGTACGACGAGGCGGACGACGTCAATGTCCGGATCCTTGTCGCTGTAGAGAGGCACCACGAGTGCCGCGAGCGCTCCGGCCGCCTTGAGCGCAGAGAGCAAGGCCGTGAGCGCGGCAGCGCCGGAGGCGGGCTCGTCGTACTCGGCGGGAAATGGGACCGTTTCGCTCGACGACCGGAACGCGTGCCGGCGCGCATCCAGATATTTGCGATCGTGGCGCTCGGGATAGGACATACGGGTAATGTCTTCGCGGCCGCCGGCAAGTGCTGTCACCCGCGCCTGCGCCGCTTCCATCAGGGCGGCCGCCAGGGCGCGGTCATGGGTGAAATCGCACGCAAACCCCTCACCCGGCATCGGCGCGATTTCTCTATGGCCCTCGGTCTCGATGACCTGGCAGCGGAAGACGGGCAGATTGTGCTCGGCCGGAGCCAGCCAAATGCCTGCGACGAGATCCGACGCCTTGAGCCGGCCCAAAACCTGCGACGCCAGGGGTCCGCTGACGCTGGATGGATCGATCCGAAGCTCGGGGTAAGAGCGTGGATAGCGTTCCGCTTCCGCAACGCTCGCCCTTTCCAGGACCTCGAGCGCCGCATGGATGATCGCTGCAAGCACGGTTCGACCGGCGGCCAGTCCCCGTGTCGAGCGTGGAAACGCAACCGGGTGTGGCGAGGGGAGCGTGTAGATCGTATCGACCATGGCGACGGGAACCGGCAGGACGCGCGCCGAAAAAAGGTCGTAGCCTTCCGTCCAGCCGAGTTGCAACTGATCCCAGCCGGCATCGAAGCCGTGTACACGGCAGCCGGCGTAAAGATTGCGAACCTCATCTCCCAGGTCGCGCGCGGTGGCGACCTTGATGCGCTCGGGTGCAATCCGTTCCGCCGCCCAGCATTCGAGCGCTTCCATCAGGGCCGATGCCGCCGCCTCCATGAGGTTTGCGCCCTTGCCCTGGGAGACGGCGTTGGACAGCGAAAGCGGCCGCACGACCTGGGCCACCGCGACGCCGGCACGATCGAGCCGGGTCAGCGATCCAACGCGCGTGATTCCGAAGCGCCGGCGCACAGACCAAAGCGCACGAACGAGTTCCTCGGTGGCTTCGGGTTCCCGGCCCCGGAAATGGCCGCGGGTGGCGATTTCCTGCTCCAGGCGCGCTCCCAGTTGGTCGGCAGTGACCGCATATGCCCCGTTCATGCGTCGGGGGCCGCGGCACGAATTCCGAGCCGCTTCAGATCCAGGCGCGCACGCGAAACAAGCGCCGAAGCGTGCTGTTCGGCCGCGACCTGGAGCGCACGGCCAAGGTCCATGGCGATCGCCTTTTCCGGCTCATGGCGGGCATGGCGAAGAAGAGCTCGCTGGCGAAGCAACTCTGCGAGCCAGAAGACCTGTCCACTGCCGATCGAGGCAGCGATCGCACTGTCCAGAATTGACAGGGCCTCGTCGTTGCGTCCGGCGCGCTCGAACAACTCTGCTCGCATCCCTTCGTAGACCGGTGCTCCCTCGTATGTGGCGATCTCGCGCTGCCGCTTCAGCCCGGCTTCGAATTCCGCCAGGCCAGCTTCCTTGTCCTTGCTCAGACCGCGCGCCCAGGCGCGAAACAGCGTTGCCTTGGCGAGGACACCAGGCACGGCTTCGGCGAGTTCGGCGATCCTGTCCGCAGCCGCAATCACGCCCGCATGATCGTTCCGATAGCGCTTCAACTCGATATCGAACTCCAGCGCATGAAGAAGGCTGTTCAAATGGTTGACATGCTCGGCCCACTGCTTGGCCGCATTGATGCTTTTCGACGATCCGGCGTCGTTGCCGATGAACCAGAGAGAGAAGGCCCGTTCGCCCAGGCCGCAGACCCTCGCATCATGGCCGCCGTAGCGACCGCGGCTAAAGCGCGCGCGGCTCTCGTCATAGAGCTTGAGGCCGTCCTCGACGCATTTCAGGCAGTGCAAGTGCTGCCCGGCATCTTCGTTCGTCGCCCAGGCGCAATGGAGCGACTGAAGCCGGACCTCCGGATCGGCCGAGCCTTCAAGGTCTCGGACGAGGATGTCGGACCGGGCGCGCTGCGTCTCGTAGTCAGGGGCGGTGAACCACCAGCCCCAGTAGAGCGGGAACCACTTCGCGCGATCCTGATCCTTGTGTTCGGCGCACAACGACACACCCCGTTCATAGATCGAGCGCGCTCGCTCGCCCCCTCTCCCGAAGAGCGCCGCGGAAACCGGCCCGCGGATCGCGAGAAGGCGAAGCAGCAGATCATCAGCGTCGTCGCCTTTCTCCGCCTGCACAAGTTGCCGCTCGGCAGTATCCAGCAGGTGTTCGGCTTCGTACATGGCTGAACGCAGCCCACAGGCCTCGGCCGCCTGAATTCCGTAGCGCGCCGCCTCGAGTGGCTGGCCGGCCAGTTCGAAATGCCACGCCATCGTCTCATCGGGGAGAGGTGAAACCGAACCTGTCTGGACAAGGCGAGCAATGCGTCCGTGGATTTGCCGCCGTTCCGATTTCAGGAGGCTGTCATAGGCCGCCTCCTGGATGAGAACGTGGCAAAATCGATCGTTTGCGCCCGCGGACTTTCGCCGCAAGATGCCGGCGTGAACGAGTTTCTCGATCGCCTCATCCAATGAAATAGGAAGTTGCTCAGGCTCCATGACGGCAACGAGGAGCTTCCGTCGGAACTCCCGCCCTATGACGCTCGCGATTTGCGCCACGCGCCTCAACGGCCCAAGGTCGGCGAGCCGGGTCGAAATGAGGTCCCGCAGATTGATGACGCCCTCGCGAAGCGGCGCCTCCCATGCGGACCGATCCTGGATGCTCTCTTTTGTGCGCTCTCTAAGCAACAGGGCGAGCTGTTCGGCAAACAGAGGCACACCGTCGCTCTTCTCATAGACAAAGGCAGCAAGCCCATCGGGAGGTGTCGTCTCCCAGATGCCCTCGATCAGCTCCGAGGTGGCTTGAGCCGTAAGGCCGGACAACTGCATTGCGAGAACGTTCGGATCATCCAGAAGATGTGATTCGATGGCATCGCGCGACGTTGCAAGGGTAAGAACAGGTCTTGCCTCGATCCACTCAGGCAGGCGAGCGACAAGCGCGCTCGTGAGTGTATCGGCCCAGTGGAGGTCCTCAACCACGATCAGGATAGGTTTTGACGCGGCGGTGGATGTTAGCACCGCCAGCATGGCTTCGACCGCGCGGGCGCGAATTTCCTCGTCCGAGAGATCGATCAACCAGGCTTCGCCTGACGATTCCTGCGTCTTCCCGAGCATCAGGAACGCAACGATCTCGGCATCCAGTTCGCCTACTTCGCAGCTGAGGGATCGCAAATAACGAACGATGGCATCCCGGTCCGGCTCGGCCTGCTTGCTCGCCTCAGCGACGAGTTGCCTGATGAGCTCCAGGAAGGGATGAAGCGGTTTGGTACGACCGCGAGGCTGGCACTGGAATACGACAGTGTCCACGCCTTGTCTTTCAAGGTCACGACGAAATTCTGTGATGAGCCGCGATTTCCCGATGCCGGCGTTGCCATGCAGGAACACGAACTGGCCGTTGCCGTCTATGGCTCGGGCCCAGCGTCGTCGGCACAATTCGATCTCCTCGTCGCGGCCGACCAGAGGCGCCGACACGCGCCGGGAAGCCGTGAAGCGGTCGGATGGCTGCCGTCGGGCTATTGGTCGCCACAATGCAACCGGCTCGTTGAACCCCCTGATCTCCCGGTACCCGATCTCCTCGAATTCAAACACGCCACTGGTCAGCCGGTAGGTCGCTTCCGCCACCGCGATGCCGTTCGGCGCGGCTTCGGACTGGATGCGGGCAGCGAGCGCAGGTGCGATCCCGATGACCTCAGTCTGATGGGGAAGCGTTGGATTTGAAGCTTCCGCAAGGACGACCACCCCGGTGGCGACGCCAACCCTGACTTTCAGGTTGGATCCGAAATGTTGCTCGCATCGCTCGACGATCTCAAGGGCCGACATTACCGCGCATTCGGCGGCATCCTCGCTCGGCTGGGGAAACCCGAAGAAGGCGCAACCGCCATCGCCCTGAATCCACTCAAGGTAACCACTGTTGTTTCTGATGACTGCGGCCGCCTCGTTGTGGAGCGCCCGCTGCATATCGCCGAACTCTTCAGGATCGAGCTGGTGCAGCAAGGCGGTAGAGCCAACAATGTCGTAGAAGAGAGCGGTGACCTGCCTACGCTCTCCCGAAAGCGCACCGGTTTGTATTAGTCGACCTGCTTTGGACATCGAACAGCCCGCAAGATTTTAACACTGCCACGAATGCCGCAGCACTATCGTATCCAAACTCAACCTCCACCGCGAGCCCCGCGGGGCAACAAAAAGCACGTCTCGTGTAACCGAGCAAAACAGATCGAATTCTTCGAAAGCAGGCGGTTGCAGCTACGAGGCCATCCGCCGGCTTTTCCACCCTGGCTACACGCCCAGACCGTCAAGGAGCCTTTTTCGATGTCCGACGAACTCGGGATCGGCTCGATCGCGGATATTCGGCAGCTTGACCGTTTCATCAAGAACAATCCGCCCGCCATGCAGCACGATGGTCCTGTCGGCAAGCAGCACGGCCTCATCGACGTCATGGGTGACGAGCAGCACGGCCGGTGAATGCGCGGCGCAAAGTTCACGCAACAGCTTGTGCATGCTGATCTTGGTCAAGGCATCGAGCGCGCCGAACGGTTCATCGGCCAGCAGAAGCTCGGGCTCGCGGACCAGAGCGCGGGCAAGCGCAACGCGCTGCTGCTCGCCGCCGGATAGATCGCCCGGCCATGCCGTCTCCCGTCCTGTCAGTCCGACTTCACCGAGTGCCGCAACCGCCAGATTACCGCCATCCTGTCGTCGGAGGCCGAGCCTGACATTGGTCAGCACGCGCTGCCACGGCAGCAGCCGCGCATCCTGGAAGATGACGCTCGTCGCATCCGGCACAGTCAGCCCGCCGGCAATCTCGACATCCGGATCAAGGCCTGCCAGAGCCCGCAGCATGGTGCTCTTGCCGGAGCCGCTATGACCGAGTAGGGCGACGAATTCGCCCGGCGCAATGGTCAGGTCGACATTGTCGATGATCGTCCGTCCGCTGAAGCGCCGGCTCAGGCCGCGAACCTCGACGCCACCTTTCGGGGCCCGTTTCGCGTTGGTCAGCGGAAGGTCTTGCGCCATGAGAGCACCCTCTTCTCAAGAAGCCGTAGAACACCGTCGGTCGTCAGGCCGAGCAGGGCATAGACGACAAGCCCGACGGCAATGATATCGACCTGGCCATTCACCCGCGCCTCGCCGACCATATAGCCGAGCCCGTTGATCGTGTTGGACTGCTCGACCACCACCAGAACCAGCCAGGCGCTGACGGCGGATAGGCGCAGGCCGGTGAAGAAACCCGGCAGGGCGCCGGGAATGACGACGTATCGGACAAACTCCCAATGCGTCAGCCTGATCGTATGAGCGAGCTCGACGAAACGCTTCTCGACGCTTGCGATTGCCGCGGACGTGTTGATGTAGATCGGGATCATCGTGGTGAGGCAGATGAGCGTGATCTTCATCTGCTCGCCGAGGCCCAGCCAGTAGATCGCGAGCGGGATGACGGCAAGCACGGGCGTCGCCCGCCAAATCTGCAGCGGACCGTCGACGATGGCCTCTCCCCAGCGGTTCAGGCCGGAAATAAGGGAGAAGCCGATCCCGAACAGCACCCCGAGGCCAAGCCCCGTCATCGACCGCTGGACCGATGCGAGCAGCGCCCGTTGCAGGACGCCGTCTGCGATCAGCTGCCAGGCCCGGGAGACGACCTGCCAGGGTGGTGGCAGGGTTCGGGGGTCGAGGGCTCCGGTGGCCGAGGCAACGCCCCACACCACCAAAAGCAGGACCGGGCCGAGCAGCCTCAGGAAGGGTATGGGCTTCTCCGCCCGGATGCGTACGGTTCCCCAGGCGCTCATAGGCCGGCATATTCCTTCTTCGCCGCCTGGTTGATCGCATCGAAGCGGTTGTCGAAGTAGTCTGCGATCGTCAGGCCCTGCGGAAGCTCGCCGACCGACGCCATGAAATTGACCGTCTTCTGCAGTTCGGCAGCGAGTTCGGGCGTGAATGGCGGAATATCCGTCTTGCCTTCCAGTTGCGCCAGCTTCTTCGCATCCGCCGGATTGTAGTTCCTCAGCTTCACGTAGACGGCATCCGCATATTCATCGAGATGGTCGTCCTTGTAGAGCTGGGCGATCGTCCAGAGCCGCGTGAATTTCGCGATCGCGGCCGCCTTGCCCGGATCGTCCAGCGCGCTGCGGACCGCATAGATGGGGCTCAGGCCCGTGCCCTGGTTGATACCTTCCGGAAGCAGATGGATCTGGCCCTTGAAGTCCGTTTCGAATCTCGACCGCAGCGGAGCGGTGATCACCGCCGCATCGACCTCGCCGGCTCGAAGAACATCCGGCACGTCCGGTATCGTGACGTTGATGAGCTGTACCTCGGTCGGCTTGAGACCGGCCTTGTCGAGGACACGCAGGATGTATGCCGACATCTGGGTGCCCTTGGGGTAGGCGATCTTCTTGCCTTTCAACTGGGTGGCAGACGTGATGTCACTGCCGGGCGCCGAGTAGAAGCCGTAATAGTCCCGGGTGTTGCGGGCATAGCCGATATTATAGATCTCGGCCCCCTGGGCTCGTCCGAAAGCGGTGGCGATGTCGGTGCCCCAGCCCACGTCGGCGGCGCCGACCCGAAGCGATTCAAGCACGAAGTTGTTGCCGTTGAAGTTCTGCCATTCGATCTCGACATCCTTCTCCAGCTCGGCAAGCCCGCCCGAAAGCCGCAGCAGCGTCACGTTGGTCTGGTTCTGGTCGGCGATGCGGAGCTTCGTACCCTTCGGCACTTCGGTCGGCAGCGGATCGGAAAGCAGCAGCTTGCCGGGGGCCGCGAGCGCGATGCCGGAATGAAGCGTGGCCCCGAGCGCGGCCGAGCCGGCGAGGAACCGGCGTCTGTTGATGGAAAGGTTCATGACGTTTCTCCTGGATCGTGATGGCGGGGGGTTAGACTGTTTCGGACATTCTGGCGCCGACCGACTGGCGGACAAGCGCTCGCGCCGCCCTGCGGGCAAGCGCGATGACCGTTAAGGTCGGGTTGGGTGCCGGACTGGTGGGAAATGCGGAGGCGCCAACGACCCAAAGGCCGCGGGCATCCCAGGACTGCAGGTCGGGATCGACGACCGAGGTGGCGGGATCCTCCCCCATGACGGCCCCACCTGTCGCATGGGAATTCGTGTAGTGGACGGTGTCGTAGCGATCGGGTAACTCGGTCCCGCTCTTCGACACAGAGGCTCCGGCCTGCCGCAGGATCGCGTCCAGCTTCGCCCCGACCTTGCGCACCATGCGGCGATCGTTGTCCAGCCAGTCGAAATTGAGCCGCAGCAGCGGATCTCCCCAGGCATCGCGGTAGGTCGTGTCCAGGTCGAGGTAACGATGCCGGTGCGGTACCACCTCTCCCAGCATGCCGACATTCGCGGCCCGGCCTGCATGGGCCTTGATAGCTTCCTGCCATCCGGCGCCCCATTGGGGTGCATCGCCGGGGACGGTCGGAGATTCGCGCCACAGGTTGGTCAATCCGGGCACGTGGATGCGAGCGCCACCGACATGGTCGGCCGACAGGTCGCCCGGATCGAAATCGGAATTTGCCCAGCCGGCGGCATTGGTCGAGCTTGCCTCACGGACCGGAGCAGGCAGGAAACCTTGCGCGGATGCGCCGATATGGTTGGCGTAAAAGCGGCCGACCCTTCCCCCGCTTTCGGGCGAATAAGGGGTGCCGATGCCGGAAAGAAGAAGCAGGCGAACATTGTTCAGCGTCCAGCCGCAGAGCGCCACGAACTGGCTCGATACGGTCCGTCGTTCGCCAGTCTCGTCGGAATAGACCACGCCCGTCGCGCGGCCGGACTGGTGCAAGATCCGATGGACATGGCCCGTCTGCACATCGAGATTGCCGGTCGCGGCGGCTGCCGGCCACAGTGTGTTCAGCGGCGTTGCCAGCGAATAGCCATAACGGCCGTTGAGCCCGCGGGTGATGCCCAGCGGATTGGTATAGGGCTCGAAGCTCACCGCCGCCGGCATTTCCGTGACGTTCAGGCCGATGGCGGATGCCGCCTCGGCCAGCAGCGCCGCCTTCCGGCCCATTCCGATAGGTTTGCCGGGCAAAGGGCGGGAGCGCGGATATCGTTCGGAGGGGAGCCCGTCGGTCGTCGCAACGCCCAGCAGCGCCTCGGCCCAGCCGTAGTCGGCCTCGATGTCGTCGTAGCCGATCGGCCAGTCCGAATAGTCGAAATCTTTGGCCCAAGGCCTTTCGAGCAATACCCGATAGGCACTTTTCGACCTGAACCCATGCGGGTGGAAGCGTGCGCTGATGCCGCCCCACAGAAGCCCGGCGCCGCCCAATCCGCGCCCTGCCAGGAAAGCCCCGAGACTGCGCATCGGGAAGGATTGAGACCGGCTGTCATGGCGCAGCGTGAAGGTCTCCTGCACGGGGTCTGGCAGGCGTTTCGACGGGATGCTGGAGGCGCGCGGGCGGTAGAAGACATTCGAGCCGATCAGGCCGGCGGTCTCCCCCTTTTCCAGAACGAGGGTCCGCAGCCCGCTGCGGCAGGCTTCTTCGGCGACCACGGCGCCGGCCCAGCCGCCTCCGACGATGACGAGATCATACTGCCGGGCCATGTCAGGCCCTGCCCGGCGCATGGACATCGCCATCCAGCCAGCCCCAACCGATGGCGGCCCGTTCCCAGGTGTCGCTGAAGAGAATGTCGTAGATCAGTTGACGAAGGACGCGAAAGCCGGTCGATGCCTCCAGCGAGAAGGATGGCGCGTCTCCCGCCGTCACCGAGACCAGGATCGCCTCTGCCGCCTCGTCATCGAGATCTTGGAACGGCCGGCCAGCGATCTCCCGGCCTTTTTCGTCGAGGACCAGGAGCAGCGCAGAGGCGAAATCGCGCGGGCTGTGCGGGTCCTGCCAGCCGGCGGCCGGATGGGCATCGGCAAGGAAGGGTGCGGCCTGGTAGGACGAGCGGCCCCGCCCCCAGGCCGATTCCAGCCTGTCGAGCAGTTGTTCGTTCAACCCGCGGGCCAGATCGGCATCGTCCTGCCTTGCTTCGTCCAGGGGCCAGACCAGCGAAACCAGCCGCGGCAGGCCTTCCAGTCCCTGTTCGATGTGTCGACCGGTCATCATCATGTCCTTGCTGAACTGGTGCTATACGAAGCCGCAGACCGTCTCCGCGTCCCTTGGCAGGCCTGCCGTTGACGGGCATTCTAGCCAAGTCGGGAAAAGCGAGAACGACCTGTCTTTCTATTTTCCACTATTTTTATAGATTATATTTTCTTGAAGAGCCGGCTTGAAAACAGTGGTGTTTGAAGCGGAGAAAATCGGCAGGCAGGGAGCGGCCTACCTGCCGCGCCCAGTCATGCTTTCTGTCACGCCTGTCCGACGATTTTGCCTGGATTGAGGATGCCTTTAGGATCGACGGCATGCTTCAGCAGTGCCATGAGATCGACGGCATCGCCGTGTTCCTCGCGCAGATAAGCCATCTTGCCGATGCCCACACCGTGTTCGCCGGTGCAGGTGCCGCCGACGGAAATGGCTTTGTGGACCATCTTCTTGTTGAGCCGTGCAACCTCCGCCAGTTCTTCCGCATTACCCGGGTCGACTGCAAAGACCACATGGAAGTTGCCATCGCCGACATGGCCCAAAATGGCTGCCGGCACTTGGCAACCCTTCAGGATTTCGCGGGCATGGAGGATGCAGTTGCCGAGCTCTGAGACCGGCACGCAGACATCGGATGACCAGCCCTTTGCGCCCGGCCGCTGGGAAACAACCGCATAAAATGCGTTGTGACGCGCCTTCCACAGGCGATTTCTGTCCTCCGGCGACGTCGCCCACTCGAAATTCCGCCCGCCTGCGTCCGTAACGACTTCGCCGACGAGTCGGACATGCTCTTCAACGCTGCCGGGAGAGCCGTGGAATTCGAAGGCCAGTTTGTCATCCACTGTCAGATCGAGGCCGGAATAGCGGTTGACGGCCGAGATCAAGCCACGATCCATCAGTTCCATGCGTGCGACGGGGACTCCGAGCTGGACGATCGCGGTTGCCGCCTCCACCGCCTGCCCGACATCGTCGAACGAACAAAGGGCAACTGAGATGCTTTCCGGAATGCCATAGAGCCGAAGCGTTACCTCGGTGATGATCCCGAGCGTTCCTTCCGATCCCACGAAAAGCCGTGTCAGATCGTATCCCGCCGAGGATTTCCTCGCTCGCCCGCCCGTATGGATGACCTGGCCGGTCGGCAACACGACCGTCAGTGCCAGGACGTTCTCCCGCATCGTGCCGTAGCGGACGGCATTCGTCCCCGAGGCGCGCGTGGCGGCCATGCCGCCGATCGAAGCGTTCGCACCCGGATCGATCGGAAAGAAAAGCCCCTGGTCGCGGAGGTGGCTGTTGAGCGCTTCGCGCGTGACTCCGGCCTGAACCGTGCAGTCGAGATCGGATGGACTGACCCTCGTCACCCGGTTCATCCGTGACAGGTCGAGCGAAATGCCGCCCCGCAGGGCAATGAGATGCCCTTCGAGCGACGTACCCGCGCCATAGGCGATAACGGGGATATCATGAGCGGCGCAAAGCCCGACAACGAAGGAAACCTCTTCGGTGCTTTCCGCATAGACCACCCCGTCCGGAATGACGCCGGTATGGTGCGATTCCCCATGGCCGTGCTGCTCGCGCACCGCGACCGCGGTGGAAAACCGGTCGGTGAAGCGGGCTGACAGCGCGTCCAGGAATGCGGCAGGAAGCACGCTCATGCCTTGGCCTCCCCATCGCTCGCCAATCCGGTCTCGACCGGAGTTTCATCCTCCAGGCCCCGCGCCTCCGGCTGGACGCTCGGCATGGTGAAGCTGCCATCCAGAACGATCAGGTCAGAACCATCGAGATGGGATGCAAGCCAGTCCGTCTTGACCAGCGGGCCTGGTATTTGAAGAGGCACGGATCTCATCTCCTGCAAAGAAGTCATGAAGCGACGAGCCGTCGCCTTGGGCGCCAAACGGATCGCGGTTGAGTGAATATGATCGGCGCAAAAGGCCCTTGCCGATCAGGCCGGCACCCTGGACCGTTCCAGATGGCGTTCGAGAAACGGAAGGCTGTCCTGTCCCCAGTACAGCTCGTTGTCGAAGTGGAATGTCGGCAATCCGAAGACGCCGCGTTCCACGGCCTCGGCATAGTTTGCTTTCCATGCTGCGGCGATATCGCTCTTCGCAGCCCTGCCCTCCAGCCTGGCAGCATCGAAGCCAGCCGCTTCGAGCACCGACCTGCGCACCGCCGCATCGCCGATGTCCAGGCCCTTTTCCCACAGGGCAGCCTGCAGGACTTTCGCCAGTTCGGCCCAGACTCCGCCGTCGACAATCTCACCGAGAACAAGAAATCCGGCCGGCGTGGGATCGGACAGGCTGCCGCGGCCTTCGAGCTTCAATGTCTTGCCGCGAAACTCCGCCCAGCGGCGAAGGTCGGTGAACCAGTAGGCGCGGCGCGCCTCCGGCCGGTTGCGGGAATAGATCGCGCCGTTTTCCTCGATGAGCGGGATGAGCACAGGGCGGATTGCCACACCAAATCGCTGCGAAAGGTCCAGGAGCGGGTCGAGACCGATATAGGACCAGGGCGAACCGATCCCGAAGTAGTAGTCGATGACAGGCATGATCAGTTGATTCCGCTTGAGTTGCGCTGTGACCAGTCGAAGACGTCAAGAGCGGCGTCCTTGGCGGCGAGGACCGCTGACGGGTCGCGATTGACCGCGACCGTCGCCAGCGCTCCCTCGTAAAGCAGCGCCAGATGGGCAGCCGGGCCCGGCGCGGTCACGCCGGCGCTTTCCAGTATCCGCACAAAAATGTTCCGGACCGAACGCTTGTGTTCACGGGCGATCGTCACGACCCGTTCGGATTCGCCATGTTCGGCCACCGCCAGCGCAAAGGCGCAGCCGCGGAATTCCGGGCTGTCCGCCTTGTCGTGAAGCCGCTCGAAAATGGTGTGGACCTGATCGCGCGGCGCGGCTACGGCCGTCAGCACGTCCTCAAGCGAACGCAGCACACGCACATGGCGGTCGCTCAGATAGGCAGCGACGAGATGTTCCTTCGACGCGAAATGTCGATAGAGCGTGGCCTTGGCCACGCCCGCCTCCTCGATAATGCGATCCACGCCCACCGTGCGGATGCCCTCCGTGTAGAACAAGGTGCCCGCAACATTCAGTATTTCGTCTCGTATGGAGGCTTTCATCAATTCTACCGCTGGTCGGTTCCACTTGAATTATCTGGCGAGGCCCCGGCACCGCCGGGACCTCGCATGTCGTCTTACGCGGCAAGCGGGCTTTCCCGCACAATGGTACGCACCTCGGCAAGCGAGATCGAGCCAGGCTGCCCTCCCGTCAAGACCAATCTGGCCGCCGCTTCCTGCACCGCCTGGTTCCACGGCGTCTCGATGCCATGGATACGGCCGAGCTGGACGATCTCGCCATTGAGATAATCGATCTCGTTGGGAACGCCGCGCGCAAAGCTTTGCCAGGTCGATTGCTGGCCGGACTTGATACCGCTGTCGGGCGCAGCGCCCCAGCCAGCCACGCTGACCTGGCGCTCGGACGGTTGGGCGATCTCGTAGCCGGCCGCGCTGAGCACGCGCGTCGCCTCCTGCGACAACGTCTCGCCTATCGAGGCGACATCCTCGGCACTGCCCTCGAAGACTTCCAGCGCGTTCTTGACGTTGTAGACCAGCTTGGCGGCCTTCCAGCGCGTGATGTCGGAGCGGGCCTCGGCGAGATAATTCGCCTTGACCAGATCACCGGCAATGGCCCTGCCCAGGTCGTCCAGGCCACTCGGATAAATGCCGAGCGTGACGACGCCGACCTGGGGCGAACCGCCGGCGACGACGGTGCCGACCTCGGTGAAGCGGGCTGGTGTCAGGATGCTCGCGCCATAGACACGGGCAAAGCGCCGGCTTGCCACGGCCTCGGCGGCGAGGCCGTTCTGCAGCGTCACGAGCGGCAGCGCAAAGCCTGCGGTCTCCAGCTTGTCTGCCACCGGACGGCGCGCCCAGAATGCCGTGGCGTCCTCGACGTCCTGCGCCTTGACGGCGAGAACGAGAACGTCGTCGGCCTTGAGTTCCGGCGGATCGGCCGTATCGAAGGCGTTGAGCCGGATCTGCTGCGTGCCGGTCGGCCGCTGGTAGGTCAGCCCGTGCTCGCGGATATGACGGATCTGCGCGCCGCGTCCAACAAGCGCATAGGCGATGCCGGCGCTTTCGAACTGGGCCGCAAGGCTTGCGCCGACAGCGCCGGCACCGATGATGATATAGCGTGTCATAATGTCGTCCTCACTCGCTGGCCAGAGACTGCTTGAGATTGTCCTCGAACTTCGTCGCCTTCAATGCGTCCGTGATCGTGTCGGTATAGCGATTATCATAGGCCAGCGACGTGTCGACCTGCTTGCCGATCGCGCCGAAATCATAGGTGACCGCGGCAATGCTGCGGGCCTCGTCGATACGCGCCTCGTCGATCGGCTGGGGCAGCACGCGGGTATAGGACCAGATGAAATCGGCGTTCTGCGGCGTCAGCTTGCGCACCTTGACCAGCGCTTCCTTGGCTTCCTTCGGATGCGTGTTGTACCAGTTCTGGTATTCGACATAACGGTGAACCAGATCGCGGATCGCCGCGTCCTTGGCCGGGTCGGCAAGCGAGCCGGAATTGGCGATCAGGCCACCGGGGCTGCCGGGGCCGACGTCACCGCTCTTGGCGATCACCCGTGCGCCGCCGGCGACGGCCGTGGCATAGGAGTCGATCGCGCCGGACACCAGGTCCACTTCGCCATGCAGAAGGGCGAGCGCACCGGCCTCGTTGTTCAGCGTCACCGGAACGACGTCCTTCGGCGTCAGGCCGAGGTGCTTCAGGCTCTGGAGGTAAAGCAGGAAGTTGGTGGCGCCCGGCGAGGAGGCCCAGCGCTTGCCGCGCACCGCATCGGCGGTCAGCTCGGTGATGCCTGAGGCCTTCGACGCCACAGTCACGAAGCGTTCGTGGTTCACCGTGTCGGCTGTCGCCGCGACGACGATGGACTTGTAGGGCACGGTCTCCTTGGTCCAGTCGGGATTGGCGGCGGCCTGGGCCTGGATGGCGGTGAACTGCGCGAAATAGCTGACATCGACCCGGCCGGCGGCAAGTGCTGTCGCATTCTCGACGGCGTTCGGGAAGGTTGCGAATTCGATTTTGTAGGGTGCGTCCTTCCAGATGCCGGATGCATCCCATCCCGGCTGCAATTCCGTTCCGTTCTGGCCGACGACCAGCGTCAACTGCTGTGCCTGGGCGGCCGGGCCTGCAACGACGGCCATCCCCAGGGCGGTCACGCCCAGTGCCAGCACGCTGCCGAAGCGGAAGTCGCCGCTATGCGTTGCCGTCTCGAGTATCTTCATTTCCGATCTCCTTGATGTTCCGTTGACGATTATTGGATTTGCGCGCCTGTCGAGACGCCGAGCTCGGACAAAAGCCGGTGTTTCAGGTGGTTGACGTCCTCGGCGGCGTCTTCCTGCGCCTTGCGATTGCGCACCAGCGCTGGAGAGACGTCGATATCGAGGGAGAAACGTCCGTCCTTCAGCACCAGGATCCGGTCTGCGAGAAGGATGGCTTCGTCCACGTCATGGGTGACGATCAGGACGGCCGGCTTGTGCTCCGCCCACAGGGCTTCGACCAGCGCATGCATTCGGATGCGGGTCAGTGCGTCGAGCGCTGCGAATGGCTCGTCGAGGAGAAGCAGCGCCGGCGCCCGTACCAGCGCGCGGGCCAACGCCACGCGTTGTGCCTCGCCGCCGGAAAGATGTTTCGGCCAGGAATTGGCCTTTGCAGCCAGCCCGACCTCGGCCAACGCCTTCTCCGCCACGGCTCGGGCATTGCGCCCGAAGCGTGTGCCGAGCAGCACGTTGCGCCACGCCCGCCGAAAAGGCAGGAGCCGGTGCTCCTGGAAGACGACGGAACGGTTCGGCGCAACACGCAGGTCCCCTTCGTTGGCTTGGTCCAGGCCGGCGAGGATGCGCAGCAACGTCGTTTTGCCGGAGCCGGACGCCCCGAGCAGGGCGACAAACTCACCTTGACGGAGCGTCAGATCGACCTTGTCGAGGATGGTCTGGGTTCCGAATTTCTTGGCGACGCCTGTGAAGTGCACGACCGGTTCGCGCCTGTCTGCTGCCAGGAACTCGCTGACGAGCGCAGGTTCACCATCGTCGTTGGCCACAAGCTGCCGGGGATTGGTTGCCACGTTCATGTGCTTATCTCCAGGGTAGGGCCGATTTCTCGATGAGGCGCATCACCAGGTCGATCACGATGCCAAGGGCCGCGTAGATCAGGACGCAGGCGACGACCATGTCGATGCGCATCGCCCCGCTTGCGACGAAGATGAGGTAGCCGATCCCCGCACGGCTGTTGGTCTGCTCGGCGACGATGAGGGCAAGCAGCGAGATGCCCATCGAATACCGCACCCCCACCAGCACGCTCGGAAGGGCGGCGGGTAGCAGCACCTGGAACGTGATCTGCAACGGCGAGAGGCCGAAGGTGCGCGCCGCCTCGACAAGCCGGCTGTCGACATTGCGCACGCCGGCATAGGTGTTGAGATAGGCCGGGAACACGCAGGCGAGCGTGATCAGGATGATCTTCGGCTCCTCGCCGATCCCGAACCAGATGATGAACAGCGGCACCAGCGCGATGAACGGCACAAGTCGGACGATCTGGAAGGTGGAATCGAAGATCTCCTCGGCGAACCGGGACAGGCCGTTGATAAGGCCGAAGGCGATGCCGATGAGAAGGCCGAGGAAAAGTCCGGCGCCGGCCCGCGCCAGCGAGGCCGGCATGGCCGCCTGCAGATCGCCCGTGTCGAAAAGTTCGACAAACGTCCGCGCGACTTCGGTCGGCGATGGCAGCGTCTGCGACTGGATCAGTCCGGTCGCACTGCCGGTCTGCCAGGCGGCAAGCGCTGCGACTGGCAACAGGAACCGCACGACGTTGCGGGGGGCGTACCAGCGCAGCGGGACAAGCTCCCGCTGCGGCGTGGTTTCGAGCGTCTGCAGGACGACCGTGCTCATCGTATCAGGCTCAGGCGGCCGCGGCACGGGCGACGGAGACCGCCACCGAATGCTGCTCGCCCAGCCCGCGGACCGTGGCGCGGATCTTGTCGCCGGCCTTCAGCGCAAGCTTTTCGGCTTCGTGCAGGCGATGCGGGCTGCCGGTCAGGATCACGTCGCCCGGCAGGAGCCGCAGCTTGCGCGACAGGCGGGCGACCAGCTCCGGCACGGCGAAGATCAGGTCGTTGGTGTTGCCGCGCTGGACCGGCGTGCCGTTGATGTCGAGCTCGATGTCGAGATTGCCGAGATCGCCGGCCTCGTCGAGCGATACCACCTGCGGGCCGATCGGCGTGAAGGCGGCAAGCGACTTCGACGGGTTCAGATAGTTGGCCCCGGGGCCGCCATCGAGCTTCGGGATCTTGACGACCGAAGCGGGATCCATCAGGTCCTGGGCGACGGCCGCGCCCGCCAGATGGCTCAATGCCTCGGATTCCGAGATGTGGAAGGCTTCGCGCTTGATCACCACGGCGAGTTCCGCCTCGGTCAGCACCACGTCGCTCGGCAGCGGGATTTCGTCATAGGGGCCGGCGAGCGAGGTGAAGAACTTGGCAAAAACGCCCGGCTCGGTCGGGGTCTTCAGGCCCGAGTGGAGAACGTGCGAATGGTAGTTCAGGCCGACGCCGATGATCTGGCGCGGTGCCGATACCGGCGAGCCGACGCGGCCACCCTGAGGCAGCGTCTCTTCCGCCGAGCGGGTGGCCGAGTTGGCCCATTCGACGAAGGCGTCCCACTCTCCATAGATTGCCTGCGGGTCGGCGGCAAAACGTCCGTCGCTGGCGCGGGCGACATCAAGGATGCCATCGCCAAGAATGAGCTTGAGACGGCCGGAATCGTTGAGAATGCGGGTCATGGATAGGTCTCCTTGTTGAGTGGCGATTTTAGATACTGGGGTTGTGGCGCCGCAGGCTCTCGGTGCCGGCGGTGAGAAGGACGGAATCTTCCTGCGGTGAATGGATGCGCGAGCAGAGCACGTCGCGGAAATGCCGTTCGAGCGGGTTGTTCCGAGATAGCCCGGGATTGCCGAGCGTCTTGAGCGCCGTTTCGACGGCCGTTATCAGCGAGGCGGAAATCAGCGTCTTGGCCGCAGTGACGGTGGCAAATGCAGTTTCGTCGTCCGCGTCCATCCGTTCGGCAAAATGGTAGAGCAGGGATTCGGCCTGGATGATGCTGAGTTCGATCCGGCCGGCCGCCGAGCGGATATGTTCGGTCGTTGCGATCGACCTGCCGAGGTTCGCCGGAACCCTTTGATGCGCAAAGCGGGCAAAGGCCTCCTGCGCCGCCCTCGCAACGCCGAGATAAAGCGACTGGATGAGCAGCACGGCCGGCGCGACGGAGCGGGCGTCCTGCTTGGTTTCCGCGGTGATAACCTCGGGATTGACGATGTGGTCGTGGGGTACCAGAACCTGATCATAAACGATGTCGTGGCTCTGGGTTGCTCTCAGGCCCAGATGATCCCAGGTAGGAATGATGCTGATGCCGGCCGAGGAGGCAGGTACAAGGAATTCCGCGACGCGCGGCTCGGCCTCGTCGGTCACGGCCCAGGGCAGATGATAGCTGAGGCCGGTAGAGCCGGTGCAGAACATTTTCCGTCCGCACAGAACCCAACCTTCGCGGCTGTAGCGCGCCCTGGTCGCAGGAAGCCCGCCGCGGGCAGGCGCGCCGAGATCCGGCTCCGCCCGCAAGGGATTGATCAAGGTCGGCCGATCGAGCGATTCCGACAGGATTTTCTCGTAGAGGTGAGGAGCGACCGAGCGCCAGGACCCGCTTGCCTGACCGGCATGAAACTGCAGGTTCATCAGCACGATCAGCGCCGCCGACGGATCGCCGCGGCCGATCGAGGAAACGAGACGCACCAGATCGGCGATGCCGAAGGGCGTCCCGCCATGTTCCGGCCGGACGCTTGCTGTCAGAAGGCCCGCCTGATGGAGCAGGTCGATCGCTTCGGACGGAAAGGTACCTTCCGCGTCATGGACGGGCGCATACCCGGCGATCCTCCGGACGATGTCGTCAAGACGAGCGAGGTCGATCGGGCGCACGCTGGGCGTGGCCCAGGCAGTGGGCTTCAGGTTTGGCATATGGATCTACTATCTTGAAGAGTGGTTGAAGCCGGGCGCTATTCGGCGGCGACGCCCGGCAGGTCCAGGCCGCGTTTTGCCAGCCCCTCCCTCACCAGCGGCAAAACGTAGCGGCCATAGTCGATCGCGTCATAGAGGTTGTCGTAACCGCGGATCGAGATGAGGTCGGCACCGAGATCCACGTAGTCGAGAATGACGCGGGCCACGGTCTCGGGGCTGCCGACCAACGCGGTCGAGGCGCCTCGTGCATTGGTAGCCGCGACCGGCGCAAACCACAGCGCCTTGTCATGGACCTCAGCCTTCGACGCGAAATCGAGAAGGCGTTGCGAACCGATGTTCTGCGGCTGCGGCTTGGAACCGCCGCCATTGTGCTTGTTGAGATTGTCCAGGATGCGATGCGCCCTTGCCCATGCCAGTTCATCGGTCTCGGCGATGATCGGGCGGAAAGTCACCCAGATGCGCGGTTTCTCGGCGCGACCGGCTTTTGCGGCCTCGCCATGCACCCTGTCGATCTGCTGGCGGGTTTCCGCAAGCGGCTCTCCCCAGAGGCCGAAGATGTCCGCCTGCCCGCCGATCCGGAAAGCATCGGCGGAAGAGCCGCCGACCGAGACGGGGATGGCCGCCTGCGCCGGACGAACGGCGCTGCGAAAACCCTTGAACTGGTAGAACCTGCCGTCGAAATCGAAGGGTTCCTTTTCCTTCCAGATGCGCTTGAGAATGGCGATGTACTCCTCCAGACGGGCGTAACGCTCCTCCTTGGTCAGGAAATCGCCTTCCTTGGCCTGTTCCTCGTCGCTACCGCCGGCGATGAAATGCACGACGACACGGCCGTTCGACAACTGGTCGAGGGTCGCAAGCGCCTTGGCCGCCACCGTCGGATAGATCGTGTTGGGGCGAAGCGCGATGATCAGTTTAAGGCGGGAGGTGACGGCCGCAATGGTCGCGCCGATGGTGAAATTGTCAAAGGAAGAAGAATCGTAGGGGATCAACGTGTAATTGAAGCCGGCATCTTCCAATGCGCGGGCGTAGCGGACGAGATATTTCGGATCGACAGGCGCGCCCGGAATCGGTGCTATGTCGGTGGACTCGTTTGGATACGTAATACTGATAAATTCTACGGACATTTCCGATCCCATCTGTTTCCAGAGTTCGATTGCCCCAACCTTATGCTGGAGCATGGAGAAAGAGAATGACCTGTCTTTCTAATTTCTATGATTTTTATAGATTTAATTTTCATAGCGCCTGCTGCGTGAGGCTACTTGAGGCGAGGAGCCCGCGCGGCCGGGCTTGCGACACCCTCTCTTTAAACAGAAGAACCCGGCGCGAGGAAGCACGCCGGGTTGCCGAAAGTCCTCGCCGGACTTTACCTCACGCCAGCCCGATGGCGCGCTCCAGATCGGCAATCAGGTCGTCGGGGTGTTCGAGACCGATGGAAAGGCGCACGTAGCCGGGCGTGACGCCGGTCGCGAGTTGGTCTTCCAGCGAGAGCTGCGAATGGGTCGTCGTCGAGGGATGGATCGCCAGCGACCGGGCGTCGCCGATATTGGCAAGATGGTAGAAGAGCTGAAGGCTGTCGATGAAGCGGCGCCCCGCCTCGCGTCCACCCTTCAGTTCGAAGCCGGCCAGCGCGCCGAAATGGCCGGGCTTGAAGTATCGTTCCGCCCTCTCGCGTGCGGTCCCTTGCTGGAATTTTGGAAAGATCACCCGTTCGACTTTCGGGTGATTCTTGAGGTATTCGGCGACCTTTACCGCATTCTCGTTATGCTGGCGCAAGCGCAGCGGCAGCGTCTCGAGGCCCTGGATGAACTGGAACGCGTTCTGCGGGCTGATCGCCGCGCCAAGATCGCGCAACAGCACGGCGCGGGCGCGTAGGATATAGGGATGGAATGCAATCGCAGCCGCCTTCTCGATCCAGGTCTTGCCCTGATAGCTCGGGTCCGGCTCGTTGAGGTTCGGCTGGCGCGCCGCATACTCGGCCCAGGGAAACGTGCCGCTGTCGACGATCGCCCCGCCAATGGACGTGCCGTGGCCGCCGATGTACTTCGTCGTCGAGTAGACGACGACCGCAGCACCGTGCTCCAGCGGGCGAATGATCAGGGGCGCAGCCGTATTGTCGACGATCAGCGGAACGCCATGGCGGCGGCCGATGGCGGCGACCTCGGCGATGGGGAAAACTTCCAGCTTCGGGTTCGGCAGCGATTCTGCATAGTAGGCGCGGGTGCGCTCGTCCGTCGCTTTCTCGAAGGCTTCCGGATCCGATGCGTCGACGAAGCGGGTCTCGATGCCAAAGCTCTTCAGCGTCGCGGCGAAGAGCGCCCAGGTGCCCCCGTAGAGCCCGGCCGCACTGACGATGTTGTCACCGGCCCGGGCGACATTGAGAATGGCGAAGGCGGAAGCTGCCTGACCGGAGGCGAGCGCCAGCGCGGCCGCGCCTCCTTCGAGTTCGGCAAGCCGCTGCTCGAAGGCATCCTGCGTCGGGTTGGACACGCGTGTGTAGAGATGGCCGGGGGCCTCGAGAGCAAAGAGCTTGTCGGCGCCGTCGGTTCCGGGCAACTGGAAGGAACTCGTCTGGTAGATCGGCACGGCCACCGCACCGCTCGAGGGATCGTAGCGGAAGCTGCCGCCGTGGAGCGCGATCGTCTCGGGATGGCGGCTCTTGAAGGTGGCCGTTCCGGCCGGCACCTGCACGACATCCTCGGGGGACTGATGGATCGTCATGAAACTTCTCCTTGGATGAGGCGCCTTCAGGCGCGCGAGTTGCGGGCGGACAGAAGCACACCCGTTACGAAGACGGCCGAAGCCGCCCAGAAGGCTTCCGGTGCATACCACCGCAGGCCATAGAGATGGTCGTTGGTGCAGAGCGCCTGGGCGAGCGCGCAGAGATCGCTCGCCCCTGCAAGGCATGTGACGGCCTGGCCGACGGTGAGGTAGTCGTTCTCGACGACCTGGCTGAAGATCAGCCACCACCAGCCGAACGAAAGCAGCGCGGAAAAACCGCCGGCGATCGCCACAACCTGATAGGTCCGACCGCTAGACGTCATCCGAGATCCCCAGCTTTTCGAGCAGCGAGCGGCGGAGCGCGACGAGATCGGCGTCGTCCCGCCGTCGCGGATGGGGTTGGCCGACACGCACTTCCGCGACGATCGAGGCGGGACGGTCAGAGAGAACGACCACCCGGTCGGCCAAGAGAAGGGCCTCCTCGACATCGTGCGTGACGAGCAGCGCGGTGAAACCCGCGTTTTTCCAGAGATCGAGAAGCTCGTTCTGCATTCTGAGCCGCGTCAGCGAATCGAGCTTGCCGAAGGGCTCGTCGAGCAGCAGCAGTTTCGGATCGTTGACGAGCGCGCGGGCGAGTGCCGCGCGCTGCGCCATGCCGCCGGACAACTGATGGGGATAGAAATCGGCGAAGCTTTCTAGCTTCACCAGTTTCAAGACTTCACCGATGCGGTGCTCCCGCTCGCGAATGATGCCGCGCGCTTCGAGGCCCGTCGCGACGTTGGCCCGCACGGTACGCAAGGGGAAAAGCGTCGGGTCCTGAAAGACGAGGATGCGGTCCGGGTTCGGGGCCGTGATCGGCCGGCCATCCTCCAGCACCTTGCCGGCCGTCGGCGTCTCCAGCCCGGCGGCAAGCCGCAGAAGCGTTGACTTCCCGCAGCCGGAGGGACCGAGCAGCGCGACGAATTCACCGGGCTCGATGGCCAGACTTACATTGTCGAGGACCTGGAGTTCCTTGCCGTCGAGGCCGTAGCGGTGCGAAACGCCTTCGACATCGAGCGCAATGCTGGCGGAGGAACCGGTTTTGGCAAGAGCGAGAGACATCAGAGAATTCCCTTCTGCCAATTGAGAAGGCGGTCGCGCACGACGAAGAGCAGGCGCACGAGGCCGGCGCAGATCAGCGACATGATGATGAGCGCGGCGTAGACATTGGCGTAGGCCGAATAGGCCGTGTTGAACTGGAGATACCAGCCGAGGCCGAACTTGGCGCCGAGCATCTCCGCCACGACCAGCACCGCGAAGGAGTAATAGAGTCCCATGAACAGGCCGACGAAGACGTTCGGCAGCGAGGCCGGGATCGCCACCTTCAGCACGAGGAAGCGGTTGTCGGCGCCCAGGGTGCGCGCGACATCGTAGTACGACCGGTTCACCTGGCCGACGCCGGAGGCCGTGAGAATTGCGACCGGAATGCCGGACGCAAGCGCCACGAGGAAGATCGAGGCGTGGAAAGTCGTCGGGAAGATGAAGAAGGTGCAGGGAATCCAGGCACTTGCCGGCACCGGCCCGATCAGCTTCAGGAGCGGCATCCCCCAATAGGCGAAGCGCTTCGACCAGCCGAGCGCCACCCCGGCCGCAAACCCGACGAGAACACCCGAGAAGAAGCCGAGGCCCCAAAGCCGGCCCGTATAGGCGATGCAGATCAGCAGGCGGTCCCAGTCCGTCACGTAGACGTGCAGGAGCCCCTGCGGCGGCGAGAAGAAGGGCTTCGGCAGCCAGCCGAGCTTTGCCGTCACCACTTCCCATATGGCGAGCCAGAGGCCCAGCACGATGAACCAGGGGCCGTAGTGCACCAGCGTCCGCCCGACGCTGCCGAGGCGATACACCGTGAAGGAAAGGGCGAGGAAAATGCCCGCGCCAACGAGGATCACGAGCGCAAAGAGCTCCGTCGCCCCCCAGGTGATGACGTCGGGCAGGCCATAGGTAAGCGCCGCCGCAAGAAACCAGGTGCCAGCCGCCAGCAGGCCGTTCCACCAGACACTGTCGATCGGCAGGGCGAACGATCGCCGCCCTGCCCCCTCGAGACCATCTTCAACCGCAGCGCTCATGGGATCACGCAAAGATGTCGATGGTGATGCGGTTTGCGATCTCTTCCGGATCGGTCGAGGCATCAATGACGCCCGTCAGCTTAAGGTCCTCGTAGCCGATCCGCACTTCCTTCAGCAGGTCCTTGCCGAACCAGTGGTCATGATAGGTGAAGGATGCCAGGACTTCGGTCAGGTCCTCCAGCGGCAGGCCGGGTCTCAGCGTGTCGAAATACCACTTCGCCACCTCGTCCGGATGCTTGGACGTGTACTGGTGGATTTCGAGGTTTGCCGCCGCCACGCGCTTGATCGCGTCCTTGTTGGCTTCGTAGTAGTCGCCGTTGACGCCGAGCACACAGCAGACGCGGTCCTGGAACGTGCCGGTCTGGGTATCGGCGACGCGATGGAACCCATGCTGCTTTTCGTAGGAATAGGCCCAGGGATCCATGTGGGCGACAGCGTCCGCCTCGCCCTTCAGCACACCCTCGGCGACGAGATCGAACGGGAAGACCTTCCACGTCACGTCGGTATCCGGGTTGAGGCCGGTCTTGGCGAGCGCGACCGAGAAAGCGACGCGCGAAGGCGACATGACGTCGAAGGTTCCGATGGTCTTGCCCTTGAGGTCCGTCAGCGTCTTGATGCCTGAATCCGGCTTGACAAGCACGCTCTGGCAACCGCCGTGCGAACCGGCGAAGAGGCGCACGTCGAAACCCTGCTCGATCGGCTTCAGCCAGTCGTACAGCAGGCCCGGACCTGCCTCCGCCTTGCGGGTGGCGAGCGCCTGGATCAGGGTCTGGCCGCTGGCCCCCTGATAAAAGAGTTCGACCTCGAGGCCGTGCTTTGCATAGATGCCCTTGGCAAGGCCGAAGCCGACCGGCGAATGGCAGGCCGCCACCTCGGTCCATTCCAGCTTGATGGGAATGAGGTTGCCGGCAATGGCATAGCGCGTGGACCGCGCGCCGATCACGCCGGCCGCGGCTGCGGCCGCCGTCACGCCCGCTGCCTCGATCAGGCCGCGCCGCGAGACGCCTTTCGAGAAAATGGTTTCGGATTGTTGGCTCATCGGATGTCCCCTCGCAACTGAGGTATCCAGCCTATCAAAAATACACCTAGTTGATAGATTTTATGAATTATATCTCTTCGGCGTTGAGGAATTTTGTTCCTGCGCAGAGGCATCCGGCGGATTGGCGTCCTCTGGCCCTGCGCCGCGTGACCCCGGCGACGCCCCGATGCGGCACCATTCAAGTCAACCCGGGAAATCCATTTGCGCAGCCCGCACGCCGGCAGGGCCATTGGGACGTTCTCCTTGCAGGCAACGCTCCTTCACCGATTGATACATGGCGCCCCGGCACCGCCGCCGGGAAGCAATTTCCCTTCTCAGTGCACAAATTGGGACATCCATTTCTTAAATACACTATTTTTATAGATAATATAGATGAACCTTCCGCCAGCGAGCCGAAACGGTCCATCCGGCGGAAGACCACCTTTTTTGAAAATGGGGACATTTCAACATGATAGTGCAAAAAATCTTCCAGCGGGCAGTCAAGGCGACGGTGGCGGCCACCTTCCTCGCCACCACGATGCTTTCAGGAACAGCCCATGCCGGACCGACGCTCGACAAGATCAACCAGCGCGGCACCATCAAGGTCGGCGTCGGCACGACGCCCGGCTTCTTCGCGCCGGACAGCGACGGCAAGTGGCAGGGCTTCTTCATCGATTTCGGCCGCGCCCTTTCCATTGCCGTCTTCGGAACCCCCGACAAGGTGGAGTTCACCTCTTCCTCGCCGCAGCAGCGCCTTCCCGCCCTCCAGAGCGGCGAATTCGACGTCCTGCTGTCCGGAGTGACGGTCACCGCCACCCGCGCCTTCAAGCTCGGCTTCCACTTCGGCCCGACGGTCTTCTATGACGGCCAGGGCATTCTCGTGCGCAAGGATCTCGGCGTGACGAAGGCCGCCGATCTCGATGGCGCGACCATCGGCGCGCAGAGCGGCACCACGGGCGAACTCAACGTCGCCGACTTCTTCCGCAAGACGGGCAAGAATTTCACGCCGGTCACCATCGAGGATACCGGACAGTTCATCGACGCGCTGGAATCGGGCCGGGTCGACGCGATCACGCAGGATTCCTCCGACCTCGTCGGCAAGCGCACTCAGCTGAAGAACCCGGACGACTACGTGCTTCTGCCCGAGCGCCTTTCCAAGGAACCGCTCGCACCGGCAATCGCCGGGGGCGACGACCGGTGGCTGGAGCTCGTAAACTGGACGGTGAACGCGACGATCCAGGCCGAGGAATGGGGCATCACCTCGGCAAACGTCGATACATTCCTCGACTCGGACGATCCGGCCATCCAGCGCTTCCTCGGCGAAGATCCGTCCTTCGCCCAGGAACTGGGGCTCGACCCGAAGTGGGCCTACAACATCATCAAGACTGTCGGCAATTATGGCGAGATCTACGAGCGCAACCTGAAGCCGCTCGGTTGGGAACGCGGCTACAACAGCCTGTGGACCGATGGCGGTCTGCTTTATTCGCCGCCGTTCCGTTGATGTCTGACAGACGCGTATTCCATGCCATCGTGCCAGGCCCTCCGAGGCCCGGCACGATCGGGAAAGTTCGCGCCTGGTGGGGCGGCTGGCCGATCGGCCAGTTCGCCTTTCTGGCCGCATGCGCACTTCTGGGCTGGCTGTTCATCCAGAGTGTGCTCGAAACCATGGCACGGGTCGGCATCCTGCCCGGTTTCGGTTTCCTGACCGGTTCCGCGAATTTCGAGATCGGCGAGAGCCCGATCGCCTTCCGCGCCGGCGACACCTATCTCCGGGCAATCCTCGCGGGGCTTCTCAATACACTCAAGGTTTCCCTGCTCGGCTGTGTCCTGGCCACAATTCTCGGCGTTGCCGTCGGCATTGCCAGCCTTTCACGCAACCTGCTGCTTTCCGGGCTCGTGCGCTGGTTCATCGAGATCACCCGCAACACGCCGCTGCTGCTCCAGCTTTTCTTCTGGATGTCGCTGGCAAAGGCCCTGCCCGCGCCGCGCCAGGCCTCCGCTCTCTTCGGTACAGTCTTCCTCACCAACCGCGGCATCTACACGCCAGCGCTGGCCCTGGAGGGCGGTCCGCTCGGCCTGCCGGCAGCCCTGGCGCTTGCAAGCCTCGCAGGCGGCGTCCTTGTTCTGGCGCTCCGCTTCTCACGCCGCCTGACGCGCCGAACCGGCGTCGCGGCGGTCGTGTTCACCTTCGCCGCAACCCTCTGCCTCCTTTTTCTCTCCGGCGCCCGGCCCGTTGCCGAGGTGCCGGCGCTCGCCGGTTTCAACATCCGCGGCGGTCTCAATCTCTCGCCGGAATTCGCCGCCCTCCTCACCGGCCTCGTCGTGAAATTCTCCGCGCTCATCGCGGAGATCGTGCGGGCGGGCATCCAGTCCGTCGGCACCGGCCAATGGGAGGCGGCGCGGGCGCTGGGCCTGCACGACGGCCAGATCATCCGTCTCGTCGTGCTGCCGCAGGCGTTGCGGGTCATCACGCCGCTGACGACGTCGAGCTATCTCGACCTCACCAAGGATTCCAGCCTCGCCGTCGCCATTGGCTTTCCCGACTTCGTCAGCATCATCAATACGACAGCCAACACGACCGGCCAGTCCATGGAAGCGCTGCTTATCCTGATCGGCACCTTCCTCGCGATTAACCTTTCCCTTTCCGCCCTGATGAACGCCTACAACAACCGCGTCGCGCTGCGGGGAAGCGTACGATGACGGCCGCCACCCGCACCCTCACGGCGCTGCGCACCGGCCTGCTCGGCTCCCGGGCAAACACGCTGATCACCGTCGCGACGCTGCTGCTGCTGTATCTGGTCGTGCCACCGCTCCTCCGCTGGGCGGTGCTCGACGCCACCTTCACCGGTGATGCCGGCGCCTGCTCCCGGGACGGCGCCTGCTGGGCCTTCGTCGCGGCCAAGCTGCGCTTCATCCTGTTCGCCTTCTACCCGCCCGATCTGCAATGGCGGCCGTCGCTCGTCATCCTCCTGCTTGCGGCGATCCTGTCGGCAAGCGCCCTGCCCCGCTTCTGGGGCCGTCCGCTCCTTCTCGCCTGGCCGCTGACGATCCTTGCCTGCTGGTTGCTGATGCAGGGCGCCTTCACATCCACGCCGATCCCCTCGAACCAATGGGGCGGACTGCCGGTGACGCTCTTCGTCTGGGCCGTCTGCTTTGCCGCTGCCACGCCGATTGCCGTGCTGCTGGCGCTGGCCCGCCGCTCGACGCTCGGGGGCCTGCGCACCTTCTCCGTCCTCTATATCGAACTGATGCGCGGCACGCCGATGGTCGCCATCCTCTATGTCGCCATGCTGATCCTGCCGATGGCACTGCCGGACGGCCTCTCCATCGACAAGATGCTGCGCGCGATCGTCATGGTAACGCTGTTCTGGGCAGCCTACATCGCCGAGGTCATCCGCGCGGGGCTCCAGGCCATTCCCAACGGACAGGCGGAGGCGGCGACTTCGCTCGGCCTCGGCTACTGGAAGACGCAGCGCCTCGTCATCCTGCCGCAAGCCTTCCGCGTCGTCATTCCGGGCATGGTCAATCTCGCGATCGGCTTTCTGCTGGCGACATCCCTGCTTGCCGTCATCGGCATCTTCGACCTTCTCAATGCCGCCCGCGCCGCAGCCGCGGATCCAAAATGGCTGGGCTTCTACAACGAGGCCTACATCGTCGTCGCCGTCGTCTATTTCGTCATCTGCTTCGGAGCCTCCCGCTACAGCCAGTGGCTGGAGCGGCGGCTGGCCGCCGGCAGGCGCCAGGCGTGGTGACAGAATACGTTCTGTCAGCTTGAAATGGAAAATGCGGGCGGACCTGGGAGGTCGTCCGCCCGCGTCGGCGTCCCGCAAATGTCGAAACGCCGTGACTGCCCGGCCCAGATCGGGCCGATGATAGGTTTTGCGCGGGTCAGGATCAGGCCTTGGATGGCTTTTCCAGAAGATGCAGCAGGTCCGGATGATGCTTCGCCGCCACATCCGGGTGGGAGCGCAGACGGCTCTTCAGGTGGTTGATGCCGACTTCGCGAAAGATGGGGTTGAGCGGATCGACCGTCACGCCGCGTTCGCCACGTTTCAGCTCCTCCGGCAACGGAATGACAGGGATGGCCGCGTCATAGCGCGCGCCGAGGAAGAAGGCGACGGAGAAGCGTTCCGTACCCGCGGGCGGGGTGACGACGTCGTGCACGTCGGCCCGCACGAAACCGTTCGTCGCAAGCTCCAGAAGCTCCCCGCTGTTGACGACGAAGGTCCCCGGCACCGGCGGAGCCTCGATCCAGACGCCGTCCTCGGTACGGATCCGAAGGCCCGGCGTCGTATCCTGAAGGAGAACCGTGACGAAACCGCCGTCCTTGTGTGCCCCGACGCCCTGGTCGCTGCCGGCGGCATCGCGACCGGGATAGCGGATGATCTTCAAAAGCTGCGAGGGCGACGGCTCATAGATCTCGGCAAAGGCGCCTTCCGGCTGGCCGAGCGAAAGCGCGATGGCCTTCAGCACGTCGATGCCGACGCGGGTGACTTCCGCCTGGTAGCGCAGCAGCAGCGCCTTCAACTCCGGCAGGGCCTCCGGCCACTGGTTCGGACCGTAGAGGCGGTTCCAGGGCGTATCCGGCCCGCTCTCGACCGGCGTGCCTTCGGTGTTGATGTCGAGCTGCTCGCGCCAATCCTGCTCGCCGCGGGTCCGCTCGTAACCGGCGCGGTTGTAGCCGCGAAAATGCGACGATTTCACCATTTCGATCGACAGCTTGTCCGCCTCGGCCAAGGCGAAGAACCGTTTGGAGGCGGCCAGCACGTCCTCGATCAGGCTCTGCGGGACGCCATGGCCGACGAGGTAGAAGAAGCCGTGATCGTGCAGAACGCGGGTCAGCTCCCTGATGAATTCCTCACGCTCGGCGGGGCTTCCATAGAAGCGGGAAAAATCGACGGTCGGCAAGTGGAGAGGCCTAGTATGGATCGTCATGCGGTGGTCCTCGAAAGAAGGGTTCAGACGGGCGGCGCGTCACCCGATGATTTCTGCTGTCGGCGCCCCGGTCGCGACGAAGGTTGAGGCGCCACCCAGACCGGATGCAGGATGAGCCATGACGTCGCAAAGCCAGTGATCGAAACAAGAGTTAGCAAAGCCTATGGCCTACTAAAACTATAGGCAAAGAAAATTATTCCATGTTTGAACCAATAAGAGCATTGTTGATTTCGTCGTGCTTCACGGAGATTTCATGGTGGGCCTGGGGCGGGGCTTGCCGGTCGATTTTCACCTTATCGAGCGTGCGACGATTGAGAAGTCCGATCAAAGGATCTTGGTTGCACACCGCTGACCCCAGCAGCTTTTGAGCACCGAGCGACAATGAGCGAATGACGCTCGGAGCCGGATCACGACTACGGGCCAGAATCTTGAAGATCACCGAGGCCGAGCAGACGCGATGATCGAGCGCCTCCTGGCAGGCGGCATCGACAGCCACCAGACCCGCGCAAACATCATTCGGCTGTGGCAAAGCCGGCATAGGGGAACGGGTGCTCGAGGCGCTGACGGCAGACCGCGATAACCAGTATCTGATGATCGATAGTGCGATCGTTCGTGCCCATCAGCAGGCGGCATCCGGAAAAGGGGGGCCAAGGATCAGGCGCTGGGGCGTTCCCGAGGTGGACTGACCACCAAGATCCACATGCTCGCCGATGCGCTGGGTCGACCGCTGCGCTTCATCGTGACCGCCGGCCAGGTCGGAGACATCACGCAAGCCCCGGCTCTTCTGGAAAGGCAGAGCGGAGATGCCGTTCTGGCGGATAAAGCCTATGACAGCAATGCCTTGCGTGAGACGATTGCCGACATGGGAGCAGAGGCGGTGATCCCGTCAAACCGCACGCGCAAGATCATCATCCCGCACGATGAAGTCGCCTACAAACATCGCAATCGCATCGAACGCTGCTTCAACCGGATGAAGCATTTCCGCCGCTTCGCCACGCGCTACGACCGCAGGACCATTCACTTCGAAGGCTTCATCCACATCGCCGCCGCTATGATCTGGTTACGCTGAATGTCGATCCGGCCTAGTCCCTCGACGTCAGTGCAAACCAAATTCCCGTAACAAATCTTCTCGGTATTTGACGAACCTCGGTTCGCTGCGATCGCGCGGGCGCGGTAGATCGATGTCGAGAAAGCGAATCGCACCGCCCCTTTCTTTCGGCAGGACGAGAACCCGGTCGCCCAGATAGACGGCCTCCTCCAGATCGTGTGTGACAACGACCATTGTCACCCTCTCTTCGCTCCAGATGCGAGTGAGTTCCTCTTGCATGGTGATCTTTGTCATCGCATCGAGCGCACCGAGGGGCTCGTCCAACAGCAATATCTCGGGCTGCACTGTCAGAGCCCGCGCAATCCCGACACGCTGCGCCATTCCGCCCGACAATTGCTTAGGATAGGCATCACCGAAATCGCCGAGGCCTACCAGCGAAATATATCGCCGTGCCCACTCTTCCGCCTGTTTTCGAGGTTCGCCTCGAACCTCGAGACCGAACGCCACGTTACCAAGAACCGTCAGCCAGGGCAGAAGCCTGGGTTCCTGGAAAATGACGGCGCGTTCCCTGCCGACGCCAGTGATAGATCTGCCGTCGATCTGAACATCTCCGCCATCAGCGGCCTCAAGCCCCGCGAGCACACGCAAAAGCGTGGTCTTGCCTGATCCACTCGCTCCAACGATCGTCAGGCACTCGCCCGGCCGTATATCGAGATTAAACCCCTTCAGTACGGTCAAGGCTTTCTGGTTGATTGTGAAGGTCTTGGTCAGGTCTCGAACCGTGACCTGACCCCTTACATTATCTGAAGCAAGCGTCATCATAGCACCGCGTTCACTGAGTGCTGCTATCGCGCTTGTAGAGGATGCTTTCGGCCTGATACTTGCCTTTCGGCAGAGCACCTTCCCGTTCCAGAACCTCTATCCAGAAATCGACGTCCCGTGCGGTCGGAGTTGCAGCCGGCCGGAGCCCAAATCCCGCCCAGAACTGTGCGATTTCCTTGTTCTCCCCTCTTCGCTCAAGAACTTCGGCAAGCTTTGCCTTTGCATCTTCCGGATTTTCTCTCGCCCAGTCAGCGGCGCGGCCGGATTGCTCCACAAAGACCCTGACGGCGTCTGGGTGGGCATTGATGAAGTCGCGTTTCAGAACGACAAAACCGCCTGCGATTTCCCCAAGAATATCAGTATCCGTGAAGATCGCCCGCACGCCGCCATTCTTGCGTAACTGACCGTCGAACGTGGCTTGCCAATGCCCGACGGCGGCAATGTCGACTTGCTTCGAACGGAGCGTCTGCTCGAGTTGCGGTCCGGGAACCGTCACCAATTGCACCTCGTTCTGCTGCTTGCCTTGCTTGTAAAGCGCCTCGCGCACCACATAATCCAGATGAGCACCCAGCGTGTTCACAGCGATTGTCTTTCCGGCAATATCGTTCACCGATGTAATCGGACTGTCCTCAAGCACATAGAAGGTGCCTCTCGTCGTCTCGTTGATTCCGTTTCCGGGAAAGACGCCGACGAAGTCATTTCCGCTCGCAATCGCGTTGAGCACTGCCGGCGTAGCGGCACTCCCCACGTCGATGCTGCCTGATGCCACTCCAAACAGGCTTTGAGGGCCGCCCTGCGAATATCCGAGCGATTCCAGCCGGACATCGGTGCCTTCGAAATAGCCAAGCTCGTTGGCAAGTTCGAAAGCCTCGATGCCGCCATTCGTCGAGAGATGGCGGAAGGTGACTTTTTCGCCTGCCTGGGCCGATAGCGGCGTGACCGCCGAAAGTCCTGCCATCACGATAAAGCTCAGTGTAAGCGAACGGAAGGATAACGATCTCATCAAGGTCTCCATCAAGGAAAGGAAGCAAAACTGGGAGAATGTGGTCAATTCGATACTTCGCTCCATTGGCATAACCTCTTCTGAAGCAGGACCAGCGCGTAATTCACGATCAAACCAAGCAGGGCGAGCAGGAAGATTGCTGCAAACATCAACGGAATTTGGAAATTGTACTGCGCATTCATGACCTGAAAGCCGATACCGCTGTTTGCACCAATCATCTCGGAGGCGATCAGGAGGAGAAGCGCCGTCGTTGCAGAAAGTCTTAGTCCAACAAAGATGGAGGGAATGGCTGCCGGTATCACGACGCGGCGAAAGACCGTAAGGCGCGAGGCCCCATAAACGCGGGCCATCTCGATGAGCTTGGGATCGACTTCCTTCACACCGCTGGTCGTGTTCAGCAAGAGCGGGAACAACGTCGCCCAAAAAATGACGAAAACCTTAGACGCCTCGCCTAGCCCCAGCAGCAGGATGAAGACAGGATAAAGTGCGAGTGCTGAAGTCTGCCTGAAAAGCTGAAGGATCGGATCGAGCGCTCGGTCGACGGCGCGAATCTGCCCCATGAACAACCCGATGGGTATCGCTACGACAACAGCTGCGAGGAAGGCGATGCCAGATCGCTGCAGGCTGATCGCGATATCGTCGAGCAGTGCCCCGCCGACAACCCCGTTCCACAGAGCGACCAGTATGGTGTCGAGCGGTGGCAGGACCGCGGAATTGAACCATCCAACGTGGCTCGCAACCTGCCAGAGCAAAAGAAATCCGAGCAAGACACCGTAACGGGACAGGAATCGTCCCACCAGAGAAATTGGATGGTTCAGGATCTCGACGTTTGCGCGGAACGAGCGGCGGAACGAGCGTCTGCCGTCCCCAATCAGGATCGCTTTTTCAGTGTTTTGCAAAGTCATGGTTTGTCCTTTTGGATCAGCGAGACCTTGTTGATCGAGCGCCCCTGCAACCTTTGCGAGCTCCGGATAAAAGTCGAAATTCGTCGCACCGTCGGAAGGAGAACCGGGATGACGCCACGCAGCGATGTACTGGCCGCCGCCAGGAAGAAACACCCCGAGCTTGATTCGCGAGCCCGGCGTGCCATCTGCGTTACTCCGCAGCCACGGATTTAGGCTTGGGGTTCCAGCGCGGGACCTCCAGTCCGAGGTTCTCCCGTAGGGTCGCTCCCTCGTATTCGGACCGGAACAACCCACGCCGACGCAGTTCGGGAACGACGAGTTCGATGAAATCCGTCAAACCACCGGGCAGCGTGGGCGGCATGACGTTGAAGCCATCAGCTCCACCGTTTTTAAAGCGGTCCTCCAAGAGATCCACGATATCTTCGGCAGTCCCGACAACCTGCCAGTGTCCCCTCGCCCCGGCGATACGCTTGGCCAACTGGTTGATCGTGAGGTTGTCTTTCCGCGCCAGATCGAACAGCAGGTGTTGCCGGCTTTTCCCCCCGTTGGTTTCCGGCAACTCCGGCACCGGTCCGTCGAGTGGATACTGGGACAGGTCAAAATCGCCGATCATGTAGGATAGCAGTCCCACACCGACCGCGGGGTGGATCAGTTCTTGCAGTTCCTCGAATTTTTCCTCGGCTTCCTGTCGCGTGCGACCGACGACAGGGAATATTCCGGGCATGATCTTGAGCTGGCTCTCGCTGCGGCCATATTTTGCCAATCGACCCTTGAGATCGGAGTAGAATGCCTGGGCATCGGCAAGCGTTTGCTGTGCCGTGAAAACGACTTCCGCTGTGCGTGCTGCAAGTTCCTTGCCTGGCTCCGAGGAACCGGCCTGGACGACCACCGTGTGACCCTGTGGTGAGCGCGCGACGTTGAGTGGACCTTTCACTGAAAAATGCTTGCCGCGGTGCCCGAGGACATTCAGTTTTTCGTGGTCGAGATAAAGGCCTGTCTCCTTGTCATGAAGGAAAGCGGCGTCAGCATAACTGTTCCACAGGCCCAACACGACATCGATGAATTCTTCAGCCCGCTCGTAGCGTTCGTGGTGTCTGGGATGGGCCGTGTCCCAAAATTCTGAGCCTCGGCTTCAGTATTGGATGTGACAAGGTTCCAGCCCGCCCGGCCGTCACTGATGAGATCGAGCGAGGCGAAGCGTCGCGCCAATCCGTAAGGATCATTGTAGGTCGTTGACGCTGTCGCAGTGAGACCAATCCTGCTGGTTACGGCTGCAAGACCGGAGAGAAGCGTCGTCGGCTCAAAGAACGCGGACCTCGCAACGCGCGTCCCGGTCTCGGCGCTGGTGTCCTTGACAGCGACGATATCATCCAGAAAGACCATATCGAACTTGGCGGCCTCCGCCTGCTGGGCGATCTGCACAAAAGCCTTGAAGTTGGATCCGAGATCGGCCTGCGCGTCTTTCTGGCGCCATGCGGCAACGTGGTGCCCAGGCGACATCGCAAAGACCCCAAGCTTCATCTGCTTGTTCGACATGATTGATCCTTCTCATTGGACAAATGGAGTTTCTGCCAATTCCAAACAGCAACGTGGACGTATCGCGGGAGACCAAGACCTATAAGTGCGCCACCCGTGGTCTACCCGGCTTTCGTCACTGGAATCTTGGTAACTTTCGTGCGGGTGACGCTTCGACGGCCGTCCACGCCGACAGGCACATCACCGTCAACCGTGGCACGCCGAACCACCCGGTGCTGGTCGCCATAGTCGTTCACCGCATAGTGCTGCGTTGCACGATTGTCCCAAATCGCGACATCGCCGGCTTGCCAGTGCCAACGCACAGTGTTTTCAGGTGATGTGATATAGCTTTGTAAGATTTCGTAGAGTTTGGCGGAATCGCTTTTAGAGAGGCCGACGAACCTGCGGACAAATGAGCCCAGCAGCAACGTGCGCTCCTTGGTTTCCGGATGAACCCTGACCACAGGATGCTCGGTCTCGTAAACCGTGGATGTGAACACCTTATCGTAGTGTTCGGCCTCTTCGGCACTCGCTCGCGGCCGCGCCGCGGCATAGTCGTAGTCATTGCTATGGATCGCCCATAGGCCTTCAACCAGCAACTTCAGCGGCGGGGGAAGATCCTCATAAGCAGCATGGGTATTTGACCAGATCGTGTCGCCGCCGGCCGGTGGTACGACGACACCCCGAAGCACCGAGAACTTTGGATAGGCGTCGACGAAGGTCACGTCCGTATGCCATTGGTCAGCCCGCCCTCCGCCCCGTCCGGAGTCCAACTCCAGGATAGAGGAGGTCCCTTGGACGGCACCTTGCGTAGGATGGGGAACGAGGTCACCGAGCCGCCTGGCGAAGCGCTCCTGTTCCGCATCGTCCAAATGATCCTGCCCCCTGAAAAACACCACCTTGTGCCGCAGGAGTATGCGGTTGATCGCCGACACTGTCTGCTCCGGCAAATCACCCGACAACCTGACGTTTCTTACTTCAGCGCCGGTCCTGACGGTCAGCGGAATTATATCGGAGTCGGCTATTTCCTGCTCGGCCAGTACGGGCTTGGACATTTCATCCTCCATTGTTCAGCGTGACCACAAAACCGGAACTCTAGGTAACTAGAAAATATATTTTTTATATAGAAATTATAGACTAAAAAATTCAGCAATTGTGAAACGTTCGTCCAAGGCCAGTCCTTGACGCAGACGCTCAGCCGGTGTTCGACGCGCCGCTGCGTACTGGCCAGTGGATGTGCTCCAAACGCGTCCCGGTTCCTTAGATGGCTGGATGCCTTGGCTCAAAGGCCGTTGGGAGCAAGGAGGACGAAGCCGAACGTCCATGTTGGCAATTTATTGCGTGTTTCGGCTTCCTCGATTCCTAAGATGGGCGAGCCAATCAGGAAACGTCATGATCGCTCTCAGTCTCAAGGTCAACGCAGCCCGCAGCACCCTATCCGTCACCTGGGACGACGGCGTCGTGTCGGACATCCCGGCGGCGGCGCTGCGGGCGCATAGCCGCGCGGCCGGCCAGGTGCGGTCCCGCATCGACGGTCGGGCAGAAGTGTTCGAGGCGATCACGCTCACCGGCGCCGACCCCATCGGCGCCTATGCGGTGCGCCTCGTTTTCTCCGATGGTCACGACCGCGGCATTTACCCTTGGGTTTATCTGCGCGCGCTCGCCGATTCCACAGTTTGAGGAAAGAGAATGGACGATTTTGTCGACGGGCTTTCGGAAGTCACCTGTGACGTGCTGGTGATCGGCGGGGGAACCGCCGGGCCGATGGCGGCCCTCAAGGCCAAGCAGAAGAACCCGGCGCTGAACGTCGTGCTTCTGGAGAAGGCCAACGTCAAACGCTCCGGAGCGATTTCCATGGGAATGGACGGACTGAACAACGCCGTCGTGCCCGGTTATGCGACGCCGGAACAGTACACCAAGGAGATCACCATCGCCAACGATGGCATCGTGGACCAGGCTCCGGTCTTCAAATACGCCGCACGCTGCTACGACATCATCCAGGAGCTCGACCGTTTCGGCATCCGCTTCCAGAAGGACGCCAATGGCGACTTTGACCTCAAGAAGGTTCACCATCTCGGCACCTACGTGCTGCCCATGCCGAATGGCGAGACGGTCAAGAAGGCGCTCTATCGACAGTTGAAGCGCGAGCGCATCCTCATCTCGAACCGCATCATGGCGACGCGCCTGCTGACGGCGAAAGACGGACGCATCGCCGGCGCCGTCGCGGTCAACACCCGCACGGCCGAATTCCTGGTGTTGCGCGCCAAAACCGTCATCCTCTGCATGGGCGCGGCGGGACGGCTCGGGCTGCCGCATTCGGGCTATCTCTTCGGCACCTACGAGAACCCGACAAATTCCGGCGACGGCTACGCCATGGCCTATCATGCCGGTGCGGCGCTCGCCAATCTGGAGTGCTACCAGATCAATCCGCTGATCAAGGACTATAATGGCCCGGCCTGCGCCTATGTCGCCGGCCCTTTCGGCGCCTACACGGCCAATGCGGAGGGCAAGCGCTTCATCGAGAGTGATTGCTGGTCCGGCCAGATGATGCAGGAGTTCTACAACGAGCTGCAATCGGGCAAGGGGCCGGTGTTCCTCAAGCTCAACCACCTTCATCCCGATACGGTCGGCGAGATCGCGGACATCCTGCACAGGGTCGAGCGCCCGTCGCGCGGGCGGTTCCACGAGGCACGCGGCACCGATTATCGCGAGCGCATGATCGAAATGCACATCTCCGAGATCGGCTTCTGCTCCGGCCACAGCGCCTCGGGCGTCTTCGTCGACGAGTATGCGCGAACGACCGTGTCCGGCCTCTACGCCGCCGGCGACATGGCGAGCGTGCCGCACAACTACATGCTCGGGGCGTTCACCAACGGCGCCGTCGCAGGCGAACATGCAGCCGAGGTCGCGCAGGAGATCGACCTGCCGGACTACGACGCAGATTTCGTGCGGCTGGAACGCGAGCGGATCCTCGCCCCGACGCGGCGGACGGACGGCATTCCACCGAACCAGCTCGAATACAAGGCGCGGCGGCTCGTCAACGACTATCTGCAGCCGCCCAAGGTGACGGCGCGCATGCAGATCGGCCAGGCCCGGCTCGCCGAGGTGCGGGAGGATTTCGATATGGCGCTCGTTGCGCGCAATGCCCATGAATTGCTGCGGGCGCTGGAGGTCTCGTCCATTCTCGACTGCGCCGACATGGCGGCCCACGCCTCGCTGTACCGTACCGAAAGCCGCTGGGGACTCTATCACAACCGCGTCGATTACCCTGAAAAGGACGACGAGAACTGGTTCTGCCACACACTGCTTCGCAAGGTCGATGGCCGCATGGTCTCGGAGAAGCGCGCCATCCAGCCCTACATCGTGCCCATCGAAACCGAAGAGCGGACGGCCTACGAACGTCTGCGCGTTTCCAACCAAGCCTGACGAGAAAAACCATGCCGCTTGCTCTTTCCCCCACCGCCGTGCCCGTTGTCGTCGACGAGGCGAAGTGCATCGCTGACAAGGGCTGTACCGTCTGCGTCGACGTCTGCCCGCTCGATGTGCTGCGCATCAGCGATCTTACCAGCAAGGCCTATATGAAATTCGACGAGTGCTGGTACTGCATGCCCTGCGAGACCGACTGCCCGACCGGGGCTGTCACCGTCAACATCCCTTACCTGTTGCGCTGACATGAGCGTCTTCGACCCCTTCGAGGATTTCGGCGATGCCGAGGAAATCGCCCTCCGCCTCGCCGACGCCGATCCGGCCGTCCGCCGTCTCGCCGTCATCGATCTTGCCGAAGCGGCCAGCCCGGATGTCCTTCGGCATCTTCTCGCCGCGGCCGGCGACAGCGACGCGAGCGTGCGCCTCCAGGTGGCCATCGCGCTTTCGGATTTCGGCACGGCCGATGCCGCCGCCGGGCTCGCCGCGCTCGTGGCGGATGCGGATAACGGGGTGGCACGCGCCGCGGCGGACAGCCTCGCCGAGTTGAAGGACGCAGCCGCCGCGCCCGCCGTCCTGCCGCTCGCCACCCACGAAAGCGCCTTCGTCCGCGCGTCCGCCTTTCGCGGCCTCAAGGGGCTTCGCGCGCCGGCGGCGCTCGGTCCGGCACTCGCCGCCATGAAGGATGCGAGCGCAAAGGTGCGGGCGGAAGCGCTCGGCGTCGTCGCCTATCTCAAACGGGAGGAGACCCTGCCGTCGCTGATCGCGGCGACGCGTGACACGGATGCTTCGGTGCGGGCGGTCGCGGTCAACGCCCTGTCCTTCACCAGCCAGGGCGCCGCAGCCACTGCCGTCGCCGCTGCGCTAGACGATGAAAACTGGCAGGTAAGGGCCGCCGCTGCGGAATCGCTCGGCCGCATCGGCCATGCCTCGGCCATTGACGACCTGACGGTCGGGCTCGCGGACGACTATTGGCAGGTCCGGCAAAAATGCCTCACGGCACTCGGCCGGTTGAAGGCACTGCCGGCGGTCCAGGAGATTGCGGCCTTGCTGGCCAGCGACTTGCCCTCGCTGCGCAAGGAGGCGGCCGCAGCGCTAGGCGAGATCGCCGATCCGTCGACACGTGATGCGCTGACGGCCCATGCCTCCGATGCCGACCCCGACGTGCGCAAGACGGTGCGCTGGGCGTTGACTCGGATCGGTTAATTCCACCCGAAGCGCGGCTACGCGCCGCGCTTCGAGACCATCTCCATCAGCGCATGCGGGCTCTCGATGCGGATGTGGCGCGGCGTCACGGTGACGAGCCCATCCTTCTGGAACCGCTTCATCATCATCGTCACCCATTGCCGCGTCGAGCCGACCATGGCCGCGATCTGGTCATGGGTGACCTTGGCGTTGATGATGATTGCGCGCCCGTCGCGCACGCCGTGGAGATCGCCGAGATTGATGAGGAACTGCGCCAGGCGTTCGATGACCGAGCGGGTGCCGAGCATCTGCGCCATGGCGGAATAACATCGCCCCTTCGCCGCCAGCCCCTGCAGCAGACAGAGGGCGAAATTCGGCAGGTCGACGACCAGTTTCTTCAGCGCCGGCGCGGGAAGGAAGAGGATGCGGCAGCCGCTCAGCGCTTCGCCGGACCAGATATGGACACCGCCGCCGGTCATTTCCGGACCGCCGATGAAATGGCCCTTCGTCCAGTAGGCAAGCGTGATCTCGCGCCCCGAGGGTGCCGTATAGAACACCCGCACTTCGCCGGCCTCTATGATAAAGATGCCGCCGTGCCTGTCGCCCTGGGTGAAGATCGGTTCGCCCGTCTTGAAGGAAAGCTGGCGGCCATGCGCCTTCAGCTTTTCCCATTCCTCCGGCCTAAGGGCGTCGAGAAAATGTGCGCCTTCATCCAGACCCTCGACGCTTTCGCTGAGGAAGAGCGCCTGGTCGCCGGGAAGGATGACGGGGGCGGGCAGGTCGAGGACGGGGTTCTGTTTCGGGCGCACCTCCAGGTTGGCGGTCACGCGGACGTCGAGGCTCACATCGGTCTCCTTCACACCTAATCACTTTTAAAATTATACTTATTCTACCAATTAAGAAGAAAAATAATTGCGACTTCGGGAGTGAGCTTGGAAGATTGTCGTGTGGGGTCTTTTCGGATGCCTTTCTATAAGTAGATGATAACAAACGACTATTTCGATCTTTTTGGCGATAACCAGCTTGCCGCGCGCCCGGCGCCTCGCAGCCCGGTCGCTCCGCCGCGCGCAAGTAATTGCTTATGCCTTTGGGCCCGCCATTCCATAAATTTCGACGACAGCAGCTCGGCGATCGCCGCTGGGGTCAAGAGGCTCAGCGCCCTTCGGGGGCCCATCAAGAGGTATGACCATGACTTTGCGCGCCCACCTGGCTGCGATCACGCTCGCAACCCTCGGCTTCGTTTCGACGGCCGATGCCGAAACCATCCGTGTCGCGATCGGCACACAGGATACGACGATCAACACCGCCACGGGCGGCCTGCTGATCCGGGAGCTCAAGCTCCTCGAAAAATACCTGCCGCGGGACGGCAAGTATCAAGGCGCCGACTACGACATCCAGTGGAAGAACTTCACCAGCGGCGCGCCGATCACCAACGAGCAGATCGCCGGCAAGCTGGATTTCGGCGTAATGGCCGACTTCCCCGGCGCGTTTAACGGCCTCGCCCATATCAACGCCGGCCGCAAAAGCCTGTTCATCACGCCGCTTTCCGGCAGCGTCGGCGGCAGCGGCAACGGCATCGTCGTGCCGGCCGGCTCCGAGATCCAATCGCTTGCCGAACTCAAGGGCAAGACGATCTCCGTGCCCTTCGCCTCCACCTCGCACGGCATGCTGCTGCGCGCCGTCAAAGCCGAGGGCTGGGATGCGGAAAACGACGTCAAGATCATCACCCAGGCGCCGGAAGTCGCCGGGGCGGCACCGAAGGCGGGCCAGATCGAGGCGCATGCGGATTTCGTGCCTTTCGCCGAGCTCTTCCCCTGGCGCGGCATCGCTCGCAAGATCTATGACGGATCGCAGTCGAAGACGCCGACCTTCCATGGCGCGCTCGTCGACGCGGACTATGCGGAAAAATATCCCGAGATCGTGGTCGCCTACCTTCGCGCCGCGATCGAGGCCGATCAGCTGATCGCCAGGGAACCGGAGAAATACAGCGAGCTGATCGCCAAGGTCAGCGGCGTCGAGGCGGAGGTCGATTACCTCTTCCACGGCCCGCTCGGCCTGCAGACGCGCGACCTCACCTGGAAACCCGAATACCGCCAGGCCGTCGCGACGGCGATCGACACGCTCAAGCTTCTGAAAAAAACAGATCGCTCGCTCGACGTCAGCACCTTCGTCGACGACCGCTTCATCCGCGAAGCCTTCAAGGCCTCGGGTCTCGACTACGAGGCCGCGCTGGAGAACTATACCCAGCTTCCGCTCGAAGCGAAGGACGCTGCGACTGGCGAGGCGATCAGCGATGGAACCCGTGTCGCGCAGATCTGGGTGGAGGGCGAGCCGTTGGTCCGCAACTTCGCTTCCGCTGAAAACGCGCTCAAGTCTCTCAAGGTGCTCGAGGCCGAAGGCACGCCCGTTCGCGTATTTTATACGCAGGATCGCGAAAGCGGCATCAAGCTTCTTGGCGCCCAGGCCTGGTTCGTGCATGCCGACGGCGGCAAGGTCGAGGCCTTCCTGCTGAAGGAAAGGGCTGAAGCCTGGGCCAAGGCCAATGGCGGTAGCGTTCTCGACTTCGGTGCCGTCAAGGCATCCATCGTGGCCAGCAACTGAGGTCGGCCATGAACGCACATCCCGCCGGGCGCTGGATGCGCCGAGCAGGGTCCCTCGCCATCTGCCTTATCGCCTGGCAGATGGCATCGGTCCTGAGGCTCGATCTCGGTATCGTCACCTTCCGGAACGTGCCGCCACCCGTGGACGTCGCCGCGGCGGCATTGGATTTCCTGCGCTCGCCGCGGCTCTACGATCACCTCGCCAGCAGCCTTCGGAGGGTCCTGGCGGGCTATGGCATCGCGGCCGTCGCCGGTGTCGCGCTCGGCCTCGTTATCGGCCGGTCGCGGTGGCTCGCGGACTTTCTCCAGGCGCCACTCGAACTCCTGCGCCCGATCCCGGCCGTTGCTTGGATTCCGCTCGCCGTACTGATGTTCCCTTCGTCCGAATGGTCGATGATCTTCATCACCTTCACGGGCGCGCTGTTTCCCATCCTCATCAACACCGTTCACGGCGTGGAGAACGTCGATCCACGACTGATCGCCTCGGCGCGCAGCCTCGGCAGCACGCGAACGGCGATGCTCTTAGAAGTGATCCTTCCGGGAGCGGCGCCGAACATCGTCACCGGCCTCGTCATCGGCATGGGCACGTCCTGGTTCTGCCTCGTCACCGCGGAGATGATCTCCGGCCAATTCGGCATCGGCTATTATACCTGGGAGTCCTATACCTTGCAGAACTATCCCGAAATCATCGTCGGCATGATCCTGATCGGCCTGCTCGGCATGGGAAGCAGCGCGCTTCTGCGGGTGGCGGGCACAGCGCTTCTTCCCTGGCATGCAAAGGAGGGCCGATGATGAACAGCCACGACCCCAACCTTCACGCATTGACGGGTCGCATCAAGGCGCGGAACGTTTCGATCCGCCTCGGCCACGGCAGCAGCGCCTTCGAGGCGGTCAGCGATGTGAGCTTCGAGGTCTCGCCCGGCGAATTCGTCTGCCTGCTCGGCCCCTCGGGTTGCGGCAAGTCGACCCTGCTCGGTGCGCTCGCGGGCCATATCGCGCCCGCTGCCGGGACGCTGGCCGTGGACGGGGACGTCGTGAAAGGGCCTGGTCCCGAGCGGGGCATCGTCTTCCAGCATCATACGCTCTTCCCATGGAAGAGCGCCCGCGACAATGTCGCCTTCGGTCTCAAGATGCGGGGCGTGGCGCGCGGCGAGCGGCGGCGCGAAGCCGAGCGCATCCTCGAACTCGTCGGCCTCGACGGGTTTTTCGACCGCTATCCGCGCCAGCTCTCGGGCGGCATGCAGCAGCGCGTGGAGATCGCCCGCGTGCTCGTCAACAAGCCGCGGCTGCTGCTGATGGACGAGCCCTTCGGCGCGCTGGACGCCCTGACGCGGCTGCGCATGCAGGAACTGCTGCTCGACATCTGGGAACAGTTCCGCAAGACGATCGTCTTCGTTACCCATGACATCGACGAGGCGCTACTGCTCGCGGACCGCATCATCGTCATGAAGGCCCAACCCGGCCGCATCCATGAAGAGATCCGCGTGCCCTTCGAAAGGCCGCGCGGAACGGACATCATGGCGTCGGCGGATTTTGTACGCCTCAAGCAGCATTGCCTGCATCTGCTGCACAGCGATCGGCGCGCCGACACGCTCACCCGCCTGTCGCCCCTCGGGTGAACCGCTGAAACACGCGACCACTCCACGCGTCAACCTCAGCGGCCGCATCATTTTTCTTGCCCTTCATCGATTCGGGGCAGGAACCAGGCCAGCAGCCCGGCCAGCGGGAGGAAGGAGCAGAGCCGGTAGACAGCTTCGACGCCATAACTGTCAGCAAGACCACCCAGAATCGCCGCCGCGATACCGCCAAGACCGAAGTTCAAGCCGTAAAACAGTCCTCCGATCAGGCCGATGCGATTGGGCAAAAGGTCCATCGCATAGATCAGGATAGAGGCAAAGGCACTGGCCATGATCAGATTGATCAGCACTGTCAGCACACCCGTCCAGAACAGATCGGCATAGGGCAGGATCAGTGTCAGCGGCAGTGGCCCGAGCACCGATATCCAGATGATGCGGTAGCGCCCGATGCGATCTCCCACAATCCCGCCAATCAACGCACCTGCTGCCGAAGCCAGCAGGAAGACGAACAGCATCATCTGAGCAGAGGGGATCGAGAGGCCGAACTTATCCATCAGGAAGAAGGTGTAGAAGGACCGGAAGCTCTCGCCATAAGCATTCTTCGAAAACATCAGCAACGTCAGCACAACGAGGCCCACACCGATTGTGAGCGAGGTATGCCCGACGTGCCCGCCGCCATCCTTCTTGTCTCTCGAGCGCATCGCCACGAACTCGGCGCTGATCAGCCGCTGTTTGCTGCCGATCCAGACCAGCAGCATCATGGCTGAAAGGGCGGCAACGGCGAACCAGGCGAGGCTCGGCTGCCCCCAGGGTACGATTATCAGTGCCGCGAAAACCGGGCCAAGTGCACCTCCAGCCTGGCCACCGACCTGGAAGATGCCTTGCGCCAGCCCTTGTCGGCCGCCGGCGGCATAACGCGCCATCCGTGTTGCCTCGGGGTGGAAGATCGACGAGCCGATCCCGATCAAGGCGACAGAAACGAGAATGGCCGGATAGCTGGTCGCAAAGGCCAGACTCACCAGTCCTGACAGAGTGAACATCATCCCGACCACCGGCGAATACGGTGCAGGATGACGATCGGTCACCATACCGATCACCGGCTGCAACAGCGACCCGGCGATCTGAAAGGTCAGGGTGATCATACCGATCTGTACGAAATTCAACGCATAGACGTCCTTCAGGATCGGATAGGCCGCAGGGATCAAGGACTGCATCAAGTCGTTCAACAGATGCGTCAGCCCCAGCACCAGCAGCACAGCAATATGGGTTCTCGGGCGGGCCGCGGGCAGAATGGCTGTTGTCATGTGCTTGTCGTCGGATTTCTCGAAATGAGCGGACAGTGTAGTAGTTGTTCTACCCGCATCCTTGATCACAAGACCTGTGATAAGCAAGCGCGCAGTCCCTGAAAACGCCCGGTCCTGATGGCGAGAGAACGCTTCGACCACGGGCAAGGTGGCGGCGACCGCCTCAATCCATGCCGAGTACCAGCTTCGCCGTGTTCTCGTCGGTGATCAGCGCATTGGCGAGGCGACCGTGCAAGGCGGCGCGGATCGCCGGCGCACGGTGGACACCCGAGGCGACGATGGTCGTCGGCCGGTCGGCCGGCCGCGTGCGGATGAAGGACGTGAGCCGGTTGTGATAGTCGGCATTGACGATGACGCCTTCGGCCGAAATCGCGCAGCCGAGCAGCTCGCCGACTGCGCCGGCCGCCATTGCCTGTCCCAGTTCGGCGGCGGTGATGAAACCGTCCTTGTAGAGCGTCGCCTCCGGCCCCCAATAGCCGATGCCCATGACGAGGAGCGACGCCTCCGCCACCAGCGCATCAAGGACGCGGTGGCCGGGCTGGGTCTGCAGTAGCTCGCGCTCGGCCTCCGTATAGGTGACGACCGGGACAGGGAAGGGATAGCATTGCGCGTTCAGCCGTTCGGCAAGCCGCGTGCAGACGTCGTAGTGGGTGGCGCGGCCGTCGCGCGTCAGGTTGCCCATCAGCGAGACGCAGCGGTGTTGCGGCCGCTCCATCGGCGGCAGGCGGCGGGCGACCTCGCGCATCGCGCCGCCGCTGCCGAGCCCGATCGTCAGCGGCGCGACCTGGTCGAGGACCTTCTCGAGGTAGAAGGTCGCTTGCGTCGCGACGGAAGGGATGTCCTCAACACTGTCGCGTTCGCTCAGACAGACGTCGCAATAGACCAGACCGAAACGGTCGCGGAGGCGATCGGCCAGCTCGATGCATTTCGCCATCGGGTGGACGAGCTCGAAGCGGATCAGCCGCTCGGAATTGGCAAGCGCGATCAGCCGCTGCACGATCTGGCGTGAGACGTTGAGTTCGGTGGCGATCTGCTCCTGCGTCCGGCTCTTGAAGTAGTAGAGCCAGGCGGCACGTGCCGCCAACTCCAGTCGATGTTCCCCGGCCGGATCGGCCCGCTCAATATATCCTGACACGCTGTCTCACCCGGTCTTGTCCGCGCGCCCAGGCGCGGTGGCGATCCTCTAACATATGCGCCGCGCCACGCAATCGCGGACGCGGCGAAAGGCAATGGCTACAGCTTCAAGAGCCGCGCGATGTTGCCGCCGACGATCTGCCGGTAGCCTTCCTCGTCATCGGTCGCCCGGCGCATCTTCTGGAACTCGAACTCGTAGTCGACAAAGGGCGAATCCGTGCCCCAGATGACCTTGTGCGGGCCGATACGCTTTACCGCCGTCTGGATCTCGAAAATCGGCGCTCGCGAGGTCTCGAGATAGAGATTGTCGAATTCACCGGCAAAACTGATCGCCTGGTCGACCGACCAGAAGAAGCCCATATGCGCCATCATCAGCGACACTGTCGGGAAGCGCCTGGCCATGATGGCGAATTCCGGCGGGCTGTTGTAGAGGTCGCTCGCCCCATGCACGATGATGGGGAAGTCGAGCTCTTCCGCCACCTTGAACAACGGGTCGACAAGTTCCGGATCGGCCAGATGATAGCCGTTTATCGTCGGATGCAGCTTCAGACCCTTGAAGCCCCAATCGGAAATGCAGCGGCGAACGATGTCGGCGGCATCGCGCTCCCATGGATTGACGGCGCAATAGGGGATCAGCCGGTCCGGAAACTGTTCATAGGCATCCTTGACAAAATCATTGGTGAAATTGCCCTCGACGAAGGGAAAGACGACGCCCTTGGCGACGCCCGCCAGGTCGAGCTTGGCGACGAGCTCGGCGCCGGTCTGTACGGCGCCGGGCCGGTCGCCGAGGTGGTTGTGCGCATCGATGATCAGGGACATCTTCGTTCTCCTAGTGTGGGCGTTTCAGCGCGCCGATAGCCATAGCGAGCAGGATGAAGGCCCCGTTGAGGCCGTAGCGGAACGGCGCGCCCAGGCCGAGCAGGGTCAGGCCGTTGCCGAGGAAAGTGATGAACAGCCCACCGACAAGCACGCCCGGAATGGTGATTTCCGCCCTTCGCGACAGCAACGTGCCGAGATAGACGGCGGCAAAGGCGTCAAGCAGGTAGGGCTCGGCACCGCGCGGCACGGCAATGCCCGTGCGCGAGACAAGCGCCACGCCGGCCACCGCCGAAAGCAGGCCGGCGATGACGAAGCCGCCGGCAAACACCGCGCGGATGTCGATGCCGGCGAGCATCGCCGCGCGCGCATTGCCGCCGACTGCCTTCGCGCGCCGGGCAAAGGGCGTGAAGGTCATCACCGCCAGCATGATCATGAAGATGAGGATGCCGAGCAGGACCAAGGCCGAGATGCCGAATATCTTGCCCTGGCCGATGAAGAAGAAGGCGCGCGTCAGTCCACGCGGCAAGGAGAAGAGGATCTGCGGCTCGGCGCCATTGGTCATCATCAACTCGCCCGAGCGGATGATGAACATCATGCCAAGCGTGCCGATCACCGCCGGTACGCCGACATAGGCTGCGATGAGGCCGTTGACGAGGCCGATGCCGACACCGAAGGCGAGCGGCGCGGCGATGACCAGCCAGAGCGGCTGACCGTTCAGCACGAGGATCGCAGCGATCAGCCCCGCTCCGTCGGCGATCTGGGCGACGGAGAGATCGACGCCTCGCATCGACATCACCACGGCCAGTCCGAAGGAAATGACGATCAGCACCACGCTTTGGTGCATGACATTGGCGATGTTGGCGGGGCTCAGGAAAACCGGCTTGAGGATGGCGAAGACGACGAGCACGCCGAGCATGCCGATTGCCGGGCCATAGGTGCGCAGCATATCGACGAGGGTCGCCGACAAGGCTGGGTGCGGGGAGGTGGACGAGGTTTGCATCGGGCGCTCCCTAGAAGATCAGCACCTGGCCGATGGCGCGGCGGCGGAAGACGCCAAGCGCAATCGACAGGATCAGGATGAGGCCCTGCACGCCCGGCAGCGCCTGGCTGGAGACACCGATGAGGATCAGGCCGTTCGACAGCGAGGCGAGGAAGATGGCGGCGATCACCGTGCCGACGACATCGAGCTCGCCCGCCTTGGTCAGCGTGCTGCCGAGGAAGGCGGCGGCGAGCGCCGAGATGAGGAAATCGACGCCGGTTGCCAGTGCCGAGGCGCCGTAGCTATAGGCCGACAGGATGACGCCGGCGAGACCCAGAATCAGCCCGCCGATGGCAAACGAGGCAAAGGCATAGGCGGGCTTCGTCACGCCGCGCAGGTTGGCCGCGACCGGATTCAGGCCGACGGCGTACATGCGAAGCCCTAGCCGTGTGCGCTTTAATACGACGTGCAGCAGCGCTGTGACGATCACCAAGAGGATGAAGACGAAGGGAACCGGCCCGACATAGCCCTGGCCGAGGAAGAAGAATTCGGGCGGGCCGGAGAGCGTCAGCGCCTGCCCGCCATTGTAAAGCAGCGTCCCGCCCATGGCGACGAACATCATGCCGAGGGTGGCGACGAAGGGCGGCATGCGGAGAAGCAGCACGAGGCCGGCATTCACCGTGCCGATCGCCAGGCCGAGGCCGCCGCCGAAGAGAATGGCGGCGAGCGTTCCCTGCCCGGCAAGCAGCGTGCCCGCGGCGAGATTGGCGGCGAACTGACTGGTGGCGCCGGCCGACATATCGAAGCCGCCGGCAATCAACACCACCGTCAGCCCGAGCGCGATGAAAGCAAGCACGCTGCCCTGCTTCAGCACGTCGAAGATATTGCCGATGCCAAGGAAATGCGGTGCAAGCAGCGCGATGACGGCGATGGTCACGACCATGCCAAGCGCTGTGCCCCAGCGCGACAGAAGTCGCTCGACACGGCCTGTGTCCGCGGGGACAGCGCTTGTTCCGGCCACATCCTCTTCCTGACCGGTGGCCGAAGCCCAGTTGAGCAGCGCCTCGGGCGTCGCCTCGCATTGGTCCTCGAAAGTTTTGACAATTTTGCCCTTTGCCATGACGACGGTGCGGTCGCACATGGCGGAGATTTCCTCGAAATCCGAGGAGATGAAGATGATCGCGGCCCCTTGGCGCGCCAGCTCGACCATCTGCCGGTAGATCTCGATCTTCGAACCGACATCGACGCCGGTGGTCGGTTCGTCGAAGAGAAAGACCTGCGAATTGCCGGTGAGCCAGCGGCCCACGACGACCTTCTGCTGGTTGCCGCCGGAGAGGTTGCGGGTCAGCGGCCTGATCGAGGCCGGCTGGATCTTCAGCCGCTCGACCAACTCACGCGCGGCATTGGCTTCGGCGACCGGATTGAACAGGCCAAAGCGCGCCCAGCGGGAAATGTTCGGTAGTGACAGGTTCTCGCGCACCGTCATGTCTATGACGAGACCCTCGTGCCGACGATCCTCGGGGATCAGCGAGAAACCGTCATTCTTGGCGTCGCGCGGCGTTGCCGGGTCGGAGGCCCGTCCGTCGATGGTAACGCTCCCCTGCCGCCGTTTTAACGCGCCGACCAGTGTCAGCGCCAGTTCCGAGCGGCCGGCGCCGACGAGGCCGGCAATGCCGAGGATCTCGCCGCGCCGCACAGTGAGGTCGACCCCGTTGAGCTTGTGTCCATGCGCAAGATCGCGCACCTCGAGCAGCGGCTGGCCGATCGGCACCACTTCCTTCGGATAGAGCTGGGCAATGTCGCGGCCGACGATCATCTTGACGACATCGGCGCGAGAGACGCCGTCGACCGGCAGCGTGCCGATCAGCTTGCCATCGCGCAACACGCTGATGCGGTCGACAAGGCTCAGGACTTCATCGAGATAGTGGGAGATATAGATGACGGTGACGCCCTGGTCGCGCAAGCCGCGGACGATTCCGAAAAGATGCTCGGCCTCATGATCGCTCAGCGACGCGGTCGGCTCGTCGAGTATCAGCGCCGTCGGGTTGCGCATCAGCGCCGCGGCGATCGCCACCTGCGCCCGCTCGGCGATGGAAAGATCGCGCACAAGCGTATCGGCGGAAAATCCGGCATCGATGCGTTTCAGCGCCGCATCGACGCGTTCGCGCATGGCGCCGCGGTCGAGCAGCCCAAGCGCGCCGGTCATCTCGCTGCCGAGCAGTATGTTGTTGGCGACGTCGAACTGGGGAACGAGCTGCTGGTCCTGGTGGACGATGGCGACACCACGTGCCTCGGCGTCCCGCGTATCGCGCAGGCGAACTGCCTCGCCGCCGATCCGGACCTCGCCGCCGTCCTGCTGGTAGACGCCCGTCAGGATCTTGACCAGCGTCGATTTGCCGGCGCCGTTCTGGCCGAGAAGCGCATGCACCTCGCCGCGCGTGATCGCCAGCGACACATCGTCGAGTGCGACGACGCCAGGAAAGACTTTGCGGATGGCTCGGCATTCAATGACAGTCTCGGACTGCCTGGATCGTGGATCGGACATCATTCAGGACTTCAGTTGTCGGAAGGAGAGGGCCGGAGGAGATGGCTCCTCCGGCAGTGGCGCGCCTTATGGGAGGATCGGGCGCACGACGACGAGGTCAGAGGTCTGCGGATAGCGGCCCTCGACATCGGTCTTGGCAATACCGAGATCGTCCCAGATCGTCTCGCCCCAGCGTTTCTCCGCGGCCGCGACGCCATTCGCATGGGTGGCGATATACACCTCGGTGAAGATGGCGCTCGGGAAGGACTTCTCGCCGCCGACAGACTTGGTGATCGCTTCCGCCGCGAGCTTGCCGATTGCCGGAACGTCCTGGACGATGGTGGCCACGAAAGGGCTTTCCTCGTCGAGCAGCATCTGGAAGCCGATGCGGTCGCCGTCGATCGAGGCGATCTTGATCTCGCTGCGGCCGGCGCGGCGCGTCGCTTCCACGGCGCCGGAGACGAGCAGGTCATAGGCGCCCCAGACGCCAGCGATGCTGCCGGCTTCCGGATTGGCGGTCAGCAGGTCTTCCATCTGCGTCTGCACCTTGGCAGCGCTGTGCTCGGTCGGGACCCACTGGACCTTGACGGCCGGATAGTCGGCGACGACCGCCTCGAAGACGCGCTTGCGCGTTTCGAGCAGCGGCGCGCCAGGCACCCAGAAGCCGATGACCGTGCCCTTGTAGTCGATGGCCGACAGCAGCGAGCGCGCGAGCATCGCCGCCATCAAGCTCTCGTCACCGCCGACATCGGCGATCGCACCTTCGGTCTTGGAACCGACCGAGGTGGTGATGACCGGGATGTTGGCGGCGTTGGCCTTGGCGATGACCGGGGCAAGCTGCTGCGGATCGCCGAGCTGGACGATGATGCCGGCAACGCCGGAATTGATCAGGTTCTCGATGTTCTCATTGTGCTTGCGCGGATCCGTACCGCCATCGGTTACGACAACTTCCGCGCCGGCCGTCTTGAGCACGCTTTCGGCGCCCGCGATGATGTCGCGATTGTAGTCGTTGGTGATTTCGCGCGCGGCGAGCCCGATCTTCTTGCCGGCCAGCTCCTGCGAATATGCTGCCGTCGACACGAGCAGCGACGCCACAAGCGTCGTCAATCCGATACCCTTCAACAGGTTCATTCGTTCCTCCTCCTTGTTGATTGACCGAACTGTTAGATGAATTCGATCAATTGCTCCTTGCGTAAATAATTGATCGAGAAGATGCGCCACGTCAATGTAAATTCCGTCGATATATCCAAACTTTTATTCTGCTTGGCATCATTTGATCGACTCTCGGAAGTGCTGGAGATATGTCATGAAGCTCAGGCAGCAGCCTCTGCAGGAGCTTCCAGGGCGCGATCGCGCCGAGGCGATGCAGATGGACAGCGATGGCTGAGCGTTTCGTGCGGGGCGGAACGAAGAGATTTCGCACTGCGGAGAAGACGATTGCTGAGACCTGTGCGATCAATGCTCAACGCCGGGCATGACATGTCGTCGTGCCGCTTCGTAGGAGCGGAGCTAGTCGGCAACGATATGCTTCGGCCCAGTTTTCGCAGCTTTCGGGCCGTTTAGATGGGCATGCGCATAAGGACAGTCAGAACCGCACCGAACCCCAAGACGACGATCGCCGACATGTTGGGGCGCAGCATCAACAGCATCGTGGACACAGCGGTTATGAACGCTGCTGCGAACCCTCCGCCGACCAGGCGAAAAAGTGTCATGCTGCCTGCAATACTCAATCCGACCCCTACTGGAGCAAGCCCTTTGCGCAACGCCCTGTTCCATTTCTTTTCGCTATGGTGATTGGAAAGTCGAAAGACCCCATAGCAGAGCAAGGCCGACGGCATCATCAGCGCGAGGGTGGCGACAAGCGCTCCCGCCCATCCCGCCACCTTCCAGCCGATCAGTGTGGAAAGCATCGTGCCCGGCCCTGGTGCTGCCCGGGCAACGGCGAACATTTCCACGAATTGTTCTGCGGTAATCCACTTTTGAATATCCACCGCCTGGTGCTGCAATCCAGGAATGATCGCCGATCCACCTCCTACCGACAGAAGCGAGAACGGTGCCAGGACAGCGATCAGCGCGACAAGAATATTGTGGTCATCCTTCACAACGTTCTCCATGCCAAGGTTACACTGATCGCCGCGAAACACAGGACTACCGGCAACATCGGCCAATGCAGGACGCCAACGCAAAACGCAGTTCCCGCAATGACTGCAAGGCCCGGAGGAAAAGCAATGGTACGGCGGATGCCGCGTATGCAGATGATCATCAGCATTCCGATGGCGGCGAAGACGACGCCATCGGAGATCGCCTGAAACACCGGATTGTGCGACAGAGTGCCGTAAACGGTGTAAAGGCCGAGGACGGCGAAGAAGGGCCCGACCAGCAGTGCCAAGCAGCAGGCCAGGACTCCGACGCTACCGGTAAAACGGCTACAGCAGCAAATGGTCAAGTTGGTTATTGTAGGTCCGGGCAACATCTGGGCGAAAGCAAAGCTGCTTGCGAAGTCTTCATCCGTCATCCAACCGCGACGCTGCACGAACTCTCGGTAAAGCCACCCGGAAAGCCCTCCGCCGAAGCTCATCAGTCCGACTTTCAGACAGAAGAGAACGAGCCTGGCGATCGTAGGCCCCTCCCCTACTCTGTCTATCGACCTGGCAGTCGGCACCTCGGATTCATTGTCGGACATGGCGGCGGCCTAAACCGAGGGAAGCCATTGGAGTGAAGGGAACGCCCGGCCAAGAAGCGTGGGGGGCCACGGAATATGCAAAGTGCGATCGAAGACGAAGTATACGAACAGCGACAGGCAGAGTGCTTGCGCAAGTACGACATGCCACTTCTCCCTTGCCTCGACCCGCATGAACAGGATCACGAATATCGGGATCGACGGGATCAAACCGATGGCTGCCATCGACACCATCAATCCGATCAGCCAGCCGAAGAAGATAGCCGCTCGGGTTACCACTTCGCGCTTCGTGAGATGCCCCGTATCGGATTCCAGATCCATGTGAATGCCTTCATCGTTCTCGGGATGCCAGAACAGGTCGACAATCAGGCACAGGATAGCGTGCTGGTCGGACATGACCTGCCCGAAACATCGGCGCCCTCAGATGCGCCGAATGCCTCGACGGAAGAAGCGCTTTCGGCAACCAACCTGGTTGTCCACGGACGCGCGCCCGTCGAATTGACGGTGTACAAGGGCGAGATCGTAGGTCTCGCCGGCCTCGTCGGGTCTGGGCGTACGCGGCTAGCCCGCGCGCTGATCGGCGATGTGCGCAGTACCGGCACGATCAAGATCGGCGGCCGAAAGGTGGGGCGCCTGACGCCGGAACGCGCCACCCGCGCCGGTCTTGCGTTGGTGCCGGAAGACAGGAAGGTATCCGGGCTGGCACTCGGCGCTTCCGTCGAGGCCAACATCGTCGTCAGCGCCCTTGGCAAGCTGATGTCGGTCGTCGGCCTCGTACGCCCCGGCAGCAGACCGCGCCTGGCAACACAGATGATCAAGCGCTTCGTCATCCGCCCACCGGACCGCAAGAAGCTCGTCGGCAACCTCAGCGGCGGCAACGCGCAGAAGGTCCTGCTTGCCAGGGCCGTGGGCTCGAAGCCGGTCGCCATGATCCTCGACCAGCCGACGGCGGGCGTCGACATCGGCGCCAAGGCCGAGCTTCACAACCAGATACGCCTTTCCGCCCGGCAGGGCGCCGGAATCCTGGTCATTTCCGACGACCTGGATGAACTGCTCGAACTAAGCGACCGGATTCTTGTGGTGAACTCAGGCGTCGTGACAGGAAACCACCGGAAGGCGGATCTGACCCCCGCCAGCCTGCTTGCCGACATGAGCCGTTCGACCACGAACGGCTGACGGTTCAGCTGTTGCGGAACGACTTGAGCGCGGCCAACATCGCCTTGCCCTTGGCTGTCTCGCGCATGTCGAGGAGGTCCGTAAAGGTGAAGACGCAGGCGCCTTCGACCGGAGACTGTTCCATCGCGGCAAGGGCGAGGGCAAATTCCGGCGCGGAGATGTCGAAGCTCCGGCCCCGGCCGGCATGCATCCCCTCCAGATAGAGCGCCTTTGCCTGCAGCGTGCAGATCGCCTTCTGGCCGCTTCTATTTATGATGTCGGTCGCGACTTCCGCAGGCCAGTTCTCGCTTCGGCCGAGAATCTGGTGGTAGGCCATGACCTCGAAGACATCCACGACGCTCGCCAGCATTGCCGCGTTCTGGCCGAACACCTCTTCGACTGCATTGCCGAAATCCGATCGGAAGAACGGAAGTGTGTTGATCGAATATTGAAGCCCGCCCTTGATGGGTGCCAAAGCCTGTCGGACCCTTGCGATGGCCCGGACCGTCGGCAGTCAGGCGATGCCGCAGAAACCAGTCGTTGTCGTAAATTTTGACGCCGCGCCTAAGATCCAAATTTGCGCTCCTCTCAAATGCCCCACGCTGATTACCCGACCTGCCAGCCCTATGGCAATGAATGGCCTCGCGTTTTGTAGACGCCGACAAAGCTTGCGATAGCCGCATACACTGACATGTTCGTTATTCTATAAACTCGCAGCCGGCGTCGCGGAGCGCCTTGTCCACCCATTCGCGGTTGACCGTACCGGCTTCCGTCTCGGCCATCTGTTTCGTTTCTGCCTCGTGCTTCTTGGTTGCTGCTTTGAAGACGTCCGCGGTATCCGCCCTCGGCACGCAGACGACGCCGTCGAGATCGCCGAGGATCAGGTCGCCCGGTTCGATCACCGTGCCGTTGATCGCGATCGGCAGTCCGATTTCGCCCGGTCCGGTGCGATAGGGACCGCGATGGGTCACGCCGCAGGCAAAGACAGGGACATTACGCTCCAGGAACGCTTCCGCGTCGCGGATGGCACCATTCATGACGAAACCGGCAACGCCGCGGCGGATCGCATGAGCGAGCATCAGTTCGCCCATCAGCGAATTCGCCGTTTCGCCGGCAGCGTCGATGACGATCACGTCGCCGGGCTGCGCCATGTCGATCGCCTTATGCAGCATCAAATTGTCGCCGGGGCGGCTTCGGACCGTCAACGCCGGGCCGGCGAGATTGCCCGACCTGTGCATCGGCCTGAGGCCAGTGCCTAGCGCACAGATGCGCGACATGGAATCGCTGACATTGGCGACAGGAAGGCTGCGGAAGGCATCCACGAGCGCCGGCTCGATACGATCCCAGTTCAGTTTGACGCGAAATCCGTAACTCATGGAAACCTCAGGCAGAAAGTTCGGTTGGACGGGCAATCGAGCGTTCGTCCGGCGCATTGCCGTCGAGGACGCTGATGATGTGTCGGGCGGCGATGACCGCCATCGCTTCGGCGGAACCGTAGGTCACGCCACCGATATGTGGTGTTGCGATCAGCGTGCCGAGTTCCCAGAGCGGGCTGTCGGCCGGCGGCGGTTCGATGGAAAAGCTGTCGAGCGCCGCCCCCGCCACCGTGCCGGTGGTCAACGCTTCAGCAAGTGCCGCTTCGTTGATGATACCGCCGCGTGCGGTGTTCACCAGCACCGCGGACTTCTTCATCAGGCCAAGGCGGCGGGCATCGATCAGATCACGGGTTGCCGACGTCAGCGGGCAATGGATACTCAGCACGTCGAGCGACGGCAACATGGCGTCGATATCGTCTGCCGAGGCAAAACCGTCGGCCTCTGCCGCACCGGACGCGAAAGGATCGTAAACAACGACCTCCATGCCGAGCGCTTCCGCCATGCGGGCCGTCTCACGGCCGATCCCACCATAGCCGACGAGGCCGATCGCGGCGCCCAGGAAATCTTTGCCGGTAAAAGTCGGCTTCGGCCATTCGCCGCCTTTCACTGCCCGGTCGAGCGGCAGCACTTCCTTGATCAGGCTGAGCGCCAGCGCGATCGTGTGTTCGGCGACTGCGCGGGAGTTCGACCCCATCGCCCGCAGCACCGGAATACCGAGCTTGGCGGCGGCCGCGATATCGACATTGTCGACGCCGACCCCGTGCTTGGCGATGACCTTGAGATTGGGCGAAGCTGCGATGACCTCTTGATTGATGCGGCCCTGGCGTACCATCAGCCCGTCGATCTTAAGGTCGGCGGCGCGTTTCGCCACGACTTCGGACGGATCGTAGGGCGGCGAAAAGAACACGTCGATGTCGTGCTCGTTCAACAGCCGGACCGCCTTCTCAGCAATCTTGTTATGGCTCACAAGGATGCGCCGGCCACGCTTACCGTGCTCAGTCCCCTGGATGATGTCATGGGTCATGAGGTGGCCCGTCCCTTCTCAAATCGCGCTAGAAGATTTTGGGCGCGCGTCACGATCGGGGCATCGACGAACTTGCCGTTCAGCATGAAAGCCCCTCGCCCGGCAGCGGCTTCCTGCTCGTTGGCCGCAACAACCTTCTGCGCCCAAGAAATCTCTTCCGAGCTGGGCGCGAAGCATTCGTTGAGAATCGGAACAACGGAAGGGTGAATGCAGCTCGCCCCGTCGAACCCGAAGTCGCGCGCCTCCAGCGCGGCGGCGCGAAGCGCTTCCTTGTCGGCGAAGTCCGCAATGGTTCTGAGCAGCCCCAGGGACAGCACGCCGGCTTCCTTGGCCGCGTAGTGGATCATCAGCTTGGGATAGCGCAGCACTTCCGGCGTCGGCTTTGCGTCCATGGCGGTCGCGAGATCCTCGCCGCCACATGCAAGTGCGATGACGCGCGGTCCCTTGGCGATGGCCCGAACCTCGAACAGGCCCTGCATGTCCTCGATCAGCGGCACGAAGGCGATCGGCGAGCGATCCGTCTCGTAACCTTCTAGGCTTTCCGCAAGGCGGACGAGAACATCCGGGCTGTTGACCTTCGGGACATAGAGCCCGTCGGCACCGGCAAGCGTTGCCGCCACCGCGTCCTCGACGAGCCGATCGGAGTGATTGACGCGCACGAAGACCTGGCCGCCGGCCTGCTTGATCTCCGGCACCCATTTGGCCAAACCGTTGCGGGCCTCGGTCTTGGCTGCCTCCGGCACGGCATCTTCCAGATCGACGATCACGGCATCGGCGCCACGTTGACCCGCCTTCTCCAGGAAGCGGGGCGCATTGCCCGGTACATAGAGGAGCGAAGAAATCATTCCCTGTCCTCCAGATCCGCCGGTGTCATGCCGATTTCCGCGAGAATGGCCTCTGTCTGCTCACCGACATCCGGCGCCGGATGGCGGAAGACGCCGGGCGTCGCGGACAGGCGCGGAAAGATGTTGTGCTGCGGAATGCTGCCGAGATCGGCATCCTCCACGTCCACCACGATCTCCCGCTCGGCGAAGTGCCGGTCGGTGCTGATGTCGGCGATGTCGTAGACCGGACCGACGGTGGCACCGGCCGCGCGCATGTCCGTCAGTGCTTCATCGCGGGTGCGGGTAACGAACCAAGCCCCGAGTGCTGCATCCACCAGTTCGCGGTACTTGACGCGCTCGACATTGGTCGAAAACCGCGGATCGTCCTTCATGTCCGGCCGTCCGACGATGTCGAAGATCCGCATCGCGATCACCTGGGTCGAGCCGGAAAGCGCGACATACTTTCCGTCGCTGCAGAGGTAGACGTTGCGCGGCGAAACCGTGTTGGAACCGGACCCGGACCGCTGCTTGACCTTGCCGGTGACATGGTAGATCGAGGCTTCCGGCCCGAGCGAGGCGAAGATCGGCTCCAGCAGCGACAGGTCGATGACCTGACCCCTGGCATCTCCGCGCTCGCGGGCGAACAGCGCCATCATCACCGCATTGGCGCCGGTGAGCCCCGAGATCATGTCGGCCAAAGCCAGAGGCGGCAGCACCGGCTCGCGATCCGGAAAACCGGTGCGTGAGGCAAAGCCGCTCATCGCCTCGACCAGCGTGCCGAAGCCCGGAAGCTTCGCATAGGGCCCGGTCTGGCCGAAGCCCGAGATCCGCACGATGATCAGCGACGGATTGAGTTCCAGCAGGCTTTCCGGCGAAAGCCCCATTTCCTCCAGCGTGCCCGGCCGGAAATTCTCGATGAAGACATCCGCCTTTTCGAGCAGCTTCTTCAGGGCTTCCAGCGCCTTCGGCTGGCGCAGGTTGAGCGCGATAGAGCGCTTGTTGCGGCCATAGGTCTTCCAGTGCAGCGAATGGCCGTGGTCGCGCCATTCGCGCAGCGCGTCCCCCTGCGGCGGCTCGACCTTGACGACGTCGGCACCGAAGTCACCAAGCTGCAGCGACAGCATGTTGCCGGCAACCACGCGACTGAGGTCAACAACGCGGATACCGTGCAGCAGGCCCTTCTGTTCCGGCTGAAACCGGACGGTTTTTTTCGTCTCTGCCATGGAAACCTCAATTCGCGCCGGGCTTGTCGGGGAAGACGGCGCAATGTTCCTGAGGGATGCGCACGAGGATCGAATCCTCCTTCAGTTCCGAAGGGGTCTGAATGCGGAACTCGATCGGACCCGAGCGAACCGCGTATTGCCAGACGGAACCCAGATAGGTGCGCTGTTCGATCGACACCCTCATGGTGTTCGGGCCGGTCGAACCGGTCAGCTCGATCTTTTCCGGACGGATAGCGACGACGACGGAGCCGTCTTTGCCGGTTGGGCCGGGAGGGGTGACGATCTCGCCGCCATCGGCAAGGCGGATGCGCGCGCTGTCAGTACCGCTTTCGACCATGGTGCCGTCGAAGAAGTTCGACGAACCGATAAAGTCGGCAACGAAGCTGTCGGCCGGCCGCTCGTAGATTTCGCGCGGCGTGCCGAGCTGGCGCATTCGGCCCATGCTCATGACGGCAATGCGGTCGGAGACGGCAAGCGCCTCGGCCTGGTCGTGGGTGACGTAGATGGTCGTGACGTTCAACCGTTCCTGCAGTTCACGCAGCCAGACGCGAGCACGTTCACGCAGCTTGGCATCGAGGTTCGACAAAGGCTCGTCGAGCAGCAGAAGCGGCGGGCGGTAGACGAGCGCGCGGGCGAGTGCGACACGCTGCTGCTGGCCGCCCGAAAGTTCGAACGGATAGCGATCCGCATAGGGCAACATCTCGACGAGGCCGAGCGCCTCCTTGATGCGCTCGTCGCGCTCGGCCCTGCCGATCTTGCGAAGCGTCAGCGGGAAAGCCAGGTTTTCCGCCACCGTCTTGTGCGGCCACAGCGCGTAGGACTGGAAGACGAGACCGATATTGCGCTTTTCCGGCGGCACCGTGTTGTTCGGGTTGCCATCGAACAAGACCCGGTCGCCGACGCTGATTGTGCCCGACGTCGCGTGATTGAGGCCGGCAACCGCAAACAGCGAGGTCGACTTGCCGCAGCCGGACGGCCCGAGCAGGGTCAGGAATTCGCCCGACGCGACGTGGATGTTGAGATTGTCGACCGCCGTGACGGCGCCGTACTTGATGGTGAGGTTCTGAAGGACGAGATCAGCCATAGATTCTGGCTCCCATGACGCGGCGTGCGAGAAGAACGAACGCGGCGGTAATGACGACTTGGATAGTTGCGAGGGCGGAGACCGGGCCGTTGTCGCCCTGGGCGACAAGCTGCAGCATGGTGGTGCCGATGATTTCGGACCCCGGCTGATAGAGGAAGGCCGCCGTCACATATTCCTTGAAGAAGTGGATGAAGAGCAGCGCGTAACAGCTGAACAGAGCCGGCTTCAGGATCGGCACGATGATGCGTGTCATCGTCGTCCACCAGTCGGCACCAGAAATGCGCGCACCGCGATCGAGCTCTTCGCCGACCTGAGCAAGCGCCGGCGCGATGGCACCGAAACCGACCGGGATGTAGCGGATCATGAAAGCGAGGATCAGCACGGCGATCGTCCCGCGGATGACGTCTGCTCCGGGAAGCCAGATCACCGCATAGAAGAAGCCGAGGCCGGCAATGATACCCGGCAAGGCGCGTGGGAAGAGCGCAATATATTCAAGCGCCCGGCTATGCTTGAAATCCGACCGGCGCGCGACCAGCGCAATGACCAGGATGAAGAACGTGCCGATCGCAGCACCGATCGTGGCGACCAGGACGGAATTGACGATCGAACGCACGTAGGTGGCCGATCCGAGAACCTGCTCGAAATTAGCGGTCGTCAGGACTTTCCAGAAGGGAATGAGCGGGGTGAGAAAACTCACCGCCGAGCGCATGAAGATGCCGCCGAAGATCGAGATGATCGTCAGGAATGCGAAGGCGAAGACGAACAGGAAGGCCGGCCAGCGCCAGGCGCCGAGATCGAGCGTCGAAGGACGGCTCGCCTTGCCGCGCACGGTAACGAAGCGGCCGGCGCCCTTCATCAGAAAACCCTGCAGCCAGACGAGGAAGGCAACGACGACCAACAGGATGACGGCGGCGGCACCGACGATGCCATATTCAGGGCGTACCGCAGCATTGATCCCGGCGTTGTAAAGGAAGGTCGTGACCGTCTGGATTCCGGACGGGCCGCCGAACAGCAGCGGGATGGCGAGCATCTCGATGCCGACGACGAAGTTCAGCACCGCCGAATAGATGATCGCGGGGCGGATCATCGGGATTGTGACCGAGAACAGCGCCCGGAAAGGACCGGCGCCGGTCGAACGCGCCGCATCTTCAAGCAGCGGATCAGCCTTGGTGACAGCGGCAAGACACATGAGATAGGTGAGCGGCGCCTGGCTGAGGCCCGCGACGATGCCCATGCCGGTGACGGTGTAGAGGTTCCATGGCGCACCGCCGAGATAGGTTTTTGCGGCGAGCGTCATGAAGCCCGACGGGCCGTACATGGTGAACCAGCCGAAGGCGATGACGAGGTTCGAGACGAACAGCGGCCAGATGAAGATCTCGCCCAGCCACTTGCGGCCCGGCAGATTGGTACGGCCGACGAGCACGGCCATGACGGCACCGAACACCTGCGCGACGACCATCGTCAAAGCGCCGAAATAGAGCGTGTTGAAGAAGATGCCGGCCATGCCCGGTTCGCTGAACAGGCGGCCGAAATTGCCAAGCGTCAGAACCGCGGTGTTGTCATAGAGCGGCTTGTCGAGGAAGGCCTGGAAGATGATCGGGGTGATCGGACCGAATACGAGGATCGTCGTCAGCGCCGCAACGCCCCAGTAGATCGCACGCGATCGGTCTATCCCCCGCCCGGCCGTGCCGGGGTGGCTGATATCCGTCATCGATTTTTCCTGTCAGGGTTGGTGGAAGGGCCGACGGAGCGACCGGCCCTTCGGCTCGGCTTACTTGCCGGCGATTGCAGCGTTCCACTTCTCGACGAAGGGACCCGCTTCGGTGATCAGGCGCTGATCGAAACCGGCGATGATCATGTTGTCGTTACCGACGGTGCTGCCGATCTTCTGGAAGGTGTACCGCACCTGATCTTCCGGCACGTCTTCACGGTAGGGAACGAGGCCGCCCTTGCCGACCTGCGTCTGGCCGTCCTGGCTGAGCGCATAATCGACGAACAGCTTGGCGGAGTTCGGATTGGCAGCGCCCTTCGGAATGCCCATGCCGCGCAGCATCATGATCGTGCCGTCGTCAGGGAACGCGAAGCCGAGGATTTCGCCGCCCGGCTGTTCCAGGCGCGGGAAGATGGTGATGCCGGAAACGGCGATGCCCATCAGGTATTCGCCGGTGGCGATCTTCTCGTTCATCGGACCGCCGGAGGTTTCGCCGCGGATCATCGGACCGATCTTGCGAAGGCCATCCCAGCCGGCTTCACCCTTCTTGTCCATATAGGCCCACCAGGCCGTCAGCCCGAAGCTGTTGCGGGCCGCGTCGTAGGTGGTGATCTTTTCCTTGAACGTATCCGGGTCGGCGACTGCGTCTTCGACCAGCGAGGCAAAGCCCTTCGGACGCTGTTCTTCCGGCAGGAGTGCCGCGTTATAGGTGATGACCAGCGGATCGGTGGAAAGCACATTGACGCCGGGATAGGGATGGGCGAATTCCGGGAGCTTGGCAATTTCCGGGCTCTTGTAGTCCTCCATCAGGCCATCCTTGCCGTAGGACGCCCAGCGGTCGTTGGCGCCGGATACAAGCACGTCGGCGGTGCGGGCACTCGATCCTTTCTCGGCTTCCCAGCGGGAATGAACGGTGCCCGAGCCCAGATCGACGGTTTCGACCTTGACCCAGGGGTATTTGGCGTTGAAGCCCTCGATGATCGGCTGCCAGTTGTTGTCGGCCATGTTGGAATAGATCATCAGGCCAGCTTCATTGCGCGACCCTTCAATGATCTTCGAATAGTCGGCGGGATAACCGGCCGGCACTTCCTGAGCCTGCGCAAAACCGGCAATGCCGGCAAACAACCCGGCGACGGCCGATAGAGTTACGAGTTTCATTCCTTACCTCCCTTTGGATAGACGACGACTGCGGCGGGCCAGCTCCTCACTGATCGCGCTGGCAGTTTCCCGGACCACTTCACTGATGCGGTCGGAATTTGTGACGAACCGGACCTGAGGGCCGGAGATATTGAGTGCGGCGACCGCCTTGCCATTCGCACCGACGATCGCAGCGGCAGCACCTGCGGCACCTTCGACGACGCCCATGGCGTTGAGATAGAAACCCGATGTCCGGGCACTTGCGACGGCCTCGCGCAGTCTGGAGCGCTCGGCATCGGACAGAGCCATGGCTTCAGCATAAGCTTCGACGTCCGCATCGGCGCCAGCGGCCAGAAGAACGATGCCGCTCGCGACCTTGTGGGCCGGACGTGTCGGAACGATATCGCGATCGTAGAGGATCTCGCGCTTCGGCAGGACCTTGTTGAGGTAGCGGATCGACTGGCCTTCCAGCACGGCGACGAAACCACTCTCTCCGGTTTCCTGAACCGCCTGGGAAAGGTGGGGCGACACGAGAGCGATCAGGGCGCCGTAGTTACGGCCATCCTGAGAGATCTCGCCGGGAAGCCTAAGCATCCGGTACTCGCCGCTACCAAGGCGATGGATGTAACCGCGTTCGGTCAGCGACTGCAGCATCAGCAGAGCGCTCGACTTGGGCATGGCAAGCGCCGCCGCAATCTCCGAAAGGCTCGCGCCCTCCGGTGAAGCCGCAAACCACTCGATCATATCCAAGACACGCTCGACACCGCGTCCGCTCACGATCACGCCTCCCTTGATCAAATGTTCAATATATTGAACTCATACATAATATTGAAGCGCACCAATTCGGTCAATCTCTTTCTCAATCGGCACGATGTGGCGGAGGAGGCGGCCGTCGCAGATTTCCCTGGTCAGCCGCATGTTGACCATCTGACGAGAAATCCCCGCTTCAAGTGATGTGGAGCGTGCTGGTGATCCTGAAAGCCATTGCCGAAAAGCTGAGCCGCCAGTCGAAGGACGACTTCAAAGGACGGCATTTTGAGCCATGGCTGATCATGCAGGCGGAACGTGGCTTCGAAGTCGACCACAGCACGATCATTTGAGGTCACCGCCATGGCAGCGGTCGAGGCCGGGCTGGCAAAAATAGAAGCGTTCATAGGCGCCGCCAATGTCTGCATGGTGTCAAGGGCGGCGGGCAACAGTGGTGCTGCAAGCGTATACGAGCGCGCACTCCATGAGAATTTGAAACCGAAGTGTATCTCCCAGAGAACTGTCTGAAGGCCGATACTGACGGTTCGATCTGGTCGTCAAATTTCTCTTGCCCTGTCGGCCGTAAGCATCTGCGCTCGCGTGCCGGAGACGATAATCTCCAGGACCTCGTGCTCGTCGGTATTCTTGATGTAGCGGTCTCCGACATTCTCGCCGCGCTTCAGCACCATGACACGGTCCCCCACGGCAAAAATATCGACGAGGCGGTGCGAGATGATGATCTGGGCGACACCTTGCTTCTTTAGCTCCAGCATGGTTTCGAGCAACCGCTCGGTTGCCATCACCGAGAGATTGGCGGTCGGTTCGTCGAGGATCACGACGCGCGGCTCGAACGAGATCGCGCGGGCGATCGCCACCGATTGCTGGCGACCACCCGACAGGCTTTCGACTTTCTGATAGACCGAATTCACGTCAACCTTGAGCCGCTTGAGCACGCTATCGGCTTGCGCGTACATCTTCTTGCGGTCGACGAAGAGGCCCTTGAGCGGCCAGCGGCCAAGAAAGATGTTCTGGCCGACGTCCATGTTCCCGCACAGGGCGAAATCCTGGTAGATCATCTCGATGCCGGCATCACGGCTCTCGTGCGGGCTCTTGAACCGCACCGGTTGTCCGGCGACGGAGATTTCGCCGGTGTCGCGCTGATAGGCGCCGGTCAGGATTTTCATGAGTGTCGACTTGCCGGCCGAGTTGTCGCCGACCAGGCCAAGAATCTCGCCCGGATAAAGGACGAGGTCGACGTTGCGGAGCGCCTGCACGGCTCCGAAGGCTTTCTCGATGCCCCGCATCTCCACGATCGGTTTCAGCGCGGCCGCGTCAGGCATGGGTGGTTTCCGGATTTCGGGAGCGCCGGGCGAAGCGGGCCCGCACGCGGCCGAAGATGTTGGCCTGACGCACCCAGATGTCGATCAGCACAGCAATGATCAGGATGAAGCCGATGAAGACGTTGATCCAGTGTTGCGGCATGGTGAAGCCCTGGACGTTGAGTTGCAGCAGCGCCCGCACCAGGGTGATCACCGCCGCGCCCGCGAGCGCGCCGATCATGGTGCCGTGGCCGCCGAAGATCGACCCGCCGCCGATGATCACAGCTGCGATGGCATCGAGTTCGCGGAATTGACCCGCGACCGGGTTGAAGCTGCGGAAGTAGGCAACATTGATGATCCCGGCCATGGTCGCGCAGAGGGCCGCAAGCAGGAGCGAGATGAACCGCACCCGGTTGGTATTGATGCCGGCATAGGCTGCGGCACGGACGTTACCCCCGGTCGCGTAAACCTTTTGCCCGAACGGCATATAGGCGAGCACGATACCGGCGAGCAGGGCGACGAAGAGCATCCAGATCGTCTGGACGCTTACCACCTCGGCGACCGAACGGAAAAGTCCCTCCGGCAGCGAGATACGGAAATGCAGCAGGATGTCGTTCACCTTGCGGCCCAGCAGGTTGTAACCCTCGGGCCAGCCGGTCAGTTGCTGACCGGCGACGAACCAGGCGGCGAGGCCGCGGGCGATGTAGAACATGCCGAGCGTGGCGATGAAGGCCGGCAGCTTGAAGCCGACTGTCACGATCGCGTTGACGAGCCCGGCGGCCATTCCCGCGAGCAGGCCCATCGCCACCGCGGTGAGCGGGTCGGCGCCGAGCACCTTCAGGAAATAGGCGGCTGTGCTTCCGGCGAGAGCGAGGACGGCGCCGACCGAGAGGTCAATGTCGCCGGCGGCTATGACATAGGTGAGCCCGATCGTGATCAGAGCCAGTTCGGTGTAGTTGAGCAGGATCGCGAAGGTATTGGACAGGTTCCACCAGTAGTCGGGCCGGAGAACGAGACCCGTCAGCCACAGCAGCGCGGTCAGGATGATGGCGAGCGCGTCGCGCCGGGCGAAGAATTTGCCGAGACCTGTCGCCGACAGTGCCATGTCGGTTGCCATCGCCCCCTTTGTCTGGACGCCCTCGATCGCGATGCCGCCGATCTCGTAGGCCGGCGGCGGCGGCTCGCCGCGGAGCCATGCCCAGAACCGTCCCGCCATCTGGCGGCGGATGAGATAGGGCTCGATGAGAACGGCAATGACAAGCAGCAGGCCAAGGAAAACCGGCACCGCGCCCACCGGCAGCGAGAAGACCGCGTTGACCGCGACCTCGTCGTCGCCGATTTTGATAATGCGGATGATCGGCCAGCCCTCGCGCAGCACCTTGTCGAGCAGGACCACCAGCAGCGCGCCAAGGCAGGATCCGGCGACCCTGCCTCGACCGCCAAGGATCGAGGCGCCACCGATCATCACTGCGGCAATGGCAGTGAGCTCGCCGCTGACGCCGTAGAGCGGGGTCACGCCCTTGTCCTGGGCAGCCGACATGAGGCCCGCAAGCGCTGCACAGAGTGAGGAGATCAGATAGGCCCGGATACGCACCCAGTTCGTCGGGATGCCGGCATAGACTGCCGCCTGCTCGTTGCCGCCGGTGGCGAAGGTCTCGTAGCCCCAGCGGGTCTTGGCGAGCACATAGGCGCCGACCACAGCGACGATGCCGAAGATCACGATCTGGTTGTTGAAGCCAAGGATGTTGGTCTCGCCGAGGTGGAAGAACAGCGGATGCTCGCTTGCCTTGGCCGGATAGTAGATCGACTGGCCGTGGGTGAGTGCGAGCACGAAGCCGCGGCCGATGAAAAGGACCGTCAGGGTGGCAATGAACGCCGGCACTTTCAAGATGGTGACGAGCACGCCGTTAATGAGGCCGATCAGCGTGCCCAGGAGCATGCAGAGCATCACCGACGTGACGACTCCGAGATCGAGAAAGTTCGGTGCGAACAGCCGCGCGAAGACCACGGCGACAAGGCCGTAGGTCGAGCCGACTGAAAGGTCGAGGTCCTTGTTGACAATGACGAAGGTCATTCCGACCGCGATGATGGCGACCCGCGAGGTGTCCCGGAGCACCGCGTGAAGCGCCTCCGTCGACCCGAAGAACGCGGGATTGACGAAAGCGCCGCCGAGATAGAGCAGCACGAGCAGGGCGAGCAGCCCCGCCTCCCAGCCGCCGGCCAGCTGGGACGGTGCACGGCCCAATAATTTGGTCGCGGTCAGCGCCATATCTCTTAAAGCCGATTGTTGCTATCGCGGCACGGGACGGCTCCCGCCCTCCCGTATCGATGTCAGGCGTTCCGGCGGACTCAGTTCTCGAAGCGCTTGCCGACTGTTGCGACGGTTTCCTGCGTCACAAGCTGGGCGCGGGTGTCGAGGTTGGCCGCCGCGATGCCACGGTCGATCTGCAGATAGAGCTGCATGACCGGCCAGAAGCCCTGCAGGAAAGGCTGCTGCCCGAGGGCACCGGTCAGATCGCCGCTCTTCAACGCATCCTGCTGGGCCGGGCCGAGGTCGAAGCCGTAGGCGCAGATCTTGCCGGTCATCCCGGTCTGGGCGACCGCCTTGGCGAGTGCCGGCGTGAACACGTTGTTGCCGGCAAATGCGCCGACGACGTCACCGCGCGATTCAAACAGCGTGACGATGCCGCTCACCGGATCGTTCGGGTTGGTGTCGATACCAGTGTTCTCAGGCCCTGCATCCACCTTGAAGGCGTCAAGCTTGCCTGCGTCCTTCAAGCCCTTGACGATTGCGTTGAAAGCCGAAGTCACGCGATTGTTCACCTCGATGTTGCCCATTGCGGTCGACGAGGGCAACACGATCGAACCCTTCTCGATGCCCTTGTCCGCCAGGCATTTGACCAGCGCTTCGCCGGCGATCGCGGCGGCGGAGGCGTCTTGGCCGGTATGGCTGATGGCGCTGCGGTCGAGGATCGTGCCGTCGAACGAGTTGGTCGTGGCAACCGGGATGCCAGCCGCCTCGGCGGCCTTGACGATGTCATTATAGGCGCCGACCTGCGGCGTGGTCATGATCAGTCCGTCGATGGTAGGGTCCTGCACGATTTGGTTCAGGATCTCGATTGCACGCGCCGGGTCGTCGGTCGGCGATTCCGAGCCGAGCAGAAGTATTTTGGCACCGATCAGGTTTCCGGCGACGGTCGCGCCGACATAGACCGGATCAAAGAAGCCGTTGCCGGCCGTATGTGTCACGATGGCGAAAGTGAGATGGCCATCGGCCGAATGGAAATCCTTTGTGCCGGTGGCTTCCTTTGCAGCCTCTTCGAAGCCGTAGCCACCGACCGCTTTCTCGACGCTGCCGGACTGCGCCACGGCGTTCGAGACGCCGAGCAGTAACGCCGCAGCGCATGCCGCGGATGGGGAAATACGTCTCATGATCGTCCTCCCTTGCAACCAACGGTCGGAAGACGTTCGGGCGAGCTTATCCACGGGTACCGAATGCTTCCTCCCGCACAAGGATACTCTGCGCAAAACCGGCCCACGTAAATAGCGAACTCACCTTCACGGGCCGATTGATCGGTTTCGGAGCCGGACATGAGAGAGGAGGTAGCGGCTCAACGACACCGTGCCGGATGTCATCGTCGCAAACCTTCACATTGACGCCGGCAACCTAAACCCCGGAATGATGTCAGCGCCGTGAAAGGTCCAATGCAGGGATGATGCGACCGACGCTATCCTGTGGTCACGGATTTCTTGCCGGAGGTTTGTCATCGGTCAGTGGGCCCGCGTTCGCGAGCCCACTGTTTTCACGGATGCCGCAGGCGTTTACAGCAAGAAGTCTCCCTTCTCGAAGGTGACGAGCTTGTCGATGTGGAGGGCGAAGTCGGTCTTGCCGTCGCCGTTGGTGTCGGCGGTGACGTAGGTGTCCT
>NZ_JACIEE010000006.1 GCF_014196765.1 Mycoplana azooxidifex
CACCCGCACAGCGCTTTAGGATATCAATCCCCGCGCGAGTTCATCAGCTCGCAATCTCAAACCTGAGCATGTCCGGTCTTTTGGGGGCAACTCCAGAATCCCTGAAGACAACTGACCGCAAGAAGGCGATTGCCCGGTCTGGTCAGAAGCTCGCATATTACCAAAATCTGTTTGAGACTAATGGCGCTTCGGCTTCCGACGCCCCTTCCCCGTCGTTCACCTATACGGACCTGAAGAGCCATTCCAAAGAGAAGCTTGGCTTTGACTACCGCACTCGGGAAGAAATCAAGAAAGCGTCCTTCACCGAAAAACTGCAAGCGTTTGGCGAACGGTTCGATGCCATGGCATGGCTTGGCAAGAACCCAAGCAACATCGATCTGTCTGCAATGGCTGGCGAAGCCAAACCCGGGATGTCACTCGACCGCATGTTTGAGCGCTACAAGGAGATATGTGTAGGGCAATGGGAAAATCTGCCGCTCAATGAACAGAAGACCAAATGGGCGCGGTACAGCCGACCGAAGGATGATTTCAAGAAGGTAATCGGCGACATCGACATTCTTGACATCACGACAAGTCAGACAGCGGACTACGCAATTCATCTTCAGAAGCGTGTCGTGGCGACCAAGGCAGGAACGGCGAAGAAAGGTGAAAAGCTGGCGCTTAGCAGCGCCAAAGACATCATCAAGTTCCTCAAGTCTATGGCGAGCGACGTGTTCCAACGGGACTTCCCCAAGCACGTCAAACCCACCCTCGCAAAATTTGAGACGGCGATGAGGAACATATACCACGAGGCGAAAGCAGCCGGATACACAGCAAGCGGCTACTGGACAATGCTACAGGAACAAGGTGCGATGAACACTGCCCGCCGGCTTGTGCTCGCTCCACAACCATCGCCGGGATTTGGGGAGCTGTTGCTTCTAAATAGGCTCGATCTTACCGTTGAATCTCTAATTGTTAGGGAGCCGTGGAGAAGCCTTTTTGAGCCAGAGGTTCTCGTCGCTGCGCAAAAACGGCTGGACAGCATGCGGAGAAAGTAAATTCTGGCATCAGAAGCCGAACGAAATCGAGGAGAACCGTGGCATAGTCCATAAAGTGATGCATGGGAAAATTTACAGACGATCCACCGCGCATCGTCGCAAAACGCGACGTCGGCATACTTCAACTTGAGGATGCTATTCGGCTCTTTTTAGAGAAGCGGTATCTGTCGGCAATTACCCTTGCGGGTGCGGCAGATGCGATATTCTGCGGGCTTATTGAAGCAGCAGGCGGGAAAGCACCGTCTGAAGCAACTTGGGCGCAAGTTGAGAACATTCGGTCGCTCGGCATCCCCTTAGCTGGAACAATTACCAAAAAGGAAGCGTTCAAGCATTGGAACGAAACACGAAATCGCCTAAAACATCACGACAACGGAAAAGACAGTTATCTGTTAGAAATATTTGAGATTGATGAGGCCTATCAATGGATAGACAGGGCCCGCCATAGCGCAAGATTATTAGATATAGAGCCTGCCAACATGTTGGATTTTGATAGCTGCGTTATCCCGTGGTTTTTTCTTTAGTATACATTCTCTGAAACAAATATAAGAAGAATTTCCCAAGCTTTTTTCGCGCTTCCTGTGAACACCGCCACTCCGCTTCCGATAATTTGGCGCAATCCCAATTCCGATAGGAGTTGTAAGTCGAGACACGAGAATAAGCGGAAACTGTCAGAGTTTATTTGTCGCCAATGGACATGGACGATCCCGTACTTTCTATATTGTTCTGAGGAATAGTAACCAGATGATCCTTATCAACGACAATGGCGCGCCTCTCAAAGCAAAAATTGAGATCAACGCGTCTGGTATCGTTTTGCATAGTCGCAGCGGCACAGACCGTAGCCGCGACTATCGAAAAGCACTTGAGTTATTACTGTCCAGACTGGATATTGCTGGTGTTGGGTACGAAATCTACGTGGATAGCCATCCGGTCCAAAGCATACCACTCGCTGATCGTCGTCTAATTTTTAGTCGCAATGTGCCGGTTGCAACTCGGTTCAACGAGATTGTAAGTGCAATGAACCATGGAACCAACAGTCACGGCGCATGGCGAAGACTTCTGATTGAAGTACCCGGTTCAAGCCCCGACAAATTACGCGCTGTTGTTCGTGCTGCTGAGGAAGCCCCGATCATCGACCGCTTGCCAGCCAGCCACCTCCGTAGGGTAACACCATCTCATATTCATCGAGCAGTCGAAAGACTTCTTGATGGTGGTGATGCCCCGAACTTCGCACCGTCCCGCGACTACGATGTTCTGACCGATGACGGAAATCCCTTGGCACCCAAAAAGGTGTTCGGTCTGGCGTTGGAGGAGGCGCTTGGCATAGAGGCTTTTCCTGCCCACTTTAGCGCCGGATGGGGACAGATCAGCTTTGAATTACTCGAAGAGGCAGGTCTCTGGATAGTACCTAAGAAGGGCGCAGCGGCGCGCCCAAAGGCGCGCCGCTCGGTTGTAGAGTCCGCACTTTCCCGCTTCTTGCCTACTGAAGAGGAACAGGTGTGGATCGAGGGCAACCCCAAAATTGTGGTCCATCTGAAACGTGAGCGACATCCCGGCTTAGCGAAACGGAAGCGCGACGAGTTCGTGGCAAAGCATGGGCGACTCTTTTGCGAGGACTGCGGACTTGATCCCTCGGAGCGATACGGTGAGGAAGCGGGACCTGCATGTATCGAAGTTCACCATCATCGAACTTTCGTTGCGCAGATGCACGCTGGTCACGAGTCGGTGACGGATGACCTCAAATGTCTATGCGCCAACTGTCATCGTGTTTTGCATCGGAAGCTCGCGCTGGGAATTTAGTTTCCCGCGAAGGCGAGCGTTCTGGCTAATCTTCTTAATTTGTCCAAAAAGTTCTGTGGAAGAGCGTGATGCGGCTGATCAATGAGTGGGAGAGCATTGCCAGCATCTGCCTCGCCCCGCTATTTTCGGAGAGAGAATGCCGCTCAGTTTCAATAAGTCCATAAGCTATGCTCACTGATGTTTTTGTAAACCGATACGATGACACGCCAATTTGGAGTTCGTTTGGCGAATACGAACGCCGTTTCATGGTTCAAGCGTCGAAGATTATCACTGAGCAGCTGTTTCCGTACTACATTGACGGAAGCGTGAACACATCGGCGGAAACGAGTCTCCAATCACTCCATGACAAACTCGCGATGGAGATTGGCATTGATCCGCTCTCGCCTCTCTTCAAAGGCACGTATCGTTATCCGATCAATGACATTGTCAAAAATTTTTTCCAAAGGAGCTTTGAACTCACAGACAATGCGGACACTTTCATAAAGCGCCGTTTGAGTTTAGTGGAGCTTGCGTTCCGCGAGTATGAGACGGAGGTGAAGGCTTCTAATGCCAATCTCACTCATAAACTCGCTGAATTGAAGAGTAACAAAGAGCTTCCGAAGTTGGCGCGCGCGTTGCGCGTACCGACATTTACCGAGGAATATGTCGTAAGACACAACAAAGCTCTCAATGTTGTGTTTGAGGGAAATGTCACAGAATTAAACGAGAGATTCAGGCAAGCAAAATTTCCGCTCATGTACCGCAATGGCTACATTCAAATTTCGGACGACTCTGTTATCGCCCGGGAAATAGAGCAGCCTTTTTGGGCACTTGTTTCCGATGCTAAATGGAAAAATGTCGAGCACGACATGTTGGAAGCAATCGACCTTCGCGACACCAAACGTAGAAACGCCGCCTTGGCAGCAGCGAAGGCGTTGGAAAGCACCATAAAGATCATTTGCGACGACAAAGGCTGGACAACTGGCAACGAAAAAGGCGCCGCAAACTACATCGACAATCTGGTAAGCGAGAAGAATGGTCGCTTCATAGCTGTTTGGGAATCCGAGTTTTTGAGGAGTTTCTTTCGCGAAATTCGTAATAAGCTCGGGCATGGTCCGGGGGCCCACCCGGCGCTGGAACTGAATCCATATCAGGACAGGTGGGCAATAGAAACTTGTATGTCATGGATAAAATCGCTGATGTCGAGACTGTAGCAAACATCCCGGATGCTAAGGTGACAGACGACGACCGGCTGCACCCTGTCTAAAATGAGGCGTAAAAAGAAGCTCCAGACCTTACCGGCGGCTTTTATCATTTAGGGCAATCGTTGAAATTCTCTACGGTGGCCCCGGAAATTTCTCTACGACCACTCTTGACACCAACCGATTAAATCGTTGATTTTACAAGAGCTATCAGATCACACAGATTCCCGTTGGGCGTACCACCTTCCTACTCAGCCCCCAAAGCCTCTCAGAACGCTTGCGCCGCATCGCTGACGCGGAACTGCACGCGTCTGGTTCCCTGCCACTGGTCGGCGGAGACGGTGCCGGCCACGTGCAGCGCCTGGCCGCGGCGGCTCATGCAGAATGCGCCGAGCGGCGCGTCGGCGGCGCGGAAGGCCATGCCTTCGATCCGGCCGCGGTCGGGGCCTTCCAATGTCAATTTCAGGTGGTTGACGCCGACCTGGCGCACGTCGACCAGGCGGTGAGCGGCGAGCGCGAAGACGGGCTGGGGATGGCCGGCCCCATAGGGTCCCGCCTGTTCCAGCAGGTCGGCCAGCGCGATCGTGGCGCCGGAGGCCGAGAGCGCCCCGTCGATCTTCATCGTCCGCGTCGCGGTCAGCTCGCGCACGCTCTTGTCCGCCCGTTCCTCGAAGAAGCTCCTGAGCCGCCCGAGATTGGCGCGCTCGACCGTCAGGCCTGCCGCCATGCCATGACCGCCGCCCTTGACGAGGATCCCCTCCTCCACGGCGGCGCGCACCATCCGGCCGAGATCGAAGCCGTTAATGGACCGGCCCGACCCGGTCCCCTTGCCGGAGGCGTCGAAGGCGATCGCGAAGGCCGGCCGGTGGAAGCGATCCTTCAGCCGCGAGGCCAGAAGGCCGACCACGCCCGGGTGCCAGCCCTCGCGGGCGGTGACGATGACGGATGCGTTCTCGCCGGTGCCGTATTCCGCAGCGGCTTCGGCCTCGGCTTCGGCCAGCATCGCCACTTCCAGCGCCTGGCGCTCGCGGTTCAATCCGTCCAGCTGGCCTGCGATCGCCTCGGCCTGCGTATCGTCCTGGAGCGTCAGCAGGCGGCTGCCGAGCGCGGCATCGCCGATCCGCCCGCCGGCATTGATGCGCGGTCCGACGAGGAAGCCGAGGTGATAGGGCGTCACCGGGCCACCGATGCCCGCCTGCTTCAGGAGGGCGGCGAGCCCCGGATTGGCGAGATGGCGCGCGGCCACCAGCCCCTTGACCACGTAGGCGCGGTTCAGGCCCTTCAGCGGCACCACGTCGCAGACGGTCGCCAGCGCCACGAGGTCGAGCATGGCGAGTAGGTCGAGGCTGCCGGCGCGGCTGTCGCGGGCGCGCATCAGCCGCTGCAGCGCCACCAGAACCAGAAAGACGACGCCTGCGGCACAGAGATGCCCCTGGCCGGAAAGGTCGTCCTCTCGGTTCGGGTTTACGAGTGCTGCACAGGCCGGCAGGTCCTGGCCCACCTGATGGTGGTCGATGACGACGATGTCGATGCCGCGCTCGCGGGCGTGCGCGATCGATTCGAAGCTGGTCGATCCGCAATCGACGGTGACGATCAGCTTCGCGCCGCGATCGATCAGGGTGTTGATCGCCTGAGGGTTGGGGCCGTAGCCCTCGAAGATCCGGTCGGGAATGTAGATCTCGGCATCGACGCCAAAATGTCCGAGAAAGCGGTAGAGGATCGCCGATGCGCAGGCGCCGTCGACGTCGTAGTCGCCGAAGATCGCGATCCTCTCGCGCCGGGCGATCGCGGCTGCGATGCGCTCGGCCGCCGCCTCGCAGTCGGTCATGCGATAGGGATCCGGCATCAGCCGGCGCAGCGTCGGGTCGAGAAACTCCAGCGCCTCCTCAAAGCCGACGCCGCGCCCTGCGAGCACGCGGGCGATCAGGTCCGGGATGCCGTGCGTCTGGGTCATCGCCAGCGCGCGGTTCTCGCCGGCCTGGTCGAGGCGGGCGATCCAGCGCTGCCCGGTGGCCGATGTCTCGACCCCGAGGAATGCGCGCTGGACGGGGTCGACCTCCTGGTTCATCACTCTCCTTGGGGCGCGCCGTGGAAACGGCGCGATAGATCAGGCCGACTTCGGCCGCTCGATGCGGATCACCTGCGCCTCGCCGGCAAGATAACCCTCCTTGGTGATCGCTGCCACCGCGCGGCGGACGCTGTCCTCCATCGTCGCGTGGGTGACGAGGATGATCGTCTTCGGCTCGGCCGCATCGCTGTGATGCCTGGAATGCTGGACGATCGATTCCAGCGAGATGCCGTTCTCGGCCATGTGGCCGGCGATGTTGGCGAACACCCCTGCCCGGTCCTCGACCGTCATGCGGATGAAATAGCCGCCGTGATGCTTGCGGATCTGCGCGCGCTTGTAGGGCGCAAGCGAAGCAGCCGGCCGGCCGAGCACGGGCACCATCTGCGCACCGGGGCGGCTCTTGGCGATGTCGGCGATGTCGCCGAGGACGGCGGACGCCGTGGCGTTGCCGCCGGCGCCGGGGCCGACCATCAGCAGTTCGCCGAGAATATCGGATTCGATCGCCACCGCATTGGTGACGCCGCCCACCTGGGCGATCTCCGATTCGATCGGCACCATCGTCGGATGCACCCGTTGCTCGATGCCGGTATCGGTCCTCTGCGCAACGCCCAGAAGCTTGATGCGGTAGCCGAGGTCGGCGGCTGCACGGATGTCCTCGATCGAGATGTTGCTGATGCCCTCGAGATAGATGTCGTCGGCCGAAATCCTGTTGCCGAAGGCGAGTGTCGTCAGGATCGACAGCTTGTGCGCGGTGTCGTTGCCCTCGATGTCGAAGGCCGGGTCGGCCTCGGCATAGCCCAGCCGCTGGGCTTCCTTCAGGCATTCGGCAAAGCTCAGACCTTCCTTCTCCATCTTCGTCAGGATGTAGTTGCAGGTGCCGTTCATGATACCGTAGACGCGGGAGACGACGTTGCCGGTCAGGGATTCGCGCAGCGCCTTGATGACCGGGATGCCGCCGGCGACCGCCGCCTCGTAGTTCAGCAGGCAGCCGCGCTCCTCGGCGATCGTCGCAAGCTCGACGCCATGAGCGGCCAGCAGCGCCTTGTTCGCGGTGACCACATGGACGCCGCGCGAAAGTGCCGCCTTGACGGCCGCATAGGCCGGATCGCCGGCGCCGCCCATCAGTTCCACGAAGACATCGATCTGCGGGTTTTCGGCCAGCGCCACCGGATCGTCGAACCAGGCTACGCGGGAGAGGTCGACGCCGCGGTCGCGCTTGCGCTCGCGGGCGCTGACGGCGACGATTTCGATCGGGCGTCCACATGTCGAGGCGAGGCTCTCCCGGCGTTCGACGAGGATGCGCGCGAGCGAAGACCCAACGGTACCCAAGCCCGCTATGCCGATCTTGAGGGCATCAGCCATGATGAAAAGTCCTATCGATATGGATTGTGCCCACCGGCGGGAACCGGCGGGCCAAGGAGATCAGCGGTGCGCGTTGAGCGAGATGACGTTGTGCATCGTCTCGTCGGCCGACGACAGGAAGCGCTTGATGTTGCGCGCCGCCTGGCGGATGCGGTGTTCGTTCTCGACCAGCGCGATGCGCACGTAGTCGTCGCCCTGTTCGCCGAAGCCGATGCCCGGGGCTACCGCCACGTCCGCCTTCTCGACCAGGAGCTTGGAGAATTCGAGGCTGCCGAGATGGCGGAACTTCTCCGGGATCTTGGCCCAGGCGAACATGGTGGCGGCCGGCGGCGGCACCTCGAAGCCGGCCTTGCCGAAGGTATCGACCATCACGTCGCGGCGGCGCTTGTAGATGCTGCGGACCTCGGCGATGTCCGCCCCGTCGCCGTTCAGGGCGTGCGTCGCCGCCACCTGGATCGGCGTGAACGCGCCGTAGTCGAGATAGGACTTCACGCGCGTCAGCGCCGCGATCAGCCGCTCGTTGCCGACTGCAAAGCCCATGCGCCAGCCGGGCATGGAGAAGGTCTTGGACATCGAGGTGAACTCGACGGTGATGTCGACCGCGCCCGGCACCTCAAGCACCGATGGCGGCGGCGCACCGTCGAAGTAGATCTCGGAATAGGCGAGGTCCGACAGCACGATGATGTCGTGCTTCCTGGCGAACGCGATGACGTCCTTGTAGAAATCGAGGCTCGCCACCTGGGCCGTCGGGTTCGACGGGTAGTTGAGGATCAGCGCCAGGGGCTTGGGGATAGAGTGGCGCACGGCGCGCTCGAGCGGGCCGAAGAAGCTCTCGTCCGGCTCCACCGAAATCGAGCGGATGACGCCGCCTGCCATCAGGAAGCCGAAGGCATGGATCGGATAGGTCGGATTCGGGCACAGCACCACGTCGCCGGGTGCGGTGATCGCCTGGGCCATGTTGGCGAAGCCCTCCTTGGAGCCCAAGGTCGCTACGACCTGGGTATCCGGGTTCAGCTTCACGCCGAAGCGACGGGCGTAGTACGCGGCTTGCGCGCGGCGCAGGCCGGGAATGCCCTTGGAGGCGGAGTAGCGATGGGTGCGGGGGTCTTGAACGACCTCGCACAGCTTGTCCACGATCGCCTTGGGCGTCGGCAGGTCCGGGTTGCCCATGCCGAGGTCGATGATGTCGGCCCCGCCCGCTCGCGCGCTCGCCTTCAAACGGTTGACCTGCTCGAAAACGTATGGCGGCAGACGCCGGACCTTATGAAACTCTTCCATCTCAGACCCCGTTGGGCACGGTCATCGTTGCGACCCAGCGATCGGACGCCCCGCCTTCCGTGCAAATCAAGATATCCGGTTAGGCGGGAATATGTCCGATTTGATGACACACCGCCCACCGAAACGGTCACTTCGACCATTCAAGGCTTTGCGTCCAATCGTGGCCAAAGGCAAGCGCTAATTCTGGATTTCCTTGAGCGTGTCGGCCCCGTGATTCTGGGCCAGCGTGTCCATCTCGGCCATCTGCCGCCGATACTCTGCTTCCGATATCGTGCCTGCGCGCCGCCGCGCGGCGAGGCCGCTGACCCGAGCGCTGATCTTGGCCGCTTCCTCGTTGCTCATCTGGACGGTCGCGGCCTGGACCCTTGCGGTGATGTCCGGAAAGGTGGCGGTGCGGTCGGCGCCGGGATTTGCGATCTGCGCATTCGTCGTCGTGGTCGATGTCGAGGTGCATCCGGCGGCAACCGCCAAGGCACTGCCGATCGCGACAGCCGCACCAAGCCTTCTCAAATCATACGCCATGCCCATCCCGCTCCGCGCAGCCAAAAACCCCAGTCCGACGGCGCGCTGCCGCCCGGTCCGGACGGCGCCCGCCCAGAGGTGGCGCCGAAGAACTCTATGGCCCTTTTATTCTTTTTCCGGCAGGATGTAAAAACTGAACTAACAAGAAAATCCGGAGGAAACGGGTGAGCCAGGAGAAGGACGGCGACACGCGCGAGGCAGCCGGGTTTGCAGGTTTCGACCCCAAGACGATCGAACCCTATGTCGTCAGGAATCCCGAGGCACTCGCCGTCAATCTGGCCCGCACGGTCGAGCAGCTCGGCCGGGCCGCATCCGCCTGGCTTGCGCCGCGCGAGCGCGGCGAGAAGGTCGACACCGTCGCAGACCCCGTGGTCGACATGGTCAAGACGCTGGCCAGGGTTTCGGAATACTGGATCTCCGATCCGCGGCGGACACTGGAGGCGCAGACCCATCTGTTCGGCAGCTACTTCGGCATCTGGACGCGAACGCTGCAGAAGCTCGGCGGCGAAGCCGACGCAGCCCCGGACGATGTCCGGTTTGCCACGGACAAGCGATTCGCCGACGAGGACTGGGCCCGGAACCCGTTCTTCGACTTCCTGCGACAGGCCTATTTCGTCACCTCCGACTGGGCGGAGAAGATGGTGTCGGAGGCCGAGGGCCTCGACGAGCATACGCGGCACAAGGCCGCCTTCTACGTCCGCCAGATCACCAGCGCGCTGTCGCCGTCCAACTTCGTCACGACCAATCCCCAGCTCTACAGGGAGACGGTGGCCAGCAACGGCGAGAATCTCGTGCGCGGCATGCGGATGCTGGCCGAGGACATCATGGCCGGCAAGGGCGACTTGAAGCTCCGGCAGACCGATACCAGCAAGTTCGCCGTCGGCGAGAACCTCGCGGTGACGCCGGGCAAGGTCGTCGCCCAGAGCGACGTCTGCCAGGTGATCCAGTACGACGCCACCACCGAGGAGGTGCTGAAGCGACCGCTGCTGATCTGCCCGCCGTGGATCAACAAGTTCTACGTCCTCGACCTCAACCCGCAGAAATCCTTCATCAAATGGGCGGTTGACCAGGGCCAGACGGTGTTCGTCATCTCCTGGGTCAACCCGGACGAGCGGCATGCCCGCAAGGATTGGGAAGCCTATGCGCGCGAGGGGATCGACTTCGCGCTGACGACGATCAAGCAGGCCTGCGGCGAGGACGAGGTCAACGCGGTCGGCTACTGCGTCGGCGGCACCCTGCTTGCGGCCACGCTTGCCCTGCATGCCCAGGAAGGCGACAAGCGCATCCGCTCGGCGACGCTTTTTACCACCCAGGTCGACTTCACCCATGCCGGCGACCTGAAGATATTCGCCGACGAAGACCAGATCGCAGCGCTCGAACAGGGCATGGCGGCGGTCGGCTATCTCGAGGGCTCGAAGATGGCGAACGCCTTCAACATGCTGCGCTCCTCGGAGCTGATCTGGCCCTATTTCGTCAACAACTACCTGAAGGGCCAGGAGCCCCTGCCCTTCGACCTGCTCTACTGGAACTCCGATTCGACGCGCATGCCGGCGGCGAACCATTCCTACTACCTGCGCAACTGCTACCTGACCAACAGCCTCAGCCGGGGCGAGATGACGCTGGCCGGGAAGAAGCTGTCGCTGAAGGACGTGAAGATCCCGATCTACAACCTCGCGACCAGGGAAGACCATATCGCGCCCGCCCGTTCCGTCTTCGTCGGCAGCAGCATCTTCGGCGGCAAGGTCACCTTTGTGCTGTCCGGTTCGGGCCACATCGCCGGCGTCGTGAACCCGCCCGACCGGAACAAGTACCAGTTCTGGACGGGCGGACCGCCCAAGGGCGAATACGACGACTGGGTGAAGACGTCGAAGGAGACCGCCGGGTCGTGGTGGCCGCACTGGCACGCCTGGATCGAGAAGCTGGACGGCCGCAAGGTGCCGGCGCGCAAGTCCGGCGGTCCGCTCAACTCGATCGAGGAAGCCCCGGGCTCCTATGTTCGGGTCCGGGCCTGAGGCTCGTTGGCCTGAATTGTCACGGCCCGAGCTGGTGCAGGCCCATACCTCCCCCTTGAGGGGGAGGTCGCCGCAATGCGACGAGTGGGGTGACACGCCGCGGAGCAGTGACAAACCATTCTCGGCCGGACCCTACGGATCACCCCATTCCGGCACTGCGTGCCGACCCTCCCCCTCAAGGGGAGGGTGGCGGTCGCGGCCCGCAACCGCGCCCCAAGCTGTCGACCATTCACCCGGCGTCCACGTCCCAACGGACTGACACCTATTCGCTATTCGCTATAGGCTATTCTTTGTTCCCTCCCCGCCCGCCTCTGCTATGCAGGCCCCTCGCCCTCCGACACACATCCGCCCCTTCCTCACGGTCCCGCCATGATCTTCGCTCCGCCCCTCGTCCCGGCCACGCTGGTGCAGCGCTACAAGCGCTTCCTGTTCGATGCGGTCCTCGGGGACGGCACGGCGATCACCGGGTCCTGCCCGAACACCGGCTCCATGCGTGGGCTGACGGCGCCCGGTTCGCGCATCTGGCTTTCCGAGCACGACGGGCCCTTGCGCAAGTACCGCCACCGGTTCGAGCTGATCGAGGCCGACGGGACGGTGGTCGGGGTCAACACCGGACTGCCAAACAGACTGGCCGAGGAGGCGATCCGCGCCGGCCTCGTCAGCGATCTTGCCAGCTATCCCGTGGTCGAACGGGAACGGAAGTATGGCCGCAATTCGCGCATAGACCTGCTCTTGTCGGGCGATGGTCGCGCGCCCACCTATGTCGAGGTCAAGAACGTCCATTTCTCCCGCACGCGCGGCCTTGCCGAATTTCCCGACACGGCGACCGCGCGCGGCGCGAAGCATCTGGAGGAACTCGGGGACGTCGCCGAGGCGGGCTGCCGCGCGGTGATGCTCTATGTCGTCCAGCGCGGCGACTGCGACCGGTTCCGGATCTGCCGCGATCTCGACCCGGTCTATGCAATCGCCTTCGAGCGCGCGCGGTCGCGGGGCGTCGAGGCCTATGCGGTCGGATGCACCGTGTCTGCGCTGGAAATTCGCCCCGATGCATTGATCGCCATGGACGAAACAGCCATAGCTGCTTTATGAAAACTTGAAAGACAATCGAAAGTTCGACGATGGTGACCTATATCGAAGCCTTCTCCGCGCCGATGAAGAATACCGGCGTGATCCGCCTCTACGGCAGCGAGGCATTCGAAGGCATGCGCAAAGCCAGCCAGCTGACGGCGCGTGCGCTCGACGAAATCTATCCGCTGGTCCAGCCCGGCGTGACGACGGACGAGCTCGACCGCTTCGTGCTCGAGTTCGGCATGGACCACGGCGCCCTGCCGGCGACGCTGAACTATCGCGGCTACACGAAGTCGTCCTGCATCTCGCTCAACCACGTCGTCTGCCATGGCATTCCCAACGACAAGCCGCTGCGCGAGGGCGATATCGCCAACATCGACATCACCTATATCCTCGACGGATGGCACGGCGATTCCAGCCGCATGTATCCGGTCGGCCAGATCAAGCGTTCGGCCGAACGGCTACTCGAGGTGACCTATGAGTGCCTGCTGCGCGGCATCGCCGCCGTCAGGCCGGGCGTGCGCACCGGCGCGATCGGCGAGGCCATCCAGAAATTTGCCGAATCGGAGCGCTGCTCGGTCGTGCGCGATTTCTGCGGCCACGGCCTGGGCCGCCTCTTCCACGACGCCCCCAACATCCTCCACTACGGAAGTGCCAACGAGGGGCCGGAACTGAAGGAAGGCATGATCTTCACGATCGAGCCGATGATCAATCTCGGCCGGCCGCATGTGAAGGTGCTCTCCGACGGCTGGACCGCGGTGACCCGCGACCGTTCGCTGTCGGCGCAGTACGAACATGCCGTGGGCGTCACCGCCGACGGCTGCGAAGTCTTCACGCTTTCGCCTGGCGGCCTCGACCGGCCCGGCCTACCCGGATAGGAATCCAATGGGCAAAGACCCCGCACCGAGTGACGACACGTCCGCTTCCGAGGAAGCGCAATCGGCGGCGGGGTACGGCAGCCTCCTTTTCGGCGACGACGAGCGCGGGCATTTCGCCGAACGCTCCGCCCGCCACGGATCGATCCGCGGAACCCGGGCAGCGGCGCCTGCCGACGTCGAAGCCGCCCATTATCACGGCCACCGCGAGCGGCTGCGCAGCCGGTTCCGCGAGCACGGGGAAGCGGCGCTGGCGGACTACGAGATGCTGGAACTCCTGCTGTTCCGTCTCATTCCCCGGCGCGACACCAAGCCGATCGCCAAGGCCCTGCTCGACCGGTTCGGCACGCTCTCCGGGGTCCTCGGCGCGCCGCCGGCGCTGCTTCAGGAGGTCAAGGGCATCGGCGAGGCCGTAGCGCTCGACCTGAAGCTGATCGCGACCGTGTCCCAGCGCATGCTGAAGAGCGAGCTGCGCAACAAGCAGGTGCTCGGCTCCTGGTCATCCGTCATCAACTACTGCCATGCCGCGATGGCGCATGAGAGCCGCGAGCAGTTTCGGATCCTGTTCCTGGACAAGCGCAACGTGCTCATCGCCGACGAGGTGCAGGGACGCGGCACCGTCGACCACACCCCCGTCTATCCGCGGGAGGTGGTCAAGCGGGCGCTGGAGCTTTCGGCGACGGCCATCATTCTCGTGCACAACCACCCCTCCGGCGACCCGACCCCCTCGCGCGCGGACATCGAGATGACCAAGACCATCGTCGAGACCGCCCGTCCGCTCGGCATCGTCGTCCACGACCACATCATCATCGGCCGCGAAGGCCATGCGAGCCTCAAAGGCTTGCGGCTGATCTGACTCCGGATCTCGCGTGATAAACGCAGTGAAATTTTTCTTGCGCCGCAGCAATTGCGCGAGGGCTTTGTTAAGCGATCACATAGAGGTTATAGGTACGACGGCAGAAAATGCCGCAATGCAAAAGATTCTGTCCAAATTCCGGAAGCGCTCCATGCAAGAATTTGATCTCGTCGTCGTCGGCAGTGGCCCCGCCGGTCGCAGGGGGGCGATCCAGGCCGCCAAGCTCGGCCACAAGGTACTCGTCATCGAGCAGGGAAAACGGGTCGGCGGCGTATCCGTGCACACGGGCACGATCCCGTCCAAGACGCTTCGCGAGACGGCGCTCAACCTGACCGGCTGGCGCGAGCGCGGCTTCTATGGCCGCGCCTACCGCGTCAAGCAGGAGATCAGCGCGGAGGACCTGCGCCGCCGCCTGCTCATCACGCTCGACCACGAGGTCGAGGTGCTGGAGCACCAGTTTGCCCGCAACCGGGTCCAGCTTATTCGCGGTAAGGCGAGCTTCCTCACGCCGGGAACGCTGCAGATCGTCAAGGACGACGGCGAGATCGTCCACGTCTCGGGCAAGAGCATCATGCTCGCGGTCGGCACCAAGCCCTACCGCCCTGCCAGCATCCCCTTCGACGGCAAGACCATCCTCGACAGCGACGAACTGCTGGAGATCGAGGAACTGCCGCGCTCGCTCGCCGTCATCGGCGCCGGCGTCATCGGCATCGAGTATGCGACGATCTTCAGCGCGCTGGACGCGCAGGTCACCGTGATCGATCCCAAGTCGACGATCCTCGATTTCATCGATCGCGAGATCGTCGAGGACTTCACCTATCAGCTGCGCGACCGCAACATGAAGCTGCTGCTCGGCACCAAGGCCGACAAGATCGAGAAGCTCGAAACGGGCAAATGCGCGATCACGCTCGATAACCGCCGTACGGTCGTCACCGACATGGTGCTCTACGCCGCCGGCCGCATGGGCGCCACCGATACGCTGAACCTGGCTGCGGCCGGGCTGGAGGCCGACGACCGCGGGCGCCTGAAGGTCAATCTCGAGACGTTCCAGACGGCGGTGCCGCACATCTTCGCCGCCGGCGACGTCGTCGGTTTCCCGAGCCTCGCCTCCACCTCGATGGAACAGGGCCGCGTCGCCGCACGCGTCGCGGTCGGCGCGATCGCCAAAGAGCCGCAGAAGTATTTCCCCTACGGCATCTATGCAGTGCCGGAAATCTCCACCTGCGGGTTGACCGAGGAAGAGGTCAAGCAACGCGGCATCCCCTACGAATGCGGCATCGCCCGTTTCCGCGAAACCTCGCGCGGCCACATCATGGGGCTCGATTCTGGCCTGCTGAAGCTCATTTTCTCGCTCAAGACCCGACGCCTGCTGGGCGTCCACATCGTCGGCGAAGGCGCGACCGAACTCGTCCACATCGGCCAGGCGGTGCTGAACCTGAAGGGCACGGTCGAATATTTCGTCGAGAACACCTTCAACTATCCGACGCTCGCCGAAGCCTACAAGATCGCCGGGCTCGACGCCTGGAACCGCATGGGCGAGATCAAACAGCCGGAAATGGTGGAGCCGCCGGTCGAGGCACCGGCGGCCAGAAGCGGATCGCAACGCAAGTAGGCAGCCCGGCTCCCCGGAGGGCTCGGCTCAGTAGCCCTGCGGGAACTGGCGGACACCGTCCTCGATTTCGTAGTAGTCGCCCTTGTCGGCGCAGAAGATGTGGAAGCCGATCTTCAGCCCCGTGGGCCGGTCGAAGGCACCGGCCATGATGGAGGTGTAGTCGGAGCCGTCGCCCTTCCAGAACAGCGCCGAGCCGCAGGTCCGGCAGAAGCCGCGCCCGGCCATGTCGCTTGCCCGGAACCAGGTGACGTTGTCGGCGCCCTCGATCTCGAGGCTCTCGTCCCGCACGTTGGTGGCGGCATAGAAATGGCCGGTCTGGCGGCGGCACTGGCTGCAGTGGCAAGCGATCACCTCGCGCAGCGGCGCGGTCGTGCGGAAGCGGACGCTGCCGCAAAGGCATTGTCCGGTGTGGTTCTCGGCCATGGGCTCCCCTTATTGCTTTCTTTTTTGGTTCTGTGTGCCTGAGCGGCACAACAAAAAACCGGGCCAGCTTCGGCAGCTGGCCCGGCCCTGTCAAATGCAGAAAATTCATCAGTCATTTCAACGTCGTTGATGGACGGCGCCAAACCGTGAACGAAAGGCGATCAGCCGTTCACGACCATCCGCTTTTCGTCGCGTCCGCTCTTCAGGCGCTCGGCCAGGAGGAAGGCGAGCTCCAGCGCCTGGTCGGCGTTGAGGCGCGGATCGCAGTGCGTATGGTAGCGATCCGCCAGGTCGTCGCCCGACAGCGCACGAGCGCCGCCGGTGCATTCGGTCACGTCCTTGCCGGTCATCTCGATATGGATGCCGCCCGGATGCGTGCCCTCGGAACGATGGATCTGGAAGAAGCTCTCGACTTCCGACAGGATCCGCTCGAACGGGCGGGTCTTGTAGTTGTTGAGCGTGATCGTGTTGCCGTGCATCGGATCGCAAGACCAGACGACTTTCTTGCCCTCGCGCTCGACCGCACGGATGAGGCGCGGCAGGTTTTCGGCCACCTTGTCGTGGCCGAAGCGGCAGATCAGGGTGAGCCGGCCGGCCTCGTTCGCCGGGTTCAGGGCGTCGATGAGCTCGATAAGGCCGTCAGCCGTCAGCGACGGACCGCACTTCAGCCCGATCGGGTTCTTGATGCCGCGGCAGTACTCGACGTGGGCGTGGTCCGCCTGGCGCGTACGGTCGCCGATCCAGATCATGTGCCCGGAGGTCGCATACCAGTCGCCGGAGGTCGAATCGACGCGGGTCAGCGCCTGCTCGTAGCCGAGCAGCAGCGCCTCGTGGCTGGTGAAGAAATCGGTCTCGCGCAGGCTCGGGTGGTTCTCGGCGGTAATGCCGATCGCCTTCATGAAGTCCATCGTCTCGGAGATCCGGTGCGCCAGCTTGCGATAGCGCTCGGCCTGCGGGCTGTCCTTGACGAAGCCGAGCATCCACTGGTGCACGTTGTCGAGGTTGGCGTAGCCGCCCATGGCGAAGGCGCGCAGCAGGTTCAGGGTCGCTGCCGACTGCCGGTAAGCCATGATCTGGCGCTCCGGATTCGGAATCCGGGCCTCATCGGTGAACTCGATGCCGTTGACGATGTCGCCGCGGTAGGACGGCAACGATATCTCGCCCTGCTTTTCGAAATTGGACGAGCGCGGCTTGGCGAACTGGCCGGCGATGCGGCCGACCTTGACCACCGGCTGCTGCGCGCCGAAGGTCAGCACCACCGCCATCTGCAGGAAAGCGCGGAAGAAGTCGCGGATCGTGTCGGCGCCGTGCTCGGCGAAGCTCTCGGCACAATCGCCGCCCTGCAGCAGGAAGCCCTTGCCTTCGGCCACGTTCGCAAGCGCACTCTTCAGGCGCCGGGCCTCGCCGGCGAAGACGAGCGGCGGATACGAAGCGAGCTGCTCCTCGGTTGCGGCGAGCGCCGCAGCGTCCGGGTAGTCCGGCACCTGCTGGATAGGCATCTGCCGCCAGCTGCTCGGGGTCCAATTCTGTGCCATCTCGTTCACCTGTTTCGGGGCGTGCGCGACAGCGCGTCCGCACACCCGCCTTCATTAGGATGCGGGCTTATAAACCGGAAAGCCCCGCTTGCCTAGCGGGGGCATGGCGGGGGCTGGCCGGTTCATATCCGCTCGCCGTTGCGGATCCGGTAGCTCGGCTGGTACATGGTCACCAGTTCCTCGGCCGCGGTCGGATGTACCGCCATCGTGCGGTCGAAATCATCCTTCGTGCAGCCCGCCTTCAGCGCGATGCCGAGCAATTGCGCCATCTCGCCGGCATCGTGGCCGAGCACGTGCACGCCCAGCACCTTCCGGTCCGCCGCGTTGACCACGATCTTCATGATCGTGCGCTCCTGGCGGCCCGAAAGTGTGGCCTTCATCGGCCGGAACTCGGCGCGATAGACTTCCAGCTCGGCAAAGGCCTTCGCTGCGGCTTCCTCGCTCATGCCGACCGTGCCGATCTCCGGCTGCGAGAACACCGCCGTGGGGATGAGATCGTGATCCGGCGAGGTCGGACGACCGCGGAACTCGGTCTCGATGAAGCACATCGCCTCGTGGATCGCCACCGGCGTCAGCTGCACGCGGTCGGTGACGTCGCCGATGGCGAAGATGCCGGAAACGTTCGTCCGCGAGTATTCGTCGACGACGATCGCCCCCCTCTGGTCGGTCTCGACACCGGCGATCTCCAGCCCGAGGTCCGTCGTGTTGGGCACCCGCCCGAGCGCCAGCATGACCTGGTCGACGACGAGCTCATCGCCCTTCAGCGTCCGCACCTGCCGCCTGCCGTCGGGGCCCTCGACGATCTCCTGGACGATATCCTCGCAGAGGATGCGGATACCCTTGCCGACCATCGCCTTGTGAAGGCCCTGGCGCATGTCGTGGTCGAAGCGCGACAGGATCTCCTTGCCGCGATAGATCAGGGTCGTCTCGACGCCGAGCCCGTGGAAGATATTGGCGAATTCGACGGCGATGTAGCCGCCGCCGGCGATCAGGATGGATTTCGGCAGTTCCGGCAGGTCGAAGGCTTCGTTGGAGGTGATGCAGAGCTCGTGACCCGGCAGGTCCTTGTGCGGTGACGGATGGCCGCCGGTGGCGATCAGGATGCGCTCCGCCGTCACCAGCCCGTCGGTCGACGAAAGCCTGAGCGTGTTCGGGCCGACCAGGACTGCCCGCGTGTCGAGGATCTCGGCGCCGGACGTGTCCAGCCCCTTGCGGTAGAGGCCTTCCAGCCGGGTAATTTCCTGCTCCTTGGCCGCCACCAGCGCCCGCCAGTCGAAGCGTGTCTCGCCGACGGTCCAGCCGTAACCGGCTGCGTCCTCGAACTGCTCGCCGAACTGCGAGGCGTAGACGTAGAGCTTCTTCGGCACGCAGCCGCGGATGACGCAGGTTCCGCCGAAGCGGAACTCCTCGGCGATCGCCACCTTCTTGCCCATGGCTGCGGCGAGCCGCCCGCTTCGCACGCCGCCCGAGCCGCCACCGATCACGAAGAGGTCATAGTCGAAAGCAGGCATCGGGCACTCCGCATTGCAGTTGGACGGGACGGCGCGGCGCAGGTGACGCTTGCGTTCGCCAGCAGAGATATAGGTGGTGGCATGCCCAAAAGAAAAGCCCGGGTCGCTCCGGGCCTTGCAAAACCGATACGGAAGGGCTGTCCCCTTACTGGGGTTGCTGCTGCCCTTCGGCCTTCTTCTGCGCGCCGATCTCGGCTTCGAGCTTCTTGTCGCTGTTGACGGCAAGGTCGCGCGAGATGCCGGCGGCCCAGATGTCGGCGGCCTTCATCACTTCGCGTGCGGCAAGCGGACCGGACTGCAGAAGCTTCTTGCCGGCGTCCGAGCTGTAGAAGGCAGCGATCGCGTTCAGTTCATCGACGGTGAAGGTCTTGGCATAGATGTTTGCGACCTCGCGCTCGAGATCGGCGCGACGCGGCGCGAGCGCCAGTGCCTCGTCGTCGACGGTCTTGTTGATCAGGTCGCCGAAGTTCGGCGAAGACTGGATGAGCGTGCCCTTCAGGCGCTCCGCGATCTGCGGCAGGATGGCGTCGAACTGTCCGGTCGCGTTCAGCGCTGTCATCGCCGCGCGGGCGGCTGTGACCTGTTCCGGCGTTGCGTCCTGTGCCATCACGGAACCCGCGAAGGCGACGGAAGCGACGAGCGTTGCGGCAAGGGTGCGGCCAAAGCCGGCAAGAATGGTCATTTTGGTCATTGCTCCTGTCTAGTTGTCCGCTTTCAGCGTCCGCGCACCTGCCGGCCCGGCAATGATGGCAATCGACGCCATGTTGATGAACAGACCGTGTTCCACGACGCCCGGAATCGCGTTCAAGGCACTTGCCAGCGCCTCTGCATCAGGAATACGGCCAAATGATGCGTCCAGAATATAGTGCCCGCCGTCGGTCGTGAAGATCCCGTCCCCCGACCGGCGCGGTTCGATGGCGCCGGAGAGGCCGAGCTTCGCGGCCAGCTTTTCGATTGCGATTCGCGTGGCGACCATGCCGAAGGGGTTGACCTCGATCGGGAGCTTGAAGGCACCCAGCGTCTCGACCACCTTGGTTTCGTCGGCGATGACGATCATGCGGCTGGACGCGCTTGCGACGATCTTCTCGCGCAGCAGCGCGCCGCCGCCGCCCTTGATCAGGCGCAGTTGGCCATCCACCTCGTCGGCGCCGTCGATGGTGAGATCGAGTTCGGGCAGCTCGTCCAGCGACATCAGCGGAACGTCGAGTTCGACACAGAGCCGGGCCGTCCGCTCCGAGGTCGGAACGCCGACGACCGACATGCCGTTCGCCACCCGTTCGGCCAGCAACCGCACGAACTCGTCGGCGGTCGAACCCGTGCCTATGCCGAGGCGCATCCCGTCCTCGACATAGGAGAGCGCCGCGGCGGCGGCCCTGATCTTCATTTCGCGGGCGTCCATCCGCCTCCAGCTCCTCTAGAAATCCCTGCCGTGGCCCGGCAGATATCCGGATCGACACTTACACGCCATCACGCGGGAACGAAAGCCATATTCGCCCTTGGAAGCGTCCTGCCGCAACAGCGTCCCGGAAGCTGTGCACGCCTTGGCAATTGCATTCGCAGGCGCCATCCCTTACCTCCTTTGCAAGCACCTCAACCGAAGGACACGCCGTGACAGCTCCCCTCGTCGTCTTCGATCTGGACGGAACCCTCGTCGATACCGCCCCGGATCTCGTCAGCAGCCTCAACCACACGATCGGCACCGCCGGCCTCGAGCCGGTCAGCTATTCCGACCTCACCTATCTCGTCGGGCACGGCGGACAGGTGATGATCCGGCGCGCCTTCGAGCTTCGTGGCGGACATCTGTCCGACGACGACCTTCCGGCCATGGTGCAGGTCTTCGTCGACCACTACGGGCAGGGCATGCCGGGCGCATCCGCCCCCTACCCCGGCCTCGTCGCGGCGCTGGACCGGCTGCAGCAGGCGGGCTTCCACCTGGCCGTCTGTACCAACAAGATGGAGGGGCTGGCCCGGCGGCTGCTCGACGGGCTCGGCCTGACGCAGCGCTTCGCCGCCGTCACTGGCGGCGACACCTTTGCCGTGCGCAAGCCCGATGCCGCCCACCTGCTCGAGACGGTTCGCCTAGCCGGCGGCAATGCCGCGCGCACGGTGATGGTCGGCGACAGCCTCAACGACGTGCTGGTCGCGCGCAATGCGGGCGTACCTTCGATCGGCGTTCCCTTCGGCTATTCGGACGTTTCCATCGCCAGCCTGGAGCCCAGCCACGTCATCGACAGCTTTGACGAGCTCCATCCCGAGCTCGTCGAGAGCCTGATCGCCCGAGCCGCCGCAGCCTGACTTTCAAACCAAACGGCCCGCTCCACGAAACTGGAGCGGGCCGTCAGCCGGTCATCTTCTTGCCCGCGAAAAGCGAGGCGTGCTCAGCTCTGTGCCTGACGGGCTTCCCGCGTCGTTTCCATCGCCTTGCGCATGTAGTCGTCGCGGCCGTAGACATCGTCGAAGAACTCGATCTTGCCGTCCTTGTCCGGCCATGCGGTGAAATAGGACACATAGACGGGGATGCGCTCGGGAACGCTGACGGCCTTGTTGCGGCCCTTGGCGATTTCCGCTCCGACCTGGTCCACGCTCGTGCCGAGGACCGCCGCCGCCATCAACCGCGGGTCGGCCAGGCGGACGCAGCCATGGCTCAGCGCACGCATGTCCTTCTTGAAATAGCTCTTGGACGGCGTGTCGTGCATGTAGATCGCATGCGCATTCGGGAACAGGATCTTCAGCTCGCCGAGCGCATTGTCGTCGCCGGGCGGCTGGCGGACAGCCACACCCTTGGTCGAACTCCAGTTGATCTGAGACGAGGAGACCGCACGACCGTTGAGCTCGACCTGATAGCCCATCCGGTCGAGATAGGACGGGTCGGAGCGCAGCTTCGGCAGCATCTCGTTGATGATGATCGACTGCGGCACGCCCCAGTACGGGTTGTACTCGACGGTCTGGATCTCGTCTTCGAAGAAATAGGTCTGGTTCGACTTCGAACCGACGACCACGCGCATGGAGAACTTCTCCGCGTCCTGGTCGTGGTAATAGGCCATGAAGGCCGGCTGGTTGATGAAGACGTAGCGCGCGCCGAGTTCCGCCGGGAGCCAGCGCGCCTGTTCCATGGCGACCTGGACCTTGAAGATCTTGTCGGCAACGCTGTCGCCACCGACCAGGTGCCGGATCGTCGCCTGCCCGACGATCCCGTCCGCCTTCAGTCCGCGCTCCTTCTGGAAGGCCTCGACGAGGGACACGAGTTCCGGGGAATAGTCCGGCGTATCCCTGTAGGCTGCGATCGTCGCCGCCTGCTCGGCCTTCAGCACCTCGGAGGCGTGCCTGACGACGCCCTTGACGATGTTTGCGAGCTCGGGATTGCTCTGGCCGGGCTTCAGCAGCGTCCCGGGCGCGATCACCACCGGCTCGGACGTGCCGCTTTCTGCCTTGAGCGCCTTCAGTTCGGCCTTCAGCGCCTGGAAATGGCTGCCGGAGGGTTCGCGGGTCTTCAGATAGGCCGCGACGTCGGGGCTCATCGACAGGTTCTTCAGCGTCGCGACCAGGTTGACGTTCTTGCGGGCGAAATCATGGTAGCCGGAGATCCGGTTCGGGTTGATGCGCCCGCGCACGGTGTCGAGCACGTAGGTCGCCACCGCCGAGGACATGTTGACCTCGAAGGCGGCGAGTTCCTGGTAGCGGGACACCATGTCGGCGCTGTCGAAGACGGCCGAGGGCACGTCGACGGCGTAGTCCTGCGGATCGAGGCCGGTCGAGGCAGCATCCGCGAGCACCGCGAGTGCGGCGCGCGCGCGTTCGCTGATCTGCCCGCCCGACACCCAGATGAGGCTGGTATTGTGGCTGTAATATTCCTCGACCGCCTTGGCGCTTTCGGCCGGGGCCCGGGCCTTGACCGTGGCGAATTCCCGCCTGATCTCGCCTTCCGGGGTGGGCTGCGGTCCGTTCAGCGCGGCAACGTCAATGGAGCCCGTGACGACCGGATCGGCGAACTTGTCCATCGCGATCGTCTTCAAGGGCTCGGCCTTGTAGGTATAGTAGCTCGGCGCGCTCACGCGCGGCAGCGGCGCGGGCTTGGCGGCAGCCCTTGCGGCCGCGGGAGCGCGGACGGGCGTGTCCACGCCCGGCGGCGGAGCCGGCTCCTGGCGCCTGCGCTTGCCGAACAGAAATTCCAGCAGGTTCGGCTGCGCCGCATAGGCCGGAGCCACGTCGGCGACCGTAACGGCGCAGGTGATCAAGAGCGCCGTGAGCGCCGCGGACTTCTTCAACGTCATAACTGCTTCATTCCCCTGTACCGCCGGTAGTGGCGGCGAACTGGATTGCACCCGACCATGCGAGTCCGGAAACTATAGAATCCGATGGTGAATGAAAAGGAAACGCGTCGTAGCCGCGACACCGCAACCGTACCATTTCGACAGGCAGACCCGAGCGCGTCGATACGTTCAACGACATGAAAGACAACGGGAATCCCGAGCCGTCCGGGCCCATTGCCACAATTTTGCCCCACCATGGCGCCTGCGCCGCCACGAAAATGCGGACAGCTGTGCCGCAATCGCAACAGCGGCGGCTGCGGATCGGGAGCGCGCACGCGCGTGCCGCGCTAATCGATTTTAGCGGACGGAGCCGGAAATTGCGGCACCCACGCCCTTTACAAGGACGGACCTTATGGGCCAGAGAATGCGCCGGATTTCGAGCACGGCGCCACCTTCCGCGCGCCGCCCGGAGACGGCCGCTTCCATGCGGCGGCAGTCGCCGACCGAGAGCGCATGGAGTGACGGCGGGAAGAGAAATGACATCTACGCGTACCGAAACCGATACCTTCGGCCCCATCGAGGTCGACAGCAGCCGCTACTGGGGTGCGCAGGCACAACGCTCGCTCGGCAATTTCAAGATCGGCTGGGAGAAGCAGCCGCTTTCGGTGGTCCGTGCGCTCGGCATCGTCAAGCAGGCGGCCGCGCGCGCCAACGTGGCGCTCGGCCGGCTCGATCCGAAGCTCGGCGAGGCGATCGTCGTCGCCGCCCAGGAGGTGATCGACGGCAAGCTCGACGACCACTTCCCGCTCGTGGTCTGGCAGACGGGTTCCGGCACGCAGTCAAACATGAACGCCAACGAGGTGATCTCCAACCGCGCGATCGAAATGCTCGGCGGCGAGATGGGCTCGAAGAAGCCCGTGCATCCGAACGATCACGTCAACATGAGCCAGTCGTCGAACGACACCTACCCGACGGCCATGCACGTCGCCTGCGGCGAGCGCATCGTCCATCACCTGCTGCCGTCGCTGAAACACCTGCTTACCGCGCTCGAAGCCAAGGTCAAGGCGTTCGACCATATCATCAAGATCGGCCGCACCCATACGCAGGACGCCACCCCCCTCACCCTCGGCCAGGAATTCTCCGGTTACGCCGCCCAGGTCGCCTCCTCGATCAAGCGGATCGAGGCGACGCTTCCGGGCCTGATGGAACTGGCGCAGGGCGGCACCGCCGTCGGCACCGGCCTGAACGCGCCGATCGGCTTTGCCGAGAAGGTGGCCGAGGAGATATCGAAGATCACCGGCCTCGACTTCCAGACCGCGCCGAACAAGTTCGAGGCGCTGGCCGCCCACGATTCGATGGTCTTCTCCCATGGCGCCATCAATTCGGCCGCCGTCGCCCTCTTCAAGATCGCCAACGACATCCGCCTGCTCGGCTCCGGCCCGCGCTCGGGCCTCGGCGAACTGTCGCTGCCGGAAAACGAGCCGGGCTCGTCGATCATGCCCGGCAAGGTCAACCCGACCCAGTGCGAGGCGCTGACGCAGGTCTGCATCCAGGTCTTCGGCAACAACACCTCGCTGACCTTTGCCGGCAGCCAGGGCCATTTCGAACTGAACGTCTACAATCCGCTGATGGCCTACAACTTCCTGCAGTCGGTGCAGTTGCTCGCAGACGCCGCGGTCTCGTTTACCGACAACTGCGTGGTCGGCATCGAGGCCCGCGAGGACAACATCAAGGCGGCGCTGGAGCGCTCGCTGATGCTGGTGACCGCGCTGGCGCCGAAAATCGGCTACGACAACGCCGCCAAGATCGCCAAGACCGCCCACAAGAACGGCACGACGTTACGTGAGGAAGCCGTCGGCGGCGGCTACGTCACGAACGAGGAATTCGACGAGGTCGTCCGTCCCGAAAAGATGATCATGCCAGGCTGAAACGCCTGAAATACCAGCATTTCCCAAGGCCTCGCCGGTTCGCCCGCGGGGCCTTTTTCGTTGCCGGAATTCCTGCGGCGAACACAAGATCGTTAATCGATTCCAAATCTTTTCCCCCTAATTTGACTGATTGAAAGCGAACCCCGACAGGAGCCAGCGTTGAACACTCCCATCGCGCAGAAAGTGCAGGCGCCGGATATCGCCGCGCAGGTGGCCTATGCCATGCGCATCATGGGCGTCGCCCCCATACCCCGCAACTACGAGCTGTTCTACGAGGCCTATATCGGCTCGAGCCCGAAGCTGACACGCGAGGTCGCAGCGCTTGGCAACAGGGCCACGCAGGAGGAGCTCGACCAGATCGGGCGGCAGTTCTTCGGCCACCACCACCGGGCCGAGGCGATCGACGGCGCCCACAGCAAGCTCAGCAGCCAGTTGGAAGGCCTCCTGCAGCTGCTGCGGCAGGAACAGACGTCGCTCGAGAGCTACAACCAGCTGCTCGACGAGACCTACAGCCGCATCGCCAACAAGAACAACACGAGCGCCGAGATCATCCGGGGCGCCATCAACGTGCTATCGACGGCGACCGGCGACACGATCAGCCAGGGCAAGGAGATGGTGGAGACCGTGACGCAGCGGTCGCGGGAGATGGACGTCGTCCGCCGGGAGCTCGATGAGTACAAACGCATCGCCAATACCGATTCGCTGACGCAACTCTCCAACCGCCGCGCCTTCGACGACAGGCTCGCCGCGATCTACGACAACGCGATGCTGCACAACGTCACCGCGCTCGTGCTGGCCGATATCGATCACTTCAAGAAGATCAACGACACCTATGGCCATCCGGTCGGGGACAAGATCCTGGCCTCCGTCGGCAGCATCATCCGCGCCAGCGTGCGCAAGGATGTCTTCATCGCCCGCACCGGCGGCGAGGAGTTCGCGATGATCGTCGAAGGCAACAACCAGGAAGAGGTGATGACGATCGCTGAGCGCATCCGCACCACGCTGGAGCACACCCCGTTCAAGAACTCCAAGACCGGCGTGAACTACGGGCCGATCACGATTTCGCTCGGGCTGTGCATGGCGAGCGAGGCCGACGGCCCGGCCGAACTCTACAGCAAGGCGGACATCGCGCTCTACTGTGCCAAGAACGGCGGGCGCAACCGCACCATGCCCTTCGAGGACGGCATGAAGAAGGACTTCTCCAAGAGCTGGCTCATCTATCGCAAGTAGCCGGCCATCCGGGCGCGCCATGCCGAGGTCCTGCATGGCGGCGTCAGAAAGGGTCACGGACCCTTCGGGAACTCTGGCGGCGCCCTTTCGGCGCCGTTCTCTTTTCTGGCCGGCTGTTCCCCCGGTAACAGCACCAACGCGCGATTGCGCAGATACTCCTCCCGTCGTTCAGGCCCCAAGCAGTTCAGGGCGCCGCGCGGATCCTCCCAAGCGCGTTGCGGCGACCTTTGGAAGAAGCGCTTCACCAATCAGGTGGGGGCCTGGGTGCGTGCCTCCGGTGGAGCTTGTAACGTGTATCCCCGGAGGCACGCCTTCCAGGAACGCCACCCGACCGGGACGGGATTTGCTTACCACATCGTCTTTGCCGCGCGGTCCGGCCACTCGCGATCGTAGGTGTTGCCGTCGAAGCCCTTCTTGGCCGAAGCCAGCATCTGGCCGACGGTCGGCAGGCTCTTCGGATCGTGATATCTGGTCGGGTTCCACAGGTCGGCGCGCATGACCGCGCGGGCGCACTGCGAATAGACCTCCTCGATCGAAATCACCACGACGGCGCGCGGATGGCGGCCGTCCATCTCGAACCGCGACGTGAGTTCCTCGTCGATCCGGACGACGGCGCGACCGTTCAGGCGCATGGTGGTGTTCGAGCCGGGCACGAGAAACAGAAGCGCCACGCGCGGGTCGCGCACGATGTTCGAAAGCGAATCGATCCGGTTGTTGCCGCGCCAGTCGGGCAGCATCAGCGTCCGCTCGTCCTCGATGTGGACGACGGTGCCGGCATCGCCGCGCGGCGAGCAGTCCAGTCCTTCGGGGCCGACCGTTGCGAGCATCATGAACGGCGAGGCTTCGATCATCGTCCTATATTCCGGCAGGAGAAAATCGGTCACCTTGACGAGCGATGCCTCGCCCGGCTCGCCATAGAGGGTGTTCAGTTGCTCGACGGAGGTCACGACGGTCATGGCAGGTCCTCGCAGGGTTGGGCAGGTCTCTCGCAGGGTGGAGTTCGGGTGTCGTTGGCACACGCGCGTGACGTTTGCGTGACGGCTGCCTATCTCGGCTTCTCGGACCGATCGCGAGTCATGCCCTTGTCAGCCAGCTCGCGCTCATAGGCGGCAAAGAGCTCGTCACCCTTCTCGCCCAGTTCGCGCAGGAAGGTCCAGGTGTAGATCCCCGTGTCGTGGAAATCGTCGAAACCGATGCGCACGGCATAGTTCCCGGTCGGCGTCATCGCGATGATGGCGACGTTGCGCTTTCCGGGAACGGTCACCCGCTGTCCCGGCCCGTGTCCCTGGACCTCCGCCGAAGGCGACAGCACCCGCAGCATCTCCGCCGAAAGCTCGAAGCGCTGCCCGTCGTCGAACGCCACCGTCAATCGCTGGCGATCCGGCGATACCCGCAGTTCAGTCGGCCAGTATTCGCTCATCGTCGTCTCTCCCGCTCAATCTCCGCAGCACTAGGCCCGGTGTTCAACTGAGGCAAGCGTCAACTTCGCTTGATCTGCCCGTCAACCCCTTGACGGCAGGCAGCATGGGGACCACATTCCCGGCAATTCAAGAGGATAGACGTGAACAGCTACGTAGGAACGACCGACAGGGTAACGGCGCTCGGCACCTCGGATGCACCGATGATCGATCCGTTCGGGCGCGCCGTCACCTATCTCCGCGTCTCTGTCACCGACCGCTGCGACTTCCGCTGTACCTACTGCATGGCGGAGAACATGACGTTCCTGCCGAAGAAGGACCTTCTGACGCTGGAAGAGCTCGAGCGGCTCTGTTCCGCCTTCATCCAGAAGGGCGTGCGCAAGCTGCGCCTGACCGGCGGCGAACCGCTGGTGCGCAAGAACATCATGTTCCTGGTGCGGCAACTCGGCCGCCACGTCGAAGCCGGCAGGCTCGACGAACTGACTCTGACGACGAACGGTTCCCAGCTTGCCAAGCACGCTGCGGAGCTGGCCGACTGCGGGGTACGCCGCATCAACGTCTCGCTCGATACGCTGAATGCCGACAAGTTCCGCACCATCACCCGCTGGGGCGATCTTTCCAAGGTGATGGAAGGCATCGATGCGGCGCAGGCCGCCGGCATCAAGGTCAAGCTCAACGCGGTGGCGCTGAAGGACTTCAACGACCGCGAGATCCCCGACATGCTGCGCTGGGCGCACGGACGCGGCATGGATCTGACGCTGATCGAGACGATGCCGATGGGCGAGATCGACGAGGACCGCACCGAGCACTACCTGCCGCTTTCGGAGATGCGCGAACGCCTCGCCGAAGAGTTCACCCTGGCGGATATCGACTACCACACCGGCGGTCCGGCCCGCTACGTCACGGTCGCCGAGACCGGCGGGCGGCTGGGTTTCATCACGCCGATGACGCACAATTTCTGCGAAAGCTGCAACCGTGTCCGGCTGACCTGCACGGGCACGCTCTACATGTGCCTCGGCCAGAACGACGCGGCCGACCTGCGGCTGCCGCTGCGCGCCTCCGAGGACGACGCGCTCTTGTCGCAGGCGATCGACGAGGCAATCGGCCGCAAACCCAAGGGCCACGACTTCATCATCAGCCGCAACAACCGCCCAGCTGTCGCCCGCCACATGAGCGTCACCGGCGGCTGAACGGCACGGCCGCCGGCACCTCCCTCTTCTCCCCAGCGGGGAGAAGGTGGCCCGAAGGGTCGGATGAGGGGGGCGGCGCGGCAAGGTCGTGCGGATGCGCCCCCTCATCGCCTCACTGCGTTCGGCACTTCTCCCCGAGGGGAGAAGAGGGAGATCGCCGTCCCGTCGTGTAACGCATCCAGTAATCTCCCGCTATCAGGCCCCAATCGGGATGAGCATCGCTGAGCGGCAGCCCCTGGCTCCCTCTTCTCCCCATCGGGGAAAAGGTGGCCCGAAGGGTCGGATGAGGGGGGCGGCGCGGCAAGGTCGTGCGGATGCGCCCCCTCATCGCCTCACTGCGTTCGGCACTTCTCCCCGAGGGGAGAAGAGGGAGATCGCCGACCCGTCGTGTAACGCATCCAGCAATCTCCCGCTATCAGGTCCCAATCGGGATGAAGCATCGCTGAGCGGCAGCCCCTGGCTCCCTCTTCTCCCCAGCGGGGAGAAGGTGGCCCGAAGGGCTGGATGAGGGGGTGGTGCGGCAAACGCGGCGCTCGCCGCTCACCCTCATCGCTTCGCTCGGCACTTCTCCCCGCTGGGGAGAAGAGGGAGATCGCCGTGATGCGTCCACCAAATGGCAAGCTGGCGAAGGCGGCCGTCTCCCGACAACCGCACCGGCGCGCCCGTTCACGCGGCGTAGTAGCTGCCGGCGGGCGTTTCGAACTCGCCCGTCTTGAACCGGTCGATCTTGCGGTTGAGCAATTCCACGCGGCTGCGCAGGCCGTGGATCTCGGCGTTGTTCTCCTCCACCATCGCGGCATTCTGCTGGGTGATCAGTTCGACCTGGTGCACCGCCTGGTTGACCTCGCTGAGGCCCTCGTACTGGGCGGCGGCGGCCTTCTCGATGTTGCCGACGAGGTCGTGGATGGAGGAGATGTGCTCGTTGATCACCGTCAGCGCGTTGCCGGTTTCCTGCACGAGGGAGACGCCGCTACGGACCTGGGCGGAGCTGTCTGAGATCAGCCCCTTGATCTCGCGGGCCGCGCCTGCGCAACGCTGGGCCAGTTCGCGCACTTCCTGGGCGACGACGGCAAAGCCCCGGCCCGCCTCACCCGCCCGCGCAGCCTCCACACCCGCGTTGAGCGCCAGAAGGTTGGTCTGGAAGGCGATCTCGTCGATCACGCCGATGATCGTGCCGATCTTCTCCGAGGAGCGGTTGATCTGTGCCATCGCCTCCACGGCCTGGGCGACCACCTGGCCGGACTTGATCGCATAGCTGTGCGTCTCGTCGACCGAGGCGGTCGTGCGCTGGGCGCTCTCGGCGGTCGAGCGGACGATGTCGGTGAGCTGGCGCAGCGCGCGCGAGCTTTCCTCCAGCGCCGCCGCCTGCTGCTCGGTTCGCCGGGCGAGGTCGTCGGCCGATGCGGCGAGGTTGCTCGTGCCGCCGTTGATTTCCTGCGTCGTGGCGCGGACGTCCGACAGCGTCGCCCGCAGCGCCTCCACGGCGTTGTTGTAGGTGCGGGCCATGGCGACATACTCGGCCGCCAGCGCCTCGGTCATGCTCTCCTCGAGATCGCCTTCCGCAAGCTTGCCCAGGACGCCGGAAAGCGCGTTGAGCGCCTCCATCTGTTCGGCTTCCACCCTGGCCTGCGCGGCCGCACGCCGAGCCTGCTCCTCGGCCGTCAGCACCCGCTGCGCCTCGGCCTCCTGCTCCAGCCTGACGTTTTCGAGCGCCGAATCGCGGAACACGGCGACGGAGCGCACCATGTCGCCGATCTCGTCGCCACGGTTGCGGCCCTCGATCGACACGTCCAGATCGCCGCTTGCAAGCCGCGACATCACCTCGGTGACGCGCTTCAGCGGGCCCCGCAGCGTCTCGACCAGCATGAGCCCGCCGACGATGGCGAGCAGGGTGCCTGCGACCATGGCGATGATCGAGATGTCGGCTGAGCGTTGGCTGTCGCGCTTGCCGGCTTCCTGGGCGCTGCTGACGAAGGCCTCGAGCGTCTGGCTGGCATCGGCCACCAGCGTGCGGGCCCCTGCCCTGGCCTCGCGCCAACGCTGATCGACGTTGATCAACGCCTGGGAGCCCTGCTCGATTGCGGCAAGGTGCGGCTTCAGCTTCGAAGCCAGGTCGCGCAGCGCGGCGTTCCGGCCGCCGAGTCTGGAAAGTTCGTCGGCGCTCTTTGCGACTGCAGTCAGGTCGGCGAGCACGAACTCGCGGCTTTTCTGGTCGGGCTTGCGGTGCAGCTCGCTGATATGCAGCCGCGTGCGGTCGATCTGCAGGAACGTATCGCCCATCAGCGCGATCAGCGTCTTCAGGGTGCCAATCTCCGTGTCCATGCTGACAAACCGCTTGGCGGCCATGTCCGAATTCTGCTGGGCGGCCTTGAGAAAATCGGCGTCGTACTTGGAAAGCTTCGACAGGATCGGCGTGAAGGCCTGCTTCTTGGCCTCCGCGTCGTCGCTGGCGGCAAGGACCTTCTCGATCTGCGCGATCTCGTTCTTGACGAGGACGAACTGGCCGAGCGCCTTGGCCGAGGCGATCTTCTCGGATTCGCCGAGCTGCTTGAGGAACGGCGGCAGGTAGGTCGTGGCGGCCTTGACCTTGTCCTCCGGCTTCATCGCCAGCGCCACCGGCTTGCGGAACTTGCCGATCCGCTCGGCGAGCCCTTGGTAGGCGGCCGCGTCGAACAGGAGTGTGCGGGCAAATTTTTCCTTCTCGTCGGATTCGCCGCGGATGACGCCGATCTGCTTCTCGGCGAACTGCCCCTCGGCCGTCAGGCCGGCGAGCGCCGCCTCGAGCTCACCCGTGATCCGGTCCTGTTCCTCGCGCACCGACCACAGCGTCTCGGCCTGCGCGCGCATCTGCGGCGGCAGGGCTACGACCGTTGCGATTTCTTCCTTCTCGGCAGCGTCCGGCAATAGCGCGTCCAGGGCGTGGATGCCGCGATCCTGCGCATCGATGCGCTCGACAAGCGCTGTGCGCGCCTCCTCGGTCGGCGCGTCGACGAAATCCTGCAGAGCTGTCCGGAGATACTGGAAATCCGACAGGCTGCTGATCGTCTCGCGCGTCACCGTCATGTGACCGTTGAGGGTCCTGGCGGTGAAGAACCCGACCAGCCCTATGCCGGCGATCAGGACGACGAGCGGGACGACGAAAAGCAGCACCTTGGTGACGATACGTCGGCGCTGCAGCAAGCGATCGATGAAGGACATGGGTTCCCCAGGGTATTGTTCTTGTCCACCTCATACCCGACCGGTGGCCGATTGCTTGCGTCCGCCTCTGTGGCTTTCGGCGCGCTTGGCGCCCGACGGCAAGACAAGCAGGGGCGCGGCCTATTCGCTTCGCGCTCCCGCCACCCGTCGCGTCATGCGATGGGTCCTGTGGGTGACGTTACGATAGGTGTGGATGATTAACGAAACGCGAAATCGGCATGGTGGCTTTTCGCAAGCCACGGTCCGCCGGCCGCCCGCCGTTCCCCCTTCGAGGCGACCGGGCGTCGCACTGGCGCCCCGCCGCCATCGCGGCTATCACAGGCAGACGTCTCGGGAATCGCAGCATGAACCTCTCCGCAAACCACAAGGGCGCACTCTTCATGGCGTTGGCCATGGCCAGCTTCAACGTCAACGACGCGCTCGTGAAGTCGGTCACCGGGGCGATGAACCCGGGGCAGATCATGTTCGTCCGGGGGCCATGATCATCGCGCTCGCCTGGCCCGCCCGGGCGCTGTTCTGGCGGCGCGTGCTGCCGGACCGCAAGGTGCTGGTGCGGGCGGCTGCGGAAGTGGGCGCCGCCCTCACCTACATCATGGCGCTCGGCCTGCTGCCGCTCGCCAACACCGCCGCGATCCTGCTTTCGCTGCCGCTGGCCGTGACGCTCGGCGCGGTGCTGTTTCTCGGCGAGACCGTCGGATGGCGGCGGTGGCTCGCGATCATCTGCGGCTTCGTCGGCGTGCTGATCGTGATCCGGCCCGGTCCGGACGGATTTTCGATCGGCGCGGCCCTCGCGATCGCGGCCGTCGTCTTCGCCGCCACGCGCGACATCCTCACCCGCCGCATCGATCCCGATATCCCCGCGGCGCTGATCACCGTGGTCACCGCGCTCTCCATAACCGCCTTCGGCGCGCTGATGATCGTGCCGATGGGCGGCTGGCAGCCGATCGAGTGGTACATCTTCGTTCGGCTCGCCGTTTCGAGCGTCGCGCTCCTGATCGGATACCAGTGCATCGTCTTTGCGATGCGGGCAGGCGAAATCTCCTTCGTGGCGCCGTTCCGCTATACGAGCCTCATCTGGGCGATCGGCATCGGCATCGTCTTCTTCGGCGATATTCCGGATTTCTGGATGTGCGTCGGCGTGGCCGTGATCGTCGCTTCCGGCCTCTATGCCTTCAACAGGGAAAACCGCAGGCGCGCGGAGCCGATCGCGCAGACGTCGGCGATCGAGGGACCTTGAGCGCTGGTCCGCCGGCCCGGACGATCGTGGAGGGGGCGTTGCACCGTTGGAAGACAGGTCTAGAATCGGACGTAACAGGATAGAGATTGAAACAGTTAGCCAGGCCCGCGCCGCCGTGACAGATAAGCCGAACGCACAGACCACACCCCCCTACCCCGGATCCTCCGTCCCCGGCGTCGTCCTCGCCGGCGGCCTGTCCAGCCGCATGGGTGCCGACAAGGCCCATGTCCGCCTCGGCGGCGTGCCGTTGCTGGAGCACGCCCTGCGTCGCTTCGCTCCCCAGGTCTCCTCGCTTGCGATCAGCACCAACGACACGTCCTCGCCGGTGCTCCACGCCTTCGGGCTGCCGCTCCTCGGCGACCCGGAGGGCGTCCGATCCGGGCCGATCGGCGGCGTGCTCGCTGCACTCCGGGATGCGCAGCTCAGCCATCCGGCCGTCTCCCATGTCGTGACGGTGCCGACGGACAGCCCCTTCTTCCCGGCAGACCTCGTCGCCCGGCTGCGCGCTGCCGTGGACGGACCAGACGGGATCGCGTTCGCCACGTCCTCCGGCGGCGCCCACCCCGTCTTCGCGCTCTGGCCAGTCGCGCTCGCCGACGATCTTGCCGGCTGGATGCGCAGCGCCGGCACGCTCCGTCTGCGCAGTTGGCTCGAACGGCACGATGCCAAGGCTGCCCACTTCCCCGATTGCGAGACGGCCGAAGGGCCGCTCGACCCGTTCTTCAACGTCAATACGCCCGGCGATCTCGAAAGGGCGGAAATCTGGCTCAGGGCACTCGACCGATGACGACATCCCCTCCCCGCATCTTCGGCATCGCCGGCTGGAAGAACTCCGGCAAGACGGGCCTGGCCGTGCGGCTCGTCGAAACGCTGGTTTCCCGCGGCTTTCGGGTCTCCACCATCAAGCACGCACACCACGATTTCGACATCGACAAGGTCGGCGCCGACAGCTACCGCCATCGCCAGGCCGGGGCGCAGGAGGTGACGATCGTCTCGGGAACGCGTTTTGCCATCATGCACGAGTTGCGCGGCGCGCCGGAGCCGAGCTTCGAGGAGATCCTGGCGCGGATCGCGCCGTGCGACCTCGTGCTGATCGAGGGCTACAAACGCGAGCCGATCCCGAAGATCGAGGCACGGCGCCAGGAATCCGCCAACCGCACGCCGCTCGCGCCGGAGGATCCCCACATCGTGGCGATCGCCGCCGACCACCCCGTCACCGACACCGCACTGCCGGTGTTCGATCTCGACGACACCGATGCGATTGCGGACTTCGTGCTGCAGACGGTGGGATTGCCCCCGAAACAGAGCTGACCCCGTCCTGGGCCACTAGCTGTCCTGCGTTCGGGGATGGTCGCGCAAGAATTCCCCTACCCGGCATCCGCAGGGCGTTACATCCGGTAATGGAGTCGCACGCAGCCCTTGTCGATCACTGCCGCGCTGATCAGCGTCGGACTTGCGCGAAAACCGGTGAGGGGAAAGAGCGGCTGCCCGGCGCCGAGTATTTCAGGTATGACGTAGATCTCGATCTCGTCCAGCGCACCGCGTTCCATGAACGCCATCTGCAACTGCCCTCCTCCCACCATCCAGACGTCGCCATCGTCGAGGGCGCGCAGTCTTGCGATCAGCGCATCGACATCGTTGCAGATTTCCAGCAGCCCCTTCGGATTGTCGAGCGGCCGCGAGGTGACGACGATCACCCGTTGATCTGCGTAGGCCCAGGGTGATGGATCGCTGGCAATGAAGTCATAGGTGCCGCGCCCCATCACCACGGTGCGGATGCGTTTAATGAAACGGCGGTAGTCATGTTCGCCAAGCTCCATGTCGTCATATTTGTACAGCCAGTCGAGCGAGCCCTCGCCGGAAACGATGAGCCCGTCCAGGCTCGCTGCGATATAACCCAGAATTCTCGCCATGACCGCCTCCTTGCAATATAAATGAATGTACGTTTATAAATAATCCATGCCAAGACACAAGATGATTTCCGACGAGCAGGTGCTCGATGACCTGTTCGACCTGATTCTGGAAACCGGACCGGACGGTCTCACATTCGCGCTGTGCGCCAGGGCCTGCGGCCTGTCGCCGGCGACCCTGGTCCAGCGCTATGGCAACCGGCAGGGGCTCGTCGAGGCCGTGCTGCTGCGGGCGTGGGACCGGCTGCAAGCCGAAACGGAGGCGGCGGATATCGAGGAGGCGGTGACGCCACAAGGTGCCATAGACCTCCTCATGCGCCTGATGCCGCCCGAAGCTGCGGAGCACAATGCGGCCGATGGGTTGCTGCTGTTGAGGGAGGATATCCGCAACCCCAATCTTCGTGCTCGAGGCGCAAACTGGGGTCGTACTCTTGCCTGCGCTTTGGGCCGTCGCCTTTCCAGCGATCAGCATGAGGCGGAACGGCTTGGATGGCAGATGGCGGCGCTATGGCAGGGTGCTCATACGTGGTGGGCGTTTACCCGCCACGGCGAAGCAGAGCACGCCATCAGGCGAATGTTGGAAGAATGGTTAGCCTTCACACATGCCGAGATATGAACGACAGCAGACGCACCAAGGCCGCCGGATCGCTCCGGCGGCCTTGGTAAATCTTCTTGACGTCCCGCTTCACTCGGCCGAGGCGACCGGCTTCACCAGCGGGGTGACGCGGCGGATGGTGACGCGGCGGTTGAGCTGCTCGGCGCCGTCGGTCGAGACCTTGAGGTAGCGTTCGCCGTAGCCCTGGGTCGACAGGTTCTCCGGCGGGATGTCGTAGACGTCCGTCAGGAGGTTGGCGACAGATTCGGCCCGTTCGTCCGACAGGATCAGGTTCGAATCGTCCGATCCGACCGCGTCAGTGTGGCCCTCGATCAGGAAGGTCTCGCTCGGATCCTTGTCCAGCAGTTCGTTGATCGCGTCGGCGACCTGCCGCAGCGTCGATGCCTGCTCCATCGAGATCTCGGCGCTGCCGGTGGCGAACGTGATCGTGTCGAGGTCGATGCGGCGCACCTTGTCGCGGATGCGGGCCGAGTACTTCACCTCGTCCAGCGTATAAACGCGCTCGACCGGCTCGACCGGTGGAAGCTCGAGGAACTCCCGATAGTCGCGATCGTAGTCGGACGAGGTGTCGATGATGTACTCATCGACAGGCACGCTCAGGCGCATCGGCGGCAGGTCGAGGCCCGGATCGTAGAACGGCCGGTCGTCCACGTAATCGACCTCCGGCACGTAGTAGAGCACGTATTCCCGGTCGCCGACGAAACGCGAACGCTGGATGACGGTGCCATAGTCGTTGCGGATCGTCACCACCCGGACGCCGCCGGGGCGCTCGATCGTTTCGCGGACACGACCGTCGCGCAGGGTCTCGTAGTAGGTGTCGCCGCCCCGGCGCGACAGGCGGTCGCTGTCGTAGTGCCGCACGAAGGTGCGGTTGTCGATGTTGTAGATCACGCGGTTGTCCTCGCGCCGGCCGATCCGCACATTGTCCGGGTCGCGATAGTCCGGCCGCCGGTCGCGGCGCTCGCCGCGCTCGCGATCGATCGATTCGTGGCGGTCGTAGCGGCGGCGGTTGCCGTCGCGGTCCACCTGGGCGTCCGCATCGGAGCGGGGCACGCGCACGTTAGCCTTGCGACGCTCCTCCTCGCGCTTCTTGCGGGTTTCCTCGCGCGAACGATCCCGGCGGTTGTCGGCGTCCTTGTCGCTGTCGAGCACGGCTGCGCCGCCGACCACCGGCAGGTCGATCGTCTCGGTCGTCTTCGACGGATCGCGGGCGATCCGCTCGCGCTCGGCATCGCGCTCGCGGCGGGGACGCTCACGGTTCTCCTCGCCCGCACGGCGCTCGCGGTCGGCTCCGGCCTTCTGGCGACGCTCCTCGCGGGCGCGCTCCCTGTCGGTCTGCTTGCCGTCCGTCTGCTTGCCATCGGGCTGGTCACGCCCGGCCTGGTTGCGATCGGAGTCCTTGCGATCGGAGTCCTTCCGGTCGGTCTGTTTGCTGTCCGAGGGGCGCTGGTCCTTGTCGCCGGCGCGCTGTTCCTGCTCACGCTTCTGGTCCCTGGCCTTCTGGCTGTCGGACTTGCGCTTGTCGTCGCCCTGCTTCTGTTCCTCGGCCTGCTGTTCGCGCTTCTTGTCGCGCTCCTGGCGCTGGCTGTCGGATTGGCGCTTGTCGTCGTTCTTCTTCTGCTCCTCCGCCTGCTGCTCGCGCTTCTTGTTGCGCACCTCGCGCTGCTGGCGCTGGCTGTCGGACTGACGCTTCTCGTCGCTGCGCTTCTGTTCCTCGGCCTGCTGCTCACGCTTCTTGCTGCGCTCTTCGCGCTGCTGGCGCTGGCTGTCGGACTGGCGCTTCTCGTCGCTGCGTTTCGGCTCCTCGGCCTGCTGCTCGCGCTTCTTGCTGCGCTCTTCACGCTGCTGGCGCTGGCTGTCGGACTGACGCTTCTCGTCGCTGCGCTTCGGCTCCTCGGCCTGCTCACGCTTCTTGCTGCGCTCCTGCTGGTCGCCGCGTTGCTCCTGCTGACGGCCTTCCTCGCGCTGCTTGCGACGCTGCTTGCGCAGTTCCTCTTCGGACGGGTCGCCGTTCGATTGGGCAAGGATCACGTCCTGCGCGACTTCGACCGGGTGCATCGCCCGATAGGCCGCAGCGTCGGCCGGTTGCCAGATCATCGATGCGATCGGCAGCGTTACCGTGGCAAGCAGTTTGGTTCGAGTACCCATGGTCTTTTCCTTGTTGTTGCGTTTCCTCGGTGGCGAGGGTCAACCAATCATTCCGGGCGAATTTGTGTTTCAACCGGAACGGTTAGCGTCTTGATATTCAACGATATCGGCCTCCGCCTGAACTCGTCGTGAACGTCGTGTTGAACCTTCGTTCACCTTCGGGACAGGTCAACGCCCGTCCACGTCGATGGTTCCCGCAATCCACAGCCCGCGGCCCGTCCCCGGTCGCTCTGCGGCGGATTGGCCGTTGATTTTTTCCGCAAAAGCTGGCGATTATCGCCGCAAGCGGACCTACCGTGTCCGCCGAGCGCCGGCAGAACCACAAAAACCCGGCCGGCCTGAACAAACAGAGAGGATCTCAATGCGCATCTCCAAACGTCTCACCATGGCTGCAACCGCTGCCGTCTTCACGCTGATGGCCGGCGCGGCGATGGCCGATGGTGAAAAGATCATCATCGGCACCGAAGGCGCCTACCCGCCCTTCAACAATCTCGAGGCCGATGGCACGCTCACCGGTTTCGACATCGACATCGCCAAGGCGCTCTGCGAGGAAATGAAGGCAGAATGCACCTTCGTCACGCAGGACTGGGACGGCATCATCCCTGCCCTTGAAGCCAAGAAGTTCGACGCCCTCATCGCTTCCATGTCGATCACCGAGGAGCGCAAGCAGAAGGTCGACTTCTCCGCCAAGTACTACAACACCCCGCCGGCGATCGTCGTGCCGAAGGATTCCGACATCACCGCCGCCACGCCCGAGGCGCTGGCCGGCAAGTCGCTCGGCGCCCAGTCGTCCACGACGCACTCCAACTATGCCGAAGCGCATATGAAGGATGCGGAGCTGAAGCTCTACCCGACCGCCGACGAGTACAAGCTCGACATCGCCAACGGCCGAATCGACGGCGTGATCGACGATGTCGTCGTCCTGTCGGAGTGGCTGAAGACGGACGACGGCGCCTGCTGCAAGCTGCTCGGCACCCTGCCGATCGATCCGGTCATCAACGGCGAAGGCGCCGGCGTTGCCGTCCGCAAGGGCGAGACGGCACTTGCCGACAAGTTCACCCAGGCGATCGCGGCCATCCGCGCCAGCGGCAAGTACCAGGAAATCAACGCCAAGTACTTCCCCTTCGACGTCTACGGCGAATGACGCCTGCCCGCCGGAACGCAGATTTTCCGGCATGATCGAGTGTTGTGACGACGGGAGGGCTTGCCCTCCCGTTTTTTTTGTTTGAGAACTGCTGCAATCAAAAGGCGTTCCAAAACGCTGCAAGACGAGCGCGAAACGCGCCCCGGGGGTTCTTTAGGCATGAGCGGGTTCTTTTCCGCCATCGCGGAGGCGGTTTCCGCATTTCTCGGCTTCATCGATCCATTGTGCGGCCCGGCCGGCGTGTTCCGCTGGTTCGCCGAGGGCACGCTGCTGTCCTGCGGCGATGCGGGCTGGGGCGACGAGATCGCGATCGGCTTTCTCGTCACCGCCAGCCTTGCGGTCGCCACGCTGCCACTGGGCCTGCTGATCGGCTTCTTCATCGCGCTCGCCAAGCAGTCGCCGGAGCGTTCGCTCAGACTTGCCGCCGACATCTACACCACGATCTTCCGTGGCCTGCCGGAACTGCTGACGCTGTTCATCGTCTACTACGGCATCCAGATCCTGGTGCAGAACCTGCTTTCCGCGCTCGGCTATCAACAGGCGATCGAGATCAACGCCTTCGTCGCCGGCATGATCGCGCTCGGCGTCGTCTTCTCTGCCTATTGCTCGGAGGTGCTGCTGTCGGCCTTCCGGGCCATCCCGCGCGGCCAGTACGAGGCGGGCTATGCGCTCGGCCTGCACCATGGCCGCACGATGGGCCTGATCATCGTGCCGCAACTCGTGCGCATCGCGCTGCCCGGGCTCGGCAATCTCTGGATGGCGCTGCTCAAGGATACCGCGCTGGTCTCGGTGATCGGGCTCTCGGACATCCTGCGGCAGACCGGCATCGCCGCGCGCGTGACCAAGGAGGCGTTCCTGTTCTACGGCATTGCCTGCGGCCTCTTCCTCGTGCTCGCCTTCCTGTCGTCGATCGTCTTTTCGATGATCGAGGCGCGGGTGCAGCGCTCGGAGGTGCGGCGATGAGCGTGGTCACCACACTTCTGCCGCCGCAGGCGCCACCGCCTGCCCCCGCCCGGCCCTACACGCTGTCGCGCTTCGTCGGCAGCGCCGTGCTCGGCATCTGGCTGGCGCTGGCCGTCGGCATCTTCCTTACCGTCGTCGACGGCTGGGATCCGGCAAAATTCTCGCGCTATGCGCCGAACTATCTCTCCGGCCTCGGGGTGACGCTGCTTCTGGTTGCTCTTTCGATCACCCTCGGCGCGGTCGTCTCGCTGCCGCTCGCCTTCGCGCGTATGTCGAACAACAAGCTTTTGTCCTGGCCAGCCTATGCCTATGTCTATTTCTTCCGCGGCACGCCGCTCCTGACCCAGCTCTTCCTCGTCTACTACGGCCTGGGAAGCTTTTCCGCCGAACTCAAGGCGATGGGCCTCTGGGGTTTCTTCCGCGACGCCTGGAACTGCGCGCTTTTGACGTTCACGCTGAACACCGCCGCCTACCAGGCCGAGATCTTGCGCGGAGCGATCGAGAGCGTGCCGCGCGGGCAGCACGAGGGTGCCGCCTCGCTCGGCCTGCCGGGACGCGTGACCTTCTTCAAGATCATCCTGCCGCAGGCGCTGATCGTCGCGCTTAGGCCCTATGGCAACGAGATCATCCTGATGATCAAGGGCTCGGCGATCGTCTCGATCGTCACCGTCTTCGACCTCATGGGCGAGACGCGGCGCGCTTTCTCGCGCACCTTCGACTACCAGACCTATCTCTGGGCGGCGCTGCTCTACCTCATGATCGTCGAACTGATGCGCAACGTCTGGGCCTGGCTCGAAGCGCGCCTGACCCGCCACCTCAAGCGCTAGCCGCAATTGGCCGCGACCTTGGCAGCACTCGTCGCGATCTGCTGCCAAGCTTCTGTTTTTCAAGACTATTCTTTGTCATGGATGAAAATCGGCAATTGATTTGTCGGCAAGGACGGCGGATCATCGGTGATCATTCACGATGGAACGAGGTCCTGGATGACATCGGACATGGAATTGCAGCTGAAGGGCTACGGCATGACCACGGCCCAGATTCTCTACCGCATGCCGGACCACCCTTCGCTGCTGCAGACCTACATCTGGCAGCAATACGACCTGGCGCCGGACTTCCCCGAGATGCACCATTTCCTGCAGTTCTGGCAGGAGACGCTGGACGGGCCGCTGCACTCGGTGCGCTACGTTCACCGCAGGCTCATCTCGGCCACCGAGTGGCGGTCGCTGAAGGGCGAGTTCATCCTGCACTGAGGGTCGTGCCGCAAACGCCCCTCCGACCGGCATCAGACGTGCGCTTCGCCGCGCACCCGTTCGCCCTCTCCGCTGTCGCGATGAAACACGCCGGCCAAGATGATGGCGTAGAAAGCCAGGACGAGGGCAAGGACGACGGCGCCGGGGATCGGCCCGAAGGCGGCGTTCTTCAGCACCTGTGCGAACGAGAGCGCGACATCGACGGTGCTTTCGGTCTCCGTCATGCTCGACGAGGAGATCTTCAGTGCCCAGGCCAGAAGCAGGATGAGGTACATCCAGGAATAGTTGCGGCGCAGCCGGCGGCAGGCGGCGTCGCGGTAGCTGATGAGGAATTCCGGCTTGCGGAGGCTGGCCGCGACCGCAGCCCCCCAGTCCGGCGCCAGATCGCCGTGCGGCTGCAGGAATTCAGCAAAATACTTCTTCTCCACCTGGCGAACGCGCGCGCGATAGACGTCGAAGAAGCGGTAGCGTCGCGCCTCGATCAGAAGCAGCAGCGTCACCAGCAGCATGGCAAACAGCAGCACGCCATGATGGGAATTGGGCGTCGACAGCGAGACCGACAGCAGTGCCGCCACGACGGTGATCGCCCAGTTGGTCGTCCGGTCGATCCGGTCGCGCCAGCCTGCCATTCGCCCCATCTCGCCGCGGTAGTAGTGGACCATCAGGTTGATGGCCTCCGTCGAGGTCACCGGAGGCGCCGGCGATGGATGCGGCTCCCTTTGTCCTTGCGCCGACAGCGCCGCCACCTCGCCATTCATCGCCCACCTCCCTTTTATTGTTTCTGTTGAAGGGAATGATGCTCCTCTTTGTTCCACTTGTGAAATGTCAATTTCAACCATCGCCGGACGCCGGCCCCGATCTCCGCCGTCATTGCCAAACGCCCTGCCCCACCCTATGACACCGTTCATGACCAAGATCGACGAAGAAGCGCTCGCGGAAGCCTATAACCGCGCCCTTGCCCTGGAGAAATCCGGCCAGTTCGATGCCGCCGTCGCGGCCTATCGCGAGGTGCTGGCCCTCGACCCGGAGGATCACGGCGGCGCGGCCGTGCGGATCGCCTCGATGGGGCGCGGGGAGACGCCCGAGAAGGCGCCCGACGCCTATGTCGCGACCCTCTTCGACCAGCATGCGGAGGTCTTCGAGGACGTGCTCGTCGAGCAGCTTGGCTATGCCGTGCCGGTGCTGGTGCGCCAGCGCCTGCAGGCGCTGGCGCTGGGACCGTTCGCGCGGATGCTCGACCTCGGCTGCGGCACCGGCCTCACCGGCGGGACGCTGCGCGACATGGTCGAGGACATCACCGGCGTCGACCTGTCTGAGAACATGGTCGAGGTCGCACACGAGAAGGACCTCTACGAGACGCTCTACGTCGCCGAGGCCGTCGATTTCCTCGACGACAACGACGACGAGCCGTTCGACCTGATCACGGCCACCGACGTGCTGCCCTATGTCGGCGCGCTCGAGCCACTCTTCTTCGGCGCCGCCGACAACCTGCAGACCGGCGGCCTGTTCGTCTTCTCGTCTGAGACGCTGCCGGCCGAAGCCTTCGCCGAAAGCGGCTTCGTGGTCGGCCCGCACCAGCGCTTCGCCCATGCCGAAAGCTACGTCCGCGACCGCCTCGAGGCGACCGGTTTCGACCTCGTCGAAATCGGCGACATCACCGTGCGGTTGGAAGAAGGCGAACCCATCGCCGGCCAACTGGTGGTGGCGCGGTACAGGGGCGAGGTATAGGCAGCCACCACCGCTGATAGCAGCCGGTTTGTAGATCGCTACCGGAAAACAGCTAGACTCGCGCCCGCATCGGCTTGAGGGGGGCGGGCGCAGATGGCACAGCTTGCGGAACTTTCGCTCTACGACTACCTCGTGTCGATCCCGCTCTGGCTCTGGCAGAATGTGGACGGGTGGGCCCTGCTGGTCGCCGTCCTGACGCCGGCGCTCATTATCTTCGGTCGCCAGGAAATCCGGCTGCGCCGTGTCCGACAGATCTTCGACTTCGAGCGCACTTTCGGGAACATCAGGACGAGCGAGGATGGCAAGAAGATCAACCCGTCCTTCGAATTCGTGCGGTCGAAGTATCTCTCGGATGTGGACATGGCGGGCACGTTCAGCCAACCCGACTACCAGCATCCCAACGCCGCGCAGATTCAAGAGATCCTTGACCGGATCACGCGGCTGGGCCGGCGGCGCGACCGTCGCCTGCTGGCGTCGTCCGTCGGCCTGATGATCGTCCTCTATTTCGGCGTCGATGCCCTTCTGGCGGCAATCACCTGCGGCTTCGGCAGCGTCACATGCAGTTGCGCCCTGACCCATTTCGCACCCTGCGATGCAGCGCTCAACGCGAGCGAAAACACGGGCGTCACCTACAGCGCCCTGGTCACGATCGGTGGACTCGCCTTTGCTGGCGCCTTCGTTGAGACTTTTCGCACGTTCCTTCGGCACCTGGCGGTTTTCGATCTCAGCGCCTACACCTTTCTGCGCCAGACCGGCGAGATGGTCGCAGCCATCATCTTCACCATGATCGCCTTCGCAGCCATTCCCGATCCCCTCCAACCCTTCACCAGGGGTACGGAGAGCGACGGAATCCCGTGGCTGTGGATCGCTCTCGCCCCGATCCTGGGATTGATGCCGCGTTCGGCGACCCAGTTTGTCTACATGAAGACGAAGAACCTCATCACCTGGTTCAAGACCGAAGACGACCGCTTCCAGGAGGTCACGCGCGTCACCACCGTCGACGCCATCGACGGCATCGATTTTCCCACGCGTTTCCGTCTGGAGATCTGCGGCATCTACGACGTCCAGAACCTCGCCACCACCAACCCGATCATGCTGCACATCGAATCGCCCTTCGGCATCTACCAGTGCATCGACTGGGTAGCTCAGGCGCAGCTTTGCCACATCCTCGGCCTTGAGAAGTTCCTGATGATGCGCGAACTGAACATCCGTACGATCTTTGACCTGGAAAGAGCCATCGACAGCCGTGACGGCCCCGACGAGGTCGACACGATCTATGCCGGCGTGCTGTTTGCAGCCACCGACAATCTGCGCAAGGCCGCCCAGATCGGCGGCAACCAGCCCATGATCATCGAGGACGGCAAGGTGACGCCGGCGACTGTGGACGCCTACTGCATCTGGGCCCGCACCGTCATCGGAACAGAACCGGCACGCGCGAAGCTCTCGGTGGAGCATCTGATGCGCTGGATCGGTGACGACCTGCACGTGCGCCGGTTGCGGCTGATCTGGAACGACATTTCCCGCACGCTCGGTAAGCGCTCAGAGGCCCTGCCGGATACCCAGGGGCATCGGGGCAGCGGACAAGTACGGAATCCCTGACCGCTGGCGGATGAATGGACTTCGATTTGCGCCCGACAGCCCGTCCCATCTCCAGTCCCTGCCCTTCGTTGCATCGGCGCCCGTCGCCTGAACGACCCGGATTGCCACGCACCCTTCCGCCTCGCCGCCGTTTCGGCTAAACCCGTCGGCGACGATCACAGGAGTGTCCAGCATGGCAAATGTCGCATTCATCGGGCTCGGCGTCATGGGTTATCCCATGGCGGGCCATCTCAAGGTCAAGGGCCGGCACGAGGTCACCGTCTACAACCGCACATTCGCCAGGGCCGAAAAATGGGTGGAACAGTTCGGCGGCAAGGCCGCCCGGACGCCGGCCGAGGCCGCCAGGGATGCCGATTTCGTGTTCGTCTGCGTCGGCAACGACGACGACCTGCGCTCGGTCACGACGGCAGCAGGCGGCGCCATCGAGGGCATGAAGCCCGGCGCGATCCTGATCGACAACACCACCGCCTCGGCCGAGGTCGCCCGCGAACTCGACGCAGCGGCACGGCAGAAGGGCTGCGGCTTCATCGACGCCCCCGTCTCCGGTGGCCAGGCGGGCGCGGAAAACGGCGTGCTGACCGTCATGTGCGGCGGCGACGAGGCGACGTTTGCGAAGGCCAGGCCGATCATCGGCGCCTACGCCCGCATGGTCGGCCTGATGGGGCCGTCGGGTGCGGGCCAACTGACCAAGATGATCAACCAGATCTGCATCGCCGGCCTCGTCCAGGGCCTCGCCGAGGGCATCCATTTCGGCAAGCGCGCCGGGCTCGACATCGAGAAGGTCATCGAGGTCATCTCGAAGGGGGCGGCCGGCTCGTGGCAGATGGAAAACCGCCACAAGACGATGAACGAGGGCAAGTACGACTTCGGCTTCGCCGTCGACTGGATGCGCAAGGACCTGGACATCGTTCTTTCCGAGGCCAAGCGCAACGGCGCCCGCCTCCCCGTCACCGCGATCGTCGACCAGTTCTACGGCGACGTCCAGGACATGGGCGGCAAACGCTGGGACACCTCGTCGCTGTTGGCCCGGCTGGAGCGCAAGTAGGCCGCACTCAAGCCCAAGGAGCGGCAGTGCGCGCGCGCTGTCGCTCACCTGCTCTCCTCATTCAGCCCATTCGGCATCGGCGGTGAAGGCGATCGTGAGCCAGCGATTGTCGACGTCGCCGCCGATCTCGTCGCCGATTTCGTCACGGATCCGGTCCCACGCCTCGATGCTTCTGGCAGGCTGGCCTGGCGGAACGATGAAAAAGAGCTCGATCTGCCGCGCGCGGCCGACCCTTGCGACATAAGCCCGATAGGAGAAGAATCCGTATGTGCTCACGGTCCTTTGGGCAATGCGATCGACCTGCGCCTGCAGGTCGGACGGCGCGATCAGCAGGATATCCGCCAACGCCTGCCGGACTGTGCCGACCGGAAGCGGGATGATGACGATGCAGACGAGCGCCAGCACGGCGGGATCGACATAGGGCACCATCCAGCCGTGCCGCGTTCCCTCCACCGAGAGGCCCAGGACGAAGGCTGCGAGCAGTGCAGCGGTGATCCCGCCCGACATCAGCCACGCCTTGACGTCGAGCGCGACGAAACCGGATTTCAGGACCCGGTTTGCCCGCCAGCCGAGTGCGGCCATCGCAAGGCAGGCGACGAGGGTGACGGCGGCATAGGCGATGGCGTATCCGAACTCCAGGTCGCGCCCGCCGTTCAGGATGCTCGATACGGCATTGATGAGGGCGTAGACCGAGACGGCGATCAAGAGCACGCCGTTCAGCCCGAGCACAATCGGCTCGAGATGCCAGAACCCCATCGTGAAACGACGGGCGAACCGGCCGGGCAAGGTGCCCTGCGCGGACTTGACGATCAGCGCCGATACCCACAGCGCCAGCACCGTCATGCTGGCGTCCGCGAGCGCATACACGCCGTCGAAGACAATGGAGAACGATCCGGACAGGAGTCCGAAGACGATGCCGAATGCGGCCACGACCAGCGTGGCCAGGATCGAGATGCGCAGCACGTCCTGTTCGGTCCGCATGCTTCCCCCGCAGAGCGCTACGGCAGAGGTCCCCGTCTCGGCGCGGGTGGCCTCAGTCTTCGCCGGACTTCTGGTCCACCATCATGTAGTCGAGCGGCAACTCTGTCGTGTACTTGATCTGCTCCATGGCGAAGCTCGAGGAGACGTCCCTGATCTCGATGCGGGCGATCAATCGCTTGTAGAAGGCATCGTAGGCGGCGATATCGGGGACGACCACCCGCAGGAGATAATCGACGTCCCCGCTCATGCGATAGAACTCCACCACTTCGGGAAACTCGACCACGACCTCGGAAAACCGCTTCAGCCATTCCGTCGAATGGGAACTCGTGCGGATAGACACGAAAACGGCGACCTTGGTGTTCACCTTGACGGGATCGAGCAGCGCGACGCGGCGGCGAATGACGCCGTCCTCTTCCATCTTCTGGATCCGCCGCCAGCACGGTGTCGTGGACAGACCGACCTTCTTGGCAAGATCCGCAACGGCGAGCGTCGAATCTTCCTGCAGCAGGCGCAGGATCTTGCGGTCTAGGCGGTCCATGGATACTCCCCTCATTGAAACGAATTTTCTATTTGAACCACTCTTGCGGCAAAAGAAAGAACGATATTTCAGCCGGTCAAGGTTTTCACCCGCTTTCGCAACTCCGGCAGCAATTCCTCCTCAAACCATGCATTGCGTTTCAACCAGCCGCTGTTTCGCCAGCTCGGATGCGGCAGAGGCAGGATCGACGGACGGCCATCGCCGTCGAGATAGCGTCGCCAGGAAAGGACGGTCGCGGTCATCGATCGCTCGCGCAGCGGGCCGAGATGCCAGGCCTGCGCATACTGGCCAACGGCAAGGACGAGCCGGATCTGCGGCATCGCGGCCATGACGGCTGCCCGCCACTGCGGCGCGCATTCCCGTCGCGGCGGAAGGTCGCTGCCCGCGGCGTCATAGCCCGGGAAACAGAAGCCCATCGGCACGATCGCGAACCGGTCCCGATCGTAGAATTCCTCCCTGGAGACCTGCAGCCAGTCGCGCAGGCGATCGCCCGAGGCGTCGTTGAACGGCAGGCCGGTCTCGTGCACGCGCAGGCCGGGCGCCTGCCCGGCGATCAGGATGCGGGCCTGGTCCGACAGGACGGCGACGGGCCGGGGCTCGTGCGGCAGCCGGAAGGCATCGCCGCCGAATGGCGCGTCGCGACAGATGCGACAGGCCGCAATCGACAGTCGCAGAGCCTCGATCATGGCAGCGTCAGGCTGCGCAGAATCAGGCTTACCAGCGTCTGGCTTGGCAGCGTCAGATTGGGCCGCCGTCATCGCAGGCTCCCGTCAGCCCGCCCCGAAGAAGCGCAGAAACGCACCCAGATAGGTCTCCACCGGCACATGCGGTTCCTCCTGCGGCCGGCCGTGCCGCCGCCGCCAATCCTGCGGGCGGTCGAACACGCTGCTCCAGAGCCCTTTGCGCTCCTGGCGCGCAAAGCTCTCGGCCTCTTCGTAGTCGCCATAGGAAACGGCAAGGCCATCGCGCACCATCCGCTCGCCGACATCTTCCTCGCCGATGCGGCATCGGGCAAGCGTGCGATCATACTTGTCGGTACCGATGAGGCTACAGGCAATGCCGCCATGCCTCAGCATCTCGGCCAGGTGCGAGCGCGCGGACGCGCCGCAATACCAGTCCGTCTCGCCGCGGCGACAGACCTGCGTCAACTCCGGCGCATCCATGCCCGACAGGCGGATCCGGCGGCCGTCCACCGTCAGCGTATCACCGTCGGCGGCCCTTGCCGTGCCCGCGAACAGTTCCGTCGCCGGACCATCGTTGAGGCGCAGGGCGATCAGCGCCATCAGCGCCAGGATCGCTGCGGTGACGACAAGGTCGGCCCATTTCCTGCGATAGATAAAACCATAGCCCAACATCGTATGCACCCTTGGGCTTCTGCCCCGGACCGGCCTTCATGCCGCGTTACGCCATACCGCCGGGGCTTGACCGCCCCGACGCACCGCATGCGTTCCCGGTCCTGCAGCGGATCGGAAGGCATGCACGATATCAACGTCTTGCTGCTGTCTTCGCCAGCCCGTCGCGCCTCCCCCCGGATGCCCGCGCAACAATTTGGCCTTAGCTTCGAAATGGTTCGCAAATCGCTAATGCCCGGCAGCATCTTCTTAAGAATTCCACAATAGACTTCGCCTGGTAATCGCAACAGTTGCACAGGCCATGGGTCCCGGCGTCAGTACCACGCACGACAAGATCATCGTCGACAGATCGCGCAGCCACCGAAACAAGGCTGTCTCGCGGGCCGTTCGCGCGACCCGAGAGCGGCTGCAGACGGCGACCGGGACGTCGCCCGCGTTCGAACGCGACATGCTTCTGCTCTACATCGAAGCGGTGCTGAACGGCGCCCTGGTGATGCCTGTGCTGGTCTTCGCCATCACCGGCCTCGGTCTCTACCTGACCCGCGACGCGGCCTTCATCGCCTGGGGCCTGCTGGCGCTCAGCCTGCACGCGATCAGCATCCTTCTGGCAAAGCACGTGCGCCTGAAGGGGCTTCCGCCCGAGGAAGTCAGGCGCTGGCACCGGCTCCTGCTCGCCGCCCAGGTGCTGATGGGCGTGGGCTGGGCCGTCTTTGCGCTGCAGGACTGCAGCGCCTGCGCCGGCAACGGCTTTGACTTCTACAAGGGGACGGTGCTGCTGGTCGCGCTCTGCGTCACCTCGATGAGCGCGCTGATGCTGCGCAACGCCGTCCTCTACGCCTTCCTGCCGACGGTGCTCGCGCTTATCTACAACGCCACGCGCAAGCCTGACCCGATCGTGCTCGGGATGACGGCTTTCATCTCGGTGGCACTGGTGTTCCTCACCTTCGTCACCAAGCGCATGCGCCACACCAGCCAGCAGCTCCTGTCGTTCCAGTCGGAGAAGGACGACCTGATCGCGGAGCTGGAAGTGGCGAAATCGATGTCGGACGAGGCGCGCCGGCGGGCCGAGGAGGCCAATCTCGCCAAATCCCGCTTCCTCGCCTCCATGTCCCACGAACTGAGGACGCCGCTGAACGCGATCCTCGGCTTTTCCGAGGTCATGAATACGGAGGTGCTCGGCCCGCTGAACAATCCGGTCTATAAGGAATATACGGCCGACATCCACAACTCGGGAAAGCACCTGCTGAACCTGATCAACGAGATCCTCGACCTGTCGCGCATCGAGGCCGGCCGGTACGACCTCAGTGAGGAAGCCATCCGGCTGGTGGAGATCTGCGAGGACTGCATCGGCATGGTGCAGTTGCGCGCCCGCACCAAAAACATCTCGATCAGCGAGCAGTTCGAAACGGACATGCCCGACGTCTGGGCCGACGAGAAGGCGATGCGCCAGGTGGTGCTCAACCTTCTCTCCAATGCCGTCAAATTCACCCCGCTGGGCGGGGAGATCACCGTCAGGGTCGGCTGGACGGCCGGCGGCGGGCAGTATCTGGCAATCCGCGACAACGGCCCCGGCATTGCCGAAGAGGAGATACCGATCGTTCTTTCGGCCTTCGGCCAGGGTGCGATCGCGATCAAGAGCGCCGAACAGGGAACCGGCCTCGGCCTGCCGATCGTCCAGGCGATCCTGGCCAAGCACAATGGCGAGTTCATCCTGAAGTCCAAGCTTCGCGAGGGCACGGAAGCCATCGCGATCCTGCCGGCCAAACGGGTGCTTCAGAGCCTGCCAATGGAGAAGATCAAGACGGTCTCGCCGCGCCGCAAGAGCTTCGCCTGAGGCCCCTATCGCTCACTCCACGCTCAGAGAAAGTGCGAGAAGATCACCACATAGGCCGCATAGACCGCATTGGCGAGGATCAGGCAGAAGCAGGCAAACGAGCCAAGATCCTTGGCGTTGCGGCCCATGTCGGAGATTTCCGGCGATACCCGGTCGACGATCTCCTCGATCGCCGTATTGATGGCCTCGAAGGCCATCATCAGCAGGAACAGGATGCTCATCGCCACATACTGGAACAGCGTGGCGCCGGTCGCGACGAAACCGACCATCACGGCTGCGAAGGCGAGAAGTTCGTGGCGAAAGGCCGCCTCACCCAGAAGGCGCCTCGCGCCGCCGAGCGAGTAGCTCGCGGCGGCGAAGAGATGGGCCAGCCCCTTGTGCTTCTTCACCGGGCTCGTATCGATCCTGCCTTCGGCCATGGTCATCGTTTTCTCTCGCTGGCGGCTGCGCGCACGCCCTCTCCGTCACATAGTGTTCACATCATGCCTGCAAAGTGCAAACATTGCATTGCCATGTCCGCCGCCCGGCCCTTAGGGAGCCGAGGTGGCAGAATGAAGGCCGCAGGCGCGCTGCGCCGGGGCCTCCAGCGCGCCGGGCCTGCGGCCCACCGTCCTGAGCCGCCCGCCTGATCGGGATTGCATCGGACCGCCTGTCGCTACTGCTTGTTGCTGACACCGGCCTGAACGAAGGTCGCCATGCCGCCATGGCAGGCGGCCGCCGCCTTGACGATGCCGGCTGCAAGTGCGGCTCCCGTCCCCTCGCCCAGCCGCATGCCGAGCGCCAGAAGCGGGGTCTTGCCGAGCTTCTCGATCGCCCGCATGTGACCCGGTTCGGCCGAGACGTGGCCGATCAGGCAATGGTCGAGCGCGGAAGGGTTGGCGGCCCTGAGCACGGCGCCGGCGCAGGTGGCGACGTAGCCGTCGATGATCACCGGCACCTTCTGCATCCGGGCGGCGAGGATCGCGCCGGCCATGGCCGCGATCTCGCGGCCGCCGAGGCGTCGGAGCACCTCGAGCGGATCGGACAGGTGGTCCCTGTGCAGGGCGACGGCCTTCTCCACGGCGGCGATCTTGCGCGCCAGCACCTCGCCTTCGGATCCGGTGCCCGGCCCCACCCATTCGGCGGCGGTGCCGCCGTAGAGGGCGAGGTTGATCGCAGCCGCGATGGTCGTGTTGCCGATGCCCATTTCACCGATACACAGAAGGTCCGTGCCGCCGGCCACCGCCTCCATGCCGAAGGCCATGGTAGCGGCGCAGTCGCGCTCGGACAATGCCGGCTCCTCGGTGATGTCGCCGGTCGGATAGTCCAGCGCCAGGTCGAACACCTTCAGGCCGAGGTCGTGGGTGACGCAGATCTGGTTGATCGCGGCGCCGCCGGCGGCGAAATTCTCCACCATCTGCGCTGTCACGGACGGCGGAAACGGCGTGACACCCTGCTTCGTAACACCATGATTACCGGCGAAGATCGCCACCAGCGGGCGGGTGACGGCGGGCGGGCGCCCGGTCCAGGCCGCCAGCCAGAAGGCGATTTCCTCCAGCCGACCGAGCGCGCCGGGCGGCTTGGTCAGTTGCGCATCGCGCTCGCGCGCCGCCACCAGCGCCGCCGAATCCGGGCCGGGCAGATTGCGCAGCAACTCACGAAAATCATCGAACGGCAGACCGCTGGCACTCATATCGGCAACTTCCTCGTATTCTGCTTCCAAAGTAGGATCGGTTGCCTCCTATTAGAGATCGGGAGCGAATCGGACAACCGTATTTGCGCCGGTGCCTGTCGCCGTTTCGGCATGCCGTTCCGGTGGAGAATCGGTAGGATGTACCTGCCGCCACCGGCCTTCACAATGACCGCCGGGCGCGTCGGCACAATGCGGCAGGAGAACGCAGGTGGACATCCGCGACTATATCGACGACGTGGCCCGGTCCGTGGCCTTCCTGTCGCGCATCCGCGTGCCGCAGCGGCACTTCGTCGGCCATGACGGCCGCCTGTCCGCCACAGTCCGCGCCTTTCCGGTGGCCGGCGTGCTGATCGTCCTGCCCGCGGCAGTCCTTCTGGGGCTGTTGCGGATGCTGGACGCGGCCCCCCTCTTCTGCGCCTTCCTGGTGCTCGCCGCGCAGACCCTTCTCACGGGGGCGCTGCACGAGGACGGTCTTTCCGATGCGGCGGACGGCCTCGGCGGCGGGCGCGACCGGGAGAGCGCGCTTGCGATCATGAAGGACAGCCGCGTCGGCTCCTACGGCGTCGTCGCGCTGGTGCTGTCCTTCGGCCTGCGTGGTGCCGCGCTCGCGGCGATGATGCCAGCGCTGTCCCCGGTCCAGGCCGCCCTTGCGCTGATGGCGGTTGCGGCCACCAGCCGGGCGGCGATGGTCTGGCACTGGAACGCGCTTCCGGCGGCAAGGCGCGACGGTGTCGCCGTCGCCGCCGGCGAGCCGGAGACCGCCTCCGTGCAGATCGCGCTCGTTTCCGGCGCGGTGCTCGCGCTGCTGTTTCTCCTGCCCGGTGCCTCGCTGCTCGCAATCGCCTCGATGGCGCTCGCCGTCTGCGCCGCGGTCTTCGCCTTCACCGATGTCGTGCGCGACAAGATCGGCGGACATACCGGCGACACGATCGGCGCCAGCCAGCAGATGGCCGAGATCGCAGCGCTCGGCGCCCTTGCGCTGGCGCTCTGAGCGTCCGATATAATTTTCGACACGAAAACCCGGAGACCCGATGGAATCGCCCTGCATCCTCGTCTGTTCGATCGACGACGCCACCGGTTACTGCTTCGGCTGCGGCCGCACGCGCGAGGAGATCGGCGCCTGGACGCAATACACCTCCGAGCAGCGGCGCGCGCTGATGGCGGCGCTGCCGGAGCGGCTGTCTGTGATCGAGCGCAGGCCGCGGCGAGAGACCCGCCGGGCGCGGATGGCGCGGGAGCGCGGCGAAGCATGAGATTCTGGATCATCCTCGGCGTACTCGGCTTCGGCCTGGCGATGCTCCTGTGGAACCACCAAAGCGGCCGCAGCTTCGGCCTCGGCAACGACGATTTCGCTCAAGTAGTCCAGCTTTCGGCCATCGCCGCCCTGCTCGCGACCGGATTTCTGGTCACCCGCGGGCGGATCAGCGAGACTGTGCGCAATGCCGCCCTCTGGCTGCTGATCATGCTCGTTTTCGTGGCCGGCTATGTCTATCGCGACGACCTGCAAAGCGTGGCTGGCCGCATGACCGCCGGCCTCGTCCCCGGACGTGCGGTGATGGTAACGGATGCCGCCGGCGAGCAGATCCTGGTCCTGCACAAGATGGACCACGGCCACTTCCAGGTGGATGCCCAGATCAACGGCGGCACGGTCGCCATGCTGGTCGATACCGGGGCCAGCGCCGTGGTTCTGTCCTACGCGGACGCGGAACGCCTCGGCCTGCAGCCCGAGACACTCGACTTCAACCAGATGGTCTCGACCGCAAACGGTACGGCGCTGGCCGCACCGGTCCGGCTCGACAGCCTGACGATCGGCCCGATCGAACGGCGAAACGTTCGCGCCATGGTCGCCGGCGTCGGGAGGCTCGAACAGAGCCTGCTCGGCATGAGCTTCCTCGGCACCCTCGGCTCGATCGAGATCCGCGGCGACGAACTGCGCCTGCGCGATTAGACCTCGATCCGATCGCTTGGGGCAATGTCAAGCAATCGCACGTGGCAAGTCCCCCTCTGGCCTGCCGGCCATCTCCCCCACAAGGGGGGAGAAGACCTGCCGTACGCATCTGCCCGAATGGAGCGCTGATGGAGCGGCCGGGTTAAGCCCTCCCCCTCGTGGGGAGGTTGGGAGGGGTTTTCATTCCTATGCGATCCCGCGCGCCGGGACGAATCCCGGCTGCCGGCAGCGCGCCGTCAGGCCACCCTGCGTTGCGGCGTCGAGGCGTGTGCGGCAGGCTGGATGTCGGTCCGGAACTGGCTGACGAGCCCGAAGAGCGCCTCGGCCTCGTCCGCCAGCCCCTTGCTCGCGGTCGCCGATTCCTCGACCATCGCGGCGTTGCGCTGGGTCCCCTGGTCGATGACCGTCACCGCTTCGTTGACCTGCTGCAGGCTGAGGGATTGCTCGCGGCTCGCCTCCACGATGGCGCCGACGTTCTCGTGCACGCGCGTCACCTGATCTGCGATCTTCGCCAGCGCCTCGCCCGCCTGCCCGACGAGACCAACGCCGTCGCGGACGTGCTCCTCGGAGATGGCGATCAGATTCTTGATCTCCTTGGCCGAGGTGGCCGCGCGCTGGGCGAGCTCGCGAACCTCCTGGGCCACGACCGCAAAGCCCTTGCCGGCGTCGCCGGCACGTGCCGCTTCAACGCCCGCGTTCAGCGCCAGCAGGTTGGTCTGGAAGGCGATCACGTCGATGACGCCGATGATGCCGGCGATCTGCGAGGACGACGTCTCGATCTTCGACATCGCGTCGACCGTCCGGCGGACGACTTCGCCCGACTGGTCCGCACTTGCCTTGGCATCGGCGACCAGCGTACCGGCCTCGTTGGCGCGGATCGACGTCTCCTTCACCGTGACCGTGATCTGGTTGACCGCGGATGCCGTTTCCTCCACCGATGCCGCCTGCTGCTCGATTTCGCGCGACAGGCCTTCGGAGGTCGTGCGGATCTCCTGCGAGCCAGAGGCGATGGCTTCGGCATTTCCTGCGATCGCCTGGATGGCGCCGCGCAGCCGGCCGACCGAGACGTTGAAATCCGCGCGCAATTTGTCGAGAGTCGGAATGAACGGCCGGTCCAGCGTCTGTGCGAGGTTGCCCTCGGCCAGTTCGTGAAGGCCGGAGGCCAACTCGTTGACCGCGCGGACGCGTTCGGTCACGTCGGTGGCGAACTTGACCACCTTGAACACCCTGCCGTTCATGTCGAAGATCGGATTGTAGGAGGCCTGGATATGGACCTGCCTGCCGCCCTTGCCGATCCGCATGAACTCGTCGGCGATGAATTCGCCCGCCGCCAGCTTCTGCCAGAACGCCACATATTCCGGACTTGCGACGTAGCCGGGATCGCAGAACATCGAATGGTGACGGCCGCCGATCTCGTCCAGCTGGTATCCAAGCGTGGTGAGAAAGTTCTGGTTTGCAGTCAGGATCCGGCCTTCCGGCGTGAATTCGATGGTCGCCTGGACGCGCGAGATCGCCTCCAGCTTGCCCCAATCCTCGGCACTCCTCAACTTGATGTCGGTAATGTCGGTTGCAAACTTCACCACCTTGTAGGGCTTGCCGCCGCGCAGGACCGGATTGTACGACGCCTCGATCCAGACCTCGCGCCCGCCCTTTCCGAGCCGGCGATATTGCTGGCGGTCGAACGCGCCGCGCCCCAGCCGCTCCCAGAATGCGCGATACTCGGCACTTGCGGCAAACTGCGGCTCCACGAAGATGCGGTGCTGCTGGCCGATGATTTCGGCAAGCTCGTAGCCCATCGCCTTGCAGAAATTCTCGTTGGCGGAGAGGATCTTTCCGTTCATGTCGAATTCGATGATGGCCTGTGACCGGTCCATCGCACTCAGGATAGCCCGCGCATCGGCACCGCGGCCAAACGAAAGCAACGTCATTGCTGCACTCCAGGAATTTTTGGGAGAAATGGACAGAGGATATGTGAGGCAACAGTCATGTTACCGTAGCGAGCATTCCAGATGCCGACATGTATGGACATCGAAGGTTGAAATTCGATTAATCCGCAACCTGTACCTTCGCCTATCTCACTGATAATCGCAGCTTTTTAGCTTGGTCGTATATCTTTTGAAGCGCAGATTGCAGCCGCGCATACACAAATGTCCGCAGAACGGGCAATCGCCATCTCAATCGAAGGTGGAACCAGACCGGTCAGTTCTTCAGCTTGTATCCGGTCCTGAAGATCCATGCCGTAACGGCAAGGCACGCCCCCAGGAAGGCCACGACGATCGCCAGGCTGATCCAGGGGTTGACGTCGGCGATCTCGAAGAAGCTCCAGCGGAAGCCCGAGACGAGATAGAGGACGGGGTTGAAGTGGCTGACCGTCTGCCAGAACGGCGGCAGCATATCGATCGAGTAGAAGCTGCCGCCGAGGAAGACGAGCGGCGGAACGACCAGCATCGGGATGATGTTCAACTGCTCGAAATCCTTCGCCCAGATGCCGATCATGAAGCCGAACAGGCTGAAGCTGACCGCGGTCAGCACGAAGAAGAGTATCATCAGCAGCGGATGGGCGATGGTGATGTCGACGAAGAGCGACGCGGTGGCCAGGATGATCGTGCCGATGATCAGCCCCTTGGTCGCGGCCGCGCCGACATAGCCGATGACGATCTCCGCCGTGGAGATCGGCGCCGACAGGATTTCGTAGATCGTGCCGGTGAACTTGGGGAAATAGATGCCGAACGAACCGTTGCCGATGCACTGGTTCAGAAGCGTCAGCATGATCAGCCCTGGCGCGATGAAGGCGCCGTAGGGCACGCCTTGGATTTCCTGCACGCGCGAGCCGATCGCCGCCCCAAAGACGATAAAATAGAGCGAGGTGGAGACGACCGGCGAGACGACGCTCTGCATCAGCGTGCGGCGCGTGCGCGCCATCTCGAAGGCGTAGATCGACTTGATGGCCTCGATGTTCATTTTTCCGCTCCGACCAGTTCGACGAAGATGTCCTCGAGCGAACTCTGCTCGGTCGAGACGTCCTTGAGCCGCAGCCCCTGCTCCGCCATCGCGGCCAGCAGGCCGGTGATGCCGGTGCGCTCGCCGGCCGTATCGTAGTCGTAGACAAGCGACTGGCCGCCATTCCCGAGCTGCAGGCGAAAGCCGGAAAGCGCCTCGGGAACCGCCGACAGCGGCTCGGCGAGCTCGACCGTGAGCTGCTTGCGTCCCAGTTTCTTCATCAGCGCCGCCTTGTCCTCGACCAGCAGGATCTCGCCCTTGTTGATGACGCCGATCCGGTCGGCGATCTCCTCGGCTTCCTCGATATAGTGCGTCGTCAGGATGATGGTCACGCCGGTGGCGCGCAGCCGCTCCACCAATTGCCACATCTCCTTGCGCAGCGTCACGTCGACGCCGGCGGTGGGCTCGTCTAGGAACAGCACCTTCGGCTCGTAGGACAGCGCCTTGGCAATCAGCACGCGCCGCCGCATGCCGCCGGAGAGATGGCGCAGCATCGTGTCCTTCTTGTCCCACAGCGACAGCTCGCGCAGGATCTGTTCGATCAGTGCCGGATCCGGCTTCTTGCCGTGCAGCCCGCGCGAAAAGGCGACCGTGTTGGAGACCGTCTCGAAGGCGTCGAGCGTTAGTTCCTGCGGCACGAGCCCGATGATCTCACGGGTGCGGCGGAAGTCCTTGACCACGTCGTGGCCTGCGACCGTCACCCGACCGCCGGACGGCGTGACGATACCGCAGACGATCGAGATCATCGTCGTCTTGCCGGCGCCGTTCGGTCCGAGCAGGGCCAGGATTTCGCCTTCCTCGATGTCGAGGCTGACGCCCTTGAGCGCCTGGAAGCCGGTGGCATAGTGTTTCGTCAGGTTTTCGATGCGAACGATGGGCGCCATGCAATAACCATGTGACGGGAGGTCGGAGGGAATGCCGGCGGGCGCCGGACCGCGCATCGCCCCTCCCTGGGCGGATGCCGGCGCAATATGGGGGAGACGGACGCGGTTTTCACCCCCGACCGCGAAAAAATATTCTCTCAACCGTAGATGCTGTAGAGAAAACGCACCCCGACGAAGAGCAGGAACAGTCCGAAGGCGATCTCCAGGTGGCGCTTGCTCAGCGCATGCGCGATCCTGACGCCATAGGGCGTGACGACGAGGTCGGCTACGGGCGGCACGGGCTACTCCTGATTGCTGTCGGACCCGTGCGAAAATCGAGTCGCTCGAGCCCTAAGTGTCATGAAACCGTGATCGTTTTCAATCACTCTGGGTCACGAGGCAGGAAGCCGCCGCCGCGTCGCCCGGGCGCTTTCGGCTCGCAATGATTGCGACAGCGCCTCGCCCGGCAGCCCCCTGCCGGGCCGAATGGACGGATGAACCGTCTGCATGAACTGCGCCGCCCTCCGGGATCCCCTCTCGCAGGGCCTTGTATCGAGTTGGCGTGGCGACGCACCTCTCTGACGCGTTTCTTGGCCGGCTTTCGAGCCGGTCCTTTTTTTGGCAGATATCGCTGTTGCTACAGGCTGCAGTGCCGGTAGCCGGACTTGCGCATGCGCAGGTCGAAGTGGAAGTGATCCTTGTGGAAGCGGTCGCTGCCGGGGCCGAGCACGGTGGTGAAATATTTGCAGCTGTCGGTGCGCACGGCCTTCAGCAGCCCCTTCTCGCGGAAGGCGAAGAAGCCCTTCCGGCGGATCAGGATCTCCTTGCCGTTGTTCAGCACGATCTTGCCGACGTCGATGGCGTTGCCCTTGGCATGCTCGGACATGGAGGCGCCGCGCTGCGAATTCATGGTCCGGCAGGAATAGGACGACATCTGGTGGATCGACTTGACGCCGGAAACGTAGCGCAGGCGCGCGGACGGGGCGAGTTCGTTCTTCACCCATTTGGCGAAGGCTTCGGTGATCTGGCAGTTGACCTGCGCGGCCGGCCGGATCTGGATGCCGCCGGAAAGTCCCTGCAGCTCGATCGGATAGGCGATGCCGCAGGAACGGCCCTTGCCGATCGCGGGCACGTCGCGGAATTTTACGCCGAGACGCTGCAACCGCTGCCGGCAGGCCTTTTCGGCTGCCGGCATGCCGCCCTGGCTCTCTGGCACCGACATCGGGTTGTCGAAGCGCGGGATGAAGGCGACCTTCTGCTCCGCCCCAACACGGCGGGCGCTGGGCTGGGCTGCGGGAGCCGTCATTTCCGCCTCCGTTTCCGGCATCGGCACCGGTTCGGACATTTGCGGCTGGCCCAGTTGCCGCGGGTCGTCCGAGCCGATGCCATCGACGACCACCTGCGTGGCATTGCCCTCGGCGATCTCATCGGCCTGCGCCTCGGCAAGCCCCTGGATGGACTCGCCCTGGCCGACGCCGAGGCCCGCATCCATGTTGACCCCGTCCTCCGGGACCTGCAGCACGCCGCCGGTGGAGGCCACCTGCGCCCCGCCGGCCACGCCCATCGCCTCGTCGCTGTCGATCCTGGGCAGTCGGCCTGGCTCCCGTCCGGGCTCCGCCGGCATGGCTTGCCCGACCGTTTCGATTTCGCCGGGACCGCCGAAGGCGCCCGCTCTGTCGCTGGCGGTGCCGACCGGCGTCCCGCCGGCCGGATAGGCGGCAGAGGCGCCGGTATCGTTCGCGCCGGCCCGCATCCGCTGCGCGCCCACCGGCCTGATGGCGCTGACCGTGCTTTCACCGTCGACGCTCCCCGGCGGGATCAGGTCGCCCGAGCAGGCGGCAAGAAAGAGGGCCGCGAGGATAGCGGCCGGTCGCGCCGGTGAGAAAGCAGACGTGATACTCATGACAATTCCCGTTCCGCCTGTGCCCGCACGACCGATCCGCAAGCTTCCAGGTCCCGGCATGCTGCCGCCCCCAAGTGTCCGCATTCGGGACGAATCCGGGCGACGGCGCCCGCGCCGGGCCAGCGCCCTGCAAAACAACGAAATTTTAGGCCCACAGGGTAAACGAAGGGTTTCCGGCCGCTCCGCGCGATCGCACACGCTCGCCATCGTGACCGGCTGGGGAAGACGAAGCGGTCCCGGCGGGTGACGCCGGGGCCAACAGTTCGTTGACAAACTCGCCCTTGGTAGGAGCTCCCTTTCTTCCGTCACCCCGGACTTGATCCGGGGTCCAGCAGCGCCGCGTCTGTGGTGCAAAAGAACCTTTTTCGCTCAAGGACTTGAGCGTGCTGGATGCCGGATCTAGTCCGGCATGACGCCCCCCGTTGCTGGCCTGTTCGAAGACATGGACGCCCGGAACAAGGCTTCGTCAGAAGTCAGACGACCCCGGCGCGTCACGCCGGGGCCGATTGGATCCGCAGTTGCCTTTCGCCTGCCTCAGGCGGCGCGGGCGCGCGTTGTCGCCGACTGTGCGGCGAGGCGGAAGCGCTGCAGCAGCGCCCGCAGTTCCTCGCTTTCCTGCGACAGCGTCTGGCCGGCGGCGCTCGTCTCCTCGACCATCGCGGCATTCTGCTGGGTCATCTGGTCCATCTGGTTGACGGCGGTATTGACCTCCGCCAGCCCGACCGACTGCTCGCGGGCGGCCGTGGCGATCAACTGCACCTGGTCGTTGACCTGGTGAACCAGCTGCTCGATTTCGGCCAGCGCCTCGCCGGTGGAGCGCACCAGCGCCACGCCGTTGCCGACCTCGGTGGCCGAATTGCCGATCAGGCCCTTGATCTCCTTGGCCGCATTGGCCGAGCGCTGCGCCAGCTCGCGCACCTCCTGGGCCACGACGGCAAAGCCCCTGCCGGCCTCGCCCGCGCGCGCCGCCTCGACGCCGGCATTGAGCGCCAGCAGGTTCGTCTGGAAGGCGATCTCGTCGATCACGCCGATGATCTGGCTGATGCGGTTGGAGGCATCCTCGATCCGCCCCATCGCCGCAACCGCCTCGCGCACGATGGCGCCGGAGCGGCCCGCGCTTTCCTTGGTCTGCCCGACCATGCGGCTCGCCTCCATGGCGCGGTCCGATGCGCTGCGGACGGCGGCGGTGATCTCGTCGAGCGCCGCGGCCGTCTCCTCCAGGGAGGCTGCCTGCTGCTCGGTACGCTGCGACAGGTTGTTGGCCGCGACGGCGATGCCGCCGGCATTGCCGTGCACCACGTCGGTCGAATGGGCGATCGCGCCGATGACGCCGTTCAGCGCCTGCGCCGCCTGGTTGAAGTCCTCGCGCAGCTTGGCATATTCCGGCGCGATCGCATCGATCTGTGCGGAAAGGTCGCCGCGGGCCAGCCGCTCGAGCGCCGTGCCGACCGTGTCCATCGCGTCGACCTGCGACTGGCTGATCGCGCGCTGGCGGCGCTCGCCCTCGCTGCGCTCGGCATTGGTGCGTCGCTGCTGCTCGCCTTCGCGAATGCGCATCTCGGCGCGCTCGCGCACGCTGTCGCGCAGCACCGACACGACCCGGGCCATGTCGCCCACCTCGTCGCGCCGTTCCGTCCCCGGCACATCGCCGGAGACGTCCTCCTGCGCGATCGCCTGCATGGCGGTCTTCAGCCGGCCGATCGGGCCTACGACGCTGCGAACGATCGCAAAGGCGACAAGGACGATCGCCACCGCACCAAGGCCCAGCCAGCCCACCATGGAGACCGCGTTGCGCCGGAACATGGCCGACAGGTCGTCGGCATAGACGCCCGTGCCGACAACCCAGCCCCAGGGCGCGAAGCCCGCGACATGCGAATATTTCAAGACCGGCTCTTCCGCGCCGGGCTTCGGCCAGTAGTAGTCGACGAAGCCCTCGCCCTTCGCCTTCGCCACGTCGGCGAACTCGCGGAAGATGAACTTTCCGGTCGGATCCTTCATCCCGGACTGATCGGTATCGTCGAGTTCCGGCTTGATCGGATGCATGACGATGCGGGCATCGAGGTCGTTGATCCAGAAGTAGCCGCTATCCTCGTAGCGCAACGCCCGGACGGCGTCCTTGGCGCGCGCCTGCGCCTCCTCCCGCGTCAGCGCCCCCGACGCCTCCTGGCCGTGATAGAATTCGAACAGCTTCACCATGTTCTGGTCCAACGCGCGCAGCTTCGACTTGCGCTCGACGACCATCGCGTCCTGATAGTGAAACAGCGCGTAGACCGAAACGGCCGAAAAGACGGCGAGCGCCAGCCCCACGAGCAGATACAGTCTGGCGGATATCTTCAACTTGCTCACAATGATCCCCCTCAAATCCGGCAAATGGCGTTGCCGGCCCGGGCGCCGATCTTTGTCGCGATAGGTTAAATTCGACTAAATTACGATGTACCAATTTTCCTGGCTTTTATGCTCTTCGCCGGCCCGCATCTTAACGCAAAACATGCATGGCGGCGTTGCGCACTGTTTCTTGGAGCGCCTTTGGTCTAAATCGGATGCGTGCACGGAGTATCGATTCATGACCGAGAACGCTTCACCTCTGGGGCAGCTGACGCTCCGAACGCTGGCGATGCCCGCCGACGCCAATGCCGCCGGCGACATCTTCGGCGGCTGGGTCATGGCGCAGATGGACCTTGCAGCCGGCATCCGCGCCGCCGAGCGCGCGCATGGCCGCGTCGTCACCCGCGCGGTGCGCGAGATGGCATTCGAACTGCCGGTCAAGATCGGCGACACCATCAACGTCTATACCGAGATCGTCGCCGTCGGCCGCACCTCGATCACCTTGCTGGTGGAAGCCTGGGCGCGCCGCTACCTGACCGGACGTCTCGACAAGGTCACGGGCGCAACCTTCGTCATGGTCGCCCTCGACCGCGACGGCCACCCGACGGCCGTTCCGGCAGAGTGATCGCCCCAGGGCAATCGCATATGAAAAAGCCCCTCCCCACCCTCCCCACGAGGGGGATGGCTTAACCGGGCCGCGCCGCTGAAATTCACTTGGGGCAGACGGATGCGGCGGGTCCTCTCCCCCCTTGTGGGGGAGATGGCCGGCAGGCCAGAGGGGGACTTGCCATAGGCGATTGCCCAGGTGAACGCCCGCTCGACCATGGACCTGCCGGCATCCACCTGCCATCCTGCGCCCGCCTGAACCGGCCGAATCGGTCACAAGGATGAACCGGCGGATCCGTGCGATCAGCCACGACCGGGAAAATTCCGATGGAGCACACAGCCCCCGATCCGGCCCTCTTCACCCATGTGCGGATCGTCATCGGCATGGTCGTCAGCCTGTCGCTCGCCCGGCTTCTCACCGGCCTCGCCTCCTTCGTCCAGCATCCCGGAAAGACGCGCGTCTACTGGGTCCATCTCGGCTGGGTGCTGTCGATGCTGCTGTTCCTGCTGCATTTCTGGTGGTGGGAATTCCGGCTGCAGGCGCTGACCTTCCTCGATTTCGGCGTCTACCTGTTCCTGATAGGCTTCGCCTGCCTGTTCTTCTTCCTCTGCGTGCTGCTCTTTCCCGTGTCGATGGAGGAGTATAGCGGCTACGAGGACTACTTCATGTCGCGCAAGGGCTGGTTCTTTGGCTTCCTGGCGCTGGCCTATGCGGTCGACCTCGCCGATACGGCCATCAAGGGGCGGCCGTATTTCGAATCCTTCGGCTACGAGTATCCTGTGCGGAACGTCGTCTACATCGTCCTCTGCGGTATCGCGGCGTTCACCGCCAGCAGACGCTTCCATGCCACCTTCGTCTCGCTTGGCCTGCTCTACCAGCTGAGCTGGATCTTCCGGGCCTTCGACATCATCGACTGATTGTGCTCAGGCGCGCAGGTAGCCGGCGCTGCGGTCGAACGACAATCCCGGAAAGATCGCATTGTCGATGGCGCTGACTGAGACGTCGAACTGCCGGTAGAGCATGGCGGCGGCCAGCTGGCGCAGGTCCGTGGTCGGCATCAGGTCCCGGTCGTCCAGCAGCGCCGTTTCGGCAAGCCCGGGCCACGTTCCGTAGACCCTGCCGCCCGCCACCGCGCCGCCGGCGATGATCGCCAGGCCGCCGGTGCCGTGGTCGGTCCCGCCGGAGCCGTTCTCCCGCGCCGTGCGGCCGAATTCGGTGATCGCCAGGATCGCCGTCTTCCGCCAGACCTGCGGCGACAGGTTGGCCTTCAGCGTCAGGATCGCGGTGCAGAGATCGGTGACCGGCCGCTTGAAGGTGCGCTCCTGGCCAACATGGGTGTCCCAGCCGTTGATGGTGAAGCTCGCAATGCGGTGCTCGCCGGACAGCATGCCGGCGGCGAGTCTTGCGACCGCGGCGACGCCCGCGTTCCGCCGTTCGTCGCCGTAGATGCGGTCGGAAAACATGTCCGTGTCCATGGCGTCGCCCATCGCCGCGGCGAAGACGGGATCGTTGCGATAGAGCCGCACGAACGCCATCTGCTCGTCCTCGGCCATGTCGAGATCGGCGCGGGTCGACCAGACGTCGACCGGGTTGGGGCCCGACAGGATGAGTTCGGACGTCGTGGTGACGTCGATCGCCTTGCGCTCGGCACTGCGGGGGATGCTGGCGATGGCGCGGTTGAGCCATCCCGTGCGCTCGTCGTTCAGGGCCGCACCGCCGCTTTCAAGCATGTCCTGACCGTCGAAATGGCTGCGCCCGGACCGGTATGGCGTCGAAATCGCATGCACGAAGCCGAGTTCGCGCGACCGCCACAGTGGTATCAGCGCCTCGGCCAACGGATTCAGGCCGAAAAAGCCGTCGAGGTCCAGCAGTCCCTGCTCCGGCGCCAGTGCGAGCTTGGGCCTCAGAAGCGGCAGCGCCGGATCACCGTAAGGCTGCACCAGCGCAAGCCCGTCCATGGCGCCGCGCAGCACGATCGTCACAAGCCGGTTGTCGCCGGGGACCGCGGCGAAGCTCACCGGCGTCACCACCGGCGAGGCGGCCAGGCAGCAGGCTGCGCCGAGCAGGGTGCGCCGGCTGATTTCGTTCGTCATCGCTCGGTCTCCTCGGCATCTCGCCCGGCAGCAATCGCCGGACGCGTATGCCCTCTTAAATCCTAGTCGCGCCGGGTTCTCGGATGGCCCCTAGCGCCTGTTGAATTCCGGCGAGGCCAGCGTGAGCACCAGTCCCGCCTCCCGGCTCGACGCCTGCGACACGACCTGGATGGTATCGTCGCGGGCGGCATCGCCCAGCACGGCCTTTACGAACCGGCGCGGATCGCGATCGTCGCCGAAGCGCGCCACGAGGTCGCGCGCCCAGTCGATCCGCTGCGTCAGCTGCGCGGCCGTGATCCAGACGGAAAGCTCCTCGTCCCAGCCGGCAGGGCTCGGCGGGCGCCAGAGCGGCTGGCCGAGCCGCTGCAGCGCGCCGACGGAAAGCGGATTGGCGCGGATCGGCACCCGTCCGTCGGCAGTCGGTGCGGCCAGGACGGTGACTGTCGCCGCGTTGGCGCCGCCGGCCGACATCTCGACGGCCGCATCCTCCGTTCCCGCTTCGTCCGCCGCCATCATGGACATTTCGGGCGTCCCATCCTGCGGCATCGCCATCGCCGCCCGCTCGGGCCGCCTCGGCGTCACGGCAGGCGGAGCCAGCGCCTCCGCCGGCACGTCCAGCGCGCGCAGGCCGGCCACCACGAAGTCGAACGGCTGGCGGGCCTTCTGCCCGTCCTGTTCCCAACTGCGCGGATGCTCCAGCATCGCGCGGTAGACCTCGATCAACTCGCCGTCGGTGCGCGACCATGCCGCCACCATGGCGTCGACAATCTCGGGCGGCGGCTCGTCGGCGATGAAATGCACCACCAGCTTGCGGCAGATGTGCCGGCGCGTCGCTTCCTGCGCGGCGAGATCGGCCAAGAGCGCCTCGACGTCGGCGAGGCTCCGCTTCGGGCCGCCATAGTCGCGGCCGAGGACGCGGTGGATGCCTGGCTCCGCCCAGGCGACGCGATAGACCGTCTCGAACGCGCCGCCGTCATGATCCAGCCCGGTCAGCACGTATGCGGCCGCCCGGACGTCGTCCTGCGTATAGCCGCCGTCAGCGCCGAGCGTGTGCAGTTCGATCAGTTCGCGGGCGAGGTTCTCGTTGAGCCCCCGCCCCCGCTTCCGCCCGACCGGCGAATTGGGGCCGACCGATTTCGGCTGGTCGAGATAGGCGAGCATCGCCGAATGCAGGATCGCCGCCTGTAGCAACGACGCGAACCGGCCGGCCAGGTTCGGCCGCAATGCCTCGGCCTCGTACAGGCCGACGAGGATGCGTATGCTGGACGACTTGCCGACGTTGACGGCGAAGTGGTCGCACCAGAAGGCGGCGAGCCGCTCGAAAAATCCGTTCGGCGACTGCACCGCATGGCTGATCTTCAGGTGCTGGTCGCGGAGCAAGGCCGTGTTTAGCGCGATCTGGAACGGGTTGACGAGGCGGTCGCCCACCTTGCGCACGGTACCGTTCTCGCGCTGCTCCCGATAGCTCTGATACAGCGACCGGAATGCGGGGAAGCTGGCGCGGCGACCAGAAATGCCGTCGTAGGGAAAGGGACAGGTTTCAGCCACGCCACGCGTCACCTGCGCGAGCAGGGCATCGACCGTGCCGGCGGGCAGCTCGCCCGGGCGCGGACCGGTGCCGAAACGATGCGCGGCGATGGTGCCGATGGAGTTCGTCATGAAGCCATTCCTGTCCATGCACGCTGTCCGGAGATTGCGGCTTTTTTATCGGCCGCGCCCTCACCCCTTGAAGACGAAGGCGGCGCCGGCGGCGATCAGGGCGAAGCCGACCAGGTGGTTCCAGGTCAGGCTCTCCTTGAGGAAGAACACCGAGAAGCCGGCGAAGATGACCAGCGTGATCACCTCCTGGATCGTCTTCAGCTGTGCGGCCGAATAGACCTGGTGGCCGATACGGTTGGCGGGGACGGCGAGGCAGTATTCGAAGAAGGCGATCGCCCAGCTCGCCAGGATGACCAGATAAAGCGGCGCTGCCTTGACCTTGAGATGGCCGTACCAGGCAAAGGTCATGAACACGTTGGAAAGGCAGAGCAGCACGATCGGCCAGACGGCCGCGGGGTTGAGGGCGAAGGGCATGGACGGTTCCGGTTCCTGAGGGGATTGTGCAAGTCATAGACGATTCGCGCACGGCGGGCGAAAGCTGTTCGCAGCGCCTCAGCGAAACGACAGAAGCATGGCGGCTTGATGGCGATTTGCGCCGGCGCGACGTCTGATCCGTTTCCCTTTTGTACTCTCTCCCCCTTCCCTTTCCGCCGGACTCTCTCCATATTCCGGACCATGGCCAGATCACCGAAGAAACCCGCCCCCTCCAAGCCCGGCTTCGAGGAAGCCCCACAGTCGGACTTCGAGGGCATCCCCATGTCCGGCAGCGTCGCCGACTGGGTGAAGCAGTTGGAGGCTGACGCCGAGGCGTCGGGTGTGGAATCGCAGCGCGAAATCGCGTCCAAGGCCGGCAAGCACCGCAAGAAGGTGGAGAACGCCGCCCGACAGCATGCGGAGAAGGTGGCGCTGGAGAAATCCACCGGCGGCCGCAGGCAAGGCGCCGACGGCGTGAGCGCCCAGAAGACTTCCCGCGGCGTCTCCATCGGCGCCTCGTCCGATCCCAGGACACGCGCCGCCGCCGGTCTCAATCCGGTCGCGGGTCTCGACGTGGCGCTGGAGGACGTGTCCTCGCTGAACGCCGGCACCGCCGTCACCGCCACCGTCGATGCGTTGGCCAGGCTGATCGAATCGGGCAATCCGCTACACAAGAACGGCGAGATCTGGACGCCGCACCGCCCGCCCCGGCCGGACAAGTCCGAGGGCGGCATCGAGATCCGCATGGTGTCGGACTACGAGCCGGCGGGCGACCAGCCGACCGCGATCAGGGACCTCGTCGAGGGCCTCGAAGGCGGCGAGCGCAGCCAGGTGCTACTCGGCGTCACCGGCTCGGGCAAGACCTTCACCATGGCCAAGGTGATCGAGGCGACGCAGCGCCCGGCCCTCATCCTGGCGCCGAACAAGACGCTGGCAGCCCAGCTCTATTCGGAGTTCAAGAACTTCTTTCCCGACAACGCGGTCGAGTATTTCGTCTCCTACTACGATTACTACCAGCCCGAGGCCTACGTGCCGCGCTCGGATACCTTCATCGAGAAGGATTCGTCGATCAACGAGCAGATCGACCGCATGCGCCACGCCGCCACGCGCGCGATCCTCGAGCGCGACGACTGCATCATCGTCGCCTCGGTCTCCTGCATCTACGGTATCGGCTCGGTCGAGACCTATACCGCGATGACCTTCCAGATGAGCGTCGGCGACCGGCTCGACCAGCGCCAGTTGCTCGCCGACCTCGTCGCCCAGCAGTACAAGCGGCAGGACATCAACTTCGTCCGCGGCTCGTTCCGTGTCCGCGGCGACACGATCGAAATCTTCCCAGCCCACCTGGAGGATGCCGCCTGGCGCATCTCCATGTTCGGCGACGAGATCGACGCGATCACCGAGTTCGACCCGCTGACCGGCGCCAAGACCGGCGACCTGAAGTCGGTCAAGATCTACGCCAATTCGCACTACGTCACCCCGCGCCCCACCCTTAACGCCGCGATCAAGTCGATCAAGGAGGAGTTGAAGCTCCGCCTGACGGAGTTGGAGAAGGCCGGCCGCCTGCTGGAAGCGCAGCGGCTGGAACAGCGCACCCGCTACGACCTGGAAATGATGGAGGCGACCGGCGCCTGCGCCGGCATCGAGAACTATTCGCGCTACCTCACCGGCCGCAAGCCGGGCGAGCCGCCGCCGACGCTGTTCGAATACATTCCCGACGACGCGCTGATCTTCATCGACGAGAGCCACGTCACCATCCCACAGATCGGCGGCATGTACCGCGGCGACTTCCGCCGCAAGGCGACGCTGGCCGAATACGGCTTCCGCCTGCCCTCCTGCATGGACAACCGCCCGCTTCGCTTCGAGGAATGGGACGCGATGCGCCCCGACACGATCGCCGTCTCCGCCACGCCCGGCGGCTGGGAGATGGAGCAGGCCGGCGGCGTCTTCGCCGAGCAGGTGATCCGCCCGACCGGCCTGATCGACCCGCCGGTCGAGGTCCGCTCGGCCAAGACCCAGGTCGACGACGTGCTCGGCGAGATCCGCGAAACCGCGCAGGCCGGCTACCGCACCCTCGTCACGGTCTTGACCAAGCGCATGGCCGAGGACCTGACCGAATACCTGCACGAGCAGGGCGTGCGCGTGCGCTACATGCACTCCGACATCGACACGCTGGAGCGCATCGAGATCATCCGCGACCTGCGCCTCGGCGCCTTCGACGTCCTCGTCGGCATCAACCTTCTGCGCGAGGGTCTCGACATCCCCGAGTGCGGCTTCGTCGCCATCCTCGACGCCGACAAGGAAGGTTTCCTGCGCTCGGAGACATCGCTCGTGCAGACGATCGGTCGCGCGGCGCGCAACGTCGACGGCAAGGTCATCCTCTACGCCGACACCGTCACCGGCTCGATGCAGCGGGCGATGGACGAGACCAGCCGCCGCCGCGAGAAACAGGTGGCCTACAACGCCGAGCATGGCATCACGCCGGAATCGGTCAAGGCGAAGATCTCCGACATCCTCGATTCGGTCTACGAGCGCGACCACGTCCGCGCCGATATCTCCGGTGCCGGCGGCAAGGGTTTTGCCGATGGCGGCCACCTCGTCGGCAACAACCTGCAGACCCATCTCAACGCGCTGGAAAAATCCATGCGCGACGCCGCCGCCGACCTCGACTTCGAAAAGGCCGCCCGCATCCGCGACGAGATCAAGCGCCTCAAAGCCGCCGAACTCGCCGTCATGGACGACCCGATGGCCAGGGAAGAAGCCAGGAGCCTGGAGGGCGGGCGTAAGAGTGGTAAGAGCGCCGCAACCGCTGCCGGCTCCCCCCCCCTTGTGGGGAGGGTTGGGGAGGGGAAAGCCGGAAGGACTGGAGAGGGAAAAGCCTCCTCATCGCCGGATGCCAGCCCCATGCCGATCTCCCCCTCTGAGGGGGAGATGTCCGGCAGGACAGAGGGGGGTGCCCCCTCCAAAGCCGCCGGCGAATTACCCCCCTCTGCCCCTGCCGGGGCATCTCCCCCTCAAGGGGGGAGATCGGGCTCCTACTTCGCCAAGCCCTCGCTCGACGACATGGGCCCAGGCACCGACATGGTCAGGCCGCTGTCCCGCAAGAACACCGGCGCGGATGCCTTGGGAGACGACGCCGACCCGGACAGCGAAACCGCACCACAGGGAACAAGCTATTTCAGAAGAAACAGCCTGGACGAAATGACCGTCGGCCGCACCGAAAAGCCGGTCACCGGTCACCTGCCGGAAAAACCCGAAGCCGCGAAGAGCACGAAGAAGCGCGCCTCGCCCCTGCCCGAAGGCCAGCCGGAGCACCGCAACCCGATCTCCCCCCCTGAGGGGGAGATGCCCGGCAGGGCAGAGGGGGGTCCCTCCCCCAAACCCGTCATCCGCAGCAAGATCGGCGTCGGGAGCTACGAGGACGCGAGCGAGGAGAAGCGGAAGGCGAAGGGCAAGGGAAAGACGGGGCGGCCGGGGAGATAAGGCTCGGCGCTCTTCGCGTCATACCAAGCTTGAGGTTATCACGCCGAAGGTCTACCAATTCAGACATAAAGCGCCTTGTATAGCTTCTTAGAAATGGTTGAGCGAAGCGCATCTGTCCATCTTCGAACAACAGAAACTCCGCGCCCTGCACGAAGCGCTGCAGGACGCGGCGGTGGCGGTCGTCCGCGCCATGCTGCCGTGCGGCAGCCCGCTGCAGGCGCGTATCCGCGCCTGGTGCCGCGCCCGCGACGGCGTGACGGCCCCGCCCTATGGGGGCCGGGACCTGCCCGTCTCCGCGACTTCCTGCGCTACATCAGCGCCAAGCGGATCGCGCCGGAGGTGACGGGCGAGATTCCCGCCCCGCGTTTCGGCCCGGCAGGCCGGTGAAGCCGGAATGCGCGCACCGGCTCCCCCGCGGCGCGGACCGGGCTTGCTCCGCGGGAATTCCCTCCGGGCAGAAGGGTGCGGCGGGTCCTCTCCCCCTTGTGGGGGGAGATGGCCGGCAGGCCAGAGGGGGGCTTGCGACAAACGACTGCCGCAGCCGTCCCGCAGCCCTGCCCTGCCCCGCGCTTGACCCGCCGCGCCGCCCATTGCAATCTGGGGTCGGTCCGTGCGCATCCGGATCGATCGGCATTTGCGGGCGAGGCAGGGTTCAGGCAGGGGAAGACGTTTGAGGAGCGCGGACGAACGGGCGGACGAGCTGACGGCGGCGATCTACGCGGCCCTTCTGGGAGAGACCGGCTGGCAGGACTTTCTCGACAGGCTGAACGGCTTCACGCCCGGCGCGCTGTCGACGCTGTTCTTTCACGACCTGCGCGCCAGGGCCGGCGCCGTCGCCTATGTGTCCGGCTCGGAAGGCCGGGAGAAGGCGCTGCAGGACTACGAGGGCTACTACAGCAACCTCAATCCCTGGATGAAAAAGGTCGCCGCCACCCCTGTCGGCCGCGGCATCATCGGCGAGGAGATCGTTCCGCGCGAGGTGTTCAACCGGAGCGAATACTACAACGACTACGTTCACCGGAACGGCCTCGAGACCGGCGTCGGCCTCACGCTCCACAGGGACAGGGGCTGCTATTTCCTGCTGAGTACGCTGACCGACGACCGGGATGTCGACCGGAACCTCGAACGCGCCCACGTCCTCACGCGGATCGCGCCGCACCTGAAACGCGTCTTCCGCTACTACCGCTCCGGTGACGCCCACGCTGCCGGGCTGGACCTCGGGGAAGGCATCGGCAACGCCAGCAGGCTGGGCCTGATCGTCGTCAACGACGATCTCCGGGTGGTGAAGACATCGGTCGCGGGCGAACAGGTGCTCGCCATCGGGGACCCCGTCGGCCTCGACGCGATGGGGCGTATCCGGTTCAGCAGTTCCGAGCTGCAGGCTTCGTTGCAGACCATGCTGCAGCACGGATATTTCGGGCAGGCCACCAGGATCCTGGACGACCCGCAGACGGGCGTGCGGCTGATCCGCGTCGGCGGCGACCGGGCCACGGAATTCTTCGCCGGGACGACCATCGCTATCCTCGTCGGCGACCCGCAGGGCAACGTCAAGTCGCATCTGCTGGCGCTTGCGGCCGCGCAGGGGCTTTCCCCCGCCGAGACGCGCGTGTTCGCCGGGATCGTCGCCGGCCAGAGCCTGACGGAAATCGCCCTTGCCTCGGGCATCAAGCGGGAAACGGTCCGCTCCCAGCTGAAGTCGATCTTCGCCAAGACCGGGACGGGCAGCCAGGGAGACATCGTCCGGCTCGCCACCGGCATCCTTCGCCCCAACTGAGGGCGGCGGCGGCCAGCCGATGATTCGCAACCGGGTTCCCCAACCACACCCGGGCCGACAGGACATCCCCCGATCGGGGGATTATCCGTCATCGATGTCCGCGTAGCCTCGAACCCGCTTAACATGGCACCGGCAAGCCGGCGCCCGCGGTTCCACAGTTGAAAAGGCAGGCATATGGGGCAGATATCATCCAACATCAGCATCAACCTGAACGGCGCGTCGAGCGTTGCCGCCGGAAGCGACACCTATTCCTGGAGCGCCGATCGCCACCTCCTGATGGTCGACATCTGGGTGCCGTGGGGCGCAACCGCGCGCACTGCGACCTTCACGCTCTCCGGCTCGGACTGGGGTGTCGCGGTACTGCGCGCTGCGGGCAACACGAAGGCGGTCATCAACGATTCCACCTCCGGCAGCGGAAGACATATCGAGCATATTTCCCTCAGCAGTGCGGGCGACAACACGGTCAAGCTCAACAATACGATCGTGGACGTCATCACAGGCGGCAACGGCAACGACAAGATCACCGTCGGCTCGACCCACGTCGGCGCCATGCTCCTCGGAGGCGGCAATGACAGCGTGACCACCGGCAACGGCTTCGTCGAAACCATCAACGTCGGACACGGCAACAATTCCGTCACGGTCGGAAAGGGCGGCTCAGGCGTCGTCTTCGCCGGCAAGGGCCGTGACACGATCACTGTCGCCGGGGATGTGGACAGCATTCTGGCCGGCCATGGCAACGACACCGTCAAGACCGGCAAAGGCTGGGTCGGCACGATCGACGCGGACCGGGGCAACGATACCGTCACCCTCGGCAGCGGCGGAGCCGGCTATGTCAGCCTCGGTCGCGACGCGGACACGATCAGGCTCAGCCGGCTCGACGACCCGACCATGACCGTCGTCATCGACGGCGGCTCCCGCGTCTCGAGCTCGGCCTTCAAGGATTCCGACACGATCGACTTCTCCGCCCTCTCGGCGAAGCTGTCGGTCTCCCTCTCCGGCCCCCATACGGTCACGTCCAGCCAGGGCAACTTCCTGATCAGGAACTTCGAGAATGCCGTCGGCGGACGGGGCAACGACACGCTCGCCGGCGACAGCGGCAACAATATTCTCAAGGGCGGCGCCGGAAACGACCGAATCGAGGGCGGGCTGGGCGCCGACAAGCTGTACGGTGGATCCGGCGCCGACACCTTCTTCTTCCGTTCCGTCAAGGATTCGACGGTTGCTGCATTCGGGCGCGATACGATCCATGACTTCAGCAAGTCGCAAAAGGACAAGATCGACATTTCCGCGATCGACGCGAACACCAAGGCCAGCGGCAACCAGGCGTTCGATTTCATCGGCACCAAGACATTCACAAAGACCGCCGGCGAATTGCGCAATAAAAAGAAGAACGGCGACATCTATGTCTATGGCGACGTCAATGGTGATGGAAAGGCCGACTTCTCGATCGTCCTTGACCTGAGCCTGACGATGAGCAAGTCGGACTTCATCCTCTGACCCCGGGGCCGGCCATGGGGCCGACCCCTGGCCTGTGCGACCTATTCCGCCGCCTGTCTCGGGGTCGAGGATTCCAGCACGGCGGCGAAGGCGGCTGCGATCACCTCCGGCCCGGCGCCCGGCCGGGTCGCATCAGTGGAGAGGATCTGGCGATAGCGGCGCGCGCCCGGATAGCCCTGGAACAGGCCTACCATGTGGCGGGTGACATGGTTCAGCCGACCGCCCCGCGCCATCACGCCCGCCGCATAGTCCATCATCGCGTCGCGCACGCCGGCCCACTCTGCCGCATCGCGCATGGCATCCTCTTCTCCCCCGCGGGGAGAAGGTGGCCCGAAGGGCCGGATGAGGGGGACGGCAGCCTCGGCGCTCGTGGCAAGTTCCGCGGGATGCGCAAAGGCCGCATCCACCGCCGCCAGCAATCCGCTGTCCTGGTAGGCGGCACGGCCGAGCATGGCGCCGTCCAGCTCTTCGCCCGGCCGGCCGATCTCGGCGATCGCCTGATCCAGCGCATGAAGGCCGCCGTTCAGGCCGATGAAAAGATCGGGGTTTTCCGCCTTCAGCCGCCGCACCAGGCCATAGTCGAGCGGTGGGATGTCGCGGTTTTCCTTCGGGCTCAGGCCCTGCAGCCAGGCTTTTCGCGCATGCACCCAGACCGCATCCACACCGGCCGCCTTCACGCGGGCGACGAGGTCACGCAGCGCCAGTTCCGGGTCCTGGTCGTCGACGCCGATGCGGCACTTCACCGTCACCGGAACCGCCACGGCCGCCTTCATCGCCGCGACGCAGTCGGCCACCAGCTGCGGCTCCTGCATCAGGCAGGCGCCGAAGGTGCCGGACTGCACGCGGTCGGAGGGGCAGCCGACGTTCATGTTGATCTCGTCATAGCCGAACTCGGCGCCGATCCGCGCGGCCTCGGCGAGCTTCGCCGGATCGTTGCCGCCGAGTTGCAGCGCCAGCGGATGCTCGACCGCATCGAAGCCGAGCAGCCTGTCGCGGTTGCCGCGCAGGATCGCGTCGGCAACGATCATTTCGGTGTAGAGGACGGCGTTCCTCGTCAACTGGCGGGCGAAAAAGCGGTAATGGCGATCCGACCAGTCGATCATCGGCGCCGTGGCGAAGATCTTGGTCCCCGTCTTGAGTGCCTTCTGGTACATGGTCGGTCCCTGTGGATGTCGTTGCCAATGCCGAGGCGGCCGTGCACAATCGCGCACCGGACGCCGCCCTGCCGGAAAAGATGGTTTCGCCGCGCTCATAGCGCAAGGTGGGCGAAAATGCCACCCTCGCCGCCCTGCCACTTGTTCCCGCATCGCCCCGCGATGGTAGACTGCGTCGACAGAATCGAAAAGAGAACGCCATGCCGCTCGCCTTCCCTGCCCCCGAACCGGTGCTGCTTGCCATCGACGGCACCGACGACACCTTCCCCGTCCGCCGGGTCTATTGCGTCGGGCGCAACTATGCCGACCACGTGGTCGAGATGGGCGGCGACCCGGATCGCGAGTCGCCGTTCTTCTTCCAGAAGAACCCGGACAACCTCGTGGCCGCCGGCGACGGCTTCCCCTACCCGCCGCAGTCGCAGGACGTGCACCACGAGGTCGAGCTGGTCATCTTCCTGAAATCCGGCGGCAGCGACGTCGCGCCGTCCGATGCGCTGTCGCTCGTCTTCGGCTACGGCGTCGGCATCGATTTCACCCGCCGCGACCTGCAGGCGCTAGCAAAGAAGGCCGGCAAGCCGTGGACGGCCGCCAAGGCGTTCGAGCATTCCGCGCCGGTGTCGGCCGTCGTGCCGGCCTCGAGGACGGGACATCCCGCCTCCGGCCGGATCTGGCTCTCGGTCAACGACACGGTGCGCCAGGACGGTGATCTCGGGCAGATGAGCTGGAAGGTGCCGGAGATCATCGCCGAGCTGTCGAAGCTGTTTGCGCTCGCCCCCGGCGACGTCATCTTCACCGGCACGCCGGCCGGCGTCGGATCCGTGCAGCGCGGCGACCGCATCGCCTGCGGCGTCGACGGCGTCGCGTCGCTGACCCTTACGGTCGTCTGAGGAGCCCGCCCATGCCGCTCTATGCGCTAGGAGACCGCGTTCCGACCCTTCCCGCCGACGACCGCTGCTGGATCGCCCCGAATGCGCAGGTGATCGGCCGGGTGGAGATCGGCGCGGACGTCGGCATCTGGTTCGGCGCGGTGCTTCGCGGCGACAACGAGCCGATCACGATCGGCGCCGGCACGAACATCCAGGAAAACACCGTCATCCACACCGACCCCGGCAAGCCGGTCATGATCGGCGAAGGCTGCACGATCGGCCACGGCGCCATCATCCACGGCTGCGCGATCGGCGACAATTCGCTGGTCGGCATGGGCGCCACGGTGCTGAACGGCGCGGTGATCGGCAGGAACTGCCTCGTCGGCGCCAATGCGCTGGTGACGGAGGGCAAGGTGTTCCCCGACAATTCGCTCATCGTCGGCGCGCCGGCCCGGGTCGTGCGCACGCTGGACGAGGCGGCGATCGCGGGACTGAAGGCATCCGCCGAGAGCTATGTCCGCAACTGGAAACGCTTCAAGGCGGAACTGCGCCGGATCGATTGAACAGCGCTGCAGGCCCGTGGCGGCTGCCGGGAGCCGTCCTCAGGCGCAGCCCGCGCAGTGGCCGCGGATCTCGATCGTGGTCTTGCCGGGCCGGAAGTTGCGGTCGCTTGCGAAGGCGGCGAGCCGCTCCTCGATCATGTGGTCGTGGAACTCGGTGACCTTGCCGCAGCTTTCACAGATGGTGAAGGCGGTCAGCCCGTGCGAGCAGCAATCCTCGTCGGGATGGGCGCAGGCAACGAATGCGTTGATGCTCTCCAGCCGGTGCACGAGGCCGAAATCCTGCAGCTTCTCCAGCGCGCGGTAGACCTGCAAGGGGGCGCGAAAGCCGTCGCCGCGCAGCTTGTCGAGGATGGTGTAGGCGCTGAGCGGCGCCTCAGCGGCGGACAGCGCGTCGAGCACCAGCGCCTGGTTCCTGGTCAGTTGCTGCGCCGTCATCGGCTGTCTCCTCAGGAATGGGCGTTTGCGATGGCGCCGTGGTCCCGCCTGCCGAGCGGCAGCAGGCTTGCAAGAAAGATCGCCAGTGCGGCGACGACGATCGAGGGACCGGAGGGCGTATCGAACTTCAGCGAGCCGAACAGGCCGCCGGCGACGGCGACGGCGCCGAGCAGCGAAGCCAGAACGGCCATGATCTCCGGGCTTGCGGAGAACCGCCGCGCCGTGGCGGCGGGGATGATCAAGAGCGAGGTGATCAGCAGGATGCCGACGATCTTCATGGAAATCGCGATCACCACCGCCATCAGCAGCATGAAAGCGAGCCGTGCGCGCTCCGGCTCCAGCCCTTCAGCGGCGGCCAGTTCCGGGTTGACGGTGGAGGCGATCAGCGGCCGCCAGAGGTAGACCATCGCCAGCAGCACGAGGATGCCGCCGCCCCAGACGAGGCTGATGTCGGCCTCGGTGACGGCGAGAATGTCGCCGAACAGGAAGCCGACGAGATCGATGCGCACCCAGGTCATGAAGGAGACGATAACGAGGCCGGTGGCGAGCGTTGCATGCGAGAGAATGCCGAGCAGCGCATCCGTCGACAGCGTCCCGCGCTTCTGCAGCAAAAGCAGCGCCAGGGAGACGACCGCGGCGACGGCGAAGACGCTGATGGTCAGGTTCATGTGGAGCAGCAGCGACAGCGCCACGCCGAGCAGGGCCGAATGCGCCATGGTGTCGCCGAAATAGGCCATGCGCCGCCAGATGACGAAGCAGCCGAGCGGTCCGGTGGTCAGCGCCAGGCCGATGCCGGCGAGGAGCGCCCGGATGAAGAAATCGTCAAGCATCGCGATTCTCCGCCGCGTTGTCCCCGCCAGTCGTGGCCGGGCTAGAATGATCCGCTCCGCAGCCGCAGTCCGGTCCGTGCGTATGCACGATCCGCATCGGCCCGGCGCGGCCGACGGGCAGGCCATCCTCATGATGGTGGCCGTCGTCGGGATGGCAATGGTCGGTGACGGAACCGTCGGCATGCAGCACGCGGCCGTCGGCAAGATGGGTATGGTCGTGATGGTGGTTGTAGATCGCGAGCGTCTGGCCCGCCCTGGCGCCGAAGAGGCGCTGATATTCGGGGCTGCGGCTGACGGCCTCGGGCGTGCCGCGGCAGCATACGTGGCCGTTGAGGCAGATCACCGTGTCGGTCTCGGCCATGACCACGTGCAGGTCGTGGGAAATCAGCAGGATACCGCAGCCAGTGGAATTGCGGATCGTCTTGATGAGATCGTAGAGCGCGATCTCGCCGGCGAAATCCACGCCCTGGACCGGCTCGTCCAGCACCAGCAGGTCCGGCTTGCGCGCGATCGCACGCGCCAGAAGCGCCCGCTGGAACTCGCCGCCGGAGAGATGCTGCACCTCGGCGCGGGCGAGATGACGGATGCCGGTCGCCTCCAGCGCGGCGTCGATCTCGCGTCCACGCAGCGGCGCGGTCAGCGTCATCAGCCGGTCCACCGTCAGCGGCATGGTCCAGTCGATCGAAAGCTTCTGCGGCACGTAGCCGACCTTCAGCCCGGCGATGCGATTCACCTGGCCCTCGTCGGGGCGGGTCACGCCGATCGCCATCTTCGCCGTGGTGGACTTTCCCGAGCCGTTGGGGCCGATCAGCGTGACGATCTCGCCACGGGAAATGGAAAAGTCGACGCCGCGCACAAGCCAGCGCCCCTTCCTGTACAGTCCGGCGGCCGAAAGCGACACGAGCGTCGACCGGTCGGGAGCATTCGTCTGCAGCATGAGAATTGTCCGAAACCTCGATTGCCTCTTGCTATGGCACACGTTATAGCATAACGCAACTTATGTAATAACATTACATTTAGATTCAATGCGGAGTTCCACGATGAAGTTTGCCTCCCTCCTCCTTTCCACCGCCCTGCTCGCTGCGGCCTCGGGCACCGCACGGGCCGACGCACCGAACGTGGTCGTCTCGATCAAGCCGATCCATTCGCTCGTCGCCGCCATCATGCAGGGCGTGGGCGAGCCCGCGCTGATCGTCGACGGCGCGGCATCCCCCCACACCTACGCGCTCAAGCCATCCAATGCTGCGGCACTCCAGGATGCCGACCTGATCTTCTGGGTCGGGCATGGCCTGGAGGCCTTTCTCGAAAAGCCGCTCGAGGCGCTCGGAACCAAGGCGACGATCGTCGAACTGGAGGATGCGCCGGGTCTGGAGAAGCTGAAATTCCGCGAAGGCGGCGCGTTCGAGACGCACGATCATGAGGCGGAGGGGCACGCCCATGAAGCCGAGGGCCACGACCATCAGGCGGAAGGCGGCGGACACGACCACGAGGCAAAAGCCGACCACGACCATGCCGGCGAAGACGGTCACGCGGCGGCCGGCGGGAAAGCGCACGGGCACGACCATGCGCACGAGGGCGGCTTCGACACGCATCTCTGGCTCGACCCGATGAACGCCAAGGCGATGGCGATGGCGATCGAGGCGGCCCTTGCCAAGGCGGATCCGGACAATGCCGCGGCCTATAAGGCCAACCTCGCCGCCCTCGACGCCAACATCTACGCGCTCGACACCGAGATCGCCGCCACGCTCGCCCCGGTCAAGGACAAGCCGTTCGTCGTCTTCCACGACGCCTACCAGTACTTCGAGCATCGCTACGGCGTGCGGGTCATCGGCTCGATCACGGTGAGCCCGGAGACCATGCCGGGCGCCGAACGCGTATCCGAGATCCGCGGCAAGGTCGCCGAGCTCGGCGCGGCCTGCGTCTTCGCCGAACCGCAGTTCGAGCCGAAGATCGTCAACGTCGTGCTCGAGGGAACCGCCGCCAAAGCCGGCACGCTGGACCCGGAAGCCGGTACCCTTGCTGCAGGCCCGACGCTCTATTTCGACATGATGCGCGGCCTCGCCACCTCGATGAAGGATTGCCTGTCCCAGACCAACTGACGAGTGCCAGGCGAACCGCCGCCCCTTGCAACGGGGGCGCCGGAACAACGTCAACGCAACGAAAAGGGCCGCCCTTGCGGGGCGGCCCTTTCAAATTCGCATCGACAATCGAAGATTATTCGGCGCTGTCGTCCGCAGCCTTCTTCTTGGCCGGAGCCTTCTTCTTCGGAGCAGCGGCCTCTTCGCCTTCGGCAGCGTCTGCCTTGGCGGCGGCCTTCTTCTTCGGAGCGGCCTTCTTGCCTTCGGACTTGCCTTCCTCGGCTTCGTCGTCAGCCAGCAGTTCTTCCTTGGAGACGGTCTTGTCGGTGACGGCGACCTCGGTCAGCAGGTGATCGACGACCTTCTCCTCGAAGAGCGGCGCGCGCAGCGAAGCCGAAGCACCGGGCGTCTTGCGGAAGTAGTCGAGGATTTCCTTCTCCTGGCCGGGGAACTGGCGCAGCTGCTCGAACAGCGAACGCTGCATTTCCTCGTCCGAGACCTGGACGCCAGCCTTCTCGCCGATCGCGGAGAGGACGAGGCCGAGGCGAACGCGGCGCTCGGCGAGCTTGCGGTACTCCTCGCGGGCTTCCTCTTCGGTGGTGTCCTCGTCGGCAAAGGTCTTGCCGGCCTGCTGCAGGTCGGTGTTGACCTGGCGCCAGATGTTTTCGAACTCGGCATCGACCAGGCGCTGCGGCGTGTCGAACTTGTACATCTCGTCCAGTTGATCGAGGATCTGGCGCTTGACCTTCTGGCGGGTGACCGAGCCGTACTGGCTCTCGATCTGGCCGCGAACGACTTCGCGCAGGCGGTCGGCGGATTCGAGGCCGAGCTTGCTGGCGAGTTCGTCGTCGATCTTGACGTCGGCCGGGGCTGCGACGTCCTTGACCTTGATGTCGAAGGCGGCTTCCTTGCCGGCAAGGTGAGCGGCCGGATAGTCGGCCGGGAAGGTCACGGTGATGACCTTTTCGTCACCGGCCTTGACGCCGACGAGCTGGTCCTCGAAGCCGGGGATGAAGCGATTCGAGCCGATGACGAGCTCGGCGTCCTCGTCCTTGCCGCCGTCGAAGGCTTCGCCGTCGACCTTGCCGAGATAATCCAGGGTGACGCGGTCGCCGGTGGCGGCCTTGCCCTTCTTGGTCTCGTAGGAACGGGCGCTCTCGGCGATCTTGAGGATCTGCTCCTCGATTTCCTTGTCGTCGATGTCGACGACTTCGCGGGTGATCTTGATGCCGGAGACATCCTTCAGCGCGATGGCCGGGATGACTTCATAGGACAGGGTGAACTCGAAATCGGCCTGCGCTGCGAGGATCTTCTCGGCCTCGGCCTCGTCCTCGGTCATCGCGACTTCCGGCTGGGTCGCCGACTTCTCGCCGCGCTCGGAGAGAATCGTCGTCGGACGCTCGCGGATGATCTCGTTGACGAGATCGGCCATGATCGACTTGCCGTAGACCTTCTTGAGATGGGCGACCGGTACCTTGCCCGGACGGAACCCGTTGATGCGAACGCGGTCCTTTGCTTCGGCCAGGCGCTCGTTCATCTGAGCTTCCATGTCCTTCGCCGGGATGACGACCTTGAGTTCGCGCTTCAGCCCTTCAGCGAGCGTTTCGATAACCTGCATGTTCAAACCTTTATTTCGATCTGGCGGTGCCCCGGCCGGAAACCGGCTCTGTCGGCGGGCACCCCTCCGGGTCCATTTGCCGGGAGTGGCTTTACTGTCATCGGTGGCCTTTTGGCAAGCAAAATGGCGCTACGGCGCCTGTTCCGTTCCATCGAAAAGTATCGATCGAACTCCAGGCGCCCATTCCAGGCCCGTGCCGCGCCCTCACCTCGGAGGGTCCCGCCGGCAGGGCGGCATGTCACCGGTCGTGGCCAGCGTGCCAGCCTTCCGGTTTCTGGTGCGGGTAGAGAGACTTGAACTCCCACGCCTTGCGGCACCAGAACCTAAATCTGGCGTGTCTACCAATTTCACCATACCCGCGTTCAGAAAGCCACGTGGCGGCTTGTCAACCCGGCGCCGCAAACGGCGCGCTTCCCGAGCGCGCGTCTCTATATCACCCGTTTCCCGGGGGTCAAAGGGAAATGTGGCATCCGCTGGTGCACTGCCGGCGCGCCCCGTCAGTAGAGCGGCTCGCCATAGGCCGGGACGCCGTCGACGAGGATCTCGCCGATCTGCATCCGGCCCGCAGGCGAGACGCGCGCAACGATCTGCACCCCCTGGCGGTTGCGGGCGGTTTCCAGCGCCCTGCCCTCGCCCTCCGGCACATAGTAGCGCTCGATGCCGTAGGAAACGGACATCAGCTCCGACGCGGCTCCATCGGGGCCGGGATAGTATTCGAACGGCAGCGTACGCACGACGACACTGCCGGGTTTCGCTGGCAGATCGGCGAAGGAGGCTTCGGTCGCAGCCCAAAGGCCGTCCGTCGCGGGTTCGAGGCGCACGGCCAGCGAGTGGCGGCCGACCGATTGCGGCGCATCGCCCGTGAGGATCGCCCTGTCGATCGTGGAGATCCCGTAGCTCAGCACCACATAGTCGCCGCGCAGGAAATCGCGGGGATCCACAGGGACGGTCAACAGGCGAACCTCCGCCCCGCTTCGCAGGATCGAGGCGCGGCTCTCGACCATGTAGCCGAGGATGGCGGTCTGGATCACTGCGGCCAGGATCGCCGCCACATAGGGCCGAACTCCAGGACGTTCGCCGTTCATCATCTTTCCTCCGACAACGTGCTTGCGCCCGAGAACCGCCGCTCCAGGCGAATGACGAACCAGGCGATCGCCGCCACCACGAGGCCGGAAATGAGAAAGAAGCCCGACGTGCCGAGGATCGTCCCCAGCGTTTCCGAGGCAAGGTAGAGTGTTTCCGCCGCAAAGACCGCATAGCCGAGATAGCGCACCGCGCCGTTGTCCCGGCCCGACAGCGCGACGGCGGTGATCGCGGAGGCGAGCGTGACGACGCCGAGCAGCAGCCGTTGGCCGACACCCTCGCTCTCTCCATGAAGAATGCCGAGGCCGACGAGGAGAAGAAGGAAGGCGTAGAAGGCGGGCGCAGCACCCGCTTCGCGCGCCAGTTGCCGCGCCGGCGAGGCGGGAAGTGCTGCCAGCAGGTAGCAGACCGCGCCGGCCCCGGCGATGGCAAGGGCGGTCACCGGATACTCGAACTCGCCATACAGAATCACGACCCAGCCGATCATGAGCAGATAGGCCAGGTGACGGGCCCGCCCCGCATCCGTATAGCGCACGAGCGCGATCACGACCGCCGCCATCGCCGGCATCAGCCAGAGCAGCAGACGGTCCCGCGCACCGAAACTCTCCGACCATTCCGCGAAGAAGACGACGAAGCCGAGGAAACCGGTGACGGTGACTGCCGCGGGAGAGCGGAACAGGGCAGCGGTGACTGCTGCGGCGGCAAACCAGACGAGCGCTGCCTCGGTCGAATCGCCGGAGAGGTGATACATCTGGCCAACCAGCGCGATCGCGCCGCCGAAGCTGACGACGCCTCCGACGAGCAACGCCTCGGAAAGGCCCTTAGAACCGCGCAGGCGAAAGAAGGCGGCCAGCAGATAGGCCGCCCATATCAGCGCCACGATGCCGACCAGCCGCACGAGCCGCGGGATCAGGTCCCAATTGGCGGCAACGAGCATCAGCACGGCACCGGCGAGCAGCAGGGCCGCAATCACCATCAGCACCCGCCCCAGGCTGAACGCGCCTTCGCGCTGGTCGAACTCCGCCAGAAGCCGCCCGACGGTGGCCCGATCGATCAGCCCCTTCGCCGCCCAGCCATCGAGATCCCGCTGCAGGCGTGCCCGATACATCGCATCCTCCCCGTTGCCTGCCGGCAGCATGATGCCGCACATGTGATTCACGCAAGCCTTTGTCGGTCCCATGCCAATTCCGGGCAGGTTATGGCGCGCAACTCGCCATTCCAGCCTGCCGCATGGCCGATTCCCGCCCTGTCAACAGATGCGAAGACGCATGGCGGACGCGACGGTGAAAAGCCGAAATGGCACAAAATCTCATTTGTCTGATGATATTTCCGCGATTGACCGACATTTACCCTTGAAAAGCGGTTTCCGAGAGGGCAAATGCGGGCGGATCATCGTCGGATCTCACGTCAGGCGATCGATCGGACGGGCATGCAGGCAGCGCATATCATCCATGCTTATATTGCACTGCACAAAACCGATTTGTCGGACTATATTGTGAACATCGGATCGGGAATGATCGAGAACAAAGAGACTAGGGCGCAGACATCTTCTGCTGACCGGCTCTTGAAAAAGTGGAAGCGGCCAACCACCTGAACCCTGGTTCAGAAAAGGCCCGGCAGTCGAAAGACCGCTGACAGAATTCGGACCGGCGCACTCCTCCTCCCAGCGCTTGTCCGATACGATTGGCAACAACTCCTCCTCCCAGTTGCCAATCATCCCAAATGACGCCCGCCGGACCTCCTCCCCTGGCGGGCGTTATTGCGTTTACGGACCAACTCCCAAGTCCCATCACGGCAATACCGCAAGAAATCAACGTCCTAGTCGGCGCTCTTTGCGTAATTATTATGCATCTGCACAGGCGCGCCGCCCGTCGTTTGGGCAAGCCATCCGCTTCTTGCATGCGTGATATTCAGCATGGGCGCTTCACCGCGATCAGGACCGGCGCTATAAGTTCAACATCAATCGGGTGCGGCACTCCTCCTCCCAGCCAGCCCCGATGCGATTGGCAGCACTCCTCCTCCCAAGTTGCCAATCTGGATCGACGCCCGCCGGACCTCCTCCCCCGGCGGGCGTTGTATTTTCCCTTCCCCTCGACATGGCTGCAATCCGAACGAAGCACAAATCTGGTGCTCAATTCGTAGCCAGTCCCTGCATGAGATTTTCGCTTGACATGCGCATATTGCATAACTGCCATTCGGCTTTATCTCTGTAATGCAGGCCCTCGGCATCGTATATTCCGGTCATCAGATGAACGCCGGCGCTGATTGGTAATGCCGGCCCCACCACGAAGGGTAACGGACATGAACATCTCTCGCTCGTTCAACACCTGGCGCAAGTATCGTCAGACCATCACCGAACTCGGCCGCATGAGCGACCGCGAACTGCACGACCTCGGCATCGGCCGCTCGGACATCCGCCGCGTTGCCCGCGACGCCGTCCGGTAATACGCCGACCCCGTCAGGTCCGGCCAAACGCCTTCCGGAGAAATCCGGAGGGCGTTTCTTTTTGTGGCCTTGTCTTTTTGTGGTCTCGGGATCCGAGACGCCCTCCGCCTCTGCAGCCCGAAAGAGCCGTCACACAGCATGCGTCCAGCCGTGAAATGCGGCCGCCGCTGCCGCTTCGTAAGTGCTCGTTTTCAGGCATTGCGCGGGAATGCACACTATTTGTCCATCTAATTGCACAATTGCATAGCAGCTGCATTTTCTTTGCACTGCACCATAACCGGGAGAAGGAGTACAAGGGTCTCAACAAACGAGGACGACGCCGTCCCGTCAAACTCACCCAGGAGACCTGCCATGAACCCGATCCGCATTGCCAAGAACTGGCTCAGCTACCGCCGTACCCTCAACGAGCTCGGCAACCTCTCCACCCACACGCTGTCCGACATCGGCCTGACCCGCTACGACATCCGCGGCATCGCTGCCCGTTCCTTCCGCTAAGCGCAGGCGCGCCGGATAGGGCGCGACTTCGATAAGCAACCGCGACAGACGCTTCGAACGGCACCATTCGGTGCCGTTTTCGATTCCGGCGATTGGAAGCGTCGGTCCTGCATGATATGCACCCGCCCATGACGAACAAGACCTCCCCTTCCCCCATCCATATCATCGGCGGCGGACTTGCCGGCAGCGAAGCTGCCTGGCAGATCGCCGAGCGCGGCATCCCGGTCGTACTGCACGAGATGCGCGGCGTGCGCGGGACGGATGCGCACAAGACCGACGGGCTCGCCGAGCTCGTCTGCTCGAACTCCTTCCGCTCGGACGACGCCACCAGCAACGCCGTCGGCGTGCTCCATGCCGAGATGCGGCTTGCCGGCTCGCTGATCATGCGCGCCGCCGACGCCAACCAGGTTCCGGCCGGCGGTGCGCTGGCGGTGGACCGGGAGGGCTTCTCGGCCGCCGTGACCGCCGCGATCGAGAGCCACCCGCTGATTACGGTGGTCCGCGAGGAGATCAGGGGCCTGCCGCCCGAGGAATGGGACCAGGCGATCATCGCCACCGGCCCGCTGACCGCACCGGACCTGGCCGCCGCGATCCAGGAGCGCACCGGCGCCGACGCGCTCGCCTTCTTCGACGCCATCGCGCCGATCGTGCACACCCATTCGATCGACATGGATATCTGCTGGTACCAGTCCCGCTACGACAAGGTCGGGCCGGGCGGCACGGGCAAGGACTATATCAACTGCCCGATGGACGAGGCGCAGTACAATGCCTTCGTCGATGCGCTCATTGGCGCCGATACCACCGGTTTCAAGGAATGGGAGGGCACGCCCTATTTCGACGGCTGCCTGCCGATCGAGGTGATGGCGGAGCGAGGGCGCGAGACCCTGCGCCATGGCCCGATGAAGCCGATGGGACTGACCAACGCGCACAATCCGACCGTCAAGGCCTATGCCGTCGTGCAACTGCGCCAGGACAATGCGCTCGGCTCGCTCTACAACATGGTCGGTTTCCAGACGAAGCTGAAATACGGCGCGCAGGGCGACGTGTTTCGCATGATCCCAGGCCTCGAGAATGCGGAGTTCGCGCGGCTCGGTGGGCTGCATCGCAACACCTACCTGCAATCGCCTGCCCTGCTCGATCCGTCGCTGACGCTGAAGGGCCGGCCGGGCCTGCGGTTCGCCGGGCAGATCACCGGTTGCGAGGGCTATGTCGAGAGCGCCAGCATCGGTCTTCTCGCCGGCAGGTTCGCCGCTGCCGAACGGCGCGGAGAAACGCCGGCGCTGCCGCCCGCCACGACGGCCTTCGGCGCCTTGCTCAGCCACATCACCGGCGGGCACATCCTGTCCGACGACGAGCCGGGCAAGCGCTCCTTCCAGCCGATGAACATCAATTTCGGCCTGTTTCCCGACCTCGCGCCGGGCTCAATCGTCAAGCCCGAGGGCGTCAAGCGCTTCCGGGGCAAGGACAAGGCGCTGGCCAAGAAGCAGGCGGTCTCGGCGCGTGCGCTGGAGGACTGCCGCCAGTGGCTGGCATCGGACCGCTGATGAGGGCTCAGCTATCGCGCTGAAGCGTGCGGGGCGCTTCCTCGATGCCGGCGGCGGGCAGCAGGCTGCCGAGCAGCCAGAGCGAGACTTCGGCGGCCTCCCCGCTGGTGCTGAACTCGAAGCTTCCGTTCTCGCGCGGATTGTCATGGAACTCGATGGCGAGCCCCTTGCCGCTCGGGCTGTTGTGCACGAGCACGCCGCCGGGTTCGATCAGAAGGCAGGTGAAGCGCGTTCCGCGCGCGCGCATGCAGCCGACCTTGCCGTCGTGCAGCCGCAGGAACACGCCGTCGCCGCCGGCGGTGCTGATGACCTCCCGGATCGCCTCGTTCGGGAAGACCCGGCCGAACTCGACGATGGCCAGACCGGTGTCGTCCGCGCCGCTCGTCCGATCGCTGCGGCGCTGCGCCCGCAAATAGACGTAGGCCGCCAGGACAAGGCAGGCGATCACGACAGTCCATATCATTGCAGGTCCTCCGCGGGCCGTTGAGTCCGCCCTGTCTAGACCGCGTAGCTTGCGCCAGTTTTACGCGATGGTCGGTCGTGCCTTCGGTCGACGGCTTCAAGCTGCCGGGAGGCGATCGGTGCCAGACGTCGTCCAGTCCGGGACCGGCGTCAGAACCGGCCAGTGCGCAACGTCTTCCACATCCACCATTGCCGCCGCCACTGCGCCGGCAGGAGCGTATGCTCCAGCGCATCGGCGCCGGCCCGTTCCGCGCGGGCGAAGACATGGCGCGCCAGCGCCACCGGCAGGAAGGCGGCGCGGTTTGCCGGAGCGATGCCGCCGGCCGCTTCCGCCTTCTTCAGGTGCTCGCGGCCAAGGCCGGCAAAGGCCTCCACGGCGCGGGACGTCCGCTCGCGGTCACGGCCCGCGATCAGCGCCGCCGCGTCCAGGCCGGTGGCGGCCAGGAGGTCGCCGGGAATATAGACCTGGCCGCGCCGCCGGTGGATCGGCAGAAGCAGCAGCATGCCCGCGATCGCTTGCGCAACGCCGGCATGGCCGGCCGTGGTCGCCGATTGCGCAGCCCCTTGCGGATCGAGGACGAGGCTCGCAAGCTGGATCAGCGCCGATGCAGTCTCGCCGGCATAGCCCTCGAGCGCCGCCCGGTCCGGCATCGGATCGTCATAGAGGTCGAAGATCCGCGCCTCGATCATGTCCGTCAGCACGGCGACGGGCAGCCTGTGCTCGGCGATGCATCGCAGCAGGCCGGCTGCGAGCGGATTGGCGCCCGCCTCGCCCGCAGCCGCATTGCCCTCGAGCGTATCGCGCCACCATTGCAGTCGGATCTCGCCCGGAAGCGGCTCGTGCACCACGTCGCGAACGCGGGCGATCTCGGCGTTGAAGGCATAGAGGGCGGCCAGCGCGCCGCGCTTTTCGGCGGGCGCCAGGAGGCAGGCGAGATAGCGGTCGCGATCGGTTTCGCGCAACGCCGCGAGGCATTGGGCATAGATCTCGGCAGCGGCAGCCTCGGGTGCGCGCCCTGCTGCCGTGGCTTCTTTCGGGTGCATCGGACCTTCCGGACTGGCATTAGCTGAATTGGGCATTGGCTGAAGGCTGTGGGTCAGACCGCGATGAGGGCCGCGGCGACGGCACGCGATTCGGCCAGCAAGACATTGAAGGTGCGCACGGCGGCACCCGTGGACATCGGGTCGGAGCGGACCTGGCGTTCGCGCAGGGCAGCGCGCAATTCCGCCGAAAGCGGACGGATCTCGGCGCCGGTGCCGACCAGCAGCACCTCGATCTGTTCCGCCTCCGCCAGCACGCGGGCAAGGTCGTCCACCGACAGGTCGCTCGCGTCGGCCTTGTCCCAGCCGTAGATGCCGGACGGCAGGCACAGGACGGAACCGCGGTGCGACATGTCGGCGAAGCGGAAGCCGCCGTTGCCATAGGCGTCGATCGGGGCCCTGCCCGGGAAATGCGCCTGCCGTATCTCTATGCCTTTGGCCATCTTCATGCCTTCGCAGCCGGGCTGCCGCGTCCCTTGAGACGATAGCGATCCGGCCTCAGCCGGAACAGGATGAGGACCGGGCCGGCAATATAGATAGAAGAGAACGTGCCCACGGCAATGCCGAAGAGCATCGTCACCGCGAAGGCGCGGATGGCCTCGCCGCCGAAGATCGCCAGCGCCAGGAGCGCGATCAGCGTGGTCGCGGCTGTCAGCACGGTGCGCGACAGCGCCTGGCTGATCGAGGCGTCGATCAGAAGCGGTAGCGGCATCTGACGGAACTGCCGCAGATTCTCGCGGATCCGGTCGTAGACGACGATCGTGTCGTTCAGCGAGTATCCGACGATCGTCAGCAGCGCCGCGATGCTGCCGATGTTGAACTCCATGCGGGTCACCGCGAACAGACCGATGGTCAGGAGAAGGTCATGGGCGGTGGCGATCACAGCACCGATCGCGAACTGCCACTCGAAACGGATCCAGATATAGCCGATCAGCGCCAAAAGCGCGAACGCCATGCCGACCGTCGCAGCCGAAATCAGGTCGCCCGAGACGGAGGGGCCGACGACCTCGACCCGGCGGATGTCGAAATCGGACTCGAGCTCGCCGCGCGCGACCAATGCGGAGGTCTGCTCGGCATTTTCGCCGCCGCCCTGCGGCGGAATGCGGACCGTGGCGGTGGCGGGATCACGGCCCGAACGGACGGCGACGTCGCCGAGGTTGGCTTCCTCGAGGCGCGCTGCGATCGCTCCTGTGTCGGCGGCGCCCTGCCGACTCTGGACCTGCAGCAGCGCGCCGCCGGTGAAGTCGATGCCGAGATTGAGGCCGTTCAACGCCACCAGCAGGGCAACGGCGAGCGAAATGACCGCCGTGCCGGCAAAGGTGTAGTTGCGGATCGCCATGAAGGGCAGGTGCAGGCTGGCGAACAGGCCAGTGCGGACGCTGCGCGGCAGATGGGTGATCCGCCGCAGGCGCACCCAGCGCCAGGCGAGCCAGCGGGTCAGCGTGAAGGCCACGAAAAGCGTGGTGACGATGCCGATTGCGACGGTCACGGCGAAACCGCGCATCGGCATCGAGCCGAGGAAATAGAGGACGAGGACGGCGATCATCGTGGTGACGCCCGCATCGGTGACCGTCGAGAAGGCGCGTGTGAAGCCCGCAGCCAGCGCCTCGGGGAGCGGCTTGCCGCCGGCCGCCTCCTCGCGCATGCGCTCGTAGATCAGGACGTTCGAATCGACCGCCATGCCGATGATCAGCACCAGGCCGGCTATGCCCGGAAGGGTGACGGCGGTTCCGGTGAGGACGAGGACCGCAACGATCAGCATCAGGTTGAACAGCAGGGCGATGATCGCGATCGCGCCGAAGGCGCCGTACCAGAAGATCATGAACAGGGCGACGGCGATCCCGGCTGCCACGACGGCGGTGAGTGCTGAGCGTGCCGAGGCACTGCCGAGCGCAGGCTCGATGGAGCGCTCCTCGACCACGGTCAGGGATGCCGGCAGGGCGCCGCTGCGGAGCACGACGGCGAGATTCTCGGCGCCGGCCGCGTCGAAATCGCCGGAGATCTCGCCGCGGCCGTCCACCAGCGGGCCGGCGACGATGAAGGCGGCCAGCACCTGGTCGTCGAGCAGGAGCGCCAGCGTGCGGCCGACATTGGCTGCCGTCGCCTCGGCCAGCCGCCGCGTGGCATCCGGGCCGAGCTGGTAGACGACGGTCGCGCTCTGTCCGCCGTTGTCGGAAAGCACTTCGGCCGAGACGACGTCACGCGACGTGAAGATGCTGGCGCGGCGGACGAGGTAGCCGATCGGCGGCTCGCCCAGCGTATAGACGACCTGCGTGCCCGGCGGCGGCCCCTGCTCCAGCGCCTGCTGGAGGGAGACGCCGGTTTCGACCAGGCTGGCCGAGAACCGGCCGCGCTGGTCCAGAACGTCCTTCAGCCGCTGGGGATCGTCATAACCCGGAACCTGCAGGGCGATGCGGCCGGGGCCGGCATGCTCGACGATCGCGTCCACACCGCCTGCACCGGCGACGCGCTGCCGGACGACCTCGACCGCAGAGGCTGTGGCTTCGGCCTCGGCCGTGGCAACCGATTCGGCCGTAATCTCGAGGCGGATCGCACCTCCTGTTTCCGGCGCGCCCACGCGCGTTCCGGCGATCGCGGCAAGGGCTGCGCGCGCATCTTCCACGCGGGCGCCATCGGTCACCCGCACGGCGACGTTCCGCCCGGTCCCGGACAGGCCCGTATAGGGGATCTGGGCGTTTCTGAGCGTCTGCCCGACCTCGTTCACGACGGCCAGCAGCCGGTCGCTCTCCACGTCGGCGCGCTCGATCTTGAGCACGAGCCCGGCGCCGCCGCTGAGATCCAGGCCGGACGTCAGCCGCAGCGACGAGAGCCAGCCAGGCAGGGCCGACCTCTGCGCATCCGTCAGAACGGTGGGTAACAGAACAAGAAGGCCCGCCACGACGGCGAGCCAGGCAAGCGAGGTTTTCCAACGGGCGGGTTGCAGCATAGCCATCTCGAAATGCCCGGCACGCTGCCGGTGGATATCCCAGGCGCCGTCCGGCGGGGGCCAAAAGGCCCGCCGGACGGCAGGACCATACTATTCCTTGACCGGTTCGCCCTTGACGCGGACCTCGGTGACGCCGCTGCGCACGACGCGGACCTTGATGCCTTCGGCAATCTCGACCTCGAGTTCCTTGTCGTCGATCACCTTCGTCACCTTGCCGATGACGCCGCCGCCGGTGACGACCTGGTCGCCGCGGCGGATATTCTTCAGGAGCTCCTCGCGGCGCTTCATGGCGGCGCGCTGGGGACGGATGATGAGGAAATACATCACCACGAAGATCAGCAGGAACGGCAGGACGGACATCAGAAGATCCGTACCGCCCGGGGAAGCAGCCGGCGCCGTCTGGGCGAAAGCCTCGGTAATCAACATTCAAAAACTCCTCGAAACTGGACGCCGGGGGATGCATTTCCACCCGCAGCAGTGGGCGCGACTATAGGCAAGACCGGCCTGAATGCAACAATCGAGCCCAGATTCTGCCGGAAATTCAGGGTTTTCTCTCTTTCCCGCCAGACCTCTCCATGCTACCGCCCGAGGGGCTGGAAAAAGGGATGGAGCAGGCACGTGCAGGACGAACAGATTCAGTCGCTGTTGAACGAAATCACCGGGCTTCGGGCCGCGATCGAACGGCTCGCGGGCCCGGCGCCGGCCGAGAACGACTGGAACGCCGCCGATTGCTTCGTATGGGCCCCGGCGCGGCACTATCTCCAGCCGGTGCCCCGGCCCAACCGCGTCGACATCGACCTCATCGTCGGCGTGGACCACGTCCGCGACATCCTCCTGGACAACACGCTCCGCTTTGCCAGGGGCCTGCCGGCGAACAACGTGCTGCTCTGGGGCGCCCGCGGAATGGGGAAATCATCGCTCGTGAAGGCCGTCCATGCCAGTGCGGCGGCGACCACCGAGACGGCGCTGAAGCTCGTCGAGGTGCACCGCGAAGACATCTCGACCCTCCCGGCACTGATGGAGATCCTCAAGGAGGCGCCCGCGTCTGTCATCGTCTTCTGCGACGACCTCTCCTTCGACCACGACGATACCTCCTACAAGTCGCTGAAGGCGGCGCTTGACGGGGGCGTGGAGGGCCGGCCGGACAATGTGATCCTCTACGCCACGTCGAACCGGCGCCACCTGCTTCCCCGCGACATGATGGAAAACGAACAGTCCACCGCCATCAATCCCTCCGAAGCGGTCGAGGAAAAGGTCTCGCTGTCCGACCGATTCGGCCTGTGGCTGGGCTTCTACAAATGCAGCCAGGTCGACTATCTCGCGATGATCGACAGCTATGCCGACCATTTCGGCCTCGAAGGAGACCGCAGCGCGATCCATTCCGACGCCCTCGAATGGGCGACGACGCGCGGATCCCGCTCCGGCCGAGTTGCCTGGCAGTTCATCCAGGATCTCGCCGGCCGCGTCGGCAAGAGGCTCGCCCAATAGCCGGCGCAATACCCCTTCCTCGCGAGCACGGCAGGTCGAAAACAAAGACAAGCCGCCCCGTTTCCGGTGCGGCTTGTCTTTTGCGTTCGATGGTCCGCCGCCCGGCTATTCGAGGAACGTCATCGGATTGACGGCGGAGGCGTTCTTGCGGACTTCGAAGTGCAGCTTCGGACGGGTGGCGTTGCCGCTCATGCCGGAGGCTGCGAGCGTCTGGCCGCGCTGCACCTTCTGGCCGCGCTGGACGTTGAGGCTCGAAGCGTGGCCATAGACGGTCACGGTGCCGTCGTCGTGGCGCACCAGGACAGCGTTTCCGAGTTCCTTCAGGCTGCTGCCCGAGTAGATAACGACGCCGTTTTCGGCGGACTTCACAGGGGTGCCCTCCGGAACGGAGATATCGATGCCGTCGTTGCGGCTGCCTTCGACATTCGCGCCGTAGCCCGCGATCACCGCGCCGCGGACCGGCCAGCGATACTTGCCGATGCCGGTCGACTCGGGCGCTTCCTCGGTGACATCGGTCTTGTTTTCGATTTCGCTCAGCGTCTGCTTCTTCTCGACGGGCGCATAGGCTTCGGCCTTTTCCGTAACGGGTGCGGTGGCCTTCTTGGCGTCGGGAAGCGAGGCGGTCATCGTGCCGTCGGTGGCAGGCCTGGAGGCGGCTGGGATGTGCAGCTTCTGGCCGACACGGATCGAGGCACCGTCCAGACCGTTCGCCTGCTTCAGCGCGTCGACCGAAACACCGTTCTTTGCGGCGATCCTGGCGAGCGAATCGCCCGGCTGGACCTCGTAGCCGCCCTCCGGCTTGCCGTCGCCGCCGGCTGCGATCTTGCCCTTGCCGGCCTCGCCGGCCGCCTTGTCGCGCCCCTTGGCGGAGTTCGGGAGAATGGCGACTTCGGCGCCGGTATCCTGCTTGTTGCCCGGCTGCTTGCCGTTCGGATCCAGAGCCGTGTCGATCGACGCCTTGGCGGCGCTGCGCGCGGTGCCGAAGACAGGGATGGTGATCCTCTGGCCCGGCTCGGCAGCGGCGGCGTTCTTCAGCCCATTGGCCTTCAGGATTTCCTTCTCCGGCACGCCATAGCGGCTCGACAGCGTCTTGACGCTCTCGCCCGGCCGCAACATCACGACCGGCGCATTGGCGGTCGACCAACCGTCTCCCCGCTTAGGCGCAGGGGCCGCGGCACGGGCCTGCGGCTCGACCGCATCCGAGAGCGTTGGCGCCGCATTGTTCGGCATCGGCTGGGCCATGGCGACTTCACGCCCGGGGGAAGCCGGCGCTGCAGAGGGATCCGACAGCGTGTTACGCTGGACCGTCATCGGCGTGCTGGCACGGCGCACACCGGAGTTGTCCGCAGTCTCCATGGCCATGGGCGCATCGGAAACGGCGCCCTGGGACGCGTAGCCCTGATTGGAGGCGACAACGCCTCCGGCGCTGCTGACATCGCCGCGCGGGACATAGCCGACATTTCCCGCCCTGCGCGGGATGGAGCCTGTCGTCATGTCGTCGGAAGAGGAGAACAATCCACCGAAGCGGGTGGCGTCGGAACTGCAGCCGGTTGCCACACCGGCCAGCAACACCGCCACGAGGACCCGTGGAGCGGTTCTAGCAAAACGCGGCGATACACTCTTACGCATGTCAAACTACCCAATCGAAACACAACCAACTGCCGTGCAATGATTAAAGCGCGTTAGAGTTACCGCCCGGTTAAGACCGCTCCCGCCGATGCTTATTCTTGAGATGTTGATAACCATGCGACGCCCGCCCGGATGCAATGGCGAGGTTCGTGCAAGGCTAGATTGTGCGTGGATAAGCTTTAGAAGCTGCCCAGATACATCGAGGTGGCACGCGAGACGCCGACCGCGTGGAAGGCTTCTGCCCCCGTGAGGCCTGCTGTCACCGCGGCCATCTGCGGCACGTCGCGGCGCACGGTATCCACGCCCGCAAGGATCGTGTCGATCACCGCCGGAGCCTCGCCGACCGCGTCGTCCATCGCCTTTTCGGCATAGGCCAGCGAGCGAAGGGCGGAGACGGCAATCTGTCGGCTCCCGGCATAGCGCGGGCTCGACTGGTCCTGCGGCTGGAGCTTGTCGTAGTATTCGATGTAGGCGCGATAGTAGCTCTTCATGTCGCCTTCCTGGCGGAAGTGGCGGAAGGCCGCGTATTCGCGTTCCTCGAGGGTGTGCGATACGACGTTGTTGCGCTCGTCTTCCGACAGGGCGGGAAGGCTCTGGGTGTCACGGGATGCGCTGAGGACGAACAGGGCCTCGACGGAGAGCGACACGCGATCGGATGGATCGTGATTGCCTGCCGTGAAAGCGCTCGGGCGCGGTGCTTCGACCGTCTCCTCGCTGGTCCGCCCGGCGGCGCGGGCTGCGAGGTTGGCGAGGCTGTCCTGTGTCGCCGTCCCGGCGATCCTGTTCGAGATTTGCATGCCCATCTCCCTCAGCGGCGAGATTGCCCAAAGATGCCGTGCGTTGACGTGGATATCGTCTAGACCAACGAAGTATGGCGCGAAGCTTGCGCGAAGCTGACCATGGTTAACGATTTGTTAACCATTTGGGCGCGAGCAGCGCAGTTTCCTCCTGCGGCCCGCCCAGGTGCCCCTTGGCGGCTGCGACCGTTGGCGTCGATAGCAAGCGTGCAGGGGCGATCGACGGGCGCGAAGGCGCGCCGCACCGGTGCCGTGGCCCGTGCGGGAAAGTGATTCTCACGTGTCTAAGGTTTCAGAGCGCCTGCGCCAGATGCGGCACGATCGGCAGGTAGGGAACCTCGAACAGGTCTTCCCGATCGAAGCGGCTGCCGGTCTTGACCAGCTTCAGCATGCGGCATTCGGTGTCGCTCACCATCACCGGGGCCAGCAGCATGCCGCCGGAGACGAGTTGCTCGGCAAAGAGCCGCGGCATGGCGGGAAAGGCGGTGGTGACGAGGATGCGGTCGAAGGTCCCCTCGCCCGGCATGCCGTTGCTGCCGTCGGCCTGGCGGACGACGACGTTGCGGATACCGGCCTTCTCGATGCCCTGCTGCGCGCCGCTCACCAGCGTGCGGTAGCGGTCGACGGTGAGCACGCGCTCGGTCAGGCGCCCCATGACGGCGGCGGTGAAGCCGCTGCCGGTGCCGATTTCCAGTACCCGCTGGCCGGACTTGAGGTTCAGGAGATGCAGGAGCCGCACGGCCAGATCGACCCCTTCGACGAAGGCGCCACAATCGATCGGCAGCAGGCGGCTGGAATATGCGTCGCCGGCAAATTGCGGCGGCACGAACAGGGTGCGCGGCGTCTGCTCCACGGCCGTCAGGAGTTCGATGTCCTTGATGCCCTGGCCGCGCAGGCGAAGCGCCAGCGCGGCGAAACCTTCCTTTTCAACCATCCGTGCCGTGCTCAATCGCCACCTCTCACTCAGCCAATGCGCGCTGGACGCGGTCCAGAACCGTATAGTCCGTCAGGTCGAGCTTCAGCGGCGTGACGGAGATCGCGTTTTCCCGCAGCGCATGAATGTCGGTGCCGGCACGGAAGTCGCCGCGCCGGTCGCCGAAGCGCAGCCAGAAATAGGGAAAGCCACGTCCGTCCTTGCGCTCCTCGATGGTGATGCCGAAATCGAGCTTGCCCTGCGAGGTGACCTCGATGCCGCTGACCGCATCGGCCGGGCAATTGGGGAAATTCAGGTTGAAAAAGGTGCCGTCCGGCAGCTCGACGTCCACCAGGCGGCGGATCAGGTCCGGCGCGTGTCGCTCCACCACCTCCCACGGCACGGTGTGGCCGTCGGTGTAGCGGAACGCCTGGCTGATCGCGATGGAGCGGATGCCCTGCAGCGTGCCTTCGATCGCGCCGGCGATCGTTCCCGAATAGGTGACGTCGTCGGCCATGTTGGCGCCGGCGTTGACGCCCGAGAGCACCAGGTCGGCGGGACCGGGAAGGATTTCGCGCACGGCCATGATGACGCAGTCGGTCGGGGTTCCGCGCAGCGCGAAGCGCTTGTCGCCGACCTTGCGCAGCCGCAGCGGCTCGGACAGCGTCAGCGAATGCGCAAGCCCGCTCTGGTCCGTCTCCGGCGCCACGACCCAGACGTCGTCGGACAGGGACCGGGCGATCCGTTCCAGGACCGCGAGCCCTTCGGCATGGACGCCGTCGTCATTGGTCAGCAGGATGCGCATGGGCGCCGTCTTCCCTTCAGTTCGCTTTTTCGATCTTCTTCAGTCCGCCCATGTAGGGCAAGAGCACATCGGGGATCGTCACCGATCCGTCTTCGTTCAGGTAGTTCTCCAGGACGGCGATCAGCGCGCGGCCGACGGCGATGCCGGAGCCGTTCAGCGTATGGACGAACTTCGGGGTCTTGTCGTCCTTGCCGCGGTAGCGCGCATTCATGCGCCGGCCCTGGAAGTCGCCGCAGACCGAGCAGGAGGAGATCTCGCGATAGGTGTCCTGTCCCGGCAGCCAGACCTCGATGTCATAGGTCTTGCGCGCGCCGAAACCCATGTCGCCAGTGCACAGCGTGACGACGCGGTAGTGCAGGCCGAGGCGCTTGAGGACCTCCTCGGCGCAGGCGGTCATCCGCTCGTGCTCTTCGATCGAGCTTTCGGCATCGGTGATCGAGACGAGCTCGCACTTCATGAACTGGTGCTGGCGCAGCATGCCGCGCGTGTCGCGGCCGGCGGATCCGGCCTCGGAGCGGAAGCACGGTGTCAGTGCGGTGAAGCGCAGCGGCAGCTTTTCCTGGGCCAGGATCTCCTCGCGCACGAGGTTGGTCAGCGGCACCTCGGCGGTCGGGATCAGCCAAAGCCGCTTGCCAACAAACGCGCCCTCAACTTCCTCTTGACGCTTGAGATCGTTAGGCCAGATCTGTCTAATCAACCCCCTTATTCTCTCCGGATCACCACGCTTGATAAACAAATCGGCCAGTTCATTTACCTTGGCGTGATCGAGACCCGGGCCTGAAATGTTGACTATGAACTCGTAGTCCGGGATTGTGACCGCGCTGAACAAGTCGCTTCTAAACTTCGGCAACTGTCCAGTACCGTACATAGCGTCATCGCGCACAAGCAGTGGCGGCTGGATTTCTGTGTAGCCGTGTTCCCCCGTGTGGGTATCGAGCATGAACTGGCCGAGCGCGCGTTCCAGGCGGGCGAGTTGCCCCTTCAGGATGGTGAAGCGGGCGCCGGCGATCTTGGCTGCGCCCTCGAAGTCCATCCAGCCGAGCGCCTCGCCGATCTCATAGTGCTCGAGCGGCTTGTGGTTCCAGGCGGGCTTGGCGCCCCACTTGTGCTTTTCGACGTTTTCCTTCTCGTCGCTGCCGACCGGGACGTCGTCGAGGGGAATATTGGGAATGCGCGACAGCGCGTCGGTAAGCTCGGCGGTGACCCGGCGCTCCTCCTCCTCGGCGGCGGGAAGCCCGGTCTTGATCCCGGCGACCTCCGCCTTCAGCTTCTCGGCGAGGGCCATATCCTTCTGCGCCATCGCGGCGCCGATCTCCTTGGAGGCGGCATTGCGGCGTGACTGCATGTCCTGCGCTGTCTGGATGAGCGTGCGGCGGGTCTCGTCGAGCGCGATCAGGCTTGCCGACAGCGGCTCGGCGCCCCGCTTGGCGAGGGCGGCATCGAGTGCCTCGGCGTTGTCGCGGATCCATTTGATGTCAAGCATTGTCGCTCCAGGCGTCGCAGGGTTTCGCCCTCTCCGCCCGACAGCGTCCGCCAGAAGCCGTCGACCGCTTTAAGCCTTGTCGGCTTCCTGCGATGTCGGCGCCTGCGCCGTATCCTCCTCGTCGGAGTCCGCTTGCGCGGCGGCGCGCGCCCGCTGCCGTTCTATGAGTCGGGCCGTGTAGATGGCAATCTCGTAGAGAAGGATGGTCGGCAGTGCAAGACCGATCTGGGAGACCGGGTCCGGCGGCGTCAGGACGGCCGCGGCGACAAAGGCGATCACGATCGCGTACTTGCGCTTCTCGACCAGGGTCTGCGCGGTGATGAAGCCGGCGCGCACCAGAAGCGACGAGACCACCGGAAGCTGGAAGACCAGGCCGAAGGCGAAGATCAGCGACATGATCAGCCCGAGATACTCGGAAACCTTCGGCAGCAGCTGGATCGAGACCTCGCCCTCGCCGCCGCCCTGCTCCATCGACAGGAAGAACCACATGACCATGGGCGTGAAGAAGAAATAGACGAGGGCCGCGCCGATGAGAAACAGGATCGGGGACGCAACGAGGAACGGCAGGAACGCCGCGCGCTCGTTCTTGTAGAGGCCCGGTGCGACGAACTTGTAGATCTGCTGGGCAATGATCGGGAAGGCGATCACCAGCGCGCTGAACATCGCCACCTTGATCTGGGTGAAGAAGAATTCCTGCGGCGCGGTGTAGATGAGCTCGACGTTGCGGTGGGACAGTCCCGCCCACTCGACCGACCACTTGAACGGCTGCACCAGGATGTTGAACAGGGCCTTGGCAAAGTAGAAGCAGACTAGGAAGGCGACGAAGAACGCGCCCACGGCCCACATCAGCCTCCGGCGCAGTTCGATCAGGTGTTCGATCAGCGGCTGGGGCTTGTCCTCGTACTCGCCGCTCATGCCTGATCCTTCTTGGGCTTGCGTGTGGTGGCCTTTTTAGCCGGTGCGGCTGCGGGCGTAGACGCCGTCTTTGCCTTGGGCGCCGCCTTGGCGGGCGCCTCGGCCCTGGCCGCAGCCTTCCGTGGTGCCGCCTTCGGCTTGGCGGCCGGGGCCTTGTTAGTCGCAGCCTTCCGCGGCGCCTTGGCCACGGCAGTCTTTGCTCCAGACGCCGCGGGCTTGACCGGCTCGACCGGCGCTGCCGTCACCGACTGCACGGGGGCGGCGGGAAGCGGGTCTGCCGTCGTTGCCGAAACCGCAGCCGCCGGGGCCGCTGCAGCCGCGGCAGAGACGACGGGAGGCGGCGGGACGGGGGCGGCATCCGAGGTTTCGGATGCGCTGTCGGCTGCGGCTGTGGACGTCGAGGAGGCCGGTTGCGAGGACGTGACCTTCGACAGGTCGGCCTTGATCTCGTCGCCCATCTGCCGCAGCGGATTGACCGCCTCGCGGATGGCGTTCATCGGGTTCAGCTTCTGCGCATCGCCGATGGTCTTGCGAACGTCGTCGAGGTCGGCCTCGCGTAGCGCCTCGTCGAACTGCTGGCGGAAATCGCCCGCCATGGAGCGCAGCCGCGTGACCATGCGGCCGAACGTCCTGAGCATCTGCGGCAGGTCCTTTGGACCGACCACCAGGATCAGAACGATGGCGATGACGAGAATTTCGCTCCAGCCGACTTCAAGCATAAGGCAATGTCCTTGCGGGATCGCGACCGTGCGTCGCGTCCAGACCGATCACTTGGTCTCGTCAGCCTTGTGCTCGACGGTCTTCGACTTGTCGGCCGCGGCGGCGGCCTCGTCGTCCGACATGCCCTTCTTGAAGTTCTTGATGCCCTTTGCGACATCGCCCATCAGTTCGGGAATCTTGCCGCGGCCAAACAGCAGCAGCACCACCGCCAGAACGATCAGCCAATGCCAGATGCTGAATGAACCCATGTTATTTTACTCCCTCTAGGATTTCGTACCCGATGTAAGGTGTTCAGGTGTCTTTTTCAAACACTAGTATGTCGCGCTCGTTAGCCGAAAGCGTGACGTCGCGCAATCCACCGGGAAGTTGCCCGGCCCTGATTCGCGCACGGACGGATTGGTCGGTCCCCGGTATGGCCAGTTCCAGCAGTTCGACGACGCCGAGAAACCGTCGCGACAGGACCCGGGCGGGGATCGATCCCTCCGCCTCGGAGATGGCGATACCCGACAGACGCACGGCAATCCGCACCTTTGCGCCATCCGCGAGGGGGCCTGCCGGAACGTTTCCGAGCGGCGTCTCCACCCGCCCCGACCGCACGTGGCCGGGAAAGACGTTGATCTCGGAAAAGAACCCGGCCGCAAACAGATCGGCAGGCCTCAGATAGAGTTCCTCCGCGGTGCCCACCTGCACCAGCCGGCCATCACGCAAAAGTGCGATGCGGTCGCCCATCCGCATCGCCTCCTCGGCGTCATGGGTGACGACGATGGCGGTTGCGCGACTATGCCGCAGGATCGCCAGCGTATCCGCGCGGATGGAATCCTTCAGCCGCGAATCCAGGCCGGAGAACGGTTCGTCCATCAGAAGAACCGCCGGGCGCGGCGCAAGCGCACGGGCAAGGGCCACGCGTTGCTGCTCGCCGCCGGACAGCGCGTGCGGGAACTTCTCGGCATAGTGCGAAAGGCCCACGCGCTCCAGGGCCAGGTGCGCCTCGGCGATGGCTCCGGCCTTCGGGATCGCCGTCAGGCCGAAGCGGACGTTGTCCAGCACGGACATATGCGGAAAGAGCGCGAAATCCTGGAACATCAGGCCGACGCCGCGCCGCTCGGGCGGCAGGAACACCTTCGGCCCGGCGATCTCCTGGTCGTTCAGGAGCACGCGGCCGCCGGCCTGCGCCTCGATGCCGGCGGCGATGCGCAGAAGCGTCGTCTTGCCGGACCCCGACGGCCCGAGCAGGCAGAGAACCTCGCCCGGCTGGGCAGACATGGAAATGCCGCGGATCGTCTCCTTGCCGTGATAGCTGTGATGGATGTCCTCGAAGGAGAGCTTTGCCGCGAAGGTCACCGCGGACGCGGTCAGCGCCTCGATCCCGTTCAGATTCGACGAATCCGAAGCCATTCCCTGCCAATCCCCGAGTTCGCACCGGGCACATGCTGCCCCGGCGCTTCTGCCGACACGCCGTGAACAGCGGCGGCAATTCAGGGCGCGGCAATTCAGGGCGACGATAAGCTTCCGCTATTCGTCTTCTTTTCCGCCCGGTGTCAAGAGGCCGAGTTCCTCGAGGTCCATCTGCGTGATCGGATCCTCGTCGTCGGCCAGTTCGTCCTCGCCTAGCGGCAGGGGGATCTGAAAATTGGACGGAATGCGGCCGGACAGAAGCCCGGCACCCTTCAACTCCTCGAGCCCCGGGAGATCGCGCAGTTCTTCCAGGCCGAAATGGTCGAGGAAATCCTTCGTCGTGCCGAAGGTCACGGGCCGGCCCGGCGTGCGCCTGCGGCCGCGGAACCGCACCCACCCGGCCTCGAGCAGAACGTCCAGCGTTCCCTTCGACGTCTGCACGCCGCGGATATCCTCGATTTCCGCCCGCGTCACCGGCTGGTGGTAGGCGATGATCGAAAGCACCTCGAGGGCTGCGCGCGACAGCTTGCGCACCTCGCCCTCGTCGCTGCGGACGACGAAGGACAGGTCCGGTGCGGTCCGGAACGCCCAGTGGTCGGCGACCTGGACGAGGTTGACACCGCGCCCGGCATAGAGCGCCCTCAGCTGGCGCATGACGTGGCCGACATCGACGCCGGCCGGCAGGCGGTCGGCGATATAGCCTTCCGGAACGGGACCGGCGGAGGCGAAGACCAGCGCCTCGGCAATCCGCGCGGCCTCATGCAGCCGGCGCGGGTCGACGACGGTGGCAACCTCATCGGCGGCGGGAGCGGCATCCTGCGGCCCGTCGACCTCAGACATGATCGTCGTCCCCCTGCTCGCCCCGCTGCGCCTGCGCGCCGCGGCGCAGGAAGATCGGCTGGAACACGCCGTCCTGCCGGATCTCCAGCTGCCCCTCGCGCACCATTTCCAGCGTGGCGGCGAAAGCGCTCGCCATCGCCGTCCTGCGCTCGGAGGGTTCGGTGAGATAGCGCAGGAGAAAATGATCGAGCGCCGTCCAGTCTTCGACCTCGCCCATCAGCCTGTGCAGGATCTCGCGCGCATCGGCGAGCGACCAGACGGTGCGCTTCTCGATCGTCACCTGGGTGATGGCGTGACGCTGGCGCAGCGACGCATAGGCGTTGAGCAGATCGTAGAGCGAGGCATCGAAGGCGGAACGCCGCTGGATCGGGATATGTTCGGGCGCGCCACGGGCGAAGAAATCGCGACCCAGGCGGTTGCGGTTGACCAGTCGCGTCGCCGCATCGCGCATCGCCTCCAGCCGCTTCAGCCGGAAGGCCAGCGTCGCCGCCATCTCCTCGCCGCTCGGTCCGTCGTCCTTGGGCTGCTGGGGGATGAGAAGGCGTGATTTCAGGTAGGCCAGCCAGGCGGCCATGACCAGATAATCGGCCGCAAGTTCTATCCGGATCTGCCGGGCGCGCTCGATGAAGGCCAGGTACTGCTCGACCAGCGCCAGCACGGAGAGGCGGGAAAGGTCGACCTTCTGCGTGCGCGCCAGATGCAGGAGCAGGTCGAGCGGGCCCTCGAAGCCGGCGATATCGACGACGAGGCCCTCTTCATGCAGCCCGCGGTCGCGGTCATCCTGCCACAGCTCCTCCAGCGGCGCTGCGCCCGATGCTTCCGTCTTCTGCGGCTTGAACCTCGATCCGTACACCTGCACTCCAAGAACGGCCTGCCGACGCGGCGCGAGATGTCCTCAGGCGACCGCGATCAGCGCATTGAATTCTTCCCGCAAGGCTAGCTCGTCGGCTCCGTCGGCCATGGGAAAACCGGCCTTCACCGCTTCCGCGCGCCGCCGGCCTTCTCCTACCAGCGGTGGCACGTTCTCGGCAACCGCAATCATTTCCTCCATGATCCCGTGGCAATGCAAGACCAAATCGAGGCCGGCGGCAATGATCCCGCGCGCACGGGTTGCAATGTCGCCCTTCAGCGCGTTCATCGAGACGTCGTCCGACATCAGGAGCCCGTCGAAGCCGATGTGGCCGCGGATGATCTCGCGGACCACCTTCGGCGAGGTTGTGGCAGGATTGTCGGCGTCGAGTTCGGTGAAGACGATATGGGCAGACATCGCCATAAGCTCGTCGCGCAGGTGCTGGAAGGGCAGAAAGTCGATCGCCTGCAACTGCTCCAGCGGCGCATGGACCACCGGCAGGTCGTGATGGGAATCCACCATCGTGCGGCCGTGCCCCGGCATGTGCTTCATCACCGGCAACAGGCCGCCGGCCTTCAGGCCCTCGGCGGCAGCCTTACCCATGGCGGAGACGATGCTAGGCTCCTGGCCATAGGCGCGGTTGCCGATCACGTCGTGCACGCCCGGAACGGCCACGTCCAGGACCGGAAGGCAGTCGACATTGACGCCGAGGCGGGACAGATCGAAGGCAAACAGCCGCGACATCAGCCAGGCTGCGCGCAATCCCTTTTCCTCGTCCTGTCGATAGATGGCGCCGAGTGCTGCGGCATTCGGATACTGAGGTACATGCGGCGGCTTGATCCGCTGCACGCGCCCGCCTTCCTGGTCGATCAGCACGGGAATCGCCGGGTCGCCGCCCACCGTCTCGCGCAGCGCGGCCGAAAGGTCGGCCACCTGGGACGGCTCGCCGATGTTGCGCCCGAACAGGATGAAGCCCCAGGGGCGCTCGTCCCTGAAGAAGGCCTTCTCGTCATCGGTGAGGACAAGGCCCTTGCAGCCGGAGATGAAAGATTTCGATTCGCTCATGCGACGAATCATAGGCTTTAAGCGGCGAAAGGCGAGAGAGCCGGGCGATTTCTTTCACAGGAAACCCGCAGCAACCGCTGCCGCCGAACGAAAAATGGCGCGTCCGGGACGCGCCATTTCATTATTTCACGTTCCTCGCGCCCCTCAGCGGGTGACGAGGCAGCTGCCGCCGGCGGCCTTGTACTTGGCGCAAAGGGCGTTGGCCTCCTCGCGCGAGCCGGCCGGGATGCGGACGCGGTAATAGGTGCCCTTGTTGGCAATCTCGGCGCGCTTGATATCGACGCCGCGGCCGCCGATGACGCTGCCGAACCTCGACGACAGGCTGTTGTAGGACGACTGCGCCTCGGCCTCCGAAGGAAGCGACGCGATCTGGATCACGTAGCCGCCCGGATTGGCCGCGGCCGGCTGTGCGGCTGCCAGGGCCTCCGCCTGTGCCGGAGCAGCCGCGGCGGGCTGCGCGACCGGTTCGCTGGCGAGCGCCGCCGTTTCGGTCGGAGCCGTTCCGGTTACGCGGCCGCGCTCGGTCACTGTGCCGACCACGTCGACGGGCTGCTCGGCCGGGCGCGATACCGGTACCGGCGTGCCGACCATTACCTCACCCTGCGGCACCTCTCCCTGCGGCGCCGGTGCTGCGGCGGCATCGGGAGCGGTGAGACCTGTTGCGGCGACACTGGTCGCGGCGACCGGGGTCGTCGTCACCGTCCGCACGGGTGCCGTCTCTTCGACGGCCGCGCCGGCGAGTTCCTGCAATGCCCGCTCGTCGCCATCCTGCGAAGCCGGAGCGCCGTCCGATGGCTGAGCCCGCAGGCCGGCATCGGCGGATACGGTTGGCGCACCTGCAGCCGGCTGCGTGGCTTCCGCCAGGGCCGGTGCGGTTTCCGCAGGCGCTACGGGCTCTTCGCGGGCGACCAGCGTTCCATCCGGCTTGACGATCATCGTCCTGACCTTGCGCGGCGAGACGACCGGACCGTTGCCCTCGCCTGCGTCCTGCTCGGCGGCCTGATCGTCGACGCCGGGCAGCAGCCGTTCGTCGTCGGCAGCGGCGTTTTCGGCGGTGGCTGCCGGATCGTCCTCGATCGGGCCGTCATAGGGTAGCGATTCCGGCGTCAGCGTGCGCTGGACGACATCGACGGGTTCCTCGGTCGAGGTGACGAGTTGCTCCTGCTGCGGGCCGCTGTCGGACTTGCCGGCGACACGGTCGTAGACGGCCTTGTCCTGATTGGGGACGCTCTGGCCGCCGCGCTCGTCGGGAACGATCTTGACGGGCGCCTTGTCGGCGGCAATGACGCGCGGCTCCCCGGAGCCGGTGCCGACTGCGCCGGTGCCTGCCAGGAACGCGTAGACGCCGGCGCCGCCGAGAACGACGACGGTTGCGGCGGCCGCGGCGAGCATCAGGCCACGCCCGCGGCGGGCCGGTTCGTCGTAGCCGTCACCGACATAATCGTCGTCGTCGACCTGCTGGGCGTCGAGCGGGATGGCATGGCGCTCGGGCTGCGACAGCGAGCGCCGCAGATCTTCCTCGAGCGCCTTGTCGAATTCCTCCGCATCGCCCGTCGCGGGCTTGAACGGCACCACATTGGCGGCGGCGCCAACCGCAGCGGCGCGGCTGGACGCCGGTGCGGCCGCAGGCTCGCCGAACAACTGCGCCATCTCGGCATCGATGTCGAGATCGTAATCCGGCTGATGGACCGGCGGCTTGTCCTTGTCGACCGCGGGAAGATGCGGGACGTCGAGTTCGCCAACAGGCGCGACGCCGACATCGGTGTCGGCGATGAGCGACGGATCGAAGGGCAGAACGAAATCCAGCTCCTGCTGCTCCGTCTCGCCGACCGGTGAGACAGTGCGCGAAACCGGCGCGGACGCCTGTTCGGCGTGCGGGACAACCGGGACCACCGCTACGACCGGGGCATCGGCCGGCGCGGCGACGACAGGAGCAGGTGCTACGGATGTCTGGGCTACAGGTGTCGGTGCCGGCGGCTGCGCCGGCACGGCAGGTTCCGCCTCCGTCACAGCAGGCGCGGCGAGCGATGTTGCGGGGACCACCGTTGCCGCTGCCATGGCGGCGATCGCCGGCGCCGAAGGCGGCTCGGGCGGTACGGACGGCATCAGCTCGGAAGCGTCCAGATCGAATTCGATGTCCGACAGGTCGAGCTCGAAATTCGCAAACGGGTCATCGATATCCGCAGCGGCGCTCTCGACGGCCGGCGCGACAGAAGCAGCGGGCGCGGCAAAGTCGTCGTCCAGCGCGAAAGGAACAGGGACGTCAACGACCGGCTCGACGGCAAGCGGTTCGGCCGCTGCAGGTTCGGCGAAGGCTGTCTCGGGGATCGCGACGGGTTCAGGGGCTGCAACGGACTGGCGGGCCATTGCCACCGGGGTCGCACGACCGAACTTCACGTTCGAGAAGCCCTCGAGCATGCCGGGGCGCGGGCGCGGAGCCTCCAGGGAGGCCGCCTGGGGAGCCGCAAGCGGCGGGCGGTTTTCGGGAACGGGGTAGCGTTCGACTTCCGCCAGCAGTTCGTCCATGTCGAAGCCGTCGGCGGCGCGTGCCGGCGGGGCGACCTCATAGGAATGCGGGGGCTCGAAGACCGCCGCATCCAGGGCTTCGGCAGCATGGGGAGACAGGGCCTCCTCGGCCGCAGCGAACGCCGCATCGGCATGCGGGTCGGAGACCCAGTCCGGGACGAAATCGACCGAGCCGATCTCAACCGGCAGTTCCTCGGCCTCGAAGTGTGCGCCCTCGCCGAGGGACGGCGTCACCGGAACCGGATCGGCATAGGTCGGGGCGGATGCAAACGCGGCTTCCGCAGCACCCTGCAGCGCGACGACAGACAGGGCCTCGACAAAGGTTTCCTGCACCATACCGGCATGAGCGTCGCCGGTATCGACGACGGCATAGCCGGCCGCGGCCGGATCATAGGCGTGAACGTCGTGATGCGCGTGGCTCTCGACGGGCGGCCACGCGTGCGCCGGGGCGGCCTCTTCCTGCGGTTCGACGACCGAAGGCTCGGAAGTTTCGGCAAAGGCCTCGCCCAGCGAAAGCTCGAGCTCCTGGTCCAGATCAAGCGCGACGGGCTCATCGAAAGACGCAGAATAGTCCGCCGGCTGGAGGCCGAGGAACGTCGGACCTGCGGGGCCGTCATCGTATTCTGCGGCAGCCTGAGTCACGGGTGCGTCGGCCTGCGGCGCCTCGTAGGCGACCTCCTCCGAATATTCGACCGGATACTCGACCGCGGGCACAGCCTGCTCACCTTCATAGGCCGGCTGGACGTCCAAACCGGACTGCAGTGCGACGTCTACCTCGGATTCGGCATACGCTGGCTCATCCTGCCAATCGGAACCAGCGACAGATACGGGTTCTTCCGCATAGATCGATGCAGTTTCTTCCTCGTAGGAAGGCTCGACCAGGTCGGGCAAATGCGTCTCAACCACCTCGACGGCGGGTATCACCTCACCGAAGGTCTCTTCGAGCGTTTCATCCCGATGGACGGACACCGGCTCTGGCACACTCTCGAACTCGCCTGCCGGATCGAGCGCGGGCGCGTCGTAGAGCGCGAATTCGCGCAGAAGTTCATCCTCGAGATCGAAGACGGGTTCCTGGAGAGGCTCGGGCGGCACCGGACGGGAAGCCGTGGGCACATTGCGAGGCTCGAAGCCGACAATGCGTGCGAGTTCCGCCAAAGGATCATCGTCCGACAGAAGGTCGGCATCGGCGGGGCCGCTTCGCGCGAGATTCTTGTCTGCCATACTGCTCCACTCACAAGCTTCAAAATCGCGTTTGCCAGCTTATTGTGGGCAAATGGTGACGCTATCGCATCTCGTCCGGGGCGGCCGTACCTGTAATGGCAAGGCCCGATTTGAGAACGGATGCAACAGCAAACACCAGCCCTAGTCTGGCTATACTCAATTGTCGGTTCTTATCATTAACAAAACGTAAGTCCGGCTGATCCTTGCCCTTGTTCCAATGCGCATGGAAGGCACTGGCCAGATCGTACAGGTAAAAAGCGATGCGGTGGGGCTCGTGTGCCAGTGCGGCAGACTCGACGATTCGGGGATACTCTGCAAGCTTGGCAAGCAACTGCAGTTCGGCCAGGTCGGTTATGCTGCCCTCGACTGCAGCGGCAAGGTCGACAGCATTGAGATCGACGCCGGGAAACGCTTCCCGTGCCTGCCGGAATACGGACATGCAGCGCGCATGCGCATACTGCACGTAGAAGACCGGATTGTCCTTCGACTGTTCCGTCACCTTGGCAAAATCGAAGTCGAGCGGCTCGGAGCTCTTGCGGTAGAGCATCATGAAGCGCACGGGGTCGCGGCCGACCTCGTCGACCACCTCGCGCAGGGTGACGAAATCGCCGGAGCGCTTCGACATCTTCACCGGCTCGCCGTCGCGGAACAGCTTGACGAGTTGGCAGAGCAGCACCGTCAACTTGGCGTTGCCTTCCGAGATCGCCCGGCAGACCGCCTCCAGCCGCTTGACGTAGCCGCCATGGTCGGCGCCGAGGATGTAGATCATCTCGTCGAAGCCGCGGTCGAACTTGTCCTTGAAGTAGGCGACGTCGGCAGCGAAGTAGGTGTAGCTGCCGTCCGACTTGATCAGCGGCCGGTCGATGTCGTCGCCGACCTCGGTGGAGCGGAACAGCGTCTGCTCGCGGTCTTCCCAGTCTTCCGGCAGTTGCCCCTTCGGCGGCGGCAGCACGCCCTTGTAGACGTGGCCCTTGAAGGTCAGGTCGTTGATCGCCGTGCGGATCGGCGCGCCGCCGTTCGCATGCAGGGTCCGCTCGGAGTAGAAGACGTCGTGATGGACGTTCAGCGCGTCGAGATCGGCGCGGATCATCGCCATCATGGCATCGATGGTCTTGTCCTTGACGATCGGCAGCCACTTCTCCTCCGGCATCAGCCGCAGGCTCGAGCCGTATTCGGCCGCCAGCGCCTCGCCGACGGGGACGAGATAGTCGCCGGGATAGAGCCCGGGCGGGATCTCGCCGATCTTCTCGCCGAGCGCCTGGCGATAGCGCAGGAAGGCGGAGCGCGCGAGCACGTCCACCTGCGAGCCGGCGTCGTTGATGTAGTATTCCTTCGTCACCGCGTAGCCGGTGAAGGCCAGGAGGTTCGCGAGCGCGTCGCCGACGACGGCGCCGCGGCAATGGCCGACATGCATCGGTCCGGTCGGATTGGCGGAGACGTATTCGACATTGACCTTGCGCCCGGAACCGGCGTCGCTGCGGCCGAAATCGGTGCCGCTACGGATCATGTCGGCGAGCACCTTCTGCCAGTAGCCGACCGACAGGCGCACGTTGATGAAGCCGGGGCCGGCGACGGTGACCTCGGCCACTTCCGGATCCTGGCGCAGCTTTTCCACGATCAGTTCGGCCAGCGCGCGCGGATTGGTGCCGAGCGGCTTGGCCAACACCATGGCGGCGTTGGTGGCCACGTCGCCATGGCTGGAATCGCGGGGCGGCTCGACGCCGACGCGGCCGAAATCGAGGTCGGCGCGCTTTTCACGCACGACATCAATTTCTTCCAATACGCTTTTGATCCTGCGCTCGAAATCGGTAAAGACGTTCATTTCCACCATCCGCGCGCCGGAAGCGGCGCAAAGGCGCCCAAAGCGCTGAATTTCCAGTCGGCCGGGTGACTATCGCAATTCCGGGGTGTGGTCAAACAGCCGCCTGTGGGTATCGATCGCGTAGTTGTCCGTCATGCCGGCGAGATAGTCGCCGACGTGGCGCGCCCTGGCGGCCTGCGGCATCTCGCGGATATGATCCACCCAATAGTGCCCCTTCATCAGCTGCGGATCGTCCATATAGGCCTTGAACAGGTCGGTGACGATGGAGGCGGCGTTGGCGCGCACGCGCATGACGTCGGGATGGCGATAGATCCGCGAAAACAGCATCTTCTTGATCTGCCGGTCGGTGACCAGCATCTCGTCGGAAAAAGTGGCCATGACCCGGCCGGCCTGGCGCACGTCGTCGGCGCTCTTCGGCCGGACGGCGCGCAACGACGCCTGCGCGTAGGCAATGACGTCCTCGACCATCGCGGTGATCTGGCGGCGCATGATCTCGTGGGTGAAGCGCGCGGGCTCGAGGTTCGGATAGAGCTGCCGGACCTCCGTCATCAGGCCGGCCAGGAATGGGATCTCCTCCAGCATGTCGAAGGAGAGATAGCCCGAGCGCAGTCCGTCGTCTATGTCATGGGTGTTGTAGGCGATGTCGTCGGCAATGGCTGCGACCTGGGCCTCGAGGCTGGCATAGCTCGCAAGCTCGAGGTCGTGCAGGGCGCAGTAGTCGAGGATCGGCTGCGGCACGGGGCCGCGCGTGCCCTCGCCTTCGGGCGTCAGCAGCGGGCCGTTGTGCTTGACGAGGCCCTCCAGCGTCTCCCAGGTCAGGTTCAGCCCGTCGAACTCGGCATAGCGCCGCTCCAGCTTGGTGACGATGCGCAGCGACTGGGCATTGTGGTCGAAGCCACCATAGGGGGCCAGCGCCTCGTGCAGCGCGTCCTCGCCGGTGTGGCCGAAGGGCGTGTGGCCGAAATCGTGCACCAGCGCCACGCCCTCGGCGAGATCCTCGTCCAGACGCAGCGCGCGGGCCAGCGCGCGGGCGACCTGGGCGACCTCGATCGTATGGGTCAGCCGCGTGCGGTAGTGGTCGCCGTCGGCGGCGATGAAGACCTGGGTCTTGTGCTTCAGGCGGCGGAAGGCGGTCGTATGGACGATCCGGTCCCGGTCACGCTGGAAATCCGAACGGGTCGGGCTCTTGCCCTCCTCGAAAAGACGGCCACGGCTCGTCCAGGGATCGGCCGCATAGATCGCCCGCTGGCCTGCGCCGAAGCCGAGGGCATGTCTGTCCAGTGTCATAGCTCACCTGCATTCGGGCCGCCCATTGACGCGGCCCCGATGCCTTCATACCTATAGTGTGCACAGCGTAAAGCCGCATCGCAAGCGCAATGGCTGTTTACCAGCAATATCACGCGGTTGCGGAACGTGTTACGATGCAGCGCAATGCCGGGGACGGAAGCGACCGGCAAGGAATCGATTCTCGGCGGACCTTGAACCCGCCCGGAGGAACTTGATGAACGACAAGAACGTGACCCTTTCCGATGCGGCTGCAAAGCGGATTGCCAGCATCCTGAGCACCGACCCGGCCAAGAAGGCCATGCGCGTCTCGGTCGAAGGCGGCGGCTGTTCGGGCTTTTCCTACAAGTTCGACCTCGTCGATGCCCCCGCCGATGACGACATCGTGCTGGAGAAGGGGGAGGCCCGCGTCCTGATCGACCAGCTCTCGCTCGTCTACATGGAAGGCTCGGAGATCGATTTCATCGACAACCTGATGGGCCAGTCGTTCCAGATCAAGAACCCCAACGCCGTGGCGAGCTGCGGCTGCGGCACCAGCTTCTCCATCTGACCTGCTGGGGTAACGAGGCAGCGACGTTTTCGCCGCCTCCCTCTCGAATCATTGTGTCCCGATGGCCGCCATCCTCACGGCGGCAGGCTTTGTGCTGCGCTCGTCACGGGCCGTGTCGTGGAAGAGCGCTGCAAGCCTCGCGCAACGGACGGCTCGGGCGAGCGATCCGGTTTGTCAAAGGAAACGCGAGCGGCTAGAAAGGCGACGGCCCGGCCGGGCCCAGCATGAATCGGAGACTGTCGATGAAGATCGCGACCTGGAACATCAACGGCGTGCGCGCGCGCATCGACAACCTGCTCGCCTGGCTCAAGGAATCGCAGCCCGACATCGTCGCCCTGCAGGAGATCAAATGCCAGGACGAGGCGTTCCCGCGCCTGGAGATCGAGGGGCTCGGCTATCACGTGGAAACGCACGGGCAGAAGGGCTTCAACGGCGTGGCGCTCCTGTCGAAGATCCGGCCCGACGAGATCAATCGCGGGCTGCCGGGCGACGACGGTGACGAGCAGTCGCGCTTCATCGAAGGCGTGTTCTCCGTGAAGGGCCGCGTGGTGCGGGTCTGTTCGATCTACCTTCCGAACGGCAATCCGCCGGAGGATCCGGTGAAATACCCCTACAAGCTCGCCTGGATGGAACGGCTGGCCCTGTTCGCGCAGGACCGCCTGGCGCTCGAGGAGCCGATCGTGCTGGCCGGCGACTACAATGTCATCCCGGAGCCGCACGACTGCTGGGACGTGAAAGTGTGGGAGAACGACGCACTCTACCTGCCGCCGACCCGGCAGGCTTTTCGCCGGCTGGAGAACCTCGGCTTCACCGATGCCGTCCGCGCCTCGACCGACGCCACCCCGCTCTACACCTTCTGGGACTACCAGGGCGGATGCTGGCCGAAGAACTTCGGCATCCGCATCGACCACCTGATGCTGTCGCCCGAAGCCGCCGACCGGCTGGTCAGCGCGCAGGTGGAAAAGCACGTCCGCAATTGGGAAAAACCGTCCGACCACGTCCCCGTCGTCGCGCATCTGGCGGTCTGACCGGGCGATCTGACCGAAAATTGGGATCACAGCGATCCCGCGGGATCAGTTGACGCCGGCCTTGGCCTCCTCGGCCATTGCGATCGCCTTGCGGCGGTCCTTCTCGCTTGCCAGCGAAAACGCCTGTTCCTGCATCTCCTGCAGCCAGGGGCGGTCCTTCGGGCTGCAACGGTCGAGCGCCGTCGTCATCATCGCCAGGCCGCGGGCACCCTGCCCCTCCTGGAACATGATGTTGCCGAGCAGGCCCATCGCGCCGGCATGGCCGTTCTTCTGCGCCCGGTTCAGCCATTTCTTGGCCTGGTGGATGTTGGCCGAACCGCCCTCGCCCGACAGCATCATCCGGGCCAGTTCATACTGGGCCTCCGGCACGCCGAAGGTGGAGGCGGCCTGGAAATAGAGTTGGCGCGCCTGGGCGAGGTCGAGATGCACCGGGCTGTCGGGGATGCCGCGGCTGTAGTAGCCGGCAAGGGAGATCAGGGCATTGACGAAGAAGCCCGTGTCCTCCGATCCCGGTTCCACGCCCTGGCTCGCGATCTCGCTATAGATCTTGAACGCCTCGAGGTCGTTTTCCGGAACGCCGTCGCCATCGGCATACATGTTGGCGAGCGCCCAGCGCGACCCGGTGTGACCCTTCTCGGCCGCATAGCGGTAGGCCTCGATCGCGTCTTCCTTGCGGCCTTCCTTGTAGGAGAAGAAGCCGAACTTGAAGAGGTCGAACGGGCGGCTCTCCTTGCTAACGCCGGCAGCCGGATCGAAGGCAAGCGCGCGCGCCGCCAGCATGCCCTGGCCGAAAGAAAGACAAAGGCCGACGGCGAGACATTTTAGAGAAAGTGACTCAGGCTTGTACATCGTTACAGCTATCTTCCGCACCGAACCGCGCCTTGCGGTATGCGGATTTCCAGAGTTGGAACAAGGACTTGAACAAGGTCATCCATGTTCCGACTGTGCGCCACGCTGCTCTTGGAAACGGCGGTTGCCGACGCCTGATCGAAGCGTCCTGGTGGCAGTCCCGTCACGTATGGCGTCACTCGGTTCATCGGTTCCTTCGGCGCTCGTCCACAAGCGCGCTCTCGAGCCCATCGCTGCTCCCCGTTTGTGGCGGGAAATGGACAAGACGGCTCCTCACTCCTGTGTAGCAAACTATCGCAAAGAATGTGTTGCCAATTCGGCACATGCGCCAAAGGAGAAGAGTTCTCGTCAACCATATCCCCAAGGAGTAATTCTGCTTTGATCCACTATTGACGATAAAAAAGGCCCGGGTATGACCCGGGCCTTCACCTTTTCGCCACAAGGTCAATCAGAATTTAACTCTGAACTCCCCGGAGAGCGCGGAGACGAAATCGGTTCCGTACTCGTAGCTCGTCGTCGTCAGGTTGACGGGGTTTGATTCCCCGCTCGTCAGGATGCCGAGCGCGCCGGCAAGGCGGAGCTCGACGTTCTCGGTCGGCGCATAGGCCGTGCCGAGGCCGACGGTCCAACTGTCGGACTGCGAGCCGGTGACGGTGCTGGTGCCGCGATCCCAGGTCAGGCTGACGCCGCCGCTCCACTGTTCGTTGAACTTGTGACCGACACCGCCGGTGACCGTCCAGCCGTCGCGATAGTAGAGGTCGAGCGAGGTCAGGGGTTGCCCTGCCGCGTTGCCACAGAAGGCTGCGCTGCCGTCGCAGGTGAATTCCACACTCTGCAGGAGGCTCCAGTTGGTCCACTTGATCGAACCGAAGGCCAACCAGTCGGGCGCGATGCCCGACTGGAGCTTCAGTTCGAGCGAATCCGGAAGCGTCGCCGAGCCGGTGACAGGCGTGCTGGTGCCGAAGATGCGCGAATAGAGCGCCTGCCTCATCGGATCCAGTTCGAGCAGGGCGGCCGCAGCCGGCACGCCGGTCAGGTCCAGCGTGCCGTCGATGTTGTCGTACTTCACACGGCTGTTGTAGACGAGGCTCGCGCGCATGGCGTATTCGGGGATCTCGTAGCCGATCCCGAGCCGCCAGCCGCCGCTGCTGTCCTTCATGCCGTCGAGGCGGCCGAGGCCGCTGTATCCGGAGAAGTCCTGCCCGAGGATCGCGCCCATGCCGGGCAGGAGCTCTGGAGCGAAGACAACAGCCTCCTTGTGGCCGCCGATTTCCTGGTAGAATCCGCCGCCGATGACGCGGAACTGGCCCGGGCCTGCATCGAACTTGTAGGAACAGGTGCCGCCGTAGTTGCGGCTGTAGACATCGATCTCGGACATGTCCTTGGCGCCCGCCCAGTGCCGGCCGGGATTGGAGCTTGCGCCCCACGGTTCGGAGTAGTCCACCATGCAGTCGATGGAATCGCCGATCGCAGCCTTTCCGCCGGCATAGGGATCGGCGTAGTTCTCGTACTCGTCCGCCGTCGTCGAATAGCCCAGGTTGTTCAGGTTGGTCGGATCCGTGTCCGGAACGCTGTGATCGCGCGCATTCTTGAGCTTCCGGTTCGGCATGACATAGGTCACCGAACCGTCGAAGAAGAACGGCGAGCTCTCGAACAGAAGGTCCACGTCGTAGCCGTGCCGCTCGAGGCCGCCGGCCAGCGCCGACGTGGACACAGCGAGAGCCGCAAGTCCCGCAATCCCCGACGTCAATGTCATTCTTCTCATAAATCCCCCCAGGTATTCTTCGCAGCGGCCCGGTTTTCGTGGATCCGCCGTGGTCGCCAAGAGTATCAGAGAGCCTCGAACGCTTTGCAAACGTCAGTTCGCGGCATCGTCGGTGACATGCGGTACCCTGAATTACGTAAATTCGCGTCGAACTCGCCCAAGATCCGGCCGAGTTAGATCAATTTTTCTCCAATAGCCGAAAACCCTTAAATTTTAGAGTATCGTTTTCCAGTGAAATGACAGTGTGTCACATTTGGACCACATTGGACGAAATGGTCCGCACGGCAAAGGAAAACCGCGCCGCGGGTGCGGCGCGGTGTGGAATTTCCGCTGAAACGGACGGCGCAAAATCGACTCAGCCGGCCTCGACCACGCGAGCGAGCGCAATGCCGAGGGTCGCCAACTGCTGGTCGAGCTCCGCCAGCCGCTCCCGCTCCGCCTCGACGACATCCGGCTTGGCGTTGGCGACGAACTTCTCGTTGGCGAGCTTGCCGCGGATGCGGTCGGCCTCGCCGTTCGCCTTGGCGATCGCCTTCTCCAGCCTTGCGGCCTCGACCTTGAGGTCGATGAGACTGCCGAGCGGCAGGCAGGCCGTGACCTCGCCGACGACGATCTGCGCCGAGCCCTTCGGCGCGTCGTCGGCCAGCACGATCTCATCCACGCGGGCGAGCCTGCGAATGGCTGGCTCATGGCGCTCCAGCCGGGTGCGCGTCTGCGCATTGGCACCGACGATGACGAGCGGGGCCACGGCGCCGGGCGGCACGTTCATCTCGGAACGGACCGAACGGATGCCGGAGACGAGATCGACCAGCCAGTTGGTCTCGTCTGCCGCGGTCTCGTCCGCATAGGCGGGCGTCGGCCATTCGGCGTGGCAGATCAGCCCCTGCCGCTCCGTGCCCTCGCCGGCCGTATGCGCCCACAACTCCTCGGTCATGAACGGCATGAAGGGATGCAGGAGCTTGTAGGTCTCCTCCAGCACGTAGGCCGCGCAGGCCTGGGACTCGGCCTTGGCACCCTCGTCCTCGCCGTTGAAGACCGGCTTCAGCAGTTCGAGATACCAGTCGCAGAACTGGTTCCAGACGAACCGGTAGAGCGTGCTTGCCGCGTCGTTGAAGCGGTAGGTCTCGATCGCCTCGGTGACGTCGCGCGCGGTGCGGGCGAGTTCGGTCAGGATCCAGCGGTTGATCGTCAGCGACGCCGCCTCGGGCACGAACTGCGGATCGAGCTTGACGCCGTTCATCTCGGCAAAGCGCGTGGCGTTCCAGAGCTTGGTGCCGAAATTGCGGTAGCCGGCGACGCGGGCCGGATCGAGCTTCACGTCGCGCCCCTGCGCCGCCATGATCGCCAGCGTGAAGCGCAGCGCATCGGCGCCGTACTCGTCGATCAGGTCGAGCGGGTCGATGACGTTGCCCTTCGACTTCGACATCTTCTGCCCGTTCTTGTCGCGAACGAGAGCATGAATATAGACGGTGTGGAAGGGCTCCACCGGATTGCCGGCCTCATCCTTCATAAAATGCAGGCCCATCTGCATCATGCGAACGACCCAGAACGGGATGATGTCGAACCCGGTTACGAGCACGTTGGTCGGATAATAGCGGTCGAGCTCCGGCGTCTCCTTCGGCCAGCCGAGCGTGGAGAACGGCCACAGCGCGGACGAGAACCAGGTGTCGAGCACGTCCTCGTCGCGGGTCAGGATCTCGCCGGGCTCGAAGTTTTCCAGCTTCTCCTCGACCCAGGCCTTCCACGGGCCCTCGTGGGAGATGTAGTGCTGGATGGCGGCGTGCAGCGCCTCCTCCTCGGTCTTCTCGACGAAGACCTGTCCGTCCGGGCCGTACCAGGCGGGGATCTGGTGTCCCCACCACAGCTGCCGCGAGATGCACCAGGGCTGGATGTTCTCCATCCACTGAAAGTATGTGTTCTCCCAGTTCTTCGGAACAAACTTGGTACGGCCCTCGCGAACGGAGGCGATCGCTGGTTTGGCAAGCGTCTTGTTGTCCACCCACCATTGCTCGGTCAGGCGCGGCTCGATCGGCACACCGCCACGATCGCCATGCGGAACCGCGTGCGTGTGTGGCTCGATCTTGTCGAGCAGGCCGGCTTCCTCGAATATCTCGACGATGATCTTTCGCGCAGTAAAACGATCCTGGCCTTCCAACCGATCCCAGGCGCCATGCAAGGCGGCGGGATGGTCGAGGCCCTCCAGGAAGTCCTCGTTTTCCTTGATGGTCACCGTACCATCTATGTTGAGTACGTTGATCTGGCGAAGGCCGGCGCGCTTGCCGACCTCGAAGTCGTTGAAGTCATGCGCGGGCGTGATCTTGACCGCGCCCGTGCCGGCCGTCGGGTCGGCATAGTCGTCGGCGACGATCGGGATCTTGCGGCCGACGATCGGCAGGATGACATGCTTGCCGACGATCGCCTTGTAGCGCTCGTCTTTCGGGTTAACCGCAATGCCGGTATCGCCAAGCATGGTCTCGGGCCGGGTCGTCGCAACGACCAGATAATCGCGCGTTTCGAATTCGGTGGCCTTGCCCTCTTCATCGAAGGCGATCGGGTGCTGATAGCTGACGCCTTCTTCGAGCGGATAGCGCAGGTGCCAGAGATTGCCTTTGATCTCGATCTGCTCGACTTCCATGTCCGAGATCGCCGTCAGCAGCTTCGGGTCCCAGTTCACAAGGCGCATGTCCTTGTAGATGAGCCCTTCCTTGTAAAGGCTTACGAAGACTTCGAGAACGGCCTCCGAGAGGCCCTCGTCCATGGTGAAGCGCTCGCGCGACCAGTCGGCCGATGCGCCGAGGCGGCGCAGCTGGTTGAAGATCAGGCCGCCGGATTCGGCCTTCCACTCCCAGACCTTCTCGATGAAGGCGTCGCGGCCCATCTCGCGACGGTGCTGCTGCTGCTCCATCAGCTTGCGCTCGACGACCATCTGGGTGGCGATGCCGGCATGATCCATGCCCGGCTGCCAGAGCACGTCCTTGCCGCGCATGCGCTCGAAGCGGACCATGATGTCCTGCAGCGTGTTGTTGAGCGCGTGCCCCATGTGCAGCGAACCGGTCACGTTCGGCGGCGGAATCACGATCGAGAAGGTCTCGGCGCCGGGCTTGGCGCCTGCGCCGGCGCGAAACGCGTCCGCCTCCTCCCAGATTTTCGCAATTCTCGGTTCTACGGCCGCGGAGTCATAGGTCTTCTCAAGCATCTTACTGGCCATATCCAACAGTTTCGGTCACCGGTTCTAAACCGGATGCCTAGATTGAAGTCAACATCCACAAAAGAAAAGCCGCGCCCGTTCCGGCGCGGCCCATCGCAGCAGAGAAACAGGTCTATTTAACGGCGCGGTCCGCGCGCCACGCGCTCGATCTCCTCGCGCACGAGGCGCTCGACCAGCGTCGGCAGGTTGTCGTCCAGCCATTCCTGCAACATCGGCCGCAGCATTTCCTCGGCAATCTCGTCGAAGGAGCGGCGCGGGCCGGCCTCGACAGCTTCCGCCAATGCGCCGAAGGAATGGGCGACCTTGGCGCCGATGTCGGGCGAGATCAGCGAACCGCGCGACGCAGCATCCGCGGACGATACGGGCTGCAGCGGCCGTTGCTGCTGTGCAGGCTCCACGATCGAAAGGGGGGACGGGGCCGGCTCACGGGCGACCTCAGTTGCAGCGGGCGAAGCAGCGGCAGGCGACACAGCGAACGGGTTCCCCGTTTGCGGCATTTCCGGCTCGGCCTCGGGAGCTGGACGGCCGGCCTGCTCGCGCAGGAGCATTCCGTTGCGCTCGGAGGCGGCCCGCACGCGGGCTGCGACATCGGCGAGCGACATGGCCGGCTGGGCGGTGCGGGTTTCCGGTTCGATCGCCGGCGGCTGTGCCGGCGCGGCTTCCACGGGACGGTCGATGGGGGAGCGATTGAAGAAGGCACGGTCAAAGGGGGAACGGTCGAAGGACGGGCGATCCGCCGAAAGATCGGCGACGATCACGTCCGCGTCGAAGCTGTCGTCGCCGGCATCAGCGTCGTCCTCGGGCGCGATCGGGGCGAATGCGGCCGGGCCGCCGGCCAGCGGCTCGTTGCTTTCGATGATCCGGCGGATCGACGCCAGTATCTCGTCCATCGACGGTTCGCGCGCTACATTCGGCTGAGCCATTTTCATCCCCATTCACTGCGCCGCCCGACCTTTCCGGACACGCTTTGGCAGCGTGCAGGCGGTGCGGATGGGCAAGACCATAGGTCACTCGCGAGGGCAAAAAAATCGTCGCGAATCAACTCTTAACAGTGATGCACAGATTTGTGGGCGATGCCAATGGCGGGCATAGGGCCGGCGCCGGGACAGGCTTCAGCGCCCGTCGACGGTGCGCAGGCCGAACCACTTGTCCTTGACCGCCTCGTAGTGCTCCTCGGCGCGGTACTCGGCCACCTTCAGGTTCTGGTCCCTGACCGTCAGGCGCGCGATCGAGGCCAGCAGCGAATAGCTGGCGACGACTTCGACCCGGCGCGAAAGCACGAGGCTTTCCTGCGCGTCGAGAACGGTCTGCTGGGCGATGAGCACGTCGAGCGTGGTGCGCTGGCCGACGTTGCGCTCCTCGATGACGCCCTTGAGCGCCATGTCGGCGGCCTCGATCTCGGCGAGGTTGGCCTGGATCGCCGCGCGGGCGGCTTCCAGCTGGGTATGGGCCGAGATGATCGTCTGCTGGATCTCGAGCCGAGCCGAATCGACGAGGATGCGCTGCTGGCCGAGCCGTTCCTTCGCCTGGCGGATCTGGCCGTATTCGGCGCCGCCCTGGTAGATCGGCACGGTGACGCGGGCGGAGATGCTGCCTTCGACGTTGTCGTTGGTGCTGCCGGTGCCGTTGACCGACTTGAAGACGTCGCCCTGGAGCGAGACGCCGGGCAGCATGGTGCCCTCGGCGGCCTTGACGTTGTAGCCGGCGGCATCGACGCTGCGCTCGGCCGACAGGACGGTGGGATGCTCCCGCATGCCGATCGCAACCGCCTGTTCCAGCGTCGGCGGAATCCCGCGCGTCGCCGGTCCCGGCTGCTTGATGTTTCTCGGCACGTCGCCGACGATCTGGTAATAGACCGCCTCGCTCGTCTTCAGCGCCGCCTCGGCGGACACCAGCAGCGCCTGCGCCTCGGCAAGCTGCGATTCGGACAGGCTGACGTCGGTCTGCGTGCCCTCGCCCACCTCCAGTCGCGCCCGGGAGGCGTTCAACTGCTCGCGCAGGAAGGCCAGGTTCTGCTTGCGGATGCCGACGATCGCCTGGTCGCGGGCGATGTTGGCGTATGCCTCTACGGCCGCGAGGAGAATGCTGATCTCCTGGGCGCGAAGAGCCTCGCGGTTGGCGAGCACGTTGGCCTCGGCGGAGCGGACATTGTTCAGTGTTTGGAAGCCGTCGAAAATCTGCTGCGTGATGGTGATGCCATAGGCGGAGGTGAAGGTGTCGGTTCGTCTCGACGCCGGGCCGAACAGGCCGGCCGGCGCCTTGTCGTAAAGGCGCCGCGTCGCGTTCGCCTCTGCCACGCCGTTGATCTGCGGGCGCATGGTCGACTTGGCGATCGTCACGTTCTCGTCGATGGCGCGTAGCGCGGCGCGGGCGGCGTTCAGGTCCGGATTGTTGGCGTAGGCCTTGGCCATGGCCCCTGCCACGGTCTCTGCGGAAACCGGCAGCGTCGTTGCCAGAAGTGCTTGAACGAGTACCGCGGCGAGCGCGGACTTTCGCAAGATGGACACCTATGAACTCCAGACTGGACCGGCGGACCGACCCCCTCGGCGGTACAGCGCCGTCTTCACGTGCGCTGCGCCGCATGTTTCCTGCGAACAGGGCGGATTTTCGCCGCCGTATTCCGTGCCATGCGCCGACTTGTGAATGTTCCCCGTCGTCAGCATTGCTGCCGAAGCATCATGGTTTCCACCCCTCCATCCGAAACCGCCCACCGGGTTCGAATGCGTTGCAATCGCCCCGTCCCCACGTCGCGATCCCGATGCGCCTGACTCGCCGCATATGCGATCTTGCGCATAAAACCCTGTCGAAATCGACTCGGATTTTACTAAAAGGTTAATCAGAACACGAACTCGGCGGCCTTGCGGAAGCCCGGCAGCGGCTTCACCGCCGTGTTGAAGGCGCTGCGCTCCGAGGCGATGCCGCGTTCCTTGATGTAGAGGCGAGCCTGCGAGGCATTGCCGTAGCCCTCGACGACCACCAGGCGACCGCCGTCGCGCAACTGGGCGAAAAAGGCTTCCGGAACCACTTCCACCGCGCCGTGGACGAAGATGGCGTCATAGGGCGCCTCGGCCGCATAGCCCTTCTCGAGCTCGCCGGTGACGACGGCGACGTTATCGTAGCCGAGTTCGGAGAGCGTTTCGGAGGCCGTGGCCGCGAGCGTCTCGTCGGTCTCCAGGGCGACCACGGAGCCTGCGAGCTTCGACAGGACCGCCGAGGCATAGCCGGTGTTGCAGCCGACCTCGAGGACGACGTCTTCCCTGGTGACGACGGCGAGCTGGACGAGCTTTGCCAGCGGCGACGGCTCCATCAGGTAGCGGCCGGGTGCGACCTCGATATCGTTGTCGATATAGGCCAGCGGTTTCAGTTGGGCGGGAACGAAGGCCTCGCGGGGAACGGTCAGGAACGCTTCGAGGACCGAATGCGATGTCACGTCCGTCGTCCGGATCTGGTTGTCGACCATTTTGATGCGCGCTGCGGTGTAGTCCATCATTGCCGTCCTGATTGCTGCCGTGCCGGCGGCGTAAAAATCCAGCTGTGTCTTAATGCCCTTTCGGCACGGGTGTCCATATGTCGAACAGCCTGCAACGCGCAAAAAAGTGAAGGGGAGCGGAGCGTCCCCCGCAAATATCATGACAAACCCAGTCATGATAACGTTGCCCCCGCGCGCATAATTGTTGTAAGGGACGCTCATGATTAAGCACAACCGGAGTGCGGCGCTGGCTCGCGCCTTGCTCCCTTGGCGCAACGACCAGAGGATCCGGACTTTGCTGACACGGCCCCGAATGGCCGCGGCTCTCGCCGCAATCGGCCTTACACTCTCCATTCCCGCAGCGCTTGCGCAGGAAAATACCACGACTCAGACCCAGGAGCGGCCAGCCGCCACTTCCGAAGCCGCGCCCGCTACCAGCTCGCCGGCGTCGGGACAGGGCGACAATTCCCAGCAGGACGCCGCATCGCAAGCAGGCGCACCTGCAGGGGCGGCTCCTTCGGCCATTGCAGCACCTTCCGTCGATGGCCAGACCTCACCCGCTGAAACAGTCGACGGCGCCATCTTGCCCGACGAAGACGCGGTGCTGGTGGAAGCGAGCGAAGAGCGGCAGGCGGGCCTGCCGCACAACCTTTCGCCCTGGGGCATGTTCATGGCGGCCGACCTGGTGGTGAAGGGCGTGATGATCGGTCTCGCCTTTGCTTCCTTCGTGACGTGGACCGTGCTGATCGCCAAGATCATCGAGCTCGGCGCCGTGCAGCGCGCCGTTCGCCGCGCCGTGCACAGCCTGACCGACGCGCAGGGCCTTGCCGCCGCGGAGGAGATGTTTGCCAGCCGTCGCAGCGTCCCTGCCCGCATGGTGCATGCGGCGCGTCAGGAGATGAACAGCTCGGACGCCGTTCTGGACTATGTCTCCGATTCCGGCGTGAAGGAACGCGTCGCCTCGCGCCTGCAGCGCGCCGAGGTCCGGGCCGGACGGCAGATCGCCAAGGGAACCGGCATTCTTGCCACGATCGGCTCGACCGCGCCGTTCGTCGGCCTGTTCGGCACCGTCTGGGGCATCATGAACTCCTTCATCGGCATATCCGAGGCGCAGACCACCAATCTCGCGATCGTCGCACCCGGCATCGCCGAGGCCCTGCTCGCAACCGCCATCGGCCTCGTCGCCGCCATTCCGGCGGTCGTCTTCTACAACTTCCTCGCCCGCGCCATCACCGCCTACCGGCAGGGCCTGAGCGACACGTCGGCGGCGATCGAACGGCTCGTCAGCCGCGATCTCGACGTGCGCCGCGCCGGGCTCGCCGCCAACCGTGCGGCAGGCACCGGCCGGACCGATCCCGCACGCGTCAGGATGGGCTGAACCATGGCAGGCAAGATCAGGGAAGGCGGCGGCGACGACCTGGAGGAAAACAGCGAGATCAACGTCACGCCGTTCATCGACGTGATGCTGGTGCTGCTGATCATCTTCATGGTGGCCGCTCCGCTGGCGACCGTCGACATCAACGTCGACCTCCCCTCCTCCGTCGCCCGGCCCGCGCCACGCGAGGACAAGCCGGTGTTCGTGACCTTGAAGCAGGACCTGACGCTGTCGCTCGGCAACGGCACCGTCGCCCGCGATGCCTTCGGCAGCGAACTCGACACGATCACCAGCGGCAACAAGCAGACGCGCATCCTCCTGAGGGCCGACAAGGCGGTCGGCTACGGCGACGTGATGGACGTGATGAACCTGCTGCGCACCGCCGGCTACCCCAAGATCGCTCTCGTCGGGCTCGAGGGCGCGCCCGGCTGAGGCGCGGGCTGCGAGCGGCCGGCCGGCCCGGTGCCGGTCACCTGTCCTCGATCGAAGCGGCGCCCGACGGGCGCCGCTTTCGCAAGAGCCCTTCTACCGGGGGATGCAAACCGCAGGGCAAGCGGCCCGCCGGCACCGCTTTTTCCCGCAGCAGTCGAGTTCCCCTTGCAAACGGCTGAAAACCGTAGATAAATTGCATCTGCCGCATTCTGCGGCCAGAAGCCCGTCGCGATCCTAAAGATCCGCTCCCGCGCTTTGGACCTTTGATTTTGCGCATGTCGTCTTCGCAAATCCGCTGCATACTTTTGCGCGACATGCCTTTGGAGGAACGCCATGAGACATACTGCATCCTTGATCGCGTTTTTCCTTTCGCTCCTGGTGGTTACCGGGTGCACGACCTCCAGCGCGGACAACACGACCTATTCGCAATACCAGGGTCCGTCGCCCGACTCCGAGATGGTCGGCATGCGCACCGGAACGCAGAACGCGAACTACTAAAGCCCGTCGCGATCCTTCGGATTCGCTCCCGTGCTTTAGGCCTTTGATTTTACGCATGTCGTCGTCGCAAAACCGCTGCGCACTTTTGCGCGACATGCTTTGGGGCGAAACGCCCGACCTCCCGTCAGGACGCACCGAGTCGCGGGCACGCCTGCGGCTGTCTTTGCGTCGGCCACCGGCCGCCTCCCGCGCTTGAACATATCCACCGCATGGCACCGGCACTGCTCGGGCCAGCCCCTCATGTGTTTCGAAATATAATTCAACAAAACGGTTGAATATCGATCCGCACGAGTCTATATTCAACCTCATGGTTGAATTAGAAACATCCCGACTCGATACCGTCTTCCACGCCCTCGGCGACGCCACGCGGCGCAAGATGCTGCGTGAGCTGGCGGACGGAGAACGAACGGTCAGCCAGCTGGCCGAGCCCTTCTCGATCTCGCTGGCAGCGGCGTCGAAGCACATCAAGGCGCTGGAGAATGCCGGGCTGCTCCGCCGCGAGGTGCGCGGCCGCACCCATCTCTGCCGCCTCGCCCCCGGTCCGCTCGCCAGCGCCCATTCCTGGCTCAGTTTCTACGAGCGGTTCTGGATCGAACGGCTCGACGTTCTCGAACGCCTTCTGCGCGAGGAGGACGCAAAGCAATCCCGCAAACCCAACAAAGGAGAAGATAGATGACGGAAGTTCTGACACTCGACGCCTACGGCTCTGTGACCGAGCCGGCCACCCTGACGATGCAGCGGCTCCTGCCCGGTCCGATCGAACGGGTCTGGACCTATCTGACGGAAAGCGAACTGCGCCGGAAATGGCTGGCGGCGGGCGACATGGAGCTGAAGGTCGGCGCGCCGTTCGAATTCGTCTGGCGCAACGACGAACTCAGCGACCCGCCCGGCACGCGCCCGGAGGGCTTTTCCGAGGAGATGCGGATGCAGAGCCGGATCACCGAACTGGACCCGCCGCGCAGGATCGCCTTTTCCTGGAGCCGCAGTGGCGACGTCTCGATCGATCTCGAGCCGAAGGGGAGCGAGGTTCTGCTGACGCTCGTCCATCGCCGCCTGCCCGACCGGTCGACCATGGAAATGGTGGGAGCGGGATGGCACACCCATCTCGACGTTCTCGTCGAGCGCGTCTCGGGCAAGGACCCTGAAGCGTTCTGGCCCCGCTGGAGCCGGCTGCGCGCCGAGTACGCCCGCAGGCTCTCCGCCTGAGATAACCCTGCGACCGCCGGCTTCGCCCCTTGCCCGGGGCGGGGCTGGCCGGCCGGCTATACGGCCCGCCGCAACGCTGGCAACGAGGAAAACCGCCCGCGGGCGTCGAATGCCTCTTGCACCGATTTTCAATTCGTTCTAAACGCCCGGCACCACTCGCTTTTAAGCAGACGGATGGCCTCGTGGCGGAGTGGTTACGCAGAGGACTGCAAATCCTTGCACCCCGGTTCGATTCCGGGCGAGGCCTCCACTTACTTTCAGTAATGAAATCAATACGATAGAAGCGACTATGGGCGGCAAATATGCCGCTCCATGTTGCAACTGAATTCCCTTGATTTTCAATAGTTCTCCGTCACACTCGGCAAATCCACGCGATATGCGAGACGATGGGGGCTGCATACTTCCCACCGTGGAAAATAGCCTCACCTCGCGCACGCTTGGCTTGGATATGGTTCCTACCCCACTTCCAAACTTACATCGTCTCACCTCGCGCATAGTGCGAGGGGTCTCATACTTGATACCCTTTCGCAGTCGGCTCTCGCACTACATGCTCGCCTGACGCCGCAGCAGCTGCCGGGCCTTGTATCGCCGGCTGGCCTCCCGCACGTTGCGCTGTAATCCTCCACACAACCAGATTGACTCTTGGGCAGCGAAATACAACCCTGCGATAAACTACTTGGGGGACATCGTGATTTCGCCTTACATCGCCTTAAGTGTGGCGCTCATAATATTGGCGCTACCTTTCATCCTCATTTTTTTCATCGTCAAACTCATCCAGGAAAAGCGCAAGCGACTGGCGCTTGAGAAGGCTTTCCATGACATCGAAGCCAATCTGATCGACAGCAAATCGCAAGCCGACCGTGCCTCATCGGAGGCTCAAGCTAAACTGTCCAATAGCCGAACGGCCGCCGAACGCGCCATTGCGCTCGGCCGTGCTTTGGAAGCCGACAAAATGGCGCTCACCGCACAAATCTCCAGCCTTGAAGAGCGCTTTAAACCTGTTCCTGACCTTGAAGATGAATGCCGGTCGGTCAATACCGAGATCGAAGCATCGAAGGGCAACCTCGAAGAACTGAGGCGGTCATATGCGGAGAAAAAATCTGTCTACGACCGCCTTATGAAAGAGGTAGCCGTCTTCGATGAGAAGCTAGCCTTCGCCGAAATGGGGGTTTACGAACCTCACTTCGACTACGGCGACAGCGAGGAATATAAGCGCAATATCGATGTCGTTCGCGCAGCACAGAAGGCGATGATCTCAAACAAGACAGCGGTTGTGTGTCCTACACAATGGCATGTCGAAGGTAGCCTTGCGAAGGGCAAAGTCATGACCAACCGCAACATCAAGCTCACGCTGAGGGCCTTTAACAACGAGTGCGAGGCAGCCATCGCGAACACTCGGTGGAACAACGCCAATGCGATGGAAAAGCGTATCGCCAACGCCTTCACGCAAATCAACAGCCTCAATGAATCAAACCATGTGAGCATAAAGCTCGACTATGTGAAGCTAAAATTCCAAGAGCTATTCCTTACCCATGAGTACCGGGAAAAGCTCAAAGCAGAACGTGAAGAGCGGGCAGAGATGGCCCGTGCCGCGAAGGAGGAACAGAAGCTTATCCGCGACATGGAACGGGCAGAGGAAGAGGAGGCTCGCTATAAACGCCTCCTCGACAAGGCCAAAGCTGAAGCGGAAAGTGCCATCGGACCGAAACTGGATGCTTTCAATACGCAAATCGAGATCCTGGAACGTGACTTGGCGGAAGCTCATGCAAGGGTTGAGCGCGCCCAAGCGATGGCGGAGCGAACCCGATCTGGATACGTCTACATTATTTCGAATGTTGGTTCCTTTGGAGATGACGTTGTGAAAATCGGCCTAACCCGCCGACTTGATCCGGCCGACCGTGTGAGGGAATTGGGGGACGCCAGTGTGCCCTTCATCTTCGATACCCATGCCATCATCTATAGCGACGACGCACCGGCGCTCGAAAGGGCGCTGCATAGCGAGTTTGAAGCGGTCCGTGTGAACGCCCAGAACTATCGCAAGGAATTCTTCCGCGCGAAGCTGGACGACGTAGAAGCAGCGGTTAAGAAGCTTGCCCCCGATGCCCCATTCTTCAGAGACGTTGAGGCGCAGGATTACCGCGAAACTTTGGCGAAGAGGAGCGCACTCCTGGCTGCAGAAGCGGCGATGGTCGATCCGTTTCCCGTTGCCATTTGAGCACGGGGTTACTGGCAACAGGCGATTTGGAAGGTCAGGGAGACTCGGTCTTTTTCCTAGCTGGCAATCCAGCACGCTCTCAATCAACTCAGGTAGCCCAAGGTCGAGTTCAGCGCCTTTTGCGCGCTGCCCGCCACGGCGAATCCCGCTCAACCTTCGTCCATCTGCCTCTGCCGCCGGATGCGATCGGCCATGAAAGCAGCCGTGCGAATCTCGTCTCTTGGAGCGCCGACGCGTTCAGCGCGAAACGAGCGCCACCGCCAACGCGATCCATACGAGGGCTGAGAACTCTGCGGCTATCAGGTAGCCGATTGCCCTGTCGCTCATGTGTTCCTCCCGACATGCCTCCATCCAACGCTAACCCTACCGGGAAACGGATGGTTCCACTACCCTGCGATGGGTGTCTTGGGGCAGGCTTTACAACCGGCCGACAGGAGGGGAGCGGCGCGCTACTGCTTCGGACGCATCTTGCGGCTCGCCCACCAGACCGAAAGCCGGCGGCGCTGACGACGCAGGAAAGGGGAATCGTGCGACAGGACGAGAAGGCCGAGCGGCACCATCCAGAAACCCAGGATCGGCAGGAAGCCGAGACAGCCGAAGAAGATCAGCAGGATGCCGACCGCCATGCGCCATGCCCTCGATTGCGGCAGCTTGAGGCGGAAGGAACCGATGACGATCTCATGGGTGGCGTGGTCGATGCCGAAACGGGTTCCTGTGGGTTCTTTCGCTTTCATCGCTTCTCGTCACAATCCTTCGAGGCTGGGCTTAAAGCACGTCGCGATCTTTTAGATTCGCTCCCGCACTTCAGATCCTTGATTTTGCGCATGTCGTCGTCGCAAAGCCGCTGCACGCTTTTGCGCGACTTGCTTTAGGGCTGGAAATCCAATGCCCGAGCCTGTCATCTGGTTCCTCTCCCGCAATCAATCAAGGAAGATGCGTCTTTTTGCAAAAAAGCGCTTGGCAAATCGGTTCAGCGTTTGTATTACGCGCTCACTCCGCAGCGAGCGGATGATCCCTGGTAGCTCAGCGGTAGAGCATTCGACTGTTAATCGACAGGTCGCCGGTTCGAATCCGGCCCGGGGAGCCAGATTTTCGCTAGAGCGCGCCAACAGCGCGCTCTAGTCGTTTCAAGCCCCCTGAACAACAAGACGGTCCGAGGTTTGATTGCGCGCGCCGCGGCTACGCCCTTCCGATGCGGCGGTAGCGGAAGTCTTCGGCATTGGACGAGGGAATGGCGTTGGCCTCTCCGATCAGCGACGCCATGCGGCTATGGAGCGGAGACTTGATGCAGGCAGGGTCTGTCGCGGCCGCGTTCCCGGCGATCGCCATGGCCTGGCATCGGCATCCGCCCCAGTCGATCTCCTTGCGATCACAGCTTCTGCAGGGTTCCAGCATCCAGTCGTCGCCGCGGAAGGCATTGAAGGCCTCGGAGTGCGCCCAGATGTCCGTCAGGCTCGCCTCTCCAAAGCGCTCGAAATGCAGGGTCGGAATGGTTCCTGCCGCATGGCAGGGAAGGACCTTGCCGTCCGGGGCAACCATGAAGGCGTCGCGTGCCCAGCCGCCCATGCAGGGCTTCGGATAGATGGCGAAATAGTCGGGCGCGACGAAGTCGATCGCCAGAATGCCCTGCAGCCGCCACTGCGCCTCCTCGACGATCTCGACCTGGCGCTCCACGGCCTCCCGGTCAGGCATGAGGGCATTGCGGTTGAGAAGGGCCCAGCCGGCATATTGCACGTTGGCGATCTCCAAACGCTGCGCGCCGAGGGAGAGCGCGAGGTCGATGAAAGCGGGGACTTCCTCGATGTTGTGGCGATGGATCGGCGCATTGATCGTCAGCGGCAGGCCGAGTTCCACGACCTTTCTCGCGACCTCGAGCTTCTTTTCCTGCGCGCCACGGTGGTTGCCGATCTTTTCCGTGGTCGGCGCATGGGCGCCCTGAATGCTGAGCTGCAGGTGATCGAGGCCGGCATCCCGGAGCCGCTCCAATCGACCTTCGGCGATGCCTACGCCGGCGGTGATGAGATTGGTGTAGACGCCGCGGCGTGACAGACAGCTGACGAACTGCTCGAGATCCGGCCTGAGGGTCGGCTCGCCCCCGGACAGATGGATCTGCAGGACGCCGAGATCCGCCGCTTCCTCGAAAAGCGCGAGCCAGGCGTCCGTCGAAAGCTCCTTGTCGGCCTTCAGCAGTTCGAGCGGATTGGAGCAATAGACGCATTGCAGGGGACAGCGATGCGTCAGTTCGGCCAACATGCCGATCGGCGGCAGGAGCGTATCACTCATAGCGTCACCAGAAATCTGTCGGACCATTCCTGCAGGAACTCTTCGACATCGGGTGCGATGTCTTCGCCAGCCGCATCGTACTGGCCGGCAAGCTCGGCGACGATCTGCAGGACCGTATGCCGGCCATCGCACAGCTTCAATATATCAAGGCTGACCTCATCCGGCCAGAACACCTTCTCCGGCGACAGCAATGCCCAGGCGCTGCGCACCGGATCATATTGAAGCCGCGCGTAGCGCTTCAGCAGCGGTCGCGACTGGTCCGATACGATCGCGCGCTGGCGGTGGCTCTCCATCATCGCGCCTCCGGCACGAAGGCACCGGGCGGGATATTGCCGCCCTCGCCATAGGCGTGGTCCAGGGCGTCCAGCATGGCCCACAGAATATCGCATTTGAACAGGAGGGCATCGATGACGGCCTGCTGCCTTTCCGGGTCGGTCGCGTGCTTGCGGACATAGGCAAGGGCGAAGTCGGAATCCCGCGGGGCCTGCGTCAACCGCGGCATGAAGTAGGCGAGCGTATCTTCGGTCACGTAGCTGTACTTCGCCAGCATGGCCGGAACGCGTTCGCCGATGATCACCGGTGAAAACAGCTCCGTCAGCGACGAGGCGACGGCTTCCAGCAGGCTGCGGCTGGCGCAGAAGGACAGATAGGCCCCGACGGCGAAGCGGGTCGCCGGCAGAGCAAACCGTTCGCTCTTGACCATCTCCTCGTCGAGCCCGAGCCCGGTCGCCAGCTTGATCCAGCGGGCGATGCCACCGTCCCAGCCGGTCTGCCCATCATGGTCCTCGATCCTGCGGCGCCATTCGACGCGGAACTCCGGGTCTTCCGCCCGGGCGATGATCGTTGCATCCTTGCGCGGGATCATCGCCTGATAACAGTATCGGTTGAGCGCCCAGGCCTGAAGCTCGGCCCTGGTCAGGGTGCCCGCCGTCATCCGGTGATGATAGGGATGCCGGTTGTGGTATCGCTCGGCCCCGATCTGGCGCAGCACCTCTTCGAGCGCGGCAGGCGTCAAACCGTTTCGTGCCGCGTCTGCAAAATCGCTCATGGGCCGATCTCCATCCCGTCATAGCCGATCTCCCAGCCCCCTGCCCGCACGGCGGCCGCTTCGGGCGAATTCTCATCGAGGATCGGATTGGTGTTGTTGATATGGACATAGATGCGGCGCTTCGGTGCGACATCCGCCAGCAGGTCCATAGAGCCGCCAGGACCGCCGATGTGCAGGTGGCCCATGCGGCGGCCGGTCTTGGTGCCGACGCCTGCGCTCTGCATCTCGTCGTCGGTATAGACCGTGCCGTCGAAAAGCAGACATGCCGCAGCAGAAATTCTTTCCTTCAGATCGGCGTCGACGGCAGCGCAGCCGGGAACGTACAACACCGCGCCATCGTGGCCCTCCTGCCGGATGCGAACACCCACCGTGTCGCCTTCCTGCGTGCCGAACCCCTCCTCCGCCTTGCCGGCGTCCTCCAGAAACAGGGCCACCTTGCCGGGAACCGGGAATGCCTCGACCACGATGGACGTCGGCCTGCCCTGCCAATCTGTGATCGGCGTCGGAATGTTCAGCGAAAGCTCCCGGCGCTCGACCAGTTCGCTGTCCAGGACATTGAAGATGCTGTTTTCGGCAAGCACGCGAAGCACCCGGGCGGTCGCATAGACGACGAAACGATGCCGTTCACGCAGGCTCAGGAGCCCGGCGATATGATCGACATCCGCATTCGTCAGGATGACGGCCTGGATCGGCGAAGCGCGCAGGGGGCCGTCTTCCCTCGGCTGCAGTTCCCGGGTCGCCGCTATCTGCTCACGAATGTCCGGGGATGCGTTGAAGACAATCCAGTCCCTGCCGTCGGCGGATACGCCGAGGCTCGACTGTGTCCGCGCCCGAAAGCCCTGCACGCCATTGCGAACGTCGCGGCTCAGCCGATAATTGCAGTTCCATTGGGGGAATCCCCCTCCTGCCGCGGAGCCGAGGACCTTCAGCCGCATGTGACGATGCTTCCTTCCGACCGCAGCCGCTCCATGCGTGTACGTCGCATGGAGCGGTAGATGCGCCTATTTCTTGGCCTTGAGTTCGGCGGAATGGTAACGCGACATTTCCATTCCAACGGAAACCGTGCACATCGTCGGCTTCTTCCAGCTTTTCTTCATGGGTTTCTCCTCTTTGCTCTTTGCCCGAGATCAAGGATTTGATCTCCTCCCGGCATCGTGCACCTTTCGGCGCAAGCTCTCGAATTCGGGGGCGGTCGCATCTGCCGCGCCGAAGCGATCCGAAGACCGCCACGAAACAGCTTACACCCTGATGCGATCACCCTCACTCACATCTGGTTCAACGGCACCCGGCTCACACTCTGTGCATGCCGGAAGAACCGCTATCCCTTGATCTCGTTGCCCGCTTCATCGACCAGAGGCACCTGATATTGCTGGAGGATCCGGTCTATCTCCGACTGGTTCTCCCTGATCAGGGTGTTCAGCGTGCGCTTCCATTCCTGGTCGGACGGACGCACCCCCATGGTGATGCGATAGGCCATCTGGCTGCCTGTCTCCTTGAGAAGCGGCACCACGACGAAATCCGGATTGATCTCCTTGACGTAGTAACCGGCCATCGGTCCCCAGAGCAGGGCGACGTCGATGACGTCGTTCTGAAGATCCTTCAGCATCACCTCGGCCATGGACGGCATCGTGCGCGTATCCACCATGAGAGGATAGGTCTTCGCGGTCCGCATCAGGTTGGCCTTGGCCAGATTGGCACTCGGGGGCGTTCCCGCGACGACACCGACTTTCTTGCCCGCCAGCTTGGGATCCTCGATGGTTTCCACACCATCCAGGCCCTTGCCCTTCTTGAACACCATGACGTAGGTCGAGCGATAGTAGGCGTTGGTGTTCTGGACGAGTTCATCGCCCTGGGCGTAGCCGATGATGATATCGCAGCGGTTCGCCCTCAGCGTGTTGCGGACGAAGCCGGTTGCCATCGGATACCAGGTGTAGGCGACTGATTTGCGGCCGGTCTTCGCCGCCACGAGTTCCGCCAGCTTGTTTTCGAAGCCCTCCCCGCTCTCATCCGTGAACGGCATGTTGGACGGATCGGCGCAAACGCGCAGCACGTCCGGATCAACCAGTTCGCCCGCTGCGCCGAGCCCGGCGGTCTGCGGGAGTACTGCGGTCGGGACCGCGGCAATCGCCGCGATCAGCGAGACTATATAAAGACCGCAGGATCTGCGTGTCGACATCTGCTCAGCTCCCCATGCACGAGGCTTCTTGATCCTTGGCACCCTGCGGCTTGTCCGCTTTCTTGGGCGGCCTGCCACGCGGGATGCCATCGACCGCACGCGCCCGCAGATAGACGTAGATATCGTCCAGGTAACAATAGACGTTCTTGTTCTCGCCGAAGGCGGGCATGACGTTTTCCTTGCCACCACCCACATTCTTGCGCCCTTCGGCAACGATCGAGAGGAACGTGCCGTAATCCATCGTCTTCAACGAATCGACGAGCGCCGGAGCATAGGTGGAGCCCATTCCATCCGGGCCATGGCAGGTGTGACAGTCGGAATGATAACGGCGATAGCCGCTGAACGTGTACCAATCCACGGTCCCGTCGGCCTCGAGTTTGTATGTCGGGGTTCCTTCGGCGTCGAAATACTTGCCGTCCTCGTCGGTGGCGGCAGCGGCCTTCTGTTTGTCGTCTGTTGCAGAAGCGATGCTGGAACTAACAAGAAGAGCCATAAAGATCACTGAAACTGCTTTGCGGAAAGACATTCCTACCTCTTTCATTTCGCCACGGACACAGCTTGGCTGTCGCAATGCGGCGTTGACAGTTGGGTTGTGGAATACGCGGCGAAATCGAGAGCCCGGCCCGGAATTCATGGTGATCCGGGCTCCCGTTTCTCTGCTGGCCGCCTCCTTACGAAAGGACGGCGCGCCTATGGCTCCCGTTCATCAATCCGGGAGGCCGAAGACGGTCAGCTGACCGCCCAGCGTGGTGTAGTCGGCAAGGGCGGCATAGCCACCGACCGCGCCGAGACCAGCTGTGGAGATCGACTGCGCCTCATCGGTAGGAGCGTTCTGGCCGGCAACCGCAGTTTGCCAGGCAGCAGCACCTTCCGCCTGGAGCAGGCCGCCTGCAAGGCCGATGCCTGCCCAGCCGCCAACACCCGACAGCACGGCGATGTACTGCTTGCCCTTGTGCTCGAAGGTGTTGATGTTGCCGATGATGCCGGACGGGGTCTTGAACTTGTAGAGTTCCTTACCGTCGTGATCGACAGCCTTAATGTAGCCTTCCAGCGTGCCGTAGAAGACGACGTCGCCATCGGTAGACAGCGCGCCCGACCATACCGAGAACTGCTCGGGCTTGGACCAGACGATCTCACCCTTGGCGGCATCCCAGGCAATGAAGTTGCCCATGCCGCCATGGCTGTTGGGTGTCGGATACATCGACACAGCCGCACCCACATAGGGCTGGCCGGCGGTGTAGCTTACCCGATAGGGTTCATAGTCCATGCAGACATGGTTGGTCGGCACGTAGAACAGCCCGGTCTTCGGCGAATACGAGGCCGGTTGCTGGTCCTTGGTACCAAGCGCCGCCGGGCATACGCCCGTGGTGTTGGTGTCCTCGCCGTTCTGCTGGGTCGAATACTGAGCCACGACCTGCGGGCGACCATACTGCTCGCTGTTCGGATCCATTACGACCTCGGTCGCCCAGTTGACCGTCGGATCGAACTTCTTGGCGACGAGTAGTTCGCCCGTTCCACGATCCAGCGTATAGGCGAAGCCGTTGCGGTCGAAATGAACCAGGACATTGCGGGGCGAACCGTTGATCTGCATGTCGTCGACAAGGATCATTTCGTTGACGCCGTCGAAGTCCCATTCGTCATGCGGGGTCATCTGGTAGACCCATTTCGCCTGGCCGGTGTCGGCGTCACGGGCGAAGATGGTCATCGACCACTTGTTGTCGCCGGGGCGCTGGACAGGGTTCCAGGTCGAGGGGTTGCCGGTTCCGTAGTAGACCAGGTTGAGTGCCGGATCGAAGGCATACCAGCCCCAGGTCGTTCCGCCGCCCTGCTTCCACTGCTCCCCTTCCCAGCTGCTGACGCCGGAATCCTTGCCAACCGGCTTGCCGAGCTGGGTCGTCTTCTCGCCATCCATCAGGGTCTCCGAGTCGGGACCTGTTGAAAAGGCCTTCCAGGCGACCGTACCGTCTTTCAGGTTATACGCGGTGACATGGCCGCGGACACCGAACTCGCCACCCGAGATGCCGATCAGCACCTTGTCCTTGAAGACCATCGGAGCGGCCGTGCCGCTTTCCCCCTGGCCGCCGGACGTATTCTCGCCGTTCTTCGCCTGCCAGACGACCTTGCCGGTCTTGGCGTCGAGAGCGGTTACCGTCGTGTCGGCCTGGTTGAGGATGATCTTGCCATCACCATAGGCGACGCCACGGTTGACCGTGTCGCAACACATGATCGGGATGACGTTCGGATCCTGCTTGGGCTCGTATTTCCAGAGAATCTTGCCGTCATTGTTGAGATCGAGGGCATAGACCGTGTTGGGGAACGGCGCATGGACGTACATGACGTCGCCGATCACCAGGGGTCCGCCTTCATGGCCGCGCAACACGCCGGTCGAGAACGTCCACTTGACCTGAAGGTCCTTCACATTGTCCTTGGTGATCTGGTTCAATTTCGAAAAGCGGGTGTTCGCATAATCACCCGTCGGAATCGCCCAGTTCTTGGAATCAGAGATCAGCTTTTGGACTTCGTCATTGGCAAATGCTCCTCCCGCCAATGACAAAGTGACCGCAGCCGTCACCAACGCCGATTTTATGAAGTCTGATCGTACACGCATTTAGTCCTCCCGAAATTCGACAGGTGACTTTTTGCGGCAGCGCCTGTTCCAAAACAGGAGCCCGCGTCACCAGTTCAGCATGTGGGAAGTATTTCCGGCAGCGTGTCACGACCTAAGCCAGGCGTGCGGAGGGCACCGTTACCGCCCACCCACTTGGCCTACGAAGACTGTCACCACTCCCTTGACGGTAACGTCCTTGAAGCCGGAAACAACGCAACCATAAGAGATGTATTCGCTTTCCGCAAGCGCGTTTCTCATCAATACTCGCTGCACCGCGTCATGCTCATATTGCGGTGCAGCAACATATGCCCGGAAAACCGTCCTATATTACTGGATATCGATGCGAATCTGAACTTATACTTGCGTCAGTATTCGCGCTCCCTGCCGGGGTCCGCGTTATCGGGAAAGGATATGCCATGGTTAGGTCAGCGACGTTTTTTATCGCCGTGTTCGCAATGGCGGCGGCAGGTTCTGCTCTCCCGGCGGTTGCAGCGATGAGCTATCCCACCAATGCGGTGGCCGAGTACGTCTATGCCTGCATGAAGGCCAATGGCGAGAACAGGACCAATCTCGATCGTTGCTCCTGCTCGATCGACGTCATCGAATCAATCATCCCCTACGAGCGCTACGAGGCAGCCGCCACCTTCCGGCAAATGGGACTGGTCGCCGGCGAAAACGGCGCGCTGTTTCGCGAAAGCGCCCCTGCCAAGGCCGCGATAGCGGACCTGAAGAGAGCCCAGGCCGAAGCCGACATACGCTGCTTCTGAGAAGGGCGGCCACCGGCCCTAAAGCTGGGTCGGAAATCTTTCGTGGAAGGAGCGCAGGATGTCGCTGCGCACCTGCGGGTTCCTGGATTGCCGGGGAACCCGAATCAGGAACGATCCGACGACATGGGAGGGACGCGGCGACAGGACGAAGATTCGATCGGCCAGCATGATCGCCTCCTGCACGTTATGCGTCACCATCAGGACCGTCGTCGGATGCTCCGACCAGATTTGAAGCAGGAGATGACGAAGCTGCTGCGCAGTCGCCTCGTCGAGAGAGACGAAGGGCTCGTCGAGAACCAGGAGATCGGGCTCGATCGCAAGCGCCCGGGCAAGGGCGGCGCGACGCGCAAGCCCCAGCGAAAGTTCCCCCGGATAGAAGGCGCGCAATTTTCCCAGTCCGAGCGCATCGAACAGGTGATCGAGGTTCTTGCCCTGCAGGGCCTTCGGTAAGGCGAGGCGCACGTTTTCCTCGACAGTCCGCCAGGGCAGGAGGATCGGCTCCTGAAAGACCATGCCGATGCGCGGCTCCCCTGCCCCCGGCAGCTTGATGCGTCCTTCAAAATCATGGTCCAGGCCGAGGAGCAGCCGCAAAGTCGTGGTCTTGCCGCAACCGGAGGGGCCGACCAGGCAGGCGAATTCGTTCTGCTCGACCGCAAAGTCGAGATCGTGCAGGACATCGATGCTCCCGCCCCTGGACGCCTCGAAGGATTTGCGGCGGATTTCGATTTCAAGTCGCGCGTCTGCGCCAACGGGTCGAAGCGTGTTCAAGGGGCTGCACCAGAAGGATTTCGATCAGTAGCATCACGCAGACGAAAGCCAGCGTGTAGGCCAGGATGGAGGCAACGTCGAAAAGCTGAAAATAGAGATTGATCTGGAAGCCCACACCGTTCGACCGGCCGAGCAGTTCGACGACGAGCACGATCTTCCAGATCAGCGAAATGCCGGAGCGGGAGGCAGCGGCCAGATAGGGCTGCAATTGCGGCAGCACGACGTGGCGCAGGCGCGCAAAAGGCCCGAACTTGTAGACCCTTGCCATGTCCGTATAGCGCAGGTCGAGCGCGCGGGTCCCTTCCCTCATCGTGACGATGACGTTGGGGATCTTGTTGAACGCCACGGCGCCGATGGCGGCGACCTCGTTCAGCCCGAACCAGATATAGGCGAGAACGATGACGACCAGTGCGGGGACATTCAGGGAGAGAATGACCCACGGATCGAGAAACCGGTCCGCCCGCGGATGGCTTCCGAGAAAGATGCCGATCGCCGAACCGATCACGATGGCGAGCAGGAAAGAGGCGGCCACGCGGCAAAGGGTTATTCCCAGATGATAGGGGATCTCTCCCTTCGCCGTCTCCCGGACCATGACGCGCAGGACGTCGAGTGGCGGCGGGAAGGCACGGCTGGGCCACAGGGCAGCCGCCAGTTGCCAGGCGACGGCCAGGACGACGATCGAGGCTGCGATCGTCAGCAACGGTCCCCAATTGCGTCCCGGCACGGCCTTCTCCGTTCGCCCCTGTGACGACGTGCCGAGAGAGAGCGAACCCACCTATTGCATCCTCCAGAACGTTCCCGGAGCCAGTTCCTTCGACGGGCCGACAAGCTCTTCGCCGCCGATGCCCGCAAGGACCGAAAAAAGCGCCGCTGCGTCTCTTTCGGCATCATCCCGGGAGCGCTTGGGAATGCCTTCCCGGTAGCGGTCGCGCATGACCGTCCGTTCGGCCGCTTCGCCGGGGATCATCGGGGCGAGCAGTTCCCACTCCTCGTCGGAGCTTTCGAGAAGCGCTTTCGCATCGGCGCTCGCCTTGACGAAGCCCTCGATTGCAGCCGGGTGATCCTTTGCCCATGTATCGTGGAAGATATATCCGAGGGCAATGATCGGCCCCGAGGCCCCGAGGGCAGCGGCGGCCTCCTGGCCACTGATCAGGCGGCGGAAACCCTTCGCCTCCAACCGGGCACAATAGTTCCAGAAATTGAGAACCGCATCGAGCTCGCCCTGCTGCACCTTCTCCGCCAGCAATGGCGGTGCGCCATAGGCAATCGTGCTGACTGTCGCCAGGTCGATAGAATGTTCTTTCTTCGCCATCGCCTGGATCAGAAGCCAGTTCTTGTCCAGGGGACCGCCGGCGACGCCGAGCGTCTTGCCGGCCAAATCGCCAAGGCTCTCGATCGGAGAATCGGGTGGGACCATGATGGCCCCGACCGCAGTCGAATAAGGCACGAACGTCAGGTCCAGACCCGTTGCGCGCTGCCGTGACACCCACAGCCAGTCCGAAACGATCACATCGACCGATCCGGCCATCAGGGCAACATTCGTTGCGTCCTCGCCGGCGAATGCTTGCACATCCACCATGATCCCGTGCTTTTCATCGAGCTTGTGCCGTTTGATCGTGTCGAGCTCCCAACTCACGGTGCCGAACTTGAGAACGCCGACGCGCACGACCTCGGCGGCAGCGGCCTGCCCCGCCGCCTGCGTGAAAAACGCCGCCACCAAAAGCAATGCGACCCGAAATGATCGGCTGATCCTGCCTCCCACAAATTCCTCCCATGCAATTCGATTTGAGATGTCGATTTCAGATGTCGCGCCCCTCCGGCGCGTATTCACATCGCCATTTGAGGACGCGTAATTTCGGGTGCTCCGCAGACCATTTCGCAATCCGCGGCGGCGCCTGGAGCATGCAGGTCACCGGGCCTCCGCTGTCTTCGAAATGAAGATGCTCCTCGCGGCAACTCGAGAGCTTGTCAGCAAGACAAATGGTCAGAACGAGCTCGATAAACGGCATATTTGCACCTTTTTGACTAGCGGGCCTGCCGCAGCCGTTTCTCCTGCCTCAGGCCGCTGCACATGCAACCGCCAGTCAATCGCAGCCTCTTCCGGTGCCGGGAAGAGATTGTCGCGAGGTTAGGAGCATCGCGTCCGCCCGTCAATCGCAACTTCCGATCTGTGCGCCAATGACGGGCCGGATGGCGTTCAAGGGTTGACTTGCATTCCCCGGCAGGTACTTTTTCGACAGATCGCAAGTCCTGATGCCGTGTTGCGGAAGGTCGGGCGATTCGAAATGGCCGGCGCCAGTGGAGGAAAAGTGGCACCTGCCTTCGTCAAAGGGCACCCTTGGCGAGATGAGGAAATACTATGAAATGTCGTGTCCTTCTGATCGGCGTATCAGTTGCGATCTTTTCTGCCTGCGGGGTCAATGCTCAGGAGGGCGATGCCACCGCAGGAGCAACGGTGTTCAACAAGTGCAAGGCCTGTCACGACGCCGAGACGGATAAGAACAAGATCGGTCCGTCTCTCAAAGACGTGATCGGCAGGGTTGCCGGTACCCATGCCGGATTCAAATATTCCAAGGCGATGATCGAAGCAGGCGAAACCGGCCTCCATTGGGACGAGGCATCGTTGCGCGATTACCTCCACAACCCGAAGGCGAAGGTGAAAGGCACCAAGATGGCTTTTGCCGGCCTGAAGGATGAAGGCGATATCAGCAATCTCCTGGCCTATCTCGAGCAGTTCTCGACAAAGCAATGAGATATGGGGCTGCCGGTTGCCCGGCGGCCCCATCATCCGTCTGGTTTCATGGTCGAGTTCATGCCGCCTGACGTGTCAGCGCCTTGTCCGCCTGCCGTCGGATCGCTTCGATATTGCCGGCATAGGCCGATGCGTCATTTCCCTTGAAGACGGCGGAGCCGGCCACCAGCACGTCCGCGCCGGCAGCCGAAACCAAGGGTGCGGTTTCGGGCGTGACGCCGCCGTCGATCTCGATGTGGATCGGCCGGTCGCCGATCATCGCGGCCACGCGGCGCACCTTCTCCACGACCGCCGGAATGAAGGCCTGCCCGCCGAAGCCGGGATTGACGGTCATCAGCAGGACGAGATCCAGGCGGTCGAGCACGTATTCGATGACGCTTTCAGGCGTGGACGGATTGAGCGAAACACCCGCCTTCTTGCCGAGGCCGCGGATCGCCTGGAGTGTTCGGTCGAGATGCGGTCCGGCTTCCGCATGGACCGTGATGACATCGCAGCCCGCATCCGCGAAGGCGGCGATATAGGGATCGGCGGGCGCAATCATCAGATGGCAGTCGAAGACGGCATCCGTCCGGTGGCGGATGGATTTCACGACCGCCGGTCCGAACGTGATGTTGGGCACGAAATGACCGTCCATGACATCGAGGTGGATCCAGTCGGCACCCGCCTTGACGACGTTTTCGACCTCCTCGCCCAGCCGCGAAAAATCCGCCGACAAGATGGAGGGCGCGATGATCGTTCTTCTGCTCATGATGCGCTCTCCACTTGGCTCGCTTCGTTGCTGAAAATGCGGCTGGCCCTGATGTCGGCGGCGACGATGGTCGACAGCGTATCGGCATCGATCGGCCCGTTGGACGTCTCGAACAGCCGGTTTGCCTGGCGCAGGCGCGCACGGTCGAGCGCGTTGCGGATGGAACGCGCATTGGCGAAATGCGGCTGGCGGCGGCGAAGCGCGATATATTGCTCCATGGCAGCCCGTCCTTCGTCATCGAATCCGTAGTTCTGCTTTTCGAGCATCACCTCTGAGATCGCGAGCAACTCGTCGTCGGCATAATCCGGAAAGTCGATATGGTGGGCGATGCGGGAACGAAATCCCGGATTGCTCTCGAAGAACCGCTCCATCCGGTCGGCGTAGCCCGCCAGGATGACGACGAAGTCATCGCGTTGATTCTCCATGACCTGCAGGAGGATTTCGATGGCTTCCTGACCGTAGTCGCGCTCGTTTTCCTGCCTGTGGAGATAGTAGGCCTCGTCGATGAAAAGGACGCCACCCATCGCCTTCTTCAGGATCTCCTTCGTCTTCGGGGCGGTATGGCCGATATATTGCCCCACCAGGTCGTCGCGCGTCACCGAGACCAGATGCCCCTTGCGGATATAACCGAGGCGGTGGAGCAGATCGGCCATGCGCAAGGCGACGGTCGTCTTTCCCGTTCCCGGATTGCCGCTGAAGCACATGTGCAGCGTCGGCGTTTCATGGGCGAGGCCGAGACGCTTGCGCGCGCGCTCGACCAGCAACAATGCCGCAGTCTCCTTGATCCGCTGCTTGACCGGTTTGAGACCGATGAGCGTACGGTCGAGCTCGTCCAGCACATCCTTGACACCGGACAAGGCATACCCTGCCTTGAGGTCGATGGCGGAGAGCCTCTCGTCATCGACCTGCGGCCTGATGGGTTCCGCCTCAGCCATAACGCTCCCCCGACGGCCTGTCCGCCGCATAGGAGCGCGTGGTGTAGCGGATCTCCCTGCCGGCCGCCTCCTGCCGTTCCAACCGGAAGCCCGGCTCTGCCGCGGGTCGGTTGACGATGAAGGAGAGGCGGACGGACTCCCACCCGTGGCTGCTGTCGAAGGCGACGAGGCGGATATACCGGTCGCCATAGACCTTGCGGCACCCCTTCAGTTCCATCATCAACGCGGCTGCGTCGGGATTGTCGAACATCGGATGGCCCCACATGTCCCAGTAGGTATTGCGGGGATGAGGATCGTCCGTGAATTCGAGACTCACGGCCCAGCCCTTGTCGATGCAGTACTGCACCTGCCTGGCGATCTGATCGTCCGTCAGTGGTGGCAGGAACGAGAATGCTCCCTGGGTGATGTGCATGTCGCTTCTCCTATTCTGCTGCTGTGGCCGTCGGAACGTAATCCGGCGTGTCGGTGGAGGTGTAGTCGAAGGTCACGTCCTTCCAGACCTCGAGCGCCTGCTGCAGGGGCTGGCAGTGGCGCGCGGCGTCGCGCAGGATCTCCGGCCCTTCGCGCACGATGTCCCTTCCCTCGTTGCGGGCGAGCACCATGCACTCCAGCGCGACGCGGTTGGCCGTGGCGCCGGCGGTGATCCCCATCGGATGCCCGATCGTGCCGCCGCCGAACTGCAGCACGACGTCCTCGCCGAGCAGGTCCAGAAGCTGGTGCATCTGTCCGGCATGGATGCCGCCGGAGGCGACCGGCATCATCCGGTTGAGCGAGGCCCAGTGCTGGTCGAAGAAGATGCCGTTCTCCAGCCGCATGGGATTGAAGTCCTCGCGGCAGACGTCGTAGTAGCCGCGCGTCGTCGCGGGGTCGCCCTCCAGCTTGCCGACGACGGTGCCGGCATGGATGTGATCGACGCCGGCAAGGCGCATCCATTTGGCGATGACGCGGAAGGACACGCCATGCGTCTTCTGCCGGGTATAGGTGGAATGGCCGGCGCGATGGAGATGCAGGATCATGTCGTTTCGACGCGCCCATTTCGCCATGGACTGGATCGCCGTGTAGCCGATCACGAGATCGATCATGACGATGTTCGAGCCGATCTCCCTGGCGAATTCGGCGCGCTCGTACATGTCCTCCATGGTGGCCGCCGTCACGTTCAGGTACGTACCCTTGATTTCGCCGGTCTCGGCCTGGGCCTTGTTGACCGCCTCCATGCAATAGAGGAAGCGCTCGCGCCAGTGCATGAAGGGTTGCGAGTTTATGTTCTCGTCGTCCTTGGTGAAATCGAGCCCACCCTTGAGCGCCTCATAGACCACGCGGCCGTAATTGCGTCCCGAAAGCCCGAGCTTCGGCTTCACGGTCGCCCCGAGCAGCGGACGGCCGAACTTGTCCAGCCGCTCGCGCTCGACCACGATGCCGGTCGCAGGTCCCTGGAAGGTCTTCACATAGGCGACCGGGAAGCGCATGTCCTCCAGCCGCAATGCCTTCAGCGGCTTGAAGCCGAAGACGTTGCCGATGATCGAGGCGCTGAGGTTCGCGATCGAACCCGGCTCGAACAGGTCGAGGTCATAGGCGATGTAGGCGAAATACTGCCCCTCCGCATTCGGCACGGGATCGAGCCGATAGGCCTTGGCGCGATATTTCTCGCTCGCCGTCAGCCGGTCGGTCCAGACGACCGTCCAGGTAGCCGTGGAGGATTCGCCCGCAACGGCCGCCGCCGCCTCGACCGGATCGACGCCATCCTGCGGCGTGATCCGGAAGAGCGCGATGACATCGGTATCCTTCGGCTCGTAGTCGGGCTCCCAATAGCCCATCTTCCTGTATTCCATGACGCCGGATTTGTAGCGCGCCGCGCCTTTGACGGTTTGGGAATTGCTGTCCATGGCCTGGTCCTTTCGCTGTCGTTCTGGACCGCCGCTCAGGCGGCTTTCGCGGTTGTGGTCTGCGGATCGAGGTCGCCTACGGCGTAACGCCTGGCCATCTCGTCCAGTGGAACGGCTTTGATCTTCGAGGCGTTGCCCGCCGTACCGAACCGCTCGAAACGGTCGCGGCAGAGATTGCGCATGGCATCCATGGCCGGCTTCAGGAATTTGCGCGGGTCGAACTCCTCCGGATGCTCCGTCGCGATCCGGCGGAACTGCCCCGCCATCGCCATGCGGCAGTCGGTATCGATATTGACCTTGCGCACGCCATGGCGAATGCCACGCTCGATTTCCTCGACCGGAACGCCCCAGGTCTGCGGCATCTGCCCGCCGAAGCGGTTGATGACATCCTGCATCTCCTGCGGGACCGAGGAGGAACCGTGCATGACGAGATGGGTATTAGGCAGCTTGCGGTGGATTTCCTCGATCAGGTCCATCGCCAGGATGCCGCCGTCCGGCGCCCGCGTGAACTTGTAGGCGCCATGCGAGGTGCCGCAGGCAATCGCCAGCGCGTCGACGCCCGTCCGGGCGACGAAGTCGACGGCCTGATCCGGATCGGTCAGAAGCTGGTCGTGCGAGAGCGGCCCTTCCGCGCCATGACCATCCTCGGCGGCACCGGTTCCGCTCTCCAGCGAACCGAGAACACCCAACTCGCCTTCGACCGATACGCCCACCCAATGGGCGATTCGTGCCACGCGACCGGTGATTTCGACGTTGTATTCATAGGAGGCCGGCGTCTTCGCGTCCGCTTCGAGGGAGCCGTCCATCATGACGGAGGTGAAGCCATGGCGTATCGCCGTCATGCAGGTCGCTTCGTCGCTGCCGTGATCCTGATGGATGCAGACGGGAATGGCCGGATAGATTTCCGTCAGCGCCTCGATCATGCGCGCCAGCATGATGTCCTTCGCATAGGAGCGCGCACCCTTGGAGGCCTGGAGAATGACGGGCGCGTCGCAGGCGGCCGCCGCCTCCATCACCGCGAGGCCCTGCTCCATGTTGTTGATGTTGAAGGCCGGAACGCCATATCCGTATGCTGCCGCGTGATCGAGCAGCTGGCGTAATGTGATGCGGGCCATGGGCCTGCTCCTTTCCTACCGATCGGTTCAGTCTTTGCCCGATGCCCGGGCGACGAGTTCGAGCGCCGTTTCCACGACAGCCCCGGCGGTGATTCCGAAATGCTCGTAGAGGCCGGCGGCCGGCGCGCTGGCGCCAAAACCTGTCATGCCGATGAAGACGCCGTCCTCGCCGAGATACCGATCCCAGCCGAGACGGACGGCCGCCTCGATGCCGATCCTGGGCGCCGTTCCGAGGATAGCCTTGCGATAGTCGAGCGGTTGCCGCTCGAAGAGCTCCCAGCAGGGCATGGACACCACCGCCGCGCCGATGCCGTGTTCGGACAGGAGCGCATCGGCGGCGGCGCAGGCGATTTCGACCTCGGAACCGGTTGCGAGCAGGGTGACGGACGGCGGCTCCGAGGTCGCGCGCAGCACATAAGCTCCACGCGCAGAAAGGTTTTCTTCGCTGTCGGCCGAGCGGCCCATCGGCAGGTTCTGGCGCGACAACACGAGAAGGCTCGGACGATCACGGTCCTTCAGGGCCAGCTCCCAGCATTCCGCCGTCTCGACGATGTCGCAGGGGCGGAAGACGTTGAGGTTGGGCGTCGCTCGCAGCATCGCCAGATGCTCGACGGGCTGATGGGTCGGTCCGTCCTCTCCAAGCCCGATCGAGTCATGCGTCATGACGTAGATCACCTGCTGCCCCATCAGCGCCGACAGGCGGATCGCTCCGCGGGCATAGTCGGAGAAGACGAGGAAGGTGCCGCCGTAGGGAATGAAGCCGCCATGCAGGGCGAGGCCGTTCATCGCAGCCGCCATTGCGTGCTCGCGGATGCCGTAATGAATATAGCGGCCGGCATAGCTCCCCGGCCTGATCGCTTCCATGCCCGCCGTGAGCGTCAGGTTGGAATGGGTCAGGTCCGCCGAGCCACCGATCGTCAGATCGGTCGCGGCGTTGATGACGCCAAGCACCATCTCCGAAGCCTTGCGGGTCGCGACCTTCGTCGCGCTTTCCCGATGCTGCCTACGGAACTCGGCAAGCGCGCCGAACAGCGAGGCCGGAATCTCCCGGTCAATGGTCTCCAGGAACGCCGCGCCCTCCGGAGCAGCGGCAACCCGGTTGAGCCATGTGCGCCGTTCCGCCGCTCCACGCGCAGCAGCGTCGCTCCACCGCTCCAGAATGGCCTCGGGAACCTCGAACGGTGCGTGATCCCATCCCAATTCCCGTTTCGCAGCCGCGACTTCACTTTCGCCGAGCGGCGCTCCGTGGGTCTTTTCCGACCCCTGCAGATTGGGTGCGCCCTTGCCGATGATCGTCCGGCAGGAAATGAGTGATGGCTTGCTCGAAGCCCTTGCCCGGGAAATCGCCTGGCCGATCGCATCGAAATCGTGCCCGTCGATCTCCTGCACGTCGAAGCCTGCCGCCTCGAAACGTGCGAGTTGGTTCATCGACGTCGAGAGGCTGGTGGGACCGTCGATCGAGATGGAATTGTTGTCCCAGAGCACGATCAGCCGCGACAGCTTCAGATGGCCGGCAAGGTCGATCGCTTCGTGGCTGATCCCCTCTTGCAGGCAGCCGTCGCCGGCGATGACATAGGTGTAGTGATCGACGAGCCCGTCGCCATGGCGTGCATTGGCGATCCGTTCTGCGAGCGCCATGCCGACAGCCGTGGCGATGCCCTGCCCCAACGGGCCGGTCGTCGTCTCGATGCCGAGTGCGTGGCCGTATTCCGGATGGCCGGCGGTCCTGGCGCCGAGCTGACGGAACCGCCGCAGTTCCTCGACCGTCATGTCCTCATACCCGATCAGGTAGTGGAGGGCATATTGAAGCATCGAGCCGTGGCCGGCCGAAAGGACGAAGCGATCGCGATCGGGCCATTCGGAATGGGACGGATCGATCTTGATGAAGCGGCCGAACAGAACTGTGGCGACATCCGCCATGCCCATCGGCATGCCCGGATGGCCGGAATTGGCCTTTTGAACACCGTCCATGGCGAGCGCCCGGATCGCATTGGCCATGTCGGATTCCGTCACCGCTGCGGACGCGGCTTCTTCCTGTAGCTGAAGTTGCGAATTCATTGCTTTCCTCCTCACGAGGCGCGGGTTTTACGTTCGATCAACTGCATGATCAGGGGTGTCAGGATCAGTTGCATGGCGAGATCGAGCTTGTTTCCCGGCACCACGATGGAGTTGGCGCGCGACATGAACGAGTTGTTGATCATCGACAGCAGGTAGGGAAAATCGATGCCGCGGGGCCTGGCGAAGCGGATGACCAGCATCGATTCGTCAGGGGTCGGAATCCAGCGCGCAATGAAGGGATTGGAGGTGTCGACGATCGGCACCCGCTGGAAATTGATGTCCGTCTGCGTGAACTGGGGCGTGATGTAGCGGACATAGTCCGGCATGCGGCGCAGGATGACATCCATGACCGCCTCCGTGGAATAGCCGCGCGCCTCCCGGTCGCGATGGATTTTCTGGATCCATTCGAGATTGATGACGGGCACGACGCCGATCTTCAGATCGGCATGGCGGGCGAGGTTGACCTTGTCGGTCACCGCGCATCCGTGCAGCCCCTCATAGAAAAGCAGATCGCTCGGCCCAAAATCACGCCATTTCGTGAAGCTTCCCGGAGGGGCATCGTAGCGGGCGGCCTCCTGTTCGTCGTGGACGTAGGTGCGGGTGCGGCCGGTGCCGTTCCGGCCGTATTCCTCGAAGACGGATTCGAGGATTTCCAGCTCGTTGGCCTCGGCGTTGAAATGGGTGAAGTTCGGATTGCCGTTCCGCTCCTCCTCGGCGACCTTCTCCTTCATGGCCTGCCGGTCGTAACGGTGAAACGCGTCGCCTTCGATGAAGGCCGCTTCGATCTGCTCGCGCCGGAAGATCTGCTCGAAGATGTTCTTGACCGAGGTGGTCCCGGCGCCGGACGAACCGGTAATCGAAATGATGGGATGCCTTGTCGACATTGCCGTCTCCCCGTCAGGCCCTGAACAGACCACGGTTGCTGAAGAGCGGCGCCCGCTCGGCGATGTTGCTGGGTTCGGTATGGTAGCGACCGATACGTGCCACCTCCCGCGCCGAGCCGAAGACGAGGGGAACGCGCTGGTGCAGGCTCCGCGGCGTCAGGTCGAGGATGCGATTGATCGTGTCGGTGGCGGCCCCGCCTGCCTGCTCGATGAGGAAAGCGATCGGGTTGGCTTCGTAGACCAGCCGAAGCCGGCCTTCCGCATACCCCCTGCGGCTGTCGCCGGGATAGAGATAAACACCGCCGCGAATGAGGATGCGGTAGGCGTCGGCGGCAACGGCCGCGACCCAGCGCATGTTGAATTCCCTCTCGCGCGGTCCCTCCGTCCCCTTCAGGCAATCATCGACGTAAAGCCGGACGGCCTCGTCCCAATGGCGGTAGTTGGCCGTATTGATCGCGAACTCCTGCGCCCGCGCCGGAATGACCAGGCCTCCGTGGGCCTGGACGAACACGCCGCCTGCCGAAGAAAAGACGAAGATGTGGGTGCCGCTGCCAACGCTCAGGACCAGCGCAAGCTGAGGACCATAGATGAAAAAACCGGCGGCGAGCTGGGCGTCTCCTCCCTGGAAGAAGGAGGCGCTGCGCTCGCCGACCGGATCGCCAGCCTTTGGGAGGATGGAGAAGATGGTCCCGATCGGGGCGTTCGTGTCGATATTCGAGGAGCCGTCCAGCGGATCGACGGCGACGGCGAGCGGGGCCGCCGGATCGAGAAGAACAGCGTCCTCGAGCTCCTCGGAAGCGTAGAGGCAAACAGGCGCCTGCCGCATGGCATCGATGAAAAGCGCGTCGGCCAGGAGGTCGAGTTCCTTCGGAACATCGCCGCTCGGACCTGCATGGCCGCGACCCTCGGCAACGGCCTTGCCGAGCGGACCTTGTTCGATGGTGCCGCACAAGGCGACGGCAGCAGAGGCCAGTCGCCGAACCGTGAGGCTGACCGCTTCGCCGAGCGGTGCGCCGCTTCCGACGTGGGTATCCAAAAAGGCGTCTAGTGTCGGCGAAGTCATGGCCTACCTCCCTGCCCGCTCCTCACTGCCTCGGACATGGCGGGCATCGAACCAAGAAACCGAGGCTAAGTAAAATTTAATCTGTTTACGGGCCTCATAAATATCCTTAAGTTGGCATTCATGAGAAACCTGACGCTCAGGCATCTGCGTGCGACGCAGGAAATCGGCAAGCAGGGGACGATCGTCCGGGCCGCCAACGTCCTGGGGCTCACGCCCTCTGCCGTCACCATCCAGCTCAAGCAGATCGAGGCGGATGCCGGAATCATCCTTTTCGACCGGACCAACGATGGTGTGCGTCCGACGGCGGCGGGCCTCGCCTTCATCGAAGCGGCTCGCTCGATCGAGGAGAGGCTGCGCCAGTTGGACGACGAGATCGACGCCATCAAGGAAGTGCGTAGCGGTTCGCTCGCGCTCGGCGTCGTCTCGACGGCGAAGTATTTCGCACCAAACCTGATGGCGACCTTCCGCAAGAGCCATCCCGGCATCGCCGTTTCGCTTTCGATTGGCAACCGGGCGGAGATTGTGGCGAAGCTGAAGAACCACGACGTGGACATCGCGCTGATGGGGCGCCCGCCCAAGGACATGCCGCTGCATTCGGCGGTGTTCGGGGACCATCCGCTGGTGATGATCGCCCCGCCGGATCATCCCCTGGCCAAGAAGCACGACATCACCAAGGAGGAGATCGCCAGGGAACATTTCCTCGTTCGCGAGCCCGGATCGGGCACGCGCATATCGCTGGAGATCTTTCTGGGGGAGATTCCGGGCCGGATCGACGATCTGGGCACCGAGATGTCGTCGAACGAGACGATCAAGCAGGCCGTCATGGCGGACCTCGGCATAGCCTTCATCTCGGCGCATACCATCGCCATGGAACTGGAGTTCGGCAAACTCGTCACCCTGGATGTCATCGGCATGCCGATCCGCAGGCAATGGTTTTCGGTGATGCGAACGGACAGGACCGTCTCTCCCGCCATGAACACCTTTCAGGTCTTTCTGCGGGAGAGAGGGGCTCAATGCCTACCCTTCTTCGACAAGCTTTATCCGATGCTGCAGCAGCCCCGCTGACGATCGTCGCTCGACCTCGAACCGGGCAATCACGGCTCAACCTCGCGCAAACATGATCTCACCCTTGCCCAGCACGGCATTGTCCCCGCCGAAGCGGAACGGCCTTGGGCCAAGCAGCGGCCGGTCGAGGATCCCCTCCTCCATCAGATAGCGATCGAACAGGGCCGGAAAGGCGATCTCGACACGACCACAGTCGACGAAGGTGGGAGAAAGTTCGGCGGGCTTCAGATCGAACAGAAGCGACCCGCGTTTCATCAGGTGACCGGGATAGCGGCCGACGCGGCCGGTAGCGACGATCGTGCCGGCAATCATGCCGAGACCTGCATGGTCGCCGCATCCCTTCAACAGCGCGATGATCCCTCGCCGCATCCTCTCGCCGGCACGATCGCCGGCCTTGCCGCGCACGATGACCAGGCCTCCGGACATGCCGTGGATCTCTCCCGCCATCGGTCCGCCGACGCCCTCGCCGGCATCGCCGTCGATTTCGATGCGCCCGTTCTTCATGCTGGAGCCGGCCTGCACTCCCGCCTTGCCTTCGATCTTCAGCAAGCCGCCGGCCATGCGGCGGCCGGCGCGGGCTCCGACATCGCCGGCGACGCGGATCCGCCCGGCCGTCATTTCCGTTCCGACGCGGTCGAAACGCCCGCTGCCGCCGGAAAAGACGATGTTGGAGGCGTCCGTCCCCGTGATCTTGAAAATATCCCCCGCCGCGACTGGGCGCCGGCTGGTTCCGACCCGCAGTTTCGCGATTTCTGCAGGCGTCATCCCGGCAAGCCTGTCGGGGGTCAGCCCCGACAGGTCGAGCCTTTCCTCCGGCTCGTTCCGCAAGGTGAAGGTCAGCGGCGTCATGGCAGGAGGTCCTTCAGGTGATAGTGGAACTTGCCGAGCTTGCCGCCGTAGTTTCCCGCGCTGATGCGCAAGGCGCCGCGCCTGGGTCCGAGATCGATGACGGCCTTCAGCCCCGCCCGCATGGCCGCAGCCACCGCGTCGTTCGTCTCGCCGTCGATCACGACCTCCAGGACCGCGTTGATGTCCGGACCGAGCGCGCTCTTGACGACCCCGCGCAGCGTCGGCGCATAGGCGTCGTTGGTCGAAGCCATCATGCCCTTGTACTTGCCGCCGACCTTCGAGCCGGACCGCACGATGCCGCCGGGGAACGGCATGATGGCGCCGGGGACCTTCTCGATCGCCGCCACCGCGCGCTCGGCAGCCGCCAGCGCCTTTCCGGCATCGGCAGCGAGCAGGAGGAAGTTTCCTCCGCCGACCGCCTCCTTCGTCAGGCCGGTCTTCGCCTCGCACAGGAATTCGCCGTCCATGACCGGCACGCGCCAGTAGTGCTTGCCGCCGAACTTCTTGGAGACCTGCCAGCCGTCGCCGAAATAGCGCAGCGACGATCCGAGATCGAGCGACGCGCTTCCCTGAAGTCCTGCGAAACAGGCGCTGCCGGGCGAAGTGAGCACGCATTGGCCCAATCTGGTCTTCAACTGCTTCTGCAACTCGTCCGTTCCCATGGCGAAGATCATCACCCGGCAGCCCGGACGGCCGTCCGGCGTCTTCGAGGCGGGGATGTCGATATCGATGGCGGCCTCGCAGCCGCAGCCGATGACCGAGGTGGCAAAGCCGGTCATGGTGATTGCCGCCTGGCGCGCCCATTTCAGCGTCGGCGCCGTGATGATGATCGCGGTCGCACGCATGCCGAACGCCTCCGCGAAGGTGTCGTCGATCGTAATGCCGTTGCGTGTCAGCTCCTGCATGCGACCTCCGCAAAGGGGTTCTCGCGGGAAATCGCCGTTTCCTGGAACGTGAACCAGTCGAGCGACAGCCCGTAGCGATCCTCGTGATAGGCCTGCATGCGCCTGACGATCCCCTTGTCTGGAGGCGGATTGAGGCGCAGCGTCTTTCCCCAGCGATAGTGCGTGACGACGCCGTCCTCGACGACCAGATCGCCGTTCTTGAACACCAGAGCGGCGTCGGCGAACATCTTGCGGACGTCCTGCCCCTTCCGGTAGACGGCGATATCGGCGATCGCACCGGGGCCGAGATGACCGCGGTCGTCGAGCCCGAGCAGCTTTGCCGGCGCCGCTCGCGTCATGACGGCGATCTCGTCGAGCGAGTATTCGCGAGAGATGGAGGCAAGCGTGGTCAGCTCCAGCGCGGACTGGTCGAGCTCGGCCATCTTCGCGTCGCGGGCATCGCGGCGCATCAGCAACTCGAACAGGTCCGGATAGGCCGTGAAGGGTGCGCCGTTCGGATGGTCGGTGGTGAAGAAGACCCGCCACGGGTCGTTGATCAGCAGGAACAGTTCCAGCCCCACCGCCCATTGCAGCGAGCCATAATAGTCCGGGCGATAGCGATAGGGCACGATGCCGCCGCCATTGCCGTCGCCGTCGATGAGGATGGACTTCTTCGGGTTGGCGGTGCGCATTCCCGAATATTGCCGCGTGACGTCCGAGGAGATCGTCACGGTCTGGCCGAACATCACCTGGCCGACGTCGATCGTCACATCCGCATTTCCGTTGACCAGTTCGGCGAGACGGGCCGCCTCGGACGAGAAGCCGCGCTTGCCTTCGGTGCCATAGCCGTAGAACTGCAGATGGGCGAGATGAAGCGGGCGGCCGTCCGCCGCGCGGATCGTCTCGGCTGCCGTCGTGGCATTGCCCGCGATACCGAGGTTGTTGGCATGGACATGGAGGGGATGGGGAACGCCGAGGCGGCCGACGGAGGCCTGCAGCGTCTCGACGATCGTGCGGGAGCTGACCCCGTAGGACGGAACGACATCGTCGAAGGAGAAGCGGCGGACGTTCTCCTTGAAGGCGGCCGCAGCACCGGCGTTGATGACCTTCACGCCAAGCGCCCTCGATGACGACACGGTCCAGGCCACGTAGTCGTCGATCATGGCCGGCGAGGCGTTGTCGCGGATCATCGACAGGAGGAAATCATCGTTGCCGAGGATCGCGAGCGTCGCCTTGTCGATGATCGGAATGTCGGCAAGCTCCATGTGGGTATGAAGAGCGCTCGATGGAGACATGGCCGGCTCGACCACGGTTGTGAACCCCATCTTCGCGTAGAGGCAGCCGGTGTTGAAGGTCGACCATCCGGCATTCGACAGCGGCGTATTCAGCGGGCGCCTGAGATGGGCGGCATGCTGCTCCGGCAGCAGGAGCCGCGCCGTATTCACGTTGCCGCCGCCGATATGGGAGTGGATGTCGATCGCACCGGCCATGACGAAGCAGCCGGAAACGTCATAGGTCTTGTCCGCCCGCTTCGAGACCGGCTTGTCTACGATGACGCCGTCCTTGATCCAGACATCGCGCCTGCCGGCCAGGCCATTGACGGGATCCACCACCTCTCCACCGGCAAGACGGATCAGCATGGCATGTCCTTGCCGGTAAGGGCATGCTGGAGATGGCTCACGATCGTGCGGACGCTGGGAAGATCGGAGGGCGTCGTCGCCGCAACGGATCGCAAGGTTCCGATGCGGCTCGCATAGACCACGCCGTCATGATCGAGGCCGGCCTTGCCGATCCGGATGGTGGCCGCGGCACCGGCGACCGGCCGCTCTCCCCTCACCAGCGCGATCGTCGGCGGGCCGCCGCGTCTGGCCGGCGGCGCCTCGTCGCGCTCCGAAACCCACAAGTGCAGGTCCGCCTCCTTCTGTGCAATCATTCGGTCCACGTCGCAAAGCCAGGGGTCATAAACGGGCGAGCCGGTCGAAAAGCCGGTTCGCGGCGGGAAGCCCGTCATCCAGGTCGATGCCAGGACCATGCCCCAGGCATCGTCATCGGCAGGCAGGAAGAGAGCCGTCGCGCGCTGCGTCTTGTTGATGTCGGCCAGCATGCCCTGCAGCATCGCCAGGCTGGGGACATCGGTGAGGTGCGAGCAGACGAAGACCGGAAAGCGGGCCTTCGCCATCGCGCTCAGGAAGGCATCGGCATTGGCGAGCGCGGCAGATGCCTTTCTCGCAGCCAGCGACGCCCTGAGGATCCCGAGCACTGCGTCAACGGGATAATCCGGCGAACCGACCTCGACAGCCTTCGGAAGCCGCAGTGGCCGCCCGCCGCCCGCAGACGCCGCCTTGCCGTTGATCTGAAACCAGCGCCGCCTGCCCCCGCCGGACAAGTCCGGCTTGCTGGCCGCAAGCGACAAAAGCAAATCGTGGTGGGCAGTCGGAAGGTCGCCACCGACAACGATGAGGTCGGCGCGGCGGCGTACCTCCGTCGCGGTCGCAAAGAAGCCGCCGATATCGGTGTGAAGCGCAACCTCGTGAACAAGATCGCGGCCATTCACGTGATCGTAGGTCGCCCCGACCCGCTCAGCCAGCGCGATCAGGCTGCGGCATCCATGGATATCCGAATCGAGGGAGAATACGGGGCAGCGGCTTGTCGCCAGAAGCTTTGCCACCTGCTCGATTGCTGCTGACAAAGGAACTGTCCGGCTGCCGATCCATGCAACCATCACACTCCGAAACTTTCTGGTGCCGCCCTGAACTTATCCGTTCTTCGTCAAATGTGAAGCCCGTCCGGCGAAAAATGCGGCCTAGCCGTCGTATTTCAGATAAGCGAATCGCTGATCGGCATTGGGTGTGCCTTCAAGAGCGCCGCCCGCCGTGCCCGGCTGCCATTGTACGACCTCCTCGATCTTCCTGGCGAGTTCGAAGTCCTTGTCGGTCACGCCCTTTGCGGCGTGGTTCACCAGCAGGACCTCCACCCAGGCATAGGACGCCTTGAGATCGGGATGATGCCAAGCCGCTTCCGCCAGATGCCCGACCGTGTTGATGACCATGAGCGTGGACTTCCAGCCGTGCGTCTTGTACTTGCGGCGAATCCAGCCGTTTTCGTAGCGCCAATGCGGCAGTTCCGCCTGCAGTTTCGACAGGATTTCCTCCTCCGAATAGACGCGTTCGCGCTTGCGTTCCTTCTCCTCGCTCATTGCAGATGCTCCTCTTTCGTTTTTCTCCCGGGTCGTGCCCAGGCTTGCGCTGGTTGCAAAATAGGTTACCATAACCGTGGGCCCGATAATCAAAAAGTTCAGAAGAGAACCGATGTCGGACTCCGTCTCCATTCATGTTCCTGGACGCTTGCACCTCGGATTTTTGGATATCCCCGGAAAGGCGAGTTCGCGTTTCGGCAGTATCGGTCTGCCTCTCGACGGCATATCGACCAGACTGGAGATATCGAAGGCGGCCGAAACCAGCGTTCATGGAAACGATAGTGGCCGCATATATGCCTATCTCACGGCACTCCGGTCCCATCTCAATCTTGCCGCCCATCACCGGGTCACGGTTCTGGACACCATTCCCGCCCATGCCGGGCTGGGATCTGGAACCCAGCTTGCGCTTGCCGTCTCCGCAGCACTTCGGACACTGCATAGCCTGCCATTCGACGTGCGCAATGACGCAGCCTTCCTGGGGCGCGGCGGGCGATCGGGAATCGGCATCGCAGCCTTCGACGAAGGCGGTCTCATCTTCGATGCGGGCAAGGCCCGGGACGATCTGACCCCGACCGTCATTTCCCGCATCCCGTTTCCGGGCGCATGGCGCGCCATCCTCGTTTTCGACAGTCGCACCCAGGGGATCCACGGCGACGCGGAAATCAAGGCATTCCGCACGCTTGCGCCGTTTGCCGCTGCGCATTCGGCTTCGATCTGCCGCCATGTCCTGATGGAGATCATGCCCGCGGTCATCGAGAAGGACATCGCGACTTTTGGCCATGCACTGACGGCCGTTCAGGAGATGCTCGGCGACTATTTTGCCCCGGCTCAAGGCGGGCGTTTCACCAGCCCGGTGGTGGAAGAAGCGCTCATGCGGCTCGGCGAATGCGGCGCCGTCGGCATCGGACAAAGCTCCTGGGGACCGACAGGGTTTGCCTTTGCGGAATCGCAGACGGCTGCAGAGCGGATCGTCGCCGACGCAGCGCTGCAGGATACCCAGACCACCATCCGCGTCGTCGCCGCCAGAAACCAGGGGGCGACGATCATGCGAAAGACCAAACCGCCCGAATTAGAGCTGGCATACAAGAAGAGCCTCTAAAGTCGGTCGCGATCGTTCAGAATCGCTCCCGCGCTTTGGATCTTTGATTTTTTGCGCATGTCGTCGTCACCAAGCCGCAACACACCTTTGCGCGACATGCTTTAGGGAAGGCAAACCAATGAGCCGGAAAACCATTCTCCATATGCTGACGCCGTTGAAACAGATGAGTCCGTTCGACGTCAACATGGCTCTCGATGCGGGCTATGACCATGTCATCCCCTATACGGAAGTGACACTCGCCGACGTGACCGGCCTCGTCCAGGACGCGATCTTTTCGCGCCCGCCGGATGCCGGCGTCGCCACCGGCGTCTTCCTTGCCGGACGTGATACGATCCTGGCACTCGACATGATCGATGCTGCCAGAAAGGCGATGGTGCCGCCTTTCGAGATTTCCGTGTTTGCCGACCCCGCCGGTTCGTTTACGACGGCCGCGGCAATGGTTGCCAAGGTCGAAACGGCGCTCGCAAAGCTGCACGATCGCAGCCTTGCCGGTACGAAGGTGACGATCTTCGGGGCGACCGGCGTCGTCGGCTATTGCACCGCCGTGATCTCGGCCAAGGAGGGTGCGGAGGTCACGATCGTGGGTCATGACGGGCCAAGCCGCGTCGGGCAGATTGCGGAGGCCGTCAAGGCTCGCTTCGGCGTCACGGTGAAGGCAGCCGACGGCTCGACGGAAGAGAAAAAGACGGCGTTGCTGACGCAGACCGAGGTGATCCTGGCAGCCGCCAAGGCCGGCGTGAGGGTGATCTCGGCCGAACAATTGCGCGCGGCGAAGCATCTGCTGGTCGCGGCGGACGTCAATGCCGTGCCGCCGTCGGGTATAGAAGGCCTGACAGCCAATGCAAAGACCGACAAGCTCGGCGAGACATCGGCGATCGGCATCGGTGCCCTCACCATCGGCAACCTCAAGTACAAGACGCAGTCCGGCCTGTTCAAGCAGATGATCAGCGCCGAAAAACCGGTCATCTACGATTTTCAGGATGCTTTCGCCCTTGCCCGCAGCATCGAAAAGTAACCCCGCCATCCTGATCGCGGCCATTTCCGGTCGATCGCTTGCGGCAGCAGCGCGCCGCGCGGGCTACAGGCCGCTGGTCGCCGATCTCTTCGGCGATTCCGACACGGTCGCCCTCGCCGACCGGACAGCACTGCTTGCCGGCAGCATCAGCGACGGGATCGACAGCGAAAAAGTGGCAGGGATACTGGCGACGCTGGCAGGCGACGAGGAGCCGATAGCACTGGTCTACGGCTCGGGCTTCGAGCGCCGGCCCGATGTCATCGACACGCTCGGGCGTGTCCTGCCGATCGCCGGAAACAGCGCTGCCACGGTCAGGGCGGTCAAGGACCCCGCCGCCCTGTCGCAGCTCTGCGATGGCCTCGATATCCCCCATCCGGCGATCCGGTTCTCTGCTCCTGAACGACCGCAGGAGTGGTTGATAAAGCTTGGCGGCGGGGCCGGCGGATCGCATGTCAGGCCGGCCGCGACGGTGCCGCTTGAAGAAGGCCACTATTATCAGAAGCGCATTCCCGGACGCAGCATCTCGGCCCTGTTTCTGGCGCAGGACGGTGCTGCCCGCATCATCGGCTTCAGCCGGCAGTGGTCCTCGCCCTCGCCGACATCGCCATTTCGCTATGGCGGCGCGGTGCGGCTCATGCGCTTCGACCGGAACAAGAAGGTCAAGATCGGCCGCTGGCTCGACGGGTTGGCGCGCCACACCGGGCTCGTCGGCCTTTGCAGCGCCGATTTCATCGATGGACCGGACGGCCTGCATCTGATCGAGATCAACCCGCGACCGGGCGCCACGCTCGACATCTTCGACAGCGACACGGCACCGCTCCTCAACGCGCATCTGCGCGCCGTGCGCGGCGAAAAGATCGCCGTGCCGACGTATCGAGGGGCCGCGGCTTCGGCGATCGCCTACACGCCTCACCCTATTGGCCGTTTCCCCGACATCGAATGGCCGAGCCTGACGGCCGACCATCAAAGCCCGGGTTCCGCGCTCGACGCCGGTGATCCCGTTTGTACCGTCCTGGCGCAAGCGCGATCGGCCATTGCCGCGGAACGCGCCGTCAAACGTCGTATCACCGAAGTAGCGGAATATTGGAGGGAGGGATTCCAATGAATAACGGAAAGGCTCATCTCAACAGAAACGCGCAGCGGATCGTCGATCAGATCATTGCAGACGACGAACGATTCGGGATCGCCTATAGCCGCGGGCCGCTGGGCGAACATCTCATCGATGCGGGCGCCGCGAGTTCCGGGGGGCTTGAAGTGGGGCTGCGGATGACGGAGATCTGCATGGGCGGTCTCGGCACGGTCTCGATGGCGCTCGATCGCAACAACGGAAAATGGCCGCTCAGTGTCGCCGTCCACTCCTCGCAGCCGGTCCTTGCCTGCCTCGCCAGCCAATATGCCGGCTGGCGCCTGACGCACGAGAAATATTTCGCCATGGGCTCCGGGCCGGCGCGCGCGCTCGCGCGCGTGGAACCGCTGTTCGAAGAGATCGCATACAGAGAAACCGATGCCTCGACGTCCGTTCTTCTGCTGGAGACGGACAAGCCGCCGCCGACTGCCGTCGTGGAGAAAGTGTCGGCGGCGACGGGGCTTTCGCCGGATGCACTGACCTTCATCTACGCCCCGACGCAAAGCCTTGCCGGCTGCGTGCAGATCGTCGGCCGCTCGCTGGAGGTCGCCCTTCACAAGGCGCACAGCCTGCATTTCCCGCTGGACAATATCGTCGACGGGACCGGGTGCGCGCCGGTTCCGGCTCCCCATCCCGATTTCCTGCAGGCCATGGGACGGACGAATGATGCCATCATCTATGGCGGGCTGGTGCAATTGTTCGTTCGCGGCAGCGCAGCCGCCGCGCGGGACCTCGCGGAGCAACTGCCGAGCAGCAGGTCGCGCGACTACGGGCAGCCCTTTGCGGAGATCTTCAAGACGTTCAAGGGCGACTTCTACGCGATCGACCCGCATCTCTTCAGCCCGGCCGAAGTGATCGTCACGGCGGTCGAGACAGGCGAAACCTTTCGTGCCGGTGAATGGAACATGCAGATGTTGGAGCAATCCCTTGGCTGAACAGGTGCCGACGTCCGACAAGATCCTCATCGTTTCCGACAAGCCGGACAGACAAGTGAAACAGTTGCGGCGCTCCTTCCGGGACGGCGGCTGGGAGACGATCTTCTGCCCGCTCGCCGATATCGCCTTCGACACGCGATATCCCTCGGGCATCGCCATCCCGGACCTCGACGGCGCACTTCCGGCCGGCGTGATCGTCCGGTCCATCTCGGCCGGCACGTTTGAAGCGGTCACGCGGCGCCTCGGCATCCTGCACGCCCTCACCCATCTCAAGGTACCGGTCTGGAATTCGGCCAGGGCAATCGAGCGATGCGTCGACAAATCGACCACCACGTTCTTTCTGGCGAATGCCGGGATACCGACGCCGCAAACCTTTGCCGTCGAAGGTCCCGACAACGCGAAGGCCATCGTCGAGCGCGAAATATCCCACGGCCCGCTGGTGCTGAAGCCCCTGTTCGGCTCGCAAGGGCGCGGAATCAGGCTCATTCGCTCGATCGAGGACCTGCCCAATCCCGACGAGATCGACAATGTCTATTATCTGCAGCGGCTTGTGGTGCGGAGCGGGCCACCCTACCGGGACTACCGGATCTTCGTCAGCAATGGCGAAATCCTCGGCATGATGGAACGCTGCGCCGACGGCTGGATCACCAATATCGCGCGGGGTGCAAAGGCGAAGCCGGTCACAGGGCCATTGCGCCAGAAGCTCGAGGAACTCGCGCTTGCCGCGACTTCGGCAGTCGGCGCCGATTTCGCGGGCATCGACATCGTTCAAGGGTGCGAAGGCAATCTGCTCGTGCTGGAAGTCAACAGCATGCCCGCCTGGACCGGCCTGCAGTCCGTCGTCCCCGTCCGTATCGCCGATTGCCTCGCCCGGGCGATGCTCACGCTTGTCGATCCGGACATGAAGGAAAGACCCGCCGCATGACGCTGACGCGGCAGCAGATCCTGACCGCTTACCTCGATGCCTGCCGTGCCGAGATCGACGCCCTGAAACCCGGCAACGTCCACCGCTTTTCTGACGGTCACCGCATGAGCGCGGACCAGTTTCTCGAAAGCGCTGCCGTCAGCGCGCCGTGGATCTGCGAAGGGGCTGCATCGGTCGGCCGGCGTATCCTTGACGCAGTGAGGGCCACGCGCGAAAAGGTGGGAACGAACACCAATCTCGGCATTCTCCTGCTATGCGCGCCGCTCGCCAGGGCGGCGGCAGTTGCTGCCACGGATTTTTACGGGGACCTGCTTCGGACACTGAAGGACATGGATGCGGACGATGCCCGCAATGTCTTTGCCGCCATCCGGCTCGCCAATCCCGGAGGGCTGGATACCGTCGAGGAACACGACGTCAGCCAGGAGCCGACGGTTTCTCTGATGGAAGCCATGGGCATGGCCGCCGATCGCGACATGATCGCGAGGCAATATACGACCGGTTTTGCGGACATCTTCGCCGACGGCCTGTCGGCGTGGCAGGAAGCGACCGACCGGGGCGAAGAAGGCATGTGGCCGACGGTCTTCGTCTACCTTCACTTCCTGTCGACATTTCCCGACAGCCATGTCGGGCGCAAATACGGCATCGATCTCGCCTGCGAAACCAGAAGCGAGGCGGAGACGATCCGTCAAAAGGTAACGGACGAGGCGAACCTGTCGAGGCGAGAGGCAGTCCTCCTGGCCTTCGACAAGCGACTGAAGGACAGGGGTATCAATCCGGGGACTTCCGCCGATCTCACGGTTGCTACACTTTTTGTCCGCAGCATCAAGTCCGCCTTGCATAACCACGACTTAAATGCTTGAATTTGGACGGCGAACAAACCACTCGCTGCTATCTGGCCAACCGACCCAGTCAAGGGTGCTGTGAACAAGGATAGCTGTCCATCGAGCCTCATGTCTCGTGGTACGGCTTCTTTGGACAAAGCATTTTTGACATACGGTACAAGGGAGGAATTGTCCGTGGCAAAGATTAGCAAGGTAATGGTTGGTGAGTCCCTCGTCGGCGAGGGAAATGAAGTCGCTCATATCGATCTCCTGATCGGACCGCGCGGAAGTGCGGTGGAAACGGCATTCTGCAACGCTCTCACGAACAACAAGGACGGGTTCACGTCGCTCTTGGCGGTCATCGCACCGAACATGGCGTGCAAGCCCAATACGATCCTGTTCAACAAGGTCACCATCAAGGGTGCCAAGCAGGCCGTGCAGATGTTCGGCCCGGCACAGCATGCGGTAGCAAAGGCTGTGCAGGACAGCGTCGCCGAGGGCATCATCCCCGTCGAAGAGGCCGACGACATCTTCATCTGCGTCGGCGTCTTCATCCACTGGGAAGCCGACGATGACGCCAAGATCCAGGAATACAACTACAAGGCAACGAAGGAAGCAATCGAACGCGCGGTTACGGGCAAGCCGACCGCCGCCGAAGCAACCGCCCAGCGCGACAAGGTCAAGCACCCTTTCAGCGCCTAGACAGGAAGCAATCCCGCACAGAGCGAGCCCCCCGTGGAAACAGGTGGCCTGTTGCGCCGATTGTCGAGACTTCTAGGCTTCAACGGAACACCGTCGTCCGGCACGAACAGGTGACGACGACTGCGTTTCGGCTTCTGGCCGGAAGAGCGGGTGGGGCTCGTGCATGAGCCCTGCCCCAATCGACATACCTTCAGGAAGCTCGGAATTCCGGGAGAAAGGGCAAGCTCTTCTCCCGATTGGTCTTACACGCCCATGAAAGCGGCGATTTCGGCTGCGCCAAGCTCGCCGCTGTGCAACGACGTTGCCACGAGCGCACCTGCAATGCCGATGTCGCCCAGCCGTTCCAGATCATTCGCGTTGCGGACCCCGCCGGCGGCGATGATCTCGCGGTCTCCGGCAACCTCTCTGATGGCCTGCAGGCGCTCGAAGTCGGGACCACGGCGCGCGCCCACCTTGTCGAGGGTCATCACGATCACCCGCTTTGGCCAGAGGCCAGGCTGCGACAGGATGGCCGGCGGCCCCATCAGGGCGTCGTTGCGAAAATCGAGGGAGAGGATCAGTCTCGGATGCGCCCCGAGCGCTCCCAGAAGGTCGGTATTCGCCTGGCTTTCCGAGCCGAGAACCACGGATATCTGCGAACTGGCAAGCGCCCGCTCTATATCCCTTGCGCTTCGAAAGCCCGCATCGAGCCAGACCTCGGGCCTTGGCTGCAGGAAGGTCAGCGCGTCGGCGTTCGCAAGCGGGTCCGAGCCCTTCTCGATGGCATCGAGATCGGCGACGTAGAAGGCCGGGAACGGGTGGATTCGCCGCAATCCTTTGGCAACGCTCCTGATCGCCGCGGTCGGGCTCAGCGGCGTCTCGATCGGCTTATAGGCATCGCGCAAGCCCATCTGCGCGCGCATCACACGGCCGTCTTTGACGTCGAGAACTGGAATGATAAGCAATGGTCGAACCTCAGCGAAACGATGATCCCATGAAACCCCGAACTGCAGCCGAAGGAAAGAAAACACTTTTCGGCTGGGACATCGGCGGCGCGCATCTGAAGATGGCGCGGGTCGAAGGCGGCCGGGTAACGCAGGCCCGGACAGTCAAGGCATCGATGTGGCTCGGGCTCGACGAAGTGCGCGAAGCGCTGGGCCAGTTGCGGCCACTTTTTCAGGGCGATGCGAGCCATGTCTTCACGATGACCGGCGAGTTGTCGGACGGCTTTCCGTCGCGGGAGGCCGGCATCCGCCAAATCCTGGACTTCATCGCAGAGGAGTTCGGCCGCGACGACGTCTGGATCTACGCCGGCCGTTCCGGTTTCGTGGCCCTCCCCCATGCTTACGATCTCGGCGCCGACATCGCTTCGGCCAACTGGCATGCGACGGCCGAATTGAGCGCCGCAATCACCGGCGACGGCCTCTTCGTCGACATGGGCTCGACGACGACCGATATCCTGGCGTTCCGGAACGGCCGTCTCTGCAATGACGGCTATTCCGATGCGGAACGTCTGCTGACGGGCGAACTCGTCTACACGGGCTTTACGCGCTCGGCGCTGATCGGCATCGCCGAGCGCGTTCCGGTCCGCGGCACGATGACGCCGTTGATGAACGAATATTTCGCCAACACGGCCGATCTCGGTCGCATTCTCGGAACGCTGGACGAGGCCGACGACCATTATCCCGCGGCCGACCGCAGGGCCAAGTCGCTTGCCGGTTCCATCGGGCGGATCGCCCGCATGGTGGGTCGCGACAGCTCCGATCTCGACGAGGGCGAATGGATCGATATCGCGCGCTGGTTCAGCGAACACCAGTTGCGCATGATCCACGACGGCGCATTCAGGGTGGCGGCCAATGCGAAACTGGACAGGAACGCGCCGGTCGTGGGTGCAGGGATCGGTCGGCCGCAGATCATGCAGCTCGCAAAGCGGCTGGAGCGCCCCTATGTCGACTTCGGCACGCTTGTCGAAGCCTCATCCGAGGCGGCAGGGAACGAGGCAGGCAAGGCCGCGCCGGCCGCTGCCGTCGCCCTGCTCTGGTCTTCGCGTCACATATCGTAGGCACGGGCATTCACGACCGCGTCAAAGCGTGGCGCGGTGCTTGTTCACCCGTTCCATCAGCCAGTCCCAGGCCTGCCGCTCATCCGGTCCCGAGGTCTTGTCGATGGCGATCGTCAGATAGGCGATCTCGGCATCGATCTTTTCCTTCGGCAGCATATGCAGCCTGCTCACCAGGATCGCGAGTTCCAGGACGGCCGCCCTGGCGCGGTTCATCCCGGTAAAGGGCGCATGCGTGGCCTCAGTGACCACCTTGCAGAAATAGCGGGGACGCATCTCGTCCTGCGTGACGGACGCGACCTGCAGAACGGAATGGCTGAGTGCGGCCGCAAGTCGCGGGACGGGGCAACCTTCCACCGCGACCACCGGCCAATCCCGTCGCCCTGTGAGGCAGCCTGCGAAAATCCGCATGTCGTCCGTATAGTTGGCGATGGCAAACGGCACGGCGGCGAGATTTTCCAGGGTCGTGGAGGGCCGGAACGGCGCGATGACCCATCCGTCGTCCTGCGCGATGATCCCGAGCGGGGCGATATGCACCCGGCCCTCGGTACTGACCGTCGTCACGATCGTTTCGCGAATGTAGCTCATGCGCCGTCCTTCTTCGCCCGCAGCGTATGCCCGGCCTCGGCAAGGCGGGTGCGATCCTCGCGCGTGCGCGGGCTTGCCACGCCCCAGGCAAGGGGTTCGTCCTGCGAGTAGCGCTTGCCCAGTTTCCAGGCGGTCTCCGCCTTCATCAGTTCGGCCCCGAGATAGAAGGCGTGCGCGCCGTCGTGGGCGACGTTGAGGTGCGGAAAGAGATCGAAAGCATCCGTGGCCGTCCAATGCCCCTGATTGTTGAAGATATGAATGCCATCCGGCGCGGTCATGATGCGAAAATTGGCGTCACGCACGCTGTCAGCCAGAGCCTCGATATCGGCGATGCTGCCGGCAAAGGGCGAGCGGTCGTGGATCTGCAGGAGGCCCGCGTCATAGCCGCGCGGCAGCGCGTGATCGTGCCGTGCCGCGAACATGATGCGCCGCGCCAGGTCATGCTCCTCCACCGTACGCACCGTATGGGGGCTGACGTTGACGACCAGCACGTTCTTGATCGCAAGCTCCGAACAGAGGCCCGTCAGGATCGCCGTGACCCCGGACGAATCCGCATCGGTCAATTCGGTCAGGTTGCCGGTGCCCATCATCATCTCGACGTCCGGCCAGCGGCGATGGGCCTCGACGAAACGTTCGAGAGACGCGGCAAAGCCGAAATGGATCGGATCGAGAACGGGGTCGGCGATGAAGGATATGCCGGCTTTCCGCGCCGCATCGATGGCACGTCCGAGCGAGTCGAGATCACCGGGCACGGCCGGAACCAGGACCGGCGTCGCCCTGGAACCGGCGGCGATGCCGATGGTGTTCTCGTTGAGGCTCAGGAGATAATCGACGCCCGAGCGGGCGGCGAGCGCCAGTTCATCGGGATCGGCGGAATCAACGCTGACGCAGAGCCCTTCGGCCTTGAGCCGCCCGATCGCGTCTTCCAGATGGGCGAAGGGCGTGTCGGGAAGACAGCCGAGATCGATCACGTCCGCGCCGGCAGCGGCAAGGGCTTTGGCTCGTAGCATCAGGTCATCCAGCGAAAGGGTCGATGCATCGACGATCTCTGCGAAGATGCGCATGTCGTGGCGCGAGAGGTCGGGCGGCTTTCCCGCGCGGCCAAGATAGGCGGGCAGATCCGCAACCTCGTCCGGTCCGCGGACGAAAGGCATGCCGAATGTGTCGCTCAGCCGCTCCAACGGCCCCCGGAAGCGGCCGGGCAGCACCACCCGGTCCGCCTTCAGCGGCCGCGGCAGGCGCCGGCTGACGATCTCCTCCGTCATCAGGGCGGCGACCTTCACGCCGATATCGATGATATCGTAGGTGAAGGGGGTCGCTCCCAGCCCGGCGAGAACGTTTTCGAGCCTGGCCTTTGCCAGGTGTCCGGTCAGGAATACGAGATGCTCAGCCACGGCCCTCGACCACTCCCTTCCTGCGCGCCACCGCCAGCTTCAGATCGGCAAAGGATTCGACGACTTCGGTCAATTCGAAGGCCTTGAGACGTTCGGTGTTTTCCAGATCGATCGGCCGGGGATAGACTTTCACCATCCCGTGCGGTGCCATCGTCTCCAGCTCGGGCGCGGTATCGCAGGCGAAGACGATCGACGGGAGGCGGCATTTGCCGGCCTGCGCGTAGACATTCGTGGCGATCGTATCGGAAATGCCCGCCACGCATTTGGCGACCGTGTTCGACGTGGCAGGCGCGATCACCACGCTATGGTAGACGCCGTGATAGAATTCACCGACGGGAACCGCGCTCGCCGTCTTATCGTGGAGCACGCGCGTCGTATCCGGAAAATCGAGCTTCAGCCCGTACATCCGAAGCACCTCGTCCGCGGCCTTCGTCACGAAGACATCGCAATGGTCGAGCGTGCGAATCAGCTCGAAGCACTCGACGAAGAAATGGCCCGATCCGGTCAGGACCCAGGCCCAGCGCGGCGTCTGCAGCCGCGTCATCGGTGCTCCCCTCCTCCGGTCGCCGCGCGTATTCCGACGCGGGATCCCGGTATGCTGCTCATGGGCAGATCCGCCAACTGCGTGCGCAGCGACGATGGTCCGGCAATATGCAAGCTTGTCTCCTCCCCAAGCAATTCCGGCAGCATCGCATCCACCACGCCCATGTCAACCAATGCCGGCAAACCCTCCGTAAGGGCTTCCGGGTCGACCTGCTTGCACAACAGCAGGTGCCGGCTGCCGATCTGCCGGCACAGCCAGGCGGCCAGCGAATCGGACGTGACGTTCCAGGACGGCGCGATGTCGGCATTGCGGGTCATCTGCGAGGCAAGCCACACCGGCACGCCGCCTTCCGCAAGGATCGCCTCGAACTCGGCGGGTGAACGGGCCGGCTGGAGGCGCGGATGGCGTTCGGCGATGACGATGCCGAACTGTTCCATGGCGAGAATGGCCATCTCATGCGCTGCGGCATCGGAGAAATGCATCTCCCTTTGCGCGACGCGCACCTGGTCCGCAAACGGCCCGCCGCCCGGGACGATCACGAGCGGCAGGGTCGCCGTGGCCAGCACGGCAATCCATTGCTCCATCTCGATACGGCCGGCCGTGCTTCCGCCAAGCTTGACGACCAGCGGCGTCATCCCCCTTTCCTTCCTCCGTCGGTTGACGCCACGACGCGGAGCGGGACCTGCGACCGGTAGCTATCTCTTTTCCGCTCGATCTGTACGCCGACGCCACCCGGACCGAGTTCCAGCTTCTCCGCCCGCACGACCACGCGGGCGACACGCGGATTCTCGAGAATGAATGCGGCCGTCTGCTCGACAAGCGTCTCGACCAGGTCGACATGGCCTCGCCCGACAATGGCACGGATGCCGTCCATGATGAGGTCGTAGGAAACGATGTGGTGCATATCCTTCGGATCGCGGGTCACGCGCAGCACGTCCGCCGTCACGTCGAACCGCACCTTTTGCGGTTTGCCGTGTTCGAAGCTGTAGGCACCGATGTGGACGGGCAGCACGAAATCCCGCACGAAGATCTGGTCCGTGCCGAGATCCTCGTCCGCCGAACCGGGGAAATAGCCGCGGGCTGCGAGAAGGTTGAGATCGACGCCGGGAGACTTTTCGGCCGGCTGCTCACCCGGAATAAGCGCGCGAATCTTCGCCGTTGCTTCGGCGTCGATATCGGCATTCCTGGACATGCCTTCGCAGAGCGCGCCCCGGAATCCGAGGTAATCCGGCTTGCTCGGCAGCAGTCGTGGAATGTCCGGCGCCTCCAGCGATCCCGCAAGGCCGACCATCAATCCGTGCCGGTGCCCTTCGGCGACGAAATCCGGAATGTGGTCCGGCGTCATATGATCCAGCAGGCGCCCCTTCGATTTGTCGTCGGTATCCAGCATGATGCCGTAGAAGCCGGCTTTGGCGAACGATGTCATGACGTCCTCCTCGTATCGATGATCGGCAAAAAGGACGGCGATCAGCTTCTTCCGGCCGGCCACATCGGCCAGGGCCTCCACGCCCGCCGCGATGGGAGAGGACGGAAGAAATCCGATCTTGATGAAATCCACACCTGCCGCGGCGATCTCCTCGACCTTTGCCCGCAGCGCTGCGGGATCGCCGGAAAATTCTCCGCAAGCCGCGCTGACAAGCCTCTTGCCGGCGACGAAGGCGACCACGTCCTTGATGTGGCGAATGTCTGCCGATCCAAGCGCTCCCCGCGCCGGATCCTTGAGATCGATGATGTCCGCTCCCGCCTGCAGGACGATCTCCGCCTCCTTGCGATCTTGGACGCTGGCCAGCATCAACGTCATAGGACGCCTCCCGACGCACCACATCGTGTCCGGTTGTGACCAGAAAAGATGAGTACAAGTATTGAGATTATCGGGGATTTGGTTACAAACATGGTGGGCACCTTAATCTGTACAACGCAGCCGCCTTCTCCGAAGGCGAGCGCAGGACGTGGTATGAACATGAAGAGTACGGTGCCGAATACTCTTGTATTTTTTCTCGCCTGTTTTTTCCTGCTCGTCAATGCGCCGCAACCGATGGCGCAGCAGAAACCCGCCGCCAAGCCCGTCACGGAAATCCGGATCGGCTATCTCAGGGCCTACGAGCCGCAACTGGCGCTTTCGGTGCTGGACATCCCTCCGGAGGATGAAGGTGTTGCCGGGGCCAACGTCGCCATCAACGACAACAATACAACCGGAAGCTTTCTCGGGCAGTCCTTCAGCCTGGACGTGGTCCAGACGAAGCGGGAGGAGGATGTCGTCCCGGTGTTCAGGGAGATGCTGGCGCGCGGCGAGAAATATGTGCTGACCGATATCTCGGCCGGGCAGTTGCTCTCCATCGCCGACCTCGCCAGAGAAAACGGCGTGCTTCTCTTCAACGTCGGTTCGACGGACGATATCCTGCGCGAGCAGGAATGCCGATCCAACGTCTTCCATACGGCACCGACCCGCACCATGCTGGCCGACGGCCTGGCCCAGTATCTGGTCTGGAAGCAGTGGCGCACCTGGGTCCTGCTCTACGGTTCCCACGAACCGGACCAGCTTTATGCCGATGCGATCCGGCGAGCGGCAAAACGCTTCGGCGCCAAGATCGTCGAGGAACGGCTCTACGAGGATACGGGCACGGCCCGTAGAACCGACAGCGGCGTGGTTCAGGTCCAGCGGCAGATGCCGGTCTTCACGCAGAACCTGCCGGCGCATGATGTCGTCATCGTCGCCGACGAGAGCGAGGTCTTCGGCAGCTATGTCCCCTACCGGACCTGGGACCCGCGGCCGGTTGCCGGAACCGCGGGCCTGGTCGCTTCCTCCTGGCATCCGGCCAGCGAGCAATGGGGCGGCTCGCAGATCCAGGGCCGTTTCGAGAAGGCGACCGGACGCCGCATGCTCGGCAAGGACATGCAGGCATGGACGGCGGTCCGTATCCTCGGCGAAGCGGCGACGCGGACCAGCAGCAATGACACCGCAAAAATCGAAGCCTTCATCAAGGATGAGAATTTTTCGCTGGCTGCCTTCAAGGGCCAGAAGGTGGGCTTCCGCCGGTGGAACTGGCAGCTTCGCCAGCCGATCTTTCTCGGCGACGGACGCGGCGTGGTCTCCACCTCGCCGCAGGAGGGATTTCTTCATCAATTTTCCGAACTCGATACATTGGGAGTGGATCAGCCGGAGACGGCCTGCAATCTGAATTGATAAAAGGGAATGGGAGGAAAGAATGCACAGATATGCCTACCTGCTCGCGGGAACAATCGCGGCTGTCATCCAGACGGGGCCTGCCTGGGCCAACGCCGTCTACGTCTCCAACGAGAAGGACAACACCGTAACGGTCGTCGATTCCAAGACGATGGAGGTAACGAAGACCATCAACGTGGGGCAACGGCCGCGCGGCATCACGGTTTCCCACGACGGGAAGCTTCTTTATGTCTGCGCCAGCGACGACGACACGGTCGAGATCATCGATACGGCAACGCATCAGATCATCGGATCGCTGCCATCCGGTCCGGATCCGGAGCTGTTCGTGCTCTCCCCGGACGGCAAGACCCTCTACGTCGCCAATGAGGACGACAATCTCGTCACCGTCATCGACGTCGACAAGAAGCGCGTCATCACCGAGATACCGGTCGGCGTGGAGCCGGAGGGCATGGGCATCAGCCCCGACGGCAAGACCATGGTGAACACCTCTGAGACCACCAATATGGCGCATTTCATCGACACCGCGACCCATGAAATCGTGGCCAACGTGCTCGTCGATTCGCGCCCGCGCTTTGCCGAATTCAAGCCGGACGGCTCGCAGGTCTGGATATCCGCCGAAATCGGCGGCACGGTCTCCGTCATAGACAATGCCTCGAGAGAAGTCGTCGAGAAGATCACGTTCGAGATCCAGGGCCTGCGCTCGGAGGCCATTCAACCCGTGGGCGTGCGGATCACCAGCGACGGCAAGAAGGCCTATGTCGCGCTCGGCCCGGCCAACCGGGTGGCGGTCGTCAATACCGAAACCTACGAGGTCGAGAAATACATCCTCGTCGGGCAGCGTGTCTGGCAGCTGGCGTTCACGCCGGACGGCAAGACGCTGATCAGCACCAACGGCCTTTCGAACGATATCACCTTCATCGATACCGCGACCGACGAGCCCATCAAGTCCGTCACCGTCGGCGCACTGCCCTGGGGCGTGACGGTCGCACCCAACTGAGTCGAATTTTCAATTTTCAATGGGAGGAAACCATGTCGAAATTCAAAGTCATTGCCTTTGCCGCACTCGTAGCCGGCGCCCTTTCCATGCAACACCCGGCCTTCGCCCAGTCCGACGATGACGACGATGACGACGACGCGCCCAAGGTCACCCGCGCCAGCCAGAACGTTCCGGAACTGATCCTCGGCTCGAAGGACGACAACTTCGCCGTGAACCAGAAGGATTTCGAGCTCATCGCAGGACAGGGCTACCGGTGGAAGATCACCTCTGCGGCCGGCCTCGAATACAAGTTCATGACCGACCTGTTCCGCAATGTCTGGGTGAACCAGATCGTCATCAATGATCTCGAGGTCCACATGAACGGCGCCCCGGCCTGGCTGGAATTCGATGCGGAGGGCACGATCAACGTGCAGTTCACCACGGTGCGGCCGGGTGAATATACATGGTCGGTCCCCGACCTCGCGGACAAGGGCATGACGGGAAAGATCATCATCAAGTAACGTAGTTCCAGCAAGCCGCGGCAACAATGCCGCCGCTTGCGAGAGGCACATCCGATGAAACTGCAATCGCGTTCACCCGAAACGCCCCGAACCGATGAGAGAGCGGCAGTCGCCGCTCTCGAACTCGCATCGATCAGCTACAATTATGGACAACGAAAGGCACTCGACGACGTCTCGTTTTCCATAGAGCCGGCGCGGTTCACGGTGCTTTTGGGACTCAACGGCGCCGGCAAGACGACGCTGTTCTCGCTCGTCAGCCATCTCTTTTCGCCGCGGACCGGCCGCATCCGCGTTTTCGGCCAGGATATAGACCGGAACTCGGGGCAGGCGCTCAGGCGTCTCGGCATCGTCTTCCAGGCCCGCACCCTCGATCTCGATCTCACCGTCCGGCAGAATCTCCTCTATCACGCCGCCCTGCACGGCATCGGAACGCGGGTGGCGCGGCAGCGGATCGACGAGTTACTCCACGCCATCGACCTGACCGACCGCATCGAGGAGAAGGTGCGCGGCCTCTCCGGTGGGCAGGTCAGGCGCGTCGAGATCATCCGCGCCCTGCTGCACCGGCCTTCCCTGCTGCTTCTCGACGAAGCGACTGTGGGGCTCGACATCAAGTCCCGGGCGACCATTCTGAAGGACATCCGTGCGCTCGTAGAGCGGGACGGGATCAGCGTGCTTTGGGCGACCCATCTGATCGACGAGGTCGGCCAGGCCGATCAGGTTCTCGTTCTCGACAAGGGAAAACTGGTCGCCGACGGCCCAGTGGCGACCATTCTTTCAAGTACCGGAACGGAGACGATCAACCAGGCCTTCTCGAAACTGACCGGCATCACGGACATGAACGTCCGGGGAGGAAGGCCATGACCGACGCAACCGACTTCGCCGGTTCGTCCCGGGAGAAATGGACGGGCTTCTCCGCCAACCAGTACTTCATCTGCCTGAAGGGCATTCTTGTCCGAGAGTGGCTGCGATACCTCTCGCAGAAGGAGCGTTTCGTCTCCTCGCTGGTGCGGCCTCTGCTCTGGCTTTTCATATTCGCAGCCGGATTCCGGCAGGTACTCGGCGTCTCGATCATTCCGCCGTACGAGACCTATGTTCTCTACGAGGTCTACATCACGCCAGGTCTGTGCGGGATGATCCTTCTCTTCAGCGGCATGCAATCCTCCTTGTCGATGGTCTACGACCGGGAGATGGGCAACATGCGCATCCTGCTCGTCAGTCCCTTTCCGCGCTGGTACCTGCTGGTGTCGAAACTTCTGGCGGGTGTCGGGGTTTCCCTCCTGCAGGTCTATGCCTTTCTGGCGATCGCCTGGTTCTGGGACGTCAGGGCGCCGGTCGCGGGCTATTTTCTGATCCTGCCTGCCCTCTTCTTCGCAGGATTGATGCTGGGAGCGCTCGGCATGCTGTTGTCGTCGCTTGTCAAGCAACTGGAGAATTTCGCGGGGATCATGAATTTCGTGATCTTTCCGATGTATTTCGCATCTTCGGCGCTCTACCCGCTCTGGCGGGTCCAGGAGTCGAGCCCCCTGCTCTACAAGATCTGCCTCCTGAACCCGTTCACCTATGCGGTCGAACTCATTCGTTTCGCATTTTACGCACGGATCGAATGGACATCGCTTGTCGTCGTACTGGCCGTCACACTCGCCCTGCTGGGCGCAGCCATCCTGGCCTACAATCCCGCGCGCGGCCTGACCGTCCGCAAACAGGATATGGGAGGAAGCCAATGAACCGGCCTGTTTTTCTCGTTCCCTTGCTCGTCGCGCTGTCGGCAGCGCCATCGGCCCGCGCCGCGGCCAACACCGATCCGGACTGGCCCTGCATCCAGCGCAAGGTGCCCGAACTCTCGATCGCGCAGGTATGGAACGGAAGCGAAATTCCCGAAAGTGCCAAGGAATGGGGAAAGGATCCCCGGCTGTCCGATCTCGCCGCCGAATTGACCAAGCGCAGTAATGCGATCGAAAATGTGCGACAGCAGATTTCCGATTATGCCTCGGCACTGCCGAAAGACCAGGTGAATGAAAGGCTGGAGCAGTTGTTCATGGCCGTGTTCGACAGGCTCAACATGGAGCGCGGTCAGATCATCTCCGGCATCGCCCGCTATGCCGGCAAGCAAAGGGACCTGGCGTCGGATATCCGGAAGAAGGCCGCGGAGATCGACAAGATGCACGCTGCATCCGATTCCGACCCGACAGAGCTTGCGAGACATGACCAGCAACTGGCATGGGAGACCCGCATCTTCGAGGAGCGGGTCCAGTCGCTGACCTATGTCTGCGAGGTCCCGACGCTGATCGAGCAGCGGCTCTACAGCCTGTCGAAAATCATCAACGAGTCGATGCTCAAAGAATAGGTCGGTGGCCCCCTGGGCCCAAAAGGCAGCGCGCCACGCTCCGGCGCGCCCGGGCAAGGTCATGGGTCAGCGGCACCTCGGCCAAAATTTGCCTCCGGGGACCCGACACGGGGAACAGATTTTCTTGCAAACCATTGCTTGCGATCCGAAAAGTCGCTGCCTAAGCTAGGACGTTAAAGTGCGAGGTCGCGGACAATGGCAATTCTTCCTTCGGTATTGGACGCAATCGGCAACACCCCGCTCATCAGGCTGAAGGGCGCCTCTGAAGCGACTGGATGCACCATCCTGGGCAAGGCCGAGTTTCTCAATCCGGGCCAGTCGGTGAAGGACCGCGCGGCGCTGAAGATCATCCGCACTGCGGAAAAGGCCGGCCAGTTGCGCCCGGGCGGTATCATCGTGGAGGGCACCGCCGGCAACACCGGCATCGGCCTTGCGCTGGTGGCGCAGGCGCTCGGCTACCGCACCGTCATCGTCATCCCGGAGACGCAGAGCCAGGAGAAGAAGGACGCGCTGCGGCTGCTCGGCGCCGAACTGGTCGAGGTTCCGGCCGTCCCCTACAAGAACCCCAACAACTACGTGAAGCTGTCCGGCCGGCTGGCCGAGCAACTGGCCAGGAGCGAGCCGAACGGGGCGATCTGGGCCAACCAGTTCGACAACGTCGCCAACCGCGACGCGCACATCGAAACGACGGCACCGGAGATCTGGCGCGACACCGACGGCAAGGTGGACGGCTTCGTCTGCGCCGTGGGCTCGGGCGGGACGCTTGCGGGCGTCGCCGCCGGCCTGCGCGCCAAGAACCCTGCGATCAAGATCGGCCTTGCCGACCCGGACGGCGCCGCACTCTACAACTTCTATGCCCATGGCGAGCTCGCCTCGTCCGGAAGTTCGATCACCGAAGGCATCGGCCAGGGCCGGATCACCGCCAACCTGGAAGGATTCACGCCGGACTTCTCCTACCAGATCCCCGACACCGAGGCGGTCCCGTTGGTCTTCGACCTGATCGAGCACGAGGGCATCTGCGTCGGCGGCTCGACCGGGATCAACATCGCCGGCGCCATCCGGCTGGCGAAGGATCTCGGTCCCGGCCATACGATCGTGACGATCCTGTGCGATTATGGTAACCGCTACCAGTCCAAACTGTTCAACCCGGACTTCCTCGATTCGAAGGGTCTGCCGGTACCGGCGTGGCTGAAAGCGACATCGACGATCAAGGTCCCCTACCAGGCTGTTGCGTGATCGATGACGAAGCCCGTTGCTGCGCTCTTTCGTGACGATTTCTATCTTGCCACCACCGAGGCCATTGTGACGGCGGTTCACGAGGATGGCGGCGTCGAATTCGACCAGACCTGCTTCTACGCCACGTCGGGCGGGCAGCCGGGCGACGCCGGCTTCCTCGAGCGCGCGGACGGCAGTCGGATCGCGCTGGGCCCGACCGTGCACGGCGCGACGAAGGACATCATCCTCCATCGCCCGCTCGAGACCGCCCTGCTTCCGTCCGTGGGCGAGAAGCTGGTGCTGCACGTCGACTGGGCGCGCCGCTACCGGCTGATGCGCATGCACACGGCCTGCCACCTGCTCTCCGTCGCCTGTCCCTTCCCGATCACCGGGGCTGCGGTCGGCGAAGAGGAGAGCCGCGTCGACTTCGACATGAGCGAGACGATCGACAAGGACGAGGTGACGGCACGGCTGATGCAGCTCGTGGACGAGAACCACCCCGTCTACGTCCAGTGGATCACCGACGAGGAACTTGCGGCCAATCCAAACATTGTGAAGTCGAAGAACGTGCGCCCGCCGATCGGGCTCGGACGGGTGAGCCTCGTCTGCATCGGCGAGAACTCGGCGGTCGACAGCCAGCCCTGCGGCGGCACGCATGTCTCCGAAACGCAGGAGGTCGGCGCCATCCACATTTCGAAGATCGAGAAGAAGGGCAAGGAGAACCGGCGTTTCCGCATCAAGTTCGGCGCGCCCGACCCTGCACCTTAAGGAGAAGCATTCGTGACCGCCGAAAAGAGCAAGTTCGTCGTCAGCGCCGACTGGGTCCAGAAGCAACTGGGCGCTCCCGAATTCCGGATCGTCGACGCATCGTGGTATCTGCCCGCGCAGAACCGCAACGGCGCTGCCGAATATGCCGTCGGGCATCTCCCCGGGGCGGTCTTCTACGACCAGGACGCGATCGCCGACCACTCGACGGGCCTGCCGCATTCGATCCCCTCGCCGCAGGATTTCGCATCCGCGGTCGAAAAACTCGGCATCTCCGATACCGACACGATCGTGGTCTATGACGGCCCCGGCATTTTCACCGCGCCGCGCGTGTGGTGGCTGCTGCGGACCATGGGTGCTGAGAACGTGTTCGTGATGGACGGCGGCCTCGACGGCTGGAAGAAGGAGGGCCGGCCGCTCGAGACCGACCTGCCGGAGCCGAAGCCGGGACATTTCCGGCCGCGGTTCAAGGCGGATGCCGTCACCTCCTTCGACGAGATGTTTGCTGTCGCCTCGACGGGCGGTCGCCAGATCGCCGATGCCCGCAGCCTTGGGCGCTTCAGCGGCGAGGAGGCCGAGCCGCGCGCCGGGATGCGCTCGGGCCACATGCCCGGCGCCCGCAGCCTGCCCTCGGGCGTCTTTTCCGCCGACGGCAGGCTGAAGGATCTCGACGCGCTGAAATCGACGTTCGAGGCGGCCGGGATCGACCTGGACAAGCCGGTCGTCACCACCTGCGGCTCGGGCCTGACCGCGGCCATCATCACGCTGGCGCTGCAATCGCTCGGCCACGAGAACAACACGCTCTATGACGGCTCGTGGTCCGAATGGGGTGCGCGCGAGGATACGCCGGTTGTCACGGGGCGGGGCTGAGCCCATGGCTGCCGCTGCCAAGCCGGCGCCATTGCCGGTCCACATCACCGAACTGCGCATGACGGCGCCGCCCAAGCAGAGCCTGCCGGTGCCGGTCAACATCCAGACCGCCATCATGCGCGTGCCGGAGATCCCGACAGCCTACTATCGCTTCCTCTACACCCAGGTCGGCCGCCGGTGGCACTGGGTCGATCGGCTGCGGATGGACGACGAGGCGCTCGCGGCGGTCCTGCACGACAAGCGCACCAACGTCACCGTGCTCTATGTCGACGGCGCGCCGGCCGGCTTCTTCGAGCTGTTCCAGCACGATGCGGAAACGACCGAGCTCGTGCATTTCGGCCTGTTCGAGCGGGCGCTCGGGCTCGGGCTCGGCAAGTGGTTCCTGCTGCAGACGCTCTACGCCGCCTGGGCCTCCGACCCCAAGGCGCTGGAGGTCACCACCAACAACCTCGACCATCCCCGCGCCCTGCAGCTCTACCAGATGTTCGGCTTTTCGCCGGTGCGTACCCGCGACGACGTCGTCATCCCGCTGTCGGACGCCGAACTGCTCGAACTGGCACGGCACGGCTGACGGATTCCGCTTCTCCTTCTGGCCGGGCGGGCCTGGAAAGGCGGGGACGCCTCCCGCTTGCGACTGGAAACGCGGATCGGTTTGGGCCATATACGGGCGCCGCCATCGGGATGCGGCCGCCAACAGCCACAACAGGATCGTTCCCCTTCGCATGAAGAGCGCCCATCCCAGCATCAGCGAACTGCTCGGCGGGCACGCCGATGTCCTGCACAGGAAGTGGCGTTTCCACCTGCAGAAGCGGATCGTGAAGCTGAACGGGCGGACATACGTTCTCTACCGCTTCCGCTTCCGGCACGCCATGGCGCGGTTCGAGGAAGCGCTCAGCAGGCTCGAACGGGCGGGACTTTCCGTCCAGACCATCTGCGCACGCACATCGAGCCTCGGCGAGCGGCTGCGCTATGGCAACTGGCTGGCCCTCTCCTATCTCCCCGGCCAGCCGCTCGAGCGGCGGCCGGACGAGCAGAGCCTGACCTCGCTGGGGCAAACGATGGCACGCCTCAATTCGCTCGACGGCGAGCCGCGCCGTGCGCTGTTCCAGCGCAGGCATCCGACCTTGCCGCACGAGGACTATCTCGCCGCCGAAGGCAGTTTGACCGACGCCCAGCGGGACTGGATCCGGGCGAGCCTTGCGCGGCTCGAGATGCTTGCGGCCACGCAACTGACGCATGGCGACCTTCACAGCGCCAACATCATCGTGGATGCCGATCGCTCGGTGGGTCTGATCGATTACGAGCTTCTGGCCTACGACCTTTCCGGCATCGAGCTGGCGGCGACGCTTCTGCGGCCGTTCTGCCGCAACGAGCGGACGCGCCGGGCACTGCTGCGCGCCTACATGACCTCCTGTCCCCCAGAACTCCGGCAGGCCTGGAGGGAGAACAGCCGCGACTTCATCTTTGCTGCGGCCGCACGCCTGGCGCTGTCACGGCAGGATCGGGTCAGCCATATCGAACGGCGGGAGCGGTTCCTCTCCCTGCGCCGGTTGCTACCTTTCGGCCGCGACAAGGCCTCCCACGACCGGGTGCGGGAGAGCCACCGCAAGATCGTGCGCGCCGCGCAACGCAACGAGGCCTATTACCAGAGCGTGGCGCGTGTCATGGTCAGGGTGTGCATCAGGCGTCCGGGCATCGGTCCGGTCGCGCTCCTGAAAATATGCGACCAGCGCTACCGGAAGGCCAGAGGCGCCACCACCCGCCGCCCGCGCTGAAGCCGGGTACGGAATCGGGTGTCGCCGGAAGAGGTTCGGGATCATCATGGCTCCACACCCAACGGAGGCCGCGATGACAGTCCAGTTCCTTCCCATTCCGACCGAGACCGCGACCGCCTACTGGAACGGCGGGCCGGACGCCTATGGCATGACGCCGGAACGGGCGATCTCCGACGGCGACGGCGTGCCCTGCCGGCATTGCCTGCGCGGCGTCAGGGCCGGAGAGGTCTACCTGATCCTCGCCCACCGCCCCTTCCCCGACCTGCAGCCCTATGCGGAGACCGGCCCGATCTTCCTGCACGCGGCACCCTGCCCCGCCTATGCCGGGCCCGGATTGCCGCCGATGCTGGAAAGCCGGGACTATATCGTCCGCGGCTACGACGACCGCAACCGCATCGTCTACGGCACCGGTGCGGTGACCCCGACCGGCGAGATCGCCGGCTATGCCGAGACGCTGCTGGGGCGGGAGGACATCGCCTATGTGCATATACGGTCGGCCCGCAACAACTGCTACCAGTGCAAGATCGTGCGCGCGTAAAGATCTGGCGCGTCGCCGCAAACGAAAGGCCCCGGACGCGAGGCTTCCGGGGCCGGTTGCTGTCGTCCGCATCGTTCCGGATGCGCGACGGTCGCCTCAGGCGACGTTGAGAACAGCCTCCGGCGCCGCCATCTCGTAGCCCAGCGCCTCGGCGACGGCCTTGTTGGTGATGCGGCCGCGATGGACGTTGAGGCCGGCGCGAAGGTGGCGGTCCTCGGCGATCGCCTTCAGGCCGCGGTCGGCCAGTTGCAGGCCGTAGTGCAGGGTGGCGTTGTTCAGGGCCTGTGCGGAGGTGATCGGCACCGCGCCCGGCATGTTGGCCACGCAATAGTGGATGACGCCGTCGACCTCGTAAGTCGGCTCGGAATGGGTCGTGGCGTGCGAGGTCTCGAAGCAACCGCCCTGGTCGATCGCCACGTCGACGATCACCGAGCCGCGCTTCATGCCCGACAGCATCTCGCGGGTGACGAGCTTGGGTGCGGCAGCGCCGGGAATGAGCACCGCGCCGATGACCAGATCGGCCGCAAAGACCTCCTCCTCCAGCGCATCGATCGTCGAGTAGCGGGTATGGACGCGGCCGTTGAAGAGGTCGTCGAGCTGGCGCAGGCGCGGGATCGAGCGGTCGAGGATGGTGATGTCTGCGCCGAGCCCTGCGGCCATCCTGGCGGCATGGAGGCCGACGACGCCGCCGCCGATGATCGCGACCCTGGCAGGCTCCACGCCCGGCACGCCGCCAAGCAGGATGCCGCGGCCGCCGTTTGCCTTCTGCAGCGCGGTGGCGCCGGCCTGGATCGAAAGGCGACCGGCCACCTCGGACATCGGCGCCAGCAGCGGCAGGCCGCCGCGCTCGTCCGTGACCGTCTCGTAGGCGATCGCCGTCACGCCGGAGTGCAGCAGGCCCTTGGTCTGCTCCGGATCGGGCGCGAGGTGCAAATAGGTGTAGAGGATCTGGCCGTCGCGAAGCTGCGCCCATTCGGAGGGCTGCGGCTCCTTCACCTTCACGACCATGTCGGCCTTGTCGAAGATGTCCCTGGCGGTGGGGACGATCTTCGCGCCGGCTGCGCGGTAGGCGTCGTCGTCCGCGCCGATGCCGGCGCCAGCCTTCGTCTCGACGATCACCTCGTGGCCATGCGCCACATATTCGCGCACCGCGCCTGGCGTCAGGCCCACACGATATTCATGGTTCTTGATTTCCTTCGGGCAACCGACACGCATGCTTGCGTTCCTCTCTCGCTGGTATGCCAAATCCTGAGGCTCACGGCCTCGCCCGCCACTCCCTGCGGGCGGCACAATTGGAGCAGAAGTGCTGCGCAATGTCCTTGCGAAGACGATTGGATTCTTCGCGATTTTCCGCGTATCCTTGCGCCTGATCTTCCCCCCTTCGAAGGAAACAGCGTTGAGTGCGCTTGATTCGATAGATACTGCCATGCTGCGCCTGCTTCAGCAGAACGGGCGCATCTCGAACGCGGAACTCGCCGAGCGCGTCGGTCTGTCGCCGTCCGCCTGCTCGCGGCGGCTCGACATCCTGGAAAAGTCCGGTGTCATCAGCGGCTATCATGCCCACCTGTCGCAGCAGGCGCTCGACTACAAGATGATCGCGATCGTGCACATCTCGCTGTCCGGCCAGTTCGCCAAGACGCTGGCGGAGTTCGAGGCGGCGGTGAAGCTCTGCCCGAACGTGCTCGTCTGCTACCTGATGTCGGGCGAATACGACTACATCCTGCGGATCGCGGCGAAGGACCTGGCCGACTACGAGCGCATCCACCGGGACTGGCTGTCGGCCCTGCCCCATGTGGTGAAGATCAATTCCAGCTTCGCCCTACGCGAAGTCATCGACCGTCCGAACATCGGCGTCTGACAGGTCCTTGCCGACGACCTTGTTGCGTCCGCCGCGCTTGGCGGCATAGAGGCGCCGGTCGGCGGCGGAGAGCAGCGCGATCAGCGTCGTGCCGTCATGATCGCTGCTCGATACACCGATGCTGATCGTCACCGGACGGCCATCCGGGCGGACGATCTGTTCCTCGACGGCGCGGCGGACCTGTTCGGCGCGCGCCACCGTGTCCCCGTGGGACAGCCCCTCGCACAGGACGACGAATTCCTCGCCGCCGAATCGGTAGACCCGGTCGCCGCTGCGCATGCACTGCTGCAGCGCGGCCGCCGTCGCCTTCAGCACCTGGTCGCCGGCCAGATGGCCGAAATCGTCGTTGATCGTCTTGAAGTGATCGGCGTCGACGACCATCAGGCTCGTCATCGAACCGGCCATGACGGATGCCTGCAACAGGCGCTGTCCCTCATATTCCAGCCTGCTCCGGTCCCAAAGGCCGGTCAGCGCATCGCGCCCGGACCGGTCGAGGAGATCCTCGTAGCGTTCGCGGAAGGTCAGGTCGTTGAAGATGTCGGCGATCGGGCGCGAGGAGACGGGAATGGCGGAGATGCGCGCGAGCCGCAGGTAGCCGGTCGTCAAGGTGGCGAAAACGAGCGTCGCCAGCATCTTGGCGATCCATCCGCCCCACAGCACCGAAAGCGGTGCGGCGTTCAGGAGATGCAGGACGGCGAAGAAGCCGACCTGGTCGAAGGTCAGCACGACGGCGCCGGAGAGGAACAGGCGCGGCCAGATGGGCATCCGTCTCGATCGGCCGAGCCTCTCGTAGATCAGGATGATGGCGAGCGCGTCGATATAGAGCAGAGTCGTGCCCCAGAGCATCAGCCAACCCATCTCGTCGATGAAGGAGAGGTCGACCACCCGCCCAGGCACGACGCTGACGGTGTCATGGTACTGCAGGATCAACGCGAGCAGGACCGTCAAGAAGTTGCCGGCGAGCAGGCCGTAGATCGGCGCGCGGACGATGCCCGCATCCTCCTTGATGTAGAGCAGCAGGATCATCATCAGCTTGCCGGAAAAGAGGATCGACGAACCGGGCGAGAGCACCCCGAACGGAAGCTGGACGTAGAAGACCGCGGCCAGGTAGGTCTCCAGGAAATGCATCACGCCGAGCGCAGTGATGAACACGCCGATGCCGATGCGATGGCGCTGGTGGAGCAACGTCACCATGAAGGCGAAATAGACGAGCGCCTCCACGAAGAACAGGATCAGGTTGTTGAATTCCATGCACGCGCCTGCATCAATTCTTCGCCCCGCTCCGACGCTATCCGCGATCCGGGCGGCAAAGATAGTCTTAAATTTTAGGGGTCAGGACCCTCGCCTGTCTTTCAGGCGCCGATTCTCGCGCACATGCAAGAGCGAATTGCGGGAAGCTGCCGATCGTTGCGGAGAGGCTGTGGCCGCGATCAGACGTTGCGCGACGGCTCGCCATCGGAAAAGAGCGACGGGCCGTGCTGGTCGACGATCTGCCGGGCCTTGCGGAAGGCTGCAGCCACCGTGTCGTCGCGGCTGGTGAAGACGTCGGCCCGCACGAAGCTGCGCACCAGCACGACGTCGCCGTCGTGCTTTTCGATGCGTCCCGCCAGGCGGAACTGCGACCCCTCCTGCATCGGCGTCGCGACGAGCACGAGATCGTTGTAGGTCTCGCGCTCGTCCGGGGTCGAAGCCGGCGCGTCGGATTTGCCGGAGAGGCCGAACAGCTTGGAAAAGAATGATGCCATGGCCGAGTGGTAACACAGCTTGAAGGGCTGTCAACCGCTTCCCGTCCGACCGCCTCACGCCCGACTGTCAGATGATCAGGTTCGCGAGGACCTCGTTGTCGGTGATGTCCTGATAGCGCAGGCCGGCGCCGTCGAAGGCTTCCTTCAGGGCGACGAAGTTCTGCGGTGACTTCGTCTCGATGCCGATCAGGATCGAGCCGAAGTTGCGGGCCGACTTCTTCAGGTATTCGAACCGGGAGATATCGTCGTCCGGACCGAGCAGGTTGAGGAAGTCGCGGAGCGCACCGGGCCGCTGCGCCATGCGCAGGATGAAGTATTTCTTCAGGCCGCGGTGGCGCATGGCCCGTTCCTTGACGTCGGGCAGCCGCTCGAAGTCGAAATTGCCGCCCGAGACCACCGCGACCACGGTCTTGCCCTGAAGCCGCTCGCGGCCCAGCGCCTCGAGTGCCGTGACCGACAGCGCACCCGCAGGCTCGAGCACCACGCCTTCGACGTTCAGCATGTCGATGATGGTGACGCAGATCGCATTCTCCGACAGGAGCATGGCCTGCCCGGCATCGAAGGTGCGCAGTGCTGCAAAATTCAGGTCGCCGATCCGGCCGACGGCGGCGCCGTCGACGAAATTGTCCACCTGCTCGAGGGTGATCACCTCGCCCGCCTCCAGGCTGCGGCGCAGGCTCGGGGCGCCTTCCGGCTCGCAGAAGACGAATCCCTCCTTCGGCACCATGTCTGAGAGATAGCCGGTCACCCCGGCCGCAAGCCCGCCGCCGCCGACCGGCAGGACGACGAGATCGGGCCTGATGTCGCCGAGCTGGGCCGCTATTTCGGCCGCCACCGTCGCCTGCCCCTCGATGACGTCCGGATCGTCGAAGGGCGGTACCATGACGGCGCCGGTGTCGCGTGCATGCTCCTGTGCTGCCCGGTAGCACTGGTCGAAGAAGTCGCCAAAGAGGCGGATCTCGACGGAATCGCCGCCGAAGGTGCGCGTCTTGTCGATCTTCTGCTGCGGCGTCGTCACCGGCATGAACACCGTTCCCTTCACGCCGAAATGGCGGCAGACGAAGGCAAACCCCTGCGCATGATTGCCGGCCGATGCGCAGACGAAACTGTCCTGCTTGCCCTCGCCTGAGATGATCTTGCGGAAGAAGTTGAAGGCGCCGCGGATCTTGTAGGATCGGACGGGCGAAAGGTCCTCGCGCTTCAGGTAGACCTGCGCGCCGTAGCGGGCGCTCAGGTGTTCGTTCAACTGCAACGGCGTTTCGGGAAAAAGCGTGCGCAGAGCTTCGGTTGCGCGCTCCACATCCTGTTTCATGACCTGCGGCATCCTTGAGTTTGATCCTGCCAGACGCTATTGCATATCGCAGCCGCGGAGGCCACCCGTCCTCTTCCGGGCGGAGCGTGGCGGCGACGCCGCCCCATGAGAACGAGACGCCTTTGAACGCCACGATCTACCGCTCCGCCATCAACATCGCCGCCACCTGTGGTCTCTATCTGTCGCTGTCGATGCTGCTGCCGATGGTGACAGACCTCTATTACGGGCATCCGGACTGGAAGATCTTCGCGATCTCGGCCTTCATGATGGGCGGGCTGTCGCTTGCGACGGCGGCCGCGACGCGCGCCGGCCCGCCGCCCTTCAGCAAGAAGATGGGCTTTCTCGTCGTCAACCTGCTCTGGCTGGTCTGGTGCCTGATCGGCGCCATCCCGTTCTGGATGTCGTCCCTGAAGATGGACTTCGCCGAGGCCTTCTTCGAATCGGTCTCTGCCGTGACCACCACCGGCTCTACCGTCATCGTCGGGCTGGACCATGCACCGCCCGGCCTCCTGATGTGGCGATCGCTGCTGCACTGGCTCGGCGGCATCGGCATCCTCGCGCTCGGGCTGTTCATCATGCCCTACCTGCGCGTCGGCGGACTGTCCTTCTTCAAGCTGGAATCCTCCGACAGCGGCGACAAGCCGTTTGCCCGTATGGCCGTCTACAGCCGCGCCTTCATCCTGATCTACGTCTTCCTCACCGTCGTCTGCGCCATCGCCTACAATGCGCTCGGCATGAACCGCTTCGACGCGATCAACCACGCGATGTCGACGGTGGCGACCGGCGGGCTTTCGACCCACGACGCCTCCTTCGGCTACTACGACAGCCTGCCGCTGCTGTGGGCGGCGTCGTTCTTCATGACGCTCAGCAGCCTGCCGTTCTCGATCCTGATCCTGTTCATCGTGCGCGGGCGGCTGGACACGCTGAAGGACCCGCAGATCATCGTCTTCCTCGGCTACGTCGTCTTCTTCGCGGTTGCCGCCAGCCTCTACCAGCGGCTGGAGAACGGCGTTCCCTTCCATGAGGCGCTCGCCCATTCCTTCTTCACCGTCACCTCGATCCTGTCGACCACGGGCTTTGCCAGCGACGACTACACGAGTTGGGGCCACTTCATCGTCGTGCTTGCCTTCATCGCGACCTTCATGGGTGGCTGCTCTGGCTCGACCGCCGGCGGCATCAAGGCCTACCGCATCATCATCCTGTTCAATTTCGTCCGCTCGGGGCTCTATCGGCTGATCTATCCGAACGGCATCCATGCCGTGCGCTACGGCCCCATCACGGTGGACGCGGACGTGCAACGCAACGTCTTTTTGTTCTTCATCTCCTACATGATGATCTGCTTTGCCGGCGGGCTGCTTCTCGGGCTGATGGGCTACGACGCGCTGACATCGATCTCTGCCTCGGCCACGGCCCTATCCAACGTCGGCCCCGGCGTCACGCCGTCGATCGGGCCGGTCGGCACATTCGCCGGCATGAGCGACCCGGCCCTCTATCTCCTGTCGTTCCTGATGCTGCTCGGACGTCTCGAGGTGCTGACCGTGCTCGTCATCCTCACCCCGCTGTTCTGGAAGAGCTGAGGCGGTTTGCGGCCTGTTCCATCCCTGTACCTTGCGAGCGCTTGACTGCCTGCCGGCATCTGCGCATCCTTCGGCGACGATCCGAGGGAGGAAGAATGCCCGCAATGCCACCTTTTTCCGCATCGATGCTTGCCGCCGCCTTCAGCCTCCTCTCCCTGCCGGCAGCGGCCGGCCCGCTGGTCGACGCCGCCACGAGGGCCGAGCAGATGGCGACGTCCGGCAACCCCGTCGGCGCGCATGACGCGATACGCGAAGCCTACGGCGCCTTCTCGTCGGGCCTGCCGTTCTCGATCGGCAAGGTCACCTTCGTCACCGACCTGCCGGAGGGCTACGGCATGTACACGCCGCGCCCGAACGCCGTCTACAAGACCGGCGAGCCGCTGATATCCTATGTCGAGCCGGTCGGGCTTTCCTGGCGGCCGATCGACGGCGGCAAGGTGGAGGCGCAGTTCACCGTCGACCTGGAACTCCTGAACGACAAGGGCGACACGCTGGCCGAGAAGAAGGCCTTCGGCTCGTTCACCTATCGCGGCTTCATGCGCAACCAGGAGATCTTCGCAAAGCTCACGCTCACGCTCAGCGCCGAAGGCCCGCCACAGGGCGACTACGTCGTCCGCTACCGCTTCCGCGACGCCATCAGCGGCGCCGTCGCACTGTCGGACCAGAAGTTCTCGATTTCGCCGCAGTGAAAGGGGGCGAGTCCGGGGCCTCGAGCCGCCGATCGTTCGGGCGCAAGCTGGACACGATCTATCCGAAGGAGGACAATCGGTGCCTCTTGTTGGAGGAGTAGGAACATGTCGAGAATTGACAAACCGACTGCCCCTGAAAAGAAGAGTGCCGACACAGAAACGCAAGAGCGCGCATCGGACAAGAAGGCCGACGAGAAGGCTCAAGCGTCGCCCCGCGAGAACGACGGCGGCACGCTGCAAGCGGGCAAGATCATCGGCAACGGTTAGGCGATGCTGCCGCACCGTCGATAGGCCGACACCGATCCGGTATCAGCCACCGTAGTACATCCCCGTAAACGTCTCCGCCGGGAAGCGTGGCGCTTAATTGTTGCCCTGAACCCTCAATCTGGTGCGGACGACGGGGGTCGAACCCGTACGGATCACTCCGAGGGATTTTAAGTCCCTTGCGTCTACCAGTTTCGCCACGTCCGCCTGTCATCGTCGGTAGCCGACGGGGCGGGTGCGATCAAGGGGCTGTCGCAGTTTTGCGCATATTGCCGCCAGCCGCCGTCACACCATCTCGACGTCGATGACGCCCGGGGCGGAGCGCAGGGCGGCGGCGATCTCGGGCGAGATGCGGTAGCGTTCGCCGAGTTCCACCTCGATTTCGCGCTCGCCATTGTCCTTGATGACGATGAAGGAGACGAGGCCGTCGCCCCTGGCGTTCAGGTGGGCGGCGATGGAGCGCAAGGGGCCAGAGTCGCGGACGAAGACGCGCAGCGCCTTCTGCTGCTGCAGCGCCTCCTCCTCCAGCGAGCGCAGGGTCTGGATCCTCAGCCCGATGCCTTCCGGGCGCTCCTCCGCCTGCACCGTCATCACCAGCGACTTTCCCGGCTCCAGCAGGTCGCGATACTGGTGCAGCATCTCGGAGAACAGCACCGCCTCGAACTGGCCGGACGCATCGGAGAAGGCGACGATGCCCATCTTGTTGCCGGTGCGGGTCTTGCGCTCCTGCTTGGACGTGACCGTGCCGGCCAGACGGCCGGCGGTCGCCCCCTGCTTCACGGCGACGGCGAAATCGGCGAAATTCTGCACGCGCATCTTGGCAAGCATGGCGTTGTAGGTGTCGAGCGGGTGGGCGGAGAGATAGAAGCCGAGCACCTGGAACTCCCGGTGCAGCTTCTCAGACGCCAGCCACGGCGCGTAGGACGGGAACGAGATCACCTCCGGCCCGGTCGCAGCCCCCGCCCCGAACATGTCGCTCTGGCCGCTGGTCTTGTTCTCCTGCGCGCGCTGGGCAAAGCCGAGTAGCCGGTCGAGGCCGGCGATGAGGGCGGCACGGTCGTGGCCGAAGCACTCGAACGCACCGGCGCAGATCAGGCTTTCGAAGGTGCGGCGGTTGACGAGCTTCGGATCGATCCTGAGGCAGAAATCCTCCAGGCTCTCGAACGGCCGGTCGCCGCGCACCTCGACGATATGGTGGACCGCAGCCTCGCCGACGCCCTTGATGGCGGCGAGCGCGTAGTAGATCTTCTTCTCACCGGTCTCGAAATGGGCAAAGGAGGTCTGGATCGACGGCGGAACGACGGTGATGCCGAGCCGGCCGGCATCCTGGCGGAAGTCGTTCAGCTTGTCGGTGTTGGCCATGTCGTAGGTCATCGACGCGGCGAGGAACTCGACCGGGTAATGCGCCTTCAGATAGGCCGTCTGGTAGGAGACGATCGCATAGGCGGCTGCATGCGACTTGTTGAAGCCGTAGTTGGCGAACTTGGCGAGCAGTTCGAAGATGTTCTTCGCCTGCGGTTTGGAGACCCCGTTCTTGACGGCGCCATCGACAAAGCGCTCGCTCTGCTGGTCCATCTCGGCCTTGATCTTCTTGCCCATGGCGCGGCGCAGAAGGTCGGCTTCCCCGAGCGAGTATCCGGACAGGACCTGGGCGATCTGCATCACCTGTTCCTGGTAGACGATGACGCCCTGCGTTTCCTTCAGCAGGTAGTCGATGGAGGGATGGACCGATTCGATCTCCTCCTCGCCGTGCTTGCGGGCGTTGTAGGTCGGGATGTTTTCCATCGGACCCGGACGGTAGAGGGCGACGAGGGCGATGATGTCCTCGATGCAGTCGGGCCGCATGCCGATCAGCGCCTTGCGCATGCCGGCACTTTCCACCTGGAACACGCCCACCGTCTCGCCGCGCGAGAGCATCTCGTAGGTAAGTTGGTCGTCGAGCGGCAGGCTTTCGAGCGCAACCTCGATGTCGCGCTTGCGGATGAAGTCGACCGCGGTCTTCAGCACCGTCAGCGTCTTCAGGCCGAGGAAGTCGAACTTCACCAGCCCCGCCTGCTCGACCCATTTCATGTTGAACTGGGTCACCGGCATGTCGGAACGCGGATCGCGGTACATCGGTACCAGCTGCGACAGCGGCCGGTCGCCGATCACGATGCCGGCGGCATGCGTCGAAGCGTGGCGGTAGAGGCCCTCGATCTTCTGGGCGATGTCAAGCAACCGGCCGACGACCGGCTCCTTCTCCGCCTCCTCCAAAAGCTTCGGCTCCTCTTCGATCGCCTTGGACAAAGGCGTCGGATTGGCCGGGTTGTTCGGCACCAGCTTGCAGATCTTGTCGACCTGGCCGTAGGGCATCTCCAGGACGCGGCCGACGTCGCGCAGTGCGGCGCGCGCCTGCAGCGAACCGAAGGTGATGATCTGCGCCACCTGCTCGCGGCCGTACTTGCGCTGGACGTAGCGGATCACCTCTTCGCGGCGATCCTGGCAGAAGTCGATGTCGAAGTCCGGCATCGACACGCGTTCGGGATTGAGGAAGCGCTCGAACAGCAGCGAGAAGCGCAGCGGATCGACGTCGGTGATCGTCAGCGCATAGGCGACGAGCGAACCCGCGCCCGATCCGCGCCCCGGACCGACCGGGATGTTCTGCTGCTTGGCCCACTTGATGAAGTCGGCGACGATCAGGAAGTAGCCCGGAAACTTCATCCGCTCGATGACGCCCAGCTCGAAATCCAGCCGTTCGCGATAGTCCTGTTCGCTGTAGCCCGGCGACAGACCGAGTGCTGCCATGCGCCCTTCGAGCCCTTCCACCGCCTGGCGGCGCAATTCCGCCGTCTCCGCGCGCTCTGCCTCCTCCGCGTCGTCGGTGGCGCCGGTGAAGCGCGGCAGGATCGGCGCGCGCGTGTTCAGGACGAAGGAGCAGCGCCTGGCAATCTCGACGGTGTTTTCCAGCGCTTCCGGCAGATCGGCGAAAAGGGCGGCCATGGCCGAGCGGCTCTTCAGGTAGTGGTCGGGCGAAAGTCGGAAACGGTTGTCGTCCGACACCATCGCATTGTGGGCGACCGCCATCAGGGCGTCATGCGCCTCGTAGTCGTCCGGCGTCGGAAAGAACGGCTCGTTCGTCGCCACCAGCGGAAGGTCGTGCCGGTAGGCCAGCTCGACCATCCGCCGCTCGTGCTTGCGGTCGTAGTCGGCATGCCGCTGCAGCTCGACATAGAGACGGTCGCCGAACAGCCGTTTCAGTTCCAGAAGCCGTGCCTCTGCGACAGCCGGCTGGCCCGCAGCCAACGCCATGTCGACCGGACCGGTAGAGGCGCCGGTCAAGGCGATCAGTCCGTCCGTCCCCTCCTCCAGCCACGAGCGCATGAGGTGCACCGAATGGCCGCTGCCCTCGCCGCCGAGATAGGCGCGGCTGACAAGAGCCATCAGGCGGGCATAGCCCGCGTCGGTCGCGACGAGGACGACGATCGACGGCAGCTTGGCAAGCGCCTGCGACGGACCGCGGCGCTCGCCCTCGCCCTCGTCTTCCATGTCGATCGACAGCTGGCAGCCGATCAGCGGCTGGATGCCGTCCGAGACGGCCTTCTGCGAAAACTCGAGCGCGGCAAACAGGTTGTTGGTATCGGTGATGGCAATCGCCGGCTGGCTGTCGGAGACGGCCTTGCCGAGGATCTTCTTGATCGGCAGCGCGCCTTCCAGCAGCGAATAGGCGGAGTGGACGCGCAGATGGACGAACTGGACGCCGTCTCCCGCCGAATGTCCGCCCGTCGTGCCCGCAATCGTCTGCGCCATCTTTGCCACTCCATGTCAGAGGGGCAAGGATAAGCGGATTCGGGCCGCGGAAGTCCAGTCAAACATTTCTACCGCAGCCCTTATCCCCGCACATGGGTGTGCGGCCGTTGCGGATGCGGGGGCGATCGGCCAGAGTGATCGTTGGCGTCACACGCCGAGGGCGAGGACGGACAGGCTCGCGACGAACATGGCAATGGAGGTAAAGGCGGCGAGTTCACGCATGAAATCGGTCATTTGACGTCTCCAATCTGTTTATGTTTTTAGTTTGTTCTATTTTTGTTCTGTCGTCAACCCCGGTTTTCGCAAGGGCTGTTCAGGCGCGCGGCAAGCCGGAACGCTGGACTGGGACGGCGGCTTTTCCTATTCTCGGACACGGAAACAGGGGATCGTGCATGACGAAGACCGCACTGCCGCTCGCGCTTGCCGTCCTGCTGCCGGCGGCGGCGGCATTGGCAGATGACTTCCCAGCCGACAGGATCACAGCGGCGGCTGTCGGAGACTGGGACAGGAACGGCGCGCAGGATCTGGCCGTGATCGCAAGCCCGCCCGAGGGCAGCGACGACGACAACGGCGTCTACATCTATCTAACCGAGGGCGGCCTGTCGCGGCTGTCGCTGAAGGTGTCGGCGCCGAACAGGATCTGGGGAAGCACCACGGTCTACGGGCAGGAGGCGGGCGTCGCCGCCCTGGCGAACGGCTCGATCGAACTCACCTCGCGAAACAGCACCATCGGCCGGGACCGCTGGGAGCAGCGGGTGACCATCGCCTACCGCAGTTCCCAATTCGTCGTCGCAGGCTACACCTATTCCGGCCACGATACGCTCGATCCGAACCATACCGAAAGCTGCGACCTGAACGTGCTCACCGGCAAGGGGACCGCGAACGGCAAACCGGTCGCGACCAAGGGCGCGCAGGTCACGTTCGAGGCGTGGCGCGACGAGATGGGGCAGAAGGCCTGCCGGATGAAGCAGGAGTAGCCGCCTGCCGGTCTGGCAGGCGGGCCGATTCGGCTGGACCAGATTGCAAACAGCCGCGGCTGCGGCTCATCACATTTCGCGGACCTTGCCGTCCTCGATGGTCACGCGGCGGTCCATCAGCGAGGCGATCTGGTGATTGTGCGTGGCGATCAGCGCCGCCAGTCCCGACTGGCGCACCAGCGCCTGAAGCGCCTCGAACACATAGCCGGCCGTCTCGGGGTCGAGATTGCCGGTCGGCTCGTCGGCCAGAAGCAGCAGCGGCGCATTGGCGACCGCGCGTGCGATCGCCACCCGCTGCTGTTCGCCGCCGGATAGCTCCGACGGGCGATGGTCGCCGCGGTGGCCGATGCGCATGTAGTCGAGCAACTGCTTGGCCCGTTCGCTGGCCTCCGGCTTGGAGAGACCGGCGATCAGCTGCGGCATCATGATGTTCTCCAGCGCCGAAAACTCCGGCAGGAGATGATGGAACTGGTAGACGAAGCCGATCTCGTTGCGGCGGATGGCCGTGCGCTCCTCGTCGCCGAGCCTGGCGCAGGAGTGGCCGTTGACGACGACATCGCCGGCATCGGGCCGCTCCAGCAGGCCGGCGACATGCAGGAGCGTCGACTTGCCGGTGCCCGAGGGCGCCACGAGTGCCACGATCTCGCCGCTGCGCAGGGTGAAGTCGGCCCCCTTCAGGATCGACAGCACCGTCTCGCCCTGGCCGTATTGGCGATCGACGCCGGTCAACTTGAGTGCCACACGCGCGTTCATCGGTCAGTCCTATTCATACCGCAGGGCCTGCACGGGATCGAGCTTGGAGGCGCGCCATGCGGGGAAGATCGTGGCCAGGAAGGACAGCGCTAGCGCCATGAGGACGATCGACAGCGTCTCGCCGAAATTCATGTCCGCGGGAAGCTGGCTGAGGAAATAGAGTTCCGGATCGAACAGGGTCTGGCCGGAAAGCCAGGAGAAGAACTGGCGGATCGATTCGACGTTGAGGCAGACGACGACCCCGAGCAGGACGCCGGCGATCGTCCCGACCGTTCCGATCGCAGCCCCGGTCATGAAGAAGATGCGCATGATCGAGCCGGACGTGGCCCCCATGGTGCGCAGGATGGCGATGTCGCTGCCCTTGTCCTTCACCAGCATGATCAGCCCGGAGATGATGTTCAGCGCCGCGACCAGGACGATCAGCGTCAGGATCATGAACATCACGTTGCGCTCGACCTCGAGCGCGGAGAAGAAGGTGCGGTTTCGCTGGCGCCAGTCGGTGATGTAGATCTGCCGTTTGGCGGCGGCCTCGAGCGGCTGGCGCAGGGCATCGACGGCGTCGGGGTTGTCGACGAAGAGCTCGATCGACTGCACCAGGCCCTCGGCATTGAAATAGAGCTGGGCTTCCTCCAGCGGCATGTAGATGATCGTGGCGTCGTATTCCGACATGCCGATCTCGAAGACCGCGGACACGGTGTAGCTCTTGACGCGCGGATTGACGCCCAGCGGGGTCACGTCGCCCTCGGGCGCCACCAGCGTGATCTGGTCACCGGCGGAAATGCCGAGTTGCTCGGCCATGCGCGCGCCGATCGCAAGGCCGCTGCCGGCGGCAAAGCCGACCATATCGCCGGCCTTGATGTGGTCGGAGACGGTCTTGAGCCTGGTGAAGTCGTCGGCGCGGATGCCGCGGACGAGCGCCCCGGTTCCCGCACCGCCCGCACCCGAGGCCAGCGTCTGGCCCTCCACCAGCGGGATCGCCAGCTTGACGCCCGGCACCTTCGAGAACCGCTCGGCCAGATCCGCATAATTGTCGAACGGCCCGTCGATCGGCTGGACGATCATGTGACCGTTGATGCCGAGGATGCGCGAGATCAGTTCGGTGCGGAAACCGTTCATCACCGCCATGACGATGATCAGCGTCGCGACGCCCAGCATGATGCCGATGAAGGAGAAGCCGGCAATGACCGAGATGAACGCTTCCTTGCGCCGCGAGCGGAGGTAGCGCCATGCGACCATGCGTTCGAAGCCGGAAAACGCTCGGCTTGCGGGCGCCGCCTTCGCCTCGACCACGGTGCCCTCGCCCGTCGCTTCCGCCATGATACCTCCGGTCCTGTCGCCGCCGAAGCCCGCGCCCGGCGGACACGATTCGGCAGCATCTCGATTCTGCGCACAATGCTACTGCATAATCGCCGAAACCGGAATCGATTTGCAGCTAAAATTATGCAGTGGAATTAGGGCGTTACGGTGATGGCGGAATGTTGATTCCGCCCCACTGCGCGCTTGCCCGGTCCCGGCCCGCGCGACCTCAGCCGGCGGACGTCAGGCGCGCGATCGCAGCGTCGATCGTCAGCGTCTCGCGCTCGCCGGTCTTGCGGTCCTTGACCTCGACCTCGCCGGCTGCGACCGAACGCGGTCCGACGACGACCTGGAACGGCGCACCGATAAGATCCGCTGTGGCGAACTTCGTGCCGGCCCGCTCGTCCTTGTCGTCGAGAAGCACGTCGACGCCCGCCTTGATCAGTGCGCTATAGATGTTCTCGCTCGCCGCGTCGCAGGCCGCGTCGCCCGCCTTCATGTTGATCACCACCACTTCGAACGGAGCAACCGCCTTCGGCCAGATGATGCCGTTCTCGTCATGAGAGGCCTCGATGATGGCCGGCACGAGCCGGGTCGGGCCGATGCCATAGGAGCCCATGTGGACGGTATGCTCCTTGCCGTCCGGTCCCTGGACCTTGGCGCCCATCGCCTCAGAATATTTCGTGCCGAAATAGAAGATGTGGCCGACCTCGATGCCGCGCGCGGACAGGCGCTCGCCCTCGGGGATCGCGTCGAATGCGGCCTCGTCGTGCATTTCGGAGGTGGCGGCATAGCGCGACGTCCACTTGTCGAAGATCGCCTTCAGGCCGGCGACGTCGTCGAAATTCGTATCCTCGCCCGGAATGTCGAAGCCGAGGAAATCCTTGTGGCAGTACACTTCGGATTCGCCGGTGTCGGCCAGGATGATGAACTCGTGGCTGAGGTTGCCGCCGATCGGGCCGGTGTCGGCGCGCATGGGGATCGCGCGAAGTCCCAGCCGCGTGAAGGTGCGAAGGTACGCTGCGAACATGCGGTTATAGGCGTGCTCCGCGCCCTCGCGGTTCAGGTCGAAGGAATAGGCATCCTTCATCAGGAACTCGCGCGAACGCATGGTGCCGAAGCGCGGACGGATCTCGTCGCGGAACTTCAGCTGGATATGGTAGAGGTTCAGCGGCAGGTCCTTGTAGGACTTGACGTAGGACCGGAAGACGTCGGTGATCATCTCCTCGTTGGTCGGGCCATAGAGCATGGCGCGGTCCTGGCGGTCCTTGATGCGCAGCATCTCCTTGCCATAGGCGTCATAGCGCCCGCTCTCCTGCCAGAGCTCGGCCGACTGCAGGGTCGGCATCAGGAGTTCCACTGCGCCGGAACGGCTCTGTTCTTCGCGGATGATGGCGTTGACCTTGTCCAGCACGCGCTTGCCAAGCGGCAGCCAGGTATAAATGCCGGCCGACTGCTGCTTGATCATCCCCGCCCGAAGCATCAGGCGATGCGAGACGATTTCCGCCTCCTTGGGATTTTCCTTGAGGATGGGCATGAAGAAGCGGGAGAGACGCATGGCGGGTTCCAAATAGACAGGTTTTCGCCTAGCTGTGGATTCGGGCGAAAAGACGTTGATTTCGAAGCGTTCATAGACGCTTCACGGCCGGAAGTGAACCCGCCGCCGTCCAGCCGTCCATCGAAATCGCGCCGCAGGGACGCATCGCCTGCCGTCGGCAATGGGGGCGCTCAATAGCGACAAATGCCGACCCAAAGTCAACGGAAAAATTTTCTTCAAGTGTAACAAATATGCAAAAAACCAGATGACAACGCCCAACCTTTGAGCTAGTTTCAGGCCACAAAACAGGCAAGAAGTACAAATTCTTGCCAATTTCGCGGTCAAGTCTTGGGAGGATCAGATCTTGGCGCGCCTAGCCGCTGCCACCGGAAACGGGCAAAGATCACGCGATACTTTAAAAACAAGGCTTTCAGCCTTGTTTTTTTTTGCCTTTTGTATCCGCCAGCCTTCCGATACAGTATTTGTATGACAAATACACGACAGTCCGATGCGACAAACGCGCACACGGTTGCACGGTCCCGCGAAGCCATTGGGCTGTCCGATCGCCGCGCGCCAAAATGAACGATACCGTTCACATTGGTTTTTCGCAAGGACGAATGCTTCAGTCGAAATCGGGATAGAATTGCGGGATGGCATCCAGCCCGTAGCCGAATTTCACCGACAGCACATACCAGGCGGCATGGATGACGGCTGCTACGAGGGTGGTGATGAGAAGGACCCGCCCGGCCCGGTAGCGCGCGGGCGCGCTCTCGACGCTGCCGGGAACGACCTCGTTTTCCTCTGCCTGGGTGCGCAGGCCGAACGGCAGCACGGCAAAGAGCGTGACCCACCAGATGATGAAATAGACGGCGAAGAGCGAAAACAGCGGCATGTCCGATACCCGATGGCGCCACGGCCCTGGACCGTCGCGCAGAAAACTGTGATGGCAGCGCGCCGGCCGCGGCCGATGCGGCCGGGATCCGATGCGTGACGGCTCCCTTTGCGGCGTGACTGCCGCCATGGCCTTTTACCCCCATGGCCGCGGCAATTCAAATCCGCCGGCTGTGGCCTGCGGTCACACTTCTTCCAGTTCGATCAGCGTGCCGAAGAAATCCTTCGGGTGCAGAAAGAGCACCGGCTTGCCGTGCGCCCCGGTCTTCGGGGTGCCGTCGCCCAGCACCCGCGCGCCGCCGGCGACCAAACGGTCGCGGGCGGAAAGGATGTCGTCCACCTCGTAGCAGATATGGTGCATGCCGCCGGAGGGCGACTTCTCCAGAAAGGCTGCGATCGGCGATCCCTCGCCCAGCGGCTCGAGCAGTTCGACCTTGGTGTTGGGCAGTTCGACGAAGACGACGGTGACGCCGTGCTCCGGCAGCGCCTGCGGCGGGCTGACACGGGCGCCGAGCACGTCGCGATAGGACGCCGTCGCCGCCGCCAGGTTTGGCACGGCGATGGCAATGTGGTTGACCCGTCCCAGCATTCCCGCCTCCTTCTCCTGCATGTCCCTGCCTATCCTTTGGCCGTCCGTCCGCCGTCGCGCTGGCCCGATGGCCGCCGTCAGACCTTCGTGACGAAAACGGTGACGACCGGCTTCTTGCCCCAGACCTCGTTCGCCATGGAGCGCACCGCGCGGCGCACCGCCTCGCGGATGGTGCCGAGGTCCTTGCGCCGTGCGCGCGGAATGCTTTCGACGGCACCCAGCACAGCATCATAGAGCGTGTCGCCCATATCCTCGCCCTCGTCGTCGAATTGCGGCAGGCCGTAGGGAACGACGTCGGGATCGCCGCGGAAGTCGTAGCGCGCGTCGAGCACGATGTTGACCGCCACGTGGCCGACGAAGGAAAGCTTGCGGCGGTCGCCGATGCCCATTTCCTCGAAGTCGCCGATCAGGTTGCCGTCCTTGAAGATGCGGCCGAAATGGACTTCGTCGATGATCGCCGGCGTGCCCGGCGCGAGCCGCAGCATCTTGCCGTCGCGCACGCGCGGCACGACGGGGATGCCCGACTGCTCGGCAAGCTCGGCATGGGCGACCAGATGCGCCGCCTCGCCATGCACCGGCACGACCATTTGCGGCCGGGTCCAGGCATACATCTGCTGCAACTCGCTGCGGCGCGGATGTCCGGACACATGGACCAGCGCCTCGCTGTCGGTGATCACGTGGATGCCCTGGTCGACCAGGCCGTTCTTGATGTCGTTGATCGCCTTCTCGTTGCCGGGAATGGCACGCGAGGAGAAGATGATGGTGTCGCCGGCGGTAAAGGCGACGTTGCGCATCTCGTCGCGGGCGATCTTGGCGAGTGCGGCGCGCGGCTCGCCCTGGCTGCCGGTCAGGATGACGACGACCTTGTCGCGCGGGATGTAGCCGAACTCGTCCTCGTCGATGAAGGGCCTGATGCCCTCCATCAGGCCGATGTCGCGCGCGACCGCCGTCACTCGCTTCATCGAGCTGCCGAGCAGCAGCACCTCGCGGCCGGCGGTTTCGGCAGCCTTCGCGATCGAGCGGATACGGCCGACATTCGACGAGAACGTGGTGATGCCGACGCGACCCTCGGCGCTCTCGATAATCTTGGCGAGGCTTTCGGTCACCTCCTCCTCGGACGGTGACACGCCGTCGCGCAGCGCGTTGGTGCTGTCGCAGATCAGCGCGAGAACGCCTTCGTCGCCAAGCTTGCGGAAGCGGGCCTCGTCCGTCAGCGGACCGAGCGAGGGGTGAAGGTCGATCTTCCAGTCGCCGGTGTGGATGACGGTGCCGAGCGGCGTCTTGATCGCCAGCGACATCGGCTCGGGAATGGAGTGGTTGACGCCGATGCCCTCGATCTCGAAGGGACCGACATTGATCCGGTCGCCCTGCTTGAAGATCGTCACCGGGATCTCGGTGCGGCTGCGCTCGTAGTCGCGCTTGGCCTCGAGCATGCCGGCGGTGAAGGGCGACGCATAGACGGGCACGTTCAGGCCCGGCCACAGGTCGTTCAGGGCGCCGTAATGATCCTCGTGGGCATGGGTGATGATGATGCCCTTGAGGTTCTTCCTTTCCTCGGCGAGGAAGCGGATGTCGGGCAGCACGAGGTCCACGCCCGGCAGGTCGGGGCCAGGGAACGTCACGCCGCAATCGACCATGATCCATTTGCGGTTACCGGGTGTGCCGTAGCCATAGAGTGCGAGATTCATGCCGATCTCGCCAACCCCGCCAAGGGGCAGGAACACCAGGTCTTCTTGGTTTGCCATATTCTGAAAATTTCCGATTATTCGAAGAAAACATCGCCGGCTGCGATCAAGCGCACGCCGCCGTCGTCGGTCTGAAGCTTGAGCAGACCACTATCATCAATTCCGGCAAAGCGCCCGGAAATTGATTGGGTCGGCAGATTGACCGTAATCCGTTCGCCGATCCCGCCGGCGACCTTGCGCCAGCGCGCCATGATCTCGCCGATCCCGTTGGCGCTGTCCCAGAGCCTGAGGATGTCGGCCATCTCGCGGAAGAGACGGGCGAAGAGCTCCGCCGGTGCCACGGCGCAGCCGTAGTCGGCGAGGCTGGCAACGGGATAGAGCCCCGCCTCCGGCGCGACCGCCACATTGATGCCGCAGCCGATCACGATCGCCTGGCGGCCATCCGAAAGGGTCTCGGCTTCCACCAGGATGCCGCAGACCTTGTTCTTGTCGATCAGGATATCGTTCGGCCACTTGATGGCGACCGGCGGGGCTGCGATCGGCATCACCGAAGCGACCGTGGCCTGGACGGCGACGGCCACGGCGAGCGGAAGCGAGGCGAGCCGGTCGACGGGGGCGGGATCGATCAGGAGCAGCGAGGCATAGAGGTTGCCGGGTTCCGATGTCCACGGCCGGCCGCGCCGTCCCCGGCCGCCGGTCTGGCGCGCCGCCGTCACCCATAGACCGGAAAGCGCGCCCTTGCGGGCGCGCTCGAAACATTCCGAATTGGTCGAGGTGGTCTCGACCAGCGCTTCGTGCCGGAAATCATCCAGCGAAAGCTGGCCGGTGCCGGTCCGGCCGGTCAAAAGAAGGTCCGGGCGGCGGCTTCCGCCGCTTCGCCTATCGGCCCGCCGATCAGGACGTAGCCGGCCACGAACAGGCCCGCGACGCCGAAGACCAGCTTCAGTTCGCCAGGGGTGCGGGCGAACTCGTCGGTGGCGGCATCGAACCACATCAGCTTGACGATGCGCAGGTAGTAGTAGGCGCCGACGACCGACGACAGCACGCCGATGATCGCGAGCGCATAGAGATGCGCCTCGATCGCGGCCATGAAGACGAAGTACTTGGCGAAGAAGCCCGCGAGCGGCGGAATGCCTGCCAGCGAGAACATCATCACCGTGAGCACGCTCGCCATGAACGGATTGGTCGTGGACAGGCCGGCCAGATCGTCGACGGCCTCGACGTTGCCGCCCTCGCGGCGGCGCATGGCGAGGATGCAGGCAAACGTGCCGAGGGTCATGACCATGTAGATCAGCATGTAGAGCGCCACGCCGCGCACACCCGCCATCGAGCCTGCCGAAAGGCCGACGAGCGCGTAGCCCATGTGGCCGATCGAGGAATAGGCCATCAGGCGCTTGATGTTGCGCTGGCCGATGGCGGCGAACGAGCCGAGCAGCATCGAGGCGATCGAAATGAAGACGATGATCTGCTGCCAGTCGGCGACCACCGGCTCGAAGGCTTCGATGACGATGCGAACGAGCATGGCCATGGCGGCGACCTTGGGGGCCGCGGCGAAGAAGGCGGTAACCGGTGTCGGCGCGCCCTCATAGACGTCCGGCGTCCACATGTGGAACGGCACGGCCGAAATCTTGAAGGCGAGACCGGCAAGGACGAACACCAGGCCGAAGACGAGGCCGAGCGAACGGCCGTCGGCCGACAGCGCGGACGCGATCTCCTGGAAGCCGGTGTGGCCGGTGAAGCCATAGACCAGCGACATGCCGTAGAGCAGCATGCCCGAGGACAGCGCACCCAGGACAAAATACTTCAGGCCGGCCTCGGTGGAGCGCACGCTGTCGCGATTGATCGCGGCGACCACGTAGAGCGCGAGCGACTGGAGTTCCAGCGACAGGTAGAGCGATATCAGGTCGTTGGCCGAGATCATCAGCATCATGCCGAGCGTCGCGAGCACCAGGAGGACCGGGAACTCGAAGCGGTCGAGCTGCTGCGAGCGCGCATGGCCGACCGTCATCACCATGGCGGTGATGGAGCCGATCAGCGTCAGGATCTTCATGAACCTGGCGAAGGGATCGGAAACGAATGCGCCGCCATAGGCGACGCCCTCGCCGCCCCGAAGCACCAGCCAGACACCGGCGATGATGAGAAGTGCCACCGCAAGTCCGGTGACGGTCGTCGCCGACCGTTCGCCGGAGAAGACGCCGATCATCAGGAGCGCCAGGGCACCCAGCGCCAGGATGACCTCGGGCGTCGAGAGCTGAAGGCTGGAAAGGAGGATTTCAGCAGTCATGTCGGATCATCCCGTCGTCAGTTCGCCGAGAGCGCAACGGATTGCGCTGCTTCGAGGGCCGCGGTGTAATTGTTGAGGAGTGCGTCGACCGAGGCCGCAGTGGCGTCGAAGACGGGAGCCGGATAGATGCCGAAGAGGAGCGTCAGGGCCACCAGCGGATAGAGGATCGCCTTCTCGCGGCCGGAAAGATCGAGCAACGCCTTGAGGCTTTCCTTCTCCAGCGGGCCGAAGACCACCCGGCGATAGAGCCAGAGCGCGTAAGCCGCCGACAGCACGACGCCGGTGGTGGCGAAGAAGGCGACCCAGGTGTTGGCGCGGAATGTGCCGAGGAGCGTCGTGAATTCGCCGATGAAGCCGGAAGTGCCGGGAAGACCGACATTGGCCATGGTGAAGATCATGAAGGCGACGGCATATTTCGGCATGTTGTTGACAAGCCCGCCATAGGCCGAAATCTCGCGGGTGTGCAGGCGGTCGTAGACGACGCCGACGCAGAGGAAGAGCGCGCCGGAGACGATGCCGTGCGAGAGCATCTGGAACAGCGCACCCTGCACACCCTGCTCGTTGGCGGCGAAGATGCCCATGGTGACATAGCCCATGTGCGCCACCGACGAGTAGGCGATCAGCTTCTTGATGTCCTCCTGAACGAGCGCCACCAGCGAGGTATAGATGATGGCGACGACCGAGAGCGTGAAGACGAAGGGCGCAAAGTAATCGGATGCCAGCGGGAACATCGGCAGCGAGAAGCGCAGGAAGCCGTAGCCGCCGAGCTTCAACAGGATGCCCGCCAGGATCACCGAGCCTGCCGTCGGCGCCTGCACGTGCGCGTCGGGAAGCCAGGTGTGGACCGGCCACATCGGCATCTTAACCGCGAACGAGGCGAAGAAGGCGAGCCATAGCCAGGTCTGCATCTGCGCCGGGAAGTTGTAGGCGAGCAGTTCCGGGATGCTGGTCGTGCCGGCCTGCCAGTACATCGCCATGATGGCGAGCAGCATCAGCACCGAGCCGAGCAGCGTATAGAGGAAGAACTTGTAGCTCGCATAGACGCGGTCCTTGCCGCCCCAGACGCCGATGATGATGAACATCGGGATGAGGCCCGCCTCGAAGAAGACGTAGAACAGGACGATATCGAGCGAGACGAAGACGCCGACCATGAACACTTCCAGGACGAGGAAGGCGATCATGTATTCCTTCAGGCGCTTCTCGATCGAGTTCCAGCTGGCGAGCACGCAGAAAGGCATCAGGAAGGTCGTCAGGATGACGAACAGCATGGAGATGCCGTCGATGCCGAGGTGATAGGCGATGCCGGTGCCGAGCCATTCACGGTGTTCGATCATCTGGAAGCCCGGGTTCGAATAGTCGAATCCGATCCAGACGAAGAGCGACAGGATGAAGGTGAAGACCGTCGTCAGCAGCGAGACGTTCAGGATGTTCCGCCGCCCGTAGGGGCTGTCCTCGCGGGTCAGCAGCAGCAGCGCCACGCCGACCAGCGGAAGAAAGGTGACCGCGGAAAGTATCGGCCAATCGGTCATCAGATGGAACTCCCGAGCATCATCCAGGTTACGAGTGCCGCAATTCCGAGCAGCATCGCAAAGGCATAGTGATAAAGGTAACCGGTCTGCAGGCGGACGACGCGGTCGGTCACGTCGAGGACGCGCGCGGCAATTCCGTTCGGGCCGAGACGATCGATGACGGCGCCGTCACCACCCTTCCAGAACAGGCGGCCGATCCAGAGCGCCGGACGCACGAAGAGGAAATCGTACAGCTCGTCGAAGTACCACTTGTTCAGCAGGAACTGGTACAGGCCGCGGTGCTGGTCCGCCAGGTACTTCGGCAGGTCCGGACGGCGGATGTACATGAACCAGGCCGTGAACAGGCCGAGCGCCATGGCAGCGAACGGGCTCCACTTCACCCAGAGCGGCACGTGGTGATATTCCTCGACCAGTTCGTTCTCCGGACCGGTGAACAGGGCACCCTTCCAGAATTCCACGTAGTGGTGGCCGAAGAAGTAGTCGTGGAACAGCACGCCCGCGAGCACCGCGCCGGCGGCGAGGATGTAGAGCGGCACCAGCATGATGGCCGGCGATTCATGGACGTGGTGCATGACGTCCGACGAAGCGCGCGGCCTGCCGAAGAAGGTCATGAACGCCAGGCGCCAGGAATAGAAGCTGGTGAACAGGGCCGCGATCACCAGGAGCGTGAAGGCGAATCCGGATACCGTGCTGTGCGACGCGAAGGCGGATTCGATGATCGCATCCTTGGAGAAGAAGCCGGCGAAACCGATGAGCGTGCCAGGGATGCCGACACCGGTGAGCGCCAGCGTGCCGATCGTCATCATCCAGAACGTGACCGGGATATGCGTGCGCAGGCCGCCCATGTGGCGCATGTCCTGCTCGCCGTCGACGGCGTGGATGACCGAGCCGGCGCCAAGGAACAGCAGCGCCTTGAAGAAGGCGTGCGTGAACAGGTGGAAGATCGCTGCACCGTAGGCGCCGACGCCGAGTGCCACGAACATGTAGCCGAGCTGCGAGCAGGTCGAATAGGCGATCACGCGCTTGATGTCGTTCTGCACCAGGCCGACGGTGGCTGCGAAGAAGGCCGTGATCGCGCCGATGACGGTGACGACGGTCAGCGCATCCGGGGAAAGTTCGAACAGCGGCGACATGCGGGCGACGAGGAAGACGCCGGCGGTGACCATGGTCGCAGCATGGATGAGGGCCGAAACCGGTGTCGGGCCCTCCATCGCGTCCGGAAGCCAGGTGTGCAGCAGGAACTGCGCCGACTTGCCCATCGCGCCCATGAAGAGCAGCAGGCAGGCAGCCGTCACGGCATTGGCCTTGTCGAGATGCATGCCGAACAGGGTGATGACGGGCTCTGCGGCATCGGCGGCGCCTTCGGCCGGAAGGTAGGTCGCAGCCGTAGCGAAGATCGTCTCGAAGCTGACGGAGCCAAACAGATAGAAGACGGTGAAGATGCCGAGCATGAAGCCGAAGTCGCCGACGCGATTGACGATGAAGGCCTTCATGGCGGCGGCGTTGGCGGACGGCTTCTTGTACCAGAAGCCGATCAGCAGGTACGACGCCAGGCCCACGCCTTCCCAGCCGAAGAACATCTGCACGAGGTTGTCCGACGTGATCAGCATCAGCATCGCGAAAGTGAACAGCGACAGGTAGGCGAAGAAGCGCGGCCGATGCGGATCGTGGTGCATGTAGCCGATCGAATAGGCGTGGACGAGCATCGACACCGTGTTGACGACGACGAACATGACCGCCGTCAGCGTATCGACGCGGAAGGCCCACTCGGCATCGAAGCTGCCGGACTGGAACCAGCGCATCAGTGAAACCTTGATCATCTCTTCATGGCCGAGCGCCATGTTGAAGAAGACCAGCCAGGACAGCGCGAAAGCGAGGATCATGAAGCCGGTGGTGACGTATTCGGACGCCTTGGCGCCGATCGCGTTACCGCCGAGCCCGGCGATCAGGAAGCCGAAGAGCGGCAGGAAGACAATAGCCTTGATGATGGTATCCATGGCCGCTCAACCCTTCATCACGTTGACGTCTTCCACGGCGATGGAGCCGCGGTTGCGGTAGAAGACGACGAGAATTGCAAGACCGATCGCGGCTTCAGCGGCTGCGACCGTCAGGATGAACAGCGCGAAGACCTGGCCGACGATGTCGTTCAGGAAGGCCGAGAAGGCGACCATGTTGATGTTGACGGCAAGCAGGATCAGTTCGATCGACATCAGGATGATGATGACGTTCTTCCTGTTGATGAAGATGCCGAAGACGCCGAGCGTGAAGAGGATGGCGCTGACCGTGAGATAGTGGGAAATACCGATTTCCATGATGCGAATTCCTTAAGTCCAGCGCGCCTCAGAGACCCTGCCCGGGCTTGACCTTGATGACCTCGACCGCGGTCTCCGGCGTGCGGGCGACCTGCACGGAGATGTCCTGCCGCTTGATGTTCTCGCGATGGCGCAGCGTCAGCACGATCGCGCCGATCATGGCGACCAGGAGCACCAGGCCAGCGATCTGGAAGAAGTAGACGTAGTTGGTATAGAGCACGTCGCCGAGCGCCGCCGTGTTCGTCCGCTCAGAGATCGGCGGGATCGGGTGGGCGGCATGGGTTGCGATCTCGGGCGACAGCGTCGAACCGCCGATCACCACGATCAGTTCCACCGCCAGCACCAGCCCGACCAGCGCGCCGACCGGCGCGTGCTCGATGATCCCGGAGCGGAGCGCGGCAAAGTCGACGTCCAGCATCATCACGACGAAGAGGAAGAGCACCGCGACCGCGCCGACATAGACGACCAGCAGGATCATCGCCAGGAACTCGGCGCCCGTGAGGAGGAACAGGCCGGCCGCATTGAAGAACGTGACGATGAGGAACAGCACGGAATAGACCGGGTTCTTCGCCGCGATCACCATGAAGGCCGACGCCACCGCCACGAAGGCGAACAGATAGAAAAAGAGAGCCTGCAGACCCATTTTGGTGCCTTTTTTCTTCCCCGGGAGAGACCGGCGCTACAGCCGCCTCTTCCGTCGAAGCCCGGCGACTGCGCCACCAGGCAGATATTGAGCGTTCGATGTCCGCAGCCCCTATGGGCGGCAGTCCCCTGCCCGACCGTCGTTACCGGTAGGGCGAATCCATTGCGATGTTGCGGGCGATTTCCCGCTCCCAGCGATCGCCGTTGTCGAGCAGCCGCTGCTTGTCGTAGTAGAGCTCCTCACGGGTTTCCGTGGCGAATTCGAAGTTCGGCCCCTCGACGATGGCGTCGACCGGGCAGGCTTCCTGGCAGAACCCGCAATAGATGCACTTCACCATGTCGATGTCGTAGCGCACCGTGCGGCGCGTTCCGTCGTTGCGGCGCGGACCGGCCTCGATGGTGATGGCCTGGGCCGGACAGATGGCCTCGCACAGCTTGCAGGCAATGCAGCGTTCCTCGCCGTTCGGATAGCGGCGCAGCGCGTGCTCGCCACGGAAACGCGGCGAAACCGGGCCCTTTTCGAAGGGATAGTTCAGCGTTGCCTTCGGCCGGAAGAAATAGCGCATCGACAGGAAGAAGGCGCCGACGAACTCCTTCAGGAACAGCGAATTGACGGCTTGCGACAGACTAGCCATTACTTAGCTCCAATGCTGGCGAAACCCTGGAGGACCATCAGGCGGTCCATCCCGTGAGCTTCAGCACGAATGCAACGATCACGACCATGGCGAGCGATATCGGCAGGAAGACCTTCCAGCCGAGACGCATGAGTTGGTCGTAGCGGTAGCGCGGCACGAATGCCTTCACCATCGCGAACATGAAGAAGACGAAACCGGCCTTCAGAATGAACCAGACGATGCCCGGAACCCAGTTGAACAGCCAGAAATCGATCGGAGGCAGCCAGCCGCCGAGGAAGAGGATCGTCGTCAGCGCGCACATCAGGCAGATGGCGGCGTACTCGCCGAGCATGAACATCATGTAGGGCGTGGAGCCGTATTCCACCATGAAGCCGGCGACGAGTTCGGATTCGGCTTCCGGCAGGTCGAAGGGCGGGCGGTTCGTCTCGGCCAGCGCCGAGATGAAGAAGATCACGAACATCGGGAACAGCGCCAACCAGTGCCAGTCCAGGAAGGACCCTGGCAGGCCGATCATCGTGCCGATGCCGTCGCGCTGCGAATTGACGATGTCGGTCAGGTTCAGCGAGCCGACGCAGAGAAGGACGGTGACGATGACGAAGCCGATCGAGACTTCGTAGGATACCATCTGCGCAGCCGAACGCAGCGCGCCCAGGAACGGATACTTCGAGTTCGAAGCCCAGCCGCCCATGATGATGCCGTACACCTCGAGCGAGGAAATGGCGAACACGTAGAGGATGCCGACGTTGATGTTGGCGATCACCCAGTTCTCGTTGAGCGGGATCACCGCCCAGGTGGCCAGCGCCAGCGTCACCGAGACGAGCGGCGCCAGCAGGAAGATCGCCTTGTTGGCGGTGGCCGGGATCACCGGCTCCTTGAAGACGAACTTCAAAAGGTCGGCGAAGGACTGGAACAGGCCCCAGGGGCCGACCACGTTCGGGCCGCGCCGCAGCTGGACGGCAGCCCAGATCTTGCGGTCGGCCAGCAGGATGTAGGCGACGAAGAGAAGCAGCGCGACCAGCAGCAGCAGCGACTGGCCGATCATGATGACCGCGGGCCAAACATAGCTCGAAATGAAAGCGTCCATAGTGCCTATTCCCTCGCGCTCATTCCGCCGCGGCTTTGAAGTTGTTGCGGGCCAGTGCCGAGCACTCGGCCATGACCGCGGAGGCGCGCGCTATCGGGTTCGTCAAATAGAAGTCTTTGACGGGAGACGCAAACCCGGATTTGGTCATCTTCCCGCCTTTTTTCGAAAGTGCCGCGAGTTGGCCGCTGTCGCCGGCGGCAATCTCGTCGACTTCGGCGAAATGCGGATGCGCCGCATAGAGCCTGGAGCGCAGTTGCGCCAGCGAATCGAAGGGCAGCTTCTTGCCGAGTACGTCGGAGAGCGCGCGCAGGATCGCCCAGTCCTCGCGGGCCTCGCCGGGCGCAAAGCCGGCGCGGTTGCCCAACTGGACGCGGCCTTCGGTGTTGACCCAGGTGCCGGATTTTTCGGTATAGGCCGCACCCGGCAGGATCACGTCTGCGACATGCGCGGCGTTGTCGCCGTGCGAACCGATATAGACCGTAAACGCCGTCTTCTTCGAGAAGTCCATCTCGTCGGCGCCGAGCAGGAACAGCACGTCGGTGCCGGTCGGCATCTCTGCCGCCGTCCTGCCGCCCTCGCCCGGCACGAAGCCGAGATCGAGGCCGCCGGCGCGGGCGGCTGCGGTGTGCAGGATGCCGAGGCCGTTCCATTCGGCGGTGACGGCGCCCACGGCATCGGCAAGCTTGAGGACGTTCGACAGGACCGCCAGGCCGTCGGTGCGCGACAGCGCACCCTGGCCGACGATGATCATCGGGTTCTTCGCGTTCTTCAGCGTCTCGACGAATGCGCCGTTGCCGGCGACGAGCTCGGAAAGCGTCTCCGGGCCGGCGCCGAGGTATTCATAGCCGTAGCGCAGTTCGGCCTGCTCGCCGATGACGGCAATCGGGAAGCCGTCCATGCGCCAGCGCTTGCGGATGCGGGCGTTGAGCACCGCCGCCTCGATGCGCGGGTTGGCGCCGACGATGAGAAGCGCGTCCGCCTGCTCGATGCCTGATATCGTCGGGTTGAACAGGTAGCTGGCGCGGCCGAAGGCCGGGTGCAGCACCGTGCCGTCCTGGCGGCAGTCGATATTGGCCGAGCCGAGCGAGGCCATCAGCTCGCGCAGCGCATACATCTCTTCGACCGAAGCCAGGTCGCCGGCGATCGCGCCGATCCGGTCGCCCGGCTTGCCGGCCACCGCCGCCTTGATCGCATCGAAGGCGTCCGCCCAGCTTGCGGGCTGCAGGCGTCCGTCCTTGCGGACATAGGGGCGGTCGAGGCGCTGGGTCTTCAGGCCGTCCCAGATGTAGCGGGTCTTGTCGGAGATCCACTCCTCGTTGATGTCCTCGTTGACGCGCGGGAGAACACGCATCACTTCGCGGCCGCGGGTATCGACGCGGATCGCCGAGCCGACCGCATCCATCACGTCGATCGATTCGGTCTTGTTCAGTTCCCACGGACGGGCGGTGAAGGCGAACGGCTTGGAGGTCAGCGCGCCGACCGGGCAGAGATCGACGACGTTGCCCTGCAACTCAGAGGTCATCGCCTGCTCGAGATAGGTGGTGATCTCGGCATCTTCGCCGCGGCCGATCAGGCCGAGCTCGCTGATGCCGGCGACTTCGGTGGTGAAGCGGACGCAGCGCGTGCAGTGGATGCAGCGGTTCATGATCGTCTTGACGAGCGGACCGATATACTTGTCCTCGACGGCGCGCTTGTTTTCAGCGTAGCGCGAACTGTCGATGCCGAAGGCCATCGCCTGGTCCTGCAGGTCGCATTCGCCGCCCTGGTCGCAGATCGGGCAATCGAGCGGATGGTTGATCAGCAGGAATTCCATCACGCCTTCGCGGGCCTTCTTGACCATCGGCGTGGTGGTGAAGACTTCCGGCGCTTCGCCGTTCGGACCGGGGCGCAGGTCGCGCACGCTCATGGCGCAGGAGGCCGCCGGCTTCGGCGGGCCGCCCTTGACCTCGACCAGGCACATGCGGCAGTTGCCGGCAACCGACAGCCGCTCGTGGAAACAGAAGCGCGGAACCTCGGCGCCGGCCTCCTCGCACGCCTGCAACAGCGTGAAATGATCCGGAACCTCGATGTCTTTTCCGTCGACTTTCAGTTTTGCCATATCCGTCTTCCCGCTTCCGATGCCCGGCTTTCGCCGCGCCAGCGCCATTTCCGTTGCAGGCGTCTGCGCTCTTCGCGCTTCGCCCGCTTCAGTTCCCGTCTGCCGACGCCTCCAGGCCTTCAGCCCTTCGCCTTCGCCAGCGCCCTTGCCTGCTCCACCCAGCCGTCGCGGGCAATCCGCCCGTCGAGGCCGAGTTCGGCTTCGAACTTCTCTACCTCCGCACTGGTCCAACGGCCGATATCGGCAAAGCGGAAAATCCCCTTGCCGTTCAGCGCCTGTTCCAGCTTCGGACCGACCCCTGAAATCGCCTTCAGGTCATCGGTCTTCCCGGCCCTGGATCCGGAACCCTTCCGAACCGTGGCCGGCCTCTTCAACTTCGCCATGGCCGGGCGGGTATCCGCCCCGGCCGTCTTTTTCGCCTCCGCCACCGGCGCTGCAGCTTCCTGCCGCCCTACCCGTCCGGGCTCTGCCGTCCGGCCATCGGCCTTCGCGGCTTCGTCCAGCACCGCCTTCATCCGCTCGGCGCTTCCCTGCATCGCCCCGATGACGGCGCCTGCGATCTGGCTGGTCAGGCCGAAGCCGATCGCCGTCACTGCTGCCATCGCGGCCACCGGATGCGCCATCAGCGGCGGGATCGCCACCTGTGGCATTTCCTTCAGCCAGGGCGACAGTCCGAACGGATCGTCGACCGCGGCTGCCGCCGGCGGGACCTGGGTTGCTTGAGCTTCCTGTCCTGCCGGCTTTGTCATCGCCTTACTCCGCCGGCTCCAGCACGGCGCCGTGCGCCATGGCGCTGTGGGTGTACTGGTCGATCCGTTTCTCGATCTCGGGACGGAAGTTGCGGATCAGGCCCTGAACCGGCCAGGCCGCAGCATCGCCGAGCGCGCAGATCGTGTGTCCCTCGATCTGTTTGCTGACGTCGAACAGCATGTCGATCTCGCGCTTCTGCGCGTTGCCCCTGGCCATGCGTTCCAGCACGCGCCACATCCAGCCCGTGCCTTCGCGGCACGGCGTGCACTGGCCGCAGCTCTCATGCTTGAAGAAGGCCGAGATGCGGGCGATCGCCTTGATGATGTCGGTCGAGCGATCCATGACGATCGCAGCCGCCGTGCCGAACGACGACTTCACTTCGCGCAGGCCGTCGAAATCCATCGGGCAATCGATTATGTCTTCGGCCTTGACGACCGGGCACGATGCGCCGCCGGGGATGACGGCGAGCAGGTTGTCCCAGCCGCCGCGGATGCCGCCGGCATGCGTCTCGATCAGCTCACGGAAGGTGATGCCCATCGATTCTTCGACCGTGCAGGGACGGTTGACGTGGCCGGAGACCATGAACAGCTTGGTGCCAACATTGTTTGGCCGGCCGATCGCCGAGAACCAGGTGGCGCCGCGCCGCAGGATCGTCGGTGCGACAGCAATCGATTCGACGTTGTTGACAGTCGTCGGGCAGCCGTAGAGGCCCATGTTGGCCGGGAACGGCGGCTTCAGGCGCGGCTGGCCCTTCTTGCCCTCGAGGCTTTCCAGCAGCGCTGTTTCCTCACCACAGATATAGGCGCCCGCGCCGTGGTGGACGTAGATGTCCATGTCCCAGCCGTGGATGTTGTTCTTGCCGAGCAGACGGGCATCATAGCACTCGTCGATCGCCGCCTGCAGCGCCTCGCGCTCGCGCATGTATTCGCCGCGAACGTAGATATAGGCCGCATGCGCGCCCATGGCGAAGCTTGCGATCAGGCAGCCTTCGATCAGCGTATGCGGATCGTGGCGCATGATGTCGCGGTCCTTGCAGGTACCGGGCTCGGATTCGTCGGCGTTGACGACGAGATAGTGCGGGCGGCCGTCGCTTTCCTTCGGCATGAAGGACCACTTCAGGCCGGTCGGGAAGCCTGCGCCGCCGCGGCCGCGAAGGCCGGAAGCCTTCATCTCGTTGATGATCCAGTCGCGGCCCTTTTCGAGTATCCCCTTGGTGCCGTCCCAATGGCCGCGGCACATCGCGCCCTTGAGGGACTTGTCCTTGAGGCCGTAGAGATTGGTGAAGATGCGGTCCTGATCCTTAAGCATGTTTCACCTTTCAACGCGGCTTCTTGCCGAAGACGCGGATGTATTCCGCTTCGCCGCCCTTGGCGAGTGCCTTGGCCTGCTTGACCCAGTCATCGCGCTCGATGCGACCCTTGAAATTGAGGTATCCGTCGACCCACTCGCGCTCGGCCTTCTTCCAGCCTGCGACCTGCGCAAAGGTGAAGATGCCGAGTTCGTGCAGCGTGCCCTCGATCTTCGGGCCGACACCCGAGATCAGCTTCAGGTCATCCGGGTTGGCGGGCTTGCCTATGCCTGCGGGACGGTTCTTGTCTTCCAGCGACGGCTTGCCGCCTTCTGCACGGGTCTCGCCCTTGACCTTGGCGTTTGCCGCGGCCTCAGCCTTGGCAGTCGCCGGCGTCTTCAGGGTCGGGTTGGTCTCATCGGCCGCGGTCTTGGCCCGCGCGGCATTCGAGGGCGGCGTGGAGGCAGCCTCGCCGGCAGGCTTCGCGGCCCGCTTGGCCGCGGACTTGGCAGGTGCGGTGTCGGAAGCCGTCAGAGACGTCAGGCCGCCGATCGGGGCGGAGTAGATGCGGTCGATCTGCGGGCCGGGCTTGACGCTCGCGCCCTCGCCCGCCTCGAAGCGGTCGATGATCCCCTCAAGCTGGGCCGGGGTCAGGTCCTCGAAACTGTCCTTGAAGATCATCACCATCGGCGCATTGACGCAAGCGCCCTGGCACTCGACCTCTTCCCACGACAGCGTGCCGCCGGCGTTGCGCTCGAAGGGCTCGGCGTGGATCTTGCTCTTGCAGACCCTGATCAGGTCCTCGGCACCGCGCAGCATGCAGGGCGTGGTGCCGCAGACCTGGACGTGGGCACGCGTGCCGACCGGCTTCAGCTGGAACTGGGTGTAGAAGGTCGCCACCTCGAGGACGCGGATATAGGCCATGCCGAGCATCTCGGCGACCTTCTCGATCGCCGCCTTGGTGACCCAGCCGTCCTGCTCCTGCGCCCGCATCAGAAGCGGGATCACGGCCGATTGCTCACGGCCCTTCGGGTACTTGTTGATCGTTGCCTTCGCCCAGGCCGCATTCTCCTCGGAGAAGGCGAAACCTGCGGGCTGCACGGCCTCATCGGCCAATCGACGAACGGACATTCTTTGGCGCCTTATTCAGTGATCAGCCCGCAGCGCGTCGTCGTCACGGTGACGAACTGACAGGCGTAGGCCGTCTTCTCTTTCTGCATGAACACGATGTAGCGGCTGCTGGCCTGGGCCGTGCCCTTGATCTCGTAGCCGTCGGCAAGCAGCCGGGCCATCGTCGACTGCGCTGCACCCGCCCCTGCGGTCACATCCGCTGTCTGGGCGTGGACGATTGCCGTCGATGCGGCGAGGGCTGCAAGGGCGAGGCTCAGTCGAAGCATCAGCGGTCCACCTCGCCGAAAACGATGTCGAGCGAGCCCAGCACGGCGGAAACGTCGGCGAGCTGGTGACCGCGACACAGGAAATCCATGGCCTGCAGGTGGGCATAGCCCGGCGCGCGGATCTTGCAGCGGTAGGGCTTGTTGGAGCCGTCGGCGACCAGATAGACGCCGAACTCGCCCTTCGGCGCCTCAACCGCGGCGTAAACCTCGCCGGCCGGCACGTGGTAGCCCTCGGTGTAGAGCTTGAAGTGATGGATCAGCGCTTCCATCGAGCGCTTCATCTGGCCGCGCTTCGGCGGCACGATCTTGCCGTCGAGCGAGGAGACCGGACCGACCCGGGCATCGCCGAGAAGACGGTCGACGCACTGGCGCATGATCTTGGCCGATTCGCGCATCTCGATCATGCGGATCAGGTAGCGGTCGTAGCAGTCGCCGTTCTTGCCGATCGGGATGTCGAAGTCGAGGTCGGAATAGCACTCGTAGGGCTGCGAACGGCGCAGGTCCCAGGCGGCGCCCGAACCGCGCACCATCACGCCGGAGAAGCCCCAGGCCCAGGCGTCCTCAAGCTTGACGACGCCGATGTCGACGTTGCGCTGCTTGAAGATGCGGTTGCCGGTCAGGAGTTCGTCGATGTCGTCGAGCGTCTTGAGGAACGGATCGATCCACTTGCCGATGTCTTCGACCAACTGGTCGGTCAGATCCTGGTGGACACCCCCCGGACGAACATAGGCGGCATGCATGCGCGAGCCGCTGGCGCGCTCGTAGAACACCATCAGCTTCTCGCGCTCCTCGAAACCCCAGAGCGGCGGCGTCAGCGCGCCGACGTCCATGGCCTGCGTGGTGACGTTGAGAAGATGCGACAGGATGCGGCCGATCTCCGAATAGAGCACGCGGATCAGCTGGCCGCGGATCGGCACCTCGACGCCCAGAAGCCGCTCGACGGCGAGCGCGAAGGCATGCTCCTGGTTCATCGGCGCCACGTAGTCGAGGCGGTCGAAGTAGGGCACGGCCTGCAGGTAGGTCTTGGTCTCGATCAGCTTCTCGGTGCCGCGGTGCAGAAGGCCGATATGCGGATCGACGCGCTCGACGATCTCGCCGTCGAGCTCGAGCACGAGACGCAAAACGCCGTGCGCCGCAGGATGTTGCGGGCCGAAGTTGATGTTGAAATTGCGAACGTTGTGCTCGTTCATACCGCTTGCTCCAGAGGCCGGCGCCCTATCGGGCCGCGCGACCCAAAATCAGTTCGTCTTCGCTTTCTCATCCCCCGGCAGCACGTAGTCCGTGCCTTCCCAGGGCGAGAGGAAGTCGAAGTTGCGGAATTCCTGCCTTAGCTGGACTGGCTCATAGACGACGCGCTTGACCTCGTCGTCGTAGCGAACCTCGACGAAGCCGGTGGTCGGGAAGTCCTTGCGCAGCGGGTAGCCCTCGAAGCCGTAGTCCGTCAGGATGCGGCGCAGGTCCGGATGGCCGGTGAACAGGATGCCGTACATGTCGTAGGCTTCGCGCTCGAACCAGTCAGCGCCCGGGAAGACGCCGAAGGCGGACGGCACCGGCTCGAATTCCGAGGTCGCGACCTTGACCCGGACGCGGACGTTCTGTTGTGGCGACAGCAGGTGATAGACCACGTCGAAGCGCGCCTCGCGTGCCGGCCAGTCGACGCCGCAGACGTCGATCAGGTTGACGAACCGGCACTGCACGTCGTCGCGCAGGAAGGTCAGCAGTGGGATGACCTTGTCGGCGGTGGTCGAAAGCGTCAATTCGCCATAGGCAAGCGCGGTCTCGGAAATCAGGTTTCCGCGCACCTCGCCGAGATAGGAAGCAAGCTCCTGGAGGGCCTCGCTCATGATGTCAGTCCCCTGCCTTAGCGCTCGATCGTGCCGGTGCGGCGGATCTTCTTCTGCAGCAGGAGCACGCCATAGAGCAGCGCTTCTGCCGTGGGAGGACAGCCCGGCACATAGATGTCGACCGGCACGACGCGGTCGCAACCGCGCACCACCGAATAGGAATAGTGATAGTAGCCGCCGCCATTGGCGCACGAGCCCATCGAGATGACATAGCGCGGCTCGGGCATCTGGTCATAGACCTTGCGCAGTGCCGGCGCCATCTTGTTGGTGAGCGTGCCCGCGACGATCATGACGTCGGACTGGCGCGGAGAGGCCCGCGGCGCAAATCCGAAGCGCTCGACGTCGTAGCGCGGCATGGAAAGCTGCATCATCTCGACCGCGCAGCAGGCGAGACCGAAGGTCATCCACATCAGCGAACCGGTGCGCGCCCAGGTGATCAGTTCGTCGGTGGAGGTGACGAGAAAGCCCTTGTCGGCCAGCTCGTTGTTGATCTCGCCGAAGAAGGCGTCGTCGCTGCCGACCGGCTTGCCGGTCGAAGGATCGATGATCCCCTTGGCCCGCGGGGCCGTAAGAGTGGTGCCGGAGGTCAGTTCCATTCCAGCGCTCCCTTCTTCCATTCATAGATGAAGCCGATGGTGAGCACGAAGAGGAACGCCATCATCGACCAGAAACCGAACCAGCCCAGATCGTGGAACGACACCGCCCAGGGAAACAGGAAGGCCACTTCGAGGTCGAAGATGATGAAGAGGATCGACACCAGATAGAAGCGGATGTCGAACTTCATGCGCGCATCGTCGAACGCGTTGAAGCCGCATTCATAGGCAGAGAGCTTTTCCGAGTCGGGCGCCTTGTAGGCGACGGCGAAGGGGGCGACCAGCAACGCGATGCCGATCACGAGCGCGATGCCGATGAAGATGGCGATCGGAATATAGGATCCGAGAAGTTCAGTCATTTTCGTCCGTCCTGCCTGCATTTGGCGTCGGAGAAACGCCGCCGGGTCCATCGACCTGCAAGCCGAGAAAGTATGTTGCAACGCCCACGTCGTTAGCGCAGTGAGAGGCCCCGCGCAAGACTTTGCTCGGGCATTCGCCCAATCAGTGCGCACATTTCCCGATAGCCGGCCAGCGGTGACAAAAGGGTAACCTGCGGCGGCACGCAGGCGGTCGCGCCGTGCGATTAGTAAGCCGCGCGCCAGAGCAGGCGATGCCCGAGGAAATACGCAGTCCGGGTCGTAGGCGCCCGCCCCTGCCGCCGCCCGCAGGCGTTCAGTATCCCGTCAGCTTCGCGCGCCAGACTGGCAACGTTCGCGAATCGACAGGCATCCCGATGGGAACGAAGAGATTGAACCTGGGCGTCGTGCTCGTCGCCGGCCTGATCGCCGCGATCTGCGCCATTCCGCTCGTGCCGCACAGGACGCCGGCACCGATGTCGCCGCCACCCCTGCAGACATGGAATTGACGCGGCACCGGGGCGATATGTCGCGGCACCGGACCGCGGCACTCACAACGGACTCATATAAGAGAAAGTAAAGTGGCGCGAGTGACGGGGCTCGAACCCGCGACCTCCGGCGTGACAGGCCGGCACTCTAACCGACTGAGCTACACCCGCGCATTTGGTCTTCCGACCGTGACGCCCTCGATATCCGGACCTTGGAAATGGCGCGAGTGACGGGGCTCGAACCCGCGACCTCCGGCGTGACAGGCCGGCACTCTAACCGACTGAGCTACACCCGCATTCTGACCAAGTCCGGATGCCCGCAGGCATCCTTTCGAAGCGGCCGGGGCCGTTCGATGAGCGGCTAACTAAGGGGTTCGCCTATGGGTGTCAAGCGAGTTTGAAGACAAAACGGTGACGCGGCGCGAAATGTTGAAAACCGCCTCGCCAAACGTCCTTTGCCCGCCTCGATCGCCAGGCGGCGGACGCCAGGAAGCCGGCCCTTCCCATCTATGGCCCGCCCCGGCCCCGCTCTCATGTCACGGGGCGAGTCGCCGGAGACTTGTCCACATCCGCCTTGCGCAACCCTTCGGGATCGCCGAGCGGAATGTCATTGTAAGCACGCGCCTTGCCCGCATCGACCATATCCGCCCATGCGCCGGCGCCTCTGCCCCGTTTCCCACGGATGCAGCCGCCGCCACGGCTGCCCGCTTTGACGGCCGGTCGCACAATTTTGCGAAAAAGATGACGAGGGCTCTTGCGGTTTCATCCGGTTCCGCATAGATCACGGCCACCAACGCGGCGGGCGATTAGCTCAGTTGGTAGAGCGCCTCGTTTACACCGAGGATGTCGGCGGTTCGAGTCCGTCATCGCCCACCATTTTTTCTCAAGAGTTGCCTTGTCAAGCCCTGCAGACGCGGGGCTTTGCGCTTTCGGGGGAAGAAAGACCCTTTCATTCCCCTGTTGCCGGGGCCATCGGCTTCTCTCAACAATCGCAGCGTGCCCTCACCTCAGACCTTTGGGTCCAGCGCAGACGAATCGCCTGCTGGTTTCCGATGGGAAGGGAAAGGCGGCCCCGAAGAACCACCGTCGGACTGATCCGAAGGTGACGGCCAACGTTATGTGTAGGGGATATCAGCAAGTTCCTGGCTGTACATCCGGACCACGTCGTTGAGCAGTTCCTTCGTCAAGCGCTCATTGTCCGTAAGCCCGAACCCCGCCTCGTAGAGCGGGCGGCTGTTGAAGGCGACCATGCTGTAGACGGTCGGATCCATCTCGTTCAGCATCGATGCGCCCCACATGCCCATGCGGTGCTCCCAGTAGAAGAGATCCCAAACTTTGTATCCGAACCGGTCGATGCCGTCGTAGTTCGCCCTTCTCCAGAACCCCTCGAAAGCTTCGTGACAGAAGGCCAGATAATCCTTGCCTTTCTCGGTCCCTCGCATGCTCGTGCTGTAGGTATAGGTCATGGCGGTATGGCTGAAGACGTTGTTCCGCTTTTGGTAGATGGGGAATCCTCTCAGGATTTCGCCTCCATATCCGCGGATGAAGACATTGTTCGCCCCGCCGAATTCCTTTGCCATGCCCTCGACATAGGTTCGCCGGCCGCTGCGCATCCCGCCGCCAGCCGACCCAGCTGCGCGCGAGATCTCGCCCGGCCGGTACTCTGACGGATCTATCCGAACATGCTCCACACCGAGCTTCGAAACAATCTCGGAAATGATCGGCCTTTCGTCGTCTTTCAGAGGCCGCGTCCACGTCATCCCGAGGAAATCATCGGCGAACGGGGCGAACCCCGCTCTGCTGTCTATGCCGCCCGTAATCCCGAAAACCGGTGTGTATCGAGCCTGGATGAAGGGGTGGAACGCCTCGAAATACGACATCGACGCAGAAAGGAAATCCTTCCTGCTGGTCGGGGTCATCGGTCCTCTTGGCCAGTAGCGGTGCGTCCCCTGCCCGTCCCAATAGTTGTTTGGGACGAGCGCAAACATGTTGCTGAAGATCGTCAGATCCCCCGGCAGATAGCCGACAGTCCTCGACTTGTATTCCGCAGACGCCATGAAGGCGGCAACCGGCTCCGACCTCTCGATGCCCAGCGCCCCAGCCAGAAGCGCGGAATGCGAGGCGATGGCCATGCGGTCGGGGGCGTAGAACACCATCCTCGACCCGAACGGATCGTTTGCCGCGCGGATGCTGGCCCCGGAGAGGAACAGGATCGCGAACCGCCCGCCAAGGTCATCGATACCGGGCCACGGATCGCTCCATTCGAGCCCCGCGAGCCGCGCCTGCAAGTCCATGCCGGAGTGGCAGTAGGCGTCACCGAGGACAACGATGTCGCCGGCCGCATGGGCTACGACCTCGAGGCGGGTTTCAGGATGGAGCCAGATGACGAAGTCCTGCACATCGTGACGAACGAACGAGACCGGCATTCCCGGCCATGATCCAGCCATCGCCTCGGCTTTGTGATGGCAAAGGAACCCGTAACGGTACTGCAGCATGAATGACTCCGACAAGACTTCAGCCGGCGTTCTAGATGGAGCCTCGCCCGACGGCAAGCAGCATCAGCCTTAGACGAAAGGTGGTATCGATCCCCGGCGTGGCTCCGCGCAGGTTGTCCCGACTCCACAGGGCGGTTGGTCCCATCACTACATCTGGTGCCCGCACCAAAGCGGTGAAGGCCAAGCGCTTCTGTATCGAGACAAGGTCGCGTCGCAGACATGGCGGCACCGCACAGGTCGATGCCTTGACTAGCCCTACCGCGTCGCCTTGCGCCATCCTGCGGCTTCGGCCTCGCTTTCGCTGCAGAACCAGCGTTCGCCGTATTCCGGGCTGATCCGGACCGCCTCGTAGTAGTCCTGGCCAGGGATGCTGTAGATGCGCTCGCCGGTCTGGGCGCTGATGTTGCCCTTGATGGCGCAGCCACGGGCGCGGGCGGTGGCGGAGGCGATGAGGTCGCCGGCACTGAGATAGGTCAGGCCGGCCGCAGTCACAGCGGCAAGCGCGATTTTCGCCGCCTCGCGGGAGCGCGGCCATCTGCCGGGGTCCGATTGGCATGGGTGAAACCGCATACGAATTCCTCCTCCATGACCGTCCCAACGCGACAATGCGGGCATAATGGGGCGGCTTGAGAGAAACCCGGCACGGCTCCACAGAGGGGCGGCAGTGGCCGTTGCATATTTGCGCCACCCGTTTCGGGCCACTCGCGACCCGGCTCCGCCCTCCCGGCCGTGGCGCGCCGGACGCGAGAGCGGCGGAGGCGTCCGGCCTGCTCGGAGGGGGCCCGCCCGGCACGAAAAGGGCGCGGCAAGCGGCCACGCCCTTTTTGTTCGCATGAGGCTAGGAGTGCCGTCAGCCGGCGATCTTGGCCGCCAGTTTCGCCACATGGGCGCCCTGGAAGCGAGCGGCGTCCAGTTCGACCTTCGAGGGCTGGCGGGAGCCGTCGCCGTCGGTGATCGTGGAGGCGCCGTAGGGCGAGCCGCCCTTGATCTCGTCGACGCCCATCTGGCCCTGGAAGGCATAGGGAAGCCCGACCACCGCCATGCCATGGTGAAGCAGGGTGGGGATGAAGCCGAGGATGGTCGATTCCTGGCCGCCGTGCTGGGTGGCCGACGAGGTGAAGACGGAGCCGACCTTGCCGACGAGCTTGCCGTTGAACCACAGGGCGCCGGTCTGGTCCCAGAAATTGCGCATCTGGGCTGCGACCGTGCCGAAACGCGTGCCGGCGCCGACGATGATGGCGTCGTATTCTTCCAGTTCGTCGACGGTGGCGACCGGGGCTGCCTGGTCGAGCTTGAAGTGCGAGGCCTTGGCGACCTCTTCCGGAACGAGTTCCGGCACGCGCTTGACCACCACTTCGGCGCCTGCGGACTTCGCACCTTCCGCCACCGCATTCGCCATGGCCTCGATATGCCCGTAGGCCGAGTAGTAGAGGACCAGAACCCTTGCCATTCGCTTCTCCTGTCGTGTCTGTGACACACGTCTTTCCGCTTGATTGCGGCCGAGGCGAAGATGTAGCAGAGGAGACCGCTGCGCCAGAAGCCGGCCGGGCAACAGACTGTTCACCATCGATTGACAGTCGTGCCCGGGGTGTGAACGATCGGCGCCGGATCAGGAGAGTTCCCATGGGTTCAGACAAGATCATCACCGCCGGCATGCTCGCGATCGGCGACGAACTCCTCTCCGGCCGCACCAAGGACAAGAATATCGGCCACCTCGCCGACATGCTCCATCTCGCCGGCATCGACCTGAAGGAAGTGCGCATCGTCGGCGACGAGGAGGAGATGATCGTCGAGGCGCTGGACGCACTACGGGGGCGCTACGACTACGTCTTCACCTCCGGCGGCATCGGCCCGACGCATGACGACATCACCGCGGACGCGGTGGCAAAGGCCTTCGGCGTACCGTGCACCCACGACCCGGCCGCGATGGAACTGATGGCGGCGATGTATGCGCGGCGCGGCATGGAATTCAACGAGGCGCGGCAGCGGATGGCGCGCATGCCGGTGGGCGCCAGCCACATTCCCAACAGCGTCTCCACCGCGCCGGGCTTCAGCATCGGCAACGTCCATGTGATGGCCGGCGTGCCGCAGGTGTTCATCGCCATGCTCGAGGCGCTGCTGCCGACGCTCGAGACCGGCGCGCCCGTCCTGTCGCGAAGCGTCGTTTCGCCCTTCGGCGAAGGCGACATCGGCACGCAGCTGACCGCCATCCAGAAGGCGCATCCCGACACCTCGATCGGCTCCTATCCGCGCTTCGACGGAAATCGATTCTCCACCGAGATCGTCATCCGCAGCCGGGACGAGGCACCGGCGGAGGTGGCCGAAAAGGCGGTCCTCGCCATGATCGCCGAGATTGCTTCTGCCAAAGCCGCGGGTTGATCGGCGTAGTTGATCAGTGTCAGGGACGACGGCCCGACGCCGCCCCACAGTGACGCCGTCGCCGACAATTCGCACGCTTTTGAAGCTCCCATGCGGTGAGAGGTCGCAACCCCCTTGAACTGCGGTCGATTTGGGGAAAGGATCAGTCGGGATTTCAACGCGTTACCGCGCCGGGGCGAGAGAGCCCCGGTTCGCTGCGCAGTTGGCCGAACGCAACGGAGAGCGCCATGACATACAGGACCATCACCGCCGTACTCAGCACCGCAGAGGACGCAGAGAAGGTCACCCGGCACGCGATCGCGCTGGCCGAGCGGCACGGCGCGCATCTCGTCGGCGTGCATGCGGAAACACCGATCGTCGTGACGATCGCCGCCCCGATGGAGTTTCCCGATCCCAACGCCATCATGGAGCAGCAGGCGCAGGCCCGCGAGGTCTCGCAATCGATCGAGCGAACGTTCCGCACGCTGGCGCAACGCTCCGGCGTCTCGCACGAGTGGCGCCTCTTCACCGGCAGCGCCGGCTACAGCGCCAGCGGCGTGATCGACAGCGCCCGCGGCAGCGACCTCGTGGTCGCGATCCAACTCGATCCTTCCGGCGACGGCCCGTCGCGCGCCGATATCGAGGACCTGCTCTACGAGAGCGGCCGGCCGCTCTGCCTGATCTCGGATGCCGTGGCCGGCCCGGAGGTTCCGGACCGCGTGCTGATCGCCTGGAACGGCACGCGCGAATCGGCACGCGCCGTCTTCGATGCGCTGCCGCTGCTGAAAGAGGCGAAGGAGATCGAGGTCTTCTCGGTCAACCCGCCGGAAGACGCGACGCAAAGTGCTGGGCTCTCCGGCAGCGAGATCGCCGGCGCCCTGACGCGCCACGGGCTGAAGGTGAGCCTCACTTCAGTGAAATCCGGCGGCGACACGGTGGCCCATGTCATCAACCGCCGCGTCAGCGAGACCGGGGCGAACCTGCTGGTGATGGGTGCCTTCAGCCACTCCTGGCTGCGCCACCGTCTCTTCGGCGGCGTCACCAGCGCGATGATGAAGGAACTGCGCGTCCCGGCGATCATGTCGCGCTAGCGCCGGCTGTGCGTCTTGCCGCGCGTCTTGGCTGTGGATCGGCCCGCCGCCATGCGGCGGTGCCGATTTTCTTCCGCGCGCATCTGCTCTAGAAAGGCGGGATCACCCGCATTCTGCCGGACGCCGGCGAGAGGAGCCCGCCATGTCGCTTCCCGACAAAGCCTTTCCCGTTTCCTGGGACCAGTTTCATCGCGATGCCCGCGCACTCGCCTGGCGACTCGCCGACGGCGACCGGGAATGGCGGGCGATCGTCTGCATCACCCGCGGCGGCCTCGTCCCGGCGGCGATCATCTCACGCGAACTGAACATCCGCCTGATCGAGACCGTCTGCGTGGCCTCCTACCATGACTACCTTTCGCAAGGCGACATGCATGTGCTCAAGGGGATCGCGCCGGAACTCCAGCAGAACGGCGGCGAAGGCATTCTCATCGTCGACGACCTGACAGACACCGGGAAGACGGCCGCACAGGTGCGCGCGATGCTGCCGAAGGCGCATTTCGCCGCGGTCTACGCCAAGCCCAAGGGCCGTCCGCAGGTCGACACGTTCGTCACCGAGGTCAGCCAGGATACCTGGATCTATTTCCCATGGGACATGGGCTTCACCTACCAGGAACCGATCACCAAGGGCCCGCGCGGCTAGCGTCCTCACGCGCCCATTGAGACCAAGGCGGACCTGCGGCCCCCTGGGCTGCGACGGCGCGGAATCCGGCATCGCGGACGGCCACCGATTCTGCCTTTCGGGGCCGATTTTGCGTGCCCCTGATTCGCGTTTCCACATCCGCGACGGCATGGCAATCGGCTGTCGCCAATATGCCGCAATCCATCCCGAATTTTGCCCCATTATTTGTTGGGCTATCCACAGCCGGAGCGCGCCCGACCCCGCCTCCCCGCCTGAACCGACTGATTTTCCAGCATTTGTGCCATGTCCCCGCTTTCCACAGGCAACACACACAACATCTAGCGTCCACAAATCCGTCATAAACCACCCCTTGACGGAATCGGGTGCCTTGGCGTTAATGGTTTCCACGCTGCAGTTGCGGCTGGGCCGACAAGTTTAAAGTCCGGTTCCGACAATCAACAAAAACGAATGATGACCATGCGTCGAGGTGGATGACCCGCCAGTCGCAGGGGAGGTTTTTGCGCACGATTTTGTCGCGGTCAGGGCCGCGAAAAGACTGGCATAAAGAAGTTGTTAACACTATATTTAGTGTTTGCAGCCATGCTCAGCACAAGATACAGGGTGCCGCGAGAACGGGTTTCCCGCACAGACATGAAGATTTGAGCTGGCTGCGCAAGGTCGCGGCCGGTCAGGGACAATTGCGCCTTGACGCTGGCCACAGCGGGCGCGCGACAATCAAAGGGACAAGGGACCATGCGCATAGAACGTCGCTTCACCAAGCAGGGCCAAACGGCCTATGCAGAGATCGAATTCCGCAAGGCCACCAGCGAGATCAAGAACCCGGACGGCTCGATCGTCTTCCGGCTCGCCGACATCGACGTTCCCGCCCAGTTCAGCCAGGTCGCAGCCGACATCCTGGCGCAGAAATATTTCCGCAAGGCAGGCGTGCCGGCCAAGCTGAAGAAGGTCGAGGAGAACGACGTCCCCTCCTTCCTCTGGCGCTCCGTCGCCGACACCGAAGCCCTGAAAGCGCTCCCCGAGGGTGAGCGCTACGGCTCGGAGACCGACGCCCGCCAGGTGTTCGACCGTCTCGCCGGCACCTGGACCTACTGGGGCTGGAAGGGCGGCTACTTCGCTACCGAGGAAGACGCATCCGCCTTCAAGGACGAGCTTGCTTACATGCTCGCCACCCAGCGCGTCGCCCCCAACTCGCCGCAGTGGTTCAACACCGGCCTGCACTGGGCCTACGGCATCGACGGCCCCGGCCAGGGCCACTTCTATGTCGATCCCTTCACCGGCAAACTGACCAAGTCCAAGTCGGCCTACGAGCACCCGCAGCCGCATGCCTGCTTCATCCAGTCGGTCGAGGACGATCTCGTCAACGAGAACGGCATCATGGACCTTTGGGTGCGCGAGGCGCGCCTGTTCAAGTACGGCTCCGGCACCGGCTCCAACTTCTCGCACCTGCGCGGCGAAGGCGAAAGGCTTTCCGGCGGCGGCCGCTCGTCCGGCCTGATGAGCTTCCTCAAGATCGGCGACCGTGCTGCGGGTGCGATCAAGTCGGGCGGCACGACGCGGCGCGCGGCCAAGATGGTCGTGGTCGACATCGACCACCCGGACATCGAGGCCTACATCAACTGGAAGGTCAAGGAAGAGCAGAAGGTGGCAGCGCTCGTCACCGGCTCGAAGATCGTCGCCGGCCATCTCAAGGCGATCATGAAGGCCTGCATCAATTGCGCAGCCGACAACGACGCCTGCTTCGACCCGAACGAGAACCCGGCGCTGAAGCGCGAGATCCGCGCTGCCAAGAAGAACCAGGTTCCGGAAAACTACATCAAGCGCGTCATCCAGTTCGCACGCCAGGGCTACAAGGACATCGAGTTCAAGACCTACGACACCGACTGGGATTCGGAAGCCTACCTTACGGTGTCGGGCCAGAACTCCAACAACTCGGTCTCGCTCAAGGACGATTTCCTGCGCGCCGTCGAGGATGATGGAAACTGGAACCTGACCGCCCGCAAGGACGGCCGTGTGATGAAGACGCTGAAGGCGCGCGACCTGTGGGAGCAGATCTCCCACGCCGCCTGGGCGTCGGCCGATCCTGGCCTGCACTTCAACACGACCATGAACGACTGGCACACCTGCCCGGCGGCCGGCCCGATCCGCGCGTCGAACCCGTGCTCGGAATACATGTTCCTCGACGACACGGCCTGCAACCTCGCCTCGCTGAACCTGCTGCAGTTCAAGGATGCGGCCACCAAGAACATCAACATCGCCGACTACGAGCATGCCGTCCGCCTGTGGACGATCGTGCTCGAAGTCTCCGTGATGATGGCACAGTTCCCCTCGCGCCAGATCGCCGAGCTCTCCTACGAATACCGCACGCTCGGCCTCGGCTATGCCAATATCGGCGGCCTGCTGATGTCGTCGGGCATCCCCTACGACTCGACCGAGGGCCGCGCCATCGCCGGCGCCCTGACGGCGATCATGACCGGTGTTTGCTATGCGACGTCGGCCGAGATGGCCGGCGAGCTCGGCACCTTCCCCGGCTTTGCGCCGAACCGCGACAACATGCTGCGCGTCATGCGCAACCACCGCCGCGCGGCTTACGGCGAGACCAGCGGCTACGAGAAGCTGTCGGTCGATCCGGTCGCCCTTCTCCATGACGATTGCCCCGACCAGGACCTGATCGTCCACGCCATGGCAGCTTGGGACAAGGCCGTCGAACTCGGCGAGAAGCACGGCTACCGCAACGCGCAGGTCTCGGTGATCGCGCCGACCGGCACGATCGGCCTCGTCATGGATTGCGACACCACCGGCATCGAGCCCGATTTCGCTCTGGTGAAGTTCAAGAAGCTCGCCGGCGGCGGCTACTTCAAGATCATCAACCGCGCCGTGCCCGAGGCGCTGCGCACTCTGGGCTATTCGGAGGCCCAGATCGCCGAGATCGAGGCCTATGCGGTCGGCCACGGCAACCTGAACCAGGCGCCGGCCGTCAACCCGGGTTCGCTCAAGGCCAAGGGTTTCACCGACGAGAAGATCGCAGCCGTCAACGGTGCGCTCAAGGCCGCCTTCGACATCAAGTTCGTGTTCAACCAGTGGACGCTCGGCGCCGACTTCCTCAAGGAGACGCTGAAGGTTACCGACGAGCAGCTTGCCGACATGAGCTTCAACCTGCTCGAGCACATCGGCTTTTCGAGGAAGGACATCGAGGCCGCCAACATCCACGTCTGCGGCGCCATGACGCTGGAAGGCGCACCGTTCCTTAAAGTCGAGCACCTGCCGGTGTTCGATTGCGCCAACCCCTGCGGCAAGATCGGCAAGCGCTACCTGTCGGTCGAATCCCACATCCGCATGATGGCGGCCGCGCAGCCGTTCATCTCGGGTGCAATCTCCAAGACGATCAACATGCCCAACGAGGCGACCGTGGAGGATTGCGGCTCGGCCTACATGCTGTCGTGGAAGCTGGCGCTGAAGGCCAACGCGCTCTACCGCGACGGCTCGAAGCTGTCGCAGCCGCTCAACGCCTCGCTGATCGAGGACGAGGCTGAAGACGAGACCGTCGAGGACCTGATCCAGGCGCCGGCCGCCGCCCAGGCGGTCGCCGTCACCGAGAAGATCGTCGAGCGGATCATCGAGCGCGTCACCCGCGAGCGCGAGAAGCTGCCGAACCGGCGCCAGGGCTACACCCAGAAGGCCGTCGTCGGCGGGCACAAGGTGTATCTGCGCACCGGCGAGTTCGGCGACGGCCGCATCGGCGAGATCTTCATCGACATGCACAAGGAAGGGGCCGCCTTCCGCGCGATGATGAACAACTTCGCCATCGCGATCTCGCTCGGCCTGCAATACGGCGTGCCGCTGGAGGAATATGTGGAGGCCTTCACCTTCACCAAGTTCGAGCCGGCCGGCATGGTCCAGGGCAACGATGCGATCAAGAACGCGACCTCGATCCTCGACTACGTGTTCCGCGAACTGGCTGTCTCCTATCTCGGCCGCCACGACCTCGCCCATGTCGACACCTCCGACTTCGGCAACACGGCACTCGGCAAGGGCATCCAGGAAGGCAAGACCAACCTCGTCTCCACCGGCTGGACCCGCGGCTACAAGCCGACGCTCGTCTCCGGCACCGGCGGTGAACGCCAGGGAGGCGAGCCGAAGGGAGCTGCGACCGCCGCTCCCGCCAAGGCCTCGTCCGCAGGCAACGTGACGGCCTTTGCCGGTAGTGCTGCCCGCAAGCTGGAGCCGGCCACCGCGATCTCGACCTCCGAGATCGTCGCCTTCAAGCGCGACTACGAGGAGCGGGCGGCGGAACTGGCCGAAGAGATCGCCGAGGAAGTTTCCGAGGAGGTCGTCACCGAAAGCCAGCAGTCCGTCACAGCCCTCTTCTCCGACAAGGCCGCCGCCGACGCGGCAGCCGCCAAGGCCGAGGCCAAGAAGGTGGAAAACGAACGCCGCATGCGCTCGATCGCGCAGGGCTACACCGGCAACATGTGCTCGGAGTGCCAGAACTTCACGATGGTGCGGAACGGCACCTGCGAGAAGTGCGACACGTGTGGAGCTACGAGCGGGTGCAGCTGATTTCTTGAATAGCTAAGAATTGTCTAGCCCGGAGGAAACTTCGGGCTAGACAGTTAAAGAGAACAAAACAAGATTCGGACTTATCAATTTGCGTGCAACAGAAATGACAAAGCCGAGGTCCTTTGACCCCGGCTTTGGATACCGCGAAAAGGCCGAAACCTACGCGGGGCTAAGAGACTCACATCCCTTGCCTGTAGCATGGTTAGTATATGGGGTTTGACGTTTCCGAGTCGAGGTAGCTTCGGTGGCCATTAACAGGGAGAATATCCAATGGCCCAAAATGAACGTACGTCAAAGTCTGTAGCGTCGACGGCGTCAAGATTGCTGAAAAACCCTAAATCGTCGCCTGCCGTTAAAAGTGTAGCGGCTTCGGCGTTGACACAAGCACCAAACAAGAAAAAATAACTTGGCACGATTGCTTCCGCGGAAGATTTCCGCGGAAGCACTTTCGAGGCTTGCCTCCGAGCGTGCGATGAGGCGGCGTGATCCGAAGCGTTCGCGAATCCTTTCGTTGTGATCAAATGCGCCGAAAGCCACCGTCGCACTGATTTTCAGCCGTCGTTCTGCGTGCGCCCGTAGGCTTCCGGGACAGATCGGGCAAATACGACAGTTATATTACACCGTCATAAAACCTTCACATTTCATCCCTTGATTGCTGCAAATGCAGCGATTATTCAACCTCGCGCCCGCGCCGGAAGTCCTCCGGAAATTCCTGATCGTCCTTCTGCCGGTCGACCTTGCATTTCTGCTTCTCCATATCGTTCTTCGCGGCTTCGAGGCGGCGGAGGTCATCGAAAAGGTGCCGCCTCTCCTGTCCGTGTTTGGCGACGTCGGGCTCGCCGAGCGCTTCAACCATGCGAAATGGATCCTGATCGTCGTCCTGATGGTGGCTCTCTTCCGCCGCCTGCGCGTCGCGGCATTCCTCGCCTTTGCAGTCATCTTCCTGCTGATCCTTGCTGACGACGCTCTGCGCCTCCACGAACGCGGCAGCGTGGTGGTGAATACCTTTTGGCCGACGATGCCGACCTTCGGCATGTCGAAAGGGGAAATGGGCGAAGTGGTGATCTGGGCCGCACTCGGCGTCGTTGCCGTACCGGTGATCCTTTGGGGGTTGCTGGCCACCGAGCGCCGTTGGTGGAGGCATGCAGCAATCATGCTGGCGGGCCTAAGCGGCCTCGTTTTCTTCGGCGTCGTCTTCGACATCATGCAGGAGCCGCTGCACTATATCCAAACGCCCGGCGTCACATACTGGCTGCTGCAACTGGCAGGTCTCGTGGAAAGCGCCGGCGAATCGTTCTTTGCCTCCTTTACTGCCGCATCCGCCATTGCCATCTTTTACGCGTGTGGCCGGCTCGCTGACGGGCGCCACTCCGGCATCGGTCCCCTCCCCGTTCCCCGGCATCAGCACGTCGCCGTGCGCAGCCAACACCGAGAGGTTCGACGCAAGGAGGGCTGAGCGGCCTGCGTGACTATGAACAGCTCCATCCGCCTCTGTCGCAAAACCGAAACATGCCGTCTCTATGGGCTAGAACGACTCTAAACCGGGAGTCCAGTCCAACGCGGAGACCGCAAGATGACCGAACAATTCTCTCAAAAGATTTTCCCGACGACGCAGCTCGAAGACGCCGATGGCGACGGGCATAATCCGACGCTGAACCCGACCATGGGCGAGATCATCGGCAAGCGTTTCTCGCGCCGCGGGTTCCTGCAGGGTTCGCTCGCCGTCTCGGCGATCGCCGCGACCGTCTGTCCCGCAGCACTTCTGAGCGCACCCAATGCAGCGCGCGCGGCCGGCGGTTCGGCCTTCTCGTTTGCCGAGGTCGAGGCCGGCGTCGACGCCAATCACCATGTCGCCGAGGGCTATGACGCCGACGTCCTGCTGCGCTGGGGCGACGCCCTCTTCTCCGATTCGCCCGCCTTCGACCCGACGAAGCAGACCGCGGCGGCGCAGGAGCGCCAGTTCGGCTACAACAACGACTATGTCGGCTTCATCCCGCTGGAAGGCTCCTCCGAGCATGGCCTTCTCGTGGTCAATCACGAATACACCAACCCGCACCTGATGTTCCCCGGCCTCGTCAAGATCGTCGACGGCAAGGTCGAGCAGGGGCCGCTGTCGAAGGAGCAGGTGGATGTCGAGATGGCCGCCCACGGCGGCACGATCGTCGAGATCCGCAAGGTCGACGGCAAGTGGCAGGTCGTGCCGGACGGCAAGCTGAACCGCCGCGTCACCGCCAGCACCGAGATGCAACTCACCGGTCCCGTCGCCGGCCACGACCGCGTCAAGACCAATGGAGACGCCAGCGGCAAGAAGGTCTTCGGCACGCTCAACAACTGTGCCGGCGGGGTGACCCCGTGGGGCACCTACATCATGGCGGAAGAGAATTTTCACGGCTACTTCTCCGGCGAACTGCCGGCCGGCCATGCCGAGGCCGGCAACTACGAGCGCTACGGCGTGCCGGAAGGCGGCTACGAGTGGGCCAACTTCTACGACCGCTTCGACCTCGCCAAGGAGCCGAACGAACCTAATCGCTTCGGCTGGATCGTCGAGGTCGACGTGATGGACCCGACCTCGGTGCCGAAGAAGCGCACCGCACTCGGCCGCACCAAGCACGAAGGCGCCGAATCGATCGTGGCCGCGAACGGCAAGGTCGTCTTCTACCTCGGCGATGACGAGCGCTTCGACTACGTTTACAAGTTCGTCACCGACGGCAGCTACAACCCGGACGACCGCGCCGCCAACATGGACCTGCTCGATGCCGGCATGCTCTATGTGGCCAAGTTCGATGAAGACGGCACCATGGCCTGGCTGCCGGTCGTGCATGGCGAGGGTCCGCTGACGGCCGAGAACGGCTTTGCCAGCCAGGCGGACGTGCTGATCGAGACCCGCCGCGCCGGCGATCTTCTCGGCGCCACCAAGATGGACCGTCCCGAGGACGTGCAGCCGAACGGCGTCAACGGCAAGGTCTACGTCATGCTGACCAACAACACCAAGCGCAAGGCCGACCAGGTCGACGCCGCCAACCCGCGCGCGGAAAACGCCTTCGGCCACATCATCGAGATCGAGGAAGACGGCGGCGACTTCACCGCGATCTCGGGCAAATGGGAAGTGCTGCTGAAGTGCGGCGACCCGTCCGTCGCCGACGTCGGCGCCACCTTCTCGACCGAAACGACGAAAAACGGCTGGTTCGGTATGCCCGACAACTGCGCCGTCGACGCCGCAGGCCGCCTGTGGGTCTCGACCGACGGCAACAACAACAAGGCCACTGGCCGCACCGACGGCCTCTGGGCGGTGGACACCGAGGGCGACGCCCGCGCCACCTCCAAGCTGTTCTTCCGCGTGCCGGTCGGCGCGGAGATGTGCGGCCCGCTGTTCACCCCGGACGACGAGACGGCCTTCGTCGCCGTCCAGCATCCGGGCGACGGCGGCGAGGACTGGGACGGCCACGGCCGCCCGTCCTACTACGAGGACCTCTCCACCCGCTGGCCGGACTTCAAGGACGACATGCCGGTGCGTCCGGCCGTGGTCGCGATCACCAAGGTCGGCGGCGGCAAGATCGCCGTCTGATCCTGCGCGAGCCTGCGGCTGCGGCCGCAGCGACGACGACAGGGCCGGCCGCACGCTTGCGGCCGGCGATGGCCTTCTGCCTGAATCTCTCCTCGCCCGTGGGACAGAGAATCAGGACGATGCGGCGTCGAGGCTTATTGCCATCCGCCGTTGGGCAACTGGCCATGGTAGGGCGTGTCGCGGCAATGACCCCACGGACCGAGCCAGTAGCCGGGAGGGCAAGGGTTGGCGGCGACAGGCGGGTAATAGGGGTGAGGACGATAATAGTGCGGCTCGGCCACAGCGGCGCCCAGGGCCGCGCCGGTGGCAAGCCCGACCCCGTACCATCCGGCATTGTTCCAGCCGCGCCAATGATCGACGAACAGCGCCGCCGGCCCGCTTGCCCCTGCAAGGCTGCCTTCGAGCACCGTGACATCGAATGTCAGCGTCGTGCCTTCCAGCGTCGGGGACTTGAGCGTCACCACGGCATCGCTGACATCCGAACCGCCACCGAGGATGGAAATCGTCGCATTGGGCGGATCGCTCTCGAAACTGTCCGGCCCCTGCCCCCACTGCTTGACGATCTCGTCGGTCGAAACATGACCCGCGGCCCGCGCCGGGCGATCTGCGAACACGATCGCGCTTGCGGCCACGCCGGTCAGAACGAGCTTTTCGCCTTCCAGCGTCGCACCATCGGAATTGATCACCAGGAGGGAGGCGAACGGACCCTTCTGGGTGACCTGGCCGACCGTCTTCTCGAGCGGAACATGCGGCTTCTTCACATTGTCCTGGCTCCAAACGTTGCCGCCGTTCAGAACTGCCATGGTACCTGCCAGAAGGAGGCAGAACGTTAGCTTGCGTGTCATATGCGCGTCTCCGGAATGGGTTGATGTCGAAAAGTCGGTTTCAAAACTCTGTCTTCCGCCTCGCTGCCGAGCGGGCAAACAACCGGGCCGACAGGACTCCTGCGCCAACCCAGCCCCAAGCGATGCAACCATAGGCTTGCAACAGATTTCCAGCCAGCGAAAAACGACAGTGACGGCGGCCGAGCAGAGGGTGTCGCAATGGCGCCCCGCGTACCGACCCGCGGCCGACAGCACCGGCAGGTTGCGGCGCGTATCAATTTCGCACCGTAAAGATTGGATTCAGTCTTTCTTGGTAATTCTCCGTTAGCCTTTCCCTTCTGTGGTTCCTGGCGGCTCCGTTCGAGCCGTCTTCCTTGGTCTTGCGTAACGGGTTCCCATGCATCTTTCGGCCGCCCCTGCCCTCATCCTCATCGGTCTCGTGCTCGCGGGCTGCTCGTCCAGTTCCGGCCCGGAGGCACTCCAGGCGGGGCTGACATCCCGCGAGACGACGAGCTCCATCGTGCGGCCTGCGGCACCGGTGCCGACCGCCGACGTCGGCGATGCCGCGGGAGAGACGGGCGAAGACGGCGCGCCACCGCACGAACTCGCCTGGGCCGGCCCGGTCCCCGATCAGCAGCAATTCGAGGCGGTGACGCGCGATGCCGGCATGGCGGTGCCCGCGCAGCGTCCGCTCGAAGCGATCGCCCCCGAGCAACCGGCCCCAAGCGGCCGGAGCGGCAAACGCTCTCGCGTCTACAGCCAGCGCTTCGGCGACGCCAAGCCGATCAACTTCGGCAAGGTCAGCCCACGCCACCACGCCGTCCACGGCGTCGACGTTTCGCGCTGGCAGGGCGAGATCGACTGGGGAACGCTGCGGACGCAAGGGGCGAACTTCGCCTTCATCAAGGCAACCGACGGCGGCGACCACCTCGACCCGATGTTCCAGAAGAACTGGCGCCGGGCCAAGGAAGCCGGGATCAAGCGCGGCGCCTACCACTTCTTCTACTGGTGCCGCACCGCCGGAGAGCAGGCCGACTGGTTCATCCGCAACGTGCCGCGGGAAGCAGGCGCGCTGCCGCCGGTGATCGACGTCGAATACAATGGCGAGTCGAGCTGCAAGCGCCGGCTGTCGCGTGCCACGGTGCTGGAGAAGATGCAGGTGTTCATGGACAAGCTCGAGCGCCATTACGGCCAGCGCCCGATCATCTACACCGCACCGGACTTCTATGCCGACAACCTCGAAGGTGCGTTCCCGAACCATCCGTTCTGGCTGCGCTCGGTCGCAGCCCATCCGTCCAAGCGCTATCCCAACCGCAAATGGGTGTTCTGGCAGTATTCCGGTTCCGGCCTGTCGCAGGGCGTGAACGGCAAGATCGACCTCAACGTCTTCCGCGGCAGCGAGAGCGATTGGCACAACTGGCTGGCCGGCCAGTCGAGCTGAACGGGCCGCACCCGTTCGGCGCACAAGCAGCCAGCCCGGTGACCAGTGGCCGGCGGGTCATTCGAAATCGACGACTTCGTCGTTCAGCGGCAGCTGGTTGACGTGATCGCCGGCGAGCGCCTTGCCAATGCGCGCCGCCTGCCCATTCTCTATCGCATCGTCCGAGCCCGGCTCGAGCGTGCCGCTGCTGGAAAAGCGCGTGAAGACGAAGGGCAGGCCGTTGGCGTCGAGCGGCGACGGGCCGTCCATCACGTGGAAATGCAGGTGTGGCGCAGTCGAATTGCCGGTGTTGCCGAGCAGGCCGATCACCTGCCCGGTCTCGACCCGGTCGCCGAGCTTCACTTTCAGGCTGCCGCGCTGCAGGTGCGCATAGAAGGCATAGGCGCCGCCGCCGATGTCGACCACCAGCATGTTTCCGCCGACGTTTTCAGCCGTGATGCCCTTGGCGTCCTTGCCCGGAACCTGCTCGTCGGCCTCGTCGTAAAGATTGACCACGACGCCGTCGGCCGCAGAGTAGATCGGCACTCCATAGTAAGCGTAGCTTTCAAGCTTGGCGGCGTCGCCGGTGAAGACCCGGCCGCCATCGTCGAGCTTGATCCAGTCGATCGCGAAGCGCTCGGGCACGCGCAAGGCGCCGTTGACGGGGATGACCGCGCCACGATGCGAGGTGATGGCGTCGCAGCAACCGTTCACCGCGATCCAGCCCTTGCCCTTCAGCGGCGGGGCAACGACCACGGCCGGCTTTCCGAGCGCCGTGCGCGCGCCGGTGAAGCTGGAGGTGGCGGCCAGCGGGCTGTCCTCGGGCAGAGGTGTCGGCTTGCCGTCTGCGCCCGCGGCCATGCGGTTTGTCGTGATGCGCGCACTGACGTCTGCCGGCAGAGGCTCACCGGCAGCGAAGCTGACGTCCATGAACACGATGGCCGAGCCGCCGGGCGGCAGCCGCGACCCGGTGTCGGCATAGGAAGCCGTCATCGCCGCCAGCCCTTCGCCCTCAAGCGACCAGAGGCTGCGCCCATCCGCATCCACTGCCTCCACCTGTTCGAGGGTGACGATCAGCTTGCTCGGATTGACGACCAGGAGTTCGTAGGCGAGATGCACGCGACCGTCGGCGCCGAGGACCGGATTGGGTTCGCTGATCACGCGCGCCGCGATCGTGCTGAGGACTTCGTCCGGTTTCAGCGATTGCCCGTGAGCAAGCGGTGCAACGGCGATCATCGCGACCGCGGCCAGAATCGGCAGAACCCGCATGACTTTCCCTCCCACAAAGGATGGCTCGCCCACGCCGGATCGCTTCAGGCCTATGGGCGCATCCGGGCGCAGACTGTCATGAAACGCGCCGGCGCGCCATCTGGCACGCCGGCGCGGCCCGGCTCACAGGATGAAATCGGACGCCTTCAGGTTGAACGTACCGTCCAGCAGGATCGCGAAATCAGCCTTTCCGTTGCCGTTGATGTCGGCCAGCACCAGCGTGTCGCCGTTCTTGTGCTGGTAGCGCAGTTCGCCGGCCTTCTTGTGGAAGGCGTCGTCGCCGATGAAGACGAAGGCATTGTTGCCGCTGACGGCGGTCTTCGCATCGATTGCGGAAAGGCTGATCTCGTCGCCGCTGCTGCGGCTGAAATCGTCGATCCTGTCGCACCCGGACGAAGCGACCGTCGAATGGCCGACCAGCCGGAAGACGAAGGTGTCGCCGCCTGACCCGCCCAGCAGCCTGTCTGCACCGGCGCCGCCCTCGAGCGCGTCGTTGCCGGTGTCTCCCTTCAGCGTGTCGTTGCCACTGTCGCCGTAGAGGCGGTCATTGCCCGAACCGCCGTCCATCCCGTCCTTTCCGGCGCCGCCGTAAAGCGTGTCGTTTCCGGCTACGCCCAGGAGCCTGTCGTTGCCGGCGCCGCCCTCCAGCCTGTCGTGGCCGATGCCGCCGTCGAGTGTGTCGTTGCCGCTGCCTCCACCGAGCGTATCGTTGCCGCCATAGCCAAAGATGCGGTCGTTGCCGGTGCCGCCGTAGAGGCGATTTGCACTTTCGCTGCCCCGGATCACCTCGTGAATGTCGTCGTCGTTTGCGATCGTCGCCTTGCCGGCCGTGATCACGTTCTTCACGATGCCACCCGCAGGCGGGGTGAGGACCAGCGAGAAGGTCTCGTCTCCCTCGAGGCGCTCGTCCGCGCGCAGGTCGACCGCGACCGCCGCGACCGTCTGGCCGGCCAGAAATGTCACCGAGCCGGTCTTTCCGATGTAGTCGCTTCCGTTCGCGGCGGTTCCATTCGAGGTCTTGAACTTGAACGTGAGGCTTTCATCATAAACCTCTGAAAGATGTATCTGGAATACCGCCTGGCGCGTGCCAGAATCGCCTTCCACCACCGTGGGGCTCGATACGAAGACAGAGCGGTTGCTGCCGGTGCCGTCGTCGTCGTTGACGATGCCCAGGACGCGCTCGACCTTCTGGTATCCGGCAAACCGCGCGTTCTGCGGGCCGGAAAGCTCCAGCCACAGCGATTCGTCGACTTCGTCCAGGTTGTCGGGATTGGCGCGGATCTCGACGAAACCGACCCTGTCGCCCGCCTCGATCACGAGGGTCCCCGTCTGGGGCGGGTAGTCGCGGTTGTTGAGGGGCGCATCGGTCGCAGATCCGAGGACGGTGCGATAGTCGATGCGCACCTCGTCGTCGGTGGCCTTGGAAAGGACGACACGGAAGCGCATCGTCCCTCCCTCGGTCTGGGTCGCCCGCTCCGCGAAGATGATCGGGATCGCCCCGTTGCCCGTGTCGTCATCGAGGATGGTGGCGGTCCCGGCGCTCCCCTCGTGGCCGTTCCTGATCGCGTCCGGCGGGTCGAAGACGAGCGAGAAGTTCTCGTTGAGTTCGATGGAATTGTCCCCCACAAGGTCGATTGCGACCGTCGCGGTGGTCGCGCCGGCCGAGATCGTGACCGCGCCGGTCTTGGCGACATAGTCCTTTCCGGCCAGCGCCGATCCGTTCGCGGTGCGATAGTTCAGCGTCAGGTCGCTGGCCAGCGCCTCGGATATGTGAACCTCGAACACCGCCCGCCGCGTGCCGCCATCTCCCTCCACGACGATCGGGTTCGAGACGAACATCGCAAGGTCGGATCCCGTGCCGTCGTTGTCCTGGACGATGCCCAGGACCCGGACGACCGCAGGATTGCCGACGAAGGCAGCCCCCTTGGGATTGAACAGTTCCAGCCAGAAGGACTCGTCGACCTCGTCGAGGTAGTCGGGCCTTGCACGAACCACGATCTCACCCTCCGTCTGTCCGGCGGGAATGACGAGCGTGTCGATCCGGTAGATGCCGCCGTTTCCCTTGTAGACGGTATAGTCCTGCTGGTTGAGTGGCGAATCCTTGGCGCTGCCCTCGAAGCCGCGATAGTCGATCCTGACCTCGTCCGTCGTCGGCGCGCTCAGGCTCACCTTATAGCGGAGATAGCCGCCCTCCAGAGCCTCCACGCGCGTAATGCTGATGGTCGGAACCGCCATGTCGCCCTCCCGTTGAAGAATGTATCAAGCATTTCGAATTGCAGACACGCGGGATCGTGCACCCGTCCGGCAATGGAGACGGGAGTCCGGTGTTGGAATTACGTATATTAGAAATTGCTTTATCATGAAGTTTCGAGCCAGGGGATAGCTCATCCTATCTACTACGGCCGCTTTTCAGCGCTCATCCGATCGCTCGCCACGATTTGTTTGAGAAAACCCCTCGATTTCGACTAGATTTCCAAACAGGATAGGCACGGATCGCCGTCGGCCCTGATGCAAGGCAGGTCACGAATGTATATCTCCGTCAGACTTCTGTCCTTTGTGTCCCTGCTCGTTGCAGCAGCTCCGGCGGTTGCCGACGAGAACGCGTTCCTGCAATCGCTCTCGGGCGACTGGAGGGGCAACGGAACTGTGGTCATGCGGATTGGCAGGCCGGCGGTCAGCGTCGATTGCAGGCTTCGCTCCGATGCCGGCGCCGCCTCGATTTCCATGAAGGGAAACTGCAGCGCGCTCGCCGTCTTCCGCCGGGCGATCTCCGCCGAGCTCAAGGCCAGGGGCGCGCGCTACAGTGGCGTCTATGTCGGCCCGTCCGGCCGCCCCTCGACGCTCTCCGGGAACCGGAAAGGCGGGACCATCAACCTCGCGGTCCGCTGGAGCAGGGTCGTCAACGGCGACCGCCGGGCGGAGATGACGATCCAGAAGGTCGGCGACAACGGCCTGCGGCTGCGCACGGTCGACCACAATCCGTCCAACGGCAAGACGGTGGTGACGAGCGACATCCGCCTCGTCCGCAACTGAAGCGCCCGGCTTCTTCGGCTCCCGTCGGCTGCCTGCGACACATTTCGCCAGCACCTCTCCCTGTTCATTTCCAGGGCGTGCCCTATGGTTGAGATCGGGGCAGAGAAGTGCGACGTTTCGTCTGCGCGAGGGGCTTTTCGTTTCTGCCTCGCCCCAGTCACGGTTCGCCAGCCACGGTTCGAAGGAACAGAGAATGAGCCGCAGTCCCTACGAGGTCCTTGGTGTCGGCAAGAACGCGACACAGAAGGATATCCAGAGCGCCTACCGGAAGCTCGCCAAGAAGCTGCACCCCGACCTCAATCCCGGCGACAAGACCGCCGAAGAGAAGTTCAAGTCCGTGTCCGTGGCCTATGCGCTGCTCGAGGATGAGGAGAAGCGGGGAAAGTACGACCGGGGCGAAATCGACGAGACCGGGGCTGAGACCCCGCCGCGCCAGTACTATCGCGACTATGCCTCCGCCGGCCAAGCGGGCGAGCGATACCAGGGCAGCCAGAGCTTTTCGGACTTCGGCGACGCGGACGACATCTTCTCCGGCTTCTTCTCGCAGCGCGGACGCGGGCAGCAGGGCGGCAAGGGGCGCGATGCCTACTTCACCATGGAGCTCGACTTTCTCGAGGCGGCGAACGGCACGAAGAAGCAGATCAGCCTGCCCGACGGCCCGCCCATCGACCTAACCGTCCCGCCCGGCACCCGCGACGGCCAGACGCTGAGGCTGCGCGGCAAGGGGGAGCCGGGCCACAACGGCGCGCCCGCAGGCGATGCGCGCATCGAGATCCGCGTGCGGCCACATCCCTTCTACAGGCAGGACGGCAACGACGTCCGCTACGAGATCCCGATCTCGCTCACGGAAGCCGTGCTCGGCGGCAAGATCCGCGTTCCGACGCTCGACGGCGCCGTGAACGTGACGATCCCGCCGAACTCGAACACCGGCAAGACCCTGCGCCTGAAAGGAAAGGGCCTACATAAACAGGGCGGCGGCCATGGGGACGCCTACGTGACGCTTCAGGTCGTCCTGCCGCAGACGCCCGATCACGAGCTCACCGCGTTTGCGGAACGCTGGGAAGCCGGAAAGGCGCAGGCACCGCGCCGACACATGGGAGGCTGAGATGTGGGAGGCTGAGATGAAAGACACCGACCTCTGCCGCAACCTCGAAATCGAGATCACCATTCTCGAAACGTGGATCGAGCACCGCTGGCTGGTGCCCGAAGAACGGGACGGAGCACGCCTGTTCCACGACGCCGACCTCGCCCGTGCGCGCCTCATACAGGACCTGATCGGTCCGATGGGGGTGAACGACGACGGCGTCGACGTCGCCATGCAACTGCTCGACCAGATCCACGGCCTGCGTGGTAGACTGGGCCTGCTGATGCAGGCGATCCGCAGCCAGGACGAAGAGATCCAGCGGCACATCCTCGCCCTGATCGACGAGGAATAGCGAACCACGCGCAAGACTTTCATCACGACCAGGCATCACGACCAGGAGAATTTCCATGCCCACCGACAAGCCCGGAAAGTCACCACCCAAAAGCGCGCCCCCAAAGAGCGCTCAACAGAAGGACAAGGAAAAGCGCAAGAAGGAAGACGACTATCTGGACGAGGCGCTGGAGGAGACGTTTCCGGCCAGCGACCCGATCGCCCCGCCGAGATACGACGACAGCAAGAACTGATCCGCCGGCCGGCAAACCGGCCGGACTGACGATCGTGGGCGCCGGAAGACCCGCACCGCCGCCTGTCGCAGTGCCGCGGCATCGCGCCGCCTGAGGCGTCAGCGGTCTCTCGACCCCACCGGCCCTTATGATTTTCTTACGTCGGGCGGCGGCTTTCCCAATCGAATTCCTATCCGCACCCGCCCTAAATTCCCGGCATCGTCAACGGGATACGATGTCATGGCCACCCATAGAGATCAAAGCGCCCCAACGCCGTTCAGCACGCGGACGGTCTTCGCCTGGGCGACCATACGCGCCGCGGAGCGGGCGCGGCGGATGCAGATGCGCCGGCGGACCGAGGCCGGCGGCGGGCGGGGTCGCGGCCGGGCAAGCACCGGCGTACGCCTCGGCATCGCGCTGGCGTCGATCGCTGCCGGCATCGGCTGGCTCCTGTTCGGCTGACGGCTGGCTGCGACCATGCCGATACACAATCCCACGACGGCCCTTCCGCCCGCAAATAAGCGCCGCCTGCCCGACGACATCGATGCGGGTCTGCCGGAGAATGGTGATGCGGTGGCACTCCTGCGCCGCCGGATCACCGCCGCACGCGTGTTGCGCGAGCATATCGTCTGGGAGGCGGTGCGCGTGCTGCCCGCACTTTCGGATTTTCGCGCGGCACATGACGCCTTCGCCCGCTTCCGGCAGATGATGGAGCGTGACGATTTCGCCGACGCGATCCTGCTTCTGGCCGCCTCGGCGGTGCCTTCGCGCGAACTGCTGGAACTGACGCAGGCCGGCGGCATCTGGAGCTGCCGGCTGACAACGACGGTTGCGCCGCGGAGCCGGCGCCGGCGCATTCATACAGCTCACCATCCGGACCGCGCGGCCTGCCTGCTCGCGGCCCTTGTCGCCTCCGGCAGCAACGACGCCTGAGGTTCCCATGGAGTCCACGATGTCTCCTTTCCACGCCCTCCTTCCGCGCGGCGCCGTCTGCGACCTCGTCACGCCGTTTCGCGGCGGCACGCTCGATCGCATCGGTCTCCTGACCCTGATCGAATGGCAGATCAGGAGCGGAATTTCCGGCCTCGTCGTCTGCGGCGAAGCCGGCGAGGCGCCGACGCTGACGATAGACGAGCGCTGCAGCATCATCCGGACCGCCGTGGAGGTCGCTGAGCGCACCGTGCCGGTCATCGTCGGCTGCGGCACCAATTCGACCGAGACCACCATCGCGCTTTCAGCGCAGGCCAAGGCACTTGGCGCCCATGCGGCGCTGCTGACGGTCCCCTGCTACAGCAAGCCCTCGCAGGAGGGCATCTTCCGCCATGTGGAAGCGGTGGCAACGGCGGTCGACATTCCCCTCATCGTCTGCAACGCGCCGGCACGCACCGCGGTCGATCTCGCCCCGCACACGGTCGAGCGGCTGGCGACGATCGGGGCGGTCGCGGCCCTCGTCGACTGCACGGGCGAGGTTTCGCGTTTTGCCCGGACCGCGCCGGAGCTGCGGTCCCGCCTGCTTCACTATTGTGGCCACGAGCCGGCGGCCTGCGCCTTCAGCCTTTGCGGCGGCGGCGGGGTGTTCTCGATCGCGGCAAACGTCGCTCCGCGCCTGACCTCGGCGCTTCACAATGCGCTGCGCACCGGCAATGCCGACGTGGCCTACGCGCTGCAGGACCGGCTGACACCGTTGCTGGCCGCGCTGGAGAAGGAGAACATGATCGCCTGTACGAAGGACGCCCTGTCGCTCGTGCTCGGGCTTTCGGCCGAGGTGCGGCTTCCGCTGACGCCGCCGTCGCTCGAGGTGCAGAAGCCTCCTGCGCGCCGCGATCGCCGCCCTGCCGGAGCGCGCCGAGCTCATGAGCCGGACGGCATAGCCCATGGACCGCCCCGATACCGAACCGGCGACAGCAGAGGCGTCTCCCCGGAGGCTCCGATCGGATCGGCGACCAGACCAAGGCCCGGCCCCCAGCCCCGCCATGCTCGCCCTGCGCCACATCGGCCTGCGGCTCGGCATCACGATCCTGATCGCCGCTGCAATCCAGCTCGCCTGCGACCGGTCCGGCGGCTGACTTCATCGTCAACAGAGGAAATCTTCATCATGGGAAGTCGAATACATCGCCTGCGCGTCACAACCGGGCCCGCCCGGTTCACGGTCGGGCGCGACCACCACGGCTGGTGGGTCGTGCAGGACAGGCTCGGCAAGGTCGGAGGGCTGTTTGCCAGCGAGGACGCGGCCATGCATTTCGCCCGGGACGAGAGCGGCCGCGATCCCGCAGCCGTCTGCCAGGCCCCGAAGAGCCTTTGGGTGGAACTCGAAGGTGCCTCGAGACGGACGCAACGCCCGCGGCAACACAAGGTCGCGCGCGTGGCAGCGCCGAACCGCCGCCGGAACTGATCGTCGCGGCGGCCCGTGGCGCAGGCGCACGATCCGCCACTTAGCAGCCGCTGGCGTCGCCGGATTTTGCCACCCGGCGCCAACCGATCCTTAACCGCTGCCGTGCATGGTGGCAGCGGACCAAGGCAGCAAGGACGGCAATGGCGCAGACCTCCATCCCCTACACCCACTACGACCTCCAGGACATCCGCGAGGGCGTCGTGATCGAGATCACGCTTTCGGCCGTTGCCAATGTCCGACTGATGACGCATGCCGATTTCGATCTGTTCAAGAATGCGCGCCAGCACAAGTTCCTCGGCGGTGTGGCCAAGAAATCGCCGATCCGGCTGACGATCCCGAAGAACGCGCATTGGCATGTGGTCGTCGATACCGAGGGGCACTCCGGCAAGGTCGAATCCTCGATCCGGGTCGTGCCGAAGCCGAAGGTAAAAACCGGCCCCCGCCTGTCCCCGCCATCGCGGCAGTCCGCGCAGCGCTGAAGGCAAGCCGGGACGGCTGGTCAGCCGTTGCGTTCGCGCCTGAGCTTCGCCCACCAGTCGAGCCGCTTGCGGATATCGCGCTCGAAGCCGCGCTCCGGCGGATCGTAGAAGGTCTGCCGGCCCATCCTTTCGGGAAAATAGTCCTGTCCCGAGAACGCATCCGGCTCGTCGTGATCGTAGCGGTAGCCGTCGTTGTAGCCCTCGCTCTTCATCAGCTTCGTCGGCGCGTTCAGGATATGCTTCGGCGGCAGCAGCGAGCCGTTTTCCTTCGCCGCCCGCGTCGCCGCCTTGTAGGCGGTATAGACTGCGTTCGACTTCGGCGCGGTCGCGATGTAGACGCAGGCCTGCGCCAGCGCCAATTCGCCCTCCGGCGACCCTAGGAAATCGTAGGCATCCTTCGCCGCATTGCAGACGACCAGCGCCTGCGGATCGGCGAGACCGATGTCCTCGACAGCCATGCGCACCAGCCGTCGGCAGAGAAACAGCGGATCCTCGCCGGCATCCAACATCCGGCAGAGATAGTACAGAGCCGCATCCGGATCGGAACCGCGGACCGACTTGTGCAGGGCGGAGATCAGGTTGTAGTGGCCGTCCTGGGCCTTGTCGTAGACGGGAGCACGGCGCTGGACGATGCGGAACAGGTCATCCTGCGCGAACACCTCGCCGGGTCTGGCCGCCCGCCAGACCTCCTCCGCCAGCGTCAGCACCGCGCGGCCGTCGCCGTCGGCCATGCGCACGAGTGCCCCGCGGGCGCCGTCGTCGAGCGGCAGCAGCTTGTCCTCGGTCGCCTCCGCCCGCTTCAGGAGCTCGCCGAGGCTGTCTTCGTCATGCGGCTTGAAGGTGAGCACGCGGGCGCGCGACAGGAGTGCGGCGTTGAGCTCGAAGGACGGGTTCTCGGTGGTGGCGCCGACGAGCACGATCGTGCCGTCCTCCATGACCGGCAGGAAGCTGTCCTGCTGGGCACGGTTGAAGCGGTGGATCTCGTCGACGAAGAGCAGGGTCTGGCGCCCGCCCATGCGGCGCTGGCGGGCGGCGTCGAAGACCTTCTTCAGGTCGGCGACGCCGGAAAAGATCGCCGAGATCTGCTCGAAGGCCAGTTCCGCCTCGCCCGAAAGAAGGCGGGCGACGGTGGTCTTGCCGGTTCCCGGTGGTCCCCAGAAGATCATCGAGCCCAGCGAACCGGACGCGATCATGCGCGTGAGAACGCCGTCCTCACCGGTCAGGTGTTCCTGCCCCGCCACCTCCGCAAGCGACTGCGGCCGCAGGCGATCGGCCAGCGGCCGCTTCGCCGCCATTCCGACCGGTTCGGAGGGGGCGAAGAGGTCGCTCATCGGAAGAACTGCCGGATGCGCTGGCCGTCGCGCTCGATCTCGACGCGCCAGACCGAGGGATCGTCTCCTACCAGTTCCTCCAGCACCTCGGTAGAGGCGACGCCCGTGCCGTTCAGTTCGACGATGATGTCGCGCGGCTTGAGCCCGATTCGGGCTGCAGGCGAGCCGCGGTTGACGTCGGTGACGACGACGCCCTCGGTGCCCGCCGGCATCCGCAGTTCGTCGGCGACGCGCGGCGAGAGATTGGCGACGACGGCGCCCGAGAACGGGTTGCGCCCCTCGAGCAGCCGCTCGTCGCGCGGGGTGGTCTCCGGCGGGCGGTCGAGCGCGATCGTCAGTTCCTCCTGCCTGCCGCCGTCGCTGACGCTGAGCTTTGCGGTGCCGCCGATGCCGACCGTCGCCAGCCGGTAGCCGAGCGCATCGGGATGCTCCACCTCGATGCCGTTGACGGCGGTGACGACGTCGCCGGGCTTGAGCCCTGCCTTTTCCGCCGGGCTGCCCGGCAGCACCTTGGAGACGAGCGCGCCGCGGGCCTTGGTCAGGCCGAGCGCCTCGGCGACATCGGAGGTCACCGCATCGAAGGTCGCGCCGACGAAAGGCCGGTCGAAATTGGTGCTGCCGCCGACCGCGCTGGCGATGAAGACCTTCACCAGGTTGGCGGGGATGGCGAAACCGACGCCGTTGGAGCCGCCGCCGCGCGAGAAGATGGCGGTGTTGATGCCGATCAGCTCGCCCTTCATGTTGATGAGCCCGCCGCCGGAATTGCCCGGATTGATCGAGGCATCGGTCTGGATGAAGAAGCCGAAGTCGCCGGCCTTGACCTGGTTTCGCGCCAGCGCGGAGACGATGCCACTCGTCACCGTCTGGCCGACGCCGAAGGGGTTGCCGATCGCCAGCACGAGGTCGCCAACCTCGACGGCGTCGCTGTCGCCGAGCGGCAGCATGTCGAAGCTTTCCTTCGCCTCGATCTTCAGCACCGCGAGATCGACGCGGTCATCCTTCAGCAGCACCTTGCAGGGGTACTCGCGGCCATCGGCAAGCGCGACCTTGATGTCGTCGGCGCCCTGGATGACGTGATTGTTCGTCACGATGATGCCGTCCTTGCCGACGATGACGCCGGAACCGAGCGAGGACTGCTTCTGCGTCCGGTTCGGCATGCGCTGGCCGAAGAACTCCTCGAAGAACGGATCGTTGAAGACCGAGCGCTGCTCGACCATCCGCTCGGCATAGACGTTGACCGTTGCGTTGGCGGTCTTCTTGACCAGCGGCGCGAAGGAAAGCTGCATTTCCGTCTGCGAGCCGGGAACAGCCTTTTCCTGCGCGATCGCCGGGGCGGAGACCGTGAGCAGGAGCAGGGTTGCGGTAGCGAGGCCATGGCCGAATTTCATTCCAGATTCTCCCTTACGATGCCGCCACGTTCAGATAAGATCTGGCACGAAAAAAGGCAAATGCGCCAAGGCGAGACGCGCCCCGGCTCGCGCACGAAATCGTGCGTATCGGCCCCCTATCGAAATGGCTGAAACTTTGTTGTCATGCCTGCCGTAAAGTCCTGCGAGAGGCCCCTTGTTCCGCAGAGGAAAACGATATGACTGCTTACCGTCCCCCCAGGATCGCGGCAACGGAGATCACCCCGGAGCCCATCTTCCTCAACAGGCGCAGCTTCATCGGCGCCACGGCGGGCGGGCTGCTCGCGGCCGGCGCGTCGGGATCCCATGCGGCAGAACTGAAGGCCGCCGCTTCCGCCTTCAAGCTCGACGAGCCGACGACGCCTGAAAAGGACGTCACCAACTACAACAATTTCTACGAGTTCGGCACGGGCAAGGCGGATCCGGCCGCCAACAGCGCCGACTTCAAGCCGACCCCCTGGACGATCAAGGTCGAGGGCATGGTGTCCAAGCCGCGGGAGTTCGGCCTGGAGGACCTGCTGGCGATGCCGCTGGAGGAGCGGACCTACCGCATGCGCTGCGTCGAGGCCTGGTCGATGGTGATCCCCTGGATCGGCTTTCCGCTGGCAAGCCTGCTCGACAAGGTCGAGCCGCTCGGGAGCGCGAAGTATGTCGCCTTCGAGACGGTCGTGCGGCCGGAGCAGATGCCGGGCCAGTCGGGCTACTTCCAGCCCCTGCCCTGGCCCTATGTCGAAGGGCTCAGGCTCGACGAGGCGCGGCATCCGCTGACGATCCTGTCGGTCGGCCTCTACGGCCGGACGCTGCCGAACCAGAACGGCGCGCCGGTCCGCCTGGTCGTGCCCTGGAAATACGGTTTCAAGGGCATCAAGTCGATCGTGAAGATCACGCTGACCGACAAGCAACCGCCCACGACCTGGAATCTCTCGGCTGCGAACGAATACGGCTTCTACGCCAACGTGAACCCGGCCGTCGACCATCCGCGTTGGAGCCAGGCCACGGAAAACCGGATCGGCGAAGGCGGCTTCTTCGGCGGCAGTCGCCGCGACACGCTGCCCTTCAACGGCTATGGCGAGGAGGTCGCAAGCCTCTATGCCGGCATGGACCTCGCGGCCAATTTCTGATCATGATCGCGCTCCCCGCCCTGCCCCGCAAATATCACGGCGCCTCCGTCTGGGCGCTCTATGCGCTCGGCTTCGTCCCGGCCATCTCCGGCTTCTACCTCGGCGCCACCGGCCAATTGCCGGGAAACGCGATCAAGGAATTCGAGCACCTGCTCGGCATCTGGGCGTTGCGGTTCCTGATCGCCACGCTCTGCATCACGCCGATCCGCGACCTGTTCGGCATCAACTGGATCCGCTACCGCCGCGCACTGGGGCTGCTCGCCTTCTGGTACGTGGCCATGCATTTTTCCACCTACATGATCCTCGACAAGTACCTGGATTTCCCGCAGATCGTCGCCGACATCGCCAAACGCCCCTTCATCACCATCGGCATGGCCGGGTTCGTCATGCTGATCCCGCTGGCGCTGACCTCCAACAACTGGTCGATCCGCAGGCTCGGGCCGCGATGGAACAGGCTGCACAAGCTCGTCTACGTCATCGCGGCGGCCGGCGCGCTGCATTTCGCGATGTCGGTCAAGGTGGTGGGGCCGGAGCAGATGATCTATATCGCGGTTGTCACGGCGCTGCTGGTCTGGCGGCTGTTTCGCCCACGCTTCAACCAGTGGCGGCGCGGAACGGCGGGTCGGCCGGGCATGGGGCGGGCGGCCTGACGCCTTCGATCTGTTTAGACGACTGAAGGCGGCCCCTCATCCGCCTGCCGGCACCTTCTCCCCGCAAGCGGGGAGAAGGACGGGTTCCGCGATGCGCTCCATTCCGCTCATTTCCATCAGCGCCCAACCTTGACAAGGTCCACCAACGCATCGGCTTCGTCACGGTGGCCAACGGAAACGCGTCCCCTCTCCCTGCTTGCGGGGAGAGGGTTAGGGTGAGGGGCAAATGCGTAGCGCTCAGCACGCATGAAGTCATTCGAGGCCAGGACAACGCAAAAAGGCCGGGCGCTTTCGCACCCGGCCCTCAATTCATTCCGCAGCCTGAAATCAGGCGGCTTCGGCAGCAGCCTCGGCCTCGACGCGCGCCTTGTCGGCAGCACCCTTGGCGGAGACGTCGCGGTCGACGAACTCGATGACGGCCAGCGCTGCGTTGTCGCCCTGGCGGTAGCCGGCCTTCATGATGCGAAGGTAGCCGCCGTTGCGGGTGGCGTAGCGCGATGCGATCGCGTCGAACAGCTTCGAGACGACGGCGGCGTCGCGGATCTGCGAGATCGCCTGGCGGCGAGCGTGCAGGTCGCCGCGCTTGCCGAGGGTGACGAGCTTTTCGACGATCGGACGGATTTCCTTCGCCTTGGGAAGGGTGGTCACGATCTGCTCATGGGTGATGAGCGAGGCAGCCATGTTAGCGAACATCGCCTTGCGGTGGCTGGCGGTACGGTTCAGCTTGCGGCCGGCTTTCTGGTGGCGCATTGCTATTCTCCTTCTACGCAGGTCTCCCGATATCGCATCGGTCCTGCCGTTTCCTGGCACATACAGGCGACTTGCCTGCTGTCTGACGGGGAAAGGCAGCGGCGAAACCCTGCCTTCTATTTCACTTCAATCGGCGCGACATGCGAGCGGCGAACCGCCCGCATGCTTTTCTCGTGCCGCTCAATACTGGTCTTCGTAGCGCTTGGCCAGATCTTCGATGTTCTCGGGCGGCCATGCCGGCACTTCCATGCCGAGGTGCAGGCCCATGGAAGCGAGAACTTCCTTGATCTCGTTCAGCGACTTGCGACCGAAGTTCGGCGTGCGAAGCATTTCTGCCTCGGTCTTCTGGATCAGGTCGCCGATGTAGACGATGTTGTCGTTCTTCAGGCAGTTTGCCGAGCGGACCGAGAGCTCCAGCTCGTCGACCTTCTTCAGCAGCGCCGGGTTGAACGCCAGCTCCGTGACCGATTCCTCTTCGGCTTCCTTCTGCGGCTCGTCGAAGTTGACGAACACGGCCAGCTGGTCCTGGAGGATGCGGGCAGCGAAAGCGATCGCATCTTCGCCGGTGACGGAGCCATCGGTCTCGATGGACATCGTCAGCTTGTCGTAGTCGAGGACCTGGCCCTCACGGGTGTTCTCGACCTTGTAGGAGACCTTCTTGACCGGCGAGTAGAGGCTGTCGACCGGGATGAGACCGATCGGCGCGTCTTCTGCGCGGTTGCGCTCGGCCGGAACGTAGCCCTTGCCGTTGTTGACGGTGAACTCCATGCGGATCTCGGCGCCCTCGTCGAGGGTGCAGATCACATGGTTCGGGTTGAGGATCTCGATGTCGCCAACCGTCTGGATGTCACCGGCGGTCACGACGCCCGGACCTTGCTTGCGCACGACCATGCGCTTGCTGTCGTCGCCATCCATCTTGATGGCGATTTCCTTGATGTTGAGCACGATATCGGTCACGTCTTCCCGGACGCCCGGGATCGACGAGAACTCGTGCAGTACGCCATCGATCTGCACGGCGGTAACAGCCGCACCGCGCAGCGACGACAGAAGAACGCGGCGAAGCGCGTTGCCGAGGGTGAGACCGAAGCCGCGCTCAAGCGGTTCTGCCACGAGCGAGGCCTTGGTGCGGCCCGACGAGGAGAACTCAACCTTGTTCGGCTTGATCAGTTCCTGCCAGTTTTTCTGAATCATATCTGATGCCTTCCGTTCGCCACCACCATCCAATCGTGGCGGCCGAGCTTTGAAGAGCCGGCGGCGCGACGGGCGCGCCATCCGGCATGTGGAATGTCAATGATCAGACGCGGCGCTTCTTGCGCGGACGGCAGCCGTTGTGCGGGATAGGCGTGACGTCGCGGATCGAGGTGATCATGAAGCCGGCAGCCTGCAGCGCGCGAAGCGCCGATTCACGGCCCGAACCCGGACCGCAGACTTCGACTTCCAGCGACTTCATGCCGTGTTCCTGCGCCTTCTTGGCAGCGTCTTCAGCGGCCATCTGGGCTGCGAACGGGGTCGACTTGCGCGAGCCCTTGAAGCCCTTGGCACCGGCGGACGACCAGGCAATGGCGTTGCCCTGCGCGTCGGTGATGGTGATCATCGTGTTGTTGAACGAAGAATTGACGTGAGCAACACCGGAGGTGATGTTCTTGCGTTCGCGACGGCGGACGCGTGCGGCTTCCTTGGCCATGGGTATTCCTTTCGTTGATCTCTACACCGCCGTAGTTCCAGCGGCTCCACCGGGTGGGAGCATTTCCGCCCCTGCCCTGCATTGTCATGAGCACGTCGCCTTGAGAGGTTAACGTGCGGCGATATCGTCACTGCCGTAGTACCAGCAGCTCCACCGACCGGGACAACCTCAAAAGACGGTCGCCGCAAATGCGGCCGAGGCCCCGCTCGAAACTCAAAAGAGGCCGGCGCAAACGCCAGCCCCCAAATTCCCGATTTCGGGAAATTACTTCTTCTTGCCTGCGATGGCCTTTGCCGGACCCTTGCGGGTGCGGGCATTGGTGTGCGTCCGCTGACCGCGAACCGGCAGGCCGCGACGGTGACGCAGGCCGCGGTAGCAGCCGAGGTCCATCAGGCGCTTGATGTTCATCGAGGTGTCGCGACGCAGGTCGCCTTCGACCTGGTAATCGCGGTCGATCGCTTCGCGGATCGCCAGAACCTCGGCGTCGGTCAGCTGATGGACGCGACGGTCAACGGGGATGCCGACCTTCTCGATGATTTCCTTTGCAAACTTCGGACCGATCCCGTGGATATAGGTCAGCGCGATAACGACGCGCTTTGCAGTCGGGATGTTGACGCCAGCGATACGAGCCACGCCTGTTCTCCTTGCTTCCAGTTGCCATCCGGCAAGTGGGTTTTCTTCGTCAAGCGACCGTCAGGCCGCGCGTTCAACTTCGAGCTTCGGGACATGTCAAAAGCGACCGCACCCGGATCTCGTTTTTTCGAGAAATCCGCGCCGATCGCTAGCTTGTCGCGAGTTGGCGCTCTCTTAAGAGGAATCGGTCGGAAAAGTCAACCCCGACCGGCCCATTTGACAGATTGAAGGCCTAGGCCAGGATCCTGTCGATTTCTGCGGTCACCGCCTTGACGTCCGCCATGCCGTCGATCGTCTTCAGCTTGCCGGTGGAGGCGTAGTATTCCGACAGCGGCGCGGTCTTCTCGCGGTACTCCGCCAGGCGGCGCTCCAGCACCTCCGGCTTGTCGTCCTGACGGACGGTGCCGCCTGCAGCGATCGTCTCGGCGACGCGGCTCTCCATCCGCTTCAGGAGCGCCCTCTCGTCCACCTTCAGTTCGATGACCGCGTCGAGGCCGAGCCCCTTGCCGGCCAGGATCTGATCGAGCGCCTGCGCCTGCGGCACGGTGCGCGGATAGCCGTCGAGAATGAAGCCCTTCGAACAGTCGGCCGAATCGATCCGGTCGGAGACGATCTCGTTGACGATCGCGTCGGAGACGAGCTGACCGGCATCCATCACCGCCTTCGCCCGCTTGCCGACCTCCGTCTGCGCGGCAACGGCTGCGCGCAGCATGTCACCGGTGGAAAGCTGGGGAATGCCGTGCCTCTCCGTCAGGAGCTTGGCCTGTGTGCCCTTGCCGGCACCCGGCGGCCCCAAAAATATCAGTCTCATCGTCCCCTCTTTCCTCCACGCAGCTTCGACTTCTTGATCAGCCCTTCATATTGCTGGGCAATCAGGTGACCCTGAATCTGTGCTACAGTATCAAGGGTGACGCTGACAACAATCAAAAGCGACGTACCACCAAGGTAGAATGGCACGCCCGTCTGCGCGATCAGGATTTCCGGAAGGATGCACACGAAGACCAGGTAGATGGCGCCGAGCACCGTGATGCGGGTCAGCACGTAATCGATATATTCCGCGGTCCGCTCGCCCGGACGGATGCCCGGGATGAAGCCGCCATGCTTCTTCAGATTGTCGGCCGTGTCCTTCGGGTTGAAGACGATGGCCGTGTAGAAGAAGGCGAAGAAGGCGATCATGGCGGCATACATCACCATGTAGAGCGGCTGGCCGTGGCCGAGGGAGACGACGATCGCCGTCGCCCAGCCCGGCAACTCGGCGGTGTTGCTGAAGCCTGCCAGCGTTGCCGGCAGCAGCAGCAGCGAGGAGGCGAAGATCGCCGGGATGACGCCCGCGGTGTTGAGTTTCAGCGGCAGGTGCGAGGTATCTCCCTGGAACATGCGGTTGCCCACCTGTCGCTTCGGATATTGGATCAGCAGGCGGCGCTGGGCGCGCTCCACGAAGACGATGAGGGCGATCACGCCGACGGCCATGACGACGACCGCGGCAATCACGCCGAAGGAGAGCGCACCGGTGCGGCCGAGTTCCAGCGTGCCGGCCATTGCGGTCGGAAGATGGGCGACGATGCCGGCGAAGATGATCAGCGAGATACCGTTGCCGATGCCGCGCGAGGTGATCTGCTCGCCGAGCCACATCAGGAACATCGTGCCGCCGAGCAGCGAGATGACGGTGGAGATGCGGAAGAACCAGCCCGGATCGAGGACGAGCCCCTCCCCGCCTTCAAGGCCGACGGCAATGCCGTATGCCTGCAGCGTGCCCAGAAGCACCGTGCCGTAGCGGGTGTACTGGTTGATGATCTTGCGGCCCTGCTCGCCTTCCTTCTTCAGCTGTTCCAGCGAGGGCACGACGGAGGTCATCAGCTGGACGATGATCGAGGCGGAGATATACGGCATGATGCCGAGCGCGAAGATCGCCATGCGCTCCACAGCGCCGCCCGAGAACATATTGAACAGTCCGAGAATGCCGCTGCTCTGGCCCTGGAAGGCACGGGCGAAGGCATCGGCGTTCAGGCCGGGCAGCGGAATGTAGGTGCCGAGGCGATAGACCAGCAGCGCGCCCAGCGTGAACCAGAGCCGCTTCTTGAGGTCCTCTGCCTTGGCAAAGGTGGAAAAGTTGAGATTGGAGGCGAGTTGTTCCGCTGCCGATGCCATGCGTTTCTCCGCGTAACCATGTCCGGGAGACGGCCTGGGAGGCCCCGGCCCGGACAACGGCTGAACCGTTGCAGCGCGCGCTGTCCGGGGAGAGCCCCCGATGCGAAGCGGCACGCTTGAAAATCTGTCGGCCGACTGTCACCCGAAAGCAAAGCAGGCGGCACGGAGGGTAAACCGGGCGGAAAGGAGATTGTCAAGCAATCCCGACCTCCCCCTGGTCGAAACTCGCGGGAAACAGGCGGAGCATTTCCGCCTGCTCCTGCCGAATTCCTGAAATCGCGGCCGATCTCAGGAATTGGGCAGTTTTCGTATGTATGTCGCCGCGACCTCTTGCCCCGGCTCATCGAAGGGGACTGCGGCGCGAGGCTCTCATATGGGAGCGCAAACGCCCGGAGTGAAGCACCCCGGGCGTTTGAATTTTCGGTCGATTACTCGGCAGCAGCCGAGAGCAGCTTGATGCTGCCACCAGCCTTTTCGATCTTCTCGATCGCGGCCTTGGAGGCGCCGGCGACTTCGATCGTCAGCTTCGCCTTCAGTTCACCGTCGGCGAGGATGCGAACGCCATCCCTGGCGCGACGGATGACACCGGCAGCCTTGAGGGCTGCTGCATCGACGGTCGCCTTCGGGTCGAGCTTCTTGGCATCGATCGCCGTCTGGAGACGCGCCACCGATACGGTGACGAACTCCGAAGCGAAGATGTTGTTGAAGCCGCGCTTCGGCAGGCGACGGTAGATCGGCATCTGGCCGCCTTCGAAGCCGTTGATCGCAACGCCCGAACGAGCCTTCTGACCCTTGACGCCGCGGCCGCCGGTCTTGCCGGAGCCCGAACCGATGCCACGACCGACGCGCTTGCGGCTGTGGGTCGAGCCTTCGTTGTCCTTGATTTCGTTCAGTTTCATGATCTTATCCCCCTCACTTCTCGTCGACGACGCGAACGAGGTGCTGGACGGCACGGATCATGCCACGAACGGAAGGTGTATCTTCCAGCGTGCTGACCCGGTGCATCTTGTTGAGACCGAGGCCGATCAGCGTCTGACGCTGAATGGCCGGGCGGCGGATCGGCGAGCCGATCTGCTCGACGGAAACCGTCTTCTTTGCAGTTTCTTTCTTAGCCATTGGTCAAGCTCCCTTATTCTTCGGAAGCAACGCCGGCGGAAGCGCGGCGGGCCTGCAGCGTTGCGTACTTCATGCCGCGCTGTGCCGCGATGTCCTTGGGGTGCATCTGGCTCTTGAGCGCGTCGAAGGTCGCACGGATCATGTTGTAGGGGTTCGACGAACCGGTCGACTTTGCGACCACGTCATGAATGCCCAGCGTTTCGAAAACGGCGCGCATCGGACCACCAGCGATGATACCGGTACCGGCCTTGGCCGAACGCAGCAGCACCTTGCCGGCGCCGTGACGACCGTTGACATCGTGGTGCAGCGTGCGGCCGGAGCGCAGCGGTACGAAGATCAGTTCGCGCTTGGCAGCTTCCGTTGCCTTGCGGATCGCTTCCGGAACTTCGCGAGCCTTGCCATGGCCGAAGCCGACGCGGCCCTTCTGGTCGCCGACGACGACGAGGGCTGCAAAGCCGAAACGACGGCCACCCTTCACCACCTTGGCGACGCGATTGATAGCTACGAGCTTGTCGACAAATTCGCTGTCGCGCTCTTCGCGGTTCTGGCGATCGTCGCGAGAACCCCTTCTTTCCTGTGCCATTGTCCTTTTCCTTTTTCTTTTCCGGGTGCAATCGGCAGATTGTCAAAAGTCGCCTCCACATTTTCGGGCAGGCGACCGGTACCCAACTGAACGTCACATGGCGGGCACAAGGCCCGCCAGGATCGATCAGAAGCTGAGACCACCTTCACGGGCAGCCTCGGCAAGAGCCTTGATGCGGCCGTGATAGATGAAGGCGCCGCGGTCGAAGACCACTTCCTTGACGCCAGCCTTGGTGGCGCGCTCGGCGATGAGCTTGCCAACGGCAGCGGCGGCTGCCGTGTCGGCGCCCGTCTTCAGAGACGTGCGCAGATCGGTGTCGAGCGTGGAAGCGGACGCAAGCGTCTTGCCGGCCACGTCGTCGATGACCTGTACGTAGATGTTCTTCGACGAGCGATGAACCGACAGGCGCGGGCGGCCGTTGGCGACCGCCTTGATGGAACGGCGCACGCGGTTGGCGCGGCGCACGAGAGCTTCTTTCCTGCTAGCCATTTCGCGTGATCCTTACTTCTTCTTGCCTTCTTTGCGGACGATCCGCTCTTCGGCATACTTGACGCCCTTGCCCTTGTAGGGCTCGGGGCCACGGTATTCGCGGATTTCCGCTGCGACCTGGCCGACCTGCTGCTTGTTGATGCCGGAGACGATGATCTCAGTCGGCTTCGGAACAGCAATCGAGATGCCTTCCGGGGTCTGGTAGACCACGTCGTGGCTGAAACCGAGCGCCAACTGCAGGTTCTTGCCCTGGAGCGACGCGCGGTAGCCGACGCCGTTGATCTCGAGCTTGCGCTCGTAGCCGTCCTTGACACCCTTCAAGATGTTCTCGACCATCGTGCGGGACATGCCCCACTTGGAGCGAGCGTCCTTCGACTGGCTGGTCGGCTGGACGACAACGGCGTTGTCCTCGAGCTTCACGGAGACTTCGTCATTGGCGACGAAGAAGAGTTCGCCCTTCGGGCCCTTCACGGTGATCTTCTGGCCTTCGACCGAGGCCGTCACACCAGCGGGAACCGGAACGGGCTTTTTACCGATACGAGACATTTTTATATCCTGTCTGTTCGCTATGGAGCTCTATGCACTGCCTTAGAAGACAGAGCAGAGAATCTCGCCACCAACGTTCTGTTCGCGTGCCTGGTGATCGGCCATCACGCCCTTCGGGGTCGAAAGGATGGTGATGCCGAGACCGTTCGCGACCTGCGGAATGGACTTGACCGAGACATAAACCCGGCGGCCCGGCTTGGAGACGCGGGCGATCTTGCGGATCACGGACGCGCCCTCGTAGTACTTCAGTTCGATGCTCAGCTCAGCCTTGCCATTGTCGAATTCGACTTCCGAGTAACCGCGGATGTAACCCTCGGACTGCAGAACGTCGAGAACGCGCGCGCGCAGCTTGGAGGCCGGCGTGGAAACGCTCGACTTGCGGCGGGCAGCACCGTTGCGGATGCGGGTGAGCATATCGCCCAGCGGATCAGTCATTGCCATGTGCCCGTCTCCTTACCAGCTCGACTTGACAATACCCGGCACCTTGCCGAGGTTGCCGAGTTCACGCAGCGCAATACGCGACATGCGAAGTTTGCGATAGAATGCGCGCGGACGACCCGTGACTTCGCACCGGTTGCGGATGCGGGTCTTGGAACCGTTGCGCGGCAGGGCAGCAAGCTTCAGGGTGGCCTTGAACCGGTCTTCGATCGAAAGCGACTGATTCTGAATGATCGCCTTCAGGGCTGCACGCTTAGCGGCCTGATTGGCAACCAGTTTGCGGCGGCGCTTGTTCTTTTCAACTGCGCTCGTTTTCGCCATTAAAGTTATCCTTCTTTACGCTTGTCGTTACGGATTACTGACGGAACGGGAAGTTGAACTCTTTCAGAAGAGCCCGGGCTTCGTCGTCGTTAGTGGCCGTCGTGCAAACGATGATGTCCATGCCCCACATCTGATCAACCTTGTCGTAGTTGATTTCAGGGAACACAATGTGCTCCTTGATACCCATGGCGAAGTTGCCACGGCCATCGAAGGACTTCGGGTTCAGACCACGGAAGTCGCGCACGCGGGGGAGCGCGATGTTCACGAGGCGATCCAGAAATTCGTACATGCGGGCGCCGCGAAGGGTGACCTTTGCGCCGATCGGCATGCCTTCGCGGAGCTTGAAGCCCGCGATGGAGTTGCGTGCACGGGTGATGACCGGCTTCTGGCCGGCAATCGCCGCCAGGTCGGCTGCGGCAACCGTGGGCTTCTTGGAGTCGCCCGTCGATTCACCAACACCCATGTTGATGACGATCTTGTCGAGGCGCGGGATCTGCATCTCGTTGGCGAAGGAGAACTGCTCCTGAAGCGCCTTGCGGATCCGCTCGACATATTCCTTCTTGAGCCGCGGCTCGTACTTGGCTTCAGCCATCGATCGAAACTCCCGAACGCTTTGCCACACGAACCTTCTTGTCGCCGTCGATCTTGAAACCGACGCGGGTCGGCTTGCCGTCCTTGGGGTCGGCGATCGCGATGTTGGACAGGTGGATCGAGGCTTCCTTGGTGATGATGCCGGCTTCCTGCGACTGGGTCTGGCGCTGGTGGCGCTTGACCACATTGACGCCACGCACGATCGCGCGATCTTCCTTCGGCATGACCTGAACGACCTCGCCGGTACGGCCCTTGTCCTTACCGGTGAGTACGACGACCTTGTCGCCCTTGCGAATCTTCTGCATTGCCATCGCTCCTTAAAGTACTTCCGGAGCCAGCGAGATGATCTTCATGTGGTTCTTGGCGCGAAGCTCGCGCGGAACCGGTCCGAAGATACGGGTGCCGATGGGCTCTTTCTTGTTGTCGATCAGGACGGCGGCGTTGTTGTCAAAACGAATGACGCTACCGTCGGCGCGGCGGATGTCCTTGGCGGTACGAACGACCACCGCCTTCATCACATCGCCCTTCTTGACGCGGCCGCGCGGGATCGCTTCCTTGATCGAGACGACGATGATGTCGCCGACCGAAGCGTACTTGCGCTTGGAGCCGCCCAGCACCTTGATGCACATGACACGACGTGCGCCGGAATTATCCGCGACGTCGAGGTTAGTCTGCATCTGAATCATGTCAGGTCGCCTTCTTGTTGTAACCGGACCGGTTGGGCACGGATGCCCCCTGTTCCAGCTTATGAGAATCTATGTTTTTCGCGCGGGATGGGTCTTGCCAAGGTGGTTTCCTCGAGGAAATCGCTAGCGATTCCCGGGACCTTCCCTGCGCTCAAAGCAAAAGAACGCCCGATACCGAGCGTCCTTGCGCTGCTTCATACAGCTTTTCGCGCAAAGGGCAACCCCTTGCGCGAAAAGTGATGAATTAAGCCTGGGCGGAAACGACCGTCCAGCGCTTGTCCTTGGAGATCGGTGCGCATTCCTCGATGGAAACCACGTCACCAACCTTGAACTGGTTGCTCTCGTCATGCGCCTTGTACTTCTTCGAACGGCGGACCGTCTTCTGAAGCAGCGGATGCGCGAACCGGCGCTCTACCCGAACAACAACGGTCTTCTCGTTCTTGTCGGAAACGACTACGCCCTGCAGAATGCGTTTCGGCATATTATTCTTCCTTAGGCCTTGGCTTCTGCCGCCTTCTGGCGGGCAATGGTTTTCACGCGGGCGATGTCCTTGCGGACCTCGTTGATGCGCGAGGACTTTTCGAGCTGGCCGGTCGCCTTCTGGAAGCGCAGGTTGAACTGCTCCTTCTTCAGCTTTGCGAGCTCGTCATTCAGCTGGTCGGCACTCAGTGCGCGAACGTCTGCGGCTTTCATGGCTCAATCCTTACTCTGCAATGCGCTGTACGAAGCGCGTCTTGACCGAGAGCTTGGCCGAGCCGAGACGAAGCGCCTCGCGGGCGATCTCCTCGGAGACACCGTCGATCTCGAACATCATACGGCCGGGCTTGACCTTGGCCGCCCAGTATTCGACCGAACCCTTGCCCTTACCCATGCGAACTTCGGTCGGCTTCGCGGTCACCGGAACATCCGGGAACACGCGGATCCAGACACGGCCGGCACGCTTCATGTAACGGGTGATCGCGCGGCGGGCCGCCTCGATCTCGCGTGCGTTGACGCGGTTGGGTTCCTGAGCCTTCAAGCCGAACTCGCCGAAGGCGAGGTCCGAGCCGCCCTTGGCGACGCCCTTGATGCGGCCCTTGAACTGCTTGCGGTACTTAGTACGCTTTGGCTGCAACATTTTTCTATTCTCCGATCTGCTCGCCTAAAGCGAATTAAGCGTTTTCACGGCGGCGGCGTTCGCCCTGGCCTGAGCCCTGGGCATCACCTTCGGTCGCGCGGCGCTCGGAGGCCATCGGATCGTGCTCAAGGATTTCGCCCTTGAAGATCCAGACCTTGATGCCGCAGATGCCGAAAGCGGTTTCCGCTTCTGCCGTACCATAATCGATGTCCGCACGCAGCGTGTGCAGCGGAACGCGGCCTTCGCGGTACCATTCGGTACGTGCGATTTCCGCGCCACCCAGACGGCCGGCGCAGGTGATCTTGATGCCTTCGGCGCCAAGACGCATGGCCGACTGAACAGCGCGCTTCATCGCACGGCGGAAAGCCACGCGGCGCTCGAGCTGCTGGGCGATCGACTGGGCAACCAGCGTCGCGTCGGTTTCGGGCTTGCGCACTTCGACGATGTTGAGGTGCGTTTCCGAATTGGTCATCTCGGAAAGCTTCTTGCGGAGCTTCTCGATGTCCGCGCCCTTCTTGCCGATGATCAGACCCGGACGAGCCGAGTGGATCGTGACGCGGCACTTCTTGTGCGGGCGCTCGATGACGACCTTCGAAATGCCGGCCTGCTTCAGTTCATCCATCAGATACTTGCGGATCTTCAGGTCTTCGTGGAGCAGTTGGCCGTATTCGGCGTTGTCGGCGAACCAACGGCTATCCCAGGTACGGTTGATGCCGAGGCGGAAGCCGATCGGATTGATTTTCTGACCCATTATGCGGCCTCCCCTTTGGCTTCCACTTCACGGACGACGATCGTCAGGTGGGCGAAGGGCTTCTCGACACGCGATGCACGGCCGCGGCCGCGAGCGTGGAAGCGCTTCATGACGATCGACTTTCCGACGAAAGCCTCGGCGACGACGAGCGAGTCGACGTCGAGATCATGGTTGTTCTCAGCGTTCGCGATTGCCGATTCCAGCGTCTTCCTGACGGTGCCGGCGATGCGCTTGCGGGAGAACTCGAGTTCGGCCAGAGCGCGGTCGACCTTCTTGCCGCGGATCATCGCGGCAACCAGGTTGAGCTTCTGGGGGCTGACGCGGATCGTGCGCGCAACTGCTTGCGCCTCATTATCCTTCAGCCGACGTTCGGCTTTTGCCTTGCCCATCGTTACTTCCTCTTCGCCTTCTTGTCCGCACCGTGACCGTAGTAGGTCCGGGTCGGAGAGAATTCACCGAACTTGTGTCCGACCATGTCTTCGTTGACGTTGACCGGGATGTGCTTGCTGCCGTTGTAGACACCAAAGGTGAGACCGACGAACTGCGGCAGGATCGTGGAGCGACGGCTCCAGATCTTGATCACTTCGTTGCGGCCGCCTTCGCGAACCTTCTCAGCCTTCTTGAGAAGATAGCCGTCGACGAACGGGCCTTTCCATACTGAACGAGCCATTTCTGACTAACCTCTCTTACTTCTTCTTCAAGTGGCGCGAGCGCATAATGAACTTGTCGGTCGACTTGTTCGACCGGGTCCGCTTGCCCTTGGTCGGCTTGCCCCACGGCGAAACCGGGTGACGACCACCGGACGTGCGGCCTTCACCACCACCGTGCGGGTGGTCGACCGGGTTCATGACGACACCGCGGTTATGCGGGGTCTTGCCACGCCAGCGAGTACGACCGGCCTTGCCGTCGTTGGTGTTGCCGTGATCCGGGTTGGATACGGCGCCTATGGAGGCCAGGCACGAGCCCGGTACGAGGCGCTGTTCGCCGGAGTTCAGGCGCAGGATCGCCATGCCGGCATCGCGGCCAACGAGCTGGACGAAGGTGCCTGCCGAGCGGGCGATCTGACCGCCCTTGCCCGGCTTCATCTCGACGTTGTGAACGATCGAGCCGACCGGGATGTACTGCAGCGGCATGGTGTTGCCGGGCTTGACGTCAACGGCCTTGCTGGACGCGATGACCTTGTCACCGGCTGCCAGGCGCTGCGGTGCCAGGATGTAGGCCTGCTCGCCGTCAGCATAGGTCACCAGTGCGATGAACGCGCTGCGGTTCGGGTCGTACTCCAGACGCTCGACCGTGCCTTCGACGTCGAACTTGCGACGCTTGAAGTCAACCAGACGGTAGGTTCGCTTGTGACCACCGCCGATAAAACGGGCAGTGATGCGACCGAGGTTGTTACGGCCACCGCTCTTGGAGAGACCTTCGGTCAGAGCCTTAACCGGCTTGCCCTTATACAGGCCCGAACGGTCGACGATGACGAGCTGACGCTGGCTCGGTGTGGTCGGATTGAAACTTTTCAATGCCATTTTCTTAAGTCCTCTTTAGCCGACTGCCCGATTAGAGCCCGGTGGAGACGTCGATAGACTGACCGTCCGCAAGCGTGACGATCGCCTTCTTGACATCTCCCTGCCGGCCGGAGAAGCCGCGGAAACGCTTTACCTTGCCCTTGCGGACGAGCGTGTTCACAGCCGTGACCTTGACGCCGAAGAGCGCTTCCACGGCAGCCTTGATCTCAGGCTTGGAAGCAGTCTTGGCGACGTTGAATACGACCTGGTTCTGTTCGGATACCAGCGTCGACTTTTCGGTGATCGAAGGAGAAACGATCACATCATAGTGGCGAAGATCCGTCATTTGAACCGCTCCTCGAGGGCTTCAACCGCAGCCTTGGTCAGCACGAGCTTGCCGCGGCGCAGGATGTCGTAAACGTTGATGCCCTGGATCGGCAGAACGTCCACGTTCGGGATGTTCTGTGCTGCGAGCTTGAAGTTGCTGTCGAGCTCTGCGCCGCCGATGAAGAGGGCGTTGGTCAGGCCGAGGCTGGCGAAACTGCCGGCCAGTGCCTTGGTCTTGGCTTCCTTGGCGACGAGGTCATCGATGATGATGACGTTCTCGGCCTTCAGCTTTGCCGAAAGGGCGTGACGCAGGCCGAGCGCGCGGACCTTCTTGGGAAGGTCGTGCTCGTGGCTGCGGACGACCGGGCCATGGGCCTTGCCGCCGCCGCGGAACTGCGGAGCGCGAGCCGAATGGTGACGGGCGCGGCCCGTACCCTTCTGCTTGTACATCTTGGCGCCGGTGCGGGAGACTTCCGCGCGGCCCTTGGCCTTGTGCGTGCCCTGCTGCTTCTTGGCGAGCTGCCAGCGAACGACGCGGGCGATGATGTCCTCGCGCGGCTCGAGGCCGAAGATCGCGTCGGAGAGGGAAACCTTGCCGGCGTCCTTCCCGTCGAGGGTCGTGACTTTGAGATCCATAACCAGGCTCCCTTACTTAGCTGCGGCGCGGACAGCGGCCGGACGCGGAGCGTCAGCCGGGATGCCGGACTTGATGGCGTCGCGGACGACGATCCAGGAACCCTTGGAACCCGGGACTGCACCCTTGACGAGGATCAGACCACGGTCCTCGTCGGTCGAAACGACCTCGAGGTTCTGGGTGGTGACGCGCGTCTGGCCCATATGGCCAGCCATGCGCTTGCCCTTCCAGACGCGGCCGGGATCCTGGTTGGAGCCGGTCGAACCATGCGAACGGTGGGAAACGGACACGCCGTGCGTGGCGCGCAGGCCGCCGAAGTTGTGGCGCTTGATCGCGCCGGCAAAGCCCTTACCGATCGTCGTGCCGGTCACGTCGACCAGCTGGCCGGCGATGAAGTGGCTGGCGGAAAGCTCCGCACCGACATCGATGAGGTTATCGGCGGAAACGCGGAACTCGACGAGCTTCGCCTTCGGCTCGACACTGGCAGCCGCAAACTGGCCGCGGAGCGCCTTCGTCGTGTTCTTGACCTTCGAGCGGCCGGCACCGAGCTGAACTGCGGTGTAGCCGTTCTTGTCTTCCGTGCGATGGGCGACAACCTGGCAGCCGTCCAATCGCAAAACTGTTACAGGGACATGCTCTCCTGCGTCGTTATAGACGCGAGTCATTCCCACTTTCTGTGCAATCACACCTGAACGCATGGTTCATTCCTCTTAAAAGCCCTGTGGGGGCGAGGCCCCTACACGCCTTTTGTTTAAGGATTCCACGGAGGCCATCCGACCTTCGGGTTTCCCGTTCCTAGAAGTCGTTGGCGCTGGCGCCACGTACCTTCCTTGTTATTCGGCTTACGCCGGACTTGAGAAACCTGACTAGAGCTTGATCTCTACGTCGACGCCGGCGGCGAGGTCGAGCTTCATCAGGGCGTCGACCGTCTGAGGGGTCGGGTCGACGATGTCGAGAAGACGCTTGTGGGTGCGCATCTCGAACTGTTCGCGGCTCTTCTTGTCGATGTGAGGCGACCGGTTGACCGTGAATTTTTCGATACGCGTCGGAAGCGGCACGGGACCGCGAACGCTGGCACCGGTGCGCTTGGCCGTCGAGACGATTTCACGCGTCGAGGCATCGAGGATCCGGTGATCAAACGCCTTGAGGCGAATGCGGATGTTCTGGCCGTTCATACGACTTGTCCTTGTTCTTGTTTTCCGCGGTCCCTTTGGGGAACACGCATTGAACTTCGATTAATGCCCGGCCAGTCCGCTAGTTTTTCAAAGATCGGAGGGACAAGGTTTCCCCTGCCCCTTCCTATTTGAGCGGCCGTGGCCGGCCTTGTCCTTTGGCGATCGCACCATGACGAAGCAGGTACAAATCACGCGTGCGCGCCATTTGCACTATTTTGCTCGCGTCGGCAAGCGGTGCGGCCGACTAAATCTTTCGTGGCGGCTATGCCCGGACCGCATAGCAGCGCGGCCCGGGAATTCCGCTAGCCCTCTCCGCCGACTTCTCGGCGATCGAGGTGTCGATTACTCGACGATCGAGGCGACGATGCCGGCGCCGACGGTGCGGCCGCCTTCGCGGATCGCGAAGCGCAGCTTTTCTTCCATCGCGATCGGAACGATCAGCTCGACGGCAACCGTGACGTTGTCGCCCGGCATCACCATTTCCGTGCCTTCCGGGAGCGAGACGATGCCCGTCACGTCGGTGGTGCGGAAGTAGAACTGCGGACGGTAGTTGGTGAAGAACGGCGTATGACGGCCGCCCTCTTCCTTCGTCAGGATGTAGGCTTCGGCCATGAACTTCTTGTGCGGCTTGACCGAACCCGGCTTGCACAGGATCTGGCCACGCTCGACGCCGTCACGGTTCACGCCGCGGATCAGCGCGCCGATGTTGTCGCCGGCCTGGCCCTGGTCGAGCAGCTTGCGGAACATTTCAACGCCGGTCACCGTCGTCTTCGAGGTCGGACGGATGCCGACGATCTCGACTTCTTCACCGACCTTGACGATGCCGCGCTCGACGCGGCCGGTCACGACCGTGCCACGACCCGAGATCGAGAACACGTCTTCGATCGGCATCAGGAACGGCTGGTCGATCGGACGCTCGGGCGTCGGAATGTAGGCGTCGACCGCAGCCATCAGTTCGCGGATCGCATCTTCGCCGATCTTCTTGTCCGAATCTTCCAGGGCGGCCAGAGCCGAACCCTTGACGATCGGAATATCGTCGCCCGGGAAGTCGTAGGACGACAGCAGTTCGCGCACTTCCAGCTCGACGAGCTCGAGAAGCTCGGCGTCGTCGACCTGGTCGACCTTGTTGAGGAACACCACGATCGCCGGAACGCCGACCTGGCGGGCGAGCAGGATGTGCTCGCGCGTCTGCGGCATCGGGCCGTCGGCAGCCGAGCAAACCAGGATCGCGCCGTCCATCTGCGCTGCACCGGTGATCATGTTCTTGACGTAGTCGGCGTGGCCGGGGCAGTCGACGTGGGCATAGTGACGGGCCGGCGTCTCGTATTCGACGTGAGCCGTCGAGATGGTGATGCCGCGCGCCTTTTCTTCCGGAGCGGCGTCGATCTGGTCATACGCCTTGAACTCGCCGAAGTACTTCGTGATCGCTGCCGTCAGCGACGTCTTGCCATGGTCAACGTGGCCGATCGTGCCGATGTTTACGTGAGGCTTGTTGCGCTCAAACTTACCTTTTGCCATTTCCGGCTCTCCATTTTCTGTCCCCTATGCGGGGAATAGGTCAAATCGTTTCAGATCGGGTATTCCGGTCACTTCTGACCGGAATACTTTGCCTGGATTTCCTGCGCCACGTTCGACGGAACCGGTGCATAGTGATCGAACGTCATCGTGTACTGCGCGCGGCCCTGCGACATGGAGCGCAGGTTGTCGACGTACTTGAACATGTTCGCCAGCGGCACGTTGGCCGCGATGACGACGGCTACGCCGCGCGATTCCTGGCCCTGGATCTGGCCACGGCGGGAGTTCAGGTCACCGATCACGTCGCCGACGTAGTCTTCCGGCGTTACGACCTCGACCTTCATCATCGGCTCGAGAAGCTGGGCACCAGCCTTCCTGGCCGCTTCACGGAAGCAGGCACGCGATGCGATTTCGAAGGCGAGAACCGACGAGTCGACGTCATGGAAGGCACCGTCGATGAGTGTCGCCTTGACGCCGAGCATCGGGAAGCCAGCCAGCGGACCTGAGGACAGGACGCTCTCGATGCCCTTCTGGACGCCGGGGATGTATTCCTTCGGAACGGAGCCGCCGACGATCTTGGACTCGAACTTGAAGTCTTCGCCTTCCGGGTTCGGTTCGAAGACGATCTTGACGCGCGCGAACTGGCCGGTACCACCGGTCTGCTTCTTGTGCGTGTAGTCTTCTTCGCAAAGCTTCGTGATCGTCTCGCGGTAGGCCACCTGCGGAGCACCGACGTTGGCTTCGACCTTGAACTCGCGACGCATGCGGTCGACGAGGATGTCGAGGTGAAGTTCGCCCATGCCGGCAATGATGGTCTGGCCGGATTCTTCGTCGGTCTTGACGCGGAAGGACGGGTCCTCGGCTGCCAGGCGGTTGAGCGCGAGGCCCATCTTTTCCTGGTCGCCCTTGGACTTCGGTTCGATCGCGATCTGGATGACCGGCTCGGGGAATTCCATGCGCTCGAGAATGACGGGCTTCAGCGGATCGCAGAGCGTGTCGCCGGTCGTCGTTTCCTTCAGGCCGGCCAGGGCAACGATGTCGCCTGCAAAGGCTTCTTCGATGTCTTCACGCGAGTTGGAGTGCATCTGTAGCATGCGGCCGACGCGCTCGCGCTTTTCCTTGACCGTGTTCATGACCGACGTGCCCTTTTCGAGCTTGCCGGAATAGATGCGGGCGAAGGTCAGCGAACCGACGAAGGGGTCGTTCATGATCTTGAAGGCGAGCATCGAAAGCGGCTCTTCGTCAGAAGCATGACGCTCGATCTCGGCTTCGGTCTTGACGTCGATGCCCTTGATGGCCGGGATGTCGGCCGGCGACGGCAGGTAGTCGACGACGGCGTCGAGCAGCGGCTGGACGCCCTTGTTCTTGAACGCGGTACCGCAGAACATCGGATGGAACTTGACGTCGATCGTGCCGCGGCGAACGAGCGCACGGATCTGATCGTTGTCGGGCATGTTGCCTTCGAGGTAGGCTTCGGTCGCGGCTTCGTCGATCTCGACAACGGTCTCGATCAGCTTTTCGCGGTATTCCTGAGCCTTGGCCTTCATATCGTCGGGGATCTCGACGACGTCCCACTGGGCACCGAGGGATTCATCGCGCCAGACGAGAGCATTCATCTCGATCAGGTCGACAACGCCCTTGAACTCGGATTCCGCACCGATCGGCAGCTGCATGACAACTGCGGTCGCGCCGAGACGGGTCTTGATCATCTCGACCGAGCGATAGAAGTCGGCGCCGGTCTTGTCCATCTTGTTGCAGAAGATCATCCGCGGGACATTGTACTTCTCAGCCTGACGCCAGACGGTTTCCGTCTGCGGCTCTACGCCTGCGTTGGCATCGAGAAGAGCAATGGCACCGTCGAGAACGCGCAGCGAACGCTCGACTTCGATGGTGAAGTCGACGTGGCCGGGGGTGTCGATGATGTTGAAGCGGCGCATCTTGCCGTCACGGCCCTTCCAGTAGGTCGTGGTGGCAGCGGACGTGATGGTGATGCCGCGTTCCTGCTCCTGCTCCATCCAGTCCATCGTGGCGGCGCCGTCATGGACTTCGCCGATCTTGTGGGACTTGCCGGTGTAGTAGAGGATACGCTCGGTCGTCGTCGTCTTGCCGGCGTCGATGTGCGCCATGATACCGAAGTTACGGTAGTCTTCGATTTTATATTCGCGTGCCATAATGGACTGCCTTTTTCGAGATTACCAGCGGTAGTGCGAGAATGCACGGTTGGCGTCAGCCATCTTGTGCGTGTCTTCGCGCTTCTTGACTGCACTGCCGCGGTTGTTTGCAGCATCCATGAGTTCGCCCGAAAGGCGCTCGACCATGGTGGTTTCGTTCCGCTTGCGTGCCGCTGCGATGACCCAACGGATAGCGAGAGCCTGACGGCGCTCCGGACGAACGTCGACCGGGACCTGGTAGGTAGCACCACCGACGCGGCGCGAACGAACTTCGACGTGCGGCGCGACATTGTCGAGCGCCGAATGGAACACGCCGAGCGGGTCCTGCTTGGACTTGCCCTGAACGCTGTCGAATGCACCGTAAACGATCGTTTCGGCGACGGACTTCTTGCCGTCGAGCATGATGGCGTTCATGAACTTCGTTACTACGAGATCGCCGAACTTCGGATCCGGATTGATCTCGCGCTTGTCTGCTTTATGACGTCGGGACATACTTTTCGTCTCTCAACTAAATTGGGTTCCAGCGAAATGGCGCTGGTGACTGGTTACTTCGGACGCTTCGCGCCGTACTTGGAGCGGCGCTGCTTGCGGTTCTTGACGCCCTGGGTGTCGAGAACGCCGCGGATGATGTGGTAGCGAACGCCCGGCAAGTCCTTGACGCGGCCGCCGCGGATCATCACGACAGAGTGTTCCTGAAGGTTGTGGCCTTCACCCGGGATATAACCAATGACTTCGAAGCCGTTGGTCAGGCGGATCTTGGCGACCTTACGCAGAGCCGAGTTCGGCTTCTTCGGCGTGGTCGTGTAGACGCGGGTGCATACGCCGCGCTTCTGCGGGTTCTCCTGAAGAGCGGGAACCTTATTGCGCTTTACCTGTGCCTGACGCGGCTTACGGATCAGCTGGTTTACGGTAGGCATTCAACCATCCCTTAAATCTTGTCTCGTTACCCTTGCGGGCGGATTTTGCCGTTACCGGCGACTGCCACACGCTTTCTTTTCATGCGCAAAACAGGACCGATCCGCGCTTTGCGAATGGCCCTCCAAAGCAGAGGACGCGGCAGAACCACGTCATGCGTGCAGCATTCATGTCTTCAACGTGCGTTGAAGCCTTGTTTGAGGCGAACTTCAGAACGAGTCGTACTGAACCAGCCAGCCTCACATAGGCTCCGATGGGCGTGGCTCTACTGGCTTACGCCCTGCACGTCAAGGGGACTGGCGAAATATTCTTGCTTCACCCTGGATGCGCGCCCTGAATTTCGAGGCGTTTGCGCGTCACGTGCAGGCAAAATCGAAGCCGGAACAGCCGGCGCTTTGCAATGCTATTGCCCGATGATTCTTAAGGAATCGCAAAGGAAGAATCAATGCCACTGTTGCCGGCTTGACGTCCCCTGGCCGCCGCCTCCCCGCCCCGTGCGCGCTTTCCATTTTCACATGATCGGCGTAATGACTTTTTCAAATCCCGAACATGAAGGAAGCGCCATGCCTATCTCCCCCGACAACGACAACAACAATGAAGACGCCATGGTCTTTATCATCATCGGCAAGGCCTATGAGCGCGACGGTGACGACGAAGGTATCGACATCCACGTCATGCTGCGCGCGCCCGACGACGACAGCGCCGTGCGCGAGGCGCTGAACGCGCTTGCGGAGGAAGGCTTCCTGGAGGCCGACCTCGACCAGATCGGCACGCTGACCGACGCGCCGATCGACGAGCCGCATGCCTCCGCCTACCAGGGCGCGCTCGAGGGCGAGGTCGCCATCATCCGCTTCGCGTGACCGGGACCGGCAGCTCGCAACGCTCAAGAGCCGCCCGACGGATCGGACGGCCTTGTTTCGGCGGCGACAGGCCGTGTCACTTGCTGATGTCGGTCGGCTTCGGGGTCGTTCGGGCCTCCGCCGGCAGGATCGGATAGACGACGTCTCGCGGGGTCAACGCACGCCCCGGCAAAAAGCAAGAAACGCCCGGATCGCTCCGGGCGTTTCGCATTGGTCAAGCTCGCCGGGGCGGCAGATCGCCCCGACGGAAGCAGGCTTACTCGCCCGCCGGCACGGTCTCGCCTTCGGCAAGGTCGGCTAGCATCGGCGTGGCCACACCGGCGCCCGTGGACTTGCGGCGCTCGTCGAGGATCATCTCGTCGCGCGCAGTGGCGATGCGGCGGATCTGCGTCATCGTTCCGCCGGTGCCCGCCGGGATAAGGCGGCCGACGATGACGTTCTCCTTCAGGCCCTGCAGGCCGTCCGTCTTGCCGGCGATCGCAGCTTCCGTCAGCACCTTCGTCGTCTCCTGGAAGGAGGCGGCGGAGATGAACGACGGCGTCTGCAGCGACGCCTTGGTGATGCCGAGCAGGACAGGATCGCCGTAGGCCGGCTTCTTGCCTTCCTCGATCAGGCGGTCGTTGACGTCCTCGAGTTCGATCCGGTCGACGTTGTCGCCGACGATGTAGGTCGAGTCGCCCGCATCGGTGATTTCCACCTTCTGCAGCATCTGACGGACGATCACTTCGATGTGCTTGTCGTTGATGACAACGCCCTGCAGTCGATAGACTTCCTGGATCTCGTTGACGAGGTACGAAGCGAGTGCTTCGACGCCCTTGATCGCCAGGATGTCGTGCGGCGCAGGATTGCCGTCGAGGATGTAGTCACCCTTCTCGATGTAGTCGCCGTCCTGAAGATGGAAGGGCTTGCCCTTCGGAATCAGGTACTCGACCGGCTCGACACCGTCTTCCGCCGGTTCGATCGTGATGCGGCGCTTGTTCTTGTAGTCGCGGCCGAAGCGGACGGTACCATCGATCTCGGCGATGACGGCATGATCCTTCGGACGACGAGCCTCGAACAGTTCGGCAACACGCGGCAGACCGCCGGTGATGTCCTTGGTCTTGGCGCTTTCCAGCGGCGAGCGGGCGAGAACGTCAGCCTGGCTGACCTTCTGGCCGGGCTCGACCGACAGGATTGCGTCGACCGAGAGCAGGAAGCGGGCTTCGCCACCGCGGGACAGCTTGGCGACGGCGCCGCTCTTGTCCTTGATGACGATCGCCGGCTTCAGGTCCGTACCGCGCGGCGTCGAACGCCAGTCGATGATCTGGCGCTTCGTGATGCCGGTGACTTCGTCGGTCTCTTCCTTCACCGAGATGCCGTTGACGACGTCCTCGAATTCGACGACGCCATCCATTTCCGTCATCATCGGGCGGGTGTAAGGATCCCACTCGGCCAGACGCTGGCCGCGCTTCACCTTGTCGCCGTCGTCGACGAAGATCTTCGAACCATAGGCGACGCGCTGCGAGGAACGCTCCACACCGCGCTCGTCCAGGATCTGGACCGCCATGTTGCGGCCCATGGCAATGAGATTGCCATCGGAGTTGCGCAGCATGTTGCGGTTCTTGATCTGGATCGTGCCTTCGTACGACGCTTCCAGGAACGACTGGTCGACCACGTTTGCCGTGCCACCAAGGTGGAACGTGCGCATGGTCAGCTGCGTGCCCGGCTCGCCGATCGACTGCGCGGCGATGACGCCCACCGCTTCGCCCATGTTGACCGGCGTACCGCGAGCCAAGTCGCGGCCGTAGCAGACCGAGCAGACGCCCGTCTGGACTTCGCAGGTCAGTGCGGAGCGAATGCGGATCGACTGGATACCGGCCTTCTCGATCTCGATCACATCCGGCTCGAGGATCATCTTGCCGGCATCGACCAGCCGCTCGCCCGTTACCGGATGATCGATATCGTCGAGCGCCGTACGGCCCAGGATGCGGGCACCGAGCGAGGCCACGACCTGACCGGCATCGACGATCGCCGTCATGGTGAGACCGGTCGCGGTCCCGCAATCGACGAGGTTGACGATGCAATCCTGCGCCACGTCGACGAGACGACGGGTCAGGTAGCCCGAGTTCGCGGTCTTCAAGGCGGTGTCTGCAAGACCCTTGCGGGCGCCGTGGGTCGAGTTGAAGTACTCGTTCACGGTCAGGCCTTCCTTGAAGTTCGAGATGATCGGCGTCTCGATGATCTCGCCCGAGGGCTTGGCCATCAGGCCGCGCATGCCGCCCAGCTGGCGCATCTGGTTCGGAGAACCACGAGCACCCGAGTGCGACATCATGTAGATCGCGTTCATGGGCTTCTGGCGACCGGTCTCGGCATCGAATTCAACGGCCTTGATTCGGGCCATCATGTCTTCGGCGACCTTTTCCGTGGCCTTGCCCCATGCGTCGACGACCTTGTTGTACTTTTCGCCCTGGGTGATCAGGCCGTCGTTGTACTGCTGCTCGTATTCCTTCACGAGCGCTTCGGTATCGCCGACGATCTTCACCTTGGTTTCCGGAATGACCATGTCGTCCTTGCCAAACGAAATGCCGGCGCGGCAGGCATGGGCGAAACCGAGCTGCATGATGCGGTCGCAGAAGATGACCGTGTCCTTCTGGCCGCAGTGGCGGTAGACCGTGTCGATCATCTTGGAGATGTTCTTCTTGGTCATTTCCTGGTTGCAGGTCTCGAACGGCACGTTGACGTTCTTCGGCAGCAGTTCGCCGATCAGGAGGCGACCGGGGGTCGTCTCGTAGATCTTGGAAACGGGCTTGCCGTCGGCGTCGACGCTCTTGAAGCGACCCTTGATCTTGGCGTGCAGGGTGACGGACTTGGTTTCAAGCGCGTGCTGCAATTCGCCGAGATCGGAAAAGGCCATGCCTTCGCCGGGCTCGTTCTGGTTCATGATCGACAGGTAGTACAGGCCGAGAACCATGTCCTGCGAGGGAACGATGATCGGCGCACCGTTTGCCGGATGCAGGATGTTGTTGGTCGACATCATCAGCACGCGGGATTCGAGCTGGGCTTCGAGCGACAGCGGCACGTGAACGGCCATCTGGTCGCCGTCGAAGTCGGCGTTGAAGGCCGTGCAGACGAGCGGGTGCAACTGGATCGCCTTGCCTTCGACCAGGATCGGTTCGAAGGCCTGGATGCCCAGGCGGTGCAGCGTCGGCGCACGGTTCAGCAGAACCGGATGCTCGCGGATGACCTCGTCCAGGATATCCCAGACTTCCGGCTTTTCCTTCTCGACCAGCTTCTTGGCCTGCTTGACGGTCGAGGAGAAACCCTTCGCGTCGAGGCGGGCGTAGATGAACGGCTTGAACAGCTCGAGCGCCATCTTCTTCGGCAGGCCGCACTGGTGCAGCTTCAGCTCCGGACCGGTCACGATGACCGAACGGCCGGAATAGTCGACGCGCTTGCCGAGCAGGTTCTGGCGGAAGCGGCCCTGCTTGCCCTTGAGCATGTCGGACAGCGACTTCAGCGGACGCTTGTTGGCGCCGGTGATGACGCGGCCACGACGGCCGTTGTCGAACAGCGCGTCCACAGATTCCTGCAGCATGCGCTTTTCGTTGCGGATGATGATGCCCGGAGCGCGCAGTTCGATCAGGCGCTTCAGACGGTTGTTGCGGTTGATGACGCGGCGGTACAGATCGTTCAGGTCCGACGTCGCGAAACGGCCGCCATCCAGCGGAACCAGCGGGCGCAGGTCCGGCGGGATGACCGGGACGACCTTCATGATCATCCATTCCGGGCGATTGCCGGAATCCATGAAGTTCTCGACGATCTTCAGGCGCTTCATCAGCTTCTTCTGCTTGAGGTCCGAGGTCGTCTCGGCAAGCTCGGAACGCAGGTCGCCGGCGATCTTCTCGAGGTTCATCGAGGCCAGCATCTCGTAGATGGCTTCAGCGCCGATCATGGCGGTGAACTGGTCCTCGCCGAACTCGTCGACGGCGATCATGTATTCTTCTTCGGAAAGAAGCTGGTTTTCCTTGAGCGAGGTCAGGCCCGGCTCGGTGACGATGTAGTTCTCGAAATAGAGAACGCGCTCGACATCCTTGAGCGTCATGTCGAGCAGCGTGGAGATGCGGCTCGGCAGCGACTTCAGGAACCAGATATGGGCGACGGGAGCTGCGAGCTCGATATGGCCCATGCGCTCGCGGCGAACGCGCGACAGCGTGACTTCGACGCCGCACTTTTCGCAAATGATGCCCTTGTACTTCATGCGCTTGTACTTGCCGCACAGGCACTCGTAGTCCTTGATCGGCCCGAAGATACGCGCGCAGAAAAGACCGTCGCGTTCCGGTTTGAACGTACGGTAGTTGATCGTTTCCGGCTTCTTGATCTCACCATAAGACCAGGAAAGAATCTTTTCCGGAGAAGCGATCGAGATCCGGATGGAATCGAACGTCTGCGCAGGCACCTGCGGATTGAAAAGGTTCATGACCTCTTGGTTCATGCCTATCTCCTTCGTGGGCCTTAGGCCCTCTGCTTAGCAAGCGATTGCGGCGATACCCGGGTGCCGCAAGGCGCTGCTTGAAACGGTTTAGCCGCCCCTGCCCGACCGGACGGAGCGGAAACGGTGCGCGCCGCGTTCGGCGCGCACCCGATCAGTTTTTACTCTGCGGCGTCCGGAAGCTGGCCAGCCTCGGCGGCGGCATCGACCTTCGAGTTCTCGAGTTCGACCGACAGACCGAGCGAGCGCATTTCCTTGACGAGAACGTTGAAGCTCTCCGGAATGCCCGCCTCGAAGGTGTCGTCGCCACGAACGATGGCCTCGTACACCTTGGTTCGGCCGGCCACGTCGTCCGACTTCACCGTCAGCATTTCCTGCAGGGTGTAGGCGGCGCCGTAGGCTTCGAGCGCCCAGACTTCCATTTCCCCGAAGCGCTGACCGCCGAACTGCGCCTTGCCGCCCAGCGGCTGCTGGGTAACGAGCGAGTACGGGCCGATCGAACGAGCGTGGATCTTGTCGTCCACGAGGTGGTTCAGCTTCAGCATGTAGATGTAGCCGACGGTGACCTGGCGGTCGAACTGGTCGCCGGTACGGCCGTCGAAGAGCGTCGACTGACCGGTGACCTTGAGGCCGGCCTGTTCGAGCATCTCGTTGACGTCCTTCTCGACGGCGCCGTCGAAGACAGGGGTCGCGATCGACACACCACGGCGGGTCTGCTCGGCAAGCCGAACAATGGACTCGTCGTCGTACTGCTTGATCGGCTCGCCCTTCGGGCCCGAACCGATGACGCTGTCGATCGTGTCACGCAGCGGCTTGATCTCGCCGCCCGCCTTGTAGGCGTCCAGCATCTCGCCGATCTGCCTGCCCATGCCGGCGCAGGCCCAGCCCAGGTGCGTCTCCAGGATCTGGCCGACGTTCATGCGCGAAGGCACGCCCAGCGGGTTCAGAACGATGTCGACATGCGTGCCGTCTTCGAGGAACGGCATGTCCTCGACCGGAACGATGCGCGAGACGACGCCCTTGTTGCCGTGACGGCCGGCCATCTTGTCGCCCGGCTGGATCTTGCGCTTCACGGCGACGAAGACCTTGACCATCTTCATGACGCCCGGAGGCATCTCGTCGCCGCGCTGGACCTTCTCGACCTTGTCCATGAAGCGCTGTTCGAGGCGCGACTTGGATTCGTCATACTGGCCGCGAAGCGCCTCGATCTCGCCCTGCGCCTTTTCGTCTTCCACGGCGAACATCCACCACTGCGAGCGGGGATACTCCGAGATGACGGCGTTGGAGAGCTCGGTGCCCTTCTTGAAGCCCTTGGGGCCGGCAACGGCCACATGGCCGCGCAGCATGTCGATCAGGCGGCCGTAGACGTTGCGGTCCAGGATCGCCTGCTCGTCGTCGCGGTCCTTGGCGAGACGCTCGATCTCCTCGCGCTCGATCGCCATCGCACGCTCGTCCTTCTCAACGCCGTGGCGATTGAAGACGCGAACTTCGACGACGGTACCGAAGGTGCCCGGCGGCATGCGCATGGAGGTGTCGCGGACGTCGGAGGCCTTCTCGCCGAAGATGGCGCGCAGAAGCTTCTCTTCCGGCGTCATCGGGCTTTCGCCCTTCGGCGTGATCTTGCCGACGAGGATGTCGCCCGGCTGAACCTCGGCGCCGATATAGACGATGCCGGCTTCGTCCAGGTTCTTCAGCGCTTCTTCCGAGACGTTCGGAATGTCGCGCGTGATTTCTTCCGGACCGAGCTTGGTGTCACGCGCCATCACTTCGAATTCCTCGATGTGGATGGAGGTGAACACGTCGTCGCGCACGATCCGCTCGGAGAGCAGGATCGAGTCCTCGTAGTTGTAGCCGTTCCAGGGCATGAACGCGACGAGCGCGTTGCGGCCGAGCGCCAGATCGCCGAGGTCGGTGGACGGACCGTCGGCGATGATGTCGCCCTTGTTCAGAACGTCGCCGACGGTGACCAGCGGACGCTGGTTGACGCAGGTGTTCTGGTTGGAGCGCTGGAACTTCTGCAGGCGGTAGATGTCGACGCCGGACTTGCCCGGATCGAGATCTTCCGTCGCGCGGATAACGATACGCGTCGCGTCGACCTGGTCGACGACGCCGCCGCGGCGGGCCGCGATCGCAGCACCGGAGTCACGCGCAACCACCGGCTCCATGCCGGTGCCGACGAACGGCGCTTCCGCCCGCAGGAGCGGAACGGCCTGACGCTGCATGTTCGAGCCCATCAGTGCGCGGTTCGCATCGTCGTTCTCGAGGAACGGGATGAGTGCGGCCGCAACGGAGACGAGCTGCTTGGGCGAAACGTCCATCAGGTCGATCTGGTCGCGCGGGGCGAGCATGACTTCGCCGGAGTGACGGCAGACGACGAACTCTTCCTCGAATTCACCGGCGGCGTTCAGCACCGAGTTCGCCTGGGCGACGTGGTACTTGGCCTCTTCCATCGCCGACAGGTAGACGACGTCCGTCGTTACCTTGCCGTCCACGATCTTGCGGTACGGGCTTTCGATGAAGCCGTACTTGTTGACGCGGGCAAACGTGGCGAGCGAGTTGATCAGACCAATGTTCGGGCCTTCCGGCGTCTCGATCGGGCAGATACGGCCATAGTGGGTCGGGTGAACGTCGCGGACTTCGAAGCCGGCGCGCTCGCGGGTCAGACCACCCGGGCCAAGGGCCGAAAGACGGCGCTTGTGCGTGATTTCCGAGAGCGGGTTCACCTGGTCCATGAACTGCGACAGCTGCGAGGAGCCGAAGAATTCGCGGACGGCAGCAGCCGCCGGCTTGGCGTTAATCAGGTCCTGCGGCATCACGGTATCGATTTCGATCGAGGACATACGTTCCTTGATCGCACGCTCCATGCGCAGCAGGCCCAAACGATACTGGTTCTCCATCAGCTCGCCGACCGAACGGACGCGGCGGTTGCCGAGGTTGTCGATATCGTCGATCTCTCCCTTGCCGTCACGCAACTCGACCAGCATCCTGACGACCGCCAGGATGTCATCCTTGCGCAGGACGCGCACGGTGTCCGGGCAGTCGAGGTCGAGACGCATGTTCATCTTGACGCGACCGACGGCCGACAGGTCGTAGCGCTCGGCGTCGAAGAACAGCGACTGGAACATCGCCTCGCCCGATTCCATCGTCGGCGGCTCGCCCGGACGCATGACGCGATAGATGTCGAACAGCGCGTCCTGGCGGTTCTCGTTCTTGTCGGCAGTCAGCGTATTGCGGATGTAGGCACCGACATTGATGTGGTCGATGTCGAGAACCGGGATCTCGTCGAAGCCTGCGGACAGGATGACCGGCAGGGTCTTCTCGTCGATCTCGTCGCCGGCTTCGAGGTAGATCTCACCGGTCGAGACGTTGACGACGTCTTCCGCCAGATAGTTGCCGTAGAGATCGTCGTCGGTCGCCTTGAGCGCCTTCAGGCCCTTCTCGGTCAACTGCTTCAGCACGCGCGGGGTCAGCTTCTTGCCAGCTTCGACCACGACCTCGCCGCTATCGGCGTCGATCATGTCGGAGACGGCCTTCTGGCCCTTCAGCCCTTCCGGATGGAACGGCACGCGCCAGCCTTCGCCGTCGCGCTGGTAGAGCGACTTCGTGTAGAAGGTATCGAGGATTTCCTCGCCGTCCATGCCGAGCGCCATCAGCAGCGACGTCACCGGGATCTTGCGGCGGCGGTCGATACGGGCATGCACGATGTCCTTGGCGTCGAACTCGATGTCGAGCCAGGAGCCGCGATAGGGGATGACGCGGGCGGCGAACAGCAGCTTGCCGGAAGAATGGCTCTTGCCCTTGTCGTGGTCGAAGAACACGCCCGGCGAACGGTGCATCTGCGAGACGATGACGCGCTCGGTGCCGTTGACGATGAAGGTGCCGTTGTCGGTCATGAGCGGCATGTCGCCCATGTAGACGTTCTGTTCCTTGATGTCCTTGATCGACTTCGCGCCGGTATCCTCATCGATATCGAACACGATCAGGCGCAGCGTCACCTTGAGCGGCGCCGCATAGGTCAGGTCGCGCTGGCGGCACTCCTCGACGTCGAACTTCGGCTGCTCGAACTCATAGGAAACGAACTCCAGCATGGAGGCGCCGGAGAAATCGGTGATCGGGAAGACCGACTTGAAAACGGCCTGAAGCCCCTCGTCCGGGCGGCCGCCCTGGGGCTCTTCGACCATCAAAAACTGGTCGTAGGACGCCTTCTGAACCTCGATGAGGTTCGGCATCTCTGCGACTTCGGGAATTTTTCCAAAAAACTTGCGTACGCGCCTGCGACCGTTAAACGAAAGGGTCTGAGCCATCGTCGCTCCTTCAAACTAGTGCATCCGGGCCTGCAACGGACGGGGTTCGCTGGCCAGTCGATCCCGTCGAACATGGGTATTCCCAATCTCGTCCGTCACGCGAACCCGCCGGCCGGAATGCCTGAAAGCGGTTCGGTTCTGGACCATCCTCTTGAGAACCCATTACCCAAGAGCCGTTTTCGACGGCTCTTGGGTAATCAGTTCAGAGGAAACGACCGGGAGAGGACGAGCCTCCCCCGGCACATTCCGATATTACTTGACGTCGACCTTGGCGCCGGCGTCCTCAAGCTTCTTCTTGAGGTCAGCGGCTTCAGCCTTGGAGACGGCTTCCTTGACAGCCTTCGGAGCGCCTTCGACGAGGTCCTTGGCTTCCTTGAGGCCGAGGCCGGTGATGGCGCGGACTTCCTTGATGACGTTGATCTTGTTCGCGCCGGCATCAACGAGGATGACGTCGAACTCGGTCTTTTCTTCTTCAACAGCAGCAGCAGCAGCGCCACCGCCAGCAGCAGCAACAGCTACCGGAGCTGCAGCCGAAACGCCCCACTTCTCTTCGAGAAGCTTGGAAAGCTCAGCGGCTTCCAGGACGGTCAGCGAGGAGAGGTCGTCAACGATCTTTGCGAGATCAGCCATTTTCATAGTTCCTTATATTCGGTTCGAACTGGGTTGTTTGAATTACAGCGAAAAACCGCCTCAAGCGGCTTCGTCCTTCTTGGCGTAGGCTGCGAACACGCGGGCAAGCTGGCTTGCCGGTGCTGCAACGACCGTGGCGACGCGCGTTGCCGGGGCTGCAAGCAGGCCCAGCAGCTTTGCGCGCAGCTCGTCGAGCGAAGGCAGGGTCGCAAGCGACTTGACTGCATCTGCGTCGAGCGTGGTCGCACCCATGGCACCACCGAGAACAACGAGCTTGTCGTTGGTCTTGGCGAAATCCATGGCAACCTTCGGAGCGATCATCGGATCATTTGCGTATGCAATGAGCGTCTGACCCTGGAAGAGATCTGTCATCCCTTCCGACTCCGTACCCTGAAGGGCGATCTTGGCCAGGCGGTTCTTCGCGACTTTGACGGTTCCGCCCGCAGCACGCATCTTCGTACGAAGATCGTTCATCTGCGAAACGGTGATACCGGCATAGCGGGCCACGACAACCGAACCGGAAGCCTTGAAGACTTCGTTCAGCTCCGTGACGAATTCGCGTTTTTCCGCTCTTTCCACTGCCTATCTCCAGTTGACGGGGCTACGGACATCCGCAGTCCCCATCGGGTTTGCCTTTGCCGCCAGGGATCATCTGTCGAAGATCCCGAGCGACGCTCGAGGATCCTGTCCCCTCGCGCTCGACCTCTCAGTCGCGGCACAAGGCAAGGTAGGTTCGAACCGAACTTTGCGCATTCGCGCGAAATCCGAGTCTTACCCGTCTCATGCAGGCAAAGTGATTAAGGGATAACCACCTGCAATCTCGGACAGGAGTTCCGGGTTTCCCCGGAAATTCCCGGCCAGACATGACCGGGAATTCGTGTTGCGGCCTGGCCGAAGCCGGACCGGAAAAATCAGGCGCCCAAATCAGGCGACGGTCGCCGGGTCGATCTTGACGCCCGGACCCATCGTAGAAGAGATGGCTACGCGCTTGACGTAGTTGCCCTTGGCGCCAGCCGGCTTTGCCTTGATGACGGCGTCAGCGAAGGCCTTGATGTTCTCTTCGAGCGCCTTGGCGTCGAAGGAAGCCTTGCCGATGCCGGCATGAATGATACCGGCCTTCTCGACGCGGAACTCGACAGCACCGCCCTTGGAAGCCTTGACCGCACCGGTGACGTCCATGGTGACCGTTCCGACCTTCGGGTTCGGCATCATGCCGCGCGGGCCGAGCACCTTACCGAGGCGGCCGACCAGCGGCATCATGTCCGGGGTGGCGATGCAGCGATCGAAATCGATCTTGCCGCCCTGGACAATTTCGACCAGATCTTCGGCGCCGACGATGTCGGCACCGGCTGCCTTGGCTTCGTCAGCCTTGGCGCCGCGTGCGAAGACGGCGACGCGAACGTCACGGCCCGTGCCGTTCGGCAGGTTGACCACGCCGCGGACCATCTGGTCTGCGTGACGCGGATCGACGCCGAGGTTCATGGCGACTTCGACGGTTTCGTCGAACTTGGCGACAGCCCGTTCCTTGACCATGCCGATGGCGAGGTCGAGAGCATAGAGCTTGGTGGGATCAACACCTTCGTTGATCTTCTTGGTGCGCTTGCCAGCCATCGTCTTAACCTACCACTTCCAGGCCCATGGCGCGGGCGGAGCCCTCGATCATGGCCATTGCGCCGTCGATGTCGGCTGCGTTGAGATCCTTCATCTTGGCTTCCGCGATCGTCTTGACCTGAGCCTTGGTGATGGAGCCAGCCTTCGTCTTGCCCGGCAGCTTCGAACCGGACTGGATCTTCGCCTCCTTCTTCAGGAAGTAGCTGACCGGCGGCTGCTTCATGATGAAGGTGAAGGACTTGTCCTGGTAGTAGGTGATGACGACCGGTATCGGCATACCCTTTTCCATTTCCTGCGTGGCGGCATTGAACGCCTTGCAGAATTCCATGATGTTAATGCCACGCTGACCAAGTGCCGGGCCGATCGGCGGGGACGGGTTTGCCGATCCTGCCTTGACCTGCAGCTTGAGCTGGCCTGCAACTTTCTTAGCCATTTCTCTCTGCCTTTCTGTGTGCGGCCGGTCTCCCGGCCAACATTGCCGCAAACCCGAAGGTGTGCGGCGGCTGCGGTTGCGTGGTGCGGTTCCGGGCGCCCGGCTTCAGGCGCCTCCCCCTCCCACGCGATTGCGGGTCACCCCGCGGCCGGCACCGTCAAGGCGCCGGAATTCGACATGCGCCGCGGGACAATGTCCGGCGGCGCCGATGATCAGATTTTCTCGACCTGGGCGTATTCCAGCTCGACCGGGGTCGCGCGACCGAAGATCGACACTTCCACCTTGAGGCGCGAACGCTCCTCGTCGACGTCCTGAACCGTTCCGTTGAACGACGCGAACGGACCGTCCGAAACCCTAACCTGCTCGCCGATCTCGAAGGAGATCGAGGGCTTCGGCCGATCGACGCCGTCCTGCACCTGGCCGAGGATGCGCTCGGCCTCGTGATCGGGGATCGGCACCGGCTTGTTGTCGGAACCGAGGAAGCCCGTGACCTTCGGCGTGTTCTTGATCAGGTGGTAGGCCTCGTCCGTCAGGTTCGCACGAACCAGGACGTAGCCCGGGAAGAACTTGCGCTCGGCATCGACCTTGCGGCCGCGGCGCACTTCAACCACCTTCTCGGTCGGCACGAGAATCTTTTCGAACAGATGCTCCAGCCCCTTCTGGCGAGCCTTCTCCTCGATCGATTCCGCGACCTTCTTCTCGAAATTCGAATATGCGTGAACGATATACCAACGCGAAGCCATGCTGATCTCCAACCCGATTACGCGCCGACGTTCAGGATCAGGCCGATCAGCCATCCCATGAGCTGATCTGCCGCAAAAAAGAAAATCGCCGCGAGGAATACCATGACGAAAACCATGACGGTCGAGATCGTCGTCTCGCGCCGCGACGGCCAAGTCACTTTGGACGCTTCAGAGCGGACTTGCTGCAGAAACGCTATCGGGTTCGTCTTGGATGCCATTGAATGCTCACGCCATTACGGCGCGTAAAGCCGAATGATCAGCCCCACGCACCGCGTGTCTGTTTGACCCTACATAAAGCGCGATTCTCCTTTTCACAAGAGGTAAACGCGCTTTTGATGAAATTGGACCGGACCGGGTCCTTCGCCACACCCCACCGCTGCAAGAGCCTGCGCAGACTGGCGAATGGCAGGGGCAGAGGGGCTCGAACCCCCGACCTGCGGTTTTGGAGACCGCCGCTCTACCAACTGAGCTATACCCCTTCGTCACCGTCGCAGCGCCTGCAAATCGCGGCGTTCGCTCCGGAACAGCGGCTTATTATTCAACTTGCCCGACGATGACAAGCGCCTTTCAGAGAAAAGCGAGATTTCTGCGTGGAAAGCATCCGGCCGACGCGTCCGCCGAGGTGGGTAAGAGCGTTCTTAGCGCCCCTGCCCTGCCAGTCCTTGGGAAGGGCCGTCGTTTCCGCGACCATGAACAAGCCCGCGACGCACACCCACGCGGGCGGTCAGCCTGCGCGCAACCAGATTCACAGCGAGAGAGAGAGAGAGAGAAAAAGGCCCCGCAGTTGCCTGCGAGGCCTCCTTTAAGCTTGCCAACGAGCCTTAGCCCGTCGTCCTTCGTCGATTACTCGACGATCGAGGCGACGATGCCGGCGCCGACGGTGCGGCCGCCTTCGCGGATCGCGAAGCGCAGCTTTTCTTCCATCGCGATCGGAACGATCAGCTCGACGGCAACCGTGACGTTGTCGCCCGGCATCACCATTTCCGTGCCTTCCGGGAGCGAGACGATGCCCGTCACGTCGGTGGTGCGGAAGTAGAACTGCGGACGGTAGTTGGTGAAGAACGGCGTATGACGGCCGCCCTCTTCCTTCGTCAGGATGTAGGCTTCGGCCATGAACTTCTTGTGCGGCTTGACCGAACCCGGCTTGCACAGGATCTGGCCACGCTCGACGCCGTCACGGTTCACGCCGCGGATCAGCGCGCCGATGTTGTCGCCGGCCTGGCCCTGGTCGAGCAGCTTGCGGAACATTTCGACGCCGGTCACCGTCGTCTTCGAGGTCGGACGGATGCCGACGATCTCGACTTCTTCACCGACCTTGACGATGCCGCGCTCGACGCGACCGGTCACGACCGTACCGCGGCCCGAGATCGAGAACACGTCTTCGATCGGCATCAGGAACGGCTGGTCGATCGGACGCTCGGGCGTCGGAATGTAGGCGTCGACCGCAGCCATCAGTTCGCGGATCGCATCTTCGCCGATCTTCTTGTCCGAATCTTCCAGGGCGGCCAGAGCCGAACCCTTGACGATCGGAATATCGTCGCCCGGGAAGTCGTAGGACGACAGCAGTTCGCGCACTTCCAGCTCGACGAGCTCGAGGAGTTCGGCGTCGTCGACCTGGTCGACCTTGTTCAGGAACACCACGATCGCCGGAACGCCGACCTGGCGGGCGAGCAGGATGTGCTCGCGCGTCTGCGGCATCGGGCCGTCGGCAGCCGAGCAAACCAGGATCGCGCCGTCCATCTGCGCTGCACCGGTGATCATGTTCTTGACGTAGTCGGCGTGGCCGGGGCAGTCGACGTGGGCATAGTGACGGGCCGGCGTCTCGTATTCGACGTGAGCCGTCGAGATGGTGATGCCGCGCGCCTTTTCTTCCGGAGCGGCGTCGATCTGGTCATACGCCTTGAACTCGCCGAAGTACTTCGTGATCGCTGCCGTCAGCGACGTCTTGCCATGGTCAACGTGGCCGATCGTGCCGATGTTTACGTGAGGCTTGTTGCGCTCAAACTTACCTTTTGCCATGTTTATTCTTCCTGTGAACGAACTTTGGGCTTAACCGGCCCTTCCCGGTTTGGCAGCCGTTTAAGGCTTTCGCAAGGAATGCGCAAGCGCTAAATCCATCGGCAACCGGCGGCTACGGATCGCTACGGCAAGACGCCTCCAGGCGTTGATCGCGGCGGCTCGCCGGCCAACATATCGCCCGGCATTTCCGCATACAAAAAATCCATTTGCTCCCGTTTGTTCAACCGAGCTCTTAAAAGCGGCTCCGCAGCGGCCCAAACCTCCCAGCCCTGACCGGATCGACGCGCTTAACAGGTAAATTGCCGATTGCGGCGCGCATGCTCTCATGTGAAACTTGCGCCCATGGATACCGCAGATACGAGACCTCGCATGATTCCGTCTTCGCCACCCAGGTCCGGCAAGGATGGGCGTCAGACGACCGGATCAGTTCTTTCGCCATCGGTCGCGTCCGCGCCTTCGACCCGCCATCTCCGTCCCGGGCTCGTGGCGCAGGCGCTCGAGCATCTCTTCCTGCCGTCGATCGCGGCTTGGTTCGCCTTCCCGCAGCGGTTCGACCGGGCCGTCGCGCAACTGGCGCAGGACGGCGGGCGGGCGGTGTCGCCGCGGCAGGCCGCAGCCTATTTCGGCGGAAGCCTGTTCCTGGAAATCGACCCGCGGAACCTCACGCACCGGCTCGACGAGAAATATGTCGATGACGACGGCTGGCACTGGATCGGCGAGAGCTTCCTCGACGCCGGGGACTGGCAGGACCGGCTGCCGCTGCTCCAACGCTCTCCTGCGCATCGGGAAATCGTCGAGATCTGCCGGACACGGGAGAACTTCCGCGACGGCGGGCGCTATCGGACTTATCTGCGCCAGATCGGCGACGGTAAGCCGCCGCGGCGCAACGGCCAAACGATCGATACCGTGGACAAGCTCGACGCCTACTTCCGCTACTATGCCGACCTGATCGACAATATCGAACGCACCGGCATCCTGCCGCGCAACCGCTTCCAGCGCGCGACCAACACCGGCCGGCAACCGCGCCGGGCGCGGTCGTTCTGGCAGGACTTCGTCGAGCGCGACATCGGCGTTGCGATCGACAAGGACGGCCGTCTCGTCCGCCACACCTCGGGCAAGCACCGGCTGGCAGCCGCCATCGGGCTCGGCCTCGATAAGGTCCCGGTAGAGATCCGCATGGTGCATCTCGGCTGGCTCCAGGCGGAGATGCAAAAGCGGCGCCTGCCGGCCTCGAAGGCGCTGGCCGCAGCACTGGCGGAGCGCGGTGCCGGCTGACGGATTTCCCGTCCTGCAAGGGACACGACAACCCCGTCTCGCTTCAGCAATGGATTGCCTGTCGCTGACTGGTCATCCGGCCGGCTGTCACGAGTGACGAGCGGTATAGCTAAGTGGTTGAAAAGGCTGGAGCGGGTAGCGGGAATCGAACCCGCGTATTCAGCTTGGAAGGCTGCTGCTCTACCATTGAGCTATACCCGCGGCGTTCGATCCGTACCAACAGAATGGTGGAGGGAGTTGGATTTGAACCAACGTAGGCTGAGCCAACGGATTTACAGTCCGTCCCCTTTAACCACTCGGGCATCCCTCCGTTTTTCTGTCGGGATCAAGCGACCAAGCATTTCAGAACGAAGCGGTTTCCTGCCGGAGCGAGGCGCCCCTTCGATCTGCGCCGGGTATATGACCGGCCCGTTTCTTCCTGTCAACACGATGCTCTGGAAAAAGTTGGGAAAAATATGACGGCTCCGGCGCTGCCGCAGCGATCATTGGATTTGCGGATTTCGCGCCGGCCGCTATAAGGCAGCATGAGCAAGGACGATGCAGGCGGCAAGAACGCCAAGGACACCCACTACGCCAAGCTGCGCCGGGCGCACCGCGACCAGAAGCGCGAGCGTGGCGAGATTCCGACGCCGAAGACCGACCGCCGCCACAGGCAGGCGGAGGACTGGAAGGCGCCGTCGCTCGCCCCCGACCAGGTGCTCCTCTACGGGCTGCACACGGTGCGCGCGGCACTCGACAATCCGGAGCGGCAGATCGTCAGGCTGTCGGTCACCAAGAACGCCGCGCTGCGGCTGGAACTGCCCGATCCGGCCACCCTGCCCTACCCGGTCGAGACCGTGCTGCCGTCCGACATCGACAAGGTGCTCGGGGCGGATGCGATCCATCAGGGCGTGATGCTGGAGACGCGGCCCCTGCCCGTGCGCAGGCTCGGCGCCCTGAAGGAGAGCCCGCTGATCCTGGTGCTGGACCAGGTCACGGACCCGCACAATGTCGGGGCGATCCTGCGTACGGCCGTCGCCTTCGGCGCCGGCGCCGTGATCACGACCATGCGGCATTCGCCGACCGAGTCGGGCGTGCTGGCGAAATCAGCCTCCGGCGCACTCGAGCTCATTCCCTATATCCAGATCACCAACCTCGCAGACGCGCTCGAGGAACTGCACTCGCACGGCTTCCATTCGGTAGGCCTCGATTCGGAGGGACCTGAGTCTTTCGAGGCGACGCTGGCCGGCGAAAAGGTGGCGCTGGTGCTGGGCTCGGAGGGCAAGGGCTTGCGGCAGAAGACCAGGACGACCTGCAAGGCGCTTGCCCGCCTCGACATGCCCGGCGCGATCAAGTCCCTGAACGTTTCCAACGCGGCGGCCATCGCGCTCTACGCCGCGCGCCAGTATCTGGCCCGGTAGGAGCCTGGCGGCCATGGTCCAGCAGACCAAGGCGAGGCAGGCGTCCTGCGGTCACCGTACTTCGTAGGGCGTTGAAGCGAGCGGACCGACCGTTGCCGCCACCGGACAGCCGTCCTGCACCTTCTGCCAACTGCTGACGTTCAGCACCATCTCGCATCGGGCGAGATACTTGCGTCCGTCGACATTGAGACAGACGACCGCGCCGAGCGCGTGCTTGGATCCATCGCGGTTGCGGCAGGTGCAACGCGCGTCGGGCGGTCCGGCCGCGGCCCAATCCGGTACCACCAGCACGGCTGCGACGAGCAGCATGCAAGACAAGAGACGCATCGGCGATCTCCCCTGGTTCCTGGCCTGCTTCCTGGCATGTCAGCAGAGTCTAGACCGATATTTCTACGTGTCGAGCACGGATCGCGACACAGGCCGCGGGTCGGCCGCATGCGACACCGCTCACAGCAAGAAAAAGCCCGCCGGGGCATACCCCGGCGGGCTTGCGATCAATCAGGAACGACGGCTCAGCTTGCGAGCTTCAACTTGCCGAGATCGGTGATGTTGCGCTCTGCCTCGGAGATCGCGGACGCCTTGGAGACGTCGCTGAGGTTCAGGCCTTCGGCGCGAACGAACTCGATGTCGGTGATGCCGAGGAAGCCGAAGACGGCGGTGAGGTAGCTTTCCTGGTGATCCATGATCGCTGCAGGGCCGGAGCTGTAGTGGCCGCCGCGCGTGGAGACGACGACGACCTTCTTGCCCTTGGCGAGGCCTTCGGCACCGTTCTCGCCGTAACGGAAGGTCTTGCCGGCGACTGCGATGCGGTCAACCCAGGCCTTCAACTGGCTCGGCAGCGAGAAGTTATACATCGGCGCGCCGACGATGACGGTATCCGCAGCCAGGAACTCCTCGAGCACGACGGCACTCGTCGCCACGTCGCCGGCCACCGTCGCGTCGACATCTTCCGGCTTGGCGTTGGCGGCCATCAGGTGCGCACCGGTCAGATGCGGAAGCGCGTCGGCAACGAGGTCGCGATAGGTGATCGTCGCATCGGGATGATCGGCCTTGACCTGGGCTGCGATCGCGGCGGTCAGGCGGCGGGAGACGGAGTGGTCGCCGAGGATGCCGGAGTCGATGTGGAGGACGTTCATTGTGTGGTGCCTCTGAAATGAGTTTCGGTGAAAGCTATATGTCCTGAAAACAATCGAAGGATTAGCCGGTCAAAATTCAATTGACTGTTTCCTGAGGGAAACAATAAGAGGATATCGAAGGCGCTTTGGAGTTCCGCCATGCAAGACCTCAACGATCTCGCCTTGTTCGCCGCGGTGGTGAAGAACAAGGGGTTCACCGCCGCCGCCACCGCGCTCGGCGTGCCGAAGTCGAAGATCTCCAAGCGCGTCGCACAGCTTGAGGACCGCCTCGGCGTGCGCCTGCTCGAGCGCTCCACCCGTAAGCTCAGGGTCACCGACATCGGACAGACCTTCTATGAACGCTGCGAGACGATCCTGGCGGGCGTCGACGAGGCGGAGACGATCGTCGCCGCCGCCAAGTCGGAACCGGCCGGGCCGATCCGCCTTTCCATGCCCCCGGGCTTCGCCCCCATGATGGCCCACATCCTGCCGACCTTTCTGAAGCGGTATCCGCAGGTCCGGCTTGCCGTCGTGATGACCAATCGGCCGGTCGATCTGATCGAGGAACGGATCGACGTCGCGCTGAGGGTGCGGGAGAGCTACGAGGGCGACCAGTCGGTCGTCGTCCGCAAGTTCACCAGCACGCGCCAGTTCCTGGCGGCGAGCCCGTCCTTCGTAGCCGCACACGGGCCGATCACGCTGGAAAGCCTCTCGAAGCTGCCGACGCTCGCCATACAGGAGCATACGGGGCGGGCCGTCTGGTCGCTCGTGAACACGACCGGCGAGGTTTGCGACATCGCCCACAACCCCATCCTCTCCGCCGTGGAATTCGGCATGCTGGAGCGCGCCGCAATCGAGGGGGTAGGCATCGGCCTTTTGCCCGACAGCATCGTCGAGCGCGGCTTTCGGGCCGGCGTGCTCGTGGCCGTGCTGCCCGAATGGAGTTCGCCCGAACAGAGCATGCACGCCGCCTTCACCTCGCGACACGGCATGCTGCCCGCCGTCCGCGCGCTCATCGACCATCTCGCCGAGGTCCTGCCCCGCACCGTCCAGCTCTGCAAGGAAGTGATCCCGCAATCGCCGGCGACGGCGGACTGGACCATCTGAGACGCGCTTTTTCGCTTTACAGCCCGGCGGAATATGCTAACTCCGTCGCAGAGTGCCCTTATAGCTCAGTTGGTAGAGCACCTGATTTGTAATCAGGGGGTCGCGAGTTCGAGTCTTGCTGGGGGCACCATAAAAATCCTGTCCGACCCGGGTGCCGGGCGGCGAGCTCTCCCCATATTGCGGCCGTCACACAAGTTTCTCGTCGTCACCGGCAGGTTTCCCCCTGCCCGATTCACATTCCTAACTGGCGCCAGACGGTTGGGTCGACCGTTCGACATGGACACTATCGGCGGACAGTCTGGGGCAGCCTGCTAGCTCGCAGCGCGCGCAATCCTCCGGCCGCGCGACGCCGTCCCGCCCCCTTTATCCTTTCCTTACGCCCCACCGGCGTCTTCGCAATCGAAACCTGACCTCGCCATCCCCTAATGCTTCTCCTGTACCAACAGGAGAACGCACATGTCCGATATCATCTATATGGCGCTGGGTTGCGGCACGCTTCTGGCGCTCGCGGTCTACGCCCGCGTCCTCGACAGCCTGTGAGGTGAGGCCCGCATGATCGAGCCTCTTTTCGGCCTTTTTGTCGCCATCGCGCTCGCAGTCTATCTCGTGGTCACGCTTCTGCGACCCGAGCGCTTCTGATCTATCCGGAGAATTCCCATGACACTCATCGGGTGGCTGCAGATCAGCCTCCTCTTTCTCGCCGTGCTCGTCGTGATAAAGCCGCTCGGGCTCTACATGGCGCGGGTCTTTTCCGGCGAGCGCACCCTTCTTTCGCCCGTGCTCGGGGGCCTGGAGACCGGCCTCTACCGGCTCGGCGGCATCCGCCCGGACAAGGAGCAGAGCTGGCTCTCCTATGCCGTCGCCATGCTCGTCTTCTCGCTCGCCGGCTTCGTCGCGCTCTACGCGATCCTGCGGCTGCAGGCCCATCTGCCGCTGAACCCGCAGGGCTTTGCCGGCATGGCGCCGGACCTCGCCTTCAACACGGCCGTATCCTTCGTCACCAACACGAACTGGCAGAACTATGCCGGCGAGAGCACGCTCAGCCACTTCAGCCAGATGGCGGGCCTCACCGTCCAGAACTTCCTGTCGGCTGCGACCGGCATGGCGCTTGCGATCGCCTTCACCCGCGCGCTCGCGCGCTCCAGGGTCGCAACGCTCGGCAACTTCTGGGTCGACATGACGCGCGCCACGCTCTACGTGCTGTTGCCGATCTCCTTCGTCGTGGCGCTCGCCTTTGTGGCCATGGGCCTGCCCCAGACGCTCGACGCGTCGGTGACGGCGACCACGCTTGAGGGCGGCCAGCAGGTCATCGCGCTTGGCCCCGTCGCCTCGCAGGAAGCGATCAAGCAGCTCGGCACCAATGGCGGCGGCTTCTTCAACGTCAATGCCGCCCATCCGTTCGAAAACCCGACGGCGCTTTCCAACTATCTCAACATCTTCGCCATGCTGTCGATCTCGGCGGCGATGGTCTACACGTTCGGCCAGATGGTCGGCAACCGCCGCCAGGGCTGGGCGCTGATCACAGCGATCACCATCCTGCTCGTTGCCGGCGTCGCCGCCACCTACTGGGCGGAAGGCCAGGGCAATACCATCCTGACGGCGCTCGGCCTCGATCCCGCTCAGGGCAACACGGAAGGCAAGGAAGTCCGGTTCGGCCAGGCGATGACCGCCCTCTATGCGGCGGTGACCACCGGGCTTTCGGACGGCGGCGTCAACGGCATGCACGGCTCGTTCACCGGCCTCGGCGGACTGGTGCCGATGTTTCTGATGCAGCTCGGCGAAGTGCTGCCGGGCGGCGTCGGCTCGGGGCTCTACGGCATGCTCGTCTTCGCGTTGCTGTCCGTCTTCGTCGCCGGGCTCATGGTCGGCCGCACGCCGGAATTCCTCGGCAAGAAGATCGAGGGCCGCGAGATGAAATTTGCCATCCTCGCCATCCTGATCCTGCCGCTGGCGATCCTGGGCTTCACCGCCGTCTCCGCCATGCTGCCCATTGCTGTGGCAAGCGTCGGCACGGCCGGCCCGCACGGCCTTTCCGAAATCCTCTATGCCTATACCTCGGCCGCCGGCAACAACGGCTCCGCCTTCGGCGGGCTGACCGGCAACACGCCCTGGTACAACACCACGCTCGGCATCGCCATGCTGCTCGGCCGCTTCGCCTATGTCGTTCCTGTCATGGCGATCGCGGGATCGCTGGCGGCTAAGGTCAAGGTTCCCGCCTCCGCCGGCACCTTCCCCACCGACGGTCCGCTGTTCGTCGGGCTCTTGCTCGGCATCATCCTTATTCTCGGCGGTCTGCAATTCTTCCCGGCACTCGCCCTCGGCCCCATCGTCGAACACCTGGCGATGCTCGCCGGCCAGACCTTCTGAAGGAACACCCCATGTCAAAAGACCGCAAGGCACCTGGTCTTCTCGACCCACAAATCCTGCTTCCGGCAGCGCGCGACGCCTTCCGCAAGCTCGATCCGCGGCAACTGCTGCGCAATCCCGTGATCTTCGTCACAGAGGTCGTGGCGGCTGTCGTGACGCTGCTCTTCCTGCGCGACCTCGCCACCAGCACGGCCGACGCCATCTTCTCCGGCCAGATCGCCGCCTGGCTCTGGTTCACCGTCCTCTTCGCCACCTTTGCGGAAGCGGTGGCGGAGGGCCGCGGGCGAGCGCAGGCCGACAGCCTGAAGAAGACCAAATCGGAACTCCTGGCCCGCCGGCTCACCGCCGGCGGCGCTACGGAGACCGTCCCCGCGACGACGCTGAAGGTCGGTGACGTGGTGCTGGTCTCGGCCGGCGAACTGATCCCCGGCGACGGCGAGGTGATCGACGGCGTCGCCTCGGTCAACGAAAGCGCCATTACCGGGGAGTCGGCGCCGGTCATCCGCGAATCCGGCGGCGACCGTTCGGCCGTGACCGGCGGCACGCAGGTGCTGTCCGACGAGATCAAGGTGAAGATCACGGTTGCCCCCGGCTCGTCCTTCGTCGACCGAATGATCGCGCTGATCGAGGGTGCGCAACGCCAGAAGACACCGAACGAGATCGCGCTGTCGATCCTGCTTTCGGGCCTGACGCTGATCTTCCTGTTCGTCTGCGTCGCGATCTGGGGGCTTGCCGGCTACTCCGGCACGGTGCTCTCGGTGACCGTGCTGGCGGCGCTGCTCGTCACCCTCATTCCGACCACGATCGGCGGCCTGCTCTCGGCCATCGGCATCGCCGGCATGGATCGCCTCGTGCGCTTCAACGTGATCGCCACCTCTGGCCGCGCGGTGGAGGCGGCAGGCGACGTCGACACGCTCCTGCTCGACAAGACCGGCACCGTCACCTTCGGCAACCGCATGGCCAGCGACTTCCTGCCGGCGCCGGGCGTAACCCAGTCGGAGCTCGCCGAGGCCGCACTGCTGGCGAGCCTCAGCGACGAGACGCCGGAAGGTCGCTCCATCGTCGCCCTCGCCACCGGCGAATTCGCAATCCCGATGCCGAAGGCGGAGTTCGACGCGGTGATCGGCTTTGCCGCCGAGACCCGGCTGTCGGGCGTGGACCAGGGCAAGCGCCGGCTGAGGAAGGGCGCGGTAGACGCGATCCTGCGCTTCGCCGGCCGCACGGAAGACACCGCACCTTCCGAATTCCGCCGCGACGTGGATGCGATCGCCCGCAGCGGCGGCACCCCGCTGGCGGTGGCAGACGGCACGACGCTGCTGGGCGTGATCCACCTCAAGGACATCGTCAAGCCCGGCATCAAGGAGCGCTTCGCCGCGCTCCGCGCCATGGGCATCCGCACCGTCATGGTGACCGGCGACAATCCGGTGACCGCGGCTGCGATCGCCTCGGAAGCCGGCGTCGACGACTATCTCGCCGAGGCCACGCCGGAAGACAAGCTCGCCTTTATCCGCCGCGAACAGCAGGGCGGACGGCTGATCGCCATGTGCGGCGACGGCACCAACGATGCGCCGGCGCTGGCCCAGGCCGATGTCGGCGTCGCCATGCAGACCGGCACCCAGGCCGCCCGCGAGGCCGCCAACATGGTGGATCTCGATTCGAGCCCCACCAAGCTCATCGAGATCGTGGAGATCGGCAAGCAGCTCCTGATGACGCGCGGCTCGCTCACGACCTTCTCCATCGCCAATGACGTGGCCAAGTACTTCGCGATCATCCCGGCGCTGTTCGTCGCCACCTACCCGACCCTCGATGCGCTCAACATCATGGGGCTTGCCTCACCGCAGTCGGCCATCCTCTCGGCTGTCATCTTCAACGCCCTGATCATCGTGGCGCTGATCCCGCTCGCGCTGCGTGGCGTCGCCTACCGGCCGTCCGGTGCGGCCTCCCTGCTTCGCCGCAACCTCCTCGTCTATGGCCTCGGCGGCCTCGTCCTGCCCTTTGCCGGCATCAAGCTCATCGACGTCGCCGTCAGCGCCCTGCAACTGGTGTAAAAATGCTGAACCATCTTCGCCCCGCAATCACCCTCGTCGTCGCCATGACCGCGCTCACCGGCCTCGCCTATCCGCTGGCGGTCAACGGCCTGGCCCAGACCGTCCTGCCGGCGCTCGCCAACGGCAGCCTCGTCGAAAGGGACGGCGCCGTCGTCGGTTCCGCCCTGATCGGGCAGAACTTCACCTCCGAGCGCTATTTCTGGCCGCGGCCGTCTGCGACCGGACCGGAACCCTACAACGCCTCCGCCTCGTCGGGATCGAACCTTGGCACGACGTCTGCGAAGTTGCGCGACCGGGTCGCCCTCGATATCGAGAAGCTGAAGGCGGCCGGGGCGGCAGCCCCCGTCCCGGCCGATGCCGCAACGACGTCCGGCTCCGGCCTCGATCCGCATATCTCGCCGGCGTTTGCGCGCGCGCAGGTGTCTCGTGTAGCAAGGGCCCGGGGACTGGCGGCGAGCGACGTGAGCGGTCTCGTCGAGCGGCAGATCGAGGGGCGCGGGTTCGGCGTGATCGGCGAACCGCGCGTGAATGTGCTACAGCTCAATCTGGCGCTCGATGCACTGAAGACGTGAGAGAATGAATGGCGGAAGACGACCGCGACGACAAACGCAGACCCGATCCGGACGCACTACTTGCCCTGGCGAAGAAGGATCGCCGGGGCAAGCTGACCGTTTTTCTGGGAGCCGCACCCGGGGTAGGCAAGACCTATGCCATGCTGTCGCGCGCGCGGCGGCTGAAGGCCGACGGCGTCGATATCGTCATCGGCGTCGTGGAGGCGCATGGGCGCGACGAGACGGCCGCCCTCCTCACCGGCCTGGAAGTCCTGCCGCGGGCGCGCGTCGCCCATCGCGGCCGGATGCTGGAGGAGTTCGATCTCGATGCTGCGCTGGCCCGCAAGCCGCGCATCGTCGTGGTCGACGAGCTCGCCCACTCCAACCCCGAAGGCAGCCGCCATCCCAAGCGCTACCAGGATATCGGCGAACTGATCGACGCCGGCATCGACGTCTGGACCGCGCTGAACATCCAGCACCTGGAAAGCCTCGCCGATCTGGTCGCCCAGATCACCGGCGTGACGGTGCGCGAACGGGTGCCGGACCTGGTCCTCAAGCGTGCCGACGAGGTACTGCTCGTCGACCTGCCGCCGAGCGAACTGATCGAGCGGCTGAAGGAGGGCAAGGTCTACCTGCCCGAAAGCGCCAGCCGCGCCGTCGACCGGTTCTTCCGGCTCGGAAACCTGACGGCCCTGCGCGAACTGGCGCTGCGACGCACCGCGGATCGGGTCGACGACCAGATGGTCGACTACCTCAAGCAGAACGCGATCGAGGGGCCATGGGCGACAGGGGAACGCCTGATCGTCTGCGTCGGGCCGGACGATCTGTCGGAAAAGGTCGTCCGGGTCGCCAGCCGGCTGGCCTCGGGGCTGAACGCGGCCTGGATCGTCGTGTCGATCGAGCGCGCCGACCGCGAGGTGGAGACGTCCGCGCGCCTGCAGCGGATCGATGCGCTTTTCAGGCTGGCCGAGCAGCTCGGGGCCGAGACGCGGCGCATCGTCGGTAACGATTTCGTCGAAGAGATTCTCAAGCTGGCCCGCCGCGAGCACGCCACCCAGATCGTCATCGGGGCCAAATGGCGCAGTGGGATCGCAAGGCTGCTGTTCCGGTCGCTGCCCCATGCCCTGGCGCGCCGCGCGGCCGGGATCGGGGTCTACATGGTCACGCCGGAGCGGGCCGCCGAAGAGCGACCGAAGCGGTTGCGGCCATCGACGGTCAGCCTGGCGACCGTCCGGATGTCGGCTGCCATCGCGGTCGGCTTCGTCGCAGCGACGACCGTGATCGGCAAGATGATCGCCGCCTTCGTCAACCTGCCGAATATCTCGCTGCTGTTCCTGCTGGCGGTCCTCGGTGCGGCCGTCACCGGCGGCTACCTGTCTGCGTTCCTGGCGGCGCTGCTGTCTACGGTCGCCTACAATTTCTTCTTCATCGATCCGCTGCACAACTTCGCCATCTCGACGCCGCACGGCGTCTTTGCGCTGCTGGCGTTCCTGGTGGTCGCCATGGTCGCCGGCGGCTTCGCCTCGCGGATCCGCGAACAGGCGGAGGTGGCCCGCGTCAGGGCGACGGCGCTGCAATCGCTGCACGATTTCTCGCGCAAACTTTCTGGTGCGGCGAAGACCGACGACGCCATCTGGCTCGCCGCCTCGCAACTCCAGGCAAGCCTCCGGCGCAACATCGTTCTGCTCCTGCCGGAAGGTGACGACCTGCGCATCGCCGTGGCCTGGCCGCCGGACACCGAGCTCGACGTCACCGACCTGACGGCGGCCCGCTGGGCGCAGGACAAGCGCGAACCGGCCGGGCATGGCACGGGCACCCTGCCGAACAGTCGCTTCGAGTTTCGCCCGCTGCTCGGGCCACATGCCGCCCTCGGCGTCTGCGGGATCGAGCAGACGGGCGAGCCGCTGGACATCAATGCCGAGCGCGCGCTCGCCGCCATCCTCGACCAGACGGCGATCGCGCTCGACCGCTCGCGGCTTGCCGAAGAAAGCGTGCTGCAGGCCGCAAAGCTCGAGGGCGAGCGCTACCGCGAGGCACTGCTGTCCTCCATTTCCCACGATCTCAGGACACCGCTTGCGACGATCACCGGCGCCGTCACCAGCCTGCGCCAGCTGGGGGACCGGATGAGCCCGGAGAGCCGCGACGACCTCCTGCAGTCGATCGAGGAGGAAAGCGGCCGCATGAGTCGTTTCGTCGCCAACCTCCTGGACATGACCCGGATCGAGGCGGGCACGCTGAAGCCGAAGCACGACTGGGTGGATGTGGCGGACGCCATCCAGTCGGCCGTCGAGCGGACACGCAAGCATGCCGGCGGCCGCCTCATCGAGACCGGGATTGCAGCCGACCTGCCGCTGATCGAGGGCGACAGCGTCCTGTTCGGCCAGGTGGTGTTCAACCTGCTCGACAACGCGGTCAAATATGGCGGCAGCGAACCGATCAACGTCTACGCGCGGCGCGACGGCCAGGACGTGCTGATATCCGTGACCGACCTCGGCAAGGGGATACCGGCCGAAGACCTCGAACGGATCTTCGAGAAGTTCTATCGCCGGGGCAGGCCCGACGGGCGCGCGCCAGGAACCGGCCTAGGCTTGTCCATCGCTCGCGGGTTCGTCGAGGCGATGGGGGGCCGGATCCATGCCGAAAGTCCGGCGGTCAGGAAGAAGGGCACGCGCATCGTCATGCGGTTCCCCGCAGTCGATCAGGGAAAGGTGCAGAAGACATCATGACGCTCGCGCGCATTCTGGTCGTCGACGACGAGCCGCAGATCCAGCGTTTCCTGAAACCGGCGCTGATGGCCGCGGGCTACGACGTGGTCGAGGCCGCCACGGGCGCCGAGGCGCTCAAGGCCGTCGCGACGCAGGCCCCCGACCTGATGGTGCTGGACCTCGGCCTGCCCGACATGGACGGCAAGGACATCATCGCCAGCCTGCGCGGCTGGTCGGAGATCCCCATCGTGATCCTGTCTGCCCGCGACCGCGAGAGCGAGAAGATCGCAGCCCTCGACCTCGGTGCAGACGACTATGTCGAAAAGCCCTTCGGCATCGGCGAACTGACCGCCCGCATCCGCAACGCGCTGCGCCGCCGTAGCCGAAACGAGGTGCAGGCGCCCTTCATCCTGGCGGACGGGCTTACGATCGACACCGTGCACCGGCTGGTGACGCGCGACGACGAGGCCATCCACCTGACGCCGAAGGAATATGACCTTCTCACCCTGCTGGGGCGCCACGCCGGCCGTGTCGTCACCCACCGCACGCTGCTGACCTCGGTCTGGGGACCCGCCCATACCGAAGACCTGCATTACCTGCGCGTCTTCATCGGCCAGTTGCGGCAGAAGATCGAGCGCGACCCGACACAGCCCGCGATCGTTCGGACGGAAGCCGGCGTCGGCTACCGGCTGGTCGTGGATCACGAGTAGGAGCGCGACCGGCACTTGCTTACCGATCCAGGCCCGGTGGTTCAGGCCAGGCCGCCCTCGATCGTCAGGAAGTCGACGATGCGGTCGATCCCCTCGCCGCGCTTCATGTCGGTGAAGACGAAGGGCTTGGCTTCGCGCATGCGGGTGGCGTCGCGGTCCATCACGTCGAGGTCGGCGCCGACATGGGGGGCGAGGTCCTTCTTGTTGATCACCAGTAGGTCGGAGCGGGTGATGCCCGGGCCGCCCTTGCGCGGGATCTCCTCGCCCTGGCAGGTGGAGATGACGTAGATGGTGATATCGGCAAGATCCGGCGAAAAGGTCGCCGCCAGGTTGTCCCCGCCCGATTCGATGAAGACGACGTCGAGATCGGGAAATTTCCGGTTGAGGTCGGCGATCGCCTGCAGGTTGATGGTCGCATCCTCGCGGATCGCCGTGTGCGGGCAGCCGCCGGTCTCCACGCCGATGATGCGGTCCGACGACAGCGCCTGCATGCGCACGAGCGCCTCGGCATCCTCGCGTGTGTAGATGTCGTTGGTGACGACGGCGACCGAATAGCGCTCGCGCATCGCCTTGCAGAGTTTTTCGGTCAATGCCGTCTTGCCCGAGCCGACGGGGCCGCCGATGCCGACGCGCAACGGGCCGTTTGCCGATTTCATTTGCTGTCCCTTTCCATGGTCGAAGCGCAGCTTAAAGCGCGTCGCGATCCTTCGGATTCGCTTTTGGCGCTTTAGGCCTTTGTTTTAACGCATGTCTTTATCCCGAAACCGGTTCCCACTTTCGGGAGACATGCTCTAGACCCGCTCTCAGGAGCGGAAAAGCCGCGAAGTCTGTGTTTCGTGCCTGAGCGAGGCGATGTCCGTGCGGATCGCCGCGCCGCCGAGATCGTCGAGCGTGGACCGGCCGGCGCGATGCGCCGTCCCGGCCACCATGCCTTCGAGGGCGGCGAGGATGGCCACCCCTTCCGCCTGCCCGCAGACGCCGAGCCGGATGCCGGCCGAGACGGATTGCGAGATCGTGGCGTGCAGGTAGGCGGCCAGCGCATCTTCCACCGGTACGCCATGGGCGGCCGCCACCGCACCCACGGCGACGGGAAAGCCCACCTCGCCCGGCAGGCGATCGAACACCGGATCCGGCCAGGCCGAAGCAGCCGTAACGAACGCCCTGCCCAGCGACAGGGTTTCGGCATGCCGCTCCGCCGAGCCGGCCATGGCCAGCCCCAGCTCCGCGACCTCCCGCAAGGCCGCGCCGTTGTCGAATGCGCGCCAGGCTCCCGCAAACAGCACCGCGTCGTTCCAGAGCGAGCCATGCCGCAAGAGTGTCGACAGCCAGCCCGACAGGCCGGCGGCATCTTCCACCTGCCCGTCGTGCACCGCCCGTTCCAGCCCGCCGGACCAGGCAAAGCCGCCGATCGGGAAGGCCGGCGACAGCCAGGCCATCAGCCGCAGCAGCGCCCGGGTATCGAGCCCCCCACTCATCGAGGATCAATCATGGGCGGGATGGTGATGATCGTGGCCGTGCCCCTGTCCGTGACCGTGATCGTGGCCGCCATGCGCGTGATAGGCCCCGCGCGCCGGCTGGAACGGTTCCTCGACTTCCTCCACCGTCGCGCCGAGCCCTTCCAGCATGCCCCGGATGACATGGTCGCGCGGCACGAGGATGCGCGTTTCCTCGATCTGCGCCGACAGATGCCGGTTGCCGAGGTGCCAGGCGAGCTCGATGAGATGCAGCGTACCCAGCCCCTTGATCGCGAAGAGTTTCTCGGGGGCCGCATGGATTTCGACCGTGTCGCCGTTGTCGAGCACCAGCCGGTCGCCGTGATGGAACAGCACCGCCTCCTTGAGGTCGAGCATCACCATGTCGCCGTTGGACAGGTGCAGGACCTTGCGGCGCAGATGGCGCAGGTGGGAGGGCAAGGTGACGGTGTCCACCGGCGGATCGGACACCTCGCCGGCCGGGCGATAGGAATGGACGTGCTGCATGGAAGTCTCCGGTCAATTGAAATGGTCGGGGTAGGTTACGCGCCGGCGGACGCAGTTTCCAGAGGCCGGCGGACTGGTCTCGGGCAATCGCCTATGGCAAGTCCCCCTCTGGCCTGCCGGCCATCTCCCCCACAAGGGGGGAGAAGACCCGCGGCACCCGTCTGCCCAAATGGAACTCCGGAGGAGCGGCCGGGTGGGGAGGGGTATTCATTCATATGCGACTACCCTGCTCTGGCCCCACGGCGCCGCCGTCGCCGGCCGTGAGCGCGAACCGCCTCAAAACAGGAAATAGCGCTGCGCCATCGGCAGCACCGTCGCCGGCTCGCAGGTCAGCAGTTCACCGTCGGCGCGCACCTCGTAGGTCTCCGGATCGACCTCGACGTGCGGGGTCGCCGAGTTGTGGATCATCGAGGCCTTGGAAATGCCACCGCGGACGTTCTTCACCGCCACCAGCTTCTTGTCGACGCCGAGGCGCAGGGCCAGCCCGCCGTCGAGCGAGGCCTGAGAGACGAAGGTGACCGAGGAACTGGTGCGCAGCTTGCCGTAGGCTGCGAACATCGGCCGGTAGTGCATCGGCTGCGGCGTCGGGATCGAGGCGTTCGGATCGCCCATCGGGGCAGCCGCGATCGAGCCGCCGAGCAGCACCATGTCCGGCTTGACGCCGAAGAAGGCCGGGTTCCACAAAACGAGGTCGGCGCGCTTTCCCACCTCGATCGAGCCGATCTCATGGGAGATGCCATGGGCGATCGCCGGGTTGATCGTGTACTTGGCAATGTAGCGGCGGACGCGGAAATTGTCGTTGTCGCCAGTCTCTTCCTTCAGCTTGCCGCGCTGGCGCTTCATCTTGTCGGCCGTCTGCCAGGTGCGGATCGCCACCTCGCCGACGCGGCCCATGGCCTGGCTGTCGGATGAGATGATCGAAAACGCGCCGATGTCGTGCAGGATGTCCTCCGCTGCAATCGTCTCCTTGCGGATGCGGCTTTCGGCAAAGGCGATGTCCTCGGGGATCGACGGCGACAGGTGGTGGCAGACCATCAGCATGTCGAGATGCTCTGCGAGCGTGTTGACCGTGTAAGGCCGCGTCGGGTTGGTCGAGGACGGGATCACGTTCGGATGGCCGCAGACCTTGATGATGTCGGGCGCATGGCCGCCGCCCGCGCCTTCGGTGTGGAAGGCATGGATGGTGCGCCCCCTGATGGCGGCGACCGTATCCTCGACGAAGCCACTCTCGTTCAGCGTATCGGTGTGGATCATCACCTGCACGTCGAAGGCATCAGCAACGGTAAGGCAGTTGTCGATCGCCGCCGGCGTCGTGCCCCAGTCCTCGTGCAGCTTCAGCGACGAGGCACCGGCGAGGATCATCTCCTCCAGCGGCGCAGGCAGCGAGGCGTTGCCCTTGCCGGCGAGCGCGAGGTTCATCGGGAAGGCGTCGAAGCTCTCGATCATCCGCTCGATATGCCAGGCGCCGGTGCAGGTGGTGGCGAGCGTGCCGTGCGCGGGTCCGGAGCCGCCGCCGAGCATGGTCGTGATGCCGCTCATCAGCGCTTCCTCGATCTGCTGGGGGCAGATGAAGTGGATATGCGCATCCATGCCGCCGGCCGTCAGGATCTTGCCTTCGCCGGCAATCGCCTCGGTGGAGGGACCGACGATGATGGTGACGCCGGGCTGGGTATCCGGGTTGCCGGCCTTGCCGATCGCGTGGATGCGGCCGTTCTTGAGGCCGACGTCGGCCTTGTAGATGCCGGTGTGGTCGACGATCAGCGCGTTGGTGATGACGGTATCGACCGCGCCTTCGCCGCGCGTCGCCTGGCTCTGGCCCATGCCGTCGCGGATGACCTTGCCGCCGCCGAACTTCACCTCGTCGCCGTAGGTGGTGAAGTCCTTCTCCACCTCGATGAAGAGCTCGGTATCGGCCAGGCGCACCCTGTCGCCCGTGGTCGGACCGAACATGGAGGCGTAAGACGCGCGGGACATCTTGTAGGACATGGATCAGGTTCCTTGGGAGGGGGCGGAGGGCGAGGCCAGGAGGTGCAGGCGCCCCTCGGCGGCAAGGCCGGCGACGAGGCGGCGCTCGGCGGCAAAGGGATGGCCGTCCCAGCCCTCGTGGCTGAAGCCGGTCAGGAAGATATCCGACCCGGAATGCTCGGGTGCGGAGAGGACATGAAAGAGCGTGACCAGGCCGCTGCTCGGCACCACGTAGGATCCCGCGCCCAGTGCAGCCAGCGCGGTATCGGCAGCCTCGTGCACGGCTGCGGGAATGATCCGGTGCAGCTTGCCGCTTTCGGCGGCGAACCGGGCAAAGCCCTCGGTGCGATCGTCGCAGAAATCGTCGAGTTCGGGATGGCTTATGGCCAATTGCGGCCGCAAGCCTGCGAATTTTTCAGGGTCGCGCACGGACCAAATCTCGCGGCTGGCCCTGACGGGGGCGCTCTCGCGCCATTCGGGGCCATCCAGCATTTCGTTTGCCGGCCGTCCCGTGTTGCAGACGGCGACGGCATCGGTGCGGGTGCCCGACTGCCCGGTGTTGCGGCTGAGGTTGAAACGGACGACGAAATCGGCGGCATCGATGGTCGCGGCCGCTCCCGCCGCCACCTGCCCGTTTCCCACGATCACGATGCGCCGCCCCATCCAGCCCCGGCCCTCAGTTCACGAAGCTGTCCGAAAGCGTCCCGAGTTCTTCGGTCCGCTTGCGGGTCAGGTCTGCGAGGCAGCCGGAGACGACCATCGGCTGCATCGATCCGCCCTCGACGGTGAAGCCCACCGCCGCGCACTGGCTGTCGCGATAGGCGAGCCAGGCGCGCTGAGCCTTCAGCAGGCGCTCCTCCGCGCCGCGCGGCTGTTCCGCCGAGCCGACACGATGGTCCCATGCGGCCGCGGCCTTCTTCGTCGCCAGCCACCGCGCGTTCAGGGCCTTGTCCGCCTTCTCGAAGTCGCCAGCCGCGCAGGCATTCATATCCATCTGCGTCTCGGCATTCTTGCAATCGACGTGATGCGCGTCCTCGCCCGAGGCGGGGGCGTCCATCAGCAGGACGCAGCCGCACAGCATCGTCAGAATTCCAGCCTTCATCATCGCCTTCCCCCTTTCATGCGGCGCTCACGCCGATGCGCCGTCATGGGCGTGCGACGACAGTGCGCGGGGGTTCACGCCCTCCAGGCAATTGACGTTGACGGCGACCATCGACGTGCCGTCCGGCTTCTCGCCAAAGGAGAAGCCCTGGATTCCACAGGTCTTGCAGAAGAGATGACGGAGCGTTCTGGTGTTGAAGCGATATTCCGACAGGTTCCCCTCGCCCGATTTCAGCGTGAAGGCGTCGCGCGGGGCGAAGGCCAGCACCGAGCCGAGGCGCTGGCAGCGCGAGCAGTTGCAGACGATCGTCTGGTCGAGATCGACATCGGCCTCGAAAGAAACAGCGCCGCACTGGCAGCTGCCGCGGTAGTGTGCAATTCCCATGTCAGAGTCCTCCCATGACCTGTTGGCGGAAACCGTAGATCTCGCGCTTGCCGGCAAAGGGGATCAGCCGCACCGTGCGGGTCTGGCCCGGCTCGAAGCGCACCGCCGTCCCGGCCGGAATGTCGAGCCGCAGGCCCCGGGCCGTCTCGCGGTCGAAGACGAGGCCGGCATTGGTCTCGTAGAAGTGATAGTGGCTACCGACCTGGATCGGCCGGTCGCCGGTGTTGGAGACGTCCAGCTCCGTGACCGGCAGGCCGGCATTGAGTTCGATGTCGCCGCTTGCGGCAATGACTTCACCGGGGATCATCGGCTTTCTCCTAGGCTGCCCTGGCGGGGCCGCAGCCCTCGGCCTTCAGCACGCGTTTCGTCGAGGCGGGGTGTTTCGTAAGCATCGCCGCCGGCCGGACCGGACGGCGGACGAGTTCGCCACCGCAGTTCGGGCAGACGCCCGCAAGCGCCCCGCCGGCGCAGTCTGTGCAGAAGGTGCACTCGAAGGTGCAGATCATCGCCTCCCGGCTGTCGGGGGCGAGGTCGCGATCGCAGCATTCGCAGTTGGGACGAAGGTCCAGCATGGGCTCACCTGATCGGTTCGTGGACGGTCACGAGCTTGGTGCCGTCCGGGAAGGTCGCCTCGACCTGGATGTCGTGGATCATCTCGGCCACGCCCTCCATCACCTGTGCGCGGCCGATGACATGGGCGCCGGCCGCCATCAGGTCGGCGACCGAGCGGCCGTCGCGCGCGCCTTCCACCACGAAGTCGGTGATCAGCGCGATCGCCTCGGGATGGTTGAGTTTCACGCCGCGCTCCAGGCGCCGGCGTGCGACGATGGCCGCCATGGAGATCAGCAGCTTGTCTTTTTCGCGGGGGGTCAGGTTCATGGATTGCTCGTCCGTTTCATCTTACAGAGTCCAGACTTTCGGCAGGCTGGCGCCGTTGCGCAAGTGCGAAATGACCGGGATGAGGGTTTTTCGCAGCGCGAAGCCGTCGGCGGCGGTCACGCGCGCCACGAGCTTGTCCTGCCAATGGCTTGCGCCGGCGAGCGCCTCGCCGAGCAGCGCGCGGGTTCCCGCGAGCATCGCCTCCGCCCGCCCGCCGCAATAGAGGAGCGTGGCAAAGGCCCCTGCCCCGCCAAGGACCGCAGGCTGCGAGACCTGATCTGCAATGGCGCCGGACAACAGCGCTTCCTCCGCATGGATCAGCCGGCCGGCGCGCCGGATCCGCCAGCGGTCGCGGAAGAGGCCGTTCGCCATCGTCTCCCCCATCGCCCTGCGGCCGAGAATCACCGCCTCGACCCCGACGAATTCGGCATCCGGCGCGAGATCCACCGTCAGCGTCCGGGTCAGCGAGGCGCGATCGAACAAGATCGTCTCCTGCGGCAGCCAGTCCACGCGCGCGCCGGCGCCGACCATAATGCGCGTGCCGACCGAGGCGGTACCCGCGGCGGCCTTGTAGATCTTTTCGCAAGCCTGCGTCGTCAGCGTCAGTTGCGTCGCCTCACCCGCCTCGAACGACCAGTCGACGACGTCGCCGCCCGTAAGCCCGCCGGAGGTGTTGATCAGCACCGCTTCCATCCCCGCATCGAAGGTCTCGGGCAGCCGGATCTTGGCGCAGCCTTCCTGGTAGAACGTGTCGAGGCGGGTGCGCCCGTCGCGGGCCTTGGTCGAAAGACGCCCCGCCCCGCGGGCGCGCTGGGGGGCAATCGAAGCTTGCATCGTCACGTCGGTTCTCCGGCTGCAGCGTGCGGCCTCGAAGATGGTGGCTGTCGCGGCGAACATATCGATAAGCGAGCCGTCAGACCGTCAGGTGCCGTCGCGCCTCGGGCGTATCCAGCGTCTCGGCCGGTCCCTCGTGCACGATCTCGCCACGATCCATGATGTAGACATGATCCGCAAGCTCCCGGCAGAAATCAAGATATTGTTCCACAAGCAGAATTGCCATCCCGGTGGAATCGCGCAGGTATTTGATCGCCCGGCCGATGTCCTTGATGATCGACGGCTGGATGCCTTCGGTCGGCTCGTCCAGCACCAGGATCTTCGGCCGCGTCACCAGCGCCCGGCCGATCGCCAGTTGCTGCTGCTGACCGCCGGAGAGGTCACCGCCGCGGCGGCCGAGCATGGTCTGCAGCACCGGAAACAGGCTGAAAATGTCATCGGGGATCGATCGATCCGCCCGTCTCAGCGGGGCATAGCCGCTTTCGAGGTTTTCCTTCACCGTCAGCAGCGGGAAGATCTCCCGACCCTGAGGCACATAGCCAATGCCCTGCTTGGCGCGGTTATAGGGCGCCATGCCGTCGAGGGCCACGCCGTTGAAGCTGACCGTGCCGGAGGAGAGCGGGTGCTGGCCGGTCACGGCGCGAAGCAGGCTCGACTTGCCGACGCCGTTGCGGCCGAGCACGCAGGTGATCCTGCCCATCTCGGCCGAAAGCGAGATGCCGCGCAGCGCATGGGCGGCGCCGTAGTGGAGACTGGCTTTTTCGACTGTCAGCATTCTCGTTCCTCGATATGGCCGTCGCGGAGGCACATCTGCCCCTCATCCGCCTGCCGGCACCTTCTCCCCGCGAACGGGGAGAAGGCCCGGTGCCGCACCGCCGATTACGCAACGCCGGCGGTACCCTTTGTCTGTCCCCTCTCCCGAGTGCGGCGGGAGAGGGTCAGGGTGAAGGAAGTTCGTGTCCCGGAATCCTCATCTCCCCAGATAGTTCTCTATGACCTTCTGGTCCGCGCTGACGAAGTCGATCGAGCCTTCGGCCAGTACCGAACCTTCGGCAAGGCACGTCACCTTGACGCCGAGTTCGCGGATGAAGCCCATGTCGTGCTCGACGACGACGACCGAACGGGTCCTGGCGATCTCCTTCAGCAGGAGCGCCGTTTCTGCCGTTTCGGCATCCGTCATGCCGGCGACGGGCTCGTCGACCAGAAGCAGTTCCGGCTCCTGCGCCAGAAGCATGCCGATCTCCAGCCACTGCTTCTGCCCGTGGCTGAGGCTGGCGGCAAGGTCGTTGCGACGGTTCGACAGGCGTACCGTGGACAGGATCTCCTCGATACGGGCCTCGTCCTCCGCCGTCATCCTGTAGAACAGGGCCGCGAAGACGCCGCGCCTGCGGTTCAGCGCCAGCTCCAGATTGTCCCAGACGGTGTGGCTCTCGAACACTGTCGGCTTCTGGAACTTCCGCCCGATCCCGAGCTGGGCGATCTCCGCCTCGTCGCGCCTGGTCAGGTCGATATCGCCCTTGAAGAACACATCGCCTGAATCGGGCCGGGTCTTGCCGGTGATGATGTCCATCATCGTCGTCTTGCCGGCGCCGTTCGGGCCGATGATGGCGCGCAGTTCGCCGGGCTCGATGACGAAGGAGAGCGAGTTCAGCGCCTTGAAGCCGTCGAAGGAGACTGAGACGCCGTCTAGATAGAGCAGGCTTGTCGGTTTCTTGTCGTTCATGGTGCTTACTCCGCCGCCAGCGGCTCTGCCGCGGCCATGCCCTTTACCGCCTCGTCGTCGGCCGCCTTGCGATATTCCTTGCGCTTCGCCCGCCAGGCCTGGGCCGTGCCGACGATGCCCCTGGGCAAGAACAGCGTGACGAGGACGAACAGGCCGCCGAGCGCGAACAGCCAGAATTCCGGGAAGGCGGCGGTGAAGATGCTCTTGCCGCCGTTGACGAGGATCGCGCCGATGATCGGGCCGATCAGCGTGCCCCGCCCGCCGACCGCTGTCCAGATGACCACCTCGATCGAATTGCCAGGCTCGAACTCGCCGGGGTTGATGATGCCGACCTGCGGCACGTAGAGCGCGCCGGCCACGCCCGCCATCATCGCCGAGACGGTGAAGGCGAAGAGCTTGAAGTGCTCGACGCGGTAACCGAGGAAGCGGGTGCGGCTTTCGGCGTCGCGCACGCCGACGAGGATCTTGCCGTATTTCGAGCGCACCATACCGGATGTCATCACCAGGGCGGCTGCGAGTGCCACGGCGGAGGCGGCAAACAGGGCTGCGCGCGTGCCGTCGGCCTGGATATTGAAGCCGAGGATGTCCTTGAAGTCGGTCAGGCCGTTGTTGCCGCCGAAGCCCATGTCGTTGCGGAAGAAGGCGAGCAGCAGCGCAAACGTCATCGCCTGGGTGATGATCGAGAGATAGACGCCGTTGACGCGCGAGCGAAATGCGAACCAACCGAAGACGAAGGCGAGCAGGCCCGGCACCAGCACCACCATCAGCGCTGCGAACCAGAACATGTCGAAGCCGTACCAGAACCAGGGCAGCTCCTTCCAGTTGAGGAAGACCATGAAGTCCGGCAGAAGCGGGTTGCCGTAGGAGCCGCGCGCGCCGATCTGGCGCATCAGGTACATGCCCATGGCATAGCCACCGAGCGCGAAGAAGGCGGCGTGGCCGAGCGACAGGATCCCGCAAAAGCCCCAGACGAGGTCGAGTGCGAGCGCCAGCAGCGCATAGGTCAGGTACTTGCCGAACAGCGAGACCAGGTAGGTCGGCACGTGCAGCGGGTGGTCCGGCGCCGTCAAGAGGTTCAGTGCCGGGATCAGCAGGCCGAGCCCGAGGATGATGCCGACGGCAACGATGACGGTGCGATCGAAGGATTTGAGGAGAAACGAGGTGATCATGCTTCCACCGCCCTGCCCTTGAGTGCGAACAGCCCGCGCGGCCGCTTCTGGATGAAGAGGATGATCAGCACGAGGACGAGGATCTTGCCGAGCACCGCACCCGCATAGGGTTCGAGGAACTTGTTGAGGATGCCGAGCGTGAACGCGCCGACCAGCGTGCCCCAGAGATTGCCGACCCCGCCGAAGACCACGACCATGAAGCTGTCGATGATGTAGCCCTGGCCGAGGTTCGGCGAGACGTTGTCGATCTGCGAAAGTGCTACGCCTGCGATGCCGGCGATGCCGGAGCCGAGCGCGAAGGTGAGCGCGTCGACCCAGGGCGTCCTGATGCCCATCGACGAGGCCATGCGGCGGTTCTGCGTCACTGCCCGCATCTGCAGGCCCATCGGCGTCTTTTTCAGGAGGAACAGCAGTGCCGTGAAGACGGCGAGCGCGAAGACAATGATCCAGAGGCGATTCCAGGTGACCGTCAGACCGCCCAGCTCGAAGGCGCCGGACATCCAGGACGGGTTGCCCACTTCGCGGTTGGTCGGGCCGAAGATCGAGCGCACCGCCTGCTGCAGGATCAGCGAGATGCCCCAGGTGGCCAGCAGCGTCTCGAGCGGCCGGCCGTAGAGGAAGCGGATGACGCCGCGCTCGATCGCCAGCCCGACCGCGCCGGTGACGAGGAAGGCCAGCGGCAGCGCGATGGCGAGCGACCAGTCGAACAGGCCGGGAAACGAGGTGCGGATCACCTCCTGCACGACGAAGGTGGTGTAAGCCCCAAGCATGACCATCTCGCCATGCGCCATGTTGATGATGCCCATGACGCCGAAGGTGATGGCAAGCCCGATCGCGGCCAGAAGCAGCACGGAGCCGAGGGACAGGCCATACCAGACGTTCTGCCCCACGCTCCACAGCGCCTGCCGCTCCTTGATGCTTGAAATCGCGGCCTCAATGTCGGGCCGGAGATTGTCGTCGGCGGAGGCAAGGGCTGCCGACAGCAGCGACAGGGCGTCCTGTCCGCCGGCATTGCCGATGACCGCGACGGCCGCCTTCTTCTCGTCGTCCGGCCGGTCAGAGACCAGCAGCGCCGCGGCGCGGGCGCGCTCCAGTACCGGTTTTACGTTGGCATTCGTTTCGGCCGCGAGCGCCGTCTCGACCTGCTCGAGCGCATCGGCGGAAGGCGAGCGCAGCATGGTCTGCGCCGCCTGCAGGCGAACGCCGGCGTCGGGGCTCATCAGCGTCAGGCCGCCGAGCGCGGTGCGGACCGCGCGGCGGAGGCTGTTGTTGACGCGGATCTTGGTCAGCGCGCTTGCGGCTTCGGTGCCGACCTCCTCGCCGGTGAGAGGATCCACGAGGGTCAGTGTGCCGCCGGCCGTCCTCGTCAGGAAGACCTGCTTGTCGGAATTGCGCTGGTAGAGGTCGCCTGCGGCCAGCGCCTCCAGCGCGGGGACGATCTTCGGATCGCCGGTCCTCGCCAGTGCCTCCACCTGCTCGACGGTCTTTGCAAAGCTGCCTTCGCCCAAGGCGTCGACCATCGCGCGGAGATCGTCTTGCGCCCTCAGGTCGGTCGCAAATACGGTGATCAGGAGGCAGAAGGTCACCAGCAGGGACTGGAACGATCGATAGGCTAGCCGCGTCAACATGAGATCATCCTTGCCAGGCCGGGCCTTACCGCTTCCGGGGCCGGCATGTGCAGTGCAGGGTCACGCCGCAATTGTGGATGCGACGAGTACAGGCGCCCGAAGGTTGCCCCGGCATTCCGGACCCGCCGCAGCAATCTCCCCACGAGACGGGGCAGGCAGCGAAAGCCCGGATGCATCCCGCCACCGGAGAATGACGGGACGCATCCGGCCGGCCGCGAGGGAAAATCCCGCGTGGCCGACCGATCGATCAGGCGGATCAGGAGCCCTTGCCGCCGCACTTGCCGGTGGCGACGTTGAAGTTGCCGCACGACATCGGTGCGCGCCAGTCGGAGATCAGGTCCTTCGAGTCGGCCAAATAGTCCGACCACTCGTCGCCGACCACGAGGCCGGGGGTCTCCCAGACGGTCTCGAACTGGCCGTCGGCCTGGATTTCGCCGATCAGCACCGGCTTGGTGATGTGGTGGTTCGGCATCATGGTCGAGTAGCCGCCCGAGAGGTTCGGGACCGAGACGCCGATCATCGCGTCGAGCACGGCGTCGGTGTCGGTGGTGCCGGCCTTCTCGACGGCCTTCAGCCACATGTTGAAGCCGATGTAGTGCGCTTCCATCGGGTCGTTGGTCACGCGCTTGTCGTTCTTGGTGTAGGCCTTCCAGGTCTTGATGAACTCGGCGTTGGCCGGGTTGTCGACGGACTGGAAGTAGTTCCAGGCGGCAAGATGACCGACGAGCGGTGCGGTATCGAGACCGGCGAGTTCCTCTTCACCGACGGAGAAGGCCACGACCGGGATGTCTTCGGCCTTGACGCCCTGGTTACCGAGCTCCTTGTAGAAGGGAACGTTGGCGTCGCCGTTGATGGTGGAGACCACCGCCGTCTTCTTGCCGGCCGCGCCGAAGCCCTTGATGTCGGAGACGATCGTCTGCCAGTCGGAATGGCCGAACGGCGTGTAGTTGATCATGATGTCCTCGGGCGCAACGCCCTTGGCGATCAGGTAGGCCTCGAGGATCTTGTTGGTGGTGCGCGGATAGACGTAGTCGGTGCCGGCGAGTACCCAGCGCTCGACGCCCTCGTTCTCCATCAGGTAGTCCACGGCCGGGATCGCCTGCTGGTTGGGTGCAGCACCCGTGTAGAAGACGTTGCGCTGGCTTTCCTCTCCCTCGTACTGGACGGGGTAGAACAGGATCGAATTGGTCTCTTCGAAGACCGGCAGGACCGACTTGCGCGACACAGAGGTCCAGCAGCCGAACACGGCCGAGACCTTGTCGACGGAGACCAGTTCGCGGGCCTTTTCAGCAAACAGCGGCCAGTCGGAAGCCGGGTCGACGACGACGGCTTCCAGTTTCTTGCCGAGCAGGCCGCCCTTCTTGTTCTGCTCCTCGATGAGCATCAGCATGGCGTCCTTGAGCGTCGTTTCCGAGATCGCCATGGTGCCGGACAGCGAATGCAGGATGCCGACCTTGATCGTGTCATCGGCCGCGAATGCGCCGTTAAGCGCCGTGGTGGAGAGAACGGCGGCGAGAAATGCGCCGGTCAGGCGTGCCTTGATAGTCATTGTTGTGAACCCCTCTAGTTCTGACGGACAACGGACGGTCTGGCCGCTTAACCGTTGCTCAAGGGATCATCGGACGATCGCGTTGCAGTGCACATACGTCATTCTACGTAGACGCCGGGGTAAAGAACGGCACCTCTGCCGCAGCGCACCAATTCTCGCCGCCGCCGCGATGTGCTAGGACCGGGTCACGGGCAGGGTTTGCCCGCCCGCTCGAAGGACGCCCATGGCAGCACGCCAGCGCATCATACCGGTCCGACGTCAGTACAACCGTTGGGTCGCCGACCAGACGCTGGAGGACTATGCGCTGCGCTTCACCGCCAAGAGCGCGCGGCGGTTCTCGTCGGAGCGGATCTCGCAGACGGCGATCGGGGCGATCTCGTTCCTGGCGCTGGAGGCCATCGGCGGCACGATCACCATGTCCTACGGCACGACGAACGCGATCGCCGCGATCCTCGTCGCCAGCCTGATGATCCTGCTCGTCGGCCTGCCGATCAGCCGCTACGCGATCCGCCACGGCGTCGACATCGACCTTCTGACCCGCGGGGCGAGCTTCGGCTATATCGGCTCGACCATCACCTCGCTGATCTATGCGAGCTTCACCTTCATCCTGTTCGCCATCGAGGCCTCGATCATGTCGGGCGCGCTGGAGCTGGCGCTCGGCATCCCGCTTTGGATCGGCTACATCATCAGCGCTGTGGCGGTGATCCCGCTCGTCACCTACGGCGTGCGGCTGATCTCGAAGTTCCAGCTGGTCACCCAGCCGTTCTGGATCGTGCTCAACATCCTGCCCTTCGTCTTCATCGCCTTTGCCGACTGGAACGCCTTCGGCGAGTGGCTCGCCTATTCCGGCATCCGCCACGCCTCCGGTCCGCCCGGCACGCTCGCGCCGTTCCATCTGGTGGAATTCGGTGCGGCGTCCGCCGTCATCTTCGCGCTGATGGCGCAGATCGGCGAGCAGGTCGACTTCCTGCGCTTCCTGCCGCCCGACGGCCAGCGCAAGCTTAGCCACCGCATCGCGATCTTCCTCGCCGGCTCCGGCTGGGTCGTCGTCGGTGCGCCGAAGCTGCTCGCCGGCTCCTTCCTCGTGGTGCTTGTGTTGAATGCCGGGGTGCCGTCGACGCGCGCGGCCGACCCGGCGCAGATGTACTACACCGCCTTCGGCTACATGATCCCCTGGGAGTGGGCGACACTGCTGCTGATGGCCGCCTTCGTCGTGGTCTCGCAACTGAAGATCAACGTGATGAACGCCTATGCGGGTTCGCTCGCCTGGTCGAACTTCTTCTCGCGGCTGACCCACAGCCATCCCGGCCGCGTCATCTGGCTGGTGTTCAACGTCGCGATTGCGCTGCTCCTGATGGAACTCGGCATCTACCGGCTGCTGGAAGAGACGCTCGGCATCTTCTCCATCGTCGCCATGGCCTGGCTGTGCACGATCTCCGCCGATCTCTTCATCAACAAGCCGCTCGGCCTGTCCCCGCCCGGCATCGAGTTCAAGCGCGCCCATCTCTACGACATCAACCCTGTCGGCCTCGGCGCGATGTTCTTCTCCGCGAGCCTGGCGCTTATCGCCCATTTCGGCGCCTTCGGCGACATCGCCGCCTCGCTCGCGCCCTATATCGCCGCTGCCGCCTCCTTCGTCGCCTCGCCGCTGATCGCCTGGAAGACGGACGGCAAGTTCTACCTCGCCCGCAAGCCGCGGCGGAACTGGCACCTGCAGAACACCATCACCTGTTCGATCTGCGAGCATCCCTTCGAGCCGGAGGACATGGCCTGGTGCCCGGCCTATGCCGCGCCGATCTGCTCGCTCTGCTGCTCGCTCGACAGCCGCTGCCACGACATGTGCAAGCCGAAGGCGCGCTTCCATGCGCAGGCCGCCCACGTCGCCCGCGCCGTCCTGCCCGCTCCCGTGGTCGACAAGCTGAAGACCCGGCTCGGCCGCTACGGGCTTTCGGCCGCGCTCTCGATCGCCGGCATCGGCGTGATCCTCGCCATGATCGCCCACCAGGCAGGCGGCGCCTCGCCGGAGACGGCGGCCGTCGTCGAGGGCACGGTCGCGATCGTCTTCTTCGTCTTCGCCGTCGCGGCCGGTGTCGTCTGCTGGTTTTACGTGCTCGCGCACGACAGCCGGGTCGTGGCCGAGGAGGAATCCTCACGGCAGAATACGCTGCTGTTGAAGGAAATCGCGGCCCACAAGAAGACGGACGCGGCCTTGCAGGAGGCGAAGGAGGCGGCGGAGGCGGCCAACCGCGCCAAGAGCCGCTATGTCGTCGGCCTCAGCCACGAACTGCGCACGCCGCTGAACGCCGTGCTCGGCTATGCCCAGCTTCTGGAGCGAGACGAGACGATCCCGGCGCCGCGGCAGCCGGCCGTGAAGGTGATCCGGCGCAGCGCCGAGCACCTGTCGGGCCTGATCGACGGGCTGCTCGATATCTCGAAGATCGAGGCGGGCAAGCTGCAGGTCTATTCGAACGAGATCAACATCCACGATTTCCTCGAGCAGATCGTCGACATGTTCAAGCCGCAGGCGCAGGCCAAGGGCGTCGCCTTCGAGCATGTCCGCAGCCCCTCCCTGCCCCCTTTCGTGCGCACCGACGAGAAGCGGCTGCGGCAGATCCTCGTCAACCTCGTCTCCAACGCACTGAAATTCACCGACAGCGGCCATATCCGGCTCGACGTCGGCTATCGCAGCCAGGTGGCGACCTTCACCGTCGAGGACAGCGGCCGCGGGATCGCCGAGAAGGACCTGCCGCGCATCTTCGATCCCTTCCAGCGCGGCGAGGCCGAGCACGTCAACCGGATGCCGGGCCTCGGCCTCGGGCTGACCATCACGCGGCTTCTAACCCAGACGCTCGGCGGCGAGATATCGGTGACGAGCGCCAAGGATCGCGGCACGAGCTTCCGCGTCCGGCTGATGCTGTCGGCCGTCGACCGCCCGCAATCCCTGCTCGAACCGACCAGCCGCATCCGCGGCTACGGCGGGCTGCGCCGCAGCATCCTCGTCGTCGACGACAACGAGGACCATCGCAACCTGATGGGCGAGACGCTTTCGCCGCTCGGCTTCAACGTTCTGACCGCCGGCGACGGCGGCGAATGCCTGGCGCTGACCGAGGCGCTGCGGCCGGACCTGTTCCTCGTCGACATTTCCATGCCGGGCATGAGCGGCTGGGAGCTCGTGGAACGGCTGCGGCAGGCCGGGCAGACGGCGCCGATCATCATGCTGTCGGCCAATATCGGCGATGGCTCGGCGCAGGGCGCCAGTGGACACGACGACACGATCGCCAAGCCCTTCGATCTCGGCCAGCTCTGCGACAAGCTGGCCCTGCACCTGAAGCTCGACTGGATCACCTCCGACGCGCACATGGCCGAATCCGCCCCGGCAGTGCTCCGGCGGATCATCGATCCCGGCCCCGCCCACGTCGCCGAACTGATCCGGCTCGGCGAGATCGGTTATGTCCGCGGCATCGAGGCGAAGCTCACCGAGATCGCCCGACTGCCTGAACACAAGCCCTTCGCCGATGCGCTCAGGGACTATGTCCAGGCCTTCGACCTTTCGGGCTACGATGCCTTCCTGAAGAACATTTCCGAAGAAAGGACCGAACCGCGTGACTGAAATACCCGGCCCGCGCGACATCGTGCTGCTTGTGGACGACAGCCCCGAGGCGCTCGGCTTTCTGACCGAGGCGCTGGAGCAATCCGGCTTTTCGGTGCTGATCGCCACATCGGGCACCTCCGCGCTCGGGATCGTCGAGCGGATCACGCCGGACATCATCCTGCTCGACGCCGTCATGCCGGGGCTCGACGGCTTCGAGACCTGCCAGCGGCTGAAGGCCAACCCGGCCGTCAGCCAGACGCCGGTCGTGTTCATGACCGGGCTGACGGAGACCGAGCATGTCGTCCGCGCGCTCGAGGCCGGCGGCGTCGACTACCTGACCAAGCCGATCAACATCGACGAGTTGCGCGCGCGCATTCGCGTCCACCTGACCAATGCCCGCTCCGCCCAAAGCGCGCGGGTGGCGCTGGACGCCGCCGGCCGCCACCTGCTCGCCGTGCGCGGCGACGGAAGGGTGCGCTGGTCGACGCCGCAGGCGACGCGGCTGATCAACGCCGCCACCGGCTCCGACGACGGGCTGGAGACGCTGACCACCCATGTCGGCCGGTGGATGAAGGAGAGCGAGACCACGGGCAAGGACGGCAGCTTCACGATCCGCCAGAACGGCCAGGCCACCCTGCAGCTCTCCTATCTCGGGGCGATCGGGGCGGACGAGTACCTGTTTCGGCTGAGCGCCGAGAACCGACTGCGTGACGACGAGATCCTGCGCCAGCATTTCCAGCTGACGCAACGCGAATCCGAGGTGCTTTTGTGGATCGCCAAGGGCAAGGCCAACCGCGACATCGGAGAGATCCTGGGCCTCAGCGCGCGCACAGTGACCAAGCACCTGGAGCAGATCTATGTGAAGCTCGGCGTGGAGAACCGCGCTTCGGCGGCGGTGAAGGCGGCGCATGTCCTGCACGCGGTCTGAGGCGCCCTGAGATACGGCGGAAACCATAGCTTTCGAAGCGGTTTCCGACTTACCCCTACCCATGCTATCCTTCTTGCGGGGAGGAGCTGTGATGGAAAACTTTTTTGCATTATCTGCCATAGTCCTTGGAACCGCCGTGCTGGGCTTCGTGCTCGCACAGGCGATGCGCCGCCAGCGCGAGCACCAGCGGCCGCACCATCACGACGAAATCACGCCGCCGTTCTGACGGCCGCTTTTCCATGCCGAAGACCACCGGCCATCGCGACGGGCCTTGCCAACGGCAGGCTTTCGGGCCCAACATGCGTGGCGCAGGCAGCCGGCCCACCGTGACCTCAAGGCATGATCCGGGGCTGCCCTGGCGGGTTACCGTGCAAAATCGGGAGACGGCATGGATACGAGCGAAGACCACAAGGGCGAGCCGGAAGTGGGCGTCCTGTTCCGCAACGGCAACCTCACCGTGTTCGGGATCGTCCTCTCCTTCTCCCTCGGTTTCCTGAACACCTGGGCCAGCAACCCGAACGAGTGGGCGCTGACGGACCTGCCGACGCTCGTGCTGATCTCCACCGGCATCATCTTCCAGGCGCGTGCGCTATGGCGGCTGCTTCGGCCCAATTCGCTGAAGAAGACGGTGTTCGAGGCCGGCAACCGGCTGTTCGCCCTCGGCCTGCTGCTGACGGCGGTCGGCGTCATCATGTCGATTGTGATCGATCTGACGCGACTCATGATCTACTGATGGCCGGAACCAAAGGCCGATGGCTGCGTTGCCCGTCCGATGCCCGCGCCAAGAGCGCTCGACAGTCCATCCACGCTATGAGAAACTCCCGCCATGATCGAAAGCAGCGATATCGAAGTCGAGGACGAGCGCCTCAAGTTGATTACCGAACTGGCGCAGGCGAGAGGCACCACATCCGCCGAACTGCTGGCGCGCAGTGCACCGGGCACGCGATCCTGCCATGAGGCGACGCATACGGCGTCGATCGTCCTCGACCTGGTCGACCAGCATCTGCTGCACCATCCGGCGATCGCGGCAAACCCGGAATGGTTCCGCTACGCCTCAAGGGCGAGCGAGGCCCTCTTCAACCTCTACCAGTCCATGGGCGAGGCGCAGCTGGAACACCATGGCGACGACGGGCTGCGCCCCGAGGAGCTGAACGCCAGCAACGACGACTGACAGGGCGTCGCCCGTAGCGCATCGCGTTCTTCAAGGTGCGCCGCTCAGAGCGTCGATGCACGCCGGCGCTCGTTCAGCGCCTCCACCACCCGGTCGCGGCCGACGCGGATGACATTTTCCATCGCGCGGCGCGCACCTTCCTCGTCACGCCGGCGAATCTCCTCGACGATGCGGATATGCGTCGCCGCCACGTCGTCGATCTTGCTGCGGTCTCGGGCCGGCGAACTGAGGCGGAAGACCCCCACGAGGGCCGCCTCGATCAGGCTGCCGATGGTGCGGAAAAAGGGGTTTCGCGAGGCGTCGAGCACGCTCAAGTGAAACCTGAGGTCGGCGAGCGCCAGCGTCTCGGCGGTATGTTCCGGGTCGCCCATCGCCATCGCCAGCCGCATCATGTGACTGATGTCGGCGTCCGTGGAGAAGCGGGCCGCAAGCACGGCGGCGTGCGGCTCGAAGGCCAGCCGGACCTCGCTGAGATCGAGCAGGAAGACTTCGTCCACGCCCTTCGCCAGTTGCCAATTGAGAATGTCGCTGTCGAACAGGTTCCATTGCGCGCGCGGGGTGACGCGCGTTCCGATCCGCGCACGCGGGACGACCAGCCCCTTGGCCGCGAGCGTCTTCATCGATTCCCGCAGCACCGTCCGGGAAACCTTGAAGCGCGCCGCGAGGTCGGCATCGCCCGGAAGGGTGGCGCCCACCGGGAACTCGCCGGCCACGATGGCGCGTCCGAGCTCGTTGACCACCTGGGCGTGGCTGGTGCGCGTGTTGGCGCCCGTGATGACGGTTTCGAGAAGTCCCTTGCGCAATCGACCCGTTCCTCCCCCGTCCGGCCACTCCCGACCGGTTGCATTCCATCTCGTTACGCCAGCCGCCTACCGCCCTTCGACAGATAGAGAAATCCCTTCTGCATCAGGATGAAGCCGAACAGAAGTAGCCCAATCAGGATCTTCGTCCACCAACTTGAGAGCGAACCGTCGAACGTGATGTAGGTCTGGATCAGCCCCATGATGAGGATGCCGATCAGCGTGCCGCCGACGAAGCCGGAACCACCGGTGAGCAGCGTGCCGCCGATGACCACGGCCGCGATCGCGTCCAGCTCGACACCCACGGCAGCCAGCGAATATCCGGCCGAGGTATAGAGGGAGAAGACGATGCCCGAAAGACCAGCCAGAAGCCCGGAGAACGCGTAGATCGCAATTGTCGTGCGCGCCACCGGAACGCCCATCAGCCGCGCGGTCTGCACGCCGCCGCCGAGCGCATAGACATTGGCGCCGAAGCGGGTGCGGTGGGCGATCAGGATGCCGGCGGCGAAGACCAGCAGCATCAGCCCGCCGATCAGCGTGATCCGCCCTCCCCCCGGCAACCGGTAGTAGAACGCCTTCATCGTTGCGTAGAACGGATGCTTCACCGGCACCGAATCGATCGACAGCACGAAGGCCATGCCGCGGGCGAGGAACATGCCGGCGAGCGTGACGATGAAGGGCGGCATCTCCAGATGGTGGATGATCGCCCCCATCAACGCGCCGAAGAGGGTGGCGATCCCGAGCGCCAGGGCGAAGACGACGAGCGGATGCAGGCCGGTACTTTCCAGCACGACGGCGATGAACACGCCGGTAAAGGCGATCACCGCGCCGATCGACAGGTCGATGCCGCCGGAGAGGATGACGAAGGTCATGCCGACGGCGGCAATCCCGAGGAAGGCGTTGTCGGTCAGGAGGTTGCCGATCACGCGGGTCGACAGCATGTTCGGGTACTGCAGGACACAGAGCACGTAGGCTGCGATGAAGATCGCGATGGTGGCGGCGAGCGGTACGTAGCGCGGGTTCATTTCGCCTCCTGCTTGACGGCCGCCTCGGCGCTGTCCGACCGGCCGAACCAGGTGGCGAGATCGCGGATACGCGGCGACTGGACGACGAGGATCAGGACGATGATCGCCGCCTTGATGATCAGGTTGAACTCGGGCGGGAAGCCCGACAGCAGGATGCCGGTGTTGATCGACTGGATGATCAGGGCGCCGAGCAGCGAGGCTGCGATGCTGAAGCGGCCGCCGAGCAGCGAGTTGCCGCCGACGACGACGGCCAGGATCGCGTCGAGTTCCAGCCAGAGGCCGGCATTGTTGGCGTCCGCGCCCCTGATGTCGGCGGCGGCGATGATGCCGGCGATGGCGGCGCAAAGGCCGCTCAGGACATAGGCTGCGATCAGAAGCACCCCGGTCGATACGCCCGAAAGCGTGCTGGCGCGGCGGTTGATGCCGAGCGCCTCGACCAGCATGCCGAGCGCAGTGCGCCGGACCAGCAGCGTGACGGCGATGCCGAAGACCACCCAGATGATCACCGGCATCGGCAGGCCGAGGAACGAACCGCTGCCGATGAAGATCAGGCCGGGATCGTTGAAGGTCAGGATCGCGCCCTCGGTGATCAGCTGGGCGATGCCGCGGCCGGCGACCATCAGGACCAGCGTCGCGATGATCGGCTGGATATCGAGCACGGCGACGAGGATGCCGTTCCACAGGCCGCAGAGCAGGCCGACGGACAGTGCGAGCGCCAGCGTATAGACGAGCGAATGGCCCGACGTGATCGAGGCGGCGGCGACCGCGCCGCAGATCGCCATGACAGCGCCGACGGAGAGGTCGATGCCGCGGGTGGCGATCACGATCGTCATGCCGATCGCAAGCAGCGCCACCGGCGCGCCGCGGTTCAGGACGTCGACGAGGCTGCCGTAGACGCGGCCGTTCTGGATCTGCAGCTTGAGGAAATCGGGAAAGGCCAGCGAGATCAGAAGGACGACCGCAACGAGGACGGCGAACTGCGGGGCCAGCCGGATCAGGTGGGGCTTCAGCGCGTTCATCAGGCGGCCCCCTGCTTTTCGCCGGCGGCGATCGCCTCGACGATGTGGTCAGTCGTCACGGCATCGCCGACCAGCTCGGAGACATGGGCGCGGTCGCGCAGAACGATGACGCGGCGGCTGTAGGCGACGAGCTCGTCGAGCTCGGAAGAAATGACGATCAACGACATGCCCTGTTCGCAAAGGTTCTCGATGAGGCGGATGATTTCCGCGTGCGCGCCGACGTCTATCCCGCGCGTCGGCTCGTCGAGGATGAGGAATTCCGGATTGGTAGCCAGCCAGCGGGCAAGGATCGCCTTCTGCTGGTTGCCGCCGGACAGAAGCCGGATCGGCTTCTCCCGGTCGGTGGTGCGGATGTCCAGCGCCTTGATGTACTGGTCGGCCAGCCTGTCCTGCTCGGCGCGCGGGATCGGCCGCGCCCAGCCGCGCCGGGCCTGCAGTGCCAGCGCGATGTTCTCGCGCACCGACAGGTCGCCGACGATGCCGTCGATCTTGCGGTCCTCGGGGCAGAAGCCGAAGCGGTGACGGATGGCGGCGCGCGGCGAATTCAGCTCGGCCGGCTTGCCGTCAATCTCGGCCGTGCCGCTGTCCGCCTTCTCGGCACCGAAGAGGATTTCGGCGGTCTCCGTGCGGCCTGAGCCAAGAAGGCCTGCAATACCGACGACCTCGCCCTTCCTGACCTCCAAGTCGAACGGCTCGATATGCCCCTTGCGGCCAAAGCCGGTGAAACGGTAGCGGACGGGGCCTTCGGCGGCCTCGGTGCGCGCGACGGCCTTGATCTCGTCGCCGAGTTCGCGGCCGAGCATCATGGCGATCAGTTCGCGCCGCGGCAGCGCCGCCGCCTCGCGGGTGCCGACGAGTTGGCCGTTGCGCAGCACGGTGATGCGGTCGCAGATCGCATAGACCTGTTCGAGAAAGTGGGTGATGAAGACAATGCCGAGCCCCTGCGCCTTCAGCCGGCGGACGATGCCGAACAGCATCTCCACCTCGTGGGCGTCGAGGCTCGCGGTCGGCTCGTCGAGGATCAGCACCTTGCCGGAGAGATCGACGGCGCGGGCGATGGCGACGACCTGCTGCACGGCGACGGAGCAGTTGGAAAGCTCCGCCTTGACGTCGATATCGAGGTCGTATCCGGCCAGAAGCGTTTCGGCGCGCCGGTTCATTTCGCGCGAATCGACCAGGCCGAAGCGCTTCGGCTGGCGGCCGAGGAAGAGGTTTTCGGCGACCGTCAGGTTCGGCAGGAGGTTCACCTCCTGGTAGACCGTGCCGATGCCGAGGCGCTGCGCCTCGAAGGTATCGCGTGGATCGATGTCGGCGCCATCCAGGACGAGCCGGCCGCCGTCGCGGCGATAGGCGCCGGTGATGCACTTGACCAGCGTCGACTTGCCAGCGCCGTTTTCGCCGAGCAACGCATGCACCTCGCCGCGGGCGAGCTGGAAATTGACCTTGTTCAGGGCCTTGGCGCCGGGAAAGACCTTGTCGATCCCCGTCGCGGAGAGAATGATGTCGTCGCTGCCTAGTGTGTTTTCTGCGAGTGTGTTTCCTGGCATTTTCCCTGCCCGAATTGGATGCCGTACCGTGCAGGCGTGGAGCGCAAAGGCCCCTCATCCGCCTGCCGGCACCGTCTCCCCGCGAGCGGGGAGACGGATAAGCACAGAAAGCCCCGCACACGCATCGGCGCGTTGCGGGAGCCGGGAGAGATCAGTAGCCGAGGCCCTTCTTCTCCTCGTAGACCTTCGCCGGATCGTCTGCCTGGGTGTAGAGCTTCGATTCGGTCTGGATCCACTTCGGCGGAAGGGTGCCGTCCTTCTTGAAGGCGGCAAGCGCGTCGAAGGCGGGGCCGGCCATGTTCGGCGTCAGTTCGACAGTGGCGTTGGCTTCGCCGGCGGCCATGGCCTGGAAGATGTCCGGAACGGCGTCGATCGAGACGACGAGGATGTCGGTGCCCGGCTTCAGGCCCGCTTCCTTGATCGCCTGGATGGCGCCGACGGCCATGTCGTCGTTGTGGGCATAGAGGGCGCAGATGTTCTTGCCGCCGTCTTCCGCCTTCAGGAAGCTCTCCATGACTTCCTTGCCCTTGGTGCGGGTGAAGTCGCCGGTCTGGCTGCGGATGATCTTCAGGTTGTCCTTGCCGGCCAGAGCCTCCTCGAAGCCCTTCTTGCGGTCGATGGCCGGCGAGGAGCCGGTCGTGCCCTGGAGCTCGACGACGTTGCAGGGCTTGCCGGCAACCGTGTCCACCAGCCACTTGCCGGCGACGTTGCCCTCGTGGACCAGGTCCGAGGTCACGGCGGTCATGTAGAGGTCATCGGACGAATCCACCGTGCGGTCGAGCAGGATGACCGGGATCTCGGCGTCCTTGGCCTCGGTCAGCACGTCGTCCCAGCCGGTCGCAACGACCGGAGCGACGAGGATCGCGTCGACGCCCTGGGCGATGAAGGAGCGGAGCGCCTTGATCTGGTTTTCCTGCTTCTGCTGGGCGTCGGCGAATTTCAGGTCGATGCCGCGGCGTTCGGCCTGCTGCTTGGTCAACGTCGTCTCAGCGGCGCGCCAGCCGGATTCCGAGCCGATCTGCGAGAACCCTACGGTCAGGTCGGCGGCGTGAGCCGAGCCGAACATGCAGGCAGCCAGAACAGTGGCACTCGCGAGTGCGGTCTTCAATGTCATGATATCCTCCCAAAGAAAGCTGCTCCTCAGCAGCCATGCAAGAAAAATCATATTGTATGACTATTGTAAACTCAAAACTCCCCGACGACGCAAAATTCGCAAAGCACAAATTTTCACGCGATCTTGTGCAGCGCACCATCTCTCCCGTGAAGCAGAAAGACCCCGGAGCGTTTCCGCTTCCGGGGCCTCTGTCTGTCGCCTTTCAGGCGGACCGATCCTGAGCGATCGAAGTCCTCACTGCGGCAGCTTGTCGTCGACGCCGGCGATGTAGAAGTTCATGCCGAGCAGCACCTTGTCCTCCGGCTTCTCGCCATCCGCCAGCCAGTCCGAGCCGTCCTGCTTCTTGATCGGGCCGGTGAAGGGGTGCAGTTCGCCGGAGCGAATCTTCGCCTCGGTGTCCTCGGCCAGCTTCTTCACGTCGTCGGGCATGTTGGTGTAGGGCGCCATCGTCAGGATGCCGTCCTTGAGGCCATCCCAGACCTGCTCGGACTTCCAGGTGCCGTCGAGCAACTGCTGGGTGCGCTTGATGTAGTAGGCGCCCCAGGTGTCGACGATCGCCGTCAGCTGCGTTTCCGGGCCGGCCTTGATCATGTCCGAGGCCTGGCCGAAGGCCTTGATGCCGCGTTCGGCTGCGACCTGCATCGGCGCGGTGGTGTCGGTGTGCTGCGTCAGGATGTCGACGCCCTGGTCGATCAGCGCCTTGGCGGCATCGGCTTCCTTGCCGGGGTCGAACCAGGTGTTGGCCCAGATGACCTTGACCTTGAAGTCCGGGTTCACCGACTGGGCGCCATGGACGAACGCGTTGATACCCATGACCACTTCGGGGATCGGGAAGGAGGCGATGTAGCCGGCGACGCCCTTCTCAGACATCTTCGCGGCGATCTGGCCCTGGATGTAGCGGCCTTCATAGAAGCGCGAATTGTAGGTGGCGACGTTCGGCGCCGACTTGAAGCCGGTCGCGTGCTCGAACTTCACGTCCGGGAATTTTTCGGCGACCTTGATCGTCGGGTCCATGAATCCGAACGAGGTGGTGAAGACCAGCGCGCAGCCGGAACGGGCCATGCGCTCGATCGCGCGTTCGGCATCCGGGCCCTCGGGAACGCTTTCGAGGAACGGCGTCTCAATCTTGTCGCCGAAATGGTCCTGCAGCGCCTGGCGGCCGATGTCGTGCGCCTGCGTCCAGCCGCCGTCGGTCTTGGAGCCGACATAGATGAAGCAGATCTTGGTCTTGTCCTGGGCGCCGGCGGAGGCTGCGAAGCCCAGCATCGCGGCCGAAGTTGCAAGTGCGAGTAGCAGTTTTTTCATTTTTTGACCTCTGTAGGTTGAGACTTGAATTTCCCGTCGCTTCTTCTTTATCGGTCGGGCACGAAAGGCTTGCCGAGCGATGCCGGCGTGTTGATCAACGTCGTTCGCCGATTGTGCGATATCAGGACGAGGACGACAACCGTGGCCGCATAGGGAAGCGCCGACAGGAACTGGGAGGGGATGCCGAGACCGAGCGCCTGGGCATGCAACTGGCTGATCGACACAGCCCCGAAGAGATAGCCGCCGGCCAGCAGCCGCCACGGGCGCCACGAGGCGAAGACGACCAGCGCCAGCGCGATCCAGCCACGGCCGGCCGACATGTTCTCCACCCATTGCGGCGTGTAGACGAGCGACAACTGCGCACCGGCGAGCCCGGCGCAGGCGCCGCCGAACATCACGGCCAGGTAACGGATGCGGATGACGCCGATGCCGAGCGCGTGCGCGGAGGCATGATTGTCGCCGATGGCGCGGATCTTCAGGCCGGCGCGGCTCTTGAACAGGAACCAACTCGTGCCGGCCACCAGCGCGATCGACATGTAGAAGATCAGGTCCTGCCGGAACAGGAGCGACCCGAGATAAGGGATGTCGGAAAGCAGCGGGATTGCGATCTGCGGCAGCTTGGTGCCGGACATGCCGACATAGGCCTCGCCGATCTGGCCGGAAATGCCGAGCCCGAGGATGGTGAGCGCCAGGCCGGTCGCCACCTGGTTGGCGACCAGCGTAAGCGTCAGGAAGCCGAACAGCAGAGAGAACAGCGCGCCGCCGGCAATGCCGGCGAGAATGCCGACATAGGGAGAGCCGGTCGCCTGCGTGGCCGCGAAGGCCAGCACCGCGCCCATGATCATCATGCCCTCGACGCCGAGATTGAGCACGCCGGCGCGCTCGGTGACGAGTTCGCCGAGGGCTGCCAGCACCAGCGGCGTGGCGGCGGTAATCACGGTCAGCAGGATCGCCTCGACGATGCCCATTACTCGGCTCCTCCGTGGGCTGCCGGCACTGCCCGGCCCGGAAAGACGAGCCTGATCCTGTACAGGATGAGCGTGTCGCAGGAGAGCACGAAGAAGAGCAGCAGCCCCTGGAACACGCGCGTCACCTTGTCGGAGACGCTGAGCGTCAACTGCACCGCCTCGCCGCCGACATAGGTCAGCGCCAGAAACAGGCCGGCGGCGATGATGCCGAGCGGATTGAGGCGACCGAGGAAGGCGACGATGATGGCGGTGAAACCGTAGCCGGGCGAAATGATCGGCTGGAGCTTGTTGATGTTGCCGCTGACCTCGGAGATGCCGGCAAGACCCGCGAGCGCGCCCGACAGCAGCATCGAGAACCAGATCATCCGGCGCGAGGAGAAGCCGGCAAAGCGCCCTGCCCGCTCCGATTGGCCGAGCACGGTGATCTCGAAGCCCTTCAGCGTATAGCGCATCATGAACCAGATCAGGACGGCAGCGACGATCGCGAAGACGAAGCCGAGATTGGTGCGGCCGGAAGCGAGAATCTCCGGCAGCACGGCTTCGGGGGCGAAATCGCGCGTCACGGGGAAGTTGTAGGCTTCCGGGCTGCGCCAGGGCCCACGCACCATCCAGTCGAGGAAGAGCTGGGCGATATAGACCAGCATCAGGCTCGACAGGATCTCGTTGGTGTTCATGTTCGCCTTGAGAAAGGCGGGGATCGCCGCATAGAGCGCGCCGCCGATCATGCCGAAGACCAGCATCAGCGGCAGAACCAGCGGCGAATGCCATTCGTGGAATACCACCGGCACGATCGAGCCGGCAATCGCGCCCATGATGAACTGCCCTTCGGCGCCGATGTTCCAGTTGTTGGAGCGATAACAGACCGAAAGGCCGACGCCGATCAGGATCAGCGGGGCCGCCTTGATCGCGATCTCGTGCAGGGACCAGACATCCAGCAGCGGCTCGACGAAGAAGCTGTAGAGGGCGGAGACCGGATCCTTGCCGAGCAGCCAGAACATGACACCGCCGGCGATCACCGTCAGTATGAGCGCTATGAAGGGGGAGAGGACGGCGTAGAGGGCGGAGGCGCGGGGCCGCCTTTCCAGTTCAATGCGCATGCGCGGCCTCCGGCACCTTCGCCTCGCCGTGCATGCCACCCATCAGCAGGCCGATCTTCTCGCGCGTCATGTCTCGCGCCGGATAGACGTCCGACAGCCGCCCCTCGCTGATGACGGCGATCTCGGTCGCCACCTCGAAGATCTCGTCGAGATCCTGGCTGATGACGAGCACGGCCGAGCCGGATTTCGCCAGATCCACCAGCGCCTGGCGGATGCGGCTGGCAGCCCCCGCATCGACGCCCCAGGTCGGCTGGTTGACGACGAGGACGGCCGGCTGGCGGTCGAGTTCGCGGCCGACGATGAATTTCTGCAGGTTGCCGCCCGACAGCGAGCCTGCCGGCGGGTCCTCGCCGCTCTTGCGCACGTCCATCGCCGCGGAGATGCGCCTTGCGGCCATTCGCACGGCCGCGGACTTGATGATGCCGAGCGCGCCGCCTCCGAGAAACGCCTTGCGATCGGACTGGCTGCGGGCGAGCACGAGATTGTCGGACAACGACATGCCGGGGACGGCGGCGTGGCCGTGGCGCTCCTCGGGCACGAAGCCTGCGCCGATCAGTCGGCGCGCCGTGATCCCGAGGGTGCCGACGGGACGGTTGCGAATCAGCACGCCCTCGGCCTTCGATACTGGATACTCGCCGGAAAGCGCGTCGAAGAGCTCACCCTGGCCGTTACCGGCGACGCCGGCGATCGCCAGGACTTCGCCACCATGGACCTTGAGCGAGACGCCCTTGAGCGAGACCGCAAAGGGCGTGCGGGCGGCGGCGCTCAGATCGCGCGCCTCCAGCAGCACGTCGCCCTTCGTGCTCGTTCCATCCGCCGAGACGGCCGCTACATCGCTTCCGACCATCATGCGGGCGAGCGAGGCCGGCGTTTCCTTGCGCGGGTCGCAGGCGCCGCTGACCTTGCCGTGGCGCAGCACGGTGGCGCGGTCGCAGATGCGCTGCACCTCCTCCAGCCGGTGGCTGATATAGAGGACGGAGCGGCCTTCCCCCTTCAGCTTGGCCAGCGTCTCGAACAGGCGGTCGGCCTCCTGCGGCGTCAGCACCGATGTCGGTTCGTCGAGGATGATCAGTTGCGGGTTCTGCAAAAGCGCGCGGACGATCTCGATGCGTTGGCGCTCGCCGACGGAGAGGTCGGCAACATGCGCCTTCGGATCGAGCGGCAGGCCATAGGCATGCGACAGACGGGCCGCCTCTTCGGCGACCCTTGCGAGCGAGATGCCCGGTGGCAGCGACAAGGCGATGTTTTCGGCAACCGTCAGCGCCTCGAACAGCGAGAAATGTTGGAAGACCATGCCGATGCCGAGCCTGCGGGCAGCGCCCGGGCTTGCGATCGAAACCGGCGCGCCCTGCCAGAGGATGTCGCCGGCCGTGGGTGCCAGAACGCCGAACAGCATCTTCACCAGCGTCGACTTGCCGGCGCCGTTTTCGCCGAGAAGCGCGTGGATTTCCCCCGGCCGGATGTCGAGATCGATGCCGTTGCAGGCGGCAAAAGTGCCGAAAAGCTTCGTCAGATTGCGCACAGCCAGCAACGGGCTGCCCGCGGACGCTCCAGCGACTGACACTATGCCCCTCTCCTCTCGCGGCCCTTCCCGAACTTGCGCCCTTCAGGGAATGAGCAGCGACGCTCCGCTTGTTTTTCTTGTTTCCAGATCCGTGTGCGCGCGCCCCGCATCGGCCAACGGATAGGTCTGGTTGACATTGATACGCACTTTGTTGCTGCGCACAACATCAAACAGCGAGTTTGCACACGCATCGAGTTCGGGTCGCGTGGCGATGTACTGGAACAGCGTCGGGCGCGTCGCATAGAGCGAGCCCTTCTGTGCCAGCAGGCCGAGGTTGAAGGCATCCACCGGACCGGAGGAGTTGCCGAAGGAGACGAACGTGCCGCGCATCTTCAGGCAGTCCAGCGACCTCGGGAACGTGTCCTTGCCGACGGAATCGTAAACCACGTCGCACTTCTTGCCGCCGGTCAGTTCCGATACGCGGGCGACGAAATCCTCCTTGGAATAGTCGATGACGTGGTCGTAGCCGTGCGCCAGCGCCAGTTCGACCTTCTCCTTCGAACCCGCCGTGCCGATCACTGTGGCACCCAGCGCCTTGGCCCACTGGCCGGCGATCAGGCCGACGCCGCCGGCAGCCGCATGGAAGAGGATCGTCATGCCCGGCTTGACCGGAAAGGTCTGCAGCAGCAGATACTGCGCGGTCATGCCCTTGAGCATCATCGCCGCCGCCGTTTCCAGAGAGATCTCATCCGGGACCTTGACCAGATGACGGGTCGCGACATTGCGCTCGGCCGCATAGGCCCCTTCCGCCGACGCATAGGCGACGCGATCGCCGACGGCGAGGTCGGTGACGCCGTCTCCGAGCGCCGTCACAGTGCCGGCGCCCTCCTTGCCGGGGATGAAGGGCAGTTCGGTCTTGTAGAGGCCGGTGCGGAAATAGACGTCGATGAAGTTCAGGCCGATCGCAGCCTGCTTGATGCGAACCTCGCCCGGACCCGGCGGGGCAAGCTCCACGTTTTCGATCCTGAGCACTTCGGGGCCGCCGAGCGACCGGACGATGATGGCCTTTGTCATTCTAACTCTCCCGGAAAATCAATGCTTGCCGAGGCGCGGCAGCCATTGCAGCACCGCGCCGATACCATAGAGGTAGATCCCCGTTCCGACCACGCCGAGGACAACCCATTGCGGCGTTTCGAAATGCAACAGCAGCGCGTAGCCGCCGAGCGCCGCCCAGGCGAAGAAGACGGCGAGGTTGAGCGGCCGCAGCCGCTCCACGCGCACCGGGTGCAGGAAGTTGATCGGCATGAAGGTCAGAAACACCGAGACGAACACGACGATCGAGGCCGTCATCTCGCTGGCCTTGATGACGAACAGGGTGAACACGACCATGTTCCAGACGACCGGGAAGCCGGAGAAGAAATACTCCTCGGTCTTCATGCCCATGTCGGCATAGTAGATGGCGCTGGAAACGACGATGGCGCCGGCGGCGACGAAGGACCAGGGCTCGCCGATCATGCCGCTCTGGTAGAGCGCAAACGCCGGCAAGAGGACGTAGGTCACGTAGTCGATGACGTTGTCGAGAGTGTCGCCCGACCAGTTCGGCAGCACCTCTTTCACCCGCACCTTGCGCGCGATCGGGCCGTCGATCCCGTCGACGAGCAGGGCCAGCCCGAGCCACCAGAACATGTCGACGAAGCGATGCTCGGCTGCGGCGACGACACCGAGGAAGGCCAGGAACGAGCCCGACGCCGTCAGGATATGCACGGAGAAGGCACGGATTTCCGCATAGGGAACGCGCCTGTAATTGAAGAACTTCATCGCTTGCCCTTGTTATCTCCCAAGCGCCCCGGCCATTGCGCCGCACGACAAGACCCGCCGTCATCGCGGGATTTTGCCCGGTAATATGCACCGATTGTCTGCCGCTTCCAGCGGAAATCCGGAAAGCTGCCCGTTGCTGCGACCGGTGCGCGCGACCCGCGGCACTGGAACCCATGGATTTTGGCCGATTCCGGGCGTAGTTTGCGGCTCAAGCCCCGCAGGCATTTCTGTGGGAAAGCATGAACGGAAAGCAACACGTCGCATGGAAGCCTTTGATATCGCTATCGTCGGAGCCGGGCTCGCCGGCAATATCACCGCACTCGCCCTTGCCGATTCGGGCAAGCGGGTGGCGCTCGTGGCACCGGCAGGCCGCAGCGCGGACGGCCGCACGACGGCGCTGATGGCGCAGTCGATGGACTTCATCCGCGACCTAGGGCTTTTCGACGAGATCGCAGCCGTCGCAGCGCCGCTGGAGACGATGCGCATCCTCGACGGTACCGGGCGGCTCTTCCGCGCGCCGCCGGTCAGCTTCAGGTCCAGCGAGGTCGGCCTGCCCGCCTTCGGCTACAACATCCCGAATGCGCCCTTCCTGGCAGAGTTGGAGACGAGGATTTCCGCCCACCAGGCGATCGGCCGTTTCGAGGCGAAGCTCGAGCGGCTCGTCGTCACCGAGACCACCGTCGAACTGCACCTTTCCGACAGGCGCTCGATCTTTGCCGGGCTGGTCGTCGGTGCCGATGGCCGGCAGTCCGAGGTGCGGCGCCAGTGCGGCATTTCGGTGCGCAACTGGACCTATCCGCAGACCGCACTGGTCCTGAATTTCGCCCACGAGCTGCCGCATGCGAACACCTCGACCGAGTTCCACACCGAGCACGGGCCGTTCACGCAGGTGCCGCTGCCGGGCCGCCGCTCCAGCCTCGTCTGGGTGCTTTCGCCCAGGGAGGCCGAAGTCATGCGGGCACTGCCGCTCGACGCACTCGGCCGCGCGGTCGAGGAGCGCATGCAGTCGGTGCTGGGCAAGGTTACCGTCGAGGCCGCGCCGCAGGCCTTTCCTCTTTCCGGCATGCAGGCAGAGCGCTTCGGCAAGGGGCGCGTCCTCCTGCTCGGCGAGGCCGCGCACGCCTTTCCGCCGATCGGCGCCCAGGGCCTCAATCTCAGCCTGCGCGACGTCATGGCGCTGCGCGACCTGCTGGCCGACCCAGCCCAGCCCGCCGCGACGCTCGGCGAGGCCTTCGACCGCAGCCGCCGCGCCGACATCAAGAGCCGCACCATGAGCGTCGACCTGCTCAACCGCTCGCTGCTTTCCGGCTTCCTGCCGGTCCAGATCATGCGGACGGCCGGGCTGCACATGCTCTCGGCCATCGGGCCGCTGCGCAGCGTCGTCATGCGCGAGGGCGTCGAGCCGGGCGGATCGTGGAAGGCTGTCCGCGACAGCTTACGGGAAAGGGTCTCCCGGAAGCAGGCCTGACTTGATCGCGTAGAGCAGGAGCGTCACGGTCGCGACCGACAGCACCGTCGTGATCAGGATCGTCGCCGAGGCGCGCTCCGGCCAGACGCCGTACTGCTGGCCGATGACGAAGACGTTCGTCGCCGTCGGCAGTGCGGCGAGAAGGACCGCCGTCTGGACCCAGACCGGATCGAAATTGCCCGCAAACCCCAGCAGCAGGTACATCGTCAGCGGCAGGAGCAACAGCTTCGCCGGCACGATGTAGCCGATCTCGGCAGGCACGCGCTTCAGCGGCCGCAGCGCCAGCGTCACGCCCATGGCGAACAGCGCGCAGGGCGCTGCCGCCTGCGCCAGATAGTCGATCAGCCGCTGCAGGGGCGCCGGCGCCTCGAAATGCCAGAAGGCCGCAACGAAGCCCACCGCGGTGGACAGGATGAAGGGATGGGTGACGATGCGGCGGACCACGTCCCTGACGATCGCCGCCGTCCCCCGCCGGTCGCCGCCGGAAAACGACATCAGCGCCGGGGCGACCATGAAATGCAGCATGTTCTCGAAGCAGAAGACCAGCGCCACAGGCACCGCCGCCGGCTCGCCGAAGGCCAGCAGCGCCAGCCCGGGGCCCATGAAGCCGATGTTGCCGTAGGCCGCGGCCAGGCCGTGCATGGTGGCCTCGGCGACGCGGGCGCGCCGGAACGCGATGCCGATGGCAAAGATCAGGCCGAAGACGAGGTAGGTGGCGCTGACATTGGCGAGGATGAAATCGACACGGGTCAACTGCTCGATCGGCGTCCTGGAGACGATCTTGAAGAACAGCGCCGGCAGGGCGATGTAGATGATGAAGGTGTTGAGCCAGCCGAGCGCCTCGGCGGGCTGGCGCGTGATCTTCGCGGCGAGATAGCCCAGCAGGATCATGCCGAAGAACGGCAGGACCAATCCCATAATTTCCGCCATGCCACCCGCCGTCTTTCGAAATGCATTCGATTGCCTCTAGCGCAAGTCGGCGCCGATCGGAACTGCAGCCAGGAAAGAAAGGTCAGCCGATCAGCGAAAGGACCGGGAAGGTCTGCTGGAACCAGATCGCCACCGAGCTGATGTAGCCGAACATGAAGGCGAGACCGGTCAGGACGAGCAGCACGCCCATGATGCGCTCCACCGCGCCGAGGTGCTTGCGGAAGCGCATCAGGAACCGCATGAAGGCGCCGGAAAAGCCGGCCGCAATCCAGAAGGGCACGGCAAGCCCCAGCGAATAGACGGCCAGGAGGGCGGCGCCCTCGCCCACCGTCTCGCGGGCTGCGGCGACGCCGAGGATCGCGCCGAGAACCGGGCCGATGCAGGGGGTCCAGCCGAAGGCGAAGGCGAGGCCCATCACATAGGCGCCCGACAGCGTCGCCGGCTTGCCGCCTCCCTGGAAGCGCGCCTCGCGGGAGAACAGGCCGATCCGGAGTACGCCCAGGAAATGCAGCCCCATCAGGATGATGATGACGCCGCCCACCTGCGCCAGGATGTCCATGTGCCGCCTCAGCACCATGCCGATCGTAGACGCGCCAGCCCCGAGTGCCACGAACACGGTGGCGAAGCCGAGGGTGAAACACAGGGCGGAGAACAGGACCGCCCGGCGCGCGCGGCCATCGTCGACGGCAACCGCGCCGTTGCGGAACTGCTCGACGGAAATGCCCGCCATGTAGCACAGATAGGGCGGCACCAGCGGCAGCACGCAGGGCGACAGGAACGACAGGGTTCCGGCCAGAAGCGCGCTCAGCAGGGATATTTCGGCAATCGACAACTGCTTCTCCGCCGCAGGCCCACGCCCGCTACAGCGTCCGGTCCGCCTCTTCCCGGTCTCGTCCGGATACCACTTACCACCATTCCACGCCGGCTGCGCTATCGCGCTTGCGGCGCCAATGTCCATGGCTTCCATAACCGCCCGGCCGGGCTGCGCCAAGTACGTTTCGTCGGGCGCGGCGAAATGCAGCAAAAGCTTCGATTCGACGCGATTTTACGGGTTGACCGGAAAAAGACGCCTGCTATATGTCCGCCCACTTCCAAGGGGGCAGCCGCCCGCTTTCGGGAGCGCGTAGCTCAGCCGGTAGAGCAACTGACTTTTAATCAGTAGGTCCAGGGTTCGAATCCCTGCGCGCTCACCAAAAAAACGTAGAAAAATCAGAGTCTTGACAGTAATGTCGCGCCCTTTTTTTGCGCCATGGCAGAAATTCGCCTTCCCTGATTTTCCGGGCTTTTCCGGCTCTTTCCCAGCGACTGCAAGTGTTTCCGTGGCGCATTCTTGGCGCAAAGAAATGGCGCATAAAATGGCGCATAAAAAAGCCGCCCGGCGAAGGGCGGCTCGTCTGCATCTTAAAGCGCTGGCGGGGCTTGCGCCCCTTTGCGGCCTGACGGCCTTACGTCCCGCCCATCCATCCCAAAGACTACTAGCCGCCGATAGGGTTGTCCTGCAAGCCGCAGCGGTCACTGCCGGGCTGCGCGACCTCGCCAAGTGGCTTGGCACGCAGGGCAATGATGAGTTGATCGTTGCCGGTCTGCGGGCGATTGATCACCACCAGCTCGGTCAAAAGCGGCCCTTAGATCGGGATGAACTTGATATTGTGGCTCACTTCATCCCGTCATAGCAAAGCCCAATATCGTTGTTAGCACCAAGGAAGACATATCCGTGTGTTTCCAATCTTCCCGATCTGCACGGGTGCAGGAGCCAGCTGACTGGGGTTATTGAACACCGAATTATCCCCTCCCCATATCTGACTGGGATTTCGAACGAACGAGTTGTCTCCGCCCCAAATCTGACTGGGATTTCGAACGAATGAGTTATTGCCGCCCCAAATTTGGTCAGGATTGTTGATCACCGAATTCGGCCCGCCAGCGATCTGTCCTAGCGTCCGCGCCGTCCAGCCGTTTCTTCCGGTCAAGTCATTGTTATCACCGAAACAGCCATCGCCGCCTATGCCATCCGTGAAGCATTTCGTGAGTTCACGCGCCGTCAGCCTAGTCGCCATACAGCCCGCAGCGGCATATGGCTGCCCCCCAGTGGAAACTAGACACTGTACCGCGATCTGCTGCTCCGGATTAAGCCCAAGTTCCATGTTCAGAAGATTGGCCCCGGCGCAGGTGGCCATGCCTTCGATATCACCGCCGGACTGTGCTGCACATGAGAGCGCAATCTTTTGCTCCTTGGACGCGTCTTCGCCGAGGATACCCGAAGCTGCGCAGAGTGCGAACTGCTCGGCATCATCGCCGGAGTCTTGCGCACAACGCACTGCGGTCTTCGCGTCGCGCCCAAGATACTTATCCAGGGCTGCAGATCCCGCGCAATCAACGAAAACTGATGAATTTCCATCAGAATTGACAGTGCATTCAATTAGGGCCTTTTGATCGTCTGTTAGCTCTACGAAGTTCGTCGAGCACAACAACATATCGTTCTGGTCTTGTGCTTCCGACACGCACTCAATTGCTCTCTTCTGTTCCTCGGTGGCGTTTTCACCCAGGATGTTTCTTGCTGAGCACTCCGCAAATGATTCCGTATCGCCGCCAGCTTCTCGATAGCACTTCAGGGTAGTGGTGGTGTTTCGGCCAAGCGCTGCGCCGCCAGCACATTCCGCGAGTCTGCGAAAATCGCCGTCGCTCTCAGACGCACATTCCGCTAGTTTCTGCTGACGGTTCGTAACCTTGACGCCAAGGAGCGGCGCAGCGCACTTCGCAAACTCCTTAGTATCCGTGGAGTCTACCGCGCAATCGACCATGTCTTGTTGATTTGGTTGGAGGACGGCCCCGCCCCCTGTGCACGCGGCGAAATTGACCACATCTAGGCCTACCTGCCTCGCGCATTCTTGAGCTTTTTCTATATCGGTAAGTGCATCGAGATTCGGTAGCGGACCTACCGTGGGGCCTCGACCAGAGTCGACGATTTCCTGCTGAAAGATTGAACATGGCTGCCTACCCGCTACACCCTCACACATGGCCTCTACGCCAGGTATGTCACTACGCTCCACCTGTACCGAGGCTATGTCGGGCAACGTGGCTTGAAACCCTCCCTTTAGCCGAGCTAAATACGCCTTCACTGCGGCGCAGGGCCCCGGTCCGAGCGGGCCGGCACAGATTGGACCGGCGACGGGGTCATTGCCGACGCGTGGCGGATCGGGGATATTCACGTTGACTATCGGGGGTGCCTGGCCGAACTGTTGCTGGAGATAGCGCCCCACTGCCTCGCAGGGGCCCGGACCTAACGGACCAGCACAGATTGGACCGACGGCGGGATCAAACCCAATTTGTTGAAGTGGAGGAAGCGCTGGCGGAGGTGACGTTTTACCTTGCCGTTGGATAAACTGCTGGATCTGAGCGCATGGGCCAGGCCCCATCGGGCCGGCGCAGATTGGACCTGCTACGGGATGGATCCACAAAATCTGAAGGGATTGCGCCTGGCCAGACAAAGTTAGCCCGAAGAGAAAACCGGCAGCTATCGCAAGTGTTCGCATTGTCGGCCTCCAAATTGTTGCGCCTCTATCCTAACTCTGAACTGTATATTCAAACTCATGTCGGATCGGAGGTGCCATAGAACCCACGCTCAAAGCGCTGCATCGTGACCTACTCGTGCCGCCATTCTCGATCAGTGGAACAGCGCCACCACAAACACTTAATCGCGGCAGGTAACTCGTGCCATTCATAACCACGCCGCCACCGCTATGGCTTCCCTCGCTGATAATCGAAAGTACAGTCTTCCGTCCGCCGGCGGAGGAATATATATGCAGGTGCGTTCTCTTGAGAAATCTTGGATATTGCGCACGATGTCGCAACCCATAGAGACTGCATATCACAAACTGCTAATTCTATAAATTACCCTTTTGAGGTAGTGCGGAATAACGTTCCGCGTCATCGGAGGATGCTGATGCCAAATGCCGCATAGCCCTCCATCTAGCCACACCATCACAGGTTCCCACGGACGATATGGCAACGTAAGTGGAGTGCCGATGCAACTGCTTTGATTTCTGAAGACTCAGATCTGGGTGGTCCAGGTTTGAGACGGTTCGATATCGTCCAGGCTCAAAAGTAACAGTATGACAGAGATTGCGGGTCAACATGGACGCCCATACCCCACTGAGCGGCCACGAAAACGGTTGTCTGTGAAGCTGCAGATTTGTAAGAGCGACCAACAACAGCGACCGGGAAGAGTAATGCCGCTTCACAAAGACGAAATCCTCAATTCACTGTCTGCGACCGCGAATGTGGCGCAATTCGCAAGCTTTCGCCCGAACCAAGATGGCTCTCTTGTTCAAAGCTACTGCAGGATAACCGGGTATGAGGAAAACTACCGCTTTTCGAGCGTCTGGGAGGCCATCGCCGCCCTGCTGACCAATAGCTCAGACAAGATGGTGAATATCAGAAGCTACGAACCGCAAAGTCCTCGTAGCCGTGAATTCATATACGGTTTGAGTTCGGTGGAGGCCGTTATGGCTGAACTTCAGAGGCTATCGGCCGAGCGGCTACACCTTATTGTCAACGAAACGATAGATGTCGAAGACGGTGGCGTATCAGGCGTGGCACAAGGGCAGTTGATCGAGTTTTCACCAGACGACACACCGCGTTGTGTGGAAAAACCTGGCGTAGCATCGTTGCCATTTACGCTTGGAACTAGAGTTCTGGAGACCGTCTACGGCTTCGCTCCTGACCTGAGCTTTGCAGCAAACGCTCGAGTCGAATTCAGTATCCATCCAAAACCGCGTGGCTATCATCAGCGGCATACGATTGTGTGGGAGTACGAGCGGGATACACCAAATTTCCTGTCACCATCCATAAGTTGGCCAAACCGATTTAGCCGCCATCTTGGAGATAAAGCTTTCGGTCTGCTCATAGCGGATTGTCTCGGATTGCCCGTACCGAAGACCACTGTCGTGGGTAGACGTGTCGCGCCATTTACCTTCGGTCGGGAGACAGGATCCTTTGAAGTTTGGACGAGAACTTCGCCAGTCGAACCCCAGCCTGGGCTCTATACAACAGTCAAGGGATGGATCGATCCGTTTGCACTTCTGTCGAAAGAAGATCCAGAAGGAACCCAGCTTAAGTCGGTCCTATGTCAGTCGGCAGTTCGAGCTAAATACTCTGGGGCGGCCGTTGCGGGGGCGAAGGATCTCATAATAGTTGAAGGCCGACGCGGAGAAGGTGACCGCTTTATGCTTGGCCTAGACTCACCTGAATATCTACCGGCTTTTGTGATCGAAAATGTGCGAGCAACATATGCGGTGCTGGCAAGTCGGCTTGGACCAGTGCGATTTGAGTGGGTCCATGATGGTGATGTCGTCTGGATCGTACAGCTTCACTGTGGCGCGACCGGCACGCAGGCAGATGTCGTTGTTCCGGGTGAGGCAAAATCTTGGGTGGAATTTAAGACTGCGGCGGGTCTTGAAGCCCTGCGTGATTTGCTTGCGACGATTTCGGAGGGGCAAGGTATCTTGATTGTCGGCAGCGTTGGCTTGACGAGCCACGTTGCCGACCTTCTGAGAAAAGCGAAATTTCCTGCAAGGCTCAAACCGATGCATGACAGAGCTTAGGGGCGGTCAGTGGCAGTGGCACGTTCGTTGCGCCAGATCTCCTCCACAATTCGGTCGTCTTGCACGCGATGGACAGCCAGCACATGTGCTGCGACATCTGGTACCGAGTGATCAACGACAAGCTCCACCACGTTGTCTTCCTTCCGACGTCTAGATCTTTCTTGAAACGGGAAGTCGGCTATCCGTCGGAATGTCTCATTTCCACGTGGTTGAGGATTGAAAAGCGTCGAACCGCTGTTAATGGGAGTGAGCCATATCCTCTCACGATGTGAGGCTACCAAGCCGATGGTATCTATTGTCAGCACCGTTTGAGGTTGTTCACGATAGGCACGAGCTCTCAACAATCTCCAAATTCTCTCGGAAGATAACCAAAAGAAGCTGCGCGAGTTGAGAGTCTGGTACCACTCCTGTGGAGTAAGCCCGTCTTGCAAACAACGCGCCAGCAGATGATCGCGCATGGGCTTCTGGTCCCTGATAACCGCGCCCAACAAGCCTTGGCGTTGCAATTCGACGGACTCGGGGCGCCGCTGCGATTCAAGCGTAAAGCGCCGCTCGCCATCGACACCGTACAAGTCGAGCAACGCGCTCGCACTCATCAGCCCATGTTGTTTAATGGCAGGCCACGCGCCGTCGTGTGCCATATGATAAAGGCGCGGATATGCCGTAACTAGTTCCTCTTCAGTCATTCCAGTTCCTCTGGTCGATCAGCCCCTCGCGCCCGAAGCCTTTGGAAATTAGGGAGACCGGCACACCGCATATTCGCTCAAGGTCGGCAATGAATTTCTTCGCTTCGGCGTTTAGATCATTGAAATCCACCGCTTCAACATTTTCCGCTCCGAGATAGTCTACGAATGTCAGGGCGATATCGGTCGCTCCATTCCAGTAGACTGAGCGCCTCATCCTTTCCCAATCAAATTCTGCCATTCGGCGGCGTTTACCTGATACACTTCCAATTTCGGTTTTTCCGATTTGCTCAACCGGCAAGCCTGAACGCTGCGCGATAGCGTCAAAACTGATTTCAACCCCCATGGGTCCCGACTGGCCACCGACCCGTATTGGATAGGTACGAGCAACCACGATAACGCGCCTGAGCTTTGTAAAGGGGACACCTGCATCCGAGAGACATCCTGCGGCTGAGGTTTCCCGAGAGGTGACATGAGGATAAGAACCATGGTGGATACTGAGGTCGGTGCCCTGGGTACCCTCCAACATTACTTTTTTGCCGCAAGCCAGCGCTTGCTCAATTCGTTGACTGACATTGTCAATATATGACTTGAGTACCTCCACGTGGCGAGCGAGTCTAACAGGAGGCCCCCACTCGAGCTCACCATCTCTTCCAAGGATCTTGCGGGCAGTTGCTGATCCTACGCCCTGCTTAGTCGACGAAATTCCAGCGAGCAGCTTTTCCTCAATTTCTCTGTCCTTTTCCTCAATGATCATTGCCTGGGGGTCGATCACAAGCCCCCCTTTTTTCAGCCATGGATGATCATCGATTTCTTTTAGAAGTGTCTCGAGCGATATTGTCGAGCCGGCTGCGATGTAAATTTCGGCCTTTTGGTTTGATCCTGTGCCGGATGGAAGCTGCCGATAGGTGTACTCAGGGTTCTTCACCTTGTGTCCCGCATTTGGTCCCCCAACTCGGACCAAAACGTCATACTCGTGCGCAAGAAGGGCGCAAATATTGCCCTTTCCCTCGCTTCCCCATTGCCCCCCGACGATTAAATCGACGTGGTGAGGAGGCCTCGCCACAGAGAGCCGGCCGGCTGCTGCATAAGTTACACAAGACGGAACTTCGGACTTCTCAGTGTGGACAACGACATCCGCAACCTCGGCAAGGCTGTCTATCTCCGCCTCGATTAGGTCGGCTTTTGCCTCCTTGTAGGTCACCGCTTGGTCTCCAAGGCCAGCTCGCTCTCGGTAGCGCTTCTCGAGAACGCCATCAGGGGCCGTCAAATGGAAATGGTGAACGTTTTCTTTTCCGAACCGATCCCTGAGAGCCCTAACTTGGGCGACGATTCGTGCGCTATCAACGAGCATGAAGCTTTTGTCGTTATCTGGAAGCGATGCACTTACCGCGTCGGCAACCCAAGAACCGTTCGTTTCCATATCAAGCTCAGCACCAGCCTGTTGCAGCGCCTTACGCTCGTCAGCAACTTGCTTAACCTTCAATAAGTATTTTCTGGTGGAGACCTTTTCACAAGGATAGCGGCGCATAAGTTCGTCTGAAAATGCTGTTTTTCCGACGGCTATCGGACCTGAAAGGACAATTATCTGCTTCAACTCTTGCTCCCGCCCCAAGTGTCGACCACGATCGACCATAGGTAGCAGCGTCGAGGTGATTCGCTCAAGGGAGATGATGATGAATGCTCAAGTCGCTGTTAAAATCAAATCCGGACCCAGCATCATGTTGGCAAGTGGAAACTGGTTCGACCTTCTCGATCCATGGAACAGCGAGTTCACAATCGAGGATATAGCACAAGGCTTGTCGAATATCTGCCGGTTTTCCGGTCAATGCAAGGGTTTCTACTCAGTTGCCGAGCATTCAATCCATGTCTGTGACACCGTGGAGCAGTTCCATCTTGAGGCACTTCTGCATGATGCCGCAGAGGCATTTGTCGGTGACATCACGCGTCCGCTAAAGCAGCTTCTACCTCAATACAAAGAAATAGAAGCTAACGTAGAGGACGCAATATCTCGTCGCTTCAACTTAGACCCTAGATCAAAGTCAGCTGTCAAAGCGGCAGATTTGCGTGTTCTGGCCGCGGAGCAAGCCCAACTCATGCCGTTGGGCACTGATTTTTGGGCTGCCCCTTCGAACGTAAAGCCTGCTTTCATTGAGATCGGCTTCCTTCCCCCGGCAGAAGCGCGCGAAATCTTCTTGGATAAATTCTCTTTGCTCACCCGGTAGGCCTCCGGCTGGAAGTGTAGGCTGGCATTCGCTCGAAAATATCGCTTCAGCTGTGTCGACGAGGGTTCGACGGAGAACAAGGGGGCAAGCATTGGCTTGGGATACAGGACTTGATCAGGGCAGTGTTGCCTACGGAATCGCGGCGGCGCCGGAGCCTCGGGTGCGGGTGATCGCGGGACCAGGAACGGGCAAATCATTCGCGATGAAGCGGCGCGTAGCGCGTCTGCTCGAGTCGGGCATCGCGCCTGACGAGATTCTGGCGGTTACCTTCACTCGGGTGGCGGCGGAGGACTTACACCGCGAACTGCAAAAGCTGGACACTCCGGGCTGCGAGGAACTTCAGGGGCAAACGCTGCACAGCCTCGCAATGCGCATCCTCTCGCGGAAGCACGTTCTAGAGGCAGTCGGTCGAGCTCCCCGGCCATTGAACGCCTTCGAGACAAAGGCGATGATCTGCGACCTTGCCGGCGACAACGGCGGGAAGCGCTTGGTCAGGAGCATGATCCAAGGATATATGGCTGCCTGGGCTCAGAGCCAGGGAGACGAGCCGGGCTTCGCGAAGACGAACGAGGAAAAGCAGTTCCAGGCCCATCTGCTGGATTGGCTGGATTTCCATCAGGGCATGCTGATCGGCGAGCTCATCCCGTACTTGGTCCGTTACCTGAGGGACAACCCGGCTGCCGCCGAACGGACGGAGTTCAGGCATCTCTTGATCGACGAGTTCCAGGACCTCAACAAAGCCGAGCAAACAGTTCTCTACTATCTTGGCGAGGCGGCGGAGATCTGCATCGTCGGCGATGACGACCAATCCATCTACAGCTTTAAAAATGCGCACCCCGATGGCATCCGGGAATGGAAGAATCTCCATCCCGAGTGCGCGGACCTCGAGATGGCGGACTGTCACCGATGCCCGACAACTGTGGTCGACATGGCGAACGCGTTGATCGCCGTGAACAAGAACCGCCAGCCTCGCGCCCTCAACCCGCTGCAAGAAAAGGGTCCAGGAGAGGTAGCTATCGTCCAGGTGCCCTACCTTTCCAGTGAGGCGAAGTGGATCACCAATAAGGTGGCGGGCCTTCTCGAGAGCGGCGTTCACCCGAGCGAAATCATCATTCTCGTCCAGCGCGCCGTCGCCGGCCGTCCTATTCTCGAATCGCTGAGACAGGCGGGTGTTCCCGCCAAATCCTACTACGAGGAAAGTCAGCTCGCCTCCGAGGTGGCGCAAGAGCGCTTCGCGACTTTCAAGCTCCTGCTCAACAACGAGGACCGGGTGGCGCTCCGATATCTGCTTGGCGCCGGCGATGATGAATTTCGACGGAATGCCTATGCGCGAGTACGAACGCGTTGCGAGGCGAGCGGAGACAGCCCATGGACCGCGATGCACAAGCTCGCGGACGAAGTGCTGACGCTACCCTATACAAAGCCGCTCGTGGAGCGGTTCAAGGCGATCCAGGCGGAGCTGGATGCTCTGAACGGACTGAAGACGGATCTGCCCGCATTCGTTGATGCGCTCTTCCCAACAGGCGACGAGAACCTGTCGGAGTTGCGGGACTTGGCCCTTGCGAAACTGGAGACGGCTGGGGATCCGGGGGAACTGCTCGGCGGCATGATGGAAGAAATCACCCAGCCCGACATTCCTCCTACCGTCGAGGAAGTGCGACTCATGAGCCTCCACAAGAGCAAGGGCCTCAGCTCGCCGTTCGTATTCGTCGCTGGCTGCGTCGAGGGTATTCTGCCGCCGGCGCCCGATCCGGACTGGCCTAAAGCGGTAAAGGATGCCGCCCTAGAGGAAGCGCGGAGGCTCTTCTATGTCGGTATCACGCGCGTGAAATCCGACTTGGCGAAAGGTTGGCCCGGCAGTCTCTTCATCAGCTATCCACAGCAGATGTCGATCAAGGATGCCTACGGCGCTAACGTGGCGTTTAGGACTAAGTCTGGCGTCATGGCGAACCTTCTGCCGAGTCGATTCCTAGGGGAACTCGGCGCGGCTGCGCCCAAACCCATCGCTGGAGGGAAGTAAGGACGGTGGCGACACGAGAGGAGCTTTACGCGAAATTCGGGATCACGGCCGAGGCCGCCCAGCTATTCGAGACTGAGCTCGGCACTTTAATACTGTGCTCCCAGGCGCTTGAGCACGGCTGGCACGTCGCGCCGGATGGCGAGAAGGCGCGCGCCGCCCTCTACAAGATCGACAGGAGCACGCTCGGACGGCTCTTGACCACTCTCAAGGGTCTTGTCCATCTCGAGGGTGGTTTGGTGGATCGATTTGATTTGGCTCTCAAGGCGAGGAACCGACTGAACCACGGGTTCTACGAACGGCATAATTTCAAGATCCAGACCGACGAAGGACGCGATGTGATGATCGCCGATCTGGAAGCTCTCCACGAAGAGTTGTTCCAGGCATGGCGCATCGCGGGCGCGATGACGTCGCTGGTGTCGGAATTCATGCGTGAGGATGCTGCCCGAACTCCGTTGCACAGACGTGTTGATCGAGACGGACCCGACGGTGCCACGCAGGCCTTGGGAGCAAGCGTGGACAACTCACTCTCGTCTAGTGGCAGCTAACGCAGTTGCGGGTCCTCAAAGCCGCCTATCCGCTTGCGGCCCAAGACTGACAAGCCGGTTCCGGCTTGAGCAGAGGCGCGAAACGCTTGCAGAGAATCGGGTACAGATACAACCTCAAGAATTGCACCTGGGGGAACTATGGCTGATTTCGATTTTAGCAGGAACACAGAAGACGCGAGAGTGCTTACGATTGCGTTCACTGGCGAAAAGCCGCTAGGTGCGGCAGAGGTCGCAACCGTTCTCCACGCTTTGGATACGGATTATCGCACTCTGAATGGGCGTGGTCTTGTCTTGGGCAGGCTGGAGATCGGATCAACCTGGTTCTCGCTATACGATGCTTTAGCAGCTGTCGGCGGCGTCGCGGGAAGCATTGCAGAGATCGCCAAGGCCATCGATGACATCACTTCCTTCGGGGTGAAGCTCGCAAACGCCTTAAAACCGAAACCGTCCGCTGCCGTAGAAAAAGGCATAGCTGACGTTGCGCGGTCTGTGAAGGAAATGGCCAAGGTCTCTCGGAAGACAAATAGCGGAATCAAAGTCCGGAAGACGCTGACGACCGACGGATCGGTCGAAACACTCGATATCGACATCACTCCTGTTGAGGCGATTGTGGCGAGCAAGGTTGCAAGCCAGAAGCTCAAAGCGGCGACGCGCACGAAAGATACGCTGGAAGTCTACCATGGCAACCTTCTTGGTGCGGTACGTCAGATTTCGGGACCAACCATCGATCCATCGCTCATCAGCGCTCTTGTGCGAGCGCTGATGATAAATGGAGGCGTCAGTAGCGCGCAGATGGTCGCCTCCACTCTCGAAGGCGAGGGACGGGGGGATGTTGCAGCAGCTATTCGCCAAGAGATCGACAAGGGTCGGGGCCAGGTGACCATTCAGCGCGAATAACCTCGTGCGGTTGCATGTAAATATAAGATTTGGCTATCCGTGAGTCTATGAGGATGGTGGCGTCCAAGCGCCGTCGGTTCGGTTAGCCCCCGCAGTCTTGGCCTCCTCGACAAGGGCCAACCGAATTCATACCCTGTTGTGCCTTCAGCGTGTCGATAGCGCGCTCCAAGATGACTGCGGCCCCTTCAATCTTCCGCTGTACGATAGCGAGACGGGCACTTAAATCAGCGGATAAGTGCCCAAGCACACGGCCCAAGACCTCTTGGTCAATGCCCTCAACGTCCGCAGCTTTTTCAATGAGCCTCTGGAATGCTGGCAGCAGTGCGTTATTCATGGTTTGTTCTCCTTCATGGTTGCTCGGTAACGACGGTCTATTTCATGGATGCGGCCCGACGAATGCCAGGGACGTCCGCCCGGCCGCTGTGACGACTTACGGCCTAGGGCCAAAAGACGATTGCACAGCACTCCAATGCTGGATTGCGATGGCGTAGCTCTTCGCGTCTCTCGCACACTTGTCGAATTGAGCGGCCTCCGCAGCCGTCAAAAACCGGGAATGCGCCGCGGCCTTGGCGCCAAGCACCTGCATCCGCTCTTCTGCGACCGTCTTGAGCGCGGTAAGTGAATCAATCTTCTTCTGATGTAGCATTTTGGTCTCCTTTGTGACTGGCAGGGCCGACGAACGTCCAGAGGCGAACCGTGCCATGCACAATCCCCCACAGACGCCCGCTGGCGCGCTTGCCGTGATTTTGTGTTGCTTCGTTGCTTCCTGCGCCTTTAAAAAGAAGCGCACTGGTGGCCAAACTCGCCGCTTGTGGGTGTCTCTGGGGATGTTGCTAAACTGCAACACTGCGCCCCGTAATTCAGGCGACGGGACCACTCCAGCCGCCTAAAACTTCCCATTTTGCAGGCGTGTACGAAAAGGCCCCCCGCCGGTCCCCCGACAGGCTTCATTCCCGCACTTTATCAAGCCCCCCCCTTCTAGGCAGTCCGGCCGGCCCTTGCCTTCTCTACAGCGAGATCGACCATCTCGCGGATCGCCATCGCCTCAGGATCGTCCGAGACGACGCCGGCCCTTGCTCTCTCAATCGCTAGCCGTACCATGCCGTCTATGGTTTCAGGGCTCAGCGCCTCTTCAGGCTCCGGGCAGTGATATGCGTTGCTTTCCCTGTCTGTCATTCGTGTCCTCCTTTTGTTGAATTGCGGATCGTATGGAAAGCGGGCCGCCGGCCGTCAGGCCGTCAGCGCCTTCAGTTGCACCAGTCATGCCGCCGCCTGCGCCTTGCGATCCGCGTTCGCGATCATACGCGAGTAATCCCGACGGGGGACCGCCTTCAGCCGCTCAGCCGCAAGGCGCGCATCAATGCGCCGGACAAGTGCATCGATGGTTCCGTACCGATGGACAAACTTATTCCATTCCTTCGCAAGCACCTTGTAGGGCGTATCTTCAATCGCTAGCCCGACGCGCTTAGATGACGTGGACAAGACGTAGTAATGCCCGACGCGCTCCAGCGTTGCGAACTCGCACACGTGCACACGCCATCTCCAATGCACCTTGTCGAAGGCTTCTATCGTGAGGAATTCTCCCTCAATCAGTTTTCCCATGGTCAATCTCCTTCTCCTCATTGTTCGCCACCACGCTCGTCGTCGTCACGTCATCTCCCCATTAGGTAATGGGGGATGACGAGTGACGAGATGACGAGGGCTAGCAGGGGTCAAAACGTCATCTCGTCATGCTACTCGTCATTTGACGAGGGCGATGACGAGTGCGCGAATGCACCCAAGCGAATTGGTTCATCTGTTATGATTGACAGCCTCATAAGCCTGTCATCGATCTCTAATCCGTCGTGCATCGCGAGCGCCTTAAGTGCCCGATCCCAGCACTTCCTTGCGTTCGACCCCGCGCCGGCATCCCGCAGAAAGACCTGATATGCGCCTTCCGTCGTCGCATCGTATGCGTGGCGACCGTCGGGCATCTGGACTTCCTTGCACTCTGCAATCGCTGTCCGCCTGATAGCTTGCAGGGCCGGCAGTTCGTACTCCCCGCGCTTGCGCTTTGCCCGCTTCGCTTCCACCCGTTGCGCCACCACTTCCGCCGCCCGCTCTTCCCGCCCGTTCGGGTTGAAGTGCAATATCAGGGTTGTTAGAGGCTTTCCGTTCGCCTTCATGCCAACCTTGATGGACTTGGTTTCGATATCCGCGATGTAGCCGGTTTCGCCGTCGCGGCTCTTCTCGTGGAACATCTGGCGGCGCGAAACGTGGCCGTCCCGCTTTTCCACCTTGATGCCGATAACGCTATCCATGGCCGCAGGCGCAGAAGACGAACCGCGCCAAAGGTTCAACGTCTCGCCTTTGTTGTGCGCGCCGTCGCCAGATTTGCCACTGTGATGCACGATGATAGCGGCAATGCCGAGCGTGTCCGCGATGTCCTTCAGGTGCCGAAGTGCCACGCTCCAGCCGTTTGCGTCGTTTTCATCCATGACCATGCCCGACGCATGCACCGTGTCGATGGCGCAGGCGACAAGCGGCAGACCGTACTTCTCGACGCAATGGCGATGCATCTTGACGAGCGTAGCCTTAAGCCGGTTCCAGCCGTTCTCCGTGTCGAGCGGTGGTGGGTTCCTAACCGGAAAGAATGGCTTTCCGTCCAGCGCCGGGCCGTACTTCTCGCGAAGCCCCTTCCATCGTGCATCAATGGTGCCGGATGCCTCATATGCGAGGTACGCGAAGCCACCTTGCCGCATGACGTCCCGGGCGGCGAATTCGGTTTTCGTCACCACTGCCGCCGCGAGGTCGCCAACGGCGAATGTCTTGCCAGAGCCCGAAGGTCCGACAATCCCAACGCGTCCAACTTGTGGGATTAGCTCGTCTACAAGGTCGAGGCGCACCGGAAGCGGTTTCGTCGCATCTAGGCCGTCATCGAATTCGACGGCTAGCGCGTCCTCGCCAGGATCAAATGCAAAGGTAGGCAGTTCGTCGGCAGGTTCTAGGCTTTCAGGGGCGTCCTCGTGACAAGCGACGGACAAACTCCCGCGCTTGTAAGAGAATGGCGCCACGTCAAGCCGCCGCTTCCAGCGACTCCAGCCAGCTTGCGAGCTTGGCCTTGCGGATGGCTACGGTGCCGCCTATCTTGATCGTTGGGATAGTGCCGGCCTCGATCATCGCATAGACCTTGCGGCGGGGGATGCTGAGGGCAGAGGCAATAGCGGCAGCGCCGCACAGCAGTTCGCAATTGTCGTTCATTCGTAGCTCCTTTTCGTCTGGCGTCGTCTCCTTCCCGGTTTGTCCCGGTGATGCTCATGTAATACGCCTTTTCCGGAGAACAAGTGTTTGTTTCTGCTCCGCTTTTTATCATCTGCAATATTCAGCGATTGAGTCAGTCTGTTGATTTCATGAGCGGATTTCGACGGATGTGCCCGGCCTAAGCACGTATATTAGCGATAATTGACACTCCATCTATTTGATATTGCTTGCGAAAAAGATGTGTCCGATTTGCCATCCCGCCAAAAAGCGGGCCGTCGGCCGGGCACGGCCGCATAGCCTTAGACGGTTGACAGGCTGCGAGGGACGGAGCTAAGCCCATTTCAGACCAACTGATTTATGGAGCATTAGCGGTGGCTACAATTAAAAAGCGGATTTGGACGACTGCCAAGGGACAGAGCGAAGCATGGGTGCTGGCTTACACCGACCGCGCCGGCAAGCGGCACAAGGAGCAGTTCTCTAGCCTGCCGCTGGCAAACACACGCCGTATTGAGGTTGAGGGCAAGATTGACACCAATGCATTCCGAGCCGAAGCCAAGAGCGCTACTGTCGGCGACGTAATCGACGCCTATCACAAGGGAATGCTTGCCGAGCTTGCAAAAAGGGAAGTCACGCAAATGCACGTGGTCAACACGGCCGGGCTACTCAATAAGCATGTGCGCCCGGTTCTCGGCCACTTCAAAATTATGGACGTGCTGCCGGGTGACGTGAAGGGCCTATCCGAAGACATGAAAGCGGCCGGCGTTGGCATTCCGACTGTGCGCCGCACCGTGGGGGCCTTGAAGCGCTGCTTTGACCATGCCCGCATCGCCAGCCTGACAGGAGATAATCCCGCTAAAGACATCAGTGTGAAAGCGGCCCGCGCATCTGGCAACTCCCGCGTCACCCCGCCGACCAAGGAACAATATGATGCGCTGGTTGCCGCCGCCGACAGTATCCGGCCCGCAAACACCAATCAGCCGGGCTCGCTAACCCTTCGCATTCAATTCGCCGGACGGACCGGCCTACGCGCTTCTGAGCTCTGGGCCTTGCGCTGGCGCAATATCAACTTCAAGCGCGCGCTGGTGTCTGTCTCTGCGCGCGTGGATGCCTATGCAGGTGTTGAGGACGTGACCAAGACGCAAGCCGGTGAGCGCGACATAGACCTAGCTGACGAGCTTGTCGAAGCTTTGCAGGCGTGGCGCGAGGCGACGGCATTCGGCGCGGATGACGACTTCGTTTTCCCTGACAGCAAGGGTGGCACTGTTAGCCACACCAACTTCACGAAACGTGAGTGGGCCAAGGTGAAGAAGGCGGCTGGCGTTGATATAGGCTGGCACGCCCTGAGACACTTCGCAATCTCGGTTTGGATTGAGACCGGATTCTCTCATAAGGAAGTGCAGGGCCTCGCCGGGCATAGCTCTATCAACGTGACAACGACGCGCTACGGGCATCTATTCGCATCCGATGACCGCCGCGCCCGCATGAACAAAATCGGCCTTTAACTGGGCCTTTCCCGATCCTTCCCAAGTCTTCAAAAAACCTCCGATTGGCGCAAATTTGGCGCAAATCCACCGCAACAGACTGAAAATCAGGACTTGGCAAAATCCTTTTAATCAGTAGGTCCAGGGTTCGAATCCCTGCGCGCTCACCAATTAAATCATGTATTTCGACGCAAGACTTTATGCTTTACTTCAGGATCGGCTCCAGCCTTTCCGACATGCCTAATGTCATTCTTGCCGCAACTGCCCGAATGGAATCCGGGGGACCCGTGCCGACCGCCGCTTCGCCGGCCGTCCGGCAAGCGCCTGAAAATTATGATGCGCTTGCCGGCGAGGCATGCCAAAAAGGCGGGCCTGCAGGCGTGCTCCTGCCGGCGCCGGCCGTGGAGCGGACGGCCGGGCAAGGACAAGGCAGGCAGGACAGTCGGGCAGGAAGGCAGAAGCACAGAAGATGAGCCGCAAGATACGATCGCTATCGTTCGTCGCCTCGCCGGCACCGGAGGCGGAGCAGGCCCGGGGCGAACTGGTCGAACGCTATGGAGATGCCCCACCGGACGAGGCCGACGTGATCGTCGCGCTTGGCGGCGACGGGTTCATGCTGCAGACCCTGCACACGACCATGAACTCCGGCAAGATGGTCTACGGCATGAACCGCGGTTCGATCGGCTTCCTGATGAACCGCTTCAGCCTGGCGGACCTGCCTGCCCGCATCGAACGGGCGGTGGCCAATATCTGCCGGCCCCTCGAAATGCGCACGGTCGATGCCGACGGCCATGTCAGCGATGCGCTCGCGATCAACGAGGTCTATCTGTTCCGCCAGTCCTATCAGGCGGCCAAGCTCAAGGTCGCCATCGACGGCCGGACGCGACTGCAGGAACTGATCTGCGACGGCCTGCTGCTGGCGACGCCTGCCGGATCGACCGCCTACAACCTGTCGGCGCACGGCCCGATCCTGCCGCTGGAGGCGCCGCTGCTGGCCTTGACGCCGGTCAGCCCGTTCCGGCCGCGGCGGTGGCGCGGGGCGCTCCTGCCGAACCATGTCACCGTCGACATCGAGATCCTCGAACCCGAGAAGCGGCCCGTCAACGCCGTTGCCGACTACACCGAGATCAAGTCGGTGCGCTCCGTGCGGATCGCCCAGTCGGAGAGCTCGACCGCCATCATCCTCTCCGACCCCGACCACTCATGGTCGGAGCGCATCCTGTCCGAGCAGTTCCAGTACTAGCCCGGATCGTTTGCTCAGGAGCAGCTAGGCACGAAAGGTGCAACCGATGTCCCGTCCCTCACTTGCTGTCATCGCTCTCGTGGCCCTGCTTGCCATGGCCCCTGCCGCCGTGGCGCAGGAACCCTCCCCGCTGCCTGCCAACGTGACCTTCGCCGTCAGCACAGGCTACTGGGAGGAACAGGCGGGCGACCAGGACGGATCAGACGCTGCGGCGCCCGACGCATCGGCGGTCAGACGGGGCTACTACAAGCTGTACTCGCTGCGCCAGCCGGATGGCACCGCGCAGATCCACCTGCAACGGATCGAGGCGACGCCCGAAGGGCCGGCGATCGCCTCGTCGACGGAACTGGAGGAGTTCTCCGCGATGAAGGCCTATGTCACCGATATCCGGCCGGAGAGCTCGGACGGCGTCAAGGGCCAGCCGGGCATGTTCGCCACCATCCACCTCAAGACGGACCCACAGGCGGCGGAATCAACCGCCTGGACGGTGCTGATCGACGATCTCGGCGAACTGAAGGTCGAAAAGGCCAGCAACTGACGGGGCATGGGCGCGCTCGTGCAGGCGGGAGGCGCGGGACAACGGGCGCGCTGAAACCGCGCGGCAAGCGACGGCGCCTAGCGGCGCCGTCGTTATTGATGGACCGGTACGGCCGTCAGGCCAGGTCGTCGACGACCGCGTCGGCGCCGCCGCTTACCCGGTGGGCGAGTGCGGCCTCCATGAACTCGTTGAGTTCGCCGTCGAGGACGTCCGAGGGCGCCGTGCTTTCGACGCCGGTGCGCAGGTCCTTCACCAACTGGTAGGGCTGCAGGACGTAGGAGCGGATCTGGTGGCCCCAGCCGATCTCGGACTTCGACGCGGCCTCGGCATTGGCGGCCTCCTCGCGCTTCTTCAGCTCGGCCTCGTAGAGGCGGGCGCGCAGCATGTCCCAGGCCTTGGCCCGGTTCTTGTGCTGCGAGCGTTCCTGCTGGCAGGCGACGACGATGCCGGAGGGCATGTGCGTGATGCGCACCGCCGAATCGGTCGTGTTGACGTGCTGGCCGCCTGCACCCGACGAACGGTAGGTGTCGATGCGGCAATCGCTCTCGTTGATCTCGATGTTGATCGAGTCGTCGATGACCGGATAGACCCAGATCGACGAGAACGAGGTGTGACGGCGGGCGTTGCTGTCGTAGGGCGAGATGCGCACCAGCCGGTGCACGCCCGATTCGGTCTTCATCCAGCCATAGGCATTGTGGCCCTTGACGAGGATCGTCGCGGACTTGATGCCGGCCTCTTCGCCGTCGTGGATCTCGAGCAGCTCGACCTTGAAGCCCTGGCGCTCGGCCCAGCGGGTGTACATGCGAAGCAGCATGTTGGCCCAGTCCTGGCTCTCGGTGCCGCCGGCGCCGGAATGCACTTCGACATAGGTGTCGTTACCGTCGGCCTCGCCGGACAGCATCGCCTCCACCTGGCGACGGTTGGCCTCGTTTCGCAGTTCCTTGAGGGCGCCCTCGGCATCCTTGACGATGTCGGCGTCGCCTTCTTCCTCACCGAGCTCGATCAGCTCGATGTTGTCCCTCAGCTGCTGCTCGAGCGCGCGCAGGCCGTTGATGCCGTCGTCCAGATGCTGGCGCTCGCGCATCAGCTTCTGCGCTTCGGTGGCGTCGTTCCAGAGGTTCGGGTCCTCTGCCTTGTTGTTCAACCAGTCCAGTCGTCTTACCGCCTGGTCCCAGTCAAAGATGCCTCCTCAGCAGGCTTATGGCCTGCTTGATTTCGTCGACTACGTTCTCGATTTCCGCGCGCATATCCGTTTTCTTCTGTGGTTTGCGAGTTGGCCCGTGAGATAGTCACATGGCCGAAAGATGTAAAGGCGGGCGTCGGAGAACGCCCGCCTTTTTCATCCTGCGTGTCCAGTCAGTACCGGCTGATCAGAACAGACCGCTCTGGCCGCCGCTGACGGCCTGGTTGGCCTGCGGCGAATTGCGGAGGATTTCCTCCGGCTCCATGAACTCGTCGCCGCCGATGACCGAGAAGACGTCGGCCGGGCCGGTCCCGGGCTTGAAGGCTTCCATGATGGTGTCGGGATCGCCCTCGGATGCGGCCATGCCGGTCTTGCGGTTGACCGCGATCATCTGCATGCCTTCCGGGATCAGGAACTTGGTCGGCTGGGTGCCTTCGGTCGCCGCCTGCATGAATTCGTTGAAGAGCGGGGCCGACAGCGAGCCGCCGGTGGCGCCGCGGCCGAGCGGGGCCGGGCTGTCGAAGCCGATATAGAGGCCCGCGACGAGGTCCGGCGTATAGCCGACGAACCAGGCGTCCTTCTCGTCGTTGGTGGTTCCGGTCTTGCCGGCGACCTGGCGCTCAAGCTTGATCTTGCCGGCGGCCGTGCCGCGCGTGACCACGCCTTCCATCATCGATGTGATCTGGTAGGCGGTCATAGGATCGAGCACCTGCTCGCGGTTGTCTATGACGTTCGGCTCTTCCTGATTCTCCCAGTCGGCCGCATTGCAGCCCTCGCAGGTTCGTTCCTCGTGGCTGTAGATCGTCTTGCCGTAACGGTCCTGAATGCGGTCGATCAGCGAGGGCTTGATCTGCTTGCCGCCGTTGGCGAGCACGGAATAGGCCGAGACCATGCGAAGCACGGTGGTCTCGCCGGAGCCGAGCGACATGGCCAGCACCGGGTTCATCTTGTCGTAGACGCCGAAGCGCTCGGCATATTCGGCCACGAGGCTCATGCCCATGTCCTGGGCAAGGCGAACCGTCATCAGGTTGCGCGACTTCTCGATGCCGAGCCGCAGGGTCGAGGGGCCGGCCGAGCCGCCGCCGTAGTTCTGCGGGCGCCAGACCTCGCCGCCCGAAACGATCTCGATGGGGGCGTCCATGATGACGGATGCCGGCGTATAGCCGTTGTCGAGGGCCGCGGCGTAGACGAACGGCTTGAACGAGGAACCCGGCTGGCGCATGGCCTGCGTCGCACGGTTGAATTCCGACTGGCCGTAGGAAAAGCCGCCGACCATGGCGAGCACGCGCCCGGTGTGCGGGTCCATCGCCACCAGCCCGCCCTGCACGCTCGGCGGCTGGCGAAGCCTGTAGCTGCCTTCGGTCTCCGTCGGCTCGACATAGACCACGTCGCCCGGCGACAGCACGCCTTCCGGCGAGCGGGCCGACTTCCGGTCGCCCTTCGCCGAGCGATAGGCCCATTTCATGGCGTCTGCCGCGATGCGTCCGGTGACGCGCTCCTCGGCTACCTTGCCGGACGGCTCCTTGCGCGGCTGCAGTCCGATGTCGGCGCCGTCGGCGTCGGTCGAGAGCACGACGGCAAGCTTCCATTCGGGCACGTCGCTGTAGGCTGCGACCTTGCTCAGCTCGATCCCCCAGTCACTGCCGATCTCGACGGTCTTGACCGGGCCGTGGAAGCCGCGGCGCTCGTCGTAGCTGATCAGGCCGCCCTGCAGGACCTTGCGGGCGATGACCTGCAGGCGCGGGTCAAGAGAGGTGCGCACCGACAGGCCACCTTCGTAGAGCGCATTGTCCCCGTAGCGCTCGATGATCTGCCGGCGCACCTCCTCGGCGAAATAGTCGGAGGCGAAAAGATAGGAGCCGCGGTTGCGCGGCGTCACGCCGAGGGGCTGCTTCTTGGCCTCGTCGCCTTCGCTGCGGGTGACGTAGCCGTTCTCGACCATGCGGTCGATCACCCAGTTGCGCCGCTCGATCGCAGCCTCGGCGCGGCGGAAGGGATGGTAGTTGTTCGGGCCCTTCGGCAGGGCCGCGAGATAGGCCGTCTCGGCGATCGTGAGCTCGGTGACCGACTTGTCGAAGTAGGTCAGCGCGGCGCCGGCGATGCCGTAGGAATTCATCCCGAAGAAGATCTCGTTGAGATAGAGCTCGAGGATGCGGTCCTTCGAATAGGCCTGCTCGATGCGGAAGGAGAGAATGGCTTCCTTCACCTTGCGGTCGATCGTCTGGTCGGAGGAGAGGAGGAAGTTCTTCGCGACCTGCTGGGTGATCGTCGACGCACCGACCGGCCGGCGCCCGGAGCCCATCTGCTGGACGTTGGTGACGATCGCGCGGAAGAGGCCCGTCACGTCGACGCCGGGATGGTTGTAGAAATTCTTGTCCTCGGCGGACAGGAAGGCCGCCTTCACCCGGTCCGGGATGGCCTGGATCGGCAGGTAGAGCCGCCGCTCGCGCGCATACTCGGCCATCAGCGCGCCGTTCGTCGCGTGCACGCGCGTGGTCACCGGCGGGGAATAGCTGTTCAATACCTCGTAATCAGGCAGATCCTTCGTGACATTGGCGAGATAGACCGCGACGATCGCGGCGACACCGAGGAAGAAGACGGTGCCAATCCCGAAAAAATATCCAATCAATCTGATCATATGCCGTTACCGGTATCCTATCATTTCATCAGCCAGGACGATGGAGGCGTACCGCGTCATGCGCGGATACTGGCGGCCTCGGCCATCGCGGCAGGCGACCAGAGAATTCGCCATCGAGTCGTCCGGATATTTGACCCGAGTAGAGCCCCGAATGTGAGGAAAATAGGGCTTACTGCAAACAACGCGCGAAGGCCACGAAACAATTGCCCGCGCTGTCACTTTTTCGGCACAATGCAGGCCCGTGCGAACGCGCCCTGCTCGGCACCCCCCGTGCGTCAGCCGCCGTTGGCCATGACGGCCGAGCGATAGCGCTGCACGGCTTCGGCGATCAGGCCCGCCACCTTCTTCTGCCAGGCCGGGTCGAGCAGGAGTTTCTCGTCGTCCTTGTTCGACAGAAAGCCGAGTTCGAGCAGGACCGAGGGCACGTCCGGCGCGGTCAGGACGCGGAAGCCGGCGTGGCGATGCGGATTGTTGATCAGCTTCACCTCGCCCTCGAAGGCGCCCACGACCTCCTTCGCCAGGCTGATGGAAAAGGCCTGCGTTTCGCGGCGGGTGAGATCGATCAGGATGTCGGCGACCTCGGCGGGCTCGCCCTGGAGCGGCATGCCGGCGATCTCGTCGGACAGGTTCTCGCGCGCGGCGAGGTTGGCGGCGAGGCTGTCGGACGCCTTGTCGGAGATCGTATAGACGGTCGCGCCGCGGATGTCCTTCTGCCGCAGGGTGTCGGCATGTATCGAAATGAGAAGGTTGGCGCCCTGGTTGCGGGCAAGCTGGACGCGCTGCGACAGGGAGAGGAATTCGTCCTTGTCGCGGGTCAGCACCGCCTTGGTCGCGGGCGAGGCATTCAGGGCTGAGGTCAGTTCCCTGGCGAAGTCAAGCGTCACCGCCTTCTCGTGAGTTCCCGTCGCCGCCCCTTGCGCGCCGTTGTCGATGCCGCCATGGCCGGCGTCGACGGCGATCACGAACGTCCCGCCGTCATCGGCGGCCGCCCCCGGCAGAACAGGCCTGCTCTCGGCCACTGCGGCTGCGTCCTTCCAGCTCTGGCCGCTGAGGAGCTTGGCAAACGCGTCCTCCGTCACGATCGCGGTGTCGACCACGAGCCGATAGCCCGTTCCGCCCTCCTCCTTGCGCACCTCGGAGGCGACGACGCTCGCGGGACGGTCAGCGGTGAGAACGATGCGGGACCTGCCGGCAGCCATGCCGCCGTAGCGGATGTCGGAGAAGAGGCCGCGCGCGGCGACGTCGTCCTTCTTCAGGGCGAACACCGTGTCGGGCAGGTCGATCAGAATGCGATAGGGATTGGCGACATAGTGGACCGAGATTTCCGGCCGCTTGTCGAAGTCGAGGATCAGGCGCGTGCGGGCGTCGTCGCCGGCGACGCGCCCCGAATAGGCGACCAGCGGCGAGACATCTGCCGGGATGGAGGCCGTCGGCACGTCCGTCTCCGCCGCCAGGGACGGCCCCGGAACGAAGGCGAGGATGCCGGCCAGAAGGCACGCGACACCGGCAAGCCGATGCATCGCAGAACGCCGCTTTGCCGCTTCGACCTTCACCCGGTCACTCCCTTGTCAAGAATCTGCATCGTCAACCTGCATCGTCATGGCGCCGATATGCAACCGCGATTCGGCCATGCGCGCCAGTTGCGACACGCAGTCGCTCGCGCACCAACTTGCATTCGCAGGGTTAATCAAAGCTTATCAGCCGCCCGCACTCCATCCGGACCGGGGCCACTCCATCCGGCCGGATTCGATCATAATTGTGACGGTCCGGGCTTTTTCCTTGCCATTGTGACATATTGAACATAAAAGCGATTTCAAGGAAAAAGTACAGACGGGATAGAAGCCGCAGGCGGGCAGCCAACCACTTGGATTTGGCGCCGAAACTGGCCTTCATCCGCCGTTGCAATGCTTCTTCCCGAGCAATGGAATCGCGGTAATCCGGCGGTGGCCGGACCAAATTCAACGGTGGATATCCACCATGGGCATTCAGGCCCGCTTCATCGGACCCCTTGGGTCTATGGCATTGGCATTCTCGTTTGGACGTTGATGTTGTCGCTGCGGTATTTGTCAGAGGTTAACAGGCTTCGGTGCGTGATCGTACCAGCCGTTGTCTGGCCGCAGCCCGCTCATCCAGTCCCGACGGGGAATCACTTATCCGGCGCAGAGCTCCCTCCCTCCGGTCCCCCGCCCTTTGGCGGGCGGTCGCCAGACAGGCTTGGCCTGCGCCGAGGAGCAGAACTTTCATGGCAGACAAAATGCTTATCGATGCGTCTCATGCAGAGGAGACGCGCGTCGTTGTCGTACGCGGCAACCGCATAGAAGAATTCGACTTCGAATCTCAGCACAAGAAGCAGATCCGCGGCAACATCTACCTTGCCAAGGTGACACGCGTCGAACCGTCGCTGCAGGCGGCGTTCGTCGATTACGGCGGCAACCGGCACGGCTTCCTGGCCTTTGCCGAAATCCACCCCGACTACTACCAGATCCCGCTGGCCGACCGGCAGGCGCTGCTGCGCGCCGAGGCCGAGGATGCCCGCCGCGACGACGACATCGAGCATGTCGAGACGGCGCCGGTTCCCGCCCAGCCGGTCAAAATCCGGCAGGAAACCCAGGCCGAGCCTGAAGCGCCGGTCGAGACCATAGCCGTCGAGGAAACGGCGGAAGCCGCGGACGTTGTCGAGGCCGAAGCCGCCCCGGTCGAGGAAGAAGCAAAGCCGAAGGCGAAGAAGCCGCGCAAGCCGCGCGCCAAGAAGGCCGCCGCCAAGGACGAGGCCGTCGAGACGACCGAAGCCGCTGCTGCCGACGACGAGGACGGCAAGACGCCTTCCGGCGACATGGCTGCAGCCGTCGATACCGACATGATCTCCGAAGACGTGCGCAAGCGCCCGGGCGACGACGACGATGACGACGACGATCACCACGAAGAAAAGGAAGTGATCGAATCGGTCGGCGCCGAAGACGCGATGGAAGAGGTTCCGGATCGCGCCGCACGCCGCCCGCGCAAGCAGTACCGCATCCAGGAAGTGATCAAGCGCCGGCAGATCCTGCTGGTTCAGGTCGCCAAGGAAGAGCGCGGCAACAAGGGTGCGGCGCTGACCACCTACCTGTCGCTTGCCGGCCGCTATTCGGTCCTGATGCCGAACACCGCCCGCGGCGGCGGCATTTCCCGCAAGATCACCAACCCGCAGGACCGCAAGCGCCTGAAGGAGATCGCGCGCGATCTCGAAGTGCCGCAGGGCATGGGCGTGATCCTGCGCACCGCCGGCGCCAACCGCACCAAGGTCGAGGTCAAGCGCGACTTCGAATACCTGATGCGCCTGTGGGAGAACGTCCGCACGCTGACGCTCAACTCGACCGCCCCCTGCCTCGTCTACGAGGAAGGCTCGCTCATCAAGCGTTCGATCCGCGACCTCTACAACAAGGACATCAGCGAGATCGTCGTCGCCGGCGAGGAAGGCTACAAGGAAGCCAAGGGCTTCATGAAGATGCTGATGCCGAGCCACGCCAAGGTGGTCCAGCCCTATCGCGACATCCATCCGATCTTGTCGCGCTCCGGCATCGAGGCCCAGCTCGACCGGATGCTGCAGCCGCAGGTGACGCTGAAGTCGGGCGGCTACATCATCATCAACCAGACCGAGGCGCTGGTCTCGATCGACGTCAACTCCGGCCGCTCGACCCGCGAGCATTCGATCGAGGAAACGGCGCTGCAGACGAACCTCGAGGCAGCCGAGGAAGTGGCGCGGCAGTTGCGCCTGCGTGACCTTGCCGGCCTCGTCGTCATCGACTTCATCGACATGGAGGAGAAGCGTAACAACCGCTCCGTCGAGAAGCGCCTCAAGGACCATCTGAAGAACGACCGCGCCCGCATCCAGGTCGGCCGCATCTCGCATTTCGGCCTGCTCGAGATGTCGCGCCAGCGCATCCGCGCCTCGGTGCTCGAAAGCACGATGCAGGTATGCTCGCACTGCAACGGCACGGGCCATGTTCGCTCGCAATCCTCCGTGGCGCTGCATGTCCTGCGCGGCATCGAGGAGTACCTGCTCAAGAATACGACGCACAACATCTCCGTGCGGACGACACCGGACATCGCGCTCTACCTGCTCAACCACAAGCGCGGCACGATCGGCGACTATGAGGCCCGCTTCGGCGTCCATATCATCATTGACGCGGACGCCCATGTCGGCGCCCAGCACTTTGCGATCGACCGCGGCGAGCCGGTGGAGAACCCGGTCAAGATCGACCAGTTCATCCAGTTCGCCCCTGAGCCCGACGAAGACGACGATATCGTCATCGAGGAAGAGATCGACGAGGAAGCCGAAGTCGTGGTGAAGCCTGCGGCAGCGGCATCCGTGGCCGCCTCCGACGACCAGGCCGGCCGCAAGCGCAAGCGCCGCCGCCGCCGCCGCGGCCGTGGCGGCCAGGAAGGCGCCGAAGGCAGCGACACCGCCTCCTTCGGTGGCGAGCAACCGGGCGACGAGGACGAAGATGGCGAGGACGAGGCCGGCGAAGCCGATGGCGATGCGACCCGCGTCGCCGCCGACGCCGACGGCGATGGCGACCCGTCGAAGCGCAAGCGTCGCCGGCGCGGCAAGCGTGGCGGACGCCGCAACCGCGATGAAGGCGAAGTCTCCGCAAGCGAGGATGCGGCCGGCGGCTCCGACGACGGCGAAGACGAAGGCGTGGCTTCAGCAGAAGCCGAGGCCGAAGTCACGGCAGCTGTGGACGATAACCTGGACGCTGCCGCCGAGGCGGCAATCGAGGGCCAGGCCGCACTGAACGAGGCCGTGGCCGAGGTGGCCGCAGCCCCTGCACCGAAGGCCCGCCGGACCCGCAAGGCGAAGGTAAAGACCACCGACGAGACGGATGCCGCAGAACCGGTGGCGAAGGCCCCTGCGGCTGCCGCAGCGGACGTGGCGGCGCAGACGGCGGTCGAGGAAAAGCCGGCGGCAGAAGCGGTAGAACCCGCAGTCGAGGAAGCGGCGGCCGTGCTGGACGAGGCCAAGCCCGCCCGCGCCAGCCGGGACCGATCGAAGGTCGCAAGCGCGCCCGTCGTCAAGTCCTCGTCTGCGCAGGAGAAGGAAGGCGACGAACCCGAGAAGCCCAAGAAGGGCGGCTGGTGGCAGCGCCGCGGCTTCTTCTGAGAAGCCTGACATTTGCAGGAAATTGGAGACCCGGCCTTTGTGCCGGGTCTTTCGTAGCAGGCGGCGCGCGTCATCTGAAACAGCCGGTCTTCGTCCTCGGCAGGCAAAGGGAAACCCCGACTGCCGCCGCCGAGAAGCTCCTGCCCGAGGGCCGACCGGCTAACCGGACCGCGGGCGACTTGCCCCGCCCGCCCCTCCTCTGCTCTACTTCAGCCAGGCCGCGATCCGGTCGGTCGCGTCGACCATCTCGTCGTACCCACCGGCAAAGGAGAAGCGCATCGTGCGATGTCCGCCCACGGGATCGAAATCGTGCCCCGGGGTTGCCGCCACGTCGATATCCGCCAGCATCCGCCTTGCAAAGGCCATGCTGTCGTTGGTGAAGCGGCCGGCGTCGACATAGGCGTAGAAGGCGCCGTCCATCGGCGAGGCGATCGAGAAGCCGATCTCGGGCAGGCGGGTCGCGAGCAGGTCGCGGTTGCGGCGGTAGGCGTCGCGATGGACGTCGAGCTCGTCACGCGCGCCAAGGGCCGCGAGCCCGGCGAGCTGCGATATTTCCGGAGCCGAGATATAGAGGCTCTGCGACAGCCGCTCGATCGGGCGCACGACGCTGTCGGGCAGCACCATCCAGCCGATCCGCCAGCCGGTCATGCAATAATATTTGGAAAACGAATTGATCACGACCACGTCGTCGGTCAGTTCCAGCGCACTGGTCTCCTCACCGGTGAAGGTCAGGCCATGGTAGATCTCGTCGGAGATGAAGGCGATGTCGTTTGAGGTGCAGTAGTGCGCGAGCGCCTTCAGGTGGGCGCGGTTGGTGACGGTGCCGGTCGGATTGGCCGGGCTTGCGAGGAGAACGCCGGAAAGCCTGCCGAACACGCTCTGCGCCGCCTCCAGGCTTTCCGGCGTGATGGTGAAGTCGTTCTCCGCGGTCACCTCGATCTCGATCGTCTCGATTCCCAGGGCCGCCAGTATGTTGCGGTAGGCCGGATAGCCCGGCCGCGCGATCGCAACCCGGTCGCCGGGATCGAACAGCGTCAGGAAGGCGAGGTTGAAGCCGGCCGACGAGCCGGTGGTCACGGCGATGCGGGCAGGATCGACCTCGACGCGGTGTTGGGCGCGATAGTAGTCGGCGATGCCGCGGCGCAGCGCGGCAAGGCCGAGCGCCTCGGTATAGCCGACCCGCCCGTCGGCAAGCGCTGCCCTTGCGGCATCGAGGGCCGCGCGCGGCGCCGGATAGGCCGGCTGGCCGACGGCCATCGATATGACAGGACGCCCCTGCGCGCGCCGGCGCGTCGCGTCAGCCAGGACATCCATCGCATGGAAGGGTTCGACTGCGCTTCGTCGGGAGACTTTCATCTTCGCATCTGTCCTTGAGCTTGCATGAGGCGGTCGGGCATCTTCGATGCCATATGCACTAGCCGTAAAAAAGGCCTGTTCACAATCCCGGGACGACCGGATTTTCGCCGCCTTTGCAGTTTCGTTTGCGACAACCGCGTCCTAAGGTGGCCGCGACGCGCCGCAAGGATACAAGGGCGCGACGGACAACGGCCGCGGCATCCGCCTCACGGCACCACGAGGACAAGATGTTTCGTACCAAAGCCAAATCGCTCGCAGCCGCGCTCGCACTGACCGGCGCCGTCTTCCTGCCGCTTCAAGCGCAGGCGCTCGACGACAAGCAGAAGGAAGAGTTCGGCGCCTATATCAAGGAGTACCTGCTCGCCAATCCGGAAATCCTGATGGACATGCAGGAAGCCCTGCAGCAGAAGCAGGCGCAGGAGCAGCAGGAGCAGGCCAAGGCCGCGATCACCGAAAACAAGGCTGCGATCTTCAACGGCAAGGACGACATCTCGCTCGGCAATCCTGACGGCGACGTCACGATCGTGGAGTTCTTCGACTACAATTGCGGCTACTGCAAGCGGGCTCTTTCCGACATGGACGCGGTTCTGGAAAAAGACAAGAACGTGCGCTTCGTGCTGAAGGAACTGCCGATCCTCGGGCCGGATTCGCTGGCCGCCCACAAGGTGAGTGCGGCCTTCCGCGATCTTGCGCCGGAGAAATATGCCGAGTTCCACCGCACCCTTCTCGGCGGCGAGGAGCGCGCAACGGAGGAGACGGCGATCGCGGTCGCGACTGGGCTCGGCGTCAGCGAGGCCGACATCCGCAAGCAGATGGAAACCAAGCCCCACGACGACGCCGTGCGCCAGGCCTATTCGCTGGCCCAGAGCCTCGGCATCACCGGCACGCCGTCCTACATCATCTCGAACGAGGCCGTGTTCGGGGCCGTCGGCGTCGACGAGTTGAACGCGAAGGTCGCCAATGTCCGCGCCTGCGGCAAGGCCGTATGCTGAACCGGGCCAGCGCCGGCCTGAAAACGATCCGCATGGTCCCGAGCGGCCGGCCCCGCCCCGGGAACATGCGCGCCCGCCATCTTTCCGCCATTCCCTTGCGGTTCAGCCTTCTTGGTTGTGGACAAGACGCGCGTGATTCCTTGGGGCTTTTCCTTGGAGAACCGGCGGTCTATAGGTAACCCACGATCCAGCAAGCGGAAATCCGAATGGCATCCACCATTTTCGTCCTGAACGGCCCGAACCTCAATGCGCTCGGCAAGCGCGAGCCCGGAATCTATGGCGGGCATACGCTGGCCGACATCGAGGTGTTGTGCCGTGCCGAGGGGGAACGGATCGGCTTCGACATCGATTTTCGCCAGTCTAACCACGAGGGCACGCTGGTCGACTGGATCCACGAGGCGGGCGACACGGCCGCCGGCATCGCCATCAATGCCGGCGCCTACACCCACACCTCGCTTGCCCTGCACGACGCCATCAAGGCCATCCGCATCCCGGTCGTCGAACTGCACATTTCCAACGTCCATGCCCGCGAGGAATTCCGCCACAAGTCCATGATCGCACCGGCGGTCAAGGGCGTGATCTGCGGGTTCGGCGAGCATAGCTACATCCTGGCGCTCCACGCGCTGAAATCCATCACGAAATAAGAAGAGAATAAGAGGCTAAATCCCATGGCTGACAAGAAACAGGGCATCGATCAGGTGTTGATCCGCGATCTCGCCAACATCCTCAACGAGACGGACCTGACCGAAATCGAAATCGAGCAGGACGACCTGCGCATCCGCGTCTCGCGCGCAGGCACGCCGCAGTACGTCTCCGCCCCTGTTCCGGTCGCGGCTGCGCCGGTGGCCGTGGCAGCAGCCCCCGTTGCCGCCGTGCGCGACAACAAGAACGCGGTGACCGCGCCGATGGTCGGCACCGCCTACCTGTCGCCCGCGCCCGGCGCTCGCCCCTTCGTCGAAGTCGGCTCCAACGTCCAGGAAGGGCAGACGATCCTCATCATCGAGGCGATGAAGACGATGAACCAGATCCCGGCGCCTCGCTCCGGCAAGGTCACCGAAATTCTCGTGGCAGATGCCGCGCCGGTCGAATATGGCGAACCGATGATCGTCATCGAGTAAGGTCAGCCCGATGATTTCCAAAGTCCTCATAGCCAACCGCGGCGAGATCGCGCTCCGTGTCCTGCGTGCCTGCAAGGAACTGGGCATTGCCACGGTTGCCGTGCATTCGACGGCCGACGCCGACGCCATGCACGTCCGCCTCGCCGACGAGAGCGTGTGCATTGGCCCGCCGCCCTCGCGCGAAAGCTACCTCAACATCCACCAGATCGTGGCCGCCTGCGAGATCACCGGCGCCGACGCCGTGCATCCGGGCTACGGCTTCCTGTCGGAAAACGCCAAGTTCGCCGAGATCCTCGACGCGCACGGCATCACCTTCATCGGTCCGACCGCCGAGCATATCCGCCTGATGGGCGACAAGATCACCGCCAAGCAGACCGCCCAGGAGCTCGGCATCCCCGTCGTTCCCGGCTCCGACGGCGAGGTCAAGCCGGAGAACGCGCTGGAAGTCGCCCGCAAGATCGGCTTTCCCGTCCTCATCAAGGCGACTGCCGGCGGCGGCGGCCGCGGGATGAAGGTGGCCAGGAGCGAGGCCGACATCGACGAGGCCGTTTCGACGGCGCGCTCCGAGGCAGCGGCTGCCTTCGGCAACGACGCCGTGTACATGGAGAAGTATCTCGGCCATCCGCGCCACATCGAGATCCAGATCGTCGGTGACGGCTTCGGCAATGCGATCCATCTCGGCGAACGCGACTGCTCGCTGCAGCGCCGCCACCAGAAGATCTGGGAAGAGGCAAACTCCCCTGCCCTCAACGTCGAGCAGCGGATGAAGATCGGCCAGATCTGCGCCGACGCGATGAAGAAGATGAAGTATCGCGGCGCCGGCACGGTCGAATTCCTCTACGAGGACGGCAAGTTCTATTTCATCGAGATGAACACGCGCCTGCAAGTGGAACACCCGATCACCGAGGCGATCACCGGCATCGATCTGGTGCACGAGCAGATCCGCGTCGCCTCCGGCGCCGGCCTGTCGGTCACGCAGGAGGAGATAGAGTTCTCCGGACACGCGATCGAGTGCCGCATCAACGCGGAGGATCCACGCACCTTCGTGCCTTCGCCCGGCACCATCACGCATTTCCATGCCCCCGGCGGGCTCGGCGTGCGCGTCGATTCCGGGGCCTACCAGGGCTACAAGATCCCGCCCTACTACGACAGCCTGATCGGAAAGCTGATCGTTCACGGGCGCACCCGCGTCGAATGCATGATGCGCCTGCGCCGCGTGCTCGACGAATTTGTTATCGACGGCATCAAGACAACGCTTCCCTTGTTCCAGGAATTGATTTCCAATCAGGACATCGCCAACGGCGACTATGATATCCATTGGCTGGAGAACTATCTGGCCAAGACCAAGGCCTAGGGGAAGCGCATGGCAGGGCGACGCGGCAGGTCCCCGGAAGTTACACCGGATCTCTTGCTGCGCGCCTATTCCATCGGTCTGTTTCCGATGGCCGATTCCGCGGACGACCCGGAACTCTTCTGGGTCGAGCCGGACATGCGCGGCGTCATTCCGCTGGACCGGTTCCACGTCTCGCGCAGCCTCGCCAAGAAAGTCCGCCAGAAGCCCTTCGACATCCGCGTCGACACCGCCTTCGAGGCGGTGATCGAGGCCTGCGCACAGGCCGCACCCGACCGGCCCTCCACCTGGATCAACGCCAAGATCCGCGGGCTCTACGCGACCCTGCACCATATGGGACACGCCCACAGCGTCGAGGCCTGGGAGGGCAACGAGCTGGTCGGCGGTCTCTACGGCGTCTCGCTGGGGGCGGCCTTCTTCGGCGAAAGCATGTTTTCACGGCGCACCGATGCCTCGAAGATCTGTCTCGTGCATCTGGTCGAACGGCTGAGGGAGCGAGGCTTCCGCCTGCTCGACACCCAGTTCACCACCGAGCACCTGAAGACCTTCGGCGCGATCGACGTGCCGAAGGTCGACTACGAATGCATGCTCTCCAAGGCGCTGGCTTCGCCGAATTTGGCTTTCTGAGGGGCAGCGGTACGACAAGACCGCCCGCGCGTGAAAGAGCGCGGCGGCGCCGCCAAACTCGAGGCCTGTTGCGATAGGACGTCCGCTTCGCGCCTATTGCGGCCGTGTCGAAGATGGTTGGTGACGACCAAAAGGGGCCGAAAGCGGAAATGATTTCCGCTTCGGTGGAGCTCGCCAGACCTCGTCGAACGGAACCCCTCGACGCAGCACCCAGACGTCATTGTTCAAGCCGGTTCCTTGCGTTCGTCTGCGCATCCCGGATCAGACCCGAGTACAGCCGGTCCTTGCCCGGGTACCACGGCATCGTGCCGATGGAGGAGAAGCCCGGGATAGCTTCCATGTGGGCCACCATCCGTCGGCGCATCGCCTCGTCGGGAAGCGGGCCGCGCATCGCCTGAAGGTTGTCGCTCATGTGGTCCGGGTTGGACGTACCGCACAGGACACAGGTTACGGTGGGATGGGCCATGACCCACTTCAGAAAGAATTGCGCCCAGGTTTTCGCGCCGAACTCGCTTGCGAACTCCGGCAACGGATGACCTTCGACGACCTTGAGCAACCTGGCCTTTTCCAGCGGCAGATTGATCAGGATGGCGACACCATTGTCTGCGGCCGATGGCAGCAGACGCTTTTCGGCATTCCTGTCGAAGATGGAGTAGTTGGTCTGCACAAAGTCGACCTCCCCGCTTTCGATGAACTTCGTCAGAGCCTCCTGGGCCGAAGCCTCGTGATGGGTGATACCGACGTGCCGGATCTTCCCTTCCTTTTTCCATGAACGAAGCAGCGGAACGACGACCTGCGCATTGGTGATACTGTGGCATTGCATCAGGTTGATCGTGTCACGCCAGGTACGCAGCTTCGACTGCCGAAAGCTTTCCTCCGCGTGACTTTCGTCGCCCAGATACTCTCCCGTTGCCCAGACCTTGTTTGCCAGGAAGGTTTCGGACGCCTCGGGCATCTCCGCCATGAACTGGCCGACGGTGACCTCGGCCGACCCGTACAAGGGCGAGGTATCGACGACACGGCCGCCGCCGGCGACATACCGCCGGAACACCTCCCGCAGGTCGTTGCGCGCATCACCCGGCCGCCGGTCGAATGTCAGGAATGTGCCCAGTCCCAGCGCCGTGAGCCGCTCTCCCGTTTTCGGTACCGTGCGCATCAGGACGGGTTCAGCTTCGGGCGCCAATGGCAGCGGCGCATAGCCTGTTGCGCCTTGCGCCCTTGTGTCTACTACGATCGCCGCGTTCGCGGCGGTCCAGCCAATCGCACCCAGAAAGCACCGTCGACCGATTGTCGTTCGGATCATGAATAAACCTCCAGTTCGATCTCTGGTCAAAACTGCCAGCCCGCCGGGACCCAGGCGTAACCCATGTCGGTCTTGAGCATTCTTCCCAGCCCCGGGAACGGGTAGTGAAACCCGAGGACAAGCAGCCGATCGGTCGCGGCCATATCGAATATGCGGCGGCGCGACGCGAGCGCGGCGTCCTTGTCGCGATCAGGTCCGGGTCGCCATGGATGGTCAATGTTGACGACCGGGTGATAGGCAAGGTCGGCTGTGAGAAGCAGTTGGTCGTTTTCGGAGTGGACCAGAAACGTCGCCATGCCAGGCGTATGCCCGGGCGCAGCTATCGTGGTGAGGCCCGGCACGATTTCCGCGCCCGCCTCGTAGAGTTCGATATCCTTTGCGATCGGCTCGACACTCCGCTTGATCGCCGCTGCGAACCGGTCGCGAAAGTCGCTCGGTACGGGCATGTAGGAGAGATCGGGATCGTTGCGCACAAAGAAATCCCAGTCTGCCCGGGGTGCGTAGACGACGGCATTGGGAAATGCTTTTCCGCCCTCGCCATTGCGCAGATTGCCGACGTGATCGGGGTGGGTGTGGGACACCACGATCGTGTCGATATCGCCTGCATCGAGACCGATGGCGGCGAGATTGTCGAACACGCGCCCCCCATTCGGCCCCATCGTGGCCCCTGCTCCCGCCTCAAGCAATATCCGCCTGCCGCCGACTTCGAGCAGCAGCGTGTTGAGTTGAAGGGTCATGTGATCGGCAGGAAGGAAGGCGCGACGAAGCACCGCCTGCAGTTCGGCCTCCGGCGCGTCGTTGGCATAGACGGATGGCGGGCCGCCGATCAGGCCATCGCTCAAGACCGTCGCTTTGATCTGCCCGACCGGGAAACGATAATATCCAACATTGCTGGCGTCCGGGCTCTGCACCTGCGCATTGCCCGGGCCGGCCAAACCTCCCAGCAGGAGGGCGGAGGTTCCGGCAACCGCTGAAACCATGACCGTTCGCCGGTTCAAAGTGAGTCTATCCATTGCTTTTCCTTTCAGCCGACAACCCGCATGCGCGGAGGAGGTATTTAGATGACCTCAAATCGCTGCGCTGATAAGACAGGTAAATCTACTCAGCTTGATAAGGCAGGCTTCGCAATGGACCAGTTTCGTTTGGACAGCCTCGATGTTTTCGCGGCGATCGTCAGGTGCGGCGGTTTCAGGGCGGCCGCACAGGAGCGAGGTGTTTCATCGTCGGCGCTCAGCCAAACAATCAACAGTCTGGAAGAGGCTCTCGGCATCCGCCTGCTCAACAGGACGACAAGAAGCGTTGCTCCGACGGAGGCCGGAGAGCGTCTCCTGCGACGCCTCGGTCCTGCCTTGACGGACATCCGTCTCGCAGTCGATGACCTCAACCAGTTGAAGGATAATCCGTCCGGCACCCTTCGCATCAATGCGCCGGGCCCCGCAATCGATCACCTGCTCTGTCCGGCAATGTTCACCTTCATGGACACATACCCGGACATCAAGGTCGAGCTTGTCAGCGATGCAGCGGTCATCGACATCGTCGAGCAAGGCTTTGACGCGGGCGTCCGTTTCGGGAAGCAACTGGCACAAGATATGATCGCGGTCCCGCTGGGACCATCGCTTCGATACGCGATCGTGGCGTCGCCGGACTATATTGCAAAGCATGGCCTGCCTCTGACCCCCAACGATCTCGCTCGCCACAACTGCATTCGCCGACGATTTCCCGGCGGAATGCTGGTGTCATGGAAGTTTGAAAAAGGCGGAGACACCCTGGATGTCTTGCCGGAGGGGCGACTAACGCTGAGTTCGGCACACAACGAACTGCAGGCCGCTGTCGCCGGATGCGGATTGGCCCATGTCTTCGAGGACTACGCCACACATCACCTTACAAGTGGTAGGTTGACGGAGGTGCTGAAGGACTGGAGCCCCCTCTTGCCAAGCTGGTATCTCTATTACCCGAGCAAAAGACACTCTAGCGCGGCCATGCGAGTACTGGTGAGCTTCCTGCGCTCCCATGATTGGAACATGTCCCAGATGCCAGCTTAATTGAACTGCTATGAACTACGCCTGACTCCCTTCGCAAAGACTCCCGTAAACGAGACTTCAAGAGAAGACGCCTTTCATCCGCGGACAGGATGCGGGGACGCTGTCACGAAGGTCTGTGGATGACCGCAAAGGGCCAAATGCCGACATAGCCCAGCCGTTGCCACTCTCGTCGCTTTCGCTGCAAGCGCAGAGCCCTATTGCGCGCTCGTCGTTTCCGGCGGAGGCACGTCGGACTTCGTCTTGCACTCGACGAGCCAGACGTCATAGACGGGATGCTCGACGGCGTTGAGGCCCGGGCTTTCGGCGAACATCCAGCCGGTGAAGATGCGGCGGATCTTGCGGTCGAGGGTGATCTCGTCGACCTCGACGAAGGAATCGACCTTCTGGGCTTCCGTGTCGTCGCGGTTGTAGCAGACGCGCGGGGTGACCTGCAGCGCGCCGAACTGCACGGTTTCGCCGACATAGACGTCGAAGGAGGTGATGCGGCCGGTGATCTTGTCGAGCCCGGAGAACACCGCGACGGGATTGGCGATGCGGGCTGCCTCGGCGGGCGCTGCGGCAAGGGCGGCCACACCGAGAGCGGCGAGTGCGCATGCCCTGCGCGAAGCGATTGTCAGCCTGCCTGCCAAATCCATACCCTTCAAGTCTTCCACATGAGAATCGGCCCGGCGCGATGTCCGGGCCCGTCTGCGCTAAAGCGCGTCGCGATCCTCCGGATTCGCTGTTGGCGCTTTAGGCCTTTGTTTTTACGCATGTCTTTAGCCCGAAACCGGTTCCCACTTTCGGGAGACATGCTCTAGCGGTCAAATGTGGCGAAAGCGGTTCAGCCGCCCGGGGTCCAGGCGTCGTAGTCGCCGGAGACACGGGGGCGTTCGCCGGCGGCGGCGAGCGAGCCCGGCGGGCGGTAGGCCTGAGCCGAACCGGTGCCGTTGGGGCGATGGTTCTTTTCCCACTCGCGCGCCTTGTAGTCTTCATCCGCAGGGGAAACGTCGGTGCGGTGGTGCATCCAGCCGTGCCAGCCGGGCGGGATCGCCGAGGCGTCGGCGTAGCCTTTGTAGATCACCCAGCGGCGCGTGCGGCCTTCGCTGTCCGTGCCGCCGCCCTGATAGTAGACGTTGCCGAACTGATCCTCGCCCACCTTCTTGCCGAAGCGCCAAGTATGGAAGCGCGTTCCGATGGTCTGTCCGTTCCACCAGGTGAAGATCTGCTTGAGAAGGTTCATGATCGCCGTCCTTGGGCGGACCTGCCGGGTGCAGGCACCGCTGTCGAAATAGTCTCCCGCTTATGGCGCGGCGGCAAGTGAATGTCCAGCGATTCCCGGCGTTTCAAGCGGGGTTTTGCCGCCTTCCGGCGCCCGACGGCCGAAGCGCTGCCACGTTCAGCCGAGCGTCTTCTCATAGACCAGCGCCGGTATCCCGGACTGGCTGCCCGACTGGTCGCCGCCGCAATTGCCGGTCTCGCCGACCTTCTCGAACCCGTGCGCCTCGTAGAACGCGATTGCCGCTGTGTTCCGCGGCTCCACCTCGAGCCGCATGACCTTCGCGTCCGGAAAGCAGGTCTCGAGCTCGGCGAACATGTCGCGGCCGATCCTCTGCCCCTGGTGCTGCGGCAGGACATAGAGCTGGTGCAGGATCGCGACCGTCGGCTCGCTCGCCGACATGGCCGCGTAGCCCATGCCACCCAGCGCCTTTCCGTCGTCGGCGACGACGAATTCGGAGTCCTTGCGCTTCAGCTTTTCCGCAAGCGCCTGGACCGAGTGCCACTTCGCCGTGATCTCGGAGACTTTGTCGACGCCGTAAACTGCGTCGTAGGTCGCATGCCAGGTCGCGGCCAGAAGCGCGCTGACTTTCTCAAGGTCGTGCTCCGAGGCCGTGCGGACGAAGAACACCGCCCTATTCCTCGATGCCGAGCTTGGCCTTGACGAGCGCCTGGACGGCCTGCGGGTTGGCCTTGCCTCCGGTCGCCTTCATCACCTGGCCGACGAACCACCCGGCCAGCGTCGGCTTGGCCTTGACCTTTTCGACCTGGTCCGGATTGGCGGCGATGATGTCATCGACGGCCTTCTCGATCGCGCCGGTATCGGTGACCTGCTTCATGCCGCGGCTCTCGACGATCTCGCCCGGCACGCCGCCCTCGTTCCAGACGATCTCGAACAGGTCCTTGGCGATCTTGCCGGAAATGGTCTCGTCCTTGATCAGGTCGATGATGCCGCCGAGCTGGAAGGGCGAAACCGGTGTCTCTTCAATGCCCTTGCCGGCTTTGTTCAAGGCGCCCAGCAGGTCGTTGATGACCCAATTGGCAGCGGCCTTTCCGTCGCGGCCGGAAGCAACCGCCTCGAAATAGTCGGCGATCGCCTTTTCCGAGACCAGCACCGAGGCGTCATAGACCGAAAGGCCGAGCTCGGCTACGAAACGCGCCTTCTTGTCGTCCGGCAGTTCCGGCAGGTGCTGCTTCAGTTCCTCGACATAGGCGTCGTCGAATTCGAGCGGAAGCAGGTCCGGATCGGGGAAATAGCGATAGTCGTGCGCGTCTTCCTTCGAGCGCATCGAGCGGGTCTCGCCCTTGTTCGGATCGAACAGGCGGGTCTCCTGGTCGATGGAGCCGCCGTCCTCCAGAATGCCGATCTGGCGGCGGGCCTCGTATTCGATCGCCTGGCCGATGAAGCGGATGGAGTTGACGTTCTTGATCTCGCAGCGCGTGCCGAAGCCCTCGCCCGGACGACGCACGGAGACGTTGACGTCGGCGCGCATCGAGCCTTCGTCCATGTTGCCGTCGCAGGTGCCGAGATAGCGCACGATCGAGCGCAGCTTGGTCATGTAGGCCTTGGCCTCGTCGGAGGAGCGCATGTCCGGCTTCGACACGATCTCCATCAGCGCCACGCCGGAGCGGTTGAGGTCGACATGGGACATGGTCGGATGCTGGTCGTGCATCGACTTGCCGGCGTCCTGCTCCAGGTGCAGGCGCTCGATGCCGATCTCGATGTCCTCGAAATTGCCCTGGCGATCCGGTCCGAGCGAGATGACGATCTGGCCCTCGCCGACGATCGGATCCTTGTACTGCGAGATCTGGTAGCCCTGCGGCAGGTCCGGGTAGAAATAGTTCTTGCGGTCGAAGATCGAGCGGTTGTTGATCTGCGCCTTCAGGCCGAGGCCGGTGCGGATCGCCTGGCGCACGCATTCCTCGTTGATGACCGGCAGCATGCCCGGCATGGCCGCATCGACGAGCGAGACATTGGCATTCGGAGCGTTGCCGAACTCGTTCGCAGCGCCCGAGAAGAGCTTCGAATTGCTGGTGACCTGCGCGTGCACCTCCATGCCGATGATCACCTCCCAGTCGCCGGTGGCGCCGGGGATGAAACGTTTCGGATCGGGGGTGCGGACGTCGACGAGGGTCATGGACAAGCTCTTGGAAGATCGCTTCGGATGGCTGATTTTCGAACTGTGTCGGTAGACCATATGGGCAGACGGCGCAAGGGTTGGGGCCGCCCGACAAAAGGCATCATCAACGCGATGCCCCCTCCGCACAATCTTAACTGCGGCGGGCTAAGCTCGGTGCATGATCGCGCTTGCCATCGCCACGGCTCTCCTCGGCATCAACCTCGCCGCTTTTCTCGCCTTCTGGTGGGACAAGGAGGCTGCACGCGCGGGCGGATGGCGGGTGCGGGAAGACACGCTGCTCGGCCTCGCCGTGATCGGCGGCAGCCTCGGGGCGCTCGCGGCCCAGCGCATGCTTCGACACAAGACACGCAAGCAGCCGTTCCGCACCGGGCTGCCGGCGATCGTGGCCGTGCACGCCGCGATTGGCATGGCGCTTCTGGCTTTCTCCGGCCATCTTCTCGACTTGCTCCATTGGCTCGCCCGATCCTGACCTGGATTTGGATTCACGCCGAAAGACTGCCGCCGCGCCCGCCTTCAGAACCCGCCCGGGCCGTAGCCGATCGGCTGGTCCTCTATGAGTTGCCGCCGCAGGCCGACCGATTCCACGTCGCGGTCCAGCTTGGGCGAATAGGCGACCGACAGCCAGTTCACCGAATAGCCCCGGTTGCGGAAGAAGGCGAGCGCGGGGGCGTTGCGGGCATGCGTCTGCAGGTCCGCGGTCTCGACGTTGGACCGGCGCATCTCGTCCTCGATCGCGGCAAGAAGAGCCGTACCGATTCCGCGGCGCTGCAGGGCCGGATCGACCCAGAGGTCGGTGATCTCCTCGTCGAGCTTCTCGCGCGCCGCCCAGCCGGCGATGCGCCCGCCGTCCTCGGCGACGATCACCTTGACCCAGTTCGCCGACAGGAACTGCAGGAACGCCGTGCGGGCGTTGTCCCGCAACGCATTCAGGTCGGCGACCCCCGTCACCGCCTGTTCCCATGCCCGCATGCCGACTTCGGCCAATGCGGGGACGTCCTCGCTATGCGCATATCGAATGGTCGTCATCAAGCCAGCCCCTGTTCGGCTGCATCAAACCATTCGAATCGCCGCTTGGCGAGAGGGCACGCGTTACGGGAGTTTTCGCCGCTCATGGACGATCGCGATCACCTCGATCTCCGTCGCGGCCGGGAAATGATAGACGGCAAAATACGGAAGCCGGACGATCGGCAGTTCGCGCGTCTCCGGCACGCGCCCGTCGCGACCGAGGATAGGGAAGTGCTTCAGCATGGCTATCGATTGCAATATGCGCGCAATGACCCGATCGGCGACGATCGCATCGTCCTTCGCGATGAATCTGCGAATTGCGGTCAGGTCGGCAAGGGCACGCGGCGAGAAGCTAAGGTTCAAGACCAAGCATCTTCCAGACTTCGTCCTCCGGAATGCGCCTTTCGGGATGCGCCTTGGCTTCCGCCAGCGCAGCCTCTATCTTGGCTACCGCCCATTCGCCATGGTCGGCGTCACCGCCGAGAGGACCGGCCGCGATGCTTTCCTGATCGGGCTTTTGCTGCACCTTTCGCATGCATCGAAGCCTATCACACCGCGCAGCACGGTGTCACGCCCGCAAGCAATGCGGACGAGTCCCCTACCACCACTTCTTCGGCGAGAAGCGGCCGGCGGCCTGTTCGATGACGTGCGCGGTCTTGAACAGTGTCTCTTCCTCGAAGGGCTTGCCGATCAGTTGCAGGCCGAGCGGCAGGCCCTTGTGGTCTAGGCCGGCGGGGACGGCGATGCCCGGCAGGCCGGCCATGTTCACCGTCACCGTGAAGATGTCGTTCAGGTACATCTTGACCGGATCGGCGGCGAGGTCCTCGTCGGCGATGCCGAAGGCGGACGACGGGGTCGCCGGCGTCAGGATCGCATCGACGCCGGCATCGAAGGCGAGCTCGAAGTCGCGCTTGATCAGCGTGCGGACCTTCTGCGCCTGCAGATAATAGGCGTCGTAGTAGCCGGCCGAGAGCACGTAGGTGCCGATCATGATGCGGCGCTTGACCTCCTTGCCGAAGCCGGCGGCGCGCGTCTTCTCGTACATGTCGACGATGTCCTTGCCGTCGACGCGCAGGCCGTAGCGCACGCCGTCGTAGCGGGCGAGGTTCGAGGACGCCTCGGCCGGCGCCACGATGTAATAGGCCGGCAGCGCGTATTTCGTATGCGGCAGGGTGATGTCGACGATCTCGGCGCCGGCTTCCTTCAGCCAGGCGATGCCCTTGAGCCAGAGCGCCTCGATCTCCTCGGGCATGCCGTCGACGCGGTATTCCTTCGGAATGCCGATCTTCATGCCCTTCACCGACTGGCCGATCGCCTTCTCGTAGTCCGGCACCGGCAGGTCGACGGAGGTCGTGTCCTTGGCGTCGACGCTGGCCATGGACTTCAGGAGAATGGCGGCATCGCGCACGTCGCGGGCGATCGGGCCGGCCTGGTCGAGCGAGGAGGCGAAGGCGACGACGCCCCAGCGCGAGCAGCGGCCATAGGTGGGCTTGATGCCGACGGTACCGGTGAACGCAGCCGGCTGGCGGATCGAGCCGCCGGTGTCGGTCGCCGTCGCGCCGGCGCAGAGGAAGGCTGCGACCGCAGACGCCGAACCGCCCGAGGAGCCGCCCGGCACGAGGTCGAGGTTTGAGCCGTTGGCGCGCCAGGGGTTCTTGACCGGGCCGTAGTAGGAGGTCTCGTTCGAAGAACCCATGGCGAACTCGTCCATGTTCAGCTTGCCGAGCATGACCGCGCCGTCGTTCCACAGGTTCTGGGTGACGGTCGATTCGTATTTCGGCTTGAAGCCGTCGAGAATGTGGCTGCAGGCCTGGGTGTGGACGTCGCGGGTGCCGAACAGGTCCTTGATGCCGAGCGGAATACCCTCCAGCGCACCGGCCTTGCCCTCGGCGATGCGGGCGTCGGATGCCCTGGCCATCTCGCGCGCCTTGTCCGGCGTGACCGTGACATAGGCGTTCAGCGTCTCGTTGGCCGCGTCGATCGCCGAGAGATAGGCGTCCGTCAACTCGACGGCGGTGATCTCCTTGGCGCCGAGTTTCTCGCGGGCTTCGGCAATGGTCAGGCGGGTCAGATCGGTCATGGCTCTATCTTTTTCGGGTCACGCAGCGCTGGAGGCACGTCCAAGCTGCTTCTGGTAGAAGATCGAATACGGGCTTTGCGGATAGTCGAGGACGGGGCCGCAGCGGATGAAGCCGGCCTTCTCGTAGATCGCCCAGGCGGCCGGATGCCGGTCGCCCGTCTCGAGCACGAGTTCGCCGATCCCGTCCGCTTCGGCGGCAGCGACGATCTCGGCCAGGATCGCCCGGCCGATGCCCCTGCCCTGCCATTGCGGCCGGGTGTACATGCGCTTCACCTCGCCGGTTGCCGCCGAATGCCGCTTCAGCGCGCCGCAACCGACCACGACCCCGCCTTCGTCGCGAGCGATCCAGACGGTAACGCCGGGCTCGGCCATCTGCTCCACCGTCAGGTGGTAGCAAGCCTCGGGCGGCGACAGCGTCAGCAGAACTTCGTTGAGTTCGGCGATGAGCGCACGCACCTCGTCCTGAAGCGGGCTTTCGACGGCGATCGTCACGGCCAAGGGCTTACTCCACGACCTTCGGCACGAGGAAGAAGTTTCGGTCGGATATGGGCGCATTGGCGACAACGTCGTCGGCCTTGTTGCCGTCGGTGACGACGTCGTCCCGTTCCTTCATGGCCATCGGCATCACCGAGGTCATGGGCTCGACGCCCGAGACGTCGACTTCGCCCAGTTGCTCGACGAAGCCGAGGATGCCGTTCAGTTCGCCCATCATGCGCTGGGCTTCTTCTTCGCTGACCGCGATACGGGCAAGGTGGGCCACCCGCTTGACGGTGGCAAGATCGACAGACATTGGCATTCTCCGGTCGGAATTTCCTACCCGCTATAATGAGAGTACCCCGGCTGCGCAACGGGGGAATGTAGGCTGCCGGCGGCGGGAGCGCCGGAAGCGTACTGCGGCGGAGCCCCTATCGGGTCACGACCTCGCCCACCTTCGGCACCTCCACCTTGCCGCCCGCGCTGTCCATCGCGGTGACGAAGGTGTCGGCCGTCTGGTCGATGATCGGGAAGGAGCCGTAGTGGCAGGGGATGACGGTGCCGAACTTGAAATAGCGCTGGCAGGCAAGGGCCGCCACCGCGCCGCCCATGGTGAAGCGATCGCCGATCGGCACCAGACCGATCTCCGGCTCGTGCAGTTCATGTACCAGCGCCATGTCGGAGAAGATGTCGGTGTCGCCCATGTGGTAGAGCGTCGGCTCGTCCTCGAAATGCAGCACCAGGCCGTTGGCGCTGCCGAGCGAATGGGAGACGCCGTCCTCGGTGACCTGTGCGGAAGAATGCAGCGCATTGACGAAGGTGGTCGAGAAGCCGTCGAAATGGATGGTGCCGCCGGTATTGCCCGCCTCGAGCTGCTTAACCCCCTTCGCGCCGAGCCAGGCGGCGAGGTCGGCGTTGGCGAGCACGGTCGCGCCGGTTTCCCTTGCGATCGCGACCGTATCGCCGACATGGTCGCCGTGGCCGTGGGTGAGCAGGATATGGGTCAAACCGTCCGTCGCCTCCTTGCGCTTCGTGGCATCGAAGGACGGGTTTCCGGTGAAGAACGGATCGATCAGGATCTTCGCCTTGGCCGTCTCGATCCGGAACGCGGCGTGGCCGAGCCAGGTGATCTTCATGATATTCTCCCGTTGTACTTCTGCCATCATATGGCATAGAGCATGGCACGCATTTTTGTAGCCCGGTTGCACGGGAAGCCCGCCTTGGGGCGGAGGAAAAGCCGTGCCGATGGCGGGCGCCCGGCGAGCCCGGACCCGGTCCGGGCAACGCGCCTGGCTTCAGCAATATCCAAGCTTGCCAACGGAGACAAGCATGACGCCCGATGACGACGACTACATCTACGACGAAGCAACCGGAGAGTGGCGCCCGGCCTCCGAGGTCGCCGCAGCGGCGGCTGCGAGCCGGCCCGCGGCGTGCGATTCGGCCGGCAACCTGCTCGCCGACGGCGATTCCGTCACCCTCGTCAAGGACCTGAAGGTCAAGGGCACGAACACCACGCTCAAGCAGGGCACGGTCATCAAGTCGATCCGCCTCACCGACAACCCGGAGGAAATCGACTGCCGCCACGAGGCGGTCAAGGGCCTGGTGCTGCGCACCGAATTCGTCCGCAAACGGTGAGTACCGCGGCATGGCGACGGTGACGATCGAAGAACTTGCGGCTATCCTCGAACCCGGCCAGCCGATTGCCGGCCTGGACCTCGGCACGAAGACGATCGGTCTTTCGGTCTCCGACCTCGGACGCAGGATTGCGACGCCGCGGCCGGTGCTGAAGCGGGTGAAATTCGGGATCGACGCGGAGACGCTGCTTTCGTTCGCCGAGCAGGAAAAGGTGGTCGCCTTCGTCCTCGGCCTGCCAATCAACATGGACGGCAGCGCAGGCCCGCGCGTGCAGGCGACGCGCGCCTTCGTGCGCTCCATGAGCGAGAGGACCGACATCCCCTTCGTCTACTGGGACGAGCGGCTTTCCACGGTCGCGGCCGAACGCACGCTCATCGAGATGGACGTGTCGCGGAAGAAGCGGGCTGAGCGGATCGATTCGGCCGCCGCCTCCTTCATCCTTCAGGGCGCGCTCGACAGGCTGTCGGCGCTCGGCAGGTCCTGAGCCGACGCGGCCTGCCCGGCCGCCCGGCGACGCCGCCACCATGCGGCGATCTGCTTTCGCCTGCGGAAGGCGATGAAGGCGAAGACGAACAGGCTGTCGACGGCAATCGCGCGCGCAACGAGCGGCGGGATCGTTTCCGGCTGCAACCCCAGAACATTGCCGTAGATGCGGAAGACGAGGTCATGGGCGTCGCGGGTCAGCATGAAGATGCCGAAGCTCATGTCGTAGTAGGACAGCCCGTACCAGCTGCCGAGCAACGCGATCGGGCCGGCCCAGAGGATCAGGAACCACTTCATGCCGTTCTCTCCTTGCCGACGAGGACGCCGCCGAATTCCAGCCCGAGTTCGCGCACGGCGAACAGGCCGAGCAACACGGCGGCCGGCATGGCGATGTCGAGCGCGAGCGCTGCAAAGAAGGCCGTCATGGCCGCAATCAGGACCGATTTCGGCATCGCGCCGTCCCCGAAGGTTAATGAAACATTAATGAAGGCACCTTCCATCGATCGCCGCGGGCGCGCAACGTAAACTCCGGGTTAAGGTTAATTTCCACATCGACGCGCCTGCCCTCCCCCGGCGACGGCCCCGCTCGCGGAAATCCCGCTGCCGACAAAACCAGCCTTCAGGATTGCCGTTTGTTCCCGTCCGTGAAATGAGGGACCGATTGTCTCGCATACCGGTTCTGCCATGCTCGTCGTCTTCGAAAGCATCATCCCCGTCTTCCTGCTCGTCGTACTCGGCACCGTGCTCAAGCGATGGCGGAAGATCGACGACGGCCTGTGGCTGGGGCTGGAGCAGCTCGGCTTCTACGTCCTGTTTCCGGCGCTTCTGTTCTCCACGCTCGCACAGGCCGACTTCGCCGGCATGGAAGCAGGCGCGCTCTCCATCGCCTCCATCGGCGCGGTGACGCTGATGTCGACGGCGATCCTTCTCGCCTGGCCGCTGTTTCGCAAGGCTGGTGTTTCCCGCGCGTCCTTCACCACCGTCTTCCAGACCTCGACGCGCTGGAACGGTTTCATGGCGCTCGCCACCGCCGGCAAGCTCTACGGCCAGGAGGGAATCGGGATACTGGCGCTGATCATGACGCTGGTCATCATCCCGATCAATTTCTACAACATCGGCATCCTCGTCTGGTTCGGCGGCGGCGCGCGCGACGTGCGCAGCTTCCTCGTCAGGATCCTGACCAACCCATTGATCGTCGCCTCCGCGACCGGGACGCTCTTCAACCTTCTCGGCATTCATCTCTATGCGCCGGTCATGGAAACGGTCGATCTGATGGCGGAGGCCTCGCTGAGCCTCGGCCTGATCATGGTCGGCGCGGGCCTGCGCATTGCCGATGCCCTGCGGCCGAACGGGACCGCCCTGATCTCGGTCGCACTGAAGCTGTTCGCGATGCCGCTCGTCATGGTGAGTGCGGCGTGGCTGCTCGGGGTCGAGGGCAATCCGCTGCTCGCGGTCGCGCTCGGCGCCAGCGTGCCGACGGCGATGAACGGCTATCTCCTGGCCAAGCAGATGGGCGGCGACGCGCCGCTCTACGCCTCCGTCGCCACGCTGCAGACGGCGGCGTCGTTCCTCACCATTCCGCTGGTGCTGACGCTGACCGCCTACGCGGCCGGGTAGAGCAGGTCGACGATGTAGGCCGAATCGAAGCGCGAATCGAGCATGCCGTAGGTCGAGCGCCAGCCCGCGGCCAGGCGCGTCTCGAGGAAGGCGTCGGCAATGCGTCCGGCGCCGATGCGGTTCAGCTCGGCGGCGGCGGCCGAAAGCGCCAGTTGCTCGACCAGCATGCGCGCGGCTCCCTCGTCGCGCTCGCACAGCGACGTCGCCGCGCGCAGCACCTCGACCGTCTTGCGTCCCGACGGGCCAAGATCGCGGGCGATGCCGGCGAAGACGGATTCGAACAGGTCCTTGCCGCGCGACAGCACGCGCAGCACGTCCAGCGCCATCACGTTGCCGGAGCCTTCCCAGATCGCATTGACCGGGGCCTCGCGGTAGTGGCGGGCGATCGGGCGTTCCTCGACATAGCCGCTGCCGCCGATGCACTCCATCGCCTCGTAGATCAGCGCAGGCGCGATCTTGCAGCACCAGTACTTCGTCACCGGCGTCATCACCCGGGCATAGGCGGCCTCGTCGCCGCTGACCGGCGCGCGGTCGAAGGCTTCGGCGAGGCGGAGCGACAGCGCGGTCGCCGCTGCGACGTCGAGCGCCATGTCGGCGAGCACGCGCGTCATGATCGGCTGTTCGACGAGGGTCTTGCCGAACACCTTGCGCCCGCGCACATGATGGACGGCCTCCGCAAGCGAGGCGCGCATGATGCCGCTGGAGGCGAGCGCGCAATCGAGCCGCGTCAGCGTCACCATGTCGAGGATGGTGCGGATACCGGCGTCCGGCGCGCCGAGAAGGAAGCCGAAGGTGTCGTTGAACTCGACCTCGGACGAGGCGTTGGAACGGTTGCCGATCTTGTCCTTCAGCCGCTGGAAGCGCAGGCCGTTGGCCGTTCCGTCCTCCAGCAGGCGCGGAACGAGGAAGCAGCCGATGCCGTCGCGCGTCTGCGCCAGCATGACGAAGGCGTCGCTCATCGGCGCCGACATGAACCACTTGTGGCCGCTGAGACGGTAGATGCCCTCCCCCACCCGCTCGGCGGTCGAGGTGTTGGCGCGCACGTCGGTGCCGCCCTGCTTCTCCGTCATGCCCATGCCGATGGTGACCGCGCTCTTCTGCATGGCCGGGCGGTTGGTGCTGTCGTACTTGCGCGACAGGATGCGGCCCGCCCACTCGCGCTGAACGACGGGCGAGGCGGAAATGGCGGCGACCGACGCACTGGTCATCGTCAGCGGGCAGAGATGGCCGCTTTCGAGCTGCGCGGAAAGATAGAAGCGGACGGCGCGTGCCCTGTGCGCCCTGCCCTTCTCGTCGGGAAGGTTCTCCCAGATCGACGAATGCAGGCCGTTGCTCATCGAGCGGCGCATCAGCGCGTGCCATGCCGGATGGAAGTCGACGACGTCGAGACGTTCGCCGCGCGGGCCGTGCGTGCGCAACTGCGGCGGCGATTCGTTGGCCATCCGCGCCAGTTCCTGCGCCTCGGGCGCCGTCACATAGCGTCCGAGCGCGTCGAACTCGTCGCGCAGGCCCTTCGGCAGCGAAGCCGTGCCGTCGACGAGCAGCGGATCGGACCGATAGGCGTTGATGCCCGTCCACAGCTTCGGCTGGTTCAGGTCTGCAAGAGCTTGTTCGGTCCGGGTCATCTGAGTCATGCTGGCGTTCTATCCTAACTGCGCCTGCCGCGAAACGGGGACGCAACCGCCGTACCCCGAAAGAATGCTTGAAAACAAACGCCAACCGCCGGCCGGGCCGCGCGGCCGCCTTGCCGCATGGCGGCATAGCCTCTATAGACCCCGCGTATTCACGACATCGAGGCGACCCCCATGGATTCCTTTCCGCATCGCCACCTGCTCGGCATCAAGGGATTGACCGAGCCGGACATCAACCTCCTGCTCGACAAGGCGGACGCGGCCGTCGACATCAGCCGGCAGCGGGAAAAGAAGACCTCGACATTGCGGGGCCTCACCCAGATCAACCTGTTCTTCGAAGCATCGACACGGACGCAGTCCTCCTTCGAGCTCGCCGGAAAACGCCTCGGCGCGGACGTGATGAACATGTCGGTCGGCAACTCCTCGGTGAAGAAGGGCGAGACGCTGATCGACACGGCGATGACGCTGAACGCCATGCACCCGGACGTTCTCGTGGTGCGCCACTCCTCCGCCGGTGCGGCCGCCCTTCTGGCGCAGAAGGTGTCCTGCTCCGTCATCAATGCCGGCGACGGGCAGCACGAGCATCCCACCCAGGCGCTTCTCGACGCGCTGACGATCCGCCGCGCCAAGGGCAAACTGTCGCGCATCATCGTCGCCATCTGCGGCGACGTGCTGCATTCGCGCGTCGCCCGCTCCAACATCCTGCTGCTCAACGCCATGGGCGCGCGTGTCCGGGTCGTGGCGCCCGCCACGCTGCTGCCGAACGGCATCGCCCAGATGGGGGCCGAGGTCTATCACTCGATGGAAGAAGGCCTGAAGGACGCGGACGTGGTGATGATGCTGCGACTGCAGCGCGAGCGCATGTCCGGCGCCTTCGTTCCCTCGGTGCGCGAGTACTTCCGCTACTTCGGGCTCGACGCGGAGAAACTGAAGGCGGCCAAGGAGGATGCGCTCGTCATGCATCCCGGCCCGATGAACCGGGGCGTAGAGATCGCGTCCGAAATTGCCGACGGCCCCCAGAGCGTCATCGAACAGCAGGTGGAAATGGGCGTCGCCGTCCGCATGGCGGTGATGGAAACCCTCCTCGTTTCGCAGAACCAGGGACCGCGCGCATGACCCGGCCGACCGTTATCAAGAACGTCCGCATCATCGATCCCTCCCAGGATCTGGACGAGACCGGCACAATCGTCGTCAAGGACGGCCGGATCGCCGCCGCCGGCAAGGCGGCGCAGAACCAGGGCGCGCCCGACGGTGCCGACATCGTCGACGGATCGGGCCTCGTCGCCGCTCCCGGGCTCGTCGACGCCCGGGTGTTCGTCGGCGAGCCCGGCGCCGAGCACCGCGAGACGATCGAGTCCGCATCGCGCGCGGCTGCCGCGGGCGGCATCACGACCTTCATCATTATGCCCGACACCGACCCGGTGATCGACGACATCGCGCTGGTCGAATACGTGCTGAAGACGGGGCGCGACAAGGCGTTGGTGCATGTGCATCCGGCCGCCGCCCTGACCAAGCGACTGGCCGGCACCGAAATGACGGAATTCGGCCTCTTGCGGGAAGCGGGCGCCGTCGCCTTCACCAACGGCCGCCATGCGATCCACGACGCGCAGGTGCTGCGCCGGGCGATGACCTATGCCCGCGAGTTCGGCGCGGTGATCGCGCTCGAGACTCGCGACGAGCATCTGGGTGCGGGCGGGGTGATGAACGAAGGGCTGCTCGCAAGCTGGCTCGGCCTGTCGGGCACGCCGCGCGAGGCGGAGGTCATTCCGCTGGAGCGCGACCTGCGGCTCGCCGCCCTGACGCATGCGGCCTATCACGCGGCGCAGATCTCCGTTCCGGAATCGGCGGAGGCGATACGGGTGGCCCGCAACCGCGGCGCCAACGTCACCTGCGGCATCTCGATCAACCACCTGACGCTGAACGAGAACGACATCGGCGAGTATCGCACCTTCTTCAAGCTCTCGCCCCCCTTGCGCGGCGAGGACGATCGCACCGCCATGGTGCAGGCGCTCGCCGACGGCACCATCGACATCATCGTATCCTCGCACGACCCGCAGGACGTCGACACCAAGCGGCTGCCCTTCGCAGAAGCGGCCGACGGGGCGATCGGGCTCGAGACGATGCTGGCCGCCGCGCTTCGCCTGCATCACAGCGGCGAAGTCTCGCTGACGCGCCTGATCGATGCCATGTCGACGCGTCCTGCCAGGATCTTCGGCCTCGACGCCGGCAGCCTGAAGGCCGGCGCGGTCGCCGACATCGTGCTGATCGACGTCGACGAGCCGTGGCTTGCGACCAAGGACCGCTTCGTCTCGCGCTCCAAGAACACGCCGTTCGAGGATGCCCGCTTTACGGGGCGCGCAGTCAGCACCTATGTTGCGGGAAAGCTCGTGCATTCGGGGCGGTAACAGCGGATGCGGATGGGGAAACTGCCCCTCATCCGGCCTCCCGGCCACCTTCTCCCCGTGAACGGGGAGAAGGGACAAGCCGCAACGCTTCGGCTCTGCGGCGAACCGTGACGCAAGGGGCCTTCTCCCCGCCTGCGGGGAGAAGGTGGCGGCAGCCGGATGAGGGGCATCGCGAGGCTGCGGCAAGACACGACAGATCGTCAATCTCGGGGGAAACACTAGAGTGTCTGACATCCTGACCTGGCAGCTCGCACCGCTGCCGACGCTTCTGAGCCTCGCCTTCGGCTACCTGCTGGGCTCCATTCCCTTCGGCCTGATCCTGACGCGGATGGCCGGGCTCGGCGACGTGCGGCAGATCGGCTCCGGCAACATCGGCGCCACCAACGTGCTGCGCACCGGCAACAAGAAGCTTGCCGCGGCGACCCTGCTCCTGGATGCCATGAAGGGCACGGCTGCGGCTGCGATCGCGTCGCGATGGGGGCTGGATGCCAGCATCGCCGCCGGCCTTGCCGCCTTCCTAGGCCACCTCTTTCCCGTCTGGCTCGGCTTCAAGGGCGGCAAGGGGGTCGCGACCTATCTCGGCGTGCTCCTCGGGCTCGTACCGATCATGCTGGCCGTGTTCGCCGCGATCTGGCTCGCGGTCGCCTTCATCAGCCGCTACTCCTCCCTTTCCGCCATGGTTGCAATGGCAACGATTCCGGTTGTATTGTGGTTTTCGGGGAACGAGAAGGTTGCACTGCTGTTGGCCGTCATGAGCGCGATCTCGTGGTGGAAGCACCGCGCCAACATCGTGCGCCTGATCAACGGCACCGAGAGCAGGATCGGCAGCAAGGGCTAGGATAAGAGGGGCGAATGTCAGAGGGCGCAGGCAGGCAGGGAATTGCGCTTTCGGACAGACAGAGGATCGCCTGGCTGCGGCTGATCCGCAGCGACAATGTCGGCCCCGTCACCTTCCGCGACCTGATCAACCATTGCGGCACGGCCGAGGCGGCGCTGGAGATGCTGCCGGAGCTTTCCCGCCGCGGCGGCGCCGTCCGGGCGATCCGGATCGCGAGCCGCGCCGAGGCCGAGCGCGAACTCGACATAGCGGAGCGGCACGGCGCAGCCTTCGTCGGTATCGGCGAGCCGGACTACCCAGCACTCCTGCGCAAGATCGACGCTGCCCCGCCGCTGCTTGCGATGAAGGGCAACCGGAGGATCGCCGGGGACCTCGCCGTCGGCATCGTCGGCTCCCGCAACGCATCGATCGCCGGCGCGAAGTTCGCCGGCATGCTGGCGAGGGACCTGGGCGCTGCCGGTTATGCCGTCGTCTCCGGGCTTGCCCGCGGGATCGATACGGCCGCCCATCGCGCGAGCCTTGCCACGGGAACGATCGCGGCGATGGCGGGCGGTCTTGACCAGCCCTATCCACCCGAAAATATCGGCCTGATGGAGGAGATCACCTCCGGCAACGGCCTCGCCATCAGCGAGATGCCGTTCGGCTGGGAGCCCAGGGCGCGCGATTTTCCGCGCCGCAACCGGCTGATCGCCGGCATCGGCCTCGGGCTCGTGGTCGTCGAGGCCGCCAACCGCTCCGGCTCCCTGATCACGGCGCGCAATGCCGCCGATTTCGGCCGCCTCGTCTTTTCCGTGCCCGGCTCGCCGCTGGATCCGCGCGCCCACGGGACGAACGGCCTCCTGAAGGACGATCGTGACGACGGGGGCGGCCGATATCCTGGAAGCGCTGGCGCCGCTGCGCGAGCCGGACCTGTTTGCAGGTCCGGTCGGAGCCGACGAGCCGCCGCGGGAGGTGACCCTGCCGCCGGACGACGACGACCGCGGCCGGATCGCCTCTGCGCTCGGCCCCACCCCGGTCGAGATCGACGAGATCATCCGCCACACGGAACTGCCGGCGGCGAGCGTCTACCTCGTGCTCCTAGAACTGGACCTTGCCGGCCGACTTCACCGTCACCCCGGCGGCCTTGTCTCGATTGCCGCCGATTGAGAGCGGCCGCAAGCCCGCCTGGATGTCCCCCGCCTCGACATAGGCCATCTCGATCAGGTAGCGCAGCATCTCCGCACCCTCCATGTTGGCAACGGCGCGAAGCTCGCCGAGCATCTGGCGAATGTAGGCCACGTTTTCCTGCGTCCGTCCGGTGGGAGGCGCCGCAATGATCGGTTTGGTATTCATTTCCACATCCTGTCCGAATACCGCTGCGCAGCCACACGTCATCGCCGCAGCCTTCACTCCCTGAAGACGATACAACCTTTATTTTAAATTGCAATACACTCTAAAACCCTCTTAGGTTGTATAGCCCGAACGCCAGTTATTTTGGCCTGTCCCCTTGACCGGGACGTTTTCCCTGTTCATTTCGAGGACCAACAACGCCGGCGCGCATCGCAGATCAGAAGGCCATCCCGCCGGGAACGGCCCCCGGCGCAGAGAACGACGATGAATGTTGTAGTGGTGGAATCGCCTGCCAAGGCCAAGACAATCAACAAGTATCTGGGCTCAGGTTACAAAGTGCTCGCTTCCGTCGGCCACGTTCGCGACCTGCCGGCCAAGGACGGATCCGTGCGTCCCGATGAGGACTTCGAGATGTCCTGGGAGGTCGACAGCTCGGCGGCCAAGCGGATGAAGGATATCGCCGACGCAGTGAAATCCTCCGACGGCCTGATCCTTGCGACCGACCCGGATCGCGAGGGCGAAGCGATCTCCTGGCACGTACTCGACCTTCTGCGGAAGAAGAAGGTAATCGGCGACAAGCCGGTCCAGCGCGTCGTCTTCAACGCCATCACCAAGACGGCGGTGCTGGACGCGATGAAAGCGCCACGCGATATCGACATGTCACTGGTGGACGCCTATCTCGCCCGCCGCGCGCTGGACTATCTCGTCGGCTTCAACCTGTCGCCGGTGCTGTGGCGCAAGCTGCCTGGCGCGCGGTCTGCCGGCCGCGTGCAGTCGGTGACGCTCAGGCTCGTTTGCGATCGGGAGGCGGAGATCGAGCGCTTCGTTTCCGAGGAATACTGGAACATCTCGGCGCTGCTGAAGACGCCGCGCGGTGACGAGTTCGAGGCCAAGCTTGTCTCGGCCGACGGCAAGCGTCTGCAGCCCCGCGCTGTCGGCAACGGCCAGGACGCCAGCCGGCTGAAGGACCTGCTCGAGGGCGCGGCCTATCGCGTCGAGAGCGTCGAAGCCAAGCCGACCAAGCGCAATCCGGCCCCGCCCTTCACCACCTCGACGCTGCAGCAGGCGGCGTCCTCCAAACTCGGGTTCTCGTCCTCGCGCACCATGCAGGTGGCGCAGCGGCTCTACGAGGGCGTCGACATCGGCGGCGAGACCGTCGGCCTGATCACCTACATGCGTACCGATGGCGTGCAGATGGCACCCGAGGCAATCGATGCGGCGCGTCGCGCCATCGGCAGCCAGTTCGGCGACCGCTACGTGCCGGAGAAGGCCCGCTTCTACTCCACCAAGGCCAAGAACGCCCAGGAAGCGCACGAGGCGGTCCGCCCGACCGACTTCAATCGCGTGCCCGACCACGTCCGCCGGATGCTGGACCCCGACCAGGCCCGCCTCTACGACCTGATCTGGAAGCGTGCGATCGCCAGCCAGATGGCATCGGCCGAGATCGAGCGCACCACCGTCGAGATCGACGCGGACAATGGCGGCAAGCATGCCGGCCTGCGCGCCACCGGCTCGGTTGTCCGCTTCGACGGTTTCATCGCCGCCTACACGGACCAGAAGGAGGACGGCGAGCAGTCTGACGACGGCGACGATGACGGCCGCCTGCCGGAGATCAATGCGCGCGAGAACCTCGCCAAGCAGAAGATCAACGCGACCCAGCACTTCACCGAGCCGCCGCCGCGGTATTCGGAAGCCACCCTGATCAAGAAAATGGAAGAGCTCGGCATCGGCCGGCCCTCCACCTATTCGGCGACGCTGAAGACGCTGAGTGACCGCGAATATGTCACGATCGACAAGCGCAAGCTGATCCCCGAGGCCAAGGGCCGGCTCGTCACCGCCTTCCTCGAAAGCTTCTTCACGCGCTACGTCGAATACGACTTCACGGCGTCGCTCGAAGAGAAGCTCGACCAGATCTCGGCCGGCGAACTCAACTGGAAGGACGTGCTGCGCGACTTCTGGAAGGACTTCATCGCCCAGATCGACGACACCAAGGAACTGCGCGTCACCAATGTGCTGGATGCGCTGAACGAGATCCTGGCACCCCTCGCCTTCCCCAAGCGCGAGGACGGCGGCGATCCGCGCGCCTGCCCCTCCTGCGGCACCGGCAAGCTATCGCTGAAGCTCGGCCGCGGCAGCGGCGCCTTCGTCGGCTGCTCGAACTATCCGGAATGCCGCTACACCCGCCCCTTCGGCGCGGAGGCGGCCAACGGCGAGGGCCAGGCCTCCAGCGAGCCGCAGGCGCTCGGCAAGGACCCGCACACCGGCGAGGAGATCACGCTGCGCTCCGGCCGCTTCGGCCCCTACGTCCAGCGCGGCGACGGCAAGGAAGCCAAGCGCTCGAGCCTTCCCAAGGGCTGGGCGCCCGACAGCATCGACCACGAGAAGGCGTTGGCGCTGCTGTCGCTGCCGCGCGACATCGGCGCCCATCCCGAGACGGGCAAGATGATCTCGTCCGGACTCGGACGCTACGGGCCGTTCGTGCTGCATGACGGCACCTATGCCAACGTGGAAAGCATCGAGGACGTGTTCTCGATCGGTCTCAACCGCGCAGTCTCGGTGCTTGCCGACAAGCAGAGCAAGGGCGGCGGCCGGGCGCGCGGCGGCACGCCGGCGGCGCTGAAGGCGCTCGGAGACCATCCCGACGGCGGGCCGATCACCGTGCGCGACGGCCGCTACGGCGCCTACGTCAACTGGGGCAAGGTCAATGCGACGCTGCCCAAGGGCAAGGATGCGCAAGCCGTGACGCTGGAAGAAGCGCTGGTCCTGATCGCCGAGAAGGCCGGCAAGGGCGGCGGCACGAAGGCCAAGGCAAAGGCTACCAAGACGAAGACCGCTGCGGCCAAGGCCGACGGCGAGAAGACGACGAAGGCCAAGACTACGAAGAAGGCCGCCGGCAGCAAGGCGAAGACGGCCTCGAAGACGAAGAAGGCAAGCGAATGACGCATGACCCGCGCGACCGGATGAAGCAGAGCAAGCGTCCCGGCCGCGCGGGGCGCGACCTGCCGCCGGGCGCCGATATCCCGCTGATCCACGGCGAGATCCCGCCGCGCGAGGTGCTGCTGCGCTTCATCGCCGACCACCCGGACAAGGCGTCCAAGCGCGAGATCTCCAAGGAATTCGGGCTCAAGGGTGAAAAGCGGGTCGAGCTCAAGCAGATCCTGAAGAGCTTCGAGGAAGAGGGCCTGCTGGAAAAGCGACGCAAGTCGCTCGTCCGCCCGGGTGCCCTGCCCCCGGTCACCGTTCTCGACATCACCACCCGCGACGTCACGGGCGATCTCATAGGCCGGCCCGCCGAATGGCTCGACGATCTCGGCGTCGCACCGGCCGTGACGATCCGCCAGCCGAGCGTCGGCAAATCGGCCGGCAAGGTGCCGGTCGCGGGCCTCGGCGACCGGGTGCTGGCGAAGATCTTCCCGGCCAAGGACCGCGGCGGCCCGGCCTATACGGCCCGCGTCATCAAGATTCTCGACAAGCGCAAGAATGCCGGCATGGGCGTGTTCCGTGCCATGCCGGACGGCGGCGGTCGGATCATGCCGATCGACAAGCGCGGCGAGGAGCTTGCCGTCGACAGCGACTTCACCGCGAACGCCAAGGACGGCGACCTGGTCGAGATCGACGTCGCCAAGATCGGCCGCTACGGCCTGCCGCGCGCGCAGGTGAAGGCGGTGATCGGCTCGGTCGCGTCCGAAAAGGCGATCTCGATGATCGCGATCTACGCGCACGGCATTCCCCACGTCTTCCCCGACAGCGTGCTGAAGGAAGCCGCCGACGCCGGTCCCGCCACCATGGCGCATCGCGAGGACTGGCGCGACCTGCCGCTGATCACCATCGACCCCGCCGACGCCAAGGACCACGACGACGCGGTCTATGCGCAGGCCGACGACGCGCCCGAAAACCCGGGCGGCGTGATCGTCACCGTCGCGATCGCCGACGTCAGCTACTATGTCCGCTCCGGCACCGCGCTGGACCGGGAGGCGCTGAAGCGCGGCAACTCGGTCTATTTCCCCGACCGCGTCGTGCCGATGCTGCCCGAGCGGATCTCCAACGATCTCTGCTCGCTGAAGGAAGGCGTCGACCGCCCGGCGCTCGCCGTGCGCATGGTGTTCTCGAAGGAGGGCCGCAAGGCGAGCCACACCTTCCACCGCATCATGATGAAGAGTGCGGCCAAGCTTTCCTACCAGCAGGCGCAGGCGGCCATCGACGGCGCGCCGGACGACCAGACGGGACCGATCCTCGAGACGATCCTGAAGCCTTTGTGGCATGCCTATCGCGTGCTGACGGTCGGCCGCGACCGGCGCCAGCCGCTCGAGCTCGACATGCCCGAGCGGAAGATCCTGCTGAAGGAGGACGGCACGGTGGACCGGGTCGTCGTCCCGCCGCGGCTCGATGCACACAAGCTCATCGAGGAGATGATGATCCAGGCGAACGTCGCCGCCGCCGAGACGCTGGAGAAGCGGCAGCAGTCGCTGATCTACCGCGTGCACGACGCCCCCTCGCTTTCCAAGCAGGAGATCCTGCGCGAATTCCTGGCGACGCTCGATATCTCGCTCGCAAAGGGCGGCAACATGCGCGCCAACAATTTCAACGGAATCCTGAAGAAGGCCGAGGACAAGCCGTTCCAGCAGATGGTCAGCGAGATGGTGCTGCGCTCGCAGAGCCAGGCGATCTACAGCCCGGAGAACATCGGCCATTTCGGCCTGAACCTGATGAAATACGCCCACTTCACCTCGCCGATCCGCCGCTATGCCGACCTGATCGTGCATCGCGCGCTGGTGGCCTCGCTGAAGCTCGGCGAAGGCGGCATCACGATGGAGGAGGAAGCCGCACTGGATGACATCGCCGCCGAGATCTCCACCTTCGAGCGGCGTGCCATGGCGGCCGAGCGCGACACGGTGGACCGGCTGATCGCCCATCATCTCGCCGGCCGCATCGGCGAGGAATTCCTCGGGCGCGTCTCCGGCGTCACCAGGGCCGGGCTCTTCATCGTGCTGCCCGCCTATGGTGCCGACGGCTTCGTTCCCATATCCACGCTCGGGCGCGACTACTATATCTACGACGAGGCGCACCAGGCCCTTTCGGGCGAGAAGACCGGGCTCGGCTACCGGCTGGGCGACGAGGTGCAGGTCAGGCTGGCCGAAGCCGTGCCGCTGGCAGGCGCGCTGCGCTTCGAGATGCTGAGCGAGGGCCGCCAGATGCCGACGGGCGTGCGCTCCTTCCACAAGGCCAACCGGCGCGACCGCGCCGGGTCGCGGCGGCAGCCGGGAACGCGGCCTCCGCGCGGCAGGCGCTAGAGCATGCCGCGCAAAGGTGTGCGGCGGTTCGCAGCGATGCAAGGATTGTGACGATGCAGGCGACATTCGAACAGAAGCGGACAGATCCGGCCACGATGCATCCGGGGGACCGGCCGACCGGCCGTTCCATCCGGCGCGGTCTTCTCTGCCGCTGCCCGCGCTGCGGCGAAGGCCGGCTGTTCAAGTCCTTCCTCAAGCCGGTCGATGCCTGTTCGGTCTGCGGCGAGGAGATGCATCATCACCGCGCCGACGACCTTCCCCCCTACCTGGTCATCACGATCGTGGGCCATCTTGTGCTCGGCGGCTACATGATGACCGACCTCTTCCTGCCGTTCAGCACCTGGATGCACCTGGCCATCTGGGTCCCGGTGACGCTGTTCGGCGCGCTGGCGCTGATGCAGCCGGTCAAGGGCGGCGTCATCGGCCTGCAATGGGCGCTGCGCATGCACGGTTTCGGCGGCCAGGAGGACGCGCCGGAAGACGACCTGCCGCCGCGCGACGCCGACGCATGAGCGGGCAGCGACCGCTGCGCCCGGTGGATGCGGCATCGGTGCTCCTCATCGACCGGTCGGACGACCGCTTCCGCGTGCTCGTGGGCCGGCGCAGCAACCGACACGTCTTCATGCCCGACGTCTACGTCTTCCCCGGCGGCCGGCGCGATCCGTCCGATTCCCGCGTTCCGGTGCAGGCCCCGCTCAATCCGGCGGCTGCCGAGCGCCTCATGCTGCGCACGCCGGTGCGGACCGGGGCTGCGACGCTGCGCGGGCTCGGCGTCGCCGCCCTGCGCGAGCTCTACGAGGAGGCTGGCCTGGCGGTCGGTGCAGCGGTCGAGGCACCCGGCGCGCCCGGGATGGGCGGCACCCCCTTTCGGCCGGACCTGTCGCAACTGCGCTTCGTCGCGCGCGCGGTCACCCCGCCCGGTCCGCCGCGTCGCTACGACACCCGCTTTTTCGCCCTATTTACCGACGATGTCGGGGTCGACCCCTTGACCGCCCGCGAGAGCCACGAGCTTTCGGACCTGCAATGGATTGACATCTTCCAGACATTGAAAGTCGATATGCCCGCCATCACGGTCTTCATCCTCGAGGAATTGAAGATTGCCCTCCAGACCGATCCGTCGCTCCCGTTCGGCGGGCAGGCGGCCTTCTTCCTGCACCGTCGTGGACAATTTGTCAGGGACACACTCTAGAGCGATGGATTCACGCATGTCAGATCCCAAGTCCGGGAGCTCTTCCACGCCGGACAGCATCCACTGGCGCTCGCTGATAGCCGCCATGGCCGCCATCGCCGCCGTCGGCATCGCGATCGGCCTCGGCCTGCCGCTGCTGAGCATCATCATGGAAAAGCGCGGCATCCCGCCGACGCTGATCGGCCTCAACTCCGCCATGGCCGGCGTCGCCTCCATGCTCTGCGCCCCGTTCACGGCGCGGCTGGCGCACAGATACAGCACCTCGTCCGTGATGGTGGCCGCCATCGTCCTTTCCGCCGCCAGTTCGCTCGGCTTCTACTACATCCAGAATTTCTGGCTCTGGTTTCCCCTGCGCATCGTCTTCCACGGGGCGACCACGATGGTCTTCATCCTCTCGGAGTTCTGGATCAACGCCGCCGCCCCGCCGCGACGGCGGGGGCTCGTGCTCGGCATCTATGCGACCGTACTGGCGCTCGGCTTCGCCAACGGCCCCCTGCTTTTCTCGCTGCTCGGCAGCGACGGTCCCCTTCCCTTCGCGGTCGGCGCCTTCGTCATCCTGCTTGCGGCGGTGCCGATCCTGATCGCCCGCAAGGAGAGCCCGGACATCGACGAGAAGCCGGAAATGCATTTCATGCGCTACATCCTGCTCGTGCCGACGGCGACGGCTGCCGTCTTCGTCTTCGGCGCGGTCCAGGTTGGCGGCCTGTCGCTGTTTCCGGTCTATGCCACCCGCGCCGGCTTCACCGAATCGCAGGCTGCTCTCCTGCTGACCGTGATGGGCGTGGGCAATTTCCTGTTCCAGATCCCGCTGGGCCTGTTGTCCGACCATATGAAGGACAGGCGGAAGCTGCTTTCCATCATGGCGCTGGTCGGCATGGTCGGCGCCGCCTCCCTGCCGCTCCTGTCGCAGAACTGGCTGCTGATGGCGGTGGTGCTGCTCTTCTGGGGCGGCTGCGTCTCCGGCCTCTACACCGTCGGCCTGAGCCACCTCGGATCGCGGCTGACCGGGGCCGACCTCGCAGCCGCCAATGCCGCCTTCATCTTCTGCTATGCGGTGGGCACCGTCGCGGGGCCGCAGGTCGTGGGCGTCGCCATCGATGTCGCCGGCGACGACGGGTTTGCCTGGTCGATTGCCTTCTTCTTCGGCCTTTATGTCGCGCTTTCCCTCGCCCGCATGGTGTTTCGGCCAAAACGGGCTTGACTTTTCAGGCGCGATTCGTAGTTTCGCGCCACATTTGAAGTTCCAATGCCGTGGAACCGGACAGGTCGTCCACGGCTTCGTTTTTGTAAAGGCAGGACGACCATGGCCAAGGCTACCACCATCAAGATCAAGCTGCTGTCGACGGCCGACACCGGCTCCTTCTACGTCACGACGAAGAACAGCCGCACGATGACGGAAAAGATGACCAAGACGAAGTACGACCCGATCGCGCGCAAGCACGTCGAGTTCAAGGAAACGAAGATCAAGTAATCCTTGTCGCTTCGGCTATCCGAAAGGCGCATCGTTCCGGCGGCGCGCCTTTTTCTTTGCGCCAAGCTCATGCAAGACGGCGCGCAGCACCTGGCGGAAGAACCCTCCCCGTCTGCTTGAGCCACACGAATCCTGAAAAGCGAAACGCCGCCTCCTTGCGGAAGCGGCGTTGATCGGGGGCCGGCTGGGGAAGACAACGGCACGAGGATTCCGTTTATGTCGTCACCAGCCGGCCAACCCCACGACCCAGGAGATGCGGCGGACCTAGCATCATGGGGTAACTGGCGGCGGACTTTTCGCCCGCCTTTCCATAAAGATCGCGCGGAACTGGAAAAAAATCAATAAAATCTTGCGCGCTGCTGCCACAGTGTCAGCCGCGATGGTTAAGCCGTTCACCTGCACCAAGGGGATTCAGGCGAAGAAAACGCAATTTACAGCAACAGTTCCGTGTGCCCCACTCAACAACCCGCAGATGCATGTCTTCCGGCAAGGATGACTTGACGTTAGGTAAGCCCCAATTACCTCGTCACCAGAAGACCTTGAATACATTAGCAAACCCAAACAATAATATAAATTGCCAAAAGTAGCCCTTTGGACACTATTTTTGCGGCGCGCTGGAGCCGCCGAGCCGGCAAGACTTGTGCATCGCGGCGCGCCCCGAAAATTGACGCTGTGTCATTTTTCACCCAAATGAGGGGCTGAAAATCTGTGGATAAGTGAATTTGGCGGGGAGACTGTGTCGCTGTCGCCACGATTCGGTAGACCGAACCTGATCGCGGTGCGCTTCAGGCCGCGGCGGCGACGACGCGGTTGCGGCCGGCGCGCTTGGCTTCATAGAGGGCATTGTCTGCCCGCTTCAGGAGCGTATCGGGCGAATCCCCCTGCGGCAGCAACGAAGCGATGCCGATCGAGGCGGTGACCGTGAGCGGCGCTCCCCCGCCCGAAATGCGGAAAGGCTGCTCCTCGATCGTCATGCGCAGCCGCTCGGCGACCGCGGCAGCGGTTTCCGCCGACGTATCGGGCATCAGCAGCACGAATTCCTCCCCGCCATAACGGCAGGCGAGATCGGCGCCCCGCACCGCGGTGCGCAGCCGATTGGCGAACTCGCGCAGGACCGCATCGCCGACGTCGTGGCCGTAGGTGTCGTTGATCAGCTTGAAGCGGTCGATGTCGGTCATGCAGATCGACATCTGCCGCCCCCGCGCCACGGAACGATCGATCAGCAGCTTCAGGTGGCTGTCGAGATAGCGCCGGTTATGGAGGCCCGTCAGTCCGTCGGTCACGGCGAGCTCGATCGTCTGCTTCACGCTGGCGCGCAGGCGGTCGTTGTAGCGCTTGCGCCGGATCTGCGTGAGGCTCCGCGCCAGCAATTCGTTGGCGTCGACGGGCCGCATGAGATAGTCGGTGACGCCGAGATCGAGGGCGCGCACGATCATGTCGTCGTCACCCTGCTCGGCAATCAGCAGGATGGGAAGGAACCGCGTCCGCTCCAGCGATCGGAGCTGCGAGCAAAGCCGAAGCGGATCGTAGTCGCTGAAATTGGCATTGACGATGACGAGTTCGAAGGGATGCTCGGCGGCATCGAACAGCGCCGCCTGCGGATCCGACATGCAGGTGACGTCGGCGATCGGCTTCAACGCACGGACGATGCGCTCCTGCGAACTGGCCCGGCCATCGACGAGCAGGACAGAGCCGGGCTCGTCGCCGATCGCGGCACCAAGCCCCGTCTCCACCCCGATCGCCTCTGCCGTGGCAGCGCGCACGCGCAACTCGTCGGTCAGCGTTTTCAGCCGGACGAGGCTCTTGACGCGCGACATCAGTTGCAGGTCGTTGACGGGCTTGGTGAGAAAATCGTCGGCACCGGCCTTCAGGCCCCGCACCCGGTCGGACGGCTGGTCCAGCGCCGTCACCATGACGACCGGAATATGGGCCGTGCGCGGGCTTTCCTTCAGCCGCTCGCAGACCTCGAAGCCGTCGATCCCCGGCATCATGACGTCGAGGAGGATGAGGTCCACCTGCGTCCGCTCGCAGATCGCCAGCGCATCGTAGCCGTTGTCCGCCGTCAGAACGTCGAAGTACTCCGCCAGAAGCCGGGCTTCCAGGAGCTTCACGTTTGCGGGGATATCGTCAACGACGAGGATGCGCGCGGTCATCTATCGGAATCCAGCCTCATGCGTCACCCAGGTAGGTCTTGATGGTCTCGATGAACTTCGGAACCGATATCGGCTTTGACACGTAGGCCTCGCAGCCGCCCTGGCGGATGCGCTCCTCGTCGCCCTTCATGGCAAAGGCGGTGACGGCAATGACGGGGATGACGTGCAGTTCGTCGTCTTCCTTCAGCCACTTCGTCACCTCCAGCCCGGAGACTTCCGGAAGCTGGATGTCCATCAGGATCAGGTCGGGGCGATAGCGGCGCGCGAGGTCCAGCGCCTCCATGCCGTTGCGGGTCTGGATGGTGGTGTAGCCCGAGGCCTCGATGAGGTCACGGAAGAGCTTCATGTTAAGCTCGTTGTCCTCGACTATCATCACTTGCTTCGGCATCACGTGTCCCTGCCCCTCGCTCCAGCCTTGCAACACCTCTGGAGATATATAAGTTGCCGTAATACCGACTTCACCCAGCGCGATCCTCGCGACAGTAGCGGCATTTGGTTGACTAAAAGGTAACTTTTCCGGGAAATTGCCATGCAAAGCCAAAAAGATACATCGGCCCAGGACGCCGAATCGACGGCGATCGCCGTGCTTGCCTGGCTCGCCGGCGAACCGGAGCTCCTGTCCCGTTTTCTGTCGCTCACCGGCATGGACCCGGCCGGGCTGCGCGCGGCGGCCGGCGATCGCGGCTTCCTTTCCGGCCTGCTTGATTTCCTCATGGGCCACGAGCCGACGCTGATGGCCTTCTGCGAGGCGACCGGGGCGACGCCCGAACGGGTGGGTGCGGGCGCATGCGCTGCTGTCGGGCGCGGGTGCTGCGGGCGACTGGTCATGACCGCCCAGTCCAACATCGTGCCACCCGGCATCGTGCCGCCCGGCACGGTCCCGCTCGACCACATCCGGCTGGCCGACCGGCCGCTCCTGGTCTGCGACGTCGACGAGGTGGTGCTGGAATATCTCTCGCCGCTCGACGCCTTCCTGCGCTCGCGCGGCCACGAACTCCTGCCGCGCTCCTTCCGCCTGCACGGCAACATCGTCGACAGCCAAACGGGCGAAGCCGTGCTGGACGCGGCCATAAAGGCCCTGCAGGAGGATTTCTTCGCCACGCAGGACGAATGGCAGAAGCCGGCCGAACTCGCGGTGGAAACGCTGGCCGCGCTCGGAAAGGACGCCGACATCGTGTTCCTGACGGCGATGCCGCCACGTCACGCCGAGGTGCGCCGCCGGCTGCTCCACCGTTTCGGGCTGGACTTTCCGATGGTGGCCACGGAGACGGCGAAAGGCCCGGTGGTCCGGGCGCTGCACGGAGGGCGCCCGCTCCCGCTCGCCTTCGTCGACGACATCCACTCCAATCACCATTCGGTGCGCGAACACGTGCCGGATGCCCTTCTGCTGCGGCTGATGGCCAACCAGGTGTTTCTTGCCATGGCGCCGGATCCCGGCGAACACATCATCCCTGCGCACGACTGGCGCGATGCCGAACGGCGGATCCGTGCCCACTTCGAAAGCTTTGCCGGCAGATGACGCACCCGCGCGACACCGGCGGGCCGGTGCTGCGGCAGTGCGGCATGTGAGGCGGCTTTCCATGCGCTCCTCGCTGGATGGGCTTGAGACTCGCGAGTTTAGAGGCTAATCTGCGAATGTTCAATATTTGTTCCAGAGATGCAGCCAGACGAGACGCGCCATCCGGGTTTCTGCCGCGACTGCCTGACGGGGCAATCCGCGGGCATTCGACGCTGCAAGCAGTGCGGCAGCCCGCGCCTCGTCTACCATGACGAACTTTATCAGCTGACGCTCGCCCATATCGATTGCGATGCCTTCTACGCCTCGGTCGAGAAACGCGACAATCCGGAACTCGCCGACAAGCCGGTGATCATCGGTGGCGGGAAGCGCGGCGTCGTCTCCACCGCCTGCTACATCGCCCGCATCCACGGCGTGCGCTCGGCGATGCCGATGTTCAAGGCGCTGGAGGCCTGCCCACAGGCGGTCGTGATCAAGCCGGACATGGAGAAATACGTCCGCGTCGGCCGCCAGATCCGCACCATGATGCAGGATCTGACGCCGCTGGTTCAGCCGCTGTCGATCGACGAGGCCTTCCTGGAGCTGAAAGGCACCGAGCGGCTGCATCACGACCCGCCGGCCCGCGTGCTTGCCCGTTTCGCCCGCCGCGTCGAACAGGAGGTCGGGATCACGATCTCGGTGGGGCTCTCCTATTGCAAGTTCCTCGCCAAGGTCGCCTCCGACCTGCAGAAGCCGCGCGGGTTCTCGATCATCGGACAGGCCGAGGCGCTGGAATTCCTGCGCACGAAGCCGGTACGGCTGATCTGGGGCGTCGGCAAGGCCTTTGCCGAGACGCTGGAGCGCGACGGGATCCGCGACATCGGCCAGTTGCAGACGATGGAGGAGACCGATCTGATGCGCCGCTACGGCGTCATGGGCAGGCGGCTCTACCACCTCTCGCGCGGCCAGGACGACCGCGAGGTGCACCTGAACGACGCGGCCAAGAGCGTTTCCTCGGAAACCACCTTCTTCGACGACATCTCCGCCTATGACGACCTCGTCACCCACCTGCGCGGGCTCAGCGAACAGGTGGCCGCTCGGCTGCGCAAGGCGGGCGTCGCCGGCCAGACCGTGGTGCTGAAGCTCAAGACCGCGGACTTCAAGGGCCGAACCCGCAACCGCAAGCTCGAGGATCCGACCATGCTCGCCGACCGGATCTTCCGCATCGGCATCGAGCTTCTGAAGAAGGAAGCGGACGGGACGAAGTTCCGCCTGATCGGCATCGGTGTCAGCGATCTTTGCGACCCGCAGCGCGCCGATCCGCCGGACCTCGTCGATCCGCAGGCAGGCCGCCGCGCGGCTGCGGAGGCCGCCATCAACACGCTGCGCGACAAGTTCGGCACGAAGAGCGTGGAGACCGGCTACACCTTCGGCAAGGGCCGCAGATAGCACGCCCTGCCGGGCATAAAAGGATTCCTTAAAATCCAGGGTCTATCCTCGGCGCCTTCCCACGTATTGCGTCAAGGACGGGAAACATGCTTTTGCGCCTCGCAGCCGGGTTCGGCCTCATCGCCTTCCTCTCCTCCACGGCACTTGCCGGAACGATCGAGGGGCCGCTGCAGATCATCGTCTCGCGGGACCAGCAGACACTGAAGGTCTATGACGGCGACACCGTCGTCGCGAGCTCGAACGTGTCCAGCGGCAAGGAGGGGCATGCGACCCCCACCGGCATCTTCTCTATCCTGGAGAAGAAGCGCATGCACCATTCCAACATCTACGACGACGCCCCCATGCCGTTCATGCAGCGGCTGACCTGGTCCGGGATCGCCCTGCACGCATCCGGCCACGTGCCGTCCTATCCGGCCTCGCACGGCTGCGTGCGCATGCCGGACGATTTCGCCCGGATGCTCTATCGCCTGACCCGGCGCGGCGGCCACGTCCTCGTCAACAGCGCCGACGTCGCACCGCACCGCGTGGAGCACCCCGCCCTCTTCCAACCCGAAGACGCCGAGCCGGAGGGCCAATTGCTCTCCGACGCCCCCTTGCGCCCGACGATACCGGGCCCGACCATACCAGGCCCGACCGGCGGCAGCGTCGAGGTGGCCATGCGCGTCGCCGCACCGCCGGCGCAGGCAATGCCCGTCCACCGGCCGTCCGGCGACCCGGTCCGCATCCTGATCACGCGGGCGACGGCGCGCGACACGCTGAAGGACCTGCAGACCCTCCTCGGCGAACTCGGCCATGACGCAGGCGTGCCCGATGGCGTGGCAGGCCTGCAGACCACTTTTGCCATCAAGGCATTCCAGACCGCGGAAGGGATGCCGGCCGACGGAGCGGTGACCCCGGCGCTGGTCGAGGCCGTCTTCCGCAAGGCCGGGCGCGGCCTGCCGGCAAACGGCAGGCTGTCGGTCCGCAAGGAATTCGTGACCCTGCTGGAAGCGCCGGTGACGATCCGCAACGAGGCCGCCGAACTCGGCACGCATTTCCTGCTCGCCCGCACCTCTGCCGGCGGCAACGACCTCGACTGGTTCGGGGTGACGATGGACAACGCGCTTGCGACCCCGACGCGCAAGCGCCTCGGCATCGTCGAGCCCGGCTCGTTCGAGGCTCGCGCGGCGGATCCGATCCTGGAAGCGCTGGGTCGGATCGACATTGCCGCGGACGTGCGCGGCGAGATCGAGGGTCTGGTCGGTGACGGTGCCTCGCTGACGATCACCGACACCGGCACCGAAGGCGAAACGGGCAAGGGCACCGACTTCATCACGCTGACGCGCCCCGGCCCGTATGGATCGGGATATGCATCCTCGAGCGCCCGGTGGAAGAAGGAGTCCTCGATCGTCGTGGTCGAGTGAATCGGGCGGGCTGAAGCCTCTGCGCTGCGGCCTCAGGCCTTCGGATGGTTCGGCGCGAACTCTGCCACGAGCTCATGGCTTTCGCCCGGATAGGTCAGCCGCACATGCGTCACGTAGGCGCCGCCGCTCCAGGTCCGGCGCTCGATGACGAGGCAGGCCGCGCCTTCCGGGATGTGAAGCAGGTCGGCGACGCGCCGGTCGGCGGCAACGGCGCGGATGCGATGCTCGGCAGCGCTCCACGGCACCTGGCTGAGCAGCCACTGGCCCGGCGGCGCCTGCTCGAATCCCTCCCCGGACGCCTCCGGCACAGCAGAAAGGCTGATCAGGCGCTCCTCCAGGCAGAAGGGACGCGCACCGGCATGATGGACGACGACGAGGTCGACGACCCTGGCGCCGGCGGGCAGGTCCAGCAGCTTGCGGTCCGCGGCCCGCGCCGTTCGCTCCGAGCGGGAAAGCCGCTCATAGCGATAGGCCAGCCCCAGCGAGCGCACCTCCGCCTCGATGTCGTGGATCTCCAGGACGGCCGACTGCGCATGCGGGCGGGTGACGAAGCTTCCCGACTTGCGCCGGCGCTCGATCAGGCCGCGCTTGACCAGCTCCGTCAGCGCCTTGTTGACGGTCATGCGCGAGCAGCCGTACTGCGCGGTCAACTCGTGCTCGAAGGGTATGCGGTATCCCGGCGGCCATTCGCCGGACATGATCCGGCCCTCGACGTCCTCCAGGATACGCCGATGCAGCGACGGCTCCTTCGGCGTCAGTGCAGGATCGGTGGTGTTGTCCATGCCCCTGTTCCATCCGCATTCTTCGGGCGCGCTATGCTTCGCAAGACGTGACCGTCGGTCGCTACGACGAACGTCGCCGCTGCCGGCCATGGTGTACGCGCGACGCCACAGACCGAAGCATCACGATTCTGGGCCCGCCTGCAACCGCAGCAGTGCAAAACGGCACATAGCGAAGGCGCCTTGCGGCGCTAGAGCTCATCAGATAGAGGTTAGCCCTTCATTTCAGATGTGAGGTCATCGGCATGGGAGCCGGCAAGTCATCAGACAAATAAGCCGCAACAACATTTTCGTTGTTGCGGCGTTCTGTAAGGCCAATCTCATCCGATTGCTGACGAGCAGACGCCGCCGGTTTCTCTAATCGAGCGGTTGATTCGTCATGACTATCACGCGCCCTACTTGGGCTTATACATTGCCGGCAGCACTGCTGCTGATGGCACCCTTCGACATCCTCGCCTCTCTGGCGATGGACATCTATCTTCCCGTCGTTCCTGCGATGCCCGGCATCCTCAGCACGACGCCATCCGTGATCCAACTCACGCTCAGCCTCTATATGGTGGTGCTGGGTCTAGGTCAGGTGATCTTCGGGCCAATCTCGGATCGCATCGGTCGGCGGCCGGTCCTGCTTGCCGGCGCGGCGATCTTCATTGTTGCCTCCCTTGGTGCGGCATCGTCGTCTACTGCCGTCGTTTTCGTCAGTTTCCGCTTCCTCCAGGCGATTGGTGCGTCGGCGGCGATGGTGGCAACGTTTGCGACGGTTCGGGACGTCTACGCCAATCGACCGGAAGGCGTTGTCATCTATGGGCTCTTTAGCGCAATGCTGGCTTTCGTACCGGCACTCGGCCCCGTCGCCGGAGCGCTGATCGGAGCATATTTCGGCTGGCGTGCAATTTTTATCACGCTGGCTGCGCTGGCGTTGGTCGCCATGTTAAACGCTGGGGTCCGGTGGCACGAAACACTTCCATCGGATCAGGACAGGCCCCGTCGATCCGTGTTGCCGATATTCGCCAGTCCGGCCTTCTGGGTCTACACGGTGGCGTTCAGCGCCGGCATGGGCACCTTCTTCACATTCTTCTCGACTGCTCCCCGTGTCCTCATAGGACAGGCGGGCTATTCGGAGATCGGTTTCAGCATAGCGTTCGCCACCGTCGCGCTCGTCATGGTCGTGACAACACGTTTCGCCAAGGCTTTCGTCGCCAAATGGGGCATCGCCGGATGCGTGGCCCGTGGGATGCTCCTACTGCTTTGCGGCGCAGCCCTTTTGGGGGTCGGTGCCCTTTCTGGCTCGCCGTCTTTCGTCAGCTTCATTGTTCCGATGTGGGTTGCCTGCATCGGGATCGTCGTTACCGTTTCGGTTACTGCCAACGGCGCGCTGGCGCAGTTCGATGATATCGCCGGCTCTGCGGTCGCATTCTATTTCTGCGTCCAGAGCCTGATCGTCGGCATCGCCGGAACATTGGCGGTGACGATACTGGATGGCGACACAGCCTGGCCCATCGTCTGCTACGCCACGACACTGGCCGTGCTCGTGCTGCTCGGCCTGGGGCTTCTTCGATCGCGCACGCCGGCTCCGGCGAGCCCATCGACCTGACAGACAGGGTCAGTCGAGTAACAAGTGGTGCACGCCGCTCCTATGCCGCGAGCTCCCGCATGGCTTTTGCGAACCTCGCCGCCGTTGCCTCGTGTGCGGCATGGCGGCCGTTCTCGACCAGCTTCTTCCCCGCGACCCAGACCGTATCGGGGAAGACGCCGCCGGAGAACACGAGGGCGTCGAGCAGCCGGTCGCCGGTAAGGGCGATGTCGTGCCGCGCACGGAGGCTGACGAAGTCCGCGGGTGCGCCGGCTGCGAGCCCCGTCTTCGCGCCGAGTGCGGCCGCACCGCCGGCGATCGCCCCGTCGAACAGGGCGCGGCCGGTGGAGCCGCCCGGCATTGCGATCATGTTGCGGCCCCGATGCAGGAGCCGCTGGGAATATTCGAGCTGGCGCAGTTCGTCTGCGAGACCGATCAGCACGTTCGAATCCGAGCCGATGCCGAAGCGGCCGCCACCGGCGACGAATCGGACGGCCGGGAAGGTGCCGTCGCCGAGATTGGCCTCGGTGATCGGGCACAGCCCGGCGATCGCGCCCGAGGCCGCCATCCGGTCGGTCTCCGCGTCAGTCATGTGGGTCGCATGGATCAGGCACCAGCGGCCATCGACCGGGGCGTTGTCCAGCAGCCACTCCACCGGCCGCCGGCCTGACCAGGCGATGCAGTCTTCCACCTCCTTCACCTGCTCGGCGATATGGATATGGATGGATGCGTCGCCTGCCATCCCGACGACGGCCGCAAGCTCCTCGGGTGTGGTGGCCCGCAGGCTGTGCGGCGCCACGCCGGTGATGCCGCCCGGCAGCGCGGCGGTCAGTTCCCGGCAGCGGTCCAGCAGGCGCGCGTAGCCGTCGCGGTCATTGATGAACCGGCGCTGGCCTTCGCCGGGATCGGCTCCGCCGAAGCCGGAATGGGCATAGAAGACCGGCAGCAGGGTCAGGCCGATGCCGGTCGCAGATGCGGCGGCGGCGATGCGCGTAGCCAGTTCGGCGATGTCCGCATAGGGTCGGCCGTCGGCATCGTGGTGCAGATAGTGAAACTCGCCGACGCGGGTGAAGCCGGCCTCCAGCATCTCGACATAGAGCTGGGCCGCCACCGCCTCCATCTGCTCCGGGTTCATGGAGAGCGCGAAGCGATACATGACGGTGCGCCAGCTCCAGAAACTGTCGCTGCCGGGTCCACGCGTCTCGGCCAGGCCCGCCATTCCGCGCTGGAAGGCGTGGCTGTGGAGGTTTGCCATCCCCGGCACGATCGCGCCGTGACGCTCGTCGGCCGGGTCCGCCGCGACGCCTTTTTCGACCGAGGCGATCCGGCCGTCCTTCAGCGTCATCCGGACGTTGCCGGCCCACCCCTCGGGCAGCAGCGCCTGCCCGGCAAAAATTGCTGTCACGGCATCGTCCTCCATCGTAGGGCGCAAAATCGGCCTTGCGTGATGTTTAATATGTATATACATTATCCGGCATCAAGGAAAGAGCGAAACGATGTCCCAGGCAACTTCAGAGACGACATCAGCTAACGACGGCGACACGGCGAAGCTGTGGCGGAATGCGCGGCTCGCAACCTTCGCCTCCTCCCTTCCGGGCATGGGGAACGTCGAAAAGGGCGCCATCGCCGTGCGCGACGGACAGATCGCCTATGCCGGCCCCGAGGCGGAGGTTCCCGTGGCCCTGCGCGCGGCGGAGACGGTCGATTGCGAGGGGCGCTGGATCACCCCCGGCCTGATCGACTGCCACACCCACCTCGTCCATGCCGGCACCCGGGCCAACGAGTTCGAGATGCGCCTCGAAGGCGCCTCCTACGAGGAGATCGCGCGCGCCGGCGGCGGCATCGTCTCGTCCGTCACTGCGTTGCGGGCGGCCTCCGAGGACCAGTTGGTGGAAGAGACCCTGCCGCGGCTCGACGCGCTGATCGGCGAAGGCGTCACCACGGTCGAGATCAAGTCCGGCTACGGGCTGGACCGCGACAACGAGATGAAGGCGTTGCGCGCAGCCAGACGTCTGGGCGGGCTGCGCGACGTCACGGTGCGGACGACCTTCCTCGGCGCGCATGCGCTGCCGCCGGAGATGAAGGGCGACAAGGCCGGCTATATCCAGAAGGTCGTCTCCGACATGCTGCCGGCCATAGCCGAAGCAGGACTGGCCGATGCCGTCGACGGCTTCTGCGAGGGCATCGCCTTTTCGCCGGCCGAGATCGCCCGCGTCTTCGACGCCGCCAAGGCGCTCGGGCTGCCGGTGAAGCTTCATGCCGACCAGCTTTCCAATCTCTCGGGCGCGGCCCTTGCCGCTTCCTATGGCGCGCTTTCGGCCGACCACCTGGAATATACCGACGCCGACGGCGCCAAGGCCATGGCGCAGGCCGGCACCGTCGCGGTGATCCTCCCGGGCGCCTACTACTTCATCCGCGAGACGAAGAAGCCGCCGATCGCGCTGTTTCGCGAGCACGGTGTCATGATGGCGATCGCCACCGACAACAATCCCGGCACCTCGCCGCTGACCTCGCTGCTGTTGACGATGAACATGGCGGCGACCCTGTTCGGCATGACGGTAGAGGAATGCCTCGCCGGAACCACGCGCGAGGCGGCCCGCGCGCTCGGGCTGCTCGATGATGTGGGGACGCTGGAGGCCGGCAAGCGGGCCGACTTCGCGCTCTGGGACATCGGCCAGCCGGCCGAGCTCGTCTACCGCATGGGCTTCAATCCGCTGCACCGGCGCGTCTATCGCGGCCGCTGAGCTCGAATGGCGGCCCGTCCGCCGCACCGGAGAAAACGCAATGACCATCATCCTGCATCCCGGCTCCGTGCCGCTGAAGGATCTCGAAACCATCTACTGGACCGGCGAGCCTGCCCGCCTCGACGCCGCCTTCGATGCCGGGATCGAAAAGGCCGCCGCCCGCATCGCCGAGATCGCCGCCGGCAATGCGCCGGTCTACGGCATCAACACCGGCTTCGGCAAACTCGCCTCGATCAGGATCGATGCCGCCGATGTCGCGACCCTGCAGAGAAACCTGATCCTGTCGCATTGCTGCGGCGTGGGCGCGCCGCTGTCGGAAAACATCGTCCGGCTGATCATGGCGCTGAAGCTCGTCTCGCTCGGGCGCGGCGCCTCGGGCGTGCGCATCGAGATCGTCCGCCTGATCGAGGCGATGCAGGAAAAGGGCGTCATCCCCGTCATTCCGGAAAAAGGCTCGGTCGGCGCCTCGGGCGACCTGGCGCCGCTGGCGCACATGGCGGCCGTGATGATGGGCCACGGCGAGGCCTACTTCGACGGGAGGCGGATGGAGGGCGCTGCGGCGCTGGCCGCGGCCGGCCTCGTCCCGGTCGAACTCGCAGCCAAGGAAGGACTGGCGCTGATCAACGGCACCCAGGCGTCAACGGCGCTGGCGCTCGCCGGCCTGTTCCGCGCCCACCGTGCCTCGCAGGCCGCCCTGATCACCGGCGCGCTTTCGACGGATGCGGCCATGGGCTCGTCCGCGCCGTTCCATCCCGACATCCACACGCTACGCGGCCACCGGGGCCAGATAGACACCGCCGCCGCCCTCCGCGCGCTGCTGGAAGGTTCGCCGATCCGCCAGAGCCACATAGACAACGACGAGCGCGTGCAGGACCCCTACTGCATCCGCTGCCAGCCGCAGGTGGACGGCGCCTGCCTCGACCTGCTGCGTTCGGTCGCCCGCACGCTGGAGATCGAGGCCAATGCCGTGACCGACAACCCGCTGGTGCTGTCCGACAACTCGGTCGTCTCCGGCGGCAACTTCCATGCCGAACCGGTTGCCTTCGCCGCCGACCAGATCGCGCTCGCCGTCTGCGAGATCGGCGCGATCTCCCAGCGCCGCATCGCGCTCCTCGTCGATCCCGCCCTCTCCTACGGCCTGCCCGCGTTCCTTGCGAAGAAGCCCGGACTGAATTCCGGCCTGATGATCGCCGAGGTGACGTCTGCAGCACTCATGAGCGAGAACAAGCAGATGTCCCATCCGGCATCCGTGGATTCGACCCCGACATCTGCCAACCAGGAGGACCATGTCTCCATGGCCTGCCACGGCGCCCGCCGCGTGCTGCAGATGACGGAGAACCTTTTTGCCATCATCGGCATCGAGGCGATCACGGCGGCGCAGGGCGTGGATTTCCGCGCGCCGCTTTCCACGAGCAATGAATTGCAGAAGGCGGTCGACGCGCTGCGACGCGTGGTGCCGACGCTGGAAGTCGATCGCTACATGGCGACGGATCTGGCGGCGGCGGGCGAACTGGTGAAGACCGGGGCGCTCAATGCATCGGTCACGGCTGGCATTCTGCCCAAGCTGGAGGGGTGAGATGGCTGCTGTTTTGCCTCCAGGGCCGCCTCATCCGACCCTTCGGGCCACCTTCTCCCCGCCGGGGAGAAGAGGGAACCGGCTGCGCCCATTTTTTCCAAAGCACCCGCTGAACCCGCAGGACGGCGACTTCGTGCCCAGCCATTCCGGCAAGCTCCCTCTTCTCTCCATCGGGGAGAAGGTGGCCGCAGGCCGGATGAGGGGGGCTTTCCTCCACCAGTTCGACAAGGAGGCCTCCGCATGACCACCCCCGCCGTCGAAACCCGCCGGGGCACGTCTCCCGTCATCCTCGGCTTCCCGCATACCGGCACGGAGGTCCCCGCCGAGATCCGGGCGCGCCTCAACGACACCGGCAAGATCCTCGCCGATACCGACTGGCACATCCACGATCTCTATGACGGCCTGCTCGACGATGCGACGACCGTCCGCGCCACCTTTCACCGCTACGTCATCGACGCCAATCGCGACCCGGCGGGCGGGAGCCTCTATCCCGGCCAGAACACCACCGGCCTCGTGCCGGAGACCGATTTCGACGGAAACGCGATCTGGAACGACGGGCAGGCACCGACGAGCGAGGACATCGCGGCAAGGCTCCGCGCCTTCCATGCGCCCTATCACGCAGCGCTCAGGGCCGAGATCGAGCGGGTGAAGTCCATCCACGGCATCGCCGTTGTCTACGATTGCCACTCGATCCGCTCGCACGTCCCCTTCCTCTTCGAAGGCAAACTGCCGGACCTCAATATCGGCACCGACATGGGCAGGACCTGCGCGCCGGAAATCGAAGCGGCGGCTGTCGAAGTCGCAACGGGCGCCGAAGGTTACACCAGCATCCTCAACGGCCGCTTCAAGGGTGGCTGGACGACGCGGCACTACGGAAAGCCGGAAACGGGCGTCCATGTCATCCAGATGGAACTGGCCCAGTCGACCCATCTTTCGACGGAAGCGCCGCCCTTCGCCTACGACACGGCCAAGGCGGAGCGGCTTCGCCGCCCCCTCGAAACCATTCTCAGGCGGATCGAACGGATCGCGCCTGACCTCAAACTCTGAGCCGGAGGAAACCATGACCAATCCCCGACACAATATCCGCGACGTCCGCGCTCCGCGGGGCAATGAGTTGAACGCCAAGAGCTGGCTGACCGAAGCGCCGTTGCGCATGCTGATGAACAACCTTGACCCCGACGTCGCCGAGAATCCGCACGAGTTGGTCGTCTATGGCGGCATCGGGCGGGCGGCGCGCACCTGGGCCGATTTCGACCGGATCGTCGCGACGCTGAAGGACCTGAACGAGGACGAAACCCTGCTCGTCCAGTCCGGCAAGCCGGTCGGCGTGTTCCGCACCCACAAGGATGCGCCGCGCGTGCTGATCGCCAACTCCAACCTCGTGCCGCACTGGGCCACCTGGGATCATTTCAACGAATTGGACAAGAAGGGCCTTGCCATGTACGGCCAGATGACGGCCGGCTCGTGGATCTATATCGGCACGCAGGGCATCGTGCAGGGAACCTACGAAACCTTTGTCGAGGCCGGCCGCCAGCATTATGGCGGCAACCTCAGGGGCAAGTGGATCCTCACCGGCGGCCTCGGCGGCATGGGCGGCGCGCAACCGCTCGCCGCCGTCATGGCCGGCGCCTGCTGCCTTGCAGTCGAATGCGACGAGACACGCATCGATTTCCGCCTGCGCACCCGCTATGTCGACGAGAAGGCGACGACGCTGGACGAGGCGCTCGAAATGATCGACCGCTGGACGAAGGCCGGTGAGGCGAAGTCCGTCGGCCTGGTCGGCAATGCGGCCGAGATCTTTCCCGAGCTGGTCCGCCGCATGAAGGCCGGCGGTCCGCGACCCGACATCGTCACCGACCAGACCTCCGCGCACGATCCGTTGAACGGCTACCTGCCGATCGGCTGGAGCGTGGAGGAGGCGAAGACCAGGCGCGAGAGCGATCCGAAGGCGGTCGAAGCCGCGGCGCGCGCCTCGATGAGAACCCATGTGGAAGCCATGGTCGCCTTCTGGGATGCCGGCGTGCCGACGCTCGATTACGGCAACAACATCCGCCAGGTCGCCAAGGACGAGGGACTGGAGACCGCCTTCGCCTTTCCCGGCTTCGTGCCGGCCTATATCCGCCCGCTGTTCTGCCGCGGCATCGGCCCGTTCCGCTGGGCGGCCCTTTCCGGCAATCCCGAGGACATCTACAAGACCGACGCCAAGGTGAAGGAGCTCCTGCCCGACAACAAGCACCTGCACAACTGGCTCGACATGGCGAGGGAGCGCATCGCCTTCCAGGGCCTGCCCGCCCGCATCTGCTGGGTCGGCCTCGGCGATCGCCACAAGTTGGGCCTCGCCTTCAACGAAATGGTCCGCACCGGCGTGCTTTCGGCCCCGATCGTGATCGGTCGCGACCATCTCGACTCGGGCTCGGTCGCTTCGCCCAACCGCGAGACGGAAGCGATGCAGGACGACTCGGATGCCGTCTCCGACTGGCCGCTGCTGAATGCTCTGCTGAACACCGCATCGGGCGCCACCTGGGTTTCGCTGCATCACGGCGGCGGCGTCGGCATGGGTTTTTCGCAGCATTCCGGCATGGTGATCTGCTGCGACGGTTCTGAAGACGCCGACCGGCGGCTGGAACGCGTCTTGTGGAACGACCCGGCCACCGGCGTCATGCGCCACGCCGATGCGGGCTACGACATCGCGCTGGACTGCGCCAGGGAGAAGGACCTGAGGCTGCCGGGCATACTTGGGAACTGATTGGGTCATGCGCCAGCCGGAACCGAAAATCCTCGCCAGCGCCCGCCATCGCCGCATGCCGTGGAAGAACGGCGGCGGGGAGACGGTGGAGGTGGCCGTATTCCCGGAAGACAGCGACCTTGCCGGCTTCGGCTGGCGGGTGAGCATGGCAACGGTTGCGAGCGACGGGCCCTTCTCGCTTTTTCCCGGCATCGACCGGACGCTCGCGCTCCTCTCCGGCCAAGGCATGGAACTGGAGATCGAGGGCATGGGGCGGCATTTGCTGGTGCCGGAAAGCACTCCCCTGCCCTTTCCGGCCGACGCGCAGACATCGGCGCGACTGACCGGCGGCGCGATCACCGACCTGAACGTGATGACGCGACGTGGGCTGTTCCGCCACACGCTCCGGCGCATTCGGCCCGGATCGGGGCCGAAGCTGGATACAGTCCACGACTGGACCCTCGTGCTCGCCCTTGCGGATCTGGCGATCGTGGCCGCGGGCACGCCGTTCAGGCTGGGGACGCTGGACGTGCTTCTCATGGAAGGCCGGCGCGAAGCCGTCATCGACTGCCCCGGAGGCGATGCCTACCTGATCGGCATCGACAGGGTCTGACCGAGGGCTTTCGACCTGACCTGGTTTCCGGGCTTGGCTCCCGGGCTTGTCGGCCGGATGCGACGGCGCTACACCGGCGCATCCACAGATGGGAGACGTAAGATGAGACACCGGCAGTTCGGACGCACCGCCTTCACCACCACCGATATCGGTTTCGGCGCCTGGCAGATCGGCGGCGCCTGGGGCGACGTCAGCGAGGCGGACGGGCGCGCGGCGCTCAATGCCGCGCTCGACGCCGGCATGACCTTCATCGACACCGCCGACGTCTATGGCGACGGCCGCTCGGAGAAGATCATCGCCGACGTCCTGAAGGCGCGTGGCGGCAAGCGGCCGATGGTGGCGACCAAGGCGGGCCGCCGCCTGTCGCCGCACACCGCCGAGGGCTACACCAAGGCTAATCTCGAAGGCTTCATCGATCGCAGCTTGGCGAACCTGCAGGTGGACCGGCTGGACCTCGTCCAGCTCCATTGCCCGCCGACCGAGGTGTTCTACCGGCCCGAGGTGTTCGAGGGGCTGGAGGAGATCAAGGCTTCCGGCAAGATCGCCGACTACGGCGTCAGCGTGTCGACGGTCGAGGAAGGGCTGAAGGCGATCGAGTATCCGGGCGTCGTCAGCATCCAGATCATCTTCAACATCTTTCGGCAGCGCCCGGCGCACCTGTTCTTCAAGGAGGCGCAGCGCAGGAACGTCGCGGTGATCGCCCGCGTACCGCTCGCAAGCGGCCTGCTGTCGGGCAAGATCACCCGGGACACCGCGTTTGCGGCCGACGATCACCGCGCCTTCAACCGCCACGGCGAAGCCTTCGACGTGGGCGAGACCTTCGCCGGCGTCCCCTTCGAGGTGGGGCTGCAGGCGGTCGAGGAAGTCCGCAAGCTGGTGCCGGCCGGCACCGGCATGGCCGCCTTCGCGCTCCGGTGGATCCTCATGAACGAGGCGGTCAGCGTCGTCATCCCCGGAGCCCGCAATGCGGCGCAGGCCGAGGCCAATGCGAAGGCCGCCGATCTGGCGCCGCTTTCCGCCGAGGTGATGGCTGCGACCGCCGACATCTACGACCGGCTCGTGGCGCCGCACGTCCACCAGCGCTGGTAGGCGCACAGCCTCGTTCCCGCCGGGCTCGCCTAGGCGGAGTGCGGGTCCGGCGCTGCAAGGCGCATAAACGTGAATGATATTCGCTATCATGCCTATCTATTTCGTTTATACTTTGCGCAGCGCTAGGCTCGCCTCGCCCGTTCATAAGAGCACTGGGAAAAGGGGAACGACCATGAACATGAGCATTGCCGCGCTGGCGCTTGCCGCAGCCAGCCTTCTCGCCACGACAGCGTCGGCCGAGACATTGAAGATCGGCACGGAGGGCGCCTATCCGCCCTTCAACTACCAGGAAGCCTCCGGCAAGCTCGCCGGCTTCGACGTCGACATCGGCCTTGCGCTCTGCGAGAAGATGAAGGTCGAATGCGAGGTCGTATCGCAGGACTGGGACGGCATCATTCCGGGCCTGCAGGCGAAGAAATACGACATGATCATCGCCTCGATGTTCATCACCGACGAGCGCAAGAAGCAGGTCTCCTTCACCGACCCCTACTATCTCGCCGCCATGACCCATGCCGCACCCAAGGGTGCCGGCATCACCGACTTCACCAACGAGGGCATGAAGGGCAAGGCGATCGGCGCCCAGTCCGGCACGACCCAGGCGGACTATGTCGCAGCCGTCTATCCCGATGCCGACATCAAGCTCTATCCGACCCAGGACGAGGTCAATCTCGACATGGCCAACGGCCGACTGGACCTGCAGGTGGGCGACATGATCCCGCTGCTCGACTGGGTGACGAAGAACGAGGACGGCAAGGGCTGCTGCGAACTGATCGGCGATCCGATCACCGACAAGAAATTCGTCGGCGAGGGCGTCGGCATTGCCGTGCGCCAGGACGACAACACCCTGCGTGAGCGGATCAACCAGGCGCTCAAGGATATCCGCGCCGACGGCACCTACCAGAAGATCAACGAAAAATACTTCACGATCGACGTCTATACGATGAAATAGAGCCCGCCTCGGGCCGCCATCCTCCGCCTTCATGGGGAGGATGGCCGCCTTGCGGCCGCAACCGTCCCGGTTCGCTGTCCCCATGCCGACCAACCGCCTCGAACGCTTCGCCCACAATCTCGACTGGAACCTGCTTCGCACCTTCATCGTGGTGGTCGAGGAAGGCAGCATCACGCGGGCGGCCAACCGGCTCCTGCTGCAGCAGCCGGCCGTCAGCATGGCCTTGAAGCGGCTGGAGCAGACGGTCGGCCACAAGCTGATCGACCGCCGGCCGGGGCGGTTCGAACTGACGGAAGCCGGCGAACGGCTGCATGCACTCTGCCGCGACATCTTCACCGCCGTCGTGCGCCTGCCGGAAGCGATGGAGCCGACCGGCCACGACGTCACCGGCCACATCACCATCCACACCGTCAGCCATGCGCTGAACCCGGACTGGGACCGGGCGCTTGCCGCCTTCTTCCGGCTGCACCCGCGCGTCACGGCGGGCGTGAAGGTGGAGACGACCTCCGACGTGATCAGATCGGTCGAACGCGGCATTGCCACGCTCGGCATCTCCGACGGCATCATCCCCGCGGGCCTCTCCTGCGCGCCGTTCTGCATCGAGACCTATGCGCTCTACTGCGGCCGCGACCATCGGCTGTTCGGCATCGATGGCGTGGGCCTCGAGGCCCTGCGCGGCGAGCCCTATGTCAGCTTCATTTCCGACGTGCTCGGCGGGCCGCACATGGGGCCGGTCACGGCCGTGCGCGCGGTGGGCTCGTTCGGCCAGCAAGTCCGCGCGATCGCCTTCAACGTCGAGGAGGTGCTGCGACTGGTGATCGCCAATGCCGGCATCGGCATGCTGCCTGTGCATCTCGCCCGTCCGGCCCTGCCGGCCGGGGAACTGTGGCAACTGCCGCCCTACCGCGACCTGCCGGAGACGGAGACCTTCCGCATCACCAACCCGGGCGCGGCCCTCAACCCGGCCGAGCGCGCCTTCCTGGCGCACATGGCGAACGTGCAGCCGTTCCGGCACCCGGCGTCATAAACCCAATCGATAACCGCCTTCATTCCTATAAATTTGAACGGGGGTCCAGGCTCGCGTAGATCAGGTCCGACACAACCGGCCGGACGTCCGGCGACCTTGCAGGCAGAGGGACCAGGAACATGCAGCACCATGACGTAGCCATCATCGGCGGCGGGATAGCCGGCCTGTCGCTGGCCTCTTTCCTGGCGCCGCATCGCTCTGTCGCCGTGCTGGAGCGGGAGGCGGCGAACGGATACCACAGCACCGGGCGCTCGGCGGCCGAGTTCACGCTGCGCGACAACGCCCCGGTCGTGAACGCCCTTGCCCGCATCAGCCACGCCTTCATGGCGCAGCCGCCGGAAGGGTTTGCCACCGCCCCTTTGCTGACGGCCCGCGGCAGCCTCTGGATCGGCGCTACCGGCAAGGAGGACGCCGTGGAGCGCGCCCGGCTGAAGGCTGCGGCCGCTGGCGTCGCCGTCGTGCCGCTCACCGTCGATGAAGCCGTCCGCCACGTGCCCTTCCTCGATCCCGCCTATCTCGGCGCCGCCTATTTCGACCCCGACTACTGGGACATCGACGTGGACCAATTGCTGCAGGGCTATGCCCGCTTCGCCCGGCGGGCGGGGGCGGAGCTGATATCCGGCGCCGAGCTCCTGCGCGCGCGCCACGACGGCCGGAGATGGATCGTCGAAACCTCGGCGGGTGCGATCTCGGCCGACATCCTCGTCAATGCGGCGGGCGGCTGGGCGGACACGGTTGCCGCGTTGTGCGGCGTGGCTCCGGCCAGCATCGTCCCGCACCGGCGGACCGCCATTACGGTCGACCTGCCGGCGGAGATCGACGCGGCCGCGCTGCCGGAGATCAACGAAATCGACGACACCTACTATTTCAAACCGGATGCCGGCCGCCTGCTGGTCTCGCCGGCCGACGAAACGCCCTGCGAGCCCGCCGACGTGCAGCCGGAGGAGCTCGACGTCGCCTATGCCGCCCACTATCTCGAGGAGGCGACGACGCTGAAGATCGGCCGCATCGCCAGCAGCTGGGCCGGCATGCGCAGCTTCTCCGCCGACCGCCTGCCCGTCATCGGCCCGGCCAGGGACAATGCCGCCTTCTTCTGGCTCGCCGGTCAGGGCGGCTACGGCATCCTGACCTCGCCCGCTCTCGGCCAGCTCGCGGCCGCCCTGATCGCCGGCATGCCGCCTGCTGATGTCTTCGCGCGGGAGGGTGTCGATCCGGCAGTCTTCTCGCCCCTGCGCTTAGATTGAGGTCAGGCAGGCGGCAAGCCGACCAGGGCCTTGGCCGAAAATGAGACGGACTGGTAAATGCGAAGGGGCGCCGAAGCGCCCCTTTCTTATTTCTGTTCGATCGCCTGTCCCTCGGGACCTGCCGCCGACGGCAGGCGGGTGACCTCGCGGTCCTTCCACCAGCGCGACAGGAACAGCAGGATCGGGCCGCCGATGTAGATCGACGAGGACGTGGCGACGATGACACCGAAGATCATCGGCCAGGCGAACGGCTTGACCGTGTCGCCGCCCCAGATCGCCATCGGCAGCAGCGAAACGGCAACCGCGACCGAAGTGAAGATGCATCGCATGATCACCTGGTTGATCGACAGGTCGATCAGGTCGGAGAACGGCATCGACTTGTACTTGCGCAGGTTCTCGCGCATGCGGTCGTAGACGACGACCTTGTCGTTGACCGAGTAGCCGATCAGCGTCAGCACGGCTGCGATTGCCGTCAGGTTGAAGTCGATCTGCATCAGCGCGAAGAAGCCGATCATCTTGGTGATGTCGAGGATCAGCGTCGCAATCGCGCCGACGGCGAAGTGCCATTCGAAGCGCCACCAGATGTAGGCCAGGATCGCGAGCATGCCGAGGCCGACGGCGATGAAGCCGGAGCGGGCAAGCTCGGTGCTCACCGTAGGGCCGACGACTTCGGTGCGTTCGAAGCTGGCGTCCGGGATGACGTCCACGACGCCCTGGCGGATCTGGTTCAAGGCTGCGGTCTGCGCCGCCTCGCTGCCGGGCTGCCGCTGGACGCGGATCAGGACCGAGGACCCGTGGCCGAACTCCTGCAGCGCCACTTCGCCGAGGTTCAGACCCTCCAGCTCTTCGCGCAGCGTGCCAAGATCGATCGGCGTCTTCGAGGTTGCCTCGACCTGGATGCCGCCGACGAAGTCGATGCCATAGTTGAGGCCTGGCTTGAGGAAGAGGATGATCGAGCTTATCGAAAGGACAGCCGATACGCCGATCGCAATGTAGCGGCCGCGCATGAACGAGAAGCTCGGAATGCTGCGCACCGCGCCGAAGAGCGAATGGATCTCGATCTTCTTCATCTTGCGGCGAACGACCGCATCGCGCATCAGAAGGCGGACGACGGTGATCGAGGTGAACATCGAGATCGCGAGACCGATGATCATGGTGATCGCGAAACCGCGCACAGGGCCGCTGCCGAACATGAACAGCAGTATCATGCCGACCATCGTCGTCATGTTGCCGTCGACGATCGTCGCGTAGGCCTTGTTGAAGCCGACGTCGAGCGCCTTCATCGCGCCCGAACCGGCGGCGGTCTCCTCCCGGATACGGGCGTTGATGAGGATGTTGGCGTCCACCGCCATGCCGATGCCGAGGATGATGCCGGCGATGCCGGGGAGCGTCAGCGTCGAGCCGAGCAGGCCGAGGATACCGATCGTCATGATCGTGTGCAGGATCAGGCCGACGACGGCGATGAGACCCCAGGCGCTGTAGAGGCCGACCATCAGCGCGACGACGAAGGCGAGACCGGCAAGACCGGTGTAGAGGCCCATGCGGATCGAGTCGCTGCCGAGGTTCGGGCCGACGGTGCGCTCCTCGATGATGGTGAGCGGAGCCGGCAGGGCGCCCGATCGCAGCAGCGCGGAGAGGACCGTCGCCTCCTGCGGGGTGAAGTTGCCGCTGATCTGCCCCTGCCCACCGAGGATGGGCTCGCGGATAACGGGCGCCGTCAGCACCTTGCCGTCGAGGACGATGGCGAAGGGACGACCGACATTTGCCTTGGTGATCTCGCCGAACTGGCGCGCGCCGGTGGTGTCGAAGGTGAACGAGACGATCGGCTCGTTGGTGCGCTGGTCGAAACCGGCCTTGGCATCGGCGAGACGGTCGCCCGAGATCGCCACGCGATCCTCGACCGCGTATTTCTGGCCGTCGTTCGCGCCGGGCAGGATCGACACGCCGCGCGGCGGCACGCTGTTCGGGTCGACGGACGCATCCAGCATGTGGAAACTCATCTGCGCGGTCGAGCCGAGAAGTTGGCGAAGCCGGGTCGGGTCCTGCAGACCGGGCAGCTGGACGAGGATGCGGTCGCCGCCCACGCGCTGGATCAGCGGCTCTGCGACACCGACCTGGTCGACGCGGCGGCGGATGATCTCGAGGCTCTGGTCGACGGCCGCGGTCATGCGGTCGGCAACGCCGGCCTCGGTCAGCGTCACGCCGACGGTGTCTCCCTGCTGCTGGACGTCGATGTCGGCAGCGGTCGCCCCGAAGCCGAGCGTGCCGGCGGGGGCTGCGAGTTTACGGATCTCCGGCAGGATCTTGTCGCGCGCTTCCGGCGTCGAGGGGGTCACCACGATGGTGTTGCCGTTCAGCCGGGCGGCCGAGGCACGCTCGCCGGCGGTTCGCAGGATGCCACGGACGTCGTTGAGCAGGACGTCCATGCGCGCCTTGGTGAGCGCGGCGGAATCGACCTCGAGCACGAGGTGCGAGCCGCCCTTGAGGTCGAGGCCGAGCGTTACGGGCTTGGCCGGCAGGAAGCTGCCGAAGCGCTCGAGCTGCGACGACGTCAGGATGTTGGGGACGGCGGTGAGGACGCCGAAGATGATGATGACGAGATAGGCCGCGAGGGCCCATTTGGATGTGCGCATGGAAAAGTCCGCTTCAGGTGCGAGGGAGCGTCGGGTCGGGGCCGCGAGGCTCGGGTATCGTCGGAAATGCGGCGCGCAGTCGCGCCGGAGGCGGCCCCAGGGGCCGTCAGAGAACGCCTTGCGGGGGCGCCCGCCCGTCAAAATGATGCCTGGGTGCTGCCGCATGGACAGCCTCGTCCGGCAACTGGCGGCTTGCGACTTCGGTAAGCTCCGTCGCCGGCGCCGGCCGGCTGGACAGCGGAAGGCCGAATTCCGGCCACGGGTTGCCGCCGCCGGACGCCTTTGCCTTGGCGGCACGCCGTTCGGTGGCGCTTGCCGTCACATGCCAGCTATCGTTGCCGCTCGATCCGCCGCCGGCGGAAAGCGGGCGCGTGCCAGCGTTGCCGGAAGCCTTGTCGGCCGCCGTGCGCGATACCGCCGGATCGGCGGCGGAGCGGACGGAAACCTTGCGTTCGAGGGTGACGAACTGGCCGACGACGAGTGCGAGCATGAGCAGGAACGCACCGAGGAAACCCCGCTGCCGCTCCGTCACGCCGCTCAATTGTCCAACCGTCATGGCCCTCGCCCGTTGAAGCTCCGGCACCGGGCCGAAGCACCGTGCCAAGAACCATCGGTGCTGCGTCAAGTCAACCCCGACGGCCGAGAATGCATGCGGGACAGGCATTCCTGCCTGTGCCGCAAACCGATGCGTGCAGACCGCAACCCCTGCCCTGCCAGCCGAGCCGGGCTGCCCTGTCAGGATCCTCCCCTTGGCCGGGAATTGCAAGGCGCGCCGGTCGCCACGGCCTGCTGCATGCAGCGCGGGGACCGCCCGCCGGCACTGTTACACGCGGGTCACCTTGGCGACGTAGCGTCCCGTCACGGCCAACGATTCCCCGGAGGCAGGTCCGCATGATCGACGAGCGCCAAGACGAGGACCGCCCCGGCAGCTCGGCATTCGACGATGCGTCCGCCCGCCGGCGGTTCTCCACCATCCTCGCCGGGCTTGCCGACGATCAGGCGCGCGAGCGCATCAGCGTCGGCGACCTTCTCGCAGCCATGGGCGACCGTGCCTTCGGCGCGCTGATGCTGATCTTCGCGCTGCCCAACATCCTGCCGACGCCGCCGGGAACCTCGGCGATCCTGGGCGCCCCGCTCGTCGTGCTCGCCGCCCAGATGACGCTCGGGCTGAAGCCATGGCTGCCGAAGATCATTGCCGGACGGTCGATGACGACGAGGGACTTCGCCACCATCGTCGGCCGCCTGATGCCGCTGCTCGTGCGCGCCGAGCGGCTGCTGCGCCCAAGGCTTTCCTTCCTGGCCGTGCCGCCGGCGGAATATGCGGTCGGCGCGGTCTGCTTCGTCCTCGCCGTCGTGCTGTTCCTGCCGATGCCGCTCGGCAACATCCTGCCGGCGCTGGCGATTTCCCTCGCCGCCTTCGGCATCCTGGAGCGCGACGGGATCTGGGTCATCGCCGGCCTCGTCTGCGCCGTCGTCGCCCTGGCCGTGGTGGGCGGGGCCGTCGTTGCCGCCACGCTCGCCTTCATGCTGGTGGTACAGCATTTCCTGCTCTGAGCGGGCGGAGCCTTACAGTTCGTGCACGGTGACGTCGGGGCAAGCCTGCCGCGCGATGTCGCGCAGGTGCTGGTGGTGCGTCAGGTAAACGACCTGCCCGACCGTCGCCATCTCCGCCATCAGCCGGAAGGCGTTGAAGGCGCGGCCGTCGTCGAAGGTCTCCATGATGTCGTCGGCGACGAAGGGCAGGATCTCACGGTTCGCCGCCACCTCGTGGTAGCCTGCGACGCGCAGCGCCAGGTAGAGCTGGAACCGCGTTCCCTTGGAGAGCTCGCGCGCGAGCTTCGATCCGCCCGCGGCCGCGGCCGCGACGAGGATCTCCTGGTCCTTCTCCACCACCGTGGCGAGCCCCGCATATTCGCCGCCGCTGATCGTGCGGAAGGCGTCCGAGGCGTGGCGCATCATGGCGCTGCGATGCCGCTCCCGGTAGAGCCGCAGCGCCGCCTCCGCCGCCTGGATGCCGGCGCGCGTGGCGAGATAGCCCCTCGCCCGCTCGGCCAGATCGACGATCAGCGTCCGCCGCCGCTCCTCGATCGCCGCAACCGTTCCGTCCGCGCCGATGGCGGCCAGCGCATCGGCGGCCTTGATCCTTGCTGCATGCGCCTCGCGCACTTCTGCGTCCTGGTCCTCGTGCAGGGCACGCAGCCGCTCGCGCTCGGCGCGCAGTTCGGCTTCGTCGGTTCCCGCAAGCGCCGCCTCGGCCTCGTCGGCAGTGGCGGTCAGCATGGCGCGCGCAAGGTCGAAGGCGATCTCGTCGGCACGCCGGCGCAGGTCGTCGCGCTCGCGCAGCTTCTCCAGCACGCGCGCGGCATCCGCCAGCGTATCGCAGCCGAGTGCTGTGCAGATGTCGCCCGCCTGCCGCCGGTGCACCGCCAGCCGGTCGCCGAGGTCGCGGCTTTCCGCCTCCAGCCGCTCCAGGTCGCCTCGAAGACTCTCGCCACGGGCCTCGACGTCGCGGGCACGCTGCAGCCGTTCGCCTACGCGCTGCAACAGCGCCAGCGGATCGTCGGCCTGCTCGCCGAGCCTTTCGGCAATATCTGCGGCGATGCGCCGAAAATCGGCCTCGTCACGGCGCATGCCCTCGATCCGGCGGTCGAGTTCGCGCCGTGCGTCCACCAGGCGGGCAATGTCGTGGATCGCCGGCAGCAGCGCGCCGGCGCGCGCCGTATCGGAGGCGATCCCGGTGGTCGCGAGCCAGGTGCCGTCGCAGGCCGCGTCCCAATCCGTCTGCCATGCCGCGAAGGCCGCCTCGGCCGAAACCCGGCCCGCCTCTCGCTCGCTGTGCCTGGCTTCCGCCGCAGTCATCGCCGTCCGCGCGTTGCGCCCGCCGGCGATGGCCTCACCGAGGGCGGCAGCGCGGTCGTCGGCGCTCAGCAGCAGCTCTTCGAGGGCGGTCGCGGAGATATCCGCAGGTGCTGCCCGTTCCAGCGCCGACGACAGCCGGCCGGCACTCTCCGCCGCCTCCTGCTTCGTTGCGGACAGGGCGGCGCGACGCCCGGCCAGAAGATCGGCGGCGGCGAGCGCATCGCGCCACTGCTCCACGGCGCGCTCGACGCCCTCGAGCTCCGCAAGCGCGCCTGCAAGCCAGGCCGCGGCAGGCTCGCCATCCGATTCCGTCAGTGCCTCTGCCTTCGGGGTCGATGCCGCGGCACCCAGCGAGACGGCTGCGAGGCCTGAAGTGGAAGACCTTCCCCGGCCGCCTGCCATCGCGTTCCGGCCGGTCGCGGCTGCGGCGGTTCCCGGCCCGAGCAGGTCTGAAAGAGTCCTGATCCGGTCGTCCAGCCCGGCACGGTCCTCGGCCGCGCGTTCGAGGTCGGCCTCGAGCGTCTCCAGCCGCGCCTCGTTGGCGGCGAGCGCACGCTCGGTCAGGCGGAGCTCCGACAGTTGCCCCGCCTGCGCCAGTCGCTGGTCGGCGGCGTGATCGCCCTTGCGGAGCAGGCCTTCGAAGCGCTCGGCCGTCCCCGCATCGAGCGCTACCCGGTGCGCCTGCCACGCCTCGTCGCGCGCGCGGCGCAAGGCGCTCGCCTCGTCGTCGCCGACCAGCGTCTCGCTCCGGCGCATGCGCTCCAGGCCTGCGCGCTGGCCCGCAAGTTCACGGACGAGATCGCGCGCCTGCGCCTCCATCTTCTCCGCAGCCTCGGCATGGCGGCGAACGGCGGCCTTGAGGCTTTCGACGGCGTCCCGCCCGGGGATATCCGCCGCCCGCAGGGCTTCGACATCGTCGGCCCATCCGAGGCGGTCGAGCGCTGCTGCCAGCGCCGCCTGCGCGGTCGACACCTCGCGCTCCCCGTCCCGCAGCCTGCTCGCAAGGGCGTTGGAGCGCAGGGTCCGGACCAGCGTCACCAGGCGGTCGCGGGTCTCCGCAGAATTGTCCTCGTCCCCGGCGTCCCCCAATGCGACCAACGCGGCCGCCGCGGCTTGCCGGGTGCTTCTGGCCTCCTCTTCCTCGCGCCGTGCCGCCAGCAGCCGCTCGTCCAGCCCGGAGCGCGCGGCGACCAGCGCCGAGAGCGTCGTGGCGCGATCGGGCGACAGCACGAGATCGGCGGCGTCGGTGCCGGCCGGCAGGGCGATGCGGGCGAGCTTCCCGGCAATTTCGTCCTCCAGCCGATCACGCTCGGCGATGCGGCCGGCGAGATCCATGCCGGCGGTGCGGTAGCGCGCCTCCAGCGATGAGCCGGCGAGTGCTGCGATGTCCGCCTCCACGTCGCGGATCGCCGGGTCGCCTGCCAGCGCGTCCAGCGCCTCTTGCCGCTGTTGGCTCTCAGCGGCGATCCGCTCGTTGCGGGCGGCGAGTTCGGCTTCCTCGCGCATCAGGCCGGCGACGAGGCCGCTCCATTCCTTCGGCGGCGCGTCTCCGGGGTCAAAGGCTGCAAGCTGTGTGCGCACGCCGCGAAGCCGCTCCAGCAGCGGGATCGCCGCCAACCGGCGCTCCAGCGCATCGATGCCCGCCCCGGTCCCGGCGCGGGCGCTCAAAGCCTCGTCGTAGCGGACGGTGGAGGCCTCCAGCTGGCGCGTCAGGCTGCCATAGTCGCGCGCGGCAACGTCGAGCGCCCGGCGCTCCTCGCGCAGCGCCTCCATCTCCGACTTCAGCGCCGCCAGTTCGTGCTTGCGCGCCTGCGGGCGGAAGAAGGCGTCGGCTTCGGCCTTCATTCTCTCCAGCCCGGTCGCGATCCCCGAGAGGCCGGAACTGGCGGAAAACAGCAGCGCGCCGAGTTCCCCCTCGCTCTTCAGGATGCCCTCACCGCCCCGCTCGATGCTCTCGTCGTCGAGCGAGAACATCATCTGGTAGGCCTGCCGGTCCATGCCGCCGAGAACCGCCGCAAAGAGCGTATCCGGCAGCACCCGCTCGTCGGGATCGACGAGCGAACCCTGCCGGCGCTTCAGCCGCACCACCTCGTGGCGCTCGTCGCCGATCGTCACGTCCGCGCCAATCCGCATGGTCGGATGGGGATGCAGGAAATTGTAGGCGCTGTGCAGCTCGATGCCGAAGAGCAGGTCGAGATAGGCCGAGAACAGCGTGGACTTGCCGGCCTCGTTGGGACCGTAGACGAGATGGAAATCCGGCACGCCGGCGCGCGCAGTACCGAAATCGAGGCTCCTGTCGGTGAACTTGCCGTAGCGTGCGAGATCGAGGCGATTGAGACGCATCAGCCGCGATCCCCTTCCCGTTCGGCATCGAGCCTGGGGACGACCTCGGATGCCCCGCGCAAGGCAGCCTCAGAAAGCAACGCGTCCTCCTCCGCTTCGTCGGTCCCGAGCAGGTCGCGGACCTCGCGGGGCAATTGCGACATCAATGCCGACAGCGTCTCGCGCAGTTCCGCGCGGTAGGCATGCGAGGCCAGCACGTCCTGCTCCATGATGGCGGCGAGCTCGGCGAGCGCGCCGAGATCGTCCTGCCGGCCCGCCTGCGCTGCCGGGCGAACCTCCAGTTCCACCGTCTCGATCCAGCAGGCGCCCACGCCCTCGGCTATCGCTTGCAGTTCGGCGGCCAGCAGGTCGCGGTCGCGCCGCAGCCGCCAGGCGAGCGGGGTCGCCCCGCAAAGCGCGACGCGGCAGACGATCTGGTCGGCCGACACCTCTTGCCTGGCCTGCTCCAGCGCGGTGCGGACGGCGCCCAGCATCGACGCCCAGTCCTCGATACCGGCGAGATCGACCGAGAGACGCTGGAATGCCGCGACCGCCAGGAAATGCTCCTCAAGCCCGAACGCGCCATCATCGCCGACGGTCACGAGCGTGACGGACTTCGACCCGGCCTCGTTGATGTCGCGCCCCTGCGGAATGCCGGGCATGACGATCGGCGGGTGCTGGCTGTGAACCGCGCGCTGGTGGATGTGGCCGAGTGCCCAGTAGTCGAAGCCATGGGCAAGCAGATCGGCAACGCCGGCAGGGGCATAGTTGTCATGCCGGCTGGAGCCGGCGAGGCTCGTATGCAGCATGCCGATGTTGACGGCGTCGGCAACCGGCGGCTTGTAGCCCGGAAGCAGGCTTGTCGGTGCGTGCGGCTGGCCGAAGCTGATGCCATGCATATGCACTTCCCGGCCGTTGCCGAGCGTCCCCGCCCTGACGGGGCGGCCGCGGCCGTCGAAGACATGGACGTTCGGCGGGAAAGTCAGTTCGCGCGTGATCTGCGACTGCGCATCATGGTTGCCGCGGATGATGAAGGCGCGGATGCCGGCGGCCTCGAGCCTTCGCATCTGGGCTGCGAGAAACAGCGCCGTCGCCATCGACGTCTGCCCGCCGTCGTAGAGATCGCCCGCGACCAGGAGCGCATCGACCTCCTCGGTGATCGCAAGATCGACGATGCGCTCGAAGACCCGGCGCGAGGCGCCGCGCACGAGGTCCGCCAGGTCGCCATTGCGCAGGGCAAGCGAAGCGATCGGCGAATCCAGATGCAGATCGGCGGTATGCAGGAAGCGGAAAGGCATGACCGACCTTTCCGCGCGCGGGCACCCCGGTCAATGCTCTTTCATGCCATCTTCGCGCTTATTCACCAGTGAATTGCGGCAGGCCATTGAAGAAAGCACAATGATTGTTCAATAAATGGAGCCGGTTCTCAAAAATAACCGTCAAATCTTTTGACATGGTACCTCACTATAACTATATTGGACCTCATGACCGATACGCTCGAAATCGCCCAGGGCATGTTCAAGATCTATCACCAGGTAAGCCGCCTGGTGAATGAATGCATGATGGACGAAGGCGTGTCGCTCGCCCGCAGCAAATTCCTGTTCCTGCTGTCCTGCGAGGGCCCCCAGCGCTCGACAGATATTGCCGCCGCACTCGGCTTCGCGCCGCGCACGGTCACGGAAGCGATCGACGGGCTGGAGCGCGACAAGCTGGTCGTGCGTGAGCCGGATCCGAAGGACCGTCGCGCCAAGATCGTGTCGATCACCGAGACCGGGCTTGCCGTCATGAACGCGGCGATGGAGCCCAAGCACAAGATCGTCAAGGCCATCTTCGAAGTGCTGGATGAGGAGCAGAAGGCCCAGCTCGCCGAAATCCTGCAATGCCTCAGCGCGCAGACGCAGGAGCTCCAGCGGGCACGCGACGAGGCCGAGGAGCTTCCCGGTCGCCAGGCAATCTGATCCCGCGGGATCACGGCTGTCGCCAGCCGGAGCGTCTCACGAAACTCCACTCCTTCCGTCACCCCGGACCTGATCCGGGGTCTAGCTTCGTCGCGTCTGCGGCGCGGGAAATGCTTTATCGCGCAAGGACTTGCGCGGGCTGGATACCGGCTCGGGGGCCGGTATGACGGGAGTGCTGGTAGCGGCCTATCCGAGGACATGGACGCCGAGACAAGGCTTCGTCACAAACCGGAAAGGCCGGAAGCAGTGCTCCCGGCCGTTGGCTTTTCATGTCCGCGCCATCACATGGCGTTGACGGGACCGATGCTGAAGAACAGCGTCTCGCCGGAGGAGTCGTCGACGCCGTCGTTGTCGGTCACGACATAGCCGTTGCCGGCGGCGTCGATGGTGAAGCCCTCGACCTTGTCGACGACGTAACCGTTCAGCGCCTTCAGGTCGGGGATGAGGTCGCGGACCTCTTCCTTCTTCACCGTCGGCAGCGTCTCACCGAGCTTGCCCGGCTTCAGGTCGGCAAGCGCCACGCGGTAGAGCTTCTTCAGCTTGGCATCCTTGCCGAGAAGATTGTCGCGCTCGACGATATAGGCATAGTCGCCGTTGACGGTGATCTCGGACAGGCCGACCCAGCCGGCTTCAGCCTTTTCCAGCGGATAGCGGACGGCACCCCATTCCTCGGACGAAGGCTTGTAGGAGACGAGCTTGACGAAGCCCTTCTCGTCGTCCTTCCACTCGCGCTGAACAGCCATCCACAGCACCGTGTCGTCACCCTCGCCGACCGCGGTGATGCCTTCGAAGCCGTAGCGGATCTCGCCGGCGCGCAGTTCGGCCGGGATCGCGATCTCCTGCTTGATCTCGCCCTTCTTGTTCACGTGCAGGATCGCATGGGCGTAGAGCTTGTCGGAATTGCCCTCGGAAGCGAGCCAGAAACCGCCCTCCCCGTCAATGGCGACACCCTCGATGTCGAGCTTCTGCGCCGGAGCGCCGTCGCGGGTGATGCTGAGCTTTTCGGTGATCAGCGCCGGCTTCTGGGTGGCATCGATCGTGAAGATCGCCGGATCCGAGGAATAGACCGAGTCGCTGACGGCAAAGAGCTTGCCGGGTTCGTCCTTCGCCGCGGCAAGACCGGACAGGGCGCCGAAGCCGACAGGCAAGCCGTCCTTGTCGGCGGACTTGATCTGCGGATAGGCAGCGGTGCCTTCGGCCCGCTCGTAGATCATGACATGCGAGCGCGCCAGGCCATCCTCGCCGAGATCGGTCTCGTTTGCAGTCACCAGCAGGTTGCGAGCGGGGATCGCGACGGCACCCTCGGGGCCGATCCCCGACGGAAGGAGCTGCAGCAGTTCCGGCTCGGCGCCGGTATCCTTGTAGACGCCGACAATCGATGCGCGCTCGGCCAGCACGAAGAAGAGGTTGTCTTCGCCGAAGGTCGCAGCCTCCAGGCCTTCCGGCTCGACGCCCTTGGAATTGCGCTTGTCGGGATAGTGGCCGATCGAGGCGATCGCATATTCGAGCGACGGGCCGCTCTCATAGGCAACCTTGCCGGTCTTGTCGAAGATGGTGAAGCCGCGGCTGCCGCCTTCCCAGTCGCCTTCGTTGGCCACCACCAGACGGTCGTCGTCCAGCCACTTCACGGCGTCGGGCTCCCGCTTCTGGCCTTCCTTCTTGCCGGTGAAGGCAATCCGGCCGTCCTTCTTGGTGTCGATCTTGTCCAGGTCGACGGCGCCTGCGGAGAAATGCGTCTTCACCGTGCCGGTCTTGCCGTCGAGGATGACGATATGGTTGTTTTCCTGCAGCGTCAGGGCAATCTCGTCCTGGCCGTTGAAGGAGACGAATTCCGGTTCCGGATCGTCGCCGGCGATATCGGCAAGCCCCGTCAGCGCGACATGATTGACGGTCGCGCAGTCCGGCGCGCCATCCTTGATAGAGACGAGCACGAGGTCGCCTGCCGGCATCTGCGGGATCGCGCCGTCGTTCACCTCTTCGTCGCGCTCATTCTCGATCGCGATGGCGGCGATCGTCTTGTCCTTGTTGAGCGCGATCGAATCCGGCTGCCCGCCGAGGTCGCAGGTCGTCTCGATCTTCTTCGTGGCGATATCGACGACCGCCAGGAGGCCCGACGGCTTGACGAAGCTCTCACGGGTGTTGACGGCGACCAGCGCCTTGCCGCCGACGACGGTGACCGAGGTCGGCTCGCCTTCGAAGGAGACGGTGCCGGCGGCCTTCGGCGCCTTCGCGTCGGTGATGTCGATGAAGCCGATCGCCTTCAGCGGGCTGTCGGAATAGACGAGCGTGTTGCCGTCCTCGGTCGCTGCTATGATCTCGGAGGACGTCGCCGTCTTCGGATCGGTGCCGTCCGGCAGGTTGCCGGCGACGGCAAAGGAAGCAATACGATTGAAGACGGGCTCGGCGTGGGCCGCTGTCGCGACCGAAGCGGCCAGGACGGCCGCGAGGCCGGCAATGATGGAACGGGATTTCATCTGATCCTCCAGAGTGTGCGTCAAGGAATGCCGGGGTTGTGGTCCCCGCCCGTTACAACACGATGACGATCAGATGACAGATTGACGACAGTCCCCGACAACGAAAAAGGGCCCGGAGACCGGGCCCTTTCTCTATCGGCATGACGCCGAAGCGATCGCTGAAGGATCAGCTGTTGACGGCGTCCTTCAGGCCCTTACCGGCCGAGAACTTCGGCACGTTGCGGGCCGGAATGTCGATCTCTGCGCCGGTCGAAAGGTTGCGGCCCTTCGATGCCTCGCGGCGGGAGACGGAGAAATTGCCGAAACCGACGAGGCGGATGTCGCCACCGCTCTTCAGTTCGCCCTGGATCGTCTCGAATACAGCATCGACAGCCGATGCCGCATCCGTCTTCGACAGGCCGGACTTCTCTGCAACTGCGGAGACGAGTTCGTTCTTGTTCATGTTTCCACCCCTTTCATACGGTTCGAAACGACTCAATACAAGTCGAGGGCAGAATACGCATCGACCCTTCCGCCGCAACCGGATTTCGCCTGAAAATGCTGAAACTCCGGGCTTTTCACAGGCTTTTTCGACAAAAAAGAGGCCGGCATTACTGCCGGCCTCCCGAAACTTCCAAGATGGAGGGAATTTCTTCCTAGCTGTCGACCGTCAATGGGCCACGGCCAAGCCGGTTTCGTCGGTCGATTCGACCGCGACCGGCTTTGTCTCGACCGCCGTCGCATCCCATTCGATCGGCTCCGGCGTGCGGACGAGCGCGTGCTGGATCACCTCGCCCATGCGCGAGACCGGGATGATCTCCATGTTGTTCTTCACGTTGTCCGGAATGTCGGCCAGGTCCTTGGCGTTCTCTTCCGGGATCAGCACCTTCTTGATGCCGCCGCGAAGGGCCGCGAGCAGCTTTTCCTTCAGGCCGCCGATCGGGAGAACCCGACCGCGCAGGGTCACCTCACCCGTCATCGCCACATCCTTCCTGACCGGAATGCCGGTCATGATGGAGACGATGGCGGTCGCCATGGCGATACCGGCCGACGGACCGTCCTTCGGCGTCGCACCTTCCGGCACGTGCACGTGGATGTCGGTCTTGTCGAAGCGCGGCGGCTCGATGCCGAAATCGATGGCGCGCGAGCGGACATAGGATGCCGCCGCCGAAATCGATTCCTTCATGACGTCCTTCAGGTTGCCCGTGACCGTCATGCGGCCCTTGCCACCCGGAAGGCTGACGCCTTCGATCGTCAGCAGCTCGCCGCCGACCTCGGTCCAGGCAAGCCCGGTGACCACTCCGACCTGGTCGTCGCGTTCGGCCTCGCCGTGGCGGAAGCGTGGAACACCCAGGTAGTCATGGATGTTGTCCGCCGTCACCTCGACCTTGGTCGCCTTGCCCTTGATGATCTCGGTGACCGCCTTGCGGGCTAGCTTCATCAGCTCGCGCTCGAAGTTACGGACACCGGCCTCGCGGGTGTACTGCTGGATCACCGCCATCAGCGCGCCGTCGGTCACGGAGAATTCCTTCTCCTGCAGCGCATGGTCGCGGATCGCCTTGGGCAGCAGGTGACGCTTGGCGATCTCCCGCTTCTCGTCCTCGGTGTAGCCGGCGATGCGGATCACTTCCATGCGGTCCATCAGGGGCGCAGGGATGTTCAGCGTATTCGCCGTCGTCACGAACATCACGTTCGACAGGTCGTATTCGACCTCGAGGTAATGGTCCATGAAGGTCGAGTTCTGTTCCGGATCGAGCACCTCCAGCAGGGCCGAGGACGGATCGCCACGGAAATCCATGCCCATCTTGTCGATCTCGTCGAACAGGAAGAGCGGGTTGGACTTCTTCGCCTTCTTCATCGACTGGATGACCTTGCCGGGCATCGAGCCGATATAGGTGCGGCGATGACCGCGGATCTCGGCCTCGTCGCGCACGCCGCCCAGCGCCATGCGGACGTATTCACGCCCCGTGGCCTTGGCGATCGACTTCGCAAGCGAGGTCTTGCCGACGCCGGGAGGGCCGACGAGGCACAGAATCGGTCCCTTGATCTTGTTGGACCGGGCCTGCACGGCGAGATACTCGACGATGCGCTCCTTGACCTTGTCCAGGCCGAAATGGTCCTCTTCTAGGATCTTCTCGGCATTGTTAAGGTCGGTCTTGATCTTCGACTTCTTGTTCCACGGAATGCCGGTCAGCCAGTCGAGATAGTTGCGCACGACAGTGGCCTCGGCCGACATCGGGCTCATCTGCCGCAGCTTCTTCAGTTCGGCGTCCGCCTTTTCGCGGGCCTCCTTGGAGAGCTTGGCCTTGGCGATCTTTTCTTCCAGTTCGGCCATCTCGTCGCGGCCGTCCTCGCCGTCGCCGAGCTCCTTCTGGATCGCCTTCATCTGTTCGTTCAGGTAGTACTCGCGCTGGGTCTTCTCCATCTGGCGCTTGACGCGCGAGCGGATGCGCTTTTCGACCTGCAGGACGGAGATCTCGCCTTCCATGAAGCCGAGCGCCTTTTCGAGGCGCAGCTTGACGCTGGTCGTCTCGAGCATCTCCTGCTTCTCGACGATCTTGATGGACAGGTGCGAGGCGACCGTGTCGGCCAGCTTCGAGTAGTCCTCGATCTGGCTTGCGGCACCGACCACTTCGGGAGAAATCTTCTTGTTGAGCTTTACGTAGTTCTCGAACTCGGAGACCACGGAGCGCGACAGGGCCTCGACCTCGACCGGATCCTCTTCGGGTTCCGGCAGGACGTGGGCCAGTGCCTCGTAGTAGTCGTCACGCCCGGTGTAGCTCTCGATTTCGGCGCGCGCACGGCCCTCGACCAGCACCTTCACGGTACCGTCGGGCAGCTTGAGAAGCTGCAGCACGTTTGCGACCGTGCCGACCTTGTAGATCGCATCGGGTTCCGGATCGTCGTCGCCGGCATTGATCTGGGTGGCAAGCATGATCTGCTTGTCGGTGCCCATCACTTCCTCGAGCGCGCGAATGGACTTCTCGCGGCCGACGAACAGCGGCACGATCATATGCGGGAACACCACTATGTCGCGCAGCGGCAGCACCGGGAATGCCGTGTTCTCTTGCGCGCCAGACGTTTTCTTCGTCATGTCATGTCCTTTCCAACTTCCCGTCGCCGGGAGCTGATGCCGGTGCGCCCTGTTGCGCTGATCCGGCTAACTTTCTTCCACCCACAAGTGGACTTCGATTAACCACTTTTCAACCCCGGGCGCCCCGAGCCACCCCGTGGCCCTTGCCCGGACGCCTCACCCAGGGGAAGCCACATTAGGCCCCGCCCCTGTCGCGAAGCTTGCCTGTCGCGTGCCGCGCGCCGGGCCTTGGCCAGTAACTTTCTGAAATCCTGATCGATTTCCGGCGTCCCGTACCGTCTGCCAGGATGCCGTCCGCGGTTGCCGGCATCCCGGCGCGTAGAAGGATTGCGCCAGTCAAGCAACAGGCGCAGCCATGCCATGCCATATTGCCGCATCACGCATGCGGCCATTCCTGCTGCCGATCCCGAATGCCTGCGTGCCGGAAATGGCGGCTGCAGCCGGGACCTGCGACGAGAGGACCCGCCGATGGCGGATCCCCGTGAGTGAAATACCGGTCAGGCCGAAACGTTCGCCTTTTCCTCGGTCCGGTCGGAGTAGATGTAGAGCGGGCGGGCAGAACCCTTGACGACCTCGTCGGAGATGACGACTTCGCGCACGCCTTCCAGCGTCGGCAGCTCGAACATGGTGTCGAGCAGGATCTTCTCCATGATCGAGCGCAGGCCGCGCGCGCCGGTCTTGCGGATGATGGCGCGCTTGGCGATCTCGCGCAGCGCGTCCTCGTGGAAGCTCAGTTCCACGTCTTCCATCTCGAACAGGCGCTGATACTGCTTGACGAGCGCGTTCTTCGGCTCCGACAGGATCTGGATCAGCGCGTCCTCGTCCAGGTCCTCGAGCGTCGCCAGAACCGGCAGACGGCCGATGAATTCCGGGATCAGGCCGAACTTGACGAGATCCTCCGGCTCCAGCTCGCGCAGGACTTCGCCGACGCGGCGATCTTCCGGTGCACGCACCATGGCGCCGAAGCCGATCGAGGTCTTCTCGCCGCGGGCGGAGATGATCTTGTCCAGGCCCGCAAACGCGCCGCCGCAGATGAACAGGATGTTGGTCGTGTCGACCTGCAGGAATTCCTGCTGCGGGTGCTTGCGGCCGCCCTGCGGGGGAACCGAAGCGACCGTGCCTTCCATGATCTTCAAGAGCGCCTGCTGCACGCCCTCGCCCGACACGTCGCGGGTGATCGATGGGTTGTCGGACTTGCGCGAGATCTTGTCGACCTCGTCGATGTAGACGATGCCGCGCTGGGCGCGCTCGACGTTGTAGTCGGCGGCCTGCAGGAGCTTGAGGATGATGTTCTCGACGTCCTCGCCGACGTAGCCGGCTTCGGTGAGCGTCGTCGCATCGGCCATGGTGAAGGGAACGTCGATGATGCGGGCGAGCGTCTGGGCGAGATAGGTCTTGCCGCAGCCGGTCGGGCCGACCAGCATGATGTTCGACTTCGCCAGTTCGACGTCGGAGCCCTTGGCGGCGTGCGCCAGGCGCTTGTAGTGGTTGTGCACCGCTACCGACAGGATGCGCTTGGCCTGCTGCTGGCCGATCACGTATTCATCGAGGACCTTGATGATGTCCTGGGGCGTGGGAACGCCGTCGCGGGACTTCACCATCGAGGTCTTGTTCTCCTCGCGGATGATGTCCATGCACAGTTCGACGCATTCATCGCAGATGAACACCGTCGGTCCCGCAATCAGCTTGCGGACTTCGTGCTGGCTCTTGCCGCAGAATGAACAATAGAGAGTGTTCTTCGAGTCGCCGCCGTTGCTGCCGCTGACCTTGCTCATATCACTTTCCTTCCGGCACTTCGCACAAACCACCAGTCTGCGCGGACCACTCAACCCGCCCCGCGGTCCGGCTTTCACGCCGGCCCATCCGGGCCCTTCGGGGTACTGACCGGCCGAAACGATCTCTTTCGACCGGTGGCAACGAAACCCCCACCCAACCGACGACCGGATCACCATATGTGACCACGGCGTGACGGCCATTATTAACGTCTTTGGCGCGCGGATAAAGCCCTTGGACCATTACAAATGCGTCATTGCAAATCCGACCCACGCGCAATCCCCTGCAATCAGCCGTCCTGCGAGCCCTCGACGGCCTCGCGTGTGGTGATGACCTTGTCGACCAGACCCCACTCCAGCGCTTCGTCCGCGCTCATGAAATGGTCGCGATCCAGCGTCTGCTCGACCTCTTCATAGGTGCGGCCGCAGTGCGTGACGTAGATCTCGTTGAGGCGGCGCTTCATCTTGATGATGTCCCTGGCGTGGCGCTCGATGTCGGAGGCCTGGCCCTGGAAGCCGCCGGACGGCTGGTGGACCATGATGCGCGAGTTCGGCGTCGCAAACCGCATGTCCTTGTGGCCGGCGGCGAGCAGCAGCGAGCCCATCGAAGCCGCTTGCCCGATGCAAAGCGTCGACACGGCCGGCTTGATGAACTGCATGGTGTCGTAGATCGCCATGCCGGACGTGACCACGCCGCCCGGGGAATTGATGTAAAGCGCGATTTCCTTCTTCGGGTTTTCGGCCTCGAGGAAGAGAAGCTGCGCGCAGACGAGGGTCGCCACGGAATCTTCCACCGGCCCGGTCAGGAAGATGATGCGTTCCTTCAGCAGACGGGAAAAGATGTCGTAGGAGCGCTCGCCGCGGTTGGTCTGTTCGACAACCATGGGTACGAGCCCCAGGGCGGTATCAACGGGATTTCTCATATCAACCCTTTTCAATGTGCCCGAAACCTTTGCGAAGCGCCGGGAATCAACAGTTCTTCATAGTCCCTACATAGAGTGTCCGGGTGCCCTACTTCAAGACGCGCAGGAACTTTGGGTCAGGTCAATGGCAGATTGGGGTTAACCGGCGAAACCCTTTGACCGATATCCACAGCGCAACGGGCCCGGAGCGTAAAGGAAGAGTGACTTCCGTCGCTTCACCGCACGCAACCGCCGGCCCACCTCCGGTCCCTGTTGCGGGCCCCGTCGCGGGTCCTATCGATTGCCACGCCGCGCGCACGGAGCCATAGTATTGCGGCCATTTCGAGGGAGATTTCATGCCGAGGAAACTTTATGCCTATGCCGTCGCGGCACTCGCGCTGATCGCCGCCCCCGCAACGTCGCAGCAGGCCTCGGATACGACTGCGCCCGAGGCCGCGACGCAGGCTTCAACGCTGGCTGCGACGGCCAAGCTCGTCACGGCGAAATCCTACATGGTCGCCGCCGCCAATCCGATCGCGGCCGCCACCGGCGCGGAGATCCTGAAGCAGGGCGGCAGCGCCATCGACGCGGCTGTGGCCGTGCAGACGGTGCTCGGCCTCGTCGAACCGCAATCCTCCGGCCTCGGCGGCGGCGCCTTCCTCGTCTACTACGACGCCGGTCGCAAGCGGCTGATAACGCTTGACGGCCGCGAGACCGCGCCGCAGCGGGCGACGCCGAAGCTCTTCCTCGACAAGGACGGCCAGCCGATGGAGTTCATGGACGCCGTCGTCGGCGGGCGCTCCGTGGGCACGCCCGGCACCGTGCGGCTGCTGCAGGAGGCCCACAACCGCTACGGCCGGGTGGCATGGACGCGCCTGTTCGAGCCGGCGGCCGCCCTTGCGGAGGCCGGCTTCGCGGTCTCCCCGCGCCTGGCCGCGCTGATTGCCGAAGAGGGCGACGCGCTGAAGACATTCGAGGCGACGAAGGACTATTTCTTCGACGCCGGCGGAGCACCGCTGAAGGCGGGCGCCATCCTGAAGAACCCGGCCTATGCCGCCACGCTGCGGGCGATCGCGGAAGGCGGCGCGAATGCGTTCTATACCGGCCCGATCGCCGAGGCGATCGTCGACACCGTGCGGATGGCGGCGGGCAATCCCGGCGTGCTGGTGCTGAATGATCTGGCCGCCTACCGCGTGCGCGAGCGGGATCCGGTCTGCATGACCTATCGCGCGTTCGACGTCTGCGGCATGGGGCCGCCCTCCTCCGGCGCCGTCGCCGTCGGCCAGACGCTCGGCATGATCGAGAACTTCGACATCAAGGGCCTCGGCCGCGACAATCCGCAGAGCTGGCGCATCATCGGCGATGCGCAGCGGCTCGCCTTTGCCGACCGCGGCCGCTACCTCGCCGACACCGATTTCGTGCCGGCCCCGATCAAGGGCCTGTTGCAGAAGGATTATCTCGGCAAGCGCGCAGCGCTGCTGGACGGCGACAGGGCACTTGCCGACGATGCGGTGAAGGCGGGCGAGCCGGAATGGGACCACGCGCTCCTGTTCGGCCGCGACACGGCGCTGGAACTACCCTCCACCAGCCACTTCGTCATCGTCGACCGCGACGGCAACGTCGTGTCGATGACGACGACGATCGAGAACGGCTTCGGCTCGCGGCTGATGACGGGCGGCTTCCTGCTCAACAACGAGCTCACCGACTTCTCCTTTACGACGCACGACAACGGCGTGCCGGTCGCAAACCGGGTAGAGCCGGGCAAGCGGCCGCGCTCGTCAATGGCACCGACGATCGTGATGAAGGACGGCAGGCCGCTGCTGGCGATCGGCTCTCCCGGCGGCAGCCAGATCATCGGCTACGTCACCCAGGCGCTCATCGCCTATATCGACTGGGGCATGGACGTCAGCCAGATCGTCGCGATGCCGCATCTGCTCAACCGCTTCGGTACCTTCGAGATCGAGGCAGGGACGGACGCGGAGAAGCTTGCCGGGCCGCTTCAGGCGCTCGGCTACGAGGTGAAGATCGGCGACATGAGCTCCGGCCTGCACGCGATCGAGATCACGAAGGAAGGCCTGAAAGGCAGCGCCGACCCGCGGCGCGAGGGCGTGGCGGTGGGGGAATAGCCCGGGCCTTCATCTTGCCGACCGTCGCTCTCGAAGACGCGCTTTTCACCTTGCGCGAAATCGACTAGGTCTTGCGGCATGTCCAAGCCGTTTGCCTTCCTCTCCATTGACGCCGCCAGCCGCAGGGTCTCCCTCGATGCCCGCGATCCCGCCTTCTACCGCGATCCGAACCCGGTCTATGCGGCGCTGCATGCGCATTGCCCGACTTTCTACTGGGAGGAACAGAAGCAGTGGTACTTCACCGGCTACGACCAGGTGAACGCACTGCTGCGCGACCGGCGCTTCGGCCGGCAGATCCTGCACGTGGCGAGCCGCGAGGAACTGGGCATGGCCGCGCCGATGCCGCATCTGGAGCACTTCGACGCCGCCGAGGCCTGGTCGCTACTGGAGCTGGAACCACCGGAGCACACGCGGCTGCGCACGCTCGTCAACCGCGCCTTCGTCTCCCGGCAGATCGACCGCCTGCGGCCCGAGATCACCGAGCTTGCCAACGGGCTGATCGACCGCTTCGAGAAGGACGGCAAGGTCGAACTGCTCGCCGCACTGGCCGACATCGTGCCGGTGACGATGATCGCCCGGATGATCGGCATCCCCGACGCGATGGGACCCCAGCTCCTGAAATGGAGCCATGCCTATGTGCGCATGTACATGTTCGGCCGCACCGAGGCCGACGAGTACGCCGCCGACAGGGCAGCGGCGGAATTCGCCGACTATGTCCGCACCGTCATCGCCGAGCGGCGGGCCGAGCCGCGCGACGACCTTCTGACCCACATGATCCACACCGAACACAAGGGCCAGTTGCTGACCGACGACGAGTTGATCTCGACGACGATCGTGCTGCTCAATGCAGGCCACGAGGCGACCGTGCACCAGATCGGCAATGCCGTCCGCGTCATCCTCGACAGCGGGCTGCCGCCGCAGCCGATGTTTGCCGACGAGAAGGCGACCGAGCGGACCGTGGAAGAGTGTCTGCGCATCTGCGCGCCGGTGCATATCTTCCAGCGCTATGCGCTCGAGGACGTCGAGGTCGAGGGCATCCCGTTCCGGCGCGGCGACAAGGTTGCGCTCATCCTTGCGGCCGCCAATCTCGATCCGCGGAAGTTCGACGATCCGCTCGCCTTCCGTCCGGACCGCGACGAGGGCGCCAACCTCTCCTTCGGCGCCGGCATCCATTTCTGCATCGGCGCGCCGCTCGCCCGGCTGGAGTTGAACATCGTGCTGCCGCTGCTGTTCCAGCGCCTTCCGGGATTGCGGCTGGCGCAGACGCCGGTCGTCAAGGACGTCTACCACTTCCATGGGCTGGAGAGGCTGGATCTCGAATGGTAGGGGCGCCCAGGCCTTCGCTTGGGTCCGCTCAGACGGTCCTGACCTAAAGCCTGATCACGTAGTCCTTGCGAGTCGTTTCAACGACTTCCCAGGTTCCCTTGAAGCCCGGCCTGAGGATCAGCCGGTCGCCGGCCTTGAGTTCGAACACCTCGCCCGTCTCCGAGGTGACGATCGAACGCCCCTCGAGGATGTTGAAATATTCCCACTCGTCATACTGGATGCGCCATTTGCCCGGCGTTGCCTCCCACACCCCGCAATAGAGCCCGCCGTCCGCCTCCTCGAGGTTCCAGGTGCGAAACTGCGGATCGCCCGCGATCAGCCGGTCGGCGGCCGGACGGCCGACCTCAGGCTCGATGGCGGAAAGGTCGAAGCGAAGGGCGTGGGTCATGGTGCTCCCGAATGATGAAGGCGGTGGCCGGACCTCCAGACACCGCATGCGATGGCAGCCGGAGCCGCGACTTTCTCCGCTACGCCTTCGCCAGCGACTGGTCGATGTCGGCGATGATGTCGGCGGCGTCCTCGATGCCGATCGACAGGCGGACGACATCCGGGCCGGCACCGGCGGCGGTCAGTTGCTCGGGCGATAGCTGGCGGTGGGTGGTGGAGGCCGGGTGGATGACCAGCGAGCGGGTGTCGCCGATATTGGCGAGATGCGAGATCATCTCCAGCCCCTCGACGAAGCGTTTTCCCGCCTCGTAGCCGCCCTTCAGCCCGAAGGTGAAGACGGCGCCGGCGCCGCTCGGCGAATAGCGCTTCTGCAGCGCCTGGTTCGGGTCGCCTTCGAGGCCGGAATAGTTCACCCATGACACCTTGTCGCTGGTCTTCAGCCACTTGGCGACGGCGAGTGCGTTGTCGCAATGGCGCTGCATGCGCAGCGGCAGTGTCTCGATGCCGGTCAGGATCTGGAAGGCGTTGAAGGGCGAGATCGCGGGGCCGAGGTCGCGCAGGCCGAGCACGCGGCAGGCGATCGCGAAGGCGAAGTTGCCGAAGGTCTGGTGCAGCACGATGCCGGCATATTCGGCGCGCGGTTCGGAAAGGGCCGGGTATCTGCCCGATGCCGACCAGTCGAAGGTGCCACCGTCGACGATAATGCCGCCCATGGAGTTGCCGTGACCGCCGAGGAACTTGGTCAGCGAATGGACGACGATGTCGGCGCCATGTTCGAACGGGCGGACGAGATAGGGCGTCGCCATGGTGTTGTCGACCACCAGCGGCAGCCCGTGCCGGTGGGCGATTTCGGCGATCGCGGCGATATCGACGAAGGTGCCGCCGGGATTGGCGAGGCTCTCGATGAATATCGCCTTGGTGCGGTCGTCGATCTGGCTTTCGAAGCTCTCTGGTTTGTCGGTATCGGCCCAGCGCACATGCCAGTCGAAATTCGCGAAAGAATGGCCGAACTGGTTGATCGAGCCGCCATAGAGCTTGCGGGCCGAGACGAAGTTGTCGCCGGGACGCATCAGCGTGTGGAAGACGAGAAGCTGGGCGGCGTGACCGGAGGCGACGGCGAGCGCCGCCGTGCCGCCTTCGAGGGCGGCGACGCGCTCCTCCAGCACCGCCTGGGTCGGGTTCATGATGCGGGTGTAGATGTTGCCGAAGGCCTGCAGGCCGAACAGCGAGGCAGCATGCTCGGTGTCCTCGAAGACGAAGCTCGTCGTCTGGTAGATCGGCGTGATGCGCGCGCCCGTCGTCGGATCGGGGGCAGCGCCCGCGTGGATGGCGAGCGTGGCAAAGCCCGGCTTGTTTCTCGTCATGTGTGAGACCTCCCGTCCGGCACGCGCCTATGTCAGCGCCCGTGCTCCTGTTACCTACATTCCGCGTCTTGTTTCAACGCCTTGCGTGTCCGGGCCGCTCTCCCGTTGCCGACCCTTGGCGTGCCCGAACTATTCCAGAGCCGGCGGAGACGGTCAAAGAAAGTTTTCGCGACCCGGAGGCAGCAACAGGAATTGGCTGTGTGCATCGTGGCGCAACTTCGCCCGCCGCGAGACCACGGAGTTGCGAAACGGTCAGCCGATCAGGCGGGGATGTTCGATCGCCGGGCAGCGATCCATCACGACCTTGATGCCGGCGGCCTCAGCCTGCGCTGCGGCCACGTCGTCGTGGACGGTGAGTTGCCCCCAGATCGCCTTCGGCAGCGGCTCCAGCGCCAGCACCTCGCCTACGAGGGCCGGAAGCGCATGGGCCGCGCGGAAGACGTCGATCATGTCGATAGGTTCGGGAATGTCGGCAAGGCGGGCATAGACCTTCTGGCCGTGGATCTCCTTGCCCGCCTGCCCCGGATTGACGGGGATGACGCGATACCCCTTGCGCAGGAGGAATGCCATGACGCGATTGCTGGGTCGCTCGGGGTTGGGCGATGCGCCCACCAGCGCGATCACGCGCGTCTGTCGCAGGATTTCGGCCAGGTAAAAATCGCTGTAGCTCTCATGGTTCATGCCGCATCCTCGCCGCATCCTCGTTTGCGCCGAAAGGATGGTGAGACTGCGGCTCTTGTCAATACGCAACTGACGTTAGGTCAGGCCGGGTCAGGACGCGCGATGGGTCAGGCGCGGAAATTCGGTGACGGGGCAGCGATCCATCACGACGCGCAGGCCGGCTGCCTCGGCCTTCTCGGCGGCGGCATCGTCGCGCACGCCATATTCGCCCCATATCACCGCCGGCCGCGGGTCCAGCGCCAGCACCTCGTCGACGACGGCCGACAGCTGCGACGGCGCGCGGAACACGTCGACCATGTCGACCGGCTCGCCGATGTCGGAAAGATGGGCGACGACGGTCTGCCCGAGGATCTGCTTGCCGGCATGGCCGGGATTGACGGGGATGACGTGGTAGCCCTTGGCGATCAGGAAATCCATCACGCCATGGCAGGGGCGCGAAGGGTTGGGCGAGGCGCCGAGGACGGCGATCGTATGGACCTGGCGCAGGATGTTGCAGATATAGGTGCTGGCATAGTGATCGTGGTTCATCGATGCCTCCCTGTGATGCCCCCTGTTACACCCCCTGCAACCGTCGCGACGGCAAGGCCGGTCCCGCCTTGCGCTCCCGATCTGTATCAATCGTTCATGATACGTCATTTCGTTCGCGATGGCGAATGCGGCGGCCGGGCCGGCTCCGGACGGATCCGGGACAGGGAGATTTTCCCGGGGGCGAGGCGGGCGCCCGATTGCCAAGGGCGGAATTTCGGAAGATGTAGGGTTCGGGTCGCAATGCCCGCGCACCCGCCATCCGAACCGACCGAGGTATGTCGTGCCGATAGACGTGATTGCGCTCGTGCTTCTCGGCGCGGCGCTGCATGCCACCTGGAACGCCATGGTGAAGGCGGGCAGCGACAAGTCGCTGGATGCGGCGATGATCGCGCTCGGCGCCGGCGTGTTCGGGCTGGCGTTCCTGCCTTTCGTTCCCCTGCCCAACCCCGCGGCCTGGCCCTTCATCGCCGTCTCGGCGCTGTTCCAGTTCGCCTATTTCCAGCTGGTTGCCGCCGCCTACCGGGCCGGTGACATCGGCCTGGTCTATCCGCTGATGCGCGGTGCAGCCCCGCTCATCGTCGCCTCCACCAGCGGCATCGTGCTCGGCGAGCACCTTTCGACGGCCGCGCTCGGCGGCATCCTGATCATCTGCGCCGGCGTGCTGACGCTCGCTTTCGAGAGTCGCCACGGCAGCCGCCACGCCTTCGTGCTGGCGCTTGCTAACGCCTGCGTCATCGCCTGCTACACCTTCATCGACGGCGCCGGCGCGCGCATTTCCGGCAATGCCGTGTCCTACACGCTGTGGATGGCGCTGCTGCCGCCGGTGCTGCTGTTTTCCTGGGCGATCTGGCGTCGCGGGCTCGACGTCGTCACCAACCACGTGCGGCGCAACTGGCAGCGCGGCCTGATAGGCGGCGGCGGTTCGATCGCTTCTTACGGCCTGGCGCTCTGGGCGATGACGAAGGCGCCGATCGCAACCGTCGCAGCCCTCCGCGAGACCGCAATCCTGTTCGCCCTGATCATCTCCGTCGCAGTCCTGAAGGAAAAGGCGAGCATCTGGCGCTATGTCGCCGGTGCGACGATCGCAGCAGGGGTGCTGGTGCTGCGGCTGGGGTAGAGGCCGCACGGACTGGCGTTGCGAAAACGGCTCCGTGCGTATATGTACAGATACACGTACAGGAGCAGAAAGATGAAGGTTGTCAGCCTTTCCGAATTGCGCGCCAACATGGCCAGGCACTTCGACCAGATCGAAAGCGACCACGACGAACTGATCGTGACGCGGCAGAACCGCGAACCGATGGTGGTGATGTCGCTGGCCGACTTCGAGAGCTGGAAGGAAACGATTTATCTGCTCGCGACCCCGGCGAACCGCGACCGCCTGCTCCGGTCGGTCGAAGAACTTGACGCGGGCAAGGGCACGACCAGGACGATGGACGACCTGCTGGCGGCGGCACGCAATTGAAGCTGACCTTCTCGTCGCAGGCCTGGGACGATTTCACCTATTGGATCGAGCACGACCGGAAGACGCTCGCAAAGCTTCTCGCCCTGATCCGGGACTGTCAGAGGACGCCTTTTTCCGGCCTCGGCAAGCCGGAACCGCTGCGGGGCGAACTGAAGGGCTTCTGGTCACGCCGCATCACGCAGGAACACCGGCTAGTCTATCGCGTCTTCGGTACAGCTGGCGACCAGCAACTCGAGATCGCGGCCTGCCGCTACCACTACGATTGACTCACTCCCCCTTCCACTCCGGCATCCGCTTTTCCAAAAAAGCGCCGATGCCTTCCTTCGCGTCGGGCCCCAGCATGTTGTCGACCATGATGGCGACGGCCTTCTCATAGGCTTCCGGCAGCGGCAGGCCGGCCTGGGCGCGGTAGGCGGCCTTGCCGATCCTGAGCGCCTGCGGCGATTTCGAGGCGATGACGGCGCTGTACTTGTCGACGACCTGGCGCAGGTATTGCTTCGGCACGATCCGGTTGACGAGGCCGAAATCCTTCGCGGTCGAAGCGTCGATCGTCTCGCCGGTGAGCAGCATCTCCATCGCCTGCTTCGGATGGGCGGCCCGTGTCACCGCCACCATCGGCGTGGAGCAGAACAGGCCGATATTGACGCCCGGCGTGCAGAAGGCGGAGGTGTCGGTGCAGATCGCAAGGTCCGCGGTCGCCACTAGTTGGCAGCCGGCAGCCGTCGCGAGCCCGTCGATCTCGGCGAGCACGGGCTGCGGCAGGCCGGCGATCTTCAGCATCAGGTCGGCGGCCATGCGCAGGGTTTTCTCGTAGAAGGCGCGGCCTCCGTCGGGGTCGCCGCGGTGCGCCGTCATCTCCTTCAGGTCGTGGCCGGCGGAGTAGAGGTTGCCGCCCGAGGCCAGGACCACGACGCGGATCGTCTCGTCGGCCGCGGCCTCGTCGAGGGCTGCGGAAAGCGCCTCCATCAGGGCGATCGAGAGCACGTTCGCCGGCGGATTGTTGAGCGTCAGCCGCAGGACCGCGTCGTTGCGCTCCTTCAGCACCAGACCATCCGCCTCCCCCTTGTGCAACTGGACTACGTCAGCCATGGCGGCATTCTCCCTATTCGTCGTTCCTGCCCCCGTGGTAGACGTGCCTCAGGCCGCATTCAAGGGCGGGATCGCCGCGACGGGATGCGACTTTAAGACTTTTCGCCGATTGCGCCCGGCATAGGTTCGCCCTTATCACTGCCGAAACGGAAGGACGACAAGAGGATGGCGACGCACTTCACCCCGGTCATGACGGTCGAAGACCTCAACCGCTTCCTGGAGACGGACTTTCCGGAGATCCACACCGACGGCAAGCTGTTTGAGGTGACCGTCGTCGGCCCCGGCACCGTCTCGATGCGGCTCTCCCCGTCGCAAAAGCACCTGCGCCCCGGCGGCACCGTCTCCGGGCCGACAATGTTCGCCCTTGCCGACGTCACCGCCTATTGCGCGGTGCTTGCCCATATCGGGCCGGTAGCGCTGGCGGTGACCACCAACCTGAACATCAACTTCCTGCGCAAGCCGGAGCCGGGGCCGCTCGCCTGCGACTGCCGGCTGTTGAAACTCGGCAAGCGGCTGGCCGTCATCGAGGCCTCGATCTCGGCGGGGACGGAGGGCGATCTGGTGGCGCACGCGACCGCGACCTATTCGATTCCGCCACGATAAATTGTGGTATTGAAATACCTCTCCACTAAGCCATTGAATTTTAACTTGTTTTATCGCCACCGCAGAAATGGCCTCACTTGACGCCCGAATGGACGTCGCCTATAAGCCGCCGCAGATCGCGGTCCGCTCGGGCCGCTATCGTTTTCGGCACGGCTTGCGCCTGTCGAACCAAGCAACAAGAAACGCCCGGGCGCCTGCGCCTCGGGTCCCAAACGAAAAGAGTTTTACCATGGCAACCTTCTCACAGAAGCCCGCCGAGGTGGAAAAGAAGTGGATCCTCATCGACGCCGAAGGCCTCGTTGTCGGTCGTCTCGCTTCCATCATCGCAAACCACCTGCGCGGCAAGCATAAGGCAACCTATACGCCTCACGTCGACGACGGCGACAACGTCATCGTCATCAACGCCGAGAAGGTGGCCCTGACCGGCAAGAAGTACTCCGACAAGACGTACTACTGGCACACCGGCTATCCCGGCGGCATCAAGGAGCGCACCGCGCGCCAGATCATCGAAGGCCGCTTCCCGGAGCGCGTTCTCGAGAAGGCTGTCGAACGCATGGTTCCGCGCGGCCCGCTCGGCCGTCGCCAGATGAAGAACCTGCGCGTCTACGCCGGCGCCAACCACCCGCACGAAGCACAGCAGCCGACCGTCCTCGACGTCGCGAAGCTGAACAGCAAGAACGTAAGGAGCGCCTGATAGTGGCTGACCTCTCTTCCCTGAAGGACCTCGGCACGGCTGCAGCCGCTCCGGATTCCGCCCCGGTTTACGTCAAGAAGGTTGACGCCCAGGGCCGCTCCTACGCCACCGGCAAGCGCAAGGACGCCGTCGCCCGCGTATGGATCAAGCCCGGCTCGGGCAAGATCACCGTCAACGGCAAGCCGTTCTCGGCCTACTTCGCCCGTCCGGTCCTGCAGATGATCCTGCAGCAGCCGATCGTCGCCGTGGCCCGTGACGGTCAGTTCGACGTCGACGCGACCGTTGCCGGCGGCGGCCTTTCCGGCCAGGCCGGTGCCGTTCGCCACGGCCTGTCCAAGGCGCTCACCTACTTCGAGCCGGGCCTGCGCTCGGTCCTGAAGAAGGGCGGCTTCCTGACCCGCGACTCGCGCGTCGTCGAACGCAAGAAGTACGGCAAGGCCAAGGCCCGTCGTTCGTTCCAGTTCTCCAAGCGCTGATCGCTATACGAACTTTGCGAAATTCTGGAAGGCCGGGTTCGTCCCGGCCTTTTTCGTTTTCGGCTGTACGGCACGCGAAGCGCGCATCCGTCAGATCGGCAGCTCCGTCGAGGCCTTCATTTCGCGGAGCACGAAGCTTGAGACGACGTTGCGCACATGCGGGTTGCGCAGCAGGTGGCGCGTCATGAAGGCCTCGTAGCTTTCCACGTCGCAGGCGCGGATCTTCAGCATGTAGTCGAAGGCGCCGGAGAGCGCGTAGCATTCCATGATCTCGGGATGGTTCCTGACGACCGACGAGAAGGATTCGATCGCCTCCTCATGATGGTCGTCGAGCGTGACATGGGCGATGACGCAGAGCTTGAGGTCGAGCTGGCGCGCATCCAGCAGCGCCACACGCCTGCGGATTACCCCGGCCGCGTCCAGTTCCTGCACCTTGCGCCAGGCCGTGCTCTGCGACATGCCGCCGCGCTCTGCGAGGTCGGCCAGCGCCAGGCTGCAATCCTGCTGGAGCAGGCGGAGAAGTCTTAGCACCGATTGATCAATTTCTTTCATGAACTCCGCCCTCCCCGCGAATTTCATTCAGGACGGCAGTATCCGGCCGCCAGATTGAAAAGTCTATCCGCCGCGTTCGACTACAATTTTCCGACAGATGCGCGGGCGGCGCGCAGGCGACGGGAGGCGAGGATGCCGAAGGAAAGCACATACACCGCAAGGCTGCCGGACGAGGACGGCATCTACAGCTATACCGCGGAGGAGGATGCGATCTGGAGCGAGCTCTATGCCCGCCAGATCGCGCTCCTGGCCGACAAGGCCTGCGACGAGTATCTCGCCGGCGTGAAGACGCTCGGCCTCGACGCGCCGAACGTGCCCCAGTTGCGCGACGTCGATGCGCGGCTGAAGCGGGCGACCGGCTTCGGCGTCGAGGGCGTGCCAGCGCTGATTGCGCCGTCGAAGTTCTTCCAGCTCCTGTCGGAAGGCAAGTTTCCACTCGCGACCTTCATCCGCCGGCGCGAGCACATCGACTACATCGAGGAGCCGGACATCTTCCACGAGGTGTTCGGCCACTGCCCGCTTTTGACCAACGCCGCCTATGCGCGCTTCGTCCGCCGCTTCGGCGAAAACGCCGTCGCGCTCGGCAAGGATTACTCCTGGCATCTCTTCCGCATCTTCTGGTTCACGGTCGAGTTCGGGCTGATCAACACGGAGAAGGGCCGCCGCTGCTATGGCGCCGGCATCGTCTCCTCGCCGAACGAGACGCGGGCGGCGATGGTGGAAAAGACCTGCGAGTTCCGCCCCTTCGACCTGATGACGGTGCTGCGCACGCCCTATCGCATCGACATCGTCCAGCCGATCTACTACGTGATCGACAGCTTCGCCGAACTCGATGCCATCAACGACGAGGACATCGGCGCGGCCATCCGCGAGGCCAGGGCGCTCGGCGACTTCCCGCCCGCCTTCGCGGCCAAGGCATCCTGAACCGGTAAAACGTGCGGTGGAAATCACCACCGCGCCCCCTTGTCTTCCCGGCGCCGATTGGCCAACGTCCTGCAATCCAAGGAGGACGGCCGATGGCAAACAGGACGATCGATCACGCGATCACGGCGAAATCGCTGAAGGCTGCGGCCTCCGACCCCACCCATGCCGGCATCCTGTCGTTCATGCGCCGGCGCTACACCAAGTCCCTGAAGGACGTCGATGCCGTCGTCTGGGGCATTCCCTTCGATGCCGCCACCTCCAACCGCCCTGGCGCGCGCTTCGGCCCCCAGGCCATCCGGCGGGCGTCCGCCATCATGGACAACGACCCGCAATATCCGTTCGAGCAGGACCTGTTCGAAAACATGTCGGTGATCGACTACGGCGACTGCCTGCTCGACTACGGCAACCACCAGAAGACCCCGGCGACGATCGAGCGCGAGGCGGGCAAGATCCTTAAGTCCGGCGCCTTCCTGCTGACGCTCGGCGGCGACCATTTCGTCACCTGGCCGGTGCTGAAGGCGCATGCGGCGATCCACGGGCCGCTGTCGCTGGTGCAGTTCGACGCGCACCAGGACACCTGGCCGGACGAGAAGGGCCGCATCGACCACGGCTCCTTCGTCGCCCGCGCGGTCCGCGACGGCGTCATCGATCCGGACACCTCGATCCAGGTCGGCATCCGCACGCATGCGCCGGAGGATTGCGGCATCCGCATCGTCTACGGCTACGAGGTGGAAGACATGTCAGCGGCTGCGATCGCCGACACGATCGTCCGCCATGTCGGCGACCGGCCCTGCTACCTGACCTTCGACATCGACTGCCTCGACCCGGCCTATGCGCCCGGCACCGGCACGCCCGTCTCCGGCGGCCCTTCGAGCGCCAAGATCCTGTCGGTCCTGCGCCAACTAGGTGCGCTGCACATCAAGGGCGCGGACGTCGTCGAGGTGGCGCCGGCCTACGACCACGCCGACATCACCGCCATCGCCGCCTCGACCATCGCCATGTACATGCTGGGCCTGCATGCAGGTGCGCTGGCGGAGCGGCGGTAGGCCTTCTAACGCCGCAACCTCTGCCCCTCACCCTAACCCTCTCCCCGCAAGCAGGGAGAGGGGACGTGCCTCAAGCCGGCTTTGCACGCGACGTCGACTGCAGGAAAGCGTGGGCGCGGCTCCTGTCCTTCTCCCCGCTTGCGGGCAGAAGGTGCCCGAAGGGCGGCTGAGGGGCGGTTGCCTCGGAGCAATGAAGGTGGAACCCTGGCGCTCCGCGTCCACGCATCAAGCATTGCATTGAAAGCGTCATGCCGAGGCGCTATAGGCAGCCTCAGGCCGTCCGGCCCTGCGCGACGCAGCGCCCGGTCGCGGCGCGACGTCCGGCAGAGCGAAAGGCAGTCCCATGAAACAGAAGATCTTCATCGATGGCGAACACGGCACGACGGGCCTGCAGATCCGCACGCGCATGGCCGGCCGCGCCGATGTCGAGCTTCTGTCGATCCCCGAAGCCGAGCGGCGCAACAGCCAGATGCGCGAGGACCTGCTGAATTCCGCCGATGTCGCCATCCTCTGCCTGCCCGACGAGGCGGCGAAGGAGGCGGTCGCTATGGTCTCCGGCAACAATTCCGTGCGCATCATCGACACCTCGACGGCGCACCGGGTCAATCCGGACTGGGCCTATGGCTTTGCCGAGATGGATGCCGCCCAGGCGGGCAAGATCGCAGCCGCGCGCCACGTCGCCAATCCCGGCTGCTATCCGACCGGTGCAATCGGCCTGATCCGGCCGCTGCGCGCCGCCGGCATCCTGCCGGAGGACTATCCCGTCACCGTTAACGCCGTCTCCGGCTATACCGGCGGCGGCAAGCAGATGATCGCGCAGATGGAGGAGGCCGGCCATCCAGATCCTATAGATGCGCCGCACTTCCTCTACGGCCTGCCGCTGAAGCACAAGCACGTGCCGGAGATGCAGGTGCACGGCCTGCTGTCGCGCGCGCCGCTGTTCTCGCCGTCGGTCGGCAAGTTCGCGCAGGGCATGATCGTGCAGGTGCCGCTCTACCTTGCGGACCTCAACGACAATGCCTCGCTCGGTTCGATCCACGCCGTCCTTGCCGACCACTATGCCGGCCAGGACATCGTCGAAGTGGTCGACCTGAAGGATAGCGCCGCCCTGCCCCGCGTCAACGCGGTGGAACTGGCCGACACCGACCGGATGAAGCTGTTCGTCTTCGGCACCGCCGGCGCCCCCCACGTCAACCTCGTCGCCCTGCTCGACAACCTCGGCAAGGGCGCTTCGGGGGCTGCGGTGCAGAACATGGATCTGATGCTCGGGAGGGATTAGGGAACAGCGAATAGAAGCAGGCGTATCGACAGAACGCGACGAGCGCCCGCTCGCTGAACACACCCTTCCCTATTTGCTAGTCGCTAATGCCTACTCCCTTACCTCGATCGCCACCGGCTTCGGATATTCCCCGACGAAGCCGCGCCAGTGGGCGATGGCAAAGCCGAGGACGACCAGGGCGCCGCCCTGGTGCGCCAGCGCCCAGCCGAGCGGTACCTGCCAGACGAGCGTCAGGATGCCGATCAGCGCCTGCAGACAGACGAGGATGAAGAGCAGCACCGTGCGGCGGGCATGGGTGGTCTGCGGTGCCGCGCGCAACGAGGCGATCATGTGCACCAGCGCCATGGCCCACAGCAGATAGGCACCGCAGCGGTGCATGAACTGCACCGTCTTGGGGTTCTCGAACAGGTTGATCCACCAGGGCTGCTGGACGAAGAGATCGTTTGGCACGACGGCGCCGTCCATCAGCGGCCAGGTGTTGTAGCTCAGCCCTGCATCGAGACCGGCGACCAGCGCGCCGAGGTAGATCTGGAAGATCGCCATGCAGGCGATCGCCGCAGCCCATGCCCTGGAATTGTCGGCCGGAGCCGGATCGTCGCTGTGCGGCGACAGCCCGCGCATGATCCAGGTGCAGGCGGCAAAGATCAGACAGGCGATGACGAGATGGGTGGCGAGCCGGTACTGGCTGACCGAAACGAGCTTCGTCAGGCCGGACGAGACCATCCACCAGCCGATGAAGCCCTGGAAGCCGCCGAGCGCCAGCACGCCGACCAGCGGCCAGCGCAGCCGGCGTTCGATCCGGCCCGTCGCCCAGAAGAAGACGAGCGGCAGGGCAAAGACGATGCCGATCGAGCGGGCGAGTAGCCGATGCGCCCATTCCCACCAGAAGATCGACTTGAAGCTCTCCACCGTCATGTCGCTGTTGAGCTCGGAAAATTGCGGGATGCGCTTGTAGAGGTCGAACTCCTCCTGCCATTCCGCATCGTTCAACGGCGGAATGACGCCGTGGATCGGCTTCCATTCGGTGATCGACAGGCCGGATCCGGTCAGCCGCGTCGCGCCGCCCACGAGAACGAGCGCGAACAGGATCAGAAGGACGAAGCCGAGCCACAGGCGCACGGCCCGGCGATTGCGGTCGACGCGGTCGATGTCGCTCAAGAGCTGTCGTTCGGTCGCGGAGGTGATGGTCATGGCTGCTCCTGTCTTGTCGCCGTTGATTTGCAACACGATGCCATGCAAAACAAGTCCGATATGCCTTTGCGGCATCCGGTCGCGGCGATCGCGCCGGTGCGGATGCCGTGCAACCATACGGGACCCTTCATGCCCCCTCGCCTGCGCAAACTGATCGGGACGATCCTGATCATCATCCTCGTGCTCGTCTATGCGCTGGTCGCCACGACCATAGCCTCGCTGACGCTTGGGACCTCGCCCTGGTGGGTGCACATGCTCTACTTCCTCTTTTCCGGCTTGCTATGGATCCTGCCGGCGATGCTGATCATCAAGTGGATGGAGAAGCCGGCCAAGCCGCGGGAGTAGACACCATGAGGATCGCTGCGGCCTTTCCGTTAGCCGGCCGGTAACCGTAGTTTCGGATTTCGCCGGGACGAGCGGGGCAAGGGCACGGGAATTAAACCGGTTGGCGGCCATGGCGATGTATGGTCCGCCGATCCCGGTGTGACCCCGGCAGGAGCACGATGGCGTCGAAAGCGCGGACAATGCAGCTTGATTTCCAGATCATGCCTGCGGACGGAGACGTCCTGGGCAAACTGGCGCGGTATGTTCCAGGTGGCGAGCGTCGCTCCGCCGCGATCCCTTTCGCTATCCAGTTGCACGACCGGATGGAGGCGCTGGAGGCGACCTGGCGGACGCTCGAGGCCGGCAGCGCCCTGTCGCTGCACCAGGGCTACGACTGGTGCCATGCCTGGGCCTCCACGCACGACAGCCGACTGCTGATCGTCGAGGGGGTGCATGCCGGCCGGACGGAAATGATCCTGCCGCTGGAAATCGTGCGCCACGGGCCGGTCCGCATCGCCCGCTTCCTGGGGTCGCGATTCAGCAATATCAACACCGGTCTCTATACCGAGGCCTTCGGCACGCTGGCCCCGCCGCCGGTGCTGCGCCAGGCGCTCGACCAGGCACGCGGGCAGTTTTCCCGCTATTTCGACCTCTTCATGCTGGAGAACATGCCGCTCGACTGGCGCGGACAGGAGCATCCCTTCTCGCAACTGCCCGCGGTCCTGAACCAGAACCCGGCCTTCCAACTCTCGCTCCACGCCGATTTCGACCGCACGCTTGCGCAGATCAACGGCAAGCGGCGGCGCAAGAAATTCCGCCAGTGCGAACGTCGGCTGGAGGCGCTGGGCGGCTATGAGCACGTGATTGCAGAAGGCCGGGTCGAGGCCTGCCGGATGCTCGGCCTGTTCTTCCAGCAGAAGGCCGCGCGCTTCGAGGCGCTCGGCCTGCCAAACGTCTTCCGGGACGAGCAGACGCAAGCCTTCTTCCGCGCCCTTGCCGCAATCCCCGCCGGGCCCGACGGGTATCCGCTGCAACTGCATGCGCTCCGGATCCGGGACGGCAGCGAGGCCGGCCGGGTCATCGCCATCGCCGGCCTGTCGCGCAAGGGCGACCACGTCATCTGCCAGTTCGGTTCCATCGACGACGGGTTTGCGCCCGAGACCAGCCCGGGGGAAACCCTGTTCCACCTGATGATCGAGAAGCTCTGCGGCGAAGGCGTCGCCCTCTTCGATTTCGGCATCGGCGACCAGGCCTACAAGCGATCCTGGTGCAATATCGAGACGGCGCAATACGACCTGCTCTGGCCGACGACGCTTGCCGGAAGCGCGGTCGCAGCGCTGCATCGGGCGCGGGCGGCCGCCAAGCGCTCGATCAAGCAGAACCCGAGGCTCTATGGCTTCGTGCAGCGGTTGCGGTCGGGCAAGACCGAGTTCGTCCAGCCGGCCGCCGACAGCGAATAACGCCGGCGGGAGCCGGTTCAGGCCGCACGCCGGCCGGAGCGCGGCGGGGTGCCGGTCCCGGTCATCAGCACGATCTCGCTGTAGCCGGCGTCGGCGAACCTGCCGATCGTGTCGACGACGCGATCCTCGTCCGCCCCCGGAATGGAGAGGATGATCTCGGCCTGCCCCGATGGTGTCAGCCGGTGCACGCCGGCGACGTCCGCCGGGCCGCATTCGACGATGACGGTGTCGTAGGCATCCGAAAGCGCATCGATGATCATCGACAATCGGTCGATGCCGCGCATCGCACGCTTGATGTCGGCATTGCCGCGCGCGACGACGTGGGCGCCGGAGGCCTCGTCGCCATGTAGGATATCGGCGAAGGCCGCGTCGCCGACGAGCAGATCCGTCACCCCCGGCAGACGCGTCGTTCCCGCCATCAGCCGCGTCGGGCTGGCCGAACCGGTGAGGTCGACCAGCACTGTCTTGCGGCCCCTGTCCGAGATGGCGCGGGCCAGTGCCACGGTCGCGGCCGACCCCGTGTCGCCGGACGGCGATACGGCGATTGCGACGGCGACATCGTTCTCAGTCATGTGCCGCGCCACGGCGGCGACGGTGAAGTCGTCCTCTTCGTCGCTGTTGTCGCTGGCGTCGGCGACCACGCCGAGCGGGGCTACCAGGGGTTTCGCGTTGTCCTCGTCTTCGGCGTCATGCGCGGCCAGAACGGATCGGTTGTCCGACGCCTGGGCATGGGCGCGGGCGGCGATGTCCGCTTCGGCTACAGTGGGCCGCGCCGCCGCCACATCGGCGCGGGCGACCGGCCGGCGCTCGGCCTCGTCCTCTTCCGTGAAATCGCCATCCGGCGCCGGATTTCCGGGCGAGACGGCCCGCAACCCACGGCCGCTGAAGAGTTCGGCGAGCAGGATCGTCACCGCAGAGATAAGGAATCCCGCGAGCCCGCCGACGATGGTGATCGGCAGGACCTTGGGGAACTGGCGCTCGGTCGGCGGCACGGCTGCGGAAATGACCCGCGCGTCGGCGGGGGTGGAATTGGCATCGGAGCGGGATGTCGCCTCGCGGTAACGGGCGAGATAGGTCTCCAGAAGCTGCCGCTGGGCCGTGGCCTCGCGCTCCAGCGCCTTCAGCCCCACCTCGTCCTCGCCGGCGCGGGCGGAATCGACCTTGACCACGTTGAGCTGCTGGACGAGCTGCTGCTCGCGCAGGCGAGCAACCCTCGCATCGTTTTCCAGGCTGGCCAGGATCTTCGAGGTTTCGGCGGTGATCTGTGCACGGATGCCGACAAGCTGGGACCGCAGGCCCTTCAGGCGCGGATGCTGGTCGAGCAGGCTCGTCGAAAGATCGGAGAGCTGCCCCTGGATCTGCGCCTCGCTCTCCTTCAGCCGCTGGATCATCTGCGAGCCGACGACATCGCTCAACGTATCGGGTGCGCCGCCGCTCTTCAGCACGGCGCGCACGCCTTCCGCCCTCGCCTCGGCCGTCGCCTTCTCGGTCCGCACACGAGCGAGCTCGCCCGATACGTCGTTCAGCTGTTTGACGGCGAAGGTGGCGTTCTCCCCGGTCGGCAGGAGATCGGACCGGGAGCGGTACTGCGCGACCTTTTCTTCCGCCTCGCGCACCTTTTCGCGCAGGTTGGCGATCTCGGGTTCGAGCCAGCGGCTCGCCTCGGAGTTGGTATCGAGCTTCGCCCCGCTCTGCAGCGTCAGATAGACCTTTGCCATCTCGTTCGGAATGGCGGCCGCGAGCTGCGGGTCCCTGGAGGTGAACTGGATCGCGACCACGCGCGACTTCTCCACCTGGTAGACCACGAGCTTCTCCTCGAACTCCTTGAGCACCCGCTCCTCCGGGGGAAGATCGAGCGGGTTCTTCTTGAGCCCGAAGGCGACCAGGATATCGGAGATCGCGGACGGATTGGCGGCGGGATCGAATTCGGGGAGTTCGTAGAGCTTCATGTTGCGGGCGACCTGCTTGATCAGGTCGACCGACTTCAACAGCTGCACCTGGCTGACGACGTCGAGTTCGTCGAACGCCGGCTCGCGCACGGCGCTGCGGTCGATGCCCGTCGTATAGGCCGGCTCGCGCGCCTCGATCAGCAGGCGCGTCTCGCTGCTGAAGGTGGGCGCGATCATGCTGGCGACGGCAAACGCCAGGCCGGCGGACACGACGGTGGCAAAGAGGACCCGCCGCCGCCTGTTCCAGATCGCACGGACCAGCCCGCCGAGGTCGATATCGACGTCGTCCTGTGCCCCATATCCGCCTGACATCTGCATACTCCGTGAACGCGCAGTTTGTTCGCACGGTAAACAATCATGGTAACCCAAGCGTTAATGGCGCTCCCCATACAACTCTGCATGCGCATGACCCATCGCCGGGCACACGAAATCGCATCCACGCGTTGCAACATTTACCGGCCATTAACCCTAACGGGACAATAACGTCTGCAGACAGGAACCACTCCCGACAGGCAGAGCGAATGACATTCGCAAGGACAACCAGAGGTGCTACGATCGCGGTCGCCGCCATTGCGATGGCCGCCATGACCGGCTGCAGTGGCTATCGCCCCGCGCCGAAGTCGTTTCAGGAAGCGACGATACAGCCCTACCGTCTCGACAGCGGCGACCGCCTGCGCGTGACCGTGTTCGAGCAGCAGAGCCTCAGCAACACCTATCTCGTGGACCAGGCCGGCTATATCGCCTTCCCGCTGGTCGGCTCGGTCCCCGCCCGCGGCAAGACGATCCAGGAGATGGAAAGCATCATCGCCGGCAAGTTGCGGCAGGGCTACCTGCGCGATCCGGACGTATCGATCGAGGTGGCCAACTACCGCTCGATCTACCTCATGGGCGAGGTCGGCCAGGCAGGGCAGTACAGCTACGTGGCCGGCATGACGGTGCAGAACGCGATCGCGGTTGCAGGCGGCTTCTCGCCGCGGGCGAACCAGTCGAACGTCGACGTGACCCGCAAGGTGAACGGTCGGGTCATCACCGGGCGCATATCGATCGCTGAACCCATCCTGGCCGGCGACACCATCTACGTCCGCGAACGCCTGTTCTGACCCCGATGGCTGACCAGGGACCGTTGCGCATCATCCATTGCTTCCGGTCTCCGATCGGCGGGATCTTCCGTCACGTACGGGATCTCGCGGAGTATCATGCGCGCCTTGGCCACGAGGTCGGCATCGTCTGCGACAGCAGCACCGGCGGAACCTACGAGGATGCGCTGTTCGACGAGATCCGCCCCTTCCTCTCGCTGGGGATCTTCCGGCTGCCCATCCGCCGCTCGATCAGCCCGAGCGACCTGCGCGCGCTATGGGGCAGCTATCGTGAAATCAGAAACTTGCGGCCGGATGTGCTTCATGGTCATGGCGCCAAGGGCGGCGCCATAGCCAGGCTCATCGGCTCAGTGTTGCGGGTCAACAGGTATCGCGTAGCCCGCCTCTATTCCCCGCACGGCGGCAGCCTCCACTTCACCCGCTCCACGATTGCGGGAAGGACGGTGTTCCGCCTCGAGCGCCTGTTCGAGCTCTTCACCGATGCCATCGTCTTCGTGTGCGATTTCGAGCGCGACACCTACATCGCCAAGGTCGGCAAGCCGCGCTGCCGCAGCGAGCGCATCTACAACGGCATCAGCGACCGCGACTTCGACACGGTCTATCCCCAGGAAGATGCGGCAGATTTCCTCTATATCGGCATGCTGCGCGACCTCAAGGGACCGGACGTGTTCATCGACGCGTTCGCGCGGGCGGAGCGCCGGGTCGGCCGGCCGCTGTCGGCGCTGATGATCGGCGACGGGCCGGACGAGGAGAAATACGAGCGTACCATGCTGCAGCTCGGACTGGGCCGGCGCATCGCCATGATGCCGGCGATGAAGGCGCGCGACGCCTTTGCCATGACGCATGCCGTCGTCGTCCCCTCCCGCGCCGAGGCGATGCCCTACATCGTGCTGGAGGCGCTGGCGGCAGACGTGCCCGTGATTGCCAGCCGCGTCGGCGGCATTCCCGAGGTGCTGGGTGAGGACAGCATCGCGCTCGCTGCGCCCGCGGATGCCGACGCACTCGCCGCCTGCATGGCGCTATCCGTCACCGAGCCGAAATGGCGCTGCCAGGCCATGCCCGACGCCGAGCGCTTCAAGGCCACCTTCTCGGCCTCGGTGATGGCCGCCACGACGATGACGCTCTACCGCGACCTGCTGCCGCCCGCGGGACAAAGCGCCGGTTGTACCGTATCGTCACAACTCGCGTAAGCGTTTCTTAGGAGCTCTGTGGTATCCGGTCGAGATTAACGTCCCGGGTGGAGCCATGAACCATATCGACAAGCCAGAAGCCTTCGATCCCGAGCAGATCCGGCGCAAGGTGTCGGAGGTGCGCACGATTGCCCAAGGCGCGCAGCCCGACCAGGAGGACGGCGGCAAGACGGTCGAGCTGAATGCGCTGGCCCAGCAGATCGCGCTGCAATTCCGGGCCGAAAGCTATTCGCCGAACATGATCACCGGACTGCTGCGGCTTCTGGAGTTCAGTGTCCTGTTTCTGATCGGCTATGCGATCACCACCTTCTACGTGGCGCCGCCGAAGGACCTGGTGCTGTTCTACGTCGGCGTGGTCGCCGGCGGCTCGGCGCTCGGGGTTCTCCTGCTGCATCTCGTCGACGCCTACCAGATCCCGTCGCTGCGTGCCGCCTGGCGGATGATCCCGCGGCTTATCGGCGCCTGGACGGTTGCCTTCGCGGCCATGGCGCTGGCGCTGTTCTTCTTCAAGACGGCGGAGACGACGTCCCGCGTCTGGTTCGTGCTGTGGTTCGTCCTCGGCGCGCTGTACCTCGTCGCCGAGCGGCAGATGATCGCCTATTCGATCCGGCGCTGGGCCCGCAACGGCACGATGGAGCGCCGTGCGGTGATCGCCGGCGGCGGGGAGCCGGCCAAGGAACTGATCCGTGCGCTCGAACGCCAGCCGGAGAACGACATCCGCATCTGCGGCATCTTCGACGACCGCGACGAGCGCCGGTCGCCGTCGGTCGTGGCTGGCTACCCCAAGCTCGGGACGATCGCCGAGCTGGTCGAGTTCGCGCGCCTCGCCCGCATCGACATGCTGATCATCTCGCTGCCGCTTTCGGCCGAGGCCCGCATCCTGTCGCTGCTGCGCAAGCTCTGGGTGCTGCCGGTCGACATCCGCCTGGCGGCGCACGCGAATGGCCTGCGCTTCCGACCGCGCAGCTATTCGCAGGTCGGCGCGGTGCACATGCTCGACATCTTCGACAAGCCGATCGCCGACTGGGACAAGGTCGCCAAGCGCATCTTCGACATCGTCTTCAGCGTGGTGGCGCTGCTCGTCCTGTGGCCGGTGATGATCGGGGCGGCGCTGGCGGTGAAATTCACCTCCAGGGGGCCGATCATCTTCAAGCAGAAGCGCCACGGCTTCAACAACGAGGTAATCGAGGTCTACAAGTTCCGCTCGATGTACACCAACATGTCCGATCCGACGGCGAAGTCCGCCGTCACCAAGGGCGACCCGCGCGTCACCCCGGTCGGGCGCTTCATCCGCAAGACCTCGATCGACGAGCTGCCGCAGTTCTTCAACGTGCTCAAGGGCGAGCTGTCGCTCGTCGGCCCGCGCCCGCACGCGATCCAGGCGCAGTCGCACGACCGCAAGTATGTCGACGTGGTCGAGGGCTATTTCGCCCGCCACCGGGTCAAGCCCGGCGTCACCGGCTGGGCACAGATCAACGGCTGGCGCGGCGAGATCGACCATGACGACAAGATCCGCTACCGCACCGAATTCGACCTCTACTACATCGAGAACTGGTCGCTGCTGTTCGACCTGAAGATCCTGTTTTTGACGCCCATCCGCCTGCTCAATACGGAAAACGCATATTGAGTACCGCCGCGATCCCGATGCGCCAACCGATGCGGCCGCAGCTTGCGACCGTTGGCATGATCGCGTCGACGCTGGTGACGTTCGGGGTGTTCCTGTCGGGCTTCGTGATTTCCGAGCCGGCGCCTTACGAGCTGTTCATGGTCGGGCTGATCGGCGTCTGGTCCATCCTCGGCCTGCGCATCTCGCGCAGCGTCGCGCCCCTTCTGGCGCTCTACCTCACCTTCAACGTCGGCGGCATGCTGTCGCTCACCGTCATGCAGGACATGGCGGGCGGGCCGATGTACGTGGCCGTGTCGCTGTTCCTGGCGCTCTCGGCCGTCTTCTTCGCCGCCATCATCGAGGCGAAGCCGCAGCGGCTGCAGCTGATCTTCCGCGCCTGGGTCGCAAGCGCGCTGATCACCGCCCTGCTCGGCATCCTCGGCTATTTCAACGCCTTTCCCGGCAGCGAGGCCTTCACGCTCTACGACCGCGCCAAGGGCGCGTTCCAGGATCCCAACGTGTTCGGCCCCTTCCTGGTGGCCCCTGCCCTCTACCTGATGCACGGTCTGCTCGCGAAGCCGCTGCGCCAGGCGCCGCTGAACGTCGCCGGCCTGCTGGTGATCGCGCTCGGGCTTTTCCTGTCGTTTTCGCGCGCGGCTTGGGCGCTGTTCCTGTTCTCGGCCTGCGCGATGGTGTTCGTGATGCTGCTGAAGGAGCGCACCGGCGCCTTCCGTCTGAAGATCCTGACGCTGAGCATCGCCGCGGTCGGCGTGATGGCGCTCGCCCTCGTGGTGGCGCTGCAGGTCCCGCAGATCGCCGATCTGTTCTCCAGCCGCACCCAGCTCGTGCAGGACTATGACGGCGGCCATCTCGGCCGCTTCGACCGGCACAGGCTCGGCTTCCTGATGTCGATGGAGCATCCGCTCGGCATCGGCCCGATGGTGTTCAGCACGATCTTTCCCGAGGACGAGCACAATATCTGGCTGAAATCGCTGACGAGCTACGGCTGGCTCGGTTTCCTGTCCTACCTGGCGCTGGTTCTGTGGACGCTGTGGGCCGGGTTTCGCAACATGCTGCTCAACCGGCCGTGGCAGCCCTACCTGATGATCGCCTACATCGCCTTCGTCGGGCATACCGCCATCGGCTTCGTCATCGATACCGACCACTGGCGCCACTTCTACCTGATCGTCGGCATCATCTGGGGCTGCCTTGCGCTCGAGCATCGCCACGGACGGCGGTTCGGCGCGGAAGGGCGCGCGTCATGAAGAGGCCCAGCGACCGGGCTACGCGCCCCCTGCGCCTGATGCAGGTGCTGGAACCGAGCGGCGGCGGCTCCGGCCGCCATTTCCTCGACCTCTGCCGCGGCATGAAGCAGCGCGGGCACATCGTCCACGCCGCCTATTCGCCGCTTCGGGCCGAGGAACGCTTCGTCGGCGAATTGCTCTCGATCGGGCTCGACGGGGTACATTCCGTGGACATGAAGCGCGCGCCCGGCCCCTCCGACCTCGGCGCCTGGCGGCGCCTGCGCGGCCTGATGCGCGAGCACGGGCCGTTCGATGCCGTTCATGGCCACAGCTCCAAGGCCGGCGCGCTGACGCGCATCCGCCTGCCCGGCCCGCACGTGCCGCGGATCTACACCCCGCATGCCTTCCGCACCATGGACCCGGGCCTGGGACCTGCCGGATACTTCGTCTACGGCCTGATCGAGCGCTGCCTCGCCCGCTTCCTGACCGACCAGTTGATCTGCGTCTCCGCGGACGAATACGCCCATGCGCGCGCACTCGGCATGCCGCGCAGGAAGCTCTCGATCATCGTCAACGGCGTCGAGGAGCCCGCCCATGGCCTGCGCCGGCGCATCCGCGCCGAACTCGCCCTGCCCGACAACGCGCTCGTTTTCGGCTTCGTCGGCAGGCTCTCGACGCAGAAGGCGCCCGAGCGCCTGATCGACGCCTTCACCGTCGCCGCCCGCACGCTGCCGCACGCATACCTGCTGATGGTCGGCTCGGGCGAGCTCGAGCGGCAGGTGCGCGCGAGGATCGCAAAAAGTCCCGCTGCCGACCGCATCCGGCTGACCATGCACTACACCGGACGCCAGGCGATGGACGCCATCGACGTGCTGGCGATGCCGAGCCGCTACGAGGCGATGTCCTATGTGATGCTGGAGGCGGCGGCGGCCGGCAAGCCGCTGGTTCTGACCGAGGTCGGCGGCGCCTCGACGGTGCTCGAGGACGGCCGCAACGGCATCCTCGTCGCCAATGTCGACGACCCCGCCCAGTTCGCCCGCGCCATGATCAAGGCCTCCGACCCCAAGCGCCTCGCCCGCTATGAGACCGAAGCGGCTCGGAAACAAGGCGACTACGGTTTGCCGCGGATGATCGCGGAGACGGAGGCGGTGTATAGGCAGTGGGCGAAGTAGGGGGATGGGCTGGGAGCGGCTAGGATGCGCGCTGTCAGGTTCCGGAGCTGAAGGTCTACGACAAGCCTTCCAAACAACCCCAATGCCGGCGCTATAGTCTTTAGTTGGTTCCTGACACCTGGGCAGTCGACAAAACCAGTTTAGAAGCGCATTGATTTCGGATTAACGAGCATCTCTTGCAGCTGTTCGCGATTGGAATTTATTGCTGGTACAGCTTTATTGATGGCGTGAATAAATAGCTGAGCCAGAGCTTGAAACTCCAAAGCTTCGCCGGTTGTTATTGGCCGCTCGCTATGTACTGCGGCGTTTCTAGTTCGTCTGATCTGATCGAAAAGATCACGGACATCGGCGCCGATAATCTGTAAACGATTTAAGGCGTTCAGTAGCCCGCTAGCCGTGACGCCTTTCTCTGGACTTACTCTTCGCAAGAGCTTCTCAATCTCGTGATAAGACTGCAGAATTGCTGCCTCAGGGTAGATTTGAGCTAGATCCGGAGATGATATTTCGGCTTGAGGGGAAGCGTCAGCCTCCGCTGCTAGGTCAGGCGACGAGCCTGCCAATTCGCGGGTTTTCTCCAGTTCGTTCTCAAATGTGGCATTTATCCCCCCGGGGGCACTGAATTGTTTCACCCGTTGAGTGAGGCTGACTAACTGTTCTCTGAAAATGAGTACAATAGTTACTGCCGCAATCGGCCACGCGATCGTACCCAGAAACTCAGTCGCCAACTTCAAATATTCAAGGATGGCCGCATCGGATGCTCGTTCCAGGGAGGGTGTTCCAATTTCCAGCTTGAACAATCAAATTGCCTTAAGAGGATTGACGGACCTTTGCGTGCTACAAGATCTGAGTCTCTTGGCGATCGCAAGATTCACCGAGGCAACGCGTACGAGTAAAAGAACATCATTCTTGGTGGGAAATCGGTCGTTCGGCGGAGAACTATAGCCAAGGTATTGGCGACAAGGAACCACACGTCTGTCTCGAACTTGCACGCCCAGGCAGTAATGGCTATGGCTTCGAGGCGACTAGCAAACATTTGGCACTTAGAGCAATTATGCTGGCTAGCCGTTCGGTTATCCAATTGTACGCATGGCTTTTTGTACGCGTGGCCTACTTTGCGGCTCTCCGAGATCATCACCCTTCAGCGCACTAGCCATGAAACATTCTGAGAACATCCGTGGGGCTTTCTGTCCCCTACCCTGCCTTTCCCCGCCATCTGTTCTTTTTTCGATTGACCGCGCATTTTTGACCTTGCATCCAAATGCCCGAGAATATAGGGCTTTCCTCGGTTCGGAGCGTAGCGCAGCCCGGTAGCGCACTTGACTGGGGGTCAAGGGGTCGTGGGTTCGAATCCCGCCGCTCCGACCATTAAAAACAAACAGTTAGCTACCACTGTTTGATCTGGCTACAAAATTTATAGCCATATTGTAGCCACACCGCATGGCGCCTGATGCATTCGCCCAGCGAAAGCTCGGTTCAAAGACTTTCGACAATCTCCGTGGTCGCCCTTGGTTGGACCCTGATCAAAATCGCTGAATTCACAATCGGCGAGTTTGCACTTTCGATTCGAAAATCGAGTGTCAAATCAATCAGATTGGGGAAATTGAGCTTTTGATCTCGATACGTCGGCTCCGTTTCCAACAAGAGGCCTCGCTCCAACAACCCTCGAAACTGATCGAAGGGCGCCTTTTCCGCCATTGCGGTATCTTTTGGCGACATCGGACGACGAACCCAGGCGGAGGCCACGTTGAAGACTTCGATATCGCCCGTGCCGTAAGCCGATATTCTGTCCCGTTTTTGAAGCGGGAGCGGAGGCGACAGATCTTCGCCGTTTATCCGATCGACAAACACCTCCACATTGGTGATCCCGGGACCTAAGTGCTGCACCCCGAGGGAAAAGGCGAAGCTACTTACTCCTCCCTCCGAAGTGACATAATTCTTGATCGAGAGCTCTTCGGCGGCTCGGGCCAGGGGTCTAAGCCACGCCTTCTTCCCCACGCGGAAGGAGCCAGTGGCGGCTAGCATTTTCAAGCAAGCCAGAAAACCCGCAGCCCACACGGTCAATGCAATAACGACATCTTTGACCCAGCCGATGGCTGACAACCACCTATATGCGCCTGTCTCTATGCCGATCATTTGTGCGAGTTGGGGAGCGTCGAGCAAAATGAAAAGAACAAGCGCTACTAGCCACCAAGTGGCTTTAGCGTATGCAATGAACGCCGACCAATAGAAACTCTGTCGAGAATTATGCCTCTTGCTCACGATTCGCCCCCATCAACGATTCCTTATGCTGGAGCCAAGTCGGGCGCACTTTCAAGTAGGTACGTTGCAGGAACCGAGCGAGATACCGAGTGGGGCAAATGGGAGGGGCGCCCCGCGGGGTGAAGCGATAGCACGGAAAGCGGCTTCAATTTCATGGTGACAGGGCGAGGCGGCCTCGGGCCGGCGCGGCACTGTGGTGGCGGGAAGTAGGTAAAGCCGCCCGGCGCGCTGCTGGTGTGGGCGCAGGTGGTGACCGCGCCGGGCATTGGTAAGGTGGAGGCCCGCCCCGGACTCGAACCGGGAACCTGAAGGCTAGAAATCCTCTGCGCTATCCGTTGCGCCAGCGGGCCGAAAGGATCATGGGTCCTTCACGCCGCCGCGGCACGTCGTGTAGCAGCCTCCCTCTTCGCTGGGGCATAAAAGTTTAGGCGCATGGCCTCTCTATCAGCGCCCGCCATGGTCGCCAGACCGCGCAGAGCACGCAGCAGCAGGCTTTCCGCTGCCTTGGCGTCGTCGCCATCCGTAATCCAGTAAATCGCGCCTGCGATACGGAGCATCGCGTCCTTAATGTCTACGGCATCCAGGGCTTCGGCTTTTTTCAGTTCGTGGGCCGGACCATAATAGAACTCATCCAGATCAGCATCACCGCGACTCGCTTCGTCCGCTTCGTCCAAGGCGGCTACCGCAGCGCGCCAGCGATCATACGCCGTGCTATAACCGGGGATGTCCGCTCCCACCGATCGCAGCACTACGGCAGCGCGTGTCGAGGGCTGGGGGTGCGAGCGCCAATCGCGATCACCGAAATGGTAGCTGTGCGTGAAGGTGCCGCAGGGCGTGAGTTCCTTGTCGGCGTAGTTTTCGCCGTAGAGCTCGATGCGCAGGATGCGGGCTTCCATGTGAAGCCACTGAAGGTATGCCTCAGCGAGACCGGTCGGTAACTTTTCATTCACCACGTTTTGCGTCATTTCGGGTACCTCGTTGCGCTCATCGTCTTCTGTGATACTATTGGTATCAAGGAAGGGTCGAAGATGTCAATACCAAAAGTATCAATCAGACAGATTAAAGCTGCGAGAGCAATGCTCGACTGGTCGCAGGCCGATTTGGCGCAGCGGTCAGGAGTGTCTGAGCCGACGATAAAGCGCCTTGAAGCATCCGGCGGCGATCTTGGTGGACGCTTGGATACCGCCCAAAAGATCGTCGATACCCTAAAGGAAGCCGGCGTCCTGTTCCTCGACGGCCCCTACAACGGCGACGGCGGCCCCGGCGTCCGCCTCCGCGACCGACAGGCTGGCAATGCCGCGGCGCCGGCCTCCATATCCAACGGAAAGACCTAATGCCCAAAAAGCCAAAGAACGAACACTCCGAACTTTCCGGCGAGTTCACGGATGACGACATCACCGTCCTCGTCGACATCTTCCGTCCGGCCGGCACCAACAATGACTGGCGGCTCGAGGTGATCACGCAGAACGAGGACGTTTTCGAGTGGGAGGACGGATTCGCGACCGATCGCGAAGCGTTCGACGAATTCCTGGCCACGGTCGCCCGCGACGGCATTCGGTCATTCTTGGAGGACGATGACCCGCCGGCGGTGCATTGATGCGCCTTGACTGCTCCGCCACGCTCCAATAGCTTTCAACAGCGGCCCACCAAACCGCATGCATTCCACCACACTGAGGAGAACTTGACCCCGCCGTCGGCATTCGTGCCGGCCGCGACTTTGTCTGTCTTTTCAGGAGGTGGGATATGGGCCTCAAACTCTATCGCAGGTCGGACTCCCCCAACTGGTGGCTCCGCGGAAGTGTCCGCGGCATCTCAGTCTATGAGAGCACCAAGACCGATAACCAGGAAGCGGCGGAAACGATCCGCATACTGCGGGAGCAGGAACTGCTCGACGAAAGCATCTTCGGGAAAAAGCACACCGTCACCTTTCATCAGGCTGCAGAGGCTTATCTGAGCAGCGGAGGTTCCGAACGATTTCTCCAGCCGCTTATGGCAGCGTTTGGAACCAAGCGATTGCGTGATCTTCACCAAGCCGATTTGGATGCCGCTGCCCGGAAGCTCTACCCTCAGTGCTCGGCAGGAACAATCAACCGCCAATGCCATACCCCATTTATCGCCGTCTGGAATCATGCGGCGCGCAACGTATGGGCGCCCGTCAGGCTATGGCAAAGGCCACGCAAGGCGAAGGGAACTGCCTACCGGAAGACCCGCACGAGAAGCGGCGACCGCCCTGTGGACTACGCACACGCAGCCCAATTTGTTGCCAATCTTTCGCCAGCACCTGCAATGGTGATGACGGCGCTTTTCTATACCGGGATGAGGCCGATCGAGCTCTTTACGTTAGAAGCGGGTGACGTCAACCTAGATCAACGTTGGATTGTGCTGCACAACACAAAGACGGGCGAGCCGAGAGGCGTTCCGATGCACGAATTCCTCGTCCCCCTCTTCGCATCCCTGTTGAAGAGGCGGGACAAGTGGCAGCAATTGTTTCGTACTTTCAAAGGCCGCCCATACTCCCTCATGGAAAGTAGCGGCGGCCAGTTGAGCAACGCGATGACCGGAGCAAGGCGGCGCCTGGCGAAGCGAGGAGTGCTCCTAACAGACATCTCGCCTTACACGGCGCGGCACACGGTTTCGACGCAGCTTGTTGTCAATGGGATCCACCCGCATATAAAGGATCAGATCCTGGGCCACGCGGTCGATAGCATGAGCCGACGATACACCCAAGTTCCGCAGGCTCCGCTTATCGCCGCGATCAACACATTGCCTGTGCCAGATCCTTGGCGCTGCCTGGAATGGTGGTCTGATCCGCTTGCCTTCTCTCGTCGGCATATCAAATGGGGGACGGTCCAGGCCGCTAGATGACCACCGCCCTCTCCTTCCTCGCCATCATCTCGGCCGGCCTGGCTTTCTGGCGGCCGACGATCTTCTCGATGTTCGCAGCGGCGCTGCTGAACGGCATGGCCGTGTGGGCGTGGTGGGGCTAGATTCGGTTCACTGGCACGGGGCGGTATAGATACGTCCCTGCGAATCCTGATAGCGGCACAGGTCGCCGTTGCGTGACCCGGCCGGCGTCGTTGCGGTTCCAACTGCCGCGCCTGCAAGCGCACCTACGCCAGCGCCCACAATGGTGCTTTTGGTATTGCGGCCGACCGCCTGCCCTACGAGCGCACCACCGGCGGCTCCGACCAAGGCTCCCGTTCCGGCTCGCCTGTCTTGCTCAGACGATGCGCATCCTGCGACGAGTGCTGCTGCGACCAATGCAATACCGATTTGACGTACCATAGCGTTCTTCTCCTTGATTGCGAGGCGACTATACGGATCGCACCCGACAAGGCAAACATTTGAGATCGGCAGGTCCATCACAAGCACCCACCGAGAACCTAGCGGAACACAGGCTTATTATTAGCGTTTCCTGAACAACCATGGAGGATAAGGAGATGTTCAGGTCTTGTATGGCAGTCCTTGCCGCTGCGTTTGTGTTTCACCCAGGCGCCTCCGACGCCTACCACGGCTGTGGTGGCGCCTCCTGGTACGCGTTGACCTCGAAAACGGCCTCCGGCGAATGGATGGATCCCACACAACTGACGGCCGCTCACAAGACAATGAAGCTGGGCACAAAGATCGAAGTCACCAACCCGATCAACGGCCGCAGCGTCGTTGTGCGGATCAATGACCGCGGACCGTTTGTACGCGGCAGGGTGCTTGACCTTTCGAAGGCGGCCGCCACGCAAGTCGGAATGATTACTGCGGGACATGCTAAGGTCTGCTATCAGGAGGTTGAGGACTCTGCCTGGCATCCCTACCTCCGCCGGCCCTCGACTGCGCGCCCCATCTGGTAGCTTCCCATGAGACTGAACGGCGGATAGCGAGGCGTCGCGAAAGGTTGAACGTCGATCTGCGCTCTAACGGAGCGACGGGGCTTCTCTGGAGTTTATGTGCGCTTCTCGGCATGCCGCCAAGAATTTCTCCCGCGCGGCATGAGGCGAGCCATTCCCGCACAGCGCCCCGATGCATGCACGTTTGGCGGCGAAGTAAGTTTCGCTACGCGCAGCGTCAGGCCAGGAGTGAGTGAGCGCGCTAAGAGCCTCTTCAGGGCATCTCACGACCTTGAGGAGTCTTTGGGGCGTGTCGATGCACACAGGCACGCCCCAACTCGCATGCAGTCCGACGGTGATGACGTCCCCCATAGCTTTCCTCCTATAAGGCCGGCAAGAATCAAGAACCTGCGAGGCGCATTGTTCCCACGCCACGGAAATTTTTTCAGGGTGCGGCCGGCGTGGCAGTGGATGAGCGACCATTGGCGTTGCTGCCGCGAGTGCGGTGCCGGCCGTTCTCGTGTGCTCCCCTAGCTATTTTATACACTTCGCTTCGGCTTCAACACTCTTTCGTAGCTTCGGCGTCCGGATCCTTCGTTATTCCTTCGAAGTACGATTCCTCCGGACGGACCTCGTCGGCGCAGCGTAACGTCCAGACCACAATCCCCTCACGACTGCGAGGCTCGAGAACCACCGCACGCTCGCGGCGTCAGATCACCAATCGTGAAACACCGGCGGCGGACGGCTAGGAAAGGTTGGCATTTTTTGAGGCTTCTTAACGTTCGCTTTTCGTATCATGAGCGAATTCTGTCCTGTGCCATTGTTCCCGCAGCGCGCCGATCTAACTGATCGATGGGCGGTCGTTCACCTCGATCCATCTTGCGCCAAATGAATGCACTCCCCTTCTAGAAACGCACCGCAAATGGGTTACGCCGCCAGATCGCAAAGTTGAGCGCCGAGGCGAAACTTACCCATGCCAGATAGGGCAGCAGCAGTACTGCTGCTCCTGGGCTGATCGGGTAGAACAGCACAATGGTCGCCGCGATCGAGAGCCAGAGCAGAATGATCTCAAAGAAGGCCAGGTCCACCCGATGAAGACCAAAGAAGATCGGTGACCAGGCTGCGTTTAGTATCAACTGAAGCGTGTAGACGGTGAGCGGCAAAGCGGCGTCGGACAATTCGCCCGCCCTCCAAACCAGCCACCCGGACAGGGCGATCATCGCGTAGAGAAGCGTCCAGACGGGCGCAAAGAGCTGATCCGGCGGGCGCCACGCCGGCTTATCCAACCGTTTATACCATTCTCCCGGACGAAAGACCGCGCCGGTGAAGCCGGCGGCGAAGGCGGCTAGCGCGAAGCCCAAAAGCATGAGGAACGAAATCATATTCATTGGAACCTATCGCACCACGATGTCGAGCGGCCGCTCGTTTCAGAACGCGCCGGGCACTCTGCCCTGCGACGCCCCGCACGCCGATTGCGAGGCCCAACGTCCCAGTGATGCCGAGCAACGGGTGCGTCGGCTTTTTGTTCCGATAGGATACTGGCAAGTTCATCACCAAGTTCTGAGAGCCCAGAGGGAACTGGTGCGCCTCTATTCCGTTTGAGTAGCACCCCGAGCCGATAGGAGTGCACGATGACGAGGAAAGCCCCATTCAACGAGCAGTTTCAGCCGCTGCTGGAGCCAGCAGACAATATGGACAAGGCTGTCCATGCGCTCGAATACATCGCGTATCAGATGTATAAAATACGCGAAGTCCTTGAGAAAAGTGGCACTCCCTCCTCCTGACTGCGTGTCGCCTTATAATTGCGGATTAGGCCATCAAGAGCCAAACGATCCCCTGCGCCAAAACCCCTAGCGTTGCCAGGATCAAAATCGCTTCGATAATCATCGCATTTCGCATGATCGTTCCTCAATCGATCGCGAGGAACTGGCGTTGGACTGAAAAGTTCCAACGAATCGTTAGGCTCTAACCTCTGCTTGCGGCTTATATTCCGCTCACAATCCAACGTGGCGAAAGCCTCCTTTAAGGCGGCAGATTTCACCCAATGTCGTAATTATGAGCGCGCAGAAACCATGACATGATCGCTTCACGGTGATCACGTTGCGTAAGTCGTACTTCCTCGAAACGAAGGACAGCGACAATGTTTCTGAGTAGCCTGGCACGCAGCCTGAAAGGCCGCGCCAACGATTTGTGGCTGAACATCGGGACAGCGGGGACCGCGCCTGCGGAATCGGTCGGACATGTATACTATGCAACGATCAGCTATCGCTGCATTCGGTCACTATTGGACAGTCTGGATCTATCCCATGACGATCGTTTTGTTGACGTCGGCTGCGGCAAAGGACGTGTAGTCTGTCTTGCCGCCAGGCATCGCCTCTCCCGAGTTACCGGTGTCGAGTATTCGACAACGCTAGCGAATGAAGCGAAACGGAACTCCGAAAGAATGCGAGGAAGGAAATCGCCTGTTCAGATCCATTGTAAGCCAGCAGAAGACTTCGACTATTCTGATTCTTCCGTCCTTTACTTCTTCAACCCCTTCGAAGCACCGCTGCTAGACAGCGTTCTGCAAAAAGCTCGCGCCGATAGACGGGACAGGCCTCTTCGCATGGCCTTCGTGATGGAATCCCCCGCTCAAAGAGATGTATTCGCCCGCCACACGTGGCTCTCGTGTTACAACCGCTTCGAAGACATCGACCACCACTTGGTCGCCTTCTATCGCAACAGTTGACGATCCTGCTAGATCCTGCGCCGGAACTCTTCTGTTTTTTAGAAGTTTCTCCATCGAGGGGATGGAGGATTTTGACACCTCACTCCCGACAGAGAGATGCCCCGCCTGGGGCTTTCGGTAAGCGGTGTTGCGCTCGCACCTTGACTGAGATTTGAGTTTCGATGCTTTGAACCTCAGCGTCGATGAGCGCGGTAACTCTAGGTCATTATCGACGTGGTCATGTCAGCCAGCCAGTGCCAATCCTCCCTGACGACCGATGTCCCTCTCAATTTCTCTGAGCAAGCTATCGAGTGCTGGATTTCTCGACTTGCGAGCCCGCCGGATAACGTATTCTAAGGACGGAGGCAGAGGCAGGCGGTCGGTCATTATCTGCATCTCCCCTCGGATATGGCGGTCACTCAGCAACGCTACGCCCATTGTCGCGTTGACGGCGGACACAATCCCGGCCGCGCTTGAGCACTCGAACACGGTTTCGAGAGTTGAGTTCTCCTGGCCAACGTCGAGTGCCCATTGTCGATAGAAGCATTCATCGTCGAACGACAAAAAAGGTATCGGTTCATCCTCCCGGATCAGCAACTCTGGATGCTTCACCCAGTGAAGGCCCTCTCTGTACAGGACCACGTCGTTCGGTCGCACCTCGTGGCTGAAGACCTGGACGATTGCAGCATCAAGTTCTCCGCGCTCCAGCATGGCGCGGAGAACCAAGCTCATGCGGACCTTGGTTCGGACCGCGACATTTGGGTGAAGCCGCTTGAAGCGGCCAAAAATGCGAGCGAGATCAGTACATGCAGTGTCTTCGGTGAGCCCCAATAGAAGTCTCCCCGCGAGTGGTGTCTTGGACAGACTTATCAGCGCCTCGTCATGCAGCCCAAGGATGCGGCCAGCGTAGTCCAGCAGGTCTTCGCCAGCGGCTGTGAACATCGGTCCTCCCGACCTCCGTCCGAGCAGCTCGCAATCTAGGCTAACCTCAAGTCTTTTGATCTTGTGGCTCACCGCTGATTGGGAGAGACCGAGTGCGGCGGATGCTTTCGTAATCCCGCCATGTTGGCGGATTGCGCAGAGCGCCCGCAAAGCGTCGATTTCGAGGCGGCGACTGTTCAGCTCGTTCATGGCCGTATCCGTTTTATTGTCCGTGGAACGAGCCTACCACGAACCTTGCAAATCATGACAGAGATTCAAAAAATGTCATGCGTCCATCGATATTTGTCATGTGCGATTTCTGCGCTTTCCCCGTACCGGTAGATCGTGTTCCTCGCGATAGAGCCCCAATGACCGACACCTCTCTACGTTCCGTCTCTGCCAGTCGCCATCCACTGTTATGGCCATTGCTCGCAACGCTTCTCATCATCGGATGGAGTTCCGGGTTTGTCGGTATTCGATATGCCAACCAGGAGGCGAGCGTCATGCTTCTGCTCTTCTGGCGGACTTTGCTCTCGGGTTTGATCCTCCTGCCCTTCGCGTTGGCCATCGGACCCAGGATATCGATGCGTGCGGTCAGGGAGCAGGCGCTATTCGGCATCATGGCGGTCTTCCTTTATCTGGGAGGCTTCGCGCTTGCCATAGAGCAGAAAGTGCCAACCGGGTTGGTCGCGCTTATCGCCGACCTTCTTCCGCTCGCCATAGCCGCCCTTTCCCAGCCCGTCCTCGGTGAGCGGCTGACGCAACGGCAATGGCTGGGCACCGCGATTGCCGTCGTCGGCGTCTTGATCGTATCCTTCGACAGCCTCGGTTTCGGCACCGCTCCGATCTGGGCATACTGTCTGACGGTCGGTTCGATGCTGGTGTTCGCCGTCGCCTCGGTCCTGCATAGGAGACGCAAGACTCAACACATGCCGGTCCACCAGAGCCTTTGCATCCAGACGCTGATGGGGTCGGTTCTCTTCGGCCTGTGCGCATTGACGCAGGGCAGCCTTGCTCCACCGATGACCCGAGACTTTGCCATCGGGATGGTCTGGCTAGTCCTGATCGCAACGTTCCTAGCGTATGCGGTCTACTATACCAGTCTTCGACTGTTCCCGGTTGCCAAGGTGAGCGCCGCCATCTACCTCAGCCCACCCGTGACAATGCTATGGGCCTGGATGTTGTTCTCGGAGCCTCTGACCGTCGCGATGTTCGCCGGGCTGGCGGTGACCTTGGCTGGCGTATGGCTGACCTCACGGGGCTGACCATTGCGCAATCGGCGGCTACAATGCATTGGAAGAACATTGGTGGGCCTATCGCTGTCCCTGACAAACGTTACGCGGCCTGATGATTCCAGGGAAGCAGATCATCGATCTGGCTCTGCTTATGCCCTCTGACGATGGCTGAGAGCGTGCGGGTCAGGTAGACTTGTGGGTCGACGGCATTGAGTTTGCAAGTTTCGATCAGCGAGGCGATAGTCGCCCAGTTCTCGGCCCCGGCATCGTGCCCGGCAAAGAGTGCGTTCTTCCGATTGAGGGCTATCGCCCGGATGGTCCGCTCGACGCTATTGTTGTCGATCTCGATGCGGCCATCGGTCAGGAAGAGCTTCAGGCCATCCCAGTATTTGGCGATGTAGCCCAAGGCGTCGCCGAGCGGTGACTTCGTCGCGACACGGGCACGGTGATGGACGAGCCAGGCCTGCATGTCGGCGACGAGCGGCGCAGACCGTTCCTGTCGTCCGGCAAGTCGAGCCTCTGGATCGAGGCCACGCAGTTCGCCCTCGATCCGATAAAGTTCACCGATCCGCTTGACGCCGTCCTCCGCGACTGGACGGAGGTTCCAGTTTGGGACCGTGAACGGCTGTAGCCATTCGCCGATTGAAGGATTTGTAAGACGTAACCTTGTATAAGGAAGCTCGGCTGTTCGCGTTTTCAGTTAGAGTTGATTTTATGTCTTCTACAAACGTAACCGACCCGTCCCGCCGCGTGCGTTGGAGCTTGGCGGCAAAGGTATTTACGACGCTTATGCTGCTGGGGGCGATTGCGGTGCTGGTAACCGGTGTGCTGGGTTACTTCCGCGCCCGCGACGCTCTCGAAAGGGCAGTCTTCGACCAGCTTACGGCCACCCGCCAGGCCAAATCGCGCCAGGTCGAAGACTACTTCCGCAGGATCGAGGCTGAGCTGCGGCTCCTTGCCACTTCCAAGATGGTGGTCGACGCAACACGAACATTCCGGATTGCAGTCGACGAGCTTGACCGCGCAGCGACGTCGTCCGAGTTGCACCAGAAGGTCAGCAACTGGTACACACAGAACGTCATCCCCGACGTTGAGCGCGTTCTAGGCCGAGAGCCGAATTTGGCCGACTACCTGCCGGTCGGCGCCGCGCCCTACTATCTCCAATACAATTACATCGTCGCCAATCCGCACCCCGTGGAGCGGCGCCAGCTTCTCGACGATGCCGGTGATGGAAGCGACTACAGCAGACTTCACGCTCTGTATCATCCATCGATGCGGGCCGCAGCCGCAACGGTCGGGTTCTTCGACCTCATGGTAGCCGACCCCAAGTCAGGTCGCCTCATCTACACGGTGGAGAAGGAAGTGGATTTCGCCACGTCCCTCCAAATCGGTCCATATCGCCGTTCCAACGTCGCCGCTGCCGTGGCCCGCTGTGCCGTAGCTCCCGACCGCTCGGCCGTCTGCCTGGAGGATTTCGCCTCGTATGCACCGTCAGGCGGGGCGCCAATCGCGTTCATGGCATCGCCGGTGATTGACCAGGGCGTCGTCATCGGAGTGCTCGTCGCGCAATTGTCGAACGAGGAGATCGACAACGTTGTCACCGGCGGTCGTCGCTGGCGGCAGGAGGGATTTGGCGACACGGGCGAAGCCTATCTCGTCGGGCCAGATCACCTGGTCCGCTCGGGCCCAAGGGCTTTCTATGAGAATCACGAGAACTACTATGCAGAACTGAAAATTGCCGGCACCTCGGACGAGGAGATAGAGGCCATCCAGCGCTATGGGACGCCAGTGCTGCATCAGCGCATCGACACCAAGGCCACACAGGCAGCCCTCGCTGGGGTCGAGGGTACGGGCAAGATTGTCGGCTACCGTGGGGTGCCGACACTGGCTTCTTGGGGACGGCTCGAGATCCCCGGGGTCAAATGGGCCTTGGTCGCCAAGATCGACAGCGCTGAGGCGTTCGCGCCGATCTACCAACTGCGCAACGATTTACTGGTCGTCGGAGGATTGGCGCTGCTGGTGATGGCAGCAACCGCCGCTTGGCTTTCGAAAGCGCTCCTTGGGCCGCTGCGTGAGCTCACTGCCGGGGTAAAACGCTTCGCAGCCGGCGACTACGGTGCCAGCGTGCCGGTCCGTACGCACGACGAGATAGGCCAGCTCTGCTCGGCCTTCAACGGCATGGTTGAGGATTTGCGCGAAAAGAGTGTCGTTATCGAGAACAAGAACCGCGAGAATGAGCAGTTGCTGCTGAACGTCCTGCCAGCGCCGATTGCCAATCGCCTGCGCGGTGGCGAGGCCGGGATTGCCGACGGCTTTGCTGAGGTCACGGTCGCTTTCGCCGACATTGTTGGCTTCACGGCTCTGACTTCGGAAATGCCGCCGCAGGAGGTTGTAACGTTTCTCAACGGGCTGTTCTCGCGTTTCGATGCCGCCGCCCAGGACCTCGGTATCGAGAAGATCAAGACATTGGGCGATGCCTATATGGCAGTGTGCGGCCTGCCCGAGCCAGTGGCCAACCACGCCGAACGCATGGTGCGTATGGCCATCCGCATGGTCCACATCGCCCGTGAGCATGCCATGGAGCACAATATCGAGATGAAGATTAGAGTCGGCGTCAACACAGGCCCAGTCGTCGCCGGCGTTATTGGGAAGAGTAAGTATATTTATGACTTGTGGGGCGACACAGTAAACCTAGCGAGCAGGATGGAATCGGGAGGGGTCCCCGACTCTGTTCAGGTGACGCGCCCGGTCTATGACCAGCTCAAGGGACAGTTCGCCTTCGAGCCGCGCGGCCCAATTGAAGTCAAGGGCAAAGGTAAAGTTGAGGCGTGGCTCTTGAGATTGTAGGGCGGGGGCTTCTGTACGCTCGGTTCTATACCGTAGCGGCAAAGCGCAAGGGCTCTGCCAGCGCGGCACAAAACGCGGGTTTGGCCCAAAGCATCCACAATCGCCACATCCATTTCGGCGGCCTCGCCAAACCAATTGTCAGTGCAAGAGCTGATCGTCGAACCGCAGCGTTAGACCGTGCGACCGGGGATACGAAGGATTTCAAAGTTCGGCATGTCGATCATGTCCGCGACTCGCTCGAAGCCTCTTTGATTGAGTTCCGCCACAAGCCCGGGCTTTGGCCCAATGTCTGAAATTTTCGCGTTAAGATTCGCCATGGGGGAGTTGAACACAAGGGGCCGGGCGCACCAACCCAAAGCCCTGCCACTCAGGTGCCCGTCGAGCCGCTTGACTCCTCGCCGCGCCATGGCAGGTTGCGCCGATGACTACCGACTCCGTTTCCCACCCGCCGCGCTGCCCGAACTGTGGGGCAGACTATTACGAGCCGGCTCCGTTTGGGTCTGAGGCGCCCGGAAGTGCGTCCTGCTTAGTTTGTGGCCGAGCAGCGCCGCCGGCCAACTGGGGGCCGTCACAAAGATCGGATAGACCAGAATGCTCCAGCGATGGAAAAGGAACCGGCCATGACGCCCGCCCGCTTCACCGAATGCCTGCTACACATCCGATGGACGCCCATCAATCTGGCGTCGGCGCTTCAATGCCACCTGTCATGGGTGGAAGCGCTAGAGGCTGGAAACGAGGAAATTCCGGCTGATCTCGCCGCGTGGCTTGAAACACTGGCGCAGGCGCATGAAGCTTTGCCACCACCAACTACCTATCGCGGAAAGATGTCAGAATGATCGATCGCCTCATCCTGGACGAAGAGGTAGACGAAGCGCTGGAGCGCGCGCGAAAGGTCTTCAGTTGGCCGCGCCAGGACGCCGTGCGGTGGAACTGACTGAACGGCCACCAAATATCTGCACGTGCGTGTCTTGGACGAAGACAGCGAGACGGGGGAACGGCTTGAGCGGTGCTTTACCAGTTGTTCAGGATGTGAGTGCAGTTTTGTGCAAGGCGCGACTAGCGGCAATTTTCGGCTCAAAGCGGCGGAACGATCTAGTGGCCCGGCCGTTAAGCACCATCCGCGTCCACTGTTCCAAACGGATTATCAAATGACCTCTGCGACAGTCGCCCTCTTGGTGGAAGACGAAGCGCTTATTCGGATGATGGTAGAAGATGTTCTCCTGGGCGAGAAAATCGAGTCCGTCTCGGTCGGCCGCGGGGACGCGGCGATCCAAAAACTCCAAGAAAATGCCGCACGATTTCACGTCATTATTACAGATATTCGTATGCCTGGAACGATAGACGGTTGGGGTGTAGGACGCGCTGCGAGAGAGCATTCACCAGATGCCGTGGTGATCTATATAACGGGCGACAGTGCCTCGGAATGGGCAGCTAACGGCGTCCCAAATAGCATTTTGCTGGAAAAGCCCTTCACTGACGGTCAGCTTGTCAAGGCAATCAGAAGCTTAGTCCGCTAGTCGGCACGGCCCTCTCGAAGACGGCAAATGAGTCAATTTTCGGCATGATTTATGATGGAAGTGACCTGCCACTGAACTTTCATCCAAAGGCGATTAGAGTTTCGGCGTTTTTTGATACGCCAGTTGGCGCGGTGTGAGCAACCGGTGGCAACGCGA
>NZ_JACIEE010000007.1 GCF_014196765.1 Mycoplana azooxidifex
AACCCCGACCAGCCGCATGCTCGGGCGCTGATCGGCAGAGCCAGTGTCGCGTTTCTAACTGGCTGGCGACGTCGCACTGCTAACCGGCTTTGACACGATATGTAGCCGGGTGGCTTCAAGCTTGAAGAGCGATTTGTGAACGTCGGTTCTTCACGGTCTCCGGTCGTCCGAACGGTCGCTCCCGATCCGCGAGGCCTCCCTCGCGGATCGCTGCACCGGCCTTCAGGCGGCGCGCACGTTCACGGTGACCGGGATCTCGACGTCGACCTCGAGCGTGGTGACGTGCTCGCCGCGGTCCATCTTCACGCTCACGCGTTCGTCGTCGATCTCGACATGCTTTGCGATGACGGCGAGGATTTCCTCCCTGAGGATCGCCACCAGGTCCGGCTGTCCGACAGACGTCCGTTCGTGAGCCAGAAGCACCTGCAGGCGTTCCCGCGCCACCGGGGCGGAGGTCTGCTTGCGGAAAAGGCTGAAAATGCTCATGCTGCCCTCCGTCCGAAAATCTTGCCCAAAAAGCCGCGCTTCTCGCCCGGAATGGTCATGGGGACGGTCTCGCCGGCAAGTCGGCGGGCCGCGTCGAGATAGGCGAGCGCGGGTGCGCTGCGGCTGTCGGCCAGCGTGACCGGCGCACCGATGTTGGAGGCCTTCAGCACGTCCATGCTTTCGGGAACGATGCCGAGCAAGGGGATCGACAGGATCTCCAGGACGTCATCGACCTTCAGCATGTCGCCGCGCTCGGCCCGCAGGGCATCGTAGCGGGTGAGCAGCAGGTGCTTCTCCATCCGCTCGCCGCGCTCGGCCTTCTCCGTCTTGGCGTCGAGCAGGCCGATGATGCGGTCGGAATCGCGGACCGACGAGACTTCCGGATTGGTCACGACCACGGCGACGTCGGCGTGGCGCATGGCCAGCGTCGCGCCTCGCTCGATCCCGGCCGGGCTGTCGCAGATGATCCAGTCAAACTGCTGCTTCAGCTCGTTAATGACCCGTTCGACGCCTTCCGGCGTCAGGCTGTCCTTGTCGCGGGTCTGCGAGGCGGGCAGCAGGAAGAGCGTGTCGAGACGCTTGTCGCGGATCACCGCCTGGGTGAGTTTCGCATCGCCCTGGATCACGTTGACGAGGTCGTAGACGACCCTGCGTTCGGCGCCCATGACGAGATCCAGGTTGCGCAGGCCGACGTCGAAATCCACGACGACGGTCTTCTCGTTGCGCTGGGCCAGCGCTGCCCCGAGCGCGGCGCTCGACGTGGTCTTGCCGACGCCGCCCTTGCCCGATGTTACCACGACTACTTTCGCCATCTTCCCGCTCCTGTTGCTGGCCGACAGCCGGCTCAGTTTAGTCTCTCCGCCATGATCGAATCGCCTTCCAGCCAAAGCTGCACCGCCTGGCCGCGAAGAGCAGGTGCCAAGTCCTCGGCGGTCTTGTAGACGCCGTCGATCGCCAGCAGCTCCGCCTCGAGGCGGCGGCAGAAGATCCGCGCCCCGGTATTGCCGACGGACCCCGCCAGTGCCCTGCCCCGCAGCGTGCCGTAGATATGCACCGACCCGCCGGCGATGACTTCCGCTCCGGAGGCGACGGATCCGATCACGGTGACATCGCCTTCCGGAAAGATCACCGACTGGCCGGAACGCACAGGCTCCCTGACGATCATCGATGCCGGCGCCCTTGCGATCTGCACGTCCTGGCGAACGTCGGCCGGCTTTGCGGTCTCGACTGTCGCCGGTTCGGCCGCCGGGACCTCGATGTCCGGGGCAGGCCGCCCGCCTCGCATCGCCGGGGGCATGCCGGGCTCGAACAGCGACGGCCGCCCGCCCTCGATGCCCATGACGCGCACGTTGCGCCCGGCGAGTTCGTCCAGCAGTGCCTTCAACTGGTGCCGGTCGATGTCGAGATCGGCAACGTCCAGAATGATCGGCCGCTCCAGGAAGAAGCCCGCCGAACGACCGGCGAGGTCATCGAGGCGTGCCAGCCATTCGGCGAGCGGCAGTTCCGGCGAAAGCATGAGCGCCAGGAAGGACCGGCCCTTGATACGGATCGAGCGAGCGTCTGTTAACACGTTGGAAATCTTCGTTAATTTTTCGTTCTCGATACCTACGCGATTCACGGTTAACAAATGGTTAACGCGCGCCTGTTCACCGGAGAACGCATTAGGAAAATTTGGCGGTTGAGGACCGTCCGGCCAGCGGTGGTTGCGCCTTCCCACCGCGTGCGACGGCGTCGCAACCGAAGGTATCGCCTGGCTGAACAGAGCGTTCTGTTTTCCAAGGCTGTCGCCATGCCCCGTCTTGTGCCATCAAGGGCGCAGACGAGGCAGCACCGGACGACAAGATCATGAAGAAAATCGGTTTCCTTTCCTTCGGCCACTGGGCCCCCTCTCCCCAGTCACAGACCCGCTCGGCGGGCGATGCACTGCTGCAGTCCATCGATCTCGCGGTCGCCGCAGAGGAACTCGGCGCCGACGGCGCCTATTTCCGCGTCCACCATTTCGCCCGGCAGCTCGCCTCCCCCTTCCCGCTTCTTGCCGCCGTGGGCGCCAGGACGAAGACGATCGAGATCGGCACTGCGGTCATCGACATGCGCTACGAGAACCCGCTCTACATGGCGGAGGACGCGGGTGCGGCGGACCTGATTGCCGGCGGGCGGCTGCAGCTCGGCATCAGCCGCGGCTCGCCCGAGCAGGTGATCGATGGCTGGAAATACTTCGGCTATCAGCCGCAGGACGGCGCGACCGACGCCGACATGGGCCGCAATCATGCCGAGGTGCTGCTCGAAGCGCTGAAGGGCAACGGCTTCGCAAAGCCAAACCCGCGCCCGATGTTCCCCAACCCGCCGGGCCTTCTACGCCTGGAGCCCTATTCGGAAGGCCTGCGCGAGCGGATCTGGTGGGGTGCGGGCTCGAACGCCACGGCCGTCTGGGCGGCCAAGCTCGGCATGAACCTGCAAAGCTCGACCTTGAAGGACGACGAGACGGGCGAGCCGTTCCACGTCCAGCAGGCTGCCCAGATCCGCGCCTATCGCGAGGCGTGGAAGGAGGCCGGCCATGCCCGCACGCCGCGCGTCTCGGTCAGCCGCAGCATCTTCGCCCTCGTCGACGATCGCGACCGTGCCTATTTCGGGCAGAGCGGCAAGGAGCAGGATTCGATCGGCCACATCGACGAGAACACGCGAGCGATCTTCGGCCGCTCCTACGCCGCCGAGCCCGACCGGCTGGTGGAGCAGCTTGCCGCCGACGAAGCCGTGGCCGAAGCCGATACGCTGCTTCTGACCGTCCCCAACCAGCTGGGCGTCGACTACAATGCCCATGTCATCGAGGCGATCCTGAAGCATGTCGCGCCGGCGCTCGGCTGGCGGTAACGTAAAGCGGGCCGCGGCGGGCGACGGTTCAGGCAGCCCCGCCGCGGCCGACGATCGCCGCAAGCTTCGGGAAGTCGCCCTCGTAGCCGGCCGCGCGGGCAAGCTCGATGAAGGCGACGATCCGGCGCTGGACCTTCTGGGCGTGGCTCTGGGCGATGTCCGAGAGCTTGTGGTCGAGGAAGGGATTGGCAAACCGCTCCAGCGTGGTCGCAAGATAGGCCGCCGCCTCGTCGCCGCGACCAAGGGCGCCGAACGCCGGCAGCACCTCGCTGCGATAGATGTCACCAAGCTCGGCCTCGACCTCGGGCACGGCGATGAATTCGCGAACGATCGCCTGCGCAGGCGCGCCGCGCCGGGTCCACATGTCCACCAGCGCGGTATGGCCGAGATTGAGGATGTGCAGCTTCAGCGTCTCGATCTCCCGCAGATCGTCCACGAGCCGGATCGCGGGGTGCGCGCTCGGCACGACCAGTCCCGGCGTCCGCTCGATCGCCCACAGCGCATAGGGTTCGGCCACCGCACCCGCCGGCTCGATCGGCGCAGACACTATGCGATCTACGAGGCTCGACGCCCAGGTCGTTTCCTCCCCGATATAGCGCACCAGGCCGGCGGGCGCGTTGTTGGCCGCGGCGATCGCCAGGACCAGCCCCCGCAGCACCTTGCCGTTGTCGGCAATCAGTTCCATCGGCAGGATGGTCAGGGGACGCCCGCCCCCGGCGTGGCGGGCAGCGAGGAGATGGTAAAGCTTGGCGGGAAAGCTCATCGCCGGCGAGAAGGCGGCAAGCTTGTCCTCCGGCTTGCTCTCGTATCCGGAGTCGCCGGTGTTGGAGAGGACGTAGTCCGCCTCCTCCACGAACACGCGCTGGACGTCCTCATACTGGTCGGTCATGGACAGGCAGCGCCTGACCGAGGTGACCCGGCGCTCTTCGTCGACCACGCGGCCGTCCTGACGCCCGCGGATCCGCACCGGATAACCCTCCGACGCAGCCAGGGCGGTAAGCCGCCCTGCCCTTGCCGGATCACCCGAAGTCTGCACGACCGTGATCGCGACAGCGGGCGTTCCCTCGGACAGAAACAGGTCCGCATGGGCCTGCAGGAACCGGCTGGTGCCGAACTGGATGACGGGGGTCTTCATGCCCTGCCTTTTCTTGTTGCGCTCAGAGTGCCAGTTCGCGGCGAAGCGTTTCCAGCCGTTCCATCGCCACGACGCCGTCATGGATGGTGGGGGCCGCGGTCTCCGCGCCGCCGAGCGCGGGAACGACGTCGGCCAGCAGCGAGAAATAGCCTTTCGGGTCCTCGTTGGCAGCCGCCGTGAAGTTCGGCTTCCACGTCAGGCTGTCGACCGTGTCCGAAAGCGTCGCCAGCGGATCGTCCACCTTGAACGGCGGATTGCGGTTCCAGCGGACCTCGATGACGTTGTCGACCTCGATGCGCTGGTGATCGCCCATGATCTCGACGCGCTCCACCGGCGCGCCGCGCGACTGGATCGTGCCCATGGCGATGGTGCCGATCGCGCCGCATTCGAAGTCGAAGTTGATATGGAACAGCACCTTGCCCGGATCCTTCTCCACCTTCCGCGCCGTCAGCTTCGTCACCGGGGAGACGAGGAAGGAGACGAGGTCCATGTAGTGGACGCAATGGTGCAGGAAGAAGCCGGTATAGTCCACGTTGCCTGCGAAATAGCCGGGCGCGGTCATGTAGTAGCCGGTCAGGCCCAGCACGTCGCCGAAGCGGCCCGACCGCAGGATATTGGCTGCGATCTTGTTGCCGGCCGAATAGCGCTTCATGAAGCCCAAGAGCAGCGGCTTGCCGGACCTTTCCGAGGCCGCAAGCAGCTCGCGGGCACCGGCAGCACTCCCCGACGGCGGCTTTTCCATGAACACCGGCAGCCCGCGCTCCAGCGCCATCTTGCCGAAGGCGAGATGCTGGTCGGGACCGACCGCCATGCCGACCGCGTCGATGCCGCGGGTGCCGATCAGTTCCTCCGCATCGCTCGTCAGCTTCGAGACGCCGAACTGCCGGCCGGCGGACGCAAGGCGCTTGCCGTCGATGTCGCAGAGCGCCACCAGCTCGACGTCGTGGCGAACGAGCTGGGGCAAGAGCATCTGGGTAGCGTGGATGCCGCACCCGATCCAACCAATCTTCAGTGTCATCGGCGATATTCCGTCAAAAGGATGTGGGACTTGATGAATTCGGCAGAGGCCGAAAGCCGCGCGCTTTCGTCCTCGTGCGGCGGGCGCCACTGCGCGAAGGGAACGCCGAAACGGTCATCGTTGCGGCGGAAGGGCTCGAGCGAGACCGGACCCTCGTAGCCGATCTCGTGCAGCGCCCGGAACACCGCGACCCAGTCGGTCGCACCCGTGCCGGGGAAACCGCGATGGTTTTCGTTCGCCTGGAAATGGACGATGCGCTTGCCGCCGAGGCGGATCGCCTCGGCGATCGAGGCCTCCTCCATGTGCATGTGGAAGGTGTCGAGCATCAGCTGGACGGCGGGATGATCGACGGCATCCAGAAGCTCGATCGCCTGCTGCGTCGTGCAGAGCACGTCGCTCTCGAAGCGGTTCAGCGGCTCGACGGCAAGGATCACGCCGAGCTTGCCCGCATGGTCGCCCGCTTCCTTCAGGCCGGCGACGCAGCGCGCCTTGCGGGCAAGGCGTTCTTCTTCGGAAACCGGCTGCGGCGGCCGGCCGGCGAACACCAGCGGGTTGCCGGTGAGCGGACCGCCGACGATGGTGCAGCCAAGTGCGGCCGCGCAGTCCGCCGTATATTTCAGGTAGTCGATGCCGGCGCGGTGGGCAGTCGCATCGTCGGACGAGAGGTTGCGCTGCAGGTTGACGCGGGCGGCGAGCACGACGGAGAGACCGGCATCGTCGAGCGCCTTTTTCGTATCCTCAAGGTCCAGCTCGCCCGGCTCGGGCACCAGCAGTTCCACGAAGTCGTAGCCGAGCTCGCGCATCTGCGAAAACAGCGGGAAGTGCTCGGCCGTAAAAGGCCGCGCATATTGCATGGAGATCAACCCGACGGGGTTCATGGTCAGTCCTCTTTCTAGAGCAGTGCCAGCAAAAGTGCGGTGCGGTTTTGCGTCCGGAACTGCGATCAACGGAAATGTCAGCCCTTCACCGCACCCTGCGTGAGCCCGCCGATCAGGCGGCGCTGGACGAGAAGGAAAAGGATGGTTGCGGGCATGGCGCCGACGACGGCGCCGGCAGCGAGAAGCCCCCACTCGATCTGGTATTCGCCGATCAGCGTCTGGATCGCGACGGTGACCGGGCGGACGTTGCGGCCGCCGAGCGTAAGCGCGTAGAGATATTCGTTCCAGGCGGTGATGAAGATGTAGATCCCGGTGGAGATGATGCCGGGCATCGTCAGCGGCAGCACCACCCGCCACAGCGCCTTCAGCCGCGAGCAACCGTCGATCATGGCCGCCTCGTCGAGGCTCTTCGGGATGGCGCCGACATAGCTCGTCAGCATCCACACGGCGAAGGGGATCGCCACCGTGGCGTTGGCAAGGATCAGGCCGAAATGCGTATCCAGGATACCGACATTCTTCATCAGCACGAACAGCGGCAGGATCAAAAGCACGACCGGGAACATGTTGATCAGCAGGAATTGCAGCATCAAGAGCTTGCGGCCGGCAAACCGGAAGCGCGAGAAGGCGTAGGCCGCGGTCACTGCGACCACCAGCCCGAGGACGACCGTGCCGGCGGCGATGATCAGGCTGTCCATCATGTTGCCGAGGAAGGACGTCTGGCGCAGCAGGCGGACGTAGTTGTCGAGGCTCCAGCCGGCGGGCGAGAGCGATACGCCGGTCGCGTTCAGGGCCGCCGTCGGCGTCAGCGAGGTCAGGACCATCCAGGCAAACGGCGCCATGGCGAAGATCACGATGGCAAGAACGGGCAGATCCGTCGTCAGGATGCGGCGTGCGGTGCTTGGCTTGTTCATCGCTCAACCTCGCGCATGGTGCGGGCCAGATAGACGGCGACGATCGCGCCAAGAAGGATGGTGAACGTCACGGCAATCGCGGTGCCGTAGCCGAAGTCGAGGTTCTGCCGCGCCCGGACGAACGCATAGAGCGGCAGCGTGTGGGTCGAGTATCCGGGGCCGCCGCCGGTCATGACGAAGATCACGTCCATGGAATTGGCGACCCAGATGACGCGCAGCAGCCCGGCCGTCGCGAGCACCGGCGCAATGCCGGGAAGCGTGATGTGCAGGAACTGCCGCCACGCGCTGGCGCCGTCGATCGAGGCGGCCTCATACTGGCTCCTCGGAATGCCCTGCAGGCCGGCGAGGATCATCACCGCGAAGAAGGGAAAGCCCTGCCATGTCAGCGTGGCGATGACGGCATAGAGGGCGAGGCTCGGATCGGCGAGCCAGGGAACGGCGCTCTGCACGATCGAGAGATAGATCAGGATGTCGTTGAGCACGCCCGTGTTCGGGTCGTAGATCCAGCGCCACATCAGCGCGATCACGACGCTCGGCAGCGCCCAGGGAATGATGATCAGCGCGCGTGCAAGGCCGCGCCAGGGAAATTCACGGTTCAGAAGCAGCGCGGTGATCAGGCCGAGCCCCATTTGCAGCGGCACCGTCAGGCCGATCCAGATCGCGGTGTTCCACAGCGACGTCCAGAAGACGGGATCGGCGAACAGCTTCACATAGTTGCCGAAGCCGACGAAGCGACTGGCGTTCGGCTTCCACAGGATGAGGTCGTAGAAACTGGTCACGACCGCCTGCACCATCGGCATGAACACAATGAACACCGTCACCAGCACCGCCGGCGCCAGTAGCATGTAGGGCATCAGCCGCGTGCTCCAGGGCGCGCGCGCGACCATGTCGGGAGATACGGGGGGCGAGGTGATCACGGTCATCGGATTTCAGTTCCTTGCCTTACGAGGCTGGCATCGATCCCCCACCCGCCCTGACGCTGCGGGTGGGGGATGCGCTGGAGGCTGCGCCTTTTTACTGCGCAAAGAGCCCTTCCAGTTGCTCCATCATCTGCTGGGAGGTGATCTGCCCCGTCAGCGCCTGCTGCATGGCGACCTGCCATGCGGTGTTGACGAATTCCGACGTCGCCGGGGTCTGCGGCAGCACATGGGCAAACGGCAGCGACTGCACGGTGGCATCCACGAAGCGGCGCTCATGCAGGTTCCAGTTTTCCGAGCCGCTCTTGGTCACGGTCATCTGGCCCGTCGCCTTGTTGAAGGCGACGTTGTTCTCGCCTTCGGCCAGGAACGAGATCCACTTCCAGGCCGCATCCTTCACCTCGGAGGCGGAGAAGATCGCCAGCGACTCGTCGCCGTACGAAGTCCAGCGGTTGCCGCCGCACTCGGGGACCGGCACGGCCGAAACCTTGTCGCCCAGCGCCTTGACCATGTCGTTCGACGAGCCGATGTGGTGGATGGTCATCGCCGTGGTGCCGGCCTTGAACGCGCCGGTGATTTCCTGGAAGCCATCGTTCGGGGCCGACGGCGGGATGACCTTGTCCTTCTGGAAGAGGTCGATCAGCCACTGGTTGGCCGCGACCGCCTTATCGTTGGTCAGGCCGCCGGGCTTCAGTTCGCCGCCTTGCGACAGCACGAATGCGCCCCACTGGTCCCATCCGCCCTTGCCGCCGCGCAGGCCGAAGCCGTAGGTCTCGGGCGCCTTGGTCAGCTTGATCGCAGCGTCGCGGAATTCCTCGCAGGTGGTCGGCGGCTTCAGGCCGGCCTGCTCGAACAGGTCGGTGCGGTAGTAGAGATAGAGCACCACATACTGGATCGGCAGGTAGAACTGCTGGCCGTCCGGCCCCTTGTTGAGCTCCAGCAGGTTGTCGAGCAGGTCGGCCTTGCCGGGCCAGGCGTCGATCTTGTCGCCGAGCGGTTCCAGCGCACCCATCTCCGCCAGCCGCGGCTGGGCGAACAGCTTGACCATGGCCGCGTCCGGCGCATTGCCGCCGACAAGCGAGGTGTAGAGCGTGTCGTAGTAGCTGTTCCACGGCACGTTTTCCGCCTCGACCGTGATGCCCGGATTGGCCGCCTCGAACTTGGCGACGAGGTCCGCCATCGGATTTTCCGGGTTGTCGAAATGATACCAGAAGCGAACCGTTTCGGCGGACGCCGTGGACGCCAACAACGTTGCCGCGAGTGCAACGCCCATACTGAGTTTCTTGAAGTTCATCATCGTCTCCTCCGTTGAATTTCCGGCCGGCTAGACCGTTGCGGCAGCCATCTTCCGTGCTGTGATCCCGGCAGCGGCAAGTGCCTCCCGCGCCGCTGCGAGATCGATCGTGTTCTGCAGGAATCCATGCACCACGCCCGGCACGACCGTGACGGTCTCCTTCCGTCCGAGCGCCTGCAGGCGCTGGTGCAGATTCAGCGTGTCGGACAAGAGAGGGTCGACCCCTCCCGCCATCAGATGCAGCGGCGGCAGGGCCGCAAGCGCTTCGTCGCTCGCAGCGAGCGGACAGGCAAGCGGATCGCCGGAAATGTCGGCTCCGGCCGCCGCATACCAGGCCCAGTAGCGCTGCATCTTGGCGCGCGTCAGGCCCGGGCCGTTCTCGAACGCCGAGTAGGACGGCGACGCAAAGTCCATCGCGTAGTTGCCGTAGAAAAGCAGAGCGCCGGCAACCGGGGTTCGCCGGGCCTCGCGCTGTTCGTGGAGCAGGGCTGCAAGGGCGAGATTCGCCCCGGCGGAATCGCCAGCGACGATCAGCGGGCCCGGAACGACGCCGGCATCCTTCGTCGCCGTGAAGGCCGCGCGCAGGCAGGCCACCACGTCCCGCAAACCGGACGGGTAGGGATTTTCCGGCGCAAGCCTGTAGTCGGGCAGAAGTACCGGCAGGCCCGCCTCGGCGGCGAGCAAGCGGGCACAGCGCTCGTGCGTCTCGGGGCTGCAGAAGGCGAAACCGCCGCCATGGACGTATAGGATCGCACCGGCAGCGCGCTCCTCAGGGACGAGCACGCGCATCCGGCAGCCGGGCGCCCCCAAGGCAGCGTCGGCCTCGACACGACAGTCCGTTGCAGAGGCCATTGCGGGCAGATCGCTGTTCCAGCGACGGTTGCCCTCCTCCGACAGGGCGCGTCCCTCCGTCGGCGGCAGCAGCGTCGGATCCTGTTGGGGACCGGCAGCGGCCAGCCGCTCCATCAGGGCCGCCATTTCCGGCGAGAGCGTCGCGTCGAATGCGCCCTGGCCGATCATTGGACGAGATCCGGGAAGACGCTGGGGCCGAGATCGACGATGGTAGCGATATGGTGGCGCAGCGCCTCCTCGGCGCGCACCGGGTCCCGGCTCTCTATCGCCTCGATGATCACGGCATGGCGCTGGGCCGTCGCAACCAGGTCGCGCGGCAGCGTGCTACGGGAAATCTTGAAACGGTGATTGTGGACGAGGCAGCGATGCAGGATCGGATCGAGTGCCGGCAGACGCGCATCCTGGAAAATCCGGCGATGGAAATCGCGGTCCGCGGAGGCAACTTCAAGCTCGTCGTCGCGCCGTGCTGCGTCCAGCATCTCCGCGAACAACTCCTTGAGGTCGGCGATCAACGTGCGGCTTGGCGCCTGGACCACGCGCAGGACGCCGTTGCATTCGATCTGCCGGCGCACGCGGAACATCTCCACGGCCTCGTCTTCGGTGCATTCGGAGACCTGCGTGCCCTTGTGCCCCTGGCGCAGGACGAGCCCCTCCTCCTGCAACTGCAGCAGCGCCTCGCGAACGGTGCCCTGGCTGCAGCCGAAATGGGCAGCAAGCTCCAGCTCGGTGAGCGCGGCACCGGCCGGCAGCACGCCGAGCATGATGTCGCGCTTCAGCGCATTGAAGGCCGCCGCCGATTTGGCGGGCTTCGCAACGTTCATCCGGGCACTCGGCCTTATCGAAAAATAGGACATCGCAGCTTCCATGGAGTTGCCAACCGACGTTTGTATCATTATTGATATTGATATCGATAATGTTGGTCAAGGGCCAACATGTCTGCCGGAGGAGAAAACCGTGACCGCAATCGCCTTGAGAAAGATCCGCAAGACATATGGTTCGCTCGCCGTCATCCACGATATCGACATCGACATCGAGAGCGGCGAGTTCCTGGTTCTTGTCGGCCCTTCCGGCTGCGGAAAATCGACGCTGCTGCGCATGGTCGCCGGACTGGAGGAGATCTCCGGCGGCATTCTCGACATCGGGGGCAAGGTCGTGAACGCGCTGCCGCCCTCCGAGCGCGACATCGCCATGGTCTTCCAGGACTACGCGCTCTACCCGCACATGAGCGTGCGCGAGAACATGGCCTTCGGTCTGAAGATGCGCGGCACCAGCGAGAAGGTTATCGACGAGCGGGTCTCGAAAGCAGCGGACATCCTCAAGATCACCCCTCTTCTCGACCGCAGGCCGGCCCAGCTTTCCGGCGGGCAGCGCCAGCGCGTGGCGATGGGACGCGCCATCGTCCGCGAACCCTCCGCCTTCCTCTTCGACGAACCGCTTTCCAACCTCGATGCCGCCCTGCGCGTCGAGATGCGCCTCGAAATCGCCAAGCTCCACAATCGCATGAAGGCGACGACCGTCTACGTCACCCATGACCAAGTCGAGGCGATGACGCTTGCGGACCGGATCGTCGTCCTCAACGCGGGAAGGATCGAGCAGATCGGCAAGCCGCTGGAGCTCTATCATAGGCCGGCGAGCCTCTTCGTTGCGCGCTTCATCGGCAGCCCGACGATGAACACGCTGCCTGCGCAGGTCACAGGCACCGACGGCGGCGAGGCCAGGCTGACCGTGGCCGGCAGGCAGATTGCCTTGCCGTCGCCCATTCAATCGGCGGTGGCATCATCCGACGTGACCCTCGGCATCCGGCCCGAGGACCTCGTTCGCTGTCCGCCGGAGGAAGCCTGGTTCACCGGCGATCTCGCCGTCGTCGAACGGCTGGGCAGCCAGACCTACGGCTATGTCGAGATCGGCGAAAGCCGGATGTTGACCGTGGAGTTTCCGCGGGAAGCCGAGATCAGGGTCGGAGAACGGATCCATGTCCGCGGCAACGCGGCCGGCACCCACCTCTTCGATGCCACAGGGTTGCGCATCAACTGAGGACCGGACCGATGGCCGCCCGGCGCTATCGCCAAGCGTCGCTCGCCCCTCCGCCGTCGCGCGTCCGCCCTGCTCGAGGCGGCCGACCCTTATGTCGCCGGTCGCCTAAGAAACAGGCACAACCGGCCCGACGCGTTGCATATTTTTCGAACTTACTGCCCAAATTGGATCAATTTTGCATGCCCACGGGAAAGGCAAATGCTATCTGATCGATCAAATCCCTGCCGCATGTGCATTTCCTGCGAGTATTCATGTCCAAGGCCAGTGCTTTTCTGAAGCGCCTGATCCCCAATATTGCCCCGACCAGCCGGCACGAACGATTTCGATCGTCTGCGGGGGCGTTCGTGGGCGTTCTCCTGACGGGTCTCGTCAGCACGATGGCCGTGGGATCCGGCGACGTGAGCCTGCCCTTGCTGATCGCTCCCATGGGGGCGTCTGCGGTCCTGCTTTTCGCCGCACCCACGAGCCCGCTCGCACAGCCCTGGTCGATTATGGGCGGAAACATGATCGCCGCCTTCATCGGCGTGAGCTGCGCACTGGCGATCGGTGACCCGGTCGTCGCCGCCGCGGTCGCGGTGGCGCTCGCCATTGCGACCATGATGATGATGGGCTGCCTGCACCCGCCGAGCGGTGCCGTCGCATTGACGGCCGTTCTCGGCGGCCCGGCAGTTCACGAGGCCGGATACTGGTTCGTCCTGACACCCGTGGGCGTCAATTCCGCCCTGATCCTGCTCGTGGCCTTTGCCTTCAACAACGCGACCGGGCGGCGCTATCCGCATCTTGCACCCGTAGCCGCCACCAATCCGCACCACACCGCCGATCCGCTTCCCACGCAGCGCCTGGGCGTCGTGCCGGAGGACCTCCAGGCCGTGCTCGCGCAGTATGACGAGGTGGTCAACATCAGTTCCGACGTGCTGGACGAGCTTCTGCACCAGGCGCAGATAAGGGCCTACCATCGCCGCTCGGGCGAGATCTCCTGCAGCGAGGTCATGTCCCGCGACGTGGCGACGGTCTCGCCGCAGACCTCGCTGCGGGAGGCCTGGCGTCTTCTGCTCGAGCACCGGATCAAGGCGCTGCCGGTCGTGACGGAAGCGGATGGACTGGTCGGCATCGTCACCCAGACCGATTTCATGCACAATTCCGCGCTTGGACGAAACGGGCAGCTGCGGTTCGGATTCGGCGACAAGGTCCGCCTGGTCCTCGGAGGCCGTTCGAAGACGCCGCGCATCGTCGCCGACATCATGACGCGGCGGGTGCAGTCTGCGCTTCCCGAGACGATGATCGCCAAGCTGGTGCCGCCCATGGCCGACATGGGTCTCCATCACATGCCGATCGTAAACGAGCGCAACCGCGTTGTCGGCATCGTCACCCAGTCCGACCTGATCGCCGCCCTGTTCCAGCGCCACACCGAGCAGGCGTCTGCGGAAGAAGAAAGCCCCCGGGCCAACGTCGCCTGAGCTGTCGCAGCAAGGGTGCTGCCGGATGTCCGATATTCCTTGAGGAAACGGCGATGCCGGCGCGCAAGCGCGGCACCGCCGATGGCCCGGTCAGCGGACGTTGTACTTCGCGTCGACCGCGTTGATGGCCTCGACGTTGCCGGCCGAGCGCCCCTTCTCGTCGAAGGTCTGGGCGAGGTAGGCATCCGCGATGGCCTTGGCCAGTTCCGGGCCGATCACCCTCGACCCCATGGTGATGATCTGGGCATTGTTGGAGAGTGCCGCCCGTTCCGCCGAATAGGTGTCATGGGTCAGGGCCGCACGAATGCCCGGAACCTTGTTGGCGGAAATGCAGACCCCGATTCCAGTGCCGCAGACGAGGATGGCCCTGTCATAGGTGCCGTCGATCACGCCCGAGGCAACGCGGTCGGAAAGGTTGGCATAGAAGGCGTCGGGACCGGCATCCGTGCGCGAGACTTCGTGCACATCGAAGCGCTCCTTCAGATGATCGGCAAGGACCTTGGCGAGGCCTTCGCCCGCACTGTCTCCGGCTACTGCAAGTTTCATGGTTTTTCTCCTTGGAGTTTGGCGGCGCACTTGCCGAGAATGTCGAGATAGCCTTCGACATTCCAGGCGGAGCGCCCGATGAATAGCCCGTCGATATGTGGGCAGGCGATCAGTTCTTCGCAATTGCCCGGGTTGACCGAACCGCCGTAGAGGCACGGGATCCTGCGGCCCAACACCTGCTCGGCAACGGCGATGATTTCGGCATGGCGCGTGTCGGCATAGTCGGACGTCGCCGGAATGCCCTTTTCGCCGATGGCCCAGACGGGCTCGTAGGCGAGCAGGATTTCGGCCGCCTTCTGCGCCGGCGACAGCTTCGAAAGCGCGCCCCGCACCTGCCGCGCGAGAACCTCGGCGGCCCGGCCGCTCTCGCGCTCCTCCAGCGTCTCGCCGATACAGATCAGCGGAATGAGCCCGTGGCGGACGGCGGCCTCGGTCTTGAGCCCCACCGTCTCGTCGGTCTCGCCGAAATGTTCGCGGCGCTCGGAATGGCCGAGTTCGACGATATCGAGATTGCAGTCCTTGAGCATCACCGGCGAGACCTCGCCGGTCCATGCCCCCTGGTCCGCCCAATGCATGTTCTGCGCACCGACCTTGACCGAGGTGTCGGCCAGCATCGCCTTGACTTCACGCACCGCGGTGAACGGGGGAATGACGAAACGCTGGATCCGCGGATCACGTGCCCCGTCGGCGGCGCGCAGGCCCTCTGCGAAGAGCCGCGCTTCGGCAAGCGTCTTGTTCATTTTCCAGCTGGTGCCGATCCAGAATTGCGGTGCAGTCGTCATGTTTCAAGTCCCATGTTGAGGCGGCGTCCGGCGCCGTCCGAAGTGCGGTTCATTCCGTTTCAAGAAGCGCGCGGGCAGTGCGCTCGTCCGTGATCAGGCCATGCAGGCGGCGGCTGTTGAGCACTGCCCGGATCGCCTTGACCTTGACCAGCCCGCCGGCGAGCGCCACCAGCCGGTCCGTCTTCGATTGCGGGAAGGAGGCGGCGAGCGTGCGGGCGGTCAGCGTCGTGTCGAGGATACGCCCGCGCCCGTCGAAGAAGTAGCCGAGGATTTCGCCCACGCCGCCGGCAGCCGCGATCTCCTCGATCTCCCTGGCCTCGATCATGCCCGACTGCACGAGTTGGGCCTCGGCATCGACCGTTCCCATGCCGACGAACTTCAGGTCGGTGTTGTTGGCCATCTCGAATACCTCGCGCACGCCGCGTTGCGCCAGCAGCACCTCGCGGTCGTCGGCGGTGTTGGCGAAGAACGGCACCGGCATGACATAGGCCTGCGTCCCGGTCTTCTCGGCGATGCGATGCATCACGTCATAGGGATTGGCCGTGTAGTTTCGCGTCAGGCCGCCCAGCAGCGACACGAAATGCAGGCCCTTGGCATGAAGGCGTTGCATGTGATGCACCGCGGCCGACAGCGTGCGCCCGTGGCCGAGCCCGATCACCCTGTTTTCGCCCAGCTCGATCTCGCGCTTGAGGAATCCCGCGCCGGCCTGGCCGAGCGCCCTGAGCGGAATGCCCTCCTCGCCGAGATCGGGCGCCACTTCGCAATAGGCCAGCCCGAACCGTTCGGCGAGCTTCATCTCCAGGTCGACGCACTCGACGATGTCGCCGTCGATCGTCACCTTCACGACGCCGTCTGCCACGGCGCGCGCGATCATGCGATGCGTCTTGACCGACGGCAGCCCTAGCCGGCGTGCGACCTCGGCCTGGGTCATCCCGGCCACGTAGTGGAGCCAGGCCGCGCGCACGGCGAGTGATTCGTCTGCATCCGTCATTGGTCGCTACCGGCTTCCTTCTCCATGGCGTTCAGATCCATGCTCCTTCGTGCCCTCCGGGCTTCGCCCGGCACCCCGCCTCCCGCTTCGTCGAAGCGGTTGATAGGACTGTTCGGCCCCGGACGTCGACTGAAAACGACGCTGCACCCGAAAATCGAGCAGCCGCTTTGGGCTCTGCGCGTCGTCTAGACCTTCAGGTCGGCTGCACCGGCATCGATGTGGGGCGCCCAGAACGCCACGCTCTCGGCGATCTGCTCCAAGACCTGCCGGTCGTTCGGCTCGCGCTCCTTGAACGACAGTTCCAGGCAGATCTCGTTGTCGGCGGCCCCGCCCTCGGCAAAGGCCGCGAGCAGCGGTTCCGGCTGGATGCGGCCCCTGGCATTGAATTCCGCCGTGAAGGGACGATGCCCGCCCTTGTCCATCAGGCTCTGCTTGATGTGGATGATCGGCGACACCTTCGGCACGGCGCGCGCCCAGGCATAGGGATCGAAGTCGTCCGGGTTGTCCGAGGTGACGTCGCCGTGGTCGATGTCGGCCATCATCCACATCGGGATCGCCATGTCCGCCGCTGTCAGTCTTTCCTGGAGGCCGAGGCAGGCGGAAATGGTCTCGCCGAACTCCCGCCCGATGCTCATCGGCTCCCAGAAGACATAGGAGAGCCCGGCAGCCTTGCCGTGCTCGGCCACTTCCGCCCAGCAGTCGATCGCGATCCTGGTCAGGTCCTCGCGGCGGGCGGGATCGTCGTAGTCCTTGTAGGTGAAGATCGCGAACTGCGTGCCGACCGAAGTCCCGCCGAGATCGGCGGTGATATCGGCGAAGGTCTTGAACCAGTCGACATAGTAGCGCCGCACGTCGCGGTCCGGGTGGCCGAAATGGTTCAGCCGGCCATAGGGCCCCGTCATGCCGGAGGTCACCCGCACGCCGGTGCGCTGCAGGGCCGCATCCATCTGTCGCGTCAGGCGGCGGATCACCGGCGCCGACCAACTCGGATTGATGAACTCATGGGTCAGTTGCAGGTCGCGGATCTTCAGGTCGCGCGCAACCGTGTCGATCAGGTCGTCGGGATCGGCAAACCTGTTCACCAGCGGGTTGGTATTGAGTGAAAGCGTCAAGGCCATGTCGTTCTCCTGTCGGTCCCGGGCGTCACGCGGCCTGCGCGATCTCGGTTTCGAACCAGGCCCTGAAATCAGCCTTCTGCTGCTCGCTCATGTGCAGGCCCTGCTTGGTGCGGCGGACCAGGATATCGTCTGCACGACGCGCCCATTCGTTCTCGACCAGGTAGCGCACCTCGGCCTCGTGGAGGGAGGCGCCGAAATGGCGGCCGAGGCCTGCGACCGACGTCGCACCGCCGACGACCTTTCCGGTGCGCGAACCGTAAAGCCGGCCGTAATGGTTGACGAGATCGCGCGGCATCCACGGATAGCGCTGGCGCAGCGTCTCGGCGAAGGCGATGTAGTCGGCGTTCGGGATCTCGCCGCCGGGAAGCGCGGCACCCGCCGTCCAGTCTCCGCCCATCTTCGGGAAGAACTTCGCCAGCCGCTGCAGGGCGTGCTCGGAAAGCTTGCGGAAGGTCGTGATCTTGCCGCCGAAGACGTTGAGCAGCGGCGCGCCGCCGGTCTCGTCGAGGTCGAAGACATAGTCGCGGGTGACGGCGGACGGGTTGCCCTTGCCGTCGTCGAAGAGCGGGCGAACGCCCGAAAAGCTTTCGATGACGTCGGAGCGGCGCAGCTTCTCCTTGAAGTAGCGGTTGACGGCGGCGAGCAGGTACTCGATCTCGCTCTCGCCCGCCTTCACCTCTTCCGGCTGGCCGTCATAGGGGATGTCGGTCGTGCCGATCAGCGCCTTGTCGCCCTCGTAGGGGTTGATGAAGATCACCCGCTTGTCGTGGTTCTGGACGAGATAGGCCTGCTGGCCGCTCCAGAACTTCGGCACGATGATGTGGCTGCCCTTGACGAGGCGGACGTTGCGCCGGCTGTTGGAGCCGGCCACGCGCCCGACGATGTCGTTGACCCAGGGGCCGGCCGCATTGATCACCGCCTTCGCCCGGACGGTTCGGACCTCGCCGGTCGTCTGGTCGCGCATCTGCACGATCCAGGTGCCCTGGTCGCGCTTGGCGCTGAAACAGGCCGTCCGCGTCAGGACGGTGGCGCCCTTCTCGGCGGCATCGAGGGCATTGAGCACCACCAGGCGCGCATCGTCCACCCAGCAATCCGAATATTCGAAGCCCCTGGTGTACTGGTCGAGGATCGGCGCGCCTTCCGGATCGCGCCTCAGGTCGAGCGTGCGCGTGCCGGGCAGGCGCTTGCGGCCGCCCAGGTGATCGTAGAGGAACAGGCCGAGGCGAACCAGCCAGGCCGGGCGGTCGTTGGGACTGTGCGGCAGCACGAAACGCATCGGCCAGATGATGTGGCTGGCGGAATTCAGCAGCACCTCGCGCTCGATGAGGGCTTCGCGGACGAGACGGAACTCGTAGTATTCGAGATAGCGCAAGCCCCCATGGACCAGCTTGCCGGAGCGCGAAGACGTGCCCTCCGCCAGATCGTCCTTCTCGCAGAGGATGACCGACAGACCGCGACCGGCCGCGTCGCGGGCGATCCCGGCACCGTTGATGCCGCCGCCGATGACGACCAGGTCGTAGATGGTGTTCTCTGTCATTTCCTGCTCCTTCGGATGCGCGTCCGGCACCCCGTGTCGTTCCGTTCCGCCGCCCGCGACGGTTCGCAGATGCTGCTAGCGTCCGGCGAGCGTATCCCATACGGGCACAAGCCCCAGCCGTGCCTGCCGGTAGGCGCCGTAGAGGCGGTCCATGCGGTCTGCCTGCTCCGCGTCGGGCGGCTCGGGTCGGCCGAGAAGCGGCGTCACCCATTCGGCGATGCAGTCGTCCATCGAGGGGTAGGCCCCAATCGCGACGGCCGCCATCATCGCAACGCCAGCAGCCCCCGCCTCCTCGCGTTCGGAGACGCGCAGCGGCGCGTCGACCGCGGCTGAAAGTACGCCGCGCAAGGCCGACGAGCGCGCGGCGCCCCCGGTCAGGCGCAGTTCGCCCGGCGCATCGCCCATCGCCGCGTAGCAATCGCGCGTCGCAAGGCCGAGGCCCTCGACCACGGCGCGCACCAGGTCCGGGAACCGGTGCCGCGTTGACAGGCCGATGAATCCGGCCCGGGCATCGGCATTGACGAAGGGGCCGCGCTCCCCGGCTTCGGAGATATAGGGGTGATAGAGCACCGAACCCGGCGCGCTGGCCGCAAACCAGCCGTCGATGCGGGGAATGAGATCGGACAGGGTCGTCTCCCGGCCGCCCTCCGACATCAGGTCGGCAGCAAGCTGCAGCACCCAGTCGATATTGATGGTTGCGCTCATGTTGGTCTGGACCTGCGTGACGATCCCCGGCAGCGGCAGTGCGATGACATAGCCGGTGCCTTCCGCATTGAGCTGGACGTCGGCGACCGCCTTGGCGCGCGTGTGGACCCCGGTCGAGCCGATCGTCGAACAGGCGGCGTTTTCGCCGCCGGAGCGGACGCCCGCGCCAAGCGCCGTCATCACCATGTCGACATAGCCGAGGCACACCGGCGTTCCGGCGAGCAGGCCCGATGCCGCAGCCGCGGCCGGCGTCAGGGGATGCGTGGTCTGCGTCCCCTCGACGATCTCCGGCAGGAGCGCGCGCCGGTGGGAAAGGCCGAGCGCCTCGATGACGGTGTCGTCATAGTGGCGGGTGCGGAAATTGCCGAAGGTGAAGCTCGCCTCGGAGGGATCGGTGGCGCGCACGCCGGTCAGGTTCAGATAGAGCCAGTCCTTGCAGTGCAGCGCGACCTCGGCTCGGCCAAGAAGATCGGGCGCATGCCGATCCATATGCGCCATCTGCGTTCCCTGCTGGCAGGTATTGAGGCCGGTTCCGGTGGCCTCGAAGCGCGCCCGGTTCATGGCGCCGGCGGCAAGCTGCCGAACCGTCGGCGCCGCGCGGGCATCCAGCCACAGCCAGGCATCGCCTACCGGCTCGTTGCCGGCGCCGACGAGCCAGGTACCGTCGCCCTGACCGGTCACCGCGATCGCCGCCGTTCGCCGGGCAAGGCCGGGAAGCTTTTCCGCAAGACCGCGAAGCGCCGTCAGGCAATCCTGCCAGGTCTGGGCCAGCGACTGCGTGGCCGCCCCGTCCTCTGCCATGACGTAGTTGTTGCGCGCGGACGCCCACGCCAGCTGCCGGCCGCCGATCTCGAACGCAACGGCCTTGACGACCGATGTTCCCGCATCGATGCCGATGATCACCCGGCTGTCGTCAGCCATGGGCAGCCCTCCCGCCGTGCGGGACGGACGAGGGCATGAAGGCGCCCGCCAGATACATGTCAAATCCTCCCTGCCCGCTCATGCCCGCCAAACGGCAGGCACCAAGGCACGATCAGCTTCGATACGCCCTTCCCGCGCACCCTCCCCGGCAAGAGCGAGGGAGCCATACGAACAGACATTCGTCGTTGGGACTGTTTTATATCACAAACATATCATCATCAACGTAATATTTTGCTGGTATCGTAATTTTTTTCATATAAGATAGCCCACATCAAATGAGAGCCCCAGGCGACACAGCCCGGTTGGATTTCGGTTCGCCCGCCGGCAAGGCGGCGCCAATGGGAAGGGAGCGACGGACACTCAGGCGGAATATCTTCTCTGCTTTTCAATGCTTTATACATGCATCTGACACAGCGAGCCATTACTGGATCACCGGTTGCGGGGCGGCATTGCAGCAAAAATCTTCGGTTGCGCAGCCATTCCATTGGGCGCTGCGGCAATACGGGGCACATGCGGAGGCAGACGCACGAGTGTTTGACCGGGGTAAAAAGCGCCCGGTAATTATAACATCATTGGCGACTTTGGTACCATTTTGATATCATAAGTCGCCGAAGTGGCGGGCAGAAATGCTCTTGGACAGACGGGCGAGTGGAGGACACAGCGCGCCCGAACCACAGGAGGAGGCAATCCCAATGATCATCGCCGACGCACGGGCTCTCGCCCGCCGGGACACTCTACGTGCAGCAATCGGACGAACATCCTGACAGATTGAACGGCTTGGACGCCGATGGCGGCCGGTCTCTGCCGGGTCGGACATCGCCGACCGCGCGGCCGCTTCGTCAGCATTTCCAGTGAAGGTCGATTGAAATGAGCACACCAACCGAAGTCACCATTCGCAAACCGACCCGGTTTTCGCCTGCGACGCTCGCTGGCCTTGCCGCAGCCGTCGTCGTCCTGGGCGCCATCGCCCTCGATACGACCGTGGTCCGGATCGGATCGGAAAACGATGTCCGGCAGCAGGGCTTTTCGGCCGAGACCTATGGCGCGGACGAGTTTCCGAAGGTGAAGGCGAACATCGAGGAGCGCGCCGCCCCGGCCGTGGAAGTCGCGGCCGCGATCGCTGCCGACAAGAAGGCTGCCGGCGAAAAGTACGGCGTGGCGACGAGCATCGGTCCCGTCATTCCCGTGACCTTCACCGCAACCGTCGGCGAGCGCAAGTCGAACTACCACACCGTCACCATCGACGGCCTGCCGGGCGAGGTGACCGTCCGCGTGCAGACCGGCCCGGCCGTCAACGGAACGGACCTGCGCGATGCGACCGGCACGATCGAATTCGGCCAGTTCAGGAACCAGATCGAATACCAGGATGCCGGATCGGCGCTCAACAACGAGATGAAGAAGGCCGTCCTCTCGGGCGTCGACGTGGAAAGCCTCGCCGGCAAGACGGTCGACATCACGGGCGTCTTCAAGCTCGTCAATCCGAAGAGCTGGCTGGTCACGCCGGTGAAGCTGGAAGTGAAATGAGCATGAGCCAGGTCTCCCCTCCCACCGAAGATCCGGGCGAAGTCGTTCTCGCCGCCCGCAACATCGCCAAGTCCTACGGCAGCGTCCATGCGCTGAAGGGCGTCAACTTCGATGTCCATCGCGGCCAGGTGACGACGCTGTTCGGCGAGAACGGTGCCGGCAAGTCGACGCTGATGAAGATCCTCTCCGGCGTCGTCCAGCCGTCTTCCGGCGAGATCCTCCTCGACGGCCAGCCGGTCAGCTTCTCCTCGTCCACGGATGCGCGCGACCGCGGCATCTCGATCATCCACCAGGAACTGAGTCTGGCGCCGAACATGAACGTGCGCGACAACATCTTCATGGGCCGCGAGATCACCACCCCCACCGGCGTCGATTTCGCCGAGGAGGAGCGCCAGACCCGCGCGCTGATGGAAGAACTCGAGGAAGACATCGACCCGCTGACGCTGGTGGAGGACCTCCGCCTCGGCCAGCAGCAGATCGTTGAGATCGCCCGCGCCCTGTCGGTGAACTCCCGCATCCTGATCATGGACGAGCCGACCTCGGCGCTCAGCGCCACCGAAGTCGAGGTGTTGTTCAAGGTCATCCGCGATCTCAACAGCAAGGGCGTGTCGATCGTCTATATCTCCCACCACCTGGAAGAGGCGCTGCAGATCACCAACCATGCGGTGGTTCTGCGCGACGGCAACATGACGGCCTTCGCCAGGCGCCAGGACATCGACCTCGAATGGATCGTCCGCAACATGGTGGGCGAGAATTTCGATCTCGGCGCCCCGCCGGAAGGCCATGAGATGGGCAGGGTCGCGCTGGCGGTCGAGGGGCTGACGGTTCCCGACCCCGCAGGCGCCGACTATTCGGTCGTCGACAGGCTTTCCCTCAATGTCCGCGCCGGCGAGATCGTCTGCATCTACGGGCTGATGGGTGCCGGCCGCACCGAACTTCTCGAATGCGTCGCCGGTCGCCTCAAGGCCTCGAGTGGCCGGGTGTTGCTCGAGGGCGAGGACATCTCCCACCTCAGCATCGCCGACCGTATCGAGCTCGGCCTGGTGCTGGTCCCCGAAGACCGCCAGCGCGACGGCCTCGTCCAGACGATGACGGTGGGCCGCAACCTCTCGCTCGCCAGCATCGGCACCTTCACCAAGGGCCTCTTCACCTCGCGCAGCACGGAAGGCGCTCTCGTCGAGGAATCTATCCGCAAGGTTCACATCAAGACCGACGGCGGCAATGCCGCGATCGGATCGCTGTCCGGCGGCAACCAGCAGAAGGTGGTCATCGGCAAGATGCTCGCGACCAACCCGAAAGTGATCCTTCTCGACGAACCCAGCCGCGGCATCGACATCGGCGCCAAGGGCGAGGTGTTCAAGCTTCTGGCGGAGCGGGCCAGGCAGGGCCTCGCCGTCCTCTATTCCACCTCCGAGGTCGGCGAATGCCTCAGCATCGCCCACCGCATCATCGTCATGCACCGCGGAAAGATTTCCGCCGAGTTCGGATCGAATGTCACGAAAGAGAAGATCATGGCCGCTTCGGGCGAGGCCGTGGTCGCTCACTAGACGGAAATCATGGAGCACTGATCATGTCAGTCACAAGCACAACCGACAAGAAATCCGTCTCGAACGGCACCAAGCGCAAGACCAGCCTCGTCCAGATGCTCCTGGAAGGACGCGCCTTCTTCGCGCTGATTGCGATCATCGTCGTCTTCTCGATCCTTTCGCCCTACTACCTGACGGTCGAGAACTTCCTCATCATGTCCTCGCACGTGGCCATCTTCGGCCTGCTCGCGATCGGCATGCTGCTGGTCATCCTCAACGGCGGCATCGACCTGTCGGTCGGCTCGACGCTCGGGCTTTCCGGCGTGATCGCCGGCTTCCTGATGCAGGGCGTGCAACTGGAGCAACTCGGCGTCATCCTCTACCCGCCGGTCTGGGCCGTCGTCGTCCTGACATGCGCGCTCGGCGCCTTCGTCGGCGCCGTCAACGGCGTGCTGATCGCCTATCTCAGGGTCCCGGCCTTCGTCGCAACGCTCGGCGTCCTCTATTGCGCCCGTGGCGTGGCGCTGCTGATGACCAACGGCCTGACCTACAACAACCTCAGCGGCCGTCCCGAACTCGGCAACACCGGCTTCGACTGGCTGGGCTTCAACCGCCTGTTCGGCATTCCGATCGGCGTGCTGGTGCTGGCAGCGCTCGCGATCATCTGCGCGGTGGTGCTGAACCGCACCTCCTTCGGGCGCTGGCTCTATGCCTCGGGCGGCAACGAGCGGGCCGCCGAGCTGTCGGGCGTCCCCGTCAAGCGCGTGAAGATCACCGTCTACGTGCTCTCGGGCATCTGCGCCGCCATCGCCGGCCTCGTGCTGTCGTCGCAGCTGACCTCGGCCGGCCCGACCGCGGGCACCACCTACGAGCTGACGGCGATCGCAGCCGTCGTGATCGGCGGCGCGGCGCTCACCGGCGGCCGCGGCACGATCCAGGGCACCATGCTCGGCGCCTTCGTCATCGGCTTCCTTTCGGACGGCCTCGTCATCATCGGCGTGTCGTCCTACTGGCAGACCGTTTTCACCGGCGCAGTCATCGTGCTCGCCGTCCTCCTCAACAGCATCCAGTACAGCCGCCGCTAGAGGCCGGCCGGAGGGACGCAAACGAAACTTATCCACGACGGCCAATCCGGACCCTTAAGGGCCAGCCGATTGCGGAAAGCAACGCCGGGAGACCGGCACCCCCAACCTGATTGAAAAGGGAGAGAGACATGTTCAAGAAGGGTATGCGTATTCTGTTTGCGGCGGTCGCCGCGGTTCCGCTGCTGGCAAGCACCGCATGGGCGGAAGGCCTGATGACGATCATCGTCAACGATCCGTCCAACCCCTACTGGTACACCGAAGGCGAAGTCGCCAAGGCAACTGCCGAGAAGATGGGCTATACGGCCACCGTCGGTGCGCACAAGGGTGATACCAACACCGAAAGCAACCTGATCGACACCGCGATCACCAACAAGTCGGTCGCGATCATCCTCGATCCGGCAAACGCCGACGGCTCCGTCGGCGCGGTGAAGAAGGCCGTTGCCGCCGGCATCCCGGTCTTCCTCGTCAATGCCGAGATCAACCAGGAAGGCCTTGCCAAGGCGCAGCTCGTTTCCAACAACGCCCAGGGTGCCGCACTCGGCGCCACGCAGTGGGTCGAGAGCGTCGGCCAGGAAGGCAACTATGTCGAGTTGTTCGGCGCGCCTTCGGACAACAATGCCGCCACCCGCTCCAACGGCTACGAGACCGTGCTGACGCAGTATCCGGACCTCGTCAAGGCCGCCCGCGAAGTGGCCGACTGGGACCGCACCAAGGGCCACGCCAAGATGCAGTCCATGCTGCAGGCCAATCCGGACATCATCGGCGTCATCAGCGGCAACGACGAAATGGCGCTGGGCGCCATTGCAGCCTTGAAGGAAGCCGGCAAGCTGGCAGGCATCAAGGTCGGCGGTTTCGACGGCTCGCCCGATGCAGTCGCAGCGATCAAGGCCGGCGACCTGCAGTATACCGTGCTCCAGCCAGTTGCCATCTTCTCCGAGGAAGCCGTCAAGCAGGCCGACAGCTTCATCAAGACCGGCGCCACCGGCGCCAAGAGCGAGAAGCAGCTGTTCGATTGCCTCCTGATCACCAAGGACAACGTCGACAAGTACACCGCTCCGTTCGTCCTGTCGGAGTGACACCTGCGTGGAGGGGCGCCGCCCGGCGCCCCTCTTCCTCCACCGGCGACATGGCCGGCGGCATGCAGAACTTCCAATCGAGCATCGTCTGGATGGCAATCTACAATCCCGGGCGAATGGCGGAACGAGCGTGACCAAGAAAGCGAATGTCGAGCAGCTTCTTTCGGAGCCGATGCCGAGCGACAGCAGGCACGCCCGCCAGCTGGTGCGCCGGCAATTGATCGCCGAGACGGTCATGGCCGAGGGATCGCTGCGCATCGAGGATCTCACCGAACGCTTCGGCATCAGCCTGATGACGGCGCACCGCGATGTCGACGAACTCGTCAGCCGCGGTATCTTCCGCAAGTCCCGCGGCATCGTCTCGGCGGCTCCCACCAGTCTGATCGAATCCAGCGACGTCTATCGCGCCAACCGCCAGGCGGCGCAGAAGAAGAACCTGGCCGAGGTGGCCATGCGCTTCGTGGAGCCCGGCCAGTCGATCTTCCTCGACGATTCCACGACCGTCCTGCAGATGACCGCCCACCTGCCGGCCAAGGTGCCGCTGACGGCAATCACCAACTCCCTCAATGTCATGAACGCGCTGAGGGGCGTGCGCGACCTGACGCTTCTGGGCCTCGGCGGGCAGTTCCACAACTGGTGCAACGCCTTCATGGGCCACATGACGACCCGCGAGATCCGGCGGCTGCGGGCAGACATTGCGTTCATGTCGATGTCGGCCATCACCGACGACATCGTGTTCCACCAGTCGGCGGAGATGGTGGAGACCAAGCGGGCTATGTTCGAATGTGCCGCCCGGCGGGTTCTGGTGGCCGACCACACCAAATTCGAACGGCGCGCCCTCCACAGTTTCGCGGCCCTTTCGGAGTTCGACGTCGTCATCGTCGACGAGGATACGCCGGTCGAGCATCTCGATCGGCTGCAGTCGAAGGGCATCAACGTGGTGGTTGCCGGATCCGGCGCGGTCCGCTCCTGACGGGGCCGGGCTGCAGGACGGCGCCGCCATAAGTCAAACGGGTCCTCGTGTTCCAGACAGGGACCGCCACAGGACGAGATAGTACCGGACCCTTGCGTCCGCCTGGAGTTTACCCATGCCAAGCATCCTCGGCATCGACAGCGGCCTGACCGTCACCAAGGCTGCCATCTTCGACATCGACGGCACGCCGATCGCCGTCGCGCGCCGCCGGGTGTCGCAATCGATCCCCCTCCCCCGCCATGTCGAGCGCGACATGGACGAACTGTGGACCGCCACCGCCGAGGCCATCGCAGAGGCGATCCGTGCGAGCGGCCGGCCGGCATCGGACATCCAGGCGATTGCCGCCACCGCGCATGGCGACGGCGTTTACCTCCTCGACACGGATGCAAGACCGCTCGGCCCCGCGATGCTGTCGCTTGACAGCCGGGCGGGCGCGATCGTCGAACGCTGGCAGGAAGACGGCACCGCCCGGCAGGCGATCGCGCTGACTGGACAAGGGCCGCACGTCTCCGCTCCGGCGGCCCTACTTGCCTGGGTCCGCGACAACGAGCCGGCACGATTTGCGAAGATCGCCCATATCCTGAGCTGCAAGGACTGGCTGCGTTATTGCCTGACGGGCACGATCGGGGCAGACCGCACGGAGGCCAGCACCTCGTTTACCGACGTCCGCACACAGGAATATTCGCAGGACGCCCTTCGGCTCTTCGGGCTGGATGCGCTGCGAAACGCGCTGCCGCCTGCCGCCCGCTCCGACGAGGTGGTCGGTAGGGTGACGGCGGAGGTCGCGCGGCGCACCGGGCTTGCGGCGGGCACCCCTGTTGTCGCCGGGCTGCACGACGTCACGGCATCTGCGCTCGGGGTCGGCGGACACAAGCCCGGCATCGTCGCCGTGATCGCCGGAACCTATTCGATCAACGAGACGGTATCCTTCGAGCCGCGCGTCGACGGCCGGTGGTTCTGCCGCAATGCGATCGTTCCGGGCCAGTGGCACAACATGTCGATCTCGCCGACCTCGACCGCCAACTACGACTGGTTCCTCGACCGGCTCTGCGCAGCCGAGTTCGCGCAGGCCGAGGCCTCCGGCCGCTCGGTCCATGCCCTGCTCGCGCCCGAGATCGAGGCGGCCTTCGCGCGTCCGTCGACGGCGCTGTTCCATCCCTATCTGTTCGGCTCGCCCTATGGCGCGGCCGCCAGCGCCGGCTTTACCGGCCTCGGCGGCTGGCATGGTCGCGGCGACATGCTGCGCGCGGTGCTCGAAGGCATCGCCATGAACCACCGCATCCACGTCGATGCCTTGCGCGACGGCTTTTCCTTCGAGGAGGCGCGCTTGACCGGCGGGATCTCCCGCAACCCGGCCATCGCCCAGATGTTCGCAGACGTGCTGGGCATGCCCGTCACCGTCACCGGTACGGACGAATCTGCGGCCTGGGGTGCAGCCCTTTGCGCGGGCGCCGGCGTCGGCATCTTCCCCGACCATCAGAGCGATCCTCGCGATCTCGTAAGCCTGTCCCGGACCTGCCAACCCGATCCCGTCCGCAGCAGTCACTACGAAGAGCGCTACCGCCTGTTCTGCGACATCGCCTCCGCCATGACACCGCTCTGGCCGCGCATCTCGGCGCTCGCCGCCTCCGACGGCCCGCCGCGGGGATGATTGCCCAGCACTTGTCCCTCCCCTTTCCCATGCCTGAAGACCTGGAATATCCGAAATGACCGAGACCGCCGCCGACATGGACCTGCGCCTTTCGAAACTGGCAGAGGGTGGCGTCGACGTCGTCATCCTGGGGGCCGGCGTCAACGGCGCGGGGCTCTTCCGCGATCTGTGCCTGCAGGGTGTCACCTGCCTGATCGTCGACAAGGCCGACTTCGGCTCCGGCACGAGCGCCGCACCCTCGCGCCTCATCCATGGCGGCCTGAAGTATCTGGAGACCGGGGAGTTCGGGCTGGTCGCCCAGTCGACGCTGGAGCGCAACCTGCTCCTGAAGAACGCGCCGCACTGCGTCGAACCGCTGCCGACCTTCATTCCGGTCTTCTCCTGGACGCGCGGGATCTGGGCAGCCCTTCGCACGCTCTTTGGCTCGACCATCGCGCCGCGCAGCCGCGGGGCCGTGCTCATCAAGATCGGGCTGGCGCTCTATGATTTCTACGGCTCGCGCAACCAGGTGATGCCGCGCCACCGGCTCCTGCTGCGCAGGCGAGCGCTTGCCGAAATGCCGAAGGTAACACCCGATATCGTCGCCGGCGGCATCTACTACGACGCAAAGATCAGCCGGCCGGAACGCCTGGTGTTCGAGCTGGTCGCCGATGGGATTGCTGCGAATCCGAACACGGCTGCGCTGAATTTCACCTCGCTCCGCGCCGCCGAGGGCGGTAACCTGACCTTCCAGCGTCCCGATGGGAGCACGCTGTCCGTCAGCCCCAAGCTCGTCGTCAACGCCGCCGGCCCCTGGATCGACCGGGTGAACGAAACGCTCGGCGCGCCCTCCCACCTGATCGGCGGAACAAAGGGGTCGCATATCCTGCTCGACCATCCGGAACTGGTGAAGAGCCTCAATGGCCACATGATCTATTTCGAGGCCGACGACGGACGTATCTGCCTCGTCTACGACTATCTCGGCCTGGCGCTCGTCGGATCGACCGACATTCCCAGCGACGATCCCGACAATGTCCGCTGCGAGGAAACCGAGACGGCCTATTTCCTGGAAAGCCTCGCCTCGCTGCTGCCCGCCCTTTCCTTCAGCCGGAGCCAGGTTGTCTACAGCTACAGCGGCATAAGGCCCCTGCCGGCCTCCGACGCCTCCGCGCCCGGCCTCATCAGCCGGGATCATTCCGCACCGGTGCGGGAGCCCGAGACAGACCGCCCCTTCGCCATCATCTCGCTCGTCGGCGGCAAGTGGACGACGTTTCGCGGCTTTGCGGAGGAAGTCGCCGACACGATCCTCAAGCGGCTGCAGCGCCCGCGCGACAGGTCGACCCGCGACCTCGCCATCGGCGGCGGAAAGGACTTTCCCTCCGGACCGGCGGAGCGGGCCGAATGGGCAAGAGAGGTCGCGCTTCAGACGGGTCACCCTCAAGAGAGGGTAGAGGAACTGCTGTCCCGTTACGGAACCACCGCCCTTTCCATCCTGTCGCATCGATCGCCGCACTCGGATCAGGAGCGGCTGCCGGATGCGACCGGCTACAGCCTTGCCGAGATCGACTGGATCGCGCGCAACGAGAGCGTCGTGCACCTGGGCGATATCGTGTTCCGGAGGACGACGCTGGCGATCCTGGGCGCACTTACGGCCGCCGATCTCGCAGCGATTGTCGCAGTCGCCGGGGCGGCACTCGGGTGGACCATGGAACGCAGGGCCGAAGAGCTCGAGGACGTTGTCCGGACGCTCGAGCGCTATCACGGGCTGAAGCTGAAGCTGGAGCCGGCGGCATGAACGTACACGGCGGTCTCCGGCAGCCTGCCTGTGCGGCCGCCGAAAGCACCGTATGCCGCTCGCGGGCCACTACGCCTCGGCGACGAACTCCGCCATCCGCCTGATCAGGAAGTAGCCGACGGTCGCTCCCGCGTCCTGCAGGCCGATCGTCTTTTCCTGGAAGGCGGCGGCCTTGCCGTGTTGGGCGAGCATGGACTTCGTGGCCTCGAGCGCCTGTTCGGCCGCAGCCGAGGTCGCAGCCAGCGCCTGTGCCAGCGATGCGCCAACCGCGGCTTGCGCCTCGAGCGTCACGGCAATCGGATCGAGGACGTCGAGCAATGTCTTGTCGCCGACCTTGGCCTTGCCGCGCTCGGCGACGCCATCCCGGAATGCGCGCCAGAAGGCGGCGATATCGGCCGTCCCCAGCGCGTCCCTGCCCTCGACCGCCTTGCTCGCCCGCAGGAAGCCGGTGGCGGTCAGGGTGCCCATTGTCGACGGTGCGGTCCGGGCCATCGTCGCGCCCGCGGTCCGCAGGAGTTTGGAGATGCCTGCCGCCTCGCCTTCGACTTCCAACGCCTCGGCGGCGGCGGCGAAGGATTTGCTCATGGTGATGCCGAGGTCGCTGTCGCCGACCTTGCCGTCGAGCGAGATGAGGAATTCGCGCTGCTGGGCGAACAGCGCCTTCCACGCCTCGAACAGACGGATAATGTCGGAAGCCGTGATCCTATCCATGATCGGCCTCAACCTGCCAGGTGCTTGAAGAAGGGCGTATTCGCAGGCGCTGAGACCAGCCGGTCGAGCTCCTCGTCGAGATGCAGGATCGAGACGGAGGCGCCGGCCATTTCCATCGAGGTGGCGAACTCGCCGACCCAGACGTGCCTGGCGGTGACGCCGCGCTCCTCCAGCAGTTGCGAGACGCGACGGAAGAGAATGTAGAGCTCTTCCATCGGCGTGCCGCCGAGGCCGTTGACGAGGACGGCCACATCGTCGCCGCGCTTGTAGTCCTGCTCGGCGAAGATGCGCTCCATCATTTCGTCGATGACCTTGTCGGCCGGTGCGAGCTTCTTTCGACTGATGCCGGGTTCGCCATGGATGCCCATGCCGATCTCCATCTCGTCCTCGCCGATCGAAAAGGTGGCGTGACCGATTTCCGGCACCACGCAGCTGGACAGCGCCACGCCCATCGTGCGGGTCCTGAGACGCGCCTTGTCCGCCAGACGGGTCACCTCGTCCAGCGACAGGCCCTCGGCGGCAGCGGCGCCGGCCGCCTTGTAGACGAAAAAGATGCCGGCGACGCCGCGGCGCTTGTGCTCCTCGCCGACGACGGAGGAGGCGACGTCGTCGTTGCCGACGACCTGCCTGACCTGGATGCCGTCGAGATCGGCCAGTTCGGCGGCCATGTCGAAATTGATGATGTCGCCGCTGTAGTTCCCGAAGATGTAGAGAACGCCGGCGCCCTGGTCGATGTGCCTGGTGACCTGATACATCTGCTCGGCGCTGGGCGACTGGAAGACACCCCCAACCGCAGCACCGTCCAGCATGCCGTCGCCGACATAGCCCAGGAACAGCGGCAGATGGCCCGAGCCGCCGCCGGTTGCGATCCCGACCTTGCCGGCCTTGACCTTGCTCGTGACGAGGCATCGCTTGTCGTCTGCCGCATAGGTGACGGCGGGATGGGCCTTGTAGATCCCCTCCAGCATCTCGTCGACGAAATTGTTCGGTTCGTTCAGAAACTTCTTCATGGGTTCCTCTTTGAAGTAAGGCTTATTTCTTGCGCTGGCGGGTGACGAAGAAGGCGGCGGCCAGCAGGATGAAGCTGCCCACGACGAGCCGCTGCCAGGTACTGGGAATACCCACCATCACCAGCACGCTGTTGATCACGACGATCAGCAAAACGCCCAGGATGGTGCCGAGCACCGTGCCGGTGCCGCCCGTGATCCGCGCGCCGCCGAGCACGACGGCGGCGATCACGTTGATTTCCGTTCCGACCAGGTCGAAGGGATTGGCCTGCCGGTTGGCGCAGACGTGGATGATGCCCGCAAGCCCCGCAAGCGCGCCGGCATAGCCGAACAGGAAGATGTGCACGGTGCGCAGGCTGTAGCCGAGGCGGCTTGCAATGTTGGCGTTGCCGCCGACGGCGAAGATCGCGCGCCCCATCAACGTGCGGTTCAGGATCCACCAGGTGACGAAGGCCGCGAGCGGAAGGAACAGGAAGTAGACCGGAAGGGTGACGATAGCGCCATTGGCGGATTCGAACTGGAAGAGCGGCATGCGGCCGAAGGCGCCCATCTGCGGCGGCAGCGACATGATCCACACCGTGCCGATGAAGGAGAGCAGGAACCCGCGGAACAGGTATTGCGTGCCGATGGTGACGATCAGCGAGGGAACGTTCAGGTGATGGACCAGCAGCCCGTTGATGATGCCGAGCAGCGCGCCGCCGCCGATCGCGACCAGCATGATGACCGCCATCGGCATGCCGGGGAAATGGTTCAGCACCAGCACCGTCAGCGAGTACATGGTGAAGGCTGCGATCGCCGTGAAGGACACGTCGATGCCGCCGGCGGCGAGAATGATGAAGACGCCCAGCGCGAAGAGCCCCATCACCACGCTTGCGCGGCCGATGTCGATGAGCGTCGAGGGCTGCAGGAAGGCGGGGTTGATGATCGCGACGATCACGCAGATCGCAACCAGCAGCATGAAGGTGATCGTTTCCGGCCTTCTGCGGACGAGTTCGCCCAGGCTGAAGGATCGGCCGGCGGAGGCGCTTTCGGAGAGCTCGTCGATCCGTGAAGTGCTCATTGAACGGCCTCCAATTTCGATGTCAGCATTGCCTTGTAAAGCTGGTCCTCGGTCGACTGCCCGGCGTCGACCTCGGCGACGACGCGACCGCTGTTCATGATCAGGATGCGGTCCGCGTTCTGCAGCAGTTCCGGCAGGTCGTCGCTGACGATCACAAGTCCCATGCCGGCTTCGGCCAGGGACTGGATCGCGCGATAGATCGTGTCCTTCGAGCCCACGTCGACGCCCACAGTCGGGCCGTGCAGCACGAGCAGCTTCGGGGCGATGCTGAGCCAGCGGCCGATCAGGACGCGCTGCTGGTTGCCGCCGGAAAGGGCGCCCACCGGCAGGTCCAGGTTCTTCGTATTGAGGCGCATCTCTTCGGAAAGGCGTGCGGCGATCGTGCGGCCCTCGTTCCTGTCGATGACGCCGAAGGCATTGCTGAGCCTGCTCAGGATCAACGCGATCTCGTTCTCGAGGATCGACTTGTCCAGGAAGAGTCCCTCGGCGAGGCGATCCTCGGGCACGTAGCCGATGCCATGGGCAATCGCGTCAGCCGGGCGGCGTATTGCAAGACTGCGTCCGTCGAGCGTCATCGCGCCGCTGCTCGCCGGTTCGACACCGGTGATGGCCATGGCAAGCTCGTTGCGTCCGGAATCGGCAAGGCCGGTGATCCCGAGGATCTCCCCCTTGCGAACATTGAAGCTGATGTCCTTTACACCGGGCGCGGAAAGCTTCGAGGCCTCGAAGAGGACAGTGTCGGAAGGCTTGCCGGTCCGGTAGCGCTCCGAACCGATGGAGCGGCCGGTCATCAGCTCGGCGAGCTGTTTCTTGGAATAGTCCTCGATCGGTCCCTGGGCGACGCACTGGCCGTCCCGGAAGACGACAGCGTGACCACCGATGCGATAGCACTCGTCGAGCTTGTGGGTGACGAACAGGACGGCGACGTTCTCGGCGCGCAACCGCTCGACGACGCGGACAAGGTTATCCACCTCCCGCCGGGTGAGCGAGGTCGTCGGCTCGTCCATGATGACAAGCTTGGCGCGCGTGGCGATAGCGCGCGCGATGGCGACGAGCTGGCGGGCGGCCAGCGGCAGGTCGGAGACCGTGGTGCCGAGGAAGAAGCGATCCGTCGGCAGGCCGACGGCAGCGAGCGCCCTTTCGGCGGTCTGCCTGAGGCGTGCACGGTCGAAGAGGCGGGCGAGGCGCCCGTTGGCGGCGACGAGTTGCTCGTTCAGCGCCACGTTCTCGGCGACCGTGAGGTTCGGAAGCAGGGACAGATCCTGGTAGACCGTCTCGATGCCGGCGGCCAGCGACTGGATCGGGGTGAGCGCGGAATACGTCTGGCCGTCCAGCACGATCTCGCCCGCGCTCGGCTCCAGCGCGCCGGACATGATCTTGATGACGGTGCTCTTGCCGCAGCCGTTCTCGCCAAGCAGGTGGTAGGCCTGGCCAAGTTCGAGCGTCAGCGAGATGCCGCGAAGGGCATGCACGCCGCCGAACCATTTCTGGATGTCCCTGAGCTCCAGGAACGGACCCGGGCCGTTCCCGCTGTTATCTTTCGCCGACACGTCGGTATCCCTCGTGAATTGACACTGGCCGCGCCGATGGCGCAGCACGCGCGGCCGGGGCGCTCGCGAAGAGCGCCCCGGCCGTCTAGTGGGGAGCGACTAGAACAGGAAGTCCTTGTAGGTGGCCTTGTCGGCCAGGACCATGCCGTTGCCGATGACGAGCAGGCCTTCGCCGGCTCCCTTCTTGACGGCGACCTTGTTGTAGCCTTCGACGCCGAGGTCCATGCCGTCGGTCACTTCCTTCTTCTCCAGCAGGAGCTTGGCGACGGCATTCATGGCCATGCCGGCCTTCTGCGGATCCCAGAAACCGATGGCGGTGATCGCGCCGGATTCCAGCAGATCGGCCGAGGGATTCGGCAATCCGGTGCCGACGAGGCATACTTTGCCTGTCAGGCCGGCTTCGTCGATCGCGCGGCCGACGCCGAGCACGTCGTTGCCGGCAGACGTCTGGAAGCCCTTGATGTCGGGATGCTTGCGCAGGATTTCCTTGGCCTTCTCATAGGTGCCGTTGGCATCGTCGAAGGATTCGTTGTTCGGATCGACGAGCTGCATGCCGGAATACTTCTTGGCATTCTCCTCGCCGGCACCGACCCACTGCATGTGCGTCCGGCTGCCAAGCGAACCGACGAAGGTCGTCCACTTGCCTTCCTTGTTCATGCATTCGGCAAGGCGCTCGTTCAGTGCCGAGCCGTAGTCGGCGTTGTCGAACGCCTCCACGTCCGCCTGGGTGTTGACCTGGTTGTCGGCTTCATGGGTGACGACGACAATGCCGCGTTCCATGGCCCGCTTGAACGTGCCTTCGAGTACGGCAGGGTCCATCGGCACGACGGCGAGAGCATTGACGCCCTTGGCGACGAGATCCTGGATGATCTGCAGCTGCTGCGCGGAGTCGGCGGTGGCCGGGCCGCTCTGGCTTGCGTCCACGTCCGCATTTGCCTCGGCGAAGGCTTCGACGCCGGTATTCATGCGGTCGAACCACGGAATCCCGCTGATCTTCACCACGGTGGCGATGACGGGCTTTTCCTGCGCCAGCAGCGTGCCGACCGATCCGGTAAGCAGCGCGGCCGCGACGGTAGTGCCGGCCAGAAACTTCTTGGAAAGTGTTTTCATTTTCTCCTCCACATTAGATCTCCCTCAGTTGTCTTGCTTCGGCGCATGAGGGATCGGCACCGAAGGAATGGGCTGCCCCCTGGCGGGAAACAGGAAGCCGGTGAGGTCGTATCGACCGACCGCCAGGAAGGCGAGAAGCAGCAGGCCCCAGGCGAAATCGCGCACGAAATTGGAAAGGCCGCCGAAATTGAGCAGGCTGGACATCAGCTGCAGCGCCACCGCGCTCAGCACCACGCAGACCACCCGCCCGTAGCCACCCTCCGGCTTCACCCCGGCCATGACGACGATCAGGATGGCGATCAGAAGGTAGGAGCTGCCGTAGTCGAACTTCACGTTGACGTTGCGCGCGGCGATGATCACGCCCGCCAGTCCCGAAAGCGTGCCGCTGATCGCATAGGTGGCGACCAGAACGCCGGTCCTGGGAAAGCCCGCATAGACCGCGGCCTTCGGATTGGTGCCCATCAGCATCAGCCACAAGCCGTATGGAGTGAACTTCAGCGCCGCCGCGATCAGGCCGGCCGCGATGATGAAGATGAGAAAGCTGATCGGCACCGCCAGGAACATGTCGTTGCCGATGCTGGAGAGCAGCGCCGGGCTGCCGACCATGACGGCCTTGCCGCCCGAAACGACGACGGCGAGCCCCATGAAAGCCATCTGCGTGCCGAGCGTGCACAAGATCGGCGTGATGTTCAGCTTCGAGATCAGCAGGCCGTTGATCACGCCGCCGGCACACCCGATCGACACCGCGGCGAAGATGAACGCCAGGCTGAAGACCGTCTCGCTTTCCGAAACAGAAAGGAAGGACGACACGATCACGGCGGAAAGAACGCCGGAGAGGTTGGCAAGCGCGATGCCGGAAAGGTCTATCCCGCCATTGCCGGCGCACATGGCGAGCATGACGCCGATCGCAAGCAGGCCGATTTCAGGCAACTGGCTTGCCATGGACTGAAGATTGAAAAGCGAAAGAAAGGTGCCGCCGGAAATGATGGCGCCAAGAACCAGCAGCAGGCCATTGATCGCAACGAGCATGACCAGCTGCCCGCCGGTTTTCTGCATGGTCTCCTCCTCCCATGTTTACTAAACAAGCGCGAGCTTTACTAAAGGATTAGCAAAGCAAATTCGGGAACGCAAGCCTGTTTTCGATGAATCCTGGTTGCGAAGTCGTCGGTTTTGGCCTAACTCTCGCCACATATTGCAGATGCGTTTACTAAACTTCTTCGCGTCTGCAGCAAAATCTGGGAGCCGTTCGGGGACGCATGAAGAAACAGAAGGCATTGACGATCCGGGATATTGCGGGGGCGGCGGGCGTGTCGCCGGCCACCGTCTCGCTCGTCCTGAACGGCAAGGGCGAGATTTCCGGCGTGACCCGGGCGCGCGTGTTGGAAGCGGTCGCAAGCCTCAACTACGTGCCCCGCGCCTCGAGAAGCAGTGCGGAGCCGAGCGAGACACTGCGCTTCCTGAAGATCGCCAAGCACGGCCACACCGTGAATCGCGACCACAGCGTTTTCATCTCCGATTACATCGACGGCATGTCGGCCGAGGCGACGCGGCGCAACTACACGCTCGAAGTGGTGAGCTTCGAGGGCCAGCCGATCAGCGCGGTGGCGGAATCGCTGGCCGGCGCCCCTATATCGGGCGTGATCGCGCTCGGCACGGAACTGACCGAAGCCGATATTCGCCTGATCCAGGGCCTCGGCCTGCCGACAGTGTTCATCGACACCTTCTACCCGGTCCTCGATGCCAACTTCGTCGACATGAACAACGAGGATGCGGTGCACAAGGTGCTCGCGCGCTTCCACAAGCAGGGCTACGAGCGCGTCGGCTTCGTCGCCTCGCACGTCGACACCACCAATTTCCGGCTCCGCCGTGACGCCTTTTTCACCAACATGGCGCGGCTCGGGCTGAAGGTTCGCGAATCCGACATCCTCTCGGTCGAGTCGACCTATGACGGCGCCTATCTCGACACCCGGGCGCAGCTCGAAGGCGGGCTGGACCTCGCCGAATGCTACTTCTGCACCAACGACATCATCGCCTACGGCTTCATCCGCGCGCTCAAGGAGCACGGCGTCTCGATCCCCGACGACGTTTCGGTCATCGGCTTCGACAACCTGCCTCAGAGCGCCACCATGGAACCGGCGCTGACGACCATCGAGGTGTCGAAACGCAAGATCGGCTACCTGGCCGTCACCATGCTCGATGACCTGATCAACGCCGCCGAGCCGCAACCACCGGTGAAGATGCTGGTCGGCGCCGACCTGGTGCTGCGTGCAAGCCACGAGCGGGGCGCCGCCAGGGCCGCGAACCGCCGCACGTCAGAAGCCCGGGCGACGAAGCTGCCCGCGGACTGACGCCGGGCGGAGGAACAGGGAGGATTTCACGGCCGCAGCCACCGTCCATCGGCGCCGCGGCCGGCATCACGGCAGACTGACGCCCGTCTGCAGCCTGACGAAACACGACACAGAACCATTCTCGGGAGTTGGAACCATGGAATACAGGACGCTCGGCCGCTCCGGCCTCAAGGTCTCGGCCATCGCAATGGGCACGTTCTCGTTCGGCGGCGTGGGTGCCTTCGCCAAGGTGGCGAGCCAGGACGTGCGGGAGGCGCGAAGGCTGGTCGACGCCTGCATCGACGGCGGCGTCAACCTGTTCGATACCGCCAACATGTATTCGCTCGGCCGCTCGGAGGAGATCCTCGGCGAGGCGCTCGACGACAAGCGCGATCGCGTCCTGATCTCGTCCAAAGCCCGCATGCGTATCGGCGACGGGCCGAACGACGAGGGCGTCTCGCGCTATCATCTGATCCGCGAATGCGAGCTAAGCCTGAAGCGGCTCGGAACCGACCATATCGACATCTACTTCATGCACGAATGGGACGGGCAGACGCCGCTGGAGGAGATGCTGTCCGCGCTCGACACGCTCCGCCAACAGGGCAAGATCCGCTATATCGGCTGCTCGAACTATTCGGGCTGGCACATCATGAAGGCGCTCGGCGTCGCCGAGGCGAAGAACCTCCCGCGCTTCGTGACCCAGCAGATCCACTACACGCTCGAGGCGCGCGAAGCCGAATACGAACTCCTGCCGATCTCCGTCGACCAGGGCCTCGGCGTCATGGTCTGGAGCCCGCTGGCGGCCGGTTTGCTGTCTGGCGCCTTCGGTCGCAACAAGGCGCCGGCGCAGTCGCGACAGGCTGCCGGCTGGACGGAACCTCCGATCCGCGACGAGGAGCGGTTGTGGAGGATCGTCGACGTTCTGGAGCAGATCGCCGCGGAGCGGGGCGCGACGGCTGCCCAGGTCTCCCTCGCCTGGACCTTGTCGCGACCGGCCATAGCAACGGCCGTGGTGGGCGGCCTGACAGAACAGCAGTTCATCGAGAACATCGCCGCCGCCGACCTGAAGCTCGACACCGGCGAACTGGACCGGCTCAACAAGGCAAGCCGGCCGGCCTATATCTATCCCTATTGGCACCAGCACAATTTCGCCCGGGATCGGTTCAGCCCGGGCGACTGGGCGCTGCACGAGGCCTACGAGGATCTGGGCATGATCTGAAGACGGCGCCCCTCGAGGGAGGCCGGCCTCCCTCGATCCTATCGGGAGTGCCGGTCCCGGATCACCTCTTCCGCCGCCAGTGCTGCGGAGAGCAGGCTCAGGTCTTCATGCGGCAGTGCCGCGATCTGGAACCCGACCGGCATGCCGGCATCGCCCGTGCCGCACGGGATCGATACGGCGCACCAGTCGAGGAAGTTGCCGATCCACGGATTGCGCAAGGTCTGTCCGTTCGTCTTGAAGAACAGTGCGTCGTCTTCGATCAGCGGCGCGATCGGCGGGGCGACGTGCGGCACCGTCGGCGACACGATCAGTTCGCCGGCGCCGATGTCGGCTGCAAATTCGGCCATCAGCCGTTCCCGCGTCTGGAGGATCTCGATGTAGCCGGCCGCGGTGATCTTCTCGCCCAGCCTTGTGCGAACGACGACGCGCGGATCCATGCCTGCAGCCTCGGGTCCGGCAAGGCGCGCCGCATGCACTGCATAGGCTTCGGCGGTGACCAGGGCGCCGTTCTTTGCCGCCAGCTGGAAAATCTCCGGGAAGACGGGAAACGCCTGCCGGCGGATCTTCGCCCCCGCCTGCGCCAGCCGCTCCAGCGCCTGCTCGAACGCGGACGCGACCCCGTCCTCGATATCGTCGAACACCACGGTTTCCGGCACCACCAGCGAGAGCCCGCGGACGGTCCCCCGCACCACCTCGGAAGCAGTCCGTCCCCGCATGGCCGCGTCGATCCAGACCGCATCCTGCACGGTCCGGCAGAGGGGGCCGAGCGAATCCAGGCTGCCGGCCAGCGGAAACACGCCCCTCATATCGTATCGCCCGCGCGTCGCCTTGTAACCGACGATGCCGTTGAAGGCGGCCGGGATGCGAACGGAGCCGCCGGTGTCCGTCCCGATCGAGACCGGAACGATGCCGGCCGCGACGGCGACGCCCGATCCGGACGAAGAGCCCCCGGGCAGGCGGGCGACATCCTTCGAGGCCGGATTATGCGGCGTGCCATAGTGCGGATTGATGCCGAGGCCCGAAAAGGCAAATTCGCTCATGTTGACGCGGCCGACCGCTGCCATGCCCGCGGCCTTCATCGCCTCGACCACGGCCGCGTCGCGGGTGGCGGGTGCGGCAGAAGCCAGCACCTTCGAGCCTGCAGTCGTCGCGAGACCTTCGAGGTCGAAGAGGTCTTTCCAGGCGACGGGTATGCCGTCGAGAATGCCGATCGAACGGCCGTCGCGAACACGCCGCGACGCCGCCTCGGCCTCCTCCAGCGCCCGCTCCCGTGTCAGCGCGACGAAGACCGATCCATCCTCGTAGCCGGCAATGGCATCGAGCGTTTCCTCGGCCAAGGCGACGGGATCCAGCGTCCCCGACTGGATGCGGGCCGAAAGGGTCGCGATCGACTGGCCGGTGTTCTTCGTCATTCCCCGTCCTCTCTTGACCGCCACCGGGCAATCGGCAGCGCAGATGGCAATCGTGTTCGCCAGCGCTATTCCGTATGGCCCCGGATCGGCGTCGGCCCCGCGTTGCGAACACCCAAGCAGCGTTCAACAGCCTGCCGCCGGTTCCGTCAACAGCAAACACAGGGCACCCCTGAAACGCAGCACGCCCCGGGCCTGCTCAGGGTCCGGGGCGTGCTGCATGCGGCGCTGTTCGCGGAAACTATTCGAGCTGGATCTTCGCGTCGCGCACGATCGGCGTCCACTTGGCGATTTCTGCATCGACATGGGCGCCGAGTTCTTCCGGCGTCGAGCCGACGATGGTGGCGCTGAACTCCTTCATGCGTTCGCCGACCGCCGGATCGGCGAGCGCCTTGTTGGCCGCGGCATTCAGGCGGGCGACCACGTCTGCCGGTGTTCCGGGCGGCGCGAAGAGTGCATTCCAGGTATAGGTCTCGTAGCCCGGGATGGTCTCCGCGATCGTCGGAACCTCGGGGAAGGACGGCGCGCGTTCCTTGGTCGTGACGGCAAGCGCCCGCAAGGTGCCGCTCTTGATGTGCCCGGACGACGACGGCAGGTTGTCGAACATGATCGAGACCTGGTTGCCGAGCAGGTCGTTCAGCGCGGGTCCGGAGCCCTTGTAGGGGATGTGCTCCATCTCCACCCCGGCCATCGACTTGAAGAGTTCGCCCGACAGGTGCAACGGGGTGCCGTTGCCGGACGAGGCGTAGCTGTACTTGCCCGGCTCGGCCTTGAGCAGCGCCAGAAGCTCGGCGACGTCCTTTGCCGGCAGCTCGGGGTTCACCACCAGAACGTTGGGCACCAGCACCAGCAGCGAGATCGGGGTGAAGTCCTTCTGCGGATCGTAGGGGGTCGATTTCAGGATCAGCGGGTTCAGCGCGTGCGTTGCGACCGTTCCCATCAGGATTGTGTAGCCGTCGGGATCCGCGCGCGCGACATTGTCGGCGCCGAGATTGCCGCCGGCGCCGGCGACGTTCTGCACGATCACCTGCTGGCCCAGATCGTCCGACATTTTCTGCGCCAGGATACGGGATACCACGTCGGTCGATCCGCCGGCGGCGAAGGGGACGACGAGGGTGATCTGGCGGTCGGGAAAGTCCGCCGCCAGCGACGGCGAACCCGCCGCCAGCATCGTAGCGAGCGCGAAGCCCGCGGCAAGTGTGCCGCGGCGCGTCAGGTGGAGCTTGGTCATCTTCTCTTCTCCTCGTTGTAGCGGGTTCATGGAAGGTGCGGTCGTGGACCGGATGCGTCCCGGAGTTCAGTCCTCCTCCTGGAAGACCTCTTCGCGCTTGGCCTTCACCGAAGGCAGGAACACGACCACCAGCACCGCCAGCGCGATCAGAAGCAGGATGGCGCTGATCGGGCGGGTGACGAAGGTGGTCGGGTCGCCGCGCGACAGGATCATGGCGCGGCGCAGGTTCTCCTCCAGCAGCGGCCCGAGCACGAAGCCCAGCAGCAGCGGCGCCGGTTCGCAGCGCAGCTTGACCAGCACATAGCCGACGAAGCCGAAGAACGCGACGGCGTAGAGGTCGTAGACGTTGGAATTGACGCTGTAGACCCCGATCGAGCAGAAGGCCATGATGATCGGAAACAGCACGTAGTAGGGGATGGTGAGCAGCTTCACCCAGAGGCCGATCAGCGGCAGGTTGAGGACGACGAGCATCAGGTTGCCGATCCACATCGAGGCGATGATGCCCCAGAACAGAGCGGGCTGCTCGGCGGCCACGTTCGGCCCCGGCACGATCCCCTGGATGATCATGGCGCCGACCATCAGCGCCATGACCGGGTTGGCCGGGATGCCCAGCGTCAGGAGCGGAATGAACGAGGTCTGCGCACCGGCATTGTTGGCCGATTCCGGCCCTGCCACGCCTGCGATCGCGCCCTGCCCGAATTCCTGTGGCTTGTCCGAAATGCGCTTTTCCACCGTGTAGGAGGCAAACGCCGCGAGAATGGCGCCGCCGCCCGGAAGGATGCCGAGCGCCGAGCCGATCACGGTGCCGCGCAGCACGGGACCGACCATGCGCTTGAAGTCCTCGCGCGTCGGCCACAGGCCGCTGACTTTCGACATCAGCACGGTGCGGGTCTTCTCGCCTTCCAGGTTGCGCAGGATTTCCGCCACGCCGAAGACGCCGACGGCGACCGCGACGAAGTTCAGCCCGTCCGCATATTCGCGGATGCCGAGGGTGAAGCGCGGCGCGCCGGTATAGATGTCGGTGCCGACGAGGCCCAGGAGCAGCCCGAGGACAACCATCGCCAGCGCCTTGACGATCGAGCCGTGCGCGAGCGCCACCGAGGACACGAGACCGACGATCATCAGCGAAAAATACTCGGCCGCGCCGAATTTCAGCGCGATCACCGTCAGCGGGATGGCGAAGATCGCAACCAGGAAGGTCGAGACCGTGCCGGCGAAGAAGGAGCCGAGCGCCGCGATCGAAAGGGCGGCACCCGCCCTGCCCCTCCGGGCCATCTGGTAGCCGTCGATGGCGGTGACCGCCGAGGACGATTCGCCCGGCATGTTGATGAGGATCGCCGTGGTCGAGCCGCCATACTGCGCGCCGTAGTAGATACCGGCGAGCATGATCAGCGAGGATACGGGCTCGAGCTGGAAGGTGATCGGCAGCAGCATGGCGATCGTCGCGGTCGCACCGATCCCGGGCAAGACGCCGACCAGCGTTCCGAGCAACACGCCGACCAGGCAGAAGAAGAGGTTTTCAGGCGAGGCGGCCGTGTAGAAGCCCAGCGCGAGATTGCTGAAGAGATCCATGTGCGTCTCCTAGAACCGGACCCAGGGGCCGAAGCGCTGAAAGGGCAGGCCGAGCGCATAGCTGAAGACGACCACGGAGAAGAGGGTGATCGCGATCGCGATCACGACCGCCATCGGCGCTTTCATCCGCGCCGAGGCGAAGGCGGCGATCAGGGCGATGAGGAACAGGGAGGGGACGAAACCGAGCCCGCGCACCGTCAGCCCGAAGACGATGGGCGCGGGCAGGATGAACGCCATGCCGCGCAGCGCGATCGGCCCGAAGGGCTCACCCTCGACCCGTGTCGACTGCACGAGAATGACCACGCCGAGAAGAGCGAGGATGATGGCCAGCACCAGCGGGAAATAGCCGGGCCCCATCCGCAGCGCCGTGCCGATATCGAGGTTCAGGCTCTGATAGATGAAGAAGCCACCCAGGCCGATGAAGACCGCACCGCAGAGCGCGTTCGTGCTGTCGAATGTCAATGATCTCATGTTTCCCCCTGGCACGGCCGCGACCGCAAATGTGCCGCCGGTTCCGGACAGCTCCGACGCGGCGGCATGCAGAATTCACCATCGGCACCCGCAGCCCCGCTGCAGGCCTCGGCGCCGGATGCGGCATGGCCGCCCGCAAACTCAGCGGGCGGCCATGCGAAGATCATCGTTAGTCGGCGTACTGGCCGGCCGCCTCGATCACCGGCTTCCAGCGGGCGATCTCGCCCTCGAGCTTGGCCTTGAGGGCTGCCGGCGTCGCATCGGCCTCCGGCGAGGGAACCGTGCCGAGTTCGCCGAAGCGGGCGACGACGTTCGGATCCTTGAGCGCGACCTGCAGCGACTTCGACAGGCGTTCGGTGACGTCTGCGGGCGTGCCCTTCGGAGCGTAGACGCCATGCCAGATGCCAACCTGGAAGTCTGCCAGGCCGCCTTCGACGGCGGTCGGCACATCCGGCAGCACCTGGAGGCGCTCCGGCGAGGTCACGGCGTAGGCCTTGATGGTGCCGCCCTGGATCTGCTTGGTCGTGTTGGTGGTCTGGTCGCACATGATGTCGACCTGGCCGCCGAGCAGGTCGGTCATGGCCGGGCCCGTGCCCTTGTAGGGAACGGTGGTGAGCGGCGTGTCGATTGCGCTCATCAGCAGCATCCCGCACAGGTGCGAGGCCGCGCCGATGCCGGCATTGGCGACGGTGACGGTATCCTTGTTGGCCTTGACGTATTCGACGAGACCCTTGAGGTCGGCCGGCTCGAAGTCCTTGCGGGCGACGATCGTCATCGGCACGTCGGTGACGAGTCCGACATATTCGAAGGCGTTCAGCGTATCATAGGCGAGCTTGCGATAGAGCGTGGCGCTCGTCGCCATGCCGATATGGTGCAGCAGGATCGTATAGCCGTCCGGCTCGGCCTGCGCGACGCGGCCGGCTCCGAGCGTGCCGCCGGCACCGCCGACGTTCTCGACCAGGACCTGCTGGCCGAGGTCCTTGGACATGGATTCGGCGACGAGGCGCGCCACCGTGTCCGTCGGACCGCCGGCGGAGAAGGGAACGACCATGGTGATCGCCCGGTCTGGATAGCTCTGCGCGAACGCCGACGTGGACATGAGTGCGATGGCGGCAGCTGCCGTCATGCCGAATACGGTTTTCAGTACCTTCATTGCGGTCCTCCCCAGTGTAACCTGCCGGCGCGGCTCCCTCCGCCCCGATCATGGATGGGCAACTGTGGGACAGCTGCCGCTTGGAACAACCAACCAGCCAAGTCTTTCATGCGAATATTTGGCCGCGTGCGCCGCAGCATGTGTGAAATTGGGGACAAACAGAACTTGCGATGGGTGGATTTCCACCCATCTCTCAGTCCATGGTCACCCTCACGCATAGTCATCGCCATTGGCGCGGATCTTCTTGTCGAGGCCGTACTTCTGCATCTTCTCATAAAGGGTCTTGCGCGAGATCCCCAGCATCTCATAGACCGGGCGCAGGCTGCCGCCATGGGCCGAAAGCGCGCTGGCGATGAGGCTCCGTTCGTAGGCGGCGACCTTGTCCGATAGCCGCTGGCTCTGCTCCGGCCCGTCCTCCGGCTGCGGTTCGAGGCCGAGCACCAGCCGGTCGGCGGCGTTGCGCAGTTCGCGCACGTTGCCGGGCCAACTGCGTCCGGCGATCTCCGTCACCGTTTCCGGCGGCACCTCCATGTCGCTGCGGCCGTAGCGGGCCGCCGCCTCGCGGACGAGCTGGAGGAAGAGAAGCGGGACGTCCGCCCGGCGCTGGGCGAGTGAGGGAACGTGCAGGGTCGCGACGTTGAGCCGGTAGAGGAGATCGGCGCGGAAGCGGGCCGCCGCTACCTCGCCTTCGAGGTTCACCTTGCTCGTCGCGATGAAGCGCACGTCGAGCGGCACCGGATCGTTCGAGCCGAGTCGCGTGATCACGCGCTCCTGCAGCACCCGCAGGAACTTGGCCTGCAGCTCGATCGGCATCGAGCCGATTTCGTCGAGCAGGATGGTCCCGCCGCGCCCGTGCTCGAACTTGCCGTATCGCGGACGGAGCGCACCCGGGAAGGCGCCGGCCTCATGGCCGAACAGCTCGCTCTCGATCAGGTTTTCCGGCAATGCCGCGCAGTTGATGGCGATCAGCGGCCTGTCGGCGCGGGCACTGATGTCGTGCAGCGCACGCGCCACGACCTCCTTGCCGACGCCGGTATCGCCGATGATCAGCGTGTCCGCATCGGTCGCACCGATCGCGCGGAGACGGTAGCGTAGGTCCACCATCACCTGGGTGCGCCCCGGCAGGCGCGCCTCGACGTCATCGCGCTTGCCGGCGACCGCGCGCAGGCGGCGGTTTTCCAGGACGAGGCTGCGCCTGTCCAGCGCGCGCCGGATGATGGCTGCGAGTTGCTGGGCGGTAAACGGCTTTTCGACGAAATCGTAGACGCCGGCGCGCATGGCGGTGACCGCGAGTTGCACGTCCGCATGCCCGCTGACGAGGATCACGGGGAGTTCGGCATCCATCTCGCGGATACGCTGCAGCAGCGTCATGCCGTCCATTCCCGGCATGCGGATATCGCTGACCACCACGCCGTCGAATCCGTAGCCTACGCGCTCCAGCACCGGTTCCGCATTGGCGAAGGTGACGACGTCCAGCCCGTACAGGCCCAGCGCCTGCGCCGACGAACGGCGCATTTCCTCTTCGTCATCGATGAGGAGAATGCGGCTCGAGCTCATTCGGCGGCCTCGCTGATGGCCGGTGCGGCGTCAAGCGCGATGCGGAATTCGGCGCCCCCGTCGGGCGGATTGGAAACCGAGAGGCTGCCGCCGAAATCCTTGACGATATTGTAGGAGATCGAAAGGCCGAGCCCGAGGCCGCGGCCGACGCCCTTCGTGCTGAAGAAGGGATCGAAGATGCGTTCTGCGATTGCCGCGGGCACGCCCGGCCCATGGTCGCGGATGGTAATCGCCACCCTGCCCTCGTCGCGCACGGCATCGATGTGGATGCGCCGGTCCGACAGCCCCTCGACCGCGTCGGCGGCATTGGTGATGATGTTGACGAGAACCTGCTGCAGCCGCACCGAGCCGGCATGGACCACCACGGGGGTCTTTCCGAGATCGACCAGAAGCGTCGCATCGGCGGACTTCAGGCGGGCGGCGACGATCTCCAGCGTATCCGTCAGGACGGCCGAGAGGACGACCGGGCCGAGCTTCTCGTTGGGCTTGCGGGCAAAGTTCCGCAGGTGCCGGCTGATCGATGCCATGCGGTCGATCAGCCCGGAGATGCGCCGGACGTTGTCGCGGGCTTCGTCGACACGGTCGCGGTCGATCAGCATCGCCGCGCTGTCGGCATAGGTCTTGGCGGCGGCGAGCGGCTGGTTCAGCTCGTGCGACAGCGCCGCCGACATCTGGCCGAGCCCGGCGAGCTTGCCCGCCTGGATGAGGTCTGCCTGGGTCTCGCGCAGCTTCTGCTCGGTCATCCGGCGCTCGGCGATCTCCAGTTCGATGCGCCGATTGACGCGCGCCAGATCGGCGGTACGCTGCTCGACCCGGTGCTCCAGCTCGTTGCGCGCCTCGATCTGCATGCGCATGCGCTCCTGCGCCCGGGCCCGCCACTGGATCACGATCGCGATCGCCAGCCCCGCCAAGCCTAGAAACAGCAGCACCGCAATCAGCATCGTGCGTGCCTGGGTGCGCACCGAGCTCGTGTCCATCAGGACGCTGACGGTCCAGTCGGCCTCAGGCATGTACTGGGAAAGCGTCAGGTATTCGCGCGTCGCGCCGCCGTCGGCAAGGGTGATCAGCCGGTGTCCCGTCGTCTCGTCCGCGTGAAAGGGCAGCGGCTTCAGCACGGCCTCGGCGTAGCGACGCGACGCCTGGGTCCGCGCAAGCCGCTCCGGTGTCAGCGGCAGGATGGCCGAATAGCGCCATTCCGGGCTGCCGGTCATGAAGATGATGCCTTCCGGGTCGGAGACGAAGATCTTGTATTCGCCGCCCTGCCAGGAGCCCTCGATCGAATCGATATCGACCTTGAATACGATGACGCCGCGGATCTCCTCGTCCACGCGGATCGGCGAGGCGAAATAGTAGCCGCGCTTCAGCGACGTCGTGCCGAGCGCATAGAAGCGCGATTGACCGCCCTTGGCCGCGTCCTGGAAGTAGGGCCGGTAGCTGAAATTCTGCCCGACGAAGCTCGTCGGCCCGTCGTAGTTGCTGGCGGCGATCGTGTCGCCGTCCATCTTCATCACATAGATGTCGGAGGATTCCAGCAGGCCATTGATGTCTTTCAGATAGGCGTTCGCCGCCTCGCGCAGCGTCCGGTCGTCGGGGTCGCTGATCAGGTGCTTGATGTCGTCGTGATCGGCAATCAGCGCCGGCAGCGGCTCGTAGCGGCTGAGGTGCCCCTGCAGCGCCGAGACGGCGAGGCGAAGCGCCGAACCCGCCTGCAACGACGCTTCGTCCATGTAGCTGCGGGTCGCCAGTGCCCCACCCGGCACGATCATCGCATAGAGGACGGCTGGCAGGAACACGAGCCAGACAAGGATACGAAAACGCTGTTTCACGAAACGCGGGCTCCTCCCTCCCTCGCCGCGGCCTCCCGCCGCGGGCGAAGTCTAGAGAGCAATGCCGCAATTTCCAAGAGACGTCTGATGGCCTTCCAGTGCCGAGGCCTGTCGGCGGACGGGCAACGGCGCATCAGATCTTGAAGACGTCGTCCCCGGCGAAGACGATGACGTATCCGTGGTCGGCCTCTGCCTCCTTCGCCCATGTCTCGAGCCGGGAGTAGTAGGGTTCCCGCCTCCAGACTGCGGCATGGGCCGGATCGACGAGGACGGTGACTTGCGGCCCCTGCCGATAGATCATCATGTGGGAGCGTGCCGGTTCCCATTCCTGCCCGAGCGCGTCGTCGACCATCCACAGACAGAGAAAGTCGCGGCAGACCTGCGGCCGGTCCTGGTAGATCGTGCAGCCTCCTTCCGCGCGGCAATGCTGACACCACGCGTTGGCAGGCTTCGAAAGCGCATCGATATCGGGCAGCCGGCAGCAGAGCGTGCACGTCCCGCAGGAACGGCCGGGGGAGGAGGGAGCCTGGATGTCCATGCGTGACGCATAGCAGCAAGGCGCCCGCCCCGGTACCCCTGCCCGGTTACGTTCGGGAATTCCGGGCGATGAATGATCGACCGTCAGAGACGATCGCGCATGTGGCTCTCGACGCTGCGCAGGTGCCGGCGCATGGCATCGGCGGCGCCGGCGCCGTCGCGATCGGCGATCGCGGCCACGATGCGGGTGTGCTCCTCGAAGCTGTGGTGGTCGCCCGGCGGGCGCAACGGCGTGTCGCGCAGCCTCCCCCAGGTCACGGCCCTGCGGACGGCGTTCAGCGTATCGAGCAGGCCCAGCAGCAGCGAATTCTGCGACGCCTCGCCGATCGTCCGGTGCAGCTTGTTGTCCCATTGCTCGTACTGCCGCCAGGTCGGCGCCTGCTGTGCTTTCAGCATGCAGCTTCGCATCTCCGCGACCTGGCCCGCCGTCGCATACAGCGCGGCGCAACGGGCCACCTCCGGCTCGAAGGCGATGCGCGCGCTCATGACCTCGAGCGGATTGGTCCGCTGGACCATGGCGTTGATGTCGGCGACCGTGTCGATCGGTCGCTCACCCGTGAACGTGCCCTTGCCCACGTGCCGCCAGACGACGCCCTCGGACTGGAGGGTCGCCAGCGCTTTTCGCAAGGCACCCCGCCCGACCTCGAGCGACTGCGCCAGCTCCCGCTCGGGCGGAAGCCGTCCGTCGTCGGGCAATGCCGCCGTGGCCAGGAAATCGCGCACCCTCGTCAGAACTGCCGCATCGGTGATTTCGATCATGTTCAATCAGAACCAATTTTGAATTGGTTTTGGTTATATGAGACATATTCCTCCCTGTCAACGCGATCGGTAGCCTTGAATCTGAATTTTATTATCGTAATTATATTCAATAACTTATGCACTGTAAGAGGCTTCTGCCGCCCCTCGATGCTGCCATGCAACAACACTTACCCGTTGACACAATATCAGATTAATGAAGAATTGGTTCCAGATTGGGTCGAGGAGCCCGATTTCTGGGAGGAACGAAAATGAACATGTTTGCCAGACGAATGAGGGCGTCGGCGGCTGCCGCCGCCTTCTGCATTGCCACCGCAATACCGGGATGGGCATTCGCCGATCCCATGCGCGTCGCCTTCGGCGATATCGCCACCGTCGAATCCCTGCACCTTCTGGCCGCGCTCGAGCGGGCGAAGGAAAAGGGCGTCGACGTCCAGGTCACCTTCCTGAAGAGCGAGGACATCGCCGCCCAGGCCGTGGTCAGCGGCCAGGCCGACATCGGCGTCGGCGGCCCCTATGCGCTGCTGCAGAAGGTCAAGGCGCCGATCCGCATCTTCATGCAGCTCTCCAAGCTGCAGTTCTACCCGGTCGTCAATTCCGAGGCTTACAAGGAGTGGAAGGACCTGGACGGCCAGGAGATCGCCGTTCACTCCCGCGGGTCGGGCACGGAAGCCATCATGAAACTGATGGCCGACAAGAACGGCATCGCCTATTCTAACATCTCCTACGTGCCGGGCGCGGAAGTCCGGACCGGGGCGCTGCTGCAGGGCAACGTCAAGGCAACGATCGTGGACTCGTCCGGCAAGCGCATCCTGGAAAAGGAAGCTCCCGGCAAGTTCATCTTCCTGCCACTGGGAGAGGTCAGCGCAACGGACGAGGCGCTCTTTGCCAATACCGATTACCTGGCGAAGAACCAGAAGGACATCGAGATCCTCGTCGAGAGCATCATCACCACCTGGCGCGAGGTCGCGGCGGATCCCAAGGCGGCCATCGCGCTCCGTGAGAAGTACAAACTGCTGCCCGATGCCACGCCGGAAATGATAGCCGACATCGAGCCCTACTTCACGGAAGCCGTCGCGACGCTTCCGCTGAATGGCGGCGGCGCCGACGCAGCGCGCGACGACTTCGACTTCTACACCATCTCGGGTGCGCTCGAGGGCAAGGCCGAGGAACTGAAGGTCGAGGACTTCTGGGACCTCACCGCGCTGAACGCGGTGCTCGCAAAGACCGGAACCAAGTAGATGCACATGGCTGCTTCACCGCAAAAGGTGGGCGCGACTGGAGGAGCCGGCAGCGGCTCCTCCAGCATCGTCGAAACGCTCGCCGACTTCGCCCGGCGCCGGAAATCCTTCTGGGTCGCCGTGTCGCTCGCAATCCTGTTCACAGCGTGGGAGATCGCAGGCCGCGTTCCGATCAGCTTCGCTTTTCCGACATTCCTGGAAACGCTCTCTGCCCTGATCGAGATGGCGCTCGACGGCACGCTGCTGCCCGCCTACTTCATCACCTTTCAGCCGCTCCTTCTCGGCGTCGCCGTCTCGGCCGTCCTCGGCATCGGCCTCGGCATCGCCATGGGGCTCTCCGACAAGGCCGAATGGCTGCTCGCGCCCGTCTTCATCGTGCTCCAGGCGGCCCCCATGGCCGCGCTCGTGCCGCTGGTCACCTTCGTCTACGGCATCGGCCTCGTCGCCAAGACGCTTGCCGTGATCATGCTGGCGCTGCCGGTGATCGTGCTCAATTCGTACAAGGCCGTGCGCCACGTCAATCCGTCGCTGGTCGACATGTGCCGCTCCTTCCAGGGCACGCGCATGCAGCAGATCTTCAAGATCGTCATTCCCGATGCGACGCCGGTGCTGTTCGCCGGCCTTCGGCTCGGCATCGCCGCCGGCTTCATCGGCGTCATGCTCGCCGAACTCCTGATCACCCCCACCGGCATCGGCGACCTCATCACCTATCACCGCTCGGTCGCCAATTACGCCCACATGTATGCGGCCGTGGCATCCATCATCGCCGTGTCGACGCTGACGCTCGCAGCCCTGCAGTATGTCGAGTTGCGCTTCCTGCGTCCCGAAAAGAGGAGAAAGTGACATGGCCAACCCCATCCCCCTGCGGACGGCCGACAACGCCACGCCGGACGCCGTCGTCGAAGTGCGCGACATCTGCAAGCGCTACGGCGATGTCGAGGCCCTTCGCGGCATCAACCTCCAATTCGAGCGCGGCAAGCTGACGACCCTGCTCGGCCCGTCGGGCTGCGGCAAGACCACCCTTCTCAAGATCATCGCCGGTCTCGTTCCCGCAACCTCCGGCCAGGTCATCGTCAACGGCAGGCAGGTGACGGGGCCAGGGCCCGAGCGCGCCTTCGTCTTCCAGGACTTCGCGCTGATGCCCTGGGCGACCGTGCTGCGCAACGTCGCCTTCGGCCTCGAGCTCAAGGGCATGCCACAGGCCGAGCGCCACAGGATCGCAAGGCACTACATCAACGAGGTCGGCCTGTCCGGCTTCGAGGAGAAGTATCCGCACGAACTGTCCGGCGGCATGCGCCAGCGCGTCGGCATCGCCCGCGCGTTCTCGGTCAACGCCGACGTGCTGCTGCTGGACGAGCCGTTCTCCGCCGTCGACGAGCAGAACCGGCGCAAGTTCCAGGAAGACCTGCTCCGCCTCGTCGACAAGGAGCGCAAGACCTTCCTGTTCGTCACCCATTCCATCGAGGAAGCCGTCTATGTCTCCGACCGGATCGTGCTCCTATCGCCGCGTCCCGGCCGTGTCTCCCAGATCATCGAGCCCGCCATCGACCGCTCCGCCGCACCGGATGTGATCCGGCGCGACAAGGGCTATCTCGATGTGGTCGAGGAGATCTGGCAGGGGCTCAGGCAATATGCGGAGTGAGGCGCCATGAAACTCTTCGGCATTAAAATTCCGATGATGACCTCGCTGATCTTCTGGGCGCTGGTCTGGGAGATCGTCGGCAGGATGGACGTCATCTTCCTGATCCCCCCCATGTCCTCGATAATCGCAGCCGGCTTCGGGCTGGTGCAGACCGGGTCGTGGCAGAACGCCACGCTGATCACGCTGCGCACCTTCGTCCTCGGCATGGCGATGGCGATTGCGGTCGGCGTGCCGCTCGGGGTGGCCATGGGACGGTTCAAGATCGTCGACAACATCTTCGGCCTGTGGGTGAACATGTTCGTCAGCGCGCCGCTGTCGGCCCTGGTTCCGGTCCTGATGATCCTGTTCGGGCTCGGCGAGACGACGGTCTTCGTCACCGTCTTCCTCTTCGCCGTCTGGATCATCGTGCTCGACGCCCGCGCCGGCGTCATGCAGGTGCCGCCCTCGCTGATCGAGATGGGGCGCTGCTACGGCGCCTCGCGCTTCACGATCTTCACCAAGATCATTCTTCTCTCCGCCCTTCCCGAGATCCTTGCGGGCATCCGCATCGGGCTGATCCGCGGGGTGAAGGGCGTGGTGATCGGCCAGATCCTCGTCTCGATCATCGGCTACGGCGAACTCTTCGAGCTCTATTCCCGCAGCTTCGACATGGAGCGGTTCTGGGCTCTGACAATCATCCTCTTCGCGGCAGCCATGGTTCTGTCCGCGGTCGTGGAACACTTCGAAAAACGCATCGAGTATTACGCAGGAGCGCGATAATGAACGACATGACTTCCATCAACGCCGCTTACGTCTTCAAGCCGGCGCCCGTTCCGACCCTGCCGGTCTCAGGCAGCCAGGCGCTCTTTCCGGTGCACCGCATCTACTGCGTCGGCCGGAACTTCGCCGACCACGCCATCGAGATGGGCCACGACCCGAACAAGGAGCCGCCGTTCTTCTTCCAGAAGAACCCGGACACCCTGGTCCTGCCCGGCCACGACTTCCCCTACCCGTCGGAGAGCAACGACGTCCACCACGAGGCCGAACTCGTCGTGGCGCTGAAGAGCGGCGGCGACAACATCCCGCTCGATAAGGCGCTCGACTGCGTCTACGGCTATGCCGTCGGCCTCGACATGACCCGGCGCGACCTGCAGGGCGAAGCCAAGAAGCTCGGCCGCCCGTGGGAAACCGGCAAGGCCTTCGAAAGCTCGGCCCCTTGCGGCCCGCTGCACCCGGTCGAAAAGATCGGCCATCCGACCCAGGGCGCGCTCTGGTGCAAGGTCAACGGCGAGCTTCGCCAGAGCGGCGACCTCAACCAGATGATCTGGAAAGTGCCGGAGATGATTTCCTACCTGTCGAAGCTGTTCACCCTCCAGGCCGGCGACCTGATCTTCGCGGGCACGCCCGCCGGCGTCGGCGGGATCGTCAAGGGCGACGTGATGGTCGCCCATGTGGAAGGCGTCGACGAGATCACCTTCAAGGTTGCCTGAGTGCTTCGGGCGCGCTCCGGCGCGCCCGTCCACCACCAGCCCTGGTTCAGTCGGCCGCAAAATTTCCCGATATATCTTTTTTCTAGATATATCTTGATTTCCGATATATCGCGTTCTATATCGGGATCCATGAGACATCATGGACACTTTGGCTTCGGCCGCACCTTTTCGCCGTCCGACGACCGATCGGGCCACCACAACCATCATGACCACCATGGGCGCGGCAGACGCGGCAGGCTCTTCGACTACGGGGACCTGCGCCTTTTGATGCTCGCCATGATCGCCGAGGCGCCGAGCCACGGCTACGAGCTGATCAAGTCGATCGAGGAGCGGTTCGGCGGCGCCTACTCGCCAAGCCCGGGCGTGATCTATCCGACCCTCTCATGGCTGGACGACATGGGCTATGCGCTGGTCGAACCCATCGAGGGCGGGCGCAAGCGCTACCGGATCACCGCGGAAGGAAAGGCGTTCCTGGCGGCAAACCGCCAGCTTCTCGACGATCTGCTTGCCCGCGGCCGCGCCATGGAGCCCGGCGGCAGGAAGGACCTGCCGCTGCAGGTGCTGCGGGCCATGGAGAACCTCAAGCTCGCCATGCGCCTGCGGCTCAAGAGCCGTCCGCTCGACGAGGCGGCCATCCAGGCGATCGCCGCAGCGCTGGACGAGGCCGCACAGACAGTGGAGCGCAGCTGATGAACACCACACCGTCGATCCCCCATCCGGTCACGAGCACGACTGCCATCCCCACCGAACAGGCCAGCCGGTATCTGCAACAGCTCTGCAAGCATTTTGCCCATAAGCGCCCGGTCGAATTCGACGCGACGTCGGGGCAGATCTCGTTTGCGATCGGCGAATGCCGCCTCGCCGCGGATGCCACGGCGCTGCGGATCTCGCTCGGCGCCGGCGATCCGCAACAGATGGCCGAACTGAAGGACGTAGTCATCCGGCACCTCGTCCGCTTCGCCTTCCGCGAGGAACTGAGCGTTGAATGGCAAACGGACCCTTCGGTCGAAGAGCAGAAGCCGAAATAGTCGGCCCTTCGCGACCGGTCACACCCGCTCAACACGGGACATGGAGCGATCATCGCTTACGGATCTGTATATCCCACCGCGCCGATGCGAACAGTTCTACCGGCAGGATCGTGCCGGAAGATGACGCCGCCGGTCGCTTTCGACTGCATGGGCACGTAGTCCAGCGTCGTCTCGACCGTTTCGACGACGGCATCGCCGTCGAGGAGTTCGCCGCGCACCAGCACCTGGGAGGCGGTCGCGCTGGCAGCGTTGCTGACTTCGAACTCGACCTGATAGCCCCCGCTCCGAGCCTCCTGGCGCACAACGCGGACCGAGAGATCGGGCGCATCGTCGCGCTGGCGGATCGCCTGGACGCCGATCCAGCCGATCATGGCAAGGACGCAGGCGGCGGAGACCATTCCTGTCAGCCATTCCAGCACGTGCGGATCGCGGCTCTCTGTGTGTCCGGATACGGAACTCTTCGTCATGACGTCTCCTTGCTTCGCAAACCGGGAGGATAATCCTAGAGAATAAGACGCGCCGCGGCAGCACCGATGGCGCCGGGCAGGCTCAGGACGACGACCGTCACCATCGCCTGCGTCGTCGCCACATCGTCCAGGCGGTGAAACGTCCAGAGGCAATAGAGGCTGATGGCCAGCGCGACGAGGTAGCCGGGAAGGGTGAAGCGGACGAGCGCGTGCCAACCGGGCGTACCGGCCTCGAGGTCATGTCCACCCATGAAGGAGAGCGCATAGACGAAGCCGTGCATCAGCGCGATCGACGCGAGGATGACGGCGATCGCGTGCCACGGTGTCATCTTGAAGGAGAGCAGGATCATTTCTTCCGTGGGCGCCACGTTCAGGCACAGGAAGAGCGCGCCCACCGCCATCATGAACAGTTCGCCCGCATAGCTCGTCTCGACCCCGCCGTCGTCCCTGCCACTGTCGTCCTCGCGCTCTTCGTCGCCCACCTCCGGCCCGCCCAGCTGGCTCCGCCCGAGCAGCGCGCCGATGCTGGCCGGGACCGACTGTATGGCGATCGTCCCGACGATCTCGCCGGGCGACTGGTCCCACCGCAGCACCCCGATCGCCCAGAGGATGAGGCCGCTGGAGATCATGCCGAGGAAATAGGCGATGCTGGCATCGCGGATCGCCTCCCGCAGCGTCGTCGTCCGCTCGAAGCCGATGCGGCGGGCCAAAAGGACGAGCAGGGGGATATTGACGAGAAGCAGCAGGAAGAGGCGGGACCTGTCGATGTAGAAGCCCAGATCCCACATCTCCATGGTGAGGAACATCGGCAAGGCGAACAGCAGGGCGCCGGCGAGCCCCCGCGCCAGACCGGTGAGGAAACGGCGGTGGTCGAAGCCGTCTTTGATCGAGGCTTCCATGGCTGCCCCCTCCCGCTAGCGAAACGAAAACAGGGTTGCGTCGGGGTCGTCATGGCCGAGGATGCCGGCCGAGAGGATCTCCGCCGCGATCTGGCTGAAGGTGATGCCGTTGCCCCCGTAGCCCATGGCCGCATGGACGTTGCGGAACCCGGGAACGCGGCCGATCATCGGCAGTCCGTCCGACGTCACGCCGAAGGCGGCCGACCAGAGGTAGTCCGGCTCCTCGATCTCGAAGCCGATCAGCGCCTTCAGTTTCTTTCGCAACCGTTCGGACTTCGCCGAACGCTTGGCCTCGTCGCGGAACGCGGTGTCGCTGGCCTCGTCCTCGCCGCCGACGATGATGCGGCCGTCCGGCGTGGAACGGAAATAGAGATAGGGGTCCGCACCCTCCCAGACGAGATAATCCTTCAACCATCCCGGCCGGGGATGATGCGGGCGGGTGGCGAGTGCCCAGGTCGAGACGATCGCGTGGCTCTTGTGGGCGACGGCCTCGAGGAACTCGTAGCCGGTGCAGAAGACCACGTGCCGCGCCTGGACGAGTTCGCCCCGCGAGGTCGCGACGACGCAACCCTCGCCCAGGGAGCGGATGTCGGTTATCTCGACGCCCTCGACGATGGAGACGCCCTTCGAGCGGGCCATGCGCAGCAGTCCTGCCGTCAGCTGCGCCGGGTTTGCCGATGCGGAGACATCGGATACGATTGCCGCCGTGCGGTCGATGCCGAACTCCTGCCTGAGGGCCGCGCCGCTCTTCAGATCGGCAGACAGCCCGGCCTTGGCCCGCGCCTCCGCCTCGCTTCGGATGGCCCGCGCGCCGTAGGCGTCGCCGGCGAGATAGAGGGTCTTCCGCCGCTGCATCTGGCAATCTATCCCGAGCGATCCGACAAGCGTCGTCAGGCTCTCGACCGCGCGCGCCGAACGTTGCCAGATGCGCCTGGCCTCGGCCACGCCGCGCTGCGCCGCCAGACGGTGCAGGGGCACGTCGATCTCATGCTGGATCATGGCGGTACTGGCCATGCTGCTGCCATGGACGGGCTTGCGACGGTCGACGAGGACGATGTCCAGCCCGCGGTCAAGCAGCGCGGTCGCCATCAGCGCGCCGCCGATACCGGCCCCGACGATCAGGACGTCCACGTCCCGGTCGGACAGGGCGCCTTCCGTCGCCACCCCGATGCCGCGCGTGTGAGACCACAGCGGATCGGAGGACCGAAGCTTCCTCTTGCGGGTGATGGCCTGCACTCGATACCTCCCCTTCAAGGCTTCCTGCCGCCGGATTTTCCCGGAACTCCCCCGCGAACGTCACCATGCGCGGAAATCGCAGCGTACTCAACTTGCCGGCCCCGCTTCGCGGACTATCTGCTTGCGGACGGGAGGACATAATGGCCAAGCGAAGCGATGAGTTCCAAGACCTTGATGTGCCGTCGCTCCAGGGCGCCCGGCCCAACATGCCCACCCTGCTGACCTTCGTCGGCGCGGTCGCGATGCTCTATCTGGCGCGGGACGTCTTCCTGCCGATCGCGATCGCGCTTCTCCTCACCTTCGCGCTCGCGCCGGTCGTGACCATGCTGCGCAGGGTCGGCTTCTCGCGGATACTGGCCGTCATCTCGACGGCCTTGTTCGCCTTTTCCCTGATCGCCGTCGTCAGCCTCGTCATCGCGCTGCAGGTGACAAACCTGGCCCGCAGCATCCCGACCTACCAGGCAAACGTCGTCAGCAAGATCGAGGCCATGCGCGAGGCCGGCTCCGGAACCGGCATTTTCAGCCAGATCTCCTCCGTGTTTGAGCGCATCAGCCGGGAGATCAGCGAGACATCGAACGAGGAAGCCGCCCCCGCCAAGCCCGTCCTGGTCGAGATCTATGCGCCGGATCATCCGATCCAGGTGCTGACCAACCTGATCGTGCCGCTGCTGGCGCCGGTGGCGATGGCGGGCCTCGTGATCGTCGTCGTCATCTTCATGCTGCTGGAGCGGGAGGACCTGCGCGACCGCTTCATCAGGCTCGTCGGATACGGCGACCTGCATCGCACCACCGAGGCGCTGGAGGACGCCGGAACCCGCGTCGGGCACTACCTCCTGATGCAGCTCGTGGTGAACATTCTCTACGGCCTGCCGGTTGCCGCCGGGTTGTGGCTGATCGGGATCCCCAACGCGATCCTGTGGGGGCTGCTCGCGATCGTCTTCCGCTTCGTGCCCTATATCGGCCCGATCATCGCGATGATCCTGCCGTTGTTCCTGGCCGTGGCCGTCGCACCCGGATGGACGATGCTGATCTGGACGGCGACGCTCTTCATCGTCATGGAGCTCGTGATCAACAACGTGGTGGAACCGACGCTCTATGGCTCCAAGACCGGTCTGTCGCCGCTTGCGATCATCGTATCGGCGATCTTCTGGGCCTGGATCTGGGGGCCGGTGGGGCTGGTCCTGTCGACGCCGCTGACGGTGTGTCTGGTGGTGCTGGGCAAGCATGTCCCGCAGTTCGGCTTCCTCCAGGTCCTCTTCGGCAGCGATCCCGTGCTGGCGCCGCATGCCAGGCTCTACCAGCGCCTCCTGGCCGGCGACCCGGACGAGGCCACGGACCAGGCCGAGGAGCGGCTGGAGGAGGACTATCTGGTCGACTACTACGCGACCGTGGCGATCCCGGCGCTGGCCTTGGCCGAACACGATCGCGCCCGCGGGGTGATGAGTGAGACGCAGCGGCTGAGGGTGGCCGAAAGCGGCATGACGCTGGTCGCCAACATGGACGACATCGCCCTCGAAGAGGCGCAGGAAGATGACGGCGAAGACGCGCTGGTCGAGCCGGACGTGACGAAGGAGGCCGTGACGGAGACCGGCGAAGGCCAGCGCATCCTCTGTCTCGGCGGTCGCGGCGAGCTGGACGATGTGACTGCGGCGATGCTGGCGCAGGTTCTTCGCGTAGAGGGCGCGCATGCGACCGCAGAGAACCACCGCCTGATGGAACCGGCCCGCATCCGCCAGATCCCGGTAGGCGACTTCGATACGATCGTCATCTGCTATCTCAACCAGGATTCGCTCAAGCACGCGCGCTTCGCCGTCCGGCGGCTGAAGCGGATCAACGCGGCGCTGCGGGTGGGCGTGGCGCTGTGGAAGCCGGGTGAGGAAGAAGAGGAGCCCGATCTCAAGGCCGCGGTCGAAGCCGGCGCGGCACTGAACGCCGACTTCCTGTGCACCGACATGACCACCGCCGCCATCGCGACGCTGACGACGGCGCCGGTGGTGCCGCTCGCCGTGCCGGGCAAGGTTCGGGCCAGGCGCCGTCTCGTCCCCGACCGGCCAAAGGTCGTCAACCTGCGCTGACGGCGGCCGGAACGCGCCGCGCGGGCCATGGCAAAACAACGCCTTGACCTTGACATGATGGGAAGGTGCATGATGCTTCCAGAATAAAGGAACCTGCATCATGCTTACAGTCAAGGAACCCCTGCCCGCAGATCCCCTGCCCGCGCAGACGGTCAAGCTCGCCATCGAGGACATGACCTGCGCCTCCTGCGTGCGCCGTGTGGAGAAGGCGATCTCTGCCGTTCCGGGTGTCGCAAGCGCCCGGGTCAATCTCGCCACCGCGCGGGCGGACATCAGCTTTGACGGCAAGGTCGATATCGCCGGCGTCGCGCAGGCGGTCCGGGCAGCCGGCTATGGCGTCGACGAGGAGACGCTCGAATTCCCTGTCGAGGGCATGACCTGCGCTTCCTGCATCGCGCGGGTCGAAAAGGCCCTGAAGGCAGTGCCCGGCGTCCTGGACGCCACCGCCAATCTCGCCAATGAACACGCCCGCGTCCGCTTCCTGCGCGGCACCGTCGATTTCGACGATCTTGCCGCCGCCGTCGAAAGGACCGGCTATCATGCCCTGCGCGCATCCACTGTCGATGCGCCGTCGGACGAGGACAGGCGCGCAGCCGAGGTCGCAGGTCTCCGCCGTTCGCTCATCCTCGCAGCCTTGCTGACTGCCCCCCTCTTCGTCATGGAGATGGGTTCGCATGCCGTGCCGGCGTTCGGGCACTACATTCACGAGACCATCGGCATGCAGGCGAGCCGTGTCATCCAGTTCGTGCTGGCGACGATCGTGCTTGCCGGACCCGGCGCGCGCTTCTTCCGCAAGGGCGTCCCGAGCCTGCTGCGCGGGGCGCCGGACATGAACGCGCTGGTCGTGATCGGCACGGCCGCCGCCTGGGGCTTCTCCACCGTCGCGACCTTCGCGCCGGGACTGCTTCCGGGCGGCACAGCCAACGTCTACTTCGAGGCCGCCGCCGTCATCGTCACGCTGATCCTCGCCGGCCGCTTTCTCGAAGCCCGCGCCAAGGGTCGCACCGGCGAAGCGATCCGGCACCTGGCCGGATTGCGGGCAACGTCGGCTCGCGTCCTGAAGGACGGCCAGCCGGTCGATGTCGCGCTCGAGGCGGTCATGCCGGGCAACATCGTGCTTGTGCGGCCCGGCGAGAAGATCCCGGTGGACGGCGACGTCACCGAGGGGCGTTCCTTCGTCGACGAATCCATGATCACCGGCGAGCCGATGCCGGTCGAGCGCAAGACCGGCGATCCCGTCACCGGTGGCACGCTGAACACGACCGGCTCGTTTTCCTTCCGCGCCACCCGCGTCGGCGCAGATACGGTGCTGTCGCAGATCATCCGCATGGTCGTGGATGCGCAGTCCGCCAAACTGCCGATCCAGGCGCTGGTCGACCGCGTGACCCAGTGGTTCGTGCCGGCGATCATCGCCACAGCGCTTGTCACCTTTGGCCTCTGGTACGTACTCGGCCCCGAACCGGCGCTGGCGCATGCGCTGGTGGCGGCCGTCGCCGTCCTCATCATCGCCTGCCCCTGCGCCATGGGCCTTGCCACGCCCACCTCGATCATCACCGGCACCGGGCGGGCGGCGGAGCTCGGCGTGCTGTTCAGGCAGGGCACCGCGCTGCAGACGCTCGAGACGACCGACATCGTCGCCGTCGACAAGACCGGCACGCTGACGCTCGGTCGGCCGACGCTGACGGAGATCGTCCCGGCCGAAGGTTTCGAACGGCAGGAGGTTCTGGCGCTGGTGGCTGCGGCCGAGGTGCGCTCGGAGCATCCGATCGCCCTCGCCATCCACGAGGCGGCAAAGGCGGAAGGACTGGAACTTCCGCTCGCCGACGCCTTCGAGGCGACATCCGGCCGCGGTATTTCGGCGACAGTCGCCGGGCGCCGGGTCGAGATCGGCTCGATCGGCCACATGAGCGCGCTCGGCCTCGATACCACACCGTTTGCCGAGGTTGCGCAACGGCTGTCAGGCCAGGGCGCCTCGCCCCTCTATGCCGCAATCGACGGCCGGCTCGCCGCCCTCTTCGCGGTGACTGATCCGGTGAAGCCCACCACCAGGGAAGCGATCGCGCAGTTGAAGGCGCTCGGCATCGGGGTCGCCATGATCACCGGCGACAACCGGGGCACCGCGAACGCCGTGGCGGCGGACCTCGGCATCGACCAAGTGATGGCCGAGGTCCTGCCGGACGGCAAGGTCGCCGCCGTGAAGGCGCTGTCGCAAGAGGGCAGCAGGAAGGTGGCCTTCGTCGGCGACGGCATCAACGACGCCCCTGCCCTTGCCGCCGCAGACACCGGCATTGCGATCGGCACGGGGACCGATGTCGCCATCGAGAGCGCCGATATCGTGCTGATGGCCGGAGACCTGCGCGGCGTCGCGACCGGGATTGCGCTCTCCCGGGCGACCATGCGCAACATCCGCCAGAACCTGTTCTGGGCCTTCGGCTACAATGTGGCGCTGATCCCGGTTGCCGCAGGCGCGCTCTACCCGGCCTTCGGCCTGCTGCTGTCGCCGGCGATCGCGGCGGGCGCGATGGCGCTTTCCAGCGTCTTCGTCGTCAGCAACGCCCTCAGGCTGAAGCGGTTCCGGCCCGCCGGCGCGGGCCATGGAAGCAAGGAGGACAGGACATGAACATCGGCGAGGCGGCGGCGGCCAGCGGCGTCACCGCAAAAATGATCCGCCACTACGAATCGATCGGCCTGATCCAGGAGGCCGGCCGCACCGGGGCCGGCTATCGTACCTACGGGCCGAAGGATCTGGCCACCCTCTCCTTCATCCGCCGCTCGCGCGATCTCGGCTTTTCCATCGCCCAGATCCGCGATCTCCTCGCGCTCTGGCAGGACCGCAGCCGCGCCTCCGCAGACGTCAAGCGCATCGCCGGCGGGCACATCGAGGAACTGACGGCAAAGATGCAGCAGTTGCAGGAAATGGTAATGACCCTGCAGCATCTCTCGTCCCACTGCCACGGCGACGACCGGCCGGACTGCCCCATCCTCGAGCGGCTGGCGACGGGGGTGGGCGACGAGGATTGCTGCGAGCCCGCTGCCGCGATGAAAGGCCGGTCGTAGTGCACCACCGCGTCCGGCTGCCGCGATCGGTCGCGATCAAATTCTGTTGAGTTCCTGCCGCTCCCGCCTGCCCGTAGAGTGCAGGCCGGGTTTTGGCACGGGAGGAACACGTTGCGTCTACACCTGCTTTTAGTCGTCCTTGTTGCCGCCTTCGCGGCCATGCCGGTGCAATTGCGCGCGCAAGCGACACCGCCGGCGGCAGAGAGCCGGGCCTCGGGACTGCTGGATCTCCTGCCGGCGGATGCCGTCACCCGGCATGTCCTCAAGCGTCCCGCCGGCGATCTCCCCTACACTGCGACGGCCGGGACGATCGATCTGCGCGGGCAGGACGGAAAGATCAACGCGAGGCTGTTCTACACCGCCTACGTCGCCGATGACCGCGGTCCCGACCGGCCCGTCACCTTTGCCTTCAACGGCGGACCGGGTGCGGCCTCCGCCTACCTGCATCTCGGGCTCGTCGGTCCGCGGATCCTCGAATTTCAGGGCGCCAACAGGGATGGAACGCGGCCGGCCCTTTCCGACAATCCGCACAGCTGGCTCGACTTCACCGACCTCGTCCTGATCGATCCGCCGGGGACCGGCTGGAGCCGGGTGGCCGACAAGGGGTCGGAGTCCGCGTTCTACGGCGTGCGAAGCGATGCGGAGAGCATCGCAAAGTTCATCACCCTCTATGCCCAGAAGAACGGACGCGTCGCCTCGCCGAAGTATCTGCTGGGCGAGAGTTACGGGGGCTTGCGCGCCGCCAAGGTCGCAAGCGCGCTGAAGGACAGCCAGGGCATCCTCGTCTCGGGGATCGTGATGGTATCGCCCCTGATCGAGGGCAGCTTCGTCTTTCGCTCCAGCGACGATCCGCTCGGAGCAGCCCTCCAGCTACCGTCGCTCGCGGCAGCCGAACTGGAGCGCAAGGGCAGCTTCACCGAGGAACAGGTGGCATCAGTCGAGCGATGGGCCATGCGCGACTACCTGGTTTCGCAGGCCGGCCCCGCACCCACCGGCGAGGAGGCCGAACGGCTCTACGGACGCATTGCCGAGATGACCGGCATTGCCAGGGAGGACGTCGCCCGCGCCCGCGGCTTCGTCGGCGACCTCTACCGGAAGAACCCCGGCGGCGCGGCCGGCAAGGTCGCCAGCCCCTATGACGCGGCGTTCCTGTCGGACGACCCCTACCCCGAAACGCGTGCCGGCCGCGGCGACGATGCCATCCTCGACGGATTTACACGGGCCTACGGCGCAGCCTTCGCCGCCTATGCGCGCGACAAGCTGGGCTACGTCACCGAGATGACCTATCGCCTGCTCGACACGGACGTGAACCGCCAGTGGGACTGGGACGGATCGCGATCCACCACCGGCGCCACGGACGAGCTGCGCACACTCCTCTCGGTGGTCCCCTCCTTCCGCCTCCTCGTCGCCCACGGCTACAGCGATGCGCTCACCCCCTATGGCGTCAGCCGCTACATCATCGAGCACATGCCACCGTCCCTCGTCGATGGCCGCGCGGACCTGAAGGTCTATCGGGGCGGCCACATGTTCTATACCGACGCCGAAGAGCGGCAGCGGTTCACCGCCGACGTCCGCGCCTTCTACACGGGTGACGCGAAGGATTGAGACGCCGCGCGCCGGGACGGGGAACGCGCACCTTCAGGAACGGCAAAGAATGCCGCCCCTGAAAGTGCGAAGCTATTGCGCTTTCGAAAAAGGCGGATCATCCTCCGCCCGGGCTCTCAGGAGCACCCGCCGGGAACGCAACGAAAAGCATACATGCCAGGGAGAATAGCATGCTCGACAAGCGCAAATTCTACATCGACGGCAAGTGGATCGATCCGGTCAAGCCGAACGACCTCGAGGTCATCAATCCGGCCACCGAGAAGCCGATCGCCTGGATCTCCATGGGAACCGCCGCCGACATCGACCGCGCGGTCGCCGCGGCGAAGAAGGCGTTCTCCACCTACAGCCAGACCAGCGTCGACGAGCGCATAGCGCTCCTGGAAAAGCTGCTGTCGATCTACAAGCGCCGCTATGACGAAATGGCCCGCACGATCACGCTCGAACTCGGCGCTCCTATCACCATGAGCACCGAGCAGCAGGCCGATGTCGGCGTCGGCCACCTGCAGGGCTTCATCGATGCGCTGAAGCGCCTGAAGAGCCGCGAAGTGCTGCCGAACGGCGACGTCGTCCGCCGCGAGGCCATCGGCGTCTGCGGCCTGATCACCCCGTGGAACTGGCCGATCAACCAGATCGCGCTGAAGGTCGTTCCGGCGCTCGCGACGGGCTGCACCTGCGTGCTGAAGCCGTCCGAGTTCACCCCGCTCAACGCGCTCCTCTATGCCGAGATGGTCGACGAGGCAGGCTTCCCCGCCGGCACGTTCAACCTCGTCAACGGCGACGGCATCGAATGCGGCGCGGCGCTGTCGAAGCACAAGGACATCGACATGATGTCGTTTACCGGCTCGACCCGTGCCGGCATCGCCGTCAGCAAGGATGCGGCCGACACGGTCAAGCGCGTCACGCTCGAACTCGGCGGCAAGTCGCCGAACATCGTCTTCGAGGACGCCGACCTCGAAGACCGCGTCGCCGACAGCGTTGCCGAGTGCTTCAACAATTCCGGCCAGTCCTGCGATGCGCCCACCCGCATGCTGGTGCAGCGCTCGGTCTACGACAAGGTCGTCGAGATCGCCCGCAAGGCCGGCGAACAGGCCCAGGTCGGCAATCCGGAAGAGGAAGGCGGCCATATCGGTCCACTCGTCTCCCATATCCAGTTCGGTCGCGTCCAGGCGCTGATCGAGGCGGGCGTCGCCGAAGGCGCGCGGGTCCTGGTCGGCGGCCCCGGCAAGCCGCAAGGCTTCGAGCAGGGCTATTTCGTCAAGCCGACGATCTTTGCCGACGTCGGCAACGACATGCGCATCGCCCGCGAGGAGGTGTTCGGGCCCGTGCTCGCGATCATTCCGTTCGACACCGAGGAAGAAGCGATCGCCCTCGCCAACGACACGAACTACGGCCTTGCCGCCTATCTCCAGACCGGCAATGCCGATCGCGCCGAGCGCGTCGCCGCCAGGCTCCGGGCCGGCATGGTGCACATCAACGGCGGCCCGCACCGGTACGGCAGCCCCTTCGGCGGCTTCAAGCAGTCCGGCAACGGCCGCGAAGGTGGCATCTTCGGCCTGGAGGACTTCCTCGAGGTCAAGACGGTCCACCGCCCCGACGCCGCCTGAGACGATATCGTTCCGCCTGTATGACGTGAAGATTTCGGGCGCATCGCAAGATGCGCCCGAATGTACGTAGAGACGCTGCCTACCTAACCCCGCACGATGAAAAACCCGCCCGATCGCCTAAAGATTAGGCATTCTAAATAATGCTTGATTTTAAGGCTTTCATCGCGCATTCAATGGCGATGGCTCTGGAGCGGATTGCGCCCGGCGGGTAACAGGACGACACGGCGGGCATGTCACCTTTCCAAATCCCCCCTGTGGTGCGAGCATGGTTCGACGCCCTCGACACGAATGACCGGCAGTAGATCCGTGACCAGTCGAACCCCGAAGCCCGCGAGCCTCAGCGTCCTCGTCATCGATGAGAACAGCATCCGCGCCTCGATTATCGAGGTGGGCCTGCGCGAGGCGGGCTACGACAACGTCACCATCATCGACGACATGAACGGACTTGCGCGCCGGATCACGGAAATCAATCCGGACGTCATCGTGATCGATATCGAGAACCCGAACCGCGACATGCTGGAAAGCATCTTCCAGATATCTCGGGCGGTGAAGCGCCCGATCGCGATGTTCGTCGACAAGTCGGACGAGGATTCGATCGTGGCCGCCGTCGATGCGGGGGTCTCGGCCTATGTCGTCGACGGTTTGAAGAAGGAGCGCGTGAAGCCCATCCTCGAGATGGCGGTCAGCCGCTTCAACGCCTTCAGCCGCCTGCAGCGCGAACTTGCCGAAGCCAGGTCTGCCCTGGAGGAGCGCAAGATCATCGATCGCGCCAAGGGAATCCTGATGAAGATGCGCGGCCTTTCGGAGGAAGAGGCCTTTGCCCTCCTGCGCCAGACCGCGATGAACGAGAAGAAGAAAATCGCCGAGATTGCCCAAAGCGTGGTGACGGCAGCGGGACTGCTGATGTGACGACGGACGGCGTGCCGACCGGCATCGGGCGCCTTGGGCGGAGGAAACCGGAATGGTGATGACGATGAACGACAGCAACACGAGCGATCTGGCCGCTCCGCCCCGCACAGCGGACGAGGGATCCAGGGTCGTGCGGGCAGGGTTCATTCCGCTCGTCGACGCCTCGGTCCTGATCGCCACGGCGGAATTCGGCTTTGCCGAACGGGAGGGCATCAAGCTCGACCTCGTCAAGGATGTCTCCTGGGCGAACGTGCGCGACCGCCTGGCCTTCGGCCAGTTCGACGTCGCCCACATGCTCTCGCCGATGCCCGTGGCCTCCATGCTCGGCCTCGGATCCAATCCCTCGCCGACGATAACGCCCTTTTCGCTCGGGCGCGGCGGCAATGCGATCACGCTCTCGACGCGGCTGTTCGAACGGATGACGGCCACCGCCGGCCTGTCGGAAACGGCTGGGGCGCTCGAGAACGCGCGTGCGCTGGCGATGGTTATCAAGGACATGAAGGCACGCGGGGAAACGGTGCCGACGCTCGCGATGACCTATCCGTTTTCGTCGCACAACTACGAATTCCGCTACTGGCTGGCGGCCGGTGGCATCGATCCGGAATGCGACGTCAAGCTTGTGGTCGTGCCACCGCCGCTGACCTCGGACGCCCTTGCAGCCGGGGCGATCGACGGCTTCTGCGTCGGCGCGCCCTGGAACATGGTCGCCTCCGAGCGCGGCGTCGGCCGCATCGTCGCCGCCAAGCAGGACATATGGCCCTCCGCCCCGGAGAAGGTGCTGGGCATGCGGCCGGACTGGACCGAAAGCCACACGGAAACGGTCTCCCGGCTGGTCGTGGCGCTCGATGCGGCCGCGCGCTGGTGCGATCGGGTCGAAAACCACGACGCGCTTGCCGCAGCCCTCGCCGACCCGCGCTACATCGCCGCTCCCGTCCAGATCATCCGCCATGTCCTTGCCGGAGAATTCAATCTCGACGCCAAGGGGAACCGGCGCGTCATCGACGACTACTTCCGCTTCCATGGCGGCTTCGCCAACTATCCGCGCCCCAGCCAGGCCCTCTGGATCTACAGCCAGATGGTTCGCTGGGGGCAGGCCGAAATGAGCCCCGCCAACGCGCGCGCCGCCGCATCGGCCTATCGCCCGGACCTCTATCGCACGGCACTCGGGGGCGCGAGCGGACCGCCGGACGCCGATATCCGCATCGAGGGCGACAAGGACGGCGATCGCTTCATGGACGGCCACGTCTTCGATCCGGCGCACCTCGCCGACTACGTTTCCGGCTTTGCCGTGCGGAGCATCAGGCCGGCTACCCCAGGGACGGAAGACGCCTGACGTCTTCACTGCAATGCACAAATTGCTTGCACCTGCGAAGGGCAACCCCGCAGCATTCGCACAAAACATCGGCATAAAGCGCAAACGCATCGGAAACAGGCATTCCCGCAGACGCGATAGATTCTTCCTTTGTTTCAGTGCGTTAGAAAGCGCCTAGGAAACTGGCACACCGTTTGCAAAGCGTATTTCGCACCGGTCAACGGCGATCGGAGCAGGATGAACGCGCGATAGGCGTTCACAAAAGACATCGACGTCGCAAGGTTTTTGCAGTCCGGGATCCTCCCTCCCGACGACGCATCTGCCGAGCGGCGTTTTTTTATTCCCAAAATCCGGCACAAGCAGAGGGAACTCGGTATGCAGAAGACTTTCACGACCGGCATCACCCGTCGCGGCATCCTGAAGACGACGGCGACCGCAGCACTGATCACCGCCGTCCGCACCGCCTTCCCGTCCGGCGCCTTCGCGGCCGCCGCCACCCCGGAAGTCACCGGCGCCAAGCTTGGCTACATAGCGCTGACCGACTCGGCCCCGCTGATCGTCGCCAAGGAAAAGGGCCTGTTCGAGAAGCACGGCATGCCGGACGTGGAGGTGCTGAAGCAGGCCTCCTGGGGTGCCACCCGTGACAATCTCGTGCTCGGCGGCGCGGCCAACGGCATCGACGGCGCCCATATCCTGACGCCGATGCCCTACCTCATGCAGGCCGGCAAGGTGACCCAGAACAACCAGCCGGTGCCGATGTCGATCCTCGCCCGCCTCAATCTCGACAGCCAGGCCATCTCGGTCAGCAAGGAATACACAGAGACGGGCGCCGGCCTCGATGCCTCCAGGCTCAGGGAAGCCTTCGCCGCCAAGAAGGCGGCGGGCGGCGATGTCAAGGTCGCCGTCACCTTCCCCGGCGGCACGCATGACCTGTGGATGCGCTACTGGCTGGCAGCCGGCGGCATCGACCCCGACAAGGATGTCTCCGTCATCGTGGTACCGCCGCCGCAGATGGTCGCCAACATGAAGGTCGGCAACATGGACGCCTTCTGTGTGGGCGAACCGTGGAACGAACAACTCGTCAACCAGGGCGTCGGCTTCACCGCCTGTTCGACCGGCGAGATCTGGAAGGGCCATCCCGAGAAGGCGTTCTCCATGCGCACCGAGTGGGTCGAGAAGAACCCCAATGCCGCCAAGGCGATCCTCATGGCCGTCATGGAAGCGCAAGCGTGGTGCGACAAGATGGAAAACAAGGAGGAGATGGCGACCATCGTCGGCAAGCGCCAGTGGTTCAACGTTCCGCCGAAGGACATTCTCGGGCGGCTGAAGGGCGACATCAACTACGGAAACGGCCGCGTCGCCGAAGGCACCGACCTCTACATGAAATTCTGGGAAGGCCACGCCTCCTATCCCTTCAGGAGCCACGACAGCTGGTTCCTCGCCGAAAACATCCGCTGGGGCAAGCTCGCGCCAGACACGGACATCAAGACCCTGGTCGACCAGGTCAACCGCGAGGAGATCTGGCGCGAGGCCGCAAAGGACCTCGGCGTGGCTGCGGCCGACATACCGGCCACGAGCTCGCGCGGCAAGGAAACCTTCTTCGACGGCAAGGTCTTCGATCCGGAGAACCCCTCCGCCTATCTCGACAGCCTCGCGATCAAGGCGGCGTCGTGATGCGCCAACCTGGGTGCTCCCGCCACCATTTCCTTACTTTGAAGGACTGACCCATGCCCGCAACAGCCCGCAAGCAAACCATCGCAACGGCGCCAGCCAGTCCGTCGAACGGCCATGTCGTCGCCCTGCAGGTCCGCCCCCCCGCACGATACGACCTCGGCAAGATCGCCGCGTCGGTTTCGCGCAACGTCGTCCCGCCGCTGGTGGTTCTCGCCATCCTGCTCGCCATCTGGCAGGTGCTCTGTTCGTCGCCAACCGCCTCGCTGCCCTCGCCGCTCCAGGTCTGGCAAGAAAGCTACGACCTGATCGCCTATCCCTTCTTCAACTACGGTTCTCAGGACATCGGCCTCGGCTGGCGCGTGATCGTCTCGCTGCAGCGCGTCGCCTATGGCTTCGGCCTTGCCGCAATCGCGGGCGTCGTCATCGGCGCCATCATCGGGCAATCGGCCTGGGCCATGCGCGGCCTCGACCCGATCTTCCAGGTGCTGCGCACCGTGCCGCCGCTCGCCTGGCTGCCGCTGTCGCTCGCAGCCTTCCAGGACTCAAATCCGTCGGCGATCTTCGTGATCTTCATCACCTCGATCTGGCCGGTGATCATCAACACGGCCGTCGGCGTGCGCAACATTCCGCAGGACTATCGCAACGTCGCCCAGGTGCTGCGCCTGAACCAGCTGGAATTCTTCTGGAAGATCATGCTGCCGTCGGCAGCCCCCTACATCTTCACCGGCCTTCGCATCGGCGTCGGCCTGTCGTGGCTCGCGATCGTCGCAGCCGAGATGCTGACCGGCGGCGTCGGCATCGGCTTCTTCATCTGGGACGCGTGGAACTCCTCGCGCCTGCCCGACATCATCGTCGCCCTGGCCTACATCGGCGTCGTCGGCTTCGCCCTCGACAAGCTCGTGGCCGCCACCGGCCGCCTCATCACCCGCGGCGCTTCGGCCAATTGAGAGGATCGATCATGACCGCCTATCTCAAGCTCGACCACATCGACAAGCATTTCGACCGCGGCGGCGTTCGAGCCGAGGTGCTGAAGGGCATCAATCTCTCGATCTCCAAGGGAGAGTTCGTCTCGATCATCGGCCACTCCGGCTGCGGCAAGTCCACGCTGCTCAACCTCATTGCCGGCCTGACGCCGGTCTCAGTCGGCGCCGTGCTCCTGGAAAACCGCGAGGTCAACGAGCCCGGCCCGGAACGCGCCGTCGTGTTCCAGAACCACAGCCTGCTGCCCTGGCTTTCGGTCTACGAGAACGTCAATCTCGCCGTGTCCAAGGTCTTCGGCAACACGAAGAGCAAGGCCGAGCGCCATGACTGGGTCATGCAGAACCTCGATCTCGTGCAGATGGCGCATGCGAAGGACAAGCGGCCTTCGGAGATCTCGGGCGGCATGAAGCAGCGCGTCGGCATCGCCCGCGCGCTCTCCATGGAGCCCAAGATCCTGCTGCTCGACGAGCCTTTCGGCGCGCTCGACGCGCTGACCCGCGCCCATCTGCAGGATGCCGTCATGGAGATCCACGCCCGCCTCGGCAACACGATGGTGATGATCACCCACGACGTCGACGAGGCCGTGCTGCTCTCCGACCGGATCGTGATGATGACCAACGGCCCTGCGGCCAGGATCGGCGAGGTGCTCGACGTGCCGATCGCCCGGCCGCGCAACCGCATCGAGCTGGCCTCCGACCGCACCTACCTCAGGTGCCGCGAGGCCGTGCTGAAGTTCCTCTACGAACGTCACCGCTTTGTCGAAGCCGCGGAGTAAGACAATGGCTGAAAAACTCGTCATCATCGGCAACGGCATGGCGCCCGGACGCATGCTGGAGCACCTTTTCGAAAAGGCGCCCGGCCAGTATCAGGTTACGATCTTCAACGCCGAGCCGCGGGTCAACTACGACCGCATCCTGCTCTCGCCGGTGCTCTCCGGCGAGAAGACCTACGAGCAGATCGTCATTCACGGCGACGGCTGGTACATCGAGCATGGCATCACCCTCTACAAGGGCCACAGGATCGTCGCGATCGATCGGATCGCCAAGACGGTGACCTCCGACCACGGCGTGACGGAAAGCTACGACAAGCTCGTCATCGCCACGGGCTCCGTCCCCTTCATCATCCCTGTTCCCGGCAAGGACCTGCGGGGCGTCATCACCTACCGCGACCTCGACGACGTCGAGGCCATGCTGCTGGCCGCGCAGTCGCGCGAGAAGGCGGTCGTCATCGGCGGGGGCCTGCTCGGCCTCGAGGCCGCCGCCGGTCTTGCAAACCGCGGAATGGACGTAACCGTGCTGCACGTGATGCCGACGCTGATGGAGCGCCAGCTCGACCCGGCCGCCGGCTACCTGCTGCAGAAGGCGGTGGAGGAGCGCGGCATCGAGGTGATCTGCAAGGCCAATACCAAGCAGATCGTCGGCAACGGCAAGGTCGAGGGCATCGAGCTCGACGATGGCCGCATCATCCCGGCAACGCTGGTGGTCATGGCCGTCGGCATCCGCCCGAATGTCGGGCTTGCCAAGGACGCCGGCCTCGCCGTCAACCGCGGCATCGTCGTCGACGACGGCATGCAGACGTCGGACGGCAGCATCCTTTCAGTCGGCGAATGCGCCGAGGTTGGCGGCATGGTCTATGGCCTCGTCGCCCCGCTCTACGAAATGGCCCGCGTCGCCGCCTCGCATCTTTCGGGCGACACGTCCGCCGCCTTCGTCCACTCCGACACGCCGACGAAGCTGAAGGTCACCGGCATAGAGCTCTATTCGCTCGGCGACTTCGCCGATGGCGACGATCGCGAGGAGATCGTGCTGCGCGACGCCACGGCCGGCGTCTACAAGCGCCTGGTGTTGAAGGACAACCGGATCATCGGCACGGTTCTCTACGGCGAGACCGCGGATGGCGCCTGGTTCAACGACCTGAAGAAGAAGCAGACCGACATCTCGCAGATGCGCGAGACGCTGATCTTCGGACAGGCCTACCAGGGAGGGTCGCCGCTGGACCCTATGGCGGCCGTTGCAGCCTTGCCGGATGACGCGGAGATCTGTGGCTGCAACGGCGTCTGCAAGGGAAAGATCGTCTCGACGATCACCGCCAGGGGCCTGACGTCGCTGGACGACGTGCGTGCCCACACCAAGGCGTCCGCTTCCTGCGGCTCCTGCACCGGCCTCGTCGAGCAACTGATGGCGCTGACGCTCGGCGACAGCTACAACCCCGCCGCCGTCCAGCCGATGTGCACCTGCACCGAACTCGGCCATGACGACGTCCGCCGTCTGATCAAGGCGAAGGGCCTCAAGAGCATTCCGGCCGTCATGCAGGAACTGGAGTGGAAGACGTCCTGCGGCTGCGCCAAGTGCCGTCCGGCGCTGAACTACTACCTCGTCTGCGACTGGCCGGACGAATATGCCGACGACTACCAGTCGCGCTACATCAACGAGCGCGTCCACGCCAACATCCAGAAGGACGGCACCTATTCGGTCGTTCCGCGCATGTGGGGCGGCGTGACGAATGCGAAGGAACTGCGCGCCATCGCCGACGTGGTCGACAAGTACGACGTGCCGCTGGTCAAGGTCACCGGCGGCCAGCGCATCGACCTGCTCGGCATCGAAAAGGAAGACCTGCCGGCCGTCTGGGCCGACCTCGGCAAGGCCGGCTTCGTCTCCGGCCAGGCCTATGCCAAGGGACTTCGAACCGTGAAGACCTGCGTCGGCTCCGACTGGTGCCGCTTCGGCACGCAGGATTCCACAGGCCTCGGCATCCGCATCGAGAAGTTCATGTGGGGCTCCTGGACGCCGGCCAAGCTGAAGATGGCCGTCTCCGGATGTCCGAGAAACTGCGCCGAGGCGACCTGTAAGGACATCGGCGTCATCTGCGTGGACAGCGGCTTCGAGATCCATTTCGCTGGCGCCGCCGGCCTCGACATCAAGGGCACGGAGGTGCTCGGCCTCGTCAAAACCGAGGACGATGCGCTGGAGCACATCGTGGCCCTGACGCAGATGTACCGCGAGCAGGCCCGCTATCTGGAGCGCATCTACAAGTGGGCCAAGCGCATAGGCCTCGACGAGATCCGCCGCCAGATCATGGGCGATGCCGAAAAGCGCAAGGCTTACTACGAGCGCTTCGTCTTCTCGCAGAAGTTCGCCCAAGTCGATCCCTGGTCGGAGCGCGTCTCCGGCAAGGACAAGCACGAGTTCCGGCCAATGGCGTCGGTCGGGTTCAACGAGGCCGCAGAGTGAGGGAAATGAATATGAACTGGCACCCAATCGGCGACATCTCCGACATCCCCCTGCGCGGCGCGCGCTGCGTGAAGACGCCGCAAGGCAAGATCGGCGTGTTCCGCACGGCCGAAAACGAGGTCTTCGCCATCGAGGATCACTGCCCGCACAAGGGTGGACCGCTTAGCCAGGGCATCGTGCACGGCAAGTCGGTGACCTGCCCGCTGCACAACTGGGTGATTTCGCTGGAGACCGGCAAGGCGCTCGGCGCAGACGAGGGCGAGGTGCGGACCATCCCGCTGAAAAACGAGGACGGTAAGCTCTTCATCGCGCTCGAAAGCCTGATGATCGCGGCGGAGTGATGGTCTGATGCCGGCAATATCCCCCCCCTCTGTCCTGCCGGACATCTCCCCCTCAAGGGAGGGACGAATGCCCGTTGAAACGAAAACCACCTGCCCCTATTGCGGCGTCGGCTGCGGCGTGATCGCCCGCGTCGACGACGACGGCACCGTCTCCGTCAAGGGCGATCCCGACCATCCGGCGAACCTCGGGCGCCTGTGTTCCAAGGGCTCGGCGCTGGCCGAAACGCTCGACCTCGACGGGCGCCTGCTCCATCCCGAGATCGGGGGCCAGAAGGCCGGCTGGAACGAGGCGCTCGATCTCGTGGCCGGGCGTTTTGCGGACGCGATCGCCGCCCACGGCCCGGAATCGGTCGCCTTCTACGTCTCCGGCCAGTTGCTGACCGAGGACTACTACGTCGCCAACAAGCTGATGAAGGGCTTCATCGGCTCGGCTAATATCGACACCAATTCCAGGCTCTGCATGTCGTCCTCGGTCGCCGGCCATCGTCGTGCCTTCGGTGCCGACACCGTGCCGGGGACCTATGAGGACATCGAGCTTGCCGATCTCGTCATCCTGACCGGCTCCAACCTCGCCTGGTGCCACCCTGTGATCTACCAGCGGCTGGCCGCAGCCAAGGCGGCACGTCCGGGCATGAAGGTGGTCGTCATCGACCCGAGGCGAACGATGACGAGCGACATCGCCGACCTGCACCTTGCCATCCGCCCCGATGGCGACGTGGCATTGTTCAACGGCCTTTTGGCGCATCTGGCGAAGGGCACGGCGGTCGACGAGAACTGTGTCGCGGCCCACACGTCGGGTTTTGCCGATGCCTTTGCTGCCGCAAGCGCCATGACCTTTCCCGCGCTAGTGGAAAGGACCGGGCTTGGCGCCAGCGAGCTTCGCCAGTTCTTCGGCCTGTTCGAGCGGACCGAGAAGGTCGTCACCTGCTACAGCCAGGGCGTCAACCAGTCCTCCTCCGGCAGCGACAAGGTCAACGCCATCATCAACTGCCACCTGGCCACCGGCCGCATCGGCCGTCCCGGCATGGGGCCGTTCTCGCTGACCGGCCAACCCAACGCCATGGGCGGCCGTGAGGTCGGCGGGCTCGCCAACATGCTCGCCGCCCACATGACGATCGAAAGCGCCGCTGATCGTGACCGGGTGCAGCGTTTCTGGGGCTCGCCTGCGATCGCCACCCGGCCCGGGCTGAAGGCCGTGGACATGTTCGAGGCCGTGGCCGACGGCCGCATCAAGGCGCTGTGGATCATGGCGACCAACCCGGTCGTCTCCATGCCGGATGCGGACAGGGTCGAGGCCGCCATCAAGGCCTGCCCCTTCGTCGTCGTGTCGGATGTGTTGAAGACGACCGACACTGCCCGCCACGCACATGTTCTCCTGCCCGCCGCCGGTTGGGGCGAGAAGGACGGCACCGTCACCAATTCCGAGCGCCGCATTTCCCGCCAGCGCACCTTCCTCGACGCCGCCGGCGAGGCCCGTGCCGACTGGTGGCAGCTTTCGCAGGTGGCCCGCCGCATGGGCTTTGCCGGCTTCGACTACGCCTCGCCGGCCGACATCTTCGACGAGCACGCGAGACTGTCGGCCTTCGAGAACGACGGCAGCCGCGATTTCGACATCGGTGCCCATGCCGGGATCGCGCCGGCGGGCTATGAGGCCATGGAGCCCTTCCAGTGGCCGCAGCCGGCTGGCCACACGAAAGCGACAACCCGCTTCTTCGCCAAGGGCGGGTTCTACCATCCGGACGGCAGGGCGCGGTTCGTTGCCGTCGTGCCCGCCGAGACGGACCGCACCAGCGCCGCCTACCCGTTCACGCTCAACACCGGCCGCATCCGCGACCAATGGCACACGATGACGCGGACGGGAAAGAGCGCCCGCCTCTCCGCCCATATCGCCGAGCCCTTCGCCGAGATCCACCCGCGCGACGCCCTGGAAACCGGCATCGGCAATGCCGGTCTCGTCGAGATCGAAAGCCCGCGGGGCAAGGCGATCGTCCGTGCCCTCGTCACCGAGCGCCAGGCGCGCGGCAACGTCTTCGTGCCGATGCACTGGAACGACCAGTTCGCCGCGAAGGCCCGTATCGACGCGCTCGTGCCGCCGCTGACCGACAAGGTTTCCGGCCAGCCGGCCTCGAAGAACGTCGCCGTCGCCGTGCGCCCCTTCCCGGCCTCGACCTACGGCTTCGCCGTCGCCGTCACCCGGCCCGCAGCACCCGAGGCGGACTACTGGGCCATCGCCAAGGCCGATGGCGGGTGGCGGATCGAACTTGCCTTTACAACGCCGGCTAAGGACTGGACGGAATGGTGCCGCGCCACCTTCGCCATTCCGGACGACATCGAGCCGCTCGGCTATGCCGACCGCCGGACCGGGGACCTCCGGCTGGCCTTCTTCGATGGCGACCGGCTGCTCGCCGCCCTTTTCCTGGCGCTGGAGCCGGTGGCCGTGGCCCGCACCTGGGCAGTGTCGCAGTTGACCGCGGAGCATGGCGACCTGCGCAAGCGCTTCACCCTCGTCGCCGGGCGCCCCGGCGCCGACCGGCCCGACCCGGGCGCAACCGTCTGCTCCTGCTTCTCCGTCGGCGTCAACCAGATCGTCGCTGCCGTTCGCGACGGCTACCACACCGTCGAAGCTGTCGGCAAGGAGCTCAATGCCGGAACCAATTGCGGCTCGTGCCGCGCCGAGATCAGGGGGATCATCGATGGATGTCGTGCAGCCGCCGCGGAATGACAGCCCTGCCCGCATGGAGCCGCTTGCCAAGCTGCCGGTCTTCTGGTCGCTTCAGGGCAAGCGGGTCGTCATTGCCGGCGGCTCCGACGCTGCGGCGTGGAAGGCGGAGCTTCTGGCCGCCTGCGGCGCCGAGGTGCATGTCTATGCCGAAGACCTCGCCGAGGGCTTCGCGGCGTTGATTGCAGCGAGCGCGCCGACGGACGGCGGCAACGAAGTTTGCCCCGGCCGCTACGTCCATCATCCGCACACCTGGCACGCCGCCGTCTTCACCGATGCCGCGCTGGCGATCGCCAACTGCGAGGACGACGGCGCAGCCCGGGACTTCTTCAACGCAGCACGGGGGGCCGGCGTCCCCGTCAACGTCATCGACAAGCCGGCCTATTGCCAGTTCCAGTTCGGATCGATCGTCAACCGCTCGCCCGTCGTCGTCGCCATTTCCACCGACGGCGCAGCACCCATCCTGGCGCAGGCGATCCGCCGCAGGATCGAGACGCTCCTGCCGCGAAGCCTGAAGTCCTGGGCCGAGCTCGCCCAGTCGTTGCGGGAGCGCGTCAACGAAAAATTGCTCCCAGGCCCCCGGCGTCGCGCCTTCTGGGAGGGCTTCGTCGACCGGGCCTTCGCCACCATCGCTACGCCGGAGGAGGGCGCAGGCGGGGCGCTTCTCGCGGATGCCGAAAGGCTCGCGGAAGCCCCCGCCACAGGTCGCGTGACGCTTGTCGGCGCGGGGCCCGGCGATGCGGAACTCCTGACGCTCAAGGCCGTTCGCGCCCTGCAGGCAGCCGACGTCATCCTCTTCGATGATCTGGTCTCCGACGACGTGCTCGAACTCGCCCGCCGCGAAGCCAGGCGCATGCTGGTGGGCAAGCGCGGCGGCCGCGAAAGCTGCCGGCAGGAGGACATCAACGCGACGATGGTCAAGCTCGCCAAGGCCGGCAAGCGGGTGGTGCGGCTGAAATCCGGCGATCCCATGATCTTTGGCCGCGCCGGCGAGGAGATCGCCCATCTCGACCGCGAGAATATCGCCGTCGACGTCATCCCGGGCATCACGGCGGCAAGCGCCATGGCCTCGCGCCTCGGCATCTCGCTGACGCATCGCGACCATGCCCAGTCGGTCCGCTTCATCACCGGTCACTCGCGTCACGGTGGGCTGCCGACGGATGTGGACTGGCGCTCCGTCGCCGATCCGCGCACGACGACGGTGTTCTACATGGGCGGCCGCACCGCGGCCTTGATCGCCGACCGGCTGATCGCCGAGGGCCTGCCGCCTGTGACGGCCGCGATCGTCATCAGCGACGTCAGCCGGCCCTGCGAGCGCAAATGGAGCGGCACGCTCGCAAGCCTGTCGGACGGCATCGCCGAGATCGGCTACGACAACCCGGTCCTCATTGCCGTCGGCAGCGCGCTGGCCGCCCGCACGATCGCCGGCGATGGCCAGGTCGAGCCGCCGGCGCAGGCCAGGGCCACCGGCTGACGGCTGCCCGCGAGGAAACGCTTTCCGGCTCTGCCTCAGTGATTATGCCGCGGGGGCGTCACGGCGATCTTCCGGAAATCGGCCGCCCCTTCGATCACGGCGCCGTCGGAAAGCTGGGTAACCGTCTTCCGGTAGAGCCGCTGCCAGGGCGTCGCGTCGGCCGGGACGGGCGGAATGCCGTCGCTGCGGCGCCGGTCGATCTCCGCCTCTTCCACCAGCATGTCGCAGCGGCCCTTCGTCAGGTCGATGCGGATCGTGTCGCCGGTCCGCAGCCATGCCAGCCCGCCGCCGGCCGCACTTTCCGGCGAGGCATTGAGGATGGAGGGGCTGTCGGCCGTCCCCGACTGCCGGCCATCGCCGATCGTCGGTAGGCTGGTGATGCCGCGCTTCAGCAGATGATCCGGCGGCTGCATGTTGACCACCTCCGCCGAGCCCGGCCAGCCGAGCGGGCCGGCGCCGCGGATGACGAGAATGCAGCGTTCGTCGATGTCGAGCGCAGGATCGTTGATGCGCCGGTGATAGTCCTCGGAGCCGTCGAACACGATCGCCCGGCCCTCGAACACGCCTTCCCGGCCCGGCTCGCTCAGGTAGCGCTGCCGGAATTCATCCGAGATCACGCTGGTCTTCATGATGGCGAAGTCGAACAGGTTGCCCTTCAGCACCAGGAACCCCGCTCGCTCCTTCAGCGGGCGGTCGAAGGGCCGGATCACCTCGCGGTCGGTCGCATGCCGGCCTTCGAGGTTCTGGCCGATGCTGCTGCCGGTGACGGTGCGACAGCTGCCGTCGAGCTTGCCGGCGTCGAGCAACTCGCGCATGATCGCCGGCACGCCGCCGGCGCGGTGGAAGCGTTCGCCCAGGAAGCGGCCGGCCGGCTGCACATCAGCCAGCAGCGGAATGTCGTAGCCGTGCTCCTGCCAGTCCTCGGGGAAAAGCTCGACGCCGGCATGCTTCGCCATGGCCGCCAGATGCGGCTGCGCGTTGGTAGAGCCGCCGATGGCGGAATTGACGCGGACGGCATTCAGGAAAGCCTCGCGGGTCAGGATATCGGAGGGGCGGATGTCCTCGAGCACCAGCTCGACGGCACGCCGGCCGGTGCGATAGGCCATCTGGCCGCGCTCGCGATAGGCCGCGGGAATGGCGGCACAGCCCGTCAGCGACAATCCGAGCGCCTCGGCGAGCGCGTTCATCGTCGACGCCGTACCCATGGTATTGCAGTGGCCGATCGACGGCGCCGAATCCATCACTGCATCGACGAATTCCACGGCGTCGATCTCGCCTGCCGCATATTTCCGGCGCGAACGCCACAGCACGGTGCCCGAACCGACGAGGTCGCCCTCATGCCAGCCGTCGAGCATCGGCCCGCCGGACAGCACGATCGCCGGGATGTCGACCGTGGAGGCTGCCATGATCGCCGACGGCGTGGTCTTGTCGCAGCCCGTCGTCAGCACGACGCCGTCGAGCGGGTAGCCATACAGGATCTCTACGAGGCCGAGATAGGCGAGGTTGCGGTCGAGCGCGGCCGTCGGTCGCTTGCAGTTTTCGAAGATTGGATGGGTGGGAAACTCGATCGGAATCCCGCCGGCGTCGCGGATGCCGTCGCGCACGCGCTTGGCCAGGTCGACATGGTGGCGGTTGCACGGCGTGAGATCGCTACCGCTCTGGGCGATGCCGATGACCGGCTTGCCGGAGCGGAGCTCCTCCGGCGTGATGCCCTGGTTCATGAAGCGCTCGAGATAGAGCGCCGTCATGTCGATATGGTCGGGATTGTCGAACCAATCCTGCGAGCGCAGCCGGCGACCGGCCCCGTTGTTTCCTGTCGCCCCGTTGTTTCCTGTCATTGTCTCTTCCCTGTCATCCGGCGCGCGATGCGGTTCGCGCCTCGTCCTCGAAACCGAACATTTCATTGCTTTACGACCGGATCAACGGCGCACGCCACTCTTTTCAACATCGGCGGCGGCCATGCTTCATGCGCCGCCCTGATGGAGTCATCAGATATGCTGACTGGATTGCCGCGCCGAAATGTGGGACAGGCGATAATCCCATTCTCGCTGCGGGCAGGTCCATGCCGGCGTGGCGCCAAACCTGCCGGACCTCGACCATGACGGACATCACAGCCCCCTCCCCGTCTCTCGCTGGCGGAACACGCCTTGGCGTCGCGCTGATGCTGCTCGGCATGGTGATGTTCACCCTGAACGACGTGCTCGGCAAATGGCTCGTCGCGACCTATTCGGCCCAGCAGGTCATGCTGATCCGCAGCCTTGCGGCCCTTCTCGTGCTGCTGCCCTTCTTCTGGCGCCATGGCTGGCAGCGGATCATCCGGGTAGAGCGGCCGCGCCTGCAGGTGCTGCGCGCCCTGCTTGCCGCTGTGGAGGCGACCGCCTTCTACTTTGCCGTCGCCTACATGCCGCTCGCCGATACCATGACCTACTGGCTGGCCGCGCCGATCTATATCGCAGCACTTTCGCCTATGATGCTCGGCGAGCATGTCGGCTGGCGGCGCTGGACGGCGATCCTGATCGGCTTTGCCGGCGTGGTCATAGCGCTGGAACCATCGGCCGCGAGCTTCGCCCTGCCTGCCCTGATCGCGCTCGGCGGCAGCGTCGCCTATTCCTTCGCCATCATCTTCAGCCGCTCGCTGCGGGCGACGCCGGACACGACGCTGGTCTTCTGGCAGATGGCGGCCGCCGTGATCGTCTCGCTCATCGGCATCGCTGTCCATCCGGAGAACTGGACGCCGGTGCCGCCGCTCGACCTGGGCCTGCTCGGCCTGCTTGGCGTCGTCGCGATGAGCGCGCACATGCTGGTGAACCGGTCGCTGAAGCTCGCCGACGCAGCGACGGTGGTGCCGCTGCAATATACGCTGCTGATATGGGCGGTGCTTTTCGGATGGATGTTCTTCGGCGACGTGCCGCGCCCGGCGATGATGGTGGGCGCCGGCTGCATCGTCGCCTCCGGCCTGTTCATCTTCTTCCGCGAACAGAAGCTCGCCCGCGCCGCCAGGCGCTGAAAACCGGCGCCGCCCTCCGCAATGATCCGCTGCAGCTTCGCGAGTCTGGCTCATTGACCGGTGAGATCACAACTCAATATAAGTGATCACATTGGCGTGGCTGGACCGCAGGGATGCGCAACCGGCTCGGGGGATGGACTTGGCGGGGTGTGCATCATGTTGACCAAGGGTTCGGAAATAGGGACGGCGGGGCTCGAGGCCCGCGCAGCGGCATTGCTGGAGACGGAACGCACCGTTTTCGAACGCCGGCGGCCGCTGGCTGCAGCCGTCCATGCCGCGGCGGGCCCCGGCTTCTTCGACGGCGTGCCGCAGCACTGGATGCTCGACTGGCCCTCGCCCTTTCCGCCCATCATCGAGACCGCCACCGGCGTCACGCTGACCGATATCGACGGCAACCGCGTCACCGATCTCTGCCTCGGCGATACCGGGGCGATGTTCGGGCACGGGCCGGAGCCCGTCCTGCGCGCGCTCGCCAATGCCGGCACGCGCGGGCTGACCACGATGCTCCCCTCTTCGGATGCGCAGGCCGTGGGCCGCCTGCTCGCCGAACGCTTCGGCCTGCCGCGCTGGCAGCTGGCTGCGACGGCGAGCGACGCCAACCGCTTCGCCATCCGCATCGCCCGCGCCGTGACTGGCCGGGCCCAGCTGCTGGTCTTCGACGGCTGCTACCACGGCGCGGTCGACGACACGCTTGTCGATCTGGTGGACGGACGAACGGTGGCGCGCCGCAACCTGCTGGGCCAGGTGCGCGATCCCGGCGATCTGACCGTCTCCGTTCCCTTCAACGACGAGGACGCCCTTGCAGTGGCACTCGCGGGAGGCGACATCGCCTGCGTTCTCGCTGAGCCGGTGATGACCAATTGCGGCATGATCCTGCCCGACCCGGGCTTCCATGCGACGCTGCGGCGGCTGACGCGCGCGGCCGGCACGTTGCTCCTGATCGACGAGACGCACACGATCTCCAGCGGTCCCGGCGGCTACACGCGCCTGCACGGACTGGAGCCGGACCTGATGGTGATGGGCAAGCCGATCGGAGGCGGAATCCCCGTCAGCGTCTGGGGCATGACGGAGGCGATTTCCGATCGCCTGCGCGCCGTCCGCAGCCGGCAGAGCGGCCACGGGCACTCCGGCATCGGCACGACGCTTTCGGGCAGCGCCATCCAGCTCGCCTGCCTGCGCGCCTGCCTCGAGGAGGTGATGACCGACGAGGCCTATCGCCTCATGAACGCCCGGGCCGACCGGATCGAGGCCGGGTTCGAGGCGGCGATCGTCGAGAACGACCTGGACTGGACGGTGTCGCGCGTCGGGGCGCGGCTCGAGATCGTGTTCTCGCCGCGACCCGTGCGCAATGCACAGGAGGCCCGCGAAGCAGCGTCCGACACGGTCGAGCAGGCGCTGCATCTTTCCATGCTCAATCTCGGCTATCTCCTGACCCCGTTCCACAATATGGTCCTCGTCAGCCCGGCGCTTTCGACCGATCAAGCCGACGGGCTGGTCGCGGCATTTGCCAACGTGCTTGCAAGGCTGACCGGGAAGGAACACGCATGACGAGGGATACTGCCGCCCGTCCGCAAGGCGTGGCCGACATCGCGGAGGCCGAGGCGTTCCTGGCAGCCCACCCGGAGATCGGCGCCTTCGATCTGGTCCTGATCGACATCAACGGCATTGCCCGGGGCAAGATCATCCGCCGCCACGAACTCCTGCCGATCTTCCGCTCCGGCCGCCATCTGCCGGGATCGATCCTCGGCCTGGACGTCTGCGGCGAGGACGTGGAGGAGACGGGCCTCGTCTGGTCCGACGGCGATGCCGATCGCCGTGCCTGGCCCGTGTCCGACTCGCTGGTGCCCCTGCCCTGGACGGATCCGCCGCGCGGCGAGGTCCGGCTCGCGCTCTATGAGCTCGACGGAACGCCGATGGCCGCAGATCCGAGGCATGCGCTGGCCCGGCGCGACGCCATGCTGAAGGCCGAGGGCTTCCATCCGGTGCTCGCATACGAGCTCGAGTTCTACCTGCTCGACCGGGAACGGGATGCGGCCGGCAACTTCCAGCCGCTGCGGCTGCCGCTGACTGGCGAACGACCGGAGGGCATCCAGGTCTACGGTGTCAGCGAACTCGATCGCCTGGAGCCGTTCATCGACGCCGTCTACAGCGCCGCCGAGGCCCAGGGACTGCCCGTCGAGACGATGATTTCGGAATATGCGCAGGGGCAGTTCGAGCTGACGCTGCACCACGGCAAGGCTCTGCGCGCGGCGGACGACCTCGTCATGCTCAAGCGCCTGCTGCGCGCCATCGCGGTCCGCCACGGCATGTTGGCCTGCTTCATGGCCAAGCCCTTCGCCGGCCGCGCCGGCTCGGGCATGCATGTTCATGCGAGCCTCACAGACGAGGCCGGCGAGAACCTTTTTGCCGATCGCGGCGGCGAGCTTTCGCCGTTGCTTACGCAGGCGGTGGCCGGGCTGCTCGAGACGATGGAGGAATCCATGCTCGTCTTTGCGCCCCACCTCAACTCCTGGCGCCGGTTCTCGGCGCAGAGCTATGCGCCGACGACCCCGACCTGGGGCACCAACAACCGTTCGGTCGCCGTGCGAATTCCGGCTGGATCCGGTGCCGGCCGCCATCTGGAGCAACGCGCCGCCGGCATCGACGCCAATCCCTATCTCGTCGGCGCCACCGTGCTTGCGGCCATGCAACGGGGAATCGCTGCAAAGGTCGACCCCGGCCCGCAAACGACCGCCTATGCCGAAGGCCGGGACGACCAGCTTCAACCCGACTGGCGCAGCGCTATCCAGACGGCGGCGGCGTCCGCCTTCCTCAAGGAGGCACTCGGAGAACGCATGCATTTCGTTCTCCTTGCGCTGAAACGCGCCGAATACCGCCGCTTCGCGACCGAGATCACCGCCCTGGAGCGTGCGATCTACGGCGAAGTCGTCTGAGGCGCTGTCTTCGGCGCGGGGAAGATCTTGCAGCCGCAGGCCGCCGCTCGCCGATCACGGAGCGGCCGGCCGCTCCTCCGCAAGCGGATCGACCGGCATGGCCGAGACGCCGGTCCAGATGCCGGACGGCTTGACGAAGCCGACCATTTCAGCCGCCATCAGCGTATCCACGAATTCCGTGTACTCGATGATGCGGCCGTCCTCGAAGGTCAGCTTGTCCAGCATTTCGGTATCGATGAAGACATCCTTCGGGATGAAGCGGATCGGCCCGCTGCGGTGAACCAGTACCGTGTCCCCGTCCACATGGACGCTCTCGACCTCCATGTCCGACAGGTCCCAGGCCGCCATCAGATCGCCGAACCGGGCCCGGATCTCCGTTTCGCCTTCCACCATATGGGTCAGGGGGCCGAGCCTGTAGCTGCCGGTGATCCGAAAGCTGGCTCTTGGATCGACACAATTCATGATCGCGTCGATGTCGTTGTCGTTGCGCGCCCTGTAGAACGCGCGGACAGTCCTTTCGAGTTCTCTGCGATCCGTCATGGATGCTTCCCTCCGTTAGAACGCAGGGAGTTTGCGCCGCTTTGGCCGCCCGGGCAATTCGGAATGCCCCATCCAAAAGTATTAGCTTAACCTAATATTAATCGATGGAGCGATTCCGGACGGACGGCCTAATGTCCGCACCAAGGCCAATCAACTTCCCTGATGCAGGTTGCGGCGCGACAGGTTGCGCACATCCCGCTCGCCGCAAAGCGCCATGGTGATGTCGAGCTCCTTGCGGATGATATCCAGCGCCCGCGTCACCCCGGACTTGCCGCCGGCGCCGAGCCCGTAGAGGAACGGCCGGCCGATATAGGTGCCCTTGGCGCCGTAGCACAGCGCCTTCAGCACGTCCTGTCCCGAACGGATGCCGCCGTCGAGATGAACTTCGACATGGCCGCCGACGGCGTCGACGATGCGCGGCAGCATGCTGATCGAGGACGGAGCGCCGTCGAGTTGCCGGCCGCCATGGTTGGAGACGATGATCGCATCCGCTCCCGTCGAGACCGCCATGCGCGCATCCTCCTCGTCGAGGATGCCCTTCAGGATCAGCTTTCCGCCCCAACGTTCCTTGATCCAGGCGACGTCGGCCCAGGAGAGCTGCGGGTCGAACTGCTCGGACGTCCAGACCGACAGCGAGGACAGGTCGGTGACGCTCTTGGAGTGGCCGACGATGTTGCCGAACGTGCGCCGCTTCGTGCCCAGCATCCGCATGCACCACATCGGCCGCGTGGCCATCTGCCAGACATGCTTGGGCGTGAATTTCGGCGGTGCCGACAGGCCGTTGCGGATGTCCTTGTGGCGCTGGCCCAGAATCTGCAGATCGAGCGTCAGCACGAGCGCGGAGCATTTCGCCGCCTTGGCGCGGTCGATCAGGTTCAGCACGAAGTCGCGGTCCTGCATCACGTAGAGCTGGAACCAGAACGGCTTGGTCGTGACCGAGGCGACATCCTCGATCGAGCAGATGCTCATCGTGGAAAGCGTGAACGGGATCCCGAATTCCTCGGCCGCCTGAGCCGCCAGCATCTCGCCGTTTGCGTGCTGCATTCCGGTCAGCCCGGTGGGAGCCAGCGCCACCGGCATCGACACCTTCTCGCCGATCATCGTGGTTTCCAGCGAACGGTTCGTCATGTCGACGAGCACGCGCTGGCGCAGCTTGATCTTGCGGAAGTCCTCTTCGTTCGCCTGGTAGGTGCCCTCGGTGTAGGCGCCTGAATCGGCATAGTCGAAGAACATCTTCGGCACGCGCCGCTTCGCGCGCGCCTTGAGGTCGTCAATCGTCAGGATCTGGCTCAACTCTTCCCCCTACATGCGGAAGGGCGGCACACCTGTCGGTGCCGCCCCGAATGCGACGATCACCTTTTAGGGTCGGAACGTGAATTCGGCAATCGATTCCGGCTTCATTTCGATCGAGAAGCCGGCGCGCGACGGCGGCATGTAGGCGGCGTCGACAATGACGCAGGGATCGACGAAATGCTCGTGCAGATGATCGACATACTCGATCACCCTGCCCTCCTTCGTACCGGACACGGCGACATAGTCGATCATCGACAGATGCTGGACGTATTCGCAAAGCCCTACGCCACCGGCATGCGGCCAGACCGGCAGACCGTATTTCGCCGCGACCAGCAGCACCGACAGCACCTCGTTCAGCCCGCCCATGCGGCAGCTGTCGATCTGGACGATGTCGATCGCGCCTTCCGCGATGAACTGCTTGAACATGATGCGGTTCTGGCACATCTCGCCGGTCGCGACCTTCACCGGCTCGATCGCCTGGCGGATCTTGCGGTGGCCGGCGATATCGTCCGGGCTGGTCGGCTCCTCGATGAAGTAGGGATTGGCGAAGGCGAGCTTGTTGACCCAGTCGATCGCCTGGTCGACTTCCCAGACCTGGTTGGCGTCGATCATCAGGTAACGATCCGGACCGATGACCTCGCGCGCGATCGTCAGCCGGCGGATATCGTCGTCGAGGTCGCGGCCGACCTTCATCTTGACATGGTCGAACCCCGCTTCGACCGCTTCCTGGCAGAGCCGCCGCAGCTTCTCCTCCGGATAGCCGAGCCAGCCGGCCGACGTCGTGTAGCAGGCATAGCCCTCGCGTTTCAGGGTTTCGATCCGTTCCGTCTTGCCCGCCTCTGCCTTCTTCAGGATGGTGATCGCCTCGTCCCTGGTCAGGACGTCCGTCAGGTAGCGGAAGTCGACGATATCGGCGATCTCTTCCGCAGAAAGCTCGCTGACGAGCTGCCAGACCGGCTTGTTCGCCTGCCGGGCCAGCAGATCCCAGACGGCGTTGACGACGGCGCCGGTCGCCAGATGCATCGCGCCCTTGTCGGGACCGATCCAGCGCAACTGGCTGTCACCGGTCAGATGGCGCCAGTACTTGCCCGGCGCCTTGCGGACCTCGTCCAGATCCGTGCCGACGACGAGATGCTCCATCGCCCTGATCGCCATGCAGCAGATGTCGTTGCCGCGGCCGATGGTGAAGGTCAGGCCATGGCCGCTGACGCCTGGCTCGTCGGTATCGAGGATGACATAGGCCGCCGAATAGTCCGGATCCGGGTTCATCGCATCCGAGCCGTCCAGGCTCTTGGACGTGGGAAACCGCAGGTCGAACACGCGCATGCCGGTGATGCGGGTCATCATTTCCTCCCATGACGCGGCGGCCGCGACACCAGGCTTGTTTGTCGCGGCAACGCTTGAATTCTTCAAATTGTACTTTATACATAAAGGACACATTTCGCCGCTGTCAACAAACGATACGGAGGGTCGGACGGCGGCCTTGCCCGGTATCGGCGCCGTGTGACAGCATGCCGGCCGAGCGCGGCAATTCGAGGGAGGACGCCATGTTCATCGACACCCACCTGCACCTGATCGACCAGTCGCGCCTGGCCTATCCCTGGCTTTCAGGCGCCGGCGACCTGAACCGCGATTTCACCTATCCCGAATATGCCCAGGAGGCGAAGCGCCTCGGCATCGAGGCGGCACTGCACATGGAGGTGGACGTGGCCACTTCGGACATCGAGGTCGAGACGGAGATGGTCCGCAGCCTCGCCGCCACGCAGGGGGACCTGATCGCCGGCGTCATCGCCGCCTGCCGGCCGGAGGAAATCGGCTTTGCGGCCTATCTGGAAAAGTGCGAGGCCGATCCTTTCGTGAAGGGCTTCCGGCGCGTTCTCCACGTGGTCCCCGACGACATTTCCGAACAGGCGCTGTTTCGCGACAATCTCAAGCGGATGGCCGGGAGCCGGCTGACCTTCGACATCTGCATGCTGGCCCGCCAGCAGCCGCTTGCGCTGGCGCTGATCGACAGCGCTCCGGGCGTCCGTTTCGTCCTCGACCATTGCGGTGTGCCCGATATCGTCTCCGGCGCACTCGACACTTGGAAGCGCGGGATCGTCGAGATCGCGCGACGGCCGAACGTCATTGCCAAGGTCTCCGGCGTCGTCGCCTATGCGGACCCGCAGAGCTGGACGGTCGAAACCATCCGCCCCTATGTCGAGCATATCGTCTCGAGCTTCGGCTGGGATCGCGTGGTCTGGGGGAGCGACTGGCCGGTCTGCACGAAGGGCGGTGGTCTTTCCACCTGGGTGGCGGCGACCCAAGCCATTTTCGGCCCGTGCTCGCAGGACGAACGGGAAAAACTCTACCGCGCCAACGCCAGGAGAACCTGGAACCTCTGAGGCCAAGCCTCTATCATCCCTTACGGGCGGGTGAGAAAAATGGGAGCGCGTCGAAGACGATCAGTGGCCGATCAGTCCGAGGACCAGTGCGACGACGAAGAGGAAGGCCGCGCCCGCGACCACATTGCAGACAATGCCGTCGAGGGCCCAGCGCCGGACGGGCGCTGCACGTGGGGCACGCGGTTCGCGCTTGTGGCCGAAGTCCGCCTTGCCGAAAGCATCCACGTTGCTCATCGTCGTCATCCTTCCTCTGGACGTCCGGCTGCGCCATCGGCGCAAACCAGCCATCGAGCCGGGCAGTCGATGCCCGTGGAAGACGATTATAGAGAATGTCTATAAGAATGATAGGGTTTATTTTTCTCTTTTCCGCCACAATCATGAACGGGCGTTTTCAGTGCTTCGACGATTGCGAAAAAGGCTTGTCGCATCAGGGCGATCCGCAGATCGCCCTCGATACTCCTGCTCCCTGCCCGCCTCAGGAAACCGTCTTCGATATCCTGAACTTCCTCTTCTCGAGCTCGGGGAAGTAGGTCGAAGCGTCGAAATAGCTCTCCGGCGCATAGACCCCCGGCCTCTTCGCTTCCTTGAGGATCAGTTGCGCAGCGATCGAGGCGTTCATCGACGTGCAGGCGTCGACATAGGGCGCATACATCGGATCGGGCGAGACGACGACCTCCACGCGCACCGTGCAGGGCTTGCCGTCCTTGCGGCCCTGCCCGATGGCAAAATGGATCTCGTGGCTCTCCTGTGCCGGGATGCTGTCGGCGTTCTTCCTGATATTGCGTTCGATGACCTTGTTGAGCACGTCGAGCGGCTTGACGCTGACGCCGCCGATCTCGATCGGCGCGTCAAAATCGCCAAACCCTGCCTTCACCAGGCCGACCCAGGCCTCGTGCTCGCGGTGCGGCAGGTGCAGCTTCCAAGAGAATTCCTTGATCCCCTTATCCCGGATACCGTCGGCAAGCGGAACCGTCAGTTGCTCGGAATGGGGCGAATGCATGAACTCGCAACGGCCCCACGGCTCCGGCAGCTCCAGGAACTCGCGCCCGCTCATCGGTGGGCATTCGACATGCCTGCCGCCATAGAACTGCGTGCTCGGATGAGCGTATTCCGCCAGCACCGTCGAAACGGAGTAGGGCGGAACCAGCACCGGGTTCTCCTCGCCCGCAAGCTCGGCCGCCCAGTAGAGATTGATCCTGTCGATCTCGTCCAGTTCGTCGGCAACTGCCCTGCAGATCACGTTCGACATGCCGGGATCCGAACCGGCGCCGAGGACGGCGGTGACGCCGGCCGCCTTGAAGCGCTCGTGCTCGGCGATCTGCTTGACCGTGTAGGTGCCGAGCCCGCCGAGATCCATGTAGGCAACCCTTGCAGCCAGCGCCGCCTCGAAGATCGTCATCTGGAAGCCCAGCAGCGTCGGCACGCAGTTGATGCAGATGTCGGCGCCGGAAATGGCTTGCGAAAGCGCTGCCGCATCGGTGACGTTCAGGTCGACGAGCTCGATGCGAGCATCGCCGAGCTCGGTCGCCAACGCCTCCATCTTTTCCCGCGACGCGTCGCACAGACGGATCTTCGCGATGTCGATGATGGCGCGGTCGGAAAGCAGGTCGCGGACAATGCCCGCGCCCATGTAGCCGGCGCCGCCGAGGATGGTGATGATCATGGTGCGTGTTCCTATGTCAGTTTGTTCAATCATTTCATCGCGACGGGCGGCCGCGACCTGCGGGATGCCCCATTTCTCGACGCCGAGTGGGGCAAGGCGGTGCCGCAGGTCTCTTCTCCCCGCCGGGGAGAAGTGCCGGAGCGAAGCGAGGCGATGAGGGGGCGGCTTGGGCACGCCCTTTGCGCTTCGCCCCCCTCATCCGGCCCTTCGGGCCACCTTCTCCCCGGTGGGGAGAAGGGACACCATTTCACACATGCTTGCGTCCCTCCGCCTCGTAGAACCACGCGTCCGGATAGGGATACCACCAGTCCTGGATGGCCGGCTTGTGGTCGATGATGACCATCTTGGAACGGCGGAATGCGTCCAGGCCGAGCCGGGAGAGCTCGCGGCCGAGGCCGGATTTCTTCCAGCCGCCGAAGGGGAGCGCGTCGTTGTCGATCAGCGGGTTGTTGACCCAGACCATGCCCGCCTCCAGCCGGTCGGCAGCCTCCATCGCCTCTTCCAGCGAGGTGGTGAACACGGAGGCACCGAGGCCGAACTCGCTGTCGTTGGCCCGTTCGATCGCCTCGTCGAAATCCTTCACTTTCATGATGGCGGCGACGGGGCCGAAGCATTCCTCCCGCATGACCGCCATGTCGGGCGTGCAGCCGGTCAGGATCGTCGGCTCGTAGAACCAGCCGACCGGCTCGTTCTCGGGGATCCGGCCGCCGATCACAACCGTTGCCCCCTTGGCCTTCGCATCGTCCACGAGCCGTATGACCTTGGCGCGCGCGGCCTCCGACACGAGCGGGCCGATCTCCGCCTTCGACAGGCCGTTGCCGATCCGCAGCCGCCTCGTCTGTGCGACGAACCGTTCCACGAAGGCGTCGTGCACGTCCTCGGCGACGAAAAAGCGCTCGGCCGAGGTGCAGACCTGGCCCGACATGTGGAACGCGGCCGTCACCGCACCGGCGGCGGCCACGTCGAGCGGTGCGTTGGCGGTGACGATCATCGGGTCCGATCCGCCCGCCTCGATCACCGCCGGCTTCATCTGGCCGGCCGCGGCCATCGCCACCGCCCTGCCGGCCGCGACCGAGCCGGTGAAGGCCACGGCATGCGTCTTCGGCGAGGCGACCAGCGCCTCTCCGAGCTCGACCCCGCCCGGCAGGCAGGCGACGAGACCGGCCGGCAGCGCCTCGAGCACGGCCATGAATTCGAGCGTAGAGAGCGTGGTCGCCGGCGCTGGCTTGATGATGCAGCCGTTGCCGGAGGCAAGCGACGCGGCGACCGTCCAGCACATCAAGAGAATCGGAAAGTTGAACGGCATGATGTGGACGCTCAGGCCCAGCGGTTCGTAGCGCGCATGTTGGAAGGAGCCTGCCTGCGTCGTGCCGGCAACCTTGCCCGCCTCGTCGCGCGCCATCTCGGCAAAGTAACGGAACGCCCCGGCGCAGTTGGCTACCTCGCCGATCGCCTCCGGATAGGGCTTTCCCATCTCCCGCGACATCAGCTCCGCACAGCGGCGCATGTCGGTCGCCTCGATCCGGTTGGCGATCCGGTGCAGCATCGTCGCCCGTGACTTGGCGTCGAGCCGCTTCCAGCCGCGCTGGGCAATGGTCGCCGCATCGAGCACCGCGTCCATCTCGTCGAGCGTGGTGTTCGCGAACCGGCCGACCTCGATCAGCCGCGCCGGATCGATCACCGGATGATGCGCACCACGCGCCGGCACATAGTCCGGATGCCGGTAGTAGACGGGTTCGGCGGGGTTGAACATGGCTGTTGTCCTTCAATATGCAGCAGTAGACGGAGTGTGGCGGCGCCCCCTCACCCTGCCCTCTCCCCGGTGGGGAGAGGAGGGCCGGAGCGCAGCGAGGCGATGAGGGGGCGATACCCGCACCGCCCGACGGCGCCCCGCCCCTCACCGGATCATGTAAACCTTCTTGATGGTCTCATGGACGGTGCATTCGCCCTTCCAGTCCTTGGGGAAGAAGGCGGCCGTGTCGGGGGTGATCTCGATCACCTCGCCGCTCTCGTGCACGTAGGTGCTGCGGCCTTCCAGGAAATGACAGAACTCGTCGCGGGTGACGTGGCAGAACCATTTGCCCGGGGTGCAGACCCACAAGCCGCACTCCGACTGTCCGTCCGGTCCCTTGTGGATCAGCTTGCCGGAAACATGGCTCTCGCCCTCGATCATCGTCGGGATGACGCCCCAGTCGACGAGGTCCGTCTGTTCCAGCGGCTTCTTAAGAAACGGAGTGATCGGCATGATGGTGCTTCCTTTTGACTGTCAGTCGCCGCGGCTCATGAAGGCCTTGGTCAGTGTTTCCGTGATGATCGACCTGCCGGTCCAGCCGGCGGGAAAGAAGACGACGGCGCCGGCAAAGACCGGGATCTCCTCACCGCTCTCGTGGACATAGGCGCCCTTGCCGCCGAGAAAATAGCAGAACTCGTCGCTGGCGATCGTGATCTTGCGCGTGCCCGGCGTGCACGACCAGATGCCGCATTCGCTCGTGCCGTCCGCGTTGACGGAAAGCACCTTGCCGCTCATGTGCGGGCTGCCTTGCGTGGCCGTCGCACTCGGGCCCCAGTCCTCCAGCGCAACGGCCGCGGCATCCGCCCAATAGGGTGTGGTCATCGTCTCACCTCAAACCAGCATGTAGATGTTGCGCATCGTCTCGATGACGGTGCATTCGCCGCTCCAGCCGCCCGGGAACATCACGACGGTGCCCGCCTCGACCTCGATCACCTCGCCGTCGTCGGAGCGGTAGACCGCCCTTCCCGCAACGAAATGACAGAATTCGTCGCGCGGGATCGACAGCCGCCAACGGCCGGGCGTGCAGACCCAGATGCCGCTTTCCGGCTGGTTGCCCGGCCCCTTGAACACAAGCCGGCCCGAGGAATGGGACTGGCCCTCGACGCTGTCGGGCTGGCTGCCCCAGTCGACGAGGTCGGCAAACGTGGTCGCGCCGTGGATGTGGGGGGCGGAGGAATTGGTGGTGTCGGTCATAATTTCGATCCTCCTGCCCGGGACGCCCCCTCATCCGGCCCTTCGGGCCACCTTCTCCCAGCTGGGGAGAAGAGGGAGATGCCCGCGATGTTTCCGGCCTCCTCTCCCCAGCGGGGAGAGGTCCGCCGAGCAAAGCGGAGGCGGGGTGAGGGGGTTTTCTCAACCATTGAACGCCCCCGTCCTCACCAGTTCGTCCAGGATGCCTGCCGCCTTCTTCGGGCCGTTGCGCGCCTGCATGTGGGCGCTGGTAGCGGCGAGTTTCGTCTTCATGGTCGGATTGTTGACACAGGCTTCGAGCTTGGCTGCGAGGTCGGCATCGGTCCAGTCGTAGCGCGGCATCTTGAAGCCGTGGCCGGTCTCGTCGACGCGGGTGGCGTTGTCGTGGCCGTCCCAGACATAGGGCATGATGATCGCCGGCTTGCCGAAATAGAGGCACTCGGTGAACGAGTTATTGCCGCCGTGATGGATGACGGCGTCCACCTGCGGGATGACAGAGGGCTGCGGGAACCAGCTGTCGACGATGACGTTGCCCGGCAGGTTCTCGTACTGGTCCTTGTAGTCGCCGACATTGACGAGCGCCCGATAGGGCAGCTTGCCGATCGTCTCGATCAGCCGCTTCAGAAGGTCCGTGTCCCCTGCGCCCAGCGAGCCGAAGGAGACGTAGAGCAGCGGCTTGTCGTTGTTGGTCGCAAAGGCGGGCACCTCGTAGGGCTTCTCCTTGCGCACGCAGCCTTCGAGATATTGGAACTGCGCCGGCGCCAGCGGGTGCTCGCGCTCGAACTTCACCGGCTCCGGATAGAGCAGCAGGTTCATGAACGGCGAGGCCTCGAAGAACTGGCCGATCGGATAGACCTCTTCGCCGTTCTCAGACAGGAACCCGTTGAAATCGTCATGGATCGGCTTGATCACCGCGTTGAACCGATCGCGGTAAGCCTGGTGGCCCGCATAGTCCTTCTCGCCGCAGCCGGAAAGATGCGGCGGGATCTTCGGGTCCTCGATCTCGTTTTCCGAGCACGAGATGATCCGCACCCAGGGCGTGCCGAACTGCTTGATCGCGGGGAACAGGATGACGTTGTCGACGCAGATCAGGTCCGGCTTGATCCTGGCCAGCACGCCGGGCAGGTCCTTCTGCGCCCACTTGGCGCTATCGACGATCGCCGTCCAGCAATCCTTGACGTAGTTGTCGACCTGGTCGATCGGGGATTTGCGGAAGTTCGGAATATGGCCGTTGATGAAATCTTCCCAGAACTTCGCCATCTGCTCGGCCGGCATCGGTTCGGAGAGGTTCACCGGATGCGCCTCGAAGCCATAGCCCTCGTAGACCGAGACAAAGCCCGGATCAGAGAGGAACACGGCCTTGTGGCCGAGCGCCTCGACGGCCTGGGCGATGCCGACCGAGTTCAGCGCCGGCCCGAAGGCTGCTTCCGGAAAGAATGCGATGGTCTTGGACATGCTGTTCCCCTGTTATCTGGTCTTCATGGTGTGGCGCATAGGCCGCTGCCCCTCATCCGGCTGCCGCCACCTTCTCCCCGCGAGCGGGGAGAAGGGACTTGCCGCACCGTTTCTGTTCCCTCTCCCCGCCTGCGGGGAGAGGGTTAGGGTGAGGGGCAATCGCTGAAACGAGACGCGCAAACCGTTCACGCCGCACCTCTCGCAAACAGTCGGCAACGGGCCGGGTCGATCTTGAGGCTGAGCGCTTCACCGGTCCGATAGGCGGTCTCGCCGCTGGCCGGCACGCGCACCTGCAGGGGCGCATGCGAAGCGGCGGTCTGCACATGAAGCACCCGGTCGAGGCCGTGATAGGCGATGTCGGCGACCGTTCCGGAAAGCCGCTCGCCGGGCGGGCCGATGGCGACATTTTCCGGCCGCACCGCAAGCGTCGCCGGCCCCGGCTTCGCATCGACCAGCGCCAGCCTCAGGCCCTCCGCCTCGAAGACGCCGTCCGACACCGTGCCGTCGATGAAGTTCATCACGCCGATGAAATTGGCAACGAAGCGGTCGGCGGGCGCCTCGTAGATGTCCTCGGGCGAGCCGCACTGGAGCAGCCTGCCATCCTTCAGGATCGCCATGCGGTCGGCCATGACCAGGGCTTCCTCCTGGTCGTGCGTGACGATGATGAAGGTGATGCCCGCCTCGTGTTGCATGCGCTTCAATTCGAGCTGCATCTTCTCGCGCAGCTTCTTGTCGAGCGCGCCGAGCGGTTCGTCCAGCAACAGCACCTTCGGCCGCTTGACCAGCGCACGCGCGAGCGCCACGCGCTGCTTCTGTCCGCCGGAGAGCTGGTCGGGCTTGCGGTCGGCAAAGGCGGTGAGATCGGTCATTGCCAGCGTCTCGTCGACCCGTCGGCGAACTTCGGTTTTTGCCAGCCGCTCCATCTCCAGCCCGTAGGACAGGTTCTGGCGAACCGACATGTGCGGAAAGAGCGCGTAGGATTGGAACATCAGGTTGAGCGGCCGCTTCTCCGGCGGCAGCGGCGAGATGTCCTTGCCGTCCAGCAGGATCCGGCCGGCGCTCGGCGTCTCGAAGCCCGCCAGCATCCGCAGCAGCGTGGTCTTGCCGCAGCCCGAGGGGCCGAGCAGCGCGAAGAACTCGTTCTCGCGCACGTCGATCGAGATGCCATCGACGGCGACCACCGGGCCAAAGCTCTTGGCAACGCTCTCGATCCGAAGGATGGGGGGAGTCTCTGCGTCCATCGGGGCGTTCATCGGACCTGTTCTTTGTTGAGCCATTGCGAGATCATCAGGGCGGTGGCGCTCACACCCATGACGATGGTGGCGAGCGCATTGACCTCGGGCGTGATGCCGAAGCGGATCATCGAATAGATCTGCATCGGCAGGGTGATCGACGAGCGGCCGGCGCCTGCGGTGAAGAAGGCGATGATGAATTCGTCCACCGACAGCGTGAAGGCGAGCAGCGCGCCAGCGACGATCGCCGGTAGCAGCACCGGGAAGGTGATGCGCCAGAAGGTCGTCCAGCCGGACGCGCCGAGATCGCGCGAGGCTTCCACGATCGAATAGTCGAAATTCTTCAGCCTTGCCCGCACCACCGAGCAGACGAAGGCGAGGTCGAAGACCACGTGGCTGACGACGATCGTGTGCAGCCCCATCGTCAGGTTCAGCCGCGAGAACAGCGACAGCAGCGCCACGGCAAGCACGATGTCGGGAATCACCATCGGCGCGAAGGCCAACGCCTCCAGACCGTTGCTCTTGCGCCGCCGTGTCTCCATGCCAAGCGCCAGAAGCGTGCCGAGCACGGTGGAGATCAGCGTGGCGAAGACGGCGACGACCAGCGTGTTCCAGGCCGCGCGCAGGATATCGCCGTTGCCGGCCAGCGCGACATACCAGCGGGTGGAAAAGCCCGACCACGAGGTCGGCAGGCCGCTGTCGTTGAAGGACAGAAGCACGAGGACGGCGATCGGCAGATAGAGGAAGCCGAAGACGACAAGCAGCACGATCCGACCCGGGAGCTTGCGGCGGAACGCGCCCGGCACCGCAGCGCCGACCGCCGGTGGCGCGGCCGTCATCGCGTCGATTGTCGCCTGTCCGCTCATGCCGCCTCTCCCCTGCGCTCGCCGCTGGCATGCGAGGTGGCGCGCGCCTGGACGAGGAGAAGCACGATCATCGTGGCGATCAGCGCCATGCCCAGCGCTGCGCCGAACGGCCAGTCGTTGGCGGTGAGGAACTGGTCATAGACAAGGTTGCCGACCATCTGGAAGCGGCCGCCGCCGAGCAACGCCGGCGTGACGAAGTTGCCGATCGACAGCACGAAGACGAACACGCCGCCGGCGGCAACCCCCGGCAGGGTCAGGGGCAGCGTCACGCGGAAGAAGGTGCGGATCGGACCGGCGCCAAGATCGCGCGAGGCCTCCATCAGTTCCGGGTTCAACCGCGACAGCGTCGAATAGATCGCCAGGATCACGAAGGGCAGATAGTTGTAGACCAGGCCGATGATGACGGCGCTCTCCGTATAGAGCAGCGACAGGGGCTCGCCGGTGTAGCCCATGGCCCGCAGCAGGTTGTTGATCAGGCCCTCCCGGTTCAGGAGCACGATCCAGGCATAGGTCCGGATCAGGTAGTTGCTCCAGAACGGCAGCACGGCGAAGAACAGGAGGATCGGCTGGCGCATGCGCGGCGCCCGCGCGATCGCATAGGCGGCCGGATAGGCGATCAGGATCGCAATCAGCGTTGTCGTCAACGCGATCCGGGCGGAATTCAGGAAGATCCTCGCATAGAGCGGATCGGCAACGCGGGCGAAGTTCTCCAGCGTGAACGTATAGTCGATCCCGCCCCACGTGCCGCGCTGGAAGAAGGCATACGAAAGCACCAGCAGGCACGGCACGACCATGAAGGCCATGAGCCAGGCGACGCCGGGGGCGGCGAGCAGGTTCGGTCTGGTGGCATTGAAGGACACGTCTAATTCGGCCTTGCTGCTGTCTGGAGAGAAGGCGACGCTGCCGCGCCGGCTCGGTCGACGGAGGCTGCCGGCGGCGGCCCCTCTCCCCGCTTGCAGGGAGAGGGGCGAAGACGGCTAGTTCGCGGCCTTGATCTCGCTGACGGCACGCGAATAGTCCTTCTGCGCCGGGCCGAGGTCGCGCAGAAGCTCGTATTTGGCAAGTTCGGCCGGCGGCATCTTCATGTTCGGGTACTGCTCGCCGAGCGCGGCCGGCAGGCTTTCCATGGCGGCCTTGTTTGGCACCTTGTAGAGAATGTTCTCCGCTGCCCAGGCGTGGTTCTTCGCATCCAGGATGAAGTCGATGAACTTCATCGCGTTCGCCTTGTTCTCCGAACCCTTCAGGACGACCATCGTGTCGACCCAGAGGTCGGAACCTTCCTTCGGCACGACGAACTTGATGTCCTTGTTCTCGGCGATGCCGTAGTTGCACCAGCCGTCCCAGGCATGCACCAGCGACGCCTCGCCGGAGACGAGCTTGGCATAGAAGGTCGTGTCGTCATAGGCGAGCAGCGTCTTCTTCGCCTCGATCAGCAGGTCTCGGGCCTCGTTGATCTTGGCCGGATCGGCCTCGTTGACGGAAGATCCCTTGGCGAGAAGGCCTGCGGCCATCAGCCAGCGGTCGGTCGCCAGCATGGTCGTCTTGCCCTTGATGTCGTCGGCGGGCTGAAGCAGGCTCATCCAGCTGTCGGGCGTGCCGCTGACCTTGTCCGAGCGGTAGCAAAGGCCGGTCGTGCCCCAGGTGTAGGGGACCGAGTACGCATTGCCCGGATCGTAGGCGAGCGCTGCGGCTTCCGGATAAAGATTGGCGAGGTTGGGAATCGCGGCCTTGTCCAGCGGTTCGACCAGGCCCTGCGCGTTCAGGACTTCTGCAAACGGCGAGGAGACGAAGACGATGTCGTAGCCCTTGCCACCGCTCGCCATGAGCTTGCCCATGATCTCTTCGTTGGTCGCGTGGTTGACCACCTCGATCTCCAGGCCGGTCGCCGCCTTGAAGCTCTCGGCGATGTCCTTCGCCATGTAGCCGTCCCAGTTGGAGATGACGAGGTCCGCGGCCGATGCCGTCCCCGCGGTCAGGCTTGCGGCAATGACAGCCGCGGCCGCGCGCAATGCGCCCGTTCCGTTTCTCGCTTTCACGAAAAAACTCCCTTGTTTGATTTGTTCCTGGCCTCTGTGATGCAGCCCGCCGGTTGATCCGAACTCTTTGCCGCGTCTCTTGGCAGTATTAATTATAAAATAAATACGTCAATAGGGATTCGGCTGAAATCGCCGCGTGCAGAAATTCGTCGTTGCGAGGCTTGCGAAACGGCGGCGCAACGGGCAGCATGCGCGGCAATGGAGGCCCGTTTGAGCGCATGATTCCGGAACCGAAGCGCCCCAGCTATCGCCATGTCGAACTGGCGCAAAAAATACTGGATATCGCCGGCGAACGCGGAATTTCGCCGGGCGACCGGCTGGCCGAACAGGCGCTGGCGTCTCTCTGCAACGTCTCCAGAACCCCAATCCGCAAGGCGCTTCAAGTGCTTGCCGAGCGCGGCCTGGTCACGACCGAGGCCGAAGGCGGCTATCTGCTCGCCGTCGACCCCGCAGCAACAGCAAGGCTCGACGATACCTCGGACGGCGATGGCGAAAGCGAGATCCATGCGGCGATCCTGCGCGACCTCGCCGCTGGCCGCATTGCCGAGACGCAGACGGTCGCCTCGCTCCAGCGCCGATACCAGGTCTCGCGGCAGACGGTACAAAATGCGCTGATGAAACTGGCGGAAGAGAACGTCGCCGAACGCGGCGCGGGGCAGCAGTGGCTGCTGAAGCAGTTTGCCGTCAGCGGCGATGCGGTCGCGCGCAGCTACGAATTCCGCCTTGCGACCGAACCGCTCGCGCTCACCCTTCCCGACTTCCGCCGCGACCTGCCGGCGCTGGTCGCACTGCGCCAGTCGATGCTGATCCTGAAGGGCATGAGCGAGGCGACCTTCGATCGCAAGCTGTTCGAGCGCACCGATTTCGACTTCCATACGCTGATCGCGAAGGGCTGCAGCAACCCGTTCATGGCCGAGGCCCTGGTGAACCATCATCGCCGTCGCCGCGCGATCCCGCCTGCGGGCCATGTCGCGGTGTTCCGTCTGATGCAGTCCAATCTGGAGCACCTGCAGATCGTCGAGCAGATCGAGCGCGGGCAGATGGAGCTTGCGGCCGATCTCATGCGGGTCCACCTGCAGCTTTCCCGCCAGCAGCGGCCCCGGCTCGCCGGCCGCGGCGTGCCGCCCGCCTTCAAACTCGTGTCGCGTTGAACCCCATGGCAGCGCCGAGCACGATAGCCCTCTTTCCCGAAGCGAGTTTCGGCGCGGCGCTGAATTGCGTGGGCATCGCCCAGGAACTGCGGCGGCTCGGCGCGCGACCGGTGTTTATCTGTCATCCGGGTTTCTCCGGCGTTTTTTCCGAGTGCGGCTTTCCCGAATACCAGCTCGCCGACGACGCCTCCGGGCCGCCGACCGACTGGAACGATTTCATCGAGCGCCACCAGGACGCTTTCCGGCAGTCCCCGTTCGAACAGCTGGAAAGCTATGTCGGCCCGACTTGGGACGCGATCGTGGACACGGCGATCCGTGTCGAGGAGCCGTTACGCCAGTTGCTTTCGCGGCTGAAGCCGGATGCGATCGTGCTCGACAACGTCGTCATGTTCCCGGCGATCGCCAATGCCGGCGTGCCGTGGATCCGCGTCGTTTCCTGCGCGGAGACGGAAGTGCCGGACGAAAACGTGCCGCCCTATCTCTCCGGCTGCGGCGGGTCGCCGGGCCCCGGCTGGCAGAAATTCGAGAGAGCCTACGAGCGGGTTACGGGGCCGGCCTATCGGCGCTTTTCCGCCTTCCTCGCCGAGTGCGGGTTGAAACCGCCGGAGACCTCGAATTTTCTCTCCGCCTCGCCGTGGCTGAACCTGCTGCTGGCGCCGGAGATCATTCGCCACCGGCGGCAGGCCCCGCTCGACCCGCAGACGTTCGTCTTTCTCGACGGATGCGTGCGCCACGAGGCGCCCTATGAGCCGCCGCGGTTTGCCAGCCACAACGACGCGCCACTGGTGCTGACGAGCTTCGGCTCGCTCGGGGCAATGGACGTAGTGATGATGACGCGAATGATCGAGGTGTTTTCCACCCTGCCCTGCCGCTTCCTCGTCAATGCCGGCCACTGGCGCGACGCGTACCGCGAGGTGCCGGACAACGTCTTCATCGACAGCTGGTTTCCCCAGCCCTCGGTCGTCGCGCAGGCGAGCCTGTTCATCCATCACGGCGGCAACAACTCCTTTTGCGAGGCCCTCTATTTCGGCGTGCCCTCGCTCGTCATGCCCTACTGCTGGGACGGGCACGACAACGCCACCCGCGCGACTGAGGCCGGCGTCGGCCGGAAACTCGATCGCTACGGCTGGAGCGACGGCGGGCTCGCCGCCGCCATCACCGATCTCGTCGCCGACAAGGCGATGGCGGGACGATTGAAGGCCAATGCTAAGACGATGCAGGCGGCGGCCGGTGCGACCCGGGCCGCAGAGGAGATCCTGAAGGTGGCGGGGGCCCCGTCCATCGGGGCGCGGGCATCCTGACCGGGAAGGTGGCGCCGGCACCGGCGCAAGACGGAACAAACGCAGGTGGGAACGAGCATGCGCGACAAGCTTTTCATCGACGGACAATGGGCTGCCCCTGCCGAGGGCGGGACCTTCCCGGTCATCGACCCGGCAACGGAAGAGACGATCTTCCAGGCGCCGGCCGGCACAGCCCGGGACATAGACCACGCGGTCCGAGCCGCCCGCCACGCCTTTGATCACGGCCCCTGGCCGAGGCTCTCCGGCAAGGAGCGCGCCGGCTGCCTGCGCCGCATCGCCGACATCATCCTGGCCCGCAAGGAAGAGCTCGCCCGTCTGGAAGTGCGCGACAACGGCAAGCCGCTGCCGGAGGCGATCTGGGACATGGAGGACACCGCCGGCTGCTTCAATTTCTATGCGGGACTGGCCGAGGAGATGGACGAGCATCCCGAAGAGACGATCGTGCTCACCGAACCGCGCTTCTCGTCGAAGGTGGTGCGGGAGCCGGTCGGCGTCGCCGGCGCCATCATTCCGTGGAACTATCCCCTGCTGATGGCGTCGTGGAAGGTGGCGCCAGCGCTCGCCGCAGGCTGCACCATGGTGCTCAAGCCCTCGGAACTGACGCCGCTGACCGCGCTGGAGCTGGGCGCGATCGTCGAAGAGGCCGGCCTGCCGGCAGGCGTGCTCAACATCGTCACCGGCCTCGGCGCCGATGCCGGCCAGCCGCTCTCCGAGCATTCCGGCGTCGACAAGCTCGCCTTCACCGGCTCCGTGCCGACGGGCGCGAAGATCATGGCGGCGGCGGCGCGCGACATCAAGAACATCAGCCTGGAGCTCGGCGGCAAGTCGCCCTTCGTCGTCTTCGCCGACAGCGATATCGACAAGGCCGTCGAATGGATCATGTTCGGCATCTTCTGGAACCAGGGCCAGGTCTGCTCGGCGACCTCGCGCGTGCTGGTCGAGGAGAGCCTCTATCCGGCGCTGCTCGAGCGGCTCGTCGAAGAAGCGGCAAGAATCAGGATCGGCAACGGGCTTGCTGACGGTACGTTGCTCGGGCCGCTGGTATCGAAGGGACAATATGACAAGGTGCTGGCAGCGATCGAGCGCGGCAGGCAGGAGGGCGCGACCATTGCCGGCGGCGGCAAGCGTCCGGCCGGGCTGAACACCGGCTATTTCCTCGAGCCGACGATCCTGACCGACATGGCCGAGGACAGCTTCGTCTGGAAGGAAGAGATCTTCGGCCCCGTCGTCTGCGTGAAGCCGTTCCGCGACGAGGAAGACGCGATCCGCATGGCCAACAACAGCCGCTTCGGGCTTGCGGCTGCGGTCATGTCGAAGGACCGTGTCAGATGCGAGCGCGTCGCCCGGGCCTTCCGCGCCGGGATCGTCTGGATCAACTGCTCGCAGCCGACCTTCACCGAGGCCCCGTGGGGCGGCTACAAGCAGTCCGGCATCGGCCGCGAGCTCGGCCGCTGGGGTCTCGCGAACTATCTGGAGACGAAGCAGATCACCGCGTTTGAGAGCGACGAGCCCTGGGGCTGGTACATCAAGAACTGATGCGCGGCCGCGTCTCCGCCCTCGCTCAATCGGCTTTCGCAAGAAGGCCGGACGCCAGGCAACGGAATGCTTCGAGTGCCTTCGCCAGGACGTCCTGAGGCTCGGTGCTGGCCGCGATCCAGAGCGCGGCGTTCAAGGCGGCGCCGTTCAGAAGCCGCGCGGCCGCCTCGGGATCGACCGGCTTTAGGCGGCCCTCCGCAACCAGGCCCTGGACCTTGGCGAGCGTCGCCTGCAGGCAGTTGTTCTGGCTCGGCCACTGCGACGGATCGCCTAGAAACGCCGGTCCGTCGAGCAGCACGATACGCTGCACCTCCGGCTCCAAGGCCATCTCGATATAGGCCCTTCCTTCTTCCAGAAGACCCTGCCAGTCATCTCCGGCTGCGTCCCCGATCGCCTTCGCGCGCGCCGCCATCTCGCCGTCGATGCGATCCACCACGGCCTGGAGCAGCCCGCGCTTGTCGCCGAAATTATGGTACAAGGCACCGCGCGTCAGCCCCGCAGCGGCGGTCAGATCGTCCATCGAGGCGTTCGCGTAGCCCTTCTCGGCGAACGCCTTGCGCGCTGCCTGGATCAACTTGGCGCGAGTCTCCTCCATCATTTCCAAACGCCGGTTCGCTACCAACTCGGACTCCATTTATTCAGATACATTACGTATATGGATTGACATACGCAACGTATGCCAATATCTCTACATACGCGACGTATATCAATATGCTTCGTTCATGGGAAGCCCCACGCGGGGATCCAAGCAGACGATGCGCACCCGAAACAATGACCGACAACTGAAGGAAGAGAACCAATGCAGCGCGAACTGATCTTTCCGGAAAATCGTCATAGCCTCTATGAAAAACACCGCTATTCGGCGGCCATCCGCTCCGGCGACCTGCTGTTCGTCTCCGGCCAGGTCGGCAGCCGCCAGGACGGCACACCGGAACCCGACTTCGAACGCCAGGTACAGCTCGCCTATGACAGCCTGAGCGCCGTCCTCGCCGCCGCCGGCTGCACGCTCGACGACGTGGTGGATGTCACGACGTTCCACACCGACCCGGCCAACCAGTTAGACACCATCATGAAGGTTCGCGAGGGCGTGCTTGGCGGCCCACCCTATCCGAACTGGACCGCGATCGGCGTCAACTGGCTGTCGGGCTTCGACTTCGAGATCAAGGCGATCGCCCGCATTCCCGAAAAGAGCTAGCACCGGGCGCCATGCCATCCGCCCCGCCGGGGCTGGTGCTGCGCGATCTGCTGATGTATCTGGCAGCCTTCCAATGGTGCTTTGATGGATCGCGACCGGTTTCGCGATCCATGACATGACGGCGCCGCAACAGACGGAACGCGCCGCCAGATGATACGTATCGAGAACGTCAGCAAGCAGAACAGCCACCGCCTTCTCTTCATCGAGGCATCGGCCGCCCTCAACAAGGGCGAGAAGATCGGACTTGTCGGCCCGAACGGCGCCGGCAAGACCACGCTGTTCCGGATGATCACCCAGCAGGAGATCCCCGACGAGGGGCAGGTCTCCACCGAGAAGGGCGTCACCGTCGGTTATTTCGACCAGGACGTGGGCGAGATGGGCGGACACAGCGCCGTTGCCGAGGTCATGAACGGTGCGGGACCGGTCAGCGAGGTCGCAGCCGAATTGCGCGCGCTGGAAGCCGAGATGGTCGATCCCGACAAGCTCGACGAGATGGACCGGATCATCGAGCGCTACGGCGAGGTGCAGGCGCGCTACGAGGAACTGGACGGCTATGCGCTGGAGGGCCGGGCACGCGAGGTCCTGGCGGGCCTGAGCTTCAGCCAGGAGATGATGGACGGCGACGTCGGCAAGCTCTCCGGCGGCTGGAAGATGCGCGTGGCGCTGGCGCGTATCCTTCTGATGCGGCCGGACGCGATGTTGCTCGACGAGCCAAGCAACCACCTGGACCTCGAAAGCCTGATCTGGCTCGAAGAGTTCCTCAAGACCTATGACGGCGCCCTGCTGATGACCTCGCACGACCGCGAATTCATGAACCGGATCGTCGGCAAGATCATCGAGATCGACGGCGGATCGCTCACCACCTATTCCGGCGACTACGCCTTCTACGAACAGCAACGGGCGCAGAACGAGAAGCAGCAGCAGGCCCAATTCGAACGCCAGCAGGCGATGCTGGCCAAGGAGATCAAGTTCATCGAGCGCTTCAAGGCGCGCGCGTCGCATGCGGCCCAGGTGCAGAGCCGGGTGAAGAAGCTCGACAAGATCGATCGAGTCGAGCCTCCGCGCCGCCGCCACACCGTCGCCTTCGACTTCCTGCCGGCACCGCGCTCGGGCGAGGACGTGATCAACATCAAGGGCGTTCACAAGACATACGGCAGCCGGACCATCTACGAAGACCTGGACTTCATGGTCCGCCGGCGCGAGCGCTGGTGCATCATGGGGATAAACGGCGCCGGCAAATCGACGCTGCTGAAACTGGTGGCGGGCTCGGCCGAGCCGGACAAGGGCCGCATCACAATCGGCGCCGGCGTCAAGCTCGGCTATTTCGCCCAGCACGCCATGGACCTGCTCGACGGCGACAGCACCATCCTCCAATGGCTCGAGGAGGCCTTCCCGAAGGCGGGCCAAGCGCCGCTGCGTGCGCTTTCAGGCTGCTTCGGCTTTTCCGGCGACGACGTGGAGAAGAAGTGCCGGGTCCTTTCCGGTGGCGAGAAGGCGCGGCTGGTGATGGCGCGGATGCTGTTCGATCCGCCGAACCTGCTCGTGCTCGACGAGCCGACCAACCACCTCGACCTCGACACCAAGGAAATGCTGATCAAGGCGCTTTCGCAATACGAAGGCACGATGCTGTTCGTCTCGCACGACCGTCATTTCCTCGCCGCCTTGTCGAACCGGGTGTTGGAACTGACACCCGACGGCATCCACCAGTATGGCGGCGGCTATACGGAATATGTGGCGCGCACGGGCCAGGAGGCGCCGGGCCTGCGCAGTTGATTACCAGGCCGCCTTCAGAGCGGGGCGAGCAGCCGGTCGACGCGTTCCCACATCAGGGCGGCGGCACCGGCGTCATGGTCGGCCAGGGTCACATCGGCGAAGAGGTGCCCCGCACCCGGATAGGTGAACACCTCCAGCCGGATGGGCGATCCGGCAACTGCGGCGCGCCAGGCCGCGACCTCGTCGGACGGCTCGTAAGGGTCCGGATCGGCGAGGTGGACCTGGACCGGAGTGCCCGGCCAGGCATTTGCCGGCACTTCGGTAATGCTGTGCAGCAGGAGGACGCCGGCTGCTTGCGGCCTGTCGGGCCAGAGGCTTGCGGCAATGCCGGCACCCATGGAGAAACCACCGAGAACGGCATCCGCCGGCAGGTCGGCAATGGCGCTGGCCGCCCGCTCGCACAAGATCCCCCAGCCGATCTCGTCCTTGATGGCGAACCCCTCTTCCACCGTTGCGGCCACCCGGCCCGCATAGAGATCGGGCGTCACCACCTGATGCCCGCCGGCGCGAAGACGCCGAGCTGCCTCCCGTTCCAGCGGGCGAAGGCCATAGACGGAATGAAACAGTGCCACGGTGGCCATGACGATCTCCCTTGCCGAATGTCGTCTGGCAACGACGTCTACTCCGTCGGCACCAGCGACGGAAACTCCTTGAACAGCCCATCGCGGACGCGGGCGCCCGCCGAACCCTTCTGCCTTTTCTCTTCCTGCACCAGCCGTGCGAACACCAGTGTCCGTTCGCCCCGCGTTGCCCAGCCGACATACCAGCCCCACGGGTGGTCATAGTCGAATGCGCCGTCCTGCTTGCGCGGATAGGCCATGCCGGTCTTGCCCTTTGCGGTCCAGCCGTCCGGCAGTTCCGTCGTCTCCATGATCTTCATCGTCATGTCCGTCGCGCGGGACGAGACCGGCAGTTCACGGTTCACCAGCTTGCGGAGAAAGGCAACCTGCTCGAGCGGCGAGATCTTCAGGGAAGAGGAGATCCAGGCACGCTCCAGCCCGTTGTTCTTGTCGGGATCGCCACCAAAGTCGGCATTGCCGTAGCCGAACTTCACCGCGTAGTGGTGAAGGTTCTGTTCCCCCAGCGATTGCGCCATCACCTGCGAGAACCAGACGACGGAATATTTCATCCACCGCGTCGGATCGGTCGCCTGCGTCCAGTTCTCGCCGCCCCAGTCCGCATAACCCTCGCGGAAGGGGAGCTTCGGCGCATGAGCGTCCGCCAGGAAGCCGGAATCGTAGCCCATCAGGCTGAGCGCCACCTTAAACGTCGAGGCCGGCGTGTAGCGCTCGGCGCAATTTCCCTGCTCGACCAGCGCCGTGCCGGTGGCGGCGTCAGCCACGACCGTACAAATTGTCTTGGCTTGCGCCGGCATAGCCAGGCCGACGGCTGCGAGAACGCCGAGATAGGCAAAATAGATTTTCATCGAATTTCCTCCGTTCGCAATGTTTCGACAGAGTGCTACCAGCGGTTTGACGGTTGGGCAAAGGAGGAATACTGGGATCTGGCATTAGAAAAACTGGGGGAAGCCATGGTACGGCCACATCTGCCGCTGAACGCCTTTCGCGCCTTCGAGGCCTCCGCCCGGCACCTGAGCTTCACCAGGGCGGCCATCGAGCTGAACGTGACGCAGGCGGCCGTGAGCCACCAGGTCAAGGGGCTGGAGGACCAACTCGGCATGGTGCTGTTCAAGCGCCTGCCGCGCGGGCTGATGATCACGCCGGAGGGCGAGAGCCTGCTCCCGGTCCTGCGCGACAGCTTCGATCGCATGGCCGCGGCGGTCGAGCGCCTTCGCGGCGAAAAGATCCGCGAGATCCTGACGGTCGGTGCGGTCGGAACCTTCGCCGTCGGCTGGCTGTTGCCCCGGCTTGCAGGCTTCGCCGAGCGCCATCCCTTCATCGACCTTCGGCTGTCGACCAACAACAACCGCGTGGATCTGGCAGCGGAGGGGCTGGATTTCGCGATCCGCTTCGGCGACGGGGCCTGGCACGGGACGGAGGCGGCAGGGCTGTTCGCAGCCCCGCTGTCGGCACTATGCGTCCCGCATATCGCGCGCGAGCTGCGCCAGCCGTCCGACCTTTTCGGCCGCACGCTGCTGCGCTCCTACCGCCCCGACGAGTGGATCCGCTGGTTCGAGGCGGCGAAACTGCCGCGCGCCGTCCAACGTCACAGCAGCATTGTCTTCGACACCTCGCTTGCCATGATGGAGGCCATCCTGCAGGGCGCCGGCGTGGGCCTGGCGCCGCCGTCGATGTTCGAACGTCAGTTGACGTCAGGGGCGATCGTGCAGCCGTTCGACATCAGCGTGCCGGTCGGCAGCTACTGGCTGACCCGGCTGCAGTCCCGGACGATGACGCCGGCGATGGCGGCTTTCCGCAACTGGCTTGTCGCGGAATCGGAGACAGCTGGATCCGGCCGGGAATCGGACCTCAGCGCGGGACCGCCCCCTCAATAGCACGGCGGATAGGGGTAGTAGCCACATGGCGGTGGCGGCGCGTAGTAGTACGGCCGGGCCGCCACGGCCGCAGCCCCGATCGCCGCGCCCGCCGCCACCCCCGCACCGTAGTAGGCGGGATGCGCATACCATCCGCCATGCCAGACCGGCGCATGCCGCCATCCGCCGCCGGCGACGACGGCGCCGCCATGGGGGCCACGGGCCGCGAACCAGTCGATGAACAGCGATGCAGGCCCGTCAGCGCCGGCAATCTCTCCCTCCAGCACCGAAACGTCGAAGGTCAGGACATTGCCTTCGAGCTTCGGCGCCTTCAGCACGACGACAGCATCCTGGACCGACTGTCCGTCGCGGCCGAAGACCGAGATGGTCGCATTGGGCGGATCCTTGGCGAAGCTGTCCTTGCCCTCGTCCCACTGACCGATGAACTGGGCCGTCGGAACATGACCCGCCGCGCGGACGGGCCGATCGGCAAAGACGATAGTGCTCGGGCCGAAGTTCGTCATCGTCAGCTTTCCGTCGGCAAGGCTCGCTCCTCCGGAGTTGATGACCGCCAGCGATGGCACCATCTGCTGCGAATGGGCGCCGACCGTCTTCTGCGCCGGCGCGGAGATCGCGTCCTGGGCGGCCGCGGAACCGGCGGCGACGGCGGCGACGGCGGCGCCGGCGGCGCCGAACAGGATCGTGAGAGAAAGAATGCGCGTGCTGTATTTCATCGCCGAAAGCTCCCCTGCTCGCCCGGCTACGCATCTCAGGCTATGCCGTTCGACTTCGCGCCGGGCGGATTTCATGGACATGATGCGTCGAAAGCGAATTCGTACGCACCCGGTCACGTGAGGCGTGACCGAACTTGTAAATGAAGATTTTCGCTGCAGTATTCGGGATGCCCGGGCCATCGTCCCAATTGGCGGCCCAAGTATCGGCGAACTCTACGCGAACGTATATGAGCTGTAAATAATATATTGGGTCAGTGATGTAGCCTCTCCAAACTTGCCCTCCCATCCGTTCTGGGCCATAACTCGCCCCCCATTCTGTCGAGGCCAGCCGGAACCTTTCGCCAACCGAGAACCGTGCGCGCGACGCTCACGCCGCGGTGGCGAAGGACTGCTCTGGCAGCCGGCAGCACGTCTGTCGTCGGCGGCCGAAGAAAGCACGAGGAGTACGAATATGGGTACGAACGGACAGCTCGATCTCGCCTGGCGCAACCGCGCCTATCACCGCGAGTGGCTGTGGAACCAGGCGAACCGCCTCTTCGATTTCTTCCAGAACCGCACGTTCAATCCGAACGGCGGCTTTTACGAACTCGACGTCGAGGGCCGGCCGCTCAATGCCGGCAATCCCATCCGCGGCATCCATTCCACGGCGCGCATGGTTCATTGCTTCGCCATCGGCAGCCTGCTCGGCCGCCCGGGCTCCGACGACATCGTCGACCACGGCATGAAGTATCTCTGGGAAAAGCATCGCGACGCCGAGCGCGGCGGCTATCACTGGTCGCTCGACAATTCCGGCCTGCTCGACGCCACCAAGCAGGGCTACGGCCATGCCTTCGTCCTGCTCGCCGCCTCGAGCGCGAAGGTGGCGGGGCACCCGGACGCCGACCGGTTGATCGCCGACGTCACGGGCGTGCTCAACGACCGCTTCTGGGAAGAGAAGCATGGCGCGATCGCCGAGGAGTTTGCGGACGACTGGTCGGCCGTGCCCGGCTATCGCGGCCAGAACTCCAACATGCACCTGACGGAAGCCCTGATGGCCGCCTTCGAGGCGACCGGCGACAACGCCTACCTGAAGAAAGCCGAGAGCATCGCCGACCTGGTCATCCGCCGCAAGGCAGGAGAAAACGGCTTCCGGGTCCCGGAGCATTTCGACGAGAACTGGGCGGTGGACAAGGGCTATACCGGCAACGAGATGTTCCGCCCGTCGGGCACGACGCCCGGCCACTGGCTGGAATGGGCGCGGCTGGTCCTGCAGCTCTGGGCGCTGGGCGGCAGGAAGCACGACTGGATGCCCGAAGCGGCCAGGGCGCTGTTCTCGCAGTCGGTCGAACTCGGCTGGGACAAGGACAAGGGCGGCTTCTTCTATACGCTCGACTGGAACGACCAGCCCGCCAGGCGTGAAAAGCTCTGGTGGCCGATGGCAGAGGGCGCCGGTGCTGCCGCCTTCCTCTGCGACCATCTGCCGAGCGAATTCCACGAGACCTGGTACCGCCGCATCTGGGACGGCATTTCCCGCCACTTCATCGACCAGGATCGCGGCGGCTGGCACGAGGAACTGAACGAAGACCTCGCCCCGAGCTACACGCTCTTCGCCGGCAAGGGCGACATCTACCATGCCCTGCAGGCCTGCCTGATCCCGCTCTACCCGGCAACCGGCAGCCTGACGAAGGCCATCGCCGAGGCGGGCGGCAAGTAGCCGCCCTTCCCCCCTGCATCGCGGTACGGTTTTCCCTTGTTTCGGGGGTGACTTAGCCGCGTTGCGGGGGCTCCCTTATAGATCCACCTTGCGAAAAAGCTCGATCGCCCAATCGAGAAACACGCGCAGTCGCGGGGCCGCGTGACGGTTCTGCGGATAGAGCGCCGACAACGGCGTCGGCGAAGGCCGATGGCCCGGCAGGACTTCGACGAGGCTGCCCCGCTCGAGGTCTTGCTTCAGCCGGTAGAGCGGCGCCTGGATGAGCCCGTAGCCGAGACGCGCCAAGTCGGCCATTGTGTCGGAATTGTTGACCGTGATGCGCGACGGCAGCCGGACATGGCTGATTTCGCCGCCCTCCTGAAATTCCAGCGGCATGACCTGCCCCGTGCGGGAAGAAACGAAGCCGATGGCGAGGTGGCCGTCGAGATCGGCCGGCGCTCGCGGCATCCCGTGCCGCTCCAGGTAGTCCGGGCTCGCGCAGGTGATTTCCGTGATCGTTCCGAGGCGTCTGGCGATCATGTTGCTGTCGCCGAGCTCGCCGGCGCGAATGACGCAATCCACGCCTTCGCGGACGAGGTCGACCAGCCGGTCGCCCTGGCCAAGTTGCAGGTCGAGCAGGGGATAGCGGTCCAGAAAAGCGTTCAGGTGCGGCAGGAGGAAGGTCTGCGTCAGCAGCGGGTGGGCGTCGATCCGCAGGAGCCCGCGGGGTTCTGCCTCGTGAAACAGGCTCTCGGCCTCCTCCACCTCCGACAGGATCGCCACGCAACGTTCGTAGAACGCCTGGCCGTCCAGCGTCGGGCCGACATGTCGCGTGGTGCGCTCGAGCAGCCGGACGCCGAGGCTTCGTTCCAGAAGCTTGACGGCCTCGGTCACCGTCGATCGGGCGAGATTGAAGTCCGCCGCCGCCGCCGTAAAGCTGCGGCGTTCGACGATGCGGGCGAAGAGTTGCATGCGGTCCAGGCGGTCCATGGCAAATTGTTCGGCATTCGCGAATTGTGATGTCAAATAATAGGAAATTGTTCGCTGGCGGCAACTGCCCTACTTCGTCTGCATCGAAGAAGGAGAAAGCCATGACAAACAGTCAGCAACGAACCGCCATCGTCACGGGCGCCTCGAAGGGCATCGGCGCGGCCATCGCCTGCCGGCTGGCGGAAGACGGCATCGCCGTCGTCGTCAACTATGCCACGAACAGCCATGCGGCCGACGCGGTGGTGAGCAGCATCGAGGCTGCGAACGGACGCGCGGTCGCGGCAAAGGCCGACATCGGCAGCCGCACCGGGATCGCAGACCTGTTCGATATTGCCGAGAGCACCTTCGGCGCGGTCGATATCCTGGTGAACAATGCCGGGATGATGACGCTTTCGCCGCTTTCCGATGTGGACGACGACAGCTTCGAGCAGCAGGTCCAGACCAATCTCGGCGGCGTGTTCCGCGGCATGCGGGAGGCCGGCAAGCGCCTGCGCGACGGCGGGCGCATCATCAGCTTCTCGTCCAGCGTCGTCGGCCTGTACCAGCCGACCTATGGCGTCTATGCGGCGACCAAGGCGGCGGTCGAGGCGATGACCCATATCGTCGCCAAGGAACTCGGCCCGCGCGGCATCACCGTCAATGCCGTAGCCCCGGGGCCGGTGCAGACCGATCTCTTCATGACCGGCAAGAACGAGGCCCAGGTGCAGGCGATCACGAAGATGAACCCGATGGGCCGTCTCGGCCAGCCGGACGACATCGCCTCTGTCGTCGCCTTTCTGGCGAGCCCGGCCGGCGGCTGGGTCAACGGCCAGACGATCCGCGCCAATGGCGGCGTCGTCTGACGCCCTCCCGCAACCCGATCCGAGAAAGGACGTTTCCATGCCCTTCGTCAACATCAAGGTGCCGGAAGCCGCACTCACCCGCGCGCAGAAGGCCGAGATCGTTCACCGCGCGACGGAGATGCTCGTCGAGTACTTTTCCGAGGCTGCACGCCCGCACACGATGGTCCTCATCGAGGAGGTGAAGGACGGCGGCTACGCCCGCGCCGACGAGGTCTTCGTGATCCCCGACGCCTATCGCGCCCGGGACTGAACCGTTCGCCCGATCCCGTCCCCACCGCACGGTGGGCAAGATCGGGCCGGGGTTCTCGGACGTCGGACGGCGTCGGCGGAAGCGCGATCAATCCTCGTCGTCGACCGTCTCGACGGGGACCGCGCTCTCGCGGTTTCCGTTCAGGATCTCGCGCTTGCCGACATGGTTGGCCGGGCCGACGAGACCGTCGCGCTCCATCCGCTCGACCAGCGACGCGGCGCGGTTGTAGCCGATCGACAGGCGGCGCTGGATGTAGGAGGTCGAGCACTTGCGGTCGCGCATGACCACCTTGATCGCCTTCTCGTAGAGGTCGTTACCGTCCTCCTCGCCCATCGCCGACTTGTCGAAGACGGCGGTGTCTTCCGGCTCGTCCGGCTCCTCCTCGTCGGCATCCTCGGTGACGGTGCCGAGATATTCCGGGCGCCCCTGCGCCTTCAGGTGGGCGACGACCTGCTCGACCTCGGCATCCGAGACGAATGGCCCATGGACGCGGGCGATGCGGCCGCCGCCGACCATGTGCAGCATGTCGCCCTGCCCCAGCAGGTGTTCGGCCCCCTGTTCGCCGAGGATCGTGCGGCTGTCGATCTTGGAGGTGACCTGGAAGGAGATGCGGGTCGGGAAGTTGGCCTTGATCGTACCGGTGATGACGTCGACCGACGGGCGCTGGGTGGCCATGATCAGGTGGATGCCGGCCGCGCGCGCCATCTGCGCCAGCCGCTGGATCGCCCCTTCGATCTCCTTGCCTGCGACCATCATCAGGTCGGCCATCTCGTCGACGATGACGACGATGTAGGGCATCGGCGTGAGGTCCATCTCCTCCTGCTCGTAGGTCGGCTCGCCGGTGGAACGGTCGAAGCCCTTCGGCACGTCGCACATCACCGTCTCGCCATTGGCGCGGGCGGCGGCGGCGCGGGCGTTGAAGCCGTCGATGTTGCGCACGCCGAGCCGCGACATCTTGCGATAGCGATCCTCCATCTCGCGCACCGCCCACTTCAACGCCATCACCGCCTTCTTCGGATCGGTGACGACGGGGGTCAGAAGGTGCGGGATGCCGTCATAGACCGACAGCTCCAGCATCTTCGGGTCGACCATGATCAGGCGGCATTCCTCCGGCTTCAGCCGGTAGAGCAGCGACAGGATCATTGTGTTGATCGCGACCGACTTGCCCGAGCCGGTGGTGCCGGCGACGAGCAGGTGCGGCATCTTTGCCAACTCGGCCACGACAGGCTCGCCGCCGATCGTCTTGCCGAGGCAAAGCGCCAGCTTGAACTTCGTCTCCCAGTAGCTCTCGCACTCGATCAGTTCGCGGAAATAGACCGTCTCGCGCACGGCATTCGGCAGCTCGATGCCGATGACGTTGCGGCCGGGGACGACGGCGACACGCGCCGACAGTGCCGACATGGAGCGGGCGATGTCGTCTGCGAGGCCGATCACGCGGGAGGACTTGACCCCCGGCGCCGGCTCAAACTCATAGAGGGTGACGACCGGGCCCGGGCGCACGTCGATGATCTCGCCCTTGACGCCGAAGTCCTCGAGGATGCTCTCGAGCAGGCCCGCACTCTGTTCCAGCGCCTCCTGCGTCATCGTGTGCGCCTGCTCGTCGGCGGGCTGCTGCAACAGATCGACCGGAGGGAATTCGTAGTCCGGATTGACGTCCGCCGCGGCAAAGAGGCCGGAGCGGGGAAGCGAGCGCGAGGCGACCGGAGCGCGGGCGGCGGCAGGCACCGGCGCGGCCGGCACCATGGCCGTGGCGCGGCGATCCGCCTCCGCCGAGTCGGCGGCGACCAGGTTCGGCTCGACGCTTTGCTGAGCATCGGCTGCCTCGCCGGTGGAAGCCGGGGACAACGGACCGAGCGAAATCGTCGTGGTCGAGGACGCAGCCCATACTGGGCCGAGCTGGAAGGCGGCGAGCGACGGCAGGGCCGAAAGCGGCATGTAGCCGGGCGCGGCGGCATCCTTTACCAGCGGAACTGCTGTGTGCGTCGCCGGGTTCGGGACGGGTGCAACTGCGGTCCCTGTTGCCCTGGGCACACCCTGCGTATTCGCAGCAGGCTTATCCACCACGGCCTTGCTCGGGACTGGTGATGCCAGTTGCGGCGCCCGCGATGTGTCCGTTTTGCGAACGGCAACGAACGGCCTCGGGGCGGCGGGAAGCGCATTTCGTTCCGGCATGGTTCGGCCTGCAGGCGCGGCCGGACGGGAGGCTGACATGGCGCGCGCGGGCGTGGCTGCCGTGGTCGATGCAACGTGCCGGCCGCGGATGCTCACCTCGCGATAGAGGGAGGCCGCCGTCTCCGGACCGATATGGAAGGTCGGGACTGCGAGGCGGGGTGCGGGGGCGAAGCCTGCGAGATCGACATCGAGGCACATCGTGTCGAACAGGGCATGGTCGGAGATATGGAGGCCGAAGGCGCCTTGCTGCGTCGGAGCGGATGGCCCGGGGCTGACGGTTATGACGCTTGCGGCCGCTTTCGGATTTGCAGCGGCAGGAAAAATCGCGGCCGCCATCGTTGCGGTCGACCGTCCCTGTTCCGGCTGGCGGCTCGCCTCAGCCATTTCCCGCTTCAGCCGCAGATAGAGCGCGAGCGCGCCGTGATTGTCCACCACGCCGGCGACACTTGCGGACGGCAGCACAGGCTTGCCAGCTTCGGCGGGTGCGGCCGGCTGAACCCGCCCGGCGCCCTCGATCTTGCGCATGGCGGCACCGTCGATATCGGCGCGCGACGGATCGTCCGCGGGTGCCGCAGCTTTTTCGGCTTCGACGGTCGTGGGTTGCTGTTGCTCCATCCCGGCAGCGGCGACCGCTTCCTGCTTCTCTTCCGGAGCTTCGGCGTGCTTGCGCGCATAGGCGCTTTCCGGCGTCCGGGTGAAGCGGACATTGGGGCCGAGGATAAAGGCGCTCTGCCAGGCGGGCAGGTCGGTATCCGCCTTGACTTCACCCGTCACCGTCATGCCGGGCAGCGTCACATGCGGCGTCGGCCGCAGTCCATCGCCGCCCTCCTCGCCGCTTGCGGACTGATCGTTGACATTCGACGAGATCGTTCGGGAAAGACGCATGGAAACCTGCAACGCTGGAACTGGCGGAAGCTGTGAAAACCCCTGCGTCGGGAATAGAAAATAAAGGTTAACAGCCCCTTTCCGGCCGCCCCCTGCCGAGAAGCCCCGGAAGCGGAAAAAGGTCGATTTCAGCCAGTAAAAGGCAATATTTTCAAATTGATAATCGAACCGGGAATTTATGTTTGCGTCACGAGCTACGGAACTTGCGGCAGGCGACCGGCCTTGTGCTGCGGGATCACAGAAGAAGCAGCTTCTTGACGAGGGACAGGACGTCCTCGAACGAGATCTGGGTGAGCCCGACTATGGCAAACGGCAAGAGCGCCATCGCCGAGAGCGGAAGCACGGCGCTGCGCGAAAGGAGCCCGCCCTTCAGCTTCCTCGCCGCCTCGAAGAGCTTTGCCGGATCGGGTATGTCCGCGTCGGCAGGCGGCTCGGCCGTGCCGTCGGCGACTATGTTGCGCGACAGGATCTTGCGCTCGTCCTGTCGCTGGCGCTGCGTCGCAAGTGCTGCCGCCGCCAGCATCGTGTCTTCCCTGAGCCGCCGCAGCGGCCGGGCGAAAGCCGAGAGCGGATAGGCGAAGAAACCGAGCACGACGACGAGCCAGACCCCCATGACGGTCGTCAGCATCTTGACCGACAAGGTCTCAGCGCTGATGTGCTGGCCGAAGCTTGCCGCAAGCGCGCAGCTCAGGCCGAACATGAAGGTCATGTAGGCGTTCGGATAGTCGGCCAGGAAGGCAAGGCCGCCCTTGCCGTCCGGGTGGCTTGCCACCAGCCTGAGCTCCAGCCTGGCGATGGCGCGCAGCAATTGCGCCCAGACGAAGTGCCGCCAGAAGCCGCGCAGGACCAGGAACCAGAACAGCGGAAGGCTCACCAACAGCGCCCACCACCCGGCAAGCGTGATGTGCCGGCCCGCCTCGCTGCTGGAGGCCGCCCAGAAGTAGCTGTCGCCTTTCAGCTCGTATCGAAGCGCCCAGACGGAAAGGGCGTAGGCGATCAGGAGGCAGACGGCCTCGGCGATACGCGAGTTCCGCAGGCGCAGTGCCCGGTTCACCGCGCGGGCAGCCAAGGGCATCGATTCCGATGTGATCAGGGGCGCCGCCGCAAAGTGCCGCAGCTTCACCCGCAGCCGCTCCTCCACCTGCTCCTCGGCGAGGACGACGGCGCCGATCGCCAACACGAAACGCCCCCACAAGCCGACATCCGTGACGTAGGTCATACCGAACGGCCGCAGCCGGAGGCTGTCCGGCAGTGCGAGCACGAGTGGAACGAGCCAGGCGATGGCGACATAGATGAGTGCGCGTCGCCGAGCGTTCAGGGCGTCGCGGCGCAGGAGCCCCAGCCGCTTCTGCAACTCGAAGAACGGCCCGCCCCGATAGGCCAGGTAGTCGGCGATCTCGACGATCTGCGCTTGCTCCCCGGCCATCGCACGGCTCCCCCCGGCACGCGTTCCGCCGGGGGCGTGCACCCGCGGCAGGCATGATGCTAGCGCATCTCTCGGATTTTGCGGAAGAAATTCTTGCGGGCGACCAGGGGGCGTGCTCGTCAGCCGCCGCCGACGAAGTCCAGGATCAGCTGATGCACGTTGCCGCCCTCGCTGAGCTCCGTGCGGTCAAAATCGCGACTGCGCCCGCGCTGCTCCTGCGACAACTCGCCGAGCCGCCGGGTCAGCACCTTGCGGATCTTCTGGCAATCCGGATCGTCGGCGACAGTCAGGCCGATCGAATAGTCCTCGATCTGCCGCACAAGATCGACGATGAACTCGCCATGCACCCGCTCGTGGGTGCGCACGCCGGCGATGAAGGTTTCCCAGCGCGCGCCGAGCGCCGCCGGCAGCTTGCCGGAGGGCTTGGGCAGCATGGTGGTGATGATAAGCTTCGGCCGGTTGGTGGTGATGACGCAGCCGCCGTCGCGCGGCTCGTAGCGGCGGGTCCAGGTCAGCTTGAAATCGGTGAAGGCGATCGCCCGCCCGACGCCGACCTTCGGACCGTGCTCTCCGATCGAGCGGTAGAGCTCGATGCCGGTCGAGCCGCTGACCGCATAGGTCTTGACCTGCTCCACCGGTTGCCACGCCGTCTCTGCCGCCGCCGTTCCCGACAGCGGCATCGCCAGGAGAGGGCCGATCAGCGCTTTCAGCAAGGTTCCCATCGAGCCCCGCAAATCACACCGCCCGCGTCAGGCCGCCGTCGACGCGGATGTTCTGCCCGGTGATGTAGCCCGCACCCTCCGACACCAGGAAGGCGATCGTCGCGGCGATCTCGTCGCTGCTGCCGTAGCGCTGCATCGGCACGCTGGCGCGCCGTTCCGCGGTGCCGGGAAGGCTGTCGATCCAGCCGGGCAGCACGTTGTTCATGCGGATGTTGTCGGCCGCATAGGTGTCGGCGAAGATCTTGGTATAGGAGGCGAGGCCGGCCCGGAACACGGCGGAGGTGGGAAACATCGACGCCGGCTCGAAGGTCCAGGCGGTGGAGATGTTGACGATGGCGCCGGACTTCTGCGCCTGCATGATCGGGGCGACGAGGCGGACGGAGCGGATCACGTTCATCAGGTAGACGTCCAGTCCCTTGTGCCAGTCCTCGTCGGTGATATCGAGGATCGGCGCCCGCGGTCCGTGGCCGGCGCTATTGACCAGCGCGTCGATACGGCCCCAGTTCTGCATGGCGACCTCGACGAGCCGCTTGAGGTCGTCGTTGGACTGGTTGGAACCGGTCACGCCGACGCCGCCCAGTTCCTTGGCCAACGCCTCGCCCTTGCCCGAGGACGAAAGGATCGCGACGCGATAGCCGTCCGATGCCAGCCGCCTTGCAGCCGCTGCCCCCATGCCGCTGCCGCCAGCCGTGATGAGAGCCACCTTTTGCGTTGCCATGGGTTCGTCCTTCCCTGCGATGTGCCGTGTGGCGTTTTCGTGTCGGCGCGATCCTAAGCGGCCCTTGGCGGCAGGTCGAGCCCGGCGGGCTTGCGCGATGTGGAAATCGCAAGGTGACGGCGCCCCGACATCAGGCCTAAAGAATGCTCCAGGCCCTGAACCGCTCGCGCCCTGTGATCTCCCGCAGTTGCAACTCGGAGGCGAGGCCGAGCGCGCCCTGGATCGTGACACCCAGTTCCCGGGCGATGATGCCCGCGGAGACGACAGGCCGGGCGATGACCAGGTCCACGAGTTGGGGAAGCCGCGAATGGGCACGCTTCTTCACCAGCCGACGCTCGAGCTGCAGTCTGGCGAGCACCAGGCGGTCGTGCGTCTTCAGCCCCTGCGCCGCACCGAGCTCGAACGCCTCGAGAATGGCTGTGAGCCGTGAGAGCCGGTCGCGCGCATGTCGTCGCTCCCGCGGGACCGACCGGAGACCGGCATTGACGGCCGCGAGATGGGACACCGCCGGCCCCTCCTGCCGAAGGAACGCTGCGACGAGCTGGCGGCCGAGCCAGGGGATGTGCTGAAGCACCTGGAGCGTGTTCCAGGCGTCGAGCAGCAGAGCCGCCCGCAGGACCGGAGGCAGGCCCGCCGTGTCCTGCACGACGAGACGCCACTCCGAAAGCCGATCCTCCTCGTCCCAGTCGGCATCGTAGACGAGCGGATCGCGCTCGGAGGCGGCTTTTCGGGCGGGCGGCGAGGCGACGCCGTCGAGGATCGCGCTGCTGCGGGCGATCAGGGCATCGATCTCGGCGAAATCCATCCCCGAGCCGGCCTCGGCCACTTCGTCCGGCTGCTCGCTTGCGGCATCGACGGGCGCGGCAGGCCCGGACGGAACTGGCCCGCCGGCGTCCGGCATGTGCGCGGATGCCGGCTCCTGCCCGCGTCCGCGAAGCCGTGCAAGCCCGGGCGCACTGAGCGCCCACAGCGGCGGCTGGTCGAAGATCTGCCGCCGCGCGCGCAGGACGGAATGGGCGATGGTCAGTTCGTGGGTCGGCGTGCGCACGTCCATGCGCGCATCGTGCAGGACGAGATCCTCGACATGGACCAGCTCTCCGTCGACCCAGAGGGAAGCGGCCGCGTCGTGAAAATCCTGGCGCTCCAGGAAGCCGCCGCGGATCGTCGAGCGCAATACGCGTTCGTCCAGTCGCGCCAGGGCCTCCCCCGCCCGGCAGCAGGGAAGGAGCAGTGCCGAAAGATCGAGCTTGCCGGTTTCATAGCGCATGGCGGAACGATGTCCGACTCGATCAGCGAAAGCAAACCTGCTTTTCGCTTTCGCTCCGTGCCAGTCCCGCCGGTTCAGATTTCGTAGTCGACAGCCACGTTCAGCGAGGCGATGAAGCGCTTGGTGCGATCGCGTTCCGGACGGGAGAAGATCTTCGCAGGAGGTCCGCTCTCCACGATGACGCCGCCGTCGAGGAAGACCACCTTGTCGGCGACGCGGGAGGCGAGCCGCAGGTCGTGCGTCGCCATCATCATCGTCGTGCCCTCGCGGGCAAGCCGGCCGAGCACGTCCACCACCTCCTCGGCGAGTTCCGGGTCGAGCGCAGACGTCGGCTCGTCGCAGAGGAGCACACGCGGCGACGGCGCGAGCGCGCGGGCGATGGCGACGCGCTGCTGCTGGCCACCCGAAAGCGTCGCCGGCCAGGCGTCTGCCTTGTGCGCCATGCCAACCTTTTCCAGAAGCTCGAGCGCGCGGGCACGGGCACGGGCCGCCGGCCACTTCAGCACCGTCACCAGCCCTTCCATGACGTTTTCGATCGCGGTGCGGTGGGGAAAGAGCTGGAAGTTCTGGAACACCATGCCCGTCTGTCGCCGCAACCGCTGGATATCCGACCAGCCGACCCTGCCACCCGGCGAAAAGGACAGCGCCTCCTCGCCGATGCGCACCGAGCCGTTCGTCGGGATCTCGAGCAGGTTGACGCAGCGAAGCAGCGTGCTCTTGCCACCGCCCGACGGGCCGACGAGGGCCGTGACCGAGCCTTCCGCCATATCGACGCTGACATCCTTCAGGACGACGTTGTCGCCGAAGCGCTTCTCTATGTGGCTGAGCTCGATCATGCGCGCGCCTCCAGGAAGCCGCCATAGCGGGCAAAGCGCTTCTCCAGCCGCACCTGCAGGGCGGAGAGCACCGAGCTCATGGCAAGGTATATCAGGGCGGCGAGGATATAGAGGATCAGCGGCTCGTAGGTCGTGGCGACGATCCGCTGCGCGGTCTGGAACAGCTCGGGCACGGTGATCGCGGCTGCGAGCGAGGTGTCCTTGACGAGCGAGATGAAGGTGTTGGAAAGCGGCGGGACCGCGGTGCGCCCGGCCTGGGGCAGGATCGTGCGCCGCATCGCCTGCCCCCAGCTCATGCCGATCGAATAGGACGCCTCCCATTGTCCGCGCGGAACCGATGCGATCACCGCGCGGATGATCTCGGACGAATAGGCGCCGATGTTGAGCGTGAAGCCGATCAGCGCCGCCGGAAAGGCATCGAGCAGGATGCCCATGCTCGGCAGGCCGTAGAAGATGACGAACAGCTGGACGAGCAGCGGCGTGCCGCGGAAGATCCAGACATAGAAACGGGCGACGGCCACCAGCGGCCCCGGCGCGAATAGCCGGGTGATCGCCACCAGGAGCCCCAGCGCCAGCCCGAAGGCGAAGGACAGCAGCGTCAGCGGAATGGTGAACTTCAGCCCGGCCCAGAGCAGCGGACCGAGCGAATCGAGCATCAGTTGGAGCCAGTGCGGCAAGGGCGTTCCTACTCTTCGCGATGTAGCCGGATGCCTCCTGGAATACCGCTCCCTGCCCCCTTCCCACAAGAGGGGAACCGATGTGCGTCATCCTTCCCGATATCATATCGGGGAGTGCTGCCTGCGGTTCTTGTCAGGGGATGCAATTCGATTTCGGCATCGGGTGCCCCTCCCCTTGCGGGGAGGGGGTCTGGGAGGAACTTACTTCGATACGTCCTGGCCGAAATACTTGTCGGCGATCTTCTGGTAGGTGCCGTCGGCCTTGATGTCCGCCAGCGCCTTGTTCAGCGCCTCGACCAGTTCCGGCTCGCCCTTGCGCACGATGATGCCGGAGTATTCGGCATTGGCCTGCTCGGCTGCGATCTTCACGTTCGCGTCGGGCTTCTGCTTCTTGAAGTCGAGGAAGGACAGGCTGTCGTTGATCGTGGCGTCGGCGCGGCCGGTCAGAACCAACTGGATCGACTGGTCGAAGCCGTCGGTGCCGACGAGTTCGGCGCCGTTCGCCTCGGCCAGCTTGCCGAAGTTGGAGGTCAGCGACTGCGCCGCCTTCTTGCCCTTCAAGCCCTCGAAGCCGGCGATGCTGTCGTCATCGGCGCGCACGATCAGCACGGCCTTGGAGGCGATGTAGGGTTCGGAGAAGTCGTATTTCTGCTTGCGGGCATCGGTGATGCCAACCTGGTTGATCACCGCATCATAGCGGTTGGCGTCGAGGCCCGCGATCAGGCCGTCCCACTTGCCTTCCAGGAACTCCGCCTTCACGCCGAGCTTGGCTGCGACCGCCTCTCCGATCTCGACGTCGAACCCGACGAGCTTGCCGCTCGTGTCGTGATAGGTGAAGGGCGCATAGGTGCCCTCGGTGCCGATCTTGAGGACGCCCGCGGACTGGACGGCGGCGAGGTTCTCCCCGGCCGTGGCCGGAAGCAGGAATGCTGCCTGCACGAGGGTGGCGGTGGCGATGGTCTTGAACCAGGACATGTCGGTCTCCGTATCTGGTCATGAAAGTGATGGGAACTAAATCGCAGAATTCGACGCTCCGCGGAGCGCAGAAAACGGTGGCCGCAGGCAGCAATTGCAAAAAATTTTTCCGTTCTGGTCAAAATTTGCGCACTTGTCTGCCGGTCCCGGTGAGAGATAGGGCGGTGGGACCGAAAATCAGGACCGGGTACCGGCATCGAGCGGGGGCAGCGCTGTCACCACTTCGCAAGCTGCTCCAGCGTGCGGCTATCCTCCTGCCCGCCATAAAAATGCGCGAGCGCCTTCTGGAACAGCGCGGGGTCGTCGGCAACGGCGGCAAACAGCGTCAGAGACGAACGCAGCTTCATGTCGTCCGGCGTTCCCATGATCTGGCGCGCCGAGCGGTCCGGGACCGAAAGCAGCGCCTCCACGCACGCCCTCAGCCGCGGCCCGAGCACCGGATCTTCAAGATAGGCGCGCGCCTCGCCGGCAGAGCGGATCGCATAGCGCTGCGTCATGGGAGACATGCCGAGCCCCTCGACCTGCGGAAAGACGAACCACATCCAGTGGGTCTCCTTCCGTCCCCCTTTCAGTTCTGCCAGCGCCTGCGGATAGATCGCCTCCTGCGCCGCGTGGAAACGGGAAAGGTCGTGGCTTGCAGTGGGTTCCGCGATGGGTTCCATTGTCGTCGCTCCTCTCCGGACAACCGCGATCCGATCAAGCACGGCGGACGTCAAGCAAGCACCGCCCGGCGCCTGGAAAAAAGAACCGGCGGTCCCGCCACTTCGCAAACCGTCATTCCGAAGGCGCGGTGCCCCGCTTGCTATTGCCCGGTCAGGCGGCGCAGCTCCTGCTGCGCCTCTTTAGCCAGCCGATGATCCGGGTGGCGGGCGATGAAGAGTTCCCAGGCCTTCACCGTGTCGGCCCGGCGGGCGGCGTCGAACTCCTCCTGCACGGCGATGTCGGGATCGCGCGCGGGAGCGGCCGCGAACGGCCCGCTCTCGTCCGACGTGTCCGACTGGGCCATAACCGGCGGGGTTGCGCAGCCCGCAATCGCACCCGCAAGTGCCAGCCGCATCGACAGGGTTCCGGATCGCTTTGTCATTCTGCGTGCATAGCCCCCATCCACGGCATCACCAAGGCGGGCATCGCCGCGCTCAGCGGGGCGGCCGGTGGTGGCGCTCGCAGGCGCCGCATTGCGCCAGCGCCTCGATCACCTTGCATTCGGCGATCGTCCCGTGGGTGCAGCTCGAAAGCGTTCGCTCCAGTTCGGCCTCCAGCAGCTTCAGCCGGGCAATCCTCTGGCGCACGTCCTCCAGCTGGCGCCGCGCAATCTCGTCGGCGTCCCGGCACGGCATGTCGGGATGCAGCGACAGATCGATCAGTTGCCGGACGGCCTCGGTGGAAAGGCCGAGATCGCGCGCGTGCAGGATGAAGGCGAGCCTGTCATAGTGGCGCGGGGTATAGCGACGCTGGTTGCCGGCATTGCGTTCCGGCTCCGGCAGCAGCCCGATCGATTCGTAATAGCGGATGGTCTCGACCTTCGAACCGCTGGCTTCGGCGAGCTTGCCGATCGAAAAGACGCGTTCCATGGATATTTCCGCTTGAACCTATAGTGACTACAGGAATTATAGGTGGTGCAGATCAGGGAGATTTGCAATGGACAAGCGCCTTCAGCCCGAGACCGACAGCACCGCCGGACAGGAGCATAAGCACGGTCACGCCCATGCACACGGCGACGGCCATCAGCACGCAGGCGGCTGCTGCGCGGCCGACGAAGCCGGACCAGTTGCGACGGACGAGGCCGAGGTCGGCGACGGCTACCGGCGCTTCCGCATTTCGGGCATGGACTGCGCAAGCTGCGCCAACACCATCAGCACCGCCGTCGGCGGCATGCCCGGCGTCAGGGACGTCCGCGTTTCCGTTCCGCGGGAGATGATGTTCATCGCGATCGACGAGGCCAGGACGCCACTCGACCGGGTGGGCGAGCGGGTCAAAAGCCTCGGCTATGGCGCCGAGCTCCTGGCCGCGGACGCCCCGGCCCCGCGGCCGGTAGCCGTCGCCTGGTGGCGGACGCCCAAGGGCCTGCATGCCATCGTCGGCGGGATCGCGACCGCAGCCGCCTTCGTCATCAATCATATCTGGCCTGTCGCCGGGCATTACCTGTTCATCGCCGCGGCCGTTCTCCTGGCGCTGCCCATCGCGCGCCGCGCCGTAGCCGCAGCGCTTGCAGGCGCGCCCTTCACCATCGAGATGCTGATGACGGTTGCCGTCATCGGTGCGGTCATCATCGGCGAGCCGGCCGAGGCGACGGTGGTCGTCTTCCTGTTTGCGACCGGCGAGGTACTCGAAGGCTACGCCGCCAGCCGCGCCCGCGCCGGGATCGAGGCTTTGGCGTCGCTCGTGCCCGACCGGGCCTTCATCGAGGAGGACGGCGTCGTGCGCGAGGTTGCCGCTGCAAGCATCCGACCCGGCCACGTCGTGCTGGCCCGGCCGGGCGACCATGTGGCGGCGGACGGCACGGTCATCGAAGGCCGCGCGCATCTGGACGAGGCGGCGATCACCGGCGAAAGCATCCCGGTATCGCGCGGGCCCGGCGAGAAGGTCTTCGCCGGCTCGGTCGCGATCGATGCGGCCCTGAAGATCCGCGCGGAGAAGTCGGCGGCCGACAACACCATCGCCCGCATGGTCGCATTGGTCGAGGAGGCGCAGGATGCAAAGGCCCCCGCACAGCGCTTCATCGACAGTTTCTCGCGGATCTACACCCCGCTGATCGCAGCCCTCGGGCTGCTGGTCGCTATCGTCCCGCCCCTCTTTCTCGGCGGCGAATGGCACACCTGGATCTATCGCGGGCTGGCGCTGCTGCTGATCGGCTGCCCCTGTGCGCTCGTCATATCCGTCCCCGCCGCCGTCGCCTCCGCGCTGGCGACGGCAGCACGCGCCGGCATCCTTGCCAAGGGCGGCGTCATCCTGGAAACGCTGGCGAAGGCGGAAGTCGTCGCTTTCGACAAGACCGGCACGCTGACCCGCGGCCGGCCGGCGGTGACCGACGTACATGCCACGGATGGCACGGTGGAAGACCTGCTGGCGCTGGCGGCGGCGATCGAGGCCGGCTCGAGCCATCCCCTGGCGGAGGCCATCGTCGCCGAGGCGCAGACCCGCAAGCTCACGCCGGCTCCGGCATCGGAGATCAGGGCGCTCGCAGGACGCGGCGTCAGCGGATCGGTCGCCGGACGGACGATCTTCATCGGCGCACCGCGCTTTGCCGCCGAGGAAGGCACGATCGGCACAGCACTCACTGAGAAGATCGCAGCCTTCGAGCAGGCCGGCAACACCATCGCCGTGGTCGTCGCCGACAAGGTCGGCGTCGGCGCGATCGCGCTGCGCGACGAACCGCGCGACGATGCGCGCGCGGGCATCGCCGCGCTGAAGGCGCTCGGGGTCCGCACACTGATGCTCTCCGGCGACAATCCCGCGACCGCCGCCGCCATCGGCCGCTCTCTGTCGATCGACGACGCCCGCGGTGGCCTGCTGCCGGCCGACAAGGTCGATGCGATCCGCAAGCTGTCCAAAGAGCGCGGCACGGTGATGGTCGGCGACGGCATCAACGACGCGGCGGCGCTCGCGGCGGCGAGCGTGGGCATGGCGATGGGATCGGGCACCGGCCTTGCCCGGGAGACGGCGGGCGTCGCGTTGATGGGCAACCGCCTGGCCGATGTCGCCCGCGCGATCGCGCTCGGACGGGCGACGATGGCCAACATCCGCCAGAACGTCGCCATTGCGCTCGGGCTGAAGGCCGTTTTCCTGGTGACCACCATTCTCGGCATCACGGGCCTCTGGATCGCCGTCTTCGCCGATACCGGGGCCACGGTGCTGGTGACGCTGAACGCCATGCGGCTGCTCCTGCCGCCGGCAGGCGCGGCCTCCGGGCGGGGTGCTTCGACGTGAGAGGCGGGCCGCAGACCGCGTTTCAGTGATGGTCGATAGGCCGCCCGGGTGATAGAATTCGCCCCGCAGATCCATTGCGAAATGGAGGGGCGACAATGAAGCGAATGCCGGGCATGCGGGCGCCGAAGCTGCTCGCGTTGTCGACGATGGTTCTCCTCGCATCCCTTGCCGTGGCTGCGGCATCACCACCGTCCGAAATCGTGGCGGCGGCGCGCAGGGAGGGCCGGCTCATCGTCGTCGCCTTGCCCCGCGACTGGTGCGACTACGGCCGCATCATCGACGGCTTCGAGCAGAAGTACGGCCTGGTGGTCGACGAACGCGCTCCGGAGGCATCGTCGGAGCAGGTCCTCGACGCGATCCGCGCTGGCCGCGACGAGGACGACGCAAGTGCACCGGATGTCATCGACGTCGGCCTGTCCTTCGCAGTGGCGGCGAAGAAGGAGGGCCTCCTGCAGCCCTACAGGATATCCACCTGGGGTTCGGTTCCGGGCGACGCCAGGGACGCCGACGGATACTGGTATGGCGGCTACTACGGCGTGCTCGCGTTCGCCGTCAATACCGACCGCGTTCCGCGGCTGCCGACAGACTGGGCCGATCTCGCCTCGGCCGAATTCAGGGGTTCAGTCGGCATCGCCGGCGACATCGGCTCGAACCAGACGATCCAGACCGTGCTGGCCGCGGGCCTGTCGGCAACGAACGGGCGGATGGACGAGGCAGCGCAACGGGGACTGGCGTTTTTTGCCGAATTGCACAGGATCGGCAACTTCGTGCCCATCATCGGAAACGCCGCAAGCCTTGCCGACGGACGCACACCCATCCTCATCCGCTGGGATTATCTCGCTCTCGGCGACCGCGATGCCTTGAGGGACAAGGCCCGCATCGAGGTGGTCAGGCCGCGCACGGGCCGTCTCGCCGGAATCTACGCCCAGGCCATCAGCGCCTTCGCAAGGCATCCCTCCGCCGCGCGGCTCTGGATGGAGCATCTCTACTCGGACGAGGCGCAACTCTTCATGCTCGGGGGCGGATGTCAGCCGATCCGCCTCAGCGCCCTGATGCACGAGGGGAAGGTGCCCGCGAGCCTGCAGCGGGACCTGCCGACACTCAACGACGAGCAGGGCGGAGGTCGGAGCGAGCCGTTATTCCCGACGATCGAGGAACTGGAACGGGCAAGAGACATCATCATGAAGGGGTGGGAGGGCATCGTCGGCGTCACGATCGAATGCCAGCCGGCCGAAGAGCCCGACCCCGGCCCGATTTCGCAGCAGGGGACGGGCACGCAACTGGCTGCACGCCCGTTGCAGTGCCCCGGCGGGCCATCGGTCCAATAGAACCGTTCGTTGCTGCCGGTTCGGACGGGGGCTGCAACCGACGGCTTCCCGCCCTCAGCGGACCTGTTGCGCCTCGGGGAACTGCCAGCTTCCGTCCAGGATCGCCGCCTGCGGCTGGTAGAGGCGGACCAGGTAGTTCCAGCCTTCGGGAGTCGGCAGGCAATTTACGCTCTGGGTGTCGCAGCCGCCGAACTGGACCTTGACGGTCCCGTCTCCCTCCTTGGCGGCCGTCAGGTTGTTGAGGGAATAGGCATTGAGCGCGTTCGGCACGAAGAAGCCCTGGGCGTTGTAGACGCTGATGGACCAGAAGCCGTCGACCGGCACGTCCCTCACGCTCAGCCGATAGACGGTGCGGCCGTCATTATGCCGCGGCGTGACGTTCAGGTAGATGGCCTCCTTGTCCGGATTGCCGCCCCACCCGGCCGCCGTCCCGATCAGGTGCCGGATCGGATCGACCTCGCTTCTGCTGCCGAAAGCGTGGCGCAGGTCGGGCAGGGTCGTGTTCAGCACCAGCAGGGCGTCGCGGATCTTCTTCTGGCTCACCTTGTCCCAATCCGGAATCTCGAAGTGCCCGGGTTCCGCCTGTTCCACCGCAATGGCATCCTGCAGCGCATGGGCGGCCCTCAGGTCGGCAGGCTGCTGCGGATCCACGAGCGTGCGCACGGCCACCAGCATGTAGCGCGTGCCGATCTGCTCCCTGGTGAAGGTATGGCTGCCCTTGCCGTGGGCGATGAAGGGTACGTAGTGGTCCTCGTCGATGACCATCAGCGACATGAAGCGCGTCCCGGCATCCGGCATCGAGACGGTCACGGGGCCGGCGTCGAGATCGAAGACGCCGGACGAGTACAGCGTATCGCGATTGCTGCGGATCACGGTCTGCCGGTCGATCGGCATCATCTCGCGGCGGTGCTGCAGCTTGCCGAACGCGCCGCCGGCGGCCTCAACGGCGAAATACATGTCCGACTCCGCCCGCGTGAAGTTGTCGGGCGTCACCGGGACGGCTTCGGCAGCCCGCCCCGCGCTTGGAAGACATCCGAAGGCGAACGCCATGGACAGTGCGAATGCTGGCAACCTGTGCGTCATTACGAGCCCCCTCGACGATCGCTCTGTGGAATTCGGCAAATCTGGCGTGTAAACTAGGACTCGCTGCCATGATTTCGAGTAGGCCGCGATCAGAACGTCGGCGGCGTGTTGATCCAGATCAGCACCGTCTCGCCATCGTGGCGGTTGCGCCAGGAATGGTGGCGGCGGCTGTCGAAGTAGATGGAATCGCCAGGCCCCAGATCATGGAACTCGTCGCCGTCGAGCACCATCTCGAACCGGCCGGAAAGCACGTGGATGAATTCCTCGCCTTCATGGCGATAGGCGCCGTCGCTGGAGGCTCCCGGAGACAGAAGGAAGCGGTGGCAGTCCATCATGTTGCGGCCGTCGGCCAGCACCTGCACGACGACGCCCGGCGACGTCTCCGGCCAGAAATTCCACTCGCCGGCACGCACGACGCTGCGCTGCTCCACGTCATCCTCGCCGGAGAGCTTCGAGACGGTCGTGCCGTAGTACTCGGCAAGGTCGTGCATCACGCGAAACGTCACCCCTTGCGAGGTGCGCTCGAAGGTGGACAGGACCGAGGTGGCAATGCCGATGTCGCCTGCGACCTGCTCCAGCGTCTTGCCGGCGGCGTGCCGCAATGCCCTGAACTTGCGCCCGACCCCTTGCGCCGCGTCGCCCTCGACAGAGGGTGTGGAAACGGCGTCCGATGCCGCATCCTCCGCCTCCAGTGCCTCGCGGATCGCGGCCGGATTGAGCCCGCGCGCGGCACGATACCAGGAGATCTTCTTCAGCCGCGCCACGTCGTCGGCGCTGTATTGTCGATGGCCGGTCTCCGACCGTCCCGGCACCACCAGACCCTGGCTTTCCCAAAGCCGCAACGTCGAAGCGGAAACGCCGGCAAGCCGCGCGGCTTCCGCCACCTTGTAGTGAACCGTTTCCGGATCGCTCATGCCAATGAACCCTGATTCTTGTGTTATTCTCGCCGTTATAGCAGCTTGCGGGCCTCCGGCGCGCCATGCCTGTTCCATCAGGACGCAGACCCTCGCCCGCCCGAAAATTCCCGTTGCAATCCTACAGAAAAAATGTAGGTATTGCATATGTTCTTGCAGAAAAAATGCAAGATATAAAGCCCTCCAGCGTCAGGACTCCGCAAGATGACCGCGACATCCCTCACCGACCGCAAGAATGCAGCCATCTCCCGCGGCGTTGGCATGACCACGCAGATCTACGCCGATCGCGCAGAAAACGCGGAGATCTGGGACAAGGAAGGCAATCGCTACATCGACTTCGCCGCCGGCATCGCCGTTGTCAACACCGGCCACCGGCATCCGCGCGTCATCGAGGCCGTCAAGGCGCAGCTCGACCGCTTCACCCACACCTGCCACCAGGTCGTCCCCTACGAGAACTACGTCGAGCTCGCCGAGCGGCTGAACCAGCTCGTCCCCGGCAACTTCGCCAAGAAGACGATCTTCGTCACCACCGGCGCCGAAGCCGTGGAGAACGCCGTCAAGATCGCCCGCGCCGCCACGGGCCGACAGGCGGTCGTCGCCTTCGGCGGCGCTTTCCATGGCCGTACCTTCATGGGCATGGCGCTGACCGGCAAGGTCGTCCCCTACAAGGTCGGCTTCGGCGCGATGCCGGCCGACGTCTTCCACGTGCCCTTCCCCGTCGAACTGCAGGGCACCACGGCCGATCAGTCGATCGCAGCCCTGAAGAAGCTGTTTGCCGCCGATGTCGATCCGAACCGTGTCGCCGCGATCATCATCGAGCCGGTACAGGGCGAAGGCGGTTTCTACCCAGCCCAGACCGCCTTCCTGAAGCAGATCCGCGAGATCTGCGACCAGCACGGCATCCTCCTGATCGCCGACGAGGTCCAGACCGGCTTTGCCCGCACCGGCAAGCTGTTCGCCATGGAGCACCACGGCGTCGTGGCCGACCTGACGACGATGGCGAAGGGACTTGGCGGCGGCTTCCCCATCGCGGCCGTCACCGGCCGCGCCGAGATCATGGACGCGCCGGGCCCCGGCGGCCTCGGCGGCACCTATGCCGGCAATCCGCTGGGTGTCGCAGCTGCCCACGCCGTTCTCGACGTCATCAAGGACGAGGACCTCTGCAACCGCGCGACTAGCCTCGGCAACCGCCTCAAGCAGCGCCTCGAATCGCTGCGCGAGAAGGTTCCGGAAATCATCGACATCCGCGGCCCCGGTTTCATGAACGCCGTCGAGTTCAACGACGCCAAGACCAAGCTGCCGAGCGCGGACTTCGCCAACAAGGTCCGGCTGAAAGCGCTGGAGAAGGGCCTGATCCTGCTGACCTGCGGCGTGCACGGCAACGTCATCCGCTTCCTCGCACCACTGACGGTCCAGGACGAGGTCTTCGCCGAGGCGCTCGATATCATCGAGGCCTCGCTGCTGGAGGCCCGCGCCGCCTGAGGCGACGCGAGCATCCGTTCAAATCATCGCTGGCAACACGGCAGGTGGCGACGCCCGGGCGTATGCGTCCGGGCGCAGCCTGCGCTTTACCCGAAGGAAAAGTGAAATGGCCTTCCACGACGCCCTCACCAAGCATCTGACCTCGACCGAGCTCCTGCGCGACCGCGGCTATGTCGACGGGAACTGGACTGGCGGCAACGGCACGGCCACCTTTGACGTCCTCAACCCGGCCACCGGCGAAAAACTGGCGACGCTGCCGGAGATGGGCGCGACCGAGACCTCTGCTGCCATCGACGCCGCCCACAAGGCGCAGCCGGCATGGGCCGCGCGCCCCGCCAAGGAGCGGAGTGCCATCCTGCGCAGATGGCATGACCTGATGGTTACCAATGCCGACGAACTCGCGGCGATCCTGACGGCGGAGATGGGCAAGCCGCTGGCGGATGCGAAGGGCGAGATCCTCTATGCCGCGTCCTATGTCGAGTGGTACGCGGAAGAGGCCAAGCGCATCAACGGCGAGACGATCCCAGCCCCTTCCGCAGACAAGCGCATGCTCGTCATCAGGCAGCCGGTCGGGGTCGTCGGCACGATCACGCCGTGGAATTTCCCCGCAGCCATGATCGCGCGGAAGGTGGCGCCGGCCCTCGCCGTCGGCTGCACGGTGGTCTCCAAGCCGGCCGAGCAGACGCCGCTTTCGGCGATCGCGCTGGCGGTCCTGGCGGAGAAGGCAGGCGTTCCCGCCGGCGTCTTCAACGTCGTCCTCGGCACCGACGGACCGGCGATCGGCAAGGAGCTCTGCTTCAACCCGAAGGTCCGCAAGATCTCGTTCACCGGCTCCACCGAAGTCGGCCGTATCCTGATGCGCCAGTGCGCCGACCAGATCAAGAAGGTCAGTCTCGAGCTCGGCGGCAACGCGCCTTTCATCGTCTTCGACGATGCCGATATCGACGCCGCCGTCGACGGCGCGCTCACTTCGAAGTATCGCAATGCCGGCCAGACCTGCGTCTGCGCCAACCGGATCTATGTCCAATCGAACGTCTATGACGCCTTCGCCGAAAAGCTCGCAGCCAAAGTGAAGCAGCTTTCGGTCGGCAGCGGCTTCGACAAGGGCGTCTCGATCGGTCCGCTGATCGAGGAAGCAGCGATCGAGAAGGTCGAGGCGCACATCGCCGACGCCGTCTCCAGGGGTGCCAAGATCCTATCCGGCGGCAAGCGCTTTGCCGGGGAAGGGACCTTCTTCCAGCCGACGATCCTGACCGGCGTCGACCGCACCATGAAGGTGGCGCGCGAGGAGACCTTCGGGCCGGTCGCGCCGCTGTTCCGCTTCGGCACCGTCGACGACGTGATCGCGCAGGCCAACGACACCGAGTTCGGGCTCGCGGCATACTTCTTTGCTGAAGACCTGAAGAAGGTCTGGAAGGTAGCGGAGGCGCTGGAATACGGCATGGTCGGCATCAACACCGGCCTGATTTCCTCGGAGGCCGCCCCCTTCGGCGGCATCAAGCAATCAGGGCTGGGGCGCGAAGGCTCACACCACGGCGCCGACGACTATCTGGAGATGAAGTATCTCTGCATGGGCAACCTCGCCTGACGCGGGCACAAGGCTTGCGACCTCCGACGCCCGGGTCCCTGGATCCGGGCGCCTTCGCATCCGCCCTTTTCGATCGGCAGCCGGAGAATGCCGCGCAGGCGGAGGCTATTCCTCGGCGATGAACGGCTCGTCGCTCTTCAGGAGGGCCATGTCGTTCAGCAGGTCGATCAGGTGCTCGACGCGCTCCTTGCCGTAGCGCGCCTCGATGTGATCGTAGATCGCGCAGCTGTCGGGGGTCACGGTGTTGATGATCTCCAGCCCGGCCGGCGCGATCTTCAGGAGCACCCGGCGGCCGTCGTCCTGGTCCTTGTGGCGGGTGATGAAGCCACGCTCCTCCAGCGACTTGATCATCCGCGTCAGGCTGGGAGCCAGGATGAACGTCTTTTCCGCCACTTCCGATGCGTCGAGCACATCGGCTTCGGCAAGGACACGGATCACGCGCCACTGCTGCTCGGTCACGTCGTACTTTACCAGCATCGGCCTGAAATGGCTCATCACCGCCTCGCGCGCCCTCAGGAGCGCGATCGGCAGCGAACGACGAGTGTTGCGCGGCAACAGATGGTCGTCTGCAACGGGATATTGGTAGGCCTGGTTCGTTTCGCTCATAGGTCGTCTATCCAGGATTTTGCGCCAAAGGGCAATCTCTTCGCCTCAAGGCGCGACAAACGGCGCGCCATAGCGTCCGGCGCGTTGTCGATCGGGCCACCAGGGTCGCGTCACGCTCCCCGACTGGAAGTCGCTTCGCAAGACGAGCAACGACAGATGTCGAGTACACGTGGGGGAAAAACGACGCCGAAATCGACGTCCGCACTGTCCGCGAAATTTGTATGATTGCGCGGAAATCACGCGCTCTGCCCCAACATAAGGAAGACGGGCCTCACTGCGGCTCTATTCGCGCCGGTTGACACTTTTGTGAACATATTCACTTCTGACCGCAGCGCGCCGCCGAAGGACCACGCAGGCGGCCGGTTTTCCGCATGTTCGAGCTGCCGGCAACAATCCTTCCACGCGCTATTGCGGCTTCACGCTGTCGGGGTGGGCCGCCTGGAACGCCGGCAGCGCGTTGCAGGCCGCGGCGATGCGGCGAATGTGGGAGAATCTGGAGAGGTCCACGCCCCAGCGCTCGGCATTATAGACCTGCGGAACGAGGCAGAAATCCGCCATGGACGGCGTGTCGCCATGGCAGAACGTCCCGGTGCGCGGATCGTCCAGCATGCGCTCGACCGCCGACAGGCCCTCGCCGATGAACTTCCCCATCCAGTCCGTGCGCGCGGCCTCCCCTCGCCCCGTCAGCTCCATGACGTGGCCGACCACGCCGAGATTGCAGACCGGGTGGATGTCCATGGCGATCGCATAGGCGAGCGCTCTTGTCCGCTGGCGGCCGGGCGGATCGGCCGGCAGGAAGCCGCCAGCACCACGGGTCTCGGCAAGATATTCGATGATCGAAAGCGACTGGGTCAGCATCAGCCCGTCGATCTCGAGCACTGGTACGAGACCCTGCGGATTGCGGCCCAGGTGCCCGGGCGCCTTGTGCGCGCCCGTCAGCAGATTGACGGGGACAGTGCGGTATCCGAGGTCAAGGCTGTTCAGGGCGATGCGGACGCGATAGCTCGCCGACGATCGCCAGTAGTCGTAGAGAACGATCTCATCCATCTGCGTCTTTCCGAAAATTGCCGCCGTGGACCGCTCCGCCCCGCGCCTGCCGCGCCCGAAGCGGTCCCCCGGCGTGCCGTCATGCCGGTTCGGGGCGCTTCACCGTCTGCTCGATGGCACCGAAGACCGAATGTCCGGCCTTGTCCCTCATCTCGATCCGGACCGTGTCGCCGAACTTCATGAACGGGGTCTTGGGCGCTCCGGTTTCGATCGTCTCGATCGTGCGCAGCTCGGCGATGCAGGAATATCCCTGGCCCCCGTCCCAGACAGGCTTGCCGGGTCCGCCGTCCAGCTTGTTGGAGACGGTTCCCGAACCGATGACGGAGCCGGCAGCCAGCGGACGCGTCCGTGCCGCATGCGCCACGAGCTGGCCGAAGTCGAAGGTCATGTCGACGCCGGCGTCAACGCGGCCGAACGGCTTGCCGTTAAGCGACACCAGCAGCGGCAGATGCACCTTGCCACCATCCCAGGCTTCGCCCAGCTCGTCGGGCGTCACGGCCACCGGCGAAAAGGCGGAAGACGGTTTTGACTGAAAGAAGCCGAAACCCTTGGCGAGTTCGCCTGGGATGAGGCCGCGCAGCGAGACGTCGTTGACCAGCATGACGAGCCGGATTGCCGCGCGAGCCTCCTCGACGCCGGCGCCCATGGCCACGTCGTCGACGATGACGGCAACCTCGCCTTCCATGTCGATGCCGTAGGCCTCGTCGGCCATCACGATGGGATCGCGAGGGCCGAGGAAGCTGTCCGAACCGCCCTGGTACATCAGCGGATCGGTCCAGAAGCTTTCCGGCATCTCCGCGTTGCGCGCCTTGCGCACCAGTTCGACGTGGTTGACGTAGGCCGAGCCGTCAGCCCACTGATAGGCCCGCGGCAGCGGCGAGGCCGCCTCGTGCTCATGGAAACGCATGGTGGGCTGCGATCCGGTCTCGATCCCCTCGGCCACGAGGGCAAGCCGGGGGCCGGCATGGGCCCAGTCGTCCAACGCCGATTGCAGCGTGCGGGCGATGTGGCCCACCTCCGAGCAGCGCGTCAGGTCCCTGGAGACGACAACCAGCCTGCCGTCGCGCGTACTGTCCTTCAATGTCGCGAGTTTCATGCTTCCTCCCTTGATCTTGTCTTTGCCGGCGCCGTCGTGGCATCGTCGCGCCGATACGATTCTGTATCCTTCACCGCACTCCGAGCCAGCCAGGAAAGCCACTCGCTTGAACCGGACCCTCCCCAAACCGGTCGCCGTCGCCGCGGCGGCCATCGCAGCTACGGCCGTGGTCCTGCATTTGATGGGACGAATCTGGATCTGTAAATGCGGCTATGTAAAGCTCTGGCACGGCGTCGTCGTTTCCTCCGAGAATTCGCAGCACCTTTCGGACTGGTACACGCCGAGCCACATCATCCACGGCATCCTGTTCTATGCGCTGTTCACCTGGCTGATGCCGCGGGCGAGCATCGCCACGCGCCTGACCTTCGCGCTTGTCGTTGAATGCGCCTGGGAAATCTTCGAGAACACCAGCTTCATCATCAATCGCTACCGGGAAGCGACGATCTCGCTCGACTATTTCGGCGACAGCATCATCAATTCGGCGGCCGACATCGCGGCCATGGTGATCGGCTTCTTCCTTGCAGCCCGCCTGCCGGTCTGGGCCAGCATCGCCATCATCGTCTTCTTCGAGGCACTGACGACCTATCTCATCCGTGACGGGCTCGCCCTGAACATCCTGATGCTGGTCTGGCCGCTCGAGGCGGTCAAGGCATGGCAGGGCGGCTAAAGCCCTCTTGGATCGCTCCCCTCCCTTGGATCGCTCCCCTCCCTCGACGAGGCCCGACATAAGAGCTTTGGGCGAACCGCCTGCCACTACTTGACGCCGGGCGTGCCGTTGAAACGGCGCTCGAGACCGTCCCAGCATTCGATGTAGCTGTCCTGCAGCGTCTCCAGTTCTGCTGCGAATTTGGTCAGTTGCTGCGGGAAGCGGGTCTCGAACATGAAGGCCATGGTGTGGTCCAGCTTGACCGGCTTCAGTTCGACGCTCGATGCCTTGTCGAAGCCGGTGGCGTCCGGGCCGTGCGGCAGCATCATGTTGTGCAGGCTCATGCCGCCGGGAACGAAGCCCTGCTCCTTGGCGTCGTACTGCCCGTGGATCAGTCCCATGAACTCGCTCATGATGTTGCGGTGGTACCAGGGCGGACGGAAGGTGTGCTCGGCAACCAGCCAGCGCGGCGGGAAGATGACGAAGTCGATGTTCGCCGTTCCCTCCTCGCCCGATGGCGCCGTCAGCACCGTGAAGATCGACGGGTCGGGATGATCGAAGAGAATGGCGCCCACCGGCGAGTAGGTCCTCAGATCGTATTTGAACGGCGCGTAGTTGCCGTGCCAGGCGACGACATCGAGCGGCGAGTGGCCGATCTCGGTGACGTAGAACCTGCCGCACCATTTCACGTGCACCTTGCACGGCGTCTCCTTGTCCTCGAAGGCGGCGACCGGGGTCTTGAAGTCGCGCGGGTTGGCCAGGCAATTCGCGCCGATCGGCCCGCGGTCGGGAAGCATGAATTTCGCGCCGTAGTTCTCGCAGACATAGCCGCGCCAACTGTCGCCCTCACCGATGCGGGCGACCTTGAACATCATCCCGCGCGGGATCAGGCAGATCTCCAGTGGCTCGACGTCGATGATGCCCATCTCCGTGAACACCCGGACGGCGCCCAGTTGCGGCACGACGAGCAGTTCGCCGTCGGCGTCGAAGAAATAGTCGTCGACCATGTCGGCGTTGAAGACATAGGCGTGCGCGGCCATGCCCGTCTGGGTCAGCGCGTCGCCGGCCGAGGTCATCGTGCGGATGCCCTCGATGAAATTCAGCGTCTCCGCCGGCGCGGGCAACGGGTCCCAGCGCAACTGGCCGAGCGGCAGCGAATGATCGTCCAGGCAAGGCGCCGTCTTCCAGAACGGATAGCTCGCATTGGAGAAACGGCGCGTGTGGCGGACGGAGGGGCGGATGCGGTAAAGCCAGGACCGCTCGTTCGTACCGCGCGGGGCGGTGAACGGCGAGCCGGAAAGCTGCTCGGCATAGAGGCCGTAGTTGCAGCGCTGGGGGCTGTTCTGCCCCTGCGGCAGAGCGCCGGGAAGCGACTCCGTCTCGAAGTCGTTGCCGAAGCCGGGCATGTATCTCGGTGTATTCGACGTCGTCGCGCCTTCGGCGACCGCCTCATGGGCCTTGTCCAGCATGGCGTCCACCTCCTCCGCAAACGGCCAATCCAGCATTGGTTACAGACGTAACTGTCGATTATGTAACTATCAAGCAACGTGCGCGCGCAGGTCCGGCGGCCATGCGGGAAACCTGCGATCTGCAGGCCTGCCTTGCGTTACTTCCAGGAAAGCTGGTCCTTCGGCAGGCGCCCGCTGGGATCGAAGACCGCAACGCGGTGCGGCAGGTCCGGTCCCCAGTTCCAGAGGACGAGGTTGCGGTCGCTTTCGTCGGCGCCGGGCGCAAAGCTCGGCACGACGATGCCGGCGACGTTGCGCGCCGCGAGACGGTCATGGACGGCCCAGGACGCCGGCCTCCTGCCCTCGGCGAGCGCCATGGCCCAGGCGCAGGCGATCTCGTCCAAGGCGACACCGGCCGACAGACGGCCCTCAGGCGTGGAGAGGTCGGCAATGTCCTCGCAATCGATGTCGTAGGAGCAGAGGACGCACGGGTCGATGCGATGGGCAAAGCCCTGGTTGGCTTCCTTTATCGCCGTCATGACACTGAGACCGAGGTAGAGCGCCGGCACCCCGCGCGGATTGAACCGGGCGCCCCGGATCGCCGCACCCTCCCCCGATATCGGCTTGAACGACCAGCGTGGGTCATGCGCCCGATAGGCCGTACCGACAAACCTCACGCAAATCCACCGAGCGCGACATGGTCGAGATAGTCGCGCACGGCTGCGGCCTTGCCGTCCTTCACCAGTGCCTCGGCGGTCCGCCCGCCGAAGGCAGCGATCGGCTGTGCGCGGTACCAGGCCATGGCCTGTTCCTTGCCGCCCGCCCACTCGCTGACCCGGCTGATGATCTCCAGCATCTCGCGCAGCCGCCCTTGCGTCTTGGCACCGCGGCTGCGCTCGGCGCGGTAGAGCGTCTCGCGGGCAAGGCCCGCCGTCTCCGCCAGCTGGCTCTTCGACATGCCAAAACCGTCCGCGACCTCGTCGGCTGCGATCTTTCCGCCAGGCCCCATATAGGAGAGCACCAGCGGCGCGTTGTCCTGCCGGATCTTCACTGCCTGAACCATGCCACCACCGCCATATCAATTGCCATCTTTTCAATGCGGAATATATGGCATGATGGCCCGATCCACAAGGGCGGGGGGCGCCCTCAGCATGACACCCGCAATCATCACAAGGATGAATCGGTCGGCACCAACCGATTCAAACCTTTCATTGGACGATCGATTCGCCGTCCGCGAGACTCCTCGCATGAACGAAACGACCACGCCCCCGAACGACACCATCGTCCTGCGCCGCATCGACCCGGCCCGAAACATGGCACGCTACTATGCACTCACGCTCGAGCCCACATTGTTCGGGGAGGTCGCCGTCATGCGCCACTGGGGGCGGATCGGGACCCGCGGTCGCAGCAAGTCCTGCTTTCTCGGGCCGATGGAGGCCGCCCGCACGGCACTTCGCCGCCAGGCCGAGAGGAAGAGACGCCGCGGATACGGGACGGCTGACCTCTCATCCTTTCCCTACCTGCCGGAACCGCTTTCACCGTAGTGTGACATCGGCATCGCATAACGGGCTTCCAAAAGGCGGCGTCAGCCTATAGTTGACGGCGAAACTCCGATTTTTTCGTCAGGACCGACGCCCTCATGCTCGCACGCTTCTTTTCCTATTATGCTCCCTACAAGAAGCTGTTCGTGCTGGATTTCGGCTGCGCGGTCCTGGCCGGACTGCTTGAACTCGGCTTTCCGCTGGCGATCAAGTTCTTCATCGACGACCTGCTGCCCGGCCAGAACTGGGGGCTGATCCTCGGCTGCGCGGCGATCCTGCTCGGGATCTACGTCACCAATGCGGGCCTGATGGCGATCGTCACCTACTGGGGCCATGCGCTCGGCATCAGCATCGAGACCGACATGCGCCGCAGTGCCTTCGACCACCTGCAGAAACTGTCCTTCTCCTATTACGACGAGCACCAGACCGGGCACATCATCACCCATGTCACCAAGGACCTGGAGGAGGTCGGCGAGGTCGCCCACCACGGGCCGGAGGACCTGTTCATCGCCATCATGACCTTCATCGGCGCGTTTGCGCTGATGTTCATGGTGCATCCGCCGCTGGCGCTGATGACCCTCGTGATCGTTCCCTTTATGGCCTGGCTCGTCAGCCGCTACGGCGCACGCATGACGCGCAACTGGCAGCGCCTGTTCGGCCAGATCGGCGATTTCAACACGCGCGTCGCCGAGAGCGTCGGCGGCATCCGGGTGGTCAAGGCCTTCGCCAACGAAGACCACGAGCGCATGCTGTTCTCGAAGAACAACGAGAACTACCGCAGGACCAAGCTCAACGCCTATGCCTACATGACCGCCAGCATCGCGATGAGCTATCTCGGCACGCGTCTCGTGCAACTGGTCGTCATGGTGGCGGGAACCTGGTACGTCATGCAGGGGAGCCTCAGCTATGGCGGCCTCGTCAGCTTCATTCTGCTGATCGACGTCTTCTTCCGCCCGATCGACAAGATCACCTCCGTGCTGGAGAGCTATCCGAAGGGCATAGCCGGCTTTCGCCGCTTCACCAGCCTGATCGACACCGCACCCGACATTGCCGACAGCCCCGACGCGATTGCCGTCGAAAGCCTTTCCGGCGATATCGTCTACCGCAACGTCAGCTTCGGCTACCGTGACGGCCGGCGCGTGCTCGATCGCCTGGACCTGACGATCCGGCAGGGCGAATCGGTCGCCTTCGTCGGCGCATCGGGCGCGGGCAAGACCACCATCTGCTCGCTGCTGCCACGCTTCTACGAGGTCGAGGACGGCAGCATCACCATCGGCGGCATCGACATCCGCAAGATGACGCAGACGTCGCTGCGCGCACAGATCGGCATCGTCCAGCAGGACGTCTTCCTCTTCGGCGGCTCGATCCGCGACAACATCTCATACGGCAGGCTCGATGCGTCCGATGAAGAGATCATGGACGCGGTGCGGCGGGCAAGGCTCGAAGACTTGGTCGCCACGCTTCCGGAGGGCCTCGACACGGTGGTCGGCGAGCGCGGCGTGAAGCTTTCCGGCGGGCAGAAGCAGCGGCTCGCGATCGCCCGGATCTTCCTCAAGAACCCGCCGATCCTGATCCTCGACGAGGCCACGTCTGCTCTCGACACGGTGACGGAACAGGCGATCCAGCGGTCGCTGGCGGAACTGTCGAAGGGGCGCACGACGCTCATCATCGCCCATCGCCTTGCGACCATCCGCAACGCCGACCGCATCGTCGTCATCGACGAAGGCGGCATCGTCGAGCAGGGCGGCCCCCAGGAACTGCAAAGCAGCGGCGGCATCTACTCGCGCCTGCTGCGCGCGCAGTCCTAGCCGGGCGGTGGCAACCGGTTGCAATGTCCGGTGCGCTGCGCTATCAAAACATGACTAAAGTAGACAAGTTTTACAGCAAGGCATCCGGGGAGGCATGCCTGATCGATCGGACGGGGCCATGACCTTTCAGCCGCGCATGCACAACAAGATCAGCGGGTTCAATGTCGTCGGCGGCCTGCAGAGGCGCCAATGGAACGGCATCGTCGCGGACCTCTGGGAGGTGGAGTGCGCCCCGGATGCGGGCGGCTTCTATGTCGGCGAGGATCCCCGCGTCTTCATCATGCTCGAGGCCCGCGGCGGCGGCAATTGCAACCTCAAAGTATCGCCGCAGGAAAGAGGCGTCGTCCAGAACTACCACAGCCAGGCCATTTCCTACGTGCCGGCCGGAATGGAATTGTGGGCCGAAGTGATCGACCTCAGTTTCGTCCGCCACCTCGACCTGCATTTCGACATCGAGGTGCTCCAGCGTCGGCTGATGGAGGATTTCGACGCCCGGCCGATCGAAACGCCGCGGCTGATGTTCGAAGATCCGCGGATCATGGCGCTGGCGCAGTTGATCGCGGCCGAATGCGCCAATCCCCAGCCCCTGCACGACCTCTACGGGGACGGGCTGTCGCTGGGTCTCATCATCGACCTGATGAAGGTCAATCGGGCCGAGCCGCGCAAGCGCAGCCAGCTCGCCAACTGGCAACTGCGCCGTGCGGTCGACTATGTCGAGGAGAATTGCCTGCGCAGCATCCGGCTCGAGGAACTCGCCTCCCTCACCGGCCTGTCGCAGTCCCATTTCAGCCATGCCTTCAAGGCCTCCACCGGGATCGCCCCGCATCAATGGCAGATGAAGGCGAGGCTCGAGCGGGCCAAGGAGTTGTTGCTCAAGCCGCAGGCGACGCTGACCACGATCGCCGCCGAAACCGGCTTTGCCGATCAGGCCCATTTCACGCGCGTGTTCCGCAAGGCGGTCGGGATCACGCCGGCGCGCTGGCGAAAAATGAAGCTCGGCTGAGCGTAGCCCGCTCCGCAACCGCACAATTGCGGCAAAGCTGTGTGCACCGCGAAAAAGTGCCAAGAACGTTCAATTTTCACCGATGGGAACAAGCACCCCGGATTAAGTTGATATAACTGCTCATGTTAACAGCCGCGCACATCGGCGGCCGTTTTCAGGCAGTGGGGACAAACGGACTATGGCGAACCAAGGCGTCTATTCGGCGGGAATCCGTCTCAAGAGGATTTTGAGCGGCAGCGTCGCATTGGCGACCGTCCTGGCGGCCGGCGCCACATGGGCGCAGGAACAGGATGCGACGCGCCTTGCGCCCGTCATCGTCGAGGGCGCCGGCGGGGCGACCAGTGCGGCGACCGGCCCGGTCGACGGCTACGTCGCCAAGGAAACGACCACCGGTTCCAAGACCGACACACCCCTTTCGCAGATCCCCCAGTCGGTCTCCGTGATCGGGCGCGAGGAGATCGATGATCGAGGCGCCATCAACAAGGTCGACGAGATCCTGCGCTACACGCCGGGCGTCACCACCCAGCCCTTCGGCGTCGATGCCGATACCGACTGGTTCTACATCCGCGGCTTCGATGCGACCCAGACCGGCGTCTTCCTCGACGGACTGAACCTGTTCAGCTACGGCTTCGGCGGTTTCCAGATCGATCCCTTCATGCTCGAGCGCGTCGAGGTGCTGAAGGGCCCCGCGTCGGTGCTCTACGGCGGCTCGAGCCCGGGCGGCATCGTCAACATGGTCAGCAAGCGCCCGACGGGCGAAACCTCGGCCTACGTCGAGACCGGGATCAACAGCAATGCCAACGGCTTTGCAGGCTTCGACGTCAACGGCATCCTCAACGAGGGCGTCAACTACCGCATCACCGGCAAGGTGTCCGGCGGGGAGAACTACACGGACTTCTCCAACGACCTGCGCGGCTTCATCATGCCGCAGGTCACCATCGAGCGGGACGATGCGACGAGCCTGACGGTCTACGGCCTGCTGCAAGGCCTGGACCAGCGGCACACCGGCGGCAGCTTCCTGCCCTATATCGGCACGGTCGAGCCCGCTTCCTTCGGCAAGATCGACCGCAAGGCCTTCTTCGGCGAGCCCGACATCGACACCGGTACCTACGTCCAGCAGATGCTCGGCTACGAGTTCAAGCACGAGTTCGACAACGGCTGGACGTTCAGCCAGAACCTGCGCTACGGCCACCTCTACAAGCACGAGGACGGGCCCTACACCTATGGCTACTACGATCCCGACGCGGTCTTCCCCGACCCGTCCTACGTGAACGCCCCGGTCACGCCGGACAACCTGCTCTATCGCCTCGGCTTCGAGCACACCTCCAAGGTCGACACCTTCGCGGTCGACAACCGCGTCGAGGGCGAGTTCGACACTGGCGCGCTCAATCACACGATGCTCATCGGGCTCGACTACAAGTACTACAGGCTCGACCAGGAGCAGGCCTCCTCGGCGGCCACGCCGATCAGCGCCACTGACCCGATCTACGGCGTGCCGCAGCCGCCGAATGCGGTCTACATCAACCAGGTGACCACGCAGCAGCAGCTTGGCGTCTACGCCCAGGACCAGATCCGCTTCGGCGATGGCTGGATCGTCACCCTGAACGGCCGCTACGACTACGTCGACACCAAGACGGAGAACGGGCCCACCTTCTGGGATCCGGCCCAAAACTCGACGTTCGACTACAACGAGAGCGCGCTCAGCGGCCGCGCCGGGCTCGCCTATGAGTTTGCCAACGGCGTGACACCCTATGTGAGCGCCTCGACCTTCTTCAACCCGATCGTCGCGGTAACCCTGACGGGCAACACCAAGCCCGAGGAAGGCGACCAGTTCGAGGCGGGCGTCAAGTACGAGCCGACCTTCCTCGACGGGGTTCTGACCGCATCGGTCTACCAACTCACCAAGCAGAATGTCGTCGTGACCGACCCGCTGACCATGCTCTCCAGCCAGATGGGCGAAGTGCGTTCGCGCGGGATCGAGCTGGAAGGCAAGTTCAACCTCAGCGAAAGCTGGAAGCTGATTGCCGGGCTCGAATTCATCGACCTCGAGATCACCGAAGACGCAAACACCGCGCTGATCGGCAACACGCCCTACCTCATCCCGGACAAGCAGGCCACGCTCTGGCTGGACTATACCGTCCAGGACGGGGCGTTCGAAGGCGTCAGCCTCGGCGCCGGCATGCGCTATCGCGGCGAGAGCTGGGCCGACAACGAGAACACGGCGAAGGTGGCCGCAGCCACTGTCTTCGACGCCGGCATCCGCTACGAGAAAAACGACTGGGGCGCGGCCCTCAACGTCTCCAACGTGTTCGACAAGGAATATGTCAGCGGCTGCGGCGGCATCCTCGTCTGCGGCTACGGCGACGCCCGCACGATCACCTTCAAGCTCAGCAAGACGTGGTGAGCCGGCGGAGCCCTCCGCCAGCCAACGACGATCGCACGAACGGGGAGAAGCTGCGGCTTCTCCCCTTTTTTGTCCGGATTGCCCCACGGAGCCGCGTGGCGATCTGCGGCGCCGGATCGTCGCTCCGTTGCGCTTATTTTCCATTCGCACTGCAACAAAATTGTGCATCGCACCCCAACTGCCGTCGCCCTGTGCGAGGGTAGGCAAATTTGCATGCCTATCCTGCAGGCTTATGCCTTCTTAGTGTGCGCGGAATTGCCCATATGAGTGGCATCGAAAGAATGGAGAAAAAAGATGAACATTCGTCAGAAGATCAAGGACTTTGCCGCCCGCCGCAAGGCTATCCGTGAACTGCACATGCTCGACGACCATACCCTGGCCGATATCGGTATCTCGCGTTCGCAGATCCGCTCCGCGGTTGTCGGCCGCTAAGCGTCATTGACGCTGTCCATCGGCGATCGGCCACGCCGGTCCGCCGATCGTGCCCGGGTCACCATCCGGGCGACGCCGATCAGGCCCGCAGTTCGGGCCTCGGCAGCAGGGCGCGGCAACCGGCCACGAAGCCCAACTCCCCAGCATGCAGCAATCGTCAGTTCGGCGGGTCGTGACCTTCGGTCGCCATCCGCTTTCTGCATTTCCGCGTGAGGGTCGACAGCGTCGGCCGGACCATAGTCGGCGCGACATCGGACGGCGGCTCGCCTCGACGCCCATGCGCTGGCCTCTCCCGGCCCGACGAGGCGCGAAAGGATGCGGCAATCCATACAGCGATGAGACGCGCGCATCGGATGGAGCGAGTCCATCCAGCCCCGGCGAACAACGGCCCGCGCCTTCGATGCGGCTAAATATGCAATGAGACACCCCCAAAAAACGAAAAGCCTGCCGCGGGAGGAGGTGCGGCAGGCTTTCCAAAAGAACCGAACAACAGCTGGGAGGAGGAGTGCTGTTGTTCTTCGCAAAAACCCCTGGGAGGAGGAGTGGGGTCTTCGCGACCTCGAAGCTCTGCGGGAGGAGGTGCATTGCTTCGATGAAGTTGACTATACGCGACTCTCGCCTAATTCATAGGCAGGATTTCACAAGCCAGATATGCGTAAATCGAATAGCTCGATCGCGAAACACGGTCGGCCCCGGGGTGCACTGCAATGTCCCGGCAAAGACCAACGATTCGGGTTTGCAACGCTCAGTCGTCGGCCGGGTGCCCGGCCGTGACGAAGACGCCTCCCTGATAGAGCGTGGCGGGATTTGCCGGATCCTCGGGACCGGTCTGCGCCATAACCTCGGCCCGCCACTTCTCCGCATTATCCTTCGGCCGCCAGCCGAGGAAGGCGACCTTACCGTTGTCCCACCACTGCTCGTCGTTGTCGGAAGCGCCGTAGACCACGGTATGGCCGATCTGCGGCGCGGCGAAAGCGCGCTGGCAGAGCGACAGCAGGTCGCGCTTGCTGAGCCAGCTCGCCAGCATCCGCGGGTTCTTCGGCTGTTCGAAGCAAGATCCGATGCGCACCGACAGTGTCTCGATGCCGAACTTGTCGTAGTAGAGGCTTGCCATCGCCTCGCCGAACACCTTGGAGACCCCGTAGAGCGAATCGGGCCGCGGCACGACGGTATTGTCGATGCGCTGGTCGCGGCGATAGTAGCCGACCACATGATTAGAGCTGGCGAAGACGATCCGCGGCCGGCCGTTGCGACGGGCGGCCTCGTAGAGATTGTAGAGGCCGACGATATTGCCCTGCAGGACGAGGTCGAACGGCTTCTCGACCGACACGCCGCCGAGATGGATGACGCCGTCGACGCCTTTCATGAGCGCGTCGACGGCCGCTGCGTCCGCCAAGTCGCAGCAGCTGAAGCGCTCGTGGGCCTGCAGGTCGCCGATATCGGACAGGTCGGAGAGGACCACCGTCTCCGCCAGTTCCTGCAGCAGGGGGCGTAGCGCTGTTCCGACGCCACCCGCGGCACCTGTCATCAAGAGCGTTTTCAGCATCGGGCCTCCACGAATGCCATCCTGTCCGACACATGCGGACCTTTCGAATTTCCGGTCATCAGGCACCAATTTCTACCGGAACAGGCTCGGAAGCCATAGCGACAGGGCCGGAACGTAGGTGACCAGCAGCAGCACCGCGATACTGGCGCCGAAGAACGGCCAGATCGTGCGCATCGCCTCGCGGATCGTGATCTTGCCGACCGCGCAGCCGACGAAGAGCACCGTGCCGACCGGCGGCGTATTGAGCCCGATGCCGGCGTTCAGGATCATCACGACGCCGAAATGCACGGGATCGATTCCGAATGCCTTGACGACCGGAAGGAGGATCGGCGTGCTGATGATGACCATCGGCGCCATATCCATGAAGGTGCCGAGCACAAGCAGGATGACGTTGATCATCAGGAGCACGATGATCGGATTGTCAGAGATCGCGCTCATCGCCGCCACCAGTAACTGCTGGACCTGGAGGAAGGACATCAGCCAACTGAAGGACGCGGCCGTGCCGATCACCAGCAGCACCATCGCCGTCGTGCGAACCGCCTGCAGCACGGCCTCGACGAATCCCGACCAGTCGAGCTCGCGATAGACCAGCAGCGCCACCAGCAGCGCGTAGAACACCGCGATGCAGGAACTCTCCGTCGCCGTGAAGATGCCGGAGCGCACGCCGCCGAAGATGATGCCGATCAGCAGCAGCCCGGGCACGGAGGCCAGCAGATAATAGGCGAGCTTGCGAAAGCCCGGGAACGGCTCGGAGGGATAGCCGCGACGGCGCGCGACGATATAGGCCGTGATCATGAGCGCGCCTGCCAGGAGCAGTCCCGGAATGATCCCGGCGGTGAAGAGGTCGGCGACCGAGACGTTGCCGCCGGCTGCGATCGAATAGAGGATCATGTTGTGCGACGGCGGGATCATCAGCGCGATGATCGCCGCGTTGACGGTGACGTTGACCGCGTAACTCCGGTCATAGCCGCGCGCCGCCATCTGCGGGATCATCAGGCCGCCGACGGCAGAGGCGTCGGCCACCGCCGAGCCGGAGATGCCGCCGAACAGGGTGGAGGCAACGATGTTGACCTGTCCGAGCCCGCCGCGGAGGTGACCGACGATGCCGGCTGCGAACCGGATCAGCCGGTCGGCGATGCCGCCGCGCACCATCAGGTCGCCTGCAAAGATGAAGAACGGGATGGCCATCATGGCAAACACGTTCATTCCGGAATTCAATTGCTGGAAGACCACGATCGGCGGCAGGCCGATATAGAGCACGGTCGCAAGCGACGCGATGCCGAGGCAGAAGGCGATCGGCATGCCGATCATCATCAGCACGGTGAAAACGCCGAAGAGTACGGAATAGGCCATTACACCACCTCCTGTGCGATGATGTCGGCTGCGGTATGTTCGCCGGCTGCAACGTCGACGAAGCGCTCGGCGGAGAAGATCGCGATGAGCACCCCGCCGGCGATCATCGGGAAGAAATCCACCCCGCCCGGCCAGCCGAGCACGGGTATGCTGGCCGCCCAGGTGCCGGCGGCAAGAAGAACCGAGTACCAGGTCATGGCGAGGCCGAAGAAGACCATCAGCCCGAGGCTGACCAGGTCCATCGTCCGCTTTGCTGCGGGCGAGGCACCGTGCCGGACGAAATCGAGGCCAAGATGCACGCTCTCGCGCACGCCCACGGCAGCGCCCAGCATGATGAACCAGGACATCAGGTGCAGCGAAAGCGGCTCGGACCAGCTCGGCGTATCGTTCAGCACATACCGTGCGAAGACCTGCCAGCCGACGATCGCCGTCATGGCGACCAGTCCGATGCCGGAAAGATAGAGTGAAACCCGGCTGATCCAGCCAAGCACAGGCCGGCTGGCCTGCAAGAAACGCGACATGACCTTTTCCTCCAAAGGCACCGGCCGGCGCGCGCAGGGGCGCGGCCGAAAGCAGCGGGCCGCGCCGTATGCGACGGCGCGGCCCTTCATTCATCAGTTGATCGCGCGGATCCGCTCGAGCAGATCCTTCATCTGCGGGTCGGTGACGAACTTGTCGTAGACCGGCTTCATGGCATCGGCGAACTCGGCCTTGTCGACCGTGATCACGTTGACGCCGGCCGCACGGACCTTTTCCTCGGAGTCCTTCTCGCGCGCCTGCCAGAGTTCGCGCATCTTGCCCACGGAGTCCTTCGCCGCAGCGCGGACGAGCTTCTGGTCATCAGGGGAAAGCTTGTCCCAGGAGACTTTCGAGATCACGAGGATTTCCGGGTTCAGCGAATGCTCGGTAAGCGTGTAGTTCTTGGAGACTTCGAAATGCCGCGAGGATTCGTAGGAAGGCCAGTTGTTCTCCGCCCCGTCCACCACGCCGGTCTCGAGCGACGAGTAGACCTCGCCGAACGGCATCGGGGTGGCGTTGGCGCCGAAGGCTTCCATCATCGCGATCCAGAGATCGGACTGCTGGACGCGGATCTTCATGCCTTGCAGGTCCGCCAGCTTCTCGATCGGCTTCTTCGTCGTATAGAACGAGCGGGCGCCGGAATCATAGAAGGCAAGGCCGACCAGGCCATGCGGCTCGAAGGCGGCGAGGATCTCGTCGCCGATCGGGCCATCGACGGTCTTGTGCATGTGCTCGGTGGAGCGGAACAGGAACGGAAGGCCGAGCACGACGGTCTGCGGCACGAGATTGTTGAACGGCGCGGCGTTGACGCGGTTCATGTCGATCACGCCGAAGCGGGTCTGTTCGATCGTGTCCTTTTCCGATCCGAGCGCTGCGTTGTTGGTCACGTCGATCTTGATGCGGCCGTTGGTGCGCTCGGACAGCAGCTGCCCCATGTATTTCACCGCATCAACGGTCGGATAGCCGTCCGGATGGATATCGGCCGACCGCAGGGTGATTTCCTGGGCATGCACGGTTCCTGCGGCAAGGGCGAGCCCCAGCGCCAGGCAAAGCGATTTTGCAATGTTCATGTTTTCCTCCTCTTTTAAACGAATGCGTTCCCGGAACCTCCCAGTTCCGCGATTGCGGGCTTCAGTCGCTCCCCGTTGCAAACGGCTGCAAGCCAAACAGCCGTTCGGGATTGTCCACCAGGGCCAGTCGACGGCCCCCGTCGTCCGGCAGCCATCCGAGCACCGTGTCGGTCAGCGCGGCATCGTCGGGATAGTCCTCGGTGGTCTTGGCCAGGTTGTGCGGCCAGTTGGTTCCCCACACGACCCGCTCGGGCGCATGGGCGGCGATCGCGCGGGCGACCGCTGCGACGTCCGCGTAGTCGGGTCCGCCGCTCCTGGATGATTCATAGACGCCGGCGAACTTGAACCAGCAATTGCCGCCGTCGATCAGGCGCCTGACCGCCGCGACCTCTGGGCTATCCGGCGTGATGCCGGCGAAGAACTTGCCGTGGTGATCGAGCACCCAGCGTGATTTCAGTTTCTTCAGGCGAGCCTCGTGCTCGAGGATGTTGCCGCCGTCGAACTGGACGGCCACCATCCATCCCCGCGTCGAGGCGCGGGCATCCACCGCCTCCAGTGCCTCGAGGCCGACAGCCCCGCCCGGCAGGTCCATGATGCGGGCGCCGACGACACCGGCCTCCGCCAGCGCATCGAGCGCGCTGTCCGGCTCCTCCCCCGCGATCGCCGCGACACCGCGGGCGATCGGCCCCATTTCCGCAAGGCAGGCAACGAGATTGGAATTGTCGCGCTGATGCGCATTGCCCTGGGTGATGATGACCCGGTCGATCCCGAGCCAGGACATGAGCCTGCGATACTGCCCGGCATCCGGCAGCGCGCCGCCCGGCAGCGGCGGACCGCCCGCCTGGGCCGCAAATCCCGGCAGATACATGTGCATCTGCGTATCCACCGCCCCCTTCGGGAGCCGTATCAACGGCACTCTTCCGGAAAGCGGTCTCTCGATCATCTCAGTCGTCCCCCATCCGGAACTCGGCCAGGGCATCGCGATCGATATCGATGCCGAGCCCGGGACCATCCGGGATTTTGACCACCCCGCGCACATGCTCGATCGGCGTCCTGACGACGGCCTGCCGGAACGGGTTCTCGGTGCGGTCGAATTCCAGGATCGGCTCGATCGGGTTCACGCGAACCGGATTGGGGATCATCGCCGCCATGAACTGCAGGGCGGCGGCAATGTGGACGGCGGTGCCCCAGACATGCGGCACGACCCGCACGCCATGGAGGGCTGCGAGGTCGGCGACCCGGCGGGCCTCGGTGAAGCCGCCGACGCCGCAGAGGTCGGGCTGGACGATGTCGACGGCGCGGGTCTCGACCGGCTCGCGCATGCCCCAGCGCGTGTGCCACGTCTCGCCACCGGCAACCGGGATCGGCTGACCGGCACGGACCGCGCGATAGGCGTCGAGCTGTTCTGGCACCACCGGCTCCTCGAACCAGTCTATGCCGTATTCGGCCGCGCGACGGCCGAGCTCGACCGCCTCCAGCACGTCGTAGCCGTGGTTGGCGTCCACCATCAGCCGCATGTCGGTGCCGATGGCCTCCCGCACGGCGCGGATGACGGCGAGATCCTGCTCGACGCCGAAGCCGATCTTGATCTTGGTGGCGTGGAAGCCCTGCTCGCGATAGCGCGCCGCTTCCTGCGCATTGTCCGCCACCCTGTCGACGCCCTCGCGCTTGAAGCTGCCGGTCGCATAAGCGCGGACTTCTTCGCGGAACCGTCCGCCGAGCAGGGTCGAGACCGGAACCTCGAAATGCTTTCCCTTGATGTCCCAGAGCGCGATGTCGATGCCGGACAGCGCTGTGATCGACAGGCCACGCTGTCCCTGGTCGCGCAACGCATTGTAGAGCCGCGCCCAGATCTTCTCCGTCTCCAGGGGGTCCGCGCCGATGAGCCACGGCCGGTAGGCCGCGACGACCGCCGCATTCGCCCGCGCCGGACCCAGGCATTCGCCCCAGCCGATAAGGCCGTTGTCGCATTCGATTTCCACCAGCACATGCGCGCGCCGGTCGAAGCGCATCGACGCGCTCTCGAACGGCACGGCGAGCCGGTGCTCGAGCAGATGGGTGCGGACGGCGGCGATCTTCATCTCAGCGTTTCCAGGGCGCGATCAGGGCTTCGAGCATGCCCTCTTCCTCGGCCGTCAGGTCATCCAGCGGCGGGCGGACCTTGCCGGCCTGGAAGCCCTGCAGCCGCACGCCCGCCTTGACGGCGGCCACCGCATAGCCCTTGCGCCGGTTGCGGATCGCCATGAACGGGTAGAAGAACTCCTTCAGGATCGTCTCGCACCGCGCCCGGTCGCCGCCGCGCAGCGCCTTGTAGAACTCGACTGCGAGCTGGGGCACGAAGTTGAAGACCGCCGAGGAATAAGTGGTGAAGCCGGCGCCGAGATAGGCCTCGGCGAAAAGTTCCGCCGTCGGCATGCCGCCGAGATAGGTCAGCCGGTCGCCCATGGTCGCCGTCACCTGGCGCACCAGGCCGATGTCGCCCGTGCCGTCCTTGAAACCGATGAGATTCGGGCACTCGTCGCAAAGCCGCTTCAGCGTATCGACGGCCAGCACCGAGTTGTCGCGGTTGTAGACCATGACGCCGATGCCGACCGACTGGCAGATGCGCTTGACGTGCTGGTAGAGACCCTCCTGCGGCGCGTCGATCATATAGTGCGGCAAGAGCAGGATGCCGTCCGCGCCGGCCTTCTCGACCTCGCGCGCCAGTTCGACCCCGACGTGGCTGCCGAAGCCGCAACCCGAAACGATCGACGTCCTGCCGGCCGCCTCCTTGGCGGCGCGCACGATGCCGGGAATCTCCGTAGGGGAAAGCGAGAAGAACTCCCCGGTGCCGCCGGCCGCAAACAGGACCGGCGCCTCGAAACCGGCGAGCCAGTCGATATGCCTGCGATAGCTCTCGGGCTGGAATTGACCCTCGCGGTCAAAATGCGTCACGGGAAACGAAAGCAGGCCAGCGCCCAGCGCTGCCTTGATCTCTTGCGGCGTCATGTGAAGTTCCTCTGTCTGCCTCCTCCGGCAGACTTGTAATACGTATATCGCGAACTTCTGTCAATAAGTCATCATACAGGTTGGCGCTGTTCGCGCAGCAGTGCGCGATAGCGGCCCTGGCTGCCGCGCAGATGGCGGCGCATCGCCGCCCGCGCGCCCTCCTCGTCGCCGTTGGAAATCGCGGTGACGATGTCCTGGTGCTCCTGGAGGATCAACTGGATATAAGCGGCCTGGTCCGTCTCCGGATCGTCGTTGCGAAGGGCTGCGCGCGGAATCACGTTCTTGCCGATCAGGGCGAGGAATTCGCGAAAGCGCGGATTGTTGGTGGCCTCGGCAATGGCGAGATGCAGCGCGAAGTCCGCCTCGCTCGTCGGCACCGAGGCCTCGAGACAGGCGCGCACGGCAAAGTGGCGCTCGAAGATCACCTCCTCCTGCGCCGGCGAACGCCGCAACGCCGCAAGCCCGGCAGCCTCGACCTCCACGGCCGTGCGCAGTTCCAGAAGCTCGATCATCGAGGAGACGCGATCATGGTCGATGTTCTGCAGGAACAAGGGCGTCGGCCCCGGCACCTCCACCTCGAGCACGAACACGCCGGCGCCCTGCCGGGCCTCCACCAGCCGATCCGCCCGCAGCGCCGCGATCGCCTCGCGCACCACCGTACGGCTGACGCCGTGCGCCTCGGTCAACTGGGCTTCGCTCGGCAGCCTGCTTCCGGGGGGAAACTGCCCGCCCGCGATCGCCTTCCTGAGTTCCTCGGCAAGGCGCGTTGTCAGTGTCCCGGACGCTCCGGCGATCCCGATCTTCGCTCCCGTCCTGGCCTGGAAACTCATGCTCATCTCCCGCTTAGCACCCGTATCGTCGGCCACCCGACGGCGCACCAACTCATCCGACAAGTTAGGTCTCTACGATGATCTTATAACAAATTTTCGCCCGACGTCATCAACTCATATGATAACCTGCGCATCCTGCGGGCCTTCAAGGCCGCAGCCGGACCGACGGCATCGCGATCCGGAAACAGTCGGAGCAGCATGCGAATATGGTTCAGGCCTGCGCGACCCTCAGGTGCTGCCGCCCGCCTCGGGCACGGCATTGCCGGCGGCAACCGGCTGGCGCGCCCCGCCGCGTCGGGCCGAAAGCAGGGGCCGTTCGATCAGCCGATAGGCCACCAGCCCGCCGGCCGTGCCGCAGATGGCGGCCAGAAACAAAGTCAGCCCCGGTGCGACATGCAGGCGCTCGCCCACCTTGACCACGACGGAAATGGCGAAGGTGTGCCAGAGATAGATGGAATAGGAGGCATTGCCGAGCAGCGTCGGCAGCGCGAACGGCCGGATCAGCCCCCGGGCTTCGAGCGCCAGTACGCCGAGCACCAGCGCTGCCGCCAGCGGCCCGCAGGTCCATTCGTCGAAGGGCAGGCGGAAGATGCCGATCGCAGCGAAGCCTCCGAGCGCAGCCAGCACCAGTCCCACGCCCACGGCTGCGCCGGGCACGCGCCCGGTGAGCCACAGCTGGCCCAACGCCATGCCGACCGCAAATTCGAGGATGAGCGGCCGGGTGTAGGTCAGTAGCAGCGCATTGTCGGTCGAAAGGAAAGCGCCGGTAATCGTCAGCCCAGCCAGCACGAGCCCAACGGCCGCCAGTTGCCGCGCGCGGGGAAGGAGCAGCGCCAGCGCGAAGACGAGATAGAAGAACATCTCGAAATTGAGTGTCCATCCCTGCACCAGCACCGGCCAGATCTCGCCGCTGCTCGGCGATCGCATCGGAATGAACAGGAGGGATCCCGCGACATGCGCGGCCGTCAGCTCCAGATTGGGAAACAGCCCGACAAGCGCGCCGGCGACCATGACCATGGTGGCGAGCCAATAGATAGGCACGATCCGCACGATCCGGTCGGAGAGGAACTTCAGCGGAGCGCCCGGACGGCGCGCCGTGATCACCCACATGATGAAGCCGCTGATGACGAAGAAGACATCGACGCCGGCAGCCCCGATGGCGAAATGCCCGCCCGTCTTCTCGGCGGCATGGAACAGCACGACCGCGATCGCCGCCGCCGCCCGGAGATACTGGATCCCGTAGAGCGTCTTCATCGGCCGCCCGCCCGCGCAAGCGACATGACCGGTAACCGGCGCATCACCCTCCCCTGCACCGGCGCCGCATGGCGTCGCGGCACGCGCATGGTCAGCTTGCCGGCCGCAAAATAGAGCAGGAAGGAGCCCACGTGGTAGGGGTTCATGATATCGATCTCGAAGAAGGCGCGCATCGCGAGAAGCACGCATATGCCGAGCAGCAGCGCTGCTTCCTCGCTGCCCTCGCCGGCGAGGAAGCGGCGCAGGTGGCCGACCAGCGCGGCGATCAGCACGCCGAACAGCAGCACAAGGCCGATGAGGCCGGTCTCCACCATCGCTTCGATCGGCGTGTTGTGGAAATGGAAGCCGGCGCGGCTGCCGATGAAGAATTCCTCCCACAGCCTCTCGGCTTCGGAGAAGCCCTGCACCCAATAGGCCTGGTAGCCGAGGCCGATCCAGGGGTTGGCTGCCGCCGCCTCGATCCCCTGCTGCCAGAGATAGGTCCGCCCCGTGAGCGTGGTGTCCTTGCCGAAGGCACCGAGCACCATCTCGTAGCCCCCGGCCGAAATGAACCCGGCGCCGCCGATGACGAGAAGGATGAGGCCGGCGATGAACAGCGTCCGGCGGTTCTTCGGCGACAGCCACAAAAGCAGGCGCAGGCCCAGGCAGCAGGCCACGGCAGCGGCCGTGGTCAGGACGGAGGTTGCGGACTGCGAGGCGACAAGCGCATAGGCCGAGAGCAGGAAGACACCGCCGGCGATCGCAAACGACAGACCGCGCTCGCGCAGCACGACGATCGCGGTGACGGCGAAATAGACGCCGAGGGAGGCATAGAAGCCGAGCTGGTTCTTCGACGCGAAGGCCCCAACGAAGCTGACGGTGCCGTCGAGCGGGTCGGCATGATAGACCCCGAAGGCGAAGGAATAGGCGAGCACCAGCCCGACCCCCAGCATCGCACCGCGCGAGAGCGTGCGGATGTCCACCACCCGCATGGCGATCAGCGCGCAGACGACATGGGTGAAATACTGGATTCCGGTTCGCGCCGATTGCGCCGGCGCCGCCGACCAGAACATCGTCAGGCAGGCGAAGATGGCGAAGCCGAAGATCCACAGATAGCGCGTGTAGTTGCCCAGGACGGTGCGGTAGTCCACCAGCACGAGCGGCAGCCACAGGCCGTAATAAGCCAGGATGGACACCTGCCCGAAGCGGGAGGAGTAGGCGAACACGAACAGCGACAGCGCCACGGCAGCCATGCCGTAGAGCTGGTTGTCACCGGGTGTCACCAGGCTGGCCTTGGCGATCCGCATCGGCCGGTCACCGCATGGCGACGTTGTAGCCGACCTTGATCACGTCTCCGGGCAGGATCTGCGTCGTTTCTGTCGCCGGGATCTCGGTGGGGCGGCCGTCTTTCTCACGCAGGATCACGTAGGTGACGTCTGCCCCGGAGGCGTCGCGCTTCATCGCCCCGGCATCGGCCGACTGCAGAAGCGCCTCCGACATCAGCTTCCGGCTCGTCTCGAGCTTCAGCGTGACGGCTTCCAGTTCGCTCTCGGTGTTCTGCATTTCCTGCGCCAGCGTCGCGTCCCAGTCGTTGATCAGGTTGGTCTCGTCCTGGGCTGCCTTGGTGGCATCCTGCTTCGCCTTGAGGGTGGCGGTGTCGATATCGAGCAGGGCGGCCTGCAGATCGGCGGTGCGCTGCTCCAGCGTCAGCTTGCGCGAACTGATCGTCAAGCCGCGCTCGGCGAGGCTGTCGACCTTCTTGAGGTCGTCCGCTACCAGGCTGAGTTGGCGGGTCTGCGTCTCCGACTTCTTGTCGAGCGAGGCGATTTCGGTCTGCAGCAGCGTCTTGAGGTCCGCCAACGCCTTGAGCTGCACCGTCTGCCGCCGGTCACGCGACTTCATCAGTTCCGTTTCGCTTTCCAGCAGGATCGCCGCTTCCGGCGCCTGGTCGAGCTCCTTCGGCATGGCAATGCTGTCCTGCTCGGCGATTTCCGCCTGCAGGCGCGCGCGCCGTGCCAGAAGACGGTTCCGCTCGGCGACCAGCACCGAAGCGTCGCCGTCCGCGCGAATGAAGTCGCGGGCGAAGCGCTGGCCGGTATCGTCGCGGCGAAGACCGCCGCCGAGGCTGATCGCCTTCAGCACCGTCATGTTAGGCGCGAAGGGATATTCCCCCGGCGTCTGCACCTCGCCGGCGACGAAGATCGGCCGGTACTGCGCGAGTTCCACGGAAGCCGTAGGCAGGTCGCGCAGGGCGAAGAGCTTCTGCATCCGCAGACCGATTTCCTGGGCGACCTCCGCCGTGGTCTTGCCGGAGACCGGAAGCTCGCCGACCAGCGGCAGCGAGATCTGCCCGGCAGCACCAACCGCGTAATCGCCACTGATCGCCGACCAGTCGCGCACCGAACCCTCAGCCGTCTGCCATTCGACCACGCGGATGCGAAGCTTGTCGAGAACGTCGAGCCGGTAGTCGTCGGCAAAAGCGAATGCGCCCTGCGCCAGCAGCAGCCCGGCAGAGAGTGCCAGGCCCTTGCAGAGGTTTCGGACGTGGAGACGTCGCGGCCCTGAGGCCGTGATCACTGTTTTCATGGATATATCCGTTTCTCCGTCGCGGCCCGCCATAGCGCCAATAAGGGGGCGAGCCGGCCGACAGGTCTCAATAGCTGCCGCGCGAAGCGCAGACGGCGGGGATCGTCTTGGCCACGATGAGCATGTCCTTGATCAGCGACCAGGTGCGGACATACTCGGTATCGAAGGCGACGCGAGCGGAATAGGAGACATCGTTGCGCCCGCTGACCTGCCACAGGCCGGTGAGGCCGGGACGGGTCTGCAGGTAGTAGCTGGCGGCGCTCTCGTAGAGCTCGAGCTCGTCTTCGACCACCGGCCGAGGGCCGACGATGCTCATTTCACCGCGCAGGATGTTCATCAGCTGCGGCAGTTCGTCGAGGCTCAGCTTGCGCAGTACCGCGCCGACGGTGGTGACGCGCGGGTCATGCTTCAGCTTGCGGGTCGTGCGCCATTCCTCGTAGGCGTCGGGATTGGCCTTCAGGTAGGCCTGCAGCACGCGATCGCCGTCCGTCCGCATCGTACGGAACTTCAGGCAATGGAAGCTGCGGCCGTTGTGGCCGACGCGGCGGTGGCCGTAGAAGACGTTGCCGCCGTCCGAGGCTTTCACGAGCGCGGCGATGAGCAGGAAGATCGGGCTCAGGAACAACAGGGCAAGCGATGTGGCGGCAATGTCGAAGCCGCGCTTGGTGATTCCTCCGAGAGGGGGCGCGCCTGTGGCGGCGGCGCTCAAGAACGTCGAACTGGCCGATCGTGTCGCGGACTTCATAGAGTGGGCTCCGTTCCGGTTTGGCGATAGGTCTCATCCGTTTGGACGTGGAATATCCAAGACGCAGGGTATGGTCAGATTTTGATCTTGGAAGCAGAATCTTTTTTCACGGATCGATCAGAGGGCTATTTAAGGATCTTATAATATATGAAATAGATAATCCCTCGTGATGAGACAATGTATATAATAGTATCTTTTTTGTTATTTCCTCCCATATTGCTCCGAAATCGCAATAATTTCCAAATTTATAAGTTCAAAGTCCCAATTATATACTCTGGATAGATTTGAAATTGACGCCGCCCCCCCCAAAACCCATAGGAATCAGCGACGATGATTTGTCCCAATATGAAATTCTGCACCGCAACATGCTGTTGCACTGCACACGAAAACGCGTGATAAAAGCCAATGCCGTGTAACAAAAGTTGATCGCTGGGAGATCGGGTAGCTTACCTCAAGCTGCGTCAGAGAGTTTCATGTTCCCGTTTGCGCTGCATCGTGACCGGATTGCGGCACAAAAATGGCTACGTCGAATCGAGATTCGCCCACGCCACGTTGCAGCATGACCGATCACAACCAATTGAGTTGCCGGGCGCTTAACCCTATCTGTAAGAGGCGTCGCGCCGGGCGATTGAACCTGCGGCATCACCCGCATATAATCGTCAAGCGCCGAAAAGCCGGGCACTCGGGAGGAATCCGCCCATGTCGTTTAACCTTCACATGAATCCGGGCTAGCCCGATGTACGGTCCACGCGTCTTCATAAGCATGATCGGTGCCTTGCTGGTTTTCGGTCTCGCAACCTACAGCCTGACGGGATCGCTATCCGATACGCTGATCCAGACGCTGATCTGTGCAGTCCTTCTCCAGGTCGGCTATTTCGTCGGCGTGCTCTTCCTGGTGTGGAAGGAGGCCCGCGAGCGAAGGCGCGAGACGGAGGAAGCGATCCGCGCAGCCTCGCTCTCGGAGAACGCGGCGGCAGGCCTGCGGGTCACCTCCCTGAACAAGCCGGGTCACTCCAACTACTGAGCACCCAGCCACCGGAACTTTGCTTCTCGTCGATCCCCCGCGAACACGAGCGCCCTCCACGGTGCGCCGCCGGACCGGCTTGTCCGCGCAGAAGTTTCGCGATGCCCCGATTGGGACAAGATCGTCTTCCATGTTGCCCCTATGCTGCGCCGCACCATGACCCGGTGCCGCGACGTGTGCCAACGATCCGCGTGTCGAACGCAATCTCAAGATGGAGGCCGATCGGACGATGAGCAGGGAAGTGTGCGTCATCATCGCTGCCAAGAATGCCGCCCAGACCATCGGGCGCGCCGTTTCCTCGGCGCTGCAGCAACCTCAGACGAACGAGGTCATCGTCGTCGACGACGGCTCGTCGGACGATACGGCCGGTGCTGCGCGCGCCGCCGCCGATGACAGCGGCCGTCTGAAGATCCTGCGGTTCGACGAAAATCGCGGCCCGGCGGCGGCCCGCAACGGGGCCATTCGCGCCTCGAACTCACCGATCCTGGGCGTGCTCGATGCCGACGACTTCCTGCTGCCCGGCCGCTTCGAGCGAATGCTCGGCGAGAACGACTGGGACTTCATCGCCGACAACATCGTCTTCGTCGACGAGGCGCGGGCCGCGCAGCAACTGGAGATCGCCGACATCGCGCCGCAGCCCCGGCTGCTCGACCTGAAAGGCTTCATCGAGGGCAACATCTCCAAACGCGGCGTCCAGCGCGGCGAGGTCGGCTTCCTCAAGCCCTTGATCCGGCGTGAATTTCTCGACCGCAACGAACTGCGCTATCACGAACAGCTGCGTCTCGGGGAAGACTACGATCTCTACGCAAGAGCCCTCGCCCACGGTGCGCGCTACAAGATCATCCATAGCTGCGGCTATGGCGCGGTCGTGCACGGCAACTCGCTGAGCAGCAGCCACCGCACCGAGGATCTGCGACGCCTCTACGAGGCCGACCGGGCGATCCTGGCCCTGCCCGGGCTTTCGCGGGAGGAGCGCGCATTGATCGAAAGGCACGAGCGCCACATTCGCGCGCGCTACGAACTGCGCCACTTCCTCGACCTGAAGAACCAGCACGGCAAAGGGCGCGCCCTTGCCTATGCGGCCACGCATCCGGCCGCCCTGCCTGCCATCGCCGGCGGCATCCTGCTCGACAAGACGGACCGCTTCCGCCGCAAGGCGGCGGCGCCGGCAGCGCTTGGCGGCACCGGTGCGGTCCGCTATCTCCTCGCCTCACCGGCCGGCTCGCCGCGGTAGGCAACCGGTGATCACGAGCGTGGGGGCATCACGGCATGGGTGCCGTGCAAGCTCATGCGGGACCGGACCCTTCTCGGGATCCGGCACTGCATGAATGTCCTCAGAAATAGTCGCGCCGGACGCCGTCGAGGACAGACAGGAACCGTTCCTTCCGTTCGGAAAGAGCCCGGTCCGTGCTGAGTTGCGGTTCAGCGCGACTCGCCTGCCACAGCGCGAGTGCAGACCGGACGGCAAGAACCTGCTTTGCCGCCAGGCGCAGCCCGCTCTTGCGGGTGGTGTCCGCTTGCCGCACCAGCACCTCGCCATCGGACGTCTGCGGGCCTGCGGCCGGCTCGACGACGGCTGCTTGCGGCGCTTCGAACTCGACGCCCCAGAAGCGGCTGCCCTTCATGATCGCCTCGGCCCGGCTCGAAACGGGGACATGGCGCGGCTTGTAGGTGACCCCCAGCGTTCCGGCCCAGTCGTTCCACTTGAAGCTGTTGATGTTCCGCGAAGTCGAGACTGCGACCCACGGCACGCGGAAGGCGTCGGCGAGGATGGCCCCGTGCATGGATTCGGCGATGATGAGTTCCGAGCGGGCGATCGCGGAGATCACCTCCTTGGCCTCCCCGCGCGGGTCGATGTAGTTGATGCCGACGGTGGCGCAAACCTCCGACCAGACCCCGGCAATCGCCGATTCCCAATGGGGCACGTAGCTCTTCTTGTGGATTTTCGACAGGTGCTGGAACTCCGGCATCTCGGCCACCATTACCGCGGGGTCGATGATGCCGAGGCTCTCGTCGACACCGACCTTCTGCGCCGTCAGCGGGCCGCGCACGGAGCGAATGTCCCACACCTCCAGGTTGCTCATGTCGGGCAGCGTGCCGTATCCGAAGCCGCTGCCCAGAACCAGCTTGCGACCGCTATCGGGCAGCAGTTCCTTGTTCAGAACGGTTCCGACGCCGACAAGCAGCACGTCGGAATGGACGTCGCGAAAACCCGGCAGCAGGAAGTCCCAAAGCCAGAGATTGAGGTCGTCGCCGAAATTGCCGTGGTCGGATTCCCAGTAGTAGGGCTTCATGTACGTCTCCTGAGACGGGGGATGGAGGCGAATGCCGGTTGTCTTAAGCCCTAGCGGGCGATCTTGCCGGCCGCGAGTTCGAATACGCTGCGCAGAAGGCTCGGGTCCCGCATGACCCATTTCGCCAGAAGGTCGAACTGCGGCAGCTTGCGGCGGCGAACGCGCCGGGCCTGGCTCCACAACGCCTGCCGCCGGGCGGTGCTCTTGTAGGAACGGATCGAATCGGCCTCGCTCGAGCGCTGGGCAAAACGCCCTTCCAGAAGGTCGAGCGCCACCCAGGTGTTGAACTGCTGCTTCAGGAACTGGGGCGAATCGTTGTCGATGCCGTGGAAGATGTTGATCCCCTCGCCGCGTACCGCGCCCGCGGCGTCGCACAGCACGACGCGCTTGGAGGCCTGGACGCAGTCGCAGAAGAACAGCACGTCTTCTGCCGCCAGTCGCAGCCTGGCATCGAAGCGGACGGTCTCAAACAGCTTGCGGCCGATCACCATGCAGGAGAGATGGAGGAAGCTCCAATTCTTCAGCATGACGCTGGAAAGCTCCGGAATTTCAATGAGAAGCGGTTTCTCCTGCAGCCGGTTCACAGTCTCGGTCTTCTCGAGGTCCGCAACCCCGAAGTGATAGTAGAACGCATCTCCGCCCGTAATCGACGCCCAGTAGCAGTCGGCGCCGAACCGCGTCATCGCTTCATAGGCGTTCTTCAGGTGGTCGGGGGTCCAGATGTCGTCGGAATCGAGGAAGGCGACGAATTCGCTGTCGGCCGGGACGTTGTCCAGCGCCGTGTTGCGGGCGCCGCCCGGCCCGGCGTTCGGCTGGCGGATCACGGTGATCCGTTCGCGCCGGTTCTCGCTCAGGGGCGCCAGTTCTTCGTCGATGGAGAACGGCGACTGGTCATCCACGACAATGATGTGGAAATCCGTGTAAGTCTGCTCGAAAACGGAGGCGAGGGCACGCCTCAGGATGCCTGGTTCCTTCTGGTAGTAAGGGATCGCGACAGTCAGCTTCGCCATCTTTTCGCCTTTTCGGTTTTCCTACAAAGAGATGTGCCCGGCTTCCTCCCAAAGATCTAGGCATGCACTAAAGTCTTGATAATTAAGCGACTTCCCTCTCCTCCAGCATTCGGGACGCGGCCATGCCCACTGCCATCAACGCGAAATCGGTCACGCGAAACGTCGGCTGGAGCATCTTATCCAAGACAAGCACATTCGGGCTGAAATTTGTCACGGTCCCGATTTTAGCAAGAATCCTCACCCCCGAAGAGTTCGGCGCGGTGGCCGTCGCGCTCACCGTCGTGCAGTTCCTGGCGATGATCGGCGGCGCCGGTCTGGCGTCCGCCCTAATCCTACAGCGTGACGAGGATATGAAGACGATTCACTCGGTTTTCTGGGCCAATCTGGCGATCGCCTGCCTCATGGCCGTCGGTCTCTACGTCTGGGCCGAGCCGGTCGCCGGACTGCTCGGCGCCACCGAGGCAGCCTATCTCGTGCGGCTGATGGCCCTGCTGATTCCGCTGCAACTGGCCGGCGACGTGGCCTACGCGCTGCTGGCACGGCGCATGCAGTTCGGCAAGGATGCCTTCTGGAGCATGGTGTCGGAATCCGCCGGCGCTATCGCCGCCGTGGTCCTGGCGCTCGCAGGCTTCGGCGTCTGGGCCCTGATCGCGCAGCTCTTCCTGTCCGCGGCGATTCGGTTGGTGGGCCTCTTCGCCGTCTCGCGCTACGTTCCGGCGTTGCAGATGTCGATCGGCCGCGTCGTCGGCCTGGCCCGCTTCAGCCTGAGCATGATGGGGTCCGAGATCGCCAACTTCGTCAGCTTCCAGTCGCCGATGGTGGTCATCTCGCGGTTCCTGGGGCTCGCCGATGCCGGCGCCTATTCGGCGGCGAACCGTTTCTCCAGCATTCCCAACCAGGTCGTGCTGTCCGCCGTCATGGGCGTCCTCTTCCCCGCCTTCAGCAGCATGATGCAGGACAGCGCCCGCCGCTCGAACGCGCTGATGCTCAGCACCCAGGTCACGACCGTGCTGCTGGCGCCGATGATGTTCGGCCTCTGGGCGCTTGCGGAGCCCGCCATGCTCACGCTGTTCGGCCATCAGTGGGCCTATGCCTGGCCGGTGCTGGGACTGCTTGCGCTGTCGAAGGGGATCCTGACCCCCTGCAGCACGTTCATTCCCTACCTGAAGGGCGTCGGGCACGGCGGCACGCTGTTCTGGTGGGCGATCCTGCGCGCGGTGATCACGACGGCGGCCGTCGCCTTCGGCGCCTATAACGGCACGCTCGTGGGCGCGATGATCTGGCTCTGCGCCGTCAATGCCTTCGTGCTCGTCGGCTATTCGCTGGTGGTGTTCCGGGCGGACGGAACGCCCTTTTTCCGCGGCTTCCTGACCTGCTGCCGCCCGATGTTCACGGCCGCCTTGATGGCGATCGCGGTCCGGCTGCTCCTGAGCTACTTCGGCCATCTCGTACCGAACGCGGCGCTGCAGGTCGTAGTCGGCGGTGTCATCGGCGGCGCGATCTATGCCGCACTCGTCCTCCTCACCGAGCGCCCGCTCCTGCGGAAGCTTGTCGATCTCGCCCGGAAGAAGCGTTTGCCCGCCGCCTCACCCAGCCCGGCCGAATAAGCCGGCCGGAAGCCTCCCATAACTGAGACTTGAATCGTTTTGCCGCCTTTCCGCCACAATCGACCATCCCCGGCACCAGGTTCGGAACCTGAAACGGTGGCAAAACGCAAAAAAAGCGAAAATTCCTCGGCAGGAATACAGCCAAGACGTGCATGTATCTGAGTCTATTAGCAATTTCTGCAATTTACGGTGCTAGCGTGCCTTTTCGCCGGTTGCGGCAGCCCCCCGGACACATTTTGGTGACCGTCGGCGTTTCCCTTATTGTGCAGCGCAACCAAACTCCGCAGAGATTTTTGTTGCACTGCCATATTTTTCCGCTCTAACCGCCCTACCATTTTCAACGCGGGCACAAGTCTGCTCTGTCCGAAACGGCGGCCGGAAACGGGGCCCATTAGGAGTAGCTGATATCGTGGATATGAACGCGGGCGTTTCTTCGCGGATCAATCTGATGCGCATCGTGCTCATCTCGGGCATCGTATTCGTGCATGTTCCCTATGATCCGTCCAACAGCCCGTTCCTGGGGCTCAACGGCCTGATCGACTGGTTGCGCGTGTTCCTGGGCGACAGCCTGTTCCGGATCGGTGTCCCGTGCCTCAGCGCGATCTCCGGCTACCTTCTGTTCCGTCGCGGCTTCGAAGGCTTCAGCTACGGAAAGACGCTGCGCACCAAGGCGACCACGGTGCTGGTGCCCTTCCTGCTCTGGAACCTCGCTTTCCTCGCCTTCGTCTTCCTGGCGCAGAAGGTCGGCATCGGTTTCGGCTATCTTCCGGATGTCGCCAATGCCACCCCACGCGAAATAGCGACGCTCGCGTTTGCGCTGGAAGGCTGGCCGATCAACCTGCCGCTCTATTTCCTTCGCGACCTGCTCTTGTGCCTCGTCCTGTCGCCGATCCTGGCGTTTCTGGTCCTGCGCTATCCGCGTGCGACGCTGCTGGTGTTCTTCGCCTATGCGGTGCTGCCGGTGCCGAACGGAATCTTCCTGAAAAAATCGATCCTGTTCGGCTTCAGCTCAGGCATCGCGATCGCACTGCATCGCGTCGACGTCGGCGCCGTCGACCGTTACGCCAGCCAGATCTCGGCGGCCGTCGTCGCCGCAGCGCTGTTGTTGTCCGTGGCGCTCTTCCTGGTCGGACCCGACTTCCCGGTCTGGCTGGAGATATTGCGTGCGATGACTGCGCTGTCCGGCATCGTCGGCGCCTGGGCGCTGTCCGACCTCCTGCTGCGCACGCGGCTCGGGACGCGGCTGTCGAAGGGCGGCGGCCTGAGCTTCTGGATCTTCTGCGCCCACTACCCCCTGCTCGTCGGACTGTGGATGGTGTGGAACCGCGTCGGGATCGACCACTATGTCGCCTTCTATTTCGCCGCGCCGCTGCTGACGATCACGATCCTCGTCATCACCCACGCCATCGTCCAGAGAAGCCTGCCGGGCCTGCACGCCCTTTTGACCGGCAGCCGCTCCGGTGCGCGCAAGCCGATTTCCAATACCGCCCATGATGTCCGCTACTCGACCCCGCAACGGTGAAAGGATGCGATCGCCCATGACGACACGATCCGAGACAAGACCCATGACACGACCCACCACCCGAACCTGCCTTGCAGCGCTGACCGCGCTCGTCTGCGCAGCCTCCTCCGCCCCGGCAGTCGCGCAGGAAGGTGCGACCGGCACGTCCTTCGTCGAGAACTTCGACACGCTGGACCGCAAGACCTGGTACGTCTCCGACGGCTGGAACAATGGCAAGCACCAGAACTGCACATGGTCGAAGGACCAGGTGAAGATCGTCGAAGGCGCGCTCAATCTCACGTTCGAGCAGCGCAAGCTCGGCGAGCGGGAGTTTGCCTGCGGCGAGGTCCAGACCCGCAAGCGCTTCGGCTACGGTACCTATGAAGCGCGGATGAAGACGGCCGATGGCTCGGGGCTGAACTCCGCGTTCTTCACCTTTATCGGCCCGGCCGACAAGAAGCCGCACGACGAGATCGATTTCGAGGTGCTCGGCAAGAATCCGGCCAAGGTGCAGCTCAACCAGTACATCGCCGCCAAGGGCGGCAACGAGGAACTGGTCGACGTGCCGGGCGGCGCCAACAAGGGCTTCAACGACTATGCCTTCGTCTGGGAACAATCCCGGCTGCGCTACTACGTCAACGGCCAGATGGTGCACGAGGTGACGGACCCGGCGAAGCTTCCGACGAACGCGCAGAAGATCTTCGTCAGCCTCTGGGGAACCGACACCCTGAGCGGCTGGATGGGCGCCTTCAACTACACGGCTCCGACGTCCATGCAGATCGACCGCATCGTCTATACGGCGCCGGGCGACGACTGCCAGTTCGCCGAATCCGTCGCCTGCGTCCTGAACTGAGGCGGGGCGAAAGCCCCGCCCGAGACTGCCACAATCGTCAAGACCCGGAATGATGCCGGGTAGGAAAACGGGATCATCCCATGCTGCATATCCTCTATCTGGCGCACGACCTCTCAGACCCTGCGATCCGTCGCAGGGTCCTTGCGCTCCAGACCGGAAATGCCGAGGTGACGCTGGCGGGCTTCCGCAGGGGCGAAAACGCCGGGGCTGCGATCGGCAGCCTGTCGACGATCGAGCTCGGCACCACGGAGGATGCGCGCTTCGTCCAGCGGGCAGGCGCCGTGGCAAAAGCCTGCCTCAATCTCGGCGCGTCGCTGCGCGGCGTCGCAAAGCCCGACATCGTGATTGCACGCAACCTGGAAATGCTGGCGCTCGCGCGCCGGGCGGTCTCGCTGTTCGGCGGCGACATCCCGGTCGTCTACGAATGCCTGGACATCCACCGCCTGCTGCTGCGCCAGGACTTCGGCGGACGGATGCTGCGCGCGGCAGAGGCGCGGCTCGGACGCGGCATCAGCCTGCTGGTGACGAGCTCGCCGGCCTATGTCGACAACTATTTCGACCCGCTTTCGGGCATAGACGCGCCGGTCATGCTGCTCGAAAACAAGGTGCTGGACCTGGACGACGACATCCCGCTCGTCCCCGGTCCTCGGCCACCGGCCGACGACGAACCGTGGAAGATCGGCTGGTTCGGAGCGCTCCGCTGCCGCAAGTCGCTGGATCTGCTTTCGCGGTTCTCGCGGGCGATGGAAGGCAAGGTCGAGATTATCGTGCGCGGTCGCCCGTCCTATGCCGAACTGAAGGATTTCGACAGCTTCATGCGCGGCGAGCCGTTCATGAGCTTCCGCGGCGCCTATCGCAATCCGGAGGATCTGTCGGAGATCTACGGCGAGGTCCAGTTCGCCTGGGCGATCGACTTCTTCGAGGAAGGGCAGAACTCCGCCTGGCTGCTGCCGAACCGCATCTACGAGGGTTGCCGCTACGGCACCGTGCCGATCGCGATCAAGGGCACGGAAACCGCCCGCTTCATCGCCCGGCGCGATATCGGCTTCGTGCTCGAGGACGCCTCGGTGGAGGGGCTGGTCGAGCTTTTCTCGCGGATCGACCGCCAGAGCTACACGGATGCGGCCAGCCGCATCGTCGAGCAGGGCGCCCGCCAGTGGACCTTCCGCCGGGATGACTGCCTGGACCTCGTCCAGCGCCTCTCGGCAATCGCAAATTCAGAGGAAACCGCTTTTCGCAGCCACGCACGGACCCGCCCGCAAGGGTCGGCTGCCATTTAGGAGATCGAGCCAAATGACCGGTGAACCGCTCAAATCCGTTCGCTGCCTGATCGTCATCCCCTGCCTCAACGAGGCTCGGCATATCGGCCCACTCGTCCAGCGGCTCGCCGGCGCGCTCGAGGAACTCGACGCGATGCTGGTGGTGGCCGACGGCGGCAGCACCGACAGCACGCGCGAGATCGTGCGCGACATCGCCGCCCTGCGCGACGACATCGCGCTTTTGGACAATCCGAGGCGCATCCAGAGTGCGGCGGTGAACCTTGCGGTCGCCACCTTCGGCGATCAGTACGACTACCTGATCCGCATCGACGCCCATGGCGACTATCCTGAAGACTATTGCCAGATTCTGGTCGACGAGGCCACGGCGACGGGTGCGGACTCGGTCGTCGTCGCCATGGAGACAGTCGGCATCGGCGCCTTCCAGAAGGCGACGGCCTATGCACAGAACTCCAAGCTCGGCAACGGTGGCGCCCGCCACCGCGTCGGCGCCAAGAGCCACTGGGCCGATCACGGCCACCACGCGCTGATGCGCATCGCCGCCTTCCGCGCCGTCGGCGGCTATGACGAGGAATTCAGCCACAACGAGGATGCCGAACTGGACTTCCGCCTGAACAAGGCCGGCTATCGCATCTGGATGACCGACCGGACGAACATGATCTACTATCCGCGCTCTAGCGCCGGACCGCTGTTCCGCCAGTACTTCGCCTATGGCCGCGGGCGGGCCCGCAACCTCCTGAAGCATCGCGCGATGCCGAGCCTGCGCCAGATGATCCCGCTGAGCGTGGCCCCGGTGGCGGCCGGCGCACTGCTCGCCGTCGTCAACTGGGCGGCGGTCCTGCCGTTCGGCTTCTGGGCGGCTGCGTGCCTCGGCTACGGTGTCTGGATGGCCGTCGGCCGGCGCAACCCCTACGGGCCACTTGCCGCCGTCTCGGCGATGATCATGCATTTTGCCTGGTCCGCAGGCTTCTGGCGCGAACTGCTGTCGCCTCGCCGCCGGTCGGCCTCGTCCTTCGCGCAGGCACAGGTGACCCCATGAGCGCTCCTCTCTCCACGCCGTTGCCGTTCACGCTGATCGATATCGCGGTCTGCACCTACCGGCGCCCGGAACTGGAACGCACCCTGCGCTCCCTTGCCTCACTTTTGGTGCCCGAGGGCAGCGCGGTCCGCATCATCGTCGCCGACAACGACACCGTGCCGAGCGCCGCCGGCGTGGTCGACGGACTGCGCACGCAGATCCCTTTCCCGATCGACTATGTCCATTGCCCGGCGTCGAACATCTCGATCGCGCGCAACGCCTGCCTCGATCATAGCCGCGGCGAGCTCCTGGCCTTCATCGACGACGACGAGACGGCCACGCCGGACTGGCTGGAAAAGCTCGTGGCGACGATGGGCGAGAGCGGCGCCGATGTCGTGCTCGGCCCGGTCAAGGCGATCTACGGTACGCCGACGCCGAACTGGATGCAGCGCGCCGATCTCCATTCGACCCGCCCCGTCTGGGTCGGCGGCGAGATCCGCACCGGCTATACCTGCAACGTGCTGATGCGCCTCACCTCGCCGGGCCTCTCCGGCCGCCGCTTCAGCCTGGCGCTGGGCAAGACCGGCGGCGAGGACACCGAATTCTTCACGCTCGCCACGCAGGCCGGCGCCCGCATCGAGTTTGCGCCCGAAGCCTGGGTGCACGAGCCGGTGACGCAAGGGCGCGCCACGCTCGGATGGCTGGCCAAGCGCCGCTATCGCATGGGCCAGACGCACGGTCGCCTCCTGGCGGAGAAGGCCGACGGCCCCGTGCGCCGTCTCGCGCAGGCCGGTCTTGCCGGCGCGAAGATGCTGGTTTGCGCCGCAGCCAGCATCGCCACCGCCTTCTCCCCTGCCCGCCGTTACGGCTACGGCCTGCGCGCCGTACTCCATGCCGGCGTCGTCAGCGGACTTTCGGGCGTTCGCGAGATCCAGCAATACGGCCTGGCGGAGACCCGCACCCCATGAGCCAAGCGCCCGACGTCACCTTCGTCATCGCCGCCTACAACACGTCCGAGACGATCGGGCGGGCGATCGCGAGCGCGCTGGCACAGCGCGACGTGTCGGTCGAAGTTCTGGTCGTGGACGATGCATCCTCAGACGATACCCGTGACGTCGTCGACCGCATCACCGATCCGCGCGTGCAACTGATCGCGCTTCAGGAGAACCGCGGTCCCGGCGGCGCGCGCAATGCCGGGCTAGAGGCGGCGCGCGGCCGCTGGATCGCGATCCTCGATTCCGACGACGCCGTGGAGCCGGACCGCCTCGCCCGCATGATCACGCGGGCGGAAAAGGCAAGCGCGCAGATCGTCGTCGACAATCTCGACGTCGTCTCGCAGGACGGCTCGCGCGAGCGCATGTTCCCGGAGGCCGAACTGGCGCGGCAGACCCAATTGACGCTGCCGGCCTTCATCACCTCCAATGCGCTCTTCCGCTCCACCCACAACTACGGCTACATGAAACCGGTGTTCCAGCGCCGGTTCCTCGACGACAACGCGCTGCGTTTCGACGAAAGCCTGCGGATCGGCGAGGACTACATCCTGCTCGCCTCCGCACTCGCCAGGGGCGGACGCTGCGTCGTCGAGCCGAATGCCGGCTACATCTACCACATCCGGGAAGGGTCGATTTCACGTGTGCTCAAGAAGCATCACGTGGAGGCGATGCTGATCGCCGACGACCGCTTCGTTGGCGAGCACAGGCTCGATCCGGCAGCCAGCAAGGCCCAGCGGCTGCGCACGCGCAGCCTCACCGAGGCCCGCTCCTTCCTCGACCTCGTCGAGCATCTGAAGAACCGCTCGTTCGCGCAGGCGCTGCGCACCGCCTTCGGCGACCCGGCCGCCGTCCGGCATCTTCGCATGCCGATCGCCGCCCGGCTGCGCCGCCTCGCAGGCAACGACAGACGACCCGGCCCGACCGCGGCCGGTCAGAGATCCCCGGGCCAAGGCCCACATACCAGCAAAGGATAGCGCGATGGACTCCATCAGACGTGTACGCAAGGCAGTCATTCCTGTCGCCGGCAACGGAACCCGCTTCCTGCCCGCCACCAAGGCCATGCCGAAGGAAATGTTGACGGTGGTCGACCGTCCCGTCGTGCAATATGCGCTCGACGAGGCGCGCGAGGCCGGCATCGAACACATCGTCTTCGTCACCGGTCGCAACAAGCAGGCGATCCAGGACCATTTCGACGATGCGCCCGAACTGATCTCCTCGCTGTCGCGCTCCGGCAAGAGCGCACAGGTTTCCGAGCTCGAGGCGATGCTTCCGGCCGCCGGCACGGTCAGCTTCACGCGCCAGCAGGCTCCGCTCGGGCTCGGCCACGCCGTCTGGTGTGCGCGCGACCTGATCGGCGACGAGCCCTTCGCGCTGCTCCTGCCCGACATGATCTGCCACGGCGAGCGCGGTTGCATGGCCGGCCTGATGGACCTCTACAATTTCGCCGGCGGCAACGTCGTCGGCGTCGAGCAGTGCCCGCCGGAAGAGGCCTACAAATACGGCATCGTCGGCAAGGGCGAGAGCGTGCCGCACGGCTTTGCCGTCACCTCGATGGTGGAAAAGCCGAAGGCAGGCGAAGCCCCGTCGAACTATTTCCTCAATGGCCGCTATATCCTGCAGCCGGAGATCTTCGGTCTCCTCGCCAGGCAGGAACGCGGCGCCGGCAACGAGATCCAGCTGACCGACAGCATGCTGCAACTGTCGAATTCCCAGCGCTTCCACGCCCACCCCTATGAAGGGCGCACCTTCGATTGCGGCTCCAAGCAGGGCTTCATCGAGGCCAACGTCGCCCTGGCGCTGTCGCGTCCCGACATCGGCGGATCGGTGTTCGAATCGGTCAGGCACATGGTCTTGACCCATGAGAGCCGCATTCAGGCTGCATAGCATGCGTCCGGCCCGTCCGGGGCGCATCCAATTTTCGGCCTGTCCCGGCAAGAAGCCAGGACAGGTTTCCCTGTCCGGGAACTGTGAGGTTTTCATGAACCAGAGAAGTCTACCGCTGAACAGGCCGCTGCCGCACACCGCGGACAGTTCCGATGCCTTCATCGATCTCGATCGCCTGGTCTCGGCGGCATTGCGCCGTTGGAAGACGCTGGCGGTCTGCGCGGTCGTCTTCGTCGTCGGCGGCGCCGCCTATCTGGCCACTGCAACGCCTCTCTATACATCGATGACACAGGTGCTCATCGACGACAGCCTTTCGCGCTATGCCGAAGAGGAACAGAACGCGGCGCAGAACAGCCAGCAGCTCGACACGAGGATTTCCAGCACCGTCGAGATCCTGAAATCGGGCAAGCTGGCGCTGCGCGTCGTCGACCAGGCGGATCTTTCGACCAATCCGCTCCTGGTGGACCCCCCGCAATCGCCGACCGCCATGCTCAAGGGCTGGTTCAAGTCGCTCGGCGGCATGTTCGCCAAGCAGGGGCGCGTCTCCGACGAAGCCGCGGCGAACGCCCGGCGCCAGAAGGCGGCCGCGATGCTGCAGCAGTCGCTGCGGGTTGAACGCGTCTCGCGCAGCTCCGTCGTTTCCATCGCCTTCACCTCCGCTGACCCGCAGCTTTCCGCCCTCGTCGCCAAGACCTATGCGGACGCATTCCTGTCCGACCAGCTGAGCGCGAACTTCGAAGCCTCGGAGCGTGCGTCCGGATGGCTGCAGGAACGTCTGGGCGATCTCGGCCAGCGCGCCCAGGCGGCGGCCATGGAGGTCGAGACCTACAAGCGCGAGAACAACTTGATTTCCACCCGCGGCGCATTGATGTCGGATCAGCAGCTCGCCGACCTCAACAGCCAGCTCATCATCGCCCAGGCCGATGCCGCAAGCGCGTCTGCCCGCTACAACCAGCTCGCCGCCATCGTCCAGACGGGCCCGGAGAATGCCGTCGAGAATTCCGCGGTGACATCGAAGGAGATCGACAACTCCGTCATCCAGGAACTGCGGACGCGCTACTCTGCAGTCAGCAAGCGCGAGCAGGACATAACGAAGAATTTCGGTGCCGATCATCCCCAGGCGGTGGCCCTGCGCACTGAGAAGACCGATCTCGCACAACAGATCTTCGGCGAACTGCAGCAGATGACAGCGACGTACCGCAACGAATTCGAGGTCGCCCAGTCGCGCGAGCAGTCGCTCCGCGACAGCATCGACCGCGTCGCCGGCCGGAATTCCGACGCCAACGAGGCGCAGGTCAAGCTGCGCGAACTGGAACAGAAGGCCACCGCGCTCAAGGCCGTCTACGAATCCTACCTCAACCGCTACGAGGAGGCCTCGCAGCAGCGCTCTTTCCCGATCGCCAAGGCGCGTGTGATCTCGGAAGCCGGCGTGCCGGTGTCCCCGTCCAGCCCCAAGAAGACGATGGTGCTCGCCCTCTCGGCGGTCCTCGGCCTGATGGCCGGCGGCGCCTTCGCCTTCCTGCAGGAAATGCAGGAGCGCGGCCTGCGCCTCGAAAGCGACGTCCGCACGCAATTGCGCCAGCGCTCGCTCGGCTACCTCCCCCTCATCGGCGGCGGCAAGCGGAAGAAGCGCTCCCGGTTCGGCTGGCTGAAGAAGGCGCCCGACATCCCGGAAGAAGAGCGCGTCACGGTATCCCCGATGCCGCTGGAGCAGATGACCCGGATCGTTCGCGACGCCCCGAAATCGACCTTCGCGGAGACGCTGCGCCATGCCAAGCTCTCGTGCGAGATGCTGCTGCAGCGCCGCCCGAACAAGGTCATCGGTATCATTTCCGCCGTGCCGGGTGAGGGAAAGACGACCTTTGCCACGAACTTCGCCCTTCTGCTCGCCTCTGCAGGCAAGCGCACGCTGCTGGTCGATGCGGATATCCGCAATCCGAGCCTCAGCCGGATGCTGAAGACCGGACCGAAGGCGGGCCTCGTCGAGGCCGTGCTCGGGGACGTTCCGTGGGCTTCGGCGATCAAGGTCGACCAGCAGACCAGGCTCGCCATCCTGCCGAACGTGCCCCACAGCGGCATGGAGCAGTTTCACTATACCAACGAGATTTTCGCATCCCCCGGCATGGGGACGCTGATGGAGAATGCGCGCAAGACCTTCGACTACACCATCGTCGATCTGGCGCCGCTCGGCCCGGTCGTCGATGCAAAGGCCTTTGCCCAGCACGCCGACGGCTTCATTCTCGTACTGGAATGGGGAAAGACGCCGGCGCGCCTCGTTCGCGACCTCCTCGAGGCGGAGATCGACATCAACGCGAAGATCCTCGGCGTAGTACTGAACAAGACCGACATGGAGCAGCTGCCGGCCTACGGCGATAGCGGCGGCTCGGAGAAATTCCGCAAGCACTACGCCAAGTATTATACCGAATAGCAATCGCGCGGGCGGCACGTGCTTGCCGGGATGACTGTCGCTGCAAGGTCCGGAGGCGGCCCTTACGTTGCCGCGACGCTGACCAGCGTCGCCAGCGGCCTGTTCTGCCGGGCAACCTCAAGCTTGAGCCGTTCGAGCGTCATCGTTTCATCCCGGACGAATTCGGTGAACATCATGTTGAGATTGTTGAAGAACATCGCCCCGACGGCGCCTGCATCGATCTCGTCGCGGACGGCCCCCTTGCGCTGCAGGTTGCTCACCAGCGTCGAGACCTGGGCACAGAGCGTCCTGTCCAGATCGGTGTAGCGCTTGGAAAACGGCGTCTCCGGCTGCTGGATCGAGATCGCCATTGCCGTGCGCCACATCTCCTTGCTGAGATAGACCAGCGAGTGGTCGTAATACTGGTCGACGAGAAGGGTCACCGCCGAAAGGACGTCCCGCGGCGGGTCGGCGACGATCGAGCGACCTGAATCGAGAACCTCCTCGACCTCCATGGCGACGGTGGCCAGCAGCATGTCGCCCTTGCTCTGGTAGTAGTTGTAGAACGTCCCGACCGAGACCGCGGCGCGCTCGGCGATATCCTCGATGCGCGCGGCATCGTAGCCGACTTCGTGAAAGAGCCCCGTGGCAGCCTCCAGGATGCGCCGGTTCTTGTCCGCCTTCTGTCTCGCACGCAGTCCCGTCAAGCGCGTCGCCCTTTTCAAGGTTTTCAGATTGACTTGAAAAATGAATTCATTCAGTCTTTTTGTAAAGGCACCAAAACGAGTGCCGGAACCAGAGGGACGAAGATGACCAGATCCATTGCGGGCGCCTCCGCGCGCCGACTTTTCAGTACCGCTGCAACCCTTGCATCCGTCGCTTTTCTCGCGGGCCAGGTGTCGGCTGCCGAGGAACTCAACGCACTCGTCTGGTGCGACCACACCGATCCGGCCCTGATCGAGCCCTTCGAGAAGGCCAACGACGTCAAGGTCAATCTGAAGGAATATGAGGGGACCGGTGCCGGGATCTCGATCCTCGAGCAGTCTCGCCCCGGGGACTGGGACGTGATGGTGATCGACGCGGTCGACGTTCACCGCGTCATCGACATGGGCCGCCTCGGCGAAATGCCGGCAGACGCCCTGCCCTCGGCCGACCTGTTCCCCGAGCTGCGGATGGAGGCCAACAACACCAGGGACGGCAAGACCTATGCCGTGACCGAAAAGTTCGGCTACAACACCATCTCCTACGACAAGACCAAGGTCGACCCGAAGGACATGGAGGATCTCTCCGTCATCTGGTCGGACAAGTACAAAGGCCGAATCGCGCTCTACGACTACTACCTGCCCATGATCGGGCTGGTGCAACTGGGCCTCGGCAACAAGACCGCCGAACTCTCCGAGGCCGACATGCCGGCGATCGAGGAGAAGCTCTCGGCGATGAAGGCCGCCTCCAAGCAGGTCGCCGACGTCGTGTCCTCGCAGACGGCACTTGCCACCGGGGAAGTCGACATCCTCGTCGGCGGTGGCGAGTGGATCACCGCCTCGCTCGCCAAGGATAAGCCCAACCTCGACTGGACCGTGCCGAAGCAGGGGGCCGTCCGCTGGGCGCAGTCGATCGCCGTCATGAAGGATTCGACCAAGCCGGACCTGGCACTGAAATTCGTCCAGTACATCCTGAGCCCGGAGGGACAGGCGCGGCTTGCGACCTCTTCCTGCTACTGGGGCATGCCGACGAACCAGAAGGCCGGCGAGCACCTGGCGCCCGAGCAGAAGCAGGCGCTGCGATGGGACGACCAGCCGGGCTATCTGCAGAACACGCAGCTCTATCCGGTTCCGAGCGCGGAACTGGACCAGAAGATGCAGGACGCCTGGACCAACATGATGCAGCAGTGACGTGCGCTGCTCTCCCCCGGAGGGCAGACAGAGCCGAAGGACCGGCTGAGGGGTGTGCCAGACCCCCTCATCGCCGCGCCCTGCCCGGCCTCTCTCCGTTGAGAACAGAGGAAGCCCTTCGCCACCGCCTTGTGAACAGTGATATCCTCAGCCATGACCACCGCCACGCTTGAAGACAGGGAACGCCGCAGGGCATGGGGCTTCGTCGCCCCCGCCCTGCTCTGGACCCTTGCGTTCTTCGTCGTACCGTTCCTCTACATGGCCGCGATGAGCCTGTGGTTACGCCAGGGCCGCGACATCGTCCGGGTCTGGAACCTCGACAACTACGCAAGGTTCTTCACCGAGAGCGCGCTGCTGAAGGGCCTGACGAACTCGCTGGAGATCACGCTGACGGTGACGGCGCTCTCCGTGCTGCTCGCCTACCCGCTCGCCTGGATCATCGCCGAGCGCGTGCCGAAACGGTGGCAGCGCATGGCCCTGATCCTGGCGATCCTGCCATTCTGGACGAGCTACGTGGTGCGCTCCTATTCCTGGCTGCTGGTGCTGTCGAAGGGCGGCGTCATCAACCAGGCGCTGCTCGGCATCGGACTGATCTCCGAGCCGCTGGAGATCGCCAGCAACCGCACGGCGACGGTCATCGGCTTCGTGCATTTCTTCGTCATGCTCCTGACGCTGACGATCTACTCCAACCTGATTCAGCTGTCGCCGAACTATCGCCGTGCCGCGGCCGATCTCGGGGCCAACGGCTTCCAGACCTTCTGGCACGTGGTCCTGCCGCTGACGCTGCCGGGCATCATGACCGGCGCCTTCCTCACCTTCGTGCTCTGCATCGGCGACTACATCACGCCACAGATCCTCGGCGGCAACAACGAGCTGGTGCTGCCGCAGATCATCATGTTGCAGATCGGCCGCCGGGCGGACTTCCCGATGGCGGCGGCGCTCTCCATCATCCTCATGCTCGCGGTGACGGCGGCCTATCTCCTCTGCGCCCGCTGGCTGAAGATCGAGAGGGCCTAGCACCATGGCGCAGCCGAGCGAGACGCAAACGACGGATATCGTCCTTCCGGGCAGCGCGCGGCGCTTGCTCGCATCCGCGCTCAGCTGGCTCTATCTCGTGGCGATATACGGCTTCATCTTTCTGCCGGTCGCGGTCCTGGTGCTGTTCTCCTTCCAGGACGGTCGCCTGCCCGTGCCGCCCTTCAACGGCTTCTCCCTGCAGTGGTACGAAAGCGTCTTTGCCGACCGCAGGCTGATGGCAGCGCTGGCCAACTCGCTGATGGTCGCCGTCGTCTCCTCCGTCATCTCCTGCCTGCTGGGCTTCCTTGCAGCCTATGCGCTCGCCCGCTACCGGCTGCCCGGCTCGGTGCTGCAGCGCGGGCTGCTGATCGCGCCGATGACGGTCAGCTACCTGATCATCGCGCTCGGCCTGCTTGCCGTTCTCAACGCGTTGCAGGTGCCGCTGTCGCTCTGGACGGTCGGCATCGGTCATGTCGTGATCAACCTGCCGCTCTGCTTTGCCATCATCTATGCCTCGATGGGCGACCATCACGTCAACATCGAGCGGGCGGCGCGCGACCTCGGCGCCAGCGACGTCAAGGTCATGGCGCTGGTGACCGCGCCGATGCTGATGCCCTCGATCATGGCCGCCTTCTTCCTCTCCATCACCTTCAGCTGGGACGAGTTCATCATCGCCTTCCTGCTGTCGCGTTTCGACGTGACGCTGCCGGTGGAGATATGGAGCATGCTGCGCTCGGGCCTGAACCCGAAGACCAATGCCATCGGTTCGCTCGTGTTCCTGGCCTCGGTCGTCGTGCTGGTCGTCCTCGAACTCGCCCTCTTCGGCAGGAGCCGCAAGCCATGACAGCGTCCGTCTCGATCCGGAACCTCACGCGGACCTTCGCCACCTTCAAGGCGCTGGACGACGTCTGGCTCGATATCGCGGCCGGCGAGTTCATCGTGCTGCTCGGCCCGTCCGGCTGCGGCAAGACAACCCTGCTTTCCATCCTCGGCGGATTCCTGACGCCCACGAGCGGAACGGTCAGGATCAACGACCGCGACATGGCGGGCGTCCCGCCGGCACAGCGGTCGACGACGACCATGTTCCAGGACTACGCCCTCTTTCCGCACATGCGGCTGATCGACAATGTCGGCTTCGGCCTGCGCATGCGCGGCATGGACAGGGCGAGCCGGGACGCGAAGGCGGCCGGTTTCCTCGATCTCGTCGGCCTGAAACCTTCCGCGCAGAAGAAGCCGCACGAGCTATCCGGTGGCCAGCGCCAGCGCGTGGCGCTCGCCCGGGCACTGGCCGTCGATCCCGACGTGCTCCTGCTCGACGAGCCGCTCGGCGCGCTCGACCTCAAGCTCCGCCGGCAGATGCAGGATGAATTGAAGGCGCTGCAGAGGCGCGTCGGCACCACCTTCGTCCACGTCACCCACGACCAGGAAGAGGCGATGGCGATCGCCGACCGCATCGTCGTCATGAACCACGGCCGGGTGGAGGATTTCGGCCCGCCGTCGGACATCTACATGCGGCCGAAGTCGATCTTCGCCGCCGGTTTCATGGGCGAGGTCAACTTCCTTTCCGGCAGGGTCGGCCGCGTGGAGTGCGATGCAGCCGAAGTCGAGACGCAGATCGGCCCGATCGTGCTGCCGATTGCCAACTTCACCATTGCCCGGCCGCAAGCCGGCGAACGCGTCACGATCTGCATCCGCCCTGAACATTTCCGCGCTGTCGACCAGCGCTCGGTCGCCGGCCTCAGCGAGGCCATCGTCAGCGACGTCTCCTTCTTCGGCACCCACCACCGCTGCCATCTCGCACCGGTCGCCTCGCCGGAGAAAAGGCTCGTGGCGCACATGCCGCAGTCGGCCAGGGTCGCGCCTTGCGACCGGATCGCGCTTTCTTTCGACCCGGCGGGCGTCACCGCCCTGCCCGAAGTCCGGGAGGCCTGACGATGGAGCGGATCGCCCCCGAGAACTGGTACAAGGTCCAGCGCCTGCAGGACGACGTCACCCAGATCTCCGAGCCGCATATCAAGGAGTTCTACCGCTGCAACATCTGGCACGTGCGCGGCCGCGATGCCGACATGCTGGTGGACAGCGGCATGGGTGTCGTCTCGCTGCGCCAATGGGTGCCGCTGGTCACCGAACGCTCGCTCACGGCCGTCGCGAGCCATACCCATTTTGATCACATCGGCTGCCACCACGAATTCGAATGCCGCGCGGTCCACGCAGCGGAAGCCGACCTGCTGGCGCAACCCACCCGTGCCAACACGCTGGCCGATCCCTACGTGACCGACGACATCTTCGAAGCGCATCCACCCGAGCCCTACTGTTCGAAATGCTATGCGGTGAAGGCCGCGCCGGCGACTCGTATCCTCGAGGACGGCGACGTGATCGATCTCGGCGACCGGCATTTCGAGGTGATCCATACGCCCGGCCACTCGCCCGGCGGCATCGCGCTGTTCGAGAAGGCGACCGGCATCCTCTTTTCCGGCGACATCCTCTACGACGGCCCATTGATCGAGGACACCTATCATTCCGACGCGGCCGACTACCGCGCCTCGATGAAGCGCCTGCTGGACTACCCCGTCCGCATCGTTCATGGCGGCCACTTCCCGAGCTTCGACGGCGAGCGCTATCGCCACCTCATCCGCACGTGGCTGGACGGCAAGAGCGCTTCCGCCAGTTCTGCCTGAGGGGCGCGTCCCGGGTCGGACGCGCGACGGGAGCGAAAAGGTTTCGCGGGGCACATTGCAGTTTCCCTCGAACGTTGCGTAATCTCGCCACGGACGTTGCCAATGACGGCGGCGCAAGAGGGGACGTCGAATGCTCAAACTGGATGAAGGGCGCATCACCGCGCTGGTGACGGCTGGCGTGCTCACACTGGCGCTGCTCTACGTGGCGCAGTCGGTCTTCGTTCCGCTGACCTTCTCCATCCTGGTCATCGCGCTCATCTGGCCGATGCAGGTAGCACTGCAGCGTGTGATGCCGCGCCTCCTGGCGCTGCTGATCACGCTCACGGTCACGATCGTCGCCGTGGTCGCAGTCGGCTCGTCGATCGCCTGGGGGCTGAGCGTGCTGGGGCACTGGCTGTTTGTGAACGCCGGCCGGTTCCAGACCATCTACCTCGACTGGACGCAATGGCTGGAAGAACACGGCGTCGCCATCGCCGGGCCGCTGGCCGAGCAGTTCAACGTCGGCTGGCTGGTGGGCATGCTTCAGGGCGTCGCGGGGCGGATGAACAGCTTCGCCGGCTTCACGATCGTCATCTTCATTTCGGTTCTCCTGGGGCTCCTCGAAGTCGACGACTTCAAGCGGCGGCTGATGCTGCCGAGCATCCAGCCGCTCGGTGCGCTGATCCTGGAATCCAACCTGCGGATAGCCGCGAAACTGCGGCGCTTCATGGCCGTCCGCACCTTCGCCAGCGTCTTGACCGGCCTGGTCGTCTGGATCTTCGCCAGTTTCGTCGGACTGGAACTGGCCGCCGCCTGGGGCGCGATCGCCTTCGCCCTGAACTACATCCCCTTCCTCGGCCCGTTCATAGCAACCGTGTTCCCGACGCTTTTCGCCGTCGCCCAGTTCGACTCCTGGCAGTCGGCCATCGTGGTATTTGCCGGCCTCAACGTGATCCAGTTCGTGATCGGCAGCTATTTCGAGCCGCGCCTGACGGGCGCCTCGCTGGCGATTTCGCCCTTCGCCGTGATCTTCGCCGTCTTTTTCTGGGCCTTCATGTGGGGTCTGCCCGGCGCGTTCATCGGCGTGCCTATCCTCATCTGCCTGGTCGAATTCGGCCGGCGGATCGAGACGACCCGATGGATCGCCGTCCTCCTGTCAGGCGAGCAAGCGCAAGCCGACATTCCGACGCCAGCCGACCAGTAGCGAAAGGCTGCCCATGCCGGCACTCGACGGCGGGACGGGACGAGACAAAGTGCCGGGTTACCGCCTGAGGCGACGCACGTCGACGACCCGTCCGTTGTGGCGGTTCACGGCAACCTCGTAGCGCCGCGAGCCGCGCCAGGCCCGATAGATGAAGAAGCGGCCGTGGCAGTCGATGATCCGCACGTCCCGGAAGCCGCGGTTGCGCAGCCGCCTCTGGCCCTCGCGGCAACTGATGGATCGCCCGCCGCTGACATTGCTGCCGACATGGATGTTGATCGTGACCGCCTCGGCGGGGGCCGGCGTCAACACCGGCGGCGTGGCGAGAAGGGCGACGAAGAGGGAAGCGATGACAAACCGTTTCAATACGGCCTCCTGGACGGTCAGACTGAGTGAAAGATGGATCTGCTACGGATGGCTCGACAATAAGAGACGTAGATGTGGGGATCGTCTTTCAGTCGCGGCGCGCGCGCCGTTCCGGTTCAACAAACCCCATGGCATCTCCGGCGGGCGCATGACGACGCCCGCCGGAGTGAAGGGAACCCCTGGGTGGGCCGTTAGCGCGGGCAGGCGGCGATATAACGCCGGCCGTATCGATCGCGGTAGTAGCACTGACCGGGCCGGCCGGCGACGTTGCCGATGACCGCACCAGAGACCCCGCCGATGGCCGCGCCGACAGCGGCACCGCGGACGTCGCCGGTGACCGCTCCGCCGATGACCGCACCGGTCGCGGCGCCGATTCCGGCACCTCTTTCGGTCGGTGTACAGCTACTGGCAGCGATCCCGGCCAGAACGAGTAAAAGGTAAAACTTACGCATTTTCCTTCCTTTCCTGCTCATTGAATGCTTCATCATGGGCCCATACTCCTCAACGTTAACGCTCAATGGCGCCTGTGTAAAATCGCCAATGACTTCGCCGCAACACGCTATCCTCCGCCCAACATCGGAACTGCCACGACGAAAAAGTAAAGGACAAGCACGTAGGCGAGCACCTGGAGCGCATAGGTCTGGCCGTTGCCGGTATAGACCCGCCGCGCCGTCCCGGCGGCCCCGCCGACCGCGACCGACACGGCTCCCCAGAAGCGCTCGGCATGGGATGCCAGCACCGGCGCGAGCAGCGGTCGGTAGTAGCTGAAGAACCCCGTCGGGCTGCCCGAGCGCGACGGCCGGCGGCTGATCCTGTAGAAAATCCACAGGAGCACTGCGCCGAGCAGCGCCAGGCCAACGGCACCCGCCATCGCCCGCGCCGGGTTCCAATAGGCATAGATCAATTCCAGCGACATGCCCTGCCAGACGAGGGTCGAGGCGAACTGCGGGTCGATCGCAGCCGAGACGGGATCCATCAGCAGCTTGGGGAAGAACGACAGCAGCAGGATGCCCGCCACCAGCACGAACTGCGGCACGAGAAGCGCTGCCGGCGCCTCGCGCAACTCTGCGTGCTCCGGCTTCAGCGGGCCGAGGAACACGGCGTGGCCGAAGCGGACCATGTAGAGCAGGCCGACAAGCGTCGCGAGCACGCCGAGCGCCAGGGGACCATACCAACCCCTGTCCACCATCGCGCTCAGGAGCAGCCACTTGCCGCCGAAGCCGGCGAGCGGCGGCAGGCCCGACATGGAGACGAGGGCAACGATCGCCACCGCAAAGGTCAGCGGCATCCGCCTCGCCAGCCCGCCGCACGCCTCCAGCCGCTTGAGGCCCGTTCGTTCGATGACCGCCGCCGCCGCCAGGAACAGGATGCCCTTCACCAGCAGGTGGTTGGCGACGAGATAGAGCGCCGTCACCCAGCCGAGATGGCTCATCAGCGCCACCGCGGTGATGATGTAGCCGGTCTGGCTGAGGCTCGAATAGGCAAGCATCCGTTTCATGTCGGCTTGCTGGAGTGCGAGAAAGGCTGCGACGACGGTCGTCAGCATGCCGATCCAGCCCACGGCACGCGCGAGCTCGAGCCCGGCGTCCGAGCGCGCCGCCTGATAGGCCGCCATGAACAGGCCGAACACGGCCACTTTTCCGACGACGGCGGACAGCATGGCGGAGAAATCGTCGTCCGCTTTTGCATAGGCGGCAGGCAACCAGACATGGACGCCGATGACGCCGATCTTGACCATGCATCCGAGCGCGATCAGCACGAACGCCGGCGCAGCGACCGGGCCGGCGGCGAGAAACGCGGAAAGATCGGTGGTGCCGATGACCGCCCGGGCGATCGCAAGCCCCGTCAGGAGCAGGAAGGCGGATGCCAGCGAGAACAGCAGGAACTGAAGCATGACGCCGCGGGCGGCAGTGGAGAGCGCCAGCATGAAGGTCGACGCAAGCGTTATAATCTCCCAGGCGAAGAAGAATTCCAGGCTGGTGGATGCCCGCAGAAGTGCCACGTTCGACAGAAGCAGCACCGCCATCAACGGATAGTAGCCGAGCCGCGCATCGCTGCGATAGAGGCCGGCTGCGGCGATGACCAGTCCGCCCGAAAGGAGAAGCACGGCGAAAAGGCCGTTGATGCCGCCGATGCCCTGCACCATCCAGGCACCGGCTGCGAAAACGACGAGCAGCATCGACAGGCACTTGGCCCGTCCGGGCAGGCCCTCGGCCATGAGAAGGGCGGCTCCGGCGAAAAGCGGCGCATGGAGCCAGGCCGAGGCGGCCCCGGCCACCCAGGAGGCGACAACGCCGCCGATCGTCAGCAGCGCGACGCAAGCTGCGGCAGGAAACAGGTCCCATGGTGGCACCCGGCCCCCCGTCTCCCGGCGCCCGGCCTTCGCCGCGCGGCCGAACCACTGGAACAGGTAGGCGGCCTCCAGGAGGGAGCCGAAGAGGACCACGGCGATCCACGCATAACCGCCGTGTTCGGCAAGCCGCAGCACCAGTTCCCATTTCGCCCAGAAGCCGGGAAAGGGCGGAAGGCCCGCGATCGCGACCAGCAGGCTGCAAAAGACCAAAATGAAGGGCGCGCCCGCGGACAGTACATTCCAGTCCCGGATCCTCTGGCGCTGCACCGCGCCCGCCAGCCAGAAGAGCCCCGCCTTGGCAAACAGATGGTTGAAGAAGAGCCCGCCGACAATGAGGGGCAGCGCCTCGTCCTCGCCGTGGCGCAACAACAGCGCGAGCGCCAGCACCAGCAACGCCATTTGCGCAATCGAGGAGCAGCCGAGCATGCGCTGGACGTTCGTCTGCCGCAGTCCGATCAGGTTGGAAAACAGGAAGGTCACGGCAGCCGAGACGGCGACCAGCGTCAGGTGCGGCGCAAAGAGCGGCATCAGCTTGAAGAGCGCGAAGAACACGCCCGCCGAAACGCCAACGGAAACGAGCGCCGCCACGCCCGCCGGCGCCGTTTCATAGACGTCCAGCCCCCAGCCGTTCGCCGGGAAGGGCTTGAGTTCGATGACGAGGCAGGCGAGCACGAGGACGAGCGCGGTCGTGCCGACCGGACCGGCGATCAGGTCGCGCCGCGCTAACATCTCGTCGATGCTGAGCGTTCCCGTCACATGGTAGAGCAGGACCGTCCCGAGCAGGAAGAACGACGAGGCGAGCACCGTCGCCATGATGTATTTGAAGGCGCCGGCCAGGGATGCCCGTGTCTGGCCGAGGCCGAACAGGCCATAGGTCGCGATCGACACGATCTCCAGAAAGACGAACAGGTTGAAGAGGTCCCGCGTCATGATCATGCCGTTGATGCCCATGACGAGGATCAGGTAGAGCAGCAGGAATGTGTAGCTGTCGCGCAGGCGGCGCCAGAGATGCAAGGCGCCGAGCAGGGCCGCAAGGTTGACGCAGAAGGCGAAAAATCCCTCCGCCAGGCCCAGACGGAGACTGATCGCCAAGGGCGGCGCGGTTCCGGCGGTCTGGATCTCGAAGGCGTCCGCGCCGCCGAGCAGGCGCCACAGGCAGGCGCCGGAAATGACGGCGATGCCGGCAAGTGCTGCCCAGAATGCGACGGCCGGCAGGCGCTTCGACAGCCGATAGAGCAGCGGGATCAGGAAGCCGCCACCCAGCCCGAGCAGGAAGATGTTCAGCGGCTGGAGCAACCCCTCTACCATTTCGACTCCGTGAACGCGTCGATGGAGAGTGTCTTGCGGGCTTCATAGAGCCTGATCGCATAGGAAAGCATGATCGCCGTCACCGAGAAGCCGATGACGATCGCAGTCACCACCAGGGCAGACGGTACCGGATCCACGGCGCGTGCGCCGGCCTCACCGACCGGAAGGGCCCGGTCGATGATCGGCGCCGTTCCGCCGGTGACATAGCCTGTCGCGACGAGCACGATGTGCGTGCCGGTGCCGAACAGCGAGAAACCGATGATGATGCGCAGGATGTTCCTGTGTACCAGCACGCCCCACATCCCGATCAGCACGAGCACGAGGCCCGTCACCAGAAGCAGATGTGAAATCGGAAGCCCCATCGCCCTCTCCATCGCCCCTCCAGCGCCGCTCAGTTTCGGAAGCGATCGATGATGACGCTGAGCTCCGCCGCCACCTTGATGCCGAGAAGTGCGGAGATCAGCGGGATGGCGCCCGCGCTGACGAAGGCGCCGAAGGTGCCGCGCGGCAGAATGTGGCTGTCGAGGAAGCCGCCGGCGAAAAACAGGCCGAGAATGCCGAGCGTCACGTAGAGGACGCCGGCGAGCGACTCCGTCACGCTCAGGAACCCGTGGTCCAGCACGACCGATGGCCGGCCCAGGACCAGAAGAACGACGCCCGAGGCGACGACTGCGCCGCCCTGGAAGCCGCCGCCCGCCGAAAGGTGGCCGTTGACGATGACATAGGCACCGAACAGGAAAGCGATCGGAAGGACGACCTGCGCACCGTTCACCACCAGTTCGCTCGGCGGCCGGGCCGGGCGGGCCGTGACGGCCGCCGGGGAGGTGCTCCCGCCGCGTCCGCCGGAAAGCAGCATGCCGACGCTGGCAGCGACCATGAACAGCACGGCGACCTCGCCCAGCGTGTCAAACCCGCGATAGGTGATGAGGATGCCGGTGACGACATTGGCGGCACCGAGGTCGGCGGGAACCTGCTCCAGATAGCGCATGGCAAGCTCCGACGGCGCGGTGCGTTCGCTGTAGCCGACGGCGAGCCCGGCAAAGACTGCGCCGAAGAGGAAGACGACGATTGCGGCCCACACCCTCGTCATGACGATCCGCTCTTTTCGGCGCGCGCGGCGTTGCGCTCAGTCAGCGCATCCACGACCGTCGACGGGGCCATGGGAATGCGGATGGCATGGGCGGCGCGGGACAGGGCATGCGACGACAGCGGGTTCGTCAAAAGCACGAAATAGGCGACGACCAGGAGCTTCAATGCCCAGTCGGGATGGTAGAAGCCGAGCCCCGCCAGGACCAGGATGTTGCCGAGGGTGGACGCCTTGGTCCCCGCCTGTATGCGCGTATAGGTGTCGGGCATGCGCAAGAGGCCGACACCGGCGGAGAAGTGGAAGAATGCGCCGGCGAGAATGATGATGCTGCCGATCGTCTCCGCCACCGCCTAGTCCTCCCTTCCCGCGCTCGTCCTGCGGATCGCATGGAGAAAGACCAGCGTCGATAGCCCCGCACCGATGGCCGCTTCCGCCATGGCAACATCGGGGGCCGCGAGCAGCACGTAGGATACTGCCGCAAACAGGCTCGCAAGGCCCGAGCTGACCATCGCCGCCGTCACGCCGCGCAGCGTCACCGCCAGCAGCCCGCTGACGATGATGCCGGCGCAGATCAGGATGACGAACAGTTCCTGCAGCATGCCTACCGCCCCCTTTCCAGGAAGCGTGCGACGGCGAGCACGGCGAGGAAGCTCAGGAGCCCATAGACCAGCGCCACGTCGAGGTAGACGAAGCGCCCGGAGAGATGGGCGTAGAGCGCCACCAGCGACAGCGAGATCACCGTCAGTGTATCGATCGCGACCACGCGGTCCACGAGCGTGCGGCCGAGGATCAGCCGCAGCACGGAAAACAGGATGCTGAGGAGGATCAGGACGCCGGCAAGCATGAGGATCGCGTCAGCCAAAGACCTTCCCCAGATGCTTGTCGAATGCCCCGGCGATCATCTCGGTCGCCTGCTCCGGATCCGTCGTCCTGACGTCCAGCCAGTGGATGAACAGGGCGTCCTCGTCGATGTCCATCACCAGCGAACCGGGCGTCAGCGCGATCGAATTGGCCAGCGCCAGGCGGCCGATCGGCGATCGGAGCCGCAGGTTGATCTTGACGATCCCGGGGTGGATGTCGATGCGCGGCGCGTAGACATAGCGCAGCATGTTGAGGTTCGCCTTCACCAGTTCGATGACGAAGACGCCAGTGTAGGCGAGGAAATGGAAGAGCGTCCCGGGCGTCAGAAGCACACCACTCCAGACCGCGGTTCGCGTCGTGAAGATCCAGGCGATCGCGGTCGCAGCCAGCAGCCCGACGAAAAGGATGGCGGGTGCTACGGAAGCGTTGAAAACGATCCAGAGGGCCAGGAGAAGGAGCCACAGTCCCGCAAATCCCCTCGGCAGAGCGGCATTCGCGCGCTGGCTCTCTTCCTCGACCGGTGACACGGGCCATTCACTCCGCAAAAGCGATTTCAAGCATGCGCACGCACTGCGACGATGCGATCATGATGCACGCGGCAACATCGTTGTACATGGCATAGCGTCCCATTCGACGCCCGCCACGACACCTGGAAATGGTGGCTCGCCTATCGGGCCGGCGGGACGGCGGCGAGCCTGCCGATCAGCCGCGCCGGCAGGAAAACCGTAAGCGACGTGGCACCTTCGACGGCCGCGGCGCTGGCGGCAAGGGCGGTGGGCGACATCGCCGTCTGCTCGTCTTCCAGCGTGGCGCGCATGAGGCGGCTGTTGTCGATCAGTTTCATCAGCGTCTCGGAACTTGCAAAGACGCCGTGGCTGCCGCCATCGATATCGGAGACGTCCAGAACGGTGATGCCGCGCGATTGCAGGAACGCAATGTCGGATCCGCTGCCGACGCGCGGATGACCGCCCGCGATCCGGCGGGAAAACCCGAGTGCACGGTCGCGACGCGATACGATGATGGTGAATGGCTGGGGCAGCGTGCCGATGTCGTCGGCCTGGCTCTGGAAGGCGTCGATGTCGATGTCGGGGGCGGCGAGGACCACGCCGCCGAGCCGCTTCAAAGTGCGCCCCCTGCCGCTCATCGCGAGGTCCCTGAGGGCTTCCATCACGACGTAGGCGCCCATGGAATGGCCGAGAAGCACGATCCTGGTCGCCTTCGTCTGGGCGGCGATCTCGATCGTCTCGGCAAGCCCGACGCGGCCGACGATGGCGCTGTCTCGATCGAACACGTAGAGCGGAATGGAAGCGCCCGACGGCCAGGCGTAGTGCACGGAAACAGACCCCATCTCGTAGTCGTGGGTGAGCTGCGCGTTGCGGAACAGGCTCTCGGCGATATTGTTGTTGTAGCCGTGGACGAAGATGAAGATCTCGCGACTTTCGGGCTTGCGCTTTTCCAGGGCCGCGTCCAGCGCATCGATGAACGCCCGGCGGTCGGCGATGGGCGCGTAGGCCAGCGCGGTGAAGTGGCGGGCGGGATCGGGAACGCGGCCGCTCGTCTCGACACGGCCCGGCCTGTGGCCCGCGGGGATGCCGATGTCGAACTCCGCAAAGGCCAGCTCCTGCGAACGCCCGGCGGAATAGGGCAAGGCGGGATTATCCGACCGCTCGCGCGACGTTGCCAGGTAGATCGGCACGACGGCCGATGAGGCCCCGCCCGTTGCGCTGCCCGGCAGGCCGGTGACGGCCCGCGGCCCGCCGCAGCCGGCCAGCGCGGAGACAATCAGGAGAAATGCAAGCGCGCGGTTTGCTGGTATCATCGGGCCCGGCTTCTGGTCACACCAAAACCTTAGAGCATCCCGCCGGCCGCTCGGCAACTGGGGTGGTGCGCGATGTGACGGATCCGCCGTTCCAGGGCCGTCGAACGGCCGGCCTGCGGACACAACGGTCGCGCCTGTATCGGCCATGTGAGACTCCAGGCCAATTCTGCGGGACCCTCAGCCAATTACACCGCGTGATCGATGTTGCAGGATCGCCAAAACAGTTTCAGAATCACTTGGTTGCAGTCAGGGATTGAATTGCATGGCGCCGGGTTCGCCGCAGAAATTCTCGTTGTGGACACTGACGGCGATGGTGGTCGGCTCGATGGTCGGCGCCGGCATCTTCTCGTTGCCGCAGGCGTTCGGACGGGCGACCGGCCCCTTCGGCGCACTGATCGCCTGGACGATAGCGGGCGTCGGCATGCTGATGCTGGCCTTCGTCTTCCAGACGCTGTCGCGGCGCAAGCCCGATCTCGACGCCGGCATCTATGCCTACGCCAAGGCCGGTTTCGGCGACTATCCCGGCTTCCTCTCCGCACTCGGCTACTGGTCGGCTGCCCTGCTCGGCAACGTATCGTACTTCATCCTGATCAAGTCGACGCTCGGGCTGTTCTTCCCTGTCTTCGGCGATGGAAACACGGTTCCCGCCATTGCCATCTCCTCGGTCCTGCTGTGGCTCATGCATACCCTGATCCTGCGGGGCATCCGCGAGGCGGCAGCGCTGAACACCATCGTCACCTTCGCCAAGATCATCCCGATCCTGCTCTTCATCGTCTTCGTCGGCCTCGGCTTCAAGGCCGACGTCTTCGCGGCCAATTTCTGGGGCGGGGAGGAGGTCAGCTTTGCGACGGTCGCGGGCCAGGTCCGCGCGACCATGCTGGTGACGGTATTTGTGTTCGTCGGCATCGAAGGCGCCAGCGTCTACTCGCGCTACGCCAACAACCGCAACGATGTCGGCATCGCCACAGTCCTGGGCTTCCTCGGCGTACTCTGCCTGCTGGTTCTGGTGACGATCCTGTCCTATGGCGTGCTGCTGCGGCCGGATCTCGCCGCCTTGCGCAATCCCTCCATGGCGGGCGTGCTGCAAGCGGTGGTGGGGCCATGGGGTGCCGTCTTCGTCAGCGTCGGCTTGCTGATCTCGGTGGCCGGCGCCTATCTTTCCTGGGTTCTGCTCGCCGCCGAAATCCTCTACTCCGCCTCGAAATACCAGACGATGCCGCGCTTCCTCAGCCACGAGAACAGCCAGGGTGTTCCATCGAACGCGCTCTGGCTGACGAACATCGCGGTCCAGATCTTCTTGATCCTTACGCTGTTCACCCAGTACGCCTTTCGCCTGGCGCTCGAGCTGACGAGCTCGATGATCCTGATCCCCTATTTTCTCGTCGCGGCCTATGGCGCAAAGCTCGCCTTCAGCGGCGAGACCTACGGCCGGGATCCGGCTGCCCGGCGCACCGATCTGGCGCAGGCGGCCATTGCCGCGGTCTATACGGCCGGGCTGATCTACGCGGCCGGCGCCCAGCATTTGCTGCTCACCACCGTCATCTATGGCCCTGGTACGATCCTCTACATCATAGCGCGCCGCGAACAGGGAAAGCGCATCTTCACCTTCCCCGAACTGGCCCTGTTCGTGCTTGCCGCGCTCGGCGCCTGCGTCGGGATCTATTCGATCGTAACCGGCGGCATCGCCGTCTGAGACATGACCGCCCGCGGCTGCATCCCGCGGACGTGAGCAAACGAAATAAATCGCCGTACCAGGCGTATAGTCATAGCCCGCATACTCTCCGTGCTCTTTTTGTGCGGCCCGGCAATTCTGAACGCACAGCATAGTTTTGGGATTCTGTGCTCATCACAGTGGTTGATATTGCGCATAATAATTTCAACAGGTGCCACCGGTCCCGAGCGAGAATCATCGGGAAAATTGAGGCACTTATCGGGGGAAACGATGGCTTCGCAATCGACGCAGAAACTCTCGCTGTTCGCACTCACGGCCATGGTCGTGGGATCCATGGTCGGCGCGGGCATTTTCAACCTGCCCGGCCGCTTCGGCGCCGCCACCGGCCCGTTCGGCGCCATGATCGCCTGGGCGATCGCGGGCACTGGCATGTACATGCTGGCGCGCGTCTTCCAGGCGCTCGCGGAGAAACGTCCAGATCTCGATTCGGGCGTTTTCGCCTATGCCAAGGCCGGCTTCGGCAACTACGTAGGCTTCCTGTCGGCCTTCGGATATTGGCTCGGCAGTTGCCTCGGCAACGTCTTCTACTGGGTGCTGATCGGCTCGACGCTCGGGCGCTTCTTTCCCGATCTCTTCGGCGACGGAAGCAGCACTATTGCGATCATCGTGTCGCTGATCGGCATCTGGATTTTCCATTTCATGATCCTTCGCGGTGTCGAGCAGGCGGCGTTCATCAACACCATCGTCACGATCGCCAAGATCGTTCCGATCATCGTCTTCATCCTGGCGCTGGTCTTCGTCTTCAACTATGCGCAATTCTCCGAGAACTTCTTCGGCGGCCCGGGCATGCCAGAGAAATCGTTGATCGCACAGGTGCGCGACACCATGCTGATCACCGTGTTCGTCTTCCTCGGAATCGAGGGCGCGAGCGTCTATTCGCGCTTTGCCAAGGAGCGCTCGGATGTCGGCAAGGCGACGATTCTGGGCTTCGTCGGCGTCACCGGCCTGATGGTCGCGGTCACGCTTCTGCCCTATGCGGCGCTGCCGCAGGCGCAGATTGCAGCGCTCCAGCAACCTTCGCTCGCCACCGTGCTCGAGGCGGTCGTCGGCCATTGGGGCGCCGTCTTCATCTCCATCGGCGTCCTGGTGTCGGTATTGGGCGCCTATCTCGCCTGGTCGCTGATCTGCGCCGAAGTCCTCTTCGCAGCAGCCAAGTCCCAGGACATGCCGAAGCTCTTCGCCGCGCAGAACGGGAACCGGGTTCCGGCCAATGCCCTGTGGCTGACCAATATCGTCGTGTCGCTGTTCGTGATCTCCACCTACTGGTCGCGGGACGCGTTCAATTTCATGCTCGACATGACGAGCGTCACCGCGCTGCTGCCCTACCTGCTGGTCGCCGGCTACGGCGTCCTGCTCGCCCGCAGCGGCGTGGGCTACGAGACCACGCCCGAGAAGCGCGGCCGTGACCAGGTCTTCGCCTGGATCGCGGTCGTCTACACGATCTTCATGTTCGCTGCCGCCGGGCTGAAATACGTGCTGCTCGTCGCCGTGCTGTTCGTGCCCGGCACCATTCTCTACTTCTGGGCGCGGCGCGAACAGAATTTGCAACTGTTCACCCCCACCGAACTGATCGTGTTCGCAATCACGCTGATCGCCGGCCTGATCGGGGCCTACGGCCTGCTGACCGGCATCATCACACCCTGAACAGAAAGGCAGAAACGTCATGACAACAGATACCCCGTTCGGCGTTCATTCCGAAGTAGGCCAGTTGCGCAAGGTCATGGTTTGTGCCCCCGGCCGCGCGCACCAGCGCCTCACGCCTTCCAATTGCGACGCGCTTCTCTTCGACGACGTGCTGTGGGTCGACAACGCCAAGCGCGACCATTTCGATTTCATGACCAAGATGCGCGACCGCGGCATCGAGGTCGTGGAGATGCACAACCTTCTCGCGGAGACGGTGGCGATCCCCGAGGCCAAGAAATGGATCCTCGACAACCAGATCGTTGCGAACCAGATCGGCCTCGGCCTCATCGACGAGGTTCGTTCCTACCTCGAGGGCCTGTCGAACCGCGAACTCGCCGAGACGCTGATCGGCGGGCTGTCGACCTTCGAGTTTCCCGAAGCCATCGGCGGCGAGCAACTGGCGCTGATCCGCGATGCGGCCGGCGTCAACGAATACCTGCTGCCGCCGCTGCCGAACACGCTCTATACGCGTGACACCACCTGCTGGATCTATGGCGGCGTGACGCTGAACTCGCTCTACTGGCCGGCCCGGCACGAGGAGACCATCCTCACGAGCTCGATCTACAAGTTCCACCCCGACTTCGCCGGCAAGGTCAACATCTGGTGGGGCGACCCGACCAAGGACTGGGGCCTTGCAACGATCGAGGGCGGCGACGTCATGCCGATCGGCAAGGGCAATGTCCTGATCGGCATGAGCGAGCGCACATCGCGCCAGGCGATCAGCCAGGTCGCAGCCGCGCTGTTCGAGAAGGGCGCCGCCGAGCGTGTCATCGTCGCCGCCATGCCAAAGCTGCGCGCGGCCATGCATCTCGATACCGTTTTCACCTTCGCTGACCGGGACTGCGTGCTGCTCTATCCCGATATCGTCAACGGCATCGAGGCCTTCTCCTATCGCCCCGACGGCAAGGGCGGGGTCGAACTCCACAAGGACAAGGGCACCTTCGTCGAGACGGTGCGCGACTCGCTCGCCCTGAAGAAGATGCGCGTGGTGGAAACCGGTGGCAACGACTACATGCGCGAGCGCACCCAATGGGACAGCGGCGCCAACCTCGTCTGCGCCGCGCCGGGCGTCGTCTACGCCTATGACCGCAACACCTACACCAACACGCTGCTGCGCAAGGAAGGCATCGAGGTGATCACCATCACCGGGGCCGAGCTCGGCCGCGGGCGCGGCGGCGGGCATTGCATGACCTGCCCGATCACCCGCGACCCGGTCGACTACTGACGGCACCAGCCAGAGCGTGCGCGCGGGCGGCCGCGCGCAGCACCTTTTCCGTCCAGACGAGGTTCCCATGACGCGCACGCTTTCCGCATCGAGAAAAGTCATCCTGCGCGGCCTGAGCCTGGCCGCAGCATTGCTCCTCGTTTCCGGCTGCCAGGGCGAGGACGAGCAGGCGGAACTGCCGCCGCGGCCGGTCAAGACGGTCACCGTTTCCTTCAACCCGGACGACACCTTCGGTTCACTGGTCGGCGAGGTCCAACCCAGGTTCGAAACAAATTTCAGCTTCCGCCAGGGCGGAGAGGTGCGCGAACGCACGGTCGATGTCGGCAATCTCGTCAAGACCGGAGACGTGCTCGCCCGGCTCGACAGCGAAGACCAGCAGGATGCCGTCCGCAAGGCTGAGGCCAACACCTTCGCCGCCCGGGCAAACCTGGAGAACGCCGCCCAGAACCGCGACCGGCTGCAGTCCCTCTATCCGCGGACGGCCACGCGGCAGGCGCTCGACGCCGCAATCGCCCAGGCGACCACGGCGCAGGCGAGCGTGGATGCGGCGGACGCGGCACTGCGCGTTGCCAACAACAATCTCGACAACCGCACGGTGATGGCCAATGCGGACGGCGTCGTCACCGCCGTCGGCGCCGAGATCGGGCAGATCGTCGGCGGCGGCCAGATGGTGGTCCGGGTCGCACGGATGGAGGAGAAGGACGCCGTCTTCCAGGTGCCCGAGAGCGCGATCCAGGCCGCCAGCCGCGACATGCGCATCGAGGTCCGCCTCCTCAGCAATCCACAGAGCACGACGGGCGGCCGCGTGCGCGAGATCTCGCCGGTGGCCGATCCGATCACCCGCAACTTCACCGTCCGCGTCGCCCTGGACAACCCGCCGGAGGACTTCCGCTTCGGCAGTGCTGTACGCGGCAGCGTCCGGCTGGCCGGAGATCCCGTCGCCCGCCTGCCGATGACCGCCCTGTTCAACCAGGGCAGCGGCTCGGCAGTCTGGATCGTCGATCCCGGCAACAGCACGACCAAGCTCGTGCCGGTCACGGTCCTTCGGTTCGAGACGCAGGACTTCCTGGTCACCAAGGGCATCGCCGCCGGCGACCACGTCATCGTCGCCGGCGCACAGCAATTGCGGCCGGGCATGGCGGTCCGCCTGCTCGAAGGAAGCCTTCAATGAGCGGCGGCTTCAATCTCTCCGAATGGGCGATCAAGCGCCAGGGCCTGATCGTCTTCCTCATGCTTCTCGGCGCGATTGCGGGCGCCCTGTCCTTCTGGAACCTCGGCCGCAGCGAGGATCCCGATTTCACGGTCAAGACCATGCTCGTCAGCGCGGCCTGGCCCGGCGCGACGATCGAGCAGCAGAGCGACCAGGTGACCGATCGCCTGGAACGCACGCTCCAGCAGGTGCCGTTCTTCTATTCGCTGCGCAGCCTGACGACAGCGGGTCAGTCCGTCATCTACGTTGTGCTGGAGGACTCGACGCCGCCGGCCGAGGTCGCGGAGGTCTGGTACCAAGTCCGCAAGAAGGTGGGCGACATCCGCCACACGCTGCCACCCGGCGTCGCCGGCCCGTTCTTCAACGATGAATTCGGCGACACCTTCGGCATCATCTACGGATTGACCTCCGAGGATTTCAGCGACCGGGAGTTACGCGACTGGGCCTATGAGGCGCGAAATCGCCTCCTGCAGGTCGAGAACCTCGGCAAGGTCGAGATGCTCGGCACCCAGGACGAGACGATCTTCATCGAATTCTCGACGCAGCGGCTGGCGAGCATCGGGCTCAGCAGCGCGACCATCATCAGCACGATCCAGGCGCAGAATGCCGTCCTGCCCGCCGGCACGGTGACGACCGACGCCGACCGCACCGTGCTCGAGGTCTCCGGCGACCTCAAGGACGAAAACGACATCCGCAACCTGAACATCCCGACCTCGTCCGGCTTCGTTCGGCTGGGCGACATCGCCAGCGTCGTGCGCGGCACGGTCGACCCGCCGCAGCCGATGTTCCGCATCAAGGGCAAGCCGGCGCTCGGCATCGCCGTATCCATGGCGAGCGGCGGCGACATCCTGGCGCTCGGCCGCAACATCGACACTGTGATGACGCGTTTCCAGAACGACCTGCCGATCGGCATCGAAATGGTGCAGGTCGCAAGCCAGCCGGCCGTCGTCAGCAACGCGATCCGCGGCTTCACCATTTCGCTTTTGCAGGCGATCCTGATCGTGCTCGGCTGCAGCCTCGTGGCGCTCGGCCTGCGCGCCGGTCTCGTGGTCGCCGTCTCCATCCCGCTCGTGATGGCGATGACCTTCCTGATGATGGAGATGACGGGGATCGCGCTGCAGCGCGTCTCTCTCGGCGCCCTCATCATTGCGCTGACGCTGATGATCGACGACGCCATGGTCGCCGTCGAGATCATGCTGGCCAAGCTCGAGGAAGGGATGGAACGCGTCCAGGCGGCATCCTTCGCCTACACCTCCACCGCCTTCCCGATGCTCGCCGGCACGCTCGTGACCATCGCGGGCTTCATCCCGGTCGGCTTCGCCCAGAGCGTTTCCGGCGAATACGCCCGTTCGCTCTTCCTCGTCATCGCCTATGCGCTGATCATTTCATGGCTGATCGCGGTGCTGCTGATGCCGATCATCGGGCTTGCGGTGCTGAAGTCGGGAACGGCGACCGACAGAAAGCCGGAGAGTGCGCTGATCGGCACCTTCCGCCGCCTGCTGCACACGTGCGTGCGGATGCGCCTTGTCGTGATCGCCGCAACCGTCGGGCTGTTCGTCGTCTCGCTGCTGGCTTCGGGGCTGATGAACAGGGAGTTCTTCCCGCCGTCCGACCGTCCGGAACTGATGCTGCAACTCGTGCTGCCGCAGAACGCCTCCATCCATGCCACCGAGGCCGCCGCGCGACAGGTCGAGGAGATCCTCGCCGGCGATGAAGACGTGGTCGACTGGAGCTTCTATGTCGGCTCCGATGCCATCCGCTTCTACCTGCCGATGGACATCCAGCCGCCCGCTCCGTTCCGTGCGCAGGCGGTCATCATCGCCAGCAGCGTCGAAGGGCGTGACGCCCTGCAGGCGCGGCTGCAGACGGAGCTGGACGAGAAGTTCCCCAACGTCGTCGCCCGGCTGTCGCCGCTCGAGATGGGACCCCCGGTCGGCTGGCCGGTCCAGTATCGCGTCGGCGGCCCCGATGTCTCGGGCGTGCGCGACCTGGCCTGGAAGGTGGCCGACGTGCTGGGCGACGTCCGCGGCGTCATCAACCCGAACCTCGACTGGAACGAGCCGATCCGCAAGATCGTCATCGAGGTCGACCAGGACCGCGCCCGCCTCGTCGGGTTGAACTCGTCGGCGATCGCGCAATCGCTCTTCGCCACCACGTCCGGCCTGCCGATAACGCAGGTTCGGGATGCGATCTACCTCGTCAACGTGGTCGCGCGGTCGGCGCCGGAGGAGCGCGCCAACATCGAGACGCTGCGGTCCCTACAGATCCCGATCGGCCCGAACCGCACCGTGCCGCTGGCAAGCATCGCCACGATCGAGTACCGGACCACCCAGCCGCTGATATGGCGGCATGACCGCGTCGCCACCATCACCGTCCAGGCCGACATGACCGAGGGCGTCCTGGCTGCATCCGCCGTCGAGGAAGCCGAGCCCCGGATCGAGCAGTTGCGCCGGGACAACCCGGGCTTCAGCATCGAGATCGGCGGAGCGGTCGAGGGTGCCGAGACCGGCATGGCCTCGGTGACCGAGATGCTCCCGGTCATGGCGATCATCATGGTCGTCATCCTGATGTTCCAGCTGCAGAGCGTCAATCGCCTGCTCCTGGTGTTCAGCGTCGTGCCTCTCGGGCTCATCGGCGTGGTGGCGATCATGCTGATCACCAATACGCCGGTCGGCTTCATCGCCGTGCTCGGCATGATCGCGCTCATCGGCATGATCATCCGCAACTCGGTCGTGCTGATCGACCAGATCGACAAGCGGATCGAGGAAAAGGGCAAGACCTGGCAAAGCGTCATCGATGCGACGGCCAACCGCGTTCGCCCCATCTTCCTGACCGCCGGCTCGACCATTCTCGGCATGCTGCCGATCGTGCGCGATCCCTTCTGGAAGCCGCTCGCCTTCACGGTGATTGGCGGCCTGATCGTGGCGGCGGTGCTGACGCTGATCTTCCTTCCGGCCCTCTATGTGGTCTGGTTCCGCGTGCCGCCGGAAGCCAAGGCAGAACCGGTGCCCGCCGACGAACGGGAGCCGGCGCCGGCATCCGCATGAGTGTCATGCCGGAACGTGGGAAAGTTCGGGGATGTGCCGGCGATCCATTCGCCGGCATGGATCGCAATCCGGAAGCGCCCGGAGTGCGGCGATGCCGCCCGCCTCAGGAAACCGCACAGGGGGCGGTTTCGGATTTCGCCCCGTTCTGCAGCCGCCACAGGAGCGCGCCGAGCCGCTCTTCCGGCGGAAGACTGGCCAGATTTGCATCGGCATAATTGGGCGACCCGATCCGCTGGCCCTTGCGAACCTCGCTGGGGCTGTAGCCGAATTCGCGCTTGAAGGCCCGGCTGAAATCGGCGCTGTCGAAGCAGCGCTGCTCGGCGATCTCGAGAATGCGGCGCTGCTCGCTCGGGTTCGCCAGTGCGGAATGGGCGTCGAGCAGGCGCCTGTGCTGGATGTAGCGATTGACGCCGCCCGCCGGTTCGAACAGGCGATAGAGGCGGGTGCGCGAGACCGCCAGTTCGCGCATCAGAAGCTTGGCGCTCAGCCGCGGATTGAACAGATTTATCTGCACGAACTGCCGCGCCCGCTCCTGCAGGCCGCCCGAAATCGCATCGCCTTCCTCCTCCCGGCTGTCGCCGGGCGGGGCCACGCAGGCCAGTATCATGTCGCGGGTGGCCGACATCAGCCTCGGCAGTTCATCGACCCGCATGCAGGTCAGCTGATGGGCGAGACCGATCATGAAGCTGGTGAACATGCGCCCCATGGCCGTGTCCAGCGTCGTGAACTCCGCCGCGTCCAGGATCCGTGCCATGTCGCGGCAGAAATCGCGGGGCACCCAGAGCATCAGCATCTCGCTGTCGGACACCGTGCCGTGGTACGGCTGCCCGAGCGAGTGAATCTGGACGATGCCGGGCCGCCCCTGGAAGGTTGCACGCTCCGTCGTCGTGGTGCACTGCCCGCTGAGCAGCAAGGTCATCACCCAGTGGTCGAGCGGATGGCACCGGACATGGCCCGGGTAGCTGGAAAAGCGCAACGCCCCCGTCTTGATGCGCGAGAAGCCGAGCCCGCCCAGGTCCCAGAGGATCTGGCTGCCCTGGAAATCCGTCCGCGCATCCTGCGTCACGTCGAGCATCGGCGCAAAGGAGCCGCGCCAGGCATCGAAGCGCTCGGCGACCGGCAGGTCATCGGTGGAGAAGGTATAGGTGGCGACCGACGGCGGCGTTGCAGTGCCGACGGGCGGCGGCGAAACCATGCCGGCGCGGAGCAGGCGTGAATGCAGGACACCAGGGTTGAAACCGGGATCGAAGGCTGGCGAAATGCTCACTCCATTGTCTGTACTCATAACAGAACTCCCATTCGCACGACGTCCAACTTCGTCTTGAGGTGAAGATGCGCGGAGGACTCGGCGGTCATTGCGAGTGACACCGGGCATCAAGGCGGAAAGCGCTTTCCCCTCTTTTACTGGTTGAGAACAATTGTTGATGCGTAGCGTCCGAACGGCAGGGCTCTGCCGCCAGGTCGGCGTCAGCGGGCGCTGGCCCAAACCTGCGTTGAGGACCGAAACATCAAGGGAAGGCTGCTATTCGCGTGAGACAATATCGACACTCCATGGTTGAAGAATCGCCCTTTCGGGTGGAACTTATGCTATGCACTGCTGCTTTCGATCATTCCTTGAACGGAGATCGACACGACTGAAATAGTCTTGCTGTAGCCGCGACGACAACACATCCGCGACTTTGTCTCCCCATCCTGATTTGAAGACTAGCCGGTAATTCGGTGCGTTTCAACTATAAGATGGGTCAGGTTATTCATATATCTCGGGCGCTTAGTCGGCAGCGGTCATGTTTCGAAAGGTCCTGATCCCGGCGAAGGCCACGGCGACGGCGATCAACGGGCTGACGATGCTGAAGACGGCATAGGGAAAATAATGGAAGGTGGAGACGCCGAGCGTCGCCGACATGTAGGCGCCGCAGCTGTTCCAGGGGATCAGGGCAGAGGTGGGCGTCGCCGCGGAGCCTACGGAACGCGACAGCACGATCGGCGAGAGGCCGCGGGCCTCGAACGCCCGCTTGAACATCCGCGCCGGCAGGACAATCGCCAGGTACTGGTCGGCCGTCGCGATATTGGTGGCGAAGATCGATGCCACAAGCGCCGAGACGAGCCCTCCCACCGATTTCACCCTGCTGATGACCGGCTCCACCAGGCGCTGTATCATCCCCGCCTTTTCGACGACCCCACCGAAAGCAAAGGCGGTGATCACGAGCCAGATCGTGTCGAGCATGCTCGACATTCCGCCGCGTGTCGCCAGGACATCGAGCGCCGGGTGTCCGCTGGAAGACACGTATCCGCCGGCCAGCGCCAGCCACACGCCCTTGATCTGGGCAAGCCAATACGGAACGGACCGGCCGGGATCGGCAAAGGCTGCCACGCGGTCCGGGGCCATGGCGACGGCCAGGACGCCGCCGGCCAGCGCGCCGATGAAGATGGTCGTGAACGGCGGCAGCCTGAACAGCGCCAGCACCACGACCACCGCCAGGGGGATGAACAGCAGTGGCGAAACGTTGAAAGCGCCTTCGATCGCCGAGACTTTGTCACTTGCGTCAAGTTCGCCGGCACGGCCGAAAAACCAGAAGACGGCGAGCGCGATCAACAGCGCAGGGATCGAGGTCAGCAGCGTCTCGCGCACATGGTCGTAGAGATCGACCCCCGCCACCCCCGCGGCCAGGTTCGCCGAATCCGACAGCGGCGAGGTGGTGTCGCCGAAATAGGCGCCCGAGATGATCGCCGCGGCCGTGATTGCCGGATCGAGCCCCATGTTCACGGCGATGCCGACAAGACCGATGCCGATGGTGCCCGCAACCGTCCAGGAACTGCCGATGCCGAAAGAGATGACGGCGCAGATGACGGCCGCGCTCATATAGAAGAAATTCGGGTTCAGCAGTTGCAGCCCGTAGTAGACCATGGCGATCAGCGTGCCGCTGAGCGCCCAGGTGCCGATGAGGGCACCGACGGCGAGGAGGATGAATATCGCGCCGATGCCGGACGCGACGCTGGCAGAGGCTGCTTCCCCGAGTTCATGGAGCGAATAGCCACGGCGGCGCGCCACCGCGACCGCGATCATGGTCGCAACCACGAGCGCGACCTGGTTCGGACCGGAGGCTCCCTCGTCGCCGAAGAGAAAGAAGGACAGCCCCACGAGGACGATGAGGCTCGCGATCGGGACGATGGCCTCGAAAAGTGACAGCGGTGGCTTCTGTTGCGTGGTCATGGCCAACCCCCGTTGCTCCCAACCAGACCCTGCGGCGGACAATCTCCCGGTGCATGCGAGAGCCCGCACATGGCGCTCGACCGATCGCCGACAGCCATGCCGCCTGCACCGGAGGTGCGCGAATGGCTGGTAATCCGCCCGTGTTGTCTCACTTGACGATCTGCAACGCTATGCGGCCGCGTCAGCGGCCCATGCCCTCATGCCCACACGTGCGGCGTGCCGGCCCCCGTGAAGGACCGACGCCTCCACAGGGACAGCCTACGCTATCACGGAGACCTCAGCAATGCGCGCCAGCGGCCTCACAGCACGCCGTCTTGTGTGATGCGGCCCGCAGGGCGAGCGCACGCTCGCCTCGCCCTGCCCGGTGCGGTCAGAAGCCCTCCAGAACGATCTTGCCCCTGGCCTTGCCGCTTTCCAGAACGGCATGCGCCTGCTTGAGGTTGGCGGCATTGATCGGTTTCAGCACCTCAGTCACTGTCGTCCTCACCTGTCCTTCATCGACGAGGCGTGCGACCGCGTTGAGCAGCTTGCCCTGCTCGTCCATGTCGGCGGTCTCGAAGATCGACCGCGTGAACATCAGCTCCCAGTGGATGGAAACCGCCTTCCGCTTGAAGCCGGTGACGTCGAGGCTCTGCGGATCGTCGATCAGGCCGAAGCGCCCCTGCGGCGCGATCAGCTTGACGATCTCGGCGAGATGGCGATGCGTCTCGGTCGTGGAGAACACGTAGGATGGCGCGCCGATGCCGAGCGCCTCCACCTGGTCGGCCAGCGGCTTGCCGTGATCGATCACGTGGTGGGCGCCGAGTTCCAGAACCCAGTCCCGCGTCTCCGGCCGCGACGCCGTGGTGATCACGGTCAGGTGGGTTAGAGCCCGCACCAGCTGGATCGCGATCGAGCCGACACCGCCGGCACCGCCGACGATGAGAATGGACCTGGCGGCACCGGCAACCGGCCTGCGGATATCGAGCCGATCGAACAACATCTCCCAGGCCGTGATCGCGGTCAGCGGCAACGCAGCCGCCTCGGCGTCGGAAAGCGTCTTCGGCGCGTGCCCGACGATCCGCTCGTCGACCAGGTGAAACTGGCTGTTCGCGCCCTGGCGGATCAGCGAACCGGCATAGAAGACGCGATCGCCCGGCTCGAACGACTGGACGTTCTCGCCGACCTCGACCACGCGGCCGACCGCGTCCCAGCCCAGAACCTTCCACTGGCCGGGCTCGGCCGAGACCCCCTTCCTGATCTTGTAATCGACCGGATTGACGGAAACGGCGGAGACCTCGACCAGGATGTCCCTGCCCGCGGCAGCCGGCCGTTCCAGTTCCACATCCACCAGCGCGTCCGACCGGTCCAGATCTCCTGCGGTCTTGTAGGCAACGGCTTTCATGACATTCTCCTTGAGACAAGTTGATATGCCACAAGGATGGGATTATGTTCGTCTGGACGCAATACGCACAAATAAAGCCTATAGTGCACAAAAGGATACTGTCATGGCCAAGGTCCGCCACAGCCGCTTCGATTGCAGTCCGGGTTGCTCGGTCGAGGTGGCGATCGGGCTCATAGACGGCAAGTGGAAGTCGGTGATCCTGTTTCACCTGCTGGGCGGCACACTCCGGTTCAACGAGATCCGCCGGCAAATTCCCGGCGTCACTCAGCGCATGCTGACCAATCAGTTGCGCGAACTCGAGCAAGACGGCCTCGTCGATCGCAAGGTCTACGCCCAGGTTCCGCCGAAGGTGGAATACAGCCTCTCGCCGCTGGGGCGGAGCATGGAGCCTGTCCTGCTGGCCTTGAAGACGTGGGGCGACGCGAACATCGGGCTCTACGGCAAGCCTGATGCCCTGCGCCAGGCAGACGTGAAGGCCGCCTGATCGGACCCTCGCTGCGGAGCTTTCAGGCGACCACGCCGGCATTTCACTATGAATTCGTGGCGAGACCGGCAAGGCCATGCAGGGCCTGTCGCAAATCGTCCGGATCGCGGCACCGAATGAGCCACAAGGGCGCCCCGTCCGTCGCTACCGCGAGCATGTGGCCGTCGTCGAGACGCAGCCAGCATCCATCGTATGTGCCCGAGGGAAGGCCGACACGGAATCCATCCGGCCGGCGCTCCACGGTGATCCGGTCGGGCGCGATCGACAGACCGCTGCCTTCCGCCTTCACGGCCGCCTCCTTGGCCGTCCACAGTTTCAGGAACTCGACCGTGCCGGGCGGCGTCGTTTTCAAAACCTCCTCCGGGGACAGGAAAGACGCGACGATCTCGCGCCAGAACGCTTCCGGCCTGTCAGCCTCCACATCGACGCCGACCCGTCCGGAACCGGACATACCGACGGCGATCCAGTCGCCGCTGTGGGACAGGTTGACGTCCACGCCCGGCACATCGACGAGAGCCGGCTTGCCGTTCGGCTCCCGCCGGAACGCGAGGCCTGCGGGGTCGCGAACCGTGGATGCCCCGATCGCCGCGCGCGCCAGCAGGTGCGCGGCCCTGCAGCGGTGCCTGTCCTCGTCGCGGACGAAGCCTGCGACCTGCCGCCGCTCCGCCCGGTCGAGCACGTCCCGGTCGCCGAGCAGGGCAAGTGCAGCCACGACCGGCACGGCGATGACCCAGTCGCCGCCCTTACTGTCGTTCCCCATGGCCGCGGCACCCTGCTCCTGCATTCCCTGTCGCCTCTTTGCACCGAACAGCAGGATACGGGGTCGGAAGTTGGCCGCAAGCACCTCGTTCGACGTACTCGCTCCAGGCCGGGATTGTTGGTATCATTTCGCACCGTCCGGCAGCGATATCGGGCCGATACCGCGGCGGCCCGGCGATCAGGATGCGTCATCTTTCCAATCAACATTCCAGGAGGTGCGCCATGAGCCAGAATGACAAGGCAGACACCGGCAGACCTGCCGTCCCCAGCGCCGATGACCTGCGCAAGAACATCCTCACGCAGCAGATGGCGGAGATGGACCGGGAGGACCAGATCAGGAAGCGCCAACAGGAGGAACTGTCGAAGTTCGCCGACGACTTCTTCCACAAGCATGTCGGCGAAGAGGAACGGGCGATCATTCGCAACGTCGTCATACGGGCGGTCAAGGAAGGCAAGATGGAGGCGCTGGTCTACAGCTTCCCGTCGAACTTCTGCAGCGACAGCGGCCGGGCGATCAACAATGCCGACCCGGACTGGCCGAGCACGCTCCAGGGCAAGGCGAAGGAGCTCTTCGATGCCTTCAAGGCCAACGCCCAGCCGAAGGGCTACCACCTGAAGGCCATGGTCATCAATTTCCCCGGCGGCGTTCCCGGCGATATCGGCTTCTACCTGAACTGGGAACCGCCGGTCGCCTGAAACATCGCAAGCGTCCCGTTTCAGCATGACGCCGCGCCTCGGGGGCGCGAGCGCGGATGGCATCTCGACCGCGGCAAGCGTCCGGAGGTGGCGCATGGACAAGAACATTGCCCCAAATCCCGCCGGGCAACAGGGCACGGGTGAAATCGAGACGAGAATCACCGACTTCGTCAGGCTCGGCATCGTCGGGCTTTTCGCTTACTGGTCGCTGAAGCTGGTGGCGCCGTTCCTGGTCATCATCATCTGGGCGGCGATCCTGGCCGTGGCCCTTTTCCCGGCATACCGGGCGCTCACCGTCGCCCTTGGCGGCAGCAAGCGGCTCGCCGCGATCACGCTGACTGCGCTCAACCTCGCTCTCATCCTGGGACCGCTCACGGCCCTGAGCCTCGGCTTTCTCGAGGCCACGGAGCATCTCGCCCGCAACCTCGACAAGGGCACGCTGCACCTTCCGAGCCCCCCGGCCGGCCTTCGCGAATGGCCGGTTTTCGGCGAGGACCTGTACCGGGCCTGGTCCCTTGCAGCCAGCAACCTGGCAGAGACCATCGATCGCTTCCAGCCCACGCTGATCAAGGCCGGCGGCGCCGTCCTCGGCAAGGTCGCGAGCATCGGCATGGGCCTTCTGGCCTTCATGGCCTCGGTGATCGTATCGGGCTTTCTGCTCGTGCCCGGGCCGCGGCTGGCGGAGAACACCAACCGCTTCGCTCACCGGATCGCAGGCGAACGCGGCGTAGGCTTCATCCGGCTCGCCACCTCGACGATCCGCAACGTGGCGAGCGGCGTCATCGGCGTCGCCCTGCTCCAGACGCTTCTGGCCGGGATGGTGCTCTATGGCTTCCACGTGCCCGCCACCGCCATTTTGACGTTCGTCATTCTCATTCTCTGCATCATCCAGCTCGGTCCGGGCCTGGTGCTGCTGCCCGTCATCATCTGGGGCTGGCTGTCGATGTCGACCGGGATGGCGCTGGCCCTGACCCTGCTTCTCGTGCCGATCGCAGTGATCGACAACGTCATGAAGCCGATCCTCGTCTCGCGCGGCCTGTCGACGCCGATGCTGGTGATCCTCACCGGTGTGATCGGCGGCACGATCTCCTATGGCCTGATCGGCCTGTTCCTCGGGCCGATCGTCCTCAGCGTGTTCTACGATCTGATCGTCGCCTGGGTACGGCATCCGGACGGCCCGCCGCCCCCGGTCGAGAATCCCGCGCCGATCGCCAGGGACCCGCCCATAGCACCGTGACGCAAAGGGCCCGCGGGCCTCAAGGGGATCACCACTCGATCTCGGGCACGACCTTTCGCGGGGCCTTGTCCTCGACATAGTCGTCGGGGCGCTTTTGACGCTTGCCAAGCTCGGGCTCATCGAACTTCACGCGCTCGTAGGGGATCGAATCGAGCAGATGCGAGATGCAGTTGATCCGTGCGCGCCTCTTGTCGTCCGAGGGCACGATCCACCAGGGCGCGTGCGCACTGTCGGTCATGCGGATCATCTCGTCATAGGCGCGCGTATAGTCCCACCACTTGCGGTAGGATTCGAGATCCATCGGGCTGAGCTTCCATTGCCGCACGGGGTCGTCGATACGCTGGTGGAAACGGCGCTCCTGCTCCGCCTCGCTGACGGTGAGGAAATACTTCAGCAGGATCGTTCCGCTTTCGACGATCGCCGCCTCGAAGCGCGGTGCCAGCTCCAGAAAGCGCCGGGCCTTCTTCTCGGTGGTGAACCCCATGACCCGGTCGACGCCGGCCCGGTTGTACCAACTGCGATCGAAGATGACGATCTCGCCGCCCGCCGGCAGGTGGGCGATGTAGCGCTGCATGTACATCTGCGTCTTTTCCCGATCGGTCGGCGCCGGCAGCGCCACCACCCGGAACACGCGGGGACTGACACGCTCGGTGATGCGCTTGATGACGCCGCCCTTGCCCGCGGCATCCCGGCCCTCGAAGATGACGGCAATGCGCGCGCCCGACTTCTTGACCCATGCCTGCAGGTGCGCCAGTTCCACCTGAAGGCGCGCCATCTGCTTCTCGTAGCTCTTCTTCCTGCTCTTCTTGTCCTCCGCCGGAGCGGAAGACGCTGCCCGTTCGCCCTTGTGCTTGCTCATCGCCTCATCTCCTCGGATTGACGCTAGCTTCCAGCGGCTGCCTGCTTTCGATTTCGTGGACCCGGAACGCCTGCAACACATCTTCGAGGTCGTCGAACACCCGATCGGTACCGATGCGGTCGATCACGCCGGCCCGCTCCAGGAGGATTCGCGCCTCGGCATGAACCTCGACGAGGCCGATCTGGACGTCTTGGTCCCTCAATTCCTGCCGGACCTCGTCGATCATCGCGGTCGCGGTGCTGTCCATCTGGGTGATGGCGCTTGCATCCAGGATAAACCAGCGTGTGCCCTGCGGAAGCTCCAGGATGATGGCGCGCAAGCGATCATGAACGTAGTCCGTGTTGAAGAACAGCAGGCTGCCCTCCAGCATCCAGACTACGAGGCCTGGAACGGCCTGCGCCTCGGCGCGCCGGTGCAGCTTGTAGAAGCCATCGCTTCCGGGAATGCGCCCCAGGAAGGCGTCGCGCGGGTACATCATGTTGCGCAACAGGTAGACGAGGGTGGCGGCGATGGCGATGACGACGCCGTTGAGGACACCCATGCTGATGGCACCCCACATGGTGATCAGCGCGAAGACGAACTCCACGCGATTGATCCGCCAGATCTGTTTCAGTTCGGCCATATCGATGAGGCTGATGGCGGCCGCTGCCAGGATCGCCGCCAGCGCCGCCACCGGCAGGATGCGCAGGGCATCGTTGAGGAAGAGCAGCGTCGCGATCAGCGCCAGCGCCGAGACCACGCCCGCGAGCTGCGACCGGCCGCCGACGGAAAGATTGATCGCCGTCCGGGAATCCGAAAAGCTGACGGGGAAGGCGCCGAAGAGCCCGCTGGCGATATTGACGCTGCCGAGGCCCGCGAGCTCCCGATTGGCGTCCACGTCCTCACCGATCCTGGCACCGAAGCTGCGCGCCGCGACGATGCCGGATCCGAAGCTGACGAGGAACACCGAGGCCGCTCCGAGGAGGAGGCCGTCAATCGGCAGGCTGGCGAGGGGAGGAAGCGAAAGAGTGGGAAAGCCGGTGGGAATATCGCCGACGACAGCGATCCCCCTTCCCTTGAAATCGAACAGCGCCGACATCGCGACGGCGGCTGCGACGACAACCACCGGGCCGGGCACCGGAAACCGCAGCGCCCTGGCCGCCTGCAGTACCGCGAACATGGCGAGCGCGAGCGCCACCGTCGGCCAATGGATGAGCGCCCGCTTCTGCACGAGTTCGATCAGCGGAGCGAGCAACCCGTCTGCCTCGATCCTAACACCGGTGAAGCGACCGATCTGGCCGATCAGGATCGACACCGAAATGCCGGCAAAGAAGCCGACGAGAATGGGGCGGGAGAGAAAGGTCGCGAGCACGCCGAGGCGCATCACCCTGGCAGCCAGGCAGAGCACGCCGACACCGATCGCCAGGGCAGCCGCGATCCCTACCCGGTCGACCCCGGCCGAGGCGGGCATTGCCGCGGCAATGGCCGTGATCGCAGCTGCAAGGACGGTCATCGTGGCCGCATCGGGACCGACGATCAGGCGTCGGGAATCGCCGAAGACGGCATAGGCGAGCGGCGCTGCAATGCTCGCGTAGATGCCCGTTTCCGGTGGAAGGCCGGCGATGGCGGGATAGGCGATCGCGCTCGGCAGGCCGACCGCCGCAATGGACAGTCCCGCCGAGATATCTCCGCGCAGCCAGGCTACCCTGTAGCCGGACAGTCCTCGGAACATCGGCAGGCCAAAGCTGTTGCTCATCGTTTCCGCCTGTTCTCGCCAAGCACCGGGTCACCGACTTCGCACACAAGACCGAGCGGTTGCCGCCGGTTGCGGGGCGCGGCCGTTTTCAGTGCTCGAGGAATACAAAGTTCATCCAGGCGCTCATCCGCAGCAAGACCTTGCGCAGGATCGCCACATGATGCCAGTGCTCGGTGTAGACGGCGACGTCCGCGACGACACCGCCCGGCAACTGGTAGGCGCTGAGGTCGTCCTGAATGTCTATCACGGCGAGCGTCTGTCCCGGATTGAGCCGTTCCGGCGCCTGGGGATCGATCAGCGCGCCTGTGGGCTGCAGCTGCCCCTGCGCCATGACGTCGATGATGTTGCCGACCCTGGCCTTGAAGATCCGGCCGGGAACGGCCTTGAACGACACTTCAGCCTCGTCGCCGACGCGAACGCGCTGGAGCGAATTCTGGATAAAGGCGGCGGCAAGGATGCGCTCTTCGCTGCTGATAAAGACCATGACCGGACGCAGCGGCAGGGGATTTGCCATCATGCCCGGACGCAGGAACACCTGGCTCACAGAGCCGTCGCTCGGCGCTCGCACCGTCGTCTGGTCCAGATCGAATTCCGCGTTGCGCAATTCCGCCTGCAGGCGGGCCACCGTGGGATTGATGCCGTTGATCTGCGATTCATAGGCGAGCCGCGCTTGCATGGCCTGCGCCTGGGCCGTGCCGACGGCCGCCTGCGCCGTCAGATAGGCGCCGCGGCGGTTTTCGACTTCGAGCTCCGAGACTGCCGTCTCGCCGGTGCGGGACTTCGAGCTCTCGAAAATCTCCAGATAGCGCTCGTAGCTCTGCTGGGCTCTGTCGCGCGATGCCTCCGTACCGGTAACGAGCGAGACCGCGCCGTCGAGCACGGCCTTCATCTGGAGCACCGACTGCTCCGCTTCCGCAAGCGATGCCTTCTTCTGGTCCACCGTGTACTGGTAGGGGCGCGGGTCGATGCGAAAGAGCACCTCCCCCTTTTTCAGCGGCACGTTCGTCTTCACCGGAACATCGACCACGATGCCGCCAACGGCCGGGATCACGGGCGCTGAGGTGAAGTAGATGCGGCCGTCCCCGGAATAGGGATGGTTGTAGCTCATGACCAGGAGAAGGGCCGATATCAGGAAGATCCCGCCGAGAACGGCGGTGGAAACGGTCCACTGGTTCACCGGAACCCGAAAGATCTTGAAGATCGCCACGCAGATCGCCGCATAGGTCAGGATGAGGAGAAGATCCATCAGGCGATCTCCCTCTGCCCGAGCTTTTCTTCCAGCTCGGCAACGCGGGCCTGCAGCCGGGCGACCTCGGCATTCGCCTGGATCTCGGATTGCAGCTTTCCGTCCCGGCGGATGCCCCATCCGCGATCCTCGCGATAGACCGTCGCCCAGATGAAGAGGAAGGGCCAGATGGCGTGCAGCGTGAACAGGCTGACCCAGCCGGCGACATGGATGGCGTCCTGATGCGGGTGCTTGCGCGACTTGGCGATCCTGTGCGGAATATCGTGAATGGCGATGATTCCGTAGAACAGTGTCAGCACGGTAAACAGCAGCACGCCGAGCGCAAAATAATCGAGAAACACGCCCAATCCTCCCCCCACAGGTCGCCGCGAACGCAGCGATATCAAGGCTTGCGTCGTACGCCTGGCATGCCTGCATCCTGGCCAGCCGGCTTGATTACGCTATCCGTCGGCGGGGCTTCCAGTTGGACCGGAAGGTCTCTCGTGATCTGCACGGCCTACGGCTCTCCCCAAAGCCAAGGCATATGCCGCCACAGGCGTGAACCCCTTTGTTTGAGGTATCTTACGTCAAGGGCGCGTCGTGATCCAATGATATCGCATCGGAGATGCGGCAGAGGAGAAGACGGGGCGACTGCCCCGAAAGCGAGGCCTCAGCACGCCTCCATTTCCTCTCCCTTTCGGGCAGTCCGCGAACCGCGCGGATGGCCGCCTTCAAGCGGAGGACCGGCTGCCGGTTACCCTAGAGGGTGGCGAGCATCCGGTTGGCGATCGCCCCCGCATAGGCGTCGCGCAGGGCGACCTTGTTTTCCAGTGCCTCGATGACAGTTTCGGCAAAGTCGACCTCGTAGAGGTCATGCATGATGTTCAGCCCGCCGGGCGTGAACACGTTGATCTCGAGGATCTTGTCGCCGACGATATCCAGCCCCACTAGGAACATGCCGTCCTCCACGAGCTTGGGCCTGACCGTCTCCGCAATGGCGAGGATCTCCGGCGTAATCTCGACCGCCACGGCCGTGCCGCTGGCGTGGATGTTGGACCGCACCTCGCCTTTCGCGGGAACTCTGCGGATCGCCGCATACTTGCCGTCCCGCTCGAGAGGCCGGCCGTTCATCAGGAACAGGCGGATATCCCCCTCCGTTGCTGCAGGCAGATAGTTCTGCGCGATCAGGTATCCCTCGCCGCTGACCGCCTCGAAGATCTGGTTGAGGTTCGTCTCGTCGGGTGAGCCGATCTTGAACACGTTCTTGCCGCCGGAACCCTGCAGCGGCTTCATGATCGCGCCCTTGGGATGCGCCTCGAGGAAGCCGCGGATTTCGTCGATGCTCTTCGATATCAGCGTCTCCGGCCGAACCGCCGGCGGGAACTCCTGGAAGTAGAGCTTGTTCTGCGCGAGCGACAGGCCGTCTGGGTCGTTGACGACGACGACGCCGCGGGCGGCGGCCAGGCGGCCGAACATGGCCCCCACATGGGCCGCCCAGGGCCGGGTGTCTGCATCGAGGGAGGGGTCGTTGCGCAGGAACACGACGTCGATATCGCCGACGTCCATCGTCTCGATGGCCGCCTCCTCGCCCTGCAGCGCGGCATGGAGGCTCTCGGCCTTCTTGTAGCGCTTGGAAGGTAGGGTGCGGCCGCGCACGCTCAGGCTGTCATCGGCGCGCAGCACGAAGTCGCCGGGCGTAAGGTAGCAGATGTCGTGGCCCCGGCTCAGGGCGGCGAGAGCGAGCCCGGTCGTGGTGTAGGTCGGGGTCTCCCCCTCGATCGAATTGACGAAAAAGGCGATGCGCATGTGGTGCTCTCCTCAAGGTTCGAGCATGGCAAGGGGGGACAGGCCGACGCGCGCCCTGGCAAGGCGTTCGCGGCCACGTTCGGTTTCCAGGCAGAGCGGCCGCAGGATCGGCGCCTTGAGCAGGCCGCGTGCGCCCAACTCCTCCATCACGCCGAAGTGGGCCGCCGAGATCTTGCCCATCCAGAACGGATCGAGTGCCGCGCCGGCCTTCAGGTGGCTCAGCAGCGTCAGCAGCCCGCGAAGATAGATGGCATCCTTTGCGAGCCCGCCGCCGCGATAGACGCGAAGCAGAAGCGCAAACGCCGTTTCAGGATCGAGCTCATGCTCCCCCGTCATGACGCGGAACGCTTCGACGAAGGACGCGCCCGAAAGCATCAGGTCGCAGCCGACCACGCGCGCAGCCAGCAGCCGCAGTCGCTCCGAGGTGAACCCGCCCGCGAGATATTCGGCAAAGACCGCCAGCCCCTCCTGCATACCCTCGTACCCCGCAAGACCGGTGCGAAAGACGCGCAGACCCTGCGCGGATCCGTTGAAGTAGGTAAGCAGGTGGACGCCCACCTCGTGGCTGAGAAGCGCCTCGACGCGATGACGCATCATGCGCGTTCGTCGCGAAATGAGGAGCCGCCTGCCCGACACCATCAGACCGGCCGGCACGTCGTCGCGCACCTCGATCGCGGCGTCAAATCCGTCGTATCGCCGATGATAATCCGAGATCATCGCCCGGGCGCGGCGCTCCACGAACCCGCAATCCACGGCCTCGTCGTGCCCCTGCGCAAGCGAGGGCATGCGCCTTGCACCACGGGTGCGCTCGAGCACGTCGAGGGCGCCTTCGAGCAGCGGCGGCTCGACCAGGCCATAGAGGGCGCGGCCGAACTCGACGAAGCGCACCGTCTCGCGATGCCCGATCAGCGTCAGTTGCAGGTCGAGCTCCTGCCGCTTCTCGCGATAAAGCTGATGAAGGACGGGGTCCTCGAGCCGGTCGAGCGAGATCGAATAGAGGCGGCGTTTCTCGCGCTCGACCAGAAGGGCCAGGGGTCGATAGAGAAAGCGCGGCGGGCGGTCGAAGCCACCGGCCTTGAATTCCTGCCATGCCGCATTCGCATTGATCGGCGTGACGGCGAGCAGGAAGTCGAAGCTGGAAGCGACCTCGTCCATGCCGCGGTCGGCGCGCTCCACGGCATCGATGAAGGCCTTGCGCCCGAACGCCCGATGGGTGGCGGGCTTCGGCAGCCCTTCTTCTGTCAGAAACGTCGTGAACGCCTGCAGGCCGGCATCGAGAAAGTTGTCGACGATGCGCTGGCGCAGTTCGGGATAGACGATCTCCGAACCCGGAGAACGATGGATCGGCGCGAAACGCAGCGTCATGAGCGGCAGGTGCAGCCCCAGCAGTTGCGAGCGGACGCACGGGTCGTCTTCCGCCTTGCGGCACTCGACCCGCGGCGTGCGGAAGCGGGCCTTGAAGGCCTCCACCGCCCCGGCAAAGGCCATCATCGCGGCGGTGGCCGAGGTGCCAGCCGTCGCCGACAACCTGACCTCGAAGGGTTGCAGGAAGGGCGCGTCCTCCGACAGAAGCCGATCCCGCTCCAGTTCGTCGACGTCGAGCAGGACGAACGTGCCGAAGCGCCGCCGCAGGGCATCCGCAAGGGGCGGAACGATCTTCACGGCGTCCTCGACGCAGCCGACAAGCAGATAGGACGCATGCGCCGCCGCAATCTCGCGGGCGACCGTGTGAGTGTCGGCAGCGCCCACATGCAGGCAGAGGAAGGGCAAGGGCCGGTCGATATGCAGCCGGCCGCCCGCGAACTCCTGGCGCACGGACTTGCCCGCCTCCAGTGCCGCGAGTGCCTCGTCCAGCGCAAAGCCTTCTCTTGCCGGCCGTTCCTTGGCTTCCGTTTTCGCCGCGTTCATGAAACCTCCCGCAGCGCCCTTTCCAGCGCCGGCACCGACGCGTTGACCAGTTCCCGAAGGGCTGCGACGGCGCGCGGGTCGGGCATTCCGGTCCACTCGTCCATGAAGATCTTCTTGAACTCCACCGCCGGCGCGCAGCCGTTCTCGGGAAAGCGCTCGTGGATGAAGCGCGTCTGCTGGCCGCGCCCCTCGAACGCCACGTTCTCGCGCACGTCCAGCCGCCTGCCGAGAAAATCGAAACTGCGGGCGACATCGATGAAAGCATCGACGACAGGCGCCCAGCGCTCGCGATCCATCGAGTGGGTGCCGATGTTGATGTCGGGCGCCTTCTCCGGGTCTGTCGGATCTGCGGCAGGACCGGTCCGGCGGTGGTTGTAGCTGTGGATGTCGAGCACGACGAAACGCCCGTGCTGCTCCTCGATGTCGCGAAGATAGGCCTCGAGCATGGCATAGTAGGCGTCGTGGATCGCAAGGCTTTCGGCCACCATGGCCGGCGAGGGCTGCTCGCGCCAGACATCGATGCCCCAGGCCTGCTCCGGCCGGAGGTAGACGGCGCCGTCGCGAGGACGGTTCAGGTCGATCTCGAAGCGGGACTGGTGAAAAACAATGCGGTTTCGCAGGTCGCCGATCGTCAGACCCGTAAACGGATCCTCCTCGCGCAGCCGCTCGTCCTCCGAAATCCGCATCTTCCGCAGGATATCGGGCCGCACCGCATGACCGTCGTGGATGGCGGTGCCGACGACCGGCGACGTGCCGCCCCGATGCGTCGTCCACCTGGGATTCGCGATCACATTGTCAGCGCGCGTGGCATCTTCCTGCATCTGGATCGTCGTTCCCTCGCAAACCTCCAAAGGAAATGCCCAGGGGCGTCTTTCGTTCCGTGCCGTGGGAAAGGGGACGCGGCCGATGCGTCTCAGATGCCGCGCTTCGTCACGCTCGCCCGCCCGTTGCTGACGGCCGCGAGGCTGCAAGGATGAAGCGGCGATAGAGCAGCGTTCGCAGCCTGTTGCGAAGATCGGCCGTCCGGCGCTGGGCAGCGGCGATCGGGCGATGCGACATCAGCCGGATATCGCCGAAGCCGGCGGCCTCCACGAGCGGCACGAGCCTTTCGGCCGTCAGCCCTTCCCCGAACGGCAGGCGCCCCATGATCGCCTGGTGGCGCTCGCTCATCGCCCCGTCATAGTGCGGGTCGTGGCCGACGAAGCGCTCGACGGCACTGACCGCAAGCAGGGCCAGGCGTCCGATCGGCGTCGGCCTTGCCCAGTTCCCGTCGAATACGAGCAGCCGGCCGCCCGGTCTCAACACCCGGAACCAGTCTGCAAGCGCCTGCTCCGGCTCAGTCAGGGTCCAGACGAGATGCCGGCAGACGATGGCATCGTAGCTTTCGTCCGGCTCCATCGTCCGCTCCGCGTCGGCAAGGATGAAGCGAACCCTTTCGTTTCCCGCGTGCTTCTCCCGCGCGACCTTCAGCATCGCTTCGGAGAAATCGAGCGCGATCACGTCATGGCCGAGCGAGAGCAGGACATTGGTCACCTCCCCGGTGCCGCAGGCAAGCTCCAGCACCCTGCGCGGCGCCTCCCCCAGTGCGCCGCGGATTGCGGCTGTCCAGGCGTCGAGCTCCGGCCCCGGCTGAATGCGGTGGCCGAAGGCGAGATCGAACGTCTCCGACCGCTTCGACCAGTATTCGCGGATATCTTCCTTCAGATGGTGGTTGCGCGCATCCATCGGCATCAGGTTCCCGTTGTCGCAAGGGCAACGGCGGGAGCGGTACGCCGCTCCGGCGGCGTTCTCCCGGGACGGAAGCGGATGTGGCAGCCGCCGTCCGGCTCGTGCTCGATTGCAACATCCACGCCGAAGACGTCGCGGATGCGCTCCACGGTCAGGACGTCCCGCGGCCGCCCCAAAGCGACGAGCCGGCCGGCCTGCATCACGGCGATCCGGTCGCAGAACATGGCGGCGTGATTGAGGTCGTGCAACGCCGCCACCACCGTCAGGTCCTGACGCCGCACCAGGTCGAGCAGGCCGATCTGGTGGCCGATATCGAGGTGGTTGGTCGGCTCGTCGAGGAGGAGAATCCGCGGCTGCTGGGCCAGCGCGCGGGCGATGTGCAGCCGCTGGCGTTCGCCGCCCGACAGGGTATGCCAGATCCTGCCTGCAAGATCGGCCATGTCGACATTGTCCAGCGCCGCATCGACGATCCGGTCGTCGTCGGGCGACCAGGGCGACAGCGGGCCGAGATAGGGCGTGCGGCCAAGCTCGACGGCCTGGCGCGCGGTGATGCGCTCGCCGGTTTCCGCCTGTTGTTCGACCAGCGCCAGCCGCTGCGCGACCGTGCGCCGGCCCAGCGCGCCGATCGGCACGCCGTCCAGCAGAACCTCTCCCGACCTGGGCTTGCGGATGCCGGAAAGCAGCGACATCAGGCTCGTCTTTCCCGAGCCGTTCGGTCCGATGATGCCGAGAAACTCGCCGGCCTCGACTGACAGCGACACATCCTTGAGAATGTCGCCGCCGCCGGCCGACCATGAAACGCGACTGGCCGCCAGCCTCATGCGCGCGCCCTCCCCTTTGCGAGGATCAAGGCGAAGGCCGGCGCCCCGATGAGCGCCGTGATCACGCCGATCGGCAGGACCTGGCCGGGAATGATGGTGCGCGACAGGATGTCTGCGAGGATCATGAAGACCGCGCCGGTCAGGGCCGCGGCCGGCAGCAGCACGCCATGGCGCACGCCCACCAGGAGCCGCGCCGCATGCGGGATGACGAGGCCGACGAAGCCGATGGAGCCGACGATCGAGACCATCACCGCAGTCATCATCGCCGACACGCCGACGAGTGCAAGATAGGTGCGTCGCACCGAGATCCCGAGCGAGGCGGCCGATTCCGCGCCGAAGGTGAAGGCGTCGAGCGGGCGCGCATGCCAGAGGCAGACGACGAGGCCGACGAGTGCCGCCGGAACGGCCAGCCAGGCATCCGCCCAGCGCACGCCCGACAGGTTTCCGAGCAGCCAGAACATGATGCCGCGCGCCTGCTCCGCCGTCGCCGCCTTGGTGACGATGAAGGAGGTGAGCGCGTTGAAGAGCTGCGAGCCCGCGACGCCGGCGAGGATGATCGCCGCCGTGCCGCGTCCGGCCTTCACCGCCAGCATGCTGACCAGCACGAAGGCTGTGATCGCGCCGACGAAGGCCCCGAGCGGCAGGGTCAGCACGCCCGCACCGATGCCCAGGATCGCGACGCCGACCGCGCCGGTCGAGGCGCCCGCGGAAATTCCGAGGATGTAGGGATCGGCGAGCGGATTGCGCAGCAGCGACTGGAGGACCGCGCCGGAGAGCGCCAGCGCCGCCCCGCAGGACGCCGCCACGACGGCCCGGCTCAGCCGGTAGCTCCAGATGATGCCCTCGTCGATCGGCTCCAGCGGATAGCCGGCATTCCACAGCCGGTTCGCCACCGTCTGCGCGACCGTGGCCATCGGGATCGCCGTCTCGCCGATTGCCGCCCCCATCCACAGTGCCAGCAGCAGGATGACGAGCGCGGCAAAAGCCGCGCCCGTCCGTCCGCCCGATGTCAGCGTCCGGTTCACTTGGCGAGGCCGGCTTTGGCGACAGCGTCTGCCAGGGCCTCAATGCCCTCGATCGTCCGGATCGTAGGGTTCATCGCCTGTGCGTCCATGTCGAAGACATGGCCGTTCTTCACCGCCGGCATCAGGCTCGCGACCGGATCGGTCTTCAGGAAATCGAGCTTGGCCTCGAGGCTGTCCAGCGGATAGCGGCGGCGCTCCATGGAGCCGGCGACGACGATGGTCGGATCGGCCGTGGCAATCGTTTCCCAGCCGACGGTCGGCCACTCGTCGTCGGTCGTGATGATGTTTTCGATGCCGAGCGCCGACATGATGTAGCCGGGGGCGCCATTCTTGCCGGCGACATAGGGATCGGCATCGGCAGCGCTGGAAAACCAGAAGACGGCCGACAGCTTGCCTTGGGCGGACGCGACCTTGGAGCGCGCAGCCTCCTCGCGCTTCTTCAGGTCGGCGACGACCTCTTCGCCCTTGTCCTGGACGTTGTAGATCTGCGCGAGCTCGCGGATCTCCTGATAGACCAGATCCATGATGAAGACCTGATGGCGCACGCCGTCGCTGGCGGCGGAGTTTTCCTTGCCGACGCAATCGGACGGCGAGGTGTAGACCGGAATTCCCAGTTCCTCGAACTGCTCCGGCCTGGCGACCACGCCCTCCGGCCCGACCTGCCACTGGAACTGCACGGCGATGATGTCCGGCTTCCTGGCCAGCACGCTCTCGAAGCTCGGATCGTTGTCCGCAAGCCGGTCTATCCGGGCGTTGACCTCTTCATAACCCTTCAGCACCGGCCCGACCCAGAGCGCGGTTCCGACCACCTTGTCGGCAAGCCCCAGCAGATAGAGGATCTCGGTGCTGCTCTGGCCGATCGAGACCGTGCGCGACGGTGCGCCCTCGAAGGTGACCGGACGTCCGCAATTCTGCAGCGTCAGCGGATAGCTCGTCTCCGCGGCACTCGCCTGGCCATGGAAGGACGATGCGGCCAGGCACAGGGCGACAAAACCCGCGCGAAGCGGTTGTTTCAAATGAATTTTCATGGAATTTCCCCGAAATAGCTAGGAGGCCGCGCAGGGCGGCGTTGAAAACGGAAAAGCCGTCAGGCCGCTCGAAGGATCGCCAGGTCTCGGGAAAGGCAGCGTGAAGACGCACAGCAAGGCGCCGATAGTCGTCATGGTAAACTCCTGTTCCGGGCTTCCCCGCCCGTGACGTTGGATCGATGCTGGACGGCAGGTCTCCTGGCTTACGGATATGCGCCGTTCATCTGCCTTCCCGCGCGTCGCGCAGTGGCATGGCGCCGAGGTGCCACGAGGATGAACGGCAATCCGCTTACAGTTGCGGGGGCAGCCACGGTCTTGGTCCCTAATTGGGTCTTCCGCACCGTGTTCCCTATTATTCCCCTCCGCTTCGTGGGCGGGGAACCGTCGTCTTCCAGATAGCCGTTTGCGAGCCGCACCGTCAAGCGAGGCGGATCGGCAACTTTGCCTTCTGCACGCAATAGATGCGGCCGGATTGAACCACGAAGGACTTTGTGTGGGTGTGAAGCGGTATGAATTGAATCAAGGGCAATGGTTGAGAATTGCATCGTTGTTGCCCGGCAAGGCTGGCGATCCCGGCCGGACCGGCCCGGATAATCGCATGTTTATCAATGGTTGCCTCTGGGTCTTGCGTTCGGGTGCACATTGGCGCGATTTACCGGAGCGCTATGGCAAGTGGAAGACGGTGCATCGCCGGTTCAGCCGCTGGTGCCATGCCGGCATATGGGAACGGGTGTTCGCGGCGCTGACGGCAGACCGCGATAGCCAGTATCTGATGATCGATAGTACGATCGTTCGTGCCCATCAGCAGGCGGCATCCGGAAAAGATCCCATGAGGCGACGGGCCGCGGAACTCAGGTAAGGTTTCGGGGTCCGACATCCTAACCTTGGAGACGTCTCATGAATCTCTCATCCGTTGCTCTGCCGCCCATCGACGAGAAGACTGCCACAATTTTCGTGGCGCTGGAATTGAGCAAGTCGGCCTGGCTTGTCGCTCTGCATTCGCCGGCGGCCGACAAGATCAGCCTGCATCGCCTGCAAGGAGGCGACACCGAAGGGCTTATGGCTCTCATTGAACGCCGGCGCGAACAGGCGCAGGCCGCCTTGGCGCGTCCTGTCCAGGTGATGTCGTGCTACGAGGCCGGTTACGACGGTTTCTGGCTGCATCGTTTCCTGTGCGACCGCGGCATCGACAATCAAGTTCTCGATGCGGCCAGCATCCTCGTCGACCGCCGGTCACGCCTGGCCAAGACGGATCGCCTCGATGCGGCGGCGCTGCTGCGCACGCTGATGGTGCTGGAACGCGGCGAGCCGCGGGTCTGCCGGGTTGTGCGCGTGCCGAACCTCGAGCAGGAGAACGACCGCCGTCGCAGCCGGGAACGGGCTCGGCTGGTCAATGAACGTGGCCAGCATTCGAGCCGGGTCAAAGGCCTCTTGATGACCCAGGGCATCCGCGACTTCAAACCAGCCAGGCGAGCGTGAGCAGCTAGAGGTGCTGAGCACAGCCGACGGGCGAGATCTGCCACCCTGCCTTAAGCGCGAGATAGAGCGCGAGTGCCGCCGACCGCAGGACCATTCACTTCCAAGGCTTCATCCACATCGCCGCCGCTATGATCTGGTTACGCTGAATGTCGATCCGGCCTAGGCGTGCGCATAGCTGGTGAGGAGGTGCTCGTTGAGGCATCCGAAAAGTGGCCTGTCAGCAGCCAGCGGGTTCGCGCGAGCACCAGCTCCTAGAGCCCGACCTGATTGCGGTGATAAACGACAGTCCAAACAGCCTTGTCCATGTGTGCCACTGAGAATGAACGAACCCGCACAAATGACTTGAAAGATTCTGATAGTTCTGTAAAACGTTTTTCGTAAATCGTTTTACAGAACTGGATGCGCCTTGGGAGGGGCCGGTCAGTATGGTCATCTCCATCAAAGACGTTGCGAAACGGGCGGGTGTTTCCGCAGGAACCGTGTCCAATGTTTTTAGCGGCAACCGTGCTGTGAAGAGCGACCTCGTGGAGCGTGTGCGTCGTGCTGCGACCGATTTGGGGTATCAGCCTGACCGAGCCGCTTCGCAGCTTCGGGCTGGCAAAGCCAGAATTGTCGCCGCCCTGGTTCCGGACCTGAACAACCCGTTCTTCACCAGCCTGATCGCCTCGATCGAGGCCAGGGTCCGCGGCGAAGGCTACGATATCATCGTCGCAAGCTCTCATGGCGACGCGGAGGAGGAGACCCGCCGTTTGGCTGCGCTGCTTGGTTGGCGTCCGGCGGGTGTGGTGATCATCCCGTGCAACGACGATTTCTCAAGCCGCGAACTGCTTATGGGCAGTGGCATTCCGTTCGTCGTCGCCGACCGTGTCCCATCGTATTTCGAAGGCGATGCCGTGACGGTCGACAACGTCGATGCCGGCCGGCAGGCGGCCGAGCACCTGGTTGCGCTTGGTCACGCCCGGTTCGTCGTCGCAGCTTCTTCCATGAAACTGCAGAACATTCGCGAGCGCTGCGAGGGAATAGCAGCGGTGCTGGCAAAGCAGGGGCTGCCTTCGCCGACCTTGATCGAGGTGGGGCTCGATTTCGACACCGCTTCGGAACGGCTCGGAACGTTCATGGAGGGTGAGCAGCAGGCGACCGCCTTCATCGCGCTCACGAATTTCGCGACCTTGGGAATTCTTGCCTCGGCCCACAAGACCGGCTTGTCGGTTCCTGACGACATCTCTGTCATGGGCTTCGACGACTATTCCTGGATGCATGCGGTTAAGCCGCCGCTGACCGCCATACGCCAGCCCGTGGAGGAGATCGGGCGTACGATTTGGAACCGCTTGCGCGGACACCTCGATGACGAGGGTGAGCCGCCGGCGCGGGAGAGACTTCTATGCGAGCTGGTGGTCCGGGCATCCACCGGAGCACCCAAGACTGCTGGAGTAAGCTCCGCTTAGCGTGCAGAGGCGCACGCGGAGATAAGAGGCACCGTTAAGGAAGAACCGATGTGGCGGAGCGACCCGCCGCACAGGAGGAGCTTTGTCGACGCTCGGGCGCCGTCGGAGGCTGTAGGAGAACGCGCCTGTCAACTTGGAGGAGTAACACATGCTGCATGCAAAACTGATCGGGTCAATTTCCGCCATGGCGATGCTCAGTGCGCCTGCTGCCCTGGCACAGGATATCGACTGGAAGGCTCAGCTTGGCGAACATTCGGGCAAGACCCTGCGCGTCATGACGATCACGGACCCCTTCATCGATTCCATCAAGGCGGTCAAGGACGGCTTCACCGACGTGACCGGCGCCAAGATCGAGGTCGATGGCTACGGCTACGACGCCCTGCACGAAAAGGAGTTGCTGGCGTGCTCCCAGAACGACGGCAGCTACGACGTCATGCTGATTGACGGCATCTGGATCGGCGAGTTCGCCGAAGCCGGTTGCCTTGACCCCGTGGAAGAAAAGATTGCCGAGAATCCCGATCTCTATGCCTGGGACGACTTCACGCCTGCAGCCGCCGGCCAGGCGAGCTGGGAAGGGCAACGCGTTTGCCTTCCGGTCGGCATCTACTACGAGCTGATGTATTACCGCACGGATCTCTTCGAGCAGGCTGGACGCAAGGTGCCTGAAACCTTCGAAGAGCTGAAGGACGCGGCAGCATTCTTCACCAACAACAAGGACTTTCCCGACGTCTACGGCTACGCCATGAACAACAAGCGTGGTGCGGCGGCCGGCCAGCAATGGTTCGAATGGATCTACAGCGCCGGCGGCAAGCCCTGGGTGTCCAACGACATCGGCTCCGCCGAGCCCTACAAGGACCAGACGCCACTGTTCAACTCGCAGGAGTCGGTCGATCTCGTCCAACTGTTCCGCGACATGGTTGCCTACGGTCCTCCAGGCGTCGAATCCTTCGCATGGGACGAACGCGCCAACGCGTTTGCGGCCGGCAAGCTGGCGATGATCAATGACTGGTCCGTGCGCGCCCAGATCGCAAACGATCCGAAGCAGAGCCAGATCGCCGGCAAGTTCAAGGCGGCGCTGATGCCGCACAAGGATGGCGGCAAGACGATCACTCCGGTCGGTGGCTGGGTAGCCTGCGTGAATACGCACGGCGCGCAGAAGGACGCCGCCTGGGACTTCCTGAAGTGGTTCGCCAGCAAGCCGGTTCATCGTGATTTCGTCCTGGCCGGCGGGCCGCCGAGCCGTCTGTCTGCAATGGAGGACAAGGACATTCAGGCGAAGTTCCCTTGGACCTCGGTACTGCTCGAAGGGCAAAAGGATTCCTGGGCTGAAGTCCGCCCGCGTCACTCCATCGCGTTCCAGCTGATCGATACGGTCGGAGCCCACGTCAACAAGGCGATCATCGGCGAGCTGAGCGCCAAGGACGCCATGGATGCCGCGAACACGGACGTGACGAAGCTTCTCCAGGACAACGGCCAGCTTTAGCGAACACTCCCCGGGGGCGGGCGCGCCGTTCGCCCCCGGTTTCATGTCTACCGGAGGATCTCACGATGGCTAATATTGCAATGCGGGCGGGCGCGCCTCAGGAAGCGCCACGGCGCGCCTTCATTCACAGCGACCGATTCCAGAGGACCGCGTTCATCGCGCCGACCTGCATCTTCCTGGCCCTGCTGACCATCTGGCCATTCATCTATTCGGTCTATCTCAGCTTGCATGCGGTGAAGCTTACGGCCATGAAGCGCGCGGTTTTCGTTGGCGCGAACAACTACATCAACCTGCTCAGCGATCCGCTGTTTCTGCGGGCCATGGTGAATACCGGTATGCTTGCCGTGACCTCCATCACGTGCGAAATCGTGATCGCCTTCGTGATTGCGAAAGCCTTCGTCAGCCTGAGCCACCTGAAATGGCTCAATGGCCTGCGCTCATTGTTCATGCTGCCGATGATGGTCACGCCGCTGATCGTCGGCATGATCTTCTCCTATGTCTTCAATCCCGTCCTCGGCATTGCAAATTACCTGCTGGGCGGCGTCGGTCTCGGTCCGGTTCCGTGGTTCGGGGACACGACAGCGGCGATGATCTCGATCCTTTTGATCAATATCTGGCAATGGACCCCTTTCATGATGCTGCTGATCATGGCCGGTCTGCTGTCGATCCGCTCCGATCTCTACGAGGCCGCGCGCGTGGACGGGGCGAAGTGGCATCACGTCCTGACCCTGCTGGAGATACCCTCGATCAAGGGCATCGTCCTGCTCGGCGTCATCCTGCGCATCATCGATACATTGCGCTTCTTCGACGTGGTCTATGTCACGACGCGCGGCGGACCGGGGGATTCGACGATGGTTCTGACCCTCTACGCCTACCAGCAAAACTTTCAGTTCTTCCAGGCGGGCGTCGGCTCGGCTGCGGCAGTCATCATCCTGGTCATCTCCATGGTCATCACAACCTTTGCCGTGCGTCTTCTGAGGAGGATCGAAAATGACTAGCGCCAAGTTCCGGCCGCGCGACGTTGGGCCGATGGTCCTGGTTCTGGCGTTCGTTTTCGTGTCCATCGCCCCCCTGCTCTGGATGGCGCTGGCCGCGTTCAAGCCGACGGCCGACATCATCGCGATCCCGCCCGTCTGGATTCCCGACTTCACCTATCTGCAGAATTTCCAGGACGTGCTGACGCAGTTCTGGCCGTTCATCGTCAATTCTCTGATTGCCACCGTCGGCGCGACGATCCTGGCGCTCGTCCTGGCGGTTCCGACGGCCTTTGCGCTGGTCAATCACCGTTTCCGCGGCCGCGAGGCGCTGGCGGACTGGATTCTTTCGACACGCATGATGCCGCCGATCGCCGCGGCCGTGCCGCTTTTCGTGATCTTTCGTGGGGCGGGCCTGCTCGATTCCCTTCCGGGGCTGATCATCGCCTATGCCGGGTTCAATCTTCCCTTCGCCGTCTGGATGACCATGTCCTTCGTCCGGCGTGTCCCGAAGGAACTCATCGAGGCCGCTCGCCTCGAAGGCTGCACATGGTGGCAGGTGCTCACGGGCGTCGTGCTTCCGCTGAGCAAGAGCGGTCTTGCGGCGGTTGCCACCTTCGTCTTCATCTTCGCGTGGAACGAGTTCATGCTCGCGCTGTTCCTGACGACGCGCGAAGCCAAGACGTTTCCGGTCGTCATCTCGTCCTTCATCGGCACGGGTCGCGTCTACTGGGAATACATTGCGGCGGCGTCCGTCATTCAGTGCCTGCCGCCGGTCCTCTTCACCTTCTTCATGCAGAAACACATCGTGTCCGGCGTCACCATGGGCGCCGTGAAGGACTGATGCTCAACCTAGTCAAAGACGGAGCACTCCAATGATTTCCCAACGCGGCGCGAACAAGACGGCACTGGTCACCGGTGCATCCCGAGGTATCGGACGGGCAATCGCCGAACGGCTGGCGGCCGAGGGTTACCTCGTGTTCGCCAATGACCTGCCGGCCCGCAAGGCCGAGCTCACCGATCTGGTGGCGACAATCACGTCGAACAGTGGCCGGTGCGAGATCACCTATTGCGATGTCAGCGACGCTGCTTCCGTGGACGCCATGGCGCAGGATCTGCTCGCCAAGGCAGGCCGACTTGACGTCCTCGTCAACAATGCCGGGGTCCGGTCCGTCCATCTGGCCGACGATATCCAGCCGGACGAATGGGACCGGATGTTTGCTGTCAACACGAAGGGGACGTTCCTCGTCACCAGAGCCTTCCTGTCGCACTTGCGATCGAACGGCCGCGGCCGGGTCATCAACATCGCCTCGATCGGCGGCAAGCTCGGCGGTCCGACCGAGACGCATTACTGCGCCTCGAAGGGGGCCGTGGTGAACTTCACCCAGGGCCTAGCCCGGGAAGTCGCCAAGGACGGCATCACCGTCAACGCCGTCTGCCCCGGCGTCATCGCCACCGACATGGGGCGCACCCATCTCGAAGACCCGGAGACCCTTCGCAAGGTTCTCGAAAAGACATCGATGGGCCGCGTCGGCAATCCGGAGGACGTGGTCGGCGCGGTTGCGTTCTTCGCTTCGGACGACGCCTCTTTCATCACGGGGCAATCACTGAATGTCGACGGCGGCATCATCTTCCACTGAAGGGATCGGCCGCAGGACAGTCGGCGCCCGGCGCCGCATTTGAGGAGTAAGTAACATGGGCCAGATAAAGCTCGAAAATGTCGTCAAGAGCTTCGGAGAGTTCGATGTCATTCGTGATGTCAGCCTGACGATCAACGAGGGCGAGTACGTGGTCTTCGTCGGACCATCCGGCTGCGGCAAGTCGTCCCTGCTCAGGCTGATCACCGGCCTCGAGGATGTATCGAGCGGACGCGTCTGGATAGACGGCCGCGACGTCACGGATGTCGCGCCCTCAGAGCGGCAGCTGGCCATGGTGTTCCAGTCCTACGCCTTGTTCCCGCATTTGACGGTTGCGGATAATATCGGCTTCGGCCTGCGCGTATCGGGAAGGCCGAAGGCTGAAATCCGCGAGAAAGTGCTCACAACCGCGCGCGCCCTGGCCCTGGACCCCTATCTCGACCGCTATCCACGCCAGCTTTCCGGTGGGCAGCGCCAGCGCGTCGCGATCGGACGCGCCATCGTCCGCGCCCCGACCGCATTCCTGTTCGACGAGCCGTTGTCAAACCTCGATGCGGCGCTGCGCGTCCAGATGCGGCTCGAACTGATCCGGCTCCACGACGAACTGAAGACCACGATGATCTATGTGACGCACGATCAGGTGGAGGCGATGACGATGGCCGACCGGATCGTGGTTCTCAATGCCGGCAAGGTCGAGCAGTTCGACACGCCGATCGCGCTCTACGATGCCCCCGCGAACCGGTTCGTCGCAGGCTTCATCGGGTCTCCAAAGATGAACTTCATCGAAGCGACGGCAGAGCGGGGCCGTCGCATCCTGACTTCGGCGGGCGCCGTCGAGATCTCCAATCTGAAGGCGCCTCTTTCGCCAGGAAAAGTGACCTTCGGTATCCGTCCGGAGCACCTCGGCTATGATCGCGAGGCCGGCCTGTGGAAGGGGACGATCCTCGTCGAGGAACAGCTTGGTAGCGACGCCTACTTCACCGTCGATGTGACGGCCTTGGGCACGCTCACAGTTCGTGCGGTCGGCGAGCGCGGATATCGCCGTGGCGACACCATTTTCCTCACACCGGATCCGGCGCGTTCGCATCTTTTTGCCGAAGATGGCCGCGCGCTGACTGCGCCAGCAAGCAATCTATCGAATTCACAACAACAGTCTGCAGCCGGCTCTGCCTGAGCCCATCATTTTTTCTGAAAGGCATTCTCATGTATATGGAAAAGCTCCGACTGGACGGGAAGCTGGCCGTCGTCACGGGCGGCAGCCGCGGTATAGGCCTTGCGATCGCCGAGGCGCTTGCCGAGGCCGGTGCCAGGATGATCCTGCTGGATCGCGACGCGGAGGCGCTCGAGCAGGGTAAGGCGGCGCTGGCCGGCAAGGGGTATGCCGCTCTTTCCTATGTGGTGGACGTCACCGACTCGTCTGCGGTCCAACGCATGGCCGACATCATCGCAGCCGAGCACGGCGCGGCGGATATTCTCATTGCCAATGCCGGGATCGGCCGGCCGCCGATTGCGGCGGAAGACGTGGAAGATGCGGACTGGCTTGCGGTCAACGACGTCAACCTGAACGGCGTATTCTGGTGCGATCGCGCGTTCGGTCGCCATATGCTGGCCAAAGGGGCGGGCGCGATCGTCAACATCGGATCCATGTCCGGCCTGATCGTCAACCGTCCGCAGGGACAGTCGCATTACAACGCTTCCAAGGCAGCGGTTCATCATCTCACCCATTCGCTGGCAGCCGAATGGGCCGGTCGCGGCGTGCGCGTCAATTCCGTCGCTCCCACCTATATCGAGACGCCACTGATCGGCCACGCCGAAGCCAGCGGACTTGCCGCCGAGTGGCGCCGGGACACGCCGATGGGCCGCTTCGGCCAGGCACATGAAGTTGCGAGCGTGGTGCATTTCCTTGTCTCTGATGGCGCCAGTCTGATGACGGGTGCGGTCGTTCCCGTCGACGGAGGGTTTACCTGCTGGTGAGTGCTAAACCAGGAACCCGCGTCCACTCGCCTGCAACCGCGGACATGCCGTCGGCGATCTGAAGCGAAGAGCATTTCGACGAACGTTTCGCGCGGCGCCGCGTCGACGCCGATGGCCTGCGCTTGACTGCAGGGTTTCTTCATTGGAGGGAATATGAGTAGCTTGGAAATGCATGCCCGCCGTATCGCGGACATTGCCTTGCAGCGATTTTTCGACGGCAAGAGGCGGCGCGTCCTGATCGCGGTCGCAGGCGCGCCGGGCTGTGGAAAATCAACCTTGGCCGAGCGGGCCGTCGACCTCGTCAACGACGGCCGCGACGCCAGCGCTGCGCTCTTTCCGATGGATGGATATCACTATGACGACGTGGTTTTGGAAAGTATGGGGCGCCTGGCGTTCAAGGGGGCGATCGATACGTTCGATGCCCATGGCTTCAGGCACATGTTGCAGCGCCTCAAGGCCAACGAGGACGACGCCATTGCCGTCCCCGTCTTTGACCGTTCGATCGAGATCGCTCGGGCGGGCGGGCGGCTGATTTCGCAGTCCACCGATATCATCATCTGCGAAGGGAATTACCTTCTCGCCGACCGTGCGCCTTGGAATCTGCTCAAGCCGATCTTCGATTTCACCATCTTTGTCGACGTCGATGAAGCCGAATTGCGACACCGACTTCGGGAACGCTGGCGAGGTTTCGGACTGGACGAAGCGGAGATCACACGCAAGGTCGAAGACAATGACCTGCCGAACGGCATGGCCATCGTGTCCGCCTCGGCAGAACCCGATCTTCGCCTGACGAACTCCTAAAATGAACCACCGCAACCGGCGCGTCCGTCGCGCGACGGGCGCTCTATCGCACTCCGCACCCGGCAAGTTGCCCACCAGAAAGCCCAACCAAACATCGAGGAGACCCTTATGAAACACGGAATCTACTATTCTTACTGGGAACACGAGTGGAGCGCCAAGTTCGGTCCCTACATAGAGAAGGTGGCAAAGCTCGGCTTCGATGTCATCGAGGTTGCCGCACATCATATCAACGAATACAGCGATGCCGAGCTTGCGGACATCAAGCAGAGCGCGAAAGACAACAACATCATCCTGACCGCCGGCATCGGCCCCTCCAAGACGAAGAACCTGTCTTCGCCTGACACGGCCGTTCGCGAGGCGGGAAAGGCCTTCTTCCAGCAGACGCTGAAGAATGTCGCCAAGCTCGACATCAGGTCGATCGGCGGGGCACTCCATTCTTATTGGCCGGTGGATTACTCGAACCCGGTCGACAAGGAGGGAGATCGGGCGCGTGGCGTCGAGGGTATTTACGGCATCGCGGGCTTTGCCAGCGACCTAGGCATCAATCTCTGCATCGAGGTGCTCAATCGCTTCGAGAACCACGTCCTGAACACCGCTGCCGAAGGAGTGGCCTTCGTGACGGATGTCGGAAAGGCGAATGTCAAAGTGATGCTGGACACGTTCCACATGAACATCGAGGAAGACAGCTTCGGTGATGCCATCCGTACCGCAGGCCCGTTGCTCGGCCATTTCCATACCGGCGAGAGCAATCGCCGTGTGCCGGGCAAGGGCAGAATTCCCTGGCACGAGATTGGCCTTGCGCTTCGCGAGATCAACTACTCTGGCGCCGTCGTCATGGAACCGTTTGTGAAAACGGGTGGGACCATTGGTTCCGATATCCGTGTCTGGCGCGATCTCAGCGGTGGCGCAGACGAAGCCAAGATGGACGAAGATGCTCGAAATGCGCTGGCATTTTCTCGATTTGTGCTCGGCAGTTGACCCTGCCGGCACTTGCCGCATCTACATGTCCTTGGGAGCAGCGCGCGCCGACATTCATCATGTCCCGGCAGGCGAACTCCCAGGGGCTTGAGCAACGACGGCGATCACCGTCTCAAGCGATCCGGCCCACCACTCCGTCCTTTCGATCATCTGGATGCTATCTCGCCGCGACCAGTTCTTCGGGTGGTAGGAGAGAATGCTCACTCGCTGTTTTTCGGCGAATAGGCCTACGAACGTGCCGCGGAACCGCGTGAACTGTTCCGCGTGCCCTGTGCGGGCCATGTCGATTTGTACGACTACATGGAGCTCATTCCCTTCGACAAGCTCCAGTCGTTCTTCGAGGCGAATCTCGCCTAGAGCATGTCTCCCGAAAGTGGGAACCGGTTTCGGGATAAAGACATGCGTTAAAACAAAGACCTAAAGTGCCAAAAGCGAATCCGAAGGATCGCGACCTGCTTTAGCAAAATTCAGGTGGCCGTTTGCAGATCGGCAAGCGGCCACGCCCTGGATTTTGGCAACTGAAAGACCGAAACAGGTTTCGCGGCCGTGCGCCCAAATCCGTCGAGCGTTCAATTGAGCTGCTTCCGACGTTCCTTACCACTCAGGCCGGCCTGGGTCACGACGCGGAAGCGCCAGAAGGGGTAAATGCCATCTCGGAAACATGGCGACTTTGCGCCCGCATTTCGGTCATTCGCACCGTCGGACCTATTCACTGGAAGCGGTCATCTCTCGCGGCCTCCTCACACTGGATTGTGGAATAGCAAGGTTAGGCCGCCCGTGGACACGTATCTGCTTCTATCAGCGAAGGATACTGCGGCTTATGGTCGATCCATCTGAGATCCAGCAATAGTAACCATGGCTATTCCAAGCTATTCAAGGCGTGGGCGAGTATCGAATCATCGAACGTGGGGGACCTACGAGGCATACAGGTCGTTTCCCAACTATGTCGTTTTTGATTCCGGGTGCAGCGAGTCTCGCCGATTAGCGTCGTGAAACTGGTTGGCCGAGAAGGAAGAGCAAATTGATCGCTCCGCTCACGAAGCGCAAGAAGAAGGACGGAACGCTCTACGAGCGTCCTGAACATATCGAGCATTTGCTAAGGGAACTGCAAGGACTCGCGCGGGACGAGTTGGTGGGACGCTCGCTGATACGCGATCGCTCGAACCCTTCGTATATCCCCTCCGAGTGTCTCGTACATTTTGTGCGCGCCTCTCGACGCGACAACTCTGAGGCTTGGTTCGAACGGTTGTATAAGACCCTGCTCGATCGGGTTTCGCGTGCCATCCCGCGTTCGGACGGACTCGGAAACACGACGTCGCTCACCCGCGAGCGCATACGTGAGAAGGCGATAGACCGCTTCATCGAACTCGTCTCCGAAGACCGCATTTCGCCGAGTGACCGTATGGATTTCTACGAAGTGCGGTTCGACCTCGGCATAAAACGACTCCGTCTGGATGCCCAAGAACAGGCCTGGCGCGACGAGAGCCGCAGCGTCGACCTCGACGAAGCCGACACTGCGATGGAAAGCGACTCCGGCTCTGTCGTGGTCGACCGGCTAGCGGAGGATATTTCTTCCGATCCGCTTTTCCGCCGGAAGCTTTATGCGGCGATTGGGAAACTGCCACCGGAACAAAGCAGGACCATGCACCTGCTTCTCAATGGATGGCTTACCCACTCGAGCGATCCCGACGTCATGACCATCGCAAAGACATTGAACTGTTCGGATCGCTCTGTTCGCAACTATAAAGAGCGAGCGCTCAAGACGCTCATGGCTCTCTTCAATCAAGGGGATGATCAATGACGGTCAACCATCCGCCTCTGGGCCTTCAGGACGTACTCGATGAATTCATGATGGAAGACGATCAGGGATCGGAGGTGCTCGCACGATACGTCCGCGAATATCCTCAATTCGCAGCGCAGCTCGTCGACTTCTCCATACTCGCGGCCAGCGACGATAGCGATGACCAGAGGGAACTATCCGCTATCGACCAGTCGAGGGTCGACGCGGCCTGGATCGCGTTCTCGGCGATCGACATTTCCCCAGCCTCCGATCCACTCGCAAAGCTCACCGGAGAAAAAGGAAGGTCGGTCGCGCATGCTCTAGGCGTTCCGCGTCAGGTCGTGACCTGTTTCAGGGAACACAAGGTGATCGCTACGAGCGTTCCGGATGACATCCTCCGGTTGTTTGCAGACGAGCTCGAGGTCCCGATGGCGTATGTGATCTCAGCAATGAGCCAGCCACTCGCAGGCTTCGGAGGGAGGCAGTTCAAGGCAGACGGCAAGCCGTCAGCCGGAGAACAGGTCAGCTTTGAGCAAGTCCTCATAGATGCCGGGGTTTCCGAAGCCGATCGATCGAGGCTTCTGTCCAAGGGAGGATGAAATGGACTCGGTCGAGATCGCTCGAAGGACGGCTGCGGACTTACACGCTCTCGCGGTCTCGATAGGCTTTGACCCCAGTGATCCCTACGCTTTCGCGAAGGGAGCGGCTGGTGAGCGTGGGCTGACCGTGGAACAGGCAGCTCCCGGGTCCGCGAGCCTGAACAATGGCCGTGCCACCTATATCCCGGAAGACGACCTCATCATCCATGAGAACAAGGGCTCCGTATTCGATTGCGCGTTCCTGGTCGCTCACGAGATAGGCCATTCGGAGCTCGGCGACGCCGCGGTCGCGACAGCCAAAGACGTCGAGCAGACGAGAGCTGCGGAACCGTCTCCGGTCGGAATGGACCGTGTCGTCGACTACGGTCGCCGACAGCGGCGCGAGGTCCAGATGGATCTGTTTGCCAGAGAGCTGCTTCTGCCGCGACCGCTGATGCGGAGGATGCACCTCGAAGACGGCTTGACCGCATCGCAGATTGCGGAACGCATGAAGGCTCCCTTCGATGTCGTCGCGCAGCAGCTTATCGACGCCCTTCTCTTGCCTGAGATCGAGCCGCAAGAGAGTGTTCGCCGCGAAGCTAGCTTGAACACCGAGCAGGCTACCGCAGCGAACCACCGGGGAGCCGCTTATCTTCTCGAAGCGGGTCCAGGAACGGGCAAGACGCAAACGCTTACGGAGCGCGTCGTTCAGTTGCTCGACGAAGGTATAGACCCACGCAGAATCCTCGTTCTCACCTATTCGAACAAGGCCGCGGGCGAGATGTCCGAGCGCATCGCCTTGAAGCGGCCAGAGGGAGCTGCAGCGATGTGGATGGGCACATTCCACGCGTTCGGCCTCGATCTGATTCGACGTTTTAATACCGAGTTTCTCCGACGACAGGGACAGAGCGCGGGCAGATCTGGTTCGGGATTATCTCACCGATCTGGACGAACGTTGGTCTGGGTCGCGGATCGCGCTGGCACATCGCCGCATCGATGTTCGGGCGATCAATGCCGATATCCGTGCTGCGCTTCAGGATTGCGGCCGGCTCGCGCGCGGCGGGGAAGAGCAAGGTGCACTGGGCCGAGAGGTCATCTATCAGACCAATGACGGCAAGCGATCCTTTGCGCCGGGCGACCGGATCGTGCTCCTGGAAAACGATCGCGACCTTCGCGTGAAAAACGGCATGCTCGGAACGGTGTCGGCCGTAGCATCGGACGGCCTCAAGGTCCGGCTCGACGGGCATTCCGAGCGAGGCCTGGGGTCCCAGGAAATCCGACTACCGACGGGCTATCGGGCCTTCGATCACGGCTATGCGACGACGATTCACAAGTCGCAAGGTGCGACGGTCGATCGCGCCTTCGTCATGGCGTCCGGCACGATGGATCGACATTTGACCTATGTGGCGATGACGCGCCATCGCGACAGCGTCCAGCTTTATGCCGACCGCGATGAACTAAAGGACATGAAGACGCTCGCTGCCAGCATGAGCAGATCGGGCGCGAAGGAAACCACGCTCGATTACACCCGGGCCTTTGCTGAGCGCCGCGGCCTTGCGGAGGGGTTCGGCCTTCCCAGTGAGATTGCCGTCAGCCTCTCGCCCGGGCGGGCTGAAGACCGTCCTCCGACTCACTCCGGCGCTATGAATGAGCGCGTTCGCTCTCCGGCCTCTCCTCAACCCTCGGCTCACGTCGAGGCCCAGGGGGGCAGGCAGGGTGTCGAGCGGGCCGACGAGAAGGTCGAGCCTCTGGTTCCTGCGGTCACGAGCTACTCACGCAGCGTCGAGGAGATCGCCCGTGAAAAGGCAAGGCCGGGCTTTGAGCGGGGCATGGCTGTGGTGCGTTCCATTGGTCGCAATGTCTATGTCGATTCTGATGGTGTCGCGGTAAAACTGAGCGTTGCTATCGTGGACAAAGGCATCAGCGCCCCAGCTCTGACGAAATCGATTGCGGAGCAGCCCGAGCAGTTTGGGGGTCTGCGGGGCACGGCTGGATTCCTTGGGGAGAGCAAGGAGAGGAAGGTGGCGCGGTACTATGCCAAGGCACTTGGCCATCATGTGGCGTCTGCCAGCCAGACCTGGGAGCGGAGGCTTGAAGCTGAGCGCGAGAACGAAATATGGAAGCGCGAGCGGTGTGATGTGATCGAAGTGCCGGGGCTCACGAAGCGTAGTGAGATCATATTAATGCAGCTGGATGATCTGTCTCAGGCCGAGAAGCCGCAGTTCATCGAGCAGCTATTGGGTACTCCGGAAGGAAAACAGGCGCTTGATGAAGCGAAGGCGATCGCGAAAGCGCTCAGGCAGAGATTTGGCCGAAGCGATCCACGCGATTTGAAGCAGGAGGATCTGCGACTGGGGCCGGAGGTCACGATCAGGCTGGATCGCGTCAAGGGGGTTGCGCGCATCACAGAGCGTGCGCAGCGGGCCGAACTGTCGCGGCAGTACGAGTTGGCGAAGTCGCTGAGGAACGGGCTGGGATTGGGGATGTGAGATACAGTGACCCCTCAAAAATGCGCACAGGCTAAAGGCATTTAGCAGCACTACCCCGCTTAGCGAAAAGATCAGAAGTCGGGCGCTGTGATGCCGCGTCGGAATGCGCCATGCCTGTCAGTGAGCGGCATTGAGTCAACCAGAGGCATCCCGGACGGCGCCGAGCGGCACCCAGCCATCCTCGGTTTCCATCTGACCAATGACCTGCTTGATGGTCGGTGTAGCGGCGCTCGGCGGCTGGAGCGATTTCGACGTGCTGTTCGCGCCGCTGTCGTTGGACGACCGGAAGCAGATTCAGTTGTCGGGAAAGATTGGAGCCGCGCAGCTTCCCGCACCGCGAGGCTGCGGCACTGGAGCTGGTCGGGATAGAACGAAAATGTAATGGAAATTGAGAAACACAGCCTTGTAGTTCTCGCGGCCCAGCAACTGCTTGAAATGATTATCGGCGCTAAGCTGCGCCCTTGTTTGAGGCTGCCTGAGCAGGATCTGTCGGACAAGATGAAGGTCGCCCGCGAAGAGGTATGAAACCTCGCTCTAAGAGTTTCGACAGCAAAGCAGACGCCGAGAAGTGGGCTCGTGAGCTGGAGGCCAGGTTGATCGCTTCGGTTCAGCTGTGGACACGAAGATCCTCGAGACCACGACACTTGGCGCGCCCCTGGAGCGTTATCAGCGCAAGCGGGACGGCTCGCCGCGTCTCGACGCGCGGCGGGGCGCCCTTGCGCGAGTTAGGTTTATTTGTTTTTTCTTTGTCTGGGTTTGGTGGACATATCTGCACCCCTTTGCCGGACAACTTGAAGTTTGACTTCACGGAATGGACGCGGGTCGATCATGCGCGTCTCCCGTCGTGTGAGAGGTACTTGCCGTTCGCTTGGCGGTATGTGCACCGAACCTTCCCAATAGCTTCGTGAACCGCAATAGAAGAGCTTTGACCGGCCTCGGAATTTGGGTTTGACGTTTTTGGTGTAAGTTTTTGATTTCCTACGAGATGTTTGACACCTTTTCGGAGGCGAGTTACTTCTCGACAACAAACCCGGATTGGTATCCGGACAGCGCACCAAACGCGGAACAAGGCCGTTTTGACGCGGCGTGACACGGTCATCGAACTTTCCTCGGGATCTGACCGGTTGCTCATAACGTAATAGTATTACACGAGTCACACGATTTGTTACTTTATCACGTTACAAATCGTACTAAATGCGGCCACAGGCCCGCGCCGAGCGCGTGGAGCCCTGCCACATTCAGGCGAACTCAGCAAACTTGGAGACCGGACGCTGCATTCCGGACAGTCGAAGCAATGGATCGGGAATGGACGCGCCGGATCGGCGCGATGGACGAATGGCCGGATTTACCGGTTGTAGAGCGCTCTCGATCGTTCGAGGTGTTTCAGCATCGCCGCTTCAGCGCCTTCGGCATCCCTGTCCCTGAGCCGGTCCAGAATTTCCTCGTGCTCTACCAGCGTGAGCTTTTCCTTGCCGGTCCAGATCAGCATCTCCGTGTGGTATTCCTTCAGCCAGGCCAGCATGGCCTCGCTGACAGCAACGTAGATCGGGTTGCCGGAAATCTGGGCGATGCGGCTGTGAAACTGCATGTCGGCGGCAATGAACGCCTCGGCATCGCCGAGCGAGCGCCGCTGGCGGTCGATGATGGCGCCGAGGTCGTCGATATCGCCGGTGCGGGAGCGCTGCGCCGCCTCTCGGGCCATGCCGCGCTCGAAGAATATGCGGGCGCTCTTGAGGTGCTCGAGAGAGTCCGTTGACTGCGACAGCATGATCTTCGCCGTCAGGTCAACCTGGCGGAAGATCGACTGCGCGGTGAGCTGGAGCACCTTCGCCCGCTCGCCGTGGGAAATGTTGAGCAGGCCCTTGTTGGCGAGCGACTGCATCGCCTCGCGGATGGCGGGGCGGCCGACGCCGAAACGCTCCATCAGCACGCGCTCCGAAGGCATCTCGTCGCCGGGCTTCAATTCTCCCGACGTGATCATCCGTTCCAGCCGGTCGAAGACCTCGTCGGACAGCTTGCGCCTGACGATCGGCTCAATGGATTGGGGCATGGCGTCTCTCTGGCTCATTCTCCCTCCCTTAACATTTCTGCATTTTGCGGCAAGACAGGACAGTGGAAATCGATTTTTTGAAAATTTCCATTGCAGAAATTGGAATACTTATTATACCAGATTACGAGTTGACGCCACGACAAAGTGACGTGGCGAGGAGGAGCAACGGCTTTCATGCTGATTACCCTGACCTACCGCATCGAGACGCCCGGCAGCGTCGAGGCGATGGCGAGCAAGATCGCCAGCGACCAGTCCACGGGCACCTTCGTAGCGGTGCCGGGCGAGACGGAGGAGCTGAAGTCACGGGTCGCGGCGCGCGTGCTCGCCATCCGTCCGCTCGAAGACACCTTCTCTCCCACATGGCCGGAGGCCGAACCGGGCCAGCGGCTCAACCGGGCCGACGTAGACATCGCCTTTCCGCTCGATGCCATCGGCACCGACCTCTCCGCCCTGATGACGATCGCGATCGGCGGCGTCTTCTCCATCAGGGGCATGACCGGCATCCGCATCGTCGACATGCAGCTGCCGGAGGCGTTCAAGGGCGCCCATCCCGGCCCGCAGTTCGGCATCGACGGCAGCCGCCGGCTGACCGGTGTCGAAGGGCGCCCGATCATCGGCACGATCGTCAAGCCGGCGCTAGGCCTACGTCCGCACGAGACGGCCGAACTGGTCGGCGAACTGATCGAATCCGGCGTCGACTTCATCAAGGACGACGAGAAGCTGATGAGCCCGGCCTATTCGCCGCTGAAGGAGAGGGTCGCCGCGATCATGCCGCGCATCCTCGACCACGAGCAGAAGACCGGCAAGAAGGTGATGTACGCCTTCGGCATCTCGCATGCCGACCCGGACGAGATGATGCGCAACCACGACCTCGTGCTGGCGGCGGGCGGCAACTGTGCGGTCGTCAACATCAATTCCATCGGCTTCGGGGGCATGAGCTTCCTGCGCAAGCGCTCGGGTCTCGTGCTGCATGCGCATCGCAACGGCTGGGACGTGCTGACCCGCGATCCGGGCGCCGGCATGGACTTCAAGGTCTACCAGCAATTCTGGCGCCTTCTCGGCGTCGACCAGTTCCAGATCAACGGCATCCGGATCAAGTACTGGGAGCCGGACGAGAGCTTCGTCCAGTCCTTCAAGGCCGTCAGCACGCCGCTGTTCGATCCTTCCGACCGGCCGCTTCCCGTTGCGGGTTCCGGCCAGTGGGGCGGCCAGGCGCCGGACACCTACCGGCGGACGGGGCGGACGACCGACCTTCTCTATCTCTGCGGCGGCGGCATCGTCAGCCATCCGGGCGGCCCTGCCGCCGGCGTTCGCGCCGTCCAGCAGGCCTGGCAGGCCGCGGTCGCCGACATCCCGCTTGGCGACTACGCCAAGGACCATCCCGAACTTGCGGCCTCGCTCGCAAAATTCGGTGACGGCAAGGAGTAAGCATTATGTCCGACCTGCTCGTCAGCTACTACGGCGACGATTTCACCGGCTCGACCGACGTGATGGAATCGCTCGCTTCCAGCGGCATCCCGACCGTCCTGTTCCTGGGCGTCCCGCAGCCCGAAATGCTGCAGCGGTTTGCCGATTGCCGCGCCATCGGCATCGCCGGCACGAGCCGTAGCGAAACGCCGGAATGGATGCAGGAGAACCTCGTCCCCGCATTTCAGTGGCTGAAGGGCCTGGGTGCCGCGGTCTGCCACTACAAGGTCTGCTCGACGTTCGATTCCGCACCGCAGGTCGGCAACATCGGCAAGGCGATCGAGATCGGCAGAGACGTGTTCGGCCAGGCCAGCGTGCCGGTGATCGTCGGCGCGCCGCAACTGAAGCGCTACACCGCCTTCGGCCACCTCTTCGCCGCCTATCAGGGGCAGGTCTACCGCATCGATCGCCATCCGGTGATGAGCCGCCACCCCGTCACGCCGATGACGGAAGCTGATCTCGCCATCCACCTCGGCCGGCAGACCGATCTTCCCGTGGCGCTTGCGGACCTCGTTACCCTGACCGCACCGGACGCGGATGCGCGCCTTGCAGCACTCGCGGGCACATCCGACATCCTGCTAATGGACGTCGATTCCGCCGAGAGCCAGGCGGCGGCCGGCCAGCAATTGTGGCGCCTCAGGACCAAGGGCGGTTTCTTCGTTGCCGGCTCGTCCGGTGTTGAATATGCCCTCCTCGAAGCCTGGCGGCAGCAGAACCTGATCGGCGGCAAGGTCGAATTCGCCGACCCCGGCAAGGTCGACCGCCTTGCGGTCGTCTCGGGCAGCGTCTCGCCCACCACCGAGCGCCAGATCCGCACGGCCGTGGCGGACGGCTTCGACGGGATCGACCTCGACCCCGTCTCGCTCGTCGGCGAAAGCGGCGATCGCGCGATCGAGACCGCCGTTGCCTCCGGGATCGCGGCGCTTAAATCCGGCAGAAGCGTGCTGCTGCACACGGCCCTCGGCCCGTCCGCCGACCGGGGCAGCGAGATCGACCGCGTTCCCAGCGCACGCCACCGGCTGGGGCGGGCGCTGGGAACGATCCTGCGCCGCCTCGTCGAAAGCGAGAGCCTGTCGCGCGCCGTCATCGCCGGCGGCGACACCTCCAGCCACGCCCTGAAGGAATTGCGCGTTGAGGCGCTGACCACGCTCTTGCCCCTGCCGCAGACGCCCGGCTCGCCGCTCTGCACCGCGCACGGCAGCTACGCTCCGACCGACGGCCTGCAGATCGCACTGAAGGGCGGACAGATCGGCACGGACGGCTACTTCGCCCAGATCCGCGACGGCAGCCGCGCCTGACGCGGCCGGAACCGGAATTCGCCATTCGATCGATCGAAAGGAAGAACCATGAAAATCGTCATTGGAGCCGACAGCGCCGGCAAGCCGCTGCTCGACGTGATCGCCGCCCATCTCGCCGGCAAGGCAGACCTCGACGTCCACGACCTGAGCCAGTCCGGCTTCTATGCCGACCTGTCGCAGAAAGTCGGCCAGTCGATCGTCGACGGCGACTACGAACGCGGCATCCTGGTCTGCGGCACCGGCATCGGCGTCTGCATATCCGCCAACAAGGTCCCCGGCATTCGTGCGGCGCTGACGCACGACACCTATTCCGCGGAACGCGCGGCCAAGTCCAACAACGCGCAGATCATCACCATGGGCGCCCGGGTCATCGGCCCGGAGCTCGCCAAGGCGATCGTGGACAAGTGGTTGGCCTCCAGCTTCGACCCCGACGGTCCGTCGGCCGGGAACGTCCAGGCGATCGACCGGCTCGATGCAGGCAAGAAAGCCTGATCGTTGCCACAATAATGATGGGATTGTGATTGACTCATCATACCAGTTATTATACCAATCCAACCCTGAGGTGAGGAAACATGACAGCAATTGCTCTCTTTGGCGCCGGTGGCAAAATGGGATACCGGCTCGCCAAGAACCTGAAAGGCTCGCGCTTTGACGTGCGCCACGTCGAAGTCAGCGACACCGGCAAGGCGCGACTGAAGGACGATCTCGGCCTTTCGTGCCTTCCCGCAGACGAGGCGCTGAACGGCGCCGAGGTGGTCATTCTGGCCGTTCCGGATACCGCAATCGGCAAGGTTGCAGCCGGCATCGTCGACAAGCTCAAGCCGGGCACGATGGTCGTGGCGCTCGATGCCGCCGCCCCCTTCGCGGGCCATTTGCCTGAGCGGTCCGACCTCACCTATTTCGTGACGCACCCCTGCCATCCGCCGATCTTCAACGACGAGACGGACCCGGCCGCCAAGCGCGACTTCTTCGGCGGCATCGCCGCCAAGCAGCACATCGTCTCCGCCCTGATGCAGGGTCCGGAAGAGGCTTATGCACTCGGCGAAGAGATCGCCAAGGTCATCTGGGCCCCGGTCATGCGCTCGCACCGCGTCACGGTCGAGCAGATGGCGATGCTTGAGCCGGGACTGTCGGAGACGCTGTGCGCCTCGCTGCTGGTGGTCATGCGCCAGGCGATGGACGAGTGCGTCCGCCGCGGCGTCGACAAGGAAGCGGCACGCGACTTCCTTCTCGGCCACATGAACGTGCTGGGCGCGGTCATCTTCGAAGAGACGCCCGGCGTCTTTTCCGATGCCTGCAACAAGGCCATCGAGTTCGGCATTCCCGCGCTGATGCGCGACGACTGGAAGAAGGTTTTCGAACCTCAGGAGATCGCCGAAAGCATTCGGCGCATCACCTGATGCCCTCGGGAGGGGCAAAAGCCCCTCCCTTTTCGCCCCGCTGAGGATGGGGCCTTTCGTTTCACTTTGGGAGGAGAAACATGAAACTGACCCGTAGACTTACGCTTGCGGCCTTCGCCGGCGCACTCGCACTCGGCACCGCAATGCCGGCCTTCGCGGCCGACCTGATCGCCATCATCACTCCGTCGCACGACAACCCGTTCTTCAAGGCCGAAGCCGTCGGTGCGGAAGCGCGTGCGAAGGCACTGGGCTACGAGACGCTGATCCTCGTCCACGATGACGACGCCAACAAGCAGTCGCAGTTGATCGACACCGCGATCGGCCGCGGCGCCAAGGCGATCATCCTCGACAACGCAGGTTCCGAAGCCTCGATCGCCGCGGTCCAGAAGGCCAAGGACGCGGGCGTCCCCTCGTTCCTGATCGACCGCGAGATCAACGCCACGGGCGTTGCCGTCTCCCAGATCGTCTCGAACAACTACCAGGGCGCGCAGCTCGGCGCCGAAGAGTTCGTCAAGCTGATGGGCGAAAAGGGCAACTACGTCGAACTGCTCGGCCGCGAAGCCGACCTGAACGCCGGCATCCGCTCCAAGGGCTACCACGACATCATCGACGAGTATCCCGACCTGAAGATGGTCGCCCAGCAGTCGGCCAATTGGAGCCAGACGGAAGGCTACTCCAAGATGGAGACCATCCTGCAGGCCAACCCTGACATCCAGGGCGTCATCGCCGGCAACGACACGATGGCGATGGGCGCCATCGCAGCGCTCCAGGCCGCCGGCCGCAAGGACGTCATCGTCGTCGGCTTCGACGGCTCCAACGACGTCCGCGACAGCATCAAGGCGGGCGGCATCAAGGCGACCGTCCTGCAGCCGGCCTATGCGCAGGCCCAGATGGCCGTCGACCAGGCCGACGTCTACATCAAGACCGGCAAGGGCCCGGCCGAAGAAAAGCAGCTGATGGATTGCGTGCTGATCAATGCCGACAATGCTGATCAGCTCGAGACCTTCGCGCTGAAGGACTAATACCTCCCAGGACAGGCTTGCGAGGCGGAGCGATCCGCCTCGCAAGCCGCATATCTTTATGACGGAGTGCGTTTCCATGGCATTTGTCCGGACTGCGACGCTGACGGCGGCCGCGCTGGCGCTGGCTTTGTCCGGCTGCAAGATCATCAAGACACCGACTGCCGAAGAGGCAGCCGAAGCGGCCAGCGGCGGCTTCAACCCGGAGCGGCAGGCAGGCCAGCTCTGGGACGAGAAGGTCGTTCCCTTCCTCGACCAGCGTGCAGGCCCGATCCAGGAGGTTGCAGCGCTTGTAGGCAGCGACCCGAACGCGGCCGGCGCGAAGTACGGCCACAAGGAAGAACAGGGCAGCGCGCCGTGGACCTATGCCGCGAAGGTCTCCGGCACCATCGTCAAGGCCGAGACCAAGTCGCGCGCGGCCTATCTCGATACCGATATCGATGGCGACGGCAAGGCGGACGTGCGCATCCAGATCGGCCCGGTGATCAAGGGCACGGCGATCCGCGACAGCCTCGACTTCGTCAATTTCAACGAGTTCAAGAACCAGATCCAGTGGGCCGAGTTCGGCAAGGCCTTCAACAACCACCTCAATGCCGTGACGCTGGAAAAGTTGCCGCGGGAGGCGCTGGAAGGCAAGAAGGTCGACGCCGTCGGTGCCTATCCGCTTCCCTCCAAGGGCCAGCTGCCGCTGCTCACGCCTGTAACGATTGCGATCGGTGGCTGAGATGGCCGAGATCGACGAAGGCGACATCATCCTCAAGCTGGACGACGTGACGAAGGTCTATTCGGGCATCGTCGCCGTGAAGCATGCCAACCTGTCGCTGCGCCGCGGCGCGGTGAACGTGCTCGTCGGCGAAAACGGCGCCGGCAAGTCGACGCTCATGCGCATGATCGCCGGCGTCGAGAAGCCGTCGCTGGGTCGCATCCTGCTCGAAGGCAAGGAGGTCGAATTCAACTCGCCGGCCGATGCGCAGAAGCACGGCATCGGCATGGTGTTCCAGGAACTGAACCTGTTCGGCAATCTCTCGGTCGCCGAAAACATCTTCGCCACCCGTGAAATCATCCGCGGCATCCGCGGGATCGACCACAAGGCGCAGGTCGAGAAGGCCAACCATTTCCTCGACAAGCTGGACGCCGGCATCAGTGCCGAGACCATGGTCGAGGACCTGCCGATCGGCCAGCAACAGCTGGTCGAGATTGCCAAGGCGATCTCGCTCGATACCCGCATCCTGATCCTCGACGAGCCGACGTCGGCACTTTCGGCCGCCGAGGTCGACATCCTGTTCAAGGTCATTGGTGAACTGAAGGCGCAAGGGGTGGCGATCGTCTACATCTCGCATCGCCTGGAAGAGCTGATGCGCATCGGCGACTACATCACCGTGCTGCGCGATGGCCAGATCACCGGGCAGGCCATGGTGAAGGACATCGATACCAAGTGGATCGTCCGCTCGATGATCGGCTCCGACGCCAAGGATTTCGCCAAGTCGGTCGACCACAAGCTGGGCGCCGAGGCCTTCCGCGCCGAGGAGATCAGCCTGCCGCGCAAGACCGGCGGGCTCGCCGTCGACCACCTGTCGATTTCGGTGCGCGCCGGCGAGGTGCTCGGTATCTACGGGCTGATGGGCGCCGGGCGCAGCGAGTTCTTCGAATGCGTCATCGGCCAGCACCCGCACTCGACTGGCAAGGTGTTCGTCGCCGGCAAGGAGATCGTCGCGCGCGACACGCCCACGCGCATCAAGCGCGGCCTGGCGCTGATCCCGGAGGATCGGCAGCGCGAGGGCCTTGTCCAGGTGCTTTCGATCGCCGCCAATCTGACCCTCGCCAGCCTGGAGAAGCTGACGCGCTTCGGCTTCCATATCCGCGGCGACCGCGAGCAGGGCGCGATCCGGGATGCAATCCGGGATCTGTCGATCAAGGCGCCGAACCCCGATTTCGACGTCACCTCCATGTCCGGCGGCAATCAGCAGAAGGTGGTCATCGGTAAGGCTCTAATGACCAATCCGAAAGTGCTTCTGATGGACGAACCGAGCCGCGGCATCGATGTCGGCGCCAAGGCAGACGTGTTCCGCACCATGCGCCGGCTCGCCGGCGAAGGCCTCGCCATCCTGTTTTCGACCTCCGACCTCGAAGAGGTCATGGCGCTGTCCGACCGGATCGCCGTCATGAGCAACGGCAGGATCACCAAAATTTTCGACCGGGCGGAAGCGACCGAGGAACTCATCGTCCAGGCCGCATCCGAGGGGCACAAATCGACAAGGGAAATCGCGTGATGACCACGGTAACCTCCACCCAGAACGCCCGGGCAGGCGACGGCGGCTCGCTGCTTCTGACGCTGATGAAGCTTCGCACCTTCATCGCGCTTTTCGCCGTGATCGCCTTCTTTTCGGTCTTCGCGCCGAACTTCCTGTCGACCGCCAACCTCATCCTGATGTCGAAGCACGTGGCACTCAACGCGTTTCTCGCGATGGGCATGACCTTCGTCATCATCACCGGCGGCATCGACCTTTCGGTCGGCTCGATCGTCGGCCTCTGCGGCATGGTCGCCGGCGGGCTGATCCTGTACGGCATCGACCTGCAGATCGGCTACACGATGTATTTCAACATCTTCGAGGTCGCCGCCATCACCCTGCTCGTCGGGATCGCCATCGGCGCGGTCAACGGCCTGCTGATCACCAAGCTCAACGTCGCCCCCTTCATCGCCACCCTGGGCACGCTCTATGTCGCCCGCGGCCTGGCGTTGTTGTCCTCCGGCGGCCAGACCTTCCCGAACCTGCAGGGCAATCCGGATCTCGGCACGACGGGTTTCGCCTTCCTCGGCTCGGGCCGCATCCTCGGCCTGCCCGTCTCGGTGTGGATCCTGGTGATCGTGGCGCTTGCGGCGGCCTATATCGCGAAATACACGCCGATCGGCCGCCAGATCTTCGCCGTCGGCGGCAACGAGCGCGCCGCCCGCATGTCGGGCATCAAGGTCGACCGCGTGAAGATGTTCGTCTACATGTTCTCCGGCTTCTGCGCCGCCATCGTCGGCATCGTCATCTCCTCGGAACTGATGGCGTCGCATCCGGCGACGGGCAACTCCTTCGAGCTCAACGCCATTGCGGCGGCCGTCCTCGGCGGGACCTCGATGTCGGGCGGCCGCGGGACGATCGGCGGAACCATCATCGGCGCCTTCGTCATCGGCATCCTGTCGGACGGCCTCGTCATGATGGGCGTTTCCTCCTTCTGGCAGATGGTGATCAAGGGTATCGTGATCATCGTGGCAGTGGTGGTGGACCAGGCACAGCGGCGCCTGCAGCAGCGGGTCGCCCTGATGCAGCTCGCCAAGAAGGACTGACGGCATGCAAAAGCTTCGTGGCGCCCTGATCGGCTGCGGTTTCTTCGCCGTGAACCAGATGCACGCCTGGAACGACGTCGAAGGTGCTGTGATCGTCGCCATCTGCGACCGCGACCCCGAGCGGCTCGCAGCCGTCGGCGACCAGTTCGGCATTGCACGCCGTTATGCCGATGCGGCGCAGATGTTTGCCGATGGCGGCTTCGATTTCGTCGACATCGCCACCACCGTCCAGAGTCACCGCGCGCTCGTCGAGCTGGCAGCGGCGCACAAGGTGCCGGCGATCTGCCAGAAACCGTTCGCCAGGACCCTGTCGGACGCGAAGGCCATGGTCGCGGCCTGCCGCACGGCCAGCATTCCGCTGATGGTGCACGAGAATTTCCGCTGGCAGCCGCCGATCCAGGCGGTCCGCAAGGCGCTCGACGCGGGCGCGATCGGCGAGCCTTTCTGGGGCCGCTTCTCCTTCCGCTCCGGCTTCGACGTCTTCTCCGGCCAGCCCTACCTGGCCGAGGGCGAGCGCTTCATCATCGAGGATCTCGGCATCCATACGCTGGACATCGCGCGCTACATCCTGGGGGACGTGAAGAGCCTGACGGCGCGGACCCTGAGGGTCAACCCGAAGATCAAGGGCGAGGACGTCGCGACGATCCTGCTCGACCACGAGGCCGGTGCCACCTCGATCGTCGACGTCAGCTATGCGACGAAACTCGGCACGGAGCCCTTCCCCGAGACCCTGGTCGAACTCGACGGCACCGAAGGCACGATTCGCCTGTCGCAGGGCTACCGCCTCGAGATCAACAACGCGGCCGGCACCACCGTTACCGATGTTTCGCCGAAGCTCCTCTCCTGGGCATCGCGGCCCTGGCACAACATCCAGGAAAGCGTCTTCGCCATCCAGCAGCACTGGAGCGAACGGCTGAGGGACGGGGGCGAAACCTCCACGTCGGGCGCAGACAACCTGAAGACCTTCGCGCTGGTCGAGGCGGCCTATGAGAGTGCCGCATCCGGCAGCCCGGTGGAGATCGGGGCGCTGTTGAAATGAGCGTCGAGCCGTTTCTGCTCTATGGCACGCACGAAGCCGCGGAAGCGCCGGTCCGACTGGTCGCTGGCCGGCTTTCGGCAGACCTCGCAGACGGCAATCTCCGCACCATCGTCTATGACGGCACAGAAGTCCTTCGCGCCATCTCCTATCTCGTTCGCGATCGCGACTGGGGCACCTACAGCCCCAGGATAGAGAACCTGAAGATACAGCAGCTCGACGAGGCCTTTATCGTCACCTATCGCGCGCATTGCGAAGGGCCTGCCGGAACCTCGCTTTCGATCGACGTGCGCATCGCCGCATCCGAAGGGCGGCTGACCTTCGAATCGAAGGCACAGTCGGCGACCGGCTTCGAGACCAACCGCTGCGGCTTCTGCATTCTTCATCCGATCGACGGCGTCGCCGGCAAGCCGGTCGTGGTCGAGCACGTGGACGGCCAACGCGACGAGACCCTGTTCCCCGACCTGATCGAGCCGTGGCAGCCGTTCAAGGACATGCGCGCCATCACCCACACCGTCACCGACGGGGTGACGGCCGAATGCCGGATGGAAGGCGATACCTTCGAGATGGAGGACCAGCGCAACTGGTCGGACGCCTCCTATAAGACCTATGTCCGCCCGCTGGCGCTCCCCTGGCCATACATGATCCCGACCGGAGAACCCGTGCGGCAGCAGATCGTCCTCTCCATGCGAGACGATCGCCAAAGCAAGGCCACCAGGGCAACCGGCAGCCGTGACGCGGTGACAATTCACCCGGGACAGCCCCATGGCCGGATGCCCGCGATAGGCCTCGTCGTCACGCCGGAGGAAGCAAAGTCGACGCTCGCAGCCCGCGCGCTTATGGCCGAGATCGGGCCCCAGGAGCTTCTCTTTCATTTCGACCCGGGTGCCGGCCACGACCTGGAAGCCCTGAAGGATTTCGCCGAACTCGCCGCGCTGCATCCCGGCCGTACCACGCTGGAAATCGCCCTGCCCTGCCGCAAGCCGCCGGCGGACGAGGCGCTGGAGATCGCCCGGCAGATGCGCTCCGCCGGGTTTGCGCCCGATGCAATCGTCATCTCCCCCTCCGTCGATCGCCAGTCGACGCCGCCCGGCAGCAAATGGCCGGAGTGCCCGCCCCTCGAGGAGGTCTATGCAGCAGCACATGCAGCCTTCCCGGACATCCGGATCGGCGGCGGCATGCTCAGCTACTTCACCGAACTGAACCGCAAGCGTGTGCCGCCCGGACAGCTTTCGCTCATCTCGCATTGCACGAACCCGATTGTCCATGCAGCCGACGACCTCAGCGTCATGCAGACCCTGGAGGCCCTGCCCTTCATCACCCGTTCCGTGCGGGCGATCTATGGCGACATGCCCTACCGCATCGGCCCGTCCACCATCGCCATGCGCCAAAACCCCTATGGCAGCCGGACGATGGACAATCCCGGCCTCGGCCGCGTGCCGATGGCGAACCGCGATCCACGGCACAACGGCCTCTTCGCCGAAGCGTTCGCGCTCGGCTATGCCATCCGGGTGCTCGAGGCGGATCTCGAATGCCTGACGCTGTCGGCGCTGACCGGGCCGTTCGGCCTGATCGCCGGCAACGACGAACCGACCCCGGAAGGCGGAAGGCGGCCGCTGCTACGGACAGTCGCGACATTGGCCGGCCTTGCCGGCGCGCCGTGGCGGGCGTGCGTTTCCTCCGCACCGTCGCAAGTGCTCGCCTTCATCGCGGACGCCGCCGACGGACCGACCCTGCATCTCGTCAACCTGACGCCGACGGTCAAGTCGGTCGATCTCCGCGGGCTGGAGCCGGCAGGCAGTCCGGTCAGGACCGACGCGGAGCTTTCCCCCTATGCGATCGAAACCGTCGCGCTCGCGCGGTGACGGTGTCACCGCGCGCGTGTTGCTCTACGTTTCCCCGCGCGATCCGGGTTTTATCGGGCATGCACGCTCTCATGCAGGTATGAAAAGACGACAGGAAGGCGAAAACTGCCGCCTCGGATCGATCACGGTTAACACAAGTTTAACTGGTTAACGTGCAAAGTTAATTCGACCGTTCAAGCGCCATGAAGCGTGCTTGAAGGAAATGTGCCCGCCCGCATGATGTGAGCATTCCACCGGGCTCCCCCTGCAATTCCCCATCAAATCTGGTCGCTCCAAGCGCGCGCCTGGGCATGTCGCGCCTTACCCGCGCATGGCGATCCTGGTCCGCTTGAAAGTGGCTCCGGGCATGGTCCTGGCCGAGGATGCGATTTGCATCGGCGCCGGACCATGTCCTTCCGAAGAAAGGTGTCTCGATGTCTCCAGCGCCAGTTCCATCCAGCGGCAAAGTGGATCTACCGGGACCGCTGACGATCCGGCAGGTTGCGGCCGTGCACGACGCGATCCGGTCTGCGTTCGACACGCAAGGAACCGTGCTGTTGAGCATAGCCGAGGACGCCGAAGTGGATTTGAGCTTCCTCCAGCTCGTCCATGCGGCGCGTCTCCATGCGGCGGCCGAAGGGCGAACGATCGCCCTGGATCGCCCGGCCGGCGGCAATCTTCTCTCCACTCTCGAGCGCGCAGGATTCCTTTTCGAGGCGGATCCGCGCGACCGCGAATTTTGGCTTCATCGGAAGGAACAACAATGACCGCGCATATCCTGACCGTCGACGACTCGGCGAGTATCCGCCTGACCACGAAGATCGCTCTGACCGGCGCCGGCTACCAGGTGACGGAGGCGGTCGACGGGCTGGACGGGCTCAACAAGGCGAAGGCCGGCAGCTTCGACATGATCGTCACCGACCTCAACATGCCGAACATGAACGGCCTCTCCATGATCGAGGCGCTGCGCAGCTCACCGGCCCATACCGGCATTCCGATCATCTTCCTCACCACCGAGTCCGATGCCGACATGAAGAACCGCGCCAAGGCAGCGGGCGCCACCGGCTGGATCACCAAACCCTTCGATCCGGAGCAACTCGTCAAGATCGCACGGAAGGTTCTCGGAAAATGACCACGCTGGACCCGATCCAGGTTTTCAGGACAGAAGCTGCCGAGCTCTTCGAGCAAATCGAGGCAGGGCTTCTCGATCTCCTGCACGATCTCTCCAATCAGGACCAGATCGACGCCGTCTTCCGCGGCCTGCACACGCTCAAGGGGTCGGGCGCCATGTTCGGCTTCGACGCGCTCGCAGCCTTCACCCATCATTGCGAAACCGCCTTCGACCGCGTGCGAAAGGGCGAAGTCCCCGCCACCGCCGAGCTCGTGGCATGCGTGCTCGGCGCGCAGGACCATATGAAGGTCCTGGTCGACCAGCCGCACGGCGGGCACGAGGAGGCGGGCGACCGGCTTCTGGCCAAACTGCAGGCGGCCGTAGGCGAGCATACGGGCAGCACCGTCGTGGCGCCGCCTCTCCCGGCGCCGGCCGCTGCCGCCAGCAAGGCGACCACCTTCAGGCTTCGTTTCCGCCTTCCGGCCAATGCGATGGCCAACGGCACCAACCCGCTCGGCCTGCTCGACGAGTTGCGCGAGCTCGGCGAGTGCAGCGTCACGGCGGATCTTTCGGCCGTCCCGGGCCTCGACGAAATCGCGCCCTCCGACCTCCATGTCGGCTGGACCGTGACGCTCACGACCGAGCAGCCGCGATCTGCGATCGAGGACGTCTTCATCTTCGTCATGGACGACATGGAACTCGAGATCGAGGAAGGCGCAAGCACTGCCTCCCCGCAGTCCGGTCCCAAGCCGGCTGCCGCACCGCCCGTACACGCGGCGACCTCTGCGGTCGCGCCCGTGCCGGCCCTGCATCCCGCCGACCCGGCACAGCCGGCCGCCGACGCCAAGCACAGCAAGGCGGCGGAAAACCTGCGCGTGCCGGCCGAACGCCTCGACGAGCTGATGGACAGGGTGGGCGAACTCGTGATCGCGCAGTCCCGTCTTTCGCAGCTAGCGAACTCCAGTGCAGATATCCAGCTGCGCTCGGTCTCCGAGGATGTCGAGCGGCTTTCGGGCGAACTGCGCGACACGATGATGGTCCTGCGGATGGTGCCGGTCACCCAGCTCTTCAATCGCTTCCGCCGCCTGGTTCACGACCTTGCGCGCGAAACCGGGAAGATGATCGAGCTGGAGTTCGAGGGAGAGACCACGGAGGTAGACAAGACCGTGATCGAGCGGCTGGCGGACCCGCTGGTGCACCTCGTGCGTAATTCGGTCGACCACGGCCTGGAGCTTCCCGATGAGCGGACCGCCGCGGGCAAGGCCCGGTCCGGGCGCGTCCTCCTGTCCGCGCGCCAGTCCGGCGGCGAGGTCATCATCACCATCAAGGATGACGGGCGGGGGATCGACCGCGATCGGGTCCGGGCGAAGGCGGAGGCATCGGGGCTCATCCAGCCCGGGCAGCAGCTGATGGACCAGGAGCTGTTGCAGCTCATCTTCCAGCCCGGCTTTTCGACCGCCGCCCAGGTCACCAACCTCTCCGGCCGCGGGGTCGGCATGGATGTGGTGAAGAAGACCGTGGAAGCCTTGCGCGGTGTGATCGACATGCGCAGCGAGCCCGGAAAGGGCTCGGAGATATCGCTCCGCATCCCGCTGACGCTCGCGATCATCGATGGCCTGCTCGTCCGGATCGGAACGGGCTGCTACGTCATTCCGCTCTCGGCCGTGGAGGAGTGCCTCGAGCTGTCGCTCGAGCAGGACCTCCGCTCGCGCGGGCGCAGCTTCATCTCGCTTCGTGACAGCCTCGTCCCGTTCCTGCGGCTGCGCGACCTGTTCCGGACCGGCACGCCGCCGGATCCCTACCAGAAGGTCGTGGTGATCTCGACCGGCGACGAAAGAGTGGGGCTCGTGGTCGACCAGATCATCGGCGACCACCAGACCGTCATCAAATCCATGTCCAAGCTGCATCACGACGTCGTCACTTTCTCGGGCGCGACGATCCTCGGCGACGGCAGCGTGGCACTCATCCTCGACGTCGCGCACCTGGTCAACGTCGGGCAGCAGCAGGAGGCGCAATTGCGGGCGGCAGGATGACAATGGTGGCGGCAAGGCATGATATCGACGAACTGTGGAACGGCGCCGAGGAGCTCTCCGTCCTGACCTTCAACCTCAACGGAGAGACCTTCGCCATCGAGGCGACGGTGGTGCAGGAGATCCTCGACCTCCTGCCGGAAACGCAGGTGCCGGGGTCGAAATCGTTCGTCGGCAGCGTCATCAACTTCCGCGGCAAGGTCATTCCGCTCGCGGACATCAGGCTCGCCTTCGGAATGGAGGCCACGGAGCCGACCATCGACAGCCGCATCGTCGTCATCGAGCTCGACCTCGACGGCGAGCCCACGCTCGTCGGCATCCGCACGGATCGCGTCTACGAGGTGACGACGCTGCCACGGGCTGCAAGCGAGCCGCCTCCCAGCGTGGGGATGCGCTGGCGCGCGGACTACATCGATTGCCTCGTCAAGCGGGGCGGCGAATTCATCATTCTCCCTAACCTCCGGGCGATCTTCGCTTCCCAAGACGAACGGTCCGGATCGGCAGCAGGGAACAATCAGGGACTTTAGAGGGCTATCATGAAATTCACGATCAAGCTGAAGCTGGGCCTCGCCTTTGCCCTGCTCATCATTCTTCTCCTGGGCACGGCAGCCTACGCGGTCGTCAGCCTGGCCGAGCTCAACAACTCCGTCGTCGCCATGACCAAGGGCCCGGTGACGCGTCTGGAACTGGTGCAGAACATCAACATCGCGCAGCTTCAGAGCATCCGCCAGCAGAAGAACATGGTCGGCGCCGACACGCCGGCGGAGATCCAGGCCGCACGCTCCAAGGGCGACGAGGCCAGGGCCGAATTGAAGGAGGCGCTCGTCGGCGCGCTCGCCATCTCGACGGAAGAGGGGCGCCCGCGCTGGCTGAAGATCCAGGCACTCGTAGCCGATGCGGATGCCGCCGACGACAGGATCCGCGCGCTGATGCAGAGCGGCGCGGCCGACCAGGCCGAGCGCGTGTCGGTCACGGACGGTCGCGAAGCTGCAAACGCGCTCGACGATGCCGTCGAGGAACTGGTCACGCTTTCCAAGCAGCAGCTGGCCGACGCGACCAACCACGCACAGGAATCCTACGAGAACACTCGCAACGTGATGATCACCGTGTCCGCCGTCGCAGCCGTGATCGCGCTTCTCGCGGCCATCTGGATCTCGTTGACGATCAGCCGCGGCCTGCTACGGGCGACGACGGCCGTGCGCACCGTTGCCGAGGGCGACCTGACCAGCACCGCCGAGATCACTCAGAACGACGAGATCGGCGAACTGCTCGGCCACGTCAACGCGATGGTCGAGCGCCTCCGCGGCGTGGTCGGCGATGCGCTGGCGGCTTCCGACAACGTCTCGTCCGGCAGCCAGGAGCTGTCTTCGAGTTCCGAGCAGCTCTCCCAGGGCGCCACCGAACAGGCTTCGTCCGCCGAGGAGGCCTCCGCCTCGATGGAGGAGATGGCCTCCAACATCAAGCAGAACGCCGACAACGCCGCCCAGACCGAAAAGATCGCCCGCCAGTCGGCCAAGGACGCCGAGACCAGCGGCGAGGCCGTGGGCCGGGCCGTCGGCGCCATGCGCACGATCGCCGAGAAGATCTCGATCGTCCAGGAGATCGCCCGCCAGACCGACCTTCTGGCACTCAACGCGGCCGTCGAGGCGGCGCGCGCCGGCGAGCACGGCAAGGGCTTCGCCGTCGTCGCTTCCGAGGTGCGCAAGCTCGCCGAACGCTCGCAGGCCGCCGCCGCCGAGATCAGCGCGCTTTCCGGCGAGACCGTGCAGGTGGCGACCGAGGCCGGCGACATGCTGAACCGGCTGGTCCCCGACATCCGCAAGACGGCGGAGCTGGTGGCCGAGATCTCGGCTGCCTGCCGCGAGCAGGACATCGGCGCATCCCAGATCAACGAGGCGATCCAGCAGCTCGACAAGGTGACGCAGCAGAACGCCGGCGCTTCGGAAGAGATGTCGGCGACCTCCGAGGAGCTCGCCGCGCAGGCCGAGGAACTGCAGGCGTCGATCGCCTTCTTCCGGATCGACAATGCCCAGGCCCGCCAGGCAAAGGCACAGGCTCGACCTGCGCCGGCACGGCAGGCACCGCGACCCGCAAGCCCGGCCCGGCCGGCAGCGCCCGCCCGCACCCCGGCCGGTCAGTCGATCGCCGCACAGCAGGCCCGCGCCAAGGGTTTTGCCCTCGACATGTCGATGGGCGGCCCCGACGACGAGGACGCCGATTTCCGGCAGAGCGCCTAGTCCGAACGATGGAAGCGGGGCGCAGCACCTGATGCAGCGCCCCGCCGATCGCTCCGGCGCGTGTAAGCGTCGGCACCATGGGCCGCATCCGCGGCCCGCGGAAGAGTGAGTGTATCGGTCTTCTCGCATAACGGGCGCAGCCACCGGCCGCGCTTTCCTGAACAAGGTTGCCAAGGAGCACCGAATGCGCCTCACCATAAAACTCAAGCTGGCCCTCGCGTTCGGCTTCCTCATAACCCTCCTCTGCCTGTCGGCGGGCATCGGCATTCGCAGCCTCGGCGAAATGAACACGATGCGCAACGAGCTCATCGAAGGGCCGATCCACCAGGACGACTACGCCAACGACGTCGCTGCCGCTTTCGACGGGCTCGGTCTTGCCGACGGCGACCTGCTGATGGCCACCACGCTCGAGCGCAGCAGCAAGGCCAAGGCGACCATCGCCGAAGAGCGGCAGGCATTCGAAAAGGCGCTGAACGACGGCCAGAACCATGCGACCGGCGCGTTCAAGGAGAAATGGCAGGAAATCCGCGCGTTCTGGGACGACTACCTCGTCATCAACGACAGGATTTCCTCCCTCGTCGCCTCCGGCCAGCGCGACCTGGCGATGGAAGTGAACCAGTCGGAAGGCGCAATCGCTGCCGGCAAGCTCGACGCGCTGACGGAAGGCCTCGCGGCACTCACCGAAACAGCGATCCATGATTCCGATGCGCTTGCCGATGCACGCTACGACACGGCATTCTACACCCTCATCACGCTCGCCATGATCGCCTTCGTGCTTTCCATCGCCGCCGCCCTGTGGATTGCCCTCGGCGTCAACAAAGGTCTCAACAAGATCAAGCTGGTCGCGGAGGCCGTCGCCATCGGCGACCTCGACCAGACTGTGGAGATCCGCACCAACGACGAAATCAAGGATGTCGTCGACACCATCAACATCATGACCCGCAACCTGCGCAACACGGCGAACGTCGCCGATCAGATCGCCAACGGCGACCTGACCGTGACGCCGAAGCCGCTGTCGGAAAAGGACACGCTGGGCATCTCCCTGCAGAGCATGGTCGAGCGCCTTCGCGGCGTGGTCGCCGATGCACTCGCGGCGTCCGACAACGTCTCGTCCGGCAGCCAGGAGCTGTCTTCGAGCTCCGAGCAGCTCTCCCAGGGTGCCACCGAACAGGCTTCGTCCGCCGAGGAGGCCTCCGCCTCGATGGAGGAGATGGCCTCCAACATCAAGCAGAACGCCGACAACGCCGCCCAGACCGAAAAGATCGCCCGCCAGTCGGCCAAGGACGCCGAGACCAGCGGCGAGGCCGTGGGCCGGGCCGTCGGCGCCATGCGCACGATCGCCGAGAAGATCTCGATCGTCCAGGAGATCGCCCGCCAGACCGACCTTCTGGCGCTCAACGCAGCCGTCGAGGCGGCGCGTGCCGGCGAGCACGGCAAGGGCTTCGCCGTCGTCGCTTCCGAGGTGCGCAAGCTCGCCGAACGCTCGCAGGCCGCCGCCGCCGAGATCAGCGCGCTTTCCGGCGAGACCGTGCAGGTGGCGACCGAGGCCGGCGACATGCTGAACCGGCTGGTGCCCGATATCCGCAAGACGGCGGAGCTGGTGGCCGAGATCTCGGCTGCCTGCCGCGAGCAGGACATCGGCGCATCCCAGATCAACGAGGCGATCCAGCAGCTCGACAAGGTGACGCAGCAGAACGCCGGCGCTTCGGAAGAGATGTCGGCAACCTCCGAGGAACTCGCCGCGCAGGCCGAGGAACTGCAGGCCTCGATCGCCTTCTTCCGGATCGACACCGCAGCCCATGCCCGCCAGGCCCAGGGACACCCACAGGCCGCCCCGACACGGCAGGCCGCCCGGCCAGCAAGCCCGACCCGGCCGGCAGCACCTGCACCGACAGGCAAGCACGCCGCACACACGGTCGCCGCCCAGCAGGCCCGCGCCAAGGGGTTTGCCCTCGACATGTCAATGGGCGGGCCCGACGACGAGGACGCCGATTTCCAGAAGAGTGCATGACCATGAACAGCAACGCCGCCAACTTCCAGTTCGTTACTTTCGCGCTCGGAGACGAGGTCTTCGCGGTGCCGGTCACCGTGGTCCGGGAAATCCTGGACCACGAGGAGGCCTTCAAGATCCCGCACGGGCCGGACTACCTTCTCGGGCTGCGCGACGTGCGCGGCCAGGGCGTCCCCGTCATCGATCTGCGGCTCCGACTCGGAATGTCGCCGACGGTCAGGACGCCGCACACGCGCGTGCTCGTCCTCGACATTCCGATCGGCGAACGGACGCTCAGCCTCGGAATGGTGGCGGACAAGGTGTTCGAAGTGACGCCCTTCCACCGGGATGCGATCGACGATGCCCCGGATATCGGCGTGCGCTGGCGTTCCGAATACATCGAGGGCGTCGTCCGCCGGCAGGGTGATTTCGTCGTCATCATCAATCTCGCCCGGCTCTTCTCCGATGGCGGCGCGGCGATCGCATCCGCCGCAGCCGCGGCAGTGGCCTGAGAGGCGCTTTCCTGTGTCCATCGCTGCGTCCTTTTCTCACAGCGACAGCCTGAGTTCTCGCAACTTCAAGCGGCTGTCCGCCTACATCTTCGACTACAGCGGCATAAAGATGCCTCCGACCAAGGTGACGATGCTGGAGGGCCGCCTGCGCCGGCGCCTGCGCGCCACCGGACTTTCGACCTTCGACGACTACTGCAACTATCTGTTCGACCGGGACGGGCTGGCACGGGAGTCGATCTATCTGATCGACGTGGTCACCACCAACAAGACGGATTTCTTCCGCGAGCCGAACCATTTCGACTACATGCGCGACGTCGCCCTTCCCACCCTTCAGGACAGGGGCGTGCGCCGCATCCGCACGTGGAGTTCGGCCTGCTCCATCGGCGCCGAGCCCTACACCATGGCCATGGTCCTGGAGGATTTCCGCAAGGAGGCCGGTGGTCCGGACTATTCCATCCTTGCAACCGATCTTTCGACCGAGGTGCTCGAGAAGGCGCGGCGCGGCATCTTTCCGGCCGAGATGATCGATCCCGTGCCGAAGGAGATGTCGCGCCGCTTCGTCATGCAGGCAAGGGATTCCGCCCGCCGCGTCGTCCGGATTGCCCCGCAACTGCGCGCCAAGGTCGGCTTCATGCGCCTGAACCTGATGGACGCGACCTATGGAGTTGGTGAACCGATGCACATGATCTTCTGCCGAAACGTGCTGATCTATTTCGACAAGAAGACGCAGCTGCATGTGCTGACGCGGCTCTGCGAAAGCCTGAAGCCCGGCGGCTACCTTTTCATCGGGCATTCGGAATCCATCACCGCAATGAACCTTCCGGTCCGCCAGCTCGCCAACACCGTCTTCATAAAGGAGTGAGCATTTGGCCGCCAGGAAGATTCGCGTCCTGATCATCGACGACTCCGCCAGCGTGCGCCAGACGCTCGCATCCGTGCTGCAGTCCGATCCGGAGATCGAGGTGATCGGCACGGCCTCCGACCCGTTCATCGCCGCCAAGCGCATGCAGGAGGAAGTCCCTGACGTCATCACGCTGGATGTCGAGATGCCGCGCATGGACGGCATCACCTTCCTGCGCAAGCTGATGTCGCAGCGCCCCATCCCCGTGGTGATGTGCTCGTCGCTCACGGAAGAAGGGACCGAGACGCTGATGCAGGCGCTGGAGGCAGGCGCCGTCGACGTGATCCTCAAGCCACGGATCGGGGCGGCGGACCATCTGGCCGAGCAGGCGACCCGCATCTGCGAGGCGGTGAAGAGCGCAGCACAGGCACGCCTGCGCCAGCGGCCCGCAACGGCGGCCCGTTCGGCCTCCCTATCCGGCCCGCAGCAGAAGCTGACCGCCGACGTGATCCTGCCGCCACCGTCCGGCAGGCCGATGGCGCGAACGACGGAAATGGTCGTCTGCGTCGGCGCATCCACGGGCGGTACGGAGGCTCTGCGCGAGATGCTCGAAATGCTGCCCGCGAACGCGCCGGGCATGGTCATCGTCCAGCACATGCCGGAGAAATTTACCGCCGCCTTCGCCAGGAGGCTCAACAGCCTGTGCGAGGTCGAGATCAAGGAAGCCGAGGATGGCGATCCGGTCCTGCGCGGCCACGTGCTGATCGCCCCCGGCGACCACCACCTGCTGCTGGAGCGGCAGGGTGCGCGCTACCAGATATCGGTGCGCACCGGGCCGCTCGTCTCCCGCCACCGGCCCTCCGTCGACGTCCTCTTCCGCTCCGCGGCCCGCGCGGCCGGCTCCAACGCCATGGGCGTCATCATGACCGGCATGGGCGACGACGGCGCGCGCGGCATGCTGGAGATGCATCAGGCCGGAGCCCACACGATCGCGCAGGACGAAGCGACCTCGATCGTCTTCGGCATGCCGAAGGAGGCGATCGCCCGCGGCGGCGTGAACCGCACCGTGCCGCTTGGCCAGATCGCGCGCGAGATCCTCGCCGAGGACCGCCGGCGGTGACACCCGGCATCGGGCGTGTCCGCTTTACCTGCGGTTAACCATAATTCCACAAGATGGTCGGGCACCACGGGTCGGTGCGGAACGGCGGGCACCGATACGGTGGCCTGCCGATATGCGAGGTTCGCGATGTCCATCATCACTTTCGCCAACACCAAGGGCGGGGCCGGCAAGACGACGGCGGTCCTTCTACTTGCCACCGAGCTCGTCCGCCGCGGCCATCGCATATCGATCATCGACACGGACCCGCAGCGGTGGATCTCGCGGTGGTTCGAGGGCGCCGAACCTGTCGCAAACCTCACGGTCGCCACCTACGTCTCGCTCGCCTCGCTGTCGCGCACGATCACCGAATACCGGTCGAAGAGCGACTACGTGATCGTCGACCTGCCGGGCTCGCAGTCGCCGTTGCTCGCCACCGCCCTCGGGCTGTCCGATTTCGTCGTCATTCCGATCCAGGGCAGCACGATGGACGCCCAGGGCGGCGCCCAGGTACTGGAACTCCTGAAATATCTCGACGAAAAGGCCAGCATCCGCATTCCCCATGCGGTCCTGCTGTCACGGGTCAACTCGCTCGTGACCACCCGCGCCCTGCAGGCCGTGAAGCAGCTGCTGGCGGCACGGCAGGTGCGCATGCTCGATACGCCGATCATCGAGAGATCCGCCTATCGCGACATGTTCGAGTACAAGACCTTCCTGCACCGGCTGATGCCCGACAGGGTCAGCAACCTCGACAAGGCCATTCTCAATGCGGCGCGCTATGCCGACGAGGTCGAGGCGATGGTGGCGAACCGTTTTGCAATCCCGCACCCCGTCGTCGCCGCCGCGGCCTGAGCCCGAAGCTCGTCGCGAAATTCCATATCCGCCCTGCGGGCTGAAACCTGCGCAAGACTCCTTAGAACAGCGCGTCCTCGAAGAGTTCCTCGTCGGTCTTTGCCGCGACCGGCTGCGGAAGCGGTGCGCCCGCAGCACCTGCAGGGAAGAAGGCCAGGTGAATGTCTCGTTCCTGGGCCATTGTGTAGATGGCGTAGATCCGCCTGCCGAGCTCTTCGGCACCGGCCGATGAAGCATCGGCACCGGCCGCCATGTCGCCGGCGATCATCACGCAGCCTTCCAGGACGTCACCCAGGTCGCTCTGGAAGTCGAGCGCCTGTACGGCGGATGCTATGCGGCCGAACACGGCATTGCCTTCCTCTGCGAGGGCGTCAATGCTCTGGTCCATCTCGGCAGAAACGGTGGCAATGGCCTGACGAGCGTCGGCGAGGGGGGCACCGAGGGAGGTGACATCCCCCTCCTGCGCAGCACTCAGGGCAGCGGCCGCGGTCTCGACGAGGCGCATTTCCTCCACGACCGCGTCGGCGGGTGCTTCCAGCTTGCCGGCGAAATTGCGCAACTCCCCGCTGACCACGTTCACAGACCGCCCTTCGTCACCCAGTCGCGAGCAGCGCAGGTTGGAGTTGAGGGCCATGTGGTGGATGTCCGTCTTGATGAGGCGGATCGTTTCAATCATCGCGATCAGGGCATGGACCGCCTCGGTCACCGACGCCGCGAGCGCCGTCGAATCCTGGCTGCGGCCTTCGACACCTGCCACGAGCGCGCAGGCCTGGCCGAGGTCGCCTGCCATGATCGTGAGGATGCTCACGTCCGAGCCATTACGCGGGCGAGCCAAGTCATCGCGCAGCGCCAGGATGCGCGAGGCGTCGGCACTGAAGGAAGAGATGGTCGAGAAGATGCTGGCGCATTTCTCGCGAAAATCGATCATCGTTTCGTCGAGCTGCGCATGGGCCAGGCGCAGGATCGTTCCCTCCACGCGCGCATGCTCCTTCGGCGACAGTGCGGCCGCCTCGGCCGAGGCGAGAAACGCGTCGAGCAGGACGAAGCTCGTCTGCACGTGCTCGATGCGCTGGCGCGTTATGTCGCCGATCTGCAGCGCCGAAAGTGCCGTGGCAATCTTGCGCTGGACGGCGCCGGCGACGGTCCGGACCTCGGCGGCCAGCTTCGCCATGCTCTCGTGTTGCGCCTTCATCCGCTTCGTGTTTTCGGCAAGGTTGGCGACCACGGTCGGGATCGTCGCCTCGAAATCGCGGAGGATACCCGCCGAAAGAAGGCGCGCGTTCGACAGTTCCCCGCGCATGCGGTCCAGCTCGATGGCGAAGCGGTCTATCTCCTGGGCGCCGAAGAGGATGCGCTCGCGAATTTCGTCCGCGAATTCCGCAAACTCGGCAAGGCCGGCACCGGTGATCTTCACCGTCGTGGCAAAGACCTTCAGGTAGCGAAAGGTCTCGCGCATCTCGTCGACATGGCCGAAGGCGGTGGTGCACAGATCGGAGATCCTGTCGAACGACGCCTGGCGGGTACTGGCCAGTTCCGGCAGGTTCGCAAGGTCGCTGATCGTGCGCTTAAGCCCCTCGATCGTCGCATCCGCCGTCTCGCCATCCAGCGTGCGTGTGAAGCGGTCCAGCGTCTCGATCAGGCCGTTGACCATTTCCATGACGGAGACCAGTGTCGCCCCGCCTTCGAGAAACGAGGTTTCGATCCGGGCATGGGCAAACGACAGCCGTTCGGAGAGCGTGGCGCGATCGGGTTCTGCATCCACGGTTGCCTTGATTGCATATGCCACGATATCGCCCTGCCTAAAAAGTTGTCGGGTATATCTGTAGGCGAAAAGTGAGAACGCGCCGTAAAGCGGGAGGATTAATTGTTCCCTGTTTTTGCCCGCGCCGGAGGGAGGCAGTTGCGGCCTGCCGATGCAGTCGGTGAACCCTTGACGCGACCGGGAATCCGCCGCCTTCAGCTCGCCTTGTCCAGGGGCTCGTCGGCAAGAAGCGTCTGCGAGATATCGCGCAACAACAAGGCCAGATCCTTCAGGAAGTCGCCCATCGCCGAACTCCTGCGCCAGCACAGCGCGATCTGGCGGCTCGGAGCCGCATTCTCGAAGCGCAGGAGCCGGATAAGGTCCGAGGCCGGGGACCGCGTCGCGAGCTCCGGCAGGAGCGTCATACCGACATCGGCGCCGACCATCTGCCGCAGCGTCTCCAAGCTCGTGGCCCGGAAAGAGCCACGCTCGGCCGCACCCGAGGCGCGGCAGACGTCGAGGGCCTGGTCACGGAGGCAATGCCCTTCCTCCAGCAGCATCAGGTCGTAGCTGGAGAGCTCGTCGAGCGCGAGGCAACGGCGCTTCGCCAGGTCGTGCGTTGCGGGCACGGCAAGCAGGAACCGTTCCTCGAACAGGAATTCCGTCTGTAGCCGCTCATCGTCGACCGGAAGGGCCAGCAGGGTGGCGTCGAGCTTGCCCTCGCGCAGCCGCACCATCAGGCTTTCGCTCTTCTCCTCGACCAGCAGCAGTTCCAGCTTCGGATAGCGCGCCCGGATCCGGGGCACGACGTGCGGGAGGAGATAGGGACCGAGCGTGGGGAAAATGCCGAGCCGCAGCGATCCGGTCTCCGGATTGCGGCAGCTCATCGCCGAGCGGCGCATCTCGCCGACCTCGGTCATGATCCGCCGCGCGCGGGCCACGGCGTCGCGGCCGAACGGCGTCAACATGACGGCCCTGGGCGAACGCTCGACCAGCGGCGCGCCGAGGTCTTCCTCGAGCTTGCGGATCTGCATGGAAAGCGTCGGCTGGCTGACATGGCAGGCCTCCGCCGCCCGGCCGAAATGCCGGTGGTCGGCGAGGGCGATCAGGTATTCCAGCTCACGCAGCGTCATGAGGCGTTCGATCCGTGTGCGGCTCGCAGATCTCGCGATCGATCTCCGCGAAGCCGCTTCATATCCATCGTGCAGGTGCGCCGCGCCTTACCGACGCGGCGCGAAAGCGGCATCAGGCAGCCCTGACGGAATCTGCCTCGGGGGCGGACGTCCGCATCAGATGGTCGAACGCTGCTAGCGACGCCTTGGCCCCTTCGCCGACCGCGATAACGATCTGCTTGTAGGGAACGGTGGTGCAATCGCCGGCGGCAAATACGCCGGGGACGGAGGTCTGCCCGTGGTGATCGACGACGATCTCGCCGCGCGGGGTAAGCTCCACCGTGCCCTTCAGCCACTCCGTGTTCGGCAGCAGTCCGATCTGGACGAAGATGCCGTCGAGCGCGAGCGTGTGGCGCTGGCCAGCGATGCGGTTCTCGTAAGTCAGACCCGTGACCTTCTGGCCGTCACCCAGAACCTCGGTCGTCTTCGCCGAAAGCAGCACGTCGGTATTGGGCAGGCTGCGGAGCTTGCGCTGAAGGACGTCGTCGGCGCGCAGCTTGTTGTCGAACTCGATCAGAGTCACATGGCTGACGATATTGGCGAGATCGATCGCCGCCTCCACGCCGGAGTTTCCGCCGCCGATGACCGCCACGCGCTTGCCCTTGAACAGCGGGCCGTCGCAATGCGGGCAATAGGCGACACCCCTGTTGCGATAATGATCTTCGCCGGGAACGCCCATCTGCCGCCAGCGCGCGCCGGTGGAGAGGATGACGGACCTGGAGCGGAGCGTCGCACCATTGGCAAGCTCGACGGCGAGCATGTCCTTGCCCGGCACCAGCTTTTCCGCACGCTGCAGGTTCATGATGTCGACGTCGTATTCCCTGACATGCTCTTCAAGGGAGGCCGCGAGCTGCGGGCCTTCGGTGTGGCGGACAGAGATGAAGTTCTCGATCGCCATGGTGTCGAGCACCTGGCCGCCGAAGCGCTCGGCAGCGATGCCGGTGCGGATGCCCTTGCGCGCCGCATAGATCGCAGCGGCAGCCCCTGCCGGTCCGCCGCCGATCACGAGCACCTCATAGGCGTCACGACCGTTGAGCTTCTCGGCGGCGCGGGCAGCCGAGTTTGTGTCGAGCCGGGCGACGATTTCCTCGATCTCCATCCGGCCCCGCCCGAACAGCTCGCCGTTGAGGTAGACGGTCGGAACCGACATGACCTGCCGGCTTTCGACTTCCGACGGAAACACGCCGCCGTCGATCGCCACGTGTTTGACGCGCGGGTTCAGCACCGCCATCAGGTTCAGCGCCTGCACCACGTCTGGGCAGTTCTGGCAGGAGAGCGAGAAATAGGTCTCGAACGTCAGCTCGCCGTCGAGCTCGCGGATCTGGTCGATGATGGCCTGCTCGGTGCGCGGCGGATGGCCGCCGACCTGCAGCAGCGCCAGCACAAGCGAGGTGAACTCGTGGCCCATCGGGATGCCGGCGAAACGCAGGTGGATGTCGTGCCCGGGGCTATTGAGGGAAAAGGACGGAGCCCGCTCGCCGTAGTCGCGCCGCTCGGTGAGCGAGATCTTGTCGCAGAGCTCGACTAGGCCCCCAAGCAACGTCATCATCTCCGCCGACTTCGCGCCGTCATCGACGGACGCCACGATTTCGATCGGGCGAACGACCTTTTCGAGATAGGCCTTGAGCTGGGATTTCAGATTGTCGTCGAGCATCGGGCGCTCCATCAAAATGTATAAGCTGCGGCCACGATCTTCCGAGGAAGCGCGGCGGGCGAATGCCGCCCCCTCAGCAATCCGAAGGGGCGGTTCGTGTTCGGTCTCAGATCTTGCCGACGAGGTGCAGCGACGGAGCGAGCGTCTTTTCGCCCTCTTCCCACTTGGCCGGGCAGACTTCGCCCGGATGCGCGCGCACGTACTGTGCCGCCTTGATCTTGCGCAGCAGGTCGGCGGCATTGCGGCCGATACCTTCGGCGGTGATTTCCATCGCCTGGATCACGCCGTCCGGATCGACGATGAAGGTGCCGCGGTCGGCGAGACCTTCGCCTTCGCGCATGACGTCGAAGTTGCGGGTGATCGTGCCGGTCGGATCCCCGATCATCGCATACTGGATCTTGCCGATGGTCTCCGAGCTGTCGTGCCATGCCTTGTGGGTGAAGTGCGTATCGGTGGAGACCGAGAAGACTTCGACACCGAGACGCTGCAATTCGTCGTAGTGGTCGGCGACGTCACCGAGCTCGGTCGGGCAGACGAAGGTGAAATCGGCGGGGTAGAAGAAGAAGACAGCCCACTTGCCCTGAACGTCGGCTTCGGTCACTTCGATGAACTTGCCCTGCTTGAAGGCCTGTGCCTTGAACGGCTTGATGGGGGTGTTGATGAGGGCCATGGGAACTCCTGTCAGAAAATTGCTGCAACGCGATAGGTCAATTTCGCGGCGCAACATAGACAGGTTGCCTCGATAAATGAAATAGATAAAACCTCGATTTTCGATAGGTGCGAACTATCGTCGCGGCACCGCAGCAAAGGACGGAGGACGATGGGAAATGCGTCCTTTGAAAGGGTCCGGGACATGCGCCGGTGCATGCAACTTCGACCGGTTGGCGACGGGCGGCCCGATTGCCTCGGGCTACGATTTGACGATAGGAATGGGAACCACCGGCAATCGCGCGAGCCGCACCCGCCCGGCAGATGCAAGGCTGATTCCACGATGCACCGATCCGAAGACGCAAGCCCGACCACCCTGTACTGGCAGTCTTCAGGACCCTCCGCAGCCTACCCGCCGCTGGATGGCGGCATCGACGTGGAGGCGGCCATCGTTGGCGGCGGCCTGACCGGGCTGTCCGCGGCATTGCATGTGGCGGAAGCAGGCGGAAGCGTCGCTGTGCTCGAGGCAGCCCAGCCCGGCTGGGGTGCTTCCGGGCGCAATGGCGGGCAACTCAATCCGGGTCTGAAATTCGATCCGGATGCGATCGAAGCCATGTTCGGGGCGGAGCGGGGCAGGCAACTGGTCCGCCTCGCCTGGGGCGGTCCCGAATTCACAAGATCACTGATCCGGCGCCTCGGGATCGATTGCGACGTCCGCCAGAACGGGACCCTGAGAGCCGCCCCCCATCGCAAGGCCGCCGACGCGCTGCAGAAGACGGTGGAGCGCTGGCAGCAATACGGCATGCCGGTCGAATGGATGGATGGCGATGCGATCGCTGCGGCGACCGGAACCGGGCGATACCGGGGTGCGATGTTCGATCCCGGCGGGGGTGACCTGAACCCGCTGAAGTTCGTTCGCGGCCTCGCCGCCGCGGCTCAGGAAAAAGGGGCGCGGATCTTCGGCGACAGCAAGGTCCCGTCGCTGCACAGGCAGAACGGCGGCTGGGTCCTGAAGACGGCGCGGGGCACGGTCAAGGCACGCCGCGTCCTTATCGCCACGAACGGCTATTCGGACGATCTCGTGCCGAAGCTGCGCCGCTCGGTCATTCCCGTCTTCAGCGCGATCGTCGCCACCGATCCCCTCCCCGATGCGCTCGCGGCCGCCCTGCTGCCCAGCCGCTCGGTCCTCTACGAATCCGGCAACATCACCGTCTACTACAGGCTGGATGCCGACAACCGGCTCCTCATCGGCGGACGCGGTCCCATGCGCCCGGTCCGCTCGGCCGACGTTCTTCCCAACCTGACGCGCTATGCCGAGGTGCTCTGGCCGGCGTTGGCCGGCACCCGATGGACGCATGCCAGGAACGGCCGGGTCGCGATGACCAAGGATCATCTTCCCCATCTGCACCAGCCGCAGGAGGGCCTGTTCGCCTGCCTCGGATACAACGGACGCGGCGTGGCGTTGAGCACGTCGCTCGGCCCGGCCCTGGCGCAAGTATTGCGCGGCGGTCCAGTCGACGCCTGTCCGCTCCCGGTTACGCCGATCAGGCCCTTTGCATTTCACCCCTTCTGGCCGATCGGGGCGAAAGTTGCGATCTGGCACGGGCGGCTGAAGGACATGCTGCCGTAGCAGGATGACGAGAAACCGTTCGATCACCGGCGGAGCGGTCTTTCCTCCGACCCTCCCCGCAGGCCGGCCGGGCCATTTGACACGCCCGTTTCGTCATGGTTAAGTTCACCTTATGGACACTTGTCCATATTATGGACGATTGGAGGAGACGATGACGAACAGCGACCCCGCCGAGACCGATCCGGAAACCCTGCGCCGGATGCCATATCAGAAGCCGCAGCCGGCGGAGATTCTTCCGGACCTCGTTGTCAACAACGCGATCCCCGACGACGAGCGGATCTGGGTCCCGCAGTCGGATCAGGTCTGGTTCCGACCGCTGTGCCTCAACCGTTCCGCCGGCTACTGGATGAACCTCCTGCGCGTTCGCCGCGCGGGCGTGCTCAGCCGCCACCGGCATCCGGGACCCGTGCACGCCTTCGTGCTGAAGGGAAGCTGGCGCTATCTGGAGCACGACTGGGTCGCCACAGAAGGCTCCTATGCCTTCGAGCCACCGGGAGAGACGCATACGCTGGTCGTCGACGAAGGGGTGGAGGAAATGATCACCTACTTCCAGGTCAACGGCTGCATGTACTACGTGGACCCCTGGGGCAACAACAGCGGCTACGAGGACGTGTTCACCAAGATCGACATGTGCCGCAAGCACTACGAGGCCGTGGGCCTCGGCGCGGACTATGTCGACCGGTTCATCCGTTGACGAGGCAGGCCGGACACCACCCGGCCCATTCTAGCGAAATCAACCTGCAACGCCCCCTTCCCAATTCATCAGGCACGCCCTATGACATTTCAATCTGATCTCTTCACCGGAAAGGTGGCGCTGGTGACCGGCGCCACGACCGGCATCGGTGCGGGCGTCGCAGCCGCGCTCGCAGACCTCGGCGCCGATGTCGTCGCGGCCGGGCTCGGCGCCGACCAGGCCCGGCCGTCACCCGGCGCAAAGGTGGACATGCGCGAGCTCGACGTCTGCGACGAGAACGGCGTGCACGCGCTCGTCGACAGCCTTCCCCGCCTCGACATCGTCGTCAATTGCGCCGGCGTCATCCGAAGGCAGGAGGAGCACAAGCTCGACGTCTTCGAGGCCGTGCTCGCGGTCAACCTGACCGGGACGATGCGGGTCTGCGCGGCCGCGCGCGGCAAGCTGGCCGAAAGTCGCGGTGTCATCGTCAATACCGCTTCCATGCTCTCCTTCTTCGGCGGCGGCCTCGTGCCCGCCTATAGCGCCAGCAAGGGCGGTGTGGCGCAGCTGACGAAATCGCTCGCCATCGCCTATGCCCCCGACGGCATCAGGGTCAACGCCGTCGCCCCCGGCTGGATCGCCACGCCGCTGACCCAGGCCCTGCAGGACGACCCCGCGCGCGCCGCCCCGATCCTCGACCGCACGCCGCTGAAGCGCTGGGGCACGCCGGACGATGTCGCAGGGGCCGTGGCGTTCCTGTGCAGTCCGGCGGCGGCCTTCGTCACCGGCATTGTCATGCCGGTCGACGGGGGCTACCTGGTGGCCTAGACGAACGAAACCAGCCACGGAGACCGGCACTGCCGATGAGCAAGGACCAACACGACCCACCGCTGCGGGAAGAGGTTCCGGGCACTGCGGCTTTTTCCCGGTTCATGCGCGTGCTCCAGGCCGTCAGCGACTGCGACGATCCGCCGACCAAGGCCAGGCTCGCAACGCTGGTCGACCTGCCGCGGCCGACCGTCTACCGGATCGTCGCCGCCCTGAAGGCCGAAGGCATGCTGGCGGAATCCAGCGGATCGGGAACGCTGCTGCCCGGCCCGCGGCTCCTGAGCCTCGCCGCACGCGGCTGGGAACGGTCCGATTTCCGAAGGGCCGCGCGGGCCCCGTTGGCGCGGCTTCGCTATCTGCTCGACGAGACCATCCATCTCGCGATCTCGAGCGGCGACGAGATGGTCTATATCGACAAGCTCGAGAGCAATCGCACGGTGCGCATGATGTCGCGCATCGGCACGCGCGTTCCGCTGCACTCGAGCTCGGTCGGCAAGGCCTGGCTCGCGACGCTGGATCCCGAAGAGTTGCGGGGCATTCTCGACCGGCTGCCGCTTCCTGCCCGCACCCGCCACACGCTGACGGACCGCAAGGCGCTGGAACGTCAGCTCGATGCCACGCGCGAGCGCGGCTTTTCCCTGGATATCCAGGAGAACGAAGAGGACATCTGCTGCTACGGCCGCGCCATCGTCGGACGCGACGGCCGGCCGCTCGGTTGCATCAGCGTCAGCATGCCCCGCTACCGTTTCGAGGAGACGGAGGCCCGGAAGATCACCCAGGCCATGGCGGAGTGCGTCCGTGACATCGCCCGCGCGTTCGACGCCTGACGGTGTCGGGGCAGTCAGGCGAACAGGACACAGACGGGGCTGCCGGTCTCGTACGTTTCCCCTACCGGCGTCAGCGCGCCATCGTCCTGATCGATCGAGAACACCGACAGGCAATGGCCGTCCTGGTTGGCCGCGACCAGATAGTGGCCACTCGGATCGATCGCGAAGTCGCGCGGCGCCGCACCCCGGGTAGAGTACCAGCCGAGCCGCTTCAGCGAGCCTTCCACGGGATCGGCCTCGAAGGCGGCGATTGTGTCGTGACCCCGGTTGGAGGCATAGACAAAGCGGCCGCCGGGGTGGACGCGGATCGCCGCGCAGGCGGAATGGCCTTCGAAGCCGTCCGGCAGGGTGGGAGCCTCGTCGAGCAGCCGGATTTCCGTGTCCGAATAGGCATAACAGCTCACCGAGCAGCCGAGCTCGTGGACGACGAAGACCTTCGTCGCATCGATCGAAAACGCCAGGTGCCGCGGCATGTGGCTGCCCTTCGTCTTCACCACGAGGTCCGGCAGCGGATCGATCAGCGTACGCCCGATCGCATGCCGGGCGATTTCATCGGTTCCCGCGTCGCAGACGAGAACCTTGCTGCCGTCCGGCGTGACCGTCGCCTGGTGGACATGCGGCCCCTCCTGCCGGCTTTCGTTGGGCCCGGTGCCGCGGCGCTGCAGGTTCGTCGCAACGCCGGTCGGCACGCCGGCCGCGTCGAGCGCGCAGGTGAGCAGGTTGCCGCTCACGTAGTTGGAGACAAAGATCCTTCGGCCGTCCCGATCGAGCGAAACATGGCACGGGCAATCGCCTGCAGCGCCCACGCGGGCAAGAACCTCCATGTCACCGGTGCGCGGGTCTAGGCTCAGTGCCACGGCCGACGCCCCGTCCGTCTCCAGCAGTTCCTCCACCGCGTAGAGCATGCGGTGCCCGGCGGCCAGCGCCAGATAGGTCGGATTGCGCAGTTCCGTGAAGCACGATACCGGCGTGATGCGTCCTGTATCGGCTGAAAGACGCAGAACGCTGATCCCCTGCCCGCGCGCCGCCACATGCGGCAGGGAGTGGGTGTAGCTGCCGACAATCAGGGTGAACGCGTCGGGCGGGGTTGTCTGTTCTGCCATCGTCAAAGCTTCCTCCACGCAACGGGCGACGCGGGCGCCCGCGATCGTCCTGCGGCTTGTAGCCGGAACGGCCGGAAGGTGGAAGCCTCCCCCTGCGACACCCGTTCAGCCGGGCAACAGCGCGCGCGAGGCCCTTTTGCCGGTGAGCCGTTGCACGGTCACAAACAGCAGCGGGACGAAGAATATGCCGAGGATGGTTGCGAAGATCATGCCGCCCATCACGCCGATGCCGATCGCGTTCTGGGCCGCCGAACCCGCCCCGGTGGCGCGCGCCAGCGGCAGCACGCCGAGAATGAAGGCGAGCGAGGTCATGACGATGGGCCGTAGCCGGAGGCGAGCCGCCTCCGTCACCGCCTCGACCGCGGTCTTGCCGCGCTCCATCAGGTCTTTCGCGAATTCCACGATGAGAATGGCGTTCTTCGCCGTCAGCCCGATGGTCGTCAGCAATCCCACCTTGAAGTAGACGTCGTTCGACTGGTCGAACGCCGCTGCAAACAGCAAGGCCCCGAAGACGCCGACCGGGACGGCAAGAATGACGGAGAAGGGAATGGACCAGCTCTCGTAGAGGGCGGCAAGGCAAAGGAAGACCACGACGAGCGAGACCGCGTACAGCAGTGCCTCCTGCGAGCCCGCCAACCGTTCCTGGTAGGACAACCCGGACCACGACGACGTATAGCCGCCGTCCAGGCCGGCGACGAGTTGCTCGGCCTCCGTCATCGCATCGCCGGAGCTCGAGCCCGGTGCCGCGGATCCGTTCATGGCGATCGCCGCGGTGCCGTTGAACCGGGCAAGGGAAGGCGAACCCTGCACCCATTCGGTCGTGGCAAAGGCGGTGAAGGGCACCATCTCGCCGTCGCCGTTGCGCACGGACCATCGGTTGATGTCGTCGGGCTGCATGCGGAAAGGCGCGTCCGCCTGCACATACACCGGCTTGATCTCGCCCTTGTAGACGAAGTCATTGACGTTGGATCCGGAGAAGGCGGTGGTGATGAGGCTGTTCAGGTCGCTGAGGCTGATGCCGAGCGCGCTCGCCTTTTCCTGGTCGATGTCGATCTTGAGCTGCGCCTCCAGCGTTCGGGTGTTGCCGCGGATGTCGGAGACGACGGCGTTCGACTGCGCGTTGTCGGCCAGCCGGTTGCTGGCCTCGATCAGCGCGTCCCGCCCCTTGTTGCCGGTGTCCTCCAGGTACATTGAGAAGCCGCTGCTCTGGCCGAGGCCCTGGATCGCCGGCGGCGCCAGGACGAAGACCTCAGCATCGCGGATCTTCCGGAAATGCGCCGAAGCACGCTGCTGAACCGCGGAAGCCGAAAGCCGGGCATCACTGCGCTGGTCGAAATCCTTCAGTCGCACGAACCCCATCGCCGCATTCTCGCCACTGGCGCCGAAGCCGAAGCCGAGCGTCATGAAGACGCTCTGAACGGCATCCTTCTCCTCGTTGAGATAATAGTCGCGCACCATGTCGATCACGGCCTGGGTGCGGGCTGCGTTGGCGCCGGAGGGCAGCGTGATCTGCGTCATCAGCACGCCCTGGTCCTCCTCCGGCAGAAACGAGGTGGGCAGTTTGGTATAGAGCCCGTAGGCGGCGGCCAGGAGAACGGCGAACACGGCGAACATGCGCAGCGGACGCCCGACCAGCCAGCCGACCGCCGCCGCATAGCGGTTGGTGGCACGGTCGAATCCCCTGTCGAACCAGCCGAGCCAGCGGGCGATCGGGCCGCCATGGGTGGGCTTCAGGATCATGGCGCACAGCGCCGGCGTCAGGATGATGGCGACGAGCACCGAAAGCAGCATGGCGCTGGCGATCGTGACCGAGAACTGTCGGTAGATGACGCCGACCGAGCCCGAGAAGAAGGCCATGGGGATGAAGACGGCCGTCAGCACCAGGGCGATGCCGATCAGCGCCCCGGTGATCTCGCCCATCGACCTTTCCGTCGCTTCGCGGGCCGAGACCTTGTCCTCGCGCATGATGCGCTCGACGTTCTCCACTACGACGATCGCATCGTCGACCAAAAGGCCGATCGCGAGCACCATGGCGAACATCGTCAGCATGTTGATCGAGTAGCCGAGCGCTGCCAGCACGCCGAAAGTCCCCAGCAGCACGACCGGAACGGCGATCATCGGGATGATGGTCGCGCGCAGGTTCTGCAGGAACAGCAGGAGCACCACGAAGACGAGCACGATGGCCTCGATCAGCGTGTGCACCACCTTCTCGATCGAGAGCTCGACAAAGGGCGTGGTCTCGTAGGAATAGGCGATCTCGACGCCCTCCGGAAGCGACCCCGCCAGGCTGTCCAGCTCGGCATGGACGAGGTCGGCTGTGGAAATGGCGTTCGCACCGGAGGCCAGCTGGACACCGAAGCCTGCCGCCGGCATGCCGTTGAAGGTCGAGCCCTGGCCATAGGTCTCGAGCCCGATCTCCACGCGTGCGACGTCGGCGAGCCGCACGACCGCGCCGTCGGAAGCCGTCTTGAGGATGATCCGCTCGAACTCGTCGACGGAGGTCATCTGGGTCCGCGCGATGATGCTGGCCTTCAGTTGCTGTCCCTTGACGACCGGTGTCGCTCCGATCGAACCGGCGGCGACCTGGACGTTCTGCGCGCCGATCGCCGCGGTGACGTCGCTTGGCACGATCTGGTACTTCTCCATCAGCGCCGGATCGAGCCAGATGCGCATGGCATAGCCCGAGCCGAACGACTGCACGGAGCCGACGCCGTCCAGCCGTTCGATGCGCTCTTCGATCTGGCTGGCCATGATGTCGGACAGCTGGTCGGAGGTGTAGCGGCCGTCCCGGGAAATGATGTTACCGATCATCAGGATGCCGGAGGGCGAGCGGCTGACGCGAACACCCTGGTCCTGGACGGATTCAGGCAGTTGCGATTCCACTCGCGACAGCTTGTTCTGCACCTCCACCTGCGCGAGTTCCGGATCGGTGCCGTTCGCGAAGGTGAGCGAGATCGACGCTGAGCCGGTGCTGGACGTGGACTCCATGTAGAGGAGGCCATCGAGTCCCGTCATCACGCTCTCGATCTTCTTCGTCACCGAATTCTCCACCGCCTCGGCGGTCGCGCCCTGATAGGTCGCGCTGACCCGCACCGTGACCGGTGCGATGTCCGGATACTGCGAGATGGAGAGGGAATAGATACCCATCACCCCTGCCAGCATCGTCGCGATCGCCAGCACGATGGCGAAGACCGGACGGGCGATGAAGAAGCTGGCGATCGCATTGCGCGGCGCAGTGACGTTCATTGAGCCGTCTCCTTGCCTGCTTCCGCCGCCTTCGGCTCAAGGTCCTGGCGGACCACGCCGTCGTCGTCGATGCTGGCTTCGACCGGCTCGACCTCGCTTCCATCCGAAATCTTCTGGAAGCCGTCGACGATCAGCCTGTCGCCCTCCTTCACGCCGTCGGTGACGACCCAGTCGTTTCCGACGGTGCCGCTGGTGATGATGACGTGCTGCTGCGCACGCCCTTCCGCCGATACGAGATATGCGGTCGCCTTGCCGTCATCGCCGCGCGTCACTGCCCGCTGGGGAACGAGGAACGCGTTCGTCATCGTCCCGAGATCGACGGTCGCGGAGACGAACATGCCCGGTATCAGCATCCGCTCGGCATTGGGGAACGTCGCTCGCACGGTAAACGTACCGGTCGACTGGCCGACGACCATGTCGATCAGCGAAATCTCACCCTGAGTATCGTAGGTCGTACCGTTCTCCAGCGTCAGCGTCACGGGGATCGGCGTCCCCGGCTTCCGGCCCAGCCGCCCCGATCTCACCTCTTCGCGGATCCGCAGGAAGTTGGCGCTGGAATCCACCAGGTCGACATGGATGGGATCGACCTGGCGGATGGTCGCAAGCGCGTCCGTCTGGTTCTCGGTCACCAGCGCCCCGACGCTGACATTGGAGACGCCGATGACACCGCCGATCGGCGCACGGATCGTGGCGTAGTCCAGATTGATGCGTGCGGTCTCCAGATCGGCCTTGGCGGCCTCCTGGTCCGCCTGGGCCTGCAGCAGGGAGGTTTGGGAATCATCGAGCGTCTGAGTGCTGACCGCGCGCGTCTGAAGCAGGGTCCGATTGCGATCGTAGGTGGTCTGCGCCCCCGCCGTTACCGCTTCAGCCTTCTTCAAGACCGCCTGGGCTGCCTCGAAAGACGCCTTGAACTTCGCGTCGTCGATCTCGTAGAGAACGTCGCCCGCCTTGACCTCGCGGCCCTCGGCAAAGGCGATCTTGCGGATGATGCCGTTCACCTGCGGGCGGACTTCGGCGGTGGCGTAAGCCACGACACGCCCGCGCAGACCGATGGTCCGCGGCACGGATTGCGGCTTCAGCGTGACGAAGCCGACCTCTGCCTTCGTGGGGGGCGGCCCTTCGCGGCCTTCCTGGGGGCTGCAGGCCGCCAGGAAGGAAAATACGCCAAGAAAGCCCAGTTTGGTCGCCAGTCTCATGCCGCAGATCGCCTCGTTTCGTATCGGTTCCGCTCGCGCCGACGTCCCCGGTCATGGCAGACGGTCGGCCCGGCGATGTTTACAGTAATGCTGATTACGATTATTGTGAGGCTGATCGGATGTCAATTCGCGGAAGGTGAGAATGAGCGCAGAGCCGGGACAGAAACCCGCACGCGGTCGGCGTGGCCGGCCGAAGGTCGCCTCGGACGCCACCCACAGGGAGGCCGTGACCAGGGCTGCATGGACCTGCTTTCTGGAACGCGGATACGGCCGGACGACGATGGGGGACGTGGCTGCCGTCGCCCACATGTCGCTCAGCACGATCTACCGGTTCTTTCCCAGCAAGACGGGCCTCTTTTCCGCCGTCGTTGCCCTTCATCGGCAAAGCATGCTGGCCCTGCCGGGCGCCTATGACGATCTTCCGCTGGACGTGGCCCTGGGCCGGATCTTCCAGATCGATCTCGATGACGAGGCCAGAAGGCAGCGCGAGGCATTGATGACGATGCTTCTGGTCGAATCGCGCCAGTTTCCGGAACTGGAGACGCTGCTTCACGAACAGGGCCCCCAGCATGCGCAGAGGCTGCTGGCCGAGTGGCTGGAGCACCAGCAAAGGTTGAGCCGCCTCGCCGTGCCCGATGCCGGCACTGCTGCCAGGATGCTAATGGACGTCGTTTTCGGCGCCACGTCGCTGAAGTCCACGGACGCCCCGCAATGGCCGGGCGGTGACGACCGCCCCGCCTATCTCCGGCACTGTTTTTCCATGATCGCCGAGGGGTTGAAGCCGCGCGACACGGCCTGATCTATCCCGGCGGCTGTGCCGACGTCGCCCATCATGTCCTGATCGCCGACGATCAATGGCCCGTCCACCTCCACGCTGACCTCCACGCCGCCGCGCTCGAGGCCGCCATGGGCGGACAGCCGTTGTAGGTCCATCTTTTTCTTGACAGATCGTTCCAGAGTTCCTATGTCACGCTCATGGCAAGGGCAAAGGAATTCGACAAGGAAGCAGCCGTGGACGCCGCGATCGGCGCTTTCCGCGAACACGGCTTCGAAGGCACCTCGACAGGCATGCTTGTCGATGCCATGCGGATTGGCCGGCAAAGTCTCTACGATACCTTCGGGGACAAGTGGCAACTCTACCGCGCTGCGGTCGAGCGCTACGCCGCCGGCGAAACAGAGGCGCATATCGCGGCGCTGCGCAGCGGGGCCAGCGCGCTCGACGGCATCCGCGCCATGCTGGCACGTGTCGTCCAGACTGCGGGGCAGAGCTGCCTCGGCATCGGGTCCATCTGTGAATTCGGCCAGAGCCGCCCGGACCTGTCGGCGCTGCACCAAGCCGCCGACCGTCGGTTGAAGCGGGCCGCCACGGAACGGATCATCGAGGCGCAGGCCGTCGGGGAGATCGACCGGGCCCTGTCTGCCGTGGCGGTGGCGGACTTTCTCTTCGCGAGCGTCGCCGCTATCCGCATTGCTGCCCGCGGCGGCGCCGATCGCGCGCATCTTCAATCGCTCAGCGAGATGACGCTGCGCGCGATGACGTGAACGTTCATTTTTTTTGTCCATTTCTGGACTGAACAGTCAAAAAGGAAACAAACATGAAAGCAGTCGACATGCCGAACCCGAAGATCCTCGGCGTCGAAGGCGCTGACCGGGTGATCACCTTCGCGACCTTTCCGCTCGCCGAAGCCGCGAGTGCCCATGCCGACATGGAAAGCTGCCGCACGACCGGCAAACTCCTGCTCATTCTCTGATGGAGAGAAAGATGGAAAACAGAGATCAATCCCGGACAGCACTGGTTTTCGGTGGTTCGCGCGGCATCGGCGGTGCGATTGCGCAACGCCTTGCGGCAGACGGATTTCAGGTGGCGCTGACCTATGTCTCACGGCCGGAAAGAGCCGCGGAGGTGGTGTCAACAATCGAGGCCATGGGCGGTCGGGCGTTGGCGATCAGGGCCGATAGCGCCGAACCGGAAGAGATCCGTGCGGCCGTGGACCGTACGGTCGCGGAATTCGGTTCCCTGGACGTCGCCGTCGTTAATGCCGGCGTCCTGAAGATGGCGGCGCTCGCCGATTTCACGATCGAGGACCTCGACCTGTCGCTCAACGTGAATGTGCGCGGCGTCTATCTGGCAATCCAGGCGGCCGCCCGACAGATGCGCGATGGCGGCCGGATCATCACGATCGGCAGCAACACCGCATCAAGGACCGGATCCCCCGCCGGCACCGTCTATGCCATGACCAAGGCGGCGGTTGCGGCGATGACCAGGGGCATCGCCCTCGACCTGGCGCCCCGGCGGATCACGGTCAACAACATTCAGCCCGGACCGACGGAAACCGACATGACAGCCGACATGATCACCGCCCTGAAGGACGTCATCCCCTTGAAGCGGGTCGGGCAGCCGAAAGAAATCGCCTCGCTCGCCTCATACCTTGCAAGCGCGGAGGCAGGCTACATGACGGGCGCAAGCCTGACCATGGACGGGGGCTATATTCTCTGAACAGGCTGCCTTTGCCTGGAAAGGCGTGAATGCCAGCAAGAGGGCGACCGCTTCATTCGGTCGCCCTTTTGCCTGTCAGGCCTGCGGTCCAGCCGCGGTTGCGGCCGCGAGCAGACCGGCCAGTGGCGACGGTTCCGGCGAGAAGACGTCATAGGCGCAAGGCGCTGCGAAGACGCCGGCTGCCAGCAAGCAGACGAGGATGCGTTTCATCGAGACCTCCGTCTTATTTACTCAGACGACTGTCAGCACGACGTCGATATTGCCGCGCGTGGCCCTCGAATAGGGGCAGGTCTGGTGGGCCTGATCGACCAGTGCGCGGGCAATTTCCGGGTCGAGACCCGGCAGGCTGACGTTCAGGCGCGCCTGCAGGCCATAGGCGTCCCCGGTCTTGCCGAGGTCCACTTCCGCATCGACGGCGGTCTCGGCGGGCAGGCGGATCTTGCGCTCGGCCGCCGCAATGCCGAGGGCGCCGATGAAGCAGGCGGACCAGCCGGCGGCAAAGAGCTGCTCGGGATTGGTGCCGGGCTTGCCGCTGCCCGGCGGCGAAAGGCGGATATCGAGCTGCGCATCGTCGCTGCGCGCCGCGCCGTCGCGCCCGCCGGTGGTGTGGGTCTTGGCGGTATAGAGGACTTTTTCGAGCTTCGTCATGAGACACTCCTTCGTTCTGCCGCATGCGGCGGCGTTGTTGATGGGCGTGTTCTGACGGATCGACGTATCCGACATGTTTCCGGAAAGGAACGGAAGTGTACCAGAGCGTAGCGGCTGCACGCCAGGCTACCGTTTCATACAAATGTCCGGGCAGGACGGGCCGCTGGTCAGGGCAGCGCTACCTCGGCGGCGAGCCCCCCGCCGGGGCGGTTGTAGAGCCGGACCGTGCCACCGAGCGACGCCGCAAGCTGCTGGGCGATGGCAAGGCCGAGGCCTGCCCCGCCCGTCTCGCGGTTGCGCGATTGCTCAAGACGGAAAAACGGCTGCATGGCCGCCTCGAGCCTCTCCTCCGGTATGCCCGGCCCGTCGTCGAAGACGGTGATGACCGTGCCGCCGTCTCTACCTCGCTCGACGCCGATCTCGGCGCTTCCGGCGAACTTCAAGGCGTTGTCGACGAAATTGGTCAGGACGCGGCGAAGGGCGTGGGGTTTGGTCGCGACCGTGCCGGAGACCGTACCCACGACCGCGACCGCCTTGCCCGTATCCTGGTAATCATAGGCGATGCTGTCGATGAAGGAGGAAAGATCGATGCGCGAGGGCTTCTCGCCATTGCCGTGGGCGCTGCGGGCATAGGCGATGCCGTCCTGCACCAGCCGCTCGATCTCGGCGAGGTCGCGCATGAGCTTTTCCCGCTCGGGCGTGTCGTCGGCCATGTCCGCGCGCAGTCGCATGCGGGTGATCGGCGTCTGGAGGTCGTGTGAGATCGCGGCAAGGATCTGCACGCGCTCCTCCAGATAGTGAGCGATGCGCTCGCGCATGGCATTGAAGGCGGCTGCCGCATGGGCAACTTCGCTCGGGCCCTGTTCGCCGAGCGGCGGTCCCGGCTGGTTGGGATCGAGCGCGTCGGCGGCCGAGGCCAGGGTCTCCAGCGGCCGGACCGCCTGCCGGACGGCATACCATGCACAGAGCATGAGCAGCACCATCTGCACGACGAAGACATAGGGCAGCCAGTCCGCCACCGGCATGACGCCGCGCGGCGTGATGTCGATCGTCAGCGGACTGCCGTCGCTGAGCGTCAGATGCGCCTGCAGGCGGGCGACGTCGCCGGGAATGGCCTCGACGCGCAACGGAAAGCGGTGGCCGACAGCCTCCTCGATGCGGGCTGCGATCTCGGCGCTGCGGCTCGACGTGTCGGGCACACCGGGCAGGCCTTCCCCGAGAACGAAGCGGTAGCTGCCTCGGCTGAGACGATCGACGAGGCCGGCGCGGTCGACCGCCGGCAGGCGGTCGAGAACGGCGATGGAGGTGGCCACGTCGTTTTCCAGGGTGCCCAGCATCATCGCCTTGGCCGAGATGTAGCGCTCCATGGAGAGCACGGCGAAGGAAAGGCCGTAGGCAATGGCGAGGCCGAAGAAGAGAATGAGGAAGATCCGGGCGCGCAACGTGCTCGGCCAGGGCAGCGAACGGGCGATACCTTCCACCGTCACTGCCGCGGCTCCGAGATCTCGACCGGCACGGAGAACACGTAGCCTTCGCTGCGCACCGTCTTGATGTAGGTGGGCTCGCGCGCCTCGTCACCGAGCCGCTGGCGCAGTCGGCTGACCAGAAGATCGATGGAGCGGTCGAAGAGGTCCGCATCGCGACCCTGCGTCAGGTTCAGGAGCTGGTCACGGTTCAGCACCCGTTGCGGATGGTCGATGAAGACGCGCAGCAGGCGGTATTCGGCCCCGCTGAGCGCAATCGCCGTGCCCTCCCGATCGAGCAGGTGCCGGGCGACGGTATCCAGCCGCCAGTCGCCGAAGGTGAGCAACTGGCCTGCCTCGCTGATCTGGAGATTGGGCGGCAGCATGCGCGTGCGCCTCAGCACCGCCTTGATGCGGGCGAGCAGCTCGCGCGCAGCAAAGGGCTTGGCCAGATAGTCGTCCGCCCCCATTTCGAGGCCGATGATGCGGTCCATCTCGTCGCTGCGCGCCGTCAGCATCAGGATCGGCGTCGCCTTGTGCTTTCCCGCCCGCAGCTCCCGGCACAGCACGAGCCCGTCATCGCCGGGCATCATCACGTCCAGCACGATGAGATCGACTGTATTGGCCTCCAGAAAGGCACGCATTTGCCGGCCATCGGCGGCAATGCTCGCCCGCAGCCCGTTTTTCGTCAGGTAGGAGGAAAGCAGTTCGCGGATTTCGCGGTCGTCATCGACGATCAGGATATGGTCGATATGCTCCATGGACGGACTTTCGAAGCCTCCTGTGGCGGCCCATCTGCCACCACACCGTTCTAGACCTTGCGCCGGCTCCCGCGAAGGGGAGAAATGGCGATGAAGCAGTCCGCTCACAAGCGGGCGACGTCGAGCACGGCCTGCGCGAAGGCCTGCGGTGCCTCCTGCGGCAGGTTGTGGCCGATGCCGCCGGAAATGGTGCGGTGCTCGTATTTTCCGGTGAACTTCTTGGCATAGATGGCGGGATCGGGATGCGGCGCGCCGTTGGCATCGCCTTCGAGCGTGATCGTCGGGATGGCGATGGCGGGAGCCTCCGCGAGCCGGCGTTCATAGGCGTCGTATTTCTCCTCTCCCTGCGAAAGCCCAAGGCGCCAGCGATAATTGTCGATGGTGACGGCGACGTGGTCCGGATTGTCGAAGGCCGCAGCCGAGCGCTGGAAGGTCTCATCGTCGAAGTCCCAGGTGGGCGAGGCCGTGCGCCAGATCAGCCGTGCAAAATCGCGCGTGTTGGCCGCGTAGCCGAGGCGACCCCGCTCCGTTGCGAAATAGAACTGATACCACCAGGAGAGCTCTGCTGACGGCGCCAGCGGCCTGGCGTTCGCCGCCTGGCTGCCGATCAGGTAGCCGCTGACCGAAACCAAAGCCTGGCAGCGTTCCGGCCAGAGCGCAGCCATGATGTTGACGGTGCGCGCGCCCCAGTCGCAGCCGGCGACGATCGCCTTTTCGATGCCGAGCGCATCCATCAAGGCGATCATGTCGACGGCAAGCGCCGATTGCTGGCCGTTGCGCGGCGTCTCGTCCGAAAGGAAGCGGGTGGTGCCGTAGCCGCGAAGAAAGGGGACGATCACCCGATAGCCCGCCGCCGCGAGGATCGGCGCGACATCGACGAAACTGTGGATGTCGTAGGGCCACCCGTGCACCAGCAGCACCACCGGTCCGTCCGCCGGACCGGCTTCGGCATAGCCGATATCAAGGACACCGGCCTTCACCTGCTTCAGCGTCGCAAAGGACGTATGCCCCTTCGCCTTGGCCATGGACGGTGATGCTGCCGACGATTGGGCATTGGCGATGGTTGCGGCGCCGAACTCGGCCGCGGCGACCATCATGGCGGCAAAGCCGAAGAACCGGCGGCGCTGGTGATCGATCATGTCTCGCATGGGCTTTCTCCGGGTGAGATTGAACATGACGCCGATATGGCCTGCTGCATGTATCCCCGATGTGTTCGGGACGATCCCCTATTGCATGCGGGTGTAGCATCCGCCCGCCGGGATACATTCCTATACATTTCCCGCCCCGACGCAGGCAATCAGCCGAAGCGATTGTCCCGCTGTGTAGCGAGGCGGGGCCTTCCTACACTTCGGTACAATTTCGCCCCGTCCCTGACACATGCGAGATACGCGCCGCTGGCCAGATCGCTCCCGTTGCTGGCCGCGCCACCTCGCCGGTCAGCGCCGTAACCCCGGTTCAAAGGAAACGATGATGACGCTTCTTGTCATTGCCTATCTCGGAGGCGCGCTGACCATTCTAAGCCCGTGCATCCTCCCCGTCCTGCCCTTCGTCTTCGCCCGTGCCGGCCAGCCTTTCCTGCACAGCACGCTGCCCATGCTGATCGGCATGGCGGCGACGTTCACGCTGGTCGCAACGCTGGCGGCGGTCGGCGGCAGCTGGGCGATCCACGCCAATGAATATGGCCGCCTCGCCGCCATCGCGCTGCTCGCCGTCTTCGGCATCAGCCTCCTTTCCCCCCGCATCGCAAGCATCGCCAGCCGGCCGGTGGTCGATCTCGGCAACCGGCTGTTGAAAGCATCCGATCGTTCGGGCGCCGGGCAGACGGCGGCGGGATCGCTCGTGCTCGGCATCGCCACCGGCCTGCTCTGGGCGCCCTGCGCCGGACCGATCCTGGGGCTGGTGCTGACGGGTGCAGCGCTTCAGGGCGCCAATCTCGAAACCACCGTCCTGCTGCTCGCCTATGCCGCGGGTGCTGTGACCTCGCTTGCCGTGGCTCTCTTCGTCGGTGGCCGGGTCTTTGCCGGCATGAAGCGGTCGCTCGGCGTCAGCGAAAGGCTTCGCCAGGCCTTGGGCGTCGCAGTTCTGGTGGGCGTCGCCACCATCGCACTCGGCCTCGATACCGGGCTGCTGGCCCGGCTTTCCTATGCCGGCACCACCGCCCTGGAACAGACCGTGCTCGACCGCCTTCATCCCAGGTCGAGGGATGAGAGTACCGAGGCGATCGTCGGCGTCGCCGAAAGCACGCAGCCGTTCCGCAGCGACCTGCCGGTCGAAGGCACAGCCCCCGCGCTCGACGGCGCCGTCGAATGGCTGAATTCGCCGCCGCTCGACAGCAAGGCGCTCCGCGGCAAGGTCGTGCTCGTCGATTTCTGGACCTATTCCTGCATCAACTGCATTCGCACAGTGCCCTACGTCCGCGCCTGGGCGGAGAAGTACAAGGACCAGGGCCTGGTCGTCATCGGCGTGCATGCGCCGGAATTCGCCTTCGAGAAGAAGATCGACAACGTCAGAAAGGCGGTCGAGGACTTCGGCATCGTCTATCCGGTCGCGATCGACAACGACTACCGCATCTGGCGCGCATTCGACAACAGCTACTGGCCGGCGCACTACTTGATCGATGCGCAGGGCCGGATCCGCTATCACCATTTCGGCGAGGGCAACTATGCCCGGACCGAAGAAGCGATCCAGGGCCTGCTGCGCGAGGCCGGCAGCAACAAGCAGGCAAGCGCTATGGTCACGCCCGACGCCAGCGGCGCCGAAGCGGGCCCGGACTTGCAGAACGTTCGCTCCGGCGAAACCTATCTCGGCTATCAGCGCGCCACGAACTTCGTTTCCCCCGAAGGCCTCGCTGCCGATGCCCCGCGCGCCTATTCGATCGAAAGGCCGGGCCTCAACGCATGGGGCCTGTCCGGAACTTGGACCGTCGGCCCGGAAAGTGCTAAACTCGACCGGCCGCAAGGCGGCATCTCCTACCGTTTCAGCGCCCGCGACCTGCATCTCGTCCTCGGACCGACTGCCGCGGGAAAGGCGGCACGCTTCCAGGTCACGATCGATGGCAAGGCGCCGGGCGCCGATCACGGTGCCGACATCGACGAAGCCGGCAACGGCACGGTGACCGCGACCCGGCTCTACCAGCTCGTCCGCCAGGCGGGCGAGGTGGAGGAGCGGACGTTCGAAATCCGTTTCCTCGATCCCGGCGTCGAGGCCTACGCCTTCACTTTCGGCTGAACAGCCCTTCCCTTTTCCTTCCCCCATCAATCACAGGAGACAGACATGAACCGCCGTACTCTCTCGACACTCGCCCTCGCCTTCGCAACCAGCGTCATCGCCGTTGCCGCGCATGCGGCCGAGGTGAAGAACATCGTTATCGTCCACGGCGCGCTGGCCGATGGTTCGGGCTGGCGCAAGGCGACGGACATCCTCGAAGATCGCGGCTTCAACGTCACGATCGTCCAGCAGCCGATCACCTCGCTTACCGACGATATCGCGGCAACCAGGCGGGTGCTCGACCTCCAGGACGGGCCGGTCCTGCTCGTCGGCCATAGCTACGGCGGCATCGTCATCACCGAAGCCGGCAACGACGACAGGGTGGCAGGTCTCGTCTACGTCGCGGCCTTCCAGCCGGACAAGGGCGAAAGCCTGCTCTCTCTGGCAAGCTCGAAGCCGGCCAGCGGCATGAATATCCGCGAAACGAAGGACGGCAAGTTCCTCTATATCGACCCCGCGGCCTTCCCCAACGACTTCGGGGCCGACCTGCCGAAGGATGAAGCGGAATTTCTCGCCAAATCCCAGGTGTTCGCCGCCAAGGAGGCTTTCGCGGCGAAGGTCGGCGATCCGGCCTGGAAGACCAGGAAGAGCTGGGCGATCGTCGCCACCGCGGATCGCTCGATCAATCCCGAGCTCGAGCGCGCCATGGCCAGCCGCGCCGGCAGCGACGTCACCGAGATCGAAGCAAGCCACGCCGTCTTCGCCTCGCAACCGGAAAAGGTGGCCGACGTGATCGCAAAGGCCGCGAACGCGCTTTCGGAGTGATGCGGAACAGGGCGGCTCCGACGCGCTCGGGGCCGCCCTTGGTAGCTCCGCGAGCGCTGTTCTGCCTCTCGCACAATCAATGCTTGAAGCAATTTTCGCGATGCCAGCGGAGAAAATGAGGATGCGGCCTTTCGAAAGGCCGCGATGGGACGATGGCCATTCCGGTCTTGTTGATCAACCCCCAGATGCTCTCCGGGTCATTGACCTGCCGTGAGACCAGGATATTCAGCTCGTCCGAAAGGCTGATGAGGCCGCGGTCAAACATCCAGTGAGCCGTGCCCGACAGCGCAATGCCATTGGTGAGAATATCGGGTCCGCTTGCCTCGACAGGCCGAATATGGGCAGCGTCGACTTCCGCGCGCCCGCCGCCATTTATGAGCTTTAACCCGGTGATCGCACACCTCTTGTCGTAGGCCTGCAAGACAAGCCGTCGAAACAACCGGTCACGAACGATCCGCGACGAGAGCTGTGTGACGCGGTCGCGCTCCTGCTCAAATAGGAACGGCGCCTGAGCTCCATTTTCAAACCCAGCAGCAGGGAGTGTAGCTCCCCACTCTTCCGTTCGCGGCAACTCAGGCTCATCCTCATCCAAGCCAATCGACACGATACGATTGAAATCTGCCACGGAAATGGGCCTTACAGCCGCCTGCGCCCTGCCAGAAATCCGCCCCTCATCATTCAAGACGCCGCGCTCTATGACCCCCTCTGGTCCAGTGAAAGGAACGGGATTGATGAAGTCGAGATAGCTGCCTGGATCTATCAGCGCCAGATGCATCCCTGGGGCCTTTGGGTCCGGGATAACCCGATCGACTTTGGCCACAGCAAAATAGCCGCGTGTCGCCGCAACCTTGCGCGGCTCATAGTAAATAATCCAGTCTCCGACACAGGCTTGCACACGGCCGAGATACTGGCTCGGAAATTGATACTGTTCCGCTGGACTGTCGTCGTAGATCGAATCTGACCGATGAATAAAAACCCCGAATCCCATGCCTGATGCTTAGCACAGCAAGCACCGTCCCGGATATGATGGCTGCACCTCACGCGAAGCGGGACGGGGCAGCCGGGACGGTGCGGCTTCAATCATACGCTGGCTTCGAGACGCGCCCCTTCGAAGCGCTCGATCATGGCGACGATCGATCCTGCGTCGGGCATCAGGCAGGCGGCCGTTGCCACTGCGTCGGCTATTGCCGCCGTGGGGGCGGAGACCGAGATTGCGCGCCAGCGAGCGGGTCCCGGCCTCCCGGTGGCGGGGTCGAGAATATGGCCGTCTTGTCCGGCCTGGTCGAAGGTCGTGCCGAGGGGCGCGGAGGTGGCGAGCGCGCGCTGGCGCAGCGCCAGGCGTTCGCCCGTTTCCAGTCGTACTGGCCACCCCTCTCCGGATATGCCGCCGCCCTCCGGTCTGCCGCCGAGTGCGCGGAACTCTCCGGTATCGATCAGGATGTCGGTCAACCCTTCGGCTTCCAAAAGCGTGGCGACCCGGTCGGCGACATAGCCTTGACCGATGCCGTTCAGCGTCAGGGCCATGCCGGGCTGAAGGGCGATCACCGCGGCATCGAGTTCCACCTTGTACCAGCCGGTCCTGCGCCGTACCTCTTCGATCGCCTCCGCATCGGGCCGCCCCCCGTTTGCAGCGGATTGCGCCCAGAGCGCCCAGAGCGACTGCACGGTCGGATCGAACCGTCCGCCGCTAGCCCGATGCACGGCGCCCGCCAGCGACAGGCACTCCAACAGCTCGAAGGGCGGGGCTGTGAGATGCCCATCACGGTTCAGCCGCGAGAGCGCGCTGTCCGGGCGGTAGAGGCTGAGGATATCCTCCAGCCGGCCGATTTCGGCCATGACCCGCGCGGCGATGGCCTCGCCATCGGGATGGTCGAGGCGGATCGAGGCGCGCGCACCGAGCGCCTGCCCGGTCCAGAGGCGGGCAGTTCCAGTATCGGCACGGGCGGCGGCGGGCAGTGCGGCCAGAACCGCGGAAATCGCGATCAGGCGGCGGCGGGTGATCGTCATGGCTCAGCCTCCGGCTGGATGGGACAGGGTGTGCAGGCGGTCGCGAAAGTCCTCGTCGTCAGCCTCGCGGCCTTCGCCGGTCTCGACTGGCGCGAGGACCATGTCGTCGGCGATATCCGAGAGCGCCAAGACATGGCCGCCCTCGGCGAGCGCGAAAGCATCGGCCCGCTCCCGGCTGGAAAACGGCACGGCTTCCGGCGCTCCCATGCCGCCCTCTCGCGCCGAGCCGACAACATAGAAGGCCGCCTCGGCGGCGATCCAGTTGCCCTTGCCCGGCTGGTCCCACGTCGCCCCCGCAGCACCCATGTCATTGACATAAACGGCGAGGATCGGGGCTACCTGCTCGGGTGCGCGGGTATAGGCAATGACGTCGCGCACCTGGCTAAAGAACAGCGGAGCGGGGTAGCCATCCAGAAAGACCTGGGCCTTGGGACCGGGATGCTCCAGAAGGTTCATCTGGCAGTAATGGCCGAGGGTGTCGGGCGTCATCTCCTGCGGTGCGATGTTGCGGCTCACCTCTTCCTTGCAGGCGGAAAGGAGCGCGAGCGCGGCAAGGAGCAAAGCGTGGCGGAGGCGTTTCCTCATGGCGTGACCTTCCGGAAAGCGGCGACGGCAAGGGCGATGGCGGCGAGCGGCCAGAGGAGGAGCGAGGCGGCCGATTGCCAGAGCGGGATCGCCCCCGCCGCCCCGCCGATGCCGCCGGCGGCCGCGACTGCCTCGGCCGCCGAGAGATTGAAGACGCGGAAGGCATCGGCCGGATTGGCGAGCAGGGCCACCGGCAGCGCCTGCGTGGTGAAGGCCCCGCCGCCGTCGGTGACGATCAGCGCCAGCAAGGCGAGATCGTAGAGGACCACCGCCACCAGCCAAAGGGCTATGGCCAGCCCCGCCGCCCCGGAAGGCCGCTTCGCCATCGAGGAGAGCGCATAACCCGCACCGAGAAAGGTCGCGCCGAGCAGGACCGAGGACCAGATCAGGCGCCAAAGCGACGCCAGGCCTTTGAGCGCGCCGGGATCGGACCCCACCGCCACCAGCGCTGCCGCGCCATAGCCGAGAGCGGCCGCAAGACCGAGGATGGCGAGATGCGCCAGAAGCTTGCCGAGCAGGATCTGCAGGCGCGAGACCGGATAGGTGAGCAACAGCGGCAGCGTGCCGCGCTCCACCTCGCCCGCCACCGCATCGAAGCTCATCAGCAGCGCCAGGAGCGGCACCAGATAGACCGCAAGCGAAGTAAGCGAGGCGACCGTCACCGACAACCGGTCCACGCCGACATCACCGGTCGGCGCCGAGCCGGCGGCGGCCAGCACCAGCGCGAAGAGCACCATCATGCCGGTGGCGATGGAGACCCAGCGGTTGCGGAGCGCGATGCGGAACTCGCAGACCGCAGTGGCAAGGATGCGGCTCATTGCCCGTCCCTCCGACTGAAATGGCTGTAGATGTCCTCGAGGCTCGGCGGGATCACGTCGAGGTCGGCGACCGCCGACCCGAGCATGGTGATGCGGGCAAGGAGCGGCAGCTTTTCCGCCTGCCTGCAGGCGAGACGCAGGAGTCCGTCTCCGTCTTGCGAACCTTCGGGAAAAGCCGCCGCCAGCCGTGCTGCATATCCGGGCGCTGGGCGGACCAGAAGGCTGACGGGGAGTGCTGCGCGGGCGCGAAGATCCGCGAGCGTGCCTTCCGCCACCAGTTCCCCACCGGAAAGGATGAGGATGCGGTCGGTGCGGGCCTCCACCTCGGTCAGCACGTGGGAGGAGAGCAGGATTGCGGTTCCCTCGGCGGCAAGACCGTCGAGCAGGTCGTAGAAGTCGCGCCGCGACACCGGGTCGAGGCCGGACGTCGGCTCGTCCAGCACCAGGAGACGGGGACGGCCGATCAGCGTCTGGGCCAGCCCCACGCGCTGGCGCATGCCCTTGGAATAGGTGCCGATCCGCCGCCGCGCGGCAGGGGTCAGGCCCACGCGCGCCAGTAGCTCCATGGCCTGGCGCGGATCTTCGCCCCGCAGCGAAAGATAGTGGCGGAGCTGCTCCTCGCCGGTGAGCGCCGGATGGAAGGCGACGTTTTCCGGCAGATAGGCAACGCGCGTCCGTGCTGCGGGCGAGCCGGGATGCGCGCCGCAGACCGAAACCTCGCCGCTGTCGAACGGGATGAGGCCGAGGACGATCTTCATCATCGTCGATTTGCCCGCGCCGTTGTGGCCCAGCAATGCCGCGCGCTTTCCGGCCTCCAGCGTCAACGAGACCTGCTTCAGCGCCTCGACGGCCTGAATGCGCTGTCTTCCCGCACTTCCCGGAAATGCCTTAGTGAGCCGCGAGATCGTCAGGGTCGGTGTCATCGTTGTTTCCTTCGGTCCAACGGCCGGCGGCCTCGGCCTCATGGGCGAGGATTTCAGGCGGGACGGATATCGTCAGGGGGCGCATCAGCGGCGCGCTGTCGCGCACGCCTCCGGGCAGCGTTGCGGGAAAGTCCCGCTGGCTCCAGCGCACGAGTTGCACGGCGGGCGAGCCGATCAGCAGACTTGCTGCCGGCTGCGACCAGAGGATCTGGTCCATCAGGTCGTTGGGGCGGTAGAAGCTGTCGGCGATGCCGTCGCCGTTGAGGTCGAAGGCCGGGTGGTCGGACCAGAAATTACCCCTGCCCTCATGGCTCCATTCCATGTTGCGGGTGCCGACATATCTCACCTGCTCGCGATTGGCGATGAAGGCATTGCCGGTCAAGACGTTCTTCTCCGAGCCGGCGGTGAAATGAATGCCGATGCCGCAGCCTTCGAAACGGTTGTCCCAGATGAGATTCTTGTGGGCATTGTAGATGAAGAGGCATTTCTTCGTGCCCCCTCGCACCAGGTTGCCGGTGACGTCGGCGTTGTTGGCATAGTTCAGCATCAGCCCGTGCTCGCGGTCGCCGAGGCTGAGATTGTTCAGGATCTTCGCCCGGTTGGAGAACATGATGGCGAAGCCAAGATGGTTCCCGATCGAGACATTGCCGGAGACCTCGGTGTTGCGTGTGTACATGAAGTGCACGGCAAAGCGCAGGTCGCGCATGACGTTGCCGCGGTAGACGCTGTCGGCACTGGCATTGGAAAAGATACCGTCGCGGCCGTAGCGGATGACATTGCCTTCCAGCAGCGTGCCGGGACTGTTCCAGACATAGATGCCGTTGCCGCGTTCGTTCATGCGCGGGCTGTTCGTGCCGACGATCTCGTTTGCTACGACAGCGGCGTCGCGGCCGCCATGCACGTCGATGCCGTGCATGTTGCCGGTGACGAGCAGCCCCTCGATGCGGGCGCGGTCGGCGCCCTGAAGGATTTTCACGCCTGCGTCGAGTTCCTGGTTCACGCGGCCCGACCCGGTGACGGTAAAGCCCGTCAAGGTCACGTCCGGTGCGGAAATCGTCACCACGCTGCCGAGGCCCTGCCCGTCCACCACTGCCCCGCGCGGGCCGGTGATGGCGAGCGGCCGGTCGACGGTGACGGGGCCGGCATAGGCCCCGTCACTCAGTTTCAGCACATCGCCGGGTTCAGCCCCGGCGACGGCAGCCGCGAGGCTGCCCTCTCCCGGCATGACCTCGCGCTCCGCCGCGGCAAGCGGCGAGGCGAGAAGAAGGCCGATCAAAAGGGCGAGCAGGCGCATGGATCAGGCGTCCTTCGGTTCCACGAACATGCGGCCGCGCATTTCCATGTGCAGGGCATGGCAGAACCACTGGCAATAGTACCAGTAGACACCGGGATTGGCCGCGACGAAGGTGACCGAGCTCGTCTGCTGCGGCCCGATCTCCATCGCCACGCCATGGTTGCCCATGGTGAAGCCGTGCGTCAGGTCGTCGATCTCGTCGAGGTTGGTGACGATCACCGTGACCTCGTCGCCTTCCTTCACCGTGAAGCTCTCGTGGCTGAAGCTCGGCGCGACCGAGGTCATGTAGACCCGCACCTTGTTGCCATCGCGGATCACGGCATCGGCCCACTCGTCGATATTGACGCCATCGGCCTCGGCCTGCTTGCGCGTTTCGGCCCAGAGCGGATCGTTCCGGTCCCAAACCGAGCGGATGTTCGGCAGGATCGAGGGGGCGACGGCGATCGCGTCATGCGGCTCGGCGAAATTCGGACCGTCATGCACCAGCACCATCTTGTCGCCCGAAATGTCGATGAGCTGATCGTTTTCCGGCTTCAGCGGACCGACGTTCAGAAACCGGTCCTTGGAGAACTTGCACAGGCACACCAGCCAGTCATTGGAGGCGTCCAGCGTCTCGCCCATTACCGTCTTCAGGTGGCCGGGCTGGTACTGGACGTCCAGCTTGTCCTTGATCGGGTTGATCTTTTCGCCGGCATAGGCGCGGATGGCCTCGTCGATGTTCCACTTCACCACCTGGCTGTCGAGGAACAGCGACGTGTAGGCGTTGCCGCGCCCGTCGAAGGCAGTGTGCAGCGGGCCGAGGCCCAGTTCCGGCTCCGCCACCACGGCGCTGCGCGGTTCGGCATCGTCGTAGAACAGGGCGTCGAACTTCGTCACGTCCAGCACGGTGACGGTGGGCGAAAGCTTGCCGGCGATGCACAGGTGCTTCTTGTCCGGCGCCATGTTGCAGCCGTGCGGGTTGTTGGCGATCGGGATGTAGCGGGTGAAGAGGGACTTGGCCTCCTTGCGGCCGTCCAGCACCTTGACGCCGTTGATCTCCTCATACTGTCCCGCTGCGATGGCCTTCTCGATCTCGGCGATGTTGAAGACGACGACGTGGTCCATCTCGGACTTGGTCATCTCACAGCGTCATCCCCATTTCGGAGTTGTAGCTGGTCGAAAACGCCCACTTGCCCTCGTAGTCGGCTTCGCAATTGTCGAGATTGCCCGAAACCCTCACCTGCCAGGCCACGTCCCACTTATCGGCATCGACGGCGGTGAAGATGTTCACGTAGGTCGACACGTCCTTCATGGTCGAGCCGTCATTGGCGAGCGGCGCCTCGTCCTCGCCGTTGCAGAACACGTAGTTCGAACGCGGCCATTTCTGCGGGCGCATGCCGTGGATTCCCTTGGCATTGGGAATTTCCAGGATGGCGTCGGTCTTCATCACGTCGCAACGCACGCGCCCCACGCGAGTGTTGGCCTTGTCGTTCATGAACAGGAAGCGACCGTCGTACTTGCCCTCGGTGAAGGACATGTGGACGTGGTGCAGGTCGCCGTTGTCGTGAATCTTCTTGCCGTTGGCGGCAAGCTGCTTCTTCGTCTTCTCCGACATTGTCCGCTGGTGGATGCGGATCGATTCGTTGGTCTGCCCCCAGCCGGTGGCCGAGCAACGGTTGAACACCGGCACCCGCATTAGTTCGCGCATCGAGGGAATGCCGAGGATGCGCATCTCGCCGGTCTGGCCCGAGGACCAGAAGCCGTAGTAGTCGTCCAGCTTGCCGGGCGAGACCGAACCGTCGCCCCCGGCTGCACGGGCCGGCGTGGCCAGGCCCGCAGCGCCGAGGCCGAGTGCCGCCGGCCCCATCGTGCCGGCCAGAACGGCAGTGCCTGCCGTGGCGCTGAAGAGAGCACGCCGGCTCAGCCCCTTGTTGTCCTTCGATTCCATGATCGGGTTCCTTCCTTTGTTAAACCTTGGCTGCAGGTTGGTGGATCGGGGCGCCGCCAGGGCTCGCCGCCAGCTTTGCGCGCGATTTCATCTTCTTCATCACGACGGGGCAGACGGTTTCGGACTGGTAGAGCACCTGGCAGTGCAGACAGTTGATGCACTCGTTCGGATTGATCTCGCCGGTGCGGTGGATCGCCTGCACCGGGCACTGGTTGGAGCAGGTCTGGCAGGGGTTTCCGCATTCGTGGTAGCGCTTGAGCCAGTCGAACATGCGGATGCGCGCGGGGATCGCGAGCGCGGCGCCCAGCGGGCAGAGGTAGCGGCAATAGAACCGCTCGACGAAGAGCCCGGCGACCAGCAGGGCTACGGCATAGGCCACGAACGGCCAGGCGCGGATGAACTTCAGGATGATCGCCGTCTTGAACGGCTCGATCTCGGCCAGGTGCTCGGCCTGCTCGACGCTGATCAGGGAGGTCCCGAAGAGACCGAGGAAAATCATGTACTTGATCGGCCAGAGCCGCTCGTGCAGGCCCCAGGGCAGCGTCCATTGCGGGATGCGCAGCTTGCGCGCGATCTGGTTGGTCAGTTCCTGCAGGGCACCGAAGGGGCAGAGCCAGCCGCAATAGGCTCCCCGCCCCCAGAACAGAAGCGCGGCGGCGACGGCGAACCACAGGATGAAGGTCAGCGGATCGAGCAGGAACGCCTGCCAGCTGAAGCCGTTCACGAAGCTGCCGAACAATGCCATCAGGTTGACGACGGAGAGCTGCGCATTGGCGTACCAGCCGAGGAAGACCAGCGTCGCCGTCAGGAAGGACATGCGGAAGATAGTGAAGCCCCGCGCGCTCCTGACCGCATAGCTCTGGAAGAAGAATACCCCCGTCAATACGACAAGCATGGACGCCAGAACCGCGATCTTCAGCTTCGAGTCCTGCCAGATGCGCCGCCACAAGTCGGTCTGCGCGGTCCCTTCGTCGCGCTCGGCGACGGCCGCGACCTCCTTAGCCGGCGAAGCGACGGCACGCAGGTATTTCTGCGGCAGCTGGTAGGCGAGATCGAATGTGTGGAAGACCTTCTCGATCGGCCCGACCTCGCGATGCGCCAGAAGCTGGATGCGGAAGGGCTTTGTCGGATCGAAGCCGAGGCCGGCGGGAATGCGGAACAGGTCCATCTCGGAGAATTCCGGCGCGCCGGCAAGGGCGATGCCCCCGAGGCGGCGATGGTCGCGGTCGCGGAAGCGCACGGAAACATCGTCCTGGATCAGCACGATGCGGTCGAAGATGCCGCCGCGCACATAGCCGGACCCCTTGAAGGAATAGAGACCGCGTCCAAACAGGGCGATGGCGTTATCGCCCTCACCCAGCCAACCGCGCAGGTTGGCGTCCCCGGCCTTGCCGAGCACCGCTGCGCCAATGGAGGGCACCGAGACCAGCGCCGCCTGCATGTCGATGAAGGTGGTTTGCGGCGCTTCCGCAATGGCGCGCTCGCGGGTGCGCTCGTCCGGATGGTCGGCGAAAGCGGCATTGACCTGCGCCACATCGAGCGACAGCCGGCGCAACGTACCGTCACCGTCCGCCTCGGCCCAGTCGGCCGGCGCGGCGGCGGCAGGATTGACCTCGAAACGAGGGCCGGCATTGTCCGTTTCCGGAGCCAGTCCGCCAAGACCGAGCGCTCGTGCGACCTTCAGCCCGGAACGGACGATCGAATCGTCGATCACCATCACCGTCACCGTCGCGCCCGAGATGATATCCACCTCATGCGCTGTGCCACCGGACTTCGCCTCTGCGAGGAGATCGAGGCCGGCATAGCCGGCGACCAGCGCCTTGACCTTTGCCTCCGGAATACCGATCAGGACGATGGGCTCGGAGTGCTTGACCAGCCGGACACCGACGATCTTCGCATCCGGATCCACCGCCACGAGCGTATGGATCGGCTTGCCGGAATAGCCGGTCGTTCCCACGAAATCCGAGGTCATGAAGACCCAGGCCGCCGTCTTTCCACCCTTCAGCACCGGGGCCACCGCCAGATCGTCGCGCACCGGGCCGAAACCTTCGGCGCCCGGCACGATATCCGAGGCGGTCACGGTGGGCAGATACTCCTGCAGCACGGTGCGCGCGCTGGCGGACGCCGTGAAGCACAGGCTTGCGCAGAGCAGAAGGAAGAGGCGGACAAGCTTCATTGCAGGACGTTCCCGCAAATCGCCGCCGGAACATTGGAGCGCCTGCGCGACGGGCGGGGCGCCGACAGGAGAGGCTGCCTGATCCTGAACGGCACCGCCACGCTGCGATCGGAAAAAGCACCGCGCAACAGGCCCAGGCCACTGCCGATTCCAAGATACCGAGAGAATTCCCTACCCGTCATAGCCCCGCCGGCCCTCTCCAATTTCGCGACCAATTCGTGGCCGGAAACTACCGAGGCGAAACCGGGGTGGGTTGCGCGAGATCAAATACTGGGAAAGTTTCGTCGCGTGTCTTGCCTACGGGGTATCGGCCGCGGAGCTGTCCTGGACCGCAAGGTGCTCGTATCAGCCGGGCCTTGAGCGTTCTTATCGATCTCGATTGTCGCACCGCGCGCCATGCGACAATTGCGCCCAGGCCGCGCTTGCGGGACTGAGCGTAGCCTCGATAAGGCCGATCCTGAACAAGTTGGCCGTCACATCATGGCCGCACCTCGATTGCTTCCTGCAGGCGCAGGAGTTCAAAGTCGCCGATCAGGACGTCGATGCGCACCTGCCATTGACCGGCCAGGGGGATGATGACGTCCGAAGCCCGCCAGGTTCCGTCCGTCTGCAATTCGGCTTTCCTGCGCATCGGTTCGACGCCCGCCTGCGCGTTCGACAAGACGAACGTGACTTCCTTGGCATCGAGCGGGCTGAAGTGGGAGGAAAGGATGACGGCCGAGATTTCGACCGGCCCGGCACGGCCCGGAGCGACCGTGACCTCCGCCATCGCCTTGTCGGAATGGATGTGGATCGTGGCCGGCTGCGCGGCCGCGACGACAAGCGCACGCGGCGGCGGCGTGAACCGCCACGCCGAGGCGACCGCGAAAATCGCAACGACGATCAGGGCCTCGACGACGATCGCGCGGAAGAGCCGACGCACGGCCTTCCGATCTCCCTGCGCAGCCGGCCCGGTGAGCTTCCAGCGGTTGACGGCGACGAGGCCGAAAAGAACCGCAAGCAATCCGATCTTCGCCAGAAGCACGTTGCCGTAGGCGGTCGAAAGGAGTGCGGCAGGGTCGCGAACCTGGATGGCGGCCAGCAGCAGGCCGGCCAATGCGAGAAGGGCGACGCAAAGCGGGATCAGCCGGGAAAAGCGGCCGAGCGCGTGCCCACCGGCGTCCCCGTCGCGTCGCAGGGCGGACGCCAGCGGCAGAAGGGCGCCGACCCAGATCGCGATCGTCACCGCATGAACGAACACCGCCGGTCGCGTCAGCCATTGCGGAGCAGCGGCGCTCGCGTGTCCGCTCAAGGCCAGTGCAGCGCTCCCGGCGACGAGCGCGACAAGGGATGCTGTGCGGTTCAGCACCGCCGAGCCGGAGCGCCCCGCGACGACGGCAAGACAGAAGGCCGCCGACAGGACCGCGACGGTCGGGCCGAAGCTTGTCGCGAAGCCGGCCTTCCACACGGCCGGATCGAAGAGGCCGGCGAGCGGCGCGCCGAGGGCATCGAGGCCCTGCAGGCTGAGGGAAAGGATAGTCGCGACGAGGCCGAGCAACGTTGCCGTCCCGACGAGCCGGGGACCACCGCCTTTACAGGGGATCAGCCAGCGCGTGGCGAAGACGCCGCCGATACCGAAGAAAAGACCGACATACATCGCGACCTTGGCAAGCCACAGCGCGGAGCGCACCGGCCAATCGATCGCCTCTGTTCCCGCCTGCGGCGCGCTGCCTGGCGCGCCGATCGAAAAGATCGTCGACCCCGCGACAGGATGCCCGTCCTCCGACACGACGCGCCAGGTCAGCACATGGGTTCCCGGCCCGAGACCGTCGGGCGTCGGGATCTCCAGCGTGGTGTCGCGAAGGACGAACTCGTCGAGCGACCTCGCCTGCCCGTCAGGCAGGAGGAGCTTCAGCACCAGCGGCGAAACCGGCTCGCTGAAGGACAGGTACAGGATTTTCGGCGGTGCGCCCACGACCGCCCCGTCCGGCGGAACCGCCCCCGTCAGCGACGCATGCGCCATCGCCATCCCGGTCAGGCAGCACCAGAGGATGCCGGCCAGGAATGCCAGGACGCCGGGTCGACCAAAGCTGCGTTTGCGCACGAGCACGAACAATCTCCGAATGACAGGAATGGCCGGCGCCCAGAATAGCGCCGGCCGACTGGATGTTAGTGACCGGCCACAGCCTCGATCAGCTTTACGCCCGGTGCGGGAAGCTCGAGATCGTCCGCCGACTGGCCTTCGGCCGGAATCTCGATCCAGCGCTCGGCCATGCCGTCCGGGCATTCCTGCACGACCGGGAAATGAAGCGTTTCGCCCGCCTTCAGATCCTTCGTCAGATAGGCCCGAAGCACGAACTCGTCATATTCGTCGTCGGCGAGGTTGCCGCCACTCCAGACGACCTCCTTCACCCCTTCGCTGGTCGGCGTGCCGTAGTAGTCATAGGAATTCGCGTAAGCGCCCTTGACCTTCTCCAGCGTCCAGCCAGCCTTCGGCTGCGGCTTGACCGCGATCACGCCTTCGGGGATCTGCACGCGCACCGTGAGCGTCGGCTTGCCTTCGCACCCGTGCGGCACCTGGAAGATCGCCCGGTATGTCGAACCGACCGGCGCTTCCTTCAGTTGCAGCGAAACATGGGCGAAGGCAGTTCCCGCGCCGAGCGCGAGGGCGGCAACGGTGGCAAATGTTCTCTTAAACATGGTCAGTCTCCAATGGAGCCGGTCATCCTGCCGGCAAGGTTCGGAATGGGAAAAGCAAAGTGATTGCGGGATCGCGGGGCGCTGCATGGCGCGGTCGGCGACAGGTCAGATGGCGCTCGGGGTGGGAGGAAGCCCTGCGGCTGCCGCCTTCCCCGCCTGCAGACGCAGTCGTGCGGGGGACCATCGTGTCATGTCGGTCGAATCAAGTGCCGGCCCGGCGATCAGGCGGCAGGGGGCCCGCGGGGATGGCCGGGAAGATCGTCGTATGCCGGCCCGATGGGCTCGGCAATGCCGTCGAACATCCGCTGCGATGGCTGGGCAAGCGGATTGAACAGGATCGCGACGGCGCGGTCGGTCGGAACGAAACCTGTCGCCACGCCACAGGCAAGCGTGCAGCAATCCGGCGCAAGCGATCGGTCGTTGCCGGGCGCGGGCGCCGGCTGCTGTTCTTCCATGTGGGTGATGCAGAGCGGATTGCCGAACGCATCGACCATCGACGGGCCGGTGGTCGCCGCAAGGGCGAAGGTGCCGAGAAGGGCCTGCAACAAAAACAGGACGGCGGCGGCCAAGGCCACCATTCCGCTCCTGCGCTGTTGCATTCGTTTCTTCATCGAACCCTCTCGTGGCCGAGGCTTACCAAGCGAGCCCCGGCATGACCAGCCTCCCCGCCCCGTCTTATTGTCGCAGTGTTTGCGATGCGGCAAACAAGACGAAAAGAATGACCGGGCGCGGACAGCCGCGCACACTCAGGCAATAAACATGAGGGATTCTATCCGGTATTTGATGTGGAGCAAACTTCTCATATTTTCTTCCGATAGGTTCCGCCCTCGAAATGGTCAGGAATTCGGGCGGGACCGGCAGATCGATGATGGGTGGGGAGTTCTCGCGGTATTTCGCGAACGGCAACGGCTTGAATCCGCTGCGGGATGCGTTTTCCCGTCGCAGCGCGGTGATGCCGTTCAGGGGCAGGCAGCGTCTCCCCGCGGGCGACTTCCAGTCCACTTGGCAGCAGATCATCTCGGCCCTCTGCCCTCCGGGAAAGCGGCTGGCCTATATCCACGTTCCCTTCTGCGCCAATCACTGCCTCTTCTGCGGCTTCTACCGCAATGCCTATATTCCTGACGCAGGGGCGGAATATGCCGCCCTTGTCGTGGAGGAAATCCGGCGCGAGGCGTCATCGCCTGCTCTGCGCAACAGTCCCATCCATGCGGTCTATCTCGGCGGCGGCACGCCGACCGCGCTCAGCGCGAAGGAACTTTCCCGTATCCTTTCCACGGTCAGGTCCGAGCTTCCGCTCGCCGCCGACTGCGAGATCACCGTCGAGGGACGCATCATCCACTTCGATTCCGAAAAGATCGATACGTGCCTGGAAGCCGGTGCGAACCGATTTTCGATCGGCGTCCAGAGCTTCGATACGACCGTCCGCCGCAGGCAGGGTCGTCGCGCCAGCCGCGAGGAGGCCGTTGGCTTTCTGGAAGACCTGCGCGACCGCGACCGCGCCGCCCTTGTGATCGATCTCCTCTACGGCTTGCCTGGCCAGACGCTGGAGGTCTGGCAGCAGGATTTGCACACCGCCGCAGCACTCGGCCCGGACGGCATCGACCTCTACGGGTTGAACCTCATTCCCGGCACCCCGCTTTCGACAGCCATTGCGGCAGGGAAATTCCCCGCCGCTCCCGGCCTTGCGGACATCGGCGGCTTCTATGAGGCCGGCGCAGCGTTCTTCCGGCGCCGGAACTGGCGGCAGATCAGCAACAACCATTGGGGCCGCACGACGCGCGAGAGAAACCTCTACAACCTCCTCATCAAGGAGGGCGCGGATTGCATCGCCTTCGGCTCCGGCGCAGGCGGCTCCATCGGCAACGTCAGCTATGCGCTCACCGGCGATCTGGCGCAGTATCGGGAAGACCTTCGCGCCGGCCGCAAGCCCCTCGGCATCCTCGCCATCTCCGACGCCCTGCAGCCCTTGCGCAACTTCGTCACGGCGAGCTTCGAGGTCGGTCGTCTCGACATGGCGGCACTTGGCGAACTCGCCGGCGACGAGGCCGCCGCATCCCTCGCGCCTCTTCTGGTCCAATGGGAAGGAGCCGGCCTCCTGTCCTTCATCGACGACATCGTCGAACTCACCGTCGCGGGACGCTTCTGGTACGCAAACCTGATCTCCGCCTTCCACGACATTCTCGAACACAGGCTGCATTCCGCAGTCGACGCCGCCTGACCGAAATCGCATTTGAAAGGAGCCATCCCATGCAGGACATGAGCCACGCGGAAAAACTGGAACGGATACGGCAGGCCATCGCCGAGAAACCGGACGGCATTCTCGAAGCCCTTGCCACGCAGTTCGCAGTTCCCGTCCAGACCGTCGTCGAGTGCATTCCCGGCGATGGCGTGACCCGCATAGACGGCAGCCGGTTCGTCGACGTGCTGACGGACATCGCCGGGTGGGGGGACATCACCTTCATCGTCCACACCAAGGACGCGATCGTCGAGTTCTCCGGGCCGATGCCGCAAGGCAGGATCGGCCACGGCATGTACAATCTCCACGGCGGGGCCGGCCTTTCCGGCCACCTGCGTCCGGAAAACTGCAAATCCATCTACCTCGTCCGCCGCCCCTTCATGGGCATGGAGACGATGTCAGTGCAGTTCTTCAACGCCGACGGCGAGACGATCTTCAAGATCTATGTCGGACGGGACATGGAGAAAAAGCTGAAGGCCGACCAGATCGAACGTTTCGACCGGTTGGCCGTGCTGTTTTCGGCGACGGTGGGCAATGCCTGAGACGAGGCCACTGTTGATCTTCGGCGCGAGCCGGGGTGTCGGACTGGAACTGGCGCGGCTGGAATGCGCGCAAGGCAGGCATGTCGTCGCACCGGTCCGGCGGCAATCGGACGTGACGGCGCTCGCGGATACCGGCGCGGTCGTCCAGCGCTGCGATGCCCTGTCCAAGGCCGACGTGACAAACGTCATGACCCGGCTCAGCGGCGACTTCGATATCGTATCGACGCTCGGTGGACAGGCCCGCGACGGACGCCTGGCCGATGACGAGGGCAACATCAACGTCATCGGCGCGGCCGTCGCGACCGGCAGGGTGAGGCGCTTCCTGCTCGTCACATCGATCGGCTGCGGCGAGATGGCGCCCTTCCGCTCGGCACGCGCGATCGCGGCCTTCGGCGCGGCGGTGGACGCCAAGACCCGGGCGGAAGAGCGGCTGAAGTCAACCGACCTCAATTGAACGATCCTGCGTCCCGGCGGCCTCGTCTCCGAGCCTGCGACCGGGCACGGCCTCCTCTCGCAGGATCCGGAAATCCACGGCTTCATTCACAGGGCGGACGTCGCCCAACTGGTGTTCCGTACCCTTCGCGATCCCGCCGCCATCGGTCACGCCTTCGCCGCCGTGGACGCACAGCGGATGAACAGCGTGAATGCCATCCATCCTTTTCCGCTGGCATGAAGATCTTCCGGGCGTGAATTCGGCATCGTCATGACGATGCCGATATTGCGCCCGGCCGGCCGCTACGCCTCGAGATTTCCCGCATCGGACCTTGCGAAGATCCGGGAGACCCGTCAACGGCCGCTCTCCGACCGCCCCGGACGGAGCGATTGTCCCGGCCGCCCCTGTCGCTGCGCGAAGATTATTCGAACAATCGGCACGCTCGCGCGATTTTGCTCTCTGGATGGGGCGAAAAACAGAATACTATAACGTTGATAGATTTTATGGTGATCTCTAGCCTTAGGGCCCGTGACGCTGACGCAGCCTCACGGAATTCCCTTCGCGGAACGGGCGCCGTGCTCCACCGCAATCATCAGATACACAGGCCAGATAGGAGCATCCATGGCAGCCCACCGTCTTCCGACTTCGAAGATCGAACGCGGCCCGCGCAAGGCCTTGCTGGCCATGGGCGCCGCCCTCGGCATGTTCGCAGCACTGATGCCCGGGCAGGCCGCCGCGGAGGGCAAGATCCGCATTGCCCAGCAATTCGGAATTGCCTACCTGATCCTCGATGTCGTTCGCGATCAGGAGCTGATCGAGAAATACGGCAAGGAAGCTGGTCTCGACATCGAGGTCGAATGGGCGAGCATCTCCGGTGCCACCGCGATGAATGAAGCGCTCCTGGCCAACAATCTCGACATCGTCTCCGCCGGCGTGCCACCGGCGCTGACCATGTGGGATCGCACCAGGGACCGTCAGGGCGTCAAGGTGGTGGCAGCACTTGGCTCGCTGCCGAACTACCTGTTGACGATCAACCCCGATGTCAAAGCGCTCAAGGATTTCGGCGCCAACGACCGGATCGCGGTGCCCGCCGCCGGTGTGGGTTTCCAATCGCGCACCCTGCAGATCGAGGCGGCGAAGCTCTTCGGCCCCGAGAACTTCCAGAAGCTCGACGAGATTTCCGTCAGCCTGCCGCATCCCGACGCGACCGCGGCGTTGATTTCGGGCGGGACCGAGGTGAATACGCATTTTTCCTCCGCGCCCTTCTACTATCAGGCGCTGCAGGCCAATCCCGCAGTACACAAGGTGATCAGTTCCTATGACATCCTGGGCGGACCGGCGACGTTCAACGTGCTCTACGCCACCACAGCCTTCCACGACGAGAATCCGAAGACCTATGCCGCCTTCTACTCTGCCTTGCGCGAGGCCGCGGAATGGATCAACGCCAACAAGCCGGAGGCGGCCGAGACTTTCATCCGCCAGCAGAAATCGAAGCTTTCGCCCGAACTCATCCTCGAGATCATCAACGATCCGGAGAACGACTTCACGATCACGCCGCAGAACACCTTTGTCTACGCGTCGCAGCTTCACAAACTTGGCGTGTTGAAGAATGAAGCCGGTTCCTGGAAGGACTACTTCTTCCCCGAAGCCCACGCGGAAAACGGCAGCTAAGCCGGCCCTCAGCGCAGCAAACTCACAGCGCCCGGGTGGCGCCTCAACCTGCACTGCGGCGACGGAGCCGGGTGGAAGAAAGAACCGACGGAATGAATGCATATGTTTCGGAGGCGGGCCTGCCCCTCTCCTCCCCCCTTCTGTCGGTCAAGGGCGTGACGCTGGAATATCGTGCGCCGGGGCGGGTGGTGCGGGCGACCCAGAACGTCAGCTTCGACGTCTGGGAATCCGACCGCTTCATCCTGCTCGGTGCTTCGGGTTGCGGAAAATCGACGCTTCTGAAGGCCGTCGGCGGCTTCATCCCGCCGCGCGAGGGACGGATCCTGCTGGACGGGCAGCCGGTGCAGGGGCCGGGACCGGACCGCGTGGTGGTCTTTCAGGAGTTCGACCAGCTTCCGCCCTGGAAGACCGTGCGCGAAAACGTGGCGTTCCCGGTGCGGGTATCGGGCCGTCTGGGCCGCAAGGAAGCAGCCGAGCGCGCCGACCACTACCTGGAAAAAGTCGGACTGAGCCGTTTCGCCGATGCCTATCCGAACACGCTGTCGGGAGGCATGAAGCAACGGGTCGCCATCGCGCGGGCGTTGGCGATGGAGCCGCGCGTGCTGTTGATGGACGAGCCCTTCGCCGCGCTGGACGCGCTCACCCGGCGCAAGATGCAGGAAGAACTGCTGGCGCTGTGGGAGGACGTTCGTTTCACCCTGCTTTTCGTCACCCATTCCATCGAGGAAGCGCTGGTCGTCGGCAACCGCATCGCGCTGCTGTCGCCGCATCCCGGCCGCATGCGCGCCGAGATCAACAGCCACGAGTGGGACCTGCATAGCGGCGGAAGCCCGGAATTCCAGGCGGCGGCAAACCGCATCCACAGGCTTCTGTTCGACGAGGCCGGCGCAGGCGACGGAGTGCAGGAATGAGCGAGGCACCGATGTTCGTGGCCGCAGCTACAACGCGGCCCATGCCGCCGATCCGCCCGGAATACGAACGTGCGCTCGAACCGCTCGCAACACTTGCGAGCGAAGAGCCCCTAGCGCTGCACCAGCGCCTCTGGCAGCAGACATGGCTGCGCAAGGGGCTCATCCTGATAGCACTCGCCTTGCTTTGGGAAGTTGTCGCGACGCTCCAGGCAAACGATCTGCTCTTGCCGTCGTTCACGGCGACGATGCGCGCCTTCTTCGAGGACATGTCCAACGGGATCATCCCCGGGCGGGCACTGAACTCGCTCGATGTCCTGGTGAAGGGCTATGTCGCAGGCGTCGTGCTGGCCTTCGTGCTCACCTCGCTCGCCGTCTCCACCCAGATCGGGCGCGATCTGCTATCGACGCTCACGTCCATGCTGAACCCCCTGCCGCCGATCGCGTTGCTGCCGCTGGCCCTGCTCTGGTTCGGACTGGGACAGGGAAGCCTCGTCTTCGTGTTGATCCATTCCGTGCTCTGGCCGCTGGCGCTAAACATGTACACGGGATTTACCAGCGTGCCGGAGACCCTGCGCATGGCGGGCCGAAACTACGGTCTCAGGGGCCTGCGCTACGTCCTCCTGATTCTCGTGCCGGCAGCCCTGCCGGCCATCATCGCCGGGCTCAGGATCGGCTGGGCGTTTGCCTGGCGCACCCTGATCGCGGCCGAGCTCGTCTTCGGCGCCTCGTCCGGCCGGGGCGGGCTCGGCTGGTACATATTTCAGAACCGGAACGAGCTTTACACCGACAGGGTATTCGCCGGCCTCATCGTGGTGATCATGCTCGGTTTCCTGGTCGAGAACGTCCTGTTCCGCAAGCTCGAGCAGTGGACCGTGATCAAATGGGGAATGACGCGCTGAAACATGTCGCGCAAAAGTGTGCAGCGGTTCTTACGATGACGACATGCGCAAAATCAAAGATCTGAAGCACGGGGGCGACAGGCAACGCGCTTCTGTGCGGGCAACGATGTCGGCGGAATGAGAATGGTATCGCAGAAGAAATACGTCGTCGGCATCACCGATCACATGATCGGCACGCCCGACCTCGAGGCGGACGTGCTGGGCGAGGACGTCGAGATCGACTTCTTCGCCTCCACCGACGAGACGCGCTTCGACGCTGAGCGCCTGGCTAGGCTGGATGCCCTGATGGTCTGGGGGGCGCGGCTCGGACCGAAAAGCATCGCCCACCTGACGCGCTGCAAGGGCGTCGTGCGCTATGGCGTCGGCTACGAGAAGATCGACCTCTCGGCATTGAAGCGGGCGGGCATTCCCTTCGCCAACAATCCCGACTACGGCACCGAGGAAGTCGCCGACCACGCCATGGCGATGATCCTGTCCCTGCATCGACGGCTCTGGGAGCATGACGCCCACTCGCGCAGCTATGTGTCCAGCTGGCAGGTCAACAGCCTCAAGCCGCTTCCCCGGGCAAACCGTACCACGGTGGGCGTCGTGGGTGTCGGCCGGATCGGCACGGCCGTCGTCAACCGGCTGAAACCCTTCGGCTACCGCATCCTCGGCTACGACCCCGGACAGCCCCCCGGCCATGAGAAGGCCATAGGCTATGAGCGTGCCGAGCGTCTGGACGACATTTTCACCCGGTCGGACATCGTCACGCTCCATTGCCCGGCGAATGAGGAGACACGAGGCATGCTGGGGGCCGACGGCCTCGCCCGGCTCAGGCCGGGAGCGATCCTGGTCAACACCGCGCGCGGAGAACTGCTCCACGATCTCAATGCGCTTGAAGCAGCACTTCGGTCCGGCCACATGGCCGCGGCCGCGATCGACACGATGGAGCAGGAACCACCCGGCAACCATCCGCTGCTGACGGCATGGCGCGAGCGGGAAGACTGGCTCGCCGGACGGCTGGTGATCACGCCGCACAATGCCTTCTACTCCGACCATGCCGCAGTAGAGATGCGTCACAACGCAGCGCAAACCGTCAGGATTTTGCTGGATCAGGGAAGACTTAGAAATCGGGTCACGACGTGAGCGACCGCCCAGGCAGCAACGCTGCCGCAACGCATCCATTCATCCGAGAGAAGCAGAGCTTAAGACCATGGGCAGCAATTCCGAATATCTCTGGTACATTCCGAACGACGTGAAGGCCGGCCATCGCGGCGATGCCTCCGTGGAAGGCCATGGCAGCCTCGACGCCCTGACCGCACAGGCACGGGCCCTGGAGGACCACGGCTGGAAGGGAGCGCTGATCGGCACGGGCTGGGGCCGTCCTGATACCTTCACCGTCGCGACTGCGCTCGTGGCCCGGACGACCACCTTCGAGCCCCTGATCGCGATCCGCCCCGGCTACTGGAAGCCGGCCAATCTCGCCTCCTCTGCCGCAACGCTGGACCGGTTGAGCGGCGGCCGCGTGCGGATCAACGTCGTTTCCGGGCTGGATGGCCTTGCCGCCTATGGCGATGTCGAGGGCGACCAAGCGCAGCGCTATGCCCGCACGAAGGAGTTCATGCGGCTGGTCCGCAGGCTCTGGACCGAAGAAGACGTCACCTTCTCCGGCGACCATTTTCAGGTGACAGGCTCCACCGTCGAGCCGCGGCTTCAAGCCCGGGGCGACCGCCTGCATCCGAAGCTTTATTTCGGCGGCGCATCCGAGGCCGCCGAGCGGGTGGCCGCCACCGAGGCCGACGTCCAGCTTTTCTGGGGCGAGCCCCTCGACGGCGTGCGGGAACGGATCGAGCGGTTGAGGGCGCTCGGCAAGGCGCTGGATCGCGACCTCCCTCCGCTGGAATTCGGCCTCAGGATCACAACGCTGGTCAGGGACACGACGGAAGAAGCGTGGGCGGATGCCGAAGCGAAGGTCGCCAGGATGGCCGACGGCAAGGCGGGAAGCTGGCATGACCACGGCCACGCGGTTGCCGTGGGGCAGCAACGCCTCCTCGACCTTGCCGCCCGCGGCGACGTCCTGGACGATAATCTCTATGCGGCTCCCGGCAAGTTCGGCGGCGGCGGCGCCGGCACGACCTGGCTGGTCGGCTCGGCTGAGGATGTCGCGCGCTCCCTGCGCAAGTACGAGGCGCTCGGCATCACCCACTTCGTGTTGTCCGACACGCCCTACATGACGGAGATCAAGCGGCAGGGCGACCAGTTGCTCCCGCTTCTGCGATCGTGACTGGGCAGACCGGGAAAGCGATCAGAGCTGCTCTTGCGGGAAGGCCTCCATTGGCGGAGCCACGCGATCCGGTCTCGGCGGAGGAGCAACATCCTTCATCTGGTACAGGCCTGCGATCCCAATTGCCCAGCCCCGATATGAGCTGACGCCTTGAACGACACGAAAGCGGCTGGTCATGACCTTTACGCCAGCGTGTAGAACTCGCTGGCGTACTTGCCCTGTTCGCGCGGGCCGTAGGAGGATCCCTTGCGGTCGCCGAAGGGCACGTGGAAGTCGACGCCCGCGGTCGGCAGGTTGACCATCACCATGCCGGCCTCGGCGTTGCGCTTGAAGTGCGTCGCATGCTTCAGGCTGGTGGTGGCGATGCCCGAGGGGGGTGTCGTCGGCGACCGAAAGCGCTTCCTCGTAGTCCCGACGCGGCCGTTGGGCCGTGGCTATCGCTTTGCGAAATGTTCGAGCAGCGCTTCGACCATCCGGTCGCCCATCTGCTGCCGCGTCTCGCGCGTGCCGCTTCCCATATGCGGTGAAAGCACGACGCGGGGATCGTTTCTCAGAGCATCCGGCACATGCGGTTCCTTCTCGAACACATCGAGACCGGCGCCGGCAATGCCGCCGCGCGAAAGCGTTGCGATGAGCGCCGCCTCGTCGACGATGGTGCCGCGGGCAATGTTGACCAGGAAGCCTTCCGGACCAAGCGCATCGAGCACGTGCTGATCGATGAGACCGATCGTTTCCGGCGTGGCCGGGCAGGTGACGATCAGAAGATCCGCCCAGGCGGCAAGTTCCACCGCGGTTGCAAAATAGGCGATATCCACCGGCTTCTTGCGCGGTCCCTGATAGGCGACCGTCGCACCCATGGCCTGCAGGCGTCTTGTGATGGCGGAGCCGATGTGACCGAGCCCGATGATCCCCGTTTTCAGGGACCGCAGGGAGCGGCCGAGCGGGAATGCACCGCCCTGCTCCCAGCTTCCGTCCCGCACGAAGTCGTGGCCGCGAACCGTGCCGCGGGTCACGGAGATCGCCAGCGCGACGGCGAGATCGGCGACGTCTTCCGCAAGGATCTTCGAGGTATTGTGTACCGCGATGCCGCGTGCCTGCGCCGCCTCCACGTCAATGCCGTCCAGGCCGGCGCTGTAGCTGGAAATGATCTCCAGCGCCGGCATGGTATCGAGCATCGCCTTGTCGATATGGGCGTGGCGCACCGCGATGCCGCGGATTTTCGCTCCGAGCTCGGCGAGCATCCGCATGCCCTCGTCATGATCCTTCGGCAAGCGGATGATGTCGAACGTTTCCTGCAACTCCCGTTCGGTCTTTTCCGGAAGGTGTGCTGCCTGGAGAATGGTGATGTTTTTGTGCATGTGGCCCGCCCGTGGCTTAAAGGATTTTGGGACGGTACTTACCGTCCCTTGGCCTGACGCCATGCGGCGAAATCGACCTTCGTCTGTTCTTGAGTCGGCGGGTAGAGCCCGATGATCGAGCGGCCCTTCAGGACTTCTTCGGTAACGAAATCCTCGAACGCGGTCATTTCCACGGCCTCGTCGGCAATCTCGTCGGCTATGCCGGCCGGCACGATGATCACGCCCTCGCGATCGCCCACGACAACGTCGCCCGGCCAGACGGCCACGTCGCCGCAGCCGATCGGTGCATTGATGTCCAGCGCTTGGTGCAGGGTCAGGTTGGTCGGCGCGGAAGGACGGCTGTGATAGGCCGGGATATCGAGTTCGCCGATTTCCGGGCTGTCGCGAAAGCCGCCATCGGTAACGACGCCGGCGACGCCGCGCACCATCAGCCGCGAGACGAGGATGGAGCCGGCAGACGCCGCACGTGCATCCTTGCGGCTATCCATGACGAGCACGGAGCCGGGCGGGCACTGCTCGACGGCGGCGCGCTGCGGATGTTCCGGATTCTGGAAGACGGTGATCTGGTTCAGGTCCTCGCGGGCCGGAATGTAGCGCAGCGTGAAGGCCTGGCCGACCATGTTCTTCGCCTTCGGCGCAACGGGGCGCACATCCTGGATGAACTGGTTGCGCAGGCCGCGCTTGAACAGGGCCGTGCACAGCGTCGCGGTGCTGACGGCTTCGTATTTTTTGCGCGTTGCGTCGGAAAGGGTGTAAGCGGTCATGGTTCCTCCAATCAGAAATTTCAGCCGGTCGAGAACGCCGACGATCAGAAAATGTCGGGCTCGCCGGCAGACTTGCCGAATTCCGTTTTCAGGAAGTCGAAGTCGCAGCCCTCATCGGCCTGGGTGATGTGTTTGGAGAACATCCAGCCGTAGCCGCGCTCGAACTTATCGGCGGGCGCTACCCATTCGGCGCGGCGTCGTGCCAGCGTTTCCTCGTCCACCAGCATGTCGATCGAACGGTTCGGCACGTCGACGCGAATGATGTCGCCGGTGCGCACCAGCGCGAGCGGGCCGCCGATATGGGCTTCGGGCGCGACATGCAGGATGCAGGCGCCGTAGCTGGTGCCGCTCATGCGCGAATCGGAAATGCGCAGCATGTCACGGATGCCCTGCTTGATCAGCTTCTTCGGGATCGGCAGCATGCCCCATTCCGGCATACCGGGGCCGCCCTTGGGGCCTGCATTGCGCAGCACCATGATGTGGTCTGCAGTGACGTCCAGGTTTTCGTCTTCCACGGCCTTCTTCATCTCCGGATAGCTGTCGAAAACGAGCGCCGGACCTTCATGAACACGCAAGCGTTCCTCGCAGGCCGACGGCTTGATGACGCAGCCGTCGGGCGCAAGGTTGCCGCGCAGGACCGCAAGCGACCCCTCGTGATAGATCGGGTTCGACAGCGGCCGGATGACGTCGTCGTTGTAGACTTCGGCGCCCTCCAGCGTTTCGCCGAGCTTGAAGCCGCTGACGGTCATGACGTCGAGATCGAGCTTGTCCTTCATTTGCGCCATCAAAGCGCGCAGGCCGCCGGCATAGTAGAAATCCTCCATCAGGTACTGCTTGCCGGACGGCCGGATGTTGGCGATGACAGGCGTCTTGCGGCCGGCTTCGTCGAGTTCGTCCAGCGTCAGCGGCACGCCGGCGCGCCGCGCCATGGCGATCAGGTGCACGACGGCATTGGTGGAACAGCCCGTGGCCATGGCGACGGCCACGGCATTGTCGACGGACTGCCGGTTGATGATCTTGTCCGGTGTCAGATCCTCGAACACCATGTCGACGATGCGGCGGCCGCAGCGTGTGGACATGCGGATGTGGTTGGCATCGGCGGCGGGAATGGAGCTTGCGCCCGGCAGCGTCAGCCCCATGGATTCGGCAATCGCCGTCATCGTGCTGGCCGTGCCGAAGGTCATGCAGTGACCATAGGAGCGGGCAATCCCTTCCTCGACACCGGTCCATTGCTCGTCTGTGATCGTTCCGGCGCGACGCTCGTCCCAGTATTTCCAGGCATCGGAGCCGGAACCCAGATATTCGCCCTTGTAGTTGCCGCGCAGCATGGGTCCGGCCGGCAGGAAGATCATGGGAAAGCCGGCGCTGATGGCGCCCATGACGAGCGCCGGCGTGGTCTTGTCGCAGCCGCCCATCAGCACGACGCCATCGACCGGATGCCCCCGCAGCAGTTCCTCCGCTTCCATGGCGAGGAAGTTGCGGTAGAGCATTGTCGTCGGCTTCAGTGACGTCTCCGACAGCGATTGCACCGGCAGCTCGACGGGAAAGCCTCCAGCCTGCAGGACGCCGCGCTTCACATCCTCGACCCGGTGCTTGAAATGCGCATGGCAGGGATTGAGATCGGACCAGGTGTTGAGGATGGCGATGATGGGCTTCTGGCCCCAGTCCTTCTCGTCATACCCCATCTGCATCAGGCGGGAGCGATGGCCTGAAGACCGCAGATCATCGGGAGCGAACCATCGGGCGCTGCGCAGCGCAGTCACTGTCTTGGACATTGGTGTTTCCTGGGTGGTGTTTCTTGTCTTGCTCCGGGAGTAGCACAGGCAGAACAGGACGGCAATACACTAATGCATTAGCATTAATGCGGCTGTCTCTGACGCCAGGAACGGCGCGGTAGCCGGGCTAATCGTACTGGACGAAATCCGGATATTTCTCGACGATGCTGGCGACCATCGAAAGCGTGCCCGACAGATGGATCTTCATCGCCTCTTCGGCCTTGGCGGAATCACCCGCGGCCAGCCCCTCGATGATGGCGTCGTGATTGTCGACCACGCGCGCCTTGCCGACATTCGGCAGGTTGAGCCGGCGCAACCGGTCGATATGGCCGCTGTGGCGCCTGACCACCGGCCAGATGTCCTGCAGGCCCGCCTCCTCGTAGAGAATTTGATGGAAGGCCCGATCCTGGCGGAGGAAGTCGCCGTATTCGTCGGACGAGACAAGCGTCTTCAGTTTCGCATTGGCGGCTGCCAGGCGGTCGATGAAGCGTCGATCCGTCTTGGTGGCCAGTTCATGTACGATCTCCTGCTCGATGGCACGCCGCATGAAATGCGTCTGCCTGGCAAGATTGATATCGATCTTGGACACCAGGGTGGCGTATTGTGGGTAGACGGTGACGAGCCCCTCCTCCTCCAGCCGCATCAGAGCGTCACGAACCGGCGTCTGGCTGAGGCCGAACTGATTTTGCAGTTCGACTCGAGACAAAGGCGTACCGGGTGCGAGTTCGAGTTCGAGAATTTTTTCGCGGAGATATTCCACGATCTGAGGAGCGATTTGGCGCGTGCGGTCCAGGCCGGTACGGTGCTTGGCGAAGGGCAGATCCGAAGTCACAGACGTCTTCCTTTTCAAATCGTCTTTGACTGTCTTAATGCATTAATGCTTTAGTGAGAAGCAGTCCGCTTGATTTGTAAACCGCCGGTAGAAAGTTTTATCTCCGTGGCCGAAAGCACAAACTCTGTTGCAGATCTACCTGAACTAAGACCGTCCAGCTATGCCGATCAGGTCTATGGCCATGTTCTGCAGGACATTCTGAAGGGCGGCTTCCCGCCGGGCAGCCGGCTGCCTTCCGAAAGCGAACTTTGCGATCGTTTCGGTGTTTCCCGCCCCGTCATCCGGGACGCTCTGGCGCGCCTGCGCCTGGACGGCCTTGTGGAGGCACGTCGCGGCAGCGGCACCTATGTGCTGACCACGCCCTCCCGCAGCCTGCCGGATCTCGCCAACCTCACCGATATCTCGCGCTTTCTGCGCTACCAGGAACTGCGGCTGTGCGTCGAAGGCAATGCGGCCGCGCTGGCGGCGGAACGGCGCACGGACAAGGCGCTCGCCGAAATCGTCGAAGCGCACGAACAGTTTTCCAGCCAGGTCGCCCGCGGCCTTTTCCTGCCGGAAAGCGATCGGCGCTTTCATCTCTCCATCGCCGATGCCACGGGCAACGAGTTTTTCAGCCTGGCGCTCGAGGGCCCCGACGTGTCGCTCAGCGGCTTCATGAACGTCTCCCTGTCGCTCACACGCTCGGGATCGCCGGCCCGCGCCCGCAAGGTGATCGGCGAGCATGCCGATATCGTCGAGGCGATCCGCAACAAGGATCCCGTTTGGGCGCGTGTCGCAATGGAAAGCCATATTCTTCAGGCACGCCGGCGCATGACCAACGGTGCCCTGGACCCTTGATGTCAAAATATGTAATTTATCTTTACAACTTTTCGCCAGTCCAGTAAGGATAGTTGACTTCAGGAGGGTCAACTATGCAACAAGCACTTGCCCCGGCTGACTACGCATCGTCCGTGGTCGCCGTGCCTCCCATCGCGCTCAATGCCGACTATTCGGTCAATGCAGGCGCTAACGAGGCTATCATCAAGCATATCGAAGCCGGCGGGGTGGATATCCTGCTCTATGGCGGCAATGCCAATCTCTATCATTTCGGCCTGGACGATTTCCGGATCGCCATGGAAGCGATCAAGGCTTCGGTTGCGCCGACCACGCATCTCATCACCTCGATCGGCCCGGACTTCGGCAAGGCGATGGCGCAGGTGCCGATCGTCCGTGATCTCGGCCTCAAGAACGTCATGGTCCTGCCGACCAATTTCCCGGCAGATCCGGCAGGCGTCGCCAATGGCGTGCGCAAGCTTGCCGCTGCCCTTGGAAGTGGTCTCGTCCTCTATCTCAAGCGCGAGAACTATGTCGATCCGGACGAACTGGCCAAGCTCATTGCGGAAAAGGCCGTAAGCTTCGTCAAGTATGCCGTCGAGAAGCCGGATGCCGCCAAGGATCCCTATCTCGATGCTGTCGTCTCGGCGATTGGCACGGAATATCTGGCGAGCGGCATGGGCGAGACGCCCATCCACGACCACCTTGGCGAACGCAAGCTGACCACATACACATCCGGCGCCGTCTGCATCGCTCCGACTGCCGCGTCCGAGCTTCTCGCGCTCTACAAGGCGGGCCGTGCGGCGGAAGCATTCGAGCTCAGCAGGCCGTTCCTGGAATTCGAAAAGATTCGCCTGGATCTCGGCGGCCTTCAGGTTCTCCATGATGGCGTTCGCCTTTCGGGAGTCGCGGATACCGGCCCGTTGATGCCGATGGTCTCGAACCTTCCAGTCGACAAGTTGCCACCGGTCGAAGCCGCGGTCGCCGCTCTGAAAGCCGCTGAGAAACAGGCACTTTCGCGGTCGCCTGCACCGAGGAAAGCTGCTGCCGGCGCTTAGTTGACAGTTATCTATATGTACACTAATACATTAGTGTTCTAGCGTGGCTCAGCAGCGTGGAGGCGCTGCGACCGATCTCGCGCATCAGATGCGAGGTCGGTCGGCATTCAACGTCGCGGTCTTTAATGAGGAGGAGAAATGACAATGACCATGAAGCTTTCGCAGGGTGTGTCGGCTGCGCTGATATCGATCCTGCTCTCCGGTGTCGCGTATGCGGCCGAAGGGGAAGTCAAGATCGTGCTGCCCGAACAGCCGGCCAATCTCGAGCCCTGTCGCTCGATCCGCTCCGACATCGGGCGCGTGATCAATTCGAACATCACTGAAACGCTGACCAATATCGAGCCGGAAAAAGGCACGGTCGCCCCGTGGCTCGCCGAAAGCTGGGAGCAGGTCGACGACCTGACCTGGCGCATCCATCTGAAATCCGGCGTCAAATTCCAGGACGGCGCGGAGTTCAATGCCGAGGCCGTTGCCAAGTCCATCGACCGGCTCATGAACCCCAAGCTCACCTGTGACAGCCGCTCGAAGTTCGGCGACGTCAAGCTGACGCCGAAGGCCATCGACGCGACGACGCTCGAAATCACCTCCGACAGCCCGGTCCCGATCATGCCGACGCTGCTCGGCACGGTTCAGATCGTTTCTCCGAACATGCCCTTCGATGCCGAGACCAACGCGCCTGTCGGCACCGGTCCCTACACGCTGGAAAGCGCCACCAACGAACAGATCGTCCTCGCCCGTAGCGACAGCTACTGGGGTGCGAAGCCCGAGGTGACCAAGGCGACCTACGTCTGGCGTGGCGAATCCGCCATCCGGGCCGCCATGGTGGAATCCGGCGAGGCCGACATGACGCCGTCGCTGGCCGTGCAGGACGCCACCAACTCCGACACCGACTTCGCCTATCTGAATTCCGAGACGACGCGCATGCGCATCGATGCGGAAATTCCGCCGCTCAACGACGTGCGGGTTCGCAAGGCGCTCAACCTCGCCATCGACTGGGACGGCATGGGTGAAGCGCTGTTCGGCAAGGATGTTCTGCGGGCATCGCAGATGGTGGTTCCGGGCGTGCTGGGCCACAACCCCGACATCAAGCCCTGGCCCTACGATCCCGACCAGGCCAAGAAGCTGATCGAGGAAGCCAAGGCTGACGGCGTTCCGGTCGATACCGAAATCGTCCTCATCGGCCGCAACGGCTTCTTCCCGAACTCTGCCGAGTCGTTGGAAGCGATGATGGCCATGTGGCAGGAAATCGGTCTCAACGTCTCGCTGCGCCAGCTCGAAGCCGCAGACTGGGTCCGTTATCTCGACAAGCCCTTCCCTCAGGGCCGCGGCCCGACCCTGTTCCAGCAGCAGCATGACAACAACACCGGCGATGCGGGCTTTACCGCACCGGTCATGTTCCTGAGCGAGGGCCAGTATTCGACGATCGCTGTTCCGGAACTCGACGTCATCCTGAAAAAGGCGATGGCTGCGACCGGCACCGAGCGTGAAAAGCTCTTCCAGGAAGCCTTCCTGAAGGTGCACGACGAGATCGTCGCCGATGTCCCGATGTACCACATGATCGGCTATGTCCGCGTCGGCTCCCGCCTCGACTGGAAGCCGGATCTGAAGACGAACAGCGAGATTGCGCTGTCTCAGATCAAGCTCAAGGACTAACCTTGGCCCAGGCACGGCGGTCGTCCCGCCGTGCCTTTTTTGTTTTCGCTGTGGAAGGGAATGGCTGTGTTTGGCTTTATCCTGAGACGTTCGGCCCAGAGCCTGATCGCGGTGATCGGCCTGCTCGTGCTCGTCTTTTTCTTGTCGCGCCTCACTGGCGATCCGGCCTATCTCTATCTGCCGCTGGATTCCTCCGAGGCGCAGCGGCAGGCTTTCTCGGAGGCCCATGGCTTCAACGATCCGCTCTACGTCCAGTTCGGACGCTATCTGCTCGGCGTCGCCAATCTCGATTTCGGCACGGCACTGAGCCGCAACCGGCCTGCGATGGAAGTGGCGCTCGAAGCCTTCCCGCAGACCCTGAAGCTGGCGGCCATAGCCATGTCGCTGGCGTTGACGCTGGCGATCGTCGTCGGTTCGCTGGCGGCCGCAAAGCCCGACAGCCTGTTCGACCGCATCGCCAGCACGGCATCGCTTGCCGGCGCCAGCGCACCGGATTTCTGGGTGGCGATCGTTGCCATCCTCGTCTTCTCCGTTGGCCTCGGACTGTTGCCGACCTCCGGCACCGGCACGCCGCTGCACTGGATCATGCCGATCTTCGTCCTGACGCTGCGCCCCTTCGGACTGCTGGTGCAGGTGGTGCGCGGCACGATGATCAGCGCGCTCGCGTCGCCTTACGTGAAGACGGCACGCGCCAAGGGCGTGCAGCGTTCGCAGATCATCTTTCGTCATGCGCTCCGAAACTCGCTCCTGCCGGTCATCACCGTCGCCGGCGATCTGGCCGCCAGCCTCGTCAACGGCGCCGTCGTGGTCGAATCCATCTTCGGATGGCCAGGCATCGGCAAGCTGATGATCGACGCGATCATCCGGCGTGATTTCGCGTTGATCCAGGCAACGGTGCTGATCACCGCCATTGCGATCTTCGTTCTCAACATTCTGATCGACCTTCTCTACGCAAGGCTCGACCCGCGCATCAGGTTTCAAGCGAAATGAGTGTGCCAGCGATGACCATCCCCGCAGACACCAAACAAAAGGCGGCCGGGCGGTTCCAGGTCCTCCGCCTGGTTGCCCGCAACAAGCTGGCGCTGGCCGCCGTGATGTTCCTGATGCTCGTCGTCCTCTGTGCCATCTTCGGCCCCTGGCTGATGGGCAACCTGATCGACAAGCCGAACTTCCGCGCCCGCAACATGGCGCCGTTCAGCCTGGCGCAGGGCTGGGCCTACGTCCTCGGCGCCGACACGCTCGGACGCAGCCTCTTGGCCCGCCTCATCGTCGGCGCGCAGAACACACTCGGAATTGCACTCTTTGCCGTGTTCTTCTCGATGGTGATCGGCGGCTTCCTCGGCCTGATCGCGGGCTATTCCCGCGGGCTCCTGAGCAGCGTCATCCTGCGCGTCGCCGATATCGTCATGAGCTTCCCCTCGCTGCTCTTGGCCCTGATCGTGCTTTTCAGCCTTGGTCCGTCGGTCACCAACCTCATCATCGTCCTGGCCGTGACCCGCATTCCGATCTATCTGCGCACGACACGGGCCGAGGTTCTTGAAGTGCGCGAGCGCATGTTCGTCAGCGCCGCGATGGCCTTGGGGGCCGGGCATATGCGGATCGTCTTCCGCCATATCGCCCCGATCGTCCTGCCGACCCTTGTCACGATCGGCGCCATCGATTTTGCGACCGTGGTTCTGGCCGAATCCTCGCTGAGCTTCCTTGGCCTCGGCATCCAGGCGCCGGAATTCACCTGGGGCGCAATGGTGGCGACCGGGCGCGGCTATCTTTCGAATGCCTGGTGGATCGCGTTCTGGCCCGGCCTTGCCATCCTTCTCACGACACTGTCGCTCAACATTCTCTCCAACTGGTGGCGCACCTATGCTGACCCGCAGCAGCGCTGGCGCATCGAGCTTGCCCGCTCGAAAAAGGGAATTCCGGAGAAACGCACATGACCGCCTCCCACCTGCCCACTGCGCATCTGCTCGAGGTGAAGGACCTCACCGTCGATTTCCTGTCGCTCGGCGGCGCCTTCCGGGCCACCAATGGTGTCAGCTTCCATGTCGATGCCGGCGAAACACTGGTGATTCTCGGCGAATCCGGCTCCGGCAAATCGGTGAGCGCCAGCGCCATCATGGGCCTGATCGATACGCCGCCCGGCGAGATCTGTTCGGGAACCATCACCTATCGCGGCAAGAACCTCGACGACTGCGGCGTCGAGGAGCGGCGCGACCTGAACGGCAAGAAGATCGCCATGATCTTTCAGGACCCGCTCTCGCATCTCAATCCCGTCTATCCGATCGGCTGGCAGATGGCGGAAGTCTTTTCCGCCCATGGCGTGGCGACCGGCGCGGAAGCGCGCACCAGGGCGATCGACATTCTCGGCCGCGTCGGCATTCCCGAACCGGAAAAGCGCATCGACCAGTATCCGCACCAGTTTTCCGGCGGCCAGCGCCAGCGCATCATGATCGGCATGGCAATTGCGCTGCGTCCGGAGATTCTGATCGCCGACGAGCCGACGACCGCGCTCGACGTCAGCGTGCAGGCACAGATCCTCGATCTCCTGAAGAAGCTGCAGGTGGAGGACGGCCTGGCGATCATCATGATCACCCACGACCTCGAAGTCGCAGCCTCCATGGCCGATCGCGTCATCGTCATGAATTCCGGCCGGATCGTCGAGGAAGGTGAGGCGCGCGCCGTCTTCGAAAACCCGCAGCACAGCTACACCCGCACCCTGATCAACGCCCTTCCGCACGACACGGCAGATGGCGGCGGCCGCCGATCCACCGCCGAGATCGGCAAGCCGATCCTGGAGGTGAAGGACCTCAACAAGTTCTACGGCCTCGCTTCCGGATTTTTCGGCAAGAATGCGCAGTTGCACGCCGTCAAGGATCTCAGCTTCTCCGTTGCCAAAGGCGAGACGATCGGCATCGTCGGTGAAAGCGGCTCAGGCAAATCCACGGTGGCGCGTGTCCTGCTGCGGCTGAACGAGGTATCGAGCGGCGAGGCGCTGTTTCATGGCCGCGACATCTTCCAGATGGATGCGAAGGAACTGCTGGCGTTCCGCCGCAAGGTGCAGATGGTCTTCCAGGATCCCTACAGTTCGATGAACCCGCGCATGACGATTTTCGACATCGTCTCGGAGCCGTGGCGCATCCACAAGGATATCCTCGACAAGCCACGCTGGCGCGACCGCGTCATCGAACTGCTCGGCCTCGTGGGGCTGAAGCCGGAGCATGCTGACCGCTACCCGCACCAGTTTTCCGGCGGCCAGCGCCAGCGCATCGCCATCGCCCGGGCACTCGCCTGCGAGCTGGAACTGATCGTCTGCGACGAGGCGGTTTCGGCCCTGGACGTGTCCGTGCAGGTCCAGGTCATCGACCTGCTGGCGCAACTGCGCGACCGTCTCGGCCTTGCTTACATCTTCATCACCCATGACCTGCCGATCGTGCGCCACTTTGCCGACCGCATTATCGTGATGAAGAGCGGGGCGATCGTGGAACACGCCCGCACGGAAGACATCTTCAGCAATCCGCAGCATGCCTATACACGCCAACTCATGAATGCGACGCCGCGCCCGAAATGGGAGACCGCACCGGCGGCCGTGTCGTTGCCCGCATGAGGTCCCATGCGATGCCCGCGATCGTCGCGGGCGCGCTGTTCATGGCCGGCAACTCCCTTGTCGCGGCCATGGACGGCGTGATCGTCCGGCTGATTGCGGGCGAGATCCACCCGCTCGGGATCGTCTTCTTCCGCAATCTGTTCAGCCTCGTCGCGCTCTACGCGATCTTTCCCCGCAGCAGGCTGCACGGCGATTCCAACATGTCGTTCTGGGTGCACGCCATCCGCGCGGTCATCAAGCTACTGGCACTTTTCGCCGGCTTCATGGCCGTCACGCAGATGCCGCTTGCCTCCGCCACGGCGATCGCCTTCACCATGCCGCTCTTCGTGATGCTCGGTTCGGTCCTGTTTCTCGGAGAACAGTTCTTTGCTGCTCGTATCGCAGCCCTGGTGCTCGGCTTTGCGGGCGTGCTGATCGTGCTGCAGCCGGGATCAGGTACGCTCGACATGGGCGCTCTCTGGGCCCTTGCCGGCGCGATCGGGCTCGCGTCCGTGGCGCTTCTGATGAAGGTCTCGGCCACCCGCGAGGATCCTCTGCGCATTGCCTGGCTCAATCTCGTGATCACCGTCCCGGTCGCCCTGCTAATCGCGGTCCCGGTCTGGCAAACCCCTTCCCTCTATGCGCTGGGCCTCATGGCGCTGCAAGGCGTCGGCGGCCTCATGGCCCAGCTCGCCTTTGCCCGGGCGATGAAGCTGGCAGACGCATCCCTTCTCGTCGTCGTCGATTTCATCCGACTGCCGACCGCCCTGTTCTTCGGCCTCGTCCTTTTTGGCGAACCGATCAGAATGGCCGTGGTCGTCGGCGCCACCATCATCCTCTGCGCCATCCTGATACTCTTCCATCGGGAAAATGGGCGCCGAACCTGAAGCCCGTCTCTCAAGTCCAGACGGGCCGCGACCAATCCATCAGCCGTCGAGAGGTGCGCAAACGACAGGCGAGTTGCGCCAACCGCTTTGCGAGTACCGGCCATGACCGTATCCCCGCCAGGCAGGTTCTCCTGTTCTTTCCAGCGTTTGTGTAACAGGCTGATTTATCAGCGTCGGTGGACCGTAATGAAAGCAAACGAGCGATTACGTTTATCCACTGGTCGTTAACCATAATGCCCTGGACTTTGCCGATGCCGGCTCGATCAGGTGATGGCCCGTGTCAACGCGACCGGGACTGCCCAAAAGCCTGAGGGCCGGCGCCTGAAATCTCTTTGCAACGCGGGCCGCCCATAGCCGGCCGCGGGGGACGAGGAGTCGCCTCCCCGCCCCTGCGTTTTCGCTTATGCCGAGGCGTATGACTTTGCCATGTCCGGCAACCGCTTGACCCGGATCTTCGACGCCTTGCCGGCCGAGCGGAACGCCACGAAGCGCTCCTTGCAGACATCGACCATTAGCGCCGTCGCGGGCTTGAGATAGTTGCGCGGATCGAAGTTTTCGGGATTCTCGGCGAACTGCTTGCGGATGGTCCCGGTCATCGCAAGGCGCAGGTCGGTGTCGATGTTGACCTTGCGAACGCCGAGCGGGATCGCCTTCTGGATCTCCGATACCGGTACGCCCCAGGTCGGCTTCATCTGGCCGCCATAGGCGTTGAACAGGTCCTGCAGGTCCTTCGGAACGGACGACGAGCCGTGCATGACGAGATGCGTGTTCGGCAGTTTCCGGTTGATCCGGGCGATGGTCTCGATCGACAGGATCTCCCCGTCCGGCGCGCGCGTGAACTTGTAGGCCCCATGGCTGGTGCCGATCGCAACCGCGAGCGCGTCGACGCCGGTCTTGCTGACGAAATCCAGCGCCTGCTCCGGATCAGTCAGCAACTCCTCGCGTGAAAGCTTGCCCTCGAACCCATGGCCGTCCTCCTTGTCGCCGGCACCCGTTTCCAGGTTGCCGAGACAGCCGAGTTCGCCCTCGACCGACACGCCCGCCGCATGCGCGATCTTCACCACCTCCGCCGTCACGTCGACGTTGTATTCATAGCTCGCGACCGTCTTGCCGTCGGCCAAAAGCGAGCCGTCCATCATCACCGAGGTAAAGCCATTGGTAATCGCGGAGATGCAGGTGGAGGGCTGGTCGCCGTGGTCGAGATGGAGGCAGACCGGGATATGCGGATATTCCTCTGCCGCACCGAGGATGAGGTGACGCAGGAAGGCGTCGCCGGCATAGGCCCTGGCGCCGCGGCTCGCTTGCAGGATCACCGGAGAGTCGGTCGCGTCGGCGGCGCGCATGACGGCCTGAATATATTCGAGGTTGTTCACGTTGAACGCCGGCAGTGCGTAGTCGTTCTCTGCAGCATGATCGAGCAACTGCCGCATTGTAATCAACGCCATTCCGTATCTCCCTATTCTGGCAAAAATTCCTGGGTGGTTGGCACTAATCACAGAAGCAATGTGCGTTGCAACAGGCCGACCACCGCCAACCTTAAACCAAATCGATTGAAAGAAAATCAAATCGATTAGTAAGATATTTCAAAGCCTTGGATGGAGTAAGTGACAGTGTTCAGGCCCGATTTGGCAGATGGTGCCGATCCGTCCGGCGATTCGCGAGCGTTACAGCTGAAACACCTTCGAAATTTCTGCTTTGATTTCAGTGAAATAGCCGAGCGAACGAGCCTCAGCCCCTATCCCGCGCCGCTTCCGTGGCCCGGCACTCCAGAAGGACCCGCCAATGGCCCGACGGGTCCGTCCGCGACAAGCCTCAGCCGCGTTCCTGCTCGAAGCGTTGCAGCAGGTTCGGCATTTCGCGCGCCAGCCACTCGGCAAGACCCGGAACCTGCCGCTCGTCGACGGAAAAGCGCGTCACCGTCCCTGCCCGCTCGATCGCGACCGCGTCCTGGCCGGCAGACCCCTTGATGACACTTCGCGCCGGAACCGGCTTTTCCTTGGCCTCCAGCAGCGAAAGCAACAGGGCGAAGCGGCCGTCGCTGTCGGTCCTCACCCACCTGTCGGACGAAATCAGTCCGTTCGCCGCCGAAGACCGCGACGCCGGCAGCTTGCGGTCGGAAAAGTGGGCTGCGAGCTTCTCCCATTTCGGGCGGCCCGTTTTCGGCGCCGGGCCGATCTTGCGGACGATCTCCTGCGGGAGCGCGCCGGCGAGCGAGGTCAGGATCGAGATGTAGGCCAGGCCCTTGTCTTCGCTTCGCCCGAGCGCCGCAGCGATGGTCTGCCGGTCGAAGCCGCGTTCCTTGAGTTCCTGCGCGAAAAGCGCCTGCTCGATGAAGGACAGGTCCTTCCGTTCGCTGTTCTCCTTGCCCTGTGCGATCACGAGGGCGTCGTCGGACAGTTCCCGCACGATCGCCTTGACGGGGCGGTCCAGCTCGCGCGCCGCCTGCCACCGGCGATGGCCATAGGCGATCTGGAAAAGTCCGTTCGCGTCGGGATGCGGGCGAACGAGGATCGGCACCTGCTGGCCGTGCTCGCCGATGCTGCGCACCAGTTCCGCAAGATCCGGATCGACCTGCCCGTCCATGCGGTCGCGCACGAACGACGGCACTACCTGGTCCGGCCCCAGTTCCACGACCGCCTCCGAACCTGCGATCTGCTCACGCAGCCGCGCATTCTCGTCCTCGATCGCGGAAAAAGAGTCCTGCATCGACCGAACGGCGCCGGAGGACACCCGCCGACCGGCCTGGGACAGCGGCGAGGGGGCGACCGCGGCGGCAAGCTCGTCGGCGTTGATGCCGCCGAACATGGCCTTCATTCTCTTGGATCGATCACTGGCGCTATTCATTTGCGTCCCCAGACAGTCTTGATGTGGCGGAAAATCTCGGCGTTCACGGCATCGACCGATTCGAGCGCACGGTTGAGCGTATCACGGCCGACGCTGCCTCGCGTCATCTCGTAGAGGCTCTTCTTCTCCAGGCCGGCGCTGGCGATCGCGGTGGTATCGACGACGGAGGCGGCAAGCACGTCCTCGCCGAACAGCGAGCGCAGCAGCGCCACGACGTTTACCTGCGGCACGTCATGCGGATTGTGGCGGGTCAGCACATAGCGGATGAAGTCGTGCTCCAGCGAGCCCCCGGCATCCTCGATCACGCCAAGCAGGTCACTCGTCATCGCCAGGAACTGGTTCATCGAGGCGACGTCGAGCATGGCCGGATGGACGGTGATCAGCAGCCCCGTCGCCGCATAGAGCGCTCCGAGCGTGAGGTAGCCGAGCTGCGGCGGCGCGTCGATCAGCACCACGTCGTACCGGTCCTCGACCTCTGCGAGCACGGTCTTCAACCGGCGGAAGAACATGCCGTCGCCACGCGACAGGCCCTTGGCGATCGCCTGCGGCGTCTCGTGCTCGTATTCCATCAGCTCCAGATTGCCGGGCACGATGTCGACGCCGTCGAAATAGGACCGACGAATGACCGCCGAGAGGGGAACGCGTTCGTTCTCGTCATAGCGGATCGCAGCATAGAGCGTCTGGTTCGCGTCCACGTCGAATTCCGGCTGGTAGCCGAACATGGTGGAGAGCGAAGCCTGCGGATCGAGATCGATTGCAAGGACGCGCAGGCCCTGCAGAGCGAGATAGTGGGCGAGGTGCAAGGTCGTCGTCGTCTTCGCAGAGCCGCCCTTGAAGTTGGCGATCGCGAGCACCTGCAGCTTGTCGCCAGCCTTCCGGCGCGGAAGGAAGTCGAAGGCTTCCGCCGGGCGCCGGTTGGCAAGGTAGGCGCGAATCTCGTTGACCTGAGGCAGCGTGTAGACCCGCCGGCCGTTGTCCTGCCGGTCCGGGATCACCGCTTCGCCATCCAGCGACATCTGGCGCAGCGTAGATTCGGCGATGCCGAGCAGGACGGCTGCGTCCTTAGAAGAAAAGGTGCGAAGCGATTTCATCGCCTCCGGCGGGTACATCTGCTGCCGGAGATTTTGCAGTTGCGCCGACAGCAGCTGCGAATGCCGCATGATCCGGTCGGCGGACGAGAGAAGGTCCTGGGGTCGTCTGAGTGCGTTTTCCATGAGGCCCCGACGGTTAATTGAGGAAAGTCGGAAAAATTCCGTCGCGACCGTTTTTCAACTGATTTGCCCGTTCGGTCAAACGGTTTATCGTTAACGGCGGGTTAACATACACAGTTGCACGGAGGGCAGGGCTGCAAGACCGGCGCCAGATGGCGGAGGGGAGGGGAGACGGCGATACGAGCGAGCCAAGCATTGACAAAACGAAGGATCGTTGCGGTCTGCGCCGCGCCCCGCCCTTTCCGCAAAGAACAAGGGCGCCCGCCACTCCGACGGACGCCCTCGCAGATTTGATGCACGTGTCGGGAGAGACGCTCCCTCAGGCAGCCTTGGACTTCAGCGTTGGCCGGGTTGCCGCAGCCTTCTCGACCATCGCCGTCACCTCGGCGCGCCGGGCGCCGGAGAGCGGCAGGCGCGGCATGCGCACGCGTTCGGAACCGCGGCCCATGATCTGCTCGGCAAGCTTGATCGACTGCACGAGATCGTGCTCGGCATCCAGATGCAGCAGCGGCATGAACCAGCGATAGATCCGGCGGGCTTCCTCCCAGTCACCGCGATCGGCGGCGGCGACGAGTTGAACCGATTCCTGCGGGAAGGCGCTGGTGAGGCCGGAGATCCAGCCCTTGGCGCCGAGCAACAGGCCTTCGAGCGCCACGTCGTCAAGGCCGGCGAAGATGTCGAAGCGGTCGCCGAATTCATTGATCAGATCAGTGAAGCGGCGCGGATCCGGGGCGCTTTCCTTGACGGCCTTGATGTTCTTCACGCTTTCGAGCTGGCGCAGTACGTCGGCGCCGATGCTGACGCGATAGGCCGGCGGGTTGTTGTAGAGCATGATCGGCAGCGAGGTCGCCTCGGCGATAGCCTTGAAATGGGCGACGAGCTCATCGGGCTTCGGCACATAGACCATCGCCGGCAGCACCATCAGGCCGTCGGCGCCGAGCTTCTCGGCATCCCTCGCATAGGCAACGGCGCGGCGGGTGTCGAATTCGGAAACGCCTGTGATCACAGGGACGCGGCCGTTCACGACCTCGACGGCGCCCTTCAGGATCTGGCGCTTTTCTTCCGGGTCCAGCGAATTGTTCTCGCCGCAGGTGCCCATCACGATCAGGCCGTTGACGCCGTCGGTGACGAGCGCGTCCTGCACGCGCTTCGTGTCTTCATAGTCGACCGAAAGGTCCTGTTTGAACTGCGTCGTCACCGCAGGGAAAACGCCGTGCCAGCCGGTGGTCATGGTAAGCCTCCATTTCTTGATGACAGCATTAGTATACAAACTGTCGACAAAAGCAAGTCCAATTCGAGTCCGGGCTCGGCGACCGTGCTTCAGCCGAACGGCTCCGCCGGTCCCTTGGCCGGCGTCGTGAACCATGCGGGGCCGCCCGCAGTCATGTGGATGTGGTCCTCCAGCCGGATCCCGTAACGCTCCGGAAAGACGATCATCGGCTCGTTCGAAAAGCACATGCCGACGGCAAGTTTCGTCGCATTGCCCCGGACCAGATAGGGTTCTTCATGGATCTCGAGGCCGAGGCCATGGCCTGCACGATGCGGCAGCCCCGGCAAGCGGTAGTCCGGCCCAAGTCCATGTCCGGCGATCACCGCCCGGGCGGCATCGTCGAGGCTGTGGCAGGGCGCGTCCAGCCGAGCGGCGTCGAACACCGCCTGCTGCGCCGCGCGCTCGATCGACCAGGCACGGGCGAAGTCCGCATCCGGTTCGTCCAGGACATAGGTCCGCGTCAGGTCGGAATGGTAGCCGTCGATCCGCGTCCCGGTATCGACCAGGATCACGTCGCCCGGGGAAAGCGTCTGGTCGCCATCGGCGCCGTGGGGGAGGGCGGTCGCAGCGCCGAACGAGACGATGCAGAACGTAGAACCGCCCGCCGCACCCAGCTCCCGGTGTTGCTCGTCGATGTAGCGCACCACCTCCGAGGCCCGGATTCCCGGCCGCATGATCGCGTGCGCGCGTCTTTGCACCTCCAGCGTCAGGAGCATCGCATAGGCGATCAGCGCGATCTCTGCAGGCGACTTTGTGAGCCGCAGATCGAGGATCAGCCGGCCGCCATCGGCGAGGCGCTCCGGCCCGAGCACACCGGCCAGGGCATGATAGGAAAAGAGCGGCAGCGCATCGTCCAGCGCCAGCCGACCCCGCGGTCCCAGCAGGGACGCGACCAGCGCCGCCGGGCTCTCCTCCTCCTGCCAGACGGCGATCTCACCCTCCAGATGGGGCAATGTCTCGACCCGGCTCCGTTCGAAGGCCGGGACGACATAGGTCAGCCCGGTCGGCGTGACGAGCGCTCCGAGCAGCCGCTCGCTCTGGTGCCAGACGAGGCCGGTGAAATAGCGCAGGCTCTCCGTCGAGCCGAGCAGCACGCCGGCAAGGCCTGCTGCTTCCATGTTCCGGCGCAGCGCCTGCAGCCGGGCCTGCCTTTCGACGTCCGTGATAGGGGGAGGGGTCATGAGATCTTCCGGCTTCGGATTTCGTTCAGGCGGTCGCAGCATGCGGACCGCCGGCGGCGCACCATAGGAACATTGTAGGCAATTTGTCGACAGCATTTTTACCGGCACTGCCGGTTGCCATTCTCGCACCGGATCATGCGCAAATCGCGCTCCGCTTACTGCTTTCCTCGTGCAGAGAGGCGCGCTTCGCGCTAGTGCTGCCATCGAATGGAGCAATCCCGCCGCAGCCCCCCGCAGCGGGCGATGCCAAAACCGAGGAGCCACCCTTGCCGATCCGCGAATACACCATCCCCGGAATGTTCGTCCGCGACCACCTCGTTTCCGTTCCGCTGGATTGGTCGAAGCCGGACGGCGCAACGATCGAACTCTTCGCCCGCGAGGTCTGCGATGCCGCGCGCTCCCGCGAAACCCTGCCGTTGCTGGTCTTCCTGCAGGGCGGCCCGGGCGGAAAGGCCCCGCGGCCGACCGGCGGTGGGCCGAGCTGGCTGGCCGAAGCGTTGAAGACGCACCGCGTCGTTCTCGTCGACCAGCGCGGCACGGGCCGGAGCTCCCGCATCGAAAGCGCGACGATGGCGGACTTCGAGAGCGGAGAGGCCGCCGCCGACTACCTGTGCCATTTCCGCGCCGACAGCATCGTGGCCGATTGCGAGCACCCGCGAAAGACGCTGTTCGGTGGCGTGAAGTGGGAGACACTCGGCCAGCGCTATGGCGGCTTCCTGACGCTGACCTATCTCTCGGCGGCACCCGAAGGGCTCGCGGCCTGCTATGTTACCGGCGGCCTCGCGGGCCTTAAGGCATCCGCCGACGATGTCTACCGCCACACCTATCCGCGCGTGGCCGAAAAGAACGCCCGCTACTACAACCGCTATCCGCATGATCGCGAGCGGATCGGCCGCATCGCCGATCTCATCGCCGCAAACGAGGTGCGCCTGCCGGACGGTGACCGTCTGACCGTTCGCCGGCTGCAGACGATCGGCATCGACCTCGGGATGGGGCCGGGCTTCGAGAACGTCCATTGGCTGATGGACGAGGCCTTCTCCGGATCGGCCGAGGATCGCCTGTCCGACCACTTCCTCGCCTCGGTCATGGATATCACCTCCTATGACGCCAACCCGCTCTTTGCCGTGCTGCAGGAGAGCATCTACGGCCAGGGAGACGGGGCGACGGCCTGGGCAGCGGATCGCATCCGCGCAGAGCATCCCGAATTTTCAGAAGCGCACCGGCCGCTGCAGATGACAGGCGAGATGATGTATCCGTGGATGTTCGAGGAGATCCGCTCGCTGCGGCCGTACCAGGCCGCCGTCGAGGCCCTCGCGGCGCGTCCGCGCCACGGCAGGCTGTACAATCAGCAAAGGCTCGCCGACAACCAGGTCCCGGTCGCAGCCGCCGTCTATTTCGACGACATGTATGTGGACGCGGCGCTGTCGCTGGAAACCGCGCGTCAGGTCGGCAACGTCAAGACCTGGGTGACCAACGAATACGAGCATGACGGCGTGCGCCAGTCCGGCGCGGTCTTCGCCCGACTGGTGAAGATGGTAAAGGAGCGCGGCGGGCCGCGCGCCTGACCGCCGCAAGGGCAGGGGCCGCAACCGCGGCCCGACCCGCCACACGCGCTATCGTTCGGAGAGGTCCATCGGCTGGCGAAGGCCCCGGGCGAGATAGTCCTGGATCTGGCGGACGATCTGGGTGGCATGCTGCGTTGCCAGCCAATCGCAGAGGTCGACATCACCGGCCTCGATCGCGGCGATGATCGCCTCGTGCTCCTCGACATATTGCCGCGGCAGCCGGTCCTCGAAGGTCGAGTAGTAGAGGCGCAGGATCCGCCGACCCTCGTCCAGGAGCCGGGTGAAGAAGCCCGTGTAGTAGCCGTTGCTGCCGAGTTCGGCGATCGCCACGTGGAAGTCGCGGTTCGCCTCGATCATGGCCAAGGCGTCCCGGTCCTCGACGGCCTTGCGGAATTCGCGCTGACGCGCGTGCACCTTCTCCATCAGCTTGGCGTCCCTGTGCATGGCGGCCGCGCGCGTCGTGGCGCGGTACATCAGCGTCAGCGCTTCGAAATAGGACGGCAGCGTCGCAAAATCGATCTCCGAGACAACCGTGTTGCGGTTCGGAAGCGTCGTCACCAGGCCGTCCGCGGCCAACCGCAGCAACGCTTCGCGCACCGGCGTCCGCGACATTCCGAAGCGCTCGGAAAGGCGCACCTCGTCGAGCGGGCTCCCCGGCTCAAGCGCCATCGTCAGGATTTCCTGGCGGATGGTCCTGTAGACGGACTGGGTGCCGGACCCTCGTGCCCTGCTTGACTCCATCGAACCTTTGCTCCTACCTCTTCCCGATGCCCGCGAGGCATGTTGCCAGCCTTCTTGTTTGCACACAAACTGTCGACATAACAAGGCTTTCCTGCAGCGGCGCGCGGAAAGAAGCTCAGGCCGCCCCCCGCAAGCGCACCAAGCGTCCCGAAGAACGATACGCAGGCAGAGGGCCCGCACGGGAAGCCGCGATTGCCTCGGACAGGCCAGTACGCCAGAGTCAGCCGCGAGTGGGGTTCCTCAAAATCTCCATTTACCGCATTTTTGGCCGCCACGATGGTCTTGCCGATCACGCTGAAAATGTGTTTATCGGTGACGAATACACGGAGGGTATTTGAATGGCGTCACCCTACGCATCCATCGCCGGCCGTCAGCGGTGGACAAAAGCAGTTGCGGGAACCGACATCCAGTCGGTCGAACACATTTATAAAAAGCGGTTCCCAATCGACGGGATGAGGATCGCCACGGCCGGAAGCTGTTTTGCACAGCATATCGCCCGCAATCTTCGTGCGAACGGTTTCGAGGTGCTGGACAAGGAGCCGGGCCCGAGGGGGCTTCACGGCAAGCGTGCGCAAGACTTCGGGTATAACCTCTACTCTGCGCGCCATGGCAATATCTACACGGCTCGCCGTTTGCTCCAACTCACGCAGGAAGCTCTTGGGCTGCTCGAAGTGCCTGAGCGTGCCGTTGTGTGGGAGAAGCGCGGTCGCTTTTATGACGCGCTTCGGAGTGTCGAGCCCGATGGGCTGACCTCCCCGGAAGAGGTGATGCTGCACCGTGCTGACCACGTCAGGCGGTTCAAGGCCCTGCTCAGAGAAACAGACCTCTTCATCTTCACGTTCGGCCTGACGGAAGCATGGATGCATGAGGAAACCGGCATCGTCTACGGCCTGGCGCCGGATGACACGGACCCGAAGCATCGCTTCAAGAACTTCACCTTCCAGGAGGTCTACGACGACTTCAGCGGCTTCCGCGCGCTGGCGCATCAACTGAACCCGCGCATGAAGTTCCTCGTGACCGTTTCCCCCGTCCCCTTGGCTGCCACTTACGAGGACGCCCATGTCCTCCCGGCAACAGTCCACTCGAAGGCGATCCTGCGCGCGGTGGCTGGTCAGTTGCACAGCCAGCACGACGACATCGACTATTTCCCCTCTTTTGACATTCTCAGCACGCCATTCCTTGGGCCATCGATGTTCGCCGACAATCGGCGCGATGTGACGCGGGACGGTGTGGCTAACGCCATGCGGATATTCTTCGAGGAGCATAAGAAGACAGAGGAAGTGGTCGTGACCGGAAGCGGAGACGTCGTCTGCGAAGAAGCATTGCTCGAGGCATTCGCATGAAGGTCGCGGTTATCGGAAATTCGCATCTGGCCGCTTTCAAACTGGGATGGGGACTGATCTCGGAAGAGTATCCGACGATTGAAGCCACGTTCTTCGGCTCACCCGCGAACACGCTCCATCGCCTTGAAGTCGAAGATGATCGGCTGACAACCCGCGATCAGAAGCTCAATAAGTCGCTCATCTGGACGTCGGGCGGCCTCGACTCGATCGGTCCCGACTACGACCGCTATGTGTTGGTCGGGATGGGTTTCAGCTTCCCGCACCTGATGGCAATTCTTCGGCACCATCGACCCGTCCAATATTACCGCGGCGGCGATGAAGCGTTGATTTCCGACGCCTGCCTTGACGAGGCGATGGAGCAGACGCTGTCGGACAGCACCGCGGTACGGACCATCGACAAGATCCGTCGGATCACGGATGCCCCCATCACCTACTTCCCCAATCCATTCCAGACGACCGAGTGCCAGACCAAGGAAGATTTCTGGGGTCTGGAAGACGCGCGGGATCGCATGATGACCTTCTACCGCGCCGGGATTGCCAGACTGCTTGATCCGTTCTGCTCTGTCGTGGAGCAGCCGGAGCATACGCTCGCGTCACCCTTCTTCACCCAGCCGGAGTTCGCCCGGGACGCTGTGAAGCTCAAGCGCGGCATGAAGGCGATGTATGAGGAAAATGACTACGCCCATATGAACGATGTCTTTGGGGCTCACGCACTTCGCAAGGTCATTGGCGGTCTGACGCCATAGGCTCCATTCTCAACTAGGGCGAAGTCTGCACCAATCCATATTCGACCGCTTCAAAGAAAGAACGTCTGCGGGCTGTCGCAAAGCTGCGACACTTCCACTGCAGCTTTCGGCCGCGCTACGGGAAGGCGCGGTTGCCTCGGACCGGATCTTACGCCACAATCCGCCACGGTTCAGGGAGGAGCCAATGCTGGGACAATCCGTGCCCGCAGAATCTGCACATGCAGAACAGGTCTACTCGACGGCGCTGCGGGGCTCTGCCGCCGCGAGTTCGCCGATCGTCGCATCGTGGCAGCGGTGCATGACCCTGTACCGCCTTGCGCCGGAAGAGCAGCGCCCGCCGTGGCGCCTGACCGATGGTGAGTTTCACCTCGCCCAGGAAGTCTCCGGCCAGCTCGTCGCCAACGCCACTGATGAACTGGACCGTTTGTTCGCCATGCTCGGCAGGGCCGGTTACTGCATTCTCCTGACCGACAGGCACGGCGTTGCGCTCGAACGGCGCGGCGCGCGTGGCGACGACAAGGATTTCCACGACCTCGGGCTCTGGACCGGTTCAGTCTGGACGGAGGCGAGCGTCGGCACCAACGGCATCGGTACGGCGATCGTCGACGAGCGCTGCGTGAGCGTCTTCCGCGACCAGCACTTCCTCAGCTCCAATATCGGCCTCTGCTGTACAACCGCTCCGATCCGCGACCACCGCGGCCAGCTCGCCGCCGCCCTCGACATCTCCACCCGCCGCGACGACGTCGACGAGATGACGCTCTCGATCCTTGCGCAGGCGGTCCGCGATGCCGCCATGCGCATCGAGATCAACCTGTTCCGCAACACCTTCTCCGACGCCCGCTTCATCATGCTTCCGGCGGGCGCCAACTCGGCATCCGCGCTTCTGGCCGTCGACAAGGACGATCTCGTGGTCGGTGCGACACGGGCCGCCCGCCTGGCGCTCAAGCTCGACGACCGCCGGATCGCCGCCGGACTGCCCGCCGCAGACGCGCTCCAGGAAGGCCGCGACGCGACCAACGGGGAACTGGCGGAGGCGGAACGCGCAGCCCTTCGCCGCGCGCTCTCGCGCACCAATGGCAACATCTCCCGCGCCGCCGCCGCCCTCGGCATGAGCCGCGCCACCCTGCATCGAAAGATCAAGAAGCTCGACTTGCATTGAACGCAGTTGCTTCTTCCGGCGGTCAACCGTCTTCGGAAGAAACACCTTCTTGAGATACAGCATCTAAGCCCGCCATCGTGATCCCGCAGGTCGCGACGCGAACGCGCGTCGAGTACCCCGGCGCCCACGATACTTGGCAGCCCCCATTTGCCGCGCCATCTGTTTCAATCCTGCTACAGGGTGCGTCACCGAACCGTCCGGCCCCGCTATTCTGTAAGAGAAAACGCACGCACACTCCTGCCTATCGGTTCCAGCGAACCAGATCTAGGGAGGATCACATGCTGCATCAGAAGATCGTCGAGACGCCGTTCAAGCTGACCTACGGCAACTATATCGGGGGCGAATGGCGCGAACCGATCGGCGGCAGGTACTTCGACAACATCACGCCGGTCACCGGCGGCAAGCTGTGCGAGGTCGCGCGCTCCGACGAGCGCGACATCGAGGCCGCCCTCGACGCGGCGCATGCGGCCAAGGACAAGTGGGGCCAGGCATCCGCCACCGAGCGCGCCAACATCCTGATGAAGATCGCCCAGCGGATGGATGACAATCTCGAACTCCTCGCCCGCGCCGAGACCCTGGACAACGGCAAGCCGATCCGCGAGACCACCGCGGCCGACATTCCGCTCGCGATCGATCACTTCCGCTACTTCGCGGCCTGCATCCGCGCCCAGGAAGGCTCGATCGGCCAGATCGACCAGGACACCGTCGCCTACCATTTCCATGAACCGCTCGGCGTGGTCGGCCAGATCATCCCCTGGAACTTCCCGATCCTGATGGCCGCCTGGAAGCTGGCTCCGGCGCTTGCGGCCGGAAACTGCGTCATCCTGAAGCCGGCCGAACAGACGCCTGCGTCGATCCTCGTCTGGGCGGAACTGGTGGGCGACCTGCTTCCTCCGGGCGTGCTCAACATCGTGAACGGATTCGGCCTCGAGGCCGGCAAGCCGCTGGCGACCAGCCCGCGCATCGCCAAGATCGCGTTTACCGGCGAGACCTCTACCGGACGGCTGATCATGCAATATGCCAGCCAGAATCTCATTCCGGTCACCCTCGAACTCGGCGGCAAGTCGCCGAACATCTTCTTTTCCGACGTCATGGCCGAGGATGACGATTTCCTCGACAAGGCGCTCGAGGGCTTCGCCATGTTCGCGCTTAACCAGGGCGAAGTCTGCACCTGCCCGAGCCGCGCGCTGATCCAGGAATCCATCTTCGACCGCTTCATGGAAAAGGCGGTCAAGCGGGTCGAGGCGATCAAGCAGGGCGACCCACTCGATCCCTCTACCATGATCGGCGCCCAGGCCTCGGGCGAACAGCTCGAAAAGATCCTCGCCTATCTCGACATCGGCCGGCAGGAAGGCGCCGAGGTGCTCGCGGGAGGATCGCGCAACGAACTCGGCGGCGAACTGGCCGGCGGTTACTATGTCAGCCCGACGATCTTCAAGGGTCACAACAAGATGCGGATCTTCCAGGAGGAGATCTTCGGCCCCGTCGTCTCGGTCACGACCTTCAAGGACGAAAAGGAGGCGCTCGAGATCGCCAACGACACGCTCTATGGCCTGGGCGCCGGCATATGGACCCGTGACGGCAACCGCGCCTACCGCTTCGGCCGCGAGATCCAGGCGGGCCGCGTCTGGACCAACTGCTACCATGCCTATCCGGCGCACGCGGCCTTCGGCGGCTACAAGCAGTCGGGCGTCGGCCGCGAGACGCACAAGATGATGCTCGACCACTACCAGCAGACCAAGAACATGCTGGTGAGCTACAGCCCCAAGGCGCTGGGCTTCTTCTGATCCTCCCCGGACCGACGCGCCGGTCCGCACGGCGCGTCGCTTTCCCCGGAGACCTCGCCTGGTCTCCGGGGTTTTTCATGCTGCAGCAATACGCGGTCCCGGGCGATGCACCCTCTCGGTTCCGCGCAGGACGGCCGACGCCAAGGTCGAGATCAGGCCGGTTTCGACCCGACATTTCCGTCCGCAGCCTCCAGCACCACCGGCGTATAGCCTTCGGCGGCGATGACATCGGCCACGACCCGGGCGTCGACGCGGCCGGAGATGGTGACGCGGTGGGTGGCGATATCGGCTTCGACCTTCGCATCGGGAAAGGCGGCCTCGACGGCGGACGTTATGGTGCGGGCGCAGTGGCCACAGGTCATGTCCTCGACGGCAAGGGCAAGGGTCGGTTCTTCGGGCATCTCGTCTTTCCCTGTTGAATGGCTCAAGGTGGAGCCATGCCACGTGGGAAGGTCAAGCGCTTTCCTGCGCGTCCTGGCTGCCGGCGGGACAGAAGCTCGCAAGCTGGCCATGGATGATGTGCTTGAAGTCGACCAGCATGTTCTCCGCCTCGTCCGCCGGCAAGTTGATAGCCAGGCGGACCATGCTTCCGGCCAACTGGAACAGCAGGAACACGAGACGCCCGAAGCGCTCGCGGTCGCCCTCGACCACCAGATGCGACGACAGCTGGCAGAACAGGTCCGCCTGGCGCCGCGTCTCGGTGATGTCCATGTTCTGCAGTTCCTTGTCGGCCTGGATCGCATTGAGCAGATCCTGGATGGCGGGGTCGCCGGCCACCCGGAGATAATAGCTATCGAGAATGCCGTCAGCGGCGTCGCGGACGTCCGACATATCCGTCAACTTGGAGAGGCTGGCCCCGATGCCGGCGCGCGTCGCAGCACTGTATTGTTCGTACAGCATCGCGATGATGGCCGACTTGTTCGGAAAGTACTGGTAGACCGACGCGATCGGCCCGCCGGTCAGAAGCGCCACCTCGCGCATCGTCATTCCGTCGATGCCCTTTTCGCCGATCAGTTGCTTTGCAACGCGCAGAATCTCCTCGACGCGCTCCCGGCTACGTTCCTGCTTCGGTTTGCGCCGCAGGCGCTGCGCCAGATCATCGGCGTCTGCCGTCATACCTGCCTACCCTCGTCTCTCTTCTCGCCTGTTTCCGTTGAGGAAATTGCGTCGCCGCGCTGGACGCGGCGGCAGCGAGACATCATCATGATACCCCACTAAAACAGTTCAAACTTAAGGAAATATTCCCATCGCCATTCGGAGCGTCCCAAAATAGACCAACGATTTGGCTGCCTCCATGACGACAAAGCGCGATACGGCAATTTGTCATTGACAAGCCAGGGGCGACCCATCAGGCTTTGGAGATATGATACTCTATCATATTTTGGCGGTATTGGGGCAGGAGGCCGTCTGAGTGGTGGACAGCGCAGGGGAGGGACTTCCGGCCAGCGCATGGATCTGCGGTCACCCGCGTCCCGGCCAGGTCGCTGCAGTCCTCTGGACCGGTTCGGTCGGCCTGCTCATTCTCGGCCTTCAACCCATTTTGCTCGGTGCACTCTTTGCCGACCAGCGCATGACGTTCGACGAGCTGGCGCTTGCCGCGACCCTCGAGATGGTCGCGATAGCAGCGGGTTCGGTGGTCATGGCGCTGGTCCTCGCACCCGACCGCCTGCGCCCGAAGGCCACGACCCTGTTGCTCGTACTCGCGCTGCTCGGTCATCTGACGGCGACCGCATCCTCCCCGGAACTGCTCATCGGCCTGCGCACGCTTGCGGGCCTCGCGGAGGGGGGTCTGGTGGCGATCGCCACGGAGCTGATCGCCCGCTCAACGCGACCCGAGCGTCTCGGCGGCATCTTCCTGACCCTGCAGACCGGCGCCCAGTGCGTGCTGGCCGCGGTTCTCGCGCTCGCCGTCATCCCCGCATTCGGCTCGGCCGGCGGCTTCGAGGCGTTGGCCCTGCTGACGATCGCCTCGCTCGCTGCCGTCCCCTTCCTGCCCGGCCACTACGAGGCGATCCCCGAAAGCCTCCAGGCCAATGCCGGGATCGGAGGGCCGATGGCATTGCTGTCGCTCGCCGTCATCTTCACGTTCTACCTGTTCATCGGTGCCCTGTGGGCCTTCCTCGAGCCGCTCGGCCAGGCGTCGGCGCTCACGGCGCAGACAGTAGGGCTGATTGCGGCCGTGGCACTGGCGGTGCAGGTGGCAGGCGCCTTCACCGCCACGCTGGTAGAGAGGCGGCTGGACTACAGGGTGGCCGTCGCCCTGTCGATCGCGGGCGCGCTCCTGGCAGCCTGTCTCTTCGCTGCCGTCCCGAATGCCGCCCTATTCTGGTTCGCAGCCCTTCTCACCGGCTATGTCTGGCTTTTTGTCGTGCCCTACCAGATCCGGATGACGATCGTCGCCGATCCCAGCCGGCGCACCGCACTGCTTGTGCCTGCAGGCCAGCTTCTCGGCGCGGCGATCGGCCCGATCGGGGCAACGCTCCTGACGTCCGGGCGGGGCGTCAGTGCCGTGCCGCTCTTCGGCATCGGCTGCCTCCTCGTATCGCTCGTCCTGCTCTTGGCCTTTTGCCTCCTCGACGCGCGCAGGCGGCCAGCGGGCACATCCGTCATTCGCCAAGACGAGGGCAACAGCGCATGAACCAGACCGCCAACAATGCCTGGAGCAACTGGTCTGGCAGCGTCATCGCCAGGAACGCCAAAGTCACAAGACCGCGCGGGCTTGCCGAGCTTGCCGATACGATCAAGACGGCGCCCGGTCCGATCCGGATCGCCGGCGCAGGTCATTCCTTCACGCCCCTGGTCGAGACCGAGGGCACAATTCTCGACCTCGACCGGTTCCAGGGACTAGTGTCCCACGACGCGATCGAGCTGCGGGCGACGGTGGGCGCGGCGACGCGTCTCGGTGACCTCACCAAGCAGCTTCACGCAATAGGGCAGGGGCTGCCCAACATGGGCGACATCGACAAGCAGTCGATCGGCGGCGCGCTCGGCACGGCGACACATGGCTCCGGTCCTACGCTCGGCGCCTATCACACCCAGCTTCGCAAGATCGAGATCGTGGACGGCCGCGGCGAGGTGCGGCGCTACGACGTCGAGACCGACCGCGAGACGATTGAGGCCACCGGCGTGACGCTCGGCGCCTTCGGAGCGCTGACGGAGGTGACGCTGCAGAACGTGGCGACCTACCGGCTGCGCCGGCGCCGCTGGGTCGTGCCGATCGGCGATATCCTGTCCGGCTTCGAGAGCTTCATGAACGGGCACAGATCGGCCGAGTTCTACTTCATTCCCTTCTCCGGACATGCGTTGCTGATCACCAGCCACCCGTCCACCGCAGACGTCACGCCGCGCCCGTCCGAGCAGGACGAGGAAGGACTGTCGACGCTGAAGAGACTGCGGACCTGGCTCGGATGGTTCCCGCCGTTGCGGCGTACATTGATCGGTGCGGCGCTGGCGCGTTTGCCCGAGGAGGACTACGTCCAGGATTGGCTCCACGTCTATGCCAGCGACCGGCGCCGCAAGTTCAACGAGATGGAATATCATCTGCCGTTCGAAGAGGGGCCGAAGGCCCTGGCCGAGATCATCGCGCTGTCGGAGAAGCGCTTCCCCGAAGTCTATTTCCCCATGGAGGTGCGCTCGGTGGCGGCGGACGACTTCTGGCTCAGCCCGTTCTATCGGCGCAAGACCTGTTCCATCGCCATCCATCACGATGCAGCCGAGGATCCCAGGGCCTTCATGAGCGCGGCGGAAACAATCTTCCGGCGCTACGGCGGACGTCCGCACTGGGGAAAGATGCATAACCTGACCGCCGCCGACCTTGCCGCCCTCTATCCCCGATGGAAGGACGCCATGGAGGTTCGCCGAGAATTCGACCCGGACCAACGCTTCGTCTCTCCCTACCTTGCACGCCTGTTCGGTCTTTTTGCATGAAGAGAACCGCCTATTTCGGCATGATGTCGGCCGCACTCGAGGAAGCAGGCATCTACCGGCCAGCGCTCGTCATCGATCTCGAGCGTCTGAACGCAAACCTCTCCATCGTTCGCGAAGCGATGCGCGGCGGGCCTGCGATCCGCCTCGTCGACAAATCTCTTCCCTCGCTCCCCCTTCTCGGGCATGCGATGCGCATCCTGCAAACAAGACGGATCATGACCTTCCACCTGCCCGTGACGATGGCGGTGCTCGGCGAATTTCCCGATGCCCATGCCTTGCTCGGCAAGCCCATGCCGATTGCGGCGGTTGCGCAAGCCTTTGCCCATGCCGGTCCGGATCAGGCCAGCGCTCTCGCCGCTCGGGTCACGTGGCTGATCGACACCGAGGCGCGGCTTGCGCAATATGCGTCCTTCGCCCGCACGCTCGGCAAGCCGTTGCACGTCGCTTTCGAGATCAATATAGGCATGCAACGCGGCGGGTTCGACACGCCCGCCGACCTGGCCAAGGCCGTCAGCGCTGCGTCCGGGAAACCGTACCTGCGTTGCGAGGGTCTGATGGGATACGAGGCCCATGTCCCCGCCATTCCCTCCCTGTTCGGCGGCCCGGAAGCAGCCCTTCGCCGGGCCCAGGCCCGGTTCTACGATTTCGTCGCAGTCCTTCCCGCCGGGCAACGGGCAATCCTCAACACCGGCGGAAGCCAGACAGCCTTTTCGCATGCCGGCAACAGGGTCGCCAACGAGGTCTCGATCGGATCCGCGCTCGTCAAGCCGATGGATTTCGACCGACCAGGACTGCGTGCGCTGGCGCCGGCCATCTTCATCGCAACGCCGGTGCTGAAGGTACTCAAGACCCGGTTGCCGGGCCCACGCCTGATGTCTGCCCTCGTCCAGGCGCTCGGCCTCTTCCCGCGCAACGGCTGTTTCCTCTATGGCGGCAAATTCATGGCCCAGCCTGTCCACCCGCCGGGCCTGAAGCGGAACGGGATTTGGGGCGATTCCTCCAATCAGCAGCTGATGGGGTTTTCTGCGGCCTATCCGGTCACGCCCGACGACCTCGTCTTCTTCCGGCCAACCCAATCCGAAGCGGTCCTGCAGCAATTCGGCCCACTTCAGATCATGGAAAACGGGCGGATCACCAGCGAATGGCCCGTCCTGCCAGCGGGATAGTGCCGGCCCGCAGCCCCGCTGTTGCATGCCTCCGACGAATATTGTCAACCACATCAAGGAATCCCCGCTCATTCGAGCGCCTTGATCATCGGCAGGACCGAGAATTGCTTCGTCTCGGCCTTTCGCGTCAGTTCCCGCAGATATCCGCCCGGAGAACGGATCTGGTCCGAACGTTCGAGCACGGCGGCGATCACGACCGCCGCCGCGCCGTCGCCCATGGCAGTGCGCGCCTTCTCATAGGCATCCGGCGAAATCCCGAGCATCGATCGGACGAGTGACGCCACCTTGATCAGGTCCGCCCAGCTAGAAATACCTTCCTTCGCGTAGGAACCGATTTCGGGGCACGCAGCCAGGACGCGCTTCAGGCTGACAGCAATACCCCTGCGCTCCGGCTCGGTCTTGTCCGCCGGCCGCGCCTCTTGGTTTATGTCATGGCCTTTTAATTCAAGTGTATGGTCTGGATTTGAATTCTGAATATGCCGCTCAGTTTGATCGTCATTGGCGCTCATTTCTTCGTCTGTGAGTGAAATGAGGTAGTCGTCCTCGACGCCGCGCCGGAGCGCGAGCAGCGCCGTCTTCCGTTCGTTCAGGGTTTCTGCCGGCGTCACGCGGCCCAGTCGTCCCGAGAGGCCGGCAAGGGCCAGATGGTGCTCCAGCCAGGGGCCCTTGCGACCTTCGGCAAGGGCTGCCTCGACGATCTTGGCGATGTCGCGCAGGTGCAGCGTCACCTCGGCGCGCAGCGTATGGATACGTCTCGCCTCGGCGCGAGCATGCTCGGCCCGCTCGTGAATGTCGGAGGCCATCAATGCCAGGGGCGCCATGTCGAAGCCGAAGGCGTCCTCCACCACCCCACGGTCGTCGCGCCGGCAGTAGCGCTTGCCGTTGGGGCTGTCGCGACGAAGGATCATGCCCGCCTGCTGCAGCATCGCCAGGTGACGCCTCAGCGTCGCCGGAGCCATCCCCCGCGAGCGTACCGACAGTTCCGCATTCGAGGGAAAGACCACGATCGGCGTCCGACCGTCGAGGATCCGGTCCGGGTGGAAGCTCAGGAGTGCCTCCAGCACGGCGAGCGTGCGGTCCGACAGGCCATAGTGCTCGCGCGCCTCCGTCAAGGAGCGCAGCAACTGCCACTTCTCGCTGGTGCCGTTGTCGTTGCCGCCCCCGTCGGCGGCGAGGCGCGCCTGGGTATCCGCAACATGCTTCTGCATTGCAAACACGCGCGCAGTCATCCTGCCGCCGCCAAAGGGCGTCGTTGCCAGTCTCTCCATCATGGTCATCCCTCTCAAGGAGGCAAGAGGCCGGACCTGACGCCGCACCAAAGCGATCGCACGTTCACAGGGAGCGCGCGCGAAGGCTCCAATCCCTTGGGAAAGGAGCGTTCCTGTCGATCCGCCTCAGTCGGCAGGCAACAGGATATCGGTTCCGCGACGGGAGAAATCCGCGCGGACTCTTGACTTTGGCTGTTGGAAGTGATTCTCTTGAATTGCTACATTGAAGAGGGCTTCCGGAATGGCGACGTTTTGGAGGCCTTTTTTCTTGCGCTGATCCTTTCCCGTTTCTGCTTCATCATGCCCGGCCGCTCATCGTGTCCGGCCGGACGCAATTGCTATGCGCCGCGCCCCCAGGCCCGCAGTATCAGCCCTTCGATTTCGGCGTTAACGGCGTTCATGCTTTCCATCGCCCGATCGTAGGTCGCGCGGGTGAAATTCTCCCGCCCCACCTCGTAGAGCGTCTCCTTGGTCAGGCCCGCATCCGAGACCGCTGTCGACTTCACCATCGGCGAGGTCAGCACGCGGTCCGCAAACAGCGAGCGCATCAGTCCGACGATCTGCGCCTGCGGTCCGTCATTGGGCTCGAAGCGGGTGACGAGGTAACGCAGGAAATCGAAGTTCAGCCGGCCGCCCGCCTCGCGCACCACGCCCAGGAGGTCGGACGTCATAAACAGAAACTGGTTCATCGAGGCGACATCGAGCATCTGCGGGTGCACGGTGACGAGCACGGACGTCGATGCGCACAGGGCGGACAAAGTGAGGTAGCCGAGCTGCGGCGGGCAATCGAGCACGACGACGTCGTAGTCCTGTTCCACCGTCCGCAGGGCCGCGTGCACCCGCGCAAAGAACAGCGGCTGCCCCGGCGCCATCGTCTGCCGGCTGGCCAGCGCCCGCGGCGTCACATGCTCGAACTCCTGCAGTTCGAGGTTTCCCGGAACGAGATCGAGGCCGTCGAAGTAGGTCTTGCGGATGATATCCTTCAGCGGCCGCGCTTCGTCGTCATAGCGGATCGCGCCGTAGAGCGTGTCGTTGCCCTCCAGGTCGATCTCAGGCTGGTAGCCGAACAGGGCCGACAGGGAGGCTTGCGGATCGAGGTCGACGGCGAGGACGCGATAGCCCGCAAGGGCGAGATACTGCGCCAGATGCGCAGCCGACGTCGTCTTTCCGGAGCCGCCCTTGAAGTTCGTCACCGCAATCACCTGCAGGTGTTCGCCGCTGGCGCCGTCACGCCACTTGCGATAGCCGCGGGCCTTGGCCCGGTTGCCCTTGGAAAGGGCCTGGTCGGCAAGGTGCGCGCGCAGCGCGTTGATGTCGGTCAGGGAATAGAAGCGGCGCCCGCCCGGTCCCGTGTCGGGCTGCGGTCCCTCGCCCGCCAGCGAGAGTTGGCGAAGATAGCCGTCGGAAACACCGATCAGCCGTGCCGCCTCGCCGGACGTGAAGCTGCGCAACACCTTCCGTGCGGTCGGCGGAAAGAAGCGCTCGCGCATGGACTTGAGCTGGGCCGACAGAATGCGCGCGTCGGAGGCGATCGCCTCGTCGGCGGTCGGTTCCGCACCCGTCGTCATGTTCGGCGACATCGCCATCCGCGTCCTTCTCCCATCCGGTTGCGTCCCGTCCGTATCCCGCCCTGCCGGGCAGACCGGAGGGATAGAAGTCAGCACCGGCCCTTTCGCGCCCATGCGCATACGTCGTACGGTCGATGTAACAGGCAGATGCCAAGGTTACGGGAAAAACCGAATTGAACATCATTTTCCGTTAGGGACGGTGCGGCGATTCCCGGTTGCCGTCAAGGCATATTTGGCCGGGGCTGGGCCGGAGCGCCGTGGGACACAGAGTCATTTCCTCGGCTTAAGCCAAAAACCGGCAGCCGGGCGGCCATTGGCCATCATATGGCCAGCCGGGACAGCAAGAGAATTAAGGCTTCCCGCGCTTCGCGTCCCCCGAGCCGGGCGGTGCATTCCGCCTCGAATCGCGCCTCGGCCTGGCAGATCTGCTCGACGAATTCCTCGCCTGCGGGGGTGAGGTACAACGCATTGGAGCGCCTGTCTTGCGGCGACGGCCGCCGCTCGGTCAGAAGCCTGCGCTCGAGCGCATTGATCAGGGGCACGAAGTTGGCGCGCTGGATGCCGAGCGCATCGGCAATTTCCGTCTGCTTGCGGCCCGGGTTGGTCGCGACCAACAACAACACGCCGTATTCGCCGGGCGTGACACCAAAGGGGGCAAAACGCATCTGGAAGCGACGTGCCAGGAGGGACTGGGAGCGCTTGATCTGAAAGAGAACACTCCGCTCGATCGAGGCGTTGTCGAGTTCCTCCTGTCCGATGATTTCCAGCGTGGTGTCCATCAAGGCGCCTCCCACGCCAGTGCCGGAAGTGAGGGTCCACTCAATCGAAGCGATTGGCAATATGCAAAGTCGGAGTAGTAGGTACCCGCTTGGGGATAAATGACGTCGCTCTTATATGCCCTCCATCCTACCGCCCGCCCTGTCTTCCGCCTTGTCAAACCCCGGAAGTGCGGGGCGCGAACCCGAAGGACCGCGCCGCGCTTCGGGGATCGCCGCGGATCGGCTCACACCGGACCGCCGAATTCCTGTAGCCGCTGTCGCAGGAGTCCGATCGTCGGCGCGCCTGCGTTGGCGAAGGCAAAGCGCAGGTAGCGTTCCTGCCCCGGGCCGAAATAGCTGCCGGGGAGGCAGAGGATGCCGGCTTCCTTTGCCAGCCTCTCGGCAACCTCCGTCGACGTCCTTTCTGGGAAAGGATGGCGGATGAAGGAGAAATAGGCGCCGACGGCACCGATCGACCAGCCGTTCAGCCCCTCCATCGTCTCCTTCAGCGCCGTTGCGCGACGGGCGATCTCCAGCCGGTTCTCCTCGCGCCATGTGGAAAGAAGCGGCAGCGCCTCTGCGACGGCGGCCTGTGGTGATCGCGGCGGGCAGATCTGCACGTTGTCCATGACCTTGGCCACCTGCTCCACGACCGAAGGGCTCGCGGTGATGGCGCCCAGCCGGTGCCCCGGAATGCAGAACGCCTTAGAGAAGCTGTAGAGACCGATCAGCGTGTCCTGCCAGCCGGCCTTGTCGAACAAGCCGTGCGGGCGAACGCCGGCCTCGGGCAGGAAGTCGCGGTAGGTTTCGTCCAGAATGAGCCAGACGCCGCGCGCTTGGCAGAGATCGAACACGGTGGAAAGAAGCTCCGGCGAATAGACCGCACCTGTCGGATTGTTAGGCGAGACGAGCGCAAGCGCGCGGACATCCGGTGTCATCGCCGCCTCGATCGCGGCGAGATCGGGCTGGAAGCCGTTGTCGGGATCGCAAGGTGCCAGCCTCACCTTCACGCCCAGCATCGCAAGTGTGGTCTCCTGGTTGAAATAGTAGGGATCGGTCATCAGCACCGTATCGCCGGCGCCTGCGACCGCCATTGCGGCACAGATGAAGGCCTGGTTGCAGCCGGCCGTCACGTGGATGTTCTCGGCGCCGAGCGCAGCACCGTAGACGGAGGCGACATGGGCGCCATAGGCCTGCCTAAGCGCATCCTCCCCCTCGATCGGGCCGTAGCCGGTATAGGCGGTGGAGGCCGCATATTCTCCGAGCCGGCGCAGCATTTCCGGATGGGCGGGATAGCCGGGCACCGCCTGCGACAGGTCGATCATCGGCCCCTTGCTGCCGTCATAGCTTCTGCCCCAGGCAAACACGGTGGGGATGGGCGGCGCAGCAAGGTTCGCAACGAGGGGATTGAATCTGGGCATGGGATAGGTCCTTGCAAGGGATAGACGCCTCAGGCGCGTGTCTTGCTTTTTCGAGTGTTGTCGTGTGGACGTGTACGCGGCGAGGAAACCGGTTGATAGCCTTCGCCGGTGCGGCCGCCGCGCGTGCGCAACAGCATGCGCGCGGACGTCTGCGGCTCGGGCAGGCCATCCTCCTGGAGCGAGGCGAACAGCCAGTCGATGAAGACCTTGACGATGGGTGCTGCGCGCACCTCCTGTCGGCAGGCGACATAAAAGGCATCGTTTGCGGGAACCGATAGGTCGAACGGCACGACCAGTTCGCCGCGCGCGATCAGGCTTGCCGCGGTGATCGTGTCGCCGAGCGCGATTCCTTGCCCGTGAAGTGCCGCCTCGGTGGAAAGACGCGCGTCGCTGGTGAAGAGCTGCTGCCCCCTGGCGAGATCGACCGCATCGGCCGCGGCGAACCAGGTGTTCCACTCCCGCCCGTCACGATCGCCGTGCAACAACATGTGGTCGGAGAGATCGCGCACGGAACGAAGTGGCCTGCTGTTGAGCAGGGTCGGGCTTGCGATCGGGAAAAGCCGCAGATGGCTCCAGAGACGGGTCCAGCAGTCGGGCCAATTGCCGTCCCCATAGAGGATCGACACGTCGACGTCGCGCGAGAAGATCTGCGCCGGTTCGTTGGCGGCGACAAGGCTCAGCTTCACGTCGGGATACTGCTCGGTGAAGCGGTTGAGGCGCGGGACGATCCAGAACGAGAGGAGGGCCGGCACGCAGGTGATCGTGAGCGAACCGCTCGTCGCCGGGCGCTTCATCAGGGCCGTGGCGGCCGCGATGCCGCCGAAGGCCTCCGTCACCGCCGGCAAAAGCAGCGCGCCCTGCGACGTCAGCTTCAACCGCTTGCCGCCGCGCTCGAACAGAACGGCGCCAAGCGATTCCTCGAGCGCCCGGATCTGGTGGCTGACGGCGCCATGCGTCACGTTGAGTTCGCGGGCCGCGGCCGTGACCGAACCACGCCGGGCCGCCGCCTCGAAGGCGCGCAACGGATTGAGGGGCGGCAGTCGGTTCGACATGGCGATCGGGACGGATTCTTATGTGAAATTTTCTCACATAAAAAGCTATAACATTGTCAATTGATTTTCTAGCCGTTTTGCGACGTAATCATGACAACAAGGGCAAAAGCCCGGGGGAACGACACTATCGGCAGCCAGACCAGGCTCCCCCGCTTGCCCTATTGCGACCAGAAGCGAGGCGGACGATGGCATTCGACGACAGCAAGCTCCAGGCATTGCGGGAGAAATTCGGCGACGGACACGGCGGCGACATCTTCGATCCGGCCTTCCGCAAGGTCGCCGACAAGATCTTCTCCAAGAGCGGCACGCGATTGGCGCCATTTGCCGGCGTGCCGACATTCCTGTCCGCACCGCATATGCCGGTTGACGCCGAGAACCCGGACTTCGGTAATCTGCAGGTGGCGATCACCGGTGTTCCGATGGACCTGGGCGTCACGAACCGCCCCGGCTCGCGCTTCGGGCCGCGCGCCATGCGCACGATCGAGCGCATCGGCCCCTACAACCATGTACTCGACTGCGCCCCGGTGCAGGAACTGCGCGTGGCCGACATCGGCGACGTTCCCTTCCGCAGCCGCTACCGGCTGGAGATGAGCCATGAGGATATCGAGAAGCGCTTCAACCAGATCGTCGACGCCGGCGTGATCCCGCTCGCCGTCGGCGGCGACCATTCGATCACCCATCCGATCATGAAGGCGGTCGGCAAGGACAGGCCGGTCGGGATGATCCACATCGACGCTCATTGCGACACGAGCGGCTCCTTCGACGGCACCAAGTTCCATCACGGCGGCCCGTTCCGCAACGCCGTGCTCGACGGCGTCCTCGACCCGACGCGCACGATCCAGATCGGCATCCGCGGGTCGTCGGAATATCTCTGGGAGTTCTCCTATGAATCCGGCATGACCGTCATCCATGCCGAGGACGTCTCCGGCATGGGTATCCCCGCGATCATCGAGAAGGCGAAGGCGATCGTCGGCGACGGCCCGACCTACCTCTCCTTCGACATCGACAGCCTCGACCCGAGCTTCGCGCCGGGAACGGGAACGCCGGAGATCGGCGGCCTGACCACCCGCGAAGTGCTGGAACTGGTGCGCGGGCTGAAGGGCATCAATCTCGTCGGCGGCGACGTCGTCGAGGTCGCCCCGCAATATGACGCCACCACCAACACCGCGCATGCCGGCGCCCAGGTGCTGTTCGAAATCCTGAGCCTGATGGTGTTCAGCCCTTCCGTCATCGCCAAGGCTTGACTTGCAATATAAAATGGGAACAACCCGGCGGCCGGAAGCCGTCTGGCAAAGAATGGAGTAAGGACAATGCGTGATATTCTCAACGCCACCGTGAGCCGCCGCGGCGTGCTTGGCGCCGGCATGGCGGGCGCGTCGCTTCTGGCGATGCCGTCGATCCTGCGCGCGCAGGAAAAGTCCCTGAAGGTCGGCGTCTACGGCGGATACTTCAAGGATTCGTTCGACAAGAACATCTTCCCCGAATTCACCAAGGCGACCGGCATCGCCATAGAATCGATCGCGGAACCGACGGGCGAAGCCTGGCTGGTCCAGCTCGAGCAGGCTGCACGCGCCGGCCAAGCTCCGGCCGACGTCTCGATGATGTCGCAGGTCGCCATGCTCAAGGGACAGGCGACCGAGCTCTGGGCGCCGTTGGACATGGGCAAGATCAAGAATGGCGCCAACCTGATCGAGCGCTTCGTCAACAAGTATCCGGATGGCCGAGTTGCCGGCATCGGTGCCGTGGCCTGGTACATCACGCTCGTCACCAACACCGCCGTCTTCAAGGAAGCGCCGGAGAGCTGGGCGGCCTTCTGGGATCCGGCGAACGCCGACAAGCTCGGCCTTCTGGCGCTCGTCTCCAATTCGTTCCTGCTGGAAGTGACCGCCAAGACCTTCCTCGGCGGCACAAATGTGCTCGACACCGAGGAAGGCATCCTGAAGGCTTTCGACAAGCTCGCCGAAGTCAAGCCGAACGTGGCGCTCTGGTATCGCGACGAAGCCCAGTTCGAGCAGGCGCTGAAATCGGGTGAGATCCCGATGGGCCAGTATTACCATGACGTCACGGGTCTTGCCGCCGCCGACGGCCACCCGGTCCGCTCCACCTTCCCGAAGGAAGGCGGCATCCAGGATTCCGGTTGCTGGGCGCTGTCGCGCGCTTCGGAGAAGGTCGAGGAAGCGCATGTCTTCATCGATTACATGAGCCAGCCGGCGATCCAGGCGACGCTGTCGCGCAAGGTCGGCACGGCGCCGACGGTCAGGCGCGACCTGCTCGACCTGACGGATGCGGAATTCGCCGCCGTCTCCTCCGACATCGAGCCGATCATCCCGCGCTACGACATGTACCAGACGAAGTCCGACTGGCTGAACCAGAAGTGGACCGAACTGATCGTCGGCTGAGGTCGCAGCCCCTCATCCGGCCTGCCGGCCACCTTCTCCCCGTGAACGGGGAGAAGGAACAAACGGCAGCCTCAGCGCATGGGTTAGGGTGAGGGGCAGTCCAAAACCCGAAGGCTCGCAGAACTGTAGAGCGGAGACCACATGTCCGGCCTGACACTCCAGAACGTCACCAAGGAATTCGGCACTTTCACCGCTGTGAAGAATGTCGATCTCACCGTTCCGCACGGCACCTTCGTCTGTCTGCTGGGTCCGTCCGGCTGCGGCAAGACCACGCTGATGCGCATGATCGCCGGGCTGGACCTGCCGACGGACGGTGCGATCCGGCTGGACGGCGCCGACATCACGCGGGTGCCGACGCACAAGCGTGACCTCGGCATGGTGTTCCAGTCGCTGGCGCTGTTCCCGCATCTGACGGTAGGCGAGAACATCGCCTATTCGCTACGCATCCGCGGCGTCGGCAAGGAAGACCAGAAGAAGCGCGTCGACGAGCTTCTGTCGATGATCCATCTGTCCGGCTATGCAGATCGGCCGGTGGCAAAGCTCTCCGGCGGCCAGCGGCAGCGCGTCGCCATTGCGCGCGCACTGGCGATCTCGCCGAAGCTGTTCCTGCTGGACGAGCCGCTTTCCGCGCTCGATGCGAAGCTGCGCGAGGCCATGCAGGTGGAATTGCGCCAGTTGCAGCAGCGCCTCGGCATCACCACGATCGTCGTTACCCACGACCAGCGGGAAGCCATGACCATGGCCGACACCGTCGTCGTTATGAACAGCGGCGAGATCCGCCAGGCGGCGGCCCCGGTCGAGATCTACCGTCGCCCCGCCGATACCTTCGTCGCCGACTTCATCGGCATGACGAACCTCATCGACTTCTCCGCAGACAGCGCCGGCCGCGCCACGGTGCTTGGCACGGTGGTGGAGAACCTCGCCGTTCCCGCAGGCCTTTCCAGGGGCGTGCTTTCCGTGCGCCCCGAGGACGTTCACCTGACCGCGCCCGGCCATGGCGCGATTGACGCGAAGGTCACCTTCGTGCGCGACCTCGGCGGCACGATCGAGACCTTCGTCGAGGGCGGCGGCAAGCAGATCGTCGCCGTTTCCATGCCGAACGCGCGCCCGGACGTGAGCGTCGGCCAGGACGTCGGCATCAAGCTCTCGTCCGATGCCTGCGTGGTGCTGAAGTCATGAGACGCGAAGCGCCGCAGAGACTGGCCGACTACGGGCCGCTGCTGTTTCCGGCAGGCATGCTGATCGTCTTCTTCGTCATCCCGTTCGCGACGATGATCGCGGTGTCCTTCTTCCAGCGCGATCCGGCCGGCTTCTATTCGACGGCCTTCGTGTTCGACAACTATGCCCGCTTCCTCAGCCTGTTCTTCGGCAAGGTGCTGGGCTTCTCGCTGTTTCTGGCAGTGACAGTGGCAATCTGCTGCGTCGTGATCGCCGTTCCCTTCACCTACCTCTTGTCGCGCGCCCGCCGCAGGACGCAGGTCCTGTGGCTCGTTGCGCTGCTGTCGGTGCTTTCGCTTTCCGAGGTCATCATCGGCTTCGCCTGGTCGACGCTGTTCTCGCGCACGGCGGGCATCACCAACCTTCTCGTCGCCATCGGGCTGATGAGCGAACCGGTGGCGCTGAACCCGAGCTTCGGCGCGGTGCTGACGGCGATGGTCTACCAGGCGCTGCCCTATACCGTGCTGGTACTCTATCCCGCACTCGTCCGGCTCGACCCGACGCTGACGGAGGCCGCGCGCACGCTCGGCGCGTCGCCGGTCAAGTCGTTCTTCACCGTCGTCGTGCCGGCGCTGCGCAACACCATCGTCGCGACACTGATCATGGTATTCATCTTCGCGCTCGGCTCCTACCTGCTGCCGCAGATCCTCGGCCGACCGCAGCATTGGACCTTGTCGGTCCTGATCACCGACCAGGCGATCTATCAGTCCAACATGCCGTTTGCCGCCGCCATGGCCGTGTTCCTCGTGCTCGTCACGCTCGGCCTCGTCGGGCTGACGCTCATCGCCACCCGCAAGGGAGAAGCCGCATGACCACGTTTCTCCAGCGCCTCTATCTCGGCCTCGTCGGACTGTTCCTGTCGCTGCCGCTGATCGTCGTCGCCGGCGTCTCGGTCAACGAGAAGCAGACGCTCGCCTTTCCGCCGCAAGGCTTCTCGCTCTCCTGGTATGGCGAGATCTTCGCCAATCCGGAGTGGCGCAACGCACTTCTCGCCTCGATTACGCTCGCCGCGGTCTCGGCGGCACTGGCGCTTGCGATCGCGCTGCCGCTCGCCTGGTTCCTTTGGCGGCGACATGCGCCCTGGGCCAACATCTTCCAGCTTCTCGGCATCGCGCCCTTCACCCTTCCGCCGGTCATTACCGCGCTCGGCCTGCTCACCTTCTGGGCCACGACCGGCTTCTACGGCCAGCCCTGGACGGCGGCGATCAGTCACGCGATCTTCTTCGTCACCCTGCCTTTGGTGACGCTGTCGCTCGGCTTCTCCTCGATCGACCGTTCGCTGGTCGAGGCGGCCGCGACCATGGGCGCCGACGACCGGACGATCTTCCGCACCGTCGTGCTGCCGCTGATCCTGCCCTACCTCGTCTCGGGCTATGCCTTCGCCTTCGTCTTGTCGCTGAACGAATACATCGTCGCCTACATGACGGTCGGGTTCACCATGGAGACGCTGCCGATCAAGATCTTCAACGCGCTGCGCTACGGCTACACGCCGACCATGGCGTCGGTGACGATCCTGTTCGTGGCGATCGCCGCCCTGATCTTCGGCCTCGTCGCCCGCTTCGGCGACCTGCCGAAGCTGTTGGGGGCCATGGCGAATACGGACAAGCAATAGACTCGCACCGCGAGTATTGTTGCGGCAGATTATGCAGGGCTCACCGCTGCGAGCGCTGCGAGGAAGTGGTCGTTCTCGACCGGGCTGCCGATGCTGACGCGGACGAAGGTTTCGAAACCTGGTTGCTTCCACGGCTTGACGATGACGCCGCGCGCGAGCAACGCCTCTGCAAGCACCGTCGCATCCCGGCCGGCGTCGAAGAACAAGAAGTTGCACTTCGACGGCGCGACCCGGTAGCCGAGGTCGAGCAGCGCCTGCCCGATCCGATCCCGCTCGGACAGCGCCATGGCGACCGAAAGGCCGAGATGCCCCGGGGCGGCAAGCGCGGCAAGTGCCGCCGCCTGGGCGACGGCGTTGGTGTTGAACGGCGTCCGGGCGCGGTCGAAGAAGCTGCAGAGTGCGGCCGAGCTCGCAATGCCGTAGCCGATGCGAAGGCCAGCCAGCCCGTAGGCTTTGGAGAAGGTACGAAGCACGGCCCAGTTCAGCGGCGTGTCGCGCAGCAAATCGACCGCCGAGGGATAGTCCTCGCCGGCAGCATATTCGGCATAGGCCTCGTCGACGACGACAAGCGTATCCTGGTCGACTGCCGCGATCACGCGGTCGAGCTCCGCCGGTGTCAGCCACGAACCGACCGGGTTCATCGGATTGGCGAACAAGAGCATGCGCGGCTTGCGGCGCGCCGCCGCCACGAGTGCGTCGACGTCGATCGTCAGGTCCGCTTTCACGACGACACGATCGATCCGCCCGCCCATCAGCGCCGTGTAGTCCTCGTGCAGCGGGAACGACGGATAGAGTGTTGCGATCGTATCGCCCGGGCGCACCACCGAACGGCAGATGACGGCGATCAGGTCCTCCGAACCGTTGCCGAGGATTACCTGGCCGTCCTCCACGGCGAACCCGCGGGCGATCTCGGCCGCAAGCGCCCGCCCACTCGGGTCGGGATAGAGCCGCGCCAGTTCATGGAACGCCGACAGCACCGATGCGACGCTTGCCGAGGGACCGTTCGGGTTCTCGTTCGAGCCGAGCTTGGCCACCACTTCGACACCATGACGCCTGCGCACCTCGTCGATGGTCAGGCCGGCATTGTAGCGGGCAATGGTGCGAACCTCCTCGCGAATGAGGCTTGAAGGATCTGCCATTTGCGTATTCTCCATGAGCATCGTTTTGAAGCTGCCTATAGGCCGGCATCTCCAGTCTGTACATATGTATAGACATGTAAAGCGTTTAATGCTGTGATCCGGCAACCAGCCATGAAAGGAGCCGCCATGCCCCGCCCCCTGTTCGATCTCGCCGGTCGTCGCGCACTGGTGACGGGCGCCAGCCGCGGCATCGGCCAGGCGATCGCCGTGGCCCTGGCCGGAGCGGGCGCCGATATCGCCGCGACCGCCCGGAATTTGCAGTCACTTTCCGAGACGATCGCCCTGGTCGAGCAGGCCGGCGCGAAATGCGTGGCGCTGGCGCAGGACGTGCGCGACGTCGGCGCATCCATGGCGACAGTAGGGGAGGCGGCAGAGGCGCTCGGCGGACTCGACATCCTCATCAACAATGCCGGCTTCGAGAGCGTCCGGCTTTCGCTCGACATCGACGAGGCGCTGTGGGACAGCATAGTCGACACCAACCTCAAGGGCGCCTTCTTCTGCGCCCGCGCCGCAGGCCGCATCATGGCGGAGCGGGGCGGCGGGGCCATCGTCAATCTCTGCTCGCTCACTTCCTTCGTCGGCATTCCGACGGCCGTTCCCTACGGCGCCTCGAAGACCGGCCTGCTCGGCATCACCCGTGCGCTGGCGACGGAATGGGCCGCGTACGGCATTCGCGTCAACGCGATCGCGCCCGGCTATTTCCGCACCGCCATGACGGAAGTCTTCTATGAGGACGAGGCCTGGCAGGAGCGCATGCTGGCAAAGATCCCGCAAGGGCGCTTCGGCGGCGAGGGCGATATCGGCGGAGTCGTCATTTTTCTGTGCAGCGATGCCGCAGCCTATATCACCGGCCACTGCATTCCGGTGGACGGCGGCTACCTGGCTTCGATATGAGATCGGGAGGCTCGGTCGTGTGCGCTGCACAATATTACGGCAGATCGTAAAGAAGCACATTTTACGCGCAGATGCGGTTGACGCGGCTTGTACGTATTTGTATAGACAAGTTCAATATCGGCGATGGGCCTATCTACGCCCGCCGGCAGCGAACGAGGCCCGTAAGGGCAGGGGAAACATTGATGGCAGTTGCTTCCGCCGAGCCCCGCGATTCCATCGCCGTCTCCGTCCGGGACGTCGGCATGGTCTTCGGTGACGTGCATGCCGTGCGCAATGCTTCCTTCGACCTGCCGAAGGGCAAGTTCCTCACCATCCTCGGCCCCTCCGGTTCGGGAAAGACGACGCTCCTGCGCATGATCGCCGGCTTCGATGCGCCCACCAGCGGCGAGATATACATCAACGACCGCCCCGTCAGCGCCGTTCCGCCCCATCGCCGGGCGATCGGCATGGTGTTCCAGAAGCTGGCGCTGTTCCCGCACATGACGGCGGCCGAAAACGTCGCCTTTCCCTTGAAGATGCGCCGTCACGATGCCCGCGCCATTCCCGGGAAGGTCGAGCGTTATCTCCATCTCGTGCGCCTCGGCGGCTACGGCGGCCGGCGTATCAACGAGCTGTCCGGCGGCCAGCAGCAGCGCGTGGCGATCGCCCGGGCACTGGTGTTCGAGCCGGACCTGCTCCTGCTCGACGAGCCGCTCGCAGCGCTCGACCGCAAGCTTCGCGAGGAGATGCAACTGGAGTTCCGCCGCATCCAGAAGGAACTCGGCGTCACCACCATCAACGTTACCCATGACCAGCGCGAGGCGCTCGTCGTCTCCGACGAGGTGATCGTCATGGAAGGCGGCCTGATACAGCAGAAGGCAGAGCCGGTGCACGCCTACCGCGCCCCCGCCAACGCCTTCGTCGCCAACTTCATCGGCGTTACCAATTTCATCGAGGGCATCGTCGCCACCCGCGACGGCGCTTCGGTATCGGTCAGCGCCCATGGGCGCACGCTTCCCGGCGTCGCTGTCGAAGAGACGTTGGCCGCCGGCGACGCCTGCGCGGGTGCCGTCCGCGCCGAGCAGATCCGCCTCGCCCCGCACGCAGAAGCACTCGGCAATCTCGAGACCCTCGTCGAGGGCACGGTTGCCGATGCCATCTTCGAGGGCGAGCGCATCGTCTACGAGGTGCGGGTGCCGGGCCTTGGCGGCCAGCTCGTCCGCGTCTTCGACCACGATCCCGTCAACCACCTGCAGTTCAGCCCGGGCGATTCCGTCTGCCTCGGATGGAATGCGCGGGACATGCATGTCTTCAAGAAGTAAACCAGTGAAGGTTTCGGCCAGAGGAGAACGCACGATGTCACATGAGAAATTCCTGACCACTGAAATCCGCCGCCGCACGCTGCTAGCCTCGATGGCGGCCGTTGGCGCATCTGCCACGTTCGGCACCGGCAAGGCCTTTGCCCAGGAGCCGGAAAAGCCGGCGGAGATCATCGTCCGCGCCTGGGGCGGCAGCTGGGTCGACAGCCTGAAGGCTGGCGTGTCCGACAGCTTCACCAAGGCGACCGGCATCGCCGTCCGCCACGACCTGACCGAGGACAACGAGATCCAGCCGAAGGTCTGGGCCGCGGTCGCGCAGAATCGCGTGCCGCCGATCCACATCAACTGGGACACCACGACGAATGCCACCAAGTCGGCTCTACGTGGCGTCACGGAAGACCTTTCCGATCTTCCGAACCTGAAGAACACCACCGAGCTTGCCAAGCCGGTCGGGCTGGACGGCTATCCGATCGTCAACACCTACGGCTATGTCTACGTGCTGGCCTACCGCCCTTCGGCCTTCCCGAACGGCGCGCCGAAGTCCTGGAAGGACCTGCTCGACCCGAAGCTGAAGGGCCGCATCGCGCTCTATAACGACGGCATCGGCTTCCACTTCCCCGCCCAGGTCGCCGGCGGCGGCAAGCTGGAGGACATTCCGGGCAACATGCAGCCCGCCTGGGACTTCATCAGGCAGATCAAGGCGCAGGAGCCGCTTCTGGGTGAAGATCCGGACTTCACCACCTGGTTCCAGAAGGGCGAGATCGACGCCGCCTGCACGATTTCCACCAACGCCCGCGAAGCCAGGAAGAACGGCATCGAGCTCGCCTGGGTCGTGCCCGAGGAAGGCGCCAAGTTCGATACCGACGGCCTGTGGATCCCCAAGGGCCTGCCGGAAAACGAGCTCTACTGGGCCAAGCAATACATCAACCACGCCCTGACCAAGGAAGCCCAGCAGGTCTGGCTGGACGGTCTCGGCCTTCCGGGCGTTGTCCCCGGCCTGACCCCGCCGGCCGACCTTGTCGGCGACCCGTCCTATCCGACGACAGAAGAGGACTTCAAACACCTCATCCGCATCTCGTCCAAGACCCAGGTCGAAAACGAGAGCCAGTGGTTCGGCAAGTTCAAGGAAATCATGCAGGGCTGATTGCCGGCACTTCCCGCCGCGACTTCGTGCGCGGCGGGGCTCCTGGCGGGCAGGCACCCGCAGATCAGGCCATGGCCTCCAGGGCAGTTGGAAGCAGGACGGAAACGATGCGCAAATCCCGTGTCGCCTATCCATTGACGTGGCGCGTCATGGACGGGCTCGAAGGCCTCGCCGCCCGCCTCTGGCCGGCACGCTTCGAGAAGGGCTTGCCCTATCTCATGCTGGCACCGGCGGTGCTGCTGGTCGGCATCCTGGTGCTGGGCCTCGTCCAGATCGGCGATTCCAGCCTGCGCGTTCTCGACACCTCAACCTTCCTGATGTCGGAAGACCTGACGCTTGCCAACTACCATCGGGCGCTGACGGAGAGCTTTTTTGCCACCGTCGCCGGGCGCAGCCTGCTCGGCTCGGTGATCGTCACGATCGTTACCCTGATCTTCGCCTTTCCCTACGCCTACCTGATGGTGCGAACGCCGTCTTCGGCGCTGCGCAAGCTCCTGCTGGTGGCGCTGTTTCTGCCCTTCTTCATCGGTCAGGTGGTGCGCGCCTACGGATGGCTGATCATCCTCGGCAACCAGGGCATGGTCAACGAGGCGCTCGGGCTCGTCGGCGTGGCCCCGATGCGGCTCCTCTACAACTATCCGGCCGTGCTCTTCGGCCTCGTCCAGTACATGCTGCCCTTCGCCGTCCTGATGCTGGCGCCGGCGCTGACGGCGATCCCGGCCGAGCTGGAATCAGCAGCAAGCTCGCTCGGGGCCAACTGGCTGCGCACCTTCCGCCATGTCGTCCTGCCGCTCGCCCGCCCTGGCCTCGTCGGCGCCGGTCTCGTCGTCGTCACCCTGTCGCTCACCGATTTCGCCATTCCGGCGATCCTCGGCGGCGGCACGCAGGATTTCATCGCAAACGCCATCTACGACCAGTTCTTCCGCACCTCCGACCAGGGCATGGGCGCCACCCTTTCCCTGATGCTGGTCGCTGTCGGCTCGCTGCTGGTCGGCCTCGTCTTCATGCTCTTCGGCGCCGGTACACTCGCCATGACGGGAGAGCGCAAATGACCGGTAGCCGCAGCAAGTCCGCCGTCATCTGGGCCTTCGTCGCAACCGCGCTCGTCATGCTGTCGGCGCCGACGATCGTCGTGCTCGGCGCCTCGTTCACCGCCGGCAACATCATCACCTTCCCTCCGGAGGGCCTGTCTCTCAAGTGGTACGGGGCTATCCTGCAGGCGAGCGACCTGCGGCAGGCCTTCGTCCGCTCGCTGATCGTCGCCACCATCTGCACGCTCGTCTCCATCCCCGTCGGCACGCTGGCGGGCATTGCACTGGCCAAGTACCGGGTCCGCTTCGCACGCTCCATCCAGATCTACCTGCTCCTGCCGTTCACGATCCCGCTGATCGGCTCGGGCATCGGCATGATGCTGGTGTTCGGCAACATGGGCGTGCTCGGCAAGCTCTGGCCGGTCGGCATCGCCTGCTGCGTCATCAATCTTCCCTTCATGATCTGGGCGGTGACGGCGAGCGCCAGCAACCTCTCCCCCGATCTGGAGCTGGCCGCCGCCAATTGCGGCGCGCCGCCGTTGCAACGCTTCCTCTACATCACGCTTCCCGCCGTTTTACCGGGCGTCATCACCGGCTCGCTGCTGATGTTCATCCTGGCGCTGAACGAGTTCCTGGTCAGCCTGCTGCTGGTCGATGCGCGCAGCGTCACCCTGCCGGTGCAGATCTACAATTCCATCCGCTCGATCATCACGCCGGACCTCGCCGCCATATCCGTGGTCTTCATCGCAAGTGCCGCGATTGCGATCGCTGTGCTCGACCGGCTGGTCGGGCTCGACATCTTCCTGAAATCGAAATGACGGCGCGGCCCGTGCGGCCGGCACGAAGGAAAAGACCATGACTGAGGTGTCATTCTACGAATACTCGAAGCTCTCCGCCGATGAGAAGGCAGCCCTGCTGCGGCGCTCGGAGACCGATATTTCCAGCTTCATCGAGAAGGTCGCGCCGATCCTCGAAGCCGTGCGCACCGAAGGCGACGCAGCCCTTGCGCGTTTCGGCCGGGACCTCGACAAGGCCGCGGTCACCGAGGCGAACCTCAAGGTCACCGAGGCCGAATTCAATGCTGCCTTCAAGCTCGTCGACGACACCGTCATCGACTCAATCAAGTTCGGCATCGAAAACATCCGCCATTTCCACGAGGAGCAGAAGCCCGAGGCGATGTGGCTGAAGGAGATCCGGCCCGGCGCCTTTGCCGGCGACCGCTTCACGCCGATCAAGTCCGTGGCGCTCTACGTTCCCCGCGGCAAGGGCTCATTCCCGTCGGTCACGATGATGACCTCCGTGCCGGCGGTGGTCGCCGGCGTGCCGGAGGTCGCGATCGTCACCCCGCCGGCGCCGGACGGCACGGTGGACGCGGCAACGCTGGTCGCAGCCCGGCTTGCCGGCGTCGAGACGGTCTACAAGGTCGGCGGCGCACAGGCCGTCGCCGCCGTCGCCTACGGCACCGAGACCGTGAGGCCTGCGCTGAAGATCGTCGGCCCCGGCAGCCCCTGGGTCGTCGCCGCCAAACGCGCGCTTTCCGGCGTGATCGACACGGGCCTTCCGGCCGGCCCCTCCGAGGTCATGATCCTCGCCGACGACACCGTCCATGGCGGCCTGGCAGCACTCGACCTGCTGATCGAGGCCGAGCACGGCCCGGATTCGTCGGCCTACCTCGTCACCCACAGCCGCCGCGTCGCCGAAGAGGCGCTGGCAGCGCTCCCCGATCACTGGGGCAAGATGACCGAGCAGCGCGTCGCCTTCTCCAAGGCCGTGCTGACCGGCAAGACCGGCGGCATCGTGCTGACGTCTTCCATCGAGGAGAGCTACGCCTTCGCCAACGCCTATGCGCCCGAGCATCTGGAACTGCTTTCGACCGAGCCCTTCATTCATCTCGGCCATATCACCGAAGCCGCCGAGATCCTGATGGGCACGCACACGCCGGTCAGCATCGCCAACTTCTCGCTGGGGCCGAACGCCGTGCTGCCAACCAGCCGCTGGGCGCGCACCTTCGGGCCGTTGTCGGTCACCGATTTCGTCAAGCGCAGTTCGATCGGCTACGTCACCGCGCCCGCCTATCCGGAGTTCGCCCGGCATTCACACAACCTGGCGCTCTACGAAGGATTTTCCTCGCACGCGCTCGCCGTCTCGCCGCTGCGCGACACCTATCTGAAGAAGGATGCCTGAGCGATGAAGGCCGTCCGGCTGTACGATGCCATGGACCTGCGGGTGGAGAAAGCCGAACGCCCCGGCACCCCGCCTGCCGGCTTCGTCAATCTCGACGTCCGCGCGGCGGGCATCTGCGGATCGGACCTGCACAACTATCGCACCGGCCAGTGGATCAGCCGCCGCCCCTCCACCGCCGGCCACGAATTCTGCGGCAGGGTAATCGCGGTGGGCGAGGGAGTGTCCGATCTATCCGCTGGTGACCTCGTCGTAGCGGATTCGCGCTTCTGGTGTGGCGAATGCCCCGCCTGCCGGAGCGGCCGCAGCAACGTCTGCGAGGCGCTCGGCTTCGTCGGCGAAGTCTGCGACGGCGGCTTTGCCGAAGCCGTCCAGCTTCCGGCACGCCTGCTCGTGCGTCACGAGGCATCGTTGCCGGCAAGGGTCGCGGCGATGGCCGAGCCGCTCGCAGTCGCCCTGCACGCCGTGCGCCGCCTTGCCCCACGCACCGGCGAGCCGGTGCTCGTCGTCGGCTGCGGCACCATCGGCGGCCTGACCGCGCTGCTGCTTTCAGACCTCCACGACGGCCCGCTCCTGCTCTGCGACCGCAATGCGGCCCGGGCGGAGACAGTCGCGCAGTTGACCGGCGGCCGGACCGTCACGCTCGATCCCGAGGCCGTCGCTACCGCACTGGGCGACGCACGGCTGCGCCATGCGGTCGATGCGACCGGAAGCACGGCGGCGATCGCCGCTGCGCTCGAGCTTCTTCACGGCGGGGGAACGCTGGCGCTCGTCGGCATAAGCCACGGCCGGCTCGACTTCGATCCGAACGTCCTGGTCGAGCGGGAAATCGCGCTGGTCGGCTGCCATGCCTTCGCCGACGAGCTGCCGGAGGCGGTGGCGCTTCTGCCGCGGCTCGCCGATCGGCTGGCTCGTCTGAGCGAGGTGCTGCCATCGCTCGATGCGGTGCCCGATGCCTATGAAAGGCTGCTGAAGGGTGAAACCGCAGCACTCAAGACCATCGTGGCAATTGCCGACTGACAAGCGACACCGTCCGCTGGCTTGAGCGGGAGCGAAAACGTGCAGGAGACAGTGACCATGGACGTGCTTTCCGATTCTGCGTCTCCTCTCTACGAGAAGGTCAAGGATTTCGTCCTCGGCAACATCGGCAGCGGCAAGTGGGCGCGAAACGCGCGGCTGCCGTCGGAACACGAACTCGTCTCGGCACTCGGGGTATCCCGCATGACGGTGCACCGTGCCCTGCGGGAGCTGACGTCCGAAGGTCACCTGCGCCGCATCCAGGGCGTCGGAACCTTCGTCGCCCCGCCGAAGCCCCAGTCGACGCTGATCGAGATCAGCAACATCGCCACCGAGATCCGCGGCCGCGGCAGTCGCCATCGCGCCGAGGTCGTCGTGCTGGAACGCATCGAGCGGCCGACGCCGCACTTGCTGCTCGCCTTCGAGTTCGCCTCGGCGCGGCCGGTGGACCACTCCGTTATCATTCATTTCGAAAACGACCTGCCGGTGCAGCTCGAGGAACGCTACGTCAACCCCGATCTCGTTTCCGGCTATGTCGAACAGGATTTCACGACGACCGCGACCTATGATTACCTGCAGAACGCGACGCCGCTGACGGAGGTCGAGCACCTGATCAGCGCGCGGCCCGCGGGTGCAGAAGAGGCGCGCCTGCTCCATATCCAGACGGGCGACAGCTGCCTGGTGCTCGATCGAAAGACCTGGAGCGGCCCCGTCGTCGCCACCGTCAACGTCTTCAGCTATGTCGGCAGCCGCTACACGCTCGGCAGCCGCTATCGTCCAAACAGCAAATGAGGCAGGTGAAGATGCTTGCCGTGCCAACCCGCAGGAGCCCTCGTCCATGAGCATCGTCCCCAGCAGAACCGCCGAAATCCGCCGGCTCGCCGGCGCTCGCGACGGTGCGGCGGAAGCCATGCTCGTCGATCTCCTGCGCAGCCTCTTTTCGATCGAGGCCACGGGCCTGGCGATCAATCACGACCAGTACAGCCTCAATTCGCTGAACGGCTTCTTCGAATCGGCAGACGGCAGCTTCTTCTTCAAGTTTCACCAGGAAGACGGTGAGGAAGCGATGAGCGGAGAATATTACCGCGCCGACATCCTTGCCCGCGCCGGGTTGCCGGTCGACCAGCCGGTGCTGATGTCCGTCCTGCCGGGCGAGCAGATCCTCGTCTACCGCCGCCGCACCGATCCGCGCTTTTCCGACGTGCTGCGCGCGCTCGACCTGCAGCCGGATGCCGGCGGGACCGCCCGTGCCGTGGCAGCCGAGACGGGCCTGACCGAGGCGGTCCTCGCCGTCTACCGCAAGACGCTGCATCCCGTGACGCCGCAGCAGGCTGCCGCAGAGCCCGTCCACCGGCTATTCCACGACCGGCTGGTGGACCACCCGGAAGGCCGCTATCCCGGCGGAAGACTGGCGGGCTTCTATGTCGGCCAGCACTTCGCCTTCGAAGGCGCAAGCCTCGGCTGGGAGGCTTTCTCGACGGCACGGTTCCGCGTCAACGGCGTGCTCTACGAAAGCTCGGTCGGCGAACTCTTCGACGCCGCCGTGCAGCGGCTGAAGCCGGAAAACCTTGCCGACGCCGGCGGGGTCACCGCCCATGGCGACGCCCACAACGCCAATGTCTGGTATCAGGAGAAAGAGGGTCGGGCCTCGCTCGCCTTCTTCGATCCGGCCTTTGCCGGCGAGCACGTGCCGACGCTCCTGGCCGAGATCAAGACGACCTTCCACAACATCCTCGCGCATCCGCTCTGGCTCTACGATCCCGCGCTGGCGGCGGAGCGCTACTCGGCGAAGGCCGCCTATACCGACGGCTTGCTCGACGTCACCACCGACTGGGCGCCGAGTGCCGTGCGGCTCGGCCTCCTGCAGGTGAAGGCCGAGCGGCTGTGGCGGCCGCTACTCGCCGAGCTCGATGCCCGCGGCATGCTGGCGGTCGACTGGCGCACGGTGATCCGCCTCGGCCTGTTCCTCTGCCCCACGCTGGTCATGAACCTCCGGGCGGGGGCCACGACCCACAATCCGGTCTCCTCGCTGATCGGCTTTTCCGTCGCCGTCATGGCGGGAAGCGAGCCCATCGCAGGAGACGACGTCGTGTCGCGCTTTCTCGATACGATCGATCCCGCCAGGGCATGAAGGCTTGCAGCGTGCGCGAACCGTGTCGCGCCGGGCAGGTTTGCAAATGCGCAGGAAGCCCCCATATTCCAGGGCGCCAGCAACCGGGAGGATAGTGCATGAAGATCGCAGCCCTGCAGATGCAGGCCGTTCCCGGCGACATCGATGCCAACGTCGCGCGAATCGCCAGCGCCGCGAAGGCGGCCGCCCAGGGCGGGGCGAAGCTCCTGATTGCGCCGGAACTCGCGGTGACGGGGTATGGCGCCGGCGCAGCATTTGCCGCGATCGCCTCGCCCGCCGAAGGCGCGGTCGCAGACAGCCTTTCCGCCATCGCCCGAAAAAGCGGCCTTGCGATCATCGCGGGCTTTGCCGAGCGCGATGGCGACGACGTCTACAACAGTGCCCTTTTCACAGACGGCATCGGGACCAACGCCGTCTACCGCAAGTCCCATCTCTACGGCGACTACGAGCGGCAGTGGTTCCGTCCCGACGTTCCGTCCTCGGTCCAGGTCAAGCTCTGCGGGCTCAATCTCGGGATGCTGATCTGCTACGACGTCGAGTTCCCGGAAAATGTCCGCCGGCTGGCCTTGTCCGGCGTCGATCTCGTCGTCGTGCCGACGGCCCTTCCGAAGGGCGCCTCGGGAACCTTCGTCGCCGAAAAGATGATCCAGGTGCGCGCCTTCGAAAATCAGGTCTTCGTCGCCTATGTCAATCATTGCGGCACCGACGCCCTGTTCGGCTATGCCGGCCTGTCGCGTATCGCGGCCCCGGACGGCAGCCTGCTGGCACAGGCGCCGGCAGAAGGGGAGGCACTGATCTTCGCCGAGATCGACCCGGCCGCCTATGCGGGTTCGCGCTCGGAAAACACCTATCTCGCCGACCTGGCCCGCCAGGTCTGAGCTTTCGGCTCTCGAACAGGGCTGTTCTAACCGTCACTCGGCGACGATGTCCCACTCGTCGTTCGGGTTGAAGGTACGGATTCTCGAGGCGATCTCCGGCGTGTTCTCGCCGAGGTCCGCCTCGTAGATGATTCCGTTCTTGTTGACGAGGAAGGTCTTCACGCCGGTGATGCCGTACTTGACCGGCCAGGCCACCACGCCGTGACCGGCGATCATGTTGCCGTTGATGACATAGTCGTATTTGCCGCCGGCGATGTTGTCGCCCTGGCCGCCGAGGATGCGGTAGCGGTAGCCGTGATAGCCTTCGCCGGCCTTTGCCTTCTCGAACGCATCGCCATCGGCGAGCGCCGGGCCGGCCGGGCTCTGTTCGGCATCGCCCTGCTCGGCCGGCCAGTAGAGGCCGTCATGCGTGCCCTCGCTGCTGATCACCTTCTGGGCGTATTCGAGCACGCCGTCACCGTCGCGATCCTGCGACGCATAGTCCTCCTGGGCATCAACATAGGCCTTCAACGTATCGATCGTCTCCAGTTCGTTCTCGCCCACATGCCGGTCGGCGATCTCGTCGAGGCCGGCAAGCGTATCGAAGCTCCACTTGCCGTCGTCGTGACGGACGAGCGGGAAGGGAAGGGGCCAGAGGATGTTGCCGACTTCGATGATCTTGTCTGCGCCCTGATCGACGACGACGACCTTCTCCTGCACACCCGCCTGTATGTCGGCAAACGTGTCCATCGCGCTCTCGCTCGCCCGGGCCTTGGCAGCATCGAGGCCCAGCAGTTCGGCCAGTTGGTCGAACCCGCCGTCCGTCAAGGCAAACTTGAAGGCCTCGACTGCCTTTTCCGGCGTCTCGAAGTCGGGCGGGTCCTTCTGCGACATGTATTCCGTGAGCGGCGTGTCGTCCGGTTCGTCCGCAGCCATCGCCGGGGCATGCAGCATTGCGCCACCGATGAGGATCGCCCCGGTGAGCGAGCGTGCCAGCCTGTCAAAAGCAATTCGTCCCATCTTCGCCTCCCGACCCGTTCCTTTCAGCGCCTGCGACCGCCGCCGCCACCGCGGGGCCGCGCACCATGACCGCCACCCCGGTGACCGCCCGAGACCTGCGGCCGGCGGTGGCCGCCGCCGCCACTCATGGAATGCCGCCCGCGCTGCGACGCGAACTGCGTCTGCTTGCCGTTGCCGACCTTGCCGAGCGCCGACGGCTTTCCGCCGGAGCGCTTCTGCGCCTGGCCGCCGGGCCGCGGCTTGTTTGCCTTTCGGTTGATGTTCTTCGACTTGGCGCCCGCAACCTTCTTGGCAGCAGCGGAGCCGCCCGCGCGATTGGCGACGCTCCCGCCATCCTTGCGCCCGGCGATCGCCTGTCCGGCGCTGCCGCGATCGATCTTGCCTCTGTCGATGTTGGCCCGGTCGATGTTGCCCCTGTCGGCATTGCCCGCCCGCTGGCGGGCGCGGTCGGCATCCACCTTGCTCTTGCGAACGTCGTCGACCGAGATTTTCCCGCCCCGGTTGGCGACCCGGCCGTCGCCGTTGCGGCGCACGTCCTTTGCACGGTTCGCAATGTTGTTGTCGCGGTTGCCCTTGAACTCGTTCTTGAGCTGGTTGCGATCGACATTGGCCAGTTGGTTCTTGTCGAACTTGATCTTCGACCGATCGATGTTCTTCCAGTCGACATCGTTCATCTTGAACTTGTCGCGATCGATGTCGATATCGTTGAAGCACTTGTCGCAATCGATGTCGACGTCACCGTTCCAGCGGCCGCCCCACACACCCCAGTCGTCCCAGTCGACCGTCGCAGCCCAGATTGCGGCACCGGTGACGGCGGCGGCAAAATAGGGCGCGGACGGATAGTAGTAATTGGGGTAGGGATCGTCGTAGTAGGTCACCGGGGCCGGCGCGTAGCCGGGTTCGTAGAGCATTTCCGGCTCGTATCTCGGCACATACACCTTCTCCGGGTCGGCCGGCTGGATCACCACGTTGTCACCCTGGTTGACGATCTGCACCTTGTCGTCCGTCTTGATGACGCCATCGGCGACCGCCTTGTCGCGCAGCGTCTGGATGGCCATGAGCACATCCTTCTGCTGGTAGGCCAATGCACTGCCGAGCGCCTGGGTCCAGTCGAGGTCATCGCTCATCATCTTGACGATGTCGGGATAGTTGAGCAGCGAAATGACGCTGTCGTCCCAGCTGTCCTTCGGCTGCAGGTCCTTGTCCTTTTTCTTCTGCTCCAGGAACCGCTCCGCCTCGATGATCTGTAGCGGATAGAGCGAGGCGGAACTGACGAGGGCGACGAGCTCGTCCGGATAGAGAGCAATGCGCGCGACCAGGACCTCAAGCTCGTCCTCGGTCAGAAGATCGGGCTGGTCATCGCCAGCCTGACCCGTCGCGCCGGACGCGGCCGCCGCCTGTTCCTGCGCCAGCGCCCGGGTTGCTGGCTGGAAACCCACGGCAAGCGCCGCCAACAGGGCGACGGCAAGACCGGAACGCAATTGACATGAAAACCTGTCGCCACCCATGACCTTCAGCCCTCCCTGCATCAGTCTCGGGAATCCAGTCGTTCCAACAGCCATGTCCCGGCCTGCAGGCCTATCGACAAGGCACTCGCTGCGCGCCCCGCCCGGGCGGCAACGCTATTGAAGAAATGACTGGACCGTTCATTTCATTATTCATCAAGCCATGGAATAAAGATAGATGGCACCTCCCAATGGAAGCCCATGTAACCGCGGGCGTCGGCACACCCGAGCCGGCAGCCTCACTGCGGAAAGAGGAAGGTCACCACAAAGCGGAAGCCGAGGCCTTCCGGACCATTTTCCGGCGCGTCGGCCCAGTAGCGCAGGCCGGCCGTGAAACTCACCGGTTGCTGATCGAACTTCACCAGCTTTCCAACCATGACGTTGACCGGAACGGACCACTGGTCGCCCTCCCAGTCGTAGGTGGATTCCGTGTTGAGCGTGAAGGTCCACGCATCGTGGGTCGTATAGGACAGGAAGGGCTGCAGGAAGGTCGAATTGACGTCCGCGCGGTCGTCCTGGCCGGCAAAGGACCAGATATGGTTGGCCAACAGGCCATATGTCCATGGGCCTTCCTGCTTTAGTGCCACGCCTGTCGGACCGGCGCCCCATTTACCGCTGCCGGTGAGATCGTCCGTGGCGGTCGGGATCAGGAACACCGGACCGAGCCCCCAGATCAGCCCACCGGGTCCGGGATGCCTGGGAGAGAGAAACAGGCTCTGGGTGATGTCGCCGAGCCCGAACTGCTGACCCGACGGACCGGCGATGTCATCCTGCCAGATGACAGGCATGATGGTGCGGGAGATGAGGTTCCAGTCATCGTTCAGCGATATGGGGACGACAGGCTGAATGTTCAGCGTCTCGCGGTTCCCGTCTTCCGGACCGTAGCCACGGTCGTAGTTGAACTGGAACGGCACGCTGATCATCGACGCGACGGGATTGGAAAGCTTCTTTGCCAGGTCGGCGCTGCTATCTTGTGCAACCGCAACGTTCGCCAGAGTAAAGCATCCACCCAAAAGGGCGGCCATCCGCATCATTCCGCCTGCCATGCTCGTTCCCCCGAAAAGCTGCAGCGAATCCTCTTGCGCAACAAGGGTGCACGTAACGTCAGGAACTGGCAAGCGGCCTGATCGGAAATCGCTTCAGTGACCTCCGAAGAGGCCGACGGTCCAATAGGTCAATGCCGAGACGAGGGCCGCAGCCGGCAGGGTCACGAACCAGGCGATCACGATGTTGCCCGCAAGCCCCCAGCGCACCGCCGAAACGCGCCGCGCCGCACCGACGCCGATGATCGCGCCGGTGATGGTGTGCGTCGTGGAGACCGGGATGCCGAGCCAGGTGGCTGCGAACAGCGTGATCGCGCCGCCCGTCTCCGCGCAAAAGCCCTGCATCGGGTTGAGCCGGGTGATCTTCGAACCCATCGTATGGACGATGCGCCAGCCACCGAACAGCGTGCCGAGCGCGATCGCTGCCTGACAGGTGATGACGACCCAGAAGGGGACGTAGAATTCCGAGCCGAGATGTCCCTGCGAGTAGAGCAGCACGGCGATGATGCCCATCGTCTTCTGCGCATCGTTGCCGCCGTGCCCGAGCGAATAGAGCGAGGCGGAGATGAACTGCAGGCCGCGGAAAGCGCTGTCGACGGCAAAGGGCGTCTGCCGCACGCAGATCCAGGAAACGATCAGCACCAGCATCAGCGCCAGGAAGAAGCCGATGGCCGGCGACATGAAGATGGCGCCTACCGTCTTGAGCACGCCCGAAAGCACGATCGAATCGAAATCGCTGCGCGCAAGCCCGGCGCCGACGAGCCCGCCGATCAGCGCATGCGAGGAGCTCGAGGGAATGCCGAACAGCCATGTGACGACATTCCAGATGATCGCGCCCATGAGGGCTGCAAAGATCACCGCGGGCGAAATGATCGCCGGATCGATGATCCCCCTGCCGATCGTCTCGGCCACATGCAGGCCGAAGAACAGGAAAGCGATGAAATTGAAGAAGGCGGCCCACATCACCGCAAACTGGGGACGCAGCACGCGTGTCGAGACGATCGTGGCGATCGAGTTCGCCGCGTCGTGCAGCCCGTTCAGGAAATCGAACAGGAGCGCGATGCCGATGAGCGCCACCAGCAGCGGGAGGGCAAGCGTCGCGTCCATCAGACGTTCTCGATCACGATGCCGCTGATCTCGTTCGCCACGTCCTCGAAGCGGTCGACCACCTTCTCCAATTCGCCGTAGAGCTCGCTGCCGATCATGTAGGCCATCGGATTGGAGGCGCCGTGGCGCTGGAACAGGTCCTTCAGGCCCTTCTCGTGCAATTCGTCGGCGCGGCCTTCGACGCGCATAACCTCCTCGGCGATCGCGTTCAGACGCGTCGCATTGGCGCCGATCTTGTGGAGAAGCGGCACGGCCTCGGCCACGAGGCGGGCGGCCTTCACGACGATCACGCCCATTTCCTGCATGCCGGGATCGAAGCTCTTCTGCTCGAACAGCCGGATCGTCTTGACCACCTTGTGCATCATGTCGATGGCGTCGTCGAGCGACTGGATCAGGTCCTTGATGTCGCCGCGATCGAAGGGAGTGATGAAGCTCTTGCGCACGGCAAGCAGCACGTCGGCCGTGATACGATCGGCCTTGTCTTCCAGTTCGACGATCCGGCTGCAGTGCTGCTCCAGCTCCGGGCCACCCGCCAGGACCTTCTCAAGCGCTTCCGCCGCCTCGACCACCGTCAGCGCGTGCGCGTCGAAGAGGTCGAAGAACCGGTCTTCCCGGGGCATCAGGGCGCGAAACCAACTCAGCACGATCGTTTTCCCATATATGACAGTTTTGTGACAGCCCATAACGGGTTGCGGCCGCGATGGAAAGATGCGGGAGGCCGGATATCACCGGCTTGCTTGCGCTATTGCCACGCAATTCACCACGAACTCGCAAGTTCAATGGTGATCTCAGTGCGCCAGGCCGATTTTCAGGCTGATCAGCCCAGTGCCCGCGACGGCAAGGAGCGCACCGGCCCACGCCGAGGCGGACGGCACACGGCCCGTCCGTGCCCACACCATCGGCAGGATCAGAACCGGCGTCAGCGACGACAGCGTCGAGACGATGCCGACATTGCCGTGCGCAAGCGCGGCCATGAGGAGCGACATGCCGAGGCCGGTGCCGAAGAAGGCGGAAGCAATCGCAAGCAGGCGGGTGCGCATGGGCAGGACGACGGTGCTCTTCGCACCGGGCACGCCGAGCGGCACGAGTGCGATGAAGAAGACGGCCGCGATCCCGGAGCGAATCGCCATGGCCGTGAACGGCTCGGCGCCGGCTGCCATCGCCGGCCGCGCGGCGAGGCTGCCGAGCGCCTGTCCGAGCGCGGTGACCACGCCGAGCGCGACCCCGAGGGCTGCAAGCCGACTGGTCGGCGACGCCGCATCCGCACTCGCATGACGCCTTCCAGCTTTGCCTGCCTTGCCCATCTTCCCGGCGCCGATCGCCAGCAGGATGCCTGCAAGGACGAGCGCGATCCCGAGGCCTTGCTGGGCCGAGACCGTCTCGCCGAGCCAGAGATAGCCGAACAGCAAGGCGAACGGCGCGGTCAGCGAAAACAACAGCGCCGTCCGGCGAGGCCCGGCGATAAAAATCGCCGCGAAATAGGTGGTGCTGGCAATGATGATGCCGAACAGGCTCGACAGCGCCAGCGCGCCCACCTGCCATGGCGAGATCGTCAACCAGCCGCCGACGGCAAGCGAGGCGGCGCCCGTCATCAGGAAACTTGCGACCATCTGCCAGCGCGTCAGCACGAGCAGCGGGATCCGTCCGGCAAGCTCGCCGATGATCATGCCGCTCAGAGCTATGCAGGCGGCGGCGGAGATGGCCAGGATTTCGGACAGGAACATTGCGGATTCACGAAGGGCAGGGTCGCCGTCCGCTATCGCACAATTGCGCCTGCGACAACAGCAAAGAAGGAGCCTCCGTCGCGTTCACGGCCCCCTTCGACGTGAACGGGCGCACGTCGATGGGAATGCCGGCCCGTCGCGCCAGCTCCAGCGAGCTCGCGCGGGTGATGCCGTGGAGGATCGTGTGCGAGAGCTACGCGAGATTGGGCTTTTTGAACGGAGCGAATTCGATCCCCGCCGCGGCGAGAGCCTCGCGAAGGGCTCGAGCCACGCCGACGGCGCCGGGCGTGTCGCCATGGATGCACACGGTCGCAGCCTCCACCAACAATTGCTTGCCGCCGATCGTCGGGATACGCCCGTCCAGCACCATGGACAGCACCTGGTCCACGCTCTGGCGAAGGTCGTGAATGACCGCACCTTCCATCTGTCGGGAAGCCAGCATGCCATTGTCGTCGTAGCGGCGATCCGCATAGACCTCGCACGCAACCGCAAGCCCGGCCGCCTCGGCAGCCCGCATCGCCTGCGAATAGGGAAGCGCGACGAACACCAGCCCGGGATCGACGGCCTTGATGGCCCTGACGCAGGCGGCAGCGAGGCCGGCATCTTCGGCGGCCATGTTTGCGAGCGCGCCGTGTGTCTTGACGTGGGTGATCGGCCAGCCAGCCGCAGCCGCCATGCCCTGGATTGCGGCGATCTGGTAGACGAGCTGCGCCTCGATGTCCTCCGGCCGCTCGCCGGTGATGCGCCGGCGCCCGAACCCGTAGAGATCCATGAACGACGGGTGCGCACCGATCGACACGCCGCGTGCCTTGGCGGCGAGGATCGTATCGCGCATGACGACCGGATCGCCGGCATGGAAACCGCAAGCGATGTTGGCGGTGGTGATGAGGTTCATCATGGCCGCATCGTCCCCGATCCGGTAGGCGCCGAAGCTTTCCCCCATGTCGCAGTTCAGGTCGATGGTCGTCATGATCTTATAGTGTCTCTGCTCGTGGCGGACGACATGCGACTGCGCGTGACGTGTTGCATCGAACAGACTCCACCCCTTATGATCCGAAGGCTTGAAATACAGTTGGCGTACTGAAATGCCAAGTCCGTCTTGAAGCACCGCGGGGCCGGCGATGACGAGCGCGGGCCATATCGATATCACCGACAAGCGGTCCCGGCCTTGGGAAAGCAATGACGTGGAACGTGCCCTGGGGCAAGGATGTTCTGAAGGACGCATGACGCGATGCCAGTGACGTATCCACGCATCGTCGCCTGTGGTGACAGCGCCCTTTCGATCGAACTGTCGGACGAGATCGACGAGGACGTCAACGCGCGCGTGATCGCCCTGGCCGCGGATTTGGCCGAGCGGCCGATCGATGCCGTCGTCGAAACGGTGCCGACTTACCGCTCGCTGCTGGTTCTCTACGATCCTTCCCTCCGGCGGGCACAGGCGCTGAGGCTGGAACTCGAGGCACGATTGCGGGCAGCTGTGCCCGGTAGTCGGGCCGCCCGGCGCTTCGTGGTTCCGGTCGTCTACGGCGGCGAGGCCGGCCTCGACCTCGCCGAGCTTGGCGACATGAAGGGCCTGAGCGCAGACGAGCTCGTGGCGATCCACGCCGCTGGCGAGTACCGGGTCTACATGATCGGCTTCGCACCTGGCTTTGCCTATCTCGGCGGGCTGCCGGAGATATTGCATACGCCGCGGCTTGCCACGCCGCGCCAGCGGATCGAGGCGGGCGCGATCGGTATCGGCGGCAAGCAGGCCAGCATCAATTCCGTTTCCGGCCCCAGCGGCTGGCGCTTCATCGGCCGCACGCCGCTCAGGCTTTTCGATCCGTCGCGCAGCGAGCCGTTCCTGCTCAGCGCCGGCGACCACGTGCGCTTCCGACCGATCGAACCTGCCGAGGCTGCCGCGCTCGACGCCGCGAGCGTGGCGGGGAAGACGGTTGTGGAGCCTGAACCCGTATGACGATTCTGCTGATCAGCCAGGCCGGCCCGATGGTCACGGTGCAGGATCGCGGTCGCAAGGGTTTGCTGCACGCCGGCGTGTCCGGGTCGGGTCCGATGGATGGGCCGTCCATGGATCTTGCCAATGCGCTCGTCGGCAACGGACCCGACGATGCCGTTCTCGAATTCGCCGGCCCCGGCGGCGTCTTCGAGGTGACGGAGCCGGTCCGGTTCGCGGTCACCGGCGGCGCGGTCGATATCCGGATCGACGGCGCGGCCGCCTTTCCATGGGAGAGCCACCATCTGCTGCCGGGTCAGAGGCTGGCGATCGGCGCGATGCGGGATGCGGTGTGGGGCTATCTCGCGTTCTCGGGCGGCATCGGTACGCCGCCGGTGCTGGGGGCGAGGGCGACCCATCTTCGCTCTGGCTTGGGCGGCCTCGACGGCCGGCGGTTGGGAGCAAACGACCGCCTGCTGCTGGGCGAGGCCCCGGCCGGGCCGCTCCTGGCGTTTCGCCGGTTCTGGCAACGGGCCCGCGGCCCGATCCGCGTCGTTCCGGGTCCCCAGGACGACTACTTCGACCAGGCGACATGGCGCGCCTTTCTCGACGAGCCCTTCATCGTCTCCCCCAGTCGCGACCGGATGGCGCAGATCCTGGACGGACCGCGGCTGCCGGCCGTGGGCGGCCACGACATCGTCTCCGACGGCACCGTGGCAGGTTCCATACAGGTGCCTGCCTCCGGCCGGCCGATCGTGCTGATGGCCGAGCGCCAGTCGACGGGCGGCTATCCGAAGATCGCCACGGTCGCCTCGGTCGACCTGCCGCGGCTTGCACAGACGCCGAGCGGGCGAGCGATCCGCTTTGCCGCCATCTCGCAGGAAGAGGCGGAGGATCTTCTGATCGCCGGAAGGCGCACACTGCGCGAGGCCGTTGCCGGCATCGTGGAGAAACCGGCAAGCGCAGATCTTTCAAAGGAAGCCCGCCGGTGAACAAGCCGCTGGCCAAACAGGCCTATGGAAAGATAGTTGTCGCGGGCGAGCCAATCCCCGGCGATATGCTGCAGGAGGCAGAGTTCCGCGCTGGCGCGAAACCTGACCATTCCCCGAACTCTTCCTCATAAACAGGCATCAAGGAGCAACCGATGCGCTCACTCTTCCATCTCGCATACCACGTCACCGATCTCGACGAAGCGCGCCGCTTTTACGGCGGGGTCCTCGGCTGCGCAGAGGGCCGCTCCACCGACACCTGGGTCGATTTCGATTTCTTCGGCCACCAGATCTCGCTGCATCTCGGCAAGCCTTTCGAAGTCACGCGCACCGGAAAGGTCGGCGATCACATGGTGATGATGCCCCATCTCGGCGTCGTCCTGCCGCTCGACGATTGGTTCGCCCTGGCCTCGCGGCTGGAAGCCGGCGACATCGCGTTCGACATCCCCCCGATGGTGCGGTTCGAAGGCGAGCCGGGCGAGCAGCGGACGATGTTCTTCTTCGATCCGAGCGGCAACCCGATCGAGGTCAAGGGATTCAAGGACTTCGACAGCGTCTTCGCGCAGTGAGGAGCGGCGGCGGTCCTCCGCTCAAGTCGCGCCGCCGGCGCGGTCGAGCAGGCGCTCCGCCCGCAACAGATGCGGGCGGTCGAGCATCTCGCCGTCGACGCCGACCACGCCCGCGCCCGGGTTGCCGGCAAATGCGGCGACGACGGCCCTTGCCCTTGCGATCTCGTCGGCCGTGGGGGCGAAGGCCGCGTTTATGATCGCGACCTGCGCGGGGTGTATCGCCATCTTGCCGACGAAGCCGTCGCGCCGCGCCTCACGGCATTCCGCTTCCAGTCCCTGCATGTCCCGGAAATTCGTGTAGACCGCATCGATGGCGGCAACGCCTGCCGATGCGGCACCCAGCAGCGTCAGCGTGCGCGCAAGCCTGTAGGGATCGGCGTAGGCGCCGCTGTCGGTGCGGTTGGACGAAGCACCGAGGTCGGCCGAGAGATCCTCTCCGCCCCAGGCAAGGCCCATCAGCCGGTCGCTGCTGCCGGCGAAGGTTCCAAGAGCAAAGACGCCCGCGGCGTTTTCGGTTGCGATTGCGAGGATGCGTGTCGCTGCCCGCCCGGATCCCGCCTCATGCGTCGAGAGGCGGGCCGCGAGGGCAGCAACGTCGGCTCCGCCGACAGCCTTTGGCAGCACGACGCCATCGGGCGCTGCAGGCATGATCCGGTCGAGGTCCGCTTCGATCAGGCCGGTCGACAGGCCGTTGACGCGCACATAGAAGCGCGGTCTCTGGTTGCCTGCGACATTCTCCTGCAGGAATTGGGCAGTGATTCTCCGGGCCTCGTCCTTTGCCTCGAGCGCGACGGAGTCCTCCAGGTCGATCAGCAGGGCATCGGCTTGCGAGGCGAGCGCCTTCTCCAGTTTCCTGACGCTGTCGCCGGGGACGAACAGGAGCGAGCGCATCACCTGCTCCTCTTCAGCATGAAGGCCTGGCGGCGGCACTCGCAGACCAGCGTGCCGTCCTGCTTGTAGGCCCGGTGCAGGAACTCGACGATACCGGCATCGGGCCGCGACTTCGAACCGCGCTTGCCGGCGATTTCGGTTGCGGCGTTGACCGTGTCCCCCTCGAACAGCGGTGCCGGAAACTTCACGTCCGTCATGCCGAGATTGGCGATGGTGGTGCCGACTGTCGTGTCGTTGACGGAAATGCCGATCATCAGGCCGAGCGTGAACAGGGAATTGACGAGCGGCCGTCCCCATTCCGTCTCCGTGGCACAGAAATGCGCATCGATGTGCAGCGGCTGGGGATTGAGCGTCATGTTGGAAAACAACATGTTGTCCATCTGGGTGACCGTGCGCGTCAACCGGTGCGCAATCGTGGCGCCGACGACGAAGTCTTCATAGTACAGGCCACCGCGGGGATGGGGCAGGGAAGCCTCTGGCATCGTTTCCTCCTCTGTCTTCAGGCCGGGGCCGGGGTGCGGCCGCGTCATTTCGCGAGGATAGAGCGTTATCGCGTTCCTGTACCAGCCTCTCCGTCGGGCGCCGGAGTGAAATCGATGCACGGGCATTGAGGAAAAATTCAGTCCGCGCCAGCCGGCCCGCCGAACGCCGGGGCTTGGTCCGGATCGAGGTGCTCCCAGTAGGAACCCTCCTTGCGCGCGATATGTCGCACGAGGATATTGGCCGCGCGCGAAAGGTCCTTCTCGCGGATCGCGCTCGTGATCTCCACATGCTCGCGCATCGATTTCTCCATGTGGTGCGGATCGTCGCCCAGGCGATTTCTCAACGCGGCCATCTTGGCGCCGATCAACGCATAGGCGTTTGTAATGTAAGGGTTTCCGGACGCCGCGATGATGGCGTCGTGGAAGGCCGTGTCGAGGGTGAGGTAGTCCTTTGTCCGCCCCTCCGCCTGCGCGCGTTCCATCTTCTCGACAATGGCCGCAAGCTCGTCGCCGAGCTTCGATTCGGGCTTGTCGAGCGCGAGTTGCACGGCCGCCGGTTCGAGCGCGAACCGCAGTTCGCATAGCTGGTTGAGTTCGCCCGGCTGCAGTTCGAAGACGTAGGTCCCGGACTGGGGCTGCACCGTCACGAGTCCTTCCCGGCGCAACAGGGCGATCGCCTCGCGCACGGGCGTGGTCGATACGCCGAGTTCGGCGGCGAGCACGTTTTCCGACAATCTTTCGCCGGGCAGGACCCGGCCTTCGACGATCATCTCGCGGATGGCGCGCACCACCTCGTCGACCAGGAGGGCGGGGCGGGTGAGCCTACCCGTTCTTTTCTCGGCATTTTCGGTCGCGGCTGCCTTGCGGGGTGACGGCTTTGCCAAGGACTTCATCAAGGACCTCTTTACAACAATGAAGAAACTGCTACCTTAGTTTCATCTGCTGTCTAAGGTAGCAGTTTGGCATCCCTAGAGGAAGATGCCATCTGGGAGGGAGGTTATCATGACAATTCTTAAGGCGACGACAGCCGTCGTCCTCGGCATGCTGGTGGGCGCCGCAAGCGCGCACGCTCAGGAGACGTCGGCAGAGCCGATCGTCCGTCTGAACGCACTTACCTACAAGATCGACGACGCCGGCATTCAGAAGCGCTGGGACGCAAGCCCGCTGAAGGGCAAGGCGCTCGCGCAGGGGCTGAAATTCGACTCCGCCGGCAACATGTACGTCACGACGGCCCGGTGGGGCGGCGCCGACATTCCGGCAACCGTATCCAGGCTCGTCAAGGCGGGAGACGGTTTCGAACTCCAGGCGTTTCCATCGGAAGCCTTGAACGACGTCGAAAACCCCGAAGGCCTGAAGGCCGTTCTCGGCTTCGAGATCGACGAGAACGACGTGATGTGGATCCTCGACCAGGGTCACGTCGCCGGCGCGCCCTCGGGTGAGAAGGACGAAAAACTCGTTCTCTGGGACATCAAGGCCGGCAAGGAGATCCAGCGCCTCGCCTTCGGACCGGAGGTGTCGAACAAGACCTGCTCGTTCCTGAACGACGTCGTCGTCGACAACAGTTCGGGCTTCGCCTACATCACGGACAGCGGCATCTTCAGCGACCCGCTCTGCGGCGGACTGATCGTCTACGACAAGAACACGAACACCGCCCGCCGCGTGCTCGACGCCACCAGGTTCACCAATGACGAGCCGAACTTCAGCTTCGCGATCGACGGTCGCCAGGTCCTCAAGAACGGCCGCATGCGTACGGGCGCCGACGGGATCGCGCTCTCTGGCGACAAGCAGACGCTCTACTGGACGAACCTGACGGGTAACGCGCTCTACTCGCTGCCGACCGCGCTTCTGCGCGACCCGAAGGTGTCCGAGGCCGAACTGCAGGGAGCGATCCGCGTGGAGGTGGTCCTGCCGTCGAACACCGACGGCCTGACGGCGGACAAGGACGGCAACGTTTACCTGACCGCATTGCAGTTGAACGGCGTCCTCAAATGGGATCCGGCCACGCGTCGGCTGTCGCAAGTCGCCTATCATCCGGAAATGTCCTGGCCCGATACGCTCGCCTGGGCACCGGACGGCACCTTGCACGCCATCTCCAACCATCTTCACCTCTGGGTGGACCAGGACATGAACTTCGAGGACCCGTCCGTTCCGAACTTCACGATCTGGCGCCTGCCGGTCAAGGCTCAGCCGTATCTCAACTAAGTCGCATGCAGGGGATGCCGCCCGGCGGCATCCCCTTGGAGGAATGCAATGCTTTCTAGGTTCGATCGCGCCTTCGTCTGGGCGAATCAATTCGTGGTGGGCGCGCTGCTGCTCATCATGGCCGTTCTGGTCTTTGCAAATGTGGCCTTGCGTTATGTCGCCGGCATCTCGCTGCCCTGGGTGGAGGAAGTGACCCGCTACATGATGATCTGGGTTTCGTGGCTGGCGGTGGGACTTGCGATGCGCGAGGGCGCCCACATTGCCATCGACAACCTGCAAGACGCTCTTCCCGAAGTCTGGGCACGCCTGCTGCGCCTTGTCGTGTTTGCCTCGATCGTCGCCTTCTTCGCCGCCGTCGCCTGGTACGGCTGGCAATATGCCAGTTTCGCATGGCGCCAGCAGAGCGCGGTTCTCAGGCTGTCGCTCGGGGCGGTCTACATGGCGATTCCCATCGGATCGCTGCTGATGCTGGGCCACGTCTTCCTGACCGCGCACAAGCTGCTTGCCACCAGGAACAGCGGCGAAGCCCAGGCCCAGGCCGCGGAGTTCAGCGTCCTATGAGCACGGTTCTCTTCGCCAGTTTCCTCTTCACCTTGGTCATCGGCGTTCCCGTCGCCGTCACGCTTGGCCTCTCCACGCTGATCGCCGTTCTGATCGACGGTCGCTTCCCGGCTATGGTCGTTCCCCAGCGGCTGTTTGCGGGGCTGGACAGCTTCCCGCTCCTGGCCATCCCGTTCTTTCTGCTCGCCGCCGAAATGATGAGCGGTGGGCGCCTCACCGAAGTGCTGCTTCGCTTCGCATCGGCTTGCGTCGGTCACGTCCGGGGCGGCCTCGGCCATGCCAACATCCTGACGATGACGTTCTTCTCCGGCATCAGCGGATCCGCTCTTGCCGACGCCGCGGGACCGGGCGCGCTCATCACCAGGATGATGCGGGATACCGGCTACAGTCCCGGCTATGCGGCCGCGATGACGGCATCTGCGGCGATCGTCGGTCCAATCATTCCGCCTTCGATCATCATGGTGATCTATGCGCTGACCGACAACAGCGTCAGCGTCGCGGGCCTGTTTCTGGCCGGCATCGTGCCCGGCCTGATGATTGCCGGCGCACTCCTGCTCACCAACCATTGGATCTCCGTGCGTCGCAACTATCGGAGCCTGGAACTGCGCCCGACGCTGCGCGAATTCGTCGTCATCGCCTGGCGGGCGGTTCCCGCCCTGATGCTGCCGCTGATCATCCTCGGCGGGATCCATACCGGCGCGTTCACCCCCACGGAGGCATCCGCCGTCGCCGTCTTCTACGCCTGGTTTGCCGGCCGTTTCGTCTACCGGACGCTGACCATCGAAAAGATACCCGGCATTCTGGTTCGGACCGCGATCATGACGGCTTCCGTCATGCTCATGATCTCGACATCCGACGTCTTCTCCTGGGCGCTCACGGTTCTGCAGGTGCCGCAGGCGATTTCGGAGTTCATCGTCTCGCTGGACCTCGGCCCCTTCGGTTTCCTGCTCGCGGTCAACATCTTCCTGCTGCTCTTCGGCATCTTCATGGAACCGCTTCCGGGGGTGATGATCCTCGTGCCGATCCTGGCCCCGGTCGCCGACGCCGTCGGCATCGATTCCCTGCAGTTCGCCATGATCGTCATCCTCAACCTGACGCTCGGCATGATCACCCCGCCGGTGGGAGGCCTGCTCTTCGTGACGTCCGTCGTCACGAAGGTGCCGATGAACGCGCTCGTGCGCGAGCTGTGGCCGCTTCTCGGCGCCGAGATCGTCGTCCTGGCCCTGCTGACGCTCGTACCGGGCTTCAGCACCTGGCTGCCGAACCTCTTCGGATATCTCCGCTGACACCAAACCAAACCTGAACAGTTCAAATGGGAGGAACTGAAATGCTCAAGAAAATCGCTCTGCTCGCCACCGCGCTGGTGGCCCTGGACGCCACGATGGCCGCGGCCGCGCCGAAGGTCATGAAATACACGCACTACCAGCCCGGTCGGGAGGACCAGCCGAAGCATGCGGCAGCGCTTGCCTTCGAGAAATGCGTCGAGGGCGCAACCAGCGGCTCGATCGATGTGCAGATCTTCCCGGCGGGCCAGCTCGGCAACGCGACGACGGCGCTGGAGGGCCTTCGCCTCGGCACGGTCGAGCTGGCAGTCGTTCACGACGGCGGCATCTCGAGCGTCTACAGCCCCTTCGACGTGTTCGCCCTGCCTTACATCTTCCCCAACCATGAGGTCGCCTACAAGGTGCTGGACGGCGATTTCGGCAAGGAGTTCGCCGATGCGATGCTGAAGGAAACCAGCATCCGCCTGCTGGCCTATGCCGACAACGGTATCCGCCACTTCACCAACTCCAAGCACCCAATCAAGACCCCCGACGACCTCAAGGGCCTGAAGATACGCGTGCAGCCGGCGCCGGTGTTCATCTCGCTGGTGGAGAGCCTCGGCGCGAGCCCATCGGCGATCGACTGGGGCGAACTGCCTGCCGCATTGGCCCAGGGGACCGTCGACGGCCAGGAAAACGGCGTCACCAACATCATGGCGGCCAGCCTCTACCAGAGCCAGAAATACGCAACGCTCGACGGCCACGTCTACAGCCTGCACGCCTACCTGATCAGCGACGTGTTCTACCAGGGCCTGACCGACGTCGAGAAGAAGGCGGTCGATACCTGCGTCGTCGAAGCCCGCGACATCCATCGCAACATGACGCGCGCGACCGATCTGGCCGCCGAGAAGACGCTGACCGACGTCGGAATGGAAGTGTACGTCCCGAGCGCAGACGAAATCGCGGCGTTCCGTGATCTCGCACAGCCGGTGGTGCGCAAGCACCTCGAGGCCGCGGTCGGCGCCGATTGGGTCGAGAAGCTGGTCAAGGCCGTCGAAGCGGCCGGCGGCAGCCAGTAAGCGCGAAGGGGCGGAAATGACAATCGCGTCGCACCTGCAAAGCCCCCTCGTCGTCGTTCTCGACGAGGGCTATGGCGGCACTGAGATCGAGGAGAGCGTGCTTGCGTCTTTCGGCGCACGCGTTGTCGAAAGGCCGTGCCATGGCCGGGCCGACGAAGTGCGGCGCGCCGTCGAGGGAGCGGACGCCATCCTCGTCCGCGAAAGCCCCGTCGACGCCGAAGCCATTGCGGCCATGCCCGCCTGCCGGGCGATCGTTCGCTACGGCGTCGGCGTCGACAACATCGATCGCGCCGTCGCGGCCGAGCGCGGCATCTTCGTCGCGAATGTTCCGGACTACGGGGTGGAGGAAGTGAGCGACCATGCGCTCGCTCTCCTCTTCGCCGTCGCCCGGAGGATCGTCTCACGGGACCGGGCCGTCCGCGAAGGCGCCTGGAACGTAGCCCGGAACGAACCGATGTACCGCCTCAGCGGGGGCACGCTCGGTCTCGTCGGCTACGGGCGGATCGGCCATGCGTTCCATCGTAAGGCCCGGGCCCTCGGATACGAACGGACACTGGTGTTCGACCCGTTCCTCCCCTCGGCTCCGGAAGGTGCCGAGCTTGCCACCATCGAGCAGATATGCAGCGAGGCGGGCGCCATTTCGCTGCACGCGCCGCTCACCAGCCAGTCGCGCCACATCATCGACCGCGAGCGGCTGGCCCTGATGAAGCCGACTGCGATCCTGGTCAACACCTCGCGCGGCGGGCTGGTCGATACGCAGGCGCTCTGCGAGGCGCTGTCCGACGGACGGATCTTCGGCGCGGGCCTCGATGTCTTCGAAGAGGAGCCGCCCGCGCGGGACAACCCGCTTTTCTCCCTGCCGAACGTCATCGTGAGCGACCACACCGGCTGGTACTCCGAGCAGTCGGTCCGGGACCTCCGCCGCAAGGCCAGCGAGGAGATCGAGCGCGTCTTTCGCGGCCAGGAGCCGCGCAACTGGGTCAACCGGTGGGAGAAAACCACCGAACGAGAACACACCAACGACCACAAGCAGGAGAATGCGAAATGACTTTGGACGAACTGATTGCCGGTTTCAGGACCGTGGCCACTGCCTCAGCAGCCGATGCGGTGGACAAGATCGTCGGCACGCGCGGCTACATGGATACTGCGATCAAGCCGCGCATCAACGAAAAGAAGATCGTCGGGCCGGCGGTCACCGTGCTGGAGGGCCCTTCCGACGAATTCCTGCCGCCGCAGCATGCGCTGGACATCATCGACGAAAGCCCCGCCGGCAGCGTCATCTGCATCTCGGTCATCGAGGATGAGAACGTCGCGGTCTGGGGCGGACTGATGACGGCAGGCGCCGTCGCCAACAAGCACGAGGCGGCCATCCTCGACGGCGGCGTGCGGGACATCGTCGAGATCCGCCGCGACTACGACTTCCCCGTCTACGCGCGGTCTGCTTCGCCCGGGACGACGCTCGGGCGCTACCGCACCTATTCCTCCAACGAACCCGTCCGCGTCGGCGGCGTCATGGTCCATCCCGGTGACATCATCGTCGGCGATATCGACGGTGTCGTCGTGGTGCCCCGCCAACACGCCGAGACCGTGCTGGAGATGGCCCTGGAGATCGACCAGCGGGAGTTCGAGCAGGCCCGCCTGATCATCGAATCGGGTTCGCTTCGCGAGGGCCTGGCGAAATACGGACGCATCTGAGAGAAGCCCATGCAACTTGATATCGTAGCGCTCGGCGAACCGCTGGTCGAGTTCAACCAGGCGACGGGCGGGGCCGAGGGGGTGAACTACCGCCTCGGCCACGGCGGGGATACGTCGAACGCCATCGTTGCCGCAGCCAGGCAGGGCGCGCGTAGCGGCTACCTGACCGCGCTTGGCGACGACACCTTCGGCGACATGTTCGTTGATCTGTGGCGCCGGGAGGGCGTGGATACCAGCGAGGTCATCTGCGACGGCGACGCTCCGACCGGACTTTACTTCGTCACGCACGGACCTTCCGGCCATGTGTTCAGCTACCGGCGGGCGGGTTCGGCGGCAAGCCGGCTGAAGCCGTCAAGCCTGCCTGCGGACTATATCGCCGGGGCCGGGTTCCTGCATGTCTCCGGCATCAGCCAGGCCATCAGCGACAGCTGCTGCGACACCGTCCTTGCCGCCATCGAGATCGCGCGGGCGAACGGCGTCAAGGTGTCCTACGACACCAACCTTCGGCTGAAGCTCTGGCCGCTGCCGCGCGCCCGGGCGATCACGCACGCCACCGTTCCGCTCTGCGACGTCATCTTTCCAAGCCTTGAAGACGCGACCGTGCTGACCGGACTGGAAGATCCCGAAGCGATCGCAGACTTCTATCTCGGGCTCGGCGTTCCGCTCGTGGTGTTGAAACTCGGGGCGCAGGGTGCGCTTGTCGCCCGCCCGGGCGATCGGCAGCGCGTGGCGGGGCTGAAGGTGGACACCGTGGACGCAACGGGCGCCGGCGACACGTTCGATGGCGCGTTCCTGTCCATGCTCGTGCGCGGCGAGGATCCGCTGGAGGCGGCCCTGTATGCCAATGCCGCAGCCGCGCTCTCGACCTGCGGCTATGGCGCCGTTGCCCCGATCCCCACGAGAGATCAGGTGCTGGCCTTCCTCGGGCAGGGGAAACGGTAGCGGCGGCTGTGCCTCCGTATGATTCAGCGTTCAGCGTACCGCGACAAGGGCGAGCGTGTGGCGGGCGATCATCAGTTCCTCGTCCGTCGGCAGCACATAGAGCGCCACCTTGCTTGTCGGCGTGGAGATGAGCGTCGCGCCCGCCTCGTTCGCCGCAGGATCGAGCTCGGCACCGAGCCAGCCGAGGCGTTCGGCGATGCGGGCGCGGATCGGCGCCGAATTCTCGCCGACACCGGCGGTAAAGACAAAGGCGTCCAGGCCTTTGAGGGCTGCGGCGAGCAGGCCGGTGCTGAGTGCGCAGCGATGGATGAAATGATCGATGGCGAAGGCCGCGTGCGGCTCTTCGCTTTCGAGGAGGTCGCGCATGTCGGCCGAGATACCCGACAGCCCCTTCAGCCCGGATGACCGGTAGAGCAGGTCCGTCACCGCTGCGACGCTCATGCCCTTGTGCTCGATCAGGTAGAGCACGACGCCCGGGTCCATCTGCCCCGGCCGGGTCCCCATCGGCAGACCGTCCAGCGCGGTAAACCCCATGGTCGTCTCGATGCTGCGCCCACCTTTAATGGCGCACATCGACGCGCCGCTTCCAAGGTGGGCAACGATCACGCGTCCACCTGCGACATCGGGTGCTACCTCGGTGAGCCGCTCGGCAATGTACTCGTAGGACAGGCCGTGGAAGCCATATCGCCGAACGCCATGCTCGTAGTACTCCCACGGCAGGGCGTAGCAATCCGTATGCGGGGCATGGCCGCGATGGAACGCCGTGTCGAAACAGGCGACCTGCGCAACATCGGGCGCGATCTCCATGGCGAGGCGGATCGGCGCCAGGTTGTTCGGCTGGTGCAGCGGCGCGAGTTCCTGGAAGGTCGCGAGCGTGTCCAGGATTTCGTGGTCGATCAGGATCGGCCTGGCATAGTCCGGTCCGCCATGGACGACGCGGTGGCCGATGGCGCGCAACGTGAACCCGCCGAGCGATTCCAACCACGCGCGGGTCTCGGCGATAGCGGCCGGCAGGTCCTTGACCGCATCCGCTGCGAACGACCGGTCGATCAGGACTTCCGCTTCGGCGGTGCTGGCGAACAGGCGCGGGCGGGTCCCGATGCCATCCATCTGGCCACGCACCTTTCGCGACAGCCGGCCGTCGGCAATACCGAAGATCTGGAACTTGAGGCTCGACGAGCCGGCATTGATGACCAGGATAGCATCCATGTGTCACGCCACCACTTGCGTCTGCCGCCGCCGTGCAGCCGCATAGAGGGAGGCCACCGCACAGGAGGCGAGCCGGCTTCGAACCGAATCCGCCCGCGAGGTCAAAACGATCGGCACGCGCGCGCCGAGCACGATCCCGGCCGCATCGGCATGGGAAAGGAAGGTCAGGTTCTTGGCCAGCATGTTTCCCGCCTCGAGGTCCGGCACCACGATGATCTGCGCCCGGCCGGCGACCGGCGAGGTCAGCCCCTTGATTTCGGCGGCCTCCGGGCTGATGGCGTTGTCGAAGGCGAGCGGGCCGTCGAGCACGCCGCCGGTGATCTGGCCTCGCTCCGCCATCTTGCACAGCGCCGCCGCGTCGATGGTGGAGGGTATCTTCGTCGTCACCGTCTCGACGGCGGAAACGATCGCCACGCGCGGTTCGCCAAGGCCGATCGTGACCCAGAGATCAATCGCGTTCTGGACGATGTCGCGCTTGGCATCGAGGTCGGGAAAGATGTTGATCGCCGCATCGGTGATGAAGAGCGTCTCGGCGTAGCCCGGTACGTCCATGACGAACACGTGGCTGATGCGGCGATCGGTGCGCAGGCCCGTCGCCGAGGCGGTCACCTCGCGCATCAGTTCGTCGGTGTGCAGGCTGCCCTTCATCAGCAAGTCGCCCTTGCCCTCGCGGATCAGGGCCACCGCCTCGGCGGCTGCGGCATGGCTGTGCGGGGCGTCGACGATCTCGTGCCCCTTCAACGCGAGACCGTTCTCCGCTGCCACCTTGCGGATCCTGGCTTCCGGCCCCACCAGGATCGGAACGATCAAGCCCATTTCCGCCGCCTCCAGCGCGCCGCGCAGCGAGGTCTCGTCGCAAGGGTGGGCGACGATGGTAACGGCCGAGGGCGCCTCCTGCGCCGCCGCAATCAGGCGGTCGTATTTCGAGGGTCCGGTCCGTGTCGCGTTCGTGTCGGTCAATGGAGAAGCTCCGGAAGTGTGGCTCGGGATGCGCTGCGTCCGTCACCTGCTGCGAAGACGGGTGGCATATCGCTCCGAGGTATCGCTGGCGTGACATCGATCAATTGCTGTGGTTGTCGGCGCATCGGCAATGCGTCCCCGAGCCAAACCGCCGGCACCCGCCGAGACGCCGCAACTGCGGTCTACAGTAGACCGTATCCGGGCATTTCAGGTCAAGTGACCTTGGCTTTCGATGTGAACGGCAGCGGCCTTACAGCACCTAGGCCCCGGTCGCGGTGACGTAGATCGAGTAGAGCGAATTGGTCGCCGCGATGAAGAGGCGGTTCCGCCTCGGTCCGCCGAAGGTGAGGTTTGCCACGGTCTGCGGCACCAGGATCTTGCCGAGGCGGGTTCCGTCGGGGGCGAAGCAATGCACTCCGTCGCCCGCGCTGGACCAGAGATTGCCGGCAGTGTCGATCCGGATGCCGTCCGGTATGCCCTTGTCGATCACGGCAAAGACGCGGCCGTTGGCGAGCCGCCGCCCGTCGACGACATCGAAGGCGCGGATATGGCGCGGAAGGACGTCGTCGTGGCTTGCGCCGGAGTCCGCCACGTAGAGGGTTTTCTCGTCCGGCGAGAAGGCAAGGCCGTTCGGCTGGTTGAAGTCGGTGACGACGGCATCGAGCCCGCCGGTAGCCGGGTCCAGTCGGTAGACGTTGCGCGTCGCCTGTTCGGGCTGCGACTTGTAGCCCTCGTAGTCGGAGAGGATCCCGTAGGTCGGGTCGGTGAACCAGACGGTGCCGTCCGAGCGCACCACGACGTCGTTCGGCGCGTTGAGCTTCCTGCCCTGATGGCTGTCGGCCAGCACCGTGATCGAACCGTCCACCTCGGTGCGCGTCACCCGGCGCGCTCCGTGTTCGCAGGAAACGAGCCGGCCTTGCCGGTCGCGCGTGTGGCCGTTGGCGAAATTCGACGGCTGGCGAAAGACGGACACGCCGCCCTCCGGCGTCCAGCGCAGCATGCGCTGGTTGGGGATGTCGCTCCAGAGGAGCTGGTTTGCATCGTTGAACCAGACGGGCCCTTCCGCCCAGCGGCAGCCGGAATAGAGCTCCTCCAGGCGGGCGCTTGACACGATCAGGTGGACGAAGCGCGAATCGTGGATTTCGTAGAGGCTGTCTCGGGCCATGGTCGGTTCGTCCTGGAACTAGCGCGTGCCCGGCTGGCGGCCGCCGGCGAGCAGGATGACGCTGATGATGATGAGGCCGGTCATGACGAGGCGGATGCCCGCGCCGAGACCGTAGGTGTTGAGCATGGACACGACCAGGAACATGAAGAGCGAGGCGCCCCATATGCCCGGTACGTTGGAATCGCCGCCTGCGACCGCGGTGCCGCCGATGACCACGACGGCGATCGACATCAGCAGGTATTCCGATCCCATGTTCAGCGCCGCTCCGCCGGAGAAGCAGGCGAGCAGGTAGCCGGCAAGCGAGGCGAGGACGGCGCAGAAGACGTAGGTCGCAAAGCGGGTGCCGTCGACCGGGATCCCGGCCATACGGGCGGCCGGCATGCTCTGCCCGATCGCCGAGATCCAGCGGCCGTAGATCGTCTTCTCCAGAAGGAACCAGGCGAGAAGCGAGATGACCAGCGCGATGATGGCGACGTTCGGAATGCCGAGCGTGCTGGAGGTCGTGAAGTCGGCAAGAAAGCTCGGCGGCTTGATACGAAGCCCGCGGTTGGTCCAGATCGCCGTCGACTGGATGATGAAGCTCATCGACAGCGTGGCGATGATCGGTGGGATACGCAGCGCCTTGATGAGGGCGTAGTTGCCGATCCCGACTGCGATCCCGATCACAACGGCGACCAGCAGGCCCGGAACGATCATGGCGTTGTCGACGTCCATGAGCTTCAGCGCCACCGTGCCGGCCAGCGTCATCGTGGCGGGGACGGAGAGGTCGATGTTGCCGGGGCCGAGTGTGATGACGAACATCTGGCCGATGCCGACGATGATCGAGAAGGCCGCGAAGGTAAGCGCTGCCTGCGAGAGGCCGAACGTGCTCGCGCCACCCGTGACGAGGATGGTCGCGAACCAGACGACGAAGGCCGCGAACCACGACCAGATCCAGGGTTTCCGCGAAAGCCGCGCGATTGCTGTCATCGCCCTTTCTCCCGGATTTCGACGCGCCTGAGAAGCAGGCGAAGCGCAAGCACGACGATCAGGATCGCGCCCTGCGCGCCGATCTGCCAGTCGGGCGAGATCCGCAGGAACGACAGGAACGAACCGGCCAGCGTCAGGGTGAGGGCGCCGATCACCGCGCCGACCGGGGACACCCGGCCGCCGATGAACTCGCCGCCGCCGAGGATCACGCCGGCGATTGAAAGCAGCGTGTAGCGAAGCGCGATATTGGCGTCCGCGGACGTGGTGAGGCCGACGAGCGCGATGCCGGCAAGGACGGCGAAGATGCCTGCCAGGCCGTAGGCCGCGGCCCGCGTGGCGACCACCGACCAGCCGGCCCGCTCGACCGAGCGCTGGTTGCCGCCGACGCCGCGGATCAGCACGCCGAGCGAGGAGCGCATGACGACGAGATGGGCGACGATCGCGATGGCGATGCTCGCGACGATCGCCATCGGCACCAGCGGCGGCTTCACCGTCATCAGCGCGCGCGCCCAGTCCGGCGCCTGCCCGCCGGGGGACGGCAGGAGGAGCACGGCAAGACCGGCCCAGACGAAGCTCATGCCGAGCGTCACGACGATCGAGGGCAGGTTGCGCAGGTAGATCACCACGCCCAGCACGGAATACACCGCCACCGCGCCGGCCAGGATCAGCACCCCGACAAGCGGCGCATCGCGCAGGAACGTCGCGGTCACGCAGGCGACGAAGCTGACGAAGGTCCCCATCGACAGGTCGAGGTCGTTGACCGACATGATCAGCATCTGCGCGATCGTGGCGAGCGCGATCGGGACGGCAAGGTTGAAGAGCAGGTTGAGCCCGACATAGCTCATCGCCCGCGGCTGCAGCCAGAACACGGCGGCAAGCAGGACCGTGAGTGACAGGGCCGGGATCGCCAGCCGGAGCGCATCGGCGGATATCCTGCGGTTCATGCGGCGGTCCCCGCGAAGGAGGCTGCGAGGATGTTGCCCTCGGTGATGGCCTCGCCCGTCAGTTCGGCGACGACCGCGCCCTCCCGGAAGACATAGACGCGGTCGCAGAGGCAGACCTCCTCCATTTCCGTCGAATACCAGACGAAGGTACGACCGGCTTCCGCCTCCTGTCGCACGATCTCGTAGACCTCCTGCTTCGTGCCGACGTCGACGCCGCGCATCGGGTCGTCCATCAGCACGACCGGGGCGCGCGTCGAAAGCGCCCGGGCGAACAGCACCTTCTGCTGGTTGCCGCCCGACAGCGACAGGATGCGGTTTTCCATGTCCTGCGTCCGGATCTCGATACGCCGCTTCCATTCCGCCCCGCGCCCGGCTTCAGCGCCTGCGTCCAGAACGCCCCGCGAGGCGACGCCGTCGAGCGAGGCGATCGACAGGTTCTTCAGGATGCTCCAGAGTTCGAACACGCCGTTCAGCCTGCGGTCGCCGGCCACGAACGTCACCAGCGGATCGCGACGGGGCAGCCAGTCGCCGCTGTTGGCCGCATGCAGCGCCATCAGCATTCCCGTCTGGCCGTGGCCCGCAAGCCCCGCAAGCCCGACGATCTCCCCACGGCTCGCCCGGAAGGGCATGCCGCGCCCGCTCTGCTCGAGGGCGAGCGGCGCGTCGGCGAGATCACGGGACCTGCGGCGATGGGCGTCGCCCTTGACCACGCTGCCCATGGCCTCGACGAGGCTGTGCTCGCTGAACGCTGCGGCGGGACGCTCGGCAACGATGCGGCCGTCCTTCATCACGACGATGCGGCTCGCCGTCGTGAGAACCTCATGCAGGATATGCGAGATGAAGACGACCGCGCCTCCGCCCGCAACGAAACGGCGGACATGGTCCAGCATCTGCTCGGCGAGGCTGGCGTCGAGCGAGGATGTCGGTTCGTCCAGGATCACCAGCCTCGGGGCAATGCCGGCGTCGGAGAAGGCCATGGCGATCTCCACCATCTGTCGCTCGGCGATTGACAGGTCGCCGACGGTCTTGTCGCTGGCGATGCCGTGGTTCGGAAAGACCGTATCCAGGCTTTTTTCGATGATCTGCCTTGCACGCTTGCGCCAGCCGAAGCCGCCGAGCGTGCGGTGCATGATGCGCGTGTTCTCGATGATCGAGAGATTGGGGCAGAGCGAGAGTTCCTGGAAGACGCAGCGCACGCCGCGTGTCCGGGCGGCATTGATGCCGTAGTTCGCAACGACTTCGCCGTCGCCGGAGACAGTGCCCTGGTGCGGCGTCAGTCCGCCGTTGATGACGCTGACGATGGTGGATTTACCCGCACCATTGTGGCCGACGAGGCCAACGCATTCGCCGGGCATGATCGAAAGCGTCACGCCGTCCAGCGCCTTGACCGCGCCGAAGCTCACCTTGGCGCCATCGACCTCGATCACCGCCTTGCGTCTGTCACCCGTCATTGCTGCCGTCTTCTGCTGCAGGAAAATCGGCCGCGCGGTGTGATGGAACCGCGCGGCCAGCTTGGGAGGTCCTTACTTGGCTGCCTCGATGACCTTGAGCGCGTCTTCCTGCGAGTATTCCACGTTCGCGACGCCGCCGGCCTGGGTGTTGGCGAGGTTCTGCTCGAGGTTGTCCTGGTCGATGCGCAGGAACGGCACCACGAGGTCCTTCTTCACTTCCTTGCCGTCGAGGATCTGCTGGGCGACCCAGAAGGCGAGCGTGGAAACGCCGGGCGCGATCGAGACCGACATGGTCTCATAGCCGTTGGCGTCCTTCTGTTCCTTCCACCATTTCAGCTCGTCCTCGCGGTTGCCCATGACGATCACCGGCATCGGCCGTTTGGCCGCCGCGATCGCCTGTGCCGCGCCGTAGCCGTCGCCGCCCTGGGTGACCACGCCGACGACCTCCGGCAGGCTCGGCAGGATGCCGGCCACGGCCTTCTGCGCTACGTCCTGCGCCCAGTCGCCATGCACCGAACCCGCGACCTTGAACTGCGGGAACTGCTTCACGCCCTCATGGATGCCCGCGGAGATCTCGTCATCGACGAAGACGCCGGCAAGACCGCGGATCTCCAGCAGGTTGCCGCCCTCGGGCACCTTCTTGGAAAGGTATTCGACCTGGCTGCGGCCCATTTCCTTGAAGTCGACGGCGATGCGCCATGCACAGGGCTCGGTCACGATGCCGTCGAACGAAACGACGGTGATGCCCGCATCGCAGGCTTCCTTGATGGCGCCATTCAGCGCCGTCGGCGAGGCGGCGTTGAGCACGATCGCGTCGTAGCCCTGCAGGATCATGTTCTGGATCTGCGCGGCCTGCTCGGTCGCCTGGTTCTCGGCGGTGGTGAATGGATCGGCTGCCGCCACGACGCCGGTCTTCACGGCCTCGCCGGTCACCTTGTCCCAGCTCGTCAGCATGGCCTGGCGCCAGGAGTTTCCGGCATAGTTGTTGGAGAGCGCGATCTTCTTTCCGGACGTGTCGGCGAACGCGGTCATGGGCATGGCGGCGCACGCGACGGCAACCGATGCCAGCAGCATCTTGCGAATTGTCATGTCATCCTCCCTCAGGATCCGTCCTTCGACCGGATCGCTTCATCGCCTGCGTCCAATCCGCAAGCCGATGAAAATTGTTCTTGCACTGAGCTTCCTCCTCTCAGTATGGGCAGGATGCGGGAGAACGGGCGATCTGTATAGGCGGCATGCGGCAAGTTGTTTGCGGGTATTGCGCGACAAGTTGCGGTTTCATGCAGGACGCGCGCGGCCCTTTGGCGCTTACTGGGGATGCGGTCGCGGCGTTGAGGAGCGCAAGGTCCAGAACCTGGTTCGGGGTCCGGGCGACGGCGGGAGGAATTGCCGACATGCTGCACATGGCGCCGGCCGCACTGGTCGATCACTATCTCGGTATTTCCCGGCTGCTTGCCGGCCAGCTCGATTTCCGTTCGGCCATCCGGGCGGTTGCCGCCGAAGTGGCGCATATCATCCCGCACGACCACCTCGACGTCTGCATGCTGATGGTGGACGGCAACTACCACACGGCCTACGAGACGGGCATGGACACCGCCTGGGGCGATGTCGCTTCCGCACCCGTCGCCAATAGCCCGATCCGTTCGCTGCTACGGGGCGAGGTTGACTACATGCTGACGGACGATGCCATGGCCGATCCGCGCTTTCATTTCGAGGGCGCCTTCAAGCGGCCGATCGTCGATCAGACCCTGCGCAGCCGGCTGCACGTGCCGCTGAAAGTACAGGGCACCATCATCGCAGCACTTAGTTGCTCGTCGCAGAAGCCGGCCATCTACACGATGGAGGACGTCGACAGGGCCTGTACCATCGCCGACCTCCTGGCGCCCTATTTCTTCGCCCTGCGCGCGGCCGAGCAGGCGCAGCAGTCGGCGATCGTCGAGGCCGAGTCGCGGGCGCGGGAGGAGGGGCTGCGCCAGGGCGCGCTGAAGCTGACCGAGGCGCTGGAACAGGAGCGCCAGCGCATCGGCATGGACCTCCACGACCAGACGCTGGCCGACCTCACCCGGCTGTCGCGCCGGATCGACCGGCTGGCGAAGTCGGGCGATCTGACCGGGGCGGCGCTCGAACCGGTCTCGCGGGGCCTGCAGCACTGCATGCAGGACCTGAGGCAGATCATCGAGGAGGCAAAACCTTCGGTCCTGCAGCTCTTCGGCCTCGCCCAGGCGCTGGAGAACCATCTCGACCGGTCGGTCCGCGACAGCGGCACGCCGATCGAGTGGGCGCTTGTCGACGACACCGCAGGCGCGCTCGACGGCCTGGAGCCCACGGTCAGCGTCGCGCTCTTCCGCATCACCCAGGAGGCAATCAACAATGCCGTTCGCCACGCCCAGCCGCTGTCGATCACCGTGCGGCTCAGGGTCGCCAACGGCCAGGTCGAGATCGAGACCTCGGACGACGGCTGCGGCGTTGCCGACAGGCGCGGACGCATCGGCGGCGGCATCGACAACATGAAGACGCGGGCACGGCTCATATCGGCGAAGTTCGCGCTTGGCCCCGGACGTAGCAATCGCGGCACGACGGTTGCGGTACAACTGCCGCTCTGCCGGCCTGGCATGGACGACGAAGCATCGATGAAGGACGCGCAATGAAGGTTCTGATCGTAGAGGACGACCCGCTGCACCGCTCATATCTGCACGAGGCGGTCAGTTCGGCCCTTCCTGAATGCGGCACGGTGATCGAGGCCGAGAACGGCATCGCCGGCGAGAGGCTCGCCCGCGATCACCGCTCCGCCCACATCGTCATGGACCTGCAGATGGCGAGCCGCAACGGCATCGAGGCCGCCCGCGCCATCTGGAAGGAGCGGCCCGAGACACGCATCCTGTTCTGGTCCAACTATTCCGACGAAGCCTACGTGCGCGGCGTCTCCCGCATCGTCCCGGACGGCGCGGCCTACGGATACGTGCTGAAGTCGGCATCCGACGAACGGCTGAAACTGGCACTGCGCTCGATCTTCATCGAAAGCCAGTGCGTGATCGATCGGGAGGTGCGCGGTCTTCAGCAGAAAAGCCTCAGCCATGCCCGCAGCTTCACCGATTCCGAGTACGAGGTGCTCGTCGACATCGCGCTGGGCCTGACCGATCGGGCGATCGCGCGGCGGCGGAACCTGTCGCTGCGCAGCGTGCAGAACCGGTTGCAGCATCTCTACGACAAGCTGGAGGTCTACCAGACCACCGCCGCCGATCCGGACGACAGCCGTTTCAACCTGCGGGCGCGCGCCGTCACCGTCGCGTTCCTGAGGAAGCTGCTGAACTACAGCGCGCTCGAGCGTGCCGAAGCGGAACTGCAGGACTGGCTGAGGGAGCAGTAGGTCAGGACCCAGGCAGCCTCCCCGAGGTTCCTCCCGTAGAGATCCTAACGCCCGCCGGGATCCAACCCGGCGGCCGTCTTGGCGAACCCGTCCGCATGCGCGTGCCGGTCGCAGGTCCTCAGAAGGCCTCGTAGGCCGCGATGATGGCCGCGATCTGCTGCGAGCTCAACGCTTCGACCTGCGTGGTCGTGATCGCCTCCAGCTGTTCACGCCTCAGGCTCTTGATGTTCAGCACCGACAGGCCCGATATCGCGCTCGTGCTCATCGATGCGATATCCTCGGTCGAGAACGTTCTCAGGTTGTCGGAGCTGAGTGCGGCCAGTTGCTCCGCAGTGAGGCCAGCGACCTGGGCGGGCGTCAGGGCTTCGGCCTGGGCCGTGCTCAGGGCCGCGATCTGCGCCGTCGTCAGGCCGGCGACCGCCTTCGGCGTCAGGGCGGCGATCTGTTCGGTGGAGAGCGCGGGGATCTTGTCGGTCCCGAGCGCTGCCACCTGCAAGGCGTTCAGCGCGCCGATCTGCCCCGGGGTCAGCGAGCTGATCTGGTCGGCGCTCAAGGCCTTCAGCTGATAGTATGTCAGGTTCGAGATCTGCCCCGGCGTCAGGGCCGTCAGCTGCTCGTGATCAAGGGCCGCGATGTTCTCGGTCGACAGCCCCGTGATCGCAGCCGCAGTGATGGCCGCGATGTCGCCCGGGGAGAATGTCGCGAGATCATCCGGGCCGAGTGCTGCGACCTGCGTCGAGGTCAGGGCGCCGATCTGGCTGGTGGTGAGCGCGTCGATCTGCGACGGGGTCAGCGTTCCGATCTGCGACGGGGTCAGGCCGGGAATGGCCTTCGTATCGAGGGCCGCGATCTGGTCGGTCGAAAGGGCGGCGATGCCTGCGCTCGTCAGGGCCGCGACCTGCGTTGCACTGAGCGCGCGCACCTGCGTCGTCGTCAGGGCTCCGACCTGCTCCGGCGAAAGGGCCGCGATCTGCTCGGGCTTCAGGCCCGCAATCTGGGCAGCCGTCAGGCCGGCGATCTGTTCGGAACTCAGTGAACCAAGCTGCCCGGCCGAAAGCCCCGCAATGCCGGCCGGACTGATGGCCGCCAGGTCGGCGGCCGAAAACGTCGCCAGATCCTCGGCGCTGAGTGCTGCGATCTGCGTGGCCGTGAGCGCTGCGATCTGCGTGGCCGACAGCGCATCCACCTGCGTCGGCGTCAGCGCGGTGACCTGCTCTGCGGTCAGCCCTGCGACCGCCTTCGGGTTCAGGGCGGCGATCTGGTCGGTGGAGAGCTCGGCAATCCGGTCCGGCGACAGTGCGGCAAGCTGTGCCGCGCTGAGGGCGCCGATCTGGGCCGTGGAAAGGGCAGCCAGTTGCGCCGCGGTCAGGGACGCGATCTGGCTCGGCTTGAGTGCGGCGATCTGGGCCACCGTCAACGCCTTCACCTGCTCGATCGGGAGGCCAGCGAGATTTTCGTTCGACAACCCCGGGATCGCGCCCGTGCCGATCGCCGGGATATCGTCGGGCGAGAACGTCGCCAGCTGCTCGGGCGTCAGCGCTCCGATCTGGGTCGCGGTCAGGGCCGCGATCTGCGCGGCCGAGAATGCATCGATCTGGCTGGGGGCCAGGCTTGCGATCTGGCTTGCCGACAGTCCCGGGATCGCCTTGGCGCTCAGGGCGGCGATCTGGTCGATGGAAAGGGCCGCGACGTTCTCGGGCGGCAGGGCGGCAACCTGCGTGGCGCTCAGCGCCGCGACCTGTCCCGGCGACAGCACCTGCACCTGCGCCAGGGTCAGGGCCCCGACCTGGGCGGGCTTCAGGGCGGCAATCTGGTTCGGGGTCAGCGACGCGACCTGGTCGAGGCTGAGTGCCGCGATGTTCTCGGCGGTCAGGCCGGATATCGCGCTCGCGGGTATGGCCGCGATTTCCTCTGGCGTGAAGGTCGCAAGGTCCTCCGCCTCCAGGGCTGCGACCTGCGCCGCGGTGAGCCCGCCGATCTGGGCCGCCGAGAGGGCCTCTGCCTGCGCCGGGCTCAGGGCAGCGATCTGGGCGGCCGTGAAGCCGCCGACCGCCTTGACGTTCAATGCGGCGATCTGCTCGGCGGAAAGCGCCTGGATTCTATCGATGCCCAGTGCAGCCACCTGGGTGGCACTGAGAGCTCGAACCTGGCCCACCGTGAGCGCCTCGACCTGCGTCGGGGAGAACGCTGCGACCTGCGCCGGTTTCAAAGCCGTGATCTGCGCCGGCGTCAGCGCGGCGACCTGCTCGGCACTCAGCAGGGCGATGTTGGCGGCCGACAGGCTCGGGATCGCCTTGGCGTTGATGGCGGCAATGTCCGCCGGCGAGAACGTGGCCAGATCCTCTGCCTCGAGCGCGGCCACCTGAGCTGCGCTCAGGCCACCCACCTGCGTGGCGGTCAGGGCTTCCGCCTGTACCGGCGACAGGGCCGCGATCTGGGCGGCGGTGAGGCCGGCGATCGCCTTCGTGGTCAGGGCGGAAATCTGCTCCGGGGAGAGCGCCTGGATATCCTCGATGCCGAGGGCCGCGACCTGCGCTGCGGTCAGGGCACCGACCTGGGCGGGCTTCAGGGCCGCCACCTGGCTCGGCGAAAGTGCGGCGACCTGGGTGGGCTTCAAGGACGCGATCTGGACCGCCGATAGCGCGGAAACCTGGTCCGCCGTCAGCAGGGCGACGTTTGCGGGGCTCAGGCCGGGCAGGGCCTTCGGACTGATCGCAGCGATTTCCTGGGGCGAGAAGGTCGCCAGAGCCTCAGCGCTCAGCGCCGCCAGCTGAGTGGAGGTGAGCGCGCCGATCTGGGCCGTCGACAAGGCATCGATCTGGTTGGGGGAGAGGGCTGCGACCTGGCCCGCGGTCAGGCCGGCGATCGCCCGCGTCGTGAGCGCCGAAATCTGCTGCTCGGAAAGTGCGGCGACCCTGTCGGCAGGCAGGGCCGCGACCTGAGCCGCGCTCAACGCGCCGATCTGCGCCGGCGACAAGCGTTCCACCTGTGCCGAAGACAGCGCGGCGATCTGGTTGGTCTTCAAGGCCGCGATCTGGCCGGGCGTCAGCGCGGAGACCTGTTCCGGGGTCAGGGCGGCGACATCCTCGGGCGCCAGGCCCGACAATGCGGCGGCACCGATCGCCGCAATCTGGGTGGGCGACAGGCTTTCGAGCTGTTCCGGGACGAGCGCTGCAATCTGCTTGGAACTGAGGTAGGCCACCTGTTGCGTCGAAAGCGATCCCACCTGCGCAGGCGTCAGGGCGGCAATCTGCGTCGGCGTCAGGCCGGCGACCGCCTTGGGGCTCAGTGCGGCCAACTGGTCTGCGGAAAGGGCGGCGATCCTGTCGGCCGGCAGGCCGGCCACCTGCGCAGCACTCAGGGTGCGGAACTGCGTCGTCGTCATCGCCTCCAGCTGCGTCGTGGTCAGGGCCGCAACCTGGCTGACCTTCAACGCCGCGACCTGGGACGGCGTGAGGGCAGAGACCTGGTCCACGGTCAGGGCAGAGACATTGTCGGCAGACAGTCCCGAAAGCGCGACGGGCGTGATCGACGCGATCTTTTCGGGCGAGAATGCTGCCAGCTGCTCCGGCGTCAAGGCCGCGATCTGCTTGGCGCCGAGCCGCGCCACCTGCGCCTTTGTGAGGGCTTCGGTCTGCTCGGGGCTCAGGGACGAGACCTGCGCCGGGGTGAGGCCGGCAATGGCATTGCCGCTGAGGGCTGCGATCTGCCCGGCGGAAAACGCCGCGATGCTGCCGATCGGCAGGGCAGCGAGTTGCGCCGAGGTCATGGCGGATACCTGCCCTGTCGACAAGGCTCCCACCTGTTCGGGCGTCAGCGCGGCCATCTGGCCCGCGCTCATGGACGCGATCTGGCCCGGTGCCAGCGCGGCAACCTGTTCCAGGCTCAGGGTGGCGATATTCGCAGCGCCCAGGCCGGCGATGGCCTTCGTGCTGATCGCCTTGATGTCGGCTGCCGAGAAGGTCCCCAGTTGCTCGGCGCTCAACGCGCCGACCTGCTTCGAGCTGAGGCTGACGATCTGCGTCGGCGTCAGCGCCTCCGTCTGCTCCAGGCTCAGGGCCGCGACCTGGCCGACGGTGAGCCCGGCGACCGCCTTCGTGCTCAACGCCGCGATCTGGTCAGGCTTGAACGCCGCCAGGCTGTCGCTCGGCAGGGCCGCGACCTGGGTGGCGGTGAACGCGCCGATCTGGGCCGCGCTGAGGACGCCGATGTGGGCTGGAGTCAGGGCCGCGATCTGGTCGGCCTTCAAGGCGGCGATCTGCGCCGGCGTCATCGCAGCCACCTGTTCAGGGGTCAGCGATGCCAGCGCATCGGCAGACAGCCCGCGCAGCGCCGCAGGCGTAATGGCGGCGATATCGGCAGCGGAGAAGGTCGCAAGATCCTCCTTGCTGAGCGCTGCAATCTGCGCCGCGCTAAGGCTTGCGACCTGGGAAGAGGTCAGGGCGTCCGCCTGGGCCGTCGACAGACCAACGATCTGCGTCGTGGTGAGCGCCGCCACCTGCGAGTTCGTCAGGCTTGCAATCTTGTCTGTCGAGATCGCCGCCAGCTGATCCAGGTTCAATCCGATCACCGCCTTCGGCGAAAGGGCCGACATCTGTGTATCGCTCAGGCTCGCAACGGCCTTGGCAGACAGAGCCGCCACCTGCGACGAGGAAAGCGCGCCGGCCTGCGCAGTGGTCAGGGCAGCCGCATCCTCTTCGGTCCAGGACGCAATGGTCGAGGCCGGAAGGGACCGGATCTGGCTGACGCTCATGGAGGAAACGATCGACGTCATAATTGCAAAGCCCTCAAATCAAAAATTGCGCAATACAACCGGCGGTTCACTCCGCCATGCCCTGCTGTAGAGACGCTGACTTGCCTGAGGCTGGTTTCCGGGAATGGCATCGTCGACCGGGAAAAGTCCGGGGGAAACGGAAAAACCCCGGGATGAGGGCATCCCGGGGGTCGCAGGTCTTGCAATCGCAGTGGTTGTTTTAGCCTACTCCGCCGGCGCGGCCAGAAGGGTCGCCTCGCCGGACTGCTTCAGGGGTCGATCACCGGTCAGGCGGCGGACGAGCACGTAGAAGACCGGGGTCATGAAGATGCCGAACAAGGTGACGCCGATCATGCCGGAGAAGACGGCGACACCCATGGCGGCGCGCATCTCCGCACCCGCCCCGGTCGAGACGACGAGCGGCACGACACCCATGATGAAGGCCGCCGACGTCATCAGGATCGGCCGCAGCCGCAACCGGCTCGCCTCGATCGCAGCCTTGACCGGGGAGCGGCCCTCGAATTCGAGTTCCCGTGCGAATTCGACGATCAGGATCGCGTTCTTCGCCGATAGCCCGACAAGCACGATCAGGCCGATCTGGGTGAAGATGTTGTTGTCTCCCCCCGTGAGCCAGACGCCGGTCAGCGCCGCCAGAAGGCCCATCGGCACGATCAGGATGATCGCAAGCGGCAGGGTGAGGCTTTCATACTGGGCCGCCAGTACGAGATAGACGAGCAGCAACGCCAGCGGGAAGACGATCACGCCCGAGTTACCGGCAAGGATCTGCTGATAGGTCAGGTCCGTCCACTCGAAACCGATTCCCGGCGGCAGGGTCTCGTCGGCGATTCGCTCGATCGCCGCCTGCGCCTGGCCGGAGGAGAAGCCCGGCGCCGGCCCGCCGTTGATGTCGGCGGCGAGGAAGCCGTTGTAGCGCGTGGTGCGCTCCGGCCCCGTGGTCGCCTCGACCTTCAAAAGCGTGGCGAGCGGGATCATCTCGCCGGACTGGGAGCGGACCTTCAACTCCCCGATGTCCTCCGCATGGGCGCGGAACTTCGCATCGGCCTGGACGCGCACGCTGTAGGTGCGGCCGAAGGCATTGAAGTCGTTGACGTAGAGCGAACCGAGGTAGATCTGCAGCGTGTCGAAGACGTCGGTCACCGATACGCCGAGTTGCTCGGCCTTCTCGCGGTCGAGGTCGGCGTAGAGCTGGGGCACGTTGATCTGGAAGCTCGAGAACAGGCCCGCGAGCTCCGGCGTCTGGTATGCCTTGGCGAGAAAGGCCTTGGTCGCCTCATCCAGCGTCTGGTAGCCGAGCCCGGCCCTATCCTCGATCTGCAGCTTGAAGCCGCCGGTCGTGCCGAGGCCCTGGACGGGCGGCGGCGGGAACATCGCGATGAAGGCGTCCTGGATCGCCCCGAACTTCTGGTTCAGCTGCATGGCGATCGCGTCCGCGGAGAGATCCGGCGTGGTGCGCTCCTCGAACGGCGCGAGGCCGACGAAGACGATCCCCGCATTCGACCCGTTTGTGAAGCCGTTGATCGAGAGGCCCGGAAACGCGATGGCATGTTCGACGCCCGGCTGGGCGAGGGTGATCTCGCTCATCCGCTTGATCACGTCTTCGGTCCTGTCGAGGGTGGCGCCATCGGGCAACTGCGCGAAACCGATCAGGTACTGCTTGTCCTGCGCCGGCACGAAGCCGCCGGGTACGGCCTGGAACAGCTGGTAGGTCGCGCCGAGAAGCACCAGGTAGATCACCATGACGATGCTCTTGCGCGACAGAATCGCTCCCACCCCGCGGCCATAGGCGTTGGAACTCGCGCCGAACGCTCGGTTGAAGCCGCGGAAGAACCAGCCAAGCGTGCGATCCATGAGACGCGTGAACCAGTCTTTCTTCGCGTGATGGTCCTTCAAGAGCAGCGCCGCAAGCGCCGGCGACAGCGTCAGGGAATTGATCGCCGAGATCACCGTCGAGATCGCGATCGTCAGCGCGAACTGGCGATAGAACTGGCCGGTCAGGCCGGTGATGAAGGCAAGCGGCACGAACACGGCGACGAGCACGAGCGCGATCGCGATGATCGGGCCGGACACTTCGCGCATGGCGCGGTAGGTCGCCTCCCTCGGTGACAGCCCGTTTTCGATGTTTCGCTCGACGTTTTCCACGACCACGATCGCATCGTCGACGACGATGCCGATCGCCAGCACCAGCCCGAAGAGGCTAAGCGCATTGATGGAGAAGCCGAAGACGTACATCACGCCGAAGGTGCCGATGATCGAGACGGGCACGGCGAGCAGCGGAATGATCGACGCGCGCCAGGTCTGCAGGAACAGGATCACGACGAAGACGACGAGCGCGATCGCTTCCAGCAGGGTATGGACGACCTTTTCGATCGAGGCCCGCACGAACTGGGTGGTGTCGTAGACGATGTCGTAGCGCACGCCCTCGGGCATCGCGACCTGCAGCTCGTTCATCGTCGCCGTCACCTGGTCGGAGATCTCGATCGCGTTCGAGCCCGGCGCCTGGAACACGGGGATCGCCACGGCGGCCTTGTTGTCGAGCAGCGAACGCAGCGAGTAGTCGGCAGCGCCGAGTTCGATGCGCGCGACGTCCTGGAGACGGGTGATCGCGCCGTTCTCGCCGCTCTTGACGATGATGCGGCCGAATTCCTCCGGCGACTGCAGGCGGCCTTGCGCGTTGACGGAGAGCTGGAGGTCCAGCCCGTCGACGCTCGGTGAGGCGCCGATCACGCCCGCGGCGGCCTGGACGTTCTGCTGACGGATGGCCGCCACGACGTCGCTTGCCGCAAGCCCGCGTTCCGCGGCCTTCTGCGGGTCGATCCACACCCGCATGGAATAGTCGCCGGAGCCGAAGATCTGCACCTGGCCGACGCCGTCGATGCGGGCCAGCCGGTCCTTGACGTTGAGCACGGCGTAGTTGCGCAGGTAGGTGATGTCGTAGCGATTGTCGGGCGAGCTGAGATGTATCACCATCATCAGGTCCGGCGAACTCTTCACGGTGGTGATGCCCAGCGCGCGCACCTCGGTCGGAAGCCGCGGCTCGGCCTGGCTGACGCGGTTCTGCACGAGTTGCTGTGCCTTGTCGGGATCGGTGCCGAGGGCGAAAGTCACCGTCAGCGTCATGACGCCGTCGGCGGTCGCCTGGCTCGACATGTAGAGCATGTCCTCGACGCCGTTGATCTGTTCCTCCAGCGGCGTCGCCACGGTCTCGGCGATCACCTTGGGGTTGGCGCCGGGATAGGTCGCCCTGACGACGACGGACGGCGGAACGACTTCCGGATATTCAGAAATCGGCAGGGATCGCATGCCGATCAGGCCGGCGATGACGATCAGCAGCGACAGCACACCGGCAAAGACCGGACGGTCGACGAAGAACCGTGAAATATTCATGGCGATACCCTCTCCAAAGGGCTGGACAAGAGACACGAGGTCCCCGGCTTGCGGCCAGCGGCCGCAGGCATAGTTGAAAGATCGGAAAAGCCGGCGGGGGCGGCCCGCCGGTCCTGAATGCTACTGGGCTGCTGCGACTTCCGTCTGCGGATCGACGACGACGCCGGCGCGCACGCGCTGCAATCCGTTGACGATGATCCGATCGCCGGCCGACAGACCCTTCTCGACGATGCGCATGCCCTCCACCGACGCGCCGAGCTGGACCTGGCGGTAGGTGACGGTGTTGCCGCTATCGACGACGAAGACGAACTTCTTGTCCTGGTCCGTGCCGACGGCACGTTCGCTGACCATCAGCCGTTCCGCCGCCTTCGGTTCGCCCAGGCGGATGCGGACGAACTGGCCGGGGATGAGACGGTTGCCGGGATTGTCGAAGACGGCGCGGACGCGGATGGTGCCGCTTTGCGCGTCCACCTCATTGTCGATGAGCTGGAGCTTGCCGACGAGCGGCGTGCCCTCGTCACCGAGCGTGCCGATCTCCACTGGGATCTGATCGATTGCGGCAAGCCCGTTCTCGGTTCCGGGAAGCTCGGCGAGCGTGCGCGCCACCAGTTCCTCGTTGGCGTTGAAGCTCGCATAGATGGGGCCGGAGGAGACCAGCGTGGTCAGGGCCGGGGAGGTCGGCCCTGCGGCGACGAGATTACCGGAGGTGATCTCCAGCTTGCCGACACGCCCTGAAATCGGCGCGCGGATCTCGGTGTAGCCGAGATCGAGGCGCGCCGTGGTGAGGGCTGCCTCGGCTGCCTGCAGGTTTGCCAGCGCCTCGCTGCGAAGGCTCTGGCGCTGGGCGAAGTCGCTGTCGGAAATCGTATTCTTCGCGACCAGCCTGCGGCCACGCTCGAGTTCCGTATCAGCGAGGTCGAGCTTGGCGCGGGCCGAGGCGAGGAGGCCATCGGCCTGGGCGACCGACGCCTCGAAGGGCGCCGGATCGATCTTCACGAGCAGGTCGCCGGCCTTGACGAGCGCGCCTTCCCGGAAATGTGCCGACTGGATCGCACCGGCGACGCGGGAGCGGATCTCCACCCGGTCGACCGCCTCCAGCCTGCCGGAGAACTCCTGCCAGGTAGTGACGCTGCGCGGTTGAACGGCGACGACGGTGACCGGCACGGCCGGAGCCGGGGCGGCAGCTTCGGACGTCGCGTGCGCGTCCGGGGTGAAATCGAAATGCAAGGCTGCGCCGGAAACGGACGCAAAAATTCCCAGGCCGGCGCCCCACAGGGCCCAGCGTCTCTTGTTCGACGACATGGCTATCTCCTTGAAGTCCTAGATAGGACCGATCTCTTGTCTCAAATCAGGAGGTCCTGTTTTGCAGTTCCCCGATAAAGTCTTCAAATTCCCTGCGCAGTTCGTCCGGGGGCGCACAGCCCTCCGTCCGGTCCGCACCGTATATCTGCGGCCAGCCCCTGCAGGCCGGGAGCACGCGACTCTTCACCGCCACGCCGGCGGCCGACAGGCGTGCGGCGTAATCGGCCGCTTCGTCCCGCAACGGGTCGTCCGCGGACGTCAGGATCAGTGCGGGAGCCACTCCTGACAAACGCGAACAATGGCCCGGCGCGGCATAGGGGTGACAATACCCCCCGCCGGAACCGAGATAGTGGTTCCAGCCTTCCGTCCACCGCTCCCGCATCCCGGCCCCGTCCGCTTCGCGGAAGGAAGCCGTGGCCATCAGCGGGTCGATCAGCGGCGACAGCAGAATCTGGCCGTCGATCTCGCCCGGCATCTGGTCGCGCGCCTTCAGCGCCACGCCCGCCGCCAGGTTGCCGCCGGCCTCTTCGCCGGCGACGAGCAGCAGCGAACGCTGGCTGCCGAACTGCTTGCGCTTGCCGCTCAGGCAACGCAGCGCGGAAAAGGCGAACTCGAGCGCCTTCGGAAAGACGTTCTCCGAGGGCTTGGCATAGTCCGCCTCGACGACGACCGCACCGGAATTGGCAAACGACCTTGCAATCGGGCTTTCGCCATTCCTATCTCTGTCGAGAAAGGCGCCGCCGCTGAAATACAAGACGAGCGGTGGTGCCTTTGCGCGGGTGGCGCTGTCGTAGATGCGGATCGGCATGTAGCGGTCCGCCGCACCGTCGACTTCCATGTCCCGCCATTCGCTGTTCATGGCTCTGGCCTTTCGCATACAACCTGCTTCCGGAAGGGAAGGGTGCCTGCTCAACTTAAATCCTATATTATTATTCCGACCCCCTTGGATAAGGGCGGAATATGGGCATCACTGTTCCATATTTCGAATAATAGTGCATTGCAGCGAAAAGGACTTCGGAATTGGACCAGCTTTCGGCGATGCGGGTATTCGTTCGAGTGGTGGAAACAGGCAATTTTTCACGCGCCGCCACCGCCCTCGACATGCCCAAGACCACCGTCACCAATCTCATCCAGGGTCTGGAGGCGCATCTGCGCACCACGCTTCTGAACCGTACCACGCGGCGGGTCATGGTGACCACCGACGGTGCGCTCTACTATGAACGGGCCACGCAGATCCTGTCGGAAATCGAAGAACTCGACGGCTCGCTTTCCAATTCGCAGGCCCAACCGTCCGGCCGCCTGCGCGTCGAGATGGCCGGCGCCTTTGCCGACCTCCTGGTCGTTCCCGCACTGTGCGATTTTCACACGCGCTATCCGCAGATCCAAATCGACCTCGGCGTCGGCGACCGCCTGGTGGACTACATCGCCGAGAACGTCGATTGCGCCTTGCGCGCCGGAACACCCAGCGACCAGTCGCTGATCGCGCGCAAGGTCTCGGAGATGCAGATGATCACCTGCGCGTCCCCCGCCTATGTCGAAAGGAACGGTCTCCCATCGGAACCGGAAGACCTGACGCGGGACCACCACTTCGCCGTCGCCTACCTCCAGGCCCAGGCCGGACGGATCCTGCCGATGGGATTCGAGAGGAACGGCGAGACAAAGGAGATCGTGCCCCGCTATGTCGTGTCCGCCAATGACGCCCGCACCTACATGACCGCCATCCTGTCGGGGTTCGGCGTGGCGCAGGTGCCTCTCTTCATGGCCCGCGACGCGCTTGCCGACGGACGGCTGGTGCCGGTCCTGACGGACTGGAACTGCGAACCGCTCCAACTCTATGTCGTCTATCCGCAGACCCGCCATCTGAGCAACAAGGTGCGCGTCTTCGTCGACTGGCTCGTCAAACTCGTGCGGACCTTGGACTAGCTAGCGTTCGAACGGCTCGCCGAGGGAGGCGACACCGTTCAGCTTCAAGAGCCGCCGGTCTGCCGAAATGATGCCGAGCACGACGATGGTCACGATATAGGGCAGGCTCGACAGAAGCTGCGACGGCACGTCCAGCGCGGTGGCCTGGGCCGCAAGCCCCATCAGCGACACAGCCCCGAAGAGGCACGCCCCCAGAAAGATCCGCCCGGTCAGCCAGGTGCCGAAGACGACGAGCGCAATTGCGATCCAGCCGCGGCCTGCGATCATGCCATCGGCCCAGAGCGGCGTGTAGACCACCGAGGCGTAAGCGCCCGCAAAACCCGCCATCGCCCCGCCGAAGGCGACGGCGGCGACGCGGATGGCGATGACCGGGTAGCCGATCGCGTGGGCGGCCTTCGGGTTCTCGCCGATGGCGCGGATGACGAGGCCGACCTTGGTGTAGGCAAACACCGCCCAGATGCCCAGTGTCGCGGCGAGGGTGAGCCACACGGCGGCATCCTGGACGAACAGACCGCCTATGACCGGGATTTCCGAAAGCCCCGGAACGGCGAGCTTCGGCAGTCCCGTCACCGTGAGGCTTTCATAGGTCTTGCCGAACAGCGCCGAAAGCCCCTGGCCAAGGATGCCGATGGCGAGGCCTGTCGCCACCTGGTTTGCCCGGAATCCGAGCGCGATCACGGCGAAGAGAAGGGAGAGGATCGCGCTTGCAAGGCCGGCGGCGACGAAGCCGAGGACATGGCCGCCGCCGTGATAGACGATGATGAAAGCGATGACCGCGCCGAGCGCCATCATTCCCTCGACGCCGAGATTGAGGACGCCCGCGCGCTCGACCACCATCTCGCCGAGGGCGGCCAGAAGGAACGGCGTCGCTGCGGCGAGCATGCCGGCAAGAATGAACTCGATCGCGTTCATGACGGGCTCCGGTGGGCGGCACGGGGCCATTCGAGACGGTATCGGACGAAGGCGACGGCGACGAGGTAGGCGAGCAGGAGGCTGCCCTGGAAGACGCGGACGGCCGCGATCGGCAGGTTGGCCGACACCATGGCGTTGTCGCCGCCGATGTAGAGCACCGCCATCACCATGGCGGACGCGATGATGCCGAGCGGATGCAGTCCGCCGAGATAGGCCACGATGATGGCCGCATAGCCGTAGCCCGTCGAAATCGAGCGCTGCAACTGGCCGAGCGGACCGGCGACCTCGGCGGCCCCGGCCAGTCCGGCGGCAAATCCGCCGATCAGGAGCGACAGCCAGATCGCCCGCCCCTCGCTGAAGCCCGCATAGCCGGCGGCACGCGGGGCGAGGCCGCCGACCTGGAGCTTGTAGCCGGTGAAGCTCTTCTGCATGAAGACCCAAGCCGCCAGCGACAGGACGATCGTCAGGATCAGCGAGACGTTGACCCGGGTCCCGGCAAACAGCATCGGCACCATCGCGTCGTACTGGAACATCACCGACTGGGGAAAGTTGAAGCCGGCCGGATCCTTCCAGGGTCCAAGCAGCAGGTAGTTGAGCAACTGCGTGGCGACGAGGCTCAGCATCAGCGAGACGAGAATCTCGCTCGCATTGAGCCTGACCCGCCAGAAGGCGGTGATCGATGCCCACAGCGCCCCGCCGATGGCGCCGAGGAGCAGCATGAGCGGCCAGATCCACTGGCCCGTCGCCTGCGGGAACCAGACGGGAATGGACGAGGCGAAGATCGCGCCGAGGATGAACTGCCCCTCGGCGCCGATGTTGAAGACCTTCGCGCGAAAACCGATCGCCAGCCCCTGCGCGATCAGCAGCAGAGGGCCCGCCTTCAGCAGCACTTCGGAAAAGGACGCCCAGGACAGGAAGGGCTCGAGCAGCATCGCATGGACGACGGCGACCGGGTCGCGGCCCATCAGCACGTAGAGAGCGAGGTTGAGCGCCGTGGCCACGGCCAGGGCGACCGGCGGCGCAATGAGGGCCGCCAGGAGTGACGCCCGCTCCCGGCGAACAAGGGTGGGGAGGAAGGCCGTTGTCGGGGCGGTCATGCGAGAGCCTTCGCTGCGGCGGAATGCGCCCCGATCATGTATCGTCCGATCTCCTCGGGTCGCGTGTCGCGCGTGACGAGCGGATCGCTCAGCGTGCCGTGATACAGCACCTGGATGAAATCGCAGAGCTCGAAGAGTTCCTCGAGTTCCTCGGAAATGACGAGGATGGCCATTCCCTCGTTGCGCAGCGCCACGAGCCGCCTGCGGATGGCGGAAGCCGCGCCGATGTCGACGCCCCAGGTCGGCTGGGCGACGAACAGCAGCCGCGGGGCCAGCATGATCTCGCGACCGACGATGAATTTCTGCAGGTTTCCGCCGGAAAGGGCACCGGCTTCCGCCTCCGGCCCGGGCGTGCGGACATCGTACTGGCGGATGCAATCCTTCGTGAACGCCGCGGCCTTGGCCCGGTCGACGAGACCGTGGCGCTTGAGGCCGAGCGGATGCGCCGTCAGCAGGCTGTTGAGCACCAGCGACATCTCGGGGACGGCTCCGCGCCCGAGCCGGTCCTCGGGCACGAAGGCAAATCCGAGCCTGCGGCGGGCGGCGGCACCGAACGTGCCCACGTCCTGTCCCATCATGAAGATGCGGTCGGTCGCCTCGCGCGGCAGCCGCGTCTCGCCCGAAATCAGCGCTGAAAGCTCGCTTTGGCCGTTGCCGGAAATCCCGGCGATACCGAGGATTTCGCCGGCACGCACCGTGAGGCTGATGTTGGAGAGCGGAACGGCGAAAGGATCGTCGGGCCGGTAGTCCAGCCCGACGATCTCGAGCTGCTTCTCGCCGCCGGACCGCGGCAGCGCCGGCATCGGCTCCGGCATGTCGCGGCCGATCATCATGCGGGCGAGGTCATGGGCGTCGTGCTCCCGCGGGTCGACGTTCCCTGTGACGCGCCCTGCGCGCAGGATGGTCGCCCGGTCGCAGATCGCCCGGATCTCATCCAGCTTGTGAGAAATGAACAGGATCGAAACGCCCCCGTCGCGCAGGCGGCGCAAGGTCTCGAAGAGCTTGCCCACGGATTGCGGCGGCAGCACCGATGTCGGCTCGTCGAGGATCAGGAGCTTCGGATCGGTCATCAGGCAGCGGATGATCTCCACCCGCTGCCGCTCGCCGACCGACAGCGCATGCACGTCGGCGAGTGGGTCGACCTCGAGGCCGAAGTCGCGACCGAGCGCCTTCACACGGTCGATGAGGTCCGCCTTGCGCCCCTGCACGACCAGTTGGATGTTCTCGACGACGGTCAGGGTCTCGAACAGCGAGAAATGCTGGAAGACCATGCCGATCCCCTTGCGCCTCGCCTCCGCGGGGGAGGCGAGGCTGAGGATCTCGCCCTGCCAGGCGACGGTTCCGTCGTCCGGCTGTTCGACCCCGTAGATGAGCTTCATCAGGGTCGACTTGCCCGCCCCGTTCTCGCCAAGGATCGCATGGATAGAGCGCGGCGCCACGTCGAGATCGACGCCCTGGTTGGCCCTGACCTCACCATAGCTCTTCGAGATGCCGCGCAGCGACAGAAGCGGAGCGGTCATGGATCACTTCGGCAGGGGAGAGGCGACACCCTTGACGTGCCAGTCCATCGCGACGATCTCGGCGTCGGTGAGGGTAGCGCCGCCGGCAACCCCTTCGCTGCCGTCAGCCTTGGCGATCGGCCCGGTGAACGGCGAGAAGCTGCCGTCGGCGATCTTCGCCTCCAGCTCCTTGATTTTGGTCATCGTGTCGGCCGGGATGTCCGGGTTCCAGTCCACCACCTCGACCACCTTGTCGGCCACGCCGAGGAAGGTGTTGGCGCCCTTGAAGGTGCCGGCGAGATGGGCATCGACCGAGGCCTTGAAGAAGGGCGACCAGTCCGTGGCGACGCAGCCGAGATAGGTCTTCGGAGCGTATTTCTTCATCGAAGAATTGAGGTTGAAGGCGTAGACGCCGGCTTCCTCGCAGGCCGCGATGACGGACGGCGTGTCCTGCGCGTTGGAGAAGATCACGTCGCATTTCTGCGCGATCAGCGCCTTGGCCGCTTCCTGTTCCTTGGCCGGATCGAACCAGGAATTCACCCAGACGACCGAGACCTCGATATCGGGATTGACCGCTTGGGCGCCGAGCGTGAACGCGTTGACGGAGGTGATCAGCTCCGGAATGGCAAACGCCGAGACCGAACCGAGCTTGCCGGTCTTGGAGAGCGCCGCCGCGGCCATGCCGAGCAGGTAGGTCCCTTGGAAATACTTGGCGGCGAAGGGCGAGAAATTCGGCGCCACCTGGAAACCGGAGGCATGCAGCACGGTCACGCTCGGATCGCGCCTTGCGATCTGCAGCGCGCCGTTCTGGTAGCCGAAGGAACCGGCGATCAGGAACTTGTTTCCGTCGGCAACCGTCTTGTTCATGATCCGGTCCGCATCCGGGCCTTCCTGGATGTTTTCCAGGACGGTGACCTTCACCTTGTCCCCGTAGGCAGCCTTGACCGGCTCAAGACCGGCTGCAAGCGCGTGTCCCCAGCCGACGTCGCCGACCGGCGAGGGGAGCACGAGGGTGATGCCGAGCGGCTCGTCGGCGGCGAGCGCAAGCCGGCTTCCGAGCGTACCGGCAAGCCCGGTCGCGGCAAGGCCCTTCATCAAGGTTCTGCGGGTCAGGTGGTTCATCATGTCAGTTCCCTCTTTTGGTTCTTAGAATTCGATGGTGGCGAGCGCGGCCTCGGCCTCGGCGAACAACTGGGCCTCGTCGAGCCCTGCAAACCCGCCCTTCTGCCAGACGATGCGGCCGTTGATCATGGTCATGTCGGTCGGCATGCCGATCCCCACCTTGGCAATCAGGCTCAGCGGATCGTGCCGCGTGCCGACATAGTCCATGCGCCGCGTGTCGATCGCAAAGAGATCGGCGGCCATGCCCGGCGCCAGCCGGCCGATATCGCGGCGGCCGAGAAGGGCAGCCCCTCCCATCGTCGCATAGCCGAGGAAATCGGCAGGCGAGGGGACGGGATGGACACGCGACGATGCGGCCAAGCACTGCAGCATGTAGGCGGAGCGGATGCAGTGCATCAGGTTGGAGTTGTCGTTCGAGGCCGCGCCGTCGCAGCCGAGGCCGACCCGCAGGCCGAAGGCCGACATGGCGGGAATGTCGGTGACCTCGGCGCCGACGAGATAGACCGGTTCCGGGCAATGCGACACGCCGGTGCCGCTTGCCGCCATCGTCCGCAGTTCGCCGTGTGTCAGTTCCCAGCAATGGGCATAGAAGGCATCGGGCCCGGCAAAGCCGAGCTCTTCGAGATAGTCGACCGTGCGCATGCCATGGCGGCTTTCGATCACGGCGCTTTCGCCCTCGCCGACATGGGTGTGCATCTGCACTCCGCGATCGCGCGCCAGCGCGACCGATTCGACGAAGGTCTCGCGGTAGCAGTTGACCGGCTGGCAGGGCGCGACCACGACCTGGCGCATGCTGAAGCGGCCGGTGTCGTGGTAGGTGTCGATCAGCCGGGCGCAATCGGCGATGAACTCGTCCGTCGTCTCCAGCATCTCGTCCGGAATGGTCGAGCCTTCCGACTTCGGCAGCGTATTGCCGCCGCGTCCGGCATGAAAGCGCATGCCGAGCAACTCCGCCGCCTCGAACTGGCGGTCGACCAGCCGTTTGCCGGCATGGCGCGGGAAATTATACTGGTGGTCGAAGGCCGTGGTGCAGCCGTGCTTGATCATCTCGGCCATGGCCGTGACCGAGGAATGATAGAAGCAATCCTCTGTCAGCCTGGAGAATACCGGGTAGATCCGGTCGAGCCATTCGATGACCGACAGCTTCGTCCAGTCGAGATCGGCGCGGTTGCGCACGAAGCACTGGAAGAAATGATGGTGGGTGTTGACGAGGCCCGGATAGACGAACCAGCCGGTGGCATCCTGTACGATCGTCCCCGCGGGCAGATCGCCCCGGCCGAGGCCTTCACCGATCGCCACGACTGCGGGACCCTCCGTCAGGAGATCGACATTGCGATGGACGGCCGAGCCGGCGCCGTCGTCGACGATCACCGCCGCGCAATTCCTCAGGAGGTAGCCGGCCATCATGCCTCGCCCGGTTCGATGTGCGGTTCGGGCTTCAGTTCGTGCAGCCGATGGATGCCGGGCATCTCGATGAAGCCATCGAGCGCGCGGATGGCGCGCGACCAGAGGCGGATCGCGGGATAGGGATCGAGCGAGACGCCGCCGTCGGGGGCGAGCGCCACATAGGGGAAGCAGGCGATGTCTGCCACCGTCGGCCGGTCGGCCGCGAGGAAGCGCTGGCCGCGCAGGCCCTGCTCGAAAAGGCCCGCTTCCAGCTCGCGAAGGGCGGCGATTCCCTGCGCCTGGAACGCGCCGATGTCGCCGGGGCGCAGCAGCATCTCATGCAGGCGCGCGCCGCCGAGACTTGCGGTCAGGCGGCCGGAGAACGACAGCCATTGCTGCACGCGCGCGGCCTCTTCCGCCTTGCCGCTGCCGAGCCATTCCGGTGCAGCCTTGGCGGCGAGATAGACGAGGATCGCCGAGGATTCGGTAAGGACAAGGTCGCCATCCTCCAGGATCGGGATGGAGCCTGCCGGATTGAGGGCCATGAGTTCGGGGCCGCGATGTTCGCCGCCGGGATGGAAGTCCACCGGCCGGAGTTCGAGCCTGACCCCAATCAGCGCCGCCATCAGGCGCACCTTGTAGCAACTGGGCGAAAGAATGTAGTTGTAGAGCTTCATTGCGCCACCAGCTGTGCGCCGTAGGTGTAGCCATGGCGCTTCAGCCACCGCCTGTAGGCCACCGAGGTCAGGTCTGCCCGTGTCGGGATTTCCATGCCGGGATCGAGCGGCAGCAGTCGCGGGATCTGGTTTTCCAGGATCGACCGGTCCTGCAGGAAGATCGTCTGCTGGAAATGGATGAGGTCGGTCATCGAGCTTTCGTCGTCAAAGAGCGCCATCCACGGCCACACGTCGCAAAGATCCTCCGCGAGCGGTTGGACGAAGAGCGTGATGACGTCCCATTCGCCGGGCCGGGGCGGGCAGGTCTTGTAGAGCACCGAGCAGGTCGGGGCCGGCACCCGGTACATGTATTCCGTGGTGATGCCGCCGCTCGCCGACCTGGCGGCCTGCGGCTGGTAGAATTTCACCTGCGTGGCCCAGACCTCGTCCGCATCCTCGCGGATCTCGACCTTGTAGTTCTGCACCTCCGTGTGCGGCTCGGAGCCGAGGATGTCTGTGTGCACGAAGGGAAAGTGGGCGATGTCCAGGAAATTCTCCACCGCGCGCAGCGGCGAGCAACGCACGCGGACCACGCCGACATCGACGAAGCGCCGGCCCGGCTGGTCTGCCTCGGGAATGGCGAAGAGTTCCTTCTGGGGCTGCCCGAGCGAGGACCAGACATGGCCGTAGCGGACGCAAACCGGCAGCGTGCGCCCGTTCGCCGTCACCCTGGCATTTCCGTCCGCATCGCTTGCCACGTCGATCGGCTCTCCCATCAACGCCGTCTTGCGCCCGAAGCTGTCGAGTTGGCTGACGAGGCCGACCGGATACCATTCGTCGATCATCGCATCCTGCGTCATCGCGAACTCCCCTCCGCCTCGATCGCCTCGGCCTTGCGCCGCAGCGCTTCGACGGCGCGCGACACGGCGATGCGTTCCAAGAGGCTACTGTCGCCGTCCAGGAGAACATGGATCAGCGTCTCGTCGCGCTCCTGGAAAGCGAGCAGAAGCCGGATCTCCTGTGAATTCTGCGTCGTTTCCAGCAGGCCGTTCTCATCGGCCTTCGCGCCGGCGGCAGCCTCGAGCGCCGCCATGCCTGCCTGGGCCTGCAGCGAACGCAGGGGAACGAGCCCGGCCAACTGCGGGGGCTGCGTCGCAGGTTCCCCGACGCCGACCCAGATGACACCGCCCGCCTCTTCCACCGGATGCGTCGCCACGCGGATCGTCTCCGGCGGCGAAAGGCCCGGATGCGCCGGAATGCGCAGACAGTTTCCGGCCGCTCCGTAGCTCCAGCCGTGATAGATGCACGAAAGGGTCTCGCCGCGCACGAAGCCATGGGACAGGCGCATGCCGCGATGCGGACAGCGGTCCGCCGAAGCCGAAGGACGGCCCGACGCACTCCGCCAGAGCGCAATCGGCCCGGCTGGCGTCCGCGCCGGCACCACGGTTCCCGGGGGAAGATCGACAGAAAGGGCGACTGGCGTCCACGATCCCGTCGGGTCGGACAGCATGACTGATTTCCTGAACAATTTCAAAAATGTAACCACAGGAAACAAGGCTGGCCGATAGCGCTGTTACCAAGGCTCGACAAGGTTTGCATAACTAATCGACATTGGCAATATTGATTAAATAAAAGGCAGGAAAGAAATTCGCCCGAAAAAATGCTTCAGGGTTGCCCGCCGGTTCCGCCCGCGGCCGGCGTGCGGGTTATCGTCTCGACCCAGACGTCGATCGGGCCAAGCGAGCATCCCATTTCCAGCATGTCGATCAATTCGACCGGCCCTGCCACTTCGACTTCGATCCGGCCGGCATCGGCATGGCGGATCTCCTGGCGGAGCCCGAGCTTGGCGGCATGGCGCCGGATCCAGGGAACGAAGGAGGCGGAATCAACCGCGCCACGAATCGTCATCCGCTCGAAGAGGTGGTCCTGATTCTGTCGGGTCATGAATGTCTCGCACGGCTCACGGCATGTTGCCCTATCACTGTGCGCAAGGACGACCCACGTAGCAAGCTCGGGCGAGCCGACAGTGCCCCTCAGCGAACCTGTACGGGAGGCGATGACGGGATTTCCGTTGGGAATGGTGCTGTGGGCAGGAGGCGTGCGAAGTCATGGGGCCGGAAAATGCGGCGGTTGCGATCGTCTGCCTGCTGGAGAGGGCAGGGCACATTACCTCCGCCGGCGGCTATCTACGGGATCTGACCCGGAGCGTTCTGAAGATTTTGCATCATCTGGTCGATGGCGCAGCGGAACGAATGGATCCTGCCAGACACCTATATTGAACCGTCCCGGCTTTACCGGAGACCCGATTGGCATGTTGCGGACATCGATGCCTGTCGTCAGTGGCATGGAACCAGAAGTGCGCAGCGTCGTTGTAGTTGCGTCTTGCAATGGAGGATCGGCAGCCGTGAAAAAAGAGGTTGAAGCTCAGAAATCGAGAGAAAACGAGCGCCGGGACAGCTCCAAACCCGGCACGATTGTCGCCGGCCCGGATGCCCATGCGCGGGAGCGTGCTGGAAAAATGCCAACAGGCCGGAGCCCCAAATCCGGAGACGACCCTACGAAGAAGCTGGCAAACCGTTCCTAGCCATGATGCCTCGGTGTGGATTGGCGGATTTCCCGCGCTCTTGAGCCGTTAGCCTTCCCCCGCAAGCGGGGGAAGGCCTCAATCGAAGATCCTAACAGTTATGCGCGAAGATCGAAGCGATCGGCGTTCATGACCTTCGTCCAGGCGGCGGCGAAGTCCTTCACGAACTTCTCATTGTTATCGTCCTGGGCGTAGACCTCCGCATAGGCGCGAAGGACCGAGTTCGAGCCGAAGACGAGGTCCACGCGGGTCGCCGTGTACTTTGCCGTGCCGGTCTTGCGGTCGCGGATTTCATACAGGTTATTGCCGGTCGGGATCCAGGAATGGCTCATGTCGGTCAGCGTCACGAAGAAGTCCGTCGTCAGCGCGCCGACGCGGGTCGTGAAGACGCCATGGGCCGTCCCGGCATGGTTCGTGCCGATGGCGCGAAGGCCGCCGACGAGCGCCGTCATCTCAGGCGCCGTCAGGCCCATGAGCTGGGCGCGGTCGAGCAATAGCTCTTCAGGACTCACTACGTAGTCCTGCTTCTGCCAGTTGCGGAAGCCGTCGGCGAGCGGCTCGAGCGGAGCGAAGCCGTCAGCGTCGGTCTGTTCGGCTGTGGCATCGCCACGGCCTGGGGCGAAGGGCACTTCGATGTCGAAGCCTGCGGCCTTCGCCGCCTGCTCGACGCCGTGGTTGCCGGCCAGCACGATCACGTCGGCAAGGCTCGCGCCCGATGCGGAGGCAATCGGCTCCAGCACGGAGAGAACACGGGCCAGACGCGCCGGTTCATTGCCTTCCCAGTCCTTCTGCGGGGCGAGGCGGATGCGGGCCCCGTTCGCGCCGCCGCGAAAGTCCGAACCCCGGAAGGTGCGGGCGCTGTCCCATGCCGTGGAGACGAGATCCGCTGCCGACAGGCCGGAAGCGGCGATCTTCTCCCTGACCGCCAGGACGTCATAGTCCGTGCGGCCCGCTGGGATCGGGTCCTGCCAGACGAGGTCTTCGGCCGGAACGTCGGGGCCGACGTAACGGGACTTCGGCCCCATATCGCGATGCGTCAGCTTGAACCAGGCACGGGCGAAGGCATCCGAGAAAGCCGCGAAGTCGTTCATGAAGCGCAGCGAGATCTCGCGGTAGATCGGGTCGACCTTCAGCGCCATGTCCGCGTCCGTCATCATCGGCATGACTCGGATCGAGGGGTCCTCGACGTCGACCGGCTTGTCTTCCTCGGCGATGGTGATCGGCGCCCATTGCGACGCGCCTGCCGGGCTGTGCGTCAACGTCCACTCATGCTTGAACAGCATTTCGAAGAAGCCGTTGTCCCACTTCGTCGGCTCGGCGGTCCAGGCACCCTCGATGCCGGAGACGACCGTGTTGCGGCCGATACCGCGACCCTTGGTGTTCATCCAGCCGAGACCCTGGAATTCCGGGCCTGCGGCTTCCGGGTCGGGGCTGAGGTCGAGTGGATTGCCGTTGCCATGGGACTTGCCGATGGTGTGGCCGCCGGCGGTGAGGGCAACAGTTTCCTCGTCGTCCATGCCCATGCGGGCAAAGGTCTCGCGAATCTGCGCGGCCGTCGCCATTGGATCAGACCGCCCGTTGACACCTTCCGGGTTGACGTAAATGAGACCCATCTGTACGGCGGCAAGCGGATTTTCGAGCGTCTCGGGCTTGGAAACGTCGCCGTAGCGGCCGTCACTCGGCGCGAGCCACTGTTTCTCGTCGCCCCAATAGACGTCCTTTTCCGGGTGCCAGATGTCTTCGCGACCGAAGGCGAAGCCGAAGGTCTTCAGGCCGGCGACATCATAGGCAATGGTGCCGGCGAGCGCGATCAGGTCCGCCCAGGAGATCTTATTGCCGTACTTCTTCTTGATCGGCCAGAGCAGGCGGCGGCCCTTGTCGGTGTTGACGTTGTCCGGCCAGGAGTTGAGCGGCGCGAAGCGCTGGTTGCCGGTATTGGCGCCGCCGCGGCCGTCGGAGGCGCGATAGGAACCGGCCGCGTGCCAGGTCACACGTGCCATCATGCCGACATAGCTGCCCCAGTCCGCCGGCCACCACTCCTGGCTGTCCGTCATGAGCGCGCGCAGGTCTGCCTTCAGCGCTTCCACGTCCAGTTTCTTCAGTTCTTCCCGATAGTTGAAGCCATTGCCAAGTGGATTGGTCTTGGTGTCGTGCTGATGCAGGATGTCGAGGTTCAACGCGTTGGGCCACCATTCCATGACGGAGTTGCCGAGGGCGGTGGCGCCGCCGTGCATGACCGGACACTTGCCGGCGGGGGTCGTCTTCGTATCCATTTGGTCCTCCAACGGATTTTCTTGGTGCTACAGGAGACAGCGGTAACGGCTTTCACGGGTGAGCCTTGGGGATCGGCATCACAGGAATCGCCTCCCGGTGATGGATGAATACCAAACTCAATCCATAAATTCCAATTGTAAAATCTAAAGGTAACGATATGCTGAGATTATGAATGTCCTCACGATGAAACATCTCCGTTATTTTGACGCGCTTGCCCGGATCGGCCACTTCGGCCGTGCCGCGGAGAGCTGCGCCATCTCGCAGCCGGCGCTGTCCGTTCAGATACGGGAACTGGAGGTGATACTTGGTGCGCCGCTCGTGGAAAGAGGGGGGCGCCGCATCCGGCTCACGGGACTCGGCGAAGAGTTCGCGGGACGCACCCGCGCGATCCTGCGTGCTGTTGACGAGCTTGAAGACCTCGGCCGGGCGGCGCACGGGCCGCTTGCGGGCCGCATTCGTCTCGGCATCATTCCGACGGTAGCGCCTTATTTGCTCCCTGGCATCATAAAGGCGCTCACACAGCTATATCCCGGCCTCGATCCGCGACCGAAAGAGGCAGTTACGCATAGGCTGATTGAAGACCTGACGGAGGCGCGGCTCGACGCTGCGATCGTTGCTCTGCCGATCTCAGAGGCCGCGCTGGAGGAGGTTCCGCTCTTCGATGAGGAATTTGTACTGGTGCGACCGTTGGAGGATGCGGGCAAACCTGTGCCGGCCCCCGACCGGCTTCACGAGATGCGTTTGCTTCTTCTCGAGGAGGGGCATTGCTTCCGTGATCAGGCCCTTTCGGTCTGCAATATGACGGCATCATCGACCCGGGACTTGATGGAAGGAAGTTCGCTTTCGACGCTCGTTCAGATGGTTGGTGCGGGCATAGGCGTGACGCTTATTCCGCAGATGGCCATCGATATCGAGACACGGTCCTCGTCTGTATGCGTGTCCCGGCTTGCCGGATCTCGACCTACGCGGACGATCGGGATGGTATGGCGCAAGACCAATCCCCTGTCGGCGCAGTTCGCCCAGGTCGCGAATATCGTGCGGGAAACCGGGCTGAGCATGCAAAAGCAGTTGGATAACATCCGATGAATTGAAACCGGTATGCCAAGCGTCGAAACTGCAGCTAGTGGCGGCGCCTGGCAGGGGATGCCGAGCGCGGAGAGGAATCGGTTCTTGTTGACCGCATAGGGGGGCCTTCATCGACACGACGCCATGCCCGCGTGCCTGAGGTCATCGGGTTACGTATGGCTTCGGTTTCTTGTCGGTCCACTGTGGCGGAAGACCGTATTTGCCCGCGACGGCGCCCAGCACTCCCGGGGCTCGACCAAACGTTTCACACGCGGGGTACTTGGGCTTTCCTCCGAACCAGGACTGCACCCGCTGCCTTGAAGGAACCGAAATGTTGAGCATCTTCGGCTCCTTGCCAGTGATCAACATTCGCGAAAAGTCACTCGCGAACTTTGTCGCTTGGCCATACGCATCACCCACCTCGGAATACCGGGGTTTGTCCTGGATGAAGTTCGCTCCGCGGCCCCACATCATCGCCGCGCGCTGTGTACTGACTCTATCGACGGCTTCCGCCTCAACGGCGAGACCACCGAGACCGAACGGTATACGGGGTATGCCAACGAGCGGTACATTGTCGGGAAGTGCAAAGCCGCCGCCAACGCTAACAACCGTCGCAGCGCCCGCCACAGTCTTGTTCGTCGGCACTATATCGGTGACGACGGACCGGATCGTCAAATCCGCCGGTTGGTCAGAAGGGACCATTCGATATTTGTCGCTGAGTGCAATGCATAAGGCCCGGTCGAGCACGTTGGACACCAGAGAACGGTCAGCCTCCGATTTGATCTTCGATGCAGCGATGAAGGTAAAGCTAGTCGGGACAATCCGGACCGTCTTCACCTGGGCCAGTTGCCGGCCATCGACGTAAAGCCGCCGCTTCTTGCCCAGCTTACCCTTTGCTGGGCCAAGATTGCTGTAGGAGGTCAGTGTTCCACTTTCTTTCATGGGCATCGAGGTGCATCCCGTGGCGGCGAGGGCCATGCCTATTGCCAGGGCAGGAAGCAAACGCCTTGGCGGTTCGTCAGCCAAGCGACGGAAGAAATGAAGATTGCTGCGCACTTTCGCTGGCCTCCAATGGTGATTTCGGGAGGACAGTCGGCGCGAAGGATTGCCGCAGCATTACAAGGGAATCTTCCAGGACAGAAACTGGCGCGGAAGCATCAAAACAAATGAAACAGTGGCTACTGTCGAGGTGGACGGCAATCCCGTCTCCGTATCAAAGGAGAATGGAAACTTTCGTACCCTGTTGATCGCTTTGCATAAACACGCGCCCACCGTGATTGGCGACAACCTGTTTGACCAGGCTCAGTCCCAGCCCGGCGCCTTGGCTTTTCGGCGTCACACGGTAAAACGGCTCGAAAACAAGTTCCTGATGATCAGCCGGTATGCCTGGGCCCTGGTCAGCCACCGCAACCGCGCCATCTGCCGAAACCGAAACGGCAATCTCCCCCTGGCCCTCGCAGTGATCGATTGCATTTCTAATCAGATTGCTAACGGCTCTTGCCAACGCAGGCGTGTTACCGTTGCGTTCCAGCCTCACAACGTCGCTGTGAAACGAAATCTGATAGCCCGCAGCGATCGCCACAGGAGCAATGTCTGCCACGACCGTCTTTGCAAGTTCCACCAGATCCACCGTGCCATCAGGGTCCACCGATTGGTCATTGCGCTCGAAGTCGAGGAGCTGCTCGGCCGTGTCGGCCAAACGCGCAACATCGTCCAACAGACGCCTGCGCTCCTGCCCCTCGGGCATTCCGTCGATCCGTGTCTGCATGATCGCGATCGGTGTTCTGAGCTCATGGGCCGCGTCGATCAGGAAGCGCTGGCGTTTCCTGGCTTCGTCCTCAAGACGATCGAGCGTTCCGTTGAAAGCGGTAACCAGAGGAGCGACTTCATTGGGGATGCCATCCACGGGAAGGCGTGCTCCGCGTCGGCGCGGATCGATTTGCGCTGCTCTTTCAGCGACGTCGCTCACCCGCGCAAGCGCGCGGCCGACGCTTCGTGGAACGGCAAGAAAAATCGCAGGCAGAGCGACCGCGAGCAGTGAGACATAGATCGGGTAGGCTCGGGCCAAAAGGGCGAAAACGGGCGAGCCTTTGTCTGCCACGCCACCAAACAGAATTCTGACCTCACCCATCGCTGTTTCGACATCGTCAATTGTCGCGATCTCATTTGCCGCAGCGGATCCGCGTAGGTCTGCGTCGTCGAACAGATGAACCAGATGCGCGAGTTCAGCATAGGCCGGGGGGATGGTGCCATAAGATACCGACACACCATCCGTCGTGGCCACCACATACCAGAGCGAGTTGTTCCGCTCCTTGAGCGACCTGAGCTCCGGCGTTTCTTGTAACGCCAAACGTCCCTGGCTATCGCGTGCCGCTGCCCCGGCTATCGCTGAACCGACCGTCTCCTCCATGGCAATGTTCGGCGACATGATCGTAGCGGCCCAGACGCAAAGCCCGAGGATTACCGCGGCGACAACGACAACGATGACCAGACTGAGCTGCCAACCCAGCCTCCACCACAACGAAGGGTTCGAGTTGCCTGCCGTGCGCATCATTCGTCCTTCAGGAGATATCCGACGCCCCGGATATTGTGGATTGCAACGCCCGAGCCGGCATCCGCCAGTCGTTTCCGCAGTCGTGATATGTGCGCATCGAGAGCATTGGACTGGATCTCTTCCTCGTAGTTATAGACCGCCTCTTCCAGCGTCGACCGCCGGACGGTCTTGTTCTTTCGCTTCGCGAGCGCGATGAGAACCAGGAGTTCGCGCCTGGGAAGATCGAATTGCGTCGAGTCGATAGCAACGTTCAGATGCAGCGGATTGATCACCATGCGACCGGCAACAATCTCCGTCTCTGCAAGGTTTGTAGGCCGCCGGAGGACTGCGCGCACGCGCGCCATGAGTTCCTCGACGAGGAACGGCTTGCCGAGATAGTCATCGGCGCCGATGTCCAGCCCCTCGACACGCTCCAGCGGTTCGTTTCGTGCCGTCAGGACGATGATTGGGGTGTCGCGCCCTGACCGTCTCAGCTTTGGAACGAACGTTAGCCCTTCTCCGTCAGGCAGACGTCGGTCCAGTAGGATGGCATCGTAGTCGTTCTGCAGCGTCAATTCGAACGCGTCGGCGAGATGCGTTGTGTGGTCGGTGACGATACCGTGCTTGGCGAGGGCAACTGCCAATGCCGCCGCCAGTTCCTTCTCGTCCTCTATCAGCAGAAGTCTCATCTTTCCGTCACCCTTCCGTCCCGCGTTCTCCGCCACGAAGGTTGCAGCAGCATTACGGAAACAGGACGGCCGTGCGGTGATGCTGCTGCAATTGTCGAACCCCGGCAATCAAAGTCATGCAAATGCCGGCGCACTCGGTTGCCATGCGCATGAATTTCAAGAGCGCGATCGCCTTAAGACAGACGCTGCCGGGCACATTTGCCCGGCAACGGATGTGTGTCAGGCAACCACTTTGATCCGCCCTGTCATGTTTGGATGGAACCGGCAATAGTAGCCGACCGTATCGTCTGCCGTCGCGACATGGGTCGCCGACTTGCCGGGTGGGATGAGGACTTCCCACCCGCCCTTGACGGTGGCGGTGTGGGCGAAGGGATCCCTGTTGATCCATTCGATGGTCTCGCCCGCCTTTACGTCAATGTCGGCAGGTTGGAAGCCGAGGTTTTCGATCATGACATGAACCTTGCCGTTATGGGCGCGGGCAGACGCGCCACCAGCCAGCACGGCAGCACCCGTCATAAGAAGCTGCCGCCGGCTGAGAAGGTCCGGCGTCATTTCAGGCCTGCTGCGACATGCTCGGCGTGCTGCTGGTGGCCCTGGAACAATTTCAGGCCGGTTTCCAGCAGGCTCTTCAGCTCCGCATTCTGCGCCGAGGGGATGAGCAGGGTTTCGAGCGCACCATTCACCTGCCTATGATAAGCCACCTCGTTGTCGATATAGGCCTTGTCGAAAGCGGCGCCGTCGAGTTTGCCGAGCTCGGTGCGCCTTTCCTCGGCCGCCTTGGCGAGCGCCTGGCTGGTGGCGTTGTCCTCCGGTATCACGTTGAGCTTCTTGACGAGCGCCAGCGCCATATCGTTGACGGCCTCGTGGTCCTTTTGCATCGACTGGGCGAAGGCAACGACGTCGGGGGTCTTCGTCTTCGAGAGCGCGAGCTCGGCCGCCTCCACGTCGATGACGCCGGCGCTGTAGGCGATATGAGCGATCTGCGGGTCGGTCGGCTTGTCGGCGGCCATCGCAAAGGTGGCGCTGAGAGCGAGGCAGGTCGCGGCAAGTGCGGCAAAGTGGGTCTTCATCGGGATCTCCTCGGCGCCGGTCGGCGCCTGTTTCGTTCGACGCTGCATTGGATGCCGGCGTGCCGAGGAGGTTCCCGTTATTTTTCCAGCCCGAGCTTTGTGATGACCGCCTCCGTCAGTCGGTCGCAGCGTACGCCGGCGAAAGGAAAAGCGTCCATCAGCACAGGGCCGATCTGCGCCTCCAGCCGGCTTCGGATCAGTTTTCGCGCACGATGAAGACGTGTTTTCACCGTTGCCGCCGGCAGGTCGAGCAGCGCCGCGGTCTCTTCCACGCTCAGGCCCTCGATGACGCGGGCAACGAAGACAAGGCGGAAGGCTTCGGGAAGCGCGTCGGTTGCCTCTTCGACGAGGTGGAGAAGCTGTCGCTGCGCCATAACGCGCTCCGGATCTGCTGTGGAGGAGGTGAGCGGGAAGGGAATGACCGCGGCTTCGGTCAGGCAACGCGCGGGGGAGACGCGTTTCAGCCGCTTCTGCCCGCGAAGCCGCATGAGCGCCGTGTTGAGAGCGATGCGCGACAGCCAGGTCGACAGCGACGCCTGTCCCTGGAACCCTTCGAGACTGGCGAAGGCCTTAAGATACGCTTCCTGCAACACGTCCTCCGCATCAGCATTGTTGCGGACCACGGCCCGGACGAGCCGGTAGAGGCGCTGGTTGTGGATCTTGATAATCTGTCGGGCGGCCTGCGGATCGCCCGCCACGGCGCTGCGGATCAGGCTGGCTTCCTCCGCTGGGAAGGAGGCAAGGGGAATGTTCTGCAAAGCTGGCATCGGCGTGCTCCTTTCGGGACAGTATTGGATGCCGGCTGTCCTGCAAGGTTCCTGGGAAGCGTTTTTTTGCGAGGCAACACAATTCCTGGAGCGACATCCTGCCTTAACCTCGGTTCCCGGTTAGAGAAGGATAACTGTCCACGCTCTCTCGCAATTCGGCCAGCCGGCCGCGCATTCCATCAATCTCCGAGACCTGCGTCGCCAGGATCTTCTCGGCGATTTCCCTCACGAGAGGGTCACGCCCGTGAAGAAGTACAAGCCGAGCCATCTCGGTGGCGCCCCAATGGTGGGGGATCATCATGGCGAGGAAATCGAGGTCAGGGTCGCCGGACGGTGGATCGGCGTGCATATCACGGTTCATCTTGTCCATGCCGGTGTGCATTTCGGCGATGAACCGTGAATAAGCTTTAGGGTCGACACCTAGCTCCGTTGATGCCCCCGCCCTATACCCTGCATACTCGCCATCTGCCCCATTTGATGAGGATTCTGCTTGAGACGCCATCTGGCTGGGATCCGAGGAGCAAATATCATCAAGAAAGGGAGCCTTCGACCCTGCATCGGCGAGGTTCGCCACCGCAGGGCCAGCAAATGAAAATGTCGAAAAAAGTGATCGACGCGCCTGGGGCATGTTACCCTCCTCAAGCAGTTTCGCTCGGAGAGCCGGGGCGAACATAGACAAGATTGATAGATTTCTTGTTGCGCAATTTTCCAGATGGCAGGTCCAGTGATCCCAGAGGGATCTGGCGAATGAAGCGTGGTTTGAACGGGTCGGCGACATCGAAGACGGTGCAAACCGTTTGCCCGGCGTTCGGCGTGCCAGGGAGCGCATCAAGTTCGTGTGCGACGTAAAGCTTGGTGTTGGACGGATCGGTCCAGATGCCGTGCGCCTCTCGTCCATGGCTGAAGAAATCACCGACGACTTGACGCTTGCCTGGCTTGACCGAACGATCGACAATTGCGATCCGGCTGGAGGCAACACCGTCCGGACCGTCATCGTCGACGCGAGCAAATGTGACATAGGCCACGCTGGCGCGTTCGTTGCTTACGAACTCGACATGATTGGGCCGTGCCCTTTCGCCGAGCTTGATATAATCGCGCAGCCCATGGTTCTCCGACGCGCTGTAAACCGATACGGCATCGGCAAGCTTCTGGGAGATCCAGAATTCTTCGCCGTTGGGTGCGAGCTTGACGAACGGCGCGAAGCCGAACTTATCTTCCTTCGAAGTGTCGATTGTTGCTTTGTGTTCGACGGAAGAGAACCCGTTCGCATCGTATCTGACGCTCAGGACCTCAATGCAGGGGAGTTTTTGCGAGATCACAAACGCCGTTTCCCCCTTGGCCGAGAACCATACCATAGCCGGTCCGATCAGGGTTGGGATGAAACCGCGAACCGAGGAGCCACGAGGAAGGTCTCCCGACGATTCCGCTCGTGCCTTTGCCACGTCGACGACTGCTATCCGGTCTTCACCCCGCACCGCGACCCAGATCTCCTTGCCATTGCGTGTGAAGATCGGTTCGTGCGGCTCGCGGCCCACCAGCACGCCAGAAGTCAGGATTTCCGGACTCGTCTTGTCACTCGCTTGCGGATTTGCGCGATTGCCGATGACCTTCAATGTCGTCGTATCGACGAGATAGAGATTGCTCGTACCGCGTCCGCACGTTGCGAAAATCCGGGAGTCCGGAGAGGGTACGCATCCGTGGATCGAAATCGCACCGTGATACAACGGCTTCTGTATCATTTCGCCATGTGCGGGGGTGACACCTCCTGTCACGAAGCGGAAGGGAGGGCGTGGATCCTCGTCAAAGCTGGTCAGGTTGACGGTGCCGATAACCTCGTCGCGCACCGGGTCAATAGCCGTCAGTGTGTTTGAGTCCTCATTGGTCAGAAAAACGCGGTCGCCTGGCTGTGGACCTGCGGTCGAGGCAGCATGGGCGACGCCGAATGTGGGAGCAATGGCTGCAGCGGCGACGGCGCCGGCAACCTGAAGGACGGTACGGCGCGTGATATGATTGGTCGGGTCAGTAGTCATTTGGGTTCCTTTCCTCGTCGCCGGTAAGACCAACCGCGCACATGATTATTCCGACCGGTGTAGTCACGAAGGCGTGATGAGGCTGTGTGTTTAGGGCGTAACCTCAGAAAGTCGCTTGGTGTTTTTCGCTTGTCGTCGGCGGAAAAAGCTTCCTCACGGGGAGAGGGCTCTGTCACGCCTCGTCGTTACGAGTCACTGATCCCGGATGTCGACTCTGTCGCCGCCCGACAGGCCTCGCGGCGTTCCTCGGGTTGATGATCGGCGGGTGCAGGACGGCCCCACATCCTAAAACGTCGGCGTGCTCGGTTCGACGGTCAGCCCGATCTCGATCCGACGCGCCTCGTCTTCATCGACGAGACGAGGCTGTCGGCCAAGATGGCGCGTCTGCTGGAAAGAGCGCCGCGCGGTCAGCGCTGCAGGGCCGGCGTGTCGACAGGCGACATCGTCGTGATGGACAATTTGCCTGCCCGCAAGATCGCCGGCGCCCGTGATGCCATCGGAACGCCGGTGCACGCCTGCTTTACCTGTCGCCCCTACAGCCGCGACTTCAACCCGATCGAAAACGCCTTCTCAAAACTCAAGACACTTCTGCGTGCCAAGGCCAAGCGCACCCACCACAGCTTTGTGGGACGCCGTCGCCACCGTTCTCGACCAGTTCTCGCCAGCCGAATGTGCCAACGACTGCAAGGTTGCTGGATATAAACCGGATTAAGCAGGACGCGCTCTAGACGCTGTTTCTCAGTTGACGCCGTACCTCGTCGGCAGTCGGATGGAGTCTTGCGGCCTCGACCGGTCCCACCAGACTGTAGCCGAGCCCATCGTCGAACCACGCATAGCCGTTTATCTCGCTGTTCGAATACGGAGACATCGGCAAGTCGCTATCTGCCCACATCGGGCGGGCAAGCATGACAAGGCGTATACCCTTGTCGTCGTCATACATGAACATCGCGGCCGGTCCCTGATCGGTCGGTACGACGCGCCCACCCATGAAGCGGAAGCCTGAAACCGTCAGGTCTGGGATCGCAACCGTTCTTCCAAGCTGCCGCGCCGTCCATTGCGCAAGCACAGCGCGGTCCTCGGCGCGAACCTCAACGGGGCGATACCCATCAGCGGCATAGGCCCTGTAGCTGTTGGCCGCCTGTTGCGCTACCAATTCAAGGCCAGTGGACGAACGCAAGTCCATGTCGCGCAGCGTCCAGCCGACGATTCCTCCGACCGATAGAAGAAGCACCGCTGCAGCCATAGCCCATTTCGGGGTCGAGCGCGGCCGATGTTGGTCTGCAACGAGACGCGCCAGATTCAGCTCCGGCGGCAGCGGCTCCTCAGCGATCGGCGCGAGTGCGTTGCGCAGGTGTTCGCGCTGTTTGCGGTAGGCTGCGACCCTGCTTGCGATTGGCGGATGGGAATCCAGATAGATGATCACCTCGGCGTGGCGTGTCGGATCGAGGGCATTATCGACGAAAGCGTTGAGATCGTCTTCTGTTATGGGGCTCGTACTCATTTTACGCTCCGAAGATGGGGGTGGTCCGACTGTGGCTGGGCATCCCCGGACATCAGCTTGAGCAAACGTTCACGGGCGCGTGACAGGCGGGACATGACGGTTCCGATCGGAATGTTCAGAGCCTGGGCCGTATCGGCGTAGGACAGGTCCTCGACCGTGACGAGCAGAAGGACCGTGCGCTGGTCCTCCGGCAGGAGATCGATGGCATGGAGAAGGTCGCGGTATTGTAAGTGATCCTCCTGGCGCGCCGCGACCGAGAGGCTTTCGTTATGCGCGTCGTCCAGAGCGACATGCGTAGGGGTTCGCCCCGAGCGCCGGAGCCGACTCATGGCCAGGTTATGCAGGATGGCAAAGATCCAGGCTCGCGGATTCCCGTCCTTGCGCCGTTGGTGCCAGTGCTCGATTGCTCGCTCGAGACAATCCTGAACCAGATCATCGGCGGCGGACCGATCCTTGAGCAATGCGCGTGCATAGCGACGGAGCGCGGGAACAATCGGCTCTATCAGCTTCACCATGTCCTGTGTCATCTCACAAACCTGGAGGAGAAAACTCCTACCGCCTGCCCGGACGCGCCCGGCTTTGAGTGTATGAGACATCAGACGCCGCGAGGCTGAATTTATTCCATAGCATGGTGATTTTTGTGAACCGCCTCCTCAGATCACCGGTAATGTTGTTTCAGGCAAGCAGGAATATCCGACTGTAGCAACAGCGACATCGACTTGAGCCACGTGCGCAACGGAGGCTTGGTGGCATGCAGGGGCGTGTTTGTGTCGGCACCGTGAACTGGAAGCGGCAGTCACCGATTGGGTATTGGTAAGGACCTGGTCGCGCACGGCGACTGCCGGGAACGGCGACTAAGGGGTTGCCACGGGACGTTGAGGCCAGCATGAGAGACGTTTCGACACCGTTTTGGGCTGGGCGCCGCTCGGATTCTTCTGATCCTCCCAGGCTGACGTGGCGTTTCCTCACTCGCTCCTCTTCGACGGCGCTTGCCGTTCCGGCCGGGCGTGAACGACCGGCGGCGACGCCGCGGCTTTACATCGAACCCCGATAAGTTAACTATTCGCGCGGAGGAATGGAGGAGGGGACGCGCCAAACGCGGCCTTGAAGCTGCATGTTCTCGCATTCGGAGCATATCCGTGAGATTGAACGGGTCAGCCGGGGGCTGGTCACCGGCCGCGACGACATGGTCGTGCAATCGTGGCTGCGCTGTCTCGACCAGCATCGTCTCGATCCCACCCATGCCTGCGAAGCCTTCATCCTGCCTGAAGCGCGATTGCGGGAGCACCGGCAACGATCCGAGGATCTGATAAGGATCGCCCGATCGGGGCTGGAGCATCTGTTCCACCAGGTGGCCGGGCAGAACTACGTTCTGCTTCTCTCCGATCGCAAGGGCGTCACGGTAGAGTTTCTCGGCGATCCGCTGTTCGACAACAATCTGCGCAAGGCGGGGCTCTATCTCGGCTCCGAATGGTCGGAGAGCCGAGCGGGAACCTGCGCGGTCGGCGCCTGCATCGAAACCGGCGAGGCGTTGACAATCCACCAGACCGATCATTTCGACAACACGCATACGCCGCTCTCCTGTACGGCCGCTCCGATCTACGACACGACGGGCGAACTTGCGGCCGTGCTCGACATCTCCCTGCTGAGTTCGCCGATCCTCAAGGCCAGCCAGAGCCTGGCACGCCATCTCGTCGGTGCCACGGTACGGCGGATCGAACTCGCGAACCTGATGGCGCAGACACGCCACGAATGGGTTTTGCGCTTCTCGCGTTCGCCGGAATTCCTGGATGTCGATCCCGAGGCGGCGATCTCGATCGATGGCGGCGGCCGCATCATCGGCATGACGCATGGAGGGGCGCAGATCCTCGCCCGGGCGGGCGGCGCGGACTGGCGCACGCCGGCAAGCCTGATCGGTCAGCCCGTGTCGAAGTTTCTGAACCTCGAGGTCGATGGCCTGTCCGAGTTGACACGGCGCCGACCGACGCAGGACCGGCTGGTCTTCGCCCGAGACGGCAACGCGCTGTTTGCGCATGCGATCGAACCGCAGATCCAGCGTCGCGCCTCCGCCTGGGTGCACGGCGAGATCCCCCAGGCGATCCGTCGGCTCGGCGGTGACACCCCGGAGATCGTCGCCTTGCAGGCGAAAGTTGCCAAGCTCGCACGTACGGCGCTGCCGGTGCTGATCCAGGGGGAAACCGGATCGGGCAAGGAGCACCTCGCGCGCGCGATCCATGAGGGCAGCGGCCTGACGGGCGGCTTCGTCGCGATCAACTGTGCGGCCATCCCCGAGCAACTGATAGAAAGCGAGTTGTTCGGTTACATGCCTGGTGCCTTTACAGGCGCATCGGCGAGGGGGCGCAAAGGTCTCGTCGAACAGGCCGAGCGCGGAACGCTCTTCCTCGACGAGATCGGTGACATGCCGCTTGCCTTGCAGAGCCGACTCCTGCGCGTTCTCGCCGAGAAGGAAGTGCTGCCAATCGGCGGCCATGAGCCGCGCCCCGTCAACATCCGCATCGTGTCGGCCTCCCACCGGCCGCTGCACGAACTCGTCGCGGAGGGACGGTTCCGGCAGGACCTGTTCTATCGGCTCAATGCCGCAACACTCGCGTTGCCGCCACTGCGCGAACGGACGGATTTCGAATGGATCATCGCCCGCGTCCTCGAGCGGCACGCTAAGGATGGAAAAGTGCCGGTGCTATCGTCGCTTGCGCTCGACCTGCTCAAACGCCATGATTGGCCGGGTAACATCCGCGAACTCGACAACGTTCTGGCCGTCGCGGTTGCCCTCAGCGAGGGCGACGTCATTGAGCCCTCCGATCTGCCGGAAACCCTGCCCGGTGCGCCTTCTGGCGCTCACATGGCCGACGACACCGGCGGCGAACTGCGGCGGCTGCTTTCCGCCTGCAACTGGAACGTCTCGGAGGCGGCTCGCCAGCTCGGCGTCGACCGCTCCACCGTGCATCGCCAGATCAGGCGCTTCGGGATTGCGCCCAAGCACTGATGCCACGGCTGTGGCACCACAGGCGTGGCACTTTTCCAGCCCGTGCAACAGCCTAAATTGATTTTTCCTTTGAAATTGCTGCGTTTTCCTGCGCTGTCGCCGTGGCACGCCGCTTGCTGCGTTTGTTGTTGGCGGACCGCTGGAGGAGGAGTTCCAGCAGGCCCCATCGATCGATGCAAGCAAGATGGAGGAGATCACATGCTTGACGACAGCCTCAGCACGAAGGTTGACAATGTGCTCGCAAAACTGGGCAAGGCACTGGAGACGGGCGACGTAGACGCCGCGGTGAATCTGTTCCAGGCGGATTGCTACTGGCGCGACCTCGTTTCTTTCTCCTGGAACCTCAAGACAATGGAGGGCCGGGACCAGATCCGCGACATGCTGACAAGACAATTGGCCGCCATCAAGCCGTGCCACTTCCATCAGGATACGACCGAACTTGCCAGCGACGACGACGGCGTCACCCAGGGCTGGTTCGAGTTTGAGACCGACGTCGGGCGCGGCTACGGCCATATTCGCTTGAAGAACGGTCTCATCTGGACGCTTCTCACTACCATGACCGAACTGAAGGGACATGAGGAACCCAAGGGGAACCGCCGCCTCCCCGGCGCCGAGCATGGGCATGGCAAGGCACGCAGGACCTGGAAGGAAAAGCGCGAGCAGGAGACGTCGGAACTCGGTTATGCCACGCAGCCCTATGTGGTAGTCATCGGCGGCGGGCAGGGCGGCATCGCGCTCGGCGCCCGCCTGCGCCAGCTCGGCGTGCCGACGATCATCATCGAGAAGAACGAACGGCCGGGAGACAGCTGGCGCAAGCGCTACAAATCGCTCTGCCTGCACGACCCCGTCTGGTACGACCATCTCCCCTACATTCCGTTCCCGGAGAACTGGCCGGTCTTTGCGCCGAAGGACAAGATCGGCGACTGGCTGGAAATGTATACCAAGGTCATGGAGCTCAACTACTGGAGTTCGACCGCCTGCAAGTCCGCCTCATACGACGAGGTGAAGGAGGAATGGACGGTCGTCGTCGAGCGCGACGGCAAGGAAGTGGTGCTCCGGCCGAAACAACTGGTGCTGGCGACCGGAATGTCAGGCAAGGCTAGTATTCCGAAGTTCCGGGGACAAGACCGGTTCAAGGGCGAGCAACAGCATTCGTCGCAGCATCCAGGCCCGGACGCCTATAAGGACAAGAAGGTCGTGGTCATCGGGTCCAACAATTCGGCACACGACATCTGTGCTGCACTGTGGGAGGCCGGGGCCGACGTCACCATGGTCCAACGCTCCTCGACGCATATCGTCCGCTCCGACACGCTGATGGACATCGGGCTCGGCGACCTCTACTCCGAGCGGGCCGTGGCGGCAGGCATGACGACGCGCAAGGCCGACCTGATTTTCGCTTCGCTCCCCTACAAGATCATGCACGAGTTCCAGATTCCGCTCTATGAGAAGATGCGCGAACGCGATGCCGCCTTCTATGAGGCGCTGGAGAAAGCCGGCTTCATGCTCGACTGGGGAGCGGACGGCTCCGGCCTCTTCATGAAGTATCTCCGCCGCGGCTCGGGCTACTACATCGACGTGGGGGCCTGCGACCTCATCATCGATGGCTCGATCAAGCTGAAATCCGGCTCCGACGTCGACCACCTGACGGGAGATGCCGTGGTCCTGAAGGATGGGACGGCGCTGCCGGCCGAACTCGTCGTCTACGCGACCGGCTACGGCTCGATGAATGGCTGGGCCGCCGACCTGATTTCAAAAGAGGTCGCCGACAAGGTGGGCAAATGCTGGGGGCTGGGCTCGAATACGCCGAAGGATCCCGGGCCCTGGGAAGGTGAGCAGCGCAACATGTGGAAGCCGACACAGCAGCAGGCGCTGTGGTTCCACGGCGGCAACCTGCACCAATCGCGACACTACTCGCAATACCTGGCGCTGCAACTGAAGGCGCGAAAGGAGGGGATCGCAACGCCGGTCTACGGCCTGCAGGAACGGCATCAGCTCGGTTGATGCACTGCGAGCCTGGCCGCCGGAGAACTGGGCAATCTGGCGGCCGAGCTTACCCAACACCGTTGGTGACCTTTTCCCGGCGAGCCGGCTGGGAAATGGCTCGTAGGGTGCGACGCATCCGTCACTTGGCAGCTAACTGCTGGAATGCAAAAAGCCGCCTCGGCATCAACTTGATATTTCCGATGCGGCGAAATTAGTTAGGGATAGGACCGGTGGCTCAACGGAAGCTTCGCAGCTGCCGTTTCCCGGCGGCTGGAGCAGATCAAAGCAGGCTCTACCACCACACCACAGGTCCCGGCCTAGCCGGGCACAGTGACCTGGTGTTGAGCGCGAAGGAAGGAGCGCTTGTGATCGATCCGGCGACGACCTGCACGGCTAGTTGCGCCAACTGCTGGATTTGGTGCCCGCAGCTACGAGCAAGAAGACGTGATCTTCGATCCGCTGCATTACCTGCCGCTGATCGACCAGAAGAAACGCCGGCAATGCGCCGCCGAAGGCGTCGACATGTTCGCTTCCTATGCCCGGCTCGTCGAACTGGAACTGCTCGACCGCGAACGGCGGATGGTCGAGCAGCCCGGTCAGATCGAAGTCAATCTCGCGCAGCGAGAGTTCGCCCTCTTTCTCAAGCACCAGTGCGATGGGCATGCTGTCACCTATATGCTCGTATAGCCTGCATCCGCGCTCACGATCGAGCCCGTCATCAGGCTTGAGGCATCCGAGGCGAGGAACTGGACGATCGATGCGATCTCGTCAGGCTTGCCCAGGCGGCCAGCGGGCGTCATGTCGAGCCAGCGATCGACCAGGCCGGTCTGGCTTTCCAGGCCATGCAGCAGCGGTGTCTCGATATAGGTGGGCGCGACGGCGTTGACCCGCACGCCGCGTTTTGCCCATTCGACAGCAAGCGACCGCGTCAGGTGGTGAACGCCCGCTTTCGAGGCGTTGTAGTGGCATTGCGGCTGCGGCACGTTGACGATATCCGCCGACATCGAGCCGATGTTGATGATCGAGCCCCGGCCGTTTTCAAGCATTCGCCGCCCGAAGGCGCGGCACGTCCGGAAGACGCCGCTGAGGTTGACTTCGATGACGCGGTCCCACTGCTCGTCGGTCATGTCTTCGGCCGGAACATTGCTGACGATGCCGGCATTGCACACGAGGATGTCCAACGGAGCCAGTTCGCCTGCCAGCGCATTGAGCTGCTTGCTGTTCGTCACGTCGAGCTGTCGCGCCCTGGCCGAGCCGCCGATGGCCTTTGCCGTGTTTTCGGCGCGGCTGAGGTCGACATCCGTGCAGATGACCTCGGCGCCCGTTTCCGCCAGCGCATGGGCGCAGGCCGCCCCGATCCCCTGTCCGGCGCCCGTCACCAGGGCCAATCGTCCAGTCAGGTCCATTTTCGAACGATAGGTCATCTTGTCTCACTCGATTCGATTTTCTTGATTTCAGGGAATGGCTGGATGCCGGCACCTGATGGATGTGCCCTCGGGTACCCGGCAAAGCCACTTGTCGCGAGCGCCAGAGGCTTTGTGCTCAAAGCAGCCCGCGTCGTGCCATGTCGCGCATCAGCGAACGGACGCCATAAGTCCATGGCCGCGCCCTGTCCGACGTGGTCACGACATTGCGCAGGGTGCCGAGAAGCGGCGTGGAGATTTCCACCACGTCGCCTTCCTTGTGCGTGAAGCCGCTGCCCTTCTCCGCCCGATCCTGGGTGGGAGCGAACATGGTGCCGAGAAACAGCATGAAGCCGTCCGGATACTGGTGGCTTGCGTTGATGGTCTGCGCCACGAGTTCCGCCGGCTTGCGGCTGATCTCCGCCATGTTGGAGCGGCCGGACATCTCGAAGCCGTCCCTGCCTCTGACGGACATGGTCAGCGCGGCGTTTTCAATGTCTTCCAGCGTGAAGGCGTCGTCGAAAAGACGGATGAACGGGCCGATGGCGCAGGACGCGTTATTGTCCTTCGCCTTGCCGAGCAGCAGGGCCGAGCGGCCCTCGACATCGCGCAGGTTGACGTCATTGCCAAGGCTCGCACCGCGAATGTTGCCGCTGCTGTCGACGGCCAGGACGACTTCCGGCTCGGGATTGTTCCATTTCGAAATCTTGTTGACGCCCACCTGGGCGCCATGGCCGACGGACGACATGGGCTGCGACTTAGTGAAAACCTCGGCGTCGGGTCCGATGCCCACCTCGAGATACTGGGACCAGAGCCCGTCTCTTTCCAGCGCGGCCTTGACCTGTGCAGCCTGCGCGGAACCGGCCCGGACGTTCGACAGGCTGCCGCCGATCAGATCGCCGATGCGCTTGCGGATTTCATCGGCCTTGACGGGGTCGCCAAGCGTGCGTTCGTCGATGACGCGCTCGATCATGCTCTTGGCGAACGTCACGCCGCAGGCCTTCAACGCCTGGAAGTCGCACGGCGCCAGCAGGCAGTGGCGCGTGGCCCCATAACCGGTGTCCTCTGGCGGCAAGACGAAGTCCTCAGGCTTGCCAAGGGTATCACCCGTCAGGCTGTCGAAGCGACCGGCTGGATCGTGGTCGAGGAAATCTGCTACGGATTTGACGGCTTCGGTGACGTCCAGAACGGTGCCGCCGCGAACGATGACGACCGACGGGGCATTGAGGTCGGCGCGCCAGACGCGTCCCACGAGGCGTGCTTTTTCATGGTGTTCAGGAAGCATGTGTCTCCTCCACTTCTTAAGTAGTTAAACTATTTAATGGACCGGCTTTTCGTCAAGCGCAAAAGGGTGGAGTCATTTTAAATCGCATCAGGAGGCATCCTCATTTCTGCGGCCTAGGTTGTCTCCGCTTTAATTAATATATTGCTTTATATACATAAATTTAATTTCCGTGGAATCTTCCAGTTTTTGCCAATGTGCGAATTGCCAATCTGATCGTATGTAGTTATGCTATATTTTCGTCGGTCGCGAGTATGGATTTCAGTTACCGGTAAGCATGCGGAGGGGTATATGACTGAGGTTGCGCTGTCGCAAATCAGTGGCAAGTTGTTCATTGGTGGCGAGTTCGTCGATGGGCGCGGGGCGCGCATTGATGTCGTGAACCCGGCGCGCGGGGAAGTCATCGGGCAGATTGCTGCGACGACGCCCGACGAGATCGAGCGAGCCGTCGATAGCGCGCGGTTGGCTTTCCGGACATGGTCTCGCGTGCCGGCGAAAGTGCGGGCCCAGGCGTTGCACAGGCTTGGCGACCTGATCGCCGGCGATGCAGCGCGCATGGCGCATATCATGACGAGCGAGCAGGGCAAGCCGCTCAACGAGGCGAAAGGCGAAATCCTCAAGCTTGCGGAAGCCTGCCATTTCTACGGCGAAGAGGCCGTGCGTGTTCTAGGCGAGATCGTGCCGAACGACCAGAACGGCTATCAGAGCCAGGTCATTCGCGAGCCGATCGGGGTCGTCGGAGCGATCACACCCTGGAACTATCCTGCGGAACTTGTCGGCTGGAAGCTTTGCGCCAGCGTTGCAGCCGGCTGCACCATCATCGTCAAGCCGGCTGAACTGACACCCTTCACCGCCCTTGCGATCGCTGAAAAAGTGAAAGAGGCCGGCATTCCGGCAGGCGTCGTCAATGTGCTCACCGGCAAGGGCTCGATCGTCGGTCAGGCGCTTGTCGAGCATCCGGGCGTGGACAAGATCGCGTTCACGGGTTCTAGCGCCGTTGGCCTGCATATCCAGCGCTCCTGCCCGAGCGTCAAGCGCCTGTCTCTCGAACTCGGTGGGAACTGCCCGCTGGTGGTTACCGCGAGCGCCGATATCGACGCGGCGGTGAAAGGGGCGACGCGCCGTTCCTTCCGCAACATGGGGCAGATCTGCATTGCCATCAATCGCATCTACGTGGCGCGCCCGCTTTACGAGGCATTTATCGAGAAATTTGCAAGGGCCGCCGATGCCTTGACGATCGGCGACGGCCTGTCGAATCCGGCGGCGGATATCGGATCGATGGCTTCCGCCGATCCGCTGGCGAAAACGCGCGAACATCTCGCCGACGCGCGGGAAAAGGGTGCTCGTCTTCTTGCCGGCGGCAAGGCGCCGGAAGGCGAGGAATTCGCCAGGGGCTTCTTCTTCAGGCCGACCATCGTTGCCGACTGCACGCATGAGATGAAGGTCATGGGCGAAGAAACCTTCGGTCCCCTCGTCGGCGTCGCGCCCTTCGATACGCTGGAGGAGGCGGTAGCGCTTGCAAACGACACGCCTTACGGCCTTGCGTCCTATGTCTATGCCCGAGATTTGCAGGAGATCTATCAGCTTTCGGCCGAACTCGACTATGGCAACGTCGCGATCAACAATGTCGATGCCGGCATCATGAATGCGCCCTATGGCGGACGCAAGCAGAGCGGTATCGGCTATGAACATGGCCGCGAGGGCCTGCTTGAATACTTCAATTTCAAGCATGTCCGCCTCTATCACGGCGTCGGGGTCTGAGCCATGACGTCCGCTCTTCTGGGCATCGACATCGGTACCTCGGGTTGCAAGGCGCTCCTGCTGTCGGTGGACGGCGACGTTCTGGCGACGAGCACGGCAACCTACGGGTTCTCCCAGCCGCATGCCGGCTGGACGGAGCAGGATCCGGCGCTCTGGATCGAGGGCACGCGCAAGGCTGTCGGCCAGGTCATGGCGCAGCGCCGTGACGTCGAGCTTGTCTGCATCGGACTGTCCGGCCAGATGCACGGACTGACCCCGCTCGACAAAGACAAGAATGTCCTGCGCCCCGCCATTCTCTGGAACGACCAGCGGAACGCCGCCGAAGTTGCGGAGATCACAGAGAAGGCAGGCGGACTGGAAGCACTTATCGGCCGAACCGGCAACCGGATGCTCGTCGGCTACACGGGCGGCAAGATCGCATGGATGCGCAACCAGGAAACGGATCTGTTCGGACGCTTGCGGCACGTCCTCAACCCCAAGGACTATCTTCGCTTCGTACTCACCGGAGAACTGGCGACGGAGGTGTCCGATGCATCGGGCACCGGTCTTTTCGACGTCAAGCGCCGCGTATGGGCGTCCGAACTGATTGAGACGCTCGACATCGATCCGTCGCTGCTGCCGGCGTGCCATGAATCGCATGAGATTTCCGGTCGCGTCAGTGCCGCGGGTGCCTCGCTGTTCGGCTTGCCTGCCGGTGTTCCCGTCGTCGGCGGCGGTGGTGACAGCGTCATCCAGACGATCGGATCCGGCGTCATCGCACCCGGCGAGCTGCAAACCACGATCGGAACCGCAGGCATCCTCGCCGCGGCGCTCGATGCGCCGACGCCGAGCCCGGATGGGCGCATCCAGATGTTCTGCAACGTCTCGCCCTCGAAATGGCACGCAATGGGTGTCTCGTTGAACGCCGGCGGTGCGATGGGCTGGTTCCGTTCGGTCCTCGCGGGGGCCGGTCGCGACGAGGAGCTTACATTCGATGCGATCTGCGATGCAGCAGCCTCAAGCCCTGCTGGCGCACGGGGGCTGCTCTTCCTGCCTTATCTGAACGGGGAGCGTTGCCCGCACCCCGATCCGACTGCACGGGGCGCCTTTGTCGGCTTGACCGCCCGGCACACGCTGGGCGACGTGGGGCGAAGCGTCATGGAAGGTGTCGTGCACGCTTTCCATGACATCCATGCGCTGATGACGCTGATGGGAATCGAGGGCAGGGTGATCAAGGCGTCCGGCGGCGGGGCGAAATCCAGCCTGTGGCGCCAGATCCAGGCCGACATGTTCGATTGCGATGTCGTAACGACCGAGGGTGCCGCCGAAGGGGCGGCGTTCGGCGCTGCTCTGGTTGCAGGCGTTGGCATCGGCGCCTGGTCCGACGCCACGGCGGCCTCCGGTACGTTGAAGGCGCTCACGCGACAGCACGCGGACGGCTCCGTTCGCGATGTCTACCGCAAGGCGCATCACATCTACCGCGGCCTCTACCCCGCGCTTTCCGACAGCTTCTCCGCGTTGGCGGATCCTGCATTCGCCGACTGAACAATGACATCCGGACCAATCCGAGGACGGGGCAGCCCATGAAACACTATTCGGCTTTGATCTTTGATCTCGACGGCACGCTGATCGACAGTGCCCCGGACATCGCCGCCGCCGTCAATGTCTACATGGCATCCCAGGGCTGGCCGGAACTCGATGTGAGCTATGTCGAGACGTTCATCGGCAACGGGCCGCGCCGCCTGCTGCAGGATATCCTGATCGACCAGGGTCTTCCTTCGGATGACGCGACCGTCGATGCGGCGGTCAAGGGCTACATCGAAAACTACCAGCGCGATCCGGCCAGCAGGACGCGATTCTTCAGCCATGTCCGGGAGGACCTGCAAAGCCTTCGGGACGCCGGTTTTCGACTTGGCATCTGCACGAACAAGCCGCATGCCCTCACCCAGCAGATCCTCCAGATCCTCGAACTCGACGGGATCATCGAGGTTGCGCTGGGGGCGGATGCCGTTCCCGCGTGCAAGCCTGATCCGGGACACCTTCTCGCCGTTGCCGACCGAATGGGCCTGGCTGACGGAAGCTGGGCCTATGTCGGCGATACGAATGTCGATAAGGCTACTGCGGAAGCCACAAGGGCGACCTTCTTCGTCGTGCCTTGGGGTGGCGGCGGCGATGTCGATGTCGGGCCCGAGCAGCGGCTGACCCGGATCTCCGATCTCATGGCATACGGTCCGCCGTCCACGGAGCAGGGTACGACCGTCAGGGGGGCGACCGCATGACCATCAGCCTGCTGCAGCGGATATTCCAGGAAATGGACAGTATGGGCGGTGCCGAGCAACGCATCGCGACCTTCGTGAATGCGTCCCCCGGCGAGGTCATTCACATGAGCATGGCGAAGCTTGCCGAAACATGCTCCGTCAGCGATCCGACGATCATGCGTTTCTGCCGCCGGTTCGGCTATGAGGGCTACCAGGATTTCAAGCTGAAGCTCGCCCAGAGCCTGGTTCCCTCTGCGCCCTTTGCCTATGAGCAGATCGTTCCGAATGACGGCATCGACAACATTGTGCGCAAAACGTGCCGCAATTCCCTGAATGCCATCCAGCGGGCCCTGGAAGACCTCATTCCCCAGCAAATCGAGAGCGCCGCCCTGCTGTTGCGTGACGCAACGTGGACCGGGATCTACGCGAGCGGCATATCGGAGGTGACTGCCATCGACGCGGAGCACAAGTTCCAGCGCCTCGACATGCGCTGCGCTGCGATCCTTGGCAGGAACAAGCAGTGGATGCATGCCGAAAGCGCGCGTCCCAGCGAGGTTGCCCTGATCTTTTCCCAGTCGGGCCACACGAAGCAGATGGTCGAGCTTGCGATTGCGGCGCGCGCCGGCGGGGCGCGTGTCGTGTCGGTCACCGCGGCGGAGAGTCCTCTGGCCCGCGTGACGGACGCGCTGATCGCGGTGCTTCCCTACGACCAGACGGAGCTGTTGACGCCGCTCGCCTCCCGCCTGAACCATCACCTCGTCATCAACATGCTTGTTACCGCGATTGCCGTCTCCAGCGGCAGTGAGTTCCCCGATCAACTGCCGGCGCTGGATTCGTGGCTGACGGACAAGATTTGACCCCCACTTACCAGACAAGCGGCGCTGTTCTTCGCAGCTCCGGGCCATCACCAAGGAAGAGAAATGTCCGAACAGCAAAATGAAGCCAAGAAAATCGCGGGCCGCAGGGTCATCCAGGAGTTCGTGCGTGACGGCATGAAGCTCGGCCTGGGGTCGGGCACGACCTCGCACTTCTTCGTCCGCGAGCTCGGCAAGCATGTTGCCAACGGCATGAAGCTGACATGCACGACGACGTCCCGTTCGACGATCGACGTCGCGCGCGAGGTCGGGATTGCGATCACCGACCCGAACGACATCGGCGAACTGGATTTGACGGTGGACGGTCCGGACGAGATCGATCGGCAGTTCAACATGATCAAGGGCGGCGGTGCCTGCCTGCTGTGGGAAAAGATCATCGCGCACGCGTCCAGGCAGATGATCACGGTTTGCGACGAGACGAAGATCGTCGACAGGCTCGGCGCATTTCCGCTGCCGGTCGAGGTCGTCCAGTTTGCCTGGAAGCAGACGGAGCGGATGGTGGCGCGCGTGCTGGAAGAACACCGTATCGAGGCAAGCATCTATCGCCGCATGCGCGACGGCCAGCCTGTGGTGACCGACAGCGGCAATTTCATTCTGGACTGCAAATGTAGCGCAATTGTCGAGCCGGCGCCGCTTGAGATCGAGCTGAACCGGATACCGGGGGTGGTGGAAAACGGCCTTTTCACACGCGAATCCGCCGGAATGGTCGTCGGATGCTTCGATGGCAGCTCCTACGTCAAAATGCGATAAATGTAGTAAAACTTCAATTCTGCGCGGCGCGTGAATGCTGATTGAATCAGCGGCATTTCTGCACCCTGATGCAGGTATTCCACCCATATTTGAGCCAGGAAGCGATGTCTTCCGACAAAGTTTTTGGCTTCCGGGCGGAAGTGGCTTGACATTTGAGCGTCAAATGTAGTGAAACTATATACGATACCTAGGGAGGTTAGGATGGGTAATGAATTCAGAATGAACCGGCGTCAGGTGCTGGCTGGCGGCCTTGCATTGGGAGTGAGCGCTGCCACCGGCCGCGCGGCGTTTGCGCAGGACCGAATGTTCCTGCCGTTCAGCAACAAGAGCCTCGACTACTACTTCTTCGTCATCGAGGAAGAGGCGGTCAAGCGCGCCGTCGAGGGCCGCAAATGGTCGTTCCAGTCGACCAACGCCAACTTCGACAATACCAAGCAGCTCGAACAGTGGCAGAGCCTAATGCTGTCGCAGCCCGTGGGGCTGGTCGCGGATCCGATCGACAGCCAGGCGATCGTCAGCGCGATCCGCCGCTACAACCAGAAGAAAATTCCGGTTGCGATCATCGACACGCCGGCCGATGGCGGCGACGTCGCCATCACCGTCAGCTTCGACAACCATCTTGGCGGCGTCATGGCCGCCCGCGAGATCATCGATCGCCTGACCAAGAAGTACGGCAGTCCCCGCGGCAAGGTGCTGAATTGCTATGGCGCACTGGCAAGCGTCGCGTGGCGGCAGCGCAAGGAAGGTATGGACGAGGAATTCGCCAAGCACCCGGATATCACCTATATCAGCCGTCCGACCGAAGGTCAGCTCGACCAGATGCTTTCGGTCACGCTCGCGACGCTGTCGGAGCACCCGGACCTGGATGCGGTCCATGCCCCCAGCGACTCGCCGGCGCGCGGCATCGCCACCGCCCTCCAGCAGAAGGGCCGCTGGAAGAAGGCGGGCGAGGAAGGTCACGTGATTTTCGTGACGATCGACGGCGAACCGGTCGCCGTGAAGCTGCTTCAGGAAGGCTACATGGATGCCTGCGTTTCGCAGGATCCGATCGCCTACGGCGAAATTGCCGTCGAGATGCTCGAAAAGCACTCCATGAAAGGCGAGGCGGTGCCGCTCGGCGCCTATGAGAACAAGAAGTACTTCTGGGAGAAGGGCGAGATCGTCGAGGGTGCCACCGGGCCAACCCTCATCATCCCTCCTTTCATCATCAACGGCGACAACGCTTCCGACAAGCGTCACTGGGGCTACGTCGCCGAGCAGGAGTGGGGCGTTCCCTACACCTGACCGAGGTGATGTCTGCCCGGCCGCCAGTACATGGCGGCCGGGCAGCAACGGCGTTTTCAGCCGTCGACGGGACAAGGGAGGAGCACAGTCGCAATGACCGGCCAGACGATGAAACATGAAGCGACAGACGCAATTACCGATGTAGGCTCCGGTACCGATTTCGCCCTGCGCGTCGAGAACGTCAGCAAGAGCTACGGCGCCTTCTATGCTCTGCGGTCCGTCAGCCTGAACATCCGCCGTGGCAGCATCCATGGTCTGCTTGGCGAGAACGGAGCCGGCAAAAGCACCCTGGTCGGGATCATATCCGGGCAGAGAACGCCGAGCAGCGGTGCCATCTACCTGGACGGCAAGGAAGTGGCAAACGCCGACGTCCGCGCCATGGAGGAGGCAGGCGTGTTCCTGGTGACGCAGGAGCCGATGATCATCGATCACATCTCTGCCGCCGAAAACCTCATGCTCGGCATCTGGCCGTCCAGCGGCGGATTCGTGCGCTGGGGCAGGCTCAAGGCGGATGCGGCGCGGATGCTCAAGGGGTCCGGCATAGACCCCGATGTGAATGCAGGCAGGCTCAACGCCGTCGCGCGCCGCAAGCTGAACATCCTGCGCGCCATGTTCTCCGGCGGCAAGGTCATCATCCTGGACGAACCGACCGCGGCCTTGACGGTTCCTGATCGCCGCCAGCTTTTCGATTTTATGCGGCAACTGAAGAACGACGGCGTCACGTTCATCTTCATTTCCCACTACAACGACGAGATCCTCGAAATCTGCGATGCCGTCTCGGTCTTGCGCGACGGCTCGCTGGCCGGTGGCAGCGAGGACGTCGCGTCGCTGACCTCCGAGCAGCTTTCGGAACTTGTTCTCGGGCGCGGCCTCGTCCTGTTCCAGCGGGAGCGGCGAACTTTCGCCAGCGAACCGGTTGCCGTCAGCCTGCGCAATGTCGTTGCGCATCATGTCGACCTGGACGAACTCGATATCAGGAGGGGTGAGATCGTCGGCTTCACCGGGCTGCCCGGCGCAGGCGCCAAGGAGCTTGCCAGGGCCATTTTCGGGCTGAATGCAGCGAGATCCGGCACCATCGGCTTTGCCGGCGACGCGGGGCAAAGCCTGCCCCGTCATCCACAGGCCGCATTCGACAGGGGGATCGCCTATCTGTCGGACGACCGGCGCAAGGACGGTGTGGTGGGCCATCTTTCCATTGCAGAAAACATCGCGTTGTCCTCCCTCGGCCGCCGCGCGTCATTCGGCTTTGTCCAGCGCGGCCAGGAGGCGAGCCTTTGCGATGGCTACTTCGCAAGCATGGGTATAAGGGCGCCAAACGCCGAAGCCGTCGTGAACACGCTGAGCGGCGGCAATCAGCAGAAAGTATGCCTGGGACGCGTCCTTGCCACGGAGCCGCGGCTGCTGATCCTCGACGAGCCGACCCGTGGCATCGACGTCGGCGTCAAGCAGGACGTGCTGCGCATCATCGACGGCCTCAGCAAGACCGGCGTCAGCGTCATCATCGTATCGACCGATACTGATGAGCTGGTTCGCGCCGTGGACCGCGTCTGCGTGTTCCGGCACGGTGCCATCCATGAGGCCGTTACCGGCGACGACATAGCAACCGAGAACCTGCGCCGCCTCGCACAGGCGTGATCGAGGATCGGTGGAGGAACGAAAAAATGAGCACTGTGATGACGACGACCGCACCGAAGGAAACGACCGGCCAGACGAATGTGGGGATGCACAAGGTAGTCGGCTGGATTTTGCATAACGTGGTCTGGATATGGCTTGTGGCGCTTATCCTCGGCTTCGGCATGTTCAACGAGTTCTTCCTGACTGTCATGAACATGCAGAACATCATGGTTCAGGCGACGGTTCTGGGCATGCTCGGTCTTGCCGTCGCATTGCCCTTGCTCGTGGCTGAAATCGATCTGTCGATCCCTGCAAATCTCGGCTTCTCGTCGGCCATCGGTGCGCTTGCGTATTCGGACTGGGGCATGCCGTGGTTCCTGGCCATGCTCGTGGGGGTCGGCGTCGCCACGTTGATCGGCTTCTTCAACGGCCTTTGCATCACCAAATTGCGCATGGTGTCGCTGATCCAGACCCTGTCGATGATGATCATCCTGCAGGGCGCGCTGCTTGCGTTGACGCAGGGCAAGACGCTGACCAACCTCTCGGACGGCTATGTCTGGATCGGTCAGGCAAGCATCGACGGATGGCCCGTGATGCCGCTTATCCTGGTTCTTGCGCTCGGGTTGGTCGGCATCTTGTTGAAGATGACCGTTCTCGGCCGTTCGATCTATGCCGTCGGCGGCAATCCGCTCGCGTCGAACTCGGCAGGCATTCGCGTCGATCGCGTCAAGATCATCACCTATACGATCGCCGGCTTCCTGGCAGGTGTCGCCGGCTTCCTGCTCGCGTCCTGGCAGATGGCAATTACCTCGAACCAGGGCTCAAGCTACCTGCTCTACGCCATCGCGGCACCGATCATCGGCGGCGTGAGCGTGTTCGGGGGGCGCGGCAACGTCGTCGGCATTCTCGGCGGCGTGCTCCTGCTGACGGTCATCCAGGTCGGTCTGGCGATCACCAACGTGCCTTCGTTCTATGTCGGCATGATCGGCGGCTTCATGATCTTTATCGCCGTGGCGATCGACGCTATCCGTGTACGCTACTTCGCCTGACATTTCCGTCGTCAATGACGACCGTTCCTGTCCCTTTTCAAAGGGTGGCCGCGGCCGGCACGATGCGCAATCAGAACCGGAATCCATGAACGACTTCCTCGATCAGCTCCGCGCCGTCGCCGGCCGGCGTCATGTTTTGACAGGCGATACCGAAACGAGGAGGTTCCGCCAGGGCTACCGCTACGGAGGCGGGGATGCGCTCGCGGTCGTCCAGCCGGGCACGCTCGTGGAGATGTGGCGCGTGCTTCAGGCGTGCCACAGGGCAGGGACGGTCGTTATCCTCCAGGCGGCCAATACGGGCCTGACCGGCGGCTCGACGCCGGTTGCGGATGGGTATGACCGACCCGTCGTCGTCATCAATACCCTGCGTCTTCGCCGGCTCGATCTCCTGAAAGGGGGCGTGCAAGTCGTATCGCAGCCGGGTGTCACGCTTGACCAGCTCGAGAAGGCTTTGCGCCCGGTCGGACGCGAGCCCCATTCCGTCATCGGGTCGAGCTGCATCGGCGCCTCGGTGACCGGCGGCGTCTGCAACAATTCCGGCGGCTCGCTGATCCGGCGCGGTCCTGCATTTACCCAATTCGCCCTGTTTGCCAGGATTGATGCGGCCGGCGAACTCAAGCTCGTGAACAATCTGGGCATTGACCTGGGCGACACGCCCGAGGAAATCCTGGGTAGGCTGGACGAGGGCAGGGTTGCCGATTCCGATATCGCTCCATCGCCGCATCTCCAGGCTTCCGACCACGAATACTGCCATCACGTACGCGACATTTCGGCAAGCACGCCTGCGCGCTTCAACGCCGATCCGCGGCGCCTCTACGAGGCGTCGGGCTCTGCAGGAAAGATCGCGGTCTTCGCCTTGAGGCTCGACACCTTTGCGGCCGACGACAATACGCAAGTCTTCTACATCGGCAGCAACGATCCTGCCGAACTCGAAACCATCAGGCGCGACATTCTGGGCAGCTTCGAGAACCTTCCGATTGCCGGCGAGTACATGCACCGTTCCGCCTTCGATGCAAGCAAGCGCCATGGCAAGGACCTGTTCCTGTTCATCCAGGCTTTCGGCACGGACAAGGTTCCGCTCGCCTTCGCCTTGAAAAGCCGCTTTGACGGAATCTGCGAGAAGCTGCGCCTGGGGGGGGCTGTGAGCGACCGGATTCTGCAATTCCTCTCGGATCTCTGGCCCAATCATCTTCCGCAACGCCTGAACCGCTTTCGCGACGCCTACGAGCACCATTTGTTGCTGAAGATGGGCGATGGGGGAATCGACGAAGCGCGCGCCTACCTGGAATCCCGCTTTCCGTCGCAGCATGGCGGCTATTTCGAATGTACCGAGAAGGAAGGGCAGGCCGCGTTTCTCAACCGGTTTGCAGTCGGCGGGGCGATCGTGCGCTATCGCGCGGTCAATCCGAAGACGGTCGAGGACATCGTCGCGCTCGACATCGCGCTGCCGCGCAGCACACTCGACTGGTTCGAGAAGCTGCCGCCGGAAATCACCGAGAAAATCGACTTCACCATGTATTGCGGCCACTTCTTCTGCCACGTCCTGCACCAGGAATACCTGGTCAAGAAAGGAGAAGATTGCGAGGCGGTGAAGGACGCGATCCTTTCGCTGTTGAAGGCGCGCGGAGCCGAGTATCCGGCCGAGCACAATGTCGGTCATCTCTACGAGGCGGCAGACAGCCTAAGGGATTTCTATCGGGAACTCGACCCCACCAATTCCTTCAATCCGGGTATCGGCAAGACTTCACTCAATCTCGACTGGAAGGAGGCGGGCTATTTCCGTTGATCCAGATTGCGCAATCGGGGCATCCCTGCGCCGGAGGCCGTCTGGCGAGCATCCCGGAGATGTAGCGCTGCAGACTTCCTGTTGATCGGAAACCTTGCAACGTCCTCTCTCGCTGTCACAGCGGCAGATGAGAATTTGAGACGCTTGTGGGGTCGGTGCTCGACGGCCAGCATAACGTCACGCTTGGCTGCACCATACGCCTCATTGACTGACGCGTCGTTTGCGTAAGATGGCTGATGACGCTATCGCGGCCATGACGGCGGGCGACATCCTCATGCTGCAGATGGAGGTCCCGGCCGACACTGTCGGCTACGCCATGAAAGCCGCGCGCGAAAAAGGTGTCGTGACGATCTTCAATACCGCGCCGTTCACGGCGGACGTCCCGCGATTGGCTGCGTTGGCCGATATCGTGGTGTGCAACGAAACCGAGTTCGAGTTGCTCGTCGGATCAAAGCTCGATGATGCGAGCCAACGCCGCGATGCTTTGCTGCGCCTGCATCGGGAGCGCGGTCAAACCTTCGTTTTGACGCTGGGGGCCGATGGCGCGATCGCGATCCACGATGGCGAGATCATTCAGGCGAAAAGCCTCAAGATCGAGCCTGTCGACACGGTCGGCGCCGGAGACACGTTCTGCGGTTATCTCGCAGGCAGCCTCGAACAGGACCTCGACCTCGAGGCGGCGATGCGGCGCGCGGCTGTCGCGGGCTCGCTCGCCTGCCTCGCCAAGGGGGCCCAAACGGCCATTCCCGAGGCTGGCAGAGTCGATGGGATGGAGGGATCTGCATCGTGATTGAGGATCGGGTGGTCACATTGGCGGAGCGTAGTCTGGTGCGCGTGTTGCGCGATTGGTGCCCACCTTCTGCCAGATACTTGATGTCCAAGCCGTTGACAGCTTTCGGCTGCGTTCCGGGTTGTACTCGAGTTGTTGAAACATCGCGCCTGAAAGAATGACCATGCCTTTTGCGGCTGCAGCAGCGTCTATTCAAATTCCTTGTCTATTCACGCAACGCGGACCAACTGGAATCGCTTCATTCTCCAATTTAGGTGGCATGCAAACGGGGAGCTGCGCCTAGAACGCTCCCCCGGTATGTTCGATCCAGTTGACCATCTTCGTCAGATTAGATTCCCGAGCCGTCAAGCTGACGGTCGTCGTCGCCTTCCCAAGGGGAGGGCGCGGAAGCGCGGTTGAGATTGGCTGAGGGCATCGGCATCCAGCACTTCAGTTCCGGTTCTGCATATTCAACGATGCAGCCGGGGGCGGAATCAGAGGCGCGCCAGCCTTCTGCGCCGAACCGATCGCCATTCGACCAGTAGGCGACGTCGACTTCCGCGGGCCCCTGTTCGGACGAGCGGACCGTGACGAGGATCCGACTGCCGTCTCTCGGCGCGGTTGCCATGTGGCGCCACCGATCTGGCTCGTTCATCGCGTTCCTCCTGCCTCGCCGCGAACTGAAGTGTTGCCTTGCCATCGAAAGATGGTCAATCCAAACTTTGCACAACCCATCCTCTTTCGAGCGGCTGGCTCACTGCCGAGAGGCGGCTGAATCCGAGCGGCGAGGCACCGAGACTGGATCTTGACGACCGCCTCCGGTACGGCCGGTGCGGTTCCAAAGATACCCATGACCGCCAGAATCTTTCCGCTGTGACTTGCCTTTGCAGCCCATCTTGTATACTAGAAAACATCAAGCGCCTGGGGAGGACCCGACAGGCCTTATAGGGAGAGGAATATGATTCATTTCAGCAAGCTTCGCATCGTCGCCAGTGTCGCCGCCGGCCTGGCGCTCATGGCATCCGCTGCCTTTGCGCAGGAAGTTCCCGCCGCCGGCGCCAGCGCGCGTATCGATGCGATCAAGGCCGCAGGCGAACTGCGCGTAGGCGTGCTGGCCAACCCGCCTTGGCTCGTGGAAGACACCACCGGCGCAGGCGAGCCCTGGCGCGGCCCGGCATGGACCCTTGCGATCGCCTATGCCGAAAAGCTGGGCGTGACGCTTGTTCCCGTTGCCGTCTCCCACGAAACCAAGGTGCCGGTCCTGGCCGCCAACCAGGTCGACATGACGATCTCGCCGCTATCGATGACGAAGAAACGCATGGAAGTCGTGGACTTCATCACCTATTCACGCACCTCGCTCTGCGTCTTCGGTAAGGCATCCAATCCGAAGGTGGCCAACGCCAAGTCGGTCGACGACTTCGACAATCCCGACGTCACCATCGCCTATTTCACGGGCGGCGGCGAGGAGAACTGGGTGAAGGAGCGCTTCCCGAAGGCTACCCTGCGCGGCGTGACCAGCGCCGGTACGGCCGCCCCGGTGGAAGAGATCATGGCCGGCCGCGCCGACGTCGCGCCGATCAACCGCATTCCTTATGTCGCGCTGGCACGCAAGGTTAAGGGCCTCGAGGCTTTGCCGCGCGAAAACAGTTGCCAGGACAGCACCGAGGCGGTGAACGAGATCGGTCTCGCCGTCGACAAGAACCAGCCGGAATATGTGGAATGGCTGCGCGCGGTCGCCGAAAAAATGCTTCCCGAACTGCAGGCGCAAGAGGAAGCCGAAGTCGCCAACATGTAAGCGACGACGGACTGCGGCCGGTGATCGCGCCGGCCGCGCTCCTTTTGGAGAAATACCATGGAACTGAACCTTTCCGCCGTACTGGACAGTTGGCGCTTTCTTCTCAGCGGGCTCGGGGTCACTCTCCTGCTTGCCGCCGGGGTGACCGTGCTCAGCCTGCTCGCCGGCACTCTGCTTACCCTCGGGCGGCTCTACGGCCCGCGCTGGCTGAGCGCCATCATCGTCTTCTATATCGACTCGATGCGGGCGATCCCGGTCCTCGTGGTGCTCGTCTGGGTCTATTTCGCCCTGCCGATCGCAACGGGCCTCAACCTTCCGCCCTTCTGGTCCGCCCTTCTGTCGCTTTCCGCCCACCTTGCCGCCTATGTGGCCGAGGTCGTGCGGGCCGGCATCCAGTCGGTCCGCCCCGGCCAGGTGCGCGCCGGCATGGCACTCGGCATGACCCGCGCGCAGATCCTCCGCAAGATCGTCATGCCGCAGGCGGTCGTCAGAATGCTGCCGGCGTTCGGTTCGCTGCTGTCTCTCGCGGTCAAGGACACGGCCATCGCGACCGTCATCGCCGTGCCGGAACTCATGCGCCGCGCCGACGCGGTGGCCGGCCAGACCTATGCGCCGGTCGAGGTCTTCACCACGGTGATGATTCTCTATTTCCTTGTAATCTTCCCCCTCACCCGAGGCATTGACATGATCTATCGCCGCGTTTCCTTCCTGGGGCGGTCATGACATTCGATTGGTCCATCATCTGGCAAAGCATGGGGGCTCTCTGGCAAGGCGCGCTCGTCACCATCGCCCTGACCGTCCTGACGATGGTGCTCGCCGTTCCCCTCGGGATCGTCGTCGCGCTATTGCGGGAATCCCGGCTGAAGCCGGTGTCCGCGCTCGCGACGGCCTATGTCGAACTGATGCGGAACGTTCCCATCATCCTCGTCGTCTACTGGGCCTTCTACGTGCTTCCCATCCTCACCGGCGTCGGCTTCTCGCCCTTCCTCACCGGCCTGGTGGCGCTTGTCCTCAACAATACGGCCTATAATTCGGAAACGTTCCGCTCGGGCATCCGCTCGATCCGCAAGGGCCAGACGGAAGCGGGGCTGGCGCTAGGCATGAGCGAGGGCGAGGCATTCCGCAAGATCGTGCTGCCGCAGGCCTGGCGCCGGGTGCTGCCGATCCTGGCGACCACCTGGGTCACGCTCTTCAAGGACACCTCGCTGGTCTCCGTGATTGCCGTGGGCGACCTGGCGCATACTGCGCTGCAGATCCGCTCGCAGTCCTTCCGGGTCATCGAAATGCTCACCGCGATGGCTGCCATCTACTGGCTGCTCGGTTATCCGCAGGCCAAGATCGTGGATTGGATCCACCGCAAATACGGGGTCACCGAATGACTGACACGCTTGCCAAACTTCCGCAGGGATCCACGCTTCCCGACGTCGTGATCGAATACCGCGACGTACGAAAGCAATATGGCGAATTCGTCGCGCTCGCCGGGGTCAATCTTGAAGTGCGCCGCGGGCAGGTCGTCTGCCTGATCGGCCCGTCCGGCTCGGGAAAATCCACGCTGCTGCGCTGCACCAACGGCCTTGAGACCATGTCTTCGGGCGAGGTCTATTTCGACGGCATGCCGCTCTCGAAGGACCCGCGCAAGAACCGGCTCATCCGCCAGCGCATGGGCATGGTGTTTCAGAACTTCGAACTGTTCCCGCACAAGACCGCGCTGGGCAACATCATGATGGGCCCGATGACCGTTCTCGGCCTCAGCGAAGAAAAAGCGCGGACGCGGGCCGAAGCCCTGCTCGCCAAGGTCGGCCTTTCCGAAAAGGCGAGCAACTATCCCGCCAACCTGTCGGGCGGCCAGCAGCAGCGCGTCGCTATTGCCCGTGCCCTTGCCATGGAACCTGAAGTCATGCTCTTTGATGAGCCGACATCGGCGCTCGACCCGGAAACGATCGGCGAGGTGCTGAACGTGATGAAGCGGCTGGCGGATGACGGCATGACGATGGTGGTGGTGACGCACGAAATGACGTTTGCCCGGCGGGTCGCCGACCACGTGGTCGTCTTCGCGAACGGGCAGATCGTCGAGCAGGGACGGCCTGAGCAGATTTTCGACGCGCCGCAGACGACCCGCACCCGCGACTTCCTCAGCCATCTCGGGTGGGACGGATGAGCGGCATGCCGACACAAGGCCGACTTGGCAGGGGCGTCGCCGGAATGCCGGCGAGCGTCGACGACATTCACGGCATCATTCGTAGCGAGATCATCACTCTGGGGCTGATGCCCGGTGTCAAGGTTTCCGAGAATGAACTGGCGCGTCGCTTTCATACGAGCCGCACGCCGGTTCGCGAGGCGCTCCTGCGACTCGTAGACGAGGGACTGGTCAAGGTCTGGCCACAACGCGGCACTCTGATAACCCCGATCTCACTGCGCGCCGTGCGGCGCGCACGCTTCGTACGCGAAGCCATCGAGGTCGCCGTGTTCCGCAAGGCCGCGATTGACGGTCTGTCTGCCGAGGTGCTGGCGACACTCGATGCCATCATCACGCGTCAGCATGAGGCCCGCGAAGATTCCATCCGCTTCACCGATGCCGACGACGCCTTCCACCGGGCCTTCGCCGACGCAATAGCCGTGGGCGATATCTGGACCGTGCTAGAACGCGAGAAAGCACAATTCGACCGGCTGCGCTTCCTCAGCCTTCCGAACGTGACGCCTGTCGCGATCCTGATTGCACAGCATGAAGAGATGATCGCAACCGTCCGCGCACGCGACCCGGACGCCGCAGAGAAAGCGGTCCGCGACCATCTCTCGGAGGTGTTGAAGGTGACGGAACAGCTTTCCGCCCGCTACCCGGATCTCATCATCAACGATATTTGACGCTGGTCTTTCCCGCCTGCATACGGCGGGAACGTCATTCGGCTTCCGCCGCGATCGCCTTCGCCATACCGAGCGACAGCATCCGTTCCAGCCGCCGGGTCGTCTCATCCGCGAATTCCCCTTTGGCAAGCGGCTGGGGCAGGAAATCGGGTATCGCGGCCAGCGTAGAAAAGACCGCCGCAGGGCTTTCCGTCCCGATGCCCGCCAGTGCGGCCTGAATCTCTGCCTCGCGCGGATCGTTCAGCGGATAGGAGCGCCCCTCGTCGTCCCGGCCCAGCGCGTAGCGCATCCAACCGGCCGTGGCGAAGGCGAAAGGAGCGAGGTCACCGCCACGCGCGAGCATTTCGAGGGCGGGCGCGAATATACGCTGCGGTAGTTTCTGCGTGCCGTCCATGGCGATCTGCCGTGTCTCGTGGGCGATGGCCGGATTGGAAAAGCGCGTGCAAAGCGATGCCGCATAGGCTTCAAGATCCATGGCGACCGTCGGCAATGTCGACCTCGCGGCCGTCATATGCCGGCGGACGAGCCTGTTCAGCGTGGCATCCGCCATTACGTCGCAAACATAGGTCTTACCGCTCAGGAAGCCCGCATAGGCCAGCATCGAATGGCTGCCGTTCAACATCCGCAGTTTCATCTTCTCATAGGGCGCGACATCCGGCACGAAAAGCGCGCCGGCATTTTCCCATGACGGGCGGCCGGACGGGAAATTGTCCTCGATCACCCATTGGCTAAAAGGTTCCGTCTCGACGGCCGCGCGGTCCTCGTAGCCGGCCAGCGCGGCGGCATCCGCAAGGGTTCGCGCCGTCGACGCCGGGGTGATGCGGTCGACCATCGTAGCGGGGAAGGAGACCTCGGCCGCGATCCGGTCGGCAAGGGCGGGCCCATGTGTGCGGCGGACGAAGTCGACCACCGCCGCCCTCAGCAGCGGGCCGTTCTCCGGCAGATTGTCGCAACAAAGTACGACGAACGGCGCAAGGCCATTCGTAAAGCGCAGGGCAAGGCCCTGTGCAATCAGGCCCAGCACACCCCGAGGGGACGAAGGGTTCAGCAAATCGGCGGCAACGGCCGGATGGCTGACATCGCATCCACCGCTACGCAGGAGGCCGTAGCCCTTTTCCGTCACGGTGGTGCTGACGATCCGGCAGCCGGGGGCCGAGATTGCCGCGAGCACCCGGCCGCTCAGGCCACTGCCGGCGATGACGTCCGCAATCGATGCGATGACGCGCGCCTCCGGCTTCTCGCCCCGTTCGATCAACGTGTAGCGGCCGTCCTGCGGGTTCAGAACGTTCGCCACGTCCTCGCCGCGGAGCGATACCCCCATGATCCGCCAGTCGCCGCCGGCGGCCGCGATCGCACCGTCGGTATAGGCGGCGATGTGGGCGCGCGCGAAGGCACCAAACCCGAGATGCACGATTCCAGTTCCCGCGTCTTCGGGCCGATAGCCGGGCCAGTGCGCCGGATATTCCGGTATGGGCTTCGCCGCCGCCGAGAGCCTCACTTGCCCGCACCGTGCACGACCGGATGGTCCAGGGCGGTCATGATTCCGCGAAGTTCGGCCAACCCCTTCAGGCGCCCGATGGCCGGGTAGCCGGGCTGCGCCTTCCGCTTCAGGTCGTCCAGGATGTCCTGTCCGTGGTCGGGGCGCATCGGGATCTGCCAGTCCACCCGGCCCGCGGCCTTGCGGGCGCGCTCCTCGGCGAGGATCGCGTCTATCATCGCCACCATATCCGTACCGCCTTCCAGATGCCCCGCCTCATAGAAGGAACCGCCGAAATGCGGGGTTTCGAGGTGGACATTGCGAAGGTGCAGGAAGTGCACGCGGCTTCCCAGCCGCTTCATCATGCCGGGCAGGTCGTTGTCATGGCGCGCGCCGAGCGAACCGGTGCAAAGCGTGATTCCACTTGCCGGCAGGTCGACCGCCTCCATGACGCGGCGATAATCCGCCTCAGTCGACATGATGCGGGGCAGGCCCAGGAGGGGGAACGGCGGATCGTCCGGATGGCAGCAGATCCGCACGCCGAGTTCCTGCGCCAGCGGCGCGACTTCGGAAAGGAAATCGACCAGATGCGTGCGAAGGCTCTCCCCGCTGATGGCGTCGAATTCCGCAAGATGAGCCCGCACGTCATCCAGCGTGAAGGATTCCGCGGCCCCCGGCAGACCGAAAACGATATTGCCGGCAAGCTGGCGACGACGGTCGTCGTCCATTTCGGCGAAACGCCGCGCAGCCTCTTCCACGACGAAATCGGGGAAACTCTCCGCAGCGCCGGGCCGATCCAGTATGTGGATGTCGAAGGCGGCGAAATCGACTACGTCGAAGCGCATGCAGGTGGCGCCCGAAGGCAGGCGATAGGCGAGATCTGTCCGCGTCCAGTCGAGGACCGGCATGAAATTATAGCAGATAACCTCGATCCCGGCGCGGGAGAGGTTCGTCAGGCTTTCCTTCCAGGCGGCGATATGCGCCCTCCAGTCCCCCTTCTGCTTTTTGATATCTTCCGACACGGGAAGGCTTTCCACGACTTCCCACGCAAGGCCGGAAGGCGCACCGTCCGTCATCGATCCGACGACGCGCTGGCGTTCGGCGATCTCCTCAGGCGTCCAGACGGAACCGGTGGGCACATGATGGAGCGCGGAGACGACGCCCTCGACGCCCGCCTGCCTCATATCGTCGATCGAGACGAGGTCCTTCGGACCAAACCACCGCCACGTCTGACGCATATCAACCCCCTTTTGTATCGTTTGAAGTGTCGCCAGAGCTAACATGTAGTCGACTAGTATGCAAGTATCGGCACTTTGACAGGCGACCCATCGCGCACATTTGTCGTGCGCGGGGAAAACCGCGCCATTGCCTACTACGCGCCCGCCTCCAGCGCGATAAAGCAGCCGGAAGCACCCAGCCGTGTTCGGCGCAACATGCGTGATCCAACACCGGTGATGTAAGGTTATGTCTGCAAAGGGGACTTTCGGTCGGATGCCCGGATCATGCTGTCGTTCCGGTTACGGCCTTCCAACGTGCGATCGCCCGAAGGCGATGCAAATGGACGGCGAAGGCAGAGTGTGTTGATTTCCGCCAGGAACTGACCAGCGCAGCCAGATGTTTCTATTGAGAATTCTCAGTGGAAACGCTGGGGCCAGTTCCTAGCGGAAATCAACACTTTGCACCAGCGAGTGCGATTGTGAAGCGCTGGCTAACCGTCTTTCGGCAATAGGCCGCGCAATCCCAGCAAGTCGAGGGTCAGGTGTCCTTTTACAATCCGCTCGCGCATGTCGGCCTCAGCGGCCAGACGGTCGAGGGCGGTGGCGTGGATGGCCGCCAGTTGCGTGGGCGGAAGGACGACGACGCCGTCGGCGTCGCCGATCACCACGTCGCCGGGGTAAACGGTGACCGTTCCGATCAGCACGGGCACGCCGACCGTGCCCGGATCGCGCTTGATCGTGCCCTGGATCGAGCAACCGCGCGCAAAAACCGGGAAATTCATCGCAATAAGACTGTCGCTGTCGCGAACGGCGCCATCGATGACGAGGCCCGCAATGCCGCGCGCCTGTGCCGCCAGGGCGAGAATGTCGCCGAAGGGGCCGTGCGAAAGCGTGCCCCCGTGGCTGACCACCAGAATGTCGCCTGGTTGCGCCAGGGCGATGGCGTGATGCAGGGCGAGATTGTCGCCGGCCGGTGAAAAGACCGGCAAAGCCCGTCCCCGCAGCCTCATTCCACGATCCAGGGGTGCGATGGCGCCCGGCAAGGCGCCGATCCGGCCTGCGGCCTCATGGAGCGTGGCAGTGCCAAAGCTGGCCACTTCATCCAGGAGGCCCGGCGGGATCTGGGCGAGATCGGTAGTCTCGCCCATCGGTTCAGGCCGCGGCGCCGATGGTGATCTCGAGTGGCGCGAGCCCGGCGAACGTCGCGACCAGCCTGTCGCCCTGTACCACAGGTCCCACACCGTGCGGCGTGCCGGTCAGGATGATGTCGCCCGGCTGGAGTTCGAAGAATTCCGAGAGACGGGAGATGATTTCCGGGATACGCCAGATGAGCAGCGATATGTCGGACTCCTGCGTCACCTTCCCGTTTACCGTGAGTTCGATCCGCCCCTTGTCGATCCTGCCGGTTTCGGAAACGGGCGTAATCGCCCCCACCGGGAAGGAATGGTCGAAAGATTTGGCGATTTCCCACGGCAGGCCACCGCCCTGGATGTCGCGACGCGTCATGTCGAGGCCGACGGCATAGCCCCATATATGCGATTGAGCTTCGGCTTCGGGAATGCTGCGACCGCCCTTGCCGATCGCCAGGACGAGTTCAACCTCGTGGTGGTAGTTCGAGGTCTTCGTGGGGTAGGGGATCGTCGCACCGCTATTGACGACGGCATCCGTCGGTTTCTGGAAGAACAGAGGCGGATCGCGATCGGCGTCTCCCCCCATCTCCTCGACATGGGCGGCATAGTTGCGGCCGATGCAGTAGATGCGGCGAACCGGGAATGTCTTGTCGCTGCCGACGACCGGAATCGTGGCTGCTTTCGGTGCGTCGATGACGTGGCTGCTCATGCGGTCTGGTCTCCTCCTCGGTGAATATTGCGACCGGTCCCGACCGCGCTCCTCACGCAGGAAGCCGGCTTGGCCGCCATTGGAGGCTAGCATGTATGATTTCATAATCAACAGCAATCATACATTATTTCATGATTGACAGCGAATAAGGTATGCTTCAAGTTTCCCTCATCAGCCGGAAGAGGAGCCGGTCTGATGCCGGGCAGGACGGCCAAATCACCGTATCGGTCCGGGGGTCGCTACGGGCGTGAAGCCCTTCAGGGAGGAAGATATGATTGGAATAAAGCGCATGGGCGCGGCACTTCTGCTTGCGATGAGCGCATTGGCGCCCGCATCGGCGGAGGTCATGGAATTGACCATCGTGGTGCCCAACCCTTCTGCCATCAACGTCTATCCGCTGCATGTCGCCGTGGGAGAGGGGTATTTTGCGGAGGAAGGCCTGAGCGTGAAGGTCGAAGCCGTGAACGGCTCCGCGTCCGTGCTGCAGCTGCTTGCTTCCGGCCAGGGACATATCGGCCAGCCAGGCCCGGCGCCGCTTCTGGCCGCACGCGCCCGCGGCGAAGACGTCGTCTTCATCTACAACCATTTCAGCCGCTCCGTCTTCGGCCTCGTCGTGCCGGAAGAATCGCCCGCCAAGGTCCCTGCGGATCTCAAGGGCGCGACGATCGGCATCGGCACGGCCGATGGCGCCGAAGTGGGCTTTACCCGCGGCATCATGAACGATCTGGGCTTGAAGGACGGTGCCGACTATCAGTTTCTTGCTATCGGCGACGGCGGTACGGCGGTCGCGGCCTTCCTCAACAAGGAAGTCGGCGCCTATGCGGCGGCCGTGGCGGATGCGGCCATCATCTCGTCGCGCGGCATTCCGCTGCGCGAAATCACGCCCGAACCCTATCTCGACTACTTCGGCAACGGCTGGGCGGTGACCAGGGCGTTTCTCGACGCCAATCCCGGGACTGTGGAGGGATTCGGCCGCGCCCTGGTCAGGGGCACGAAATTCGGCCTCGACCCGGCCAACCGCGAAGCGACGCTGAAGCACGTTGCCGTCGGCAACCCGCAGGAAAGCGAGGACCCTGACTTTGCGGGTGCGCTGCTCACTGCCATCCAGGGCAGAACCCTGCCGGTCGATTCCAAGGATCCGTTCGGCTACATGCCGCCGGGGGCCTGGGTGAAGTGGCAGGAGAGCCTTGTCGCGAGTGGCGGTCTCGAGAAGCCGCTGGACAATCTAGAAGCCGCCTATACCAACCAGTTCGTCGAAGCCTGGAACGCGGCCAAGTAAGATGATGCAAAGCGCCACTCCCGTGGCGGAGCAAACGGTCGGGCGATCCCTTGCCCGGCCGGTCTATCAGCTCCGCAATGTCTCGAAATCCTTCGGATTCGGCCGTATCCGCGCTCTCGACCCCGTCGACCTCGATCTGCGCGAAGGTTCTTTTTCGTCCGTGATCGGACCGTCGGGGTGCGGCAAGTCCACGTTGCTGAAGATCATGGCCGGAGTGACCCCGCCTTCCACGGGAAGCGTCATCCTCGATGGAAAGCCCGTTCTCGGCGCGCGGCGCGAAATCGGGATGATGTACCAGCAGGCAACGCTGTTTCCATGGTTGACTGCCCTGGACAACGTGCTGCTGCCGATCCGCATCCGTGACGGCAGGGCCGCCGCCGAGGCGCGCCGCAAGGAAGCGCAGGACCTGCTCGAACTGGTCGGACTGAAGGGCTTCGACAAGGTCTATCCGCGCCAGCTCTCGGGGGGCATGGCACAGCGCACCTCGATCTGCCGGATGCTGATTACCGAGCCACAGGTCCTGTTGCTCGACGAACCCTTTTCGGCACTCGACGAGCTGGCGCGCGATTTCATGAACATCGAACTGCAGCGCATCTGCCTCTCGCGCAACGCCACCGCCTTCCTGATCACCCATTCGATCCCGGAGGCCGTGCTGCTTTCCGACGTGGTCTACATCATGTCGCCGCGCCCGGGGAAATTCCTCGAAGCGGTCCATATCGACCTACCGCGGCCGCGGACGCTTGAAATGATGACCGCGCCGGAATTCGGCGAATATGTGCGCTATATCCGCAGCCGACTGGATGAAGGGGCCGTGACGGCATGAGATCTTTCGATGCAGAAACCGCGCCCCGCGTCCTCGGCCGCCCCGTCACCGTCGAAGCGGGCACCTTTCCGGAAACAGTCTGGAGCGAGCAGGTCGCCTGGATCGATCGAATTCCGCGCGTCGTCGCCATGGCGGGGCTGCTGTTCGCCGTCCTTGTCGTTTGGTGGGCGGTCCATCATTTCGAGGTGGCCTCGCGCATCATCCTGCCGTCTCCCGCAGAAGTGGGGCGTGACATCGTTTTCGTCGGCAAGAATATCCTGACGGGCGGCTACATGCTCTCGGCACTGTGGACGACCACCAAGGAAGTGCTCTGGGGCTTCTTCTTCGCTGTCGCCATCGGTTTTTCGCTGGGTGTGCTGGTGGGAGAGACCTCCTTCGGCGAGCGTGCCGTTCTGCCCTATCTCGTCGCCATCGACACCATGCCGAAGGTCGCTTTCGCGCCGCTCTTTCTGGCCTGGCTCGGGTTCGGCATAGCGTCGAAGGTTGCGCTGGCTGCCTTCATCGCCACCTTTCCGATCGTGGTGGGGACGGCGGCGGGGTTGCACGCCGCCGACGAGAATGCACGCATGCTTTTCCGGACGCTCGGCGCAAGCCGCTGGCAGACCCTGTTTCGCATGAAGATCCCGACCGGCCTGCCGCAGATTTTCACCGGTCTCAAGATCGGTGCGGTCGGCGTGATGGCAGGTGCCATCACGGCCGAATTCCTCGGCGGCGGCAAGGGCTTTGGTGAGTTGATCCGCGTGGCGGCAAGCCAGCTCCAGACACCGCGCGTGTTCTCACTGATCCTGTATCTCAGCGTCCTCGGCTTTCTGGTGTTCTGGACAGTGGTTGTCCTCGAGCGCAAGCTTGTCTTCTGGCATCGCGCTTCGGTCACGGGTATTGACGACCGGCGCTGATACGTAGGCGCCAAGTTTCGCAGCATACAGGATAGGAAGTCAAAGCCGATGACGACCCGCACGAGTGCCCCCCGCCGCGTTGTGCCGCGGCGGGTCGAGAAGGAGACAGCGGCCACGACGGTCTATCACGCCCTGAAGCGAGACATCGTCCGGGGCGTGCTCGAACCTGGCCACAAGCTCCTGATCGACCAGATTGCCGAACGCTATTCGGCGGGCACCAATCCGGTGCGTGAAGCGCTCAATCGCCTTTCTTCCGAGCGGCTGGTGGATCGTGAAGATCTGCGCGGCTTCTTCGTGCCGCCGATTTCGCTGGAGGATTTCCGCGATATCGTCCACACCCGCTGCTGGGTCGAGGGCAAGGCCCTGGCGGAATCGATCCGCAACCGGACGGAGGCCTGGGAGGACGGGGTGATCCTCGCCAACCACCGCCTCCGGAATACGCCTATCCATTACTTCGAGCACACGGAACCGGGGATGTCTGCGCCGGACAACAGCCTGTGGGAAGAGCGCCACCGCATCTTTCATCGAGCGCTGATCGCCAACTGCGGTTCGCAGCATCTCCTGCGTTTTGCCGGGGAACTCATGCTGCTCGGCGAGCGGTACCGCTTCATCTCCATGGCGAACAGCTTTCCGCGTCGACGCAGCGTCAATGAGCACCAGGAAATCGTCGACGCCGCGCTGGCAGGCGACATTGCGCGGGCCGTAGACGCCCTTCAAGGGCAGTACCTGCTCACATTGAAGATTTACGAAGAGACGATGTCAGGCGTCTGACCCTCCCATTTCAAGCCGGAACCAATCACCATGCCTTTCGATCTGGAGACACTTCTGGCCCTTGGCGGCCTGCTTCTCGTTGCGGGGGCCGCTGTCGGCTTCCTGGCCGGCCTTTTCGGGGTGGGCGGGGGCGCTGTCTCTGTTCCGGTGCTTTACGAGGCTTTCGGCCTTCTTGGCGTCGATGATGCGGTGCGAATACCGCTTGCGGTCGGCACCTCGCTCGCGCTGATCGTGCCGACGTCCCTGCAATCGGCACGCGGCCATTACCTGCGCGGTGCGATCGACATGAAGACGCTCCGGCAATGGGCGCTGCCGATTCTGCTCGGGGTGAGCATCGGCTCGGTGGTCGCGCGCTATTCCGATCCCTGGGTGTTCAAGCTCGTTTTCATCGGTGTCGCCGGCGTGGTTTCGGTGCGGATGTTGCGCGGTTCCGGCTGGAACGTTGCAAGCACCTTGCCGGGAGCAGGCCTGATGCGCCTTTTCGGCGTGATGATCGGCTTCCTCTCCTCCCTGATGGGTATCGGCGGCGGGGCGATCTCGAACCTGATCCTGTCGCTCTTCGGCACGCCGATCCATCGCGCGGTCGCCACGTCGGCGGGTGTGGGCGTGCTGATTTCGATACCCGGGGCCATTGGATATGTCATCGCCGGCTGGGGCAAGACGGGGTTGCCGCCGGATGCACTCGGCTATGTATCGCTTCTCGGCTTTCTGCTCATGCTGCCGACTTCATTCCTCACCACCCGTTTCGGCGTTCGGGCGGCACATGGGCTGGGGAAGCGCCAACTCGAGTTGCTCTTCGGCCTCTTCCTGATGACCGTCTGCCTGCGCTTCCTCTACGACATGGTGGCTTGAGGAATACCGTGACCGCCATCCAAGATTATGAAGACGGCGGGCGCCCCAAATTCGTCCCAAGTCTGTATCCGGGTGGCGCGATACCCTGGCGAAAACACCGGTGCGGCCGCACATGCTGACGTCGCAGGCGCGCGGTTGCCGGATCGTGCCGAAGAGATGACGCTTTAGCCATGCATGGCGCATGGCCAAAGCGCGCCGCCGCGCTTCCGGCGCGCTAACAGTACTACCAACGTTCCTGCACCAGAGAGATTACATGACGCGGACGCGGTTCAGACTGCGCGTGAAGTCGCGGTGACTTCTACCGACTTGATCGTCAGCCGATGCATCTGACCGTCCCGTCCATTCCAGTTGATAGCTTGGCCCGGCGCCATTCCGAGGAGCGCGACCCCGATGGGCGTTAGTACGCTGACCATGGAGCGCTCTATGTCGGCCTTGCCGGGATAGCACAGGGTGACAGTCCGGCAATGACCGCTTTCCGTCTCGTATGTGACCGTTGAGCCCATCCCGACCGCGGTGGTCGGGAACTGGTCGTCCGACACGACCGAAGCCCGCTCCAACTCGGCCAGCAAGTCGTCCGCGACGTCAAGGTCCCGGCCTGGTGCCGCCAGAGCGAGCGACGTCAAGCGCGAATGTTCGGTCGCGCGAAGCACGATATGCGGTTTATCCTGATTGGTGAGTCTCGTTTCCATAGTTCAAGCCCTTCTGCACAGCCCTTCAGGACCACGCACCAGTAGATGGATCAAATGTCGGCAGTAGTCGCGCGGAACGGGAGAAGAAGGTTCAGTCCCCGGGTTCAGGTGCGCGACAGCAGTCAAGGACCCGGGCTAGTGTCCTTCGATGGAACACTCTCGGCAGAAAAAACAGCTATGGAAATCCAAGAGCTTCAACATGGCAGGAGATGATGCCATGCAAAAGAAAGAAGTCAAGGTTCGAGCGGGGCATCATGAAGTAACGATGTGCGATCCTTCGTCACGGTGCTGGAAAACCCTGTTCACTTATTCAATCCCATCGGCTATTGCGCCCCCGCGCCGGTCGCGTTGAGGCGACCCGGTGGTAGGAGAAACATTGTGAATGTCGATGAGAAGCTGGAACCAATCCTAACGGAAGTCTTGAGGCGTAACGGCGGTGAACTCGAGTTCCACCAGGCGGTGCGCGAGGTGCTTGAAAGTCTCGGGCGCGTCATAGCCAAGCATCCCCGTTACGCCGAAAACGCCCTCATAGAGAGGATCTGCGAGCCGGAACGCCAGATTATCTTTCGAGTGCCATGGGTTGACGATGCCGGACAAGTCCAGATCAATCGTGGTTTCCGGGTTCAGTTCAACTCGGCTCTCGGCCCCTACAAGGGGGGCATCCGGTTCCATCCGTCGGTGAACGTCGGCATCATCAAGTTCCTCGGTTTCGAGCAGACCTTCAAGAACGCGTTGACAGGCATGCCGATCGGTGGCGGGAAGGGCGGTTCAGACTTCAATCCGCGGGGGCGCTCGGACGGCGAGATCATGCGGTTCTGCCAGTCCTTCATGACCGAACTTCATCGGCATCTGGGTGAGTATACGGACGTTCCTGCCGGAGACATCGGGGTCGGAGGCCGGGAGATCGGCTACATGTTCGGCCAGTACAAGCGCCTTACCAATCGTTATGAAGCTGGCGTCCTCACGGGGAAGGCCCTTTTCTATGGTGGGTCGCGTGCACGGAAAGAGGCAACGGGCTTTGGGGCGACCTATTTTGTTCAGCGTATGCTCGGAACCAAGGGCCTGGACTTCGAGGGAAAACGCGTAACCGTCTCCGGTTCTGGCAACGTTGCGATCTACACCATGGAAAAAGTATCCGAATTCGGAGGCCGGATCATCGCTTGCTCTGACTCGAATGGCTACGTGGTCGACGAGGACGGTATCGATCTTCACCTGGTCAAGGAGATCAAGGAAGTTCGGAGGGAGCGGATCAGCGAGTACGCGAGGCTCAAGGGCGCGAAAGCCCATTACGTCGAAGGCGGTACCATCTGGGACGTTCCATGCGATGTGGCGATGCCGTCCGCGACCCAGAATGAACTCACCGGAAAGGACGCGCGTGCCTTGGTGAAGAATGGCGTCGTGGCTGTGGGCGAGGGGGCGAACATGCCGTCCACTCCCGAGGCAGTCCGCATCTTTCAGGACGCTGGCATCCTCTTCGCACCGGGCAAGGCTGCCAATGCGGGAGGGGTCGCGACTTCGGCCCTGGAGATGCAACAAAATGCCTCACGTGACAGTTGGACTTTCGAGCAAACCGAGGCGCGTCTTGCAACGATCATGGAAGCGATCCACGATCGTTGCGCTGAGACAGCCGAGGAGTATGGGGCGCCAGGGGACTACGTCCTTGGTGCCAATGTCGCAGGTTTCGTGCGGGTGGCCGAAGCCATGGATGCACTCGGCGTGATCTGACTGCAAGCGGTCAGGACGCCTTCGTCAACGGGTGCTGCGGGTACGCTCACGCCTGCGGCACCAGGTCGCATGGCTTGACTTCCTGGTGCCTGCGGGCAATCTTGTAGTCATGTTGACGAACCGCGACATACATCCGTTCGGTGCCTTCCGGGTCTGCCCTATCGCAGGATAGTGACCCGGGTCCGGCCTTTGTCGCCCGTCGGATCCTGGGCTAAAGCGGTCAGCCTGCAACGTTGGCTGACGTGTGCGACAATCTTCCAGAACAATGACCAGGCATGGAAATACCATGCTCGCACCGGAGGTATCGCGACCGATGCCCAACAGTATTGCCCATTCGAAGCGACCGTTATCTGTTATTGGGGCAACGGATTATTCGACGCTCATTAAGCTTGCCTGCGCTGCAATTTCGAAGGACTTCGACGTCGCCGCTGAGTTGGTCGAAAAGTTGGAACACGCATGCGTCCTGGCGGATGGTCAAGTGTCACCGGACACCGTCCAGATAGGATCCAAGGTCACTTTCGATGTCGAAGGCGCATTCCGCCGCACCATCACGCTTGTCTGTCCGGATGAGGTCGATGCAGATGCGGGAAGGATCTCGGTGCTGACGCCCGTCGGAGTGGCGCTCCTGGGACTCCGCCCGGGGCATCGCAGCGAGTGGTTCTCTCGCAACGGCCAAACCAACGATCTCGCGGTAGTGCGCGTTGCCGAAGATCGTATGGCCGGCATAGCACTCTGAGCCCTGTCATAGCCGAGGACCCAATGCACTCGCTCAATAGCAGACAGCAAAAGCCTAGAGGAGGTTGCCTCACCGCAGGCCCGTAGCCCTGTGCCGCATCCGTCGTGGTCGGCACAGGGAGTTCCTGTTGCCAAACGAACATCCGACAGGAGACCTACGATGCTTGCTGCCCATCCACCCGCCATACTCGCTGCCGAAGACGCCAGCGTCCTTCACACGATACTTGACGATCCTCTGGTGTCCCACCGCATCAGGTCAACAATTCGACGCAAGCTGACCGAAGCTCATGCGGTAACCACAGAGGTTCCCGGCGATGTCGTCACCATCAACAGCCGGATTTCTTTTCGGCTGGGCGATGGTGTTCCGATATCCGCGTTCCTCGTGGACCTCGTCCATCCACTGAGAGCCTTTCAGGGAATTATTCCGCTGCGGAGCGAGATAGGCTTGTCTCTTCTCGGCTTGCGAGAAGGCAATTGCGCAATCCTAGATCTGCGGAAAGTACCCGCAGTCCTTGTGCTCAAACGCGTGCTTCACCAGCCTCAACGTCAAATACAGGCCATATTCGGACCGACGGATTCGAGGGCATCTGGGGCTATCAGCAAAGCTTACCCTCCGATCTCATGAACTATCGAAAATACAATCCCAGATACCAAGATGAGGCAGAGCTATGACATTTGCTGCATTCGAGAGAAACGTTTCCGACAGTCCTATCGATGTTCAACTTCACTACGATCACCTAAGCAAGATGGCACACATTTGCTCTTCTGTATTCGATGGCGTTCTTCCATCCCACTACCCCACTCCCGAAGCAGCGGCGGACGCCGCGCGAGCCATGATAGAGAGCAACATGGCGCGGGGCGGACAAGTTCGTCCGCGCCGATCTATTCGAATCTGGTTTCGTTAGACATCGGGCGCACCTCGCGTCCGCTTTGTACAACGCTGCCGACCCTCATCTGGAGCTGGCTTTTGTCGCGAGTTTGCTCGGCCAGTCCAGTCATCGGATCCGGGGCTAGTCCTCGGTCCAATGTGCAACTATCGGAGACCTCAATGTCCAGGGAAGCCTTTTGCCAGCTAACGGCTGGAGACGCCAACGTGCTGATGTCTTTGCTCGAAAGCGTTAACGCAAGGCCGTCTGCCTTCTCGACGCTGCTGAGAGAGAAGCTGAACCATTCAAACGTCTTCTTCCGAGAAGACATACCTGGCGATGTCGTCACGCTCGACACGCAGGTGCTCTACACGATCAACGGAGCCGTGGCGGGACCGCATGTTCTTCTTCGCGACCCCGCGGATGGGCTTCCGAGCTTGGCGATATCGGTCCAGACAATGCGTGGCTTGGCGCTACTTGGATTAGGCGTCGGCGAAACAATCGAGATCTTGGCTGAGGGCGCGGAACCTGAAACGCTATCGGTCCAAAGTATCATCTTTCAGCCGGAGGCGGATGCACGGTCGAAACAACGCCAATGCAACCAAGCAGAGCTGGTCGATCATGCTCCTCAGGTCTTGAATTTTCGACCGCGCTCAAAGCAGGCAGGAGTTCCCTACGATGACGATCCTGGCCCAAGTGCTGCATGATCGGCGCCCCTCTTCCGCATTAAACTACTCCGTCAACGGCAAACAACGAACTCGGGCCTCCCGCTGAACTCGTTTCTCCTTTGCGCATTAATTGCAATTGCCAATAGATGCTTTGCGGAACGGCCGCAAGCTACACTGCGTTGACGACAGAGCCTCGGCAAAACCTGCCTTGAAGTAGCTTTGCACCGCCCTTTCCCTACCGTCTGCAGGTCTCTGCCCTGTGGTCATTGTATCCAGATTGTCCCCGGAGATCCTCCCGGTATGGTCTTGGCTTCAACGTCCTAGACAGTTGATATCTGATAGCAGCAATTTCGCTTCTGACAGCGATGGAATGGCGCAAGCTGTTGTCGAGGCCAGACCAGAAACTAGACAACCAACCGCGCCGCCCTGCCACGCTTGCGGTCGGGATTGTTGTAGTAAGACGCGGCCTGGCTTAGGGACTTGTGCTGCGATTGCTGCATCGCCTCCGGCCGGGGTATGCCGCGATTGGCGGCTTCGGTGAGGTAGCCGGAGCGCAGGCCGTGGGCGGAGAATTTTTGCGGATCAAGCCCCGCTTTGGCGCAGCGTGATTTCAGGATCAGGTTGATCGATTGCGCCGTCAGCGCGCGGCGGTCGACGTTGCCCCACTGGTCGATGCGCCGGAACACCGGGCCACCATCGATCCGTGCCTCCTGCAGCCAGCGTTTCAGCACGTCGACCGGCTGGCCGATCATCAGCGACCGGGCGTCATCCTCCGGGCCTGTCGTCTTGGTGCGGCCGAGGCGGATCGCCAGGCAGGGCAGGGGAGGGGAAGTTGGATCGTCTGGCTCCGTACGGACCGCCTCCTCCTCGATCAGATCTTCGACGCGCAGGTTGGCGACCTCCGAGCGCCGCCGGCCGCCGGAGGCGAAGGCGGTCAGAAAAATGGCGCGGTCGCGGATGTCGACCAGCCGGTCGCCGGCACAGGTGGAGAGTAGTTTGGCGAGAACATCGGCGGTGACCGCGCTCGTGCTCTTGCGTTGCCGCGGCCGCCCGGTGGCGCGGACGGCCAGCCGCAGTGCGCTCTTCAGCGATGGGGCGGAGAAGGCGCCGGCAAGACCGCGCCAGCGCGTCAGGATCGACCAGGAGGTCAGTCGCCGCTGCACCGTTGCCGGCGCATGCGGCCCGTCGACGCGCAGCAGTCCCTGGCTTCGCAAACCCATCTCGACTTCCGTCGGCATCCCGTGCGCCGGATCGTCTTCGCGACGGCCGGAATCCCAGAGATGGTGGGCGACGAATTTCAGCAGCAGCGCCTCGGGGGCGGGCCAGGGGAGGGGAGCGCCGGTGGCCAACACACACCAGCCCTCGAGATAGGCGAGGTCGGAGGCGAGTGCGCGCAACGTGTTCGCGCCCATTCCTTCCTTGGCCAGCTGTTTCAGCGTAGCAACGTCGTCGTCGGTCAAGAGGACAGCGAGTTGATCACGCCGGTCGAACGGCAGCATCGCGTCGAGCGTGTCCAACTGTTCCGAGCGGTGGAGAACCGCGTCGGTCTGCGACTTCGGTGGTTTGGGGTATCCAGCCATCTCAGCGGCGCTCCCAGTGGTTTAGCGCGTCAGACCGCGTGTTCAGGCATTTCCGCGCACGGTTGGCCTGCACGCGCGCTTGCCATCACGCCTTTTCCGTCTGCGGACGCCAGCGCTCGATGATCTTCTCGATTTCCGCGCGATAGTCGGTGGGGTAGACGGTCGCCATGGCCCCAATGTGAGGATCGACATTGGCAAGATCGGTGATATCGAAACCGCCATGCACTTCGGCGTTCCACCAAGCGAGCAGGAAATTCGCCCCCCGCCGTCCCTGGCCGGTGTCCTCATGGGCGACGTTCAGCAATTTCTCAAGGGCAAATCTCACCCTGTCTTCCATCACCATGTTCCGTGTCGAAGAATGCTGCAGTCATCCGCTTGCCGAACTGGGATGGCATTTGACATCGGTCTGTCCGAAATCATGCCCCTTGAACAGGAGGGGCGCCCTGGCGACCGCGGCAACCGCATAGGACAAGCAGTCGCCCATGTTCAATGCCGCCGGATGGCGCCCCTTCCCGAACCGTTCAAAGGCTTGCTCGGCTGCGTGATAGTGCCTTTCGCCGAAGGTGACTGCGCTCACATTGGACAGTTCGACGAGCTGAGCAATGATAGCCGCTGCATTTGGAAATCCTCTACCTGTCAGCACCATCCGGGCTTCGAGGAGCGTCGGCCATCCGATAGTGACCGTTTCTCGAGCGACGATTGACTTGAATGTTTCAGCCTCCGGCTCTGCCAGCGACATAGCCAGAATGACCGAGGTATCCAGCGCGATCATACTGGCAAGCCATTCTCGTCATAAAAATCGTCGTGCGCCGATGTCGCTCCGGCAGGAACCGCGCGGCGACCTTCGGCCATGAGGTCCCAAAGCACATCCTCCGGCTTGCGCGACGGCGACTGCCGCAATTCCAGCTCAAAATGCTCCAACGCCTGCTCAACCAGCTTGTTGATCGGCTGGCCGGTGCGTTTGGCAAGCGCGTGCGCCAGATCACGGGCCTTGGCGCTGCGCACGGAGAGTTGCGGTTCGGACATCGGTCTTCCTCACTCGAAATCGAGCTTGAAATATAGCGATTTTCGCTGGAGATGGCAAGGACGTTCATTAAGATGGCTAACTATCGATACATGATACGTATCGTTAATGATGGAGCAAGTGATCTGCATCAAGCAGTAATGGTCTCAAAATATGCCGATCACCTGCCTCTTTACAGGCCAGGACGGAGGCTGTGCGCCAATTGCGCGGCGAGGGCGGCGGCCGCCAGATGGCCAAGGGCCCGCCGCGGGCTGGTCGCCGGCTACGGCATGGTCGGCTACGGCCATGGTCTTTCCGCAAGCAGCATCATTCTGGAGACTATCTGATGAACCAGGGCCTTGACTATCCGCTTCCGCACGAGGACCAAGACAACAGAGAATTCGTCGCTACCTGGCGGAACGAGGGAAGGATCGTTCTGCAGCAGGCAGCAGTGGGCGGCCGACCCTATTTCTATCCTCGCCCGATGTGCCCCTACACTGGTTCTGCGGATCTGATTTCAGTTCCGGCATCGGGGAGGGGAAGGATTGTTTCCTACGCCTTGGTGCATCGCCCGAACCATCCTGCCTTCAATGAGGAGGTGCCGATCATCCTGGCGGAGATTGCGCTCGTGGAAGGCGCCGTGCTCCTTGGACGCATCATTTGCGAAGACAGCGACAAGGTCGCAAGCGGTCTCGCGGTCGATGTGCTGCCACCGGAGGACGCGAGGCGCTATCCGCTTCCGACATTCCGCCTTGCCGAGACCAAAGATGCGTGAGGCCGTCCGCAACTTCACCGATGCGGACGTGACCCGGCGGTTGGAATGGCGGCCGCTTGTCGATGCCCTGAAGGTCGCATTCCTGAAGGGTGCCGAGAGCCCGCCAAGACCGCACTACGACATCACGGTTCCGGGCGAGCCGAATGGCAATCTGCTCTTGATGCCGGCCTGGAGGCAAGGCGGCCACATCGGGCTGAAGACGGTGACCGTCTTTCCTGGGAACGCCACTCGTTCCGAGCCGAGCGTGAACGCACAATATCTGTAAGTGGGGCAGATTCGGTGGCAGTGCCGACGCAGGAGGCAATGCTGCCAGATGTGACGTGTATCGCAGCGCTCTCTTTGGCGCGATCTGTCGTTGTCATGCACGACAGGGGAGGGGAGACTTTGCAGCACGACCGGTACAGCAGAAGCTCGTTGATCTCGTCATAAGCAGGTTGACGTTGCCAGGTCCGCGAAGGAGGAAAGTTCTCAGGCTCGTGCCACGATCAGGGTGGCCAGCGGGGGTATGACCTCCGGACTGCCAATCCCCAGCCGGTCACCCAGATAGTGCCAGAACGACAGACCC
>NZ_JACIEE010000008.1 GCF_014196765.1 Mycoplana azooxidifex
TCGCGTTGCCACCGGTTGCTCACACCGCGCCAACTGGCGTATCAAAAAACGCCGAAACTCTAATCGCCTTTGGATGAAAGTTCAGTGGCAGGTCAGTAGTTCTCCAGAATGCGTCGGAGGGTGTTCTGGATCGTTAGATTGGACCGATTTTCGTCCCTGACTTCCTGCCACAACAACTCATAAGTCGTCTTCACTGGGTTGGTGGCGTGGCTGACCAGTTCCGAATGCCCTGTGCCTTTTCGGACAACCCAGAACGTCTCGAATGCCCGACGCTCTCCCGTCCGCTGGGGGTCGAAAGTCACTTCCTTATGGAAGTAAATATTGTGGGTCAAAACGAACACCTGCTTGATCGTGCTGGTCGGATCGCAAGCCCGCACGATGACCCTACGGATCAAGTTGCTGACGACAAACAGGATGTCGCTATCAAGGCTCGAAACGGGGTCGTCAAATACGATGATGCGATTGGACCTCGTACCCGACTCTGACATGCTTCCACTGATGCGGTGGTAGAAATAGAGGAAGGTGACGAACGTCTTTTCCCCCTCGCTCAGAGTCTCTCCCGCGTCCGAGCCGTCCGACCTGACTATCTTGTAGAAGACCTCATTCTCGCCCGCAGTAGCCAGCCTGAAGTTTCTAAATCCAAATGATGTGAGTAGCTGGTTTATCGCCGTGACCGTGGGTTGGACGCTGGTGACGGACTTCTCAAGCTCGCGCAGTTCCGTGACTTTTGTCCTTTGTTCAGCTGTTTTCGCTTCGATGCTCTGGCTTAGACCTTGTTGAGCCGAAACCAGATTTTGGCGTTGTCCGCGGTAGGTTGCTAGGAGAAGACAGTTTTCTTCGAGAATGTACCGCCAGACGTCCATTGCCAGCGCCGCGCGCTCGGTCGCGAGATTGTCTACGAGATCGTTGTGACGCCGAACGTCAATGTTTGCGGCGTCGACTGCGTCCTCGATTTCCTTGAGGATCGTCGCGACCGGCTCGAGCGTGACCGCAGCACTGGGTTCCTTCCTCTTCCTCTCGAGGTGCTGCGCATTGTGGCTTAATGACAATTGGAGAGTATCGTGCAATCGGGAAATTAGGGGAATGTCAAGGTGATCGGAACCTGAAGAGATCAAAGCTTCGACGTGTGTGAGGGCGGCATCTGAAAGTGCCGTGTACCTCTCGATTAGGCCACTGATCACGTCGATCTCCGCCTGGTATTGCTCATCGAAATACTCGTCAATCTTCTCGCGGAATGCGTGATCGGTATCTTGCTGACAGAACGGGCAGCGGTCGTCATGGAAATACTGAAGACCTGCCTTCACCCAATCGCTGTTGCGGAGCTTCTTGATCAAGGGACCGATATCTACGTCTTCCTTTCCGACGATTCTCTTGGCGAGAATCGGAGCTAATTCAATTTCCACCAAACGAGAACCATCGGGGGCTTGCAGAAGCGTCGCATGCGCTTTGGTCGGGCCGAACAGGGTCGTAGCCCGCTCGGAAAGCTCTGCTAGGTCTTTCAGCTCGGCCTGATTCTCGGAGTCTTCCTTGATCAGTCGCTCGGCGAACTTCTCTTTCGAATTCAGGACGCCCTGAAACGCTTCTTTGAAAACGTTCTCGTGCTTGAGTTTCGTTTTCCAGCCCTCTTCCCGAAAGCTGTTGTTGAGTTCGTCGAGTTCTGTGTTTTTAGTTTCAAGGACGGCACGCCTACGATTGATATCGTCTTGAAGCGTCGCAGCCTCATGTCTTGCGTTCTCGATCCTCGCGATAATCGCGGCGTCTTGCTGGCCAAGGGTGAAGATACCTCGCATCCGCGAGGTGAAATTATCCGCCACGAAGTCTCGGTTATAGACTAGGCACTCGAGAGCCAGATTTTGCGCCCATCGCACGCTGCAGGACTGATAGTTAGCCGGTGACGCGATCACCCGGGATATCGTCGTCTTCCCAGAGCCATTTGCACCATAGATGAAATTCACCTGCCGAAGTCCGACCAGGGTTTGCTGCGGTCCCACGTAGGTGGCGACGCCATGAATATCGATCTGTTCGAGCATACGGACTTCCCCAACTGCAGGCGAAGTCTACCGGCGGATGGTGCTGCACTATGCGCTGCTGGCGGAAGCCGCGGGCGGCGTCGACGGCTTCATCGTCGGCTCCGAACTACGGGGGCTGACGCAGGTGCGCGACGGGGCGGGCGCGTTTGCCTTCGTCGAGGCGCTGTGCGACCTCGCCACCGACGTTCGCCCGATCGTCGGGCCGCAGACGAAGCTGACCTACGGCGCCGACTGGAGCGAATACTTCGGCTACCATCCGGCGGACGGCAGCGGCGAGGTGCATTTCAACCTCGATCCCCTCTGGGCGTCCGAGGCGATCGATGCGATCGGCATCGACAACTACATGCCGCTCTCCGACTGGCGCGACGGCGATGCGATCACCGGCAATCCGGACGGCTTTCGCCTCGCAGACGACGCGGCGGCCATGCGCGGCCAGATCGCGGCCGGGGAGGGATACGACTGGTACTATGCGAGCCCGGCCGACCGGGCGGCAAGGCTGCGCTCGCCGATCACCGACGGCATGGCCGGGCGGGACTGGCTGCGGCCCGGCAACTACCCTTGTGAAAATGGCAACTGAACTTGGGAGAGATGCGAATAATACATTGCTCTGGCGCTATGTCAATTTTTTATATTTTGCAGAAAGCGCGGTTCGAACTCCAAAAATTGCCCATCATGGTCTCCTGAGTAGGGCTATCCAATTCGCCTTTGATTCGCGAGTTTTTGCGGCTCGTTGGGAGGGAGGAACAAAAAAACCGCCAGAAAGGCGGTTTTTTCACATCGGTTCAAAATAATTTTGGTACCGCGTTTTTTTGGTTTTTGGCGGGTTCTTGGCTATCATCCCGCTTGCTCTGCCCGATGAGACCTCGGCCGGCGTTAACTATTTTCCTGGGGTGGGCGTTTAAAAAGACGTGGTTACTACCTCAGCCATGAAGCACTGATTGGAATTTTTCTAAGTAAAATTGAAGTCGCTCTAATTAAAGACGTCGTTGGAGAGATCAATGGCGAGTTTTTTAATTGAGCGGTGTGATCCGAATACGATCTGGCGGACCTCGTCGCCAGTTAACGACTGTTGCCTGACCAAGGCGTCGGAGACCTTTCGCAAGACCCCGATGCGCTCGCTGAGCATTTTCTCCACTCGCTTGTACTGCGCCTTCAATCGAGCCTCGACGTCTTGCGCCAACCTCGGTCTTACATCCCGAAGGCGCTCAAGTTCGCCCGTCCGTTCGGCCGCCTGTGAGGAAATCATAGACCCGAAGCCCCATTTGACTTCCATCATTGTCGCCAGTTCGGTAGCCCGGACGAGGTCAGATTCCATATGACCGCCGGACCCGTTCGTATGTTCTCCGAAAACGAGTCTCTCTGCAGCCATGCCTGCCAGCAGTACCGCGATCTTGTTGTCGAAGAAGGTTGAAGTCCGTCTTTCGAACAAACGCTCTTCGAACAGGGTTCCGCCAAGGCTTTGCGTTCTGATCGCGCTCGACACCGTCTCGGAAATTGTTACTGACTGCAGTCGGTCCGCTTCCACCATGACACCCACAATCGCATGGCCGGCCTCGTGGACCGCGACCATTTTCAAGACGTCGAGCGGGATCGGATTCCTCTCCGGCATCGCGGCCATTAGGTCCGCCATAGTCAAAGGACGCTTACCGCGGCGCGCCACTCGACGGGCCGACCTTACACACTTGGCAATGTCCGCGCCCGACCAACCCTCGGACCATTTGGCGGGTTCGCCCAGGTCGGCATCCAGGAGGTCGATACCGAGATGAAATCTAAAGATATCAGCGCGGGTCACAGCGTCTGGCATTTTGATTTCGAACTGCCTCTCGAGCCGGCCCGGTCTCAATAGTGCCGGATCGATCAGCTCTGGGAAGTTGGTTGCCCCGACAACCACCACGCCTTCCAATTCCTGCGCGCCATCCACGCACTCCAGCAGGGCGTTGATGACTTGTCGTTGATAAGAGGCGTTGTCGCCCGACGCCGAAGCCCTGTCGCCGATACTGTCAAACTCATCGATGAAGAGGATCGTCGGCGATTCCTTCCTAGCCTCGTTGAATGAGCGTCTCATTGCCTTCAACATGTCGCCGAGATGACCGTGACTCTGCCACTGAGCAGCCGAGGTCGCGACAAACGCCGCGCCACAGGACTGCGCGAGAGCTGAGGCGAATTGTGTCTTCCCTGAACCTGGTTGCCCAGAAATCAAGACCCCGCGATCAATCGCGCTCCAGTCAAGTTTCCCCGTCTTCCAGTCGGCGAGGTCTTGCGCCAAGTCCATTCCCCATACCATCGCCTCGCCGTAGCCGGAGAGTTCTTCCAACCTCGGGCCAGCCGTTTCCGGTGTTGATGCGGACTGTTCGCCCGGAGTGTTCAGACGACGAAGTCTTCCGATAACCGCGTTCGCCGATCGACCAATCCGGAATGCCAACGACACCCTGCCGAGGTCCTGGGTTGCAAGGAATGCCGCATCTTCTCTGCTGATCCTCCCGAACCCCATACGCCAAGCGGCAATCATGAAGTCCGCGCCTGTCGGAGGAGGAATGGCGACGACGACGTCAGATGCTGCGATAAGTTCGTCCGTCACCAGGTCCTTGTGCTTCAACAGGACGATGGCTCGTTCGCAGTACCGAAGCTTGCCAAGCTGGGAAGCCGCATCCTCAACGGTGTCGATACTGATGACGTCGAAGCTGTTGGCGAAATCCAATTCATCCGCCGCCTTAGGTTTGTCCAAGACACGGAGGCCCGCGACACGAAAGGCTCCATGGTTGGCCTGGTCATCGAGTACGAGACTGGCGACGAAACGACGTGACCGCTTTAGCATCGGCCTGATTGCGCGTGAAATGATTGCGAGGGCTACGTGCGACGAGAGAGTGAGTTCATCATCGATACGTGCCCGACGGCGAGCTGCATATGAAGAGCTTTGCATTGTTGGACCTCGAGCAGAATTCAGGAACGGCGTGCAGCTGTCACCCAGCTATTCGCCGCACCGCCGTCCGAGGTCCGATAAGCTCGTCATCCAATTCCACTTGCACGAACTCCCGGAGGATCATCGAGGCAAGTCCCGCCATGGGTTTGACCTCTTGGAAAGCGCCGAGGCATTCGGCGACCGTGAGGGTGGTGTGCTCGTCAAGGGCCGCCAATAACCGAACACGATCGTTAAGGCCGACTTCGTAGTTGCCGTAGCGCAGGAGATCACGGGCGTTCTTCAGTCGAAAGCCCGAATAGACTTCGTTCGCCAAATAGCCCCGATATCCGCATCCCATTTTCTCGGCCGCTCGGGTAGCCACGAAGGCATCGCGGCGACGCGCACGGTCCGGCGCATCCACCACTTTTGGGTTGCCGAAGCGGTCTCTGATGATGAAGTCGAAAGGAGGTTCGTCGAGGTCCTCATCATCGACCGGCGTCGCGGAAGTCCAAGAAACAATGTCCGGATCAACGTCAAACAGGCAGGCGAGGTCTCGGGTAACTTGCGATCTGAAAGAGATGTTACCCTCCGCCTTCACAGTGGCCCGGGGATAGAAATCAGTGATGGCCCGAGCTAGCTGGGGAGCTACGATTCCATTCACGCGATATAAGGTTCCCATCGGATTACTCGCATTTGACATTGACGACGATCTGCGGCCCACCTTGGGCGGTAAGATCAACTTATTCGCCGAGCGATGTCTGTCTGGGTCCTGAGCATGGGGGCATTCGTACCGGGCTCGGGGAACTCACGTCAACGCGGGCGATCCATTTTCACACGCGGATACCTTTGGGAGCCGAGGCACCAGGAATTCCGGACTTCGCGAGGAAGACCCGGCTAGGACGCTCAAGACGCGCGTACGACCTTTTCGGGGCGACGTGTTAACCTTTTGGTCCGGCAGGCGGCCGCCAATCGTCAGGTTGCATCAAATCGTAAGGCCACTTTTACGCGCAGAGGCAGCCTTTGGGATATACGCTTTGTTAACCAGCTCCGGCTTCACTCGGCTTATCCGCTACTCTAGGCGGGTGCCGAAAAGGGGCGGCGAGACACCCGAAACAGGAGTAAATGATTGCGGCACCCGAAAATGAGAAAGGGGCCATCTTCAGAATGGCCCCTTTCTAGTCGGTGTGGCTGACCTCTCTGCAAATCGGTCGAGACACAAACAAAGACAGTTGGACGGTAATCCAGAACGGTTAGCGCCGCGTTAACGCGTGCAATCTGCGCGGCGTTGGCTGCTGACAATTTATCCGGGAGCCCGGTTGACTGCAGGTTGCGTTCTTCTTATGTTCCACCTCCATCGGAGCGAAGAACCTATACCGCCCGACCCGGAGAGACCACGATGACGAGAGTTTGGACAGCCCAGCACCGAATATGATCAGCGTTCGTTGATCCTAGTGGTGGCCGTGCGATCATCGTCGATCCCGACCTTCATATACTTGCAGTAATTCAGCGTACCCCGCCGAGTGCGGGTGCTTAGCCGCATGCCGGATTTCCGATTTCACTCATCCGCGACGGCCCTGCGCCCGCGGAACAGGAGACGTATGTCATGTTCGTACCCAAGGACGCCTTCAAACCTGCCGAAGAACTGTCCACCGACCTTTGGGCCAACTACGGCATCCCGGAGGTTCTTCTAGTTGATAATTCGGGCGGTCTCATCCGCGCGATGTTCGCAAACGGCGATGTCCGGCTCGAGACTGACCTTTGTCGCCGAGAGGAAGCGGAGGAGGACGTGTCCTGGTGAATAATTCCTCCGCCTGCGGTCGCGGACAGTCGTTGGCCCATCTCGCTCGGCCGCCGCCTTAGTCCGTCAGGCCCCAATTGCAACCATTTCAGTCCAACCAGCAGCGACGCACAGCGTCAGCGGCATAGGAGAGTCATTGTCATGAAAGCGGAAACAACTGGTCTTCCCACGACTCGGCAACTCGACATCGACAGCACGTCAGTTCTTGGGTGGCAGGTCACCGTCGCGATCGATCACGCTACGCGGTGCATTGTCGCCTGCCATGTGGGGAGGCCCAGCGAGAAGGACAGCATCGAGCGTTTCTTCGCGAGTCTCGAATGTACGAGGAGCGGTCGATGAGGACAGGCTTCGAACCCGACCACGTTCCCGTACACACAGTCCCTGCCGTGGTGCACAACGGGGCGATGCCCGTGAACGTACCGAGCTCCAAATGCCGGGGCACGTCGATCCGGGTCCGCCAGCCTCTTTCCGAGGATGCTGTCATTTTCTGGGAGACCGATCCTCGCGTCGAGGCGATCTCGCACTACCCCGTCGAAATCAAATGGTCTCGTACACGGCGAGACGGCTCGATCAAGGAAATGAAGCATAACATCGAGTTCGCCATCCGGTGGAAGGGTGGCAGACGCACCTACATCGATGTCGAAAAGGTCTCCCATCACGACGAAACATGGTTCCAGCTTCGGACGCAGGCCATGAAGTACCGGGTCCCGCGTCAACTCGACGCCATGTACACGGTGATCAGCGAGAAAGTGCTGCACGGCCGACCACTGCTCTACAATCGTCGGCACATTTACAGTCACCTCCATGTTCGCGACGAGCGTGCCAAGGCGCGCATTCGATGGCTGGTGACGGAGCTGACCCCTCCCATGACCATCGCCGCTCTGTCTGAAGCCGCAGTCCTCAGGCGGGTCGGATACCGGATGCTCGACCCTGGAGGTCGACCATTCACCGAGCCGCTTCGCGACGTTGATCGGGCCTACACCGCCATCATGCAACTCGCCGCCGCCGGAGAACTCCGGATCGATCAATGCCGCGAGATCACCGACCAATCCCTCGTTACCTGGAAGCAAAGGAGCATCTGATGTCCAGATTCGAACCCGCCGCCTCGTTTGTGAATTTCGAAGTTCTCCGCCCTGCCATGACGGCAAAGGAGTTGAAGATTCCCACCGACGACGGCCAGCACGCCGACGTACAGCCAATCGATCTCCAAAAGAACGAAGTCATCAGCATCCTCGGCGAGAAGAAGATCAACGCCGCCGCCTTCCAAGTCCGGTCGATCGACTACGATGAAATCCTCGGGCGAGTGTTCACGATTCAACATGTGAAGACCGACAACCAGACCCGGGTAACGGACTGGCAACTCGCGGTGCTGGAAAAAGCGGGACGTCTGGTCGTCAACGGGGAACAGAAACCAGGGCGGCGTCCGCCCCCCGACATGGGGCTAACTCCGGAGCAGACCGCTTCCGCGAACAGGATGCTGGATTACCTCAACGCCGTCCAGGAAGCCTCGGATAACGGCAACATCCGAATGACGGAAGCCAAGATCAGGGCGGCATTGGAGGACCATGCTCGCAAGACCGGCGATAAGCCGATCTGCGTGACCACATACAAAAAGTACCGCGACATCTACGAGGCCGCGCCGTTCGACCTGCTTTCTTCACTGGTGCCTCCGACCTCCAGCGGGAACACGACCAAGGCATACGGCGAGGCATTCGAGCGTCTTGTGACGAAGTGCGTCATGGCGACATGGAGCCAACCCAAGGGAAGTTATCGCACGCTCAAGCGGCTTGTGCGGAAGGAGCTCAAGAAACCGAGGTACGCGGAACTGCGCAAGCACGTCCTCACCCCCGCTGGTGAGCTGAAACCTCATAACAGTTGGTTTTCCCGAAGATTGGCGGCACCAGATGACTTCACCAAGGATGAATTGCGCCACGATGTCAAAGTAGCCCGCCGCAAAAACCCGATGACGACGCGACGTCCGCTGCCAGACGCCATTCTGGACGAGGTCGAGGCCGATTACACGACACTGAACATCTTCGTCATCGATGACAAGCGGCCACTGCTTTACGGCCGCCCCAAGATCATCCTGTTCAGGGATCGCAAATCGGGGGCCATCCTCGGTTTCTCGATCTTCTTCGGAAACCCGTCTTACGAGGCTTTCATTCACGGCCTGAGGCACGCGATCTACCCGAAGAACATGTCGAGGTACCCGGGCTTGTCGTGGCCGATGTACGGAAAGCCTCAAAGGCTGCTGATCGATAACGATCCCCATTTGCGCGCCGCCGACGTCAAGCACGCTTGCGATGTTCTCGGCATCAGGCTCGTACAGACGCGCCCAGGCGAGCCCAACACCAAGGGCGGCGTCGAGCGGATGATGTTGACCCTCGAGGACCTGGTCAACAACATCCGCGGTTCGGTCCAGCACAACCCGACGAGGCGCAAGGACTTCGAAGACAAGGAGGCAGGAAAGCCTATCCTGACGCTTTCCGAACTGGAGCACTTCATCACCGTCTTCATCTGCGCCGACTATCACGTAAACCCGCACATCGGCCTTGGCGCTACCAGGTTGATGCCTGGAATCCCCCAGGCCATCTGGAACGAGGACATCCGCAATGTGAAGGCGCGCAGGCCGATCAATCCTCAGACGTTCGTCCGACTTACGGGCAACCGCCGTGGCGACATCACGATCCAGGATGGCAAGGTTCGCTGGGACTGCATCACCTATTACAGCGAAGCGCTGCTCGTTCCCAGCTTCGACCATAGGCACAGGTCCGCCGTTCCAGGCGTCGATACCACCAAGTTTGTCGGCTACCGTGATCCCTCCGATCTCGGCCGCATGTGGCTCGTCGACCATTTCCATAGGACCGTGATCGAGGTTCCTGTCTGTGACGGAGACAGGGCGTACGCCAACGGCCTGCGTCTCTATCAGCACAACAAGGCCAAGAAGCACTTCAAGCGGAAGATGAAGCGCGCGGCCGAGAATACCGTCGAACTGATGGACGCTTTGAACGAACACATGGACGTGCTCGACAAAATGCACATGGAGCGCAAGAAGGCGGGCACCGCCCACGCGCTTGCTTCCTACCACCATGATCTCGTCGGCAGACGTGTCCACGGTGAGGTTGTGGAAATGCCCTACAGCGAAGACCTCGGCGACATGGAAATCGATTGGGACGACCCGTTCGAGGTCGAGCCGCTGGAAAGCGGGTCCGAAGCCGACGCGCCATCGGTGCCGCCTAAAACCCCTCGAGCCGAGGTCTCCTACTCCGACGGCAAGGCCCACACCAGCGACCCCGTGTCCCGCAAGGCGAAGGAAAAGACAACCACAAGCTCCAGCAAGACGGTCGCTGTCTCCAAGCCCGAGAAGAAACGCGGGGCCGCGAAATCCATCCATGCATCCCTCGACCTCGAACAGGGCGACCTCAAGGAAATGGTTCGCCGCCTCGAAAACAGCAGGAAGGGCTGAAAATGATCCACTTTCCCCAGTTTCACACCACCCCGTTCGACGAGATCACGAGGAAAGAGGTCTTCAAACTTGACGATGGCGAACGCCTCCGTTTCGTTCGAGACCTACTCTATCCCTACAACCGCTTTCTTGACGTCCAGGACGCCGTCTCGGAGTGGCACAAACCCGTTGGCGACGCTGGTCCGGCCGAGATCGGTGATTTGGGCCTGCTCCTCGGAGAGTCGGGGAATGGCAAGTCCTTCATGCTGAAGTCTTTCTATCAGAAGGCAATCACCCCACCAAAGGGCGACCGCATGCGGTTCCCTGTCATCTACATCGAGGTGCTGCCAGGGTGGAAGGCCGGCGGATTTGCACGCGCGCTGCTCGCAGCCACGGGCAAGTCCAATGGAACCAAAAGGCAGAACGTCGACCAATTGGCCGCCTCGGCGGTGGAGCGGCTACTGGAGTATGAGACCGTCTTCATCATCATCGATGACGCTCATTTCCTGTTTCACCAGAAGCGATACTACGACGAAAACTACAGCTTGTTGAAACAGATCGCGGACGCGCAGTTTGCCAACGTCCTGCTCGCTGGCCTTCCTCACCTGGAGGAGGTCGTCAAGGCAGAGTATCAGTTGGCGAGACGGACGGGCTTCCTCGAGCCCCTTCCTAAGTTCGATGCCGCAACGGAAGCCCGCCACTACCAGGCGTTTCTCGTGGGTGTCGATCAACGTCTGCCCTTCGCGAAGGAATCGGGCCTTGGCAATCCAGCGACAGTCGAGCGCCTTTTCCTTGGAAGCGGAGGCTCGGTGGGCCTGACAATGAGCGTCATCAAGCGGGCGGCCAGAACAGCCATCACGGCCAAAGCCGCATGCATCATGGATCATCACATCGCGGCCGCCGTCAAACACGTTCTCCTGTTCGACCAGGAAGCATTCCATGGGGAGGATGACTGACGATGTCTGACTTCGATCTGCGCCGACTACCCTTCATGCGTTGGGACCTCCCCTTCGAACGCGATGAAAGCCTGTTGGGCTGGTTCGCCAGGACCGTAGGCCAAAACGGTGATGAGAGCATTGCCGATTTCAATGCTGCCAATGATCTTAGCCTGTTCTCCTTGTCTCCAGAGCAGGCGCTGCGGAAGACGAAGCGCCTGCCGCTGTCTGACGAGGCTCTTCGGAGAATGGAATGGGCGACGCCGATCCGTAAAGGAGGACTGTTCGTTCTTTGCGGCGAGCGCGTCCGCCTTTCGGACGTTGCCATCACTCCTCCTCGCTGGTGCCCAGCTTGCATCTCCGAGAAGCCATATCGACGGGTCTGGTTCGATTTCCTCTCGCTGAAGTGTTGCCCGTACCATGGCGACGAAATCGTCGACCAGGATACCAAAGGCAACAAATTACCTTGGTACGCCACAGACTTCTCCCAAAACGCCGACGGCACGCCGCTCGGTCGGCCAGGAGCTGAAGGCCAACTCAAAGCAGGGACCTTCGCACACTATCTGCTTGGCAGGCTTGGCTTCGAAGAGAGGCTGCCTGCTCCAGTCCTGGACCGCTTCGATCTTTGCGACGTGTTGCCTGTTTGCGAAGTCCTGGGAAAGGAGGCGAAGATTGGAACCGAGATCAAACTGGAGGATGCCGAAGTCGGCTTCTCGATGATCCGCGGGACGCATGCGGAGCTTGCCGAGGCTCTTCGTCCGCTGGTCAGGCGCATTCCAGGCTTCGACGCAAGCACCACTATCAAGGAATGCTTTGGCAGGGCGTACGCGACTGCAGGCCAGACATTCAGCGCCGAGATGCGGACGGTGGTCGTGCGTGCGATGGAGGAGGCTGTATCGGCCGAGTTGCGTCCCACAGGAAGCATCATCGCCGAGCGGGATGTAAACTCGAGACGGGTCACGACGCAGGAGGTAGAGGACCGCTACGGAATTGACGCCAGTTCTGTCGCCCAGATCGCCAGGACTATTGGCGTGCATCGCTTCAAGAAGCGAAAACCTCTCATTGAGGCCGACATCCCGCCGATCCTAGATTTCGTCGCCAAGCTCGTCGATCGGCAAGTCGCGGCAGATCGCCTCAACATCAGTGAGCACGGGATGGACGCCCTGATCAGGGCAGGGTTCGTCCGGCGTTTTGTCAAACTCCGCGTCGGGGAGTATCTCGGGCCTCGCTTCCATGTCCCTGATCTGGACGACGTCCTGAGACAGCTCGACGCGCTTCCCGCAACGGGTAACGTGCTGACATCTAAGCCCTTCCATGCCTACGCCCTCGCCAAAACAGGACTTCAACATGGTGATCTTGCGGTGAAGGTTCTGAAAGGCGAGGTAAAGGTCGCGGGTCGCAAGCCTGACGTACACGGGTTCCGGGCCCTCGTTATCGATACGGGCAAGACGAACAAGCGCCCGCGCGTGACGGCCGATCCCACTTGGCTATCCCTCGCTAACGTCCAGGCTCTCCTGAATTTCCGCAAGGAGACGGTCTGGGAGATGATGAAGATGGGTATCCTCGTGCCGCAGGGCAATTACGTTCGTCTTCACGCGTTCAGGAGGGAAGACGTCGATGCCATTCAGCGGACATACACCCGTAGCACTGATATCTGTGGCGGCCTCGGGATCACCAAATACAGGCTTCGCGATCTCATGGCGGAAAAGGGCGTGACGCCACTCGTAAGATCGCATGCCCGGAGTTTTGTCGATACGATCTACAACAGGGCCGAGGTCATGGAGGCGTTGGACCTGACGGAAGACCCAGCGGTCGCATCGGACCCCAGGCTCATCGAATTCTGGGAACAGTTGAAAGCTGTCGCGAAAGCGCGGCTCCCCGCGCTCCTGTTTTCGGACCGACCGATGGCAGGCGGACAGACAGTCGGGATGACGACACGGCTCTCGGTGATGCCGATCAGCTATGATTTGAAGACTCGAACCGTTACTGCGGTAGTCGCTCCTGCAAGGGATGGCCCGGTCTTCATTTTCGACCTCGATGCCGCCGAGTGGACCGAAGGTCTCGACGAGCTGTTTTCGAAGCTGCTGGAACGCGAGGGCGAGTTCCTGAAGCGACGCTCCGACTACAACAAAGGGAAGAGGAGGTCGGACAGGCTCAAGCTGGCCCTCTAACGTTTGCGCCGCCTACGCTTTCGCTTGGAGATCAGAGGCGTTCTGCCAGCTGCTGCTGTGTGCGGGGAGGGGCCACCCGAAAGCACCGGGACACTTGGTCCTGGCAGTTCCCGAACGGAGGTTGTCTCCGCATTGCCTTTAACTCGAGCCAAGACTTCACGAAGGACGTAGCTTTTGATAGCTCGCCGTAGACCGTAAACCTGCCACGGATTGAGAAAGTGTCCCTTCATCCATTGATGAAGATATTCCCTGTCCGCAGGCGGCAGCCCATCGGTCAATCTTTCCATTGCCCAGTGCCACTTTTCGCCGGTTCGCCGAATCAGGTTACGCACGAGGATACTGATGGCCCGTTGACGCCTCAGCCGATCCATATCTCGATCCAACGCGGAAGCGATGATGAAATCCCTGACAACGCCAATGTGCGAACCGTAGTCAGCGTTGGCGTTGCCGATGTAGCGGGCCACAGCCTCCAATGTCCTCAATTCCCCGCTAGGGTCCTGTTCGACAACCGTCTTCAAGAGGCGTGCGTCCACGGCGACAGGAGAATGGCGTGCATATGCGAGGTTGATTACAGCTTCGGCATACCGTTCTTCACTAATCTCCCCGGTCTCACGGGCGTACAACAGCACTGCCTGTAACCAAGTGCTCTTCGCCTGCACGGTCTGCGCGGCAAACTGCCTGTAGGCCAGGTCGTCCGAAATGAGAATACGATCACCAGTGCAAAGAAATATCGCGTCCATCACCCGATCACCGCACTTCTCAAGGATCATATCCTCAAGAGCGGAAAGCTGGTTCGGGGCGATGGCAGGGACGACCGCACAGGACTTCTCGATTTTTTCGAGTTGTTGGCTGACATACTGGTTGCGGGCTTCTATCGCCTCTGGAGTATGTTCCTGACGATAGGTTTCCCCGTTGCGGTGGACCAACGTCATGGTTGGTGCTGTATGGAATTCATCGAAGCCGCGGAAAGCGAGAAGGTCGTCGCGCCCTGACTGAGGAATGTATATCGGGCCGAGAAGCGAGAAAATTAGGTCGAGAATGTCGAGCGTCGCAGCTGTCCAAGCGGCGTGGGCATCCATAACGACGCCACTGCGGCCCGACTTTGCGATGATCTCGAAGGCAGCAGTGCGTTCGTACTCAATTCCTTGGCAACAACGTACGTCGTACTCGGTGTCTCGAATTCCGAGAGCGAAGGCAATGGGGTTTTCGTTGAAAAGGCCGGCGGCCAGTTGGATCGGTAGACCAGATTTCACATGGAGGTTTATGGCCTTCTCGCCGCGTTCGCTGAGTAGGCGGACCTGCTCTATTACCGACGAAAGATCGTCGTCCTTTATAGAGACCGAAAACATCCCATGGGCATCTGGGAATTTCGTCTGAAAGTTCGCCAGAACGTCATGAAAGGCGTACAGGTATCGGTGCTTGATCTCGGCGATCGTCCAAGTGATGTCGTCGCCGAACTGCTGCGGCATGGTGATCGTGTCACCCGCCGCTTTGCCAGCCGCAGCAGCAACCAAAGGGTGGGTAAGGGCGAGATAACCGCCCTTGGGGTCGTTCGCACCTTCTTCGACTACGAACTCGAAATCCTTTTCCTGGCTACCCGACAGGCGTACCCACGTTCCGTTAGTTACCGTTGGAGCCGCGATCAGATCGCCGAAATTCTGCATCGAGAAGACGAGGATGGCGTATGCCACGTTGACTTCTGGATCATTCGGGTTCTCGCGGAGGACAGGGTAGGCGAAATCAAGGGCCTCTGCTTCACGGCCAGCCCGACGCATCTCATGAGCAATCGTCATCTTCTCGATGGGGGTGCCATCCAGTTCCTCGACGTTAAAGTGGTCGAGTAGGGCCGATATCTCCGGCTCGCGATTCTGACGCCGAAGGGCCATCACCGTCATGCCGAGGACCTGAAGGTCTGGAGCTACTGAGAGAGTTGACCTGAAAATCGCCTCCGCAGCGGGAAGGTCACCGCGGTTGAATTCCATCAACCCTTCCATGTAGCGATAGCGTGGAAGGGTGCGTATTTCGGAAGGCAGCGCCGTGAAAAAGTCGACGGCCCTCTGCTTTATTGGGCGTTCCTGCACCAGAGCCGACGACAGGGCGCGAAGTTCTTCTCCATCCTGATCCAAAGCAACGTGACCGTACATGAGGTTCGCAGCATCAGACCACAAGCCATGCTTGACCGCATACATGGCGGCCATCGTTCTGCTTGAAATGTGAGTGTCGTCTCGGATCAGTGACAGCGCATTCTTCCATGCCGTTTCGGCGAGGCTCGGGGAGCCTTTGGTGCCGCAGAACTGCGCGACGAGCACGCTTGACCGGACGTCACCCTCGACGTCAGCAACGATGCGGGTGAGCGCAGCCGCGCATTCGTTGCCTGGCGTCTTCCAAAGCTTTGCGAGCCTTACGGCGGTCTGGCATACCAATACCTCGGACTCCGGATATCGATCGTCGCTGGGATCGCGGTCAGCCAGTCGCCCCCAATCGCCCTTGGTGACGGCATTCTGTACGGTCAGCAGGTTCTTAACTTCGCCGTCGGCCATGCGCGGCAGAAGTTCCTCCAGCAAAGGGTCTCCTGCTTCCATCGCGGTGACGCTGGCGCGCAGAATGAATTCGTCGTCGATTTCGGACAGTGACAGCGCGTACTTCAGCGTGTCCATAGCGGAAACGAAGTCGCCCAACGCTCGATAGGCGAGGACTAGATTCCCGCAGAGCGCGATATCCGCTTCGTCGAAACGACCCTCGGCTTCCTTTTCGTGTTCCCACAGTTCACGGAGGACTCTTGCCACTTCCTCAAGCCTGGCCCTGTCCGCAAAGGTAACAGCGGCATGGCTCATCAGTCCGCTCTCGCCGATTACTTCGTCGAGTGTAGCTTCCGCACCGAGTTGGCGCGCACGGGCTTCCTTGGGGAACCGATCCGCGGCGTCCCATGACGTCGTTCGCCATGCGTTGTCGCGCCTCCCGCGCTGGTAGAGCGCAAGCGCGATCACTACGCCTTCCGTGTCACGGTCTTTTTCGGGCACCAGTGCTAGCGGGTCACCCTCGAATCCCCCGAACCTTGCCGCTTGAATCACATGTGAAGAGAGCATTGGGTCCGCCACCTGGCTCTCCAAGTTCTGGCGACCCATCTCGAGGACCTCATCAAAATTCTCCTGGAGAAGAAGGGCGAGGGCCTTGTTCGAGATAGCCTTCGGTTCACTGGGCGCGTGATCGTATGCTTCGAGAAGCCACTTGATTGCAGCTTCGTCATCCCCGAGGTTGAGATTGCATGCGCCGATGTTCGCCTTGATACGGAACAGTATGCGACCGCTGGCAGTGTCTCCCACTCGTTCCAACAATCGCATGAAATGCCCTAAGGCAGCTACCCGCTGCCCGCCGTTGTTGGCATCTCGGTAGCCATCGATCTCGGCATCCAGGTGCTTTTCCACGGCCAGCGCGATCTCGACGGTCGAGTCCACTGTACCTTTACCCATCTGAAGCAGCGAGACGATAGTCTGAACGCCCTCACGGGTTTCAGTAAGTATGGTCGTCTGTGTGTTGAGGGTCTCTTGCTGCTGGCGACCGAACACCCCGTAGCTTTCATCGAACGCCAGTAGTGTTTCCTGGTGTCGGCCGACCTCGTCGCTGATCGTGTTCCATCCCCATACAAGGAACCGGATGTCATTCCCCTGTTCCTGTTGCTCGACGCTAAGTTCGAGCGCAAGCCTCTGGAGCTTCGTGTCCGTCGGCGACGTCGTCAGGATATGGAATTCCTTGAGTTTCGGACGAAAACTCAAAGCCTCCTTGAACTCCTTCTTGACCTCCGCCTCCGTGAGTTCGGCATGCCCATCCTTGAGCTTGCACTGGATGCCGACACCCTTGCGGATGTCGCCATCCATAATGCCATGGATGTCTACGCCGTTCTGCCGTTGACCGTTCCTCCCCCAGCGCTGGAGGTTCCGGTCGTTCAACCTGTGTTCCCACCAGACGGCGCATCGGCGTTCGAAGTCTTGGAAATTGGCTGGCTTCGGAATCTGGGTACGGGTGATTGCGCTCATGAAGTCCCACAGGTGATTCACCCGCAGTCGGGCAAGTGATCATTGTGCCCGAAAGAAATGGCGGATGCCAACCGGAGTTCATCCTATGTTCCGCATGTCCACAAATAGGTTGCGCTGGATGGCCGGTGCATCGCTGGGGTGAGCCAATTCGTTGAAAGGGAGCGAGCTTTGAATCAGCATCGGTATCCTCTGGTCGGCGGCAATCAATCTATCAGTTTGCGTGATTTGTCCCTTGGTTGGGCTGCGACAACGGCCGTGATCAAATCGATGTTGCGCGGCGACGTGTATCCAGAACCCTTAAAAAACTTCATCAGGCTATTCCTCGAAGATACTGACTTAGATCGTCCTGCCGCTGTCTAGTTCTGCCTGCTTCATCCGTCGATGGGCTTCGACAAGGCCGGCGGGCGGGGTCGCCCGAAGCTTTGCCGCATCATCGAATATACGCTGGAGCTCACCAGGGGCCTTGAGCAAGTCACGCTCCAGTTCGGCACGCTGTTTGGCGATGTCGGTTTTGACGTCCCGGATCGCCTGCGGGTCGGTCGGGATGTTGGCGTTAAACACGAACTTGTATTCAACTGACTTCGACCAGGCTCTGAGTTTCTCCTGCATTGCGGGTCCGAACCCTGGAATGTTAGTGATACGTCTCGATTTAGCGTCCCATGCTGTCTCGATACCGTAGGAGGCGAGGGTGGCCTTACGGCCGGGGCCGATGCTCGGAACCTTCGCGCGGTCCAGCAGATGAGATTCCATGTGCTTCCGCATTTGGAGGTCACGCTTCTTTCGGTCGAGTTCCTCTAGCCTCTCCCGTTCGCGCTGGGGCAAGGCACCATGGTTCGCGGCAAGCTTCAGGAAGTGGGCCTTCCTTTCGTCGAAGTGCTCTGGGCCTGCATGCTTCTCCCACAACGCGCGCTGCTGATGCCATGCCGCCGTACTCAACTTCAACTCCGCCGCAAACGGGTTGATTTCATTCTTGACGTTGAAGAAGTAGATGAGGGCACCGATCGCGAGAACGAGACCGATCACTGGTTGGACGGCGAACGTGACAAACGCGCCCACGGCCGCTGCGATCAACGCGCCTGTCATGTTAATGCCACGACTGCTTCTCTTTGACCGTGCGGCTGCCGACACCTTTAGGTCGCGAACGGGCGGCATGATGTTTTCGGCATTGGGCGGGGGTGGAGGCGAGTTCATTCGCCCGATATGGGCGATGACCTGACCGATGTTCGCCATCGACGACGGCGTCGGCGTAACAAGCTGGGCGGTAAAGAGGGATCGCCCTATCCCTGCCTCCAGTTTGCACCAGGGACATCTGCCCTTGAACTTGTGATAGTGATGGGAGCGATCGATTTCGCAGGTAATGAGGTTGGACTGCAGGCGGTCGATGATCCCCACCCAATCGACTGCCGAAGGTCTCCCGCCTGTCTCGGTGCTTCTGGAAAACGCACGTTCGAAAGCGTTTTTGACCTCGTCGCCATAGTCGTTCAGTGCCGTAACGTGTGGAGGCGGCTCCATCTGGGTTTCCGTGCGCCTGTCACTGTAGGCGAACCGCCTCTGTGCGATGGCGGTCTTGATGTCCATGTCACCGCCACCGAGATAGCGCCCGGCGTAGGGATGTCTGCCGAGGAAGAGGAGCTGAAATAGCAGGACGGCCAGTCCGAAGGCGTCGTGGTTCGCCGTACGATCTGTCTTCTCGAAGGATACGCCTTGAAGTTCGGCGGGCGTGTATTCGGCGACGCCGACAAGAGAGCGGAATGTCTGGCCGCCGTTCCGAAACTGGAAGGAATCACTGTCAATCAGGGTTACGAGGGCCTGTGTCGAGACGAGGATACCCGAGTGATTAATGTCGCCAACCACGCATCCTGACCGATGGATGCTAGCTATCGCGCTAGAGAGGTTGTAGGCAGCTCGGACGAGGAAGCGGACGTCCGCGGTAGGGAACTCCACGCGGCGGCTACCCGGGCCGTACAGATCGTGGACCGTCTTGAAGCCCGCGACCTTCTTCATCGTGAAGCCCGCAAACTTACCATTTTGGCGGTTCACGACCTCCAACGGGAACGCGACGTGGTCTGAGGTGCGCGACAGGCCAGCCGAAACCATGGCCATGATCTTCTCGCGGCGCTCGGGGGCTTTCCCGTCGTTGTAGATTTTGACGGCTATATCCGGATTTCCGGCGGCGTTGTAGACAGCGCCTTCGCCGCCCTTTCCAAGCAATGGTCCGAGGCTGACCTTCTTTCCACCGATGACGAAGGTTTCACTCACATGCGGGCTCCGAGGATTAGTGTCTTGTCGTCGTCCGTCCGCTCGCAGACTGCCGGACTGGATAGGTAGCTCTGGAGCGCCTTGGACAGCTCGATGTCCCTGCCGGGGTTGGTGAGAGCCGTGATTGGCTTCAGCATCCTGTTGAAGAACGGCGCATGTGGAGTGCGGTTGGCAAAATCGAGGACCATCCTCTCGATGCCGTCCGAAAAGATAGCTAGCGCGGCGACCGGCGCGTCTACGACCACAAAGTCCAGCCGTGGCTGAGGGTCATCCGTGACGAAGCTCGTTGTCGAAGCGTATTCCCCCTGATAGGGCCATGACGGAACAGTCCATTCGTCCGAACCGACAGCGTTGATGGCTACCGCACCGTCACCCACGTGGATGATCGTCGCGCCGCTGTCATCGGCAAGGATTGCCACGATCGTGGCGGCGAAGTCCCTCGGGCGTATACCCACCCGTTCGGCTTCGAAGTTGATCCGATCGCGAACAGCGTCGAGCCATTCCCATGCCGTCTCTTCCTGGACGGACGAGCGCGGCAAGTGGCGCAGGAACGCCCGTGCCATTCGCACCAGTGTCGTCGAGGCGATCTTCGAGCCGACGTCGGCATGCGCGGCGCTACCAGCGCCGTCTGACACCACACCAATGAAGACGGGGCCGACAGGGCTGTCGACCTCGTTGGCGCAACCATAATCCTGACAGGGTGATCCTGTCCTTTCGTGCGAGGTGCCCTTCGATCTAGCGCCCGCCCAACGCCATGCCTGCGTCATGCAATCGATGCCCACCCGTCCGGGGTTGCAGGGTTTGCCAACGGAACGGCGTCGCCGGGGTTGGACTGGGACACCGAGCTCAACGAGCTGGATAACCAGCTGAACAGATCGCGGAAGCGTAGTTCCTTGAGGACCAAGGGCTGACGGACGCTGATCTGGGACAGGACGTCGAAGTTCGCTCCGTCAACGCCAACCGCGAAGAAGCTGAAGGCCTTTTCTGCCTCTCCGGCCTTAACCGCCTGTGCGGCAGCCTGCCAACTGTCGGTAGGACCGCCGTCGGTTATCAGGAAAATCCATGGGCGATAGTACGAAATGCCGTTCTGCCGATAGGAATTCTTGCGTTCTCGCAGCATCTGGAGGCCTTGCTCGATCGCGCGCCCCATGGGTGTGTCGCCCTGGTCATGAAGTTCAGGTGCGACCCAGCTCTGGACGCCTGTAAAGTCATTCACCACGTTGACAGGACCGAATGTCACGATCCCCACCTCGACGCGCTTGGCCGCCAGGGAGTCAGCGAAGAGTTCGTCTCGGAATTGCACCAGACCCTCGTTCAGTTCCCTGATAGGTTTTCCGCGCATTGAACCGGATACGTCCAGAAGCAGGAGGCACGGGCAACGTGGTTCGGGATTGTCGATGAATTCTGCGCCGTCAAAAGGCTGTTGTTCGAAAGGATTGCTCATGAGGACTCCAAATATCGTTGGGCAATTCTTGATTGTGTGTATTCGGAAAAACAAGCCGGTCCTGCTCGTTACACGGAAATATTCACAAGACCGGAGGAACCCAGTGCAGGTCGGCTTAGTGAAAATCGACAAAAGTTATGCTGTCGAGGATTTTGTCAAATTCAATGAGACCGTAGTCTCTGTAGGGTTCGTCCCAGCACCCGGTAACAGAGATTGTGTCGGCCAGATTCCAGACAAGCGCTGTTTTGCAACTGACTGTCGGCCAACCCTCGTACGCAGTGAAAGATTTGGTGGCCTGCGCCGAATAACCCACGAGGTTTACGCCATGAGCCGTCGTCTTGCGGAAGGACTTGAGGTCTCCGGACATCTCATATCCGATTTGATTGAACCATCTCCCGATTTCAGGCCTTAGCTTGCTCATCAATTCGGCGATCACCGATTCTGGCATTGAAGCGACATCTGAATTCTCTATTGGAGTCGCGGAGAGCTGTGACATCGAAAATCTGGCTCCGGTTCCTATGTCGCCAGTCGAAGCAAACCATAGCATCTTACCGCCGCCGAGCTTTCGAAGTAGTTCCGGCGGATTTTCTCTACGCAGGTTCGCATCATACGTGGCGACCATTCCCGGAATGGCGTACACGGGGTTACGGGCGTAGACGCTCGTCGCTCCGCAAAGAGTCGCGAGACAGGCTATGATTTTCCAACCGATTTTCATGATGTTTCCTCCTGGGAGTATCATATGGCGAAATCGGTTGATGTCTCTCCGCCGGTGATGAGGGCGGAGCAAGGTCGTCAAAGGAGGCGTCGATAGTGTATTTCTTCTGAAAGACAGTCGCCCAAGCCACGGAAAACATTCGACATACATCGAGTATTCCGGCATGAAGGCATGGGTGCTTGATGGGGGAAGATTTGTACGTACCGCCATGGACGATTTTCGCAGGCCTCGGGGCGCTTGATCGCCGCGAACTCTGCAATCTTATTGCCAGCTTCGAGGCTACAACGTTGCTCTCGATGTCCATGGACCGTGTTAGCGATGTCCTGTCGCGTTTCCAGAAGGATGGCGAAACTACCGAGACAACCGCCTTTGCTCGCCGCTTGAAGGACGCCGCGGATGCGCTGGTCGTTTCAGAGGCATCGGAACGCGCGCTGCGGATTCGCTTGTGGGTGCGAGTGGCCGAGGCGCTCGACCTCGATGCATTGCTTCCACTCTCTACGAGAACGGCCAATTCAGCTGGCGCAGGCGTGGCCGTCAAAGCGGCCGCCATCTTGGCCATGCCTATCGCAGCCGATAATGACGATGCGACGCAGACAGGGTTTCAAAAGGTATGGCGCGCCGTGAAATCCATTCGGGGCCGACCGCACCAAGACTTCGCCTTCCTCGTCGCCGAACAGGCGCAACTCGTCGCTAGGGCGGTTGCCGAAGCAGCTGATTCCGACGAGATGTCCGAAGAACTCCGGAGCGCTCTCGGCGAACGCGTCCGCGATCATATCCGGAGCCTGCCGCCCGAGCTCCGCGATGACGCGATGCGCAACGCTTTGACGGCCGGAGACAGAGCAGCGTTGGCCGTGCTAGCGACAGGTACGACAGCCTTCTCGATCGGAGTCGGCGTAAACCTGGCAGGCTTCAGCGCCTACATTCTGGCTGCCCAAGCCTCGGCGTTCATCCCCTTCATGAGCGGACCAGCGGTCGTCTCGACACTTTTCATGCTGGCAAACCCGCTGTTCAGCATTCCCACCGTCGTAGGCATCGGCTATCTCGCAAACCGCCACGTAAACGGTGGGCAAGCCGCAAAGCTGGCGGCTATCGTAGCGGTCCAGTTGGCATTGCGCGGCCTGTCATCCGAACGGGACGGTTTGGCGATCACCCTCAATGATTTCAGGGCGGCGACAGAGGCCGATTTCAAATCGCTCCCCGCAGACACCAAGGTTGAGACGCTGTCTCGTATCGCGGAGGTCGCTAAAGCGACGGGTAGAAAGTTGCCGACTGTTTTGGGCGACCTCAAGGTTTCCACGCCTGCCTCTGACCGATGCGGTGCTTTGCTCGAAGGAGTGCTGTCGAAGACCCGAGGCGATGCGGCAGAGGTCGCCGCCGTTGCTGGTCTGACATTTGGAGACATCGTCTATAACGCCGTATCGATCGACCCTATGGTTCTCGCCGCAGCGGATTTCTCCCGCTCCGAAGATATCGGGGACATCTTTCAGTTCGGAGCGTTCGCCGAGAGGGTGGGATCGATGACGGGTGCCGCTCTCGCTGGGGCGGGCAATAATCTGCGCGGATACGTTTCGGAGCAGTTGGTCGCGGCACGTCTCGCTGAAATTGGCTACGTGGTCAGTTTTCCCGAAACCTCCAATAACCCGGGTTTCGACCTTCTGGTGGACGGCGTGCCGTTCCAGGTGAAGTGCCTGCAGAACCTCGAAGGCTTGCGGGAACACTTCGCGAAGTACCCGGATATGCCCGTGTATGCGAACTCCGAATTGGCGGAGGAGGTCGTCAACAGCGGAGCGGCCTGGGCGAATCTGGTCTACTACGTAGATGGGTTCGATCGCGAAATTGCTGATCTGATCATGAGCACTTCGTTGGAGGCAGGCGAGGCTCTCGGCGACCTGAACGTGCCGTACTTCGCAATGGCTGTTTCCTCAGCGCGTAACCTTCATCGCGTTTGGCGGGGCCGGATGCCATTGTCCGACCTTCCGTTCTCAGTTGTGATGGATGCCAGTGTCAAAGGCGGGCTTTCGGTAATCGGCGCTCTGTCGGGGAAAGCCCTTGGCCTCCTGGCATTCGGGCCTGCGGGCGCTCTTGTATTTGGTGGTGTTGGTGGCGTTAGCGCTTTGGCCGGGGCAGGGTGGACGCAAGTCCAGGTCAGCCGCCTTCTTTCTTCGGAGTGGTTGGTAGAACTGGAGGCATCGACTGATCGGTTTCGAACTGCGCTTTCGAAGGCCATCCGGGCTAAGGTCGACATGCTTCGAAAAAAGCGTATGCAGCTGCCCGACGAGGTTCCCGAGGTCAGAAACTGGATTGACTCGAGGTTCTCCGACGACATCGTTTCGCTATGCGAAGTTGCCAATGACCTCGAAGCCATGATTCCCAGGCTCCAGCAGCCAACAAAGGCTCGGGCGTGCCTTACCGCCATGAACGCAGCGAAGGTTCATCCGATTGCTGTCGAGGCGGAATTGAAAGAACTGTTGGGAATTCTCGGTTCCGAGCCTTCAAAATCTGAATCTGTCGGGAGAGTTGCCGCAGAGGCTTGGACCGAGCTGAAGGCTAAATTACCCTCAAAGAGATAGGGACGCCCGACCATTTCAGTCCCGAGGTTCGCCAGAGGTATTTATAGATAAAGGCCGGCGAAGTTTTGCCTGATTCACGCCCGGCTTGATTTTTACCCTGCGACCGAGTGGTTTGAAGCCCATCTTGTCGAGGACGAAGCCGAGCGAGGTTTCATTTGCTGACTTTTGTTGGGCCTTACGGCGTGGTAGCCGCGTCATCTCGATCTCCTATAGTTCGAAGGTGTACCTTGGGCTCCGTGCTGCCATCCGGCAAGGGTGAATAGTCCATAATCCGATCGGCTCGTCTGTGCGACACTGCCACATGCTGGTTGACAGGTTGAGAAATGTTCCTTATCTGTTCACGTCATGATCGAGAGTCTCCTGTTTCCGATACGAGTGCTTTGACCTCAGCCGCGCAAGCGGAGGTTTCCAGCTATCGTATCGAGGTGAGGAATGGCATTTAGAGATCATAACCAGTCTGCATTTTGCGAAATCGTCGGGTTTTCCAGCAACATCTCGCCAAAAGTACCAGCAGTCGCGATTGGCCGTTCAAATGTTGCGTGCGACCTCGTGCAATGCACGGAACGCGGTTCGAAGACAGCGCGGACGACGTCTAAGCGACACCTGAAAGTCGAGCGAGGTCCCGAAGCATGAAGCTCTGGATCATGTCCGATTTGCATATGGAATTCGGCCAACCTTTCGTTGGGCAGCCTCCCGACGCCGATGTTCTGGTCTGCGCGGGCGATCTTTTGACACGAGGCATCGTCCCCAGCATCGAATGGTTGGCAACCAACATCCCTTCCTCGATGCCTGTCGTGTTCACGGCAGGCAACCATGAATACTATGGAGCCTCCGTGCAGGAGAGCATCCGTGAAGCGCGCTTGATGCGTGACCGCTATCCCAACATCCACTGGCTCGAAAACGAGGCGGTGGATGTCAACGACATCAGGTTTGTAGGGGCGACACTGTGGACCGACTTCCGCCTCAACGGCGGCGAGCCCGAGTTGGCGATGGCGGCGGCCCAGAGCGGGATGAACGATTACAAAAAGGTCAAGTTTTCCAAGCTTCCCTACCAGAAGTTCAAGCCGATCCATGCTTATCGAAAACACCACGAATCCAGGGCGTTCCTCAAATCCGCGCTGGCGGAGTCCTCGGCTGAGAAGACGGTGGTCGTCACACATCACGCGCCGTCGCCCAGATCGATTCCACCGGCGTTCCAAGGTGATCCGTTGTCTGCCTGCTACGCCAGCGATCTCGAGGAGCTTATCGTTGAAGGGCAGCCTTCATTGTGGGTGCATGGTCACGTTCACAAGAGGGTCGATTACCGTGTCGGGGGGACGAGGGTCCTGGCCAATCCGCGCGGGTATCCGGGAGAGGGGAAGGCTTTCGATCCACAGCTCGTCATTGAAGTCTAGGGCGTCGCAGGCTGCCCACTCCTGGCCGCATTGCATTGTTGGAAACATGCCTCTAGTCTTCGATCAGTCGTCAGGCGGACCGGACGATTAAGAAGATGAGGCAGCCGAAACTGCCCGAAGAACCTCCAAGCGGTATCCAAGCCGCCCGCCATTTTCCCCTGTGAACCGAGCGTGCGTCGTATCTGGCGCGGCTTATGGCTGTTTGGAGATGACAATGAAGTATGCCCTCGTAGAAGGAACCCGTCTGGAGGCAACGACAGGGGTTCGCGGGACTTGCCCGGGATGTTCCTCGCCCATGATCCCCAAGTGCGGTCTCAAACGGCTGCACCATTGGGCGCACAAGAGTACCATCGCCTGTGACCACTGGTGGGAGCCGGAAACCGAATGGCATCGCGGCTGGAAGAATCAGTTTCCTGCGGAGTGGCAGGAGATCAGGCATGCCGCGAGCAACGGCGACGTCCACATAGCCGATGTCAAAACGGCGAGCGGTAGCGTCCTTGAGTTCCAGCATTCTGCTATCACCCCCGAAGAGAGGGCGTCTCGCGAGGCCTTCTATGGCCGCATGGCGTGGATCGTGAACGGCACTCGGCTGAAGCGCGACCTGCCGTCATTCCAAGAGGCGCTGACCTACGCTCCATCGGCCGAGACTACGGCGCGGGCATGGCTTCTCCCGGATCAGACATCGGCGATCATTGGACGCTGGAGGGGAGGCAGTCACCCCGTGTTCCTGGATTTCGGTGATGTGGACTTTTCATCGCCTTGGCTGCCTTCCACAGGATTGATTTGGTGGCTGACCTATATTCCCCGAGAGCGCGTCATCGCGACTCCCGTTCACAGGCAGAGTGTCATCGACCATTTCCTCTCCGGCACGCCCATACGCGGTTTTGGCAGACCCACTCCGCGCCTCTCTCGTCGGCCTGCATTGCCGGGTTTTGAGGCATATCGCGCAAGGAAAGATGCCCGCAGGTGGAGGTTCTGACAAAGCACTCATCATAAGAGGAACTGCCTTGGCGGATTTCGATCCTTCGAGGCAGTTCCCGGAGGTCGTAAACGGAGAGCCTCGCGCTGGGGTCTGTACACTAGCCCCGAGTGTTGCGGATGAAGTCTTGCCCTCGCGTCAGGTGGATGCGCGTCAGCTAACCTGCGTCATTTCATCGAACCCAGTGTTGCACTGCGAGCAATTGCGGTTGTCTTGAAGTTAGATATTCTCGTCCGCGTGAAGTGCAATTGGGGCAGCGTCGTGCGTTTCTATTCGGCCTTGTTGGGTATGCTTGTAGGCTTCGCGGCATCTATTTTGTCCGCAGAGGCTGCCGTTTCCATTCAAAAAATCTCGGTGGATGGCCGTGGTACCGTACTCGTCGTACGAGGCGAGTTCGAGTTCACTGACGACGCTAGCGCACTCGTCAGTGAAGCAAGGTCCTCGGGCGCGCGCGTGGTGACGTTCGACAGCAACGGTGGCAATATTCACGCCGCCATGGCCTTCGGCCGAGCTATCCGCTCCCTTGCCCTCGATACGATCCAGGTGCGATCCGCACAATGTGCGTCCGCCTGTGCTCTCGCGTATGTGGGCGGTGTGATGCGGACGGCGGAACCAGGTTCTATTGGAGTTCACCGATCCTCCTTCTCGGGCGATGCTCAGATCGATGGTCATTCAGCGGTCGCGGCTGTTCAGGCGATGACGGCAGACATTATGACTTACCTCATCGAGATGGGCGTGGACCCCAAGCTCCTTCAGTTGAGCCTATCTGTAGACAGCTCGGATATGAGATACCTGACGGCGAGCGAAATGGTGCAGTTCGGCGTCACGTCATCCTCGCCTGCTGGCCAGCAGGTCGCGGCGGCAACTGACAAGGCCACCCCGAATGCCGTGGAACCGAGCAGAAAAGCGGAGGATGTTTCGTCTGAAGCCCGGGATCAGGCACTCAAGTTCGTTGAGAAGTATCACGAAGCGTGGTCTTGGCCGAACGACATGGCTCTCGCTTTCATGGAGGCGGGCTATGCCGACACCGTAGTTTTCTACGGTAAGACAGTCACCAGGGACGACGTTCTCCAGGAAAAGACAGTGTTCGCTGAACGATGGCCAAAACGCGCTTACAGCGTGAAGCACGGCTCCGAGCAGGTGCTATGCAGTTCGACCTGCGCGGTTAGCGCGATCGTTGAATGGTATGCCCATAGCCCTAAGCGAGCGAAGACTTCCTCTGGCGCAGCCGAATTCACCCTTACCTGGAACCCGAGCACGAGAAAGATTGAATCCGAAACAGGTAACGTGTTGCAGACAGATAAGAAGGTCCGAGAACCTGCACGGATTATTTCGCAATGGCAGCAGCAAAACGGAGAATGCCGGGGAGGGTCCGGCAACTCCGACGAGACCTGGAAAGCCTGCGATCGAAGGGAAGCTCTCGGGGCCAAATTGAAGGCAGTTGGATGGTGCTATGGTCGTGAAGGCCAAGCCGGCTATCAGATGGAATGGCATATTTGCGGAATGTGAATGACCAGCCGCTACCCCGTGGAGAAACGCGAATGCTGACAAAATCCGAGCTGGAATTTCTGAACTCACAAGGCCTGGATGCAAGTCAGGTTTTCGATGCTAAGGGGCGTGCGCCCATCGAGGTGAAGGACGAAGCCAAGCGGTTGGGAAAGAAGATCATCCTCGGTGTTCCATGTGCCGCAGCAGGGCACCGGCTGCGGACACGCTACGGTCATTGCGCGCAATGCAATCCCGCACACCTCGGATATCAAAACCGGGCCTCTGTCCAGGGCGATGTTTATATCGCCGTCTCGCCCAGTTTGAGATGGACGAAGGTCGGCAGCACCACGAACCGTGATCAACGTTTTGCGAAGCTGAATTTTGATGCTTATGGAACCGCACATGATTGGAAGCCGGTCTTTTGGGTGACGACCGAGCAGTCTGGAAAGATTGAACTCGACGTACATCGTTCCTTGAGGCGCTACAGTGTCGAGGCGACTTACGTAAAGGATGGAAAGCCGCAGGTATCACGGGAATGCTTCAGCTGTTCCGCCGTGGTTGCAATGAATGCCGTGGTCGAAAGTATTCGCCGTGGACGGTACAGGACGTCGGGCCAGTGGATGGACCAGCGCTATCAATGGAAGTGAACAAGCTCTGTCTCGCCACCTAACAGCACAGGTGGAATGGAAGTTCTTAAACGCTACATCGCAGCGTTCAAGGAAATCGCGCGCCATGTTCGATCGCCCCTTGATGGATGCTTGCCAAATACGGCTAGCGCGGTCACGTCCTCAGTTGCGCTGTCGATGGAACCGACCAAGAAAGGTGCGACAAAGACATCGTCTATAAAAGCAAATCCCTTGGTATTACGACGGAGCTGGCCATGTACAAGCTTTACGTTCTTCGTAGGCAAGTCGTTCCGCTCCACGTTGAACGCATCCAGTCGATCGTTCTTGGGGTTTCTGGCCACTCTAAACCGGACGCAATCGCCTATGCGCAGGGATTTGTCTTCGGAAACGCCCACAGCCGCTTCCTCTCCTGTTCCGTCGATGAAGACCTTCATTGACGTGTCGTCGGTTGCTTCGCGCACGACCACACCGATGTGTTCCTCAAGGCAATCCCAATATGCGCTATCCAGCCGCGTTGCAACGTGGATGACGGTCCGCCGATCATCGCCGTGCTGGCGACCGATCACGAGCGTCAACGGCGACCCGGCCTCAAATTTCATTTTACTTGTCTTGGGGCCGACCAAGCTCCAGGCGAGGCCTTTTGCGTCCTTGATTGCGAACCGCATTAAGAGCTTCTGCTTCCGATCGGGGCGAGTTCCAGCGGGCGAATGCGGAACAAGGACGCCGAGACAAGTCGCGGTCTTCGTTTCGACGACGTCGAAGCAGAGCGCAAGAGCGGCTGACGAATGCCGAGCGTAGAAGGCTTTTGGCTCCTCGGCTCCTCCTGCAGACGGGTCGTACCAGGGTTTGGCAAGTAACTCCTCGAGCCTGCGACCAAGCGGCCAGCCCTCCGCTTCGCGGATGGCAATGGTAATATTGATCTCTAGGCTGGCTTGCGCGTGTTCGTCCTGCCCTGCCAGCAATTCGGCAAGCTCTTCATGAGCTCGCACGAGAAACTTGGGTTCGGCGGGGCATTCGAGTGCACGGCAGAAACACGCCAGCGCCAATTCCGGTTGTTCCGATTGATATAGCCGGCCTGCTTCCGCCCAGACCCAGAACTCATTGCGCTTGGACTTGATGACGCCAGACAAAAGCTCGGCGGCACGTTGGAAGTCGCCACTGCGTCGCAACAATGCGGCCACGTCCCAATTTAGCCAGAGCGCGTCATCGCCCGCGGCCGTTTCCTTGACACGCTCTGCCCATTGAAGCGCCATGCCTATCTGGCTGTTACTGGCGTCGGAATGTGCCTTGACCCATTTGCATAGTGCGCGGGCAATCTTCATTGCCAAGGATGGGTAGGTCTTGCCTTCAAATTCATTGGGCTTCCAATCCTCCGATCTCAAGCCTTCGGGTCCGACCCAACCGATGATGTCGGGGAATTTAGGCAGGTGCGGTCCGACTTTTGTCAGCTGGCCGAGGATGGCGGAGCAAGCCATATCCGGAACGCGTGGCTTGAGCCGATAAAACTTTCTCATCCAGTCCATGATCTCATCCACATGACGCGGATTGACAGGCTGATTTCTGTCTAGCGCTGCGGCAAAATCGGTGATGAGGGTTTTGATTTGTTTGAAGATGTCCCACTCGTTCACAAGAATATCCTCTTGACCTCTTCGAGCAGTTCCAAATCACTTACTTGGCGTGGGCGCAGGCCGGAAACCAACCCCTGCTTATCGAAATTTACCTCTATGACGACACGCTCATCATGGTGCCGCACAAGGGTGATCGTCAGTCGGTATGGTGTCTCTTCATGGGATACGAGCCGCCAGCCCTTTCTGCCAGATCGCGATCGGATTGATCGAAGTAAGTCATCTGCTTCCGGGGAGTGGGAGTTGGTCTGCAAACACCCAGCCGCCGCCTCCGTCAGTAGCGGCCAGAACGCCGGATCGCTGAGATGCATGGCCGTGACGATGTTTTTGCCGTTATAGGGAACACGCATTTTGCACTGCGCCCCGTTTGGACCAATCAAGCTATACTGCTCTTGGTAGGGATAGCATTCTGCCTTGCCTACCCGCCAACCCAAGCTCTCCAGAACCTGGGCTATCCGGAGCCAGATCGCAGCCGATCTGAGAACATCCTTCGATTGATCAAGCCCAGGCGGCAGATCGCGTTGCAAGTCTCTCTCGGAGGCAACGCCATTGGCTTCGAACGACCAGCCCGCGCCTACCGCGATGTCCTTGGCAACCGTGACGGTACTCGCATTCCAGGTTGCGGAATCGAACGGATGAATTTCAGTGAAGTTGACAAGGACCAGTTCGCGTTCGCCGACCGTCAACGCAGAGTAAAGCCAGCGAAAGTATGCTTCCGTATGATTTCCCGCGGCAAGGTCGCAGTTAACGTAGCAAATCGGCTGCGACATTCCTTGCGCGTGGTGAACTGTGGAGGCGTAGCCGAACCGCGCGTATACGAAATCCGGTGGTGGAGGGGTTATCGCCAAGCTTCCATCATACCCGTCGTCAGAAGCACTTCTGCGATTCCGCTCAATATTGCCTCGCCAAACGCTTTCGGCAACTGCGATTTCCTTTTCCAATTCCGGCTTGTCTGCGTTCAAAAACTCTTCGAACAAGTTGATCTTGATCTCGTTCAGGTTTCCAACATCGCAGGCAATCGAATGAAACGTGACGGGATTATTCTTCGCCCAGTTCAGCCCCTGAGAGTATCTGGTCTTTTCGCCGACCCGTACCACTCTCTGCCTTCCACCCAGTTGCCTGTAAATGCCGGGATCAAGAGGGTCGCGAACATCATGTCCTACATAGATTTCCAATAAATCCCCGGGCTCGACACTGGCCAGGAGCGTCTTGTCGTGAAGGCGTTCGCGCATCCACTGAGTGAACCCATTGGCCTTGACGTGTGTCTCCGCTAGATACCATGTGGATAGCGGATCGGAACGGAAGTGTTCGAGCATCTCCACAGCCGCGGACTGTTTCTCCGACTGTCTGAAGCCATCGTCCGTTTTCAATTCCAGTTCGGTAAACCGTTTCGAACGAATGGCATTCACTAGGCGCTCTGCATTTGCCAGCTTTGCAGAACCACCCGTTACATCTATCACCTGATCAAGCTCCAGGGACTGATGACTTATATCCCGCTTCCTCTGATACTCTCCGAGTAATGCGGACTCGTCATCCGCCGAGCGTTGAATCTGATAATGATCGCCGAAGAAAATCACCTTACGCTGACTTTTCCCGAGTTCAGCAAAATCAAAATAGTCGGCGAGCAGATGGCCGCTGCCGTACTGCTTTCCATCTGGCGTGGTGAAGCGCGAATTGCCGAGTAGGTGCGCATCATCTAGGAAATAGACACAATCCTGCGGGTCGTCGCATTGTCGCAACGGGATGACCTTCGCTTTTTTCGCTTCTGAGTTTGGGTCTTGGCCTTCATCCTCATCAGCATTGCCAGAATAGAGGTGCGCGTAGATGCTCGAAGCTTCCACCTCTGCGCGCTCGGCAAGGCGGCGATTCGGACCCAGAACAATCGCTTTTCGCCCGGCTAGAGTAACGTCTTCGACAGCCAAAGCTAAAAGCCTGCTCTTGCCTGTGGAGGTCATGCCCCGCACGGAGAAACTCACTAGGTCGCCAGATGAAACGAAGCTGCGTAGGGCCTCGAGTGCTTCCTGTTGATGGAGAGTTGCCGATGCCTGACGCCTGGGCTCTACGGTGCCGGTTTCGATAGTTCGGATCGCGGGCTTGGTGGACTTCCACTCGATTGGCTGGACGCCCAGACGTTGGACTATTTCCTGTGCTTCCCTCCGCTCAATCCTCAACTCGGGCGACCCGAGATTTTCCAAAAGGGTCGCACAGGTAGCCATGTCCGTCGGAAACAACCACGAGCGAACCTTGGATGGGAGTTCGAGTTCGTCAACTATGCGACCGGAAAACACGACGCTCCCGGAGATATGGCCAAGGGTGCGGCCCTGAAGCAATGATCTGGAGTTCAGCCAGTTCAATACGGAAAACTTGTTGTCGCGAAGTTGTTGAAATGGATTGGTCTTGCTTCCGCCCTTCACCAGGATTCCGTCAGCTTGCCATGGGCCGTTCTCGGTTCCAGTCAGTCTGCCGCCATGGCTTTTGAAGTCAACAACCAAGATCGCGGAGGGCAGGATACAAACCGCGTCAATTTCCGTACCATTCCAAAGGGCGTTGGCAATGACGAAAATCCAATCGTTGCTGGTAGCCCAACGATCTTCCAGTCCCTCCAGGAACTGTTGCAGCATCTGGTTTTCGTGCGTTCGGGTAGCTCTCTCTCCGTATGCAACTATGCTCACATGTATTCCTCAAACGCATCTGTACAGTATCTTAGCCTCCACCAAGACTAAGATACCGTCAATAACTGACGGTTCTTCGGCATCAGTGGTAGCAAAATTCAAGGTCTTACAGGACACGACCCGATAAGCCGAGCGGAATTCGGGGATATCCATGTGAACCGACGACTCTCAAAGGGTAGGTGAGGGGCCACAGCGGCCCTGTGGGACGCCGATGCTATGAGGCAACAAGGTTCGTTCAACATTTCGCTCGAGATTCCTTCATGGCGGTTTCCCGAAGAATGAAAAATCTAATGGAACGACTACGCTTTTTGGGTCCAGCTCATGGGTTGTCAAAAAGTCGAGGAACGCGCCGTCGAACCCATCTCGCTCAGTTCCAGGGAAGTTAAGCCTCCAGTATCCTGATTTGTGAAATTCATGTTCCTCTGGCGCGTCGTACGAGATGAACCCTCGGTCCGCGAGAAACCTTAGTTCGCCGACCGTGTCGCCGTATCTTGAACGTCGGGTTATCTGATCCGCATTTACATGAAATCCCCAAGCGCCCGCTCCAGGGCGCTCCTCACTCCAACTCAGCATCCATGCTAAAAACTCGCGAGAGATTCTTGGAAGGTCTGCAATCGCTTCCGCAAAACCATTTAAATCCCGCGCCGCATCGTCGGCGTCGCCGCCATATATCTCTTCACCGATTCCCGAGGTCGCGAAGACACTTCCGTCTGTTATTATGACGCTGCTTTTCGGCTCTACAAAGTCCTCGAGGCTAGTAGGAAACTTTCCGTCGTCGCCTTTGACCTCCAGCTCTACGCGGATTCTGACGGTCTCGGCCATGATCAGCCGGTGTAAATCTTGAAGCTTCAAAATTGGCATCATGACCGCGTCACGAATTAGGTCGGTCATGTCCCAGATATTAGATTCACTGAAGCCCGTCCTGGCGACGTCTGGGGTATCAAGTGTGTAGCTCCCCTGTTTATTGCCAATCGCTAGAACAAGAATACGATCATAGACTCGCAGATGGTCGGCCGTCACTTTTTCTAAGGTCTTTTTAACTTTTGGACTCGACGCCGAAGATGTGATCTGGACCGCAACTTTTGCATCAGCGTCTCCAAGATCGAGGCCAGGTTCGTTGGAGCGTTTCGTGTTAAGATTTACTAGGTTCCAACCGTGAACCAAGTTGAGGACGTCTCTAAAAAAGTTTTCCAGTAGGCTGTTCAGGGCAACGTCACCGATTTTGCCCCTCATGTCGACCTGATGCGCTATCGCCGCAAGTTCATCGACGATCTGCCCAATAAAATAACCTCGACTGCTGCTCATACTGCTGTTGCCTCGCCGACGATTTAGAAACGCGTCGAACTGAAAGTGTAAAAGTAGATTCCTCACAAGGGAATGCCCGAAAACTGCTTTCCTCAACGCAGGAATGCACAAAATAGGGACAATGAATGGCTGAAATGCCGCTACTAAGTTGTTGATTCTCGGTAAATTATTCACAAGGGTAGTCGCGAAGCCACACTGGCTCTATCGCTACAAGGATCTTCACGGCTGGTGGACCAACCACCATCATGAGCGGACGGGCGGGGCGGAAGCGCCGGAGCCGACGCCATGGCAGCCGCGTTCCAAGCCGATCTGGTTCACCGAACTCGGCTGCCCGGCGGTCGACAAGGGAGGCAACCAGCCTAACGTCTTCACCGACCCGAAGAGCGCGGAGAATGCGTTGCCCTATTTTTCCGGCGGCGGGCGCGCGGATGCGGTGCAGCGGCGGTTCCTCGACGCCCATCTCGGCTGGTGGCGGGGAGACGGGCCGGAAACCGGCATGGTCGATCCGGATCATATTTTCGTCTGGACCTGGGATGCGCGGCCCTATCCGGCCTTTCCCGAAAACGACGCGCGCTGGGCCGACGGCCACAACTGGCAGCTCGGCCACTGGCTGAACGGGCGGCTGGGTGCGACGACGCTCGCCGACGCGATTGCGGCGATCCTGACCGACCACGGCTTTTCGGACTTCGACGTCTCCATGGTGGGCGGGGACCTGATGGGGCTGGTGCAGGCCGAGCCGGGTTCGGCGCGCGGCCTGCTGGAGCCGCTGATGGCGGCCTTCCAGATCGATGCGGTGGAGGAGGGCGTGACGCTCGTCTTCCGCTCGCGGCTGCGGACTGCCCTCCCGGCGATCCGGATCGACGTGCTGGCGGAACGGCCGGACGAGACCGCATTCGAGGAGGTGCGCGGCCACGGCAGCGAATTCGCCGGCGAGGCGGTGCTGGACCATTTCTCCGACACGGCCGCCTATCAGCGGGTGACCGCGCGCTCGCGCCGCAGGACGACAGAGAACGACCGGGTGCTGCGGCTGTCGCTGCCGGCCGTGCTGCATGGCGCGGCGGCGGCGGGCGCGGCGGAGGCGATGCTCAGGGACCATCGCGCCGGCATGCGGCGGCTGACCTTCCGCCTGCCGCCGAACGCGCTCTCGGTGATGCCGGGCGACATCGTCCGGCTTGCCGATGGTCCGGACGGGCGCTTCGTCGTCACGCGCGTGACCGAGGGCGAGGTGCGCGAGATCCAGGCGCAGAGCTTTGCCGGCGGCGACATCAATGCGCCGGCCCCCTTTGCCCGACAGTCGGCACGGGCGGCCGCGGGACTGGAGGCGGCGGCCTTCCTGCCGGATGTGCACTGCTCGACCTGCCCGCTTTCGAGGCGGGGGCGGACGAGAGCTTCGCCCGCGTAGGGGTGTTTGCGAAGCCCTGGCGGCCGGTGCTGGTCTCCTCGTCGCCGGGAACGGACGGATATGCGCCGCGCGTGCGGCTGGAGCGGCCGGCGCGAATCGGGCGGCTGGCGGCGGACCTCGGGCCCGGCGCCTGGGGCCGGTTCGACCATGGCAATGCGATCGAACTCGACCTGTCCTTCGGCGGGCTTTCGACGAAGACGCGCAACGCCGTCCTCGGCGGCGACAACAGGATCGCGGTCACCACACCCTCCGGGCGTTGGGAAATCATCGGCTTCCTCGAGGCGGAGGAGACGGCGCCGCGGCGCTGGCGGCTCGGCGGCCTGCTGCGCGGGCTCGGCGGCAGCGAGGATGCGATGGTCGAGGGGCATCCGGCGGGGTCGGTGGCCGTGCTGCTGGACGAGGCGGTGCGGCCGCTGTCCCTGACCGCCGACGAGGCCGGGCGGAGCTTCAATATCATCGTCGAGGCGCGCGGCGCCCCGCAGACAAGCACGCCGGTTGCCTTTGCCGGCGGCATGCGGGCGCGGACGCCGCTTGCGCCGGTGCATCTGCGCGCACGTCGGCTCGGCGACGGCGGAGTCTTCTTCTCCTGGATCCGGCGGGCGCGACGCGATGCCGACGGCTGGGAGGGCTTCGACATTCCGCTCGACGAGCCGTTCGAGGCCTACCGGCTGGAGATCCTGGACGGCGGCGCGGTGGTTCGCTCCATCGAGACGGGCGGGCCTTCCCATACCTATCCGGCGGCGGACGAGGCGCTGGATTTCGGCGCCGCACATCCGGCGATCACCATTCGCGTGCGCCAGCTCGGGCTTGCGGTGCGCAACGGCATTCCGGCGGAAAGAACCCTAACAACCTGAGAGGAAAGGACAATTCCATGGATGCGGAGACCAAGGTCTGGTATTTGTCGAGAACGGTCTGGGGTGGCATACTGGCGATCGCAGCTTCGGTGCTCAATCTTGCCGGGATCGAGATCAGCGGGGCCGACCAGGCCGAGCTGGCCGACAAGATGACGGCGCTGATGGCCGCCGCGGGCGGAATTGTCGCGGTTGCAGGACGGCTCGCCGCCAGCAGGCGGTTGCGCTGAAGGGTGGCGGCTGGTCGCGGGGAATTCATCGACACATTCATTTGCCATTCAGCGTCGTTGCGTTAATTCTGACGCCACGTTGTTAGTGCCATCGAAAGTGTGTCCATGACCTCGCCCATCATCATCGCTGCGACAGCGGCCAGCATGGCGCTCTTCGCGCCGCCGGCCGAGGATCGCCTGCCCGGTGTGCAGTTGGCTGCCGCCGATTGCAGCGACGCGGCGCGCCAGGTCATTGCCGAGACGGGCGGAGAGCTGCTGTCGGCGCAACCGCGCAACGGCGTTTGCGTGGTCACCGTTCTGGTGCCGGGCAAGGGAAATGCGCGGCCGCGCAAGATCACCGTGCGCGTGCCGATGCAATAGCCGGACGGACCGACGGGTCCTGAGGCGATCAGAAAGGGAAGCCGACAGATGCGCATTCTCGTTGTCGAGGACGACGAAAACCTCAACCGGCAGCTTGCCGAGGCGCTGAAGGAGGCCGGCTATGTGGTCGATCAGGCCCATGACGGCGTGGAGGGACACTATCTCGGCGACGCCGAGCCCTATGATGCGGTGATCCTCGACATCGGCCTACCGGAGATGGACGGCATTACCGTGCTGGAGAAATGGCGGGCGGACGGCAAGCGCATGCCCGTCCTGCTGCTGACCGCGCGCGATCGCTGGAGCGACAAGGTCGCAGGCATCGATGCGGGCGCCGACGACTACGTGGCCAAGCCCTTCCATGTCGAGGAAGTGCTGGCGCGGATCCGGGCGCTGATCCGGCGCGCGGCGGGCCATGCGAGCTCCGAGATCGTCTGCGGCCCGGTCCGGCTCGACACCAAGGGCTCGAAGGCGACGGTCAACGGGGTGGCGCTCAAGCTGACCTCGCACGAATACCGTCTTCTCTCCTACCTCATGCACCATATGGGGCAGGTGGTCTCGCGTACGGAACTGGTCGAGCACATGTACGACCAGGACTTCGACCGCGACAGCAATACGATCGAGGTCTTCGTCGGCAGGCTTCGCAAGAAGATCGGCGTCGACCTGATCGAGACCGTGCGCGGCCTCGGCTACCGCATGCAAGCGCCCGGCGATGGCCGCTAAGGCACAAGCGGGCGCGCGGTCGCTCACGTTCCGCGTGCTGCTGCTCGCCTCGCTATGGTCGGCGGTGGCGCTGGTCGTGATCGCGCTGGTGATCTCGACGCTCTACCGGCGCAGCGCCGAGGGTGCCTTCCGCGACCTGCTGCGCGCCCAGCTCTACAACGTCATCAATTCCGTCTCCACCGACGAGAGCTTCCAGCTGACCGGCAGCCCCCAGCTCGGCGACCTGCGCTTCTCGCAGCCGCAGACGGGCTGGTACTGGATCGTCGAGCCGATCGGCGACAATTTCCCTTCCGAGCCGATGTCGTCGACTTCGCTGGGCTACGGCAGCATCCCGATCCCCGACACCGAGACCATTCCCTTCGATACGCGCTACGAGCGCTACTACACGACCGAGGACACCTTCGGAAACCGGGTCGAGGTGGTCGAGACCGAGGTGGTTCTCGACCAGGACGGACGCACGGCGCGCTTTCGCATCGCCGGCAACCGCAACGTGCTGGAAGACGACATCCGGGCCTTTTCCCGCAATCTCTATCTGGCGCTGGCCGGCTTCGGCTTCGGCAGCCTGTGCCTGAACGCGGTCGCCATCCTGATCGGCCTGAAGCCGCTCGATCACGTGCGCAAGGCGCTGGAACAGATCCGCGCCGGGCAGGCCGAACAACTGAGCGGCACTTTCCCGCGGGAGATCCAGCCGCTCGCCAGCGAGGTCAACGCGCTGATCGACAGCAACCGCCGCATCATCGAGCGGGCGCGCATGCAGGTCGGCAATCTCGCCCACTCCCTCAAGACACCGATCGCTGTCCTCCTGAACGAGGCGCGCGTGCTTTCGCCGTCGCATGGCGAGCTGGTGCGCACGCAGGCCGAGGCGATGCAGAGCCAGGTGCAATCCTACCTCAATCGCGCCCGCATCGCCGCCCAGCGCGAATCGGTGCTGGCGCGCACGGAGGCGGGCCCGGTGCTGCAGCGGCTGGCGCGGGTGATGCGGCGGCTGAATGTCGACATCGACTTTCCCGTCTCGATCGAGCCGGAGGACCTGATGGTGGCGATGGAGCAGCAGGATCTGGAGGAGGTCGTCGGCAACCTTCTGGAGAACGCCGCGCGTTATGCCCGCAATACCGTGGCCATCCGCGCGATGCTGGCCCCCGACGTTGCCGAAGGCGGCGACGCGCAGCGCCGCCGCTGGGTGCTGCTGGAGGTGGAGGACAATGGCCCGGGGCTGGAGCCCGACCAGATCCAGGAAGCCCTGAAGCGGGGGCGGCGGCTGGACGAGAGCAAGCCCGGCACCGGGCTCGGTCTTTCGATCGTCCGGGAGATCACCTCCGAGTATCAAGGGACGCTGACTTTGGCGCGCGGACCCCTTGGCGGACTGCTGGCGCGATTGACGCTGCCGGCGGTCGCAAAGGATGTTGCTTGATACCGAAGACAGTGCAAGATAGGTCCCGGCGATGCAACGTCGTCCACCGCGCTCGATGAATGAGCGGGTTGTCTCGGGAAAAGGCCTGAAATGAATCAGACAGACCGGATGTACAGAAAGTCTCGTGTCGTAACCATTCCGGTAGTCGTCGCTTCGCTCGGGCTTGCAGGCTGCAGCACGACATCGGGGCGCGCCGTCACCATGGCCAATGCCTCCACCGGCGTGGCCGTGTCCTCGGAATCCTATATCTCCGCGCTCGACGGCGGGCTCGTCTCGCGGGCTTCGGGGGTGACGCTTTCCGCCGCCGACCGCCAGCGCGCGCTCGAGGCCGAGTATCGCGCGCTCGAGGCCGCCCCCGGCGGCCAGCCCGTGGTCTGGCAGGGTCGCGGCGTGCAGGGGTCGGTCGTCGCCGCAGCCCCCTACCAGGTGGGCTCGCAGAACTGCCGGCAATACAAACATACGGTGACGGTGGGCGGCCGCGAGACGGTCAGCCGTGGCGCTGCCTGCCGCACGTCGGCGGGAACCTGGACGCCGCTGAGCTGAACGGCCGGCGCTGCCCGACAAGTTGCCTGGCAAATGCTTGACAAGCGGAAATGCGGCGAAACGCCTCAAATCTCCGTCAGCAGGGCTTTTGCAATTGGAAAAGGCATGGCGTTCCAGTAATTGAACGTCATGCTTTTCTGGATCCTTGTCGCCGTCCTGACCGCTGCGGTCGCCATCGTTCTACTCCTGCCGCTGTTGCGGGCGGGCCGCAACGCCGATAGCGCCGAGGCGCACGATGCCGAGGTCTATCGCGACCAGCTGGACGAGTTGCGGCGCGACGAGGCGGCGGGACTGATCGGCGGGGCCGAGGCGGAGCTTGCGCGTGCGGAGATCGCACGGCGCCTGATCGCAGCCAGCGCTCGCGGACAGGCCGCGCATGCGGAAACCGCACTTCCGGCATCGGAAACGCGCCGCAACCGGCTGGCACAGGTCATCGTCGTCGTGCTCCTGCCCGCGATCGGCCTCTGTCTCTACTTGCTGCAAGGGCGGCCGGAGCTTCCCGCCCAACCCCTGGCGGCGCGCCTGGCCGCACCCGGCAACGACCTCAACATCCTGCTCGCCAGGGCCGAACAACATCTGGCCGAAAACCCCGACGACGGGGCTGGCTGGGAGCTGCTTGCGCCGATCTATGCCCGCAACGGCCGGCTTGACGATGCGGCGAACGCCTACCGCCAGGCGATCCGGATCCTTGGTGGTTCGACCGGGCGGCTCGACGGCTATGCCGAGACACTGATCGCCCTCGCAGACGGCATCGTTACCAAGGATGCCCGCGAGGTGCTGGAACAATCGCAGGCGCTCGACGCGAGCAATCCGCGCACGCGCTTCTACCTGGCGCTGGCGCTGGAGCAGGAAGGCAAGCGGGACGAGGCGAGGGGCGCCTTCGAGGCGCTGGCGAAGGATTCGCCGGCCGACGCGCCGTGGCTGCCGCTGGTCGACCGCCACATCGCCTCGCTCGGGGGCGACGCAGGCGGGCAGACGGCAGGGCAGGCTCCCGTTCAACCAGGGAACGGCGCGCCGGGCGGCCCGACCGAGGAAGACGTGGCCGCGGCCGGGCAGATGGATGCGCAGGGCCGCCAGCAGATGATCGAAGGCATGGTCGACAGCCTGGCTGCGCGGCTGAAGGAGAATCCGGACAATTTCGAGGGCTGGATGCGCATCATCCGCTCCTATGTGGTACTGGATCAAAGACGGGCCGCCGAAGAGGCGCTAGCCGTGGCGCTGAAGAGCTTTCCACCCGAGAGCGACAACGGCAGGCAGTTGCTGGCGCTGGCGGGCGAGCTTCGGATAACGGCCGAGGGTAGCGGACAATGACACGCAAGCAGAAACGATTGGCAGTCATCGGCGGGGGCGTGGGCTTCCTGGTTGCGGCGGTGCTGCTCGTCATGTTCGCCTTCAGCCAGTCGATCGCCTATTTCTACGTCCCCGGCGATCTTCAGAAGACCGAGGTTCCGCCGGGCACCCGTATCCGGCTTGGCGGCCTCGTCGAGGCAGGCTCGGTCGAGCGCGGTTCGGGCTCGACGGTGAGCTTCGTCGTCACCGACACGATCGGCACGGTTCCGGTGACCTATACCGGCATCCTGCCGGACCTGTTCCGCGAGGGGCAGGGCGTCGTTGCCGAGGGCGCCTTCACCGCCGGCAGCCAGGTCTTCGTGGCCGACACCGTGCTGGCCAAGCACGACGAGACCTACATGCCGAAGGACGTGGCCGACCGGTTGGAGGCGCAGGGCGTGACGCTGGGCGGCAAGGAGACGATCCGTTGATCATCGAAATCGGACACTACGCCCTGGTCCTGCTGCTGGCGACGACGATCGTCCAGTCGCTGTTGCCGCTGGTTGGCACGGCCAGGAACGATCCCGCCCTGATGGCGGTGGCGCCATCGGCAGCGGTGGCGGGCTTCCTGCTGACCGCCTTTTCCTTCGCCATCCTCACCTTCGCCTATGTGACCTCGGACTTCTCGGTCGCCAATGTCTGGCAGAACTCCCATTCGATGAAGCCGATGATCTACAAGATCTCCGGCGTCTGGGGGAACCATGAAGGTTCGATGATGCTGTGGCTTCTCATCCTGACCTTCTTCAGCGCACTGGTGGCGACCTTCGGCGGCAACCTGCCGGAACGGCTGCGGGCCAACGTGCTCGCCGTGCAGGGCTGGATCACGGCGGCCTTCGCGCTCTTCATCCTGCTGACCTCCAACCCCTTCCTGCGGCTCGACCCGGCGCCGGGCGAGGGGCAGGACCTCAACCCGATCCTGCAGGACGTGGGTCTCGCGATCCATCCGCCGCTGCTTTATCTCGGCTATGTCGGCTTCTCCGTCTGCTTCTCCTTCGCCATCGCGGCCCTGATCGACGGGCGGATCGACGCCGCCTGGGCGCGCTGGGTGCGGCCCTGGGCGCTGATGGCCTGGAGCTTCCTGACCGCCGGCATCGCCATGGGGTCCTATTGGGCCTACTACGAACTCGGCTGGGGCGGCTGGTGGTTCTGGGATCCGGTCGAGAACGCCTCGTTCATGCCCTGGCTCGCCGGCACGGCGCTTCTGCATTCGGCGCTGGTGATGGAGAAGCGCGAGGCACTGAAGATCTGGACGGTGCTGCTGTCGATCCTGACGTTTTCGCTGTCGCTGCTGGGCACCTTCCTCGTCCGCTCGGGCGTGCTCACCTCCGTGCATGCCTTTGCGACCGACCCGACCCGCGGCGTTTTCATCCTGACGATCCTCGTCGTCTTCATCGGCGGGGCGCTGTCGCTCTTCGCGCTGCGCGCGCCGACGCTGAAGGCCGGCGGGCTGTTCGCGCCAATCTCGCGCGAGGGGGCGCTCGTCTTCAACAACCTGATCCTGACGACGGCGGCCGCGACCGTGCTCACCGGCACGCTCTATCCGCTGGTGCTGGAGGCGCTGACGGGCGAGAAGATCTCGGTCGGCGCGCCCTTCTTCAACCTGACCTTCGGCCTGCTGATGCTGCCCTTGCTGCTGGCGGTGCCGTTCGGCCCCTTGCTCGCCTGGAAGCGCGGCGACCTTTTGGCGGCGGGCCAGCGGCTGTTTGCGGCCGCAGGCGTCGGGCTCTTTCTCGCGGCGATCGTCCAATGGACGCACGGCGGCGGGCCGGTGCTCGCCTATTTCGGGCTGGCGATCGGCTTCTACATGCTGGCCGGCGCGGTGACCGACATGGCGCTGCGCGCCGGCGTCGGCAAGGTGACGGCGGGCGTCGCGCGCCGGCGCCTGTTCGGGCTTCCGGGCTCCGCCTTCGGCACGGCGCTCGCGCATTTCGGAGTCGGCGTCATCGTGATCGGCATCGTCGCCGTCACCGCGTTCGAGACCGAGCACGTGGTTGAGATGAAGCCGGGCGCGAGCGTTACGGCCGGGGGGTATACACTGACCTTCGACGGCATGCGTCAGGGCCGCGGGCCGAACTACACCGAGGAGAGCGGCCACTTCACCATCGCCCGCGCCGGTGTGGCGAAGGGCGAGGTCTGGTCTTCCAAGCGGCTCTACACGGCGCGGCGGATGCCGACGACCGAGGCCGGCATCCGCACCTTCGGTTTCAGCCAGCTCTACGTCTCCCTCGGCGACGCCATGAGCGACGGCGGCATCGTCGTGCGCGTCTGGTGGAAGCCGATGATCCTGTGCATCTGGTTCGGCGCCCTGATCATGATGGTGGGTGGCTTCGTATCGCTGTGCGACCGCCGGCTGCGCATCGGCGCCCCGCAGGGCGCGCGCAAGGCAAGGCCGGCCCCGGCGCTGGGGGCGGCGGAATGATGCGGTGGTCGCCCCTCCTGTTCCGGTACTTGCCCCTCACCCTAGCCCTCTCCCCGCAAGCGGGGAGAGGGGACGTGCCCCATGCGACGCGATCGTCCTTCTCCCCGCTTGCGGGGAGAAGGTGCCGGCAGGCGGATGAGGGGCATCGCGGCGTATTCGCCAGGCTGGCACTGGTCCTCTTCCTGCTGCTTTCCCCGCTGCCGGCCTTCGCCGTCAATCCGGACGAGGTGCTGCCGGACCCGGCGCTGGAGGCGCGCGCGCGGGCGCTTTCGGCGCAGCTGCGCTGCATGGTCTGCCAGAACCAGTCGATCGACGATTCCAATGCGGAACTGGCCCGCGACCTGCGCGTGCTGGTGCGCGAGCGCATCGTCAGCGGCGACAGCGACGAGGCGGTGATCGACTATGTCGTCTCGCGCTACGGCGAATTCGTGCTGCTCAAGCCGCGGTTGCGGGGCGAGACGCTGCTGCTCTGGGGCGCACCGATCGTTCTCTTCCTCGGTGGAGCGGTCGCGATGACGCTGTTTGTGCGCCGGCGCGCGGGCAAAGCCGTGGGCGAGCCGCTGACGGTGGAGGAGAAGGCGGCGCTGGATCGAATCGTCGGCGAGGGCCACGCAAAGAGTGTCGGCAGCGAAAAATAAGCCGGCCTCGCGCAAACATTACCAAAATTTCATGCCGCGGATAGTGCGCGGTAATGTGTTGGGCCCTATCTGTTGGTCATCGATCTCCAGTCGAGACACAAGAGAAAAGGTTCCGCGATGTCCAAGCAAATTTCCCTCCGCCCTTCGCTCAAGACGGTTCTGAAGACCTCCACCGTCGCGGGTCTGGCAGCGCTCATGCTTTCGACCGGCATTCCCGCGCAGGTCGTGCAGTCCTTCGCCGAGCCGGTGAAGGTCACCGCGCCGCAGGTTGCGAGCTTCGGCGACGTCGTCGACGCCGTATCCCCGGCTGTCGTCTCCGTCCGCGTCCAGTCCGACGTCAAGCCGGTCTCCGACGAGGGTGACGGCAACAGCTTCAACTTCAATTTCGGCGGCCGCGGCTTCGACGATCTGCCGGACGATCATCCGCTCAAGCGCTTCTTCCGTGAATTCGGCGGCGGCCAGGACGGCCCGCGCGCCGACCGCGGCCCGCACCGCTTCGGTGACCGCGACGGCAAGCGCAAGGGTCACATGCGCCCGACCTCGCAGGGCTCCGGCTTCATCATCTCCGAGGACGGCTACATCGTCACCAACAACCACGTCGTCGATGACGGCGCTGCCTTCACCATCGTGCTCAACGACGGTTCCGAGGTCGACGCCAAGCTGGTCGGCAAGGACAGCCGCACCGATCTGGCCGTGCTGAAGATCGACAACAAGGAGAACCGCAAGTTCACCTATGTCAGCTTTGCCGACGACAGCAAGGTCCGCGTCGGTGACTGGGTCGTCGCCGTCGGCAACCCGTTCGGCCTCGGCGGCACGGTCACGGCCGGCATCATTTCCGCCCGCGGCCGCGACATCGGCTCTGGTCCTTATGACGACTACCTGCAGATCGACGCTGCCGTGAACCGCGGCAACTCGGGCGGTCCGGCCTTCAACCTCGACGGCCAGGTCGTTGGCATCAACACGGCGATCTTCTCGCCTTCCGGCGGCAATGTCGGCATCGCGTTCGCGATCCCCGCTTCCGTCGCCAAGGACGTCGTCGCCGACCTGATGAAGGACGGCAAGGTCGAGCGCGGCTGGCTCGGCGTGCAGATCCAGCCGGTGACCAAGGACATCGCCGAATCGCTGGGGCTGGCCGAGGCGCAGGGCGCGCTGGTGGTCGAGCCGCAGGCCGGCTCGCCGGGCGAGAAGGCCGGCATCAAGAAGGGTGACGTGATCACCGCACTTGACGGCGACCCGATTAAGGACCCCCGCGACCTCGCAAAGCGCGTCGCCCTGATCGCGCCGGGCACCGAGACTGAGTTCTCGGTGTGGCGCAACGGCAAGTCCGAGACCGTCAAGGTTGAGATCGCCAAGCTCGAGGCCGACCAGCAGGCTTCGGCCTCGCCGGACCAGGCAACGCCGGACGAGCCGCAGTCGAGCGAGGAGGAGCTCGCCGACCTCGGCATCGCCGTCAGCCCGTCCGATGACGGCAACGGCGTCACCGTCGCCGCCGTCGATCCGGACTCCGATGCGAGCGACCGCGGCCTGAAGGAAGGCGACCGCATCACCTCGGTGAACAACAAGGAAATCAAGTCGGCTGAGGACATCACCAAGGTTATCGACCAGGCCCGCAAGGACGGCCGCTCCAAGGCGCTGTTCCAGGTCGAGACCGATGGTGGCAGCCGCTTCGTTGCCCTGCCGATCGACCAGGGCTGACCCGCACAGCTCGATCCGGTGCGCCGCGGAATCGCAAGGTTTCGCGGCGCTTGCGTATCGGGACATGTCACCTTCGGGGCGGTCTGTTCAAGCGCGCGCCAACACGTGTAAGGTTCATCCATGAAGATACTGATTGTAGAAGACGATCTGGATGCCGCCGCCTACCTGACCAAGGCGTTTCGCGAGGCCGGCATCGTCTCGGACCATGCCAGCGACGGCGACAGCGGCCTCTTTCTGGCGACGGAAAACACCTACGACGTGCTGATCGTCGATCGCATGCTGCCGCGCCGCGACGGCCTGTCGCTGATTTCCGAACTGCGGGCGAAGGCCATCCACACGCCAGCCCTGATCCTGTCGGCGCTCGGCCAGGTCGACGACCGGGTGACGGGCCTGCGCGCCGGCGGAGACGACTACCTGCCCAAGCCCTATGCCTTCAGCGAGCTTCTGGCCCGTGTCGAGGTGCTCGGCCGCCGCAAGGGCTCGCCCGACCAGGACATGACCTATCGCGTCGGCGACCTCGAACTCGACCGGCTGGCGCATGTCGTGCGCCGCGGCGGCAAGGAGATCCTGCTCCAGCCGCGCGAGTTCCGCCTGCTGGAATACCTGATGAAGAACGCAGGCCAGGTGGTGACGCGCACCATGCTGCTGGAGAACGTCTGGGACTATCACTTCGATCCGCAGACCAACGTGATTGACGTGCACGTGTCGCGGCTGCGCTCGAAGATCGAGAAGGACTTCGACCAGCCGCTGCTGCGTACGGTGCGCGGCGCCGGCTACATGATCAAGGACGAGGTTTCCGCCTGACATGGCTGCGCCCAGGATGGCCTCAGGGGTGAAAGCGCTGTTTCGCACGACGGCGGTCCGCCTCTCGGCGCTGTACCTGCTGCTGTTTGCCGCTTGCGCCGCCTTTCTCGTCTTCTACGTGACATCCATGTCGCAGGGGCTGCTGCGCGACCAGATCCGGGAGACGGTGGCGCAGGAGGCTTCCGAGATTGAGCAGGTCTTTACCCGCGGCGGCATGAACGGGCTCTTGCGGGCGCTGGAGCGCCGCGCCCGCCAGCCGGGCGCCAACCTCTACATCATCGCCAGCCCCGCCGGCGAGATCCTGGCCGGCAACGTGCTGTCGCTGCAGCCGGGCGTGCTCGACCAGGAGGGCTGGACCACGGCGCCGTTCCGCTACGAGCGCTACGGCGACGAGGGCAAGTCGGAACGTCACGCGGCACTGGCCGAGGTCTTCCTGCTTCCCAACAGCCTCAAGATCCTGGTCGGCCGCGATCTCGGCGATCCTGAGAATTTCCGCGGGCTCGTGCGCCAGTCGCTGGTCGTGGCGCTCGGCATCATGGGCATCGGGGCGCTGGCGATCTGGTACCTGATCGGGCGCAATGCGCTGCGCCGCATGGACCGCATGTCGGGGGCGAGCCAGCGCATCATGGATGGCGACCTGACGCAGCGCCTGCCGGTCGGCGGTTCCGGCGACGAGTTCGACCGGCTGTCGGAATCGCTGAACGCCATGCTCGGCCGCATCGAGAAGCTCAACGAGGGGCTGAGGCAGGTCTCCGACAACATCGCCCACGACCTGAAGACGCCGCTGACGCGGCTGCGCAACAAGGCGGAAGCTGCCCTTGCCGGCAAGACGGAGCCGGCGGAGTTCCGCGAATCCCTGTCGGAGATCATCGCCGAATCCGACCAGCTGATCCGCACCTTCAATGCGCTCCTGATGATCTCCCGCGTCGAGGCGGGCTCTGCGGTCGCCGAGATGGGTCCGGTCGACCTGACGCAGATCGTCGCCGACTGCGTCGAGCTCTACGAGCCGGCGGCCGAGGATGCCGGGCTTTCGGTGAAGTCCGAGATCGCGCCCGACATCCAGATCATTGGCAACCGGGAGCTGATCGGACAGGCGCTCGGCAACCTGCTCGACAATGCGATCAAATATGCGGAAGGGGCGTCCGAGGGGCGCATCGTCGTGCGCCTGGCGCGCGAGGGCGAGACGGCGCTGCTGTCGGTGGCCGACAACGGCCCCGGCATTCCCGCCGAGCATCGCGCAGACGCGCTCAAGCGCTTCGTCCGCCTCGACAAGAGCCGCAGCAAGCCGGGCACGGGCCTCGGCCTGTCGCTGGTCGAGGCGGTAATGGAGGTGCATCACGGCACGCTCAAGCTGAGCGCCACCGCCGACGAGAAGGGGATGGAGCACGGGCTGACGGCGACGATGTGCTTTCCCGCAAGCGCGGTCGGCAAGGCCTGACGCGACCCGTTCTGCCATCGCGGCGGCCACGTTCCTCACCGCATTTTGCACTGGCATTGCGCTGGCATCGGTTTTCCCGAAGCGATCGGCCTGCTAGAGCAGGATCCGCGTCGACCACGGCTTGTGGCCGGAACGGATGCGCGTCGGGGAGGCGATGACGATGAGAGAGACGGTGCGACTGAGCGAGATGGAGACCTGCCCGATCCGGCCGCTGAGCCAGACGGAGGTCAAGTCCGTCCTCTCCGACCTGAAGGATATCGCCCGCGGGCAGCCGGATGTCGCAGCCCTTCTCGGCACAGAGGGCGCGCTGAAGGACTTCGTCGTCGCAGCACTTTCGCTGTCCCCCTATCTTCGCGATATCGCCCGCGTATCGCCGGACCTGCTGGCAAACGCGATCGGCGGGCCGCTCCTGCCGCAGCTTGAGCGGGTCATCGCCGAAGTGCGGCGCGCCTGGGATCCCGCAATCCACGAGGACGCCTCCGAGGCGGCGGTGATGGCGCGGCTGCGCCAGGCCAAGCGCAAGCTGTCGTTCCTGACCGCGCTGGCCGACCTCGCCCGGCTGATCGACGGGCGCCAGACCACCGCCTTCCTCAGCGAATTCGCCGAAGCCGCCGTCTGCGCGGCGATCGACCATCTGCTCCTTGCCGGGCAGTCGGCCGGCAAGCTGAAGCTCAAGGACGCCACCCGGCCGGGGGAGGGCTCGGGCGTGATCGTGCTCGGCATGGGCAAGCTCGGAGCGGGCGAACTCAACTATTCGTCGGACATCGACCTCGTCGTCTTCTTCGACCCGCAGGCCGGGATCGCTCTGGACGCGAGCGAGGCGACGGAGACCTTCGCCCGGCTGGTGCGCCGACTGATCCGGATCATGCAGGAGCGGACCGCCGACGGCTACGTGTTCCGCACCGACCTGAGGCTCAGGCCCGATCCGGGCGCGACACCGCTGGCGATCTCCGTCGACAGCGCGCTGCTCTACTATGAGAGCCGCGGCCAGAACTGGGAGCGCGCCGCCTTCATCAAGGCCAAGGCCGTGGCAGGCGATATTCCCGCCGGTGACGGCTTCCTGCGTGAACTCGTCCCCTTCGTCTTCCGCAAGTACCTCGACTATGCGGCGATCGCCGATATCCACTCGATCAAGCGCCAGATCCACGTGCACAAGGGGCATGGCGAGATCGCCGTGAAGGGGCACAACATCAAGCTCGGCCGCGGCGGCATCCGCGAGATCGAATTCTTCGTCCAGACCCAGCAGCTGATCGCCGGTGGCCGGATGCCGGCGCTGCGGCTGCGCGCCACCGAGCCGATGCTGCAGGAACTCGTCCGCGCCGGCTGGATCGACGAGACGACCTGCAACGAACTGACAGCGGCCTACTGGTTCCTGCGCGACATCGAGCACCGGATCCAGATGGTGCGCGACGAGCAGACGCACCTGCTGCCGGAGACCGAGTCCGAACTGAGGCGGATCGCCTTCATGATGGGCTTTGCCGATACGGCCGAGTTTTCCGCAGCACTGGTCGAGGTACTCAAAACGGTGGAGCGACGCTACGGCGCGCTGTTCGAGCAGGAGGCCAAGCTTTCGACGGAGGGCGGGAACCTCGTCTTCACCGGCCAGCGCGACGATCCGGACACGCTGGAGACGCTGCGCAAGCTCGGCTACCAGCGGCCGGAGGCGATCTCGCAGACGATCCGCACCTGGCACTACGGCCGCTACCGCGCCACGCAATCGGTGGAGGCGCGCGAGCGGCTGACGGAACTGACGCCGGAACTCCTGAAGGTGTTCGGCGAGAGCAAGCGCGCCGACGAGGCGCTGCTGCGCTTCGACCAGTTCATCTCCGGCCTGCCGGCGGGCATCCAGCTGTTCTCGCTGCTCGGCAACAATCCGCGGCTGCTCTCGCTGATCGTCAACATCATGTCGTCCGCGCCGCGGCTGGCCGAGATCATCGCCGGCCGGCCGCACGTCTTCGACGGCATGCTGGACCCGCGGCTTCTGGCCGAACTACCGACCCGCAGCCACCTCGCCGAGCGCATCGAGGGCTTTCTCGCCGGCGCAAGCCACTACGAGGACGTGCTGGACCGATTGCGCATCATCGCCGCCGAGCAGCGCTTCCTGATCGGCATCCGGCTTCTGACCGGATCGATCGGCGGCGCCCAGGCCGGGCGCGCCCTGACCCATGTCGCCGACCTGATCATCGAAGCGGCACTGGGCGCAGTGAAGCGCGAGATCGAGGCGGCGCACGGGACGTTTCCGGGCGGGCGCGTGGCGATCCTCGGCATGGGCAAGCTCGGCAGCTTCGAGCTGACCGCCGGCTCGGACGTCGACCTGATCCTGCTCTACGACTATGACGGCGCGGCCTCGGTGGAATCGAATGGTTCCCGGCCGCTCGACGCGACGCGATACTTTGCCCGCATGACGCAGCGGCTGATCGCCGCCCTGTCCGCGCCGACCGCGGAAGGGGTGCTCTACGAGGTGGACATGCGGCTTCGCCCCTCCGGCAACAAGGGGCCGGTCGCCACGCGCATCACCTCGTTTGCGAAGTACCAGCAGGAGGAGGCCTGGACGTGGGAGCACATGGCGCTCACCCGCGCCCGCGTCGTCTGCGGCGACGAGAACCTTGCGGCAGAAACCCGCGCCACCATCGCCACCGTGCTCGACCGGACCTGCGACGTCGCCGTGATCGCGAAGGATGTCGCCGAGATGCGGTCCCTGATCGACAAGGAGAAGCCGCCGCGCGACATCTGGGACCTGAAGCTCATTCCCGGCGGTCTGATCGACATCGAGTTCATCGCGCAGTTCCTGGCGCTGGTGGCGCCGGCGCGAGGCGTGGCCCTGCCGGAGCAGGCGCTGCCGACCGCGGACGCGCTTTCGGTCGTCGCACGCGGGCAGATGGACGAAAACGACCTCGACACGGTCCAGCAGGCGTTGCGGATCTATTCCGAGATCTCCCAGATCGTGCGGCTGTGCATCGACGGGCCGTTCGACCCGAAGGAGGCGCCGGCCGGGCTGGTCGATCTCGTCTGCCGCGCGGGCGACTGCCCGGACCTGAAGACGCTGGAGGCGGAGCTGAAGCGGCTTTCTAAGGCCGTGCGGCGCATCTTCCAGGCCACCGTCGCGATCTGATTTTGGGCGCCGTCGCATCTGGCTGAAGACCCCTCCCCACCCTCCCCACAAGGGGGAGGGCTTAACCCGGCCGCGCTGTCGAGGTTCCATTCGGGCAGACGGGCACCGCAAGTCTTCTCCCCCCTTGTGGGGGAGATGGCCGGCAGGCCAGAGGGGGTTTGCGACAGGTGATTGGGCCGGGGCGCTTCCGGCGCGTCAGCCCGCCTGCCGGCAGGGTGCGACGAGGTCGTCGGCAGCCGGGATGCGGACCGAGATGACGGTGCCCTTGCCCTCCTGCGAGCAGATCCGCATGCTGCCGCCGTGCAGCCGGGTCAGGGACCGGGAGATGGCAAGGCCGAGGCCCGAGCCGCCCTTGCTCTTGGCATACTGGCTCTGCACCTGCTCGAACGGCTGGCCGATCTTGGCAAGGGCCGCCTTGGGGATGCCGATGCCGCTGTCGGCAATCGTCAGCGTCACGGCACCGCCCCGCTTCTTCGCCCGCACATGCACCTGGCCGCCGCTGTTGGTGAACTTCATGGCGTTCGACAAAAGGTTCAGCAGGATCTGCTTCATCGCGCGGCGGTCGGCGATGAGCGAAAGTCCTGACGACACCTGCTGGTCGACGCGGATGTTCTTCTGCTTTGCCGAAATCGTCGTCAGCCGCAGCGTCTCCTCGATCAGGGGCGCGAGATCGATGGCATCGCAGCTGATGCGCATGTGGCCGGCCTCGATCTTGGACATGTCGAGGATGTCGGTGATGACGTTCAGGAGGTGCTGGCCGCTCTCGTGGATGTCGTGGGCGTACTCGTCGTACTTGTCCGAGCCGAGCGGGCCGAACATCTGGTTCTGCAGGATTTCCGAGAAGCCGAGGATGGCGTTCAGCGGCGTGCGCAGCTCGTGCGACATGTTGGCGAGGAATTCCGACTTGGCGCGGTTGGCCGCCTCGGCGCGCTCCTTTTCCGCCTGGTAGTTGGCGTTGGCGATGGAAAGCTCGGCCTTCTGCTTTTCCAGCGTCGCGCGCGAAGCCGACAGGTCGCCGATCGTCGCCACGAGCCGCCGCTCGGATTCGCGCAAGCGGGCCTGGTGGCGCTTGATCATGGTGATGTCGGTGCCGACGGAGACGAGGCCGCCGTCGCGCGTGCGCCGTTCGTTGACCTGCAGCCAGCGCTCGTCGGCGAGCTGCACTTCGGTGGTCTGCGAACCGGCGTTGCCGCCGCTGTCGGCGATGCGTCGGGCGATCACCGGCCGTGCGGCCGCGGCCAGTACCACCAGCCGCTCGGTGCCCGGCACGAGCACCTCGTCCGGCAGCCCGTAGGCCTGCTGGTAATGGGCATTGCACATGACGAGGCGATCGTCCTTGTCCCACAGGACGAAGATCTCCGAGGTGCATTCGATCGCGACCGCCAGCCTCTGGTCGGCCTCGTGGTAGCGCTGCGCCAGCTTGTGCTGCTCGGTCACGTCCATGGCGATGCCGATCATGTGGGTGCGGCCCGATCCCATGCGGATCAGCTGGGCGCGGGCGCGCAGCCAGACATAGTGCCCGTCGGCATGGCGCATGCGGAACACCTGGTCGACCTGGCGGGCCTCGCCCTTGGCGATGGCGCGGGCGACCTGGTAGATGCCGTCGTCGTCGGGATGCATCAGTCGCGCGGCATCGCCGAAGGAAAGATAGTCCTCGCGCGGGGTCATGCCGAGCATCTCGTACATCGAGCGCGACCAGAACAGGCGACGACCGGAAAGATCGAAGTCCCACAGGCCGCAGCGTCCGCGCGCCAGCGCCGTCTCCACCCGCAGGTTGGATTCGGCGAAGATCGCATCGGCATCGCGCGAGCGCTTCGCCTGGAGGAAATAGGCGTAGAGGATGATGCCGAGAATGGCGGAAATGCCGGCAAACAGCGTGACGTTCAGCGACAGTTCGCTGCGCCACGATTCGTCGATCGTGCCGACCGGGCTCGCCACCAGCGCGTAGCTGCCGTCCGTGGGTCCGTTGACGATCGAGACGTAGTGTTCGACGTCGCCGAACCGGGCGCGAATGATCCCGGCAGGATCGCCGAAATAGTGCGACGCGGCCACGTCCGGCGCGATCCGCGCCACCGACATGCCGACGAAGGACGCCCCGGAGAGCGAAGCGGCGAAGACCTGTCCGCCCTTCTGCACAAACAGCACGAGCGCGCCTTCGGGAAGCCGGTCCTGCGGGAGGAATTTCGACAGCGCCTGCTCCATCCCGGCGCGCTGGCCCTCGGCCATCAGGCGGCCATCGTCGGCGGAGACGAGCATCGACACGGCAGCCGCCATCAGCGTGGTGCCGTCGCGCAGGCTCGCGTCCATGCGCTGGTGCTCGAGCATGAGCCCCGTCAGGCGCGAGATGCCGACGACCAGGAGGAAGGCGATGATCAGGATCGGGATCGAACGCTTCAGCACGGGCTCTGCGCGCGACAGGCGGAACGAAGCCGGCCCGGCAAAGATCCTGGCATGCCCTGCCAGGTCCTGGTTCCAGGGTGCCGAGCCCGGAAATTTGAGACGAATCCGCCCCTCGGCTGCGCGTCCCCGCTGCGCGTCCGCCATGTCCAATATCCTGTTTCTTCTGGTGATTCGAAAACGCCGCGTCCGAATCTAAGCTAATGAATCATTCGCGATTCGCCTTGTCCAGAGGAAAAGGTAACGACTTCTTAACCAGTTCTCATCGTTGGAAAATTGTAGTCCGGCGACGTAGCGCCGCCGGAAGGGAAAAAGGCCGCGTTCTCAGCCGTTCAGCATTCGCTCGACGATGTCGGAGACGTCCGCCGAAAGCTTTTCCGCCCCGGCGATGCGCCGCAACGCGTTGAGCGCATGCTCGGCGCGAACCTCTTCCAGGGCGCGCCAGGAGCGCATGGAGGTGAGGATGCGCGCGGCGAGCTGCGGGTTCTTCGGATCGATCTCGAGGATCTGCGAGGCGAGGAAGCGATAGCCCTCGCCATCGGGACGGTTGAACCCGGTCGGGTTGGAGAAGGCGAAGGTGCCGACCAGCGCCCGCACCCGGTTCGGGTTGCTGCCGTTGAAAAGCGGGCTTTCCATCAGCCGCTCGACGCGGGCGAGCGCGCCGCTGCCGGGGATCGTCGCCTGGATCGCGAACCACTTGTCGATCACCAGCGGGTTTTCGGCGAAGCGGGCGCGGAAGCTCTCGAGCGCCGCTTCGGTCTCCGGCGCCTCGGGGAAGCGGTGGGCGAGGACGGTCAGCGCCGCGCTCAGGTCCGTCATGTTGTCGGCTGTGGCGAAGGCCTTTGCGGCGCGCTCAGGCGTACCTTCGGCAATGGCGAGGTAGCCGAGGGCTGCGTTGCGCAGCGTCCGCTTGCCGGCGCTTGCAGCGTCCGGGGTGAAGCTGCCCCTGGTGTGGTTGCGGTCGAACAGCGCTGCGAACAGCGCCGCACCCTGGTGGGCGACGACCGAGAGGACGGCCTCGCGCCCGGCGCGGATCGCATCGGGATCGTTGTTGCTGCCATGCTCGCGGGCGACGTCCGCCTCGCTCGGCAGCGCCAGGATCTGGGCGCGGAAGGCGGGCTCCAGCGTCTCGTCGCCGGCAACCGCGATCAACGTCTCTGCCAGCAGCGGATCGACGGTGATCTCGCCGCCGTCGCGGGCCTTGCGCGCGGCTTCGACAAGGTTCGGCAGCGCGATGTCGCTGAACGCCTGCCAGCGGGCGAACAGGTCGGCATCGTGGCGGGCGATGTGGGCGAGATCGGCCGGCGCCTGCTCGAAATGCACGTTGACCGGCGCGGAGAAGCCGCGGTTGAGCGTGACCACGGGGCGGCCGGCGATGCCCGAAAATGTGACGACCTGGTTGCGCCTGGTGAGGTGCAGCACGTCGCCGGTGACCTCGGCGCCCTCGATCGCAGTCGGCTTCGCCTCGGTTCCGTCGGGAAGAAGCAGGCCGAAGCGCAGCGGAATGTGCATCGGCTCCTTGGCGGACTGGCCCGGCGTCGGCGGCACCAGTTGCTCGAAGGAGAGCGTGAAGACCCCCTTGGGCTGGTCGAAGGCGCTGGAGACGGAGACGAGCGGCGTGCCGGCCTGGTGGTACCAGAGCGAGAACTGCGTCAGGTCGCGCCCGCTCGCATCCTCGAAGCACTTGACGAAATCCTCGATCGTCGCCGCTTCGCCGTCGTGGCGCTCGAAATAGAGGTCCATGCCGGCCTTGAAGAGCTGCGGCCCGAGGATGGTCGCGATCATCCGCGTCACCTCGGAGCCCTTCTCGTAGACGGTCGTGGTGTAGAAGTTGTTGATTTCGCGGTACTTGGTCGGGCGGACAGGATGGGCGAGGGGGCCTGCGTCCTCCGGGAACTGCTCCGACTTCAGGTGGCGCACTTCGGCGATGCGCTTGACCGCGCGCGAACGCTGGTCGGCGGAAAATTCGTGGTCGCGATAGACGGTCAGGCCTTCCTTCAGGCATAGCTGGAACCAGTCGCGGCAGGTGATGCGGTTGCCGGTCCAGTTGTGGAAATACTCGTGGGCGATGATCGCCTCGATATTGGCGTAGTCGGCGTCGGTCGCGATCTCGGGATCGGCCAGAACGTACTTGTCGTTGAAGACGTTCAGCCCCTTGTTCTCCATCGCGCCCATGTTGAAATCGGAGACGGCGACGATCATGAAGATGTCGAGGTCGTATTCGCGGCCGAAAACCTCCTCGTCCCACTTCATCGAGCGCTTGAGCGCATCCATGGCGTAGCCGACGCGCGCTTCCTTGCCGTGCTCGACATAGATCTTCAGCGCCACCTCGCGGCCGGACATGGTGGTGAACGTGTCCTCGACGACGCCGAGGTCGCCGGCGACGAGCGCGAACAGATAGCTGGGCTTCGGGTGCGGGTCGAACCAGGCGGCGAAGGCGCGGCCTTCGTCATAGCCGCCGCCGCCGAGGAAATTGCCGTTCGACAGCAGGACCGGGTTGGCGGCCTTGTCGGCGATGATGGTGATCGTGTAGGGCGCCAGCACGTCCGGGCGGTCGGGGAAGTAGGTGATGCGGCGGAAACCTTCCGCCTCGCACTGAGTGCAGTAGATGCCGTTGGTGCGGTAGAGGCCCATCAACTGGGTGTTGGCCTCCGGGTTGATGAAGGTGGTGATCGTGATCTCGAACGGCGTCTGCGCCGGCAGGTCGCGGATCGTCAGGCTCTCGGGGGTTGCGTCGTACTGGCTGGCGGGGATTTCCCCCTGGTCGAAGAGAAGGCCGGAAAGTGAAAGTTCGTCGCCGTCGAGCACGAGCGGAGCGCCCGGATCGGCTCCCTCCCGGCGATGGAAGATCAGGCGGGCGTCGACCTTGGTGTTGGTCGGGTCGAGTTCGAAGGTCAGGTCGACGCGTTCTAGAACGAAATCGGTCGGGCGGTAATCTGCCAGATGGATGATCCGGCCGTTCTCAGTGCGCATGTTCGGTCCTGCTCGTGTCCTTCGCCTCTTGTCGTTTTAGAGGAACCAGCCAAGAGGGGAAAGGACGATTGGTCTTCGGCTGGTCCCTTCATATTCGTGCGGGCTTAACATCTCATTGCCGGATGCCCCGCCCGCATGACTTTATGCAATTGACGGCTGTCATCGATGCAGGGAGTGTGCCGAAGGTTGCCGCGGCTGGCAAGCTGCCAGCAGGGGGCGGCCGGCCGCAGGCCGGATCGGTCGGGCGGTGGAGGCGAGGGCGGATGCCCTATTTCTGCGCGGCCAGCGCGGCGCGGATCTCGGCGTCGTTCTCGGTCTGCTGGACGACCACGCCGGTCCAGCCGAGCCCGTCATAGTCCTCGTAGCCGATCGTCCTTGCGAAGGCGACGATGGTTCCGTCGGGGGCGTAGTAGCTGCCGCGCATCGCGCCGTTCGGATTGCTGAGGCCGAAGCTGGTGAAGATCATCGCGGGGCGGTTCGAGGCGATGACGCGGTTGTCGCCGTCGAGCAGCATCACATGGGTGCGCTCGGCCACGTGCGGCGGCAGGCTCGCCTCCTTCTCGACGATCGACTGGCCCTGTTGCTGCCAGTCGAAGTAGACGCCGAGGCTGCCGAGCAGCCGGCCGTTCGGCAGGCCGCCCTCGCGGATGCCCGCGGCATAGACGATCGCATGCCGCCCGTTGTGCAGGTTGCTCGGCTGGACCCGCTCCACCGCATAGTCGTCGCCGCTCTTCGTTGCCGCCGCCGCGCGGAACCAGTCCTTGTCGGAGAGGTTCACGCCCCGCACGGAGCTGGCATAGCCGGGGTTGGCGGAGGCCACCACCCGTCCTTCGGCGTCGGTCATGACCAGGTCGAGGTAGACGGTATAGTACTTGGCGATCACCGACAGCCGGGCGGCCGCGGCGTCGAAGGCGCTCCGGCCGGGCGCCTGCAGGGCCTGCCACAGCGCGGGATCGGTGGTCCACCACCGTACGTCGGCCGTGCGTTCGAACAGGTTGCGCACGATCAGCTGCACCAGCGTCTGCGCCAGGTCGACCAGCCGGACGCCCTCCATCTGGTCGACGAGCGACTCCGAGACCGAGCGGCCGAGCGCAATGCGGCCGAGCACGTTGCGCTCGAACTGCTGGGCGATCGTGCTGGAGATGTCCGCCAGCCGCTGGACCTCGGAGGCGACGACGGCAAACCCCTTTCCGGCCTCGCCGGCGCGCGCCGCTTCGATGCTGGCGTTGATCGCCAGCATCTTGATCTGGCGGGCGATCGAGCTGTTTTCCTCGCTGAAGTGTTCGAGGTCGGTGCCGATCCCCTCGGCGATCGCGCGCATCGTCCGGGGCGTGGCGGAAAGCTGTGATGATGCCTGTGCAGTCGCGGGCTTGGCGGACATGACAATCTCATGGAATGGCCGACGGGGAGGGCCGCCGGAGAGGTGAAATTGATCAAATTTTTCTCAATTATGATTAATGCTCAATATTTGAGAAATGGTTTATAAATTGCATGACTAAACCACTGCGTGCAGGAATTCCCGCGCCCATCAAAACCTTTTCGGGTGCATCACCAAAATTGATCCCGAATCCCCGCGCCGTCGTATAGGTTCGGTGCAACCCCTTCCCCCGCCTATGGACGCTGATGCGCTGCGGCCCTGCAAGGTCGTGAACAAGAGACTGTCAGACGCATGGAATTTGCCGAGCAGCAGCCGATGAAGGCGATCTTTCTCAAGGTCTCCTCCGTCGTAATCTTCGTTTGCATGTCCACGCTGATCAAGGCGGCGGGGGAGGGTATCGCCACCGGCCAGATCACCTTCTACCGCTCGGCCTTCGCCATGGTGCCGATCATGGCCTGGCTTGCGGTGCGCGGCGAACTCGTCGATTCCTTCCGCACGAACAACGTCCTAGGCCATCTCGGCCGCGGCTTCATCGGCATCCTGGCGATGAGCTTCGGCTTCTACGGGCTTCTCCACCTGCCGCTGCCCGAGGCGATCGCGATCGGCTATGCGATGCCGCTGATCGCGGTCATGATCGCAGCATTGTTCCTGAAGGAGACGGTGGGCCTCTATCGCTGGTCGGCGGTGCTGGTCGGGCTCGTCGGCGTCGGCGTCATCACCTGGCCGCGGCTGACGCTGCTGGAGCAGGGCGGTGTCGGTACCGCCGAAGCGCTCGGCGCCATGGCCGTGCTCACCTCGGCCACGCTCGGTGCCGTGGCGATGGTGCTGGTGCGCCGGCTGGTACAGACGGAGAAGACGCCGACGATCGTCCTCTATTTCTCGCTGTCGGCCTCGATCTTCTCGCTCGCAACCCTGCCGCTCGGCTGGGTCGACCTCTCCGGCCGGGCGCTTCTCCTCCTGGCGCTGGCAGGCTTCTGCGGCGGCGTGGCCCAGCTTCTGCTGACGGCGAGCTATCGTTATGCCGACGTCTCCACCATCGCCCCGTTCGAATATACCTCGATCCTGCTCGGCCTGGGCTTCGGCTACCTGCTGTTCGACGACGTGCCGACGCTGGCCATGCTGGCCGGCACCGTGATCGTCGTCAGCGCCGGCATTTTCATCATCATCCGCGAACACAGGCTCGGCCTGCGGCGCAAGGCGGCGCGCCGCCACGTGACCCCGCAGGGCTGAGCGGACGGGCCGCCGCAGGTGGCGATGATCCGCTTTCGTTCAGGGCTTCGTCCACTGCGGCGTGGTGGTGTCGGCAATGAGGTCGTCCGTTCCCTCGTCGGTGACAGCATCGGCCTGCAAGGCGGCCGAGGCTTCGGCCGCGAGCGGCTGCACCGGCATGGCCTGGTAGTCGGTCTTCCCCACCATGCCTGTCTCGGCGTCGCGCCGCATGATGCGCCAGGCGGCATAGCCGCCGTAGAGGGCAAAATAGAGCGTGAAGACGGCGAACAGCGACGTGGGGCCGAAGCGGTCCATCACGGGGCCGGCCACCAGCGGGCCGGAGATCGTACCGATCCCGTAGACGATCATCATCCCCGAGGAGATCTCGACATATTCGTCCGGCTGGGCGAGGTCGTTCGCATGCGCCACGTTCAGCGCGTAGATCGGGAAGAGGACGGAGCCGACGAGGCCGGCGACAAGATAGAGCAGGATCGGCGAGCCGCCCTGCACGGCGATCATGGCAAGGCTCGCGGCCACGCCGACGCCGCCGCAGACCACCATGACGAGGCGCCGGTCCATCCGGTCCGAAGCACGCCCGATCGGGATCTGCGCCAGCGTGCTGCCGATGAGGAGTGCCGCGAGTAGCGTGGCGCCCTGCGTCGTCGTCAGGCCGATCCGCTGGGTGAAGACGCCGCCGAGATTGAGCCAGGCGCCGGAGAGCGCGCCGGCGAGGAACGCGCCGACGACGGCGACGGGCGAGCGGCGATAGAGCTTGGGCACGTTGAACCGGGCCTGGGTCGGCGCGGCGGGCAGCGGCGAGGAGGTCAGCGCCGTCGGCAGCAGCGACACCGAGAAGATGATGGCGCAGAGGATGAACAGCGTGGTGCTCATCGGATCGCCGAGCGGCACCAGATACTGCCCCGCGACGCTGCCGACCATGGTCGTCATGACATAGAGCGAGAACACGCCGGCGCGGTTGTCGTTCGTCACCCGCTCGTTCAGCCAGCTCTCGATGATCAGGTAGCTGCCGGCGATCGCGAAGCCGGAAATGGTGCGGAACAGGATCCAGGCGCGCCAGTCGACCATGACCGAGCAGAGCAGGATCGCGATCGAAAGCAGCGTCACCAGCGCCACGAACACGCGCACGTGGCCGACGGCGAGGATGAACTTCGGGGTGACGATGCACGAAGAGGTGAAGCCGAGCGTGTAGCCCGTCGCGATCCAGGTGATCGTCTGCGTCGACCATCCCTCCGCCACCGCCCGCACCGGGATGACATAGCTCTGAAGGCCGAATGCCACCATCATCAGGAGCGTGGACAACAGGAGGCTCACAAAGGGGACGAGACTCGCCAGCATGACAGAATTCCGGAGACGGCGCACACGGCCGATATGGCGCGCGGGACAGTAGGGATGTGCCTCTAAAGAAGTCCGTCTGCGGTGTCCACTGCGACAGCGATTGGCGCAAAGAACGGGGTGGCGCGGCTCCGGACCGCGCGCCCGGCGTTCAGTTCGGCAGGAACGCCTTCAACTGGTCGCTCCGCTGGGCGGCATCACGCGGAAGCGAGGCGAGCACGTTGTACTCGCGCGCGGCGTTGACCGCCGCGCGGATGTCGTGCAGGTCGGAAATCAGCTTGCGGAAACGTTGCATTCGGTTTCTTCCCGGTCTTGGAACGGCAAAGCGCGTCTGCATGGTCCGGATGAACGCGAAGGCGCTATCAGCGCTGCACGAACTCGGCGTAGATGTTTGCAGGGCGGTTGATGCGAGCATAGCCGGAAGCGGTCATCTGCTCGTTGGCCGGAGTGCGCAGGCCACCGAAGCCATCGGCCGGACGGTAGGCGGCATGGCGCAGCGTCTCGAAGCTCGAATGGATGGGGCGAAGGCGGGCGGTCATGATCGTATATCCTTAATCTGTCCTCCCGTCGCTTATATTGCAGCGCAGCATCCGACTTGCAATGCGACATTACGCCCCGCTGATATGCGCAGATCGCATGGCTCTCGTAATATTCTGTTCATGAAGAAGGCAACGATTCGGGCAGGAACGCGAAGTCCACGTTCGGCTGTTGCGGCTGTATTCGAATAAAGCATTGAAAATAAACAGGTAATCTATCAGTCGATTCGCTCAGTCGACCCCGTCAGTCCTGCGCGAAACGCAAGCAAGTCCTGCCAGGCAAGGCGCTTGCTGATCGGTGCGGCGGCAAGATCCTGCGGGTGCAGTGTTGCGAGGGCTGCGATTTTTCGCCCGCCGATCTCCATTTGCCGCCATTCTCCGCGCATCTGATGGATGGTCTGGGTGCCGCCGAAGAAGAACCGGGCGGCGAAATTGCCGAGAATCAGCAGGTGATTCGGCGCCGCCAGCGCGATCTGGCGCTCGATGAAGGGGCGGCAGATGTCGCTCTCCGGCACAGACGGCACGCGGTTGCCGGGCGGACGCCAGGGAATGACGTTCGAAAGCAGCACATCGGTGCGGGCAAGGCCGATGCCGGCGAGCATGCGGTCCAGCATCGCGCCCTGCCGGCCGGAGAAGGGGAGCCCTTCGCGATCGTCGTCCGCATTGGGCATCGGCCCGATCACCATGATCGAGGGTTGCATGTTGCCTTGCGCGAAGACCAGTCCGCGGGCGCTGTTCTTCAGGTTGCAGCCGCCGAAACCCTCCATCGCCGCCCTGAGCTCGTCCAGCGTCGTGGCACCTGCCGCTGCGGCGGACGCCTCGGCCACCGCCTGTCCGTCGGGCATGGCGACCGCGGGCGCTGCGATCTCGCGGGGTGCGGCCCGCGCGGCGTTGCGCGCGCCCGCATTTCCGGAGGGCGGCTGTCGGTCGTCCGTGCTCCGGGCGGGCGCATCGCCGCTGCCCTGTCGGGCGGCATGGGCTGCCCGCATCGCCTCGAACTCGGCAATGCGGTCGACCGGTTGGTCCTCGAGCAGCCATTCGACCCCCGCATCGGCGTGGAACGCGAGCAGGGCGGCCAGTTCGGCGGCTTGAAGGTCAGCGGCGGAGATCATGCCCTAGCCATACAGGAACGGCCGCACCTGCCGCAAGGCCGCGGCCGGAATGGGCGCGCGCCGTTCGCGCATTCCGCTCAGGTCGACCGCGCAGCGCCGCCGTCGCAGCGCACGAGCGTGCCGGTCACGTAGCTTGCGGGCTCGCTGCAGAGGAAGGCGGCCGTGGCGGCAAACTCTTCGACGCGGCCGTAGCGGCGGGCGGGGATCTCCGCTTCGGACTCGGTCTGAACCGCCTCGATCGACCTGCCGCTGCGCTTGGCCGCCATCGCATCGAGGCTCTCCAGCCGATCGGTGCGGATGCTTCCTGGCAGCAGCATGTTGGCGGTGATGCCGTATTGCGCCACCTCGCTTGCCAGCGTCTTCGACCAGCCGGCAAGCGCCGGGCGCAAGGTGTTGGAAAGCGCCAGGCCGGGGATCGGCTCGATCACGCCGGAGGAGGCGACCGTCAGGATGCGGCCCCAGCGCTGCGCCTTCATCTGCGGCAGCAGACGGTTGGTGAGTGTGATCAGGCGCAGGACCATCGCGTTGAAATAGGTCGCAAGCGTCTCCGGCGTCATATCCTCGGTCGATCCTGGCGTCGGGCCGCCGGAGTTGTTCACCAGAATGTCGATCCCGCCGAGCTTTTCGGCGACCGCCGCCTCGAGCTTTTCAACCACGTCGGCGTCGAACAGGTCGGCGATGGCGAACGACGCGCGCCCCTGGCCTTCGGCGTTGATCGCGGCGCAGTTTTCCGCAAGGCTGTCGGCATTGCGTCCGCACAGCAGCACGTCCGCGCCTTCGCGCGCAAGTGCTGCGGCGATCCCGCGGCCGAGCCCGCGCGACGAGGCGAGCACCAGTGCTCTCTTTCCCTTGATGCCGAGATCCATCTGTTCTCTCCTGCCAGCGCTGTTCGTCCCGAGGCGGTGCCGAGCGGGGCGCCTCGTATATGATCCGTCATGCCGGCGGGTGCCGGCGTGCAGATGGCTATAGTACGCTCGCCACAGCTTGCCAAACACGTATCCGACATTTCTCGGGTCGGCTGGCACTGATTCTGTCAAGAATAGTTCCGGGATCGTCAAGAGCGTTCGCGATATCGATCATAGGCTGCGACGTGCCCATCGGCCGGCGGCGGCCGCCGGGTGCGGGAGAAACGGCCTTCCGACGACATTCGTTGTTGACGTGCACGTCAATGCAAATAAATGTCTGCCCTCGGGCATGACGTCATGCGCAAATGCGGACACTCCCTGTCGCCCCTTGGCTCGACAGGGACTTGCGCATTTGTCATGAGGGCCGCAATAACCATTCAGCCGTCAAGGGACGGCAGCGGAGGCAGGAACGGATGAGCGAGGCGATGGAACTTCCCGAACGCGAGAGCATGGAGTTCGACGTTGTGATCGTCGGCGCGGGGCCGGCGGGCCTCGCCGCGGCCATCCGGCTGAAGCAGGTCGATCCCGATCTCACCGTCGTCGTGCTCGAGAAGGGCGCGGAAGTCGGAGCGCACATCCTCTCCGGTGCCGTCGTCGATCCGATCGGCATCGACCGTCTGCTGCCCGACTGGCGCGAGGACGACAGCCACCCCTTCAAGACCGAGGTGAAGGACGATCATTTCCTCCTGCTCGGCCCGGCCGGCTCCATTCGCCTGCCGAATTTCGCCATGCCGCCCCTGATGAACAACCACGGCAACTACATCGTCTCGCTGGGCAATGTCTGTCGATGGCTCGCCACCAAGGCGGAGGAACTTGGTGTCGAGATCTATCCGGGCTTTGCCGCGACCGAGGTGCTCTACAACGACGAGGGCGCGGTGATCGGCGTCGCCACCGGCGACATGGGCATCGAGCGCAACGGCGAGCCGGGCCCGAACTATACCCGCGGCATGGCGCTGCTCGGCAAGTACACCCTGATCGGCGAGGGCGTGCGCGGTTCGCTTGCCAAGCAGTTGATTTCGAAGTTCGACCTATCGAAGGGCCGCGAGCCCCAGAAGTTCGGCATCGGCCTGAAGGAACTCTGGGAGGTCAAGCCGGAGCACCACAGGCCCGGCCTCGTCCAGCATTCCTTCGGCTGGCCGCTCGGCATGAAGACCGGCGGCGGCTCGTTCCTCTATCACCTGGAGGACAATCTGGTGGCCGTCGGCTTCGTCGTCCACCTGAACTACAAGAACCCCTGGCTCTATCCGTTCGAGGAGTTCCAGCGGTTCAAGACGCATCCCGCCATCCGGGGCACCTTCGAGGGCGGCAAGCGTCTCTCCTACGGCGCCCGCGCCATCACCGAGGGCGGCTACCAGTCGGTGCCGAAGCTGTCCTTCCCCGGCGGCGCGCTGATTGGCTGCTCGGCCGGCTTCGTCAACGTGCCCCGCATCAAGGGCAGCCACAATGCGGTCCTCTCCGGCATCCTCGCCGCCGAGAAGCTGGCCGATGCCATCGCTAGCGGTCGCGCCCATGACGAGCCGATCGAGATCGAGCGCGGCTGGCGCGACAGCGCGATCGGCGCCGACCTGAAGAAGGTCAGGAACGTCAAGCCGCTCTGGTCGAAGTTCGGCACGGCGGTCGGCGTCGCCCTCGGCGGGCTCGACATGTGGACCAACACGCTGTTCGGCCTCTCCTTCTTCGGCACGCTGAAGCACGGCAAGACCGACGCGCAGAGCCTCGAGCCGGCCGAGAAGCACCAGAAGATCGACTATCCGAAGCCCGACGGTGTGCTCACCTTCGACCGCCTTTCTTCGGTGTTCCTGTCCAACACCAACCACGAGGAAGACCAGCCGATCCATTTGCAGGTCAAGGATCCGGAGTTGCAGAAGACCTCGGAACTCGACGTCTATGCCGGCCCGTCGACCCGCTACTGTCCGGCGGGCGTCTACGAGTGGGTTCAGAAGGACGGCAAGGACGTCTTCGTCATCAACGCCCAGAACTGCGTCCACTGCAAGACCTGCGACATCAAGGACCCCAACCAGAACATCAACTGGGTGCCGCCACAAGGCGGCGAAGGGCCGGTCTATCCGAACATGTAGTGTTCGGGGAGCCGGACCGCATGGACCCCCGCACAGAAGAGCGGGCGAGGGGCCGGTCTATCTGAACATGTGAGGGAGGGCGTCCGTCGGATCAATCGGACGGACCCCAACTGCCATCAGGATTCCATCTGTTCCACGGCGGTGCCTCCGCGTCAGTTGACGCATTCGTGATCACTTTCCCGAACGCAACTTTATCAATTCATTAACCATAATCTCAATAAACCTTGGGTCGTCATATTGACTTGCCAAGGACACATTCATGCCGATTTCCCGCCGAGGCCTTCTGCTGGGCATGTCCGCTCTGCTTGCCGGCTGCTCCACCAATGCACCGAGCCACGTTGCCAACTATGCCGCCATTCCGGACGAGAAATTCCCGCTCAAGGCCATGCCGCTGGACAAGATCAAGCCCGAGTTGCGCCGCCAGGAGGTTGCCTATGAGGGGCCGCACAAGGCTGGAACCGTCGTCGTCGATACCCCCGCGCGCCGGCTCTACTACGTGCTCGGCGAGGGCAGGGCGATGCGCTACGGCGTCGGCGTGGGCCGCGAGGGGCTGGCCTTTGCCGGCAACGCCTATGTCGGCCGCAAGGCGGACTGGCCGCGCTGGACGCCCACCCAGAACATGATGCGTCGCGAGGAGCGCTACCGCAAGCTCGCCGGCGGCATGGAGGGTGGCCCGTGGAACCCGCTCGGCGCACGCGCCATGTATCTCTATCGCGGCGGCAACGACACGCATTTCCGCATCCACGGAACCAACCAGCCGGAATCGATCGGCCTTGCCATGTCGAGCGGCTGCGTGCGCATGCTGAACCACGATGTCATTGACCTTTACGAACGCGTCAAGGTTGGCGACCGGGTCGTGGTGGTGCAGGCCTGATTCGGCTGTGCACTGAAAAAAAGCTGAATGCTATCATCCGATTAGCGCAGCACCCGCATAACGGGCGGCGCTGGTCGCGGTGCAGCCGGTCTCTCGCGGCGATTTGATGGCGATGGCGCAATGGGGCCAGTCTCGGGCGCATTCTGAGCGACATTCCCCCGCACTCCTGCAAAACTCGGGACTGTGCATCCGAGCCGTTCCGACCGCTGCCGTCGGGCCGGTCCGATGCTTCCAATCGCGATGCCGGTTGCGGCGGTGCAGTCGGACATTGGGGCGAAATCGCCGCCGGATAGAGGGAACCGACAATGAAGAAGCTTCTTGCAACCACGTGTCTCGCCTTCGGCCTGTTCGGCCTTGCGGGTGCGGCAAACGCCGAATGCGGCGACGTGACGATCGCCAGCATGAACTGGCAGAGCGCCGAGGTCCTGGCAAGCCTGGACAAGATCATCCTGGGCGAGGGCTATGGCTGCAACGCCGATGTCATCGTCGGTGACACCGTTCCCACCATCACCTCGATGATCGAGAAGGGCGAGCCGGATCTGGCGCCGGAAGGCTGGGTCGACCTGCTGCCGGACGTCGTCAACCGCGGCCTCGAAGAGGGCAAGCTCGTCGGCGCCGCCGTGGCGCTGTCGGACGGTGCGGTCCAGGGCTGGTGGATCCCCAAATACCTCGCCGACGCCAATCCCGAGATCAAGACGATCGACGATGCCCTGAAGCATCCCGAATTGTTCCCCGATCCGGAAGATTCCTCCAAGGGCGCCGTTCACAACGGCCCGCAGGGCTGGGGCGGCACCGTCGTCACCGCGCAGCTGTTCAAGGCCTATGGCGGTGAGGCAGCCGGCTTCAGCCTGCTCGACACCGGCTCGGCCGCCGGCCTCGACGGCTCGATCGCCAAGGCCTACGAGCGCAAGGAAGGCTGGGTCGGCTACTACTGGGCCCCGACGGCATTGCTCGGCAAATACGAGATGGTCAAGCTCGAGCACGGCGTCCCGGCCGATGCGGCCGAGTGGAAGCGTTGCAACACCGTAGCCGATTGCCCCGACCCGAAGAAGAACGACTGGCCGAAGGACAAGGTGCAGACGCTGGTGACGAAGAGCTTCGCCGACCGCGCCGGTTCCGATGTCATGGACTACCTCAACAAGCGCGCCTGGACCAACGAGACGGTCAACAAGCTGATGGCCTGGATGACCGACAACCAGGCGAGCGGCGAGGACGGCGCCAAGCACTTCCTGCAGGAAAACGAAGCCCTGTGGACCCCCTGGGTTTCGCCGGAAGCTGCCGAGAAGGTCAAGGCTTCGCTCTGATCCTGCAACTGTTAAACTCGGCGGCGCGTCCGGACAGGGCGCGCCGCCTGTCGGTTTTCCGGCGGCCTCCGGCAGCACGGCCGGTGGCGCAGAGAGGCAAGAAGAAGGGGAACGGGCATGGAATGGCTCACCAAATTTCCGCACATGAACGACAATTCGCTGCGCGATCTGAAAAAGGCGATCGACGAGGGCTTTCGCGCGTTCACGCGTGCCTATGGTGACACGATCGAGAGCTTCTTCGATCCGCTGCAGTTCTTCCTGATCCAGTCCGAGCGGCTTCTGACGCGCACGCCCTGGCCGATCGTCATCCTCGCGATCGCACTGATCGCCTGGCTCGCCAGCCGCAACTGGAAGATCGTCGCCGGCTGCGTCGCCACGCTGCTCCTCATCGGTTACTTCGACATGTGGGACGACACGATGAAGACGATCTCGATGATCTTCGTCTGCACCGTGCTGTCAATCGCGGTCGGCATTCCGATCGGCATCGCCATGTCGCGCTCCGACCGGCTCCAGAACCTGATCAATCCCGTGCTCGACGTGATGCAGACGATGCCGAGCTTCGTCTATCTCATCCCCGTCGTCATGCTGCTCGGCATCGGCAAGGTGCCGGGCTTGATCGCCGTCGTCATCTACGCCATCCCGCCGATGATCCGCCTGACCAATCTCGGCATCCGCCTCGTCGACAAGGACGTGCTGGAAGCCGCCGACGCTTTCGGTTCGTCGGGCTGGCAGAAATTGAAGAACGTACAGATGCCTCTGGCGCTCCCCACCATCATGGCCGGCATCAACCAGACAATCATGATGGCGCTGGCGATGGTGGTGATCGCATCGATGATCGGCGTCCAGGGCCTCGGCCAGCCGGTGCTGAAGGCGATCTCCAACCAGTATTTCACCCTCGGCATCTTCAACGGGCTCGCCATCGTCGGCATCGCCATCATCTTCGACCGCGTCAGCCAGGCCTATGGCAAGCGCCTGCAGCGCCACCGCGAGATCGTGCACGGCTGAGCGGAATATCACCCGAAGGAAACGAAGAGGCCCCGGCGTGTCGCGCCGGGGCCTCTCTCTTGTTCTCTTGTTTTCTGTTCTCTTGGGCTCTGCGAGCCGGACCGATCGGGGACGCCGCCCCGGGAGTTGGGGGGCGGGGCGGCGTCCCTTTGCCGCTACGCCGTAGCGGCAAACCGGTCGGGATGGGCGGACGTCCAGGCACGCCATGGAGCGCCGAAGGTTCCGTCATTTGTGAAAAATGGGCGCGATCAGGACGCCGCCCCGGGAGTTGGGGGGCGGGGCGGCGTCCCTTTGCCGCTACGCCGCAGCGGCAAACCGGTCGGGATGAGTGGACTTCCAGGCAACGACCATCAGCGCTCCGATGACGGTCACGTGCTCCATGACGACATAGAACTCGAGGGTACGGAACGGTTCTTCCATCGCCCAGAAGCCGTGCGCGATCGGGATCGTGAGTGCGGTGAAGACCGCGAGCATGCCGGCGCCGAGCCAGGTGAAGCGGTTGGCGATGATGAAGGCCGATCCAAACAACTGCGTCAGCGCGACGGCGGCGGTGAAGAACGGGGCGGGTTCCAGTCCGAAATGCGCCATCTCGGCAACGCCGGCATCGAAGTCGATCAGTTTGGCCAGGCCGCTCATCCAGAACATGGAGGTCAGCACCGTGCGGGCGAGGTAGCCGAACCAGTCGGAACCGGTCAGGGAATCGATAAAGCGAGGCATTTCAGTCTCCGAAACACATGTTGGATCTTCCGGCGCCGTCCCGGCTTCCGGTCCGACCCGCCCCGATCCTTTCGGTTCGTTCGGCGGGCCGCTGGAGACATCTCTACCAGAGCGCGTGTCGGAAGGTGTCACCTCGGTAACACCCTTGTGCGCATGCGCGACTGCCGGTCGCCGGGCGCAACCGTGCAAGGTCGCGCACGGCCGGCGGGCCTGCGATGCGGGTGCCTGGAGGCGGGATAGGGAAGGGGAATTCGACGGATTCTATGCGCAGTGGCGCGCCGCATTCCTGCGGCCGCGCGCTCAACCTCGACCGGAGGTCAGCCGGTCATTCCGCCGGGACGATCGCAGCCGGAACCTGCCGGTCGCGCCGGTCGAGCGCCACCGACGTCGCAAACACCAGCATGCCGCAGATTGCCATGATGGCGCCGACGAAGCCCATCGAGCCGTAGCCGTAGCCAAGGTCGATGGCGATGCCGCCGAAAAGGGCGCCTAGTGCATTGGCGACGTTGAAGGCCGAGTGGTTCAGGGCCGCGGCAAGCGTCTGGGCATTGCCGGCGACATCCATCAGTCGCGTCTGCAACGCTGGCCCGACGACGAAGCTGCAGCCGATCAGGAAACAGCAGACAAACAGCATGGCCGGGATGTGCGCGGTCAGGGAGAGCGTGACGAGCACGAAGAAATAGACCGTCAGCGACCAGCCGATCGTGCGCATCAGCGACAGGTCGGCGAGCTTGGCGCCGAAGATGTTGCCGACGATCATGCCCGAGCCGAAGACGGCCATGATGACCGGAACCATCGACAGGTCGAGCCGGGCGACCTCGGTGACGATCGGCGAGATATAGGTGAAGACGGCGAACATGCCGCAGAAGCCGGTGGCGGCGATGCCGAGCGTCAGCCACACCTGCTTGCGCTTCAAGGCCTCCAGTTCGGTAAAGGCGTTGATGCCGACCGGCGCCCTGTCGCGCGGCAGGAAGACGGCGATGAGGCCCACCGTCAGCACGCCGGTGACGCCGACGGCCGAAAACAGGAACTGCCAGTCGAGGATCTGGCCGAAGAAGGCGGCAAGCGGGGTGCCGATGAGCGTCGCGAGCGTCAGGCCGAGCATCACCTTGCCGACGGCCTGCGTGCGCCTGTTGACCGGTACCATCGAGGCGGCGACGAGGGCTGCCACGCCGAAATAGGCGCCGTGCGGCAAGCCGGTCAGGAAGCGCATCACGATGAAGCTCTCGAAGGTCGGCGCCAGGGCGCTGGCGATATTACCGATCGCAAACACGCTCATCAGCGCCAGAAGCAGGTCGCGCCGGCGGAAGCGCGCCCCGATGACCGCCAGCAGCGGCGCGCCGACGACGACCCCGAGCGCATAGGCGCTGATGACATAGCCAGCCTGCGCATTGGAGACGCCGAAGGTGGTGGCGACGTCCGGCAGGAGGCCCATGATGGCGAATTCGCCCGTGCCGATGCCGAAGCTGCCGACGGCGAGCGCGAGGATGATGAGCGACACCGTGAGCGGCGAGACGCGGGGCTGGTCGGCAAGGGAGGCGGCGTTTGCGGCGGGATGCATTTCGGACACGGAGGCTTCTCGGTGGGCAGCGCAGTGCAAGGGCAGAAGTGCGCGCGACCACCCTCCCAGGTGCGGTGCAGGCGTTCCGGCCGACGGCCATGCGTTGAATGAACGACAGGGTTGGACTCTGCGAACAAGCGCGGAGCTTGACGAACGTTAACATCGTCTGGCGGATTCAGTATTCGCATTTTTGCATGGCAGCACCGCGCCCCATGCGCAGGTGATCGAAGTGGGCTGCCGCTGTTATTTCGCCGCTTTGCAACTATCTAATGCGGAGCACGTTTGGGGAGGGCGCGAGAAGGACCGGAGAACCCGATGCGGATTCAGGCGATATTCAACAAGGATGGCGGCACCTTCCGCACCACCGACATGGAAGCCTATGTCCGCCATGCCGAAAAGGTGTTCGGCGATGCGGGCCACCATCTGGATTGCGACGTCGTCGAGGGGGCCGATATCGAGATGGCGCTGCGCCGCTGCGCCGACCGCACCGACCTCGACGCCATGCTCGCCGGCGGCGGCGACGGCACGATCTCGGCGGCAGCCGGTTTCGCCTGGGAAAGCGGCATCTCGCTGGGTGTCGTCCCGGCCGGCACCATGAACCTCTTCGCCCGCTCGCTGCGCATACCGCTCAACATCTGGCACGCGCTCGACGCGCTCGCCGAAGGCACCGTGGCCGAAGCCGACATCGGCAGCGCCAACGGCCGCGCCTTCGTCCACCAGTTCTCCGCCGGCATGCACGCGCGCATGGTGCGGCTGCGCAATGCGATGACCTACCGCTCGCGGGTCGGCAAGATGGCGGCCAATGTGCGCGCCGCCATCGGTGTCATGCTGGATCCGCCGGAATTCGAGGTCGAGTTCGACGTCGACGGCGTGCGCGAGCATCGCAGCGTCTCGGCGATCAACGTCTCCAACAACCGCTTCGGCAACGACGGGCTGCTCTATGCCGAAGACGTGACCGGCGGCCATCTCGGCTTCTACGTCGCCAATCCGCTGACGTCCCGCGGCGTGGCCAGGCTCGCCGCCGACATCATGCGCGGCAAGCTGCGCGAGAACGCGGACGTGACCGAGATGACCGGCAGCGCCGTCGACCTGCACTTCCCCAAGATCGACCGCGCCGTCAATTGCGTCATCGACGGCGAGCTCCTGCCGATGGGCAAGGACGTCTCCCTGCGCCTGCATGCCGGCGAACTGAAGGTGATCGTCCCGCGCGTCGAGGCGCAGCAGTCCTCGCCGACCACCGAGGCGGCGGCGTGATCTGCTGAAGCCTCAGATCCGCGGCAGATACGTCTGGTAGTCGAAGTCCGAAACCGTGCGCAGGTAGGTGATCGCTTCCTTGCGCTTGGTGTCGCCGTAGAGCTTGCGGTAGGGCTCGCCGAACACGTCGGCGATGAAGGGAGAGGCGGAGAATTCATCCACGGCGGTGAGAAAGTCGTGCGTCAGCCGCGGCACGCCGATCGGGTCCTTGCCGGGTTCCGTCGCCGGGCCCGGATCGAGGTCGTCGTCGAGGCCGAGCAGGATGCCGCCGAGGATGGCGGTCAGAAGCAGGTAGGGATTGACGTCGGCGCCGGCGACGCGGTGCTCGACGCGGGCGGCCGGGCCGTCCTTGTCGGGAATGCGGATCGCAGTCCCGCGGTGGCCGAAGCCCCAGTCGATATCCACCGGCGCGAACGAACCCGGCTGGAAGCGGCGATAGGAATTGGCGAACGGGGCGAAGATCAACTGCGCCTCGCGCATCGTCTTCAGCATGCCGGCCGTGACCGATTTCAGCTTCGCCGGATCCCCGCCCTTGGCGTCGAGGATGTTGCGGCCGTCCCTGTCGAGAATGCTCGCATGCACGTGCAGGCCGGAGCCCGCCTGGTCGGCATAGGGCTTGGCCATGCAGGTGGATTTCAGCCCGTGCCGGCGGGCGGCCTGCTCGACCACGCGCTTCAGGTAGATGCAGTCGTCGGCAGCCGCCAGCGCGTCCGGCCGGTGCAGCAGGTTGATCTCGAACTGGCCGTGGCCGAATTCTGCTGTCGTCGCATCCGCCGGCAGCTCCATCTCGCGCGCATAGGCCCGCACCGTCTGCAGGTAGTCGTCCAGCGCGTCGACCGCGCTCATGTCGTAGAGCTGGAAGCCGTTAGGCTGGTCACGATACATCAGCCGTTCCGGCGGTCGCGGCTTGCCGGTGGTGCGCCAGTCGTCCTGCACCACGTAGAATTCCAGCTCGGTCGCCACCACCGGCGTCAGCCCGCGCTCCTCGAAGCGTTTCAGCAGGTTCGACAGGATCGCGCGCGGGCACATGAAGCTCGGCGTGCCGTCGAGTTCGTGCATGGTCGCCAGCACCTGCTTCGAGCCGGTCGGCGCCCAGGGCATGGCGGCGAGCGAGCGGCGGTCGGGCACGCATTCGCCGTCCGGGTCGCCCACCGAAAGCGACAGCCCGGTGATGTCGTCGTTGTCGTCGCCCCAGATGTCGAGCGACTGGGTGGAGGAGGGCAGGCGCACGGTGCCGTCCCAGACCTTCTTCTCCGCCTCCAGCGGGATCTGCTTGCCGCGCAGGTCGCCGTTCATGCCGACCAGCAGGATTTCGATACGGGGCGGGGCATTGGCGGGCACGTTGGTGCGCGCCGGGATGTCGTTGGTCATGATCAGTATTCGCCTCGGGCAGGTTCCTGCAGGACATCAAGGTTTAGGCGATTCTCGCGTCGCTCTCTTGCCAAATGCCTGTTACATGGGCATTTTCCTAGCCTATTCTGACCCGCCGTTCAATGAGTGCGGTCGCTTTCGCAGGCTTTGGGGAGAAGCCGGCGAAACCCCGCAGTTCCCCGCAACGTCCCCGTGGGCATCCGCCTGAAGACCGAGGAAATCTTCCATGTCGAACCTGTCTGCCGCCGCCTCCAATCTCGGTGCGCTCGATGCCGCCCACCACATCCATCCCTTCTCGGACATGCAGAAGCTGAACGCCGCCGGCACCCGCATCATCGAGCGCGGCGAGGGCTGCTACATCTTCGACAACCACGGCAAGAAGTATCTGGACGGCTTCGCGGGGCTCTGGTGCGTCAACGTCGGCTACGGCCGCAAGGAGATCACCGAGGCGGTGATGCGGCAGATGAACGAACTACCCTACTACAACACCTTCTTCGGCACCACGACGCCGCCGACGGTGCTGCTGGCGCAGAAGATCACGTCCCATGCCGGTCCGAACATCAACCGCGTCTTCTTCACCGGCTCCGGCTCGGAGGCCAACGACACCTGGTTCCGTATGGCCCGCGTCTACTGGGCGACCCTCGGCAAGCCGGAAAAGAAGATGGTGATCGCCCGGCGCAACGGCTATCACGGCTCCACCGTGGTCGGCGCCTCGCTGGGCGGCATGAAATACATGCACGAGCAGGGCGCGCTGCCGATCGAGGGCATCGTCCATATCGGCCAACCCTACTGGTACGGCGAGGGCGCCGATCTTTCGCCGGCGGAATTCGGCCTGAAAGTCGCACGCGAGCTGGAGGCCAAGATCGACGAACTCGGCGAGGACAATGTCGCAGCCTTCGTCGCCGAGCCGATCCAGGGTGCCGGCGGGGTCATCGTGCCGCCGGAAACCTACTGGCCGGAGATCGCCCGCATCTGCAAGGCGAGGAACATCCTGCTCGTCGTCGACGAGGTCATCTGCGGCTTCGGCCGCACTGGCCAGTGGTTCGGCCACCAGCATTTCGGCGTCGAGCCGGATCTGGCGCCGATCGCCAAGGGCCTGTCGTCCGGCTACCTGCCGATCGGCGGCGTCATGGTCTCCGATCGCGTCGGCGAGGTGCTGGTCAACGAGGTCGGCGACTTCAACCACGGCTTCACCTATTCCGGCCACCCGGTCTGTGCCGCCGCAGCGCTGGAAAACCTGCGCATCATCGAGGACGAGAAGCTGGTTGAGCGCGTCCGCGACGACGTCGGCCCCTATCTCGCAGCCGGTCTGAAGTCGCTGGAGGATCACCCGATGGTCGGGCAGACCCAGTGCGTCGGCCTGATGGCGGCCGTGCAGCTTGTCGAGGACAAGGCGGACCGCAAGCGCTTCGAAGACAAGGAGAAGGCCGGCATCGAGGTGCGCAACCACTGCCTCGCAAATGGCCTCGTGCTCCGCGCCACCGGCGACCGCATGCTCTATTCCCCGCCGCTGGTGATTTCCCGCTCCGAGATCGACGACATGATCACGATCACCCGCAACGGGCTGGATCACGCGTGGAAGGTGATGCAGGGGTGAGGGGAGCGGGCGTCGCGCGAACAAGTCGCCAACGTTTCCGTCATGCCGGACTTGATCCGGCATCCAGTCGCGCCGCGTCTGCGGCGCGGGAAACGCTCTTCACGCGCAAGGACTTGCGCGGGCTGGATCCCGGGTCAAGCCCGGGATGACGGCGGAGTGAGTTGCTGCGCCTCACGCTGCGGCCGGCTGGGAAAACATTGGCGGCTCCGGTCACAGCCGCCACGCGGGCCGTTCCGGCGCCTATTCCCCCGCCGGGTATACCCACGCATAGCTGATGCTGTAGCGGTCGCCGTCGTGGCCGAAATGGTAGGGCAGCTCCATCCGGTGCAGGTCCGGGGCGGCCGCCGGCTTGCCCTTGCCGAAGCGGGCGGCATCGTCGAGAATTTCCTGCGCCACCTCGGCCGCCGTGCCGTCTTCGTTGCGCCAGACGACCAAGACCGGCGACTGTGCGCTCCAGGCTGCGTCGGGCGCGAAGCCGGCATAGTCCTCCGAGACGACCGGCACGCCGGGAAACTGCAGGCGCAGGTTGCCGGCCAGGTGGGTGTCGTCGGCGAGGATGACCGCCGGCGTGATGCCCTCTTCGGCGATATGCCGGGCGAAGGCATCGTAGGGGACATTCAGTTTCTGGTAGTCGCCGGTCAAGCCTGCCGCCGCGACACGGCCGAACAGGATCGCCGGAACGGCGATCATCACCGCCGCCGCGAACGGCGCAAAGCGCTTCAGCTGCAGCGGATCGGCACGGCCGGCGGCTTCCACCTTCAGGCAGAGATAGAGCGGCAGCACCAGCAACAGCGGCGTCAGCCAGCGGTCCTTGATGTGCGCCGCCCCGGCAAAGAGGATCAGCAGCAGCAGCGCCAGAAGGAAAAAGGCCATCATCAATTCGATCAGCCCCGTCCAGCGGTTGCCGGCAGACAGCGCCTTCCACAGGTCGCTTCGAAAGACGATCGCGAACACCGCCACGGTCACTGCCGAGAAGCCGAGGACCGCCGTGACGAGCGACAGCAGGCCCTCGATGATTTGCGAGGAAATCCCCGTGCTGCCGTCTGACAGCTTGTCCATCGTGCCCCCCGAGGCGAGCGTGAGGTGATCGAGCAGCCACAGCGCATGTGGTGCCACGATGGCGAGGCTGGCAATGGCCGTCAGAAGCAGCCGCCAGTCGAACAGCCGCTGCCGCCACTCGCGGTCGAACACGATGGCCAGAAGGCCGGCGGCCGGAAGCAGGGCGAAATTGTACTTCGCGATCATGCCGATGCCGATGGCAATGCCGGTCACGAGGTAGGAGAGGGCGGTCGGCGCGGCGAGCGTGCGCAGGAACCCGTAGAGGAACAGTGCTGAGGCAAAGACGACGGCGACGGTGTGGGTGAGGTCGCGCTGCGCCTCAAAGGCGATCTGCGGGATCGTCAAGAGCGACAGGGTCGCGATGATCGCGAGGTCGCGCTCCTTCAGGACCGTGCGGGCCGCGAGCCCGTAGGCGAGATAGGCGGCAAACAGCATCAGGTTCTTCAGGAGGCTGATCGCGAAGACGCCCGGCCCCGTCACCTGGATCAGCGCGTATTGCAGCCAGTTGTAGAAGGGCGGCTGGGTGTCGTAGCCGGCGGCGAGCCATTGCGACAGCAGGATCTGCTGCGCCTCGTCGCGCTCAAGCGAATCCGGCAATGCCATCCGCACCAGGAAATTGACGGCAAAGTACGCCGCCAGCAGGACGAAGACGGCGTTCGGCGTCGCGCGCAGGAAGCGGGTCATCTCACGGACCGCGGAATGTCTGCCGCACGATGTAGTTCGGCGTGTCGTCGTCGCGGAAATAGGTCCGCGCGATCATTTCCGACAGGATGCCGGTGGTGATCAACTGGACCGACGACAGGAACAGCATGACCCCGACGATGAGCAGCGGACGGGTGCCAATGTCGTGGCCGAAGAGGAACTTGTCGACGAACAGATAGGCGAGGATCAACGAACTCAGCGCCCCGGTGGCAAGCCCGATCGAGCCGAAGAAGTGCCCCGGCCGCGCCTTGTAGCGCATGAAGAACAGCACGGAGAGAAGGTCGAGGATCACCCGGAAGGTCCTCGAGATGCCGTATTTCGAGGTGCCGAGCGTGCGCGGGTGATGGGTGACGACCATCTCGCCGATGCGCGAGCTCGGCACGACGCCGGCGACCCAGGCGGGGATGAAGCGGTGCATCTCGCCCATCAGCTTGACCTGCTTGATGATCGAGGCGCGGTAGATCTTCAGGCTGCAGCCGTAGTCGTGCAGGCGCACGCCGGTGATCCGCCCGATCAGCGCATTGGCGCACCACGAAGGGATCTTGCGCAGAAACAGCCCGTCCTTGCGATTCTTGCGCCAGCCGACGAGCAGGTCGAGCTGGCGGTCTTCGAGCGCCTTGGCCATGGCGCGGATGTCGGCCGGGTCGTTCTGCAGGTCGCCGTCGAGTGTGGCGATCAGGCGTCCGCGGGCGGCGTCGATGCCGGCCTGCATGGCCGCCGTCTGGCCGAAATTGCGCTGGAGTTCGACGATCGCCATGTTCAGGTCGGGAAGGACGAGCGCTTCGCGCGCCTTCAGGAGCGTGGCGTCGGTACTGCCGTCGTCAACGAGGATCAGTTCCCACGAATGTTCGTAGCCGGCCATCGCCTCGCGGATGCGCGCGATCAGAGGCCCGACGCTCTCTTCTTCGTTGAACACGGGAACGACGAGCGAAATCTCGATGCCGGCCGGCTGAAGCTCGACCGCGGCGATGGTGTGTGGATTTTCCTGCAACGCTTCTTTCTCCACTCCGGCGGAGTTCTTTCATCATGCGGATCGTGATAACACGCGCCCGCAACCTGACGAGGGAAACCCAGCACTTATATGAGTTCCGCGCCGAATTCCAGCCGACCGTCCGGGCTATCCCGTCTCGCACGCCGCCATGCCATGACGCTGCTGACGCTCGCCTGCCTTGTCGCCTATCTCGCCTTCGTCGAGTGGCAGTGGGGCTGGAGCCGGCTGCTGGTGCAATGGGAGAAGGTCGGCGCCTGGACGACGCTCGCCGCCCTCTCGCTGCTGACGGCCACCTATCTCGTGCGCACCCAGCGCATCTACGACTACTTCCCGGCCGAGACGGCGGGGCAATTTCTCAAGCTGTTCCGGCTGACCCAGGTTCACAACCTGCTCAACATCATGCTGCCGTTCCGGGCCGGGGAGACCAGCTTCCCGATCCTGATGCGATCGCAGTTCGCAGTCCCCCTGCCGCGGGCGACGGCGGCGTTACTGGTCATGCGGCTGCTCGACCTGCACGCCCTTTGTGTCGCCGCCGGCATCGGGCTGGTGCTCAACGCCGGCAACCATGCGCTCGCCTGGCTGCTCTGGGCGCTCTTCCTCGTCTGCCCGCTCGCCTTCTTCGCCGCCAAGGGGCCGATCTTCCGGCTGCTGAAAGGCCACCTGTCCGGCAAGCTGGAGCGGTTGCTGGACGAGGTCGAGGCCGGCGTTCCAGCCGATACGCGCGGCTTCGTCCGCGCCTGGGGCTTCACCGTGCTGAACTGGGGCGTCAAGGTGCTGGTGCTCGCCTGGGTGCTGGGCTTGCTTGGCGTCTCGCCCTTCGCTGCCACCTTCGGCGGCGCGCTCGGCGGCGAGCTGTCTTCCGTGCTTCCCTTCCATGCGCCGGGCGGCGTCGGCACCTATCCCGCCGGCATCACCGCCGGTGCCCTGGCCTTCGGTGCCGACGGCGGCCGGGCGGCACTGTCATCGATGGCGGAGGCCGCAATCAACGCGCACCTGATGATCGTCGCCAGCGCCTGCCTCGGCACGGCGCTGTCGGTGGTGTTGTCATGGATCCCGGCAAAGGCCCACTGACGGCACAGCTTTTCGGACCTTGGCAATCACAGCACTCGGCGGTTGCCTCTACCCCCCTCTGCCCTGCCGGGCATCTCCCCCTCAAGGGGGGAGATCGAACCGCGGCACCGTCTCGCCCAAGACAGGTCTTGCTATCGGAATGGCACCGGCGCGCCTTGCTGATCTCCCCCCCTGAGGGGGAGATGCCCGGCAGGGCAGAGGGGGGTATTCCGAATTCGTCGTGTACCGTGGAACTTCCCGATTTCGGGATGATATCTCCTACTGGAACGCCGTCTCGAAGAAGCTCCTGAGCTTGCGCGAATGCAGCTTCTCCGTCGGCATGCCGGCGAGCTTCTCCAGCGCCCGGATCCCGATGCGCAGGTGCTGGTTGACCTGGGTGCGGTAGAAGGCCGTCGCCATGCCGGGCAGCTTCAGTTCGCCGTGCAGCGGCTTGTCGGAGACGCAGAGCAGCGTGCCGTAGGGCACGCGGAAGCGGAAGCCGTTGGCGGCGATCGTCGCCGATTCCATGTCGAGCGCGATCGCGCGCGACTGCGACAGCCGCTTCACCGGCCCGCGCTGGTCGCGCAGTTCCCAGTTGCGGTTGTCGATGGTGGCAACGGTGCCGGTGCGCATGATCCGCTTCAGGTCATAACCCTCGAGCCCGGTGACCTCGGCGACCGCACTTTCCAGCGCCACCTGCACTTCGGCCAGGGCCGGGATCGGCACCCAGACCGGCAGGTCGTCGTCGAGCACGTGGTCCTCGCGCACATAGGCGTGGGCCAGCACGTAGTCGCCGAGCGTCTGGCTGTTGCGAAGCCCGGCGCAGTGGCCGAGCATCAGCCAGGCATGCGGGCGCAGCACCGCGATATGGTCGGTAATCGTCTTGGCGTTGGAGGGGCCGACGCCGATATTGACCAGCGTGATGCCGCCATGGCCCTTGCGTTTGATGTGATAGGCCGGCATCTGCGGCAGCCGGGCGAGCATCAGGTCGGTGTCCGGCTTGTCGTTGCCGGCCTGGGTGACGACGTTGCCGGGCTCGACGAAGGCGGTGTAGCCGTTGCCGCCCTCGGCCATCTGCAGCCGCGCCCAGGCGCAGAACTCGTCGACATAGAACTGGTAGTTGGTGAAGAGCACGAAGTTCTGGAAGTGGTTGGCGCTGGTGGCCGTGTAGTGGCTGAGGCGAGCCAGCGAATAGTCGACGCGCTGGGCGGTGAAGGCCGCAAGCGGCGAGGCTTCGCCGGGACCCGGCTCGTAGGAGCCGTTGGCGATCTCGTCGTCGGTGTTGGTCAGGTCGGGCGCGTCGAACAGGTCGCGCAGCGGCACGGTGATGTTCTCCGCAACCTCCGCCTCCACGTAAGCGCCCTCGCCGAAGGCGAAATGCAGCGGGATCGGCGTTGCCGATTCGGAGACGGTGACGACGATGCCGTGGTTGCGCATCAGGTGACCGAGTTGCTCCTTCAGATAATGACGGAACAGCTTCGGCCGGGTGATGGTGGTCGAGTAGATCCCGGGCGAGGCGACATAGCCGTAGGACAGGCGCGAATCGACATGGCCGAAGCTCGTCGTCTGCACGCTCACCTGGGGATAGCAGGCCCGGTAGCGGCAGTCCGGCGCGCCGATCTTCGCCAGTCCCGTAAAGGCGTCGGTGAGAAACTGCGTGTTGCGCTCGTAGAGCGCTTCCAGGCAATCGACCGCCGCGACCGCGTCGTCGAAGGTGCGGGGCTCGAAGGGCTCGGGCGTGGAGAAGGGAAGGGCGGTGGGCGACAAATTATTCTTGCTCGTGAATCGTTGAGGTCCTGCCAATTCTGCACGCAAACGCGACGAAAGTAACGCCCGCGCAAGGGAATAGGCAGGTTTTCGGCGGGATAGTTTCCCGTCAGCGCGGTGCGGCGAGGATCACCAGCGTGCCGGCGAGCGCGATGCCGGCGCCGGCAAGGTCGAAACGGTCGGGAGAAACACCTTCCGCAAGCCACAGCCACAGCAGCGAGGCTGCGATGTAGACGCCGCCATAGGCTGCGTAGGCGCGGCCTGCCGCACTTGTGTCGATCAGCGTCAGCAGCCAGGCGAAGGCGGCCAGCGCCGCCATGCCCGGGATCAGCCACAGTGCCGACTTCTCCAGCCGCAGCCAGGCCCAGAAGGCGAAACAGCCGGCGATTTCTGCAAGGGCGGCGGCGGCATAGACGAGGAAGGACTGCATGGCGGCTCCGTGGGCTGGAGCCTGATCCTTAGCGGAAGCTGCCGGAAAGCGGAAATCGCTTTGGCGTGCAGCTAGAGCATGTCGCGCAAAAGTGTGCGGCGGTTTTGCGACTACGACATGCGAAAAAACAAGAACTTAAAGCGCGTAAGGCGAATCCGAAGGATCGCGACGCGCTTTAGGCATTTCACGCAACTCTGTGGAGCGCGCGGCCGTCAGATCATCGCCTGGCGCTGGAGAGTGACGAAGAGCACGAGCCCCACGCCCTGCTTGCCGATGCCGAGGCTGGTGCCGTTGGCAAGCGATACCGCGGCGAGCGGTGCGACCATCAGGCCGGCCAGGAGAAGGATGCGAAGGCTGACGGCGAGACCGGAGACGAGCACGAGCGGCATGGGACGCATCCCTTTCGGGCGGTTGGGGGTCGGCTCAGAGAGCTGCGGGGCAGAGGGCGGGAATGGCGCAGGCGCTGGCCGTGCCGTAGCGCTGCTTCTGCTCTTGGCGACGCGCGTCGGTTTCCACGGCGGCAGCCACGGAGACCGCGAAAACGGTCATGAGCAGCGAGATGATCGTCAGTCGGCGAGCCAGAATTTCCATCGTTGTTCCCCTTGGGCGTCGTATGATGATGGCCTTTTCGCATGCTGCGACTGAATGCCTCCTGAGAGGCCGGTTCATCTGGCGTTCAGGAAAGGTGCGGCGACACCTTGAAGAGGCCGGTCGCGGCTTCTAAGTCAGTCTGGCCCTTGCTGCGCCGCATGCCGTGCGGAGCGCGGGTGCAGGAGCAAGCTGAACGCGTGCATGCCGCCGCAGGAGCCTTCCGGTGGGGCGTGCCTCAAGGGAGAACCGGATGACCAAGCCGATCGAACTGTTTTTCTGGCCGACGCCCAATGGCTACAAGATCACCATCATGCTGGAGGAACTCGGCGTTCCCTACGAGGTGAAGTACATCAACATCGGCAAGGGCGAGCAGTTCGCGCCGGATTTCCTCAAGATCGCACCGAACAACCGCATGCCGGCGATCATCGATCCGGACGGCCCCGGCGGCGCCCCGATCTCGGTCTTCGAGTCCGGCGCCATCCTGCAGTATCTCGGCCGCAAGTACGGCCGCTTCTACCCGAAAGACGAGCGCGTCCGCGTGCAGGTCGAGGAATGGCTGTTCTGGCAGATGGGCGGGCTCGGACCGATGGCCGGCCAGGCGCACCATTTCCGCCAGTACGCGCCGGAGAAGATCGAATACGGCATCGACCGCTATACCAATGAGGTCAATCGCCTCTACGGCGTCATGGACCGGCGGCTGGCGGATCACGAATATCTCGCCGGCGACTACTCGATCGCCGACATGGCCAGCATCGGCTGGGTGCGCCCCTATGAGAACCAGGGCCAGACGCTCGAGGATTTCCCCAACCTCAAGCGCTGGTTCGACGCCATCCTCGCCCGCCCCGCCGTCCAGCGCGGCATCGAGGTCGGCAGGGAAGAACGCGAGCGCCAGGCAAGCCTTGCCGACGACAAGGAAGCCCAGAAGATCCTGTTCAACCAGCGGGCACGGTAGACTTTGTCCGCGTCGGCGTAATCTTTCGGCTTGCGTCGAAGAGTAACCGGGCGTTGCCTCCCCTTCCGTCATGCCGGCCTCCGAGCCGGCATCCAGCGCGCGCAAGTCCTTGCGCGGAAAGAGCATTCTCCGCACCGCAGACGCGGTGCCGCTGGATCCCGGATCTAGTCCGGGGAGACGGGGACTGGTATCGCTTGCGTCAGAGGCAGACGCTTCCTAAAGCCGCGACCAGGTCTGCGACTTGCAGAAGACCTTCAGCATGCAGCCCTTCATCTTCAGCGAATTGCCGTCGACCGAGCCGGAACCGCCATAGGTCTTGTCTTCGGCGGGGTCGGTGATCGATCCGCTGTATTCGCCGCCGTTCCCTTCGAGTTGGCCGATCCGCTTGCCGGCGAACTTGCCCGTCTTGAGCGTGATGCAGAAGCCACCGCCGCACTTTTCGATGGCCGCAGTCTCGCCGCTTGCGGTCTTCCAGTTTCCTTCGATCGGCTCGGCCGCGAATGCGCCGCCGCAAGCGCCAAGGCACAGCGCCATGGCCGCAACGAACCTGCGTATCATTTGTCTTCCTCCCGATGCCGGGCTGCCCTCGTTTGAATGGCGCAGTTGTCGCGCGCCTTGAGCCCGATGCCGCGGAATTTATCTGACGTATACGTAAAGGTAAAGAATCGAAAAGCCGGAATCCGCCGGTTTTTGGAGGCGGTGTGCGGCGTGGCGATGTCGGCATCTTTCGGGCGCTGAACATTCCGACCGGTTTGCGTGGTTAGCGATCGGTTTAAATCGCCGGTTGAATTTTTCGTAAACTTTGAAGCAAATCCGCGGCATTCCAGCCGGTCCGATGCTTAACGAAAACCCAAGTTTACCAAGCGTTTGAACTTTGTTTGTCGCAAATTAAGCATGCATTTTAAGCGTCCCTTGAAGGCCCGATGGCATAGTGAAGCCATAAAACGAGCACGGAAAACAACCGGCCGGACAAACCTTCGAAGATCAACGACCGCAAAGACGGAAGGGCTTCGAAAGGCAGACAAAACAGGGCGATACGAAAAGAAGAAACCAGGACAGGGACAAGACAATGGCACGCTTCGAAATCCAGAACTCGGAAAATGCCGCCATGACGGGCGGCGAGACCCGCGCCGATGCGCTGCGCGAGATGGGGCTGATGTATGCGACCGGTCGCGGCTGTGCCGTCGACCTCGTCGCAGCCCACAAGTGGCTCAACATCGCTGCCATCAAGGGTTGTGATCGGGCCGCCGAACTGCGCGCCGACCTCGCCGCCACCATGAGCAAGACCGATCTTGCCCAGGCGCTGCGGGCCGCTCGCGAATGGATGACGGTGCATTGACCGGCGAGGCAACGCCAATGGGCAGTCGGCAGTAGGGTTCCAATAACAACAAAGCCTTGCGGAAGACGATGCTGTCCGCAACCCTACTGCCGACTGCCTATTTCACCGCCTTCAGGACCTTCGGCAACACGGCCTCGAACAGGTCGAGGTCCGCATCGGGCCCGGCGCTGACGCGGATACAGCGGTTCAGCGGCGCGACACCCGGCATGCGGATGAAGACGCCGTGGTCCATCAATCCGTCGACGATCCCGCGCGCGCGCACGCCGTCGCCTCCGCAGTCGATCGCGACGAAGTTAGTGGCCGAGGGCAGGGGCGAGAGCCCGTTCTGCCTGGCGATCGCCGCGATCCGTTCGCGTGCCGCTGCAATGCGCCCCACCACGTCGCGCAGATACGCCTGATCCTCCAGCGCAGCCAGGGCTGCAACCGTGGAGATGCGCGCCATGCCGAAATGGTTGCGGATCTTGTCGAAGGCCTGCGCATTGCCGAGCGTGCCGATCGCATAGCCGACGCGGGCGCCGGCCAGGCCGTAGGCCTTGGAGAACGTGCGCATCCGCAGCACGTTGGGCTGGCCGATCAGCGCGTCGACCGGTGGCGTGGAACCGGCGGGCGCCGTCTCGCAATAGGCTTCGTCGAGAATGAGGAGGCTGCCGTCGGGCAGGGCGCGCGCGAACGCCGTAACGCTGTCGGCATCCCACCAGCTTCCCATCGGGTTGTCGGGATTGGCAAGGTAGACGAGCGGGGCGTCCTCGCGCTTCGCCGCAGAAAGCAGCCCGTCCAGGTCCTCCCGGTCGTTGGCATAGGGCGTGGTCACCAGCCGCCCGCCATAGCCGTTCACATGATAGTTGAAGGTCGGATAGCCGCCGAGCGAGGTGACGACCGGCGTGCCCGGCTCGACCACGAGGCGCACGATCTCGCCGAGCAGCCCGTCGATGCCGCAGCCGATGGCAATGTTCTCGCGCGAGACGCCATGGTGAAGCGCAATCGCCTCGCGCAGCTCGAAACTCTCCGGATCGCTGTACATCCAGGTCTCGCCGGCCTGCTCGCGGATCGCCTTGAGGACCGAGGGCGCGGGACCGAAGCCGCTCTCGTTGGCACCGATCCGCGCGCGCAACTTCCGTCCGCGCTGGCGCTCGATCGCTTCCGGCCCCACGAAGGGAACGGTGGACGGCAGCGCGTTGGCGAGGGGCGTGAAGCGGGAGAAGCCGGACATGTCTGCGAACCTTCAATCGAGCGGCGCGGGAGGTGCGCGGGCGACGCTCGGCCGCCCGGCACATGCGGCCGGCACCCTACTGCAGAATCAGGAAAACGGGAATTGGTTTTCAGCGGGATAGTGCGCGGAATTCAAGGCGTTACATTTTGCAGGTGTACGCCGGCGGGCAGGCCGGGGAACGCCGCACGCGATCCCCGCTTCCGGTCAGTTGCGCTGGGACGCGAGGCGCGGGCGCTCGACGCCGCGCATATAGTTGGCCGGCGCGTCCTTCTTCCTGGTGGTCTCACCGGTGAAGTAGTCGGCGCGGACGATCTGGTGCAGCAGCTCCTCATCGATCTCCTTGATGAACTGCACGCCGACACGGTGTTCGTTGCGGTACATCTCCGCACACCCGACGCGGGCCATCAGGCCGACCACGGTGAGGTAGTAGTGCGGGCCGAGCCCGATCGTGGTGGTGACCGAGAAGCTGGCGCCGCCCTGCGAGATATCGATGATCTGACAGGTCCTGACCTTGGGAAGTGCCAGATCGAAGCCCACCGAGAGCAGCATGCCCTGGCGGTTGATCCTGAAGCGTTCCCACTTGCGTTCGTACAAGCCGCCGCTCTGCCGCTTGTCAACCAGCTCCACCATTGCAACTCTCCAGAAAGAAGCGGGACGTCATTCCCGTCACGATAGTTTTGCAACTATGTATTGGAATTGGTTGAAAGCAATTCCTCAAAATTTACACACCATATCATTGGGGTCCGGGCGCGGCGGAAGGGCAGCTTCGGGCAAGGTCGAATCAGCGCGACATCACCAGCCTGAGATAGTCGGCGTCGAGGAACATGTTGAACCGGACCACCCTTTCGCAGCCCACCTTGCGGATCTGGGTGCAGCCGATTTCGTCCTGCATGCCGCCGATGCGCAGGAAGAAGCTTTCCGGAAGTTCGACCCGGCCGCTCAGATCGATGATGGCGCCGGCAGACGAGATCGTGCGGACGATGCAGTCGTATTCGATTGTGGCGCTCAGGTGATGGCCGACAGGGATGACATGGCTCGCCCTGTCGATGCGATGCTGGACGAAGCTGCGCTTCTGGCTCTGGTGCCAGATGTGCTCGTGTGCGCCCTGAAGGGACATGGCGTCCTCCCGACCGATGACCTTGTCCGATCCTAGCCGGACGCGGTTGACGAAATGCAAAGACGGCGCCCTGCTTTTTCGCAAGCCGCCGCCAGGGCGATATCGGGGAGGGGCGGGCTTACTGGAAGGCCTGCAGGCCCGTCTGCGCCCGGCCGAGGATCAGCGCATGCACGTCGTGCGTACCCTCGTAGGTGTTGACCGCCTCGAGGTTCATGACGTGGCGGATCACGCCGTACTCGTCGGAGACACCGTTGCCGCCGTGCATGTCGCGGGAGACGCGGGCGATGTCGAGCGCCTTGCCGCAGTTGTTGCGCTTCATCAGCGAGATGAGCTCGGCCGAGGCGCGGTGCTCGTCGAACAGCCGCCCGAGACGCAGCGCGCCCTGCAGGCCGAGCGCGATCTCCGTCTGCATGTCGGCGAGCTTCTTCTGGACGAGCTGCATCTGCGCCAGCGGCTTGCCGAACTGCTTGCGGTCCATCGTGTACTGGCGGGCGGCATGCCAGCAGAATTCGGCAGCCCCCATGGCGCCCCAGGCGATGCCGTAGCGGGCGCGGTTGAGGCAGCCGAACGGACCGGCCAGCCCCGCCACCTCGGGAAGCAGGTTTTCCTCCGGAACGAACACGTCCTGCATCATGATCATGCCGGTGATCGAGGCGCGCAGCGAGAACTTGCCCTCGATCTTCGGCGTCTCGAAGCCCTTCATGCCGCGCTCGAGGATGAAGCCCTTGATCTTGCCGTCATGCGCGTCCGACTTGGCCCAGACGATGGCGATGTCGGCGATTGGCGAATTGGTGATCCAGTTCTTGGCGCCTGAGACGAGATAGCCGCCGTCGACCTTCTTCGCCCTTGTGATCATGGAGGAGGGGTCCGAGCCGTGGTCGGGCTCGGTCAGGCCGAAGCAGCCGACCCAGTCGCCCGACGCGAGCTTCGGCAGGTAGGTCTTGCGCTGCTCCTCGGTGCCGTAGGCGAAGATCGGATGCATGACGAGCGAGGACTGCACCGACATGGCCGAGCGATAGCCGGAATCGACCCGCTCCACCTCGCGGGCGACGAGCCCGTAGGAGACGTAGTTGGCGCCGACGCCGCCGTATTCCTCCGGGATGGTCGGGCCGAGCAGGCCGAGTGCGCCCATCTCGGTCATGATCTCGCGGTGGAAGATCTCGTGGCGGTTGGCTTCGGTCACCCGCGGGGCGAGCTTGTCGCGGCAGTAGGCGCGCGCCGCGTCGCGGATCATCCGTTCCTCGTCGGTCAGTTGGTCCTCGAGCAGGAAGGGATCCTCCCAGTCGAAGGCGGCCATCTTGGCGCGAGCCTGTTCCGGGGTCGCTTTGTGTGCACTCATCGCTGGGTTTCCTCTCGCCGTCGCATTCTTCGGACGCTTCTCGGACAAGAGTGCTACATCAGGATGGCGCCGGCCGGAAGGGCGGGAACAAATCGCCGGTCCCGACGCTTTACCTCTTTCCGCATGGCTTCATGCGCGCCACGAATGAAACGACAGGCCGACCCGATCCGGGTTTTCTCACGCCTTCGTCATCAATATGTCCGCTGCCGGTGGCACGAGGCACTTGCCAATTGTCAAGGAGACGCGAACGTGCGTGACCGCTTCAAGCGATCGATGGAGAGTTTCTTCTTCGATCCGGAACGCTTCGGCGAACTGTTTCGGCCCTTCATTCCCGATTTCGAGCAGAAGGCCGCCACTGTCCGGCGGCGGCGAAACGCAGGGCCGGATCTGGTCGAGGTGAAGGGCTTCGGCTCCAATCCGGGCAACCTGCGGATGCTGGAATACGTGCCGGACGACCTGCCGGCCGATGCGCCACTCGTGGTCGTCCTGCACGGCTGTCGCCAGACGGCCGACAGCTACGACCGGGCGGCCGGCTGGGCGGCGCTGGCGCGCGAGCACGGCTTTGCGGTGCTCTATCCCGAGCAGCGGGAGGCGAACAACCCGCGCCGCTGTTTCAACTGGTTTCGCCCGAGCGAGGTGACGCGTGATCGCGGCGAACTGGCCTCCATCCGTCATATGATCGAGCACCTGCGCACCCGCACGCGCGCCGATCCCACCCGCATCTACATCACCGGGCTGTCTGCCGGCGGCGCGATGACGGCCGCAATGCTGGCCAGCTATCCGGAGCTCTTCGCCGCCGGCGCGATCATTGCCGGCCTCCCGTTCGGTGCGGCACGCGACGCTCGCCGGGCGCTTGCGGCCATGGAGCAGGTGCCGGATCGCAACGCCCGCGAATGGGGCGAACTGGTACGCGCGGCAGCACCTGCGCAGGGACGACTGCCGTCGGTCTCGGTCTGGCACGGCACGGCCGACCGGACGGTGTCGATCTCCAATGCCGAGGCGCTCGTCGCCCAATGGCTGGACGTCCACGGCCTCGATCCGGCCGCCTTTTCCGAGACCCGCGCCAAGGGCCGCCGCAGCCGCCGCTGGCGCGACGCCGACGGCCGAAGCCTGGTCAGCTTCCACCGCATCGCCGGCCTCGGCCACGGCACCCCCGTCACCCGCGGCAAGGGCGGCGGCTACGCCCTCCGCTCCGAGCCGTTCATGCTGGACGCCGGCTTTTCCTCGACGCTGGAACTCGCGCGGGAGTGGGGGGTGTTGCGGCCGAAGCGGCAGTAAGATTTCACTGCGTCGGGCAGCAGGCCGCCCATAGGAACCGCGTCCTTTGCAACGGGCGCTAAGGATTGAAGCGACCTTGGGACGCTGGTAAAATTTCGCCTCTACCGCACCCGGAAGTTGGAGCGGGCACCTAAGGCGAAGCGCGCGGGCGATGCAACGGCGCCGTTCCGCCACAGGATAAAGCCCACGACCGCGACATCAAAACGCGTGGCGTGAAGATCTGCCTTCTCCTGCAAGACGCAGCGGGTCAGGGAGGATCGGAAAATGGCTGAACGATGGCTGTTCAAGAGCGAGACATATGACAACTGCAATTGCGCGATGAATTACGGGTGCCAGTTCAACCTGCCGAGCACGCATGGCTATTGCCAGTCGGCCTTCGTCGGCAGCCTTGTCGAAGGCCACTTCGGCGATACGCCGATCGCAGGCTTGAACTGGGCGGCGATGTACAAGTGGTCCGGCGAAATCAAGGACGGCAACGGCCGGCGCCTGATCGTGATCGACGAGCGTGCGGACGAGGCCCAGCGATTCGCGCTCGAAGCGATCATCTCAGGCGCGGCAGGCGAACCGGTAATCAACCTTTTCTCCGTATTCGCCACCACCTGTTCGCAATTTTGCGAGACGTTGTTCCTGCCGATTCATCTCGAAGCCGATCTGGAACTGCGAACCGCCAGGGTGGAGATACCCGGCGTCATGCGCAGCAGCGGCAGGCCGATGATCAACGAATTCACCGGCGCGCCGTTCCACATCGCGCTGGCACGTCCGAGCGGCAGTTTCGAATTTACCTACGCGGAGATCGGCCTAGGCACCACCTCGGTCATCGGGGAGATGGACATGGCCTACGAAGATTCGTGGGCCCATTTTTGTGTTCACCACTTCAACCAGGACGGTCTGGTCCGGGAGAGGTCGAGGCTCACCGCGTGGCTCTACCGCATGAGCCCGCGCGCCCATCCATGATGCCGTGGCATGCGCCGTGCCGTTGGATTGAAGTCTGAAACCCGTCGACGCTATTGGTTCAGCAGCCATTCATGCTCCTCGGCGTTGTGGAACTTCCACACCCGCTTCGGCCCGGCCATGACGTTCAGGTAGTAGAGGTCGTAGCCGTGGCAGGTGGCGCAGGGGTGGTAGCCCTTCGGCACCAGCGTCACATCTCCATCCTCCACCGCCATCGCCTCGTCGAGCGAGCGGTCGTCGGTGTAGACGCGCTGGAAGGCGAAGCCCTGCGGCGGGTTGAGGCGGTGGTAGTAGGTCTCCTCCAGGAAGCTCTCGTTCGGCAGGTCGTCGCGGTCGTGCTTGTGCGGCGGGTAGGACGAGGTGTGCCCCTCCGGCGTGATCACCTCGACCACCAGCAGCGAATGCGCAGCCCCGTCGTCCTCCGGCATGATGTTGGTGACGTGGCGGACATTGCTGCCCTTGCCGCGGACGATCTGCGGATGGGTGCCGGGCGGGATCGCCCGTGCTGCGTGGCCTCCGCCGCCGGGCGCCGAACAGACCGCAAGCTCCAGTTCCGTCTCCGCCGTCACCGACCAGTTCGAGCCGGCCGGCACGTAGAGCGCATGCGGCTGCCCGTCGAACACGCTCATCCGCTCGCCGAGCACGCCGAAGTTCTCGCCCTCCGCCGTCGCGGTCCCCTTGCCGGTGACGAAGACCAGGCAGACCTCCCGGCTCCCCGTCTCCGCCGCCACGATCTCGCCGGGCTTCATGCGGTGCAGGTCGAAGCCCACATAGGTCCAGCCCGCATTGTCCGGCGTGACATGCGTCACCCGCCCATGGGTTCCGTTCGGCTTGACGAGCAGTTTCGGCATCGGTGTCTCTCCTTGAGGTATGTGTCGTTCCAAGGCGTGCGCCCCTCACCCTAGCCCTCTCCCCGCAAGCGGGGAGAGGGGATTTTGGTCGTGGCCGGCGCTGCCGGCGCGACGCTCGTCCTTCTCCCCGTTCACGGGGAGAAAGTGCCGGCAGGCGGATGAGGGGCGGCAGCGCCCGCTCGCCTATGCTTCTTTCGGCAGGTGGCCGAGCCCAATCTCCCTCTTCTCCCCAGCGGGGAGAAGGTGGCCACTAGGGCCGGATGAGGGGGCAGCCGCGCCCCCAGCGCCCGTGGCCCCCTCATCGCCTCGCTTCGCTCGGCACTTCTCCCCGAGGGGAGAAGAGGCGCCTGCGGCGCGTCACCCCCACCCGCCGCGATCGCTGCCCATGTTTCTTCCGGCAGACGGCTGACCCGACCTCCCTCTTCTCCCCAGCGGGGAGAAGGTGGCCCGAAGGGCCGGATGAGGGGGCAGCCGCGCCCGCAGTGCGTGCAGCCCTTACACCCTCCCCTTGAGGGGGAGGGTCGGCGCGCAGCGCCGGGGTGGGGTGACCGCCCGAACCTCGGCGCAAGGACTGCGCGCGTCAGCCCCTCATCCCCGGTCCAGCCCCGCCTCCCTCGCGAACGCCTTCAGCGCCTTCAGCCCCATCGACTGGTATTCGAACGGGTTGCGCACCAGCGGATCCTGTTCGGCCTCGATCACCAGCCAGCCGTCATAGCCATGCTCGGCGGCGATCTTCAGCACCGGCAGGAAGTCGACGCCGCCCTCCGGGTCGCCGGGGACGGTGAAGACGCCGCGGCGCACGCCTTCGAGGAACGACAGTCGCTCGCCCTCGACTTGCCTGCGGATCGCCGGCCGCACGTTCTTGGCATGGATGTGGCGCACCCGGTCCATGTATTTCCCCGCCAGCGCTGCCGGATCGGAGCCGCCGAACCAGGCGTGGCCTGTGTCGAGCAGGAGCTTCGTGGCCGGCCCGGTATGCGCCATCAGCCTGTCGATCTCCTCGCCGGTCTGAACCACGGTGCCCATGTGATGGTGATAGACGAGGTCGATGCCCTGGCCGGCGCAGTATTGCGCGATCGCCTCGATGTCGGCGCCGAATTTCGCCCAGGCAGCCTCGGGCAGCACCGGCTTGTCGGCCAGTGCGGTGCCGTCGTCGCCATGGATGGCGTTGGAAGTCTCGCAGACGATGCAGACCTTGCAGCCGTTCGCCTTCAGCATGTCGAGGTGCGGCTGGATCGCTCGTTTCTCCGCTTCGACGTCGTGATCGAGAAGGTTCAGCGAATGCCAGCCGGAAACGAAGACGAGCTTGTGCGCGGCCAGCACCTTTTTCAACTCCACGCCGTCGTTCGGCATCTTGTGACCCTTTTCGATGCCGTCGAAGCCGATCGTCTCGCAGTCGGACAGGCAGTCCTCAAGCGTCAGATGCGCCCCGATCGTCCGGTCGTCGTCATTGCTCCAGGCGATCGGGTTGGTGCCATAGCGGATCATGTGGTTCTCTCTTTCTCGATATAAATCCCGTACTCACAAACCCCTCCCGCCCTGCCGGGCACCCTCCCCACAAGGGGGAGGGGGACCAAGCCGCCACACGGGCTCCCTCTTCTGCCCATCGGGGAGAAGGTGGCCCGAAGGGCCGGATGAGGGGGGCGCGGCAAACGCAGAGCTTGCGGCTCCCCCTCATCGCCTCGCTTTGCTCGGCACTTCTCCCCGAGGGGAGAAGAGGAAGTCGCCGCGATGCGTCGCCAAATGGTGAGGTCTGGCGAAGGTGGCGCCGCCCGTTTCCCTCCCCCTTGTGGGGAGGGTGCCCGGCAGGGCGGGAGGGGTCTTGATACACGCTCCCATGCCATCCATCAGCCTCACCGCTGCGCCTTCCGCGCCGCCTCGTATGCCTCCCGTGCGGCGTTCACCTGCGGCCTGGCGCTCACCTCGGGGACGGCCACGTCCCACCAGTGGCCGCCGGCTTCGGTGGTGACCAGCGGATCGGTGTCGATGACGATCACGGAGGTGCGGTCGTTGCCCTTGCTCTGGGCGATCGCCGTCTCCAGGTCGGCGATGGACGCGACCTTGACCGCAACCGCTCCCATGCTTTCCGCATGCGCGCGGAAGTCGATGTCGGGCAGCGCCTCGATCCGTGCGTCCTTCAAAAGATTGTTGAAGTTGGCGCCGCCGGTCGCCATCTGCAGCCGGTTGATGCAGCCGTAGCCGCGATTGTCGAGCACCACGATCGTCAGCTTCTGCCCGAGCATGATCGAGGTCGAAAGCTCGGAATTGGCCATCATGTAGGAGCCGTCTCCCACCATGACGACGACGTCGGCCTCCGGGCGCGCCATCTTCACGCCGAGCCCGCCGGCGATCTCATAGCCCATGCAGGAGAAGCCGTATTCCATGTGGTAGCTGCCCGGATGACCGGCGTGCCAGAGCTTGTGCAACTCACCCGGCAGGCCGCCGGCCGCGCAGACGAGGATGGAGTTCTCGCCGCCGATGGCGCGCTGCACGGCGCCGATCACCTGGCCGTCGGAGGGAAGGGCGGCATTGGTCGCAGCCGTCGCCTGCCGCGACGCCTGGGTCCACTCGGCCTTGCGCCTGGCTGCGGCCGCCTCGACGGCGGACGGGGCGTTCCAGCCGCCGAGCGCTTCGGAGAGCAGCGTCAGCCCCTCGCGCGCATCGCAGACGAGCGGCAGCGCGTCATGCTTGGCGGCGTCGAAGGCGGTGGTGTTCAGCCCGACGATCCGGGCTTTCTCGTTCTTGAACAGCGCCCAGGAGCCGGTGGTGAAATCCTGCAGGCGTGTGCCGACGGCGAGGATCAGGTCGGCCTCCTCCGCAAAGGCATTGGCGGCAGAGGTGCCGGTCACGCCGATCGATCCCATGCACAGCGGATGATCGTCGGGGATCGCCGACTTGCCGGCCTGGGTGACGGCGACGGGAACGCCGTGCATGCCGGCGAATGCCTTGAGCTCTGCGGTGGCGCGCGAATAGAGAACGCCGCCGCCGGCGATGATCAGCGGCTTCTCGGCGTGCCGTATCGCCTCCAGCGCCGTGGCGAATTCGTCCGCATCCGGTCGCGGCCGCCGCTCCTTCCAGACGCGTTCGGCAAACAGGCTTTCGGGATAGTCGTAGGCCTCGGCCTGCACGTCCTGGCAGAGCGACAGCGTCACCGGGCCGCAATCGACCGGATCCGTCAGCACCTGCATGGCGCGCTTCAGTGCCGGGATGATCTGCTCGGGCCGGGTGATGCGGTCGAAATAGCGCGACACGCAGCGAAACGCGTCGTTGACCGTCACCGTGCCGTCGCCGAAATCCTCGATCTGCTGCAGGACGGGATCGGGAATGCGGTTGGCGAAGACGTCGCCGGGCAGAAACAGCACGGGCAGGCGGTTCACATGTGCCACGCCCGCCGCCGTCACCATGTTCAGCGCGCCGGGGCCAATCGAGGTGGTGCAGGCCATGAAGCGCTGGCGGAAACTCGACTTGGCATAGGCGACTGCCGCATGCGCCATGCCCTGCTCGTTGTGGGCGCGAAACGTCGGCAGTTCGTCGCGCACCTGGTAGAGCGCCTCGCCCATGCCGGCGACGTTGCCGTGGCCGAAGATCGCCCAGACGCCGCCGAAGATCGGCACTTTCCTGCCGTCCACGATCGTCATCTGGCTTTTAAGAAAATGCGCGACGGCCTGCGCCATCGTCAGCCGGATCGTCCTCGCCATCGGGTCCTCCACCCAGTGTTCTGTCGTCGTTCATTTTCCCCTCCCTGTCAGGGATGGGCAATAGCGTTGGCCGTCCCCCCTCATCCGGCCCTCCGGGCCACCTTCTCCCCGAGGGGAGAAGAGGAACTGCCGCGCCCTCTCGTCTCTCCTCTCCCCTCGGGGAGAGGTCCGCCAAGCGAAGCGGAGGCGGGGTGAGGGGGCATCTGCGCCTGCATTTTTCCCCTCCCGCCTTTGGATATTCCCCTCCCCAACCCCTCCCCACAAGGGGGAGGGGCTAACCTGGGGCCACCGCCCTGCCAAACGCATCCTTGCTTCATGTCCAGAGGTTGCGGAAGGGACAAGGACGGTACGGCAGGCCAAGCCCCTCCCCCTTGTGGGGAGGGGTTGGGGAGGGGACTTTCTATCTATTTCAACCCGCGAGTCTCCAACCACGCATCCGTCAGTTCGCCGAACCGCCCGGCCATCTCGGTGATCGCCGCCTCGTCTTCGATCCGACCGGCGAGCCATTCGCGTGCGGCATCGACGAAGATCGTGCGGCCCACCGCGAAGCCCTTCACGGCTGGGGCCGCCTTCGTCGCCTCGAAGGCCTTCACCAGTTCTTCCTTCGGCGCCTCGAGCCCCAGAAGGACGATGCCGCGGCAATAGGGGTCGTTTCGTTCGATCACCGCGTCGATGTTCTTCCACGCCTGCTGCGAAGCCTGCGGTTCCAGCTTCCACCAGTCCGGCTTGATGCCGAGGTCGTAGAGCTCCTGCAGTGCAGTCGAAACGGTCTCGGCCGTAAGCGGCCCGCTCTTGCCGGCGATGATCTCGATCAGCAGTTCGCGCCCCACCCGCCGGGCTGCCTCGAACAGCGCGCGCAGTTTCTCCTGCTGCTCCGCCTTCAGCGCGGCCGGGTCGTCGGGATGATAGAAGCACAGGCACTTGATGCAATGGTTTACCGGCCACTCGACCAACTGCGAGCCGATGTCCTGGCTGAATTCGAATCGCAAGGGCCGGGAGCCTGGCAGTTCCACCGGCCGGCCGATCCAGGAGAAGCCCTTCCCGGCGGCGTCGAAGAAGGCGTCTCGGCCGAAGCGCTCGTCGATCAGCATGCCGTAGCCGGGCCGACCGCCGGCCACGCGCGCGGCAGCCTCCACCGTCAGCCTCTTGAAGGCGGAGATCTTCTCGTGCGGTGCGCCCGCCTGGTCGGCGAGGTCGACGAGCTGCATGCGGTGGTCGCAGGCGAGCGCCATCAGAAGCGGGATCTCGCCGCGCCGCGTCGTTGCCCAGTGGATGTTGTTGATCGCCTCGTCCTTGCGCAGCGCCCTGTGGCTGCTGCCGCGTTCGAGGAAATGGGACAGCTCCGCCCAGGTCGGATACTCGGGCGAGCAGAGCAGGCGGGAGACGGCGAAGGCGCCGCAGGCATTGGCCCAGGTGGCCGACGTCGCGTGATCCTCGCCCGAAAGCCAGCCGCGCAGGAAGCCTGACATGAAGGCGTCGCCGGCGCCGAGCACGTTGTAGACCTCGATCGGAAACCCCTGGCCGATGACGCCGTCCTCGAGGTCGTCGCTGATCGGCCCGTCATAGACGATGCAACCCATGGCGCCGCGCTTCAGCACGATCGTCGCCGCCGAGACGGCGCGGATCGCCTTCAGCGAGGACAGGACGTCGTCGGCGCCGGAGGCGATCATGATCTCCTCCTCGGTGCCGACGATCAGGTCGCAGTCCGGCAGAACCGACTTCATCAGGGCCGAGACCCGATCCGATTTGACATAGCGCTCGAAGCCTTCCGCGTGACCGGCAAGGCCCCAGAGATTGGGGCGATAGTCGACGTCGAAGATGACCTTGCGGCCGACCGCCCTGGCGATACGGATCGCCTTGCGTTGCGCGGCCTCCGTGTTGGCCATCGAGAAATGCGTGCCCGAGACGAGGACGGCGCGCGACGAGCGGATGAAGGCCTCGTCGATGTCGTCCTCGCTGAGCGCCATGTCGGCACAGTCGGTGCGCACGAAGATCATCGGCGAGACGCCCTCGGCCTCGATCGCCAGCAGCACCAGCGCCGTCAGGCGCTGCGGGTCGGTGACGATGCCGGCGGTAGCGACACCCTCGCGGCCGCATTGCTCGCGGATGAAGCGGCCCATCTGCTCGTCGCCGACGCGGGTGATCAGGCCGGACTTCAGCCCGAGCCGCGCCGTGCCTATGGCGATGTTGGCCGGGCAGCCGCCCACCGACTTGGCGAACGAGGCGATGTCCTCGAGCCTGCTTCCGAGCTGCTGGCCGTAGAGGTCCACGGAGGAGCGGCCGATCGCAATGACATCGAGCGTCGCATCCGCCAAGGTGTCTGGGTCTTCTGTCGGCATGAGGTCCTCCCGTAGGCGCGACCCGGCTGGCCGGTTCCCGCACGCCGAAATGAAACATCAATTCCAGACGTCAGTCAATTCGGAATATTTGTTCCATTGCGGTTCGCAGCCACAGCCTTGCCGCCGCGCCCGCGCTGGCGGCGCTTCTCGGCGATTGCGACCGGCAGCGCCATGGCGAGCGCCATCGATGCGGACAGCGAGCGGAAGCCGCCGTAGTCCGCCTCCGTGACCTCGAACCAGTGCGTGGCGCAGCCCGAAAGCGGCGAGAAGGCCGAATCGGTGATCGCCACGATCGGCACGCCCCGTTCGCCGAGCGCCTGCGCCTGGCCGATGCTCTCGGCGGCATAGGGCGCGAAGCTCACTGCGATCGCCGCATCCCGTGGTGTCGCGAAGCCCGCGAGTTCCGCGTCGATCCCGTTCGGCGAGGCGATCATCTGGTGGCGGATGCCGAGCTTGCCGAAGGCATAGGCCATGTGCGCGGTCAGCGGGTAGGAGCGGCGCTTGGCGACCAGGTAGATCGTCTCCGCCCCGGCGAGAAGCTCGACCGCCCGGGAAAAGACGTCCCTGTCGATCGTCGCCGCGAGCCGTGCCACCGATTGGCTGGCTGCGGCGATGAAGCCGGTCAGCAACTCATCTTCCGCATCCGCGACTGAGCCCTGCTCCAGCGTCGCCAGCCGTTCCTCGTAGGTGAGCGTGCGGTCGCGCAGGCGCTCGCGGAAGACGGTCTGCAGGTCGGAAAATCCGTCGAAACCGAGATGGTGGGCGAGACGGACGAGCGTGGACGGCTGCACCTCGGCGGCGGAAGCGATACTGGCCGCGGTTCCGAAGGCGATTTCGTCCGGGTGCCCGAGCGCATAGGCCGCCACCTGCGCCAGCCGCTTCGGCATCGCCGCCTTGCGCTCGATGATGACGCTGCGCAGACTGTCGAAGTCGCGCGGCACGCGGATCGGCCCGTCCTGCCTGGAATCCTCGTTCTGATGGTCGTCCTGATGATCGTCCATGCGCGATCCAAATCCCCGGTGCAGCGTCGTCACGTCGAAAGTGAAACATTTATTCCATGAAATGCAGAAAGTGTCACTTTCATTCCGAAATATTCAGGTCCATCATCCAGGGCTTCGTCAGAAGGAGGAGATATGATGGCAGGCATCGGCGTCGGATTGATCGGTACGGGATATATGGGCAAGTGTCACGCGCTCGCCTGGAACAATGTTGCAACCATTTTCGGCGATGTCGAGCGCCCGCGCCTGGTCCATCTCGCCGAACGCGACGCCGGGCTTGCGCAGGCGAGGGCGCGCGAATTCGGCTTCGCCAGGGCCACCTCCGACTGGCGCGAACTGCTGTCCGATCCCGACGTCGACGTCGTCTCGATAACGACGCCGAACCAGTTCCACGCCGAGATGGCGATCGCGGCACTTCAGGCCGGCAAGCACGTCTGGTGCGAGAAGCCGATGGCGACCTCGCTCGCCGACGCCGAGCGCATGGAGGCGACGGCAAGGCGATCCGGCCGGGTCGCGATCATGGGCTACAACTACATTCAGAACCCGGTGATGCGCCACATCCGCACTCTCCTCGACGAGGGCGCGATCGGCACCGTCAACCAGGTTCGCGTGGAAATGGACGAGGACTTCATGGCCGATCCGCAGGCCCCGTTCTCGCCGCGCAGCGAGAAGGCCTCGGGCTACGGTGCGCTTGACGATTTCGCCGTGCACACGCTGTCGCTGTTGTGGAACCTGTTCGGCCATGCCGAAGCCGTCATGACGGATCTCGGCAAGCCCTATGCGGATCGTCCGCTCGAGGCCGGCGGGCGGCGCGCCGTCGAAAACCACGACCAGGCCAATGTCCTGCTGCGCCTTGCCGGCGGCATTTCCGCAGTCCTGATGGTCAACCGCGCCGCCTTTGGCCGCAAGGGACGGATCGCGCTGCAGATCTTCGGCTCGAAGGGCGCGATCCTCTACGACCAGGAGCGGATGAACGAATTCCAGATTTATCGCGCCACCGACCGCGCAGGCGAGCAGGGCTTTGCCACCGTTCTCGCCGGCCCGCAGCATAGCCCCTATGGCAGCTTCGTGCCGGCCCCCGGCCACAGCCTGGGCTTCAACGATCTCAAGGTCATCGAATGCCGTGAACTTCTGGCCGCGATCGCAGGCAAGCCTTACCGTGCGGTGGATTTTTCCGAGGGGCTGCGGATCGAACGCTCGGTCCACGCCATGGCGCAGTCGTTTGCCGAGCGCCGCTGGGTGGACGTGGCCGCCGGGTGAGGCGGGCGTCGCCGGGCCTATGGCCGACGTCATCGGCGGGCTCGACCGGTCAGGCCCGCGGATGACGCAGAAAAGGGCGGAGGGCAGGGCGCCGGTGATCACCGCCGCCCTGCCGCATTCGGTTCAGAGGATGAAGTCGCTCGAATAGTACTTCGTCAGGTTGGCATCGATCTGGAAATCGGCCCGGCCGTCGCCGTCGACATCGCCGGAGATGATGTGGCCGGAGTAGCGCAGCTCGCCCGCCTTGTCGTGGAAGGACTGGTTGCCGATGAAGGTGAAGGACTGGTTGCCGCTGCGATTGATGTTGGCGTCGATGTTGCTGACGTCGATCTTGTCCTTCTCCGAGCGGTAGAAATCCTCGATCACGTCGCGGCTGCTGCCGACGACGGAATCCTTGATCGAATCGAAGATGAAGTGGTCCGATCCCGTACCGCCATCGAGAAAGTCGCGGCCGCGGCCGCCCACGAGGTCGTCGTTGCCGTTGCCGCCCAGGAGTTCGTCGCTGCCCGAGCCGCCGTAGAGGTAGTCGTTGCCGCTGCGCCCCGACAGGATGTCGTTGCCGCTGCCGCCTTCCAGGTCGTTGGCGCCGGAATTGCCGCGCAGGGTGTCGGCGAAGCCCGTGCCGATGGCGTTTTCGATGCTGGCGAAGGTTTCCTTGTTGGAGCCGACCTTCGCGTACTTGCTGTCGAGGTCCACGAGAACGCCGCGGCCTTCCAGGTCGCTGTCGTCCTGCAGTTCGTAGCTCAGCGTGTCGTTGCCGGAGCCGCCGCTGAAATAGTTGTCGTAGCCGGCCGAGAGGAACGTGTCGTCGTCGTCGCCGCCGTAGTAGTCGCTCTGCAGCGTCAGGACCTCGAACCAGTCGTCGCCCGAACCGCCATAGACCTTGTCGTAGTAGTCGTCGTCGATGGCGTAGCCGTCGTGGATATAGGTGTCGTTGCCCGAGCCGAGGTAGATCTTGTTGCCGCCCTCGAACGAGTTCTTCACATAGTCGTTGCCGCTGCCCGCCTCGACATAGTTGAAGCCGCCATAGGAGCTGACGAGGTTGAGGTAGATCTTGTCGTTGCCGCCATAGGTGAAGATGTCCACTTCATCGCGGCTGTTCTGGGTGACAGTGTCGCGTCCGCTGGTGCCGTAGAAGGTGTAGCCGTTCCAACCCATGATGCTCGTCCTCTTCCTTGCAATGATTCGTTGCTGGAGGGGAGCTTATGCATCTTTTTCTGAATGTGCGTTGAATGGAGCGTTCACGTCCGGGTGAAGAAACGGTCCCGCCGCCGCGGCCCGGCGAGGCGGCGCGCTAAAAATCCGGTCGGCTGCCGAAAGCAGTTGATTAGCGCGCGTCTTTTCTTTATCAGCCCCAGCGTGGACGGAGAGGTGGCCGAGTGGTCGAAGGCGCTCCCCTGCTAAGGGAGTATACCCGGAAGGGTATCGTGGGTTCGAATCCCATCTTCTCCGCCATCCACAGCTCCTGATCGGGTCATCGATTTTTCGGGTGATCCGGGGCAATATATGCATCAGAATTCCCTTTCCCGGCTCCTCCCGCGGCGCGTCTGCGTTTTTGGGGGCGAGCGGTTTCATTTGATGCGGAGCGACGGGCCGATGAGCAAGCGAGATCCGAAAATCGTCATGTCTCCACTGTCCTGCAAGTTCACGGCCGACGGGATGACGATCGATGTCGAGATCTATCAGTTGGAGGGCGCGGTGGGCTGGGTGCTCGAGCTGGCCGAAGCGGATGGCAGCTCGACCGTCTGGGAGGAGCTCTTCCCCACCGACCAGGCGGCATGGGAAGAATTTGAGCAGGGCGTCCGGGAGATCGGGCTGATCGCGCTCCTTGATGCTGACGAGGACGAGGACGGGCCGCCGACGCTGCATTGAGATGCCGTCCAGGCTGCACCGGATTGCGGCGCTGCACGCCTTCGCTTTCGGCACCGATCGCGGGGCCGCTCCATGCTGGTTCGACGGAACCTTACGATGTGATACACTTGTTGATCGCTTGTGCCGCCAGGGCGGAGGGCGCACTGTTTTCCACCAGCTAGGGAGGTGTCGATGATTACGCGCTTTATCCGAGCCGACGACTTCGTCGGGCCGGGTGATCTTGCCATGCTGCAGCGGGTCTTTGACGAACTCTGCAAGGAGTGCCTGCTGTCGCAGAGGTCCGCCGCCGCGGACGAACTCGCCAGGCAGGTCATCCAGCTCTACAAGGCCGGAGCTCGCGAACCGGAGAAGCTCATCTCCATGGCCGGCAACCGCCTGCGGCGCCCGACGGGCTGAACCGCGCGAGGCCGCACCGGCAGGCCTGAACCGGCAGGCCGAACGGGCCGGGCTGAACCGGCCCCACCTGCATATCCGATAGACGCAAAACTGGCTTCAGGCGGGATCCGCAGCCGGCTTGGCGCGACGTTTTGCCGGTTGCTTCCCGGCGGGTTGCTTGGTGGCGGGCTTCTGTGTTGCCGGCTTCGCGGCCGCAACCTTCCGGGCGGCGGGTTTCCCGGTTGATGCGGGCGTTTCGACTTCTTCCTCGGCCTGCCGCCAGTGGCGCTCGTCCTGGCCCTGCGGCCGTCCTTCCGTCTCCCAGATCGCATAGGCCTTCTTGCGGATCAGTTCCTGCTTCTCGCTGCCGTTCGTCATTCGCTGTCTCCTAGTTTCCCAAGACACGGTTTCACAAGACACCTCAAGAGCGCCGCAGAGCGACAATGTTCCATGCTGCGCGATCCGTCCACCGTTTCGATGTCGCAGCCGTGCGGATGATCGGGCTGGACCGGCCTTGCCGTCCGGGCGCTCGACGACGTTGCACTGGCTCCTCCCGCGCCACGCATGGCGTGGACGGGTCGGGACGCGGGCGGTGTTCACGAAACCGTTATCTCCGGTTGCGAAACAAATCCGCATGGCTCGCGCGTCTACGTAGAGTGGGTGGCTCAAAATGGGGCAGGAGGCAGGCTTGCAGAAAAGCAACGGTCCGGAAAAGGCGGTCACGGTCGTCCAGCAGAGCGGCAAGTGGGTCGTCACGGTGCGTATCGACGACAGCACGATGCATTCGGCATTCGCGAGCGAGGACGAGGCAAGGAAATACGAGGCCTACCACCGCGACAGGCTGGGCCTGAGGTAGTCTCTCTTCCCGTTCGCAACAAGGCCCGGCATCCGGGGCCTGTCTCCGCTGCGCGCCGCATCGCGTCCGCGGCCTCGCCGTCGTGCCCGCTTTCCTGTTCATAGGCCGCGATGGAAACCCTCCTGCCGGCAGAAAGTCACATTTTTCAGCTCTCTATGATTCGTGCGCGACTCGCTGGAGGGAACTGCCGGTTGCGTTCATTTGCGGCGGACATCTGTTATCCAATATCTACGAACAGGGATGCGGTGATTCGCGATTGTCGTCAGGCTGGCAGCGTGACGCCCCCCGATGCTACGAGGAGACGAGACATGACGAATGCCCGGGCCCATGAGATCGCGGAAATGCGACCGAAGATCACGGTGATCGGCGTCGGCGGCGGTGGCGGCAATGCGGTGAACAACATGATCACCGAAGACCTCCAGGGCGCCGACTTCGTTGTCGCCAATACCGATGCCCAGGCGTTGGCCATGTCGAAGTCGACGCGGATCATCCAGCTCGGCTCCGACATCACCGGCGGGCTCGGCGCGGGTGCGCACCCGGAAATCGGCCGGGCAGCGGCGGAAGAATCGATCGACGAGATCATGGACCACCTGTCCGGCACGCACATGTGCTTCGTCACCGCCGGCATGGGCGGCGGAACCGGCACGGGTGCGGCTGCCGTCATCGCCGAGGCGGCGCGAAAGGCCGGCATCCTCACGGTCGGCGTGGTCACCAAGCCGTTCAGCTTCGAAGGCCGGCGCCGCATGCAGATGGCGGACGAGGGCATTACCCGCCTGCGCGAGAGCGCCGACACCGTCATCGTCATTCCCAACCAGAACCTGTTCCGCGTCGCGACCGCCAACACCACTTTCGCCGATGCCTTCATCATGGCCGACCGGGTACTCTACTCCGGCGTCAGCTGCATCACCGACCTGATCGTCAAGGAAGGCCTGATCAATCTCGACTTCGCCGACGTCCGCGCGGTCATGAAGGACATGGGCCGGGCGATGATGGGCACCGGCGAGGCATCGGGCGAGGGCAGGGCGATGAAGGCGGCAGAAGCCGCGATTGCCAACCCGCTTCTGGACGAGGCCTCGATGAAGGGCGCCCAGGGCGTGCTCATCTCCATTTCCGGCGGCACCGACATGACGCTGTTCGAAGTGGACGAGGCCGCCTCGCGCATTCGCGACGAGGTTCACCACGACGCCAACATCGTCGTCGGCGCGATCTTTGACAAGGACCTGGCCGGCACCTTCCGCGTCTCGGTCGTGGCGACCGGGCTCGGCGCCGGCGAGGTCGAGGAAGTCCAGCCGGGCACCGGCGCCGCCGTCGCGCCGGGCATGGTGGTCAATTTCCAGCGCTGACAGCCGGCGTTGGCAGATATCACGGGCCCGGTTTCGCCGGGCCTCGACAGCGCCGGGATCCTTCCGGCTCGAAGGCGCAGCCCCTCTGTTTTTCCCTCGCAATTTTTCCCCGGCACTGGCAAAGCCGCATCATGTCTGCCGCGCGAGCATTTTTTCGCGTAAGGGCCTGTCGGCCATCCGGCCCAGCCGGCCAACCAGCCGGCATATTCAGAAGCCGCGCTGGAAGCGGATCACCGCACCCCAGTCTTGCGCCTTCGGGCCGGCCTTCTCGTCCATGCGGTTGCGATAGTTGATTTCCGGGGTGACGGTGAAGCCGGGCACGACGGTGTAGCTAAGGTTCAGCGCCGCTTCCGCATCGCCGCCCTCGTCGAAGTTCGCGGACGCGTTCATCGTCGCCTTGTCCGTCATCTTGAACGAGCCGCCGACCCAGAGCGCCCAGTCGCCGCTCCACCGGGCGTAGTCGTTCGGCTCGTTTCCGCCGATGTTCCAGCCGCCCATGGCGAAGAGCTCGACCGGGCCGAGCATGCCGTCCACCCTCAGCTTGGCGGCGCCCGCCTCCATCTGCTCGTCATAGCCGCCGGCGGCGCGGATCCTGAAGCTGTCGGTGCCGTAACCCAGGGCTGCGACCAGGTCCGGCATGTAGCTGTCGGTTTCATCGTCGTCCTGGTTGCTGCTGTCCTCGGCGGAGAAGGCAAAGCTGAAACCCTTCTCGGCGCCGTAGGCGTAGCGGACCTGTGTGCGGCCGAAATCCCCGTAGTCGACATCGTAGAAGTCGTTGATGGTATTGCCGGCGTCCCCCATGAACTCGGTATAGAGAGTGTCGGAGAAGCCGACGCGCAGGCCGCCGAGCTCGATGTAGGCGTTTTCCACGTTGATCTCGGTCGGGCCGTTGTCGTCGTTCTGGATCTCGGCCTCGCTGTAGGTCGTCAGCGCACCGTATTCGGTATCGCCCGCCGTCGAGAAACGCAGCGCCAGCCGCGAGCGCGTCGACCACGAATCGCCGCCGCCGCCGGGGAACGTGTCCTGTTCGTTGGCGTCGCCCCCGGATGCCTCGACCCGCAGGTAGCCGCCGATCTTCAGGCATGTCTCCGTGCCGGGGATATAGAAGTAGCCGGCGCCGAACGCGTCGCAGACGCGGACATATTCCAACGGGCCGGCTTCGGCCGCGACGATCGCGTCCGCAGCATGGGCGCCCGTCGCCGCGGCTGTGGCCAGGAGGACTGCAGCGAGAAGACACTTCATGCGCATCGCCCGTTTGCCCTTGTCGCGGCAATCGCCGCGATCGTGGGAATCAGTCTTTGGACGGCTCGCCGTTACGCGACGGGTCTCCGCCGCCGATGTCGACCCGGACGCTGCCGCCGATCTTCATGCAGGTCTGCGTGCCGGCGAGCTTGAAATAGCCGGGGCCGAAGGACCGGCAGCTGTCTGTCTCGGTCGATTCGCGTGCGCCGTCGGGGACGATCGCCTCTTCGGCGGCGGCGGGTGCAGCCAGGGTGATCATCGCGCAGGCCAGCACGTAGAGATTGACGTTTCCGCGGCCCATGCGCGTTGAACCTTCAGGTTTTAGATGCCGTCTCCAAGTCATGTTCGCCGATCCTCCCGCCATAGGCAAGGCCGATCCACTGCCGCGAATCTGCGTGCCTCGCCGCCGCCATGCCGTTTTTTGTCCAGCCTGCTCCGGTCGATCGGCGTGTCTCCTGGTGTATTCTTCAGAGTTTCAGTATGCATAAGTATAAAATAGGATTAGTAGTCATAGATTACGAAAGAAATCTCATTGATCTAAATTTTGTAGCTCACATTCATAATAAAGATAAGGAACAATCGTGATACCAAGTATAAAATATGTTATCTGTAATCTTCGAAAATGCGATAAGAATCCGATAGATAGGGAAATTTCATTCAAAGTAGACGTGTTATTATTGCAACAATTATGACGATCTATTTTAAAACAGGGGAGGCTATTCAATTTTGTTGGTTGCACGGCAGCGGTCTGGCTGCAATGTGGCTGCAGCAGGTCAGGGCTTCCCGTCCCGGACATGCGTCAGTCGGACGGATGGACGAGGAGTTCGCCCGCCGACGCAATCGGATCAGAATGTTTGACTGGAGGTCAAAAATGAACATCAAGAGCCTGCTTCTTGGCTCCGCTGCGGCACTCGCAGCAGTTTCCGGCGCACAGGCTGCCGACGCTATCGTCGCTGCCGAGCCCGAGCCGATGGAATACGTTCGCGTCTGCGACGCGTTCGGCACCGGCTACTTCTACATCCCCGGCACCGAGACCTGCCTGAAGATCGGCGGCTACGTCCGCGTCGACGTTTCCGGCGGCGACGTCAACGGTCAGGACACCTTCCCCGGTGGCGGTGGCGACTCCTGGCGGACCCGCACCCGTGTAGCCCTGCGTCTGTCCTCGGCGACCGACACCGAATACGGTGCGCTGAAGACCTTCACCGAAGTCCGCTTCGACCGTGACGACAACAGCGATTCCGACAGCTACCTGCAGGAAGGTTACATCGAGCTCGGTGGCTTCCTGGTCGGTTACACCGACTCGGCCTACTCGAGCTTCACCGGCTTCGGCAACAACAACATCAACGACTACTATGACGTTGACTACGGTGACTTCCAGGCCACGCAGCTGACCTACAAGTACGACACGGGCGCCGGCTTCACCGCCGTCATCTCGCTCGAAGACGGCAGCGACAGCAACGACGACGGCTACAACACCTACACCGACTATGACAGCTACGTACCCAACGTCATCGCCGGTCTCGGCTATAACGGCGGCGTATGGCAGCTCCGTGCAGTCGGCGCCTACGACGATTACGCCGAAGAAGGCGCAATCAAGGTTCGCGGCGATGTGACCTTCGGTCCGGTCTCGCTGTTCGCGATGGGCGGCTGGAACACCGACGGCGATGTCCAGAACAAGTATGCCCGTTGGGATGGCGACTGGGCTGTCTGGCTCGGCGGCACCTACACGCTGACCGAAAAGGCAACCATCAACGCTGGTGTCAACTTCGACGACGGCGACAACGTCGAAGCGGCGCTGAACGTTGCCTACCAGGTCGTTCCGGGCTTCACGGTCATTCCGGAACTCAACTACCGCAGCGACATGGACGAGAAGGCCGGCGCCGACGCCGAAGACTGGGGCGGCGTCATCCGCTTCCAGCGCAACTTCTAAGTCCTCTTCGAATCAGACTGGAAAGCCCGGCCGTCGGCCGGGCTTTTTTCGTCCCCGGCTGCGATGATTCTCGATTCGAGACAGAATCGGGTGTTGCCGGCAGGAGCGATCTCATGCCTCTGCGGCCGGTCATCGGCCCCCAAACATTCCCTCGCGCCCCACCAGTCAACGGCTTCCCTCGTGAATCAGCCTGTTCGCGCTCCGGCTCGGGCGTCTTTTGCGCTCTGCTAAGTGCTGGGATCGTAAGGCCTTTTATTAACGCATCGTAAATTTTTCTGTACCCCGGTTACAGTTTTGTGTCCTTTGCGCAACACGGTAACCGGAAGGGTGTGCCAAACGCGTGCTTCCGGCGGTTTCAAGATTGCACCAAGTTCCCCGTTTTGTATTTTCAACTCCGGAAGCAGGGGCGGTGATCGTCCGCTTCTTGAAATTGGGGATGGGGCAGGGAACGCTGTCCTTCAGCAAAAAGACCCAGACCCGAATGAAACTTTTGACTGGAGGTCAGAAATGAACATCAAGAGCCTTCTTCTCGGCTCCGCTGCGGCTCTCGCAGCAGTATCCGGCGCACAGGCTGCCGACGCTATCGTCGCCGCCGAGCCGGAGCCGATGGAATACGTTCGCGTCTGCGACGCGTTCGGCACCGGTTACTTCTACATCCCGGGCACCGAAACCTGCCTCAAGATCGGCGGCTACCTCCGCGTTGAATGGCGTGGTGGTGACATCGAAGCCACTGGTCAGGACACGTTCCCGGGCGGCGGCGGCGACTCCTGGCAGACCCGTACCCGTGCAACCGTCAAGTTCTCGACGGCTACGGACACCGAATACGGCGCCCTGAAGACCTACGCTGAAGTTGAGTTCCAGAAGGACAACAACAACGGCGGCAGCACCAACCTGGCGCACGGCTACATCGAATTCGCCGGCTTCCTGATCGGCTTCACCGATTCGCTCTTCGCTGGCGGCTACATCGGTGGCGGCAACTCGAACAACGACTACATCTTCGTCAACTACGGTGATACGGCTCGCAACCAGATCCGTTACACCTACGGCGATACGGATGCTGGCTTCTCGTTCACGGCCGCTGTTGAAGACAGCAGCGACGATCACGACGACTTCCTGGGTTCGCACAGCAACGTCGACACCTACGTCCCGAACGTAGTTGGCGGTCTTAGCTACTCGACCGGCGGCTTCCAGGCATTCCTCGTCGGCGGCTACGACGGTGTCGCCGAAGAAGGCGCCATCAAGGGCCGTATCAACGCTACCTTCGGTGCCTTCAGCGCCTACGTAATGGCTGGCTGGAACACCGACGGCGACTACCGCAACGACTACGCTCAGTGGTACGGCGATTGGGCTGTCTGGCTCGGTGCGACCTACCAGTTCACCGACAAGCTGGCCATCTACAGCGACTTCAACTTCATGGATCAGGGCGTTACGGACGCTGCTGGTGACTTCACCGACACCGCGAAGTTCGAAGCTACGGTCGGCCTTAACTACGCAGTTGTTCCGGGCTTCCGGATCCGTCCGGAAGTTAGCTACGTTGCCGATTACGACCAGATCGGTGGCGACGAAGCCCAGGATTGGGGCGGCATGATCCGCTTCCAGCGCGACTTCTAATCTGATCTGACCTCGGTCATATTGGAGGGAGCCCGGCCGCAAGGCCGGGCTCTTGCCGTTTCAGGGGTGCCGGAGACCGCATTAGGCTCGACCTAACTAGCCTCGAGCGACGTTAGGCCTCAGCCGGCATCGGGCAGACAAGGCGTTGCCCGCCGCCTCACCGGAATGCCAGGCGAAGTGCTGCGCGGATCTTCGACCCATTGGCCTCAGACGGTCAGCAGGAAATCCTTGATGGCCGCAAGCACGTCCGGCTTGTGGAGAAGCGGCGCGTGACCCTGGCCGGCGGCCGTGAAGGTCGTAAGCCTCGGATGGCGCCTCGCCATCGCGGCCAGCGTTCCCGGTGACAGCAGCGAGGAGTGCTCGCCACGGATAGCCAGCATGGGAAACGGGCGGAACGCGTCGAACTGGGCCCAGAGATCGGGCAGGGGGCCGGTCAGGTCCACTGCCAGCAATTGCCGGGCAATCGCTGGGTCGAAGTCGGCAACGATTGCGCCGTCGCGCTCGACATAGATCGCATGCGCCATGTCGTGCCAGTCGTCTTGCGACAGCGCGGGAAAGGCCGCGCCATGCGTGTTTCGCAGGATCGCAGCGGCCTCCTCCCAGTTGCCCGGTGTCTGCGGCCGGTTGAGATAGGCGGCGATTTCCTGCAGGCCCTTCGGTTCGATCACCGGTCCAATGTCGTTCAGGATGACGCCCTTCAGCCTGTGGGGGGCGGCGACGGCGAGGAGGTGGAGGATGAGCCCGCCGCGGGAGGTGCCCACGAACACCGCGTTCTCGATGCCGAGCGCCTCCAGCGCCGTCTCGACGTCGGCGCATTCGACGGCAAGCGTGTAGTTCGCCTTGTTGGCGTCCACCTCCGAGCGTCCCCTGCCGCGGTAGTCGAGCGCGACGACACGCCGGCCGAGTTCATCTGCGATCGTGCAGGCAAACGGGTGGAAGTCGCGCGCATTGCGGCTCAATCCGGCAAGGCAGACGATCGGCGCCCGTGAGTCGTCGGGGATAGCGGGCGGGTAGTCGCGGGCATGGAGCCTGAGGCCGTCGCGCGCGAAGAAGAAGCGTTCCCGGTAGGGTTGCGAGGTCTCGGCCGTCATCCGGTCTCCGCCTGGGGACATGCATTTTCCCCAATATGCCGCAAGGCAGGCTTGCGGGACAGCCAGTCGCGAAGCAAATACTGCCGGCCGCGTTAAAGTCGGACGCATGGCTAGAGCAGCGGAGCGCAGCCTCCCGCCGGTCCGGCTCCCGACCTATGACCGGCCGATGCGCAGGTCGTGAACGATATCGGCCTTCTGGCCGAGCCGTGTCTTGTAGACCTGATAGTTTTCCATCACGCGCTGGACGTAGCTGCGCGTCTCGGAGAATGGAATTTTCTCGACCCAGTCCACCACCTCGTCGATAGGCTTTCCGCGTGGATCGCCGTAGCGCGCGATCCACTGGCCGACGCGGCGTGGGCCTGCATTGTAGGCGATGAAGGTCAGGATGTAGGAGCCGTTGAAATCGCTGATCTGCTCCCCGAGGAAATGCGCACCCAGCGTCGCGTTGTAGGCGGCATCGCTCGTCAGTTTCTCGGCGGAGTAGGCAAGCCCGTAGCGCTTCGCCACGCCCTTGGCGGTGCCGGGCAGGAGCTGCAGCAGGCCGCGCGCATTGGCCGGCGATACGGCCGCGGGGTTGAAGGCGCTCTCCTGCCGGGCGATGGCGTAGGCGAGCGCCTTGCCGGAGCCGGAGATGTTTGCGCTGGCCGGGATGACGCCGACCGGAAAGGCGAGTGCTGCGACGTCGATGCCGCGGCCGAACGCGATCTTGCCGATCTGCAACGAAAGCTGGTGGTCGCCGCCGGTCTCCGACCGCGCGGCCAGCAGCGCCAGTTCGCCGGGGCTTTGCAGTTCCTCGGCCAGCGCGCGGTAGAGGCTCGCGGCCCGCCATCCATGGCCCGCCATGGCCAGCCGGTCGATCGCGCGGACGGCCTCGCGCGACTGAAAGCGCACCCGTTCCTCCTGGCTGGGGGTCGGATAGGCCACGTTCAGGCTGGTCTGCCCGATCCGGGCCGCGGCGAGCTGGCCATAGTAGGTGCCGCCGAAGTTCGCAGCCTTCACAAAGTACTCGTTCGCCTGGGCGGAACCCTCAGCCTCGGCTGCTCGGCCCATCCAGTACCAGGCGCGCGAAACGGCCAGCGGCCGGTTCGAGACGCGCAGGATTTTCTGGAAATGCGTCGAGGCGGTCTTCGGATCGTGCATTCCCCGCAGCGCATACCAGCCGGCATGGAACTCCGCCTCGACGGTGTCGGTCTCGCTCTGGGCGGCGTGATGGGCGACCAGCCGGTAGGCGGCCGCGTACTTGTCCTGCTCGACGAGCCCGCGGCTGGCGATGCGCTGTTCCACCCACCAGGCCGAGGAGGCGGCCTTGTCGTCCTTCCGCGGCGCGCCCCTGGACAGAAGCTCCGCGGCGAGCGCGTAGTTCTCCGCCCGGTTGGCAAGCTCCGCCCGCAGAAACGCATAGGCCGGATCCTTGTGCCACGAGGGATCGACGGCCTTGACCAGCGCCTCGGCATTCTTCGCCTTGCCGATGACGGCTGCCCAGGCGCGATAGAGGGACTGGGCCTCGGCGAGATCGCCGAAACGCTGCGCCTGCTGCGTCCGCTCCCGGTAAAGCAGCATCTCCAGGCGCCGGCGATGGTCGGCGACCGTCAGAAGCGGGCCGAATTCGGACAGGATCTTCGTTTCCGTGTCGCGGTCGAGCGCATCGGCATGCCAATAGGGCCTGAGCGCGTCGAGTGCGGCCGCCTTGTCGCCCTTGGTGATCTTCGCGCGCGCCAGCGCCATGGCGCCTTCCACCGTCTCCGCCCGCGTCGTGCCGAAGGCGGCGATGACGGCGTCGGGGGCGGGGTTTTCGCGCGCCAGTGCCCGCTCGGAATTGGCACGCAGCGCCTTCAGTCCGGGCCAGCCCTTCAATGTCTTCTGTGCCGTCGCGATCTCGTAGGAGGGCACGCCGGTCTGGCCGGATACGGCGATCGCCCAAGTCAGGATATGCCGGTCGAGGCTGTCCTGCTGCATGGTCCCACGGATGCGCAGCGCCTCGGTCGGATCCCTGTTTGCAAGGGCGTCGAGGCCGTCTTTCAGGCTTTCGGAGACCTCGTCGGTCCCGGTGGCGTTTTCGATCGCGCCCATCGCCTCATGCGCGGGCATGCCGGCGGCAAAGCCGAGCGGCCGGGTGCGGGGCAGGGGCAGCCTGTCGTCCGCCAAGGTACCGGCCTGCACCGACGAGGCCAGCGCCCCCGCCGCCAGCAGGATGATCGCCGCATAGCTGTTGGTCCTGGTCATGAGGCGTCCCGCCCGCTGATTGTCCCCTGCGCGAAAGGCGCTTGCGAATCCGTCTCTATGATTAGCGTCTCGTTCTGTTAATGAAGGGTTACCGGAGGCTTCGGACCAGACAATCAGCGTCGCTGAGCCGCCCCGCTTTCCACCGCAAGCGAGGCAGTCCGCGCTTGTCCGGAGGGAGTGGGAAAACGCCGCGTCCGCCGCTTGCCGCCCGACCGCCACATGACTATGGTGCGGCAGCTTTAATCAAGGAATACGGCCAAAGGATGGGGTTGCCGCCCCTCTGGCCTCAGGAGTTCTCGATGTTCAAGGGGTCCATGCCCGCTCTCGTTACCCCCTTTGCCGAAAGCGGCGAGGTGGATGAAGCCGCCTTCGCAGCACACGTCGAGTGGCAGATCAAAGAGGGCAGCCACGGCCTGGTCCCGGTCGGCACCACGGGCGAATCCCCCACGCTCTCGCACGCCGAACACAAGCGGGTGGTCGAGCTCTGCATCGAGGTCGCAGCAGGCCGCGTGCCCGTGATCGCCGGCGCCGGCTCCAACAACACGCGCGAGGCGATCGAGCTTGCGGCGCATGCCGAAAAGGCCGGCGCCGATGCGATCCTGGTCGTCACGCCCTACTACAACAAGCCGACGCAGAAGGGGCTCTTTGCCCACTATGCGGCGATTGCCGAAGCCGTGAAGCTGCCGATCGTGATCTACAACATTCCCGGCCGCTCCGTCGTCGACATGTCGCCGGAGACGATGGGCGCGCTGCACAAGGCCCATCCCTCGATCATGGGCGTCAAGGATGCGACCGGCAGGATCGAGCGCGTTTCCGAACAGCGCATCGCCTGCGGCAAGGGTTTCGTGCAGCTGTCGGGCGAGGATGCCACCGCGCTCGGCTTCAACGCCCATGGCGGCGTCGGCTGTATCTCGGTGACAGCCAACGTCGCTCCGAGGCTCTGTGCCGAGTTCCAGACCGCGACGCTCGCCGGAAACTATGCCAAGGCGCTGGAATACCAGGATCGGCTGATGCCGCTGCACAAAGCGATCTTCCTGGAACCCGGCCTGTGCGGTGCCAAGTACGGCCTGCACCGCCTGCGCGGCATGAGCCGCAAGGTGCGCTCGCCGCTGCTGTCGACGCTGGAGCCCTCGACCGAGGCGGCGATCGACGCGGCGCTGCGGCACGCCGGCCTGTTGAACTGAGGTAAATGATGGCGCTCAAGGCCAAGCCGACGACGGTGAAGAAGGTCGTTGCGGAAAACCGCAAGGCCCGCTTCAACTACGAGATCATGGATACCTACGAGGCCGGCCTGGTGCTGACCGGCACCGAGGTCAAGTCGCTGCGCGAGGGCAAGGCCAACATCGCCGAATCCTACGCCTCCGACGAGGGCGGCGAGATCTGGCTGATCAATTCCTACCTGCCGGAATACCTGCAGGCCAACCGCTTCAACCACGAGACCCGCCGCCGCCGCAAGTTGCTGCTGTCCAAGCGCGAGATGCATCGGCTGCAGACCGCGATCAATCGTGAAGGCATGACGCTGGTGCCGTTGAAGATCTATTTCAACGATCGCGGCCGGGCGAAGCTGGAACTGGCGCTGGCAAAGGGCAAGAAGCTGCACGACAAGCGCGAGACCGCCAAGGAACGCGACTGGAACCGCCAGAAGAGCAGGCTCCTGAAGGATCGCGGATAGCGGCGACCCTTCGATCTCTATGACGGGCAGTTCTAGAACTGCCGGTAGAGCTTGCTGACCAGCGATTCGGACGCCAACGCCGGGGCCGAAACCGGCTGCGGCGCAGGTGACGCCGGCGCGGCCTGCTTCGCGGCGGGGCCGGAGGATGCCATGAGCGAGGACAACAGCGCGGTCACCTGGGTGCTCTCCATCGTGAGCCTTGCAGAAGCGTCGCTTCCGCCTGCGGAAGCCGGCGCGGTCTGCGTCTGCTGCGGCGCCGGCGTGGCAGGATAGCCGGCCGGACCGTACAGGAAGGCAAGCGCCCCGCCGTCGTCGTCGAAGCTGTCGGAGACGGAGGGCAGGGGACGCGCAGGCGCCAGCGCCGCCAGAGCCGCAGCCGCGGCATCACTGCGCGAACTGCGTGGCTGCGATCGTTCCGCGGCCAGATGGTGGGCGGCACCATTGATGGTTGAAATTGCGCTCAGCATTTTCCGGGCGTGTCTCCTGCACAGGAGGCCTGCATATCATCTCTTCGTGGAAAAAGGATAAGCCGGATGCTTCGCATTTTATCGAGTTCGCCTTGTCGCGTTTTCCCTGCGGGCGACGGTTTCGCCCGCATGGCGGCGAAGCGACCTGGCGGTCAGGTCTGCACGTCTTCCGCCGGGTGCGGCTCGGTCTGCCGCGGGGGGCGTTCGGACGGGTCGCGCCCGATTTCCGCCTTCAGCGAGACGAGGTCGATGAAGTAGTCGGCCTGCCGGCGCAGGTCGTCGGCAATCATCGGCGGCTGCGTCGACATCGTGGAGACGACCGACACCTTGCGGCCCCTGCGCTGCAGCGCTTCCACCAGCGTCGTAAAGTCGCCGTCGCCGGAGAAGATCACCAGGTGGTCGACGGTTTCGGACTGCTCCATGGCATCGATGGCAAGCTCGATGTCCATGTTGCCCTTGATCTTGCGGCGCCCGAGGGAATCGGTGAATTCCTTGGCCGGCTTGGTCACGACCTTGTAGCCGTTGTAGTCCAGCCAGTCGATCAGCGGGCGGATCGAGGAGTATTCCTGGTCCTCGATCAGCGCGGTGTAATAATAGGCGCGCAGCAGGTATCCCCGCTTCTGGAAGGCCTTCAGCAGCTTGCGGTAGTCGATGTCGAACCCGAGTGTACGCGATGCGGCATAGAGGTTTGCGCCGTCGATAAAGAGTGCGATCTTTTCGCGGGGGTCAAACATTCATTCTTATCCTTTTTGCAGAAAGCGCTTGAAATATCTGCGTGAGTCGGGAAAAGGCCACGAATGTCCAACTCCCAAACATTACGAAGCGATGATATACAGGATCTAGGGCAGGGCCTAGAAATTTCCAAGCAAACTTAGGTTGAATACGCTGAAATTGCGCGCTGATCCCCGCGCGACATGCCGTACCGGGTCGACGAACGCGCCGGGCAAGGAAAAACTTGAATTTGCCGGCCATTGATTGTATCGGGGCATCCAAGCTCCAGAATTTCTAAGACCGCAAAGGACAGGCAATGGCCCGTGTCACCGTTGAAGATTGCATTGACAAGGTGGACAACCGCTTCGAGCTGGTTCTCCTTGCAAGCCACCGCGCCCGCCTCATTTCCCAGGGCGCATCGATCACCGTCGACCGCGACAACGACAAGAACCCGGTCGTGGCGCTGCGCGAAATCGCCGACGAGATGCTTTCGCCTGACGACCTGAAGGAAGACCTCATCCACTCGCTGCAGAAGCATGTCGAGGTGGACGAGCCGGAACCCGATGCCGCCTCGGTCGCCGCTGCCGAAGAGACCGGCTTCGTGGCCGCCGAAGAGGACGTGGACCAGCCGGAAGTCGTGACCTTCGACCGCATGTCGGAAGAAGAACTGCTCGCCGGCATCGAAGGTCTTGTCCCTCCGGAGAAGAGCGACGATTATTGATGACGGCCTAGCCGTTACATATATGTGAAATGTGCAGTGCGCCGTCCTTATGATCGGCGCACTTTTTCGTTGCCGTGCATGATCTGGAGAGCGGTGGACCGCTCTTTGGGTGATGCGCAAGACAGGGGAAGCGACTGCGCCCCTTGCCGTCCTCGGACGCCAGGCGCAGAGGGAGCTCAAGCAGGATGATGCGCCAATATGAACTCGTCGAGCGGGTTCAGAAATACAAGCCCGATGCGAACGAGGCCCTGCTGAACAAGGCCTACGTTTATGCCATGCAGAAGCATGGCCAGCAGAAACGGGCCAGCGGCGACCCCTACATCTCCCATCCGCTCGAAGTGGCGGCCATCCTGACCGACATGAAGCTCGACGAGTCGACCATCGCCGTCGCCCTGCTGCACGATACGATCGAGGACACGACGGCGACGCGCGCCGAGATCGACGAGATCTTCGGGGAGGATATCGGACGCCTCGTCGAGGGCCTGACCAAGATCAAGAAGCTCGACCTCGTCACCAAGAAGGCCAAGCAGGCCGAAAACCTGCGCAAGCTGCTTCTGGCGATCTCCGACGACGTGCGCGTGCTGCTCGTCAAGCTTGCCGACCGCCTGCACAACATGCGCACCCTCGATCACATGTCGCCGGAGAAGAAGGCGCGCATCTCCGAGGAGACGATGGACATCTATGCGCCGCTTGCCGGCCGCATGGGCATGCAGGACATGCGCGAGGAACTGGAAGACCTCGCCTTTCGCCACATCAACCCCGAAGCCTATGACACGGTGACGCGCAAGCTTGCCGAGATGTCCCAGCGCAACGAGGGGCTGATCCGCAAGATCGAGGCCGAGCTCGGCGACCTGCTAATTGCAAACGGCCTGCCGTCGGCGATCGTCAAGGGCCGCCAGAAGAAGCCCTACTCGGTGTTTCGCAAGATGCAGTCGAAGTCGCTGTCCTTCGAGCAGCTCTCCGACGTCTATGCCTTCCGCATCCTCGTCGACGACGTGCCCTCCTGCTATCGCGCGCTCGGCATCGTCCACACCCGCTGGCGCGTCGTTCCCGGCCGCTTCAAGGACTATATCTCGACGCCGAAGCAGAACGACTACCAGTCGGTCCACACCACCATCATCGGCCCCTCGCGCCAGCGCATCGAGCTGCAGATCCGCTCCCGGCGCATGCACGAGATCGCCGAATACGGCATTGCCGCGCACGCGCTCTACAAGGACCGGGAGGCGGTCGTGAACGGCGAGAAGCCGCCGTCCAACGCCTATGCCCTTTTGCGCCGCACGATCGAGTCCCTGGCCGAGGGCGACAATCCCGAAGAGTTCCTGGAGCACACCAAGCTGGAGCTGTTCCAGGACCAGGTCTTCTGCTTCACGCCGAAGGGCCAGCTGATCGCGCTGCCGCGCGGGGCGACGCCGATCGACTTCGCCTATGCGGTCCACACCAATATCGGCGACACCTGCGTCGGCGCCAAGATCAACGGCCGGATCATGCCGCTGGTGACGCGCCTCAACAACGGCGACGAGGTGGAGATCATAAGGTCCGGCATCCAGGTGCCGCCGCCGGCCTGGGAAGAGATCGTGGTGACCGGCAAGGCGCGCGCCGCCATCCGCCGCGCCACGCGCGCTGCCGTGCGCAAGCAGTATGCCGGGCTCGGCTATCGCATCATCGAGCGCACCTTCGACCGCGCCGGAAGGCCGTTCTCGCGTGATGCGCTGAAGCCCGTCCTGCACCGGCTCGGCCAGAAGGAGGTCGAGGACGCGATCGCCGCCGTCGGTCGCGGCGAACTCTCCTCGCTCGACGTGCTGCGGGCGGTCTATCCCGACCACCAGGACGAGCGTGTCACCGTCAAGCCGAGCCAGGAGGAGGGGTGGTTTCCGATGCGCAGCGCGTCGGGGATGGTGTTCAAGCTGCCCGGCAAGTCCAAGGCCCAGCTCGACGCGGCGTTGGCCACGGCAGGCCCCGAGGCCCTGCCCATCCGCGGCCTCTCCGGCAACGCCGAGGTGCATTTCTCCGCCGGTGGCGCCGTCCCCGGCGACCGGATCGTCGGCATCATGGAGAAGGACAAGGGGATCACCATCTACCCGATCCAGTCGCCGGCGCTGCAGAAGTTCGACGACGAGCCCGAGCGCTGGATCGACGTCCGCTGGGACCTCGACGAGGCGAACAACACCCGCTTCATGGCCCGCATCGTCCTCAACGAACTGAACGAACCGGGTTCGCTGGCGGAGGTGACGCAGGTGCTGGCGACAGGCGACGTGAACATCCGCTCGCTGACGATGAACAGGATCGCAGCCGATTTCACCGAGGTGCAGATGGATCTCGAGGTCTGGGACCTGCGCCAGCTGAACCAGATCATCGGCCAGCTCAAGGAGCTTGCCTGCGTCTCGACGGTCAGCCGCGTCTTCGCCTGACGCAGGCTCGCCGGCGTGAACCGGTCGTGTTGAGATGCATCAATGCCGGGCGGGCGGCGGCGAACTATAGTTTCCCCGGCTTCGAAGAAGCTCATCGAATCTGCTGCCCGCTCAGCGCATGGCAGGCCGTCCTTTTCGATGCAGGGGCGCGGCTGTGCTCCGTTCCTGCGCCGCCGCCGATTTGTCGGCCCCGCCGCAGCGCCCCGGATATCGGCCACACATCAGGTATTTTCTGTGCAGTCGCGGCCGCGGATGCCTGCGAAACATGCACGATTGCCTAAATGTTGGCGCACGATATGCATAAATCGCATGGCTGAGGTCTGTTACTAACGCTGGTTGTTTTTGCTGCTTTTACTATCTTTGTACTCGGGAGGTCGAACCGAACAAGGGTTTTACCGATGTTGAAGCAGATCAGAAATTTCACCCGCGCCCTGCGCGTACCGAGTGCCGCCGATCGTGAGACGGCCTACCTGAACGGCGCGATCGACCGCATCGATCTCGAATACCGCCAGCGTCAGATCGACCGCGGCCTGTTCCGCAAGTTCTACTAAGTCCATGCCGATCCGTGGCGCAACGAACTGATTGCGCCACCATCTGGCCGTGTGCGGTTTCGCGTCGCGGTCATTGAAATGCCACCAATCGATCGGCTATGTCTGGACCATGCTGTTTAGACGCCGCAAGCCGGCAACCTGGCGCGACCGGGTCCGAGATCTGTTCTGGCCCAGAAAGGGCCTCAGCCGCCCGTTCCGGTATCTCGGAAAACGGATCCTGAGGCTGTCCGCCTCTCCCCATTCCGTGGCAACGGGCGTAGCCGTCGGCATGTTTTCCGCGCTGACCCCGTTCCTGGGCCTTCATGTCATCCTGGCGGTGGCCGTCTCCTACGTCCTGTCGGGCAATGTCATCGCCGCGGCCCTCGCGACCACGTTTGCCAATCCGCTGACCTTGCCCTTCATCTGGGCCGGAACGTTCCGGGCCGGCGAACTCGTGCTCGGGGCCGCATCGGAACATGGCGGCAGCCCCATTGACCTCGCGCATCTGCTCGACCATCTGACATTTTCAGACCTCTGGGCGCCGGTCATCAAGCCGATGCTCGTGGGCTCGCTCGTGCTAGGGGTGCCGCTGGCGGCCGCCGCCTACCTCGTAACCAGGTTTGGCGTCCGGGCATTCCGCAAGCGCCGCCTTCAAAGGGTTCTGGGTCGCGGCCTTGAGTCAGGATCGCCGCCGGCGACCTGCAAATGAGGCGCCCGGCAACGCAGAACCGGACGGAAACAGGAAGAAGAGCATGATCATCGGCATCGGCAGCGACCTGATCGACATCCGCCGCGTGGAGAAGTCGCTCGAACGCTTCGGCGAACGCTTCACCCATCGCTGCTTCACCGAGATCGAGCGAAGGAAGTCCGACGCGCGCAAGAATCGCGCGGCTTCCTATGCCAAGCGCTTCGCCGCCAAGGAGGCCTGCTCCAAGGCGCTGGGCACGGGGCTGGCGCAGGGGGTGTTCTGGAAGGACATGGGTGTCGTCAACCTTCCCGGCGGCAAGCCGACGATGAAGCTCACCGGCGGGGCCGGTGCGCGGCTGGAGGCGATGACGCCGCCCGGCCACCAGGCCCATATCCACATCACCATCACCGACGACTTCCCGCTGGCGCAGGCTTTCGTCATCATCGAGGCACTCCCCGTCACAGCACCGTGATGAGGCGCCGGCAACGGGCGGACGGCATTTTCGCCGCTCGCATTTCAATTCGACAGGACTTGGGTTAAGAGGGCGGCATGGTTGCACAAGAGGACAAATCAGGCGTGACAGAGAAGACTAAGAAGGCCGAGAGCGGCCTGTGGGAAAACGTCAAGGTCATCATCCAGGCGCTCCTGCTCGCGGTGGTCATCCGCACCGTCCTTTTCCAGCCTTTCACCATTCCGTCGGGATCGATGATGCCGACGCTGCTGGTCGGCGACTACCTGTTCGTCAACAAGTTTTCCTACGGCTATTCGAAGTATTCGCTGCCGTTTTCGCCCGACCTCTTCTCCGGGCGCATCTTCGGCAGCGATCCGGAGCGCGGCGACATCGTCGTCTTCCGCTTCCCGCCGAATCCGGACATCGACTACATCAAGCGCGTGATCGGCCTTCCGGGCGACCGCATCCAGGTCCGCGACAGCGTCCTCTTCATCAACGACAAGCCGGTGCCGCGCCAGCCGGCCGGCTTCTTCCGCGCCGACGGCCAGTATGACAACGGCGAGAACATCCCGGTCTTCCGCGAGACGCTGGACAACGACGTCTCCTTCGATACGCTCGACACCCGCATCGGCACGATCGGCGACAACACCCGCGAGTTCATCGTGCCCGAGGGCCACTACTTCATGATGGGCGACAACCGCGACAACTCCGCCGACAGCCGCTTCGACGTCGGCTTCGTGCCGGCCGAGAACCTGATCGGCCGCGCCAGCCTCATCTTCTTCTCGCTCGGCAACGACACCGCCTTCCGCGAGATCTGGAAGTGGCCGACGAACCTGCGCTGGGATCGCCTGTTCAAGGTTGTCGAATGAAATCGGCCAAGCCGCTGAACGACGAAAATCGCGGCCGTCTCGAGGCCGCGATCGGATACGCCTTCACCAACAAGGAGCGGCTCGACCGGGCGATCACCCATGCGAGCGCCCGGCCGGCCAAGGGCAGCAACTACGAACGGCTCGAGTTCCTCGGTGACCGCGTCCTGGGCCTGTGCGTGGCGGAAATGCTGTTCCAGACCTTCCGCGAGGCGAGCGAAGGCGAGTTGTCTGTGCGGCTCAACCACCTCGTCAGCGCCGAGACCTGCGCGCAGGTCTCCGACGACCTCGGCCTGCACCAGTTCATCCGCACCGGCGCGGACGTGAAGAAGCTGACTGCCAAGCCGATGATGAACGTGCGCGCCGACGTGGTCGAGGCGCTGATCGCGGCGATCTATCTCGACGGCGGCCTGGAGGCGGCGAGGGGCTTCATCCTGCGCAACTGGCAGGACAGGGCCAGAAGCGAGCACGGCGGCCGGCGCGACGCCAAGACCGAACTGCAGGAATGGGCGCACGCCAGGTTCTCGACGACGCCGGTCTACCGCATCGATGAGCGTACCGGCCCCGATCACGACCCGCGGTTCACCGTGACGGTCGAGATCGCCGGCGTGGCGCCCGCGACCGGCAGCGAGCGCTCCAAGCGGGCGGCCGAACAGGCCGCGGCGACGAAAGTGCTGGAGCGGGAAGGTATCTGGCAGAAGCCGGAAGACTGAACCGGGGCCGGGACAGCCAGGGGCTGCCGGCCACAATGCCATTGGAAACGATTGAGTGCGGCCGCGACCTGTGCGCATCATGATGCGCGGCGCGAGCAGCCATAGAAACGGATTTGTCATGACAGAACAAGAAAACGAAGCCACTGAAGGCGGTGCACCGACCCGTTCCGGCTTCGTCGCCCTGATCGGCGCCACCAATGCCGGCAAGTCGACGCTGGTCAACCGCCTCGTCGGCGCCAAGGTCTCGATCGTCAGCCACAAGGTGCAGACGACCCGGGCGATCGTGCGCGGCATCGCCATCCATGACAACGCCCAGATCGTCTTCATGGATACGCCCGGCATCTTCAAGCCGCGCCGTCGGCTCGACCGCGCCATGGTCACGACCGCCTGGGGCGGGGCCAAGGATGCCGATTTCATCATGTTCCTGATCGACAGCGAGCGTGGCCTGAAGGGCGATGCCGAGACGATCCTGGAGGGACTGAAGGAGGTCAAGCAGCCGAAGATCCTGGTGCTGAACAAGGTCGACCAGGTTTCGCCGGAACACCTCCTGGCGCTCGCCAAGGCCGCCAACGAGGTCGTGCCGTTCGAGCGCACCTTCATGATCTCGGCGCTGAACGGCTCGGGCTGCGATGACGTCATGGACTATTTCGCCAAGGCGCTGCCGGAAGGCCCCTGGTACTATCCCGAGGACCAGATCTCCGACCTGCCGATGCGCCAGCTCGCAGCCGAGATCACCCGCGAGAAGCTGTTTCTCCGCCTGCACCAGGAGCTTCCCTATTCCTCCCACGTGGAGACGGAGAAGTGGGAGGAGCGCAAGGACGGCTCGGTGCGCATCGAGCAGGTGATCTATGTCGAGCGCGACAGCCAGAAGAAGATCGCGCTCGGCAAGAACGGCGACGCGATCAAGGCGATCTCCATGGCATCCCGCAAGGAGCTGTCGGAAATCCTGGAGCAGCCGGTGCATCTCTTCCTGTTCGTCAAGGTCCGCGAAAACTGGGGCGACGACCCGGCGCGCTTCCGCGAGATGGGCCTCGATTTCCCGCACTGACGCGCTGCGCGGATGACCGCTGCCGCGCCCGCAGAGGCGGGGCGGTCGCCGCAGCAGGCGTGCCGAACCGGCCGGCTCACGTCCGGCTGGTCTTGCGACCCTTTGCCGGCGCCTTGGCCCCGGCACTCTCGCGCGCCTGTTCGAGCAGGCGCTGCATCGCCCATATGCCGAGATCCTCGACGGTGCGCGGCTGGCTGATCAGGTAGCCCTGGTAGAGGTCGCAGCCCGCAGCCGCCAGCAGCGTCATCTTTTCCGTCGTGTCGACGCCCTCGGCCACGACCTGCATGTCCTGCGCGTGGCAGAGCGCGATCAGGGCGCGCAGCGTCGGCAGCGCTGACGAATTGGTCAGGCTCTCGACGAGCGCCCGGTCGAGTTTGATCGTCTCGGCCGGATAGTCGATGATCTGCTGGACCGAGGTGTAGCCGGCGCCGAAGTCGTCGATGGAGATGCGAAAGCCTTTCGACCTGAGCATGTCGATATTGCGCTGCGACTGGTCACCGAGCTTGACGGCGAAGGTCTCGGTCAGCTCGATCTCGATCGAGCGCGCCTCGACCGCGTGCCGGTCGAGTGCATCGCAGAAGCGATCGGCGATCGAGCGGTTATAGAGTTCCGCCGACGAGATGTTGATGCAGAGGATGGTTTCCGCGCCGAACAACTGCTTGATCCGGTGGCAATTGGCCATTGCCGTGTCGATGACCCAGGAATCGACCTTGCTGAAGAGGCCGGTGGTTTCCGCAATGGGTATGAACTCGTCCGGCGTGACCCGGCCGAGCAGCGGCGACGTCCAGCGCAACAGCGCCTCGCAGGCCGTCACCTTGCCGTGGCCGTCGACGATCGGCATGAAGACGAGGTGCATCTCGTCGTCCGGGTTCATCGCCCGCAGTTCCTCCTCGATGTGGCGCTGCCGCGTCCGCTTTTCGTGCAGGGAGCGCGAGTAGCGCGCCGAGCCGTTCTTGCCCTGCGCCTTGGCTTGGTACATGGCCGCGTCCGCATTGGCGATCAGTTCCGGCAGGTCGGCTGCATCCTCGGGGAAGACCGCGATGCCGATGCTGGCCGTGACCGGATAGGACTGTTCGAGCACTTCGAAGCCGCCGTCGAACAGCCGCACGATCGCTTCGGAGATCTCGCTGACGGTGCCGTCGCCCGGATGCGACTGCACCATGATCGCGAACTCGTCACCGGAGAGACGCGCCACCAGCGCATCCGGCAGGACGCGGCGCTCCGTCACCGCCTTGACGCGCATTTCCAGCCTTGCTGCGAGCGTCGTCAGCAGTTCGTCGCCGACCTTGTGGCCATACTTGTCGTTGACGAACTTGAAGTTGTCGACGTCGATGAACAGCAGCGTGCAGCCGGCGCTGGATGCGCGCGCCAGTTCCAGGATCTGGGTGGACCGGTCATTGAAATGCGCCCGGTTGGAGATGCCGGTCAGCGTGTCGGTCCACGACGCGGTCCGCACCAGCCCGAAGGATTCGACCGCATCGTCGTGAAGCTGCTTCATGTTGACCGAAAGCCGGCCGATCTCGCCGAGTTCCTCGACCGGCGTCAGTTCGCTGCGCTTGCCGGACATGACGTCGGTCAGCTGCCGGTCGAGGCGGGCGATCGGATTGGTGATGAACCGGCGCACCAGCAGCAGCACGAGGCCGATGGTGAAGAGGCTGAGGCCGATGGCGCCGACCGCGAGCAGCGCCTTCAGGTTCGCAAGCTTGTCATCGACATGGCCCTCGTGCGGCGTCAGGCGCGCGTATAGCATGGGGCCGAGCTTGGCCGTCGCGGACACGGCGCCGGTCGCGGTCAGCGGATGTGTCGAAACCTCGACTTCGGCGCCGTACTCCTGCTCGAGCTTCGCCTTCATTTCGAGGAACTGGCGCGGGCGGACGGCCGTCTGGATCAGGATCGAGCCGGCCTTGGCGCTGGAGACGGGGCGATTGAAGGTCTGCTGGTCGAGGAATTCCGAATGGACGATCAGCGGCTCCGCCCCTTGCGGCTTCAGATAGGTCCAGTCGGAGAGCTTGGGGCTGTCGATCAGCCGCCGCGCATGCTCGACCTGCACCTTCGGGATTTCCGCGAACGGATCGTCGCTGTTCTCGTAGTAGTAATCGATCGAAAGCGGCGGGCGGATGACGGTCAGGGAGACGAAGCGGGTGGGATCGTCCGACAGCGACCTGATGCTTTCCTGCATCATCACGCCGATGGCGTTCGAGCGGTAGCCGGCATCCGGCTCGTTGACGAACAGGCGCATCGCCGTTCCCTCGACCAGCGAATAGATCAGGCTCTTGTTCTGCGTCACGTCGTTCTGGAATACCGCCCCCAGAAGGCCCAGTTGCTGCCACAGGCGCGCCCGCTCGAGCCCCCGGACGGAGGCGCTCTGGCTCATGTAGAGCAGGGTGGCGGCCACGACGTAGCCTGCGAGGACGACCGGGAAGATGAGGAGGAAGGCGCGCTTACCGAGTGTCACGGAACTGGACCAGGCTGCTGATGATGCGACGGCGGGATTGCACCGAGGGAACGCTGAGTTCCTCCTGATACTGGCTCTTCGCCAGGATCTCCGGTGCGGTGTAGATTTCGGCGTTCCCGCGCATGTCGGCGGGGATGAGTTCGAGCGCCGCCCGGTTCGCGGTCGGCATCTGGAGGGCGATGGCATTGCGCGCGGCACTTTGGGCGCCCGCGATGTGGTTCAGGAGATCCAGCGCGGCCTCGGTGTGCTTGGAGCGGGTGCTGATGGCCATGCAATCGAGCCAGAAGAGCGTCCCCTCGGACGGCACGGCATAGCGCCATAGCCGCTCCTTGCCGGTCATCTCGTCCAGGACATGCTGGTCGCCGCTGTAGCCGAGCGCCAAGTGCACGTCGGGGCCGACATCCGGGTTCTGGATCGAGGTGATGACGTAGTCGTAGGTCAGCACGTAGGGCGCCTGCGCCTTCATCATCTGGAAGGCCTCCCGCAGCGTCGTCTCGTCGTTCGCGTTGATCGACTTGCCGAGCAGGACCAGCGCCGGCACGAAGGCCTCGTTGTGGTCGTCGAACATGGCGATGTGGTGCCGCAGCGGCTCGCCGGGTTTCATCAGGTCCGCCCAGGAAGTCGGTGTCGTGGTGACCGCGTCCGACCGGTAGAGGATCCCCATAGTTCCCCAGAGATAGGGCACGCCGTATCCGCCGCAGCGCTTCGTCCAGCTTTCGTCGTACTCCGAAAGTGACGGAAGCGTGTCGGGCGAGAGCGCTTGCAGAATGCCGCGATCGCCGAAGAGCCTCGCCCCGTTCTCGCCGGTGACGACGAGATCGATATCGCTGCTGGGATTGGAAAGCACCTCGTCGCGTGCATCGCTGCTGTCATAGTAGGTCTGGTGGACGGCGATGCCCGTCCGTGCCGACCAGTCCGACAGGATCGACGGATCGATATAGGCCTGCCAGATCAGGAGGTTGATCGTTTCGGCAGCCTCTGCGGGCGGCGATGTCGACAGCGATATCGGCAGCGCGGCCGCCGCTGCTGCCGCCATCAGCATGGATTTTCGCATCCGCAAGCCCCGCGTTGCATCTAGGAGGGCAGGATAGGCAGCAAGAAATTGAGGAATTGTTACAAGGAAACCGCATGTTGCGCCTGTACAGGCCTGCGGGCGGGTTGCGTAGCGCCGGCAGATCGCTAGGCTCGCGCTCGCGTCGATGCCGACGGCAGGGGAACGACATATGGCTTCCGATTTTTCCGCAATGCTCGGCCGCGTGATCAGGACCGGCCAGTTGCAGGTCGTCGACGCGACAGGGGGCGTGGTTGCCTTTGGCGACGGCGCCGGCCGTCCGTTGCGCATCCGCCTTGCCGACGACACCGTGGGAGGCGAGATCGCCGCCGATCCGGCCCTGAAGTTCGGCGAGGCCTATATGGATGGGCGGCTGGTCGTGGAAGAGGGCGACATCTTCGAGATGCTCTCGCTCCTGCGCCGCAACGGCATCCGCCGCGCCGCGACGCCGGGCCTCAAGGCGAAGTCGCTGCTGCGGCTTCTGGCCTACCAGTTCTCCGCCCGCGTCCCCGTCAACCGAAACCGCCGCAACGTCGCCCATCACTATGACCTCGATGCCAGGCTGTTCGACCTGTTCCTGGATCACGACTGGCAATATTCCTGTGCCTATTTCCAGCCGCGCGGCATTTCGCTGGAGGAGGCGCAGACCGCCAAGAAGCGGCACATCACTGCCAAGCTTCTGCTTCAGCCGGGCCAGCGGGTGCTGGAGGTCGGCTCCGGCTGGGGCGGGCTCGGCATGTACATGGCCGAAAGCTCCGGCGTCGACGTCACCGGCATCACGCTCAGTGAGGAGCAGCTCGCCGTCTCCCGTGCACGGGTCACCGAGCGCGGCCTGTCCGATCGCGTCCGCTTCGAGCTGACCGACTATGTCGACCTGAAGGGCGAGTTCGACCGGATCGTTTCCGTCGGCATGTTCGAGCATGTCGGCCTTGCCAATTACGGCAAGTTCTTCAAGACGATGGCGCGGGTTCTTAACAAGGAAGGCGTCTTTGTCCTGCATTATATCGGCCGGGTGAAGCCGGCCCGCGCCATCAACCCCTGGATCGAGAAATACATCTTCCCCGGCGGCTACCTGCCCGCCCTGTCGGAGGTGCTGCCGTCGATCGAGCGGGCCGGCTTCCTCGTCAAAGACATCGAGATGCTGCCGATGCACTATGCCTGGACGCTGCGGGCCTGGCGCGAGCGCTTCGTCGCCCGCTGGGACGAGGCGGCCAAGCTCTACGACGAGCGCTTCTGCCGCATGTGGGAATTCTACCTCGCCGCCATGGAAGCCGCCTTCCGCCACGACCGCCTGCCGATCATCCAGCTCCAGCTCGCCCGCCACCAGGACGCCGTGCCTTATGCCCGCGACTACATCGGCGAGGCCGAGGCCCGGCTGAAAGCCTTCGAAGCCGCCTGTCCGCCGCTGGAGCCGGTCCGGTTCTGAGACTTTTGGCGCGCGATATCCTGTGGACCCCGCCCGATCTGGCGATTGGCGGGCGGGCGGCTGCACACTATGGTCGCCGCCCGCCGCAGCGTTTGACCGGCAACGGTCGTCATGGTCTGCGCGCAATCATCGGATAGGAGACGCTCATGGCCGCCACCCCGCTCAAGATCGCCAACATGATCGCCGCCGAGATCAAGGCGAATGCTGCGCAGGTCACCGCGGCCGTAGGCCTCCTCGACGAGGGGGCGACCGTGCCCTTCATCGCCCGCTACCGCAAGGAAGTGACCGGCGGGCTCGACGACACCCAGTTGCGCACGCTGTCCGAGCGGCTCGTCTATCTGCGCGAGCTTGAAGCCCGCCGCGCCTCGATCCTCGAATCGATCTCCGGCCAGGGCAAGCTCACCGACGAGCTTACCGCCAAGATCGCCGCCGTCTCCACCAAGGCCGAGCTCGAGGACATCTACCTGCCCTTCAAGCCCAAGCGCCGCACCAAGGCCGAGATCGCCCGCGAACGCGGGCTCGAACCGCTGGCAGAGCAGATCCTTTCCGAACGCGAAAAGGTGCCGGCAGAACTGGCCGCCGGCTTTCTCTCCGCCGACGTGCCCGATGCCAAGGCGGCACTCGAGGGCGCACGCGACATCGTCGCCGAAAAGATCACCGAGAATGCGGACCTTCTGAAGCGCCTGCGCGAGTACATGAAGGGCAACGCCTGGCTGCGTTCGCGCGTCGTAGAAGGCAAGAAGGAGGCGGGCGCCAAGTTCTCCGACTATTTCGAGCACACCGAGCGCTGGTCCGGCGTTCCGAGCCACCGGGCGCTGGCCATGCTGCGCGGCTGGAACGAGGAGGTCCTTTCGGTCGATATCGTCGTCGACCTCGACAACACCGAGACCGTGAAGCCCGTGGAACGCATCATCGCGTCCTTCTACGCGCTCGGCCAGAAGCCGGGCGACAAGTGGCTTTCAGACGTGATCGGCTGGACCTGGCGGGTGAAGCTCTCCATGTCGCTGTCGCTCGACCTGATGCGCGAGATGCGCGAGCGCTCCGAAGAAGAAGCGATCCGCGTCTTCGCCCGCAACCTGAAGGACCTGCTGCTCGCAGCCCCCGCCGGCACCCGCGCCACCATGGGCCTCGACCCGGGCATCCGCACCGGCGTGAAGGTCGCTGTCGTCGACAACACCGGCAAGGTGCTGGAGACGACGACGGTCTATCCCTTCCCGCCGAAGAACGACATCCGCGGCACCCAGGCCGAGCTCGCAGCACTGGTGCGCAAGCACAAGGTCGAGTTGATCGCGATCGGCAACGGCACGGGTAGCCGCGAGACCGAGAAGCTGGTCGCCGACATGCTGGCGCAACTGCCGGCGCCCAAGCCGACCAAGGTGATCGTGTCGGAGGCCGGCGCATCGGTCTATTCGGCGTCCGAGACCGCGGCCGCGGAGTTCCCGAACCTCGACGTCTCGCTGCGCGGCGCCGTTTCCATCGCCCGCCGCCTGCAGGATCCGCTGGCCGAGCTCGTCAAGATCGAGCCGAAGTCGATCGGCGTCGGCCAGTACCAGCACGACGTCGACCAGGGCCGGCTGTCGCGCTCGCTCGACGCCGTGGTCGAGGATGCGGTGAATGCCGTCGGCGTCGATCTCAACACGGCGTCGCCGCCGCTACTCGCCCGCGTCTCCGGCCTTGGCAAGTCGTCGGCCGACGCGATCGTCGCCCACCGCGACGCCAACGGCCCGTTCCAGAGCCGCAAGGAGCTCTTGAAGGTCGCCCGCCTCGGCGCGCGCACCTTCGAGCAGTGCGCCGGCTTCCTGCGCATCCCGAACGGCAAGGAGCCGCTGGATGCCTCCTCCGTCCACCCGGAAGCCTATGGGGTGGCCAAGAAGATCGTCGCCGCCTGCGGTCGCGACGTGCGCGCGCTGATGGGCGACAGCGCCGTCTTGAAGCAGCTCGACCCGAAGATCTTCGTCGATGAGCGCTTCGGCCTGCCGACGGTGAAGGACATTTTGGCTGAACTCGAGAAGCCTGGCCGCGACCCACGCCCGGAGTTCAGGACCGCGACCTTCGCCGACGGTGTGGACGACATCAAGGACCTCAAGCCCGGCATGCTGCTGGAGGGCACGGTGACGAACGTGGCCGCCTTCGGCGCCTTCGTCGACATCGGCGTGCACCAGGACGGGCTCGTCCACGTCTCCCAGCTCGCCGACCGCTTCGTCAAGGATCCGCATGAAGTGGTCAAGGCCGGCGACGTGGTCAAGGTGCGGGTGACGGACGTGGACGTGCCGCGCAAGCGGATCGCGCTTTCAATGCGCAAGGATGGCGGCGACGCGCAGCCCCAGCGCGAGGACAGGAGCCGCGAGGACCGCAACCGCGACGCCCGCAGCGGCAACGGCCGCACCCCGCCGCAGAAACCGGAAGCCACAGGCCAGGGAGCGCTCGGCGCGGCCCTGGCAGAAGCCCTGAAGCGCCGGTGAGGGCACACGCGACGGTCGCGGCGTTACGGCAGCGCATCGTCGGAACGTCAACGCCTTGCCCCGCGGCAAGCAAATCTTAGGATAGGTGTGGTAGCGTCCGTGCCGGACAACTGGGGACGGCGGATGACGGACGCAACGCAGACCGACCGGCGATCGGACTTGCTCGCGCTGCAGATGGACGCGCTCTACAAGAACGCGCCCGCCTCGTTCCTCAGCATCGCCGGCGCCTTCCTGGCGCTCTTGACCTACTGGGGCCCGCAGACGGCGTCTGTTCTTGTCGCCTGGGTCGCCTGCGTCGGCGCCGTGGCGCTGCTTCATATCGGCAGCGCGGTGGCCAGAAGCAGGCATCGGCCGGCCGGCTGGACGCCGTGCCATTGGGCGCAGGTCATCCACGTCTGCTATTTTTCGTCCGGTTTGCTATGGGGTGCCGGCGGTGCCTGGATGCTGGGCCACGGGGACGAGCAGCAGGCGCTGGTGATCTGCTGCATTGCCATGGGGGCCGTCACGGTGACGTTCCCGGCCGTCGTCTACCCGCCGGCCTACAACCTGTTCCAAGTGCCGATCTTCGCCCTGTTCACGTTCGGGCTGGCCCGCAGCGAGCATCAGTTCGGCGATCTGCTGGCGGTCGCCTCCGCACTCCTGTGCCTGGCCCTGACCGTCATCGCGCATGGCATCGGTGCGCAGTTGGTCCTCGCCCTGCGCCTGTCGAGCGAGAACCGCAAGCTTGCCGAGACGCTCAAACGGCGCGGCGCGGCGCTGGAGGTGGCCAACCGGGAGCTGGAGGCGCTGAGCCTGACCGATCCGCTGACGGGCGTCGCCAATCGCCGCAAGCTGATGAACGTGCTGCGCGGGCAGGGTCCGCGCCAGGCGCTCCTGATCGTCGATATCGACCACTTCAAGGCCTATAACGACAGCTTCGGCCATGTCCACGGCGATGCCTGCCTGGTTCTGGTGGCCCGGGCGATCGCGGCGAGCGTCGGCGAGGGCGATCTCGTCGCCCGGCTCGGCGGGGAGGAGTTCGTCGCCGTCCTGGCCGATGTCGAAGACGAGCAGGCGCAAGCCACCGCAGAACTGATCCGCGCGAACGTCCAGCGCCTGTTTTCCGTCCATCCGAACGAGGTCAGGCGCACCGTCACCGTCAGCATAGGCCTCGCCTTGCGCGACGAGGCGCGCCATCCGACGCCCATGGAGCTCATGGGCGACGCGGACGACGCCGTCTACAGGGCCAAGAACGCCGGGCGCAACCGCGTCTGCAAGATCAGGGACGAAAGGCGCGTCGCGTCCGCCTGAGCCGACCGCTTCCTCCTGCGGTCGAACTTCCGTCGCTGTACCTCATGCGTCGGGCGTGCGAGCAGTCCGTCGCCCGGGGCAATTGGCTGCCGATCCGGACTGGCCAATCGCCTGGCCCTGCGGCAGAATTCGGCCCACCGAAAAGAGCGACCGAAACGAACCACCGAACGGCGATGCCCCTGCAACTGGACCCATTGACGAGCGATCACATCCCCGCCCTCCAGAGGCTTCTCGCCTGCGACAGGGTGGCGGAGAATTGCTGGTGCATGTGGTTCATCCGGCGGGTGAAGGAATTCCACGCGGCTGGAGCGGCCGGCAACAAGGCGGCCTTCGTCGCGCTCACCGGAAGCTCGGCCACGCCGCTGGGGCTGCTTGCGACGGACGGCGCGGAGCCTGTGGGCTGGGTCGCGGTCGGCCCGCGCTCCCGCTACCTGCGTGCTGTGAAGACGCCGACGCTGAAGGCAACCGACCGAGGTGAGGACGACAGCACATGGCTCGTCCCCTGCCTCTTCGTCCGTCCGGACCGCCGCGGCCAGTCGATCACGCAGGCGCTGTTGGCCGGCGCCGTCGAATTCGCCAGGGCCAGCGGCGCCCGCGCGATCGAGGGATTTCCGGCGCGCGACCGGCTGGGGAGCGGCGACAAGCAAGTGGGAACGGCGTCGCTGTTCCGCAGGGCCGGCTTCGACATCGCCCACAGTCCGTCGCCCAACCGCGTGGTGATGCGCCTCGAATTCTGATGGAAACCGCCGTGGCGATGGCCGCCCGCTCCGCACTTGCCCGCCGGGCCCGCCGGGCGTAAGGCTTTGCCCATGCAGTGGACCGATGAGGCAATCGTGCTCGGCGTGCGCCGCCATGGCGAGACATCCGTCATCGCGGAGATGATGACGCGCAGCCATGGCCGCCATCTCGGCGTGATCCGCTCCGGCCGCTCACGCACCATGCAGCCGGTGCTTCAGCCCGGCAACACGGTGGAAGCGACCTGGCGCGCCCGCCTCGACGAGCACATCGGCGAGTACCGCGTCGAGCCGCTGGAACTGCGGGCGGGCAAGCTGATGGAGGCGGCGATCGCCGTCTATGGCGTGCAGGCGATGGCGGCACTCCTGCGCTTCCTGCCGGAGCGCGACCCGCATCCGCATCTCTTCGAGATGTTGGGCGTGATCCTGGAGCATCTCGAGGATCCCGCCGATGCGGGCGAGCTCTTCGTCCGCTTCGAGCTGGCGGTCCTGGAGGATCTCGGCTTCGGTCTCGATCTCACCCGCTGTGCGGCGACCGGCGAGACGGATGATCTCGTCTTTGTCTCGCCGAAATCCGGTCGGGCCGTCTGCCGCACCGCCGGTGCCCCCTGGGCCGACAGGATGCTGGCGCTGCCGGCGTTCCTCGGCGCGGTCGGCAGCAGCGCCGCCGACCGGCAGGCGCTCTCCGAGGGCTTCCGGCTGGCCGCCTACTTTCTCAACCGGCACGTCTGCGAACCGCGCGGGCTGGAGCTTTCCAGCGCCCGCGACGGCTTCGTCCAGGCGACGCTCAAGGCGCTTGCCGCCGCAAATCCATCGGAGACCGTTTCATGAATGTCGAACTCTATCCGGGCCTTGCCGTTTCGGGCATCGGCACGCTGCCGCTCGACGTGGTCGCGCGCGACGGCGGGCTGAAGGTGATGCAGGCGATGCTGGAAGGCGTGCTTCCGGCGCCGCCGATGGCGCAGACGCTGAAGTTCGGGATGACCGAGGTCGAGGAGGGCAGGGTGGTCTTCAAGGGGCTGCCGGACGAAACCCATCTCAACCCTTTGGGCACGGTCCATGGCGGCTGGACGGCGACGATCATGGATTCGGCGCTCGGTTGCGCCGTGTTCTCGGCCATCAAGCCGGGCGAGGCCTATACCACGGTCGAGTTCAAGGTGAACCTCGTGCGCCCGGTGCTGCCGGGAATGGGCGAGGTGACGTGCGAGGGCAGGCTGGTGCATCGCGGTCGCACCATCGCCACCTCCGAGGCCTGGCTGCGCGACGGCGCCGGCAAGCTGCTCGCCCACGGCACGGAGACCTGCGCGATCTTCCCGATCGCCAATCTCACACGCTGATCGCAATCCGTTTTTAAAAAGCAGGCGCACGGGTTAGGGTTGTGCCGGCATCACCCGGGGCCGGGCGGCCAGGCAGGCAAGCGCTCGCACACCGAAAAGTTCAGGGCAGGGATCAGGCGGAGAGATATGGCGGAAATACTGGCTCTGGTCGCCATCGTGCTTGCGATCGCCGCGATGAATCGAAATGGCAAGAACACGGCGAAGCTCACTGAAGAGATTCGCAAACTTCGCCAAGAACTCGATGCGATCAGGGCCGGCGGCACGGTGTCCGCCACGCTTCCCGCCAAGGGCGAGACGCTCGCCTCGGCCGTCGCGGAAGCGAGCATGGACGATGCGGACGCGACGACCGCCGAACCGTCGTTCCCGAGCCCCTGGCTGCGCGGGCGTGCAACTGCGGACGATGCCGGGAGCGCCGCGGAGGCCGCGACGCCGGAAACTGCCCCTCCCGGCGCCGAAGCTCTCGCCGCCACGGGCCCACCGGAGCGAGAAAGTCTGGAGAGCCGGATCGGCGCGCGCTGGGCGGTCTGGGTCGGCGGGCTGGCGCTCGCGCTCGGCGGTATCTTCATGGTCAAGTATGCAGTCGAAAGCGGCGTGCTGAGCCCGGCCGTCCGGCTTGCGCTGGCGGCATTGTTCGGCCTCGTGCTCGTGGCGGCCGGCGAGGTCATCCGCAGGCGGGGGCAGCCGGCGGAATCCGTCCCCTTCGGCAACGCGATGATACCCGGCGTGCTGACCGCTGCGGGCGCGCTGACGCTGTTCGGCGTCACCTATGCGGCCCACGGCTTCTACGGCTTTATCGGCGCGCCCCTGTCGTTCCTGACGCTGGCCGCGATCGCGCTGGCGACGATCGCCCTGTCGCTCCTGCACGGGCAGGCACTCGCCGGTCTCGGGCTGCTCGGCTCGATGGCGACGCCGCTTCTCGTCTCTACCGCCGAGCCCGATCCCTGGCGCCTGTTCGCCTACCTCTCGATCGCCTGGCTTGCGACCGCGGCAGCCTCCCGCCTGCGGCGCTGGCAGGCCGCGCCGGCTCTCGCCAACGTCGCCCTCGGCCTGTGGGCGCTGCTCTACCTCGCCGCGGCCGAGCCCATTGAGACGCTTCCGGTGACGCTCGCGCTTCTCGTGATGCTGGCCGGCGCGGCGCTGCTGTGGCCCGGTGCTGGCACAGGCGAGTCGGCCGGCGACATCGGCATCGGCGCGGCTACGGACCGTCCCGCCGACGCGGGCGACGACGCCGCGGTGCCGGACGGTGATGCCGGGCACATGGCCGCCGCCGCCCCCGGCGATATCCACTCTGCCGATGCGTCCGACGCCGTGACTCACAGGGCCGTGGCCCGCTGGCAGCGGTTGCTGGCGCCCGCCTTCCTGCCCGTCTCCCTCAGCGCGGCGCTGGCGGCGTCCGTTCCGGCCATCGTCCTCGCCTTCCTTCATCCCTCGCCGCTCTCCTCTGCCACGGCCTTCGCAGCGCTCGCCTTCGCCTTGGCCGTCCTCGGGGCGGGCCGGTCGTGGGCGCTGTATCCCGCCGTCCTCGGCAATCTCTGCGCCCTTGCCGGCACGATGGTGCTGGCGGGGATTTCCGGCCGCCTTGCGCTGGGGGCGCTGGTTGCGCTTCCGGGGCAGCCGGATCTCGATACCGCGGTGCCGGTCGCAGCCGACGCCGGTCCGGTCGGTCTGCTCCTCCTTCTGGCCGCAGGCCTGTCCGTCGTCGGAGGCGGCGCGATCCTGTGGTGGAAGGAGAGGGCTCCGGCCCATGCGGCGCTCGGCGGCGTGCTGATGGCCGTCTTTCCGGCCGCAATCGCCACCGTCAGCTTCCTCGCCTTCGGCAACCTCACCTTCGACCTGCGGCACGGCCTGTTTGCGCTGGTGCTTGGGCTCGCTTATCTCGGCGGGGCGGAGCTCCATTCCCGGGGGCTGCCGGAAGGCCGCGCACCCGTGCCGCAGTGGACGCTCGTGGCGGGCGGCTTCGCCTTTCTCGTGCTCGCGCTCTTTGCGCTGACGGACGGTCTGGCGACGACGCTGCTCGTCGCCTTCCTCGGCTTCGCCATGGTTGTCGCGACGCGGGTGCGGCCGTGGGCGGTGCTGCCCTGGGCCATGGTGGGTGCGGCCCTTGTCGTCGCCGTCCGCATTGGCTGGGAGCCGACCGTCGTCGGCGCAGCAAGCCTGTCGAAGACACCGGTCTTCAACCAGTTGCTGCCCGGCTACGGGATCCCGGCGCTGCTGCTGGCAGGCTCCGCCTGGCTTCTTCGCCGCTGGCCGGGAGAGCGCGTGCGCAACCTGTTGCAGGCGCTGGCCTGCCTGTTCGTGCTGCTGGCGATTGCCATCCTCGTCCGCCACGCCATGAACGGCGGCGTGCTCGACAGCGCGGTACCGACGCTCGGCGAGCAGGCGATCTACACGCTTCTCGCCGCGGGCGCTTCGGCCGTGCTGATGACCTTCGACCTGAAGCAGCCGAACCCGGTTTTCCGCTACGGGTCGATGGTCATAGGCGTGCTGTCCATGCTGTCGATCCTGTCGGCCCACTTCTTCGCGCTCAATCCGTATTTCACCGGCGAACTGACCGGCCGCTGGCCGCTCTTCAACCTGCTCCTTATCGGCTACCTGCTGCCCGGCCTCGCCTTTGCCGGCCTTGCCTGGTATGCGCGCGGCCGGCGCCCCGTACCCTATGTGACGCTATTGGCGCTGACCGGCGCCATGCTCGTCTTCGCCTGGGTGACGCTGTCGGTCCGCCGCTACTGGCACGGCGAGGGTATCGCCAGCTGGAAGGGGTTCCTCGAGGGGGAGACCTACACCTACTCCGTCGTCTGGCTCCTGCTCGGCGTGGCGCTGCTGGCGCTCGGCTCGCGCCTCAACGCGCGGAGCCTGCGCCTGGCCTCGGCAGCGCTGGTGCTGATCGCCGTGGTCAAGGTGTTCCTGGTCGACATGTCCAACCTGCAGGGCATCCTGCGCGCGCTCTCCTTCATCGGCCTCGGCGCCGTCCTGATCGGCATCGGCCTGTTCTACCAGAGGATCCTGTCGGCAGGCACAGGAAGCAGCAGTGCTCCGCGCCGGTCCGTGCCGCCCGGACCGGCCCCGGAGTAATACGCCGCCCTGTTCCGGTCGGCGCCGAAATCGGCTAGGGATGCCCGCAGATACAGCCCGTAGGCCGAACACGACGAGGATCAGGACATGACCGCCCATAACGCGCACGCCCAGAACATGACGGTCGCTGGCTTGAACATCCACCCGCTGAAGAGCGGCCGCGCCATCCCGGTGCAGGCGGTGTCGGTCGGCCTCGACGGCTTCGCCGGCGACCGCCGCTTCATGGTGACCGGGCCGGACGGGCGCTTCATCACCCAGCGCGAATTGCAGGCGCTGGCCCAGGTGGAAGCCCATCTGCTGGACGGCACGGTTCGCCTCGCCATGAACGGGCGCGAACTCGTCCCCGCCTTCGACGCCGGTCGCCGGCTTCCGGTCACGGTCTGGGACAGCGCGGTCGATGCAGCACTTGCCGACGAGGCGGCGAACGCGACGCTGTCGGACTGGCTCGGGCGCGAGGTCAGGCTGGTCCATATGGACGGGCAGGCGAGCCGCCAGGTCGGCGAGAAATGGGCCGGCAATCCGGTGCCCGTCGGCTTTGCCGATGGTTTTCCGGTGTTGATCACCACCACTGGCTCGCTCGCCGACCTGAACCGGACGCTGGTCGAGAAAGGCCAGGAGCCGGTCGACATGGACCGCTTCCGCACCAACGTCCTGATCGAGCACGACGGCGCCTGGGACGAGGACCTGTGGGAAGCGGTCGAGATCGGCGGCATCGTCTTTGATCTCGTCAAGCCCTGCGCCCGCTGCATCATGACGACGCAGGACCAGGTCACCGGCGAGCGCATCGGCGGCAACCCGATCCAGGGGCTTGCCGAAAAGCGCATGTCTGCCGACCGCAACGTCGCCGGCGTCCTGTTCGGCTGGAACGCGGTGCCGCGAAGCGAGGGCGAGCTGCGCCTCGGCGATGCGGTCAGTGTGCTGCGCGTGCGGACCGGGCGCTGGCCGATGAAGGTGCGCGGCTGAGGGTGATCGCTATCCTGTCATCAAGCGCCCTGATCGTTCGCTCAATTTAATTCACTTTTTCGCATAGGTCGGCGCGACTATCTTGTCGCCGGATCAACCGGAGTCACGCAATGTCCGCCCCCACATCGATCGCTACCGCCGCCGCTGCAGGCCGCGCGCACATGCCCTGGCTGATCATCGCTGCCGGCTCGATCGTCGCCATGCTGACCTTCGGGCCGCGCTCGGCCATGGGCTTCTTTCAGTTGCCGATGCTGCAGGATACCGGCTGGGACCGCACCACCTTCGGCCTCGCCATGGCGGTGCAGAACCTGTGCTGGGGGCTCAGCCAGCCCTTCTTCGGCGCCATCGCCGACAAGTACGGCACCTGGCGCGTGCTGGCCATGTCGGGCATCGTCTATGCCTGCGGCCTGTTTCTGATGTCGCTCGGAGGTTCACCGTGGACGCTGCATGTCGGCGGCGGCGTGCTGGTCGGCCTCGGCGTCGGCTCCGGCTCCTTCGGCATCGTCCTTTCCGCCTTCGCCCGCAACGTCACGCCGCAGCAGCGCTCCATGGCCTTCGGCATCGGCACGGCGGCGGGCTCTGCTGGCATGTTCCTGTTCGCGCCGCTGAGCCAGGGGCTGATCTCGGCGCTCGGCTGGTCGGACAGCCTCGTAACGCTCGGCGCGCTGATGCTGCTCGTGCCGCTGTTTGCCATCCCCCTGCGCGGCAATTCCTCGTCCGGCATCCAGAGGGAGCCCGAGTTCAAGCAGACCGCCGGCCAGGCGCTCTCCGAAGCCCTCGGCCACAAGAGCTATCTCCTGCTCGTCGCCGGCTTCTTCGTCTGCGGCTACCAGGTCGCCTTCATCACCGCGCATTTCCCCGCCTATATCGGCGATATCGGCATCGATGCGCGCTATGCGGTCATCGCGCTGGCCCTGATCGGCTTCTTCAACATCATCGGCTCGCTCGCCTCCGGCGTCATCAGCCAGCATTATTCCAAGCCCTATTTCCTGGCATACATCTATCTCGCCCGCTCGGTGGCGGTCGCCGCCTTCCTGCTTCTGCCGCAGTCGCCGCTGTCGGTCGTCATCTTCGCCATCGTCATGGGGCTCCTGTGGCTGTCGACCGTGCCGCCGACGAATGCGCTGGTGGCGATCATGTTCGGCACGCGCCATCTCGGCCTGCTGGGCGGCGTCGTCTTTCTGTCGCACCAGGTGGGCTCGTTCCTGGGCGTCTGGATGGGCGGCTATCTCTACGACCGCTTCGGCACCTACGATCCGGTCTGGTGGTTCGGCGCAGCACTCGGCGTCTTCGCGGCCGTCGTCCACTGGCCGATCCGCGAGCAGGCGGTCGCCCGCCCGGCTGCGGCCTGACGACGCACGCGAACACGATCCCTGGCCGCCCGGACAAAAATGTCCGGGCCGGCTTCTTGCAAACCGTCACAAAACTTTCTAAATCACCCGGGCCGGCTTCGCCGGTTTTGTTTGGCCTCAGTTATGCTCATTATGAGCAAATAGGGGCGCCGCCAATGGGCGGATAGCATGGGAGGAGTTGATGACCCAGCTTGCCACCGGTTCGATCGCCGCAAAGGAGGCCGCGTCGCTTTCGGCAGCGGAGCGCTTCGGCGTCGTCGACATGCCGGATCTCACCTTCACTCCGACTGTCGCCCGCGAGACCGAGCACCTCTACGAGCGCGTGAAGCAATTCATCCCGGCGATCGAGTGGCCCGTCTATGCGCCCTACGTCCATGCCATCAACCGGCTGAAGAAGGAGCGCGGCGCGGTCATCCTCGCCCACAATTACCAGACGCCGGAAATCTTCCACTGCGTCGCCGATATCGTCGGTGATTCGCTGCAACTCGCCCGCGATGCCACCAGGGTCGATGCCGAGATCATCGTCCAGTGCGGCGTCCACTTCATGGCCGAGACGTCGAAACTCCTGAACCCGGAAAAGACCGTCCTCATCCCGGACGCGAAGGCTGGCTGCTCGCTGTCGGACTCGATCACCGGCGCCGACGTGCGCCTGTTGAAGCAGCGCTATCCGGGCGTTCCCGTCGTCACCTATGTCAACACCTCCGCCGACGTGAAGGCCGAGACCGACATCTGCTGCACCTCCTCCAACGTGCTGTCCGTGGTCGAGAGTCTTGATAGCGATACGGTGCTGTGCATCCCCGACGAGTACCTGGCGATGAACGTCGCCCGCCAGACCAAAAAGAAGATCCTCACCTGGAAGGGCCACTGCGAAGTGCACGAGCGCTTCACGGCGGCCGAACTGCTCGCCTACAAGGAGGCCGATCCCACAATCGAGATCATCGGCCATCCGGAATGCCATCCCGACGTGATCGCGGTGTGCGACTTTTCCGGCTCGACCGCCGGCATGATCAACTATGTCAAGGACAACCGCCCGCCGCGCGTCCTCCTCGTCACCGAATGCTCGATGGCCTCCAATATCCAGGCCGAGGTCGAGGGCGTCGATTTCATCAAGCCGTGCAATCTCTGTCCGCACATGAAGCGCATCACGCTGCCGAAGATCCTGGATAGCCTGGTGAACATGACGGATGAGGTTCTGGTCGACCCGGCAATCGCCGCCCGCGCGCGCCTTGCCGTCGAGCGGATGGTGAATTTGAAGCAGTAGCGTGGGGAGCGTCCCGCGCTGGTAGTTTGGAGAGAGGCCGCGCGGCAGATCATTTCCGCCCTGTCCTGTCCGCCTTGGCCCCGGCATCCCTCTGCCGGGACCTTCTCCCCGCAGGCGGGAAGAAGGAACAAGGCGGCGCGCCCATCGCTCCTCGCCCCGCCTGCGGGGAGAGGATGCCGGCAGGCAGGTGAGGGGCGGATCGGTCCGTCAGGCCTTGGAGGAGTAGGACATGCCATCGGAAAGTTTTCGTCCCCAGTCCTGGAATGCCATCGATGACATCGTCATCGTCGGCGGCGGGCTTGCCGGCCTGTTCTGCGCGCTGAAGCTCAGTCCCCGTCCGGTGACGATCCTGGCCGCCGCGCCGATTGGCCAGGGGGCGTCGTCGGCCTGGGCGCAAGGGGGCATCGCCGCCGCGATGAGCCCCGGCGACACCTTCGACAAGCATGTGGCCGATACGCTGGAGGCCGGTGCGGGCATCGTCGACGAGAAGATGGCGCGCTCGATGGTCGCGGAGGGCCCGGCGCGCATCGCCGACCTGCTCGAATACGGCGTTCCCTTCGATCGCGACCTTGAGGGCAAGCTGCTTCTGTCGCGCGAGGCGGCCCATTCGGAGCGCCGCATCGTCCGCGTTCGCGGCGACATGGCCGGCAAGGCCATCATGGAGGCGCTGATCGCGGCCGTTCGCAACACCCCCTCGATCCGCGTGCTGGAAGGCTATGTCGTCGAGGAACTGGTGCGCGAGGGCCGCTTCGTCACGGGCGTGGTCGCACGGCCCGATGCCGGCCAGTCTAAAAGGCGCGTCCATTTCCCGGCGCGCGCCGTCGTGCTCTGCTCGGGCGGCGTCGGCCATCTCTATGCCGTCACCACCAATCCCTGGGAGGCCTGCGGCCAGGGGATGGGCATGGCCGCGCGCGCCGGCGCCATCATCGCCGACCCGGAATTCGTCCAGTTCCATCCGACCGCGATCGACATCGGCCGCGACCCGGCGCCGCTGGCGACCGAGGCCCTGCGGGGCGACGGCGCCCATCTCGTCAATGCGGCCGGCCACCGGTTCATGCTCGATATCCACCCCGACGGCGAACTCGCCCCCCGCGACATCGTCTCGCGCGGCGTCTTTGCCGAGGTCCAGGCCGGCCGCGGCGCCTTCCTCGATTGCACCAAGGCGGTGGGCAGGCACTTCCCCGAGATGTTCCCGACCGTCTACGCCTCCTGCATGGCCGCCGGCATCGATCCGGCGACGCAGCCGATCCCCGTCGTGCCGGCCGTGCACTACCACATGGGCGGCGTGCTGACGGACGCCGAGGGCCGCACCTCGATCGATGGCCTGTGGGCGGCGGGCGAAGTGACCTCCACCGGTGTCCACGGCGCCAATCGCCTGGCCTCCAACTCCCTGCTCGAAGCGGTCGTCTTCGCCGGCCGTATCGCCGAGAACATCAAGGGCATGCTGCCCGAGCCGAAGACCGGCGACTGGGGCCAGAATGCCGGCGAGAGCGACGATCTCGTCACGGTGGAGGACAGCCCGGCGCTGACCAGGCTGCGCCGCCTGATGAGCGCCCATGCCGGCGTGATCCGCACCCGCGAAGGGCTGGGCGAGGCAATCCGCATGATCGCAACACTGGAGCGCGAGAACACCCGCATGCGCTTCCACAACATCGTCACCACCGCCAAGCTGATCACCGCTGGCGCCTACCTGCGCGAAGAAAGCCGCGGCGGCCATTTCCGCTCCGACTTCCCCGAGCAGCGCAAGGCCTGGCAGCGCCGCACCTACATGACGCTGGAGGACGCCGACCGGCTGGTCGCCGAACTGTCCGAGACAAAGGCCGCCTAGAGCATGTCTCCCGAAAGCGGGAACCGGTTTCGGGATAGAGACAAGCGTTAAAACAAAGGCCTAAAGCGCCAAAAGCGAATCCGAAGGATCGCGGCGCGCTTTAGGACAAGGCGGCTTCTGCGCTGGGAACGTTGGCGCCCCCATAGACAACTAGCCTCGCATAGCCGTTCTTGGCGCCCTCATAGCGAACACCGCAATGCCGGCCGCGATGATGTTGGCGCTCACGCTTGCGAGAATTGGCAGCGTGTAGCTGTGGCTCATATCGAAGATGAAGCCGGCAGCGGTGGGACCAACCAACGTTCCGATTGCAACGCTGGTATAGAGAATCCCGATGACGCTGCTGACGTTGCGCCCACCGAAGCGATCCATGACCACGGCGGGCAAGATCGCCACCCAGCCACCATAGAAGATGCCAAACAGCAGCGCGAAGACGGCGAGCGGCCAGAAATCCGTCGCAATGCCCCAGATCGCGAGTGCAACCGCCATGCCTATGAACATCATTGAAAGGAAGGATTCCCGCCCGATCCGATCGGCAAGGCCGCCAAGGAAGAAGCGCCCAACCGTGCTGCCGACCCCGATCACGCCGAGCAGCAGCACGGCAGCGGTTTGATCGACGTGGTGATCCAGCGCGTAGGGAACGAGGTGAACGAAAGGGACAAAAACCCCGAACGAACAGATCAGGCAGGCCGCGTACAGTCCGACAAATTGCGGGGATCTGATCGCCTCACCGACCGAAGCCCCGGTGCTGACAATCGTGGCTTCTCCCTTTGTCAGCGGAACCCCGTCAGGCCCGGTGCCCTTGTCGCGGGGATCGTTTGCGATGAAGCAGGACATGCCGACGCCAACAATCGCTGTGAAACCTCCGAGGACCAGATAGGCGCTCCGCCACCCCAGGATGTCGATCAACCAGGACGCGAGCGGCGGCATCACCAGCGTACCAACGCCGATGCCACTCACTGCGATACCGGACGCGAAACCACGACGCCCCACGAACCAGCGCTGGACCGCGCCGATGGCCGGCACATAGGCGCAACCGACGCCAAGGCCGACGCCAAGACCATAGGCGGCATAGACCTCGAAGATAGTGCGCGCGACGCTGGCAAGCGCGAGGCCTGCGCCGACCAAGACCATGCCAAGCATGGCAAGGCTCCGCGCTCCCCACCGATCGGCGAGCGGGCCGCTAACAACGCCAAGGGCGAAATAGAGAAACCCTGCCAGGGAGAAGACGAGCGACACCGACCCGCGGGAAGCACCGAAATCGTGTTGTAGCGATGGGACGAAAGCGCTGAACGTATAGGCGCTGCCGAAGCCGACAAAGGTAATGACGAATGCTGCTGCGACGACGACCCAGCCATAAAAGAGAGGATTGGTGGAGGATGCGGAGTTCATGTCACGCCACCGGATGACGACGATGCCAGGCCGAAATGCCTTGAAAAGCCGCGCCGGCACGAACAAGCACCGCTTCGCCCAAATGACCAGCGACGAGTTGGAAGCCGATCGGCATGCCCTCTGGAGTGAAGCCGCCCGGCAAGGTGAGCGTTGGATGGCCCGACATGTCGAACGGGCAGGTGTAACGCTGCAGCATGGCGATCAGGCCCGGCTGTTCGCCGAGTGTTTGGATTCTGGCAAGCGTCAGCGGCGCAAATGGCTGAACCGGCGTCAGCAGCAGATCGACCTTCTCGAAAAGTGCCTCTACACGGCCACGGAACGCCATGCGTCGTAGCCATATCTCCTGATACTCGATGCCCGAGATCGCATGTCCCGCCTCGACAACCGAGGCGAGGACGGTGCCATACTGATCCTTATGCGCAGCATAGGTCGCCTTGTGTGCGACGGCGGCTTCGACTGCGCAATTGGGCACCCAGTCGGCGACGACCTGGGCGACGTCGGGGAACTGGATGTCGACAATCTCGGCGCCAAGCTCCGAGAACGCCTTGATAGCTTCAGCAAGAACGGCCTGAGTACCGGCGTCGACTTCGTCGCTGTTCCAAGCGGCGTCGACACCGATCCGCAGGCCGCGCAGATCACCCGTGATTGACGCCGGGTAGTCCGGCACAGGGTCCAGCAGCGCCGTAGGGTCTTTCGGATCGCTGCCAGCGATCGCACCGAGCAGTATCCCCGCATCCACGGCGCTGCGCGCCATTGTTCCGACGTGGTCCAGCGAGGGCGCCAGCTCGAAAACGCCATAGCGGCTGACCCGGCCCCAGGTCGGCTTCAATCCAGTCACGCCATTGGCGGCCGCCGGCCAGCGGATGGAGCCACCGGTATCGGTCGCAAGCGAGCCATAGCAGAGACCGGCTGCCACCGCGGCGCCGGAACCGCTCGAGGAAATACCGGGCCAGTAGTCGGCATTCCATGGATTCCGAGGCGGTGTAACGGATGGGTGGTGGTCGGAATAGGCGCCTTCGGTCAGCTGCGGCTTTCCCAGCAGAACGGCTCCAGCCTTTTTCAGACGGCGCACAACCGTTGCATCTTCATCGGAAGCGATGTGCCGGTGAACCGCCATGCCCGCGCCGGTGGGAAAGCCCTTGACCTGGCATACGTCCTTGATTGCGATAGGGACGCCATGCAGTGGCCCGCGAGAACGACCTGCCGCAGTCTCCGCGTCCGCCGCGTCCGCTTGTACGAGCGCGGCATCCGCCATCATCAGCGCGTAGCTATGCAGATCGCCGTCAAGCGAAGCCATGCGGTCGATCTGTAACCGGGTCACCTCCCGCGAAGAGATTTCGCGATTTCGGATGAGCGCCGCGACATCAGTGAGTTCGAGATAGTGCAGGGCGATGGCTTCGGCGGTCAATTCGGATCTCCTGGGACCAATGAGCGTTGAACACGTCAACCTCAATCGCATGATAATGGTTTAGCTATAATGGCACTGAACGGCTGTCACGGAATGGCTGACAACCCCATAAGTTCGTTATATATCGGCTGTATGCCCTGATCGGCAATTCAGGTTTTCTCTGTGCATCGAGTTAGATTATCTAAATGGTCTATCGGAAACTCCCACCCTTGAACTCGCTTCGAGCGTTCGAATCCGCGGCACGGCATCTCTCTGTGAAGATCGCAGCGGAGGAGTTGTGCGTGACGCCGGGAGCCGTCAGTCAAAGGCTCAGAAACCTTGAAGACCATCTCGGTGTGAAACTCTTCGAGCGGGTGAACAGGGGGATCCTGCTGACCCAGGCAGGGCGGGAATATCTGCCATCCATCCGAAATGCCTTCCGTCAGATCGCTGAAGCCTCCAGTCGCGTGGCCGTATCCGCCGATGCCGGCATCCTGACTGTCAGCACCACCCCGTTCTTTGCTTCGGCCTGGCTCGTCCCGCGCCTGAACTCGTTCCAGGAGGACCACCCCAGCATCGACCTTCAGGTCCTCACGAGCGGCGCACTGGTGGATTTCTCGCGCGGCGGCGTCGATGTCGCCGTGCGCCATGGCGTTGGCCGATATCCGGGTTTGCGGAGCTATCGCGTCGTTTCGGTCGAAATGGTGCCCGTTGCCGCGCCGTCGATCGTCGAACGCCTGGGCATGCCGCAATCGCCTGCCGAATTGACACGGTGGCCGCAGGTTCATGATGCGGATCGCAAAGGTTGGAGCCTGTGGTTTCAAGCTCAGGGAATAGACGAAATCAATCTACCCCGTGGACCCTCCTTCGACGATTCTGGTTTGCTTCTCGATGCAGTGATCGCAGGCCAGGGCGCCGGTCTGCTCCCGGCCGCAATGGTAGCGCTTGACGTCGAAGGAGGACGCCTGGTCAGGCTCGCGAAACCGATGCATATGGAAACCTTCGCCTACTACCTGGTCTATCCGGAGGCGAAGCACGACAATCCCAAAATCTCCGTGTTTAGAGACTGGATTCTAGGCGCCGCTTCCCTGGAGATTGGCAAAAATTGACAACGGTTCGCGCGGGCGTAGAATTGCTGGCAAGGAGCAGAAGCCATGCCGACTCTGAATGTGAGCCTTACCCCGGAATTTTCGGAATTCATTGAGGAATCCGTCGCAAGCGGCTCCTATGTCTCCGCCAGCGAGGTCGTGCGCGAAGCGCTCCGGATCTTGCGTGACGACCGCGACAGCGAGGCGGTGAAGATCGCTATCCTGCGCAATGCCGTGGAGGCGGGGCTGGCCCAGTCGCTCCGCGGCGCGTTTTCCGACCGCTCGGTCCGCGATATCTTTGTCGCCACAGCCGATGGCGCGTGATGGCGTGGCGACTGACGAAGGAGGCGGAGCGGGACCTCGTGGAGATCGCCCGCTACACCATCGCAGCCGTCGGCCCCGGCCAGGCGATGGGATATGCCGCCCTCATCGAGAAAGGGCTTGATATGCTTGCCGAAGATCCGTTGCGAGCCGCTTCGCGTCCGCGCAACGAACTGGCCCTGGATGTTCGTTCCTTCCATCTTGCGCAGGCCGCCAAATCGCGGCATGCCGCCTCCCACATCGTCTATTATCACCTCGCCGGCAGCAGCCGGGATCTGGTCGTGCTTCGTATCCTCCATGAACGGATGGAACCGAAGACACGACTTTCCGATGCCAAGCGGCGGGACAAAACGCAGGAATGACCAAGATGACCAAAGCCCATCTCCCCGTCCTCTCGCCGCTTCTCGTCGAAGACCAGGTGCGTGCCGCGCTCAACGAGGATCTCGGGCGTGCCGGCGACATCACCAGCCAGGCGACGATCGCGCCGGAGCTTTCGGCGACCGCGGAGCTGAATGTCCGCGAGGACGGCGTGATCGCCGGGATGGCGCTTGCCGCTGCCGCCTTCCGGCTGATGGATCGGGCGATCGCATTCGAGGCCTTTGTTGCGGACGGCGACCGTGTCGCACCCGGCACCGTGCTGGCGCGGGTGAGCGGACCGGCGCGCGCCATGCTGTCGGCCGAACGAGTCGGCCTCAATTTCCTCATGCACCTGTCGGGTGTGGCGACCTACACCGCCACCTTCGCCGACGAGATCGCCCACACGAAGGCCAGGGTCTGCTGCACCCGCAAGACCATCCCCGGCCTGCGGGCTCTGGAAAAATATGCCGTGCGCATGGGCGGCGGCTCCTCGCACCGCTATGGCCTGGACGACGCGATCCTGATCAAGGACAACCATATCGCCGTCTCCAGTGGCGTCGCGGGCGCCGTGCGCGCGGCACGCGCCTTTGCCGGCCACCTGGTCAGGGTCGAGGTCGAGGTGTCGACGCTGGAGGAACTGGAGGAGGCGCTGGAAGCAGCCCCCGACGTGATCCTGCTCGACAACATGGGGCCGGAACTGCTGCGCCGCGCGGTTGAGATCAACCGCGACTGCGCCGGCCTGTCCGACGAGGCCTACCCGGCCGACCCGCGCCGGGTGAAGCTGGAGGCGTCCGGCAACGTCAACATCCGCACGATCCGGGCGATCGCCGAGACGGGCGTCGACTATATCTCGACCTCGAAGATCACCATGGCAGCACCGACGCTCGATATCGGCCTCGACATCGCGGTCGGGTGAGCGGCATTTTCTGCCGCGCATTGCGGAACACACGGCGGACGGGTGAGTTGATGTCCTGACACCACGTCTAAAGCACGCCGTGATCTTCCGGATTCGCGCCCGTGCCTTGGACTTTGTTTCTGCCCATGTCGTCGTCGCAGGACCACGGTACGGATTTTGCGCGACATGCATTCGATGGAAGGACCGTCATGACCCGACTTGCCACCGCAACGCTCGCCGCCGCACTGCTGGGTGCCACCGCCGCCACCGCCCAGGACAGCAACACCGCGCAGGCGAATTTCCTTGGCCTCGGCGGGTCGGAAAGCGGTCGCGCCACGCTGACAGAAAGCAATGGCGGCGTGCTGTTCGAGATCGAGCTGACCGGCCTGCCGCCGCGCAAGTGGGTCGCGCTGCACATCCACGAGCACGGCGCCTGCGACCCCACCTCCTCGCACGAATCCGCCGGCGGACACTTCAATCCGGGCGAAAAGGAGCACGGCTTTCTCGCCGCCGACGGCCCGCATGCCGGCGACATGAGCAACCAGTATGTCGGCGACGACGGCGTCATGCGCGCGCAGGTCTTCAACGGCATGGTGACGCTGAAGGAGGGCGACAACGGCATCCGCGGCCGCGCCATCGTCGTCCATGCCGGCTTCGACGACTACCGCACCGCCCCCTCCGGCGCCGGCGACCGCCTGGCCTGCGCTGTGATCAAGTAGGGTCTGTGACCAGCGAGATGTGGCGCCGTCGGCGGGCTTCCGCTGCGCAATGCTTGGCGGTCATCGGCTCAATCGCGTTCCCGCTCGGCGGCGGCCGCCGCCGCCCGGGAAATCCGGAAAAACATCGGGAATCAAGTGTCAGGACCTCATCGCCCGCCGACCTTCAGCCCCGGTGCCGGGCGTTCCTCGAGGATCTGGCGGCGGAAGCGGAAGAGGGCGGCGGGGCGGCCGCCGGTGGCCGAACTTGCAGCCCCCGTCGGCTCCACCAGTTCGGCGCCCTCGACGAGGCGGCGGAAATTCTGCTTGTGCAGGTGGCGGCCGGAGATCGCCTCCACGGTCGCCTGCAGGTCCGTCAGGGTGAATTCCGCCGGCATCAGTTCGAAGATGACCGGGCGGTACTTGATCTTGCCGCGCAGGCGCGCCACCGCGGTTGCGAGGATGCGCCGGTGGTCGTGGCGCATGGCGACGCCGACGCCTGGCTTGCCGGGTGCCGCCCAGCCGTCCGTCACGGCCTCCGCCGCAAGGCCGCCCTCGTAGAGCAGTTCGTAGCGCTCCAGCACCCGTTCCTCGTCCCAGGGGAAGTCGTCGAGCCCGAAGGCGAGCCGCAGCCGCGCCTTGCGGCCGGGCAGCGCCTTGCTGTCATGGGGTGCACTTTCCGCCGCCCAGGCGGTCAGCGCCGGGAGGATCGTCCGGTCGAGGATCGCCGGCCGGCCGGAGCGCCAGTCCTCCCAGGGCAGGAAGGCATACCAGTCGCGCCAGCGGGCGCCTGCCGCCTCCAGGCGCTCGGTGGCCTCGGCGTCCATGCGCGTCAGCGCCAGGTAGCCGACGGAGACCATGTGCGTGCCGGCCTCGTCCGGCGCCTTCTGCCGTCCGCGGTCGCCGAAGGTATAGAGCTGCTCGATGTAGCCGAGCTTCAGCGCCGTCTGCGCCTCGACGCTGGCGCGAAGGCTGGTCTCGAAGGTGCGGTGGCGCGTCGGTTCGAACGGACCGAAGGGCAGGGCATCGCGCGCGCCCTGTTCGCCCGCGATCGCAAGAATCGCCGGCGCGCGGTTGTCGATCGCCACCACGGCCGCGTTCAACCCGATCTCGACGGGAGGCGAGGCCGGGACGCTCACGGTCCGGCCCCGTCACCGGCAAGCGCGTCGGCTGCGACCGGTTCGACCGGCAGGGAAAAGGGCTGGTCGCCCGCATAGTCCGCGCCGCGGCCGATCTTCGCCACCGCCGCGACGAGCCGACCCTGCCGTTGAAGCAGCGCATCGCCGATCGCAACGATCCGGGCATTGGGCGTCGCCTGCCGGGAGACAGCGCGCAGGCGCTGTGCCAGCGCCGCGTCGTCCTGGTCGGGAGCGACTGCAAGCGCTGCGATCAGGGCGGCGGCCGGCGAGCGCGAGACGCCCATCATGCAATGGATCAGGAGCGGCGCCATGCGGTCCCAGCCGCGCGCGAACGCGATCACCGCCTCGACATGGGCCTCCTGCGGGGCGACCAGCGCGCCGGTGCCGGCAAAGGCGATATCGTTCAAGGACAGGAGCAGATGGCGGGCGGGGTCGATCACCGCCGGGCGATGAAAATGCTGCTTCGGTGCCACCAGGCTGATCATTTCGCGGCAGCGGTTGCGCACCGCCATCTCGGCGACCTTCGGCAGCGGCGCGACGACGATTCGGCTCATGCCAGCACCTGTGCCAGTACCAAGGCCAGTGCCGGCGCTCATGCCTGCCGCTCCCTGGCGGCACTCGGGCGCTGCGCCTCCAGCGCCTCGAAGCGCTCGATGAAAAGTCGTTGCGCCTGCAGCGCCGGCAGCGGGGCCACCGGCAGCATCCCGACAGTGATTCCGCGCGGCTCGCCGAAGAACTTCGCCGCCTCCGTGCGCGAGAAGCCGGCAAGTTCGGTCGCCTCGAAAAAGGCGGCGATGCGGTCGGCCTTCTTGATCTTGTCCTTCAGGGCGCGGGGCGTCTCGGCCGGCAGCCCGAAGCGCAGATGCACGGCCGCCTCCAGCCGCTTCTCGACGGTCTTGTAGCCGCCGCCGACCACCGCCTTGAACGGCGAGATCATGTCGCCGATGACGTATTCCGGTGCGTCGTGCAGCAGCGCCATCATGCATTCGTCAGGACCGCAGCGGTTCTGCTCGTGGAAGATCGCCTCGACGATGAGCGAATGCTGGGCGACGGAAAAGGCGTGGTCGCCGGCGGTCTGCCCGTTCCAGCGGGCGACGCGGGCAAGGCCGTGCGCGATGTCGGAAAGTTCCACGTCCAGCGGCGAAGGGTTCAGGAGATCGAGCCTGCGGCCGGACAGCATGCGCTGCCAGGCGCGCGGCTCGCTCTTCGTCCGTCCCGTCCCGCTCATTGCGCGGGCGCCTCGGCGCTCTCTTCGGGAAACGAAAGCCCCGTCCATTCCGGCAGCCGGGCGGACACTTCGACCTCGCCGGCTTTGATCGTCGCGCCGGTGCGCAGCGCATCGGCGACGCGGTCGATCCGGACGATCGCAAGCCCTCTCTCGCCGGCAACGGTGCCGAGCGTGCCGATCGTCTTTCCCTCCGCCACAATCTCCGTACCGGGGGGCGGTAGTGCAGCCTGCGCCCGCACGATCACCGGCCGGCGGCGGGCGGTGCTGCGATGCTGCATGCGCGACACCACCTCCTGGCCGACATAGCAGCCCTTGCGGAAGGACAGCCCGCCGGAAAGGTCGAGCAGCACGTCATGCGGAAACGCGTCCGACAGCGCATAGTCGGCGCCCGATTCGACGATGCCGCAATCGACCCGCAGCGCGTCGTAGACCGAAGCCGCAGCGTTGCCGCCGCCGCCCGGCTGGCGGAGAACCTTTTTCCCGGCCCTGGCGAAGCGGCCGTCCGCGATCCCTTCGCCGTCTTCATCCCAGGTGACGGTCGCCTCGCCTTCGCCGGTCGCTGCGATCGTCACCTGCGCGCGCAGCTTGTACATGGTCAGCCGCTTGACGAGCGCATCGCGCTGGGTGTCCGTGGTCTCCAGGCAAAGCCCGCCGCCTGGCAGGCGGGAGACGAGAAAGTCGAACAGGATCTTGCCCTGCGGGGTCAGAAGCGCCCCGGCCCGCGCCTCATCCTCCGGCAGCGCGGCAAGGTCGGTCGTGATCAGCGCCTGCAGGAAGTCTTCGGCATCGGTGCCTGTGATCGTCACGAAGGCGCGTCCGGAAAGGGTAACGGCGGGCATGGTTCAATCCAGTCTTGGGCGAGCGCTGCGGCCGGCGCGCCGAAATCGGTATCTGGACCAGAGGTAGAATGCCGGCCGGGCCAGCGCAAGTCCCGCAGCGTCGGGCAAAGGGGCTGCTGCCTCAGTCGCCCGCGACGAAGAATTTCCACTGGCCGTCCGGGGAGATGCCGACGCGATAGAAGTTGTAACCGCCGAATTCCTGCATGTCGGCGAAGTCGCCGGCAGTGACGATCCGCAGGAGCTCCACCTTTTCCGGTGGCGACAGCGTATCGAGCGACTTTTCGGCGAAATAGGGCCAGACATAGGTCTCGTTCGGCGTGCCCGCATCGACCTTGACGAAGCCGGTCGCCAGCACGTCGAGCAGGATCGCCAGGATCTCGATGCCGTCCGGATCGCCCGACAGGCCCTTCAGCGTCGTGACCGGATCGTCGGTGCCTTCGACGATGGAGACCTGGGTCTGCGTCGGCCCCTTGCCGAGCAGCGAGCGCAGCCGCTCGATGTCGCCGGACGCTGCCGCCTCGACGATCAGTTCGCGCATGCGCTGGACCGGCTCTGGCGCCTTGGTGATGTCGTAGAGAACCTCGACCGGCGGCTCGGGCTCGGTGACCGCCTTGTCTTCTGCAGGCTCCGTCACCGCCTCTTCGCCGGCGTCCCTGCGAATCAGCGGGTCGGGCAGGGGCAGTTGTAGTTGTTCGCCTTCGCCGGGCTCTGCCTCTTCGGGCGGAGGCGTCTGTGCCGTCGGTGCGCTGTCGCGCTCCGGCTGTTCCTGAACCTGTCCGGGAATCTGTTTCAGTTCGCTCAGTGCGAATGCGGGGGAGCCGGTGCCGAGGGTTGCCGTGATCGCCAGCACGAACGAGACGGCGAACACGCTGCCGCGAAGCAGCCTGATGCGGTCGTACAAGCTCAGCATCCTTCTGGCCTTTTCGCCCTATTGAAGCGTGCGTTCCGGAGAGAACTCGCCAGCGAGCATGCGCTCGCGCAGGGAAGTCAACATTGCCTCGGCGCCATCTTCACCGAGCAGGCGGATCGTCTCGCGCATGGCAAGCGCGATCGCGGCATCGGCGATGATTTCCGGCTCGATGCCGTCGGCCATCCCGTCCGCCCAGGCCTCGTTCTGGTGTTCCAGTGCGGCCTGCATCTTCTCGTGTACGATCATCTCGTCGATATCGTTCAGGCTTGGTTCCATCATGTGATCCATGCGAGGCATCTACTTCTTTACCAGACTGTTAATGAGCTTAGCAGCCTTTTATCAAAACGACACGGGTGCGGCGAAAAAGAGGTTAATTATCCGCTAATTTCCAAACCGGGCGGTAATTTCGGTGGCAAGTGTTGCACCTTCGTTACGGTAGCGCTGTTCTGCGACAACGGCCTGTTCCGTGCAAGAGGCATAGACGGAGGCGAACGAGCGGTATCCCCGGTTGAATGCCGCGGTAAGGCGCTCCTTGCGCCCCTGTTCGTTGCCGGCCTCCATCGAAATCAGCTCTTCCATCGCCGTGCGCCAGGTGTCTTCCTTCTCCTTCAGGCAGAGACTGCGCAGGTAGTGGACGGCGCCCAGGATCTCCGAAAGCCGTTCCAGCCGCCCGTCATAGGGCGCCGGCTTGTTCTCGGTTGCCGGTGCGGTGGCGGCCGGAGCCGGCTGTCCGGGCGCGGCAGGAGGGGCTGCCTCCTGCGCTGCGGCAGCAAGCGGGGCCACGGACAGAATAAGGACCAGCGCCGCTGCGAGGGCGGGGGAAAAAAGGGCGGGGGAAAAAAGGGCGGGAAGGGGACGGTTCTTCATCCGGTTCACCAGAGGCCGCCGACATGCGGCGGATTGGCGTCGGCCCGGCCGCGGTCGGCCTCCAGCCGCCGGATGCAGTCGCGCACGCTTTCCGGTGCCGGCAGGGACGATATCTGCTCGGCGGTGAACCAGCCGAGATCGGCCGCATCGTCCGCGGCAACGGCGACCGCGTCCGCATCGGCCTCGACGCGAAACACCGACAGGAAGAAGTGGCTGGCGGTCGACCGGCTCTTCAGGTCGTAGGTCGCATAAAGCCGGGGATCGCGGGCGGCAATGCCGGTCTCCTCCCGGAATTCGCGCAGCGCCGTCTCGGCCGGGGTTTCCCCCGATTCCGCGCGCCCGCCGGGAAAGGCATACATGGCCGCTGCCGGAGGATTGCGTCGCAGCACGAGCAGATAACGCCCGTCGCGCTCGAGAATGGCAGAGGAGGCTGGTTTTGCGGTCATCGGCGGTTCCGACTCTTCATCTCCTCCTTATAGTGGCGGCGGCCGGATTGATCCAGATGTGCTGCGCCTGCTGACCCGAATGCCCTTGCAGCGTTGAAATCGGCCCGCGCGCCGTCTATCTCGAAGGTGGATACGGGAACAGGCGGCCATCATGTGCGGACGATTTGCGTTGACGGAACCGACGGCCAGGCTGAAGGAATTTCTCGATGTCGTGGACGTGGAGGAATTTCCCGCGCGCTACAATATCGCGCCGACCCAGCCGATCCTGGTGGTGATCTCCGGCGACCGGCAGGAGCAAGGAAGCAACCTTCCCGACCGCAAGGCGCTGCTGGTGCGCTGGGGGTTCACGCCCTCCTGGGTGAAGGATCCGCGCGAATTTCCCCTTCTCATCAACGCCAGGGCGGAGACGGCGATCGGCAAGGCCTCCTTCCGCGCCGCCATGCGCCATCGGCGCATCCTCGTTCCGGCGAGCGGCTTCTACGAGTGGCACCGTCCATCCAAGGGCGCGCCCAAAGGGTCAAAGGAGAAGTCCCAGGCCTATTGGGTCCGGCCGAGGAACGGCGGGATCGTCGCCTTTGCTGGCCTGATGGAAACCTGGTCATCCGCCGACGGTTCGGAGGTGGACACCGGGGCGATCCTGACGACCGCCGCCAATAAGGCGATCGGCCGCATCCATGACCGGATGCCGGTCGTGATCGAGCCGCAGGACTTCGCCCGCTGGCTGGATTGCAAGACGCAGGAACCGCGCGAGATAGAAGACCTGTTGCGGCCGATAGACGATGCCTTCTTCGAGGCGATTCCCGTCTCCGACAAGGTCAACAAGGTCGCCAATGTCGGCGCGGAGATACAGGAGCCGGTTTCCCCGGCGCTCGCCGGGGCCGCAGCCCCGTCACCAACGGACAGGGTGCGGGACGGGGGGCGTCGGAAGCCCGGCCCCGATAACGATGAAGGCGGACCGGACGATGGCGGCCAGTTGTCGCTGCTCTGAAGGCTTCAACGCCCGTGATGCGCGCAAACGCCGTGCTCGCCCGTGATCGACGCCGGTCAGGCTTCTGCCGCGTCCTTCAGGCAGGCCGGCAGATCCCCCTTGGCCGGCTTGTCGCCTTTCGGCTTGCGCTGGCTGGCCGCTGCCAGCACCGCCTTCAGCCTCAGCGGTTTGTATTGTTCCTCGAGATTTTCCGACTTTCGCGTTCGTGGCGAAGTTGAATGTTTCGCACCTTCAGTAAACATTATTTACTCCCATTAATAATTCCGGAACACCAAGATACGTTTATGTACTACCCGGTGCGCATTCGGAATATAGAGGCCGATTTTGTTGAAATTCTGCCGAAAAGTCGAATTATGTTAGACCTGTTCGGCGTAGCGTTTGTTAACAATTATTAACATGCGCACGATATAGATCGTGGCAATGCGCGGGCCGACCGTCGCATCCCGGCTACGCCGATCAGGCGTTTGGCACCGACTTCTCCTGCCGCCGCGCGTTCAACTGAAGTGCGGCGGCGATGATCGCCCGCAGCCCTGCCGGGCGGCCCCGCTTGGTCCCGCCGTTTCCGGGCGTCAGTCTGGCGGCAATCTTCGAGCTCATCTTCGTTGTCCTCCGTCAGTCTGGTGGGTGTGTTGTGCCGCCTTTTTGCCAGCACCGGCCCGCCCGCGGTGTTTCCGAAGGAACAGGGCGGATGCCTTTCCTTGCGGCTGTGGCAGCAGGGCGCGCGGCAGGCGTCTCAGGCCGGGCGTAAAGGGGGCGATGATTTTGTCGACCGCGTGCCCGTGGCGCCCTTGACCGCCGCGGATTCCGGCGCGATAAAGCGAGCCATGAAAACGGAACTCTGCATTATTTGCCGGAGCATTATTCGCTAGCCTTACCGCTGGCTTGGCCGTTTTCGTCTCCTGAAATCCCCAGATGACAAACGGACCGGGCCGGCCGGACGCTTGCCCTTGGGAGAATTTCGATGGCCGATAAGCCGGTCCTGACCCTCTACAACACGCTGACGCGGTCGAAGGCGCCGTTTTCGCCGATCGATCCGGCGAATGTGCGCCTCTACGTCTGCGGCCCAACGGTCTACGACTTCGCCCATATCGGCAACGCCCGGCCGGTGATCGTCTTCGACGTGCTCTTCCGGCTGCTACGCCATGTCCATGGCGAAGCGCACGTGACCTATGTCCGCAACATCACCGACGTCGACGACAAGATCAACGCCCGTGCGCTGCGCGATTTCGGCCGGGACATCGAGGCCGGCACCGTCAGCCTCAACGAGGCGATCCGCCGCGTCACGGAGAAGACCGCCGATCAGTTCCACGCCGACGTCGCAGCGCTGGGCACGCTGCGGCCGACGCACGAGCCGCGCGCCACCGAGTTCGTGCAGAAGCGGCAGGACGGCCGCGCCGACATGATCACGCTGATCGAGCGGCTGATCGATCGCGGCCATGCCTACCAGGCGGGCGGGGAGGTGCTGTTCGACACCTCCTGGGCGGACTATGGCGAACTGTCCAAGCGCAATCTCGACGAGCAGCAAGCCGGCGCCCGCATAGCCGTCGACGGCCACAAGAAGAACCCCGGCGATTTCGTGCTGTGGAAGCTGTCCTCGCCCGAGGAGCCCGGCTGGGACAGCCCCTGGGGTCGGGGGCGTCCGGGCTGGCACATCGAGTGCTCGGCCATGTCCGCCGCCTATCTCGGCGAGACCTTCGACATCCACGGCGGCGGGCTGGACCTGATCTTCCCCCACCACGAAAACGAGATCGCCCAGTCGCGCTGCGCCCACGGCACCAAGGTGATGGCCAACGTCTGGATGCACAACGGCTTCGTCCAGGTCGAGGGCCGCAAGATGTCGAAGTCGGAAGGCAACTTCGTCACCATCCACGACCTGCTCGAGACCGAGATCTTCGGCGGTCGCAAATGGCCGGGCGAGGTGCTGCGCCTTGCCATGCTGATGACGCACTACCGCGAGCCGATCGACTTTTCGGTCAAGCGGCTGGAGGAGGCCGAGCGCTTGCTTGCCAAGTGGCCGGCGGGCGAGGCGGGAGAGGGGAGCGTCGACCCGGCCGTTCTCGCAGCATTGGCCGATGACTTGAATACGGTCGCCGCGGTGCAGGCGCTGCATGCGCTGGCCCACAAGGCCGCGACCGACCCGGCTGCGGCCGCCTCCTTTCAGGCCAGCGCGGCTCTGCTCGGCGTGAAGCCGAAAAAGGCCGAGATTTCAGAGGCCTTGGAGGCAGGCGTTGAATCGATCATTCAACTGCGTCTCGAAATGCTGAAGGCGAAGAACTTCACCGAGGCCGACAGGATCCGCGACGATCTTCTCTCCAAGGGCATCCGGCTCAAGGACGGCAAGGACCCGGCCACCGGCGAGCGCGTCACGACCTGGGAGGTCAAGCGGTGAGGTTTGCCACCGCATGGTGATTGGCATATGCTTGGGCATATGCCACTTCGGATGGAGGCTGCTATGAATGTCGTCCGCGTTGAGAAGGATACCGGCAAGGAGGTCGGCGAAAGGGTTGTCAAGCTGTTCCGCAACGGCCGGAACCAGGCTGTGCGCATTCCCGTGGAATTCGAGCTGCCGGGCGACGAGGCGGTGATGCGCAAGGAAGGCGACCGACTGATCATCGAGCCGAAAAAGAAGAAGAGCGATCTTCTCGAGTGGCTCGCGACGCTGGAGCCTTGGGATGAGGATTTCCCGGATCTGGACGAGAAGCAGCCGCCTCCGGAGGATGTCGATCTGTGACGGAGTTCCGCTACATGCTTGACACCAATGTCATTTCGCAGATGGTGCGCAACCCCGACGGTGCGGTAGCACAGCGTGTTTTCGAGGTGGGAACCGACAGCCTATGCACGAGCGCGATCGTGGCCTCGGAGTTACGGTACGGCCTCAGGAAGAAGGGATCGAGCCGCCTTTCCAGTCTCGTTGAGAATGCCCTGGAGCGGATCGCCGTCGTTCCATACGACGAGGACGTCTCCTGGAAGTATGCGGAGGCGAGATTCGAGCTTGAGAAAATCGGCCAGCCGATCGGCTATACGGACCTGTTCATCGCGGCACATGCGCTTGCACTCGGCTTGACGCTGGTGACGGACAATGTGCGGGAATTCGGTCGTGTCAGGGGCCTCAAGGTCGAAAATTGGCAGGAGCCCAGCCCATGACCGACACCCTCTACACCGGCGGCTGCCAGTGCGGCGCGGTCCGGTTCCGTGTCCGCGGCAGCCTGAAGGACAGCTCGATCTGCCATTGCCGCATGTGCCAGAAGGCTTTCGGCGCCTACTATGCGCCGCTGGTCTCCACCCGCGGCGCCGAACTCGTCTGGACGCGTGGCGAGCCGAAGCGGTTCCGCTCCTCGAATTTCGCCTCCCGCGGCTTCTGCGCCGAATGCGGCACGCCGCTGACCTACGAGGCGCCCGACGGGGTAGCACTCGCAGCCGGTGCCTTCGATGATCCCTCGGCGCTGCCGCCGGTGGTGCAGTTCGGCACGGAGGCGAAGATCGGCTTCGTCGACGCCCTGCACGCCTTGCCCGGCCATACGACCGAGGAAGATGCGGAAGAAGCGCCGTTCGTCCTCGAGATCGTCTCCTTTCAGCATCCCGACCACGACACCGCGGCGTGGCCGCCGGAGGATGGCGGAAGCGACGCTGCCGCGGCAGGACAAGCGAATGTCCCCTCGCCGGAGGGCCGCCGATGAGCATCGCGCGGATCTATACCGGCGGATGCCAGTGCGGCGCCGTGCGCTACCGCGCCGAGGGCGTGCTGGAAGATCCGCACCTGTGCCATTGCCGCATGTGCCAGAAGGCGGCCGGCAACTATTTCCTGCCGCTCGCCAATGCTGCGCGCGACAGTTTCAGCGTGACGCGCGGCGAGCCGGGCTGGTTCCGCTCGTCCGAGCACGTTCGCCGCGGCTTCTGCCGCGATTGCGGCACGCCGCTCTTCTACGACATGCCCGGGGAACGCTTCATCAACATCGTGCTCGGCTCGCTCGACGATCCGGAGGACGTGCGCCCGCATGCGCAGTCGGGCGTCGAATCGCGCATGTTCTGGTTTGCCCAGATCGCCCGCCTGCCGGAGAAGGAAACGGACGTGGCAGGGCAGGCCGGCCGCGAACACCACCTCGCCATCCTGGAATCGAACCGCCAGCATCCGGACTACGATACGGATCACTGGCCACCGGAGGATTGACATGACAGACACCCCCCGCACCGGAGGCTGCCAGTGCGGCGCCGTCCGCTTCCGCATCCATGGCGCGCTCGGCCGCCCGTCGATCTGCCATTGCCGCATGTGCCAGAAGCAGTTCGGCGGCTTCTTCTCCGCCCTCGTCACCGCGCCGAAGGATGGCGTCGAGTGGACGCGCGACGCGCCGAGCTACTTCCAGTCCTCGGTCAACATCGAGCGCGGCTTCTGCAGCAACTGCGGCACGCCGATGACCTATCGCCATCCGGGCGGCCTGGAGATCGCCATCGGCACCTTCGACGACCGCACCGACCTGGCGCCGCAGATCCAGGTCAACCACACCGCGCGCCTGCCCTGGGTCGAGACCATCTTCGACCAGCCGGCGCTGGACGACCCGGACTATTATTCGCGCCAGGAGACGATCATCTCCTTCCAGCACCCCGACCACGAGACTGACAACTGGCCGGCGCACGGGCTGAAGATCTGAGCTCCACACGGCGGCCTTTTCAGGCTTGCCCCTCACCCTGACCCTCTCCCCGCAGGCGGGGAGACGGGACACAAGCGGCACGGCACATGCCCTTCTCCCCGTTTGCGGGGAGAAGGTGGCCGGCAGGCCGGATGAGGGGCGCAAGACGGAAGACATCGTTCCCAGGGAGGGAACACGCAATGACCAAGGAACGCATCTATCTCTTCGACACGACGCTGCGCGACGGCCAGCAGACGCCGGGCGTGGATTTTTCGGTCGAGGACAAGATCGCGATCGCCGCGATGCTGGACGATTTCGGCATCGACTATGTCGAGGGCGGCTATCCGGGCGCCAACCCGACCGACACGGCGTTCTTCGAAAGCAGGCGCACGACGAGCGCCCGCTTCGTCGCCTTCGGCATGACCAAGCGCGCCGGCGTCTCAGCCTCCAACGATCCCGGCCTTGCCGCGCTGATCGAAGCGTCGGGCGATGCGGTCTGTCTCGTCGCCAAGAGCTGGGATTATCACGTCCGCGTCGCGCTCGGCTGCACCAACGCGGAGAACCTGGAATCGATTTCGGCCTCGGTGAAGGCCGTGGTCGCCGCCGGCAAGGAGGCGATGGTCGATTGCGAGCACTTCTTCGATGGCTACAAGGCCAATCCCGAATACGCGCTCGCCTGCGCCAGGACCGCCTATGACGCCGGCGCGCGCTGGGTGGTGCTCTGCGACACCAACGGCGGCACGCAGCCGCCGGAGATCCGCGACATCGTCGCAGCCGTGATCGCAGCCGGCATCCCCGGCGCGAACCTCGGCATCCACGCCCACAACGATACCGGCCAGGCGGTCGCCAATTCGCTGGCCGCCGTCGAGGCGGGCGTGCGCCAGATCCAGGGCACGCTGAACGGCATCGGCGAGCGCTGCGGCAATGCCAATCTCGTCGCGATCATCCCGACGCTGGTGCTGAAGGAGGCCTACAACACCCGCTTCGAGGTTTCGATCGATCGCGAGGCCCTGCAGGGGCTGACGCAGCTGTCGCACCGCTTCGACGAGCTTCTGAACCGCTCGCCCGACCATCAGATGCCCTATGTCGGCGCCTCGGCGTTCGCCACCAAGGCCGGCATCCATGCCTCCGCGCTGCTGAAGGATCCGCGCACCTACGAGCACGTGCCGCCCGAAAGCGTCGGCAACCTGCGCAAGGTCATGGTCTCCGACCAGGGCGGCAAGGCCAATTTCATCAATGCGCTAAAACTGCGCGGCATCGTCGTGTCGAAGGACGATCCCAAGCTCGACCGGCTGATCGAGATCGTCAAGGAACGCGAGGCGACTGGCTATGCCTACGAGGGAGCGGATGCGAGCTTCGCTCTTTTGGCCTATCGCACGCTGGGTTCGATCCCGAGCTTCTTCCATGTCGACAGCTTCCGCGTCATGATTGAGCGCCGCTACGATGCCAACGGCAACCTCAAGACGGTCTCCGAGGCGGTGGTGAAGGTGGTGGTCGACGGCGAGACGATGATGTCGGTCGCCGAGGGTCACGGTCCCGTCAATGCGCTCGACCTGGCGCTGCGCAAGGACCTCGGCAAGTACCAGGCCGAGATCGCCGATCTCGAACTTGCGGACTACAAGGTGCGTATCCTCAACGGCGGCACCGAAGCCATCACCCGCGTGCTGATCGAATCGACCGACGCGACGGGCGCGCGCTGGTGGACGGTCGGAGTGTCGGACAACATCATCGACGCCTCCTTCCAGGCGCTGATGGACAGCATCGTCTACAAGCTCCTGAAGAACCGCGGCGAAGCCGGCCGGGTGGCGGCGGAGTGACGGGCGGCAACAGGCAAGGACGAGGGGCGACACCCATGCGCATCGTGACGAAACTCCTGCTGGTGCTGGCCACAGTCGGGCTCGCGGCCCTGCTGTTCGTGGCCGCCGCCAGGCTCTCGGCCCCGGTCGAGGATATTCTCTATGGCAAGCCGCTGCGCCTCGATCCCGACGACGGGCTGGCGCTTTTGATGCTGGCGATCATCCTGGCGCCGGGGGCGCTGACGGCGTGGCTCGCCGAGCTCGTCGCTGCCCGAAGGGCCGGCCGTGTCGCCCGGGCCGCCCTGGTGCTCGCCTGCAACGGCCTCGTTACCGGCTTGATGTTCGGCCTGTTCGCCACGCTCGACGACTACTTCACCGCACCCGGACTGGAGCCGGCCTATGCCGCGATCGGTGCCGTCGCCGGCGGGCTCTGCGGCCTGCTCCAGTGGTCGATCGCGGCACGCCTCGATGCGGGCGACCATTGTTAGCGCGGCTGATCCTCCCTTCACCGAAATGAATTGGTACATTCGCGGCCATTGCAGTAGGAACGCCGCCAGAGGTGCGGCGAGGGGTTGGCCCCGCCAGTTCACCGGTCAGCAACAGGAACCAGCGCCATGGCCGAAGTCAAGAACGCTCCCGCAGCGACGAACGGCGATTCCCTGCCGGGCTTTCTTTTCGCGCTGACAGCCTATCTGCTCTGGGGCTTCCTGCCCTTCTTCATGAAGGCGGTCGCGCATATCCCGGCTTCCGAGGTGGTGGCGCACCGGATCGTATGGTCGGTGCCGCTGGCCGGCCTCGTCCTCGTCGTGCTCGGCCGCACCGCCGATATCCGCGCGGCGCTCCGTTCGCCGCGCATGCTCGCCATGGCGACGCTGACGGCGGTGCTGATCACCATCAACTGGGGCATCTATGTCTGGGCGATCGGCGCGGGCAGGGCGATCGAGACTGCGCTCGGCTACTATATCAACCCGCTCTTTTCGATCTTCCTCGGTGCAGTCCTCCTGAAGGAGAAGCTGACGCGGGCGCAGATCGTCGCGATCGTGCTTGCCGCAGCCGCCGTCGTGGTGTTGGCGCTCGAGGCGGGCGGGCTGCCCTGGGTGTCGTTGGCGCTCTGCATCTCCTGGGGCTTCTACGCCTTCTTCCGCAAGACGCTGCCGGTCGGGCCGAACCAGGGCTTCTTCCTCGAGGTGCTGCTGCTCAGCGTTCCGGCGATCGGCTACATCATCTACCTGGAGACGACCGGCCGCGGCCATTTCGGCGATACCGGCACGGCGGACGTGCTGTGGCTGCTCGCCTGCGGCCTGGTCACCGCGGTGCCGCTGATGATCTATGCCAACGGCGCGAAACTGCTGAAGCTCTCGACCATCGGCATCATGCAGTATATCGCGCCGACGATGATCTTCGTCATCGCCGTCTTCTTCTTCCACGAGCCCTTCGGCCACGCGCAGATGCTGGCCTTCGGGCTGATCTGGCTGGCGCTGTTCATCTATTCGGGATCGATGCTGACATCGGCCCGCGCGCAGCGTGCCGCGAGCCTCAAGCCGGCGGAATAGGGCAGACCGCAACCGGGCAGGCAGGTCTCAGAGCCGGGCGATGATGCCGGCCTCGCCCTCGCGGTCGATGGTACCGGCCCAGTGTTCGATCAGCGCGGGGACGATCTGCTCGGCCTCGTCGATCACGAGCGGCTGCACCAGATGGGCGGCATGCACGAAGCCGGCATCGGCCATGTGACGGATCAGCTTCAGCATCGGGTCCCAGAAGCCGCCGATATTGGCGAAGACGATCGGCTTGCGATGCCGGCCGAGCTGCGCCCATGTCATGACCTCGACGATCTCCTCCAGCGTGCCGATGCCGCCCGGCAGCGCCACGAAGGCGTCGGCGCGCTCGAACATCTTGTGCTTGCGCTCGTGCATGTCGACCGTGACGATCAGCTCGGAGAGCTGGCCGAGCGAATGGCGCGTGGCCTCCATGTCCATCAGGAATTGCGGTATAATGCCGGTAACGCGGCCGCCGGCGGTCAGAACCCCGCTCGCGACGGCACCCATGATGCCTTTCGTGCCGCCGCCGTAGACCAGCCGCAGGTGATTCGTTGCGATCGATCGGCCGAGCGTGCGGCCGGCATTGATATACGAGGAATCGCGGCCCGGCTGGGAACCGCAATAGACGCAGATGGACCGAATGGGCATGGATTCTTCGTTCATGAGGCGATTGAGCCATCCGATGCGGCCCTTGGTCAAGAAAAATGACGAAAAAGGCCGGGCCAAACCTTGAGCAAGGGTTGCGCAAGCTTGTGGAAACCCTTGGAAATCGCTAGCAATTCAAGGATAACGGCGGGTGCTGCTGGGAGAACTCGGGACATGAAATACAAGACCGGCCTGATCGCATTGGGCGTGCTGGCAGCGGCAACGGCGCTGATGGTGTTCTTCGTCCTTCCGAACATCGACGAGGACAAGGCCGTCGAGGGCACGCAGCAATCGGCGCAGCAGGAGGCGCCGGCCGCAGCTAATGCGCCCGCAGCAACCACGCCCGAGGCAGGTTCGGCCGGCGCCAAGACCGCCCGTACGGAAACCCCGGCAGCCGAAGGTGCGGCCGCAGCGGGCGCCGGAGCGGCGACACAAACTGCGCCTGCAGGTGACGCTACCGCGTGGCAGCCCCCATCCTTCGACGTCCTGCGCGTCGAGCCCGACGGTTCCACCGTCGTCGCCGGCAGGGCCGAGCCCAACAAGACCGTGCAGATCCTCAACGGCGAGACCGTGGTCGCGACGACCGACGTCAACCCGTCCGGCGAGTTCGCCGCGGTATTCGACCAGCCGCTCGCCGTCGGCGATCACGAACTTACCCTGCGCGTCCTCGGCGAGGGCGGTTCCGCCAAGACCTCCGAGGAGGTCGCCACCGTCTCGATCCCGAAGGACAAGGGCGGGGAATTGCTGGCCATGGTCTCCAAGCCCGGCGTCGCGAGCCGGTTGATCACCGTGCCCGAGCCCGGTTCCCAGGCTGCTGCCCAGGCGGGTTCGGCGACCGGGGAGGGCGCCGCTCCCTCCGCTGGGCAGCCGTCGACCGCGGGCGCCGAGACCGCAGCCGTCGTGCCGCAAGCCGATGCCCAGGCGTCGGCGGGCGAGACTACCCCCGCAGAGGCCCAGGCGCCGGCTGCAGCCGGGACCGCGCCCAACGTGCGCATTTCGGCCGTCGAGTTGGAGGGCGACCACATGTTCGTCGCCGGCAGCACCAATCCGGGCGCGCTGGTCCGCATCTATGCCAACGACAAGCTGCTCGGCGAGATGAAGGCAGATCCGGACGGCCGCTACGTGATCGACGGCGTGATGCCGCTGGCCGTCGGCCGCCACACGATCCGCGCCGACGTCATGAGCGCCGATGCGGCCACCGTCGAGCTCCGCGCCTCCGTCCCCTTCGACCGGCCCGAGGGCGAGCAGGTGGCGGTCGTCGCCCAGGAGCCCGCCGCTCCCAGCGATGCCCCGACGCTCGGCCTGATCGACAACGGCAGCTTCGACAAGCTGCGCGCCGAGGCCAACAAGGCCGTCGGCCTGCTCGGCGGCCTCTACGGCGAGGGTCGCCAGCCGACCGCGGAAGAACTGGCCGCGGCGCGCTCGGCGACCGAAATCGCCCTGCAGTCGCTGGCCGAGTACAAGGCGCCACCGGGCGGCGCCGGCGAGCCGATCGCGGCGAAGACCGCGGCCGTGGCTGCTGACGCGCTCGCCAAGCTGAAGGCGCTGCCGAAGGATGCCGCAAGCGTCGGCCAGGCCGTCGGCGAGATCTCAGCCGCCGTGAAGGATGCCCTGACGCCGGCGACCAACGGCGATGCCCCGGCAAAGGTGGTCGTCCCTGTCGTCGACATCACAGCCCTCGAAGCCCGCGCGCTGGAACTCGGCCGGCAGTTTACCGGACTGTTCGCCGACGATCGCAACGCCGCGCCGGCAGAGATCGCGACGGCTCGCGGAAGCCTGCAGCAGTCGCTCGACGAAATCGCAGCCTATGCCGCGCCGACCGGCACCGACGCGGACCGCCTGGCGCTGGTCGACCGGCTGAAGCTCTGGGCGCGGACGGCTGCCGCGGCACTCTCGGGCGTGCCCGCGGATGCGGCGAAGGAAAGCTATGCGGACGTGGTGGCCGCGCTGAAGGCGGCGCCGGAAGCGCTGCTGTCGCAGGCGCAGGTCGCCGCGGCCGGCAGCGATCCGGCACCGGCCTCCGGCACCTCCTCGGGCGGCGGCGCACCGGTTGCGAGCGATGCCCAGCCGGCCGGCAGTGAGACGCAGGCAGCGGCCAGCCAGCCGCAGACCGTCGAGCAGGAGCCGCTGCAGCAGAGCAAGAACTCCGTGATCATTCGCCGCGGCGACACGCTGTGGCAGATCGCCCGGCGCGTCTACGGCCAGGGCGTGCGCTACACCACGATCTACCTCGCAAACGAGGGCCAGATCAACAATCCGGACCGGATCCTGCCCGGCCAGGTCTTCGGCGTTCCGGACGAGGCCATGCCGGAGGCCGAGGCCGAGCAGATCCACCGCAAGCACGTCAAGGGCGATTGAGGCGGCAAAGGCTTTTCCCGCGCCGGCCCGTTGTTTCGGGCGGCGATCGGTCCTATCTCTCATCATGCGGCGTCCTCGGGGCGCCGCATTTTTTCTTGAATGCATGAGCCGGCGCCGGTCGGCATCCGGAGGCACGCGTGGCGGCCACAACGAAGAAGACGGTTTCTGCCGACAACAGCAACCCTTTCGGAACCATCGTCAACCTCTGGCCCTACATGTGGCCGACCGACCGGCCGGACCTGAAGATGCGGGTGGTCTGGGCGACGCTGTTCCTGCTCGCCTCCAAGATCGTGCTGCTGCTCGTTCCCTATTTCTTCAAGTGGGCGACCGACGCGCTGAACGGCAGGATGGACGCGGTCGATCTGCTGCCGTCGTTCCTGCTCGGCGCCGTCATGCTGGTCATCGCCTACAATCTCGCCCGCATCTTCCAGGCCGGGTTGAACCAGTTGCGCGATGCGCTCTTTGCCAGCGTCGGCCAGTATGCGGTGCGCCAGCTCGCCTTCAGGACCTTCGTCCACCTGCACCGGCTGTCGCTGCGCTTTCACCTGGAGCGGCGCACCGGCGGCCTGTCGCGCGTCATCGAGCGCGGCACCAAGGGCATCGAGACGATCGTCCGCTTCACCATCCTCAACTCGGTCCCGACCATCATCGAATTCCTGCTGACGGCGATCGTCTTCTGGGCGGGCTACGGCTTCAGCTACCTCGCCGTGACCGCCGTCACCGTCGCGCTCTACATCTGGTTCACCGTGCGGGCCAGCGACTGGCGCATCGCCATCCGCCGCTCGATGAACGACAGCGACACGGAAGCCAACACCAAGGCGATCGACTCGCTCCTGAACTTCGAGACGGTGAAATACTTCGGCAACGAGGAGATGGAGGCGAAGCGCTTCGACCAGTCGATGGAGCGCTACGAGCGCGCGGCGACGCAGGTCTGGACCTCGCTCGGCTGGCTGAACTTCGGCCAGGCGCTGATCTTCGGCGTCGGCACCGCGATCATGATGGTCATGTCAGCCATGGCCGTCCAGCGCGGCGAGCAGACGATCGGCGACTTCGTCTTCGTCAACGCCATGCTGATCCAGCTGTCCATCCCGTTGAATTTCATCGGCTTCGTCTACCGCGAGATCCGCCAGGGCCTGACCGACGTCGAGCAGATGTTCGAGCTGCTGGAGGTGGAGGCCGAGGTCGAGGACGGGCCGGACGCCAGGCCGCTTGCGATCGGCAGCGGGGCGATCGCGTTCCGCGACGTCCACTTCGCCTATGATCCGGCGCGCCCGATCCTCAAGGGCGTCTCCTTCGAGGTCCCGGCGGGAAAGACGGTCGCGGTCGTCGGTCCGTCGGGGGCAGGAAAGTCGACGCTGTCGCGCCTGCTCTACCGCTTCTACGACATCCAGCAGGGCTCGATCACCATTGATGGCCAGGACGTGCGCGCCGTCACGCAGAAGTCGCTGCGTTCGGCCATCGGCATGGTGCCGCAGGACACCGTGCTCTTCAACGACACGATCGCCTACAACATCCGCTACGGCCGGCCTTCCGCCACCGACGAGGAGGTGAAGGCCGCCGCCGACATCGCCCAGATCTCGGGCTTCATCGAGCACCTTCCGGGCGGCTTCAGGGCGACGGTCGGCGAGCGCGGGCTGAAGCTCTCGGGAGGCGAGAAGCAGCGCGTGGCGATCGCGCGCACGATCCTGAAGAGCCCGCCGATCCTGATCCTCGACGAGGCGACCTCGGCGCTGGATACCCGTACCGAGCAGGAGATCCAGGCCGCCCTCGACCTCGTGTCGAAGAACCGCACGACGCTGGTGATCGCCCACCGGCTTTCGACGGTGGTGGACGCCGACGAGATCATCGTCTTGAAGGACGGGCTGATCGCCGAGCGGGGCACCCATGCCGGCCTGCTGCGGCAGGGCGGTCTCTACGCCTCCATGTGGAACCGCCAGCGCGAGGCCACCGAGGCCGAGGAACACCTGCAGCAGGTCCGCGCCGCCGACGAACTGGGCGTCGTCGTGCGCCAGCCGGCCGCAGGCGAGTGACATCCGGCGGCCGGGTCCCGCACTGCTGGCTGTCTACCTTGGCGCTCTGTCGGCGAACGAGCGCGCCGCCAGTCGCGGCAGCATCCACCTGAAGGCGACGCTGCGGGCACCCTGGAACGTCAGCAGTGCCAGCCACAGTCCGGTATTGCCGAACAGCGGCTGCAGCACCGCCCAGGTCGCGAAATAGACGGCGAGCGAGGCGAGCATCAGATTGCGCATCTGCCGCGACCAGGTGGCGCCGATATAGATGCCGTCCATCTGGAAGGCGACGAGGCCGACGATCGGCAGCACCACGACATAGGGCAGGTAGTCGTGCGCAAGCGCCACGATCTCGGCGGACGGCGCGATCATGTCGATCACCCAGCCACCCGAGAGCAGGAAGGCGAGCGCGACGAGGCCGGCGAAGACGAACCCCCACAGCGTCGTCAGCGACAGCATCCGGTCGAAGGCCGGGCGGTAGCGTGCGCCGATTGCCCGTCCCGCCATCTGTTCGGCGGCGGTGGCGATGCCGTCGAGGAAGGCGACGCCGAAGAAATAGAACCGCAGCAGGATGGTGTTGGCGGCCAGGATGTCGATGCCGAGGACGCCGCTTTGCCGGGTGAAGAAGGACAGCCCGATCAGGAGCGACAGCGAGCGGATCATCATGTCGCCGTTGACGGAGAACATCCGCTTCAGCGCGGCAAGATCCGGGCGGCTCCAGGCGTGGCGGTCGGTCCGGGCGACGACGAGGGCGATGCCCGCAACCGCGGTCACCGCTTCGGCGACGAGCGAGGCGGCGGCGACGCCCGCAAGCCCCCAGCCGAGGTCCAGCACCCAATAGAGGCTGAGGACGATGTTGACGCCGTTCAGCAGCGTCTGCAGCAGCATCGCCGTCAGCGCCTCGCCGCGGCCGATGATCCAGCCGAAGATGACGAAGTTGACGAGCACGAACGGGGCCGACCAGACACGCCAGGAGAAGTAGACCTGCGCTGCCTCGGCGACCGCGCCGTCGGCGCCGAGCAGGGCAAGGCCGAGCGTGCCGATCGGGCCCTGCAGGACGAGGATCGCGAGCCCCGAGACGAGTGCCACGACGAGTCCGCCGAGCAGCATGCGCTGTTCGAAGAGGCGGTCGCCCGCGCCGATCGCCTGGGCGGTAAAGCCGGTCGTGGCGCCCCTCAGGAAGTTGAAGGAGACGAAGATCACGTCGAAGATCACCGCCGCCAGCGCCACGCCGCCGACGAGGGCCTCGTCGCGCAACTGGCCGATCACGCCGGTGGCGACGAGGCTCACCAGCGGCGTCGACAGATAGGCGATCATCATCGGAATGGCGATGCGCAGCACGTCGCCATGCGAGATCGTGAAGGGCCTGGCCGTGCCGATCGGGCTTTGGGAGGAAGCGGTCACTCAGTCTTTCCGATGCGGTTCGCCGAGCGTGTGCATCAGCCGGTTGGCCCAGCCGAAGATGGCGACGGAGTGGATCAGGTCGAGGATCTCGAGATCGTCGAGACCCATCTCGCGCAGGTGGTAGAACTGGTAGACGCCGACATTGTCGGGATGGGCGGTCAGGTCCACGCCGAAGTTGAACAGCGCCTGGTCATATTCCGGCAGGTCGGCATCGAGCCCGCTCCGGTAGATCTCGTCCACCACCTCCGGCCGCTTCTCCAACTGGATGTAGCGGTTTGCATGCACGGCCGCGCAGTAGACGCAGTGGTTGACGAAGGAGGCGGCAAGCGCCCCAAGTTCCCGTCCGCCGCGCGACAGCCCGCCCTCGCTGTACATGATGTCGTTGAACAGCGGCGTGCGCTCGGCGAGCGTCTCGGCTTCCTGCGCGAGCACCAGCACATAGGCCGAGACCTTGGTGTTGGACGGCGTGACCTTCAGCGCGTCGAGCTGCTCGGGCGTCGCCTGCGAGAGCTCCACCGTCTTGACGTAGGGGTGCCAGTCGAGCGGCTCGAGGGTGAAATCGTGTACGACGGTCATGTCAGTTGTCCCTCAGCATCTTGAGCCCGGCGACCACGAGGATCTGGTAGTTGACGAAGGCGATCAGCCCGGCGAGCGTGACGATGTCGCGATCGTCCAGGCCGGCGGCATAGAGCGCCTCGATGTTGGCGCGCGTCGCAGCCTTCGGTTTCAGCGTGACGAGATCGACATGGCGCAGGATGGCGGTGAGGCGCGATGGCGCGTCGCCGGGCGTCCAGCCGGCGTCGGCCACGTTTCCGAGTTCGGGCGTCGCGCCTTCCTGTTCGAGCAGCCCGCGGTAGTGCGCGGCGAGTTCGTCGACCTTCCAGAGGCCGCACATGCGGGCGGCGATCGCGGCGCGAAGGGCGTAGGGAAAGTTGCGCGGCTCCTTCGGGCGCAGGGCCGCGAGATAGCTCGACTGGGTCAGCGCCTTGAGTTTATCGCGCTTCTCGCGCAGCGCCTTGAGTTCGGAGCCCGCGCCAAGCCCGAGAACGCTGTCGATGACGTCGAAGGTGGTTTGCTCGCTCATTGCCTCATCCTTCCGAAAGCGCTTCGTCGAGGAAGCTCAGCCGGTCTTGTCCCCAGTAGAGCACGTCCTTGTAGATCCATGTGGGCGTGCCGAACACGCCGCGCCGCTTTGCCTCTTCGTGGCTGTCGTGCCAGGCCTGGACGATCTCGGGATCCTCCTCCATCGCCTGGAGCCTGCGGCCGTCGAGGCCGAGCCGGTCGGCAACCGCGATCCGCACCTCGGGCGCGGTCACGTCCTGCTCCTCACTCCACAGCGCCCGCAGCAGCGCGTGGCTCAGTTCCAGCGCCGGCAGTCCCAACCGGTCGGCGGCGATCACCATGCGGGCGGAGAATTCGTTGTTGGTGGGGTAGTGCTTCGGCTTCAGCACCAGCGGCATGTCCAGCCGCTTGCGCCAGCGGTCGAGCTCGACGGCATGGTAGTCCTGCCGCGGCTGCGGCCGCGAGCGCAGCGGCACCCCGCCATTGTCCGGCACGATCCGCGTCGGCCGGACCACGACCTCGAGATCGTGCTTCTCGATCAGCGCCTTGAATTGCGGCCAGCCGAGATAGGCCCAGGGCGAACTGAGCGCGTGATAGTAGGTGACGGTCTTTTTCATGTGCTCGCCTCAGGCTGTCTTCTGTTCCCGAACGGCATCGGCATCCGTCCACTCCGAGCCGTCCAGTTCCGGCTTCTCGTAGGCGAGCAGTTCCTGCCAGTGGTGGTCGATGTCGCGGATGAACAGCGAGGCGGACACGCCGCGGGCGAGCCACAGCGCGCCCTCGCTGATCGCCGGAATGTCGCCGCTGACCTTGCCGAGGCTCATCGAGGAGCCGTAGTTGAAGCAATGGATGTCCTTCAGCCAGGGTGCGGTACCCGGCTCCTTCTCTGTGAATGAGAAGTCCTCCTCCAGCCAGGGGAAGCGGCCGAGCGGGGCGTTCTCCTCGCCTTCGGGCGGGGTGTAGCGGTCTTCCCAGCAGGCGATCCGGTCCTGGAACGGCGCGAGTTCGGCGCGCGCCAGCGGATCGACGTTGAAGCCGGTGCCGAGGATGACGAAGTCGGTGCGGAAGATCCGGCCCTTGTTGGTAGTGATGACGACCTCGCCGTCCTCCTCGCGCATCGACCTGATGCCGCAGTCGAAATGGAAATAGGCGTTCGGATGGCGGCTGACGCGCAGCGTCGAATTGTGCGGCGCCGGCGTCTGCTGCTTGGTGGCGTAGTCCATCAGCCGCCAGCGCCATGCCGGCTCGATCTTCGGGAACCCCGCCGTGACGCCGTAGGAGCCGATGCCCATCAGCTTGTTGATGGTCGGCATCGACTTGCGCCGTGCCAGCAGGCGAACTTCGCCGACGCCCGCTTCCAGCGCTTCGGCCGCATTGTCGACCGCCGAGGCGCCGACGCCGATCACCACCACCCGCTTGCCCCTCAGAGCGGCGAAATCGATCATGTCGGCGGAATGGCCCCAGGTCTTCAGCCGGGTGAGGGGAGCGACGAAATCCGGAATGGCCGGCTCGCCGAGCCCGTCGCGGCCGGTCGCCATGACGAGTTTGCGGGTGACGATCGAGGGGCGCTCGCCACCGGCGATCTCTAGCTCCAGCAGGCCGTCGTCGCGGGGGATGACGCGCGTGACGTCGATGCCGTTTTCGACCGGAACCGACAGGACGTCGCGGTACCAGTTGAGATAGTCCATCCACATCGGGCGCGGGATGCGGTAGAGCTCCTCCCAGGCGGCGACCCCGAAGAGCGCCGTGTACCAGGCGCGGAAGGTGAGCGAGGCCATGCCGAGCGCCGGGCCGAGCAGGTTCTTCGGCGAACGCAGCGTCTCCATGCGGGCATAGGTCACCCAGGGACCCTCCGCGCCCTTCGGCGCGCGATCGACGATGCGCAGGTTGCGGATGCCGGCGCGCGTCAGCGCGAGCCAGGCGACCAGCCCGCACATGCCGCCGCCGATGATGACGGCGTCGCTGACGTCCTGGCCGACCTCCGTGCCGACAGGCTTGCTCCAGTTGGCCGGCGGGAAGTTCAGGTATTCGAGATCCTGCTTCACCCTCGCATTGAGCTCGGCGAGCCTCGGGTCCTGTGCGCTTGTCATCGTCTGTCCTGTCCTTGTCCAATGCGGGTCGGTCCGGCCGTCCGCGGGCGGCCGGTGCGGTCGTGTCTGCCTGCGTGTCGGCCCTCAGTCGCGCAGAAGCACGGCGTCCTGTTCGCGCCAGCCGATCCAGACGTCGTCCGAATGAAGCTGCGACAGCGCCACCGGGTCGAGTTGCACGACGAGTTCCTTGCCGTTCGTGAGCCGCACGGTGAGCGAGCTGTGGGCGCCCTTGAAGACGCGGCGTTCGATGTGGCCTTCGAGCGCCAGCCTGTCCTTGGGCTTTTCAGGGAGGCAGTAGAGCGATTCCGGCCGCAGCGCGACGGTCGTCCGGTCGCCCGCGACGACCCGGTTGCCGTTCACGTCGGCATGGATGACATGCCCGTCCCAGTCGAGCGTGGCGACAGTGCCGTGCACGGCGGTGACGTTCGCTTCGAGGAAATTGCTCTCGCCGATGAAGTTGGCGACGAAACGGCTCTGCGGGCGCGAATAGAGCGTGTCGGGCGCGCCCATCTGCTCGATGCGGCCCTTGTTCATGACGACGACCACGTCCGACATGGTCAGGGCTTCTTCCTGGTCGTGGGTGACGAAGATGAAGGTCTTGCCGGTCGTCTGCTGGATCGACTTGAGCTCGATCTGCATCTGCTGGCGCAGCTTGGCGTCGAGCGCCGAGAGCGGCTCGTCGAGCAGCAGCACGTGCGGATTGGGGGCGAGCGCCCGCATCAGCGCCACGCGCTGGCGCTGGCCGCCGGAAAGCTGGTCGGGCATGCGGTCGGCGAAATCCTGCAGCTTGACGAGCGACAGCAGTTCGCTGGTGCGCTTGTGGATCGCATCTGACGCCAGCCCCTTCAGTTCCAGCCCGAAGGCGATGTTGCGGCTGACCGTCAGGTGCGGGAACAGCGCGTAGTCCTGGAACACGATGTTGACGTTGCGCTTGTTCGGCGGAAGCCTCGTGATCGGCTTGCCGTCGAGGAAGATCTCGCCGGAGGAGGGGTCCTCGAAACCGCCGAGCATCCTGAGCGTCGTCGACTTGCCGCAACCCGACGGGCCGAGCAGGGTGACGAACTGGCCGGGCTCCACCGACAGGTCGAGGTTTTCGACGGCCAGCGCTGAGCCGTAGTACTTGTTGACGTTCTTGAAGTGCACGACTGGCTGCATCGTCATTTCCTTGCGCGGCGGGTAAGATATTCGGCATAGAGGCCGATGAGGGCGGTGGCGATGAGGACGATCGTCGCCATGGCGTTGATCTGGGGCGACATGCCCCCCTGCACCTTGGCGAAGATCAGCATCGGCAGCGTCGGCTTGTAGCCGCCGAGGAAGAAGGTGCGCACGAAGTCGTCGATGCTGGTCAGCACGCAGAAGATCATGCCGCCGAGCAGCGCCGGCATCAGGTAGGGGATGGTCACCCGGACGAAGGCGATGAAGGGATCGGCGCCGAGGTCGCGGGCAGCATCCGTCAGGTTCCTCGGCATCGAGCGCAGCCGGGTCAGCGCCATGATCACCACGAACGGCACGGCATGCACGGTGTGGGCGAGGATGATCGCCGCCGTGCCGGTCGGCAGGTCGATCACGCGGATGAAGATGCGCATCGAGATCGCGTTGATCAGGCCCGGCACGACCGCCGGCAGGCAGGCGAGCGCGAAGATCGCCGCCCGCCCCCAGATACCTTCGTTGGCGACCACCAGCGCAATCCAGACGCCGATCACGGTGGCGCAGATGGTGGTGGCGAAGGCGATGAAGGCGGAATAGGCGACGGCGTCGAGGAACTGCCGGTCCTGCAGCACAACTCCATACCACCGAAGCGTCCAGTCCTGGATCGGGAAGGCGATGAAGTTCGCGTCCTTGAAGCTCATCGACATCATCAGCGTCAGCGGCAGCAGCAGGTAGGCGACGAACAGCCAGTAGCCGGCCGTCAGCGCAGTCTTGGGGAGGTCGTTGAAATAGTGGCGCATGGATGCTGCCCTCACATCAGCCGGACGGAGCGACCGCCGACGATCTTCATGAACAGCCCGACGGTCGAAAGCGAGACCACGAGCATAATGATCGAGAACGCAGCCCCTTCCGGCCACTTGTCGTTGGAACCGTGGAAGAGCGTTGCGATCACTTCCGGGAAGATCACGGTCTCCGGGCCGCCGAGCAGCAAGGGTGCTGCGAACACGCCGACCGTGGTGAGATAGACCAGGCTGCAGCCCGACACGATCCCGTCCCTGGAGAGCGGCAGGATCACCCGGCGGAAACGCTGCCAGGGCCCGGCACCGAGGTCGTCGGCGGCATGGATCAACTGCGGCGGGATCTTCTCGATCGCCGAGTAGAGCGGCAGCAGCATGTACAGCGCGATCAGGTAGACGACGCCGAAGCTCAGCGAGAAATAGGTGTAGAGCATCGGGATCGGACGGTCGATCAGGCCGATCTCGCGCAGGAGCACGTTCACCGCGCCGCGGTTGGCGAGCAGCATGATCACCGAGAAGGTGCGGATGAGCTCGCCTGCCCAGAACGGAATGAGCAGGAGCAGCAGCGCCCGCACCCGGTTCTTCGGCTTGACCACCTTGGCGACATAATAGGCGACCGGATAGACGATCAGGAGCGTACAGAGCGTCACGACGGCGGCGAAGATGAGGGTGCGGATGAAGGGGATGAAATAGAGCGGCTCTTCGAAGAACAGCCGGTAGTTCGAGAGCGTGTAGGCGTTCTGCCCGTCCGCCGCGGCCGGGTAGTTTTCCAGCAGGCTGATGCGGAGCATCTGGTAGATCGGGCCGATATGCAGGGCTGCGATCCAGACGAGCGGCACGCCGAGCAGGATGGTCAGGCGCACGGCCCGGCTGTTGGCGATGCGGCCGATCGTTCCCGCATAGATCGGGTTGCCGGCAAGGCGCCCGATCCATCCCGAATAGCGGGGCGCGGAAGCGGGCGACGTCTTTCGGCTCGGTGTCATTATGCTTTCTGCCATTCTCTGTTCCCGGCTCTGGACAAGCTCTTGGTCGAACCGGCCCGAGTGGGCCGGTTCCTTGCGTTGGGTGTCGGGACGGCCCGGTCAGGCGGCCTTGATTTCAGCCGAAGCCTTGTCGACCATGTCGTTCTTCATGTCGCGGTTGAGAGGGGAGAAGAACTTGATGCGCTCCATCTGCTCGGCGGGAAGCGCATTGGCCGCCCGTTCGCGGTCGTTCAGGACGTTTTCCACGCCGGCGAAGGCGGAGGCGAAGCCGGACTGGCGGGTCATCGCGGCGCCGATTTCCGGCGAGGAGAGGATGGCGTCGAGGAAGGTGTAGGCGGCCTCGGCGTTCGGCGCGTTTTCGACGACGTTGAACGAGTAGAGGAAACCGTAGGTGCCTTCCTTCGGTACCGTCAGCTCGATCGGGTGACCGTCCATGATCAGCTTGGCGGCCGGGCCGGACCATGCCTGGGCGACATAGGCGTCCTCGTTGACCAGCATCTGCTGCACCTCGGAGCCGGCGTCGTAGTACTTGCGCACCTGGCCCTTCTTCTCGATCAGGAAATCGCGCGCCTTGTCGGTGGCGGCCTGCGCCTCCTCCGGCTTGCCCTCGTAGATCACGTAGTCGCCGTCATTGCCCTGGTAGAGCATGGTGACGGAGAGGAAGTCGGAGATGATGTAGGTCGTGAGCCCCTTGTATTCCTCGTCGAACATGATCGACCAGCTGTCGGAGGCCTTGGTGTATTCGGTGTTGCGGGCCAGGCCCTCGAAGCCGGCGAGCAGCGGCACGCCATAGGTCGAGCCGTCGACGGTGAGCTGCGGCGCGCCCTTGTAGGCCGAGGCCAGGTTGCTCCAGTTCTTCAGCCGGCCGGTGTCGAGCGGTGCCAGCAGCTTGGCCTTGATGAACTGCGACAGGCGGTGGCCGGTCACGGTGACGATGTCGGTGGAGGGGGCGCTGCCTTCCGCAGACAACAGGTTGTACTGCTTGCCCTGGTCATCGGTCAGGCGGATGCGGACCTCGATGCCGGTGTCCTTCTGGAACTGGTCGATGAATTCCTGCGGGACGAACTTGTCGTAGGTCGTGATGTTGACGACCTTCTCCTGGGCGAAGGCCGGCCGGATGATCGACGGCGCGGCCAGGATGCCGGTGCCGGCGGCCAAGAGCTTGAGCGTGGAGCGGCGGGTCTGCGTGAAGTCTGTCATGTCTCTCTCCTGTTGAAGTTTTCCCGGTCGCCCTCTGTCCAGGGCTTGGCCCGCGGCCTGCTGCGCTAATGCACCCCGGCAGGTTGGCCAACCGGTCTGGCCTTGGCAATGCCTGTCGTGAGCGAAAGATCGACGGCCGCGTCCGCGTGCAGCAGCGTGGAATCGAATGTCGGGATGTCGAAGTCGTCCGGGCCGACCAGCAGGCCGATCTCCGTGCATCCGAGGATGACGCTGTCGGCGCCTGCCGCCTTGCCGGCCTCGACGACCTGGATGTAGCGCTCCTTGGAGTTCGGCCTGACGATCCCGCAGCAGAGCTCCGAGAAGATGATGTCGTGTACGGCCTGCCGGTCGGCTGCGTCCGGAACGACCGCATCGATGTCGAACGCCTGCTTCAGCCGCTGGCGATAGAATTCCTGCTCCATCGTGTAGCGGGTGGCGAGCAGCAGCGGGCGCCGGCAGCCGGCCGCGACCACCGCCGCGCCGGTCACGTCGGCGATGTGGACCAGCGGGATGCCGACGCTGGCCTGGACCTCGTCGGCGAGCAGATGCATCGTGTTGGTGCAGATCAGGATCATGTCCGCGCCTGCGCCCTCCAATTCTCTTGCGACCTGGCCGAGCGCGTCGGCTGCCTTGTCCCACGCCCCGGCCTTCTGGAGCGCCACGATACCCTCAAAATTTAGGGATCGCAAAACCACATCGGCGGAATTCAATCCACCAAGCCTGTCGCGAACCTGCTCGTTGACGCGGCGATAGTAGACCGCGGTGCTCTCCCAGCTCATGCCGCCTATCAAGCCAATCCTCTTCATGCGCTTCTTCCGTCTCATTGTTACTGACTGGAGAAACGATAGGACAGGGCGGATGCGGTGAAATTGCGTTTTTACACTTTGTCGGCGAAGCATCGGCATTATTGTCCTACAATTTTGCCGCTTTGGTGGGACAAAAATACCGAAATTCGTCATTGCGTAAATTTTCACTCTACTGCCTGCTTTTTTGACACTTTACAGCGCCGTCGTTTTCTTGATCAATGAAGAAGACAGCCGACCCGGTGTTGCGTCGTTCGGCGGCGAATTTCGTCGAGGATCCGGCGCAAGGGAAGAACGAATTTGGCGCAAAAAGTGCCGGTTGGGGAAAACCGCTTCGCGGGACGAAGGTCGGGCGAAATGAACGGAGACAGCATGTTCGACCAGATCGACAGAAAGATCATCGATATTCTCCAGCAGGACACGAACAAGTCCGTTGTCGACATTGCAAACGAAGTCGGCCTGTCGCACACGCCCTGCTGGCGCCGCATCAAGCGCATGGAAGACATGGGGCTGATTCGCAGCCGCGTCGCGCTGGTCGACAGGCGCATGGCGAACGTCGGAATGACGATCTTCATCGCCATCAAGGTGCCGCGCCACAATTCCGTGTGGCTGGATGCCTTCCGCAAGGAGATCCGCGACATTCCGGAGATCATGGAGGCGTACCGGCTGACGGGCGAGACCGACTACCTGCTGCGGGTCGTCGTTCCCGACATCGAGGTCTATGACCAAGTTTACCAGAACCTCATCAACCGACTGGAATTTTCCGATCTTTCCTCTTCCATCGCCATGGAGGAGATGAAATTCACCACCGCGCTGCCGACCAAATACATGTAGCCACGACCGGCAGCCCTTGTTCCACAGACCGAAAAGACAGGAAGAAACGTCATGCGCATTGCAATTCTGGGATCCGGATCGATCGCCTTCGGTATGGCCGCTTTTTTGGCCAAGGCAGGGCATGAGCCCGTCCTGTGGTCGCCGTCGGGCACGCGGACGGAAAGGCTTGCAGCCGGCGCCCCGCTGGTCGCAACCGGTGCGGTCGAATTCGAGGGCAGGGTGGCGGTCGCAAAAGACTGCGCGGAAGCGGTGTCGGGGGCGGATGCCGTCGTCATCGCGCTGCCGACCAACGGCCACCGCCTGGCCTTCGACCAGGCCTTGCCGCACCTGCGCCCGGGGCAGCCGGTCATCGTCAGTTCGCACAGTTCGTTCGGTGCGCTCTATCTGTCGAAGCGCTGTGCCGAACGCGGCCTGAAGCTGCCGATCATCTTGTGGGGAACGACGCTCCTGACCGGCCGCCAGCAGCCGGATCTCGTAAGCGTGATCGTCAATACGGTGCGCGAGAAAATCGATTTCGCTACCCTGCCGAAGAGCGAGGCGGCCCTTGGCAAGTCGCTCTGCACGACCCTGTTCGGCGACCACTTCGTCGAGCGCGACGGAATGCTGGCGATCGCGCTCTCCAACCTGAACCCGCAGAACCATCTCGCCATCGCCCTGCTCAACCTGACCCGCATGGAGAAGGGCGAGAAATGGGGGCAGGGCGAGCACGTGACGCCCTGCGTCGGAGGCCTGATCGAGGCGCTGGACGCCGAGCGGCTGGCGATCGCCGGAAGCTTCGGCCTGTCGGTGCGCACGGTCAGGGAGCACTTCTCCCTGTCCTTCCACGTCCCCATGGCGTCGGTTGCCGAGATGAACCAGCAGATGCATCGCGAGGGACGGGGCGGCTTCGGTCCGTCGACCGTTGACAGCCGCTACATCCACGAGGACGTGCCCTTCGGCCTCGTGCCGACGAGCCTGCTGGGACGGATCTCCGGCCGCCCCACGCCACTGCACGACGCCGGCATCGCGCTCTTTTCCGGCACGATGGGGCAGGATCTCGCCGCACAGAACGATCTCCTGCCCGATCTGGGCCTCGACCGGCTGTCGCCTGCGGACCTGAAGGCCCTGTGCGAGAAGGGCTTCGGCTGAGGCTTCGGATGTCCGGCGCTTTCTTTCGCTGCGCCGGTGGGCGGCTCAATGAAGGGCAATTGCATCTGGAGCCGCCCCCTCTGGCCTGCCGGCCATCTCCCCCACACGGGGGGAGAAGACGCGCCGCATCCGTCTGCCCAATGTGGAACTACAATGGAGCGGCGGGTTAAGCCCTCCCCCTTGTGGGGAGGGTGGGGAGGGGTGTTCCTTTCATATGCCCCGCCGCATCATGCCACGCACATTGCCCCGGCCGCGGTTTCGCGCTAGTTGCAGGGCACTTGAAACGGAGAAATGGCATGAGTCTGGTCGATACGGTGCGCAACACGCTGGTTCCGGTCCATCGTGACGGCTGGAAATTCGTTGCCATCTTCTTCGTGGTGTCCGTCATCCTCGGCTTCCTGTGGGAGCCGCTGATGTGGCTGGGCTTCGTGCTGACCGCCTGGTGCGCCTATTTCTTCCGCGATCCCGAGCGCGTCACCCCGCAGGATCCCGATCTCGTCATCAGCCCGGCCGACGGCCGCGTCTCGGCCATCGCCATGGTGACGCCGCCGCTCGAGCTGGAGCTCGGCTCCGAGCCGATGCTGCGCATCTCCGTCTTCATGAACGTCTTCAACTGCCATGTGAACCGCTCGCCGATGCGCGGCAGCGTGCGCCGCATCGCCTATCGCGCCGGCCGCTTCCTCAATGCCGAACTCGACAAGGCGAGCCAGGAGAACGAGCGCAACGGCCTCGTCATCGACACCGCCCATGGCGAGATCGGCGTGGTCCAGATCGCGGGCCTCGTCGCCCGCCGCATCGTCTGCTGGACCTCTACCTTCGATCGTCTGGAGGCCGGCGAGCGCTTCGGCCTGATCCGCTTCGGCTCGCGCCTCGACGTCTTCCTGCCGGCCGGTGCGGAAGCGCGCGTCGCCGTCGGCCAGACGGCGATTGCCGGCGAGACGGTGCTGGCCGAATTCGGCACGGCGAAGGGACCGGTTCTGGGGCGCCGGGGTTGACAGGCGGCGCGGATCGCACGATTCCGGTTCTTCTGTTTCGTCGAAACGAGAATTCGTGCGCCCAGTTCTGCCAGCCCGTGTTCTGCCAGTTCCTGACCTGCCAGCCCCTGTTCTGTCAGCAAAGCGAGCCGAGATGAAGACGCCGTTTCACCCCTACGACCCGAACGGCCCCAACGACGAGGCGCGCGGGCCGCGCCTGCGGCAGATTCCGCTCAGGGTGATCATTCCGAACATGATCACGATTCTGGCGATCTGCGCAGGGCTGACCGGCATTCGCCTGGCCTTCGAGAACCGCTACGAGCTCGCCGTCGGCATGGTCCTGCTCGCAGCCTTCCTCGACGGCATCGACGGCCGGGTCGCCCGGCTGCTGAAAGCCTCGTCGAAATTCGGCGTGCAGATGGATTCTCTGGCCGACATCGTCAATTTCGGCGTCGCACCCGCGCTGGTACTCTACGTGTTCATCCTCGACCAGGCGCGCTCGGTCGGCTGGATCGCCGCCCTGATCTTCGCGATCGCCGCCGGCCTGCGGCTCGCCCGCTTCAACGTCATGTCGGAGCGCGAAACCAAGGCCAGTTGGCAGTCGGAATATTTCGTCGGCGTGCCGGCACCGGCCGGCGCCATGCTGGTGCTGCTGCCGGTCTATGTCGGCTTCCTGGGCCTCGCTCCAAGCCTGCCTTTCGCCCTGGTCTCGTCTGCCTATACCGTGCTGATCGCCTTCCTCCTCGTCAGCCGCGTGCCGGTCTGGTCGGGCAAGTCCGAAGGCAGCCGCATTCGCCGGGATCTCGTCCTGCCGGTGATGCTGATCGTCGTCATCTATGTCGCCACCCTGATGAGCTTCACCTGGGAGACCATGGTGGTGACGGTCGCGATCTATCTCATCTCGCTGCCCTTCGGCGCCCGCGCCTGGTACCGCAAATATGGCGGCTGGCCTTCGGCAGACACCTCGGTGGAAAACCATTTCCCCGGCGAGGAAGAGGACGAGCCCGAGGCCCGCGACGGACGCTAGCTCCGCCTCGCATCCACATCGTCATGCACTTCGCGTCGGGTGGAGGAAATCTCAGCGCCTGACGACCGCCGGCGGCTCCCATCCGCCTTCCAGGAACGTCTCGCGCGGCGAGTAGAGGCGCATCAACAGGGTGAACGGTGCTTTGTCGACCGGCAGCCAGTTGGCTTCCTTGTCCGTGCCGGGCGATTCAGCCTGGACATAGAGATCGACGGATCCGTCGGCGTTGGCAACGAGCTTGTCGCGATCTCCGATCGCCTGCCGCTTCAGCGGGTTCGGAATGAAATAGCCTTTGCTGTCGTAGGCGGTCACCGACCAGAATGCGTCCACCGGCGGCAAGTCCCCCTTGTCGAAATGCAGGACATAGTTGCTTCTGCCGTCCAGCGCCCGGCCTTCGCTGTCGCTGGACAGTGCCGGATAGACCGCATCTTGCGGCAGGTTCTCGCCAACGCAGCATTGCGCGATCGCGGCGCGGTACAGGTAGTCCGCGCCATACGCGCCGCTTCGAAGGGTGTAGACCCATCCCTTGCCGCCGATTCCGGCCGCCTTTTGACCTTCGGCGAGCACCAGCGCCCGACCGTCGGCATAGCCGCGCTCGATTGCTTGGCGGATGTCGGCCGGGACAGACGCAAGGTCAAAGCTGTCGCCGACCTTGAAGCCGATCCGCTCGAGGCGATGGACCATCGGATAGTCGATCTGGTTCGGCGGGTTATCGCCAAGAAGATCGGCAAAGCGGCCGAAGAAGATCCTGGCGTCCATGCCATCGACAACCTTCGGCGGGTCCGCTTTCATGTCGATGGCAGGGTTCACTTCATGTTTGGGCGGGATGTAACTGCTCTTGCCCCAGGCCGAGAGCGGCACGAGTTTCATGGCGTCCTGGACCTTGTGGACGGTCTCGTAGTCGGCAACGCCATTGGTCTGCGTACGGCCGATGATCCAGACATGGCGGGTCGGGCTCTTGATGACTTCGAGACCCGCCGGCACGTCGCCGCTCCACTGTGGGCCCGTGACCAGGAAGTTCCTCGCTGTGTTCCTGCCGGTCGTGCGCGTTCCGGGCACGGCGAACACGTCGGTCCAGAGGCTGAGCATCGGCAGCATGAAGTAACGATCGGTCGCGGGCACGGACAGAACCATCGGCTCGCTTTTCAGGTCAAGGGTAGCGGCGGAGTAGAGCGTGTCGACATTCGTGCGGATAACGACCTTCGCGTCCGGATCCGCGAACTGGCGCACATGATGGAACTGATTGGGCGGCCCGAAGGCATCGCCTTCGACGGGTTCGGAAAAGTTGCTCAGCTTCTGCAGCGTCGCGTTGGTCAGCATAAGCGGATAGGCATAGACGTACGCGTCCTTGGCGATCGCGTACGCCTCATCACCGGTGAGAGCGTTGTCTTGCGCCTTGGCTGGTACCAAGGAAGCCGCAAGCACGGCGATTGTGACAAGGCAATACTTGAGCATTTGAAGACCCCCCCGCAATTTGACACGGGAACATGCTTGCACATTCGCAAAAGCGGTCAACTGCGACATCGTTGATTTCCGCCGACGCCGACGGGCGCGACCAGTTCACCCGCGACCGCGCCGGATTCCGCGCGGCATGCGCTCGTCGCGTCCCAGCCTTGCGTAAACGCAACTCTCGCCGGGTTGCACTCCCGGCCCGACGATGTTATTTAACACGGTAATTACTAGTGTGCTAATTATGGTTGAGCTAAGAAATGTCAGCAGAGACCCCCCGGGACGTCGTCCTTGAAGAACTCTCCCGCGCCGGAAGGAAGATGCGGGCGCTGTTCGATGCGCGCGTGCGGGCGAGGGGGGTGACGCTGTCGCGGGCGCGCACGCTTCTGATCCTGCGCCGGACGCCGGGGCTCAACCAGCGCGAACTGGCAGACGAGCTCGACATCGAGACGCCGACGCTGGTGCGCCTGCTCGACGGCATGGAGAAGCAGGGCTTCATCGAACGCCGCAACGTTCAGGGCGACCGCCGCGCCAAGCAGATCGTCATGACGCCCGAAGGCGAAAAGGCGGCCGACGAGATGGTCGCGCTCGCCCAGGACCTGCGCCACGACCTGTTGGCCGATGTCAGCGAGAAGGACATCGCCACCGCCGTGCGCGTCCTGCAGCGGATTTCCAGTTGTGCCACGACCTCCTGCCGGGAAGGCGTGTAGCGATGCGCACCGCCATCAGAAACGACGGGGAGAGCCGCACCGTCGGTGCCCCGTCCGGCACGATCCCGGCCACTGGTCCCGCCGCCGCCCCCGTCGCTGCGAATGACGACCCGCCGGTGCGGATTGCCGGGCGCGCCGAAGTACCCGCCGATGCCATCCCCGAACCCCCGGCCGCGTCCGTCGAGAACCCGTCTCCGAATCTGCCGTCCTACCCCTATTTCGTCGCTTCCGCGCTCCTGCTTCTGACGCAGGGTTTCGGCATGAACATGATCGCCGGCAATCTGCCGCAGTTGCAGGGCGCCTACAGCGCCACGCAGAACGAGGCTGCCTGGCTGATCGCCGCCTACCTGGCCCCGAACGTCAGCCTGTCGATCGCCCTCGTCAAGGTGCGCAACCAGTATGGCCTGCGCCGGTTTGCGGAATGCAGCATTCTCTTCTTCATGCTCGTCTGCATCCTGCACCTGTTCGTCACCGACCTTTCGGGCGCGATCGCCGTGCGCTTCGTCGCAGGCTTCGCCGCAGCCCCCCTTTCGAGCCTCGGCTTCCTCTACATGATCGAGAAGCTGCCGCCGGAGAAGAAACTTCGCTACGGCATTCCCGCCGCATTGACCCTGATCGCGGTGATGCCCTCGCTCACCCGCATCACGTTCCCCACGCTCTTCGATCTCGGCGGCGTGCACGGGCTCTACATCTTCGAGCTCGGGCTCGCCATGGCGAGCTTCGGTGCAATCTACCTGCTGCCGCTGACCTCGCCGCCGCGGATCCGGGCCATCGAGCGGCTGGATTTCATAAGCTATCCGCTGATTGCCCTTGGCTTAGGTTCCATGGCGGTCGTGCTGTCGACCGGCCGGCTCTACTGGTGGTTCGAGGCCCCCTGGCTCGGCGAATTGCTGGTCCTTTCCATCGTCTGCCTGACGCTTGCGATCGTGATCGACCTGAACCGCGAGCAGCCCTTCATCGATTTCCGCTGGCTGCTGAGCCCGTCGATGCTGCATTTCACCGCCGTGCTGCTGCTGTTCAGGCTGCTTCTGACGGAGCAGACGGCTGCGGCCACCAACTTCTTCCTCGTGCTCGGCCTCCAGAGCGACCAGTTGACCGGGCTCTACGTCGTCATCGCTTTGGCGGCCGTCACCGGCGGCGTGGCCTGCGCGCTTTTGAACCGGCCGGGACGCGAGCCCTATATCCACTTCGTCTGCCTGCTGCTGATCGCCGTCGGCGCCTTCATGGACAGCCACGCCACCAACCTGACCCGCCCGCACGACATCTATGTCAGCCAGGCGCTCATGGCCCTTGCCAGCGCGATGTTCCTGCCGCCGGCGATGGCAAAGGGCATAGCCGAGGCGTTCAAGCGCGGACCGAACCACTTCCTCACCTTCATCCTCGTCTTCCTGGCGACGCAGAACATCGGCGGGCAACTCGGTTCGGCTGTGTTCGGGACGATGATCACGCTGCGCGAGAAGTTTCATTCCAACGTGCTCGCCCAGTCGATCACGCTTACCGACCCGGTCGTCGCCAACCGCCTCAGCCAGCTTTCGGCGACCTACGGCCACAGGCTGACCGACAGGGCGCTGCTCAACGTCGAGGGCACCAGCATGCTCGCCCAGCAGATCACGCGCGAGGCCAACGTGCTGGCCTACAACGACGTGTTCGTGCTGATCGCCGCGCTCTCGCTGTTCGCCGCCATCTGCCTGGTGCTGCACCTGGCCTTCGACACCATCAGGATCCGCACACAGCAGGATCCCGCGACGGCCTGACGGCCGGTCGCGACCACGCACACACCCGAGAAACGACCATGAAGAAGCTCATCACCAATATCGCCTCCGCCGCCGCCGTCGCCATCGGCGTCTCCGGCGTCACCCTCGTCCTCTATGCCTGGGACCTGCCGCCGTTCCAGAGCGCAGTACAGACGACCGACAACGCCTATGTGCGCGGCTCCGTCACCCTGATCAGCCCGCAGCTCTCCGGCTACATCGTCGAGGTCCCGGTCAAGGACTTCGAGCACGTCAGGGCCGGTCAGCTGCTCGCGAGGCTCGACGACCGCATCTTCAGCCAGAAGGTGGAGCAGGCGAAGGCGACGCAGGCCGCGCAGGAAGCCGCGTTGACCAATTCGATCCAGCAGGAGAAGTCGGCCACTGCCAAGATCGGTGCCAGCGAGGCGGCCGTTGACAGCGCCACCTACGCCCTGCGGCGCGCCAGGGAAAACTCGACCCGCGTGGAGAATCTCGCCGCCAAGGGCATCATGGCCGAAAGCGACCGCGAGCAGAGCCGCACCACGCTCGACCAGGCGCAGGCCGCCGTCGACCAGGCGAAGGCGCAGCTCGAGGTCTCGCGGCAGGACCTGCAGTCGATCATCGTCAACCGTGATTCGCTGAAGGCGGCCGTCGACGGGGCGAAGGCGGCCGTCCAGCTCGCCGAGATCGACCTCGCCAACACCCGCATCACCGCCCCGCAGGACGGCTCTGTCGGCGAGGTCGGCGTCAAGCTCGGCCAATACGTCGCAGCCGGCACCCAACTGATGGCGGTCGTGCCGAACGGCACCTGGATCATCGCCAATTTCAAGGAGACGCAGCTGAGCCGCATCCAGCCCGGCCAGAAGGTGACCTTCACCGTCGACGCGCTCGACCACCTGCAACTGCACGGCCATGTCGAGCGCTTCTCCCCGGCTGCCGGCTCGGAGTTCAGCGTCATCAAGCCCGACAACGCCACCGGCAACTTCACCAAGGTCGCCCAGCGCGTCCCCGTCCGCATCTCGATCGACCCCGGCCAGGAACAGGTTTCCCGCCTGGCGCCCGGCCTGTCGGTCGTGGTTCGCACGGTGGTGGACGGCAGCGGGACGGCCACGGTTCAGGCCGCCGCGCGGACGAATGGCTGAGGCACCCGCGGAGGGGTATATGAGTACAGCGCATTCGGATTTGTGGAGATGGGGCCTCCGACGGGCGCGCCGGTCCCACTCTCCGTCATGCCGGCCCCCGAGCCGGCATCCAGCCGCGCAAGTCCTTGCGCGATAAAGCATTTTTCGCGCCGCCGACGCGGCGCCGCTGGATCCCGGCTCGGGGGCCGGGATGACGGTGGAGAGATGGTTCACCCAAAATTCGCGCCGACGCGAGGTCCAGTCCAGCATCCGGCACCCATGACCGATCGCCAACACCAAGGCGAGCCAAGGGCGCGTTCTTTCACTCCGGCAACCGGTAATCGACGATCTTCTTCTCGCGGACGATGAAGAGCTTGCCGGTCTCGGTCACGTCGGGGCCGAGGAGCGGCATCAGCGTTTCGGCGACTTCGGAAGGATGCGGCACGGTGGCCGGGTCTTCGCCGGGGATGGCCTGCGCGCGCATCGCCGTGCGGGTGGCGCCGGGATCGATGGAGAGAATGCGCAGCGGCGTGCGCTGCGTCTCGCCGGCCCAGGTGCGCGCCAAGGCCTCGACGGCGGCCTTGGAGGCGGAGTAGGGGCCCCAGAAGGGTTTGCACTTGTGGGCTGCGGACGACGACAGGATCAGCGCGCGGCCGGCGTCGGACTTCAGGAGTAACGGCTCGACCGAGCGGATCAGCCGCCAGGTGGCGTTGACGTTGATGGTCATCACTTTCTCGAACACCTTCGCCTCGACATGGCCGATCGGCGAGATCGTGCCGAGCACGCCGGCATTGGCGACGAGGATGTCGAGCTTGCCCCAGCGCTCGAAGATCGAGCCGCCGAGCTTGTCGATCGCCGTCATGTCGGCAAGGTCGAAGGGCACCAGCGTCGCCGTGCCGCCGACCGCCTTGATCGCGTCGTCGAGCTCTTCCAGCCCGCCGACGGTGCGCGCGCAGGCAATCACATGCGCGCCGCGCTTCGCGAGCGCCAGTGCGGTGAAATAGCCGATGCCGCGCGAGGCGCCGGTGACCAGCGCGATCCTGCCCTTCAGGTCGATGTCCATCATTCTCTTCCCATCTGTTGCCGCCCAAAAAAGAAGGCTGCGTTCCCGCAGCCTTCTAGAATGTTCGAGCCGAATTGAAAACCGTCCCGACCGGTTCAGCCGTTGCTGGCGAGCACGGAAACCTTGCGACCCATCGTCTCGCCATCCTTGTCGAGCAGGCGGGTCGGGTAGTCGCCGGTGAAATAGTGATCGGTGAACTGCGGCCGGGCGTCGTTGCGGTCCTCGCCGCCGACGGCGCGGTAGAGGCCGTTGATCGACAGGAACTCCAGCGAATCGGCGCCGATGTATTCGGCCATCGCCTTGATATCGGTATACTGGTTGGCGAGCAGCTTGTCCTTGTCCGGCGTGTCGATGCCGTAGAAGTCCGGATAGAAGATCATCGGGCTGGCGACGCGGATGTGCACTTCCTTGGCACCCGCATCACGGATCATCTGCACGATCTTCAGCGACGTCGTGCCGCGCACGATCGAATCGTCGACGAGCACCACGCGCTTGCCCTCGATCATCGCCCGGTTGGCCGAATGCTTGAGCTTGACGCCGAAGGCGCGGATCTGCTGCGTCGGCTCGATGAAGGTGCGGCCGACATAGTGGTTGCGGATGATGCCGTATTCGAACGGGATGCCGCTTTCCTGCGCATATCCCAGAGCAGCCGGCGTACCGCCGTCGGGCACGGGAACGACGACGTCGGCCTCGACCGGGGCTTCCCTGGCGAGGTTGATGCCCATGTTCTTGCGGGCGACGTAGACGCTTCGGCCGCCGACCACCGAATCCGGCCGGGCGAAATAGACATATTCGAACAGGCAGAGGCGTTCCGGCTGGCCGTTGCCGGCCTTGCGGGCGTCGATCGAGATCGAGCCGTCGGGCTGGACCTCGCAGATGATGACCTCGCCGTTCTCCACGTCGCGGACGAACCGGGCGCCGATGATGTCGAGCGCGCAGGTTTCCGAGCAGAAGATCGGCTTGCCGTCGAGCTCGCCCATGACCAGCGGACGGATGCCGGTCGGGTCGCGCGCGGCGATCAGCTTGGTGCGGGTCATGGCCACCATCGAGTAGCCGCCCTCCATCTGGCGGATCGCGTCGATGAAGCGGTCGCCGGTCGAGGTATAGCGGGAGCGGGCGAACAGGTGCAGCACCACTTCCGTGTCCGAGGTGGACTGACAGATGGCGCCGCCGGCGATCAGCTGCCGGCGCAGGGTCAGGCCGTTGGTGAAGTTGCCGTTGTGGGCGATGGCAATGCCGCCGACCTCGAGTTCGGCAAACAGCGGCTGGACGTTGCGCAGCGCCACTTCGCCGGTCGTCGAATAGCGGACATGGCCGATGGACATGCTGCCGGGCAGCTTCGCCAGCGTGGCCGGATCGGTGTAGTGGTCGCCGACCAGGCCCATGCGGCGCTCCGAATGGAAGCGCAGCCCGTCGAAGGAGACGATGCCGGCCGCCTCCTGTCCGCGGTGCTGCAGGGCGTGCAGGCCGAGTGCGGTCAGCGTTGCCGCGTCCGGATGCCCGAGAATGCCGAAGACGCCGCATTCCTCATGCAGCGTATCGCCGTCCGCATCATGCTCGGAGCGGTGGTCGGAAACGGAAAGTTCGGTCATGTGCTGCAAGCCTTTGGTCGGGACGGTACGGGGTTGCGCGATGTTCGTGTCTCTGAAGGCAGGGAGCGGGCCCGCGGGCCGGAACTGCCATGGCGCGGTCCTCTCACTTGCGCGACCGCGACGCCTATATATGGAAGCCTGAACGACTTTACCACCGAAGTCCGAGGGCTTCAGTGGCAGCGAAAGTCACTCTACCAGATTTCCGTTGCGGCCGCCCTTTCGAATATTGCGGGGCAGCCCTGCATTGTCATCCGTGCATCATCCGTTCGTGGCCGGTGCGTCTTCCGCCGGCTCTTCGTCGGTCGCGGGCGCCTGGCCGGTGGTTCCGTCGGCGCCGTCTGCCGGGGTGTCGGTGCCTTCGGCAGGCGCGCTGCGGCCGAGCAGGCGGTCGCGGATCTCGGTGTCGGCGTTCTCCGGCAGCAGCGCGATCAGCCTGGTGCCGAGGTTGTCGAGCAGCGGCTTGGACTTGGCGCTGCCGACCCAGGACGGCTGCTGCTGCGGCGCCACCAGCCAGTTGAAGAACAGCATGGCGACGACGACGAGCAGGATGCCGCGGGCCGCGCCGAACAGGAAGCCGAGCGTGCGGTCGAGCGCGCCGATGCGGCTGTCGATGATGAAATCGGCGATCCGCATGGTGATGAAGGAAATGATGATCAGCGCCAGCAGGAACACGACCCCGGCCGAGCCGATGATCGCCACCGTGTCGCTCGTCGTGTATTCCTTGGCGTAGGGGACCAGCACGGGATAGAGGAAGTAGGCGGCCGCAGCGGCGCCGACCCAGCTTGCGACTGACAGGACCTCTCGCGAGAAGCCGCGCACCATCGCAAGCACCGCCGAGAACAGCGCGACGCCGAGGACGATGCCGTCGAGAAGAGTGATGGGCATGTTTGTCTTACTCCAGACCAGGAATGTCTTGCGACCCGGACGCGTTTTGTCGCGGCACTCTAGCCGATCGCGTTTGCGGCGTCTCAATTCGGTTCATCGGCAACGAACTGTTTCCACAAAGCTTTGCCAATTTCACGGCAGCCCGCCGGACCGGCGGCCTGTCGTATCGTCGTTCTCTCAATCCCCGTCCCCTCAGTCGCCGTCCTCGCCGCGCATCAGCGCGCCCTTCGAGCCGGCAATCCGGGCCACCAGGTCCGGCAGGCTGTCGATCTCCTGCCAGCGCCCGCCGTTGCCCTTGGGCAGTTCGGCCGAGCCCGTGGGCAGGACCGCTTGTGAAAAGCCCAGCTTTTCCGCCTCCTTGAGGCGCTGGCCGGTGTGCGAGACCGGCCGGACGGCACCCGAAAGGCTGACTTCGCCGAAATAGACGCAATCGGCGGGCAGGGCAAGGCCGGCCAGCGACGAAACGAGCGCGGCTGCGACGGCGAGATCGGCGGCGGGTTCGGAGATGCGTAAGCCCCCGGCGATGTTGAGATAGACGTCGTGCTGGCCGAGACGGACGCCGCAATGGGCCTCCAGCACAGCGAGGATCATCGACAGCCTGGCCGAATCCCAGCCGACGACGGCACGGCGCGGGGTGCCGAGCGAGGTCGACGCCACCAGCGCCTGCACCTCGACGAGCACCGGGCGCGTGCCCTCCATGCCGGCGAAGACGGCGGCGCCGGGGGACTTCTCGTTGCGCTCGCCGAGGAAGAGTTCGGACGGGTTGGCGACCTCGCGCAAGCCCTTGTCCGACATCTCGAACACGCCGATCTCGTCGGTCGGGCCGAAGCGGTTCTTGACGGTGCGCAGGATACGGTAGTGGTGGCCGCGATCGCCCTCGAAGTAGAGCACGGCATCGACCATGTGCTCGACGACGCGGGGGCCGGCGATCTGCCCGTCCTTGGTGACGTGGCCGACGAGCACGACGGCGGCGCCCGTCTGCTTGGCGAACCGGATCATCGCCTGCGCGCCGGTGCGAACCTGCGTCACCGTGCCGGGCGCGGATTCGACGATATCGCTCCACAGCGTCTGGATCGAATCGATGATCGCAAGGTCCGGGCGCTTGCCGTCCGCAAGCGTGGCGAGGATGTCTTCCACATTGGTCTCGGCGGCGAGCAGCACGTCGGTGTCGGCCGCCCCCAGTCGCTGGGCGCGAAGGCGAATCTGCGCCACGGCCTCTTCGCCGGAGACGTAGATGACGCGCTGTCCCTTGCGTGAAAGGGCGGCGGCAGCCTGCATCAGCACCGTCGACTTGCCGATCCCCGGATCGCCGCCGACGAGCACGGCCGAACCGCGCACGAAGCCGCCGCCGGTGACACGGTCCAATTCGCCGATCCCGGTCTCGATTCGCGGCGCCTCCTCGATCTCCCCGGAAAGTGCGGTCAGCGCGACGACGCGTCCCTTCTTCGGCGTCTTGCCCGGCCCGCCGCCGATGCCGCCCATCGGGTCTTCCTCGACGACCGTGTTCCACTCGCCGCAGGCGTCGCACTTGCCCACCCAGCGCGCATGGATGGTGCCGCAGCTCTGGCAGACGAATTGGGTCCGGGCCTTGGCCATCAGGTCTCGCTTTCGGTGAAGTCGTCAGGCGACAGGTCCTGTCGGCCGTGGAGGATGCGGATGATATGGAGACGGGAATCAGTCAGCCGGAAATATACCGCCCGGTCGCGATAGGCAAAAGAACGCAATCCCGCGCTGATCTCGTCCCGCTTGACCCCGGTAAGGCCGAGATCGGCAAGCTGGAGCAGCTTCGCATGGACGTCGAGAACGAAACGATCGGCGGCGAGCGGGTCCTGTTGCGCTATATAACGGTGGATGGCGCGCAGATCGGCCCGCGCCGTCGTGGTATAGGCGACGCGACGCCGCTTAATGTTAATGGTCGGACTCCGCCCGACGGACGATATCCTCCAGCAGACTCTCGGCCGTGTCGTATTCGTGGACGCGGCCCGCGCGGACGTCGGCGTCACCCTCGTCGATCAGCCGCCGCAGTTCGCTCAGTTGCAGTTCGTCGCGCTCGAGCAGGCGCAGGCCGGCCCGGACGACTTCGCTGGCATTGTTGTAGCGGCCAGAGCTGACCTGCTCGTCGATGAAGAGCTCGAAATGATCGCCGACCACGATGGATTTCTTTGCGTTTGACATGCCTACCTCCGCGATTTGCGGCGATCTTATCACGCAGGGAGAACAATTCCTACCGCGCCGCCTCGATGTAGTCCCGGCGGTAGCGTGGGCCGAGGCTGGTCAGAAGCACGTAGTCAATCGTGCCGCCGGCACGCGAGACGACGTCGATCGGCATGTGCGGGCCGAACAGTTCGATGAAGTCGCCGGCGTGGACTGTGCCCGAAGGCAGGTCGGTCACGTCGAAATGGGTCAGGTCCATGGTGACGCGGCCGATCAGCGGGACATGGTGGCCGTGCAGGTAGCCCCTGGCGCCGGAGACGACCGCCTGGCGCAGCGGCACGCCGGCGCTGGAGAGGCTGCGCAGGTAGCCGTCGGCATAGCCGATCGCAGCCACCGCGATCCGGCTGTCCCGGGAAAGCAGTGCCGAGGCGCCGTAGCCGACGCCTTCGCCGATCTTCGCCTCGCGCACCTGCAGGATCCGCGCCTCCGCCTTCACGACCGGCTTCATCGGGTTGGGCTCGCCGTTGACCGCAGCGCCGCCATAGACGGCAATGCCCGGGCGGGTCATGTCGAAGTGGAAATCCGCCCCGAGAAAGACGCCGGCGGAATTGGCAAGGCTCGCCTCGACCCCCTGGAAGGCATTCGCGGCGGCGCGAAAGCGGTCGAGCTGCATGCGGTTCATCGGATGCAGGGGCTCGTCGCCGCAGGCCAGATGGCTCATGATCAGCACCGGCGAGAAGCTCGCGGGGCGTGCCGGGTCGTCGGCAAGGGCGACGGCCTCGGCGACCGTGAGCCCGAGACGGTTCATGCCGGTATCGATCTGCAGGACGCAAGGGTGATCGCCATGTTCGGAAATCGCCGCCATGAAGACGGCAAGCTGTTCGCTGGACGCGATGACGGGCACGAGGTCAAAGGCGAAGAACAGCCGCTCCGAGCCGGCCCACATGCCGGAGAGGACGTAGATCCTGCCATCGGGAACCAGCGGCCGAAGGGCGGCGCCTTCCTGCGGGGTCGCCACGAAGAAGTCGCGCGCGCCGGCCTGGTAGAGAGTGCGCGCAGCCGGCTCCAGCCCGGTTCCGTAGGCATTCGCCTTGAGCACGGCCGCCGTGCGTGCCTTTCCCGATTTGCGGGCCATGAGGCGCCAGTTGTCGGCGAGCGCTCCGAGGTCGATGGTGACACGTGCCGGTTCTTCGCCGGGAAAATCGTCCGACGAGACTGACGCGGAGGAGGGAAAACCGTTGTTCGTCATATTTCTGGAATACAGTCTCCGGCTTCCGGCAGCAACAGGATTGCGTCTGTGCGAATTTCCGCTAGAGCTTTGCGCCGAAGGACAATTCTGAGGCGATATGGTCGGGTATGCCTCCGTTTTGCGTGTAGGCCAAGTCAGCGGTTGAGAAATCGAGAGGTTGAACAGCGAGCATGCCAAGACGTATCGCCACTGCCGCGTTGGCGCTCCTTCTCGCCACCGCGTCGTTCGTCGGGCCGCTCCGCGCGCAGGAAACGCCGGACCCGTCGCTGGAGCTGCGCGACGCCTATGCGACGCTGCTCGGCCTCGACCTTGACGGCGAACAGCCGGTCAGGGACGGCCGCACCGATATCTATCGCTCGAACCTGGACAACCCCGACGCTCCGCGTCTCGTGACCCGGCTGGAGGTGAGCGGCAACGAATGCCGCGTGCGCACCACATCGGCACTCCAGTCCCCTGGCGGCTGGGCGGTTCTTTCGCTGACGATGATGGACCTGAAGCGGATCGACGGCGCCGTCGCCTACGGATCGATCGACGACCTGATCGCCGGGAAGAACCCGCTGCGGCCCGGCGATCCGTCCGCGCGACAGCTCGTGCTGCGGGGCAACCACCTCCAATGCACGAGCAGACTCTCGCTCGCCGACGAGGCGGGCGCGCTCGTCAGCAGCTGTCACGACCGGCTCGACATCTCGATGATGGACGACGCCCAGGTGGCCCGCGTCCAGAAGGCGGTCGCCCTGATGACGCGGATGTGCGACATCGATGCCCTTCGGCCGTAGGGCGTTTCCAGGCGCCGGCACTGGGAGCACTTTCGTGCAAGACGGTGGGCCGCTTCGCGGTTAATCTATCGGCATGCATACGATTTCACAGGAACAGGCGCTGGAGGCGATGCCGCTGGAAGGGGGCGAGCGTTCGCGCTTCTGGCGCGATCCGCGCTTCAAGGGCATGGAGTGCCTGTCGGCGACCTTCGTCACCCACCAGTTCCCGCCGCACGCGCACGAGACCTTCAGCATCGGCGCCATCGAGGCCGGATCGCAGATCAGCAATATCCGCGGCGAGCGCTCGCAGGCCGGTTCCGGCTATTTCTACCTCATCAACCCCGACGAGATGCACGACGGCGCCCCGGGCGGCAGCGGCTATCGCTACCGGATGATCTATCCGGATGCGGCCCTGCTCGCCGGCATCATCGAGGACGTGACGGGAAGGCCGTTTTCGGGAACGCCGTCCTTCTCCCGGCACGTGTTGCACGATGCGGCCCTCGCGCCCGCCTTCCATCGTGCCCACCGGACGCTGGAGGAGAACGGCGGCACGCTGGAGGCCGAGGAGCGAATGTACGGCGTGCTTGCCACCATGTTCGAACGGCACGGCAGCACGATCATCGCACCCGTTGCGACGCGCGAGGCCACGGCCGTCCACCGGGCGCGGGACTATCTCGAGCAGAACTACGCTGCCGACATCGGGCTCGAGGAGTTGGCCGGCGTCGCCGGCCTCAGCCGCGCCCATCTGATCCGCGCCTTCCGCCGTGAGTTCTTCATCACGCCGCATGCCTATCTGACCGACAAGCGCGTGCGCGAGGCGAGATCGCTGCTGCGGCGCGGCTGTGCCCCGGCGGAGGTGGCCTATCGCTGCGGCTTTTCCGACCAGGCCCATTTCAGCCGCCATTTCAAGGCGCGAACGGGCGTGACACCGGGCGCCTTTCGCGCCGGCTGATCACTTTCCTTCAAGACCGGGTGGCTGCGCCCGCCTAGATGTGCCCCTCTGATGGCATCCGGAGTGGTACGTGGTGATGAGCGAAAAAGCATCTATCGAGGATTTCAAGGCGGGCACGATGACGATGGCGCCGCTGATCGTGGCGGTGATGCCGATCGGCCTGGTCTTCGGCGCGGTCGCGGCCGGCAAGGGGCTGTCTGCGGCCGAAGTGGCAGCCATGAGCGCGCTGGTCTTTGCCGGCGGCGCGCAATTCGTCGCGCTCGAGATCTGGAGCGAGCCGGCCTCCTGGGCGGCACTCGGCCTCTCGGCCTTTCTGGTCAACATCCGCCATGTGCTGATGGGAGCCTCGCTCGGCACGAAGATGGGTGCCTTTTCCGGCCCCTCCCGCCATGCTGCCATGCTGCTGCTGGCCGACGAGATCTGGGCCATGGCCGAGGCGCGGGCGGCGAGGAGGCCGCTCACGCCCGGCTGGTATGCCGGCGCCGCCGTCCCGTTCTACGCCGTCGGGGTCCTTGCGAGCCTCGGCGGCGCCCTGCTTGGCGCCTTCCTCGGCGATCCGCGCATGACCGGCCTCGACTTCGCCTTTCCCGCGGTCTTCATCGTGCTCGTCATGGGCTTCTGGAAGGGCAGGGAGACGGGCGCCGTCCTTGCCGCCAGCGCGGCTGCTGCCGTAATCACGCATGCCCTGCTGCCGGGCGTTCTCTACATAGCCGCCGGGGCAGCCGCCGGCGTCGCAGCCGCTCTCGTGGTCGGCCGCGCAGAGACGGTGCCGGCATGACGATGGATCCGGATACGCTGGCTGCGATCCTGGCGATGGCGCTCGCGACGGTGGCGACGCGCCTCGGCGGTCTGGTGCTGATCCGTTTCGTCAAGCTCGGCGGGCGGCAGCGCCGCGCGCTGGAAGCCATCCCGCCGGCGGTGCTGATGGCAGTGATCGCGCCCACCGCCTTCGTCACGGGGCCGGCCGAGACCGCAGCCGCTGCCGCAACGGCGCTTGCCGCCATGCGGCTGCCGTTGCTGGCGGCGGTGGCGGTCGGCGTCGCAACCGCGGCAGCTTTGCGCGCCGTCATCGGCGCCTGAGGTGCGATCTGCACTGTATCGGCCGCAAGGCCAGCCGATCAGTGTTCCTCGTATTGCGAGAAGGACGGGTCGGCGAGGTCGGTGAACCGGGTGAACTCGGACTGGAAGGCGAGCTTCACCGTACCGGTCGGCCCGTGACGCTGCTTGGCGATGATCACGTCGGCCGTACCCTTGACGCTCTCGAACTTCTGTTTCCACTCGTCGTACTTCGGGTCGAACTCGTCACGCGGCTCGCCGTTCTTGACGTAGTATTCCTCGCGGAACACGAACAGCACCACGTCGGCGTCCTGCTCGATCGAGCCCGATTCGCGAAGGTCGGAGAGTTGCGGGCGCTTGTCCTCGCGGCTTTCCACCTGACGGGAGAGCTGGGACAGCGCAACGATCGGCACGTTCAGTTCCTTGCCGAGCGCCTTCAGGCCGGTGGTGATCTGGGTGATTTCCTGCACGCGGTTTTCGTTCGACTTGCCCGAGCCGGTCATCAGCTGGATGTAGTCCACCACCAGGCAGTCGAGGCCCCGCTGGCGCTTCAGGCGCCGGGCGCGGGCGGAAAGCTGGGCGATCGAGATGCCGCCGGTCTGGTCGATGAAGAGCGGCACCTTCTGCATCATCTGCGAGCAGGCGACGAGCTTTTCGAAATCGGCATCGGAGATTTCGCCACGGCGGATCTTCGACGAGGACACTTCCGTCTGCTCGGAAATGATACGGGTGGCGAGCTGCTCGGACGACATTTCGAGCGAATAGAAGCCGACGACGCCGCCGTTCTTCGCTTTGTACGAACCGTCCGCCTGCACCTCCTGCTCGTACGCCGCGGCAATGTTGTAGGCGATGTTGGTGGCAAGCGACGTCTTGCCCATGCCGGGACGACCGGCGAGCACGATCAAGTCGGAGCGCTGCAGGCCGCCCATGCGGGCGTCAAGCGAGTGAATGCCGGTAGAGATGCCCGACAGCGATCCGTCGCGCTCGAAGGCAGCACCCGCCATGTCGATCGCCTGTGCGACCGCGTCGTTGAAGGACTGGAAGCCGCCGTCGTAGCGACCGGTTTCCGCGAGCTCGAAAAGGCGGCGCTCGGCGTCTTCGATCTGGCTCTGCGGGGGCATGTCCAGCGGCGCGTCATAGGCGATGTTGACCATGTCCTCGCCGATGGTGATCAGCGAACGGCGCAGCGCCAGATCGTAAATCGCGCGGCCGTAGTCCTCGGCGTTGATGATGGTCACGGCCTCGGCCGCAAGGCGGGCGAGATACTGCGGGATCGTCAGGTCGCCGACGCGGCCGTCTGCCGGAAGATGCGTTTTCAGCGTGATCGTCGTCGCGATCTTGCCCATGCGGATCGTGTCGCCGGCAAGCTCGAAGATCTTGCGATGAAGCGGCTCCTGGAAATGGATCGGCTTGAGGAAATCGGAGACGCGATAGTAGGCGTCGTTGTTGACCAGGATCGCGCCCAAGAGCGCCTGCTCGGCCTCGATGTTGCTCGGTGCTTCGCGGTGGTGCGCCCCGAGATCGTCGCGGCCCGGATTGGCAAGCTTTCGCACGGCGTCGTTCATCTGGCCCGAATCTCCCGAATCCCATTCTGCATTGAAGTGTCCTGCTTTCACTCCATGCCGCGCAAGGGTCAAGCTTACTCTTCGTGCCGCCGGCAATCGCGCCCGGTGCGTGGGAGATTGGACACGCTCTTCGACCTATCCACAGCCGCTGCCGTGCGCGAAGCCCACAGTGACGAAAAATCAGCCCGCCGCAGCGCCGATTTGCTCCGGCAGCCTTGACGGGCTTCGCAGGCGAATCGGTCGCTTCTTCAAAAGGGGAAGCAGTTCCGCGGAATAGAAAGGGGGCGACTTTCCCGCCGCCCCCGGATGCCCTCAGATGGAGGCTTCCTGCGGGAATTTCCGTGGGCCGCCGGCGCGCGCCTTGCCGTCTCCCTCCCTGGCCTTCAGGCAGCCTTCGCCGTGCTCGATGTAGTCGCGGGTGAGCGGCACGGCCTGCTGGTCGTGGGCAAGCTGCAACTGGAACACCACCAGGTTCTGCCAGCGGAATGCGCTCTCGGAGGCGGCGAGGTAGAATTCCCAGATCCGGCAGAAGCATTCGTCGTATAGCGCCTTGGCGTCGTCGCGGCGCGCCATGAAGCGCTGGCGCCAGTGCCGCAGCGTCTCGGCGTAGTGCACCCGCAGGATCTCGATGTCGGTGATCGCGAGCCCCGATTTCTCCACCGCCCGCATCACCTCCGACAGGGCCGGGATGTAGCCGCCGGGGAAGATGTATTTCTCGATGAACGGGTTGTTGGTCGTCGGCGCGTCGGTCCTGCCGATCGTATGCAGGAGCATGACGCCGTCCCGCTTCAGGAGCGAGCCCGCCTTGCGGAAGAAGGTCAGGTAGTTCGGCCGCCCGACATGCTCGAACATGCCCACCGAAACGATGCGGTCGTAGGTATCGGGCGCGTTGCGGTAGTCCTCCAGCAGGAAGCGCACCTCGTCGTCGAGGCCGACGGCCTTCGCGCGCTTGCGCGATACCGCGAACTGCTCGTCCGAGAGCGTGACGCCGGTGACGCGCGCGCCGAGATTGCGGGCGAGATAGAGCGCCATGCCGCCCCAGCCGCTGCCGATGTCGAGAACCGAAAGCCCCGGCCGCCCCATCGTCAGCTTCGAGGCGATGTGCCGCTTCTTGGCCAGTTGCGCATCGTCGAGGCTCTGTTCCGGCGTCTCGAAATAGGCGCAGGAATATTGCTTGTCCTCGTCCAGGAACAGGTCGTAGAGCGCACCCGTGAGGTCGTAGTGATGCTGGACGTTGTCACGCGAGCGCCGGATGCTGTTTTTCTCCCGCAGCCAGCGCAAGGGATAGCGCACCCGCTCCAAAAGCCGGTTCCAGCGGCTGTCGTAATACTTGAAGTCGGGGTTGCCGGTGAAGACCGTCTCCAGAAGGTCGTACATGTCGCCTTCGACGAGGTCGATATCGCCGGTGCCGTAGTAATGGCCCAGATAGTAGGCCGGGTCGAAGACGAGCCCCCTCAGGGCGCGCTTGCTGTTCAGCCGGACGTGGACCGGTTTGCCGGTGCGGTCGCCGACCTCCATCGTCGTGCCGTCGGGAAATGTCAGTTTCAGGTTGCCGCGTCGTACCAGGCGCGAAATGGTCGCCGAAAAGATCTTCTTCATCAGTGGACTCCATCGCAGGCTGCGGCGGAGCGGGTCTGGTCGGAATCCGGCCTGGGAGCGGCCCGACCGCCTTTCCAGTCTGATTACAATAACAAATAACAAAAAAACCCGGATTTCAACCCGGGTTTTTGTACGTTTGAGTTGTGGTCTTGCGTCGGAGTTCCGCCGCAGGCCTCAGGCCTGCTCTTCTTCCTCGCCGTCGGCTTCCGGATCGAAGAAGTCTTCCGGCTTCAGGGCATCCTCGTCGACGCCGTAGATGGCGTCTGCCGAGGTCAGGGTCTCGCCCTTGGACTGGCGCTCGGCTTCGTCGGCCGAACGCGCGACGTTGATCTGGACCGTGATCTCGACTTCGGCATGCAGGTGCAGGACGACCTTGTGCAGGCCGATCGCCTTGATCGGGGTGTTCAGCTCGACCTGGTTGCGGCCGACGTTGAAGCCTTCGGCAGCCAGCGCGTCGATGATGTCGCGAGCGGCGACCGAACCGTAGAGCTGGCCGGTTTCGCCGGCGGAGCGGACGATGACGAAGGCCTTGCCGTCGAGCTTGTCGGCAACCTGCTGGGCTTCAGACTTGCGCTCGAGATTGCGGACTTCCAGCGTCGCGCGCTCTGCTTCGAAGCGCTTCTTGTTGGCTTCGTTGGCGCGCAGCGCCTTGCCCAGCGGCAGCAGGTAGTTACGGGCAAAGCCGTCGCGGACCTTTACGGTTTCGCCCATCTGGCCGAGCTTGGCGATGCGTTCGAGGAGAATGACGTCCATGTTGAAGTTCCTTTCGTGACGTTCAGGTTTTGGTGGATTTCGTATCAGGCTTGGGGTCCGTCGGGCTCAGCGCGATGGTGCGCCGCGTATCCGTCAGACCGAGAACGAGGATGAGGAGGACCGGCAGCGCGAACAGCAGCACCGAGGCGTAGGCGAGCCAGAGGGCCGCCAGCCGCCAGGGCTTGCCGCGCGTGCGGTAGTGCAGGACGGCGAAGCCTGACAGCACGAAGCCGGCGCCGAACGTGCCGCAGATCAGCGCGCCGATGATCGCTGGCAGCCCGCCGAGGAAGCACAGGAGCAGGCCACCGAGGAAGACGAAGACGGCGTTGCGGTGCATGCGAACGGCCATCGGCATGTCCTCGCGCGGCCGCAGTCCCCTGCCGGACAGGCGCACGATGGCGGATGCGATGTAGAACGCTGCAAACAGCAGCAGCACCCACAGCGCTCCTTGGATGAGCGGCAGGCCAAGGCCGAAAAGGGCCTTCATCTGCGCAATCGTGGCGGCGTCGGGATTGTAGAGCGGTTCCTGTTCCTTGAGCGCCGCCAGCATCACGTCGACCATCTGGCTTGCGAGTTCGCCGCTGTAGCCGATGATCATCCCGACCGCGATCATGCCGAGCGTCACCATGATCGCCAGATGCGTCAGGATGTTCGACATCGGGTACCAGGCGAGCGCATCCTTCGGGCCGCCGATCTCGGAGGCCGGGCGGGCGAGGTTGGCGAGGTTGCTGAGCCAGCCGGCCGGGATCAGCGTGATGATGACGATCAGCAGCGCGAAATGCGAGGACGCCATGGCGGCGGCGACGCAGCCGCCGGCGATGACGGCGATCAGCGCGCTGGCATTGCCCCAGCCGAGCCCGGCAATGAGGATCGGCAGCGCCGAGCCTGCGAAGAAGAAGATCGAAAGAGTCGACTGGACGTTCGCACTCAGCGAAAGCAGAGTGGCGGTCACACCGGCGACGAGCCCGGTGGCGATCGAGGTCCAGTTCAGGTTCTTCACTTGCGCTGTCCTGTCTTTGAAGACAGTTAGAGGAGTTTCCTGCCAAATTGCTTCAGGAACGGTTCCCCAACATGGGATTTTGGCCGGGTGCGGCCTGTGGCAGCTCCCGCCGATGATTTCCGATCCGCGCCCAACGCGGAAGGGAAGAGGGAAGGCGGCATCCGCCTTCCCCTCATGTGCTCTGCATGCCGGCCGAGGGCCGGCACGCAGGGTCCGCCAGATTTAGGCTACGACGTAGGGCAGCAGGCCCAGGAAGCGGGCGCGCTTGATCGCCTTGGCGAGTTCGCGCTGCTTCTTCTGGGAAACGGCCGTGATGCGGGACGGAACGATCTTGCCGCGCTCGGAAATGTAGCGCGAGAGCAGACGCACGTCCTTGTAGTCGATCTTCGGTGCGTTGGCGCCGGAGAAGGGGCAGGTCTTGCGGCGGCGGTGGAACGGGCGGCGTGCCGGAGCGGAAGAAATATCAGCCATTGTCTTAGTCTCCTTCGGCTTCGGTTACGCGCGGTCTTCGCGGGGCGGACGGTCGCCGCGGGGCGGACGGTCGCCGAAGTCGCGGCGCGGGCCACGATCGCCGAAGTCGCGGCGCGGACCGCGGTCGTCGCCGTCACGGCGCGGGCGGTCGTCGCGGTCGCGCTTCTGCATCATCGCGGACGGGCCTTCTTCATGGGCTTCGACGGCGATGGTCATGTAGCGCAGGACGTCTTCGTTGATGCGCATCTGGCGTTCCATCTCCTGGATGGCGGCAGCCGGGGCATCGATGTCCATCAGCGCGTAATGCGCCTTGCGGTTCTTCTTGATGCGGTAGGTGAGGGACTTCAGGCCCCAGTTCTCGACCCGGCCGATCTTGCCGCCGTGTGCTTCGATCACGCCCTTGTACTGTTCGACGAGAGCGTCGACCTGCTGGGCGGACACGTCCTGGCGGGCCAGGAATACATGTTCGTAGAGAGCCATGTGGCTTTGCCTTTCTTGCGTTTGATCCACACCCGGAAACCGGCGCCAAGCCTCAACGACTGATCTTAGAGGCCAGAGGGCCGGGCAAGAAAAGCGTTTCATCTATACGGTCGAGAGCGGAGACACGGGAGGCCGGAACGCTTCCGTTCCTGTCGTTGCCCTTTCGGGAAACGGCCCTCCGTCCAGCCACCAGCCGAAGCGACCGGGTGTATTGAACAGCGCGCTTATACGGATTTTTCCGCAGAAGGCAAGGGGCCGGAGCCAGAGGTCAGATGGAGGGCGGTGACTGCATGCGGCCTATCGGCAGGGAACAAGATGCCGAAAGGTGCGTTGTTCTTCCCGACGCAACCAGATAGGAGCGAGGAAACATGCAAGATCCTGTTGAGACCCGTCCCATTCAAGAGACCCGTCCCATTCATGAAAACCGTCCGCCGGAAGACCGCACCACCGTGGTCAACACGGGTGGAAGCGGAGCCGGTGGCTGGGCCGTAGCGGCGATCGTCGCCGTGCTGGTCGCCGTCGGCGCCTTCTACTTCATGGGTAGCGGCACCGGCGACAGCGTGGATCCGAACGCCAACACCTCGTCGATCGGCACGCAGGAGCCGGCTCCGGCAACGCCGCCGGCAGCCGCCCCGACCGATGGCGCCGCTGACCCGGTTCAGCCGGAACCCGTCACCCCGACCGCCCCGGCGCCGGCCCAGTAAAGGGACCACGCCACGCGGCGGGAGCCTTTCCTGGCGCCCGCCGGTCGCGGACGAAGTTCAGCGTAAAAGCAGTCCGCACAGCGCAAAGCCCGCCCCTGTGGCGGGCTTTGTCGTATCCGCCTGTCGCTGCCCGCAGGGCAAATTCCAGACATCGATAGAATGGCGTCCCATCCGGTGTTCCAGAACCGGATCCCTGCCGTCTAACCCTCCTAAGCCTTTTGCCTGATGCGACGGTCGATTGCCAACCGGCCATCGCAAGCACATCATGGTTGTGTAAAGAAATAATACACCAATAAAGGGAGTTGCTATCCCGATCTCAGACCAGGGGGCTTCCAATGGACCATGGCAGCAAGAATTTTGAAGTCAGTGCACCCCGCTCGCGATCCTATCAGGGCGGTTTCGGCCGGCTCTTTCCGGATCTCGCCCCCTGGTACCCGGTCGGCGTGCCGGAGCACAAGCTCGAGGAGCATTTCCTGAAGTTCGCCTCCGAGAGCATGGTGGAGTTTCCCGGCCGGTCGATCTCCGATCTCCTGCAGGCTGCCGACCCGACCGTCGTCGAGCCCTTCGATTCGGACATCCCGTCGGGCTATGTCTATTTCGGCCAGTTCGTCGATCACGACATGACGCTGGACGTGACGCCGCTCAGTTCCGCCGAGGTCGATCCCAACCGGCTGCACAACTTCCGCACACCCCGCCTCGATCTGGACTGTCTTTACGGACAGGGACCGGCCGCCCAGCCGCATCTCTACGAGCACGACGCCAGAGGTGCGTTTACGGGAAAATTCCTCGTCGCCCCCTTCGATCCCGGCACGTTCGACGTGGCGCCGGATGGCTTTGCCAACGTCCCCGAAACCTTGCACGACCTTCCACGGAATTCGGAACACAGGGCGTTGATCGGTGACCCCCGCAACGACGAGAACGTCATCGTCGCCCAGATTCACCTGGCCTTCCTGCTGGCCCACAACCGGCTCTTCGACCGGGCCACGCGCGCCATGCCGGGCGCCACGGTCAACGAGCGTTTCGAGGCGGCGCGAAAGACGCTCCGCTGGCTCTACCAGTGGATCGTCTGGAACGACTTCGTCAGGCGCGTCACCGATCCTGTCGTCCACGCGACGGCGCTGGAAGAAAAGACCCAGCCCGATGGCCGGCTCCTCTGGGAGGTGGGATACAAGGACGACGTCTACGACTGGAAGCAGGACCCGTTCATGCCGGTCGAGTTCTCCGTCGCGGCCTATCGCTTCGGCCACTCGATGGTCCGCAACGCCTACCAGACCAACGTCAACAGGCCCGTGGCGGGCTTCGGCGTCTTCTTTCCGATCTTCGACGATCACGGCCGGTCGAGTCTCCGGGGCGGCGTCCCGTTCGATCTCGCCCGTGTGCTGCAGTGGGACTGGTTCCTGAAACTGAAGACCTCTCGGCCTCCATTCCCGCAGCGCGCCCGCAGGATCGATACGAAGCTCGCCAATGCGCTGCTGCACCTGCACGAGGACCCGGATGCCCCCGGCAACCCGAAGAAACTGCTGAACGTGCTGGCGGCGAGAAACCTGGTCCGCGGCGTGCGGATGAAGCTGCCGGCCGGCGACGACGTTGCCCGCCTGTTCGGCCTTCCCCCCGTAGCACTTGCGGAGGATGAGCCGAAGACGCTGTGGTACTACGTGCTGAAGGAAGCGGAGGCCCTGGGGGGCGGCAGGCTCGGTACGGTCGGCTCGATCATCGTCGCGGCCACCTTTGCCGGGATCCTGAAGGGCGATCCGCTGTCCTGGCTGAACCAGCAGCCGACATGGCGGCCGGATCGCGATCCCCTGCTGACGGGAAGGACTGAGGACGGCACGCCGATCGACTTCGGCGAGGATTCGGCAGAACCGACGATCGACGCCGACAACAAGGAGGAAGGCAACAACGAATGGGGCCTGCCTGCGATCATCAGGCTGTCGCGGCTTCCGATCGACGGCCCTCCCTTCGGCGACATCACCGTGGTTCCGGCGACGGAGGAGGGCGCTGCCGCGGCGGTGGCGGCCGCCGGCTAGCCCCATGGAGCCCGGGACGCATTCCGCCCGGGCCCCGGATGGGGCAGGCTCAGATCGGAGCCGGATATTGCCTGTGAATCCGGCCGATGCCGGCCAGCACGTCGTCGGACAGCGTAACGTTTGCCGCGGCGATGTCGGTCTTCAACTGCTCCATCGTGGTCGCGCCGATGATGACGGAGGCCATGAAGGGGCGGGTCAGGCAGAAGGCGAGCGCAAGCTGCGAGAGGTCCAGCCCGTGCTCGCGCGCCAGCGCCGCATAGGCCGCGACCGCCGGCTCCTGCAGCGGCTGGTAGCGGCCGCCGAGGTCGCCGTTGATGGTCAGCCGTGATCCGTCCGGACGCGCGCTGCCGAGATACTTGCCCGTCAGCAGGCCGGCGGCCAGCGGCGAATAGGCCAGCAACCCGACGTCTTCGTGGTGGGCAAGCTCGGCGAGGTCGAGGTCGAAGCTGCGGTAGAGCAGGTTGTACTCGTTCTGGATCGAGGCCATGCGCGGCAGGCCGAGCTTTTCGGAGAGCTTCAGGAACTGCATCGTTCCCCAGGCGGTCTCGTTGGAGAGCCCGACGGCGCGGATCTTGCCCGCCTTGTGCAGTTCGCCGAGCGTCTCCAGGATCTCCACCAGCTCCTCTGCCGCCCGGGCGCGGTCCTGCCGCGACGGGTCGTAGGTCCAGGAATTGCGGAAATGGTAGTGGCCGCGGTTCGGCCAGTGCAACTGGTAGAGGTCGAGATAGTCGGTGCGCAGCCGCTGCAGGCTGCCCTCGATCGCCTCGAGGATGCCGGCGCGCGTCGTTGGCCGGCCGCCGCGGATATAGGAGCGCCCGGGACCCGCGACCTTGGAGGCGAGCACCACCTTGTCGCGGTTTCCGCGCGCAGCAAGCCAGGACCCGATGAAGCGCTCCGTGTCGCCGAAGGTCTCCGGCGAAACCGGCGTGGTCGGATAGAGTTCGGCGGTGTCGATGAAGTTAACGCCGGTGTCGAGGGCATAGTCGAGCTGAAGATGCGCCTCGGCTTCGCTGTTCTGTGAGCCCCAGGTCATGGTGCCGAGGCAGATTTCGGAGACCTTGATGCCGGTCCTGCCGAGAAGATTATATTTCATGAGCGGAATTTCTGTGCGTGGGCCACGCGCCCTTGGGTGGCGCGGCGAATTGGAAGGAATGCGCGCCTGTGCCGCCGACGCGAAAAGCCGGCGGCACGGATCTGCGCCGCGGCAGAAGGTAGACGCTGGGCGGGCAAATTCAAGCCGGTGCCGAGACGATCGCTGATTGTGCCCAACCGCGCCTGACCGCGAGACCCATCGCGAGCCTATAGAATGCGGCGCTAGTTTTCGGACTGCGGCTTCTGAGGTTGCGGCTCTTGGAACTACAGATTTTGGGGCTTCGGCTTTATAAATTCCTGAAACGCCGGATCGTCCTTGAACACTTCGAGGTCGTTCTCGGTCGGGTTCGAGCCCTCTGCAGCCGGATTGAAGATCTTGCGCAAAGTGATCCGCGTACGGTTCTCGGGATCCGGCGCGAGTTCTGTGACACGCCGGACGGCCTCGAGCGCCGCGGTTCTGGCGACTTCGCTCTCCGGACCATCTTTCAGATTGGCGTATTTCTGCCCGTTCGCGGCTGCGATCCAAAGCTGGACCTGCGGATCCTCCATCGAGGCCGGAAAGTTCCGCTTCAGCTGCTCGGCTGCCGAAAGCGCCGTCGTATAGCCGGTGGGGGCGGGGACATAGAGAGCCGTCAGCAGGGTATCCTTGAGCACCGCGGCATTGTCTGAGAATTTTTCCGTGGCATCGTTGAGGACCTTGGCGGCCTGTTCGTTCTCGCCGCGCCTTTGCCTGACCGATGCCAGGGCAAGGTAGAGCTTGGGATTTTCGGCGTCGAGCGTGAGGGCGGCCTGAAATGCTCTCTCCGCTTCCGCAGCATTGCCGATCCGTTCCTGCGCCGCACCCCAGGCCGTCAGTTCGCCGACCGTCCGCAATTCGGTGAACGGAACCTTGGCGACCTGCCGGTCCAGGTCCGTCGGCTGGCCGGGATCCGGCGATTCGCGGGTAATTCTCACCTTGTCGAGGAGGGCATCCTTCTCGACGGTGTGGACGGTGTAGGCCAGTGCCTTGTGAGCCGGTGAAAGATTGCGCTCGAAGTGGTCCGCCGAGGCCAGGAGGATGGTCAGCCGGGTACGCGTCTCCAGGTAGAAGAAGAGGAAGCCTGCGACCAGGCCGCTCAACACGATGGCGGCGAACATCGCGCTGGCTCCGGCCGTGTTGTCCATCGCGTAGCTTGCGAAGTGTGATTGCGCGCCAACGAAGGCGTCATAGATGTTGTGCGCCTGGGTCAGGCCGAGGCCCACGATGATCTTGGTCAGCCAGTCGGATATGTCCTCCAGGTTGGTGTTGCCTGCAAACCGGGAGATCTGTCCCGTCTCGGCCGGAAGCCCGGCCAGCTTCTCGTTGACGGAAGGCGGGGAGGGGGAAACCGGCTCGACCTGCGGCGCCCGCTGCAGCAATCGGGGAATGCCGAACAGGAAGCCGAGAAAGCCTCCGACTGCTACGGCGGCCGTCAGTACCGCCAGATAGCTCCCCGCGCCGAGCAGGAGCCCGCGCGTTGCATCAAGGGCGGGCGCGAACTGACCGCCGAACTTTACTTGCTGGGCGGCGAGCGGGGCGATCAGGGCTACCGAGACCGAATAGAGAAAGATGACTGCGGCGCAAAACAGGAGAAAGCGGAACGTCAGCACCTCCACCTGGCGCAGATTGTCCTTCATGATGCCTTCGTGAGAGGTTCCTGCCGGTGCGGCCATGGAACCGGAAGGCGACGGTACTGCGGATCGCGGCGGAACAGGCATGTTGGCTCCCTCCATCTGCAATCTATAATTACAGAATGGTAATATACACGCAATAGGGGTGACTCTTGGCGCGTGCGCAAATCTTGACTCGATGCGGCATTCCGTGAATGGAGGGGAAAACAACGACGGGAGAAGCCCAATGACCATTGCTTTCACCTTCCCTGGCCAGGGCAGCCAGGCTGTCGGCATGGGCAAGGAACTGGCGGAGACCTATACGGAAGCAGCCGCCGTCTTCGCCGAGGTGGACGACGCCCTCGGGGAGAAGCTGTCTGCTACCATCTTCGAAGGGCCGGAGGCCGAACTCACGCTGACGGCAAACGCCCAGCCGGCGCTGATGGCCGTCTCGATGGCGATCGTCCGCGTGCTGGAGGCCCGCGGCCTGATCCTGCGCGACACGGTCTCCTACGTCGCCGGCCATTCGCTCGGCGAGTATTCCGCCCTCTGTGCCGCCGGCTCCTTCACCATTGCCGATACCGCTCGCCTGCTGCGCATCCGCGGCAACGCCATGCAGGCGGCCGTCCCGGTCGGCGAGGGCGCCATGGCCGCCATCATCGGCCTCGAGCATGACGAGGTGCAGGCGATCTGCGACGCCTCGCTGGTGCACGGCTCCTGCCAGATCGCCAACGACAATGGCGGCGGCCAGCTGGTGATTTCCGGCGCCAGGCCGGCCGTCGAGCTGGCGGCGCGCACCGCCACCGAGAAGGGCGCCAAGCGCGCGCTGATGCTGCCGGTCTCGGCGCCCTTCCATTCGGCCCTGATGGCGCCGGCTGCAGAAGCGATGCGCGAGGCCCTGGCGGCCGTGTCCATCCGCGAGCCGGTCGTGCCGGTCGTCGCCAACGTGTCCGTCCAGCCCGTCACCGATCCCCAGGAAATCGGCCGGCTGCTCGTCGAGCAGGTCACCGGCCAGGTGCGCTGGCGCGAGACGGTCGAATGGTTTGCCGGCAACGACGTGACCTCGCTTTACGAGATCGGCTCTGGCAAGGTGCTGACGGGGCTTGCGCGTCGCATCGACAAATCCGTCACCGGCTACGCCGTCAACACGGCGACCGACATCGAGAACCTGCTGCAGACGCTCTGCGGCTGACACCCCGGGACAGCGGGCCCACGGGTCCCGCGCCAAGGAAAACGGACGACAACCATGTTTGATCTTTCTGGCCGCAAGGCACTGGTAACCGGCGCATCCGGCGGTATCGGCGAGGAAATCGCCAGGTCGCTGCATGCGCAGGGCGCGATCGTCGGCCTGCACGGCACGCGCGTCGAGAAACTCGAGGCCCTGGCGAACGAGCTCGGCGAGCGGGTGCATGTCTTCCCCGCCAATCTCGCCGACCGCGCCGAGGTCAAGGCGCTGGGCGAGAAGGCGGAAGCCGAGCTCGGCGGCGTGGATATCCTCGTCAACAACGCCGGCATCACCAAGGACGGCCTGTTCGTGCGCATGAGCGACGAGGACTGGGACGCCGTGCTGGAGGTGAACCTCACCTCCGTCTTCCGCCTGACGCGGGAACTGACCCATCCGATGATGCGCCGCCGCTATGGCCGCATCATCAACATCACCTCCATCGTCGGCGTCACCGGCAATCCGGGCCAGGCGAACTATTGCGCCTCCAAGGCGGGCATGATCGGCTTTTCCAAGTCGCTCGCCCAGGAGATCGCCACCCGCAACGTCACCGTCAACTGCGTGGCGCCCGGTTTCATCGAGAGCGCCATGACCGGCAAGCTCAACGACAAGCAGAAGGAAGCGATCATGGGGGCCATCCCGATGAAGCGCATGGGCACCGGCGCGGAGGTCTCCTCGGCCGTCGTCTACCTCGCATCGTCGGAAGCAGCGTACATGACCGGCCAGACCCTGCACGTCAACGGCGGCATGGCGATGATCTGACGCGGTGGCGAAAAGACCGGGTTGTCGCGCGAAAATAGCATGTTGACCGCGCCTTGCCCGGCGATTTTCGGACTTTGCGGCAGACTTAAACCGTGTTAATCGGCCATGACTGTCAGCAGTCGACCGGACAATGCAGGCTTTGTGCGGCGCTCGTCAATGGCGCCCGGGCGCATCTACGGTTGAAAAGAATTGCCCGGTATGGCTCTTGCAGCCGGGCTTGGTTGAGTGCCCCGATGCCGTGAAGGCATCGATAAAAAACAAAGGTCGAGGAATCCGACATGAGCGATATCGCAGAACGCGTAAAGAAAATTGTGATCGATCATCTGGGCGTTGACGCCGATAAGGTCAGCGAAGGCGCAAGCTTCATCGATGACCTCGGCGCGGACTCGCTCGACACCGTCGAACTGGTCATGGCCTTTGAAGAGGAATTCGGCGTCGAAATCCCGGACGATGCCGCAGACTCGATCCTGACGGTCGGCGACGCCGTCAAGTTTATCGAGAAGGCCCAGGCCTGATTGCATTTTTCGACGGGCCCGAACAGGGCCCGTCGCGACCCCGCTTGCGGTATGCACCCGTGCGCGCCGCCTCGGTCCAGGAAATGACATAGGGTGGTCATAGACGATGAGACGTGTCGTTATCACAGGTACCGGCATGGTATCTCCCTTGGGCTGTGGTACCGAAATAACCTGGTCACGCCTTCTCGATGGCCAGAGCGGTGCGCGCCAGGTATCCGGTTTCGAATTCGAGGATCTTCCCGCCCGGATCGCGTGCTACATCCCGACCGGCGACGGAACCGGCGGCACCTACAACGCTGACCGATGGATGGAACCGAAGGAACAGCGCAAGGTCGATCCCTTCATCATCTATGCGATGGCTGCATCCGAGATGGCGCTCGATGATGCCGGATGGCATCCGAAGACCGACGAGGACCAGATCGCCACCGGCGTCATGATCGGCTCGGGCATCGGTGGCCTCGAAGGCATCGTCGAGGCAGGCCTCATCCTGCGCGACAAGGGCCCGCGCCGCGTCTCGCCCTTCTTCATTCCCGGCCGCCTGATCAACCTCGCCTCCGGCCAGGTCTCGATCCGCCACAAGCTGCGCGGCCCCAACCATTCCGTCGTCACCGCCTGCTCGACAGGCGCGCATGCCATCGGCGACGCCAGCCGGCTGATCGCGCTGGGCGATGCCGACGTGATGGTTGCCGGCGGCACCGAATCGCCGATCTCGCGCATGGCGCTTGCCGGCTTCGCCGCCTGCAAGGCGCTGTCGACCCGGTACAACGACGAGCCGACCAGGGCGTCGCGCCCCTATGACCGCGACCGCGACGGCTTCGTCATGGGCGAGGGCGCCGGCATCGTCGTCCTCGAGGAACTCGAACACGCCAAGGCCCGTGGCGCCAAGATCTATGCCGAGGTGGTCGGCTATGGCCTGTCGGGCGATGCCTATCACATCACCGCGCCTTCCGAAGACGGCGACGGGGCCTATCGCTGCATGCAGATGGCGCTGAAGCGCGCGGGCCTGTCGGCGGGCGACATCGACTACGTCAACGCCCACGGCACCTCCACCATGGCCGACACGATCGAACTCGGCGCAGTCGAGCGGGTGGTCGGCAACCATGCGGCCAATATCTCGATGTCGTCGACCAAGTCGGCGATCGGGCATCTTCTCGGTGCTGCCGGCGCCGTCGAGGCGATCTTCTGCGCACTCGCCATCCGCGACAACATCGCACCGCCGACGCTCAACCTCGACAATCCGGAGGTCGATACGGCCATCGACCTCGTGCCGCACAAGGCACGCAGTCGCGAGATCAACGTGGCGCTCTCCAATTCCTTCGGCTTCGGCGGCACCAATGCTTCGCTGGTCCTGCGCCGCTATGCCTGATCCGTCTCCACGTCGCGGCGAATAGGCCGCGGCGTTGGGCCGTTCGGTCATAGGATGCCGGGCGAATTCCGGTGCGGGCGATGCATTCGCCTCGCCGGCAGCACCACCACCGACGACTGCGGATCCCGCCTGCCGGGTGGGTTCCGTTCCTGTTTTTGCCGTATTGGTCTGCCCTATTGCATCACGCGTTCGTGTGGGGTCATCGGGACGCTGATAAAATAAAGATCTGCGCATGATTCTTCCCCGCCCGAATGTCGCGGGGTGCGCGCGGGCAGGGAGAAACGGACCAACATGGCCAGATCATTCGAGGAGTGTTCGTGAGCGACAACAACGATTCCAGCGACATGTCCTTCGGTCGCGGCGACAGTGCCAACAAGGGTCCGATCATCCCGAAGTCCGCGAACGAGGTGCTGCGTCCGGAGCAGGTCCCGCACCCGCCGCGCCGCTCGCGCAAGGCGCGCAGCCAGCTGATCATCTTCCTGAATTTCCTCATGACCGTCGTCGTGCTGGTCACGGTGGCGGCGGCCGGAATTTTCTACTACGCGCTCGACACCTACGAGAGGCCCGGTCCGCTGGAGACCAACACCAATTTCATCGTTCGCAGCGGCGCCGGCCTCAACGAGATCGCAGCCAGTCTCGAGCGCAACAATGTCATCTCCGACAGCCGCGTCTTCCGCGGCATGAGCCGCATCTATCTGCAGGACGAGGTGCTGAAGGCCGGCGAATACGAGATCCGCGCCAACGCCTCGATGCACGACGTCCTGGAACTGCTGAAGTCGGGCAAGTCCATCCTCTACAGCGTCTCGGTTCCCGAGGGCCTGACCGTCAAGCAGGTGTTCCAACGTCTTTCCGACGATCCGGTGCTGGAGGGAGACCTTCCCGCCGAGCTTCCGGCCGAGGGCTCGCTGATGCCCGATACCTACAAGTTCTCCCGCGGCACCAAGCGCGCCGACATCCTCCAGCAGATGCTGGGCGCCCAGAAGGCGCTGGTGACGCAGATCTGGGAGCGGCGCGACGACGGTCTGCCGATCGCAACCGAGGCCGAACTGATGACGCTCGCCTCGATCGTCGAGAAGGAGACGGGCAGGGCTGACGAGCGCCCGCGCGTCGCTTCGGTGTTCATCAACCGTCTCGAGAAGAACATGCGCCTGCAGTCCGACCCGACGATCATCTACGGGATCTTCGGCGGCGACGGAAAGCCGGCCGACCGGTCGATCCTGCAATCCGACATCGAAAAGCAGACGCCCTACAACACCTACGTCATCAGGGGCCTGCCGCCGACGCCGATCGCAAATCCGGGCCGCGCAGCACTCGAGGCGGTGGCCAACCCGTCAAGGACCAAGGACCTCTACTTCGTCGCCGACGGCACCGGCGGCCACGCCTTTGCCGAAACGCTCGACGACCACAACGCCAACGTCCGCCGGTGGCGCAAGCTGGAGGCCGAGAAGGCTGCCGAAGCAGCCAAGGAAGCGCCGGACGCCGGGCAGACGACCAATCAGTGACCGGATCGGGGGCGGCGCGTTCGCCCCCGTCCGCGTCATCCGCTGTGTGTTATCGACGCGACCCACGCTTTTCCTCCTGGAAAGAGCTATAAGAAAGGGAGCGCGCTGCGGCTGATTCCGCGAGGCGCCGCATCCAGCTCGAGCGGAGATCGCCATGCCTTTGCAATCCATGACCGGGTTCGCGCGAAGCGAGGGAACGAGCGGCCGTTGTCGCTGGGCCTGGGAGCTGCGCTCGGTCAACGGCAAGGGGCTCGACCTGCGCATCCGCCTGCCGCAGGGCTTCGAGCATTTCGAACCGGCCGTACGGCAGAAGGCGGCGGCCGTCTTCACCCGCGGCAACATGCAGATCGGCCTTTCGGTCTCGATCGCCGAGCCCCAGGTGCAGCCGGTCGTCAACCAGGGGGCACTGTCGGCGATCCTGGCGCTGCGCGAGCAGCTTGCCGGCATCGTCGACCCGGCGCCGCTGCGGCTGGACACGCTGCTTTCGGTGCGCGGCGTGGTCGATTTCCGCGAAGCCGAGGAGAGCGAGGACGAGCGTGCGCGCCGCGACGCCGATATTTCCGGCGGCCTGAATGCCGCCATCGAGCGCCTGCTGGCCATGCGGCAGGGAGAGGGCGGGGCGCTGCAGCAGGTGCTTGCCGGCCAGGTCGACCGGATCGCCGAGCTTGCCGCCCTCATAGAGGCTGACGAGAGCCGCAGCGTCGAGGCGATCGCCGGGCGGGTTGCCCTGCAGGTGCAGATGCTGATGCAGGGCAACGGCGGGCTCGACCGCGACAGGCTCTACCAGGAGGCCGTGCTGCTCGCCACCAAGGCGGACCTGCGCGAGGAGATCGACCGGCTGGGCGCCCATGTCAGTGCGGCGGACGATCTGCTGGCCGCAGACCACCCGGTAGGGCGAAAGCTGGATTTTCTTGCACAGGAATTTAACCGGGAAGCGAATACCATCTGCTCCAAGTCCAACGCCGCCGCCGTCACGGCCGCGGGAATCGAACTCAAGGTCGTGATCGACCAGTTCCGCGAGCAGATACAGAATTTGGAGTAGGCCATGACCGCGCCGCAGAAGTCCCAACCGATCCAGATTGCCCGGCGCGGGCTGATGCTGGTGATTTCCTCGCCCTCGGGCGCCGGCAAGTCGACGATCGCGCGCAACCTGCTGGAAGGCGATAGCGGCATCGACCTGTCGATCAGCGTGACCACGCGCCAGCGCCGCCCGAGCGAGATCGCCGACCGCCACTACCATTTCATCGACCGGGGCGAATTCGACATGCTGCGCGATTCCGACGCGCTGCTGGAATGGGCTGAGGTGCACGGCAATTTCTACGGCACCCCGCGCAAGCCGGTCGAGGAGGCGATGGCGGCCGGCCGCGACATGCTGTTCGACATCGACTGGCAGGGCGCGCAGCAGTTGCAGGAGAAGATGGCGGCCGACGTGGTCTCGATCTTCATCCTGCCGCCGTCGATGACCGAGTTGCAGTCGCGCCTGCATCGCCGCGCCGAGGACAGCGAGGAGGTGATCGCGACGCGCCTGGCCAATTCGCGCGCCGAGATCGAGCACTGGCACGAATACGACTACGTGATCCTCAACGACGACCTGACGGCCGCCTTCGACGCCGTGCAGAGCATCGTCAAGGCCGAGCGCCTGCGCCGCGACCGCCGTCACGGCATGTTCGACTTCGTCTCCAGGCTTTTGACGGAGGAACCTGTGCAATGACGCCCCGCCCCTGCGGCAGTGCTCGTCAGAACAGGCGCGGCGGGCCACCCGTCAGATCGCATTCGCCAGCGTCACGAATTCCTGCACCGACAGCGTTTCGGCGCGCCGTTGCGGGTCGATTCCCACCTTCGCCAGCAGCACCTCGCCGCCGAGCGGCTTCAGGCTCTGGCGCAGCATCTTGCGGCGCTGGCCGAAGGCGGCCTGGGTGACACGTTCCAGCGCCTGGGCCGCACAGGGCAGGGGGTGTTCGATCGGCTCCAGATGGACCACCGACGAGGTGACCTTCGGCGCCGGCACGAAGGCCTGGGGCGGTACGTCGAAGGCGAGCCGCGCCTGCGTCCGCCAGCCGGCGAGCACGCCCAGGCGGCCGTAGTGGTCGTCGTCCTCCTGCGCCACGATGCGCAGGCCCACCTCGCGCTGGAACATCAGCGTCAGCGACCGGTAGAACGGCGGCCATGCCTTCGGCAAAAGCCAGTTCACGAGCAGTTGCGTGCCGACGTTGTAGGGCAGGTTGGCGATGATGCGGACGGGCTCACCCGCCGGCACCAGCGCCTCGAAATCGACCTTCAGCGCGTCGCCCTCGATGACGGTCAGGCGGCCCGGATAGTGGTCAGAAATCTCCTGCAAAGCCGGCAGGGCGCGGGCGTCGCGCTCGATGGCGATCACCCGTTTCGCCCCGAGCGACAGGATCGCGCGCGTCAGCCCGCCCGGTCCGGGACCGACCTCGATGACGGTGCAGTCGTCCAGCGGCCCGGCGGTGCGGGCGATCTTCTGGGTCAGGTTGAGGTCGAGCAGGAAGTTCTGCCCCAGCGATTTCTTTGCGTCCAGCCCGTGGCGCTGGATCACCTCGCGCAGCGGCGGCAGCCCGTCGATTGCGGCCATCAGCCTTCGCCTCGCGCAACGGCTGCGCCTTCGTGCAGGGCGAGCTCGTGGGCGAGCCGGAGCGCGGCCAGCAGGCTGTCGGGCTTGGCGCGGCCGGTCCCGGCCAGCGCAAACGCGGTGCCATGGTCGGGCGAGGTGCGGATGAAGGGCAGGCCGAGCGTGGCATTCACCGAATCGTCGAAGCCGAGCGCCTTGGCCGGAATCAGTGCCTGATCGTGATACATGCAGATCGCCACGTCATAGGTGGCGCGGGCGGCCTCGTGGAACATGGTGTCGGCCGGCAGCGGTCCGAAGGCATCGATGCCCGCAGCCTTCAGCCGGGCGATCGCCGGCGCCACCACGGCGTTGTCCTCCAGCCCCAGCGCCCCGCCTTCGCCGGCATGCGGGTTCAGGCCGGCCACGGCCAGCCGCGGCGAGGCGATGCCGAAGCGCTGCCGGAGATCCTGCGCGGTCACCCGCGCGGTCTCGAAGACGAGATCCTCGGTCAGCGCAGCGGGAACGTCCTTGAGCGGGATGTGGATCGTCACCGGAACGCTGCGCAGCTTCGGTCCGGCAAGCAGCATGACCGGCAGGACCGGCCGGCCGGTCGCGCGCGCGGCAAGGTCGGCGAGATATTCGGTGTGTCCGGGGAAGGCGAAGCCGGATTCGTACAGCACCGCCTTGGCGATCGGGTTCGTCACGACCGCCGAACACCGTCCCGCCATGGCCAGCGTCACCGCGGTCTCGATCGCGCCGATGATCGCGCCGGCATTGCGCGACGACGGCGCTCCGGCCACAGCCAGCTCGGCCAGGCGGACCGGCAGGACGGGAATGGCATCGTCGAATACGGACGCGGCGGTCTCGGGCGCAGCCTCGGCGATCGACACCTCTGTTCCCAGGGCCTTCGCTCGGTCTGCAAGCGCATCAGGGTCGCCGATGAAAAGGAAGGCCGGCAGGCCGAGGGCGCGACGCGAACCCCACAGGGCAAGCGTGATGTCGAGACCGATCCCGGATGGATCGCCCATCGACAGGGCCAGCGGGGGAGCGGTCACAGCGGTCATGGATGCGGTTTCTGTCCAGGGCGCGCCGGCGCGACGGTGCGCACCGATGCTCTAAGGGGTCAGCGGTTTACGATCTGCGCCTTGCTGCGCAGCTCGTCGAGATATTTCTGGCTGTTGCTGTCGTCCTTCTCGCCGCCGCTCTTGCCGAGTTCCTCGGCGCGGAAAACCATTTCGGCAGCCATGTCGTCGTTGACCTCGCGCTTCTTGCAGATGCCGAGATACTCGACGCCACGCGGCGTCACGCGCGTGCCGGTCGTGTTGCCCTGGGCCTTCTCGATCAGCGGCTTCCAGTCTTCCGGCAGCTGCGGCGCGAGCACGCGACCGAGCTCCTTGATCGATACGTCGTGCATGGTCGCGGCGAAGATCTTGGCGTCGTCGCAGCCCGGATATTTCGAGCGCGAGGCTTCCGCTTCGGCCTGGCGCTTGCCGAGGATGGCGTTTCGGCGCTTCTCCGGCACAACGAAGATCACCTGCTGCAGGAAATATTCGGTGGTCGACGGCTTCTGCCCGCCGCTTTCCTGCATGCGCTCCACCAGCGACTTGCCGCCGGGGCCGTTGCCGTAGCGGGCATTGACCACCCGCGGCCAGCTCATCTGCACGGCGATGTACTGCTTGAAGTGATCCGAGCCGACGCCGGCCTGGTCGAGGATCTTGTTGAGCTGGTCCGTCGTCATCTTGTTGCTGGCGGCAAAGCGCGCATAGGACGCGTCGACGTCCGCCGTGCTGACCGACATCCGCTGCCGGGCGATCTCGCTGCGCTTGAGCGTCTCGTCGATCAACTGCTGGCGCGCGATATCGCGCGTGCTCTTGGTGCGCTGGAGTTTCAGGAAGGCTGCCCTGCGGGCGACGTCGCCCGAGGTGATGGCCGAACCGTTCACGACGGCCTCGACCCCGGTGGCCGCAGCGGCGGCCGGACCTGCGAAGGGCGGCGCGACGGCTGCGGCGGTCGCAAGGATGACCGTGCCGAGTGCCATTGCCCGCATCATTGACATCATGTTCGTCATGCCCGTCCCTTTCCGTGGCTCGGCTTGCCGTCCGCATCCTGTCGGGATGCCGGCGTACCGGTCCGGAGAGCGCTGCAGTGTGCCGCTGCGCGCTGCTCCCGCAATTTCCTCTACGCGAGATTGCGCAAATGAACTTTTCCCGCGCGTCACGTCCTTCTCGCGGCCATTTGCATAATACATGCGGCCAAACGATGACAAGTGCGGTCTGAGCGGGCTTGTCTGCTCAGTAATCGTCAAACCCGTCGAGGGTCGTATCGCCGACGTTGATGTCGCCCAGCGTGCGGAAGCTCAGACGGGCACCGATCGACCAGTCGTTCGCAATCGTCGAGCCGGTGTCGCGGGTGTTCTCGTAGACGATCGAGAAGATCGTGTCGCGGTCGTCGTAGGTCAGGCCGATGCCGCTGCGCGCCAGGTTGCTGTTGTTGATGTCGTAGGTCAGCGAACCGAACACCGACCAGTAGTCGCGGAATTTCAGCGCGCCGATGGTCTGCACTTCGTCGTTGTCTTCCGGGAAGCCGTAGTCCGGCTGGGCTGCGATGCGCGTATAGGTCATCGCTGCCTGCAGGCGATAGTCCTGGAAGCCGACCCGTGCGTCGGTGCGGCGCACCGACATGTCCTTGCGGTCCATGCGGGCGCTGTAGGAGACGGCCCAGCCGAGCGGCGTGTCGATGCCGGCCATCCCCACATAGTCGGAGCTGTCGTACTGGAGGCCGGAATTTGCGCCCGCATTGACGAGATCGTCGGTCGCAAACGAGTTCTGGCCCGCCAACTGGTAGGACTGGCCGAACAGGCTGCGCAACGTGTAGCCGTTGTCGTAGCTGCCCGTGTAGCGGATGCCGACATTGGCGCGGGTGCCGCCCTCGATCCGGTCGAAGCCGGAGAACTTGTCGCGCTCGAACAGCGAGGTCGCGTCGAAGACGAAGCTCTGCGCATCCTCGTTGGGGAGGCCGCCGGCGAGTTGCTCGTCGGGGCGGACATAGACCTGCGCGATCGGCTCGAACACGTGGCTGCTGTTGTCGGTCGTCACCAGGATCGGGTAGCGCGCCTCGAGGCCGGCGGTCACCATGCCGCGCGTCGCGCTGTCGTCGGTGTCGAAATTGCCGTCGTAGCGGAAGCCCGGATCGCTCATGTCGAGGCGCAGCGCATCGCCGCGGGCTGCGACCAGCGGCGTCACCACCAGGCCGCCGGGCACCACGTATTGACGCTTCCATTCCAGTTCGGCCGTCAGCCTCGACGTCCCGCCCTCAAGGCCGGGGAAGCGCCAGGACGTGCCTATGTGATCGCGATCCAGGCGATCACGTTCGACATTCGTCAGGTTCACGGTCGCACTGAGCTGCCCGCCGAGGACCGGATTGGGCGCGATGTACTCGTAGTCGAGCGTCTGCGGGATCGCCTGCTGGCGCTCGGCGACATCGTCCGGATCGGCGTCCTGGACGTCGAAGTAGAAGGCGCGCAGATCGAGGAAGTTCCGCTTGCCGAGCCCGGTCAGGTAGACCTGGTTGCGGATAATGCGGTCGTCATAGCCCGACAGGTCGTAGGTACGGGCGAAGTTGTTGTCGGTCTGGGACATCACTTCCCAGCCGAAGGCCCAGCGCGGATTGATCTGGAAGTCGCCCTGCGTGGCGATCATCGCGCGCCCGTCCACTTCCCGGTCGCTCGTCCCGTCGGTGAAGCGCTCGGGCTGCATCTGGCTGATGCCGGCCGCGCGCAATGTCACGAGTCCGCTGTGGAACTGCTTGCGGAATTCGCCCTCGAGCAGGAAGCCCTGGCTCGTATAGACGTTGGGCGTGATCGTCGCGTCCATGTCGGGGGCGATGGCGATGTAGTAGGGGACGCCGACGCCGAGCCCCAGCTTCTGCGTGAAGCTGAACTTGGGGAAGAGCACGCCGGTCTTGCGCTTGACCGTATGGTCGGGGACCTCGAGCATCGGGAAATAGGCGATTGGCTTGCCGAACATCTCGAAGCGCGCATGCTCGAGCCGCACGGTGTGCGTGCGCCCGTTCTGCACAACGCGCTCGGCCTTGATCTGCCAGAGCGAGCGGTGCGTCGGGTCGGTCGCGCAGGGCGTGCAGGCGGTGTAGACGCCGTGGTTGAGGATCATCTCCTCGCCATTGACGCGTTCGCCGCTGGTCGCCGCGATCTTCGTCAGGTCGGTCGTCTCGATGCGCAGGGAGTTGGCAAAACCGTTGGCGAAATCGTCGGAAAGGGTCAGTTCCTGCGCAAAGACCCTGTTGCCGGTCGGCTCGATGAACTCGATGTCGCCCACCGCGCGCAACTGGCCGGTCGTCTGGTCGTAGATCACCTGCTTGGCGACGAGCTGGTAGCCGCCATAGTTGATCTGCACCGCGCCGCGCGCGGTCACCGTGTCGGCGTCCCGGTTGTAGACGAGTTCGTTGGCTGCCAGGATGAGCTTGGCATCCGGCGGAATGTTGGGTGCGAGCTGATCGACATTGGGAGACTGCGCGCGCGCCGGCAGCGAAGCCATGGGCGCAAGCGCGCACAGGGCTACACCGGCAAGCAGCGCGGTCGCGATCCAAGTCTTACGTTCGCGGTTGCCTGCCGCCACTAGCCGTCCTCCTGGTGCAGCAGGATCGTTGCACCCAGCGACATTGCTACGACAACTGGGAGCCAGGCCGCAACAAACGGTGGGACTATTCCACTGCTTCCGAATGCTTTCACAAGCACGGTGACGACATAAAGCATGAAGCCGGAGAGTATGCCACCCAGAATCACCGCACGTGATTGATTAAACCTACTAAATTTTAACGATACGCTAGCGGCGATCAGGGTCATTGCAACCAGGAGAAGCGGCAGCGAAAGCATCGAATGGAGCTGCGTTTCGAGCGGCTCGGTGGCGAAACCGAACGACTTCGCGGCTTCGATCTTCCGCGGCAGGCTGAAAAACGAAACGGAATCAGGTTTTTCGAGGGACTCCTGGACGAACTCCTGTCTCAAATTGGTTTCGAGTTGTGCCGAAGGGGAACGCCTGGGCAACTCGCCGCTGCGAGTCTCCAGCACGTTGTTAAGCTCCCAGTAACCATCTTTCAGGATAGCCGAATCGGCGTCCTGTCGAAAACTGATGCGGCCGTCCTTGTCGAAATGGATGATGCTGACATTGAGCAGGCGCGTGCCCTCGTCCTCGACCGCCTTTGCGCCGATGATCGCATCGTCGCCGTCGTGGCGCTGGCGGATCCAGGGGATGCCGGATCCGGACGACTTCTTGTTCGAGCCCCACTCCGCCTCCAGCACCTGCGCCTGGCGCGTGCCCCAGGCGGCGATGGGGTTGAGCACGGTCACCGCCAGTACGCCGAACAGGAACGCGCCGATGGCGAAGGGGCGCAGGAACTGCCAGACCGAGACGCCGGCCGCCCGCGTCACCACCAGTTCGTAGCGCCGGTTCAGCGAGATCAGCGCCGCCATGCCGGAAAAGAGCGCGACGAAGGGGATGGTCTGCATCAGGATCATCGGAATGCGCAGCACTGTCATCACCAGCCCGCTGAAGGCGGTATACTTCGGCAGGCCCCCCATGCGGCTGGCGGTTTCGCTGAAATCGATGATGAAGACGAGCGCGAAGATCCCGATCAGGAACCAGATCGTCGTCACGATGTAGCGCCGGAAGAAATAGAGGGCGAGGGTAGGGATCATGGCTGCGGTCCGTTGCTCGTGGGCGCGGCGCCGGCTCGCCCGGGCAGGCGCGCCGTCAGCCTGTCGCTCAGGTCGACCAGCCGCGTCCGCCAGGAGGCGGGCAATTCGAGGCTCTTGTGGCGCGACAGCTGGCGGACAGCCAGCGCGGCTACGCCGACCGGGATCAGGTACATGAAGGGTATCGCCAGCAGCGACGATTCGGCCGCACTTCCGGCGTAGAAGATCGCCCAGCGGATGGCGAGTGCGACCAGCAGCGCCGAAATCATCGGGTGGACACGCGCCTCGCGGTGGGAGCGGGCGTCGACGCTCCCGACGAGCGCCACCAGGCCGAACAGGATCGGCAGCGTCCACTCGGTGAAGCGGCGGTGAAGCTCGGCCGTAAACGCGCCGGGGTTGCGCTTGACCTGGTCGTCTTCCGGATCGGGGTTCATGAGGAACCACAGGTCGCGGTCCTTGGCGCGGATGGTCGCCTCGCCGGCGCGTTCGGTCAGGTCTGCGAGGTCGAAGGCGTAGGAATCGAACTTGATGACGGAGACGTCGCCGTTCGGAAGCTTCCGGTGCACCTCGCCGTCGTTCATCACCAGCGCCGAGGTCTTCTCGTCGATGGCGCCTTCGCGGGCGTAGTAGACGTATTCCACCTTCGGATCGCGGGTGTCGGCCACGAACAGGCCCTCGAGCACGCCGCCGCCCTTGCGACGGGTGACCTGCACGTAGAGCCCGTCTGTCACCTTGCGGAAGGCGTTCTCCTGGATCACCGAGGAGAGCATGTCGGCATGCGCGGTGGCGACCATCTGGCGCACGGCCATGCGCGAATAGGGCTCGACGAAATTGTCGACCGCAAAGGAAATGAGGCTGAGCGCGATCCCGAGATACATGACCGGGCGGATGATCATCATCCGCGAACTGCCCGCCGCGTTCAGCACCGTCAGCTCCGAATCGGCGTTCATCGCCGTCAGCGTCTGCGACACGCCGATGACATAGGCGAACGGCAGGATGATGGGGATGACCGAGGGGAGGATCAGGGTGGCGAGCTTCAGGAACGCCAGCATCGACTGGCCGCTGTCGGTCACGAGGTTGACGTTCGTCAGCGCCTGGGTCGTCCAGACGATGCCGAGCAGCGGCAGGAGCGTGGCGAGGAACATCAGCGACGTGCGTCGCAGGATGTAGCGTTCAATCAGCTTCATATCTGTTCCGAACCGGAGTCCCGTTCCTGTTGTGTCTTGGTCGTCCGGTCACCCGGTTGAAGCCGATCGATCCGCCGATCGCGAAAACGCTCGACGCATATAGGCCGTCATTCGGCCGACGCCAGACCGGCGCGGCCCCTATGCCATGGAAATTTGCCGCGAACAAACCCGCACGTCCGGTTTTAAACCGGGCGCTGCATCTTGCCAAGCGCCGCAAAAGCGACAAGGAATTGCCGACAGTCATCTTCGCAACCTGAGAATTCAGGCCGCCGGCGACCGGATCGCCCGATCGCATACCCTTGGAGCAGACCATGTCCCAGAAGTTCGATGTCAATTTTGTAAAGGCGGTAAAGCCGACCGGCGGGACTGCGATCGTCCTGCAGGCGCCGGACGCGATCGGGGCCGCACCCGAGGTCGATCCGGCCGGCGTCGTCGCGCGGGCCGCGGATGTCGGGCGTTTCAAGGCCAAGGCGCTGAAGAGCCTCGATATCGTCGCGCCGCACGGCTCGCCGTTCGACCGAATCATCCTGATCGGCCTCGGCGATCCCGAAAAGATTGCCGCGCACGACTGGCTGAGGGCCGGCGGCGTTGCGGCGGGGAAGGTCCGCGATGCCGAATCGGTGTCGATCTATCTCGATGCGGCGGGCGTCGAGGTCGGCGGCCAGGCGGCTGCCGATTTCGCCCTCGGCCTGCTGCTCGGCTCCTACCGGTTCGACACCTACAAGACGAAGAAGGACGACGACGAGCAGAAGGCCAACGGCAAGAAGGCCATCAAGGTCACCATCGTGACGGCGGCTGCGGCTGCGGCCAGGAAGGCCTATGACGAGAGCGAGGCGATTGCCGGCGGCGTCCTGCTTGCGCGCGATCTCGTCAACGAGCCGGCCAACGTTCTCGGTCCCGTCGAGTTCGCCGCAAAGGCGAAGGCGCTGGAAAAGCTCGGCGTCGAGGTTGAGATTCTGACGGAACGCGAGATGAAGCGGCTCGGCATGGCGGCGTTGCTGGGCGTGGCCCAGGGCTCCGTCCGCCCGCCGCGGCTTGGGATCATGCAGTGGAACGGCGGCAAGCCGAAGGACAAGCCGATCGCCTTCGTCGGCAAGGGCGTCGTCTTCGACACCGGCGGCATCTCGATCAAGCCGGCGGCCGGCATGGAGGACATGAAGGGCGACATGGGTGGCGCGGCCGCCGTCATCGGCCTGATGCACACGCTCGCCGCCCGCAAGGCCAAGGTCAATGCCGTCGGCATCATCGGCCTGGTGGAGAACATGCCGGACGGCAACGCCCAGCGCCCCGGCGATATCGTCACCTCCATGTCCGGGCAGACGATCGAGGTCATCAACACCGATGCCGAGGGCCGGCTCGTCCTGTGCGACGCGCTCTGGTATTGCAACGACCGCTTCAAGCCGCAGTTCATGATCGATCTGGCGACGCTGACGGGTGCGGTCATGGTCGCGCTCGGCAGCCATCATGCCGGCCTGTTCTCCAACGACGACACGCTTTCGTCGCGCCTGACGGCGGCCGGCCTTGTCACCAACGAGCGGGTCTGGCGCCTGCCGCTCGGCAAGGAATACGACAAGATGATCGACAGCAAGTTCGCCGACATGAAGAACACCGGCGGACGCTCTGCCGGCTCGATCACCGCCGCCCAGTTCCTGCACCGCTTCGTCAAGGACACGCCCTGGGCGCACATCGACATCGCCGGCACCGCCATGGGCTCGCCGACCGACGAGATCAACCAGTCCTGGGGGTCGGGTTTCGGGGTACGGCTGCTCGACGAACTGGTGCGGTCGCAGTACGAGAGCTGACCCGCGTTGAGCGAGATCCTGTTCTACCACCTGACCGAATCGAAGCTGGAAGACGCCCTGCCGCCGCTGCTCGACAAGAGCCTCGAACGCGGCTGGCGGGTCGTCGTCCAGACCGGCACGCCGGAGCGGCGTGACGCGCTGGACACGCACCTGTGGACCTGGCGCGAGGAGAGTTTCCTGCCGCACGGCACCGACGAGCAGCCGAACCCCGCCGACCAGCCGGTGCTGCTGACGACAGGCCCCGACAATGCCAATGCCGCAACCGTCCGCTTCCTCGTCGATGGCGCCGAGCCGCCCCCGCTCGAAGCCTACGATCGCGTCATCTTCATGTTCGACGGCCACGACCAGCCTGAACTCGACGCCGCCCGCGGCCACTGGAAGCGCCTGAAAGCCGAGGGGCACCAGCTGACCTACTGGCAGCAGAACAGCGACGGGCGCTGGGTGAAGAAGGCGTAAGGCGAGGGCGTCAGCGAGCGTATCGTCGTGCGCCCGCGACGCACAGCACGACGGCGAGGGTGGTGACGAACATCATCCCGCTCACCTGTTCATGCAGGAGCCCTGCCGCCAGCAGCAGGCCGAAGAAGGGTTGGAGCAGCTGCAGTTGCCCGACCCCCGCGATGCCCCCGACGGCAAGGCCGCGATACCAGAAGACGAAGCCGATGAGCATGCTGAACACGGACACGTAGGCGAGGCCGATCCACGACAGGCCGGCGATGCGGTGCCATGTGTGCGGAAGTGTGGCCAGAGCGATGACCGCCATCGGTGGCAGCGAAAGAATGAGGGCCCAGGATATGACCTGCCATCCTCCCAAACTCCGCGACAGCTTCGCGCCTTCCGCATAGCCCAACCCGCAGGCGACGATCGCGCCAATCATCAGCAGGTCGCCGGTCATCGACACCTCGATGCCGGACGTCGCGGCGTAGCCGACCACCATGGCACTGCCGAGCCCGGAGAACAGCCAGAAGGCCGGCTTGGGTCGCTCGCCGCCACGCAGCACGCCGAATATCGCCGTTACCAGTGGAAGCAGCCCGATGAAGACGATCGAATGGGCAGAGGTGATGTGCTGCAGCGCCAGCGCCGTCAGCAGCGGAAAGCCGACCACGACGCCGAGAGCGACCAGCGCCAGCGACAGCAGATCGCCGGCGGCGGGCCTGGACTGGCGAAGCGCGAGGAGCAGGGCAGCACCCAGCAATGCGGCAATAACCGCCCGCGCCGACGTCAGGAACAGCGGAGAGAAATCCGATACGGCGACACGTGTCGCAGGCAGCGATCCGCTGAAGATGATCACGCCGATCAGCCCGCTCCCCCAACCTGCCATGGATGTTCTCATGCCGCCTCGCTTTCTTGCCTCTTCTAGGCGCAAGGCACTGGCAAGGACAGGCACAGATCAGTACGATTGCGGGAAACTGTATTAGTAAAATGACCAGTACAATTGATCGGAGCTAGCCATGCCGCGTCGAGTTGCGGGAAAACGGACGCTGGATCTCATGGAGGCGATCCGGACGAGGATCGCCGCCCGTGCCCTTGCTGCAAGAGATCGCCTGCCATCGGTCCGCAGCTTTGCCGCAACGATGGGCGTCTCGCCCTCCACGGTGGTCGAGGCCTATGATCGTCTTGCCGCCGAAGGGTTGATCCGCGCCCAGAGGGGCTCGGGCTTCTTCGTATCCAGCAATGCCCTGCCGCCGCTCAGGCTTGCGGACACCCAGTCGCCGCGTGCCAGAGCGGTTGACCCGTTCTGGGTGTCGCGGCAATCGCTCGATTCCGACGAGGCGGTGTTGAAACCGGGATGCGGCTGGCTTCCCTCGGACTGGATGCCGAACGAGGCGCTCCGGCGCGCCATGCGGTCCCTGGCGCGCGGCGCTGACGAACTCCTGTCGTACTATGGCAGCACGCGCGGCTCTCCGGCGTTGCGCCGCATTCTTCTGAACCATCTGGCGGAGGAGGGGATCGGGGCGCAACCGGCGCACCTGATGCTGGCGGGCAGCGGGACGCAGGCGCTCGACCTGGTCTGCCGCTTCGTGCTGCGTCCGGGCGACACTGTCGTGGTCGACGATCCCTGCTATTTCAATTTCCGGGCTTTGCTCGGCGCGCATCAGGTCAAGGTCAGGGGCGTGCCCTATACGCCGTCCGGGCCGGATGTCGAGGCGTTCGAAGCCCTGTTGCGCGCCGAACGTCCGCGCCTCTACATCACCAATTCGGCGCTTCACAACCCGACGGGTGCGACGCTTTCTCCCCAGTGCGCTCACCGACTGCTGAACCTGGCCGTCCAGCACGATCTGATTGTCGTCGAGGATGACATTTTCGCCGATTTCGAACCGGCGCCGTCCACGCGCCTTGCCACGCTCGACGGCCTGGACCGCGTGATCCGAATCGGCAGCTTCTCGAAGACGCTGTCGGCTTCGGTGCGTTGCGGATAAATCGCCGCGCGTGCCGACTGGATCGAGGGCCTGGTGGACCTGCAGGTCGCGACGAACTTCGGAGGTCCGAGCCCTGTCGCAGCCGAGTTGATCGCTCATGTGCTGGCGGGCGGAGGCTATCGAAAGCACATGGAGGAGGTGCGACAGAGACTGGTGAGGGCACGCCGGGAGGTGGCAGACCGGCTACATGGACTCGGCATGGAACCCTGGCTCCTGCCGCGGGGCGGCTTCAATCTCTGGTGCCGGCTTCCGGAGGACCTGGATTCGACGCAGATCGCCCAATCCGCACGCGAGGAAGGCATCGTGCTTGCGCCGGGAAATGTGTTCAGCGTGTCGCACGGCGCTGCGAACTTCATGCGGTTCAACGTAGCCCACACGCTCGATCCACGCATTTACCGGGTCCTTGCGGACGTCCTGAAGAACGCACCTCGGAAGGGGGTGAGCCGTTCCCCAACCGCCGTACCAGGCCCGGATTGAAGCAGCCTCAGTCGTAGAATGCATCCACGAACTTGCGCCGTCCGAGCATGAAGGCGTCGGCGACGTGGCGCAGCGGCGCGAGGTCGACGTCGGACTTGCCGGCCTGCACGATCTCGGCGAAGCGCTTGTAGAGCATCGGATACTCCTGCTCCGGTTCCTCGTGCTTCAGCACGCCGTCGATCGAAAGCTTCGCCCCGCCTTCGGAGAGAACCATCTCGCCGTCGTCGGTCGCAGCGACGATGTCCCAGCTCTGCTTGCCGGTCTGGCGCCAGTCGAACTCGGCGGTCAGGTCCAGGCCGTGCGCGTCGGTGAACGTGATGCCGGCTGCGATCGGCGCGTCGCGGTTTTCCGGGAACTCCAGCGTGGCCTTGGTGATAAACACCGGCCGCGGCAGGATGTGGGTGACGATCGACAGCGCGTTGATGCCGGGATCGAAGACGCCGAGGCCGCCCGCCTGCCAGATCCACTCCTGGTTCGGATGCCAGTGGCGGACATCCTCCTTCCAGACGACCTTCATCGAGCGGATGATCGTGGAATCGAGAAACGCCTTTGCCGCCTCGACCGCCGGCGCATAGCGAGAATGCCAGCTGGCGAACAGCGACAGGCCCTTGGCGTCGGCGAGCGCCTCTAGGTCGGCGACCTCGCTCAGCGTCGCCCCCGGCGGCTTCTCCATGAACACGTGCTTGCCGGCCGAAAGCGCCTTGTGGGCGGCCTCGTAGCGGTTCTGCGGCGGCATGCAGAGCGAGACGGCCTGGATGGCGGGAACCTTCTCCAGCATCTCGTCGATCGACTTGAAGTTGTCGATGCCGTCGACGGTGCCGTGGCGGCTGGCGGCGGCTACGAGCTTGAAGTCGGGGTTCTTGGCGATCGAGGGCAGGTGCTGGTCGCGGGCGATCTTGCCGACGCCGACGATGGCGAGATGGATCGGGGACATGGTGTTTCGCTCGATTTGTATGATGATTGTGGCGTGTTTTAACAGAATGAACGGCAGCGGCAAGAGCGTCTTTTTCCGATGGCTGCCTAACCATTGTGCAATGGCGCCGCCGCTCTATTCGCCTTTCGTCTAATCCAGCTCTTCCTGCCGGGAAAACCGGCCTTTGCGCTTGAACCCGGGCTTGAAATGCGCACTCTGGCTGTGCAAGGCGAAGAAGTGAAGCAACAAAGCCATGCGGGGAGGAATGCAATGGGAGCGCTGCTCGGCCTCAGCCGAATTATTGATATTGTTACGGAAAGGATCGGCAAGGCGGTGTCCTGGCTGATTCTGGTCGCCGTCCTCGTCAGCGCCGGAAACGCTGTCGTGCGCAAGGTCTTCAACGTCTCGTCGAACGCCTGGCTCGAGGCCCAGTGGTATCTGTTCGGCGGCGCGTTCATGCTCGCGGCCGCCTATACGCTGAGCCAGAACGAGCACATCCGCATCGACGTGGTCTACGGGAAATTCTCGCGCAGGACGCAGCACTGGATCGACCTCTTCGGTCACTGCTTCTTCCTGATGCCCTTCGTCCTGCTGATGGTCTACTATCTCGTTCCCTACGTGACGATGTCCTTCCGCTCCGGCGAAGGTTCGTCCAGTGCCGGCGGCCTGATCGTCTGGCCGGCCAAGGCCATCCTGCTCGCAGGCTTCGTGCTGCTCGCAGCCCAGGGCGTGTCCGAAATCATCAAGAAGATCGCCATCATGCGCGGCGACATGGACGATCCGACGCCCTTCGTTCCGACGCATGCGCCGCTCGACATCGACATTCCCGCACAGGAGACCCGTCCATGATCGAATTCATCGCGCAGAACCTCGCGCCGATCATGTTCGTGTCGTTGATCGTGTTCCTGCTCTTGGGTTACCCCGTCGCCTTCGCGCTGGCTGCGAACGGCCTGCTCTTCTTCGTCATCGGCGTGGAACTCGCGCCGCTATCCGACTCCATCAACCTGTCCTGGCCGCTTTTGAACGCCATGCCGGAGCGGCTGTGGGGGGTGATGTCCAACGACACGCTGCTCGCCATTCCCTTCTTCACCTTCATGGGGATCGTTCTCGAACGCTCGGGCATGGCGGAGGACCTGCTGGATACGATCGGCCAACTCTTCGGCCCGATTCGTGGCGGTCTCGCCTACGCGGTCATCTTCGTCGGCGCGCTGCTGGCGGCAACGACTGGTGTCGTGGCGGCCTCAGTCATCGCCATGGGGCTGATCTCGCTGCCGATCATGCTGCGGTACGGTTATGACCGTTCCATCGCTTCGGGCGTCATCGCCGCATCCGGCACGCTCGCCCAGATCATTCCGCCGTCGCTCGTCCTGATCGTTCTTGCCGACCAGCTCGGCCGGTCGGTCGGCGACATGTATGCCGGCGCGCTGATCCCCGGTCTGGTGCTCACCGGCCTGTACATGCTCTACATCCTGCTCATGACCTTCCTCAAGCGGGATGCGATGCCGGCGCTACCGCCCGAGGCCCGCTCGCTGGGCTCGGGGGTGACGTCGCTTCTGATCGCGCTCGTCGTTGCCGTCGCAATCGCCTACGTCGCCCATGTCTTTCTCTACCCGACCCAGGGCGAGAACGCCGACATCCTCGGCGGCACCGTCGGGGTCGCCTTCATCTATGTCGTGGCGCTCCTCGACAAGACCCTGAAGATCAACGCGATGTCCCGGCTTGCGCAGCAGGTCATCATCGTGCTGATCCCGCCGCTGGCGCTGATCTTCCTCGTGCTCGGCACGATCTTCCTCGGCATTGCGACGCCGACCGAAGGCGGCGCCATGGGGGCCGTCGGCGCGCTCGTCATGGCCGCGGCAAAGGGGCGGCTCAGCCTCGATGTGGTTCGATCCGCGCTCACATCCACCACCAGGCTTTCGGCCTTCGTGATGTTCATCCTGATCGGCGCCCGCGTGTTCTCGCTGACCTTCTACGGCGTGAACGGCCATCTGTGGGTGGAGCACCTGCTCGTCTCGATGCCGGGCGGCGAAACGGGCTTCCTGATCACCGTAAACGTGCTGGTCTTCTTCCTGGCGTTCTTCCTCGACTTCTTCGAGCTCGCCTTCATCATCGTGCCGTTGCTCGCGCCGGCCGCCGACAAGCTCGGCATCGACCTGATCTGGTTCGGCGTGCTGCTCGGCATCAACATGCAGACGAGCTTCATGCATCCGCCGTTCGGCTTCGCGCTCTTCTACCTGCGCTCGGTGGCCGCCCGCGTGCCCTATCTCGACAAGGTGACCGGCAAGATGACGGCGCCGGTGACCACGGGCCAGATCTACTGGGGTGCGGTTCCCTTCGTCGGCATCCAGATCGTCATGGTGGCGCTGACGATCATGTTCCCGCAGATGGTCCTGCACTACAAGGGCGACGCCGCTGTGGTCGACCCCTCGACGATCAAGATCGAGGTGCCGGGCTTCGGCGGGCAGGGCGGCGGGCTCGGCTTGCCCGACAACGGCGGCGGCCTCGGCCTTCCCGGCGGCCTGCAGCTTCCGGGCGGCAACCCGCTCGAACAGCCGCCGGCAGCTCCCGATGGTGGTCAGCCGCAGACACAGCCGCAAACCCCGCCGGCCAATGATCTGAGCCAGCCACCGTCGTTCAACTGACGGCAGCGAATGGACATGGCGGGACGGGCCGGTGCAAGCCGGCCCGTTCTCGTTTGTCGACCGGCGACGGCCTGATGGCGATTTTCAATCTTCCGATCGGCTCGAAGGATCACGCCAAGGCCGCGACCGGGGCGTCGCGTCTCATGGAGAGGCCGGGGCACGCCTGCTCGCCGGGAGGTCCTGATTTACCAACGAAAAACCCCGGGGCGACGAAGCGCCCCGGGGTTCCCTCGTGCCGCATCTGCGAACAGCGTCAGAGCTTTCCGCCGCGCTGCTGGATCATCATGAAGGTGTCGTAGTTGTATTCGGCGATCTGTGCGTTGAGGAAGTACTCGCCTCGGAAGGCCTTGATGGAGTCCCAGATCTTCTTGAAGGTCGGGTTGGTGTCCTCGATCTCCGCATAGACCTCGTTCGACTTGTCGAAGCAGGCCGAGAGGATCTCGGGCGAGAACGGGGCCAGCTTGGCGCCTGCAGCGACAAGACGCTTGATCGCCGCCGGGTTCAGCCAGTCGTACTTCTGCAGCATGTTGGCGTCGGCTGCCTGGCAGGCGGTGCGCAGCAGCGACTGGTAGTTCTTCGGCAGGCCGTCATAGGCGGCCTTGTTGAACATCGCGTGGACCGTCGGGCCACCTTCCCACCAGCCGGGATAGTAGTAGTAGGGGGCGACCTTGTAGAAGCCGAGCTTCTCGTCGTCATAGGGGCCGACCCATTCCGCGGCGTCGATCGTGCCCTTTTCCAGCGAGGGATAGATGTCGCCGCCGGCGATCTGCTGCGGCACGACGCCGAGCCGCTCGACAACCTTGCCGGCGAAGCCGCCGATGCGCATCTTCAGGCCCTGCAGGTCGGCGACGGTCTTGATCTCCTTGCGGAACCAGCCGCCCATCTGCACGCCGGTGTTGCCGCCGGGATAGCCGACGAGGCCCTGGGTCGCCAGGAACTCGTTGAACATGTCGATGCCGCCGCCGTGATACTGCCAGGCGTTCATGCCGCGCGCGTTGAGGGCGAAGGGAACCGCGGCGCCGAGCGCCCAGACCGGGTCCTTGCCCCAGTAGTAGTAGGATACCGTGTGGCAGGCCTCGACCGTGCCGGCGGAAGCGGCGTCCGCCGCCTGCAGGCCGGGGACGAGTTCACCGGCGGCGAAGACCTGGATCTGGAAATTGCCGTCGGTCGCTTCGGAAACGTATTTCGAGATCACCTCGGCGCCGCCGTAGATCGTGTCGAGCGACTTGGGGAACGACGAGGCGAGCCGCCAGTTGATCTTGGGGGCTGTCTGCGCCAGCGCAGGCGCGGCGAGTGCGGTTGCCGCAGCAGCTCCCACGCCGGCAGCACCGGCCTTTCTCATGAATGAGCGACGATCCATTATCTTCCTCCCGATTGCAGGGGCCTCCCGAGCCCCTTCGTTTTCGTCGCGAACCTAACCATGGCGGATCACGCGTTTCAAGCGCGCGGCGCGATTTACCCCGATGCCGGGCCGTACGACTTTGGTCTAATCGGTGTGGCCGCGCCCATCTGCATGTTTTTTGGGCGTTTCCGGCTTCGGAAACGGGGCCCACGGCGACGGCCTGGCGGGGGAGTGCGCAGGCGCTGATGCCGGCTATGAGGGTGTGCCGCCTCGCCCACGCAAGACCGGGCAGGCGGGCCTATCCGGCCATGCCCTCTTCGTACTCGGACGAGAGCTCCAGCCAGTGCTCCTCGGCCGCTGCGAGCCTGTCGGCTGCGTCAGAGCGCTCCTTCGCCTTCTGTGCCGCCTTGGCGGGGCTTTTCTCGTAGAGCTGCGGGTCGGCAAGTTCCCCGTCCAGCACCTGGATCTGCTTCTCGAGCTTCGCCGTCAGCGATTCGACGTCGTTGATCTTCTTCTTCAGCGGCGCCAGCGAGGCGCGCCGGTCGGCATTGGCCTTGCGTTGGTCGGCCTTGGACAGGCCGTCGTCGGTCAGGACGGGACGCGCCTTGTCTTCCTTCGGCTTCGGCCCGCCGACGATCAGCGTGCGGTATTCCTCCAGGTCGCCGTCGAAGCTTGCGACCGTGCCGTCCTTCACCAGCCACAGCCGGTCGACGGTCGCCTCGATCAGGTGGCGGTCGTGCGAGATCAGGATGACGGCGCCCTGATAGTCGTTCAGCGCCTCGATCAGCGCCCGGCGGCTGTCGATGTCGAGGTGGTTGGTCGGTTCGTCGAGGATCAGGAGGTTCGGCGCGTCGAAGGCGGCAAGACCCATCAGCAGCCGCGCCTTCTCGCCGCCGGAAAGGTCCTTCGCCGGCGTGTCCATCTTCTCGGTCGCAAGCCCCATCTGGGCGACGCGCGCGCGCACCTTCGCTTCCGGCGCGTCCACCATAAGCCGGCGCACGTGCTCGACAGCACTCTGGGTCGGGACCAGGTCGTCCAACTGGTGCTGGGCGAAGAAACCGATCTTCAGCCCCGGCGCCGTCTTCACCTCGCCGCTCTCGGCTGAAAGCTTGCCGGAGATGAACTTGGCGAAGGTCGACTTGCCGTTGCCGTTGGAGCCGAGGAGCGCGATGCGGTCGTCGTTGTCGATACGCAGGTTCATCCGCTTCAGGATCGGATTGCCGGGCGCGTAGCCGACGGCCCCGCCGCTGACGGCGATGATCGGGGATGCGGGCTGTTTCTCCGGCTCGGGGAAGGTGAATCCCTGCACGTGATCCTCGATCACGGCTGCGACCGTTCCCATCCGCTCCAGTGCCTTGACGCGGCTCTGCGCCTGCCGCGCCTTGGTGGCCTTGGCCTTGAAGCGGTCGATGAAGCTCTGCAGGTGTTTCCTTGCGGCCTCGTTCTTGGCCTTTGCCTTCATCTGCAATTCGTCGGCTTCCGCCTTCTGCCGCTCGAACTGGTCGTAGCCGCCGCGATAGAAGGTCAGCTTCTTCTGGTCCAGATGAACGATCGCGTTGACGGCGGTGTTGAGCAGGTCGCGGTCGTGGCTGATGATGAGCACCGTATGCGGATAGCGCCGCACGTAGTCCTCCAGCCACAGCGTCCCTTCGAGGTCGAGATAGTTGGTCGGCTCGTCGAGGAGCAGCAGGTCCGGCTCGGAGAAGAGCACGGCCGCCAGCGCCACGCGCATCCGCCAGCCGCCGGAAAAGCTCTTCGCGGGCCGCTGCTGCGCCTCGTGGTCGAAACCGAGGCCGGCGAGGATGCTGGCTGCGCGTGCTTCGGCCGCATGCGCGCCGATGTCGGCGAGCCGCGTCTGGATCTCGGCGATCCGGTGCGGGTCGGTGGCGGTCTCCGCCTCCTGCAGAAGGGCCGCGCGCTCCTTATCGGCGGCAAGGACGATCTCGATCAGCGGATCGTCCGTCCCCGGCGCCTCCTGCGCCACCTGTCCGATGCGGGCGTTCTTCGGCAGGGAAACCGAGCCGGCTTCCGCGGCGAGATCGCCGGTGATGATGCGAAACAGCGTCGACTTGCCGGCGCCGTTGCGTCCGACCAGGCCCGCCTTCGTGCCGGACGGCAGCGAGACGGACGCATTGTCGAGAAGCAGGCGCCCGGCGATACGGGCGGAGAGGCCGGAAATCGTGATCATGACCGGCGTCTATAGGGTGGGGAACCGCACCTGCGCAAGAGGCGCCGCCCGGCTTCGGCCTGACTTCGGCCTGACTTCAGCGTGACTTCAGGCGACGTCGCGGCGGTAGTTGCGCCCGGCGAGTTCGGTCAGTTCGACCGAATAGACGCAGGTGCCGCTCTCGTTTGCGGCCTCCAGCGCCAGCATCGCCTGCCGGTAGAGCTCGTTGCCGTTCTGCGCATCGTCGGTGAACGCGGCGCCGACGGTGAGCGAGAGGGTGCCGGGCAGGTAGTCCCGGCCCGAAATGCGGAACACTTCGGTCTCGAGGCGATGGCGGATCCGCTCGGCGATCAGAACGGCGCTGTCGTGGTCGACCTTGTCGAACAGGAAGGCGAAGCCGTCGCCGCCGACGCGGGCGACGTAGTCGAGCTTCTTGATCGACTTGCGGAAGATGGTGGCGATCTGCTTCAACGCCTCTTCGCTGGCGCCGGCCGCATGGCTGTCGGACAGGCCCTTCAGCCGCTCGACCCGCATCAGGAGCAGCGCGCTGCCGGAGCTGTCCTCGGCGTCGTAGGCCGCCACCAGCCGGTTCATCAGCGCGGTGCGGTTGGCAAGTCCGGTGATCGGGTCGTGCAGCAGCGCGGTTTCGCTGGCCGCAGCACCCGCTGCCACGTTCTCCAGCCGGGCGACAAGCGCATCCAGCCGCTGGCAATGAACGCTCTCGCTGCCGATCAGCGCTTCGACGGAGGTGACGAGCAGGCCGGCCTGGCTTGCGAAATCCGTCATGGCCATCACCGGATCGGCCCTGAGGCGTCCGAGCAACTGGTTGATCTGCGTCACCGCATTGGAGCGCTTCTGGCGCTCGCTCTCCGCCTCGCTCGCAAGGGCTGCGATGGTGCGCATCAGGTCGGTGGCGCTGTGGCCGAGCACGAGCGAATTGTGGTCCGGCAGGCCGTTGCGCACGCCGATGGCGTCCAGCGCCTCCTGCGTCGGCGCCTTGCCGAGCGCTGTGATCTCGCGGCCGAGTGCTGTGTTGCTTCCCGTCAGCGCCTCGTGCAGCAGCGAGTAGTTGCGCGGGATCGCGGGGATCTCCAGCCGCGTCATCAACTGCGCGATCTTCGCCAAAACGGCGGCCGATCGGGCAAGCGTATCCGGTGCATTCGCCTTTGCGGTCATGGCTCACCAGTGTTTGGGCAGCGTGCGGGGCGCGCCGATCCTTATCAGGGCCGGCGTCTACAATCACTAGCTGATAAGCCTTAAGAACCCGTTGCTTGCGGCCCTGCTTGCCATGGCCGCGGGCACTATCCTCGCCCGCCTGCGCGATCACAGGGGACGGCGACGACACTCGCTAGGCCGAGAAGGGCCGCGGGCACCGGTCGCCTGCCGCGCCGGTGCCGCGCATGGATCAGGCGAACAGCCGCACCGTCGGCAGGGCCCGGATTATCTGCCGGATGGTGCCGTCCTTGGCGCGCGCCCGCGCCTGCTGCGTGTCGCGGACCGCTGCGGCATAGCCTTCCGCGCGCGCCTCTTCCATCGCCACCGCAAGCAGCTTCTCGATCACGTCGAAGCAGTCGTCCGGCAGGTAGGCGTCCGGGCTGTCCGTGCCCCGCACGAGCGCCATCTTCGACAGCGTGCTGCCCAGCAGCGCGCTCCACTCTTCGCTTTTTCTCGCCATGTCACGTCCTCATCGCCGGGGTGGGGGAAGCGCCTTTCGGCTTTCCGGCGAAACGATTATGGCACCACAACCGGGGCAACTCTGTCACTTGGGTAACAGGGAGAGAACCGACCCGCGCGGCGGATGTCAGACGCGGGGCAGGCTCGCGCCCTCGTTGCGCATGAAGAAGACGAGATCCAGCGAGAGGCTCGGCCTGCCCATCGAGGTCAGGATCGCATGGCACTGGCCGCGATGGTGGGTCTGGTGGTTGAAGAAATGTGCAAGCCCCATGCTGAGCGGGTGTTTTACCGGGGTCGGATGCGTGATCGGGCTGTAGGTGACCTCCTGGCGGAGCCTGGCCTCGTCGAGCGAACCGAGCCAGTCGATGATCCGCTGGTCCTCGGCGACCCGGGCCTGGCGCAGGCTGTCGACGTCCTCGTGCAGGATCGCATCGAGCCGGGTCGGCGCATCGCTCGAGCCGGTGAAGCGGCTCATCCAGATGCGGTCGGCGACGAGCAGGTGGTTGAGCGTTCCGTGCAGCGAGCCGAAATAGGCGCCGCGGTTTTCGCGATAGGCCTGCGGCGAGAGCGAGGCGGCCTCGGCATAGACGACGCGATTGGCCCAGGCATTGTAGGCGGCCAGGTTCCTGTAGTGATCGAGCATGTCGGATTCCGGATGGTGTTGCGAAGGGTGGCAAGTGGGTGGCAAGTCTAGCACTCCCTTACCGGAGGTGCGGTGATGGGTCGCATGAATTTTTCTGATTTGATCCCGCAGGCCGTCTCGTCGCGAATGGAGGCATCGCCTGAGCGCTCACCGCATCGATCGCCTTGAGCCGGCCCCCTTGTTTTGCGGCGCGTTGGCGGGTAAGGAACCGCCACACCGTACACCAAGGGAAACGAGACTATGGCGATTGAACGCACCTTTTCGATGATCAAGCCGGATGCGACGAAGCGCAACCTGACCGGCGCTATCACCAAGATGCTCGAGGATGCCGGCCTGCGCGTCGTCGCCTCCAAGCGCGTCTGGATGAGCCGCCGCGAAGCCGAAGGCTTCTACGCCGTCCACAAGGAGCGCCCGTTCTTCGGCGAACTCGTCGAGGGCATGACCTCCGGCCCGACCATCGTCCAGGTGCTGGAAGGCGACAACGCCATCCTGAAGAACCGCGAGATCATGGGCGCGACCAACCCGGCCAACGCCGACGAAGGCACGATCCGCAAGGTCCACGCCCTTTCCATCGGCGAAAACTCCGTCCACGGCTCCGACGCCCCGGAAACCGCTGCCGAGGAAATCAGGTACTGGTTCTCCGACACCGAAATCGTCGGCTGATTCAGTCTGGCAGGTTCCGCAGCCAGGCCCCTGATGGGACTCGGTAAAGCGGAACCGCAACGGACCTGAAACCAAAGATCGCCCGAGGCCTACGCCCCGGGCGTTTTTGTTTTCCGAAGGGCTTCGGGCGGACGTCAGCCCTCCTCGTAGGCCCTCTGGGCATCGGTCAGGCTCCGGTCCAGCGCGTTGCCCGCTGCATAGAGCCCGAGTTCCACCGGTACCTCCACCCCGTCCATCAGCCGCGGACAGGGCTCGACTTCGCCGAGAACCGTCGTGACCGGGACGACGCCGGCCCAGATCGGCAGCGTGTAGTCCTCCTCGTCGTCGGCGACGCCCTTGGCCCGCACCTTGGCCGAGGCCTGCTCGATCTCCATGCCGATGACGGTGGTCGCCTTGATCTCCTGCGCCGTGATCGGCCGCAAGCCTGCGGAGCGGCCGGGATAGAACCGGTCGACGACGGCGACGAGCGCGGCCGCCTTTTCTTCCGGATCGTCGATGATCCGGGCGGTGCCGAAGCACATGGCCGAGCGGTAGTTGGCCGAATGATTGAAGCCGGCGCGGGCAAGAACCAGTCCGTCGAGATGGGCGACGGTCAGGCAGGCCGGCGTCCCCGCCTTCAGATGCCGCAGCATCCGGCTTGCCGACGAACCGTGCCAGTAGAGCCGGTTGCCCTCGCGCCAGAACAGCGTCGGCGTGCAGTAGGGCTGGCCGTCGATGACATAGCTGATGTGACAGAGCATGGACGCGTCGAGGATCGCATGCACCGAGGCATGATCGTAGCTTCCCCGGTCGTGCCGGCGTTTCAGCCTGTTGCGGTCCGACACCGGATAGATGTGCGATGGGTCTGGTTGCTGCGGATGGACGGTCACGGGCTTGCCTTTCGTCTGGTGCAGCGCTTACATGCGTCATGCCATTGGTTCGAAATAGCTCCAATTCAATCCTAAAAAAGAAGGCCAATCTGCCCGACTGGTCGGCGCTCGTTCCGGTATTGCCGGGCGAGGGACCGCACACACAGGCGCTCTACGCGGCGATCCGCCAGCTGATCGAGACGGGAACGGTGCCGCCGGGCGCCAAGCTGCCGCCGACGCGCGATCTGGCGACGCGGCTGCGCATGTCGCGCATCGCCGTGGTCGCCGCCTTCGAGCGCCTCGCAGCCGATGGCTTCACTGTCGCGTGCGTCGGCGCCGGCACCTTCGTCAGCGACGCGGTGCCGCTGGTCGGCGCCCGCCCGGTCCTTCAGGGTCGCCGCCAGCAGCCGGCGATGCCGCTGCCGGGTACGCTCGGGGTCGCGACCGCCGACGCCCGTTCGCTGAAGATCTTTCGCGCGCTGTTGTCGCGGCACCTGGCTCGGCCGGGACCGGAGCACTTCCAGTATGGCGACCCGCGCGGCGGGGAGGCGCTGCGCGAGGCCATCGCCGCCTACCTGCGCACCGCGCGCGGCGTGCGCTGCGACGCGGCGCAGATCGTCGTCACCGCCGGTACCCAGCAGGGCCTCGACCTCTTCGTTCGCGCCATGCTGAACCCCGGCGACGGCGCCTGGATCGAGGATCCATGCTATCCCAGCGCCCGTGCCGCCTTCGCTGGCAACGGCATCAGGCTGCAAGGCGTGCCGGTGGATGCCGAGGGGCTGGATACGGAGCGCGGCGAGGCGCTGATGCCCGATGCCCGGGCCGTCTACGTCACGCCGTCGCACCAGTTCCCGCTCGGCGTGGCCATGAGCATGCGCCGCCGGCTGGCGCTGATCGACTGGGCGCGCCGAAACGATGCCTGGATCGTCGAGGACGACTACGACAGCGAGTTCCGCTATGCCGGCCCGCCGCTGACCGCCATGCAGGGTCTCGATGCCACCGGCCGCGTCGTCTATCTCGGCACCTTCTCCAAGGTGCTGCTGCCGGGCCTCCGCATCGGTTATGCGGTGCTGCCGGAGGCGATCATGGAAAAGGTGGTGGCGCTGCGCGCCCGCACCGACCGCTTTCCGGCCACGCTGGCGGAGGCGGCCCTGACCGAGTTCATCCGCGAGGGCCATCTCGCCGCCCACCTGCGCCGCGCCCGCCGCCGGATGGCGGCCGCCCGCGATGCGCTGGTCGCAGGCCTTGAGGGCGGCCGCGGGCTTGGCGTCGATGTTCCCGAGCAGGGCCTGCATCTGCTGGCCGGACTGGCGCCGGGGATGCGCGACACCGCACTTGTCGAGCTTGCGGCCTCGGCCGGGCTCGGCGTGCGCTCGCTGTCGTCCATGGCGGTGTCCGAGCCGCCGCGGCAGGGCCTGGTGATCGGCTTCTCCGGTTTTACGCCGGATGTGCTCTTCGAGGCGGCCAGCGCTTTCCGGGCTTTGCTGGAGCGCCATGTCCAAGGCTGAAAACCTCGGTTCACACTGGGCACTTCGCCGTCTCGAACCGCGCAGGCGCTTTGCCGTCCTTGAACATCTCCGGGTTCTTGTCGTAGGCCGGGCCGACCACCAGCGCCTGCGCGGGAAGCACGCTCTGGTCGAGATCGGAGACGACGGTCGTTTCCAGCGCCTGCAACTGCGTGCCGTCGGGCCCGTTGACCCGGATCGCCACGCGATAGGGCCTCGCCTTCTTCACGCAGGCGATCTCCGGGCTTTCCAGCACCACCTTTTCCAGCTTCGGGAAGAGCTTGCGCGTCGTCACCAGCGGCGCCCCGCCGGCCGGGTTCTCGAACTCGGCGGTCACCGTCGCTCCGTCCGGCAGCGGCTCCGTCCGGTTCAGCGTGACGACATAGGTGGCATAGGCGAGGCGGTAGTTGAACACGAACATCTTGCCGGTCAGTTGCAGCGGATCGGGGCCGGTCTCGCGCTGGCAGGCGGCAAGCGAAAGGGCGAGGACGACCGCGAGGGATGCCGTGGCAACCCGGCAGCCGTGGAATTTCGAGGCCCTGGATATCGAGGCCTGGAACATCGGGAGCGGCCATCTCATGGCGTATCCTCCGTTGCGATGCCTTCCGGCCTGCGGCGACGGTAGTGCCGGCTCGCCTTGACGCGATTGCCGCAAACCGCCATGTCGCACCACGCGCGCGAGCGGTTGCGGCTCTTGTCCAGGAACAGCCAGCCGCAATTGGGGCAGATCTTCAGCCGTTCCGGTTCGGCATGGACGGTGAGCCGCAGCGCCGAATGCGCGGTGGCGGTATCCAGCGCGTGCTGCACCTGGCCGGACTGGCGCAGCGTGCCGGCGATCGCCTCCAGCAGTCGTGCCAGCAGCGCGGGTGTCCCTTCGCCCGACGCCTCGGCACGGAAGTGGCCGTCGATTGCCTCGCGGAGCTCAATGAAGGCCGCGCGGCGTTCCGGAACAACAGCGGCGAGCGGGCCCGTCTGCGCGCGCTCCGCACAGTGCGCGTTGGCCCCGGCGGCAAACGCGTCCATCGTCTTCGGGTCCGCATAGCGGTCGATCCGGCGCTCCGGGGCGCCCCGCAGAACGACGGAATTGGCGACGTCCAGCGCGAGCGCGCCGCCGGCGAAACGATGCGGGGTCCAGGCAAAGATCATGAACCCATACTAACTGGTAAAAGCAATTTTACCAGTTATGATATCCGGATCACCAGTTGGAAGACGATGGCCTATTTCCTGCAGCAGATCGCCAATGCCGTCCCGGTCGCGGCTCTCTATGCCGTGCTCGCCTTTGGCTATGCGATCGCGTTCTCGGTGACGCGGCGGGCCGATATCAGCTATGGCGCGATCTTCGCCTTCGCCGGGCAGATGTTCATCCTGTTCGCCGATATCGGCTGGAACCGGCTCTGGCTTGTCCTGCCGGCTGCCCTCGGCTTCGGCGCGGTCATGGCGCTGGTCTACGGCATGGGGGTGGGTCTGGTCGTCGGCCGCCATGTCATGCGCCCGCTCGCGTTCTCCTCCGACAATACTGTGGTCGTCGCCGCCCTCGGCGTCGTGCTGGTGCTGATGGAGACGGCGCGGCTCGCCTCGGATACGCGCAGCCTCTGGCTGCCGCCGCTACTCAGCCGGCCGGTCGAGCTCTGGGGGGATCCGTCATTCCCGGTGACGCTGACCGTGCTGCAGATGGTCAATTCCGCACTGATGGTCGCAATCGTCGCCGCGGGTCATGTCTATCTGGCACGTTCGCAGTGGGGGCGCCGCTGGCGGGCGGTCTGCGACGACAGGCAGGCCGCCGAGCTCTGCGGCATCGACGGCGCCCGCGTCTTCCTCACAGCCTTCGCGCTGGCAGCCCTCATCGCCTGCATCGCCGGCATCCTGGCCTCCGGCTACTACGGCAACATGGACTTCGGCGCGGGGCTCAACTTCGGGGTCAAGATCCTCTTCATCGCCGCGATCGGCGGCTACGCCAGCCCGGCCCTCTCTGCGCTCGGCGGGGCGGCCCTGGGCACCGCGGAGACGCTCTGGAACGCCTATGGCGATTTCCTCTGGCGCGACCTCGTCATCTATTCCGCGCTGGTGCTGCTGCTCGTCGTCTTCCGCCGCGAGCGCGCAATCCCCTGAACGGCCAGGCCGCAGACCTACGGCTTCCACTTGTCCCGGGCCCGGTCGTCGGCATCCTTCGCCGCGATCCAGCCGCCGTCGGTCCCGTCGGCCCGGTGTTCCTTCTTCCAGAAGGGGGCGGAGGTCTTCAGGTAGTCCATCACGAAGGAGGCGCCGTCGAAGGCTGCGTGGCGATGCGGGGCGGAGGCGATGACGAGCACGATGTTTTCGCCCGGCGCCATCCTGCCGAACCGGTGGATCGCAGCAACTCCCTGCAGCGAGAACCGCGTGACGGCCTCGTCGCAGATGCGCCGGATCTCGGCCTCCGCCATGCCGGGATAGTGCTCGAGCTCCAGCGCCGAAAGTGCGCCGCCCTCGTCGCGGCAAAGCCCGGTGAAGGTGACGATCGCGCCGATGGCGGTGCGCCCGGCGACAAGGGCCGCAGTCTCGGCCGCCACGTCGAAATCCTCGCGCTGGATGCGCACGGTGACGGGAGAGGGGGCGACGGGAGAGGCGGCGGCAGCCATGGCTCAGCCTCCGGTCATCGGCGGGAACAGCGCGATCTCGCGCGCACCCGCGATCGACTCGTCGTGTTCCACATGCTCCTGGTTCACAGCGACCCGGATGACGTTCTCGTGCTCGAGCGCGATCTCGTATTCCTCGCCGAGCGTCTTCAGATGCCGCAAAAGGTCGCCGGCAGTCCTGACGTGGCCGGGAAGCTCGATCTCTTCCTCGCCCCGTCCGATCCGCTCGCGCACCCACGCGAAGTAGACAAGCTTGGTCGTCATCATTCGTCCACGATATGCCTCAGGCCGGCCCGGAAGTAGTCATACCCCGTATACATGGTGATCGCGGCGGCGATCCACAGCAGGCCGATGCCGAATTCGGTCGTGTAGGGCAGTACCTTGTCGCCGGCCGGACCGGCGAGCAGGAAGGCGATCGCGAGCATCTGGATCGTCGTCTTCCACTTGGCAATGCGCGTCACCGGCACGCTGACCTTCAGTTCGGCGAGATATTCGCGCAGGCCCGAGACCAGGATCTCGCGGCACAGGATGATGATCGCCGCCCAGATGGTCCAGCCGGCGATCGTGCCGTCGGCGGCCATCAGAAGCAGCACCGAAGCCACCAGCAGCTTGTCGGCGATCGGATCGAGCATGCGGCCGATGTTGGAGGTCTGCTTCCAGATACGGGCGAGATAACCGTCGAGGAAATCGGTGATCGAGGCGACGACGAACAGGCCGAGCGCGGTCCATCGGGCGAAGTCCGAAGACTGCAACCGGCCCTCGACGAAGAAGCAGAGGACGATGACCGGAACGGCAAGGATGCGGCCGTAGGTGAGGAGGTTCGGGATGCTGTAAGCGCGGCGGGCCATGGATTCGCAGTCTCTGCTGTGTTTGCGGGTAGTTGCGGTCTTTGTGACAGGTCCGTCAACCGTTTGCGAGAGCTTTTCTACGCGAACAAGGCAATATTCGGATCGCTGTCATGAAAAGAGGGTTGCGTGCGCTACCGCGCAGTCCAGTACCCAGTCTGTAACCTGCCCGACACAGGGTGAATAAAAATTTTCATTTCTGACGAATAGAACGCCTTTTTTGTTCGTATTGAAACAGAAATCGCGTACCGCCAGCCGCATTCCGGCGACCTGCAGTTGCAAGGCCGCCATTGGTGCGTATGCAAAATTCAAATCTGTAGTTGGGAAAGGCGGGTCCTCCAGATGGGGATCATGGGTGGAGATTTGTTGCCGTTGAACGGCTACCGGGCAAAGGGGCCGGTTCAGTCCGATATCGTCACGCTGGCGGACGGCGGCTTCGTGCTCGTCTGGAGCGCCGGCGCGGCCGACGGCACGACCGATGTCACCATGCGCGTGTTCAACGCGGACGGCAGCCTTCGCGCGTCGGTCGAGATCCCGGTTGCCGCCGATGCCAGGGGCGACCAGGCGGCACCGCAGGTGACCGCACTTGCCGATGGCGGCTTTGCTGTTGCCTGGAGCGGCGCGACCGCCTCCGACGACCAGGGGGTCGCCTTCCGGCTGTTTGAGGCCGACGGCACGCCGCGCGTCGCCTTCGACCTGCCGGCGAATGCGCAGACCGCCGGTGTCCAGTCCTCGGCCATGATCACGACGCTGGCCGACGGCGGCCTCGTTGCTGCCTGGCGCGTCGGCGCCGGCGCGCAGACCGCTCTGGCGCTGCGGGTCTTCGAAAAGGACGGTACCCTCCGTTCAGGCCCCACCGACATCCGCATCGACGTTTCGACCGGGGCCTTCGAGATCACCGCACTCACCGGCGGCGGCTTCGTGCTCGTTCACAACGGCGTCTCCGAAGGCGAGGGGACCGACGGACCCGTGCGCATGCGGATCTACGACGCCAGGGGATCGCTCGTAGAGGACGCCATTGTTGCGATCGGCGCGGACAAGGACGCCGTCCAGCACCATCCGGTAGTCACCGCGCTCGCCGACGGCGGCTTCGTCGTCGCCTGGGACGGGGAGCGGCAGGGAGACACAGCCGGTGTCGCTATGCAGATCTACGACGCCGGCGGCAAGGCCCGCGCCAACACAGATTTCGCCGTGAACATCCATACGAGTGGCGAGCAGCGCAGCCCGATGGTGACAGCGCTGAAGGATGGCGGGTTCGTCGTCCTGTGGAGTGGCAACGCCTGGCATGACGAAGACGGCCTGGCCATGCAGGTCTACAACCCGGACGGCAAGACCCGCGTATCGGGCGACATCCCGGTCAATCTCGCCATCGACGGCATCCAGGGTGACCCGCACGTGGCAGCCCTTGCCGGCGGCGGTTTCGCGGTCGCCTGGACCACGAAGAGCACGGCAGGCTACGCCATCGCGCTCCGCCTCTTCAATGCGGACGGCACGCCCCGCATGGTGGCCGAAGAATATGTCACCGGCACCACCGCCCTGCCGCAGAGTGCGCCGAAGATCGCCGCACTCGAAAACGGCGGGCTGGCGTTGACCTGGCAGGCCGAGGAGGAGGACGGCGTCCACCTCTATGAAAAGGTCTTCCATACGGTCAACGACGCCCCCACGGGGCAAAGCGCCACGCGCTACCTGCAGGAGGACGGCAGCTACGCCTTCAAGGTGGGCGACTTCGGCTTCTCCGACGTCAACGGCGACGAGATGCAGGCGATTCGTGTCAGCGCAGTCCCGGTAAACGGCACCCTTACCCTCGACGGAGTGCCGGTCGTGCCCGGCCAGGAGGTCAAGGCGTCGCACATCGCCGACGGCAAGCTCGTCTGGAAGGCGGCCGCCAACCTGAACGGCACGGCGGTCGGCGCCCTGTCCTTCAACGTCATCGACGACGGGGGCACCGACTTCGGCGGCAAGAACACAGATCCGATCACCCGCAAGATCACGCTGAACGTCGACGCCGTCAACGACAGGCCCGATGCCAGGGAGATCCGCGGCACGACCTATGAGAACGCAGTCTACCGCGTCGAGTTGAAGGACGCAGCCGTCGACGTCGACGACGACAAGCTGGCGATGATCAATGCGAAGATCGTCTCCGGCTTCGGCTCGGTGATGATCGATGCGAAGAAGATGCTGATCTACAACCCGATGGCCGGCCCCAACCCGAACATCGGCGACGGCGAAAGCCGCAAGGTCGTGATCAGCTACACCGTGTCCGACGGTAGGGGCGGCACGACGACGGCGACGATCACGTTGACCGTCAAGGGCGTGTCGGCCGACGTTTTCTCGGGGACCAACGGCAGCGATCGACTCTCCGGCAGCGCCCATGGCGACCTGATGTACGGCAGGGCCGGCAACGATACGCTGGCCGGAAGCGGCGGCGACGACCTGCTCGACGGCGGAACGGGCACCGACACGATGAAGGGCGAGGGCGGAAACGACACCTACGTGGTCGACTGCTCCAGCGACAAGGTGACCGAAGGCGTCAACGGCGGAACGGACATCGTGCAGGCCGGCTGCAGCTACACCCTGACAGCCAACATCGAGAAGTTGACCCTGCTGGGTGCGGCCGGCTACAGCGGCACCGGCAACGCGCTCGCCAACACCATCACCGGCAACGCCGGCGCCAATTCGCTGAAGGGCATGGGCGGCAACGACAAGCTTTACGGCGGCGCCGGCAACGACAGCCTCTCCGGTGGCGACGGCAACGACAAGCTGGAAGGGGGGACCGGCAACGACACGCTCAACGGCGGCAACGGCAACGACACGCTGGATGGCGGCAGCGGCACGAACCGGCTCTACGGCGGCGCCGGCAACGATGTCTACATGGTGGGCAGCAGTTCCGACAAGGTGATCGAATATGCCGGCGGCGGGACCGATACCGTCTACTCCAGCCACAGCCACACGCTGTCCGACCATGTCGAGCGGCTGATCCTGACCGGTTCGGCGAACGCATGGGGCACCGGAAACGCGTCTTCGAACCGCCTGACCGGGAATACGGGCAACAACACCTTGCGCGGCAACGAGGGCAACGACACGCTGGACGGTGGAAAGGGCAACGACACGCTTTCCGGCGGCTGGGGCAACGACGTGCTGGATGGCGGCGCCGGTGCGGACAAGCTGACGGGCGGCTCCGGACGCGACGTGTTCGTTTTCCGCGACGTGTCGGACAGCACGGCCTGGAGTTCCGGCCGCGACACCATCTCCGACTTCTCCCGTACCGCAGGCGACGTGATCGACCTGCGCGGCATCGATGCGCGCGAGGCGAGCAGCGCCGACAACGCCTTCGTCTTCATCGGCACGTCGGGCTTCGGCAAGCACGCCGGCGAACTGCGCTATACGAAGTCCGGCGCCAATACGCTGCTCTCGGGAGATACGGACGGCGACGGCAAGGCGGACTTCGCCATCCTGTTTTCCGGCCATGTCGGGCTGCAGAAGGGCGATTTCCTGCTCTGAGCGCCTATCGCGCGTCCTCGTGGAAGTGGTTGTAGACGAGCCGGGCGACGCTCTCCGAAATGCCCTCCACGGCCATCAGGTCGGAGATGCCGGCGCGGGAGACCGCCTTGGCCGTGCCGAAGTGCTGCAGCAGCGCGCGCTTGCGCGTCGGGCCGATGCCGGCAATCTCGTCCAGGGGGTTCTTCACCATCTCCTTCTTGCGCCGGGCCCGGTGCGAGCCGATGGCGAAGCGGTGGGCCTCGTCGCGCAGGCGCTGGATGAAGTAGAGAACCGGATCGCGCGGCGGCAGCGAGAAATCCGGCGTGCCGGCGGCGAAGAAGCGCTCGCGTCCCGCCTCGCGGTCGGCGCCCTTGGCGACACCGATGGCGACGACGTGGTCGGTGATGCCGAGTTCGGCCAGGATCGCCCGCACCGCCGTCATCTGCCCCTGGCCGCCGTCGATCAGGATCACGTCCGGCCAGGCGGGGAAGGGCAGGTCCGCCGCATCCGCGCCCGCCTCGGCATTGGCCTCGACGGTGCGGTCGGGCAACCCGTCCTCCTTGAGCAGCCGCGAGAAGCGGCGCGTCATCACTTCCCGCATCATGCCGAAGTCGTCGCCCGGGGTGATCTCGGTCGACTTGATGTTGAACTTTCGATACTGCCCCTTGACGAAGCCCTCCGGCCCCGCGACCACCATGCCGCCCACCGCATTGGTGCCCATGATGTGCGAGTTGTCATAGATCTCGATGCGGCGTGGCACATAAGCAAGCTTGAAGGTCCCGGCGAAGCCCTCCAGCAGCCGCGACTGCGAGGCCGTCTCGGCGAGCTTGCGCCCGTGCGCCTCGCGGGCGTTCTGCAGCACCTGGTCGGTGAGATCCTTCTTCTCGCCACGCTGCGGCACCAGAATCGCGACCCGGTGCCCCGATTTCTCGCTCAGCGCATCGGAAAGCAGGTCCAGTTCCTCGATCTTCTCCGAAAGAAGGATCTGCCGGGGACAGGGCTTGTCGTCGTAGAACTGGGCGAGGAAGGCGTTCAGCACCTCAGCCCCTGAAAGCTGCGGGTCGGCCTTGGGGAAATAGGCGCGGTTGCCCCAGTTCTGCCCGGTGCGGAAGAAGAACACCTGGATGCAGGAGATGCCGCCCTCGTGGTGGACCGCGAAGACGTCCGCCTCCTCCACGCCGGCCGGGTTGATCCCCTGGTGGCTCTGGACGTGGGAGAGCGCGGCCAGCCGGTCGCGATAGACGGCCGCGCGTTCGAAATCGAGGTCTTCCGCCGCCTCGTTCATCGCGGCTGCGATCTGGCCCTTCACGTTCTGGCTCTTGCCGGACAGGAAGTCCTTCGCCTCGGCCACCAGTTCCGCATAGCCGTCGTCGCTGATCTCGTGCGTGCAGGGCGCCGAACAGCGCTTGATCTGGTAGAGCAGGCACGGCCGCGTGCGGCTCTCGAAGACGCTGTCGGTGCAGGTGCGCAGCAGGAAGGCGCGCTGCAGCGAATTGATCGTCCGCCCGACGGCGCCGGCAGAGGCGAAGGGGCCGAAATAGGCGCCCTTGCGGCTGCGCGCGCCGCGATGCTTGAAGATCGCCGGCGCGCGGGTGTCGGCGGTCACCAGGATATAGGGAAACGACTTGTCGTCGCGAAGCTGTACGTTGAAGCGCGGGCGCAAGCGCTTGATAAGGTTGGCTTCCAGAAGCAGCGCCTCGGTCTCGGTGCGGGTGGTGACGAACTCCATGTTCGCCGTCTCGCGGATCATCTTGCCGATGCGGTTGGAATGGCCGCGTCCGAGCGCGTAGTTGTTGACGCGCTTCTTCAGGCTGCGGGCCTTGCCGACATAGAGCACGTCGCCCGCCTCGTTGAACATGCGGTAGACGCCGGGGCTGTTCGGCAGCCGCTTGACGAAGGCCTGGATCAGTTCGGTCCCGCGCAGTCCGTCGTTGCGCTCGATCGTCTCCGACCACTCGATCGCCGGCAGGGATGCGGGGGCGGGGGAAGCCTCGGCAACCTCGTCCTCGTCGTCCCGTTCCGTTTCGTCATACAGGATGCCGCCATCCTGCACCGGCCGGCCGGTGGTCATTCCGTGTTCTCCGCGACATCCGGCGTTTCCCAGGCGAGATGCTGGCCGCCGTCAAGCGCGATCATCTGCCCCGTAATCGAAGGCGTGTCGACCAGAAAACGGATCGTCCGGCCGAATTCGTCCAGCCCCGGCCCGGAGTGCAGCAGCAGCGCCTCGGTCTGGGCCTTGAAGTCCGCCTCGCTCTGCCGCTCGTTCGGCAGCGTCGGCCCGGGACCGATGGCGTTGACGCGGATGCGCGGCGCCAGGGCCTGCGCCATGGTGCGGGTCGCCATCCACAGGGCCGATTTCGACAGGGTGTAGGAATAGTAGCGCGGCGTCGGGTTCCAGACGCGCTGGTCGATGATGTTGACGATCAGCCCTCCCGAATCGGCCGGCAGCTGCCGGTCGAAGTCGCGCGCCAGGATCGACGGCGCGCGGACGTGGACATCGAAATGCCGGTCCCAGAGCGCGCTGTCGAATCGCCGCAGGTTGTCCGGCTTGAACAGGGAGGCGTTGTTGACGACCACGCCGAGCGGGCCGAGGGCCTCGACCGCGCGCCCGACGAGCAGGGCGGTGGCGGCGGCATCGGTCAGATCGCAGTCCAGCGCCGTCGCCTTTCCGCCGTTGCCGGTGATTTCGGCCGCGATCTGCCGGGCGGTATCGATCGACGAATTGGCATGGATGGCGACGGAAAAACCATGCGCGGCCAAGTCCTCCGCGATCGCGCGGCCGATCCTCTGTGCCGCCCCCGTCACCAGCGCTGTTCGATGAAGAATTCTCAATGATATGCCCGCGTCGCGTTGCCTTTGCTTAACCTCCCACAGATATAGAGATTAACGCCGGGCCTTAAACTGGGTCCCGCAAAAGTTTTCGGAATAATTAACAGATGCGTGCTGTCCGTGTAGTTTTTCGCCGGCAGAGAAGTATATTTGCGTTGTTTGAAAATATGGTTAACAAATACCATGTTGTCCAAAAGCAACATCTCAATCCAGTCACGCAGCGGCCACAAAGATTTCACATTTTGGCTCTTCCAAATCCTCAATCTTTATTCAATTTCAACGCAACCGGGCGATCTGATCCGTGACTTAGTGATGCCGAGTTGGCGCGTGCATTTGCCGGCGGCATGAAATGCAAAGGAGAATTCATATGCGTACCCTGATCCTCACCCTGATGGCCTCTGCCATGTCGTTCGCAGCCTTCCAGTCCGCTCATGCGGCCGACGCCGTCGATCAGATCCCCCAGGCCCCGGCGGCCGAATACGCCGAGCCGGTCGCAAGCGGCAGCTGGGCCGGCGGCTATGCCGGTGGTACCGTGACCTGGCAGCACGGGAATTTCGAAAAGCAGAGCGGCAACGGCGCCAACGGCTTCGGCGGCGGCGTCTACGGCGGCTACAACATGCAGAGCGGCCAGCTGGTCTACGGTGGTGAAGCCGACGTCAACTACTCGGGCATCGATTCGGAGAACTCCACCCGCGAGGCCAAGCAGGGCGTCAACGGTTCGCTGCGTGCCCGCGTGGGTGTCGACCTGAACCCGGTCCTGCTCTACGGCACCGGCGGTGTCGCCGCATCGCGCGCCAAGATGGAGGACTCGACCTCGTCCGACAAGAAGACGATGCTCGGCTGGACAGCCGGTGTCGGTGCCGAAACCTTCGTCACCAACAACATCACCGCCCGCGTCGAATACCGCTACACCGACTACGGCAGCAAGGACTTCAGCCTGGACAGCGGCAAGGTCTCCGCCGGCCAGGACGAACAGAGCGTCCGCGTCGGTATGGGCGTGAAGTTCTGATCCTCCCGATCAGCTGAGTGAAGAAAAGGCCGGGCGCGCAAGTGCCCGGCCTTTTGCGTGGTGCGTGCAGGTACTCCAAATGTTGAAGAGGTCATCGTTCACCGCGCGGACGCGCGGTGGCTGGATGCCGGATCAAGTCCGGCATGACGGATTCGGGGAGGGCGCCCACGCCAGAATGGCATGCACGCGCATCGAAGCGACTAACGCCGCAGGTACCTCATATGCCGTGTAGATAGTGGGCAATATCTGCCCAGTCCGCATTGAATGCCTCGATCAACTCCAGCTTCCACTTTCGCGGCCAGTTCTTGATCATCTTTTCCTTAGCAATGGCATCGGTCACGAGATCGTATTCCTCGAACCACACCAATGTCTTCACGTTATATCGGCTGGTAAATCCGGGTGTCAGGTTGTTCTGGTGCTCAAACAGTCGTCGGGAAAGGTTGCTGGTCACGCCGGTGTAGAGCGTCCCATTGCGTCCTGACGCGAGAATGTAGACATAGCCTTTCATTCTGTAATTGTGACGTCGCAATCTGGAATTGCAAGAAGCGATAGCCGATTCCCCAATCAGCCATCATGCCGGACTTGATCCGGCATCCAGTCACCGCGCGTCGGCGCGGTGAAAGAAAGCCATTTGGCCGTGTTCCTCAGTCCTTGAACTTCGCATAGTCCGGGAACACTGCCTCGAAGCGCGAAAGATAGCGCTTCAGCTTCGGCCGGCCCTTCTGCCATTTTCCGGCAAAGCGCAGCTCGATGTAGCGCAGCATGGCGGCGAGGGCGAAGTGGCCGCCGTGGGGCTTCTTGCCGAGGCGGGGCAGCGTCTTTTCCAGGTGGTCGAGGGTGCGCTCGACCTTCGACCACTGCCGGTCGATCCAGGCCTGGTGGACCTTCTCTTCCGGCCGGAAGCGGCGCTCGTAGACGATGGCGAGCAGGCAGTCGCAGACGCCGTCGGCGGTCGCCTCCAGCACGTCCGCCTCGGTGCGCTTGGCGGGGCTGCGCGGATAGAGCTTGCGGCCGGTCTCGCGGTCGATGAAATGCATGATGGCGCGGCTGTCATAGACCGCGAGCCCCGCGTCGGTCAGGAGCGTCGGGATCTTGCCGAGTGGATTGGCGCCGATCAGCTCGGCCGGATCGGCATTGGTGTCGGTGGCGACATGTTCGGCGTCGAGCCCCGCATAGTGGGCGGCCATGCGCACCTTGGTGGAATAGGGCGACGACGAGGAATAGAAAATCTTCACGCATGTTCTCCTGTCTGGTGCAGCCGGGTCCGGTTCATCGGATCGGCGGCTGGGTGATGGTCTTGGTCCGGCAGGCGGCGCGGTCCACCTCGGGGCAATCGCGAAAGCCGAGGCCGGGCGTCATGCAGATGCGGATCTCGTCGAGCCGGCCGTCGTCGCAGGTGACCGCGATGCCGCGCTCGCTTAAGCCCGGATTGGCCGCAACCAGCGCCGCCTCGGTCTCGGCCGCGCCGATACGTCCGCCGCCGGCATCCTCGATCTCGTCCGGCAGCTCGATACGCTCGAACGCCGCGCGCGTCACGGCGAGATAGTCGCCCTGCGATAGCCCGGAGCAACTGCCGTGCTTGCGCCACTGGTGGCCGATCAGGCCCATGGAAGGAATGATGTCGAGATAGCTTCTTCCGAGCGACGACGGCACCCGGTCGGGTTCGCGCGCGCGGCAGAATTCCGGATGGCCGCGCTCGTTCTGCGGCCAGAGGCCGTGCACGATGAAGCCGGCGTTGCGCCCCGTGCGGCACTGCTCGCTCCGGCCGGAGGCGTCGTTGTCCATGCACCAGGTCGGCGACCAGGAGAGCGAAAGGACGTAGAAATCGAAGCCGTGCCCGATCGGCACGGAGGTTGGTCTGGCCGCAGGCGAAGCGGTTCGCTGTCCGCCGGCCGTCGGTGCCGGGGCGGTTGGCGCTTCACCCTGCTGAACGGTCTTGCCGTCGCCCGCCCCCGTCTGCTCCTCGCCGCAGCCGGAAACCGCAAGCGGCAGCGATGCGGCAAGCAGGAGCGCGGCAAGGCGGGCGGCGCGGCGCCGGGCAGGGGAGGTTCGGGCGGTCACGTCTAGCGAAGCGAAGCGCAGGCAGCCCCGTAGACATACCAGGGATCGAGGTCCGGAATGCAGAACTCGATGCTGCGGCCGACGCCGGCGAAGCCGAAGGGTGTCTCGATGAGGTAGACGAGCGGGCGGCGGCTGCCGTCGGTGAGCGTCGCATAGGCGAGGCAGTACTCGCGCTGGACGGAGGACATGTATTCGTTGAAAGGCTCGTAGCGGCTGAGCCGCATCCGGCCGATCTCGTAGATCGACAGGTCGCGGCGGATGTAGTTGGCGGCCTTGTATTCGAAGCGGTTGGTGATGAAACGGAGCACGCCCGGATCGGCGCAGGCACCGGCGGGCACGCCTTCGACATGGGCCGGGCCGGCCGCGGCACCGCGCTCGTAGTCGGCGGCCGGCGCCGGCGCGGCAAACAGCGCGGCGGCGAGAAGGCAGAAAGCCGTGCTTGCGGCCCTCCTTGTGACTCTGGCGACGGTCATGATCCCCTCCGGCGGCGTGGTCCGGTCCGACAGGCGACCGGGCGCATCCAATCCGGTCGCGAATCCGCAAGGTTGCGGGTCGCGCCGTACAGTCGAGATTGCGTCCCGCAGGGGCCTGCGGTCAAGAGGCGAGTTGTGTCTCGCCGGAGATCCAGAAGCAGCGCGACGAGGCGAAGCGGTCCTGCCGCAGTTTCTCTTTCAGGAACGGCAGCAGCCGGCCGAGTTCCGCCTTCAGCGTGAAGGGCGGATTGACGACGATCAGGCCGGAGCCGGTCAGCCCCGTCGTCTCCCGGTCGCTCTTCACGGCAAGCTCTGCACACAGCATCTTGGGAATGCCGAGATCCTTCAGCGCCTTGTGGAAATCGGCGATCGGCGTGCCCTTCTTCAGCGGGTACCAGAGGCAGTAGACGCCGCCGGGGAAGCGCCGCCAGGCCCGTGCCAGGCCATCGGCGAGCCGCTCGTACTCGCCCTCCTCCTCGAAGGGCGGGTCGACCAGCACGATCCCGCGCTTCTCCTTCGGCGGCAGGTGGGCGCCGAGCGAAAGCCAGCCGTCGAGATGGGTGATGCGGCTCTGGAAATCGCCGTCGAACAGCCGGTGCAGGCTCTCGTAGTCGTCCGGATGCAGTTCCATCGCCGACAGGCGATCCTGCGGCCGGAACAGCATGCGTGCAAGCTTCGGCGAGCCGGGATAGAGCCGAACGCCGCCGTCCGGATTGAGCGCCTTCACAGTGTCGAGATAGGGCGCGAGCAGCTCGGCCATGTCCGCCGGCAACTCGCCCTCGAGCAGCCGGCCAATCCCGTCCAGCCACTCGCCGGTCTTCTGCGCCTCCTCACTGGAGAGGTCGTAGAGACCGGTCCCTGCATGAGTGTCGAGCACGCGGAACGCCTTGTCCTTGCCCTGCATGTAGGTGACGAGCCGCGCCAGCACGGCATGCTTGAGCACGTCGGCGAAATTGCCCGCATGATAGATGTGGCGGTAATTCATATCTCGGGTCCTGACCCTGCGTTTGCGTGATGGGCCGATGAATTGTTGCGATGGGAGAAATTTTTGCCTTCTTGGCGCTTCGCCTCTGCAATATACAAATGCCATGAACGTTGCGACCCCCCTTCTCGGCAAATCCCGGACCGGCCACTCCGTCTGTCCGCACGACTGTCCCTCCGCCTGCGCGCTCGACATCGAGATCGGCGCCGACGGGCGCATCGGCAAGGTGCGCGGCAGCGCCGACAACAGCTACACGGCCGGCGTCATCTGCGCCAAGGTCGCCCGCTATGCCGACCGGCTCTATCACCCCGACCGGCTGATGAAGCCGCTCCGCCGCAAGGGTGGCAAGGGCGAGGGGGGCTGGCAGGAGGTCTCCTGGGAGGACGCGCTCGACGAGATCGCGAACGCCTTCGTCAAGGCCGAGCAGACCCATGGCACCGAAGCCGTCTGGCCCTATTACTATGCCGGCACGATGGGCCAGGTGCAGCGCGACAGCATCGATCGCCTGCGCCATGCCAAGCGCTATTCCGGCTTCTTCGACAGTATCTGCACCAACACCGCCTGGACCGGCTACGTGATGGGCACCGGCAGTCTCAGCGGCCCCGATCCGCGTGAGATGGCGAAAGCCGACTGCGTCGTCATCTGGGGCACCAATGCGGTTGCCACCCAGGTCAACGTGATGGCCCATGCGGTCAAGGCGCGCAAGGAGCGCGGCGCCAAGCTCGTCGTCATCGACATCTACGACAACCCGACGATGAAGCAGGCCGACATGGCGCTGAAGCTGCGCCCCGGCACGGATGCGGCCCTTGCCTGCGCCGTCATGCACGTAGCCTTCCGCGACGGCCATGCTGACCGCGCCTATATGGCCGAGTTCGCCGACGATCCGGCCGGCCTCGAGGCGCATCTTGTCACCCGCGGGCCGGAATGGGCCGCAGCCATCACCGGGCTTTCGGTCGAGGAGATCGAGGCCTTCGCCCGCCTTGTCGGCGAGACGAAACGAACCTTCTTCCGCCTGGGCTACGGCTTCACCCGCAGCCGCAACGGTTCGGTCTCCATGCACGCCGCCTGCTCGGTCGCGACCGTGCTCGGCTCCTGGCAGTACGAGGGCGGCGGCGCCTTTCATAACAACGGCGGCATCTTCCGGCTCGACAAGCGCGAGCTGATGGGCCTCGACATGGTCGATCCCGACATCCGCGAGCTCGACCAGTCGCAGATCGGCCGCGTGCTGACCGGCGATCCCGTCGCGTTGCGCCATCGCGGGCCGGTGACGGCCATGCTGATCCAGAACACCAACCCGGTCAGCATCGCCCCCGAGCAGCGGCTGGTGAAGCAGGGTTTTATGCGCGACGACCTGTTCGTTGCCGTGCACGAGCAGTTCATGACCGATACGGCCAAGCTCGCCGACATCGTCCTGCCCGCCACCATGTTCGTCGAGCACGACGACCTCTATCGCGCCGGCGGCCACCAGCACATCCTGCTCGGCCCCAAGCTCGTCGAGCCGCCTGCGACCGTGCGCACCAATCTCTTCGTCATCGACGAACTCGCCCGGCGTCTCGGCGTCTCCAACCTGCCGGGCTTCGGCCTGTCGGAACGCGAGCACATCACCCGCATGTTGCCGCACTACGGGATCGACTACGACGGGTTGGCCGAGGCCAAATGGATCGATTGCCAGCCGGATTTCGAGACCGCCCACTATCGCAACGGTTTCGGCCACCCGGACGGAAAATTCCGCTTCCGCCCCGGCTGGACGACGACGCCCGCGCCGAACCGGCCGCCGGTCTCCGTCGGGCCGCTCGGCCCGCACCAGTCGCTGCCGGACTTCCCCGACTATGTCGAGGTGATCGAGGCGGTGGATGCCGACCACCCCTTCCGCCTGGCCACCCCGCCGGCGCGCACCTACCTGAATTCGAGCTTCACCGAGATGAAGTGGTCGCGGGAGCGCGAGGGCCGGCCGGAGGTGATGATCCATCCGGATGACGCAGCGACCCGCGGAATCGCCGGCGGCGACATCGTCCGGCTCGGCAACACGCGCGGCGAGATCCGCCTGCATGCGAAGGTGACCGGGGAGGCCAAGGCGGGCGTGCTGATCGCCGAGGGAATCTGGCCGAACGACGCCCATCTCGACGGCGAGGGCATCAATGTCCTCACAGGCGCCGATCCGGTCGCCCCCTATGGAGGTGCTGCCGTGCACGACAACCGCGTCTGGCTCAGGAAAGAGATTGCATGACGAAGTTCCGTGACGCGAAGATCGAGGTCGTCTCCGACGAGACGCTCTCCGACAACTGGTACCACCTGCGCAAGGTCACCTTCGACTATACCGGCTCCGACGGGCACACCGCCCGCCTGGAGCGGGAGGTCTACGACCGCGGCAACGGCGCGACGATCCTGTTGCACGATCCGAAGCGCGACACGATCATCCTCGTGCGCCAGTTCCGCATGCCGGCCTTCCAGAACGGCCATTCCGGCTGGCTGCTGGAGACGCCGGCAGGCCTGCTCGACGGCGACCATCCGGCCGACGCTATCCGCCGCGAGGTGACGGAGGAGACGGGCTACCGCATCGGCGAGGTGAAGTCGCTGTTCCGCGCCTTCATGAGCCCCGGCGCCGTCACCGAACTCGTCCATTTCTTCGCAGCCGAGATCGACGCCTCCGTCCGCGAGGGCAACGGCGGCGGCGCCGACCACGAGCACGAGGACATCGAGGTCGTCGAACTCGCCCTCGACGAGGCCGCCCGCATGATCGAGACCGGCGAGATCTGCGACGGCAAGACGATCATGCTGGTGCAATGGGCGCTGGCGCGGCGGCGGTAGCCAGGGGCGCGGCGGCGCAGGTTGAAGCTTCCGAATTGTGCGGTCGACACGCCGGTGCGGTAGGAGCGCAACCATGTCCGCTTCGCGCCGCCATTTCGGACATTGTGTCGCCTTCATCCTTTCCTCAACGTGGACATGATTTTTGTTGTGGCGCATTGTCACCTATGTGCAGCAAGCCGCCACATAGATTTTCGCTACTCACCAGCGACCAAGTGCTCCACGTCAAACCCTAACAAGCGGATGCCTCGAATGGAGCGATTATTGAACGGAGGACGTTTGGTGTCTCCCCAGCCGAGCAACTCCATTACACACGCTTCACCGAAGCCTTTGAGCTTATAGCTGCCGTATACGCAGTCATAGGCACGCTCAATCGCATCGCCGGAGCCTGCCAGCAGGTAGCGAACGGTTCGCACAACGGCCTCGAGCGTATTTTTCTTTTGGAAGTCGATGCGCAGTCGTTCAAGGCCGGACAGGTTATCCCCGATATCCTTGGAAACAAAGGGCAAGCGTTCGAGAAAGGCGTGGCAGCCCGTGAGGTGTCGGAACAGTTCGTCAAAACTCAGCCGGTCCAACTCGTTCGGATCACAGAGGTAAGTCCGTATGTTCGCGATATTCTCGATCTCTGCCGAAGCGTGATACATATCGCCTTTTACGGTATCGTCTGTGGACTGCCAGATCTGCACATATTCGGCAATCCGCGCGGCCCGGTCCTTCGAGTCGCTGAGCAACGATGTCTCACGCCAACCATCACCGCTGCCTTGTGTCAGACGCAGCCACCCGAGGAACCTTGCCATCTCGATCTGGGGATCCTGCCCGGCATATTCTGGCCGCCCAAAGCCGTGCTGTTGGGCGACTTCGAGGACCTCATGGTGCGCAGGCACCAGAATTTCATCATATTTTCTGCGAAACCCTTGGATGAAGGCACGCTCTTTCGATTTCTTTTCGCTGCCAACGACGATGCTCTTGGGGGCGGCAGGCTTTACAAATTTGTGGATGAACTTCTCGAAGGCGTCCTCATCCTGCGGCTTCTCTTTGGATTTGAACGCCTTTCCATATTCGCGGAGCACTTCTTCGTTCAAAACGTCTGCGTCGTTCCACAACTCGTCAAATAGGCCGGGCAGCGCGTAGAAGGCCTCATCGCGTTCCTGCTTCAATAGGACAGAAAGTTCCCGATTTGCTTTCAGGCCGCTATCGGTGAGGTTGGCGGAGCCGACGAGCGCGCTATCGTCGATGATATAGAGCTTCGTGTGAAACTTGGCGTCGGTGAAATAGCGGGTTTTGACCCGGGGATTCTCAAGGGCCTGCCGTAGCGCTTCCGGCGTTGTAATCGGCGAAAACCGGACGATCAGCCGGACATCACATCCTTTGTCGGTCAGAGCCTTTATGGGGTCATTTGTCGTGAAGAACGGCGCAGCTAGCAGCCCCAACCTGGGGTATGGCCCTGCGTTCATAAAGAAATTGATGGTGAAACCTGTTGCGCCAGTGTTCGCGTATAATTCTGAAAGCGCCATTGCAGAATCAATCTCCGTATATGTGAAATGTCGTCGCTAAACTACTTAACTACCGTAGGCGGTGGAACGGCTTTCTATAGCGCGGCGAGACGTTGACCGATTGGCATTTTTCGGATGCTCTTGGGCTTTGCCGCGCCGAACGCCAAGGTCAGCAAAGGGCTGCCTCTCGCCGTGCCCACAGCAAGGCACAACGCTGATCAACGTCCACTTCAGCGGAACAGCAAACCCAAACCCGCCAGTCCGTCCCCGGCCCCATTTCCGCCGTTGGTAGTCTCTGCGGCGCAAGACTGTAAATTCTCTCACGCTGCGTATGTGGCCGGTGCCTCAAATGCCCGGCGAAATCAGCGAGCCCACGGTCTTACCCACCGCAGCGCCAACCACCACAGCCCGGCCGTCCTCCATCCGCACCTTGCCCTCCGCAAACAGCCGCAGCGCCAGCGGATAGGCCCGGTGCTCCACCGTCAGTACCCGCGCAGCGAGGTCCGCCGGGGTGTCGCCGGCCAGCACCGGCACGGCCGCCTGGACGATCTGCGGGCCCTCGTCCATGCCCTCGGTGACGAAGTGGACTGTGCAGCCGGCGATCTTCATGCCGGCTTCGATGGCGCGGCGATGGGTGTCGAGGCCGGGGAACAGCGGCAACAGCGAGGGGTGGATGTTGAGGATCTTGCCCTCGTAGCGCGAAATGAACCGTCCCGAAAGCAGCCGCATGTAGCCGGCGAGGCAGACGATGTCCGGCTGCTGCCGTTCGAGCTCGTCGAGGATCGCCTCTTCGTGCGCGTCTTTCGAGGTGTAGTTCTTGCGCGGAAAGACGAAGGTGGGGATGCCGAAGGCTTCAGCCTTGGTGAGCCCACCCGCCTCCGGCTTGTCGGAGAAGACGGCGACGATCTCGGCCGGGAAGTCCGGATCGGCGCAGGCCTCCGCGAGCCTGACCATGTTGGAGCCGCTGCCGGAGATGAAGGCCACGACGCGCTTGCGCAGCCTGCGTTCGCCGGCGGGTGCGGCACCCGATGCGGCCGGACTGACAGCGCCTGCGTTCATAGGGCGAGCGTGCCCTTGTAGCTGGTGCCGGACGCGCCGTCTTCACGCGCGACCATGCGGCCGAGCGTGAAGACGCTCTCGCCCTCGGCCGAAAGCACGGCGCTCACCCGTTCAACGTCGGAGGCCTGCACGACGGCGATCATGCCGACGCCGCAGTTGAAGGTGCGCAGCATCTCGTTGGCCGCCACGCCGCCAGTCCTGGCGAGCCAGGAGAACACCGCCGGCGGCTTGACCGCGTCGAGGTCGATCTCGGCTGCGAGGTGCTTCGGCAGCACGCGCGGAATGTTTTCGGGAAAGCCGCCGCCGGTGATGTGGGCCAGCGCCTTGATCGCACCGGTCTCGCGGATCGCCTTCAGCAGCGGCTTCACGTAGATCTTCGTCGGCGTCATCAGCGCCTCGGCCAGCGTCTCGCCTTTGGCAAATGGGGCAGGGGCGTCCCAGGCAAGGCCGGAGAGCGCCACGATCTTGCGCACCAGCGAATAGCCGTTGGAGTGCACGCCGGAAGAGGAAAGCCCGAGGATCACGTCGCCCTCGGCGATGTCGCCGGCCGGCAGCAGTTTTCCGCGTTCGGCTGCACCCACGGCAAAGCCCGCAAGGTCGTAGTCGCCGCCGGCATACATGCCGGGCATCTCGGCCGTCTCGCCGCCGATCAGCGCGCAGCCGGCCTGGCGGCAGCCCTCGGCAATGCCGCCGACGATCGCAGCGCCCTGGTCGGGATCGAGCTTGCCGGTGGCGAAGTAGTCCAAGAAGAACAGCGGTTCGGCGCCCTGCACGACGAGGTCGTTGACGCACATGGCGACGAGGTCGATGCCGACGGTGTCGTGCCTGTCGGCGTCGATCGCGATCTTCAGCTTGGTGCCGACGCCGTCATTGGCGGCGACGAGGACCGGATCGGTGAAGCCTGCCGCCTTGAGGTCGAACAGGCCGCCGAAGCCGCCGATTTCGCCGTCGGCGCCGGGGCGGCGGGTGGAGCGGACGGCCGGCTTGATCTTCTCGACCAGCAGGTTGCCCGCGTCGATGTCGACGCCCGCATCGCTGTAGGTCAGGCCGTTTTTGTCAGACTGGCTCATCGTCCGCTCTCCGCTTTCTGGCAATTGCGCCCGATTGGCACGTCGGGGCGACAAGTGCAAGCGCAATGCCCGGGCCGACGGCCTTTTTCACGGTTTTGCGGCATGCTGCCGGCCGTTCGCGAAACCGGCCCGCAGCCGTTCCCGGCCGCCGCAAGCTTGACCATGCTCTGCGCAACGGCCTATCTCAGTACGACAAAAGATCTCATGCAAGGGAAGACGGCACGGTGAAGGCTTACGAAAGCGCGCGGCAGAAGAGCAAGGTCGTACCCGTCGAGGCAGCGCCTGCGGAGACTGTCCGTTCCGGCGCGGGCCACATCAGCGGCGCCGGGCTGAAGCGGCAGGTGATCTTCTGGCTGCTGGCGCTGGCCGCCGTCGTTGTCTTCCTGATGGTGTTCAGCTCGATCCTGCTGCCCTTCGTGGCCGGCATGGCGCTCGCCTATTTCCTCGATCCCGTCGCCGACCGGCTGGAGCGCTTCGGTCTCAGCCGCACCATGGCCACGGTCGTCATCCTGATCGCCTTCGTCATCATCTTCGCCCTGTCGCTGATGATCATCATCCCGCTTCTGGCGACGCAGGCCTCGGACTTTCTCTCCAAGCTGCCGCAATACATCACGCAGCTGCAGTCGCTGGTGACGAGCTTCAACCCCGAGATCCTGCCGCCCTGGATCAACAGCCAGATGGGCACGATCAAGGAAGGGTTCGGCAGCGTGCTCGCCGAAGGCGCCGGCCTGCTCGGTACGGTGTTCAAGCAGATCTGGAACTCCGGCCTGGCGCTGGTCGACATCGCCTCGCTGCTGGTCGTCACGCCCGTCGTCGCCTTCTACCTGCTGCTCGACTGGGATCGCATGATCGCCAAGGTCGACAGCTGGATACCCCGCGAGCACGTCGCAACCGTGCGCGAGCTCGCGACCGAGATGAACACGGCGATCGCCGGCTTCGTGCGCGGCCAGGGCTCGATCTGCATCATCCTCGGCCTGTATTATGGCGTCGGGCTGACTGGGGTGGGACTGAACTTCGGCCTGCTGATCGGTCTCTTCGCCGGCCTCATCAGCTTCATCCCCTATGTCGGGTCCATGGTCGGCCTGGTGCTGTCCGTCGGCGTCGCCATCGTCCAGTTCTGGCCCGATTACCTGTGGATCGGCGCGGTTCTGGCGATCTTCTTCTCCGGCCAGTTCATCGAGGGCAACATCCTGCAGCCGAAGCTGGTCGGCTCGCAGGTGGGGCTGCATCCGGTCTGGCTGATGTTCGCGCTGTTTGCCTTCGGTGCACTGTTCGGCTTCGTCGGCCTGCTTGTCGCCGTCCCCGCCTCGGCCGCGATCGGCGTGCTTGTCCGCTTCGGCCTGCGGCGGTACCTTGACAGCGACCTCTATCACGGTCAGGGCAGTCCGCCCGTCGTCCGCAAGCCCGCCATCCGCAAGAAGGAAGCGGCAACCGGGCGCAAGCCGTAACGAGTAGCCGCATGAAACCGCCGAAGCCCGCAGAACAGCTGCCGCTGGAGTTCCAGCACGTCCCCTCGTCCGGGCGGGACGACCTCCTGGTATCGGATCCGCTGAGCGCGGCGATATCGGTGGTCGATTCCTGGCCGAACTGGCCCTCTCCGGTGGTGATCCTCGCAGGCCCCATCGGCTCGGGCAAGACGCACCTTGCCGCCATCTGGCGGGAACGCTCGGGGGCTTCGGAAATCCACGCGCTCGAAGGCAGGGGGGCGGAGGCGGCGGCCGAGGCCGGTCCGGTGCTGTTCGAGGACGTCGACCGTGTCGGCTTCGACGACCGCACGCTCTTCCACGTCATCAACTACGTCCGCCAGAACGGCCACACGCTGCTGATGACCTCGCGGCTGTGGCCGATGTCCTGGCCGGTGACGCTGCCCGACCTGCGCTCGCGGCTGAAGGCGGCGACCGTCGTCGAGATCGGCGAACCCGACGACGAACTGCTGTCGCAGGTGATCGTCAAGCTCTTCGCCGACCGCCAGCTCTTCGTCGACGACCGCCTCGTCGCCTACATGGTTGCCCGGATGGAACGCTCGCTCGATGCCGCCCAGAAGGCGGTCGACCGGCTCGACCGGCTGGCGCTTTCGCGCGGCAGCCGCATCACCCGCACGCTCGCCCAGGAGGTCCTCGGAGAGATGACCGGGGCCGCCACGTCTGACCCCGGGGATTGACTGTCATAGAAGCGTCGTCAAACTGCTTTACGAGCCACAAACAAAAACAACAGGGCGGTGGTCGAAATGGATGCAGTTATCTCGGAAGCACAAGAGCTGGAGCAGAAGGCGGACGACCTTTCTGTCGCCGTCGCGGAGCTGATGAAAAGCCCCGAGCGCTTCGTGAACCGCGAGTTCTCCTGGCTCCAGTTCAATCGGCGCGTCCTGGAGGAAACGCTGAACACGGCCCACCCGCTGCTCGAGCGCGTCCGCTTCCTGTCGATCTCGGCTGCGAATCTCGACGAGTTCTTCATGGTGCGCGTCGCCGGGCTGGAGGGCCAGGTCCGCCAGGGCATCGCCGTCCGCAGCCCGGACGGCAAGACGTCCGCCGAGCAGCTGGACAGTATCCTCAAGGAAATCGACAATCTGCAGATGGAACAGCAGGCCTCGCTCGCCGTGCTGCAGCAGTACCTCGCCAAGGAAGATATCGTCATCGTGCGGCCCTCGGCGCTGAAGGGCGACGATCGCCGCTGGCTCGCCCAGGAGTTCGAGCAGTCGATCTTCCCGGTCCTGACGCCGCTGTCGATCGATCCGGCCCATCCGTTCCCGTTCATCCCCAATCTGGGCTTCTCGATGGGGCTGCAGCTCATAAGCAAGAGCGAGCGCGAGCCGATGACGGCGCTGCTGCGCCTGCCGCCTGCGCTGGATCGCTTCATCCGCCTGCCCGATGACGGCGCGACGATCCGCTACATCACGCTGGAAGACGCGGTGAGCCTCCACATCGACCGGCTGTTTCCGGGCTACGAGGTGCAGGGCTCGGGCACGTTCCGCATCATCCGCGACAGTGATATCGAGGTCGAGGAAGAGGCCGAGGATCTCGTGCGCTTCTTCGAGACGGCGCTGAAGCGCCGCCGCCGCGGGTCGGTGATCCGCATCGAGACCGATTCGGAGATGCCGGCGTCACTGCGCCAGTTCGTCGTCAACGAACTCGGCGTCCCGGAGAACCGCGTGGCGGTGCTGCCGGGCCTGCTGGCGCTCAACACGCTGTCGGAAATCACCAAGGCCCCGCGCAACGACCTTCGGTTCGAGCCCTACAATGCCCGATTTCCCGAGCGCGTCCGCGAGCACGCCGGCGACTGCTTCGCCGCCATCCGCGAAAAGGACATGGTGGTCCATCACCCCTACGAGTCCTTCGACGTGGTGGTCCAGTTCCTGCTCCAGGCTGCGCGCGATCCTGAGGTCGTGGCGATAAAGCAGACCCTCTACCGCACCTCCAACGACAGCCCGATCGTGCGCGCCCTGATCGACGCGGCGGAAGCCGGAAAGTCGGTAACGGCCCTGGTGGAGCTCAAGGCCCGCTTCGACGAAGAAGCCAACATCCGCTGGGCGCGCGATCTGGAGCGCGCCGGCGTCCAGGTCGTCTTTGGCTTCATCGAGCTCAAGACGCACGCCAAGATGTCGCTCGTCGTCCGCCGCGAAGAGGGGAGGCTGCGCAGCTACTGCCACCTCGGCACCGGCAACTACCACCCGGTCACGGCGAAGATCTACACGGACCTGTCCTTCTTCACCTGCAGCCCGTCGATCGCCCACAACATGGCCAACATCTTCAACTTCATCACCGGCTACGGCGAGCCCGAGCGTGACATGGAGATCGCCGTCTCCCCGCATACGTTGCGCCCGCGCATCCTCCAGCACATCGAGGAGGAGATCGCGCATGCGGAAGGCGGCATGCCCGCATCGATCTGGATGAAGATGAACTCGTTGGTGGACCCCGACATCATCGATGCGCTCTACCGCGCCAGCCAGGCGGGCGTGGAGGTCGATCTCGTCGTGCGCGGCATCTGCTGCCTGCGTCCCCAGGTTCCGGGCCTGTCGGACAACATCCGCGTCAAGTCCATCGTCGGCCGCTTCCTGGAACATTCCCGCATCTTCTGCTTCGGCAATGGTCACGGGCTTCCCTCCGACAAGGCGCTCGTCTATATAGGCTCCGCGGATTTGATGCCGCGCAACCTGGACCGGCGTGTCGAGACGCTCGTTCCGCTGACCAATCATACTGTGCACGAACAGGTTCTATCGCAGATCATGCTGGGCAATCTGATCGACAATCAGCAGAGCTACGAGATTCTCTCCGACGGCACCTCGCGGCGAATGCAGGTGCAGCAGGGGGCCGAACCGTTCAATGCGCAGCAATATTTCATGACGAACCCCAGCCTTTCGGGGCGGGGGGAAGCTCTCAAGTCGAGCGCGCCCAAGGCGATCGCCGGCTGGAAGAGCCAGCGCAAACGGTAAAATTGGATTTGCATGGTTGAATCTGAAGCGCAGGGGCGTCTGCCTGGGATCGCCCCGGTGTCTGTCGTCGATATCGGGTCCAACTCCATCCGGCTCGTCATCTACGAGGGGATGAGCCGCGCGCCGGCCATTCTCTTCAACGAAAAGGTGATGTGCGGCCTCGGCAAGGGGCTCGCGAAGACCGGCCGCATGGATGACGCCAGCGTCGAGCGGGCGCTGGCTGCGCTGCATCGCTTCAAGGCGCTGTCGCACCAGGCGCGGGCGACGAGGATGTATGCGCTTGCGACCGCCGCCGCCCGCGAGGCGGAAAACGGCCCGGCCTTCATCGAGCGCGCCGAGGAGATCCTCGAGCACAAGGTGCGCGTGCTTTCCGGCGACGAGGAAGCCTATTTCTCCGCGCTCGGCATCATCAGCGGCTTTCACGATCCCGACGGCATCGTCGGCGACCTCGGCGGCGGCTCGCTGGAGGTGGTCGACGTCTCGGGAGACACGATCGGCACCGGAATGACCCTGCCGCTCGGCGGCATCCGCCTGTCGGAAAGCTCGGGCGGCTCGGTCGCGCAGGCGCGCGTCATCGCCCGCAGGCACCTGAAGACGGCGGGCCTGCTCAAGCGCGGTCAGGGGCGCACTTTCTATGCCGTCGGCGGCACCTGGCGCTCGCTCGCCAAGCTGCATATGGAGCTGAACAACTATCCCCTGCACATGATGCAGGGCTACGAGATCTCCTACGACCAGGCGATGGACTTCCTCACCTATGTCGTCACCACCAAGGACACGAAGGATCCGGCCTACGCCACCATTTCCAAGAACCGCCGCAACCTGCTGCCCTATGGCGCCGTCGCCATGCAGGAGACGATCGCGCTGATGCGCCCGTCGAAAGTATCGTTTTCCTCGCAGGGCGTGCGCGAGGGCTATCTCTATTCGCTGCTGCCCGAACGGGAGAAGCAGCGCGATCCGCTCTTGGCTGCCGCCGAGGAACTGGCGATATTGCGCGCCCGCTCGCCCGAGCACGCGCGCGAACTCGCGGACTGGACCGGCCGGGTCATGCCGCAATTCGGCATCGAGGAAACCGCGCAGGAGGCGCGCTATCGCCAGGCCGCCTGCCTGCTCGCCGACATCAGCTGGCGCGCCCATCCCGACTACCGCGGCCTGCAGGCGCTCAACATCATCTCGCACGGCACCTTCACCGGCATCACCCATTCCGGCCGCGCCTATATCGCGCTGGCCAACTACTACCGCTTCGAGGGTCTCTACGACGACGGCGCCACGAGCCCGCTGGCGGCGATCGCCACACCGCGCATGCTGATGCTGGCCAAGCTGCTCGGCGGCCTTCTGCGCATCGTCTATCTGTTCTCCGCCTCCATGCCCGGCGTCGTCCCGAGATTGCAAGTCCGCCCGTCGACCGCCCAGGACACCGACCTCGACTTCGTCGTCCCGGCCGAATACGCGGATTTTTCCGGCGAGCGCATCGAGGGCCGCCTGCAGCAACTGGCCAAGCTCACCGGGCTGAAGCTGGCGTTCCGGTTCGAGTGAAGGTGCGGACCTGTTCCTGCTGAGCCTTGACGTGCTTCAGAGTCCGGCCACCTTGCGCAGATCGTCGTTCATCCGGCTCTGCCAGCCTTTTCCGGTGGCTTTGTAGTGGTCGACAATATCAGGGTCGAGCCGGATCGTGACAGGCGTCTTCGTCTGCTCTGCTTTGGGGCGGCCGCGGATCGCCCGCTCCATCTTCTCCGCGATTTCGGGGAAGACATCCTTGAAGGGCCGCGCCCGCTTCATCTCCTCCTCCGTCAGTGGCGGATTGTCGGAGACGGCATCCCAGTCCTCTCTCGCGTAGCCTCGTCCAGGCTGGAATTCCTTTTGGGTCTGGTCTTTGCTGGCCATCAGAGCAGGCTCCTTTCGTCCTTGCGGGCAGGGCGCATCGAAATGACGGAAAGCGCCTCAGTGCCGAGAGTCAGGAAGATCACGACAACGGTGCCGTCCCGTAGACGGCCGATCGCCTTGGAGCGCCCGTCTTTTGCCGGGATCACGACCGAGGCAAGGAAGAACTCGAAGGACAGTTCGGCGAAGTCGAGGCCGTGCTTTTCGAAGTTGGCAATGCGCTTCGGTTCGTCCCATACGATCTTCATAAATGTATGTACGATAATTCATGCCATCGAGCAATGAATATTTGTATGTACGGGATTTGTTTCGTACTTGAAGCATGTCGCGCAAAACCACGGCACACATTTGCGCTTCCCGGCATGAGGAAGAGGCCCCGGCGACAGGCGCAGGGGCCTGCTGTCACCGTCACTCCGCCTTCAGCAACTCGCCCGCTTCGATCAGCACGAACTCGTTGTCGTCAGCCTTGTCGAGCGCACGGCCGGCGGAGAAGGGCAGGTTGTTGTCGTTGCCGACGACGATGTGGGTCTCGTCCACCCGGTCGACGTTCTCGATCGTGACGAACGGCATGTCGTAGAAGCCGTCGCCGCCGCCCTGGCGCTTCTTGTTGTCGGGGTCGGCGATCTTGAGGAGGTCGATGTAGCCGATCTTGCGCACGGCCTTGCCGACGTTCTCCTCGGTCATGGCGATCTTGTAGATCCGCTTCACCTTGGAGGCGACGGCGAAGCAGTCGGGCTTCGGGTCCTTCGGATCGGCGCAGGCCTTGTCGGCCGTACCGACACCGTTGTCGCGCTCGATCACCAGCGCCGTCGTCTCGTCCAGCATGTTGAAGTCGCCGATCGCCTCGCCGCCTTCGGCCAGCGGATACAGCCAGCTGCGGCCGGTCCAGGCCTTGGAGGCGACGTCGAGCTCGATGATGCGCAGCGCCGGGCGGCCGTCTGCCTGCTCGACGCTCTCGTTGTCCACCCAGAGCGGGCCTTCAAGCAGGCCGTAGAGCTTCGAACCGTCCTTCGACAGCGCGAGGCCCTCATAGCCGCCGGAACGCTTGACGTTGAAGGCCGGCATCTTCTTGGACGGATCGGCCTGGACCGTGAGCGTCGGATTGTCAGGCGAGGTCACCGGCTTGCCGTCGACTTCCGTGGCGATCACGTCGGTCAGCTTGCCGTCGAGGTCGAACTTGAGGATGTAGGGGCCGAATTCCTCGCCGATCCAGAAGCCGTCCGCGACCGGCTGGATCGATTCCACGTCGAAGTCTGCGCCCGTCAGGTAGCGCGTTGCCGCACCTTCCATGACGATCGGGAAGGGCGCCTTCTTGTCCGGGTCGGAGAGGAAGACGGTCTTGACCGGCTCCAGCGTGCCCTTGTCCCAGTCGAGGCGGATGTTGTGGATCATCAGCATGGCGTCGGTGGAGTTGATCTTGCTGCCGAAGCCGTTGTCCGACAGCGACCAGAAGGTGCCGTCGTCCATGGTCTTGATGCCGGAGAAGCCCTGCATCGGCTGGCCGTCGAAGGGCAGTGCAAGACCCGTCTCGCGCACGCCGTCCTTGCCCATGACGGTGCCGAGCGCGTCTGCGCGCTTGCGGTCGGCGGTGGAGAACTTGCCGGACGTCTTCAGGTAGTCGGCGGCGTCCACCGGGGCGGCAATGATCGTGTTGGCCGGCAGGATCGCGTGGGCTTTCAGCGTGGCCGGAAATTCCTTCTCGTCGGCAAGGGCGGCGCCCGCCATCAGAAGCGAAAGGGCAGCGGTGGTCAGCAAGGTTCTGGTCATCGAAATGATCCCCCATGGGTTGGCATTGCGAGCAACCCGATAGGAGGGCCGCGTGAACGCGGCTTGACAGTTGGTTGAAGCTTTCATGACCGTCCCCAAAACCGGGCAGTGACAGGCTGGCCGCACCGGGCCTTGACCGGCCGGCGCTTCTCACTCGGCCGCGGAAGCCGCCCAGCGATACTGCGCGTCGGTCTGCACGGCACCCGGCCGAACCGCGCGGATGCGCTTCAGCGCCGCCTCGGGGGCCTCGCTGCGCTCGACCAGGAGCCGCAGCGCCACCATGCCGGCGCGGCCGTGGCCACCATGGCAATGGACGAGCACCGCGCCGCGGTCGTCGAGGATCTCGTGCAACTGCGCCGAGAGGCCAGGCCATTCCACGAGCCCGCCGCCGGTCGGGCCGCCGAAGTCGCGGATCGGGAAGTGGAACCAGCCGATGCCGCGGGCCGCGAGTCTCAGCCCGAGGTCCTCGCAGCCCCGCGCCACCATCTCGCTGCGGTCGGTCATCGAGACGACTGTGTGTGCGCCCCAGTCCGAGATCGCCTGCAGGTCGCCGTCATAGGAATCGTTGCGGCCCGGGATGCGGCTGATGCCGATCCGCCCGCCGCCCGCAAGCGCTATGGTCGCGATCCTGAAGGGTTCCAGCGTGTCCATGGCGGCATTTTATGCCTGGAGCCGGATAAATTCATCCCCCTTCGCCTACGCCGATCGGGCGGGGATGGGCGCTACCGGGACTGTGCCATTCCAGGTCCGCGATTGCGGTCCGCCCCCTGGCGGAAGCATGGGTGGGGGGGAAATGGAATGTAGTGGGCATCCAGCCTCTGAAGCCGGTCGTCCGGTGGGTCTGCTTAACGCGAACTGGATCAAGGTCGCGCTGCTCGCCGACAAATACCAGCAGGTGGTTCTGAATGGCGGCGAGGGCGTCACCGATTCCACGGGCAAGGATTCCGACAGCATCGTCTTTGCCGCCTTCACCAAGGCCCTCACCATCGACCTGAACGGCCAGCACGCGGTGAAGACGGGAAGCGGCGACTTCCACATCCGCAACTTCGAAAACGCCATGGGCGGGTCAGGCAAGGACACGATCATCGCGAGTGGCGACGTCAACGTCCTGTCCGGTGACGAGGGCGCTGATACGTTCGTGTTCGAAACGAGAACCGCTGCCAATGGTGACAGGATCCTGGACTTCAGCCAGACCGAAAAGGACCGGATCGACCTCTCCGCCATCGACGCCAACACGAAGGCGGGCGGCGGTCAGGCCTTTGCCTTCATCGGCAAGGCGGCTTTCCACGACAAGGCGGGCGAGTTGCGCTACGAGGTGAAGTCGGGCGACACCCGCATCCAGGGTGACATCAACGGCGACGGCGCTGCCGATTTCACCATCACCATCGACGCGAGCCTCACACTCAAGTCGGGCGATTTCCTTCTCTGACGAAGAGGAGGGGCCGGACCTCCGGCCCCACTAGAGCACGTCCCCCGTCCCCGGGAGGTGGGGTTCTATTCGACAGCGTCACTTCTTCTTGATCGTGCTCTCGCTGCTCTTCACCTGCGAGCCGAGGGTTGGTGCCGTTTTATCGGCCTTGTCCTTCTTCGGCTTGCGAGCCTCCTTGTTGCTGCGTACCTGACCCTTAGCCATCACCTGAACTCCTCTGGTTGATGAACAAGCATTACCCCCATTCATCCCGCTATCCAAGGGTAGCGCTTAGAGTTCGACGGCCTCGATCTTCTTGTTGACGAAGCGCAGGCCCACCTTGCCACCGATCAGGTCGAGGGCGACGGCGCCGAACAGTTCCCGCCGCCAGCCGTGCAGGGCGGGAACGTCGGCTTCCTCGCCGTCGATGGCGATCTTTTCCAGGTCGTCGCTGTTGGCGATGATCTTGGCGGCGACGCCCTGCTTCTCCGAGACGAGCTTCAACAGGACCTTGAGCATCTCGCTTGCGGCGGCAGCGCCCTCGGGCACGTGTGGCTGGCGGGGCAGGCGGGGAAGGTCCGTCTTCGGCGTGTCCAACGCCTCCCGGATCGCCTCCAGCAGGGCCGTGCCCGACTGCGAGCGTTCCCAGCCCTTGGGGATCGTGCGAAGCCGTCCGAGCGCCTCGGCATCGGCCGGCTGCTGCTGGGCGATCTCGTAGATCGTGTCGTCCTTGAGGATGCGCGAGCGCGGCACGTTGCGCGCGCGCGCCTCGCGTTCGCGCCAGGCCGCGACCTTTTGCAGGACAAGCAGTTCCACCGGTTTCTTCACCCGCATCTTCAACCGCTTCCAGGCGTCGTCCGGGTGGATGTCGTAGGTGCCGGGCGCCTCCAGCACGGCCATCTCTTCGGCGACCCAGAGGTTGCGCCCTTCCTGTTCCAGCTTGGCGTTCAGGAACTGGTAGACGTCGCGCAGGTGGGTGACGTCGGCAAGCGCATACTCGAGTTGCTTGTCCGTCAGCGGCCGTCGGCTCCAGTCGGTGAAGCGCGACGACTTGTCGATCTGCACGCCCTTGGTCTTCTGCACGAGCTGGTCGTAGGAGACGCTGTCGCCGAAGCCGCAGACCATGGCGGCGACCTGCGTGTCGAAGATCGGGTGCGGGATCAGCTTGCCGAGATTGTAGATGATCTCGAGGTCCTGCCGGGCGGCATGGAACACCTTGACCACGCTCGTATCGGCCATCAGTGCGAAGAACGGCGAAAGGTCGATGCCCTTGGCCATCGGATCGACGATCACAGCCGTCTCCGGGCCTGCCAGCTGGACCAGGCAGAGCACCGGCCAGAAGGTGGTCTCGCGCAGGAATTCCGTATCGATGGTCAGGTAGTCGGACTTTGCGAGCAGCGCACAGGCTTCGGCCAGGGCTGCGGTTGTTTCGATGATTTGCATCAATGTGCTCAAGCGACGGCTGGTTTCAAAGATCAGATGATTTACCTGCTCCACCATTTTGCCACAATCAAAAACTGCGGATGGCGCTCAGGTTACCGTAACGTAACTGCTCATGCCGGTCTTCTGGTGCTCGATGATGTGGCAATGCAGCATCCAGGCGCCGGGATTGTCGGCGACGAGCGCAAGGTCGGCCGTCTCGTCAGGCTGCAGCAGGATCGTGTCGGTGGCATGGCCGATCAGCCGCGGCTGGTTGGAGGCGACGATGTGGAAACTCATCCCGTGCAGGTGGACCGGGTGGGTATGCGGCGTGCGGTTGGCGACCCGGAAGATGTAGCTCCTGCCGCGTTTCAGTTCGGCGAGCGGAGCGACGCCGTCGGCCGTGTCGCCCGGCCAGGCGACCCGGTTGATCGCCCAGAACGTGTAGCCGAGCGAGCCGCAGATGCTCTCCTTCGCCCCGTGCTCGGCGGTGGCGGTGAAGTCCATCGGGATGATCTCGGCAGCCTTCAGGTCGGCCACCGGTATCGGGTTTGCCGGCAGCGGCCCGACGTCCTCCAGCGACCGCCCGGCGCTCGCGCCGACTGCGCGGAAACTGGCGACGGTCCAGGGCGTGCTGCCCTTGACGTTGGTGAGCGTGGCGATCTCGCCCTCGGTGTCGGGCATGCGCAGCACGAAGTCCAGCCGCTGGCCGGGGCCGACGTCCTGCAGGTCGAGCGGGATGGGCGCCTGCAGCGGATTGCCGTCCAGGGCGATGACCTTGCCCGCTCCGCCTTCGAGAGCGAGCCGGTAGACGCGGGTCACGTCCGTGGCGGCGATGCGGACGCGGACCAATCCGCCCGCCGGCGCGTCATAGGCGGGTGCGGCGCGCCAGTTGGTGGTGCGCACCGTGCCGAAGGTGCCGCTGCGGGCGGCGTCGCGCGGCTTGAATGGGGCGATGAACTGCCCGTCGCCGCCGAGCCGGAAGTCGCGCAGGTTGAGCACGATCTCCGCGTCGAACACCGGATCGGCCGGGTCCTCGACGACGATGACGCCGGTCAGGCCGCGGCCCATCTGCGTCAGCGTGTTGCAGTGGGGGTGATACCAGAAGGTGCCTGCGTCGGGCGGGGTGAAGCGGTAGTCGAACGTGTCGCCGGGATAGACATAGGGCTGCGTCATCTCCGGGACGCCGTCCATGGCGTTGGCGATCCGCAAGCCGTGCCAGTGCACGGTCGTCGGCTCCTTCAGCCGGTTCACCAGCCTTGCCGAAAATTCCTCGCCCTTGCGCATCCGCAGCACCGGCGGCGCGCCTTCGCCCGCCGTGCCGAGGCGATAGGACATCATCCCCCCGGTCGCGGTCTCCCCGGTCAGCAGCGCGTTGCCCTCATAGGCTATGAGTTCTTTCGGCGCACCGGCGAGCGCCCGGCCCACCGAGGGCAAGGCCAGTTCTGCCCCGTAAGCACTGGCGGCAATCGCGGAACTCTTCAGAAGCGTACGGCGGCTGATCGGCATGGGCGGGTCCCGGTCTGAAACGACGCCCCTGCATAATCCTGATCGTCGCACTCATCAATACGGCGGATCGGAACCTGATGTCGCAGGCTCATCGCCCCCCGTCGGGTCCCTTGCCGTTGCGCTCCGCGCCGGCGAGCTTGTTGAAGAAGGCCGAGGTGCGCAGCAGGTTGCGGAAGCGTCCGTGCCGCTGCTCCGCAGGCACGCCCGGCCGTGCGCCCATGCGCAGCACCGTGTAGGCCATGAACATCACCATGATGACGGCCGTGTAGATGAACATCGCGTCCGGTCCGAAGATGTCGAGCAGCACCGAGGCGAACAGCGGGCCGATGATCGCGCCGATCGACCAGAAGAACAGCATGCCGGCGGAGACCAGCGCATGTTCGCCTTCGCCCGCATGGTCGTTGGCATGCGCCGAGCAGAGCGAGTAGAGCGGCATGGCAAAGGCACCGAAGACGAAGATGCCGGCGAGGTTCATCCACTCGTCGCCGCCGGCGAAGATCGCCAGGAACAGGGCGGCGAGCGTGGCCCCGAGGGTCGCGACCAGGATGATCACGCGCCGGTCGAACCTGTCCGAATAGAGCCCGAGCGGATATTGCAGCACCACGCCGCCGATGATGCCGGCGCTCATGAAGCTTGCGATCTCCGTCACCGACAGTCCGATCTGCTCGCCGTAGATCGGCCCGAGCGAGCGGAAGGCGGCATTGGTCAGGCCGACGACAATGCAGCCGATCGTCGCCAGCGGCGAGATGTTCCAGAGCTTCTTCACGTCGAAGCGGATCGCCTCGGGCGCGACCGGTGCGGACCGGTCGGCGAGCGAAATCGGGACGAGCGACAAGGACAGCGCCATCGAGACGATGGCAAACAGCTGGAAGCCGCCGATGCCGACGCCCGGGATCAGATACTGCGCCGCCGTCACCGAGCCGAGGTCGACGAGGCGGTAGAGGGAGAGCGTGCGCGCCCGGTTGGCATTGGTGACGCTGGCGTTCAGCCAGCTCTCGACGGTTGCAAACAGGCAGGCGAAGCAGAGCCCCGCGAGCAGGCGCATGAAGAACCAGAAGGTCGGGTCGATCACGAGCAGCATCGCGATCGCCGAGGCCGATGCGATCGCCGCCATTGCCGAAAACGTGCGGATATGCCCGATCGCTCTCAGCACCCGGGTCACGTAGATGCAGCCGACCGCAAAGCCGATGTTGTAGCCGGCGCCGACGAGGCCGATCAGCGAGGTCGAAAACCCCTCGTGCGAGGCGCGCAGCGAGATGAAGGTCCCCTGCAGCCCGTTGCCGCCGATCAGGATTCCGGCAGTGATCAGCAGGGGGACGAGGGGGCGGATATGGCTCATTCTGCTGCCGGGGAGGGGAATCGGGGGCGCCGCGCAATGGATAGTGATGTCTACAGGCGAAACTGACCCGGCGACAGGGCAATTCGGGACAGCGGAGAAATATTTGAGGCCGGCCAGGCTCGGCAACGAACCTGATATTGGCATGGACCAAGAGCGACGGGTCCTTGCCTTCGGGAGATTTAGGCACGAGTATCGGCTGCAACGATCCCGGTCGATGGCAGGGGGTCGCCGGGGCCCCGGACGGATACGGCCAACGGGGCAGGATGAAAGGCAAGCGATGATCCTGTCGAGGCACTGGACACTGGCGGTCGCAGCCGCAGCGGAAGCGGCGACCGGGCTGGCATTTCTGGCCGCACCGTCGACTGTCGGGCGGTTCCTGTTCGGTGCGGAGATCGGCGGTGCGGGCGTTCCGGCGGCGCGGGTGGCCGGTATCGCCCTGATTGCGCTGGCGATCGCCAGCTGGCGCGGTTCGCCGCTGCAGGCCATGCTCTTCTACAATGCCGCCGCCACGCTCTACCTGGCCTGGCTCGGCCTTGCCGGCACCTTCGTCGGCGTCTTCCTGTGGCCCGCCGTCGTCTTTCATGCCGTTCTCACTGTCCTGCTTGCAGCAGGTCGGAGATGAAGCGCTGACCGTCGGGACGACGGATGGAATTTCGGCAATCGATTCAAAGGCTGGCGCCGCCGGCCATGCCCGCAAGCCACCGCCGGGTCATACTGATGGCCGTTCCGTCACGGATACACCGCGAGGCGTCGCGGCGAGGCGGAGCCGACGCCTTGTGCGAGGGAGGGACGCGTTTCCTCGCATGGAGGGGTCCGCAGAAAGGCCTTCCTCTGGAGACGGCGGGATAATCCCGAGTTGCGCTCCGGACGTGTCCGGGTGGCACACAGGTCAGTTGCCGGCGCAAACCGCCTGCGGCTGGAGCAGATTGGCGGAGTTGCGGACAAAAACCGTCGAACGGGGCGCTGAAAGGTGCCACACAACTATACTCAGATGAGGCAGCTTCCAGCGCCCCGTCCGAACCATGCGCATGACACATGACCCAGGGCACACAACGCGGGCGGAGCTTCCGTCGCGCGCACGCCCATTGCTGTCCGATGGCCACGAGGTGATCGCGGAGAAGCTCCCGGGAAAGACGGATAAGCTGCCGGCCTATCGGCCGTTCAGGTCGGTGACGACCCAGCGGTAGAAATAATAGATCGCGACCGAGGTGACGAGCAGGGGCCACATAGGGACGAGTTCAGGCATGAGATCGCTCTGGGACTGGCGGGCGTTTCCGCGCCGCCGTTCGGATCGCGGCGCGGCGCAGACAGGGTTAATGAAGTCTTCATGCTCGCTCTCCGGCCGGCGGGCAAGTCCTCAAGAAGTTGTTCACATACTGTTTTGCAGGTCCTGTGTCCTTTTTCACCACGCCTGCCGGAGAGGACCCGCCGCACGCGCTGCTCAAATGGAGCCTCGGCCAAGCGTCCGGGTTAAGCCCTCCCCCTTGTGGGGAGGGTGGGGTGGGGTCTTCATTCCTATGCGATTGCCCCGGGCGTTCCCGCCGCAAGCCTTGACAAATCGGACCGGTCATGCGCTTTTCCGCCCGATTTTGAAGACGCGCGGCCCCGCTTTCCCGATCTGGCCGCGCCGCATTCCAGGATAGAACAATGCACCGTTACCGCAGCCATACCTGCGCCGCCCTCCGCAAGTCCGACGTCGGCCAGACGGTCCGTCTTTCCGGCTGGGTCCACCGCGTCCGCGACCATGGCGGCGTGCTCTTCATCGACCTGCGCGACCACTACGGCATCACCCAGGTCGTCGCCGATCCGGACAGCCCCGCCTTCAAGGTCGCCGAGACCGTTCGCGGCGAGTGGGTCATCCGCATCGACGGGCTCGTCAAGGCGCGCACGGACGAGACGGTCAACAAGAACATGCCCACCGGCGAGATCGAGCTCTATGCCCACGAGATCGAAGTGCTCTCGGCCGCCAGGGAACTGCCGCTGCCGGTGTTCGGCGAGCCGGACTATCCCGAAGACGTGCGCCTGAAGTACCGCTTCCTCGACCTGCGCCGCGAGACGCTGCACAAGAACATCGTCAAGCGTACGCAGATCATCGCTTCCATGCGCCGCGAGATGAACAATGTCGGCTTCACGGAATATTCGACGCCGATCCTGACGGCGTCCTCGCCGGAAGGCGCGCGCGACTTCCTGGTGCCGAGCCGTATCCACGAGGGCACGTTCTACGCCCTGCCGCAGGCGCCGCAACAGTACAAGCAGCTTTTGATGGTCGCCGGTTTCGACCGCTACTTCCAGATCGCCCCCTGCTTCCGCGACGAGGATCCGCGCGCCGACCGCCTGCCGGGCGAGTTCTACCAGCTCGACCTGGAGATGAGCTTCGTCGAGCAGGAAGACGTCTGGAACACGATGGAACCGGTGATCCGCGGCATCTTCGAGGAGTTTTCGAACGGCAAGCCGGTCACCCAGACCTTCCGCCGCATCGCCTATGACGACGCCATCCGCGCCTACGGCTCCGACAAGCCGGACCTGCGCAACCCGATCGAGATGCAGACCGTCACCGATCACTTCGCCGGTTCCGGCTTCAAGGTGTTCGCCAACATGATCGCCTCGAACCCGAAGGTCGAGGTCTGGGCGATCCCGGCCAGGACCGGCGGCAGCCGCGCCTTCTGCGACCGCATGAATGCCTGGGCGCAGTCGACCGGCCAGCCGGGGCTCGGCTACATCTTCTGGAAGGAAGAGGACGGCAACATCGCAGGCTCTGGGCCGCTCGCCAAGAACATCGGCGAAGAGCGGACCGAAGCCCTGCGCACCCAGCTGGGTCTCGAAGCGGGCGACGCCTGCTTCTTCGTTGCCGGCGACCCGGCCAAGTTCTACAAGTTCGCAGGCGAGGCCCGCACGCGGGCCGGCGAGGAACTGAACCTCGTCGACCGCGACCGCTTCGAGCTCTGCTGGATCGTCGATTTCCCGTTCTTCGAGTATAACGAGGACGAGAAGAAGATCGACTTCGCCCACAATCCGTTCTCCATGCCGCAGGGCGGCCTCGAGGCACTCGAGAACCAGGATCCGCTGACGATCAAGGCCTACCAGTACGACATGGTCTGCAACGGCTTCGAGATCGCCTCGGGCTCGATCCGTAACCAGTCGCCGGAACTGATGGTCAAGGCGTTCGAGAAGGTGGGCCTCAGCCAGGCGGACGTGGAAGAGCGCTTCGGCGGCCTCTACCGCGCCTTCCAGTACGGCGCGCCGCCGCATGGCGGGATGGCGGCCGGCATCGACCGCGTGGTCATGCTGCTGGTCGGCGCCAAGAACCTGCGCGAGATCTCGCTGTTCCCGATGAACCAGCAGGCGCAGGACCTGCTGATGGGCGCGCCGTCCCCGGCAACCCCGGCACAGCTACGCGAACTGGCGTTGCGCGTGACCCCGACGCCGAAGAAGGACTAAGGGCCTTGCTGCAGACGCTGCTCGAACGCGGCCGCGCAGCTTTCTCCCGTGCCCTGGCGGCGGCTCTGTCCGCCGCCCTGGCCTACTGGCTGGCGCATCTGCTGTTCGGCCAGCCGCAGCCGCTCTTCGCCGCGATCAGCGCGCTGATCTGCCTGGCGCCCGGCATCCCCGACCACCTGCGCCAGGGCGCCAACCTGCTTGTCGGCGTGACGGTCGGCATCCTCGTCGGCGAACTGGCGTTCCTGATCCCCTACGAATGGGGCGAAGTCAGGCTCGCCAGCGCCACGTTCCTGGCGATGATCCTCGCCTCGCTGTTCGGCCTCGCGCCGGTCGTCCCCATCCAGGCCGGCGTCTCCGCCATGCTCGTCCTCCTGATGGGCCCGCAATCCGCAGGGCTCGCCCGTTTCCTCGACGTCATCCTGGGCGTGGTGATCGGCGTCACGGTGGCCGTCGTGTTCTTTAGGGCCAAGCGGGAGGACTGAACGAGCTTGCTCGTGTGAATTGTCACAAAACGTTCATAAGCGATTGAGTTTACGTTAAATATCTTACGGTCATAGGTCAGGCTCCGTTCCCGTTTCGATGGCGCGTCCCATGTTCCTGTTGTCAAAACTTAAAATCGCCCACCGCGTGATGTTGCTCGGCGCACTTGCGGTGACCGGCATCGCGGTGATTGCCGGGATCCTGCTCGTCCAGCGGCAGGTCGAGGCGCAAAGTCGCGAGGTCGGTTACCGGCTCGCCGCCCGCGAGGCCGAGTTCGTCAGCCTCTCTGCCGATTTCCTGGCCGCCCGGCTGAACGAAAAGGATTTCCTGCTCGCCCGCGAGATGGCCGCAAGTGCCGCTTTCGAGGCGACCGCCGATGCGGCGACGACCCGCCTCGAAAACCTCCGCGCCGCGGCCGCCCCGACGCTATCGGCCGAGCTCGAGGAGATCGAGGCGCGCTTTGCGGCCTATCGCACCGCCTTTGCCGGGCTCGTCGCGATCAACGAGGAACTGGGTCTCGACCAGTCCACGGGGCTGGAAGGCGCGATGCGCTCCGCCGTGCACGACATCGAGGAGCAGTTGCAGGGCGTGGACGATACCGGCGTAGTCGCCAGCATGCTGATGTTGCGCCGCCACGAGAAGGACTTCATCCTGCGCCGCGATCCGGAATACATCGACCGCCACGCCGGCGAGGCCGAGATCTTCACCGGCCTGGTGCGCAAGCTCTACCGGCCCGGCGCCCAGCGCCAGCGGGTGATGGAGCGGTTCGACGTCTATAGAAACGCCTTCCGCCTCTATGCCGAGGCGAGCCTGAAGGAGACCGCTGCCCGTGCGGCGGTGACCGCCGCCCATGCGGCCATCGAGCCGGCGAAGGAGCGCGCGACGGTGCTTTTTGCGGCCGAGCGCACCGGCCACGTTGCCGCAACCGACGCGTCGGCGGCCCGGACGATCAAGGTGGTCGCGGCACTCATCGCCGGCGCCGCGATGGCATTGCTGCTGGCCGTCTGGCTGGTCGGCCGGTCGATCGTGCGCCCGATAGGGCGGATGACGGCGGCCATGCGCGCGCTCGCCGGCGGCCGGACCGAGATCGCCGTACCGGGACTGGAGCGGCGCGACGAGATCGGCGCCATGGCGGCCGCGCTGGAGGTGTTCCGGAAGGCGGCAATCGACAACCGGCGGCTCGAGGAGCAGGCGGAGGCCGAACGCGGCAAAGCCGAAGCCGAGCGCATCGCCATCCAGGCGGCGGCCGAGGCCGAGGCGAACGAGCGGCTGATGCAGGCGACCGGCGGCTTGGCCACCGGCCTGCGGCGTCTCGCCGACGGCGACCTCGACTTTGCGCTGGCGGAGCCGTTCTCCCCCGAATTCGAGGGACTGCGCCACGATCTGAACCAGGCGCTCGGGCAACTCGGCGGGACGCTGGCGCAGATCGCCACCGCCGGCATCACCATCGACGGCGGCAGCCGCGAGATCAGCGCCAGCGCCGAGACGCTGTCGGGCCGCACTGAGCGGCAGGCGGCAGCACTGGAGGAGACGGCGGCCGCGCTCGACGAGATTACGGCCAACGTCACCCAGGCCGCGGAACGGGCACAGGAGGCCCGCGACGTCGCCACCCGCGCCAACGCCAATGCCGAGCGCACGGCAGAGCTCGTCGGCGGCACCGTCGGCGCGATGGAGCGGATCGAGCAGTCGTCACGGCGGATATCGAGCATCATCGGCGTCATCGACGAGATCGCCTTCCAGACCAACCTGTTGGCGCTCAACGCCGGCGTCGAGGCCGCACGCGCCGGCGAAGCGGGCAGGGGCTTCGCCGTCGTGGCCCAGGAAGTACGCGAACTCGCCCAGCGTTCCGCGGTGGCCGCGAGGGAAATCAAGGAACTGATCCGCCAATCGAGCACCGAGGTCGAGGACGGCGTCGGCATCGTCCGCAACACCGGCACGGCGCTGGAAGCGATCGGCAGCGAGGTCAAGGCGATCCACGCCCTCATGGAGGCGATCGCCGTTTCCGCCCGCGAGCAGTCGCTGGGCCTGAAGGAGGTCAATCAGGCCGTCAACCAGATGGATCAGGGCACCCAGCAGAACGCCGCCATGGTCGAGGAGAACACGGCCGCCAGCGCCGTTCTCGCCGCCCAGGCGGAGCGGTTGCGCGACCTCGTCGCCGGCTTCCGGCTGCCGGCAGCAGTCGAGATCCGGGAGGTAGCCACAACCCGGCCGGGGCAGGTCTTGCGCTTCGGCGGCCAGGGCCGCTGAGGGGCGTGTCGCCCCGGATAGCGGACGGAGCCTGCACAGAAAAACCCGGCGGGATCGCCGCCGGGTCGTTCAATTTCGGGTTCTTGAGCCGCCCGATTTACTCGTTCGCCTTCACCGTCACGCCCAGCACCTGCGGGATCGTGTTCGGTGCGCCCATGGCGGCGCCCATGATCATCGGGAAGGGGACCGGGGCTGCCGGTGCGGCGATAATCGTCAGGCTCCTGGGGTCGTCGAGATAGGTGTTGACCGCCTGCGCGATCTGGTTCTGCAATTCGGGCATGTTGAGCTGCGCGATCATCAGCGGCGCCAGACCCTTCAGCGACTGCGCCATCTGCTCGCCGCTGACGCCCTGTTCGGCGCCGACGACGTCCAGCACCTTCTTGGTCAGCGAGGCGTCGGCAAAGCTGATCTTGGCGTTGTTGAAGGTCAGCTGCTGCATTAGCCCCATCATCGACATGCCGAGCGCGTTGTTGGCTTCATCCTTGTTGGGATTGGCCTGGCTCGCCTCGACCGCCTCGCGCATCGCGTTGATGAAATCCAGCGTGTAGCCGGAAATGGCGAAGGAGAGGTCGAGCCTGCCGATATCGGCGAAGTCTAGCGCGTACTCGTCGACCGACATCAGGCCGGTGTCGAGCGCCCAGCCGCCCTTCATGCTGGCCTTGCCGCTGATCGTGGTCAGGCCCAGCTTCTGGATGGTCTCGCGGCTCTTCGGGTCCTCGACCTGGCTGAGGTCCGCCTTGATGCCGGAGACGGTGCCGTCATAATCGAGCCCGGCATTGTCGGCGCGGCGCACGACATTGCCCTCCATGCCCGACAGGGAGAAGACCTCGGTGCCCTTGCTTGCGACCGTGACTGGGCCGGAGCTGGCGCGCTCGTAGAAGAGCATGGTGTCGAGCGACTTGCCATCGGCATTCGCCGGGATGACCAGCCCGCCGAGCTGCATGTCGCTCGCCGTGATGGTCATGTCGCCCTCGGTGCGGTTGACGTCGGCAAAGCGGACCGTCTCGACCGTGTAGCCGCCGTCGCCGTCCTCTGCCACGCCCTCGAGCCTGACGTCGCCGATCTCCGTCGGCTCGCCGCCGGTCGGCGTCACCTTCGTGCCCTGCAGGGTGAGGTTGTCGCCGTCGGTGACGATGCTGCCGAAGGAGACGGTCAGCCCGCTTGCGCCGTTCGCCGCGTTCAGCTTGGCGACGAGGTCGGCGCCGTCGAGCGCGAAGGCGGGGCTTGCGAGGGCTGCAAGCGCAACGCCTGTCAGCATCGTGCGGAGAGTGCGGTAATGAAACATCGGAATTCCTCTTGTCTGGCAATATGATGACGGGTGCCGTCTCCCGCACTTAAACGTGTGGCGTGCGGACAATATTCGCGCGCGGTTAAGCATCTGTGCAGGGCCAATCTAGAGGGCGAAGGGCCCGGAAATGTGACCAGGACCGGGCGGCTATCCACAGCGCAATCGCCCGGATTTCTTGCTGCGAATCGGCTTGTTCGCTAGTCAAGTCCCATGGGACAAGAGATTTTGCCGCCCGGTGGCGGAGACGACGACAATATCCTTCCGGTCGACCTCAAGGCGGCGCTCGAAGAGCGCTATCTCGCCTATGCGCTGTCGACCATCATGCACCGGGCCTTGCCCGACGTTCGCGACGGCCTCAAGCCGGTCCACCGCCGCATCGTCCACGCCATGCGCGCGCTTAGGCTCGATCCGGGACAGGCCTACAAGAAATGCGCTCGTATCGTCGGCGACGTGATGGGTAAGTTCCACCCGCACGGCGATGCCTCGATCTACGACGCGCTGGTGCGCCTGTCGCAGGATTTCGCCATCCGCTATCCGCTCGTGGACGGGCAGGGCAACTTCGGCAACATCGACGGCGATAACGCGGCTGCGATGCGTTACACCGAAGCGCGCATGACCGACGTCGCCACGCTGATCCTGGAAGGGATCGACGAGGATGCGGTCGATTTTCGCCCGACCTACAACGAGGAGGACGACGAGCCGGTCGTGCTGCCGGGCTCCTTCCCCAACCTGCTCGCCAACGGCGCGTCCGGCATCGCGGTCGGCATGGCCACCTCGATCCCGCCGCACAACGCGCACGAGCTCTGCGACGCGGCCCTCTACCTGATCAAGAACCCGGACGCGACGGTCGATGAACTGATGTTCGACCCGGCCAACCCGCAGAAGGGCGGCATCGAGGGCCCGGATTTCCCGACCGGCGGCGTGATCGTCGAGAGCCGCGCCAGCATGCTGGAATCCTATCGCACCGGCCGCGGCGGATTCCGCGTGCGGGCGAAGTGGGAGATCGAGGATCTCGGCCGCGGCGGCTACCAGATCGTCGTCACCGAAATTCCCTACCAGGTGCAGAAGTCGCGGCTGATCGAGAAGATCGCCGAGTTGTTGCTGGCGCGGAAAGTTCCGCTGCTGGAGGATATCCGCGACGAATCCGCAGAGGACGTGCGCATCGTGCTCGTGCCGAAGAGCCGCAGCGTCGACGCTGCGCTCTTGATGGAATCGCTGTTCAGGCTGTCGGAGCTGGAAAGCCGCATTCCGCTCAATATGAACGTGCTTTCCATGGGGCGTGTACCGCGCGTGATGGCGGTGAACGAGGTGCTGTCGGAATGGCTGGCGCATCGCCGCGAGGTGCTGCTGCGCCGTTCGCGCCACCGGCTCGCCGCGATCGAGCGCCGGCTGGAGATCCTCGGCGGCTACCTCGTCGCCTATCTCAACATCGATGAGGTCATCCGCATCATCCGCGAGGAGGACGAGCCGAAGCCCGCCCTGATGGTGCGCTTCACGCTCACGGACCTGCAGGCTGAATCGATCCTCAACATGCGGCTGCGCTCGCTGCGCAAGCTCGAGGAATTCGAGATCCGCACCGAGTTCGACGGTTTGACCAAGGAGAAAGCGGAGATCCAGTCGCTGCTGGAGTCGGAAGCCAAGCAGTGGCAGACCGTCGCCTGGCAGATCGGCGAGGTGAAGAAGAAATTCGCCAAGGCGACCGAGATCGGCCGTCGCCGCAGCCAGTTCTCGGACGCGCCCGAGACCGACATCGAGGCCATCCAGCAGGCGATGATCGAGAAGGAGCCGGTGACCGTCGTCATCTCCGAGAAGGGCTGGATCCGCGCGCTCAAGGGCCACATGGCCGATACGTCCGGCCTGCAGTTCAAGGAGGGCGATGCGCTCAACGTCGCCTTCCCGGCGCAGACGACGGACAAGATCCTGATCGTCACCACCGGCGGCAAGGCCTACACGCTCGGCGCCGACAAGCTGCCGGGCGGGCGCGGGCACGGCGAGCCGCTGCGCATCATGGTCGACATGGAAAACGACCAGGACGTGCTGACGGCCTTCGTGCACGACTCGGCCCGCAAAGTGATCCTCGCCTCGCAGGCCGGCAACGGCTTCGTCATCGCCGAGACGGAGATGGTCGCCAATACCCGCAAGGGCAAGCAGGTCATGAACGTCGGCATGCCGGACGAGGCCAAACTCGTGGTGCCGGTGCGCGGCGATCACGTCGCCGTCGTCGGCGAGAACCGCAAGATGCTGATCTTCCCGCTCGTGCAACTGCCGGAAATGTCGCGCGGCAAGGGCGTGCGCTTGCAGCGCTACAAGGACGGCGGCGTATCCGACCTTCGCTGCTTCGCTATGGGCGACGGCCTTTCCTGGGACGATAGCGCTGGCCGCACCTTCGTCCGCACCAAAGAAGAGCTCACGGAATGGATCGGCGACCGCGCCGGCGCTGGCCGCACCGTGCCGAAGGGTTTTCCGCGCAGCGGCAAGTTCAGCGGCTAGGCTCAGGCGGTTGGCGGCAAAGGGACGGTGAAGTCGCGCAGGAAACGGGTCGCCCCGTCCTCGTCGATTTCGCCGGCGGCCACACCGAGCACGAACTCAATCACCATGCCCTGGTCCGCCTGGATCAGGTGCCCGTTGATATAGAGGAACATGAAAGCCGCCAGAAATCCGGTTCGCTTGTTGCCATCCGAGAAGGGGTGGTTACGGACGATGCCGTAGAGGTAGGCGGCAGCAAGCACGAACAGGTCGTCCTCGCCATAAGCCGCCTTATGCTGCGGCCGTGCAAGCGCCGCCTCCAGCGCATTTTCGTCTTTCAATCCCGGCAGGCCGCCATGTTCTCGCAACTGGTCACCATGGACGAGCTCGATGGCCTCACGGGTGAGCCACTTCAACTGGTTCATTTGGCGAGTTCGCGCAGGGCGACACGGTATTTCTCCATGCCGATGCTCGCAGCGCGGAGTTGTTCGGCGAGTTCCGCATTTTGCGGCACGAGCGTCAGCTGGCCGTTTTCTTCCGTCACGGCAAATTCGTCCCCCGCCTTCAATCCAAGCCGCTCCAGCACCTCTTTCGGGATGATGATGCCTTCGGAATTGCCGATCTTGCGGATGGTGACGTTCATGGCCGTGTCCTCATGTTGCAACGGTGTTATAACATGGCCGGCGACCCGCCGCAATTCAAGCGGTCAAGCCTGTGTCGCCGCGATCTCCGGTCTGACGTTGCGCAGCCGCGCCGCCCTTGCCTTGCTGCGCATCTGCCATAGCGAATGCACGAACAGTGCCGCAACCAGGATGGAGCCGCCGACGAGCGTCTGGCTGGAGGGGCGCTCGGTGAAGATGATCCACACCCAGATCGGCGCGAGGATGGTCTCCAGCAGGTAGAACATGCCGACCTCGGGGGCGGAGAGATAGCGCGGGCCGGTGGCGAGGCACCAGAAGGCCAGCGGGATCATCACCAGCCCGTTGAAGAGGATGAAGCCGGGCTGTTCGACCTGGAACGTCCCGCCCGGCAGCATGATCAAGGCGACGGCGGCGGGGATGATCGCGGCGACGAGCGGCACGAACCCCATGTCGGCCCCGCTCTTGCGGCTGATGGTGATCGCGCTGGCGAGAACGAACGCGTTCAGCGCCGCCATCGCGTCGCCGAAGAGATTGCCGCTGGTCAACCCGTCCTGCACGATCAGCGCGACGCCGCACACCATGGCGGCCATGGCGAGCAGCGTTGCATTGGCCGGGCGCTCGCCAAGAAAGATCCATGACAGCAGTGCCGCGAACATCGAGGTGAAGGCGAGGATGAAGACCACGTTTGCCGTCGTCGTGTTGAAGACGGCGAGCATGAAGGTCAGCGACCCGATGCCGTAGAGCGCGCCGGCGAGGAAACCCGCGCGACCGGGAATGAGCGTGATCGGACGTCCCAGCAGAAGGCGCACGACCGACCACACGACGAAGGCGACGGCGCAGGTCGCAAGGCTGCGCACCGCCAGCACCGACCAGACCTCGCCGTGCGAGGAGCGGATCAGGGGAATGTCGAAGGAGAGCGCCAGGCCGCCGATGGCGGTGATCAGCAGGCCCTTGCGGTGCAGGGCGGGGTCTTGGACGTATGACAAGCGAAAATCCGATTCTCAGTCAGAGGATTCGCCATCATAGCGTTCCCAGCCGCGTGCCATCAGGTGCTCCTGCGGCAAAAACTTTGTTTTATAGTCCATCTTCCGCGATCCCTTGACCCAATAGCCGAGATAGACATGGGGCAGGCCCAGCGCCTTCGCGCGCCGGACATGGTCCAGGATCATGAAGGTTCCGAGCGAGCGTTGGTCCTCGGCGGGATCGAAGAAGGAATAGACCATCGACAGGCCGTCACCCATCCGGTCCGTCAGGGCGACGGAGACCAGTTCGCCGCGCGGCCGCTCCTCTATGCCCGATCCCTCCGCGCGCTTGCGGTACTCGACGATCTTCGTGTGGACATGGGTATCCTCCACCATCATCGCATAGTCGAGCACCGACATGTCCGACATGCCGCCCTTCTGGTGGCGGCGGTCGAGGTAGCCGCGGAAAAGGGAATACTGCTCGCTCGACGGCTCGGCGGGATATTCGTAGCCGACCAGGTCGGCATTGGCGGCGATCACGCGCCGCATCGAGCGCGTCGGCCGGAATTCGTTGACGATGATGCGCACCGAGATGCACGCCCGGCAGGTCTCGCAGGCGGGGCGGTAGGCGATGTTCTGGGAACGGCGGAACCCGCCCTGGGTGAGAAGGTCGTTGAGTTCGGGCGCGCGCTCGCCGACCAGATGGGTGAAGACCTTCCGCTCCATTTCGTGCGGCAGGTATGGGCAAGCAGCCGGAGCCGTCAGATAGAACTGGGGGGCGGGGTTCGTCTGGGTATTCATGGTTTCGGCGCGCGACTCCAACCGGGCCTGACTATCAATATTAGCATGGCGCAGTTGAGGAAAAGGTCAACCGGCCCCGGCCGGGCGAAACATTACAAATGAAGGGCATCCGGAGCCTCCTTTCGAAGAATGCCGACAGCGCAAAGGCTGAGGGCACAACGACGGCAGGCACTCCGGATGCAGACGGTGCTACAGGCTGGAACGCCTTACGACGACGGTGCCGAGCAGGAGATCGTGCAAGAGGCGGCTGCGGTCGGTGAAGAGGCCGATCAACAGGATGAACGGAGTCAGCAGCGCATTGCCGATCCAGAACAGCACGAGGTAGACGATGGAGGTGAGGAAATCCATCGGCCGCCCGTCGGTCCGCATGACGGCGAGATCCATCACGTTCATGCCGACGCTCGCCTGGTTCGGCCCGCCGACCGTCAGGCCGAAGTAGAGCATGGCGACGATGACGAACAGCGCCGGATAGAGCATCCAGCCAAGCCCCAGCGTGATGATGCCGAGAAAGAAGACGGCCACGGCCGCCGGCACCCAGAGCAGGGCGACGATCGCATAGTCGATCAGAAAGGCGAAGATCCGTCGCGACAGCACGCCCCGGTAGGCGCGCCAGTCCGTGCTCGGCAGACGGGCCTCGTCAATATTGCTCATCGAATGGCTCCTACGTTCAATCATGTTCCTGATATGGGAATTGCCGGTGCGAATGCAACAAACGCACGCGGTATCCCCCGGAAAGCCGATGCGACCGGTTCGGGCGGTCAGCCCTTCTTCGCCAGCGCCCTTGCCACCTCGACGGCGAAATAGCTGAGGATGCCGTCGCAGCCGGCGCGCTTGAAGGCAAGCAGCGTCTCCATCATCACCCGGTCGCCGTCGATCCAGCCGTTCATGGCCGCGGCCTTGATCTGCGCATATTCGCCCGACACCTGGTAGGCGAACACCGGCAGGCCGAACGCCTCCTTCATCCGCCAGCAGATGTCGAGATAGGGCAGGCCCGGCTTGACCATCAGCATGTCCGCGCCCTCCTCGACGTCGAGGGCTGCGTCGCGGATCGCCTCGGTGCCGTTGGCGGGGTCGATGTAATAGGTCTTCTTGTCGCCCTTGAGCAGACCGCCGGTGCCGATCGCCTCGCGGTAGGGGCCATAGAAGGCGGAGGAGAACTTCGTTGCGTAGGACATGATGCCGACGTTCTGGTGGCCCGCGTCGTCGAGCGCCTGGCGGATCGCGCCGATCCGCCCGTCCATCATCTCGGACGGCGAGATGATGTCGGAGCCCGCGTCCGCCTGGACGACGGCGGCCCTCGCCACCTGTTCCACGGTCTCGTCGTTGACGATCTCGCTGCCGCGCAGGATCCCGTCGTGGCCGTGGCTGGTGAAGGGATCGAGCGCCACGTCGGTGATCACGCCGATCTGCGGCACGTGCTGCTTCAGCGCCCGCGTCGCCTGGTTGATGAGATTGTCGGCGGCAAGGCTGTTCGATCCCGTCTCGTCGCGCAGGCTCATCTCGATGTTGGGGAAGGTGGCGAGCGCAGGCACGCCGAGGTCGGCCGCTTCCTTCGCCGCCTCGACCAGGCGGTCCACGCTCATCCGGTTGACGCCCGGCATGGAGGGGATCGGCTCGACGACGTTTGTGCCCGGAACGACGAAGATCGGCCAGATCAGGTCGTCGACCGTCAGCCGGCTTTCCTGAACGAGGCGCCTCGTCCAGTCCGCCTTGCGATTGCGGCGCATGCGCCGGTGGCCGGTGATCTGGTCGACGATATGGGTCATGGGTCCTGTCCTTGCGATGGTCTGTCTTCTCATAGCATGCCGATCGCTCCATACCAGAATGCGGCGCCCAGGCGAATGCGTCACGAAGCCCTTGCGGCGGACATTGACGCTTTATGGGCGATGGCAGGCTGCTATTGTCCGCCCATGGCTTCTGATTCTCCAAACGTGCCGCGATGGACGCTGACGGACACGCTGTACATGCTGTTCCTGCGGATGATGGCCATCATCTGCCTGTGGTTCGCGCTGCAGTACTGGGCGATGCTGACCGGCTTCTCGCTGGAGGGGAGGGGGCGCTTCGACCTCCTGCCGCCGGCCTGGAAGGCGGCGTCGACGGCGCTGGCCGTCATGTTCCCCGTCGCCGCCGTAGGCCTGTGGCTGCTGGCGCCCTGGGGCGCGGTCATCTGGGTGCTCGCGGCGGCGACCGAGATCGCCATGCACGAGTTCTATCCCTCCATCTTCGGCATCAAGCCGCTGCTCGTCATCGCCCACCTGGCAGTCGCCGCCGTGTACGTCCTTTTCCAGCTCGCCCTGTTCCTGCAGAGGCGCAAGCAGGCAAGGCAGGTAAGGACTGATTTACCCTGAGACACGGTCGCGCTCTGGTAAGGCGCTGTTAAGGCTGCGGTTTAAGTAGAATTTTAGATGCATTCGATAGGGTCTCACTCAAGGCGGGAAAAGACACCGCCACCAAAACAGTGAGGCAGAAAATGAACACGAAGCTTAAGCCGCAGGCACCCGCCATCGATCAGCAGGAAGTTGCAATCCGCAATCTCTACCTGGAATCCCTCCATCTCGTCGAGCGTTTGCACCGTCGCCTGCTCGACGTCATCAAGGACGAATTCGACCGTGGTGGCCGTTCCGACGTCAACGCCGTCCAGGCGCTGCTCCTCTTCAATATCGGCAATTCCGAGCTGACCGCCGGCGAGCTCCGCTCGCGCGGCTACTATCTCGGCTCGAACGTCTCCTACAACGTCAAGAAGCTGGTCGACCTCGGCTTCATCAACCACCAGCGCTCCCGCGTCGACCGCCGCTCTGTCCGCATCAGCCTGACCGAGACCGGCCAGGAAGTGGCAGAGACGGTCGCCAGACTCTACGAGCGTCACATCGGCTCGATCCAGAAGGTCGGCGGCATCGGCGAGAACGAGTTCACCGAAATGAACCGCCTGCTCCAGCGCCTCGACCGCTTCTGGAACGACTCGATCCTGTACCGCCTGTGATGGGGGCAGGATCAGCACTGCGGCGGCAGGACATGCGCGCCGCAAGTGCCGGATCTCATTGCAACGACGTCAGCGCACGCCGGCAGCGCCGGCGAGGCGGCTGAAGACCGCTTCCAGAACCAGGGCGCCGTAGTCTGCGTTCATGTGGTGCATGTCGTCCTCGGGATGCTCGCGCTTACCGTCGAGACGGAGCGATCCCCTGCTGTAGCGCATATCGGTCATCGCGCCGTCCACGAGCACGTCAGCGGGCGGAAAGACGACCTTGTCCCTTCCCATCACCTGCTCGATCGCATCCCGGTACAGCGAGGCGACGGCTGGTCCGTGCGCGCCGGCGACGAGGTCCATGACCGGATCTTCCTGAGGCTTCAGCCTTATCTCCGATGACGGCAGAGGCGTCGTCACATAAAGCACGCGCGCAGCGCCTTGCCTTGCCATCTTGGTGATGTATCTGTTGGCCAAGCTCTTGCGGATCTTCGACGAGAGAATTTCGGCAAACAGCCGGTCGGAAACAAGATCGAACTGTGTCTGGTCGTCGCGGGCCGTCTCGTCCACAAGGGTATAGGGACGCCAGCGGCCGGTCACGCTCAGGGCGCCGATCAGGTTAAGTCCGCAGCCGACCACCACGACAACATCGTAGCGGTCGAGCTCAATCGACTCGGCGCCCAGCGTCTTCTCGAAATACTTCCGTGAATGGTCCGACGTCGGGACGACCGTGCCATGCTCGATCGCAAGATTCCGGATCTGGACTCCGGGCACCCCCAGGAACGACACCTCGTGACGATGGCTGTGCCTGATCTGTTTCCAGCCGAGCTTCAGCGCGCCGATATGGGAGTTTCCGATCATGCAGATTTTCATCGCCATCACGCAAACGCCTCCAGCAGCGCCTCTTCGCAGACCACGTCTCCCCGCGTCTCCTCCTGCCGGGGCTTGCCCTTCTGCGCCTTGCCCTTCTGGCCGTTTGCGCGCTTGCTCTTGCCGGCCACCTCGACCTCCTGCGATTTCAGAAACGTGCGCATGACGTGATTGACGCCGTGCCGGTTCACCGAGCGCATGTTCGGCTCGTAGAAGAAACCGCGCGTGGAAGGCGAAACGATGATTTCGTAGGACGGGAAATAGTCGACGTCCTCGAACTTGCCGTAGAGCGAGCCGCAAACCGCGCGCAGGACGGATTTCGAATAGGTGGTGGCGACGAGCACGTTCTGTCCCGATGCCGTGGCAGTCAGCGGCACCGGGGAGACGGTGAACAGGAAGCGCATGCCGGGGTTGATCGCCTTGAGCAGACGCCTCGCTTCGATCATGTCCTGCAGGACTTCCTCGGCATCGAAGTTCTTGAACGCATGTTTCCCGGCGTCGAACGTTCCGGCGATAACGCCCGGGCAGGTTGGATATACGGTGCCGGAGGCAATATCCTGCCACGTTTCCGTCAGCCCGAGGGTGAAGATGAAGATGTCCGTCGTCTCCAGCATGGCCTTGACCTTGCCCAGGTGCTGGCGGCGGTGCGCCATTGCCTCTGCCAGGCTTTCGAGGCCCTTCGGCTCCACCGAGGGACGGTGTGCATCATAGTAGCGTCCGTCGCGCATCCAGAAATCGGCCTCGCGGACAGTTCCGGAAACGCAGTCATGCAGGAGTTGCAGGAGTTGGCGGGCAGTGTAGATGTTGCCATACCGGGCGGAGTAGATGCCGTAGCCGAAGGTTTCGGCCATCTGCGGGGCCAGTCCGTCAGGTGCCGGCTCCTGGTCGAGAACGGAAAATCCACTCGACCTCAGGGCCCTGCCGACATGCTGGGCGAAGCAACTGCCGGCGACCGCGATCCGGTCCGTAAGGCCGATTCGGAACTTGGGAGAATACAGTTCCTCCATATCCAGCGGGTGCATTTCCGCCACCGCGCTACGCCAGTAGCGAGAGGGTGGAAGATTGCTGTAGGGGGTGGGCGCGCGGCGGTCTGAAGTCATCGAACTGCTCTTGTGAATGGGCTAGTGACGGTATTTTGCCCGGACACTATTTCAGCTGTCCTGCAAGAGCAATCGAGCATTCGGAAACACCCGTGAAGGGGCTCCGGTAACAACGACATCACGTCCGCGTGACGCCCGCATGCCGCTGCCAGACACGCTTTGGCCATATTACTGTGAGAGCGAGAGGATGGCCGCAGCCATGCGTGTTCGGCATGGCCGGTCTCCGTTTGTTAACCCTGTTCGTATTAGGTTCCGTGGGATATGAGCCTCGTGGCGCAAGATTCGTACGGGCGATGGTCGCTTGCGGCCTGGCAGAGAATGGTAGGATAGATGTCTCGCAAGATCGGAATTGATGTGTTTTCGCGCCGCGCCTTCCTGCGTTCCGCAGCCTCCGTCGGGGCTGCCGCCGTTGCCGGATCGGCCGTCGCCCAGACAGCGATCGACGACATCCTCAACGCAACGGGACGGGGCAACTGGGACGACCAGTTCGACGCCAAGGCGTCGCGCACCGCGACCGCCGTCGTCTCCAACAATCCGATCTTCGGTCCCGGTTCGGCCGGCCATATCCAGCAGGCGATCTTCGACTACCAGAACATCGTCTCCAGCGGCGGCTGGCCGATGGTCAACGCCCCGCAGAAGCTCGAGCTCGGCGTCAGCGATCCCTCCGTCCAGCAACTGCGCCAGCGCCTGATCATCTCGGGCGACCTGCCGCGCTCCGCTGGCATCTCGAACGCCTACGATTCCTATGTCGACGGCGCGGTCAAGCGCTTCCAGGCCCGCCACGGCCTGCCCTCGGACGGCGTGCTCGGCGAATTTACGCTGAAGGCGATGAACGTCTCCGCCGACGTCCGCCTCGGCCAGCTCAATACCAACCTCGTCCGTATCCAGGCCATGTCCGGCGACCTTGGCCATCGCTTCGTGATGGTGAACATCCCGGCCGCCTACATCGAGGCGGTCGAGAACAATCGCGTGGCGCTCCGCCATGCCGCCATCGTCGGCAAGATCGACCGTCCGACGCATGCCATCAATTCCAAGATCTACGACGTTACCCTGAACCCGTACTGGACCGCTCCGCGCTCGATCGTCGAGAAAGACATCGTGCCCCTGATGCGCAAGGATCCGACCTACCTGACGCGCAACGCGATCCGCCTGCTCGACGGCAAGGGCAACGAGGTGGCACCGGAGACGATCGACTGGTTTGCCGACAAGGCGCCGAACCTGATGTTCCGGCAGGACCCCGGCAAGATCAACGCCATGGCCTCGTCGAAGATCAACTTCCACAATCCGAACAACGAATACATGCACGACACGCCGTCGCAGGGCCTGTTCAACAAGCTGATGCGATTCGAATCCTCCGGCTGCGTGCGCGTGCAGAACGTCCGCGACCTCATCACCTGGCTTCTGCGCGATACGCCGGGCTGGTCGCGCCAGGAGATCGAGCGCGTCATCTCCACGCGCCAGAACACGCCGATCAAGCTCGCCCAGGAAGTACCGGTCTATATCGTCTACGTCACGGCCTGGTCGGCGACCGACCGCGTCGTACAGTTCCGCGACGACATCTACGAACTGGACGGGGCGGCCGAACTGGCCCTGCAGACCAATATCGGCGTCGAGCAGGCTGCCGGATCGATCGAACAGGACTTCCTGCCGCAGTAAGTCCGAAGTGCCAGGATTTTGCGGGGCCGTGCAATCGGAAGGTTGCGCGGCCCTTTCCGTTCTGCCCGGCAGCGGGCGTCGTATTTATTCCAAAGCCGGGCTGGAAATGCCGCAATCGGCACAGCGGATATTGCCCTTGCCATGCGAGGACGATAAACACCGTGCCACCGTCTTACAGGAGCCTCGAGGATGAGCCTTTCTTCCAACACCGAAGCATTCTTCTCCCGCTCGCTTGCCGATACCGATCCGGATATCTTCGGCGCGATCGAGAAGGAACTCGGCCGCCAGCGTCATGAGATCGAACTGATCGCCTCGGAGAACATCGTCTCGCGCGCCGTGCTCGAGGCCCAGGGCTCGATCATGACCAACAAGTACGCCGAAGGCTATCCGGGCAAGCGCTACTACGGCGGCTGCCAGTTCGTCGACATCGCCGAGGAACTGGCGATCGAGCGAGTCAAGAAGCTGTTCGGCGTGAACTTCGCCAACGTCCAGCCGAACTCGGGCTCGCAGATGAACCAGGCCGTGTTCCTGGCGCTGCTGCAGCCGGGCGACACCTTCATGGGTCTCGACCTGAACTCGGGCGGCCACCTGACCCACGGCTCGCCGGTCAACATGTCCGGCAAGTGGTTCAACGTCGTCTCCTACGGCGTGCGCGAGGGCGACAACCTGCTCGACATGGATGCTGTTGCCGAAAAGGCCCGCACCCATAAGCCCAAGCTGATCATCGCAGGCGGTACTGCTTATTCGCGCATCTGGGACTGGAAGCGTTTTCGCGAGATTGCGGACGAGGTGGGCGCCTATCTGATGGTAGACATGGCCCACATCGCCGGCCTCGTCGCCGGCGGTCAGCACCCGTCGCCGTTCCCGCACTGCCACGTCGCCACCACCACCACGCACAAGTCGCTTCGCGGCCCGCGCGGTGGCGTGATCCTCACGAACGACGAGGATCTGGCGAAAAAGTTCAACTCGGCCGTGTTCCCCGGCCTGCAGGGCGGCCCGCTGATGCACATCATCGCCGCCAAGGCCGTTGCCTTCGGCGAGGCGCTGCAGCCCGATTTCAAGGACTACGCGGCCCAGATCGTCAAGAACGCCAAGGCGCTGGCCGAGACGCTGATCGCCGGCGGCCTCGACATCGTCTCCGGCGGCACCGACAACCACCTGATGCTGGTCGACCTGCGCAAGAAGAACGCCACCGGCAAGCGTGCCGAGGCGGCCCTTGGTCGCGGCTACATCACCTGCAACAAGAACGGCATCCCCTTCGACCCCGAAAAGCCCTTCGTCACCTCAGGCATCCGCCTCGGCACGCCGGCGGGCACCACGCGCGGCTTCAAGGAGGCAGAGTTCAAGGAGATCGGCAACCTGATCGTCGAGGTTCTGGACGGCCTGAAGGTCGCCAATTCCGACGAGGGCAATGCCGCAGTCGAAGCCGCAGTCCGGGAAAAGGTGGTCAAGCTGACCGACCGCTTCCCGATGTACCCCTACATGTAAGGACAGTCATGCGCTGCCCCTACTGCGCCTCGGAAGATAGCCAGGTGAAGGATTCCCGTCCTGCAGAGGACGGGGCCGCCATCCGTCGCCGCCGCATCTGCCCGGATTGCGGCGGCCGCTTCACCACCTTCGAACGCGTGCAACTGCGTGAACTGATGGTGCTGAAGAAGACGGGCCGCAGGGCTCCCTTCGAGCGCGAGAAGCTGATGAAGTCGTTCGAGATCGCGCTGCGCAAGCGGCCGGTCGATCGCGACCGGATCGAGCGCGCGGTCTCGGGCATCGTGCGCCGGCTGGAGAGCTCCGGGGAGACCGAGATTTCCTCCGAGCAGATCGGCCTGCAGGTTCTGGAGGCGCTGAAGGCGCTGGATGACGTGGCCTTCGTCCGCTACGCCTCCGTCTACCGCGATTTTTCGCATGTGGACGATTTTGAAAAGACGCTCAGCGAGGTCGCCGCGAAGATCGCGCGCGACCCTGGCGACGAGGGCTGAGCATGGCGGATGCGGCGGAAGACCAGCGCTTCATGGCCGCCGCGATCCGGCTGAGCCTGCGCAACCTCGGCCGCACCGCCAACAATCCTTCCGTCGGCTGCATTCTGGTGAAGGACGGGCGCGTGCTTTCCACCGGCGTCACCGACATCGGCGGCCGGCCGCATGCCGAGCGTATCGCGCTGGCGCAGGCGGGCGAGGCGGCGCGCGGCGCGACCGCCTACGTCACCCTCGAGCCCTGTTCCCACCATGGCAAGACGCCGCCCTGCGCCGATGCGCTGATCGAGGCGGGTGTCGCGCGGGTGGTGGTGGCCGTGCGCGATCCGGACGAACGCGTCTCGGGCAGGGGATTTGCGATGCTCGAGGCGGCGGGGATCGCGGTCGAGACCGGCGTGCTGGCCGCAGACGGGCACCGGGCACTGGCCGCCTATCTCATGCGGCAAGTGAAGAAACGTCCCTATGTCACTCTCAAACTGGCGGTTTCGCCGGATGGCATGATCGGCCGGCTTGGCGCTGGCCAGTTTGTCGTCACCGGCCCCGTGGCGCGCGGGCAGGTGCAGGTCCTGCGCGCTGCGAGCGATGCGATCCTGATCGGCGTCGGCACGGCCGAGGCGGACGATCCGGAACTGACCTGCCGCCTGCCGGGGCTCGGTGACCGCTCGCCGATCCGCATCGTCCTCGATCGCGACCTGAGGCTGCCTCCGTACGGAAAGCTGGCGCTCACCGCGCACAGCGTGCCGGTGATCGCAATCGCAGCCGAGCCGCCGCGTTTCGACGACACCGAGGACCAGGCGTTTCTCGCCCGGCGCGCCGTGCTGGACGAGGCGGGCGTCGAGGTCGTGCAGTGCGATCCGCACAAGCTGCCGGTGCTTCTGGCGGCATTGGCATCGCGCGGCATCTCCTCGCTTCTGGTCGAGGGGGGCGCGTCCGTCGCGTCGAGCTTCTTGGCGGCGGGGCTCGTCGATCGCATCCATCTCTACGCGGGAGCCGTACCCATTGGCGAAGGGGGGATCCGATCCCCACTTGTGCCCGGAACGGCGCCTGCAGGCTTCTCGCTCGTGCGCACCCTGCGGTTCGGCCCTGATTTGTTCGAAGAATACGAAAGAGATTAGCGATGTTCACTGGAATCGTAACGGATGTCGGCACGGTGGAGCGGGTCGAGCCCATGAACGAGGGCGTGCGGCTGCGGGTGCGCACGGCCTATGACCCGGCGACGATCGACATGGGCGCCTCGATCTCCCATTCCGGCACCTGCCTGACGGTGACCGCGCTGCCGGCGGCAGGCTCCAACGAACGCTGGTTCGAGGTCGAAGCCTGGGAAGAGGCGCTGCGGCTGACGACGATCGCCGCCTGGAAGGCGGGCACGTGCGTCAATCTCGAGCGCTCGCTGAAGATCGGAGACGAGCTCGGCGGCCATCTCGTCTCCGGCCATGTCGACGGCAAGGCGGAAATCCTGTCCGTCGAGGCCGAGGGCGACGCCACCCGCTATACGCTGCGCGCACCCGCCGGCCTCGAGCGCTTCGTCGCGCCGAAGGGTTCGGTCGCGCTCGACGGCACCTCGCTCACGGTCAACGGAGTCGAGGGCGACGTGTTCGACGTCCTGTTGATCCGGCACACGCTCGAGGTGACGACATGGGGCGAGCGCAAGGCTGGCGATTTCGTCAATTTCGAGGTCGACACCATGGCGCGCTATGCCGCCCGCCTTGCCGAATTCCCGGCCTCAAGGACGATCTAGATCATTCGTTCGAGGTCTAGCTCCGCTGGTGGATATCCACTTTAGCGGTACTCCCTCCTCCTGAAGACCGATCGCTATCCCCTCCGTGGTACCCGGCGCAACCGTTTTCGGGGCCGGGGAGCGGGTGGACGCATGTTCCTTAACATCCCTGATTGCGGCAGGATGTGTTGTGTACGGTAGCGGATCGTGAGAGGCAGGGGAGAGTGCTATGTCTATGAATGGTAAGGGACGTTCCGAGTTCAATCGGGCCCGACGCAATTTCCTCGGCGCGGCAGTGGCCGCAGGCGCGAAGGCAGCCGCCATCGGCGTCATGGCGACGAGTATGTTTCCCGGCAGCGCCCTGGCCCACCGCGGGCGCAAGGGCAAGCCGGGCTGGGGTCCGCGCTGTTTCCTGCGCGGCACGGCGATTGCGACCCCGAAGGGTGAAGTTCTGGTCGAGAACCTTCGCGTCGGCGACCGCGTCACGACGGTGACCGGCAAGAGCATGGCCGTTCGCTGGATCGGCCGGCAGACCTTCAAGCGGACGGGGGCCGCATGGACGCGTAACGTGATGCCGGTCCGCATTGCCCGCGGTGCGCTCGCCGATGGCGTTCCGGCGCGGGACCTGTATCTGTCGCCTTACCATCACCTGCATGTGGACGGCGTGCTGATCCAGGCCAAGGATCTGGCCAACGGCCGTTCGATCGCTCCGGCAATGCCGAAGGGGCATGATACGGCCGACTATTTCCACATCCTGCTGGACAGCCACGAAATCGTGCTGGCCGAGGGTGCGCCGGCCGAGACCTTCCGCATCGAGGCGGCCAACTACGAGATCTTTGCCAACTTCGCCGAAGTGACCAAGGTCATGCCGGATGCGGCCACGCTCACCATGGCGTCCTTCGCCCCCGTCATGCACCAGCGCGGCCGCGATCACCTCAAGGCCCTGCTGCGGACGGTCGTGATGCCGTTCGCCAAGGCGGAAGACCCGATCGGCGATGCCCATGAGCGGCTTGCCGAACGCGCCAAGACGCTCGCCTGAGCCGATAGGGGCTCCCCGGCGGGAGCCCGTCCGCCCCGGAAGCAGCCGCGGACCGCGGCTCTGACTGGCCAAAGCCTTGTGCCGGACGTCGATTTTTAGAACATGCCACCAAAGGGGGCCGTCACGCCGGACTTGATCCGGCGTCCAGCGCGCTCAAGTCCTTGAGCGCAAAGGGTTCCTTTGCACCGCGGACGCGGCGCTGCTAGACCCCGGATCAAGTCCGGGGTGACGAAAGACAAGGGTTCGCTTCGAACCATCTGGCCTTCAAGGGTCGCAGGCGCGGCCTGTGACGGGGAGGCGAGCATCGCCCTCGTCAGGCCTCGTCCGCCCCCGGCTCGTCCTCCCAGTAGTCGACGGCGCTCTCCACCCGGCCGGTGTAGCGGAATTCGACGGGGCCACCTGTTTCCTTCCGGGTCTTGGCGAGGAACTTGCCCGAGTCCGGATACTCGCAGATCTCCGTCGCCGCCATGGTCGAGATCGACAGGTATTTCAGCGGCACCTCTCCGGTATTGATCAGGTGATGGGCCGTTTCCGCCCCGCCGGCCGGCGCGCCGAGCACGTCGCCCGGCCCGACCGGATACCGGACCTCGCCGAAGCGGTAGGTCCCGGTCCCTTCGAGGATGACGAAGAGTTCCTCCTCGACGTGGTGGCTGTGAAACGGACAGCCGGACTTGCCCGGCGGCACCTCGCTGTAGCCGATCCCGAGGTCCTTCAGCCCGAGCAGCCTGCCAAACGCGATGTCGCGCGATTCGTAGAGGCTGCCCTTCGTCCAGTGATCGAGCGTCTGCCTGCCCGGGTTGACGACGGGCTTGAGTGTCTCTTCCATGGTCCTTTTCCTCCGGTGGCGGGCGGCGATCGCTTCGCCGCAAAATCAACGATAGCGATCCGGACACGAGCCCGGATCGCGCAGGCGAAACAATGCGCGCGGTTTGCGGGATTCGCACGGAAATGTGCGAATTTCCTTGCCATCGCCCGCCCGTCGTGGTTTGACCGCGCCTCTGCCGCGACGATCCGCGTGCCTCTTTTCCAACGTTCGGGTGACCCATGGCAAATGCTGAAAACCCACATCTCCTCATCGTCGAGGCGCGCTTCTACGACGACATGGCGGACGCGCTGCTGGACGGCGCCAAGGCGGCGCTCGATGTGGCGGGGGCGACCTACGACGTCGTGACGGTTCCCGGCGCGCTCGAGATCCCGGGCGCTATCTCCATGGCGCTCGACGGCATGGACTACGGCGGCACGGAGTATGACGGTTTCGTGGCCCTTGGCATGGTCATCCGCGGCGAAACCTATCATTTCGACATCGTCGCCAACGAATCCTCCCGCGCGATCATGGACCTGACCGTCAGCGAAAGCCTGCCGATCGGCAACGGCATCCTGACGGTCGAAAACGACGAGCAGGCCTGGGCGCGTGCCCGCCGCTCCGAGGGCGACAAGGGCGGCTTTGCCGCGCGCGCGGCACTGAAGATGATCGAACTGAAGAAGAAACTGGGCGGCGTATCGTGACCAAGGACAAATCGGACCAGCCGGCAAGCCAGCCGGTGAGACAGGCCAACCAGCGCGGGGCGGCCCGCCTTGCCGCCGTTCAGGCGCTCTACCAGATGGACATCAGCGGCGCCGGGGTCCTGGAGATCGTTGCCGAATTCGAGGCGCACCGTCTCGGCCAGGAGATCGACGGCGAAACCTACCTGAAGGCGGATCCCGCCTGGTTCCGCTCGATCGTCTCCGGCGTCGTGCGCGACCAGCGCAAACTCGATCCCCTGATCGGTGGCGCGCTGCAGGACGACTGGGCGTTGTCGCGGCTCGATGCGACGGTACGCGCGATCCTGCGCGCCGGCGTCTTCGAGATCATCGAGCGCAAGGACGTTCCGGTGGCGGTCATCGTCACCGAGTATGTCGAGATCGCCAAGGCCTTCTTCGAGGACGACGAACCGAAGCTCGTCAACGCCGTGCTGGACCGGATCGCCAAGCAGGTCCGCACCGAACGGAAGGCGTAAGGTCCTTGCGATGACGGTTGCGGCGGAAGGGCTGGAGGGTGAACTTGCTGCCGCGCGCCGCAACGTGTTTCTCCTGTCGGCGGCCCAGGCGATCCTCGCCTCCGCGGGGCCGATCGTCTTCTCCGTGGGCGGCCTTGCCGGCTATCAGTTGCTGGGCGAGGACAAGTCGCTCGCAACTGCGCCGCTGACGGGCTTCAACATCGGCGTGGCACTTGGCGCCGTCCTCGTCGCCATCCTCGCGCGCGCAATCGGCCGCACCTACGGCTTCATCGCCGGCGCGCTGCTCGGTGCCGCGGGCAGCCTGCTTTCCGCCATCGCGCTATTCCGGTCCGATATCTGGCTGATGGCGGCGGGCTTCCTGATGATCGGGGTCTCGGCCGGCTTTGCCCAGAAGATCCGCTTTGCCGCCGCCGACGCCTCGCCTTCGTTCTACAAGCCGCGGGCGATCTCCTGGATCCTCGCGGGCGGCGTCGTCTCCGCCATCCTCGGGCCCCAGCTCGTGATCTTCACCAAGGACCTTTTCGAGCCCGTGCTCTTTGCCGGCGCCTTTGTGGCGCTCGTCCCGCTGTGCCTGTCGGCGATCGTGCTGTTTGCCATGCTGCGCCTGCCGGAGACCGCGGTGTCGGGGGGAGGGCACACGGCACCCGTCCGCCCGCTGGCCGAGATCGTGCTCACCCAGCGCTTCCTGACGGGCATGGTCTGCGGCATCGCCACCTATGCGCTGATGACCTTCATGATGACCGGCGCGCCACTCGCCATGGTGATCGGCTGCGGCTTCTCGCCGGAACTGGCCACCCTCGGCATCCAGTGGCACGTGCTCGCCATGTTCGCGCCGAGCTTCTTCACCGGCATGCTGATCCAGCGCTTCGGCACGGAGAAGGTGGTCGCAGCCGGCCTCCTGATCCTGATGGCCTGCGCGGCGATCGCCCACATGGGGATCGCGCTCTGGAACTTCTGGGGGGCGCTGATCCTGCTCGGCATCGGCTGGAACTTCGGCTTCATCGGTTCGACTGCGCTCGTCGCCTCCAGCTACCGGCCGCACGAGGCCGACAAGGTCCAGGGCTTCCACGACATCGTCCTCTTCGGCACCGTCGCGCTCGCGTCCTTCTCCTCCGGCAAGGTCTTCAACGCCTATGGCTGGCAGACCATCAACCTCGTCTTCTGGCCGGTGACCGGCATCAGCCTGTTCCTCGTCTTGATGCTGCTCTACCGCACGCGGGCACGAGCCCGCCAATCCGCGCCTTTGGCAGGATAAGCCTTGCCGATCATTGCGATCTGGCGGCTGCGTCTTGACGCGGGCGATTCGCACTTGCACTCTGCCCCTGTCGTCAACCGCCCGTTTTGTGAGGAGGCAATCGGGTCGCTGGCGTTTTTTATGGCCGTAGCGCTGGGAACTGCGGCTTCACAGGAGGAAATAGCGAAATGGCCACCATATTGTTGGGCGTTATCGCATGCGGGTTGCTCTCGGTGGTCTATGCCATCTGGGCAACGCGGTCGGTGCTTGCCGCCGATCAGGGGAACGCCCGCATGCAGGAAATTGCAGGCTATATCCGGGAGGGGGCTCAGGCCTATCTCACCCGCCAGTACAAGACCATTGCAATCGTCGGGATCGTCGTCTTCATCGCGGTCTGGCTTCTTCTTTCCGCAAGCGCCGCCATCGGCTTCCTGATCGGTGCGGTTCTCTCCGGTGCCGCCGGCTTCATGGGCATGCACGTCTCGGTTCGCGCCAACGTGCGCACGGCGCAGGCGTCCTCGGTCAGCCTGGCGTCCGGCCTCGAGATCGCCTTCAAGTCCGGCGCCATCACCGGCATGCTGGTCGCGGGCCTCGCCCTGCTCGGCGTCTCGATCTACTACTGGTATATGACCGCGGTCCTCGGCCATGATCCGGCCTCCCGCGAAGTCATCGATTCGCTCGTGGCGCTCGGCTTCGGTGCCTCGCTGATCTCCATCTTCGCCCGTCTCGGCGGCGGCATCTTCACCAAGGGTGCGGACGTCGGCGGCGACCTCGTCGGCAAGGTCGAGGCCGGCATCCCCGAGGACGACCCGCGCAACCCGGCCACGATCGCCGACAACGTCGGCGACAATGTCGGCGACTGCGCCGGCATGGCGGCCGACCTGTTCGAGACCTATGCCGTCTCGGTCGTGGCGACCATGGTGCTGGCGGCGATCTTCTTCGCCGGAACGCCGGTGCTGGCTGCGGCGATGGTCTATCCGCTGGCGATCTGCGCGGCCTGCGTGATCACCTCGATCATCGGCACCTTCTTCGTCAAGCTCGGAACCAAGAGCTCGATCATGGGGGCCCTCTACAAGGGCCTCATCGCCACCGGCCTGCTGTCGATCCTGGGGTTGGCGGCTGCGACCTCGCTGACGATCGGCTGGGGTTCGATCGGCATCGGCGGCGGCGTCGAGGTGACGGGAACGAGCCTGTTCTTCTGCGGCCTGCTCGGCCTCGTCGTCACCGCGCTGATCGTGGTCATCACCGAGTACTACACCGGCACCAACAAGCGGCCGGTCAATTCGATCGCGCAGGCTTCGGTGACCGGCCACGGCACCAACGTCATCCAGGGCCTGGCGGTCTCGCTGGAATCGACAGCACTTCCGGCGATCGTCATCGTCGGCGGCATCATCTCCACCTACCAGCTTGCCGGCCTGTTCGGCACCGGCATCGCGGTCACCGCCATGCTGGGGCTTGCGGGTATGATCGTGGCGCTCGACGCGTTCGGTCCGGTGACCGACAACGCCGGCGGCATCGCCGAGATGTCCCACCTGCCGCCGGAGGTGCGCAAGTCCACGGATGCCTTGGACGCGGTCGGCAACACCACCAAGGCCGTGACCAAGGGCTATGCGATCGGCTCGGCCGGCCTCGGCGCGCTGGTGCTGTTCGCCGCCTATTCGAACGACCTCGCCTACTTCGCCGCCAACCCGGAGCGCTATCCGTACTTTGCCGGCATCGGCGAGATCTCCTTCGATCTGTCCAACCCCTACGTGGTGGCGGGGCTGATCTTCGGCGGGCTGATCCCCTACCTCTTCGGCGGCATCGCCATGACCGCCGTCGGCCGGGCCGCAGGCTCGATCGTCGAGGAGGTGCGCCGGCAGTTCAAGGAGAAGCCCGGCATCATGAAGGGCACCGACAAGCCGGACTACGGCCGCGCCGTCGACCTTCTCACCAAGGCCGCGATCCGCGAGATGATCGTGCCCTCGCTGCTGCCGGTGCTGGCGCCGCTCGTCGTCTATTTCGGCGTGCTGCTGATCTCCGGCTCCAAGGCGTCTGCCTTTGCAGCACTCGGCGCCTCGCTGCTCGGCGTCATCGTCAACGGCCTGTTCGTGGCCATCTCGATGACCTCCGGCGGCGGCGCCTGGGACAACGCCAAGAAGAGCTTCGAGGACGGCTTCGTCGACAAGGACGGCCATCGCCACATGAAGGGATCGGAGGCCCACAAGGCGTCGGTCACCGGCGACACGGTCGGCGATCCCTACAAGGACACCGCCGGCCCGGCGGTGAACCCGGCGATCAAGATTACCAACATCGTCGCACTGCTGCTTCTGGCCGTGTTGGCCTGAGACGACGGAAATGAACGAAAAAGGCCGCGGGGCGCAAGCTCCGCGGCCTTTTGCATGGTGATGACAGGCGCCGTTATTGCGGCTGGCTGAGCGCGTTGCGGATCGCCGCGTTCGGGTCGGCGCCACCCTTCAGGAGCTGGCCGAGGAAGGTCTGCTCGACGCCGCCGGTCGGTGTGGTGCGCGAGATCATGTCGAACGGCACGCCGTCCTTCATCGTGTAGTTCGCGAGGCGATCCACGTTGCCGTCCTTGTTGAAATAGACGGTCAGGATGCTCTGTTCGATCAGCTTCGGCTTCATGAAGGCGACCGGGCGCGAGCGCTTCTGCGAGATGTAGTAGAACACCTCGGTGTCGAAGGTCGCCGTCGTGGACGGCGTTCCGAGCGACAGCAGCACTTGTTCGCGCGAGGAGCCGACCGGGGCGAGCGCCAGCGTCTGCTCGTCGACGACATAGCCCTGGTTCAGGATCTCGCCGGTCTGGCATCCTGCAAGCACGGTGGTGGAAAGGCCGATGGCAATGGCTGCGTTGCGTAGCAGTTTCATGTCAGTCCCAAAATAGCGTCTCTTCAACGACAATCCCCTTGAGGCTATGATGGCTGGCAAGCCATTGCAATTCGTGGGTGCTTCGGTAAACCAGCTTCGGCTGTCATGCAACACGACACTGGCAGCGCTTGCTCCTTCAATCAGCCAAAACTGGGCGTTATGATGATTTTCGGCCTGCTGAAGAAAAAAAACGCAAACCAGCGGATCGTCGAGCGCCAGTACGGCCATCTGACCGCGGCCGCCCGGCAGCCCTATCTCTACGAGCGCCTCGATGTGCCCGACACGGTGATGGGGCGGCTGGAGATGCTGTCGGCCGTGATGATCGTCTACTTCCGCCGCACCCGTTCATCGGCCACGTCGGGCCAGGAAATCGCCCAGCAGATCGTCGACGCCTTCTTCCAGGACATCGACCATTCGATCCGCGAGCTCGGCATCAGCGACGTCGGCGTGCCGAAGCGGATGAAGAAGCTCGCCGCCCGCTTCTACGGCAGGCTGGAAGTCTATGCCGCCGCCCTCGACGCCGGCGACGCGGCAGCCCTTGCGCAGGCGCTGAAACGCAATATCTATCCGCAAGCGGATGAGGGCGTGCCCGACATGCAGGAACTGGCGCGCTATCTCTTTGCCGCCGAGACCCACCTGACGGCGCTGGATGAAGCGATCGTTGAAACCGGGGAGGCGCAACTGCCTCCGGCGGGCCCGGCCGCCTGAGACGGCAGGGCAGCCAAGGACAGGACCATGAAGAACATCGAAGACCAGTCGTTCTCCTACCCCGTGAAGGTGGGGCACATCTCGTCCAACCCGGTGACGGTGAAGATCGCCGCCGACCCCGCTGAATGCAGGGCGCTGGCCAGGCAGTGGGGCGTCGTCGAGGTCAAGGCGTTCTCGGCCGAGTTCGAGGTCCGGCGCTGGAAGAGGGACGGCGTCCGGCTGAAGGGCAGGGTCAAGACCGAGATCGTGCAGACCTGCGTCGTCACGCTCGAACCGGTCGCCTCCAGGATCGACGAGCCGGTGGACGCGATCTTCGTGCCGGAAGGCTCCAAGCTCGCCCGTGCGGCCCTGACCGAGACCGGCGAGATGCTGCTGGACCCGGACGGGCCCGACAGTCCCGAGACGTTCCAGGGCGACACGATCGATGCCGGCGCGGTCGCCGCCGAATATGCCGCCATGGCGATCGACCCCTATCCGCGCAAGGATGGCATCGCTTTTTCCGCCCATTTGGAAAGCACCGGGTCCGATGACGCAAAACCGTCGCCATTTGCCGCGTTGAAGGACTGGAAAAAGAGTTGAATGGGCCTTCGGGCCCTCGACAATTCAGTTGTCACCCGGACGAAAAGCAGTATTTTGACCGAAAATCCGCCCCCCGGGCTGGAGAACAAGGACTGGACACGCGTGGTCAGAATTTCCGTCGATGTCATGGGTGGCGATTACGGCCCGCAGGTCGTCATCCCTGGCATAGCCAAGGCGCTCGAACGTCACCCCGACATTCGGTTCTGCCTGTTCGGCATCGCTTCCCAATGCCAGCCGCTGCTCGAAAGCTATCCGAAGCTCAAGGAGGCCAGCACGTTCACCGATTGCGAAATCGCGATCGGCATGGACGAGAAGCCGAGCCAGGCGCTGCGCCGTGGCCGCAACAAGTCGTCGATGTGGCTGGCGCTCGACGCGGTCGCCAAGGGGGATGCCGACGTCGCCGTGTCTGCCGGCAATACCGGTGCGCTGATGGCCATGGCGAAATTCTGCCTGCGCATGATGTCCGACATCGAGCGGCCGGCGATCGCCGGCATCTGGCCGACGCTGAAGGGCGAGAGCATCGTGCTCGACATCGGCGCCACGATCGGCGCCGACGCCAACCAGTTGTTCGATTTCGCCCTGATGGGCGGCGCCATGGCGCGCGCTCTGTTCGAGATCGAGCGCCCGACGCTGGGCCTGCTCAATGTCGGCGTCGAGGAGATCAAGGGCCAGGAAGAGGTCAAGGCCGCGGGCCAGCTCATCCGCGAGGCCAATTTTGACACGATCGACTATTATGGATTCGTAGAAGGCGACGACATCGGCCGCGGCACGGTCGACGTCGTCGTCACCGAAGGCTTTGCCGGCAACATCGCGCTGAAGGCGGCCGAGGGCACGGCGCGGCAGATCGCCGAATATCTGCGCGCGGCCATGTCGCGGACCTGGATGGCCAAGCTCGGCTACATCTTGGCCAAGAGCGCTTTCGACCGGGTGCGCGAGAAGATGGACCCGCGCAAGGTCAACGGCGGCGTCTTCCTCGGCCTCAACGGCATCGTCATCAAGAGCCATGGCGGCACCGATGCCGAGGGTTTTGCGGCGGCGGTGGACGTCGGCTACGACATGGCCCGCAACGGGCTGAAGGAAAAGATAGAAGAAGACCTCAAGAGGTATCATGCAGACAGACCCGTCCAAGGCGCGGCCGGCGGCATGAGCGACGGGATATAGGATAGCAGATGATCCGTTCAGTGGTTCGCGGTTTCGGAACGTCGCTTCCGAAGCGGGTGCTCACCAATCGTGAGCTGGAGAGCATGGTCGACACGTCCGACGAGTGGATCGTGCAGCGGACCGGCATCCGCCAGCGCTACATCGCCGGCGAAGGCGAGACCACGGCGTCGCTCGGCGAGGCGGCGGCGCGCGAGGCACTGGACAGGGCAGGGCTGACGCCCGCCGACATCGACGTGATCATCGTCGCCACCTCCACCCCGGACAACACCTTTCCGGCCACCGCCGTCAACATCCAGAACCGCCTCGGCATGCACCATGGCTTCGCCTTCGACGTCCAGGCGGTCTGTTCGGGTTTCGTCTACGGCGTGACGACGGCCGACGCCTATATCCGCGGCGGACTGGCGCGCCGGGTGCTGGTCATCGGCGCCGAGACCTTCTCGCGCATCCTCGACTGGACCGACCGCACGACCTGCGTGCTCTTCGGCGACGGTGCGGGCGCGATCGTGCTCGAGGCCCAGGAGGGCGAGGGGACGGTGGCCGACCGCGGCGTGCTGACGGCCCAGCTTCGCTCCGACGGCGCCCATCTCGACAAGCTCTACGTGGATGGCGGGCCGTCCACCACCGGCACCGTCGGTCACCTGCGCATGGAGGGCCGCGAGGTCTTCAAGCATGCCGTCGGCATGATCACCGACGTGATCGTAGCCGCCTTCGACGCCACCGGGCTGTCGATCGAAGACCTCGACTGGCTGGTCCCGCACCAGGCCAATCGCCGAATCATCGACGGTTCGGCCAAGAAGCTCGGCATTCCGCTCGAGAAGGTTGTCGTCACGGTCGACCTGCATGGAAACACGTCTGCCGCCTCCATCCCGCTGGCGCTGGCAACCGCTGCCGCCGACGGCCGCATCAAGGAGGGCGACCTCGTGCTCCTGGAAGCGATGGGCGGCGGTTTCACCTGGGGCGCGGTTCTGCTTCGCTGGTAGGCGGAGGATGCCCGGCCCCCTACTTCAACGGTGCTTGACCGACAGGGGCAAGGGCAATACTCTTGCCCGATAACCGAGCGCTTTCAATAAGAAAACGGTGGGAGAAGATGAGCGGCAAAACCGTGACACGCGCAGATTTGGCCGAATCCGTTTTTCGGAAGGTCGGTCTTTCCAGAACAGAATCGGCGGAACTCGTCGAAACCGTGATCGATGAAATCTGCAATGCCATCGTCCGTGGCGAAAGCGTGAAGCTGTCATCCTTCGCGACTTTCCAGGTCCGCGACAAGAACGAGCGCATCGGCCGCAACCCGAAGACGGGGGAGGAAGTGCCGATCTCGCCGCGTCGCGTCATGACGTTCAAGGCCTCCAACGTGCTCAAGCAGCGCGTTCTCAAGGCCCACACCGCCCGCAAGACCAGGCAGAAGGTGCAGGCGCCGGCGTCCTGATTGCGGATCGTCTTGGGACGGCCCCGATTCTCCGCTTGAAAAAAGTGTGACAACCCGCTGAAATGCAAAGACTCAGCCGGCCCGGCCGAACGTGAGTCGAAAACGCCTTTCGGTGAGGAGTATCGATGGAGAAGAGCCCCGACGCCTTCCGCACCATCAGCGAGGTCGCGGACGATCTCGACCTTCCGCAGCATGTCCTGCGCTTCTGGGAGACGCGGTTTTCGCAGATCAAGCCGATGAAGCGCGGCGGCGGGCGGCGCTACTACCGCCCCGACGACGTCGAGCTTCTGAAGGGCATCCGCCACCTGCTCTACGATCACGGCTACACGATCAAGGGCGTCCAGAAGCTCCTGAAGAACAACGGCAACAAGTTCGTGGCGGCCATCGCCAGCGGCGACCTTGCCACCGTCGAGGCGCTGGCTGCCGCCAACCAGGACGAGCCGTCGGCGCCGAAGACCGCAGACGACGACCAGATCGTTGGCCGCGCCAAGGCGCCGACCAGCCGGCGCTTCTTCTCCTTCGTCGGCGGCGGCAGCGAGGATGCGCCGGAAATCTCGATCGGCAAGAGCAGCGTCGGCAAGGAGGATCGCGCCCTTCTCCAGGAAGCGCTCTATGACCTTCTGGAATGCAAGCGCCTGCTCGACCAGGTGAGATAGGAGCCGCTCTCCCATCCGGCGGGCGGCACCTGGAAGCTCCTTCAGAGCTTGCGGCTCAGAAACGGCGAGCCGCCCAGCCCGAACCGCCAGGGAACGTCGATCGCCTTGGTCAGTCCGATGCGGACGCCCGAGCCGACGATCGCAGGCGCCTTCGGGGGTTCGATCCGGAACGGCGGAAGGGTGACGGGCAGGCCGTCCAGCGCGTCCGTCACGCCGAGCGCCTGGCAGAGGCGTCCGGGACCGGCGCAGAGTAGCCGCACATTGTCCAGTCCGCGCCGCGCGCGCATCGCCTCGATCCCTGTCGTCGGCTCCAACGCACGGATCAGCACCGCGCTGCCGGGACGGCAGACCAGGTTCAGGCACCAGTGGATGCCGTAGGACCGATAGACATAGGCATGGGCGGGCGGGCCGAACATGGCCCGGTTGCGCGGGGTCTCTCCCCGGAAACTGTGGGAGGCGGGGTCGTCCGGCGCATAGGCTTCCGTCTCCACGATCACGCCGCCGACGCCGTCGATCGCAAGCTGCGCACCGATCAGTTCCGGCGCGACGGTCTGCGCGTCGCGATCGAAGAAGTCCTGCCAAACCGTCGCATCACCCTGAGCCATTCCCGCCTTGTGCCATCCCGCGGGCCGTGTCGCAACGGGATCGCGGACGCATCCGGCTCAGGCGTTGCCGGCCGGATGGCGGTCGTCCCGGGTCTCGCCCGCTTTCTCTTCGACATAGCCCCAGTTGCTGCTGGCGAATTCGCGTGCCGCGTCCTCTGCCGTCTGCAGGGTCGGAAGATCGTGCAGGACCTTGCTGCGCTTGCCGCACTGGAGCAGGGCGGTCTTGCTGGCCGGATCGTAATGCACGTTCAATGGGGGTTGGGATGGGATCATGACAACCTGCCTTTCCGTGGCACGAAATGGCGGGCGAAGGGGAAAGTTCCGTCCCCCATCGCGAAATCCTCCGGGTTCCGCCTCGCCGAGGTCCGCCGCGCGGAACTTTCGCCCCGGTGCCGCGTTGCAGGCACGGCGTCAGCACGCCGGCCGGGTGCAGGGGACATCGGCAATGTCGGACTGGCCCATGTCACACTGGCCCATGTCACACCGGCGATGACCCGAGGGCAGATATCAAATCGAAGCGAACCAATGGGGCGGCACCACGATGACCATTTCCTTTTCCGAACTCGACTTCCTCAAGCCTGAGTTGGGGGCCGAGTTCACCGGCGACGGCGTGCATTTCGCGGTCTTCTCGGCCCATGCCGAAAGCATCGATCTGTGCCTCTTCTCGCCCGACGGCAAGGAGGAGACGGCGCGGATGGCGCTGCCCAAGCGCGAGGGCGATATCTGGTCGGGCTATGTCGCGGGGCTGAAGCCCGGCACCGTCTACGGCTACCGCGCGCACGGCCCCTACGATCCCTCCGCCGGCCATCGCTTCAACCCGAACAAGCTGCTGCTCGACCCCTATGCCAAGCAGATCAAGGGCGAACTCGTCTGGGACGACGCGCTCTACGGCTACCGGATCGGGGCGGAGGAGGGGGATCTCTCCTTCGACGAGCGCGACAGCGCGCCGTTTGCGCTCAAGGGCGTCGTACAGGACCCGAGCTTCGACTGGGACGGCGACGAGGCGATCCGCCGGCCATGGACCGACACGATCATCTACGAGGCGCATGTGCGCGGCATGACGATGCTGCATCCCGACGTGCCCGAGGACCTGCGCGGCACCTTCCTCGGCATGAGCAGCGATCCGATCGTCGACCACCTGGTGAAACTCGGCATCACCGCAGTCGAGGTCCTGCCGATCCAGTATTTCCCCGACGACCGCTACCTTCTCGAAAAGGACCTGAGAAACTACTGGGGCTACCAGACGCTCGGCTTCTTCGCGCCGCAGCCGCGCTTCATGTCGGGCGACCGGATCACCGAGTTCAAGACGATGGTCAAGCACTTCCACGCAGCCGGCATCGAGGTGATCATGGACGTGGTCTACAACCACACCGCGGAGGGTTCGGAGCGCGGTCCGACCCTGAGCTTCCGCGGGCTCGACAACCTCAGCTACTATCGCCTGTCGCCGGGGGACAAGCGCCACAGCTACGACACGACCGGGACCGGTAACACGCTGAACGTCGCCCATCCCATGGTGCTGCGCATGGTCCTCGACAGCCTGCGCTACTGGGTCGGCGTCATGCATGTCGACGGGTTCCGCTTCGATCTCGCCAGCACGCTCGGCCGTACCCGCCATGTCGAATTCGACCGGGACGGCGGCTTCTTCGACGCGATCCGGCAGGATCCGGTGCTCGCCGGCGTCAAGCTGATCGCCGAGCCATGGGATGTCGGCGACGGCGGCTACCAGGTCGGCGGCTTCCCGCATCCGTTCCGCGAGTGGAACGACAAGTACCGCGACGACGTGCGCCGCTACTGGAAGGGCGACGAGGGGCTGGTCTCCGGCCTGTCGCAGCGCCTGACCGGTACTGCCGTGCAGTTCAACCACTCCGACCGCGGCGCGACGACCTCGGTCAACCTGCTTAGCGCCCATGACGGTTTCACCTTGGCCGATACCGTCTCCTATGACGGCAAGCACAACGAGGCGAACGGCGAGGACAACCGCGACGGCCACTCGGCCAACCATTCGCACAACATGGGATGGGAAGGGCCGACGGACGACCCCGGCATCGCCGAGGCGCGCGCGCGCCGCCGCCGCAACATGATGGCGACGCTGCTGCTCAGCCAGGGGGTGCCGATGATCCTCGGCGGCGACGAGGTGGGAAACAGCCAGGGCGGCAACAACAACGCCTACTGCCAGGACAACGAGATCGGCTGGACCGACTGGAGCGGCCTCGACGATCCCTTCGTCGACTTCTGCCGCCGGATGATCGCGTTGCGCAAGGAGCACGGCTGCCTGCGGCCGGAGCGATTTTTGGACGGAAGCAGCGGCGACGGCCCGACGGAGATCGCCTGGTTCCGCGAAGACGGCCATCCGATGGACGAGGCGGCCTGGGGCGACGCCGGCCGCCGCCTCGTCATGCTCTATCTGGCGAAGACGGCCCAGGCCGACGACGGGCAACAGATCGCCGACCAACTCCTGCTCGTGTTCAACGCCGGCGGCGACTGCGAGATCCGGCTGCCGTCGCCGAACGGCGTCGCGCGCTGGCAGCGCGTCCTCGATACCGGCGCCGAGGCGCCGTTCGAGCAGGTGGACGCACAGGAACAGACGACGTCGCCCGGCGCCAGCGTGCTCGTCTTTTCGCCGGCGGGCTGAAACGGGAGGCCCCCAATGCTCGACCGCACGCTGCAGAAGATCGGGCTGACCTATGTCAGCGACAGCGAGCCGGGCATCCGGCGCGAGCGTCGCGGTCGCGGGTTCTGCTATCGCCTGCCGTGCGGCACGCTGCTGGACGATCCGGACGTCAAGAGGCGGATAGCAGCGCTCGGGCTGCCGCCGGCCTACCGCGACGTCTGGATCTGCATGCTGGAAAACGGCCACCTGCAGGCGACGGGGCTGGATGCGCGCGGGCGCAAGCAATACCGCTACCACGGCGAATGGAAGGCGCTGCGCAGCGCCGACAAGTTCCAGCAGCTCGTTCCCTTCGCCATGGCCCTGCCGAAACTGCGCCGCACCCTGCGCCGGCATCTCGAAGGGTCGGTCGGCAGTCCCGACACGATCCTGGCGGGTCTCGTCACGCTGCTGGACGAGGAGCACCTGCGCGTCGGAAATTCCGCCTATGCCGCCGAGAACCGCACCTATGGCGCCACGACGCTGCTCAAGCGGCATGTGAGGGTCGCCGAGGACTGCATCGAGCTGCGATTCACGGGCAAAGGCGGCAAGCGCGTGCGGCGCGTGTTGCGAAACCCCCGCCTGCATCGGATGCTGGAAGCCGTGGCCGACCTGCCGGGGCGGCAGCTGTTCGTCTGGATGGGAGAGGATGGCGCCGTCCGGCCGATCGATTCGGGAAGGCTGAATGCCTATCTGGCCGAGCACATGGATCTTGCGGTCTCGGCCAAGACGTTTCGCACCTGGGCGGGCAGCCTCGCGGCGTTTGCCGAGGCGCGCCGGATGCTGGCGGCGGGCGAGCGTCCGACGATCCGCCGGATGAGCGAGGCGGCCGCCGCGATCCTGCACAACACGCCGGCGATCTGCCGCACGAGCTACATCCATCCCGACGTGCTCGGTCTTGCCCAACGCACCGCGCCGCTCAAGGCGGGCAACGGGGCGGCCGCCGCGCCGAAAGGTCTGAGAGCGGAAGAAAGCCGGCTGCTCGCCTTTCTGGCACGGCGGCCGCGCCGCAAAGGCTGAACTGCAGCCCGGCCCGCGGCGCGTCCGCCCGCAAGGTCGATCCGGTCGCCTTCATCCCATGAAATTCAGGACCGGCGATCCTGTTCCCACCCTTTCGGCCAGCCACATCGCGGTCAGGCCGCTCCGGGACAACGGCGGGCAGGGCCCCTGCGCTGATGACGGCAACGAATCTGCCGTTCCCCGTACCCCTCTCCGGAAGCAGGCGAAGACGCCGGCGGTACCCGTGCCGCCGGCATCGTCGCGTTTACTGCTGCGGCGCCGCCGGGGTCTGCTGCGTTCCGTCCGGCGTCGTGCTCTGGCTGTCGCCGCCCGTGGACGACGGCGGCCTGGGGTCGCTCTCCGTGGGCGCCGAACTGGCTGGGTCGCTCTGCGACGGGGCGCTGGTTGCGGGCGCATCGGGCGAGGGTGCCGGCGCCGGCTCGGTCACGGCGGGCTGGTCGGCAGTTCCCCCGCCAGTCTCCTCGACGTCGCCGTCCTGGGTCTCACCCCAGTATTCTGTCGCGGCCCAGACGACCGCCACAAGCGCCAGCGCGCAGGCGAGCACGATGGCCACCGGCCGGCCCAGCGGGCCTGGTCGGGTCGCGCCCGGGCCGACCTTGACCGGCGCCTCCGTCCTGTCCGGCTTTGCCGCATTGCTGCTTCGAGGCGCATCCATGGCGATCTCCTTCCGTTATCGTTCCTGTCGTTTTGGGAAACCGCATCGCTCGCGGAATTGTTCCGGCTGCACCGGGTCGGGCAGGTCGCCGTCGCCTGAATTTTCCGGCCGGTACCGCAGCTTTTGAATAGATTTCTCATCGAAGGGGAACAAGCCGCGGCGATCGACGTTCCACGTCCGCGCAGCCGACATGGTCAGCCGCTCCGGGGCAGCAGTCATGGCCAACCGTCGCGGTATCGTCATGCGAATCATCTATGGGACGCACAGAAGCATGCAGGGCCAGGAGACACCGAAATGAACAGCCCTTATCCTCGCTGGACCGATCCGGTCCGTGTTCATCTGCAATCCGGATTGACGCGCGAGTTTTCCTGCATCTACGACGCGCTGGATTTCCTCGAAAATGAATGGCCGATCCGTGATGGCGCGCTCTATGAGCGGGCGATCCGCCAGTGCCGCGAGGCGCTTGCGCGGTCCTTGCCTGCGCCGATCGCCCGCGAAGCCTTCGCCTTCGCCTGCCTGGAGGCCGGCATGCCGGTCGCCGGCGACCGCCGCAACCGCCAGCGGCCCGGCTCCGCCCGCTCGCCGTTGCCTCAAATCGACGGCCGCATCGCCGCAGTCACCCGCATGGCGCACGCCCTCGCCGGCGCCTGAAGCGCCACCGGCGAATCTGTCAGCTAAGTCTTGAATTGGGCAAGGGAAAAATGGTCGGAGCGGCGGGATTCGAACCCACGACCCCTTGACCCCCAGTCTTGTTTCTTCGCTTTTCTGGCTATTTCCTGTGTTGGACGCAATACTTTTATGTCCCCAATTTCCAACGTTGGCCAACCTATGCCCGCTTGACTATTTCGGGGTCATCTCTAAATTACTGGCTACAGTGTGGCTATAAGTTTGGGAGGAGCTTTTGAAACTGACTGCAGCAACGGTGGCTGAAATCATGGATTCCGCCCCACCGAACAAGACCAAATATTTCTTCGATGAAGACCTGTCTGGCTTCGGCTTCTATCGAACCACAACGGGGACCGGCACCTATTTTGCGGAATTCCGACCCGTTGCGGGCGGCAGCAAGAAGCGTCTTAAGCTTGGCCGCGTTGGAACCCTTAAAGCGAATGAGGCCAGGGAGGCAGCGCGCAAAGCGATCGCCCACGCCGGCCTGGGTAAAGACTTGGCGAAGGATCGGGCGGACGAGCGCGCCAGTGTGACAGTAAAAACGCTGGTTTCGACATATATCGAAGACTTCGTTGCCGCTAACAGGAAAGCATCGTCTGCCGAGTTCTACCGTATCATGCTGCGCAAGCATATTGATCCACACATGGGCACCACGAAGGCTGTTGTGCTGACGCGAGTTGATGTTCAGCGCGCGCATGCCGCAATGTCCAAGGAGGCACGCATCTCCGCCAATCGGGCGATGAAGCTGCTGGCAGCGGCATTCGTCTGGGGTGCCAAGAATGGATTCGTGCCGGTTGGCTTCAACCCAGCCAGGGGCATCGACCTCAATAGAGAAGAAGGGCGCGAACGGTTCTTGACGGTCGACGAGATGCAGCGTCTGGGCGAGGCAATGCATGAAGCGGAGACGATTGGATTCGAAGTCAACGCAGGCTCTGCCAAGCATGCTCCGAAAGGGCAGCGCATAAAAATCCACCCATCGGTTACGGGCGCGATTCGGCTATATCTGTTGACGGGAATGCGGTTGCGCGAGGTTCTGCATCTCCGGTGGGATGAAGTCGACCTCGATCGTGGACTGCTATTTCTTGCGGACAGCAAGACTGGTCGCAGGACGACGGTCTTATCAGCGCCGGCCGTCGACATTATCAAGGGCTTGCCGCGCATTGGCGTTTACGTGATTGCCGGAGAGAGCGCCGGGCTTGAGGATGAGAAGCCGCGAGCCGACCTGAAGCGCCCGTGGGCCGCTATCACAAGACGGGCAGCACTTCCCGGCCTTCGCGTCCACGACCTTCGACATTCGTTTGCGTCGGTTGGCGCATGGTCCGGCCTCGGGCTTCCGGTCATCGGAAAGCTGCTGGGGCACGCAGATGCCAAGACGACAGCGAGATACGCCCACGTCGACGTCGATTCGTCTCGCCGAGCCGCTGACGCAATTGCAGGTCAGATTTTCGCAGCTCTGGGAGGCAGGTGATGGCGAACGATGGTGAAGACCACCTACCAGAATGGGTCGAAGTGCTCGGCCGAGGACCGATACGTGTAACCGAACTCACAGACGAGAACGAGCTTGCGACCGAAATGGGGGAACGTCTTGATGCTCTGCTCAAGTCTCACAATGGTCTGGAGCCCAATGCAACCGGCTGGCGCCAGCTAGCACTTGAACTGGCCTTAAAGTATGATCCCCTCTTCAGGATCGACACACCGGACGACAGAAGTAATACGGGTGGCCGCCCCGTAGGAATGGGGAATTTTATGCTTCGTTCCCGCATGAAGGCGAACATGAGGGGAGGGCAATCTCAAGCAGAGGCGGCGAGGACGATCTCCAAACAGTCGAAGGGTGAGATTTCATTCAAGACCGCAAATAATGCCCTGTCCCGAAAGGGGCAGGCGCCCGACTTCATGCGCCGCTGGCCACACGAGTGGAAAGCTGATCGGGCGATGCGTCTAGCCGCCGCCAAACTGTCCCAAGAATGAACCTCTATTCTTGGGATGCGTGAAAGGCCATCTCTCTCCATGCAATTATGGCAACGGAGGAAAGCAGATGGCAAATCTACGAGTAAAGCAGGCCGCGGCCTATGTCGGCGTATCGAAATCGTTTCTCGACAAGTCTCGCTGCTATGGCGGCGGCCCGACCTATGTGAAACTTGGAACGACGGTAATCTACCGCAGCGAAGATCTCGATGCATGGGTGGCGGAGAAGCGTGTGCCGGCTAACGGCAACGTGATCGCAGCGAGGGCTGCGGCATGAGCCCCTCGTAGGGCTTTCCGAACGTCCGCCGTATATCCTAGACGCACCATCAACATCACCACCACATCAGACGACCGGCCTCGTGCCGGCGAGAGGAGACCTATGCTTGATTTGAAACACCCGAATCTCGGAACCGTGCTCGCTTACTGCACTCTCGGTCCCGCCGATGAGATAGCCCGTGTCGAGCGCGCTGCTCACAATCGCATGCGGAAGGAGAGCGGATGGACCGGATGGCGAGTCGCTGAAGTCGGGATTGAAGACGAAGAAGACGATCTCGTCCGCATGTCAGTCCGCTGCGAGCCCATGCCGAACGCGTATGCGGAACCACTTGATCTCATCTTCTTGATGGATGCGTTAGGCAGGCGCCGATCGCCGCGGCTTGATGCTTTTTTACACGCTTGTGGAATTCGCGAGCGTTGCGACGACACACGCGAGATTCAAGGCCGGTTCTTCGCGACCAGGAACGGCGCGGCTGCCGTGTCCGATTTCGCCCCCCTCGACCGGGCGCTCTCCTGATGCGGATCTCTAACCTTCAGCCCGCTGCCGATTCTGGCAGCGGAACGATGGCGCTGATGGCCACATTTGATGTTCAGGTCGCTGACGATGTCAGAGTGTGTGGAATGCGGCTCCTCCAGGCGCCGGATGGACGGATGTTGTCATACGCGCCAACCGCCCTCGGTGGTCGCCGCTCAGTGACCTTCTCGCCCGAAACCGCAACAGCCATCACCGCAGCAGCCTCTCGCCATTATTCGGAGCACGTGACCGCCCATGACCGCAATCGCACAAGCGCAGCCTGAACCGCAGTCACCTCTCGATCTCGCGCTAGAATACAATCGCAGCGGGTGGCCAGTTTTTCCATGTCGAAATCAACCTGAGGACGTGATCGATCCAGTTACCGGGGAGGTGGAAACGCGCGGTGCGAAGACACCTCTTACGCCAAATGGCTTGAATGCCGCGACGGACAACGCCCCTCTCATCGGCCGAATGTGGGCGCGCTACCCAAGCGCAATGATCGGGATTCCGACAGGTGACAAAATCGGCGCCTGGGTGCTCGACATAGACGTGCCGCCAGGACACGAAGACGGCCGCCTCTGGCTTGCCGATATGGAGGCTATCCACGGAAGCCTCCCTGAGACACGCACCGCCACAACTGCGTCCGGTGGCAAGCACTACTATTGGAAGTACTCCAGTGAAGTGAAAAACCGCGCGTCGATCGGGCCAGGCGCGGATTTGCGAGGATCAGGCGGCTACGTCATTGCGCCCGGCAGCGTCCTGGCGGATGGCCGCTGCTATACCTGGGACAACGATGCGCCGATTGCCGAGGCTCCGGACTGGCTGATGCAGTTGGTCACACCGCGACAGGCGTCGCCGGTGGCAACCACGCCTTCCGCATCACGGGTAACTCCCCGTTCGTGAGCGACGAGTTTATCGTGGTCCCGATCATGGGAGGCGAGAGCAACCGGGCGGGATGGCGGTTTCGAGACGTGTGAGCCGCCCGAATGCGCTGTCATCGACGTCCAACTCCTCAATTGGTGGAGTGATCGGCGGCTATTAGTATCGGTTGAAGGACTATAGCGACGCTCTATTTTCCTCCCGTCTTTCCATGGAGGATCGTGTGATGGTTCACAAAATCGGCACCTCTGCCAGCGAAACGCTCAAGGGCACGGGAGACGAGGATCGTCTCGAAGGCCGTGGGGGCAACGATAGGTTGTTTGGATTTGACGACCAAGACAGGCTCCAGGGCGGCGACGGCAAGGACTTCCTTTATGGCGGCGGCAGCGCGGACAGGCTGCAGGGCGGTGCCGGGATCGACTTCCTATACGGTGCCGGCGGCGCCGATCGGTTGGAGGGAGACCGCGGCAACGACTTCCTGTACGGCTCCGACGGCACCGACGAACTGCGCGGCGGCCAGGGCAACGACCGTTTGAGCGGCGGTGACGGCGCGGACAAGCTTCGCGGGGACATCGGACGGGACAAGCTCTATGGCGGCGATGGTGCCGACAGGTTCATCTTCAAGACGGTCGCGGAATCGACGGTCGGTTTTTCAGGGCGCGATACGATCTACGACTTTAGTCTCGACGGCGGCGACAAGATCAACGTGTCTTCTATCGATGCCAACTCGGAATCATCCGGAAACCAAGCTTTCAAGTTCATCAACGATGCCGATTTTCACGAGAAGGCGGGTGAGCTTCGCTATGAAATCCGCTCCGACGACACGTTCGTCTATGCCGACCGGAACGGCGACGGCAAAGCCGACTTTTCTGTCCGGCTCGACGACGAGCTGCATCTTGAAAAGGGCGACTTCATCCTCTGAACGACGAGCATCTTGCTTAAAGTGGTAACCAGCGGAGGGCCGTGTTCACCTCCGCTGGCTTTCTGGGCAAGGTGCCTGTTGCGACGCGACCCACCCAAATGGGCCGGAGGGGAGATCGGCCCAGATCCAGGAACTTTCAGCCGGCAGGAAAGTTCCGCTGCGGAACAAAAAAGCCCGTCATGCAATATGGGGCATGGCCAAACGTATTGCTTCAGACGCAGCCCTTCAGCTTGATCCAATGCCGGTTCGCATTGAGCCCTGCCTTGCGCTGCTTGTCAGCAAGCCTCCTGTCGGTCGACAGTGATGTTCGAGGTGAAATGGGATGGATATCGATTGGCTGTTCATAAGGACGAAGCCGGCGTTCGCATCATTACGCGCGGCGGTCACGACTGGACGGACCGCTTTCCCGCCATCGCTGACGCGGCAATGCAAATGCCGAGGACGACAATGATTCTTGATGGAGAGGCTGTTGTCCTTGACGACCGGGGCCGATCCGATTTCGGCGGGTTGCAGCGGGCCCTCGGCGGCCGTGGCGGCAAGCGACGCGCGGGTGAGGCACTGTTCTATGCCTTCGACGTTCTCTATCTCAATGGGCACGATTTGACACGCATGCCGCTGCACGGTCGGCGGGCGCTGCTTGAGCAACTGGTCGAGGTCGAGGAAGGCAAAATCCGGCTCTCAGAGGATATCGGTTCCGATGGCCCGTTACTGGTCAGTGCCGCCTGCGAATTGGGGCTCGAAGGCATAATAGGCAAGAATGTCGAAATGCCCTGCCGGGCGGGACGGAACGGCGACTGGGTGAAGATCAAATGTGTCCAGAGCGAGGGTTTCATCATCGTCGGCTACGAACCATCACGAGTCGCCCTTGGCGGTATCGGCCGTCTGCTTCTGGCGGCTCGGAAGAGCGATCAACTGGTCTATGTCGGAGGCGTCGGTACCGGTTTCACGGCCCGCTCCGCAACGGCGCTGCGCCGCCAGCTAGACGCAATCACGATGCCAAAGCCCGCTACCGATGTGGGCAAACGCAACGGGGCGTTCGTGAAGCCGGTGCTGGTGGCCAAGATCGAATTTCGCGCTTGGACTGACGATGGCAAGCTACGGCACGCATCATTCAAGGGGCTGCGCGAAGAGGCGGATGCGGCGTCGGTCTACCGTTTGTCGGATTGAACCAGCGTTAGGCCGCCAGATCCCCGATCTGGCCGAATTGGACCAGAAGCCTCGGGCTGCTCATGTCGCCGCTTTCCATGTCGACCTGAACGGCATACGCAGCCACACCGATATGACGTGGCGCCATTGCTGCAGCCACCTTCTCAGCGCCGGCAGCCGTCGACGCGGCGCGCATCTCGCCAGGCGCCAGGCCTCCGCGAACACGCTTGAATGGAAGGACGATATATTTTTCAGCCATTGCCATCGGAACACCTTTTCGTTTGTTCTATAAATGTTCTCATTGGCCGTGGTTGTCAATGCGGCGATCTTTTAGGGTGTCAGAGAAAAATGCATAGGGATATCAATGGCCGATTTTCTGCCCGACAAATTCTAAAGCCATTGGGAATGATGCGTTTGAGGAGAACTCTTCTGTCTCGAACCAGTGTGGCTGGGAGCCGTTGCGAGAAGGCTAGCGTGGGCCACAGCGGTCATTGCGCTCTACCACCGGAAATTAGTATCCTTACAAAAGCGGGCTCGTTTGGGAGGCTGCCAGACAATTTTCAACCTCGGGAACGTGAAGAATGGAAGATGACCCCCTTGGCAGTGGCGGCGAAATGGTAAAAGGCCGTCTACAGAAGTCAGAAGCTGAGGGAAGGGCAGCGCATCTGGGAGATGAAGCTGCGGCGTTCCTGGCGGCGATTGTCGAATCGTCCGACGACGCCATCATCAGCAAGTCATTGCAGGGGATCATCACCACCTGGAACCTGAGCGCGGAGCGGCTTTTTGGGTATACGTCTGACGAAGCAGTTGGGCGACCGATTACGATTCTGATTCCAGAGGATCGTCTGGACGAAGAGCCGGCGATTCTCGCTCGGATCAATGCGGGAGAGCGGGTCGACCATTTTGAGACAATCCGCCGCCGCAAGGACGGCACGCTGATTGACATTTCCCTCACAATCTCGCCAATCCGGGGCAGCGACGGCAAGATCATTGGCGCCTCCAAGATCGCCCGTGATATTTCAGACAGGAAGCGTGCGGTAGAACATCAGAACATGCTGCTGCAGGAGATGCATCACCGCGTCAAGAATCTCTTTGCGATCACCGGCAGCATCATAACGCTGGCGGCACGCACGGCGCGGACGCCTGAAGAGCTTGCCAACGGCATGAAGAACCGCCTGATTTCGTTATCGCGCGCCCACGAGATGACTTTGCCTAGCTTTAGTGACGGCAAGGCACCCTCCGCGGAACAGTCCACGACGTTCTTCACGCTCCTGTCAAATCTCCTCTCTCCGTTTGAGGACAAAGAAGTCGGGCGCTGGCGTCTGCACGGGGAGGACACACAGATCAGTGCCGGCCGGGTCACGAGCCTTGCACTGCTATTTCATGAGTATGCCACCAACTCAGTGAAGTACGGCGCTCTTTCTGTGGCAGAAGGGCGGCTGGATGTTACCTTAACGCCGGACCGGGACGGTTTAGAAATCGCGTGGCTGGAATCGAATGTGGGGACCACGGCTGTCGTGCAGACCAAGGAAGCCGGATTCGGAACGACCCTCGAGAAGATGTTGGTTCGCGCTCTGGATGCACAGGTATCGAGGGATTGGCAAGCGCATGGGCTTCTGATCAGGCTCGCTCTTCCGCGCAATGCATTTGAGCTTCTGACCTGCCACTAAAAATTCCCTCCAAAAGTTATTAGAGTCCGGCCCTTCAAAGGACGGACGAATGAAGAAGAGCAGATTTTCAGACGAGCAGAT
>NZ_JACIEE010000009.1 GCF_014196765.1 Mycoplana azooxidifex
CCCCGTCGCTCACCGCGTTGGGGGAAGGTTCACATGGCTCAATTCTCAATGGAAATTATGCGCCTAACCGGCTCAGTTCTGCGCGGAAACCAACATCCTGGGAATCATGTTCATCTCGATGCCTTCCTTGCGCGGCCAGCCGCTCCGTGATCCCCCCACAGAGAGACCAGAGGGACGTCCATGCTCCTTCAATCAGGCTGCGATGGTGGCACATCGCGGCAGGGAGAAATGTCCATTGGCGGGCGTTCCGGCAGAAGGATAGGCTAAATATCCGGCCCCGGTGGAGAGACTGTCTTTCGACCTGGACTGTTCAAAGCCCGGTCTTCATCGCCTTGCCTGCCACGTAGGCTTCCCGCACCGCGCGGTCGTCGCCGAGGGTCTGCAGCAGGAAGAGTTCGTCGGCGAGCGAGCGGACGACCTCCATCCGGAGCGCCATCGCGGGCGTGGCGGAGGCGTCGAGGACGACGAGGTCGGCGTCGGTGCCGGCATCCAGCGTTCCGATCCGGCCTTCGAGCGAGACGGCCTCAGCGTTGCCGAGCGTCATGTGGTAGAAGCTCTCGAACGGGTTCAGCCGTTCGCCCAGCAACTGCTGGATCTTGTAGGTCTCGTCCAGCGTCTTCAGCATGGAATAGCTGGTGCCGCCGCCGACGTCGGTGGCAAGGCCGATCCGCACCGGCTTTTCCCGGCGCGACAGGGCTTTCAGCGGAAACAGGCCGGAGCCGAGGAAGAGGTTGGAGGTCGGGCAGTGGACGGCGACAGCACCCGCTTCGCTCATCGCATCCGCCTCGCGCTCGGAAAGATGGATGCAGTGGCCGAACAGGCTCTTTGGCCCCAGCAGCCCGTAGCGGGCGTAGACGTCGGTGTAGTCGATCGCGTCGGGGTAGAGCTCGGCGGTGAAGCGGATCTCCTCGTCGTTCTCCGACAAGTGCGTCTGGACGTGCAGGTCGGGGAACTCGCGGGCGAGTGCTGCCGTCATCTCCATCTGCGCCGGCGTCGAGGTGATGGCGAAGCGGGGCGTGATGGCGACGTGGTTGCGCCCCTTGCCGTGCCATTCCTCGATCACCGCGCGGGTCTCGTCGTATCCCATCTGCGGCGTGTCGAGCAGCCCTTGCGGCGCGTTGCGATCCATCATCACCTTGCCGCCGATCATGCACATGCCGCGCTTCAGCGCCTCGGCGAAATAGGCGTCGGCCGAGGCCTTGTGCACCGAGCAATAGGCGACCGCGGTCGTCGTGCCGTGGCGGAGCATCTCGTCGTAGAAATGGCGGGCGATGCGCGCCGAATGCTCCGGCTCGACGAAGCGGCATTCCTCGGGAAAGGTGTGGGTGTTCAGCCATTCCAGCAGGTTTGCGGCATAGGCGCCGATCACCTGCATCTGCGGGAAATGCACGTGGGTGTCGATGAAGCCCGGCATGATCAGGCACGGCCGGTGGTCAATCTCGTCCGCATCCGCCGGGGTTGCGGCGCGCACCTCCGCATAGGTTCCGACGGCAACGATGCGGCCGTTTTCGATCAGCAGGCCGCCGTCGTCCTCGTAGCGATAGGCGTCCCTGTCGTCGATGCCTTCCGGGCGGCGGACGAAGCCGAGCAGGCGTCCGCGCAAGAGCGTTGCCGTCATCGTGCGTCTCCTTGCGAAACCGCGCTTTCATACCAGGCGGTCAGCAGTTGCCGCTCGTCCGGTGTCACGCCGGTGAGATTTCCGGGAGGCATGGCATGGCTGCGAGCGGCCTGCAAATAGATTTCGCGCGCGTGCCTTGCGATCGCCGCGTCGCTATCGAGCACCACGTCCCTGGGCGCTGCGTGCAGCCCTTCCCAGACGGGCTCGGCGGCGTGGCACATCGAGCAGCGGCTGGAGACGACGTCGCGGACGGCGGGGAAATGCGCGTCGGAAGCGAATTTCTGAAACACCGGCGCGGGCGCGGCTCCGGCCGTCTCGCCGGTCAGCACCTTCGGCACGGTCGAGAGCCAGATGATCAGGATGAACAGGATCGTGGTGGCGAGCCAGGTCCAGGTCGGGCGACCCTTCCTGGCGTGGGTGGTGTTGAACCAGTGGCGGATGGTGACGCCCATCAGGAAGACGAGGGCGGCGATGATCCAGTTGAACGCGGTGGCGAAGGCCAGCGGGTAGTGGTTCGACAGCATGAAGAAGATGACGGGCAGCGTCAGGTAGTTGTTGTGCAGCGAGCGCTGTTTGGCGATGACGCCGTATCTGGGATCCGGCGTGCGCCCGGCGATCAGGTCGGCGACGACGATCTTCTGGTTGGGAATGATGATGAAAAAGACGTTGGCCGACATGATGGTGGCGGTGAACGCGCCGAGATGCAGGAAGGCGGCGCGGCCGGTGAAGACCTGTGTGTAGCCCCAAGCCATGGCGACCAGCAGGATATAGAGCAGGATCATCAGGCCCCAGGTATTCCTTCCCAGCGGCGACTTGCAGAGCAGGTCGTAGAGGATCCAGCCGAGCGCCAGCGAGGCGAGCGAAATGGCGATCGCCGTCAAAGCAGACACGTCGAGCACCTGCCGGTCGATCAGGAACAGTTCGGCGCCGCCGTAATAGACCAGACAGAGCATGGCGAAACCGGAGAGCCAGGTGGCGTAGCTCTCCCATTTGAACCAGGTCAGGTGTTCCGGCATGGTCGCCGGTGCGACCAGGTATTTCTGGATGTGGTAGAAGCCGCCACCATGGACCTGCCACTCCTCGCCATAAGCGCCGGGCGGCAAATGCGGCCGGTTCACCAGGCCGAGATCGAGGGCGATGAAATAGAAGGACGAGCCGATCCAGGCGATCGCCGTGACGACATGCAGCCAGCGCACCGCCAAGGCGATCCATTCCCACGCGACGGCGTATTCATACATGCGATGCCCCTCTTGTTCGTCCGCACTGCACATTGCGAAAAAAATCCGGGCGAGGGAAGGGGAGCCACACCGCTTCCCACCGATCACGCGTCAGTCGGGGAGGTCCGGCAGCTGCGTGTGCAGCCAGGCACGGAACAGTCTGATCTTGGGGACGTTGCGCCGGCTTTCCGGGTAGACCAGCCAGTGGGCCTTGCCATCGCTGCAGGCAAGATCGAAGGGCCGGTAGAGCCGGCCGCGCGCGATCTCGTCGGCGTAGAATTCCGGGCTGAGCATCGCGACGCCATGGCCGCCCATCACCGTGTCCGCCTCCAGCGTCTGTGTGCCGAGATAGGTGTGCGGCCGGTCGCCGAGATCGATGCCGGGCATGCCGGCCTCGGCGAACCACAGCGCCCACCAGGGATCGGTCGGGTCGAAGATCGGCAGCTTGAGCAGGTCCTCCGGTTTCTCGATGCCGCCGACGCTTTCGGCGAGGCTGGGGCTCAGCATCGGCGTGACCGTCAGTCCCATCATCCGGTGGCAGGCGAGCCCTGGCCATAGGCCGTCGCCATAGCGGATCGCGACGTCGACGGCCTCGCGGGAAAAGTCGACCAGACGCTGCTCCGTCAAGAGACGCACGGCGACCGTCGGGTTCTGCAGGTGAAAAGAGCCGAGGCGCGGCGCCAGCCATCTGGACGCCATCGAGTAGGTCGAGGAGATCACCAGCGTGCCCTCGGCGTCCTCGAGGACCGAGGCGAAGGCGTCGGAGAGGATCGCAAACGCTTCGGCCACCTTCGGCGCGAGCCGCTGGCCGATCTCGGTCAGCACGATCTGGCGCGGGCGACGCAAAAACAGCGGCTCGCCGAGCAGGTCCTCGAGCAGCTTGATCTGGTAGCTGACCGCGGTCTGGGTCATCCCCAGTTCCTCGCCCGCGCGGGTGAAGCTGCCCTGGCGAGCGACCGCGTCGAACACGCGCATCGCATTCAGGGGGAACTGGCGGGCCATCTTCACGGATAAGCTCTCTTGATGCGTACAGACGGATGTTCGATTGGAATTGCAGCACTTCGGGGCGCAGGATGCAAGCAAGTTCAACAATCGCCATGAGGTGTCATTATGGCCTGCCCCGAACTCGCCCGAGACGAATACACCATTCGCCAACCGCTTCCCGCCCCGTTCGACTGGTGGGTACGCACGATCGTCGAGGCGCTCCTGCCATCGCTCAGCACCCGCGTGCCGCGGCTCGACATCGACGACCTGCCGGACCATCTGAAGCGCGATCTCGGGTTCCTCGACGGCCGCGACCGCTATTGCGACGAAGGGCGGTGAAGGTTGGTGGCGCCACCCTCCCTCTTCTCCCCAGCGGGGAGAAGGTGGCCCGAAGGGCCGGATGAGGGGGAGGCGGCGCGCGCAGCGTTTGCGGTAAGGACCCCCTCATCGCCTCGCTTTCGCTCGGCACTTCTCCCCGGTGGGGAGAAGAGGGAGGTCGCGGTGATGTCTTGCGCGGATCATCCGTCCCGAGCGCAGCCGCCTGCCCCTCACATCCCCCGCAACCGCTCCACCGCCATCAGCACCCGCTCCGGCGTCGCCGGGGCATCCAGCCGCGGGCAATGTTTGTATCCGGCGACGCTGGCCGCCGCCATCGAGAGCGCCTCCAGCACCGAGATCGCCAGCATGAACGGCGGCTCGCCGACGGCCTTGGAGCGGCCGATGGTGGGCTCGGCGTTTTCCGACCATTCGGCAAGGCGGACGTTGAAGATCTTCGGGCGGTCGGAGGCGAGCGGGATCTTGTAGGTGGAGGGCGCGTGCGTGCGCAGCCGCCCCTTATCGTCCCACCACAGTTCCTCCGTCGTCAGCCAGCCCATGCCCTGGACGAAGGCGCCCTCGACCTGGCCCTTGTCGATCGCCGGGTTCAGCGAGCGGCCGACGTCGTGGAGGATGTCGACGCGGTCGACCTGGTATTCGCCGGTCAGCGTGTCGATCGACACCTCGGAGACGGCGGCGCCATAGGCGAAATAGTAGAATGGCGAGCCCATGCCCTTCGCCCGGTCCCAGTGGATCTTCGGCGTCTTGTAGAAGCCGGCCGCCGAAAGCTGGACGCGGGCCATGTAGGCCTGCCTGATGAAATCGGCAAACGGGACCAGTGTCTGCCCGATGCGGACGTGATGCGGCACGAAGGCGATGTCTTCCGGCGCGACGGCCCACTTTTCCGCCGCGAAGGCGACCAGCCGTTCCTTGATCTGCCTGGCCGCGTCATAGGCCGCCATGCCGTTCAGGTCGGAGCCGGAGGAGGCGGCGGTGGCGGACGTGTTGGGCACCTTCGCCGTCGTCGTCGCCGTGATCTTCACGCTCGCGATGTCGACCTGGAAGGCGTCCGCCAGCACCTGCGCCACCTTGGTGAACAGGCCCTGGCCCATCTCGGTGCCGCCATGGTTCAGGTGGATCGAGCCGTCCTGGTAGACATGCACCAAGGCGCCGGCCTGATTGTACCAGGTGGCGGTGAACGAGATGCCGAACTTCACCGGCGTCAACGCGATGCCCTTGCGGATCACCCGGCTATTCGCATTGAAGTCGAGGATCGCCTTGCGCCGCGCCTGATAATCGGACGAGCGTTCCAGTTCGTCGACGATGCGGGCGACGATGTTGTCTTCGACCGGCTGGTGATAGGGCGTCAGCACCCGGTCCGAACCGGGCTCGCCATAGAAATTCGTTTTACGGATCTCCAGCGGATCCTTGCCGAGCGCATAGGCGATCTCCTCGATGATCCGCTCGCCGCCGACCATGCCCTGCGGGCCGCCGAAGCCGCGGAAGGCGGTGTTGGAGACGGTGTGCGTCTTCAGCGGCTGGGAGGTCAGCCGCACATGCGGATAGAAATAGGCGTTGTCGGCGTGGAACAGGGCGCGGTCGGTCACCGGGCCGGAGAGGTCGGAGGAGAAACCGCAACGGGCGGCGTAGTTGGCGCTGACTGCCTGGATGCGGCCATCGTCGTCGAAGCCGGCATCGTAGGAGACGAGGAAATCGTGGCGCTTGCCGGTCGCAGTCATGTCCTCGTCGCGGTCGGGGCGGAACTTGACAGCGCGCTTCAGCCTCTTGGCGGCGATCGCGGCGATCGCGGCGAACTGGTTGGACTGCGTCTCCTTGCCGCCGAAGCCGCCGCCCATGCGACGCACCTGCACGGTGACCGCATTGGAGGGAATGCCGAGCGCATGGCTGACCATGTGCTGCACCTCGCTCGGATGCTGGGTGGAGGACCAGACGGTGACATCGTCGTCCTCGCCGGGGATGGCGAGCGCGATGTGGCCTTCCAGATAGAAATGGTCCTGCCCGCCGACGCGCATCTCGCCGCTGATGCGGCGAGGCGAGGCGGCAAGCGCCGCACCGGCATCGCCGCGCGACAGCGTCAGCGGGTCGGTGACGAGTGCCGCACCGTTTGCCAGCGTGTCGGTCACGTCGGTGAAGTGTGGCAGGTCGCGGTATTCGATCTTGGCCAGACGCGCCGCCTTTCGTGCCGCCTCGCGGGTGGTCGCGATCACGGCGAAGACCGGCTGGCCGTGGAACTCGACACGGCCTTCGGCGAGCACAGGCTCGTCGTTCCGGCCGGTCGGGCTGATGTCGTTTGAGCCCGGCACGTCGGCGCCGGTCATCACCCAGACGACGCCGGGGGCCGTGCGGACGGCGGAAAGGTCGATCGAGATTATCTCGGCATGCGCGCGGTCGCTCATGCCGAGTGCGGCGTGCAATGTGCCCTCGGGCTCAGGCATGTCGTCGATGTAGTCGGCACTGCCGGCGACATGCTTGTGGGCGCTGTCATGCCGCAGCGGCGCGTGCATCGGCGCCGAAATCGTCTTGCGTTCCTCGAAGGCGGACTTGTCCATGCTCAGGCCTCCAGGCACGCCAACACCCTCCCCTTGAGGGGGAGGGTCGGAGCGAAGCTCCGGGGTGGGGTGATACGCAGTCGGTAACGTTGGTTCACCCCCACCCGCGCGTACCGCGCGACCTCCCCCCTCAAGGGGGAGGTGAAGTGCTGTACGGGATCGTTGTTCCATGTGGCCCCCTCATCCGGCGCTGCGCGCCACCTTCTCCCCGGTGGGGAGAAGAGGGAGATCGGGGCGATGCGGGGCCTCCGCTTCACCGGTGCTGCGGATGCAAGGCAGGATTCACGGTCCATCCGGGAGGTGAAGGTTCCCGCAACCACCCTCTTCTCCCCAGCGGGGAGAAGTGCTGAGCGCAGCGAGGCGATGAGGGGGGGCGACGGTGCGGCGTGCGTAGAGCAGGCGACAGGTTCGCTCCTCATCCGTCTGCCGGCACCTTCTCCCCGCAAGCGGGGAGAAGGGAGCGTGCCGCAAGGTTTCCGTCCCCCTCTCCCCGCTTGCGGGGAGAGGGGCGGCGCGTGGCGTGTGGCGGGGAGCGAGGTCCGCACCACCGAAGCGAGGCGCAAGCGACCGGCCGGCCGTGACGGTTGCTTGCCGTGCCGGGGGGCGATTGCGGTCGTTGGAGTGGTTTGCTCACCCATCACGCCACCTCCCCGAACCGCCGCAGTTGCGCCGTCTCGCCCGTCGTTTCCAGGTAGAACCGCGTCAGCAGGTTCTTCGCCGCCAGCATCCGGTAGGCGGCGGTGGCGCGCCAATCGGTGAGGGGGGCGTAGTCCTTTTCCAGTTCCGCAGCCGCCGCCTGGGCGGTCGCTTCCGTCCACGGCCGGCCCATGAGTGCCGCCTCGGCATGGCTTGCGCGTTTGGGCGTGGCGGCCATGCCGCCGAAGCAGATGCGGGCGTCGGTGACGAGGCCTGCGGCATCCAGCGACAGGCGGAAGGCGCCGCACAGCGCCGAGATGTCCTCGTCGCGGCGCTTGGAAATCTTGTAGACGGCGAAGCGGTCGTCCGCCGCCGGGGCGGGCACGAACAGGCTTTCGACGAACTCGCCGGGCTCCCGATCCTGCTTGCCATAGGCGATGAAGTACTCTTCAAGCGGCAGTTCACGGCGGCCGGCGGTCGAGCGCAAGGTCAGGCGTGCGCCGAGTGCGATCAGCGGCGGCGGGGTGTCGCCAATCGGCGAGCCGTTGGCGATGTTGCCGCCGATCGTGCCCATGTTGCGCACCTGTGCGCCGCCGATGCGCTCGATCAGCAGGCGCAGGCCGGGCACGAGGCCGCAAAGGGCTTCGCAGGCCTGCGTGTAGGTGACGCCGGCGCCGATCGTCAGGCCCTCCGCGGTGCGCGTGATCGCCTGCAGTTCGCCCAGGTGATTGATGAAGACGACGGGGTCGAGTTCGCGCATCTGCTTGGTCACCCAGAGCCCGACATCGGTGGAGCCCGCGACGACGGTCGCCTTCGGCTCGGCCGCCAGCACGTCGGCCAGCGCTTCGACGGAGGCCGGAACGACCACACGGTTTCCAGTCGCGCCGAGACGGATCGTCTCGCGCGGCGACAGTGTGGCCAACTTCTCCTTCACCGCGGTGCGCGTGCGCTCTATCGGGTCGAACACCGTGCTCGGCCGGCTTGCGGTCAGGGCTTCGGCTGCGGCCACGATCGGCTCGTAGCCCGTGCAGCGACAGAGATTGCCCTGCAGCGCCTTTTCGATCTCGGGCCGGCCCGGCCGGTCGCTGGACAGCCACAATCCGTAGAGCGACATGACGAAGCCCGGCGTGCAGAAGCCGCATTGCGAGCCGTGATGGTCGACCAGCGCCTGCTGCACCGGATGCAGTGCACCATCGACGCCGGCCAGGTGCTCGACGGTGACGACGTGGGTGGCGTTCATGGAGCCGAGCAGGCGGATGCAGGCGTTCACGCTCTCGTAGACGAGGTCGCCGCCCAGGAGCCGGCCGACGAGCACCGTGCAGGCGCCGCAGTCGCCCTCGGCGCAGCCCTCCTTGGTGCCGGTCAGCCGCCGGCGCAGGCGCAGCCAATCGAGCAGCGTGCCGGTTGCCGGGACGTCGTCGAGGGCGATGTCCTCGTCGTTCAGGATGAAACGGATGCGGTCGGTCTGCTGCATGCGCCTTCTCTTGCCTCGGCCTGCTATTGCGCGGTCCAGCCGCCGTCGATGGAGATGTGCGTGCCGGTGATGGAGCGGGCGGCATCGCCGGCGAGGAAGATCGCCGTCTCGGCCACTTCCTCGACGCTGACGAATTCCTTGGTCGGCTGGAATTTCAGCATGACGTCCGACTTCACCTGCGCCTCGGTGATGCCGCGGGCGCGCGCCGTGTCGGGGATCTGCTTCTCCACCAGCGGCGTCAGCACGTAGCCCGGGCAGATGGCGTTGACGGTGATGCCCTGGTCGGCGACTTCCAGCGCCACAGCCTTGGTCAGGCCCATGATACCATGTTTCGCCGCCACATAGGCCGACTTGAAGGGCGAGGCGACGAGGCCGTGGGCGGAGGCGACGTTGATGATGCGGCCCCAGCCCTTCGCCTTCATCGCGGGGATCGCGGCGCGGATCGTGTGGAATGAGCTCGACAGGTTGATGGCGATGATCTGGTCCCACTTCTCGACCGGGAAGTCCTCGATCTTCTCGACATGCTGGATGCCGGCATTGTTGACGAGGATGTCGACGCTGCCGAATTCGGCGGCTGCGGTCGCGATCAGGTCGGCGATCTCGGCGGGCCTCGTCATGTCGGCGGGATGATAGACCACCTTGCCGCCGCCGAGGCCGGAAAGCCGGTGCGTGATCTCCTCCACCTCGGCCGCGCCGCCGAGTCCGTTAATCACGACATTGGCGCCGGTCCCGGCGAAGGCCGTGGCGATCGCAAGGCCGATACCGCTGGTGGAGCCGGTGACGACGGCTGTCTTCATCTCGCACTTCTCCCATATTCTCGCGGCGAGCAGAGCCTCCGGCGCGCCGCTTTGCAGCCAGCCTACGCGCAAGAGACCGGCCGTTGCAATCGGCTTTTGGAGCGGTGCAGCGCAGACTTTGTGCGCTGCAGGTTGCGGTTTATTTTCTTTTGACATTCGTTTTCATGTCGTATTGAAGATTCCGAAGGCCGTTGGGAGCGGTCGAACAGGACGGAGGGTTTCATGGGAGGCTTCATACTCGCAATCGACCAGGGCACGACCTCGAGCCGGGCGATCGTCTTCGATGATGGCCAGCGGGTGGCGGGCGTCGGCCAGCGCGAGTTCCCGCAGGTCTTTCCCCGTTCGGGCTGGGTCGAGCATAACCCGGAGGAGATCTGGGAAAGCGTGATCTGGTCGGCCCGCGTCGCGCTCGAGCAGGCGGGCATCGACGCATCGGAACTTTCGGGCATCGGCATCACCAACCAGCGCGAGACCGTCGTCGTCTGGGACCGCGAGAGCGGCCGGCCGATCCACAACGCCATCGTCTGGCAGGACCGGCGGACGGCGGACCGCTGCGAGGAACTGAAGCGGCAGGGACTGGAGGAGCTCTTCACCGGCAAGACCGGCCTGTTGCTCGATCCCTATTTCTCCGGCACCAAGCTCGCCTGGCTGCTCGACAATGTCGACGGCGCCCGCGCGCGCGCCGAACGCGGCGAGCTCTGCTTCGGCACGATCGACACGTTCCTGATCTGGCGGCTGACCGGCGGACGTTCGTTCGCCACCGATGCGACCAATGCGAGCCGGACGCTGATGTACGACATCGCCGCCAACGGCTGGGACGACGAACTGCTTTCGATCCTGAACGTTCCGAGGGCAATGCTGCCCGAGGTCTTCGATTGTGCGGCCGATTTCGGCGTCACCATGCGCGAGCACCTCGGCGCCGAGGTGCCGATCCTCGGCGTTGCCGGCGACCAGCAGGCGGCGACCATCGGCCAGGCTTGTTTCGAGCCGGGGATGATGAAATCGACCTACGGCACCGGCTGCTTTGCGCTCCTGAACACCGGTTCGGACATGGTGCGCTCGAAGAGCCGGCTGCTGACCACGATCGCCTACCGCCTGGACGGCGAGACGACCTATGCGCTGGAGGGCTCGATCTTCATCGCCGGTGCGGCCGTGCAGTGGCTGCGCGACGGTCTGAAGATCATCGGGGCGGCATCGGAAGCGAGCGCGCTGGCGCAAAAGGCGGACCCGACGCAGCACGTCTACCTGGTGCCCGCCTTCACCGGGCTCGGCGCGCCGCACTGGGATCCGGATGCGCGCGCGGCGATCTACGGCATGACGCGGGGCACGGGTCCGGCGGAGTTTGCGCGCGCCGCGCTGGAGGCGGTCTGCTTCCAGACCCGCGACCTTCTCGACGCCATGCGCGGGGACTGGGCCAACGGCGCGCGCGACACGGTGCTGCGCGTCGACGGCGGCATGGTCGTCTCGGACTGGACCATGCAGCGGCTCGCCGACATCCTCGACGCGCCGGTCGACCGGCCGACGATCCTGGAGACCACGGCGCTGGGTGCTGCCTGGCTCGCCGGCCATCGCGCCGGCGTCTGGCCCGACCGCGACGGCATCGCCAGCTCCTGGGCGCGCGACCGCCGCTTCGAGCCGCAGATGGACGAGGAGACCCGCGCCGAAAAGGTCGCAGGCTGGAAGGACGCGGTGCGGCGGACGCTGAGCGCGGGGTAGGGGGCGGCGCGACCTGCGGCGGAACGTGACGTCAGGGCAATCGCCCTGTGCGAAACCCCTCTGGCCTGCCGGCCATCTCCCCCACAAGGGGGGAGAAGACCCGCGGCACCTGTCTGGCCGAGCGACAGCTTGGCAAGGCGCGGCGGGCGGGCCGCAGTCGGCCAAATTGAAACAATTTACGAATTTTTCATGCGCCGTGTCGGGATCGGCGCTACTCCTACGTCATTGCAACGATGGGAGGAACCGATGCTGTATGCCGTTCTCTGCTACAATTCCGAGGATGCGGTCGCTGCCTGGAGCAAGGAGGAGGAGGACAAGGTGATGTCCGACCTTGCCGCGGTGGAGCGCAAACATGCGGCCGCCGGTCGGCTCGGGCCGGTGGCGCGGCTGATGCCGACGACGGCGGCGACCACGCTGAGGAAGGCGCCGGGCGAAAGCTTCGTCGTCGACGGTCCCTTCGCCGAAACCAAGGAACAGTTCCTCGGCTTCTTCGTCATCGACATGGAGACGCTCGACGAGGCAATCGCCTTCGCCAAGGAACTGGCGGTCGCCAACCCCGGTGTCGGCGCCTACGAGATCCGGCCGCTGCGCGTCTTCAAACCCGGTGGAGCACTGGACCCGTTGTGAGCGAACTCTCCTGGATCGACCTCGCGCTTTCCTCCGCCCGCCCGCAGGCGATGGGGGCGCTGTTGCGCTACTTCCGCGACCTCGACCTCGCGGAGGAAGCCTTTCAGGAAGCGTGCCTCAGGGCCGTGCGCACCTGGCCGGACAAGGGGCCGCCGCGCGACCCGGTCGCCTGGCTGATCTTCGTCGGCCGCAACAGCGGCATCGACAGCCTGCGCAAGCGGGCGCGGCAGGAGCCGCTGCCGCCGGAGGAGACGCTGTCCGACCTGGAGGACGTCGAGGGCGACCTCGCCGAGCGGCTGGACGGATCGCATTACCGCGACGACATCCTGCGGCTTCTGTTCGTCTGCTGCCATCCCGAACTGCCGGCGACGCAGCAGATCGCGCTGGCGCTGCGCATCGTCTCCGGGCTTTCGGTCCACCAGATCGCTCGCGCCTTCCTCGTCTCGGAGGCGGCGATGGAACAGCGCATCACCCGTGCCAAGGCGAGGATCGCGGCTGCCGGCCTGCCGTTCGAGGCGCCGGATGCTTCGGCCCGCGCGGCCCGGCTCGGCGCCGTCGCGGCGATGATCTACCTCGTCTTCAACGAAGGCTATTCCGCCGGCGGGAACCAGCGCGCCGGCACCCCCTTCTGCGAGGAGGCGATCCGGCTTTGCCGGCTGCTTCTGCGGCTGTTTCCATCCGAGCCGGAGATCATGGGGCTGACGGCCTTGCTTCTCCTGCAGCATTCACGACTGAAGGCGCGGTTCGACGCCGGGGGCGGGATCGTGCTCCTGGAGGATCAGGATCGCAGCCTCTGGGATCAGCGGATGATCCGCGAGGCGCTGGCGCTGATCGACAAGGCCCTTCGCCACCGCGCGCCGGGGCCCTACCAGATCCAGGCGGCGATCGCCGCACTGCATGCGCGCGCGAAACGCTCCGAGGAGACCGACTGGGAGGAGATCGACCTGCTCTACCAGTCGCTCGAACGGCTGCAGCCGTCGCCGGTCGTGACGCTGAACCGGGCCGTTGCCGTGTCCAGGCGGCAGGGCGCACAGGCGGCGCTCGACCTGATCGAACCGCTCGAAGACCGGCTTTCGGGATATTTCTATTTCCACGGGCTGAGGGGCGGGCTCCTGAAGCAGCTCGGCCGCAATCGCGAGGCGCATGCCGCCTTCGAGCGCGCGATCGCCCTTGCGACGACGCCGGCGGAAGCCGCCCATATCCGCCAGCACCTCGACGGGCTGGCGCGCGACGTCACCGCCGGCACGACGCTCTGAGCCCGCCGGAATTGCACTGCGCCTGCCTTTGTAGTAATGTTCCTACAAATGGAGGTGCTGCATGGCGCGCATGACGAGCCGGGAATTCAACCAGGATACAGGCCGGGCAAAGAAGGCGGCGGAACGCGGCCCCGTCTTCATCACCGATCGGGGGCGGGCGGCGCACGTGCTGCTGTCGATCGAGGACTATAACCGATTGGCGCGTCGCAGCGGAACCATCGCCGATCTGCTGGCCATGCCCGGCGGCGAGGATGTCGAGTTCGAGGCGCCGAAACTCGGCGATGCGGCTCTGCGCCCGGCGGAATTCGACTGATGTATCTGCTCGATACCAATGTCGTATCCGAACTGCGCAAGAAGGCGGCGGGACGCGCCGATCCGGCCGTCCTGCGCTGGTCGGAGACGGTGGCGCCGGCACAGCTCTATCTCTCTGCCATTTCGATCCTCGAACTGGAACTCGGCGTGCTGCAGAAGGAACGGCGGGACGCCCGGCAGGGCGCGGCCCTGCGCCGATGGCTGAACGAGGCCGTCCTGCCTGCCTTCGACGGCCGTATCCTTGCGGTGGACCATCTGGTCGCACTCCACTGCGCGCGGTTTTCCGTGCCCGACCCACGGCCTTTTCGCGACGGATTGATCGGAGCGACCGCGGCGGCAAGCAATTTCGTTCTGGTGACACGGAACCTGCGCGACTTTGCCGGCATGGACCTCGAACTGCTCGATCCTTGGGCGTTCTGAACCCGTGCCCAGCCAAGCCCGGATGGCCTACTTCCAGATGCCGAAGCGCTCCTGCATGTAGGCGACCGAGGCGCGGTTCGCGTCCTTGCGGGTGATGCCCTCGATCGTCGAGCGGTAAAGGGAATCGATGTCGTGGGCGCCGGTCGTCACCGGTTCCTCGATGCCGGCGGGCAGCCAGATCGGGATACCCTTCCACGCCAGCAGGCCGGAGAGCCAGACGTCGTCGACCGTCCATACGGCATCGGGGATGTCGTAGGCGGTGTCGTCGAAGAAATCGGGGCGCACGACGACGCCGCCGAGCCCCTGGAGGATGTCGACATAGCCGGACCGGGCGATCGGGCGGCGCATCGGGCGCGGCGCGTCCTGGCGCAGCACGGCCGTGCGGACCCTGTGGGCCAGCCGCCGCGCGCGCAGCGGCAGGTCGAGCTTGCCGGTTCGCACCGCCTTCGGCTGGAAGGGGCCCGGCTTGCCGCGATGGGACGGGACGGCCTTGCCGTTCAGGGCCACGCATTCGCTGGGTCGGGTCGCCTGGACGGCGAGGAGATCGCCGGCCCAGGTGGGGGCGAACACCTTGTCGTCGTCGCAAAAGAGGATCTGCGCCGGCTTGCCGCGAAGCTCCCTCGCCGTGAACAGGACCTTCGAGGCCGGGCCGAGGTCTGTGTCCGGACGCACGATCCTCACGCCATCCGGGACCTGCGGCAGCGCGCCGTCATAGTCGGGAAAGCGGCGGTAGCGCAGGGGGATATGGAGGCGCACTTCATCGATCTCGGCCTTCTGGGCGACGAGGCTTTCCAGCGTCGGGCCGAGGGTAGCAAAGCGCGGCGGAATCGTGGATAGCGAGATGATGCGCAACGAATTGTCCCGGAACGAAAGAGAGGGCCGACAAAGGCGCGGCGACGTCGGCCAGACCCTTGCCATGACCGATCACGGATGGTCAAGGGACTGCCGGTAGCGGCGGACATCGGTCCCGGCGGGCGCGCGCTCGGGGAGGAACCCAGGGCGGGAGGGTCGGTGTTGACCGAATTACGTCGGTGCAGGGCCTGCGGAACGCTCTGTTTCCATTTCCGGCCTTTGCAGGCGCGCTGCGTCCCCCTATCGTCCGCAACGACCGAACATCCGGAAAAACACGCTCATGGAACTTGGCCTTCACACCTTTGCCGATGTCGATCCCAATGCTGCCGACCGCGGCATGGAAGGGGAGCGGCGCGTGCGCGAGCTTCTCGAGGAGATCGAGCTTGCCGACCGGGTCGGTCTCGACGTGTTCGGGATCGGCGAGCACCACCGTCCGGACTACGCAGCCTCCGCCCCGGCGGTCATCCTCGCGGCGGCGGCGGCGAGGACGAAGACCATCCGGCTTTCCAGTTCGGTGACCGTGCTTTCCTCCGACGACCCTGTGCGCGTCTTCCAGCAGTATGCGACGCTCGACCTGATCTCGAACGGGCGCGCGGAGATCATGGCCGGCCGCGGCTCCTTCATCGAATCCTTCCCGCTGTTCGGCTACGACCTGGAGGACTACGACAAGCTGTTCGAGGAGAAGCTCGACCTGCTGCTGGCGATCAACGAAAGCGAGAAGGTTTCCTGGAGCGGAGAGACGCGGTCGCCGATCCCGGGGCTCGGCATCTATCCGCGACCGGTCCATGGCCGGCTGCCGATCTGGATCGCCGTCGGCGGCACGCCGCAATCGGTGGTGCGGGCTGCGGCCCATGGCCTGCCGCTGGCGCTGGCGATCATCGGCGGCACGCCTGCGCGCTATGCGCCGCTGTTCGATCTCTATCGCGAGGCCGCAGGCCGCGCCGGGCAGGACCTCGCAAAGCTGAAGACCAGCATCAACGTGCACGGCTTCATCGCCGACACGTTCGAGGCGGCGGCGGACCGGTTCTTCGGGCCGCAGACCGCAGTGATGAACCGGATCGGCGCCGAGCGCGGCTGGGGGCCGACGAGCCGGGCGCAGTTCGACCTCGCGACCGGGCCGGAAGGACACCTGTTCCTCGGCGATCCGGAAACGGTCGCAGCCAAGATCGTCGCCCATCACCGGCTCTTCCGCAACGACCGTTTCGTGCTGCAGATGGCGATCGGCCTGATGCCGCACGAGCAGATCATGCGCGGCATCGAACTCTACGGCACGAAGGTCGCGCCGCTGGTGCGCGAGGCGCTTGCGGCGGAGACGCCGCGCGCCTGAGGCATGGCCCCCGCGGCTCCTCCGTGGTATGGAGCGCGCCGAAAGCGAGATACGATGACCCTCAACAACGACGAAGACCTGCGCGGCATGCAGGCGATCGGCCGCCTCTGCGGCAACGTCCTGCAGCACATGGGCGCGGCCATCCGCCCGGGCATGACGACTGTGGAACTGGACCTGATCGGCCGGCGGATGCTGGAGGAGGCCGGTGCCCGCTCGGCACCCGAAAGCTGCTACGAGTTTCCCGGTGCCACCTGCATCAGCGTCAACGAGGAAGTCGCGCACGGCATCCCCGGCGATCGCGTCATCGCCGAGGGCGACCTCGTCAACATCGACGTCTCCGCCGAACTCGGCGGCTATTTCGCCGATACCGGCGCTTCGTTCACGGTCGGCCGCGTCGCTGCGAACGTGGACCGGCTCTGCCGCGACGGCAAGCGGGCGATGTGGGTGGGGCTGAAGGAGGTCAAGGCCGGCAGGCCGCTGTCGGCGATCGGCAACGCCATCGGCACGTTTGCGCGCAAGAACCGCTATACATTGATCACCAACCTCGCCAGCCACGGGGTCGGGCGCTCGCTGCACGAGGAACCGTCGGAGATTGCCACCTGGCCGGATCCGCGCGAGAAGCGGCTGATGAGCGAGGGCCTCGTCTTCACCGTCGAACCGTTCCTGTCGCTCGGTGCCAACTGGGCGGAGAACGGCGACGACGACTGGACGCTCTACAGCGACCCGCGTGCACCGACCGTCCAGTTCGAGCATACCGTGGTGGCGACGAGAAACGGGCCGCTGATCCTGACGCTGCCGGGCTGAGGCCAGGGGCGCATCGTCGGCCTTCAGAAATTATCGTCGATCGATCAGTTTTAGTCGTTTGACGCCACATGCTGCGCTGCAATAGGACGGCGGCATGCTGCATGTCTCCAAACCGTTCCATCCCCATCCGGTCCTCGTGGCGATCGCGGGCGGGCTGGCGCTCGCGTCCCTGATGGGGTTCGGCCGGTTCTTCTATACGCCCGTCCTGCCGGCGATGATGGCGGACCTGCACCTTGATCCGGCGCAGAGCGGCCTGATCGCCGCTGCCAATTTCGCCGGCTATCTCGCAGGCGCCGTCCTGGCGGCCTATGGCTGGGCGGCCGGACGCGAGCGCTCGCTGGCATTGGCTGCGCTGGCGGCGAATGCGGTGCTGCTTGCGGCCATGGGCTTTGCCGGCACCATCCCCGCCTTCATCGTCATCCGTTTCCTCGCCGGGCTCGCCAGTGCGCTCGGCATGGTCTTCACCTCCGCCATCGTCCTTTCGCACGGGCTTGCGGCGGGCGATCGGCGCGTCCCCGTCATCTATTTTTCCGGCGTCGGCGCGGGGATCGCGTTGTCGTCCCTGCTCGTGCTGGGGCTTGCCTCGCTCCATCCTGCCGGAGTGCCGGGCTGGCGGCTGGACTGGTTCGTCGCGGCCGCCTTTGCCGCGCTCGCCTTTGCTGCGATCGGACCCTTCCTGCCGCGCGGCGGCAGGGGCGGCCCGGTCCGGCCCGAGCCGCAGCTTGTCTGGAGACGGCCGCTCGTGGCGCTCACGCTGAGCTACGGGCTGTTCGGCATCGGCTACGTCGTCACCGCCACCTTCATCGTCGCGATGGCCCGCGAGGGCGGCGGTGGCCACCTGCTCGAGGGCCTCACCTGGTTCCTCACCGGCCTGACGGCGGCGCTGTCGCTCTTTGTCTGGAAGGCGCTCGACCGACGTCTCGGCACCCTCGGGGTCTATCGTGCGGCGCTCGTGCTCGAGGCGCTCGGTGTTGCGGCGACGGTCGTGCTGCCGGCGCCGGCATCCGTTCTCGTCGGTGGCTTCCTGCTGGGGGCGACCTTCATGGTGGTCACCGCCTATGGCCTCCAGCTCGGTCGCACCATGGCGCCGGAGAGCCCGCGCCGGTCGCTTGCCATGATGACGGCGGCCTTCGGCGTCGGCCAGATCATCGGGCCGCTCGCCGCCGGCTGGCTCGCCGGCCTGTCGGGCGGCTACGGCCTGCCGAGCCTGCTTGCGGCCGCCGTGCTGGCGATCGCAGCGCTTGCAACACTTGCCGCCCGCGATCACGACTTGATTAAATCTCGGTAATCCACGGCCCCGGCGATTGTTGCTGTGCGGAAACTGCTTTAGTTTCCGCGCGAACCGGAGCGGAGCAACCGTTCCCGCAACGAGAGACGATCGCCTTGTTTCATTCCTTCTTTCCCGAACCGAAAAAGTTCTTCCTGTCCGCCCTGATCTGGACGTTCGTGGTCGTTGCGTTCTGGTACAGTTTCGGCGAGAGCCTCGGCGCTTCGCTGGGCCTGCCGCCGTTGGCGCCTGGGCAGGAGGTGCCGATCGGCATCGGCCACTTCTTCACCACCGCCTCGATCTGGTTCTATCTGTATTTCATCGCCTCGATCGTGATCTTCTGCGGCTTCTGGCAGGTGCGTGCGACCGACCAGCCGTGGCGGCTCTGGTCCGTCTGGGGTTCGGCCTTCCTGCTGTTCACGGTCTATTTTTCCGTCGACATCAGCGTAGCGGTCAACAACTGGCGCCGCCCGACCTATGACCGGATCATCGAGGCGCTGAAGGCGCCGAATACGGTCAGCTATGACGAACTGTACGGCTACGTCCTGATCTTCTTCCAGCTCGCCACGATTTCGATCGTCACCGGCGTCCTGATCGCCTTCTTCACCAGCCACTACGTCTTCCGCTGGCGCAACGCGATGAACAACTTCTATACCTCGGTCTGGCCGAAGGTGCGCCATATCGAGGGTGCCTCGCAGCGTATCCAGGAAGATACGATGCGCTTTGCCAGCACCGTGGAAGGTCTCGGCATCCGGCTGGTCGATAGCTTCATGACGCTGATCGCCTTCCTGCCGGTATTGCACGCGCTTTCGGCCACCATCACGGAACTGCCGATCGTCGGCGCCATTCCCTATCCGCTGGTGACGGCGGCGATCTTCTGGTCGATCTTCGGAACGGTGCTGCTCGCCGTCGTCGGCGTCAAGCTGCCGGGGCTGGAGTTCCGCAACCAGCGCGTCGAGGCGGCCTACCGCAAGGAACTCGTCTATGGCGAGGACCATGCCGACCGCGCCCAGCCGCCGACGGTCGTCGAGCTGTTCGACAATGTCCGGAAGAACTATTTCCGGCTCTATTTCCACTACATGTATTTCAACGTCGCCCGCTATTTCTACCTGCAGACCGACGTCATATTCTCGCTGTTCCTGCTGTTGCCGTCGGTCGTCGGCGCCACGATCACCTTCGGCCTGATGCAGCAGATCCAGGGCGCGTTCTCGCAGGTGACCAATTCGTTCCAGTACCTCGTCAACTCCTGGCCGACCGTCATCGAGCTGATCTCGATCTACAAGCGCCTGCGGGCCTTCGAGGCGGCGATGGACGACAGGCCGCTGCCGTCGATCGACGAAGAGTTCATCGCCGCCGGCGGGGTCGAGGAGATGGCGCAGTAAGACGGTACTGGCAGCGTCAGAGCGTTTCGGAGGCGGCCTTGGCCGCCTTCGTCCGTTTGGCCAGGAGGTCCATCGCCTCGCGCTGGCTGACGCAGGCGACGCCGGGCCTGGGGCAGACTTCCGTGAGGAAGCGATCGAGCGCGCGCCAGTAGGCGCCACCGTTCATCTCGACGAAATGAAAGCCGAGCTGGAGCGGGATCCGGTCGCCGGAGTATTGTTTTTCGAACGCGGCGCGGAAGGCGGAGAGCGCCCGTTCCTCGAAGGCCGCACTGCGCTTCTTGTCCTCGATCCCGAGCGAGTGGCGGACGAACAGATTGTAGTCCATGCCGATCACCGGCTTGGCGGAGGGACCCTCGGGGATCAGCGGCAGGGAAAAGTGCACGAGGCCGTCGCTCTCGGTCGGCAGTGCCGGTCCCTTGGAAACCTGGCTCGCGTCGTAGCGGAAGCCGAAATCGCGCAGCGCCGCGTTCAGGGGGGATCCGGCGGCGAGATAGGGCGCGCGGAAACCTATGATGTCCTTTTCGGCGAAATTTCGCCATTCCACCGGCTCGCGCTCGGGCACGCCGGCGTTCTGCCAGGCGTCGCGCAGCGTGTTGCGGAAGAAGTCGAACTCCTGCTTCCACTCGTCGGTGCTCCACTTCGAACCATCGAAATGGCCGCAGGCATGGCTGCCGATGTCGTGCCCCTCGGCGCGGGCCTGCCAGATGTGCTCGAGCCGGGTGATGACGTCCTTGTTGTCCGGTGCGAAGCCGACGTTCGACCTGCCGCGCTGGTGGTGCGGGGCCTGGTAGCTCTTGCGGTTCTCCTTCGTCATCAGGAAGGTGCAGGAGAGGAAATAGGTAAAATGCGCGCCGGTGCGTTTCGCCATTTCGCGGCTCTGTGTCCACAGCCGGTTGTCGTGGGCACCGTCGAAGGAGACGACGACCAGCTGCTCGGGCGCGTTTTCCGCCAGGTCCCGCGGCGACTGCGCGAGGGCCGGAAAACTGGCAAAGGAAAGGGCAAGGACGGTCGAAAGACTTGATCGAAACATGGGCACCGCGACAATTTGCAACGGGCCTTCATCGGTTGTGAATGCGGCGAAGCCATGATCGCACTGGAATTTGGCCGAAGGCGGCGTTATCCCAGCGTGACGGTCTCAGATCGCATTTCCATGACGAAAGGCGGAATTCCATGACTTTACTCGTTGCGGGCATCGTACTCTTCATCGCCACGCATCTCGTTCGCCCGTTTGCGCCGGGCCTTCGTGCCGCCGCAATCGACCGCCTCGGCAAGCCGGCCTTCATGGCGATCCATGGCATCGTTTCGCTCCTGAGCGCGGCGATGATGGTCTATGGCTTCGCCGACGCGCGCCAGAACGCCGGGACCATGCTCTACCATCCGCCGGCATTCACGGCGCACATCGCGCTGACGCTGATGCTGATCGCCTCGATCTGTCTGGTCGCAGGCTTCCTGCCGGCGGGATACATCCGCACGAAGCTGAAATTCCCGCTGCTGGTGGCCATCAAGATCTGGGCGCTCGCGCACCTGCTCGCCAACGGCGAGAGCTATTCGGTGGTGCTGTTCCTGGCGATCCTCGCCTGGGCGGTCGTCCTTCGCATCTCGCTGAAGAAGCGGATCGCATCCGGGCAGACGAAGCTGCCGGTCTTCGTTTCCGCTCGCTATGACGTGATCGCCATCGTTGTCGGCGTGGCGCTCTACGCGGCAATCGTGCTGAAACTGCACGAACTCCTGATCGGCGTCGCGCCGTTGGCCTGACCGGTTTTTTCGCTTTGGATCGGCGAGGGCGGCGCGAAATCGCGCTGCCCCCTTACAACGCGCCAAAAATCGGGTAGAAGCGCGAAAAACAAATTCACGAGTGAAAGCCGGAACCGATAATGGCAAACCAGGACGACAGCTTTATCCGCGAAGTCAACGAGGAGCTTCGCTCCGACCAGGTGCGCGCCTTCTGGCGGCGCTTCGGCCGGGTTCTCATCGCTGTCGCGGTTCTCTTCGTCCTCGGCACGATCGGCAAGGTCGGCTACGAATACTGGCGCGAGCGCGAGGCATCGGCTGCCGGCGACAAGTTCCTCTCCGCGCTGACGCAGATCCGCGAGGGCGACAAGGACGAGGGCCAGAAGCAACTGGCTGCGCTCGAGCAGGAAGGCTTCGGCGCCTATCCGGTATTGGCTCGCATGCGCTCCGCCTCGCTCCTGGCGGAGGGCGGCGATGCCGCCGGCGCGGTCACGGCGTTCTCCGCGATCGCCAATGACGGTTCGGTGCCGCAGGCCATCCGCGATGCCGCCCGCCTGCGCGCTGCCTATCTGCTGGTCGACACGGGCACCTACGAGCAGGTCGCAGCCGAGGCCGAGCAATTGACGAACGCGTCGAGCCCGATGCGCCATTCGGCGCGCGAGGTGCTGGGTCTTTCGGCCTACAAGGCCGGCGACTTCGCCCGCGCCAAGGAATGGCTCGAGCAGGTCGTCAACGATGCCGAGGCGCCGCGCAACCTCTCCAACCGTGCCCAGATGCTGCTCGACCTGATCGCCGCCAGCGGCAAGGCCTCCTGACGCCGCGCCTTCGCGCGGCTCAAACCGGAACGGAACGTCCCATGAGCTTCACCGTCGCCATCGTCGGGCGCCCCAATGTCGGCAAGTCCACGCTGTTCAACCGGCTGGTGGGCAAGAAGCTCGCGCTCGTCGACGACACGCCGGGCGTGACCCGCGACCGCCGACCGGGCGAGGCGAAGCTGGTGGACCTGCGCTTCCGCGTCGTCGATACCGCCGGTCTCGAGGAGGCCGCCCCCGAGACGCTGCAGGGCCGCATGCGCGCGCAGACCGAAGCGGCAATCGACGAGGCTGACCTGTCGCTCTTCGTCGTCGACGCCAAGTTTGGCCTGACGCCGGTGGACCAGGCGCTGGCCGAGATGCTGCGCCGCCACGGCAAGCCGGTGGTTCTCGTCGCCAACAAGTCCGAGGCACGCGATTCCGACGCCGGCTTCTACGATGCCTTCACGCTCGGTCTCGGCGATCCGACGCCGATTTCGGCCGAGCACGGCCAGGGCATGATCGACCTGCGCGACGCCATTGTCGCCGCGCTCGGCGAGGAGCGCGCCTTCCCGCCGAAGGAGGACGAAGCCGTTACCAACGTGGACGTGCCGCAGGCCGCACCCGACGCCGAGGGCGAGGCGGAAGAGGAAGAGCCGGCCTATGACGAGACCAAGCCGCTGCGGGTGGCGATCATCGGCCGACCCAACGCCGGCAAGTCGACGCTGATCAACCGCTTCCTCGGCGAGGACCGGCTCCTGACCGGCCCGGAGGCCGGTATCACGCGCGACAGCATCTCGGTGGATTGGGAATGGCGCGGCCGCACCATCAAGATGTTCGACACCGCCGGCATGCGCCGCAAGGCGAGGGTGCAGGAGAAGCTGGAGAAGCTTTCGGTCGCCGACGGCCTGCGCGCGATCCGCTTCGCCGAGACGGTCGTCATCGTCTTCGACGCGACCATCCCGTTCGAGAAGCAGGACCTGCAACTCGTCGACCTCGTCCTGCGCGAAGGCAGGGCGGCGGTGCTCGCCTTCAACAAATGGGACCTGATCGAGGATCAGCAGGCGGTGCTGGCCGAACTGCGCGAGAAGACCGAGCGGCTGCTGCCGCAGGCGCGCGGCATCCGCGCCGTGCCGATCTCCGGCCAGACCGGCCGCGGACTCGACAAGCTGATGCAGTCGATCATCGATACCGACCGCGTCTGGAACCGCCGCGTCTCGACCGCCAAGCTGAACCGCTGGCTGGAGGCACAGCAGATCCAGCATCCGCCTCCGGCCGTCTCCGGTCGAAGGCTGAAGCTGAAGTACATGACCCAGGTGAAGGCCCGTCCGCCGGGCTTCATGATCTCGTGCACGCGCCCGGAGGCGCTGCCGGAGTCCTACGTCCGCTACCTGACGAACGGCCTGCGCAACGACTTCGACCTGCCGGGCGTACCGATCCGCATCCACTTCAAGGCGTCGGAAAACCCGTTCGAGCCGAAGAAGAAGCGGCGCTGAGGCTGCTGGGCGTGCAGCACACGGACTAGAGCGACCCAACGCGGGGAGATGGTGCTAGCGTGCTCGCTGCACCATCGGTGGTCGTGGATTGTTACTCCGTATGGCTTCGCTCAAGTGGAACGGTCTGACCTGACTTGTAATCGGCTTCCTTTGCCGGCGCTTTTGCAGGAAATGGGAGATCGTTAAGGTTGCTCTCTTGAGATGTTTCTACTATCGCTGCCGCGTCCGTATTGACCGGGAGAGTTACGGTGCCTAGGGCTGCAGTTCTTGCCGTACTGGTTTTCCTCGCATCATTCCTTCAGGCGTTTTCCAGTTCGCGAACCCCCAATTTCACGGAGGCAGGCTCGCAAGAGCTTGGCTTGGCTGATTTAATGCCTAGTTCGCTTTTTGCCTTTGGTATGTCCGTTGGCGAGCTCGAGAAGGTGATCCAATCGCGCTATCCTACGTGGGCTCGTTCGGAGCGCAAACGCGCCACAAATAATCGAAATGATCCTTCTCTGTCCGCGAAAGCGAAAACTCCATATTTGCAAACGCTTTCCATATCGCATGAGAGTAGTGCGCAGGGTATCCGCCAAAGCTATTCCTTTGCATTGACGTCACCTCTCAGCGGAAACCGTGTCTACTCAATCGTATACAAAGTTGAAGCACTCGACGGCGTGCGCGGTTTGGTTCCAGTCAATACTTGGGCTGCAGGCTTGTTTTCCAGGTGGGGAGAGAAGCATGGTGGAGCGCGATCGGAGACACGAGCGAGAGCAACGTATTTTTTTGATCTAGACCATGAATTGATAAAGGAAGGCGGGAAAATATGCGACCAGATCTATCCGTCATTCCACAGATTGGACGAAAAGACGATTGATGAGGTGAACAAGTTGGCTGATTTAGTAGTTTCAACTGGTTGCGCCTATGCCAAAGACAATATCGTCTCTCTTGTTGACGCACTTCTGATATCGAGTTCAATTTTCTATAGTGTCGATTTTGCGAGCCAGGCAGCCGATGTACAAAGACGGGTTGTCTTTGGAGAAGACTGATTTAGTTACTAAGACATTTCAATGAGTCGCATTCAAGGTCAGCTAGGCAGCTTCTCCCGCGCCACCAGCGCTCCATGATGCTGGATGACGGCAGCGGCGATGTCGGCGGCGAAGCGGGCGGCTTCGGGAGCGTCGCCGGTGACGATGTAGCGGGCGAGGAAACTGCCGTTGAAGCTGTCGCCGGCACTCGTGGTATCTACGATGGCATCTACGCGCGCTGAGGGGACGTGCGTGGTCGCGCCGCCAAAGGCGAGGGTGGCGCCGTCCGCGCCGTCCTTGACGACGATATCGGCGACGCCGAGCGCGCGGTAGCGGGCGATCGTCGCTGCGACCGAGGCGTCGCCGAAATGGGTGGCCTCGTCGTCGAAGCTCGGCATCACCAGCGAGGCGGCCCGCGCACCTTCGCTGATCGTCTCGCGCATGCGCTCGGGGCTGTCCCAAAGGCGGGCGCGGATATTGGGGTCGAGGGCCACGAGCTTGCCGGCGGCCCTGGCGCGGCGGAGTTCCGCCAGGAGCGTATCGACATCCTCGGGCGAGAGGATCGCCAGCGTGATCCCCGAGAAGACGACGATGTCCGATGCCTCGATCGCCTCGCGCAGCCGATCGGCGTCGCGCGCGAGCAGCTTTGCCGCGGAGGCCGAACGCCAGTAGGAGAAGCTGCGTTCGCCGTCGTTCAGGTGGATCATGTAGAGGCCCGGCGAACGGCCCTCGATGCGCGCGATGCGGCCGATGCCGACGCCCTTGCTCTCGATGAAGGCCAGCATCTCGTCTGAGATCTTGTCACGGCCGACGGCGGTGAAATAATCGACCGACCAGTCGGCGGGCAGGTACAGGCGGGCATAGTAGGCGGTGTTGAAGGTGTCGCCGGCGAAGCTCTTGCGCATCAGGCCGCCATCCGCCTGCATCAGTTCCACCATGCATTCGCCTATCGCGAGCAGCTTGCCTGCCATGAAATTCGCCTCCCTATCTGCGTCGGAAGGAGGAGATACTGTCAAACAGGGCAAGGGGCAAGGTGACGCCGCTGCCGCCGGTCCGCCGGCGGGCGCGGGCGCGCGCCTCGCCGGGGATGTGGACGCCATAGTCCGCCGAAAGCCGCTCCAGCTGCCGGGCGAGCCGGGTTTCGAAATCGCGGGCCAGGAACTGGGGCGCGATCGCGAGGATGAAGAGACCGGCGCCCGGCGTCTCGTCGCCCGACTGGAAGTCGGGTGCGTCGAGCGACCAGTTGGCGCCCGTCAGCCCCGCCGCCAGCACCTCGACCATCAGCGCGATATTGGCGCCGCGCGCGCCGCCGAAGGCGAGAAGCGCGCCCTTGATCGCCGCGTTCGGGTCGGTGGTCGGCCGGCCCTCGGCGTCGAGCGCCCAGCCCTCCGGAATGGTCCCACCGCGTTCGGCCGCTTCCCGGACCTTGACGAAGGCCGTGGCACTCGATGCCTGGTCGATGACGAGAGGCGGGCCGTTTGCGCGCGGTGCGGCAAAGGCGAGCGGGTTGGTGCAGTAGACCGGCTTCGTGCCGCCGGCGCCTGCGATCAGGGCCGGGCCGTTGGTGGCGGCGAACGCGACGAGGCCTTCCGCTGCGAGGCGGGCGACATACCAGCCGAGCTCGCCGGTGGTGAAGCTGTTGTGCGAGGCGTAGACCGTCAGGCCGAAGATGCGGGTCTTCGACACCAGCTCCTCGAAGGCGGTGTCGAAGCCGAGCTGGGCGATCCCGCCACGGCAGTCGCATCGCGTCAGCGCAGGAACCGGCGAGGTGAGCAAGGGTTCGGCGCGGCCGTCGATGCGGCCGCAGTCGAGCGCATCGAGATAGTCGGGCAGGTGCGCCAGTCCGAGTGCGGGCTTGCCGGCCGCTTCGGCGGCGACGATCGCCCTTGCCAACGAGCGCGCGAGTGCTTCGCTGGCGCCAGCCCGCACCAGCGCAGCGGCGGCAAGCGTCGAGATCTCGGCAAGCGTCAGGGAGATGGTGCGATCAGCCATGCGGTCGCCTCCGGGAATGGGACAGGCGTTTCGCGCCCGGGCGGCGGCCGGCGGGACGCGGAACCTGGCGGCAGGTGTCGTTCGGCACAAGTCTTGCCGGATGGTGGCCATGGTGGCGGCGCAAAGGCGGCTCCGTCGGTCTGCTCCAGGCCCAGTTGCGCGCCATCATCAAGCCCTGCGCCGCCGGCGTCAACCGCAGGAGGCATAAAGGCGCGGACGTCGGCAGGCCGCAACGGCATCGATCAGGCGCGTCCGTTTGGCTGTTTACGCGTCCCACCGTCCCCGCTACACAGTCAGGATACAGTCAGGGCGCGCATCATTTCCGGGGAGTTTTCCATGGCCATCTCAAAGACCTCCGCAGCCGACTGGTGGCGCGGCGCGGTGATCTACCAGGTCTATCCGCGCTCGTTCCAGGATACGACCGGCGATGGCATCGGCGACCTGAAAGGGGTGACGCAGCGGCTCTCGCACATCGCTTCCCTCGGCGTCGACGCGATCTGGCTGTCGCCGTTCTTCAAGTCGCCGATGGCGGACATGGGCTACGACGTCTCCGACTATTGCGACGTCGATCCGATGTTCGGCTCGCTCGCCGATTTCGACGACATGCTGGCGGAGGCCCACGGCCTCGGGCTCAAGGTCATCATCGACCAGGTGATCTCGCATACGTCCGACCAGCACCCATGGTTCAAGGAGAGCCGCTCGAGCCGGGACAACGACAAGGCGGACTGGTATGTCTGGGCCGAGCCGAAGAAGGACGGCACGGCGCCGAACAACTGGCTGTCGGTCTTCGGCGGTCCCGCCTGGGAATGGGACGGCGTGCGCCGGCAGTACTACATGCACAACTTCCTCACCTCGCAGCCGGACCTCAACTTCCACAATCCGGACGTCCAGGAGGCGTTGCTGGAGACGATGCGCTTCTGGCTCGACCGCGGCGTCGACGGTTTCCGGCTGGATACGGCGAACTACTATTTCCACGATGCGAAGATCAGGGACAACCCGCCGCACGAGCCGGACTCGGACGAGGCGGGGCTCGACGCACCCGACGTCAATCCCTACGGCATGCAGGCGCACCGCTACGACAAGACGCAGCCGGAGAACGTCGGCTTCCTCAAGCGCGTGCGCGCGCTTCTCGACAGCTACGAAGGCCGCACCGCGGTCGGCGAGGTCGGCGACGGCGCGCGCTCGCTGAAGACGGTGGCGGAGTATACCAGCGGCGGCGACAAGCTGCACATGTGCTACACCTTCGACCTGCTGGGGCCGGATTTCTCCGCGTCCTACATCCGCAAATGCGTGGAGGGGTTCCAGAAGGCGGTGACGGACGGTTGGGTCTGCTGGGCGTTCTCCAACCACGACGTCGAGCGCCATGTCAGCCGCTTCATCGACGCGCCGGAGGAACGCGAGCGGGTGGCGCGGCTGGCCGCGACGCTGCTTTCGACGTTGCGCGGCACGATCTGCCTCTACCAAGGCGAGGAGCTCGGCCTGCCGGAAGCCGAACTCGCCTTCGAGGACCTGCGCGATCCCTACGGCATCCGCTTCTGGCCCGCCTTCAAGGGCCGCGACGGGTGCCGCACGCCGATGCCCTGGCAGGTGGACGCGCCACATGCGGGCTTCAGCGCCGGGCGTCCCTGGCTGCCGGTGCCGGTCGAGCACGCGCGGCTTGCCGCCGACACGCAGGAAAAGGTGCCCGGCTCGGTGCTCAACCACTACCGTGACACACTGGCCTTCCGGAAGGCGCATCCGGCACTCCTCGACGGCGAGATGGCGTTCGTGAAGTCCAACCAGGACGTGCTGGCCTTTACGCGGCAAAAAGGCGCCGAGACGCTCCTGTTCGTGTTCAACCTGACGCGGGAAAAGGTGGAGTTCGCGCCGCCGTCATCGATGACGCTCGGAGAGACCGTCGCCGTCCCCGGCTTCGGCGGCAGGGTTGCCGATGGCACGGTGGAACTGGCGCCGCTGGACATGGCCTGCGTGCGGCTCTGAATGCCCAGTGCATTGTAGGAACACCAGAAAGAGGCGTTCGCAAAGTGCCTCAAAGGCGAAAGGTCCGGCCTGCGCGGTGATCTCGCATGGCGTCGTCGGCGAGTTGGTCCAGCTTGCCGCCGCTCCTGGCGTCGCCTTCGATCTGCTTGTCCCAGCGTTCGGCCTGTAGCCTGCCGAACCATAGCGAGAACGCAATTTGCGGCATGATCGTCAGGCGGCGGGACGCTTGCGGGTCATGTCGCCGCGCCCGGCCAGAAGGCCGGCGATCGAGATGTCCTCGTCCAGATGGTCCCAATGAAGACCGGCGGGACTGATCTCGAAATCGCGGCGCTGTTGCATCGTTGCTGCCAGAAGGCGGGGGAACCAGGCAAGGGGGACGCCGAGCGTGCGGCCATCGTCGAGTGTGACCCACATCGTATCATCGTCGAAGCGTACTTCAGTTGCCGAAATGCTCATCCCATTTCCTCTGGATGATGGTGCGATTGTCGATCACTTTGCGAATGATAGCAGAGAGTTCCCTCGCGTTGAAGCCGCGGCTCTCGGCTATCCCGATTGTCGGCTCCAGCCAGACCTTGGCTTCGCCGCCCGCAGCGCGGACGTGGATATGCACCGGTTCGCGCGGGTCGCCTTCGTTCGAATAGAAGAAGAACGTAAACTTCTCGAAGCGGAAGACGACCGGCATCGCGGTCACCCGATCAGTGCGAACCGGTCGACGTCCACCATTCCGCGGTCGGAGATCTTCAGGTGCGGGATCACCGGCAAGGGCAGGAAGGCGAGTTGGAGGAAGGGTTCCTCCAGCGTCGAGCCGAGGGCGAAGGCCGCCTTGCGCAGGTGGTGCAGCGTGTCGCGGACGGTCTCGTAGGGCTCCAGGCTCATCAGGCCGGCGACGGGGAGGGCAATCTCGCCTGTGACTCTGCCGTCCTCGACCACGACGAAGCCCCCACGGATTTCGCCCAGCCGGTTGGCGGCCAGCGCCATGTCGTCCTCGTTGACGCCGACGACGCAGATGTTGTGGCTGTCGTGGCCGACGGTGGAGGCGATCGCGCCCTTCTTCAGGCCGAAGCCCTGGACGAAGCCGTTGGCATGGTTGCCGTTCTTGCCGTGCCGTTCGATGACGGCCACCCGGATGATGTCGCGGGAAAGGTCGACGGTCGTCTGGTTGCCGCTTGCCGGCAGCCGGTAGCGACGATGCTCGGTGATGATCTTGCCAGGCATGACGCCGATCACCGGCGTCTCCCCTTCCGTCACCGGCACGGCAAAGTGCGAGGCCTTGACCGGCCGTGCCCTGACGCTGTCGAGGCCGATCGGGGCAACGGGCTTGCGACCCGCAAAGAGCGCGTCGGTCACGCGGCGGCCGGCGGCAAAGACCATTTCGGCCCGGCAGTCCTCCAGCGTGTCGATCACGACGAGATCGGCGCGCCAGCCGGGGGCGACGAGGCCGCGATCCTGCAGCCCGAAGGCCTTCGCCGCCGAGATCGAGGCGGCGCGATAGACGGCGAGCGGCGCCCGACCATGGGAGATCGCGGTGCGGATCATGTGGTCGAGATGGCCCTGCTCGGCGATGTCGAGGGGGTTGCGGTCGTCGGTGCACAGCGCGATGAAGGGCGACAGCCGCTCGGTGAAGAGCGGCATCAGCGCCAGCAGGTCCTTCGAGACCGAGCCCTCGCGGATGAGGATGTGCATGCCTTTCCTGATCTTCTCCAGCGCCTCCTCCGCGCTCGTGCACTCGTGGTCGGTGCGGATGCCGGCCGACAGATAGCCATTGAGGCCGCGGCCGGAGAGCAGCGGCGCATGACCGTCAATATGGCCACCCTGGAAGGCCTCGAGCTTCGCCATGCAGCCGGGGTCCTTGTGGATCACGCCGGGGAAGTTCATGAACTCGGCAAGGCCGATTACCTTCGGGTGATCGCGAAACGGCAGCAGCTTTTCGACCGGCAGGTCGGCGCCGGAAGTCTCCAGATGCGTCGCCGGCACGCAGCTCGACAACTGCACGCGGATGTCCATGATCGTCTGTTCGGCCGAATCGAGGAAGAAGCGGATGCCCTCTTCGCCGAGCACGTTGGCGATCTCGTGCGGATCGCAGATCGCGGTGGTCACGCCATAGGGCAGGACGCAGCGGTCGAACTCGTGCGGGGTGACGAGCGAGCTCTCGATATGCAGGTGGGTGTCGATGAAGCCGGGCACGACGATGCGGCCGGAAACATCGATTTCCTCGCGGCCCTCATAGGCCTCGCCGGTGCCGACGATGCGATCGCCGCAGATGGCGACGTCGGAGGCGACCAGTTCGCCGGTGACGAGATCGAAAAAGCGCCCGCCCTTCAGCACGATGTCGGCGGGCGAGCGGCCGGTGCCCTGGTCGATCAGGCGTTCCAGGCGGGTGGTGCCGGTGGCGGTCATGACGGTCTCTCCGAATCCCTCTTGGAAAATTCTAGCAGGGAAGGGGCCGGCTTGCCGAATTTCCCGTGCGACGGTCCCGTTGCCGTTCAGGCAGGGAAGGTGACGGTGAAGGCGAAGCGCCGGCTTTCGTCGGCTTGGAGCACGGTGCCATAGGGGCGCTGCGACAGCTCGCGCGAACCGCCGTTCTCCGCCGCGATGCCGTGCCACGGCTCGATGCAGATGTAGGGCGCGCCGGGCTTGGTCCAGAGCGCGAGGTTCGGCAGGTTGTCGAAATGGAACTTCAGGGCAGGGCCGCCATCGGCGGCATAGGTGAGCCCATCGCCGGCGCCTTCGGGAAAGATCATGGCGTCGGCCTCGAACTGGGCGGGATCGAGGACGAGCGCGCCCTTGGCGAAGGGCGACGGCAGGTCCCCGGGTGCGAGCAGGCCGTCCCTGAGCCGCCGGAGGACCGGCTCGCCGCCATTGTCGAGGCGGATGGTGTGCGGTCGGCCGGCAGCACCCGGCAGGGGCCAGACGAAGGCGGGGTGGAAGCCGAGGCCGAAGGGCATCGGCCGGTCGCCGCGGTTGGAGACGGTGGCGGAGACGGTCAAGGTTGGCCCTTCCAGCCTGTGTTCGACGGCGAGCAGGAATTCGAAGGGATAGACGGCGCGCGTCGCCTCCGAGGCTGCCAGTTCGTGGCGGCACATCGTGTCCGTCGCCGCGGCCAGCGCAAATTCCCGACGCCGGGCAAATCCGTGCTGCCCCATGGGATAGGGCTCGCCGTCGATTGCGAGCGTATCGTCCGGCGCCTTGCCGACGATCGGAAACAGCACCGGCGACCGCCCGGACCAGAAGGCGGCGTCGCCGTTCCAGAGCCAGCTTCTGCCGTCCGGCGTCGCGACCGCCTGCATTTCCGCGCCGAGCGGGGAGACGTCGACCGTCAGGAACGCGTTCTCGATACGGGTAAGGGTGGTCATGGAGAGCTCCTGATGCGGCAACACGTTCGGCGCAGCATAGACGCTTCCGCCGGATTCTTCGTCTGCCGATAGCAGGCCTCTGGATGATTTTCTGATGCCGTGTCGCGATGGCATCGAAGCTGCGCCGTACCGCTTGACATATTCATAACCGAAGAGTTATTGAATTAATCAATAGCCAACGGGTTATGGATTTCGATGAGCGAAGCGCAGGACCTTCTCTTCACCGCACTGGCGGACCCGACGCGTCGGGCGATCTTCGAGCGGCTGTGCCGCCGGAGTGAGCAGACCGTGGGGGCGTTGACCGCGGAAGCGGGCGTGTCGCAGCCGGCGGTGTCCAAGCATCTCGGCGTGCTGAAGCGGGCGGGCCTGGTGTCCGACCGTCCTCAGGGCCGCCAGACCCATTACAGTGCCCGGCTCGAAGCGCTCTCCCCCCTGGTGGACTGGACCCAGCAGATGTCCGGCTTCTGGGAAAGCCGGTTCGACGATCTCGAAGACCTGCTCAAGAGGATGGACCAATGAACGTACATGCCGAAAAGACCCTTTCCGTCGTCGTCGAACGGGAACTGCCGCATCCGCCGGAGAAGATCTGGCGCGCGCTCACGCAACCGCAACTCATCGAGGAGTGGCTGATGAAGAACGAATTCAAGCCTGCCGTCGGCCACGCCTTCAGCCTGCGCGCCGACTGGGGCACCGTGGAATGCCGGGTACGCACCGTCGAGCCGAACAGGACCCTGTCCTACACATGGGACGCCACGCCGCTGGAGAGCGTCGTCACCTGGACGCTGACGCCGACCGAGACCGGCACGATGCTGCGCATGGAGCAAACCGGTTTCCGGCAGGACCAGCCGATGTTCTATGGCGGCGCGAAGATGGGCTGGCCGAAATTCCTCGACAAACTCGAAGACGTGCTCACCCGTCTGGACTGAGGGCGTTCGACCTCCGCCATCGGCGCAAAACCCTCCCGTTGCACCACAGCCCTTGCAGACGCGGCCTGTCCGAGGACGGCCGCGGATGGCGCCGTCGTGCCGTCGGGCGGACATCAAGAAGCGGGGTCGCTCGGCCCTGCAGTCAAAGGAGACCGATTTGAACTGGAACAAGTGGATAAGACAGTTTCACCGCTGGATTTCGATCGCCTTCACGCTTGCCGTGATCGCCAACATCGCCGCCATGGGCATGGAGGAGCCCGTGCTCTGGATCGGCCTGCTGGCGCTTGTGCCGCTCATCCTTCTGCTCGTAACGGGGCTCTATCTCTTCGTCCTGCCCTATGCCGCGAAACGGCGCGACATCGCCCGTTAGGGCGCCGGCCACGTCGATGAGCAGAAGCGGCCGGCTGCGGCCGCTTCCAATTCCGTCATTCCGCGCTCAGATATTGTCCATCAGCACGTCCCGCAGCTTGCCGAACAGTTCGTCGATATGGTGCTTCTCGATGATCAGCGGCGGGGAGAGCGCGATGATGTCGCCGGTGGTGCGGATCAGGAGGCCCTTCTCGTAGGCCTTGAGGAAGGCGGAGAAGGCGCGCTTGGTGGACTCGCCGGCGATCGGCGACAGCTCGATCGCACCGATCAGGCCGATGTTGCGGATGTCGATCACGTTCGGGCAGTCCTTCAGCGAATGCAGCCCATCCTCCCAGTAGGAGGCGAGCTCGGCCGCGCGGGTGAGCAGGCCCTCTTCCTTGTAGGTGTCGAGCGTGCCGAGTGCCGCGGCTGACGCGATCGGATTGCCGGAATAGGTATAGCCGTGGAAGAACTCGATCAGGTGCTCTGGACCGTTCATGAAGGCGTCGTGGATCTCTGAGGTGACGAAGACGGCGCCCATCGGGATGACGCCGTTGGTCAGGCCCTTGGCCGTCGTGATGATGTCGGGCTTGACGTCGAAATACTGGGCGGCGAACGGTGCGCCGAGGCGGCCGAAACCGGTGATGACCTCGTCGAAGATCAAAAGGATGCCGTGCTTGGTGCAGATCTCGCGCAGTTTCTGCAGGTAGCCCTTCGGCGGGATCAGCACGCCGGTGGAGCCCGCGACCGGCTCGACGATGACGGCGGCGATGGTGGAGGCGTCGTGCAGGGTGACGATGCGCTCGAGCTCGGTCGCGAGGTCGCCGCCATGCTCGGGCTCGCCGCGGGTGAACGCGTTCTTGTCCGGCAGGTGGGTGTGCGGCATGTGGTCGACGCCGGTCAGCAGCGTGCCGAACATCTTGCGGTTGGAGACGATGCCGCCGACAGAGATGCCGCCGAAGTTGACGCCGTGGTAGCCGCGTTCGCGGCCGATCAGGCGGAAGCGGGAGCCTTCGCCCTTCGCACGATGGTAGGCAAGCGCCACCTTCAGGGCGGTGTCGACGGATTCGGAGCCGGAATTGGTGTAGAGTACGTGGTTCATGCCCTCGGGCGCGATGTCGACCAGCCGGTTGGCCAGTTCGAAGGCCTTGGGGTGGCCGAGCTGGAAGGCGGGCGCATAATCGAGCTCGCCGGCCTGTTCGCGGATCGCCTCGGTGATCTTCGGCCGGCAGTGGCCGGCGTTGACGCACCACAGCCCCGCCGTTCCGTCCAGCACCTGCCGCCCGTCATGGGTCTGGTAGTACATGTCCTTCGCGCTGACGAAGAGGCGCGGCTCCTTCTTGAACTGCCGGTTCGCCGTGAACGGCATCCAGAAAGCGCGCATGTCGTTGGGGGTGTTCAGGCGGTTGGACATGTCGATCTCCATGGGCGTGGTCGTCCCCCCGGGGCGGGTTCTTTACCTGTTGGTCAAATTATCGAAGCGTCCGGCACCGTCAAGCCTCGGCCGTTTCGCGCCGCCACAAAAGAAAACGCCCGGCGGTGGTGTTCCGCCGGGCGTTGAAAAGGGCCGTGCAGCCGGTCACGCGTAGCGCAACTGCCTGCTCTCGCTCGGTCGCGGCTCGCTGTAGATGCTGTCGATCGCACCCAGGATCGTCAGGACGGCGTCCGACTTGCTGGAATAATAGATCGTCTGGGCATCCCGACGCGTCGTGACAAGATTCTGCGCGCGCAGCTTGGACAGGTGCTGGGACAGGGCGGACTGGCTCAATCCCACTTTCTGTGCGAGCGCGCCTACGGCGATTTCTCCGCTAACGAGTACCTTCAGGATCAGCAGGCGCTTGGGATTCGCCACTGCTGAGAGAAAGTTCGTTGCAACTTCGGCCTGTGCCTGCTCGTTGTCAGAAAAGGCGTCCATCGGAAACTCCTTCAATGCGTATAACTTCAATATGTGCGGTCCCGTACTGTATGACTGTTAGCATATAAACAAAATCGAACACATCAAGTGGCCAGATATTGGGGGTCTGGGGCATCAGGGAGGGGGAGTGTCACGCCTTGCCGGCGCGCGCCTTGTGCAGGAGATCGGCGAGGACCGTGCGCAGTTGCGCGGGGTCTGTGAGTTCTTCTGCGAATTCAACACGTTTCAATTCATCTCCGGCGGACAGGTCGATCCCTGCAGCATCAATTCCGGAAATGGTCCATTTGTTCCCCTTCGCGCCGCAATAGTGGTTTGCGTAGACCGAAGCCGCCTCCGCATGGTCGGTGTTCATGTGCTCGATTGCGGCATTTTCGCGGTCGGCCAGGGCCTCGCGCACAGCGGATCGAATCATGAGATCCCCGGCAGACAGCACATAGGCCCTGCCGAACCCGCCGTTCAGGTTTGCCCGTTGCGGCACCAGCCGGAAGAAGGTGAAATCGGGAAAATCGACATAGAGCTTCGCCTTGGGGTGGCGGCGAACGAACCGGTCGCGCAGGCGGGCATGCTCCTTCGTGTCGCGCTGGAGCTCCTGCGCCATCGTGATCACCGTCAGCCGCGGATGGGCGAGGGGATCGCCCTTGCCGGGCTCGCCGGCAAGCAGGGAGGAACGGGTATCGGCGCGCAACGCCCTTGTGTGGACGGAAAGGGCTGAGACGAGGATCACCGGCGCGCCGTCGATGTCGAGGCCGGTCAACACGCGGCTCGCCAGGGGGTGGCCGGTTTCCGGCTCCAGCACCGCGAGAGAGGCGCTGCGGGCCGAGCGCAACAGCACGCGAGCGAGCCTGCGGGCTTCGTCGTCGGTTTCGCGCAGGACCTTCGGTCGGTCGTCGTTCGTGCCGGTCATGGCCTGTCCTCGCCTTGATGTGTCATCGACTTTGCAGCCGAGGGGCGGGACAAAGTCAAGCCGGGCGGGCCCCTGCGTCACCATGGCCGTGGCAGGGGGCGGCGAACGGGGCAGCCCGCAGGGGCAGCCTTGCCGTCATTCGCGGCGGCGATGGCGCGTCAGGCTCTCCACCACGTTCTGGGCGTTGATCATGCCGACGATCGCGCCATTCTCCACCACGCCGATATTGCCCGGCTGCCGGGACATGGCGTCGAGGATGTCGACCAGCGGGGTTTCGGGCTTGGCCGTCGCCGTCACGCCTACCGCCGGTCCGCCGAGTCCCGGCTGCATGACGTCGCGCGCCATCAGCATGTTGATCGGGTTCATGTTCTGCACGAAGTCGGCGACGTACTGGTTGGCCGGGTTCTTGACGATGTCCTGCGGGGTGCCGCACTGGATGATGCGGCCGCCTTCCATGATGGCGATGCGATTGCCGATGCGGAACGCCTCGTCGAGGTCGTGGCTGACGAAGATGATGGTCTTCTTCAGGCGCCGCTGGAACTCCAGCAGTTCGTCCTGCAAGCGCGTGCGGATCAGCGGGTCGAGGGCGGAGAAGGGCTCGTCCATCAGGAGGATCGGGGCGCCGGTGGCAAAGGCGCGGGCGAGGCCGACGCGCTGCTGCATGCCGCCGGAGAGTTCGTTGACCTTGCGGCCAGACCACTGCGTCAGGTTGACGAGTTCGAGCTGTTCCTCGACGCGCGCCTTCCGCTCGGCCTCCGGCATGCCGGCCAGTTCCAGCCCGAAGCCGACATTGTCGGCAACGGTGCGCCAGGGCAGGAGCGCGAACTGCTGGAACACCATGGAGACGGTGTGCATGCGGAATTCGCGCAGGGCCTTGGGCGAGCAGGCGTAGGGATTGAGCCGGTCGCCGGCGGTCTGGACCTGCACCTCGCCGCGCACGACCGGCGCCAGTCCGTTGACGGCGCGCAGCAGCGTCGACTTGCCGGAGCCCGAAAGCCCCATCAACACCAGGATCTCGCCCTCGTGGATGGCCAGCGAAGCGCCGGCCACGCCCATCACCAGCCCGGTCTCCTTGCCGATCTCGTCGCGGGTCCTGCCGGCGTCGACCATGGCGATGGCGCGTTCCGGCTTCTCGCCGAAGATGATGTCGACGTTGTGAAAGACGACGGCCTCGGTCATGCGCCTTCTCCTTCATCGGACGAGCGGAACAGGCGGTCGAGAATGATGGCGAGAACCACGATGCAGAGCCCGGCCTCGAAGCCCATGGAAACGTTGACGGTGTTGAGCGCGCGCACGACGGGAACGCCGAGGCCCTTGGCGCCGACGAGGGCGGCGATGACGACCATCGACAGCGACAGCATGATCGTCTGCGTCAGGCCGGCCATGATCTGCGGCGTGGCGAAGGGGAGCTCCACCTTGCGCAGCACCTGCGCCGGCGTCGCCCCGAAGGCCTGCGCGGCTTCCACGAGCGAGTCTGGAGTCGAGATGATGCCGAGCCGCGTCAGCCGGATGGGCGCGGGAATGGCGAAGATGACGGTGGCGATGAGGCCCGGAACCATGCCGAGGCCGAAGAGGATCAGTGCCGGGATCAGGTAGACGAAGGTCGGGATCGTCTGCATCAGGTCGAGCACCGGACGCAGGAAGGCGTAGAACCATGGGCGACGCGCGGCGGCGATGCCGAGCGGGATGCCGACGGCCATGCTGACGGAGGTGGCTGCGAGCACCAGTGCCAGCGTCTCCGTCGTCTCCCGCCAGTAGCCCTGGTTGACGATCAGGAGAAGGCCCAGCAGCGTGAAGACCGCCACGCCCACTGACCGGCGCAGATACCAGGAGAGCAGAGTGATGAGGGCGATCATGACCAAGGCATAGGCGAATTTGCCCTCGTCGCTCGAGAACGGTCCCTGCAGGAGAAACAGGATGGCATCGATGCCCGCCTGCAGCACGACCTTGAGGAGGTCGAAGAAGTCCTTGCCGGACGAGGTCAGCCCGTTGACGGCCGCCTTGGCCCAGGGCCCGATGGGCAGTTTGAAGGTCGTCAGCCAATCCACGGGTTCGCACCTGCCTTCCGAGGGGTTGAGGAAACGCCATGCCGCGCCCGCCATGCGCTTGCCGAGACGGCGGTCGCAAGGGGGCGCGGAGGCATCCGGAACAGTGACTGGTTAACCTGCGGCGCACTTGCCGCAGAAGCATATCGCACTGTCGCTTTCAAGAAAGGCGGAAGTTGCCTCCCGCCCTTTCGTCCTTGTCAGAGGCCGAGCGAGGCCTTGACGGCGGCCAGCCCGTCCGCGCCGTCCTTGGTGGTGACGCCTGAAAGCCAGGGCTCGATGGCCGCGGGGTTGGCCTTCAGCCATTCGCTCGCGGCGGCTTCGGGAACGGCCCCGTCGTTGAGGATCTTGCCCATCACCTGGTTTTCCATCTCCAGCGAGAACTTCAGGTTCTGCAGGAGCTTGCCGACGTTCGGGCATTCGGTCACGTAGCCCTGGCGAACGTTGGTGTAGACGGTGGCGCCGCCGAAGTCGGGCCCGAAGACGTCGTCGCCGCCGGAAAGGTAGGTCAGCTTGAAGTTGGCGTTCATCGGATGGGGTTCCCAGCCGAGGAAGACGATCGGCGCGCCGTCCTGCTCGGCGCGGGCCACTTCGGCGAGCATGCCCTGCTCGGAGCTCTCCACCACCTCGAAACCCTTCAGCTCGAAGGTGCCCTTGTCGACCATGTCGATGATCAGGCGGTTGCCGTCGTTGCCGGGCTCGATGCCGTAGATCTTGCCGTCGAGGGCTTCCTTCTGCGTTGCGATGTCCTTGAAGTCCTTGATGCCGAGCTCGGCACCCTTGGCATTGGTGGCAAGCGTGTACTTCGCGCCCTCGAGGTTTTCACGCACGGTTTCGACCGAGCCGTCCTCGCGGAATGGCTTGATGTCGGCTTCCATCGTCGGCATCCAGTTGCCGAGGAAGACGTCGATGTCCTTGTTCTTCAGCGACTGGTAGGTGACCGGAACCGACAGCACGGTCGTTTCCGTCTCGTAGCCGAGGCCCTTGAGGATGGTCGAGGCCGTTGCCGTGGTCGCCGTGATGTCGGTCCAGCCGACGTCGGAGAAGCGAACCTTGCCGCAGCTTTCCGCCTCGGCGGCGAGCGCGCCGGCAGCGCCCAGCGCGATGAGGGAGACCGCGGCCAGCGCCGTGGTCTTCAGTGTCGATGCGATTTTCATGATGTCATGCTCCCCGTTCTTGTTCTGATGCTTTAAGCCAAGCATCAAAAACGTCATAATTCAAGCACTTTACCGCAGCGGCAGGCATATCGGCCGCCTAGATTATTTCATGCCGTTTCGCAATCCGGCGAGAGAATGTCGCTCAGGACGGAGCGCGCGGAATTCTGTGATTTCAGCCCTCTCCCTGCTGGAAATTCCCGGCCTCCCGGGCCAGAAGATGTGAAATCATGGCAAAACTCTATTTCCACTACGCGACGATGAACGCCGGCAAGTCGACGATGCTGCTGCAGGCCTCCTACAACTACCGGGAGCGCGGCATGCGCACGGCGATCTTCATCGCCTCGCATGACGACCGTGCCGGCCGCGGGCGGATCTCCTCGCGCATCGGGCTGCAGTCGGACGCGATCGCCTTCGACGCCTCCGACGATCTGGAGGCGAAGGTGGCCGCCCTGCAGGCGGACGGCACCGGGCAGATCGCCTGCGTCTTCGTCGACGAGGCGCAGTTCCTGAGCGAGAGCCAGGTGTGGCAGCTTGCGCGGATCGCCGATCGCCTCCACATTCCGGTCATGGCCTATGGCCTGCGGACCGATTTCCAGGGCAGGCTCTTTCCCGGATCCTACGCCCTGCTTGCGATCGCAGACGAGCTGCGCGAGGTGCGCACCATCTGCCATTGCGGTCGCAAGGCGACGATGGTGGCCCGCCTCGATGCGGACGGCAAGGTTGCCAAGGAGGGCGCGCAGGTTGAAGTGGGCGGAAATGACAAATACATCTCCTATTGCCGGCGGCATTGGGAGGACATCATGATGGCCGACTGATTGCAGCCGGCCGTCGTGCGTTTCAGTCCCTGTCGCTGCTGTCTCCCATCGCAGTCGACCCATCCAGAGAAAGGAACCACATGAAGCTGGCAATCATCGCGACGAGCTGTCTCATCGCGGCTGCAACCGCGGCACATGCCGACGGTGACGCGGCCGCCGGAGCGACCGTATTCAAGAAGTGCGCGGCCTGTCACAGCGTCGATCCGACCAACAAGGTCGGCCCGTCGCTCAAGGATGTCGTCGGCCGCCCGGTCGCGAGCATCGAGGGCTTCCGTTACTCCAAGGCGATGATCGCCTTCGGGGAGGGGAAGACCTGGGACGAGGCCCTGCTGACCGAATACCTGGCCGCTCCGCGCGCGGTGGTGAAGGGAACCTCGATGGCGTTTGCCGGGCTGAAGAAGCCGGAGGACGTGGCCAACGTGATCGCCTACCTGAAGGCGCCACCTGCGGCGGAATAATCCTGCCGCGCGGCTGGCCGGATAGTGCAACGTCCGGCCGGTATCTGAGAAAAAATACTTATCTTTCAGGGCTTGCAGCCCGGGGCTGGCTTCCCACATCATGTCGGGTGCCGCAACCGGCGGCCTTTGCCGTTTGCGGCCGGGCAGATCGGCCGGCAGTCGTGCCGGGGACGGGGCATTCGCCTTGGACAGAGGGGAGCAGGCATGGCCACACTTCAGAATTTCGACACCGAGATCGCGCGAACCCGCGAGACGGTCGAACAGATGCGCAGCAAGCTGGATCAGACCGGCATCGTGCTGGAGGAGTTCGCCAAGGCGGACACCAAGCTCGGCGACACCAATTTCGACATCGAGAACGCGCGGCTGCAGGACGTGCTTTCCCAGCAGAAGGTGATGGAAGCCAACATCGCCGACCTGATCATCGGGCTGGAGGACGCCACCAACGTCTTCGGCACCGAATTCGAGAGCATGAAGAGCTACACGGGCTACGAGAAATTCATCGGCATCTTCTCCAAGCAGAAGATGCAGCGCATGCGCACCGATCGCGTGCGCAACATGTCGCTTTCCGGAAACCTGCAGGAGTTGCTTGCCAAGTCCGACACGATCGTCGGCATTCTGAAGGACCAGAAGGCGGTCCTCGACGGCCGCTACAAGACGTCCGAGGCGAGCCTGATCCAGGTGATCGAACGGCGCAAGCAGACGATGGCGAACTTGGAGACCACGCAGAAGCGGATCGAGGAGCTGAACCCGCAACTGCTCGACATCGAAAACAGGATCTCAGCCTCCACCGACCAGAAGACGCGCACGCAGCTGGAAGGCGAGCGTTCGGCGCTCGCGACCGAGTACAACGAGAAGCAGGCCAAGGAGCAGGAGCTTCTGGCCGAGAGCCAGACGCTGGAGCGCTACACCTCGATGTTCCAGACCTTCGTGGATTCGCTCAACAACCAGATCGCCGCGCAGAACACGCTGATCAACAAGCTGACCATCGATACCGAGCAGCGCATCGTGCTTTACAAGGCGCTGGAGGATTCGCTGAAGACGGCAGCCCAGCAGGACGTGGCCCACCGCATCAATACGCTCGGCAGCAAGGTTGATACCGCAGCCGAGGAGACGATGGCCGGCATTGGTGCTGCCGCGCAGAAGCACATCGGCGACCTGCTCGAGATGCACGAGAAGAACATGCTCTCCACCCAGGACATCCAGCGCCGCAAGAAGCTCGCCGACGACGCTTTCGCCCGACGCTTCCAGGAGGTCATGGACAAGCACAACGCCTCGAACTACGTGAAGGCGTGATAGCGATGGCCCGCGCTCTCCTCCTCTTCTCCCCAGCGGGGAGAAGTGCCGAGCGAAGCGAGGCGATGAGGGGGGCTTCCTGCCGGCGTCGCGGGTGTGGCGCCCCTTCATCCGGCGTTTCGCGCCACCTTCTCCCCGCTGGGGAGAAGAGGGGGAGACACCCATGAAAGTCGCAGCCGACAGCGCCGTGGCGCAGTATTTCAACGCTATCCGCTCCGCGCTCGGCGGGCTCGAGATCTTTCTCGGCGACCGCAATTCGCCGCTCTACCAGCATGGCGTGATCGGCGAGGCGATCGTGCCGTACCTGTCGCGGCTGAAGGCGTCGTTCGCCTGCTGGGAGAACCGGATCGGCTTCGTCGACCAGTTCCGCATCTCGCGGGCCGAGAGCGGATTTCCCGTCTACCAGAACGTGCTCGAACTCGAAAACGACCGCAAGGGTGCGGAGAAGCGGCTTTCGGAGATCCCGAGCGCGGATGCGCTGCGCGGCGAGATGGCCGACTTCATCCTGCGCAACAAGGTGTTTCCGACCGAGCTGCAGATCCGCATGGCCGAGCGGATGTACCTGCAGCAGATCGGCAAGGGCGAGATCTTCTCGCCCTTCATCCTGCCCGAGACGATCCGCGTCGCCGTCAACCCGAAGACGATGCGACCCTACTACGTCGTCAGTTGGGGCGCCTTCGACGGCAACAGCACGCTGCCGATGGTCTACATGGCGACGATCGAGGATTCGTCGGAGGAGATCGTCAATCTCCTGGTGACGAAGGACGGCAAGCTCAATCCGGACGTCGAGATCGACCTGCCGGTGGGCGGGCTGCTCAATCCGGAGCTTGCCAGCCGCTTCGACGACTTCGCGCTGAAGAACAGCGCCTATTCGCTGTCGCCGGTGACGATTGCCACCAATCTCGACCAAGATTTCGAGATGCTGCATCCCAAGCAGTTGCGCCGCATCGTGCTCGGGCCGTTCTATTCCGCCGACATCACCGAGAACAACGAGAAGGTCCGCGACATCCTGTCGAAGGTGCGCAAGGTGGAGAACGCCTGGCTTTTGACCTGGACGATCCAGGAGGTGTTCTCGCAGGCGGAGCGCCCGGCAAGCAAGGGGTTCTGGAGCTCAACGCCGGCGCAGGAGGAGTTCCATATCGACACCGGCAATCTCGAGGCCACGCGCATGGGCGTCAGCGCCTTCGAAAAGCACGCGCTGGTGCCGCACGACGCCTACCAGGCGCTCTATGCCGCCGGCGAGGCGGCGGCGATCTTCGGCGATTACAAGGTGCATGTGATTTCCGGGAACGTGATCAGCGAGGTATGACGCCATGAGCCTGAACGCCGGACTGACGATGATCCCCGAAAGCGATATCGAGAAGCACCGGGCGGTGGCGCAGGGCATGGTCACGCGGCTCGTGATCCTGGAGGCGGAAGGCGGCCCGACCGGCGCGCCGATCGCCGGGAGCGGGCGGCGTTTCGTTTCCACCGTCTCGACCGGCGGGATGCGGCGGACGCGCGAGGTCGAGCTCGCAAAGACCATCGCCGCCGTTCGCCCGGGCGATCCGCTGCTGTCGCCGGCACAGCACCAGCTGCTCTATCGGACCCGCCGGGGCATCGAGATCGCTCTTGCGGTGGCCGACGTCTTCGCAAGGCAGACGGAACTGGAGCAGTTGCAGGCGCGCAATGCGACGGCGCCGCTTTCAGGCGAGGAGGCGACGCGCTTCAAGGCGCTGCTGTCGGCCTCGGCCTATGTCGCTGCCTTCACCCTTGCTGCCTATCTGGGGGCCATGCTTGCCGGGGAGGGGGAGCCGGCGGAGGATACCGACGAGCCGGACTACCTGTTCGACACAGCGCAGGATGCGGCCAAGAGCCTCATAGCCGGGCTCGACCGGGCGGTTGCCGGGGCCGCCGACGACACGGCGCTCGTCGCCCGCGCACGGGCGTTCGCCCGCGTCGCGCTGGAGGGGCTGATCGGGCGAAAGGCCCGCTTTACCGGGCTTTCCAGCTTCGAGACCGCGCATATCCGCATCGAACAGGACGATTTCACCATCAACGGCTTCGACGTGGCGCCTGGGCAGAAGCGCAAGCCCTTGTCGATGAGCTTCAAGAAGCCTTCCGACATTGTCGGAAACCACATCGCCAAGTACCAGGCGCTGCGGCTCGCCAGGATGCTGATGGCCTATGACTTCGAGCGGCAGATGAATCCGTTCGTCGAGCTCGGCGGGTTCCTGTTCACCTTCATCGGCGACGGCATGCCCGGCACCGGCAAGACCATGCTGATCCAGATGCTGGCGGGCCTGCTCGACGACTATTGCCGGGTGGCGGGCTATCCCTTCCACTACGAGAACTTCGGCGTCGACCAGATCTCCTCCTATCAGGGCAAGTCGGGCCAGAACTGCAAGGAATTCGTCGACAACGTGGTGAATCCGCGGGCGATCGGCTTCGGCACGATCGACGACGTCGACCAGGTGGCCGCCAAGCGCTCCGACGACCGGGCGTCCGCCGGCCAGCACGAGGTGACGGCGGTGCTGATGGAGAGCTTCGCCGGCGCCTCGACGGTGGTGCGCGGCAACTGTACCTTCGGCATGTTCTCCAACTATCCGGAGAACGTCGACGACGCGCTGCGCCAGCGGGCCGGTGCCCGCTGGCTGGTCGACGGGCCGCAGTCGCGCGCCGACTATGTCGACATCTTCGCGCTGCTGGTCGGCAAGAACCATGCGATCCCGCTCGGCGAGCATGCGCTGCTTTCGGGGCAGGAGATCAAGAAGGCGGTGACCGCATCCTACGGCCAGCACGCGCTGCCGCAGGAGGACGGGCTTTTGGCGGTGTGGGAGCGCTACGAGAAGGCGCACGGCCAGATGGCGACGCTCGCGGATGTCGGCACCTACCTGCACATGATCAAGGAAGCCGAGCCGCGCTTCACCGGCCGGGCGATCAAGAACGTCACCGACGCGATCAAGATGCGGGCAATGGACGTCGACCTGCCGGACGACTGGTTCGCGACGCCGGAAGCCTTCATGCACAGGTCCTACGACGAGAAGAAGAGCATGATCGAGGAACTGCGCGGCCCGATCACGATGGAGATGGTACTGCAGGAGATCAACCGCTACGCCGACAGCGAATTCCGCTACGCCGACAAATCCGACGCCGCCGCCGTCGCCGACATCATTCGCCGCGAACGCCTGCGTGAACAGGCGGTTGGCGAGATCGAGGCGATGAAGGCGGAGGGGCGTTGGTAGGAGGAAATCGGGTAAAATTCGCTGATAGCGAATGTCGTTGCTGCGGCGCCAGGAGAGGCTTATAGTGAGGCAGGTCGTCTATAGCGCGCAGGCGCGATGGAAGCTGGCACGCATTTCCAAGAATGATGCCCGTCGTATACGTACCAAGATCGAACAGTATGCCACGGATCCGACGTCGCTGACGAACAACGTGAAGAAGCTGCAAGGGCTGAACTACTACCGGTTGCGCGTCGGAGACTGGAGGGTGATCTTCCGGGAGGACGGATTGATCGTCGATGTCGTCAGGATCGCAGCGCGCGGCGAAGCCTATGAAGGGATATGAAGATGAACGGGACAGTTTCGTTCAAGACGCCCAATGGCGATGAAATGGTGGTCATCACCCTCAGCGAGTACGAGACCCTCTTGAAGCTTGCGGAGCGGCTTGAGGATTTCGAGGACGGTCTCGCCATCAAGGCGTTCGAGGAGCGTCTGGCGAGAGGCGAGGAAGAATTCATCTCAGCCGAGTTCGTCAACCGCATGATCGACGGCGAGAGCCCGATCCGGGTTTGGCGCGACGTTCGCGGGCTTTCGGCCAAGGATCTCGCCGCGGCGGCCGGCATCAGCGCCACCTATCTGTCGGAGATCGAATCGCGGAAGAAGGAGGGTAGCATTTCGTCGCTGAAGAAGATCGCGAGAGCGTTGAAGGTCGATCTCGACGATTTGGTGGCGTGGGGCGACGACGATGCCGATGCCAGAGCCGGTACGTGACGAGAGCCTGACCCCATGAAACGTCTCCTCGAAGCCGAGCTGATCTACGGGCGGCTGCTCGATGTGTCCGAGCCGCATCTGGTCGAGCGCTACAACAAGGCGCTGGCCGCCTTCGGGCTGCCGCGGACGAACCTGGCGCGGTTCGGCATCGACATGACCGGGTTCTCACCGGAGATCGCCGACGAACTCGGCGACCGCGATTATCTCGACCCGAACCGGGTCAACCGCCGCTTCATCATCCTGACCCCTGACCAGGTGGAACTGCCGGTGGTGCATACGAGCTTTTCCAATACCGCCGCCCTGATGCACGAGTTCTTCGCCGCCAATGCGCGGGCCATCAACGCGGTGACGATCCGCGACGCGCTCTATGGCGAGATCGAGGACAGCGTTTCTGTGGTGGGCGACATCGACGACCTGCTGTCGATCAACGAGGTGCGGTTCCGCGTGCTGTCGGCGGAGGACGTGCTCGGCAAGGCGGCGGAACTCAGGGCGCTCGTCGACCGGCTGAAGACGGTGCCGAACGCCTGGGCGGACGATGCGATGCTGAACCGCATGGTCGAGCTGTCCAATCAGACCGGCGACATCCGCCAGAACGCGCTCGTGCCCGACCAGTTGGTGTTCCGCCACGAGGCCTTCTGGGCCAATCATTTCGGCGGCGTCTTCGTCTTCCTCGACGGCAAGCAGACGACGGTGATCTGCGATCCGTCGGTTCCGGGCTTCCGGCGCTCGCGTCCCTGGCAGGTCAGCTACATTGCGCTCGACGACCATCAGCGCATCTTCGAGTTCCTGGCCTCGACGAAGCGGCTCGAGCTGCCGCGGGCCTCCTGGGTCGAGGCGTCGGGCCTGCTGCAGCACCGTGCGGACATGGCGATCCTGAACCTGGTCAACCGCGTCGATCCCCGCGCAGACCTCGCCAAGGCGGACCGCGTCTGGATGCAAACCTGGATGCACCGTAATGCCGCGCTGATCGCCGAGGACGGCGTCTATCCCTTCCTGCAGGAGGCGCTGCGGACGATTTCGACGACGGGCGAGATCCGGATGAAAGAGATCACGCCCTGGGCGCGGTTCCTGCTGGTGCGGGCAGCGCCCGAGAATCCCGACCGCTGGCTGGTGAACCAGCTGATCACCCAACTGACGCCCTTCGATTTCGTCTCGCGCTTCGTCTTCGACAAGCAGGGATTTTATGCATCCTACGAGAAACTCTCTGAAAAATTCAGGGAATTCGTGGTCGAAACGCTGGAACGTACCTATTTGCAGGACAAGGCCGCCTTCCGGTTGCGGCTTTACGGAATTGGAGAGGACAAACGCAATGCTTGACCCGATCGTCGCGTTCTTCCAGCGCGTCTTTTCTGCCATCGGCAGGGGAATTGGGCTTGCCATTTCATGGCTGCTCTGGCCCTTCGTCGCCGCGGCCAACTGGTACCGGCAGCGCGGCTGGCTGATCAAGGGACCGATCGGCATCGTCCTCATCGGGCTCGTAGCACTCTACGGCTACTTCATCTGGCAGACGCAGGTCTGGACCAACTTCGACATCGACTACGTCAACGCCTACAACCTTCCGGCGCGCAAGAACGACGCCGGCCTGCCGGTCAAGGCCGCGACCGGTCAGACCACGACGGGGCAGGGAGCGACGGGCCAGGCGGCAACGCCGAACGCCTGTGAGCGCTCCGCGATCGTCGAGGTTTCGGCCGACCTGATCGACTTCAACGTCAACCAGAACGCCTGGATCTCGTCGATGCTGCTCTACAAGCTGGGTCTGTTCGGCATGGACTGGGACGACACGCCCTGGCTCGACAACAAGGCCTCGTTCCAGCGCGGCATCAATCAGGCGATCCGCCGCACGACCGTCGAACTGGTGGATTCGCTCGGCCGCGTGCGCGGCACCTCGGGCGTGAACAACGACCTGCAGGCTGCGCGCGGCAACATCCAGTTCGACGAGGAGACCTGGTATTTCGGCTGGAGCCCGTTCGGTCCCAAGACGCCGACGCCGAGCTTCTACCGCGCGGCCATGCGCGACCTGCAGAAGTTCAACACCTCCCTGGCATCTTGCGAGGCGACCTTCGATGCCCGCTCGGACAATCTCGTCGAGTTCCTCGACCGCGTCGCCAACGACATCGGCAACACATCCGCCATCATCCGCGAACGCTCCGAGTTCCACAATGGCGGCTGGTTCGACGTGCGCGCCGACGACCGCTTCTGGTTCGCCTTCGGACAGCTCTACGGATATTACGGGGTGCTTTCCGCCGCCGGCGCCGACTTCGACAGCGTGATCGCCCAGCGAGGCCTGACGCAGATCTGGACCGAGACGCTGCGGCAGTTGCGTTCGGCGCTGAACATCCAGCCGGTGATCATCTCCAACGGCCGCGAGGACGGCTGGATCATGCCGACGCACCTGGCGACGATGGGCTTCTACATCTTGCGGGTGCGGTCGAATCTGGTGGAGATGCGGGATATTCTGGCGCGCTAAGGGCGCCGCGAGGCAGTAGGCAGTAGGCAGAGACCTTGCGGCATTGGCAAGCTGCCAGTTCGCTCCACTGCTACTGCCTCAAACCGGAAGCCACCCCGTGCTCTTGACCTCCTCCATCACTGCGTAAGTGTGCGTCTCGCGCACGCCGGGGAGCGACAGGAAGACGTCGGAGAGGAAGGCGCGGTAGGCTTCCATGCCGGCGACGCGGGCCTTGACGAGATAATCGAAGCCTCCGGCGACCATGTGGCATTCCATCACGTTGTCGCTCTGGCGGACGGCTTCGGCGAAGGTGTCGAAGACGTCCGGCGTGGTGCGGTCGAGCTTGACCTGCACGAAGACCAGCAGGTTGCGCCCCAGGCGCTCGGGCGAAAGGATCGCCATGTAGCCCATGATAAAGCCGTCCCGCGTCAGGCGCTTGACGCGCTCGGCGGTTGCGGTGGGCGAGAGGTTGACCTTTTCCGCAAGCTCGATGTTCGACAGGCGGCCCTCCTGCTGCAGCGCGCGGAGAATCTTTCGGTCCAGGCGGTCGAGTTCCTTCATCTTTCTCTACCTTTCTCGCCGATCTGTTCGTGATCGCGGCGAAGACTGCCAGAATTCTGGTGATCCTCTCGCCACATTTTGCCGGAAATCGCAAGGGCCAAGGCTACGCCAATCGGGGAAGATGCACCGTTCGGCCGTTTGCCACCGCGCCGATTGGCGCTATGACCATGGGAACAGGCGGGTCCGCCTTCCGAGGCGGGGCAAAAAGACGCACGACAAAGACGCACGACAAGGGGGTAAGCATGAGCGCGGTGAAATCCGATATCGAGATCGCAAGGGCTGCCGACAAGAAGCCGATCCAGGAGATCGGCGCACGCCTTGGCATTCCCGTCGAGGACCTCATTCCCTACGGGCACGACAAGGCCAAGATCAGTGCTGCCTTCATCGCCAGGCAGAAGGACAGGAAGGACGGAAAACTGATCCTGGTGACGGCGATCAATCCGACACCGGCGGGCGAGGGCAAGACGACGACAACGGTCGGGCTTGTCGACGGGCTGAACCGGATCGGCAAGCAGGCGATCGTCTGCATCCGCGAGGCGTCGCTCGGTCCCTGTTTCGGCGTCAAGGGCGGGGCGGCCGGCGGCGGTTATGCGCAGGTCGTGCCGATGGAGGACATAAACCTCCACTTCACCGGCGATTTCCACGCGATCACCACCGCCCACAATCTTCTCGCCGCGCTGATCGACAACCACATCTACTGGGGCAACGAGCAGGACATGGATACCCGCCGCATCACCTGGCGCCGGGTGATGGACATGAACGACCGGGCGCTGCGCGAGATCGTCTGTTCGCTCGGCGGGGTGCGCAACGGCTATCCCCGCCAGGCCGGCTTCGACATCACGGTGGCCTCGGAGGTGATGGCGATCCTCTGCCTTGCGACCGACCTGAAAGACCTCGAAAAGCGGCTCGGCAGCATCATCATTGGCTATCGCCGCGACAAGAGTCCGGTGTTCGCCCGCGACATCAAGGCGGACGGGGCGATGACGGTGCTGCTGAAGGACGCGATGCAGCCGAACCTCGTGCAGACGCTGGAGAATAATCCGGCCTTCGTGCATGGCGGCCCCTTCGCCAACATCGCCCATGGCTGCAACTCGGTCGTGGCGACGAAGACGGCGTTGAAGCTCGCCGACTACGTGGTGACCGAGGCAGGCTTCGGCGCCGACCTCGGAGCGGAGAAGTTCTTCGACATCAAATGCCGCAAGGCCGGGCTGAAGCCGGATGCGGCGGTGGTCGTGGCGACGGCGCGGGCGATGAAGATGAACGGCGGGGTGAAGAAGGAAGACCTCGGCTCCGAGAATATCGCGGCCGTCCACAAGGGCTGCGCCAATCTCGGCCGCCACGTGCAGAACGTGAAGAAGTTCGGCGTGCCGGTGATCGTGGCGATCAATCATTTCGCCTCCGACACCGAAGGCGAGATCCAGGCGATCAAGGACTATGTGGCCACCCTCGGCGCTGAGGCCGTGCTGTGCGAGCACTGGGCCAAAGGATCCGCGGGGATCGAGGAGCTGGCGCACAAGGTGGCCGAGCTTGCCGAATCCGGCCATTCACAGTTCGCACCGCTCTATCCCGACGACATGTCGCTGTTCCACAAGATCGAGACGGTCGCGAAGGACATCTATCACGCGGGCGAGGTGATCGCCGACAAGTCGGTGCGCGACCAGTTGCATGCCTGGGAGGCGCAGGGTTACGGGCACCTGCCGGTGTGCATGGCCAAGACGCAGTACTCCTTCTCCACCGACCCCAACCTGCGCGGCGCGCCGGAAGGGCACACGGTGCCGGTGCGCGAGGTGCGGCTGTCGGCCGGCGCCGGCTTCGTCGTCGTCGTCACCGGCGAGATCATGACCATGCCCGGCCTGCCGAGCGTTCCCTCCTCGGAGCGGATCTTCCTCAACGAGGCGGGCTACATCGAGGGACTGTTCTAGGAGGCGCTGGGGGCCGACCGGGTCAGGAGCGCCGCGCGCGCAATTCTTGGCACGCCAAGGTCAGGATGAGGGTTCGATGATGATGTCGAGGATCAGGTTTGTGAGCGGCATCTCCGAGCCCGCAAAGCTCTCGATCATGGCGCCTGTGACTCGCTCGCGGTCGAGCACCTCGGCATTGAACGGGAGGCCGACATGCTCGGCCAGGAGGGCAAGGAAGGTCAACTGGGGTCCGCCCGTTGCCTTCGCGGAAGGGGTGGATCGCGTTGATCTCGGCCAGCAGGTGCGCGGCGTGGGCCGCGAAGTCGCCCAGCGCAAGGCCTTTGAAGGCGTCGGCGTTGGCCAACAGCTGAAAGACGTGCTTCAACTGCGCCTGAATGTGCTCCGGGTAGCAGAACCAGTTACCGCCTTTGCCGATCCGGATACTGCGGAGCTCTCCGGCCCAGTCGTAGACGTCCTGGAACAGGTGATGGTGGAGCGAAAGGTAGTGGGCGACGTCCAGATCGCCCTCCGGCCAGTGTTCCTCGGAGCGCACGATAAACATGGCGGTCTCGTACTCGTCGAGCTCGTCCTGGTCCGTGAGGGCCAACTTGTTCCGGAGCACGGTCGTGCCTGGATAGCAGAGGGGATCGGTTTCGGCAGTATAGACCAACGCCTAGACGGACTTACGGGCGAACTGAGCACGGATCGCCTTGCGGCGTTCCTCCGCGGGTTGATCCTTGGTCTGGGCAAGAAGCTTGCGCATGCGCGGGCTGAGCACCAGGCCTTCGACCGCACTGATCTTTTCGGCCCGCGCCTGTGTCAGGCGGCCAGTTGTGGCGCTGCGGGTTCGCTTGGGCGTTTTGATCGTGCTCATGAAATAAAGGCTATCACGAGCTCATGGAGACCGGCAAAGGAATTCCTCACTGCAGATCTGCCGACACGGACTGATGTACGGCATGCGAGCGCCGCAGTTCCCGAGGGAACTGCGGCGCGCTTTGCGTCGGCGGGAGAGGGCCGGCTGGAGGTTCAGAAGGTCTTGGTCAGGGAGACGCGGAAGGAGCGGCCGGCCTCGCTGTAGAAGCCGCGGGTGTCTGTCGTCGTGCCGTCCGGGACGTCGATGGCGTTCCAGTACTTCCTGTCGAAGATGTTGAAGACGCCGGCCTGGACGCGGAAGCCGTCGAGCTGTTTCGGCTGCCACCACGCGGTGGCGTCGACGACGCCGTATCCCGGCGCCTCGAAGCCGGAACCGCTGACCTTGTCGCGGGCGGCAGCAGCCGTCAGCGACACGTCCGATCCCCAGCTCTCCGTTGCATAGCCGAGCCCGACGATGGCGCGCAGCGGGGCGACCGAGTTGATGTATTCGTCGGTGTCGGTGTCCTTGCCGTGCGTCCAGGCGAGCGATCCCCAGGTCCGCCAATTGTCGGTGAAGCGCCATTCGCCGGCGAATTCGACACCATAGATGCGGACGCGGTCGCGGTTCTCATAGCCGGTGATGCCGCCGACAGGATATTCGCCGCCGGGCGGGGCGATCTGCACCTCGTCGATGAAGTTGCGGTAGTAGTTGTTGAAGACGGTCGCCGAGACCGTGTAGGCCTCGGAGGCATAGTTGGCGCCGATCTCGAAGCCGTTGCTCGTCTCCGCCTCCAGGTCCGGATTGCCGATGCGGGCGTACGAGCCGGGCGCGCCGTAGTTCTGGTAGAGTTCGGTGGCGCTCGGTGCGCGAAAACCCTGCGACCACTGAGCGAAGAGTTCCAGCTCGGGATTGGCCTGCCAGGCGGCGCGCAGCTTCGGCGAGAAGCGGGCATCGCTGGTGCCGTTCAGGTAGTCCGTGTCGAAGTTCGGGCTGCGCTCGAATTCGGCGGTCGACTTGGGCGAATGGCGATACCAGTCGAAGCGCAGGCCGGGGGTGATGGTCAGGCGGTTGTCGATCAGCTTGATGTCGTCCTCGAGATAGGCGCCGAAGAAGACGCTGTCGACGTCGGGCATGTCCGAGGCGTTGGAGTGCAGCATCCGGCACGACTGTGGGCCGAAGGGCTGCGGGATCGTGCTCCAGTCGACGTCCGGGCAATTGTCGACGCCCGAGGAATACTGGTGTGTCTTCTGGCCATAGAGTTCGGCGCCGAAGCGGAAGCCGTGCTCGATGCCGCCGAGTTGCACGGCCTTTGCCGCATCGCCGTTGATGCCGTAGGTGGTCTGCTCCAGGATGTTGTCGCGGTAGTAGTCGCCGGTCGGATAGCCATAATAGAAGGGATCGCCATCGAAGATGTCGGCGCGGGTGTCGCGCAGGCGGAAGCCGTTCGTCGTGTTGTTCAGCCGCTGCCGCTGCCAGTAGGTGACGACGCTGGCCTGATCGAGCCAGTCGCTGCCGTCCGGCGAGATGAAGTCGTAGGAGGCGGAAACGCGCTTGCGTTCGATCTCCTCGCCGGACTTCAGCGTGCCGGGTTCGTAGCTCGAGGTCGAGCCGCGCATGTTGTCGCTGTCTTCGTCGCGGTTGAAGATCTCGCCGGTCAGGCCGAAGCGGTGGCCGCCGTCGATATACTGGTGGATCTTGGCGAGCGCGTTTTTCTGGTCGAAGTCCATCGGGTTGGCTTCGGTGCGGGTGGTGCCGTAGCCGCCGACGTCGCCGCGGGTGTCGGTCTCGTGGCCGCGCTTGTAGCCGCCCTGCAGGAGCAGCCAGGTGTTGTCGAAGCGGGTCGCGACCGCGGCATTGCCGCCGACGCTGTCGTCGGCGCTGTCGTAGGTCGACTTGGCGATCGCGCCGAAGTTCCTGCCTTCCTTGATCAGGTCCTCGGGATCGAGGGTGCGCAACTGCACCACGCCGCCGAGCGCGCCGGATCCGAAGCGGGAGGAATCGGTGCCCTTGGTGATGTCGATCGCCGACAGGCTGTCGAAGTCGAAGCCGTTCAGCCCGCCCTGCGCCGAATCGCGCGGGTCGGTCAGCCACGGCACGCGGATGCCGTCGAGCGTGGTCAGCACGCGGTCGTTTTGCAGGCCGCGGATGTTGATGCTGTTGTTCTGGGTGTTGAAGTTGACGCCGGCATCGATGCGGCGGGCGAAATCCTGGAAATCGGTGACCATGCGGTCCTCGAGCGTCGCACGGTCCGTCGTTCGGGTCAGGGGGGAGGTGGTCGCCGTCTCGCCGACGCCCTCGACGGTGATGGTCCCGAGCGTCGTCGGTTGTTCGGCCTGGACGGATGTCGCCTCCTGGGCCTGCGATGGAACGGCCGTGCCAAGTGCCATCGCGATGGCGGTCGTCGCCAGAAGTCGCGTTGCGAGCGGTGTCAGTGATTTCATTATATCCCCCTGAAAATGCATGCAGAAATCCATCGCAGGCCACGGGGCGGCTGCGTCGGTTTTCTCTCTTGCGGAATCCCTTGGAAGGGTGCCCTGGGGGAATGCCTATTTAATCTGGATTAAATGAGTCAAGTTTGAAAATGAATATGTTAATCAAGTTTTTGTGTACGTCAGCGCACACCGCAGGCGTCGGGCCACCGCTGTTGACGGCCACCGTTGCCCGGACTTTCTGGCGCTGGAAGGGGGTGTTTCAGCCGTAGGGGCCGAGATAGTCGGTCTTGCCGATTTCCACGCCGTTATGGCGCAGGATGTCGTAGGCGGTGGTGACGTGGAAGAAGAAGTTCGGCAGGGCGAATTCCAGGAGATAGTCCTCGCCGGAAAACGTCACGCCGAGCTTGCCGACATTGAGCTTCACTTCGCGGGTCTCGCTGCCCTTCAGCTCGGCTTCCGGCACGGATTGCAGATAGGCGATCGTCTTTTCCAGCCGCGCCTTCAGTTCGGCCATGGTCGTCTCCGTGTCGGGAAAGCTCGGCGCACCCTTGCCGCTCAGGCGTCCGAGCGCGTTCTTGGCGGTATCGCTCACGCGCTGGATCTGTCCCGACAGCGGCAGCATGTCCGGGGCCAGCCGCGCATTGACCAGCACCTCGAGGGCGATCCCGTTGGCCGCGGCATGGGCTTCGGCCTCTTCGAGCAGCGTGGAAAGCACCTTGAGGCCCCGGACGAAGACGGGAACGGAGAGGCGGTAGATGGAGACGGGCATGCGGGCATCCTTGTCAGTTGCTTGTCAGTTGGCCGGCGATCTGGCCGGGAATGATGCCGCTAAGATAGGGCAGGCGTCGGCCGGTTTTGAGCCCGCGGCCCGCGTCGGCCGAAAAGAATCTGCCGCCGCCTCTACTCTACCAGCAATAGCGATAGCCGCCCTTGCGCTTGATGACGTCGAGATGCAGGTGCGTCTCGTGCGCGGCGTCGCTGCCCGGATCGAGAACGGTCGTGAAATAGAGGCAGGCCGTGGCGACCGCGGCGCGCTGGAGCGCGCCTTCGATCGTCGAGTCCTTCTCGCGCGGGGCGATGTCCATGCGGCTGCCGTCGGAGAAGATGAAGGCGGCGATGTCGACGGCATTGCCGTAGGCATGCTCGGAGACCTTGCCGTTCGCAGCGCCGTTGCGGTTGCGGCAGACATAGCCGGAGGCCTGCTCGAGGCCGGTGAGTTTCTTGTCGGGCATACCCGCCGTTATCGCGGGGATGAGCGCGCCGCTGGTCCAGCGCTGCAGTTGCAGCGCGGTCTCGCAGCGAAGCGTCGCCTCAGGCGTGATGCCGATGTCGCCCGAGAGCCGCTTGAGCACGATGGGGCGGGCAATGCCGCAGCCGTTCTCCGGCCCGATCGCCGGGATTTCCTCGACTATGGCGCCGCCCGCCTTCAGCGCGCCGATGCAGGCCGCAAGGGTCGCATCGTCCTCGCGGACCAGTGGCGGCGGCGGCTTCTTCGTTGCCTCGGGCTTTCCGGCTTCAGGCGCCTTGCCATCACCGTCCTTTTCTTTCGTCCGGGCGTCCTCCCTCGTGTCTTCGGTCTCCTTCGATGCCGGCGCGTCCTTGCGCTCCGCGGCGGTCGGGGCCGGGGGACCGTGCTTTTCCGTTCGTGTTTCGCCATCGGCGGAGGGCCGGGCAACGGGCATCGGCCCCTTGGCGGGAAGGGAGGCCCCGGTGAGGGCCAGGAGGCTTACGGCCAGAATGGCGAAGGATCGCGGGCGGATGGCGGCGTACTCCTTTTCCGTGGACACGGTCGGAAGGTAACGCACGGAAGCCCGTTCGGTTTCGCAAGGGGAAGAACCGTGTCTCCGTGCCAGCTCGGAAGGCCCGGGTCACCAAGCCGCGGACGCGAGGATGGCAGCCTTCCCCGAGGCCCCCGATTACCAGTGTCTGGCCCGAGAAATCCCGGTTGCGTTCGCACCGGCTTCGCGCTAACAATTCCGGCCATGACAGACGCACGCAGCATTTCGATCTGGTGGTGGGCTCGCTAAGGCGGCCTCGACCAGTCATGCGTGATTGAAACGAACAGCCGCCCGAAACCTTCGAGGCGGCTTTTTCGTATTCGGGCCGCTGGAAAACCGGGCCGAACAGGAGAGCAGGGAATGGTGACGAAGCAACTGGCGGACGGCGCCGAGAGCTACGAGACGCGGGGCGGCATCGCTGTGACGCGCCGGCGCCGGGATGCGGACTATGCCACCGCGATATCGAGCTATGTCGACAAGCTCGACGAGCACCGCGGCGCGGTCTTTTCCTCCAACTACGAATATCCCGGCCGCTATACCCGCTGGGACACCGCGATCGTCGATCCGCCGCTCGCCATCTCTTCCTTCGGCCGCAACGTCTGGATCGAGGCCTATAACGACCGCGGCGAGGCGCTGCTTCAAATCATCAGGCCGCGGCTGGAAGGCGTCGCAGAGCTTACGCTGGGGGCATCGACGCCCCGCCGGCTCGACCTGAAGGTCAACGAGCCGGACCGGGTCTTCACCGAGGAAGAGCGCTCCAAGATGCCGACCGTGTTCACGGTCCTGCGCGCGGTCACCGATCTGTTCCATTCGGCCGAAGACGCCAATCTCGGCTTCTACGGCGCCTTCGGCTACGACCTCGCCTTCCAGTTCGACGCCATCGACTTGAAGCTGGAGCGTCCCGACGACCAGCGCGACATGGTGCTGTTCATTCCCGACGAGATCCTCGTCGTCGACCACTATGCCGCCAAAGCCTGGATCGACCGCTACGATTTCGCCAAGGACGGGATCAGCACGGAGGGCAGGGACCGGGCGATTGCGCCGGAACCGTTCAAGACCGCCGACATCATCCCCCCGCATGGCGATCACCGGCCGGGTGAATATGCCGAGCTCGTCACCAAGGCCAAGGAGAGCTTCCGCCGCGGCGACCTGTTCGAGGTGGTGCCCGGCCAGAAGTTCTACGAGCGCTGCGACAGCAAGCCGTCCGAGATCTCGCAGCGGCTGAAGGCGATCAACCCGTCGCCCTATTCCTTCTTCATCAATCTCGGCAACCAGGAATATCTCGTCGGCGCCTCGCCGGAGATGTTCGTGCGCGTGTCCGGCCGGCGCATCGAGACCTGCCCGATCTCGGGCACGATCAAGCGCGGGGACGACCCGATCGCGGATTCGGAGCAGATCCTGAAGCTGCTGAATTCCAAGAAGGACGAATCCGAGCTGACGATGTGCTCCGACGTCGACCGCAACGACAAATCCCGCGTCTGCGAGCCGGGCTCGGTCAAGGTGATCGGTCGCCGGCAGATCGAGATGTATTCCCGCCTGATCCACACGGTGGACCATATCGAGGGGCGCCTGCGCGACGACATGGACGCCTTCGACGGTTTCCTCAGCCACGCCTGGGCGGTGACCGTCACCGGCGCGCCAAAACTCTGGGCGATGCGCTTCCTCGAGGCGCACGAGAAGAGCCCGCGGCTGTGGTATGGTGGGGCGATCGGCATGGTCGGCTTCAACGGCGACATGAACACGGGTCTGACGCTGCGCACCATCCGCATCAAGGACGGGATCGCCGAAGTGCGGGCCGGAGCGACGCTGCTCAACGATTCCAACCCGCAGGAAGAAGAAGCCGAAACCGAACTGAAGGCATCCGCCATGATCGCAGCCATCCGTGACGCCAAGGCCGGGAATGCGGCGAAGTCCCAGCGCGACGTCGCCTCGGTCGGCGCCGGCGTCAACATCCTGCTGGTCGATCACGAGGACAGCTTCGTCCACACGCTGGCCAACTACTTCCGCCAGACCGGCGCCACGGTGACGACGGTGCGCACGCCCGTCGCAGACGAACTGTTCGACCGGCTGAAGCCCGACCTCGTCGTGCTCTCGCCCGGACCGGGCACGCCGAAGGACTTTGACTGCAAGGCGACGATCAAGAAGGCGCGCGCCCGCGACCTGCCGATCTTCGGCGTCTGCCTCGGCCTGCAGGCGCTCGCGGAAGCCTATGGCGGCGACCTGCGGCAGCTGGCCGTGCCGATGCACGGCAAGCCCTCGCGCATCCGCGTGCTGGAGCCGGGCATCGTCTTCTCCGGGCTCGGCAAGGAGGTGACGGTCGGCCGCTACCACTCGATCTTCGCCGATCCCTCGACGCTGCCGCGCGATTTCATCATCACCGCGGAGAGCGAGGACGGCACGATCATGGGCATCGAGCATGCCAAGGAGCCGGTCGCAGCCGTCCAGTTCCACCCCGAATCGATCATGACGCTCGGCGGCGACGCCGGCATGCGGATGATCGAGAACGTGGTGGCGCATCTTTCGCGAAAGGCAAAGACGAAGGCGGCGTGATCTTCTTGTTCACTTTCTGTTTGCTGTGACTATGCTAGTCTGATGGCGTCCGTCGGTTAGGTCGAGCGCCCGGTGTCTTGAACTTGGAGGGTTCTGTGAGCGATTTCCTTGAATACTCGTTCCGGATAACCGGGCCAACGACTGAGACGCTTTCAATGGCCCGTTTGGCTACGTACATGTCCGAGCTTGCCCGGCTCATGGGATGTATGGACTCCGTTCACCTTGGCAGGATTGATGACGGCAGCGTGGTTATCGTGGCAGCCGCGCCGCAGTCGGAAGTACCCATCATTTCTCCACGTATAAGATCTGCTGCGACCGGAGAGCCGAGCGCAGAGGCAAACGTTCCCTGGCGCCGAATCAACGAGTATCTTGCGGAAGATGGCTGGGGCGGTGAGATGCGGCTTCCCCGAAGCGCCGAGGTTATCCCGTTTCCCGGCAAGTCAAAGTCGGCCTTGGCCATCCGTGCGATGAGCCAGCCGACTTCGGTTCAGGGACGGCTTGTACGCTTGGAAGGCGCAGGTGAGATGGTGCGAATCGGTCTTGAGATCGACGGGGACCTGACCGCTCGCATTTCCATAGATGCGCACAGCGCCCAGAGGCTGGCATCCTTCTTCCATCATTATGTTCGCCTGAGTGGCGAGGGGCGATGGAAACGGGATAGCAACGGAAAATGGACGTTAGACAACCTAGTTGCATCCTCCTTCGAGGTTTTGAATGAGGATGAGCTAAAGGATGTTTTGCTGCGTCTCGGTGAAGCAATTCCTCCGGGTACGGGAAAAGGCATTATCAAGGCGATTAATGAGCTAAGAAGCGCATGATCGTCGTGGACACCAGCTTTCTGGTCCTTCTTATCGATCCTGACAGCACACAAAACACTGACCGTGAGGCCGATCGAGTCCGGCACTTCATCGAAGTCCTGTCTGCAAGCAAGGAAGAAGCACGATACCGGCTCCGGCCCTTGCAGAACTGGTCGCGGGAAGGGTGGACCGAGTCGACGAGATCGTTGAAACCGTCAGAAGAGTGAAGGTATTTTCTGTACAGGCATTCGATCCGGTCATAGCGATCGAGACCGGAGAGCGGATCGCAGCCGCCATGCAAAGCGTCCCATCCGGCCAGCGACCTCCGGGCTGGAAGGTCGCCATGAAGTACGATGCAATGATCGCGGCTACGGCAATCGTGCGCGGTGCGCGTGCACTCTACACCGCAGATCAGGGTTTTGAAAAATATCTGCAAGGAACCGGCGTGGAAATCTGCCAAGTCAGTGAGTTGCCGTTGCCACCTGAAGATCCACAAACAAAGTTACAGCTTTAAAGCCACTATTTGATCGTTGACCAAGGCGGCGTGAGGCCATTCCGCCTTTGACATTCCGACCGAATTGACCGATAGAGACGCCGAAGAGAAAACCGCCTGCGCGAACCCCGCGCGGGCGGTTTTGCGTTGAAGGGCGCGGTTTCTGCAATTCGTTTGCATCAGCAGGGAAGGCGATCATGGGTACGAACGGGAACGCAACGGTCAACCGGCTGGCGCTGATCGGCATTCCGATGGCGGTCTTCGTGCTGGGGCTGAAGATGCTGGCCTGGTGGGTGACGGGATCGGTGGCGCTGTTGTCGGATGCGCTGGAATCGATCGTCAACGTGGTCGCCGCCGTCATAGCCTGGGGGGCGATCCACTATGCCTCGCGGCCGGCCGACGCCGACCATCCCTTCGGCCACCACAAGGCGGAGTACCTGTCTGCGGTCATCGAGGGCGTGCTGATCGTCGTGGCCGCCATGCTGATCGTGCAGGAGGCGGTGCCGAAGCTCTGGGCGCCGACGCTGATGGAACAGCCGGCGCTCGGCCTTGCCATCAACTTCCTTGCCAGCGTGATCAACGTCGTCTGGGCGACGATCCTGATCCGGGCCGGCAAACGGCACCGCTCGCCGGCGCTGCTCGCCGACGGCCACCACATCATGTCGGACGTGGTCACCTCTGCCGGCGTGCTCGTCGGCCTGCTGCTCGTGCTGGCCACGGGCTATGCGATCCTCGACCCGGTGATCGCGATCCTCGTTGCCGTCAACATCCTGTTCCAGGGCTGGACGATCATCTCCAGTTCCGTCAGCGGGCTGATGGACCATGCGATCGAAGGGCCCGAGGAAGCGGCGATCAAGCAGGCGATCGCGGAAAACGCGCAAGGCTCGCTTGGCGTGCACGACCTGAAGACGCGCCGGGCCGGGCAGGCGATCTTCGTCGAGTTCCACCTCGTCGTGCCCGCGCGCATGGCGGTCGCCGATGCGCACGAGATCTGTGACAGGCTTGAAGCCGCGATCGAAACGGTCCATCAGGGCGCGCAGGTAGCGATCCATGTCGAGCCGGAGACGGAGAAGGCGCATGGCATCAGGGTGAAGGTGGAAAGGAGCAAGGCATGAGCAAGACCGACGTATCAAGCCTCTCGCAGCTCGGCCGCAACGTCGATCTTCCGGCAAGCCCGGAAGAGGCGGTGCTGGAGAAGGTGCCGAACGGCAACCGAGGCACGGACTATGTCGTGCGGTTTACTGCGCCCGAGTTCACCTCGCTCTGCCCGATGACCGGGCAGCCGGACTTCGCCCATATCGTCATCGACTACATTCCCGATGCGTCGCTGGTGGAGTCCAAGTCGCTGAAGCTGTTCCTGCATTCGTTCCGCAACCACGGCGCCTTCCACGAGGACTGCTCGATCTTCATTGCCAAGCGGCTGGTGGACCTGCTTTCGCCGAAATGGCTGCGGATCGGCGCCTACTGGTATCCGCGCGGCGGCATTCCGATCGACGTGTTCTGGCAGACGGGTGCCGTGCCCGAGGGGGTCTGGCTGCCCGACCAGGGCGTGCCGACCTATCGCGGGCGGGGCTGAGGGCGACCGGCGTTTCCGGAAGATGCAGGGATGCGGAGAAGATCGCGCCGCTCGTCCTTTCCGGGCGGGCGGCGCCGGCGTTTCGGCTCAAGGGCAGCGAACGGGGCGGATGGACGTCCGCCCGCGTCCGTCAGGCATGCGAATGCGGGTGGCGATAGTCCCAGACTGCCCAGGCCGACAGCGCGGCGGTGCAGATACCGAGGATCACATGCGTCCACATCGCGTTCGTATTCGCCATGAAGCCGAGCAGCCAGGGCGAGGCGATCAGCCACAGGCCGATCACGAGGTTCACCCATTCCTCCCATTCCGCGAAGGCCGAGAGCGTCATGACCGCGAAGGCGCCGAGCACGATGGCGGCGATCCAGGCGTTCCAGCTTGGCGTGGTGTCGGCTATGAAGCCGACGACCCAGGGGGAGATGAACAGGCAAAAAGCCAGGATCAGAGTGACCATATCCTGACCTCTCCGTCCAGACATCGTAAACATTGCTGCAACCTCCGTATGTGAGGCATTTTCCCGCCGTGCAGGACTGCTCGGCTTATGAGTTAGATTACTCTAAAACTAACTGTTTTTCAAAATGTTAGTGCAGGCATCGCGCGCTTGTGATGAGCGGGGCGCACCGTGGCCGTGTAGTGCTGGCTCCAACGAAAAACGCGGCGAACCTTACGGCCGCCGCGTCGTTTCCGTCTGTTCCAGACCGATCAGCCGAAGGCGAGGGCGACGCCGGCAAGGGCGGTGGCGCCGCCGAGGATGCGGGCAAGTGTGCGGCCGCCGGCGATGCGGCCGATGCCAAGGCCGAGAGCGATGCCGACGACATGCAGCAGGGCTGTCGCGATCACGAAGCCCACCGCAAAGGGCAGGGCACCGGCTGCACCGAGCTCGCCGCCATGGGCATGGCCGTGGAACAGGGCGAAGACGGCAACGATCGCTGCGGAGGCTGAGGTGTCGAGGCGGACGGCCATGGCGACCAGCAGGCCGAGTGCCACGACGGAGGCCAGGATCACCGGCTCGACGAATGGCAGGGACACGCCCGCGACCGCAAGGCCGAAGCCGATCGCCATCATCGTCACGAAGGCGGCGGGCACCGCCCAGAGCGCGCGGCCGCCGATCTGGACCGCCCAGAGGCCGACGGCGACCATGACCAGGATATGGTCGAGGCCGAACAGCGGGTGGGAGAGGCCCGCCATCAGGGAGCCGTGCTCCTGCGGATCGAGATGGGCGAAGGCGGGTGCTGTGGATACGACGGTGAGGCCGATCGCAAGCAGGGTGCGTCTGATCATGGTGTCCCCGATGATGGTCCGACCTGGGAGGCGGCCGGGCGTTTCGTCAATACAATCGGCATCCTAGGGGTGCAGGATAGGGAGTCCATACGTAAATATACGCAGAGCGGATGCGGCCCCCGCGGCTCGGGCCTGGTCCGGGGCCTGCCGCGTGCGCCCGGCATTTACCCTTTTTGCCGTTGCCTCTCCCGCCCTCTATCGCCCCATTGGCGTTTTGTTGCATTGTCTTGGCCACTGAGTCGCATTATCTGACTGCGGCAAGACCTATGAGACAACAGGCGGAGAGTTGCCCGATGAGCGACGAAGAAGAGAAAAAGACCGAGCTGCCGCTCGGCAAGGAAACCGAGGCGAACCTTTTCAAGTCGCGCTCGATCTTCATCTATGGCGGCATCACCCAGGAGCTGGCGCAGAAGGTCAACTCGCAGCTCGTGGCGCTCGCCGCCGCCAGCGACGAAGACATCCGCATCTTCGTCAACTCGCCGGGCGGCCACGTCGAATCCGGCGACAGCATCCACGACATGATCAAGTTCATCAAGCCGAAGGTCTGGATGATCGGCACCGGCTGGGTCGCTTCCGCCGGCGCGCTGATCTTCGTTGCAGCGCCGAAGGAGCGTCGTGTCTGCCTGCAGAACACGCGCTTCCTGTTGCACCAGCCGTCCGGCGGCACGCGCGGCATGGCCTCTGACATCGAGATTCAGGCGCGAGAGATCATCAAGATGAACGAGCGCCTGAACCGTATTTTTGCGGATGCCACCGGCCAGCCGATCGAGAAGATCGCCAAGGACACGGACCGCGACTACTGGCTGTCTGCCAAGGACGCCATCGAGTACGGCCTCGTCTCGAAGGTGATCACCTCGCAGAGCGACATCTGATCTTCGCACTGAGGCGACCGACATCGAAGCCCTCCCGTTGCAACACGGGAGGGCTTCTTCGTTTCGGGGCCTTGCGAAGATGCGAACCGTGTGGCGCTACCAGCCAGGGGTCGCCGGCGTCACTTCCATGCCCATCTGCCGGGCATAGACGCAGGAATCGTAGTTGTCGCTCATCGGGCCGAACCGACGGAAGCAGTAGCTGGTGGCATCGAGCGTCTTCTGGCTCGGCGGGTTGGACTGGCAGCCGACCGAGACGACGGCCATGAGCGCCAGCAGGACGTAACGCAACTTCATCGTCTCATTCCCTCAAGATGGCCGCCCGATCGGCGTCGCCAGCAGACTAATGCCCGCGGGTGCTTTTCACAAATCATCTTGCCGCGACTTGCACGGTTCATGCTTCGCCGCTATAAGCCGGTCCATGTCCAGGAGCGCAAGCATCATCGCCGATCGCATTTTCCGCAGCCGCGAGGCTGTGTCGGATCGTGCGCGCAGCTTCACCTCGCTCCTTCTTCTCGGCCTTACGCGCGGTTGCCGGGTCCTTTGAGGAGCGCCCGGCGGCCGAAAAGCCCGCCGGCACAAGTGCTCCTCGCATCACCCATTTCGTAAATCAGACCCGCCCGGTTCCAAGGGCAGCTTTCGCCGTCGCCAAGCGCAGTACGTTCCGCTATGAGGCTGCAGGCGAGAGCCCGGGATGAGAAGAGACAGGCACATGAGCGACATCCACACCTCCAAGCAAGGCATGCCGAACGCGGCTGCAAAGTATCAGCCCTATCCGCAGGTGAGCATCCCCGATCGCACCTGGCCCGGCAAGACGATCACGCAGGCGCCGATCTGGTGCTCGGTGGACCTGCGCGACGGCAACCAGTCGCTGGTCAATCCGATGGGCCACGATCGCAAGGCCCGCATGTTCCAGCTCCTGCTGGACATGAACTTCAAGGAGATCGAGATCGGCTTTCCGTCCGCCTCGCAGACGGACTTCGATTTCGCCCGCTGGTGCGTCGAGCAGGGTAACGTGCCCGACGACGTATCGCTGCAGGTGCTCGTCCAGTGCCGGCCGGAGCTGATCACCCGCACCTTCGAGGCGCTGGAGGGCGCAAAGCGCCCGATCATCCATTTCTACAATTCCACCAGCGAGTTGCAGCGCCGCGTCGTGTTTGCAAAGGACGTGCACGGCATCAAGCAGATCGCCACCGATGCCGCCGAGATGATCATGGACATGGCCGCCAAGGCGGGCGGTGACTACCGGTTCGAGTATTCGCCGGAGAGCTTCACCGGCACCGAACTGGAGGTCGCGCTGGAGATCTGCAATGCGGTGACTGCGATCGTTCGGCCGACACCGGACAACAAGCTGATCATCAACCTGCCGTCCACCGTCGAGATGGCGACGCCGAACGTCTATGCCGACCAGATCGAATGGATGTGCCGCAACCTCGACAACCGCGAGAACCTGATCATCTCGCTGCATCCGCATAACGACCGGGGCACCGGCATCGCCGCCACCGAACTCGGCCTGATGGCGGGTGCGGACCGCGTCGAGGGCACGCTGTTCGGCAACGGCGAGCGCACCGGCAACGTCGACGTCGTCACGCTGGCGCTGAACATGTACACGCAAGGGGTCGACCCGGAACTCGACTGCTCCGATATCGAGCGCGTCAAGGCGGTGTACGAATATTCGAACGAGATGGTCATCCCGGATCGCCATCCCTACGTGGGCGAACTGGTCTACACGGCTTTCTCCGGCTCGCACCAGGATGCGATCAACAAGGGCATGAAGGCGATCAAGACGTCCAACAAGTCGCTCTGGGAGGTGCCCTACCTGCCGATCGATCCGCAGGACGTCGGGCGCACCTACGAGGCGATCATCCGCATCAACTCGCAGTCGGGCAAGGGCGGCATCGCCTATATCCTGCAGCAGGACCACGGCATCAACCTGCCGCGCAACCTGCAGGTGGAATTCCGCGAGGACATCCAGCGCATCACCGACGAGGAGGGCGTGGAGGTGCCGTCGAAGCGCATCTACGAGCGCTTCCTCGAGCGCTACGTGACGCAGCCCGACGCGCGCCTGCGCTTCGTCGACCACCACACCTATCCCGACACCGCCCACAAGGGCGTGCGCATCGTCGCAGCCGAGATCACCGACCGCGGCGAGACCAAGCGGATCGAGGGGCAGGGCACCGGGCCGATCGACGGCTTCATCCACGCGCTTTCGATCTATACGGGTGTCGAGATGTCGGTGGTGGACTATTCCGAGCATTCGCTGCAGCGCGGCTCGAATGCGGCCGCCATCGCCTATGTCGAGATCGCCTATCCGGGCGGAAAGCTGTTCGGCGTCGGTATCAACACCAACATCGTCACCGCTTCGCTCGAAGCGATCGTTTCCGCCGCCAACCGCGTGCTGGAGGAAACGGGCCGCTGAGCCGACACGACCTGACGCTTCGCTGGCCGCTCCGCAAGACGGGGCGGCCTTGTCGTTTTCAGGGGACGGAAAAAGGCGGCCGCGCGGCGGCCGATCAGATCATCCGGGCGACCGTGGCGGCCAGCGCGTCGAGTTCGGGTTCCGACGACGGGCCGATGAAGGCGAAGGCTGCGTTGCGGTCTTGCCAGGAGACGAGGCCGAGATCGTTGCGGATGACGGTGGCGGGTTCCGTGCGCGCCTCCACGGCATCGCCCCTCTGGAAGCAGACCGCGAAGACATGGCCGTCGATATCGCGGTAGATCAGTTGTCCCGTCGGCTGGCCGCCGGCGACGAGAAGGCGCGCGCCCTCGAAGGTAAGGCCGTTGTCGCTGAGATCGGGAATGGTGAAATCGACGCCGATAGCGGTGGTCAGCCACTGGGTGATGTGCTGGCTTTCGGTGGCCGGCACCTCGACGAGATGGAGGGACTGGCGGGCATAGACGCGATGATAGTCGGCGATATCGTCCAGCCAGTTGCGCGGTGCCGCGGTTTGCACTGCGGGCGCGGTCGGCGGCGGCTTCCAGATCCCGAGGAGATAGCCCGCCCCTGCGCCGGCGACGATGAGAGCCAGTCCAGCCGCCGCCAGCCGGGCGCGGCCGTCGCGCACTGGGGCTTCCTTCGGCGGCAGGCTCTTCAGCGCGGGGCCGCGCTCGTGCCCGCTGTCGATCGAGGCCTGCTTGATGCTGCGGACGAGGTCGAGGGGAACCGGTTCGTGCAGCATGTCCTCGAACGCCTTGCGGCCGAGATCGCTGCCGAGCTTGAGGCGGTTGAAGAGCGTGCGTGCCTTTTCGTCTCGCGCGAGGATTCCGTCGATTTCCCGCACCTCTGACTGCGTCAACTGTCCGTCCAGGTAGGCGGACAGGCGTACTTCCAGCGGTAGACCCTGCGTGCCTTCCAAAGCTCAGGTCCTTCTTTCTGTCTGTTCGGAGATCATGGCGGCGAGGCGTATGCGTGCGGTCGAAAGCCTGCTCATCACCGTGCCGATCGGAATCGCCAGGATATCCGCCGCCTCGCGGTAGCTGTGCCCTTCCACGTTGACGAGAAGGAACACGCTGGAGAGGCCCTCCGGCATGGTCATGATCATTCGGTGCAATTGCTTGGCGTAGACGGCCTTGTCGGCGGACGCCTCGATGTGCAGATCGTCCTGCTCGGCAAAATCGACAGTACCCGATCCCGTGCGGACTTTCCGTTTCCTGACCTCGTCCACCCAGAGGTTGCGGGTCATGGCATAGACCCAGCTTTCGAGCCGGCCTTCCCCGTTCCAGAGATGGCTGCGGGTGATAGCGCGCTCACAGGCTTCCTGGACGAGATCGTCTGCATCGCTGGCGTTTCTTGTCAACGTCATGGCAAAGCGACGCAATTTCGGCAGAAGACCAACCAATTCACGCCGGAATTCATTTGATTCTGCCGACTGACGCATTGCCTTCCCAAGGGGACGTTCGAGATCCGGTCAATATTCACGGTGAGTGGTTGCCCTTCTGGTATGGAGCATCCACCCTTTGCTACGCAAGCTGAAACCGGCTCAGAATAGGGAGTTTCTGTGTCGGCGTTCAAGCCTGTCCTTTTGGGGAGGGGTGCCGCCCTGGGCCGGCGGCCTTGACGGCCTCCGGCCGAAGCCCTGCGGCGGGGGATCTTGTGCCGCAGGGGAGCTGTACCGGGGAACCTATGCCTTAGTAGTGGCCGCGCTCGCCGCCCAGCGACTGCAGGAGCGACCGGTAGGCCCAGCTGTCCTCTCCGCCGCGGTCGCGGATTTCGACGAGCTGCACCCGGGCGCCCTGCACGTCGCCCTGTTCGATCAGGGCCTGGCCCATGTAGGATCGGGCAAGCACGTAGTTTTCGTCCGCCTGCAGGGCCTGGCGATAATATGCCATGGCCCGGTCCACCTGGCCGAGCTTGCGATAGGTGAAGCCGTAGTAGTTCAGGATGCGCGGGTCGTGCTGGTTTTCCGCCGCTTTCAGAGCCTCCAGCGCATGGCCGTACTGGCCGGCATAGGCGAATTCGCGGGCGGCTTCGTAGAGCATGTCATCGGGCGCGAGCTCGCTCTTCTTCTGCGCGCCGTTCTTGGCCTTGGAGTTCGACTTGATCTGCTGCGGCGTGAGGCACATCTTGCGGGCCGGGCTCCAGATCTTGCCGTTGGTGCAGGTGGTCGTCGTCTGCGTCGGCGTCGACGGCGAGCCGGACCCGCTGTCTGCCGCCAGCGCGGCTCCGGAGAGTGCAAGCGCGAGCGTCAGGGTTGCGGCGAAAGCGGGACGGGGGAACGGTCGAGCGGACATCTGCCATCCTTCCATGGATTGTCGATGAGGAAGGATACGCCAAGCCTTGCGCGGTCGTGAGGGCCAACGCGCATCCTGCAGCTTAGACGCCGCGGGCAGGCCCTTTATTCCCCCTTATTCCCCGGGCTGGAAGCGGGTGGTCTCGGCCAGCAGCACATCGGTGCCGTACTGGTCCAGCTCGTAGCGCTCGCGCAGGAGGTTCCAGTGGCCGGGACCGCCGGAGATGGAGAACATGTTGTAGCCCGCCGGCGGCTTGTGCCCGCCCGGTCCCTGCGAGGCCGACGCGATCCCCACCACCGGGACGGGCCCGGCCGCGGCCTTCAGCCAGTAGACCGTGTTGAGGTGGGTATGGCCATGCAGCACCAGTTCCGCGCCGCCGGACGAGATGGTGGCGGCGAAGCGGCGGATGCCGATCATCCGCTTGTGGAAAGAGGTGGCGCCGTCGATGGGGGGATGGTGGATCATGACGACGCGGAACAGGCCGGCCTCGCCGGCGGCCCGCAGGAGATTGACGGTCTCGCGCGCCTGGCGCCGGCCGAAGTATCCGCTCGCCGCGAAAGGGGGCGTGGCCACCGCCGTGGAACAGCCGATGATGGCGACGTTGTCGCGCACGCGCAGATAGGGAAAGACGTGGAAATCCTCGTCCCAGCCGGACGGGGCGTTGTCGCCGCGCATATAGGCGTACCAGCCCTTGGTCGAGCGCTCGTAGGCGCCGGGAACATAGGCATCGTGGTTTCCCGGAACGACAGAGACGTTCTCCGGCCTGCCGATCTCCTCCAGCCATTTCGCCACGGTGTCGATCTCGATCCGGGCGGCGAGGTTGACGAGGTCGCCGGTGATAGCGAGATGGTCCGGATCGCGACGCTCGATGTCGTTCATCACGATGTCGAGGGTGTTGGCAAAGAGATGGCGGCGCCGGTTGCGATGCCAGTTGACGAAACCGGTGATTCGCTTCGATGCCAGTTCCAGGATGGTGAGGGCGGGCAGGGGGCCCAGATGGATGTCGGAAATATGCGCGAGACGGAACATGGCTTTCAATAGACCAAGTTGGATCGCGAGGGAAATGCCGGATGCGCGGATTAGTTGCGGAGATGGAAGTCGGGCCGCGCATCGCGCGTGGACAAGGAAGGTGGTTCGCCCGCGCGCCTTGATTCCGGCACGGTCGGCGATGAAGCGTATGTGATGGAGCAGCTAAAAGCGCGTCGCGAACCTTCGGGTTCGCTTTATGCGCTTTAAGCTCTTGTTTTTTCGCATGTCGTTGTCGCAAAACCGCTGCACACTTTTGCGCGACATGCTTTGGAGAGGATCGGCATGCAGAGCGAACGGCCGCCGGAGAAGCGGAACCTGTGGGCGCGACTGGTGACGCGCGTGGTGCACGGCTATTTCGCCTATGCCCGCGGCATGACGCTCGGGGTGCGCGCGGCCTGCTTCGACGCCGAGGGCCGAGTCTTCCTCGTGCGCCACAGCTACGTGCCCGGCTGGCATCTTCCGGGTGGCGGGGTGGAGCGGCGCGAGACGGCGCTGCAGGCTCTTGCGAAGGAGATGCGGGAGGAAGGCAATCTTTCCGCCGGCGATCCGCCGCAGCTGTTCCACGTCTATTTCAACCGGGGCACCAGCAAGCGCGACCATGTGATCTTCTACGTCTGCCGGAACGTGCGCCAGAGCGCGCCGAAGATGGCCGATCGCGAGATCGTGGAGGCGCAGTTCTTCGCACCCGGCGCGCTGCCGCCCGGAACGACGCCGGCGACGCGGCGCCGGCTGGAGGAAGTGGCCGGCCGCGCGGCGCCGGCCGACCACTGGTAGGGCTCGCGCCGGCGCGGGTGGATCAGGCGGCCAACAGCCGCTCGCGGCCGTGCGGGGCTGCGAAATCCAGCGCGGGACCGGCGGGCACGATCCCGGTCGGATTGATGGTCAGGTGGCTGCGGTAGTAGTGGGTCTTGATGTGGCCAAGGTTCACCGTGTCCGCCACGCCCGGGACCTGGTAGAGGTCCCGCAGGTAGCCGGACAGGTTGGGATAGTCGGCGATCCGCCGGATGTTGCACTTGAAGTGGCCGACATAGACCGCGTCGAAGCGTACGAGCGTGGTGAACAGGCGCCAGTCGGCCTCGGTGATCCGCTCTCCCGTCAGGTAGCGCCGGCCCGCCAGCCGCTCTTCCAGCGCGTCGAGCGTCTCAAACAGCGTCCGGACGTTTTCCGCGTAGGCCTCCTGGGTGGTGGCGAAGCCTGCCTTGTAGACGCCATTGTTGACCGTGTCGTAGATCGTCTCGTTGAGAGCGTCGATCTTGGCGCGCAGGGGGGCCGGGTAGTAATCGTCGTGCGAGCCGGTGATCCCGTCGAAGGCGGAATTGAACATGCGGATAATCTCGGCGGATTCGTTGGATACCATCCGGCCCTGCTTCTTGTCCCAGAGAACGGGCACGGTGACCCGGCCGCTATAGTGCGGATCGGCCTTCAGGTAGACCTGCCACAAGGTCTCAGCGCCGAACAGCGGGTCGACGGTGCCGCCGTCTGTTCCCTTGAACTCCCAGCCGTTCGACAGCATCACCGGATCGACGATCGAGACCGAAATGAGGTCCTCGAGCTTCTTGAGCTTGCGGAAGATCAGGGTGCGGTGGGCCCATGGGCAGGCGAGCGAGACATAGAGGTGGTAGCGTCCGGCCTCCGCCGCAAAGCCGCCTTCGCCGGTGGGACCGGGCGCGCCGTCCGGTGTGATCCAGTTGCGGAACTGCGAGGCCGCGCGCTCGAAATGGCCGCGGGTGGCCTTCGTGTCGTACCAGACGTCATGCCAGACGCCGTCTACCAGCTTTCCCATGCCTGTCTCCTTCGGCGCCATCGCCGCGTTTACCTGAGGCTCTAGATAGCGCAACGGTTGGGGGCGGATAGACACTATTTTCTGAACAGTGCGTTTTGGGCTTTGACGGGCGGCCATTTTCTGATATCCGCGCTGGTCAGGATTTTCATGCCGCCGTGGCATGATCGGAACGCTCGGACAGAACGATGTTCTTTGCAGGAAACCCGCGACGACGCTGATGCTTGTGACGCCTCATCGCAGGCGAAACCATCTCCCATTGTCTCGCACACGGTTCCTGTTCCCATGCACAAGCACGACCTCGTCTACCTGACCGAAGACGCGTCCCACGACGCAGCCATCGAACACATCAACGAAGAGGCCTTCGGCCCCGGCCGGCACGTGCGGGCCGCAGCGCGGATCCGCGAGCAGGGCCCGCACGATCTTTCCCTGTCCTTCATCTGCACCGACGATGGCGAGACGATCGCGTCCGTGCGGATGACGCCGGTGACGGCGGGTTCAGTGAAGGGCCACCTGCTCGGCCCGCTCGCCGTCCGGCCCTCGCACAAGAACCTGGGTATCGGCCGCGAGCTGGTGCGGATCGCGGTGGAAGCGGCCCGGCGGAAAGGGTCCGAGGCCGTCATCCTCGTGGGCGATCCGCCCTATTATGGCCCGCTCGGCTTCGAAAAGGTCGCCTACAACGCGCTGGCCTTCCCCGGCCCGGTGGATCCGAACCGGGTGCTGGTCGTGCCGATCGCCGCCGACACGCACGTGCGGCTGAAGGGCGAGATCGGTTGGCGGCCCTATGACGCGGCTGCAGCCGGGCCGGCCGAGTTCGCGCAGGCGAGCTGACGCGGCCGGTCGCTCCGGGCATCGCATGTGAAGAACCCCACCCCACCCTCCCCACAAGGGGGAGGGCTCAACCTGGCCGCCCCGCCGAGGCTCACTTTGGGGAAGCGCGTGCAGCAGGTCTTCTCCCTCCTTGTGGGGGAGATGGCCGGCAGGCCAGAGGGGGTCTTGGCATCTGCGATCGCGCTGCTAACGCCCTTCGCGATACCACGTGGCCGACAGGGCCAGCAGCAGCAGGCCGACGCCGGCGAAGCCTGCGAACAGCGGCAGGCTGTCGATACCCTTCAGCACCGTCTCGTTGGTCATCCGCAGCGACAGCCGTTGCGGATCGGGGGCGCGCACGGCGCCCGAGACGGGCAGGAGCGGGGGAACGCTGAGGCTGCCCTCGTCGTCGGCCAGCCGGTGGACGACGCCCTTGGTGCTTTCGGCGAGCGGGGCCAGCGTCTGCGTGGTGGAGATCGTTGCCTTGAATTCCGGCGCATCGACGGCGCCGACATGGACGAGCGCGGTCAGGCCCTCGTTCTCGATCTCATACAATCCAGTTTCCGTCGTGCGGACTTCGGCCTTGTAGAGGCCGGGGCCGTCCTCGCGCAGATCGACGGGGCGCGTCTCGCCGGAGGGCAGCTTCATGATCGCCGGCCCGGGCGCGTCCTTGATCGTCTGGCGGGTGATCTCCAGCGTGCGGCCGAAGGCGCGCGCCGTCAGCGCTTCCTCCTCCAGCGCCGGCTCCTGCATCAGCCAGTGGGCGGTGCGGCGGTAGAGCGAGACATGCGGTCCGCCGCCCTCGAAGCCGCGCGCCCACAGCCAGCCCTGGTCGGACAGCAGCATGGCGACGCGGCCCTTGCCGTAGCGGTTGAGCACCAGCAGCGGATTGCCGTCCGCGCCCTCCATGACGGTGTTGCCCTGTGGCGGCGCCACATCGACGGTCCGGAACCAGCGTCCCCAGTGCGGCGGTTCGTCCAGCGCACCCTCGAGGCCGCGGGTGACCGGGTGCTTGCGGCCCTGATCGGACAGCCGCGGGAAGAAGGCCTTCTCGTTCATCACGCCGGTCGGCGTCGCCGGCAGCACCACCGACAGCGGCGTAAAGGCGATGGAATCGTCGCCGGCATGCTCGGGTCCGGCCGCGATCAGCAGCGCGCCGCCGTTTTCGACGTACTGGGCGATGTTGTCGTAGTAGAGGATCGGCAGCACGCCGCGGTGCTGGTAGCGGTCGAAGATGATCAGGTCGAATTCGTTGATCTTGTCGACGAAGAGCTCGCGCGTGGGGAAGGCGATCAGCGACAGCTCGTTGATCGGCGTGCCGTCCTGCTTCTCCGGCGGGCGCAGAATGGTGAAGTGGACCAGGTCGATCGCCGTGTCCGACTTCAGGAGATTGCGCCAGGCGCGTTCGCCGGCGTGGGGCTCGCCGGAGACGAGCAGCACGCGTAGGTTCTCGCGGATGCCGTCGATGATGTGGACGGCGCGGTTGTTGGCCGTAGTGATCTCGCCCTCGACCGGGTCGACCAGGAACTCCAGCACGTTGTTGCCGCCGCGCGGCACGGTGAAGCGGAAGGGCGTCTCCACGCCCGGCGTTGCGGTTTCGGAGGCGATCTCGTTGCCGTTGAGGCGGATCGTCACCCGCGCGGCGGTGCCGGGACTTTTGCCGTCGTCGGTGACGCGGAATTTCAGTTCCTGCGGTTCGCCGACGATGCCGAAGCGCGGCGCGTTGAGGACCTCGATGCGTCGGTCGAATTCATCCTCCCGTCCGGTGATCAGCGCGTGCACCGGGGCATCGAAGCTCGAGAACGCCGCGGGATCGGGGATGTCGTGCACCTGTCCGTCCGTGAGCAGGATGGCGCCGCCAACGCGTGAGGGCGGGACGTCGGCAAGCGCAGAGGTGAGCGCGTCGAACAGGCGGGTGGAGGGCGTGTCGGAATCCGGATCATCGCCGGCCTCGACGATGCGCGGTTCGATGCGCGGATATTGCGCCAGCCGTTCCTTGAGTTCGGCCAGCGCCTCGTCGGTCATCGCGGTGCGATCGGAGTTCTGCTGGCTCTGGCTGCGGTCGACGATCACGGCGACGACGGTGGAAAGCGCATCGCGCTGCTCGTTCATCACCACCGGGTTGGCAAGGGCCAGAAGCAGCAGCGCAAAGGCAAGCGCGCGCAAGGGCGCGCCGCGCACGCGCCGCCACAGTGCGAAGACCGCAAGGACCGCGGCGATCGCAGCGATTGCGCCGATCACAGGCCAGGGGAGGAGCGGGGAAAAGGCGATGTTCATCTACTGGCCGAGCCTTTCGAGAAGCGCGGGAACATGGACCTGATCCGCCTTGTAGTTGCCGGTCAGCATGTACATCATGATGTTGACGCCCGAGCGGAAGGCGTGCTCGCGCTGCGTCTCGTCCGGGGGCACGGTCGGAAGCAGCGCCATGCCGTTGGCGTCGATTGCCCAGGCCCCGGCGAAGTCGTTGCCGGTGATCATGATCGGGGTCACGCCGTCGCCCGAACGGGCGGGGCGGTTCGGATCCTGCTGCTGGTCGAGCTCGGCTTCGACCCAGAGCGGGCTGCCGGTAAAGCGACCGGGGAAATTCGAAAGCAGATAGAACGACTTGGTCAGCACGTGCTCCGGCGGAACGGGTTCCAGCGGGGGGATGTCGAGGTTGGCCAGGATGTCGCGCAGGCGCTGCGTGTTGGGGCTGGTGTCACCGCTGTCCAGCGAGGAAAACTGGTCGCGCGTGTCGAACAGGACCGTGCCGCCGTTGCGCATGTAGGCATCGATGCGGCTGATCGTGGCCGAGGTCGGCATGTCGGCGGATGCGCTCACCGGCCAGTAGAGCAGCGGAAAGACGGCGAGTTCGTCCTTGGAGATGTCGACGGGCACCGGTGCGCCGGGCTCCAGCGTGGTGCGGTAGGTCAGGAACTCGGTCAGACCCGCCAGTCCGCGCTCGGAGACACTGTCCACGTCGGCCTCGCCGGTGACGACATAGCCGAGGTGGGTGGTGTCCATCCGGTCGAGCAGTTCGGCGTCATTCGGCCGCGTGTCGTCGGCAAGTGCGGGGGATGGCGCCAGCGTGGCGAGCGCAAGGCCGAGACCGAGGGTGAGCGCGAGGGCCGTGGTGCCGCGTGCGACGACCGGCCGGAAGCGGCGCGCAAAGGCGCCACCCATGATCAGCACGATCAGGCAATCGGCGAGCAGGAGGAGCGTGGCGATCAAGAAGAGCGCCGGTTTCAGCGACTGCGCGACCTGGCCGATCAGGCTTTCGCGGGCGACGGAGGGGGCGTCGGCCAAGGGCAGCGGGGCCAGGTTCGTTCCCGCCGGAAACAGGTTGTGGGCCAGAAATCCGTCCTGCGAGCCATAGAGCCCGGGAGGATTGTCGGCGGTGGCGGGTGCCGCGCCGGCGGTAGCCGGATCGAGCGGCTTGGCTTCGCCGGTGTCGGTGGACAGCGTGCCTGCGGCGGTCAGGAGCCGGAAGGGCGGCAGGTGCTGGCCCTGCGCCTCGCCGGTGGCCGCGACCCCGCCGCCGCGCGACAGCTGGACGCTGCGGCGGAGCATTTCGACGAAATCGCCCGAAAGCGGCAGGTTGGACCAGCCGGTCTCGGCGCTGACATGGAAGAGCACGATGCGGCCCGCGCCCACCTTGCCGGTGGTCACGAGCGGGGTGCCGTCGGCCAGGCTCGCCCAGGTGCGCTCCGGCAGGTCGGGGGTCGGTTCGGCCAGCACCTGCCGCTTGACGAGGACGTCGCCCGCGCGCGGCATGCCGGCAAAGGGGCTGGTCGGCGGATAGTCGGCGAGCGGCTGCGGTTCGGACCAGGACAGCGCCCCGTCGAGCGCGCGCTCGCCCTTGCGCAGGACGACCGGTACCAGCGGGTCGTCGGCGGGGGCGGCGGCCAGGCGCGGGCCGGCGAAACGGATCAGCATGCCGCCGGCCTCGAGCCAGCGCTGCAGCGGCGCGTAGGTCTCCTCCGGCAGGCGGCCGACGTCGGCCATGATCATCACGGAGGGGCGCTGCTCCAGCAGTTCGGGGATGCCGGCTGCGAGATCGGCGACATTGGGCCGGACGAGATCGGAGAAGGGCGCCAGGGCCTGCTCGATATAGTGGAGCGAGGAGAGCAGCGGCTGGCTGGCGTCGTGCGTCTCGCCGGTCAATAGCGCCACGCGGCGGCGGCGGAAGCCGTCGTCCAGCATGTAGGTGCCGCCGGCGGTCGCAAGGCCGTCGATCGTCACCTGGGCGAAGTCGTTGCGCAGTTCGAAGGGGGCGGCGATGCTGCCGGTCCCCCTGGCCTCGCCGGCGGCGAAATTCAGGGTGCCGTTGGCGATCGCCCGGCCGCGGGTGTCGTGCGCGGTCAGCGCCAGCGTGCGCGCCTCGCCGGCGGAAAGGCGGCTGGCGGTCACGTCCATCGTCTCGGCGTCGTTGTTGGCGTCGGTCAGCGCGATCGTGCTGCGGCCGTCGCCCTCGACGAGGCGCAACTGGGCGGGCTGCAGCGCCTGCAGCGCCGAAATCGTGCCGTCGTCCTCGCTGCCGGCGATGCCGTCGGAGAGGAAGGCGAGCGTGCCGGGCGGGGTGTCGGCCAGCGCCGTCTTCAGCGCTGCGACCGCCTGCTCGCGTTGGGCGGGCAGCGGGCGCGGCTGGGCGGCGGCGAGCCGTGTGCGGGCGGTGGCCGCATCCGTGGGGACGGCGTCATGCTGGCGATCGACGGTGAAGACCACGGAGATCGGCAGGTCGCGCGCCTCGGCGTCGTCGATCATGGCGCTCGCCGTGTCGATGCGGCGCTGCCAGTCGCCGGCCGCAGCCCAGCTATTGTCGATCACGAGCACGAGCGGACCGGAGGCGACGAGCGTGTTCTCGCGTGGATTGAGTACCGGGTCGGCAATCGCCAGGATCACGGCGGCCGCCATCAGCATGCGCAGCAGCGTCAGCCACCAGGGGCTGCGCGCCGGCGTCTCCTCGCGCTTGAGGATCGAGGCGAGGATGCGGAAGGGCGGAAAGGCCTCGACGACGGGCTTCGGCGGCGTCAGCCGCAGCAGCCACCAGATCGCCGGCAGCACGACGAGGGCTGCGAGCACGGCGGGATAGGCGAAGGCAAGGGCGCTCATCGGCGATCTCCGGCCGCTTTGGGCGCCGGCATGCCGGACAGGTACATGTGGACGGCGACGAGCGCCTCGGAGGCGAGGTGGTCGGTGCGGTGGGCGACGAAGCTCCAGCCGAGATGGCGCAGGCTGTCGGCGAGTGCGGCGCGGCGGGCCTGGTAGGCGCGGGTATAGTCTTCCCTCAGGGTCTCGGCGCGGCCGGCCGTCAGCTTCTGCCCGGTCTCGGGGTCGGTGAACTCGGTGCGCCCGGCATAGGGGAAGAGGTCCTCGGCGGGATCGGCGATCTCGACCACATGGCCGCGCAGGCCACGTCGGGCGAGCGGGGCGAGGCGCTCCATGATGGTATCCGGCGCGTCGAGGAAGTCGCCGATCAGGACGATGTCGCTGGAGCCGCGGATCATGTCCGTTCGCGGCAGGCCGTCGGTGAGGGGGCTATGGGCGATGGCGGTGGCGAGCCTTTCTGCGGCATTGCGCGCGGCGACCGGCTCCATGACGCCGGGGCAGCCGATGCGTTCGCCGGAGCGGGCCAGGATTTCGGCCAGCGCCAGCATGACGACGAGCGCGCGGCTTTCCTTCGAGACGCTGCCGAGCGAGGACTTGAACATCATCGACGGCGACAGGTCGGCCCAGAGCCAGATCGTGTGGGCGGCCTCCCATTCGCGGTCGCGCACATAGGTGTGGTCGTCGCGGGCGGAGCGGCGCCAGTCGATGCGCGACAGGCTCTCGCCATCCACATAGGGGCGGAACTGCCAGAAATTCTCGCCGATGCCGCGCTTGCGGCGCCCGTGCCAGCCGGCGATCACGGTGTTGGCGAGGCGGTGGGCCTCGACCAGGCAATCGGGGATGAGTGCTGCGCGCGCCTGCGCCCGGGAAAGCACTTCGGCCGACGGTGTACGCTCGACGATGGTTCCGATGGCGGCCATTCAGCGCCTCCCGTCAGCCGCGGGCCTGCCGGACGAGCGAGGCGATCACGTCGCGCACCGATATGCCCTCCGCGCGGGCGGCGAAGGTCAGCGCCATGCGGTGCTGCAGCACCGGCTCGGCGAGCGCCAGCACGTCGTCGACCGAGGGCGCGAGGCGGCCCTCGTAGAGGGCGCGGGCGCGGGCGCAGAGCATCAGCGCCTGGCCGGCGCGCGGGCCAGGGCCCCAGGCGACCTGCTTGTCGGTCTCGGCATTGCCGTGGCCCGGGCGGGCGGAGCGAACGAGGGCGAGGATCGCGTCGAGCACCGTCTCGCCGACCGGCATCTGGCGGATCAGCGTCTGGATCTCCTGCAGGCGCTCGGCGGTCAGCGCCTGGCCGGCCTCGGCCTCGGCAATGCCGGTCGTCTCCAGCAGGATCCGGCGCTCGGCGACGAGGTCGGGATAGTGCACGTCGACCTGCAGCAGGAAGCGGTCGAGCTGCGCCTCGGGCAGGGGATAGGTTCCCTCCTGCTCCAGCGGGTTCTGCGTGGCCAGCACATGGAAGGGGCGGGGCAGGTCGTTGGCGCGGCCGGCGACGGTCACGTGGTATTCCTGCATCGCCTGCAGGAGGGCGGACTGGGTGCGTGGCGAGGCGCGGTTGATCTCGTCGGCCATCAAAAGCTGGGTGAAGATCGGGCCGGGGACGAAGCGGAAGGAGCGCTTGCCGTTCTCGTCCTGGTCCATCACTTCCGAGCCGAGGATATCGGACGGCATCAGGTCGGGGGTGAACTGGATGCGGCTGGAATTCAGGCCGAGCACTGTGCCGAGCGTGGAGACCAGCTTGGTCTTGGCGAGGCCCGGCACGCCGACCAGCAGCGCATGGCCGCCGGAGAGAACGGCGAGCATTGTCTGCTCCACCACGCTCTCCTGTCCGAAAATGACCTTGCCGACCTCCTGGCGTATCCTTGCGATGTCGGCCAGGGCGTGCTCGGCGGCTGCGACCACGGCCTTTTCGTCGAGAGCCGCCTCGGAGGATGTCATAACGCCCATGGTCGTCTCCAGAATACCGGGTTACGCCTTCCGTCGGGCCGAAGCTCTTGTCGCTCCAACGGTCGATTGTTGAGCTTATCGGCTCACCTGCTGCTGACAAGCCATGTCGAAATGACTATCTCGTCACAAGTGCTTGAGATAGGGGCCAACCGGGACGGAACAATGGCGAAGGGCGATATTCAGGCCTCGGGCGATGCGGCCGGACTGGCGGCGCTGATTGCGCGCGCCGCAGCCGACAAAGGCGACCAAAACCGTGGCCTGCCACCCGTGGAGAAGTGGAATCCTCCCGATTGCGGCGACATCGACATGGAGATCAGGGCCGACGGCACCTGGTTCTACATGGGCACGCCGATCGGCAGGGCGCCGCTGGTGCGGCTGTTTTCCACGGTGTTGCGGCGCGAGGAGGACGGCAGGACCTGTCTTGTAACACCTGTGGAAAAGGTCGGCATCCGCGTCGTCGACGCGCCGTTCGTCGCCGTCGAGATGGAAGCGGTGGGGCAAGGAGAGACTCAGGTGCTGACGTTTCGCACCAATGTCGGCGACGTGGTGGAGGCCGGCGGCGACCATCCCCTGCGCTTCGTCGTCCACGGCGATAACAAAGAATTGAAGCCCTACCTGCATGTCCGCGGCCGTCTGGAGGCGCTTGTTGCGCGGCCGGTCATGTACGACATCGTCGCGCTCGGCGAGACGATCGCGGTCGAGGGAACGGAGATGTTCGCCGTCCGCTCGGGCGGCGTCGTGTTTCCGATCATGCCGGCGGCAGAGCTGGAAGCGCTATTGCTATGAGCTCTCCCCTCTACAGTGCGACCGAGTTCCGCCGCCGCGCCATCGCGCAGTCGCAGACGATCACCGCCGACAGCTGGCGCGAGAGCGGCGACGCCAGGATGAACCCGGCGACCGTCGCGCATGTGCAGGAGATGAAGCTGAAGGATGCGGCGGTGCTGGTCGCAGCCGTGGACGAGGGCGACGATGCGCGCCTGATCTTCACGCAGCGCACCGCGACCCTGCGCAAGCATTCCGGCCAGATCGCCTTTCCGGGCGGCGCGGTGGACGAGGACGACGATGATGTCGAGTCCGCCGCCGCGCGAGAGGCGGAAGAGGAGATCGGGCTCGACCGCCGGCTGATCGAGTCGGTCGGGCGCCTGCCGGACTACATGGCGCTCTCCGGCTTCCGCATCACCCCGGTGCTGGCGGTGGTGCAGCCGGGATTCTCGCTGACGCTCAACCCGGTCGAGGTCGACGACGTGTTCGAGGTGCCGCTGTCGTTTTTGATGGATCCCGCCAACCACGAAACGGGAAGCGGCGTCTGGCTCGGCGGCGAGCGTCACTACTATCGCATGCCCTATGAGGGGCGGAACATCTGGGGCATCACCGCGGGCATTGTCCGGGTGATCTATGAAAGGCTCTACGCATGACGTCGCTTTCGGATCAGGACTGGTTCAGGCAACCGGCGTTGCGGCGTGTGCTCGACCTGCTCAATGCGGACGGCGGCGAGGCCCGCATCGCCGGAGGTGCTGTGCGCAACGCGCTGATGGGCGTGCCGGCCGGGGACGTGGACATCGCCACCACGCTCGTGCCGCAGGAGGTGGTCGCGCGTGCGAAGGCCGCCGGGATCAAGGCGGTGCCGACCGGCATCGACCATGGAACCGTGACGCTGGTCGCAAGCGGAACGCCGTTCGAGGTGACGACGCTGCGCCGGGACGTCGAGACGGATGGCCGCCGGGCGCAGGTGGCGTTCGGAACGGACTGGCAGGAGGATGCCGAACGGCGCGACCTCACGATCAACGCGCTCTATGCGACCGCGGACGGGGAGGTCATCGACCTGGTGGGCGGACTGCCCGATATCGAGACGAAGACCGTGCGCTTCATCGGCGATGCTGGCCAGAGGATCGCCGAAGATCACCTGCGGATCCTGCGCTTCTTCCGCTTCTTCGCCTATTATGGCGACGGCCGGCCTGACGCGGATGGCCTGCGGGCCTGCGCGCGGGCAAAGGACAGGCTCGCATCCCTTTCGGCCGAGCGCGTCTGGTCTGAGACCAAGAAGCTTCTCTCCGCGCCCGACCCGTTCCGCGCGCTGCTCTGGATGCGGCAGTCCGGCGTGCTTTCCGCCATCCTGCCCGAAACCGAGAAGTGGGGCATCGACACCATTCCGGCGCTGATTGCGACGGAGCAGGCCCTGAAATGGGATCCGGACCCGCTGCTGCGGCTTTCGGCGATGGTGCCGCCGGATGGCGAACGGCTCGCCGCCCTGTCGGAGCGGCTGAGGCTGTCGCGCGCTGAAGGCGCCACTCTCGCCGCCTGGGCCGCGGCGCCGGAGATCCCGAAGACGTTCGCCGATACGGCCTTCGATCGCATGCTGTATCGGGATGGTCGCGAGGGTCTGACGACGCGTCTGAAGCTGGCACTCGCCGTGGCGCGGTCGAAGGCGGAGGGGGGCGATCCGGAGGCGATGGCGGAAAGTGCTCGCGTCCAGCGCCTGCTGGAACGCGCCGGCCGCTGGACGCGTCCCGCGTTCCCGCTTTCCGGTGCCGACGTGCTCGCCGCCGGCATCGCGGCCGGCCCGGCCGTCGGCAAGGTGCTGGAGGCGCTGGAGACGGAATGGGTGGAGGGGAATTTCAACCTCGACCGCGCAGCGCTGATGACACGTCTGCAGACGCTGGCGAAGGATGCCTGACGGTAAGATCCGCCAGCAGGAACGTGGCGGACAAATGGGACCGGACAACGGACCCTGACATGGAGCCGGACTGGAAACGCCGCGCAAGCCCGTTGCGCGGCGCCGATCCGGTCAGGTCGTCAGGAAAGGCGATAGCCGGTCAGGCGCTTACCTTCTCGTCGACGATCCGTGACTTGATGTTCTCGACCATGTTCTCGCGAATGACGGTTTCGCCATGGGCGGTGCGCAGGTGCTCGACCGCGCGGCGGACGACTTCGGCATCGTTGTCGGCGCGCGTATGCCACTCGCATCCGGGCACGAGCGTTCCACATTCAAACAGTCTCATGGCATATCTCCCTATGTTTGTGCTTGGCAGTTTCTTGATCCTTCGTCCCGCCGGCCCGAGGCCGGATCAGAACGTGACTAGGATGCAACGCAGAGCGGAAGGCGTGGTTCCGCTCCTCAGGCGAAGGTCAGCGCCTTGCCCATGCGTCGAAGCAGGCCGACGACCGGTGGTCCTGGTCCTTGGTGGCTCCGGGGGGTGATTTTCCAGATTGCTGACCTGCCGGTTGTTGTCCGGCCAGTTGCTGGCGGGCCTGCTGCAGATAGTATTCCCGCGGCAGGCTGGTGCCGCTTGCGATGCGGATGTTTTCAGCGATGCGGTCGATGAGTTCGGCAGTCCCGAGCGCTTGCTCCTCGCCCCTCGGCATGCCGGCAGCCGTGTTCGTCATGATAACCCTCCTCCGATGGAACCATGCAGGACAATCGTATCATAACAAAGACTAGTCCAGTAAGCGCCGGGGAAGCTTGATCCAACGCAAATACGCGTGAACGGAAAGTGTCCGGGCCAGTCAGAGCCAGTCAGAGCCAGTCAGGGGGCCGGTCAGGGCCAGCGCACCACCGGGGGCATGGAGGAGAGGATGGATTCCACGTTGCCGCCGGTCTTCAGCCCGAAGATCGTGCCACGGTCGTAGAGCAGGTTGAATTCCACGTAGCGGCCCCTGCGCACGAGTTGCTCGTCGCGGTCCTCTTCGGTCCAGCCGCTGTTGAAATTCGAGCGGACGATCTTCGGATAGACGAGGCCGAAGGCGCGTCCGACGTCCTGGGTGAAGGCGAAATCGGCATCCCAGCCGCCGGCTTCCTTCGGGGAGTGCAGCCAGTCGTAGAAGATGCCGCCGACGCCGCGCGGCTCGCCCCGGTGCTTGAGGAAGAAGTATTCGTCGCACCAGGCCTTGAACTTCGGGTAGTCGGCGACCGGATGCCGCTTGCAGGTGATCTCCATGGCGCGGTGGAACAGCACCGTGTCGGGATCGGCCTGGACGCGCCTGCGGCCGAGCATCGGGGTCAGGTCGGCGCCGCCGCCGAACCAGTGGCTGGTGGTGACGACCATGCGTGTGTTCATGTGCACGGTCGGCACGTTCGGATTGACGGGGTGGGCGATCAGCGAGATGCCCGACGCCCAGAAGCGCGGATCGTCGTTGGCGCCGGGGATCTGTCCCCGAAATTCCGGCGAGAACTCGCCCTGCACGGTGGACGTGTGGATGCCGACCTTCTCGAAGACGCGGCCGGACATCATCGACATGCGGCCGCCGCCGCCATCGCCTTCCTCGCGCTGCCAGTCGCGGCCGACAAACCGTCCCGGTTCCCGATCGCTGAGCGGACCCTGGAGTTCGTCCTCGAGCGCCTCGAAGGCCGCACAGAGCTGGTCGCGCAAGCTTTCGAACCACGCCCGGGCGCGCGCCTTGCGCTCCGCTATGTCGTCCGGCAGGCCCTTTGGCAGGTCCGGTCGTTCCATCGTCTGTTCCCCAGCGGGGCCGCATTGCGCGGCCGATTCTGCTTCGTGCCTCATTTCCCATTTTTCGTCGCCCTTTGGCAACCTTTGGCCACGACCAACCTGCGCAAGGCGGGACTCGCCAAAGTGGCGCCGGCATCCTATCTTGGTGTCATGAATGTGCTGCCGGAGGCTTTCTGAATGGCGCGTATTCCAGGTCCTCCGCCGCTCGACGGCCTGAAGCGGCGGATCGAACAGAGCAGGCTGTCGCGCAACGCGCAGCAAAAAGGCCATTTTGTCCGCGAGACCTACCAGCTCGAGCGCAATGCCGCGCGCCTGAAGGCGCGGGAATGGTTCGAGACCTGGCCGAAGGCCGCCTACTGGACCGAAGTGGAAAGCTGGCGGCCGCTGGAAGGCGACCGGATCGAATTCACCATGCGCCGGCTGCCCAGCGCGGACTGACGGTCCTGCCCCTTGGACGCCCCGCCGGGACGCCGTCGTTCGTTTTTTCCACAGGTTGTAGCGCGACAGACACATCGGTGACTGCATGCATGCGGTAGGAGAATGCTCCACCGGATTTCTCCCTCATGTTCCGCGCCGTCGCGATCCTTTCCGTCACGCAGATTGTCGCCTGGGCCACCATGTTCATGGCGGTCTCGGTGCTCGGCGATGCGATCGCCGCCGATCTCGGCCTGAATTCGACCGAAGTGTTCCTCGGCCCTTCCGCGATGCTGGTCGCCATGGCCCTGGCGTCGCCGGCGACGGCCTGGCTCTATCGGCGCCATGACCCGCGCGTGGTCCTGATTTCGGGAAGCCTTGCCGCCATTCCGGGCTTCTGCCTCCTCGCCGTCGCGCAGGACCCTGCGGTCTACTATGCCGGCTGGGTGGTGTTGGGGATTGCAGGCGCTGGCGCGCTGACGAACGCGGCGCATGTCTACCTGTCGCAGGCCTTCGCCGCCGCAGCCCGCCGGGCGATCGGGGCGCAGATGCTCGCCATGGCGCTGGCGCCGACCGTCTCCTGGCCGATGACCGCGTTCCTGCAGCACGCATTCGGGTGGCGGGCGACGTTCGCCCTCTTCGCAGCCGCCATGCTGCTCGTCGTCGTCCCGCTGACCTTCTTCGGGCTGCCGCCGGTGCGGCCGGCCGCACTAAAGCAAGGCGTCGATGCCGGCCGGCGCGGCGCGAACGGCAGCCGATACTGGCTGGTCATGGGCCTGCTCGTCGGGGCGATTGCGCTGAACGGCTTCGTCACCTGGGGCTTCCAGCTCGTCGTCATCGCGCTGTTTCGCGATCTTTCCGTGCCTTCTGCACTCGCGGTCGGCTTCGCGTCCGCCATCGGCGTGGTGCAGTTGTCGGCGCGGCTGCTCGATTTCCTCGGCGGAAACCGCTGGGACGGGCTGACGACCGGGCTCGTCGCGGCCGGCCTGATGCCGGTGTCGCTGATCGTCCTGATCGCCGGCTCCGGTGCCCAGTGGTCGATCGTCGCGTTTCTCGTTCTCTACGGCCTTTCCAGCGGCGCCATGGCGGTCAGCCGGGCGACGATGCCGCTCGTCTTCTTCGAAGGCGCCGACTATGCCACGGCGATCGCGCGGGCGGGCCTGCCGCTCAACCTTGCCTTTGCCGCCGCACCGCCCCTCTTCAGCTACGCGATCGACGGCTTCGGCAGCCGGACGGCGCTGATGGCCGCGTTTGCGCTCTCGATCGGCACGCTTGCGTGCCTGGCAGCGCTGAACGGGATTCGCCCGAAGGCCGGCCAAGGATTGCATTGACCCCGGACTTCGCGGCCCTTAGATTGCGGCCATCTGAAATAGCTGAAAGGTGCCGGTTCGATCAATGCGTCCGGCGAACACCGCTTGTTCGAACTTGCGATTGCATTTCTTCTTATCGTCATCAACGGTCTCTTTGCCCTTTCCGAACTCTCCATCGTCTCGTCGCGAAGGGTTCGGCTGAAAACAATGGCCGCCCAGGGGCGGCGCGGCGCCGAGGCCGCCATCCGGCTGGCCGACAATCCCGGCAGGTTCCTTTCCACGGTGCAGATCGGCATCACGCTGGTGGGCATTCTCGCCGGTGCGGTGTCGGGTGCGGCACTCGGCGCGCGGCTCGGCCAGATCCTGCTCGATTCCGAGGTCCCTGCGTGGCTTGCTGGCCCGCTCGGCTACGGCATCGTCATCACGCTGATCACCTATCTGTCGGTCGTGGTCGGCGAACTCGTTCCCAAACAGATCGCGCTGCGCAATCCGGAGCGCTTCGCCTGCATGGTGGCGCCCTCCATGGCGATGCTGTCCAAGGTCGGCGGCCCGTTCGTCTGGCTGCTCGACGGCTCCACGCGGTTGATCTTCCGCACCCTCGGCCTGCACGAGGCGCCCGAAAGCGTCGTCACCGACGAGGAGATCAAGGCGGTGATGGCCGAGGCCGAGGCCGCGGGTGTCATCGAGAGCGGCGAGCAGAGCATGATTGCCGGCGTGATGCGCTTCTCCGACCGCGAGGCGCGCGGGCTGATGACGCCGCGCAAGGACGTGGACTGGATCGACCTTTCCGACGATCCAGCCGAACTCCGTCAGCAGATCTTCACCAGCCAGCACTCGCGCCTGCCGGTCAGCGAGAACGGCATCGAATCGATCATGGGCATCCTGCAGATACGCGAGCTTCTGCCGGCCGTCGCTTCCGGCGCGCCGTTCGACATCCGCAGCTATATCCGCCAGGCGCCGGTCATCCCGGACGGCATGGACGCGATGCGCGTGCTGGAGGCGCTGCGCTCGTCCGACGTGCCGATGCTGCTCGTGCACGACGAGTACGGCCACTTCGAGGGCGTCTTGACGCCGGCCGACGTGCTGGAGGCGATCGCGGGCGTGTTCCGCTCCGACATCGGCGAGGGCGAGGACGACGACTATGCCGTCCAGCGCGCCGATGGTTCGTGGCTGATATCCGGCTCCATGCCGATCGACGAACTGGCCGACCGCTTCGGCCTGTCCCTGCCGGAGAGCCGCAACTACCAGACCGTCGCCGGCCTGATCATCGACGTGCTGCAGCACCTGCCCGTGACCGGCGAGATCGCCCAGACGCAAGGCTGGCAGTTCGAGATCGTCGACATGGACGGCAGGCGGATCGACAAGCTGCTGGCCAGCAGGCTTCCCTGACGAAAACGAGCGATCTCCCAGGATGACGGTTGCCCGCACCGAGATGGTGCGGGCGGTGCGGGCTTGCGGCGCTCAGGGTTCGATGAGCCTCGCCCCGCTCCCGTCCCGGCCGAGCGCGTCATAGGGGTTGCGCAGGGGACACTCCTGCATCGACAGGCAGCCGCAGCCGATGCAGCCCTCCAACTGGTCGCGAAGGGCGGTCAGCCTCGTGATGCGTTCGTCGAGTGCCTTGCGCCAGCGCAGCGAAAGCGCGTGCCAGTCGTCTGCCGCCAGCGGCCGGTCGTGCGGGAGGGTCGACAGTGCATCGGCAATTTCCGAAAGCGGAATCCCCGTTTTCTGGGCGATCTTGATCACGGCCACCCGGCGCAGGATGGAGCGCGGGTAGCGGCGCTGGTTGCCGCGGTTGCGGTTGCTGCGGATCAGCCCCTTGGTCTCGTAGAAATGCAGCGTCGACACGGCGATGCCGCTGCGGGCAGCGACCTCGCCGACGCTCAGCTCGAAGGGAATCTTTTGTTCGGGTGTTCGCATGGGGTGCTGTTGACCTCAACTATGGTTGAGGTTTTATAGCATCGACTCCGTTGCAATGAAAACCGGAGTCACAGCATGAACGAGAGTATCCGCGTCACGATGATCTATGGCAGCGCCCGCGAGGGGCGCTTCTGCGATACGGTGGCAGACTGGCTCAAGGCGGAACTGCGCGATGTCGGCGGCTGCGAACTGTCGATCCTCGATCCCGCAGAGCTGACCTTTTCCGCCAGCGGGCCGGATGAGTTCTCGGCAGCAATCATCGAGACGAAGCTGGAGGCGGCGGATGCCTTCCTGATCGTCGTGCCGGAATACAATCACGGCTATCCGGCCGTGCTGAAGGCGCTGATCGACAGCGCCTACAGGCCCTGGCACGCCAAGCCCGTTGCCTTCGTTTCCTATGGCGGCGTTTCCGGCGGCCTGCGCGCCGTCGAGCAGTTGCGGCAGGTATTTGCCGAACTGCACGCCGTCTCCATCCGCGACACGGTGAGCCTGGCGCACGCCTGGTCGCAATTCGATTCGCAGGGCAATCCCTTCCGGCCGGCGCAGATGCGGGGGCCGCTGATTGTCATGATGCGGCGGCTGTTCTGGTGGGCGAGGGCGCTTCGAAACGCGCGCGAGGAGACCGTCTATGACAGTGCGGCCGCTTGAGGGCCGGGGAGAGGGCCGCGGTTCAGGCGAAACCCGTCTGGCGCAACGCCTCGCCGGCGATCATCGCGGCAGACATGGCGACGTTGATCGAACGCTGGCCTTCGACCATCGGGACGAGGATACGGGCGTCCGCCCGCTCGTGCACGTGATCGGGCACGCCCGCACTCTCGCGGCCGAAGAGGAGGACGTCGTCCGGCCGGTAGCGCAGATCGACATAGCGCGTCGCAGCCTTCGTCGAGGCGAGGACGAGCCTGCGGCCGGAGGCCTGGCGCCATTCTTCGAAGCGTTCCCAGGTGACATGGCGGGTCAGCGCGACGGCGGCGAGATAGTCCATGCCGGCGCGCTTCAGGCTGCGGTCGGATATGTCGAAGCCGGCCGGCTCGATGACGTCGACGCCGAGGCCGAGACAGGCGGCAAGGCGCAGGATCGTTCCGGTGTTGCCGGCGATGTCGGGCTGGTAGAGGGCAATGCGAAGGTCGGACATGCCCTGCCATAGCGCAAACCGGAGCCTTGCCAAAGGGCCTCTTCGCAGGCCAGGGCGGCGGCTTGTGCCGATCCGGCAACAGACGAACGGCGGATGATGGCGGATCCGGCGGAAAGCGCTGGCAAAACGACGCAATTCAGGGTAACAAACGTCATCTCTCAACGCGAGAACAGGGAGGCAGCCGGATGGACACAGCTTATCGACCACGCCTCCTTGACGGTATTTTTCCCCGTCTCGCCTAGGCGCTCGACGCTTTTTCCCAACTTTGCATTTTCAATCGACCGCATCCGGCCCAGTTCGCCGCCTTGCGGTCTCCCGGCCCGAAGTGCCTGCCTGCCCATGGCGCAGGCCGCTTCCCAGAGGGTCCGGGTCATTTTTCGGAGAGTGAACCACCATGTTCGGCTGGTTTGAAAGCAGACTGAATCCCTATCCCTCCGCGGAGCCGAAGCTTCCGCCGGCGGGTCTTTTCGCCTTTTGCTGGCACTACACGAGGCCGGCGGCGCCGTGGCTCTTCACCATGGCGATCCTGACGGCGCTGATCGCCATCGGCGAAGTGATGCTGTTCCAGTTCCTCGGCAACATCGTCGACTGGCTGTCGAATGCCGACCGCGCCGGCTTCCTCGAGACGGAGGGAACGCGGCTCTTCTGGATGGGCGCGATCGTGCTGGTCGGCCTGCCTGCGGTGGTGGCGCTGGATTCGCTGATCATGCACCAGGTGCTGCTCGGCAACTATCCGATGATCGCGCGCTGGCAGATGCATCGCTATCTGCTGCGCCAGAGCATGACCTTCTTCGCCAACGAGTTTGCCGGCCGGGTGTCCACCAAGGTCATGCAGACGTCGCTCGCCGTGCGCGAGACGGTGATGAAGATCCTCGACGTGTTCGTCTATGTCGTCACCTACTTCGTCACCATGATCGCGGTGGTGGCGAATGCGGACCTCCGGCTCGTACTGCCCCTGCTCGTCTGGATGAGCATCTATGTGGCGATCGTCTGGTACTTCGTGCCGAAGCTGCGCAAGATCTCCGCCGAGCAGGCGGATGCCCGCTCGTCGATGACCGGGCGGATCGTCGACAGCTACACCAACATCGCGACGGTGAAGCTGTTCTCGCATGCCGGCCGCGAGGAGGACTATGCCCGCAACGGCATGGACGAATTCCTGCAGACCGTGCACCGGCAGATGCGCAAGGTGACGATGTTCCACATCCTCGTCTACCTGAACAATTGCGTGGCGCTGTTTGCGATCGCTTCGCTATCGATCGGCTTCTGGCTGAACGGGGCGATCTCGGTCGGCGCGATCGCGATCGCGATCGGGCTTGCCATGCGCATCAACGGCATGTCGCAGTGGATCATGTGGGAAGTCTCCGCGCTGTTCGAGAACATCGGCACCGTCTATGACGGCATGGGGATGATGACGAGGGCGCATGACATCACCGACCATCCGCAGGCGGAAGCCCTGTCGGCGAAGAAGGGGGCGATCGACTTCGAGGGCGTCGGCTTCCACTACGGCAAGAGCAAGGGCGTGATCGGCGACCTGACGCTGTCAATCAGGGCGGGCGAGAAGATCGGCCTCGTCGGCCGTTCGGGTGCGGGCAAGACGACGATGATGAACCTGCTGCTGCGGTTCTACGACCTGGAGAAGGGGCGCATCACCATCGATGGCCAGGACATCGCCAATGTCACGCAGGACAGCCTGCGCAGCAAGATCGGTGTCGTCACGCAGGACACCTCGCTGCTGCACCGCTCGATCCGAGACAACATCGCCTACGGCCGGCCCGAGGCGAGCGATGCCGAGATCGTCGAGGCGGCCAGGCGCGCCAATGCCTGGAGCTTCATCGAGGACCTGGTCGACCTGCACGGCCGCAAGGGCCTGGATGCCCAGGTCGGCGAGCGCGGGGTCAAGCTCTCCGGCGGCCAGCGCCAGCGCATCGCGATCGCCCGTGTGTTCCTCAAGGACGCGCCGATCCTGATCCTCGACGAGGCGACCTCGGCGTTGGACTCCGAAGTCGAGGCGGCGATCCAGGAGAACCTGTTTTCGCTGATGGAGGGCAAGACGGTGATCGCGATCGCCCACCGGCTGTCGACGCTGACGGAGATGGACCGGCTCGTCGTGCTCGACAAGGGGCACATCCACGAGATGGGCACGCATGCCGAGCTCGTCGCCCGCGGCGGCATCTATGCCGACCTCTGGACCCGCCAGTCCGGCGGCTTCATCGCCGACGACGAGAAGAGCGAGGCGGCGGCGGAGTAGCGTCTTTGCCGCTGGCGGTAGCGAACCGAACGCGGTGCGTCTGCCAGGCGCGCCGCGTGAGCACCAGTTACACCGCGCCGGCCTTTTCTGGCCTACTTGGGTGCGTACGCCGCCTGCCGGGGCTTCTCGTTCGCCTGCCCAAAACCCGCCGTCATGCCGGCCCCCGAGCCGGCATCCAGTTCGCGCAAGTCCTTGCGCGCAAAGGTGCTTCTCTCGCGCCGCGGACGCGGCGCTGCTGGACACCGGATCGGGTCCGGTGTGACGGTGAGAGGGTGTGGCGGCACTTCCCATGCGCAAACGGCACCTGTCCCGACACCTCCGTCGTGCCCGCTGAGGCACAGAAGTCGTCCTTCCAGGCCGTCCTTGCTTGCCGAAGTTTAATTTGCCGCGTCGCGGAATCGGCCTATATCTTCGACCATGGTCCTGCGCGCGCTCTTCTCCTATTTCGAAAACTGGATCAGGCCGTTCGCGCGGACCGAGGACCTGCGTCCGCCCTCCGGCCTGATCGGCTTCACCGCGTTCTACGTGCGCCAGGCGCCGGGGCCGTTCGTCGCCATGCTGATCCTCGGCGGGCTGACAGCCGCAATCGAGGCTGCGACCTTCTGGTTCGTCGGGCGGATCGTCGATATCCTCGCAGGCGTGAAGCCGGAGGACGGCTGGGCCGGCCTGATCGCCGGGCACGGCTACGAACTGCTGGCGATGCTGGCGCTGATCGGCGTTGTCCGCTTCGCCGTCACGTTCCTGACGGCGCTGTTCGACCAGCAGGTGATCACCCAGGGCTTCTACAACATGGTGCGCTGGCAGTCCTATGCGCATGTCGCCCGCCAGTCGCTCTCCTTCTTCCAGAACGACTTTTCCGGACGGATCGTCACCAAGGTCTGGTCGGCCGGGCAGGCGACCGGGGACGTCATCACCTCGTTCATGGAAAGCGTCTGGTTCGTGACGATCTACGCAGCCTCGACGCTGGTGCTGATCGGTGGGCTGGACCTGAGGCTGGCTGCGATCATCTGCGTGTGGATCGGCGTCTTTGCGCTGCTGGCACGCTTCTTCGTGCCACGTATCCGCCACCACTCGAGGGATTCGGCCGAGGCCGCCTCGATGCTGAACGGGCGCATGGTCGACGCCTATTCCAATATCCAGACGCTCAAACTGTTCGGCCGCGACGACGTCAACGACCGCTACATGCTGCAGGGCTTCGAAACCTACCAGGAGACGATCCGGCGCTTCGCCCGGTTTCTCACCGGAGTGCGCGCCTCGATGGCGCTTTTGTCCGGCATCATGATCGTTTCGATGGGCGTGCTCTGCATCCATCTCTGGCTCGCCTCGTCGATCACGTCCGGCGCCGTTGCCTTCACGATGGCGCTGGTGCTGCGGCTCAACTTCCTGCTCAACCGCCTGATGACGCAGCTGAACAACATCATGCGCAACATCGGCACGATCCAGAACTCGTCCGAACTGATCTCGCAGCCGATCGGCCTCGTCGACCGGCCGGATGCCAGGCCGCTGGTGGTGAGCCGGCCGGAAATCCGCTTCGAGAACATCCGCTTCCACTATGGTCGCGAAAGCGGCGTGATCGAGGACCTGTCGCTGACCATCCGGCCGGGGGAGAAGGTCGGCATCGTCGGCCGTTCGGGCGCCGGCAAGTCGACGCTGGTCAACCTGCTCCTGCGCTTCTACGAGCTCGAGGGCGGACGCATCCTCGTCGCCGGCCAGGATATCGCGGCGGTGACGCAGGAGAGCCTGCGCGCCAACATCGGCATGGTGAGCCAGGATACCGCGCTGCTCCATCGCTCGATCCGCGACAACATCCTGTTCGGCAAGGCGGATGCCAGCGAGGCGGAGATGATCGACGCCGCCGCCAAGGCGGAAGCCAACGAATTCATCCTGCGGCTGGAGGACCAGCGCGGACGCCGGGGCTACGACGCCCATGTCGGCGAGCGCGGGGTGAAGCTTTCCGGCGGCCAGCGCCAGCGGATCGCGATCGCACGCGTCATGCTGAAGGATGCGCCGATCCTCGTCCTCGACGAGGCGACGTCGGCGCTCGATTCGGAAGTCGAGGCGGCGATCCAGTCCAACCTGGACCGGCTGATGCACGGCAAGACCGTGCTGGCGATCGCCCACCGGCTCTCCACAATCGCCGCCCTCGACCGCCTGGTGGTGATGGACCGCGGCCATATCGTCGAGCAGGGATCGCATGCCGAACTCGTCGCCAGGGGCGGCATCTATGCCGAGCTGTGGGCGCGCCAGTCCGGCGGCTTCCTCGCCCAGGATGCTGCCGCGGAGTAGAGCTATCGGTCTGACTGCAGAAACTGTTCCGCTGCCGATCGCAGCAAGTCCAGTTCGCCGCAAGAGTGGATGTTCCAGAGCACTTCGGTATCGATCTACTGGTAGGCATGCCGCAGGTGATTGCCGATGTCGGCAATTCGGCGCCAGGGAATATCGGGAAATGCGTCCTTCAGATCAGGCGGAACATGGCGTGACGCCTCGCTCAGGATCTCCAGGAACCGTTCATAGGCAGCGCGCAGGTACCGATCGCCATTCAAATCCTCGAGCGTTTTTTCCGCAAGCATCCGTTCGATCTGTTCGATCGCGTCCAGCATATCGCGAAGCCGGCGTTCCGTCCGGTCAGCCATCAGAAGATCTCGACGATATCGGCCTGAATGGTCTTGCGGAAGTCCTCGTCGAGGCTGCGACGCAAGACGGCGTTCGACGTGAGGCCGGTGGCGTCGGCGACGATGTGCTCCACCCCGACGAGGTTCAGGAGCGAGAAGGGGCTGCCCGGCGTGACGTCGATCAGAATGTCAATATCGCTTTCCCGCCGGTTATCCCCGCGCGCGCGCGAGCCGAACAGGGCCAGGTGCGCCACGCCTTCTGCTTCCAGGTTCGGCTTGATCTGCTCGATCAGCTTTATGATCTCTTTCCTGTCCATTGATACAGCGTAGCCGATGAGGCGCGGCGTTACCATGGGGCCGTCACCTGCCAGCCAGCTTGCCCACATCCCGGTCCATGTCCGGCTTGGGCCCAATGCGTCAATGAAAACACACGTCTGGCTTTTCCCGCGACATTGTGCCCACCACCACCTGCCAAGGCTGGACATATTTCGCGATCAAGCATAGAACGCGCCCGATTGGCGGGGAATCTATGGCCGTATTGTGTCCGGATTCTCGGGTGCAGAGAGGCAGTTGCGGTTCGCCGCGGAGTTGCTGGAGAGGATGGTCAGGTCGTGAGCGAACACGAAACTACAGGCGGTACCGCGGGCGAGCCCTCGCGTCGCGATTTTCTTTACCTTACGACCGGAATGGCCGGCGTCGTCGGCGCTACGGCCTTTGCCTGGCCGTTCATCGACCAGATGCGCCCGTCCGCCTCGACGCTCGCGCTCGCCTCGATCGAAGTCGACGTCTCGAGCCTGACGCCCGGCATGTCGCTGACGGCGAAATGGCGCGGCAAACCGATCTTCATCCGCAACCGCACCGACAAGGAAGTCGAGGAAGCGAAGTCCGTTCCGATGGCAGAGCTGAAGGATCCGGTCGCGCGCAACGCGAACGTTCCCGCCGATGCCGAGGCAAGCGACCTCGACCGTTCGGCCGGCGAGGGCAAGGAAAACTGGATCGTCATGATCGGCTCGTGCACCCATCTCGGCTGCGTGCCGCTCGGCCAGGCCGGCGACTTCGGCGGGTGGTTCTGTCCCTGCCATGGCTCGCACTACGACACTGCGGGCCGCATCCGAAAAGGTCCGGCGCCGGAGAACCTCCACGTGCCGACCTATTCATTCGTATCAGACACCGTTATCCGGATCGGTTGAGGGGAACACCGAATATGAGTGCTGAGCATTCCACGTACCAGCCGAGCACCGGCATCGAGAAATGGGTCGATTCGCGCCTGCCTTTGCCGCGCATGATCCATGACAGCTTCGTCTCCTATCCCGTTCCGCGTAACCTGAACTACGCCTACACGTTTGGCGCCATGCTTTCGGTCATGCTGATCGCGCAGATCCTGACGGGCGTCGTGCTGGCCATGCACTATGCCGCCGACACGGCGGTCGCCTTCAATTCGGTCGAAAAGATCATGCGCGACGTCAATCACGGCTGGCTGCTGCGCTACATGCATGCCAACGGCGCATCCTTCTTCTTCATCGCCGTCTATCTCCATATCGCCCGCGGCCTCTACTACGGCTCCTACAAGGCGCCGCGCGAGATCCTGTGGATCCTCGGCGTCGTCATCTACCTGCTGATGATGGCGACCGGCTTCATGGGCTATGTGCTTCCCTGGGGGCAGATGTCCTTCTGGGGTGCGACCGTCATCACCGGCTTCTTCTCGGCCTTCCCGCTGGTTGGCGAGTGGATCCAGCAGTTCCTGCTTGGCGGCTTCGCCGTCGACCAGCCGACGCTGAACCGCTTCTTCTCGCTGCACTACCTGCTGCCGTTCATGATCGCCGGCGTCGTCGTCCTGCACGTCTGGGCGCTGCATGTGACCGGCCAGACCAACCCGACCGGCGTCGAGGTGAAGTCCAAGACCGACACCGTCGCGTTCACGCCCTATGCAACGCTGAAGGACGCGCTCGGCGTCTCGATCTTCCTGATCGTCTTCGCCTGGTTCATCTTCTACATGCCGAACTACCTCGGCCATCCGGACAACTACATCCCGGCCGATCCGCTGAAGACGCCCGCCCACATCGTTCCGGAATGGTACTACCTGCCGTTCTACGCGATGCTGCGCGCCATCACCTTCAACGTCGGCCCGATCGACTCGAAGCTCGGCGGCGTTCTGGTGATGTTCGGTTCGATCATCATCCTGTTCTTCCTGCCCTGGCTCGACACCTCGAAGGTCCGCTCGGCCGTGTACCGTCCCTGGTACAAGCTGTTCTTCTGGCTGTTCGTCGCCAACGCCATCATGCTCGGCTGGCTCGGCGCCATGCCGGCAGAAGGCATCTACATCGTCCTTTCGCAGCTCGGCACGCTCTACTACTTCGGTTTCTTCCTCGTCATCATGCCGGTCCTCGGCCTGATCGAGACCCCGAAGCGCATTCCGAACTCCATCACGGAAGCGGTTCTGGAAAAGAAGAACGCCACCGCAACGCTGGCCAAGGCCTGATCGCGACGCGACGAAAGGAACCGAAAAAATGAAAAAGCTTGTTGCAAGCATTCTGTCGCTCGCAGTCGTTGCCGGCCTTGGTGTCTCGATTGCGACCGCACAGGAGGAGCACGCTGCCGGCGGTGCGGAAGCCGAGCACGCGACCCAGCACTTCCCGATCAACCACCCGCGCGAGCAGGAGTGGTCGTTCGCCGGCCCGTTCGGCACGTACGACCGGGGCCAGCTCCAGCGCGGCCTGAAGGTCTACACCGAGGTCTGTGCCGCCTGTCACTCGATGAACCTCGTCGCCTTTCGCACGCTCGGCGACCTCGGTTATTCCCCGGAGCAGGTGAAGGCCTTCGCGGCCAACTACGAGGTGGAGGACGGCCCCAACCCGGATGGCGAGATGTTCACACGCCGGGCGATCCCGACCGACTATTTCCCGTCGCCATTCCCCAACCATGAAGCGGCTGCGGCAGCCAACAACGGCGCGGCCCCGCCGGACTTCTCGCTGATCGCCAAGGCGCGCGGCATCACCCGCGGCTTCCCGCAGTTCGTCATCGACATCTTCACGCAGTATCAGGAAGGCGGGCCGGACTACATCTACTCGCTTCTGACCGGCTACCAGGATCCGCCGGCCGGCGTCGAAGTGGCCGAGGGTACGCACTACAACCCATACTTCGCCAACGCTTCGGCACTCGCCATGGCGATGCCGATCTCGGACGACCAGGTCACCTATGACGACGGTTCGCCGCAGACGGTCGACCAATATGCGCATGACGTCTCGGCCTTCCTGATGTGGGCGGCCGAACCGCACCTCGAGGCGCGCAAGCGCACGGGCTTCATGGTCATGGTTTTCCTGGTGATCTTCACCGGCCTGATCTACCTGACCAAGAAATCGGTCTACGCCAGCAAGGAACACTGAGCGGCTATTATGAGTAATCTAAGAAGGCGGCCTCGGGCCGCCTTTTTTATTGCGCGACAATTTGGCCTTGCATTGGACGGCCGTTGGCCTTCTTTTCTATCCCGATCTGCATACGGAACCCCCTCATGACCACGCTCCAGGACGAACTGATCGCTTCCATCCGCAACATTCCGGATTATCCGAAGCCGGGCATCATGTTCCGCGACATCACCACGCTGCTGGGCAACCCGCGGGCGTTCCGGCGGGCGGTCGACGAGCTCGTCCATCCCTATGCCGGCACGGGGATCGCCCATGTCGTGGGGATCGAGGCGCGGGGCTTTATCCTCGGCGGCGCCATGGCGCACCAGCTGTCCAGCGGCTTCATCCCGATCCGCAAGAAGGGCAAGCTGCCGCGCGAGACCGTTCGCATCGCCTACAGCCTGGAATACGGCGTCGACGAGATGGAGGTGCACAAGGACGCGCTCAGGCCCGGCGAAAAGGTGATTCTGGTCGACGACCTGATCGCGACCGGGGGCACGGCCGTCGCCGCCGTGAAGCTGCTGCGCCAGCTTGGAGCCGATATCGTCGCCGCCTGCTTCGTCATCGACCTGCCGGAACTCGGCGGAAGGGCGAAGCTGGAGGAACTGGACGTCGAGGTGCGCACGCTGGTGGCCTACGAGGGCCACTGAACCCGCGTTACCGGGAGAGGCGCCCGGCGAGGGGTCGAGGCGCCTTCAAAAGCTCAGGCGAATTCCATGACCTTGCTTTCGAAGCGGATCACCGGCTCGCCATTCTGGTTGATGCCCTCGCACAGGATTGTGTCGATCAGCCGGCCGGGGCGAGACCCCTGCTCGCGCGAATCGAGCAGCGTCGCGGAATAGGTGATCACGTCGCCGGCGAAAACCGGCCTGAACCAGCGCAGGTCGCGGAAGCCGGGCGAGGGGCCGAGTTCGGGCGGAACCTTGCCCTCTTTCCTCAGCCGTAGGCACTCTGCGGCCCAGAAGGCGAGGAAGGTCTTCATCCAGGCCGCGCAGGTATGCCAGCCCGAGGCGCAGAGGCCGCCGAACAGCGAATGCCTGGCCGCTTCCGGATCGACATGGAATGGCTGCGGATCGAACTGGCGCGCATAGCGGACGATATCGTCTGCCGTGAAGAGGTGCGATCCGAGGACGATTTTCTGTTCGATCGGATAGAGTTCAGCCATGCGCATCGGCGGATGCCTCCCCTGCCTTGACGCGGATCATGTTGGCGTAGTCACAGACAGCGACCGTCTCGCCGCGCTGGTTGGTGACTTCCGCGACGAAGCGTACGATGCCGATCTCGGGTCGGGAGCGTGATGTGCGCGCCTCGGTGACGCGGCAATGGCCGGAGAGCGTGTCGCCGGCAAGGACCGGCCGCTTCCACTCCATGCTCTGGACGCCGGGAGAGCCTTCGCCGGCGGTTCTGTCGATGTAGCTCTCGCACAGCATCCGCATCATGACGGCGCTGGTGTGCCAGCCGGAGGCGGCGAGCCCGCCGAGCACGCCAGCCTTGCCGGCCGCCTCGTCGATATGCATTGGCTGCGGGTCGAACTCGGTCGCAAAGGCCACGATCTCTTCGGCTGTCATCGTCCGGCTCGGAAAATCGAACCGCCGGCCGACCGGAAAATCTTCGAAACAGAGCAAGAGCGAACCTCCTTTGGCGGACAGATGCGGCTGGCATTGCATAGCAGAAAACTATACCACCGGTCTTGCAATCAAAGAGCGCATCGCGCTGGAATCGGGACGGAAGAGACGTGACGACGGAACTCGAAGAGACGCTCAGGCAGGCGGCCAGGCAGGGCATTGTCGGGGACGGCCAGGTCGCGGAGCTTGCAGCCTTCCTCGCGGCACACGGCAGCTACGTTCCCGCAGCGGCAGCGGCCGCGTCCGAAGAGGTAGCCGACCCGCCGCGCGACATTACAGATACGGAAGCGCCGCGCTTCGTTCGCGGCTTCCACGACGTGCTGATCACCATCGGCATTGTCGTGGCGCTCGTCGGCCTGTCGGGGCTTGCGAGCGTGCTGGCGCTTCTCCCGGCCGTCATCCTGCTGAGCGAAGTGCTGGTGCGCCGGCAGCGGCTGGCGCTACCGGCCGTCGCGCTGACGATCGCCTTCGTGCAAGGGGCCGGCTACCTGATCGGGACTGTGATCGGGCCGATCGCGGCGGGCTGGGACGCCATCACCTATGCATGCGCGTTCCTGGCGAGCTATCCCGTCCTGCTCGGCCTCTATTACTGGCGCTATCGGGTGCCGCTTTCGCTGGCCCTGACGCTGATTTCGGCGTTTGCGCTCGCGGTCCTGCTGGTCCTTGTCCTGCTCGGCCGGATCGCCGGCACCGATCAGTTCGTCGCCGAGCATAGCCTGGCTTCGGCGCTGGTCTTCCTTCTGGCCGTGCTCGGCCTGTTCGCGGCGGCCATGCGCTACGACCTGTCGGACCCGCAGCGGCAGACGCGCCGCTCCGATATCGCCTTCTGGCTGCATCTCGGCGCGGCCCCCTTCCTGCTTTATGCGCTGCTCGCCTTTGTCTTTCTCGATCGTTTTTCGGGGCAATGGCCGGGCGGGGAGGCGACTTACGTCCAGGCGGCGGTTGTCATCGCCATCGTCTCGGGCTTCATGCTCGTGGGGCTCGTGATCGACCGGCGCGCCTTCGTGACGTCGGGCCTGCTGTCGCTCGGCGTTGCGATCTGGACGCTGCTTCGCCAGAATGCCTTCGAGGCGACGAGCTATGTCTATGTGACCATCCTGGCGGTGGGCATCGTCGTGCTCGGCGTGGGCATCTTCTGGCCGGCGCTGCGACGCTTCGTGATGGGCTTCATGCCGGAAGACATCGCCTCGAGGCTGCACGCGGTCCACTGACCGCGTGCGCAAGCACCCGGCGCGGCGATGCTCGCGCCGGCGTGCAGGGTGCGGCAATCAGGTGTTGAAGCGGAAGTGGATGACGTCGCCGTCCTGGACGATGTATTCCTTGCCTTCGTCGCGGCCCTTGCCGGCTTCCTTGGCGCCGACTTCGCCCTTGTAGGCAAGGTAATCGTCATAGGAAATGGTGAAGGCGCGGATGAAGCCGCGTTCGAAGTCGGTATGGATGACGCCGGCTGCTGCGGGCGCCTTGGTGCCGCGCACGATTGTCCAGGCACGGGTCTCCTTGGGGCCGACGGTGAAATAGGTGATCAGGTCGAGCAGGTGGTAACCGGCACGGATCAGGCGATCGAGGCCGGCCTCCTCGAGACCGAGCGCGGAAAGAAATTCCTGGGCTTCCTCTTCCGGCAATTGGGCGACTTCGGATTCGATCGCTGCCGAGATGATCACGCATTCGGCGCCCTGTTCCCTGGCCATGGCGGCGACGGCTGCTGTGTGTTCGTTGCCGGTCGAGGCGTCGGCCTCGGCGACGTTGCAGACGTAGAGAACGGGGTGCGAGGTCAGGAGGTTGAGACCCTTGAGGGTTTCGATATCTTCCGGCGCCAGCGTCTTCAGGAGAAGGCGGGCGGGCTTGCCTTCGTTCAGGAGCTTCACCACGGCTTCCATGATCGGCAGTTGCGCGGTGGCTTCCTTGTCCTTGCCGGTGGCGCGCTTGCGCGTCTGCTCGACGCGGCGCTCCAGGCTTTCCAGGTCCGCGAGCATCAGTTCGGTCTCGATCGTGTCGGCATCGCCGACCGGGTTGATGCGGCCTTCGACATGGGTGATGTCGTCATCCTCGAAGCAGCGCAGCACGTGCACGACGGCATCGACTTCGCGGATGTTGGCGAGGAACTTGTTGCCGAGGCCTTCACCCTTGGAGGCACCGCGCACCAGGCCGGCGATGTCGACGAAGGAGATGCGGGTCGGGATGATCTCCTTCGACCCGGCGATGGCGGCGAGCTTCTGCATGCGCGGATCGGGGACCGCGACTTCGCCGGTGTTCGGCTCGATCGTGCAGAAGGGATAGTTGGCGGCCTGCGCGGCGGCCGTCTTGGTCAGCGCGTTGAAGAGGGTGGACTTGCCGACATTCGGCAGCCCGACGATACCGCATTTGAAACCCATGGAAATGGTCCGTCCGTGTCTTAAGGATCCTTGCCCTCGCTATGGGGGAAGGGCCGGAGGAGGTCAAGTCCGCAGCACCGCGAATACGGGCACGGGGCGCGTCGCGCGATGGCACGACATCAATACAATCATCCAGTCAATATTGTTCATGGATCGGTCGTTTCTCTGCGCATCAAGACTGAACCGGCTGCGTCACTCTGCCGTCTCGACAACGCCTGGTGCTGATTGTATTGATATGACTGCATTCAATGACGATATTGAATGGCTCGTTCGGAAGGATCCGCATCATGGTCGAGGACTATCCACCACTGCCGCCGATGGAGACAGGCATCAGGGGACGCTGTCCGCGCTGCGGCCAGGGACATCTGTTCGACGGCTTCCTGACGCTGAAGCCGAAGTGCGAGGCTTGCGGGCTCGACTATTCCTTTGCCGATCCTGCCGACGGTCCGGCCTTCTTCGTGATCTGTTTCGCCTGCGTGCCCAGCGTCCTGCTCGCGGTCTGGCTGGAGGTCACCTTCAGCGCTTCGTTCTGGACGCAGCTCTTCGTGACGGGACCGTTTCTCCTTGCCACCTGCATCCCGCCGCTCAGGCCGTTGAAGGGGTGGCTGGTGGCCAGCCAGTATTTCTACAAGGCCGAGGAAGGAAAGGTCGTCCGCACCCAGCAGCAGGGGTGACGGCGCGGCTGCGGCGTGCGACCGGCGCTGCCGGAAGGTTCTCTTCGGATCGGAATCCGCCCTTGCCCTTGCGACGCCGCGGATGGCGTTGCACAATGGCGGGGCAATAGCCGCGAAGGCTGCCCCGATCCTTTAGGAGACGTCCCTTCCGATGAGCAGCAAGGACACGGCGGTCAGGCCGAAGACCGCCACCAAGCCGAAGCTGGAGCGTCCGAAGCTCTACAAGGTGATCCTCGTCAACGACGACTACACGCCGCGCGAGTTCGTCACGCTCGTGCTGCGCGCCGTCTTCCGCATGGGCGAGGAGGCGGGCTACCGGGTGATGATGACGGCGCACAAGCTCGGGACCTGCGTGGTCGTGGTCTGCGCCCGCGACATCGCCGAGACCAAGGCGACCGAGGCGACGGATCTCGCCAAGGAGGCCGGCTTTCCGCTGATGTTCCGGACCGAGCCGGAAGAGTAGGCGGGCAAGGTTGCTCGGGCGACCGCCTGCCGCGCCGGGGGCTCACTCGCCCTTGTTGCCGAGCAGTTTCTTCAGCATATCCGCCATCGGGCCTGATGTCGGCAGAACCTTGGGCTGGTTGTGGTTGCGCGCCGGGCGGATGTGGGACTGGCCGGCCGGTTTCCTGGGCGCAGCGCCCTTCTCCTCCGGCGTGCCGCCTATGGCGAGCGCCAGCTTGTTCATCAGTTGCGAATCCTCGGCCCGCACGAGCATGTCGGCATTGATCGCCAGTTCGTGGAGAAGGGGATCGAGCCAGGCATGGTCGGCCTTGGCGAAATCGCCGAGCACATGGTTGTGCACCAGCTCCTTGATGCCCGGATGGCCGATGCCGAGCCGCAGACGGCGATAGTCGCGGCCGCAATGGGCGTCGAGCGACTTCACGCCGTTGTGGCCGCCGTGGCCGCCGCCGGCCTTGATGCGCGCCTTGCCGGGCGCAAGGTCGAGCTCGTCATAGATCGCGACGATGTCCTTCGGGGCGAGCTTGTAGAAGCGCATCGCCTCGCCGACGGCTTCGCCGGAAAGATTCATGAACGTCTGCGGCTTGATGAGCAGCACCTTCTCGCCGGCAAGCTCGCCCTCGGCGATCTCGCCCTTGAACTTCCTGGACCACGGCGAGAACGGGTTCTTGCGGTGAATGGCGTCCACGGCCATGAAGCCGATGTTGTGCCGGTTGCCGGCATATTTGGGGCCAGGGTTGCCAAGGCCTGCGATGATCAGCATGGGACGCGCTCGCGTAGTGTCGAAAAGACCGTCTCTCTGCCGCTGTCCCACCGCCAATTGCGGGCGATGTCAACCGATTTCTGAGGACACGGCGATCCCGCACATGGCGCGGGCCGATCTATCGCTGTGCCGTGCGCGTGTTGGGAGGCAGGCCGTAGCGGGCGAAGATCGCATCCTGGTCGCCACTGGTGACGAGGGCGTCGAGCGCCCGCTGCAGGGCATCGATCGTCTCCCGGGGTACGGTCCTGTTGCAGGCGATGCCGTAGACCTGCCCCTCCATGAGCATGGCCCGCTCGATCGGTTCGCCTTCGGCGATCAGCGCGTCGTAGGTCTTCACGGAGGTCGGCATCAGGTCGATCCGGCCGCTCTTGAGCTTGCCGAGCGTGATCGCCATGTCGGTGGCGAGGTCGATGTCGGTGAAGCCCAGTTGCTTCAGGACATCGTAGCCGATGTCGCCGCGCTGCGAGCCGACCCTGAACGCGCGGGCCTCTTCGAGCGTGGTCGCGACGATCGGGCTGTCCTTGCGCTTGATCATGACCATCTGGTCGCGGAGCAGGGGCTCGACCCAGCTGAACTTTTCGTGCCGATCGGGGGTATGGCCGGTGGTGAAGACGCAGTGGCGGGCCTCCCGTTCGGCCAGCATCAGGGCGCGCGCCCAGGGCATGATCTCCATGCGGTAGGAGACGCCGGCCGCTTCGGCAATCTTGCGGACCTGTTCTACGGCGATGCCCCGGATGCTACCGCCCTCGGAATAGTTGAAGGGGGCATATTCCTCCGTCACGAAGGTGATGTCGGCGGCAAGGCCAGGGCGGACGAGACTTGCGCCCACGGCCAGGAGGGCAAGGGCGGCAAGGACGATCTTCGTCGGCATCATTCTCGCAAACCCTCTCAGAGCTGTCCGGCCATGGCGGTGCGTTCATGACTCGGCTGTCGGGCGGCGAGGTGCGGGAGCCTCGCCATCAGGCTGGAAAGGGGGAGCGGCTCGCTGAAGAGATAGCCCTGGCCGAAATCCAGACCGATCTCGGTCAGCATCTGCAACTGGTGCTCGGTCTCGATGCCCTCGGCGACGACGATGCATCCCATCTGGTGCGAGATCATCGTGATGCCTTCGATCAGCGTGCGGCTCTTGCGGGTGATTTCCGCCTCCTGCGTGCCGATGGATCGGACGAAGGACTGGTCCACCTTCACGATGTCGACCGGGAAACGGTTGAGATAGCTGAGCGAGGAGTAGCCGGTCCCGAAGTCGTCGAGGGCGATCCGGCAACCGAGTTCGCCGAGCGCGTCCAGCACGTGGCGAACCGCGGGATTGTCGAGCATCAGCACGGCCTCGGTGATCTCCACGACGATCCGCGAGGCGGTGACGCCGTGTTCGAGCAGGATGGCGGCGAGCCGGCTCGGCAGGGCGGCGTCGAATTGCAGCGGCGAGAAGTTGACGGCGAGGTAGCAATCTCCCATGCCGCTGACCTGCGAAACCGCCGAAAGGCCACGGATCGCCTTTTCAAAGATCACGTCGCCGACCTTGCCGATCGCCCCGTTCTCTTCCGCCACGCCGACGATTTCGTCGGGGACGAGCACGCCCTTTTCCGGATGACGCAGGCGCATCAGCGCCTCGAAGCCGGCGATGCGGCCGGTGCCGAGTTCGACGATCGGCTGCAGGTAAGCCTCGAACCAGTCCTCGCGCAGCGCCTGCTCGATGCACTGCTCGATCTCGAGGCGCTTGCGGGCGATGTCGACGATCTCGTCGTCGAACAGCCGCGTGCCGTTCTTGCCGTTGCGCTTGCGGGCATACATCGCCATGTCGGACTTCTGCAGGAGATCGCCGGCGCTTGCGGCATGATCCGGGTAGACGGCGACGCCGATGCTGGCGCTGACGTTGAGCCGGCTGCCGTTGATCACCACCGGTTCCTTGAGGGCGCCGCACAGCCGCTCGCCGATGTCCATCGCCACCTGGACGGCATCCGCCGAGATGAGCAGGATCGCGAACTCGTCTCCGCCCAGCCGGGCGATCATGTCGTTGAAGCGCAACTGGTTGCGCAGGCGGACCGCGACCTCGCACAGGACCTGGTCGCCCACGGCATGGCCGAGATTGTCGTTGATCCACTTGAACCGGTCGAGATCCAGGAACAGGCAGGCAAGCTGCTGTTCCTCTTCCTCGGCCTTGGCGATGAGTTCGCCCAGCACCGATTCGAAGCCCTGGCGGTTGAGAAGCCCGGTCAGGTGGTCGGTGATGGCCTGTCGGTGGTTGCGGTTTTCCGCCTCCTTCAGGCCGGAGACGTCGGTCATCACCGAAAGCGTCGGCCCGCGCTGCCCGCTGCCTGCCTCCATGCCCGCCTCGAGGACCAGCACGTCCATCACCGATGCATCGGCCCGGTGGAAGCGGACAGTCACTTCGCAGGCTCCCTCGCCGTTGATGCCCTTCTCGTGGCGGTCACGGTAGATCAGGTGGTCGGCGGCATCGACGAATTCCGTAAACCCCCTGCCGATCACGGCCTCGCGGCTGTAGCCGGTGGCGACCAGCCAGTAGTCGCTGACGGCGGCGATGCAGTTGTCCGCATCGATCGTGAACAGCATGGCGGGGGTTCCGTTGTAGATCTCGGTGGTGCGGGCATGGGCCAGCTTCAGCTCGTTTTCCTCGCGCTCCAGCCGGCTCTGCATTTCGTTGAAGTTGCGGGCGAGGTATCCCATCTCGTCGTTCGACGTCCAGTCGACCTGGTGGCGCGAGCCGAGACGCCGGGTCGCCTCGATGGCGGCCGTCAGCCGCATCAGCGGCCGGATGATCGTGACGCGGTTGCCGATGATCGCGGCGACGAAGAGCGTGCCCACGGCGAAGAGAAAGATGAGGAATACGGCGGTCTCGTCCCTGGTGAAGCGCGAGAGCGGGCCGGCCTCGGCGACCCAGATCTCGGCGCTTCCGACCTTGCGCGTACCCTCGCGGGCCTCGTAGAGGATGTCGGAGACGACCGTCGACTGCACCGTGTCCCGATCCGGCGGGGACGGGGGCATCTGGATGTCGATCGTGCCGGAGGTATCGCGGACTCGGACATAGATCACGTTGGCACCGGCCTGCAAGGCGGCCACGATCGTCCCGGTGCTGTCCGCATCCAGGTCCCAGAGTGGCTTGCCCAGCGCCTGCACGTTCGCCTGGAGGAGGATCTCTGCGTCGTGCAGCCGTTCGCGGGTGACGCGCTCGGACGAGAGGGCGAGGAAGAGGGCAAAGAGCGGGGCGACGAAAAGCAGGAAGGCGCCGAAGACGATCGCGACGAAGCGGCTTTCGACAGAATGGATCTTCATGCCATCCCCCTTGCAGTGCCGGCACCAGTCGCCAGCATGTCTTTTTCTCGTTTGGTCTCAAACCCGCCTGTGAGTATTTCTTGAATTTCTTAAATGTTATTGAAGTCAACGCTTTCGGGCACAAGAAAACCCGCCTCCGTTTCCGAAGGCGGGTTTCGATCGAACGAACCGACTTGGAAGAAGCTTATTCTTCGCTTGCTTCGGCTTCGGCTTCCTCTCCCTTCGCGGCAGCGGTGCCGACGATGGTTGCGACGGTGAAGTCGCGGTCGGAGATGACCGGGCTGATGCCCTTCGGCAGCTTGGTGTGCGAAATGTGGATGCTGTCGCCGATCTTCAAACCATTAAGGTCGAAGGTGATGGCTTCCGGAATGTCGTTGGCCGGGCAGTGCAGCTCGACTTCGTGGCGAACGATGTTCAGCATGCCGCCCTGCTTGATGCCGGGGGACTTCTCTTCGTTGACGAAGTGAACCGGAACCTGGACGGTGACGCGGCTGTCGGCGGAGACGCGCAGGAAGTCGACGTGCAGGGTGAAGTCGCGGACCGGGTCGAGCTGGTAGTCCTTCGGCAGGACCGAGATCTTCTCGCCGTTGACGTCGATCGTGGCAACCGTCGTCATGAAGCCGCCGGCGTGGATGCGCTGGGTGACGTCCTTGGTCGACAGGGCGATCGAAATGGGGGCCTTCTTGTCACCATAGATGACAGCCGGGATAAGACCGTTGCGGCGAAGTTCGCGGGAGGACCCCTTACCAACCCGTTCGCGCGTCTCGGCCTTGAGCTCGTAGGATGCGTGGCTCATAGCATGGACCTTTCAAGTGTTACTGGAGAGCTTCGCCGGGCGTGGCACAGGCCGCGACCGTCCGAAACTTGAGGATTTCGTGAAAGCCTCATCCGCGTTTGCCTCCAAGGGTGTCTGCGCGGACGCCGGTCGCATAGCCGAGAACGCCCAAAAATGCAAGAGCGGGCCGGAATATCCGGAAACTCAGGCCTTCCTGGACCGGCGCTTGGCGGCGAGGCGGCCGAGGCCCATCATCAGGCCGCCGGCGACGAGCCCCCAGAAGGCGCCGGAGATGCCGCCGAAACTGACCCCCGAGGCCGTGGTCAGGAAGGTCAGCGCCGCCGCTTCACGCGTGTCCGTTTCCCTGAAGGCGTTCATGGCGGACCCGGCGAAGGCGCTGATCAGGGCTAGGCCCGCGACTGCCTGGATGAGGACCGGTGGGGCCAGGGTGACGAAGGCGGTGACGGCACCTGCCAGGAGGCCGAAGATCACGTAGACCACGCCAGCGACGATCGCCGCCCAGTAGCGGCGGCGCGGATCCGGATGGGCATCCTCGCCGGCGCACATCGCAGCCGTGATGGCGGCGAGATTGACCGCGTGACCGCCGAACGGCGCGCTGAGCAGCGAGAACAGGCCGGTCGTGGCAAACAGCGGTCCGGGGTTCGGCTCGTAGTAGTTCACCTTGAGGACCGCGATGCCGGGAATGTTCTGCGAGGCCATCGTGACGATGAACAGCGGCAGGGCGATGCTGACGACGCCGGCGAGATTGAAGACCGGTTCGACGATCTCCAGCGGCGGCAGGAATTGGCCGGCGATAGCCGAAAGCGCGCCTTGCGGGATGTCGATGCCGAAGGCAAGCACCAGCGCGAAGGCGCAGAGTGCTGCCGGAACGGCAAAGAGCCGGTTGATGGCGCCGACGATCCCCCAGGCGCCGACGATTGCGAGGCCCAGTACCGGGTCGAAGGCGATCGCCTTGACCGGGGCGAAGCAGAGACCGATCAGCACGCCGGCAAGCATGGCGTTTGCCAGCGTGGCGGGAATGGCGGCGACCATGCGCCCCAGCGGCTTCCAGAGCCCGGCGAGCACGATCAGCGCAGCACAGATCAAAAACCCGCCAACGGCTGCGCCGAAGCCGCCTTCGACGGTGCCGGAACTTGCGAGCAGCGCAGCACCGGGCGTCGACCAGGCGATCGAAACCGGAAGCCGCGTCCATGCGCTGAGCACGATTGCGCACAGTCCCATCGATACGGACAGGGCCATCAGCCCCGAGGCCGCCTGCGCTTCGCTGGCGCCCACGCCGGTCAGGCCGTGCAGCACCACGGCAAAGGAGCTGGCAAAACCGACAAAGGCGGTGAGCAGGCCCATGAAGAGCGCTTGTAGGGAGAAGTCGCGGAGCATGTGGAACTATGACGAGGGTTGGCGGATGGACGTTCGTTAGCACAACTTGCGGAGGATGCGAATGGCCCGCCGGCTCGACGCCCATGCTTGCTTTGCCGCGCCGGCGGGAGATGGATTACGCCCGCGCGCCGCCCATCGTGCCACGCAAGGGGTAGCGCAGGATGGTCAGCGGCGGCATTCTCCAGGGCGCACGACGCGAAAGCCGTCGTTGCCGGCCGAGCAGGCGTTCGGGAACGTGCGCATCCTGCCGTCCCGTTCGGCGCAGACGGGAGCATATTCCATCGTGCACATGCGCTCCGGTTCGCGATCGGGGCGCTCGGGTCTGCCGGGACGATCGGGACGGGGAGGCGGCTGCCGACGGCATTCGCCGCGGGCGACGATGCGGAAGCCGTCGCTTCGCGCCTCGCAGGCGTTGGAGAAGGTCTGCCGGCGTCCGCCGCGTTCGCCGCAGACCGGGGCGTATTCGCGCGTGCAGGCGCGGACGTCGGGTTCACTGCGGCATTGCCCGCGATGGGCGATATCGAAGCCGCGGCTGCGGGCCTCGCAGGCATTGGGGAAGGTCTGGCGGCGCGCGCCCCGCTCACCGCAGACCGGTGCATACTCCATGGTGCAAGCGGCCGGCGGCCGCGGCGACGGTCCGCCGCCATGGCCGGGAGATGTCTCGACCGTGCAGGCGGCGAGGAGCGGAAGAAGGCTTAAGGAGATGCAAAGACGACGCGCGTACCTGGTGATGAAACCTGCATTGTCGGGCATGCGCGACCTCCCAAAGTCCCAAAGTGCCGGCTAATAATATACTCGACGCCGATGCCCTCCCATGTTACCGGCAGCGGCAAGAGGCATTCAAGACGGTTTTGCGATGCATGTAGGTCATATCATCATCATAGGTGCCATGAAGGCCGGCACCACGACGCTCCATAATCTCCTTTCACAGCATTCGCAGATCACGATGTCGCATGTGAACGGTTACAAGAGCATGAAGGAACTCGACTATTTCCTTCAAGACCGCGGGCGGAGCTACGATCGCTACTTCAGGAAGGGACCGCCCGAAGGGACGTGGACGCTCGAGGCTTCGCCGAGTTACTCGAAGAACTATCTCGAAAACGGTTGCGCGGAGCGCATTGCGGCCCTGAAGAAGCAGAAGAAGCTCGTCTATATCCTGCGCGACCCGATCGACCGCATCGATTCCCAAATGTCCCACAATGTGAGCAGGGGGCGGACCCTGCCGGAACCGAGAGCGCTGCGAGTCTACAGTAACACGTCCCGATACTGGAGCCACATCCAGCGGTTCGATGCCGCGGGGCTTTCGGATTCGCTGCTGCTGCTCGATTTCGACGATCTTTGCCAGGACCCCGTGGGCACGGCGCGCAAGGTGCAGGAGTTCGTCGGCCTGGGTCTCGAGGATCCTGCGGACGTCCGGGTCCACAATTCACGCCGGACTGCCGGGCGCGTCCTGACCGAGGAGCAGGAGCGGTCCTATTGGGCGCGCGTTCGCCCGGATGTCAGGGCGCTAGCCGTCAGCGGCCGCTTTCCGGCTGCGCAGAAATGGCTCGATACGTGGTCGGCCAAGTTCGGCCGCTCGTCTCCCCGCCGTCGTTCTCCCGAGTGACAAACCCCGCTGGCCGTGCGGCCGCGAGGCAGGCCGATCGTCGTTTCAGAACAGGAAGTCCGACTTGGTCAGGTCGGCGATCTTCACGCCCTTGAGGATGAGAACGTCGCCGTGGCCGCCGTCGATCCACACGTCCGGCCCATGGGCGCGCATGTGGTTCTGCTTGAGGTCCGTAAAGCCGGTGACGGATCTCAGGCCGGAGATATCGAGCCTGTCCTGGTCGTTGCCGGAAGGGTCGAAATCCCGGATCGTGTCCCGGCCGTAGCCGCTCTTGAAGATGAAGGTGTCGGGACCGGCGGCTCCTGACAACGTGTCCGTGCCGGCGCGGCCGTCGAGGATGTCGTGACCCTTCGTTCCCTTCAACGTGTCGGCCTTGCCCGTGCCCCGGAACATGTCGGTGGCATGCATCGAAGGTGATGGTGTTGGGGCTGGGGTCGATGTTCTTGCCGCCGTTTGCCGTCTTGCCGTCATCCAGAACCTGAAATTTCAGGGAAGCGAAACCCTTGCCGAATTCATTGGCCCGGGGCGTGAACGCAAGCTTGCCGATGTCCGACACATCGACCACCTGCCCGGCCTTGACCGCTTTGCCGGCAAGGGTAAGCGTGCCGGCGACGGGAAGGGATGCGATTTTGACGGCATGGAACGCGTCGCCGTCGACCTTGTCGGAAAAGCCGAAATCGCCGACCTTGAAGCTGTAGCGCTTGTCCTCGACGATCCTGATCGTCTTGCTGGCGCCCGAAGGGGCATCGTTGACCTCGGCGATGTCGAAGCGGAGCCTGTTCGGCGTCGGATCGATGTTTTTGCCGCCGTTCGCGGTGCCGCCGTTGTCGATGACCTGGAAGGTAAAGGACGCCGTGCTGGTGGCGTTGGCGGGCGGCGCGTAGGCGAGCTTTGCGATGTCTGCCGCGGCAACCGTCTGCCCGGCCTTCACCGCCTTGCCGCTCAGCGTCAACGTACCGGTTGCCGGCAGGCTGGCAAACTTGACCGCCTGCAGTGCGTGGCCGTCCGACTTGTCCGAGAAACCGAAGTCGGCTGCCTTGAAGGCGTGGCGGCCGTCCTCCCGCAGGGCGACGGTCCTGTCGGTGCCGGACGGCGCGTCGTTCACCGGCGTGATCCGAAAGCTGAGCAGGTTCGGTGTCGGGTCGATGTTCTTGCCGCCGTTTGCGGTGCCGCCGTTGTCGACGACCTGGAAGGTGAGGGACGCCGTGCCGCTCATGTTGGCAAGCGGCGTGTAGGCGAGCTTTGCGATGTCTGCCGCGGCAACCGTCTGCCCGGCCTTCACCGCCTTGCCGTCGAGCGTCAGCGTGCCGGAAGACGGCAGGCCGGCGATCCGGACCGAGTGCAGGGCATGACCGTCCGCCTTGTCCGAGAAGCCGAAATCTGCTGCCTTGAAGGCGTGGCGACCGTCCTCCAGCAGGGCGATGGTCCTGTTCGTGCCGGACGGCGCGTCGTTCACGGCGAGGATGTCGAAGCGCAACGTCTTCGGCGTCGCATCGATCCCGCCGCCGTCATCGATTACCTGAAACGTGAAGCTCGTCAAACCGCCGGCGTTGGCCGGGGGACTGTAGACGAGGCTGGACAACTGCTCGGCATCGATCCGCTGGCCTGCGGCGACCTTTTTCCCGTCAAGCAGGAGCGCGCCGGCCGGTAGGCTCGTCACCTGGAGCATCGAGAACGCGTCGCCGTCGGCATCGTGAAAACCGAAATCGGCAGACCGGAAGATGTGCGAGCCGTCCTCGAGGATCGAGATGGCCCGGTTGCTGCCCGATGGCGCATCGGCCGTGGGGGCGACGTCGAAGGTGATCGTGTTCGGCAGGACGGCCACGTTGCGCGATCCGTCCGCGCCACTGGCGCCGCTATCGACGACGCGAAAGCCCATGGCGGCATGGGACGTTCCGTAGCCGTCAGGGTCGGGCCGGTAGACGAGGCGGGCGAGATCCTCGACGCTGATGCGCATGCCGGCGGTGACAGCCTCATCCCCGAGGCTGAGTGTCCCGCGATCCGGGAGGCTTGTGATCTCGATGGCCGTGAGGCGGTCATGGTTGGCGTCCCGAAGCTCAAAGTCGTCGCGGTCAAATCGATAGGTGCCATCCTCGGTGAGCGCCACGGTCCGATCCACGCCCTCCGGCGCGTCGCTTACATAGTTCACCTCAATGTGGTGGACCGCGGTGATGCCACCCTCCTTCACAGTGACGGTGATGAAGAAATCCCCGCCGGCGACCGCGGTGATGGTGGCGGGCTGGTTCGGGGCTATACCCGGTCGGCCATCGATCTCGAACACCCCTCCGTCGAGGCTTCCGTCGGCATTGATGCGCAGGCCCACCAGCGCCGGCGGCTCCCCGTCTGCGCCAGGCTGCATCCATGTCGCGACAATGTCTCCATCGGTCATCTGCGCCAGTGCCAGCGAACCGTATGCCGATGGTGACGACAGGTCGAACGACACGGCGTTGGTCTCTTCCAGCGCCAACGCATCGATGAAAACGATGCCGAGGCTGCCGTCGGAGATCCAGCCGGCGATCAATCCGCCGTCTGGCAACGTCGCGATCGCCGGCGGTTCAGGGGTCACGGCGATCGTCTTCAGTTCCTGATATTGAAGCTCGGCATCGAAACGCAGGCCGAGGATCGCGTTGCTGTAGGCGCCATACTGGATCCCGACAATGCTGAAGCCGCCTTCCTCGTCCGGGACGAAGCAGGGTTCGTAGAAATAGTCGGGATAGATCGTCCGCTCGCCGGACGGCGCGCCCTGTGCATCGTAGGCCTGCACGTTGACGCCCCGCCAGTCCACCCATGCCACGATGCTTCTGCCGTCCGAGACAGTTCCGACGACCGCGCCGTTGATGTAGGTCCACTCTTCCGAGGCGAGGATCTCGGGTTCCCCGCCGACCGGTTCGCCGTTCGCATCGAGAAATTGCCGGTACAGGGTAGGGCTGCTCATGCCATGCCAGAGGAGAATGAAACCCGCCTCCGGGTCGCCGGAGCGCGGAACCAGCCAGAGCTGCACGGCGCCGATATTGCCTTCGAGCGTGAAGGTCTGCGCTTGTCCGTCGACCGTGAATCCGTGAATTGCGATGGCCGTGCCGTCGTCCGGATGGGCAATGATATAGCGCCCATGGCCGTCACCGACCGTCACCGCCCGCCTCGGCGGCACCGATTGATCGAGGAGCACCATCGTTCCGGTTGCATGGCTCATGGCTCAAACCCCTGTTAGGGGCGAGCTCCCGCCACGCGAAAGCCCTCGCGCTAGCCTGCTGGCACGCGCGTCGGTCCGTTCGCCTCACTGATGGCGTTGCTACTCTTGTCCCCGGTCGCCAAGCTAGAATACAATTCAACGTTGCGCAATCGTTGCGCGCATTTTTCGGCTTGCAAGTTGTAAAATGGTTACTTTGGCCGATTCGTTTCGGCGACCGGCAGCAGTCGTTCGCCGCTCGCGCGGTGCAGAGCGCGCACTGGCAAGGGCGGGCGGGATGTGCTGAGAGGACCGGCCCGGGTGCCGGTCGGCGTCAATCGAACAGGCTGGATACGGATTCTTCGGCGGCCGTCCGGTTGATCGCTTCGCCGAGCAGGCCGGCGGTGGTGATCACGCGGATGTTGTGTGCCGACTGGACCGCCGTCGTCGGCTGGATCGAGTCGGTGATCACCAGTTCCTTCAACTTCGACGAGGTGACGCGGGCTACGGCACCGCCGGAGAGCACGCCATGGGTTATGTAGGCGGTGACGCTGGTGGCGCCGTTCTTCAGCAGGGCTTCGGCGGCGTTGCAGAGCGTTCCGCCGGAATCGACGATGTCGTCGATCAGGAGGCAGTCCTTCCCCGCCACCTCACCGATGACGTTCATGACTTCGGATTCGCCCGGCCGGTCGCGGCGCTTGTCGACGATGGCGAGCAGACAGTCCAGCCGCTTGGCCAGCGCACGGGCGCGCACCACGCCGCCGACGTCGGGAGAGACGACCATCACGTTCTTCAGGTCGTAGTTTTCCTTCACGTCGCGCGCCAGGATCGGGATGGCGTAGAGGTTGTCCGTCGGAATGTCGAAGAAGCCCTGGATCTGGCCGGCGTGCAGATCGAGGGTCAAGACGCGGTCGGCGCCGGCTTCGGTGATCAGGTTGGCGACGAGCTTGGCGGAGATCGGCGTGCGCGGACCGGGCTTCCGGTCCTGGCGGGCATAGCCGAAATAGGGGATCACGGCGGTGATGCGGCGGGCCGACGATCGCCGCATCGCGTCGATCATGATCAGCAGTTCCATCAGGTGGTCGTTCGTCGGGAACGAGGTCGACTGGACGAGGAAGACGTCCTCGCCGCGTACGTTCTCCTGAACTTCGACGAAAATCTCCTGGTCTGCAAAACGACGCACGCTTGCGCGGCCTAGGGGAACATTGAGATAGTTGCAGATCGCTTCGGCCAGCAGCCGGTTCGAGTTGCCCGCGAAAACCTTCATCTATGGTCCGCCTGTCTGATGGCCTACGAGAATGCCGATGGGCTGCCTTTTAGCGTTCCCCAGCGTGAATGCAAGTCCCGTGCCTAAGGGTTTTCCGCTCTTTCCCTCACCTAGTGCCCGCGAGGGTGGTCCTGACCGTGCCTGTGCTGAGCCAGACGTGCATGCAAATGGCGGCTCTTGCGGGTCTGTCCGTGCATATTGCGCGTGACGGTGGAGGGACCGTCGATGGCCGGGCCTGTCCCGCATCCGGAGCAGCGAAGGACGGTTTTTACCCATTCTGGTACCGCATGGTGGTGGATTCGAAGCGCGGTGCCTGCTCCACGATGACCCGCAAGGTCCAAGGTTAAGTCTTTCGGGGGAACACTTCGGAAGCCGACTGCATGAATTTGTCTACGTGGACAAACGGCATATCCCAGAACACCATGGTCCATCCTGAAAACACTCCTGAGTTGTTTGCTGATTTAAGCAACGTCAGTGCATGGCCGTGGAAATTCCTTGAAAGTACTTGCCGGATGGCGGGAGGCGAAGATGGCTAATGTAAATTTGGCCGCGTTCAAGTGGCTCGCACGCATCAATCCCATCAACAGCACGATCGTCGGCACGCGATACGCCGACGTCCTGGCCGCGGCAGCGGAGCGGGATGCCGTCTTCGGGATGGACGGCAACGACGAACTGAACACGACCTACAATCGCACGGGGCTTGTCGGCGGCAAGGGCCATGACTGGCTCAGCACGGACGTCCTGGTGCTGGCGTCGTCCAGTGATCCCGTCGAGGGGCTCGCCATTCAGTATGGCGGCAAAGGCAGGGACAGGCTGGATTCGAAGGTCACGCTGCAGAGCGATGGCCCGCCGATTTCCAGCCAGCAGTTCAGCGCGGAGAACCTTCTCTCCGGCGGCAACGATGCCGACACGATCAAGGCCGTGGCCAATGTCACCCCCTGGATTTTCGGCAACGTCACCTTGAAGAACAAGGTTTTCGGCGGGACGGGCAACGACACGATCGATGTCCTGGCCGACGCGCGCGGCGCGATAAGGGACAATTTTGTCAGGAACGACGTGGACGGCGGCAGCGGCAAGGACCGGATCACCGCCCAGGCGGAGACCGAGCACGACGCAATGTCAGCGACGGCCATCAACGTGCTGAGGGGAGGCTCCGGCGACGATATCCTGGACGCTTCGGCGAGAGGCCGCGCGAACGGAACCGAGCTGGTGCGCAATTCGCTCAGTGGCGATGCGGGCAACGACATTCTGCGCGCCTTCGGCTACACCAACTCGAACTCGTCGTCGCCGGTCGGCATCAACGAGCTCTGGGGCGGCAGCGGCAACGACACCCTGGACGTCCGGCACGAAGACAACGGCAACTGGTTCATCGACATCACCAGCCGCCTCTACGGCGGCAGCGGAGGCGACGACCTGAAGGCCGAGATGATCTCGGCTTCGGTGGGAAGTACGGCTGCGGCCTTGCAGCATCTCGACGGCGGTGACGGCTGGGACACGCTGGAGGCACAACTGACCGTGCATGCGCGCGGCGGCACCGGCCTGTTCGACATTGCCAACGTGCTGAAGGGCGGAGACGGCAACGATCGCCTCGAGGCGTATCTCGAAGTCGCTCTCGACAATGCGCCGGAGAACGCGAGCTCGCTCGCGCAGAACCGACTCGACGGCGGCGCCCGTGACGACACGCTCATTGCAACCGTCGCTGCCGGGTCGGTCGGGGCGAGCATCCTGAAGGGCGGCTCGGGCAACGACAAGCTCACCGTGATCGGCGGGACGGACAACGAACTTGACGGAGGGATCGGCAGGGACACGTTGACCAGCGGCGTCGGCAACGATCACATGATCGGCGGCGCGGACGCCGACCGCTTCGTGTTCGCTCCGCACAACGGCCACGACACGGTCGCGTTCGAAAAGGGTGCCGACAGGATCGACCTCAAGGGTTATGCTGGAAGCGGGATCCATGCCTTCGCCGATCTCGACATCGATCTGGTGGGCAGCGACAGCGTCATCCGCTTCGACGCTGACAACGACATCACGGTTGCCGGCGTGGCGAACCTGGCTGCCGACGACTTCCTGTTCGCCTGACGTCCGTGCCGGCGAGGCGGGGCCCGATCTCTCGCGCCGCCTCAGCCGCCGTTCTGCTGTTTCCAGGACATGTATTCCTGGATCGTGCGGCTGGCGATCGCTTCCATCGTGCCTGCGGGAACGGCCGCCCAGGGATCCTTCGCCGTCGCCTCGACGCTGTCCTGGCCCTGGATGCGGTGCAGGCGGGCGCCGGAGCTGTCGAGCACGTCCCAGACATAGGTGACGGTGGTCCTGCCGCCGTCCGCCATGGCCGAGAAATAGCCCTTCAGGATATGGCGGCTGGTGTTGTCGGAGGAACTCTTGATCGTCAGGCCCTGCGCCCGCGCCTGCGCGCCGAGCTGGCGCGAGAGCGGCGTCACTGCTTCCACCGGCGCACCGATGATCGGCAGGAAGCGGATGCTTTCACCGGAAGCGGGGTTCACTGCCGCCGTCTGCGTCTGCGGGGCGGCGGGCTGCTGAGTTGATGCTGCGGATTGCTGCGCCTGGGGTGCCGTGGGCTGGCGGGGCGTCTCCCCGGTCGCCGGCGTGGTGTTGCCGGGCGAGGGGTCGTCGATGACGGCGCCGCCTTCGCCGCTTGCAACCGGGTTGGCATTGCCGTTCGACAGGGCCGCGGCCTGCGATTCGAGGCTGTCCGAAGGGGCCGGCTGCCGCGGCGCGCCCATAGCGCTCGCCTGCGCGTTGCCGACGGGGCGGCTGTCGGCGCTCATCTGGTCCAGGTCGCGCTGCGTCACCGGCGGCGACTGGGCCGCTGCACCGCCCACGTCCATGGGTGGCGTCAGCGCATCCGTGCTGTTGCAGCCTCCCAGGAAAAGAAGACCGATCAGGGCCAGCCGTTGCTTCAGCTCACGCATCCGTTTCACGTCCGCCGTCCGGAAAGTCGCATCGTCCCTCCATTCCACGGACGGATTTATGCGGTGCGGCGTCGTTGCGTGTCAATTCCCGGATTTTCCTGCGGGCCGGCCGGCGGGGGTCAGATGTCGATGAAATCCAGCCCGTAGCGCGACAATGCCCTCGGTTGGTCGGTCGTCGTCAGGTAGGTCTGGCCCAGCGTCATCGCGGTTCCCGTGTCGGAGTCCATGATGATCATGTGGATGAACAGCGACATGTCCGGCAGGATTTCCTGTGGATTGCCGACGTGGAACATCTGCTGCTCCATCCAGGAGGGCGAAAAGCGCGCGCCGAGCGAATAGCCGCAGGCGTTCAGCCGGTGTCGCGCCAGGCCGCGTTCGTCCATGATCCGCGCGTGGGTGTCGAACACCGTGCCGAAGGTATTGCCCGGCCGCAGCACCATCTCGATCGCCTGCATGGTCTCGCGGCAGGCGCTGTAGAGCTCGCGGTGCCGGTCGGTCGGCGTGCCGATGACGACGGTGCGCATCATCGCTGCATGGTAGTGTGCGCTGACGCCCGCCCATTCGAGCGTGAGCTGGTCCTGCGCATCCAGACGGCGCCGGCCGGACTTGTAGCGGCAGAGCAGCGCATCCTCGCCCGAGCCGATGATGAATTCGTTGGCCGGGTAGTCGCCGCCGCCGGCGAGCACGGCCCCCTGCATGGCGGCAAGGATCGCCGCCTCGTCCCCGCCGGGCGCGATCAGCGGCAGGGCCGCGTCCAGCGCATCGTCGGCAAGTGCTGCCGCCTTCTCGACATGGACGATCTCGGCCGCGCTCTTGATGAGCCGCAGGCGGCCGACGAGCAACGAGGCGTCGACGAGTTCGCCGAAGCTCTGGAGTTGGTTGTCGAGGAGCTTGGCGTTCCTGCCGGTCAGCCCGTGGGTGTCGTATTCGACGCCGATGCGGCAGCCGAGCAGGTCCATCTCCGACAGGAGGTTCTTCAGGTCCATCGCCGGATCCGCGTTCGCCCGGTCGACCCAGATCTCGATCTTGCCGATCGTCGAGGTCTGGCGCGCCTGGCGCAGGTCGGCGGAGCGCGTCAGAAGCACCATCTCGCCGTCCGCCCGCACCACCAGCGTCTGGAAGAAGCAGTAGCCGAAGGTGTCGTAGCCGGTCAGCCAGTACATGCTCTCCTGGGCGAAAAGCAGCATGGCGTCGAGCTTTTCCTCGCGCATCTTCGACGTCAGTCGCTGCAGCCGGTTGGCATATTCCTCGGTTTCGAATTGCAGGGCCATGCCTCGCTCCCTTGTCCGTTTTCTTGTCTGTTGCTCAGCCGCGGATCATGATCGCCGAGATCTGGCGACCGTAGTCGGGTTCCTTGCGGTGCACCGAACGCCGGTAGGAGAAGCAGTTCGCATCCTGCGGATAGGTGCAGATGTCGAGGTTCTCCGCCTCGATGCCGGCTTCCGTCAGCCGCTTCAGCGTCAGCGCCGGCAGGTCGAACATGGCGTGGCCCGGCCGCTCCGACGGCGAGAAGAACGCGCCGTAGGACGGGTCCGTTCCGACGAAGCGCTCGACGAATTCCGGGCCGACTTCGTAATTGCGCCGGCTGATCGAGGGGCCGAGGCAGGCGACGATGTCTCCTCGGGAGGCGCCCAGCGCCTCCATGGCGGCAATGGTGTTTTCCAGTACGCCCGTCAGCGCGCCCTTCCAGCCGGCATGGGCGGCGCCGACGACTGCGGCCTTGGGATCGGCGAACAGGATCGGTCCGCAATCGGCGCTCAGCACACCGAGCACGAGGCCCGGCGTCGCGGTCACCAGCGCATCGGCCTGCGGGCGCTTTCCGTCGTAGCTGTCGTCAACGGCGATGACATCGGGGGAATGGACCTGGTGAACGGTCGCCAGGCGCTCCGGGTCGACGGCGAACCAGTTGCAGACCCGGGCGCGGTTTTCCACCACCCGCGCGCGCTCGTCGTTCGAGCCGAGGCCGACGTTGAGGCCGGCATAGACGCCCTCCGATACGCCGCCTTCACGCGTGAAATAGCCGTGGTGGACGGCTTTTCCGGCAGCGCGCGAGACCAGCGGGGACTGAACAGGGGAAAGCACGGCGTCATCCTTCGTCGCTTCGTTGCGGCGCCCGGAGACCGGAAACCATGGCGGGCTTGCGGACAATGCGGCGTCCGATTCAAAACGGGGGCGATGTTGATCGCCGGTGGTCGGGCTGTCAATCCGCGGGGCGGAACGGTGCGAGCGCCGCCTCGCCGCGGGAGACGGCCAGCACCTTGAACAGGTCGCCCATGTTTCCGGCGCCCGAACCGGCCAGCCGCTCGACGTCGGCGACGATCTGGCGCTGCAGTTCCTCGTCGCGCCCGCGGCCGAGTGCTGCGGCGCGGTCCGAAAGCCCCAGCCCCATCAGGAAGTCGCCCTGGTGCAGGGGCCCATGCACGCGCAGCGCGCTGTCGCGAGCGACGGTCGCGAGCCGCTCGAAATCGACGTGGCTGGTGAGGTCGGCCTCACCCGGATGGGCGAGCGGCGGGTCGAATGCGTGGCGCAGGACCGCCTGCAGCGTATCACCGAAGCCGGTGACGACGTGGCCGTAGTCGATCACGAGCGCCGCTCCGCCATTCAGCCGGAGCCGCTCGCAGATCGCCGCCATCACCGCCTCGCGGGCCGGAGCGATCTCGAAGATCGCTCCGTTCGGCTGGGAGCTGTGGCCTTCCGGCAGAAGGTCGGGATCGATGCCGGCCACGCCCGCGGCAAAGGTCAGTTCGCCATCGGTATCGAGCCCGACCATGCGCTCGCGAAACCCGGTCGGGGTGCGGACGAACTGCCGGATCGGGATCGCGTCGAAGAGCTCGTTGGCGGCAAGGAGCGTGAAGCCTTCCGGCACCTCGTCGAAGCTCCCGTGCCAGTCGGCCCGCGCAGCGCGATCGCCGAGCGTCTCCTTCTGCACGTCCTTGAGGCGCGGGCTCGTCTCCACGAGGTGGAAGCTCGCGTTGTCGTAGAGCTTCGGGGCCAGCCGCGAGACGACGCGCATCATGTCGGCCATCATGGTGCCGCGGCCCGGGCCGATCTCGATGAAGCGCACAGCGGCCGGGGCGCCGTTCTGCTGCCAGGCGTTGACCATGAAGACGCCGAGCATCTCGCCGAAGAGCTGGCTGATCTCGGGGGCGGTAACGAAATCGCCTTCGGTTCCGAAGGGCTCACGGGTCTTGTAGTAGCCGTGCTCGGGATCGGCGAGGCAGAGCGAGAAATAGTCGGTGACGCTGATCGGGCCGTTGGTGCGGATCAGGGCCTTGATCTTGCTGGCGAGGAGTGTCGACATGGCCGGCCTCGGTCTTTCAGGCAGCGGCAGGCCGGGCGCGCAGCATCGCCCAGATGCCGAGCGCCAGCATCGGCAGCGACAGCAGCATACCCATGGTCAGCCATCCGCCGAAGAGGTAGCCGAGCTGGGCGTCCGGCTCGCGGAAGAATTCCACAAAGATGCGGCAGAGCGCATAGCCGGCCACGAACATGCCGGTGACCAGGCCCGGCCGCTTCAGCGCCTTGAAGGCATAGATCGCGATCGCCAGCAGCAAGAACAGGACGATGCCCTCCAGGGCGGCCTCGTAGAGCTGGCTCGGATGGCGGGCGAAGGGGCCGGCATTGGGGAAGACGAAGGCCCAGGGCGCACCGGAGAGCTTGCCCCAGAGTTCGCCGTTGACGAAATTGGCGATGCGGCCGAAGAACAGGCCGATCGGCACGACGGCGGCGACGATGTCGAACAGGCTCCAGATGCGGATGCCATGCCGGCGGGCAAAGAGGATCATGGCGATCGTGGTGCCGGTGAAGCCGCCGTGGAAGGACATGCCGCCGTTCCAGATCTGGAAGGCGCGCAGCGGATCGTCGACGATCGCGGCGAAGTCGTAGAACAGGATGTAGCCGATCCGCCCGCCGAGGATGACGCCGAGTGCCGCCCAGACGAGGAAGTCGTCGAGCTGGGCCAGCGTCATCGGCGGCGTGTCCTTCGGCCAGAGGTCGGAGCGGGAAACCAGCCTGCGGGCGTAGAACCATCCGAGCAGAATGCCGACCACATAGGCGAGACCGTACCAGTGGACGGCGACAGGGCCGATCGAGAACGCGACCGGGTCGATGTTCGGGAAGGCGATGACGGCGAAAAGTTCGGCTGTTGGGATCAAGGGCTCTGGTCCGGTTGGTCGGCGCGGAAGATGGCGTCCGGCTATCCGATGGTCAAGCGGATACTGCCGGATCGATCGGTCCCATGAGAGCGCAGGCCGGATCGTCCCCAAGCGATTCCGCTTGCATCGCCGGGTGCCGCATCCTACCTCAAGGGTGGAGGCGGCGCTGGGCCGCGACATGCTTAAAGCCGAGGAGGCCGACAATGACCACCGGAACCACTCGAATTCTCGATGACTTCGCCAAGCTGATGACCGACGCCGCCGGCGCGGCGCAGGGCGTGCGCAAGGAAATGGAGACGGTCTTCCGCGCGCAGGCCGACCGCTTCCTGAACGGCATGGACCTCGTCAAGCGCGAGGAATTCGAGGCGGTGCGGGAGATGGCGGTGAAGGCGCGCGAGGAAAACGACGCGCTGCTGCAGCGCATCGCGGCGCTTGAGGCGAAGATTGCGGGCGCGAAAAAATAGCCGGACGAAGCCGCCGGCTCACGTTAGGGAAGGCCGGCCGCGGGCACCCCGCGCCGGCCTTCTTTTTTTGAAGAAATTTTGGCCCTGTGGACATCGTTAAAAAATCCTTATCGCAGAGTCACTTGAGGTCCCGCGCTGAATCTTTTTGGCAACCACTGTCCACAACCGTGGCGACAAAAAAGGTGAGAGGGGCTGGTGTCGGGACTCTGCCGTTATACACTGATTTTAAATGATGATTCGAGACGGCAACGCCAGCTTGGGGCAGGGTTAGTAAGTCAGACTCTGGCAGTGCTGCGAAATCATTCAGTGTTCTTCCGGAGTGGGTATCTGCGTTGCTGTCGTGCGTGGTCGCGATGACGTGTGCCTTTCCGGTCAAAAGGGTGACGCATGAGCCTGATGGAATTGGAAATCGTACGGGAGTCGAATCCGGTCGACATGATCGAATTCGTCGCAGCAAACAACGACTGGTCGTTCGAGCGCTCCGGCGAAGACGAGATCGCCATGACGGTCGAGGGCAAGTGGAGCGACTACCACGTTTCCTTTTCCTGGATGGAAGAATTCGAAGCGCTGCACCTTGCTTGCGCCTTCGACATCAAGGTGCCCGAAAGCCGTGTTAACGAGGTCATCAGACTTCTTTCTCACGTCAATGGCCAGGTGCTCATGGGGCACTTCGACCTGTGGCGGCACGAGGACGTGGTGATCTTCCGCCAGTCGCTGCTGCTTGCGGGCGGTGCCGAGCCGACGAACCGCCAGGTCGAGGTGCTGCTTTCCAGCGCGCTGGAGACTTGCGAGGCCTATTTCCAGGCCTTCCAGTTCGTCGTCTGGTCGGGAATGGAAGCGCAGGCCGCAGTCGATGCGGTGATGTTCGAGACGGTCGGAGAAGCGTAAACATGGGCGTGGAGACTGCCGGTCCAGTCGTTCTTGTCGGTGCCGGCAACATGGGCGGGGCAATGCTCGCGGGCTGGCTCAAGAGTGGCGTGCCCGGCGCCACCGTCCTCGTCATCGATCCCGGCCCGTCGCCGGCCATGCAGAAGCTCATTGCCGACAACGGCGTGCGCCACGAGACGGCGGCACCCGCCGGTGTTGCGGCAGGCGTCCTCTTCGTCGCGGTCAAGCCGCAGGTCATGGACATCGTGCTGCCGCCGCTGAAGGGGCTGGTCGGGCCGGAAACGGTCGTGGTTTCGGTCGCGGCCGGAAAGACCCTCGGCAATCTCGAAGCGCACCTGGGACAGGCGGCCATGGTCAGGGCCATGCCGAACACGCCGGCGATGATCGGCCGGGGCGTCACCGGTGCCTTTGCCAACGGCCGGGTCAGCGCCGATCAGCGCGAGCAGGTCCACGCGCTGCTCAAGGTCAGCGGCCCGGTCGAATGGGTCGAAAGCGAAGCCGACATCGACGCCGTCACTGCCCTTTCGGGAAGCGGTCCGGCCTATGTCTTCTATCTCGTGGAGTGCATGGCTGAGGCAGGCCGCAAAGCCGGCCTGCAGGCGGACCTCGCCATGCGTCTTGCGCGGGAAACCGTCTCGGGGGCTGGCGAACTTCTTCACCAGTCCCCCGATGACGCCTCGAAACTTCGCCAGAACGTCACCTCGCCGGGTGGCACCACGGCAGCCGCCCTCGCCGTCCTGATGGACAAGGACGGGATGCAGCCGCTGTTCGACCGGGCGATCGCAGCCGCGCGCAAGCGCGCCGAGGAACTCGCCGGCTGAGGCTGGTCCCCACGGGCGGGGCTCGACCGCCCGATTTCCATGCGATAACCCTTGGCGACTACCTCGAGGCGGTCCCGGCCGGGGCACAGAATTTGCATTCATGGAGCATCTTATGTCCGAGCCGATTTCCTTTGCCGATTTCGAACGGGTCGACATTCGCGTCGGCACCATCGTCGAGGCCGCCGAATTTCCGGAGGCGCGCAAGCCGGCCTACAAGCTGACGATCGATTTCGGACCGGAGATCGGGCTGAAGAAGTCCTCGGCGCAGATCACCGTCCACTACGCGCCCGAGCGCCTGGTCGGCCGGCAGGTGCTGGGCGTCGTCAACTTCCCGCCGCGGCAGATCGGGCCGGTCCGCTCGGAAGTGCTGACGCTGGGCTTTGCCGACGAGGCCGGCGCAATCGTCCTCGCCGCCGCCGAGCGCCCGGTGCCGAACGGCGCACGGCTGTGCTGACGATAGAGCCTAAGCCGGAATCCGGACCGTTGCCCGGAGGCCGCCGAGAGGGCTGTCGGAGAGGGTGACGTTGCCGCCGTGGCTGCGGGCGATGTCGCGGGCGATCGCCAGCCCGAGGCCGGTGCCGGAGGAATCGAGGTTGCGGGCCTCGTCGAGACGGAAGAACGGCTTGAACACGTCGTCGCGCGAACGCTCTGGGATGCCCGGTCCGTCGTCGTCGACGACGATCGTCAGCCACTTGGCGCTGTGGCGGGCCTGGATCTGCACCTTGCCGGCATAGCGAAGCGCGTTGGAGACGATGTTGCCGACAAGCCGCGAGAAGGCGTTCGGCCGCACCATCACCTCGTCCTCGCCCTCGATCGTGCTGGTCAGTTCCTTGTTGTGGAGTTCCGCCTCCAACTCGAACTTGTCGAAGAGGTTGCTGAGGCGAAGATGGCCGACGTCCTCCTCGGCCTCGCCGCGGGCGAAGGACAGATAGCCCTCCAGCATGCTCTGCATGTCCTCGACGTCCTTGTTCAGCCCGTCGAGGTCCGGGTTCTTGCCGGCGAGCGCCAGTTGCAGCTTGAAGCGGGTGAGGATCGTGCGCAGGTCGTGGCTGACGCCGGTCAGCATCGCCGTGCGCTGCTCCATCTGCCGCTCGATGCGCTCGCGCATCAGCATGAAGGCGAGGCCGGCGCGGCGCACCTCGTCTGCTCCGCGCGGGGCGAAGTCCTCGGGCATCTTCTGCCCCTTGCCGAAGCTCTCTGCCGCGTGTGCCAGCGACAGGATCGGGCGGATCTGCCCGCGCAGGAACAGGATCGAGATCGTCAGGAGCACGAGCGAGGCGCCCACCATCCAGACGAGGAAGATGTGAGTGTTGGAGGCGTAGGTGTGGTTGCGGCGGGCATAGACGCGCAGCGTCTTGTCCTCGGCGACGAGGATGCGGATCTCGACCAGGTCGCTGTCGCCGAGCGTGTCGATCCAGAAGGGAAGCCTGATCTGCTTCGTGATCTGGGCGCTGAGTATATGGTCGAGGATGTTGAAGAACGGCTTCGGCTGCGGCGGCGGCAGATCGTTGCCCTTCTCGATGGCGATGTTGAGGTTCATCCGGTCGCGGGCGATGCGGACGATCTCGGCATTGGCGCTGCCATCGGGGAAGGTGTCGATCAGGTCGATGATCGCGGCGATGTCGCGCGTGACCGCCATCGACAGCCGCTCCGTCACCAGTTGCCAGTGGCGCTCCATGAAGACGAAGGCGACGACCGATTGCAGCAGTACCATCGGGATGATGATGATGAGCAGCGAACGCGTGTAGAGCCCGGTCGGCAGCCGCCGGCGCAGCCACTTGGCGACGTTGCGCCAGCCTGCCAGCGGCGTCCGCTCGATTTCGCGCTTGAAGGTTTCGAAGGCTGTCATGTCGCGGGTCGCCGTTTCATTCTCTCCACCGGCCTGTGCTGCTACTCGATGCTCAGCCTGTAGCCGATGCCGCGCACCGTCTGCAGCCAGACGGGATTGGTCGGATCGTCCTCGATCTTGCGCCGCAGGCGGTTGATCTGGACGTCGATCGTTCGTTCGCCGACGTCGGTCTCCTCGCCGATCAGTTCGTGGCGCGGTATGGTCTCGCCGGCGCGCAGCGAAAAGAGCAGCATGATCTCCTGCTCACGGTCGGTCAGCCGGATCGGATCGCCGCCGCGCTTGAGTTCCTTGCGCACGATAGAGAAGGTGTATGGCCCGAACATGACCTGCTCGATCTTCGGCGTGGCGGGCTGGGCGTTGCGCTTGAGGATGTTGTTGACGCGCAGGACCAGTTCGCGCGGCTCGAAGGGCTTGGCGAGGTAGTCGTCGGCGCCGGCCTCCAGCCCCTCGATGCGCGCCATCGTCTCCGTCAGTGCCGTCAGCATGATGATCGGTATGTTGCGGATCGCGCGCAGGCTCTGGGTCAATTGCAGGCCGGTCTCGCCCGGCATCATCACGTCCATGACGATCAGGTCGAAGTCGAGGCCATCCAGCCTGCGGCGCGCCTCGTCGGCGTCGCCGGCGACGGTGACGCGAAATCCTTCACCAACCAGGTAGCGGCTGAGAAGTTCGCGGATGCGCTTGTCGTCGTCGACGATCAGGAGGTGGGCGGCGTCGTCGGAGGGCCTGTCTTGCATCGTCATTTTCGTCTGTCCCGGTTACTCTTGGCGCGCGTTCTGCATTCCGGCGAGGAAACGTGTCACGGCCTTGCGGTCTTCCACGCTCATTCCCTCGAAGGCGCGCTCGATGCGCTCCTGCTGCGGCTGCGCCAGCGCCAGCGCCAGATCGCGGCCGGACTGCGTCGGATACAGCTTGCGCTGCCTGCGGTCCTCCGGGCCGGCCACCTGGCGAATATAGCCCGAATCGATCAGTTGTTTCAAAACCCGCGCAAGACTCTGCTTGGTGATCTTGAGCGTTTCGAGCAGGTCGGCCACCGTCAGCCCCGGCTCGCGGTTGACGAAGTGGACGACACGATGGTGCGCGCGCCCGAAGCCGCTGCTCTCGAGGATGGCGTCGGGGTCGGAGATGAAGTCCCGATAGGCGAAGAAGAAGCCCTCGATGATCTCGAAGTCGATGCCGCCTTCGCCGGTCAAAGGCTGGTCGCAGAACTCGATCGTCGCCTTGCGTTCCGAAGTCAATCGTCCCACGCGGTCATTTCCTTTCCTCGCAGCAGCACTTCGCGCAACATCCGTAAAAATATGTCAGCGTTGTTGACATATTTTTACACTCTTGATAGGCGTTGTCCACAACTTGCCGACGGCCCCTCGTATCCGTCGCGCCGAAGCGGTCTTCCCGTTCTCACCGGCGCTTCCGGCGCTGTTGGCAAGGCAGTATCATGCCTGTTTCTGGTTAGACCGTATCGGGCAGCAAAATCAACATCAAGAACGGCCCTTCGGGCCGGGAGGATAGCATCATGGCGGTTCCCTTCGATCAAATGGAAGGCCAGATCTGGTTCAACGGCGAATTCGTCGACTGGGCGGACGCGAAGATCCACGTGCTGACGCATGGGCTGCACTATGCCAGTGCCGTGTTCGAGGGCGAGCGCGCCTATGGCGGGCGCATCTTCAAGCTGACGGAGCACAACCGGCGCCTGCACCGGTCTGCCGAGATCCTCGGCTTCAAGATCCCCTATCCGGTCGAGGAACTGGATGCGGCGAGCGTCGAGCTTCTCAAGCGGCAGGGCTTCTCGGAAGCCTATGTGCGCCCGGTCGCGTGGCGCGGATCGGAGATGATGGGCGTTTCGGCGCAGCAGAACCGGATCAACGTCGCGATCGCCATCTGGCAGTGGGGCAGCTACTTCAATCCGGCCGAGAAGCTGAAAGGCATCCGCCTCGACATCGCCGAGTACCGCAGGCCGGACCCGAGGACGGCGCCGTGCGAATCCAAAGCCGCCGGCCTCTACATGATCTGCACGATCTCCAAGCATGCCGCGGAAGCCAAGGGCTATGCGGATGCGATGATGCTCGACTATCGCGGCCAGGTGGCCGAGGCGACCGGGGCCAACATCTTCTTCGTCAAGGACGGCGTCATCCACACGCCGACGCCGGATTGCTTCCTGAACGGCATCACCCGTCAGACGGTGATCGAGCTTGCTAAGCGCCGCGGCTACCAGGTCGTCGAACGGGCGATCATGCCCGACGAACTGGACGGCTTCAGCGAGTGCTTCCTGACGGGCTCGGCCGCCGAGGTGACACCGGTGTCGGAAATCGGGCCCTACCGCTTCACCCCGGCTGCGATCTGCGAGACGCTGATGAACGACTACATGCGCGAGGTCCATCCGGTCGCCGCTGCGGCGGAGTAGGGCGGATTGAAAAGGCGGCACGTTCGCGCCGCCTTTTCACGGGTCTGATGTGTTCAGTCGGCCCCGGCTCAGGCCTGCTTGCGGCCGAGCAGGCTGCCTGCGATCGCCTGCAGGACGCCACCGCCGATCAGGCCGCCCAGCGCATTGGCGACGAGCACGGACAGGCCGGCCTCGCCGCCCACCGCCTGCAGCAGCAGGCCGCCGCCGACACCGCCGATTGCGCCCACGATCGTGCGCACGATGACGCTGGTCGCCTGCTGTTTCAGCATGGCACCCACGGCGTTGCCGCCGACCGCGCCGCTGATGAGCTGTGTGATGAGTGGCATCAATGCTTCCATGTGCAGTCCCCCCGTTCGGGTCGTGCCGGAAGCGCGTCGAGACCTTCCGGCGACGAACACGTGAAGCTGGCAGGCCCCCTCCCGGGCGGCCGAATCGCCAGTGCCGATACCCTCGGCACACGTATGGTGGTTGCGAAATTGCAAGCTGTCAATTTTTCAGTGTTTTTCGGCGTGGCAGGCCTGTTTTCAAGCGGCGGTAGGCAGACGCGCAGATGCCCGGGGCAGGCCCCGGGCACGGCGACGGAAGCAGGCGTGAAGTCCGACTTCTATTCGGCTGCGTCGTTGAAGACGCCGCGGCGGATCTGGTCCTCCTCGATCGATTCGAACAGGGCCTTGAAGTTGCCTTCGCCGAAACCTTCGTCACCCTTGCGCTGGATGAACTCGAAGAAGATCGGGCCTATGACGGTCTTTGAGAAGATCTGCAAGAGGATCTTCGTCGTGCCGCCGTCGACCACGCCTTCGCCGTCGATCAGGATGCCGTGCTTCCTCAGCCGGTGTAGCGGCTCATCGTGGTCGTGGACGCGGTTCTGCGACTTCTCGTAGTAGGTCTCCGGTGGGCCGGGCATGAATTTCAGGCCGTTCTCGGCCAGCCGGTCGGTCGCGTCGTAGATCTCATCGGTGCCGACGGCGATGTGCTGGATGCCTTCGCCGTTATACTTGCGCAGGTACTCTTCGATCTGGCTCCGGTCATCGGTCGATTCGTTCAGCGGAATGCGGATCTTGCCGCAGGGCGAGGTGATCGCCCGCGAGACCAGCCCGCTCATCTTGCCGGCGATGTCGAAGAAGTGGATCTGCCGGAAGTTGAACAGTTCGCGGTAGAACGCCCACCACTTGTCCATGTTGCCGCGGAAGACGTTGTGGGTCAGGTGGTCGAGATAGTAGAAACCGACGCCGGCAGGCCTCGGGTTGGGCTCGCCGGTCCAGTCGAACTCGGCGTCATAGGCGGACCCCTTCTCGCCGTAGCGCTCGACGAAATAGAGCAGCGATCCACCGATGCCGACGATCGCCGGTGCGTCGATGCACTTGTCGGTGCCGGTATATTCCTCCGCGCCCATCGACAAAGCGTGCTTCAGCGCATGCTGCGCATCGACGACGCGCCAGGCCATCGAGGGCGCGCAGGGGCCGTGCTTTTCGACGAAGCGCGCTGCAAACGAGCCCTTTTCGGCATTCAGGATGTAGTTGATGTCGCCCTGGCGCCAGACGGAGATGTCCTTCGTCCTGTGCTTTGCCACTTCCGCATAGCCCATGCGGGTGAAGAGCTCGCGCAGCTTCTCCGGTTCGGGATGGGCGAATTCGACGAATTCGAAGCCGTCGGTGCCCGCCGGGTTCTCGGCGCTGATCACAGCCGGCGGTGCGTCGTGCGGGAAAGGTCCCATGGCATTCTCCTCCTCGAATTGCCGGTTCGATCGGAAGTATGCGCCGAACGCGCTGCATGATGTTTGCAAAGTCGGTGGTCAATCGGCCTATTGTGACGTATTTTTGCATGCAATGATGGATTGGAGGCGAAATCATGCACCTCGACGCAGTCGATCGAAAATTGCTGGCGCTTTTGCAGCAGGATGCGCGCCTGACCAACAACGAAATCTCGGAGCGCATCAACCTGTCGCCGTCGCAGTGCTCGCGGCGGCGCGCGCGGCTGGAGGAGGAGGGCATCATCCGGGCCTACCGGGCCGAACTCGACCGCGAGAAGCTCGACCTCGGCATCGTCATCATCGTGACGGTAACGCTCGCCACGCACAATCGCGACAATGCCCAGCGCTTTGCCCGGCTCATCTCCAGCCTGCCGGAGGTTCTGGAGGCATTTTCTCTGACGGGGGAGATGGACTACATCATCAAGGTGGTGGTGCCGAACCTGAAGGCGCTGTCGGCCTTCGTCAACGACGTGCTCCTGCCGCACGAGTCCGTTTCGCACGTGAAGACGGCGATCGTGCTCGACACGCTGAAGGAGACGACGGCGCTTCCCGTCTGATCGCCCCGTCTGAGCCCATCGAATAGATTGCTGTTCCTGTCCGTGTTTCCAGCGGAACAGAACGGCCCGGATCGTCGTTGTAGGTTGCATTCAGTCAATCAGGCACCGTCATCGGGTCGAAGGAACAGGGTCAATGGAAAATCGGAAGCTTGCAGAGGGCGGTGCCGTTGCAGTTCGGCTGCGCGCAGTAGTCTACGCCTACGCTCTTGCCAACATCGCCGTCGTGGCGCTGCTTCTGTCGACGGTGACGCCCGCCCCGATCGCCGTCGCCGGCCAGACCGCGGCGATGCAGCAGGTCGCCAGCGCGCGCTGAAAACGTCCGCCGGCCCGGTCCCTTGCGTGGTCTTGCCATCGACCGTGGCATCCGGGGCCGGGAGCGGCTATATGCGGGGTCAGCACCAATTCCCAGCGAGGACCCCATGGGCATGCTTCAGGCGGGCATCATCCCCGTCACCCCCTTCCAGCAGAACTGCACGATCTTGTTCGACATGGACACCAAGGAAGGCGTGATCGTCGATCCGGGCGGCGACGTCGAGACGATCGTCGACGTGGTGCAGAAGAACGGGATCGCGCTGAAGGCCATCTGGCTGACGCATGGCCACCTCGACCACGCCGGCGGGGCGAAGGAACTCAAGGAGGCGCTCGGCCTCGACATCGTCGGCCCGCACAAGGACGACCTGCCGCTGCTGCAGCGCATGGAGACGCAGGCCGAGAAATTCGGTGTCGCCATGAAGGTGCAGAACGTCGTTCCCGACCGCTGGCTCGAGGATGGCGACCGTGTTTCCTTCGGCGAACACGAGTTCGAGGTCTACCACACGCCCGGCCATGCGCCGGGTCACGTGATCTTCTTCAACCGTAAGCAGAATTTCGCCCATCTGGGCGACGTGCTGTTCCGCGGTTCGGTCGGCCGGACCGACCTGCCGGGCGGCGACGAAAAGGTGCTGCTCGCCTCGATCCGCGACAAGGTGCTGCCGCTCGGCGACGACGTCGGCTTCATCTGCGGCCATGGCCCAGGCGGCAAGATCGGCGAGGAGCGGCTGACCAATCCCTTCCTGCGCGGCATCTGAACGCCGCCGAAAGATGCAAAGTAAAAGGCGGATGGTTTCCCATCCGCCTTTTTTCCTGCGTACTACCGTGCCTGCCTCAGCCGGCGACGCAGAAGTGCTCCATCCCGTCATAGCCGACGAAGGTGCCGGACCGCGGGTTGAAGGAACGATAGGTGTTTTCGCAGAAGTCGTACCACTCCGGGCTCCAGGGCTCGAGCGTGCCGACGACCACCCTTTCGCGGTAGACGCGGCGAACCGGGCGGTATTCCGGCTCGACATAGACGCGGCGCGGCGGCGCGCGGTAGTAGCCGTCGTCATAGCGCGGGGTATTGGCGATCGCGTTGCCGACGATCACGCCGGTGACGAGGCCGGCAGCACCGGCTGCCCAGGCTGCGTCGTTGTTATGGTGGCGGCCGTGGCGCCAGTGATCGCGGTCGCGTGCCTCGGCGGCTCCGAAGGAGGAGAGCGTTGTCGCTGCCACTGCAAATGCCAGAACGGCCGACTTCAAGTATCTGTTCATCTCATTCGTCCCTGGTTCTGATCGCGAACGTGCGACCATCCGATGCCGGTGATCCTAGGGGCATGCCAATGAACGGGCGCTGAACGGAGCCGGGCAAAAAAAACCCGGCAAGGATGCCGGGTCGCAAAGAACTTGTTTGAAGACCGCCTCAGCCGGCGATCTGCAGGTTGACCGCCTTGGGGCCTTTGCCGCGGCGATCGGGTTCCGTTTCGAAGCTTACCTTCTGGTTCTCGGCGAGTCCGTTCAGGCCGGAGGCCTGTACGGCAGAGATGTGTACGAAGATATCCGCACCACCATTGTCGGGCTTGATGAAACCGAAGCCCTTTTCGGTGTTGAAGAATTTTACAGTGCCAGTTTCGGCCATGCGTCAGGTCCTTTTCTCTCTGCCCGATAGTTTGGCGGCGGGCAGCATTTCCGTTTGCCCCCGAGGGGGCGTGAGGCAGGCAGTTCCGATGTGAGGAAAGGGTCCTGTTTTACCGCAGCCAGCCAAGCGCTGTTCCTCTCATGGAACTTATCAGCACGGCTGCCCGGATTTTTATCGCGTCTCCGGCGCGCTATTATTGAAGGTCTTCCCATGTCCGCAAATTGCCCGAACACGGGAAGAGTGCTGTGTTTATCATTAATTGGCAAGCAAAAGTTTCGAACACTTCATGTGCCGCCTTGCTTTGGCGGCGTTTCAGCGGATAGGGCAATAGACTTGCAGCATTCCGGAACAGTTTCGCAGGCATCATAGCAACTATATTGAGCATGCAGCCCAATAACACGGCCGGGGGACAGCAAAGGCCGGAGGGCTCTGGTTCACATGTTCAAGAAGGGTGCGAACTATGCCGCTTCGCCCCGCTTTTCCTTGGTTTTCTCCAACTCCGGCACAAGTTCGGTCGCAAGCATCGCGACGAAAATGATCGCGCAGCCGGCGTATCCGGCAGCCGTGATGCTGTCGCCCATCAGGAGTACGCCGAACAAGGCGGCAAACAGGGCCTCGCTCGAAAGGAAGATGGCCGCCTGCGGCGCCGTCGTATAGCGCTGGGCGACGTTCTGGCAGATGAAGGCGAGGCCGCTGGAGAAGAAGCCGGCATAGAGGATCTCGAACAGCGCGCCGCGGATCGCCGCCAGGCTGATCGGCTCGATCGCCGCGGCGATGGCGCAGCCGAGGACCGCGCAGACGGCGAACTGGACGAGAGACAGCGCCAGCGGGCGCTGCGAGCGTATCGCGAAGATGCCGACGCAGATCATCTGCACCGACCAGAGGAAGGCGCACAGGATCGTCAGCAGGTCGCCGGTCGAGAGCGCCGAGAAGGCGCCGCCGCTCAGAAGGAAGATGCCGACCGTTGCCGTCAGTGCGGAGGGCCAGACGACCCAGTGCGGCCGCTTGCGCAGCACGAACGTGGTCAGGATCGGCGTGAAGACCACGTAGAGGCCTGTGAGGAAGCCGGAATTGGTGACCGACGTGGTCAGCAGCCCGACCTGCTGGCTTGCCGCGGCGGCAAACAGGGCCAGCCCTGTCAGGACGAAGCCGAGGCGGTTTCCCACAGACGTCGGGGCAGGGGCACGCGTCTTCTCGAACAGGGCAAAGGGGAGGGCGACGGCCGTGGCCACGGCGAAGCGCAGGCCGATAAACCAGATCGGCCCCAGGCTCTCCATCGCGGTCGACTGGGCGATGAAGCCCGCACCCCAGATAGCGCCGGACAGCAACAGAAGGAGATTCGCCTGCAGGCGCGACACGGTTGGCCCTCGATTTGGGATGATCTGGCCAAGCCGTTAGCATCTGCCTCGAAATTGGGCAAGCGGCCGGCTTTCCTGCCGCCGGTAGCGATCCTGTGCACGCCTGTTACTGCGAAGAGGGGAGCCTGGATACGCGCAGCAGGGCGCCGTCGTCTTCGTCCGTCAGCAGCAGGATCGCCCCGTCGGGGGCGACCTTGACATCGCGCAGCCGGCCGAAGGCGCCGTCCAGCATGCGCTCTTCGCTGACGATGGCGCCCGTCTCGTCGCGTTCCAGCCGGACGAGCGTCTGGTACTTCAGCGCTGCCACGAGCAGGTTGCCGTCCCACTCAGGAAACATCGCGCCGCGATAGACCGCGACGGCGCCGGGGGCGATGGACGGATCCCAGTAGTAGGCCGGCTGCTCGTATCCGTCCCTGGCGGTGCCCTCGCCGATCTCGGCGCCGGAATAGTCCTTGCCGTAGCTGATGACCGGCCAGCCGTAGTTGCGGCCCGGCTGCGGCAGGTTGATCTCGTCGCCGCCGCGCGCCCCGTGCTCGGCGGTCACGAGCGTTCCGTCCTTCGGGTCGATGGCGATGCCTTGCGGATTGCGGTGCCCCTTCGACCAGATCTCCGGCAATCCGCCCGCGTGCCCCGCATAGGGATTGCTGGCGGGGATGCTGCCGTCGGCCGCGATGTGCAGGATCGCGCCGGCATGGTCGCGCGGATCCTGCGCCCGCTCGGGCTCGCCCCGGTCGCCGGTGCCGAAGAACAGGCTGCCGTCGGCTGCGATGGCGATGCGGGAGCCGAAATTCTCGCCGCTCTGCGTGGCCTTGCTCATCGTGAAGATGCGCTGCACGTCCTCGAGGCTCTTTTCGTCGGCCGAAAGGCGGGCGCGCGTGATCGCCGTGCCCGCTCCGTCCTGCCCGGGCGCGCTGTGGCTGAGGAAGAGGATGCGGCTCGTCTCGAAATCGGGCGCGAGTGCCACGTCGAGCAATCCGCCCTGGTCCTGTGCCACCACGCGCGGGACGCCGCGGATCGGGGCGGAAGACTGTCCGTTGCGTACGATACGCAGGTTGCCCTCGCGCTCGGTGACGATGGTGGCGCCGTCGGGCAGGACCTCGACTGCCCAGGGATGCTTCAGGCCTGTCGCGATCGGCTTGACGGCAAGGGGAACCTTGCTGGTGGGGAACTCCTGCGGTGCGGCGGACACCGTGGTACCAACACCGGCTGCCAGCAGGACAGTCGCGGAGAGGTGCGCCATCGCCCGGCGTACCAACCGCAGTGACCTGCCTGTGGTCGCAGGGAGCTTTGCAGGGCGGTCAGTCGATTGCATGGGCGATCATTCCTCCGTCTGCCACATAACTGAAGCGGTAGTCATGCGTTTTCAAGAGGGCGGCGGGCGCGGGAACCGCGGGGTGCAGGGATGCCCCCCGGGTCCTGCGCCCACCGACTGGAGGAGGGGGCTATCGTCAAGCCTCGCTGCTGCGGCGCGTGTCGCCGGCGGGGAGGGTTTCGGTGGCCCGTCCGGCCAACTGGCCGACGCCGGCAACGACGATCAGTGCGCCGAGGCCGAGTGCGGTGGCGAGGCGTCGGTCGATCGACGTTGCGTCTTCGTCGTCCGCGTGAGCGGTCGCGGCTGTCGTGATCGTGTTGAGCCCATCCGACAGGGCGGGGGCGGAGATGGTGAACTTTCCGGCGTGGCCGGTGGTGTTAACGGCGCCTGTGGTGCCGAAGTCGAGCGAGAGATGCGTATCGCCGGTCATGCCGTCGATGACCTTGCGTTCGTCGTCGAGGGCTGCGGCATTGGCGACGTTCATCAGGCCCACGAACATCAGCACGCAGGCTGCGAGCGCCGTCAGCGTGATGTAGAGGACCGTCCGGCCCTCGCGCCGGCGATGGTCACGGACTGCCTTTTCGTCGTCGATGAACATCTCCCTACCCCCTTGCGATCTGCTGCGGGCTTGGCGCCCTGTTGATAGCAAGAAGGCACGCCGAAATCGGCGTCAGGGGGACTGAAATGCGGCGCCTCCCGACAGTTGTTGTGGTGAAATCGTGGCGGTTGCAGAAAGGTTCGTTCGCGCGTGCCGCGAGACGAATAAATCGCCCGTACGGGACGTCCTAGACCGCTGTTGTGGGGGGGCGCCGGTCAGACCGTGCGGCGGCCGAAGCGAGGCGTCGTCCTGTAGGCGCGCGCTTCGTGTGCGGCGTGGCCCGGCGCTGGCGGGGCCGCCTGTTCCTCGGGGAAGTCCAGCTCGAACGAGGTGGGCGCGACCTGCGGCCGGGCGAGCAGGTAGCCCTGCATCAGCGGCATGCCGATCTCGCGGCAGAATTCCGCCTGCCAGGGTTCCTCGATGTTGGTGACGATCGGGCGGACGCCGTCGCGCTCGAGGCGCGCGACCATCACCCGCATGAGGCCGGTCCCGGCGGAGCCCTCGGCAAAGCGCTTCACCCAGATCGGATCGAACTTCAAGAGGTCCGGCGAAAGGCGTGCAAGCCGGGCGATGTCTTCTTCGGTTGCCGCATACTCGTCGATGGCGACGAGGAAATTCGCCTCGTGGAGCTGCCTTGCGAACTGGGCGAGCGTGTCCGGATCGTCGCCCGGCCATTCACGGATCTCGCAGGCGATCCGGGCCGGCGTCATGCCGGCCTCGTGGGCGGCAAGGCGCATGCGGTCGACTTCCTGGCGGATCGCGTGGGGCGAGAGGTAAAGGCCTGGCTGGGAATTGACGAGCAGCGTTACATCCTTGCGGGCGAGTTGCCCGACGTTGAGGATGTGCAGGCTGCGGCAGAGGCTGTCGACCATCGGCCGGTCCTCTTCCGGCACCAGTGCGAAGAAGTCCGCCGGCGGCACGAGCGTGCCCTCGCAACTGGCGCGCACCAGCCCCTCGACCGCCTCGAGTTCGAGCCGGCCCCCGGAGGTTTCGCGCAGGATGGGCTGCAGTGCCGACTGGAGGGTGTAGTGGCCGTAGCTCGCCGTCGTCGTTCCGTCGGCATCCCTGTTTATGTTTGCAAATATGCTGCGTTCGATCATGAGTGTCTTCCGGCACACCGATAATGCCGGGTGGCCTTCCCGAAACTACCGCCGCAGGCCTTAACCCGCGCTTAAGGTTTCCAGTAAAATGCCGGGGGCATGCAATCATTCGTTGCAGATTTGGTCAGGGGCCTCCTTCCGGCGTGACCCATCGCTCCGCCTTATGGGGTCCATGAAACTTATTCATCCAGCGGGCGGATCCGGCCTGCCGGTGTGTTTTTGCCATGTCGCGTCTTGCCAGACCGTTGCAGTTTGGCCATAGACCTATCCGCCTAGGGGCAGTTTTTGCGCGGCCCCTTGGCCTCACGCTGTCTTTGAACCCGAAAACGGACAATTGACCATGGCCTTTCTTGCCGACGCCCTTTCCCGTGTGAAGCCTTCCGCCACCATCGCCGTCTCGCAGAAGGCGCGCGAACTGAAAGCCAAGGGCCGCGACGTGATCGGCCTGGGGGCCGGCGAGCCGGACTTCGACACGCCCGACAACATCAAGCAGGCTGCCATCGAGGCGATCAACCGCGGCGAGACCAAGTACACGCCCATCTCCGGCATCCCGGAACTGCGCGAGGCGATCGTCAGGAAGTTCAAGCGCGAGAACAATCTCGATTACACCGCCGCCCAGACGATCGTCGGCACCGGCGGAAAGCAGATTCTTTTCAACGCCTTCATGGCGACACTGAATCCGGGCGATGAAGTCGTCATCCCGACGCCCTACTGGGTTTCTTACCCGGAGATGGTGGCACTTTGCGGCGGCACGCCGGTCTTCGTGGCGACGACCCAGGAAAACAAGTTCAAGCTGACGCCCGCGGATCTCGACCGCGCGATCACGCCGAAGACGAAGTGGTTCATGTTCAACTCGCCGTCCAACCCGTCGGGCGCGGCCTATTCGCATGACGAGCTGAAGGCGCTCACCGACGTGCTCGTCAAGCATCCGCATGTCTGGATCCTGACGGACGACATGTACGAGCACCTGACCTATGGCGACTTCAAGTTCGCCACTCCGGTCGAGGTCGAGCCGACGCTCTACGACCGCACGCTGACGATGAACGGCGTCTCCAAGGCCTATGCGATGACCGGCTGGCGCATCGGCTATGCCGCGGGCCCGCTGAACCTGATCAAGGCGATGGACATGATCCAGGGCCAGCAGACCTCGGGCGCCTGCTCGATCGCCCAGTGGGCCGCCGTCGAGGCGCTGAACGGTACGCAGGCGTTCATCCCCGAGAACAAGAAGATCTTCGAAGGTCGCCGCGACCTCGTCGTCTCCATGCTCAACCAGGCCAAGGGCATCGAATGCCCGTCGCCGGAGGGTGCCTTCTACGTCTACCCCTCGTGCAAGGGCCTGATCGGCAAGACAGCACCCTCGGGCAAGGTGATCGAGACCGACGAGGACTTCGTCTCCGAGCTTCTGGAATCCGAAGGCGTCGCCGTCGTCCACGGCTCGGCCTTTGGCCTCGGCCCGAACTTCCGCATCTCGTATGCAACCTCCGAGGCCCAGCTCGAAGAAGCCTGCAAGCGCATCCAGCGCTTCTGCGCGGCCTGCAAGTAAGCGGCAGCCAGCCAGCTTTGGCATTTGCGAAACCCGCCAGCGATGGCGGGTTTTTGTTGCCCGCATGTCGATGGCCGAAGGCCTTCGCAGGCCGATTCAAGTCTCTTGCGAACCGATTTCGGATTTTTCTGTAACGCCTTGATCTTAATGAATCATAGCCCGATCACGGTGAGCATAACGAAGGTCGCGAAGAGGATGAAATGGGTCATGCCCTCGATCGCGTTGGTCATGCCGTCGTTGAGGTTGATGGCGGCGACGACGAGGGTGATGGCGACCATGACGGTCTGTACCGGCGTCATCGCCATGATGAAGGGCTGGCCGGTGTAGAGCGCGATCGCCTCCATCACCGGCACGGTGAGGATCACCGTCGACAGCGAGGCGCCGAGAGCGATGTTGACGACCGACTGCATGCGGTTGGCAAGCGCTGCCCGCATCGCCGTGAGGATCTCGGGGGCCGCCGAGATGGCGGCGACGATCACCGCCATCAGCGCCGGCGGTGCGCCGGTTCCTTCCAGCCCCACGTTCAGCGTGGCCGCCATCAGTTCGGCGAGCGCGCCGATGATGATCACGCCGGCAAGGATGACGAGGATCGAGGGCAGGGCGGGCTGGTCGGCTTCGGGATGCGTGGCATGCTGGTCGCCACGGGCGGCGCGCGGATAGGCATAGCTGAAGAAGTAGCTGTGCTGGCCGACCTGCATGCGCAGGAACAGCGTATAGAGGGCGACCATCGCGCAGATCGTGAACACCGAATAGGCCTGCCAGCTTGTGCGGGGCACGAACTCCGGAACGATCATGGAGATCCCCATCGCCGTCAGGATCATCACGCTGTAGGTGCGGCTAGAATCGTCGTTGTAGGGCTGCTCGCCGTGGCGCAGGCCGCCCAGCAGGGCGGCAAGGCCGATGATGCCGTTGATGTCCAGCATCACGGCAGCGTAGATCGTGTCGCGCACCAGCGTCGGCGACGTCTCTCCCCGCATCATGATGGCGAGCACGACGACCTCGACCAGCACCGCCGAGAGCGTCAGGATCATCGTGCCGTAGGGATCGCCCACCTTGACGGCCAGGATCTCGGCATGATGGGCGACGCGGGTGGAAGCGAGGATGATAGTGGCGACGATGCCGAAGGCGGCGAGCAGGGTCAGCGTGCGCCCGGCCGCCAGGATCTCGTGTTCGCCGGCATAGGCTGCGACGGCCACCAGGAGGGCGATGATGAGGAAGAGTTCCCGTCTGAGGAGGCCTGGCTTGGTCAAGGAAGTTGTCCGTGGCTGAGAAGGTGATTCCGGACCAGCGCCTAACCATCGGGAATGATTGGAATACGCCGCCCATCGAGAGAGATAGTCCGCATCCGCGACTTGGCAACTGCCGATCGACCCGGTGCGCCGCCAGCAGGCGGGGCTGTGTCAGTTCTTGAAGACGATGCAGGCGCCGCCGGCCTTGCGGATATCGTTGCACAGGTCGTCGGCCTCGGCCCGGGACTGACGGCCGATGCGGGCGGTGTAGCGTGGCCGTGCGCCGAAGCGCGCGTGGCGCTCGCGCTGAATCAGCGGCTTCTCCGCGCGGATCGGTGCCGGCAGGCGTTCCACCGCCATCATGAACAGCCGATGGGCGGCGGGCTTGCTGAAATGGGCGGCGAGCTGCACGCCCCAGGGCGCCCAGACGCCCTCGTCGGGAAACACGATCTCCCGCATCCGCCGGCTGTCGGCAAGCGCCACGCAGGCCTCCTGGAAGGGCTTGTCCTTTTCCAGTGTGAGATCGAGCGTCTCCGGCGGATCATCCTTCCATTGCTCGGCCGTGTTGGCGGTGATCGCCATCACATAAGCGCGCGTCTCGAAGGGCAGCCGGCCGGTGGCGAGGAAGGTATTCAGGCCCGCCTCGCCGGCATTGTAGGCGGCGGCCGCGAGGCCGAGATTGCCATAGCGGTCGCGCAGGTCGGCGAGATACTCGGCCGATTTGTCGAGCGCGTGCAACGCATGGAAGCTGTTATCCAGTCCGCGTAGCCTCGCCGTACCAGGCATGAACTGGGCGATCCCCTCCGCGCCCTTGGGGCTCACGGCGTCGGGGCGGAATAGGCTCTCGCGCCAGATCAGCCTGGCGAAGTAGTCCGGCGGCAGCGCGTTGAGGCGGGCGTAGCTTTCCATCGCCACGCAGATGTCGCGGTTGTAGGTGTCGGTGCGGACGCAGAGACGGCTGCCGTCGGAGAGCGTAGAAGAGAAGAGGCAGGGGGGCGGTGCGCGCCATTCGGATTGTGCGGCGGTGGGCTGCGGCAGGCAGAGGATCGTGGCAAGCAAGATCGCCCACGCCGTCACGGCCCCAGAATGGCGCACAAGACTGGATCGCCATCTCGCTCCGAACATCGCCAAGGTCCCCCGCGCTGCCAGCGTGCCCGCCTTGATATCATCGTTCGGGAGGCGGCGGCAACGCCGGGTGGAGGCGAGGGACGGACGCAGGCGGTGTCGGATAGGGCTGACGGGGTTGGGGGTCACGGTGGCTGCCCCTCATCCGCCTGCCGGCACCTTCTCCCCGCAGGCGGGGAGAAGGGCGATGGGGCCGAGACGCCGTTCTCGCGGCAGAAGGTCGGAAGGATGGGGGGAGGCATGGTGCGGATGGGATGGGGAGATCAGCGACGACGCCAGCCGCTTGCGTCTTCCGGCGACCGGAGAACATGGCGGGGCCATGCGGTGCGTTTCCTTCTCCCCGCTTGCGGGGAGAAGGTGGCCGGCAGGCCGGATGAGGGGCGGGGGATCGGTGAAGCACCCCGCGTCCCCATCCTCGCTGCCGTGCCGGAAATCAGGCGGCCTTTTCCTTTGCCGGGTAGTCGGTGTAGCCCCTGGCGCCGCCGCCGTAGAAGGTGGCCTGGTCGGGGGCGTTGAGCGGGGCGTTGTCCCGCAGGCGCTCCACCAGGTCGGGGTTGGCGATGAACAGCTTGCCGAAGGCGACGAGGTCGGCATAGCCGCTTTCGACGGCCTTGGTCGCCAGCTCGCGATCATAGCCGTTGTTGACCATCCAGGCGGCCTTGCCGCCCTTGTTGCGGTAGGCGGCCTTCAGCGCGGCATAGTCGAAGGGCGTCTCTCCCTGCAGGAAGTCGCGGTCGCCGCCGGTCGCACCCTCGATGACGTGGATGTAGGAGAGGCCGTCCGGCAGGCCGGCCACGACATGCTCGAACAGCGGTTGCGGGTTCGAATCGGAAATGTCGTTTGCGGGGGTGACCGGCGAGATGCGGATCGCGGTACGACCGGCGCCGATCTCGGCTGTGACGGCGGCGACGACCTCGAACAGGAAGCGGGCGCGATTTTCGATCGAGCCGCCATAGGCGTCGGTGCGCTCGTTAGTGCCCGAACGCAGGAACTGGTCGAGCAGGTAGCCGTTGGCCGCGTGAATCTCGATTCCGTCGAAGCCGGCGTCGATCGCCGCGCGAGCGGCCTTGCGGTAGTCCTCGACGATGCCGACGATCTCGGAGATCTCGAGCGCGCGGGGCTCGGAGGTGGGGGCGAACGAGCCGGTGCCGTCCTCGTTGATGATATAGGTCTTGGACTTGGCCGTGACCGCGGAGGGGGCGACCGGCTGGCCGCCGTTCGGCTGCAGGCTCGTGTGCGAGACGCGGCCGACATGCCAGATCTGGGTGACGATCTTGCCCCCGGCGCGGTGCACGGCTTCGGTGACGTGCTTCCAGCCCGCCAGCGCCTCCGGCGTATAGAGGCCCGGCACGTCGGCGTAGCCCTGGCCCTGCTGGGTGATGGCGGTGCCCTCGGTGATCAGCAGGCCGGCGGTGGCGCGCTGCTCGTAATAGGTGGCGTTCAGCGTGTTGGGGACGGCGCCCGGCGAACGGTTGCGCGTCAGCGGCGCCATGACGATGCGGTTGGCAAGCTTGAGGTCACCGGCTTCAAGGGGATCGAACAGGCTGGTCATGGTGGTTCCTTTTTAGGTTGGGAGGATCGGCCGCGGCCTTTCAGAGGGGCCGCGGCATTGGGCTGGTCAGAGGGAACTGTCGAGGTGCTTCAGAAAGGCGGCGATCGCTTCCTCGTCCCGCTTGTAGAAGACCCATTGGCCGACGCGCTTCGTGGTGACGAGGCCGGCGCGCTGGAGCGTGGCGAGATGGGCCGAGACCGTCGATTGCGATAGGCTGCAGCGCTCGAACTGGCCCGCACAGACACCCATTTCGAGCGGGTGCTCCTGGCTGGCGAAGTGCTTTTCGGGCTCCCGCAGCCAGGTCAGGATCTGGAGGCGTGCCGGATGCGCCAGTGCCTTGAGGATTTCGACCGTGTCCATCATCGTCTCATTTCGCCATATCGCGATTGATCGATATTTGGATCGCGGATTTTCGATATTCAAGGGCGGCGAGGGCGGATTTGTTTGCACGCGCAAAAAAAAGGGCCTCAAGCGAAGCTTGGGCCCTGTAGGTGTGAAGGTCTGAACCTCCAGAGGGGAACAGCCAATGCGGCGGTACTGGGAGGAAATAGACCGCCAGTCGCATCGGCTATGTTCGATATGGGGCAGTGCGGCTGCGCTTTCAAGGGAAAGGATTATCGCGCCGTTGGGCAATCGGAGAAAATAATTGCAAATGAGCAAAAACCGCTGGCGACAGGGCAAAAAAAGAGGGCCACAAGATGAACTTGGGCCCTTTATAGTTTTGAAGGTAAAAACCTCCAGAGGGGAACAGCTGCTGCGGGTGGCACTGGGAGGAAAACCACCGGATGTGCATCAGCTGGGTGCTGTATGATGGTTTTTTGGGCAGGCGGCAATCTTTTTGTGTGCATGTCAGCCATGCGATGAGCGCAGGCCTTTGTTTCGAGACGCATATTCCAAGAGCTCAGAAGTTCCAGTTGCGCGCCTTGGAGACGATGAAGTCGCGGAAGACCTTCAGCTTGGCCGCATTCTTCATCTCGTGCGGATAGCAGAAATAGGTATCGAAGGAGGGGACGTCCGCATTGGTGACGAGCTGCAGCAGGCCCGGGTCGCGGCCGACGATGTAGTCCGGCAGCATGGAGATGCCGATGCCGAGCAGGCAGGCGCGCTTGATCGAGGTCAGGCTGTTGATCTGCAGCACGGAAGGACGCGGATTGTCCGAATCCCGGCCGGCGATCTGCAGCCAGTTGACGTCGAGCAGATAGTTGGGCGCCGGCTCGCCGAAGGTGATGATCTTGTGGTGGTCGAGATCGTCGATCGACTGCGGCTCGCCGTAGCGGTTGATGTAGGAGGGCGCGGCATAGACGTGCATGTGCACGGTGAAGAGCTTGCGCTGGATCAGGTCGGACTGCTGCGGCTCGCGCAGGCGGATGGCGCAGTCGGCATGGCGCATGTTGACGTCGAGTTCCTCGTTGTCGAGGATCAACTGCACCTGCATGTCGGGATAGAGCGCCAGGAATTCCTGCACCTTGTCGGTCAGCCAGCCCTGGCCGAGGCCGACGGTGGTGGTGATCCTCAGCTTGCCGCTCGGCTTCTCGGTCGTCTCCGTCAGCTGGACGCGGACGCTTTCGAGCTTCATCAGCACGTCGTGCGCGGTGCGGTAGAGGATCTCGCCCTGCTCGGTCAGGATCAGGCCGCGGGCGTGGCGGTGGAACAGCTTGATGCCGACGTCCTGCTCGAGCGCGCTGACCTGGCGGCTGATGGCGGATTGCGACAGGTGCAGCTTGTCGGCTGCGTGCGTGAACGAACCGGCCTCCGCCGCGGCGTGGAATATCCGCAGCTTGTCCCAGTCGAGCGCCATTCTTTCCCCCATATGTCTTCAAGGCGGGGAACGCTGTCCGTTTCCCGCCCGTTGCTGATGAACTGTTCCCACTTCCGCGAGTGCGGGACGGCCCGCCTCGCGTTATAGGCGGCTTCTACTCGGCCGCAATTGCGACAGGCATATGACCCGCGAGATACTTTTCAGTCTCGAGCGCGGCCATGCAGCCCATGCCGGCGGCCGTGACCGCCTGGCGATAGATGTCGTCGGTGACGTCGCCTGCGGCATAAACGCCCGGTACGTCGGTCGCCGTCGAATCGGGCGCCGTCCACAGGTAGCCGTTCGGCTTCTGCTTCAGCTTGCCCTCGAAAAGTTCGACGGCCGGCGCATGCCCGATGGCGACGAAAACGCCGTCGATGGCCATGTCGGTGACAGCACCGGTCCTGGTGTTTCTCAGCCGCACGCCGTTGACCGATGCCGGCATTGGCGGCTTCGCATCGGCGCCGAGATATTCGGTCACTTCGTGGTCCCAGACGATCTTGACGTTTTCCTTGGCGAACAGGCGTTCCTGCAGGATCTTCTCGGCGCGGAACGAATCGCGGCGATGGACCACGGTGACGGTCTTTGCCAGGTTGGAGAGGTAGAGCGCCTCTTCCACGGCGGAGTTGCCGCCGCCGACGACGATCACGTCCTTGTTGCGGTAGAAGAAGCCGTCGCAGGTGGCGCAGGCGGAGACGCCGAAGCCCTGGAACTTGGGCTCGGTCTCGATCCCCAGCCACTTGGCCTTGGCGCCGGTGGCGATGATCAGCGCATCGGCGGTCCAGACGTTGCCGCTATCGGTGTTGATGCGGAACGGCCGCACGTCGAGATCGACCTCGGTGACGAGGTCGTTGACGATCTCCGCGCCGACATGCTGGGCCTGCTTGAGTATCTGCTCCATCATCCACGGGCCCTGCACCGGGTCGGCATAGCCCGGGTAGTTCTCGACGTCGGTGGTGATCATCAGCTGGCCGCCTTGTTCCATCCCCGCGATCAGCACGGGCTCGAGCATGGCGCGGGCGGTGTAGATGGCTGCGGTATAGCCGGCCGGGCCGGAGCCGATGATCAGGACCTTGACGTGACGGGCAGACATGGCTGCGCTCCTTGGCAGTGCTCGCCCGGCGTCGCGGCAGAAGCGCGCTCTCGGGCTCAGTAGGGAAATCGTCGTTCATTTATGAGTGCGGCCCCCCATTATTCAAGGGCAAGGCCGCATTTGCCAACAGACTTGGCGATGGGGCGTGACATTTTTGTGCCTGCGCCTGCAATTATCTTACGTCGGCGAACGGTTTCTGGTAATGCGCGTGCAAAACAGACAGGGGAAGCTCATCCGTGTTTCGCGCAGAACTCGATGCCATCGACATCAAGATCCTCAAGGAACTCCAGGCCGACGGTCGCATGACCAATGTGGAACTCGCCACCAAGGCGGGTATTTCCGCTCCGCCCTGTCTCAGGCGTGTCCGCAAGCTGGAGGAGGCCGGCATCATCCAAGGCTACCATGCGATGCTGAACGCGCCGGCGCTCGGCTTCGACCTCGTCGCCTTCTGCATGGTCGGGCTCAAGCACCAGTCCGAGGCGAACCTGAAGGCCTTTGCCGCGGTCACCGCCGAATGGCCGCTGGTGCGGCAGGCCTGGATGGTATCGGGCGACAGCGACTTCCTGCTGCACTGCGTCGCCGAGAACCTGACGCGGTTCCAGGATTTCGTCATCGAGGTTCTGACGGCCAACGAGCACGTGGACACGGTGCGCACCATGCTGACGATTCGCCAGGTCAAGAAGCTCGGGCTGGTGGAGATCTGAGGCCTTGGCCGGATCCGACCGCCCGTTCTCCCGCTCGCTGGTCAAGCTCGGCGCCCGGTTGCTGCTCGGCCGCAATCTCGCCCATGTGCAGGACTGGTTTCCCGGGCTTTCGATCGACGAGAGGCGGGTGCTGCACTATCGCCGCCGGCCGGTGGCCGCGCTGCAGGACATGGGCATCCTCATCGATGGACCGCGCGAGTGGATCCATGTCGTCGGCTCGGGGCCGTCGGTGGCCGGCGCCGACCTCTCCCGGCTCGAGCCGGCAAGCGCGATCCTTCTGAACGGGGCGATCCATCTCGCCGGTGGCCCGGTCGAAACGCCGCTTGCCGTTGCCGTCGAGGACGAGCGCTTCGTCTACCGGCATTTCGACCTGATGCGGGAGAAGGTCGCCGCGGGCCAGGTCTGCCTGTTTTCTGTCGCGGCCTTACGGGCGATCTGCGAGCACGATCGCGGCTGGCTGTCGGACAAGCGCGTGATCCTCGTCAACGATATCCGCAAGCCCTATGGCCTGCCGCGCCGCACGCCCGCGCAGATCGGGGTGCTCGATTTCGTGCGGCTGGATCCATCGGGAGACTGCGGCTTCTCGCTGCAGCCCGAGCGCGGCGTGTTCCAGGGCGGATCGGTGGCCGTTTCCGCGCTGCAGTTTGCCGTCGCACTTCGCCCGAAGACGATCGGCTTCGCCGGCGTCGATATCCGCAACGCGGCCGAGCCGCGCTTCTACGAGGAGAGGGGGCGGGCCGCCTTCTCCGGCATTGCCGGGGCGGAGGCACGCATCCTGGGGCATGTCGCGCTGGCGAGGCACGTGGCGGCGGAGCAAGGGATCGCGATGGCGAACTTTTCGCCGGTCTCCGCCCTTGCGGACATCGGCATCCCGTTCGACGACCGGCTGGAGCGCCGGCGCTGAGACGGGGCTTGGGAGAGCTACTGCGATAGCAGGCGGCGGTAGACCTCGTCGATGGCCGTCGCCTCCCGTTCGAGGGCGAAGCTCGCGCGAACGTGGTCCAGCGCCCTGGCGCCTGCGGCAATCGTCTTTTCCGGATCGGACATGTAGCGGTCGATCACGGCCGTCAGCGCCGCTCCGTCGCCGGCGGGGACGACGGAACCCGTCTCGCCTTCGATCGTCATCTCCGCATAGGCGCCGGCATCGGACGTCACCACGGCCGTCTGCGAGGCCATGGCCTCCAGCGGGGTGAGGCCGAAGCCCTCGTTGCGGGAGGGGGCGACATAGAGCGCAAGACGGCGATACCAGGGCTTGATGTCGTCGACCTCGCCGAGGAAGACGATGCGGTCGGACAGCCCGGCTACGGCAATCTCCGCCTTCAGGGCGTCGCCGAAGGCCTTGTGCTCGGGCGTGATCCTGCCGGAGATCACGGCGGTCCATTCGGGATGGCGCGGCAGGAGCGCGATCATGGCGCGCACGAAAAGGTCCGTGCCCTTCTGGTGGCGCACGCGGCCGAAGCAGCCGACGAGGTATCTTCCCGGCAGGGCTGTTGCCGAAATCGTGTCGTCCGGGCCTGCGGGCGGGTGGAACCGCTCGAGGTCCACGCCATGCCGGATGACGGTGTGCGGGACGTCGAGGAAGGAGCCGGAGCGGCCGCTGGTGGCGATGACCGCATCCATGCGGCGGATCAGGAATTTCGTGTAGCGGCTGTGGCGGCGCTGGGCGGCCGAGGTGAAGAGCAGCTTCAGCGGCATGCGCAGGAGCGTCTTCATCACGATGCCGGGCAGCATCTCGGTGTTGCGGCGCGCATGCCACACGCGGTGGCTGCGGCCGGCCGGCGGGCGCCAGAGCGAGAGAAGATCGCGGAAGCGGAGATGCGGCAGGTCGTCCGGCAGCCCCGGCCCGAGCGTCGCCACCCGTTGGCCGAGGGCCCGCTGCATCGGCACCAACTGGATTATGGTCGAGGTGACGCCGGAGAGGCGGCGCTTGAAGTTCGGCGCCACGACGTCGACATCGGCGATGTCGACGCGGGCGGCGTCCTTTTTGCGGGAGCCGGTCATGCCTGGCGCATCAGCCCCAGGAGATGGAGAGAATCTCGTAGGCCTTCGAGCCGCCGGGCGCATTGACCTCGATCGATTCGCCGACTTCCTTGCCGATCAGCGCACGCGCGATCGGCGACGAGATGGAGATGCGTCCTTCCTTCACATCGGCTTCCTGGTCGCCGACGATCTGGTAGACCTTCTCTTCTTCGGTGTCCTCGTCGACGAGCTTGACGCGCGCGCCGAACTTGACGGTGTCGCCGGACATCTTGGAGAGGTCGATCACCTCGGCACGGGCGACCAGGTCCTCGAGCTCGCTGACCCGGCCCTCGTTGTGGCTCTGCGCTTCCTTGGCGGCATGGTATTCGGCATTCTCCGAAAGGTCGCCATGGGCGCGCGCCTCGGAAATTGCTTCGATGATTCGCGGGCGCTCCTCCTGCTGGCGCCAGCGCAGTTCTTCCTGCAGCTTGACGAAACCGCCCTGAGTCATCGGTACCTTATCGACCATTTTCCTTTGTCCTTCCCGTCGCGTTGCCATGCTTTCCGCAGGCATGAACGCAAAATAAAACGGTTTCCGGGGCGTTAACCCCGGAACCCGCGGAACTGTTTGAACAGCGCTTATAGCAGAAATCAGCCAGCAAAAGCCAGTTTATTTCCTGCGTCCTTAAGTCCTACCAAGGACAGGCGGAAAACATTTCTGCGACAGAACAGTTCGTTTCCAAAGAGCTAGGCCCTGTTGACAAAGTGGATTCCCAAATCGGCTGAGGCGTGATTCAAGACTGCCTTTTAGGAGGCAGCCATGGCTCGAGGCGATTTGAGTGATGCGGAATGGCGGATCATCGAACTGCTGTTGCCGACCGAGCGTGGTGCAGACGGTCAGGGACGTCCTCTTGGCTTTGCCCTGACAGGTGGCGAAACCTCCGACTACAGCGCCGTTCCCGCTCTTCTTGCCATACCCGTGGGCAAACCCAGGTCATTTCTCGCCGACAAGGGCTACGATGGCGACGCCATTCGCGAAAAGCTAATCCACGGTGTTCGTCCAGTTATCCCGCCGAAGGCGAACCGCAAAACCCGCCATCCTGCGACTTTAGGACATATAAAGGCCGCAACCGCATCGAGCGAATGTTCAATCGACTCAAGCAGTTCCGCAGGGTTGCCACCCGTAGCGACAAAACCCGCATTTCCTTCGAAGCGTTCCTTTCACTGGGGACAGCAAAAATCTGGCTGCCGCACTTCGCGGAACGTCTTTAGTTCACCTCTGGCTCTGCGACGGAAAAGCTTCCGCCGACTGATGAAATCAGTGAGCTTGGCCCATGGATTTTGATGTGTCGTGCCGCCTGCTTCTTGCATTCAGGATCATGATTGATCCGATAGTTACACAATCGTCTCCATCCATTGTGAGAAAGCGCAATCTTTTCCGCCGTCAAAATATCCACGCCGGATGCACCTCTTACTTGCTTGATGAGTTCTGGCCACGACGCTTTCTCTTGAAAGAGCCTGTCTATAAGCGCGAGTATATGCACAACGTAGGACCACTCAAGTTTTCGCTCAACTGACATGACGTTTGGCTGAAATCGCTTGTAAGCCCACCATCGCTTAGCGACTGGAACCTTCGGCCCAACTGAAGGTGGTGACGTGAAGACAGTCGTTATCGTTTCATCTCCGAAATCCGCGACGACCTCAGATGCGACTATCTCCATGCGTTCTCGATCTTCATCGCTGAAGTCCGAGTCAACCAAGAATTCGAGGACAATGTCCTTGTCATTCCAGCCGCACGAAACAGCGGCAAGCGCCGACGAGACTTCCCCAAGCAACGCGTGTTGCACACTCAGTCGAAGTGTTATTTCTCGATCAAACGCGGACATCCAAACCTCCGTCATCGAGCGATCTTATCGCACTATCACAACGGACTTTGTCAACAGGGCCTAACAGTGAGGCCCGGGGCATTTTAGGGCGTGCAGCCGGTCGGGCAGGAGACAACTGCGTCACGACGGATGAAAGGCGCTCTTTGCCGGTCATGCCCAAATGGCGCGAGATCCGGACGACGACGGCCACCGCCCAACTCCAGGTGCCGCCCGGGCTCGCCGGGAGGGAAGTCTGGCGCGGTGGCAGGCCGTGGTGACGGTCTTATGCGAAGTAGCTCTGCAGCGGATGGACCTCGAGCTGGCCTTCCTTGAGCGCCTTGATGGCTTCCGCTGCCGCGGCGGCACCCGCCATCGTCGTGTAGTAGGGCACCTTCTGCATCAGCGCGGCGCGGCGCAACGACTTGCTATCCGAGATCGCCTTGCTGCCGTCGGTGGTGTTGATAACGAGCTGGACCTGGCGGTTGCGGATCGCGTCCTCGATGTGCGGACGGCCCTCCTGGACCTTGTTGACCTTTGTTGCCTCGATGCCCTGCTCTGCGAGGAAGCGGGCGGTGCCGGAGGTGGCGATGACCCTGAAGCCGATCTCGACGAGCATGCGGACGGCCGGCAATACCCGCTCCTTGTCCTCGTCGCGGATGGAGACGAAGACGGCGCCGTCGCGCGGCAGGTCGACACTGGCGCCGAGCTGCGACTTGGCGAAGGCGAGCGCGAAGTTCCGGTCGAGGCCCATGACCTCGCCGGTCGAGCGCATTTCCGGACCGAGCAGCGTATCGACGCCCGGGAAGCGGGCGAAGGGGAACACGGCTTCCTTCACTGCGATGTGCTTGAGGTTGCGCGGATCGGGCTTTTCGCCGTAAGCCGCGATCGCCACGTCGAGCTTCTCGCCGGCCATGACGCGGGCGGCGATCTTGGCGATCGGCGCGCCGATGGTCTTGGCGACGAAGGGCACGGTGCGCGAGGCGCGCGGGTTCACTTCGAGCACGTAGATGGTGCCGTCCTTGATGGCGTATTGCACGTTCATCAGCCCGCCGACGTTCAGCGCTTTTGCCAATGCTTTGGTCTGGCGCTCCAACTCGTCGACGGTCTCGGGCGAAAGCGTGCGGACCGGCAGCGAGCAGGCCGAGTCGCCCGAATGGATGCCGGCTTCCTCGATGTGTTCCATGATGCCGGAGACGAAGACGCTCTCGCCGTCGCAGAGCGCATCGACGTCGACTTCCACCGCGTTGGTCAGGTAGCTGTCGAACAAAAGCGGGTTCTTGCCGAGCAGGGTGTTGATCTGGCCGGTCTTGTCGTTGGGGTAGCGCTGCTTGATGTCCTCGGGCACGAGGCCGGGGACGGTGTCGAGCAGGTAGGTCTGCAGCATCGATTCCGAATGGATGATCTGCATGGCGCGGCCGCCGAGCACGTAGGACGGGCGAACGACCAGCGGGAAGCCGATTTCGCCGGCGACGAGGCGGGCCTGCTCGACCGAATAGGCGATGCCGTTGTTCGGCTGGGCGAGGTCCAGCTTCTGCAGCAGCTTCTGGAAGCGGTCGCGATCTTCTGCGAGGTCGATCATGTCCGGTGCGGTGCCGAGGATCGGGATGCCGTTCTTCTCCAGCGCTTCGGCAAGCTTCAGCGGCGTCTGGCCGCCGAACTGGACGATGACGCCGACCAGCGTGCCATTGGTCTGCTCGGCCTTGAGGATCTCGATCACGTCCTCGGCCGTCAGCGGCTCGAAATAGAGGCGGTCGGAGGTGTCGTAGTCGGTGGAGACCGTCTCCGGGTTGCAGTTGACCATGATCGATTCATAGCCGGCATCCTTCAGCGCGAAGGCGGCATGGCAGCAGCAGTAGTCGAACTCGATGCCCTGGCCGATACGGTTCGGACCGCCGCCGAGGATGACGACCTTCTTCCTGTCCGAGATGCCGGCTTCCGAGCGGGTCTGGCCGGCGAAGGGCTGCTCGTAGGTCGAGTACATGTAGGCGGTCGGCGAGGCGAATTCGGCGGCACAGGTGTCGATGCGCTTGAACACCGGGCGCACGTCGAGGCTGTTGCGCAGTTCCGCCACTTCCTTCGGCCGCTTGCCCGAGAGCGTCGCAAGCCGGGCGTCGGAGAAGCCCATCGCCTTCAGCATGCGCAGGTTCTGCGCGTCTTCCGGCAGGCCGTGCTCGCGGATGCGCACTTCCATGTCGACGATCGCCTTGAACTGGGCGATGAACCACGGGTCGATCTTGGAGCCCTCGTGCACCTCTTCGGCGGTGAAGCCGAGGCGCAGCGCCTGGGCGACCATGCGCAGCCGGTCCGGCGTCGGCGTGGAGATGGCGGAGCGGATCGCGTTCTTGCCGTCACCCTCGTCGAAGCCGGGGATCTCGATCTCGTCGAGGCCGGTCAGGCCGGTCTCAAGCCCGCGCAGCGCCTTCTGCAGCGATTCGGCGAAGGTGCGGCCGATCGCCATGACCTCGCCAACCGACTTCATCGCCGTCGTCAGCGTCGGTTCGGCGCCGGGGAATTTTTCGAAGGCGAACCGTGGGATCTTGGTGACGACGTAGTCGATCGACGGTTCGAAGGAGGCCGGCGTCGCGCCGCCGGTGATGTCGTTTTCGAGTTCGTCCAGCGTGTAGCCGATCGCGAGCTTGGCGGCGATCTTGGCGATCGGGAAGCCGGTGGCCTTCGAGGCCAGCGCCGAGGATCGCGAGACGCGCGGGTTCATCTCGATGACGACGAGGCGGCCGTTCTCGGGGTTGACGGCGAACTGCACGTTCGAGCCGCCGGTCTCCACCCCGATCTCGCGCAGCACCGCGATCGAGGCGTTGCGCATGATCTGGTATTCCTTGTCGGTCAAGGTCAGCGCAGGCGCCACGGTGATGGAATCGCCTGTATGCACGCCCATCGGGTCGATGTTCTCGATCGAGCAGATGATGATGCAGTTGTCCGCCGTGTCGCGGACCACTTCCATCTCGTATTCCTTCCAACCGAGCACCGATTCCTCGATGAGGACCTCGGTGGTCGGCGAGGCGTCGAGGCCGGAGTTGACGATCTCGAAGAACTCCGAGCGGTTGTAGGCGATGCCGCCGCCGGTGCCGCCCATCGTGAATGACGGGCGAATGATCGCCGGAAGGCCGATGGTGTCGAGCGCCTGCGCGCCGATGGCCATGGCGTGGCTCATGTAGCGCTGCTTGCGGTCGGTCTCGCCCAGGTTCCAGGTGTTTTCCAGATCGTCCAGCGCCTTGTCGAGTTCGGGGCCGGAAAGGGACGCCTTCAGCTTGTCGCGCTCGGCCACATGCAGCTTGCGATCGATGTCCTTGATCTCTGTGGCGTTGGCCAAAAGCGAGCGCGGGGTCTCCAGTCCGATCTTGGCCATCGCCTCGCGAAACAGCGCACGGTCCTCCGCCTTGTCGATCGCCTCAGGTTTGGCGCCGATCATCTCGACGTTGTAGCGCTCCAGCACGCCCATGCGCTTCAAGGAGAGTGCCGTGTTCAGCGCCGTCTGGCCGCCCATGGTCGGCAGCAGCGCATCGGGGCGTTCCTTGGCGATGATCTTGGCCACGACTTCCGGGGTGATCGGCTCGATGTAGGTGGCGTCCGCCAGACCCGGGTCGGTCATGATCGTTGCCGGGTTGGAGTTGACCAGGATGACCCGGTAGCCTTCCTCCTTCAGCGCCTTGCACGCCTGGGTGCCGGAATAGTCGAATTCGCAGGCCTGCCCGATGACAATCGGCCCCGCGCCGATGATGAGGATCGATTTGATGTCTTGGCGCTTGGGCATGGCTCTATCCGTTTTCTTGCCTGCGCGAAAAACCGGCCAGGGTGGGAGGTTCACCGGCCGGGGCGCTCAAGGCATCGTCTTAAAAGGCTAGAAGCGGCTTATAGGCAAATGCCAAGCCAAGCGGAACCCCGAAAATGGCGGATCAAACAGAATTAAGAAGGACAATGGCGCGCCGGCATCGGACCGCCGCGCAAGTCTTGCTGCGAGGGTTGTTCCTGCCCGCTTACCGGGATGCCGGATCGGCTGCCTTCAGCGGGAATGCGGTCCGGATGCGAGACGATCGAGTCCGGCAAGCTGATCGATCGACCATCGTCCAGGTCCCCATGCAATGATCGCCAGCGCCATGGCCGCCCATGTCACATGGATCGGCCATCCGTCCGGCACGGTCAGCTGGATGACAATCGTCATGGCGAAAAGCGCGAGTGCGGCGGCGCGGGATGCAAGGCCGAACACCAATAGAATCGGAAGGACGATCTCGGCCGTGCCGGATACAAAGGCGACGGCGCCGGGAAACGGGAAGGAATAGGGCCCGCCCGGCAAGTGTAGCTTGAACTCCGACGAAAAGAGCAGAACCGCGACATCGTTCAGGTGCAGGAAGCCGTCCCACTTGTTGATCCCCGAGCGCCAGAAGGGTACCGCCAGGGCAAGCCGAAGGGCGAGTTGCGCCAGGGACAGCGGGGCAAGATCACCCATGCTCGTACTTGCTCGGCGGAGATATCCGGTGAGGCCCGTGCCTGGCGATTGGCTCGGCATTGGTTCATGTTTCATCTCGTGCTCCGTTCGTTGAAATTCCGCAGAAGGCGCCTGCCTCGATGAGGCCTGCGATCGCGGCGGGCAGGTCGAAATCCGCAAAGGTGGCCAGTGCTTCGCCCGCAGCCCGCCCGAGCGTATCGCCGGCCATCAGACCTTCGATCATCATCGCTGCGTCGGGCGAAATCCGGCGGACCTCCACGTCGAAGACCGGCCGGGTCACCAAAGTCCATTCCGGCTCCGTCGCCATGATCGGTCCGACCGGTGCATCCTGCCGGTTGGCGGAAAAGATGCTGAACGCCGGGTAGCTCGAAGAAAGCAACCGGGTTGCAGGATGGGCGATGAACCGGGTCGCCCCCAGCGCCTCCGGCGCCACGGCAGCCAGCGGTTCCATGGCAAGTACCGCCTCGTCGGCTGCGTGATAGGCATCCAGCCAGGCGCGCTCTATCCGCGCGACATCGGCAAGCCACGGCATCGACCGGGCGTGCTGGTACTGCGCGATGAACGCCGCGAAGTCGTGTCCGTATTCGAAGAGCAACGGGGAGGTCGGCGGCGTCGCGCGGATGTGGAACCGAGCCATGGCGCGGAAGAACTCCGGCCCGGTGATCCGCAGTGTCGTCGGAAATATTGCCGCAAGCGCCCCGATCAGGCTGACGGTGACATTGTTGCGATAGATTCCGAACCGCCGTTCCGCTCCCCCGCCGCCGGTGTCGGTTACGTCCGGCGGGGCTGGCTTTCCGGGATCGAGCAGACGCCCGGCGAAGTGCGCGGCATAGGGCGCGGCCTCGCGTCCCGCGGCAAACCCGAGGCTAGACGGCTGCATGGCGCGCTCCCCTGTCGTCCGTGACTGCGCCGCGGTCCAAGATCGCCTGCGCGGCTGCGGCTTCCCGTGTCAGCGTCAGCCAGTCCGGTATTGCGCTGTCCCACTCGACAAGCGTGGCGATCGGGCCGGTCCTGACCATGACCGTCTCGTACAGCTTCCAGACCGCATCGCCGACCGGCCCGTCGTGGCTGTCGATCAGAAGGAGCTCGCCGTTCTCGTCGCTCTGCGTCGCGTGCCCGGCCAGGTGGATTTCCCGGACAAGGTCGAGCGGATAGTCGGCGAGATAGTCGAGAGCCGACGTCTTGAGATTGGTGGCGGAGACGAAGACATTGTTGATGTCGAGCAGAAGGCCGCAGCCGGTGCGCCGTGCCAATTCCCGGATGAACGCGGTCTCGGCCATTGTCGATTCCGTGAAGGTCAGATAGCTGGACGGATTTTCCAGCAGGATCTGCCGGCCGATCGTCTCCTGCACTTCGTCGATGTGCTCGGCCACGTGCTGCAGCGTGTCTGCGTTATAGGGCAGCGGCAGAAGGTCGTTGAAATAGGTGGTTTCATGCGTTGACCAGGCCAGGTGCTCGGAGACGAGCGCCGGCTCGTAGCGCTCGATCAATGCCTTGAAACGCGTCAGGTGCTGCCTGTCGAGCGGCTGCGGGCCGCCGATCGACAGGCAGACGCCATGGATGGAGACCGGGTAGTCCTCCCGGATGCGCGACAGCGCGCGATGCGGCGGGCCGCCATCTCCCATATAGTTCTCCGCATGGACCTCGAAGAACCCCTGCCGGCGACCCTGCTGAAGGATCGCGGGCAGATGCTCGTGCTTGAAGCTGGTTCCCGCCATGCCGTCGATCGGGTAGTCGGGAAAGCGAAGGGCGCGATGCCCGATCGCATGGTTGTTCGGTTCCATCACCGTTTCCTCCGCTTTCCACACGTCTTCGATCAGGCCGGAATGTCGCGGTCCAGGGTCTCCATCGAACCCTTGCGGCCATCGGGCAGTTGCATGGTTGTGCAGGTTCCGCCGTCGACGAACTTCCAGGCGTTGCCCTGGTAGTCGACGGTCGAGGTGCCCTGGCAGGTCGTGCCGGGACCTGCGGCGCAATCGTTCTGCCCCTTCAACGCGACGCCGAAGCACTTCTCCTTGCCGGCATCCATCGCGGACTTGATGTCTGCCTCCGACAGCGGGCTGGCGAGTGCCAGGGACGAAAGTGCCGATGCGACGGCGCCTGCCAGAACCATGGTGCTTACTGCTGAACGAGTTGTCATATCGTATTCTCCAGAGCGGTTTGCTTTCGATGCGCCACATGACGCACATCGGCTTTTTCGCTGGTGGCGGCTTTGCGTTACACTGCCGGTGAACACGACTTCGTGATTACCGCCGCTGGCAAAGGCCAAATACCGTGCGCGACCTGTAACGAACGGAACCTCCCGGGCGAACAGACTGGAGAAGCAGGTTGGACAGAGCGGAGGAGCGCAGTCTCGAGCGAATGCTCGTTGCGGCGATCGACGGCGACGAGCGTGCCTACCGCGCATTCCTCGAGGCAGTGGCGAAGCTGGTGCGGACGTGGCTCAGACGAAAGGTGACCCACGGTAGCCTGGATGCGGAAGACATCGTTCAGGAAACCTTGCTCGCCATCCACCTGAAACGGCACACCTGGCGCAGTGCCGAACCGGTCAGGCCGTGGATCTTCGCCATAGCCAACCACAAGCTGATCGACGCCTTCCGCCGCCATGGTCGCCAGCCGCTGGCCGACAGTCCGGCGCTCGAAGAGGTCGAGGCGGCAGAGCCGGAGGTGCTGCGGAGCTGGGAGATCGACCGGGCGCTGCAGGTGCTGACGCCCGGGCAGCGCTCGGTGGTGACGGCGGTTTCGATCGAGGGCAGTTCGATCCAGGAGACGGCGCGGGACCTGGGGATGAACGAGACGGCCGTGCGGGTCGCGCTGCACCGCGGGCTGGCGGCGATCGCCAGGCGCTTCGGAAGGACATGAAGATGGAGACGAACGACCTGATCAAGGCACTTGCCGCGGATTCGCGGCGCGGGGGGCTCCCCTTGGGACAGGCATGGATCGTAGCGCTGGCGGCCGCGGTGCTCGTGGCCGCCGGCATGTTCTTCCTGCTGCTCGGACCCCGTCCCGATGCCGGTGCTGCGCTTTCCACCGTGCGCTTCGTCTTCAAGTTCCTTTTCACGATTGCGCTGGCCGTCGCCGCCTATCGCCTCGCGGTCGCAGTTTCGCGGCCGGGCGGCAACTGGAGCACGGCGCTGGCCGGAATTATGGTGGCGCCGGTGCTTCTCGCCCTTTCCGTCCTGCTGGAACTGGTCGCAGTGCCGTCTGCGACCTGGGCCGCCCGGCTGGTCGGGACCAACAGCATGGTATGCCTCACCTTCGTTCCCCTGATCGGGTTCATCCCCCTTGTCGTGTTGCTCCTGGCCATGCGGCACGGCGCGCCCGCCAACGCGACTGCCGCCGGCGCCGTGTCGGGGCTGCTGGCGGGTGGGATCGCCGCCACCTTCTATGCCGCCCATTGCCCCGACGATTCGCCGTTGTTCGTTGCCGTCTGGTATCCGCTTGCCATCGCCATCCTGGCAAGCCTCGGAGCGTTGCTCGGACGGCTCGTCCTGCGGTGGTGAGCGGCCGCGGACGCCAGCGTCGGCTTCATGCTGCGGCGATGGCGACGGAGAGACGGCCAAGCCGCCGACCGTGACCGGACATCGCCCATCGTGGCGCTCAATCCGTTTGCAACCCGGGCTCTCCGCCCTATAACTGAATGACAGGAACGAAACCGCCTCTCGGCCGTTTCGACCGTGCAACAGAGGGAACGATCATGGAATGGAAGGGCCGTCGGCAATCCAGCAATGTCGAGGATCAGCGCGGGGCTGGCGGGCCCGGCGGTTTCGGCCGCGGCGGCGGCTTCCGCATCCCGATGGGCGGCGGCCCGCGCCGCGCCGGCGGCGGCCTGAGCATCGGCACCATCATCTTCCTGGTCGTGATCTATTTCGTGCTGAAGATGATGGGCATCGATCTGCTGCAGGTCCTGGGGCAGGGCGGCGGCGGGCAGGTGAACCTGCCGGGCTTCGAGCAGACCGAGAGCGCCACGCGGGCCAACTCGCCGCAGCAGGAAGAGACCAAGCAGTTCATGGCGACCGTGCTCGCCGAGAGCGAAGACGTCTGGAACGGCATCTTCCAGGCGAGCGGCGAGCAATATGAGGAGCCGAAGCTGGTGCTCTTCTCCGATTCCATCCAATCGGCCTGCGGCTTTGCCTCGGCCGCATCCGGCCCGTTCTATTGCCCGGGCGACCACAAGGTCTATCTCGACATGGGCTTCTTCGACGAACTGGCGAGCAAGTTCGATGCTGCGGGCGATTTCGCCCAGGCCTATGTCGTCGCCCACGAGGTCGGCCACCATGTGCAGAATCTCACCGGCGTGCTGCCGCAGTTCAACAACGCCCGCCAGCGGATGAGCGAGGCGGAAGCGAACCAGATGTCGATCCGCGTCGAACTGCAGGCCGACTGCTATGCCGGCATCTGGGGCAAGTACACCGAGCAGAAGGGCCTGCTCGACGTCGGCGACATCGACGAGGCGCTGAACGCGGCCGTTCAAATCGGCGACGACACGATCCAGAAGCGCATGCAGGGCTATGTCGTGCCCGAGAGCTTCAACCACGGTACCTCCGAGCAGCGCCAGCGCTGGTTCAAGCGCGGCTTCGACAGCGGCCGGGTGCAGGACTGCGACACGTTCTCGAACGACGTGTGAGGCGTTTGACACGCCCGACCGGCATGATCGCCCGGTCGGGTGGCCTGGAGAGCGGCTCCTTTTGGCGTCTGGGCTAGCGAATGAGGAAGGCGGTGGCGTAGAGCCCCAGCGCAAATGCGGTGTGGGCCAGAAGGCCCATCAGGCGGACCTTGTTCGGTTCCGGGGTCTTTGACGCCGCCCAGCCGAGGCCCATGCCGGGCTGCATCAGGAACCAGCCGGCGGCGATGGTGACGATGCCGAAGAGCCAGGCGGGCAGGAAGCTCGGCGCGGCAAACCAGCCCGTCCCGACGATCAGCGCGAATATGATGCCGTACAGAATGCCGACGACGTAGTGGCCGGTCCAGCCCAGGGCATTCTCATGACGATAGGGCTTCGCATCCGCGATCGCCTCATGGAACACCTTCCCATCGGCCAGATGCCGGAACCATCGCCCGCCGGGAGCCCAGTTCGGCTTCGGCTGTCCAAAGGCGACGTGCAGCAGGACGGCCCAGAGGTCCATCGCAACGGTTCCGCCGACGCCGATCAGTACGCCACGCCAGATAAGCTCGATCATTCAGTCCGCCCCCTTGATCCCCGCAGCCGACAGAGCGGCGTTTTCTTCGCGGGTCCCGAAAAATCTCGAATCGTCGTCCGCAATCGTAGCGGATGCGATACGGCAACCCAAGGTGTCCCGGTAGGGTGGTCGGGGTCTTGCCCGGCGCGGGGGTAGTGTGTGCCGGTGGAATTCCTAAAGGAGGACGGCGCCGGGCCGGCTGAGTGGCCCGATGGATCAATTCTTGCGATCCTCGCATCAAGAATACTGCGATGTTCACGTATTGTTTCGCGCGCCGTTCCGGATTATGACGCTTTACACCGAGAATTCTGCGATTTTCGCGCCGGGATGCCTTCAGATGATCGAAGAGAAAAACGTCCGCCGGGGGCTGATCCTCGTCTTCATGATCATGTTTCTCGACGTGATCGGCATTGCCATCATCATGCCGGTGCTGCCGAGCTTCCTGGCGGAGCTGACGGGGGCCGACATCGGTACGGCGGCCATCGACGGCGGGTGGCTGCTGATCGTCTATTCGGCCATGCAGTTCCTGTTCGCGCCGCTTATCGGCAACCTGTCCGACCGGTTCGGGCGGCGGCCGGTGCTGCTCGTCTCCGTCTTCACCTTCGCGATCGACAACCTGATCTGTGCGCTTGCGACCAGCTTCTGGATGCTGTTCGTCGGCCGGGTGCTGGCGGGGATCAGCGGCGCCAGCTTCGGCACCGCCGCTGCCTATATCGCCGACGTCAGCACCGACGAGACGCGGGCGAAGAATTTCGGGCTGATGGGGATCGCGTTTGGCACCGGCTTTGCCCTCGGTCCGGTGATCGGCGGATTCCTCGGGGAATTCGGCCCGCGCGTTCCCTTCTTCGGCGCCGCACTGCTCGCCCTTCTCAATTTCGCGGCCGCCTGGGCGTTCCTGCCGGAAAGCCTGGAGGCGCGGCATCGCCGGCGCTTCGAGCTCAAGCGCTCCAATCCGCTCGGCGCGCTGCAGCAGATGCGCCACTATCCCGGCATTCTCTGGGTTCTGCTCGTCTTCTTCTGCTACTGGCTCGCCCACTCCGTCTATCCGGCCGTCTGGGCCTTCGTCTCAGCCTATCGCTACGGCTGGTCGGAAGGGCAGATCGGGCTGTCGCTCGGCATGTTCGGCATCTGCGCCGCGCTGGTGATGGCGTTTGCGCTGCCGCGCATCGTTCCGGTCCTCGGCGAATGGCGCACGGCAGCGCTCGGCCTTTCGTTCGCAACACTTGGGCTTGCCGGATACGCCGCCTCCTGGCAGGGCTGGATGATCTATGCCGTGATCCTGCTGACGGCAATCGAGAACGTTGCGGACCCCGCGCTGCGATCGATCGCGTCGGCAAAGGTTCCCCCGTCCGTGCAGGGCGAACTGCAGGGCGCGCTCTCCAGCCTTTCGAGCGTGACGACGATCGTCGGGCCGCTGATCTTCACACAGATGTTCGGCTTCTTCACAGGCCCGGCCGCGGCCGTCTCGTTTGCCGGCGCGCCCTATGCGCTGGCGGCCTGCATCCTGCTTGCGGGCGTCGTCCTTTTCGTTCTCAAGGTCCGCAACGACGCCAGTCCGGTCCCCGTCGCCGTCGAAGCGGCCGGCTAGGTCAGGTTTGCAGGGATTGCGGCAACTTTTGCCGATTTTTCCGGAAATCGGCGCTCGACGCTGCATTTTCTCGCCGGTTTTTGCCACTCCTGCGTCGAAATCTCACGATTTTCGCGCCGAACTGGCATTTTTGATGGATGGATCAATTCTATTGGATTGATCGCCTTGCGCCGATGTGATCGGAAGCGACCGAAAGGTGGCAGCAACATGCACATGATCGCACCGCGGCTCGACAACAGCTGGGCGTCCCATTTCCGGGCGACCTTCACCCTCGGCATTCCGCTGATCGGTGCGCAGCTTGCCCAGCTCGGGATCCATACCACCGACGTCGTCATCCTCGGCCGGCTCGGGGCGGCGCATCTGGCGGCGATCGTGCTGGCGAGCCAGTTCTTCTTCACCATCTTCATCTTCGGCTCGGGCTTTGCGACGGCGGTGATCCCGATGGTGGCCCAGGCCTATGGTCGCGGCGACGTCGTCTCGGTGCGCCGCTCCGTGCGCATGGGCATGTGGGTGGTGCTGCTCTATTCGCTGCTGACGGCGCCGATCTTCTCCTATGCCGAGCAGATCCTGCTCTTTGCCGGCCAGAAGCCGGAGGTGGCCGCACTCGCCGGCGACTATCTCACGATCGCCCACTGGGGCATGCCGCCCGCACTGCTGTTCATGACGCTTCGGGGGCTTGCGAGCGCTGTGGGCAAGGCCGGAATCATCCTCAGGATCACGATCACGATCCTCGTCCTGAACGCGTTCTTCGCCTATGGGCTCGTGCTCGGGCATTTCGGCCTGCCTGCGCTGGGCATCAAGGGGGCCGCCTATGTCTCCTTCGGCGTCAACGTGCTGTCGTTCGTGCTGATGGTGGCCTATGTGCAGAGCCGTCCGGAGATGCGGCGCTACGAGCTTTTCGTCCGCTTCTGGCGACCCGACTGGCCGGCTTTCGTTGAGGTGCTTCATCTCGGCCTGCCGATCAGCTTCACCATCATCGCCGAGGTCAGCCTATTCACGGTCGCGTCGCTGCTGATGGGCTCCATCGGCACGATCGAGCTCGCGGCCCACGGTATCGCCCTGCAGTTCGCCTCGATCGCGTTCATGTTCCCCTATGGACTGGCGCAGGCCGCGACCGTCCGTGTCGGTGTCGCGTATGGCCGCGGCGATCATCTGGGTGTGATCCGGGCGGCGATCGCCTGCATGATCGTGGCGACGGGCATCGCCATGGCCGGCACAGCCCTGTTTGCGGCGATCCCGACGCAGCTTGCCGGCATCTTCCTCGATCGCCAGTCCACCGAAGCTGCGCAGGTGCTTGCCTATGCCGGCCCGTTGATCGTCATTGCCGGCATTTTCCAGCTCGTCGACGGGCTGCAGGCGATCGCGGCCGGCCTCCTGCGCGGGCTGAAGGACACGCGGGTGCCGATGCTGCTGGCGATCCTGTCCTACTGGCCGATCGGCTTCGGCTGCGCCTGGCTCTTCGCCTTCCCGCTCGGCCTGGGGGGTATCGGCGTGTGGCTCGGCTTCCTCTGCGGTCTCACTGCGGCTGCGATCATGCTGTGCTGGCGCTTCTACGTGCGGGTGTCCCGGGAGGGGAGGGCCGTCACGGCCTGAAGAGCCCGCAAACGAAAAAGCGGAGGCGCCGGGCCTCCGCTTTCGTTCGTCAGATCGCTTGTGGCTGAGGCTTATGCCCGCTCGGCGAGCGCTTCTTCGCCCTTCTTCTCGCGCACCAGGTTGATGAAGCGGCGGAAGAGGTAGTGGCTGTCCTGCGGGCCGGGCGAAGCCTCCGGGTGGTGCTGCACCGAGAACACCGGCTTGCCGGCGAGGCGCAGGCCGCAGTTGGAGCCGTCGAACAGGGAGACGTGGGTTTCCTCGACGCCTGCCGGCAGGCTGTCGGAGGAGACGGCGAAGCCGTGGTTCATCGACACGATCTCCACCTTGCCGGTGGTGTGGTCCTTGACCGGATGGTTGGCGCCGTGGTGGCCCTGGTGCATCTTCTCGGTCTTCGCGCCGACGGCGAGACCCAGCATCTGGTGGCCGAGGCAGATGCCGAACATCGGGATGTCCGACTTGATCAGGTCGCGGATCACCGGAACGGCATACTCGCCGGTCGCGGCCGGGTCGCCCGGGCCGTTGGAGAGGAAGATACCGTCCGGCTTCTGTGCCAGCACCTCCTCGGTGCTGGAGGTCGCCGGCATGACGGTGACCTTGCAGCCGAGGCCGGCGAACAGGCGCAGGATGTTGCGCTTCACGCCGAAATCGAGGGCGACGATGTTGTACTTCGCATCCGTCTCGGAAAGGTCTTCGAAGCCCTCGTTCCAGACCCAGGGTTCCTGGCTCCAGCGCGAGGACTGGCCGGACGAGGCGACCTTGGCGAGGTCAAGGCCTTCGAGCCCGCTCCAGGCCTTGGCTTCCGTCTTCAGCGTCTCGATGTCGAAGACGCCGGCCGGGTCATGGGCGATCACCGCGTTCGGTGCGCCGTGCTCGCGGATCCAGGCGGTCAGCGCGCGCGTGTCGATGCCGCACAGCCCGATGATGCCGCGCGCCTTCAGCCACTGGTCGAGGTGCCTGGCGGCGCGGTAGTTCGACGGATCGGTGATGTCGGCCTTGAAGATCACGCCGACCGCGCCATGGCGGGCCGCAGGCGTCAGGTCCTCGATGTCCTCGTCGTTGGTGCCGACATTGCCGATATGGGGGAAGGTGAAGGTGACGATCTGGCCGAGATAGGAGGGATCGGTCAGGATCTCCTCGTAGCCGGTCAGCGCGGTGTTGAAGCAGACCTCGGCCTGGACTTTGCCGGTCGCGCCGATGCCCTTGCCTTCGATCACTGTCCCATCGGCAAGAACGAGGAGGGCGGTGGGCTTTTCGGAGGTCCAGGGGGCGGTCGAAGGGGCAGTCGCGGTCATGGTCATCCCTTTTCCGGCGCGGATCGGCCCGCCTTGAAAGGCGAGGGTTCAGGCGCCATTTAATGTCGCAGACGTGGGCACGCGGAAAATCCGCGGCAAGGCCACTACATGCAAATTTCGTGCAGGTGCCGGAAAATAGACAAAGCATGCCGCCCGGTCAACCTTCCGGCTGTGGATTGCTTCGAATTTTCGCTGTTCAGAATCAATGGCTTAAGCAATCAATTTGATTGCTGTGGCCTTGCTGGTCTATGAGAGCGCACGAACGGACGGACAACAGCAGACAAAAGGCGGACCCACCGCGCCCGGCAGCGGCAGGCGGTCCAGCGGAGAAAGACAATGCGCGAGCAATTCGCAGAATGCCTCAAGGACGCTCTGAAGAGCAAGGATACCCGACGGACCTCGACCGTGCGGTTGATCCAGGCTGCAATCAAGGATCGGGACATCGCCAATCGCGGCGCCGGCAAGGATCCGGTCGACGACGACGGCATCCGGCAGATCCTGGCAAAGATGATCAAGCAGCGCGAGGAATCGGCCCGCATCTACGCCGACAACGGCCGCCCGGAGCTTGCCCAGCAGGAGCGCGAGGAAATCACCGTCATCAACGGGTTCCTGCCCGAACAGATCTCGGAAGACAAGGTCAAGGTCCTGTGCGCCGACGTGGTGCGGGATACCGGCGCGCATGGCCTTCGCGACATGGGCAAGTGCATGAACGCCCTGAAGGAGCGCTATCCCGGCCAGATGGACTTCGCCAAGGCCTCGGGCGTGGTGAAGGACCTGCTGAAGTAGGCTGACGGCAGGTTTTCGCCGGCCATTGAGCAATGAAGACGCCGCGGCAGGTCCGCGGCGTTCTGCTGTCTGCACCCCAGCGACGGTCTTGCGATCGTCGCTTTCCTGGAGCCCGGGGCCTGAGGCGTCGGCCGCGCGAATCCGCAAGACCGGACGCGTGTCAGGCCGTCTGCACGGACTCGGAGCCGACGACGTCCGCGAAGGCCTGGTCTACCAGCGCATGCTTGGCCGCCTGGTACTGCCAGTACTGCCGCAGCAGCCTGCGGGAGATCCACACGTCGCTCTCGCCGCGCCTGCCGCTCCAGCCGATATCGCCCAGTTCCGCCGCCTTGCCGAACAGGCGCACGACATGGGTACGCGAGATGGTGAAGCGGCGCGCGGTCTCGGTCAGCGACAGCGTGCCGGCCTGAAGGCGATCGGTCGCAGGCCCCGCTGCGTCCGCACCGGGGGCCACTTCGGCGATCAGGAGATCGAGGATGAGGCCGCCGAAATTCGCCCAGGTGAAGAGATCGAAGGCTGGTCCCTGGGTGCGGACCGATCTTTCGACCAGGATGCGCTCGGCGATCTTCGGCTGCAGGCGGTATTGCAGCGCCGGGTCGGCCCGGTAGATTTCGGCGCGGTTTCCTCCGTCGATCCCGTCGAGCCCGGACAGGTGCAGTTCGAGCCATTGCGACATCGCCCGGTCGGGGACTTCCGTTGCCTGCAGCGGCTTCCTGCGACGGTCCTCGTGGCCGCTGACGACCCGCACGAAGCCGTTGGCCACGATCTCCTTGATGAAATCGGCGGCGGTGTTCTTGCTCGCCACGTTCTTTTCGACGACCAGGCCGATGAAGCGCGCCGAATAGAGGCCGCTGGCCGGATCTTCAGGGTCACGCGAGCAGGCCAGCGCGAAGGCGGCATGGCTCATCAGCCACCGCTGCTGCGACGAAAACAGCCGCGCCAGCGGCGGATCGGAATCGTAGATTTCCAGAAGCAGCCGGGCGCCCTGCCGGAAGGCATAGAAGAAGCGGGGATCGGTTTCGAGGGTCGCGGCGGTGATCGGCATGTCGTTCATTCCGGTATTGGCATCGCCTTCCTCTTCGCCAACTAGATGTACATCTGTCAATTTCGACCTTTAGTTAATTTTTAGCAATTCGCGCCCTGTCACGGCATTGCCTGTTGACAGCCCGACTATTGTAGCGCTCGTCCGCAGCAATCATTATAAAGGCAGGGTCGCCCGGACGGCGGCGACGGAGACCACGTTCAAAGATGCGCTTTTCCCCTTCGTTTCTCGACGAGATTCGCGATCGCGTGCCGATTTCGGCCGTGGTCGGTCGCCGCGTGACCTGGGACAAGAAGAAGACCAACGTCTCGCGCGGCGACTACTGGGCCTGCTGCCCGTTCCATGGCGAGAAATCGCCGAGCTTCCACTGCGAGGACCGCAAGGGCCGCTACCACTGCTTCGGCTGCGGCGTTTCCGGCGACCATTTCCGCTTCCTCACCGAGCTCGACGGGATGAACTTTCCCGAGGCCGTGCAGCAGATCGCCGACATGGCCGGCGTGCCCATGCCGCAGCCCGACGCGCAGGCCGAGCGGCGCGAGAAGGAGCGCACCTCGCTTCTCGACGTCATGGAGATGGCGACTGTCTTTTTCCAGGACCAGCTCCAGTCGGCCGCCGGCGCCCGCGCCCGGGCCTATCTGCGCGACCGCGGGCTGACCGGCCGCACGATCGAGACCTTCCGGCTCGGCTATGCCCCGGAAAGCCGCAATGCACTGAAGGAGCATCTCGCCGGCAAGGGCGTGCCGAAGGAACAGATCGAGGCCTGCGGGCTGGTGGTGCACGGGCCTGAGATCCCCGTTTCCTACGACCGCTTTCGCGACCGCATCATGTTTCCGATCCTGTCTTCGCGGGAAAAGGTAATCGCCTTCGGCGGCCGCGCCATGTCGCCGGACGCGCCGGCGAAGTACCTGAATTCGAACGAGACCGAGCTCTTCCACAAGGGAAGCGTGCTCTACAATTTCGCCCGTGCCCGCAAGGCGGCACAGAGGGCAGCACAGGGGGCAGGCCGCGCTCCGGACGAAAAAGGCGGCGGCACGATCATCGCCGTCGAGGGCTACATGGACGTCATTGCCCTGCACCAGGCGGGCGTCGAGAATGCCGTTGCCCCGCTCGGCACGGCGCTGACGGAGAACCAGCTCGACCTGCTCTGGAGGATGACGCCGCAGCCGATCCTGTGCTTCGACGGCGACGGGGCCGGCATCCGCGCCGCCAATCGCGCCGCCGAGCTGGCGCTGCCGCATATCCGGCCGGACCGGACCGTCCGCTTCGCGATGCTCCCCGACGGCAAGGACCCGGACGACCTCGTTCGCCACGAGGGGCGCGAGCCTTTCGACAAGGTGCTGGCCGGCGCCAGGCCGCTTGCCGCGATGATCTGGAGCCGGGAGGCCGGCGGCGGCACCTACGAAACGCCGGAAAGCCGGGCGGAGCTGGAGGCGCGGCTGCGCCAGCTCGTGTCGGTCATCGCCGACGAGAACGTGCGCCGGCACTACCAGCAGGACATGCGCGACCGGCTGAACTCTTTCTTCCAGCCCGTCTCCCGCCAGGGCGGCGAGCGACGCGGCTTCGGCGGGCGGCAGGGACAGGGACAGGGACGCCAGCAGGGCGGGCGCAATACCGCCGGCGGCCCGTCCTCGACGCCGTCCACGATCTCCGACCGGCTCGCCCGGTCGACGCTGGTGCGCGGCGCGCAGGAACTGCCGGCCTTGCGCGAAAGCGTGCTGGTGCTGACGATCGTCAACCAGCCGCAGCTTCTGTTCGAGGAATACGACGAGGTTTCGGCGATCGAATTCGACAATCGCGACCTGCAGCGTTTCTGGTCGGCCGTGCTCGGCATCGCCGCCGGCATGGGCGACCGGCTTTCGCGCGAGCGGCTGGTGGAGGAACTGGAGGCTTCCGGTTTCGAGCCGATGCTCAAGGCGCTCGACCAGCAGATCCGCAATTCGCGCCTGTGGACGGCGACGGAGGCGGCGGCTCCCAGCGACGCCCGCGAGGGCTACCTGCAGGCGATGGCGCTGCACAAGCGGACGCGCGCGCTTCTGTGGCAGCGGCGCGAGTTGGAACGCGAGTTGGCGGAGGCAACCGAAGAAGGCGATGGCGAGCGCGTTCCGCAGATCCTCCGGGCGCTGCAGGAAGTGCAGATGGAAACCAAGCGGTTGGAAAACCAGGAAGCGATCATCGACGGTTTCGGCGTGATGTCCGGCCGCGTCAAGGGGCCAGCCAAGGGGTAGGGGCGGGCGCGGTACCTCTTTTCCCCAGCGGGGAGAAGGTGGCGCGTAGCGCCGGATAAGGGGGCGGGCGTGGCGTTTGCGGCGAAGACCCCTCATCGCCTCGCTTTGCTCGGCACTTCTCCCCGCCGGGGAGAAGAGGGAGGACTTGCGACTCGCGCCATACACCGCGTTCCCACCCCGGAGCCCCTTGCATCGCTGCGCCGCCTGGCGATGATGCCACGACGATTCCCGAAAGAGGCCCGATGCCGCCATTTGAAAGACAGGAGCCGCCGTTTTCGACCGAGCGGCTGTTTTCCGCAAACCCCGGTCCGCTGGAGGTGCTCAAGCGCGTCTACGGCTACGATGCCTTCCGCGGCAAGCAGCAGGCGGTGGTGGAGCATGTGGCGGCGGGCGGCGATGCGGTGGTGCTGTTTCCGACGGGCGCGGGAAAATCGCTCTGTTTCCAGATCCCGGCGCTTTGCCGCGACGGTGTCGGCATCGTCGTCTCGCCGCTGATCGCGCTGATGCGTGACCAGGTGGAGGCGCTGAAGCAACTCGGCGTGCGTGCGGCGGCGCTGAATTCCGCCCTGTCGCGCGAGGAGGCCGGCGCCGTCATGCGGGCGGTGCGCGCAGCCGAACTCGACCTTCTCTACGTCACGCCCGAGCGGATCGTCACCGACGGCTTCGCGGAGTTGATCGGCAACGCCCGCATCGCGCTCTTTGCCATCGACGAGGCGCACTGTGTTTCCCAGTGGGGGCACGACTTCCGGCCCGAATACCGCACTCTGGACCGGCTCGCTGGGCGCTATCCCGGCGTGCCGCGGATCGCGTTGACGGCGACCGCCGATCCGCATACCCGGGAAGACATCATCGAGCGCCTGTCGCTGGCGAATGCGCAGGTGTTCACCACCTCCTTCGACCGGCCGAACATCGCCTATGACATCGTCGAGCGCGACCAGCCGCGTCAGCAGCTTTTGCGCTTCCTGTCGCGCCACAAGGATGCGAGCGGCATCGTCTACTGCCTGTCGCGCGCCAAGGTGGAGGATACCGCGGCATGGCTCGACGCGCAGGGGATCCGCGCGCGGCCCTATCATGCCGGGCTCGACCGCTCCGTTCGCGACACCAACCAGGACGCGTTCCTCAAAGAGGAAAACCTCTGCCTCGTCGCCACCGTCGCCTTCGGCATGGGCATCGACAAGCCGGACGTGCGCTATGTCGCCCATCTCGACCTGCCCGGCTCCGTCGAGGCCTACTACCAGGAGACCGGCCGCGCCGGGCGCGACGGGCTGCCGTCCGAAGCATGGATGGCCTACGGCATGGCTGACGTGATGCAGCGCCGTCGGATGATCGACGAGGGGGACGCCGCCGAAGACGTCAAGCGCGTCGAGCGCGCCAAGCTGAATGCGCTGCTTGCGATCTGCGAGACCGTGTCCTGCCGGAGGCAGGCGATCCTCGCTCATTTCGGCGAGGCGCATGCCGGCGGCTGCGGCAATTGCGACACCTGCCGCAACCCGGTCGAGACCTGGGACGGGACGGAGGCCGCAATCACCGCGCTCGCCGCCGTCTACCGCACCGGCGAACGCTTCGGCTCCGGCCACGTCATCGATGTCCTGATGGGCGTCGCCAACGAGAAGACCGAGCGCTTCGGCCATGTCGACATGCCGGTATTCGGAGCGGGCAAGGACATTCCAGTGCGGACCTGGCAATCGGTGTTCCGCCAGCTTTTGGCTACCGGCCTGATCCGCATCGACCATACGGCATTCGGGGCGATGAAGCTGGAAGCGGAAGCGCGGGCGGTGTTTCGCCGCGAACGGGAGGTCAGGTTCCGCAAGGATCGGCCCGCGCCGGCGAGAACGGGGCGGGGGGCGAAACCGTCGGCGGCGCGCGAGCGGGTCGATCTTGCAGGCTCCGACCGCGAACTGTTCGAGCGGCTGCGCGCCGAGCGCCTGTCGATCGCCAAGGATCTGGACGTGCCGCCCTATGTCGTCTTCCCCGACACGACGCTCATAGCGCTTGCAAAGGAGAGGCCGGGCGACTGGGACGAACTGCTCGACATTCCCGGCATCGGCCAGAGCAAGCGCGAACGGTTCGGCAAGGCGTTCCTGGCGGTGATAGAGGATTACGTCGAGGGCGAGTGAGGACCGGGGCGCAAGCTGCGGGGCGGCGGCGGTCGCACAAAAGGGAGAAGAGCCGATGACCGAATGGAACTTGCCCTGGCATGGGGCCTGCCGCTGCGGACGTACGAAGCTGAAGATCAGCGCGCCGCCGCTCTTGACGATGGCGTGCCACTGCACCGGCTGCCAGCGCATGTCGGGTAGCGCCTATTCGCTCAGCGCCGCCATTCCGGCCGAAGGGTTCTCCGTGGTCGAGGGCGAGCCGGTCGTCGCCGGTGCGAATGCCGAGGCCGGTCACCATTTCTGTCCGCACTGCATGACGTGGATGTTCACGCGGCCGAAGGGGATCGATTTCTTCGTCAATCTTCGCCCGACCATGCTGGAGGATGCGAGCTGGTTCGTTCCCTTCATCGAAACCTATACCAGCGAGAAGCTGCCCTGGGTTGCGACGCCGGCAGTCCACAGTTTCGAACGGCTTCCGCCGTTCGACGCCTATGAGGGGCTTGTGGGCGAATTCGCCGCGCGCTGATCGCATTCCTTTCGCCGAAAATGGCCATGTTTGAAGAGCGCCTCATGCGACATATGCCCCATGAAGGTGGCTGCGCGGGGAGAGCGGACGTGCTAGAACCCGGCGATCCCGATGACCGGAGCGTACCCTCATGAGCACCGACTTCCTCTCCCATCTGCGCAGCGAACTCGAGGCCCTGAAAACGGCAGGCCTTTACAAGGCCGAGCGCGTGATCACCTCCAAGCAGGCGGGCACGATCGAGGTCGCCTCGGGGGCGCGGGTCCTGAACTTCTGCGCCAACAACTATCTCGGGCTCGCCGACAGCGAGGACCTCGCGCAAGCCGCGAAGGCTGCCCTGGACCGCTACGGCTACGGCATGGCGTCGGTGCGCTTCATCTGCGGCACGCAGGAGGAGCACAAGCAACTGGAAGCCCGCATCTCGGCCTTCCTCGGCATGGAGGACACGATCCTCTATTCCTCCTGTTTCGACGCCAATGGCGGGCTGTTCGAGACGCTGCTCTCCGAAGAGGACGCGATCATCTCGGATGCGCTCAACCATGCCTCGATCATCGACGGCGTGCGGCTCTCCAAGGCCAAGCGCTTCCGCTATGCCAACAACGACATGGCCGCGCTCGAAGAGGAGTTGAAGAAGGCCGAGGGCAGCCGCTTCAAGCTGATCGCCACCGACGGCGTGTTCTCCATGGACGGCATCATCGCCAATCTCGGCGGCGTCTGCGACCTGGCCGAGAAATACGGCGCGATGGTCATGGTGGACGACAGCCACGCCGTCGGCTTCGTCGGCAGCCATGGTCGTGGCTCGGCCGAGCATTGCGGCGTCGAGGGGCGGGTGGACATCATCACCGGCACGCTCGGCAAGGCGCTCGGCGGCGCGTCGGGTGGCTACACGTCGGGCAAGGCCGAGATGGTCGAGTGGCTGCGCCAACGCTCGCGGCCCTATCTCTTTTCCAACACGCTGGCGCCGGTGATCGCGGCCGCCTCGCTGAAGGTGTTCGACCTGATCGACAACGGCGACGCCCTGCGCGCCCGTCTGACGGCCAATGCCGATCTTTTCCGTTCCGAGATGACGAAGCTCGGCTTCACGCTCGCCGGTGAGGGGCATCCGATCATCCCGGTGATGCTGGGGGATGCGGCGCTCGCCCAGGAGATGGCGGCGCGGATGCTGGAGAAGGGGGTCTACGTGATCGGCTTCTCCTTCCCCGTCGTTCCGAAAGGACAGGCGCGCATCCGCACCCAGATGTCGGCGGCGCATTCGCGCGCGGACGTGGAAAAGGCGATCTCGGTGTTTGCCGAAGTGGGGCGGGACCTGGGTGTGATTTGAGTGCTCTTGCTTCCCTCTTCTCCCCAGCGGGGAGAAGATGTCCGAAGGACAGATGAGGGGGGAGCGACAGCGATATTTCACGCAGGAGCGGGGAACAGATTTAGATATGGACGGCTGTGCCGTGCCGCCCCCTCATCCGACCCTACGGGCCACCTTCTCCCCGCTGGGGAGAAGAGGCAAGAAACGCCGGCGCCAACCGAAGAGGACTGTTGAAATGTCGAACATGATGCGTGCGCTGGTCAAGGCGAAGCCCGAGGTCGGGTTGTGGATGGAGAACGTGCCGGTGCCCGAGGTCGGACCGAGCGACGTTTTGATCCGGGTGAAGAAGTCGGCGATCTGCGGCACCGACGTGCATATCTGGAACTGGGACCAGTGGGCGCAGAAGACGATCCCGGTGCCCATGGTGGTCGGCCACGAGTTCGTCGGCGAGATCGCCGAGATCGGCTCGGCTGTCACCAAGTACCAGGTGGGCGAGCGGGTCTCCGGCGAGGGGCACATCGTCTGCGGCAAGTGCCGCAACTGCCGGGCCGGGCGCGGGCATCTGTGCCACTATACAAAAGGGGTGGGCGTGAACCGGCCGGGCTCCTTCGGCGAGTTCGTCTGCATCCCCGAGCACAATGTCGTGCCGATCCCGGACGAAGTGCCCGACGAGGTGGCGGCGATCTTCGACCCGTTCGGCAACGCGGTGCACACCGCACTGTCCTTTGACCTGGTAGGCGAGGACGTGCTCGTCACCGGCGCGGGGCCGATCGGCATCATGGGCGCGATGGTGGCCAGGCGCTCCGGCGCCCGCAAGGTGGTCATCACCGACATCAACCCCGTGCGGCTCGAACTCGCCCGCAAGGTCGGCATCGACCATGTGGTGGACGCGTCGAAGGAAGACCTGAGCGAGGTGATGGCAAAGATCGGCATGACGGAAGGGTTCGACGTGGGCCTGGAGATGTCCGGTGCGCCGCCCGCCTTCCGCTCGATGATCGACGCGATGAACAACGGCGGCAAGATCGCGATCCTGGGGATCGCCCCCGACGGCTTCGGCATCGACTGGAACAAGGTCATCTTCAAGATGCTGACGCTCAAGGGTATCTACGGCCGCGAGATGTTCGAGACCTGGTACAAGATGATCGCCTTCGTGCAGGGCGGCCTCGACCTCTCGCCGATCATCACCCACCGCATCGGCATCGACCAGTTTCGGGACGGTTTCGAGGCGATGCGGTCCGGCAATTCCGGCAAGGTGGTGATGGACTGGTGAGGCGGCCCGATGAGGCGGCCTGGTGCGGTTGCGAATCAGCGCGGAATGCGCCCCTTGTCTTTTTCGCGACCGCTCCTACATGTTGGCCAACACCCGCAACCGGTGACTTTGCCCATGAAGACCCGAATCAAAGGGTTTTCCGGGTTTTTTGGCGGAAAAGCTTGACGGAGCCGAAAAATCTGGGAATCACCATCTCTGGGAAAGAATGAGATCGGTACGGCGGACCGGGAAGTCATGTCAATCATGTTGCCACGGCAGCATGTCCGCGGCCTCCGGAGGCGAGGCGTGGTTAATCAGGATTTAAGTTTCATTCCGTTAGGTCAGTGAAACGGGTTGGCACGGCGCCGGAGCGTAAAGCGGGCGCTCGCATGGATCCCGGCGGCACTGAAACTGGATACTCCAGGAAAGCGAAGACTAAATGGCAACAAAGGTCAAAGAGAACGAAGAAGCCGAAACCGAACGCGAAGGTGCACCGGACGGCCCGCTTCTGGATCTTTCCGACGACGCCGTCAAGAAGATGATCAAGGCCGCCAAGAAGCGCGGCTATGTCACCATGGACGAGCTGAATTCGGTCCTGCCGTCGGAGGAAGTGACCTCCGAGCAGATCGAGGACACCATGTCCATGCTCTCTGACATGGGTATCAATGTCATCGAGGACGAGGAAGCCGAGGAAGCCCAGAGCGACGACGACAGCGACGACGACACCGAGGGCGAAGGCGGCGAGCTGGCTCCTTCGAGCGGCACAGCACTTGCCGCCGCCAAGAAGAAGGAGCCCACCGACCGGACCGACGATCCGGTGCGGATGTACCTGCGCGAGATGGGCTCGGTCGAGCTCCTGTCGCGCGAGGGCGAGATCGCGATCGCAAAGCGCATCGAGGCAGGCCGCGAGACGATGATCGCCGGCCTCTGCGAAAGCCCGCTGACCTTCCAGGCCATCATCATCTGGCGCGACGAGCTGAACGAAGGCCAGACGCTTCTGCGCGAGATCATCGACCTCGAGACGACCTATTCGGGTCCCGAGGCAAAGGCTGCCCCGCAGTTCCAGAGCCCCGAGAAGATCGAAGCCGACCGCAAGGCGGCCGAGGAAAAGGAAAAGGCCAGGAAGGCGCGTTCGCCCGCCAACGACGACGACATCACCAATGTCGGCGGCGACATGCCTGCGCCTGAGGAAGAGGAAGAGGACGACGACGAGTCCAACCTCTCGCTCGCCGCCATGGAAGCGGAACTGCGTCCGCAGGTCATGGAGACGCTCGACACGATCGCCGAGACCTACAAGAAGCTGCGCAAGCTGCAGGACCAGCAGGTGGAAGCCCGCCTGCAGGCGACCGGCACGCTGTCGCCCGCCCAGGAGCGCCGCTACAAGGAGCTGAAGGACGAGCTGATCACGGCCGTGAAGTCGCTGTCGTTGAACCAGAACCGCGTCGACAGCCTGGTCGAGCAGCTCTACGACATCTCCAAGCGGCTGATGCAGAACGAGGGTCGCCTGCTGCGGCTCGCCGAAAGCTACGGCGTCAAGCGCGATTCGTTCCTGGAGCAGTATTCCGGGGCCGAGCTCGATCCGAACTGGATGAAGTCGATCGGCAACCTGGCCGCCAAGGGCTGGAAGGAATTCGCGAAGAACGAGAACGCGACGATCCGCGACATCCGCCAGGAGATCCAGAATCTCGCCACCGAAACCGGCATTTCGATCGCCGAGTTCCGGCGCATCGTCTCCATGGTGCAGAAGGGCGAGCGCGAGGCGCGCATCGCCAAGAAGGAGATGGTGGAAGCCAACCTCCGTCTCGTGATCTCGATCGCCAAGAAATACACGAACCGCGGCCTGCAGTTCCTCGATCTGATCCAGGAAGGCAATATCGGCCTGATGAAGGCGGTCGACAAGTTCGAGTACCGTCGCGGCTACAAGTTCTCGACCTACGCGACCTGGTGGATCCGGCAGGCGATCACCCGTTCGATCGCCGACCAGGCCCGCACGATCCGTATTCCGGTGCACATGATCGAGACGATCAACAAGATCGTCCGCACATCGCGCCAGATGCTGCACGAGATCGGCCGCGAGCCGACGCCGGAGGAACTGGCCGAAAAGCTCGCCATGCCGCTCGAAAAGGTCCGCAAGGTGCTGAAGATCGCCAAGGAGCCGATCTCGCTCGAAACGCCCGTGGGCGACGAGGAGGATAGCCACCTCGGCGACTTCATCGAGGACAAGAACGCGCTGCTGCCGATCGACGCCGCCATCCAGGCGAACCTGCGCGAGACGACGACCCGCGTTCTGGCTTCGCTGACGCCGCGTGAAGAGCGCGTGCTGCGCATGCGCTTCGGCATCGGCATGAACACCGACCATACGTTGGAAGAGGTCGGCCAGCAGTTCTCGGTGACGCGCGAACGTATCCGCCAGATCGAGGCGAAGGCGCTGCGCAAGCTGAAGCACCCGAGCCGCTCGAGAAAGCTGAGAAGCTTCCTCGACAGCTGACCGGACGGGCATCCGGAAAACATCGAAGGGGTCGGACCGAGTGTTCGGCCCCTTTTTTCATCCGGTTCGATCGTCGATGGCCGAACCTTGCCCCCTATGCCGGAGGGTGTAGGCGCCTACGCCGGATGGGTGCGCCGGGTCTACTCCTCCTTGCCGATGGTCATGCCGGGACGGGTGCCTACATCGGGGAATGCACGTTCTGCTCGTGGCGCCGACGGCGGGACCCGTCGCGCACGACTTTTCCTTGGGGGAGGTTTCGATGAAGATTTCGCGCCGTGCCGTATCGTTCGGCGGGATGGGCCTGCTCGCCGCAAGCGCCCTGCCAGCCCGTGCCTTCGATCTTCCGATCGTCGACCCCTTCGAGGGGGAGGGCGACTTCTGGACTGCGGTGGAGGCCTATATCTACGGCTATCCGCTGGTGACCATGGAGATGACGCGACGCGTGGTCACGAACGTCGAGAAGCCCGAGGGCAGCAAGGGGCCGATGGGGCACATCATTAAGCTGCGCGAATATCCGGACGCCTCGTTCACCGCCGTCACGGCCCCGAACGCCGACACGCTCTATACCACCGCCTTCATCGACGTCGGCAAGGAGCCGTGGGTGTTCTCGTTCCCGGACATGAAGGACGACCGCTACTTCCTCTTTCCGATGCTGGACGGCTGGACGACGGTGTTCCAGGTGCCGGGATCGCGCACGACCGGGCAGGGGGCCCACTCCGTTGCGATCACCGGTCCAGGCTGGGAGGGCAAGCTTCCCGACGGTGTCGTCGAATACAAGTCGCCGACGAGCCTCGTCTGGATCCTGGGACGCATCTACTGCACCGGCACGCCGGAAGACTACAAGGCCGTGCATGCCATCCAGGACGCATGCACGCTCTGCCCGCTCAGCGCTCACGACAAGCCGTGGACTCCGCCGCCGGGCAAGGTCGACCCGGGCATCGACATGAAGACCGCGGTGCGCGACCAGGTCAATCGCATGGACGCCGTCGAATACTTCACGCTCCTGAGCGAACTCATGAAGACCAATCCGCCGACGGCGGCGGATGGGGAGATGGTGGAGAAGATGGCGCGGATCGGCATCGTGCCGGGCCAGGATTTCGACAAGAGCAAGCTCGACACGCGCTTCGTCCGACATATCCCCGAGATCGCCGTCGGACGCATCATGCTGCACTTCAAGTTCTCAGACGGCGACATGAAGGACATCAACGGCTGGGGTTTCACGACCAAGACCGGCGTCTACGGCACCGACTACCTCCAGCGCGCGCTGATCACGGCGATCGGGCTCGGCGCCAACCGGCCGCAGGACGCGGTCTACCCGACCTCGACGAAGATGAAGGAGGGGCTGCTCGGGCGGGCCTATAACGGGGCGAACAACTATGTGATCACCTTCCCGAAGGGGCAGATGCCGCCGGTCCGCGGCTTCTGGTCGATCACCATGTACAACGAAAAGTACTTCTTCGTCGAAAATCCGATCAACCGCTACTCGATCAGCGCGCGGCAGGACCTGAAGACCAAGCCCGACGGTTCCACCGAGATCTATATCCAGCACCAGTCGCCGGGGGCGGTTGGAGTCCAACTGGCTGCCGGCGCCAAGCGGCAAGTTCGTGCTGATGATGCGGCTCTACTGGCCCGACGACAGCCCACCGTCGATCCTGGACGGCTCATGGGTCATACCCGCGGTGCGAAAGGCCTGACCGACCCGCCGGTTCCGTCCCGTCTTCGACCGTCCGCGCCGCGGTGAGCCGCCGGCGCGGCTTTCCGCTCGACCGGCGGTTGCCTTCTTCGTTTGTGTGCGATACCGTTCATTTGTTGCATCGCAGCAAATGGGCATCACGTCACCGCGACCCTTTGCTGTCGCCGGGGCGGGGGCCGCGCCTTCAAACGGAGAAGCCCGATGAGTTCAAGTATCCTCAACGCCCTCGGCAAGCCGCTCACCTACAGCGGCGCATCGACCGCCTGGTTTTCCGCCGTCGGCTCCGGACCGATCCTCGACGGTACCGCAGGCAACGATTCCATCTGGGGCAGCGCCGGCGCGACGGTGGCGATGAACGGGGGAACCGGCGACGACATCTACTATCTCTATTCCGCGCATAACGTCGCAAACGAGGCGGCGGGCGAGGGGGTCGACACGATCTCCACCTGGATGAGCTATGCGCTGCCGACGAACTTCGAGAACCTGGAGGTGACCGGCGAAGGGCGCTACGGCTTCGGCAATTCGCTCGACAACATCATCACCGGCGGGGCCGGAGCGCAGACGCTCTACGGCGGGCGCGGCAACGACGTGCTGTTTGGCGGCGGCGGTGCGGACATCTTCCTTCTCGAGAAGGGGACCGGCAGCGACCTGATCGCCGACTTCGGTGCCGACGACACGGTGCGGCTGAAGGGCTACGGGATCAAATCGTTCGAGCAGGTGCAGGCGCGCCTAACGCAGAAGGGCGACAACCTGCATCTTGATCTGGGCGGCGGCGAGAAGCTGGTCTTTGCCAATACCACCGCCGACCAACTCGGCGCCGACCAGTTTGACCTGTCGGTCGACAAGTCGAACATGACGCAGAGCTTCTTCGACAATTTCAACACGCTCTGGCTGCACAACGGCAAGAGCGGCTTGTGGGAGGGAAAATTTCCCTGGGCGCCGGAGAGCGGCGGGACGCTGCATACCAACGGCGAACTGCAGTGGTACGTCAACCCGGCCTACGGGCCGACCAAGGCGCTCAATCCCTTCTCCGTGCAGAACGGCATCCTGACGATCACCGCCCAGCGGACGCCGGAGGACATGAAGTCCGCCGTGTCCGGCTACGACTACACCTCCGGCATTCTCACGACCCATGCCTCCTTCGCGCAGACCTACGGCTATTTCGAGGTGCGCGCCGACATGCCCGACGATCAGGGTGCCTGGCCGGCCTTCTGGCTTCTGCCGGAGGACGGCACCTGGCCGCCGGAACTGGACGTGGTCGAGATGCGCGGGCAGGAACCGAACACGATCCACACGACCGTTCACTCAATGGAGACCGGTTCGCGCACGAGCGAGACGACCGCGACCTCCGTGCCGAGCACCGACGGGTTTCACAATTACGGTGTGCTGTGGACGGAGGACGAGCTCGTCTGGTATTTCGACGACGTCGAGATCGCCCGCGAGAAGACGCCGGCCGACATGCACGACCCGATGTATATGGTCCTCAACCTCGCCGTCGGCGGCACCGCGGGAACGCCGTCAAGCGACTTCGACGACGGTGCGCAGATGAAAATCGACTATGTGCGCGCCTATTCGCTTGATGCGGACTGGTCCATGTGACATCGCCTTGCCTTGAAATCACCGCCCGGACAACCAAACTGACCGGATGTGGTTGGCGTGCGCCGCAGGCTTCGGGCTTCTCCGGACCGGCGCGCGCAGCGAAGGCTGATGGCTCAGGTGGCAAGGCAGGTCGAAAAGAGGCGGATGAAGGAACTAAGCTGGGGCGCGATCGTCTCGGTGCTGCTGCATGCCGCGGTGGTGATCGCCCTGCTCATCCACTTGCCACCATACGAGCCGCCGGTGCCGGAGGAGGAAAGCGTCAGCGTCGAGCTCGTCCCTCCGCCGGAGGAGGAGCCGCAGCCGGAACAGCAGGCCGAGGCGGAGCCGCCGCCACCGGAAGAAGAACCGCCGCCGCCACCACCGCCACCCCCGCCGCCGGAAGAGCAGAAGCCCGCCGAGCAGCAGGGCGCCGAGGCGCCTCCGCCGCCGCCGCCACCCCCGCCGCCGGAGCCGGAAGAGCAGCAGGCCGAAGAGCAGCCGCAAGAGCCGCCGCCGGCAGAGGCACAGGAACAAGAACAGGAGCAGCAGCAGGCCGGGGCGGGGCTTCCCGACCAGGGACCGCTTCCGGTCCTGCGACCGGTGCTGGAATTCGGCGACGAAGACACCGGCCCGCGCGTGGACGTCAGCGAATTGACGCGGGGCGACGTCGCGCCGGACGAACCGGCCGAGGGCGAGGCGGAGACGTCGGAAACGGCGGCCGCCGAAGATGTGGGCGAACCGGCGGACGCTTCGGCGACACCCGATCCGCAGGATGTTGCGCCGCCGGAAACGGATACGGAGGAAGGCGTGCCGACGGCGCTCGTCGACGGCGCGCCGTCTGCGGGCGAGGAAGCGACGAAACCTGCGCAAGAGGCCGAGACGGCGGAAGCCGACATGGCTGCTGCACAGGCGGAAGCGGCCCGAGAGCCGCTGACCGAGGCCAAGCGCATCTATTCCGACAACGATACCGGCGGCACGATCGCGCGGACGGCGATGGGCGACGTGCCGCGCAGCGCGCGCATCGAGCAACTGTGCAGCACCGAGCTTCTGGCGCAGCTCCGGAACGGCTCGCCGTCCTACAATCCGGAGCTCCTGCCCTCCTATCGCCTGCAGCAGGGCACCGTGCTCGACATCCGGCGCGCGGCGTTTCGCGCCAATACCGTCTGGTACAACCTGAGCTTCCGCTGTGAGGTGGATTCCGATGCCAAGCGCGTGGTTTCCTTCGCCTTCGATATCGGTTCGGAGGTCCCGAGGGGCGAATGGAAAAGCAGGGGCTTCCCGTCGCTCTGAAACCGCGGCAGGACCCGGCCGCGCGCTCCCGTATTCCTTGTTGGGGTCGCGGCGCAGGCGTATAATCCGGGTGGGCTGAGGCAGGTTCGCCGCGTCGCCGACGCGAGCAGGGGAGGTCTGCCATGACTATGTACATCATGCTGATCAACTGGACAGAACAGGGCATGAAGAACGTACGCGAGTCGCCGAAGCGGCTCGATGCCGCCAAGAAGGTGCTTGGCGACATGGGGGGCTCGTTCAAGGATTTCTATCTGACCATGGGCGATCACGACATGGTTGCCGTCTGCGAGGCGCCGGACGACGCGGTCATTGCCCGCTTCTGCCTGACGCTCGGCCAGGGCGGCAACGTCCGCACGAAGACGCTCAAGGCCTTCCCTGAAAAGGCGTATCGGGAACTGATCGGGACGCTCGGCTAGGCGCGCTAAGCAGGAGGCGACATCCGGCCGCAACACATCTCAGAAAAAGAAGAGGCCGCCGGGCGATGCCGGCGGCCCTCCGTTCGCTGACAAACTCGCTCCTATCCGGAGCTCCCCTTCTTCCGTCTCCCCGGACTTGATCCGGGGTCCAGTTGCGTCGCGTCTGCGATGCGAAAGAAACCTTTTGCGCTCAAGGACTTGAGCGCACTGGATGCCGGATCAAGTCCGGCATGACGGCCCCTTTGGTGGCCTGGTGGTTTGACCCATGGTGGTCGCGACGGTCAGCTTGCCTTGCGCAGCGGGGCGGGCCGGGGAGCGGACTGGTGGGCGGACAGGGGCGCTGACTGGCCATGGCCCCGCGACTGGGCGGTCTTGAAGCTGCCGATCAGTTCCAGGAGGTCGCCGGTGTCGCTGGCGAGCACTTCGGCAGACGCGGTGGTTTCCTCGGCCATGGCGGCATTCTGCTGGGTGGCGGCGTCGAGCTGGTTGAGCGAGGACGAGATCGAGCGGAGCGTCGTGTCCTGCTCCTGGGCGCTGTGCGAGATCTTCGAGACGATCTCATTAGCGCCGCCGATCTGCTGCGAGATGCGCTTCAGCGCCTCGCCGGCCTGGCCGACCAGGTGGACGCCCTGGTCGACCTGGGTCGACGAGCGGGCGATCTGGTCCTTGATCTCCTTGGCGGCTGCAGCCGAGCGCTGGGCGAGCTCGCGCACTTCCTGGGCGACGACGGCGAAGCCCTTGCCGCTTTCGCCGGCACGCGCAGCCTCGACGCCCGCGTTCAGCGCCAGAAGGTTCGTCTGGAAGGCGATGTCGTCGATCATGCCGATGATCTTGGAGATCTCGGCGGAGGACTGCTCGATGCCGCTCATCGCCTCGATGGCGCGGGCGACGACGGCGTCGCTCTCCCTGGCCTCGGCGCTGACCGCACCCACGCGGCTCGCAGCATCGCGGGCGCCTTCGGCGGTCTGGCGCACGGCGACCGTCAGCTCGTCCAGAGCGGCGGAGGTCTCCTCCAGGTTGGCGGCCTGGCGCTCGGTGCGCTGGGCCAGTTCGTTGGAGGCGCGGCGGATCTCCTCCTTGCTGACGCCGATGTCGATGCCCTTGAGGCTGACGCGGCCGACGGCCTCCTCGAGACGGGCGAGCGCCTCGTTGAAGTTGTCGCGCAGGCCGGCATATTTGGGGCCGAGATCACCGCAGCGCACGGTGAGGTCACCTTCGGCGAGCCGCTCCAGCGAGGCGCCGATGGTGGAGACGACATGGGCCTGCTGGCGCGCCTCGGCCTGCTGGTCGGAGGCGTGCTGCTGGCGCTCGCCCTCGAGCTCGCGCTGCTGCTCCTGCTGGCGCACGGCCATGGCATGGCGCTCGCGGACCTTCTCCTGCAGCGACCTGGTCGCCTTGGCCATCAGGCCGATCTCGTTGTTCAGGTCGGTGTGCGGGATGGCGATGTCGACGTCCTCGTCGGCAACCGCCTCGAGTGCGCCGTGGATCGCGGTCAGCGGACGGGAGATGCCGCGCACGACGACATAGGCGAGGATGAGGGCGACGACCGTGCCGACCATGCCGATCGCGAGCGCCTTGGCGATGGTGTAGTAGACCTCGGCGTCGAGGTCGTCCATGTAGAGGCCGGTGACGATGGCGATCTTCCAGGGCTTGAATTCCTCGGCATAGGCCGTCTTGCGGAAGCCGTCGCCGTCCTCTCCGGGCTTCGGCCCGTAGAAATCGGTGCGGCCGCCCCCGGCCCTGGCGAGCTTCACCAGTTCGTCGCGGTAGGCGTAGCCCTGGCTGTCCGCCTTGCCCTTGAAATTCTGGCCGACGCGCTTCGGATCCGGATGCAGCACCATGGTGACGTCTTCGTCATAGGCGAAGAAATAGCCGTCCGGCTTGAAGGCGAGCGCGCCGACCTGGGCGTAGGCCTGCTTCTGCGCTTCCTCGCGGGTCAATTCGCCTGCGAGTTCCCTGTCGTGATAGGTCTTGAGCAGGGAGAGCGCCGTCTCGACCTCGGTGCGCAGCATCTCGTAGCGCTGCTGGTAGATCATCTGTGTGGTCGAGCGCAGCTGCAGGAAGGTGGCGACGGAAAAGGCGAGCATGAGCACGCCGATCAGCAGGAAGAGCTGGATGGGAATTCGAAGGTTCTTCATGGGAGGACGCCGAAATCGCGGCGCGGGCCGTCATGGGGCCGCCGCCAATGCCTGGAGATGTGAGGAGATCGGCGCCTCATGCTCCGACGGTTTGTCCGCCGCAAAAGCTAGCGCGCATAGCTTAACCAAGCGCTAAGGCTCGTCGCGCCGGCTTGTCGGGAAGCCGCGCATTTCCGGGACAAATGGACGCACCGCGCCTGCCGGGACGGGGCCGGCGCCGGGGTTCCGGCGCCGGCAGCCTGTCGTGTGGCGCGTTACTTCGCCGGGACGATGTTGCCGTCTTCCCACTTGAACAGCGAGAAGCTCGGCGAGGTCAGGTCTCCGGTTTCGCCGTAGGTCAGCTTTCCGATCGCCGTCTGCACGGGTTCGCCGGCCTTGAGGGCTGTGGCCACGGCCATCGCATCGTCGGCGCTGCCGACCTTCTCGATGCCGGCCTTGATCACCTCGACGGCGGCATAGGCGTTGAGCGTGAAGGCCTCGGCTGGGATGTTGGCGGCCTTCAGAACTTCCACTGCCCTGGCGGAATCCGGGCTCTGCAGGGCGTCGATGGCGTTGGTGAAGATCGTGCCGGCCACGGCCTCGTTGCCGATTGCCCAGAGCTCGCTGTTGGAAAGCCCGTCGCCGCCGATGATCGTGGCGTTGACCGACATGTCATGCAACTGACGCGCGAGCAGGCCGGCTTCGGGGTGGTAGCCGCCGAAGTAGATGATCTCCGCACCCTCGGCCTTCAGGCGCGTGACGAGCGCGCCGAAGTCCTTCTCGCCCGGGGTCACGCTCTCGTAGAGCACCTCGGTCACGCCGCCGGCGTTGAGGGCGGCCCTGAAGGCATCGGCAAGGCCCTTGCCGTAGGCGGCCTTGTCGTGGACGATCGCGATCTTCTTGTCCTTGAAGTTGCCGAGCACGAATTCGGCAGCGACCGAGGCCTGCTGGTCGTCGCGGCCGCAGGTGCGCAGCACGTTCTGCAGGCCGCGCGCGGTGAGGTCCGGGGCGGTCGCAGTCGGGGTGACCATCAGCACGCCGTTTTCTGCCAGTACGTCGGAGGCCGGGATCGCAACGCCCGAGGTGACCGGGCCGACCACGAAGCGGATGCCTTCGCCGACCAGCTGGTTGGCCGCGGAGACGCCCTGCTTCGGCTCGCCCGCATCGTCGGCGAGCTTCAGGACGACATTTTCACCCAGGATGCCGCCGGTCTTGTTGATCTCGGCGACGGCCGCTTCGGCGCCCTTCTTGACCTGGTCGCCATAGGCCGCGACCGGACCGGTGAGGGGCGCGATCAGGCCGATGGTGATATCGGCATAGGCCGCGCTGGACAGGAGCAGCGTCGCTGCAAGCGTGACGCCGGCGAGTTTCTTCAGTTTCATGGTTCATCTCCCTTGAGCAGATCCGACGGATCCCGATAGCCGCGTGCCGCCCTAGCCGTCCGGCAAGGTTGCAGCGGTAGCCTCCAAGCGCACATGCGATATTTTTGATCGAGATGGCGCTAATTTAAGCATGTTAACTAGGAAATGCGCCTGCTGCGCGCAACATAAATACGCAACCGCAATCGAATTATACACCATCCCAAGGGGCGGCGGCGAAATCCGTCGCATCGGCAGGGCAGGGACCGGATCGCCGGGACCATCGCGTAGGGCCTCTGTTCACAAGAATATCCATTCAGATCAAGTGGTTGCTATCGATTGCGGAAAAAGCGATTCATGCAGTTCGAGCGATCTTGGAGAATGGTCCGGCTGCGGCCGTGTGCCGCAACCACGCATTGCCTCGCGACAGCCGGCATGCCAATCTGCCGCGACATGGCAGCAAGCAGGGGCAATCGATGGCGCATCGGTACATTCTGAAGTTCTGGGCGTCGCTTTCGGTTCTCGGTCTCCTACTCGGCGCGCTGTTCTTCGCCGGCTCGCTGACGCCGAGCCTCCTGCCGCGTACCTACCTGACGCAGGGCGTGCTCTCCGGGGTCTGCTTCGCCGTCGGCTACGGCATCGGCACGCTTGTGGCGCTCGTCTGGGCCTATCTGGAACTGCCGATGCCAGCCAACCGGCTTTGGCGCGGGGTGAAGCTTCTGGCCGCTGCCGCCTGCGTCGTCGTCGTGCTCGCGTCCCTCTGGCAGACGGCCGAATGGCAGAATTCGATCCGCACGCTGATGAAGCTCTCCCCGGTCGAGACCGGCCACCCGTTCAAGGTCGGGCTGATCGCGCTTGCCACCTTCATCGTCGTGATCGTCGTCGCCCGCCTGTTCGCGCTGGCCTGGCGGCTCATTTCGCGGGCGCTGTTGCGCGTGGCCCCCCGGCGTGTCGCCAGCCTGGTCGGAGGCCTGATCGCGCTGGTGCTGTTCTGGACGGCGGTGGAGGGTGTCCTCTTCCGCTCGGCGCTGCATGCGATGGACTCCTCCCTTCGCAGGCTCGACGAGCTTATCGAGCCGGACACGCCGCAGCCGACCGATCCGCAGCGCACGGGCAGCGCCGCGTCGCTGGTATCGTGGCCCGATCTCGGACGGCGCGGGCGCGAGTTCGTTGCCGGCATTACCCGGCCGGAAGAGATCTCGGCCCTGACCGGCCGGCCGGCGATGGAGCCGGTGCGGGTCTATGCGGGCCTGAGTTCCGGGGAGGACGCGGAGGAACGGGCGCATCTCGCCCTTCAGGAACTGATCCGCACCGGCGGGTTCTCGCGCAAGTACCTCGTCGTCATCGTTCCGACGGGGACGGGATGGATCGATCCGGAGGCGATGGGGCCGCTCGAATACCTGACCGACGGCGACGTCGCTTCCGTCGCGATCCAGTATTCCTACCTTTCGAGCTGGCTGTCGCTGCTGGTGGAGCCGAGCTACGGGTCCGATGCCGCCCGTGCGCTCTTCCGTCAGGTCTACGGCCACTGGACGAAGCTGCCGCGAGATGCCCGGCCGAAGCTCTATCTCTATGGCCTCAGCCTCGGCGCGCTGAGCTCGGAGCAGTCGACGGAGCTGTTCGAGGTGATCGGCGATCCCTACCAGGGCGCGCTCTGGGTCGGCCCTCCCTTCGAGAGCCGGATCTGGCGCCGCTTCACCGCCGGCCGCAACGAGGGAACGCCCGCCTGGCTGCCCCGCTTCGGCGACGGTTCCCATGTCCGCTTCACCAGCCAGAAGGATGCGCTCGGCGAGGCGACCGCGCCGTGGGGGCCGATGCGGATCGTCTACCTCCAGTATGCGAGCGATCCGGTGACGTTCTTCGACGAGGGCGCCTATCGCCGGACGCCGGCCTGGATGGTCGGCCCGCGCGGCCCGGACGTGTCGCAGCAATTGCGCTGGTATCCGCTGGTGACCTTCCTGCAGCTCGGGCTCGACATGGCGATGGCGACGACGACGCCGATGGGCTTCGGCCATGTCTATGCTGGCGAGCATCACGTCGATCCCTGGATCGCCGTGCTCGGGCTCGAGGGCCAGTGGACGCCGGAAGCGATCGGCAAGCTGAAGGAGACGTTCCGGGCGGACCGGGCGCAACCGTGACGGTGAGGCCGCGGCTCTTTTCGCAAGCGCACAAGAAGTTCGCAAGCGCGTAAAAACCAAACCTTAAACTTTACGATTTATCAATCTCTCGAAAATTGAGAGATCGAGCGATGCGTTGCGTTTTTGTCGTCGTCCTCACGATGATGCTTGTTGCCTGCGGAACCGTTCCGCGCCAGACCGACAATGCCTGCGCGGTTTTCGAGCAGCGCGACGGCCTGTTCGAGAACTGGGAGCGCTCCGCCCGCCGCGTCGAGCGCGAATACGGCGTGCCCGTCGCCGTGCTGATGGCCACGGTCTATGCCGAGTCCGGCTATCGCTACAATGCCAAGCCGCCACGCCGCAAATTGCTGGGTTTCATTCCGTGGAAGCGCGTCTCTTCGGCTTATGGTTATTCGCAGGCGCTCGACGGCACCTGGGCCAGCTACAAGAAGCAGACCGGGCGGTGGATGGCCAAGCGCAACGACTTCGGCGACGCCATCCGCTTCATCGGCTGGTACCATCACCAGAGCCACCTGAAGAACGGCATCGCGCTCAACGATGCCTACCGGCTCTACATCGCCTACCACGAGGGTCATGCCGGCTATAAGCGCGGCAGTTGGAGCGCGCCTGCCAAGGCGGGGGCGAACCGCGCCTCGAAGATGGCGGCGCGCTACTCCAGCCAGTTGCGCAACTGCAGCGGCTGGTAGGCGGGGCACCCCCGGCCCGCGGGCCGGTACGCATTTCCCCGCAGGCGCTGGCCACGGGCGCAAAGCATTGTATGCTGCGGCACCCGGCGTCGGTCATTCGGCGATCGCCAGGGGCTGCAACCGGTATAGGCATCCGACACCTCCGCCACCCGTCCCGGCGCGCCGGGCATGGCCCGTGCCGGTGCGCATCCGGTCGGGCGTCGCAGTTGCGTGCGGCCAACGTGGGGGCAAGGGGAGGGCGAGCAGGGCATCATGACACGCGCGCAGCAGGTCGGCGTCATCGTCGGGCTTGTCATCGTCACAGCGCTGACGCTGCTGCGGGCCAGCGATCCGCTGTTCTTCAGGCTGGCGCGGGAAACGGTGTTCGACGAGTACCAGAGACTTGCGCCGCGGCCGTTCGAGGACCTGCCGGTGCGGGTGGTCGACATCGACGAGGCGTCGCTGAAGGTGCTGGGGCAATGGCCGTGGCCGCGGGATCGGCTGGCGCGGCTGGTCGAGCGGCTCTCCGACATGGGGGTGGCGGCGGTCGCCTTCGACATCCTCTTTTCGGAGCCCGACCGCCTGTCGCCGCGCTCCGTCGTGCGCGAGGTCGAAGGTGTCTCGCCGGAGCTTCTGGGCCGGCTGCCGGACAACGACGCGCTCTTCGCGCGCACCTTCGAGGGCCGGCCGATCGTGCTCGGCTTCGGCATTTCCAACGACGGCAGTTTCATGCCGCAGGTCAAGGCCGGTTTCGCCTTCACCGGCGAGGCGCCGTTCGGCGCGCCGCCGCAGATCAGGGCGGCGACGCCGCTTCTGCCCGAGTTCGAGCAGCGCGCGGCCGGCATAGGTCACATCAGCCTCGACCCGGGCAACCCGTCTTCGGTGGTGCGCACGATGCCGCTGCTTCTCAGCGACGGCCAGCATCTGTACCCGAACCTGATGATGGAGGCGCTGCGCGTCGCACAGGGCGCGTCGACCTACGTGCTTGCCGACGCGCCCCGCCAGCCCGACACGATCATGATGGTGAAGGTCGGCGAATTCGTCATCCCGGTGACGGCCGCCGGCGAGATGTGGCTCTACGTCACCCCCGACCGGGCCGAGCGCTACGTGTCGGCGGCGAAGGTGCTCGCCGAGGAAGGCCCGCCCGACGAAGTGCGCGCGGCGCTGCAGGGCGCGATCGTCTTCGTCGGGACCTCGGCGGCGGGCCTGCAGGATATCCGCACGACGGCGCTCGGGCAGCACGTTCCGGGCGTGTCGATCCATGCCCAGGCGGCCGAGCAGGTCCTTTCGGGCCGGTTCCTGTCGCGGCCCGACTGGGCTGACGGGCTGGAGATCGTTTCGATCGCGCTTGCGGGGGTCCTGATCGTCCAGCTGACGATGGCCTTCAGTCCCGCCATCGCGCTCGCCTTCGGCCTTCTGGTCACGGTCGCCGCGCTGGGAGCCTCTTGGCTCGCCTTTCTCTATGCCGGGCTGCTTCTAGACCCGCTCGCCCCGATCGTCTGCGGCACGATCACGCATTTTGCGGCCACGGGCTTCCGGATCCTGGTCATCGACCGGGAGCGGCGGGAGGTTCGCCGGGCCTTCGGCAAGTATCTCTCGCCGGAGCTCCTCCATCGCGTCGAGCACACCCGCGACGCCCTGCAGCTCGGTGGCGACGAACGCCAGCTGACCGTGATGTTCGTCGACGTGCGCGACTTCACGGCCATCAGCGAACACCGCTCGCCCAAGGAGGTGGTGGCGTTTTTGAACATGCTGCTCGATGCGCTGAGCCGCGACGTCATCGCCCATGAGGGCATGCTCGACAAGTTCATCGGCGATTCCATCATGGCCTTCTGGAACGCGCCCGTCGATGTCGCCGACCATGGCGCAAAGGCGGTGCGCGCAGCCCTTGCCATGCGCCGGACGCTTGCGCGCCTCAACGCCGACGACGCCTTCGGCTTCGGCGGGCAGAAGGTCGCCATCGGCGTCGGCATCCATACCGGGCTCGCCTGCGTCGGCAACATGGGCGCGGAGGTGCATTTCAACTATTCGGCCGTGGGCGACACGGTCAACATCGCCGCCCGGATCGAAGCGGCCAGCAAGGAGGTCGGCTACGACGTCCTGATCTCGGACAGCACGGCGAGCGGCCTGTCCGGCATGGCGCTTCTGGAGGCCGGAGGACTGGCGCTGCGGGGACGGCGGTCGCGCACGCAGATCCTTGCGGTAGTGGGCGACGAACAGGTGGCGGCCAGCGGCGCCTTCACCGAACTGGCCGCGGTCCACGAGCGCCTCGTCGAGGCGCTGCGCACCCGGTCCAGCGCGGCCCGCGAGCTCGTTCGCCTGGCCAGGCAGAGGGCTGCGGCGATCGACGAGGCGCTGCCGGAATTCTATCGCCGCATGGCCCGCCGGGGCGAGCATTTCCAGCGCGAGCTGGAAAATCCGCCGGATGTGGCTGCAAAATAGAGCTGCGTTGCCAGCGCGCGAGTCTTGTGCGATTATACACGCATAAGGGGAGTTAACGCATGGCTTCGCAATTCCTAGACGAGATAGACGCTGCGGTACTTCGGTTGATCGAAAGGCGTCGAAAAGTCGTTCGAGAGATCGGAGACGATCTCGGCGCGCTCGAAGGGCTCGGCGCCATCCAGGGTGCATTTGCCGACCTGCGCCTGGCGCGCGATCAGGAGATGGCGCTGCAACATGTCGCGCCGTCGCCCAAGGCCAAGAGCAAGGCCGGCCAGACGAAATGAACGCGCGGTCGCGGGCGGTTCCGGCGGGAGGCCGAGGCGTAAACGCCCCGGCCGCCCTTGGTATGCCCCCTGGTATGCCGATCGCTGCCTGATGGGGCTGTTGCGCCCGGCGTCCGCAATTCCGATCGAAATTGCACCGGCGGCACAGTGGCCCTTCAGATGCCCTGGCCGCCGGAGACTTCGATCCGCTGGGCGTTGATCCAGCGGTTGTCCGGCGACAGCAGGCTCGCGATCATCGGGCCGATGTCGTCCGGCTGGCCGACGCGGCCGAGCGCGGTCATGTCGGCAAAGAGCCTGTTGAACTCCGGCGTGTCGCGGACCGCGCCGCCGAAGAAGTCGGTCTCGATCGCGCCCGGCGCCACCGTGTTGACCGCGATGCCGCGGGAGCCCAGTTCCTTGGCCATGTAGACGCTCAGCACCTCCACCGCGCCCTTCACGGCCGCATAGGCGCCCCATCCGGGCGCCGAGACCCGTGTGAGGCCCGAGGAGAGGTTGACGATACGGCCGCCGTCGGCGATCAGCGGCAGCAGCGCCTGCGTCAGGAAGAAGACGCCCTTGAAATGGACGTCGACGAGCCTGTCGAATTGCGCCTCGCTCGTCTGCTCGATCAGCGAGTAATCGCCGTGGCCGGCATTGTTGACGAGGTGATCGAAGCTGTCGCGGCGCCAGGTCTCGCGCAGCACCGACCGCAGCCGGTCGGCAAAGGATGCGAAGCCTGCGACCTTGCCGGTGTCGAGTTGCAAGGCGACCGCCTTGCGGCCCATGGCGCCGATCTCTTCTACGACGGCTTGCGCGTCTTCGGCGCGGCTCTGGTAGGTGAGGATGACATCTCCGCCGCCGCGGGCAATGCTCAGGGCGGTGTTTCGGCCGAGCCCGCGGCTGGCTCCGGTGACGATTGCGATCTTGATCATGGTCGATCTCCTGTCTTTCTGGAAATACTGATGGACGACCGAGTGATAGATGCCGAGGCGGGTGGGCGTCGTGCCGGAACCTCGACGTTCCTTGCCTGATTCTCCAAAAGAAGATGCGCGGCCGGCCTTATTCGGATAGGCTTGCCCCCATGACCGATACGCTGCTCGATGCCGTTCGCCGCTACGTGGAGACTCATGCCGATCCGGCCGGGCTGGCGCAGACGCCGATCCCCGGCCTGACGACCATCCGCTCGACAGCGCCCGGCGGGCTCGTCCACGCGATCTCGAAGCCGCTCGTCTGTCTCGTTCTCCAGGGGACCAAACAGGTCTCGATGGGGGCGGAGATGTTCACGTTCGGCGCGGGCGATTCCCTGCTGGTCACCGCGGACGTGCCGACCGTGAGCCAGATCACGCAGGCCAGCGCCGACCGGCCCTATCTCTCGCTTGTGCTGGATCTGGATCCGGCGGTCATCGCGGAACTGGCGGTGGAGATGGGGACCGTGCCTTCCGCCGACGCTGCGGCCGTGCGGCTCGAGGCGACCGACGCCGAGGTGACGGAGGCGGCCCTGCGGCTGATGCGGCTGCTCGATCGCCCGGAATCGGTACCCGTGCTGCATGCCCAGCGGGTGCGCGAGTTGCACTACTGGTTGCTGCTCGGGCGGCACGGGGCGGCCATTCGCCGCTTCGGCTGGCCGGAGGGGCATGCCCAGCGCGTCGCCCGCGCCGTCGCCGTGCTCAGGGAGCAGTATGCCCGGCCCCTGCGGGTGGACCGCCTCGCGGCGGTGGCGGGCATGAGCCCGTCGTCGTTCTACAGCCACTTCCGCGCGGTGACTTCGCTGTCACCGCTGCAGTTCCAGAAGCAGTTGCGCCTCATCGAGGCGCGGCGGCTGATGCAGGCGGAAGGCATGCCGGCAAGCGCTGCTGCCTTTGCGGTCGGCTACGAGAGCGTGTCGCAATTCACCCGCGAGTATGGCCGGATGTTCGGCCGGCCGCCGGCAAGGGACACCGAGGCGCTCAGACGCTGGGCCGTGGCCGCCGCGTGATCGGCTGGGACCTTGCGCTTGACCGATTGCCTGGGCCGTCACAGGGGCCGTCAACGGCATCCTTGTGATGGCGGCAGGCGCGAAGTTGCGGTCGTGAAGCACGGGGAGGTGCCTGAGAAACCGCCTCATAGATCACCCAGAAGATCGCCGCGCGCTCAGTCGAAATCCGGACGGTCGCGGCCGGGGCTGTCCCTGCCCGGCGTATCCGGGCCGCCCCCGTCGCGGTCCGGCCGATCGCGGTCGGGCCTGTCGCGGCCGGGCCGGTCGCGATCGGAGGTCTCGCGTGTCGGGCGGTCCCTGTCCGGCCTGTCCCTGTCGGGCCTGTCGAAGCCCGGCCTATCCCGGTCCGGCTTGACGCGGCCGGGCGTGTCGAAATCGGGCTTGTCCCTGCCGCGCGTTTCGCGATCCGGGCGATCCCAGCTCGGCCGTTCCACTTTCCTGCGTTTCTCGGGCGGCGGCGCCGGCTCGGGTCGGCGCGGTGGCCGCTCCAGCCGCTCCTGTCGCGGCTGCATCGATGCTTCGAGGCTGCAGGCACCGTCCTGGAAGCCGCCGGCGAGTTGCTGGTGGCCGGAGAGGAAGGGAAGGGCCCGCGCGTTGCCGAGCCGCCGCAGGACGCTGCGGTCGACGCGCCGGACGTCGGTCATGCCGCCGTTCGGCGTTGCGACCACGCAATCGCAGCGCCGAACCATTTGACGGCATCCGCCGGAGCCACAGAAGGAGGCGGAGCCGTTCAGCAGCACCATCGCCGTGGTGCCGTCGGCGGCGACATAGAAATCGAATGCGGTGCCGCGCACGCCGATCGTGCCGGCCGGCGTGACGATCTCGTAGGCGGTGCTCTTCGACCGGCCGCTGACCCAGCGAAACGTGCCCTTGGCGGTATTCAGCGTCAGCTTCTTCAGCGAATTGCCACCGTCGAAAACGAAGCGGTCGATCACCACCGAGGAGCCCCAGCCGACTGCGAGCTTGGTGCCGTCGCGAAAGACGAACTGGCCCAGGCCGGAGCGGGAGGTGCGAATGCGCTCGTCACGGTGGACGGGGTCGCGCGTCACCATTTCCTGGCCGTCGCCGGTGACGCTGGTGCGGATATGCGATGCCTGGCCGATGACTTCGGCGGCGGGTGCTGCGTGCGCGCAGCAAAGCATCGCCGATCCGGCGAGGGCGATCGCAACACGCTGCAACTTCGACATCCGCCCCTCCCGGTGCATCCGGACTGACCGAGCGTGGCAGAGATTATATCAGTGAGGTCTAATTGTCTCTCCGGCAATGGTGGTAGGGGGTAGTGGTCAGTTGTCCGGTGGTCGGGGCGGGCGTATCCTGCCAGTTATCTGCAGGATACGCCGGACCCGTCGCCCGTCGCCCCGTGGCATTCGTTGCCGTCCATGACGCCGCCGCTGCGGGCCGATGTCGGAAACCGACCGGCTGCTTCGTCCTGTGCGAGCCGCGCAACGGCGCGGCGGAAAGGGGCGCGCGGAGGCGTCGCCCGTTGGGAGGTATCAATGCCATATGTCGATGGTTTCCTGATTGCCGTTCCGAAACAGAAGCTGGACGACTACAAGGCGCTGGCGAGCCTCGCCGGGCCGATCTGGATAGAGCATGGCGCACTTTCCTATGTCGAGTGCGTCGGCGACGACGTGCCCTACGGCAAGCTCACGTCCTTTCCCCGTGCGGTCCATGCCAAGGACGACGAGGTGGTGATCTTCTCGTGGGTGACCTACGACAGCCGCGAGACGCGCGACTCCGTCGTCGGCAAGGTGATGGACGATCCGCGCCTTGCCGACGAACAATGGCAGGACATATTCGACGGCAAGCGCATGATCTATGGCGGCTTCCAGAGCTTCCTGAAGCTGTGAGCGTCGCCGTCCGTCCGGCCCTCTCGTGCGCATGCCGGGTGGGGGCCGGACGCAGGCTTTGAACCAAACTTTGACGTATAACGGGGAGGCAGGGTGCCACAGACGAAAATTTCCGTCCGGACGAAGGGCCAGGGGCTCTACGAGTTCACCGCGCAGGCGGCGACCTTCGTGCGCGAGAACCACACGGAGGAGGGGCTCCTGACGGTGTTCGTCCGCCACACCTCCTGCTCGATCCTCATCCAGGAGAATGCCGATCCCGACGTGCGCCACGACCTTGCCGCCTTCTTCCGCCGCCTGGTGCCGCCGTCCGATGACCCGTCCATGCGCTGGATTACCCATACGATGGAGGGGCCGGACGACATGCCCGCCCATATCAAGGCGGCGCTCAACCAGGTCTCGATCGGCATTCCCGTGACGGACGGGCGGCTCGTGCTCGGCACCTGGCAGGGGCTCTATCTGTTCGAACATCGCGACCGCCCGCACGAGCGCGAGATCGTCCTGCACCTGGGGCCGTGACGGCGCACCGGAACACAGCGCGCTCCTTGCGCATTTCTACTGGCAATCGTTGCAGGACAGACGGGAGGATCGACACATGCCGGATGGAGCAGCCATCGCAAGGGAATTTGTCGTGGCGCTGAATGCGCGCGACTACGCGGCGATCGCCGCCCTTGCGGACGAGGACGTCGCAATCTCGGGGATCGGCGGGAGCAGCGACATGGGACGCGACGCCCTGCGCGACCGGCTCGCGCGGCACTTCGCCGCTCTCGACGAGGCCTTCGGCGACGCGGTCGTCATGCAGGCCACGGGTGGATCGCCTGTGGCGATCCGTGTGACGGCGCGCGGCAAGGACGCTTCGGGCGCCGCCCGCTCGGCTGACAGGTTGTTCGTCCTCGAACTGGACGGCGGCAGGATCACGCGGCTGTCGATGTTTGCCGAGTCAGGCGCGTAGGACGTGTCACCTTGAACGAGGGCGAGAATGGCGCCCGCGGTGGTTGCCCGGCCGGCAACCAGGCGCCAAGACCATGAACCCGACGGGATGACACCGCGCCGGTTGCTGGCGAGAGTCGCGGCGCGAATGGCGTGGCCTGCAATCTCTGTCACGCATTGGGCGAGATGGAAACGCCGTTACCAGGAGATTGCAATCGCGCAGGGGAAAGGACTGGCGCATATGGCTGTTCCGCCATGGCCTATCGCTCGCTGGCCATTGCCGCCGCCGCCTAACCTGTTCGGCGCAGCGTGATTCCGCAGCGTCTCGTCCAAGGCGCGTGGCTGAACGACGGCTGAACGTGCAGTTCTGCAACCGTTCAGCGGCCCGGCGCTAGCCTGACTTCATTGAAACCCGCGGTCGTCCGACACGCTTTCGCAGTCGACGGCGCACTCGATGGAGCCCCTGATGTCGACGTTCTTCGGAAAATCCCTTGCCGTTGCCCTGCTTGCCCTTGCCGGCCTTTCCGCCGCCGCTCCCGCCGCTTCGGCCGGCGGCCTCGACGTCCGCATCGAGACGGTCGGCTACCGCGACGGCTACTACGGCCATCGTAGCGATCGTTACGATGGCCATGGTCGTTGGGGCGATCGCCATGGGCGTTGGGACGATCGCCGCGGGCGCGGACGCTGCGCGCCCTGGCTCGCCGTCGAGAAGGCGCGCGACCACGGCCTGCACCGCGCCCGCATCGCCGATGTCAGCCACCGCCGTGTCGTGGTCGAGGGCTGGCGACACCATCGCTACGCCCGCATGGCCTTCGCGAATGTGGCCCGCTGCCCGGCGATCTGGCGCTGAGGCAGGGGTGGGTGCCGGCCGAACAGCGCCATTGGCATCAACACCATAATATGAAAAGGCGGCGCCATCCGGCGCCGCCTCTGTTTGTTGACAAACTCGCTCCTGTCGGGATCTCCCATTCTTACGTCACCCCGGACTTGATCCGGGGGCCAGCCGCACCGGGTCTGCGGCGCAAGAGATTCTTTTTTGCGATCAATGACTTGAGCGCGCTAGATGCCGGATCTAGTCCGGCATGACGGCCCCTTTTGAGCCTGTTCGAAGAAATGGCCGGAACAAGGCGTTGTCAGCAGGCTCAGGCGCCAGTGGCGGCCGGCGGATGCCGGCCTGCCTCCTTGGCCTCTTCCGGCGATGCAGTCGATCTGTGATCAGTTCTTCAGGGCGAAGGTCATGGTGACCGTGACGGAGTAGCTGTTCTCGCCGGCTGCGACCGGCACCGCCTCGGGGGCGAAGTCCTTGGCCATCGCGGCGCGCATCATCGGCACGGGCTGCGGACGGAAGGAGGTCTCGGAGATCTCCAGCACCTTGCCGATATCGATGCCGGCGGCGGCCGTCAGTTCGCGCGCCCGGGCGATGCCGTCTTCCACGGCCTTCTTGCGCGCCTCGCTGATGGCGGCTTCTGGCTTGTCGTTGGTGAAGCGGATGCCGCCGCTCTGGTTGGCGCCGAGCGTCACAGTCTGGTCGAGAATGGCGCCGAGCCTGGCGAGGTCGCGAATGCGCACGGACAGCATGTTGGAGACCTGGAAACCGACCAGGACGGGCGGCTTGTTCTCGCCATTGTCGCCTTGCGGGAACTGGTATTGCGGGTTGATGACGAAGCCGGAGGTCTGCAGGTCGCGCTCGGCGATGCCGGCATCCTTCAGCGCCTTCATCACCTCGGCCATCGCCGCGTTGTTGGCGTCCAGCGCCTCGCGGGCGGTCTTGCCGTCCTTGAGGACGCCGAGATCGACGACCGCCATGTCGGGGGCGACGTCGGCGCGTCCTTCGCCCGTCACCGTGATCACGGGCTCGCGCGGCCGTGTCTCTTGCGCAAAGGCCGGCGCGGTTGCCGCAGCCGTGAGCGCCGCTGCCACTGTGGCTGCGGTCAGCGCACGCGAAAATCCTACTCGAAGCATAAGGGGTCTCCCATTGGTTGTCCTCGCACGTTTCATCCAGTGCGATTGTGTAAGCATTGCGGCGGCGCTTGTCGCGCGCGAATATTTCGTCTAGACGAAACTCCCCGGGGCCACCATTGACCCCGAGCCGCCCAGGCGGCAGGGCCTGTAGCTCAATGGTTAGAGCCGGCGGCTCATAACCGCTTGGTTGGGGGTTCGAGTCCCTCCGGGCCCACCAAAACACCTTATAAATCAATATGTTATATGGTGGTTAGCCAGCCGGGTTAGCCAAACGGTTAGCCACGCGGTTTTTTAGGCTGCAGGCCGCGAGTGAGTCGGGTCATGGCGTCCCTCGCAAGTCGCTGCTGTTCGGCCTCACGGCTGTACAGCTCGGCGTGCTCGATATTATCGTGACCGAGCGTCTCCATCAGCTGGCGGGTGGTCGAGCCGGTTTCGGCCAGCATCTTGCCAAGAGACTTGCGCAGGCCGTGCATCGTGCAGCCTTTCGGCATCTCGGCGCTCTTGGTCCAGTCGGCCATGCGACCTGTCAGCGACTTCTCGGAGAAGGGCTCGCCATAGGCGGTCATCAACACGAATTCGCCCTTGCGCTCCAGCGGCTGGACGATGTCGCGCAGCATCGGCGTCAGCGGCAGGACGAGCGTCTTGCCACCCTTCTTCTGCTCGATCGTCACCGTTCCCTTGCGGAAATCGAACCAGCTCCATTTGACGCGCGCCACATCGGAGCGGCGGTTGCCGAGCCACAGCGCGAGGCCATAGGCGGTGCGCGGCGTGGTGCCGGGTGGCCAGCGCGCCTCGAACTTCGCGCGTTCATCGTCTGTCCATGCGCGCCAGCCCTTGTATTCCGGCCGGTAGCTCAGCTTCCAGGTCGGGTCGGTTTCAATCCACTCCTCGTCGAGCGCGGCGTAGATCATCTTCCGGATGGCGACCAGCAGGTGCTTTGCCTTGTGAGGGGTGGCGGCGAAGCGAGCCAGGATGTCCTTGATGTGGCGGCGCTTGAGATCGCGCACCAGCATGTCGCCCCAGACGGCCGGATGATCGGCGACCAGGCGAAGCTTCAGGAACTCTTCGGCAAGGCGGGTGTTCTTTGCCTTCGTCGCTTCGTCGTGGCGCAGCCATTCCGGCGATGCGAGTACCTTCTTCCATGCGGCCTTGAACGACCCCGGCAGGGCGGAAGACGGGTGTGCTAGCACCTTGGCTGGGACATGCTTCCGACCTTCAACGGCCGCCGTGTAGGCGGCTTGGAACTCCGGTTCACCCGGCGTGCCGGGGAGGGACACCGTCTTGCCAGCGCGACGATAGCGCCAGCGACGACGACCGTGCCGGTCCAGGAATGACGAGAGGTAGGGGCGGGGCTCTTCCGGATCAAGCATGCGGGGACGATAGGCGTCTAGCGTCGGCCTGACAATATGTCGTCGATGCGGTTCGAGCTTTCATCCGGCAGCTCGCTGAACGCGACATCGAGTGCGATCCTGTCCCATATCACGCAGCCTCCGACCTTCTTCGGTTTCGGCATCTGCCGATCGGCGACCATCTGGTCGAACTTCGACGCGCCGACGCCGATGTAGCGCGCCGCCTCTTCCCGGCGCAGTCCGCGCGGGGCATAGGCAATGGTATCTGCGTGGCGGCTCATCGTGCCCGCCTCCATTGATCGAATTCCGCCCGCAGCGACAGCCAGCGCTTGCGGGCGTTTTCGTCTGTGTTGAGTTCCGTCATCGACTGGATGGCGAGGATGGAGCGGACTCGGGTCTTGATCCGCTCCAGATCCGAAGTGTCCAGGTTGTGTCGCTCCTCGAGGAACCGGCGAAAGGCGTGATCTTTGGCGCACTTCATTGCGCATTCGGCGCTGAAGTCCTTCGGCTTTGGCGACAGCCGGTCGATTTCGGCCAGCGCCTTGCGGTGGCGCTCGGCGAGGCGGTCGTACATGTCGAGCAGCCAGAAATGATCGTCCGGCAGGTGCAGGACGAACTCGCGATCGTCGACCGGTGCCTCGTCGGTGACGCGCAGGACGACAGCCTCGGCCTCGCCTTCGCCCGTCATCAGACAGAGTTGGCCGTCGGCCATCACGCTCCAGTCACGCGAGGCGCGAGCGGCGCGCGTGCGGATCGCCTCCATGCGCTTCTGAGCTGGGCTGACGTCTTGCTGGTTCATCGAGCGGCCGCCTCGTCGATGCTCTGCAGCTGCACGGTGAAAGTGTAGGCGGCGACCCATGGGTTTGCCTGCCAGGAGCCGTCGCCGTTGATGGTTTCCCAGAGCGCGGCGTAGGCGTCGACGGCGGATTCGGTGGACGCGCAATCCCAGTCGGCATCCTCAAGGCCGTAGAACCGGCCGACCTTCACAATGCCCTCGGCGCGTGCATCGGCTTCGCTGATGTCCTGAAGCCGCTCGACGCGAACGTCGGTGACGATGAGGGTGAGACGGGAGGCCCATCGGGGCATGAACATGCCGGGACGTAGTTTTCCCTTTAGCCCGATATCGGCGTAGCTGCGCGCGGTGGCCGCATGTTCGATATCGGCATCGGTCGGTATGTCTCTCGGTCGCGTGCTATTGAGTGACCGGGCTGCATGCCATGCCTCGCGGACCCAGAGCCGGTCGCCAACAGCGATACGCAGCTGACTGGGTATCTGACCTTCCGAAATACCGTCGGGCTGCGGCTTGATGATCCGCCGGGTCTGCGTCTTGGTACCGGCGAGAATTGCGCGGATCATGGGAGCCGAGAACAGGATCGGGCGATCGGTCACAGCAGCGATCCTCTCGTCTGATCGGGCTTGCAGTCGGCGCAGAAGTGCAGCCATTTGCCGGCGCGCCTGCTGATCATCCAGCCGGCGGCCTTGGCATCGGCGATCATCACGTCGAAGTCGTCGGTTCCATAGGTGTTCGGATAGGAGGCGGGGCAGCCGTCGCAGCAGACCTGGCGCTCGCGGTCGAGGGCTTCAATCGTCACGGCGTGGGCCCCCTCGGGAAGCGGCTACGCCTACCGCCGGGACGATGATGGCATAGATCGTCCAGACGGCCGCGGCGGTGAGCAGTCCGTGTTCCTGATAAAGCTGATATGCCAGCCCGTAGCCAAAGAGGTCGTAGGGCGACAGAAACGGCTTGCGGAGAAAGCGGTCGAAATCGCTCATGGCGCCATCTCCAGCAGGCCGTCCTGTCCGGCTTCGACGAGGTTGACCAGGTTGTCAGCCAGAGCCTCGGCGACGAACAGGGCTTCGTGCCGGCATGCGGCGGCGTTGTTGATGGTGGCGGCGATCACGCTGACCATGGCGGGGAAGGCGTCGGCATGCTCGCAGCCCTGCAGGACGGCGCAGATCGCGGCCGAAATCTCTTGCTGGTGCGGGGTGAGGATGCGGTGCTTTTCCGTCATCGGCGCGCCTCGGGGAAGCCGTTGTGCTCGATGCCGTCGAACAGCGATATCGACTGCTGCTCGAGGCGCTCCGCGCAATTGGGGTTGATCCACAGGACTTCGATCCGCGGACGGGCTCCGTCGGCGAGCGCCTGACGCTCGACCCGCATCCAGTCCGAAAGGGCGTCGTCGTACAGCGCAGCAGGATAGCCGGACAGAACGACCATGCCATTGAGAACACGAAGCGCATCGAGCAGCTCCTCGTGATCGGAGACGGTCAGTTCGTCGCGATACTGGTGCTTCGCGTCGTAAACATTCTTCCGCCCGCGCGTCTCGGGTAGGTACGGTGGGTCCACGTAATGCAGGGTGTCAGCGCCATCGTGCGTCTGCATGACCTGCAGCGCCGGCCGGCGCTCTATAACGACGCCACGCATCCGCTCGACAATGGACGCGAGGCGAAAGGGATATCGAGCCCAGTCGTGCGCCGGCGTGGAGCCTGATCGATTGGAATTCGCTCGAAATCCTGTGGTCCGGTGACCTTGGCCCATATCGGCATGAGCATGGGAGCCAAATCCCATGAAGCTGCGAATGATGAGCCGGCGCGCCATCTCAAGCGGTTCGTCCGTTATCTCCCATCCCAGCTCATATTCCGATCGCGCGAACGGTGTGACCTCCAGCGCGGCCACCAGGCGCTCCGCTGCGGCTCCATCCTGCAGAACGCGAAAGAGGTTTACGGCCTGCTCGTCAAGGTCGTTGTAAACCTCGGCATAGGCGCGCTGCTTGCGGAGCAATACGGATGCTCCGCCGCCAAATGGTTCGACGTAGACCCTGTGCTGCGGGAAGTGGCTGATGATCCAGGGGGCAAGCCATTTGCCGCCGTGCCACCGCAACGGAGGAAGTACCGGCGTCATCGGCGCACCTCCGGGAAGCCGTTGTGCTCGATGCCGTCCAGCAGTCGGCCGGCTTCCTTCTTGGTGGCCGGGATCATGTAGCGGCCGTTGCAGTCGGACGTCTGCTTGTGCGAGCCCCACTGCTTGAATAGAAATGGCACGCCGGCGGCGGCGCACTGGTCGCGCAGACTCTCGGCCCATTCCGGCTGCATCGGTCGGGCGGCGTGGCCGCTTTCGCCACCGACGACGACCCAGTCGAGGTGCCGGATCTTCTCCAGCCCCGGAGCAAAATGTCCGCGCGCCAATAGGCCTGCCGCGATGTCCAGAGGATTGAGTGACAGCGCCCATGCAACATCAAGCGATCCGAGCAATGGTTCTGCGCTGATCCAGCGGATCGCGGCAGGCGTGTCGAGCAGGACCGGGATGCGCCCATTGGCGCGCTTCTGATCCTCGACGGAAACTCCGAGCCAGACGTTGGGCAGGGGCATGTGTGGCCAGCGGCCGGGCTCCGGCACGGAGAATGCGAATTGGATGAGCGCGGCGACGAGCTGATGACCGAGCTGGCTGCGCGTCAAATATTCACGCATCCGCTCCGGCCGCTTGGTCAGGACCTGGAAGGTGTGCTGCGGCGCCTGGGACATCACGGCGAAGACCTGGTCAATCCATGCGTCGGGCACGCCTTCGGCGAAGAGGTCGCCATGGGCGCAGACGAAGATCATGCGCGGGCGGCGCCAGCGCAGCGGCTGGTCCAGCCATTCGTGGTTGAAGCGCACCTCGCCGGTCCAGACGGGGCCGGCCTTGCTGTCGCGGGTCAGGCCGGCGCGGCTCGGAATGTGCTTGAGCCGCGTGCCGGCGAGCTTCATGGCGTAGCAGTTGGTGCAGCCGGGGGAGACGACGGAACAGCCGGTGATCGGGTTCCAGGTGGCGTCGGTCCATTCGATTTCGGTGTTGTCAGCCATGTCAGTGCGCCCCATCGCAAGGGGTGAGCTGACCATTGTGGCAGACACGCTGGTGCACAGCTACCTGGAGATGTCCGGCGTCCTCGAGAACGCCGACGCCATCATCGAGGCGCTGACCGTTGTCCGCGACAAGGATAATGCGAACCGCGTCAACATCCATCTGCCGCTCGACTTCGTCAACGCGATGGACATCTTCGCCGGCCTCGCGGTCGCCAACAGCCAGATCAGCAGCGTCGCTGCCTGACCGGAAGCAAAAGAGAGGACCTGAGAAATGGGCAAGAAAGATTTCGGCGGGATCATCCGCATGAAGCTCTCCACCGGAGAGCAGATCTCGCTGCGCGGAACGCTCGCCATGAATACCTCCGGCGTATCGACGGAGGCGGTCACCAACCAGGACGGGAGCGTCGACCGCACCCTGACCCCCGTTCCGCGCCGGGCGGAATTCACCTTTGCCGATCGTGGTCTCAATCACGACCGGCTGATGAAGTCGGACCGGTTCAACGTGACCTTCATCGAGGACCAGACCGGCGTCACGCACTACTTCACCAAGGCCTTTCTCGTCGGCGATCCGGCCAAGAACCGGATCAACGGCGAAGTGACGGGCTTGTCGCTCGCCGCCGAAGGCTACCGGAAAACGGAGGGCTAACGCGTGGCGAACACGATCGTCCCCCTTTCGCGCAGCTATACCGGCCATGCCGGCAAGTTCTCCACGGTCGAGCTGCGGGAGCCGACCTATAAGGAAATCTACATCGACGGGCTCGGGGAGCCACAGCAGTGGCAGCCGGGCCCGAGCGGCCAGGCGGTGCTGATCACGCTGCCGGATGTCATCAATCAGTATGTCGATCAGCTGGCGGTCGCTCCGACCTCCGAGGATCTCGGTCAGTTGAATGCCAGGGACAGCCGGGCGCTTGCGCGAGCGGTGATCGGTTTTTTTCAGGATGGGCCGACGGCGACCTGAGCGCCGACGTGCTCGTGTTCCGGTTCGGCTGGGACGCATCGCGCGTCGAGGCGATGACCCTGCGCCAGATCCACTACTGGATTGATCGAGCCATCCAAATGAAGGAACGCGCGTCGTGACACGTGAAGTCGAGGCCCGCCTCAAAATCTCCGCCGTCGACCGGACCGGGCGCGTGCTGCAGCAGGTCGGAAGCCGGCTGCAGCAGGTCAACCGGCAGGCTGCCTCGCTCAATGCCCAGCAGGGTGTGCTCGGCCGCACGACCGCATCGACATTCGCGGTCATGGGGCGGTATCTGGCGCCGGCCGCCCTCGGGGCTTTTGCCGCGGGTGCGGTGAAGGATTTTGCTGCGATCGAGCGGCAGATGGCGCGGATCGGCATCACGGCAGACGCCAGTGCTGCGGAAACCGAGGCGGCGTTCCGGAGGATGCAGGACGTCTCGAAGGAGATGGCCCTGCCGGTGGACGCAGCCGTCAGTGCGCTCGACACGCTGGTCTCGTCCGGTCTCAGCCTGAAGGAGGCAATGGACTTCCTGCCTTCCGTTCTGGCGACCGCCCAGGCGTCCGGATCGGCCACGGAAGATATCGCCAATACGGCGATCAAGGCTTCGTCGGCCCTGAAGATCCAGGCGGGCGAAATGCAGCATGCATTCGACATCATGGTCATGGGGGGCAAGGCTGGTCAGTTCGAACTCAAGGATATGGCGGCTTTCATCCCGGAGCTTGCCAACTCCTTCGCCTCGCTGGGGTACACAGGTGAGGGCGGTTTGAAGCAGTTGATCGCCGTGCTGCAGACCCTGCGCGAAGACACCGGCTCCGCATCGGCGGCGGCAACGCAGGCGCAGAACATCTTCGGCAAGATGTTCTCCGAACAGACGGCGAAGAAGTTCGCCGATTTCGGGATCAACCTGCGCAAGGAAATGGAAGCGGCGAAGGCATCCGGAGAAGACGCCATCTCCGCCTTCGTGCGGCTTTCAAAGGAGGCGCTGAAAGGTGACCTCTCAAAGCTGCCCCTGCTGTTCACCGACCAGGAATTCCGTCTCGGCATGCAATCGCTCATTACAAGCCCGGAGGCGCTTGAGAAATTCGTCAGGGTTCTCAACACCGCTCAGGTGGATGGGACCGTGTTTCGCGACCTGCAGAAGGTGACCAGCGACACGCAGGCGAGCATCGACCGGATGGCTGCCAGTTGGGAGAAGATGAAAACATCCCTCGGCGGCAAGGTTGCCGGCGGCGTCGTACCGGTGCTCGATGCCATCAATGATGCCACCGACAAGTCGGCGGCCGTCGACCGCGCGCTGAAGAACCGTGGCATGGGTTATCTGGAAAGTCAGTGGCACCGGCTGACCCTGAGTCAGGAAGAGCACGATCGCCTCGCCATCGAGGGCGGGTTCAAGGATCCGGCCCTGCGTGCGCAGTACGAGCAGGGCCCGAAACTGCCCGATGGCTGGAAGGCGGACAAAGAATTTCCGGGCGGTGGAACGAGCAATGGCGCCATGCCGGAGGCGGGGCCGATACCGTCGCCGCGCCCCGCGCAGGACGTGGCCGACCTCGGTCCAACGCTGCCTGATGGCGGCACGCCGGCGAAGGGGGCTCCGGGCGGCGGAGCAGCCAAAGCCGCCATGTCGCAGGCGGGGTCGATGCCGGTGCCCCGACCCGCGCCTGATGTCTCCGGCCTTGGTGCGAAGCTGCCTGATGGCGGCGGCGAAACGAGCAAAGCCGCCATGTCGGAGACGGGACCGTTACCGGCGCGGCGCCTCACGCAGGATTTGTCCGACCTTGGTCCGAAGCAGCCTGAAGGCTGGAAGTCGGAGAAGGAATTTCCGGGCGGCGGAGCGAGCAAAGGCGCCATGCCGGAGGCGGGGCCGATACCAACGCCCCGTCCCGCGCATGGTTTGTCCGATCTCGGGCCGAAGCCGCCTGGTGGGCCGGAAAAGGAGCTTCCGTCGGAGGCGCCGAAGCGCCGCGCTGCGCCGGATTTGTCCGATCTCGGCAAGTCGACGGGCACCGTCGCCGTTCCCGTCAGCCGCCCGACCTATATCGAGGCGGACGCCGGACGCGACCAGATGACGGCTGTGATGCTCGCGCGTCGCGCCGAGATCGACTATCTCAACAAGTCCGGGCTGGACTGGAACCACCCCTCGGCGCCGGACGATTTCTCCGGGCCCGCGGTCGGGTATCAGCCTTGGGAACCGAAGAAGGTCTATAGCGACAGCGTCGTGGACAAGCAGTACCCACGGCTCGACAAGAGCCCCGTGGAGGCGATGCGCGACGGTGACCGCCGCTCCTATGTCGAGCGCCATGCCGGCATGGAGCCGTGGACGCCGACGCGTGCCTGGGAAGGGATCAAGGATTTCTTCAGTCCCGAGGAGGCGCAGCCGGTCGGCGAGGCGCTCGCACAGGCGGCCATCGCCCGAATGAGTTCCGATGCCGGGGCGGTTGGGACCGAGATGGCGGGCGTCGTGCGCGACATCCTCGCCAGCATCGCACCCCAGATCGGCGCGGCAATCGGTCAGGCCTTTGCCGCGTCGGCCAGCCAGGTGAAGGTGGGCGTGAACGTACCGGGCGCAGCGAGCGCCAATCCGGCCAAGTCCAATCCGGTCAAGGCCAATACGGGGCGCAGCATGCCCGAACTTTCCGGAGCCAATGGCGGGAGTGCATTCTGATGCGTGACTGGGCGCTGACACTGTTGCCGGCCTCGTTTCGCGGCGTCGCGTTCTACGTCGAAGGGGAAGACCTCTCCGGCGGGCGGCGGGCGGCCATCCACGAATTCGCGGGCGGCGAGATCTCGGTCATTGAGGATCAGGGACGGCGTACCCGCATGGTCGACGTCACCGCCTATGTGACGGGCGACGCAGCCGATGGACGGGCGCACGGCCTGACGGCGGCGCTCGATGCGCCCGGTGCAGGAATGATGATGTTGCCCATCGACGGCGCGATCTCCGTCCACGTGCTCGACTGGCGCCGGGCGCGTGAGCGTGACCGAAACGGTTATGTCGCCTTCGACATTCGTGCCGCCGTTCCGGGGTATGCCGGCGCGGTCGGACTCTTGCTGGGCGATGTACGGGCCGCGTTTTCGATTGGGATCGCCGCCGCGGCGGCGTCCTTTGGAGGATTGTTCTGATGGCGGCCGACCGGAGCACCGTTCTCGTCTGGCTCACCTCCGTGGCGGGCAGCATCGTGCGCGATGCCGAGGATGAGGCGCAGATCGCGCGTCGCGTGGATGCAGCGGCGGCCCTCGATGCCGCGGCCTTCGCGGCCGAGGTCATCGATCTCGTGCGGATTGTCGCGGAGAATGCCGATGACGAGCCGGCCTATGCCGCGCTGGCAGAGGTCGACCTCGATGCCGGCGCCAGTCGCGATGCGATTGTGCTGCTCTCCGCCGTTGCGCTGGCGCTTGCGGTCGGCCGGATCGGCTGGCCATCGCGACAGGCGGCCCGCAAGGCGCGATCCACGCTGCAGGCGAGAGCGGAAGAGGCCTATGCGGTTGCCTCTCCGCTTGGTCCGGATCTTTACGCGTGGCTGCGCTCGCTCGTGCAGGTGGCGGTGCGGCTCGTGTCTGAGATCGCTGCGAATGCGGCGCCGATGGCGCAGGTCTCGACGCCGCTCTCGATCCCTTCGACGGTCGCGGCCTATCATCTCTACGGCGACGCGAACCGCGCGCGGCAGGTCGTCGACATCGCGCGATCGGCGACGCCGATGCTGATGCCATCCCTGTTTGACGTCCTGGCGGAATAGATGCTGGAAACCGTTTCGATCCCCGGCCTGCCGGCGATCAAGAGCTTTTCCCTGTCGATGTCGATCGAGGAGGCTGTGCGCACGGCGACGGTCGACGTCGATCCAACGGGCCCCGCCGTCAGTGTGCGGACCGGCCAGGCGGTGACGGTATCGGCCGGTGGCGTGCTGCTGACGGGGTACGTGCGGGATGTGACCCCGGAACACGACCGGGAAATGCGGTCGCTTGTGGTGACGCTCGTGTCCCGGACCGTCGATGCCACCGAGTGCTCCGTCGATCATCCGACCGGCGAAGTTCTGAAGAAGAACCTTGCCGATATCGGCCGCGAATTCGACGGGCTCGGGATAGGCATCGAGGACGACGGTGGCCTCCCGGAAGAGCCGGTGCATCGCCTGCGTGTCGGGGAAACGCTCTTCGGGACGCTGGAGCGACGGGCGCGCGGGCGCGGGATCTTGCTGCACGATACCGCCGAGGGGAAGCTGAAGCTTGCCACGAAGCCGGCCGGGACCCATTCCGGCGGGCTGGTGTTCGGGCGGAACATCGAGCGCGCATCCGCCACCTTCACCGAGGAGGGCCGGCATTCGGACGTCAAGGTGCGCGGCCAACTGACCGAAGGCATGGAATCGCAGCAGCTGCGCGGACAGGCGACAGTACGTGACAGCGGCGTGGCCCGTTCTCGGCCGCTGATCCTGTCGCATGAGGGCGAGAGCACCGTCGACCGCATGAAGAAACGCGCCGAGTGGCGCGCCAAGCGTGCGGCAGGGAACGGCTCGACGGCGGAAATCACCGTCATGGGCTGGCGTGACAGCGGGGGCCGGGTCTGGACCCCGAACTATCTCGTCCATGTCGAAGACGACTGGATCGGCATCAACGGCATGATGCTGATCAAGAGCGTGACACTGGTGCAGAGCGGCGACAGCGAGGACGGCACGACGGCAACGCTCTCGCTTGCGGACCCGCGGGGTTACGGCGGCGAGAACCCGCGCGGCAAATCGGCTGCGGCCTACCAGGCGCCGGGGGACATCACAGCGGAGTGGGAAGAGGAATGACCGGCAGGCGCTTCGAGTTCGACGGCACGGTCGAGGAAAAGGGCGGGCAGCAATTCGTCAACGGCCGGGGCGCTTACGCTCAGGGGTTCACGCGCGTGCATCGGCCCGAACCGCACGGCTTTGCGTCGATGCCGATCAAGGGCGCGAAGGGATTGCTGTTCCAGCCCAACGCACAATCGGACGAGGCCTTCCTGCTGGGAGGGGAGCATGCCGATCATCGCCCGAAGGACCTGCCGTCCGGCGGGTCGGCGCTCTACGACGCGCAGGGCAATATCATCAAGGTCCTCATGGGGGACGGTATCGTCATCGACGTTGCCGGCGAGGCCTATGTCATCCGAAAGGGTGGCGTTTCCCTTACGATTTCCGCCTCCGGTTTTGACTTCCAGGGCGGCGCGGTCACGCACAACGGCAAAAACATCGGCCACGACCATGTGCACGGGGGCGTCCTGCCTGGCGGGGCTAACACGGCCGAGCCGGCCTGAAGGATGGATCTATCGTGCTGAAAATCATTCCGCTGCCGGACGCCGCGGAACCCTATCGCGCGCCTGATCTGGTGTGGGACGGGCTCGCCGGCGACCTTGCCATCAACAGGCTCGACCATGTCGAAGCGCCGGGCGACCTGCGCGCCGAACAGGGGCTCGCCACGCAGGTGCTGATCTGCCTGATGACCGACCGGCGCGTCGAGCCGCACGAGCTGCCGGACGGCGTCGCAAACCGGGGATGGATCGGCGACAGCTTCGACCTCGGCCCTGACGAGACGCCGCTCGGCTCCCGTCTCTGGCTGCTGCGGCGCTCGGCGCTCCTCGAGGGCATCGAGACGATCGCGGAAACTTACGCTTCCGAGGCCTTGCAGCCGCTGATCAACCAGGGCGCCGTCACACGTGCCGTCGCGAACGCGACCGTCAACCGCGTCGCCAACCGTCTCGACCTCTCCGTCTCGCTCTATGGCCGCGACGGCGCTCAGGTCTTTGCAACGAAATTCGAAATTCTCTGGAGGCAGATCGATGGCGTGGACCGTCCGCTCGCTGGCTGAAATCTCCGCACGTGTGCGGGGCGCCTATCGCGAGTACATGCCGGGCACTGATGCCTCGCTCGCGAACAATGTCCTGACCGTGACCGGCAAGGTGATCGCCGCCCTGTCGCACGAGTTCGAACTGCGCATGGCCTATCTCACGCGGCAGCTGTTCCTGTCGACGGCGACAGGCGCGTGGTTGGTGCGGCACTGCTCGGACGTCGGGATCTACCGCAAGCCTGCCGCGGCGGCGGCGGGCCGCATCGAGGGGACCGCGACCGCGAACGCCAGCGTTCCCGCCGGGGTGCGCTTTACATCCGGATCGGACATCTACGTCTCGGTGCAGTCTGCGGCGGCCTCGCCGGTCGGCCTGATTACAATCCCGGTCAAGGCGGAAAAGCTGGGTGCGACCTCCAATCGTGACGCAGGCGGGACCCTTTCGCTGGCCGACCCGATCCTCTGGTCCGACCTGGCGGCAACCTGGACTGTCGACGACGCCGGCCTGGGCGGGGGGGCGGACGTCGAGGAAGACGAAAGCCTGAGGCGGCGCGGCTTGCAGCGCAAGCGCAACCCGCCCGGGGCGGGCACGCTTGCCGACTACGAGCGCGCCGCACTTTCCGTGCCCGGCGTGGTCAAGGCCTGGGCATTCCGAGGCAGCAACAATCCGTCCTTCCTGTCGGTGCTTTTCCTCTTCGAGGGGCGTCCCGGTCTTATCCCGACCGACGGCGACATCGAGGGGGTGCAGGCGGAAATCGATCGGCGCCGGCTGATCCGCGTGGATGACGGGGTCGCTGCGGCGCCGATCGCGCGCACGATCGACGTCAGTATCGCCAACCTCGCCGGCGATACGACCGATGTCCGCGCGCGGATCTCTGCTGCGCTGACTTCCATGCTGTTCGAGCGGGGGCGTCCGGGGGTTGCAAGCGATCCGTTCTGGCTTTCGCGGTCATGGATTGCGGAGACCAAGGATCTCGCAGATGCGGGGTACAACGCCGGCGGCTCGCCCACGACAGAGGCGAACGAAGTGCTGGACAGCAGCTATGACGACATCCTCTTTGCAAGGGTCGTCACAAACGGCGCCAACGTCCCGACCGTCAAAAATCTTGCCAACAGGGCGCGGCTCGATCTCCGGGCAATGGTGAACGGATCGGACATCCAGCTCGCAAGCGACAACGGCGCCAACGTGCTCATGCAGCATGTCTACGACTGGGCGCGCCGACCGAGGGTCGTCGACCTGGTGAAGGCCCGGCTTTCCTACAATCACACCATTGCCGGCGCCGACCATGACTTCAACATCTTCGCGCCCGGGCCGAGCCGTGCGGACGCGGTTGCCATGACGGGGGCCGCTCCGGCGATCCCGGTCGACCGCTACGGCCTCAACGCGGTGGTCATGTACGACATGATGCAATCCATCACCATGCACTTTTCAGCAGGAGCTTGACCGATGGCCGAAGGCGTAACGATCGAAGACCTCGACACGACCCCTTTTCCTTCGAAGTTCCACTCTGTTCCCGCGATGATGGACGGTGCGGTCGCGCGGCTCACTGTCGACCAGATCAACAAGCTGACGGAGTCGACGGATGTCTCTCACGACGGCGGCACGGTTGCCGACGCACTGGACGGCAAGTTCGACAAGTCGGGCGGGACGGTAGAGGGGAGCGTCAACGTTGCTGGAGCCCTTCAGAAGAGCGGCGTCAACGCAGCGCTCGCCCCCGTGCCTGCGTCTTTCTCTGCCGCGTTCTCGGTGACGGCAGCCCACAACGGCGCCCTTGTGAGCGGTGACGCTACAAGCGGCGCGCTGGCCTGCTCACTGCTGAGTGCGGTGACGGCCGGGGCCGGCTACTCGGTGACGATCAAGAAGTCAGGCACCGGTTACAATGCCGTCACGATCACGCCGGCGGCAGGCACGATCGACGGAGCGGCGACGTTCGTCCTCCGGCTCCCCGGTCAGTCGGTGAAGCTGGTATCCGATGGCACGAACTGGCTCATCGCGGATCGGGTCGGCGAAGAGGTGTACGGTAGCAATGCCAACGGATCATTTATCAGGCGCGCGAATGGTGTGCAGGAATGCTGGAATTCTGCCGCCGGAACGCTGGACACTCAGACTGCCACTGGCAATATTTTCCGCTCTGGCTCGAACATCATATGGATATTCCCAATGGCATTCAACGTCGCGCCAACGGTAAATCCTGCCTGCGAGGCCGGGACATCTCGTTGGGCGGCAAACGATAGCCCGACCACGACCCAAGCAATACTGCGGCAGTTCGCATCCGCCACATCGGCAACAGTGGTAAATACTACGGCTCGCGCTATCGGGACGTGGTTTTAAGCTATGGGCGGGTTCTGCATCATCTCGGTGGGCCTATCGGACAATCGAAAGGTCATGGCCGCCAATGCCTTGACCGGTTTGTTGACCGTATCGCTGCCCAGTGCTCCCGTGGGCTTCCGCGTGGCTGTTCAAAAAACCGACAATTCTCCCAACCTGGTGAACGTTGTCGACGATCACTCCTGCCCAGTGGCGTGTCTTTCGCGATGGGGTGATATTGCGGCGCTCGAGTTCGACGGGACTTCTTGGTTTCGGATGCCCGGTGGCGCGATTTTTGATAGTGGACGCAATGCCAACGGCGAATTCGTGAAGTTCGCAAATGGCCGGATGGAGTGCCTTCATAGCGACGGCCCGCTGATGGACACCGCCACAATGGCGTTCAATATCGCCCGGTCGTCAGCTCCGTCCGTGTGGACATTCCCTTCCCCCTTTGCTCCCGGAACGCTGCCTGCCGTCAGGGGCATGGCCGTGAACCACACTGGGAGATGGATCAACGCTTACGCTCGCAGCAACTCCGGCGCCATCTTTGCGCAGATGGGATCGACCGTGAGCGCCACACTCGGGGAAGAGCGTCTTGATGCGTCGGGCTGGTGGCTCGACCCCGTCCTGTCGCCCGGGACGCTCACACTGCTCTGCATGGGCCAGAGTAACGCGTGGTTCCAGGGGACCGGAGGGCCGTGGAACATCTCGCCTAATGTTTCCGTCTGGAATTGCTCCAACAATATTCTGGATCTGACCGCTCTTGGAAACCGATGGGGCCGATGCCGTCAGGGCGATGACCCTTTCCGGCTGCCTGATGCGGGGTTGCATCGGAACAACTTCTTCGCCCACGCGGCCCACCACCTGCACATGCGAACGGGCAAGAATGTCCGCATCATCCTCGTGGCGGCAAACGGCATGCCCATAGAACGGTGGGTCAACGGGAATGCCCGCGCTGACCTGTACACCCGCATGCAGGCGGTCCTTAGCGCGGCAGGGGTGCATTTCGTGGACGCTATGCTATGGATGCAGGGCGAGGCGGATGACACTTCCGCAGGCACTTACCCGGACCAGTTCGATGAAATGCTCGGCTTTCTTGACGCCGACAAAATTCTGTCCTCGTTGGCGCCTGTCGTCGTTGGGTCCGTCGCACCGGCGCGGGCGAACATCAAAGCAGTGTTGGAATCGCTCCCACTTACAAGGCCCCGCGTCAAATGCGCGGACGTTGGTAGCCTCACGACTATCGATGGCGTCCATTTCGCGGGCTCCGCAGCGCCGGCTGGCGGAGCGCTGTTTGAGGCAAATCTCGCGACCTTGATGGATCTGATCTAGTCGTCTCTGGTTATCACCAAGCCTGTGATCGATGGGGCGGTGTTGGAAAACTGATGGGGGCTGCTGCGTTCCCACCAGGCCGGAAGCGCTTGGGTCGAGTTGAGGCCGGAAACTATGATCCAATGGCGGCGAGCCCAGTAGTCGCCACTTGCATCGCGATGGAGCGATTCACGAAGCTCGTCTCGATCGCTAAGGTATGTCCTCTTCGCTACCTGTTGCGCGCCCTTCGGCTCGGGGGCACCCCACTCAAGATCGATGGCCGATCCCGGTTGCTTTTCGAATAGGCAGTCCCGGAGATCATTGGAGCTGACTTGATCACTTTCGATGACTGATAGCCGACCTGCGCCGATACTGGTCAGGGCTTCGTAGGACCGGGACCACTTGGGGTTTCTGCCATTCGTATAGATCTCGGGAGTTCGAACAGGTCGATACCCTTCAGAGATCCCCAAGTCCGTGAACAGATAGCTCGCGTTGAAGATGGAAATCAGGCCACCATCAATGAGTGATGAATGTAGCGGGCCGACGAGCGCCTCAAATTGATCGAACGGAAACTCTGCCTGGATGGAGAGCGCCACTGGGTGCTTGCAAAGCACAGAGTGAGCGAAGATCAAATCAAATGGGCCGTTTTCCGCGATCGTTTCGGGCGTGCTGTCGAAATAGATCCCGGCGCGACGAGCGACCACATTCTTTGAGTACGGGATCGGGTCGACGTCGCATCCAAATATGGTGGCTGAAGGGAAGTACGCCCGCAGGGTCGCCACCTCCGAGCCATCGCTACAGCCGAATGACAGTATCTTGAGGGCGCCGCCATTCATGGATGGCCCATACTTGTTTACGGCCCACGCCTGGCTGCTGCGAAAGATGGTCGGATACCGATTGTAGGACGTCGACATCTTGTGCTGGGCGCGGTGGGCGCCCGCGCCATCGCGGCAGTCGTGTTTTCGCTTTGCTGCGGCAATGAGTTCGTCGGTCATCTCGGCCCCTTTTACCCACTGACCATTTGTCACAACGCGCCCGAAATTTAAAGCCAAACCATCTTCAAAAGGACATCACTATGAACACGACCGTGCAGGATCTGCAGCGGCGCTTGACCGCGCTTGGCTATAACCCTGGTCCGGCCGATGGCATCGCCGGGGCAAAGACCAAGGCCGCCGTCAGGATCTTCCAGATTGCGGAAGGCTTGGCGGTCGATGGCATCGCTGGTCCCAAGACATGGGAGCGCCTGCGAGCCAAGGCCGCGCCGGCCGTGATCCCCGCCGGAGTGATGGCAACCAGCCCGGCCGGCCGCAAGGCTATCACCGCTCACGAGGACAATGTCCTGACGGCATATCCGGACCCGGCGACGGGCGGGGAGCCTTGGACGATCGGCGTCGGCCATACGAGTGCCGCTGGCCCCCCGAAGGTCGTCAAGGGCATGAGGATCACCGCGGCGGAAAGCGATGAAATCCTGTCGCGCGACCTCAAGACATTCGAGGCCGGCGTTCGCTCCGCCGTAAAGGTGCCGCTGAACCAGAACGAGTTCGACGCGCTCGTCTCGCTGGCCCTCAACATCGGCGTCGGCGCGTTCTCGAAATCCACGCTCGTCAAGAAGCTGAATGCCGGTGATCGGCCGGGCGCGGCCGATCAGTTCGGCGTGTGGGTTAAGGCGGCCGGCAAGACAATGCCGGGCCTCGTCAAGCGCCGTGCATCCGAACGTACTCTTTTCCTCAAGCCCTGAAAGGACTGACCATGCAGAAGATCTCGAAAGCCATCGCAGCAGCAGCCGGCGGTGCAGCAACCGGAACCATCGGCCTGCCGTTCATGCCGGAAGGCACGCCCTGGTACGGCTATCTCGCGCTCTACGCCATCACGACGCTGCTGCCGGCCGTGCTGACCTACATCGCGCCTGCGAACAAGTCCTGATCGGGCGGTTCGACTATCGCGAGCAGCTTCTCGCGATCACGGATACCCTGCTGGTAGAGGCTGAGCAGTTGCTTGGCCAGAGCGAATGCTGGCTCGCTCTCAGCCACGATTTGCCGTTGCCGGCACACTTCGTCGAACACGTCCCCCAGCATCGAGAGACCTGCAGGATCGATGAAGCCTTCATTCGGAAGGTGACGATGGATCATGACGTTTCTCCCTCTTCGGGGCGTCAGCCCGTGGCGCCCCGAAAAACGATACTAAGATGGAAATTCGTGTCGCGGGCGTCAATATCCCGTGACAACCAGGAGCAGACATGTCGCCAAATGAGGATGCCTATGTACACCGTCAGCTTGGCGAACTCGCGGAGGGTATGCGCGGGTTGCAGCAATCCATGCAGCGGATGGAGAAAAGTGGCCGGCGATCGGAGGACAAGTCCGACGCGAGCCGGGCGGTAGTCCACAAGCGAATGGACGAACTGGTCTCGCGCGTCGGCACTCTCGAGGCGGTTTCGTCGGAGATAAAAGAAGACGTCTCCGAGATGAAGCCGGTCACCGACGATGTGAAGCGCTGGAAGCTGATGGGGATCGGCGCACTCGGCGTGATCGGCATCGGCGGGATGGTGCTCGGCGTCACCTTCGCCGATGCGGTCAGGCGAATTGGCATGGTGATCATCGGCAAAGGATGAAACGGCTCGGCCGCGCCAATGGGGGACCGCGGCGGCGGCTTGCGGTTGACCTCATATTGGCGAGACGATAGATCTCGCCAAAATCCACCGCTCGGCGTTTTCTTTCGGGGTGGTCCGGGTCACAGTGTATCGGAAGTAGTCGTAGTGGCGGTCATGAGGGACTCCAAGAATGTCGAGCCGGTCGGAGCGCCGGACACCCAGCCGAAAGCATCGCCGTACATGCGTCTTCCCGACCGCCAGTTCTGGTCGAAGGCGGTGCAGCCGGCCGATTTCAAGTCGGTGGAGAACATCTATACGAAGAAGTTCTCGATCGAAGGCTTGGACACTGCCACCGCCGGAAGCTGTTTCGCCCAGCATGTGGCGAAGAACCTGAAGCTGAACGGCTATACGGTTCTCGACCTCGAGCCGGGCCTGCCCTCCGTCGCCGGCATGGTGGCAAAGCGGTTCGGCTATGACACCTATTCCGCGCGCTACGGCAATATCTATACCACAAGGCGCCTTCGCCAGCTTGCGGAGGAGGCGGCGGGCCTGATGAAGCCGGATGCCGACGATCTCGTCTGGAGCCGGGCGAACCGCTACTGGGACGCTCTGCGACCCAGCGTCGAGCCGAAGGGGCTCGCTTCACCTCAAGAGGTGCTCCTGCAGCGCGCGGACCACGTTTCGCGTGTCCGGCGGCTCCTGGAAAGGGCCAAGCTCTTCGTCTTCACGTTCGGGCTTACGGAAGCCTGGATGAGCAGGCGCTCCGGTCTCGTCTATGCGCAGGCGCCCGGCACGCCGATCGAAGGGCGCTTGGTCGGTTCCTATGACGAGAGCGCGCATGCCTTCGTGAACTTCCGCGTCCAGGACGTCTACGACGATTTTGTCGCGTTTCGGAAGATTGCGCACAGCTTCAACCCGGAGATGAAGTTCCTGGTGACCGTCTCTCCGGTGCCGCTTGCCGTGTCCGCGGTCGATACGCATGTGCTCGCGGCCACTGTTCGATCCAAGGCTGTCCTTCGTGCCGCCGCTGCGCAGCTCTACGAGGATTTTGCCGACGTCGACTATTTCCCCTCCTTCGAACTGCTGAGCACGCCATTTCTCGGAGCGGCGCGTTTCGAGGAGGACAAGCGCGAGGTTCAGCCGAGGGCCGTCGCCATGGTCATGCGGCACTTCTTTAGCGAGCATCCGCCGCTGGACGGCAAGCGTCTGCGCACCGCGTCGCAAGAGGATGTTGTTTGCGAGGAAGCACTCCTGAAGGCGTTTTCGAAATAATGTCTCTCAATATCTGTATTCTCGGCAATTCCCACATGGCGGCCTTCAAATTGGCCTGGGAGGCGATCAAGCAGGACTATCCCGACGTCAGGATCACCTTTTTCGGCGGGATCAAGGGCGTCGTCAGCCGCCTGCACGTCGAGGACGGTGCGATCGTGCCCGACAATGACCGCGTCCGCGAGTCGCTTCTTTGGACCTCCGGCGGCCTCGATCGGATTACCGGCGACTATGACGCCTTCCTGCTGATCGGCATGGGGCTGAGCTACGAACGTCTCGTGCACATGTTCAAGAACCACCGGCTGCCGGACATGATCGAGACCCTGAAGCATAGCGTTCAGCCCATATCCGAGTCGTACCTGCGGGCCGCGACCGAGTACTTCTATTCCGCTTCGGGCGCCGTCCAGAATGTCGAGCATGTGCACGCGATCACGTCCGCGCCTGTCTTCTACATTCCTTGCCCCCTCGTCAGCGAACGCGCCCTCGACGACGCGTCCTACGCCTATTGGCGGTTCGTCAAGGGTCGCGACTATATGATGAATGTCTACAACTCGATGCTCGACAGGTTGCGGGAGCACTGCACCGTCGCTCCCCAGCCCGAGGAGACGGTCGTCGACGGCATATTCACGAAGGGCAAGTATTGCGTGGGCGCCGTCAGGCTCGAAAAGGGGCTGGACCGGGCGCACGACGTTCGCGACTACGTCCATATGAATGCTGAGTTCGGCGAGATCTCCTTGCGAGACGCGCTCGCGATCATACGCAAGGCTCTGCCGGACCGCTAGAGCGCCTGCCACACATGCCCTACCATGCTCGCCAGCGCCAGTAGAATGCATGCAACCAGCATCGCGTAGAGCCACCACGGATCGCGCATCGCACCCTCCGCCTCGGCCCAAAAAGAACCGGCGGATTTGCCGCCGGCAGTTAAGTTCAGGCACGCATCAGAACGAGGATATTTCACCAAACTGAAAAAGGCTCGTCAACCCTGCGAATCGGCACGCAAGCTGGCCCAGCGGGACCGCTAGATGCATGCCCCGGCCACACTCTCCACCGCAAACGAATCGACTTTCTCCCGAAAGCATGCTCTTCAACCCTGAATAGGGGAGAAGAAAATGTCGCGGAAAGCAGTGAGCCAGTTCATCATAGTCCCGCCTACGAGACGGGTGGAAGAATTTATCGGCGCCCAGGACCGCTTCTCAGTATACCTTTCGGACCACTTCCCCGGCTATGAATTCCGTATCGCGGGAAACTCCCCGTTCAGGAGCGACGACTTTCAGGTGGTTCCGATCATGGGAGGCGAGAGCAAACAGTCGAATCCGGATGGCGGGTTCGAGATGCGGATCCCGCCCGAGCGCGTTGTCCTCGAAGAAATAGTACAGGTCTGCCGCAGCTTCGACGTTTCGAAGAGCCGATTATCGTAGTTCGTAGAGCCACATAGATCGCGCCTCAAATCAGACCCGCCCTTCGCTTCCGCATGAATTCCTCGTGAGCGAGAATATCCGCGACGTCATGTTGGGTCATGCCGAAGTGCCTTCCCGCCATCGCGTCGTTATTCGCCGCCACAATGTGCCATCATGAGGGGACTTGATCCATGTGGGACGGCGCGCGGCTCGCCCTGTCGCTCACTGTAGATGTTCCATTTTCGTTCTCGCTGTGGCATGACTTCATGGAGGCATGCGGCCCGACGAAAACAAGAGGAACCAGCCAATGGCTCGACGATCTTCCCGACACCTGGAAATGTACGGCAGTGAGCGCGAAAAGTTCATGCGCGCAGCGACCGTGCTGCATGGCGCGCTTCAGGACATATGCAGGGAACTGACAACATCCGGAGACGACTACAAGGCGTTGAGCGCTCTCAGCCAGTCTGTGTGCGAAGCGATTACGCAGGTCACGGGCGATGCCCCGCCATGGGCGCAATCTTCCGCTGCGAGCAGCAACGGACCGCGCTCGGCGTAGTTTCGGCCCCAGCGGGCGGAACTAAAGCGGTTCTGCCCGCCCCTCCGCGATCAGTCAAAACTTGGTCAGGTTTATCCAGCTTCTACGCAGCCAGCTCACCGATCTCGCCGAACTGCACTAGCAGTCTGGGACTGCTCATGTCGCCGCTTTCCATATCGACCTGAACTGCGTACGCGGCGACACCGATGTGACGCGGCGCCATTGCTGCGGCCACCTTCTCGGCGCCGGCGGCCGTTGACGCGGCGCGCATCTCGCCGGGCGCTAGGCCTCCGCGAACGCGCCTGAACGGAAGGACGATATATTTCTCAGCCATTGCCATCGGATCACCTCTTCATTTGTTCTATAAATGTTCTCGTTGTCGAGGTATGTCAATGGCCGGCCAATCGCAGCGTTTGTGGGACGCCGAAGAAAAATAGCATAGGGATATCAATGCCAGATTTTCTGCCCCACAAATGCGCAAGCCATTGGGATTGAAGCCTTTGCGGAGAACTCTTCTGTCTCGAACGCCGCAATCACATATAACGAAGAAGGCTTTCCCTCACCGCTTCGTCGCCAGCTCCGAACTATGTATCAGCTGTCTGCGGGGTCGGTGATCGAAGCCAGTCGGTAAACAATCTGAGCAGAAGCTATGACGAGAAGAATCGAATACACCAGAAAAAAGTGCCCTATAAAAGACCCAGTCGCAGCTAGGTAGAAAAACGCAGCCTCAGGATACTCGAAGTATGGAGAAGTTATCTCCATGAGATCCACCAGCCATCTTCCACTATAGAGAACACCCCACACCAGACAAATCACCTGAACCATGATAAAATGAAAAAAAGTGGCATTAATTTCATCAAGATAGCTTATATTTCGACTATTCTTTACCAGCTTCAGCGCGCGCTTCAAACGCCCCGTCATAAGACTGAAAAGCAACGCATACGTTCCCAGACTAAACCCCAAAAGGCTTGGCACAAGTGACTGGCTCAAAGGAAGCCAGTCGGGGCTTATCCAATGACTGTAGCTTATCGCGGTAATGATAATGGAGAGGAGGAATAGCGGTGATGACACCGTGTCCGCCCAACCACCATAGGCATGGAAGTAGCGTTGCAGTGAGCGCTTGAAGGCAATGAGTTGACTTTTAGCGGACACTAGTTTCCGTCTGCCCCCTCTGTAACTAGACGTGTGAACGCCTGACTCTCAGTCGTTAGGTCTGGATCATATCTATCCTGCAAGACGCGCGGAATTTCGCTGGTAGACATTCGGACGCTAGCACCATCATTTCGGCCTGCGACTTCGACGTCGCCATTCTCCAGTGCAGCGTCGCTCAACGTATTGATATCGGGAGTTGGCACCAACGACTCGCCAGGCTCTGCGTGGTATGTAATGGAGAGTTTCTTAGCGTGCGACTCCGCTAGATGTGCTTCAATTTGCGCCTCGAAGTCGTCTGATAAAATGTCCGCGTTTGGCTTCATTATTGTAATGGTAATACGATCAATCCTGTCCAATTTGAATAGCTTTTTAAGCCCATCCTTACTCTGTACCAATGTGATATTTGCGTAATTATATTTCTCAGTCATTTCTATTGACTGCGCCAAAGAATTAAAGAACAGCAACCCCTGAGAAGGCGTTAGAACCTTACCTCTTGAGTAGTTTTGGACATAAATTTTATGCCGATTGATGTCAAAGTGAAACAAAAATTGGGCTGAATTCGGGTGCAGGTTTTCTGGAATGCTAACTTGTGATACCTGCGTGTCCGTAGCCTCAGAAAGTTTTTCTGTATCAAACCAATCACCGTCAATCTCCACAACGACGAATGTTGTTATGGTCCCAGTGATTATGCCGCGATCCGCTCTACTTCTATCAAGGAAAGAAATAATACCGTGCCGATCGCCGTGCAGGCGAATGATCCTCTTCAGATCATAAGCATCCTTGATGAACGAACTGTAGATTTCAGGGCTGTGTGGATGCAGCCTGATGTTGAGAATAGAAGACGATATCTTAATTTTGCGCGCCATTTTCCCCTCACCGGCGAGTTTCACGCGCTGTTATAACGGGTTGCGTGAGTTTGGGAAGCCCCACCACAGGTGGTTGGATGGCGCAGGGAAGTGTCGACTTATGCAGTCAGGTCTCCAATTTCACCGAACTGAGCTAGAAGTCGGGGGCTACTCATGTTGCCGCTTTCCATGTCTACCTGGACCGCATAGGCGGCTACGCCGATGTGGCGGGGCGCCATGGCGGAGGCCACCTTCTCGGCGCCAGCAGCGGTTGATGCAGCACGCATTTCCCCGGGCGCTAGACCGCCTCGAACGCGCTTAAAGGGAAGGACGATATATTTCTCAGCCATTGCCATCGGAGCACCTTTTCGATGTTCTATAAATGTTCTCTCTAGCGGGCGAAGTCAACTGGAGATTTAGTTGCGGCTCACCTGGCTGGACACTTTTGAAAAAAGCGTAGCAATTCCGTGGCAACTACAAATGTCCATAACGCGTACATGTAATTGATATTATTTATTTTAAATGGGATTGGAGCCTTTGCGGAGAATTCTTCTGTCTCGAACCTTTGCGCTGCGGTCCGCGGCTGACCGATCGAGACGGTTGGCAAACATCGGGAACAGAGGGGAAACTCTGCTGGCTAACCGTCCGGTTATCCATTTGTTTTTGCGATGTATTATGCGGCCCTCCGGGCCCACCATCTTTATCCCATTTCAATGGGTTAACCACAAGAATCACAAACGAGTCACAAATCGATAAGTGACTCTCGGATCGGGCTACTTTTCACTATCTCGAATCCTTCGAATTTGCGCCACTCTTCGTGCCGCCGCGTCCGCAGCTCGTACAGCCATGGGCGTCGCGTCTAGCTTCTTGAGATAGATCTGAGTTGTTCGAAAATTCCTGTGGCCCAACGCTTTCTGGACGGCGAAGGGATCGGCGCCGCCCTCGGCAATTTTATTGGCGAAGGTCGACCTCAGTCCATGCAGGGTGTAACCGGGTGGGATACCGGCTTGCTCGCACCAAACGGCCATATGGTTCGTCAGGCTCTTCTGGGAGAACGGCTTGCCGTAAAGGTTGTCGAGCCACCAATAGGCAAGGCAGGCGACAATCAATCCGACTTCGATGAAATCAAGGATCAGGCGGACGCGGAAGATGCCGTTCATTCGAATTCGAACCGCCGCATGTCGTTGAATGTGTACAGGAAGTCCCTGTCGGACCGCGACGTATGGCACCGCTGGCAACGGGCCGTGTTCTCGTCCATGTTGATGGTGCCGTCCGGCTTGAACCATTGAAACTGCCAGTCTTCGGTGCGGCGGTTCTCGTCGTAATCCTGTCCCCAGCCTTCGCCCTTCTCCATGATGAAGTAGCGGAAGACCTTGCCCTCGCGGTAGTCAACCAGTGCGACATGGGTGCCATTCGGGATCGGCTCGCCGCGTTTGACGGCCTCGATCGCCTCGCGCGTGGTCATGATATGCTCAGTCACCTCGCCACGCTCGACGGTGGTGTAGTGGACGAGCTTGTCAATGTCCGGCATGGTTGCCCGGGTTGGTTCGGCGTGGACCTGCACGCCAACGAGGATCACGGCGCTCGCCACGAAGGCGGCTGCTCCGATCGTGTGGATGATCCTATTCATCCGCATCTCCGTTGCTCGGGCTATACTGCTCGTCGGTCACGTGTTCCATCCAATCGACCGTCTTTCCATCCAGGGCCTCCGCGATGGCGATGTGCGACATCGCTTGTTCCGGCGAAGCGCCGTGCCAGTGCTTCACACCGGGAGGAATCCACACGACGTCGCCAGGCCCGATCTCCTGGATGTCGCCATCCCAGTGCTGGACGCGTCCCGTTCCTTCCGTAACGATCAGCGTCTGGCCGAGCGGGTGCGTGTGCCAGGCGGTGCGGGCGGCGGGTTCAAAGGATACGAGGCCGCCGCCGACTCGGGCGGGCGGCGAGGCCTGGAAGCGAGACTGCACCTTGACGGAGCCGGTGAAGTTCTGGGGAGACCCTGCGGTGGCGACCTGAGAGCCGGAGTGGGTGACTACGACGGCACGATCAGGTTCGGCGAGAGCTGCCGAGGCGCTAAAGGCCACGGCGGCGGTGAGCATCGATCTGGTGTTCATGGACTACTTCTCCGCAAATACATCTTTGGCGATTGCGACGGCGGAGACGCCACTCGGCCATCCTGAATAGAACGCCATGTGGGTGATCGTTTCGACGATCTCCTCCTTGGTCAGGCCATTCTGCAGCCCCAGGCGGATATGAGAGCGAAGCTGATCGGGGCGATTGAGCGCGATCAGGGCCGAGATCGTCACAAGGCTCCTGTCGCGTTTGGATAGCTCGGGGCGTTCCCATATGTCTTTGTAGAGGACGTCATCGGTTAGTTCCGCCAGTTTCGGCGCGGTGCCACCCATCAACTGCTGAGCTCGAGAGGTCACGGGGCTGTCCTTTGCTTCGCTATTTGACTGGGCACAGGCAGCGCCCGGCATCGCCGCCACGACGATGCCGACGGTGAGGAAAGTGTTCAGGAGGAGATGCTTCATCGGGTTCCACCTCAGACCAGCGTTCGGTTGAAAAATGGTGTCAGCTTGTCCAGCGCCGACTGGACATATTCGGGAACCCAGTAGGTCTCGATGTGCTTCGCGCCCTTGATCTTGAAGAGTTCCTTGTCCTTGGTGCCAGTGGCCTTGGGGAAGGCGTCTTCGGTCATGTAAAGGGTGTCAGCGTCGCTGCCTGCAATCATCAGCAGCGGGACGTCAATCAGCTCGATCTCGTCTGTGGCATCCCAGCGCATCAAGTCCATCAGGCTGCTCATCGTGTATTTGAAGGTCGAGCCGGGATGGGCATTGGTGCGCCAGTAGTAGTGGTAGCCCTGACGATAGAGATCGAATGGGAGGGCATCGATCTGCGCGTCCGTCAGATTGGCGTCGCCCGCATAGATCATCTCTCCGCCCGCAGCCTCCTGGGTACGGGCCGCGGATGCCTGCTGCAACCGCTTCTGGATCGAATCCATCTGCGAGTCCTGGAAGCCATTGCGGCGGACGCGTCCCGAATTGAACATGCTGAGCGTCGCTACGGACTTGAATCGCTTGTCGGTCTTGGCAGCAGCCAGCGAGTAGCCACCGCCGCCGCATATGCCGAACAGTCCAAGCCGTGCGGTGTCGACGCCGGGGAAGCCACTAATGAAGTCGGCCATCCCATGGATGTCCTCGATGCGGTACTGAGGCTTGTCGACGCTCCGTGGTGCGCCGCCGCTTCCCCCCTGATAGGCGGCGTCGGCCGTGATCGTGATGAAGCCCCGTTCCGCGAGACGCTGGGCATACAGGCCTGTTGTCTGCTCCTTCACGCCTCCGTTGGGATGCGCGAGGACGATTGCAGGGTACTTCTTGTTGGGATCGTAGCCGGCCGGGGTGTAGACATTGGCGACGATGTCCAGGCCATTGAGCTTGTACTTCACCGGATGGATGTTGACCTTGCCCGGCTCGTTCCTGGTGATCGCACCATCGTAGACGAGGGTGAAAGGATTCTGCTTGTAGTCGGCTGCGACAGCCTTGGTGGTTGCCATGGTTGAAACTCCTAACATTGCCCCGGAGATGAAGAGGGCGGATGCTCCGAGGAACTCACGTCTCTTCGTGTTGATGATTTCGTCGGTCATCGTAGGTATCCTCAGTTTGTCGGACGTGCGCGGGGCGTGCTGCCGGGTCAGTCCAGCTTCTTGTCGGCGAGGAACTTCGAGACCTGATCGGCGATCTCGACATTGTTCAGGTCCGACATCAGGAAATGCGTGCCACCTTTGATGCCGATGTCCGGCAGGTGGACGAGCGTCGCGTCGCCGCCATGCTTGTTGACGGCGGCGACCCAGAGCTTCGCCATCGCCAACCGGACACGCCAGTTGTCCTGTCCGCGCTCGGCGGTGGGCTCGGTCGGGAAGTTGTCGCCGTAGTAGATGACGATCGGCAGGCGGGTCAGCTTCTCGAAGTCGGCCGCAGGAACGGCCTCGCCCTTGAGCGTGCCGGCAGCACTCGGCATGTCGGCCGGGACCTCGCCTTCGGGGAAGATAAAGCCGCTACCCGGCTCAAGCGCCACGATGCCCTTGACGTTCGGATTCCTGATTGCCGTCAGCCATCCCGGGCCGCCTGCCTGAGAATGCGTGAACAGGATTCCAGGTCCAGTCTTGTCGAACAGCGCCGACATGGCATCCGAGATCACGTTGGCATCGAAAGGTCCGGTGTTCGGGGTGACGGACCGGAAGAACTGATCGAGCGCCGTCGGATCACGGGAGAATTGTACGTTGCTGAAGTAGTTCGGCCACTTGCCGATGCGGAACTGGTCGAAGAAGAGCTGGTCGTAGGGCGTTGGCTCGATCGTCGTGCCGACCGTGCTGTTGCCAGCGCGGCCTCGGCGCGGCTGGTCCACGATATAGGTCGAGTAGCCGCGCCGGAGGAAGATGTTCTGGAATCCTTCGCGGCCGTCCGGTGTCGTCTCCCAGCTACGTCCGGACTGATAGGCTCCGTGGAGCATGACAATCGGGAGCGGCTTCGGATTCTGCGGAGCCTGATAGAATACGTAGGCGTGGTCGCCGTGCAGGGTCTGGCCTTCGGCCGTCGGCGCGTTGTTGTCGTAAGTCCCGGGTGTGGTCGACACCGTGCCGCCGACCGCGAAGCTGCCCTGCTCCTGTATGACCAGGGGTTCAGGCTTCGTGACGTCGGAAGCCGAAGCCGAAGCCGGCATCGATGCTCCCAGACCACACAGAAATGTCAGTACGGTCGCCAGCGTTTTGAATTCGGGTCTCATCATACTCTCTCGAGGATTGCGATGAGAAACGATATCCCGAGTAGGCTGACCGGATTAGTCGGCGCGAACAGGATGAGGTTATTAGCTGTCCTAATCAATCACGAATTGTTGATTACTTTTTCGATAATGTTCGGAGGGCGCATCGACCTCGAAGCCCTGGAAATAGCGCTAAAGGAGCTGATTGTTTTGCGTTCGGCGCAGTTCTGCTGCCACAGGATTGTCCAAATTACAAAGTTTGCGCTCTTGTACCGCCATAGGACTTTCACGCACCCCGGCGACCACATCAAGTGTCCGGAGATATGCCTTGGAAACCGATACGCCGACGCTGGCCGAGCCGACGAGTCGAGCACTTGCATTCGCTGAGCGGAGGGGAATCAAGCTCGCGGTGTATGGCCGGACCGTCGCAGCGTCGCTGATGGCGGGGGCGGCGCTGTGGGGCTACTTGCGGTCGGCAGCGCCTGCGGCCTCAAATACCTGGGCTCCACGAGCGTCCGGAATAGGCAGAGGCGCGTCGACCTATATGTGCTGTCAGATTGATCGTACTCGGGGTTCGCACCGGGGCAAACCGATATGCACGGAAGCTGGAAACCAGTGACACATCTCTTCGATCCAAAAAAGCGCTCGACGGAATTGGATTCACGTAGGCGATACCGGAACTGACGTATCCGCTTTTGGGCCCGAAGCTGACATAGAGGACTCGATACGGCTTCGCGCCCTCCTTCCGGCCGTTCGCCCAACACTGTGAGGATCCTGCAAGCCGCCCGGTCCGCTTTGCCTCGAACGCAATTTTTGTGCCCTGGCTTTGGAGCTAGGCAACCGGGTCGGTTGGCGGCAATAATTTCCGCTTCTTACCGGCCGCGGCGACCGATCATCTGGCTAGAGCTCAGCTGGTGGGCACCGGGCATGAATGTCTAATTTCCCATATTTACTTTTATAACGATATAATGCAAATTCTGCGATGTCCGGCTCAGGAGGTGAGCCCCGCGATGCGAGGAGGAGAAATCGCGATGCGCAATTTTATGAAATACGGTTTGATGGCCGCCATCGTCGGAAGCGTTCTTAGTTTCGGAAGCCTTTCGGCAACTGCACAGGATCTCGAGCTGACAATCACGGCCCCTGCGGGTGCGGGTGGCGGTTGGGACTCTGCATCCCGTTCGCTGCAGGAGGCTATGATGGCGACGGGCAACGCAAAGAGCGTGCAGGTGGTCAACGTTCCGGGTGCGGGTGGGACTGTCGGCCTTGCCCAGTTCATTGGATCGGCCAAAGGTAGCCCCAATCAACTGCTGGTCGCTGGCATTACCCTTGTAGGCGCTAGCATTTCCAACAAGTCTCCGGTCAACCTGACGCAGGTAACGCCTCTCGCGCGCCTCACCGGCGATCCTCTCGTCATTGTGGTCTCAAAGGACTCCCCCATCAAAACGATCGACGATCTCCTGGCCACCATCAAGACGGACGTCGCCAAGACGATCTGGGTCGGCGGGTCGGCTGGTGGTGCTGACCATATTCTGGCAGCTCTGGTGACCAAGGCGGCCGGGGCAGATCCGGCCAAGATCAACTACGTCGCATATTCCGGTGGTGGCGAGTCTCTCGCGGCAATGCTTGGCGGCCAGGCTACTGCCGGTGTTTCCGGCTATGGCGAATGGGAAGGCCAGATCAAGTCCGGCGATCTGAGGGCACTGGCGATCTCCTATCCGGAACCGATCGAAGGTATAGAAGCGAAGCCGCTCAAGGCGCAGGGCCTCGACATCGAGCTGGTGAATTGGCGCGGCATCTTCGCCGGTCCGGATGTCCAGGGTGCTGATCTCGATGCGCTCAAGGCCGCCGTGGACAACACAGTTAAATCGGAACAGTGGCAGGCAATCCTGAAGGCCCGCGGCTGGTCCGACTATTACGCGCCCACCGATGAATTCAAGACTTTCATCGCATCGGAGAATGACCGCGTCAGGTCCATCCTGACCTCCATTGGCCTTGCCGATTGATGTGACGCTGGAAGGGAGGGGCTCTGCTCCTCCCGCTTGCGACGAGGACACAATGACTCCTAGACCGATCCACACTCCGAACCGTCCCCCGGCGGTGATTGCCATCGTATTGTTCGCGATAGCAGTGATCACCTACTGGGACGCCAGTCAGATGACGACCCGCGCGGCCTACGGAATGAGCGCGAGTGCCGCGTCCTATTTCGTCGCCCTCCTGTTTGCCGTTCTTGCGGTCGGGCATCTGGTGTCCGCGTTCAAGCCCTCGAATGTCGAAGTGGAAGTCGCGGACTGGAAGGCCGTTGGCTGGATCGGCCTCGCATTGTGTGGGCTCATTGGCTCGATATGGCTTGGCGGTGGTTTCATCCTCGGGTCGACCCTGCTCTTCGCTCTGACTGCCCACGCTTTCGGCCGCCGAGCGTTCCTAGTTGACCTCTGTCTCGGGGCCGCTATCGGCGTGTTCGTGTTCCTACTGTTCAACAAGCTGCTGACGCTTGCGCTGCCGCAAGGCCCGCTCGAGAAGCTTTTCTGAGGTTCGTCAGATGGATTCCATTTCCTTCCTCATCGAGGGCTTTGCGCTTGCGATCCAGCCCGCAAACCTGATTTATGCTGCGATCGGCGTGATGATTGGCACGGCTGTCGGCGTTTTGCCGGGGATCGGTCCGGCGTTGACCGTCGCATTGCTATTGCCAGTGACATTCAAGCTCGATCCGGGCGGCTCGATCATCATGTTCGCCGGGATCTACTACGGGGGCATGTATGGCGGTTCCACCACTGCAATTCTTCTGAATACACCCGGTGAAAGTGCCTCGGTCGTTACGGCCCTCGAAGGCAACAAGATGGCCCGATCGGGCAGAGGCGGTCCGGCACTTGCAACCGCGGCGATAGGATCGTTCGTAGCCGCTCTCATAGCCACCCTTGGCCTTGCTTTTCTGGCTCCGATACTGGTCAAGGTTGCCGTGAAATTCGGTCCCTGGGACTACTTCGGTCTGATGCTGATCGCATTCGTGACCGTCTCTGCGACCTTCGGTTCGTCGCCGATGCGCGGTCTCACGAGCCTGGCATTTGGCCTCTGGCTCGGCCTGATGGGGATCGATCAGCTCACCGGACAGGCCCGGCTGACGTTCGGCGTTCCAGAACTCCTCGATGGCGTGGAAGTCACCACCCTGGCGGTCGGCCTGTTTGCAATCGGCGAGGCGTTTTTGGTGGCCTCCCGCCACCTCCATAAGCCGGAAAAGCCCATTCCGGTGAAAGGGTCGATCTGGATGACGAAGGAAGACTGGGGACGCTCCTGGAAGCCCTGGCTTCGCGGAACCGTTCTCGGCTTCCCGATTGGCGCATTGCCGGCCGGCGGTGCCGAAATCCCGACCTTCCTCAGCTACAACATCGAACGCAGGCTGAGCAGGAAGCCTCAGGAGTTCGGTCAGGGCGCAATCGAGGGTGTAGCCGGGCCCGAGGCTGCCAACAACGCATCGGCAGCCGGCACACTCGTCCCGCTTCTGACACTCGGGCTACCGACGTCGGCGACCGCCGCAGTGATGCTCGCCGGGTTCCAGCAATATAATATCCAGCCAGGTCCACTGCTGTTCACCCAGCATGCCGATCTGGTGTGGGGGCTAGTCGCAAGTCTCTTCATTGCCAATGTCATGCTGCTCGTCCTCAACCTCCCGCTGGTCGGCATGTGGGTGAAACTGCTCAAGATCCCGTTGCCATGGCTTTATGCTGGCATTCTGGTTTTCGCGTCGATGGGAACGATAGCGGCCAATCCCTCTGTTGTGGAGCTCCTCCTTTTGACGGGATTCGGCGTCATCGGTTTCCTGATGAGGAGATACGACTATCCGATAGCGCCGGCTGTTGTCGGCCTGATCCTAGGCCCGCTCGCCGACAACGCGCTGCGTCGATCCTTGCAGATGAGCCTTGGTGATCCAATGATACTGTTCCAGCATCCCAGCTCCGCGATCATGATCGCCATTGCGACGATCGCCTTGATTGCGCCCTTTATCTTCCGTGGGTTGTCGCGGTTCCAGCACGACGAGGATTGACGCGCGGCGGCTCGTGCCGACTAAGTCATGAGCAGGATGAACTGGTCCGATTGTCATAGTGAAGAAGAAGTGGCTCGAGACGGACATGGCAAGAAATAGCCTCTCACCTCAGATCAGCACGAGCATCATCGAGTTCGTGCGGGCCAATGGCATGCGAAAAGGCGAACACCTGCCGTTGCAGATGCTTGCTGATACGTTTCGCGTTTCCCGTGCGCCGGTCATGAGTGCGCTACGCAAGCTGGAAGAGCGGGGCATCGTCCGTGCTGAACCCAATCGCGGATATTTCCTCGGGATGGATAGCGATAAGATCGAGGTGGCGAAGGAGGACGGAGGCGAACATCCGGAGGGCGACGAGGCCGCCTACTTCCGGATCGCGGAAGACCGCCTTTCCGGCGCTCTGAGCGAGCGTGTGAGCGAAAGCGAACTCATGCGGATCTATGAACTGCCGCGCACGAAGCTTTTGAAGGTTCTCCATCGCATCGCCGAGGAGGGATGGATCGAGAGGCTTCCAGGAAACGGATGGTCGTTTACAAGAACCCTCACTTCCCGTCAGAGCTACGAGGAGGGCTATGTCTTTCGTGCCGTTATCGAGCAGCAGGCCATGTTGTTGCCGACGTTCGAGCTGAACAAGGAAGGCTTCCTCAAGGCGCGTGAAACACAGACGGCGCTGCGCGACGGCGGATACGAACACTGGTCGCGCGCAGAGATCTTCAAGGCGAACAACGACTTCCATGAGACGCTTGTTGCTTGCGCAGGAAACGAATTCTTCCTGGATTCCATCAAGCGCATCAACAGACTGCGCCGGCTTGTCGAGTATCACGTCACGATCGACAGAAGCCGGTTGCCGAGGCAGACGACGGAACATCTGCATATCCTGGACCTGCTCGAAGCCGGTCGACGAACCGAGGCGGCCGCTTTTCTTTACACCCACATTATGGGCGCAGGTCGCATAAAGGCCCCGCAGGTCTAATTCGCATGCCAACTAGCTGTTTTGAGATTCCGGTGAGACGGATGAGGTGAGAGTGCGGCGATTCTCAAAATGCACCATATGATCATATAATGAAAAAATGGAGGTCTTAGCTCCAGATCGCAATCGCCACCAACGACTACATGCGGAAGTGCAGAGCCAATGATGACAGAGAAAATCACCATCGAGAATGAGGAATATGACTTCATCGACCTGCCGCAGGTGGCCGGCGATAAGCTCGAACGCCTTCCCTATATCCATCGCATCTTGCTGGAGAACGTGCTTCGTACCGCGGGACAAGATGCTGAACGGGCGAAGGCGGCAATCCTCGGATGGATCGATACCGGCACCAGCGACCAGGAGATCCCGTTCCTGCCAAACCGCGTTCTTATGCATGACACGACCTGCGGTCCGGCCCTTGTCGATATCGCCGGCATGCGTTCTGCGCTTGCGGAGGCCGGCGCTGATCCGGCACTGCTCAATCCCGTAGTGCGCGTCGACGTCTCCACCGACCACTCAGTGGCGGTAGATTTCTTTGGTGGCGTGGGCGCACTAGAGCGCAACATGGCGCGTGAGTTCGAACGGAACGCTGAGCGATACCGCTTCATGAAATGGGCGACCAGTACCCTGGCGGACTTTCACGTCCATCCTCCCGGGACGGGTATCATGCACACCCTGAACCTCGAAAAGCTGGCGACGGTGGTGAGCCTTGTTCCCAATGAAGAAAAGCGCTGGATTGCGCCAGACACTCTGATCGGTACCGACAGTCACACCCCCATGATCAACGGCATCGGGGTGCTTGCCTGGGGCGTGGGAGGGCTGGAGGCGGAAAGCGTCTTCTTCGGCATGCCGGTTGCCCTTCGCGTGCCCGACGTCGTCGGCGTGAGACTGTCGGGAAAACTGAAAGATGGCGTGCTGGCGACGGACCTGGCTCTTGTGGTGACGCACGTCCTTCGCCGTATCGACCTTCAGGACAAATACGTCGAATTCTATGGACCTGGCGTGTCGGAACTCACGGCCGGCGATCGCTCCGTCGTTGCGAATATGACCCCTGAATTCGGTGGCAACAGCGGATATTTCCCGATCGACACGAACACGCTTGCCTATCTGCGCTCCACCGGACGAGTGGAGGTCCACATACGCCTGGTGGAGACGTACTGCCGTCGCGTCGGCCTCTGGTTCGATCCTGAGGCGACGCCGCGCTACACAAGCGTTGTCGAAATCGACCTGTCTCGTGTTGAACCGAGTCTTGCCGGACCTTCCCGGCCGCAGGATCGGTTGCCCGTCAGCCAGACCAGAGCTGCCATCGCGCCGATGAAGAAGGATGGAACGCCGGCCGCTGGTGGGGGCGGGCCTGATGACGGTGCTGTTGCTATAGCGGCCATCACAAGCTGCACCAATACGTCAGATCCCAGACTTGTCCTGGCCGCAGGCCTGCTCGCCCGTAAAGCCCGGATATACGGGCTTCACCCACCGCACTGGGTCAAGACCTCTCTAGCGCCGGGCTCGCCAACGGCCGAGCGTTATCTCCGGCGCTCCGGCATCCTTTCGGACCTCGAGGCCGTGGGCTTTGGGATCGTTGGGTATGGCTGCACGACCTGCATCGGCAACTCCGGTCCGCTGACGGAGCCGATTTCCAAAGCGATGACCGAACGTGGCATCCTCCCTGTCGCAGTCCTCTCCGGCAACAGGAATTTCCCCGGACGCGTTCATCCGCAGCTCGAGGCGGGCTTCCTGGCCTCGCCACCGATGGTGATTGCATTCGCATTGGCTGGAACTGTTGACCTCGACATCTTGACTGACGTCATCGGCTATTCGCAGACCGGGGAAGCCGTCACTCTGTCGATGCTGTGGCCGAAGAGTTCCGAGATTGACGAAGCCCTTGCCTTGGCGGCAGACGCAGGTGACTACACGCCTGCCTACGAAGAGGCTGAAGCCAGCCGCGTCTGGCGTGAGCTCGATGCTCCCGAGACGACGATTTTTCCATGGGATGAAGCGTCGACTTACATCCGTCGGCCGCCTTTCGCATGTGTCGGCACAGGAAGTCTACTTGGAAACTATACAGCGCGCCCACTGCTCGTTCTGGGCGACGACATCACGACCGACCACATATCACCTGCCGGCGCCATAGCTGAGGAGAGCGAGACCGGCCGGTATCTCATCGGGATGGGCGACGACCCGAAGGACCTGAACGTCTACGCGTCTCGCCGCGGCAATTGGGAGGCCATGGTTCGCGGCCTATTTACGAACCGCACGGTCGACAACATGTTGGGGGACGGAATACCGGCCGGATCGACCATTCATTGGCCGTCGCAAGAGGTTCTTCCGCTTTGGAGTGCTGCACAAAAATATGCAGCAGCAGATCAGTCTGTCGTGATCATTGCCGGAGAGAGATACGGCATGGGGTCGTCGCGCGACTGGGCAGCCAAAGGTGTCTCACTCCTGGGCGTCCGGGCAGTGCTGGCCTTGAGCTTCGAGCGTATTCATCGCTCCAATCTCATCGGCATTGGAATTCTGCCGATGAGATTGCCACCTCAATATGGTCCTGCAGCACTGGGCTTGGAGGTAGGTGATATCCTTGAAATTGAAGCGGACGAATCTCTCATTGCACCCCGCTGCCCCGTAAACGTAACCATTCGACGGGCCGACGGAACCATCCATGAATTTGTGGCAACAGCGGCAATCGAGACGATGGCCGAAGTCGAGAATCTGAGGGCGGGGGGAATCCTACCGCGCATATTGCAGGACCTGACGTCAGCAAAATGACACAAGGCGCACAAAGCCGACATTTTTCAACTATCGGCTTCGGCGGCTTTACGCCGGCAACTCGGTCGTTCGGATCTTTTACTTGCCGTCCTGAAAGCAGCCATCAAATCTAGTGAGATGACAGACGGTCGATCCGTAGGATTGGCCAGCCCTTAGCGCGACAGTGCATATAGACCGAGAGGCCTCTCCCGAGCCGCCCACCATATAGAGCACACCGTAGGCGATTTCAGGGAGTTCGACGTCGAGCCTGATGGTATAGCTTTGCCGGCCGATGCTTGCAGCCGCGAACTCGGGCAGGGCGACCGGCTCGGTCAAACGCTCAAACCATTGGTCCAATTCACGGCCTCCTTGAATGAGGATATGAACGCAACAAGGTCGCAGTCATGAATTGCGGCGCCCTTTCGTCGGGGGACCCGTCGCTCGGTCATCAAGCCGTGTCGATACTTCGGATATCTGGCGAACTGATCGCAGGCATATTTCGAGTTCGCTCTTGAGCAGGTCACCGACAATACGTCCGACGCGCGAAAGCGGCTTCTTTGCATCGATCGCCAGGCCTACGGTCTGAGGCTCGGCGCCCTTGTCGCGCACTGGCCGGAACAGAAGCGAGCCCGCAATGATCTCCGGTGCAGCATCCAACTCGGATGTGAAGGCGATATATCGGCCGCTTCGCGCCAGATTCTTGACGAGTTGCAGTGAATTGGTCACCACCGCCTTCTGCGGATCGTTGAAAAGCCAACTGTAACGGGCATCCAGATAGCGGCGGATGAATAGCGCTCGGCTTTGCAGGGCGATCGGATAATGCACGGCTTCCTGCAGACTGGTCGTTGCGACTTTGGACAGTTCGTGGCCGGGTGCCACGACGCAGCCGAACGGCAGTTCGGCGCTCCACAGAACATGTACGTCGCGTCGTGGAGACAGATTGAAGGCGGCGATGATATCCGCCTCACCGGACATGAGCATGGTCAACGCGTCGTCGGGGCTTGCTATCTCCACTGCTAGAGAAATACGCGGATGCTGGACCGCCAGCTTCTCAATGAACTGCGGCAGGAAGCCGTTGGCATGGCTATCCATGGCGACCAGCCGCATATGCCCCTGATGGACACCCTGCAACTGCCGGATTTCGGTCACCGCGCGGCGCTCGTCGCTTTTCCAGCGACGAGCGAGCGTGATCAGGGCATCGCCCGCCGCCGTCAGCCGCATTCCGCGTGGCAGGCGTTCGAAAAGCTCGACTCCCAGATCCTCCTCCAGCAGCAGGATCTGCCGGTCGATTGCGGATGCCGCAACATTCAGTTCTTTCGCGGCCTTCTGGATCGAGCCGGAGCGAGCGACCTGATCGGCATAGCGTAGCGATGCAGGTACCAGAGATCCGCGCATCCAATATCCTTCGGCATTCTAATTTCTCGAATGGAGAATTGCCCATTCTGCGATAGACGGCAACGCGAATCTCCTCGATTGTCAAGGCGGAGAGCAAGGCAAGATACCGCCGAAGGTGAATTCTGATGCGAAGCATGGAAAGAACAATACCCTTCGAAACTCCGCGGGAGAGCGAAGAGGTAATGGCGGCCGGCCCCGTCGCCGGACGCTTCTCGCGCCCCGCCGAAATGTTCTGGACGGCATTTTCGTCGACCCGCCATACAGGCCTGTTTCTCGTTGCTCCAGCGCTTCTGTTCCTGGCGATCTGGTTCCTCTGGCCGGTCCTCTCGATGATCGTGTCGAGCTTTTCTTCCCACAGCGTCGATGGCGTGATGGTCGAGGGCATCACGTTCGAAAACTATACCCGCCTATTTTCCTCCGATCTTTATTTCAGAATCCTGATGCGGACCGTGCGGATCGCGCTGCTGACCAGTCTCTGTGCCATGGTCTTCGCCTACCCGCTGGCCATCGCCATCGCACGTGGCGGCCCGTCGCTCGCAAGACTCGTGACGATCACGATCCTCGCGCCGCTTCTGGTCAATGTGGTCGTCCGTTCCTATGGCTGGCAGACGATCCTTAACAAGGCCGGCGCGTTCGCCTGGATTTTGAAACAGGTTGGCATCACCAGCCCGCCAGTCCTGCTGTATACGGAATGGGCGGTCCTGATCGCTTGCGTCCATGTGTATCTGCCCTTCATGGTCATGCCGCTCGCAGCCGCGATAGGCCGCATCGACCGCACGGTCGAGGAAGCGGCACGCGTCGCAGGCGCAACAAGGCTCAAGGTCTTTATCCGGATCGTTTTCCCGCTCAGCCTGCCGGGGCTGGCCGTCGGAGCATCGCTGGTCTTCTCGCTAAGTTCGGCGGCCTATGTCACGCCGCAGATCCTTGGCGGCAATTTCTCACCGCTCTTGGGCACGCTCATCGAGCAGCAGATCCTGACACTCAACGACTGGCCCTTCGGCGCCGCCATCTCCACGCTGCTGATCGTCATGGTGCTGACCGTCAACCTCGTCTTCCTTAATGCAGTCAACCGGCGCTTCGCCCGCTGGACGGAGAGCGCCCGATGACCGAAACTGTCAGTCCAGCCATCAGGATCGTCGTTGCAATCATCCTTCTGATGGTGGTCGCACCGCTCGTCGTGCCACTGCTCATGTCGATCTCCGACACGGCCTTCATCGTCTTCCCGCCGCAGGGCTTCACCCTGAAATGGTACGCCGCGGTGCTCGCAAACCCGGAAGCGCGGGGCAGCTTCTTATTCTCCCTTGAACTGGCGGCGATCGTCACGACGGTTTCGCTCGTGCTCGGTATTCCTTGTGCCGCAGGACTCACGCGTTTCAAGGTGCCCGGACAGGACATCATGCTCGGCATCATTCTATCGCCGCTCATCGTGCCGCTCATCGTTACCGGTATCGCGCTGCTGCAGTTCTTCTCGATGATGAATTTCCGCGCCACGCTGCTGCAGCTTGTTATCGGTCACACCGTCGTCTGCTTACCCTATGTGATCCGGTCGGTGTCAGCGAGCTTCGTTCTGGCGAACCGCAATCTGGAAGATGCTGCAGCCGTTCTTGGTGCGCCGCCGCATGTTGTCGCGACGCGGATCGTCTGGCCACAGGTAAGGCCCGGCATCCTCGCCGGCGGCGTGTTCTGCTTCATCGTGTCTTTTGACGACTACCCAATCTCGATGTGGCTTGCCGATGGTAACCACTTCCCGATTCCGCTGTATCTCTACACCGTCATTGAACGATCCTTCGATCCTTCGATCGCGGCTATCGCCTCGCTGATGATCTTCTTCGCTCTGCTTCTCGTGCTCGTCATCGAAAGGGTTTTCGGGATCAACCTCGCCCGCTTGGCAAGCTGATCCGGTCCTCAGTCTCCAATCACCGAATCAACCACAATAGGGGAAGTTACATGACAGACATTTCAAGACGTAAATTCGGCAAGCTTGCGCTCGCTACCGCAGCGCTTGCCGCACCCTTGGCGGCCCCGGCGGGTTTCGTCCGCAATGGCTTCGCCGCCGGCAAGGAAATCCATGTGGGGATCTGGGGCGGCTCGCAAGGCGAGTTCGTCAAGAAGGAAATCATTCCGGCTTTCGAGAAGGATTTCAACTGCAAGGTCACGGCGGAAGAGGGCTTCACGCTTGCAAATGTCGGCAAGATGCGCGCGACAAAGGACAATCCGAAGTTCTCGGTCATGTTCATTGACGACGTGGCCATTCCGATCTGCAAGGCGGAGGACCTGATCGACCAGTTGCCGAAAGGTGACATGCCCGCGCTTGCCAACCTCTATGACAAGTTCGCTTTCGGCGGCTGGGGCAGCGCACTTGCGATATCGGTCGCAAGCATGTTCCACAATACTGCCGTCAGCCCTCCGGCAAGCTATGCCGACCTGTGGAAGCCGGAATATGCCGGCAAGCTGAAGCTTGTCAGTCCGAAGAACACGCCTTCGGTCTTCTTCTTGATCGTCGCAGCGTCGATCAAGTCCGGAAAGCCGTTTGCAGAGGCGCAGTATCTGATCGATGACAGCTTCGACAAGGTCGCCGAACTGAAGCCGAACATCATGAACCTGTTCGACAACGGTCCGCAGGCTGCGAACGAGGTGGCACAGGGCCAGGCAGACATCGGTCTTCTGGAGCTGTCAAAATACATCTATCCCTACACGGCCAAGGGCGCGCCGGTGACCATGAGCTTCCCGAAGGAAGGCAGCTTCGCCGGTAACAACTGCCAGGTCCTCGTCAAGGGCGGGCCGAACCGGGATGTCGCGGTCGCTTTCATGAACCGCATGCTTGAACCCAAGGTCCAGAAGGCCTTCAGCGAATATGCCCTGACGGCACCGCCGGTCAGCGGCATTGAATTCTCGGCAGACACATTGAAATACATCGCCTATCCGCTTTCCGAAATGGACAAGCGTGGTCTGTTTACGCCCGACTGGGAATTCATCAATGCCAAGCGTTCCGCTTGGACCGAGAAGATGAACGGCATTTTCGCCGTCTGACCTTGAAGCCTGAGCGACGGCCGGCGGATCGCCGGTCGTCTCGAACCGATGGAGAGTGCCGATGGGCAATCCTGCAGTGACAACCAACCGCGGCGGCGGCAGTGTCAGCCTTAGCGGCATCAGCCGGAGATATGGCGCCAGCCAGGTGGTCAGCGACGTGAATCTGGAAGCGCGAAGCGGCGAGATCCTGGCGCTACTCGGCCCCTCCGGGTGCGGCAAGACGACGACGCTGCGCATGATCGCCGGCCTCGTCCAGCCGACATCGGGCGAGATCTCCATCGACGGAAAGCCGGTGACCACGCTTCCGGTCCATCGCCGCAATCTCGGCATGCTGTTCCAGAACTATGCCCTGTTTCCGCATATGACCGTTCTGGAAAACGTCGCCTTCGGCCTGTCGATGCGCGGCACCCCGAAGGCGGAAATGGCCCATCGCGTGAAACAGGCGTTGGCGCTCACGCATCTGACCGGTTTCGAAGATCGCATGCCGGCCGCCCTTTCCGGCGGGCAGCAGCAGCGTGTCGCGCTTGCCCGCGCGATCGTCTACCAACCGAAGGTCCTTCTCCTCGACGAGCCCTTCGGAGCGCTTGACAAGAAGCTCCGCGAGGCGATGCAGATCGAATTGCGCCAGCTCTGCAACAAACTGGGGCTGACGACGATCCTCGTGACCCACGACCAGGAAGAGGCGCTTGTGCTGGCCGACCAGATCGCAGTCATGCGCGGCGGACGCATCGAGCAGGTTGCCTCCGCACGCGAGGTCTACGAGCGACCGGCATCGCATTTCGTCGCGGATTTCATCGGTACGTCGAATTTCATACCCTCGGCGGTCCTCGAAAGCCGGAACGGCATGACGACCCTGGCGGGACTTTCCGGGAATGTTTTCACCAGCAGCATGACGACCAACCTTGGCGCAGGCGAAAAGGCGATCGTTGCAGTCAGGCCGGAAAGCATCCGTCTTACACCCGGCGAGCCTTCCGGTGGAGAGACCAACACGATCAGCGGAAACGTTCTCAGAACGGTCTTCAAGGGCCAATCGCTTTCCGTCTGGCTGGACGTTCCGGGCCTCGAATTCGTCTGCGCGCTGCCGATCGAAGCCATCGGCGCGACACCGCCCGAACCGGGAACGAGATGGACCGCGAACTGGTCCGCCGAGCGCACATTGATCGTCCGGGAGCAGTGACAGACAGATGAAGATGACAGCTTCCGTGGCAGCGCGCGCATTCGGCGTGCTCCTGCCTTCGTCCAACCGCGTCGTCGAGCGCGTCACTAGAGCGATCATCGAGGGTTTTCCGGGCATCGATGCATGTTTTTCCCGTGTTCCCTATGGCGGCCATCCCGCCGCGGGCTATGACGAGGCGGCCTTTCTGAACGCGGCAGGAATGCTGGCGCAGGCTCGCCCCGGTGTCATACTGTGGAACGCCACCCGGGGGGCACTGCTCGGTTTCGAACCTGACCGTAAGCTCTGCAAGTTGATCGAACGGGAAACCGGCATCCCCGCAACCACGACGGCGCTGGAGACTGTGGCACTTTTCAGATCACGCTGCATCAGACGCATCGCAATTCTTCAACAGGGCACCCCCGCTGAGGGCGTCCGTCTCGAGGAAAACTTTGCGCGGGAAGGAATAGAGATCGTCACGCGCCGCGACCTTGAGGTCCGCGATAATTTCGAGGCTGCGAACGTCAATATCGAGACCATGGCGCGCCTCGTTGACGAACTTGCCGCTGGCAAGCCCGACGGAATTCTGATCTGGAGCACCAATCTCTCCGGTTACGCGCTTGCCGGAACACTGACGTCCAAGCTTGGCATCACCGTTTTCGATTCTGCTGCAATCGGCATATTGTCTGCTATCCGGAAACTCGGTGTTACAAATGAAGAGTTTTCTTGGGCTTGTCGCGAATTTTGATTCCCAGCTTTATGTTGATGATAGGGCAGAGGGGCGAAAACTCTCAGGCATGCCGGCTTCACCGTTGCTAGCAGTTCAACCTGCCGAGTTTTTCAACGAGATCGGCGGATCCCAGACCTCGGCGGCAATAGCTCTGATGTTAGCTTTTCGTGTTGGGTGTCCTGGCAGCGGACGGTCGGCCAGCGGCCCCAAATCGGCCACTTCTCCAAGCAGAGCCCGTGTCCGCTGTCGGGCGCAAAGTGGACAGAGGCATTTTGACTGCTGTAGGCCCAGATAGGTCGAACATGAGCGGCAAGAGCGGTGGTTGCTACGCGTGAAAGGAACGCTACGCTCGGAAGCGCAGCGCATCCACGACAGCCGCGAATGCCGGAGAGGCATGCCTTCGATTGGGGTAGTACAGATGATAGCCCGCAAACGGCTCGCACCAGTCTTCCAAAACCCGGATTAAATCACCCCTACGGACATCTTCCACCACTTGGTCCTCGGGCATATACGCCAGACCAAGTCCACGTAGCGCGGCGTCGCGACGCATTCCCATGTTGTTGAAGACGAGTTGGCCTTCGACCCTGACCTTGACCTCATGCCCGTCCTTTTCGAACTCCCAGGGAAATATGTTTCCATAGGTGGGCATGCGAATCTGAATGCAGTTGTGGTTCGTGAGGTCTTGGGGCGTTTCGGGCCACGGATTGCGTTGGAAATACGACTTCGCTCCCACGACGGCCATACGCATCTCCGGACCGATCTTAATGGCGATCATGTCCTTGGCGACCTGCTCCCCAAGGCGAACACCCGCGTCGTATCGCTCCGCAACGATGTCCGTCAGCCCGTAGTCCACGGTAATCTCGACGTTGATCTCGGGGTAATTTGGCAGGATTTTTTCGAGTGCGGGAGCGAGAACGGAGATCGCGGCGTGCTCACCCGCCGTGATCCGGACGGTTCCGGCAGGTTTATCCCGCATCTCGCTGAGCGCCGACAGTTCTGACTGGATTTCATCGAACCGAGGCCCCGCCGTCTGAAGGAGGCGCTCTCCCGCAGGCGTCGGCGAGACGCGCCTGGTCGTCCTTGTCAGCAGCCGAAGACCAAGCCGCTCCTCGAGACCGCGCACAGTCTGACTGAGCGCCGACTGGGAGACGCCGAGTTTTACGGCCGCCCGGGTAAAGCTCTCCTCGCGCGCCACCGTGACGAACGCGACCAGATCGTTGAAGTTCTCCTGCGGCATTCATTAGGCGCCCTTATAGCTTCATCCCGATTAGTGCCTCTAATCGAAATGGTCGGCAAGGAATATCTTGCCAGCATCGAAACCGCAGCTTCGTCGTGGAGGACGGCCTTGCAAAGCGCAGAACGGACGAGCGATGCCTACCGAACAATCGACCGCCTCCCATTCAAACAAGACCGCGATCCTCGCCATCATCCTCATCAGCTATGTGATGATCGTCCTCGACATCTCGGTCGTGCTCACAGGGTTGCCCAAGATCCATCACGAACTTGGTTTCACAGATGCTGGGCTTGCCTGGGTGCAGAGCGCCTACACGCTGACTTTCGGGGGATTTCTTCTGCTCGGCGCAAGAGCGGGTGACATCCTCGGCCGCCGTCGGATGTTCATGGTCGGCATGGCGATCTTCACCTTGGCTTCAGTCGCGATCGGTGCCTCGCAATCATCCGCATGGATGCTTGCCTGGCGAGCGATCCAGGGGCTGGGTTCGGCCATTCTCGCACCTTCGACGCTGGCTCTGTTGCAGACACATTTTGACGAGGGCGAAGAGCGTGTCCGGGCGGTGTCGCTCTACAGCGCCGCGGCGGGGGTTTCCGCCACCGTTGGGCTGATCGCCGGCGGCCTTCTCGCCGACTGGCTGTCGTGGCGTGTCGGCTTCCTGCTCAACCTGCCGATCGGGATAGCAATGATCCTCGCGGCGCGCGCCTACATCCCTGAAACAGGCAAGCGTCCAGGTGCCTTCGATGTCCCGGGTGCGCTCACATCGACAATCGGAATGAGCGCGCTCGTCTACGGGTTCATTCGCTCGGCACAGGCAGGCTGGGACGCCACCACCGTCGCAATTCTCCTTTCCTCCATCGTCCTCATTGGCCTGTTCGTTCTGATCGAACGCCGTGCGCGGCAGCCCATTCTTCCGCTCCGCCTGTTCTCTGACGTGGAACGATCGGGCGCCTACGGTGCGCGCGTCCTCTATCTCGCCGCGATGGTCGGGTTCTTCTTTTTCACGACGCTCTATCTTCAGGAAGTCGCCGGCTTCCGCCCCGCTCTCACGGGCCTGGCTTTCGTCCCTGCGACGATCCTGCACGTCCCGATCGCGATGATCGTGCCGCGTCTCATCCGCCGCTTCGGTCGCAATACGGTTCTGGTCGCCGGAATGCTCATCGGCATCATCGCCATGGGCTGGTTGAGCCGTGCGGGCGTGGGATCCGATTACTGGAGCGCCGTAGCGTTGCCGATGATCCTGATCGGGGTCAGCCAGGGTCTGACGCTCAGCCCCCTGACATCCTCCGGTGTGGCCCGTGTGGATCATTCAGATGCCGGAGCGGCCTCTGGCGTGGTCAACGTCGCCCACCAGATTGGAAGCTCCGTCGGTCTCAGTGCCCTTATAGCGATTGCAGCCATTGGATCGGCCGGCCTCAGCGGTGCGGATCTGACCGCCTACCGCGTCTCGCACGCCTTCGACGCTGGAACGGTCATGCTGATCCTAGGGTTTCTGATCACACTGACAACCATTGTCCCGTCGGTCGGCGAGGCTAACTCGGCCAAGCTCGATGAAGCCAGGACTGCCTGCGCTGCCGATGCCTGACCATTCATAAGCTCTTCCAATAGGGACATGCGGTCCTCGGCGTCTAATCCGACCGAACGCACACACTACATTCGACCACGAAGCTGATGGAGAACAACATGTCCAATGAGAACAGCGATACACCGCATCCGGTCGGCGAGAGCGCCGCGCTCAGCCGCCGTCTCTTCCTCGGTGCCACAGGCGCTCTAGCATCGGTTCCGATCCTGGAAGTCGGATCCACGCTGGCGCAGGAGGCGGGCGCTTCTGCCGCCGCGTCTGCGGGGCTTGGCCTTCGCCGGCTCGGCTCGCTGGAGGTTTCCAGCATCGGCATCGGCGTCCAGAACATGAGCCACACGTATCAGACGACGATCGAACCGTCGGGAGCTCAAGGAGCTGAACGAGGCGGTCGACGCCATCGAGATTCGCGGCGCAAGGCTTCCAGATCAGGTGCTTGTCTACTCTGGCGTGGAAGCGCCGCAGCCAAGCTGATCACTCGGGTCGCCCAATATCAAGAAGGAAAAGACAATGCAGAAGCGCAAGCTTGGAAATACCGGACTTGAAGTCTCGGCCCTCGGGTTGGGATGCATGGGCATGACAGGAGTGTACGGGAAGGGCGGCGACAAGGCCGAGATGATCAATCTCATCCGCGCCGCCCATGACCGGGGCGTCACCATGTTCGATACGGCGGAAGCCTACGGGCCGTTTGCAAACGAAGAGCTTCTCGGCGAGGCGCTTCAGCCCATCCGCGACCAGGTTGTCATCGCCACGAAGTTCGGTTTCGACATCGACCTCGAAACCGGACAGCGCGGCTCGGGCGGAACAAACAGCCGGCCGGAGCACATCAGGGACGTCGCCGATGCTGCATTGAGGCGGTTGAGGACCGATCGCATCGACCTCTTCTACCAGCATCGCGTCGACCAGAACGTGCCGATCGAGGATGTCGCAGGCACCATCAAGGAGTTGATGGCCGAGGGCAAGGTGAAGCACTACGGCCTTTCGGAGGCGGGCGTCCAGACGATCCGACGCGCCCACGCGGTCGAGCCGGTCACGGCGCTGCAAAGCGAGTATTCGCTCTTCTGGCGCGGTCCTGAGAAGGAGTTGCTTCCGGTTCTCGAAGAACTCGGCATCGGCTTTGTTCCTTTCACGCCTCTCGGCGCGGGCTTCCTCACGGGGAAGATCGACGAGAACACCAAGTTCGAGGAAGGAGACTTCCGGAATGCGGTGCCGCGCTTCTCTCCCGAGGCTAGAAAGGCCAACCTCGCGCTGGTCGAAGTGATCAAGACGGTTGCGGCACGCAAGCAGGCCACCGCGGCACAGGTGGCGCTTGCATGGCTTCTGGCTCAGAAGCCATGGATCGTGCCGATCCCCGGCACCACCAAAATCCACCGCCTCGAAGAGAATATAGGCGGCGCAGATCTGATGCTGAAACCTGAGGATCTGTCGGAGATCGATCAGGAGGCATCGAAGATAGACGTGCAGGGCGAGCGCCTCCCGGAGGCCGTCCTCAAAATGACCGGTCACTGAACAGTATGACGGGCCGCTCGATCGGCAGGCGGCCCGACGCAACGATGTCCGCATTCGAATCCAAATCCGCCGGACGACCCTCAAGGGCGAAGCCCGGCCCCCTGCGGGCTGCAGGCCTCGTCCTGTCGCTTACGATTGCCCCAATGTCGGCAGCCGCGGAGAAGGCGGACAAATTGTCAGTCCAGCCGGGTCAAGCTGACAAACTCGCGGATAGTTCGTCCGTGCGCCATCTCGCAACTGGCGAGCGAATAGGCCATCTACTCTCACATCCCGCCTTCAAAGGATTCGCACCGCTCATTCTCCCGTGGGATGGTCGGGGCTACGATCCGGAGATGCGTCTCGACCAGATCGCTTCGCTGCTGCCCTACCACAGCGAAGTCAAGCCTGACGTTGTGGTGGCCGGACTGAATCGCATGATCGAGGACCTCGCAGCCGGACATCAGGTATTCTTCGACATCTACTCCGAGGAGGAGAAGCGTAGCGACCCCAGCAAGGCGAGGGCTGGGCTGTTCTTCTTCCGAGGCCCACCCGACGCATCTTTCGCGATGATCGCGCCGGGAGGCGGGTTTGCCTATGTCGGTTCAGTTCACGAAGGATTTCCCTACGCCAACGAGATCAACGCCTGCGGATACAACGCCTTCGTCGTCCGATACCGGGCCGGTGCTGGCGGCTTGGTAGCCACCGAAGACATGGCCGCGGCACTCTCCTTCGTGTTCCACAACGCCCGAAAGCTTGGCATATCCACGGAAGGCTACTCGCTGTGGGGCAGTTCGGCGGGTGCAAGAATGGCCGCATCTATCGGGTCGCGCGGGGTGGCCGCGTTTGGCGGCGACAGGATCGACGGGCCCACTACGGTCGTCATGGCGTATACGGCCCGCGCGCCCGTGGAGCCGGCCACCTTCGCAGTCGTCGGAAAAGACGATGGCATCGCGTCGCCCGCGACCATGCGCCGTCGGATCGATGCGCTGCGCAGGACGGGGACATCCGTGGAATATCTCGAGTACCCGCGCGTCGGCCACGGCTTCGGTACCGGTGCGGGCACGTCCGCGCAGGGCTGGATAGCGGCCGCGTGCGAATTCTGGAAGAAATCTATGCCAAGACCGGACGGAAAGGTTGCTCCATGAGCAGGCTCCTGGTGCTGGTGATCGGCGCGACAGGCAGTGTTGGCAGGCTTGTCGATGACGAGGCACTGAGGGCAGGCCACCGAGTTCGGGCGCTGGTCCGCACATCGGGCCGGACGGCCTGGGCTGATGGCGTCGCGGAAGCCCGCTTCTTCAGCGTCTCTCGGCGTTTCCCTCGAGGTTCGCTCTCGGCTCCACGATCAGCTTGTGCATTGCCATTCATCCTCGCGACGACTTTCTAACAACGGTCGCGGCCGCCGAGCCGCCAGCACGAAAGTCCCATTGATTCAAGGACTCCGTTCCATCCAATGCCGGTTGCCCGAGCACATACCAATGGTTTGTCGTCCTCGCCAATTTGCCACGTACCCAAAGCAAGTGAAGTGGTGTCGTGCATCCAAATGCACCGAAGGATTCATGCTGAAAGGAGAGACCCCTTGGCTGCCTGAACTCTCCTACCAGCATTGGCACCGAGCGCTCCGCGATGAACCAGTTTTCCACCAGCGGAGCTTCAAGCATCGCGGTGGCGATCGCAAGTCTGGGCCATCCGGAATGTGGCCAAACGGTGGCTTGCAAGAGCTATCACGTATCCTGGCTTCACAAAAAAGTTAATCCGTGGTTGCGCGGAAGTTCTGCTAGCTTTCGCGTTGCGGCATGGATCCCCGGGGGCGGCTAACAGCCGATATTCACATGTCATACGATCTCCAGGTCAATGGTAAGTCCTATTCCATCGATGTAGACGGCGATATTCCGCTGCTGTGGGTCCTGCGCGACACCATAGGCCTCACCGGAACGAAATTCGGCTGCGGGATCGCCATGTGCGGCGCCTGTACGGTGCACGTCGACGGCTTGCCTGTGCGGTCGTGCGTCATGCCGGTTTCCGACGCGGTGTCCAAGCCGATCACCACGATCGAGGCGATCGGCGAGACCGTGGAGGGCGCGCGGGTGCAGAAGGCCTGGCTCGACATCGATGTCGTCCAGTGCGGCTACTGTCAGTCCGGGCAGATCATGTCCGCCACGGCACTCCTTGCGGCCAATTCGTCGCCGACCGACGAGGACATCGACGCGGTCATGGCCGGAAATATCTGTCGATGCGGCACCTATCCGCGCATTCGCGCCGCGATCAAGCTGGCCGCGGCGGAGAGGTGAGTGTGATGTCCATCCACGACAAAGTCACCCTTCCCGTATCGCGCCGTCATTTCCTGATCGGCGCATCGCTGACGGCTTCCGGCCTCGTCATCGGCCTGAGGCCTGCGCCTTCGTCCGCCGCACCGGAGGCCTTCGAGGCCGGTGCCTTCATCCGCATTCCGGCCGAAGGCAAGATCGTGTTCGTCATGCCGTCGGTGGAAATGGGGCAGGGCATCTACACGGCCGTGGCGATGCTTCTGGCCGAGGAACTGGAAGTTTCCCTCGATCAGGTGGAACTGGAGCACGCGCCCGCCGATCCTGCGCTATATGCAAACCCCTTGCTCGGCGACCAGATCACCGGAGGCTCGCTTGCCATCCGCGGCGTCTACGAGCAGATGCGCAAGGCCGGCGCCACCGCGCGCGTCATGCTGGTGAACGCCGCTGCGCGTGGCTGGGACGTGGCGCCGGAGACCTGCACGGCCGAGGCCGGGCAGGTCGTTCATGCCGCAAGCAACCGCCGCGCCGCCTATGGCAGCCTGGTGGAGGCGGCAGCGGCGCAGGCCGTCCCGCAGGAAGTGCCTTTGAAACCTGCGACCAGTTTCAAGGTGATCGGCCAGTCCGTCCGGCGGCTCGACAGTCCGGAGAAGGTCAACGGTTCGGCCAAGTTCGGGATCGATGCCCGCCCGGACGGCGTGTCCTATGCGGCGATCGCACTCTGTCCCCACTTCGGCGGCAAGCTGCGCTCGCTCGAGGATGCCCCCGCCTTGGCGGTCAAGGGCGTCAGGCAGGTCGTGCGGATCGATGATGCCGTCGCCGTCGTCGCCGACAATACCGGTGCCGCCCGCAAGGGGCTCGCTGCCCTGTCCATCGACTGGGATCCGGGTCCGAACGGCAATCTTACGCTGGCCGATCTCGAAGGACGCGCCGAGAATGCGATCGAGGGCAGCGCCCTGCCGCATATCAACGAGGGCGATGTCGAAAAGGCGGAAGCCGAGCACGGTCCTGTCCACGAGTTCGTCTATCGGCTGCCGATCCTGACGCATACGGCGATGGAGCCGCTGAACTGCACGCTCCATATCCGCAGCGACGGCTGCGAGGTCTGGGTCGGCACGCAGGTCATGGGTCGGGCGAGGCAGGCCGTGGCCGATGTCACAGGGCTGCCGGTGGACAAGGTCGTGGTGCACAACCACCTGCTGGGCGGCGGCTTCGGCCGCAGGCTCGACGTCGACAGCGTCATCGTGGCGGCGAAGATCGCGCAGCAGGTCGATGGCCCGGTCAAGGTGACCTGGAGCCGCGAGGAGGATATCCGCCACGACTGTTATCGCTACCTCAACTACAGCAAGGTCACGGCGACCCTGGATGCGGACGGCATGCCCGTTTCCTGGCGCCACCGCGTCATCGGCCCCTCCGTCATGGCGCGCTGGCTGCCGGCCTTCACGCGCGACGGCATAGACCTCGACATCATGGCCGGCGCGGAATCTCCCTATGCCATCGCCAACAAATATACGGACTTCGTGCGGCACGAGGCGCCGGACGGCATGTTGACGGGCAATTGGCGCGGCGTCGGCGCCACGCGCAACATCCCGCCGGTCGAGGGCGGGATCGACGAACTGGCCCATATCGCCGGCGTCGATCCGCTCGAATACCGCCGCCGGCTGCTCCAGCACAAGCCGCGTCTCCTGGGCGCGCTCGATCTTGCGGCCGAGAAGGCGGGCTGGTCGACCGCGCCTGCGCAAGGGATGGGCAGGGGGATCGCCGTTGCGGAGGATTTCGGCAGCTTTGCCGCGATGATCGCCGAAGCCGGCATCGCCGAGGACGGAAGCCTCAAGATCGATCGCATCGTCTGCGCGGTCGATTGCGGCCAGGTCATCAATCCGGACACGGTGGAGGCCCAGATCCAGAGCGGCATCGTCTATGGCCTGAGCGCCGCCCTCTATGGGCGTATCACGGTCGAGAACGGCGCTGTCGTCGAGGGCAACTTCGACGATTCCCCCGTTCTGCGGATCCACGAGACGCCGAAGATCGAAGTGCACATCGTGCCGAGTTCGGAGGCGCCGGGCGGCATTGGAGAGATCGGCACCCCCGGTGTGGCGCCCTCGCTCCTCAACGCGCTCTTCGTCGTCACCGGCAAGCGGCTGCGATCGCTCCCGATCGACCAAAGTGAATTGCGGAGGGTGTGACCATGGCCGGGAAACTGCTTGCAATGCCGCTCCTTGCCGCGCTAGTCGCGGTCGGCGTCGCCGCCGGCATGGGGCCCCTGCGCAGTCATGCCGAAACGTCCGATGGCGGAACCCTCAAGGCGGTCTCCGACTTCGAGACCATTGCCGACACCGGGGCACGCTCGAAGGCGATTTTCGTGGAGGCCAGCCGTGTTTTGACGCATCCACGCTGCATCAACTGCCATCCGGCAACGCGCAGCCCCACCCAGGGCGAAAACCTGCATCCGCATGTGCCGCTGATGATCGCAGCCGAGAGCGCCGTGGGCCCGGCGGGGCTTGCCTGCGCCGCCTGCCACGGCGCCGAGAACCGTCCGATCGTCGGCAGCCGCCTGAAATCCATTCCGGGCAATGCCCATTGGTCGCTGGCGCCGGCCAGCATGGCCTGGCAGGGACTGACGGTCGGCGAGATCTGCCGGCAGGTGAAGGACACGGAGCGGAACGGCAATCGCTCGCATGCCGACCTCGTGCGCCACATGGGAGAGGACCACCTGGTCGGCTGGGCCTGGCATCCGGGCGAAGGCAGGAGCGCGCCCCCGGGCTCGCAGGTAACCTTTGCCGCCCTGATCGACGCGTGGGTCACGACAGGGGCCGAATGTCCTGATTGAAGTACGTCGCGATCCTTTCAGATTCGCGCCCGACGAGCCTGATCGTCACGGCTCGCGCAGGGCGGTGTCCAGTCCGCGGACGAGGGGATAGAGGAAATAGGAGATGACGGTGCGGCGGCCGACCTTGACTTCGGCCGACACGGTCATGCCCGGAAGCAGACGCACGGGTTTTCCGGCATAGTGGAGTTCGGTGTTCGCCAGCGGGATGCGCGCCTTGAAGTAGGGCGTGGGCGGCTGGCCTGCAGCGGTCTCCTGCTGGCTCGGGCTGAAGGCGTCGCGGCTGACCGTGCGGATGCTGCCGGTGACGGTGCCGTATTTCTGGAACGGATAGGCGTCGAACTTGACACGGACGTCCTTGTCGACGGTGACCTGCCCGATGTCGCGGGAATTGATCGAGATCTCGGCTTCCAGCGGCGCGTCGAGCGGGACGAGCGTCACCATCGGCTCGGCCTCGCGCACGACCGACCCCACCGAACGCTGCGCCATGTCGAGGACGACCGCGTCGGCCGGCGCCCGCATCTCGACCATGTCGCGTCGGCGCTCCATCTTCTTCAGTTCCTCGGCGGCCGCATCGTGCTGGGTCTTCGTCTCGACCAGTTGCTCCATGGTGGTGCGGCGGAAATCCTCGATGAAGGCCTGGCGGTCGGCCCTGAGCTTGGCGAGCGCATGGACGGCTTCCGCCGCACGGCCCTGCAACTGCGACAGGTCGGACTCGACGTCGAGCCGCGCGTCGCGCGCGCCGAGGAAATTGATGCGCGAGCCGCTGTCGGTCCGCCACAGGAGTTCGCGGGCCGCCTCGATCTCGGCCAGGTTCTGCTTGCGGCTGGCGAGAATGTGCTGCTGGTTCGCGCTGGCGACGAGGGTGGCGTTCTGGCCGGCGATCTGGTGGTCGAAGTTCTGCAACTGCGCGGTATGGAAGGCGAGACGCTGGCCGAACAATTGCAATTGCAGCCTCTCGTCGGGAGAGAAGCCGGCAGACTTCGCATAGTCATTGCCGCCGAGCTCCGCCGAAAGCCTGTTCAACTGCGCATCGAGGGCTGCGAACTTGGCGCGCTGCAGATCCACGTCGGCCTGGCTGAAGGTCGGGTCGAAGGTCGCGAGCACCTGGCCGGCGCGCACCGTATCGCCCTGGGCAACGTCGACGGTGCGCACGATCGACGTCTCGATCGGCTGGACGACGATCGTTGGCTTGGTGGTGATCAGCTTGCCGGGCGCGACGACCACCTCGTCGATCTCAGACAGGCTCGCCCAGGCGATCGCGGCGGCGATCAGCGCGGTGATGCCGTAGAGCGTCAGCCGGGCGATGCGCGGCGGCACGCGCTCCTCCAGTTCCACTGCGTCGCTCTGGAACTCGGCGATGACCGGCGGCAGCATCCGCTGCACGACGAGGTCGGTGCCAGGCTGTTTGACCGGGACCGGCAGGTTGCTCTTCGCAGCGGCCCGGTCGTCTCCAGCCGCCTTGCGCTCGCCGGCCTGGACTTTGCTGACCTCGACTTTGCTGGCATCGGCTTCGACTGGCCCGTCTTCATTTGACCTGTCCACGTCCGGCTTGCCGTCGCTCGGCCTGTCATCCGGGCCGGCGCCGTTCGGGGGGGCGCTCCCCTGGGGTCCGGTTCTCTTTTTCATGCGACCTGCCTCGTCTGCTGGCTCCACAGGTGCCGGTACGTCATGCAGCGCGAGACGAGCTGGTCGTGGCGGCCGATGTCGGCGACCTTGCCGCGATCGACGACGAGGATGGCATCGGCATCGACGAGCGTGGACAGGCGGTGGGAGACGATGATGACGGTGCGGCCCGCGGCGATCCGGCTGAGGTTCTGGCGGACGATGGCCTCGCTGTCCGGATCCAGCGCGCTGGTCGCCTCGTCGAAGATCAGCAGCTTCGGATTGGTGAGCAGCGCGCGGGCGATGGCGAGGCGCTGTTTCTGGCCGCCCGAAAGGTTGGAGCCGTTTTCCTCCAGCATGGTCTCGAATCCGCGCGGCAGCCGTTCGATGAATTCCTCGGCGCCCGCCATGTGCGCGACCTCGACGATCTCCTCGATGGTGGCGTCGGGTCTTGCGGCGGCGATGTTGTCGCGGACGGTGCCGCGGAACAGGAAGTTGTCCTGCAGCACCACGCCGATGCTGGTGCGCAGGTGGACCAGGTCGATCTCGCGGCTGTCGTAGCCGTCGATGCGGACGATCCCCTGCTGGTTCTGGTAGAGGCCCTGGATCAGGCGGGTGACGGTCGTCTTGCCGGAGCCGCTCTTGCCGACGATGCCGAAGACCGAGCCGGCCGGGACGGTGAAGGAGACGGCGTCCAGTGCCGGCGGGCCGTCCGCGCCGTAGCGGAAGGTCACGTTGTCGAACTCGATGCGGCCGTGCAACTCCGGCCTCATGCCGCGCCCGCGGCCGTACTGCTCGGGCCGCTGGTTCATGATCTCGCCCAGCATGCGCACCGACAGCGCGACTTCCTGGTACTCATGCACCATCGTGACAATCTGCACGAGCGGTCCGGAAACCCGGCCGGCGAGCATGTTGAAGGCGACGAGCGCGCCGATGGTCATCGCACCGCTGAAGACGTCGAGCGCACCCAGCCCGATGATGGCGACGCTCATCAGCTTTTCCACCAGCCCGATGAGCGACTGGGCGATTGCCGAGATCTGGTCGACGCGGAAGCGGACGGAGATGGACTGGGCAGAGCTGTCGTCCCAGACCTTGCGCTGGCGGGGCTCCAGCGCCAGCGACTTGACGGTGCGCATGCCGTGCACGGTCTCGACCAGCAGCGCCTGGCGCTCGCCCTCGGCCTGGTAGAGCGCCTGCAGGCGACGGTTGAAGGGGCCGACCAGCAGCATGACGACGAGGCCGACGAGAGCGGCGAAGGCGAGGACGACGAGGGTCAGCTTGACGCTGTAGAGGAAGAGGATCGGCACGAAGACGAAGAGCGACAGCCCGTCCAGCAGCGTCAGGAAGAGGCGGCCGGTGAGGAATTCGCGGATGCGCCCCGTCTGCTGCATGTGCTTGACGAGCACGCCGGCCGAGGTCTGCTCGAAGAGGGCCACGGGAAGGTTCAGCAGGTGGCCGAAGGTGCGGGTGGCGATCTTGATGTCGATCTTGTTCGTGGCGTAGAGCAGCAGGTATCGCCTGAGGAAGGTGAAGGCGGCGTCGAAGACGAGCGCGATCGCAATGCCGATCGTCAGCACCGTCAGCGTGGCATAGCTCTGGTGCACCAGCACCTTGTCGATCACGAGCTGGAAGAAGATCGGGGTCGCAAGCCCCAGCCCGTAAAGCACGAGTGCTGCAAGCGCCACGTCGCGAAAGAGGCTGCGCTGGCGGATGATCTCCGGGATGAACCAGCGAAAGCCGAACGGCTGATCGACGTCCGACATGCGGTAGTTGCGCTTGACGAGAATGACCGAGCCGCGCCAGGACCGCAGGAAGCGCTCCTTCTCCAGAAGCATGAACTCGGGGCGCTCGGCGAGCGGATCGAGGACCCGGATCATCCGGTTGTCGCCCTCGCCGCCGGCGCCGGCGATCAGGATCCAGTTGCCGTTTTCCAGCTCGGCGATGACGGGAAATGCCTCGCCGAGCGTGAAGAGACCGTCCCAGTCGAGGGTGACGTGGCGCGCCCGCAGTCCCGCATCCTTCGCCATGCGCAGCATCTGGCGCCGGGTGACGGGGACATCGCCCACGGCATAGTCGTGCATCAGCCGCTCGGGCGAGAGGTCGACGCCATGATGACGGGCTACCAGCACCAGGCACTGCAGGTTCGTATGCGGGTTCGTGGTCATGCGCTGCGGCCCCGAACGGGTCTAGTTGAAGTTGGGCGATGCGTTCGAGGTCGGCTGTCCCTTCTGCGCGGCCTCGGCCGCCTGCACGTTCGGCGCGTCGCTGATGCGGCGGACAGCGCCGGCCTCGACCAGCCCGCCCAGTGCCTTCTGCATCAGGTCCACGGCGTTGGCGAAGGCATCGACGGGCATGACGATGCGCTGGCGGAAGACGGGGACGGGGTTGTTGCTGGCGTCGCGCTCGGTGGCCGAGAGCGACATCAGGTCGATGCGGACGATGGTGCCGGTGACGGTGATCTCGCCGATGCCGTCGGAATAGAGTTCGCTGGACATTTTGGCCTCCTTGGTTGTTGCGTTGCGTCGCTCAGGCGACATGATCGTGTCCCCAGACGGGGAAGGGGTCGAAGAGCCCGCGCGCGAGGCGTGGGTCGTAGCCGGTGTCCGCGCCGACCAGGCAATCGTCGAGGGATTGGCGGATGGCGTCTTCGGACATGCCGCTGCCGATGAAGACGATCTCCTGGCGCCGGTCGCCCCAGGCGGAGGTCCAGTGCCGTTGCAGCATCTCCTGGAACTGCGCGTGGCGCGGCCAGTGGGCGCGCGGCACGCTTGCCCACCACATCCCCTTCGGCTCGGCGCGGACCTGCGTGCCGGCGATCGACAGGAGGCCGATCCAGTCCGGGCGGCTGGCGAGCCAGAAGTGCCCCTTTGCGCGCAAGAGGCCGGGCCGCTCCATCGCCAGGAAGGCGTGGAACCGCGCCGGATCGAAGGGACGCCTTGCGCGATAGACGAAGCTTGCGATGCCGTATTCCTCGGTCTCCGGCACGTGGTCGCCCCAGCCGAAGAGCTCCTTGTGCCAGAACGGGTGCCGTGCGGATTTGGCCTCGCTGAACAGGCCGGTATCGAGGATCGCTTCCAGCGGGATGCGGCCGTAGTCCGCCTCGACGACGCGGGCATCGGGGTTGAGCGCTGTAATGATCCGGTGGATCTCTGCCCGCGTGCCGGCAGCCACCTCGGAGACCTTGTTGACGACGACGACGTCGGCGAACTCGATCTGCTCGACCAGAAGGTCGACAAGGGTCCGCGCATCGGCCTCGTCGCGCGCCTCGCCGCGGTCGCGGAGAAAATCGGCGCTCCTGTAGTCGGAGAGCAGGCTTGCGGCGTCGACGACGGTGACCATCGTGTCCAACCGCGCCACGTCGCTGAGGGCCTGGCCCGCCTCGTCGCGGAAGGAGAAGGTTGCCGCGACTGGCAAAGGCTCGGCAATGCCGGTCCCTTCGATCAGCAGGTAGTCGAACCGACCCTCGGCAGCCAGGCGGCGGACCTCCTTCAGCAGGTCGTCGCGCAACGTGCAGCAGATGCAGCCGTTGGTCAGCTCGACCAGCGTCTCGTCGGTGCGCGACAGGCCGGCACCGTCGCGCACGAGATCGGCGTCGATGTTGACCTCGCTCATGTCGTTGACGATAACGGCGACGCGGCGACCCTCGCGGTTGCGCAGGGCCTGGTTGAGGATCGTCGTCTTGCCGGCTCCCAGGAACCCCGAAAGAACGGTTACGGGGAGCCGATTGTCGCCATTCAAGACCGCCATCGACCTCCTCATGCCGCCAACTGCGGCCGGAAGGCCACGTCGACGTAGTAGTTCGTGCTGTTGTAGGAACTCGCCGGCATCACGCCCGAGGACCCGTAGGAATAGACCCCGTTGCCGCCGCTCAGCGTGGAGGAGAGGGCGCGCAGATTGCCGTTCGAGACCTCGGAGTTGAAGCCTCCGGAGGTCGCCGAGTAGTTGCCGTTGGTGCTGTAGGAGACGATGTATGTGGAGTTCGCGTCGATCTCCACGTCCGAGGCCAGATCGGCGGTCTGCCACCCGCTCGCCGTCTCGTTGGTGAAGGTGGCGCTGGTGATCAGGTCGCCGTCCGCGGTCCAGAGGTAACCCGTATGCGGTCCGTTGTTGTTGGCGGCCTTGTAGAAGCGGATGCCGGTGATCGAACCGGCGACGTCCGCCTGGAACTTCATCCCGAGATTGACCGGGCTGTTGTCGTCGACCGAGACGGTCGTCGGCGTCGCGCTGGCCGAGAATACGGTCTGATCAGTGGCCGGCGCGTTGACGTTGAGCGAGACCTGGGCGGACGCAGTGCCGTTCTGCCCGTCCGAGATCGTGTAGCGGAAGCTCGCGGCGCCCTGGTGGCCGGCGGTCGGCGTGAAGGTGACCGTGTTGGCCTGGCTGTCGAACGAAACCTGGCCGTTGACGGCGTTGGAGACGCCGGTGATCGTGAGCGGGTCGCCGTCGGCGTCGCTGTCGTTGCCGAGAAGGGCCGAGGCCTGGATCGTGATCGGCGTGCCGGTCTGGGTCTGGTAGCCGGGGTCGTTCACGGCGACCGGCGCGGTGTTGGCGGTGTTGCGCTCGTACAGGACGTCGACCCAGTAGTTCGACGAACTCCAGCTCTGGTTGGGGAACTCGTTGCCGGAGCCGTAGGCGAAGAGGCCGTTGCCGCCGCTCGTGGCGCTCGAGGGCGCGCTGAGGTCGCCGTTCGTCCGGGTCGTGGTGAAGTAGTTCGAGGTTACCGCGTAGCGGCCGTTCGACTGGTAGCTCGCGACGTAGGTCGTGCCGGCCGCGATGGTGACCGGCTGGGCGAACAGGACCGTCTGCCAGCCGCTCGCGCTCTCGTTGACGAAGGTGGCCGAGGTGATCAGGTCGCCTGCGGCGGTCCAGAGCGAGCCAGTATGCGTGCCCGTGTCCTGGGCGCTCTTGTAGTAGCGCAGACCGGTGATCTGGCCGCTCGCGGAGGCAACGAACTTCATGCCGAGCTCGACCGGAGACGTATCCGAACTCGACGTCACCGCCGGGGTGTCGGAGGGCGAGAACAGGCTGGTGGCGTTCGACTGTGGCGCCACCGTCAGGCTCACGGTCGCCGTATCCGTGCCGCCGCGGCCGTCCGAGACGGTGTAGGAGAAGCTGGCCGCGCCGGTGTATCCCGCCGTGGGGGTGAAGACGACTGAATTGGTTTGGCTGTTGTAGGCAACGCTGCCGTTCGTCGCGTTCCCGGCGCCGGTGATGACGAGCGTGTCGCCATCCGCGTCGTCATCGTTGGCCAGCAGCAAGGACGCGCCGATCGAGAGCGCGGTGTTGTAGGTCGCCACGTAGCCATTGTCGTTTGCGGCCACGGGCACCGTGTTCGCCGTGCTCTGCTTGAAGACGACGTCGACCCAGTAGTTCGAGGCGTTGTAGCTCTGCGTCGGGACCAGCCCGCTGGCCCCGTAGCGGAAGACGCCGTTGCCGCCGTCCGACGAGGCGGAGGGGGGGGCCGTCAACGGCCCGTTCGTCCGCGGCGAGTTGAAATAGCTGCCGGTGGCGTAATAGGTGCCGTTGCTGCTGTGATAGGAGGCCGTATAGGTCTGGCCCGCCGTGATCTGGATCGGGGTCGAGAAGGTGGCGGTCTGCCAGCCGCTGAGCGACTCGTTGGCGAACGTCACCGAGGCGATCCGGGTCCCGTTCGCGTTGTAGAGCGCGCCGGTATGCGTGCCGGTATCGCCGGAAGCCTTGTAGAAGCGGATGCCGGTAACCTCGCCCGCCGACGAGGCGACGAATTTCATGCCGAGCTCGACGCCGGTCCCGTCGACATAGACCGGGCCCACTGGCGCAGCGGTCGGCTCGAACAGGGAGACGCCGCTCGGGCCTTCCTCGACGGTGAGGCTGACGGCGCCCTGGTCGGTGCCGTTGCGCCCGTCAGAAACAGTGTAGGTGAAGCTCGCCGGCCCGAAATAGCCTTGGTTCGGCTGGAAGACGACGGTGCCGGTCTGCGTGTTGAGGGTGACGGTACCGTTGACGGCGCCGCCCACGGCGGTGATCGTCAGCGGATCGCCATTGGCATCCGTATCGTTTGCGACCAGTGCCGCGATCGACAGCGTCAGCATGCCGTTGCGGCCGATGGTGAAGCCGTTGTCGTCCACGGCCACAGGTGCTGCGTTCGTGCCGGGGTTGAAGAGGACGTCGACCCAATAGTTCCGCCCGTCCGAGACGCTGCCGGGGAAGGTGCCCGGCGTGTTGGTGTAGGAATAGACGCTGGCGTTTTCCCCCGTCTTGAGGAAACCGTTCTGGTAAGCGGTGTCGAAATAGTCGTAGGTCGAGGAGTAGTAGCCCTTGGTGTGGTAGGAGGCGGTATAGGTCGTGCCGGCGGTGACCTGGACGGGGCTTGTAAACTTGACCGTCTGCCAGCCGGTGATGGATTCGTTCGTGGATATGCCGGTGGCGATCTGGTTGCCGTTTTCGTCCCAGAGGCTGACCCGGTGGCTGCCGGTGTTGTAGAAGCCCTTGTAGAAGCGGATGCCCTCGATGGTCCCGTTGGCCGTCGTCTCGAAGCGCAGGCCGACCTCGACGGCGTCGCGGTCGATGACGGTTTCCTGCGTCGGCTTCGACGCCTGCGTCCACAGGCTGACGGTGCTGGAGGGCAGGTTGACGTTGACCTGCTTGCCGGCTGACGGGGTCTCCAGGTTCAGGCTGTCATCGACTGCGCGCGACATGATCGTGTAGGTGCCGCTCGCCTGGACGACCCAGTTGAAGTTCCAGTTCTCGCGGCCGGTGGCCTTGAACCAGGTCTCGCCGCCATCGGTGGAAACCTCCACCCCGGCGATGACGCCGCCGCCGAGATCGGCCGCGGTGCCGGTGACGGTGACATGCTGGCCCTCGATGAAGCTGGCACCGACGACGGGGGTGGTGATCGTCGATGTGGGCCGGAGAGTGTCCGTCGATTCCGATGCCAGGATCAGGCTGGATACCAGCGTCGTCGGCTGGATGCCCATGTCGGCGAACATGTTGACCATCGCCTGCTGGACGTTTTTGTCGGTCGGCATGGCGGGGCCGGAATGCTGGTCGTTCAACGCCCACGACCAGAATACCGTCCCCGAGCTGAAGACGAGAGCGCCGCTCTCGGCGCGGTACATGGTCAGGCTGTGGTTGACCTCGGCGTCGCCGACCGTGGTGCCGTAGTCGCGCAGGTAGGAGTTCACCGAGACGGTCGACAGCGACATGTTGATCAGGCCGGCGGGCCGGAAGCCGTTCTCGACGTCGGAATTCCACTCGTAGCCGAGGATGTTCTTCGGCATCGTGTAGGTTTCGCCCGCCTCCAGATCCGCGATATCGGTGTCACGCCAGAAGCGGAGGTTGGAGAAGTCGCTGGACACGGTGATCTCGTCGGTCCGGTAGCCGTCGACGGTGAACATCGTGCCGATCAGCGAATTCTCGGGCTCCTGCCCGGGATCGGCATAGCGCGGATCGCGCCAGGTGCCCGTGCCGGTGTCGCTCGGATCGGTGCTGGTGCCCCAAGTCTCCTTGTAGCAGACCATCGTGCGGTAGGGCGTGCCGTTGCCGTCGATGCTGTTCTCCCAGCGGATCTTCCAGTACATGTCGTTCCCGCCCCAGAAGGCGAGGTTGACGCCTGAATCGCGAGCCGCCTCGACGGCCGCGCGCTGCTCGGCGGACCAGTATTCGTCATGGCCGACCGAGAGGAACGCATCGTGGTTGAGGAGCTGCGCGCCGTTGCGGCTGGAATCGACGCCGGAAATATAGGAGACATCGTAGCCGTTCTGCTCCAGCCACTGGATGGCGGAGTGCTCGACGCCGAAGATGAAGTCGTGGGTGCCACCGATCGGGCTGGTATTGGTGATGATCGGACGGTTGTAGCTGACTGCGGAGGCGCGCCCGATCGCAGTCAGGCCGCAGCTGCAGTTGGGCGGCATGTAGCCGATCATGTCGGCGGGATCGACCGGCACTTCGCCGTAGTAGAGGCTGGCGCCACCCCAGGCATTGTAGGCCTGCCAGGTGGTGTCGGACGTCTGGAAGACGATGTCGCTGGTCGAGCTGTCGTCGCGGACGACGAAGGGAATGTGGCTCTCGCCCTCGGTGCCGTCCAGGCGCACGAGCTTGGCGATGTAGACGCCGGAAACCGCATCCTCCGGGATGCCCCAGCTTGCGGAGACCGACCAGTTGCCGCAGTCGATCAGGCCGAGCGACATGTCGACGATCGGGTGCGGCTGGTCCTGGGCGGTGGTCAGCGTCTTTTCGACGGAGTCCACCAGGCGGGCGCCGTCGCCGCCGTAGTAGCCCAGGCGATAGATGTCGATGCGATAGTGCGTGGAATCCGTGGCGATCTTGAAGTCCACGGTGCCGCCGACATCCGTGCTGATTTCGGTGGCAAACCCCTGGATGTTGCCGTCGCCGTCGCCGGAGATACCCCATTCGTCGATGGAGTTGCCCTGCTTCATGTTTTCCAGGGCGATCTTGTTCGGCACTGCGGCCGCGGCTGCAAGCGTGGCGGCTCCGGGTTCGTCGCTCGGCGCGGCATCCGGCGCCGATCCGGGTGTGGCCGGCGCGAAGGCCTGCGTATCCGTGGCGGCAGCCGAGGGCGTCATCGTCTGTTCGGCCGGCATCTCCGAGCCGGACGGGCCGACGACCATCTCGGGCGCGATGGTCTCGCTGTCGCTGCCCTCGAGGGCACTCTCCTGCCCGCCTTGCGTGGTGGGGGAGACGGACTTGATCGACGGGGTGGGACTTCCCGTCCCCTCCGGATTGCCGCCCGTCTGTCCCGTCGGAACCTTCACGGTCGGCGTGGCGGAGGTCTGCGGGCTCGTTGCGCCGCTGTCGACCGGCGTGTTCGCGGGACCCGCCGCATCCGCCGAGGCCGAAGCCGGCGCGGCCGCGCCGAACGACGAGATGGGCGGCTTGCCGCGGGCATCCGTTGCGCCGGACTTACTCCCGGTGTCGGGGGATTTCAGGGCGCTCCAGTCTCCCAGCGGCGCGCTGAAGAGGTAGGACCACAGCGAGACCGGGCCTGCGATGGCCGGCCCGCCCGGCAACGGCGTCGCCGGCGTTCCCGAAGACGGGTTCAGATCCGATGCGAATGACAGGGCAGATGCGATCGGCTGCAGCATGCGGCCCAGCGCGGGTCCGAAGCCCGCATCGTTGGCCGTCTGCGCCCCGTGCGAAGCCGGTGTGCCGGCGGAAAGGTCGGTGTTCGCACCGGTAGGGTGTGCTCCATTGGTCGCGCCGACATAGGTTCTTGCCGAACCACCCGATACGCTCAAGAGGTCATGGTTCTTGATCTGAAACCTGAACATGATTGCCCCGCGCTCCATCTGTGCCGAAACGATCTCGACTGGATCTCGAACGACTTTGCCCGCAGAGCATTCTGCCGACATTTCGGCGCCGACAAACTACCGCAATCGGTAGTACCTGACGGCGCGGGGTCTCCCCCTATTTGACTAGGGCGCATTCCCCCCGCCGGTGCGAAGCGCGCGCCATGCGCGTCAAGGGAGTAGGACGCGCGCCCATTCGCATGCGGCGGCGGCCGGACATGTCGGGCGGAGGCGAACTGATGGGGGCTAGTCCTTGCGGCGTGCGTGCCGCCTGAGGGCGAGCAGGGCGCCGACGCTCATCGCGGCCATGGCGTACCAGGTGAGCGCGTAGACGAGGTGGCTGTTGCGGAAACGGACGATCGTGAGCCCGCCTGTGGGCAGGCCGCCGGGGTTGGGCGACGCGTCGGCGTCGATGAAGTAGGGAGCGGTCCCCGAGAGACCCGTCGCGGCCGCGATTGCCGAGACGTCGCGCGAGTACCAGCGATCGCCCGCCGGATCGTTGGAGCGCAGGAAGGCGCCGCCGGGCTCGCTCATCCGGAGCAGGCCGGTCACCCGCGAAGGCCCTGTGACCTCGCCCTCGCTGCGGGAGGCGGGATCGCGACGGTCGGGCGGCACGAAGCCGCGATTGACGAGGATCGTCGTGCCGTCCGCCTGGCGAAACGGCGTCATGACCCAGAAGCCGGCGCCGCGCTCCGTCACCGCCTGCACCAGCACTTCCCGTGCGTTGTCGAACGTGCCTTCGGCCGTCACCCGAAGGTATTCGTGGGTCGGCGCGGAGATATCCGGCCATGTCGGGCGCGGGGGAGGCGCCACGGGGGCCGCATGGATGCGGGCCTCGACGCGGGCGATCAGGTCGAGCTTCCAGAAGAGCCGCTGCACCTGCCACGTGCCGAGCAGCACGAAGACGGCGGCCAGGAGGAGCATCCCGCCCGCAAAGGCCAAGGGGAATCTTCTGGCGCGGGCGGCACCCGGTGCCGCCACGTCGCCGTGGGCTTTATGGCCGGCGGCCATGGGTGCCCTCCGGCCGGTCAGGGCATGTTCTTCATCATCTCGGGCGACATGGGCATCATGTTCACGTTGAGATGATGCATGACCCAGAACGAGCCGGCGAGCATGATCGCGACGATGATCAGCGTGAAGATCAGCGCCATGATCGTCCAGCCGCCTTCCGAACGCGGGTTCATGTGCAGGAAGCAGACCATGTGCACGACGATCTGCACGGCGGCGAAGATCATGATCAGGACGGCCGTGATCAGCTTGTTCTCGAACACGTCTCCCATGACCAGCCAGAAGGGAATGGCGGTCAGGATGGCGGCCAGGACGAAGCCGATCAGGTAGGTCTTGAGCGAGCCGTGGCCGGCGCCGTATCCGTGGCTGTGGCCATGGTGGACGTTGTGGGCATCTTCGTTGGCGGGTGCGTGGGCTTGCGAGCTCATCCGAGAACTCCCATCAGGTAGACGAAGGAAAAGACGCCGATCCAAACGACATCGAGGAAGTGCCAGAACATCGACAGGCACATCAGCCGGCGGCGGTTCTCCGGAATGAGACCGTGCATCTTCACCTGCACCATCAGCGTGACGAGCCAGATGACGCCGAAGGTGACGTGCAGGCCGTGTGTGCCGACGAGCACGAAGAACGACGACAGGAAGGCACTGCGGCCGGGGCCCGCGCCCTCGAGGATCAGGTGATAGAACTCGTAGAGCTCCAGCGCGAGGAAGATCAGGCCGAAGACGCCGGTCACGCCGAGCCAGAAGATCGTCTCCATCCTGGCGTTGCGCTCCATCTGGAGCATGGCGAAGCCGTAGGTGATCGACGAGAACAGCAGCATTGCCGTGTTGAAGGCGACGATCGACAGGTCGAACAGATCGGCCGGGGAGGGGCCGGCCGCATAATTGCGGCCGAGCACGCCATGCGTGGCGAACAGCACGGCGAAGATGAGGCAGTCGCTCATCAGGTAGATCCAGAAGCCCAGCATGGTGCTGCCTTCGGGATGGTGGTCGTCCTCCAGATAGAACTGGGGCGCTTCGGTTTCTTGGAGTGCTTTGTTGCTCATGTCAGGTCCGCTCCGCCAGCAGCTCGGAGCGCGCGTCCTCTGTTTCTGTCACTGTCTCGGCGGGAATGTAGAAGTCCCGGTTATAGTTGAAGGTGTGGGCGATCGACACGGCGACGATGGCGACGAAGGAGACGATCGCGAGCCACCAGATGTACCAGATCAGGGCGAATGCGAGCGCGATGCTGAGGCCGGCCAGGATCACGCCCGTTCCGGTGTTCTTCGGCATGTGGATCGGCTTGAAGCCGCCGAGCGGGCGCTCGTAGCCGCGGTTCTTCATGTCGTACCAGCTATCGTGATCGTGCACGACCGGGGTGAAGGCGAAGTTGTACTCCGGCGGCGGCGAGGACGTGGACCACTCGAGCGTGCGGCCGTTCCACGGGTCGCCGGTGAAGTCGCGCAACTGGTCGCGCCTCAGGTAGCTGACGGCGATCTGGATGATGAAGGAGGCGATGCCGAGCGCGATCAGGACGGCGCCGAAGGCGGCGATGATGAACCAGATCTGCAGCGAGGGGTCCTCGAACTGGCTGACGCGGCGGGTCACGCCCATCAGGCCGAGCACGTAGAGCGGCATGAAGGCGAAGAAGAAGCCGATCTGCCAGAACCAGAAGCTCATCTTGCCCCAGAAGGGATCGAGCTTGTAGCCGAAGGCCTTGGGCCACCAGTAGACGACGCCCGCCATCAGGCCGAACACGACGCCGCCGATGATGACGTTGTGGAAGTGGGCGATCAGGAAGAGCGAGTTGTGCAGGACGAAGTCTGCCGGCGGCACGGCCAGAAGAACGCCCGTCATACCGCCGAGCACGAAGGTGAACATGAAGCCGACCGTCCAGTACATCGGCACTTCGTAGCGGATGCGGCCGCGATACATGGTGAAGAGCCAGTTGAACATCTTCGCCCCCGTCGGGATCGAGATGATCATGGTGGTGATGCCGAAGAAGGCGTTCACCGACGCACCGGAGCCCATGGTGAAGAAGTGGTGAAGCCAGACGAGGTAGGACAGGATCATGATCACGCAGGTCGCGTAGACCATCGAGGCATAGCCGAACAGGCGCTTGCCGCAGAAGGTGGCGACGACTTCGGAGAAGATGCCGAAGGCCGGCAGCACGAGGATGTAGACCTCCGGATGGCCCCAGATCCAGATGAGGTTGACGTACATCATCGGATTGCCACCAAGGTCGTTGGTGAAGAAGTTCGTGCCAGCGTAGCGGTCGAGCGAGAGCAAGGCAAGCGTCGCGGTCAGGATCGGGAAGGTGGCGACGATCAGGATGTTGGTGCAGAGCGCGGTCCAGGTGAAGATCGGCATCTTCATGAAGGTCATGCCCGGCGCCCGCATCTTCACGATCGTGGCGATCAGGTTGATGCCCGACAGCGTCGTGCCGACGCCTGCGACCTGCAGGCCCCAGATATAGTAGTCGACGCCGACGCCGGGACTGTAGTCGGCCCCTGACAGCGGCGGATAGGCGAGCCAGCCCGTGCGGGCGAATTCACCGACGAACAGCGACATCATGATGATGATCGCGCCGGCAGTCGTCATCCAGAAGGAGAAGTTGTTCAGGAACGGAAAGGAGACGTCGCGGGCGCCGATTTGCAGCGGCACAACGTAGTTCATCAGCCCGGTCACGAAGGGCATGGCCATGAAGAAGATCATGATCACGCCGTGGGCGGTGAAGATCTGGTCGTAGTGATGCGGGTTGAGATAGCCCTCGCTGCCGTTGAAGGCCCAGGCCTGCTGGATGCGCATCATGATCGCATCGGCAAAGCCCCGCAAAAGCATGACCAGCGCCAGCACCACGTACATGATGCCGATCTTCTTGTGGTCGACGCTGGTGAACCACTCCTTCCAGAGGTAGCCCCAGAGCTTGAACCAGGTGACCAGCGCAAGCAGGGCGATGCCGCCGAGCGCGACCGCGATGAAGGTCACCACGAGGATGGGCTCGTGGTAGGGGATGGCCTCCCAGGTGAGCCTCCCGAAGATGAATTGCGTCAGAGTAGTGTTGCCGAACATCGATCTGTCCAAATTCTCTACAAATGCAGCCTCAGGGCTGTGTGCTGTCGTTGGTGTTCAGTTGCGCCGGGGCCGGCCCGTCCTGGCCGTCTTCCGGCATGGAATGGCCCTGATGCATGTCATGGTTCATGTTGTGATTCATGTCGGGGGCCGCAGGTGTGCCGCTGCCCTCCACGCCTTCGGCCGGCACCTCGCTGCGGGGGGCGTTGCCGGTGGCGGGATGGGTCGCGCCGGGCGCTTCCTCGCCGGCGTGGCGATTGTCGTATTCCAGCTTCTGGCGGTTCTCGTGGCTTTCGACGCCGGCGCCGCCCATCATGTCGACATGCATCATCTCGCTCATGCACATCTGGCCGGGGCGGACGCACATGTTGAGAATGTCCTGGAAGAGCCCGTCATCGACGGTGGCGAAGTAGCGGACCGGATCCTTGATGCTCGGCTTTTCGAGCTTGAGGTAGGCGTCGCGGTTCAATGCGGTGCCGTTCTGTTTGACGCGGGCGACCCATTCGTCGAAGCCGCCCTGCTGCAGGCCGTGGAAGCGGAAGCGCATGTGCGAGAAGCCGTCGCCGCTGTAGTTGGCCGACAGGCCCTCGAAGTCGCCTTCCTTGTTGATGACGGCGTGGAGCTGGGTCTGCATGCCGGGCATGGCATAGATCATGCCGGCAAGGGCGGGCACGTAGAAGGAGTTCATCACCGAGGAGGCGGTGATCTTGAACTGGATCGGCATGTCGACGGGGGCTGCCATCTCGTTGACGGTGGCGATGCCGTAGTCGGGGTAGAAGAACAGCCACTTCCAGTCCAGCGCCACCACTTCCACCACCAGCGGCTTCGTCTCGGCCGGGAGGGCGCGCTCGGCATCGATCCGCTCGAGCGGGCGGTAGGGGTCGAGCTTGTGGGTGCTGATCCAGGTGATCGCGCCGAGCGCGATGATGATCGCCAGCGGCGCCGACCAGATCACCACCTCGAGGCCGGTCGAATGATGCCATTCGGGATCGTACTTGGCGTCGGTGTTGGCGTTGGAGTTGCGGTAGCGCCAGGCGAAGAAGAACGTCAGGCAGATGACCGGCACGATGATCAGCAGCATCAGCACGGTCGAGACGACGATCAGGTCCCTTTGCTGCGCGGCGATGTCGCCGGACGGCGACATGACGACCATGTTGCATCCGGAAAGTGCCAATAGGGGCAGGAGGGCGAGCAGGCCTGCCGCGGACTTGAACTTAATAGACATTTCGGACTCGAATTTGCGTTTGTCTAAGTTTTGACTACTCGCGTCGGAGCGCCGGGGGAAATGGGTTCATTTGTCGCACTGCAGCAATCTGTCGCGTTGCACAAGAGGCGCCGGGGCACTGTAGCAGAGGTTCAGGCATGCTCACAGACGGGTACGAAAAGGCTGCAAACGGGCACGGCCGAAGTTTTTTATCAGCGCATTTCTTGATCTCTTCGGGGGTTTGATCAACATTCCGAAGAGGCGCATCATCGCCAGGAGGATGAATGACATGGCAACGGTTGCCAACCCCACATCGAAGGGCCTCGAAGCCGACGCCCGGCGCTTCCATGACGACAAGCCCATTTCGCCGGGCAGCGTCGCCATCGGTGTGATCATCGGTCGCATGTCGGAGTTCTTCGATTTCTTCGTCTACGGCATCGGCTCGGTGCTCGTCTTCCCCAAGCTCATCTTCCCCTTCGCGCCCAATGCGGTCGCAGCGACGCTGATGTCCTTTGCGATCTTTCCGCTGGCCTTCATCGCCCGCCCCGTCGGCTCCTTCTTCTTCATGTGGATAGACCGCAACTACGGACGCGGGACGAAGCTGACGGTGGCGCTCGTCATCCTAGGCGGCTCCACGGCCTCGATCGCGTTCCTGCCCGGCTACGATACCTTCGGATACTGGGCGGTTGCGCTCCTGGCGCTGTTCAGGCTGGGGCAGGGGTTTGCGCTCGGCGGCGCCTGGGACGGCCTGGCCTCGCTCATGAACCTCAACGCCCCGCCCAACCGTCGCGGCTGGTATGCGATGATCCCGCAGTTGGGCGCGCCGATCGGCTTTGCGCTGGCGAGCGTGCTGTTCGGCTATCTCATCTCCAACATGTCCGAGCAGGACTTCCTCGACTGGGGTTGGCGCTATCCGTTCTTCGTGGCGTTCGCCATCAACGTCGTGGCGCTGTTCGCGCGCCTGCGCATCGTCGGCAGCAAGGAGTTCGGCACGGCGATGGAGGCCCAGGAACTGGAGGCGCGGCCGGTCTTCGAAATGCTGAGCAAGCATGCGCGTGACGTCGTGCTCGGGGCCTTCGTGCCGCTCGCAAGCTTCGCCATGTTCCACCTGGTGACGATCTTCCCCTTGAGCTGGGTCACGCTGAACGGCGGGCAGTCGCCGGCGGAGTTCCTGTTCGTGCAGGTGATCGGTGCTGCCGTCGGCGTCGTCGGCATCGTGCTTTCGGGCGTGATCGCAGACCGGATCGGGCGGCGCAGCCAGCTGATGCTGGGTGCGGTCATCATCGCCATCTTCTCGTTCTCCGCCCCGTTCCTGCTGGATGCCGGCGGCAAGGGCCAGGATGCCTTCATCATCATCGGTTTCGGTATCCTCGGCCTGTCCTTCGGCCAGGCCTCGGGCGTGATGTCGTCGCGCTTCGGCCAGTACTACCGCTACACCGGCGCCGCACTCACCTCCGACCTCGCCTGGCTCGTGGGGGCCGCGTTCGCGCCGCTGGTGGCGTTGGGGCTCGCCACCAATTTCGGCATCATCTTCATCGGCGGCTACCTGATCTCGGGTGCGATCTGCACGCTGGTCGTCCTCGCCGTCAGCCGTGTCCTGGACCAGACCAGCGACGGATCGGAACCGGAGAGGCGCTGAGGCAAGTCTCCGGCCGGAAATGCAAAGGGCCCGCGCAGCAGTCGTTGCGCGGGCCCTTTCTTACGTTGGTGCGGTGATCAAAGGGCGCCGTCGAGGGTCGAAAGCGGGGCGTAGAGCTCCGGCCGCCGGTCGCGGAACAGCCCCCAGGCCTGGCGCTGGCGTTCGATCGCATCGAGGTCGAAGGTCGCCGTCAGCACGACCTCTGTCTCCCGGTCCGCTTCGGCCACCTTCGCTCCGGTCTGGTCGGCGATGAAGGAAGAGCCGTAGAAGGTGATCGACGTTCCGTTTCGCCCGTCCTCCGTACCGATGCGGTTGGAGGCCACCACCGGCATCAGGTTGGCGGCGGCATGGCCCTGCATCACCCGCTGCCAGTGGGCGGCGCTGTCGATCGAGGGATCGTGCGGCTCGCTGCCGATCGCGGTCGGGTAGAGCAGGATCTCGGCGCCCAGGAGCGCCATGGCGCGGGCAGCCTCCGGAAACCACTGGTCCCAGCAGATGCCGCAGCCGATCGTGCCGTAGCGGGTCTTCCAGACCCGGAAGCCGGTATCGCCGGGAGAGAAGTAGAACTTCTCGGTATAGCCGGGGCCATCGGGAACGTGGCTCTTGCGGTAGTTTCCGAGCACGGTGCCGTCGGCATCGACGACGGCGAGCGAATTGAAATGGGCCTTGCCCGCCCGTTCGAAATAGCTGACCGGCAGGACGACGCCGAGTTCGGCTGCGAGCCGGGCGAAGTGCGCGACCACGGGGTTATCCGCAAACGGCTTCGCCAGGCCGAAGAACTGCGCGTCCTGGTCCTGGCAGAAGTAGGGTGTCTCGAACAGCTCCTGGACGAGCACGACGTTCGCACCCTGCGACGCGGCCCTGCGAACGAGCGCTTCCGCCCGTTCGATGTTGGCCTGCGTATCCCAGGTGCAGGTCATCTGCGTGGCGGCGACGGTGACGGTGCGCATGATCGATCCTCAGGCCTGGTGGGTGATGCGGCCATCGCAGATGGTCGCCACCGGGCGGATGGCGGGGAAATCCTCGTGAGCGGTCGCCTCGATGTCGCCCGAAAGGACGACGAGGTCGGCGAGGTAGCCTTCCTTCAGCATGCCCTTGCGGTCCTCCATGAATTCCAGCCAGGCACCGGTGCTTGTATAGGCGGCAAGCGTCTGCTCCAGCGACAGCCGCTGGTCCGGGTCTCCCTCCCGCCACGGTGTTCGGGTCATGGCGTCGCGGATGCAACTCATCGGGTCGAGCGGCGAGACCGGCCAGTCGGTGCCGAAGACGATCCCGGCACCCGCGTCCACCAGCGTCTTCCAGGCGAAGGCGAGCGGCCAGCGCGCCTCGCCGATGAAGCCGAGATAGGGCTCCAGCGGCAGGCCGGCGCAGCCCGGCGGATGGGTCGGCTGCATGGAGGCGACGGTGCCGAGCTCGGCGAAGCGGGAAATGTCGTCGGGATGGACGACCTCGATATGCTCGATGCGGTTGCGGCTGTCGCGCTTGCCGTTCTTTTTGATCGCCGCCTCGTAGCCGTTCAGCACCATGCGCACCGCGCCGTCGCCGATGGCGTGCACGGCCACGGGCAGGCGCAGCCGGTCGGCCTCCACGGCGATCGCGTCGAACTGCTCCTGGGAAAACAGCGGCTCGCCCTTCCAGCCCGGCTTGTGGGCATAGTCGTCGACGAAGACGGCGGTCTCGCCTTCGGTAACGCCGTCCATGAACATCTTGACGAAGTCGCAGCGCAGGCGGTCGCCGGAGAATTCCTCGCGCCATTGCGCGGCCTTCTCGGAAAGGTCGGAAAGCGGCATGAAGTTCTTCATGTGATAGGGCATGCGCACGCGCACCGGCAGGCCGTCGGCTTTCTCGATCTCGGCTAGCAGTTCCAGCTGGTAGTGGTTGCCGTCCATGTTCTGCAGCGAGGTGATGCCGAGCGAGGCGACATAGGCGAGGCCCTGCCTGAGGACCGCGATGTCGCTGGCCCTGTCTTCGGCGGTGACGCCGTCCGGCTCGCCGCCGGTGCCGATGCCGAGCATCTCGCGGCCACCTGTCTCGCCGAGGGCGGCCACCGGGCGGATGGCGTTGCTTTCGCGCAGCTCGCCATTGGCAAGCCCGTCCTCGCCCATGACGATCTCGTTGCCGATGCCGACGTCGCGTCCCTCGATAAGGCCGGCTTTCTTCAGCGCGATCGTGTTGGCCCAGGCGGTGTGGTGGTCGGGGGCGACGACCAGCAGCGGCCGGCCGGGCAGGATGCGGTCGAGGACGTGGCGGGTCAGCCGCTCGTCGTCGGAGAGGATCGAATAGTCGGCATGCTGGGCGATCAGCAGGGGACGGTCCGGATACTGGGCGGCATAGGCATGGACCGCCTCCTCCAGCGCCGCGTAGCCCTTGACCTTGTAGAGCGACAGTTCGCTGAGCTCGACGGAGCCCGGGAAGATGTGCATGTGGGATTCGTTAAAGCCCGGCAGCACGGTGCCGCCGCGCGCGTCGATCACGCGGGTCGAGGGACCGGCAAGGGCGAGCACGTCCGCCTCCGCACCGACGGCGAGGATGCGGTTTGCGGCAATCGCGACCGCGCCTGCGCGCGGCCTGGCCTCGTCCATGGTGAGGACGCGCGCGTTGCGGATGATGAGGTCTGCCTTGGTCTGCATGGGAACTCCTGCCCGGTCGCGTCAGAGCGCCATCCGGCACAGGGTCCGGAAGAAGGTGAACATGTCGTGGTTGGTTTCGTCGCCAAGCGGGTCGTCCTGCGAGGACAGCTTGACGATCACGGTCTCGGTCGAGGGATCGACATAGAGCCACTGGCCGTGGATGCCGATCGCGCAATAGGCGCCGTCCTCCTCTCCCGACTGATACCACTGGCTGCGGTAGCGCCCGTTTGGAAGGTCGACGTTGCGGCCCTCCTGCCATGCCTGGCGGTCGCCGTTCTGGGTCATGTCGACGATCCAGGCCTCGGGGACGACCTGCTTGCCACCGGCCACGCCGCCGGTGCGGATCAGTTCGCCGATGCGGGCGAGGTCGCGCGCGCTCACGCACATGCCGCCGGCGGTGCGGGGCGTGCCGATGGCGTCGACGGTGACGTAGCCGTCGTTCGTGGCGCCCAGCGGATGCCAGACGAGCGCTTCGAACAGGTCGGAAAACCGTGCGCCGGTCACGCGCTCGATAATGGTGCCGAGCATGTCGGAGTTCGGCGAGGCATAGGAGAACGGGCCGCCATGCGGGCCGTCGCCCTTCTTCAGCGTCATCAGGAAGCCGGCCAGCGTTTCCGGCGTCTCGTCCGGCAAGGGCGGGTTCCAGAGCATGGCGCGGCGATAGCGGGCGAAGGCGCCCTTCGGATCGAGATAGGCTTCCTCGAAATCGAGGCTGATGCGCATGTCCAGCACGTCGCGGTAGCTGCAGTCGCCATAGGCGCCGCCCTTTGCTTCCGGCAGGTAGTGGGAAACGGGACGGTCGGGATCGATCACGCCCTCGGCCTCGAGAATGCCCGACAACAGCGCCGTCAGCGACTTGGAGATCGAAAAGACGATGTGGCGGGCGTTGACGCCGGAGTGGGCGGCATAGTGCTCGAGGACGACACGGCCGCCGCGCATGACGAGGAAGCCGTCGGTCTGCGCCTTTTCCAGATAGGCGCGGATCGTCGCGGCCCCCTCCAGCGCCGTCTCAAGCCGCGCATCGAGCCGGTCGCGGCTGTCGAGCGCCTCTTCCGGTTCCGGCCGGCGGCTTCGGAATTCGGCCGTCGGCACGAGATCGCGCACGTTGTGGAAGGCCCAGCGGCTGAAAGGGGCGGTGCGCCAGTTCGCGAGCGTCACGTCGCGGCGGGCGAACCCGTTCTCGTCCTTGAATGTCGATGTCATGGTCATTCTCCGCAGACAGGCGGGAGCATTCGCGCTCCCGCGTCCGCGGTCCTCCCGGTTCGATGCGTGTTATTTCTGCAGTTCGGTCCAGATCTTGGTGTAGAGTTCCTGGACTTCCGGCGGGCAGGCGAGGTTGAACTTGCCGGCGGCCTTGAGCTCGTCGGGAATGACGATTTCCGGTGCGGCCTTCATGTCTTCGGGCATGAAGGCGTCGGAACCCTTGATGCCGTTGGCATAGCGCGCGAAGGCCGAGAGCATGGCGGCGTTTTCGGGGTCCATGACGAAGTTCAGGAAGAGCTTGGCGTTGTCGACGTTCTTGGCGTCGGCCAGGATCGCGGCATTGTCCATCCAGACCGGATAGCCTTCTTTCGGATAGCCGTAGACGACGTCCGGGTTCTGCAGGCGCGAGCGGAAGGAGGCGCCATTCCAGTTGGTGCCGGCCGAGAGATCGCCCTTCGAGTATTTCTCGATGTTGCCGTAGTCCATCGCGATCCACTTCGGCTTGGCGGCGAGCAGCAGGTCGCGCGCCTTCTTCAGCACGGTCAGGTCGCCGGTGCAGGGCTCGCCGCCCGCATAGGTGACGACCATGTGCATGACGTCGGACATCTCGGGAAGGACGTTGACCTTGCCGACCAACTCCGGCGGCGGGTCCAGGAAGATCGCCGACGTGTTGATGTCGCCGGAATAGACCGCCTTGTTGACGGTCACGCCCGTCGTGCCCCACTGCCACGGAACGGAGTATTTGCGGCCCGGGTCGAAGGGCACGTCCACCCACTGCGGATCGACGTTCTTGAAGTTCTCCATCTGATCGGGGTGCGATTCCAGGAGCAGGCCTTCGGAGATGAAGGTCGGCATCGCGCTTGCCGAGGGAACGACGATGTCGAAACCGTGGCCGCCCTGGCGGATCTTGGCGAGGGCGGTATCGTTGCTGTCGTAGTCGGTGATCGTCACCTTGACGTCGTAGGCCTGCTCGAACTTCTTGATCATGTCGGGGCTCGTGTAGTTGCCCCAGTTGAAGATGTTCAGTTCGCCGGCGGCAAATGCGATGGCCGTCGAGGCCATGAGCCCTGCGGCGAAGGTTGCTGCTCCCAGTACCGATTTCATGCTGTTCTCCTTTAGGATGTTATGGTTCGTCTTTCTGCGGATTTCGGCTGATGAAGAAGAAGACGGTGACGATGGCGAGCGACAGCATCAGGAACACGGTCGAGATCGCGTTCATCTCCGGGGTGACGACGCGGCGCAACTGGCCGAGCATGTAGGTCGGCAGCGTGTCCTGGCCGCCGGACTTGACGAATTCGGTGATCACCACGTCATCCAGGGAGATGACGAAGGCGAGCATCAGGCCGGCGAGGATGCCGGGCCAGAGAAGCGGCAGGGTCACGTAGCGGAACGTCTTGTAGGGCGTGGCGTAGAGATCGGCCGCCGCCCGCTCGAGCGACAGGTCCATGTTTTCCAGCCGCGCACGGATCGGCAGGTAGGCGAAGGGGACGCAGAAGGCCGAATGGGCGGCGATGAGGTAGCCGAGGCCGGAATAGCCGGTCCACACCTTGATCCGCGAGAACAGGATCAGGAGCGCCACGGCGGTGACTATCTCCGGCACCAGCAGCGGGATGTTCAGCATCGAGTACTTGAAGGTCAGGCCGCGATAAGGTGTCGTCCGGGTGGTCGCAAGGGCTGCGAGCGTAGCGCAGGCGGTGGCGATGACGGCTGCGACCGAGGCGATCTGCAGCGAGCGGATGGAGGCGTCGATCACCTGCTGGTTCTGCCAGGCGCTCGCAAACCAGCGCAGCGACAGGCCCTCCCAGATCGCGATCGACGTGCCGGCGTTGAAGGCATAGACCACCAGCGTGGCGATCGGCAGGTAGAGGACGAAGAAGCAGAGCATGGCGATCGTCGCAAAGCCCGGCAGCCGCTTGATCGAGAAATTCCTGGCCACGTTTCTAGCCATGCGCGCCGCCTCCGCTCTTGCCGACGTTGCGGACGTAGAAGAGGAGCGCCACGAGCACGATCGCGACCAGCGTCACCGACAGGGCCGCGCCGAGCGGCCAGTTGCGCCCCTGGCCGAACTGCAGCTCGATCAGGTTGCCGATCATCAGGTTCTTGCCGCCGCCGAGCACGCGGGGGATGACGTAGGACGACAGCGCCGGGATGAAGACGAGGATGGAGCCGGCGATCAGGCCGGGCTTCACCAGCGGCACGATCACCTTCAGCAGCACGTTCAGGCGCGAGGCATAGAGATCGTAGGCCGCCTCGACGAGGCGGAAGTCCAGCTTCTCCAGGCTCGCATAGAGCGGCAGCACCATCAGCGGCAGGTGCACGTAGGTCATGCCGAGCAGGATGGCGAAATCGGTGAACAGCATCTGGATCGGAGCGGAAATGATGCCGAGCTTGAGCAGCAGCGTGTTGACGAGGCCCTCGGTGCGGATCACCTCCTGGATCGCAAAGGCGCGGATCAGCATGTTCGTCCAGAACGGGATGGTGATGACGAAGAGCCAGATCGAGCGGTTGTGCGGGGGGCGGGTGGCGATGAAATAGGCGGTCGGGAAGCCCAGGATCAGGCACAGGACGGTGGTGGCAAGCGCCACCCGGATCGAGCGCCAGAAGATGCTGAAATGGGCTTCGGCCAGCGAGACGGTCTCGTCGAAGATGTCGCGGGAGAAGAAGACGTTGAACCAGCCGTCCGTGGAAAACGCCCATTTCACGTCACCGTAGCTGCCGGGCGCCAGGAAGGAATAGAGCACGACGATCAGGAGCGGCCCGGCGCTGGCGACGCCGATCAGGATGAGCGCGGGGGCGCTCAGGAACCAGCGGTCGCGGATGTCCTTCCGGCGGAGCGTCTCGCTGAGTTCGGCGGGGCTGACGCTCATCTCAATCCCTCAGGATCTGGGCGACGTCGTCGCTGAGTTCGATCCCCACCGGATCGCCGACCGCAAAGCCGCACGGGCCGCTGCGGGCGTTCTGCTGGCGGACCATGAAATTCGTCCCGTCCTCGAGGCGCACGTGGAAATGCGTGTCCGTGCCGAGATAGACGACGTCGTGGACCGTGCCTGAGAGCGGGACTGATTGCGGGGTTGCGGGCGAGAGGCCAGTGGAGACGGCGCGGGCGTGTTCCGGCCGGATGACGATCGTCACCTTGCCTGCCGGGCGGATGTCGGCGGGGAAGGTGGCGGGGATCTCGGCGCCGGAGGCCAGCCGCACGCGCGCCCGCTCGCCTTCGATCGCGACCACGTCGACGTCGAGAAAATTGGTGTCGCCGATGAAGTCGGCGACGAAGCGCTCGGCCGGGCGGTCGTAGATCTCCCAGGGCTCGCCGACCTGGCGGACCTTGCCATGGCTCATCACCGCGATGCGGTCGGACATCGTCAGCGCCTCTTCCTGGTCATGGGTGACGAAGACGAAGGTGATGCCGGTCTCCGACTGCAGCCGCTTCAGCTCGATCTGCATCGACTTCCTGAGCTTCAGGTCGAGCGCGGAGAGCGGCTCGTCGAGCAGCAGCACTTTCGGCCTGGGGGCAAGGGCGCGGGCGAGCGCCACGCGCTGCTGCTGGCCGCCGGAGAGCTGGGTGACGGGATCGCCGCCACGGCCTTCCAGATGCACGAGCTTGATCATCTCGGCCACGGTGGCGGCGATCTCCGCCTTCGGTCTTCCGAGCATCTTCAGGCCGAAGCCGATGTTTTCCGCCACCGTCAGGTGCGGAAACAGCGCGTAGTTCTGGAAGACTGTGTTGACCGGCCGCTGGTTGGGCAGGAGGCTCGCGATCTCCGTGCCGTCGAGCCGGATGCTGCCCTCGGTCGGCATCTCGAAGCCGGCGATCATCCGCAACAGCGTGGTCTTGCCGCAGCCGGAAGGGCCGAGCAGGGTGAAGAACTCGTTCGGGCGGATTTCCAGCGACACGTCGTCGACGGCCTGGAAATTCCCGAACCACTTCTTGATGCCATGCATTCCGATGGCGCCGCCATGGGCGGCCGTCGCTCGGGATTGGTCCATAAGTTCCCCATGTCTCGTCCGGAACTCGGTTTCCTCTTCCGAGATCCGGGGGTTGGGCGGCCGTTTGGACGGCTCTTCTTCAGCTTTGTGATAGGCTTTTTATAATTATGATCACAACAAATCACAGTTCGATGAAAACTGTAAAGGGCAAATTCTACGCGTGTGCAATAGTTGAGCAGCGCGGCGCGAATGGCAAGGGCTTCGCCAGAATCCGGTTCCATGATCGAGCAGCAAAAAGGACCGCCCAGGGCGGGACTGGGCGGTCAGGCGGATCGCTCGATCCGCGGGCCTCGGAGGAGGGGAGATCTCCGGAGCCGGTAGCGGGAGGGGCCGCGCTACACGCCGATGGGGGCGATGAAGAGAGGATAGCGGTCAACTGAACGCGGCGACACTATACAGTGGTATCGCCCGAGCCATCTGCGGGGGTGGTGAACCCCGCGCAGAAGAATGAGGAAGCCGCGAACCGGATCGGTCCGCACTTTCAGTTTGCCTACAAACGTGTTCCTGTCGGTGTCTCCCATTTCTTCCGTCACCCCGGACTTGATCCGGGGTCCAGCCGCGTCGCGTCTGCGGTGCGAAAGAAACCTTTTGCGCGCAAGGACTTGCGCGCGCTGGATGCCGGATCTAGTCCGGCATGACGGCTCCCGTTTGGTGGCCTGCTTGAAGAAATGAACGCCCGGAACAAGGCTTTGTCAGTAGTCGGAAGCCGCGAACCGGATCGGTCCGCGGCTTCTTCGTGCGTTCGTGTGCGAGGTCCCGGTCGCGGTGCGGCCGTCAGGCCGCGGTGGTGACGTACTTGGTCACGAGGTAGGCTTCGATCGCGGCCGAACCGCCCTCGTCGCCGTATCCGGAATCCTTGATGCCGCCGAAGGGAACTTCGGGCAGCGCCAGGCCCAGGTGGTTGATCGTCGTCATGCCCGATTCCACCCGCGTCCCGATCGCATGCACGGCCGCCTGCGAGGAGGCGAAGGCGTAGGACGCCAGGCCGAAGGGGAGGCGGTTCGATTCCGTGATCGCCTCCTCGAGGCCGGAAACCGGGTTGATGATGGCGACCGGGCCGAAGGGCTCCTCGTTCATGATGCGCGCCGATACCGGCACGTTGGTCAGCACCGTCGGCTCGAAGAAGTTGCCGCTGTTGCCGATCCGGCGGCCGCCGGTCTCGAGCTTGCCGCCTTGCTCGACGGCGTCCGCGATCAGTTCCTCCAGCGCCGGGATGCGGCGCTCGTTGGCGAGCGGGCCCATGGTGGAGGCGGGATCGAGGCCGCTTCCGACCTTAACGCCCTTGGTCGCCGCGACGAAACCGTCGACGAACCGGCCGTATGCGGGCTTCTCGACGAGGAAGCGCGTCGGCGAGACGCAGACCTGGCCGGCGTTGCGGAACTTGGAGAAGGCCATCACCTTGGCCGCCTTGTCGATATCCGCATCCGCCATGATGATCGCCGGCGCATGGCCGCCGAGCTCCATCGTCGCGCGCTTCATGTGCCTGCCGGCGAGTGCGGCCAGGTGCTTGCCGACCGGGGTCGAGCCGGTGAAGGTGACCTTGCGGATGACGGGGTGGGGGATGAGGTATTCCGAGATCTCCGCCGGAACGCCGTAGACGAGGCCGATGACGCCGGCCGGCACGCCGGCGTCGGCGAAGGCGCGGATCAGTTCGGCGGGCGATGCCGGGGTCTCTTCGGGCGCCTTGATGATGATCGAGCAGCCGGCGGCAAGGGCCGCGGAGAGCTTGCGCACGACCTGGTTGATCGGGAAGTTCCACGGCGTGAAGGCCGCGACCGGGCCGACCGGCAGCTTGATGGTCTGCTGCGAGACGTTCGGCGCACGCGACGGGATGACCTGGCCGTAGGTGCGACGCGCCTCCTCGGCGAACCAGTCGATCAGGTCGGCTGCGGCGGCCACCTCGCCGATGGCTTCGGCGAGCGGCTTGCCCTGTTCGCGGGTCATGATCCAGCCGATCCTGTCCTTGCGCTCGCGCAGGATGTCGGCCGCCTTGCGCATGATGCGGGCGCGCTCGTAGGCAGACGTGGCGCTCCAGGTCGCAAAGCCGGCCTGCGCTGCTGCAAGGGCTGCGTCGAGATCGGCGATGCCGGCCTTGGCCACCTGGCCGATCACCTCGCCCGTGGCGGGATCGGTGACGGCGATCGTCTCGCCGCCTGCCGCGGGCTTCCATTCGCCGTTCAGGAAGAGGTGCGTGTGCGGGTAGGAATAGTCTGCCATGCGTGAACTCCCGTTCTCGATCGGTCCGCAGGGCCGCGGCCGGCGAGTGTCGATGTCATTTTGCGGTGCCGCCCGGGGCGGGGCCGCATCTGTCTGCCGCAGTCGCAGCAGGGCTCGCGAGCCGTAACGTGCCGGGCGCGGCTGTGTCAAACCATGGCCGGCGAAGTCGAGGGATTGTGATAGCGCGTCGGCGGGCGATCCTGTTGTGCAAATCGTGCAGCCCTGATGCGCCTGTCGCTGTTGCCGGGCGTCAGGTCGCCGCCGTGCCGCCGACGTCGGCGGAGCCCTTGAGCACCGCCTCGGCTTCGGCGTTGCCCGACCGGCCGGTCCGCTTCGGCGTGGTCAGCGGGGTGGGCGTCGGTCGGTTGCCCTGGAAATACTGCTTGCCGCCGTACAATCCCTCGACCTGCTGGATCGCAAGCCGCTGTTCGTCGCGGCGGCGGACCTCCTCCATGATCTCTTCGGCTTCCGGTTCCGGCACACCGAGCTTCGTCAGGGCGTAGCAGCCGAAGACAAGCGCGGATTCCAGCGTTTCGCGAAGCTGGTAATCGACGCCGGCGGCGATCAGGGACAGCGCGGCGCCGCGGTCGTAGGCGCGTGCGAACACCTGCACCAGCGGAAACTCCGCCTTGGCCAGCTCGACGATGTGCAGCGCCACGTCGGCCTTGTCGACGCAGACGATGATCGCGCCGACGTTTTCGGCGCCGGCGGCGTGGAGGATGTCCAGCCGGGTGCCGTCGCCGTAATAGACCTTGAAGCCGAACTCGGCGGCGGCCTGGATCATCTCCACATCGTTGTCGATGATGGAGACTTCCAGCCCACGCGCGAGGAGCGGCTGGCTGACGATCTGGCCGAAGCGGCCGAAGCCGACGATGAGGACGTTGCCGGTCAGCCCGTCGGGTGCATCGATGCCATCGAGCGACGTTGCGGCCGCGGCCGGCGTGAGCCGGGTGGCGGCCGCATTGACGGCCATGGTGACGAAGGGCGTCAGCACCATCGAGATGATGACGGTCGAGGTGAAGATGGCGTTGGTTTGCGCGTCGATCACGCCGAAGGTCGTCGCCGCGGCGTAGAGCACGAAGGCGAACTCCCCGCCCTGGGCCATCAGTGCCGCCCGCTCGATCGCCTCTTCACGGCTCGACCGGAGCAGGCGGGCGACGGCGTAGATGCCGATGCCCTTCAGCAGCATGAAGGCCACGACGGCAAAGGAGATCAGGGGAAGGTTGGCCACGACCACGTTGACGTCCAGCGCCATGCCGACGCCGAGGAAGAACAGGCCGAGCAGGATGCCGCGAAAGGGTTCGATGTCGGCTTCCAGCTGATGGCGGAACGTGCTCTCCGACAGCATGACGCCGGCCAGAAATGCGCCCATCGCCATCGACAGCCCGCCGAGCTGCATGGCGAGCGCGGCGCCGAGGACGACGAGGAGGGCGGCGGCCGTCATCACCTCGCGGGCGCCCGCCTGCGCCAGCACCTTGAACAGCGGGTTCAGCAGATAGCGCCCGATCAGGATCAGCGCCACCAAAGCGCCGAGGGCGATGGCCACATGCATCAGGTCCGAGGACAGGTCGGAGGATTCCGCGCCCGGTGCCATGAAGGCGACGGCGGCGAGGAGGGGGACGATCGCCAGGTCCTCGAGAAGCAGGATCGACACGATCCTCTGTCCCTTCGGCGTAGAAAGCTCGCCGCGGTCGTTCAGGATCTGGAAGACGATCGCCGTCGATGTCAGCACGAAGCCCATGCCGAAGACGAAGGCGACCGACGGCGAATAGCCGAGCGCCATGCCGGCGAAGGTCAGGAGCGCGCTGCAAAGGACGACCTGCAGCAAGCCGAGCCCCATGATCTCGCTGCGCAGGCCCCAGAGGCGCGACGGCCGCATCTCCAGCCCGATGACGAATAGGAACATCACCACGCCCAGTTCGGCGACATGGATGATGCTCTGCGCATCGGTGAAGAGGCCGAGGCCGAAGGGACCGATGATGAGGCCGGCGGCGAGGTAGCCGAGGACGGAATCGAGGCCGAACCGCTTGAACAGCGGCACCGCGATGACGCCGGCTGCAAGGAGCGTCACGACCGGAATGAGATCGACACCGTGCGATGCTGTTTCGGCGGCCATCGTTCGTCAGTCTCCTGCTTCGTTGCTGAGGGTATTGGCTTATGTCAAGAATTGCCCGTAAGGCCGGGTAACGCAACCATACGGGATGCGCAAGCCTTCTGCGTTCCAGATAACCCTTCATCCGGGGAACGGGAGAACTGCGCGTGACGCGGCTCAGGGGCGGCGCCTGCCGCCGCCGGCACGGTCAGCCGTCCTGTTGGTCGACCTTTTCCAGCCATTCCACCGACTTGCCGTCCAGGGCTTCCGTGATCGCAACGTGCCGCATGCGGGAATTGTCGGTGGCGCCATGCCAGTGCTTCACGCCGGCCGGAATCCAGATGATGTCGCCTTCCCTGACCTCCTGGACCGGCTGGCCCCACTGCTGGACCAGGCCGACTCCGGCGGAAATGATCAGGACCTGGCCGAGCGGATGGATGTGCCATGCCGTGCGCGAGCCGGGTTCGTAGGTGACCACGCCGCCAACGACGCGCGAGGGCTCGTCGGCGTCGAAGAGCGCCTCCTTGCGAACGGTGCCGGCGTAGTAGTCGGGGATGCCGATCTCGGGCGGCTGGGAGCCGCTGCGGGTGATCTTCACCAGCGCGTCTTGGGGGGCAGCCTGGGGGGCATCCTGGGCGGAGCAGACCGAAGTCAGCAGAAGAAGCAAGATGCCTGTCGCATAAAATGGTTTCATGTCGATCCCTTCCTTCGCCTCTTGTCGATGCTTGCGCGGCGGGCCGCGCCATTCGCCCCTCCTGAAAAAGTGATGGTGGCATATCGGCCGGAAGTCCAGTCCGTCGGGCGCTGCGATCCCCATGAAGCGGGGAATGGCGTTCATATAATCGTGATCGCGCGGGCGGTCCCCGCCGGCTGCCTGCGGTCGGTGACCCACGATGTCGTGAAGGCAGGAGGATTGAACCATCCGGCCACACGGTCGTTAGGCAACCGGGCGTCCTCGTTCGCCCAACTGTCAGATTTCCTGTCGACAGCTTATCAAGGGATGGAATCGCGCCATGAACCTCAGGAGAGAACTGGAAATGACGAGACGTGGATTGCTCGCCGGCACCGCCGCATCGGTTGCCGTCACCGCATCGGTCTCCGCCAGCCGCGCGCAGCAGGCGACGGGGCCGGCCGAAGGCGCTGCGGCGAAAACGTCGGTCTCCTTCGACGTCAACGGCACGCGCCGGCAACTGGAGCTGGACACGCGGACGACGCTGCTCGACGCCCTGCGCGAGCACATGCAACTGACCGGCACCAAGAAAGGCTGCGACCACGGCCAATGCGGCGCCTGCACGGTGCTGGTCGACGGCCGGCGGATCAATTCCTGTCTGACGCTGGCCGTGATGCACGACGGCGACAGCATCACCACCATCGAGGGCCTCGGCGCGCCGACCGACCTGCACCCGATGCAGGCGGCCTTCATCAAGCATGACGGTTTCCAGTGCGGCTACTGCACGCCCGGGCAGATCTGTTCCGCCGTCGCCGTGCTCGAGGAGATCAAGGCCGGCATTCCGAGCCATGCAGGTGTCGCGCCGGACGAGCGGCCGCAGGTGACGAAGGCGGAGCTGCGCGAACGGATGAGCGGCAACATCTGTCGATGCGGCGCCTATTCCAACATCGTCGACGCCGTCATGGACGTCGCGGGGAGGCAGGCATGAAATCCTTCACCTATGAACGCGCCACCTCCGCGGCCGACGCCGCCGCGAAGGCTGCCGGCACCCCGGGCGCCCGCTTCATCGCGGGAGGAACGAACCTCCTGGACCTGATGAAGCTCGAGATCGAGACGCCCACCCACCTGATCGACGTCAACCGGCTCGGGCTGGACAGGATCGAGAGCACCGACGACGGCGGGCTTCGCATCGGCGCGCTGGTGCGCAACACCGACCTTGCCTCGGACGAGCGCGTTCGCCGCGACTACGCGATACTGTCGCGCGCCTTGATGGCGGGCGCCTCGGGGCAGTTGCGCAACAAGGCGACCACCGCCGGCAACCTGATGCAGCGGACGCGCTGTCCCTATTTCTACGACACCAGCCAGCCCTGCAACAAGCGCCGGCCCGGCAGCGGCTGTTCGGCACTCGACGGCTTCAGCCGGCAGCTCGGGGTGATCGGCGTCAGCGACGCCTGCATCGCCACCCATCCGAGCGACATGGCGGTCGCGATGCGCGCACTCGATGCGAAGGTCGAGACCGTCAAGCCCGACGGCGCGACGCGGGCGATCCCGATCGCCGATTTCCATCGGCTGCCGGGTGAGGCGCCGCAGGTCGAGACGGCGCTGGAGGCGGGCGAACTGATCACCGCGGTCACGCTGCCGTCGCCGCCGGGTGGCCGGCACTTCTACCGCAAGGTCCGCGACCGCGCCTCCTACGCGTTTGCGCTGGTCTCGGTCGGGGCGGTGATCCACCCGGACGGAACGGGCCGGGTGGCCGTCGGCGGGATCGCGCCGCGACCCTGGCGTGTCGAGGCGGCCGAAACCGAGATGCCGAGCGGGGCCAAGCCGGTGGCCGAGCGCCTGCTCGCCGACGCCAGACCGACCGAACACAACGCCTTCAAGCTGACGCTGGTGGAGCGGACGCTTGCCGCAGTGCTGGAAGAGGCAAGGAGCTGAGCGATGAAATTCGATAGTCCCGCGACGACCAATCCGATCGACCAGCTGAAGGTGGTCGGAAAGCCGATCGACCGCATCGACGGCCGCTACAAGGCGACAGGTACGGCAACCTACGCCTACGAATGGCGCGAGGCGACGCTGGCGCCGGCCTATGGATATCCCGTGGCGGCAGGCATCGCCAAGGGGCTGATCCGGTCGATGGACCTGCACGAGGCCAAGGCTGCGCCCGGCGTGCTGGCCATCGTCACCGCCGAGAATGCCGGCGAGCTCGGCAAGGGTGAGAAGAACGTCGCCAAGCTGCTCGGCGGCCCGCAAATCGACCACTATCACCAGGCGATTGCGGTGGTGGTGGCCGAGACCTTCGAGCAGGCCCGCGCGGCAGCGGCCCTGATCAGGGTGGACTACGAGGCGGTCGAGGGAAGCTACGATCTCGCCGGCATGAAGGACAAGGTGCGCGGCAATCCCGACGCCGAGGTCGGCGATTTTGCAGGCGCCTTCCCCGCGGCCGCCGTGCAGTTCGACCAGACCTACACGACGCCGGACCAGTCGCACGCGATGATGGAGCCGCATGCCTCGCTCGCCGCCTGGGAGGGAGACGAACTGATCGTGTGGACCTCCAACCAGATGATCAACTGGGGGCAGGGCGATCTGGCAGCGACGCTCGGCATCCCGCAGGAAAAGGTGCATCTGGTCTCGCCCTATATCGGCGGCGGTTTCGGCGGCAAACTGTTCCTCAGGGCCGATGCGCTTCTGGCAGCGCTCGGTGCCCGCGCCGCCAGGCGACCGGTCAAGGTGGCGCTGCCGCGTCCGCTGATGATCAACAACGGCACGCACCGTCCGGCGACGATCCAGCGGATCCGCATCGGCGCGGACGCGGACGGCAGGATCACCGCGATCGGTCACGAGTCCTGGTCGGGCAATCTCAAGGACGGCGAGCCGGAGAATGCCACCGACCAGACGCGGCTGCTCTATGCCGGCGCCAACCGGATGGTAGCGACGCGGCTTGCGCTGCTCGACCTGCCGGAGGGCAATGCGATGCGGGCGCCCGGCGAGGCGCCCGGCCTGATGGCGCTGGAGATCGCCATGGACGAGATGGCGGAAAAGCTCGGCATGGACCCGATCGACTTCCGTGCGCTGAACGACACGCAGGTCGATCCGGAAAAGCCCGATCGTCCCTTCTCCAAGCGCCAGCTCGTCGAGTGCATGCGGATGGGGGCGGAACGGTTCGGCTGGAACAGGCGCAATGCCAACCCGGGGCAGGTCCGCGACGGGCGATGGCTCATCGGGATCGGGATGGCCGCGGGTTATCGCGGCGCGCCGGTCATGACATCGGCTGCGCGGGTCCGGCTCGACAGCGACGGCGTCGTCACGGTGGAGACCGACATGACCGACATCGGCACCGGCAGCTACACGATCATCGCCCAGACGGCGGCCGAGATGATGGGCGTATCCCTGGACAAGGTTGCCGTCCGGCTCGGCGATTCGCGCTTTCCGGTCTCCGCCGGCTCGGGCGGTCAGTGGGGCGCCAACAGTGCCACCGCCGGCGTCTATGCGGCGTGCGTCAAGCTGCGCGAGGCGATCGCCAGGAAGCTCGGTCTGAATTCCGACGCCGTCGCCTTTGCCGACGGCAAGATCGCGACGGGTGAGCGGACCATGCCGCTTGCCTCCGTTGCCGGCGGCGAGGGGATCGTCGCCGAGGATGCGATGGAGTTCGGCAAATTCAACGAGAGCTCGGTGCAGGCGACGTTCGCCGGGCACTTCATCGAGGTGGGCGTGGATGCGCTGACGGCCGAGGTGCGCATCCGCCGCATGCTCGCCGTCTGCGCGGCGGGCCGCATCCTCAATCCCAAGACCGCGCGCAGCCAGGTGATCGGCGCCATGACGATGGGCGTGGGCGCGGCGCTGATGGAAGAGCTTGCGGTGGACAAGAAGCGCGGCTTCTTCGTCAATCATGACCTCGCCAGCTACGAGGTGCCCGTGCATGCCGACATTCCCGAGCAGGAGGTGATCTTCCTCGACGAGACCGATCCGCTTTCCTCGCCGATGAAGGCGAAGGGGGTGGGCGAACTCGGCCTGTGCGGCGTGGGGGCGGCGATCGCGAACGCGATCTACAACGCCACCGGCGTGCGCGTACGCGACTACCCGGTCACGATCGACAAGATGATCGACAGACTGCCGCAGGCATAGGCGCCCGCGATAGCCGGGACTAGCGACAAGCGGGGGCGGCAGCCAATGTCCTGCCGCCCGCGCTATGTGGCTTGGCGGCCCGCGATCAGAGGTCGGCCGCCTCCAGTGCCGCGTCCTTGCGGCGCTCGCTGACCTTTTCCGGGTGGTGCCGGCCGGCGGAGCGCAGTGCCACGAAGAAGACGGGCGTCAGGAACAGGCCGAAAAAGGTCACGCCCAGCATGCCCGAGAAGACGGCGGTGCCGAGCGACTGGCGCATCTCGGCGCCCGGGCCGGTCGCGATCATCAGCGGCACCACGCCGAAGATGAAGGCGAACGCGGTCATCAGGATCGGCCGCAGGCGCAGGCGCGTCGCCTCCACCGCAGCCTCGACGGCCGTCTTGCCCTCGCGCTGGGCCTGGCGGGCGAACTCGACGATCAGGATCGCGTTCTTCGCCGCCAGCCCGATCAGCACGATCAGGCCGATCTGTGTGAGGATGTTGTTGTCCATCCCGCGCAGGTACACGCCGATCAGGGCGGCAAGCACCGCGAGCGGGACGATCAGGATGATCGCCAGCGGCAGTACCCAGCTCTCATATTGCGCGGCGAGCGCGAGGAAGACGAAGACCACCGACAGGGCGAAGATAAACAGCGCCGTATTGCCGGTCGCCCGCTCCTGGAAAGCGAGTTCCGTCCATTCGAAGGAGGTGCCGGCGGGCAGCATCTCGCCGGCCAGCGCCTCCATCTTGTCGAGCGCCGTGCCGGTCGAGACGCCGGGCGCCGGATTGCCCTGCAGCGGCACGGAGACAAACATGTTGTAGCGCTGGACAAGCGTCGGGCCGCTGGCGTCGCGGATATCGACCAGCGTTCCGAGCGGCACGAGCGCGCCGGTGGCCGAGCGGACCTTCAGCGCCAGGATGTCCGCCCGGTCGAGGCGGAATTGCTGGTCTGCCTGGGCGCGCACCTGGTAGACGCGGCCGAAGGCGTTGAAGTCGTTGACGTAGGAGGTCCCGAGGTTGATCGACAGCGTCTCGAAGATGTTGGGGATCGGCACGTTCAGGGCGCGCGCCTTGTCGCGGTCGATCTCCAGGTAGAATTGCGGGCTCGAGGCGGAGAAAGTGGTGAAGACGCCGGTCAGCCCCTCGGTCTGGTTGGCCGCCCCCATCATCTGGTAGGCAAGCCCCAGCACGCGGCTCATGTCGGCGCTTTCGAGATCGACCAGTTGCATCTTGAAGCCGCCGGAATTGCCGACGCCGCGGATCGAGGGCGGCGGCACGGCGATGATGAAGGCCTCCTGGATGCTCTGCAGGCTGCCGAACAGTTGGCCGATGATCTGGTCGGCGTTGTGGCCGTGCTCCAGCCGCTCCTCGAAGCTTGCGAAGCTCGCGAAGATCACGCCGGCATTGGACGCATTGGTGAAGGTGGCGCCCGAGAAACCGGAGAAGGCGACCGCGTTCTTCACGCCCGGCGTGTTGCGGATGATCTCCGAGGCGCGCAGCACCACCTCGTCGGTGCGGGCGAGCGAGGCGCCGTCGGGCAGTTGCACGACGACGATCGCGTAGCCCTGGTCCATGGTCGGGATGAAGCCGCGCGGCACGATCTCGCCCATGTGCCAGGTGGCATAGAGCAGACCGGCGAAGACGAGCAGGCTGATCCCGATCGCCGTCCAGGTCGAGACGAGATGGCGCACGATCCAGGAATAGCCTTCGCTCAGTCGGTCGAAGCCGTAGTTGAAGCCGTCCGAGAGCTTGCGGACGGCGCGGGTCAGGGGATTGCTGCTGTGCTTCTCCTGCGAGTGGGGCCTAAGCAGGATACCGGCCAGCGCCGGCGACAGGGTCAGCGAATTCAACGCCGAGATCGCTGTCGCGACCGCGATGGTGACGGCGAACTGCTGGTAGAACTGGCCGGAGATGCCGGGGATGAAGGCGGTCGGCACGAAGACGGCGATCAGCACCAGCGAAATCGCGATGACGGCCGCGCCGACCTCGTTCATCGTCACGTGTGCTGCCTCCTTCGGCGTCATGCCGAGCGCGAGGTTGCGCTCGACGTTCTCCACCACCACGATGGCGTCGTCGACGACGATGCCGATCGCCAGCACGAGGCCGAACAGGGTCAGCATGTTCAGTGAGAAGCCGAAGGCCAGCAGGAAGGCGAAGGTGCCGATCAGCGAGACGGGAATGGCGATGATCGGGATCAGCGCCGTGCGCCAGGACTGGAGGAAGACGAGCACGACGATCGCCACGAGCAAGGCCGCCTCGATGATGGTCTTGTAGACCTCGTTGATCGATTCGGAGATGAACTCGGTCGGATTGTAGACGATGCGGTATTCGAGGCCGGGCGGCAGCAGCGGCGACACCTCGTCCATCACGCGCTGGATGTCGGCTGCGGCGTCCAGCGCATTCGTGCCGGGCCGGGAGAAGATGCCGATCGCGACCGCGGGCTTGCCGTCGAGGTAGCTGTTGGAGACGTAGTCCCTGGCGCCGAGCTCGATGCGGGCGACGTCCTGCAACTGCACGAGCCGCCCCGCTTCGGTCGACTTGACGATGACATAGCGGAACTGGCGGGGATCGGAGAACCGTCCTTCCGTCGTCACCGTATACTGGAAGGCGTTGTCGCCGGAGGTCGGCGGCCCGCCGATCGAGCCGCCGGAGACCTGCACGTTCTGGTCGCGCAGGGCCTGCACGACGTCGCTCGCCGTCATGCCGTAGGCGCCGAGCTTGTCAGGGTCGAGCCAGATGCGCAGCGCATATTCGCGCTCACCGAACAGGGTGACGTCGCCGACGCCGTCCAGCCGCACCAGCCGGTCGCGGATGCGGGTCTTGGCGAAGTTGGAGATGTAGAGCTGGTCGTAGCGGTCGTTCGGCGACAGCAGGTGCACGACCATCATCAGGTCGGGCGAACTCTTGACCGTGGTGACGCCGATGCGGCGGACCTCCTCGGGCAACCTCGGCTCGGCGATCGCGACGCGGTTCTGGACGAGCACCTGCGCCTGGTCGAGGTCGGTGCCGAGCTTGAAGGTGATGGTCAGCGCCATGGAGCCGTCGGCGGTGGAATAGGAGGACATGTAGAGCATGTTCTCGACGCCGTTGATCTCCTGCTCGATCGGCGTCGCCACGGTGTCGGCGACCGTCTGCGCGTCGGCGCCGGGATAGCTGGTGCGCACGACGATGGTCGGCGGCGCGATCTCGGGATACTGCGCCACGGGCAGCTGGAAATAGGCGATGCCGCCGACGATCAGAAGCACGATGGAAAGGACCGAGGCGAAGATCGGCCGGTCGACGAAGAAATGGGCGAACCTCACTGCATCTGCTCCGCGCTGATCGTTTCGGGAACGGTCTCTGCGCGCTCAGCCGGCAGTTGCACCGTCTCGGCTGCGACCTTGATGCCCGGGCGGATGCGCATCAGCCCGTTGACGACGATCGTCTCGTTGCCCTCCATGCCGTCGCGGATCACCCGGTAGCCGTAGATGCGCGGTCCGGTTCGCACCGGCTTGGTGCTGACGGTGCCGTCTTCGGCGACGACATAGACAACACGCTCGTTCTGGTCGGAGCCGATCGCCTCGTCGGGCACGAGGATCGCCCGGTAGGGCAGGGAGCCGCCGATCTGAATGCGGCCGAACAGGCCGGGCTGCAGCACGTAGTCGGGATTGGCGAGGCGGGCGCGGATGCGCATGGTGCCGGTCTGGTCGTCGACGCGGTTTTCGGCGAAGTCCAGCTTGCCCTCGAAGGCGGAATGCTGGAAGTCGCCGATCGTCACCTTCACGGGCAGGCCGCTGCCGCCTTCCTGCAGCTGCGTGCCGCTGGCGCGGGCGGTGTCGGCATAGGAGAGCAGCCGCCGCTCGTCCACGTCGAAATAGAAGTCGATCGGGTCGAGGCTGACGATCGTGGTCAGAACGGTCTGGTCGGCCTGCACGAGGCTGCCGGTGGACAGCAGTCGTCGGTCGACGCGGCCGGAGATCGGCGCGGTGATGCCGGTATATTCCAGGTCGAGCCTGGCGCGCTCGACGGAGGCCTCGGCGCCGCGCACGTTGGCCTCGGCGGAGGCGAGTTCGCGGCGGCGGTCGTCGAGCGTCTGGATCGCCTGGCTGCCGCTCTTGACCAGCGCGTCGGCGCGCTTGAACTGGGCATCGGCGAACGTCAGCGTCGAGCGGGCCACTTCCAGCGCCGCCTCCGCCTCGTTGAGCGCGGTCCGGAAGGGCCGCTGGTCGATGACGAACAGGAGGTCGCCCTGCTTGACGATCGAGCCGTCCTTGAAATGGATCTCCTGAAGATAGCCGCCGACGCGGGAGCGCACGGAGACCTCGTCGACCGCCTGGAAGCGGCCGATAAACTCGTCGTTGTCGATGACCTCGCGCACGATCGGCTTGGCGGCGGTGACGCTCGGCGGGGCGTTCTGGGCAAGGGCCGCCGGGGGGAGGGCCGTGACGGCGAGAAGGGCGGACATTGCGGCGAAGAGACTGGCAGGCACGAGGATCTTGGTCATGAGCTTTGCCTTCGGCTTCAAATGCGGGCACTCGATCGAAACGAACCGGTCTCCGGCCAGAAAACAGCAGGGACATCCGTCATTCGGAAAAGAACTTGTCTCAGAAATTCGCAGGCGTATTGCACAATCGGCCTGCCCGCGCGCGGCGGACAGGAAGGCCTTTGATGTCATCGGCCGGCGCCCTGAGGTCGGCCTGCAATCCCATGCCGTCTGCACGGGAACACAGTGCGCATCCCTCGCGCCCCCGGCTTTGCGGGGTGGCTGCTCTACAGGTAGGGGTGATTGTTGCGGATCGTCAATACCGGCGCGGCTTTTTCGGGCGAACTTTCGCAGGGCGGCGCCTGCACGCACCCGGCGTCGCGGGCGGCAGAGGGCAAATACCAAAAATTCAGACATAGCTCCATTTTGATACTTGACTCTAAAAATCATGATAACTAATGGTTGCTGCGGTTCGCTCGGTTGCCGGTCGCAAGACTGCAACCCGGCGGCCGACGGGGTGCGCGCCGCTGTTGCGGAACGCCACAGGGCATGGATGCGGGAGCGCCGAAGGGGCGGGCCGGCTATCGGAACATTTTCATCGCTGGACAACTGACCGATACGCCTTGGCGGGTCGGGCGGCGGAGCTTTGCCGTCGCTGCAACGGGGCCTAATTTGTTGCGTGAAATCAAATATGTGCGGTCTTTCGCCTTCTGTCGTCAGGTTGTCCCTCGTGGAGGGCAGCACCGGCAACAGTCACATAATGACTGGTCATCAAGCTAACTCCTTCAACGCCAGGGCGCGCCCTCTGTGCGCCGCTGAAAAGGATTATCGACATGGCTAACATTGCGATTACCGTGGACTCTGTGAGCGGCGTCAACGTCAATACTATTCTCGACAATTTCAACGGGGGGTTTAGCCCCAATCCGATCACCGGGACCGGCAACGCCGGCGTGTTCGTGCCGAACACGGCGACGACGACCCCGACCAACGACTACGTGGAATACGGCATCCAGCCGCCGAGCGGCACCAACAGCGCGCTCGTGGCGCAGGGTGACTTCGTCTACTCGACCGGCACCCTGAGCGGTACGATCGACAGCCTCAGCATCGGCACGGACCTCCTCAACGGAGGGACCTCGGTCGCCTCGCCGTCGGCGTCGTTCTCCGGCACCGACCTGAGCCTCGCCACCTCCGCCCTGACCATCAGCGGCCTCGCCCTCAGTGGTTCCGGCGCCGGCAATGCTCTGAACTCGACCTTCTTCGGCCTGCTCCAGGGCAACGAGGCGGCGTTCGAGGACTACCTCTTCAACAATGCCGCCAACAGCATCACCTTCAACGGCGGTGCCGGCGCGGATTCGATCACCGGCAGCATCAATGCCGATACGCTGATCGGCAACGGTGGGGCGGACACGCTGAACGGCGGTGCCGGCAACGACATCATCACCGGCGGCGCGGGGGCGGACGCCCTGACCGGCGGCACGGGCGCCGACACGTTCGTCTTTACGCATCAGTCGCAAAGCTCGGCCTCGGCGTTCGACACGATCACGCAGTTCGTGGCCGGCGAGGACAGGCTCAACGTCAGCACCCTGAATTTGAGCGGCGGCTATTCCGCTGCCGGCGCCGCTGCAGACAGCCTCTGGTACGACAGCTCCGCAGGCAAGTTCTTCGCCGACGTCACCGGCAACGACGGCGTTGCCGAGTTTGCCGTCGCCATCGGTTCCCTCAGCGGAACGCTGAGCGCCACAGACTTCATCTTCAGTTAACCGCACAGGGGCGGGCGCGTCCGAGGCTGCGTCCGTCCCATTTTTCTTTGCAACCGCCACGCTTTGGCTGCGCGCCGATTGAAACGGAACAGGGCGCGTAATTGGGGGATCAGGACATGCAGTACACATTCGAAGGCTTCACGATCGAGGTCGACGACACCATTTTCAAGCAAGAGGTAACGACCGGGACCGCCCTTGCAAATATCTGGATCACTCCTGATGCCAGCCTCGGAACCCTCGACTACTGGTACGCCACGATATCGTATCTTGGCGACACCGCCGCGTTTTCAAGCAAAATCGATACCGACACGAACGAAAGCCGTGTCCAGTTGCGAGCGCTTGCCGACATCGATTTTGGCGACGTTTCCGACTTCCAGATTGCGTTCACCATCAACTACGCGGCGGATGGCGGTGTCGAACAATCGACCAGTCAGACTTCGTTCGACGTCTCCGTCACCGAGACCGGTGAACTCGAGTACCTGTCCAACACGACGGTATCGGAATCGGCCCGCTCCGGCTTCGAGTTCGGCACGCTGCTGGCGACCGACGCCGACGGGAACGAACTGACCTACACGCTGCCGTCTGGCGAAGGCGACAACGGAATGTTCATGCTGAAGACCCATGCCGACGGCTCGATCGGCGTGGTGATCCGCTCGCCGCTCGACTTCGAGGGGGCGAGCGCGGTCAACGGCGTCTACGACCTCGTCCTCGACGTCGACAACGGCAGCGGTCCCGTCCGGCAGACCATCTCCATCCAGTCGACCGACGATCCCTTCACGGTGAGTTCGGCGCCGACGGGCAAGACCTACATGAGCGTGGTCGAGAACGTCGAGGTGGGCACCGAGATCGGCTATGTCAAGGAACTCCTGAACGACCTCAGCTTTGTTCCGACCAGCGCGGTCCTGACTGACGACGCCGGCGGGCTGTTCTCGCTGACCCAGCGCGTCGTCGACGGCATCACCCGCTACTACCTGACGGTCAACGGCGCCCTGGACTACGAGGCCGACGCCCTGCATTCGGTGACCATCGAGGCAACGGACGCCGGCGGCGTCGTGCACGAGAAGACATTCGAGGTGCATGTGGTAGACGCGGCGGAAGCCGGCGACACCGCGCGCGGCACCATCACCATCGACGCCAATACGGCACTTGCCGGCGCAAACGGCGGCTTCAACTGGAACACCTATCTCGATAGCGTCTACTCCAAGGTCACCGACAGCCTGCCGGACGGCGTAACCTTCGGTCCGACCACCGCATCGCAGTACACCTATACCTTCTCGGACGGCAGCAAGGTCTGGCTCACGGGCAGCGAGCTCGCCTATTGGTGGGCGGATTCGAACAGCGCGGCGAACACCGGCGAAGACGTTCACGTGGTGGGCGGCACGGTTCAGGGTCTCGCCTTCGGCAACGGATCAGGTACCGAGGTCTCGATCACCGGCCTCGACTTCTACAACGACTCCAGCCTGATGAACCGGCTGTATGGGGAGGCCAACGTCGTCGCCGGCACGTTCATGCACGGCCCGAATTCCAGCACGCCCGCCGAGATCGAATTCGTCAAGGCGCTGCTTTCCGCCTATGCGCAGAACTTCATTGGCTCTTCCGGCGCGGACACCTATGCCGGCACGTTCTTCGGCGACACCATCAGCGGCAATGACGGCGACGACGTGCTCGCCGGCGGCGCGGGCGACGACACGATCGACGGCGGCGCGGGCACAGACACGGCGATCTACACCGGCAACCAGGCCGACTACACGATCGTCAAGAACGCCAACGGAACGCTCAAGATCACCGACAATCGCACCGGCGTGGTGACGGACGGCGTCGACACGCTCAAGGGTATCGAGAAGCTGCAGTTTGCCGACCAGACGATCGATGCCGAAAACGGCGCGCCGACGGCACTGAAGCTGACCTCCCATATCATTCCCTCGGTGGAAAACATCGCGGTCGCCGAGAACTCGGCCGCCGGCACCATCGTCGGCAACCTTTCGGCGACGGACCCGGAAGGTGGCGCGCTGATCTATTCGCTGACGGACGACGCCGACGGCCTGTTCGTCATCGACGGCAACGTGCTGAAGCTCGCAAAGCCGCTCGGCGACTATGAGACGGCGTCGCAGAAGAGCTACGAGGTGACGGTTGCCGTGACCGACGAGGCCGGCAAGGTCACCTCCAAGACCTTCACGATCCAGCATGCCGACGCCTATGACGCTCCGGAAGGCACGCTGACGATCGATGCCTCGGGAACGCCCGGCGGCATCGATTTCGCGAACTTCATCGGCCAGTACTTCGCCGGCCTGAGCGGTGGCGCCTTCACCTTCTACGGCGGTGCAACTGACAATACGCCCTACGGTCCGCAGAACGTCAGCGGCGAGCAGATCGCGTTCAACTACAAGGAAGGCGGCGTTGGCGCTGCGGACCGGGTCATGCTGCAGGGCACCGATCTCGCTTATGACTCTCTCCACTCCGGTTCGGCATTCGGCCACGGTATTTCGGGCTCGCTCGACAGCCTGACCTTCGGCCAGTGGGTGACCGGCGTTACCACCGGCACCGCCGGAACCGGCGATGCCGGCCTTCTGACCGGGCTGGCCGAACAGCTGAAAATCTCCGGCTTCGATCTGGACGTTGGAGTCGGATCTGGCCATGTCGCCCAGTTGAACCTGATCTACGCGATCTATTCGGCCGCGCAGACCGGCAACGCGGCCGGCATCTACTCGGCGCTGTCGAACTACGCGCAGAAGTTCATCGGCTCGGCCGGCAACGACACGTTTGCCGGTTCGGCCTTCGGCGACACGATCGGCGGCGGCGCGGGCGACGACACGCTCGCCGGCAGCGGCGGCAACGACACGATCGACGGCGGCGCGGGCATCGATACCGCGGTTTATAGCGGCAACAAGTCGAACTACACCATTGTCCGGAACAACAACGGAACCTGGACCGTCACCGACAACCGCAGCGGCTCGGCCGACGGCACCGACACCGTCAAGAACGTCGAGAACCTGCAGTTCGCCGACCAGACGACGGAACTGCAGCCGGAACAGCCCAAGGGCACGATCACCGTCGATGCCTCCGGTTCCAACGGGATCGACCTCGAGGCCTTCCTGCGCGGCGGGTTCCTGGCCGGATCGGGCGCCGGCGGCGGCTTCCCGGTCTTCGACAACGGGGCGGCGTTCGAAGGCGAGGAGATGTTCATCGGCTACGGCAGCGATGCTACGTCGAAGTACGTCCTCGCCCACGGCGACCTCGGCTACAACTTCGGCACGCACACCGTGGCCGGCGAGATCGGTACGATCGAGTACGGCACGCGAGGCGGCGGCACCTACGACAGCAACGGTTATTTCACCGGCGGCAACGCGCTTCTGAAGATCACCGGCCTGCAGTTCGCAAACGCCGTCCCCGGCAATGCCACTGAGGAAGCCGAGATCGAGCTGAACGGCGAGGTCCACAACTTCTCCGTCGCCCACATGTATGGCGAGACCGCGCCGCTGTCGCGTCTCGACCTCTACGCCGACCAGCTGGACGAATACGCCCAGCACTTCATCGGCTCGACCGGCAACGACATCTATGTCGGCACGCGCTTCGACGACACGATCGAGAGCAAGGGTGGCAACGACCTGTTCGACGGCGGCGCCGGCACGGATACGGTGGTCTTCACCGGCTCGCGGACCGGCTACACGATCGACGAGAACAACAACGGCACGTTCTCGATCACGAACATCGCCAGCGGCGCCACGACGCTCGTGGACGGCGTCGAGTTCGCCCGCTTCAGCGGCAAGCTCGTCGACCTGGAGACCGGCGACGAGACGGGCACCGGCGACGCGCCGACCAACATCGCGCTGTCGGCATCGTCGGTGAAGGAGAGTGCGGCCGTCGGCGCGACGGTGGCCACGCTTTCGGCCACCGACGCTGACAGCACCAAGTTCACCTACAGCCTGGTGAACGACGCCGGCGGCGCGTTTGCGATCTCCGGCAACAAACTGGTCGTCGGCAAGGGCCTCGACTACGAGACGGCGAAGAACCACGCGATCCGCGTCAAGGTCACCGACGAGGCCGGAAACAGCTTCGAAAAGGCCTTCACCATCGGCGTGCAGAACGTCAACGAGGCCCCGGCCGGCGTTGCGATCAGCAAGTCGTCGGTGGCCGAGAACGCCAAGGTCGGCACCGTGGTCGGCACGCTGTCGGCCAAGGATCCGGAAGGCGGTGCGGTCTCCTACAGCCTGTCGTCGAACCCCGGCGGCATCTTCAAGATCGTCGACAACAAGCTGCAGCTCGCCAAGGCTGTGGACTACGAGACGGCCAAGTCGCATGCGGTCACCGTCGTCGCCAAGGATGCGTCCGGCAACGCCACGAGCAAGGCGCTGTCGATCAAGGTGACCAACGTCGACGAGGCGCCGACCTCGCTTTCGCTGTCGAAGACGACGGTCGCCGAGACCGCCAAGGCCGGCACGACGATCGGCAAGCTCTCGGCCAAGGATCCGGAAGGCGGTGCTGTCACCTACAGCCTGTCGTCCAACCCCGGCGGCCTGTTCAAGCTTTCCGGCAACACGCTGCAGCTTGCCAAGGGCGTCGACTACGAGAAGGCGAAGAGCCATTCCGTCACGGTGGTGGCCACCGACGTCGGCGGCAAGACCACGTCGAAGTCGTTCTCGATCGGCGTGACCAACGTCAATGAGGCCCCGACGTCGATCGCGCTTTCGAAGGCGACGATTGCGGAGAACAGCAAGGTCGGCACGACGATCGGTACGTTCTCGGCGAAGGACCCTGAGGGCAAGGCGCTGGCCTACAAGCTGACGGATACCGCCGGCGGCCTGTTCAAGCTGTCGGGCACGAAGCTGCT
>NZ_JACIEE010000010.1 GCF_014196765.1 Mycoplana azooxidifex
CTTCAGAGCGAGTTCGTCGGTCGCCAGCAGCGCCGCCGCCCTCGTTGGTGAGCCGGTTTCTAAGACCAACATCAAACCAAGTCAACAGGGATTTTTCAAAAATGTCGCAGAAAGTTCATTTTGGAAATCGATCAGAGAATCACCCCCAGCGCCCGGTTCATTGGTCGAATTGCGGGGATAACGGCGACCAGCCCGCTTGACACGGAAAAGGTGCCAACGGTTCCCCGCGGCGCCCTCCTATTTCCCGTCGCCCCCTCAAGGGCCGATCCGCAGGCCCGACGGTCAGGCCTTGATCTTCAACTGCGTCATGATCTTTTCGAGATAGCCCAGCAGCACGGCGGAGGCGACGAAGGCGAGATGCATGAAGGTCAGCCACATCAGCTGGTTGTCGGTGAACCTCTGGGCGTTGAGGAATATCTGCAGCAGGTGGATCGAGGAGATGGCCACGATCGAGGAGGCGACCTTGATCTTGAGGCTGCCGGAATCGAGCTTGCCGAGGAAGGAGACTTCGGCCTCTGCCTCGTCGAAGCGACTGACGAAATTCTCATAGCCCGAGATCATCACCATCAGGACCAGGCTCGCAACCAGGGCGGCATCGATGAGGCCGAGCATGGCGAGGATCATCTCGGCATCGTCGAAGACGAAGACGTTCTGGGCGACCTTGTAGAGCTTGTAGACGAAGGAGACGGCGTAGATGGCCAGTGCCGCGACGAGCCCCAGATAGAAGGCGACGAGGATCCACCGGCTGGAAAGGATGATCCGTTCGACCAGGATTTCTAGGGACTTCATGAGGCGCTCCGTCAACGTCTTTCGATTTGCTGGCCCTGATTAGCCAATGGCCGGAATTCGGGCAAGTGCGACCGCCGTCAGCTTTCGACGGTTTGATCCAGCAGGCGGACGAAGGCCGTCCCGGCCGTCTCGAGCGCGCCGCTGTTGTCGATGATGACCTGGTCGAGGTCCATGTCCGGCCCGCGCGGCTGGCGATCAAGGCGGCCGGCGATGGCATCGCCGCTTTCGCGGCCACGTCGCGCGAGCCGCTCGGCGCGGACCTCGGCATGGGCCGTGATGGTGACCACCTTCAGGCGCGGAAATGCGGCGACGAGGGCCGGCAACGCCTGCCGGCTGCCGTTGACGATCGCCACCGCGCCGCGCGCGATCTGCGCCTGAACCTCGGCCGGAACGCCGTAGCTGAGGCCATGCGCTTCCCAGGAAACGCAGAAGCTGCCCTCGTCCTTCATCCGGGCGAAGGTGGCCGCATCAACGCCGATATGCGCCTCGCCGCCTGCATCCGACGGGCGGGTGATCACCCGCCTGGCGAAGACGAAGCGTTCGTCGCCCGAAAAATGCCGGGCAGCGTAGCCCATCACGCTGTCCTTGCCGGCGCCGCTCGGCCCGACGACGACGATCGTCGTGCCCATCTGCCCGCCGGCTGCGGGTGTCGCCGTATCCCCGGCCGCCATCCCTGCCCTGCCCGTCATGCCGGTCATGCCACGCGCGTGCCCTGGCGCCAGACGGAACGGACGACCGGGACGCCGTCGGGGCGACGCACGCGGACGAGATCGGCGCGCAGGCCGACGGCAATGCGGCCGCGATCGTCGAGGCCGACGGTGCGCGCCGGCGTCGCCGAGACCATGGCGATCGCCTTCGGCAGGCTGATCGCCTCGTTCTCGTCGGAGAGGATGAAGGGCGCCTGGATCAGGCTGAGCGGCACATAGTCGGACGAGAGCACGTCGAGCACGCCCATCGTCGCGAGGTCGCGCGCGGCGATGTTGCCGGAGTGCGACTTGCCGCGGACGATGTTCGGCGCGCCCATCAGCACGCTCATGCCGGCGCCGTGCGAGGCCCTGGCCGCCTCGACGCTGGTGGGGAATTCGGCGAGCCGGATGCCGTAGCCGATCGCTTCCTCGACATGGTCCAGCGTCGCGTCGTCATGGCTTGCCACCGCAATGCCGCGGGCGGCGCAATGGGCTGCAATCGCGTCGCGGTGCCGCTTGGCATAGCGGGCCGACAGATCCTGCTGGCGCCGGCAGAACTCGGCAAAGGCCTCGTCGGTCATGCCGCGCTTGGTCTTGTAATAGAGCGTGTACTGTTCCATCGTCTGGAACTGGCGCTGGCCCGGCGCATGGTCCATCAGCGAGACGAGCCGCACCTGCGGATCGTTCTCGAACTCCTCGAAATGGTCGAGCACGTTATCGGTGGAAACTTCGCAGCGCAGGTGGATCAGGTGATCGGCGCGCAGCCGGTCTTCCCGCCCCGCTTCTGCGAGCGCATCGGCCATGGCCCGCATCTCGCCCTTCTCGAAGCCGCCGTCTGCGTCCGAGCCCATGCGCAGGCAGTCGAAGACGGTGGTGATGCCGGAGGAGGCAACCTGGGCATCATGGGCCTGGATTGCGGCGGTCGTGTTCCAGCGCACGCCGGGGCGCGGCGAATAATGGGCCTCGAGGTGGTCGGTATGCAGCTCGACGAGGCCCGGCAGCAGATAGTCGCCACCGATGTCCTCGCCGGCCACCGTCGGCGTGTCGGAAATCTCGGCGATCAGGCCGTCGCGGATCACGACCGCGCCGTGGACGATGTCGTCCTCCAGCACGATCCTGGCGTTGGTGAGGGTCAGTTCGGTCGACATGTCAGGCGATCTTTCTGTTGGCTGCGCCGCTGCTGAGGGGGAACAGCGAATGCACGGTGAAATCTGCGCCGCGGGACGGTTCGCGGAAAAGGGCTATGCCGGAGATGGAAAGCGGGCGTCCATGGAACTCGGCGAAATACCGCAGCAGCGCCTCTTCCATGGCCGGCGCGATATCGGCAGGCACCCTGCCCGTCAGCGTCATGTGGAAGCGGAAGGTGTCGAAAACGTAGGGATAGCCCCACTGTACCAGGTTCTGGCGCTCCTCGCCGGTCAGCTCGTCCGGCCTGCGCCTTGCGATATCGGCCGAAGACAGGGGCGCGCGGAAACCCTCGAACCGACGCACGACCTCGCCGGCGAAGGCCTGCAGCGGCGCGCATTCCTCTGAGGGGACGAGGGCGAAGAAGGATCCGAGACGGTCGACGACAACTTCGGGAATGTCGAAGCCCTCCATGGCGGCGGCAAAGCGGGCGACCTCGGCCACAAGCTCGGCTTCGCTGCGGCCCTCGGCGAGCTCGAACGGCGCCTTCAGGGTGGCATGGAAGCCGTATCGACGCGGATCCGCCGTCAACGCGCTCAATGCCGGCAGGTCGAAGCCGGTCACGGCCGGCTGCTCCAGCGGGGCGCCGTTGAAGGCGTTACGGCCGAGCCAGCGGGCGCCGGCGAGCGTCAGGCTGTCGCTCGCGGCCGGGGTGAAATAGAGGGCATATCGCACAATCAGACGTCCTGTTTTTAGTTCCTTGCGCCCGATGGGCGCGCCTTTAGCGCCTTAGAGGAGATTCGTGTGGCAGCATCATGCCATTGCCGGCTGCAATTTCCATTCCTCTCAATGGTGGGTGCGGCCGATCAGCCGCGACCGCAGCGCATTCGAAATCCCGTCGAAGACGAAGACGACGAGAAGAATGAGCAGCACCATATAGGCGACTTTGTCCCAATCCGCATTCGTTCCCATCGCCTCAAGCAACTTGAGGCCGATGCCGCCCGCGCCGACAGCGCCGATGATCGTTGCCGATCGCATGTTCGATTCCCAGAAATAGAGCGACTGCGACACGAAGACGGGGAGGACCTGCGGCAGAACACCGAAACGGTTGACGATCACGGGCGACGCGCCGACCGATTTCACGCCCTCTCGCTGCTTGTCATCCACGTTCTCCAGCGCTTCGGCATAGACCTTGCCCAACGCGCCGGTGTCGGTAAAGAAGATGGCGGCGATGCCGGGGATCGGCCCGGGGCCGAAGCCGCGGGTGAAGAACAGCGCCCAGATCAGCATGTCGATCGAGCGCAGGAAATCGAACAGGCGCTTCATGCCCCAGTTGGCGATGCGGCTCTGGGTGATGTTTCGCGCCGCGACGAAGGCGAGCGGCAGGGCGACCAGCGTCCCCAGCAGCGTTCCGACGAACGCCATGACCAGTGTCTGCATCAGCTTCGACAGAATGTCGGCGTGCTGCCAGGTGCCGTTGGCGAGAAAGTCGTCGACCATGGCGGCGATATTCGAGCGGGCCGGGTCGACGCGTTCGCCGGAGACGGCAAGCCAGGCGAGCTCGGAGAACGACTTGCCCCAGAACGGCGAGTTGATGTCGAAGAAGAAGTTGGCCCAGCCGAGGAACCGGCGCTGGACAAAGACTTGCGAGGTGCGAATCTCCGCACTCCCCTCGAAGCCGAAGTCGACGTTCACCTTGCTGCCGTCCTGCACGAGTGCGCCGGGCGCACCTTCCGGCAGAATTGCTGCATCCGACGAGATTTCGACGGGATAGGCGACGCCGTCGACATAGACGTCGACGCGTGCGGGACGGACGTCGAGCCGGTTTTCCGCCCCGTCATAGATGACGCTGTAGCCGCCGTCTGCCAGTGGACGGAGCCAGGCAATGTCGGCGCCTTCCGGGTATTGCCGGCGGCTCGACCATTGCGGCTGGACGGCGCCATCGACGAAGCGCAGGCGCGGTTGCGCGCGCCAGGAATACCAGTCCTGAACATAGACCGTCGCGCGGTCCCAGCGTCCGTTGACGAACGCCGGGCCGACGTTGAAGGCGACAAAGCAGACAGCAAGATAGACCAGCGTCACCCCGACGCCGATCGCAAGGCCCCAGCGCTGCCAGAAGCTGCGGCGGAAGACCTCGGGATAGGCGGAAAGCAGGCGCTCGCGTTCGGCGGTGTTGAGCGTGGTCGGCGACATCAGGCGGCTCCCCGTCCGAATTCGAAGGACTGGTTGCCGATCAGGCGGCGGCGCAGCCAGGCGGAAAACTGGTCGACGGCGATGACGGTGACGAACAGCAGGATGACGATGGCATAGGTCTTTGCGGCGTGGTCACGGCCGATCGCCAGCCGGAAGACCTCGCCGATGCCGCCACCGCCGACGGCGCCGATGATGGTGGACGCCCTGATGTTGATCTCGGCACGCAGCAACGCGTAGGACACGAAGTTCGGCAGGACCTGCGGCACGATGGCGAAACGGACGCGCTCGACCCAGCTGGCGCCTGCCGCGCGCAGCCCCTCATCCGGACGCATGTCGGCATTCTCCACGACCTCGAAGAACAGCTTGCCGAGCGCACCGATGGTGTGGACCGTGATCGCGATGATGGCCGCGATCGGGCCGATCGACAGGATCGCGGTCAGGAGGCCGGCGATGACGATCTCGGGAAAGGCGCGCATCACCTCCATGATGCGGCGCACGACCCAGCGCGTGGCACCGGCACCGACAAGATTGGTGGAGGCGAAGAAGCAAAGCACGAAGGCGATGGCCGAGCCCAAGATGGTCGCGATCAGCGCGATATTCACGGTGATGATGAGCTGGTAGATGAAGTGCGGAATATAGAAGTTTTCCGTCACATAGACCCGCTCGGAGGTGTAGTCGTATTTCAGCGAGCCATCGTCATAGGGCGACGGCAGGTCGAACATGGCGCGCACGATCTCCATCGGGCTATCCGGAACGAAATTCCGGATGAAATCGAACATGTAGGGCAGCCGTTCGAAGAACTTGCCCGAATTGGCGGCATTGGCAAAGTCGAGCGAGGCCCAGAGCGCAACCAGGAAGATGGCGATCGCGATCAGCGTGTAGATGCGCCGCGTCCTCAGTTGCTGCTGGTAGTGGTGCATGACCGAGGCGGCTGAAGGACCGAGGCCGCCGATCGCATTTCCGGCCGTCGCATTGGCCATGCCATTCTCTCCTTGGAAAAACGGGCGGCACCCGCATGGATGCCGCGCGCTGTCTTCGATGACCGATCAGCCGCCGATGACGGACTTACGGGCGTCGATGATCGTCTGGTAGAACGACTGGTCGACCTGGATGTAATCCTTGTTGGCGCCCTGGGTGTAGGCCTGGAAGCAGGCCAGATCCTTCTTCGGCAGCTCAAGGAAATAGGCTTCGACCTTGGCCTTCATGTCGTCGGGAAGCTTGTTGGAAAGCATGAGCGGGCCGTTCGGGATCAGCGGCGACTTCCAGACTTCGACGATGTCGTCCATGTCGAGGTTGCCCTTGTTGACCATCTGGTAGAGGTTGCCGCCGGTGTAGCCTTCCTCCCAGTTTCCGACGCCCGATCCGAAGGTCGTGCCGACGTCGAACTTGCCGTCGAGGACGGCGAGGACGAGGTTCTCATGGCCGCCGCCGAAGCCGCTTTCAGCGAAGTATTCCTTGACCGGTGCGCCGATTTCCTTCGGGAGAGCAACGTTCGGAACGAGATAGCCCGAGGTCGAGTCCGGGTCGGCGAAGCCGATCTTCTTGCCCTTGGCGTCGGCGAGCGTCTTGATGCCGCTATCCTTGCGGGCGACCATGATCGAGTAGTAGCCGCTGGAACCGTCCGACTGCGTGTAGGTCAGGATCGGGTCGACGGCATTCTCGTCTTGGAGGTAGATGGCTGCGTAGGAGGACGCGCCCATCGAGGCGATGTCGATCGTGCCGCCGAGCAGACCCTGGATGACGCCGTTATAGTCCGGCGACGGGAAAATCTGGACTTCGGCGACGCCGGTCGCGGCCTTCAGGCCGTCGGCGACGCACTGGGTGTTGCGGATCTGGTCGGCTTCGTTTTCCGAGCCGTCGAGGCCGATACGCAGAACCTTGACGTCCTGGGCCAGGGCGGACCCGGTCACGACGGCCATCGCAACGGCGGCGAGCAGAGCTTTCTTCAACATTTCGTTCTCCTTGTTGCCGGCCCCCAGCCGGCGATCGCTTCAAAGCGTGTATGGTCATGCCCTTGACGCGGGCGGTCGATCCCGGCGGGCGTCAGATGCCTGCCAGTGCCAGCGGCTTGACGCCGGCGGATTCCTTGAGATTGTCCTGCACGGGCGCACCGGCGCCGCGGATGCTGGTGGACGTCACGGACTCGTCGATCTCCGCGCCGTCCGCGCCGGTGCCATAGATCGCGCGGACCGCGTCGGCGTCGAGATCGCGCGGCGCGCCGTCGAAGACGACCTTGCCGGCCGACATGCCGATGATGCGTTCGCAATAGTTGCGGGCGGTATCGAGCGTGTGCAGGTTGGTGATGACGGTGATGCCCTCGCGCTCGTTGATGTCGCGCAGGGCGTCCATCACCACCTTGGCGTTGAGCGGGTCGAGCGAGGCGATCGGCTCGTCGGCCAGGATCATCTTCGGCTGCTGCATGAGGGCGCGCGCAATCGCCACGCGCTGCTGCTGGCCGCCCGACAGCGTTCCCGCCATTTGCAGCGCCGTCTGCTCGATGCCGAGGCGCTCGAGTGCAGCGATCGCCATGATGCGCTCCTCGCGGGTGAACATGTTGAGGATGCTGAGCGCGGTGGAGCGATGGTTGAGGCGGCCGAGCAGGACGTTGGTGAGAACGTCCAGGCGCGGCACGAGGTTGAACTGCTGGAAGATCATGGCGCAGTCGCGCTGCCAGTTGCGAAGGGCAGCCCCCCGGAGCGAGGAGACCTCGACGTCGCCGAAATGGATGGAGCCTTCGGTCGGATCGACGAGCCGGTTGATCATGCGCAGCATGGTCGACTTGCCGGCGCCCGAGCGGCCGATGACGCCGACCATCTGGCCCTGGGGAATGTCGACACTGACGGCGCTGACTGCGGCTTTGCCGCCGAACCGGCGCGTGACGTTCATCAGGCGGAACATGGCTTCCCCTTCAAGGCTTGTTCATTGACACTGCTGCGGCTTTAAAGGCGGTCAATGAAGGCCGAATGTCAGTTTCGTGTCCGTTTGATAACAATCCACACAGCCCGGATTTCCAGGGCTTTGACGGAATTCAGGCGCCGTATTTGACAAGGAAGGCTTCGGCGTCGAGCGCGCGGAAGTCATCGAGGGCGCCGCGCAGGCGGGCGTGGTCCCAGTCCCACCAGGCAAGCCTTTCGAAACGCTCGGCAATATCGCGGCCGAAGCGTTCGCGGATCAGCTTTGCCGGCACGCCGCCGACGATCGTGTAGGGGGCGACGTCCTTCGTCACCACCGCGCCGGAGCCGATGATGGCGCCATTGCCGACCGTGACGCCCGGCAGCACCGATCGAGCCATGGCCGATCCAGACGTCGTGACCGATGACGACACGATGCGCGCGCCGCCAGGCGAAGAAATCCTCCTCCTTGTCGGCATCCGGCCAATAGTCGCCGGCGCGATAGGTGAAGTGGTGCAGCGTCGCCCGCCACATCGGGTGGTTGGTGGCGTTGATCCGGACCGAAGACGCGATGTTGGCGAACTTGCCGATCGTGGCGCACCAGACCGAGCCGTCCTCCATGATGTAGGAATAGTCGCCGAGTTCGGTCTCGCTGACACGGCAACGCTCGGAGATCTCGACGAAGCGGCCGAGCGTGCAATCGGTGACGGACGCCGTTTCGTGGACGAGCGGGGTGTGTTCGGACAGCTTGGTCATGCCGCTGCCCTCCTGGGCGAGAAGGCGGAGACGTCGACGATGGTGCCCGCGACCTTGGTGCGCACGTCGTCGTCGTGGAAGATGCCGAGCAGCGCCACCCCTGCCCGTTTCTTCTCCTCGATCATGCCGACGACGACCTCGCGGTTCTTCGCGTCCAGCGAGGCGGTCGGCTCGTCGAGCAGCAGGATGCGGTGGTCGGTGATGAAGCCGCGGGCGATATTGACGCGCTGCTGCTCGCCGCCGGAGAAGGTGGCCGGCGGCAGCTGCCAGAGCTCGCGCGGCAGGTTGAGGCGGGCCAGCATCGCTTCGGCCCTCTCGCGCGCCACCGCCGGGATCGCCCCGCCTTCGACCAGCGGCTCGGCCACCACGTCGACGGCTGCGACCCGCGGCACGACCCGCAGGAACTGGCTGACATAGCCGAGCGTGACCCGGCGGACGGCGAGCACGGTGCGCGGATCGGCGCTGGCGAGATCGACGAACTGCCCTTCGTGCTCGACCAGGATCTGGCCGAGGTCGACGCCGTAGTTGCCGTAGACCATCTTCAGCAGCGAGCTCTTGCCGATGCCGGAGGGACCGCCCAGGACCACGCATTCGCCGGCCTTGACGGAGAAGTTGACGTTTTCGACGACCGGCAGGCGGATGCCGTCCCGCAGGTGCATGGTGAAGCTCTTTGCGACTTCGGATACGACGAGTGGGGTCGCCATGTTCGGTGTCCTTTGTGCTGGAAACGCGTGCCGGAAGGCGGCTCGGGCCTGTGGCTCAGACCTGCAGGATGGAGGAGACGAGAAGCTGGGTGTAGGCCTCGCGCGGATCGTCGAGGACGCGGTCGGTCAGGCCCTGCTCGATCACGTGGCCGTCCTTCATCACCATCATCCGGTGCGACAGCAGGCGGGCGACGGCGAGGTCGTGGGTGACGACGATCGCCGACAGGCCGAGGTCGTGGACGAGGCCGCGGACGAGGTCGAGCAGGCGCGCCTGCACCGAGACGTCGAGGCCGCCGGTCGGCTCGTCCATGAAGACGAGGCGCGGCGCGGTGACGAGATTGCGGGCGATCTGCAGGCGCTGGCGCATGCCGCCGGAAAAGGCGCGCGGCTGGTCGTCGATGCGGTCGAGACCGATCTCGACGCGGCGCAGCCAGTCGCCGGCGGTCTCGCGGATGTTGCCGTAGTGGCGATCGCCGACTGCCATCAGCCGCTCGCCGACATTGGCGCCGGCCGAGACCGTCATGCGCAGGCCGTCGGCGGGGTTCTGGTGGACGAAGCCCCAGTCGGTGCGCATCAGGAAGCGGCGTTCAGCCTCGCCCATGCGGGCGAGATCGCGCATCTGTCCGTCGCGCATCCGGTATTGGATCGTGCCGGAGGTCGGCATCAGGCGGGTGGCAAGGCAGTTCAGCAGCGTCGTCTTGCCGGAACCGGATTCGCCGACGATCGCCAGCACCTCGCCCGGCCAGAGATCGAAGGAGACGTTGCGGCAGCCGATCCGCGCGCCATAGAATTTCGAGATGTCGCGGACCTTGAGTAGCGGGGCGTCGGTCATCGGGTGGCCTCCATAGTGCGGGAGGCCATGGCACCCCCCTCTGCCCTGCCGGGCATCTCCCCCTCAAGGGGGGAGATCGGCCAGAGGCAGGAACCTTGTTCACATTGCAACGTCAACGAGGAGCGAAACGTCGCTCCATGCAATCTCCCCCCTTGAGGGGGAGATGCCCGGCAGGGCAGAGGGGGGTAAGCGCAGCTCATTCGGCAGCCGCCTTGCCATAGGCCAGCATCGTGCCGCAGTGGCCGTGGTCGCGGCGGTCTTCGCAATGGTCGGTGTCGGAGCAGACGAACATCCGCCCGCCGCGGTCGTCGAGCACGACCTCGTCGAGGTAGACGTTCTCGGCGCCGCAGAGCGCGCAGGGCCGCTCGAATTTCTGCACCTCGAAGGGATGGTCCTCGAAATCCAGGCTGACGACATCGGTAAACGGCGGCAGAGCGTAGATGCGCTTCTCGCGGCCGGCGCCGAACAGCTGCAGCGCCTCCGACATGTGCATCTTCGGATTGTCGAACTTCGGCGTCGGCGACGGGCTCATCACGTAGCGGCCCTCGACCTTGACCGGATAGGAGTAGGTCGTGGCGATATGGCCGTTCCGGGCGATATCCTCGTAGAGCTTGACGTGCATCAGCCCGTATTCCTCGAGCGCGTGCATCTTGCGGGTCTCGGTCTCGCGCGGCTCGAGGAAGCGCAAGGGCTCGGGGATCGGCACCTGGTAGACCAGCGTCTGGCCGGCGGTCAGCTTTTCCTCGGGGATGCGGTGGCGCGTCTGGATGATCGTCGCCTCGCGCGTCTTCGTCGTCACCGCGACATTGGCGACCTTCTGGAAGAAGGCGCGGATGGAGACGGCGTTGGTGGTGTCGTCGGCGCCCTGGTCGATGACCTTGAGCACGTCTTCAGGTCCGAGGATCGCCGCCGTCACCTGCACGCCGCCGGTGCCCCAGCCGTAGGGCATCGGCATCTCTCGGCTGGCGAAGGGGACCTGGTAGCCCGGAATGGCGATCGCCTTCAGGATCGTCCGGCGGATCATCCGCTTCGTCTGCTCGTCGAGATAGGCGAAGTTGTAGGTGGCGAGTTCGGACGGAACGGCATTCATTGGGCAGCCTCCAGGGTGTCGTCGCCGGGTTCTTCGCGGCTGCGCTCATCATGTTCCCGCCGCATCCGCCGCATCAGATCGAGTTCGGCCTGGAAATCGACGTAATGCGGCAGCTTCAGGTGCTCGACGAAGCCGGTCGCCTGGACGTTGTCGGAATGGGAGATGACGAATTCCTCGTCCTGCGCGGGCGAGACGACGTCCTCCTCGAACTCATCGGTGCGCAAGGCGCGATCGACCAGCGACATCGACATCGCCTTGCGCTCGTTCTGGCCGAAGACGAGGCCGTAGCCGCGGGTGAACTGCGGCGGGCTCTTCACCGAGCCCTTGAACTGGGTGATCATCTGGCACTCGGTGACCTGGATGCGGCCGAGCGAGACGGCAAAGCCGAGTTCCGGCAGGTCCAACTCGACCTCGACCTCGCCCATGCGGACCTCGCCGACGAAGGGATGGTTGTTGCCGTAGCCGCGCTGGGTGGAATAGGCGAGCGAAAGCAGGAAACCCTCGTCGCCGCGGGCCAGTGCCTGCAGGCGCAGGTCGCGCGCCATCGGGAACTCGAGCGGCTCGCGCGTCAGGTCGCCGGGGACGTGGCCCGCCGGCAGTTCGCCGTCGCCCTCGACCAGCCCCTCTCCCGCCAAGATGTCGGACACGCGCATGACGGGCTCCTGCTCGCCGTCGCGCTGCAAGGGCTCTTCCACCTGTTCGTCGCGAAGAAGCGAGGGATCGAGCAGACGGTGGGTGTAATCGAAGGTGGGGCCGAGCAACTGGCCGCCCGGCAGGTCCTTGTAGGTGGCGGAGACCCGGCGCTCGACCAGCATCCGCGACGTCTCGACCGGCACCGAATAGCCGAAGCGCGGCAGCGTGGTGCGGTAGGCGCGCAGGATGAAGATCGCCTCGATCATGTCGCCGCGCGACTGGCGGATGGCGAGTGCTGCGATGGCGCGGTCATAGAGCGAAGCCTCGGCCATCACGCGATCGACGGCCAGCCCGAGTTGGGCAACGATCTGCTCGATCGTGATCGACGGCAGCGAGCGGTCGCCGCGGCGACGGTCGGCGAGCAGGCGATGGGCATTGGCAATGGCGGCCTCGCCACCCTTGACGGCAACATACATGGCTCAGGCCTCCCGGTTCTTGATGACGGTGGTGCGCGGCAGGCAGAGGACGCGGTCGCCGGCAACGAGGATCAGGTCGACGCCGCGCGGAAACATCGCCCGGTTGGCTTCGGCCAGCGCCACGAACGTGTCCGGCAGACCCTGCGGGGCGATCACCGCCTCGTCGCGGATCCCGGGGCCCGACAACTTCAGCGGGCGTCCGTCCTCGAAGCTGTCGACCTCGACCACCAGCGTCGCGGAGCGGTCCGGATATTCCTGAGTGCCCGGCGAGAACAGGGCGAAGCCGGGCAGCACTGCCTCTTTCTCGACGAAGGCGAAACGGGCCTCGTGCTTCTCCCCAGTGATGGGGGCGCCGGTGTGGAACGACAGCCAGCCGGGCAGCTTCGATCTTGCCAGCTGCGGCGTCAGCCAGACGGGCGTGTCGTGGTCGCAGAGCGTCAGCGCGACGGCACCGGCAGCAACGCCGAGCGGCTGCGGCGGCCGTGCCGTGGCCGCGATCGTGCCGATCGTGCCCGGACGGGCCATGCAATCCATGACCGTGCGGAACACGGATTGGGCGGCAAGGACCGGCTCGGCGAAGGCGCCGGAAAAGATCTGCGTATCGGCCATCAGTCGTCTCCCCGGACCATGGTGAAGAAATCGACGCGAGTGGCGGCCGTCTCGCGGGCCTTGCGCGTGTCCTCGCCTTCGATGCGCTCCGCGATTTCGGCGAGCAGGCGCTCGGCCGCCGGTGCGTGTTCGGGCAGTTGCAGCAGCGCATCGAACACGGCCGCCAGCCGGGCCTTTTCGCCGTCGGTGCCGAGCGCCTGGCCGTGGCCGACGACGCCTTGAAGGCGGACGCTGGCGCGCGTCGCCGTCACCTCGCCGAGATTGAACGGCTGGCCGCCGCCGCCGATCCGGCCGCGCACCATGACGAGCCCGGTCTCCGGGCCGCGGACCGGCTCGGCTTCCGGCCTCTTGGGCAGCGCCGCCCAGGCCTGCTCCAGCTCGCTCCGCGTCGCCTTCGCAAGCAGCCCCATGGCTTCTCTTCGCCTTTCCGGCGCAATGTCCGAGGGGATCTGGTTCACGCCAGGTGCCATCGCCAATTCTCCAACTGTGTCTCACCAGTTGTCTATTGATCTAGACAACTATACATCGTATGATCCCGTCTTACCGGTCGAAGATGACAGGCTTGTGACGGAGCGGAGAGAGACGAATGCGGGGACAGGAATGATCGAGCGCCGATCAGGCGTGGCGCTGTGGCGGCAGATCGCGGACAGGATGCGCCTCGCCATCAACAATGGCGACTATGACGAAACCGCCATGATGCCGTCGGAGGCGACGCTGGCGGAGAAATTCGGCGTCAACCGGCATACGGTGCGGAGTGCGCTTTCGGCGTTGGCGGACGAAGGCATGGTGCGGGCGGTTCAGGGCGTGGGTACGCTGATCGAGCGGCGGGACCGGCTGACCTTTCCGATCTCGCGCCGGACGCGCTTCTCGCAAGGCCTCGGGGACCAGGCGCGGGAACTGCAGAGCAAGCTGATCGAACAGACGATGGAACGGGCAACGCCGGTCATCGCGACCGCGCTCGAGATCGCGCCGGGGACCGACTGCATCCGGCTGGATACGCTCGGGATCGCTGATGGAAAGCCGATTTCATCGGCGACGAGCTATTTTCCGGCCGAGCGGTTCGCCGGGATCGGCGCGGCCTACCAGCGCACGGGCTCCATCACCAAGGCGCTGGCCGAGCTCGGCGTCGACGACTACGTGCGCCGCTCGACGGAGATCTCGGCGATCCACGCCGAAGGGGCCGACGTCCGGTTGCTGAAGCTCTCGCCCGGCGCCATCCTGCTCGTCACGACGGCGATCAACGCCGATACCCGCGGCGACCCCATACAATATTCCCGGTCGCGCTTTGCCGCGGACCGGGTCAAGTTCTTCGTGGAATCCTGAATAGAGAAAGGGCGGAGCCCTGAGGCCTCGCCCTTATCGCTGTGCGTCATTTCATGCGCGCATCAGACCCGCCGGGACCAACCGAACAGCAGGGATATGACCAGCAGCGCCAGGAATACGAAGAACAGAATCTGCGCGATGCCTGCGGATGCGCCGGCAATACCACCGAAGCCAAGAACGCCAGCGATAAGCGCGATGACCAGGAAGACAACAGCGTAGTAAAGCATACCGGGAACTCCTCTTTTCATTGTCGGGGGAAGAACGGGGATGCCAGTAAAAAGTTCCGCGACGAATATTCGCACAACGCGGCAAATTTCATTTCGACAAACATAAACCGCCGCGACGACGGTCGCGGCGGTTTCCGAACGCCGGTCGTGGACGCCGGCCATGAATGATCAGTGGCGGCGCTGCCATTCGTCGATCTGGCGCTCGGCCTCATCCTTAGCGATACCGTAGCGCTGCTGGATCTTGCCGGCGAGTTCGACACGGCGACCGTTGATGACGTCCAGATCATCGTCCGTCAGCTTGCCCCACTGTGCCTGGGCCTTGCCCTTGTATTCGGTCCACTTGCCTTCGATGATGTCCCAGTTCATGTGCATCTCCTTTCGGATTGGGTTACGGGACATAAAACGCCCGGGTCCCGCGATCGTTCCGCCGAAACACGAAAACCTAAGGCCCGGACTTCGTTTTCGAATTTCTATTTCGCCGGGGAACAAACCTGTTTGTCACGCATTTACCGGCCATCGAAACAGAACTGCCTATCCTCTGGGGAGACGACTGATGCTTGGTACGGTACTACTCATCATCCTTATACTGCTTCTGATTGGCGCGCTGCCGAACTGGGGCTACAGCCGAGGCTGGGGATACGGGCCCTCCGGCGGGCTTGGACTCATCGTCGTCATTCTGCTTATTCTCGTCCTGATGGGACGCATCTGACGCGCACGCCATTTCAACAAAGGAAGACAAAACAATGAGGAATCTTATCGTCGCCGGCGCCATCGCCCTTTCCGCCCTGGCGGTCACGTCCTGCACGCAGACCGAAAGGGGTGCCACGATCGGTGCCGCGTCCGGTGCGATCATCGGCGGGGCTGCTACGGGTAAAGTCGGCGGCGCCGCAGTCGGGGCCGTGGCCGGCGGTGCAATCGGTGCCTTGATCGGCAATGCCAACGAGCCCGGGCGCTGCATCTACCGCGACCGTTACGGCCGCCGTTATGAGGCACGCTGCCGCTAGGCGACGAGCCAGGGAAACAGGAAACGGGCCAATGGCCCGTTTCTTTGCGTGTGTCGGCCAGCGACGCGCTGTATGCTACGGGGTCCGGGCCTTGCGCTCGGCCTCGTCCAGCTTCTCGAGAAGATCGAGCAACTGGTCCGGCAGCGGTTCCGTCTCTATTGACTCGTAGAAGGACTTCAACTTGCGGCCGACGACACTGTTTGGATCGAGGGAATCCAACGAACTGCCCGGCTTCCGTCCGCCTGTCGCGGGCTTACGCATCACCGTGTGCTCCTTGATCCTCGCTCAACCATCTTCGTTTGGCCCCAAACCACCCGTATCGAACCGGGTTTCATTTCGCACCAAATTCGTTTCCGTGAGATGAATTTACAGGAAACGCGCCGGTTTCGAAACAAATTCAGGGAGAAGTAAATGTCACTATCCACCCGTATCGCACCTCATCTGCCCTTATTGCGGCGATTTTCGCGTGCCGTGACGGGATCCCAGACCTCCGGAGATGCATATGTGGCAGCGATGCTCGAAGCGCTTGTCGATGACATAACGCTTTACCCGGAGCGTTCGAATGACCGCATCAGCGTTTTTCGCCTCTACTGCACGGTCTTCGACAAGGTCCATGTGAGCATCCCGCAGACCGCCGAGTCTCCCTTCGGCTGGGAGCGGCAGGCCGCGGCCAATCTCGCCCATGTCACGCCTGCAGCCCGCAAGGCGTTCCTGCTCGTCGCCGTCGAAGGCTTCGAGCTTGCGGAGTGCGCCGATATTCTCGACGTTTCCGAGGACGAGGTGAGAGAGGCGCTGAACCAGGCGTCGCGCGAGATCTCCCAGCAGGTTGCGACCGACGTGATGATCATCGAGGACGAGCCGTTGATCGCGATGGACATCGAGGACATGGTGACGGCCCTGGGCCACCGCGTCACCGGTATCGCACGCACGCATGCCGAAGCGATCGAGCTCTACAACCGCAAGAAGCCCGGCATGGTGCTGGCCGACATCCAGCTCGCCGACGGCAGCTCGGGCATCGACGCCGTCAACGACATCCTCAAGACCAGCACCATCCCGGTGATCTTCATCACCGCTTTCCCGGAGCGGCTTTTGACCGGCGAGCGGCCCGAACCGGCCTTCCTCGTCACCAAGCCGTTCAACCCGGAAATGGTCAAGGCACTGATCAGTCAGGCGCTGTTCTTCGACGAACGCGCGCGGCTCGCCAAAAGCGCCTGACACAAGACGGCGCCGGGACGAGAGCCTGAGAACGAAAAGGGGCGGACCAGTTTGCCGGTCCGCCCCTTTTTTCTGACTTCCGCGCAGCTTAAGCCTGCACGGCGGTGACGATGATCTCGACGAGATATTCCGGGCCGGCAAGCTTGGATTCGCCGGTTGCGCGCGCGGGGGCATGCCCCGGGGCGACCCAGGCGTCCCAGACGGCGTTCATCTTCTGGAATTCCGTCATGTCGGCCATCCAGATCTGGGCGGAAAGGATGCGGGTCTTGTCGGAGCCGGCGAGCGCCAGCAGGCGATCGATCGAGGCCAGCACCTGCTTCGTCTGGGTTGCGACGTCTGCTCCGGGTTCGCCGACCTGGCCGGCCAGATAGACGACGCCGTTGTGGACGACGGCCTGGCTCATGCGCGCGCCGGTTTCAAAGCGAGTAATGGTCATCGGTTCGTTCCTGTCTTTATTCGTCTAGCCCTGTGGCCTGCACTCGCCTAAGCGCGCGGCGACCACCCGCCGGCGGGTATCGGAAGCGGCGGAAGGTCTATACGATTGCCGGCGCCGCTTTGCCAGCGCGATTGTGCCGGAGGGCGCTGCGGGCGGCGTTACCGCCGCCACTGCGCGCGCAGCCGTTCCAGGCTCGTCGCGACAATTTCGTCCAGCGGCGCATCGATATCGACGGTGACCACGCCCTCTTCCCCGCTTGGATCCTCCAGCGTCGCAAGCTGGCTGTCGAGCAGGCTTGCCGGCATGAAGTGGCCCTTGCGCTCCTGCATGCGGCCGATCAGGAGCTCGCGGCTGCCGCGGAGAAAGACGAAGGACAGATCGCCCCCCGCTTCCGCCCGCAGGCGGTCGCGGTAGGCGCGTTTCAGAGCCGAGCAGGAGGCGACGATGGGCGCCCCTGCCCCGGTTACCGTGTGCAGTTCGGCGCCGATCCGGTCGAGCCAGGGCCAGCGGTCGGCGTCGGTCAGGGGAATGCCCTTCGACATCTTGTCGATATTGGCCTGCGGATGAAGCTGGTCGCCTTCCAGGAAGCCAGCGCCAAGCGCTGCGGCCAGGCCCTCGGCGACCGAGGTCTTGCCGCAACCGGAAACGCCCATGACGACGACGGCCCTGCCGGTGCTCACCCCGAGGATCCTAGGCGCGCTTGCGCCGCTCGAGGCGGGCGCGGATCGCATCCACGTCGACGCGCGGCGTCGCGGCGAACAGCGTCTTGGTGTAGCTGTGCTGCGGATCGTCGAAGACCTGGTCGCGGCTGCCGTATTCGACCGCCTCGCCGAAGTACATCACCATCACTTCGTCGGCGATGTGGCGCACGACGGATAGGTCGTGGCTGATGAAGACGTAGGTCAGGTGGAACTCGTCCTGCAGGTCGGCCAGAAGGTTCAGCACCTGCGCCTGCACGGACAGGTCGAGTGCCGAGACCGGCTCGTCCAGCACGAGGAGGCGAGGATTGAGCATCAAGGCACGGGCGATCGCCACGCGCTGGCGCTGGCCGCCGGAAAACATGTGCGGATAGCGCGTGTAGTGCTTCTCCTCCAGCCCCACCTTCTTCAGCATCGCCATGGCCCGGTCGCGACGCTCGCCGGCCGGGATCTTCGTGTTGATGACGAGCGGCTCGGTGAGGATATCGCCGATCTTCTTGCGCGGGTTCAGCGAACCGTAGGGGTTCTGGAAGACGATCTGCACCTTGCTGCGCATGTCGGAGGACAGCGGCTCGCTGGCGATGTCGACTTTCGTGCCGTCGATCAGCATATCGCCGGCGGTGACCGGATCGATCATCGTGACCATGCGGGCGAGCGTGGACTTGCCGCAGCCGCTCTCGCCGACGATCGCGAGCGTCTTGCCCTCCTCGACCTTGAAGCTGACGCCCTTGACCGCGTGGACGGTCTTGCCCTTCTTCAGCAGGCTGCCGGGAATGTGGTAGTCGCGCACGAGATTGCGCGCTTCGAGAACGGGGGTCATCGTACGGCTCCCTCGAAGATCTGTTGGTCGGTGAGGTTTTCCGTGATCGTCGGCAGGCGGCCGCCGACGGCGTTTTCCGGCAGAGCCGAAAGCAGCGCCTTGGTGTAGACGCTCCTGGGGTTCTGGAAGAGCGACAACACGTCGGCCTCCTCGATCTTCCTGCCCTTGTACTGCACGATGACGCGATCGGCGGTCTCGGCGACCACGCCCATGTCGTGGGTGATCATGATCAGGCCCATGCCGTGCTCGGCCTGCAGCTTCATCAAGAGGTCGAGGATCTGCTTCTGGATCGTCACGTCCAGCGCGGTGGTCGGTTCGTCGGCGATCAGGAGCTTCGGATTGCAGGCGAGCGCGGTCGCGATCATCACGCGCTGGCACTGCCCGCCCGACATCTGGTGGGGGAAGTGGCCGAGGCGCTCCTCGGGATTGGGGATGCCGACCAACTGGAACAGCTCGATCGCCCGGTCACGGCGCGCCTTGCGGTTCAGGTCGGTGTGCACCCGCAGCACCTCCTCGATCTGGTAACCGACGGTGAAGCAGGGGTTGAGGCTGGCGACCGGCTCCTGGAAGATCATGGAGATCTCCCGGCCGATGATCTTGCGCCGGTCGGCGTCGCTCATCTTCTGCATGTCGCGGCCGTTGAACAGCAGCTTGTCGGCGGTGACCTTCGCCGTCCAGGGCAGAAGACCCATGGCGGCGAGCATGGAGACGGACTTGCCCGAGCCGGACTCGCCGACGATGGCGAGAACCTCGCCCTCGTCGACCTTGAGCGAAACGCCGTCAACGGCCCGGAAAGGTCCCGATGCCGTCTGGAACTCGACGACCAGGTTTTCGATTTCGAGGAGCGACATCACGACCTCTTCAACTTCGGATCAAGGGCATCGCGCAGGCCGTCGCCCATCAGGTTGATGGCGAGCACGGTGATGAGGATGGCCAGACCGGGGAAGGTGACGACCCACCAGGCGCGCTGGATGAACTCGCGCGCCTCGGCGAGCATCGTTCCCCATTCCGGCGTCGGCGGCTGTGCGCCCATGCCGAGGAAGCCGAGGGCGGCCGCATCGAGGATCGCGGCGGAGAAGGCGAGCGTCGCCTGGACGATCAGCGGCGCCAGGCAGTTCGGCAGGATCGTCAGGAACATCAGCCGCAGCGTGCCGGCGCCTGCGACCTTCGAGCCGACGACATAATCCTTGGTGCGCTCCGTCATGACGGCGGCGCGCGTCAGGCGCACGAAATGCGGCTGGTTGACGAGCGAGATCGCGATCATGGCGTTCAGGAGGCCAGGGCCGAGCACCGCGACCAGGACGAGCGCCAGCAGCAGCGACGGGAACGCCAGGATGATATCCATGATGCGCATGATGAAGGTATCGATCCGGCCACGGAAGTAGCCGGCAACGAGACCGATCAGCACGCCCGAGACCACCGACAGCGTCACGACGACGAGACCGATGAAGAGCGAGAAGCGCGCACCGTAGATCAGGCGCGAAAGGATGTCGCGGCCGACGGCGTCGGTGCCGAGGATATGGCCCCAGCTGCCGCCCTGCTGCCAGACCGGCGGCATGAGCAGCATGTCGCGGTTCTGGATGCTGGGGCTGTGCGGGGCGACGAACGGCGCGAAGACCGCGACGAAGAGGATGATCAGGAAGACCACCAGGCCGATGACGGCCCCCTTGTTGCGGGAGAAGTAGAACCAGAATTCGGACAGGCCGGACGGCGGCGGCGTGACCCCGGCGACCTTCGGATCAGCGGCCTTGGTATCGATTACAGTCATTTGAGCCACCTCCTAGTGCCGGATCCGCGGGTTGATGAACCCGTAGAGCAGATCGACGATGAGATTGACCAGCATGATGACGCCGGCGATCAGCATCAGCCCGCCCTGAACCACCGCATAATCGCGCTTGAACACCGAATCCACCATCCACTTGCCGATGCCCGGCCAGGAAAAGATCGTCTCGGTCAGGATCGCGCCGGCGAGCAACACGCCGACCTGCAGGCCGATCGTGGTGATGACGGGGATCATGGCATTGCGCAGCGCATGGATGCCGACGACGCGCAGCGGCGCCAGCCCCTTCGACCGTGCGGTGCGGACATAGTCCTCGCCCAGAACCTCGAGCATGGCCGACCGCGTCTGCCGCGCGATGACGGCGAGCGGGATCGTCGCCAGCACGATCGTCGGCAGGATCAGGTAGGTGACCGCCGACTTGAAGGCGCCGGCCTGCCCCGACAGGAGGCTGTCGATCAGCATGAAGCCGGTGACCTGCGGGAAGAAGTACATCAGCGAGATGCGTCCCGAGACCGGGGTCCAGCCGAGATAGCCGGAGAAGAAGATGATCAGCAGCAGGCCCCACCAGAAGATCGGCATGGAATAGCCGATCAGGGCGGCGCCCATGACGGTCTGGTCGATCCAGGAACCCCGCTTCACCGCCGCCAGCACGCCCGCCGGAATGCCGAGGCACACGGCAACGATGATGGCGCAGAGCGAGAGTTCCAGCGTCGCCGGGAACAGTTGCAGGAAGTCATCGAGCACCGGACGCTTGGTGACGATCGAGCTGCCGAAATCGCCGGTGACGAGCCCGCCGAGATAGTCGAAGTACTGGATGTACATCGGGCGGTCGAGGCCGAGCTGGTTCATCAGTTCGGCGTGGCGTTCGGGCGACATCACCCGCTCGCCGGACATCAGCATGACCGGGTCGCCGGGAAGAAGGCGGATGAACGAGAAAGCGATGAGCGATACCCCGAGGAACGTGGGTATCAGGACGGCGAGCCGTCCGAGTATGAAGCGTAGCATGGGAGCCAGATCCCTTATTGGAAAACCGGCGACCCGAATGTCCTCGAGCCGCCGGCCATTGCACGCTCTTTGCGGCGTGCCGTTCTCGTAGCCGATATTACTCGGCGATGTCCACGCCTTCGAAGACGAAGTCGCCAAGCGGGGACTGGACGAAGCCCGAGACCTTCTTGCTCATCGGAACGACGGCGAGCGAGTGGTCCAGCGTGTTCCAGGGCGCTTCGCGCTTGAAGATGACCTGGGCCTCTTCATAGAGCTTCGTGCGCTCGGCAACGTCGGAGGTTGCCTTCGCCTTCGTCATCAGGTCGTCGAACTCCTTGTTGCACCACTGCGCGCGGTTGTTGCCGCCCACGGCATCGCAGCCGAGCAGGGTGTCAAGGAAGTTGTCCGGGTCGCCGTTGTCACCCGTCCAGCCGAGGATGGCCGCACCGTCGCGGTCCTTGGCGGAGGAGAGCTTGAGGTACTCGGCCCATTCGTAGGAGACGATCTCGGCCTCGACACCGATCTTGGCAAGGTCAGCCTGCATGAGCTCGGCGGCACGGCGCGCGTTCAGCATGTAGGGACGAGCAACCGGCATGGCCCAGATCTTCATCTTGAGGCCCGAAACGCCGGCGTCCTCGAGCATCTTCTTGGCCGCTTCCGGATCGTACTTGTCGTCTTCGACGGCATCGTTGTACGACCACATGGTCGGCGGGATCGGGTTCTTGGCGACGGTTGCCGCGCCCTGGAAGACCGCGTCGACGATGGCCTGCCGGTTGATCGCCATGTTGAGGGCCTTGCGGACCTCGACCTTGTCGAACGGCGCAACCAGCGTGTTGTAGGCGAGGTAGGCGACGTTGAGGCCGGCCTGCTCGGAGATGTGCAGGTTCGGATCGGCCTTCAACTCGGCGACGTCAGCTGCGTTCGGATAGGACATCAGGTGGCATTCGCCGGCCTTCAGCTTCTGCGCGCGAACGGCAGCATCGGTCGTGATCGCGAAAACGAGATCGTCGATCGGCTGCTTGCCGCCCCAGTAGTCCGGGTTGGCCTTGTAGCGGATTGCAGCGTCCGGCTGGTAGGCGACGAAGGTGAAGGGACCGGTGCCGAGCGGCTGCTGGTTCATCAGCTCCATCTTGCCGTCAGCCTGAAGCTTGTCGGCATATTCCTTCGACACGATCGAGATGAAGGGCATGCCGAGGTTCGCCAGCAGCGGCGCTTCCGGGCGCTTCAGCGTGATCTTGACCGTCAGATCGTCGACCTTCTCGATCTTGTCGATGACATCGGGCAGGCCCATGCCGGAGAAGTATTCCCAGGACGCACCCGGAACGTACTTGTTCCAGGCATTGTCTTCCTTGTACTGGCGCTCGAACGAGAAGATGACGTCATCGGCGTTCAGTTCGCGCGTCGGCGTGAAATACTCGGTCGTCTGGAACTTCACGCCCGGACGCAGCTTGAAGGTGTATTCGGTGCCGTCCGCCGAGATTTCCCAGCTCTCGGCCAGCGCAGGCTCGACTTCGGTCGTGCCGCGCTTGAATTCCACCAGCCGGTTATAGACCGTGTGCGCGGCCGCGTCGAAGGTCTGACCGCCGGTGTAGAGACCGGGGTCGAAACCTTCCGGTGACGCTTCCGAGCAATAAACGAATGTCTTCGACCAGGCGGCGGATGCCATCATCGAGGCAAGTGCCGTGGCGGCAAGGAGAGTTGTCAGCTTTTTCATAGCGTGCTTCCCAGATTTTGCTTCTTATTCTCGTGTTTTCGGTCTCGGGAGCCGCGGGGCCCCGGCCTTGCGCGGATGGAACGATATTTGTCGCAGGAATGCAATAAGCCCGCTAATAAATTTATCCAGATGTAAAACAGTAGAGAAAAATCCTCCAACACAGGTTTTTCGGCGCCAATTTTAGCGGATGTACCCTACAGCTGGCAATGGCGCATGCCATGCGGCGTCGCCGTTCGGCATCCATCACGTTCCCATCGGCCGATAATCCCAAAAAAGGCGAAAATGCGTTGGCCGACGGTAAAGATGGCGTGATAAGTCTTGCCCCGACCGCCAGCAACGCTAGACTCCGCGGCAGAAATCTGGGGAACCGCGTGGCCGCACTCTCTCAGCAGCATCGTCGGTACGACTTCGAAGGCGATTTGGACAAGGCTCTCAATCGCGTCGACTTCTTCCGATTGTTTCACGGCATCGCCTTGCGATACGGGTTCGAGCACTTCTGCTTGTTCCAGGTTGCAGCCGAGATGGAGGGAAGCAATTTCTCCAGCAAGCTCGTCCTGCACGATTTGTCCGCCGGCCTCGCGGAGACCTATGACAAGCGGCACCGCTTCAGCGAATCGGACATCTGCAAGAGCCTGCGCCGTTCCGTCATCCCGACGGTCTGGCGCGCCCGGGACCAGGGCGCCTCGGGCGACGATGCGGAACACAGCCTCCTCGTCCATCTCGGTTTCGACCTCGCGGTCGTCGTGCCGTTGCAGGCGACATCGGGCGCGCGCTACGCGGTCATCTTTCTGGGCGACAACGGAGACATCGCACGCCAGCAGCATGTCGAGCTCTGCTATGAGGCGAACTGCGTGTTCGACTATTTCCACCGCGCCGTCCTTTCCGTCAGGACGGGCATGGGCCTCACGCCGCGCGAGACCGAAATCCTGCGCTGGATCTCTTATGGAAAGACCGCCAGCGAGATCGCACTGATCGTCTCCGTCTCGGAGCACACGGTCAACTCGCACACGGCAACGATCCTGAAGAAGCTCGATGTCGTCAACCGCACCCAGATGGTCGCAAAGGCGATCCGGGAGCAGATCATTCTCTGATAACCCAATATCCCTTGGGTAAAGCAACGCAGGGCAGGCAATCACAGGGCCGGGGGTTGTGAAGTGTCTCAGGTTGAACCAAAGTCGCATCGAGCTGGAAGAAGAAGAATCCGGCAGTTCGGCCAACAGTTGCTTCGCGCCGCCGCCAGTTATCGCTCTGGCGACAGCATCGAGCACCAGATCAACCCGAGTTCGTCATGACAGTCCCAGTAAACATCCTGCTCGTTGACGACGATCCCGCGGAAAACGTGATCATGCGGGCGGTGATGCGCAAGGTCACCAACGTCACGATCAAGCTGCACTACGTCGAGACGGTGGAGGCCGCGCTCGCATTCATCCGGTCCGCCGAGCCGCAGCTCGACCTGATCCTGATGGACAATCGCCTGCAGCCGCAGGCCGACTTCCGCGAAACCGTGCCCGAGCTTCGGCAGAACGGTTACATCGGCCCGATCGGCGTGATCTCGTCCTCCATCACGGACGCCTATTTCCAGAGCATCGACGACTACGGCGTGGATTTCCGAATCGACAAGGCGGAGCTGGACCCGACCGCCATAGGCTTCATCATCCAGGAATTTGTCGGCAAGGACATCCGCGCGGCCCAATAGACAACCGTTCCGGCACAACGAAAAAGCCCGCTCGGAGCATCCGAAGCGGGCCTTTGTTCATTCAGGACCGTGTGGTCAGGCAGCGGGCTGGCGCCGGGCCGCCGTTTCCTCGAGGCCCAAAAGGAAGCCGATCTGGGGGCGCGCCTTGACGAGATCGTCGATCGTGTACTGCTGCAGGACGTCGAAAAAGGCGTTCAGCGCCTTGCGAAGCGCCGCATTCAGCCCGCAACTGTCGACCAGCGGGCACTCCACCTCGCCAGCCTCGAAACACTCGGCCATCGCAAAGGAATCCTCGGTCACCCGGACAACGTCGAAAAGGGTGATCGCGCTGGCCGCCTTCGGCAGGCGGACGCCGCCGTTGCGGCCGCGCACCGTCTCGATCAGCCCGGCGCGGGTCAGCGGCTGCAGGATCTTGAAGAGGAACAGCTCCGATACGCCGTATGCCCTGGCGATCTCCGGAACCCGGCTCAGCTTGCCTTCATTCGCCGCGCAGTACATCAGCATCCGCACGGCGTAGTTAGTCTGCTTCGTCAGGCGCATTGCCGGCTCCAAATCCGTTCGATTGAATCTACATATAGGATGGATCGTAGTTTGGAACAATTCAAAAAAGCGGAAAATCAAATTCATGTTAGCGCTGGGTCACGTGTTGACTTGGCAGGGTACCGGACTAAAGGTGACTGCTCCAGTCCAGAAAAAAGGAGGATACCCGTGACCAACTTGAGACGATACGCGCTGGCTGTTGCGCTTACGACAGGAACGGCCGTGCCCGCGTTGGCCGACGGCGAAGTCAACATATACTCCTATCGGCAGCCGGACCTGATCAAGCCGCTGCTGGACCGCTTCACGGAAGAGACCGGGATTGCGACGAACGTGCTCTTCCTCGACAAGGGCCTGGTCGAGCGAATCCAGGCGGAAGGCGAGAACTCGCCGGCCGACATCATCCTGACCGTCGACATCAGCCGCCTGACCGAAGCCAAGGACGGCGGGGTGACCCAGCCGATCAAGAGCGCCGTCGTCGACAGCGACATTCCGGCCCAGTATCGGGATCCGGACGGCGGCTGGGTGGGCCTGACCACCCGCGGACGCGTGGTCTACGCGTCGAAGGACCGCGTCTCCCAGGACACAATCACCTATGAGGAACTGGCCGATCCGAAGTGGAAGGGCAAGATCTGCACGCGTGACGGCCAGCACTCCTACAATATCGGCCTGATCGCCTCGATGATCGCCGAGCACGGCGAGGCGGAAACCGAAACGTGGCTGACGGGGCTGAAGAACAACCTCGCCCGCAAGCCCGACGGCGGCGACCGCGACCAGGCCAAGGCGATCTTCGCCGGCGAGTGCGATCTCGCCCTCGGCAACACCTACTATGTCGGCCTGATGCAGACGAACGAAAAGGAGCCGGAGCAGAAGGACTGGGCCAATGCCATCAAGGTGCTGTTCCCCAACACCGACGACCGCGGCACGCATGTGAACATCTCCGGCGTGGCGATGGCCAAGTATGCCCCGAACAAGGAAAACGCACAGAAGCTCGTCGACTTCCTCGCCTCCGGCGAGGCGCAGGAGATCTATGCCGAGCAGGTCTTCGAATATCCGGTGATGCCGGGCAAGGAACCGGCGGACGTCGTCAAGGCCTTCGGCACCATCAAGCCGGCCACCCTTCCGCTCGCCGACATCGCTGCCAACCGCAAGAAGGCCTCCGAACTGGTCGACAAGGTCGGCTACAACGAAGGGCCGGAAATGTAAGCCAGGCGGCACCCATCGCAAACAGGAACGGCGGCCCTTGGGCCGCCGTTTTCATTTTCACCAAGCAGCGCAGAGCCGGGCGCATGCGCCCCCTGCCCCGCATCATCGCCTCACTTCATCGTCGGCATGACGAATTCGGCGCCGTCCTTGATGCCCGACGGCCAGCGGCTCGTGACCGTCTTGGTGCGCGTCCAGAACCTGATCGAATCCGTGCCGTGCTGGTTCAGGTCGCCAAAGGATGAGGACTTCCAGCCGCCGAAGGAGTGATAGGCCAGCGGCACCGGGATCGGTACGTTGACGCCGACCATGCCGATGTTGATGCGGCTGGCGAAGTCGCGGGCCGCATCGCCGTCGCGGGTGTAGATGGCGACGCCGTTGCCGTATTCGTGCTTCATCGGCAGCGACAGCGCTTCCTCATAGTTCTTCGCGCGGACGACCGACAGGACCGGGCCGAAGATCTCGGTCTTGTAGATGTCCATGTCCGGGGTGACGTGGTCGAACAGGCAGCCGCCGACGAAGTATCCGTCCTCGTAGCCCTGGAGCTTGAAGTCGCGGCCGTCGACCACGAGCTTGGCGCCTTCCTCGACGCCGCGGTCGATCAGGCCACGGATGCGCGCCTGGGCTTCCTTGGTGACGACCGGGCCGAGATCGGCCTTATCGTCGGTGTAGGGGCCGATGCGGAGGCTTTCGACCATCGGCGTCAGCTTGTCGATCAGGCGGTTGGCGGTTTCCTCGCCGACCGGGACTGCGACCGAGATTGCCATGCAGCGCTCGCCGGCGGAGCCGTAGCCCGCGCCCATCAGCGCGTTTGCAGCCTGGTCGAGGTCGGCGTCCGGCATGATGATCATGTGGTTCTTGGCGCCGCCGAAGCACTGGGCGCGCTTGCCGTTCATCGCAGCCGTGCCATAGACGTAGCGGGCGATCGGCGTCGACCCGACGAAGGATACGGCCGAGATATCCGGATGTGTCAGGATCGCATCGACCGCAGCCTTGTCGCCGTTGACGACGTTGAGGATGCCCGCCGGCAGGCCAGCCTCGATCATCAGTTCGGCCAGCCGCAGCGGCACCGACGGATCGCGCTCGGACGGCTTCAGGATGAAGGCGTTGCCGCAGGCGATCGCGGGTGCGAACATCCACATCGGGATCATGGCCGGGAAGTTGAACGGGGTGATGCCGGCGCCGACGCCGACGGCCTGGCGGATCGAATACATGTCGATGTTCGGGCCGGCACCTTCGGTGAACTCGCTCTTGGCGAGATGCGGGATGCCGATGACGAACTCGCAGACCTCAAGGCCGCGGACGACGTCGCCCTTGGAATCCTCGACCGTCTTGCCGTGCTCCTTCGACAGCAGCTCGGCCAGTTCGTTCATGTTGTCGTTCAGGAGCTGGACGAACTTCATGAAGACGCGGGCGCGGCGCTGCGGGTTGGTCGCGGCCCAGGCGGGCTGGGCGGCCTTGGCCACCTCGACGGCTGCGGCAAGCTCGGCGTCGCTCGCAAGCGCAACCTTGGCCTGGACCTCTCCGGTCGCCGGGTTGAAGACGTCGGCCGTGCGGCCGCTCCTGCCAGCGACGTGCTTGCCGCCGATGAAATGTCCGATCTCGCGCATGGGATATCCTCCGCTGTTTATGGAGAGATGATCGCACTACAAATTGCTCAACACAATCGCCTGATGTAAGCAACCGTTGTGCAAGAATTATAGCCCGCGGGATCGGAGAAGGCGAAACGATGAACTGGGACGACGTGCGCATGTTCCTGGCTGTGGCCCGGACCGGGCAGTTGCTTGCCGCCTCCCGCCGCCTCGGCGTGAACCACGCCACCCTCAGCCGCCGGGTCACCGCCCTGGAGAAGGAGATGAAGACGCGGCTTCTGGTCCGGCGGACGAACGGCTGCGACCTGACGGCGGAGGGAGAGGTGTTCCTGCATGCCGCCGAGCGGATGGAGACCGAGATGCTGTCGGCGCAGGAGAAGATCGGCCGGATCGACGCCGCGGTCGCCGGAACGGTGCGCATCGGCGCGCCGGACGGTTTCGGCGTGTCGTTTCTGGCACCCCGGCTCGGCAGGCTGACGGCACGCCATCCCGAGCTGAAGATCCAGCTCGTGCCGGTGCCCCGCTCCTTCTCGCTGTCGCAGCGCGAAGCGGACATCGCGATCACGCTGGAGCGCCCGGAACAAGGCCGCCTCGTCTCCTCCAAGCTGACCGACTATACGCTCGGCCTCTATGCGGGCCGCAGCTATCTCGCCGAGCGCGGCGCGCCGGAGGATATCGAGGCGCTCAAGGACCACCGCCGGATCGGCTATGTGGAGGACCTGCTGTTCACCGCCTCGCTCGACTTCACCGGGGAAGTGATGCGCAACTGGAACGCCGCCTTCGAGATCTCGAGCGCCACGGGCCAGACGGAGGCCGTGCGTTCGGGCGCCGGCATCGGCATCCTACACAACTACATCGCCCGGCAGGATAAGGACCTGGTCCGCATCCTGCCGGAGACGACGATCCGCCGCGCCTACTGGACCACCTTCCATGAAAGCGCCCGGGACCTCGCGAGGGTGCGCACGGTCACGGCATTCGTGCAGGAGCTGGTCGAGAGCGAGCAGTCGATCTTCGTGTAGGAACGGGGAGCCGCGCTGAACGGTGTCGCGTCCGGGGGCCTACTGGGGGTCAGGACCTAGGAGCGCCCGTTCATGTCAAAGACCACCCAGCGGAAGAACAGGTAGACTGCGACGGATACGATGACGAGCGGGGTCAGCACGGAGAGATCAAGCATATCATTGCCTTGTTGCCGTTGGCGCTGCCTCATGCAGCACATCTAATATGCCGCCGGCGCCTTAACGCGCGGTGGAGCGGCATGGTAAACCGACCGGAAAGACAGTCTCTTGCGGGGAATGCGCGGCACTTTCGCGAACGCGCGCATCGGGACGAGGGAAGGGATATCAAGAAAAAATGGTACGGTTGGAGGGGATCGAACCTTCGACCTCAGGTGCCACAAACCTGCGCTCTAACCAACTGAGCTACAACCGCACACGAGCGCTGATCGCGCTTGGGGGCTCACATACGGGGGCGATGCGGATATTGCAAGCCCCTTGTTGCCCCTTTGCATACTAAAAAGGGCCGGACGATGCGTCCAGCCCTTTCTGGTATTTCCAATGCCCTGCCGGCGCTGCGCGCGGCCGGGCCAGGACCGCGCTATCAGGCGGCCTTGAAGGTCTTCAGCGCCTTTTCGGCGGCAGACTTGCCGGGTTCGGCGACCTTCTCTGCGACCTTGCGGGTGGCTTCCTGCATGGTCTTGGCCTGCTCTACCACGACTTCGGCCTGCTTGCGCAGGAAGGCGGTCTGCAGTTCGAACAGTTCGGACACGGACTTCACGCCGAGCAGCGCTTCCATGTGGGACAGCGAGTTTTCGGCATTGATGCGAAGCGCGTCGATCGCCGTCAGGCCGAGTTCCACCGTGCCGGCCTGGGCGCTTTCGAGGGTGGCCTCGACCACCTTGGTCGCGTCCTCGGTGGCGGTCTTCAGCTTGGCATAGGCGTCCTTCGTCTGGGCGGCGCCCTTTTCGGCGAAGTCGCGGAAGCTCTCGGAGACCTTTGCCGGGTCGAATGCGGCAAGGGAAAATACATCATCAGTCTTCTTGGTTGCCATTTCGATCGTCCTTGGTTCGGCCCTCGTCGTGAGGGCCGCTCTATAGTGATGAGGCGCTTATATACGATCTTATTGTGCATTGCAACATAATTGTGCGGCGCACAATGTTAACCCTGCCGCCGGAAAGACGGGGAGCGAGCCGGGCGCAAAGCTGGACCCTGCGCGGGCGCGCCGCTATTAATAAAGCGTTAAGCGTGCGGCGGTGGCCGCCGTCAACTCATGTCAGGCTGCCGATGTCCGCTCATCAGTACCCCTTTATCGATGTCGCCGTCCACGAACGCGTGCGCCTGCCGTTTGCCCGCGGCGAGGCCGTGGTGCTGTTTTCGATCGACATGCGCCAGGTGCTGTGGAGCAACGGCCGCGGGGCGGCGCTGTTCGGCCATGGCTCGATCTACGATTTCCTGGATGCGCCCGTGCCGGAAGGCGACGTGGTCTTCCGGCAGCTCCAGACCGCAGCACGGCAACTCGGGCAGAGCGGACTTGGGCGCAACCTCCTGCTGCGGATCGGCACCGGCTATCGCGGCCTGCCGGTGAGCGCCCATGTGGAGCGCATTTCGCTGGCGCCGGGGCAGGATGCGGTCCTGTTCAGCACGCCGGCTGCCGGCAAGGGCGAGCCGATTTCCGAGCGCGCGGCCTCGCTGCTGACCGGCTTCGACGACCCCGACACGCACATGGCCGTGCTCGACGGCGAGGGCGATATTCTTGCCGCATCCTCCGGTTTCGCGGCCCTCGGCATCAGCGAGGACGCGCGCCGGCGGATGGTCGCGGCGGCGCGGCGGGAGAGCGACGGGCTGGTAAAGCGCCCGGTTCCGACCGGCAAGGGCCTGCTGCCGGCAGCGCTCGGCCGGATCTCGGTCGATCCCGCGCTTAACCTGCTCTTCGCAGTGGAGACCATCCTCGGCCACATGGATCACGAGCAGGACGCGGCGACCGCGGCCGAGATCGAGGCGCCCGTTCCCGCGGATGAGGCAATCCCGTCCGCTGCCGCACCCGCAGTCCCGGCGGACGGACAAGACGAACCGGGCCACGAGGCGGAAGAGCGTGCCGCAGCAGACCTGCCGGACGGCGAGATTGCCGCTTCGGCGGACCGCGAACCGGATGAGAGGGACGTCGGTGATATCGGTCCCGGCGACGCTCCCGCTGCCCTGCCCGCCGAGGCGGAGGACGACAGCGCGATGGCGGAGACGAACGCGTCTGCCGAGGCAGCGACGTCTGCTGCGACCGCCGATCCGGCCGCCGCGTCGTTCGCCCCCTTCGAGCGGGCGTCGCGCCCGGTCCGTTTCGTCTGGAAGATCGATGCGGAAGGGCATTTCAGCGAACTTTCGGGCGAATTTGCCGAGGTGGTCGGACCTCAGGCGGCCGACGTCATCGGCCTGCCGTTCGCCGAGGTTGCGCAGCGCTTCGGCTTCGACAGGGACGGCACGATCGCCGAGCTACTGCGCCGGCGCGACACCTGGTCCGGCAAGACGATCCATTGGCCCGTCGAGGGCACGCGCCTGCGCGTCCCGGTCGATCTCGCCGCCCTTCCCACCTATTCGCGGACCCGAGAATTCGACGGCTTTCGCGGCTTCGGCATCGTCCGGACGGCCGACGCGATCGAGGACGAGAACGCGCTCGGGCTTGCGATCGCAGGCGCGGCGGAAGCGGAAACGGAAGCGGGGATTGCCGCGGAGCACGACGAAGCCGAGGCTCCGCCATCCGCCGACCCCGACACCTTCGGCGACGAAACGGCTCCTGCCCCCGCCCCGTCCGTGCTTGACGAACTTCTGGCGGAGGAGGCCGAGGGAGGGGTCCCAGTTGCCGAAGACACCACGGCGGGCGCCGAGACGGGCGACGACGATGCACCCGACAGCGCGCTGGAGGACGATGGGCTGGGGGACGATGCGCCCGGAACCGGGACGGACAGTCATGCGGACGACGACTTCCGCGGCGAGCGCCCGGCATTGCGGCTGGTCGACACCTCAGTGCGGCGCCATTCCGAGAAGGTCGTGCAGCTGGACAACCGCCGCGGCCGCGTCGGCGCGCTGACGACCGGCGAGCAGGCCGCCTTCCGCGAGATCGCACGCCAACTGGGAGAGACCTTCGGCAAGCGTCGATCCGGCGAAGTTCCTGCCGCCTCGGGCGACGGCGAAGCTGCGCCCGGCGACACAGCGCCATCGCCCACCTTACACGAAGAGCGAAACGATATCGATGGCGGACAGATGGCGGCTTCGGCATCCGTCGACGTGCCGCCGGAGGACCGGGACGAAATTCCCGGCCTCGAGGTCGGCGAGCATGCGGACGACGTACCCGCCAAGAGCGTCTCGATCACCGGGCGGCGCACGGCCATGGACTACGGGCTCACCGCATCGGTCGTAGATGCCCTGCCCGTCGCGCTCTTGATCCACGCCGGCGATCTCTTGATCCACGCCAACCCGGAATTCCTGGAACTGACCGGCTTTGCCTCGCTGGATGCGCTGGAAGGCGCCGGCGGCCTCGCCGTCCTGCTCGATCGTCCCGCGGCGGAAGACGCCGCACCCGACGGGACGATGCTGCTGCGGCATGCGGACGCGAAAACCCCGATGGCCGTCAATGCGCGGCTCCAGTCGATCCGCTGGGAGAGCGGCACCGCATTGATGCTGGCCCTTTCGCCGGCCGCCTCGCCCGTTCCGTCGCCGGCGGACAAGGCCGCTGTCCAGGCGCGCACCGAGGCCAAGGCAGGTGGCACGTTACCCGAGGACGACGAGGAGGAGACGCTCGAGGCCCTGCGTGACGAGGCGAGCGAGTTGCGCTCGATCCTGGAGACCGCCACGGATGGCGTCGTGATCGTCGACCAGGAAGGCGAGATCCGCTCGATCAACCGCTCGGGCAGCGCCCTGTTCAACTATGACGAGGGCGAGATCCGCGGAAAGCCGTTCGCCATCCTCTTTGCCCATGAGAGCCAGAAGGCGGTCATCGACTATCTCGCCGGGCTGGCCGGCCACGGGGTCGCGAGCGTCCTGAACGACGGCCGCGAGGTGATCGGTCGCGAGGCTTCGGGCGGGTTCATTCCGCTGTTCATGACGATGGGGCGCCTTTCCTCCTCCAACGGCTACTGCGCGGTCATCCGCGACATCACGCAGTGGAAGCGCACGGAAGAAGAGCTGCGCAACGCCAAGCGTGCAGCCGAGACGGCCAATGCGCACAAGAGCGATTTCCTCGCCCGCGTCAGCCACGAGATCCGCACGCCGCTGAACGCGATCATCGGTTTCTCCGATATGATGGCAGGCGAACGCTTCGGGCCGATCGGCCATCCGCGCTACGTCGAATATGCCAACGACATCGGCCGCTCGGGGCGGCACGTGCTCGACATCGTCAACGATCTCCTCGACATTTCCAAGATCGAAGCCGGCGAGATGGAGCTCGACTTCTCCTCCGTTGGCCTGAACGAGACCGTGTCGGAGGCCGTGTCCCTGGTCCAGCCGCAAGCAAATGGGCAGCGCGTCATCATCCGCACGTCGCTGTCGACCTCCGTGCCGCCGGTGGTGGCGGACCTGCGTTCGATCAAGCAGATCGCGCTCAACATCCTCGCCAACGCGATCCGCTTCACGCCGTCCGGCGGCCAGATCGTCGTGTCGACTTCCTACGAGAACAACGGCAGCGTCGTGCTTCGCATCCGCGACACCGGCGTCGGCATGACGCGCAGCGAGTTGGAGCAGGCGATGAAGCCGTTCCGGCAGGTCACGACGGGCGCGCGCAAGCGCGGCGACGGCACCGGGCTCGGGCTGCCGCTGACCAAGGCGATGGTCGACGCCAACCGGGCGCACTTCGCCATCAGTTCCAGCCCCAACGAGGGCACGCTCGTGGAAGTCACCTTTCCCTCCCCGCGCGTCTTGGCAGTGTGAGACGATTGCGCTAGTGCAGGACAGCGCGGGCCGATCACGTCGCATGGACATGGTGACAGGCTCCTCCGGCCAGATCGCTGCAACATCTTAAGACGACAGGTCTTTCGCGGGGGCCGGGCGGACGAGAGGACGACAGCATTGCAGGCACTTTCCAGCCTTGCCCATCCCAAGGCCGCTCGCGGGCCGGGCGTGAACGGACACCGCACGCTCGTAGCCACCGCCCTCTTCACGGCCCTGATCGTGCTGATGCCGCTGATCGCCATCGTCGCCATCGCGGCCAGCGGATCGGCCAGCGACTGGCCGCACCTGATCGACAACGTCCTGCCACGCGCCACGCTGCGCACCCTCGGGCTGCTTTTCGGCGTGGCGACGGCGACCGCGGTGACGGGCGTGATCACCGCCTGGCTGACGGCGAGCTGCGAGTTTCCGTTGCGCCGCCTGCTGACCGTGTTGCTGGTGCTGCCGCTGGCGATCCCGTCCTATCTCTCCGCCTATGCCTTCGGGCAGTTCCTGGACTATACCGGCCCGGTGCAGACAGCATTGCGCGCAGCCTTCGGATTTTGCACGCGGCGGGATTACTGGTTCCCCGAGGTGCGCACCACCGGCGGGGCGATCCTGGTCATGGCCAGCGTCCTCTACCCTTACGTCTACCTGGCGGCGCGGGCGATGTTCCTGATGCAGGGGCGGGCGGCGGCCGACGTGGCGCGCACGCTCGGCGCCGGGCCGCTGACCGTCTTCGCCAAGGTGCAGATCCCGATGGCGCGCCCGGCGATCATGGTGGGATTGACGCTCGTGGCCATGGAGACGCTGAACGACATCGGCGCCGTCGAATATCTCGGCGTGCAGACGCTGACCTTTTCGATCTTCGACACCTGGCTGAACCGGGGCAGCCTTGCAGGTGCTGCGCAGATTGCGTGCGTCATGCTCGTCTTCGTCGCTGTCCTGCTCACGATCGAGCGCGCCGCGCGCCGCAGGCAGCGCTTCACCAGCAACAAGACGACGGCAGCCGTGGCCGATTCGGTGCGCCTGAAGCTCAAGGGCTGGAAGCGCTGGACGGCGGTGGTCGCCTGCCTGCTGCCGCCGGCGCTCGGCTTTGCCATACCCGTGCTGGTGCTGGGCTCCTATGCGCTGCGCCGCCTCGACCAGTTCGCCTCGCTGCGCCTGCTCTCGGCGCTCTGGAACAGCGTGCTGATCTCGTTTTCCACGGCCTGCGTCGCGGTCCTGCTGGCATTCCTGCTGGCATATGCGGCGCGGACGACCCGCTCGCCGGTGGCAGCGCTCGCCGGGCGCCTCGCCTCCTTCGGCTACGGCGTGCCTGGCACCGTGCTTGCGATAGGCGTGCTCATACCGCTCGCCCGCCTCGACAATACGGTCGCATCCTTCACGCGCGAATGGTTCGGCTTCTCCACGGGGCTGCTTCTGACCGGCAGCGGCGTTGCGATCGTTTACGCCTGCACCGTGCGTTTCCTGACCATGGCCGAAGGCACGATCGATGCCGGCTTCCACAAGCTGTCGCCGCATCTCGACATGGCCGCCCGCACCCTCGGGCGGACGAGCGCGCAGACGTTGCGCAGCGTGCTGCTGCCGATGATGCGACCGGCCACGCTGACGGCGGCGCTGATGGTCTTCATCGAGGCGATGAAGGAACTGTCGGCGACGATCATGCTGCGGCCCTTCAACTTCAACACGCTGGCGACGCTCGTCTACGAGGATGCCTCGCGGTCCAAGGTGGAGGATGCCTCGGTCGCCGCGATCATCATCGTCGCGGCAGGGCTCGTCCCGGTGTTCCTCGTGTCGCGTTCCCTGAACGCGACCAACGGCGGGCGATAAAAAAGGGGCGACCTTTCGGCCGCCCTCAAGAAAGTTCGATGCTGTCCAACTAAAGCGTCAGAGTAAGACGTCATGCCATCAAGGCGGCCTGGCCGCCGAACCGTCCTCGCATTGGACGTGCTCAAGTCGAACCGACCATGGCCGTTTCCACCTTAACAAATCCTTACCCGACGACATTCAAACGGCCGGAACCATTCACATCTCCTTGAGTTTGGTTAATTCGAGCGGCCCGAATTCGTTAACGCAGCCAGTAGCTTATTTAGATCCGGCTTTATCAGTCCTTCAGCTGCGGCAGATCGGCGTAGAGCGCCAGTGCCTCGGGATTGGCGAGCGCCTCCCTGTTCTTCACCGGGCGCCCGTGGACGACCTCGCGCACGGCGAGCTCGACGATCTTGCCGGACTTTGTGCGCGGGATGTCGGCGACGGCGACGATCTTCGCCGGCACGTGGCGCGGAGAGGCGCCGGTGCGGATGCGCGTGCGGATGGCCTTCTCCAGGGCCTCGTCGAGCACGAGGCCAGGCGCCAGGCGGACGAACAGGACCACCCGGACGTCGTCGTCCCAGTCCTGCCCGATGCAGAGCGCCTCGGCCACCTCTTCCATCTGCTCGACCTGATTGTAGATCTCAGCCGTACCGATACGAACGCCGCCCGGATTGAGCGTGGCATCCGAGCGGCCGTGAATGACGATGCCGCCGTGGCTCGTCCACTCGGCAAAGTCGCCATGGCACCAGATGTTGTCGAAGCGGTCGAAATAGGCGGCCCGGTACTTCGCCCCGTCCGGGTCGTTCCAGAACATCACCGGCATCGACGGAAAGGCCTTCGTGCAGACCAGTTCGCCCTTTTCCTGGCGCACGGGCCGACCCTCCTCGTTCCACACATCGATCGCAAGGCCGAGACCCGGCCCCTGGATCTCGCCGCGCCAGACCGGCTTCAACGGCACGCCGAGGACAAAGCAGGAGACGATGTCGGTGCCGCCCGAGATCGAGGCCAGTTGCACGTCCGGCTTGATACCCTCGTAGACGAAACTGAAGCCTTCCGGCGACAGCGGCGATCCGGTCGATGTCAGCAACCGGAGCTTCGACAGGTCATGGCTGGTGCGCGGCGTCAGCCCGCCCTTGCGCACGGCGTCGATGTACTTCGCCGACGTACCGAACACGGCGAAGCCTTCCTCGGACGCATAGTCGAACAGGATGTTTCCATCGGGATGAAAGGGGGAGCCGTCGTAGAGGCAAAGCGTGGCGCCGACCGCGAGCCCGGAGGCCAGCCAGTTCCACATCATCCAGCCGCAGGTGGTGAAATAGAACAGCCGGTCGCCTTCCGTCAGGCCGCAATGATAGCGGTGCTCCTTGAGGTGCTGCAGAAGGGTGCCGCCGGCGGAATGGACGATGCACTTGGGCACGCCGGTCGTGCCGGACGAAAACAGGATGGAGAGCGGGTGGCTGAACGGCAGCCGCAGGAAGGTCACGCCTTTCGCCTCATAGGGCGCGATCAGATCGGCCACCGTCCTGCCGTCGCTGACAGCCGCTGCCACGGCGAGCGCATCGCCGGCATAGGGGACGACGAGCACGGGCACGCCGAGGCTGCCGGCAACCGCTTTCACCTTGGCGCCCACGTCCTGCAGCTTGCCGTTATACCAGTAGCCATCGCAGGCAATGAAGAGCTTCGGCTCGATCTGACCAAAGCGGTCGAGGACGCCCTGCTCGCCGAAATCGGGCGAACAGGAGGACCAGATGGCGCCGATCGAGGCTGCGGCCAGCATGCAGGCGATGGTCTCCGGCAGGTTCGGCATCATCGCGGCGATACGGTCGCCCTGGCCTATTCCCATCGCCGAAAAAGCCTGCTGCAGGCGCGATACCATCGCATGCAGATGAGACCAGCTCCAGCGATAGGAGACCTTGTCCTCGCCGCGGAAGATCAGCGCATCGCCATCGCCGCGACCGCGCAGCAGGTTCTCCGCAAAATTCAGCGTCGCATCCGGGAAGAAGCGGGCATCCAGCATGCTGTCGCCATCGACGAGCGCGCGCTCCCCCCGATCACCGATAACCCGGCAATCCTCCCAGACGGCCGACCAGAATGCAGCGCGATCCTCCACCGACCACGCATGGAATGCGTCGTAGCCGTCGAACGACCGGCCGACCTCTTTTCCACAGGCGTTCATGAAGAGCGCCATCGGGCTCCTGGCTAGCACTTCGCGGGACGGTTCCCAAAGCGGCTTTTCCTCGATCATGTCTTCCTCCACTCCAACGCCTTTTCTATAGCATGGTGCGTCGCAGTATAAAGCCCGGACGGCCGCCGCCAGGATGCCATATGCGCCATTTATGCGTGCGCCGGATTTGATTTCTTCGGCACGAGGGCCTATCCCCTCACGGCAGCGGAACGCACATCCGCCGGGCAATGGGCAAACAACGCAATGGGTCTTCTTCGATACCTTCGGCCGAAGCTGCTGTTGCGGCTGCTGGCGGCAATGGTCGTTCTGGCATTGGCCCTGCGCCTTGCCGGGCCTACGCTCGTTTCCTCCGACAGGATCCGCGACGAAATCGAAGCCAACCTGTCGGCCTGGACCGGTGCGGAGCTGGAATTCAGCGGCACGCCGCGCTTCAGCTTCTGGCCCGCTCCGCATATGGCATTCGAAGACGTGCGGCTGCGCTATCCGGGCTCGCCGGCGGGCGATGGCGACGATCTTCTGACGGCCGACCAGATCGCGGTCGACTTCAGCGTACTCGGCTCGCTCCTGGGAGCGCCGGACCTCGGAGACGTCGAACTCGTCAGGCCGCTCTTTCACATCCGCCGCGACGAAAGCGGCCTGCTCAACTGGCGCGGCAGCGAGGGGATCGAACAGGCGTTATCCGACGACCGCAAAGATCAGCAGACAACGGCTCCATTGCCGCAGTTCGGCACGCTGCTTGTTCGCGAGGGAGTGATCGTCGTCGACGACCGCAGAAGAGGCCAGCACTATCGTATCAGCGACGTGGCCGGGAAGATCGCGTGGCCGAAGCTTTCGTCGGACCTCGACATTTCGCTGAGGGGCGTGATCAACGGCGAGGTGGCCGAGTTGCAGTTCGCCGCCGACGCACCTGCCCGCCTGCTGAACGGCCAGGACGCCGACATTCGTCTTTCGGTGCATTCCGATCCGGTGAAGCTCGATTTCGACGGAACCGCAAATCTGTCGAGCAATGCCTTTGCAGCCGGCAGGATCGCACTGGCCGTCCCCTCCTTCTCCCGCCTGCTGGACTGGACCGGAACGCGTTTCACACCGGCCGCCAAGCTGGGCGCCATAACGCTGGAGGGCGACGTCACCACCAGCGAGCACACCGCGCGGATCGACAAGCTCGTGCTCGACATCCAGGATTCGCGCGCGACCGGCATACTGGACGTCAGCCTGCCGCCGAAGAGCACGCCGAAACTCGAGGGAACACTGGCCTTCGACAAGGTCGACCTCGCGGCCATGATCGGCGCTTATGCGCCCGTGCTGCGCGAGGGCGACACACCCCTTCCCGCACCCCCGCTGAAGATCGACGGACTGGACCTGGACCTGCGGTTCTCCGCCAGGGAGGCGTTGCTCGAGCCGCTTGTGCTGACCGATTTCGCCGCGGGCATTCGCACGTCCGGCGGCCAGACATTGCTCGACATCGGCGACGGGACCGTGCTCGGCGGCAGCGTGAGCGGACAGGTCGCCACCACGGACCAGAACCGCAAGCCAGGCGGGGAGCTGCAGTTGTCCTTGCGGGACGTCGACCTCGGCGCGTTGATCGGCCTTTCGGGCCTGTCGGGACCGCTGCCGAACGGTCGCGGGTCGGCCGACCTCAGCCTCTTCACCGAGCAGCCGTTTGCGCGCTTCGACATCGCCGGCCTCGTCGGAACCTTCCGGCTGCGCTTCGACCAGGGCAGCATTGCCGAGTTCGACCGTCCGGAATTCGAAAACCGCGCGCGCGGCGCCAGCGTGTTCAACATGACGGAGGCCGCAGACGGCGCGTTCGAATTTGCGAGTGCGGCGATCGAAGGGCGCGTAGACCGGGGTCTCGCCGAAATCACCCGCGCGACGTTCGAGGGGACCGAGAAGACCCTTTCGATCTCCGGCACGATCCCCTTCCGGCATGGCAGCATCGCACTGGCAGGGTCGCTGGCCCCGCACAGGCAGGACGACGTGAGCGTGACGGAACCGGCCATCAACTTCCTCGTCAGCGGCACCTGGCCGGCCCCGGTCATCTCGCCGATGGCGATCCTGATGGGCATCCCCGCCAACTGACAGGGATCGGCGGGGCGGCGGCGGCCGAGACGAACCGGTCCTACGTGCCCGCGAAGGCGGCGTGTTCGTCGCGCTGGCGCTGCAGTTCCCGCCGCTTGGTCACGATCGAGGCGATGATCACGCCAACGGCGACGAGCGCGATCAGCAGCGTGCAGGCTGCGTTGATCTCCGGCGTGACGCCGAGGCGAACCTGGCTGTAGATCTTCATCGGCAGGGTCGTGGCCCCGGGGCCCGAGGTGAAGCTCGCGATGACCAGATCGTCCAGCGACAGCGTGAAGGCCAGCACCCAGCCGGAGAACACCGCAGGCGCGATGATCGGCAGCGTCACCTCGATGAAGGTGCGAAGCGGCGTGGCGCCGAGATCAAGGGCCGCCTCCTCGACCGAGCGGTCGAAGGAAAGCAGCCTCGACTGCACGACGACGGCGACGAAGCACATGGTTAGCGTGATATGGGCCAGCGTCACCGTCCAGAAGCCGCGGTCGAAGCCGATCGCCACGAACAGCAGCAGCAGCGACAGGCCGGTGATGACCTCGGGCATGACGAGCGGCGCGTAGACCATGCCGGAAAACAGCATGCGGCCGCGGAAGCGGGTGAAGCGCACCAGCGACAGTGCCGCCATCGTGCCGAGCACGGTGGCAATCGTCGCCGACAGGAGCGCGACCCGGATCGTCACCCAGGCTGCGTCCATCAGGCCCTGGTTGTTGAAGAGAGAGACGTACCACTTGATCGAAAAACCTGCCCAGACGGTGACGAGACGGGATTCGTTGAAGGAGAAGACGACCAGAAGCACGATCGGCAGGTAGAGAAAGGCGAAGCCGAGCGCGACCGAGACGATGTTGAACCGGGACCATTTCGTCATGGCTATTTCCCCCGCTCTTCGGCTTTCGCCTGCATGTTCTGGAAGAACACGATCGGCACCACGAGGATGAGAAGAAGCACCGTCGCCACCGCCGCCGAGAGCGGCCAGTCGCGATTGGAGTTGAACTCCGTCCACAGCGTCTTGCCGATCATCAGCGTCTGCGAGCCGCCGAGCAGGTCGGGGATGACGAATTCGCCGACAGCCGGAATGAAGACCAGCATGCAACCGGCGACCACGCCGGCGAGCGACAGCGGGAAGGTGACCTTCCAGAAGGCGCTGATCGGCGGGCAACCGAGGTCCTGCGCGGCCTCGATCAGCGAATGGTCCATCTTCTCCAGCGCCGAATAGATCGGCAGGATCATGAAGGGCAGGTAGGAATAGACGATGCCGATATAGATCGCCCAGTTGGTGTTGAGGATGATCAGCGGCTCGTTGATGAGGCCGAGGCTGAGGAGGAGCTGGTTGAGCAGCCCCTCCGGCTTCAGGATCGCGATCCAGGCATAGACGCGGATCAGGAAGCTCGTCCAGAACGGCAGGATCACCAGCATCAAAAGGGTCGGCCGCCAGGTGCGCGGCGCCTGCGCCATGCCGTAGGCGATCGGGTAGGCGATCAGGAGCGCCAGGAACGTCGATATACCGGCGATCTTGATGCTCGACAGGTAGGCATTGATGTAGAGCGCGTCTTCCGTCAGCCAGATGAAGTTGTCGAAGCTCAGTTGGCGGATGTTGTCGACGATGCCGGCGATGCCGTCGGCAAGCCGGAAGACCGGCTCGTAGGGCGGCTGCGCGATCGCGGTGGTCGACAGCGAGATGCGGAAGACGATGACGAAGGGGACGAGGAAGAAGAAGACCAGCCAGGCATAGGGAACGAGGATGACCAGGCGGCTGAAGATGCGGGAGCCGAGCTTGGTCATGGCCTCAATCCTTCAACACGACGCCGGCAGTCTCGGCAAACGAGACCCAGACCTTCTCGTCGTAGCCGATCGGGTTCTCCACCTCGCGCTGCGCATTCAGCATCGAGGTCTTGACGACCTTGCCGCTCGGCAGCCTGACGTGAAAGACGGTCATGTCGCCGAGATAGGCGATGTCCCAGATTTCGCCTTCGGAGGCGTTGATCGAGGCGTCTGCGGGTGCGGCCCGGCTGACCTTGAGCTTTTCCGGTCGGACCGCGAACGCGGCTCCCGCCCCGATGGCTGGCGATGCGTCGCCGACGGTGCGCACGGTGAAATCGTCGCCGGCGATCTCGATGCGGCCGTTGCCAGCGGCCTTCACCTTCCCTTCGAGGATGTTCACGTCGCCGATGAAGTCCGCGACGAAGCGGGAATTCGGCGCCTCGTAGATCTCGGCCGGCGTCGCCACCTGGATGACGTTGCCGTGGCTCATCACGGCGATCCGGTCGGCCATGGTCATGGCCTCCTCCTGGTCGTGGGTGACGACGACGAAGGTCAGCCCCAGCTGCTGCTGCAGGTCCATCAGCTCGAACTGGGTTTCCTCGCGCAGCTTCTTGTCGAGCGCGCCGAGCGGTTCGTCGAGCAGCAGCACCTTCGGCCGCTTGGCCAGCGACCGGGCGAGCGCAACGCGCTGGCGCTGGCCGCCGGAGAGCTGCTGCGGCTTGCGCTTGGCGAACTGCTCGAGCTTGACGAGCTTGAGCATCTGCGTGACGCGCTCGGCGATCTCGGCCTTCGGCATGCCGTCCTGCCTGAGCCCGAAGCCGATGTTGCTCTCGACCGTCATGTGCGGAAACAGCGCGTAGGACTGGAACATCATGTTGACCGGCCGCCGGTAGGGCGGGATGCCGGCGATGTCCTGGCCGTCGAGGATGATCTCGCCCGAGGTCGGCCGCTCGAAGCCCGCCAGCATGCGCAGGAGTGTGGATTTGCCGCAGCCCGAGGCGCCGAGAAGGGCGAAGAACTCGCGGTGGTAGATGTCGAGGGTCAGGTTGTCGACGGCTGTGAAATCGCCAAACTTCTTCGTGATGTTCTTGAAGGATATGAAAGGCTTGGAGTCCGGATCCGCCCACGGCGCGAAGGAGCGGCGGATATTGCCCAGTGATTTCATTGGCTGTCCCCGATTGTTTTTGGCCGCAACAGCAAATTGCCCGGAAGTGGTTCCGGGCAATCTGCATTCCTTTTCTTACTGGCCGGTGACGACCTTGGTCCAGGTGCGGGTCACGACCCGCTGCGTCTTCGGATCGTAGGGCAGCTTGGTGTAGAGCTTGGCCATCGCGTCCGCCGGCGGGTAGATCGCCGGATCGTCGAAGACTTCCTTCGAGATCAGCGGCTGGGACGCCTTGTTGCCGTTGGCGTAGAAGATGTAGTCCGACGCCTTGGCGGCCACTTCCGGCTTCATGATGTAGTTGATGAAGGCATGCGCCTCCTCGACATGGGGCGCATCGGCGGGGATGGCCATCATGTCGAACCACATCAGCGCACCGCCGGCGGGGATGGTGTAGTTGACTTCCACGCCCGCGCCGGCTTCGGCCGCACGGTCGCGCGCCTGCAGGACGTCGCCGGACCAGCCGAGCGCCAGGCAGATGTCGCCGTTTGCGAGCGCGTTGATGTATTCGGAGGAATGGAACTTGCGGATATAGGGCCGGATCGAGGCCAGCAGTTCACCGGCCTTCTCCAGGTCGGCCGTGTCCTTGGAGTTCGGGTCGAGACCGAGGAAGTTCAGCGCGGCGGGGATCACCTCCTCGGCCGTATCGAGCACGTAGATGCCGCAATCGCCGAATTTCTTTGCGATCTCCGGATTGAAGATCGCGTCCCAGCCGGGGGCTGCGTCGGATCCGAGGATCTCCTTGGCCTTGGCCACATTGTAGCCGAGACCCGTCGTGCCCCACATGTAGTCGATCGCGTATTCATTGCCCGGATCGTAGACGGCGACGCGCTGCGAGACTTCGTCCCACATGTTGGAGAGGTTCGGCAGCTTCGACTTGTCGAGCTTCTGGAAGACGCCGGCCTGGATCTGGCGCTGCATGAAGTTGCCGGTCGGAACGACGACGTCGTAGCCAGTGCCGCCGGCAAGCAGCTTGGTCTCGAGCGTCTCGTTGGAATCGAAGACGTCGTAGACGACCTTGATGCCCGTTTCCTTGGTGAAGTCGGCCAGGATCGACTCGTCGATGTAGTCGGACCAGTTATAGACATTCACCACCTTTTCCTGCGCCTGCGCCTGCACGCCGGCAAAGGCGGTGAGGGCAGCGAAGGCGACAGTCGCCACAAGGTTGCGTCTTTTCATCAATTGGGCTCCCAGTTTGTAAAGTTTAGCCGTTCCCGGAGGCGGTTCGATTTGCGATTATCGTTCTTTTTCAAGGCGCGACAAGCGTCATCTTTTGCTTGACGGCGCACATTGGTATCACATTTCCGCCATTCCTATCATATTTGAAATCGCTTTCGCACGGCAAAGCAAGCGGAAAATCACTGGAAGTCGAAAAGGGAGAGGCCGGCCACCATCTCGTCCAGGCCCAGCGGGCGCGTCACCGGCGGCTCGGCGCGGCCCAGACAGCCCTGCCGCTCGCACAGGCGACAGGCGGCGCCGACGGCCACGGGCGGCGGCTGCACGGCTTCGCCATAGGCCGTCTCGGCAGCTGCGACGGCATCGCAGCCGAGAAGCAGCGCTGTCCGGCGCACCCGTTCGCCGAAGGCCGTGTGCGGCCCGTCAAGCGTGCGCGATACGGTGAGAAACGCCGCACCGTCCGGCATCTCGACCCGCTCGGCCAGGACCTGTCCGGGCTGCGCGAACGCCGCATGCACGTTGAGCTTCGGACAGCCGCCGCCGAAACGCGCCTGCGGGAAACCCTGCGCGCCGGCCCGGCGCAAACGGTGGCCGGCCACGTCGAGCTCCAGCAGGAAGAAGGGAGGTGCTGCCTGCCCCGGGCGCTGTAGCATGGTCAGCCGTGTTGCCGCCTGCTCGAAGGAGACGGCAAAGCGCGTGCGCAGGAGGTCGATATCGAAGCGCGCGCGCTGGGCGGCAGCCAGGAAAGCGTCATAAGGCATCATCAGAGCGTGCGCCGCGTTGCGCGCGAGTTCGAAGCGGGCGATACGGCGCGCCTCGTTGCCCGAGAGCGTCAGCCGGTCGAGTTCGGCTGCGATCTCCTCGCGCAGCGCCAGTTGCACCGCCTCCATGGCGATCTCGCGCAACTGGTCATGCGCCGACAGGCGCTCCGACAGGAAAAGCCGCATGGAATGGCGGTCGAAGCGGCGGCGCAGCGTCGGCATGGCATGGACCGGCAGCAGGCGCACCACGACGCCGTGCTCCTTCTTCAGCCAGGCCTTCAGGGCACCCGCAAGATCGTCGCCCGGGGCCAGCGCCGCATGGAAGGCCTCGGCTGCCGCGTCGATCGCCTCGAAATAGTTGGACCGTTGCTCCAGCTTCTCGCGCACCTCGTCGATCGGCAGGCGCGCGCCGGCCAGCGAGGTCGCCCTGCCCTCGCGCGACAGGACTTCGGCGAGATCGGAAAGACGCGAGGCCTGTTCGCGATAGGCGCGGTAGAGCTTGACGATGCCGCCGGCGACGTTGGGGGCGGCATCCGCCACCTCGACCAGTTCCAGGTCGCCCGGCAGTTCGCCGGACAGCAGGGGATCGGCGAACACTTCCTTCAGTTGGGCGACACTGCCACCGGCCTCGCCCTGCAGGTCCTCCATGTCGACCTTGTAGACGGAGGCGAGCCGCAACAGGAGCTGCACCGTCAGCGGACGCTGGTTGCGCTCGATCAGGTTGAGATAGGAGGGAGAGATCGACAGCGCCTCGGCCATGGCGGTCTGGGTCAGGCCGAGGCCGTTGCGGATGCGCCGAACTCTGGGGCCGGCGAAGATCTTGTTCTCAGCCATCTGTCAATCCTTTGACACCCGCCTGACTCTGGCGCGCCGACAGCGAGTTTTACATAATTTACAAATTAACAGCGCCGACTTGTCAAGCGCCTCACAGCATAACCCGTTTTGGTCGCTTGAATAATCGAAAATCCTCGCGCCGTCCCGCGCTGCAATGTAAATATTCAGACATCACAGCGGCGGGGCATACATTCAAGGACACGGCTCCGCCTTTGACAGACCGGATGGAGGACAGACAGCATGACCGATTTTTACAATCTCGTTCCCAGCGCGCCTGAGGGCCGCTTCGACGGCATCAGCCGGCCCTATTCGGCAGAGGACGTGAAGCGCCTGCGCGGCTCCGTCCAGATCCGGCATTCGCTGGCGGAGATGGGGGCGAACCGGTTGTGGCAGCTGATCCACGAGGAGGGTTTCGTCAATGCGCTCGGCGCGCTTTCGGGCAACCAGGCGATGCAGATGGTTCGCGCCGGGCTGAAGGCGATCTACCTGTCTGGCTGGCAGGTCGCAGCCGACGCCAACACGGCCTCGGCCATGTATCCCGACCAGTCGCTCTATCCGGCCAATGCGGCCCCCGAGCTCGCCAAGCGCATCAACCGCACGCTGCAGCGCGCCGACCAGATCGAGACCTCCGAAGGCAAGGGCCTGTCGGTCGATACCTGGTTTGCGCCGATCGTTGCCGATGCGGAAGCAGGCTTCGGCGGGCCTCTCAACGCCTTCGAGATCATGAAGGCCTTCATCGAGGCGGGTGCCGCCGGCGTGCACTACGAGGACCAGCTCGCGTCTGAAAAGAAGTGCGGCCACCTCGGCGGCAAGGTGCTGATCCCGACGGCCGCGCATATCCGCAACCTCAACGCCGCGCGCCTCGCCGCCGACGTCATGGGCACGCCGACGCTCGTGATCGCCCGCACCGATGCGGAGGCCGCCAAGCTCCTGACGTCGGACATCGACGAGCGCGACCAGCCATTCGTCGACTACGACGCCGGCCGCACGGTCGAGGGCTTCTACCAGGTGAAGAACGGGATCGAGCCCTGCATCGCCCGCGCCGTTGCCTACGCGCCGCATTGCGACCTGATCTGGTGCGAGACCTCGAAGCCGGATCTGGAGCAGGCGCGCCGGTTCGCCGAGGGCGTGCACAAGGCTCATCCGGGCAAGCTGCTGGCCTATAACTGCTCGCCGTCCTTCAACTGGAAGAAACACCTGGACGACGCGACGATCGCGAAGTTCCAGCGGGAGCTGGGCGCCATGGGCTACAAGTTCCAGTTCATCACGCTCGCCGGCTTCCATCAGCTGAATTTCGGCATGTTCGAGCTGGCGCGCGGCTACAAGGACCGCCAGATGGCCGCATATTCGGAGCTGCAGGAGGCTGAGTTCGCCGCCGAGGCCAACGGCTATACGGCCACCAAGCACCAGCGCGAGGTCGGCACCGGCTACTTCGACGCCGTGTCGCTGGCGATTACCGGCGGCCAGTCGTCCACCACGGCGATGAAGGAATCGACCGAGCACGACCAGTTCCGCCCGGCAGCGGAGTAGCCTGAAGCATCGCGCAGATGCCCCTCACGTGGCGGCAGCCGAATGAGGGGCAAGGCCAAGGAATTTTCGTTCAAGAACCCCGTAAAGAGGAGAAATGCCATGACCGTCCAGACCCGCGTCAAGGAAAGAGCAGAAGAGCAGTCGTCGGCGATGTCGCCCGACCAGCAGGCGATGATCCGCATGGTGGCCAACGACCTCCACCGCCTGAACCATGCCGTCATGAAGGCTGTCGAGGCCGGCGTCTCGGTCGAGCTCGTCCGCTCCGCGCGCCATCACGGCGGCGATGGAAACTGGGGTGACTTGCTCATCCCGGTCATCGTCACCCAGGGCAGAGCGTAGAGCGACGCGGACGGTCGCCGGGTGTCCGCCCCGGCAACCGCCAGGAGGGGCCGGTGGCGACACCGGCCCCTCTTGCATGCGCATCACGGGGATGCGCTTTCTCCTGTCGGCCACGCAATCAGCGGTTCATTGACAAAGCATTCCGATCCTGCACTTTCCGATTGCGCAATGCGTTAGATGGCACTTAAATGCGGTTGTGCCATGGAGTGGGGAGCTCGCGGTGCAAAATGGGGTTGCCGGTCGATCGGAACTGACGGATCTCGTCTACGGAAGCCTGTTCGGCGAATGCAGCTGGCAGCACTTCATGGACCGGCTAGCCACGACGCTGCCGAACGGAAAATCAGCGTTCCACTACCAGGACCTGACCTCTCCTTTGGCGCAGGTCGGACTCGTCTCCGGTTTCGGCAACGACGAAGTCGAGCAATTCCACAATCACTACGCCGCCGTGAACCCCTGGATACCGCGCACGATGCTCGTTCCAGTCGGCCGGGGCATGACGGGAGAAAGTATTTTCCCCCGCGAGGAACTGGCCAGGACGGAGTTCTACAACGACTGGCTGAAGCGGCAGACAGGCTGCGAGACGGCAATCGGCGTCACCATCCTGCGAGATTCGAGCAGGACCTTCATCCTCTCCACCTGCACCTCGTCGACGGATCCCGCGTTCAACCACGAGGCGGCGGGGCTCTACACGCACCTTTCGCCGCATCTCAGGCGGGCCGTCGACTTCATCCGCAGGGGCGAGTTCGCGACAGGCGAAAGACAGACCGGACAGTCGCTGTTCGACGCCATCGGCGCCGGCCTGTTCCATGTCTCGGAGACGGGTGGCATCCGGTCGATGAACGAGCGCGCCCGGCGGATGATCGAGGACGGCGCACCCGTGCGCCTCGGGACGAACGGCCGGATCGCGATCACCGACCCGCGGGCGGCCGAGACCCTGCAGTTCCTGCTGTCGCGGCAGGGCGTGCAGGTGGAGCCCTATCTTGCGACCTTGAAGGCGACCGACGGCAGCGCCCACCGGCTGACGCTGGTTCGCCTGACGTCCGAGCCCATGACCGAATTCCTGAACGGCCCCACCGTGGCGATCATCATCGAGCCGATGACGGATTTCAGTGAACCGCGCAGCGAGCGCCTCCAGGCGAACTACAAGCTGACGCCGAAGGAAGCGCGGATCGCCGCTGCGATCGCAGCCGGGCTTTCGCTGCGGGAAATCGCCGACAGCGATGGCGTCAGCTATGAGACCGTCCGCTCGCACGTGAAGAACATCTACGGCAAGATGGAGGTCAGTTCGCAGGCCTCGCTGGTCGCGCGCCTGCTGCGGTGACATCGAAGGGACCGGCCCCTCCGGCGCGCCGTTGCTGACGCACAAGGAAAAGCCCGGCGGGATAGCCGGGCTTCTTCCATTTCATAACGGGCTAGCAATACCGATCGAGGCTGCCGGTCGTGATTTCAGGTCGCCGCTTCAGGCGGCCTGGCGAAGCCGTTCGGCCCCCGCGCCGAGGCGGAAGCGGTCGACCAGCGCCATCAGTGCGTCGGCCTCGGTGGCGAGCTGGCGGCTCGCCTGCGTCGTCTGTTCGACCATCGCGGCGTTCTGCTGGGTCATCTGGTCCATCTGGTTGACCGACGTGTTGACCTCCTGGAGTGCGGCCGACTGGTCGCGGCTGGCCGTGGCGATCGTTTCTACATGCTGGCTCATGGCAGCGACCTGGGAACTGATGGTGGCGAGCACCGCACCCGTCTCCTGGACGAGCCGCGAGCCGGCGCCGACCTCATGGGTCGACTTCTCGATCAGCGACTTGATCTCGCGGGCGGCGTCTGCGGAGCGCTGCGCCAGTTCGCGGACTTCCTGTGCGACGACCGCAAAACCCTTGCCCGCCTCGCCGGCGCGCGCGGCCTCGATGCCCGCATTCAGCGCCAGCAGGTTGGTCTGGAAGGCGATGTCGTCGATGACCTCGATGATCTGCTCGATCTGGCGGGAGGCATCCTCGATCCGGCCCATGGCGGAAATGGCGCTGGTGACGACGGTGCTGGAGTTGTCGGCGCTCTTCCTGGTTTCGCCGGCCTTCTGGTTGGCTTCCTGCGCACGCTCGGCGGAGGAGCGGACGGTCACGGTGATCTCCTCGACGGCGGCTGCCGTCTCCTCAAGGGAAGAGGCCTGGGTTTCGGTTCGCCTGGACAGCGAATCGGCCGATTGCAGCATCTCGCCGCCGCTGCGCTGGATCGACTGCGCATTGGCGCGGATCTGCAAAAGCGTGTCCTGCAGGCGTACGAGCGAGGTGTTGAAGTCGCGGCGCAGGTCGTCCAGCCTGCCGCCGAACGGCGTGTCGATCTGCCGTGACAGGTCTCCCTGCGCCAGGCGGCCGAGGCCCTGGGCGAGCGCGTCGACGGCGAAGGCGATCTGCCGGTCCGTCTCCTGCTTCTCGCTGTCGGACTGTGCGCGTTCCCGGGCAGCTTCCTGCTGCTGTTCGGACGCCTCGCGCTCGACTGCGATCTTGCGCAGGGCATTGTCGCGGAACACTTCGAGCGCGCGGCCGATCTGCCCGAATTCGTTGGCGCGGTCGCGACAGGGAACCTCCGCTTCGAGACGGCCGTCGGCGATGTCGCGAACGGCGGCGATCAGCGATTTCAGCGGGCGGACCGAGAAGCGGACGGCGACATAGGACAGCGTGCCGAAGATCGCAAGCGCAACCAGGCCGGCAATCACAGCCATGATCTGCAACTCATGGATCTTCGCGTAGTAGACCTCCATCGGGATGCCGATGAACATCAGGCCGACATTGACGCCGGCTGCGGACTTGACCGGGACATAGCCGGTCATGAACTGGCGGCCGAAGAGCTCCGCCGGGCCGTAGAACGCCTCGCCCCTTGCCAGCACCGCCTGGGCGGGATGGTCGGCTGCGAGCCTGGTGCCGACGGCGCGGCTGCCGTCCTCCTTCTTCACGTTCGTGGAGACGCGGACGTAGTCCGCCCCCTCCTTGCGGAAGATGGTCGCGACGCCGGCGATCGACTGGGCGGTGCGGTCGACGAGCGCATGATCGGTGAAATCGGGGACGGATTCGGCGGTCGCCGAGACGAGGCGGTTGTCCGTCACGTCGATCTGGGAGCCGTCGATCACGCCGGCGTAGAGAACCGCCATGCTGCGGCTTGCGTCGCGGGCATTGTTGCCGGCCTCCTGCAGCACGTACTGGCGGAGATTGTAGTGCATGACGCCGACGATCACCGCACCGCTCAGAAAGATCAGTGCGATCGTCATTGCCACATACTGGGCGGCTATGGAGGTCTTGAGCATGCGAAACATTGGCGTCTCCTATATTCCAGGAGGCCAGTTTAGAATTGACTTGATAATAAAATCTGAAACTTAGGCGAATTGTCTGATAAATTGCAATTTTTGTCCGTCACACGGGCCGGTACAGGCCCGGCAAGCCGGGCCTGTAGTGTGAGGCTTTCGCTCAGGCGGCCTCGTAGCGATCGCCTTCATCGGCTGCAGATGCCTCCAGGCGGAACTGCTGGACAAGCATGGTCAGCGTGTCGGCCTCGCTGGCAAGCTGACGGCAGGCGACGGTCGTGGTCTCCACCATCGCGGCGTTCTGCTGGGTCATCTGGTCCATCTGGTTGACCGAGCCGTTGACCTCATTCAGCGCGGTCGCCTGATCGCGGCTGGCCGTTGCCATCATATCGACATGGTGGCTGACGGTGACGATCTGCTGGCTGATCGAGGCCAGGACGGCCCCGGTATCCTGCACCAGGCGGGCACCGTTGCTGACTTCCTGCGTCGACTTGTTGATGAGCCCCTTGATCTCGCGGGCGGCATCGGCGGAACGCTGTGCCAGCTCGCGCACTTCCTGGGCGACGACGGCAAAGCCCTTGCCCGCATCGCCGGCACGTGCGGCCTCGATGCCGGCGTTCAAGGCGAGCAGGTTGGTCTGAAAGGCGATGTCGTCGATCACCTCGATGATCTGCTCGATCTGGCGCGCAGCGGCCTCGATCCGACCCATGGCATCGATGGCGCTGCCGACCACGGCGGCGGAGCTGTCGGCGCTGCGCTTGGTCTCGACCACGACTGCGTTTGCCTCGGTCGCCCGCTCGGCGGAAGACCTGACGGTAACCGTGATCTCGTCGACGGCGGCCGCCGTTTCTTCGAGCGATGCCGCCTGCGCTTCGGTCCGCTTGGAGAGCTGGTCGGCGGAGGAACGCAGTTCCGTACCGTTCTGCTGGATCGACAGGGCGTTGTGGCGGATCTGCCCCAGCGTGTCCTGAAGGCGGGCGAGAGAGGCGTTGAAGTCCTGGCGCAACTGCTCAAGCCGGCCGGTGAAGGGCGTCTCGATCTGTCGGGACAGATCCCCCTGCGCAAGCCGGCCAAGACCGGCCGCGAGCGCGTCGACGGCAAAGTCGATCTGGCGATCGAGCTCGCGCTTCTCGGCATCGTTTCTGGCGCGGTCGGCTTCGGCGACCGTGCGGTGCTCCTCGCTCTCCGCCTCGATGCGGATTTTCGACAGCGCGTTCTCCTTGAACACGTCGAGCGCACGGGCCATGTCGCCGATCTCGTCGCGGCGAGCCCCACCATCGATGGCGGTGTCGAGCATGCCGTCGGCGATCCGGCGCATCGCCGCGGTGATCTGGCCGATGGGACCCTTCAGCGTCAGGACGAGGGCGCCGCCGGCAAGAACCGCGATCACGATGCCCGCGATCGTCGTCAGCACCGAGATCTGGTTGGCCTGGTCGCGCTCGACGGAGGCATGGGCTTTCTGGTTTTCGGCAAAGGCGGTCAGCTGGTTCCAGATGCTGTCGATCTCGGCGGCGGCAGCGGTGAACTCGGACTCGCGTTGATGGCTGATGTCGACGAGCGCGGCGCTGTCAGCATCCATGCCGTCGATGATGGGCTTGAGCGTGGTGTTGAGCCTGGCGAAGAACTCGATGTCGCCGGCGGTGACGGAGAGGCCCTCAAGGTTCTGACGCAGCATGGTGAACTGCTGGGCGATCTGGGCCTGGCCCTGCTTGTTCGCATTCTCCAGGAAGCCGGCGGCGGCGATGCGGATCGAGTAGATCGCGTTGACCAGTTCGCGCGTGCTCGCAAGCGCCGCGGTCGACTTCAGCAGCGCCTCGTCGAGCCTTGAGAAGGTCATCGTCGCATCGCGCATCTTCACGCCGGCTGCAGCCTGCAACTGGATGCTCGTCTGGCGGAAGCGCGTGACGAGGCGGCCGATTGCCGTCGCATTTTCCTCGCTGACGTTACCGCTCGTGGCCAGCGCGCCGATTTCCGCGATCGTCTTCTGGAATGTGTCGAGGACAGCCTTCTGGTTGTCCGGCAAGCTCATGCGTATGCTGTTCGCCAGTGTCTCGAGACCGCCTCGCTTGTCGGCGGCCAACTTCACCTTGGCCTCTGGCGCAGGTGCCTTGGAAAAGGCGGAACTGAAGGCGTTCAGTTCGTCGCTGGCACCTTTCAGCCGTTCGGCTTCGCGCATCAGGGTCTTGGCGGCATCCTCGTCGGAACGCACGGAAAGCTCCATGGTGCTCGCCGCGTCGAGGATCCTCATCTGCTCGCCGAACAGACTGCGCAGGCCCTTCTGCATCGACTGTCGCAGCGAGACTTCGTTCTCGTAGAGCGTCCAGAGCTGGCCGACGCGCTCGCCGATCCTGGCGCTGCCGTCGACGGCCTGCTGGAGTTGGTTGCGCCCCTCCTCGTCGGTGACCTGGGAAAGCGTGTCCGCAAGCACGTCCTGCTGTGCAGCGATCTTCTCGACGACGGCGCCGCGCGTCTCTTCCGACGTGTTCTGGAGGAAGCCGTTCATTCCCGCATAGACGTCCTTGAAACCGCTCAGCGATTGCAGGACGCTGTTGGAAATCTCCATCCTGCCTTGCAGCAGGCCAGAAGCATAAAGCCCGGTCAGGCCGACGGCGCTGATGCTGACGACAAATGGAAGGATGAACAGAACGACTTTCGTCTGGATCTTGAAGCGGGCAAGAACCCGGTCGATTAACATCGGGGCAACACTCCGTGCGAGCGACCGCCTCCCTGCCCACCTGATGTGAGTCTCCCAAGGGCCGGTCCGCCGAAACTGCATTGGATTGATACGGATTTTCGCCGTGTGGCCCCGGACGCACTCATTGCATGACCGCAGCACGATCTTTCGTGCACACGGTCCGGGCCAATATCCCGTGATCATCAGCGGGAAGCTTTAAAAAACTTCGAACTTTCTCACTAATTCCTAATACTCGATCACTTTTTTGTCGTACGGGCGACAACCGTGGCGAGGCGCTCAGTAAAGGCTTGCCAGCGAGAGTGCGATCCCCGCCAGGAGCAGGGAGGCCGCGGCGCAGTTGGCGGCGATGGCGATCATGCGGCGGCGGCTTTCCTCGGCGGCTGCGATTGCGATCGCGCGGGCGACGGGGCGGCGGTGAACTGCGGGCATGGCAAGACTCCGGTTACGAGCTACGGGAATCCCGGTTGATCCGGCCAGCCGGCCCACATCATGTTGTTTCAACCGCTCCGCGTGGGACCAAACATCGGCTCCACGAACGGCGGAAACGCCGGCTTGCAGGCAGGATCAGCCCGTACCTCTTAATGAAGGGTAAAGCCTGCCGCGTCCTCGCGCGAGCCCTACTTTCGCATGGCTAATACAAGCTTTCCGCGCCCGGCGTCAGACCGACTGGCCGGCCGCGTAGCCGGACGCCCACGCCCATTGGAAATTGTAGCCGCCAAGCCAGCCGGTGACGTCGACAGCCTCGCCGATGAAATGCAGGCCGGGGACGGACTTCGCCGCCATGGTGCGCGAATCGAGCTCGTCGGTATCCACGCCGCCGAGCGTGACCTCGGCCGTCCGGTAACCCTCCGAGCCTGCCGGACGAACCCGCCAGCGGCGGATATGGTCGGCAAGCGCGGCATACCTATGGCCCGGAATTGCCGCGACCGGGCCGTCGATGCCGGTCTGGCTAATCACGAGTTGCGCCAGCTTTCGCGGCATGTGCTCGGCCAGGACCGTCTGCACCGCCTGCCGTCCGTTCGTCGCGCGCGCCGCCGCAAGCACGGCAACCACATCGAGGTCGGGCTGCAGGTGAACGGTGATGTCGTCGCCCTCCCGCCAGAAAGACGAGATCTGCAGGATCGCCGGGCCACTCAGCCCGCGATGGGTAAAGAGCATGGCTTCGCGGAACTCCGCCTTGCCGTGGCCGACGATAGCCTCCACGGAAACGCCCGGCATGCCATCGTGAAGCCCAAGGGCCTGCGGATCAAGCGTCAGCGGCACGAGCGCCGGCCGCGTCTCGACGAGGCGCAGGCCGAACTGTTCGGCGATGCGGTATGCGAACCCGGTGGCCCCCATCTTCGGGATCGACTTGCCGCCCGTCGCGATCACGAGCGAGGCTGCGTCGCAGGCGCCGTTGCCGGTGGCGACACGGAAACCGCCCACCGTGCGATCGATCGCGGCCACCTCGGTCGAAAGCTGCAGTTCCACCCCGACCCCGCGCATCTCCTTGACCAGCATGGAGATGATGTCCTTCGCCGAATGGTCACAGAAGAGCTGGCCCAGCGTCTTCTCGTGCCAGGCGATGCCGTGTCGCTCGACGAGGTCGAGGAAGTCGCGCGGGGTGTAGCGCGCCAGCGCCGACTTGCAGAAATGGGGGTTCTGCGAAAGGAAGTTCTTCGGGCCGGCATGGATGTTGGTGAAGTTGCAGCGGCCGCCGCCGGAAATGCGGATCTTCTCGCCGGGCGCCTTCGCATGGTCGATCACCAGAACGCGCCGGCCGCGCCTGCCCGCCTCGATCGCACACATCATGCCGGCAGCACCGGCACCGATGATGACCACGTCCTTCTTGTCCGCCACGCCGCTTCGTCCCCGTTTCCTCCCTCCCATCCTGTTCCCGTGCGGGATTGTCAACCTGTCACGCCCGCCCGGACAGCTTGCCGCATTCGCCCTCGCGCCCCTAGAGCGTGCTGTTGTGATTTGGAGACAATTCTGTTGGTTCAAGCGGCGCTGGCTGATTGGCCGGCCGGCGCGCGTCGTAGCCAAAGCATACTACCAAGTCGGCCGGCCAATCAGCCGGCCCGCTTCAACCAACCCGAAGGGCCGGGCATCTTTTCGTCAGGGCAAAGGCGAGCGCCTCGAACGTGCCTTCGGGTGTGCCCTTCGTCGCTCGCCTTTGCCCTGACGAAAATCTGCTCCGGCAGAATGGCTCCAAATCACAACAGCACGCTCTAGCCAAGGGCCAAACTCCGGATATGATGGCGCATTCGAAACCACCCACGGTGTGTCATGCCCTCAAAAAAGACCGTTGCCTCGACCGTTCAGAAATCCAGCCGCTCGTCCCAGATCCCTCCCGCCCTCTCCGCCCTGCGTGGCGTCGGCAACTGGAAAGAAGCAAGCGACTGGCTGAAAATCCGGGGCATCGAGGACATTGAGTGCATCACGCCTGACCTTGCCGGCGTGCCGCGCGGCAAGATGATGCCGTCCTCGAAATTCACCTCCAACACCTCGCTTGCCCTGCCCTCGGCGCTCTACCGACACACGATCTCGGGCGAATATCCCGAGGAGACGGGCAATTTCCGCTACGAGCCGCGCGACAGCGACCTGAAGCTCTTGCCGGACCTTTCGACGCTGTCGATCGTGCCCTGGGAAAGCGACCCGACCGCGCAAGTGATCTGCGACATCGTCGGCTCCAACGGCGAGGACGTCGCCTACACGCCGCGCAACGTGCTGAAGAACGTCCTGCGGCTCTACAAGGACCGCGGCTGGCGGCCGGTCGTGGCGCCGGAAATCGAGTTCTACCTGGTCGCGCTCAACGACGACCCGGACTATCCGCTGCATCCGCCGAAGGGCCGCTCGGGACGCTCGATCCTCGGCGGACAGGGCTATTCGATCGCCGGCATCAACGAATTCGACGAACTGATCGACGATATCTACCACTTCTCCGAAAAGCAGGGCCTGGAGATCGACACCCTCATCCACGAGGAGGGACCGGCCCAGCTCGAGATCAACCTGCGCCACGGCGATCCGATCGAGCTTGCCGACCAGGTCTTCATGTTCAAGCGGACCATCCGCGAGGCGGCGCTGAAGCACGGCATCTATGCCACCTTCATGGCCAAGCCGATGCAGGGCCAGCCGGGCTCGGCCATGCACATCCACCAGTCCGTGGTGGACATCAAGACCGGCAAGAACGTCTTCTCCAACCCGGACGGCTCGCCTTCGAAGGAATTCTTCCACTTCATCGGCGGCATGCAGAGCTATGTTCCGAAGACGCTGGTGATGATGGCTCCCTACGTCAACTCCTATCGCCGCCTGACGCCCGAAATGTCGGCGCCGGTGAATGTCGCCTGGGGCTACGACAACCGGACGACGGCCTTCCGCATCCCCGTCTCCGACCCCGCCGCCCGGCGCGTGGAGAACCGCCTGCCCGGCTCGGACGCAAACCCCTATCTCGCGCTCGCAGCCTCGCTCGCCTGCGGCCTGCTCGGCATCATGAACGCTGCCGAACCGACGGCGCCCACGGACGACACGGCCAACGAGGGATCGATCGACCTGCCACGCGGCCTGCTCGAAGCCGTCTCGCTGCTGGAATCCGACCCGGCGCTGACCGGTGCGCTCAGCCCGGAGTTCATCGGCCTCTATGCCGGCGTCAAGCGCGGCGAGTTCGAAACCTTCATGCAGGTGATCAGCCCCTGGGAGCGCGAGTTCCTGCTGCTCAACGTCTAGGGTCGGTTGCCCGGCGATCCCGAACGGCCTGTTCCATCGCGGACGGGCCGGAGGGCGGCCGGGCCGGCTCGCAAACCCATATCCGGAAGCATTCCCATGTCCTGGCAAAGCCCCATTTCACCCGGCATCTCCTGGTACGAAGCGACCGTCGGCGAGCGCGCCGAGTACCCGCCGATGGAAAGCTCCTGCGAAACGGACGTCGCGATCATCGGCGGCGGCTTCACCGGCCTGCAGGCCGCCTGTCAGTTGGCGTCAAAGGGCGTGCGCGTCGTGCTGATCGACGCCAACCGCTTCGGCGATGGGGCCTCGGGGCGCAACGGCGGCCAGCTCGGCACCGGCCAGCGCGCCTGGCCGGAGGAACTGGAAGACGAGATCGGCTACGAGCGCTCGAAGGGGCTCTTCGACCTTGCCGAACATGCCAAGCAATACCTTTTGGACTTCGCCACAAGCCGTGGCCTCGACATCGAGTACATGCCGGGACAGATGAACGTCTCGCACAAGAAGGGGCTGGAGAGGGACTATCGCGCCAACCCGGAGATCGCCGCCAGCCGCTACGGCTATACGCATTCGGCCTTCATGGACCGGGAGGAGACGCAGGAGCGGCTCGGCTCGCGCTTCTATCTCTTCGGCGTGCGCGATACCGGCACCGGCCATATCCATCCGATGAAGCTGCTCGTCGGTCTTGCGAAGGCCGCAGCCGAGGCGGGGGCCGTCCTGCACGAACAGACCGCTGCGACGAGGATCGAACGCAGCGGCGGCAAGGCCGTGATCACGACGGCCAGGGGAACCATCACCGCCGACCGCGCACTGATCGCCTGCAACGCCTATATCGGCAACCTTGAGCCGAAGACGGCGGCGCATGTCATGCCGATCCGGTCCTTCATCGGCGCCACGCCTGTCCTCGACGCCTTCCCGAAGGTGCTGCCCGGCGGCGAGGCGGTCGCTGATTCCCGCTTCGTCGTGCGCTATTTCCGCAAGAGCCGCGACGGGCGGCTGCTGTTCGGTGGCCGCGAGGCCTATACGGCCGACAACCCGCGCGACATGACCGAGCACATCCGCCGCCAGATCGCCGAGATCTATCCGGCGCTTGCCGGTATCGAGATCGCCCATGCCTGGGGCGGATCGGTCGGCATCACCATGCCGCGGCAGCCTTATGTGCGCGAAGTCATGCCGGGAATAACCTCGATCGGCGGCTATTCCGGCCACGGCGTGATGCTGTCCAACTACTGCGGCAAGCTCTTCGCCGAGGAGGTGACCGGCGGAAGCGCGGAGCTCGACATGCTGAAGTCGCTGAAGATAAACGCCTTTCCCGGCGGACTTTCGCTGCGTGCGCCGCTGCTGTTCCTGGCGATGACGTGGTACGCCTTTCGCGACAAGTTGTGATACACCTAGGGACGATTTTGTTGCGCCGCACGCTGGCCATTTTAAATCGATTAGATTATAACGCCGACAACGCGAACCAGATCGAGAATTGCAATGAGCAGTCAAATCATTCCCGTCGAGCCGTTCGACTATGTTGTCTTCGGCGGCACCGGTGACCTCGCCGAACGCAAGCTCCTGCCGGCGCTCTACCACCGGCAGATCTCAGGCCAGTTCACCGACCCCACGCGCATCATCGGCGCCTCGCGCGCGGCCATGACGCATGAAGCCTATCGCGAGTTCGCCACCAAGGCCTTGAAGGAATTCCTGAAACCGGGCGAGTTCGACGCCGAGGAGGTCAGGACCTTCACCAACCGCCTGTACTACATCTCGGTCGACGCCAAGTCCGAGCAGGGCTGGGACGACCTGAAGAGCATTCTCGACGAGGGCAAGGAGCGCGTGCGCGCCTTCTATCTCGCCGTGGCGCCTGCGATCTTCGGCGAGATCGCCGAGAAGATCCGCGACCACAAGCTGGTCACCAAGCAGACCCGCATCGTCGTCGAGAAGCCGATCGGCCGCGACCTCGCCTCGGCCACCGAACTGAACAACACCATCGGCCGGGTGTTCCGCGAAGACCAGATCTACCGGATCGACCACTATCTCGGCAAGGAGACGGTGCAGAACCTGATGGCGCTGCGCTTTGCCAACGCGCTCTACGAGCCCTTGTGGAACTCCGCCAATATCGACCACGTGCAGATCACGGTCGCTGAATCCGTCGGGCTCGAAAGCCGCGCCGGCTACTACGACAAGGCGGGCGCGCTGCGCGACATGGTGCAGAACCACATCCTGCAGCTTCTCTGCCTCGTGGCGATGGAAGTGCCCTCGTCAATGGATGCCGAAGCCGTCCGCGACGAGAAGCTCAAGGTCCTGCGTGCGCTGAAGCCGATCGACGAATACAATGTCGAGCGGCTGACCGTGCGTGGCCAGTACCGGGCCGGCGCGTCTGCCGGGGGGCCGGTCAAGGGCTATCTCGAGGAACTGGAAGGCGGCGTCTCCAACACCGAGACCTTCGTCGCCATCAAGGCTGAGATCGGCAACTGGCGCTGGGCCGGCGTGCCTTTCTACATCCGCACCGGCAAGCGCATGGCAAGCCGCGTCTCGGAGATCGTCATCACCTTCAAGCCGATCCCGCACTCGATCTTCGAGCCGGCGGCCGGCCGCATCGAGGCCAACCAGTTGATCATCCGGCTCCAGCCGGACGAAGGCGTCAAGCAATGGCTGATGATCAAGGATCCCGGCCCGGGCGGCATGCGGCTGCGCAACGTCTCCCTCGACATGACCTTCGCCCAGGCCTTCGAGGCGCGCAATGCGGACGCCTATGAGCGGCTGCTGCTGGACGTCATCCGCTCCAACCAGACGCTGTTCATGCGCCGTGACGAAGTGGAAGCCGCATGGCACTGGGTCGACCCGATCCTCAAGGCCTGGGACGCCACCGGCCAGCAGGCGCAGGGTTATACCGCCGGCACCTGGGGACCGAGCCAGGCGATCGCGCTGATCGAGCGCGACGGCCGAACCTGGCACGAGAGCTGAGGGCTTGTGATGGCCAACAAGCTGCACGAATTCAAGGACACCGCCGCCCTCGCCGAGGGGCTCGCCGACGCCGTCGCCTCGGTGCTGAACGTGGCGATCGCCGAACGCGGATCGGCCTCGATCGCCGTCTCGGGCGGCTCGACGCCCAAGCAGTTCTTCAAGGCGCTGTCTGCGCGCGAACTGGACTGGTCGAAAGTGACGGTGACGCTGGTGGACGAGCGTTTCGTCCCCGCCGACAACGCGCGCTCGAACCACCTGCTGGTGGAGGAAAACCTGCTTCAGGGAGAGGCGGCCAAGGCCCGCTTCCTGCCGCTCTATCGCAAGACGGCGACGATCGGGGAAGCTGCGCGCCTGGCGAGCACCGACATTGCCGCCGTGGCTGTTCCGCTCGACGTGGTCATCCTCGGCATGGGCAACGACGGCCACACGGCCTCCTTCTTCCCGGGCGGCGACCGCCTGGCGGAAGCCTTGTCGCTCCAGACCCCGCGCGGCGTGATCACCATGGAGGCGGAAGGGGCGGGCGAACCGCGCCTGACGCTGACATTCTCGAGCCTGCAGGACGCCCATTTCCTCGTGCTGCATATCGAGGGGCAGGCCAAGAAGGATACGCTGGAGAAGGCGCTTGCCGGCGGCGAGGAGAGCGAAATGCCGGTGCGGGCGGTCCTGAACCGGGCGAAGACGCCTGTCGACATCTACTGGGCGCCATAGCGCGCCCGGCGCGACGGCCGAGGCCGCAGCGCCCGCGACGAAAGAGCGGCGGCGAACCGTCCGCGATGCGAAACCGGACCTTTGCCGTGACAACCCGACCGCACGTTCGGCCGGGGCCGCAGGAACATTGCAATCGAGAGAAATCAGGATAGCACCCATGTCCGCCGATTCCCGAATTGAAGCCATCACCGCCAGGATCGTGGAACGATCGAAGCCCCTGCGCGAGCGCTACCTGGATCGCCTGCGCTCCGCTGTCTCGAAGGGGGTGCATCGCTCCGTGCTCGGCTGCGGCAACCTTGCGCACGGATTTGCCGTCTGTTCCCCCGCCGAGAAGGCGGCGTTGGCGGGCGACCGCATTGCCAATCTCGGCATCATCACCTCCTACAACGACATGCTTTCCGCCCACCAGCCGTTCGAGACCTATCCGGCGCTGATCCGGCAGGCGGCCCACGAGGCCGGCGGCGTGGCGCAGGTGGCCGGCGGCGTGCCGGCCATGTGCGACGGCGTCACCCAGGGGCAGCCGGGGATGGAGCTGTCGCTGTTTTCGCGCGACCTGATCGCCATGGCGGCCGGCGTCGGGCTGTCGCACAACATGTTCGACGCGGTCGTCTATCTCGGGGTCTGCGACAAGATCGTCCCCGGGCTTACGATCGCGGCGCTCACCTTCGGCCACCTGCCGGCGATCTTCGTTCCCGCCGGGCCGATGACCTCGGGCCTGCCGAACGACGAAAAGGCGCGGGTGCGCCAGCTTTTCGCGGAAGGCAAGGTCGGACGCGAGGAACTGCTCGAGGCCGAATCCAAGTCCTATCACGGCCCGGGAACCTGTACGTTCTACGGCACGGCGAACTCCAACCAGATGCTGATGGAGATCATGGGCTTCCACATGCCCGGCGCCTCCTTCATCAATCCGGGTACGCCGCTGCGCGACGCGCTGACCAAGGAAGCGGCCAGGCGCGCGCTGGCGATCACAGCCCAGGGCAACGAGTTCACGCCCGCCGGCGAGATGATCGACGAACGCTCGATCGTCAACGGCGTGGTTGGCCTTCACGCCACCGGCGGCTCGACCAACCACACGCTGCATCTCGTCGCCATGGCGCGCGCGGCCGGCATCGTGCTGACGTGGAAGGACATCTCCGACCTTTCCGACATCGTGCCGCTGCTCGCCCGCGTCTATCCGAACGGGCTTGCCGACGTGAACCATTTCCATGCCGCCGGCGGCATGGGCTTTCTGATCAAGGAACTCCTGAGGGCCGGCTATCTGCATGACGACGTGCGCACCGTCTACGGACAGGGGCTGCATGCCTATGCGATCGATCCGAAGCTCGGCGAGGACGGCAACGTGCGGCGCGAGCCTGCGCCGATCGTCAGCCACGATCCGAAGATCCTGGCCAATGTCGAGCATCCCTTCCAGCGTACGGGGGGCCTGAAGATGCTGACCGGCAATATCGGCAGCGCCGTCATCAAGACTTCCGCCGTCAAGCCCGAGCGCCACGTGATCGAGGCGCCGGCGAAGGTATTCCACGACCAGGCGGGGTTGAACGCGGCGTTCAAGGCCGGTCAACTGGAGGGCGATTTCGTCGCCGTGGTCCGCTTCCAGGGCCCGAAGGCCAACGGCATGCCGGAACTGCACAAGCTGACGACCGTGCTCGGCATCCTGCAGGACCGCGGCCAGAGGGTGGCGCTGCTCACCGACGGGCGCATGTCCGGCGCATCCGGCAAGGTGCCGGCGGCGATCCACGTGACGCCGGAAGCCGTTGACGGCGGCCCGATCGCCCGCATCCGCGAAGGTGACATGATCCGGCTCGACGCCGTCCACGGAACGGTCGAAGTGTTGGAGGACGCGACGACTTTTGCGGCCCGCACGCCGGCGACCGCCGACCTCACTGAGAACGAATTCGGCATGGGGCGCGAACTCTTCGCCCCGTTCCGCGCCATTGCCGGTCCGGCGGACCACGGGGCGAGCGTGCTGTTCGCCTGACCGGCGGGAGAGTTTGGTGGAGGCGCGAATAGCCCCTCATCCGGCCTGCCGGCCACCTTCTCCCCGCAAAGCGGGGCGAAGGGACGCGTGGCGACGTCTCGCCATCCGGCGGCCGGTGCGATTCAATGTGGCGAGGATGCCCGTCGTGATTTGAGCAAACGGTGCGGCATTTCCCCTTCTCCCCGCCTGCGGGGAGAAGGTGGCGGCAGCCGGATGAGGGGCAGCCCATGGCTCCTCAAATCGACCCGCGCTTCAGCCGCCGTAGATGTCGAGCGTCCGGTTGCGATGGTTCGGATGGGTCGAATAGACGAACACGCGCTTCATGTCCTTTTCGGCGAGCAGGCGCAGGAACCGGGCCTCGACGATGTCGTTGTCGTAGACGCGCAGCGCGAGGCAGCCGATCATCGGGATGCGGGCGCTGACGATGTCGAGATAGAAGTTCTTCGGCAGGCTGAACCTGGTCGATATCCTGAGGACCGCGCCGCTGCGCGACAGCTTGACGATCTCGCATCGGCGGGAGGCGAGATTGACGATACCGCCCGTCTCGGTGAACTCGATACGCGCCTCGTTGCAGGTATCCTCCATCGGGAAGGTCTTTTCCCGATCGTACATGAAGGATTCTTCCTTGCTCAGATAGTTCGAACGCTCCTGCGACAACTGCATGCCCAATCCCGGTATTCCCGCACTTCTTCTGGCAGGAAAGCTAGGTCGGAAAACCTTAAAATGGCGTTGAACACCCATATCAAAAGGCACCACCCTGTGTCGGATCGCTACAGGGCGCGGTAGCTGATGCCGTCCTTGTCGAAGAGGTGCAGCTTGCTGCGGTCGGCCAAAAACCGCACCCTGTCGCCGCGCCGGACGGCCTGGATTCCGGGTATCTTGGCGATGATCGGCTCGCCCTCGACGAGCCCTTCGATATAGAGAAGCGTCACCTCGCCAAGCGCCTCGACGATGGCGACGGTTCCTTCGAACAGGAAGTCCGCACCGGTCGTGACCTGCAGGTCCTCCGGTCGAACGCCAAAGCTCACATCCTTGCCGCGTTCTGTCTCAGGCGTCCCGATGTCGAGCGTCATCTTCATGCCGCCCTTCAATTCGACCGTCGTCGTTTCCCCGGCCGTGACCACCTTTGCCGGCAGGACGTTCATGGCCGGCGAGCCTATGAAGCGGGCGACGAACAGGTTGGCCGGCCGCTCGTAGAGTTCCAGCGGGGCGCCCACCTGCTCGATGTGGCCGGCGGAAAGCACGACAATGCGGTCGGCGAGCGTCATCGCCTCCACCTGGTCGTGGGTGACATAGATCATCGTCGTATCGGCCATGCGTTCGGAAAGCCTGGCGATCTCGATGCGGGTGGCGACACGCAGGGCTGCATCGAGGTTGGACAGGGGCTCGTCGAAGAGAAAGACCTTGGGGTTGCGGCAGATGGCGCGGCCGATCGCCACCCGCTGGCGCTGGCCGCCCGAAAGGGCCTTCGGCAAGCGGTCGAGATACTTGGTGAGTTGCAGCATTTCCGCTGCCGACCGCACGCGGCGGTCGATCTCGTCCTTGCTCTCCCTGGCGATGCGCATGCCGAAGGCCATGTTTTCGTAAACGGTCATGTGCGGGTAGAGCGCGTAGGACTGGAACACCATGGCGATGCCGCGCTTGGACGGCGGCACATCGTTGACACGTTCGCCGTCGATCATCATGTCGCCGGCAGTGATCTCCTCGAGCCCGGCAATCATCCGCAGAAGCGTCGACTTCCCGCAACCGGACGGCCCGACGAAGACGATGAATTCGCCTTGGCTGATGTCGAGGTCGATGCCGTGGATCACGTCGACTGCGCCGTAGGACTTGCGGATATCCTTCAATACCAGGCCCGTCATGCTGCCTCCCCTTTTACTGCTCGTCACACCCCTGCTCTTCACGCGTAGCGGGCGAAGAACCCGCCCCATGCCGAAAGTGCGATCGTCTTTTCGTTCAGTCTGCTTTCAAAGCCATGCCCTTCCAGGGCCTCGATCGCCGCTGCCGGGCGCTCGACCTCGCAGGCCTCGTCGCCCATGTTGAACAGGCAGAGGATGCGCTCATTGCCATGGCTGCGGATGAAGGACAGCACCCCAGCGCTTGCCGGGACGAATTCGATCTCGCCCTTCACCAGCGCCGGATGCTGGCGGCGGAAGGCGAGGAAGCGGCGATAGTGGTTGAGAACCGACCCCGGGTCGTCCTCCTGCGCCGAGACGGCAGCACCGAGATGAGCCGCCGGCACGGGAAGCCACGGGCGCGCGGTGCTGAAGCCGCCGTTGATCGCCGAAGCATCCCAGGGCATCGGCGTGCGGCAGCCGTCCCGCCCCTTGAAATCCGGCCAGAACTGGATTCCGTAAGGGTCCTGCAGGTCCTCATAGGAAAGTTCGGACTCCGGCAGCGCCAGTTCCTCTCCCTGGTAGATGCAGACGGAGCCGCGCAGCGACATCAGCAGCGATGCCAGCAGCCTGGCATGGGCAGCATGATCGGCAACGCCTGCGCCCCAGCGGCTGACATGGCGCATGACGTCGTGGTTGGAGAAGGCCCAGCAGACCCAGCCGTCCGGGGCCGCCTTCTCGAGCGCATGCTGGACCGCGGCAACCGAGCCCGGGGTCGGGACGTCCGGCGCCAGGAACTCGAAGGCGTAGCACATCTGCATCTTGTCGCCGCCGGCGGTGTATTGTCCGGCAATCTCCAGCCCGCGCTGGCTGTCGCCCACCTCGCCGACGGCAGCGATCGCCGGGAACTCGTCCATCAGCGCGCGGAATCGCTTGAGGAACTCAAGGTTCTCCGGCCGGTTCTTGTCGTAGAGATGTTCCTGGTAGTTGTAGGGGTTCACCGCGGGCGCGGTCTGCGCGTTGCGGCGCTCCGGCGCAAGCGGCGGATTGTCGCGCAGTTCCTTGTCGTGGAAGTAGAAGTTGATCGTATCCAGCCGGAAGCCATCGACGCCGCGAGTCAGCCAGAACCGGGCGACCGACAGGAGCGCATCCTGGACCTCCGGGTTGTGCAGGTTCAGGTCCGGCTGCGAGGTCAGGAAGTTGTGCATGTAGTATTGCAGCCGGGTCGGATCCCACTGCCAGGCCGAGCCGCCGAAGATCGACAGCCAGTTGTTGGGCGGGGTCCCGTCCGGCCTGGAATCCGCCCAGACATACCAGTCCGCCCTCGGGTTCGTCCGGCTGGAACGGCTTTCGACGAACCAGGGGTGCTTGTCGGACGTGTGCGAAAGCACCAGGTCGATCATCACCCGGATGCCGAACCGATGCGCCTCGGCGACCACCGCGTCGAAATCCTCCAGCGTCCCGAAGATCGGATCGACATCCTCGTAATTGGCGACGTCGTAGCCGAAATCCCGCATCGGCGAGGTGAAGAAGGGGGAGATCCAGATGGCATCCACGCCCAGCGAGGCGACATGCGGCAGGCGCTGGGCAATGCCCTTCATGTCGCCGATGCCGTCGCCGTTCGTGTCCTGGTAGGAGCGCGGATAGATCTGGTAGATCACCGCGCCGCGCCACCAGTCCTTGTCGACCGCAGGCAGGGATGCATTTATCGTCGTCATTCTCGGTCCTGTCTCTTTGCTTTGTTTCAGCCGCCCTTGACCGATCCCGCCAGCAGGCCGCGCACGAGATAGCGCTGCAGGGCGAAGAAGACGACCAGGGGGACGATGATGGTGATGAAGGCCGAAGCCGTGAGGATCTCCCAGTTGCCGCCGCGCGAACCGAGCAGGTTGACCAGGCGCCCGGTCAGGACCAGCTCGTCATTGCCGGTGCCGAGGAACACGATCGCGACGAGCAGGTCGTTCCAGGTCCAGAGGAACTGGAAGATCGCGAAGGAGGCGAGCGCGGGAAACGACAGCGGCAGGATGATCTTGACGAAGATGTCGAAGTCGCTGGCACCGTCGACGCGCGCCGATTCCATGATCTCCTTGGGGAGGCCTGCCATGTAGTTGCGCAGGAGATAGATCGCCAGCGGCAGTCCGAAGCCCATGTGCGCCAGCCAGATGCCGACATAGGTCTTGGCGGGGACGCCGAAGAAGGCGCCGACGCCGTTATAGAGCTTCAAAAGCGGGATCAACGACATCTGCAGCGGCACGACCAGCAGGCCGACAACGACGGCGATCAGGATCGCCCGGCCGGGAAACTTCATCCAGGCCAGCGCATAGGCGCAGAAGGCGGCGACCAGGATCGGGATGATGGTGGCGGGAATTGCGACCGTCAGCGAATTGATGAAGGACTGGCCGATGCCCTCGGCACTGAGGACCTCGCGATAATTGTCCAGCGTGAAGCGCGGCGGAACGGCGGCGGTGTAGAAGATGCGCTGGCCACGCGAGCCTTCCATGCGGGTGTCCGAGACGATCTCGAAGCTGCCGTCGGCCTTGACCGTCAGCTTCTCGCCATCGTTGAGTTCCGCCGTTTGGCCCGGCTGGAAGGCTGCCGGATCGCGGCTGTTGAAGCCGAAGGCGGAGACCTCGCCCTGCTGGCCCTCCAGAAGATTGCCGGAAAGCACGAACTTGCCGTCCCTTTCCGTCTGCGTCTCCGGCGACGGGGCGCGAAAGACGACGTTCTGCGTCGAGGTCGAAAGCGCCGTCCACCAGCCGGAGACGGCAAGCTGGTCCTTGTCGCGCAGGGAGGAAATCAGAAGGCCGGCCGTCGGCAGCGTCCACAGGGCCACGAGCAGGAGAACGGAGAGGTGGACCACGAAGGTCAGGGGCGAACGGGTGGCGCCGGGCATCTCAGTGGCCTCCGGTTTCGCGCATGGCGTTGCGGATATTCCAGATCATGATCGGCACGACCAGCACCATGATGACGACGGCGATCGCCGCCCCCCGGCCGAAATCGCCGCCGCCGCGGAACATCCAGTCGAACATGAGGTTGGCAAGCACCTGCGTCTGCCACTGGCCGTTGGTCATCGCCAGAACGATGTCGAAGACCTTGAGCACGAGGATGGTGATCGTGGTCCAGACGACGGCGATCGTGCCCCAGATCTGCGGTATCATGATCTTGAAGAAGATCTGGAAGCCGTTGGCGCCATCGATGACGGCGGCCTCCAGCGTCTCCTCCGGGATGCCCCTGAGCGCTGCCGACAGGATCACCATGGCAAAGCCGGTCTGGATCCAGATCAGGATAACCATCAGGAAGAAATTGTTCCAGAACGGCAGCGTGATCCAGGCCTCCGGCGAGCCGCCGAACCAGGTGACGATCGCGTTCAGGATGCCGATCTGCTCGCTGCCCTCGGCGCGATAGTCGTAGACGAATTTCCAGATCACCGCGGCGCCGACGAAGGAGATCGCCATCGGCATGAAGATCAGCGTCTTGGCGATGTTTCCCCACCAGATGCGGTCCGTCAGAGCCGCAATGACCAGGCCGAAGAAGGTCGAGAGCGCCGGGACCACCAGCAGCCAGAGGAAATTGTTGAAGATCGACTGGCGGAATTCGCTGTCGCCGAGCATCCAGACGAAATTGCCGAGCCCGAGGAAGGTCTGCCCCGTCCGGTCGTGCAGGCTGAGCCGGACGGATTCGAATACCGGATAGACGAGGTAGACTGAAAGCGCCAGCAGCGCCGGCAACATGAACAGCCAGGGCCGGATGGCGTTCGTCGTCCGCAGGTTCTGCGACGCCTTCGCGCCCGACAGGCCCTTGGACGGGAAGATCCGGTCCAGGAGCCAGTTGGTGGCGAAGAAGTAGAAGGCGCAGGCGAGCACGCCCGCGATCATCGTCCCTATGGCAAACACGAGTTGCTGCATGATCCCCTCCTCCCGGACGCTTCGCGCGTCTCGGGCGATCCTCCGGTCGGGCGGCGGCACCGGCCTCGCGCCGATGCCGCCCCTTCGTGAGCCGGACGTCCGCCGGCTCCGGTGGGAGGCCGCCTACTTGATGGCGTCCCAGGCCTTCTGGATGCCTTGCGCGACATCGGCGGAGGACTTGCCGCCGACGAAATTGACCATGCCGGTCCAGAAGGCACCGGCGCCGATCTTGCCGGGCATCAGGTCGGAGCCGTCGAAGCGGAAGGTGGTGGAGTTCAGGAGGATCTCGCCCTGCTTCTTCATCGGCGCGTTGGCATAGGTTTCCTGATTGGCGCTCTTGAACGGCGTCAGGAAGCTCGACTGCGCCATCCACAGCTCATGGGCGATCGGGGTCTTGAGGAAATCCATGAAGGCGCGCGCCGCCGGGGTATCCTTGGTGATCATCGCCAGCGTGCCGGCGCCGAGAACCGGATTGCCGAGCTCCGCCTTCGAGGCATAGGGCGGCATGTAGAAGAAGTCCGCATCCTCGCCCACGACCGTGCCCTCGGGGAAGAACGAGGGGATGAAGGAGGCCTGATGGTGCAGGTAGCACTTCGGCGGCGAGGCGAAGAGGCCCTTCGGGCTGTCGCGGAAGTCGGTCGACGCCACTGCCGCAGGCCCGCCGGCAGCGAATTTGTCGGTCTTGGCAAACCAGCCGAACTCGTCGATCGCACCGGTGACGGCGGGATCGTCGAAGGGAATCGCGTTGGTGACCCACTTGTCGTAGGTCTCCGGCGTCTGGGTGCGCAGCATCAGATCCTCGACCCAGTCGGTCGCCGGCCAGCCGGTCGCTCCACCCGAACCGAGCCCGATGCACCAGGGCGTCTCGCCGTCGGCGACGATCTGCTCGGTCAGGGCCTTCAGTTCCTCCATCGTCTTGGGGACCTCGTAGCCGGCGTCCTCGAAGTTCTCAGGCACGTACCAAACCAGCGACTTCACGTCGATCTTGTAGGGTAAGGCGAAGAGCTGCGCGTTCCCGTCCTTGCCCTTGTAGGTCGAAAGGTCGACCCAAGACTGGCCGGCGGCGTAGTTGTCGAGCAGCCACTGCTTCGTCTCGTCGCCCAGCGGGGTGAGGTAACCCTTGGAGGCCAGGTCGGCGATGAGGCCAGGCTGTGGCAGGATCGCGACGTCCGGCGGGCTGCCCGCCTGCGTATCGATGACGATCTGCTGCTCGTAGTTTTCCGACGACGAGTACTTGATCTCGGCGCCCGTCGCTTCCTCGAAATAGGCGTAGACGCTCTTGAACAGCACCTCGTCCTCGCCGCGCCAGGGGCCGAAGATCGTCAGCGTCTGGCCCTTCAGGTCATGACCCTTGCTGAACTCCTCGAAGCTCGCCCAGTTGAACTTTCCGTCCTCGCCGGGCGCGAATTTCAGTTCGGCCGCGCCCGCAGCACCCGCCAGCAGCGACACCAAAGCTGCCGTCATCAAGAAATGCTTCTTCACGTGATTTCCTCCCACGATGTGCCCGCATCGAACGCCGGCTTCTCCAAACTCGCTCTGAAAACTCGCCCTGTCATTTCCCATTCTTCTCAAAGCGCTTTGGAAGGAAGAATCCCCTATCGACGCCACCGCGTCAAGCCTCTTCCTCGAAGGGCGGCATTTGACGCGCCACCTCCTGCGTTGCAGCAAGGTTTTGCGATGCAAACAATCGATTTCGCTTTCAAAGGCGAAATTGCTGATGCTACATGAAGGCGGCGCTGGACGGGAGGATCTCAAAGCGCTTCGAATCGCGAAGGCAAGCAACGTGAACCTCAAACAGCTGTCGCAGCTCCTCGGTCTTTCGCAGACGACGGTTAGCAGGGCCCTCAACGGGTATCCGGAGGTCAATGCCGAGACGCGCGAGCGCGTTCTTGATGCGGTGCGCCGGACGGGCTACCGGCCCAACCGCGCGGCACAACGCCTCGCCACCGGACGGGCAGGCTCGATCGGGCTGGTGATGCCCACGGCGCACGGATACCCGTCCGATGTGCACTTCGGCGAATTTCTGGCCGGGCTGGGCGACGAGGCCGTGCGCCACGACTTCCACTTCGTCATCAATCCGAGCCATCCCGACGACGAGGAGGCGACGTGCAAGCGGCTGGTCGCCAGCGGCAATATCGACGCGCTCTTCATCGCCTACATGCGCGAGAAGGACCCCCGCGTCGCGCTGCTGAAATCTCTGTCGGTCCCCTTCATCGTGCACGGCCGCTCGATCGGGATTCCGACCGACTATCCCTACCTGGACATCGACAACACCGCCGCGTTCCACGATGCGACGAAACTGCTCATCCAGCTTGGGCACAGGCGGATCGCGCTGCTGAACGGCCCTGCCCATTTCGCCTTCGCGATCCGCAGGAAGAGGGGCATGGCGGCGGCGCTCGCAGAGAGCGGGCTGACGCTCGACGAAACCTGCGTGCAGCACTCGCCGATGACGGACGAGCACGGCTTTTCCGGCATGAAGCGGTTTCTCGACCTGCCCGAATGGCCGACCGCGATCCTCTGCTCCAGCACGGTGCTGGCGCTCGGGGCCGTGCGGGCGCTGAACCAGGCCGGGCTCAAGATCGGCTCGGACGTTTCGCTGATCGCCCACGACGACGTGCTGCCGATGCTGAAGCCGGAGAATTTCAGCGTGCCGCTGACGACGACGCGCTCATCGCTGCGCAGTGCGGGCTCGCGGATCGCCAAGCGGCTGATCTCCCGCATTCTCAAGCTGGAGATCCTGCCGGAGCAGGAGTTGTGGAGGGCGGAACTGATCGTGCGCGCGTCCACCGGACCGGCGCCGCATCGGGCCGGCCGGGCGAACGAGCGATCGGCCGGTTAAGGCACGGCGCAGTCTCGGCTCTTTAGCCCGGAGCCTCTGTTTCAGAAGCGCGGTGGCTTGAGACCGGCCCGGCGATAAGCGGCGATCACTGTGTTGGCCATGAGCATGGCGATGGTCATCGGCCCGACCCCGCCGGGAACCGGCGTGATCGCGCCCGCCACCTCGGCGCATTCGCCGAAGGCGACGTCGCCGACGAGGCGCGACTTGCCCTCTCCCCTTTCCTGGGCGGGCACGCGGTTGATGCCGACATCGATCACTGTTGCGCCCGGTTTAACCCAGTCCGCCTTGACCATCTGCGGCCGGCCGACCGCGGCGACGAGGATATCGGCGTTGCGGCAGACGGCGGCGAGATCCTTCGTGCGGGAATGGGCCGAGGTCACGGTGGCGTTGGCATTGAGGAGCAGTGCGGCCATCGGCTTGCCGAACAGGTTGGAGCGGCCGATGACGACGGCGTTCAGCCCGGAAAGATCGCCACCGCGGATGCCGCGCACGAGCACCATGGCGCCGGCGGGTGTGCAGGAAATCAGGCCGCCCTCGAGGTCGCCGGTGGCAAGCTTTCCGGCATTGACGACGTGCAGGCCGTCCACGTCCTTTTCGGGCAGGATGGACTGGATGATCGGTTCGGACTGCAGGTGTCTCGGCAGCGGCAGTTGCACCAGGATGCCGTGGATCGTGTCGTCGGCGTTCAGCTTCTGGACGAGCGCGGCCAGTTCTTCCTGCGTCGTTTCCTCGGGCAGCGTATGCTGGACCGAGGTGAAGCCGCACTCCTTTGCCATGCGGCTCTTCGAAGAGACGTAGGCGTGGCTCGCCGGATCGTCGCCGACGATGACGACCGCCAGACCCGTCTTCACGCCTGCTTCCTTTTCCAGTTTCCCGGCCGCGGCCTTGACGGCCTCGATCACGGTGGCGGCAACCTGCTTCCCATCAATAGTGGTGGTCACGTTCTTCTCCTCGCGCGTACCGCGGAATCTAGTGCGGGCCATATGGCTGCAATGGCCTCTCAGCGCCCTATGCTGTCCAAAATCGTACTTTGCAAGTCCCCGACCGGGCGACGGAGTGGCGCAGCCCTTCCGCTGCGGAGACTTCTTTCCTTCGCCCACGGCGGAAAAAGCGGGAAAGGCGGCCCCGGAAACGCCATCGGCGCGAGGCTTGGTAAAGAGATCGCTAAGGCGACGGATCGGACTTTAGCGGACAACTTAAGCTAAGCTTGAGCGCGAAGTGATACACGCTGGCGGAGCATGAAGGAGCCTCGCCGCGATGACCGTTCGCCTCGCCTGTAGCCACCCCATTTCCACGGACCGGACGCCCCTTCGTTCGGCCTGGCTCGGCGCGCGCTGTGGAGGCCGGGCATGAACGTTCAATCGGGAACGACGCTCCGGGCGTCGCAGCGCGACATACTGGGCCTGCCGGTCTGCGATCTCGACTGGGCCGGCGCGTTCGACTTCGTCGCCGGCATCGCCGACATGCCGATCGGTACGACGACCGTCGCCTTCCTCAATGCCAACAATGCCAACCTGATGATGCGCGATGCCGAATACCGCAAGGCGCTGCAGCGGCAGATCGTGCTGCCGGACGGGCACGGCGTGGACATCGCATCGCAGATCTTCCACGGCCAGCCGTTCCCGGCCAACCTCAACGGGACCGACTTCGTCCCTGGCCTGCTGACCTACATGGAGAAGCCGAAGCGGGTGGCGCTGATCGGCGCGCGGCAGGACGTGCTGCTGATTGCGGCCGAGAAGTTCCGCGAGCACACGCCCTGGCACGAGTTCCATGCCATCGCTGACGGCTATTTCAAGGAGAGCGAATCCCAGGCCGTTATGGACAAGATCCGCGACCTGGCGCCCGATATCCTGCTGGTCGCGATGGGGACTCCGATCCAGGAGAAGTGGATCGACCAGCACGTCACCCCCGGCCATGCGCGGCTCGTGATCAGCGTCGGCGCGCTCTTCGATTTCGTCGCCGGGCGGGTTCCGCGCGCGCCGTCCCGCATGCGGCGCCTGCGCCTGGAATGGCTGTTCCGGTTCCTCCAGGAACCGCGGCGTCTGTGGCATCGCTACGTCGTCGGAAATCCGCTGTTCCTCCTGCATGTCGCGCGCTACAAGCTGGCGAGCGTCTTCGGCCGCCGCGGCTGAAGACACCCGGAACGAGAAAGGGCACCGCGAAGCCCTGAATCGCGGCGCCCTTGATCTGCCCGTCAACGACAGACAAATTTCTCAGGCAAATCTCTCAGGGAGCAGTCGGGTCGGCAGGTGCTTCCGGCGCCTCCCGGGTGCGAACGATCGCGGTCCCGCGCCGAGGCGGCTCCTTGCCGACTTCGAGCTTGGCGATGTAGTCGATCTGCTCGATCAGAACGTCTTCGACGACCTCCCCGCCGAAGCGCTTGTTGAGGCCGTCCTTGATCCTGCCCCGGAAAGCCTCGACGTCGAAGCTGTCGAGCTTCTCGACATCGATCAGGCGCTGCCCGACGAGCAACGAATAGAGTTCGTCGGTGATCACCTCGCTCAGAGGAACCGGCTGCCTGGCTGCAAGTTCCCTGTTAGCGGTATAGGACAGCCGGGTGAGGAAATAGCCCTTGACGGCTCCGTCGGAGATGACCGGGATCGTTGCCTGGCTGCCCCTGACGAGATCGAGCGCGGCCGCGCGCGCGGCCGCCTCCTCGTCAACCCTCGGAGCGGCCGCCATCTGCATCGAGAAATAGACGGATCCGAGGGTGAGGACGCAGATCCAGGCACCGACGAGGATGAGCTTGATCACGGCTGGTATCCCAGCCGGAACTGCTCCTGCGAATAGGTGCCGTCAGCTTCCTGCTCGCGCATGGCGTCCTTCAAGAGTTCCACCACCGAGCGAACCGCTTCGAGGTGCGCGGATACGCGCTGGGCATTGACGACCAGCTTCTCGCGCAGCTTCTTCAGTTGCGGGGCGAACGCCCTCGGCATCTCCTCGGCCGGCACGTCGCGCGACAGCATGGAAAGCTCGTAAAGGCAGCGGCTCTTGTGGGCGTTCGACGTCTGCAGGTCGAAGGCCGGATCGGCGCCGATGCCGGCGTTTTCCGCATCGACGATGGATTCAAGCCGGTTCAGTACGGTACGGATGCGGAGATCGTTCGTTGTCATGTCCATTTATATTCCTCCGATCAGGCTGTCTTGTTGTCGTTGTCGTTATTGATGCCAGCGGCACTCACGTCGCCGAACGTGTCGCGCTGGAGCTGCTGAACCATCGCCGTCGCCACGCGCTGGTCATTGGGATCGATCCTGGCGATGTCGCCGGCGGCGTTCTTCTTCTCTTGATCCTTCATGAGGCTTGCCGCGATACCAATGCCGCCGCTTTGGGCGATCACGTCGCCGATCTGCTCCGCCATCATCCCGCGCCAGATTTCGCCCGTCGTGCCCTTGCCGTAGACCTCTTCGCTGTCTGCAGGCAGCATCGACTTGACGAAGTTCTGCAGCACCATGGCCTCGAACTTGCGGTAGGTGGCGGGGATCTTGTCGGCCGCAGCGCCGCCGGAAGCCGAAGCCGCCGTGGTCAAGGCCGTGTCGCGGTTGAGGATGCCGACGGCGGCGCCGAACCCGTTTCCGGCATCGGCCAGACTTGTCGCCTCGAAGCTCGCACGCTGCGACTTGAGCTTGGTCTGCGCTTCCTGGACTGCCGACGGATCGGCGGCGCGCACGACATCGAGCACGAGATCGCTAGGGGGGGAAATTGCCACGGTCAGTTGCCTCTCGGGTATCACGCGGCCGCGGCCGCCATCATGACGGAACGCCAGCCTGTTCATCGCGAAGACCCCGCACCACCGGCTCTGCGAAGCAGATCTGCTCCATCGGGCGCTCGGCTTTCCGGCAGGGGTTGCATCCCTCGTCTTGAATTTGGAGTATGGTCGCTCAACCTTACGGGAGGCTGATCACCCCGACGTGATCCCCGAACGGCAGATGCGCTGATCCTTCCGGAACGGGCCGGCAGCGCAAATTTATAAAATATATAACAATATCAAAAATATAAAACTTCAGTATCGGTTTCAGACGCCGCATTCAGCGGTCGCGGTCCTTTCCATGGGCGATATGCTGGTCGATGAGATCGTAGACCGCGTTGTCCGCTTCCTCGCGGTCTTCCAGGTTCCGCGCGTCGTGCATCTGCTCGGCCAGGCGGTCTGCCTTGGTGCGTTCGCGCACGATTCGCATCTCGTGCATCTGCTGAACGCCGGCCAGCATCACGTCCTTCTGCCTGAGCTTGCCGATCTGGGCGGCATAGATGTCGGAGAAATTGCGATGGACCGGATTGAGGGAGACGATGGCCGCGGCCACCGCATCCATCGTCTCGGCCACCTCCTGCCGCTGCTGCGTCGCCAGCGCGAGATCCATTTCCGCCATCTGCTCCAGATGGCGCTGGACGGCCACGAGACGTTTCAGCTTGTCAGAGCGCTTGGCCATCGAAACCCTCATCGCCCTTCGAATACCGGAACGAAGCCGTTGGCAAAGATCTCCAGCAATGACGAGACCCCGAAATAAAGCAGGAACAGGCCGCCTGCGATGATGAACGGCAGCGAGATGAAGTAAATCGGCATCTGCGGCGCCAGCTTGTTGATCAGGCCGACGGCGACGTTGAAGAGGAGGCCGTAGATGATGAAGGGGCTGGCGAGCCGCAGCATGATGCTGAAGGTCTGCACCAGCGTGTCGGTCAGAGTGATCAGCGCGCTTTGCGGATTGAACCCGCCCATGGGAATGGCCGTATACGAATCCACCAGCGCGCGAACGACGATATGATGGAAATTCAACATGAACAGAGCCATGAGCCCGGCGAAACCGATCAGGTTCGTGAGCTGGTTCTCCGCCGTGTCTTCGAGGACGTCCTGCGAGGGGGGCGAGTTGAAACCGATCATCATCGTCAGCGTCGTGCCGGCGAACTGCAGGCCGAGCACGTAGTAGCGCGTGATCAGGCCGATCACCGCCCCTGTCAGCGTCTCGAACAGGATGATCTGGATATAGGTAAGGGCCGTCCCTTGCGTCTTCGGATAGATCGTATCCCACAGGATCGGCAGGACCGCGATGGAGATCGCGACCGCGACGAACAGCCTGATCTGCATGGGAAGCCGCGCCGAGGCGAAGCCCGGCAGGAGCATGAAGCAGCCGCCGACACGGCAGAAGGCGGCGAACAGCGCCAGCACCATGCCCTGCGGATCGGTGATCATGAGATCGAGCCGAGGATCTTGATCTCGATGCCCTTCGCAAGCTCGACATGCGACAGGACCGGCAGGGTGGCAAAGAGGCGCTCGATGATCATGCGGACATAAGTACGGGATTCGGGCGAGGTGACCAGTACGAAAGGCGTTCCGCGGTCAAGGAATTCACGGATAACTTTGGTCGCCTGTTCGCTGAACTCCTCGAGCTGGCGCGGATCGATGTCGAACTCCACGACCTCGCCCTTGGCATCGCGCTTGAGCGCCTGGTGAAAGACCATGTCCCAGCGATTGCCGAGACGCAGTACCGGCAGGACACCGTTTTCGGCAAGGTCGCCGCAGATCTGCTGGGCCATGCGGATGCGCACATGCTCGACGATCTGCTCGGTCTTGCGCACGTGCGGCGCCAGTTCGGCAACCGCTTCGAGGATCAGATGCAGGTTGCGGATCGACACGCGCTCGGCGAGCAGCAGTTTCAGCACCGCCTGCAGGCCGGAATAGGACATGTGCGATGAGCAGATCTCGTCCGCAAGCTTGCGGTATTCCGGATCCAGCCGCTCGATCAGGATCTTGACGTCCTTGTAGGAGAGAAGCTGCGGCAGGTTGTTGCGGATGACTTCGGAGAGATGGGTCAGCACCACCGAGACGTTGTCGATCGGGTGGAAGCCTTCGCGGCGGACATCCTCGGCAAAGGTCTCCAGGATCGAGACGGCCGGCATGCCGAAGGCGGGCTCGCGGATCTCGTCGCCTGGCACGCTCGGCTTGCGCCCGCCGCCGGTGACCACGAGGACTTCGCCGACGCGAACGACGTTCGAGGCGACCGTCGTGCCGTGGATGCGGATGTGGTAGGCCTTGTCGGCAATCGAGATGTCGTCGGACACCTTGATCTCCGGCACGACGAAGCCGTACTGGGTGGCGAATTTCTTGCGCATCTTGCCGACGCGGAACGCCAGTTCCTGATGGGCGCCGAGAAGCCTGGTCGAGACCTGCTTGCCGAGCAACAACTCGATTTCGGCGGTCTTGAGCGCCGACTTGACCGAATCCTTGTCGGCTTCCTTGGTCTGCTGCGCGTTCTTGGCTTCCACTTCGCGCCGCTGCCTGCTTTCTTCCTCCTGCCGGCGCGGAATGACCCAGCCGCCGAAAGCCATGATGCCGCCGAGCACCATGAAGGGAAGGAAGGGCAGGCCCGGCATGACCGCGAGCAGGGCCATCAGGGCGGCAGCCACCATGAGGGCGCGCGGATAGCCGCTCAGCTGGTTGACGACGGCCTGGTCGGTCGAGCCCGGCGAACTGCCGCGCGAAACGAGAAGGCCGGCCGCCAGCGATACGATCAGGGCGGGGATCTGGGAGACGACGCCGTCGCCGACGGACAGCTTGACGAAGACGTCGGCTGCCTCGCCGATCTCCATGCCGTGCCGGAAGTAGCCGATGATGATCCCGCCGAAGATGTTGATCGCGGTGATGAGGAGACCGGCGATCGCGTCGCCGCGGACGAACTTCGAGGCGCCGTCCATCGAGCCGAAGAACGAGCTCTCGTCTTCCAGCTCGCGGCGGCGGCGCTGGGCCTCCTTCTCGTCGATCAGGCCTGCGGACAGGTCGGCGTCGATCGACATCTGCTTGCCGGGGATGGCATCGAGGGTGAAGCGGGCGCCCACCTCGGCGATACGCGTCGCACCCTTGGTGATGACGATGAAGTTCACCGTGATCAGGATCAGGAAGACGATCAGACCGATGACAAAGTCGCCGGACATGACGAGGCTCGAGAACCCGGCGATCACACTACCCGCGGCGTCATGCCCCTGGTGGCCATGCGAAAGGATGACGCGCGTCGTGGCGATGTTCAGCGACAGCCGGATCATGGTGGCGATCAGCAGGATCGTCGGGAAGGACGAGAAGTCGAGCGGCTTCTGGATCCAGAGCGACACCATCAGGATGAGCACGGAAAAGGCTATCGAGAATGCCAGGCCCATGTCGATCAGGAACGGCGGAATGGGCAGGAACAGGATCGAGAGGATGGCGATGATGCCCATCGCAAACGCGATGTCCCGGCCGCTCGGAGAAACCTTGGGGATGGAGAGTGAAGGTACCTGTGCCATTTTCGTCCCGTCTCGTCATGAGAGGCGCGGTCCGCTCAGGACCGCAATGCTGCCGGAACGTGTAGCGCGCGAAACTTGCGCGAGGGTGGCAGTTCGGACGAATGGCTGGTCAGGGCATGTCGAGGTCCAAAACCGCCGCACGCTTTTGCGCGACAGGTTCTAGAAGCCGGATTCGATCCGGGAGAAGATGACGTCGCTGAAAATGGAGATTTGTGCGCCGATGAAGGGCGCAGAGATTGCAACCGTGACGAGCACGGCGAGAATCTTCGGAACGAAAGTCAAGGTGACTTCCTGGACCTGGGTCAACGCCTGGATGAAGGCGATGACGACGCCGACGATCATCGCCGCCAAGACCGCCGGGCCGGCCGCCACAATGACGGTCCAGATGGCGGCCTGGGCAATGTCGAGGGCGTCTGCCTCATTCATCGGCGGTTTGCTTCACCTTTACGCCAGGTCCAATGACGAGTTTCTCGCCCGACTCAAGCGTTGCAACGATGCCATCCGTATACAGCGTTACTTCCTTGACGACACCCGAAATCTTGCCGTCCTCGCTGGTGACCGTCCGGCCGATCACGGAATCGGCTTCCTGCAGGGAGGTGCGCTGGAGCAGGCTCTCCAGGTTGCTGTTCGTCTTCACCGTCTGCTCGACCTGCGAGAAGGTGGCAAGCTGCGCCATCTGCGCGGTCGCGTCCATCGGCTCGGTCGGGTCCTGGTTCTTCAACTGCTCTACGAAAAGCTTCAGAAAGCTCTCGTAGTTCAGCGTGGTGCTCTTCGTATCGCTGGAGGATTCGGTGCCCGACACGGTGGGCGTGTAGCCGTTGGCGGCGGCAGAGACGGGCGTTACCATATGGCGATCTCCTTGCGGATATGTTCCACCGTGGCCGGCGTGATCTCGTGATTGTTGAGGATCTGGTCCTCGATCGGATAGAGCGCACGAATGGCCTTGAGGGCCTCGAACGCGCGTCCCTGCGTGACCAGTCCGTCGATCCGCTTCAGTTCCGCGAGCACTTCCTCGTTGCGGAAGCAGTTCAGCAGCATGATGACCGACTTGCGGAAGATCGCCGTCGATTGCTCGGCGCCATCCGGATTGATCAGGATCATCTGGGCGATGAAGTAAAGCTGACGCAACGGCGTCGTCGCCTGTTCCGGCTGGAGAACATGGTTCTCGAGCAGGAACGTGACGTCGTTCAGGAATTCCAGGGCGACCTTCCGGTCGACCCGCAGTACCGCGCCGTTCACAAAGATGCGCTCACCCGATTTCAGCGAGATCCGCAAGGTGCTTTTCATTTTATGCCATCCCTGATGATGGTTGTTATGTCGATGATGCCCTGGAAATTGGTCGATTCACGTTTTCGGATGCGATCGGCTTCCCCCAGTATCCAGAGGGCGATTGAAATGAGATTGGCGCGCAGTTCCTTGTCGAGCTGGTTTTCGGGGTTGCCGAGATCCTCGACGAAACGAATCCAGACTCGCCGCGTGAAGTAGACGGCTTCGATGGTGTCCCTGCCGTAGGAGGTGCTGGCCTGCGCCTTGCGCAACAGCTCGATGGAACGGTCGAGTACCTGCCGCTCGCGGCCTCTGGCGGTCTCGACGCCATCCTCCATGATCTCGACATATGAGAACTGGTACATTTAGACACCCTTCATGTTTGTCATGCATCTCTGATCATCAGAGATAGTTGACCAGGCTCATGTTCTGGAGCTGGGCGGTCAACGTGTATGCAAGTTCGAGTTGCGTCTGGAGTGAGGTGATGCGGGTCGCGATCTCGTCTTCATCGACCATTTCGAGACCATTGATGCTGGTCGTCAGGATGCTGGACTGTGCGCCCAGCGAAACATTCGCCTGCTCGACGCGCGCCTCGGAAACCCCGAGCAGCGAGCGTTCGGAATCCACGCCTGTAATTGCCGAGCCAATGTACTCGAGCGACTTGTCGCTGACTACCTTGCGCGTCTCCGTACCGATATTGAGATTAAGAAGTTCGTAACCGATGACTGCACCGAGCGCGAACTTGCGCATGCCGTCGGTGTTCGCGTTGGTCGAACTCTGCACCACCTCGGAGTTGCTGATGCGGCTCGTCATGTTCTGGTCGGAGGCGTTCGACCAGTCGGTCGCCCATGTCCCCGCGGCGGTCGTGTCCATGAACATGGTCTCGACATCGGCGATGAAGCCTTCCATCTCTGCCGGCGTGATGTCGGCAACCTGGGTGTCGTCCTGGTCGAAGCCGAAATAGGTCAGGAACGCCTGGTCGAACGTCGCCTTGGCCGGGGAGGCTGCGTCGAGGTAGCTGTTCATCGGCATGACATCGGTGTCGATGCCGGCAAAGAGATACTCGCCGCTGAAGGATGTGTTCGTCGCGCTGGTGAAGAGTGCAATGGCGCCGCCGAAGCTCTCCTTCGTGCGGTCCAGCTGGTCCAGCGATTCTGTGCCGGAAAGCGCGACGAGGGTTTCCATGACGGTATTTGCCGCCTCGGAGACCTGACCCAAGGCTTCCTGGGATGCAGACAGGCGCTGGGTCGTCAGCGAATTGGTGCTCTGCAGCGATTGCAGGCGCTGCAGGTCGCGGTGCAGGTTGAGCGTGCGCGCGGTCTTCGCCCCGAGTTCCACCCCGAGGTCGGCATGGCGGAGCGTGACGAGCTCCTTCTGCCGGTCCATCAGCTCGGACTGCGCTTCGGAGATCGTCCGCAGCAGCGTGGTCTGCATGGCGATGTTGGAAACAAACGACGTTTTCATTGCCTTAACCTGCTGCCTGGAGGAGAGCGTTCATCATCTCTTCGACCGTCGATACCAGCTTGGCCGATGCCTTGTAGGATTGCTCGAGATCGAGGAGCAGCGAGAGCTCCTCGTCGAGGCTGACTGCGGTGACGTTCTGGAGCGACGACTGGGTCCGGGAGAGAAGAGCCGCCTTGTCGTCGCTCGCCGTGACCGCGGCGCTGCGCAACTGCTCGACCCAGCCGATGGAGTTCGTCGAGAAATTCAGGATGCTGGTGCCTGTGTCGATGCCGGTTGCGACATCGAAGGTCATGTCTGCCGCAAATGCTGCGGCATAGCTGTCCAGCAGGGTCGAGAAGCTCGCGTCGTTGTTGGTGTTCTGGTTCAGGTTGACGCCGTCGCGAAGCAGCATCGGGTTGCCGCCCGCTGCTGTGATCAGGTCCGGATTGACGATGATGTTGGCGGCGAGGCCATCGGTCAGCGTTGCCGGGACGACGTTCGATTCGAGCGGACCGTCCATCCAGGTGAAGAGCCCGGGCAGGTTGTTGTCCTCGAACATCGTGATGACGGCGCGCGCCATCTCGTCGAGCTGGGTCTGGTAGGTAGGCGCGATGTCGTCACGGAGCTGGAGGAGTGCGGGGATGCTTCCCTGGGCGCTGGTGTTTCCGCCCACGCCCGCTTCCACGGCAACGCCGTCGATGTAGAGCTGGTTTCCGACGGTGCCTGCGGTATAGGTCGTCGTGGGCGCGAAGGTCACCTCGCGCGGCACGGTCTCGAACAACACGGTGCCGTCGCTCGTGTAAAGCGCCATGTCGTTGTTCGTGCGCGTCACCGTGGTGAGACCGACAATCTCCGAGATCTGGCCCAGGAGCTTGTCACGCTGGTCGAGCGCGTCGTTGACATCGGTGCCGGCCGCGGTCCCCGCCTTGACCTGGTCGTTGTAGGTCTTGAATTCCGCAAGCAGCCCGTTGAGCTCGCCGACGGCAAGAGCGATGTCGGCGTCAGCCTCGGCACGCAGTTGCTGGACGTCCGCCGAGGAGGAGTTCAGGGCGTTTGCCACATCGACGGCATTTGCGACGACCGTCTCGGCAAGCGACTGCTCGCTCGGCCGGTCGGCAAAGGTCTGGAGATTGTCGCGCAGCGTCGCCAGGTAGTTGCCGACGGAGAGTTCGTAGTCGTCGCCGCCCAGAGTGCTTCTGATGCGCTCCAGGCCGGCGAGCGTGGTGTCCTGCGCAGATGACTTGGAAATGCTGAGCAGGTTCTGCTTCTGCAATGCGTCGTTCTGGGCGCGGTAGGTGTGGACGACCGTGGCTCCGCTTGCTGCGGAAGCCAGAACGGCGGCACGGCGGTTGTATGCGGTGTTGCTCGCATTGGCAATGTTGTTCGACGCGACCGCTGTCTGCAGCGCCGTGTTCGAAAAGCTTGACTGGGCAATCTTTATTGCCGTTGAAAGCGACATCGTATCAACCTACCGTTCTATTGAAGTTGCCGTTACCGTCAGCGTACGAGGTTGACGAGAACGTCCATCAGTTCGGAGCCGGTCTGGAAGACCTTCGAGTTGGCCGTGTAGTTGCGCTGGGACTCGATCATGCTGGTCAGTTCCTCGGCGATATCGACGTTGGAATCTTCCAGCGCGCCCGAGAGGATCGTCCCGTAGCCGCTGTTGCCGGCATAACCCATGACGATGACGCCGGACTCGTTGCTCTGCGAGTAGATGTTGCCGGCGAGCGGCGTCAGGTTGTCCGGGCTCTGGACGTTGGCCATGGCGATGCGGAACTTGGGGATCAGGTCGCCGTTGTCGTACTTCACCGACAGGATGCCATCGTCGCTGATCTCGTAGCCGGAGACTTCGCTGGGTTCGCTGCCGTTGATGTCGCCATCTGCGCCAAACTCTTTATTCAGCTGCGTCGTTCCGGCCAGGTTGATGTCGAGCGCGCTGAGTTCCGGCGCACCGGCACCGACCCCGAAGGTCATGCCGGCAGTGGAGAGCATACCGTCAGCAGGCGTGATCAGGTTGCCCGTGTTGTCGAATTCCAGGGTCTCGGCGGCGAGCGTCGTGACCGTTCCGCTGACCGGATCGGTGTAGGTCACCGTCAGGTCCCACTCGCCGGCAGTGGCGGTCGTGGAATAGGTGAAGTCCAGCTTGCGGGTGTTGCCGAGGCTGTCATAGGCGACCAGCGAGGTCGCCTTGCTGTAGGGATGCGCCTCGTTGGAGGGCAGGTTCACAGCCAGCTCGCCTTCCGTCGACGGCGTCGCCGTGAGCGCGCCGTCGGAGAGATTGATCTCGGAGAGGCCGTCGTAGCCGTTGATGACGATCGTCGGATCGGCCGTCGAGGAATATTCGTAGCCCATCAGCTTGTAGCCGGCGGTGTTGCGCAACGATCCGTCATCCATCGGCGTGAAGGCACCGGCGCGGGTCAGGTACTCGACGCCATCGGCTCCCTGGACGATGAAGAAGCCGTTGCCGTTGATGGCAAGGTCCGTCGCCGAGGTCGTATAGGTGAACGTGCCCTGCGCGGAGATCGAGTAGCGGACGTCGGTGGTGACGCCGCCGGAATTGTAGGCCCCGCCGGTGGACGGCAGGATCAACGATGAAAACTGGGTCGAGGCCTTCTTGTAGCCCGTGGTGTTGGCGTTCGCGATGTTGTCGGCGACCGCGCTCAGACGGTTTGACTGGGCATTCATGCCCGAAACGCCGGTTCTCATGGTTCCGTAGAGGCTCATGCTTTGATTCCTCGCTATTCAAATATGGGACGAGAGTATGAGGTGTGCCTTGCGTGAGGCTGTATGCCGGTGGCCTTGCGCCACCGCCGCGTTTTGTGCGCAGGCCGCAGGGGCGGCCCGCACGGCAATCAGCTCCAGTCGATGCAGTAGCCGAGGAAGCGCTTCGAATCGATCGGATCGAAGCCGAGCTTCTTGCGGAGCTTCTTGCGAAGCTTGCTGATGTGGCTTTCGACCACGTTCTCCTCGACGTCCTCGTCGAAGATCCCGTAGATCGCGTTGAAGATCTGCGTCTTCGACAGGCGACGGCCGCGGTTTGCGACCAGGTATTCGAGAATGCGGCGTTCGCGCCGCGGCAGGGGAAACACCGATCCCTCGATCTCCGGGTCGCGACCGTCCGAGTAGACCCGGATCGGTCCGATATCAGTGAAGTTGGCCAGCGCTTTCAGCCGCCGGCGGATCGCCGCGGCCCGGGCCAGGATCTCGCGCGGATGCACCGGCTTGCGGACGACATCGTCCACGCCGCAATCGAAGAAGGCCAGCGTCGTCTCCAGCGACGGGGTGTCGCTGACTGCGATCACCGGCGCCTGGGAACGATCCCGGATCGCCCGCGGCAGTTCCATCGTCTGCTGGCCCTGGCCGATCAGGAACGCCTCGACGGCGTCCAGATCGCTGTCCGCAGCCGAACTGACCCATTCCCCGAATTCCTTCGGATCAAAGCCCGTCGAGGGCACGCCCTCGCGACCAAAGAGTGAAGTATACCCGTCCTTAACGAGCTCGCGCTCATCAACCACTACGATCATTCGTCCGCCTCCGAATCAGTGTGGTGCTTCGTTAAGAGAGTGGTACGAATCGTGGGAATCAGCGGCAATTAGATAAAATCATCTGATTTATTTAATAATTGATTAACCACTTGGAGGCGATTTGATCTACATCTAGTGGGTCATGCGCGATCTACGACTATTTCATGGTGGAAAAGTTAACGGCCATGGGATTCAATCCTTGCCAGCCTTAAAGTGCGCCCATTGCCGCCACATTTGGGCGAAGGCGCCTTTTTCAATTTTTGATTGAATCAGTGACAGAAGGTGCGGGCGTTCTGCGTCCAGCTGCCATAGCCCGTCGCGACCAGGTTGGCGATCACGCGGCAGACATAGCGCTTCTGTGCCGGATCGTTGTTCGGACCGGCATGATAGCGGGCGACCGCCATGGTCCAGGTCTCGTGTCGCGCATGCAGTTCGGACAGGAAGCGCGCAGCATATTCGACGTTGCGGCGCGGGTTCAGCATTTCCGCCGGCGAGGAGAACTCCGAGCCGTGGAAGTGATGGTTGATCTGCATGCAGCCGAGGTCGATCAGCTTCGCGCCGCCGGCCCGAGCCTGCTGGAACCTTTGCAGCGCCTCGCGTTCGCTGCTGGCGAAGTAGGCCTTGCCCTCGATGTTCAGCGCGTAAGGCTGCAGCGATCCCTTCCGGCCGGTCTCGGCGAGGCCGACCGAATAGAGGATGCCCGCCGGGATGCCGTACTTCGAGGCAGCCGAGAGGATCTCGCGCTCGCAACTGCCCGTGGACGCCTTCGCCTCAGAGGAAGACCCCGCCACCAGAGCCACGGCGCTGGTCATTGCTAGTGAGGTTATCCACCTGGCCATATTCATGCGCCGGTCCTTCGTTGAATGCTGTGTTGGCGGCCTGGCGGGACTCGCCGCCCTGCTGGCGTCCGCTGCCGCCTTCGCGCGCCTGCTGCTGCTCGGCGAACTGCGCCTGCGAATCCCCCTGCGAATTCCCCTGCCCCGCGGCGCTGCCGCCACGGTCGGTCGTCGGCGCCATTTGGACGCTGACCTGGTCGATGGTGAAGCCGTGGCCGCGCAGCGCCTTGACGATCGCGTCGTGGTCGTCGCTGAGGTTGCGGAAGGCCTTGCCCGTCTCGACCTTCAGGTCGACGATCAGCGTGTCGCCCTGCAGCCTCAACGAGGCCGTGACCGTGCCGAGGTCGATCGGCTGGAGTTGAATCTTGAGCGTATTGACGACCTTGCCGGTCACGTCCGGTGCACTGTCGAGTTGCTCGGCCAATGCGGCAGCCCACGAGGGGTCCTGCGCAATGGCGGACGTCACGGCCGAGATGTTGCCCTGCGGGGCCAGGCCCAGATATCTGCGCGAGTCCAGCACTGCAACGGACTCGATGCCGCCCGGCAGCCTGGCCTGCTCGGACACCGCCGACCCCTCGCCCTTGCCACCGATCGCGATTTCGAGCGACGTCGCCTTGCCGTCGGCGCGCACCAGCCGGAAGATCTGATCGGTGTCGCCGCCGGCCGCATTGGCCGCCTGTGCTCCAGCTTCGGCCCCGTCCTGCGCTGCACCGGCAGGCAGCACAGCCGCAGTGCCGGCCCGGCCACCCGGAATGCCGAGCATGGCCTCGGTGGAATCTCCGCCGGTCGCCACCTGCCCCGCCTTGCCGCCCTGGACGGCCTGCGCCTGGCTTGCCGCAGCCGCAATCACCCCGGGCGGCGTTCCTGCCGCCGGCTGGCTCGACTGCTCCCCCGTCAGCATCGAAAACAGGCTGTCCAGCGCGTCGCCGGCATCGCCATCGTCACTTTCGTCGGTGCCGGTGCCCTCCGGCTGCCCGGTCTCGTCCGCACCCATCGCTGGCAGCCCGGCAATCGCCTCCGTGGGCAAGGGCACCTCCGCTGCTTCGGCCGGAGCCGTCACCTTGCCCGGCGCGTCCGCGCCGAGATCCGCCGTCGTCGACGACGGCCGCGTCTTTTCCAGGAGCTCCGCCGGGATTCGCTGCAGCAACGACACGGACGTCGCCTGATCGCTGTCGCCGTCTGTCGTCTGCACCTTCAGGGAGAGCGTCTCAGCACCGTCCTGCTCCATTCCCGCATCGGCGAGGCTCTTTCGGCCCTGCGACGCCGAGCCGCTGCCTTTTGTCGAGACGCGGTCGAAGGTTTCGGAAAACTGCCCCTTGGCGTCACCGTCCGTCTTCGATTTGCCGGTGCCACGGCTTGTCCTCGCCTCAACCTGGCTCAAAGTGCTCGTGTCGATACTGGTCAACTTCCCTCTCCCTCCAGGAGTTTGTCGATCTCGTCGAGTTTCGATCGTCCCGTCGCAACGAATCCGTCGAAGGCGGGATCGGCCGCCTTTTGCGGCTCCCCAATGGCTGCTTCTTCTGGTGTCGGCGAAGCCGATGCATCCGCCGCCGGATCCTGCGCGGCCGGTTCGGCCGCAACGGCGATCGGGCTCATGCGTTCGTCTTCGCTTACATTTTCGGCCGGATCCGGCGCATCCTGACCGGCCGCCGCAGCTACGGGCTCCAACTCTGGTGCCGGCGCGTCTACGGTGAGCACCGGCGGACGCAGAACCTCCTCGGCAATCTGGCGCGCGGCCTCCTTCAGGGCGCGATCCTTCGCCGACAGGTCGTCATCGGGGATCGCCGACAGCCGCTCCATGGCCTGGGTGACATCGGAGGACGAAATGGAAGCGAGGCCGGAGTAGAGATCGGCCAGCGTCCGCGGTCCCTCGTCACCGTCGCTGGTGAGGGCCTGCGCCCTTTCGGCGGCAACGGCCGCGAGCCTGCTTTTCCCGGAGATCGCCGATAGGCGCGCCATGCGCAGATAGACTTCCCGCTGACGCGGCTCGTCCATGAATGACAGGATTTCCTGAATGGTCTCCTCGCCGATCTTTTCGAAGTTCTCCACGGCGAGCTTGACGAAGAGATCGGCGAACTGGCTCGCATAGGGCGAATGCAGGAACCTGCGGGCGTATCGGCTGGCATAGGCGACGCCCTTGTCGACCATGCCGTTCTGTTCGGCGACATAAATCGAGCGGCGCAGCGCGGCCTCCTCGACGATCGTGCCGGGAGCGATCAGGCGCGCCCAGTCGAAATAGGTCAGGGCCAGGTTGGGGTCCTTGCGAAGGACCGAATTGGCCGAGACGAGCGCCAGATAGGGCGCGATCTCGAGGTTCTTGTATTCGGGGAAGATCTCGGCGACCGTCCGCGTGCTGGCCGCACCGCGACCGCTGATATAGTTGCGGACGGATTCGGTGATGCGCTGGTCGAAATGACCGGACACGTCGTTCTTCGCCAGAAGCTCAAGCGTCTCGGGATTGCCGCCGCTCATGGCATAGACCAGCGCAGCATCGACGTTGCGAGGGTCGGCAAAGATCGAGGGATCGGCCGTACGCAGACGCTCGTCGATGGTCGACAGCATAAAGCGCTGCATCTCCATGGCGGAGTGGTCGCCCATCACCACGGTGTCCTGCACGTACTGCAGCGAGCGGATCATCTTGTAGGGCGCGAGATCCTCCATGTTCTGGGCATACGCCGACGCTGCGAGCCCGAAGCCCGCAGCCAGCGCCAGTCCGAATGTCGCAAGCCCCCTTGGCGGCCTCATCGCGCTAGCCCTCGTTTGCCTGGATGAGGATCTCGATGCGGCGGTTTGCATCCGCCATCGGATCTTCCGGCACCTGCGGGCGGCGGTCGGCAAAGCCGCTGACCTGGCTGACGCGCTTCTCGTCGAGCCCGCCACGGACCAGCATGTAGTAGGCGCTCTGGGCGCGCGCCGAGGAAAGCTGCCAGTTGTCGCCGTTCCCACGGAACGGACGAGCGTCGGTATGGCCGCGGATTGCGACCGCGCCTTCCCGCTCGGAGAGGATCTTGCCGATCTTCTCCATCGCAATCACCATCTCCTTGTTCGGTAGTGCCGATCCGACGGTGAACATCGCCGAATCCGACTGGTCCATCAGGCTGACGAGAAGCCCGCCTTCCGAAGGCGTCACCGTCAGGCCTTCGGCGAGCTTGCCGAGGGAGCCGATGTTCTGCACGATCTCCTGCTGCAGTTCCTTCGCGTCGGCTTCCTGCCTGGCGGCGTCGGCCGCGTCCTTGCCGGCTGCGTCCTCCGGCTTTCCGGCCGCGTCGGCGCTGGCGGTCTCTGCCGGCGTCGATACGCTTTCGCTACCGGCGCTGGTCGCCTGGCTGATCTCGACCTGTTGCGTCCAGAAGTCCGGGTCGAAGGGATCGCGATAGGCTTCGCCGCCGGCAGCGCCGGTCGCCGGACCGGCATCGGACGCGCCGCCGTCACCCTTCGCGCTGACATTGGCCTGCTGCCCGACTTCCTGGGCGATCTCGGAGAGGACGGAATACGGGTTCTGGAAGAAATCGGCCTGCGAATACTGGCTTTCGTCGCCCGCGGTCGTGCTCTGCTGCTTGCCCTGCTCGGCGCCATGGGATTGCGACTGCTTCTCGCCGTCGCTGTTCGACTTGTCCTGCGTGTCCTCTCCCTCGGCCTGCTTTCCGGGCTTTTTGAGAGACTTGTCCGCCGGCTTGTCATCAGTCAGCTTGATCGGATTGAAATAGGAAGCGACGGAGGCCTTGGTCTCCTCGTTCGCCGCATTGATCAGCCACATGACGAGGAAGAACGCCATCATCGCGGTCATGAAGTCCGCGTAAGCGATCTTCCAGGCGGCGGCGTGGTGATCGCCCTCGTGATCGCTATACCGCTTGACGATGATGATCTCGTTCTTGCCGTTGTGGTGATTTTCGCCTTCGCTCATGCCAGCACCCTGCGTACGGTATCAGCCCAGGCCGCCATCCGCGTCACCAGGACCGTGTCCCCGAACTCCGCTGCAAGATCGAGATCGTCCGCCTCCAGGTGTCGCAGGACCATCGGAGCGCCTTCCACGAATTGCAGCTTCAATTGTTCAAACAGATGCGACGGGCCCTTGACCGTCACGACGATGCCGTCTCCTTCCGGAAGACCGGCACGGATCATCGTCGCCAGATCCGCGACCGCCTGCCGGGCTAGCACCTCGTCGAGCACCGGCGCCAGAACGTTTGCCGCCTGGCTCGCCACGAGATCGGCGAGCATATCGGTCATCGTCGTGAACCTTTCGGCGATCATGGCCGCCGAGTGCCTCTCGAGGTGATCGCGCAGCGCTTCGATTTCAGCCGCGTGGGCCTTGCGCAGTCCTTCGATCTCCGCCTGGTGGCGGGCGCCGAGTTCTGCTTCCGCTTCGGCACGTCCGGCGGCAAAGGCCTGCTCGCGCTCCGCTTCGACGTCGATCTGGGGTTCGGGCGCGGACAAATCGAACGCGGGCTCCTCGGCGAGACTTCCGGGTCGGGCGAATGCACCGTCATGCAGGAAGGACGGCTGCGGCCGCCGCGGCTCGCTGAAATCCTTCAGATATCTTGCAAGCTGCAAACTCATCGCGCCGCGTCCTTCGACGTGCCCGTCCGCAGCGCAGACGAGGCGGCGCGCTTCCTGCAACCCGACCATGCCCCCTGCCCCGATTCATTCCCACGCTTCCACACAGCTGCCATGTCTCCTTGGACTTCGCGCCGGCCGGATACGGCTGCCGGCGCACAATCTTCCTGACTGCAGGTTGCGAAGCTAGACGGTCAAACTTGTGCGAGGATGAAGGGCCGGACGGAAGGTCTTGGGCCGCGCCAGGGCAAGTCGCGCGGCCCAAGCATCCCGAAGCGCCGTTGACCTCGGCGCCCGGTCTGGATGCGCGTGCGATCGCCGGGACCAAAGTGGCCCCGCAACACGATCCACGTGCCGAACTGCCTGTTACTGCTGGAACAGCTGGAGAATGTTCTGCGAGTTGGTATTGGCGATCGAGAGCGACTGGATGGCCAGCTGCTGCTGGGTTTGCAGCGCCTTCAGTCGCGTCGATTCCTCGTTCATGTCCGCGTCCACGAGGCGTCCGACGCCGGTATCGATCGTGTCGATCAGCGTTGCGACGAAATCCTCCTGCATGTCGATGCGGCTCTGGATCGAGCCCAGGCTCGAGGCGGCGCTCGTCATGGCCTCGAGCTGCTCATCGACGAACTGGGTCATTGCGTCCAGGGCGTCGACATCGTCGTGCGGTCCTGGCGGTTCTGCGATGTCGAGCTGCAGGGCGACAGTGCCGAGATCGGTGATGTCCAGCGTCACCACGGAGAAGTCGAGCGACGTTGTGCCGTTCATCGCCAGCTTGTCGAGGATACCGAGATTGCCGCCGCCGGTATCGAACAGGACGGTGTCCTCGTTCAACGGATAGTCGACGGTCGTCACGCCGACCGTGCCGGACGCGTTTCGGATGAAGGAGGCCACGACCTGCTTGGTGACCGTGACAGGCGTCGCCGTGGTGCCCGTGACGTCGCTGATATCTTCCTGCAGCCAGTTCTCGCCCGAGAAGGAGGCCGATTCGGAAATGCTCTTCAGCTGCTGCTGCAACTGGTTGATTTCTTCCTGGATCTTGGACCGGTCCGTGCCGACGCCATAGGCGGCGACGAGCTTGGACTTGATCTCCTGGACGACCTCGATGGCGCTTTCCATGGCCGCATAGGCGGTGTCGATCTTGGCAGCGCCGAGGCCGAGCGCGTCCTGAACGGTCGCGAGCGCGCGGTTGTCCGAGCGCATGGTGGTCGCGATCGACCAGTAGGCGGCGTTGTCGGCGGCGGTCTCTACCTTGAGACCGGAGGAGACGCGTGCCTGGGTGGTTTCGAAGCTGCGATCGATTGAACGGAGGGTTTGCAGCGCCGCCATCGCGGCCGCGTTGGTCAATATGCTAGCCATCGTCTATGCCTTGTCTCGGAGAGAGATTGCAGGCCGGAGTGAGAGCACCGGCAACGGTGGATTCGCGTCATGCGCGCTGTCGCCAACCGTTTGCCCTGGGCGACAGTCCATCATTCTTAACGAATGCTTAACGGCCGAATGGTTAACAAAAAGTTAACGCCGTCGATGAGCAGGGAAGGTTCGTTGAGAAAGCGTAAACATTCGACAATCGCGCAAGCCTGGCGCAAGGCATGCCTGGGGTCGCAGCGCCCAGATTTTGGCATGCGGCAGAACCCGGCGCATGGGCGCACGCCGAAATCGGGGCATTTCCGGCCGCAACAGCAAACCCCGCGGCTCCTTTCGGAACCGCGGGGTTTCTCCTTCAGCGCGGGACGAAGCCGCCCCTAGCCGGGGGCGCCGCTTACTGACGGAAGAGCGACAGGATGTTTTCGGATGCGGTGTTGGCGATCGAAAGCGCCTGGATGCCGAGTTGCTGCTGCGTTTGCAGAGCGCTGAGGCGGGTCGATTCCTCGTTCATGTCCGCATCGACGAGGCGGCCGATGCCGCTGTCGATCGAGTCGGTCAGCCTGGAGATGAAGTCCTCCTGCATGCCGATGCGCATGGAGATGGAGCCAAGTGCGGCGGTGGCGCTGGTGATGGCTTCCAACTGGTGGTCGACGTGGCTGATCAGCAGGTCGATGACATCTTCGTCGGTGAGTGTTGCATCACCAAGATTGGTCTTTGCGGTATCCAGATCGGCGATGTCGAGTTCGTAGACGGAGGTACCGTCAGCGAAGACGTTGGCGATGGTGGTCTGCTCGGCTGCCGTGATCGTCTTGTCGGCTGCACCCGTGACCTCAACCCACTTGTTCTCGTCGGCCTTGATGTAGAAGTCGGTTCCATCGGTCCAGATGCCGTCGGCGTTCTCGGCAAAGGCGCTGGTGACAACCGTCGAGTCGACGGCCGTGTAGTAGCTGCCGTTGACCTTGGCGACGTCGAACTGCAGCGCGTCCTTGTCAAGGATGCCCATGTTGTTGCCGCTGGTGTCGAACAGCACATTGCCGCTGTCCAGCGGGACATCGATGGACTGGACCTTGACGTTGCCGGCGGAGTCGCGAAGGAACGAGCCGACCACCTGCTTGACGATCGATTCGCCCGTTGCGACATCGGCGCCGTTGGTCGCGCTGACGGCGGCCTTCAACCAGTTTTCGCCCGAGAAGGATGCCGAGTCGGTGATCGACTTCAGCTGGTCCTGAAGCTGCTGGATTTCTTCCTGGATCTTGCTGCGGTCGACGCCGGTTTCGCGGGCGGCAACGAGCTTGTTCTTGATTTCCGTGACCACATCGACCGCGCTTTCCATCGCGGCATATGCAGTGTCGACCTTGGCGGCACCGAGGCCGAGGGCGTCCTGGACGGCGGAGAGCGCGCCGTTGTCCGAACGCATCGTCGTTGCGATCGACCAGTAGGCGGCATTGTCGGAGGCGGTGCCTACGCGCAGGCCGGAGGAGACGCGCGCCTGGGTTTCTTCCATGCTGTCGTCGAGAGAGCGGAGTGTCTGGAGTGCGGCCATGGCCGCATTGTTCGTCAAGATGCTGGTCATTGGAAAATTGCCCCTTCAGTGGCTGATTTGAAAAGGGACATCCCGGGATTGCCGGGAACGATGGAATGGCCTGATGCCCGTTAACCCGTTCTTCGTCTTGGTTAACCCATCGTTTCGATGGCACCAGATAATGCGAACATGGTTAATGAAAGTTAAACAGGGTTTACCGATCTTGGTGTAGCGCCAGCGATTTTCTGCCTCCGGAACATGAAAACCGCGCCCCTTTCGAGGCGCGGCCAGTTGATTTTCGATCTATCGAACCGTTTGCGATTAACGGAAGAGCGACAGGATGTTTTCCGAAGAGGAGTTGGCGATCGAGAGCGCCTGGATGCCGAGCTGCTGCTGCGTCTGCAGGGCGCTGAGGCGGGTCGATTCCTCGTTCATGTCTGCATCCACCAGGCGGCCGACACCCGAGTCGATCGAGTCGGTCAGCTTGGAGACGAAGTCTTCCTGCAGGTCGAGGCGCATGGCGACCGAGCCCATGTCGGCGGCAGCGCTGGTGGCTGCTTCGAGCTGGCGGTCGACGTGGCTGATCAACCGGTCGATGATGTCCTCGTCGGTCAGCGTGGCGACGCCCAGGGCGGTCCGGGCGGCGTCCAGGTCGGAGATGTCGAGCTCGTAGACAGACGTACCGGATGCGAAGACGGTGGCGATCGTGGTCTGCTCCGTCGCCGTGACCGTCTTGTCGGCTGCACCCGTGACCTCGACCCACTTGTTCTCGTCGGCCTTGATGTAGAAGTCGGTTCCATCGGTCCAGATGCCGTCGGCGTTCTCGGCAAAGGCGCTGGTGACAACCGTCGAGTCGACGGCCGTGAAGTAGCTGCCGTTGACCTTGGCTACGTCAGCCTGCAGGGCGTCCTGGTCAAGAATGCCCATCTTGTTGCCGCTGGTATCGAACAGCACGTTGCTCGAGTCCAGGTCGACATCGATGGACTGAACCTTGACGTTGCCGGCGGAGTCGCGGGTGAACGAACCGACGATCTGCTTGGTGACGGTTTCAGCCGTTGCGACATCCGCACCGGCGGTCGCGCTGACGGCGGCCTTCAGCCAGTTTTCGCCGGAGAAGGAAGCGGAGTCGGCGATCGACTTCAGCTGACCCTGCAGCTGGGTGATTTCTTCCTGGATCTTGGACTTGTCGACGCCGGTTTCGCGGGCGGCGACGAGCTTGTTCTTGATCTCTTCGATAACGTCGATCGAGGATTCGAGACCGGCATAGGCGGTGTCGACCTTGGCGGCGCCGAGGCCGAGAGCGTCCTGGACGGCGGAGAGTGCACCATTGTCCGAACGCATGGTCGTTGCGATCGACCAGTAGGCTGCGTTATCGGCGGCTTCGCCAACGCGCAGACCCGAAGAAACGCGCGCCTGGGTTTCTTCCATGCTGGAGTTGATGGAGCGCAGCGTCTGGAGAGCGGACATGGCTGCGATGTTGGTGAGAATGCTCGTCATAGTTGATTGCCCCTTAATGGCTGACTAGGAAGGGACATTCCGGTTTTACCGGCGAACGACGGTCAACATCATGCTTGTTAACCCTTTATTATGCTTGGGGTTAACCCGTCGCTTCGATGGCCCTAGATAATCGCAGGATGGTTAAAGAAGGGCTAAGAGCAACGAGAAAGGCGGTGTCCTTCAAAAAATTTTGCAACCTTTGCGCGCCCGTGCGCGTGTCAGAACTTGCTTAAAAAAACGATAAAGCCGCACCCGTTTCCGGATGCGGCTTCCTGACGATCTGTGACGGGGGTCAGCCTCCCCGGCATCGATCCATCTTTCCTTGCACTGCCGGCACAGCGGAAAGTCACCGCCATGCCGGGGTAGAAGAAGCAGCTCCCGTTTCCGGGAGCCGCCATTGTCTTAGCGGAAGAGCGACAGGATGTTCTGCGAGTCGCTGTTGGCGATCGAGAGCGCCTGGATGGCGAGCTGCTGCTGCGTCTGCAGGGCGCTGAGGCGGGTCGATTCCTCGTTCATGTCGGCATCCACCAGACGGCCTACGCCGCGTTCGATGGAGTCCGAGAGCTTGGAAACGAACTCTTCCTGCAGGTCGAGGCGCATCGAGACCGAACCCATGTCGGCAGCAGCGCTGGTGGCTGCTTCGAGCTGGCCGTCGATGTGGCTGATCATCCGGTCGATGGCATCCGCATCGGTCATGGTCGCGTCGCCGAGAGCACCCTTCAGGGCATCCATGTCAGAGATGTCGAATTCCGAAACCGATGTGCCGGCTGCGAAGACGTTCGCAATCGTGGTCTGCTCGGTTGCCGTGACCGTCTTGTCGGTCGCGCTCGTGACCTCGACCCACTTGTTCTCGTCGGCCTTGATGTAGAAGTCGGTTCCATCGGTCCAGATGCCGTCGGCGTTCTCCGAGAATGCGTCGGTGACAACCGTCGAGTCGACGGCCGTGTAGTAGCTGCCGTTGACCTTGGCGACATCAGCCTGCAGGGCGTCCTGGTCGAGAATGCCCATCTTGTTGCCGCTGGTGTCGAACAGCACGTTGCTCGTGTCCAAGTCGACGTCGATGGACTGAACCTTGACGTTGCCGGAGGAGTCGCGGGTGAACGAACCGACGACCTGCTTGGTGACCGTTTCAGCCGTTGCGACGTTGGCGCCGTTGGTCGCGCTGACGGAAGCCTTCAGCCAGTTTTCGCCGGAGAAGGAGGAGGCGTCGGCGATCGCCTTCAGCTGGTCCTGCAGCTGGGTGATTTCTTCCTGGATCTTGGACTTGTCAGCCGAAGATTCCTGGGCAGTGACCAGCTTGTTCTTGATCTCCTGCATGACGTCGATCGAGGATTCGAGACCGGCATAGGCGGTATCGACCTTGGCGGCGCCGAGGCCCATTGCCTCGCTGACAGCAGAGAGTGCACCGTTGTCGGAGCGCATGGTGGTTGCGATCGACCAGTAGGCGGCGTTGTCCGTTGCGGTACCGACGCGCAGGCCCGAGGAGATACGGTTCTGCGTGGTTTCCAGGTTGCTGGAGATGTTACGCAGGGTCTGGAGAGCAGACATTGCGCTAGCGTTGGTGAGAATGCTTGCCATATTCGTTTGTCCCTTTGAACGAAATACTTTGTGGGGACATGCCGGGCTCCCTTAATCCTACCGGCGACGACGGATCGACTTCATGCCACTTGGTTTCATTATTTGGGTTGAGAAACCAAACCTGTCGTGTCGGGAAGGAATATCTCGCCCAAAGCTTTCGCGTTGATTAATTTCGCGGTTTTCGCGCCGCGTCCCAAAATCTATAGTTAATGGTCCGCAAGTTTATATGGTTAAAATTGTAAGTCTAATTCAGGCTACAATTGACCATGGCCAGCATCATCCGCGCCTGCGCGCCCGCGAGAGGACGGATACACGCAAGCTTCATTCCCTATAGGTCGCCAATCCCCAACGTGGCCGAAGGCGCGAACCCGCGTCACTGCCTGCAGGATGTCTTTCAAACGGAGCGTCGCATCTTGTCCACGACCATCTCATTCGCCGCCGCATCAAAGGAATATCAGAAAGGGCGATACGGACAGGCCCTTTCGGTGCTGAACAAGCTGCTTGAGGTCCAGAGGGACGGCAAGACCTACGCGCTTCTTGCCAGGACCATGCTGAAAGTGGGGATGAAATCCGACGCGGCCATGGTCTTCGACATGGCCGCCGATCAGGAAGATGCCAACGCCACCGAATATCGCCGGAAGGCGATGATGCTTCATTTCGAAGGCGGCAGAGACGATGAGGCGCTCGTCGCCGCCAAGCGGCTTTTCGAGAAAGCGCCGTCCGACCCCGATGTGGCCTACGTCCTGGCGACGATCTTCCTCAAGCGCGGCGAACGCGACATTCTCGAGGGGATACGGAAGCCGTTGCTGGCGAGCGCCAATCCGCAGCATCTCGTCCTGGCCAGCCAACTCCTGACCAACGAGCTGGGCAATGAAAACGACCTTGTTACAACCCGGAAGATTCTCGAGAAAATCCCGGGGAACAATGTCGTTCGCTCCATCTACCTGCAGATGGCAAGGGAACTGAACGACTACGAGGCCATCGCCAGGCACGAGCCGATCATCATGGCGGCAATCGAAAGCGGCAACCTCGGTTTCCTTGACCACGAAGGGCCGTGGCCAAATCTGCACTGGTGCGGGGATGAGGGAACAAACCGGCTTGCGACCTACAAATTACCGACACTCCCGGAGAACGCGACTACTCTTCGACGGGCCATGAGGCATGCCTGGTCGGACAAGATCAGGATCGGCTATCTTTCATCCGATCTCTGGTCGGATCACGCGACGATGAAACTGCTGCGAAGCGTGCTCGAACGGCACGACAGGAACAAGTTCGACATCACGCTCTTCTGCTACACGCCGTCCCGCCTGCTGCAAATGAACGACGCAGAGCGCAGCGCCTGGGGCGGGATCGTGCGGGTGGCCGACATGTCGGACATGGAAGCGGCATCGGCGATACGCGAAAGCCAGGTCGATATTCTCATCGACCTCAAGGGCCACACGAAGGACGGCCGGCCCGGGATCCTCAACCATCAGGCAGCGCCGATCCAGGTCGCCTGGCTCGGCTTTCCCGGCTCGACCGCAAACATCGATCTCGACTACGTGATCGGGGACCGCCACGTCCTGCCGGATTCGTCCAAGCCGCACTACCACGAGAAATTCTGCAGGCTTCCGGACACGTATCAGCCCAACGATTCGACCAACCGTCCGCCCTTGCGCCCGCAAGGCCGGGCCGATCTCGCATTGCCACAGGACAGGTTCCTGTTCGCCTCCTTCAACCACAACCGCAAGATCTCCCCCGAGGTGATCGAGCTCTGGGCGCGGATCCTCAAGCGTTCGCCCGAGAGCAGCCTGCTGCTGCTGGCGGTGTCGGAGCGGTCGCGGGAGAACATCCTGAAGAAGTTCAAGAGCGAGAAGATCGCGGCGGAGAGAATTCTGTTCACGCCGAAGATGGAGTACGAGCAGCACCTCAATCGTCTTCAGGCAGCCGACGTCGGCCTCGACACCTTCCCGGTCAACGGCCACACCACGACATCGGAACAGCTCTGGGGCGGCCTGCCCGTCATCACCGTCAAGGGCACCAACTTCGCCTCGCGCGTCAGCGAGAGCCTGCTGCATGCGATGAACCTGCCGGAGCTCGTTGCGGAGGACAAAGACGCCTATGTCGATCTTGCCGTATCCTGCTACGAGAACCCGGAGAGCCTGGCGGCGTGCCGGGCGAAGCTGCAACAGAACCGCCTCGTCGCCCCGTTGTTCGATTCGGAGCGCTTCCGCCTCCACCTCGAGGCAGCCTACGAGATGATGCGCGATCGCGCACGAAGCGGTTTGGACCCCGACCACTTCGACGTGCCCGCCCTGCCCGTCCGCACGACGCCGATCCAGTAGGAAGTCAAGCGCGCGCCCTCGCGCGCACCACCGCGGGCGCGCTCCCCGGCCGGAGCGACCTGTCGGGAATCAGTCTCTCCGCAAGCGAAAGCATCCATGCGGAAACCGCGGCGCCGGCCGGTTGGTCGGGAGAGACGCCGTGCCTGTGGTGAAGGTGGGGTGCCTGCGCTACCGTTACTGGAACGAGCGCACCAGACTGCCAACGAGCAGGTTCCAGCCGTCGATCAGGACGAAGAAGAGGATCTTGAAGGGCAGCGAGATCGAGGTCGGCGGCAGCATCATCATGCCCATCGCCATGACGATGGTGGCGACGATCAGGTCGATGACGAGGAAAGGCAGCACGACGAGGAAGCCGATTTCGAAGCCGCGCCGGATTTCCGAGATCATGAAGGCCGGTATCACGGCGCGCAAATCGACCTTGCCGTCCACCAGCACCGTCTGGCCGCGCTCCTGGGCAAGCGTGATGAACAGTTGCATGTCCTCGTCGCGCGTGTTCGCGGTCATGAACTCGCGGAAGGGCTCGGCAACCCGCCGCGCCGCTTCGCCCTCGTCGATCTGGTTGGCAATCAGCGGCTGGATACCCGTCTCCCAGGCGCGGTCAAACGTCGGCGTCATGACGTAGAAGGTCATGAACAGGGCGAGACTGACCAGGATCATGTTGGACGGGGTCGTCGCGAGGCCCATGCCGGAGCGCAGGATCGCAAAGGCGATCACGAAGCGCGGGAAGCTCGTCACCATGATCAGGATGCCCGGCGCGACCGAGAGAACGGTCAAAAGCCCGAAGGTGCGGATGATCCAGGAGGCGACCGATCCGTCGATCGGGGTGGTGAGCAATTGCGCCGGCGTCTGCTGGGCAAGCGCCACGCTGGTCATCGCCATCATGGCAACAAAGGTCGTCGTGAAAAATCGAATCATTCGATCACAAAGGTCCGGAACATGATGTTGGTTACGCGTCCTTCGGAGCGCAGGTCAACCCGCTCCTTCAGGTCGTCCCGGAGATATTGGAAGCCGCGCGGCCCCTGGATCTGCTGCAGCGACACGGTGCGCATGTAGGCCATGATGTCCTGGTGGACCGCTTCGGCAATAACGGGATCCGGAAGCCCGTTGAAGGCGAGCGCAATCTCCATGCGCACGAGGTTGTCGGCGGGATAGGCAAGATTGCTGGTGAAGGGCTCGAGCGCCACGATTCCGTTGGCTTCGGTGGCGAGGCGCGGAATTCCGCCGTCCTCGGCCGTGCCGGCTTCCGTCACGGTTGCCGCAGCCGCAACCTCGGGCTCGGCCGGGGGTGGGGCAAGCAAGTTGCCCAAGAACCAGCCGCCGCCGCCGGCCGCGACGCTGAGGCCGGCGACGATCGCGATGGTCAATACGAGCGGCGGCTTCTTCTTGCCTTCGTCGTCCTGGTCCTGGTTCGCCATGTCCGCATTCCGTCTGTTGCTTTTTGAAGGGGCCGATCAGATCGGCGAGAACAGGTCGACGAGCTGCTGGCCCCATGGCGGCTGCTGCACCTCCGTCAGGCGGCCGCGGCCGCCATAGGAGATGCGGGCTTCGGCGATCTTGTCGTAGGAGATGCGGTTGTCCGAATCGACATCCTGCGGCCGGACGATGCCGGCTACGTTGAGAATGCGCAGTTCGTGGTTCACGCGCACTTCCTGCGAGCCGCTGATCAGAAGATTGCCGTTTTCCAGCACGCTGGTCACGACGGCGGCCACGAGCAGGTTCAGCTTTTCGGACCGCTCGGTCTTGCCGTCGCCCTTGGTGCTGGTGGACGAACCGTAGGTCAGGTCGCCGTCGGTGCCGAACGAGAAATTATCGCCCTCGCCGTCGACGGAGAAATTCATGCCGCTCTTGTTTGTGCGGCTGCGATCGGTCTTGTTGTCGAAGGTCGCCTCGTCGTTCAGGCGGATCGTCACCGTCAGGAGATCGCCGACGTTGATGGCGCGCGAATCCTTGAACAGGTTCGACTGGGAATCGCTCCAGATGGAGTAGCCGGACATCCGGGTGTGCGGCTGCTTCGGGTACATGGCCATCTGCGGCGTCTGCGAATATTGCAGGCCGCTGCCGATCGGGCTCATGGCCGGCGCCTGGCCGATTTCCCTCAGCGCCTGGTTGGCGCAGCCGGACAGGAGCGAGGTGGCCATCATGGCGAGGGCTAGCTTCTTCATGACGGGTCCTTCGAGGTATTCGGGTCGGATGCGGCCGCGATGATACTGGCGAGCCGCGCGGCCTTTTCGGCCTCCATCTCGCTCAGGATCTGGCCGGACATGCGCGGATTGAGTTTCATGACGATCGCGGAGGCGACCTCGGGATCGATCTTTTCGAGCTGGGCGGCGGCGGCATCGGCCGGCATCTTCTTGTAGATCTCGATGAGGCCGGCTTCCGCGACCTTGAGGAAATCGTTGCGGCGCTTCAGCCAGTCCTCATACTCCGCGCGGCGCTCCTCGAGGGTGGCGATCCGGCTGTCCACGTCCTGCTGCAGCTTTTCCAGTTCCTGCTTCTGCAGCAGGTAGCGCTGGTCGCGCGCCTTGTCGGAGATGTTGGTGCAGAATTCGCGTATCTCGTCGGCCGTAGCCGCGCTGGTGACGATGACGGGCCGCCCCTCGGCCAGCGCGCCGGGAATGGCGAGCATGAGAGCGCCGGCTGCCGGCAGCAGCAGGCTGCGCAGGGTCCGGAGGATGGGGAGCTGTTCGTTCCTGTTCGTCATTGCAGCACCAATTCTGCCTGGAGTGCACCGGCCGACTTGATCCCCTGCAGGATCGAGATGATCCCGTCAGGCTTCACACCGATGCTGTTGAGCCCGGCGACAAGGGTCCGGAGATTCGAGCCGTTCAGGATGGCGACCGTGCCGCCGTCCTGCTGGGCGACGATGTCGGTGTTCGGTTCCACCGCGGTCACGCCGTCGGAGAAGGGTGCCGGCTGGACGACCTGCGGCATCTCGGTGACCTGCACCGTCAGCGTGCCGTAGCTGACCGCGACCTCCGAGATCCGAACGTCCTGGCCGATGACGATGGTACCCGTGCGCTCGTTGATGACGACGCGTGCAGGCACGTCCGTCTCGATCACCAGGTTCTCGAGTTCCGCCATCAGGCGGGCGAGATCGGCGCGCTTCGGCTTCTGGACATAGACCGACTGCGAATCACGGGCATCGGCGATCCGGCCGCCGTAGCGGGTCCCGGCATAGCGGTTGATCGCATCGGCCATGCCGACGGCAGTGGAAAAGTCGGGATTGCGCAGCTGCAGCACCAGATCGGTACCGTCCTTGAAGCGGGCCGGCAGCTCGCGCTCGATGATCGCGCCGTTCGGCACGCGGCCTGCGGTGGTCACACCCTGCTGGAGCGTTGCGGCCTCCCCTTGGGCGTTGAAGCCGGTGACCACGACCGAACCCTGCGCCACGGCATAGATCTGGCCGTCGGCACCGGTCAAAGACGTCATGACGAGCGAGCCGCCACGCAGCGAGGTCGCATCACCGAGCGAGCCGATGGTCACGTCGATGCGGCTGCCCGGGCTTGCAAACGGCGGCAGGGTTGCCGTGACGAGCACGGCCGCGATGTTTCTCGCCCGCGAGCGCTCGCCCTGCGTATTGATGCCGAGGTTCTGCAGCATCGATTGCAGCGATTGTTCGGTGAACGGCGAGGAACGCAGGCTGTCGCCCGTGCCCTGCAGGCCGACGACGAGGCCGTAGCCGATCAGCTGGTTGTCGCGGCCCGCCTGCAGCGACGCCACATCCTTGATGCGCGCGGCCGAATGCGCCGGCGCAATCGAAAGCGCCAGCCCGACGAGGACGCCCACGAGGCGGGTGAGGAACGCTCTTGTCATTTTGCCACCACGTGCACTGTCCGGTCCTCCATGACGGTGCCGGTAACGATCACGCCGGAATCGAGGTTGCGGACCTTGATGAGATCGCCGACCGCGGCATCGTCCAGCGGCGATCCGGAGGCCGTGATGACCAGCGGGCCGTTGCGGAAGACGAGACGAACCGCCTTGCCACGCGAGACGGCGAAGGGTTCGCGCAGCGACGAGACGAGGATGATGCGACCGGCCACGAGCGTCCGCCTGGTCACCATGCCGTTGACGGCCTCGATCCGCTCGGCGTAGCCGGGGGCGATGTTCGGGTTGGTGACCGCCACTTCCTCCAGCTCGGTCGCATCGAGCTGTTCGCCCGGATAGATGGTGCGCTTGGGAATGACGGCGAACCGTCCGTCGGCCAGAGCGGGCACGGCCGGCACCGCCAGGGTTCCGGCCACGGCGATCAAGGCGAAAGCCAGGAGTGCCCCGGCCCGGCCGGCGGCGCGCTTTCGTGCAAGGTTCTTTCTCGGGCGAAACATCATGTCTCCCTCATCTCACGCGGCTAGCGGAGGTTCTGGCTGACGACCTTGGCCATCTCGTCTGCCGCCTGGATGATCTTGGAGTTCATCTCGTAGGCGCGCTGGGCCGAGATCAGGTCGGTGATTTCCTTGACCGGATCGACGTTCGAGGCTTCCAGGTAGTTCTGCTGGATATAGGCGACGCCCGCTTCGTCCGGGACCCCGACCGTCGCGTCGCCGGAGGCCTCCGTCTCGCGGAAGAGGTTCTCGCCCAGCGGCTCGAGGCCGGCCTCGTTGACGAAGGTCGCAAGCGTCAGCTGGCCGAGTTCCTGCTGTTCGCCGTCCACGGTGGCGAAGACCTGGCCGGAACGGTTGACGGTGACCTCGGTGGCCTCCTGCGGCACCACGATGCCGGGCGTCACGGAGTAGCCGTCGAGCGTCACGAGCTGGCCGTCTGCGTTCGTGTTGAACGCGCCGGAGCGGGTGTAGAGGACCGTGCCGTCCGGCGCTTCGATCTGGAACCAGCCGCGGCCGACCAGCGCCATGTCGAAGGAGTTGCCGGTCTGGGTGAGCTGGCCCTGCAGGTGCAGGTTTCGTACCGCGGCGGTCTTCACGCCGAGGCCGATGATGGCACCTTCCGGCACGATCGCCTCGTTGCCGCGGTTCGGCACGCCCTGGGCGCGCTCGGTCTGGTAGAGCAGGTCCGAGAACTCGGCGCGGGCCCGCTTGTAGCCGGTCGTATTGATGTTGGCGATGTTGTTCGCGATGACCTCGAGATTGGTCTGCTGCGCGTTCATGCCGGTGGCGGCGATTGCAAGAGCTTTCATGGCACGTTCCTTCAGATCTGCATCCGGGCGACTTCGAGATAGGCGGTGACCACCTTGTCGCGGATTGCGATCGCGGTCTGGAGCGTCTGCTCGGCGTTCATGACCGCATCAACCACTTCGCGCGTGTTGGCCTTGCCTTGGACGCTCTCGAAGGACTTCGTCTCGCTCGCCCGCAGGCTGCCGACCGCATCGGTCGCCATGTCCCCCATAATCTGAGAGAAGCTCAGGGGCTGGGCAGCGTTCGCAGCCGCGGACGGCTGCATGATGCTGGAGGAAGAGACGCTGTTCTCCGTCAGGGTGCCGGAAAGGGGCGAGGAAGAGGTGAGCTTGCTAACGCTCGTCAGCGATTCAATCATTGCGATGCCCTCAGAAGATCGATCGTCGCACTGATGAGGTCGCGCGACTGGCGGATGCTTTGCAGATTGGCCTCATAGGACCGGTTGGCTTCCCGCATGTCGGCCATTTCGACCAGCACGTTGACGTTCGGGATCTTGACCATGCCCTTCTCGTCGGCCGCGGGGTTGCCGGGATCGAACTCGGCGGTGAAATTGCTTTCGTCCTCGGCCAGCCGGTCGACTTCCACCAGCGAGGCGCCGACGCTGCGGTCGAGCTCGGCGACGAAGGTGATGGTCTTGCGCCGATAGGGATCGGCGCCGGGCACGTCACCGGTCGAACGGGCGTTGGCCAGGTTCTCCGAAACGATGCGGATACGGGTGGACTGCGCCTCCAGGCCGGAGGCTGCAACTTTCATCGATGCAATAAGCGGATCCATTTTCAAGTCCTGACAGTCATCAGCATCATGCGATGAAACGCTTTGACCAGGCCGGCGCTGAGTTCATACTCCCGCTTGACCTGGCCCTGCTTCATCAGTTCTTCGGCGAGCCCGACGGAGTTGCCGGAAATCTGGACGCCGACATCGTCGTTGGCTTCGACGTCGGTGACCTCGCTGGCCAGCGACCCTTCGGTGAAGTGCATCGGATTGGTCGCAGCCATGCGGATACCGGCGTTCTCCAGCACCGACTGGAACGGCGTCACGTCCTTGGCCATGTAGCCGGGCGTATTGGCGTTGGCGATGTTGCCGGCAACCACGGACTGGCGCACGGAGAGCCACTCTGCCTGCTTGGATGCCAGTTCGAAGAATTGGATTGGTTGCGTCACGGCGAACTCCACTTTGTTGTCCCGAACCTAGGGACCTAATCTTGCGTGGGACTTGCCGGGGTTGCTGCAGTGCGCGAGATGCCGGATCCTCACCCGATTCTCAGGGAAAACGGTCCCTTCGACGCAGAAAAGCCGCCGGGGCGAGCGGCGGCTCGTCGAAGGCCCGGACGGGCGTTTGCGAATCAGTTGCGCTTGAAGACGTCGCCGTTGGAGGTGACGATCACCCAATTGCCGTCGCGCTGCTCGAGCGTGGCCAGCCGGCTGTTGTCGGGCAGGATCGAGCCGACGCGCACGATGTACATGCCCGAGGCGTCCTCGATCAGCGCACGGCCGTTTGCGACGTGCATCAGGCGAAAGCCGTTCGGGGTCGGCAGCGGCTGTTCGAGCGGGTTTGCCGGTGTGCCGGACCTGCCCTCGCGGCCGAGGTTGGGCACGGTTGCGGTCTTGACCGGATCGAGCTCGCGGCGGGGCGCTGCATCGTCGTCATCGATCATCGCCGCCGGGGAAACGCTCATCACCTCGCGGGCCGGCGTCTCCGGCAGGTCGCGCCGGTCTCCCTGCCAGAGCGGGGGAACGGAGAATTCCTGTGGATTGAGGAACACATACCATGGAAAGAAGGCCGCCATGGCCGCAAGGCTGATGCCGGCGGTGATGAGCAGCCGGTCCGTGACGCTGCTGACTTCCTGGTCGGGTCGCCGAAGCGGCGGGACTGCCTTGTCGGCGTCGAAATCGGTCATGGTCTACCCCCTTGCCCTCGCATTGCCGGCGGCCGGCTGGTTGGCCGGCGCATTGCGCAGCGCCAACGCCAGGTCCGCGAAGGAATCGGCGGCGGGCTTCTCGCCCGGCGTCTGGCGCAACACGTCGTAGATGATGGGAACCTGCTTGATCGCCATGTCGAGATCCGGATCGCTGCCGGCGCGATAACCGCCGATCAGACGCAGGTCGCGCGTCTCCTCGTAGCGGTGGACCAGCGCCTTGAGCCGCGCCACCAGCTTCTCCTGGTCGGCCGTCCAGGCCTTGCGGGCCAGACGCGAGATCGACGAGAGCGGATTGATGGGCGGATAGCGTCCCTCGTCGGCGAGGCTGCGCTCCAGCACGATGTGGCCATCGAGAATGCCGCGCGTCGAATCGGCGATCGGGTCGTTGTGGTTGTCGCCGTCGACGAGGATGGAGATGATCGCGGTGATCGTTCCGGTCCCCTCGGCGCCCGGCCCTGCCCGCTCGAGCAGCCGCGGCAGTTCGGTGAACACAGACGCCGGGTAGCCGCGCGCGATCGGCGGCTCACCGGAGGCAGTCGCGACCTCGCGGATCGCATGGGCGAAGCGGGTGACGCTGTCGATGATCAGGAGGACATTGTCGCCCTGGTCGCGGAAATGCTCGGCGATGGTGACGGCCGTCAGCGGCGCCATCTTGCGCAGCATCGGGCTTTCGTCGCTGGTTGCGACCACCGCCACCGATTTCGACAGGTTGTCGCCCAGGGTATCCTCGATGAATTCGCGCACTTCGCGTCCGCGTTCACCCACCAGCGCGATCACCACCTTGTCGAAGGCGTCGGCGCGGGCGAGCATCGACAGAAGCGTCGACTTGCCGACGCCGGAACCGGCGAAGATGCCGAGACGCTGGCCAAGGCAGAGGGGTGCGAAGATGTCGATCGCGCGGACGCCGGTGGAAAAGCCCTTCTCGACGCGGCTGCGCGTCATCGACGGCGGGGCGGTGTTGGAGATCGAGCGGCGGACATCGCCCTGCGGCAGGGCTCCCCGCCCATCGATCGGCTCGCCCAGCGCATTGACCGTGCGGCCGCACCATGCCGCCGCCGGCGCGACGCGGAAGGCGCCCTTGCGGATCACCGTGTCGTGAATGCCGATCGGCTCGCCCGGTTCGATCGGGCACACGACGACGCTGTCGGGCTCGACCCGCACGACCTCACCGAGATGGATGCCGGTGGGGCTGCGGTGCGCGACAAATTCGCCGAGCCTGACGTGACGCGACAGGCCGGTGACGGTGTAGTTGCCGGCGGCGATCGTCTGCACGTGGCCGCCGTGCGCGACGGAGAACTCCGGATTGGAGTAGCGTTTCACGAGGCCTGCCAGCGCGCTGAGCTTGCGTGCACCGTCGCTGGCCGGCTGATCGCTGGTGTTCGTATCCGTCATCATCATGCCGCGTTACTGGCTGCCGCCGAAGGTCTTGATGGCGCTGTCGATCGAGGATTCGCTCTGCTGCAGCAGCGCGTTGATGCTCTCGAAGGCGCGGGTCACGGTGATGAGCTGCGTCATCTCCGCGATCGCGTTAACGTTGGATTCCTCGACATACCCTTGCGCCACACCGGCATCGATCCGGTCGACGACCGGCTCGGGCGCGAGCGTCGGGATGATGCCGCTGTTTCCGGCGCGCACGAAGCCGCCGGAGAGATCAGCCTCGAACAGGCCGAGTGCCGCGATCGGCTGGCCGTTCTGGTTGAGCTGGCCGTCGGCGCTGATCTTTACAGAACCGGCATTGCCGTCGATCTGGATCGGTGCGCCGCCGGCATCGAGCACCGGATAGCCGTTGAGCGTGACGAGATCGCCAGCCTCGGTCAGGGTGAAGCGGCCGTCGCGCGTCAATGTCTGCCCGGCGGGCGTTTCGATGGCGAACCAGGCATCGCCGCGGATCGCGAAATCGAGCATGCCGTTGGTTTCCGTCATGCCGCCGTGACGCGTCGACAGGAACTCACTGCCCTGGTCCACGAACGCGACCTTGGCCTTGCCGTTATCGGCGACGACGTCGTTGAACTTGATCTCGGTCGCGCGGAAACCGACGGTATTGGCGTTGGCGACGTTGTCGGCGAGCGTGGTCATGCGGCGATCGAGTGCGATCTGGGACGAAAGCGAGACGTAAAGCCCGGTTTCCATTAGCGGCCTCCGAGTTTGAGGTTGTTGATGGAGATGAGGAGATCGGTGGAAATACCGATCACGCCGCCCGCCTGGAAAGCGGGCAGTTGGCCGCCCGGCGTGGAAGGATGGTCGATCTCCCACAGGGCGGTGAAGCGTTCGAGAAAGGTGCCGACCTTCACCGGATCCTGGAAGTCGGCGATGTCGAGGACGTCTTCATAGTAGGCCGACTGGCGGTCGACGTCGGTTGCGACGAACGCGTCTGGCAACTGCAGGACCGCGCGAACGACCTGGGAGAGCGCCGGATCGGCGATGATCGAATATCCGCTGGTGATCGCCGGCGCCATGCGCTCGAAATAGAGGGCGAGCCGCACGCCGGAATTCTCGCTGCCCGCATTCACCTCGAGGGTCTGGCGATTGTACTTGTCGACGACACCCTTCTGGGCGCGGTCGAAGCTCGTCGCCGCCTCGCCATAGCGGGCGAAGTTCAGCGAGGCCACCAGGTCCTTGTAGCGGCTGTCGGAAAGCTTGTTGGCGAAGGCGTCGTCGGCCTCGGTGCCCTCGGCGAGGACCTTGCGCATGAAGGCCTTGGCATAGGCCATGTCTTCGAGGCCGTGCGCCTTCATCGCATAGTTGTAGAGGCGACTGTCGGCAAAGAACTCGTCGATCGTCTTGATGGAGCCGATCTTGTCCAGATAGTACGCGCTCTCGCGCTTGACGTCCGGTTGCTCGGCAACGCGCTCCAGCGACGTCGCCAGGTCGGCGGTGATCAGTTTGTAGCTGGTATATGTCGTGGTCACGATGGCGGCCGCGCTTTCCGGTGTTGCGGGGCACAGTGCCCCCTCTCGCGAGGCAACCTGCGCCACTTTGCTTGCGCGAACCTGTAACTCCTGCTGATTTCAAGGAAGCGGAAGGTACAGCCTCACACAAGGCTGGCCCCCTATTCAGGTCTCGTCAGAAATATGTCGGGGCTTGTGGGCTAGCAATGAACATCATCATCGGTCTGATCGTAACTTTCGGTTGTGTCCTTGGCGGCTACATGGCCATGGGCGGGCATCTCGAAGTCCTCGCCCAGCCGTTCGAGCTCGTCATCATCGGCGGCGCCGGCATCGGGGGCTTCATCATGGCAAACACCATGAAAGTCGTGAAGGATACCGGCAAGGCGCTCGGGGAGGCCTTCAAGCACAAGGTTCCCAAGGAGCGGCACTATCTCGATACGCTCGGCGTGCTCTACAGCCTCATGCGGGATCTGCGCACCAAATCGCGCAACGAGATCGAAGCCCATATCGACAACCCCGACGACTCCTCGATCTTCCAGTCGGCGCCCACGGTGCTGCAGAACAGGGAGCTCACCGCGTTCATCTGCGACTACGTGCGCCTCATCATCATCGGCAACGCCCGCGCCCACGAAATCGAGGCGCTGATGGACGAAGAAATCCAGACCATCACGCACGACAAGATGAAGCCGTATCACGCGCTGAACACCATGGGCGACGCCTTCCCGGCCATCGGTATCGTGGCGGCGGTCCTCGGCGTGATCAAGGCGATGGGCGCCATCAACGAGTCGCCTGAAATCCTCGGCGGCAAGATTGCGGCCGCACTCGTCGGCACCCTTCTCGGCGTGTTCCTTTCCTATTCGATCGTTTCGCCGATCATCGCCAACATCAAGTCCGTGCGTACCAAGCAGAACCGGCTCTACGTCATCGTCAAGCAGACGCTGCTCGCCTACATGAACGGCTCCGTGCCGCAGGTCGCGCTGGAATACGGCCGCAAGACGATCTCCGCATACGAGCGTCCCTCGATCGACGCGGTCGAGCAGGAAATGATGAACCCCGGCGGCAGCAACGACACAAAGGCGGCCTAAATGAGCGGGAACAACATGACAGCCTCAGCAAAGTCGAAACAGGACCCGATCGTGCTCGCGCGCCTCACCGGGCAGCTCGGCGACCGGGAGACCATCTCCAGGCGCTGCGCAGCACTCGGGGAGGTGTTCTCGGAGTTCCTTCCCGACGTCTTCGAAAGCGAGCTCGGCTTCGACGTGGCCGTGACCTATGCCGGATACGAAATCGGCCGCTTCGGGCAGCTGGTCTCGGGGCTCGGCGGGGCGATGGCGCTGTCGGACTGCTCCCTTCGCAACTGGAGCGACCAGTACGTCGTCGTCTGTGACAGCCCCTTCATCATCACGCTGATCGAAAACATGCTGGGAGCGTCGCGCGATACGATCGAGGAGCCGGAACCCCGCGCGCTGTCGCCGATCGAGCTCGACATCGCCGCCATGGTGTTCGACAGGATATGCGGCGTGCTCAAGACCGCCGTCGGCGACCACAACGGCTACGAGCCGATCATCGGCCCCGCCTACAACGTGGAAGGCCGCAAGGCGCCGGCCGACGGCTCCGAGGAGACCTTTGCCGCGACGGTGAAGATGTCCGTCGGAATCGGCCCGGTCCTGTCGAGCTTCTTCGTGGTCGTTCCGCAAAGAGCGCTGCTGAAATCGACCATCGCCCCGCCGCGGCCGGCAAATTCCGCCAGGACGCGCAAGGAATGGAGCGAGCAGCTGAGTGAACAGATACGCCGCTCGAAGGTCACCCTCCAGGCACGCATCAAGCTCGAGAGCCAGACGCTCGACACGATCAGCCGCCTGCAGGCGGGCGACATCATTCCCTTCCACGATTCCGGCGACGTTCGCGTCGACGTCAGCGCGAACGGAAACAAGCTCTACGTCTGCGAGTTCGGGCGTTCGGGCGCGCGCTACACGGTTCGGGTGAAGGATACCTACGGCTCGGAAGACGAGCTGCTGCAACACATCGTCGGATAGGATCAGGCCCGGCAGCACGCCTCGGGCAAGTTTCAAATGGAATAGTGATCACATGGCACCGAAAAAAGCACCTCTTGCAGACGATCTCGCCGCGGCCGTCACCGCAAACGACGCCGAGCTCGAACAGGCAATCGACGACCTCCGCGGCGTCCTGCAGCAGGATGCGTCAGCCGCACCTGCCTCGGAGTTCGGCATGGACTTCCCGGCCGGCGACGACGGCGACGCCCTCGCGGCGTTCGGCGGCGACTTCGGCTCCGATACGACCGAAGCCGGCTTCGGCGGAGATTTCGGCAGCACCGACACGGCGGCCTTCGGCGATGCCGGGTTCGGCGGGCAGGACTTCGGCGGCGCCGGCCTTGGAGAGATGCCTGCGCGTCCGGGCAGCGCCATGGAGGCCAACCTCGGCCTCATCATGGACATCCCGATCGACCTGCAGATCGTCCTCGGCTCCTCGCAGATGCTGGTCTCCGGATTGATGGGCCTGACGGAGGGCGCCACGATCGCGCTCGACCGGCGCATCGGCGAACCGGTCGACGTGATGGTGAACGGCCGGGTGATCGGCCGCGGCGAAATTACCGTGCTCGAGAACGACGACACCCGCTTCGGGGTCAAACTCATCGAGGTCAAGAGCACATCCCACAACTGAAATGAGCTGATACCGGTGAAAGGTTTCAGGAGGCATCCATGATGGATTTCGACAATTTCGGCAGCACTGCAGTCGGTGCGCCGCTCAAGCCCGTCGACAAGGCAGCCGCCGTTCTTCTGGCGATGGGCAAGCCCGTGGCCGGCAAGCTCCTGAAGTTCTTCACCCAGGGCGAGTTGCAGGGTATCATCGCGGCGGCGCAGAACCTGCGCCCCATTCCCCCGCAGGAACTGCTCGAGCTCGTCAACGAGTTCGAGGACCTCTTCACCGAGGGCGCGGGCCTGATGGACAACGCGAAAATGATGGAGGGGATCCTCGAAGAGGGGCTGACGCCAGACGAGGTGGACGGCCTGCTCGGCCGCCGGACGGCATTCCAGGCCTACGAGACCACCATCTGGGACCGCCTGCAGGACGCGGACGCGATCTTCATCAGCCAGTTCCTGCTGAAGGAACACCCGCAGACCATCTCCTACATCCTGTCGATGATGCCTTCCGCCTTCGGCGCCAAGGTACTGCTCGAGGTGCCGGAAGAACGCCGCGCCGACATCATCAACCGTACCGTCAACCTCAAGGACGTCAGCCCGAAGGCGGCGGTGATCATCGAGGGGCGTGTCCGGGAAATGATGGATGCCTTCGAGGCGGAGCGGAACTCGCCCGGCTCGAACAAGGTCGCCGAGATGATGAACGAGCTGGAGAAGAACCAGGTCGACGAATTGCTTGCCTCGCTGGAGACGATCAGCACCGCCTCCGTCAGGAAGGTCCGGCCGAAGATCTTCCTGTTCGACGACCTGCTCATCATGCCGCAGAAGAGCCGCGTATCGCTGTTCAACGACGTTGCCGGCGACATCATCACCGCCGCCCTGCGCGGAACGTCGATGGAACTGCGCGAGGCCGTCCTGTCGTCGATCGGCGCACGCCAGCGCCGCATGATCGAATCGGATCTCGCAGCCGGCGACGTGGGCAATCCGCGCGAAGTCGCGATCGCCAGACGCTCGATCACCCAGGAGGCGATCAGGCTGGCGGCCGCCGGACAGATTCAGTTGAAAGAAAAGGAAGAGGCCGCAGCCGCAGCCTGAGCCGGCTTGACTCGCCCCATTCAAAGATCGACCGTTCCGGGGACCCGAATCTGAAAAGGTTCGGGTCCCTTTCTATTTGTCGGTATGGCGAACCACGCGTTGACGGCCGGCCGACCCTTTTGCCGCAGAGCGCTTTCCGGAAGGACCTTTCCATGGCCGACGACGAGGACAAGGAAAGCAAAACAGAAGCCCCGTCAGAGAAGAAAATCCGCGACGCGGCGGAGAAGGGAAATACGCCGTTCGCGCGCGAAATTCCCGTTTTCGCCTCCACCGTGGCGATCTACCTCTTTCTCGTGTTCTTCCTGCCCGGCGGCTTCCTGCGCGTCACCGAGACGCTGCGGGACCTGTTCGGTCAGCCGGATGCGTGGGACCTGGAGAACAGCGGCGACGTCGTCGCCCTCTTCCGCCATCTCGGCTGGGAGGCCGGCGTGCTGCTGCTGCCGGCGCTGGTGATGATGATGCTGTTCGGGCTGGCCGCATCGATCCTGCAGAACATGCCGAGCCCGGTGCTGGAGCGCGTGCGCCCGCAGATGTCGCGCCTGTCGCCGATCAAGGGATTTACCCGCATCTTCGGCAAGCCCGGGCTCGTGGAGTTCGGCAAGGCGCTGATCAAGGTCGGCGCGGTCTCCGTGGTCGTCGTCCTGGTCCTGTGGGACGACTATTTCGCAACGCTGGATGCGATGTTCTCCGATCCGGCGGTGATCTTCCAGACCCTCGCCAGCAAAGCGAACACGATCATGGTGATCATCCTTTTCGCCACCGCCGTGATCGCCGCGATCGACTTCGCCTGGACGCGTCATCACTGGTATTCCGAGCTCAAGATGACCAAGCAGGAGGTCAAGGAGGAACACAAGCAGGCGCAGGGCGACCCGATCATCAAGAGCCGGCTCCGTTCGATCCAACGCGACCGCGCCCGCAAACGCATGATCGCCTCTGTTCCTCGCGCCACGCTCGTCATCGCCAACCCGACGCACTTTGCCGTGGCGTTGCGATACGTCCGCGAGGAACAGGAGGCCCCCGTCGTGGTCGCCAAGGGCCAGGACCTGGTTGCGCTCAGGATTCGTGAGCTTGCGGAGGAGAACGGGATCCCCGTCTTCGAGGATCCGCCGCTCGCGCGCTCCATGTTTGCGCAAGTCTCGGTGGATAGTGTCATTCCACCGGTGTTCTACAAAGCAGTGGCGGAACTGATTCACCGGGTCTACGCAGCTTCACCCCAGATGAGACGGTAAAAGAGATCCGATGAGAAAAAGCTCCTATTCTGCCCAGCGCGAGAGGATCGTGGCCGAAGCGATCGGCCCGGTTGCATCGGAATTGCGGCTGCTTGACGCGGCCGACCTGGTATCCCTGCTGCGCTTCGAGTGTTACGGAAACCTGTCCGACCTGGTTTCGTCTGCCGCCGAGCTGTATTTCCTCCCCGGCACCGTCGTTTTCGGCGCCGGAGGCGACTACAAGCTCGACTGGGGCGGCGAGCCCGAGGTGACGCTCGATCTGGAACTGCGTCCGCGCGGCTGCACCGTCTATGCGCGGCTCCAGCTCGGCAACGAACGCGCCGGCGTCGAAGTGACCCACGTCGCCTTCGAGGATCCCGCGGTCGATCCGGACGACAACACCGACCTGCTTGCAGCGAGCCTGAGGGATGCGCAGTTCAGCCGTTCGACCCAGTTGCAGCTGCAAAGCCACTGAACGACCCGTAGCCGACGTCAAAGCACATCGCGATCCTTCGGAATCGCTCCCGCGCTTTGGACCCTTGATTTTGCGCATGTCGTAGTCGCAAAACCGCAGCACACTTTTGCGCGACACGCTTTATCGGATATAGCCCAGGCGTATCGCCTTCGCGATCGCCTGGACGCGGTTGACCGCGTCGAGCTTGGTCGTCGCCGTGCCCAGATAGGCATTGACCGTATGCACCGAAAGCCCGAGCTTCTCGGCGATGGATTCGCTGATGCAGCCGTCGCCCGCCATCTGCAGGCAGGCGATCTCGCGGTCGTTGAGCGCCTCCGCAGGCTGCATCCGCTTTTCGTCCGCCGCCAGCAGGTCGACCATGATCTGGCCGGCGCGCATGTGCATGTCGAGCACGAGGTCGGTGTCGATCCTGAGGAAGTCGCCGGTCAGGACGACGAAGCCGTTGCCGCTCGATCCCAGCCGGACGGGAAAGGCGATGCCGGCATAGGGAAGCTGGCTCGGCGGAAGGCGCAGGGCGAAGGACGCGAGCTCTTCCGCAATGAAGCTGTTCGCATCGTCGCCTTCCCAGACGACGGGGAGCATGGAGGTTTCCAGGTGCGCCATGAGCGTCTCGCCGTGCGTTTCCACCAGGGTCCGCGCGGTCTTCTCCGTCTCTGACGCCCAACTGCTGAGCGTGCAGGCAAGGCGGCGTGCCGACGGCAGTCCCTGGCCGAGGATGCGGAAGACGGCAAAGTTCTTCGCCCCGGCAACCTTCTGCATGTGCTGGAGTGTCGCCACCACATCCGTCGTGCGCTTGGGCCGGGACAGCTTCGATATCCGGATCTCGGGAGCCTCGCCCTTCGGCTGGGAGAACGGATGTTCCATCTCTCTCACCTCAGACGAGATTGTTTCGCACGGCCCAGGCGATCGCCTCGGAACGGGTCTTGGTCGCCGTCTTCCGCATGACGCTGGTGATGTAGTTGTTGATCGTGTTGCGGGATATCCCGAGGATCACCGCGATCTCGTCGCTGGTCTTGCCCTCGGCGATCCAGTAGAGGCACTCGACCTCGCGATCCGTCAACTCGGATTCGCGGTCCTGGCGGACGCTCGGCTTGCAGCAGACGCTCGCGAGGTAGCCGGCCAGCAGGCCCACGTCCCGCAGGTTGCTCTGCGACAGGATGTAGTGCTCCGGAAAGAGCAGCATCAGCGTCATGCGCACGCGTCCGACGTTGAAGGTGATGGTGCAATATTCCCGGCTCACTCCCGACGGGGCCGCAACATCGTCGCAAAACTGCGAGAACACCGGCTGCATCAGGCAATTGGAACGGTCGAGATCGCTCATGCGGCAGTTCGCGCTGCCGAGCGCGGCGGCGAGACTGCGGACCATGTCGAACGGCCAATCGGAGGCGAGCACGAAGCCGATGTCCGCGCTGAACGACATGTCATGGCGGACAAGCAAATAATGGGAAGCGCTGACATACTGGGTCAGCGCCTTCAACCCTGCCGTGAGTCCAGCGCGGCCCGCACAGCGGCCCAACTGGCCAACCAGATGCTCACGCGCACTCTTACGTTCACCGGTCACCGCAGAGAATCCATAGGATTCCCGGAGCGATACATCCGCTCTCATCGTTTCCATAATAGCCCCCGTTGCCGAATTCGCCGGATCATCCCGTCCCCCCTCGCGTCAGCGCCGGAACTCGGCGCCACTTGCGATCAAGCCGCATGGACGGGATTCACCAAACGAATCAGTAACTAAAGTCTACAACGGCGCGAATCAAAAGCCACGGGGCCCAACTGGGGATTTACATTCGCATCTTTTCATGAATCGATTCGCGCCGCTGCGGCTGGCACCGGACCCACCCTCGGGTCGACGGAATTAAACTTTTGTTAATCATCACATTTTTTCGATGCATCCAAATGCAACCGTGAGACGATGACAGCTGTATGACGTTCCGCAGGATTGAATTCGGGCGCTCGAACTGCCCTTCGGGGCCAAACAAATTTTTCGTGATCGGCCCGGCATGGGTACGCTTGTCGCCTGACGTAGCGGAAGGCCGCCCCGCAGACCGCCAATATCGTCTCTTTTGAGTCACACTCCTGCGCGAAAACTCTGCCCACCCGAGCCCCGCACCCCCGGGGATTGCCGCCTCCTTCAAGCCGGATGAGCCGATGCAGGCCGTGCGGGACAGCGCCGGCGAGCCGCATCGACAGTCATGGGGAGACCAGCCCGCCGCCCTGATCAACGATGCAGGATATCAAGCTCTGCTGACCCTTGCCGCCTGCAAGGTGCAGCAGCGCGCGAGGAGAGCCATAGCATCGGCAACGTCCCTGGCCCGCCCTCGCACGCGACCGCAAGGCCACAGCGACGGTTGCATGCACGCCGGGCTTCGTGTGCATACCCGCCAAACGCAAAAATCCCGCCTTGGGGCGGGATTTCGCATTGCTTCTTTCGGTTCCGATCAGGCCGCCTGGTTTTCGGCCCATTTACGCAGGATCTTTGCGGCGCGCTCTTCGCTGATCTCCACCATGCGCGACAGGCGACGCTCGGGGCCTTCTTTGAGGCGACGGTTGAACACGCCCTCGTCGTCGCCGGCGCTGAGAAGGTCGTCCGTGCTGTCGAAGCCGAAATCGGAGCCGAAGCCGTCCATCAGCGCGCCAGGGCCGGCGCCGGCGCCGACGCCCACGGTCGGCGAGAAGTCGGGCAGTTCGAGGCCGGCCGCTTCGCTTTCCAGGGCCGTCGCACCGGCGCCACCGGAGACGGAGCGGACGACCGGGCGGAAGCCGAACCAGACCACCAGGAAGGCCACCGCGACGAAGGCGAGTGCGTTGATGATGGTGGAGAGGTTGCGCGTCAGCGTCTCCAGCACGCCCGGACCGGGAACGCCCTCGTCCAGCAGCACATTGTCGAGGAAGTTCATGGCGGTCAGGGTGACGACGTCGCCGCGTTCGCTGTTCAGGCCGGCCGCAGACGACACGATCTTCTGCATCTCGGCAAGGTAGGCATCGATCTTCGCCTGGTCGGCGGGCTCGCCGACAAGCGATGCGAGCCTGCCCTGGTTGACGACCACGGCGACGGAGAGACGCTCGATCTCGTAGCTGTTGCGAACGGTTGCGATCGTCTTGCTGTTGATCTCGTAGTTGGTCTGCTCTTCCTTCTTGTCGGCCTGGTCGCTCGACTGCGGGCCGGTGCCGGCTTCGGGTCCGCCCTGCGGAATGTTCTGCTCGACCGTTGCCGGGCGCTGCAGTTCGCTCTGGTTGGACTGCTGGCTTTCCTTGGTGACGCGAATGGACCGCTCGACGCGGGATTCCGGGTCGTAAACGGTTTCCTGCGTCTGTTGGGAATCGGTGTTCAGCGCGGCCATGACGCTGGCGCGGAAGTTGTCCATGCCGAGGAACGGCGCGAGTGCCTTCTCGATGTTGCGCTCGACGTCCTCCTGGACCGACTGGACGATATTGAGGGAACGGCTCAGCGTATTGCTGTCCGAATCGTCGCCGGAGGCCAGCAACTGGCCGGCGGAGTCGAGGATCGTCACGTGCTCTGCTTCCAGTCCGGGAACGGAGGCGGCAACGAGCTGGCGGATGGAGGCGGCGGCCTTGCGCCCCGAGGCGCTGCCGGCGCGGATCATGACGGACGCCGTCGGCGGCTGCTCGGCCCGGCGGAAGTTTCCGCGGTCCGGCATGACGATGTGGACGCGTGCGGCGGCGATGCCGTTGATCTGCTGGATGGTTCGGGCGATCTCGCCTTCGAGGGCACGAACGCGGGTGACTTCCTGCATGAAGGAGGTCAGGCCGAGGGAGCCGACGTTGTCGAAAAGCTCGTAGCCCGAATTGGAGCTGCTCGGAAGGTTGCGCTCTGCAAGATAGAGCCGCGCCTTGCCGGTCTGGCCGACCGGAACCTGCAGGCTGGCGCCGTCCGTTCCGGTCTGGAAGTCGATGTTCGCCTCGGCCAGCGCCACGCTGATCTGGTTCATGTCCGTGCTTTCGAGACCGACATAGAGGGTCTCGTAAGCGGGCTTGTTGACAAAGAAGGCGGCGGCAAGCACCAGGCCGAGCGTCACGACCCCGGCTCCGGCCAGCAGCGCCAGCTTCGGTTGCCCGAGCGACGCCAAATTCTTGCCCACACTCTTAAGCTGTTCCAACAGATTCATTCTGTTCCCGCACCAACTTTGCCGGATCCGCCTCAGGCCAAAATATGGCAGATCCGCTCAGTTTAAATTGCCCAATCCCGGAAAGACGCCGCTGCCAACGGTGCCTTCATTCCCAGGACTACGCAGGCCTAATCGACCCGGAGGCAAAACTAGTCGGTGAAACTTGCGCGAGCGTTTCGCTGGAATGCGGTGCAGCACGGAGCCGGCAGGAGAGATTTCGGCGGCGCTTAAATCTAGAATAATATTGAAAAATCAGCAGATTAGTTCTTATTTCCGAGATCGGCGCCCTTGACCGCGGTCATGGACGCCTCGCGCCGTTGCAAGGCTCCACCGCGACTTCGCGAATCAGAAGGCCTCGAAATCACCGGAGGCCTTGGACAGCGGCTGGGAGCCGAATGCTCGCAAGGATCCGTTGCCCAGCGCCGTCTTCATGTCGGTCAGCTTCACGAGGTTCAGCGCCGTCGTCACGTCCACGGCCCAGCCTTCCGGCATGCCGGCGGTGACCTGGCCGAGGAAGTCCGCAAGGCCGCGGGCCTTCTGCACGGCGAGATCGATGCCCTGCAGGACCATCATGCGCTGCGCGGTATTTTCACCTGCCTCGGGGTGAAGCTCGGCGAGCTGCGGCTCGATGCGTTCGATCAGATAGGCGACGTCGTGCAGTTCCGAGACGACTCGCATCAGGACGGCGGGTACGGACTCCTCCATGTCAGTCACTTTGTTCAGGTAGTCGGCTTTCATGGTATCTCCGTTTCCACCGCCGCGCCGCCGTCCACAGACCTGCGCATGCGGCCAAATTCCTCATGCCCCGAGGCCGCGTCCGGCATCAGAAGAATTCGATCGAGCTTTCCGCCGGCTTCGGTACCGGAACCGGTCGTCGCTCCAGGGCCACGGTACGCTGGGCTTCCACGCCGGTCAGGGCATGCTGCCGGGCGCGTCCGGACGTGGGCCAGAATTCGAGCTTGCGCCCGTGCTCGCCACCGGTGCTCTCGCCGACGATCTTGATGCCTTCGTCGGTCAGGAACTGCCGGGCGAACCGTGCATTCTGCTCGCCCACATTGGAGAAGGTCGCAATCGTCTTCGCCCCGCCGAAGATCTTGGCCTCGAGCCGGTCCCGGCGCGCACCCTGCTTCAGCAGACCGTTGATCAGGAGCTCCATCAGATGCACGCCGTAACGGGTGGCGTCACCGCCCGCCGCCATGGCCTCCATGGAGCCGGGAAGCAGGAAGTGGTTCATTCCACCGACGCCCACGACCGGATCGCGCAAGCAGGCGGCGACACAGGATCCCAGGATCGTCGTCAGCACGACGTCCGGGTCGCTCATCACCTTGTACTCGCCCTGTATCAGGTGGACGCGGCGCGTCCCTGCCTCCGTGATCATTTCAAGGCCCCGAACACGGCTTCGATGGCCGCTTTCATCTTGTCGATGGTGAAGGGCTTGGCGAGCACGTTGTTTGCACCCAGCGCCGCCGCCTTCTGCACCAGCGCGCGGTCGCCCTGGGCCGTCAGGATGATGAAGGCCGCCTTCTTCGTCGCCGGATTGGCGCGAACGTGCTGAAGGAAGACCAGGCCATCCATCTTGGGCATGTTGAAGTCAGAGATGACCAGGTGATGGGGCTGCTGGGTCATGATCTTCAGACCCTGCTCCCCATCGCCGGCCGCGGTGATCTGCTTGAAGCCGAGCTGTTGCAGCGCGTCTCCCAAAAGCAGTCGGCTGGTCACCTGATCGTCGACGATTAGTACTTTGATTTTCTCAGCGATAGACATTAGTCGCTCCCTTCTTTGCGGGCCGCAGTAAGCTTCAGGATTTCCTCCCCGATGGACGCAAGCGGAAGCTGATGTTCCACTGCGCCAAGTTCGTAGGCCACACGCGGCATCCCGTATACGATGCAAGTCTTTTCGTTCTGGCCGATCGTGCGGGCCCCAGCGTGGCGCATTTTCAGTAGTCCAGCCGCTCCGTCCCGCCCCATCCCGGTGAGGATGACGCCGACGGCATTGCGGCCGGCAAGTTCGGCCACCGAATCGAACAGCACGTCGACCGAGGGTCGATGGCCGTTGACGGGGTCGCGGTCCAACAGGCGGCAGCTCGGTGCCGACGTGCTGGTGACCTGCAGGTGCCGCTCGCCGCCCGGAGCCAGATAAATCTTGCCGATCTGGAGCCTTGCCCCGTCCGTTGCCTCCTCCACGTGCGGGGCGCAGATGCGGTTGAGGCGGTCGGCGAAGCTCTTGGTGAAGCTCGACGGCATGTGCTGCGTGATGACGGTCGGCGGACAATTGACAGGAAATTTCTGGAGAACGGTGATCAGCGCCTCCACGCCGCCGGTCGAGGCCCCGATCGCGACGATCTTGCGGCCGTTGCGATAGGCGTCGGCGGCATTGGCATTGGCCGGGGGCTGCACCGCCACCACCGGTTCGGAGCGGATGTGGCGCCGCTGGGAACGGGCGGCCGCCTTGACCTTTTCGGCCAGGTCACCGAAGGGACGGGCATCGCCGGGCTGGGGCTTGCCGACGCAATCGAAGGCGCCGATCTCGAGCGCGGCGAGGGTCGCCTCTGCGCCGCGATGGGTCAGCGTGGACACCATGATCACCGGCATCGGGCGAAGCCGCATGATCTTGTCCAGGAATTCCAGCCCGTTCATGTTCGGCATCTCGATGTCGAGCGTGACGACGTCCGGATTGAGCTGCTTGATGGCGTTGCGCGCCTCCATCGCGTCGCTGGCCTGGCCAACGACGTCGACATCGGGATCGGCGCGGAGCACCGCCGTGATCAGGCCGCGCATGGTGGGCGAATCGTCGACAACGAGAACGCGTGCTGGTGCCGTCATGCGCGTCTTCCCCTCCCGGCGAAGCGATAGGTGGTGATGCCGATGTTATCGAAGAGCGCCTTGGATTCGCCCGACACGCGCTCTGAATGACCGATGTAGAGATGGCCGCCCTCGGCAAACATGCCGGCGAAGCGCGTCCATATCTTCATCTGCGTCGGCTCGTCGAAATAGATGACGACGTTGCGGCAGAAGATGATGTCGAAGGGGCCCTTGAACGGCCACTGGGCCATCAGGTTCAGCTCGTTGTAGGTGATCAGCTTCTTGACGCGGTCGTCGACCTGCCACTTGCGGCGGCCGTCGATGTCCACTTCGCGGAAATACTGCTTGCGCATAGCCGGGCTGACGGTTTCGAGAGCGCCGGCGTCATAGGCGCCCGCACGGGCGAGCGCGAGGATCTTCGGATCGATGTCGGTGGCAAGAATGCGGATATCGTAGTCGGCCGCATTCGGCAGCAGCGACAGCAGCGTGAGCGCGATCGAATAGGGCTCCTGGCCGTCCGAGGAGGCGGCGGACCAGATGCGGACGCGGCCGCCTGCCTTGGCGCGGGCGATCAGCTCCGGCAGAACCTCGTTCTTCATATGCTCGAAGTGATGGTTCTCGCGAAAGAAGCGCGTGAAGTTCGTCGTCAGGTGCGACAGCATCTCCCGGCGCGCAGGTGCCCCCTCGGGCGAGGATACCAGGGTGCAATACTCTCGAAATCCCTTCAGGCCGAGATTGCGGATATGCTTCGACAGCCGTGAATAGACCAGCGAGGCCTTCGACTCATTGAGATGAATGCCGGCATCGGCATAGATCATCGCCGCGATCTCGGTCAGGTCGCGGCGGGTCAGCGGATATTCGCCCGTTGCCAGGCATTCATCCGGTGACAGTCTGGGCTCGAAGGCGGTCGAGATCATGCTGCTTCGCTTTCGACATGGGGGAACAGCGCTTCGAGCTCGATCATGCAGATCATCCGGCCCTCGATGGCCAGGATGCCGCGGGCGTAGTTCTTCGCCGTCTCGTTGGCGATGTCCGGGGTCGGCTGCACGTTGTCGTCGGTCACGGTCAGGATGTCGGAAACCGCATCGACCAGCAGGCCGACGGCCTTCTGGCCTACCTGCGCCACGATGATGACGTGCCGGACCGTCGGCTCCGCCGGCTTCATGCCGAGGCGCATGGACATGTCGATGATCGGCAGGACCGCGCCGCGCAGATTGATGACGCCGAGCACGTATTGCGGCGCATGCGGCATCGGCGTTGCGGGAGTCCATCCGCGGATCTCCCGTACCGACATGATGTTCACACAGAATTCCTGATCTTCAATCCGGAAGGCGATGAGCTCCCGGCCCTGCGTCAGTGATTTGGCTGCGTACGTCATTTTATCAACCGGTTGCTGCGAGCGAGATTTCTTGTTTCAGGGACTGGCCGCGCGAGGCAGCGACGACGGCGTCGACGTCCAGGATGAGCGCCACGCGGCCGTCGCCCAGGATCGTCGCCGCGGCGATGCCCGGCACGTGGGTGTAGTTGGCCTCCAGGCTCTTGATGACGACCTGGCGCTGGCCCTGGATCGCATCGACCATGAGCGCCCGCTGCCCGCCGCCTTCGGATTCGACCAGGAGGGCGACACCGTCGACCGGGTCGGCCTGGGTGGAGCGGAAGTTCAGGATCCGGCCCACATCCACGAGCGGGCAGAAGGAGTTGCGGATCGAGATCAGCCGCTGGCTGGCGCCGAAGGAATGGATCGCCGAGGCCTCCGGCTGCAGCGTCTCGACGATCGCCGTGAGCGGCACCACCAGCGTCTGGCCGGCGACCGTGACCACCATGCCGTCGAGAACGGCAAGCGTCAGCGGCAGGCTCATCGTGAAGACCGAGCCCTGGCCGGGCTTCGACGAGATCGTGATGCGGCCCCCGAGCGCCTGGATCGAGCGCTTGACCACGTCCATGCCGACGCCGCGGCCGGAGATGTCGGAGATCTTGTCGGCGGTGGAGAAGCCGGCGTGGAAGATCAGGTTGTCGATCTCCTCGTCGGACAGGTTGGCATCGGCGGCGATCAGGTCGTTGTCGATCGCCTTCTGGCGAACCTTCTCGCGGTTGATGCCGCCGCCGTCGTCGGCAAGCTCGATGACAATGCGGCCGGAGCGATGCTTCGCCGTCAGGCGGACCGTGCCCTCCGGGTTCTTGCCGAGCGCCTCGCGCTTCTCCGGCGCCTCGAGGCCGTGGTCGACGGCATTGCGGATCATGTGGGTCAGCGGCTCGGCCAGCTTGTCGATGACCGTCTTGTCGACTTCGGTGTTCTCGCCCTCGGTGATCAGGCGGACCGACTTGCCGGTGACGTCGGCGATTTCGCGGACGATGCGCGACATGCGCTGGAACACGGGCTTCACCGGCTGCGCGCGGATCGCCATGACCGAGTCCTGGATCTCGCGGGTCAGCTGCTGCAGTTCCTCGAGGCCCATGTTGATAGAGGAGACGCCGGTATTGTCGTTCTCGATGACGCTCTGGGACAGCATCGCCTGGTTGATGACGAGTTCGCCCACCAGGTTGATCAGGCGGTCGACGCGATCGAGATCGACGCGGATGGTCGGTGCGGCGGCAGCGGCCGAGGCCGCGGATGCAGCCGGGTTTGCGGCGGCGGCGGCCTGTTGCACGGCCGGAGCGGCCCTGGCCTCGCTCCTGGAAGGCTCGGCGCGGGAAGCAGCCGCTATCGGCACGACGTTGCTCTCCGCAGCAGTATTTGCGCTAGAGAGCGGGGCTGCCGGTTCGTCGGCTTCCCCCGTAGCGTCGTCGTCGCCGTCGTCGAGGATGGAAAGATCGAACGGGACCGGCTGCATGGGCAGCTCGTCCTTGCCCGCTTCGGCTTCGTGATCTTCCTCGACCGTGCGGACCTCGAGATCGCAATCCCATTCGGCGAATTCGAAGACGGTGCGGACGCCGTCCTCGCCCTTCTCCGTGGCGATGGAGATCTTCCACGAGAAATAGGCTTCCTCGGGGTTCATGTCTTCCAGAGGCGGCAGGCTGTCCATGTCGCAGCGGATGCTCATCTCGCCGATGCGGGAGAGATCGCGCAGCAGCAGCGTGGCCTCATTGCCCTTGGCATAGAGTTCGCGCTTGGGATGGAACAGGATCTCGCAGGTGGGCGCGAAGGGCTCGACCGGCTTCTCTTCGCCGCCGAAATCGTCGAAGGAGAACGGGATCGGCTGGAAGCCTTCGTCGTCTGCTACCGGGGTGGCAACCAGCGCGGGGGCCGGCTTTGCCGCCGGCGCCTCGCTTGCAGCTGGCATTTCGCCGTTGGCGAGCGCCTCGAGTTCGCGGATCAGCTGCTTGCTGCGCGCTTCGTCGACACCGCCGCCGTCGCGTGCAGCGTTGGTCAGGTCGGCCAGGACGTCGGCCGACTTGAGCATCACCTTCAGGACGTCCTGGTTCGGATCGAGCTTGTTGGATCGAACGCAATCAAGCGTGGTCTCGAAGACGTGGGCGAAGGACACGAGATCGTCCAGGCCGAAGGCACCTGCCCCGCCCTTGATCGAGTGCACCGCGCGGAACACCGCGTTGACGGTCTCCGGGTCGCGATCGCCATCGTTCAGCTTCAAGAGACCGGATTCCAGTTCAGCGAGCTGTTCCTCGCATTCCTGGAAGAAAATCTCCTTGATTTCGTTCATATCCATCGGGAGGAACCTCGATTTAGGCGGTCACGCGCTCGATTGCATCGATGAGTTTGGTGGGGTCGAACGGCTTGACGATCCAGCCGGTCGCACCGGCCTGGCGGGCGCGGTTCTTCTTTTCCGCATCGCTTTCGGTCGTCAGGACGAGGATGGGGATCGCACGGTACTTCTCGTTGCGGCGCACGCCCTCGATGAAGCCGAAGCCGTCGAGGCGGGGCATGTTGATGTCGGTGACGATGACGTCGGGATTGGCCTCTTCCAGGACTTCCAGTCCCTCGACACCGTCCTCGGCCTGGATCGTCTCGAATCCGGCATTGTTCAGTGTCACCAGAAGCATGTTCCGGATCGTCCGTGAATCATCCACGGTAAGCACCTTCTTTTTCATCGCTGAATCTCCTTGGCCAGCAGGTGTTCAATGTTGACGCCGATGAGTTGCATCGTCTTGAGGAAAGGCTCCGATGCCTTGGCGAACGTGTAGCTGCGCTTGTCGGCTTCCCATGTCTTGGCGGCTGCCATGAGGACCTGGGCGCACAGCGCGCCGACGCGCTCGACGGCAGACGCGTCGATCGCCAGGTCGCTGCCCTTGAGCGCCATCAGCTTGTCGCGAAGTGCTGTCGCCTCGTTGAGATCCAGCACGGGTGCCAGGCTCAGGCTTTTCTGAGCGGCCTTCTTGCTCGCCATCACTGCGTTCCTTGTCTGCTTGTGTCAGTGTTGATTGTCCGAAAGGTCGGTTCGGGCGCAAACCAGCCGTCGCCTTCGCGCCGGCTGCGTCGCGATGAGAATTCGTGGCAGGGCCGCTCCTGTCGCATCATCGACCCCCATATCCGACTGCGCGAACGGGCGCCGGGGCCGGTGCAGGCGCATCAGAGACCTGCCGGGCCACGTCGGCCTGGCGCGCAGCCGAAGGCTGCGGCTGGCGGACATGAAACTGGCGGATGGTCTGTCCGAGTTCGAGGATGACGGTGTGGAGATCGCCGCCGGCGCGATCGAGGCCTTCGGCCAGATCGACATCGGCGCGGGCCTGGGCGCTGATGCGACCGAGATCGGCGCCTACCGCATCGAGCCTGCCGACGCCCTCGTCGCTGGCCCGTGCGATGCCGGCGATCGCATCGTTGATGCCCGTCACCTGCACGACAATGCTGCCGATCGCATCCTGGGTGCGGTTGACGTGGTCGACGCCTGCCTCGACCTGCGCCTTGGTGCCGCTGACCAATTGCTTGATCTCGCGGGCCGCATCGGCCGAACGCTGCGCCAGCGCGCGCACTTCCTGCGCGACCACCGCAAAGCCGCGGCCGCTGTCGCCGGCGCGCGCGGCCTCGATGCCGGCGTTCAGCGCCAGCAAGTTGGTCTGGAATGCGATCTCGTCGATGACGCCGATGATCTGGCCGATCTTTTCGGCGGACGCCTCGATGTCGGCCATCGCCGACATGGCCTCGCCGACGATCCGGCCGCTCTTTTCGGCCGATTGGCGGGTCGACTGCGCGGCGGCCTCGGCCTTGCGCGTCTCGGCAAGGTTCAGCTTGAGGCGGTCGGCGATCTCGATCATGGTCGAGGCCGTGTCTGCGAGCTCGGAAGACTGCGCCTTCGAGCGCTCGGCAAGACGGCCGGCCTGGTCGGACAGGGACTGCACCATCGCGCCCGAAACCTCGCCGCGCTCGAGGGCGGATCCGAGATGGCGCTCGACCTCTTCCAGCGCGGTATCGAGCGTGCCGGCCAGCGCACGCCAGTCTTCCGGCATCTGCTCCCCGGTCCTGTGGGTGAAATCGAGATTGGCAAGGCTGCCGATCACCTCACCGAAGGCGAGCTCAAATGCGCCATGGTCGGCCTTGCGCTGTTCGCCCAGCGCCCGGTGATGGGTGTGGCGGAGCTCGTTGAAACGCAGCGAGACGCCGATCTCCGCATCGACCATGGCGACGCGGACGAAGGCGGTGAGAAGCTCCGAAAGTTCCTTGCGGCGGGCGTTCTTCGCGCCCGACAGGATGGACTTCGGCCAGTATTCCTCCAGTAGTCCGTCGACGACGTGTTCCATAACGATGGTGTGGCCGGAAAGGCGCCAGCGCGGATCAAGGCCCATCTGGCTCTCGGCGTCCGCCAGGACCTTCACCCGCTCCGCATAGAGGCTGTCGAAGCGCGCGTCGGTCAGGACGCTCCAGTGGGAGGCATGGAGATCATGCAGGCGATCGATCGCGCGTTCGCTCTGGAACTGCCGGGAGGCGTCGGGAAAGGTCTGGAAGCGCTGGAAGAGATCGCGAAGGGCACCTTCGACATGGCGCTCGAGGGTCTGGCGATGGTCGCGGAGGATGTCGCCGTGCGCGGGTTCCAGGCCAGCAAATCTCAGCCGGTCGCGAAGGCTTGTCGCCTGCCCCGTCTGAGCCTGTTCTGCTGGCGTCTCCTGCACTTTTCATCCCCATGCACAAATGCAGTATCCCGGCCATTGCTGGCCAAGCCGGTGAATTCGCCCATGGGGGAGGCAACGTCCTGCGGTTTTCGTGTTCCCGCACGGCGTCGATCGCGCGTCGGGCCGAATCCGCCCTTCGCCTGTCCATGGTCAATTTCGGTGAAGCTTGATACCGGGTCGAAACCGGTACGGGCGGTACGGCATCATGCCTGAGTGGGAAATGGTGAGTTTGCCCATTCCGACGCGTGGGACCATGTTTATGGTTAATTCCTTGCCTGAAGGTTAATGCGCTGCGGCATGGCTGTACTTTCACGGGACCGCGGCCCCGGCCGCCCACGCGTTTGCGCGCCTTTCGGCCGTGCTGCGGCCGCCATATCCCTAGAATTCGCTAGGCCGGGCGGTGTCTGGGCCAATATTTGGCAAGGCAAAAGCAAGCTTCGGGTGCTAGAAGTGCTTTCCAGACGATGATGTCCTTGGGAATGAGCAATGATTGTTCTTTGGTTGAGTGCATTGATCTTGACTGTCGCAACGCTAGCAGCGGTCGCAACGCTGATCGGCTTAGACCGCCGCCAGCCCGTCCGGGCAACGGCGATTTTCTGATCTGAAATCTTTGGCCGGCCACGGATCGGGGTGCCCACGGCGCCTCAATCGCCAGCGAGGCTGCGCCATTTTTCGACATAGGCCGCCGCAGCCTCGGGCAGCGGCGGCTCCACCGGCCGCAAGCGCGGTCTCGGCACCCCTTCCACAGCCAGGCAGGCGGCACCGACACTGGTGCCCGTGGCGCTTTCACCCACAAGCACGCGCCTGCCCGTGGCCGCCTCCAGCATCGCCAGATATCGACTGTTGCCCGAAAACGGCCCCTCGACGATGACGGGCCCGTCCGCGCCGATCAGCGACAGACAGGTCGCGCTCATGAGGGCGAGATAGAACGCGATCACGACCTGGGCTTCGTCCTCCGTGAGTTGTCCCCGGTCGATCGTCCAGCGCGCCTGCCGACCCGGAAAGGGACCGGAATCGTCGGGAATGGACGGCAGGATCATCGCCTGCCGCGCCAGGACGGAGGCGACTGCGTCGTCGCCGACGGGCGCATTCCTGCCGCCGAGGAGCGAGAAGGCGCGGCCGCCCATGAAGCGGGCGGACGGAACCGGGTCTCCCAGCGCATTGACGTTGACGAGCGTATCGCGCCGCTCGTCCAGTTCGCAGTGCCGGGCGCCCATCGCCATGCAGACGACCCAGGTGCCGGTCGAGACGACCGCATAGGGCGAAGGCGTGGTCAGGACATAGGGCAGGAGCGAGGCATTGGAATCGTGGATACCGCAATGGACGGGCGTCTCCGCATCCAGTCCGGTCACGGCCGCAAGCTCTGGCAGGAGCGGCCCGAGCACGTCGGAGGCCTTGCGCAGAGGCGGCATCAGCCGGCTCCAGCCCTGTCCGGTCACCAGCGTGGAATAGCGGCGGTTCACCGGCTCCCACAGGTCGGCGTGGCAGCCGAGCGAGGTGACCTCGCCGGACAGCACGCCGGTCAACCGATACGACCAGTACTGCGCATACATCAGGATGGCGGCGGCCCGCCCGAACGCCTCGGGAAAACGGCGTGACTGCCAATAAAGCTGCATGCCGGCGTTCAGGCCGACGGGCAGCCTCGGCGTTCCCGTCTCTGAGAAGGCCGGGCGAACGGCTTCGTACTCTGCGAGCAACTCCTGGGGACCCGCATGCTCATAGTCCAGTACCGGCAGGGCCAGAGCGCCGTTTTCGTCCACCAGAGCCGCAGTCGCGCCGTGCGTCGTGACAGATATGCGATCTATCCGGCGCTCGGTGTTCAGCGCTTTCAGGCTGTCGAGAATGAAGGCCCAGAGCCGTTCGGTGTCGAAATGCGGATAGGGCGGCGCGTCCACGACGCCGTTGGGCGTGGTGCGTACGGCAATCTCGCCGAAGCTCTCGCCATCGACGAGCGCGACCTTGGCATTCGTCTTGCCGATGTCGATGACGGCGATCGTGCGGGCCATGGGCTTGCTGCTCATTCCATGTGGAAGACGGTGCGGAGTGGAACGGCGACCGGTTCGTTGTCCGGCCTCGTCTCCATGATGTCGGCCATGTGCGCCCACCAGCGCTTCATCACCGGGTGCTGCGGGAGGCTGTCCATCGTGTGATCGTCGCGCCGCCAGAGCACGCCGAAGAGAATATCGGTCTCCTCGTCCAGATGGATGGAGTAGTCGGAGATGCCGGCCTCCTTCAGCAAGGCCGCAAGCTCCGGCCAGATCGCGTCGTGCCGCGCCTTGTATTCCTCGGCCATGCCGGGGTTGAGGCGCATGCGGAAGGCAACCTTTTCCATCAGACCCTCAGTGCGCCATGCGCCGCTTCAGGCGCGTATAGAGGATCGGCAGCGCGATCACAGAGATCAGCAGCAGGCCGATGAAGATCGACATGACGATGCCGGGCACGTTGAGCAGGCCGAAGCCGAAGGTGACCATGCCCATGATGAAGGCCGCCAGCACCACGCCGCCGATCGTGCCGGAGCCGCCGAGGATGCTGACGCCGCCGAGCACCACCATCGTCACCACTTCCAGCTCCCAGCCGAGCGCGATCGAGGGGCGGGTCGAGCCGAGCCGCGAGGTCAGGCAGATCGAGGCGACCGCCGACATCAGGCCAGTGAGCAGGAACAGGGTGAACTTCACCCGCGCCACCCGCACGCCGGAGAAGAGTGCTGCCGTCTGGTTGTTGCCGATCGCATAGACTGCGCGGCCGAAGTTCGTCATGTGCAGGATCACCGCGTAGACGACGGCGAAGCCCAGGAACAGGCAGAACTCGAACGAGAACACCCACCAGACGTAGCCCTGCCCAAACCAGGCAAAGCTTGCCGGATACTCGGTGAAGGCCTGGTCGCCGAGGATGATGAAGGCAATGCCGCGGAACAGGCTCATGGTGCCGATCGTGACGACGATCGAGGGCAGCCCGAGCCGGGTCACGAGCAGGCCGTTGACGGCGCCGCAGGCAAGGCCCACCGCCAGGCCGACCGCCACCAGCGCCGGCGTGCCGAGGCCCTGGCTTGCGGCATAGCCCATGGCGGTCGAGGTCAGCGCCACGATCGAAGCGACCGAGAGATCGATCTCGCCGGCAATGATGACGAGCGCCATGGCAAAGGCGATCATCGCCTTTTCGGTGAAGTTGAAGGTCGCGTCGGACAGGTTCCAGGGGTCGAGGAAATAGGGGGACGCCAGAGAATTGGCGACGAAGATCAGGAGCGCCACCACCACCAGCAGGCTCTCCCAGCTCTTCAGCAGGCGGGATCCCCGGCTCTGCAGCCGGTCGGGGATATGGCGGATCTGGACATGTGCCTCGGCCATCAGTGTGCCTCCGCCTTCTTGAGAATGACCCTGCCCTTGCGCCGTTCGGCGCGCGCATTGACGGCGACGGCGATGATGATGACCATGCCGGAGATCGCCATCTGGGCGAAGGGCGAGATGTTGATGACCGGCAGCGCGTTCTTGATGATGCCGAGGAAGAGAGCGCCAAGGACCGCACCCGGCACCGAGCCGATGCCGCCGGCGATCGAGATGCCGCCGATCACGCAGGCGGCGATGATATCGAGTTCGAAGCCGAGCGCGATGTCGACATAGGCGACCGCGTAGCGCGACACCCAGAGATAGCCGGAAAGGCCGGCCAGCGCGCCGGAAAGGCAATAGGCGAGGAAGCGGGTGCGGCCGACATCGATGCCGGTATAGACCGCGGCATGCGGATTGCCGCCGACGGCGAAGAAGGCCCGGCCCGTCGCGGTGCGGGTCATCACGACGAACATGAGAGCGACGATGAGGACCGAGAACCAGGAGAGCGCGGGGATGCCGAAGAGATCGGCCCGCGGCAGGCCCTTGAAGGCTGCGCTCATCTGGTGGGCATTGATCCACTGGCCGCCGGTCAGCAGGAAGATCGTGCCGCGGAAGATCGTCAGCGTCCCGAGCGTCACCACGATCGGCGGGATGTTCAGCTTCCAGACGAGCAGGCCGTTGATCGAGCCAAGGGCCGCACCCAAAGCTACCACCGCGACGATCACCAGCGGGATCGGCAGGCCGGGAAAGGCGACGTTAATAAGGCCCGCGACCATGCCGCACAGCGCAAGGTTCGCCGCCATCGACAGGTCGATGCAGCGGGTGAGGATCACCGCCATCTGGCCGAGCGCCAGGATGATCAGGATCGAGGTGTCGTTGTAGACGCGACCGAGATTGGCGGGGGCGATGAAGCCGGGAAAGCGCAGCGTGATCAGCGCGACCAGCGCCAGGATCGCCACGACCAGCAGCGCTTCGCGGTTCTTCAGAAGCATGTTCATGGCGCTATCTCCGAAATGCCTGCGGCAGCGCGAACCAGCTTCTCCGCCGAAAGCTCGGCGCGCTCGAACTGGCCGACCATCCTGCCCTCGCGCATGACGATGACGCGATCCGACATGCCCATGATCTCGGGGATCTCCGAGGAGACCATGATGACGCTGAGACCCTGGGCAGCCAGTTCGCTCATGAAGGCGTGGACAGCGGCTTTCGAGCCGATGTCGATGCCCTTGGTCGGCTCGTCGAGGATGATCACCTTCGGCTTCGTCGCCAGCCACTTGGCGATGACGACCTTCTGCTGGTTGCCGCCCGACAGCGTGCCGACGTCCTGGTCGAGGGAGGCGGCGCGCAGGTCCAATCGCGAGGTGTATTCGCGCGCCAGCCGGAATTCCTCGGCCATGCGCAGGAAGCCGGAACGCGACGTGCGGGTCAAGGACGGCAGCGTGACGTTCTGGAAGATCGGCATGCCGATGATCGCGCCCTGCCGGCCGCGCTCTTCCGGGACGTAGACGATGCCCGCCTCGATTGCTTCAGCCGGCGAACGGATGACCAGGACCTTTCCATCCAGCCGCACGGCGCCGGCGGACGGGCGGGTGATGCCGATCAGCGACTGCATGAACTCCGAGCGCCCGGCGCCGACGAGGCCGTAGAAACCGAGGATCTCGCCGCGGCGCAGTTCGAAATTGATGTCCTCGAATTCGGTCGGATGGCGGTAGCCGGAAACGGTCAGGACCGGCTCGCCGATCGCCACTTCCTGCTTGGGGAAGACTTGCCCGACGTCACGACCGACCATCATGCGCACGAGGTCGTCCTGCGTCGTCTCGCCGATCAGTCCCTCGCCCACCATGCGGCCATCCCGGAAGACGGTGTAGCGGTCGGCGATGCGGAAGATCTCGTCGAACTTGTGGCTGATGAAGAGGATCGCCTTGCCGTCGGCCTTGAGCCGGTCGATCAGTTCGTAGAGTTCGTGGATCTCCTTGTAGGAGAGTGCTGCGGTCGGCTCGTCCATGATGACCACGCGGGCATCGATCGAGAGCGCGCGCGCGATCGCCACCAGATGCTTGCTGGCGATGCCGAGATCGCGCAGGCGGATCGAGGGCTCGAGACTCGCGCCGACCCGTTCCAGAAGCGTGCGGGCATCGGCGTTCATCCTTGCCCAGTCGATCAGGCCGAACCGAGTGCGCGGGGCATGGCCGAGGAAGATGTTCTCGGCGACGGAAAGCTCGTCGAAGAGCACCGTCTCCTGGTGGATCGCGGTGACGCCGGCCTTGGCGGCAGCACTTGCGGCCGCAAAGTGCGTCTCGACACCGTCGACGCGGATGGTGCCGCCGTCCGGCTGGTAGATACCCGTAAGGATCTTCACCAGCGTCGACTTGCCGGCGCCGTTCTCGCCGACCAGGGCGGTCACGGAGCCCGGATAGAGCGACAGCGAGACGTCGGCGAGCGCCTGCACGCCGGGAAAGGACTTGGATATCCCCTCCAGCGCGATCGCCGGCTTCATCCGCGATGTGGTCGTGTCCTGCAGCAAGGCTGGGCCCACTTCTCAGTTTTCGAAACGAATATCGACGCGGTCGCGCGACCGCGTTGTCCTCTTCTCCCCAGCGGGGAGAAGTGCCGAGCGTAGGCGAGGCGATGAGGGGGTTGTCCGGCACAGAGTCCGCGGCTTCCCCCTCATCCGGCCTTCGGCCACCTTCTTCCCGAGGGGAGAAGGGGACATCTCCCATCAGAAGATCTTGGCGAATTCCTCGACGTTCGAGGCGTCGTAGACGAACGGATCGGCCATGGCGCCTTCGTTCTTGTCGTCCAGCTTGACCTTGCCCATGCGGCCCATGTTCAGTTCGGCGCCGGGCTTGGCTTCCGCGCCGTCGATCAGGTCATTGGCGATCATGGTGGCGGAATAACCGAGGTCGATCGGGTTCCAGATCGCGAACGACTTGGACGCGCCGGACTTCACGTGGCCGGCCATTTCGGATGGAAGGCCGAGGCCGGTCACGTTGATCTGGCCGGTCTTGCCTGCATCCGAGACGGCCTGGGCGGCGGCCACGATGCCGACGGAGGTCGGCGCGATGATCGCCTTCAGGTCCGGATAGGACTGAATGAGCCCTTGCGTCTCGCGGTAGGACTTGTCGGCCAGGTCGTCGCCATAGACGGTGGTGACGATGTTGACGCCCGGATAGTTCGGCAGGACCTTCTTCATCTCCTCGATCCAGACGTTCTGGTTGGTCGAGGTTGCCGTTGCCGACAGGATCGCCACGTCGCCCTTGCCCTCGGGCAAGTGGTCGGCGGCCATCTTGACGCACATGTTGCCGATCAGCGCGCTGGAAGACGGGTTCAGGTGCATCGAGCGGCCTTCCGGAGCAACGCCGGAATCCCAGGAGATCACCTTGATGCCGCGGTCCATCGCCTTCTTCAGCGCCGGCACCAGCGCGTCGGTGTCGTTGGCCGAGACCGCGATCGCGTCGACCTTCTGGGCGATCAGCGAGTTGATCACCTCGATCTGCCCTTCGGCCGTGGTCGTCGTCGGGCCCGTATAGATCACCTCGACGTTGCCGAGTTCCTTCGCCGCTTCCTGCGCGCCCTTGTTGGCGGCCTCGAAGAAGCCGATGCCGAGCGCCTTCACCACGAGCGCGATCTTCTTGTCCGCCGCGTTGGCGACGTTTCCGACGAGCGCTGTCGAAACAGCCGCTGCGACGAGCAATGCTTTCCAGATCTTCATGTCCTAGTCCTCCCTGACTGGTTCCATCCCCTCCCCGACCGGCTCTATGCCTGCGAGGGAGCATTCTCCACCGGAACAGCCGCCCGAACGTCCGCGACGATCAGGCTGACGCCGGCATTCTCCAGCATCGAGGCTTCCCTGTCCTCGATGCCCGAATCCGTGATCACCGTTGCGATACGCTTCAACCCGCACAGGATGAGGCTGGAGCGCTTCTTGAATTTCGAGGAATCGACCAGCACGACTAGATCGTCTGCCTGGTCGATCAGTTTCTGCTCGGCCTGGATCAGGAGCGGATCGGCCTCCATCAGGCCCAGCGGCCCGAGCCCCTGCGCGCCCATGAACATGCGCCGCGCATAGAAGTTGCGCGTGACGTCATTCTCGAACGGGCTCAGGATGATGTTCTGCTCGCGATAGATCGTGCCGCCGGAGAGCATCACCGTGTTTTTCGAATGCTTCAGCAGGTGCTCGGCGATCGGAAAGGAATTGGTGAACACCTGCATGCGCCGGTTCGCCAGGAAATGCACCATCTGGAAGGTGGTCGTGCCGCCATTGATGATGATCGGCTCGCCATCCTGGCAGAGCGCCACTGCCTCCTTGGCAATCGCCTGCTTCTGCCTTGCGTTCAGCGCCTCGTTGACGCTGAACGGACGGCCGGCAAGACCGACGAACTGCGGCGGATTGATCGCTTCGGCACCACCGCGCACGCGGCGCAGACGTTTCTGCACGTGCAGGGCTGCGATATCCCGACGGATCGTCGCTTCGGAGCTATCGGTCAGGTCCACCAGTTCCTGCACCGTGGCGACGGGCTTGTCCTGGACGGCCGACAGAATGATCCGATGTCTTTCCTTCTCGTGCATGGCTCCTCCCAACTGATCGCATGCTTCCATCACGATCGCGCAATGTCAATCATGATTGATCATATTTTTTCATTGTGCAGCGCAGTATGACTGTTTTTGATCGTTTGTGATTGACACGGTTGCCGCATCCGTGAGATTTGAATCCCCGAACTGGAGGTGCGGCCCCGATATTGCCCGAGGGTCGCGACATGGAAGACCGGGAGGAAATGCCGATGCTCGACAAGCAACAAGGGTCGCGCCTTGCCAATCTCTGGGACGAGGCGAAAGCGGCCGCAATGAGCGAGTCCGAACGCCTGCTCTATCGCTCGAACCTTCTCGGCTCGGACAAGCGCATCACCAACTATGGCGGCGGTAACACCTCTGCCAAGGTGATGGAGAAGGATCCGCTCGGCGGCGGCACGGTCGAGGTGCTCTGGGTCAAAGGCTCGGGCGGCGACGTCGGCACTATCAAGATGGACGGGTTTTCCACCCTCTACATGGACAAGCTGCAGGCGCTGAAGGGCCTCTACCGGGGGCTCGAACACGAGGACGAGATGGTGGGCTACCTCCCCCACTGCACCTTCAACCTCAATCCGCGCGCAGCGTCCATCGACACGCCGCTGCACGCCTACGTGCCGCGCACGCATGTGGACCATATGCACCCCGACGCGATCATCGCGATCGCCGCTTCTAAGAACAGCCGCGAACTGACGCACCAGATCTTCGGCGACGACATCGGCTGGCTGCCTTGGAAGCGTCCCGGCTACGAGCTGGGTCTGTGGCTGAAAAAGTTCTGCACGGAAAACCCGAAGGCGCGCGGCGTCGTGCTCGAAAGCCACGGCCTGTTCACCTGGGCGGGCACGGCGAAGGAATGCTACGAGACGACGATCGAGATCATCAACAAGGCGATCGCCTGGTTCGAGGCAAACAATGTGGCGCCTGCCTTCGGTGGCGCCGTCCAGCCCGTACTCCCTGCCGATGAGCGCCGCGCGGTCGCGCAGAAGCTGATGCCCGTCATCCGCGGCCTGATCGGCGCGGAGGAAAGCAAGGTCGGCCATTTCGACGACAGCGCGGCCGTGCTCGACTTCGTGACCTCGAAGAACCTGGCGCCGCTTGCAGCACTGGGCACCAGTTGCCCGGACCATTTCCTGCGCACCAAGATCCGCCCGCTGGTGATCGACTTCGATCCGGCCACGCCCGACATCGACGCCACGCTCGCGGGCCTTGCCGATGCGATCGCAGCCTACCGTGCTGACTATGCCGCCTACTACGAGCGCTGCAAGCACGATAACAGTCCGGCGATTCGCGATCCGAACGCGATCGTCTATCTCGTTCCCGGCGTCGGCATGATCACCTTTGCCAAGGACAAGGCGACAGCGCGCATCTCGGCGGAGTTCTACGTCAACGCCATCAACGTCATGCGCGGCGCGTCGGGCGTCTCGACCTATGTCGGGCTGCCGGAACAGGAAGCCTTCGACATCGAGTACTGGCTGCTGGAGGAAGCGAAGCTGCAGCGCATGCCGAAGCCCAAGAGCCTCGCCGGGCGCATTGCGCTCGTCACCGGCGGTGCCGGCGGGATCGGCAAGGCAACGGCACACCGGCTGATGGCCGAGGGGGCCTGCGTCGTGCTGGCCGACATCGATGCGGAGGCGTTGGCCAACGCCCAGTCGGAACTGGCGGCCCGCTACGGCAAGGACTTCGTCCGCTCCGTCACCATGAACGTCACCGACGAGGCGCTCGTGGAAAAGAGCTTCGCCGACACGCTCGTCGACTTCGGCGGCCTCGACATCCTCGTTTCCAATGCCGGACTCGCCTCATCCGCACCGATCGAGGAGACCACGCTTTCGCTCTGGAACAAGAACATCGACATTCTCGCCACCGGCTATTTCCTCGTCTCGCGCGAGGCGTTCAGGATCTTCCGCAGGCAGAAGGCCGGCGGCAACGTCGTCTTCGTCGCCTCCAAGAACGGCCTCGCGGCATCGCCGGGTGCGGCCGCCTACTGCACCGCCAAGGCAGCCGAGATCCATCTCGCGCGCTGCCTGGCGCTGGAGGGTGCGTCCGAGCAGATCCGCGTCAACGTCGTCAATCCGGATGCGGTCCTGCGCGGCTCGAAGATCTGGACCGGCGAATGGAAGGAGCAGCGGGCCGCGACCTACAAGACCGACGACCTGGAGGCGCATTACCGCGAGCGTTCCATGCTGAAGCGCAGCGTCTTTCCGGAGGACATCGCCGAGGCGATCTATTTCCTCGCCTCCGACATGTCGGCCAAGTCGACCGGCAACATCATCAACGTGGACGCCGGCAACGCCCAGTCGTTCACGCGATGACGGCTGAACGCGGTAAAAGCCCCCTCATCCGGCCTTCGGCCACCTTCTCCCCGCTGGGGAGAAGAGGGGGTTCCCTACACTGCGGCAAGAGCCGCTATGGTACGGATCAGGCGCTTCGGTGAGGACGTTTTAGATTAGGCGCCTGCGTTCGGGCGATGCGGTACGGCGCGTTCCCTCTTCTCCCCCACGGGGAGAAGGTGGCCGAAGGCCGGATGAGGGGGGCCATCTCAACGCAAGCTATTTTGGGAGGACGAAGCATGAACATCATTTCAAAAGACGTGATCGCGGCCGAGAACGCGAAGCAGGCGCACGCGCTTGCCAGCGACTATGCCCATCTCGGCGAGCAGCTTGCCCGGCGCGGCATCGACATCGACGCCGTCAAGCGCAGGGTCGCGAACTACGCCGTCGCCGTTCCCTCCTGGGGCGTCGGCACAGGCGGCACGCGCTTTGCCCGCTTCCCGGGCGAAGGCGAGCCGCGCAACATCTTCGACAAGCTCGAGGACTGCGCCGTCATCCACGAACTGACGCGGGCCACGCCGACCGTTTCGCTGCATATTCCCTGGGACAAGGTCAGCGACCTCTCGGCGCTGAAAGAAAAGGGCGCGGCGCTGGGCCTCGGCTTCGACGCGATGAACTCCAACACCTTTTCCGACGCCCCGCAGCAGGAGCATTCCTACAAATACGGCTCGCTCTCGCATGCGAACGCGGCAACGCGCCGGCAGGCGATCGAGCACAACATCGAATGCATCGAGATCGGCCGCAAACTCGGTTCGAAAGCGCTGACGGTGTGGATCGGCGACGGCACGAACTTCCCCGGACAGGCCGACTTCACGCGCAGCTTCGAGCGCTATCTCGAGGCGATGAAGGCGATCTACAAGCATCTGCCCGACGACTGGCGCATCTTTTCCGAACACAAGATGTACGAGCCGGCCTTCTATTCCACCGTCGTCCAGGACTGGGGCACCAACTACCTGATCGCCAAGGAACTGGGCGACAAGGCCTATTGCCTCGTGGACCTCGGCCACCATGCGCCGAACGTGAATATCGAGATGATCGTCGCCCGGCTGATCCAGTTCGGCAAGCTCGGCGGCTTCCACTTCAACGATTCCAAGTATGGCGACGACGACCTCGACACCGGCTCGATCGATCCCTACCGGCTGTTCCTCGTCTTCAACGAGCTGGTGAACGCCGAGGAGCGCAAGGCGGAAGGGTTCGCGCCGGCGCACATGCTGGACCAGAGCCACAACGTCACCGACCCGATCGAGAGCCTGATGCGCAGCGCCACTGAAGTGTGCCGCGCCTATGCGCAGGGCCTGCTCGTCGATCGGGCAGCACTCGCCGGCTACCAGGAGGAGCATGACGCGCTGATGGCATCCGAGACGCTCAAGACCGCGTTCCGCACCGACGTCGAGCCGATCCTGGCGATGGCCCGCCACGAGGGCGGCGGCGCGATCGACCCGGTCGCAACGTATCGGGCAGCGGGGTATCGGGCGAAGGTGGCGGCGGACCGTCCAGCGGTTGCGGGCGGAAGCGGCGGGATCGTTTGAGGGCGCCCGGCCCCTCACCCTAACCCTCTCCCCGCAAGCGGGGAGAGGGGACTGGAAACGTCGCGGCACTCGTCCTTCTCCCCGCCCGCGGGGAGAAGGTGCTGGCAAGCGGATGAGGGGCTCGCTCCCAAGGAGCACAAAAGGCGGACGAGGCCAGTTTCTTCGTTCGACGTGAAGAGAGAATCCGCACGAAGCCGGAGGTCCGAGGGCACAACGATCTCCCTCTTCTCCCCTGCGGGGAGAAGGTGGCGCGCAGCGCCGGATGAGGGGGCGCGGCTGGCTGAGCGTGTACGATCTGACAGAAGCGACGAAGAGGCTCCCCCCTCATCGCCTCACTGCGTTCGGCACTTCTCCCCGAGGAGAGAAGACGGCTTCGCCGCGGCCGTCATGCGGACAGCTAGCCCCTACACCTTCACCGCCTGCTCGACGAAGTCCTCCGTCCCGAAGAACTTGAGGTAGCGTTCGACCTCCGCCGGATCGCCGGTCGCCTTGCGCGGGTTGTCGGAGAGCTTCACGGCCGGGCGGCCGCCGGCGTCCGTGACCTTGCAGACGACGGAGATCGGATCCAGCCCGCGGAAGGGCTGCGGGGCGCAACCGACGAAGTCGTTGGTGAGGTTCGTGCCCCAGCCGAAGCTCATGCGCACCCGGCCCTTGAAATGCTCGTAGGTCCTGATGATGGTGTCGACGTCGAGACCGTCGGAGAAGATCAGCAGCTTCTCGCGCGGATCGCGACCCATCTTCTTCCACCAGGCAATGATCTTCTCGCCGCCTTCGATCGGCGGCGCGCTGTCGGGGCGGAAGCCGGTCCAGTCGGCCACCCAGTCCGGCGCGTTCTTCAAGAATGCAGCCGTGCCGAAGGCGTCGGGAAGCACGATCAGGAGGTTGCCGCCATAGAGCTGGTTCCAGTCCTGCAACACCTTGTAGGGCGCATCTGCCAGTTCGGCGTCGTTTCGCGCCAGTGCCGCCGCCACCATCGGCAGTTCATGGGCATTGGTGCCGAGCGCTTCGAGATCCGTGTCCATGGCCAGCAGCACGTTGCTGGTTCCAGAGAACGAATGGCCGATCCCCTCCTTCAGCGCCTCCACGCACCAGCGCTGCCACAGGAAGGAGTGCCGGCGGCGGGTGCCGAAATCGGAGATGCGCAGCTGGGGGTGGGCGCTGAGCTGTTCGACCTTGGACCACATCTTTGCTTTTGCGCGTGCATAGAGCACGTCGAGCGCAAACGGCCCCATATCCTTCATGGCAGTGCGGGAGCGCAATTCGTTGATGATCGCAAGGGCCGGGATCTCCCACATCGTCGTGTGCGACCACTTGCCCGGGAAGGTAAGCTCATACTGACCTTCCTTGCGTGCCAGGTGATATTCCGGCAGCTGGAAATCGGCCAGCCAGGCGAGGAATTCGGGCGAGAAGATCTGCTTGCGGCCATAGAAGCTGTTGCCGGCGAGCCAGATCATTTCCTTCTTGGTAAAGCGCAGCGTGCGGACAAAATCCAGCTGGTCGCGCAGTTCCTGTTCGTCGATCTCGTCGGCGAGGCGCACCGTCTTCGTGCGGTTGATCAGCGAGAAGGTGGCATCGACATCCGGATAGAGCTTCCAGATCATCTGCAGCATCAGGAGCTTGTAGAAATCCGTATCCAGCAGGCTGCGCACGACCGGGTCGAGCTTCCAGGCATTGTCGTATACGCGACGGGCAATATCCGTCTTGGTCATAACTCCCACCTCGCTGCACTGCATTTTCCGCCGACCGAAAATTCGGAGATCGGGATGGTGCCGGCGACGGTTGCGCTCCCAGGTCCGTCGCACTCTTCGCATGCCCCCCGCCCGGCCGCAAGACACGCCGGCTGGGGAACAGTGCGCGCAATCCGCGCAGAGGCGAAGATAAGGTCTTGTAATCTCTTCGCCTTCAATCAATGCTCGCAGGTGTTTCCAATCCGCGCTCGGGAGGCGTGCACATGGGTATCGAGAGCATCATTGTCTTTCTTATCGTCGGCGCAATTGCAGGGTGGCTCGCGGGCCTGATCGTATCCGGCTTCGGATTCGGCCTGCTCGGCAACATCGTCATCGGCATCGTCGGAGCCTTCATCGCCGGCTTCCTTTTGCCACGGCTCGGAATAGGCGTGGGCGGCGGCATCCTCTGGGCGATCATCCATGCGACGATCGGGGCCATCATCCTGCTGTTGCTGATCAAGGTGATCAAGCGGGCCTGAAACGCGGCGCCCCCGCCTTACAGGACGCAAGCGCAAACGGACGGCGGCCGCAATCGACCGCCGTCCTTGCAAGATGAGGAAATGCCAGACGCTCGCGCTCAGACGCCCCAGCGCAGCGCGGCCGTGGAGACCGTGGCATCCCATAGGCGCGCACGCTGCTCGTCGAGCAGCGAGACGGTAATCGAAAGCCCGGCCATGTCGAGCGAGGTCACGTAGGTGCCGACGAGCGAGCGGGCGACCTGAAGGCCGCCTCGTTCCAGCCGTACGCGGGCAAGGCCGTACATCAGATAGAGTTCGGACGCCGGCGTGCCACCGAAGCCGTTGACGAAGAGCAGCACGGATGCTTCGGCGGGCGCCGCCAGATCGGCGAGGATTTCAGCGCACAGCAGGTCCGCGATTCTGTCGGCCGGCTCAAATGCGGCGCGCGTGCGCCCGGGTTCGCCGTGAATGCCGACGCCGACCTCCATTTCTTCCGACGAAAGCGTGAAGGCGGCGCGGCCGGAGGCAGGCACGGTGGCGCCCCGGATGGCGACGCCCATGCTGCGGGTGGCAGCGACCGTCCGCTCGCCCAGGGCCTTAAGCCCGGCGAGCACCATGCCGGCTTCGGCCGCCGCGCCGACGATCTTCTCCACCACGAGCGTGCCGGCGACGCCGCGCCGGCCGGAACTGCGCGGGGCGGCATGGGTGGCGATATCGTCGTTGACGATCACCGTCTCGACCTTGTGGCCCGATGCGGTCGCCATCTCCGCGGCCATCTCGAAATTCATGACGTCGCCGTCGTAGTTCTTGACGACGAGCAGCACGCCGGCACCCGTGTCGCACTCGACGATCGCGGCATGGATCTGATCGGGCGTGGCCGAGGTGAAGATATGGCCGACGCAGGCTGCGTCGAGCATGCCGGGGCCGACGAAGCCGATATGCATCGGCTCGTGCCCGGCTCCGCCGCCGGAGATGACCGCCACTTTTCCGGGCCGCAATTCGCGGCGGCGTATGTTGCGGGCCCCGGTTCCAAACACGACGGATTCCTCGTGCGCCCCAACGAAGCCCTCGAGGCTGTCGGCGACGATCCGATCCGCCGTGTTCATGAATTTCTTCATGCTCCTCCTCCGCCCGGCACGATCCTAGTTCATGCCGGGAACATCCCTCAAGTCCGTTCCGTACTGTTCGTTTCGGCCCGGATTGCAGACGCAGTGCATCAGAGCAGCGCCGAGAGCTTCGCCACGAACTCCGACACGGCCTCGTCGAACTGGCGGTTCTTCTGCTCGTCGCCGAAATCGGGAACGTTCAACGCCAGAGCCCGCTGGCCATCGGTCGGGGCCAGGTCCGGCAGCTTGCCGGGATGAGCCTTCTCATAGGCGTTCAGGAAGCGCTCCTGCTCCATCGCGCTCATGTGGCACACGCGGAATATCGTCGCGAGGTGGCGCGACGGCAGCGGGGTCGCATAGGTCGGGCTGGTGATCTGGGTGACGAAGCTGCGGTGCTTGCCGAGTGCTGTGGCAAGGCGCTGGCGCGTACCCGACGGCCGATTGTCGATGATGTCCGCAAGGATCGTCTTGTAGGCGACCGTCGCCTCTTCGCCTGCCTCGCGTGCCATTTCAGCCTCTTGCCTCGCTGCCGTCGGCGTTCAAGCGCGAAAGGGCCGCGCGCGCAAGCGTCATTCGCCGCGGCGCCATGGAAAAATCCCGAAAGCCGCAGGAAAGGAGTGCGGGAAGTGCTGTGGGATCGCCTGCGAGGTCGCCGCAGATGCCGACGGATCTGCCCGTGGCCGCCACCAGCGGCACTGTCATCGCCAGAAACCGCAGGACGGCTGCACGCGCGGCCGCGTAGAGCGGCGATACGGCTGCGTTGTCGCGGGCGCTGGCGGACAGATACTGGGCGAGATCATTGGTGCCGAAGGAGAAGAACTCGGCCGCGAAGGCCTCCGGCATCAAGGCTGCGGCCGGGACCTCGACCATGAGGCCGAGCGGGGGCATGGCGTGCGAGACGCCACGGGCGGAAAGCCGCGCGGCCTCCTCGGCAAAGACGGCGCGCGTCTGCTCGACTTCCGATGGCGCCGTCACCATCGGCAGGAGCACGCGCAGCCGCCCGGCGGGGGCCGCGCGCAGGAGCGCGCGCACCTGCGTGCGCAGCATGTCCGGGCGTGCGAGCAGCAGCCGAATGCCGCGCAGGCCGAGGAAGGAGGAGGGATCGGTGGCTTCGCCGGGCGGCGGCTTGTCGGCGCCGAAGTCGAGGAGGCGGATCGTCACCGGGAGGCCACCGGCCCAGGCGAGCATTTCGGTGTAGATTGCGACCTGCCGCTCTTCGTCGGCCAGATCGGCCGGCGAAGCCATCAGGTACTCGGTCCTGAACAGCCCGATTCCATCCACGTTGGTGGGGGAAAGATGCCGAAGCTCCGAGGGATGGTCGATGTTGGCCTGCAGGGTCAGCCGGATGCCGTCGGCCGTGCTCAAGGGAAATTCATCGGCCGCCACGGCCGGTTCGCCAATGGGCACCGGGATGCCGGAAGCCCGACCGGCAGCGAGCGCAGACGCGGGAACCGCGCTGCCGTCCTCGACCACGCCGTCGTCGCCATCGACCACCAGTTCCATTCCGGTCTCGATCTCGGCGCTGGGCACGCCGACCACCATCGGCACGCCGCGGCTGCGGGCGAGCGTCGCCACATGGCTCGCGACGCTGCCCCCGAAAAGCGCAATGCCGCCGCCCCGCGACCAGTCGTGCGACAGAAACAGGCTCGGGGCGATATCGCGGCCGACCAGAATCGAGCCCTGGGGGAAATCCGGCGGACGCTCGCCATGCAGCGCCCGGAGCACCTGCTGGCGGATGTCCATCATGTCTGCACCGCGCGCACGAATATGCTCGTCCTCGGCCTCCTCGAAGGAGGCGACGTAGGCGTCCATGGTGGCCGCCCAGGCCACGCCCGCTTCGGCTCCGCGGTGCATTCGCTCGAGGCTCGGCTCGAGAAGGGCCGGGTCGCGCAGCATTTCGATCTGGAATTCCAGGATCGCGGCACTTTCCAGGTCCGAGCGTCCGGCGAGGTCCCGCAGATCCTCGACCGCGCGATCGACCGCTTCGGCAAGCCGTGCGGCATCGCTTCCATTCGCACGGACACCCCTGGCGCGGCCATCCTCCGGCGCCATCACATAGGCCGGTCCGCGGGCAATTCCCGGAGAGGCCCCCTGCCCTTTCAGCCTAAGCGCTTCGGGCATGGCTCTTCTCTTCGTCGAAATTCCGCTCGACCAGGGTGCGAAGTGCTGCGACAGCCTCGGCCGCCGCCGCACCTTCGGCCCGGATCGAAAGAACGAAGCCCTTTCTGATGCGCGCGCCCATGATCTTGACGATGCTCTTGCCGTTCAGCCAGACGCCGTCGCCGTTCACCTCGACGCCGATCGCGCAGGGGAAGGACTTGGCGAGCCGGGTGAAGACCACCGATGGCCGGGCATGAAGGCCGATGTCGTGCGTGACCTCGACCGTCGCCAAGGCGACGGCTGAAGCCGCATCTTGCGGCCGGTCGGCAATGGGACGCTGATCGTTCACGGGGAAAGCTCCTCCGCCGTTGCCACCACCTTCGACAGGGTCGCGCCGCCGGAAGCCTCGGCAGCGGCGATCACCGCGCCTTCGACGACCGGGGCATTGCAGATCGCGACGCGGCGCGCGCGCGAAGGTTCCAGCATTTCGATCGCCATCTCGCTGTTGGTCTCCGCCCCGCCGAGGTCCACGAAAACCGCCACGCCCGCCTCCGACCAGGCGGCGCCGATCGCAGCCAGGATGTCCCTTGCGCTGGTGCCGAGGCCACCCTCGGCGTTGCCGCCGCACCACGAGAGCGGCACGCTGTCGCCCACCATCTGGCGGATCATGTCGGCCGTGCCGCGGGCGATCAGGGGTGAATGCGACACGATGACGATCCCGACATTTGCGCCATTGGCCTTCATGCTCCTTCCAACTCCCCAAGGTAGCGACAGATCGCGTCCGTCAGCAGGGCGCAGCTGCAGGCGCCCGGATCCATATGCCCGATCGAACGGTCGCCGAGAAAGGACGCCCGCCCGCGCCCGGCCTTCATCGCAACGGTGCGTTCGGCCGCGGCCTGCGCCTCGGTGGCGATGCTATCGAGCGTGGACTGCATTCGCACCTCCGCCTGCACGGGGTAAAGCACGTCCAGCAAAGTTTTTTCGCCGGCTCCCGATCGGCCGCGCCGCGCCACGGCATCGACTGCCCGCGACAGGGCGGAAGAAAAATCCTGCCGCGCGCCGGGCTCTTCTCCGGCCAAGCCCCGGCCAAGCTCCACCAGCAGGGTCCCATAGAGCGGGCCGGATGCGCCGCCAACCGACATCACCAGCGTCATGCCGACCCGTTCCAGCGCCTGCGGCAGCGGAAGGCCCGCCAGCATTTCCCGCTCCTCGAACACCGCCTCGCAGCCGCGCCGCATGTTGGTTCCGTGGTCGCCGTCGCCGATCTCCTGGTCCAGCAGGCAGAGGCGATCGGCATTGAGCGCAATCACCGCGCTGCATGCCGCGATCAGGCCCGGAAGGAAGGATTGGCCGGCTTCCACGTTCCTGCTCTCCTCATTTTCCCGCTCAGCCCATCGTCGCAGCAGCGGTCTCGAAGACCGCCGCGACGGCCTCGGCGCCGGGATCGGGAATGCCTTCGAGATCGCGCGCACCGAGATAGGACGAACGGCCGGCCTTGGCCCGCGTCATGCCGCCGGTCGCAGCCGCACCCGCGCGCGCCGCCTTCGCGGCTGCGGCGATGCCCTCCTTCGCCAGCGCTGCGAGCGCCGGCGCGAGCGCATCGACCATGGTCCGGTCGCCGGGTACAGCACCTCCGTAGAACGTCATCCGCTCGAGGCCGGCTGCGAGCGCTGCGGGAAGATCACCGCCGGCGCCGTGTTTCTGCGCCGCGGCGGTGAAGAAGATCGACAACAGGACACCGCTGGAGCCGCCCATGCTGGTCCCTAGCGTCTCGCCGATCACTGCCATCGTCGCTGCCGGATCTGCAAGCGGGAGCTTCGACTTCAGCGCCAGCACGCTTCGGGCCCCGGTCGCGGCCGTCGAGCCGGTGTCGCCGTCGCCGGTGCGCGCGTCGAGCCGGTTCAACTCGTTTTCCATCGCCACGAGCCGGTTGCAGATGGCTTCGAGAAGGGCGCCGGCCGCGGCCGGGTCGACCGTCGCCCGCGCCTCGCCCACCTTTGCAGGGGTCCGAGCACCAGCGGTGTTCGGTGCGGGGACGACGGAGATCGGGTGACGTTCGACGGGTGCGATCCAGGCGCGCGGGCCGACGCCGGAAGCCAAGGCCGCCGCCCTCTCCTCGTCGAGCCGCAACAGAGAAAGCGAGAAGCCGTTCATGTTCAGCGCCGTCATCAGCGGCGCCGGGCCGATGACGAGCCTGACCCGTTCGGCCAGCGGCGACGTCAGCACGGCACGGGCGATCAGGCCCATCTCCAGCGGCGGCACGGACCCGAGATTGTTGATCAGAAGCGCATGGTCGCCACCGGGTTTCATCGCCGCCGAAAGGCGCTCGGCCATGGTCACGACGATCGCGGCCGCCTCCTGCAGGGCGATGCGCTCGGCGCCCGGCTCGCCATGGATGCCGAGGCCGAGCTCGCCCTCGCCTGGGCCCAGCCGGTCCTCGTGCGCTTGCCCGGGAATGGAGCAGGTCGACAGCGACATGCCGAGCGAGACGATGTCTGCTGCGGCCGCGCGCGCCGCCGCCGCGACTGCCTCGAGGCGTTGCCCGGAACCGGCGAGATGCCCGGCGATCTTGTGGACGAAGAGGGTGCCGGCGACGCCGCGCGGCTGGGGAAGGTCGGGAAGGGCGATGTCGTCGGCGACGATCACCATCTCCACCTTGTAGCCCTCGGCGCGGGCCTTTTCCGCAGCCAGGCCGAAGTTCAGCCGGTCGCCGGTGTAGTTCTTCACCACCAGCAGGCAGCCGGGCGCGCCCGTCACCGCACGGATCGCCGTCAGCACGGCATCGACGCTCGGCGAGGCGAAGATCTCGCCGGAAACGGCCGCCGTCAGCATGCCATAGCCGACGAAGCCGGCATGGGAGGGTTCGTGGCCGGCGCCGCCGCCGGAGATGACCGCGACCTTCGACTTGTCCCAGTCGGCGCGCACGATCACTTTGATCGCCGGGTAGGTATCAAGCCGCGCCAGCTGTCCCTGTGGGGTCGAGAGAAGCAGGCCGTCGAGTGCCTCGGTGACGATGTCTTCCCTGCGGTTGAAGAAATGCTTCATCCTGACCATCCCGTCCTGTCGTTCGTTGCCCGGCCCGAACGCGGGACCGTGCCGAAAATTCAATTCACAGGGCCGCGCCTTGCTGCCCGCGCCGTCACGTCAGCCTCTGCCCCCCGGCGTCGAAATAGAGCGGATTGCGAAGCTTCAAGTCGATCCGGTCACCCCGACCGATGGCAAGATAGGGATCGGCGAGCGTCACCAGCTTGTGCTGGCCGACCTTGATGTGCAGGTGGTTCTGGTCGCCCAGGTGTTCAATCCAGTCGATCTCCGCATTGCCCTGCCCCGAACGCACGATCTCCAGATGCTCGGTGCGGGCACCGATCGTCTTCGTGCCCTTGGGCGTACTGCCGCCGGGAAGCAAGCCCTCCGGGATCAGGTTGATGTGCGGCTGGCCGAGCCGGGCGGCGACGTGGAGATTGGCCGGGTTGCTGTAGATTTCCCGGGGCGTACCGATCTGCGCCAGCCTTCCCTCCGCCAGGATGCCGATCCGGTCGGCCATCGTCATCGCCTCGACCTGGTCGTGGGTGACGTAGAGCAACGTCGAGCCGATCTCGTTCTGGATGCGCTTCAACTCCAGCCGCAGTTCGGCGCGCAGCTTGGCATCGAGCGAGGAGAGCGGCTCGTCCATCAGGTAGATCGCGGGCTTGCGCACCAATGCCCGGCCGATCGCCACGCGCTGCATCTCGCCGCCCGACAGTCTGGTGGAGCGGTTCTCAAGTTTGTGGTCGATGCGGACCATCTTCGCCACCTCGCGCACGCGCCGGTCGATCTCGCCAGTCGCAAGGCGACGGGCGGGCGAGCGCAGCGGGAAAGCGAGGTTCTCGTAGACCGTCAGATGGGGATAGAGCGAATACTGCTGGAAGACAAAGGCAACGTCGCGGCTGGCCGGCGCCTCGCCGACCACGTCGCGGCCGGCAATGGTCACGCGGCCGGAATCGGGCTTTTCCAGGCCTGCGATCAGCCGCAGCGTCGTCGTCTTGCCGGAGCCGGTCGGGCCGAGCAGAACGACGAATTCTCCGTCGCGGACGGTCAGGCTGACGTTGCTGACGGCCTGCGTTTCGCCGAAGGCCTTGCTGATGCCGGCGAGGGTGACTTCAGCCATGACGGGCCTCCGCGTAGAGGGACGAAGGAACGGCCTTGCCCGATGCGCAATCGAACAGCGAGAGCTTGTCGCTGTTCAGATCGAGCCCGACCGTCTCGCCGATGGTGAAATTCAGGTCCGCCGGGACACGCGCCTTGACCATGCCCTGCGCCGTCTCAACCGAGACGATCTGGTTGGTGCCGAGATACTCGCTGCCGTAGACGGCACCGCGCAGGGGTGCCGTATCGCTGAAGCGCACGTGCTCGGGACGCACACCGAGCGCCAGTTCACCGGGCTCCCGCACGGCATGGACTTCCGGAACACTGATCGGCACGTCGCCAAGGCGAATTGTCGTGGCTCCGCTTTCGAGCCCTGACTGGAACTTAAGGAAATTCATCGGCGGCGAGCCGATGAAATCGGCGACATACATCGAGGCGGGGCGGTTGTAGACCTCCTGCGGCGTGCCGTACTGCTCGATGATACCGTGGTTCATCACCGCAATCTTGTCGGCCATCGCCATCGCCTCGTGCTGGTCGTGAGTGACGTAGACGGTGGTCGCGTGGATGCGGTTGTGCAGCTCGCGCAGTTCGTGGACCATCACCTCACGGAACTCGGCATCCAGCGTGCCAAGCGGCTCGTCCATCAGGAAGCACTTCGGCCGGCGCACGATCGCGCGCCCGAGCGCCACGCGCTGGCGATCGCCGCCGGCGAGACCGGAGACCGAGCGGTCGAGGATATGACCGATCTGCAGGAGCCGGGCCGTCTCCTCGACGCGCTTTCTGATCTCCGCCTTCGCCACGCCCTGCGACAGCAGTGGAAAGCCGATGTTCTTGCGCACGTTCATGTGCGGATAGAGCGCGAAGAGCTGGAAGACGAAGGCGATGTCGCGGGCGCTCGCGCGGTTGAAGGTGACGTCCTCGTCGTCGAGCAGGATCTTGCCGCTGGTCGGCAATTCCAGCCCGGCGATCATCCGCAGCGTCGTCGTCTTGCCGCAGCCGGAGGGCCCCAGCAGCGCCAGGAACTCGCCGTCGTGCACCGTGAACGAGGAATCCTCGACCGCTGTGAAATCGCCGAACTGCTTGCGCAGGTTTTCAACCCTGATCTCCGCCATGGCTACTCCGGAAATTTCGAGACGACGATGAACATCACGGTGCCGGCGAGCAGCGTCACCAGCGACCAGGTGTAGAGCACCAGCGCGAACGGCTGGAACAGCATGAGGAAGCCGAGCGCGATCAGGCCGGTGGCGATATTCTCCATCGGCCCGCGGCGGAAGAAGAAGGGGCGCTTGCGCTTAATGGGTTCGGACTGTGCGGTCATCGCGTGTTGCCCTCCTCAATGTTTCGGGGTGCCGCCCCCTCACCCGGCCTCCGCTGCGCTTGGCCACCCTCTCCCCGGTGGGGAGAGGAGTACCGCAAGGGCTGCGTCGCCCCGGAAAGACGAGCAGGAACGAAAGCGTCCATGCGCCATCGAGGCCGGATCGCCGGCGCCGATGGACCTCCTCTCCCCCGCGGGGAGAGGGTGGCCGAGCGAAGCGGAGGCCGGGTGAGGGGGACGCCGCGGAAAAGACGCAACCGGATCATTTGCGGACCGCCCCGAAGGTGATGCCGCGTAGCAGCTGTTTGCGCAACAGGATGGTGAAGACGAGGATCGGCACGAGGAAGATCGTGGTGCCGGCGGCGACGGCAGGCCAGTCCATCCCGCCCTCGCCTATGATCGTCGGGATGAAGGGCGGTGCGGTCTGGGCCGTGCCGGAGGTCAGGAGAACGGCGAAGGCATATTCGTTCCAGGCGAAGATCAGGCAGAAGATGGCAGTGGCCGCGATCCCCGTCGTCGCCTGCGGCAGCACGACCTTGCGGAAGGCCTGCAGGCGCGTGTAGCCGTCGATCATCGCCGCCTCCTCGTACTCGCGCGGGATCTCGTCCATGAAACCCTTGAGCAGCCAGACCGCGAGCGAGACGTTGACGGCGGTATAGAGCAGGATCATCCCGAGTGCGGTGTCGGACAGGCCGAGCTCGCGATACATCAGGTAGATCGGGATCGCGACGGCAATGGGCGGCATCATCCGCGTCGACAGGATGAAGAACAGAAGGTCGTCGGCGAGCGGCACGCGGAAGCGCGAGAAGCCGTAGGCCGCGAGCGTGCCGAGGAAGACGGCGAGGAAGGTCGAGCCGAAGGCGATCACCATGGAATTGGTGAAGCGCGGCCAATAGTTCGAGGGGCCGGCGATCACCATGTTGCGGCTGCGGGTGATCTCGTCGCAGGTCGACTGCGGCGGCCCGAGCGACTGGATGTATTCCGGCGTCTGCCGGGTGCGGGTCGTGAAGAGGTTGCAATAGCCCTCGAGCGTCGGCGTGAAGACGAGCTTCGGCGGATAGCTGATCGAATCCGGCGGCGACTTGAAGCTGGTCATGAAGATCCAGGCCAGCGGAACCATTGTGATGATCGCATAGAGCACGACAATGATGCCGGCGATGCGCTTGGTCGTGGTACTCGGCTCGACGACGGAATGGGCGGAGGTGGCGTTGCTCATCTCTGCTTCACCCTGTTCAGTGCCTTGACGTAGATGTTGGCGAGCCCGAAGACGGCGACGAAGAGGATGATGGCGAAGGCCGAGGCGCGCCCCGTCCGCCAGCTCTCGAAGGCCTCGCGCTTGAGCGTGATCGAGGCGACCTCGGTGGTCGAGCCGGGTCCGCCGCCGGTGAGCAGCATCACCATGTCGAACATCTTGAAGTTCTCGATGCCGCGGAAAAGCACCGCCAGCATGATGAAGGGCAGCGCCATCGGGATGGTGATCGACCAGAACTGGCGCCAGGCCGACGCCCGATCCACCTCGGCCGCCTCGTAGATGTAGTCGGGAATGGAGCGAAGCCCTGCGAGGCAGATCAGCATCACATAGGGCGTCCACATCCAGGTATCGACGATGATGATCGACCACGGCGCCAGCGAAACCGAGCCCAGCATCTCGAAGGAGGACGGCGGCACGCCGGTGACGTAGGAGACGATGTAGTTGAACAGCCCGATCTGCGGCTGGTAGAGGAAGCGCCAGAAGTTGCCGACGACCGCCGGCGACAGCATCATCGGGATGAGGATGACGGTCGTCCAGAAGGCGTGGCCGCGGAACTTGCGGTCGATCAGATAGGCCAGCGCAAAGCCGATCAGCGTCTGCAGCACGATCGTCCAGAGAACGAAATGCGCCGTCGTCTGCATGGCGATCCAGATGTCGCTATCGGTCAGCACGCGCTGGTAGTTCTGCAAGCCCACGCTTTCCACCACCGCATTCGGCCGGTTGGCGCGGTAGTTGGTGAAAGACAGCCGCACCGCCCAGATCAGCGGGAAGATGTTGATGGCGAGAAGCAGCGCGATCGTCGGCGTGATGAAGAGCCAGGCGATGGCGCGGTCGGAGAGGCCGCCGATGCGCCGGGCGAGCGAAGCCGGCCTCGAGGTCGCGGCCCGTTCCGGCTCCTTTTCCAGTATGGTCGTATCGGAATTGATCACGGACATTACCTTGAGGCTTGGAGGAACGCGCTTGCGGCGGGCCGCCCGGACAGGCGCCGGACGACCCGCCGGGAGGAAATCAGAGTTTCCCTTCGTCCTCGAAGATCTCGGTCCAGTCCTTGACCAGCCCGTCGAGCGCCTCCTTGGCGGTGCCCTGGTCAGCCACCACATAGTCGTGGAACCGCTTCTGCGCGGCCTGCAGCAGGATGGCGTAGGACGGTTCCTGCCAGAAGTCCTGCACCTGATTCATGGCCACGAGGAAGTCGGCCGCAAAGGGCTGGCTATCCTTGAAGGAGGGATCGTTCAGCACAGAGTTATGCACGGCGTAGCCGCCGAGCTGCCACCACTTCTTCTGGACCTCGGGCTGGGCGAACCATTTCACGTAGGCCAGCGCGCCGTCCATATTGTCGGTATTGGCGATGACGGAGATGCCCTGGCCGCCGAGCGTCGAGGCCGCCGTCGCCTCCTTCGGGTTGACGAAGAAGCCGATCTTGTCGCCGCCGACATTCTCATCCTTGGCAAGGCCGGGGAAGAAGGCGAACCAGTTCATGGCCATCGCAGCCTGGCCGGATTTGAACGCGTCCAGCGTCTCGCCCATGTAGGCGTCGGTGTAGCCCGGAGGCGTGCAGCACTTGTAGAGCTCCTTGTAGGCCTCCAGTCCCTTGACGGCGCCCTCGGAGTTCACGGCACCGTCCATGTCATACTTGCCGGTGGTGTTCTCGTACTTGAAGCCGTAGGGGTAGAGTGCCTGCGTCGCGCCCATGGTGATGCCTTCCGAGGCCCGCTCGGTGAAGATCGCCGCACCATAGACCTTCTTGCCGTCGATCTCCTTGCCGTTGAAGAACTTGGCGGTCTCCAGCAGTTCGTCCCAGGTAGTGGGCGGGGCCAGGTCGCGGCCGGTGGCGGCCTTGAACTCGGCCTGGATCTCGGGCTTGCTGAACCAGTCCTTGCGATAGAACCAGGCGTTGGCGTCGCCCATCGCCGGCAGCGCCCAGTAGTTCGGCGTGCCCTTCGGCCAGGTCGAATAGGCATTGACGGCGGCTTCGGCGAAGTCGCTCATCTTGATGCCTTCCTTGTCGAAGAAGTCGTTCAGCTTGACGTAGTAGCCGTTCTCCGCCGAGCCGCCGATCCACTGGCTGTCGCCGATCAGAAGATCGCAGAGCTTGCCGCCCGAGTTCAGTTCATTGAGGATGCGGTCGGCAAAGTTCGGCCAGGGCACGAACTCGAACTTCATCTGCGTGCCGCTCTGCGCGGTGAAGTCCTTGGAGAGTTCTACCAGCGCGTTGGCCGGGTCCCAGGCGGCCCAGCACAGCGTCAGTTCGTCGGCCTGCGCGAGTGTCGGCAAGGCCGTCGAAAGGCCAAGCGCCATCGTTACCCCGAGAAGGGGTCTGCACATCGTTTTCATGAAATCCTCCCAGATTCGAAAGGAAGCCCCACGCCACCCTTCGGAAAACTCCCTGCATGGTCATGCCCGGCACGGCCCTCATTCCGCCATGTTGAGCAACGTGTTTAGTGATACGCAAATCACTCAACATATCAAGGGGCATTCGTCGCTGCATTGCAGCAGAGACTTCCCGGAACTCAGGGGTTTTTCACCGCATGCGCGAACACGCCGATGTTCAGTGGCGCAAAAGCGGCATTCGCGAAGGTGGGACGGCAATCACGTGCCATTATTGTCCCGCGTCAGGTGGGGCGGATGCGGGTGGTACACGGATCGAGAACGTCCAGAACGGCAAAAAGAGATTTTTCAAGAAATACTCGAACCAGCCCGAAGGGCAATGGTTCGCAATCGAAACATATCTAGATGCGGAAAGGCAGATCCAGCTCTTTGAGCCACGCGTATGCGCCAAGAATACGGCAGGCTGTAGCCTCTGTGCGGGCTGAAACACGTGGCCCTTTAGCCTGCACAATGACTTTCCTTGTCTCTTCGACATCGAACACGGATGAGAGAGTTTCAAAGTTTCGATCTCTTGCCTGAAAGTCTTCGACTATTTCTTTGACCGTTGCTCTCCGATTGGCGTTGGCGTTCTTGACTTTCACTGACGATTCCGCGCGATTTTTCAAGAGGGAGCCTTCTGTGACAGGCGCAGGTGGATGGCTGTGCAGCAATGGCGACCAGGAATTTTCGGCAAATGGGATATCCGTGAGCCGGGGGCACAGGAGATTCATAAGATCGAAGCCGACGCGATTGTTAATCCGTTCCTCATCTGGAAGTGCAAAAGCAGCCTTTATCGCCGAGGGGCTGTAGAGTGGATGAAACTTTCGCCTCGCGGAAGCTGCCCACCAGACCCCAAAATGGTATCGTGTCCTGGCCTTGAGATACAGGAAATGGCCGGCATGTTCCGGTCGAATGCCCGAACTGACCGCGTCAATTCCGAATTGGGCAATGTCGCGCTGCTGGCGGTGAGCAACGGTTTTTCTCAGTACGCCCGACCGTTTCTGCATCGTCGAAACAATGGATTGAAGGGGGGTGTTCAGTTCGCCGCCTGCCGGTCTGGACGGCCAGAAGTGCCGCATGAGTTCTCCCAGTCCACCGCCAAACGATAGATCGTTCGAATTCTCTTCGTCATAGCGGCCGACAACATAGTTCATCGAAAAGAGACCACCGACGCGGGCAACGGTGCGGCAAAGCTCCTCGAATGGGGAAGCGGGCATCAACGTAGCGACCTTGCCCCTGGCGCTGGCGAGCCCAAACTCCTGCCGCAAGAATTCGGCTACGTTCACGTCCGGACTATCGCGTCCTCCCGTTGTGTGAAACATGAACCTGTCTCGCTCGCCGAGGTTCAAGATCGCCGCCAGCACCGTGCGGCTGTCCATTCCACCGGTAAGATCGCAAATACGAAATCGGAAGTCGCCGCCGGACAGAGCGCGTACGTTGCCTAGGATTTCGCTGGCTGCCTCATCAAGCAGTTCACGGTATGGCCGGTCAGAATATAGAAGACTGGGCGCATCGACCTTTTCCAAGGTAAGCCGAAGATCTTTCGTGACGGAAATCCTCGACCCCACCTCAAGTAATTTCACCTCGTCATAGCCGGTGCAATCCAGCGCCCCACTGCCCTGAGTTACAAAATAACCAAAGACATCAATGCTGCGCTTGAGGTATATTTCGTTTCTTTTCAACGCCTCCACAAGGAGATAAATATTGTTCGATACACAAAATACATTTCTCTGGTTGTAAATATATAATGGATATTGCCCCAGCGGGTCTGTTGAAATATCGGCACTTCCATCTGCTTTGTGACGCGCGATCATGTAGTTTCCACGACCTTGCCATGCGTCGGCACGTGGAACTGCCGGGGATCGGCAGAGGCTGCCGTCGAACACGCCGATCCCATCGAAAAAATCTCCGGGTGCCGATGTCCCGACCAGTTCAATTTTGGTCGAGTCTAATATTAAGAATCGCTTGGTTCTGCTTCCGAAGAAAAGATAGTCCGACAATGCCCGCCACCGCGATTTTCAGCCTTCACAACTCCTTTTGGCAAGAGCCGGAGAAACGATCAATCCTGCGACGCACAAAACCTATGGCTGTGCACAGCCATATCTGAGAATGCCCTAATGTGTTCGAGACTACCCGATCGGCAGCCCGGCAATACTAGTGGCGTCGCTTAGGGGGCGCAGGGCGTACGAGGAGGCTGGAGCGGCGGGTGGCAGGTCAAGTCTTGTCATGCTGAGGCGACTTGTGCTTTTGTCCCGGCAACTCGTTGTCGGAGACAATCACCGCCATGCCGAACTATGCAGTGCCCGGCTTCTGTTGCCGTAGCAACCAGAAAGAACAATCCCTACTCAGGGTGGGATGCCCGCGGCCCCTCCAGCCGCGTTGAACCGATCGCGATACCGGCGATCGATGCGGGCGGGTTGACGTTGAAGCATGGCGAGAAGGTCTTCACGATCGGCTCCTGTTTCGCCAGAAACGTCGAGACGGAGTTGATGAAGGTCGGCTTTGACGTGCCGGTTCGGCGCGTTCTTCACGATCTGGGACTCGGCTCCGAGGTCATCAACAACTTTGGTACGCCGTCGATCTACAACGAAATGGCCTAGTCCGCGGAAAATTGCCGCACTTTACCCGCCGTCCCGGCCACAGGTACTTGTTGCTCTCGACCCGGCGATACTCAGGGCATCTGAATGCGGGCCACCATGCGGACGGCTGGCTCAGGTGGGCGGCGTAGTGCGCAATAGGCCGAACGAACTCCGGCAGCTACAGGACTTCATCGGCTTGGGAGTGCTGGTGTAACCCGTGCCACAACAGGATGCACGCGAGTGTCCAGGCTCGCAGTGATGCATGTTTGTTCCGGTCTAGTGACTTGGCATTTCAGTGGAAATGCCTGAATTTTCAGGCGGTAAATGGTGCTGCTAGAGAGATTTGAAATCGCACATGATCCAAACAAATCATATAGTTACATACATATTTGTAACATTGTAACGGCCCGAGTTTTGTTGTGAATTGAGCCCGCAAAAGAGGGCTCAAGGCTTTTAGCGGCGACAAAGTAGCCTTCTGAGCACTGCTGAAAATTTGACCCCGCGGTGATAATGATCACCGATGGCGGGAGCACGTCGCCACTACGCCAAGCGGCCATCAAGGCAGGATCGCGGACGAGGCTTGTTGCGCAGGGTTTTTGAGGGCCTTGTCGCAGCCAAGGCACCTCACAGGCTCGTATAGACGCCCTCCACTCGCTTTGGACGCCCATGATCTGTTGGGGTGACCCTACGACGCCTTCCAGTGTCGGCATATGCTATTCCCGTGCTCCAGCCTCATACCTCCTGGCGCCGGCTGTGCGGAAAATATCGACCTTCGTTTCCAAGCACTTGCGCAAGGTCAGATCGTGCGACCCTACTTCGAACCATCCGCCGGGTTTCTGATGGAAGTCGAGACCACGGCCAATCTTAACGACCCATCCGTTGTCGATCCGGATTTCCCGGTCATGCAGATTGGCGTTGAGATTGATTTCAAGCACAACATCAAGCTCTAGCAGGCTCTGTTTGAGCTCTTCGAGCTTCTCGGAGATGTCGGCGAACTGCGTCTTGTCATCGTAGCCGGTTATCAGCGTAATCTTCTTCGCGACGCTGTGGCGGAGAACTGTTTCGCAGAACCTGACGAAGTTCTGAATTTGATGCGGCATCCGAATGTAGGGATCTTCGATGACCACCGCCTTCGCGCCACGCAGATATGGGCCAAGGATAGACTCGTAACTATGGCCTGTGTCGCCATAGAGGATTGTGAAATGCTGCTCCCTCAACTCGGAGGCAGCTATATCGGGCGCGGGCGACGGCACATTCGTCAGATCGATCGACGGCGGCGGGCTCTCTGACGCAGCAGGTGTACTCGGCACCTGACTCTCGGCCCCCGCGTCTTCCCCGTTCTGCCGCAGGCGGCGTCGCGCGGGCTGCTGGGTTGCCTCAGCGTTCTTAGATTCAGGGCAATAAACGACAACCTCGTTTCCGGCTGCATCGAAATAGGAAAGTCCGATTTTGGCAAACTCGTCATCCGGTTTGCGCTTGTTCATCTGCTCCTTAACTCGGCGCCGGCATTCAACCGCATAGGAGACGTATTCATCGAACTCCTTGTCCGTCGGCGGGCCGTTGGGATGCAGAATTTTGAGGAAGGCGCAGATTGTTTTCTTGATGCCCTTCTCATCGCGCCCTTCCACGGCCTTGCCTAAACGAACGCGGCGGCTGACTTCCTCGTACCGATTTGTATGTTTGAACTGGTAGTGGAAAGCCTCCGCCAGGTAGTCGGTAATGAAGCCATACCGGCTGGTCAGAAATGAGCTGCTATTCTTGGGCATTTCCCAGCCAGGAATGTAGGCAGCAAAACGGTCCATAACGGCGAGATCGAGCTCAGGCGGCAACGGCTGGAACAGATCATACTCCGTTGAATTCACGACCTGCTGCACCGATAGATCGATGTTCCCGACAAAGCTGAGGCTTGCATCGGCGATTACTTCAGCGCCGCGCGAGAAGCGACCGTTCGCCATGAAGTCCTTCATGATCTGGATGGTGTCAGGGTCACGGACCTTGATGCCGCCAACCTCGTCAAAAGCGACGGTGTCCCAGTAACCTACCAAACCTACTTTGCGGCGGGCGTTATTGTAGAACAGCGTCGCTTTGGTTGCCTGACCGCCCGAGATAAGCGTGGCGTACGGGGAAAATTCGCTGAAGAAATACGATTTGCCCGTCCCGCGGGGCCCTAGCTCAATATAGTTGTAGTTCGGCTCCACCAGCGCAGCCAGTCGCGCGATGAAATGCATCTTCACGCGATGATCGAGTTTGGAAGGCTCCAAGCCGACTGAGCGCATGATGGCATCAATCCATTCGTCGCGTGTGAAGCCGTTCCGTCCCTCGGCGTAGCGAGCGAAATCAAACCGCGACAACTGAATTGGACGCAAATCCTCGATGTAGAAGGCGTAATTATCTTCCTCGATATCGTTATGGGTGAGCGTGACCTCCGCCCAGATCCCGCCTTCGAGTAGCCGGTCATTGTCGCGATAGAACTTTTCGCCAATCGCGATGCGCTGAGAATTGAAATTCTCCAGGGATGCCCAGTGCCGCTTCTCTTTCTCGACGTAGCGCACATGCACCTTGTCGATGAAACGGTGGCTCCCTTTTGTAGCGACCTTCGACTGCGCGGCATTCGCCTCATCGGGACGCACATAGTTATCCTGCAGCGTCGCGAGTACGGCTTCCATGCCAGCATCGATCTCGGCCTGGCTATCGCTGGCGCAGAAGCGGGCGAGCAAAAATTCCAGAACGAACGTGGGCACGTTCGTTCCCTTCTTGATCCGATGCAGGAGATCTTTGCGGACCACCTTTCCATCGAATGCAGCAAGAAGCTTCGTATCGAGTTGGTCGTGCTCGCTCATACGGTGTAGTCCGTCTCAAGAGTCAGGATGAAGAAGCTGGCCAGCGTCGTCGGGTTTAAGGCCTTGACCACGAACTTTCCCTCATATTCGCGGTCCATGCCCAGAGCGATCTGCTTACGATCTCCGGGCTTAAGCGTGATGGTGTGGGTGGCGGGATTCACCTCTACGTTCGGCCGCGGCTCACCGACAACCCGGCCCTTCGCATCCTGGGCCTCCAGCAGGATTTCAACGCTGACGTCGCGCGAGAACATATCGTCCGAATTCAGCGCCACCTCGATGACCGGCACGCGAGTTGTGATGCGGGTAGTGCCATTGCGATAGCTCAGCTCCACGGAAGACCGAGATACAACAGCTTGCTGACCAGAATCGAGGCGCGCAACGAGAACAGGAACCACGGCCTCAGCCAGCGAGGCACCGCCATGAAAGTAAAGATGACCGCTGCTGTAAGGGGCCATGCTCCTTGGCAGCGCTGCTTGCGGTGCGTTAGTGCGGATACCAACCCGCTCTGCCGGCACGACGAGATTGTTGCTGTCCTCGTTACCCGTACCCAGAAGCATGCGGTCATGTGCATTGACCGCCCACTTTCCTAGAGGCTTGGCGCAGACATCACCATGATCGGCCTGTGCATTCAGGAAGAATCCGTGGTCCGTCACGATCACAGCGTCGTTGAAGCCCATGCCCTTCAATTTATGGAGCGCGTTGCGGACGAACTTGAGCGTTGACGGAATCAACCCCAGGGTCGTCTCCGGATTGTTCTCAAGCTGGCTGTCGATCTCTGTCGACCGCAGCACCAATAAATCGACGGTAGCCGGAATTTGGGTGTTCCGCCGAACAAAATCGCCGAGGAGCATTTCGCTAAAGCGATCACCGAATTTCCGCCGAAGGACGTCCATCCGGGCGCCAACATTCGCAATCGCCACGCCACCGAGCTTAGGGACGAGCGCCTCGCTTTCTGTCGAAAGCGTCAGCTGCGATCTGGCATCCGGCAGCAAGCTGGCCATGCCGACCGGAGTAATGGTTGGCAACTGCGCGTAAGCAGCATGCAGCTCAACCGGCCCGTCTTCAGCTAGCATCTTCTCCAAGGCGACGCCGAGCTCATAACGAAGAGCGTCAACCAAAATATAGGCCACCCGGCGTCCAGAATCCTTGAGACGCGAACCGACAAAGCGGTCGAAGGTCTCCGCATTGGCAAGTCGCTCAGCCGGGGGCCAACCGCTCAACGCGAGATGCTTCATAAAGATGGTCTGCACTTTCTCAGCCAATCGGCGATAGCGCTGGCGAGATTGCTGAATGACCTCATGCATCATGTCATGGGGATCGATAAACTCTCCGACCGCTTGCTCGAACTCGCGATGCAGACGGTCAACTTCACGCAGCGTGGTCACATAGAAATCGATTAGATCCGCCTGCGTGCGCGCACGATTAGGAAGTTGCCGCTCATAGTCGTCGCAAGCCTCGATAAGATTGAGACCCGAGCGGACCAACTCCCATTGCGCCTGGCTCTCACCCTTGCCGAGCCAAACAGAGTTCTTGTGCCGAGCCAAAACCTTACGCGCTGCATCGAGATCGCCCTTGGTGATGCCTTTGATGGCCACGCTGAGATAAGTACGCTCTTCAAACGGAAAGGTGTCGCGCTCCCCGAGATCCTCAATCGAGGCGCATTGCTTCTGCAAATCTAGCTCTGCTTCTATGGTCTCGGCACGCTCAATATATGCCGACCGCCATCGCGGGTCATTGCGGAGCCGCTCACAGACATCCTCAACGACGGGCCGCGCCTCGACAGGAGCATGAGGAACGCCTTTGATGGACTCCGGCAGTGCGCCGGGCAGATCGAAAACAAACTCACTGAACAGCACAAAACGCCAGAGCTCATCGGCCAGGGGGCTCCAGGTCTTACCCCGCGTCTTTACGGTCATCGACAGCGTCGCCCGCAGGAACTCCCGCGCCTCGTCGGACCAACCCTCCTGCCGCTTCAGCTCAGCTGCCTGCTTCTCATTGGGCACAAGAAGTACCGTCAGGATTTCCCGGCCCGACTCCACCCCTAACGCCGACCGAAGATGGGGCCAGCTAGCGCCGCCACCGATGGCATCGATGACGGAGAATGCCGGGCCTGACGGCGTAGCAGCAAATGCCTTCCTGATCTCAGTGGTATGGTCTGGACGAGCCCGGAGACACAGGCTCAGATACTCATCGCCATCATCTTGCGGAAAGACCGCCCCGCACTTCGAATATATGGAAAACGGGTCAACCTGCATCGCCTCGTCAGTATCCGGCTTGCGAGCAGGTACATAGATCAGCACCCCCTCAACAGCCGGTTCCGGTTTGCCCATTTCAACGAGAGCCTTAAGGGCTGCCTCACGCGCCTCAATTCCACCTTCGGAGGCATCCACGACAACGACCTGGTCGCCTGCCAAGCTAAGGCATTGATCGCGATAGCGATGCTCTGGATCATAGACGACCATGCACCCCGCCCGCCGAAGGCGCGGAAGAAGGATTTGCTCCTTGATGAAATGTGAAATGCTCATCAGCTCAAATCTCTTCTAAATATCCATAATCACAAGCAATATATTCGGCATAGCTCGAAGAGTGAAAGAAACAACAGGGCGCCGCAACACTATATTGCATCCTCATTCTACGCCTCCTTTCTTCTTCCGTTTGCCAGCCGCCGCCAATGAACTGGGCTCATAGAGCTGTTCCAGGTCGTGGGCTATGGCGAGCGACTTGTCATTCTTACATTTCTCGCGCACGCGATCCGGCCAATAGGCCATGGCGAGGTGAGCCCAGTCGTAATCCCCCTTCTCCAGCTTCGTCCACGTGTCCTTCAACACCTTCTGCCAGGGCTTGTGCTGGAACAGCTGCCACAGCGACGCAGCAGTGATCTGAACGCCGTCATCATGGTTCGGACGATAGGTGGGAGCGATCCGCAGCAGGGTGTCGCGCAGCTCGATCAGTTCCAGCTCTAAGCTCTGCAGCGCCTCGAAGGCCTTCTCGTCATCACGTGACCGGCCACTTCCCTTCTCACGCAGAGCAGCGGCATCGCGAGCAACCTGCTTCAACTTCGGCTCCACGAAGTCATTGACGGCGGTATAGAGCGTCTGAGTGGTCAGACTCGGGTAATAGACCCACAGAGTGTAGCTATCCGAACTGGTCGAGAGCGGCCAATAGATCGGAGCCTTACGGCGGCTTTTGCTGTACTGCTTCAGGTGCAGCGAGAAAAAGTCGCGCTGCAGCCAGCGGCGCACGTCGCCGGGCACTTCCGCCTGAACTCGGGCGAGAACTTCTTCGATCAGCCGCGCCAAATCATGCGGGTGGCCCTGGTCGTCCACTAGGATGCCGCCGTGGTTATGGAACGGTGCTGCGCCGTCGGGCAGCATGCCGGGGCTCTTGGCGGGAAGCGGATCGAACGGGTCTGGCTCGGGCGGGGCCTCGCGCTCGCCCGTCGCGAGGCGCCAGTCAAAGCGACCGAAGGCGACGCCAATGCTCCAGCTGAGTAGAGCATCGGTCTGGTCTATTGCCTCGATAACATCATCGTCTTCACTATTGTCTGTTTCCTCAGTTTCCTCAGTTGCGCCACTCGAATCCTCGTCCGTCAAACTGGTTACCCCGAGCGCGGCGGCGCGGTCTCCGTCACTGAACCCGTAGAGGTTGAAGGCGATGTGGTCGATCTCTGCCTGGATCTCGGCCAGCTCAGCTCCAATAGACCCTGGGTCGTAGTCGCCTAGGCGTCCGCGCAAGGCCGCGGGCAAGCAAAATGCATGCGAAAGCTCATTAACCGTATCGAGTGTCCTCTTAAGTGACCAAGCTCTTCCAACGGTTGAGGCAAGATGCCCCTCTTGTTCTGCTGAAAGCATTGGTACGGGGGTGTTTTGGATTACGCCCACTTCATAGGAAACAGATGCCATCTGCAAAGATACAAGCTGTCGAAACGGTGCCGACACTAGGATCGCTAGCAAGGAAAGAGACCTACTGGAATCTCCGTTTCCGACAAGAACTGCGGGACCCTTGCTGGAGAATATGCAACCCGCGGGCATAACGCGCATCCCAAGACCACTTAATGTTCTACTGGGCCACGTCAGACCAGGCATTCCATAGTTGCACTCTCGATGTAAAACCCAGTTTGCAGAGTTTCCAAGATATGGATACTTATGCAGCAACGCAGCTTCTAGTTCACGCGCATCATGTTGCCAATTTACCGTAAGGAATACATCAGAGTAGAAGAGCGAGTACGAACCGCCTTTCGCGAAAGGAATCCAGCGCTCCGCTATATTATCTGTGGTTTCAATCCAGAGGCGCACAAAGCGAAAATCGTCCTTGGTTGAGCCTCCGTGTTGAGCGACCCTGTCTTCACTCTCCAAGGGCTGTAGACGTTGGAACATCGCCAGTACATAGGGACGTACCCAGTACGAGAAAGGGGCGCCAGGAACCGAACGGAAAAGAATTGGATCGATCTCAAACTTCCTCGGATCAGGGCTTCCCTCTCGCAGTGACGCACAGCATTCGAAGAGGGCTTTAGCTTTATCCTGGTCAGAAATGACCCTAAGGAAGCTCGTCATGCTTGCTTCTCCAGAACATACGCCGCAGCCTCAACCATTGCGTCGTCCATCACGCCAAAACCCAAGTCGGCCATGACTTCAGGACGCGCTGTGCCGAGCACAACTTTCTCACGCCAATTTCTGTAACTCGATAAGAATAAACAAGTTCGAGAAGTTATCGCTCCAATCCGCGAGCCCTTCCGCATTAGCTCTAACCCGCGCTCCACAAATATTGCGAGAAGATCGTTCTTGCTTATTGGGTAAGCTTTACTGAGTTGTCCTTTAGTCCCCGCTACCAGCGCGCCGAAAGGCGGATTCATCACGACGACATCGAACCTTTCACGGCAGTGGTCGATCATTCGCAGCCCTTGCAGCGCGTCTTCGGCAAACAGCCGCCCCTGATAGGTGGACCGCACTGCGCGGGCGTAATCCGTCAGCGCCTCGCGAAGCCGCGCCTCGGCCTTCTGCCAATGCGCCATGTCTTCGGTACGGAAGAGCACACCATGTTCGCCAAAGACCTTGCGGATCAGCGCGGGCAGCTCCTTCTCGACCTGCAATAGCACCCCTAGCTCGGGTAAGCCCTTGAGCATGAACAGCGTCTGCTCGAATAGCTCGGCATCTAGTGGATCGAGTTCCTCCATGAACCGATCGCGCAGATCCACCTCGGCAGGGGGCGCCACCGCCGCCACTACGTGCCCCTTTCCGACCTGCGGCCGGTCCTTGGCCTTCACCCCCGCCTGGTGCCAGGCCCGCTGCGCCCGTAGCCACAATGCCAGAGACGCGATCTGTGCCGCCCGCGGGTCGATATCGACACCGTAGATATTGCGCTCGATGATCAGCCGCGGCACATCCCGCAGGAAGCTATCCTGATCGGGATAGGTCTCCGAGAGCGGCTTCAGATTACGGTTACCGCCGGTTTCTCGATCCAGCGCGCCGGGGCCATGGGCCTGCTCCCACGCCCATGCTTCGCGGTAGATCTCTTCGAACAGGTCGAAGGCATAAAGTCCAAAATGCATCGAGCCACAGGCAGGGTCGAGCAACTTGATGGTTCTCGGGTCGCGCAGGCATTTTGCCGCCTCAGGCTGCTCGTCTGGCTTCGCTAGGAGGTATCGGCAACGGTCCCGCAGCATCGTTCGCCCGCCAGTCCAGTTGAACCAGAGCCGCCCGAGCGTATTGTCAACCAGGAACTCCACCACATAGCGCGGGGTGAAGAACTGGTTGCGCACGGCGAGCTCGCGGCTGTTGCGTGGTGCTTGCGAGGCCTCGCGCATCGCTTTGCGCTCTTCCTTTGAATTGAAGTACTGATAGATCCAGCCAATCGTCTCGTCTTCGGCCCACAGAGGGTCGATTTCACCGTGATTGATCAGAGACAGAACCTGAACAAGCGCTGTCTCGCGAGGGAACAGACGCCCTTGCGGCGAATAGCGATCAAAGAGGGTCGGCAAGTCCTGAGATAACTCGTCAAAGACGCTCAGAAGATAGGCCCGATAAGCATCGCCTGTTTCACCAAGCCCAGCGCCCGCCAGGCGGGAATAAAGCTGAAAACCCTTTGCCTGATAGCCGTTACCAACCGACTCAATTAGCAGTCCGCGCGCCTCGGCCATCCGCAGCGCCGCCAGGCGATTGAGAATGGTGAAAGCTTGCTCACGTACAATCCGGTCGAGGCCAGCGGTCGCGTCCGTCCCCGGGCTCGCGCAATAATGCGCCAGCGTGTCACGTAGGATGCGCGCCGTTTCCCGCTGCGCGTCTGTCAGATGACGCAGGTTTTCGATAGGCGTCACTATCCCGGACGCCGGATCAAGCCCGTAATCGAGCTGCAGCTGGCGGGTAAACTCCTCTTCGAGTGCTTTGCGCGCCTCATTCACAAACCGCTGCAAGCGATTGCGCGTCGCCTGATCGAAAGCCATGATTACTTCTATCCCTCAATGATGAGCGAGAGCTCGACATCCTGATAAGCCGAGAACTGACCGCGAAGTTGGTTCAGGCGTTGAATCAACGACTCCAGGTCGGCGAGTGTCGTTAGCTTTGCAGGCAGCGGCACCGCTTCGGTCAGCTTCTTGGGACCATCCTCAGCCATCCCCTTCTGCTGCTGCTCGATGCGCTGTAGAACACGCTCGTGCCCCTGCCGCTGGATCGAGCGGCGCAGCTCATCGATGGTGCTGTTGATATCATAGTCGCGGGTTAAGAGCCGCTTCAGACCCGCCAGGTCGTGCCCCACGCTGATCTCCAGGCCATCCAGCCTTGCGGCAACATTGCTCTTCTCCTCTTGCGTCAGCTCGCTCCATTCAGGAACACGGTGCAGGTCATCGAGGCCGTCCTTGAGGCGCTGCTTTTGCTGCTCCGCCAGAGTGGCAACAGCGTCCCTGACGCGCCCCTTTGTCTCTGTAAGCTGGGTGCTGAAATCCGCCGCATGACGATAGAACTCATCGGTCGCGAGCCGCTCCGCGACAGATTTCAGGGCATCGTCAGAATCGCGCCGAAGGTCGCCCGGTATCCCGGTGTCAGGCAGCTGAGCGATCTCTAGGCAGTGATCTTGAAGCTCGCGCAGGGTAGTTTCGAGACCATTGTCGAGCGCACGCTTGACCTCCTGGGCCCACTTCAAATTGTTGTAGATCGACGAGTCTTCAGCCCCTAACCGCTGCGGAGCATCAGATGCATCGGTGAACAGGATATCAGCGATCTCCTGATTCATCCCCTTCACACGGTCGCTACCGCCGAGCCCGAGGCGGCTCAGCCGTTCAGAAAGCGTCCCATATTCCAGCTGGAATTGCGTAAAGTGCTTGGCTGTCGCCTTGCTGATCTCCTGCTCTAGCGGGATGACAACATCGCCAACGAGGTCGGTCAACCGCTGTGCGGCTCTGCCCAGGGTTTCATTAGAAGGCCGCTCATGACGGAGGGAAACACCGACTTGGCGGAATGAGTTGTTAGTCTTAAGCGCTTCGATCGCCTGGGGGCCAGCCGCTGTAACTTCGCGTCCCGACACGGTGAGTTTGATTTCACCGGCCATAAGCATGGCTGCAAGGATGTAACGGGTCGTGTCAGGCGACCAACCGAACGGGTCGCTTGAGAAATCATCCAGCAAGCGCTTCCCATTCGCGATGCCATGGCGATCTATGTAGTCGCGGATGCTGGTCATCGCGCGGTGGTCTGTGCGGAAGCTGGCTTTTCCAGCAACTGTCTGAACCAGCCCCAAGGGATCAAGACTGCTCGCAAGGGCGGCGGGATTCGCCACCTTGAGGAATTTTTCTGCGTTTTCCATCGGGACGCGAACAGGGGCTTCTACGTACCGATCGAAAACCTCCGCCGCCACTTTGCCGAGCAGCTTCTTTGCGGCCTCTAAGAGGTCCGGCTCAAGCGCTGCGACAGCAGTTGCTTCCCCGCGGAATACGAAAGACCCAGCCTGTAGCGCCTGCTTTATTTTGCTCTGAAGCTGGAGCCCCAACTTGGCTGCGCGCTCCATTTGCCCGGCGCAGTAGTCCCTAATTTCTTGCTCGGGATCGTTGCGATGAAGTTCCGCTATGCGCTGACAACGGTAAATTTCTCCGTTTAGCTCATCGAGCTCTGGATTGGTCCGCGCGACTAAGCCGATCACATTGCGGTTCTGACGTCCGCGAGAGTCATCGAGCATACGTGTACGGGCCGTCTCCGCATCATCGGGCTTAACGAACTCGACAACCGTCTGGATGGCGTTCTGGTCGCCAGCTACGCTTGTCACAGCGCTGCCGGACTGAAGCTTCAGTCCTGTAGCGACGGCCATCGTTCCGTGGAGGGTGTTGCGCGGCAGCGGGTCGAATACCTCGCGCAAGTTTGCAGCAAAGATGCTCTTCAGATCGACGGTTCTGAGGGCGATGCCGCCCCGCTCTTCCTCGATATCGCGCAGGCGTTCGCTCAAAAAGACGAGATTGCCGTCTTTTTCGCCAAGGGGCACGCGCACGTTGGCAAGCATCTCATCGACGGCTTTTCTTACCTCTTCAAGCCGCGAAGGCGCCGTTATACTCGGCTGCATCAAGGCAGCAACGTTTTGGACTGCCACCGGCAGGTTCCCCAGGATCTGGAGAATGGCTATGGTCTTAGCCACCTCCAAGTGGAGATCGCTGCCGAAGTACTCGATTTTTACTTTATCGACTGATTGATAGATGGACGGGAACGCGCGGCGGATGTCTTTTTCCAGATCGTCAAAGAGCGTAACGGTTGTGGCAAGCCAGCCGACCGGCTGGTCGGCCATCGGCTTCGAGCCGCCTTCACCCTTAAGGACGTCTTGAATAACTTTGATGGCTGAGCGCAGACCGATGCCGCCTGTCGACTTGGCCAACGCTCCCAACAGATGGAGCAGGATATCGAAGTGAGCCGGCAAGAACGGGTAGAGGTTTATGAAGCTCTCACGGCTGAAATCGGCATCGTAGTACTTGGCGTCCTGCAGCTTTGTGTTGTGGCGCAATGCCTGGCCGTGCGCGTCAAACATTTTGCCTAGCTCGGCTGAACCGGAAGCGGATTTTCCCAGGAGACGCCGATAGCAGATTTCCTTGATATCGTTTGACTCAAGATCGATTTGGATCGGGAAACGGTCCTTCAGTTTAAAGAGCTTCTCCGAGTTTAGCGCAGCTCGGGGATCATCTTCCGTCAGGGTTTGCTGGGCAGTTGATATGATCCAGACCTTGCCATCACCCAGGCGCTTCAGATTCTTTGCGAGGCCGTCAAGGTTGAGAATCAGATTGTCGCGCGACGCAACATACTGACCTACCTCGTCGACAATAAAGATAATGTTCTCTTTGCCGCTCTTCTCGCGGACGATATCGATCATCTCTTGAACGCGCTGATCTTCAAATACAATGAAGTCATTGGTGCTTGACGAGAAGGATTTGGCTTCCGGAAACAACGCCGGATACATTTCGTGGGCTATCTTGGGAATTAGCCCGTCGATGGCGAGAGGGTTGTTCTGGACCCGAGCCCAATTTGCTCCCTTGAACGCACGAGCTACGTGATCTTCCAATTCATGCATTCGGCCATCTTTTTCGACCATGCGCTCGAATGCGGCGACCTTTAGGTTGCGAGAGTAGCCGGCCCATTGAAGGACTTTGAAATAGAGAACTGTTGAGACGTCCTCCATTGTGGCCCCAGCGAGCATCTCGCTCGCGAGGTCGAGCATCACGACGGCAGCCGGAAACCGCTTTGCGAGCGTCGCAAGCAGCGCTTTCGTCTGCGCCTTGTTGAGACGGTCCTGCAAATGATTGATGAAGGGCGTTCCATCGACAGTGCGCTTGTCATCAAACGCCATGCCAAGATACTTGGTGAAAGAGCTCTTACCAGACCCGTAGAAGCCGGAAACCCAGACGCCGATCTCGTTCTCGCCCCCGGCTTCCATGGCCAGTTGCATACGGTCCAGCAGCTTACGGAACTGCTCTTCGATGCTATCCGTAACTACATATTCAGAAATTTCCGCTTTGAGGCGGTTTTCCTGAGAAGCGCCATAGCTAATGACCTTCTCAATGTTTCTTTGAATGTCTTTGCTTGGGTCAAAAAGCGCACGGATCGCCATGTTCATCTCACTACATTAGTTTTTTCACCCGCCCACATGGACGGAGCGGTAATTGCCATCTTCAGGGTAGAAGCCCAGAAACTTCAGTCGCGTCTTGCCGGTCCTCACTCCGGGATAGAGGAAGACGGTAGGCACATGAAATCTCCCCTGAAGCTGGCTCTCAATCGCGCCAATGCGCATGAATGGATGCAGCGCTTCCAGGTCCGTGACCAGGACAAGCGTACTAGCTTTGCCCTCATGTTCGGCCAGAACGGCCTCAAGTCGGGATAGCAGCCCGTTGCCTGTAGCAATGATATCGGCAAGGGCTTTGTTTGAGCGCTCCCATTCAAGGGGAGCCGACTTGTCTTCGGCCACGCAAAGATCCCAGAACGGATCGTCTTTCAAAAGCGCCCACAAGTGCTCAGCAATGGAGAAGACTTCGACTTCCCATTGATCCTGACGAAGCTTGGAAAGCCAAGCAGGGGTCTGCCGTTTGACGTCCAGAATTTGTTCCGGCGGGAAAACGAGGTAAAAAATAGGCTCGAAGCTGGCGTGGCCGAGTTCTCGACCTTGCTTTATGCGCTCACGCAGCTCGTCAAAATCAGCTCTTAGAGAAGACATCGCAGAGCGCCTCCATGCTTTGGTGTTTCCAGCCAATACGCACGACGTCGCCAGCTGCTTGAACGATGAGATGGCCTTTCAGGGACAGGCGCTTCAGTTCATCGATCACATCGTCCCTGCTCATTCCAAAGAGCTGCCAATCCTGGTGCGTCAGAATGGCATTGTCTCCCAGACCCTTCAGGTGCAGGTCATAGGCAAGGTAGGCTGAAGCCGTCGGCGTAACGCGGTACGGAAGGATGCGTCTATTTGACTTGAGCCCCTTTTCCAGGAGGCCGTAGTCGGCGCAGCAACCTGTGAGATAGGCTGCAACTCTCCGGACGGTCGTCTCTGACCAGCGTTTCGACGTGCGACCATCATCGATCGCGCGCTCAACAAACGCGCGTGCATCGTCGTTGCTAATCTGCTGATAGCCGCCCGCATATCGTGCCCAATAGATCTCTCTTATGAAGTCTCCCAGGATAGGGTTTGCTCTGCTTGTGAACAGCAACATTAACTGCATGAGATCAGCTACCGGCACGGATGCTGCCAGCATTTTAAGGTGGGTGGCCGGGGATGCATCTGATACGAGGTAGCGCGGCGCAAAACACTCGGTGACGATATTGCGCAGCCTACGGGCAGTGATCATCGGGAAGCTTCCGGACTCTCGTGCAATGTCCTGCAATTGTCCCGTGCTCATCCCTGGAGCCCATAAGTCCAGCAGGGCCTTGGTCTCTGTCACCAAGCCCAACCCTGCCTGAAGCTGCGTTGTGTAATTTGCGCTGGTCACATCAGGCTCGCGTCAAATAGGGGAAGGCCTTGCCTCCCCGCTCAAATGCGGACGCATAAATGCCTGCCATCTGCGCAATGGCATTTGACGTGCGCACACCGTCAATCTCTCCCAACGAAACGGGGCCATCTGCAGAGGATTTGGATGCCGCACCTATCGCGCGGAGCACATTTAAAGCAGCATCTTTGCTTTGTATGAATTCATCTTGGGTTGCTCTGCCTTCATCCCCAGCCAGAGCCGTGTGCAGATCATGCTCCAGCTCTTCTGGCAGTCGAAACAGATGATACGAACCGACACTTAAGCTCTCGTCATGAACGAGCCGCGCTGCCTCAGCCACGCCGTGGTATTTCGCTACATGGCTGGTTCGCGGGAAAACAGGTTCGAGAAACGCCTGGCTTGCGGGCTGGTAGAACGCGGTTTTCCACCAACCAAATTGATCTATCTCACCGAGATAGCCGACAAGCAGCCGGACTTTCAGCAGATCACGCAACGGGTCATTCTGCACTGCCATCTCCCTAAAGGCACAGATGGCGAGCGTCGCGAGACAAGCGCGTGCGCCTCAATCTACCATCGATTTTAGTCGCTTTCATCGCCTTGCCCCCCTTAACAAATCGCCCTCAGCTTTCGACCGAGCTCTTGCGCGTAGACCTCTCCGTATCCTGCCGCCGATTCAATCGCTCGAATTCCTCGACACTCAAAACCACCACGACAGGCCGCCCGTGCTTTTCGACCGTGACAGGCTCAGCTCGCGCCGTGTCAAGTAACAGCCCAAACGCGTTCTTTGCGTCCTTCGCCGACATAGATTTCATAATGCTGGCCCAGCGTGGAATCGGTCCATAATGGCTATTTCAGCCAAGGCCCGCAACCGCAAAGCGGTGAGGTTTTCCGTAAGATATCAACCGTCCACGAATTATTTCGCCTGCTTCGTCTGGAGCCGTCCGTCGCACTCACAAAGCTGAGGGGCAACGGCGGAGCCTGCGGAGCAAGGCGCCTGCTTTGGGGGTGGTCTCCCGAGCCGTCCTCACTTCCGCAAGGGATCGACAATGCTCGTTGCTTGTACCGTCGCCCATTCCCACCAGGGCGACTCTTTGGCGCGTTTGGCACGTCGACCGCTGTGATGCAACGCCAGAACGCTCGGTGCCAGCCAGTGAGCGACCGTGAGTCAACCACGAGCATTCCGGCCAGCAATCAAGACTTCTTCTTTGGCCCTGGCTGTTTGACCCGGATCCGGAGTGGCTTACCCTCGAGCTGGTCGACGTCGAAGGCGCCGGTCTTTCGGACAAGGTCACTAAGTTTGCGGAATCCATAGGTGCGCGGGTCGAAGTCCGACGCCAAGTTGGCAAGCTGGTTTCCGACGGCCCCGAGCGGCACCCAGCCGTCCTCGGATTCCATCTGGCCGATGACCTTCTTGATGATCGGCGTCGCGGCGCTCGGCGGCTGAAGCGATTTCTGCGTGGTGGTCGCATCGCTCTCGTTGGAGGTCGCGGCTGGGAGTAGGTTCTCGGTGTAGACGAACCTGCGGCATGCCTGCCGAAAGCTCTCCGGGGTCTTCTGCTCGCCAAAGCCGAAGACGTCCACACCCTGCTCACGGATCCGCGAAGCGAGGCGAGTAAAATCACTGTCAGAAGACACCAGGCAGAAGCCGTCGAAGCGTCCGCTGTGCAGCAGATCCATCGCGTCGATGACGAGCGTTATGTCGGAGGCGTTCTTGCCAGTCGTGTAGACGAACTGCTGCTGTGGAATGATCGCATGCTTGGCGAGCACCTCAATCCAGGCCTTCGAGCGTGCGCTCGCGAAATCGCCATAGATCCGCCGGACGCTCGCCTCTCCGATCTTCGCGATCTCCTCGAACAGACCGTCGACGATCTTTGCCGAGGCGTTGTCGGCGTCGATGAGGACGGCAAGACGCGGCGATCGAGGTTCAGCTGGCATATCTCTGTCTCCGCAATTCGGTCATGTTGTGGGCGAATGCATCGCGAGCCCATTGAGTCCAGAGACTTGTGGGCGGCAGCCAAAACCACCCGCCGATGTCGTCGCCGACGACCTCTGATTTTCCAGTCGCAGCGCAAGCTGCCGTAAGTAGACAAATCCAGGCGGCTCGCTTCTCGTGATCCGTCTCGGCCAACACGGCATCTATCAGCTCGAGATTCAGCCACCCGATCGTGTGAAACAGGTTCTCGAGAACGCCGCTATCGACAGCGTGATCATAGAGCCAGTCGAATTTCTTGCGCTTACTCGCTGCCGGCATGGCGAAGCGCGCCTCGGGCAAGAGAACACCCAAGAATGCGTTGGGGAATGCCTCGACGATCGAGGCGCCATTTCGAATGGTCTTTTCTACCAAAACATTCCGGTCGGCTAGATGAACGACCTGCGCCGCCGTCTCTGCAGCGGCACGTCTCAAATCGCGGCCATATCCGATATGGCTCAAGCCAGGCTTGCAACGAGCCTGAAACAAGCCCCGGATGAAGATCCGCTCGCATAGCCGATGGAGACTGTCATCGGAACCGGGAGGTACGAGCGGGCCATCGATCGCGATCACAGAGAATGTTGTCGCAGCGGGGATGTGCTGACTGCGGCGCTGCCAGTCCGTATGGGTTTTGGCGACCTCGAACATTCCACCTTTGCTCCAGGCGATGCCAGTTGTCGGTTTGGAACTCGAGAAGCCCACGTCAACACCGAGCAGCGGCACACCGTCTAGATCTATCATCGCCTTTCCCCCCGCAGCGTTCTCATCCATCTAAGATCAGGCCGTGACTTCGACGAATAGCCAGTTCCTTCAAATTCGGGCCCGCGAACTCTGCGGCTAGTCGCCGTCCCCCGTTGCGGAAGCCGTCCATTGTGGCTGAAAAGACACATATTTCAATGCATTCGCTCAAGGCTGAGCGCTATACTGCAAGTATCACTTTGATGGAGAACTGAGCGATGGTGGAGCAGAAGAACGAGTCGGCATCAGCCATGGAGGGCCAGACCCGGTCGAATACGCCAGGCTTCTGGCATCGTGCCAGACCTTAGCATTCGACAGGATAACAACATGTCTGAACTTTTCGTTCCCAATATGAACTGCGCCAACCTCATCCTTCCCTACCCGGAAGAAATCGCAAAGAAGACGGGCTCTTCAGGAATGATTGTCTCGATCCGCGAGATTTATCTGCTCCTCGCTCGTCAGGTCGATGATAGTGACCCTCAGGAAGCTGCAGCGCTCCGTGAAATCGCCGACTACTACCCTGACATTTACCGTGGAGAGCTCATGGAGCGCGATAGCCGCGGCAACTGGGTCGGTGACGCGAATGATTGGGACGAACTGACTGACGAGGAGAAGATCCACCGCGGCAATGCCAACGCTGCAATTGCCGCACTCGACTGGCTTCGCCATCAGCTGGAAGGCGCAGCGTACGATTATAGCACCGTTGAAGACGTAACTCGCGTTCGGCGTGAGCTCTCGGCAATCGCCATCTGATCGCATTTAGCTGGCCGGCTCTATGCCGGCCAGTTCCCTGAGGGCAATTGACGGAACCCCACCGGATAAGTGCAGTTGTTTCCGGAATGCATCCTTGGTGCCGCCACCGCGACCAACCGGCTGATTGGCTTTATGGCGCGCTTCCTGCAAAGTGTGGCACTGGAGCTCGACTTGCAAGTTTTTCCCGCAGAAAAGTCAAAGTCTGCGATGAACCAGATACTCAGCTCGAGAAGAGCTGGCTTATCGTTGAAGTCATGACCTAATAACTTGTCTATGACCCTCTCACCCTTCACAAGCTACTCCTTTCTCTTCCCTACACACCCATCTCTCCCCTTACACGCCTCTGCAATTCAGCCAGCGCCCGCTCGACCATCCGCGAAAGCTCCTCATACGCAACCATCGTCCCGTAGTCGCCGGCGCCGGTCCGATTTGTCGGAGGCATCTTGCTTCCCAACAACCTGTGTCTGCGCTTAATGGTTGGCAGATTAGCGTGCCTGAGTTCGCGCCGCGCATCTTCTCGAATCTGCAAGCCGAGCACTCCGGCGTTCAGGAACCTTTGCCTTCTGAAATCCTCAACCTTCTGTCTCACGGCCATGGACGCCACTCCTGCGCTTCCCGGTCGAATGATCGCGAACGTAGGCTTCATGAACTGAAAGAAGCGCTTCTGTAGATTCGTGAACTTCAAAGTTCGAAGGTCTTCGAATGTACAAAGCCCGATCTCCCGGCAGTCATGGTCTCCGAGTGTGACCTCAATACGGATCCTCTTCTCCGCGTCTGACAGTTCCTCAAACGTGCCAGCTGCAATGTTCTGCCGATCAATCACCTTGTTCTGAATTCTCCAAAAAGCTCTTGGATCGTTCCGTTCGCCCACATAGTAGGTTGAGCCGTAGCACGGCGCCTGGTCCATCCCGGGGGACATGCGTGCCCCAAGGTCAAGGCTCTCGTCCTTTTCGTTTCGACTGACCGTATAGTCTGTGTCCTTGGTCAATCCTGGCATGAACCTCGGCCATGTGCGGTTCGTCCGGAGCACGCGCGTCGTGGGAAAGAAATGGCGCACCAGCACGCCGTGCATTCTTGCCCGGTCGTCCTCTCCTGGCACTCGTGGGTAGAAGTCAATGCTTACCTCGATACCGACAATGCTAGGTGCTGCTGCAAATCCGTAGGCGTCTTCTAAGTTGCTTAACAGCGTCCGGACGGCTTGGAACTTCGGTTCTTGTAAACGTATCCGGAACTCGGCTGTCGCCCCACCCGAACCTGCACCGGCGGGTTCAACAAATGCTTTGCGACCGTGCGCCCCTTCTATTCGCTCGTTTATCCACCAATGCTGACTGGGACGATCGAGCCTAATATGGATATCGATCCAATCGACCACAGCGCGACACTGAAAGGCTTCCAGATCAATCTGAGGGGTAAGGACTCTCCGGTCATCAAAGCGAGCCTGCGCCTTTCTGAGAGTCTCCTCGACGTAGTGCAGTTCGACTGCGCCGTCACGCTTACTGCTACGATAGATGATCACAATGTTACGATGACTCATTGAGCTTGCCTGACCGGTCTTGGGACACATGGACGTTCGCAGTGCCCGATAACAGATTCGTCCGGTGGTATAGAGATCGGCCTAAAGGGCCGCGGGATAACGAAACAGCTGCTCGTTGCAAGAAAGCCACAACTTTCGATGCGCTGCCATCCGGTCCAGCGCTATAAAGCAGGTAACAGTGATGAGGCGAAAGGCTAGTGAGAATGGACTTGAACGATATCGCCAATGCACCGGAAACCGATTTGGTGAACGACCGTCAACTCAGCCGCCATCCCGGCGGCCCCTGACTTAAGGAAGAGAATGTTGATGAGTTCACCCATGCCCGCCAATGACAACTTCGACTTCGACGGCACCGTTGCATTGGATGGCGCATCCATCGCACAGCATCATGACGATGGCCCCAACATCGCCGGCCCGCGGAAGGAGTTTTACGTTCGCTTTTCGGATCAAGACGCTGAAAGGCTCGGATTCGAGAGCAACACTGTGACCGTGGACTATTTGTTATACCTTCTCAGCGGCCAGGTAGCCGAAGAGGATCAAGCCGCGGCCGACCTGCTTGAGGAAATGAGCGAGCCCTATTGCCATTAAGATTCTGGGCTGCAGAAGAGGTTCTACCCTGAAGGCCCCCGCCACCAGGGTAGGACAAATGCAGGAGAAAATGATCTTCTCAAAGCATTACACAAATTCGTTATTACTTTGAGAATCGTAGCTCATTAGCCGCTCTACTCAGTATATGTTCGCAGTAAGGAAAATGTAGACCAATGAACATATTTACTCACAAAGTTCTTCTCCACATGAAATAGGCCCGGCTGGACGCCGGACCTTGTTCACAAGGAGATTTGCAATGGAAAATACCTTCACCCATTATGGCAACGATGCATGCTTCTCTTTTCCTTACCCGGAAGAAATCACGAAGAAGAGCGGTTTGCATGGCATGACGATGTCGATCCGTGATTTTTGGGAAACGGTGGCGAGAGATATGGAGAAGTCTGACCCCAAGTCTGCTGCGTTCTATCGCGAGGTAGCGTCGCACTACCCGCAGTGTGATAACTCTGGAATGGCGATCGAGCGTGGCAGTCGTGGTGCCATTCTTGTCGACTTCGATGACTGGGATGACCTGACGGTCGAAGAAAAGCTTACTCGGGGCAATATCAACGCCACGATCGCTGCGCTGGATCGTTTGCGCGCTGACCTCGAGTTGATGAATGACGATCCGAGCAACAATGATGAAATTGACGAAATTCGCAGGGCACTTGGAGCCATTCTCGAAAATCGCTATTAACAGCTTTTAGTTGCACAGAGAACGCAGCCTGACGGCTGCGTTCTCTGCACTCAGGATAAGGACGTCAGGATAGAATGAGCAGACAACACGCTACACCACTCATCATCACGCCTGATGGAACGACAATTCACGCAGCAACACCGTTGGGACTTGGGTCGACCGGCCATGGGCTGAATGAGGCGGCTATTCAAGATCTAGTTCAACGCCACCCGTCATGCCTTCCGATCGCAGAGATCGACCCAATGTTTGTTGGCCCGGTGGCCATTTGCCGGGAATTGACGACCCCAGCCGGATCAATCGACAATCTACTTGTGACACCCACTGGATTGCCGGTTCTAGTCGAATGCAAGCTATGGCGAAATCCGGAGGGCCGTCGTGAAGTCATCGGCCAAATCCTGGACTATTCAAAAGAACTGACGAAGTGGTCGGCATCCGATCTGCAGCGAGAAGCAAGCCGCCGCTTAGGCAGAAAGGGGAATGTCCTCGTTAAAGAGGCAGGCTATGAGGTTGATGAGGTAGCATTCAACGATGCCCTTACATTCAACCTCCGTCGCGGGCGGTTTTTGCTACTCATCGTCGGGGATGGCATCCGAGAGGGTGTCGAGGCCATCACTGAATACCTACAGGCGCACGCTGGACTTCACTTCACGCTCGGCCTCGTCGAATTACCAATCTACTCAGCGCCCGATGGCTCCAAGATTGTTGTGCCTAGAGTCCTGGCGAAGACGCTAACGATCGCCAGGAACGTCATATCGGTGCCCGAGGGCATGATGCTCGAAGAACTTGACGAGAGTGATGACGCCACCGGACTACCTGACACTCCTGAGAAAATTGCTGATCGTGCGCGGCGACGCGAAATCAGACATCAGTTCTGGTCTGAGTTTCTCGACGGCTTGCGCCTCGACGATCCAGAGCAGATGCTACCCTCCCCTTCCCTGGGCGGACATATTGTCTTCAAGTTCGGAGCGCCGGGAGGCTCTAGTTGGCTAACAGTCTTTCGTGATGTCCGCTACAACGCCGTCGGCTTAGCGCTGTCATCAAATGTCGGTTCTCCTGGAGAAAAGGCCTCCATGATGCTGGTTGATCAAGCCAACGAGATATCGACCGAGTTAGAAGGTGCGACAGTTGACTTCTCCCAGCCACGTCCGGACATCTCACAGCGCTACTTGGTACAGAACCTCAATGACCCTAAGGATCGCCAACGCGCCATCAATTGGCTTCAGGACAGGACAAACGCCTTCATCAATTGCTTACGCCCGCGAATAAGATCCGCTTTGCTCGAAATGGGTAATGACTGATTAGGGACGATCCGGAGCCGAGTAGCGTAAAGGAGGAAAACCGAGCGGGGACGTGGCGCCAAATCTCGCTCGCGCTGCCCCTTGCCTCCTACCTGGTATCGGAAATCTGAAGACATCGTCCGTCTACAAGGGCCGGCATTCATCGTTACCAGCTACACGTATCTCAGAACGACGCATTTCACTCGATGTGGTGATGCCAAGGATGTCTAACTGCAGGTGCCGTCGAAATATGTTTTCCCCACTGACCTGCCGCATCTTTGGGCGCTCTCAGTTCTCGTTGTTGGATGAATTCGTTGTAGCCAATGAAGAACGTAGCTCTTTAGACGTGATCTACAGTTTACCTGCTCATCCATTTTTTAATGTCATCCGGCGCTTATGTTGTCGCTTTTGAGAAAAAGCTGATTTCTAGTCAAATCTGTCAACTTAATGGAAACTTAGTGTTACATTTCGGCGGTTTTTACCGCGGAATGTTGACGGTTACACTAGTTAACGTGGTCGAAAAGTTGGCATTTGGACGCCTGAAAGGGTCAAAAGTTTACGTTTTTGACCGTCAATTCGGTTGCATGTAAACTTTGCGCAACCAACTACTGGTTTTACCCTTGAGCCTCGTTCGAGCTACAGCGGTGATATGGGAGGTTCCGTGCCCGGATATCGGTGGACGCAAAAGGCATCCCCATAACCGCAATTCAACCGATCTAGGACTTCATAATTTCTCTAGCGTCGACGTGACAGATGTTTCTGTACGTGATCGGCCAAATGCCTTTCGGGACCGACCTTCACGTTCTCTTGATCGCCGGACGTTCCGTCTCATCTTTGTAGGCAGGAAAAGCGCGTGAATGAAACGATCTCACTAGCCAAATACTGAAATCAGTATTTCAGTATAAGTACCAAAAGCAGTCATACATATTGAAATATCATTTCCGAACATCGTAGTTTTCCACAGAAAATTCGAAGTAAACGTTTGCTTGCACGGGGGCAAGCGTGATTATTAATTGGCTCACCTGAAGTCGAGGGGGCTGTAAATGTCAAAATTTACGTACGATATTGCTGCTGAACACATCCGGAGAAAGCATCCAGGCTGCCCGGATTTCGTGGTCCATTACTTCGCCACTGAAATCGCCACCAGGAGTTGGCAGCGCGCCAGTCTCGGCAAGGCTGTTGGCATCACCATGCAGAATTATCTTCGTCACTATATGACCGACTATGATGGGCTGTTGCTATCAGGCTTGGGGCGAAAGGAAGCACGGGCGCGTGTTCAACCCCTCGTCCATGCGATGCTTGCCATTTGGAAAAGAGAACCCACACTTCACACCGACCGGCTAGGCGACGATGCGCACGGCCGCGCGGGGATCTCCAATGATCCCGAATAGCGAAAACTGGCAGTACATGGGGCATGCTATCCGAACGCGGATGCAGGAACTTGAATTGACGCGCGACGACGTCATGAGAGGCGCAGGACTTCCAAATCGGACGATCGTGACCAGCCTCATGCAAGGGCGAGCGCGGCTTGAGTTGAAGTTCGTGGCCGGGCTTGCTCGCGTATTGCAGATCAACGAGCATCAACTCATGCTCAGTGCTATGCAAGGCTTTCTCAGTCAGGACGACGTCGAATTCCTGAAGCCATTCTTACCCTCCGCGGATGAAATAGCCCTTATGGAGTCGCTCCGTGAGGATGGCGCCCAATCGATCGCGGCAGCGATAAAGACACTCTCGCAAGTAGACGTGATACTGAAGAAGCGGCGCTGATTTCCTGGGAATTCGAACGCACATGATCACCAATCGTTGGTATTTCGTCCTGACCGGTCGTGGGCGTCGGCACGCGGCAGAAGCACTAGTCCTAGTCGGCGAGCTTCGAAAGTTGCAAGGTGCGCGCAGCACATGCACGGGGGCTAAGCCCGTGCGGGGCGACAGACGTGCAAGTCGCCTATTTTCCGGTTAGCAGTAATCCTTGCTGTCAGCGTAGTTGACCGCACCGGGGGGGACCCACTGGCGGGGCTTTTCGGCTTCGCCGAACTGGCTTGGCAAGCCTATGTCAGGCCCCTCCCCGAAGGGGAACGACAGGCCGTAAGAGATGGCGAAGCGAATGAACTCATCGGCGCTGCCTTTCGGCGCGATGAAGTCTTTGGGCCGGGGAACCTCCACCAGCTTGTATGGCGGGACTCCCGCGTTGTGGTGCTTGAAGGCCCTATAGGTGGACTCGATCGAATTCTTGTACCACTCGGACTTCGAGCCGCCTCCGCCGATGAAAACGATCAGCGGGCGCATGCGGGAAGTCGATAGCTTGCCGATGAACTTTCTCTCATAGTCAGCATTCTGAAAGGCGTCTTCCTGCCAGTTCCGGCCGTCTTTTAGACGTGCCGTCATAATGACGTAGGCCACGACCTTGCGAATTCGCAAAACGAGCTCCGCGAGAACCGATTGCGAACAAGCTTTCAGCAGTTTCTCTAGTCTCACAGCATCAATATCACCTGAAGTGCCTTGCGCGAGCGAAGCTCCGATCGCGGAGATGCCAAGTGGCTCGACCTTGCCGGAATAGAAGTTGATGCGGCGCTCCCCCAAGATATTCCGATAGTTAAACGCGACGCCATCAACCGTGCCGCCGCCAACGTCGAAATAAACATAGATGCCCGCCACGGCTTCACGGGACATGACGAACGATTGCACCGCCGCCGCAATTTCCGGCACTGCATGAAAGTCCGTAACCTCGGCCACAAGGCGCGGCTGGGTGACCCGGTAAGAAGGCAGCGCCTCCTGGAGCGTTTTCGGCACCAGATCGTCCTTGACCCACAGCCAGGCGATGCCAAGCACTTCCTCAAATGTCGCAAGCGCTTGGGAATCGTAGTGCTCGACAGGAACACCGACATTTGCCGACCAGACCGCAACGCGGTTCTTCAGCCTGTCGGCCTCATGGACTGCAAGCCATTGCTGGCTGCGCTGGATCACCGACGCAAGAAACCACGCGGCAAGCGCCCTGACGGATTCGGCCTTGTTCAGGTCGATCCCCTCGAACTCGGGCAGTCGTTCGCCGATCGGCCCGCCCGCAAGGCGCATCTTCAGGTAAGGAACGATGACTGCGGATTGCTTGCCAGAAACGCTGTCGCCAAGAAACAGCCGTCCATCGGAACCGATTGCGACTATCGAGGGCACAAGCGCTTCCTTGCCGCCCTTGCCGGCAGCAACAGTTCCCGATACCTCACTGCCGAGGTCGCGAAAGCAGACTTTCGTGAAGCTAGTGCCAAAATCAATGCCGAGATTGATGGCAAGCGGCCTTGCCTTGGGCGTGCTCCGTGGCGGAGTGTCATTCGATGCGACCGCCGCCCGCTTAGCCTGTGTCTTGACGGTTGCCGGAGCTTTGCGCGTAGGGACTCTTGCTCGAACTGCGGGCGCATTCTCCGCAACGACTGGCGCGCCCTGCGCAAAATCGGGAGGCTCCGTCACGCCGGGCCGTTTGTCGTCTGATGCCGCGCTTACATCCGGCTCGGAAGAGGTTGGCGGAACTTCCGCCCTGCCAAACACGCGCTCGTGAAGCGATCTAAGCCTGTCACGCCAGCTTGCCATGTCAGACAACCCTCACAACGCCCGCCGCAAGCGGTATCATGGTCGGATCGACCTGTTGGCGCCGTGAAACGCGATCAAGCTTAGTCTTCAACTGCTCCTCCTCTTTCCTGATGAGACCTTCCGTCATCGCAACGGGGCGCAGATTCCCTTCCGCGCGAAACCGGGCGATGCGGGCCTTCAAGCCTTCGATGCGGCGGCTAGCGAGCTTTTCGGCGCTGGTACGCTGCTGATCGCATCGTACTGTGTTCTCCGCCTCAAAATCGGAAAGGCGCTCCGAAAATGCGTCCCCCAGCGCTTCTTCGCATTCGACGGCAGCCTCGCAGATGAACTCAATGTCCGGGAGCACGTTGACCGCGTTCGGCAGCTTCTCGCCCGCGCGCGAGGCAACGGTAATCAACGCTTCGGCCTCCGAGGCCCCAAGCGTGCGGCCGCTTCCCAGCGGCTTCACCCTGAAAGCAAGTGACTGATCGGATTTCAGGCCGTTGAATGACCAGCGGTGGGCGCTAAACACATAGTCGCCAGGAGGGACACCGGCATCCTGCGCCGGGACTTTTATCGCGGTGACGCGATGGAGCTGACTTTCGTCGTCCTCGTAGCTGAAGCGTATCCATTGTATGAGGGGATGGCTTGGCTCGATGAACTCCGCTTCGGCGGAAACCTCGTCGGCGCGGCGCGGGTCGAAAATGCAAAGGATTGGCCTGCCGCTTCGATGAAGCTGCGTTCTCGTCGATGGCCGTGCCTCCGATATGAAGTAACCCAGCGAGCGCCGCGCTTCCTCCGAGAGAGTAATGCGCAGGGCATATTCCGCGCCCGCGACAGCGTCGAATTTGGTGCCGGGGAAATTGCGCGCGAAGAAGTCTTCCACGAGGGACTGAAGCTCGCTTGCGCTCAGCCACCTGCCCTTTTCGCGGCTATCGCTGATATGGTCGAGGATGTAGTCGGAAAATCCGACAAGGTTGACCGCCTCTTCCTCCAGGCGCTGCTGCTCCCGCTGCGTATTGCAGATTGCAAGTTCCGCCTCGACTGATTTTCGCTCGCGCTCCTCGTCCGTCAGGGTCGGATCGAGCAGGTTGACGAGCAGTTGCTCCGTCACTTCCCCGAGAATGTCTTCGAGATCGCCGATGCTCTCGCGGAACACGTTGATGCGATCATACAGCCTCATCAGGATGCGGTCTTCGATGGTGTTCTCGACGACCATGTTGATGATCGAGATGCGTTCCGCTTTCTGCCCCAATCGGTCGAGTCGGCCGATCCGTTGCTCCACCCTCATGGGGTTCCATGGAAGATCGTAGTTCACGATAAAGCGGCAGAATTGAAGGTCGATGCCCTCGCTGCCGACTTCGGAAGAGAGCAGGACTGACGGCCCGTCGGGTCGGGCGAAGGCGCGGATCAGATCGTCCTTTTCTTTGCCCATGTCCCCCATGATCAGCGCCGCATTGATCCCGTCAGCCTTCAGACGGCGCGCGAGGTATTTGAGGGTACCGCGATAGAAGGCGAAGATGACGAACTTCTCGCGCGGATTCCGTTTCAGCTCATTCGCAAGAAAGTGCTGGAGCGCTCGGTACTTTTCATCGCCCTTTTCCAGCGCGCCCAGCTCGTGCTTGAGGCCCATATCGGGCGGGGCGTCATCGACCGCATCGTCGCCATCTTTATTGCCCTGCGGCTCTGAACGGAGCTGCGGCGAAATCCCGAAGTCTTCCCACAGAAGCTCTTCGATGAGGCCCTTGTCGCCCCAGCTTTCCAGCGCGCCGACAATCGAACTCGCCATTTGTCTCTGCCGCGCGATAAGCGAGAATAGCGACACGCCGGTTTTGCCCGCCGCTTCATCGCGCAGGCGGCTGGTAACATGGTCGTAGAGCTGCTTTTCCTCCGCACTGAACCTGACGCTGAGAACCTGGGGCGCCCGCTCGACGCGGCGCTCCAGAACTTCGCGCTTCCTGCTTCGGGTCATGTATTGGGAAAGAAGCGAGCGCGATTCCAGAAGCCGAAGAATCTCCACGCGACGTTCGGCATCGGTGGCGTCATCGCGAAGATGCGCCTTGATGCGGGCAAGGACGGCGTCATTCTTGAAATAATCGGACGTCTCCGCCTCGGAAATCGCCTTCAGCGCTTCGGGAACATCGGCCGGCTGCTGCCATAGTGCCCTCTGCGCGCGCACTATGCAGGAGTTCGCCGAGAGCATTTCCCCAAAGAGAAATGAATCGTAGAACTGATCGGGATCGATAAGGCGCAGAAGCTGGTAAAGGTTGTCGCTGCCGATCTGGATCGGCGTTGCGGTCAGCAGCACAAAGTGATGCGATGCCTCCCTTAGCAGGCGGGCAAGCCGGTTGTTGGCGGTTGATGGGTTTCTGAGATAGTGGGCCTCGTCGATAACGACGTGATCGAAGAGGGCGAACTCCTCGCTGGCCGTGTTCTGGTCTAGAATGCGGGCAAATTGCGCCCTGACGCCGCCGACATTCTCGTCGTCGTAATTAGCGGGAGGACGCAGTCCCTCCAGGCTGGTGATATAGACGAACGACTCCGCGCTCCTGTAGCTGGCGATGTCCTTGACGCGCTCATAAAGGGTGCTCGCGGAAACGATTTCGCCGGTTATGTTGAAACGCTTGCGCAGATCCTCGCGCCACTTCTCGCGCAACATGGCGGGACAGATGATCAGCAGCCGCCTGGCCGAATGACGGGCCTGTATCTCCTTCCAGATATAAGTTGCTTCAATGGTTTTCCCGAGGCCGACTTCGTCGGCGATCAGCATCCGGCCGATCGGGGATTCGATAAACCGCATGACCGGCTTGAACTGGTGCGGATAGAAGTCCGTGTTGCTGGCTTCCATCGAATAGAAGACGTTGGTCAATTCACCTTTGATCTTCTCAAATGTCAAAACGCGCCTGAGGTCGCTCGGGCCGCCGAATGAGCCTCCCTCAAGCAGATCGAAAATCTGCACCTCGTCCGCGATGGGCTCCAGCAGCTCGTAGCGCTTGTATTGCTTTTCGTTGGGGCCGAAATCCACTTCGACCAACAGGAAAGTGCCTGCCTTCTTGACCCTTCCGGTCGTCGTTCCCTGCCTGCCCGGATTATCGCGGAGCCGAACGCGCGTCCCGCTCGCTTCCGGGTTCCAGCCGGCCGGCTCTTCTTCCTGTATTGCGCCCGTCATAGTGCCCCTCGCACAGTATTCCACGAACAACTTAAGTAACTACAATATCCATGTGGGAGTTTCCACATTTTTACTTATTTGTATTTCAGCTTCATCTTATAAGGCTCCCCCTGGCCGACGATGTTAGCCCGCGTGCATTTTATCGCAACTCCTTGTTTGGCTACGCAACGCGTTGGCTGATATGGCTGCCGCCCGTCGTCTTGCTGATCTGGAACCCGAACGGAATCGCCTGCTGGACAAGTTCGACGTGCGAGATGAGCCCTACCGCCCGGCTCTCGCCGACAATGTCCTGAAGGGTCTGTAGCGCCTGATCCAGCGTCTCCGTGTCGAGCGTTCCGAAACCCTCGTCGATAAAGATCGTGTTGAGATGAACGCCCCCGTTTACGCTCTCCACCACGTCGGAAAGCCCGAGGGCCAGCGCCAGCGCCGCCATGAAGGTCTCGCCCCCCGAAAGGGTCGCCGTTGCGCGAGTCCGGCCCGTATGCACGTCATGTACGACGATGCCGAGCCCCTTCTTGCCGGCGCCTTTGGCAACCTCCTGTTCGCGCTCCAGGCTGTAGCGCCCCCCGCTCATCGGCTTGAATCTTGCGTTTGCCGAAGCAAGCACCAGATCGAACATGGCGGCGATGGCGAAAGCCTCCAGCTCCATATTCGCATTGTTCCTGCCGCTGAATGCGTGAGCGACTGCCGCGAGCGGCGCATAGGCGTCCTCTGCCTTCTTGATGTCGCTCAATGCAGCTGCAATGCTTTCGGCCAGCTTTGCCAGAGAGTCTGCGCGGGAAGCTGCATTGGCTTCCTTCCGAAAGGCCTCGTCCCTGACCCGCGTCGCTTCTTCGCTTGCGGCGCCAAGCCCGGCAAGATCAGGACGATCCTTCCCTTCGACATTGGCGCCGGCACGGGCGGCCCTGTCGCGGGCTGCATGGAGATCTTGACCAAACCGCTCGATAGAAGCCTGCAACTCCTCGATGCGGCCGATATTCGCCTTGTGGGCTTCGTATTGCTCCCGGGTGAGTCCGTTCGCGGCAAGCCGGCCGCCGAACCCTTCTTCCGCCTCTTGCAGCGTGGCGCGCGCAGCATCGCGGATATTCGCCGCGCTTTCCTCGTCCTTACGCGCGGCAATCTGCTTCTCCCCGGCCTCACGCTCGGACTTGACCGTCTGCTCAAAAGCAAGATCGCGCCTTCTAAGCTCGTCGTCGGCAGCGGCAATCGCGGCCTCAAGCGCCTCCGTCGTCCTGAGACCTTCGGGAACCGGTGCGAGCGCGTTCTCCAGCGCCTGCGCTGCAAGGGCATGGCCGGTGACTGCCTGATCGCGGCTTGTGCGCGCAGCCTCTACGGCTGCGCCCGCTTCCGGCAACCTGCTCTCGACCCGATCCAATGCGCCACGCAACGCTTCAAGATCGACCGCAGGGCCTAACGCCTGAATATCGCCCTGAACCTTGGCGCTATGCGCCTGAAGTTCAGCGGCAGTGTTCTCCGGCTTCGCCAATTCCGCAAGAAGAGCTTCCCTTTCCGAAAGCGTCGCCTCTTTCGCGGCACGGATCTGGCCGCTGCCAGTGCTTGCACTTCGGGCGCTATCAAGCGCCTCGCGGGCAGCGGTAAAGGCATCGTTGCGCCCCGCGCTTTCCGCCCGCCCCTGGGCAGGCGCCGGATGGTCGTGCGAACCGCAAACAGGGCAAGCCTCTCCCGGCCGCAGCTTTTCGGCAAGATGCTGCGCCTGCGCCCCCGCCAATGCCGCCTCTGCCTCGTCAAAGCCGCCCTGCGCTGCTTCCTGCGCCCGGAGATTCCTCTCGTGAACCTCCCGAGCGCCGGCAACGTCACCCCGCGCATCGTTGACCGCCTTGACCGCCCGGTCATGGCCGAGCGCCGCCTCGAGCTTTGATTTCAGCTCCTGGGCCGCAGCCGACAGTGCCGCCCGCTGCCCGGCCATCGTTTCCGCCTCCTTGATCTGCGCAGCTATGGCGGCTTGTTCGCGAACGAGCGCGCTATGGCTGTTGTGCGCCGTCTCGAAGATCGTCGCCGCATTGCGCGCGTTACGCGCAGCCTCCTCCGTGGCCGCCTTCTTTTTCTCGGCGAGAGCCAGCGTATCGCGATGACGCTTCAGGGCCGCGCCCTGCTCCCGCATGATCTCGGTCTCGCCGCGTTTTGCCTGTTCCGCCGCCAGCAAATCGGCTGCTTTCCCCATCGCGTCCTCGGCCGCCGCGCGCGCGGCTTGCGCCTCTACACAGGTCTCGTTTGCGTTGGACAGATCGGTGCGCGCGCGCTGCATCACGACATCGACATCGCGCAAGCCCTGGGCCACGAGTGCCCCACTCAGGACAGCCCTGTCTTCTTCGATTTCCTTGCGCTTGGCCTCCATCGATCCCAGTGCCAGCGCCGCCGCGTCGTTCTCGGCAAAAGCTTTCTCTACTTCCTGGGCAGCAGCCAGCGTCTGTCCGGCCAGCGCCGCATGACCCTTTGCCGCCTCGGCCGCAGCAGCCTCGGTTTTGTGTTCTTCCTGCGCCTGCTGCGCTCCCGCCGAAAGCTCTTCCAGCGTCGCGAAGCCTTCCTGCTCCAGCCTGCTAGTGCATAGCTGGCGATCGGCCCTGATTTTTTCCTCGGCGGCTTTCGCCTCGTCCTTCATCTTCTGGGTCAGCCGTTTGTAGAGCGACACATCGAAGAGTTCGCGCAGGATCGCGAGGCGGTCGTTGGTTTTCGCCGCCAGAAACTTCTCGAAGCGCCCCTGGGGCAGGAGCACGATCTGCCGGAACTGCTCAGGCCCGTAGCCTAGCCTGCGCTCAAGCTCTTCCGCTACTGCGGAGACTTTCTTCTCCGCGATCGGCGTACCATGGTTCTCGGCGGTGATTTCATCGAGGGGAATGCCGGTGACATCGAAAAGCCACGCGCAATGCGCCTCCTTCGTGTCCTTGCCCCCACGCAGGGCCGGCCGTACCTGTTCGGGCCTGCGCCGCACAAGGTATCTCTGTGCGCCGAGCTCGAAGATGAGTTCGACCTCTGTCAGGCAATCCGGGCTCGCGTGATCCGACCTCAAGCTCGATGCATCCTGGTCGTCCCGGGCGGGCTCGCCGAACAATGCAAACGAAATCGCGCTGAATATCGATGACTTCCCCGATCCAGTCGGGCCATAGATACCGAACAGCCCCGCACCGATCGCCTCCCTGAAATCGACAACCTGCTCGCCCGCGTAAGGGCCGAAGGCCCGAAGTGTAAGCCGCAACGGTCTCATGCCCGCTCCTCCACGTTATTCAGTTGCCTCAGGGCGGAGCCCACCAGTGCCATCTCGTCATCCGTCCCGTCCTCGCCGCGCACCTGGCTCAAAAATTCCCCAACAACGGCGATCGGATCGTCGAGCTTGGCCTGGGAGCTGCCGCGCAACAAAATCGGTTCCGCGCTCTCATCACGCTCGTAGGTGAGCGCAAGCGCGTTGGGATAATGCTCCCTGATCCTGCCCATCGGATCGATCAGGAGCTTCTTGTCGGTCAGCACGAGCTTGATGAAATCCTCCGACGGCTCGCGGCCGCCTTTGTCCAGAAGCTCCTCTAACTCCCCTTTCAGGACGCGAACGGCGCGAGGCGGATTGATCGGCAGCTGCTGAAGCGTCACCGATCCGTCGTGGGCAAGATCAACCATGGTAAGCGATTTGGCGCTGCCGGCTTCGTCAAAGCCGAACGCCAGCGGCGAGCCGCTATAGCGAATATGTTCGCCGCCGGCGCTCTGCTGCCGGTGCAGATGCCCCAGCGCGACATAGTGCGCGCCGTCGAAGACACCGGGCGGGACAGTCTCGATGCCGCCCACTTGCAGCGAACGCTCGCTCTCGCTCGGGGTAGCGTTGGCGACAAAGACATGGGCCGCGATGACCCAGCGGGCGTTGCCCGGCACGTAAGTGCGGGCGCACGCCACCTGCGCGGCCACAACGTCGGCGGGGCACGATATTGAGCTGTCCCCGTAGCATTCCCGCGCCGAGAACTCGTTGCCGAAAGGCAGGCCGGAGAACGCGACAGGCCCGTGTTCGTCTTCGAGGATCAAGGGGCGCTCCTCGGGCGAAAGCGGCCCGCGTATCAGCAGCCGCTTCGGATCGGCAAGCGAGGCATAGGAAGCAATCCTGTCCCCGGAATCATGATTGCCTGCGATCAGCACGATCGAGGTGTCGCAGTCGGCATGAACCGTCCGGATGAAATTATTGAACTGCCGAACCGCAGTCGCGGGCGGCGAAGCGCGATCGAATATGTCTCCTGCAATGACCAGCACATCGGGCGAGTGCGTCCTCACCGCGCCCAGTACCTGGTCCAAGACGGCGTCCTGGTCGGCCTCAAGCGACTGCCCATAAAACTGACGGCCCAGATGCCAATCCCCTGTGTGTAAAATTTTCATGTCTCTTGATCCATCTAAAAAATATATGTATAAAAATTAGGCGCATCTTTCGATTGGAGTCAAGCCCTTTGTTATGAGCCTGGAAACCCTCAAACATCCGCAGCGCGAACGGCTGGCCTTTCTGGACCAGTGCTTCACCTGGCGCGGCACGGCCAACCGCCGCGACCTGATGGATCGTTTCGGGGTTTCGACGGCGCAGGCGGCGCTGGATTTCAAGGCCTATCTGGCCGAGGCGGGAGAGGACGCGCCGCGTTACGATGCCGTCAGGAAGGTCTATATCGCGAAGGCGAACCATCGCCCCATCACCCCCGAATCCTCTTTCAGCGAATGGGAGCGGGTACTGAGGGCAAGCGGCACAGATCGCTTCGATGCACTTCCCTCGCTGACCCGGCAGAGCGACCCCGCCATGCTCGCCCTGCTAAGCCGGGCTGCCGAAAACCGGCAGGCGGTCGAGGTGCAGTACATCTCCATGACAACCGGCGATCAGACGCCGCAATGGATCGCGCCGACGCGGTTTGCCTCGGACGGCTCGCGCATCCATGTGCGCGCGTACAGTTTCAAACATGGCGAATACCGCGACTATATTCCCGAACGGATTGCGCCCGGGAGCAGCCTCAAGACGAAGATGCTGGAGGAGGAACTGTCGTTCGACCGTGACTGGCACACAATCGCCCGCATCACCCTGCGCCCGCGCAGCAATCTCTCAAAAGAGCAGGCTGCCGCCGTGCACCGTGAATACGCGTTTGACGGCGACGTTCTGGTTGTCGAGACGCGCAAGGCCATGGAGTTTTACGCCGACCGCCGCTGGAATCTCGACACGGATGAAGCGAGGCTTGAGCGCGTCGGCACTGAGTATATCGAGGCTGCTCTTCCTGATCGTATTGCCCTGGACTCGCCGGTGGTCATTGACCATCATCGTCGCCAGCGTTAACCTCCGTCTGGGATCGTTGGACTCCTGCAAGAATGGCATGGCCGCCCTTCCGGGACTTCAAGCCAGATGCGGCTCCGCTTCCTTGATGACACCGTCGCAATCAGCATCAAGGGCATCACATTTCGCCGAAGTCTCGAACGAACAGTCGCTTGTGTATTTCGTAGTGCATGTGTCGACAAAGCTCGATCATGTCGTCTTCAGGATACGAGCACAGGAAATTGTAAAGCTTTGTCTCCGCGTCAGCGTAGGCGCGCCGATCGGGGCAGTTGCCTACCTTCATCTCGATGAAGTCTTTGGGATAATCCTCGGTAAGTTCGGCCGCTTGCGGGTAGTGACTCATGTCATCGAATTTCACCATGTTATCGAGACCATTAAGCACCGGCTTCACCGCCGTCTTGGGATGGCATTTCCGTTTGGCACTCCCCCTGCCGTCGCGGTCCACGCAGCCTCGCAGCCACTAGCGTTCAAGTGCATCTTTTTCATCACTACAGGTCATTTCCTCTTTCGAGGTTGATCGCAATGTTCGGCGCACAACTGACTTTCGCGATCCCATCGCTTCCGTATATCGCGTTTGCCCTGAAATCCGTAATGCGGTGAGTCCCAAAGAAATCTGGATTTGGCCATTGAGAAACATTCTCAGTGCCGTCACATCTTCCCGGCAACCAAAGTCGTGCGACGGGGCCAACGTGGACACCATAAATATTGGTTGCCCTATCGGCAGTTTGATCATAGTCGTCAACACTGAGCGGTCCGTCCTCCGCTAAAGTGAACCTCATGTCAAAGGATAGGTCGTTTTTCTCCCCGGCTACGCCGGGGCACAAGGTATCTACTGTTGATAGTTCCGCAGCTACGATCTCAAGGCACTCGCCTTTGAGGTTGTACTCGAACTTGATCCTCTCCTCGCTGTCGCCGTCGTCGACCCAGGCACGAAACCTCTTTATCAGGGTTAGCTCGTTCCCATGTAGCCGTAAAATTGAGACCTCCGGAAATGACGTCTCGGTGACCGGCTGATTTCCTGGTCGTCGCACAGAGCACTCGCAGACGTCTATCGCAACAGCCCGAAAACACTGAACGCCTCCATCGTCAGAGCAGCTCGTTCGCTTTCGTTCTAGGCGTATACTTCGTACCGTTTGATCTGCTCCACTAGAATGGGTGGTCGATACCTATACCGATTCTATCGGTAGACAAAAGCAGCCTTACACTATAGAATTGCATTTTACGGTTCTAGCGGTGTCAAATTGCAGGCTTGCAAATGGCACAATTCATGGTGGAGGTCTAACATGCGGCTTCTGCGAATACTTGTAGCATGCTTGACTATTGGGGTGTTTACTTTTGAGGCTGGTGGTGATGTGCACGCCGGCAACCCCTGCAATCCGAATATCCAGAACTGTTGATCGTATGCTCGGCAACCTGCTCTGAGGCCGCCGGATAACGCTTCCGTTCTAAGATCCAATTCTTTCGGTTCGTACCGTCCTGTCGTTGAAAAGGCGTACGGGGATGACTGATTCATGGCCGGTTGGTGTGCCCGAGACCCTCTGGAACTATGGCAGCCTGAAGGTCCAGGACGTGCCGCAGATTCCAATGATGGGCGTTCAGTTCGCCCGGCAATTTGTCATCGCATTTATCTTAGGCTGGCTTTTCATTACCTACTTCGCGTGGGACCGCTTCAATAGCCGCCAAACGGCCGCCCGGGATTTTCGCTATCGGGTTATGAAGGAAGTCGAAGTTGCAGATCTGGGTGGCGCCGCGGCGCTTCGGCAAGCTTATCTCATCTATCTGATAACTCTACTCTTTTTGTACATCACGATGACATTCTTCGGAAAACTCATCGTCCAGACCCTGAATGCGCTCAATGTCGTGGGAATACAGGTCGACACAAGTTCACTTCAGTTTGAAAGTCCACAATGGCCGCTCATACTGGCATTCGGCTTTGCTGGGCTCGCACCTCTCATCCCCCAGCTTAGGGCGGCTGAGGGGTGGCTTTTCCAGCGCGCCTATCGCGCAGTCGGAATTCCAGTCAGGATCCGCGAGACGACGCGTAACCTTGTCAATCTACTCGATGCTGCGGCCAGCGGCGATCTTGTCGAAGCGCCAAGCCTGGTTAAGGATCTCAGCCGCAATCTGGACGTCATCCACGGCAAGACGGACAACACCTGGATCCGCGATAGCCTTAGTCCCAGTAAGCTCGAGCGAGGACTGGCCATGCTAGCCCAGTTAGAACTCCTGGTCGCCTGGGCAAGGGGTGGGCGTGGCTCTTGGCCCGACTCCAAGGTTTCTGATGCGGTACGCGATATGGAGCAAGACCTTGCCAACAAAGGGGAGGAACTTCTCGACGATTTCGAGAGGCGCGTCCAGGAAGAGCCTGCACCTGGCGAAGTGAAGGCCGTACGACGACGGAAATATGTTGCAGAAACTATAGCGCGCGCACACAACTTGCGAGACGAGCTAACGGCCATCTTGGCGGTCTACGCTGAACGCGATCCGAGTTGTGTAGGCCCTTCTGCCAACGCAAACGGGCTTGTCCGGGACCATGGCCTCACAGAATTACTGCGAAGAACCGACCCACCGAATCTTGCCGGCACCGGCCCGGAATTCGGCGTTCTGATTTGTATTCTGGTCGTAGTTCCGATCTATGGAGTATTTACTTGGCAGGGCCTTCATCCTCCGCTGTCGCCGAATGCGATGCCAGATAGCCTACGCGTCGTACTTGCGACCGGCGGTCTCTATGGCCTCCTGCTCCTATCCGTTTTCTGGTTTCCCCTCCTCGTGTCCTTCGCAGCACGTCAATACTACTACGACGAGCGGAAGTGGATCCCCCACGCGCATCAGCACCGGTCGGAATATGCCAAGCAGCGCCTCGCCATCGTCATCATGGCAGTGGTCGTTTCGTTGATATGCCTCAGCGGTGTGGCAGCGTTGTGGGCGTTTTTCATCGCCCGGGACGTAAGCAACTTCCAGGCCCTTCTTGTCACTGGCGCGAACCCTTTTCTACTGTTCTTTCCTTCAATGGCATTAATAACCATTCCACTCGTGTGGCTCACGCTCATCGCTGGCGACGCTAGAGCCGATGGCCGCTCGGCGCTCTTCTATGGAATATGCAGTGCGCTGTTGGTCTTGGCATGCCAAGCTTCACATCTCGCCTATTGGTACAACGCCTTTGCGTGTACGAAAAATGGGAAGTTCCTCGCCGATCTTTTTGCCGATGGCTGTTTTCAGTTTTACGCAGGGCTGGATTTCTTCGTGATGCCAATCCTGGCTTTCCTAGCCGCAGTTGTATTCGGCAGTCCGCGCCGCGCGTTTTTCGGTCGCGGAGTGCGAACGGCTGCGGTCCTGTCCGCAACGCTCGCGTTAGCATACGCCCCCAGCCCCATCGCCCTCGCAGAGGTGGCGCCAACCAAGGACAAGATCAAGATAGGATTCCGTGCCGATGTTGAGCCTTTTTCCTACAAGGTTAGTGTCGACGGTGGAAAGCTGGCTGGGAATCAGCCCCTTTACCGAGGCTTTCTCGCCGATCTTTGTTACTGGATCTTCGACGGCGGCGACTACTCGGTTGAAGAGATTGAGGTCACGGCGTTTGACCGTTTCAAGCTGCTGAGGACAGGCGAGATTGATGTGCTTTGCGATCCCGTCACAATGCGCTTCTCGGAACCTGAACGCGCCGCATCAGCCACATTCTCTCCCATCGTCTTCGCAACAGGTATTTCCTATCTGGAGCGGCGAAATCGAGGCCCGAGAAGCTCAGTCTACATCGGCTACGTCGAGAGTTCGACGGCGGCAAATGTTGCGGAACACTTATGCAAGATTGATCGCTTCGGGGTCGTCCCCCCCGACGAACGCACCGAGCTCGCCACCATGTGCGAGACAGCTTCCATAGCACGCGGAATTACTGAAGAGGCCCGCCGGACTGCCAGACTTCCCCCTTTGGGGACACAGATGCGATGGCACAAAGATTGGTACAAGGACCTCCTCAAGGAGGTGGAGCGAGTGGCAAGTGAAGAGGAGGCCTCTATCAAGGTGCGATTGGGAGCGGTGAGCGGATCTAAGAAAGAGCCGCTGGAGAAATCACTACACTTCTGGGCAGAGACCGTTACCCAAGTTAAAGCCTGTCGCGAGAAAGGGACGGTCGACTGTGCTCCCGACTGGCTCGTCGGGCGTCTTGGGGATAGCTGCGACGACGCCGAACGCAATCCGGATGATAGCCGGTGGAACCGGACGGTCTATCGGTTCTGTTCTTTCGAGACACATACGAATCTAGTCGATTGGTTCTGCAAGCTGCGCACCGGGAAGAATGTTCCCAGCATGGTCTATCTTGGCGATCGCGAGATCATCCTGGGCAAGCTGCACACCTGGAATGAGCAGCATCGTGCCACATGCGTCGTCGACAATGAGAGCGGCGCCGGCGATCTCACCTATGAACCCTATGCAATCATGGTGGCGAAGCCTTTGCCGAAGGATACGCTAGAGGTAGTTCGGCGCCGACAGGACATTGCGGAGTTGGTGCAGCGACGTGTGTATGAATTCTTCTCGTTCCGCAAGCTAGCGAAAGCGAAATTCGACGCCTATTTCCACGGCCCCAACAAAGACCACAGTATGTCCACCGCACTTGCGTTCCTCTTCCTGTTGAACGGTATCGAGGAGGAGCGATTTTTTACCTTTCCAACTCAGGGAACAACAGAGCCAAAGCTTGGCACGACCACTCTAGTGGAACCGTGATCGCCAGGAAACTGGCTCAGTTGCTGTTTTCTGGAAGACAAAGGGACGGCACAGACTTCACAGCTGTACGCAATCGCTACGTTCATTCAAGCATGTCGGAGGAGCACGGGCCAATGCGACCTGAGTTGGACGGGCGTGAATACAAGCTACTGCTGAGCCCCGAGCGTTTTCGGGACGCCTCCCTGGAAACGGTTGCAGAGGCTTTCTGGGACAATCAGATGAAGCCTCTCATGGATAGGCGTCTAGGGCTGCGCGATGGAGGTGAACCGCGCTACGAGGGGCGGTTTGATGAGCCGATCGAGCGTACGGTCCGCTATTGGGATACACCGGATTGTGCCCTTACCCGAGCCAGTCTTGCGCTTCGTGAACGCGTGCAGGTTCATGGCCAGAGCAGGTCCGGAGCTCGTACGGAAATCACGCTCAAGCTGCGCATGGCCGATTTGTTCGTCGTCGCAGCGACGGAGCTGCGCGGCAGCGACGATCGCGCCCGCTCGAGCTTTGAGGAGGACATCGCGCCGCTCGAGGTCGACGATCCGCTGCCAGGAAAGCGCTCGGTCGTCGTCCCCGATCAGCGCTCGATCCGTAGCCGTTTTTCGCGCTCGACAACCCAACCCGCGGATTGGAGGGATCCCCAGCGCACCCTGGCGGGTGTTCACGTGCTGTTTCCAACGATCTTCGAGCTTGTCGGGACCTCAACAAGCATACAGTCTACGCCCGACACTGGCCTGGACTGCGGTCCGACGATCCGCGAGTTCGTCGTCAAGGGTGCCAACGTGAGGTTGGGTGCCGGCATCGTCGGAAAGTTCGCCTTAACTCTATGGTACTTCGGCGCGGAGCGATCGGCCCCCACCGTTGCTGAGATTTCGTTCAAGTGCGCCACCATTGAAGGTGACATGCCAGGCAAAGTTGCGCGTCGTGCGCTCGCCCTGTTCATCGCCATGCAGACCGACCTGGGTGACTGGGTCAATTCGAAGCATTCGAGCAAGACGGCACTCGCTTTGCCGGATATATGCGGGCCACCCCGGCAACTGGTTGAGCCAATGCTTCAACCATCAGATTGATTCTTTCACCGGTCCACATGTAGTGGACCTTAACTACCTTTCGCTGTGGAGGGCATGATGTCGATCGCCGCCGAAGTTCAGGGAAAGATTGAATCCGCAGTCGCCGAGGGCGACGAGGAAGCGCTTCAGAAGCTGTTGAACGATCTCTACGAACCAGCGGAACGAACGGACAAGCCGTTTGACGCGGCAATTCAACTGCGCCCGGAGATCAAGCGCCAACTCGCCGAGGTCGCGGTGGAGAGCGATGCGGCGATGAATTGGGCCAACCGGATCGGCCGCGCGACGCGCTGGCTGGCGTATCGCCGCAAGACTGCCGGAGGATTCGACGGGCTGCGCATCGTTGAGGAGGGCGACAGCTGGTTCCAGTATCCGCTGCTGCTCGACGACACGATCGACCAGCTCAGCCGCGACGAGGACAAGGCGATTTTCTCTCTCAGCGGCGCGGGAGACCTATTGGGTGACATGGCCGACCGACGCGAGTACGTCGATGCACTTACGCAGACTGCGGCCACGGTGATGCTTCTTTCTGGCGGCGGCAACGACATGCTCGGTGGCGGGCGGTTTGCCAGCTTCCTATTGACCTACAGCGCAGGCAAGACTGCCGACGACCTGCTAAACGTACCGCTTGTCGAGACCGAGCTGCGCAAGGCAACGGACGCGTATCGACGGATCCTCAAGGAAGTGCGTCAACGGTTCCCCAGGGTTCAGGTCTTCGGACACGCCTATGACGTACCTCATCCGCAGGGAGAGGGCCGCTGGATTGGCAAGCCCCTCACCGAGCGAGGCATTCCCCTCGACATCGGGCGCTCGATCGTCGAGTCGGTACTGGATCGGTTCGCCGGGCAGTTGCGAGCGCTGCAAGGCGAGTTCTCCAATTTCAGGTTTGTCGATCTGCGCGGCAAGGTGGATCGCGGGCGATCGAGTTGGTTTGATGAACTGCATCCCAAGAACCCAGGCTATGGTCGAGCGGCCCAGGCGTTCCGCGACGCGATCGCCGAGCTAGCATCCGAGGGGGCATTGGAGTTCGCAACCGCCGGCGCTGCGATTCCCGTAACCAGAATGGCGCCAGGAGTGGCCCTCCTCGGCCTCGAGGCCACCGGTCGCGTGATTGTGCTCGATCCCGGTCATGGCGGCGCGCCGCCTCCGACCAAGGTTGGCGGATCAAGTTGGAACAACGCCATCGGCCCTGACGGCACGCTCGAGAAGACGCTGACCCTCGACGTCGCTGGAAGAGTCAAGGCCAATCTCGAAAGCCACGGACATCAAGTCTTCCTGACGCGTACCGGTGACGTCAACCTCTCGCTCGCACAGCGCGCGGCACTAGCGCGGACACGTAGTGCTGCAGTTTTCGTCTCTATCCACTTCAATGCCTCGACGGGACACAACGCCCAGGGTACCGAGACATTCGTCCATACCGACCATACCGACGCTTCGCGCCGGCTGTGCCTGGCCGTGCAGCGGGCGATGGTGGGAGAGCTCGGGTTGCACGATCGTAATGCCAGCCATCCAGGCGGCATCAAGGAGGGAGTGTTCGGCGTCATTAACGGCAGCAGCCACGCCGCTAGCACAGCCGCTGTCCTGCACGAGGTCAGTTTCCTCGACCGGGCGGACGAGGAGCGCAAACTGAAGACGGAGGCATACCGGGACCGGATCGCCCGGGCGCTAGCCCGTGGGATCGAGACCTATCTCGGTGCAGGCGTAGAGAGCCTTGCTCTTGAAACCGCGTCCGATGAGATCGGAGACGCGATCGAGTTGGGAGCCCTGGAGGCAGGTCAAAGCGTGCCGGCATATCTGGGCGCGGCCGAGGCGGAGGCCAGCGGATGGGTAGGCGGATACGCACTGCCGGTCGATGGCATGGCCGCCAGCGACGGCGACCTCGCGCGGCAGATCGCCGAGGGTCTCGCGCGCGATCTGGGCACGCGTGCCGATGACGTCGGGAATGACGTTCATGAGTTCGCATATGTCGATCCCGGCACGGGCTTCAACGTGTCCGACATGGGTAGAAGCGTTGAGGCCGATACCGGCGCACTCACCACACTCTTCGCCGGGGTCGAGAGTGCGGGGTTCGACATGGCTAGGTACGAGGCTTTCATCCGCGGCCTTGGACTAAGGCATTTCGTTCCGGCAGAATTTCTGTTCCTGGGCAACAGCAATGCACCCGGCGCCCGGTGCAGCGGCAGGAACGCCCTTCCGCCAGAGAATCTCTGGGGCAACATTGCCAAGACCGCCCGGATGCTTGACGAAATCCGCAAACGGCTGGGTGCGCCGATCCGTATTCTCTCTTGCTACCGCAATGCGGCCTACAACGGCTGCGTTGGCGGAGAGCGAAACAGCCGGCACATGCAGTTCAACGCCATAGACTGGCGTTGCGATAGCGGAACGGTCGACCGGTGGCACCAGGTCGCAATGGAGGTGCGGCGATCAAATCCGGAACTTGCCGGAGGTATCGGGCGCTATCCCCGCCAAGGATTCATCCACGTGGATACCCGAGGTTCCAACGCCGACTGGAACGGCTGAAGCCCAGTTCGGATCAGGAGGCCCAGCCATGGTCACCACGCTTCATCCTGCCTTGTCCAGAAGTCGTCACGACCTCGGCACGGTGCCGTTCATCTCCGATTGGAGCGATCCCAAACCCTTTGCCGATGTCCCCGACAACGCCGGCGTGACCAACGCCGAGCGCATGCTCGAGGGGTGGACCGCCACCCGGCAGAAGGCGCTGCGGGACACGCAGCTGGAGGCCGAAGTCGGCGACTGGAATACCGTTCCGGCGAGCCTTCTGGAACTCCTGTCCAAGCACAGGCGCGCGGTCGCTCGGATCGTCGTGCCGGGGGGTCAAACCGACTTTCAGGGTATACGCAACGACGGCGGATGGACGGGCACCGGGTTCCTTGTCGCTCCGAACCTGCTGCTGACCAACCACCACGTTCTGAACAGTGTCGCGGTGGCTGGGGCGGCGGCCGCTGAGTTTGACTACGAATGGCCGAGTGACAAGCTGTTTGCCAACGCTGGAACAGCCGAGCCGCCAACGGTACGGTTCGAGCTCTTGCCGTCCCGCTTGTTCATCACCAGCCCTGTTGCCGGAGGGGGGCTCGACTATACCTTCGTGTGGATTTCGGAGAAGGCGTCGGAGCGCTTCGGGACGATCCGCATGGAACGTGGTTCGTTCATGATCAATCCATTTGAGCCGACCTTCGTCATCCATCATCCAAGAGGGCGCCTGAAGGAAGTCTCGCTTGACGATACCGAACTTCTTGCGGTGAACTCGCTCAGCATCCTGTATGCCGCTGACACCGACTACGGCTCGTCCGGTGCCTGTGTGTTCAACCGCAACGGCCGCCTGGTGGCGCTGCACCATGCGCGCCAGACCGGTGAGGCGCTCAAGGTGCTCTACCCCAACGTCCCACCTCAGCTGTCTGACGGGCGGCCGGTGAGCGTGGGAAACGAGGGAGTGAAGATTTCTGCCATCGCCCTCGACCTCGAATCGCGCATGCACCGCGGCGACAAGGATGCCCAAAGCGCTGGAGAAATCCTGGAGCAGATCGAAGGATCGGATACGCTCACAGGGATCTACGGTGCTCTGGGCCGGCGAAGCACGTCGCGACAAGATGTCGCCCGCGTCCGCGAAATCTATCTGGGGTCCGAGCAAGATATCGACATCGGCTTCTGGAACCTGCACTGGCTGATCGACGGAGCCGGTACAACAGGCAAGGTCGAGGGCGCGGTGACCGCCATGGCCGACCTCAACCAGGACCTCTGGTGCTTGACCGACGTGCCGCCCGTGGCTGTGGATGAGATTGTGAAGGGCCTTGGCGATCGGTTTGGCGAGACGTTCGAGACACTGTTCAGCGAACCTGATGCGCAGATGCGCCAGATCGCAACGGCGGTCATCTGGAGGCCAAAGATGGTCTCATGCGTCAAGGCAGAATGGCCCGACGCCGTTTCCGACGCCTGGACACGCATCGTCCCGGAACTGGAGAATCAAGGACCGGTCTTTCAAGCTCCACCGGGGCTGTTTCAGGTCGGGGCACCCGATGCCGGCGAAAGGCTAGTGAATGTGGTTCCGATAAGCCTGCAGGCGACCCGCTCCGACGAAATGCGGCGGCGCCTCGCCTCGAAATTGCTGGTTCGGGCGATCGATCTTGCGATCACCGAGCGCAGCGATACCATCGACTGGATCGTGGGGGGCGACTTGGAGCCGCCGCTGACGCGCGGGGACGCAGATGCGCTGCGAAACCGAGGCTATGAGCCGATCTCGGCATCGGACAAGCAGCGGGGATGCGCGGTCAATTATCTACGTTCGCCGTCTTCAAGCATCCGAAACGTCTACGCCACCTCCGATCTTGCTCTGCTCGGTGATAAAGGCGGACTTTTCCAAGTGGTAGAGAACCGCACGGTCGACAAATTCACTCGCAAGCTTTCCGACAATCGACCAGCGGTGCTGAGGCTGTCGCTCGACATGGAGGGCGAAAGGACATCGGAGCAGCGACTGAATGAAATTGTCGATGCCGTGCTGACGCCTGGTAACGCACCCCGAACGTCTTTACAGGCGCAGAGACCTACCGGCCGGGATGTGCAGCCCAGCCGGACCTGGTCGGACGGACTGACCTGGCGGGGGCTGGATAAGTCTGGCTTTCTTTCCGGCAATCGCGTGCCCCTCACCCGCCTCCTCGCTGAAGTCAACGACCGGCAGGGACGGCAGTATTCGGACCTGTCTCCGCTGACCGCGGTCGATCTTTGGGTCATCACCTTTGCCGAGGCCGGATTGGGCGCTGGGGGTGTTGACCCGGGCTTCCGTCATTCCAACGGCGAGGTCGGCCTGTATCCATTGCCGAACAATATCGCCTTCTGGATCGGCCGGGAGGCGCCGCCGTGGAACCTGCCCATGCCCATCGAGAACAACATCGAGAGCTATACTCTCTATCTGGGTCAGATTCGGAACAAATCCGTGGCGAGGGTCGACGGCAGGACCCTCTATCGCGATCTGTTTCGCGCACCGGGGATAGCCACGGATCCCGAACGGCAGGCACGTTTGCTCGCGGCGATCGTCCATGGCTATTTCGTCAGCAGGAACTATCGGAGCCGATCGGTGCCGTTTGACAGGATCCTAAGCGGACTTGCCGCCGACGAACCGGTGGACAGTATTTTGGCTGGCACCGGCTATGTCCATGCCGGCACCACGATCCTGAGAAACCGCCAACGCAACATCGATGCCGGCATCGCAGCGTTCCGCTCGGCGGGGTCCATGCAATCAGAAACTGGTCTGGCTTAGGCGAAGACAGCATCGCGGCCAATCCGCGGTACGTCTGACGAATTGCAACAATTGGGGATTCGGCCCCCAGTAGGCAGGTCCCGGCTATAGGTGGAGGAACTTTCGATGGCACGAAGTAAAGCGAAGGCGCTATCCGTCAAGTCAACTGAAGCGACCGATCCCTTTAAGTTGCGGTCGCCCAGGGAGGAGGCTCGAGCGCCGCACGAACACGTCCACCTCATCAGAAAAGGTGTGCGTTGCGACACGGAACGGAGAGGATACGACACGCCTCGCAGTCGATCACCGTTCGAAATCGCAGTGGATGCGTCAGAGGGCTTCATTCCGCTTTGGGCTAAAGATACGACGCTTCGTTGGCGGTTCAGAGATAGTTCTTTTCAGGAGTTTGAAGACCACGACGCGGCCAAAGCTGCCGTCGAGCAGCTCATGGCCGAAGCCATCTTGGCATGGGGGGACGCGGCACCTGTGAAGTTCACCCGGCGGGACGATGCGTGGGATTTTGAGATCGTGATGCGGGAGGCTGACAATTGCGATATCAGCGGGTGCGTCCTGGCCAGCGCGTTTTTCCCGGATGCCGGACGACATAAATTGGTCCTCTATCCAAAGATGTTTACCCAGGATCGAGAGGAGCAAGTAGAAACGCTCATTCACGAGATTGGCCATATTTTTGGACTGCGGCACTTCTTTGCGTTAATGGACGAAAGCGCCTGGCCAGCCGTCATTTTCGGTGAGCACCAGAGATTCAGCATTATGAACTATGGTGCCGATAGCGAGTTGAGTGCCAACGACACGGCTGACCTTAAGAGCCTTTATCAGCTTGCGTGGGCAGGCCAGCTGACTCATATCAACGGAACCCCGATAAGGTTTGTCAGACCATTTCACGACAGCGGTATTCCCGCCGAGAACATGGTTTCGGTTGCACCGGGAAGTGCCAAGCTCTTGTCGTTTGGCCTTTGATTGCCGGAAGACGTGGCGTTGTGGTTTTGGCGGGTGAGAGAAAAAGTGGTGGTCGTCGCTCTACTCGGTGCTGGAACCGAACGCGAAGGCTCGCGACTGCGCTCTTGGTCGCGGTGTCGGCTGACCTCTCTTGACTGCAGGGCGCCGCTGGTTCGGCGATCGGCCGTCTGCGAGGAGGCCAGTCACGGCATTGTTGCTTTCCTGATGTACTTCTCGTCATGGTTGGAGGGCTGGCGATGGAAATCTCGAAATTCGCAGACAAGCAACTTGTCAAGCAAATCGCAGCGGGCCGTGAGGCCACGCCTCAAATCAATCCCGAGCGATTGATCGAGCAGGTCGTCCACCGCGCAAGGGCCGGGGCCGGGGTGAGTTTCGACGTCTTTGAATCCCTCATCGGCGAAAACGACCTTGTCGAAATCAACTATCTCGAACGCGGTTTGATGGCCGCCAGGGCGGTGTGCAGGATCAACGTTCCGGCCCCCGTCGGTGACGGCAGCGGCTGGGGAACGGGTTTTCTGATCGGTCCGCGGATGCTGTTGACCAACAGTCACGTCATTCCCACCGAGGCAGATGCACTCAAGGCAACAGTAGAATTCGGCTATGAACTCGATGCCGAAGGACGGCTGAAGCGTGCGACACGCTTCCGGCTTACCCCGCAGGACGGTTTCGTGGCGAGCCCGAGGGACGCGCTGGACTACACGATCGTTGCGATTGCAGAGAGCAGCGAGGACGGCACCACGCCGATCTCGGACTTTGGTTTTCTTCGCCTCGACGCACGTACCGGCAAGACTGAGGTCGGCCAATTCGCGACGATCATTCAACATCCCGATGCCAAGACGAAGCGGATTTCCCTGCGCGAGAACAAGTTCGTCAAATATGGGGATGAGGCGGACCCGGAACGCGACAATTTCCTGTGGTATTCGTCCGATACAGCAAACGGGTCGTCGGGGGCAGCTGTGTTCACAGATGCCTGGCAGGTGGTTTGCTTGCACCACGCGGGTGTTCCTGACCGCCGGATTGTCGACGGCGAGGAACGCTGGCTGCTGAGCGACAAAAAAGAGACCGCGCCAGCCAGGGTTGCCATTAACCTGCCCGTTGAAAAGGTGCATTGGCTCGCGAACGAGGGAGTTCGTATATCCAGGCTCATCGCTGATGCCAAACAGCAGACTGCAGCCTCGGGCTTCGCACGCTCAACTCTTCTCGATGATCTGATTGCCGATGCCACGGGGGTCAAACCGTTTGCCGGCACGGCAGCAGGAGAGAGCATCATCGGTCCGCCGCTCGTGGCCGCACCGGCATTGCGCGTTGTCGCCACCGAAGCGAGGCGCCGACCGACGCGGCACACCCACCCGGCCACACACTTCGATGGACGCGTAGGATATCTGCCAACGTTCCTACCCATCGAAATTCCGCTGCCGCTACTTGGACCGAATGCCTTGCGGCATGGATCGCCGGCAAAGGTTGCCGGCGTAGATGATGACATTCTGCGTTATCAGCATTTTTCGGTCGTCCTCAACGCCAACCCCAAACGCAAAATGGCGTATTACACTGCCGTGAACATTGACGGTGCGCGCTGGACAAATCTGGAGCGAGGAACCGACGTTTGGTTTTACGACCCTCGCGTGCCCGAGGAACTGCAAAACGGCGATGAGCTATATGGTGGCGAGCCGGTGCCCTCGAAGAACTATTTCGACCGTGCCCATCTCGTTCGCCGCCTCGATCCCGTTTGGGGCGACATTCGTGTGGCCAAGCAAGCAAATGACGATACTTTCCAATGGACCAATTGCTCACCGCAGTATTGGGGCTTTAATCAAGGCGCAGAACTGTGGCAGGGGCTGGAGAACTTCCTGCTCTACAACACGGACGAAGAGGATGTTCGGGCGTCCGTCTTCTCTGGTCCCTTTTCCGCTCGGACGATGAAGAGCACCGGGGAATTCTGATCCCGCAATTCTTCTGGAAAGTCATTGCCCTAACTGACAAGAGCAACAATCTCTATACCAGTGCCTACATGGTCAGCCAGCAGGACTACGCGCTCAACATTCCCTTCGAACGTTTGCCCGTCGGCCCGAACAGCACGAAACCTGGTCAAAATTTTCAGGTGCCTGTGGCGAAGATAGTCGAAGACACCGGTATCATGTTTGCTGACGTCGTTCGCAACGCCGATGTATTTTCCGGGCCGTCCGGGGGGCGAGCATTGCGCACCGTTGCGGATATACAGCATCCGCGGCGCTGAGCGTTTCGGGCAATGAAGGCAGGATCTCATACGTAGTGTTGCATTTGTTGTGGTCGCCCTGCTGCATAGCTAAGGGTTTTAGCTCAAACACGTTAGATCGGCCTTATCCACCTCCGGACCGTTGAGGTAGCAAATGAGTACGTGCGCGTCGATCATCAGCATCCGGCCGCTGCAAGCGGCCTCGATCGCCTATCTGACAAATTCGTCGATACCATCACCCGTAGACACCAAGCACAACAACAGAGCCCACTGGTAGACTGCTCCAAATCGGCAGCTAGAGGGAGTTCGGGTTCCATAGTACGCTGCACGATTGAGAGCGCAACAAGACGCGGTGAGGACGCGCATGGCAGAATTCTTCAAAGACTTCGACGACGCTTTCTTCTACTGGATTGCCGTAATTTGCGCGGCGTTGGCCTTCACCGATTGGGCTATAGGCCCAACAGCGCGCGCCGCTATGCGGGAGAGGATTGCTGAGTGGTGGATTCGACTGGATGACAGCAGTTTTTCAGGTCTAGTCGCCAGAGACGCGGTCAGGGTAAGGGCGATTCTTCTGAAGTACACCGGAAAATCCTGGTATTCCGTACGGCGGATATGGCGCTCTGTACTGCTAAGTACACTCGCGCTTTTTTTGGTCGCGCTGCTATTCATGGAATTAAATTTAATTGACTCATTCAATGCCGAGTATGCGGGTTACTTTATTTTGATGATCCCGCCAAACGCGGTCTTCGATTGGATTATGCTAAACTTAACGATCGTTCTTCTTGGATATGTAGCGTCATCCACATCGATTTTAAGACTATCAATTATCGCTTTCGTCGGTGGGGTGTCGATTGTGCTGAAAGCGATCGTGGTCCTCATCTTGTTCCTACTGCTAGGGCTGATGCTCTCGCATTTCATTGAATTCTTGGAGCCAGCAGATGCACTCTTGGGCCGTATCTTTGGGCCAGCGCCCGAATTGGGGCCGCCACCTTGCATCGAATGTGTTTTCGAAGGCGTTTTCGACACATTGATTGTTGTCGTATTCGCCGCAGTCACAGCATGCATATGGTCGATGTTCAGTGTCATAAGCGCTTTTACATTTGCGTCTTCTAAAATATTCAGTCCGGCAATAAAGCCTGTTCTTCTCTGGCTACTATACCGCTTTCAAGAAAGTGACAAAGGAGTCTTAACGGTGGCATCAGCCGGGCTTGGAGGCATCGCGAAACTAGTGCAACAAGCAGTGAAACTTACTTTGTAGAAACCACGTCTCTCGCCCGGTTGAATTCTACGCTGCCTGCGGCGTACTTGGATAAGGCCAACGGACTAAACGAGATGCGGTGACTCTCCAGTGCAAGTTGAAAATATCTGTCAGTGAACATGACAACGACATACCCGACCATCGGCTGGTCTGATCTCTGACCAATCCCGCGTGAGTGAAGCTCGTGAGCAGTTCGAAACCTCGATCGAGGGGCTGCGAAGCGGTCCGCAGCGGTTGTCTGCCAGGTGTGGGCGGGTATTGTAGAGAAGTTGACGCCCAGCCGTATGGATTTCTTGGCGGCAGACTTCGAAGTACCCCCAGGTGTGTCGCCCGAAGGCGCGCCAGAGCGCCGCGAGCGCGCCGCCTCCGGTCCGCCGGTCCATTAGTGCTTTCCCCCGCTCTTGCCCCCATCTCCCTTGGGTGCCTCTCCCTTCGCCCCCTCCTGAAACTTGAAGCCGAGGTAGAATCCGCTCACCAGCCCCATCATCAAGAGTAGCGTCGGGTCGAACGCAGGCAGGCGAAAGTCGCGCGCGGTGATCCAGACGAATAGGGCGCCTAAGATCAGCGTCCAAGCGACCGCCTGGATGCGCTGCAGTTGCGGCGCGCCATCGACGCTGAGGACGTCGTTGGTGAAGCCGCGAGATGTGAGGCCCTCGGCGGTGCCGGCATTGATCAGGACGGACCCGAGGCCTGTCGCGCCGCTGATGCCGATGAGCATCAGAATCTCTTCGGTGAGGATACCGTAGAACAGGCCGACGCTCATGGCGATGAATACATAGCCGGCGACCACTAGGAAGAGCCAGAAGGCCATCTGGGTGCGGCCGAGGCTGTAGGGGCCGACGGCCCAGTCGGCGAAGCGCGATGCGGGGAAACCCCGCTGGATTTCGGCCACCTTGTCTGCCGCTGCGCTGGCGGCCAGTTCCGCGTCACCATGAGCTTTCTCGGCGTCTGCTAATAGCCGAGCGGCTTCGTCGAATCTGGCCTGCTCTCGTCGGAGACCCGACACAGCTTCCCTCATTTCCTTGCCGGCGGCTTCGAGCTCCGCTTCGGTTGCCTTCATCAGGGTTTCATTGATCGACACGAGCTGCTCCTTTGCGGCCGCGGCGGCGTCGCGGGCCTTCGTCGAGGCGCCCGGAGGCGCGTCAGCGAGGGCGGCCTCTGCCTGGTCGAGCGCAGCCTGTGCGACGGTGAGACCGCTTACCTTGTCGAAGGTCTTCTCGGCTGCATCGCGCGCAGACTGCGCGGCGTCCCATGCGGCCCGTCGTTTCGCGACCTCCTCCTGCAATTCGATCAGGAAGCAATCCAGCCTCATTCGCTGGACCCTCTGGCTTCGGTGCACGGGATCCACGTCCAGTGCCGTCTCTAGCCTGCCGATCTCGGCGCTGGCGGCATCGAAGGAGCTCCGCGCGGCGGTGAAGGCAGCGACCTTGTCCGGGTCTGCGGGCGCGGTGGCGAGGTCTGCCACGGCGGCTTCGAGCTCGCGCTGCCGTCGCTTCTCTTCGCGCTGCGCGTCCTGGATCCGACCCGGAAGATCCCGGCAGGTCAGGCTGTTGTCGCGTAGGAGCGACGTCCGCGCGGCATAGGCGCAGAAGGCGGCGGTGAGCAGGGCCAAAGATAGTAGCCCGACAGTCACCGGCCATGGCGAGAAAACGTAGATCGTGAACCGGCCAATGTTGCCGTTCCGGGCAGTCTCCGGCACGGAGGCTGTCGATTCGACGCGTGACAGACCGATATCCACGTGGCGCTTGCCGAAGGGCTCGCTCAAGGCCACCCCCCGCAACAGTTCCCGCCAAAACTTCGTCGCAGCGTCGGACGCGTCCTCGGGAGTCCACAAGGGGAAGTAGAGCCGCTGCACTTGGTCTGTCGCTCGCGCCTGCACAGTGAGAAACGAGGCGAGGTTGTCGTTGAGGTAAACTGAGAGCGGCACCGGATCGAGCGGCTTCGTCTGGACGGCCTTCGCGGTGCTGAGATCGGCCTTCGCCTTGTCGACGGCGTTTTGAGGCCTGGTGATCTCGCTGGCCGGTTTGCCGTCGGTCGTTGCCTTTTCTAGCCTCGCTTCGCTCGCTTCCAGCGCTCGCTCTCTTGTCGTGACGTTGTTCTGCCGCTCATCCACCGTTTCCCTGGAGACGACACCGGCCACCAGGATGCAGATATTCCGGCCGGGTTCCGTCACCTCCGGCATGACGTCCACGATACGCAGGATTCCCGCCTGGTCGTTAGCAGTGTCGGCGTCAGCCAGGTTCCTGATGGCAGTTGTCTGGGCTTGCTCGCATTCTGCGCTGGTGAACTCCTTCGGACCGGAGAAGATCGCGAGAAGAACGCAGAGAAGTAGCGCAGCGAGCCCCGAGACGACAAGCAACGCGGCTCGCCAGTTGGCAGGATCCGGCAGCCAGCCGCCGGTTGCGTCATTCGCGGCACGCGCCATGATATCGCCCCCTTCGGCCGGTTCGACCAGATGCACAAGCGCGCGCACGTCCCGGATCCTCCAGCGGCGGAATCGCGCTTCCAGCCGCACCGGAGCATAACAGATGAGGCGGCCCAGAGCCTGGCAAGGGACCTGAGCGAAGAAGCCGACAAGTCATAGGTCACACCAGAGTGCAGCAACGGTTGCGAACTCCTCCCAGCCGCTGGGCTCGGCGTCGGTCGTTCTGATCCAACGCATGCAGATCTTGGGCAACTTGCTCGTAAGGCGCTTGTATGTTTCGATGGCGACAGGAGCTATGCGCGCCTTGTCCCATCGAGCTGCAGCAAGTTCTGTAAGAGTATTGTACGATGCACCTTCCGCTAAAACAGCTTTCTTGGTTCCGCCACCCCGCCATATGTCATTAATGCTTTTCGCCGGGCACCTTTGTCGAGGAGTGCCGACGGGTAGAAAGAACTCAAGCATCATGTAATTGCACTCTTCAAATCCTTTCTTCCCTGGAGCGCCGAAATTGCATTTTCGCCATGTATCATATGGCATCGAAGGATCAGAGCGAAGTCCTCTACTCCTTATTACGACACCTTCTCTTATCTCTGAATCTACATTTTGATTTTCATAACTAATTTTACTTGTGCACTCTCCTTTATCGAATACAAATTGTTCTATTTTCATTTCCCCTCCCGACTCAGCAGGGACCCATAAAAAATTGTTTGACTCCGTGAATAGTGTGTACTCGTGCCAATGATTTTTCATATTAACGTCTCTGGCCGTTTCTCGCAAAAAAAGACCAGCAGAAACCGCAGGCACGAAATTACCATTCCGCTCGAGCTCGACGTTGCTATGGTTGTAAAATTCCAGTGCTTGAATCGTGCGGGGCTCGCACGGCCGAGCACCACCTAGAATAAGCTCGTTCCCCGTTTTCCCGTACAGCTGTCCATCTTCAAGCTGCACATAGCCGCATTCCGGCTCGGGCACGTAAGGAGAGTACTCAGGATTGAATACAATGAAAATACACACACAGGCAATTGCGCCCAACGCAAGATAAGGTCGGTCGCGAACCACACGACGGAACTTAAGCCTCGCGAACCTTATCAAGGCAAGGAGTGGTCTAAGCTCGGGAGACCGTCTGAGAATTCCCCAAATATATCTGAGAGCGTTCCCTAGCATTTGTCATCCGGCTGATACTCTAGATGACCCGTATCAACTAGAAATATAATGTTGGAACCTGAACTCGAAAAGCTATCCGTTCGGAGTAATATAAAGACCCAGAAAGACCAGTGGCGTCAGCCCTGTCATCTCCCGGTCCAATATCTGCGATGATCTTCTTCCGTCACGCGTTCTCGCCCTCAAGCTGTCTTCAGCTCGCTCACGGCAGAATCCCTGCCTTGCGGCAGGTTTTCCGCAACGGGCATCCGGACTTCGGTAGAGGGTTCTTCGTTCACCCGTATCAGACCTAGTTCGCCCCGTTCCGGTCGGTACTTCGATGCAATTGTTTCCTACCCTATCTTAAAGCCCCAGAAGATCGTCTGACTAGCGGCGAAATACTCATCCGCCACGCGTATTTGCCGGTCAGCTGCAGTCGGTTATGCGGCCGGTGCAGGTTCACAGTCGGCACAAAACCTTCGTTGCGGAAGACGGTCAGCACCCTCTGGCGCTCTTCCTCGGACGTGTCCTGGCCAGACGCCTTTCCGCTGATGTTGATGAGCTTGGCCCGGCAGGTATCGTCGTCAAGCCCGACCCGTGTTCTTGGCGACATTGATGGCTGCAAGGAAGGAGGTCACTAATACCCATTTTGTGTGGCTTGCAGCGATCCAGATCTTGGTCCGGTATGTTCAGAATTGAAGGAACCGGCTGCAATGAAGAAGACCACGATGACCCGGATATTGATCGTGTTCGCTATTTTGGCCGCTGTGGGTATTTTCGTTCCTACGATTATGTACCCGCATACGGACGGCGGCGTGAGCGGCTGGGTTTATGACTTTCAGGGCTTGATCGGTGGTGGATTGGCTTTGATCGCTGCAGCTGTCACGATCATGCAGATGCAGAGCAGCGATGAAGAACAAGCTGCTAGGCACCGGGAACAGATTGGTCTTCAGGTAAGAAACGACAACATCGCAATTCAAAATTTCAAAAATGATGTACCACGCTCGCTTAGGGATCAGGCTGACGCAATCAAGGAATTCGTGGCTATGGAAGGTGTTAATGACACCGAAATTGAGTTGACGCCAGAAAACGCAGTTGCGTTCATCTGGGCGATGATTGCTGTACAGGAAACGTTAAGAATTCTTGATGAGGATAGGACTATGAAGGATTGCGGGCACCTGTTCAGCCCGAAACTTCGTGCGACTATGGCTGGCTGCCACGTTATGGCGGAGATGACGCAAGATAAGTTCGGAAAGGGGTACTTCATCGACATGACGGTGAAACCCGATATGGAACTTCTTGCCACGCAGATGAAGAAAAACACTCAGGCGCAGTCATGGTTCAATGGGCTTGAACAGCTTCAGCGCGAGCTTGCAGAGGAGTCCGAAAAATGGGCGGCGATGTCTTTGATTGCTTAGATTCGGCCGCACGATCACCGACTCTTCCGCGATACCTTGGAAACATGGGACAAGGCGTCACCTGTTGGCAGACACATGGAGGCTCAGCCCTTGCAATCATCGGCATAAGCGACCTCAGGTTCCGCCAGAAACCATAAGCAGAATCGGCAGCGTGTCTTCCCTGTCAAGGATATCAAACCTGTACCTTCCCTCTTGGTCGATATTGACGGAGTAACTGATTAGGTCGCGTACCTGGTTGTCTTGGTCAAGCCCGACTGCAGACAACCATACGCATGAGATGCTGTTCGACGCCATTCTTTCCGCGTCTTCCACCCCCGGCGCGGCATCTACGACAACATGCGAACCGCGATCGACAAGATCGGCTCGCGGCAAGGAACGCGCTCGACGACATGCTCGACAAACACGAAGATCGCCGCACCGGCCTTGAAGCCGGTCTGCATGGCAAAATTTGCAAGTCTCAGTGGTTGCGGGGGCAGGATTTAAACCTGCGGCCTTCTGGTTATGAGCCCTGCTAATCAGGTGCTGAAACTCGCAAAACCTCCCGCTAACTCGCGAGGACTTTACGCTGCGTAACGGCTGGCGAAAAGGTGGTCATCCGTTTGGCTATTGCGTCGCGATCGTGGCGCCAGAATGCAGAACAGCACGCCGCGCCTGAGTTTGCCAAAGGTGAGTCGTCGAAATGCGAAGATGACAGTCATCATCTGTTCCCGCATGCGCGGAAATGACAAAGAGATGGGCAACTGGAGTTGCCCCCAAAAGACCGGACATGCTCAGGTTTGAGATTGCGAGCTGATGAACTCGCGCGGGGATTGATATCCTAAAGCGCTGTGCGGGT
>NZ_JACIEE010000011.1 GCF_014196765.1 Mycoplana azooxidifex
CAATCTCTTGACTAAACTCTGATCAGAAAACCATACTCAGAGGTGGCTCACTTCTCGGTGGAAAAACCGGCTCAGTTCTGCGCGGAAACCAACAAGCAAGGCAGCAATCCTTCCGGGAAGAACTCAGATTTGAACGCTATAGCATCGGTCTCCTACGGCGTCACTATGGACGCCTTGGGCGTCCGGCAAATTTTTGAATCCTTGAAACCCTTATATTCTCGGGTCATCCGCTCGCCACCGCATTGCCGGTAGGCGCACTACATGCGAAATCACAGGGCATGATAGCTCCGCCGAATGTCCTCCGGGCAGCACGAGAATTGGTCGGTTTGAAACAGGCCGAGGCAGCCGACGCGGCCGGTATTTCAAGGCGCACGATTCAGCGGCTAGAGTCCGGTGAACGATTCAATACAGGCACCTCGATTACACTGCAGACCTTCTACGAGACCAAGGGCATCGAGTTCGTGCGTCCAGCCAACGGCAAGGGCTGGGGCGTGTTAGACAATACGAGCGCATAGAACGAATGATGCTGCTGGCAGCAGTATAGCTCGTGATACTTCTGTCCCAGGGAGATCGCACGGGCGCGCCACCTCCGAAATCATCACTGACGATCCCGCAGTCAATGAGGACCTCCGTTTCATTTTCGACTGAGCGCAACGGCTCGGAGCCGGACCGGATGTTCCGACTGTTGAGAAACGCTTCTGGAAGTCGTGCCCGGCTTGCCGATCACATCGGAAGTAGGCCGGAACCTAGCGGCCTCCGGCGGCTTGCAGTGCTCTGGCACGTTCGGCTAGGTTGTCGAACTGCATCGACAGAACCGCCGCCGGCGCTGCAGGCACAATTGTTGCGGACGCCGTAACCGCCAGAACTGGAGGTGCCGTTCCATAGGTTGAATCCGATCACTGTAGATGTGTAGCAAAGGCAAAGCTTCGGTGTTAAAGAGCGATTTTGGCACTAACGCAATGAGCAAACAGCGTCAAAATATCATTTATTTTCATAAACTTGCGTCATTATTTCTTGAGAAGAATCGAGAAATGTGCGATAGTCAGATTACGGTACAGGCAGGGATGCCGATGACCGTGAAGGGTTATGGGCGACAGCGCGTGCACGATTGATGCACGCATCAATCTACCTCTATTTGAAACTACCTCTTCGCGCATTCGTTTCCGCGCTTTGATTCTGGGGGCTTTCTGCCCCCAGACCCCCGAGGATATTTGCAGAAGGGTTATAGCCAGGCGCTCGACGCTACTCCTCAGCAATTCCCACTGGAGGCAGTCGAGCGGCCTCTCTGTTGATCCGTCGGTGGCTACAAAACTGCGACAGGGGGATCAGGCATGAACAACACCGACGTCTGGGTCCGCGAGGGCGCCTACGGCACCGAGGACGACCCGCAGGCGGTCTCCACCTGGCGCCGTCAGGACAACACGCTGACCTTCCCGCGCATCCAGGGCACCGATACCGTCGGCCACGTCGTGGCAGTCGGAGACGGCGTCGACCCGTCCCGCATCGGCGAGCGCGTCATGGTCGATTTCTCGATCTACAATCGCGACGACGACAGCCTTGCCGACATCGACTACATGGGCCACGGCCGTGACGGCGGCTATGCCGAATACATGGCGCTGCCGGCCGAAAACGCCCATGTCGTCGCGACCGATCTTACCGACATCGAGCTCGCCACCTTCTGCTGCGCCTACCTGACCGGCGAACGCATGCTCGAAAGGGCAAGGCTTGCCGCCGGCGAGCGCGTTCTCGTCACCGGCGCCTCCGGCGGCGTCGGCTCGGCCATCATCCAGCTTGCCCGCGCTCGCGGCGCCGTCCCGATCGCCGTCACCGCGCCGGGCAAGGAAGCCGCCCTGCTCGAGATCGGCGCGCAGGCCGTCGTGACCCGTGGCGAAGGCGATTTCGTCGAGGCGGTCGCCAGGGCGGCCGGCGGAGAGCCGATCGACGTGGTCGCCGACCTGGTGGCAGGCCCGATGTTCAACGATCTGCTGAAGATCCTGCGCCCCGAGGGACGCTACACGACGGCGGGCGCGATCGGCGGCCCGGTCGTTCGGCTCGACCTGAGAACCATGTACCTGAAGCAGCTCGAACTGCACGGCTCCAGCCAGGGCAGCCGCGCAGACTTCCGCCGGCTCGTCGGCTATATCGAGGACAGGAAGATCCGCCCCCTCGTCGGCGGCGTCTACCCGCTCTCCGACTTCCATCGCGCCCAGACCGATTTCATGGCAAAGAACTTCGTCGGCAAGCTGGTGGTCACCCCGGACTAAAACACGCCGCGATCCTTCAGATTCGCTCCTAACTTCCCCGATAAGTCGAGTACCCATAGGCCGAGAGCAGCAGCGGCACATGGTAGTGGCTCGACGGATCGGCGATGCCGAAGCGCAGGGGGATGACGTCGAGGAAGGCGGGATCGGGCAGGTCCGCCCCGGTTTCCCTCAGGTAGTCGCCGGCATGGAATACCAGTTCGTAGGTCCCGGCCATGAAGCCCACGCCCTCGACCAGCGGGGCATCGACCCGTCCGTCGGCATTGGTCTTCACCGTGGTGATCCACTGCCGATCGCCATGCTCCAGCCAGAAGAGATCGATCGTCAGGCCCGCGGCCGGCTTGCCGAGGGCGGTGTCAAGCACATGCGTCGTCAGTCGTCCGGGCTTGGTCATGCGCGCAGTTCCGCCTGTTCGATGATGAAGGGTTCGTCGTAGAAGAATTCCTCGAGATTGTTGCCGGCGCCGCTCCTATCGACGACGAGGAAGTCGCTGGTCGCGCCGACCGTCATCAGCGGGTGATGCCAGACGTTGCGGCGATAGTTGACGCCCTGCCGGCCGCCCGCGAGGAAGACCTGCGGCAGGCCCGGACGGCCACCCTCGTCGTCCGCGACGATCACCAGCCAGGGCCGGTCGTCGATCGGCGAGAAGCTCTGGCTGCCGAAGGGATGGCGTTCCATCATGGTGACGGCATAGGGAAAGGCGCGCGGGCTGCCGCGAAAGATGTTGATGACGACGCGCGCCTCCAGGCCCGTCGCCTCGGCCTCTGCGAGCGCATGATAGCGCTCGGTATTGCCGCCGTTGATCAGGCGCATGGCCGCGGGGTCGGCCTCGATGACGCTGCCGAAGGGGGCGAACGCCGCCGTCGTCAGCGGCCGGACCCAAAGGACAGCCGGCCCGCCGCCGGTCTGGCGAGGCTCAGGCATTGCCGTCTCCCGGCAGGAGCGCGCCGAGCCGCAGCAGCGCGATCCGCTCCACCTGCGCCTTAGCCGTCTCCAACTCCTGTATCCGGTTGTTTTCGATGCGCGTCTCGAAGGCCCTGAGGATGTCGTCCTTCGTCAGCCCCTTCACGGCGATGATGAAGGGAAAGCCGAATTTTTCCACGTAAGCCGCATTCAGCGCGGTAAAGCGCGCATGTTCCTCCGCGCTCAGCCGGTCGAGCCCCGCGCCGGCCTGCTCCTTGCGGCTGTCCTCGGTCAGTTCGCCGGCGATCGCCAATCTGCCGGCGAGATCCGGATGGGCCCGCAGCACGCCGAGTTGCTCGTCGGCGGACGCCGCGCGGAACTGTGCCGCCATGGCCTCGTGCAGGCCGGCCGCCGTCAGCGGCACTTCGATCTCGGCGGCGTCGTAGGCACGCTCGGCGATGAAGGGCGAGTGCTCGAAGACCCCGCCGAAGCGGGCGATGAAATCCGCGCGCGTCAAGGCTGGCCCGCCTTCGGTTTGTGATATTCGTGCCAGTGGCGGGCGATGTCGATGCGGCGCGGCACCCAGACCTTGTCGTGCGACATCACGTAGTCGACGAAGCGGGCAAGGGCTGCCGCCCGGCCCGGACGGCCGACGAGGCGGCAGTGCAGCCCGACGTTCAGCATCTTCGCGCTCCCCTGCCTGCCCTCCTCGTAGAGCACGTCGAAGGCGTCCTTCAGGTAGGTGAAGAACTGGTCGCCGGAATTGAAGCCCTGCGGCGTGGCAAAGCGCATGTCGTTGGTCTCCAGCGTATAGGGGATGATCAGGAACGGCTCGTCCTTCACCCCTCTCACCCAGAACGGCAGGTCGTCGGCATAGCTGTCGGACGAGTAGACGAAGCCGCCTTCCTCCATCACCAGCCGCAGCGTGTTCATCGACGGCTTGCCCTGGTACATGCCGAGCGGATGCGAGCCCGTCAGTTCGGTATGCAGCCGCACGGCATCGCGGATGTGCTGGCGTTCGACCTCTTCGGAAAAATCCTTGTACTCCAGCCAGCGGTAGCCATGGCTGGCGATCTCCCAGTTCGCTTCCTTCATGGCCGCGACCGCTTCCGGGTTTCGCGCCATCGCCAGCGTCACGCCGTAGACGGTGACCGGCACGTTACGGCTGGTGAACAGCCGCCACAGCCGCCAGAAGCCGGCGCGCGAGCCGTATTCGTAGATCGATTCCATGTTGAGGTTACGCTGGCCCGGCCAGGACTGTGCGCCGACGATCTCCGACAGCAGGTTTTCGGAGGCCGGATCGCCGTCGAGCACGCAGCTCTCGCCGCCCTCCTCGTAGTTGACGACGAACTGCACGGCGATGCGCGCATCCCCCGGCCACTGCGGGTCGGGCGGCGTGCGGCCGTAGCCGACGAGATCGCGCGGATAGGGCTTTTCAGTCATGGTTCCACCTTGAGACTTTTGGGCGACGGTAGCATCCGCGGCAGGAAAGTCGAGGCGGAAAGCGGCATTTCCACGATGCCGGCGATGGAACAAGAGCGTGACCGGCGCGTTGATTTTCCGGAAACAAGAAAGGGAGAAGACACGATGATTCCACAGGATGCAAACATCAAGGAAACCGAAGCCCTGATCGCCAGCGACAAGGTCGAAGGCACCGCGGTCTACGGCGCTGACGGCAAGCACATCGGCTCGATCGAACGGCTGATTCTCGACAAGCGCAACGGCCACGTTTCGTATGCCGTGCTCAGCTTCGGCGGTTTCCTTGGCATCGGTAACGACCACTATCCACTGCCCTGGGGCAAGCTGAACTATGACGAAAGCCTGAACGGCTATCGCATCGACGTGACCAAGGAACAGGTCGAGGCCGCGCCGCATTACGAGAGCGAGGCGGAATACGAATGGGATCGCCGCAACGGCAAGGTGATCCACGACTACTACGGCGTTCCGCCCTACTGGATGTAACGCCTAGGTGAGATCCCGGCGCGCAGCCTCCAGATGCGCGCCGATGGAAAACGACGGCGGTAGCTCCCCTGCGCTACCGCCGTCGATCTGTCTCATGACCGCGCGCGCAAGTTCGTGCGCGATCCCGAAGCTGATCTTGAAGCCCCCACCGAGAACCGCGACGGACGGAAAGTCCGGATGCAGACCGGCCACCGGATCCCGCCCGATGGCCTTGGGCCGCAACCCCGCCCAACGCTCCACCAGCGACGCCTCGCGCAGCACCGGCGCAAGGCGCAACGCCCTTTCGATCACATCTTCCAGCAATCCGTCGGTGGAATCGGCGTCCTCGAACGCATCTTCGCTCGTGCTGCCGACCGCACAATATCCGCCGTCGTGCGGCACGACATAGATGCCGTTGTCGAACAGGATCGGCAGATCGGGATCGAGTGTGGTCCTGAACAGCGCCGCCTGCCCCTTGACTGCCACGCCGAGCGGCCGTGGCAGCTCGCGCGGTTCCAGTGCCGTCAGCAGGTCGAAGCCTGCGACGCCTGCGCAAACCATCACATGACCGAACGCGATGTCTGCGCCGTCAGCGCAGCGCGCAACCCCTGCGACCGGGTCGAGGCGGACGATATCGACACCCTCTGCGACCCGCACCTGCGGCATCGCCTCGAGCGCGGCACGCAGAAGGGCCAGCAGGCCGCGCGGCGACACCCGTGCTGCAAGGCTGTCGAGCACGACCCCGTTTGCCGTAGCCTCCCCTGCCGGCCAGCCTGCCGCCGGAGAACGATCGGAAACCTCGTAGGAAAACGCCCTTCCCGAAACATCCCAGGCCGCCGCGGCATCGCGCGAATGCTTCAGCGCGCGCTCGCGATGGTGGGGCTCGGCCAGGGGGATGACGCGCCCGCAGCGACGATACCCGGCCGAAAGGCCGGTCGTGGCTTCGAGCTCCGCAATCTCGCCTTCGAGCGAAACCAGCGCTTCGAGCTGAAACTGCTTCTTGGTGTTCCAGCGGTCCGGCAGATGCGGCATCAGCGCGCCCAGCAGGCCGCCGCTGGCGCCGGCGCCGACCCTTTGCCGTTCGACGACCAGGACCGAGAGCCCGGCGCGCGCAGCCATCAAGGCCGCCCACAGCCCCATGACGCCCGCCCCGGTGACCAGCACGTCGGGGCGCGGTTGACCGGCACCGCTGAGGCGACTATCGACTGGCGGCATGGCTGACAATGCTCCTGAAAACGCCACAGCGGCGAACGGATTGCCCCCCGATCTGGCCCCTGATCTCGCCCTGGACTGGCACGAGGGCGATATGCCCTATTCGCAGGCCTATGGCGATCACTTTTATTGTCGCACTGACGGCCGGCTGGAATGCGGTCACGTCTTCCTCGACGGCAACGGCCTGCCTTCTCGATGGTCGGACGGCATCGACTTCGCCATCGGCGAACTCGGCTTCGGCACCGGCCTCAATCTCTGCGAAACCTGGCGTCAATGGCGCTCCGCCCGCACCGATGGCGGCACGCTGCACTTCGTCTCTTTCGAGCGCTTCCCGTTGCCGCGGGCGGCGATCGACCGCGCACTCTCCCATTGGCCACAGATCGCTCGCGAGCGCGAAGCGCTGTCGGGCTGCTGGCCGGAGGCGCCGGAAGGCCATGACGCGATCGGGCTGGACCTGGACGAACAGACCCGTCTCACCGTCGTCTGCGGCCCCGCGCTCGAAGGACTTCAGGGTTGTGGCCTCTCCTTCGACGCCTGGTATCTCGATGGCTTCGCCCCTTCGCGCAACCCCGACATGTGGTCGGCGGAACTCATCCGGCAGGTTTTCGACCACACCAGCCCCGGCGGTACGTTTGCGACCTATGCGGCTGCGGGGTTCGTGCGGCGCAATCTCGCCAGTGCCGGCTTTGCCGTGGAGCGGCGCCCCGGCTTTGCCGGAAAGCGCGAGATGTTGTGCGGCCGGCGCCCCTGAAACCGGCCCGATCCGGCGCAAACGCGCGCGGTCAATGAAGCGTGGAGCGGCGGCCAGCGGAAAACGCGGCCATGTCCATCCAGCGCCCGAGCATTTCCTCCAGCCGATCCGTGCTGATCGGTTTCGTCAGATAGTCGTCCATCCCCGATGCCAGGCAGCTCTCCCGGTCGCCGTCGAGCACATGCGCGGTCACCGCGACGATGGGCACGCGGTCCTGCGTCCCCGCCTCCAGATCGCGGATCGCCCGCGCCGCCTGGTGGCCGTTCATCACCGGCATCGACACGTCCATCAGGATCACCCGCGGCTTCAGCCGCTGGTAGGCCTGCACGGCTTCCTCGCCGTTGGCCACCACCTCGTAGCCGATCCCCAATCCCTCCAGCAACTGCCGGAAGACCAGCTGGTTGACCTCGTTGTCCTCTGCGACGAGCACGTCGACATTCCCTTCTCCGGCGGCCGCAGCCGCAGGCGATGGCTGCCGGATGCTGACGACGATGCCGCCGTCGGTCTCTGGCCCAGCTTGCCCGGATGCGCGGCGCCGTGCTGTGCGCACCACCTCGCACACCGCCTCGCGCAACAGCCCGGCCCGCACCGGCTTCATCAGGTGCGCCTCGGCCTCGAACGCGTCCAGCACGCCCTGCGGCGAGGCGCCGCTAAACGTGGAAACGGCGATCAGCGCCGTCTCGGGGAATTCCTTGCGGATGGCCTCGATCAGGGTCCGGCCGTTGCCGTCGCGGATGTTGCGGTCGACGATCACCGCCTCCACCATGATGTCGATCGCGCTGGCTGCCGAAAGCAGCGCGAGCGCTTCCTCGGCATTGGCCACCGCGGTGACGTCGAAGCCCCACTCCGACAGGAGTTCGCGCGCGACGGAGCGCGTGGCGTCGCTGCGGTCGGCGACGAGGATCCTCGCCCCGCGCAGGTTGACGGGCACGGCCGTGTTCGATGCCGAGAGCTGGTCGATCTCGAACGGCAGGGTCACGGTGAAGACTGACCCCTGGCCGACCGTGCTAGCCACCGACAGCGAGCCGCCGAAAAGCGTCACCAGGCCATGAGTGATCGCCAGGCCCAGGCCGGTGCCCTCGTGGCGGCGGGTGGACGAAGAATCGACCTGCGAGAACTTCTCGAACACCGAGGCGAGCTTGTCTTCCGGAATGCCCGTGCCGGTATCTTCCACCGTCAGGGTGATGTCGATCCTGCCGCCTTCGGCCTCCTGCGCGGCCATGTCGATGCGGACGTGCCCGCGATCGGTGAACTTCACCGCATTGCCGACGAGGTTCGTCACGATCTGGCGGAAGCGCCCGGCGTCGCCGAGCAAGGCCGCAGGCATTTCCGCCGCACCCCGGACCACGAGCTCGATATCCTTTTCGGCCGCCTTCGCCGCCAGCAGCGTCGCCACGTCCTCCACCGCCTCCAGCGGGTTGAACGGCGCCTTGCGCAGGCTCATCTGGCCCGCATCGATCCTGGAGAAGTCGAGCACGTCGTTGATGATCGTTAGAAGCGCGTTGCCCGACTTCACCATGATGTCGATGAAGGTCTTCTGGCGCGTGTCGAGGTGCGATTTCGCCAGCAACTCGGCCATGCCGAGCACTCCGTTCATCGGCGTGCGGATCTCGTGGCTCATATTGGCCAGGAACTCGGACTTCGCCTTGTCAGCCGTCTCCGCCCTGACCACGAGACGGCGCAGTTCCTCCTCGCGCTCCTTCAGCTGGGTGATGTCGGAGAAGACGAAGACGATGCGGCCGTGCTCGGTGGGCCGCGCCTCCATCTGCAGCCAGCTGCCCCTGCCGCTCACAAGCGTGATCGAGGCCCTCTGGTCGCGCAGCAGCGTATCACGGAAGTCCTCGACCGAGACGCGCTGGTCGCCGGAAAACCCGAAGATTCCGCGTTCGCGGCAATCGGCGACGATGTCGGCCACGAGTGCGCCGGGCCGGAGGAGATCGGGAGAAATGTCGACCATCGACAGCAGTGCCTCGTTGGCGAGTTCGACGCGGTCCTTGTCGATGATCAGCAGGCCCTGGCCCATCGCCGCCATGGCGTCCTTGACGAGGCTTCCGACCTCTTCGAGCGCGCTACGCGTCTCCAGCACCTCGCGCTCGTGTTCGCGCCGCTCGGTGATGTCGATGTAGGTCAGCAGGCTGCGCCCGCCCGATATCGGCTGCCCGGATTCGATCAGCGTGCGGCCGTTCGCATAGCCGACCTCGCGCGTCGGAAACCCGCCGTCCCGCACCCGGCAGAGCCAAGCCTGGTGATCGGTGTCGCAGACGCCGGCCTTGGTCCCGATCGTCTCGCCCTGCTCCTTCTTGAACCGCAGCAGCGCGCCGAAGGGCTTGCCGGTCAGCGCCGGCAGCGCGCCGTCCCACAGGCTTTCGAAGGCGCTGTTGACCAGCTCGATCGTCGAGCTCTCGTCGACCACGACGATGCCGACATGGAGCGAGGCGACGATGCTCTCCAGGTCAGACTTGATCTCCTCTGCCTGCCGGCGCGCCTCGATCAGTTGTTCCTCGCGCCGCTTCAGCATCGAGGTGTCTGTGATGGAGCCGATCAGATATTTGTGGTTGTCGGCAGAGATTACCCGGTAGCTGCGCGCGATCGTCGGGATGACCTGGCCACCCTCCCGGTGGAACTCGGCTTCCACCTCCACCAGTGCGCCGTCGTCCAGCACGCTCTGGTTCTGGGCGTGGAACTCCTTGCCCTGGTCGGGGAACATTTCATGCGTGGTCTTGCCAATGACATCGGCGGCCGCAAGCCCGGTCAGTTCGAGGAAGGCCCGGTTGGCGAACACCAGCCGCTGCTTCTCGTCGCGCACGAAGGTCGCCACCGGCAATTCGTCGAGCAGCGCACGGTAGAGCCCGATCTCCTGCCCCTGCTGGCGCAGCCGGCCCTCGTTCTCCTTCATGGCGGTGACGTCAGAGCGCAGCGCCACGAGCGTGCCGTCGGGGCGACGCTGGGTGACGAGCCGCATCCAGCCGCCCGCAACCGTGCGGCTGACGCGCTCGAACAAAGGCAGTTCGTATTCATCGAGCCGCTGCCGGATCCAGTCTTCCCTGGCACCGTCCCCCTCGTCATCTTCCCCGTCCGGCGCCTCGACCTCGTACAGCGCCTCCAGCAGCGCGCGCACGGTGACGTCCGCGTCGCCAACCTCGCCCAGAAGCGCCGTGTAGAAGGCGCGCATCACCTGGTTGGCGTGGGTCAGCTGGCCGGACCGATCGTAGATCGCAACCCCCGTCCCGATCGCATCCAGCAGGTCCTCCGCCGAGGCGGTGCCTGCGTCTTCCCTCGGCGGCTCGACTGAGACCTTCGGGAGCGCGGCGACACCAGCCGTCTCGGGCACACCGGAAAAGGCGATGCCCGCTCCCTGCGCCAGCACGTCGAGCCGGTTGGCAAGCGATTCCGTCGCCGGCAGGAAAGTGCCGACCACGATCGACAGCTCCGGCGACAGCTTCTGTCGCCGCATCGATATGACGAATGAGGAGGCGCTGGCCCCGTGATGATAGCGGGCCGTCTCGTCGCTTCCGAAAACAAGGCAGCGGCGCTCGTGCTCGTGCCTGTCCTCGTGGCCGTCGCACTCGTCGATCTCCTCGCCGCTGCGGCCGACGACCTCGTTCTTCGACAAGCCGAAGAGCTCGCAGAAGGCGTCGTTGACGGCGAGATAGCGCATCTCGCTGCCCTTGATGTAGGCCGGCGATTTCTGCGCCCGAATCGCGTCGCGGGCGGCAAGCAAAAGATCGTCTCGTATGTCAGCCACGCCGGCGCTTTCCAAGTGTGGGCAGAAGGAACTCTCCCTCCAGCGAGTAGCACGAAGGATTTGAACAGATGGTTAAGAATCGGTTGCTTGCGCCGTGGGGTTGCATCGCCACAGCCGCAAATTGCCGAAACTTTGTGCACCTGCCCGCAAGGCGCGGCATGTCGCAAATCGCCCGTCGTCCGGGCCGTTTCTGTGGCAGGATCAGCAGCATAGAGAACGGCAATCGGGACGGATCATGGGCGACGTCGTAAACCTGGGCTTGAACCACGCACATCAGGCCGCAGAAGGGCCCGTCGAACGCCGCCGGCGCTCGGGGGGACGCGGAGCCGAGAGGCAAAGAACCGCATCGGCCGGATCGCGGTATCTCAACCTGCGAAACACGATGGCCTCGTCGAGCGTCCTTTCGGACGACGCCGTGGAGGCCATCCACCAGGCCTCGCTGACGATCCTTGAAGAGATCGGCATGGACGTCATCCTGCCCGAAGCGCGCGAGCGGATGAAGGCGGCGGGCGCCGACGTCACCCCCGGCACCGATCGCGTGCGCTTCGACCGCGGGCTCATCATGGACATGGTGGCACAGGCGCCGTCGGGCTTTACGATGCATGCCCGCAACCCGATGCGCAACGTCGAGATCGGCGGTGACAATCTCGTGTTCGCACAGATTGCCTCGGCTCCCTTCGTCGCCGACCGCGAGGGCGGCCGGCGCACCGGCAACCAGGAGGATTTCCGCAAGCTCGTCAAGCTCGCCCAGTCCTACGATGTGATCCACACCACCGGCGGCTATCCCGTCGAGCCCGTCGACCTGCATGCCTCGGTCCGCCACCTCGACTGCCTGTCGGACCTCGTGAAGCTCACCGACAAGGTGTTCCACGTCTATTCGCTCGGCCGCCAGCGCAATCTCGACGGCATAGAGATCGCCCGTATCGGCCGCGGCATCTCCATGGAACAGATGGAGCGCGAACCCTCGCTCTTCACCATCATCAACACGTCGTCGCCGCTCAGGCTCGACGGCCCGATGCTGCAGGGCATCATCGAGATGTCCTCGCGCAACCAGGTCGTCGTCATAACACCGTTCACGCTCGCCGGCGCGATGGCGCCGGTCACGGTCGCAGGCGCGCTCACCCAGCAGAACGCCGAGGCGCTGGCCGGCATCGCCTTCACCCAGATGGTGCGCAAGGGCGCACCGGTGATGTATGGCGGCTTTACCTCGAACGTCGACATGAAATCGGGCGCGCCCGCCTTCGGGACCCCGGAATACATGAAGGCCGTGATCGCCGGCGGCCAGTTGGCGCGCCGCTACAACATTCCCTATCGCACCTCCAACACCAACGCCTCCAACACGCTGGACGCGCAGGCCGCCTACGAATCGGCGTTTTCGCTCTGGGCACTGACGCAGGGCGGCGGCAACTTCATCATGCATTCCGCCGGCTGGAGCGAGGGCGGGCTTACGGCGTCGTTCGAGAAGTTCATCCTCGACGTCGACATGCTGCAGATGGTGGCGGAGTTGCTCACGCCCCTCGACACCAGCCCCGATGCGCTGGGGCTCGATGCGGTGCGCGACGTCGGACCGGGCGGGCACTTCTTCGGCACGCCCCATACGCTCGCACGTTACGAGACCGCCTTCTATTCCCCGATCCTGTCGGACTGGCGTAACTTCGAGACCTGGTCGGAGGCCGGCCGGCCTACCACCTACGACCATGCCAACCGCGTGTTCAAGGAGAAGCTGAACACCTACGAGCGTCCCGCGATCGATCCGGCGGTCGAGGAAGAACTCGACGCCTTCGTGGCAAGGCGCAAGGAGGAAGGCGGCGTGCCGACGGATTTCTAAACCGCGCCGTGACCGTCCGTTCGCCCTTCACTTGGCGGGCGGCGGCGTGCCTTCCGGAAAGATGATCGTCAGCACCGGAAAGGTCGGCTTCTCGCCCGGCCCCAGCGGCCCCGGCACCTTGTTTTCGACCGGCTTCAACGATTTGAGGAAGGAGGCGATCGCCGCCGCATCCTCCTTCGTCAGCTTGGCAAAGGCGTGCCAGGGCATGATCGGCGCCAGCATCCGCCCGTCCGGCCGCACGCCCGTCTGCAACGCAGTGACGATCTGCGCCTCGGTCCAGTCGGCAAGCCCGGTCTTGTCCGGCGTCAGGTTCGGACCTACAAAGGTGCCCTGCGGCATCTGGAAGCCGACATCGGAGCCGGAGAGATAGGTTTCCGGGGTCGTCTTGCCGAAGAAATATCCGGGCGTGTGACAGTCGTTGCAGCCGCCGAACTGGGCCAGATACTGTCCGCGCTCGACCGGCGTTTCCGCGCGGGCAATCCCGACCGAAAAGATCGCCGGACAGCACAGAAGCACTGTCGCGGCGAAGGCGCTCTGCGTTCGCATGGGATGATGCTCCATCAAGAATGCGCGAACTATAACAAGCGCGTCCGGGAGCCGGCAATTCGTGCAATGGACGTAGGTTTGTCAAAACGAAAGGAGGGCGGCCGGAACGCCGCCAGCTGCCCCCCCCTGTCGCCAATCAATCGAACATGATCGAGCGCACCGACGAGACGAGCTTGTCCGTCGGCAGGTTGGTGAAGTCCTTGTCGATCTCCGCCGTGGTCTTTTCCCGGCATTTGGCGCCGAGCATGCTGCGCAGGTCGCCGAGCGTTTGCGGCGCAGCGCAGACGATCAGGCGGTCGAAGGCGCCGGCATCGGCATAGCCTTCCAGCTTGTGGGCCACTTCCGCGGTGAAGCGCTGCTGCTCGTCGCGCACGGGATCGCTCGTGTATTCCATCGCCGAACGCCCCGGCCCGTGCGAGGAATAGCTGCGCCCCGGCCTGTCGGTCATGATGTCCTGTACCCTCTTCGGTTCACTCTTGAAGACCTCCTGCTCGGGGCTGCGCCTGTTGTCCTTGAGGAAATTCACGCCCTTCAACAGGCGGGCCTGGTTACCGTCGGCGGCGAGGATCCAAGTGGTCGTCATGCTTTTCACTCCTTTGGCAGTTGCCGGCGGCAGCACCTGATGCTGCGGCCTCGGGATGCCACCAGCGGGTGCATCCCATGAGGGCAACGCGAGGCCTGGGTCGAGGTTCCTTGCTTCGTCCGGAACGGCAGTCATGCTGCACCCGCGAAAACTCGCGCTTGACTTTCAGGTTGAAAAGCACGACATGGGGCCTGTGTAATCCTTCCGGCCGCCGCGTGAGCGAGCCCCGCACAGTTCCTGATTGGACTGCGGAAGAAGGAAGAGCGCAAGAGAAATTGTGCCGCCACCCGGCGGGAAACTGCGCCAGACGCCTCTATCAACCCACAAGTTCCCAATTCACGCGGGGTTCTTGACGCCAAACGATACCGGATCGGCAATGGAGCCGCTCCGGTCGATGCGTTTGGCGCCCCGAAAGGCTATTGCTTTGACCACTTTTCATGACCTCGGTCTGTCGAAGAACGTTCTGTCTGCGCTGGAAGCGCTCGGCTTCGACAAGCCAACCCCGATCCAGGAGAAGGCGATTCCGATGGTTCTCGCCGGCAACGACCTGATCGGTCTTGCCCAGACCGGCACCGGCAAGACGGCCGCCTTCGGCCTGCCGATGATCGAGCGGCTGCTCGCCGAAGACCGCCGCCCCGACCCGCGCAACATCCGCGCGCTCGTTCTAGCCCCGACCCGCGAACTGGTGAACCAGATCGCCGACAACCTGCGCGATTTCGTCAAGAAGACACACCTGCGCGTCGTCACCGTCGTCGGCGGCGCCTCGATCCACAAGCAGTCGCAGATGCTGGAACGCGGCACCGACATTCTCGTCGCAACGCCCGGCCGCCTGCTCGACCTCGTCTCCCGCAAGTCGGTCACCCTGACGCAGGGCCGCTACCTCGTCCTCGACGAAGCCGACCAGATGCTCGACCTCGGCTTTATCCACGACCTGCGCAAGATCTCCAAGCTCGTGCCGAAGAACCGGCAGACGCTGCTATTCTCCGCGACCATGCCGAAGCTGATCGCCGAGCTTGCCGGCGAATACCTGACGAACCCGCTGAAGGTCGAAGTGAGCCCTCCGGGCAAGGCTGCCGACAAGGTCGAGCAGTACGTCCACTTCGTCCCCGGCAAGGACCACAAGACGCAGATCCTCCGCCAGACGCTCAACGACAATCCGGACGGTCTCGCGCTGATCTTCTCGCGCACCAAGCATGGCGCCGAGAAACTGATGAAGCATCTCGACCACATCGGCTTCAAGGCTGCCTCGATCCACGGCAACAAGAGCCAGGGCCAGCGCGAGCGGGCGCTCAAGGCGTTCCGTGACGGCGAGATCCGCGTTCTCGTGGCGACCGACGTCGCCGCACGCGGCATCGACATTCCGGGCGTCACCCACGTCTACAACTACGACCTGCCGGAAGTGCCGGACGCCTATGTCCACCGCATCGGCCGCACCGCCCGCAACGGCCGTGACGGCATTGCGATCGCCTTCTGCGCACCGGAAGACATCCGCCTGCTGCGCGACATCGAGCGGCTGATGGGCATTTCGATCGCCGTTGCCAGCGGCGAACCCCCGGTCGGCATGCCCGGCCCCGGCGGCAAGTCCGTCAAGGGTCGCGGCGGCCAGCGCGGCGGCCAGGGCCGTCCGGCCCGCCCGCAGGGCCAGGGCGCCCGCGGCGGCCAGCAGCGCACCGAGCATCGCGCGCAGTCAGGCAGCCAGTCAGGCGAACGCGGCGACGGCACGGGACAGAACCGCCACGCACCGGGCCGCCCCGACCAGAAGCACGCCGAAGGCCGCAACCGCAACCACGCCGGCGGCCGCCCCGGCAACAACGGCAACCGCAACGGCCAGTCGCGCCGCCAGAACGGCAAGCGCGAACAGGCCTGAGCGCGGCACACGCTGTGAAGTGAACTGAATTGCGGCGGGCTTCGGTCCGCCGTTTTCATTTGGTCGGGCCTTGCCTCTACGCCCCTGCCCGCCGATAGAGGGCCAGCGATCCGGCAAGCGCCAGCAGCGCGCCGCCGCAGATCCGGTCGAGCCAGATGGCGCCCGACCTGCGCAGCATCCGGACCGCCTGCGCACCCAACAGCGCATAGCCGAACATGACGATGAAATCGATGCCGGCAAAGACGAGCGCAAGCACCAGGTATTGCTGAGCCTGCGGCGCCGCCGGATCGATGAATTGCGGCAGGAAGGCCGAGAAGAACAGATAGCCCTTCGGGTTCGTTACCGCGACGAGGAAGCTCTTGAGGAAGATCGGCCGGGTCGTCCCGATGTCTGTGCCGCCCACCGGCTGCAGCGCGGCGTCGAGCGTGCCCTTCGAACGAAGGAGCATCACGCCGAGGAAGGCGAGATAGCCTGCGCCGAGCCACTTGACGACCGAAAACCAGAATTCGGACGCGGCAAGCAGAGCCCCGAGGCCGAGCGCGACCGCGCCGATCAGCACGAAGTCCGACAACACCGCACCGACCATGCCGAGGCAGGCACGTCGCACCCCGAAGCGCGATCCGTTCGAAAGCGCGAGCAGCACCGTTGGTCCCGGCGTCGTGATCCCGATGAAGGCAACGAGTGCAAACGCAAATACGGTCGTTCCAACCATGTCGGCTCCCCCGTCCGGATATGCTCCACTCCCGCCGCCGTCCGGACACCGCGGTCGCCCGGATGCGGCATCCGGCCGCCGCAGAGTACGGAATTTTGCCGTGACTGCAACTGCCGGTGGCGGCCCGCCTGAGCCGCCCTACTCCGCCGGCGCCGCCTGCCGTTGCTTGCGGTTGGCGAGGTAGACGCCGGCGATGACGACGAGCGTGCCGAGGATCATCGGCAGCGTCAGTTCCTCGCCGAAGATGATGGCTGCCTGGACGGATGCGAGCGGCGGCACGAGGTAGATCAGTGCGGCGGCACGCGACACCTGGCCGCGGCGCAGCAGGTAGAGCAGCAGCAGGATCGCCCCCATCGAGATGCCGACGACCGACCACAGGAGGAGCGCTATGAACCCGAAGGAAAGCTCCACCCGGAACGGCTCCAGGGCGAGTGCGAAGGGCAGCGTGACGGCGGCCGCACCGACATATTGCAGCGTTGCGATCGCCCTGAGGTCGCCGGTCTGCAGGTGCTGCTTCTGGTAGATCGTGCCGTAGGTCACCGAGACCATGCCGATCACGTTCATGATCACCGGGAACACCGGGATCTCCGATTGCCCCGTGCCCAGGAGCTTGGGCACGACGGCGATGGCGACGCCGGCAAAGCCGAGGCAGATACCGCTCTTCTGCAGCGGCGACAGCCTCTCGCCGATGAAATACGGCGCGGCCAGCGCCGTCATCAGCGGCTGCAGCGCGGCGATGATGCCCGAAAGCGCTGCCGGCACCCCGTGCGCGATCGCCCACCAGACCGTGCCCAGATAGAAGCCGTGCAGGAAGGCGCCCGAGATCATCGCGTGCACGATCGCCGACCGCCCCTTCGGCCACCGCACGCCGGCGACCCAACAGACGGCGGCAAAGAGGAGTGCTGCGGTGATATAGCGCACGACGAGGAAGGTCAGCGGATCGGAATAGATGCCGCCATACTTCGCCGCCACCCAGCCGGAGGACCAGAGCAGCACGAAAAGGGCCGGAGCGATGCGGTCGAGGGTCATGAGGGCTGCGGACTGCCTTGCGGGATCGAAGGCGCCAGCGTTAGGGCGCTGCCACCCGATGGTCAAAGCAATATTCTTGATCGTTAGGTTCAGCCATGCTGCGCCGGCGGCATTTGCATTTTTATTGAGCAGCCAGGGCCGCACGGTAGGACAACGACAAGCTGCCCCGGCGGAACCGAACGCATGCAATTGCCGTTTGTTTGCGCCCGGCAGATTTTTGCATGCCGATTGAGCACGGTTCTTGCATTGCCCAGGACGTTGTACTCAAATGGCGAGAAAATTGGGGAACACGCCGTTGGCATTTGATGAAATGATGAACGCGGACTCCAGTCCGCGCCGGCCGTACAAAGACTACCATGAATGGTACTCCAGTCAGGATCGGGCCCGCCTGATCACCAAGTCCAGGGACGCCGAGAACATCTTTCGCAAGACCGGTATCACCTTCGCCGTCTACGGCCACGCCGATAGCTCCGAAAAACTCATCCCCTTCGATCTCATCCCCCGCATCATTTCCGGCCGCGAGTGGCGTAAGCTGGCCCAGGGCATCGAGCAGCGGGTGATCGCGCTGAACGCCTTCCTGGACGACATCTACCACAAGCAGGAGATCATCCGCGCCGGGCGCATCCCGCGCCAGCTGATCGAGAAGAACGAGACCTTCCTGCCGCAGATGATCGGCTTCAAGCCGCCGGGCGGCGTCTACACCCATATCGTCGGCACCGATATCGTCCGCACCGGCGAGGACCAGTTCTACGTGCTGGAGGACAATGCGCGCACGCCGTCGGGCGTCAGCTACATGCTGGAAAACCGCGAAACCATGATGCAAATGTTTCCGGAGCTGTTCCACCAGAACAAGGTCCGCCCGGTCCAGAACTATCCGAACCTCTTGCGCCAGAGCCTCGCATCGCTGGCCCCGCCCGGCTGCAGCGGCCGGCCGCGCGTCGCAGTCCTCACGCCCGGCATCTACAACTCCGCCTACTATGAGCATGCCTTCCTCGCCGACCAGATGGGCGTGGAGCTGGTGGAGGGATCGGACCTGCGCGTCATCGACGGCAAGGTGAAGATGCGCACCACCCGCGGCTACGAGGCGATCGACGTGCTCTACCGCCGCGTCGACGACGACTTCCTCGATCCCCTCACCTTCCGTCCCGAATCTGCGCTGGGCATTCCCGGCATCATGGACGTCTATCGCTCCGGCAACATCACCATCGCCAACGCGCCCGGCACCGGCATCTGCGACGACAAGGCGATCTATTCCTACATGCCGGAGATCGTCGAGTTCTATACCGGCCGCAAGGCGATACTGGAGAACGTGCCGACCTGGCGCTGTTCGGAGCCGGACAGCCTGAAATACGTGCTCGAACATCTGGAAGAGCTCGTGGTGAAGGAGGTGCACGGCTCGGGCGGCTATGGCATGCTGGTCGGACCGACGGCAACGAAGCGGGAGCGTGCGCTCTTCGCCGACAAGCTGAAGGCCAGGCCGGGCAGCTACATCGCCCAGCCGACGCTGTCGCTCTCCACCGTCCCCATCCTGGTCAACAAGGGCGTGGCGCCCCGCCACGTCGACCTGCGCCCCTATGTGCTCGTCTCCGACAAGGTGCAGATCATCCCCGGTGGCCTGACGCGCGTCGCGCTGAAGGCCGGATCGCTCGTTGTCAATTCGAGCCAGGGCGGCGGCACCAAGGACACCTGGGTTCTGGAGGACTGAGCACCATGCTGGGCAGAACCGCAAACGGACTATACTGGATGTTCCGCTACATCGAGCGGGCGGAAAATACCGCCCGCCTGATCGATGCCGGCCTGCGCATGTCGCTCACCCGCACCGACAGTCGCGACGAAGACTGGGACGGCGTCCTGCAGAGCGCAGGCGTGCGCGAGGACTACGACAAGGTCCACCCGGCCCTTTCGAGCATGGACGCGGTCGACTACCTGCTGCGCGACAAGGCCAACGGCTCGAGCGTGCTGTCCTGCATCGAGGCGGCCCGCAACAATGCCCGGATGGTGCGCACCGCGCTGACGCGGGAGACCTGGGAAGCGGTCAACGAATGCTGGATCGATCTGAAGCATGTGTTCGCCCGCAAGGCACGCTCCACCGACCTGCCCGAGATCATCGAGACGATCAAGCGGCGGGCCGGCCTCATCCGCGGCGCCTTCCACGGCACGATGCTGCGCGACGACATCTACAACTTTGCCCGCATCGGCACCTTCATCGAGCGCGCCGACAACACCGCGCGCATCCTCGACGTGAAGTACTACGTGCTCCTGCCGGCGATCTCGCAGGTCGGTTCGTCGCTGGACAACATGCAGTGGGAATCGATCCTGCGATCGGTCTCCGCCCACCGCTCCTACGGCTGGGTCTATGACGGCGAGTACACGCCGTCCAACATCGCCCATTTCCTCATCCTGAATGCGCGCATGCCACGTTCGCTCGCCTTCAGCTACGAGAAGATCGTCAGCAACCTCTGCTTCCTCGGCCAGACCTACGGCGAGACCCACGCCGCCCACGAGACCGCCTCCACGACACTGACGCTTTTGCAGAACCGGACGATGGAAGACGTCATGGACCAGGGGCTGCACGAGTTCATCGAGGAATTCATCGTCCAGAACAACAGGCTGGGGCAGGAGATCGCCGACGGCTACCGCTTCTATCAGTAGCGTTGCGCAGCAGGGGACTTGAAGATGCGGCTGAAGATCAACCATACGTCCGTCTATACCTATGACGAGCCGGTACAGTACTCTCTGCAGCGCCTGCGGCTGACCCCGAAGACCCAGCCCGGGCAGACCGTGCACGACTGGCGAACGACTGTCCACGGCGCGCATGTGGAGGTGGGCTACGCCGACCATTTCGGCAATCATGTCGATCTCGTCAGCATGAATGCGGACCAGACGACAATCCGCATCGTCGCCGAAGGCGAGGTCGACACGGAGGACCGCGCCGGCGTCTTCGGTCCCCACCAGGGCTTCGTTCCGCTCTGGCTCTACCTGCGCGAAACACCGCTGACGAGGCCCGGCCGGCTGGTGCGCGAACTCGCCCGCGCCACCGACGGCGAAAACGAGCTCGCCCGCATGCATGCGATGATGGGGCTAATCCACGAGGCGATCGACTACAAGGCCGGCGAGACCGCAGCCGACACCACCGCCGAGCGCGCGCTGGAGAAGGGTTCCGGCGTCTGCCAGGACCACGCCCATGTGATGATCGCAGCCGCCCGCGTGCTCGGCCTGCCGGCCCGCTACGTCTCAGGCTACCTGCTGATGGACGGCCAGGCCGACCAGACCGCCAGCCACGCCTGGGCCGACGTCCACATCCAGGGTATCGGATGGATCGGCTTCGATGCGGCCAACGACATCTGCCCCGACGATCGCTACGTGCGGCTGGCAACCGGCCTCTGCTACAGCGACGCCGCCCCCGTCTCCGGCCTTGTGCTCGGCAGGGCGGCCGAGACGATGAGCGTCTCCATCAGGGTCGAGCCCGCGGGGCAAAGCCAGTCGCAGAGCCAGAGCTGAGCCAGGCCCGCCATCCGCATGGCCCCTGATGTGGAGCCGTCTACCTTGCAGGCTGGATAGCGTGGACGCTAGTGAGCCATCTGCGCGCGTAGGCGGGGCCCAATCCAGTCGAGGAAGCACCGCACCCTCAGCGGCAGGGGATCGGCTGGTCCATGGACAACGTTCACCGGCAGCGGTTCCGGTGCGAACTCGGTCAGCACTTCCTGCAGCGCGCCGGAGCGCAACTGATCGGAGATCTGGTAAGACAGCACGCGGATAATGCCGATACCGGCCAGTGCAGCCTGAATGGCAGCCTCCGTCGTGTTTACCGCGAGCTTGGAACGCGGCTCGATGGTAAAGCCCGCGCCGTCCCGGCGGTAGCGCCATTCCGGGGCGGTCGCGAAGCCCTGGAAGCTTATGCCGTCATGCTGCGCGAGGTCATCCGGCTGACGCGGCACGCCTCGACGGGCGAGATAGTCCGGGCTCGCGCAGATCACCCGGCGGACGGCGCCCACGCGCGTTGCGATCAGCGCGCTGTCCGGCAGATGCCCGATCCGCAGGGCCACATCGACGTGGTCATCCGCCAGGCTTAGCTGCCGATCGGCCAAGGTCAGGCGCAGGTTGATATCGGGGTGCTCCTTCAGGAATTCCATCGCCATTGGCAGCAGGTGGCGCTCGCCGAAGGCTATCGGTGCGGTCACGTGCAGACTTCCACGCAGCGCGCCATGATCGCCGCTGGCCTGCCGCTCCGCCGCATCCAAGTCCTCCAGGATGCGACGTGACGCGGCGATGAAGGCGCGCCCCTCCTCCGTCATGGCGAGGCCGCTGCGGGTGCGCAGGACCAGGCGCACACCGAGGTGCTTTTCGAGATCGGCGACCTTGCGGCTGACCGTGGCGAGCGGTGCATGCAGTCGCCGCGCCGCGGCCGAGAGGCTGCCTGCCTCGACCACCGCCAGCAGCACCGACATTGATTCGAACCGATCCATCGGATCCTTCCGGAATTTGGGAGGAAAGCTCCCTGAATGGCAGGGTACCCTATTGGTTGTGGATATCATAGCTTTCACGCCGTCCTGGGGACGCAGGCCGGCCCCACCCTATTCTCAACGATCCGGAGGAAGGCGTCATGCCTCAACTATTGCGTCGCGCCTTTGTCGGTGCCCTTCCCATGGGCCTTATCGGGGGGAGCCTCCTCGGGGGAGGCCTGATCGGTGGCGCTCCTGCGTCCGCCCTTGCCGCGACCCAGGCTGCCGCCAGGACGCCGGTCAGCGTTACGCCGCTGGCGCAGATCCGCATCGGCCGCTTCACGGTGACGGCCCTGACGGACGGGTATGCCGACATGCCCTACGACTATTTTCCGGGACGCACCGCGGCCGAGGTCGAGCAGGCGGCAATCGCGCAATTCACCGCCCGGAAAAGCGGCGTGCGGTTCCTCTTCAACCAGTATCTCGTCGAGGATGGCGAGCGCCGCATCCTGATCGACGCCGGTCCAGCGGGCTCGATCGGGGAGACGGGCTCACTGCCGCTGGCGCTCGCCGCGCTCGGCCTGCAGCGCGACCAGATCGACGCGGTGATCGTGACGCACATGCATCAGGACCACATGGGCGGCCTGATCGTCGGGGGCAAGAACAACTACCCCAACGCGGATCTCTACATCGATCGTCGCGACGTTACCCATTGGACCGACCCGGCCAAGCGCAGCGGCGCGCCCGACTATCTACAGACCAGCTTCCAAATGGCCGGCGAGGTCGTGCGCCTCTACCCGAAACTCCAGGCGATTGACGGCGAGCGTGAGATTGTGCCGGGCGTCTCCATTGTCGACCTTACCGGCCACACGCCCGGCCATATCGGCGTGCGGGTCGAAGATGGCGGGCAGAGCCTCATCATGGTTTCGGATATGATCTTTCCGGTCGTGCATCCTGGGGCGACCGATGTGTTCTTCCTGTTCGAGCAGGACCCTGCAGCGGCCAAAGCGATGCGCGACCGCTTTTTTCCTCGCGCCGCTTCGGAAGGCGCGCTCATCGCTGCCACGCACATGCCCTTCCCGGGGCTCGGCCGTGTCGTCACCGACCGCGGGCAGTTGCGCTGGCAGGTGGCGGACTGGGCCCTGCAGAACTGAGGTCCGCTGCGGCCGCACAGGAGCACGCGGCGTCCGGGCGCGCCACGGTTTCCATCTCGGCGACATGGGGCGGAGATCGGAAGGTGGTGTCCAACGGTCAACGGGCGGTAAACGAAAAAAGGCGGGGCCATACCCCGCCTCTTTACCGTTTCGGTTCCTGCGCGAACGCCTCAGTGGCTGTCCTTGCCGACTGCGCTTCCGCGACATCCCTTGAGGAAGTCGAGGTCGGCGCCGGTGTCGGCGCCCTGGACGTGCTGCTGGTGCAGCCAGGCGTAGCCGGACGTCGGCAGTTCGTGGTTCGGCTGCCATTCGGAAAGCCGCTTCGCCAGCTCTTCGTCGGAAATGTCGAGATGCAGGCGCCGGTTCGGCACGTCCAGCTCGATCATGTCGCCGTTCTTCACGACCGCGAGCGGCCCGCCGACGGCGGCTTCCGGCGAGGTGTGCAGGACGACGGTGCCGTAGGCGGTGCCGGACATGCGGGCATCGGAGATGCGCACCATGTCGGTGATGCCCTTCTTCAGAACTTTCGGCGGAAGGCCCATGTTGCCGACCTCGGCCATGCCGGGATACCCCTTCGGCCCGCAGTTCTTCATGACCATGACGCAGGTCTCGTCGATGTCGAGATCGTCGTCGTTGATCTTGGCCTTGTAGTCGTCGATGTCCTCGAACACGACCGCCCTGCCCCGGTGGACGAGCAGATGCTCGGAGGCGGCCGACGGCTTCAGCACCGCGCCCTTCGGCGCGAGGTTGCCGCGTACGACGACGATGCCGCCCGACTGCGTCAGAGCCTGTTCGGCCGGCAGGATGACATCCTCGTTCCAGTTGACGACGCCCTTGACCTCGTCCCACATGGTTTCGCCGGAGACCGTCAGCGCGTCCTTGTGCAGGAGGCCGGCCTCGCCGAGGCGTTTCAGCACCACCGGCAGGCCGCCGGCGTAGAAGAACTCTTCCATCAGGTACTTGCCGGACGGCATCAGGTTGACGATCGTCGGCACGTCGCGGCCGCAGCGGTCCCAGTCGTCCAGCGTCAGGTCGATGCCGACGCGGCCGGCGATGGCGAGCAGGTGGATCACGGCATTGGTCGAGCCGCCGATGGCCGCATTGGTGCGGATGGCGTTCTCGAAGGCCTGCTTGGTCAGGATGTCGGAGGGCTTGAGGTCGTCCTTGACCATCTGGACGATGCGCCGGCCGGTCATCTGCGCCATCACCTTGCGGCGGGAATCGACCGCGGGAATCGCGGCGTTGCCGGACAGCGCCATGCCGAGCGCCTCGGCCATGGAAGCCATGGTGGAGGCGGTGCCCATGGTGTTGCAGGTGCCCGTCGAGCGGCTCATCGAGGCCTCGGCCTCGAGGAACTCGGCCTGGGTCATCTCGCCGGCCTTCACCATCTCGGAGAACTTCCACAGATGCGTGCCCGAGCCGACGCGTTCACCGCGGAAATAGCCGTTCAGCATCGGCCCGCCGGTGACCACGATCGAGGGCAGGTCGACGGAGGCGGCACCCATCAGCAGCGACGGCGTGGTCTTGTCGCAGCCGACCATCAGCACGCAGCCGTCCATCGGCTGGCCGCGGATCGCCTCTTCGACCGCGAGTGCGGCGAGGTTGCGGTACATCATCGCGGTCGGGCGGAAGGTGTTTTCGGACGCCGAGAACACCGGCACCTCGACCGGGAAGCCGCCGGCTTCCCACACGCCCGCCTTCACCTTCTCGGCAAGCTCGCGCAGATGGCCGTTGCAGGGCGTCAGATCCGACCAGGTGTTGAGGATGCCGATCACCGGACGCCCGTCGAACAGGTCGTGTGGATATCCCTGGTTCTTCATCCAGCCGCGATGATAGATCACGTCGCGGCTCGTGCCGCCGTACCATTCCTGTGACCTCAGCCTGCGCGGCCATTCCGCTTTCTTCGTCATCTGTCGTAGTCCTTGAGAGAGCCGCCCCGGCGCCAGTGCCGGGGCAATGTGTCAGGCCGGCGGGTTACGCCAGCGTGTAGGCAGTCTTGACCGTCGTGTAGAACTCGTTGGCGTACTTGCCCTGTTCGCGCGGACCGTAGGAGGATCCCTTGCGGCCGCCGAAGGGCACGTGGAAGTCGACGCCCGCGGTCGGCAGGTTGACCATCACCATGCCGGCCTCGGCGTTGCGCTTGAAGTGCGTCGCATGCTTCAGGCTCGTCGTGGCGATGCCCGACGACAGCCCGAACGGCGTGTCGTTGGCGGTCGCGAGTGCTTCCTCGTAGTCCTTCACCCGGATCACGGAGACGACCGGGCCGAAGATCTCCTCGCGGCTGATCCGCATCGCGTTCGTCGCCTCGGTGAACAGTGTCGGCTGCAGGAAGAAGCCGGGATTGTCGCGCTTGACGAGATCGCCGCCGAAGGCGAGCTTGGCGCCCTCTTTCCTGCCGATCTCGATATAGTCGGTGTCCTGCTTCAACTGGCCGGCATCGACCACCGGGCCGATATGGGTGCCGGCCTTCAAGGCGTCGTCGACGACCAGGCCCTTCAGCTTCTCCGTCAGCGCTGTGACGAACTTGTCGTGGATGCCTTCGGTGACGATCAGCCGCGACGACGCCGTGCAGCGCTGGCCGGTGGAGAAGAAGCCGGAATTGGCGGCGGCCTCGACGGCCACGGTGAGGTCGGCATCGTCGAGGACGACGAACGGGTTCTTGCCGCCCATCTCCAGCTGGAACTTGCGGTTATGCTCGATCGAGGCGGCCGCCACGCGCTTTCCCGTGCCGGTCGAGCCGGTAAAGGTTATGGCGGCGACGTCCGGGCTTTCCAGCATCGCCTGGCCGACGACCGAGCCCTTGCCCATGACGAGGTTCAGCACGCCCTTCGGCAGGCCCGCGCGATGCAGGATGTCGACGATCGCCCAGGCGCAGCCGGGCACCAGCTCGGCCGGCTTGAACACCACCGTGTTGCCGAAGGCGAGCGCCGGCGCGATCTTCCAGGCGGGAATGGCGATCGGGAAGTTCCACGGTGTGATGATGCCGACGACGCCGACCGGCTCGCGGGTGATCTCGACGCCGATGTTCGGACGAACGGACGGCAGCACCTCGCCGGCCAGCCGCAGCGTCTCGCCGGCGAAGAATTCGAAGATCTGCGCCGCGCGGATCGTCTCGCCGATCGCCTCGGGCAGCGTCTTGCCCTCTTCACGGGCGAGCAGCGTGCCGAGTTCGTCCTTGCGCGCCAGGATCTCGTCGGCGGTCTTCTTCAGGATCGCATGGCGCTCGAGGATGCCCGAGCGCGACCAGGCCGGGAAGGCGGCCTTGGCAGCGGCGATCGCAGCCTTGGCATCGTCGGCAGACGCGCGGGCGTATTCGCCGACCACGTCGTTGGTGTTCGACGGGTTGATGTTCTTGATCGCTTCGCTGCCGACCCATTCGCCGGCAATCAGGTTCTTGTGCATGGTCATGGGCAAGGCCCTCCTGTCTCATCGCGACCCGGCGCGGACGCCGCGCCGGGATCTGTTACTAGAGTTGCTGGATTTCGAACTTTTCTTCCTTGGCAATTGCCAAGGGATTGCGCAGCGGCAGGCCGAATCCGTCGGCGCCGATCTCGAAGACGTCGCCTTCCTGCGTGCGGATGCCGTCACCGAACGACAGCGTCGCCGTGCCGAACATGTGCACGTGCACCTCGCCCGGCTGGCGGAACAGGCCGTACTTGAAATGATGGTACTCGAGGTTGGCGAAGGTGTGCGACATGTTCGCCTCGCCCGACAGGAACGGCTTTTCCCACAAGACCTTGCCGTCGCGGACGATGCGCGAGAAGCCGCGAATGTCCTCGGGCGCAGCACCGATGCGGATCTCCGGGCCGAAGCTCGCCTGGCGCAGCTTGGAATGCGCCAGCCACAGGTAGTTCACCCGTTCGGTGACGTGGTCGGAGAACTCGTTGGCGACGGCAAAGCCGAGGCGGAAGGGCACGCCCCTGGACGAGATGATGTAGATGCCGGCCATTTCCGGCTCCTCGCCGCCATCCTCGGCAAAGGAGGGCGAGGTCAAGGCACCACCGGGGGCAACGGCCTGGGTGCCGTTGCCCTTGTAGAACCACTCGGGCTGTACGCCCTTCTCACCCGGCTTCGGCTTGCCGCCCTCCAGGCCCATCCTGAACATCTTCATGGAATCGGTCAGCGTCTCGGCGGCCGCCTCGGTTGTCTTCTTGTGCATCGCGTCGCGGGTCGCAGCCGACCCCAGATGCGTCAGGCCGGTGCCGGTCAGGTGCAGGTGGGCGGGATCGGGATGGGTGATGGGCGAGACCAGCCGGCCTTCGGCATAGGCCTTCTCCAGGTCCACCGCCTCGCCATAGCCGTGTGCCTCGATCACCGCCTTCAGGCTCTTGCCGCCGTCGGCAGCCTCCATCGCCAGCGCATGCAGGCTCGCCGCGTTCTTGACGGCCCGGGCGCCCTGCCCGTCCTCGCGTGCGGCAACCGTGATCGAGCCGTCGGCATTCTTCAACTGTGATACCAGCATGGTCCAAATCCTTGTTCGTTCGCGACAGCCCGCCTCGGCAAGGCTTCGCAACCGGCGCGGCCGTTACCGCACCGCCCGACCGCCCCGCGGCCCGATAGGTTGACGACTGTGCGGCTGTCCGGCGTCGAGCCGGTCAGCCCTTGTTCTTGTTGTAGACGTCGAAGAACACGGCAGCGAGCAGCACCAGGCCCTTGATCAGCTGCTGGTAGTCGATGCCGATGCCCATGATCGACATGCCGTTGTTCATCACGCCCATGATGAAGGCGCCGATCACGGCACCGGTGATCTTGCCGACGCCGCCGGAAGCCGAAGCGCCGCCGATGAAGCAGGCCGCGATCACGTCCAGCTCGAAGCCGACGCCCGCCTTCGGCGTCGCCGAGTTGAGACGCGCCGTGATGATCATGCCGGCAAGCGCTGCAAGCACGCCCATGTTGGCGAAGGTGTAGAAGGTCAGCCGTTCGGTGTTGATGCCCGAAAGCTTCGCCGCCTTCTCGTTGCCGCCCATGGCATAGATCCGCCGGCCGACCGTCGAGCGTGTGGTGACGAAGGAATAGAGGGCGATCAGGACACCCATGACGACCAGCACGTTCGGCAGGCCGCGATAGGTGGACAGCTGGAAGCCGATGAACAGCGCAACGATGGCGATGACGGCCATCTGGCCGGCGAAGAACACGAACGGCTCGTTTTCCGTACCGTGCATCTCGTTGATCCTGCGGCTGCGGAAGCCGGACCAGATCGCCAGCGCCACGAGCAGGATGACGGCGACGAGCGCGACCATGTTCTTGATCGTCTCGGGCGCCGGGTTCAGGAAAGACAAGAAATCGGGCACGAAGCCGGTGGAGAGAACCTGGAATTCCTTCGGGAACGGACCGATCGGGCGGCCGCCGAGCACGACATAGGTCATGCCGCGGAAGACCAGCATGCCGGCCAGCGTGACGATGAACGCGGGGATCTTCTGGTAGGCCACCCAGTAGCCTTGCGCAGCCCCCAGGATACCGCCGACGATGAGACAGGCCGGAACCACGATGATGGCGGGCAGGCCCCATTTCACCAGCATGATCGCCGAGATCGCGCCGATGAAGGCCACGATCGAGCCGACCGAGAGGTCGATGTGTCCCGCCACGATGATCAGCAGCATGCCCAGCGCCATGATGACGATGAACGAGTTCTGCAGCACCAGGTTGGTGATGTTGACGGGCCGGAACAGGACGCCGTTCGTCAGGATCTGGAAGAACACCATGATGACCACGAGCGCGACGAGCAAGCCGTACTCACGGATATTGTTCTTGAGATAGTCCCCGATGGACGGTTTCGAAGTTGGAGCGCTGGTATCGGCGACCATTAGTGTTTCTCCCCGGAGCGCATGATGGCGCGCATGATGGATTCTTGGCTTGCCTCCTCCTTGGAAAGCTCCGCGACGATACGTCCTTCATTCATGACATAGATGCGATCGCAGGTTCCAAGCAGCTCGGGCATCTCCGAAGAGATCATCAGAATGCCTTTGCCCTCGGCTGCAAGCTGGTTGATGATGGTGTAGATTTCAAACTTGGCGCCGACGTCGATGCCGCGCGTCGGCTCGTCGAGGATCAGCACTTCCGGATTGGTGAACAGCCACTTCGACAACACCACCTTCTGCTGGTTGCCGCCGGAGAGGTTCACCGTCTCCTGATAGATCGAATGCGAGCGGATGCGCAGCTTCGAGCGATAGTCGGTCGCGACCTTCGTTTCCTTGTGGTCGTCGATGATGCCGTTCTTCGAGACGTCCTCGAGGTTGGAAAGCGTGGTGTTCTGCTTGATGTTGTTCATCAGCACGAGGCCGAGATGCTTGCGGTCCTCGGTGACATAGGCGAGGCCCGCGTCGATGGCCTTCGGGATGGTACTGACGTCGACCGGCTTGCCGCGCATGCTGACTTCGCCGGTGATCTTGTGCCCCCAGGACTTGCCGAAGATGCTCATCGCGGTCTCGGTGCGGCCCGCGCCCATCAGCCCGGCGATGCCGACGACTTCGCCGGCGCGGACGTTGAAATGAATGTCGTGCAGGAACTGCCGGTCGCGGTGGTGCTGGTGGAAGACGTTCCAGTTCTTCACTTCCAGCAGGTTCTCGCCGATCTTCGGCTCGCGCGGCGGATAGCGGTCTTCCATGTCGCGACCGACCATGCCCTTGATGATCCGGTCCTCGCTGATGTCTTCCTTGTGACAGTCCAGGGTCTCGACAGTGCCGCCGTCGCGCAGGATCGTAATCTTGTCGGCGACCTTCTTGATCTCGTTCAGCTTGTGCGAAATGATGATCGAGGTCATGCCCTGGGCGCGGAACTCCATCAGGAGCTTCAGCAGCGCCTCGGAATCCTTTTCGTTCAGCGACGCCGTGGGCTCGTCGAGGATCAGCAGGCGCACCTTCTTCGACAGCGCCTTGGCGATCTCGACCAGCTGCTGCTTGCCGACGCCGATATCGGTGATGAGGGTGGCGGGCGATTCCGTCAGGCCGACCTTCTTCAGGAGTTCCTGCGTGCGGGCAAACGTCTGCGGCCAGTGGATCACGCCGTTGGTGGCGATCTCGTTGCCGAGGAAGATGTTCTCGGCGATCGACAGCAGCGGCACGAGTGCCAGCTCCTGGTGGATGATGATGATGCCGAGATGCTCGCTGTCGGCGATTGTGGAAAACCGGCGGAGCTCGCCGTCATAGTGGATCTCGCCTTCATAGGTGCCGGCGGGATAGACGCCGCTCAGCACCTTCATCAGGGTCGACTTGCCGGCACCGTTCTCACCGACGAGCGCGTGGATCTCACCTTCGCGGACCTTGAAGCTGACGTCGTCGAGCGCCTTGACGCCTGGAAACGTCTTGGTGATGCTCCGCATTTCGAGGATGATGTTGTCCATGTTCAGGCATTCCGGCAGTATTCTGCGTGCGACGGGTGGGGCGCAAACTCTACAGGCTCCCCCGCCAAGATAAAAGGGTCCGCAACCGATCGCGGACCCCCCGATTTCAAACCGCTATCAGTTGTCGATCTGATCTTCGGTGTAGTAGCCGGCGCCGACCAGGATTTCCTTGGCGTTGGACTTGTCGACCGCAACCGGCTTCAGCAGGTAGGACGGAATGACCTTGACGCCGTTGTCGTAGGTCTTGGTGTCGTTCACTTCCGGCTCCTTGCCGCCGAGGATGGCGTCCGTCATGCTGACGGCAACCTTGGCGAGCTCGCGGGTGTCCTTGAAGACCGTCGAGCCCTGCTCATCGGCGAGGATCGACTTGACCGACGGCAGCTCCGCGTCCTGGCCGGTGACGACCGGCATCTTCTGGTCGCCCGAGCCGTAGCCGACGCCCTTCAGGGCCGACAGGATACCGATGGAGAGGCCGTCATAGGGCGACAGGACGCCGTGGACCTGCGCATCGGTGTAGTTCGACGACAGCAGGTTTTCCATGCGGGCCTGGGCGACCGCACCGTCCCAGCGCAGCGTGCCGACCTGGTCCATGCCCTGCTGGCCGGACTTGATCACGATGTCACCGCTGTCGATGAGCGGCTGCAGCACCGACAGCGCGCCGTCGTAGAAGAAGAAGGCGTTGTTATCATCCGGCGAACCGCCGAACAGCTCGACGTTCCACGGCTTCACGTCCGGGAACTTTGCCTTCAGACCGTCAACGAGGCTGCTCGCCTGCAGGACGCCGACCTGGAAGTTGTCGAAGGTGGCGTAGTAGTCGACATTGCCCGAATCGCGGATGAGGCGGTCATAGGCGATGACCTTGACGCCGGCGTCGTGTGCCTTGGCCAGGATGTCAGACAGCGTGGTGCCGTCGATGGCGCCGATGACGAGAACCTTGGCACCCTTGGTGACCATGTTTTCGATCTGGGCCAGCTGGTTCGGAATGTCGTCGTCAGCAAACTGCAGGTCCGCCGTGTAGCCGGCGTCCGTGAACAGCTTCTCCATGGTCTCGCCGTCGGAAATCCAGCGGGTCGAGGTCTTGGTCGGCATGGAAATGCCAACGGTGCCCTTGTCCTGCGCAAAGGCAGGCACGGCAAACGACGCCACGCTGATGGCAGCCGCGGCGAGAAGCGAAGTGATCAATTTCATTATTTAGTCTCTCCCTTGTACAGGCCTGACTCCACGTCCAGACCGAATTCAGTGCTTCGCTGCCCGCTGTCGCAGACGACGGTCTCCAACGGAGGAAAAGGATGATTACCCCTCCCGGCCTCAACTCCCTTGGGCGCGAGCGCACCTCGCGGCAAACTCTACCGAAATGCTATAACTGTCAAATACAATAAGCTTCTATTCTCATACCAAAAGCGATATAATGATCGTTAATGATATGATTTTTGAGTGAAGGAACGCGGTTAACATATGCATGAAGCCATATCCGTCGGCCAGCCGCCGCCCGATCGCCCCGCCGATGACCAGCTTGGCCTCGGCCTGCTGCGCTCGGGGCTCAAGCTCAACCATCTGCGCATGATCGTCGCAATCGACCAACACAAGCAGGTCAGCGCGGCCGCAGCGGCCCTCAACATCTCCCAGCCGGCGGCATCGCGCATGCTGACGGAGATGGAGAGTATAATAAAGGTACCGCTCTGTGAACGGGTTTCGCGCGGGGTCGAGCTCACCCAGTTCGGCCGGGCATTCGCCCGCCGCGCCCGCACGATCCTGCTGGAGCTGGACGAAGTCGACCGGGAAATCACCGCACTCAAGTCCGGCGCCGGCGGCACGGTCTTCCTCGGCACGGTGACCGCACCGGCGATCAGCCTCGCCGTCCCTGCGATCCAGCAGGTCAGCGCCGCCTATCCCGGCATCGAGGTCAACGTCCGCATCGAGACAAGCAATGTCCTTGCCCGCGAGCTGATCTCGTCGAAGCACGACTTCATCATCGCCCGCGTGCCCGACGATCTCGACCCGCGCCTCTTCCACGTCCAGGAGATCGGAGTGGAGAAGGCCTGCCTGATCGTACGCAAGGGGCACCCGTTGACCGAAAAGGACACCGTGTCGCTGACGGACCTACCCTCCTACGACTGGGTGTTCCAGCCGCCGGGAACGCTGCTGCGCCGGCGGGTCGAGGAGCTCTTCATCGCCGGCGACGTTCCCCTGCCGGCGACGGTGGTCAACACCGCCTCGCTGCTTCTGACGGTGGCGCTCGTCTGTTCCTCCAACGCGATCGCGCCGGTCGCCCTCGACATGGCCGAGTTCGTCATCGAGAACGGCGGGGGACCGAGCGAGGTGCGCATCCTGAAGACCGACTTCGACATCGACATCAAGCCCTACAGCCTCATCGCCGTTAAAGGCCGGGAACTGCCGCCGAGCGCCAAGCTGTTCTATGATCTGATTCTCCAGCGCAGTCGGATGCTCTTTCCGGACCGCTCGGAAGGCTGAGGAAGACGGATGTTCGGCAAGAGCGTGTTCGAGAGCGTGCTGGAGCGCCTGCGGGAAGAGGAGGAGGATGCCGGACCGGCCGCGCGCGTCGAGGACGCGGGCGAAACTGTCCGCAGCGCCCATCCCGTCTTCACCGTGCTGCCCACGGGCCGGCCATCGGTCCCGTCCCATTCCGCCGCAGCCGCCTACCGCGACATGGACGACTTCGACGCGTCGGAGCGAGCCGACCCGTTCGGGGAGGCCGGTGCTTCGGCCGAAGCAGCGCCGGCCATGCCAGTAGCACCCGCGCCGCCGCCGCATCTGTTGCGGACCGCCCCGGAGGAGATCGCGGCCGACCTCGGCCTCACCGGAAACGAGACCCAAGCGCAACTCGCAGGGATCCGCCGTGCCTTTGCCCGCGACAATCACCCCGACACAGCACCTTGGGATCTACGGGAAAACGCCACGCGGCGCATGATGATCGCCAACATGCTGATCGACGAGACGCTGCGGCGGATGCAGGCGGAGGCGGCCCTGGGCCTTCGCCGCTAGGATGTCGGCGCGAGCCCGCCGCTACTTCTCGCCGCCCTCTTCGGGCGGCTTCTTGTCCGGCGTGCGCGCCTCGTCCGGCTTGTAGAACAGGATCAGCTGGGCGAAAGCATAGGCGCTGACGATGAGGAAGATCAGCCCCCAGGTCTCCTGGCCGTTGTAATACTCGACCGCCGTCCAGGCCGCACAACTCCCCACGATCAGAAGGCGCACCCAAAGCGGACGATAGACCGGGTGGGTGGGATCGATGAATTTCATGAGGCTGGCTCCGTTTTTCTTCACAGGCCCTCTTAGAACCAATCGCTGCCAAAGGAAATCGGTTCTGCCCGCCCGAACCGGCCCCGGCGCTCGATCGGCCGGCATGCGCGCGTGACCCGTGGGAGGAAGCATGCGGGTGGACATTCGCGTCGCAAACGCCAAACTGCCCCTTGACGGCATAGGCATGAAATGGAATGAATATTCCACGGGAGAGAGAATTCAGACTACATATTCCAAATCGGCTATGTCGACCCGATCCTCCCCCGAACCCCGCCCCTGCGGCGGGCGCGATCCGGGGAAGCGCAGAGCCCCGCCTTTCGCCGGACGGAACGGTCCGGCTACATGAGAGCAGGACAGATGACCGTCAGATTTGGTCTCCTCGGCGCCGGCCGCATCGGCAAAGTTCACGCCAAGGCGGTATCCGGCAACCCCGACGCCACCCTTGTCGCCGTTGCCGACGCTTTTCCTTCGGCCGCCGAGGCGATTGCCGCGCAATATGGATGCGCCGTGCGCACGATCGAGCAGATCGAGGCGGCAGGCGACATCGACGCCGTCGTCATCTGCACCCCGACCGATACGCATGCCGACCTGATCGAGCGCTTCTGCCGGGCCGGCAAGGCCGTGTTCTGCGAAAAGCCGGTCGACCTCGACGTGGAGCGCGTGCGCACCTGCATGAAGGTCGTGAAAGAGACGAATGGCAAGCTGATGGTCGGCTTCAACCGCCGTTTCGATCCGCATTTCATGGCGGTGCGCGCAGCGATCGATGCCGGAAAGATCGGCGACGTGGAGATGGTCACGATCACCTCGCGCGACCCCGGCGCGCCGCCGGTGGACTACATCAAGCGCTCCGGCGGCATCTTCCGCGACATGACCATCCACGATTTCGACATGGCCCGCTTCCTGCTCGGAGAGGAGCCGGTCACTGTCACGGCGACGGCCGCCGTGCTCGTCGACGAGGCGATCGGCAAGGCCGGCGACTATGACAGCGTTTCGGTGATCCTGCAGACGGCCTCGGGCCGGCAGGCGATCATCTCCAATTCGCGCCGCGCCACCTACGGCTACGACCAGCGCATCGAGGTCCACGGCTCGAAAGGCATGGTCTCTGCGGAAAACCAGCGCCCGGTCTCCATCGAGGTCGCCACCGGCGACGGCTATACCCGCCCGCCGCTGCACGATTTCTTCATGACCCGCTACACCGAGGCCTATGCCAACGAGATCGCAGGCTTCATCGGCTCCCTGGAGAAGGGAGCGCCGCTTGCGCCTTCCGGCGCAGACGGGCTCGCAGCGCTCGTCATCGCCGATGCGGCGCTGAAATCGGTCAAGGAAAAGCGGCAGGTCTCGATCGGCTGACCAAAGGCTCCTCCCAGCAACTGGCCGGGCCCTGCGCCCGGCCTTTTTTGTTGCGACCGGTCCCTTAGGCGGCGACAGGGCGGGATGCGCCGCCGGTAACCCCTCACCCGCCGCTTGTCGCCCGCTCCCCGGCGAGCGCCCGGTCCACCTGCGTCAGCGCCCGGTCGAGATGGCCCTCGAACACGAGCGTCGCCTCGTCCTGCGCGATCGTGATCGCAGGCATGCCCTGCAGGCGGCCCTGCTGCGTCTGCATCAGCCCCTCCTCGATCCCGCGCGCCAACAGGTCCATGAAGCGCACGCCCAGTCCGGTGATGGTGACCGGCATGCTCTCGTGGAGGCTGAAGACGCGCGACAGGCCCTGGCCGAGCGCAAGTCCGGCCTGGCGGAAGGCATACTCCGACATGCGATGCCCCTGGCGCGCGCGGAGCGCGATCTTTTCCATCTCCGCAAGCGGGACGAACTTGGCCGGTATCGTGTCCGGCGGCACCTCGAAGGCCGTGCGCAGGATGCCGTAGAAGCCGGCCGAAGCCTCGATGCAGCCTTGCGCGCCGCAGCGACAGACCTTGCCGTCGGTGGCGTGCAGCATGTGGCCGAAGTTGGGAGCGGACACCTTGAGGTCGCCGTCGGCATCGCCGCTGACGATCCCGAGCCCGACGCTGTGGCCGAGCGACAGCGCCGCAAGCGACCGCCCGCCCTCGCCCGCCTTCTCCGCCCGCCGGCCGAGCGCATGGGCGACGAGCAGCGTCTCGTTGCTGAGCGTGACCGAAGACCATTCGGAAAGCACCGATGCGAAGTCGATCTGCGCAAGGCCGAAGACCGGCGACCAGACAAGCCGCGTTCCGGTCGGATCGACGATCCCTTTGCTGCTGATGGAGACGGCCAGCACGCGCTCGCGGCCGAGCGCCGAACGCTGCAACACCTTGGCGAGCCCCTCCTGCAGCGTAAGAACGAACCTTTCCGTCGAGGGGTCGGCATGCTGGCGCGGCTCATCGAAGCGGTCGATCAGCGTGCCCGCATAGTCGGCGAGCGAATACTGCACCACATCGGAGGAGATGCGCACGGCAACGAGATAGCCGCAGTCCCGCCGCGGGCTGAAGAGCACCCGCGGGCGGCCGCGGGCTCCGGCGCTCTGCTGCTCCAGCTTCTCGATGATCCGGGCGCGCTCCAGCTCGGCCGTGATGGCCGAAACGGTGGCCGACGCAAGGCCGGTGCGGGCAGAGAGTTCGGTGTGCGACAGCGCGCCCAGGCGGCGCAGCGTCGCCAGGACGAGCGCGCTGTTTTGCTGACGCACCAGCTCGGTGCTCGATCGCGTCAGCATTCAGGAACTCCGATCTCGATGCGTATCTCCAACCAATGCTCCTCCCAAAGCATCTGCCGCCGCTGCCTGCAAGTCCTCCACACCCCTTGTTGACAGCCGTTAGAACTTCTGACATCTATTTTCTCGACTGTCGAGAAAATTCCCCGAGAGCTTGAGGGAGAGGATTTGCGGCAGCGTCTTGGTTGGTCGTCGACGGTGACGGGAGGTTCGTCCGGGCGGCCGGCATTCATTTGGGAGGATGAAATGAAATCAGTTCTGAAGCTGATGGCAGGGGTTGCCGTCATCGTGTCGCTGCATTCCGTAGCGCAGGCAAAGGACCTCGTGGTCGGCGTTTCCTGGTCGAACTTCCAGGAAGAGCGCTGGAAGACCGACGAAGCCGCGATCAAGGCTGCACTCGAGGCCTCCGGCGACAAGTACATCTCGGCCGACGCCCAGTCGTCCGCCGCCAAGCAGCTGACCGATGTCGAATCGCTGATCGCCCAGGGCGCCAATGCCCTGATCGTGCTCGCGCAGGATTCCGATGCAATCGCCCCGGCGATCGAAAAGGCCGCGGCCGAAGGCATCCCGGTCGTCGGCTACGACCGCCTGATTGAGAACCCGGCCGCCTTCTACATCACCTTCGACAACAAGGAAGTGGGCCGCATGCAGGCCCGCGAAGTGTTCAAGGTGAAGCCGGAAGGCAACTACGTGTTCATCAAGGGCAACTCCGCCGACCCGAATGCGGATTTCCTCTTCTCCGGGCAGATCGAAGTGCTGAAGGAAGCGATCGACGCAGGCAAGGTCAAGAACGTCGGCGAAGCCTATACCGACGGCTGGAAGCCCGAGATCGCCCAGAAGAACATGGAACAGTTCCTGACCGCCAACGACAACAAGGTCGACGCGGTCGTCGCCTCCAACGACGGCACCGGCGGCGGCGCGATCGCAGCCCTCGACGCCCAGGGCCTTGCCGGCTCCGTTCCGGTTTCCGGCCAGGATGCCGACAAGGCGGCGCTGAACCGCATCGCGCTCGGCACGCAGACGGTCTCGGTCTGGAAGGACTCGCGTGAACTCGGCAAGCGTGCGGCTGAAATCGCCGTCGAACTCGCCGGCGGCAAGAAGATGGAAGAGATCGCAGGCGTCACGACCTTCGACGGCGGACCGAAGGGCGTTGCCATGCAGTCGGTCTTTCTGGCACCGCTGCCGATCACCAAGGACAACCTGAACGTCGTCATCGACGCGGGCTGGATCTCCAAGGACGAAGCCTGCCAGGGCGTCAAGGGCGACGTCGCCGCCTGCAAGTAACCGATCCCGACGGGGGCCAAGGGGAAACCTGACCTCGATCCTTCCCGAGCGCCGCAACGCACCCCGTTGCGGCGCTTGCGCAAGGTGGGACCGCGGCGGACAATGGAAAAGCCATCGTCTCCGCCGTGACGTCAAAAGAGCCCGCCGGCGAGATGCCCGGCAGCTCCCGTCATCGCAAGACCTGCCGCCTCCCCCTCCCCGCCAGGGCAGGTGGTGCGGCATCATCAACAAGCTTCAGTGGGGGAAGGCACGTCCATGGCCGACATCACACACGCGAACCAGGCAAACCGCGCCCGGAACGCGGACGAAAATCCGATCAGGCGCTTTTTCAGGGCGACCGAGATCGACACCCGCCTGCTCGGAATGGTCGGGGCCCTGGTCATCATATGGCTCGGCTTCCAGTTTCTGACCGGCGGGCTGTTCCTGACGCCGCGCAACCTGTGGAACCTGACGGTGCAGACGTCGTCCGTCGCCGTGATGGCGACCGGCATGGTGCTGATCATCGTCACCCGCAACATCGATCTCTCGGTCGGCTCCGTGCTCGGCTTCTGCGGCATGATCATGGGCGTCATGCAGGCGAAGATCCTGCCGCAATATCTCGGCCTCGAGCACCCGGCGATCTGGATCATCACGCTCACAAGCGGCGTTCTCGTCGGTGCCGCCATCGGCGCGCTGCAGGGCTCGATCATCGCCTTCCTCAACGTGCCCGCCTTCATCGTCACGCTCGGCGGCCTGCTCGTCTGGCGCGGCGCGACCTGGTTCGTCACCAGCGGCCAGACGGTCGCCCCGATGAATTCCACCTTCCGCCTGATGGGCGGCGGCACCGAGGGTTCGATCGGCGCGACCGCCAGCTGGATCGTCGGCATCGTCGCCTGCGTCGCCATCGTCGGCGCGATCCTCAATTCCCGCAAGCAGCGCAAGCGCTTCGGCTTTCCGCTGCGACCGGTCTGGGCAGAATACTTCTTGTCGGTGCTGGGCTGCGTGCTGGTTCTCGGCGCCGTCGCGATCGCCAACGCCTACTTCTGGCCGATCAACATCGCCCGCCGCTATGCCGACGCCAACGGCATCGCCTGGCCCGAGGGGGGCCTGCAAATCTCGCACGGGATTGCCATACCGGTCCTCATCGCGATCGCCGTCGGCATCGTCATGACCTTCATCGCCACCCGCCTGCGCTTCGGCCGCTACGTCTTCGCGCTCGGCGGCAACCCGGAGGCCGCCGAACTGGCCGGCATCAAGACACGCTGGGTGACCGTGAAGATCTTCATGCTGATGGGCGTGCTTTGCGCCATTGCGGCTGCAATCTCCACCGCGCGCCTCAATGCGGCGACAAACGCGCAAGGGGAGCTCGACGAGCTCTACACGATCGCCGCCGCCGTCATTGGCGGCACCTCGCTCGCCGGCGGCGTCGGCACCATCGCCGGTGCGATGATCGGCGCTCTCGTCATGCAGTCGCTGCAGTCCGGCATGGTGCTTCTGGGCATCGACAGCCCGTTCCAGCGCATCGTCGTCGGTGTGGTTCTCGTCGTCGCCGTCTGGCTCGACACCGTTTACCGCGCCCGAGCCAAGTAAGAAGGAGTACGCCCATGTCAGACCAACGCACTCCGCTCGTGGAAATGAAGAACATCTCCATCTCCTTCGGCGGCATCCACGCCGTCGACAACGCCTCGATCGATCTTCATCCGGGTGAAGTCGTGGCCCTGCTCGGCCACAACGGCGCCGGCAAGTCGACGCTGATCAAGATCCTTTCCGGTGCCTACCGGCGCGACGCCGGCGAGATCCTGATCAACGGCGAGCCGGCCGAGATCAACAACCCGCGCGACGCCAAGAAATACGGGATCGAAACGATCTACCAGACGCTCGCCGTCGCCGACAACGTCGATGCCGCCGCCAACCTCTATCTCGGCCGCGAACTGCGCACCCCCTGGGGCACGCTGGACGACGTGGCGATGGAGGCCAAGGCCCGCGAAGTCATGGGGCGCCTGAACCCCAACTTCCAGCGCTTCAAGGAACCGGTGAAGGCGCTCTCCGGCGGCCAGCGCCAGTCGGTGGCGATCGCCCGCGCCATCCTGTTCGACGCCCGCATCCTGATCATGGACGAGCCGACGGCAGCGCTTGGGCCGCAGGAGACCGCGCAGGTCGGCGAGTTGATCAAGCAGTTGAAGAAGGAAGGCATCGGCATCTTCCTGATCAGCCACGACATCCACGACGTCTTCGACCTCGCCGACCGCGTGTCGGTGATGAAGAACGGCCAGGTGGTCGGCCACGCCCGCACAGAGGACGTGACCAAGGACGAGGTGCTCGGCATGATCATCCTCGGCAAGTGCCCGCCCAAGGCCATCCCCGGCCCCGGCGCCATGCAGACGGCCTGAACCTGGCTGAGACCATAATCTAGCTGAGACCAGCAAAGCTCCGTCGGCCCTTCGGGGACGGCGGATTTTTTCTGCCCGCCCGATCCCCTCCCCGCTCCGGCGGCATCGCGACACTTTGCCGCCCTCGCCGGACATGTGCCGGCGCACGAGGCCCGCGGGCCCGCTCCGCGCAGCGCCATTTGCAATCATGGGTCGCATTTCTCCAAGCTTATTACTTGACTCTAAATGTCATGATAAAATATGACGATTCTGCCGGCCGTGAGGGGGCGGCTGCATTCGTGGGGCGGGGGTCCTGCGCTTGTAAATTCAGTTCATTTGATCACTGCCTGACCCGGATCGCTTCGCGACCCGGGAACGAACCTTTGCGTCAGTCAGCCTGACGGCCGACCCGCCGGATACTGGAGAAATTCCTTATGAGTGCCCCAACGATCAGCATAACCCCGACCACCATCTCCTACGACACGGTGGAAGCCGTCGGAGGCAGCACGCAGGCCCAGGAGACCCTCGTCATCGACGCGAACGGCGACGGTCATCTCGACCTCGTGCTGAACGGCCGCAATGCCGAGACGATCACCGTGCTCTTGAACCAGGGCGACGGCACCTTCGGCACGCCCACGACCATCGAGAACGGCTACTACTGGCACATGTTCGAGGCCGACATCGAAGGCGATGGCCGACAGGACATTCTCGTGGCCAAGTGGAACGAGGACTATTCGTCCCAGACGCTCGGCTATCTGAAGAACAACGGCGACGGCACCTTCGGCGAGTTCCAGGAGCTTTCCTCGGGCTTCAACAACGTCCTCGACATTGCGAGCGTCGATTTCGACGGCGACGGGGACCTCGACATGCTGGCTGCCGCCAGCAACGGGGCCGGCATCGTTCTGACGAAGAACAACGGCGACGGAACTTTCACGAACTCGATCGTCGCCGAAGTGCCGTCGGCCTATTCGGTCGCCACCGGCGACCTGAACGGGGACGGCAGGCTCGATCTCATTGCTTCCAACGCTGCAGGCGACATCTCCGTCTTCACCGTCAACGCCGACGGAACGACCACCAGCGGCCAGGTCATCGAGGCGGACAATGTCTACAGCGTGGAGAAGGTCACGCTCGTCGACCTCGACGGCGACGGCAGTCTCGACATCGTCGCCGCGAACTCGAACCGCAAGGAGCTCACGTGGTACAAGGGCGGCGGCGACGGCACGTTCGGCGACAAGCAGATCATCTCCGCCGGCACCTATAACAGCGGCTATGTCAGCAGCTTCCAGGTCGTCGACATCAACGGCGACGGGTTGAAGGACATCGTGGCCGGATCCCGGCAGACGGTGGGCGATACGGCCAATACGCAGCAATCGTACCTGTCCTGGTTCGAACAGCTGGCGGACGGCTCCTTCAAGGAGCACATGACCGCCGCCCTCTATCCCGACAATGCCGATTTCTTCGGCGTATCCTACGGTGACCTCAACGGCGACGGCGTGGCCGACCTGATCACGGCGGGTCCGGCGGTCAAGGACGGCGTGCGCAGCGACGTACGCGTCGCCTTCGGCATGCAGGCGCTCGAGGTCAACGAGAACGAGGCAACGGCCATCACCGGCATCGCCTTCAGCGACGACCAGGCCGGCCCGGTCAGCGTGACGCTCACTGTCGATCGCGGGACACTCGAGGGCGACGCCACCTTTGCCGGCGTCACGGTCACCGGCGGCGGCGGCACGATCACGCTGGTCGGCTCGATCGCCGACATCAACGCCTTCATCGCAGCCGGCGGCGCGACGTTCACGACCGCCAACAACGACGAGACCACGGCCAAGCTGTCGATTTCGATCGACGACCAGGACGCCGGCGGCGCTTCGACCACGACCAAGACCATCGCACTTGCCGTGACGCCGGCCCATGACGAGGCCCCGACCGATCTCACGCTCGACGGCCACGAAATATCCGAGGCCGCCGATGTCGGCACGGTGATCGGCACGCTCTCCGGCCTGGACCCGGAAGGCGGAGCCGTCACCTACAGCCTGTACTCCAGCGCCGGCTCGATGTTTTCGATCGAGGGCAACCAGCTCAAGCTCAACGGCACGCTCGATTTCGAATCCGAAAGCAGCTACGAGATCATCGTTCGCGCGAAGGACGCAGGCGGAAACGTCACCGACAAGACCTTTACGATCGGCGTGACCAACGCCAACGAGGCCCCGACGGCGGTTACCCTGTCGAAGGTGCTCGTCCCCCAGAGCGCTGAGGCGGGAACGGTCGTCGGAACGCTTGCCGCGACCGACCCCGACAGCGGCGACACCTTCACCTACAGCATCCCCGGCGGCAGCGACGCATTCGAGATCGTCGACAACAAGCTGGTCGTCAAGGACCTGGGCGATGCCCTCACCTACGACGTGAAGGTCCTGGCCACCGATTCCGGCGGCCTGACCGTCGAAAAGACCTTCCGCATCACCACGACCGACGATGATGGCAACCCGCTGGGGTCGGCCGGCACCATCACCATCGATGCTTCCAACGCCGCCAGCATGGACTTCGAGGCCTATATTCGCGGCGGTTTCGTCGCCGGCACCGAAGGCGGCGGCATGCCGGTCTTCGACAACAGCGCAGCCTTCTCCGGCCACGAGATGATGTTGGGCTACGGCACGGAGCCGACCTCGAAATACGTGGTAGCGGGCGGATCGCTGGAATACTACTTCAACACCCACACGGTCTGGGGCGAGATCAACACGATCGAATACGGCATCCGCGGGTCAGGCTCCTACGACGGCTCGGGTTCGTTCAAGGGCGGATCGGCGGAACTGCGCATCACCGGCCTCACCCTCGAAAACGGCAAGCCAGCCAGTGCTCTGGAAGAAGCCGACATCGAGGCGAACGGCCCGGTCCACAACTTCGCGCTTTCGCACATGTATGGCGCCGCCGGCTCGCCGACGCGACTGGCGGTCTATGCGGATTCGCTAGATGCCTACGCCCAGAACTACATCGGCTCGTCCGGCGCCGACGTCTATACCGGCACGGTCTTCGCCGACACGATCAAGGGCGGCGGCGGCGACGACACCCTGAATGGCGGTGCCGGCGGCGACACGATCACCGGCGGCGCAGGCAACGACGTCGTCGACGGCGGCGAGGGTACCGATACCTTCATCGTCTCCGGCAAGGCTGCCGACTACAACGCGCTCGTCCTGACCACGACCTATCTCACCGACAACACCACGGGCGAGATGGATCGGCTCAAGAACGTCGAGTTCATCAAGTTCAAGGATGCGCTCTTCAACGTCGCGACGCAGGAATATGCCCCGATCGAGAACGCGGCGCCCACCGACCTCGGCATCTCCGCCACCTCGGTGAAGGAGAACGTCGCCACCGGCACCACGGTCGGCACGCTCTCGGCAACCGACCCGGAAGGCTCGGCCCTGACCTACAGCCTCAGTTCCAACCCCGGCGGCTATTTCAAGATCGTCGGCAACAAGCTCCAGGTCGCCAAGGCCCTCGATCATGAGGCCAAGGCCTCCCACGTGCTGACCTTCACCGCGACGGACGAGGACGGCAAGTCCACCTCCAGCGAGATCACCGTCAAGGTCACCGACGTCAACGAGGCGCCTGCGTCGCTTTCGCTGTCGGCCACGAAGGTCAGGGAGAACGTGGCGGTCGGCACCACCGTCGGCACGCTTTCTGCCACCGACCCGGAAGGCAAGGCCCTGACCTACAAGCTGACCGACAGCGCCGGCGGCCTGTTCAAACTCTCCGGCAACAAGCTGGTGACCGCGAAGGCGATCAACTACGAGGCCCTCAAGTCCGACAAGGTGACCGTCGCGGTGACCGACAACGCGGGACTGAAGACCACGAAGACCTTCACCATCAGCGTCACCGACGTCAACGAAGCACCCACCTCGCTTTCGCTGTCTTCGACGAAGATCAAGGAGAACGTGGCAATCGGCACCACCGTCGGCACGCTTTCGGCCAAGGACCCGGAAGGCAAGGCCCTGACCTACAAGCTGACCGACAGCGCCGGCGGCCTGTTCAAGATCTCCGGCAACAAGCTGGTGACGGCAAAGGCCGTGGACTATGAGAAGGTGCAGAAGGAGACGGTCACCGTCCAGGTCTCCGACGGCACCAGCAAGATCGTCAAGACCTTCGGCATCAGCGTCACCGACGTGGTCGATACGATCAAGGGTTCGTCCGCCTCGCAAACGTTGAAGGGTGGCGTGGGCGTCGACAGGATCGACGGCGCCGGCGGCAACGACGTGCTCCACGGCCTGGCCGGCGGGGACACCCTGCTCGGCGGCACTGGCAACGACACGCTCGTGGGCGGCGCTGGCGCCGACCGGCTGGACGGCGGGACGGGGAAGGATACCGCCTCCTATGCCGACGCGAAGACGGGCGTGACCGCAAGCCTGGCCAAGGCGTCGCTCAACACCAACGACGCCAGGGGCGACACTTTCGTCTCGATGGAGAACCTCTCGGGCTCGCGCTATGCCGACAAGCTGTACGGCAACGGCGCTGCCAACAGCCTGAGCGGACAGGCGGGCAACGACAGGCTCTCGGGCGCAGGCGGCAACGACAAGCTCGAAGGCGGTGCGGGGCACGACGATCTCTATGGCGGCGCCGGCAAGGACACCTTTGTCTTCAGGTCCGCCAAGGATCTGGGTACGAAGAAGTCTGCAACCGATACCATCTTCGACTTCGACCGCAAGGACGGCGACAAGATCGACCTTTCCGGCATCGACGCCAGCACCAAGGCGGCCGGAAACCAGGCCTTCACCTTCATCGGCAGCGACGCCTGGCACAAGAAGGCCGGGGAACTGCGCTTCGAGAAGGCCGGCCCGGACACCTATGTCCATGGCGACACGAACGGCGACGGCAAGTCGGACTTCATCCTGCATCTCGACGACGCCATCGCCCTGAAGGCCGGCGACTTCCTGCTCTAAAGCGCCTCGCGGTCTTTCAGGTTTGCTCCCGCGCTTTAGGGCCTTGGTTCTGCGCATGTCGTGGCCGCAAAACCGCAGCACACTTTTGCGCGACATGCTCTAGGACCAGCGCCGCGCCCGTTCCACGGGCGCGGCGCCCCCATGGCCGGAGCCCGGCAACCAACGAAACCGGGCCCCCGGTCCGGTTTCGCCCTGTCGAACTGAAATTGCCGATTGAAGCGGCAGGCATCCTGGGTTAAGAACCAGCCATCGGCCCGGCGATTCCTCGCCGAAAACGGTTAGCACCCGTAGCTCAGCTGGATAGAGTGTTGGATTCCGATTCCAAAGGTCACAGGTTCGAATCCTGTCGGGTGCGCCATTTCAGTACAGAACTGCGAACGCCAGTCGCCGCCGATTCCACGCTAATAAGGCCGCCTTGATTTGCGCCTGACTCCGAAGATCTTGCTGCTTCTCCGCCGTAGCGATGAGCCTGGGAGCTTAAGGTACGGTGACGCAGGACCAAATCCCCTCAATGTCTAGTTTCGGGGCACCTGTGTCTGCGCGCTGGTAGCCCGCTCGAATTCCTTTTTTGTGAGGATTCCAGGCACTAAGAGCGCTGGAAAGTAGCGGTTCGCACGAGGATCGGTATACTGTTATCGGGGTTATCAAGCTCGCCAGGGGGCTGGGATGTTTGCTATGAAGTGGCTGGGCTTGCCGGTCGGGATGGCGCTGTGCTGCCGGTACTGTCGCGCAAGCCGCAGAAATCGAGAAGATCGATTGTCCGGGGATCGACGTTGCGCTCATCAGCTTGCGTGGGCCGATAGAGCAAGGTGACGGCGAGAAATTCTCAAAGCTGGCCGAGGGGCTGAACCGTGCGTCCGTCATCCTGAAAGGCCCCGTTGGGCTTGTGAAGGAAGCATTGCAGATAGGAGCGACAATCCGGATGTCGGACTTCTCGACTATGGTCGCCGCCGATCAGGAATGTTTCTCCGCCTGCGGGCTGATATGGGTCTCCGGTGTCCGGCGGTACATGTCCGACACCTCCCTCATCGGATTTCATGCGGCCTATCGGGAGGAGAACGGCGAGTATCGCGAGAGCGGTGTCGCGAATGCCGAGATCGGCTCCTATCTCACCCATCTAGGTCTCCGCATCGAGGCCATACGATATTTCACGACTGCCGGGCCGAACGACTTCCTGCTCCTCACCCCCGAGCGCGCGAGAATGCTGGGTATCGAAACCTACAAGGTGGACGGCGGAAACATCACAACGCCTTCAGCAAATCCCACGGTCGACGTCTATGCGGATAGGTTCGCCTCGTATTCGCTGCTTCAGTCCCGGTGCGCCCCCTTCCTGCAACCAGACAGGGCGGCGGTCAAACGCGCTCACGAAGCTGCTTTCGCGGAGGGCAACAAACTCGTGGGCGCCGACAAGTGGATCGATCTTTGGACACCGCTTCTCGATGAGGTGAAGGCCGAGCTGAACAAGAAGGGTGCGCTCCTGCTCTGCATCGGAACGGAAGCGCACCTCCGAGGGCACGGACAGGAGACGGGAGTTGATGGACCGAGCTTCTCGTGTATATCCGGCTCAACGCCCACAGAGGTAACAATGTGCGCCTTCTCGAAGTGCAGCGCAGGTGGCTCAAGGACCGCAACGATTGCGGTGGCGACGCGAGATGCTTGAACGCCGTCTACGATCAGCGACTCAATGAGCTTCGGGAGATCGACCTGCCGACCTGAGTGTCCTGTCGCGAACCGAAGCAGGGACCGCCAAGCCGACCAAAGCAGGTGTTGATCTCCCGCCATCTCTAATCTAAGCGAAACGTCTTGGGGCCGATTTGGCCATAGTGACCGAGCGCATCCAAGATTTCCTGTGCGGACAGGGCACGTCGAGAAGCGAGTTCGTCGGCAAGAACCGTGCAAGCTTCTCGATGCCGAACGAGAATGGTCTTCGCGGCGCAGTATGGAGCGGGCCCGTGTGGATCGATGTATCGGTGCTCGTTGCTTCTGAAGAAAATTCGGCCTCTGCCACCAACGCCTTGAACGTAGCCACGGTCTTGGAGACTACTTGCTGACCGGCGGTCGAATTCGTGCTGAAGACGTGCCCGATATCGGTGTTTAATCGCGAGTGGGCGTCAGGATAGATAGCATACAACTCGGCATAGCCATTTATGATCGTCTTTCCAAGAACTGCTTTATGGCGAGCGCCCCGAAAAACACTCCAGACGGGAGTAAGTGTCCCAGCGCTTTCGATCAGGCCGACGAATTTAATACCTCGATCAAGAATTTGTCGTTACTGGAAGTGTATCCGATCGTTTAGCCACGCAGTTGTGACCTTTTGCGGAACACCGATCGTTAGAATATTTTCACGTAGAGGTTTAATATTTCCCGTGACATTGGTGTACCGAAGCCGCCCATGTATCCTCCAGTATAAATTGGTACTGTGCACAACGCTTGGATGGGTCGCAAGATCTGCGACATGTCGCATACGGCTTCAGTCAGGCGCGCGCGCCAGTTCGTCCGGGCATTTTCGCAGCGTTCGGGCGACCTATTCTTCGGAGCGACCCGTGCTGTCGCGATCGCGGTCGTATTGTCGGGCGACCGGAAACGGTGGCAGCCAGGCTTCGCGGCGGACGGTCCAGAGTTCGTAGGTCGGCCGCAGTTGGTCGGGGGCATCGAGTGATCCGAGGTTCACCTCGATCTCGTCCGCGGTATGCCCGAAAACGGGCGACCCGCAGCGGGGACAGAAGAACCGCCCGGCGTAGTCGCGCGTTTCGCCCTCGATCGTCACCGCCTCCTGCGGGAAGATCGCCGAGGCGTGAAAGAGCGCGCCGTGATGCTTGCGGCAGTCGAGGCAGTGGCAAAGGCCGACCCGATACGGGGTGCCCGACGCCACAAATCGGACATTGCCGCACAGGCAGCCGCCGGTGAACCGGTCCATGTTCGCCTCCTCCGAAATCATTCGGACGGAATGGTTACAGCTACGATACCGTCCCTGCAATTGCCTGCTGAGGCCGAGGACGCGCAGCGCCTTCCGTGGCCGCGACGATAGCCAGTCGCGGCCGCCGAACTCTTGCGATCCGTGCCTACTGCAGCTTCGTCGCCGGCTCCCTGGCCCAGAACCGAAGCTTGCCGAGTTTGCCCACGAAAGCGTTGACGGCCTTGCTGCCATCGAGTTCGACCATGCCTTCGTCCATGTCCTCGACGCCGGCCTTCTCAAACAATGGCAGGGCGGCGGCGACATATCCGATGAACTTGCAGTGGGCGAAGGCGTCGGCGACGAAGTCCCGCACCGTAGCTTCCTTCAGCAGGGCGGGCACGAAATCCGTGCCGGGCAGCAAGGCAACCGCGTCGTAGAGCACCGACGGGGCGCCGTCGATCATCTGCTGGGCCGGCAGCAACGTCCCGTCCGAAAGCGTGACGCCGCCGACCTTGGGTGCGATCAATTCGACGGCACCCTTCTCGCCTTCGATCGCCGATGCGACGGCCTGCACCAGGGCTGCATCGCTTCCATCGGTGACAAGGATGCCGAGCTTCCTGCCTTCGAAGCGCTTCGGGCCATTTTCCATGATGCTGAGCGCCGGCGAGGGCTTGAGATCCTGCCGCGGGCCGACAGCGGCGTCCGCAGGTTTCGGCATCTTCGCAAGGCCGAGGGCTGAGGCGACCTTGTCTGCAAGGGTTTCGTCGATATTCAAGAGATGCGACACCATCCGTTCGCGGATTGCCGGCGTCTCGACCTTGCTCAGCTCGAACGTCAGCGCCATGGCGATGTGGCGCTGCTCGGGAGGGGTCTGGCTGATGAAGAACTGCCGGGCCTGGCTGTAGTGATCGGCGAAACTTTCGGGGCGCAGCCGCACCTTCTGGCCGGCTTCGTCCGACGGGAAGTGACGATATCCCGACACCGGCGATTCGCGTGGTCCTTCGCCCCAGGAGTTCGGCTGATAGTTGACCCGGCCGGCCGGGTTCCTCATCGCCATGTGCCCGTCCTGCTGGAAGGTGTGGAAGGGACACTTCGGGGCATTGATGGGCAAGTGGGTGAAATTGGTGCTGCCGAGGCGTTTCAACTGCGTGTCGAGATAGGAGAAGTTACGGCCCTGCAGCAGCGGATCGTTGCTGAAGCCGATGCCGGGAGGAACGTTCTGCGTCATGAACGCTACCTGTTCGGTTTCGGCGAAGAAGTTTTCCGGCATGCGGTCCAGGACGAGCCGGCCGATCGGCTGCACGGGCAGGATCTCTTCCGGGACGATCTTGGTGGGATCGAGGACGTCGAAATCGAAGCTGTCGGCGAAATCCTCATCGAACAGTTGCACACACAGCTCCCATTCCGGGAAGTTGCCTGACTGGATCGCCTGCCAGAGGTCGCGTCGGTGAAAGTCGGGGTCCGCCCCGTTGATCTTCACGGCCTCGTTCCAGACGACCGACTGAAGGCCGAGCTTCGGCTTCCAGTGAAACTTGACGAAGGTGGATTCGTCCTTTGCGTTGACGAAGCGGAACGTATGGACGCCGAAGCCCTCCATGAAACGGAAGGATCGCGGAATGGCGCCGTCCGACATCACCCACATGACCATGTGCATGCTTTCGGGCGTCAGGCTGATGAAGTCCCAGAAGTTGTCGTGCGCCGACTGGGCCTGCGGGAAGCCGCGGTCGGGCTCCGGTTTCACCGCATGGATGACGTCCGGAAACTTGATTGCGTCCTGAATGAAGAAGACCGGGATATTGTTTCCCACGAGATCCCAGTTGCCCTCCCTGGTGTAGAGCTTGACGGCGAAGCCGCGGACGTCGCGGGCAAGGTCGACGGATCCCTTGCTGCCGGCGACCGTGGAAAAGCGCACGAACGCCGGGGTCTTCTCGCCGGCCCGCTGAAGGAAATCGGCCTTCGTGTAGCGCGCAAGCGGTTCATAGGTTTCGAAGAAGCCGTGGGCGCCGTAGCCGCGCGCGTGCACGACCCGCTCGGGAATGCGCTCATGATCGAAATGAAAGATCTTCTCGCGGAAGTGGAAGTCTTCGATCAGCGCCGGCCCGCGCGCACCGACGCGCAGCGTGTTCTGGTCATCGTCGACCGGCGCGCCCTGTGCGGTCGTCAGGACGTCGTGTCCGTCCTCGGCAAACTGGTGAAGTTCGCCCCCCTTTCCCCGATGAAGCTTCTGGTCGTGGATCGTTGCAAGGTCGTTCGCCTGCTTGGAGTTCTTGCGTGGCATGGCCCGCCTCCCATTGTCGGAATAGGGAGTAATTTCCGGGCCGGGCAGAAGTTCCATCGGGGAACGCCCAGGGACCTGCAAAACACGCGATGGGCGCCTGGATTGTCGATCGTGCGATCGACGCATTCGGAAAACAACCGCAAGGCTCGCGCTGGTAAGCGGTTGATTTGAACGACGGGGATAGCCGATCTCAAGTCGATTCAGATAGATGACTTTTTGCATGCTTGGGTCATAGTTGGCCGCGAGGGCTTGAGGCGACGTTAATGGAGGTTCGATACAGCCGTTACCTATGCCGAGTCGCGCCGCGTCCCAATTTGAGGTATCGGTGGCAATCTCAACTTCTGTGAGTGCGCAATGTCCTTTTCCCAAGCCATTTCAAAATCCTCCACCGGTGTTGACGGTTTCGATGAGCTGACGCTCGGGGGCGTCCCGACCGGTCGCCCGACGCTCGTCTGCGGTTCAGCCGGTTGCGGCAAGACGCTTTTTGCGACGACGTTCCTGGTCCACGGCGCGCGCGACCTGGACGAGCCTGGCGTTTTCGTCACCTTCGAGGAGCGTCCGGGCGATATCGTCAGCAATGTCGCCTCTCTGGGATTCGCGCTCGACAGGTTGGTCGACGACCAAAAGATCGTTTTCGAATACATCGCATTGGACAGTTCGGAGCTTGAGGAGGCCGGCGACTTTGATCTGGAAGGTCTCTTCCTCCGGCTGGAGGCGGCGATAGATTCAGTCGGTGCCAAGCGGGTCGTGCTGGACACCATCGAAAGTCTGTTCTCGGTCTTCTCCAATGAGGCGATCCTGCGCGCCGAAATCCGCCGGTTGTTCGACTGGCTGAAAGACAAAGGGATGACGACGGTCATCACCGCGGAGCGGGGTGATGGCTCGCTCACGCGGCAAGGGCTGGAGGAGTATGTCTCCGACTGCGTGATCTTGCTTGACCATCGCGTGCAGAACCAGATTTCGACGCGACGCCTCCGTGTCGTGAAGTATCGCGGCACCGCACATGGCACGAACGAGTATCCGTTCCTCATCGACCAGGACGGATTCAGTGTGCTGCCTGTGTCTTCGCTTGGTCTGGATCACAAGGTTTCCGAGGAGCGTGTCTCGTCCGGGATTGCGGACCTCGACGACATGCTGACGGGAGGCGGTTTCCACCGGGCGTCCAGCATCCTCGTCTCCGGCGTCGCCGGTTCCGGCAAATCGTCGGTCGCCGCAAGCTTTGCGGACGCTGCCTGCACCGCCGGCGAACGTGCGCTCGTCTTTTCCTTCGAGGAATCGGCCGATCAATTCGTCAGGAACATGAACTCCCTCGGGATCGATCTCGGCCGGTGGATCAAATCAGACAAGCTTCGCTTCATCGCCACGAGGCCGACATTTTACAGCATCGAGATGCACCTGGCCGTGATGTTGCGCGAGGTGAACAAGTTCAACCCCGGCCTTGTCGTCCTCGATCCGATCTCCTCCTTCCTGGAAAGCGGCGACCGCATGGAAATCCAGTCGATGCTGCTGCGTGTGGTCGATTTTCTGAAGAGCCGTGGCGTGACTGCCGTCCTCACGCATCTCATGCACGGCCAGGAGAGGCAGGTGCAGACCGACGCCGGCCTGTCATCCATCATGGATGCCTGGATTCTCCTGCTCAACCGTGAAGTCAACGGCGAATTCAATCGCGAACTCTATCTGCTCAAGGCGCGGGGCCTGGCGCACTCCAATCAGGTCCGCGAATTCATCATGAGCGGCGAGGGGATCAAGCTCGTTCCTCCGTATCTCGGCGAGCATGGTGCCCTCACCGGTTCCGCGCGAAAGAGCGAAGAAGGCAAATCCCGGCGCGCGGAAATGCGGCGCCGAGCGGAATTGGCGAAAGCCCAACTGCAGATTCAGCAAAAGCGGCGGCGTGCCAAGGCCCAGATGGAAGCGTTGCAGGCAGAGCTCGATGCGGACGAGATAGAGCTCAACGCGATGACACAGAACGAAGACGAGTATTTACGCCAGGCAGAAAACGACCAGCTCGAAATGGGGAAAAGTCGCAAATCTTAGCGGCTGGTAATTGCTCCGAAGGAAATGCCAATGACGCTCGCAAAGCCTCCTCGAAAACTTATCCTGTATGTGGCCGGACAGACGCCGAAATCCCTTGCCGCAATCGCCAACCTGGAAAGGATATGCGCCGAAGACCTCCCTGGGCAATACGCCGTGGAGGTGATCGATTTGAGACAGGATCCAAAGCTCGCGCGCGAGCACGGCATCGTGGCGATCCCGACTCTCGTGCGGGAGCTGCCGATCCCGCTGCGCAAGCTCATCGGTGATCTTTCCGACACCCATAAGGTGCTGACGAATCTCAAGCTCGGCGACGGCGCATGACGTCTGCTTCGTCTTTGGACAATGATCTCCTGATCGCCGACCTTCGTCACAGGCTCGCCGAGGCCGAGGAAACGCTGCGAGCAATCCGGGATAACGAGGTCGACGCCCTGGTCATGCGTGGTTCTCAGGCTGAGGAGATATTCACGATCGGGGGCGACCCCGATTCCTACAGGACATTCATGGAAGTCATGGAACCGGGCGCGGCTGCGCTCGACGGTTCCGGGCGCGTGCTCTACGCCAACAGCACGCTCACACGGCTGCTCGGCACGTCGCTGGCCCAATTGCAGGGAAAGGTGCTGGCGGACGCTTTGGCGGCCGATACCGGGAAGGAAATCGGGCAGTTGCTCGGCGAAGCACATACGACCCGACAAAGTCGCGAAGTTCGATTTCCTCGGGGCGAAGAGGTCGATCGTCACTTCATCGTAATGGCGAGTCCATTGCAGTTCGGCACGACTTCAGGGCATGCCGTGACCTTTGCCGACGTGACCGAGCGGGTTCTCAACGAGGGCGTCGAGCAGAGCGAACACGCCGCTCGCGCGGTCATTGCCTCGGCCAACGAGGCCGTTCTGGTATGCGATCGCGACGGCGTCATTACCCACGCCAACGCTGCGGCCAGGATTGTCTATGACGGAAACCCGATCGGGCAGGTCTTCGCCGATATCATTCCGCTCCGGTTCCGCGATTCCACTGGGTTCCTCCAGGCAGACGACATGCTTGCGAAGGTGATCGCCGGTACCCCTTTGCGAGGAATTGAAGCCACCGCATCGAAGGCTCCGAAGGTGAAGGACTATCTGATCAGTGCCGCCCCCTTGCGGATTGCCGGGGATCGCATCAGCGGTGCCGTTGTCACCATGGTCGATCTTTCTGAGCGCATGGCCGCCGAAAAACAGCAGAACCTTCTGACGCGCGAATTCGACCATCGTGTAAAGAACATCCTTGCCTTGGTCGTATCTATCAGCGCCCGGACAGCTTCCAATACAGATACGCTGCAGGCCTTCCAGAAGGCATTTTCCGGTCGCATCGAGGCGTTGGCAGCAACCCATACCTTGCTCCTGGAGAAATCTTGGTCATCCCTTGAACTGCGCAGTATCGTCATGTCCGAGCTAACACCATTTATCGAGGCAACCGCTGATCAGGTTACGATCGAGGGTTTGAACGTTGCGATCACGCCTCAAACTGCGATTTCCTTTGGCCTGATCGTGCATGAGCTTGCGACCAACGCGGTGAAATACGGCGCGCTCTCACAACAGGGCGGGCACATCACTGTGCGCGCGGTTGGCCGCGATGATGGAAAAAATGGTGCATTCGTCCTTGAATGGCGCGAGTCTGGTGGGCCGCGCGTCACCCCCCCCCGAACGAAAGGGGTTCGGACACGCGGTCATCACGCGTAGCCTACGGTATTCCGGTGGAGGCGCAGAGTTCGATTTTGACCCATCAGGGGTTATCTGTCGCATCACGATTCCATCGGATGCATTGATCTAAGGCGCGCCGCGATCCTTCAGATTCGCGCCCGGGCTTTGATTTTGCGGAACATGCTCCCGGTCTTCAATCGGCCAAGGTCGGGGCTGCGCCGGGATGCTCGCGGCGTTGGCCAGCAATCACGACCGCGGTCACGGCGTGACGATGTTGAAGTCGGGTTCGAAGGTGTCCATCACCGACGCGAAGGTGTCGAGGACACCGAGGTCGCCCTCTGTCGAGAGGTGCGCTTGTTCGATGATCTCGTTCGCGCGCGAGGGTTGCAGGAGCAACGCCGCGAGCACGACCTTCGGACCAGCGACAGTGAGCTGGGCGTTGTCGACGTGACCTTTACGAGCGTTGAGCACGCCGTTGCGGACCCACATGGTCCATTCGTCGCCGAAGTCGCTGAAGGTGAAGTTGACGCGCACGTCGAGGTCATTTGCTCGCTCGCCGATGAGGTGGACGCCGGCGAAGTCGAACAGCAGATGGATCGGCATCGCGAGGATGGTGTCCTGGGTGTCGGTGCTGATCTTGCCTTTGGTCGCGACGCCTTCGCGCAGCTCCTTGGCCGCCGTCAGGAAGATCGCGCGGTATTGGGGGACCTCCTGTTGGTACCCGAGCTGTTCGTAGGCGTCGGCCTGGAGTTGCTTGGCTTCGACGTCGCCGGGGTCGGCGAACACGAGGTGGTGCAGGATCTGCACGGCCCACCGGTAGTCGCCAGCATCGAACGCCTTGCTGCCTTCGGCGAGGATCTTGTCGCGACCGATGAGCGCTACGTGGCGTTTGGCATGCTCCTCGGGAAGGAGCGGCAGGATGCTGGCCGGGTCGCCGTCCCAGAATCCGAGCTCCTTGCTGAACACGGCGCGCACGTTGTGGTGAAGGCCGCCGTGGTAAAAGCGGTTGTACCACTTCTTTCCAAGGGCGTCGGGGAGCTCGACGATCTCCGCGGCTTCGAGCGGCGTGAGGCCCTGGTTGGCCTGCCGGAGGGCCTGGTCGTGGATGTACTTGTACATGTCGCGCTGGGACTCGAGGAACGTGACGACGTTCGCATTGCCCCATACCGGCCAGGTGTGCGAGCCCCAGTGGACCTCGGCCTCGTCACCCCAGCGAACGAGGGTCTCGTCGATGTAGCGGGCGAAGTTGCGGGCATCGCGGGTGCGGGCCCCGCGAAGGGTCTGAATGTTGTGCATGGTATGGTTGGCGTTCTCGGCGCAGGTGAGCGCCTTGATCTCGGGGATCCAGATGTGGAATTCCTCGGGCGCCTCGGTGTCGGGGGCGTAGAGGAATTCGAATGTCCAGCCACCGAGCGTGCGGACTTCACCGGTCCTGGTGATGCCGTCGGTGGGGGAGATGTAGCTCATCTGGGTGTTCATCAGGTCGAAGCCGCCGCTCAGGCCAATGGTCACACGCCCGCGGTCGCTGGGGGGCAGGAGGAGCCCGAACGTGTAGGCCATGCGCCGTGACATGGCGTGGCCGGTGACCACGTTCTCGCCGATCGCCAACCGGTCGAACGACTCGATGGTGCCGGGCGCGATGATCGGGATCCTGCCGGCGACGACGTCGGCTTCCTCGACGACCCCCTTCACGCCGGCATAGTGGTCGAAGTGGGTGTGCGTGTAGATCACCGCGACGACGGGCTTGTCGTTCTTCATCTCGCGGCGGAACAGTTCGAGACCGGCTTTGGCCAGCCGGACGCTGGTGCTGGTGTCGATGATCACGAGGCCGTCCGGAGCATCGACGATGGTCAGAGCGGCGCTGAGCCGCACCTGGTAGAGGCCGGGGACGACCTCGTACAGCCCGGCTCGCTTGATGAGTTGGGACTGGCGCCACAGGCTCGGGTTGACCGAGTCGGGGGCCGGGGCGTCGTCAGCGATGTACGCGAGGGGGGTACCGTCGTAGATCAACGTGCCGTCGTCGCTGACGAGACGATCTCCGAAACCGGCGATGAAACCGCGGTCCACGTCGTGGAAGTCGGCCCGGTCCTGCATCGCGTACTTCGCCAGCGCCGCCTTGTTGACGTCGGCCGTGAAGGTCGTCGCCGGCTTCGGATTTTGGGCCATGGGTGTTGTCCCTTCCTGACTGCTGTGCTTCGTTGCCATCGTCGTCTCTCCTGATTGAAGGGGTTGCAGCGGTTCGCCGATCTCACTTGGGTGCCGTAGATTGGCCGAGCCACTCCTGCGCCGCGGCCGCGGCGGTGTTCATGGCCGCGCCGATCTGCGGAGTGGCCAGGAAGACGTTCTCCTCGCCGATCTTCTGAAGCATGCCGGTACGTGCCAACTGGTCCCGCACTGCAGGGTCGACTCCCACCAGCATCAGCTTGCTGTCGTGTGCGCGCAGCGCCTCGACATAGCGACTGAGGACGTTGAGAAACGTACTTCCAACCTCCGGCTGGCCGCGCAGGATCAGGGCGACGACTGCATTGCGTGTGTCGTCTGCCGACGGCAGCGTCTTCTCCAGGGTCTTGGCGGCTGCGAAGAACAGACTGCCGGAGATGTGCAGAACCGTGAAACGATCGCTCGGCAAGGCGGGGGGCGCCGGGCGCTCTTCAGGGAAGCCTCCCGGAACGAGGGCCAGATGCACGATCTTGATCTGATTAGCCTGTCCGATCACGTAAAGCAGGAGGCTGAACACCACACCCAGGAAGACGGCGTAATGCAACGGCATGAACAAGGTCGCGAGAAAGGTCAGGACCATCGCCGCGGCCGAAATCCTGCTTGTGTTCCAGATCATCTGGGCCTGCTGGGTCCGCAATCCCTGGTAGCCCGCCACGATGAGGAGTGCGGCGAGAGCCGGCATCGGCACGAGTTCGGCCAGCGGAGCCGCAAGCAGAACCACGAGAACGACGCAGAAACCCCCAAAGATATTTGTCCAGCGCGATCGCGCGCCGGCGCCGATGACCAGCACGGTCCCCGAGATCGACCCGCCTGCCGGCAGGCCGCCGACCAGGCTCGTGGCGATGTTACCGACGCCCTGGCCGAGAAAGTCGCCGGAGACATCGGGGTACTTGCCGTCCGGATTGGGATAGGCCTGGCCGACGCCTGCCCCCTGGACCAGGCCGATGATCGCGACCGACAGAGCCGGCAGCAACAATGGGACCAGATAATCTGGGGTCGGCAGCGTCAGTTGAGGCAGATCGTTCGGAATGCCGGCGATATCGCGCACGATCTTGACCGTGTGCCATTTGGCTCCCAGGCCCAAGGTCGGGAGGGACAGAACCGCCAACAGCAGTGTAGCCAGGGCGATCGCCAGCACGAAGGCGAACTTGCGAAAGTGCGTTCTGAGCAGCACGACGATCAGGGCCATCGTCAGCCCGCCGATCAGGGTGGTCGCGAGGTCGATCTGGCCAAGTCGGAGGAACAGGTCCAGCGCCCGGGCCACGTTATTGGAGAAAGGGCTTTGGTATCCGGTCAATGCACCCAGCTGGCCGAGAACGATGAGCACGGCGACACCATTCAGGAAACCGGTCATGACGGCATCGGAGACGAAGCGCAGGACAAAGCCCAGTCGCAGAAGTCCAGCCGCGATCTGGAACAGCCCAACGAGAACCACCAGCGACGACAGAGCCGCAATCCTGCTGGCGGGGGGAACCGCCGCGAGTTCGTCACCGGCGACGACCGAAAGCGCGGCCGTGGTGGAGACGTTCATGAATACCGAGCTGGTGAAGATCGCGGCCACCGGCACCGCAACGATCAAGGTATAAATGCCCAACACGGGATTGACCGCCGTCAGCAGCGCATGGGCCATCGCTTGCGGCACGCTTACGATTGCGAACGTAAGGCCGGCGACGAAGTCCGACTTCAGATTTGAACGCTGGGGCGTCAGGTCTCGAATTCGGCTGCGAAAGCTGAGTTGCATGGATCACCTTTTCAAAGGCGTATCTGCCGCGGTCGATGCTGGCGCCCTGCGGCCGAGTTGACGCGCGGTGACCAACAGGCCGACGAGTGAGACGACGGCGATCAGCACGCACATGACCAACACATCCGCGTCTTCGAAATTGAGGTCCGCCACGACCAGCGCTGCGGGGATGTTGCGCGCTCCAGTGCCCAGTGTGAGCACCGGCCGGGCAGCGGTGTCGGCGCCGGCGATCAGCCAGCCAATAAGAAGGGTTCCCGCGACCAAGACGATCGAGGCGGCGACGGCGCCGGTACCGAAGGTGGCAAGCTTGGCTTGCCCGTGGAGAGCCAGAAGTGCGACCGCGCCAATAGCCAATCCAATGTTTGCGATTATCGAGACGATCCGCTGCAAGCGGGCGGCCACTGGGGGAAAGCGCCGGTTCACGAACAGACCGATGGCAAGGGGAATGAGCATCAGCAACACGAGCGACTTGGCGATGTCGAGCGGCCCGACCTGGACGCCCGGCAAGAGAAGCGGAAGCACCAGCGGCAAGTAGAAGACTGTCGTCCCCATCAGCAGCACGAGCACGCCCACGCTCGCGGCGACCTCGCCCTTGGCGATCTGCACGAGTGGCGGCAAAAAAGGCGCGCCCGCGGCTGTCGCCATCAGGATCAGCCCGATGCCAAAGCCGTCGTTGAGCGGAACGACAGCCCGGATCGCCAAGGCGAGTGCGGGCACAAGCACGAAGCTGGCCACCAGGACTTTGATCGGCAGGACCCCGCCACGCAGCGGCCCCACAATTTCACCGATGGTCAGGCGCATCCCCAAGGCGGCCATCGTGGCGACGACGAATGTGAGAATACCTAGATCGGCCAGCACTGCCGCTGCCTCCCAACATTGCCATCCTTTTGGCCTTGTGGCCGTCCATGCGGATGCCGGGGAAATTGAGGAACAACTCCGTGGACATCGCCCGGATCGCCTCGCCCTGCGAAAGACGGCGGAGCCTTAATTCTAGTCCGCAGTTAAGCGTCCACAATGGCTGGGGACGCGATGATCCGGCCGTGCGTCTCTTTTACTTGGCAACGCGTCCCAAATGTCGTGCGCTGCGGCTGAGGCACCCGTCCCGTCCGCTCCGATTCAGGATAGGCGGCATTGGAATTGGTGCGTTTTCGGCATGTCAGTGGACGCTGGTTTACGAGCGGCCCTGAACCCGGGTCCACAAGCCGGGTTCTTCCATTTTCCGGTACACTGATTGACTGAATCCTGTCTCAGCGGGGCGGAGACAGTTGGCCCATGCCTGGAGAATAACGGCCGATATCGCCGTCAAACGGCTTCACTGTCCGCTGCAGGCCCTATTCTCGAATTTGCGATAGTATCCGGTGCAAGATGGGGAGGTCCTCCGCCGACCCACAACCATCACCTTCGACGGCGGTGCTTGGGTGAGGAGGGATATCGCTGCGGGCCTCGACAGGCGTAATACCAAATTCTTTCTTGAACGAGCGGCTGAAGCTGGACGGGTCGTTGAAGGCGAACGATCGGGCAATCGTTGCTATGGGATCGACGTTCGAAAATTTCGAGAGCTCAATATAAGCCTGTCGCAGGCGGCACTTCTGAATATAATGGGTTATTCCACCATTTTCTTCCATTATTCGATAGAGTTGCGAGCGAGATATTCCCGCACTTCGACAAACAAAGGCTACGTCTAGAGCTCTATTCTTGAGATTCGATTCTACTATTCGGATAATCTTTTCGCGTCGTGTGAGTGCGATTTGTGCGGCGGCCAACTCGTAATGTTCTGCTGAGGGAGCAATGCAAGCCAGCACCATCCCGCGCACGGCATCTTGTAAATGCGGCATATCCGTCCGGGACAGTGCCGCCACATTTCGACCGAGCAACTGCAGGAATTCGGCCAGAAGCCTTCCCATAGCGCCATCGAGCGGCCTGCCGACCACAGTATCCAGCACTGGAGCGAGATCGCTGAACACGTCTCGGGGAAGGTAAAGTTGGAGACGACGGTCCGCGGCGCGCGTGCTGTTGATTTCCTGGCCAAGCGTTGTGACGAAGGCAACTCCGGCCGGCACATCGAACTCCGTTCCCTTTGCTGCCTCCCCGCATGCTCGCTGCTGGCCCAGCACTATGACCCAGTCATCGACAGGATTTCGACGGATCAGGGAAGCCGTTCTGATTGCCCGTAGCGCGGGAGCTTCAACGATGCCGAGGGCGAAGTTCCCTAAAGACCAAATCTCGCTTGTCGCCGCAAATTCCCGCGGGTCCTCCACCACGAAATCAAAGACGGGATCGAACCACGACCGAAAAGCGTCAAATTGCTCTCGAGCCGGAAGACTGTGAGTGGAGAAAACGTTAGGCATCACGTTTTGATCCCAAAGCCGCATGAATTGGCGGGCAGGCCGTTTTCGATGCCCCACATCCCGGCGAGGGATTGTATACTTCAAAAAAGGTCCAGGATACCTTCCGCCGCGCATGGCTGCGCTCGGTCACCGACGGCGTTGAAGTCGATGACACGGAAATTCGTTTTCACGGTCGCAAGACCATGCTGGAGCGTCTTGTGATGGGAGGAGGGGCGGCTTCGGCGGGACTGCCCGGTATTCTTCGCGCCGGACAGGATTCGGACCAGTGCTTCCCTCTCAAAGAACTCACAGGATCATCGTAACGGTTCTATCAGGCACTGCGCGCCGAGGACTGCCGGCAATTTGCGTCGATGCCCGTCACGCTAAAGCGGCGCTCGATATGGCTGCCAACAGAACCGATGCCGATGTGCGCGGCTCGGGCCAACCATCAAATGTGTCGCACCTGACGCCAGACCTAATGCGTACCGGCCAGATGCTTCTTCAGGCGCCGGAAGTTGCGCATCACTAACGGCGGAGCGAGTTCCAACGCCATTTCATTTACCTTCGTTCTCCAGTCTACACGATCGTTCGTGCCGGGACGGACGCGGAATTGGGTTGTTGCGTCCCGTTTCGTTTCATCCCACGTCGAGGTGTAGTAGTAGAGTGCAATCGATCGGCGCGGTATGCCTTGCGGGTGATTAATCAGCTGCGGATTGCCGTGCATGCTCTCTTGCGTGGTATTGAATATTACGCATCGGTTGAAGCTCGGAACGATTGAGTGGGCGCACCTGGTCATGTCCTGGTCCCACAATTCGAGCTGTCCGCCGTATTCCGGTTGCCAGTCCTTGTTGAGATAGATCAGTATGTTGACGCGGCGTTCCAGATTCATCGGTTTGTGATGATTGAAGTCTGCATGAACAGAAAGGTGGCCACCTTGATGAATCCGGTGGAGACCAGCGCCGGCAAAGTATGGGTCTGGAATGAGACCCTTTATGCCGGTGATGTTCTCGATCACCCGGATAAACGGCCGTGAGTTGAACGAATAGAAGATCTGCCGTGTAGATGGAGGCAGGATGTCCGGGTTGAAGCTTTCCTTCAGGCGCTCTTGACGCCGATCGAATTTTTGTTCGGCCTCCTCGGAACTAGCCGGAAAATCCTTCAGGCAGACTTCAAGCACATTTGGTGGCAGGAAGTTCTCTATTACTATGTGCGGGAAGGGATCAGCCTGTTGATAGCTTTCGTGAAGTTCACTGCCCTTTTCCCGGTCGATATTGCTGGAAACATGCCCGAATTTTTCATCCATTTCATGCAGATAAACCATGATTCGTCCCCAAGGGTATCTGATGGCACCGTTGTTCTGGTCCAATGAGAGTCTACATGACCGGCCTGGCGCCGCAATTGGCGGGAAACCAACTTATGTGCCATGCGGGTTTACTCAATTAGAAGCAGTCGCTTTACTCTGCGTGTCGAGACGGCTCGGCGGATGCTTCCAAAGGTCACGCCGAAAATTTGCTCATGCTTCCAGGGCACGACGAAGGGCGGCGTCGACGGCCGCACCGGCATCGTCCCAGGAGGCCGTAGCGACACTCTCAGAGGCTCGTTTTGAGGCTGCCTCAAAGTCGGGAATGTCTAACACCGCTTCCAATGCGGTCGCGAGCGAGTGCGGCGTGGCCGACGCATACCGAATGTGAGGGTTATCGAGCACCATGCGGTTGTGCTCTGCATCGTTGACGACCGGGATACAGCCGGCAGCAAGCATCTCGTAGGGCACGAGCGATACGTTGGTGAGTGAAAGGTTCAATCCAGCGAAGCACTGATTGTAAATATTGTTAAGTTCAGTCGGCCCAACCAATCCATGATTTATGAATTTGAACGGAAGCGATCCAACCTTCTCTCCAAAAATATGCAGTTCGAGCTGGGGGTGGCGATTTGCAAGTATTTCGAGCGCCAGGAGCCCAAGTTCAGTTCCTCGTCTTGGCGTCCTCGACCGTGCGTAGAAGGCGACACCCGTTCGCCTTCCGCCGCCTGGCTTCAAGCCATAGCGCGAGGTGTCGCAGCCGAACGGAAAGTAGTCGGCGTCCATGCCGAATTCATGCGACAGTTTCTGCGCCAACCACTTGCCGGCGGTGATAGCATGAAAGCCCATTCGATAGGTGTTTTCCGCCAGCACGCTCTGAGAGCCCACTGGATCAAAGTAGGGCTCATAGTCTTGGACAAAATAGAAGCGTTTTCCGCTGCAGCGTGAATTAAAAACGGCGTAGGCAGTCGGCCAGGCTGTGGCTATGACTGCATGTGCGTCCGCCATTCCTTCGCTAACGTCGGCGATCGGGCAGGTGAGTCCATAGTATTCTCTAGCGATCCCTTCGTAATACCTAAGATCACCGCCATACGTGTTGTAAAGATAGACGCGATTCTTGTATCCAAGCCTGTCAAAGTATTTGACCATTCGATAGCACGTCGTATGCCCCCCCGATCCGGGCCCTGCGGGGTGCTCGACCCAGTTTATGGTCAACGGTTCGCCTGGACTGATTTTGGGAGTTCTTGGTTTAAAGGGCTGGCTCAAATCGGCTGCCATAACATCATGGGGGAAAACTTCCCATTTCGATTTCCGTGGCCTGACCCAGTCTGACGCCATGAACAGCGCACGATCGACAATCCCTTTGTACCCATCTTTTGCGAGGATGGCGCCAACTTGGCGACTGCGCCGGCCAAATTGGCGGCGCGCAGAACTCAGAATTGAAGTCGGCATCGTCTAAAAGGTCTCCACTGCCGTTGCTCGCCTCCGTTCAGAGCAGATCGAGCTGTCCGGCACCGATCGGGACGTGTGTAACAAACTGTGGCTCCGGCGGCACCCGCGCTGCAATGCCTCATTTCGGTCAAGGGCATACCCATGACTGCGCGAGTTCCGCTGTGTTTGCAGTATGAACGGCAATTGCCCTGCAACAACGCTACGTCTTTTGATGCTTCTCGGTACGACATCTTCGTTCCCGGAGGGGCGGGTACTTGCTGTCTACACCAGGATCAGGACTCATTGATCACAGCCGGAAGATGACGGTTGCGGCGATGCATATTGCCGAAAAGAGGGTGTGCGCGCTTAGTGGATTGCGATGCGCCGCCAGTCCTTGAGCTTTGCGAAGAGGTTCTCGACTTTGCGGCGCTTGCGGTAAAGTGTCTCGTCGTAGGGGTATGGCACTTTTCGGCTTCGGTTCGACGGAATGCAGGGTTCGATCCCTTTCGATCCGCGCCATCTGGCGCTCGCTCAACAAAAACAAATCACTCATCTTGGCCTCCAGTGGGAAGCCGTGAATCACATCTCAATCCAAATTAATAGATTTAGAGCCTAGCTTGTTTCCGGCGCACGCGAGGCACGACCGGACGCCGCAGCCGACAGCAACTGCAGGGACCTGCTTCCGGACACACGGAACGATTGTCCCCGCGCCTTAATGCGGGTGGCTGATGCGGGCGACCTGGGCGTCCTTCATCAGGCTGAGGAAATTGGGGCCGGTGACGTGGACCAGCGTCCGGTGGTCTCCCGCCTCGAAATAGACGTCGCTGACCCGCCCCAGGCTTTCGTCGAGGATGACCGGGACATCATAGGCCATGCCGACGGGCGGGGCTGCCCCTTCGTCGCAATCCGAAAAGAGCGCGCAGACCTCTTCCTCCGACGCCAGCCCGAGCCTGCGGTCGACCACGTCCTGCAGGGTGGAAAGCTCGATGCGGTGCGTGCTGGGGACGACGGCGAGCACGTAGCCCATTTCGTGGTGGACGACCACGGTCTTGGCGAGCCTGCTGCCGGGGATATGGGCTGCCTGGGCCGACTGGCTGGTCGTGGCGGTGCGATGATGCGGGACGGTGTCGTAGGCGATCCCCTCCCGCTCGATATAGTCCTGAAGCCTTCTGGCGATGGTCATGGTAGGCGCCCCTTCCTGTCTGCTGGCGACGCGTAACAAAGCCATTGTCCTCCCATCATCGCCGAAGTCAACGAGGAACCGGACGATGCGGATCGCTCCTGCCGCCAGGCTTCCCAGGATCTCCCCGGGCCTCCCCAGGGCCGCAGACGTTGCCTGGCGAACGGGCGCGGTGCATGCTTCACCCGAAATCGCGCGGTCCCCACCGCGCCAGATCGAGGAGGAGACCGAAGCCATGACCGTCCGGATCAAGCGGGTCTACGATATGCCGGAGCCTTCCGACGGGGTGCGCATCCTCGTCGACCGCCTATGGCCGCGCGGCATGGCGAAGGAAAAGGCGCGGATCGATCTCTGGCTGAAGGACATTTCCCCGAGCGACGATCTGCGCCGGCGCTTTCACGCCCGGCCCGAAAGCTGGGACGAGTTCCGAACGCTCTACGCGGCGGAACTGGAAGGTGAAGCCGAACAGGTCGCCCTGGCGGAACTCGAGCGGCATATCGCGCAAGGCCCGGTGACGCTCCTCTACGCCGCGCGGGACGAACGCCACAACAACGCGGCGGCCCTGAAGATGTGGCTGGAGGAAAAGGCACTGAAGCCCACCGAGGGCGGCTGACGGCCCCGGTAAACGCGCCCGATTAGGACCGACACCATCCCGACCAGGCCGTGTGGGCGCGTGGGATCGGCAGGCCCTTCCCCTAGACCGCGAGCTCGCGCCTTGCCGTCTCCGCCTCGATCGCGAGGTCGAGGACCTTCTGCAGGTTTGCGGCATGGCGGAAGCCGGGCTCGACCTGCCGCCTTTCGCGCACGGCCGCGACGAATCGCTCGTAGTTGGTGGGCACCTGGCCGGCATCGATCTCGCGCCAGCGCGCGTTCTCCACGTCCTCGCCGATGCAGCCCCGTAAGCTGGAGCCTTCGGGCGTATGGATCACCTCCAGCGCGCCGCGGTCGCCGTGCATGCGCAGGCGCAGTTCGTTGAGATGGCCGGTTGCCCAGCGGCTGGCATGGATCACCCCGAGCGCGCCGTTGGAGAATTCCGCCGTCATGGCGAAGCTGTCGTTCGCGTCGAGGTCGTATTCGCCGATGCGGTTGCCCGGCGCCTTGTCGAAGGCCTTCATGCGGGCATAGATCGCCTCCACGTCGCTGCCGCTGCCATAGGCCGCGAAATCCAGGATATGGATGCCGACGTCCCCGAGCACACCGTTCGAGCCATGCCGCGTCGACAGCCGCCACAGCCACTGGCTCTCGGTCGTCCAGTCGCCCCAGGCCCGGGAGACCAGCCAGCTCTGCAGGTAGGACGCCTCGATGTGGCGGACCATGCCGAGCGTGCCGGACAGCACCAGTTCGCGCGCCATCTGCAGGGGAGCGACGTTGCGATAGGTCAGGTTGACCATCGTCACCAGACCGGAGCGCTCGGCCGCTTGCGCCATTTCGTCCGCCTTGGCGAAGGTTTCCGCCAGCGGCTTCTCGCACAGGACGTGCTTGCCCGCTGCAAGCAGGGCTAGCGTGGTCGGATGATGGACCCGGTCCGGCGTGACGTTGGTCGCCGCGTCGAAATCGCCCCAGGCGAGCGCCTGCTGCAGATCCGGGAAGGTGCGCGCGATCCCGTGTCGCTCGGCGAAAGCTGCCGCCCGCGCCGGATCGACGTCCACGGCGCCGACCAGTTCGACGCCGGGAATGGCAGAGAAATGTTCAGCATGCGTGTTGGCCATGCCGCCGGTGCCGAGAACGAGAAGACGCATGCGGTCGCTCACCGGTAACCGGCTTCGCCGGCCTCATGCAGGCGCGGGCCGCGTTCGACGATGGGTTCCAAAGCGCTTTCAACCGGCACGTTCGGCGCGTCGTGGACAGCCAGATATGGCGCCAGCGGGTTGTCGGCCCACTTGACCGCGTTGCGCAGCACCTGCTGCACCGTCGCGTCGTGATAGGTCGGATAGGTCTCGTGCCCGGGTCGGAAGTAGAAGATGTTTCCCGCTCCGCGTCGCCAGGTCATCCCGGACCGGAATACCTCTCCGCCGGCGAACCAGGAGATGAACACCGTCTCGAGCGGCTCGGGCACCGAAAACGCCTCGCCATACATCTCCTCGTTCTCCAGCACGAAATGCTCCGGCAGGCCGGCTGCGATCGGATGGACCGGATTGACCGCCCACAACCGCTCACGCTCGCCCGCCTCACGCCATTTCAGCGCGCAGGGCGTTCCCATCAACCGTTTGAAAATTTTCGAGAAATGACCGGAATGCAGCACGATGAGCCCCATCCCCTCCCAGACCCGCTTCGCCACGCGCTCGACGACCTCGTCGGAAACCGCGCCGTGGTCCTTGTGGCCCCACCATAGAAGCACGTCCGTCTCCGCAAGCCGCGCCGAAGGCAGGCCGTGCTCATCCTCCTGCAGCGTCGCCGTCGACGCCGTGATCGCAGGATCCGTGTTGAGCGCTGCGGCGATCACCGTGTGCATGCCGTCCGGGTAAATCGAGCGCACGACCTCGTTGGTCTGCTCATGGATGTTCTCGCCCCAAACGATGGTCCGTATCGTCATCTCGACAGCCTCCCGGTCTGAGTCAGCTTCAATCCAAAGCGGTTTGGATTGAGTTTTACAGCCGTGGCTGCCGATGGCAAGTCCCAATCGGCAGCCGTGCCGTCAATGGAACGCGGATTTGGAGAACAGGTTCAGGACGAGGACCCCGGCGATGATGAGCCCGAGCCCGATCACGGCAGCGAGGTCGAGCGTCTGACCGAACACGAAATAGCCGACCAGCGAAATGAGCACGATGCCGAGCCCGCTCCAGATGGCATAGGCGATGCCGACAGGAACGTAGCTGAGGCTCCACGACAGGAAATAGAAGGCGATCGAATAGCAGACCACCATGATCAGCGTCGGCCCGAGCCGCGTGAAATGCTGGGCAGCCTGCATGGCCGAGGTGCCGAGCACTTCGAAAAGGATCGCGACCACCAATACGGAGTAGACGAGGGTGAGGTTCATGGCAGGCTCCGCAGGCGGGGGACGGGTTTCAGGGATTGCAGGCGTTCAGCCGCGGGAGAGGTCGAAGAGGCGCTGTTTCATCCGCTCCGCCTGCGCCGGATCCATCGGATGGCTTTCGAGGACGGAGGCAAGCCACAGCCCGTCGAGGGCGAAGCGCACCAGTTCGCAGTCGAGCGAGGAATCGGTACCGACATGCAGCTCGGCCTGCAGCGCGATCCAGTCCCGCCAGCGCGCGCGCAAGGCTGGCTCGGCCAGAAGCGGCATGGTCATCGCCTTCCAGCGCGCGTCCTCCGCCATGGCCTCAGTGCCGAACGTGACGGCGACATAGGCCCGGGTGAACCGGCCGTGCGGCTCCGGGTCGGCACGCATCGCCTCTGCGATTGCGGCATCCATCCGCGCGATCATGTCGTCTAGGAGCCCGAACAGGAGATCGGCCTTGCTCGGGAAATGATGCAGCAACCCACCCTTGCTGACGCCTGCGGCGGCGGCTGCGGCATCGAGCGTCAGGCCGGCGGCCCCTTTCTCCACGCACAGATCGGCCGCGACCTCCAGCAGCAGCTGGCGGACGGCTTGCGGATCCTTCTGGCGTTTGTGGGCCGTGCTCATGGATTAAACATACCGTCTGGACGGTTTTATTTCAAGAGATGAGCGGCATTGGTAGCGGAAGATTCCTGCACATCGGCGCGCCTGATCGCCATCGCTCCCCCCACTCAGATCCGCAACCTGCATCTCAGGTAGGCCCTGCTGCCGCGATCCGATGTCACAGGTCGCGCAATGCCGTTGTCCCCTTCCCCGTCGTGAACTATCTGTGGCACAGGCGAAATTCGGGCGAGGCTGGCGGGTGCAGGACGGGCAGAGGCAAGACGGGCAGGCTGAAGGCACGACCACCCTCTACGAGGCCGTCGGCGGCGAGGCGGGCGTACGTGCGCTGACGCAACGCTTCTACGCGCTGATGGATACGCTGCCGGAGGCAGCCGCCTGCCGCGCGATCCACCCCGCAGACCTGTCGGGCAGCGAGGAGAAGCTGTTCGAGTATCTCTCCGGCTGGCTCGGTGGTCCGCCGCTCTACACCGACAAGCGCGGCCATCCGATGCTGCGCCGGCGCCACTTCGCAGCCCCCATCGGCGCCGCCGAACGCGACGGCTGGCTCCTCTGCTTCACGCAGGCGCTGGAGGAGACGGTTCCGAGCCGGCAGTTGCGGGATATCGTGCTGGCGCCAGTGACCCGGCTCGCCGAGCATATGGTCAACCAGGAACAGGAGGAGGATCGATGACGGTCTCGACCGCACGCCGGGCAACGCTCCTTGTCGCCGGCCTGTTCGGCTTCGCCGGCGTCGTCAGCGCCGCCATCGCCTCGCATGCGAGCGGCGATCCGCGGCTGATGAGCGGCGCCTCGGCCATGTGCCTTGCGCATGCGCCTGCCCTGCTCGCGCTCTGCGCCGCCTGGCCGAGCCTGCGCACCGCCCCGCTCGCCGCCGCCCTTCTGACCGCCGGCACGCTGCTTTTTGCGGGCGACCTGGCGATGCGCCACGCGCTGGGGCACGGCCTGTTCCCCATGTCCGCCCCGACCGGAGGCACGTTGATGATGGCCGGCTGGCTGGCGATCGCCCTCGGCAGCCTGCTGAAGCCGCGCGACATCTGAACATCGAGGCCTGAATAGTGGCGCCCGAACCCGCACGCCAGAACGCGCGACGGTCGCCACGCGTTTTGCCTCGATGCGGGGACGCCGCCATGCCGGATTGGGTATGGCCGGTGCCGCAGACGTCAGGCGAACCCCGTCAGGCGGAGTCCTTCCGCCGGCCGGCGAGAGCCGTGAGCAGCGGGAAGGCGACGACATTGTCGCCGGCCTCGATCTGCTGCTGGTCGGCCGGCTCGAACGGCACGGCGCGCGCGGGCGAGCGCGTTTCCCACACCGGAAAGACGGAGACGTTCGGGCTCTCCGCCTGCATGTGCGCCTCACGCGTCAAAAGTGCGTAGAGCTCGGGAATGAGGCCATCCCCGTTCTGCGCGGCCAGCTTGTGCAGGCCGATCATCATGAAGCCGTCCGGCCTGTCACTGCTCATTGTATCGGCGTTCCATCGCTGAGGCTCTGCAGGGCCCGCTCGAAGCTGGACTTGCTGCCGTTGCGCAGCGGCACGAAGGCCTTCTCCCACTTCTTGCAGCCCGTCTTCACCCTGAGACACGCATCATGGCTGATGCAGTCGATCGGGCAGAACACACAGTCGACCGAAGGAAGAACGTTGTCGATTCGCGAAACCGCCTCGCGAAGGCCGCCGTCGTGATGGATCAGGTTGGCGCCGAACGAGCTTGCGATCTGGCGCAGATGCGCGACCTGGCAGTCCCGCCCGCCGACATAGAGAAAGTTGCGGCCCTCGAGCCCTGCCCTGGCCGAGGCATCGCCGTACGTGCCGTCCGCCTGTTGGCCCTGCTTTTCGGCCCTGCGGTCGATCTCGATGGTTCGCCGCTTCACCCGCGTCACCTCGACGGTCCGCTGCGCGCGCTGATCCGGGGCCGCAGGACGCACTGGCTGCGGCTTGCTCTCGCCGGCATTGGCCGATGCGGAGGAAAGGCGGGCCTTCAATGCGGCGACCTCTTTTTCCAGGGCGGCGATCCGTGCGTCACGCGCCGTCACCATCGCCCTCAGCACTGCCTCGCGCTGGCCGTCCTTGCCTGCATGCATGCGTCGTTCCTCGCGCTCTGGGCTCCGCAGCCCGTTTCAATTTGCGCGACCCTACAAAACATGACTTCTGGAGTAAAGTATAAACATGATAAATTTCATCATCTTTTTTGATCAACCGCAAGTCGCGCTCATTGGACCAGCGCGCCCGTCACGGCCCTGAGGCCTATCGCTTGAAGACGATCGGAACGTTGAAGGGCCAGGACGACCGGCCCGCGCCCGCCGGAATCTCCGGGAACGGTGCGGCGCGGCGGACAGCCTCGATAGCCGCCTGGTCGACATCCGGCTCGCCAGAGCTCTTGGCAATGCGAATGCTGGTGGCCTGGCCGGAGGACGAGACGGTGAAGGCGACCGTCACGACGCCGGCACCCCGCACGCGCCGCTTGGCGCGATTGATCTTGCTGCGGACCTTGCCCGGATAGTTGCTGACAGCGGCGTTTCCGACCGTTGCGCTGCCCTTCTTCTGGCCACCGGGCGAAGACATCGTGACGCCGTCGGAGCCGTTGACCTCGCCGCGTTTTGCCGCCTGCGGGCTGTTGCCCTTGTCGCCGGATTTTTTGGCCTTTTTCTTCTCCGGCTTTTTCTCGGCCGGTTTCTCGACCTTCTTTTCCAGCGGCTGGATCGCCTCCGGCGGCTTTTCCACGATCTCCGGCCTGATGTCGGGAACGGGAATGGCGGCGATCTCGACCTCGGCGCCCTGGATCTCGATGGCCTCGCTCATCTCGGGAACGAATTCCTCCGCCTCCGGCGTCGGCGCAACCTCGCTCGGCGTGATCTCGTCGGGAACGACCTCCTGCGGCTCGATCTCGGCCACTGGCTGGGCAACCGGTTCGATCGTCTCCGGCTCCATCTCCTCGGTCGGCTGGATCTCGTCCGGCGCGCCGGATTCGATTGCGTCGAAGGCATTGTTTCCAAGCATCGCCACCTCGGCGACGACCGCGCCGCCGGCGACCTGTGCCACATCCGGGTCCGGCTCGGGAGAAAGCGTCAGGATCGCAGCCGCACCCGCATGCGTGATCAGCGACAGGACGATCGCCGCGCTCCAGATTGTCTTGCTGCCGGCCATGGCTACACCTTCATTCCTAACTCGACCCGACCGCGCTGCCGCGCGCCCGGTCTATCCTTCGAAACCGACCTGCGTGTTGCTGCGCGTCACGATGCCGCTCATGCATGCACCGGCGGCAATGCCCTCGCCCTCGCATACCGGGGAATCGTTGATCAGGATCCGCTTGACGTTGTCGCATTGCGTGCCGGGCAGGTCGAACTGCCGCACCTTCGTCTTTCCCTGCGGCAGGTCGCGGAAATCGAGCACGATCATGCGCTCGACCGTTCCCGTTCCGTTGAAGAGCACGAATTCGAACTTGGCGCTCGCGACGCTCTTCTCCAATTGGTTACCGACCACGAAGGTGAAGACGCAACCGCGCTCAGACGGCGCCACCGCATTGAGCTCCACCTGCAGGCCCTTGGCGGGTTGGGCATCCTGCGACCATGCGCTTGCGGCAGACAGGGCCACAGGCAGGGCAACAGACAGGGCCAAAGCCGTCACGGACAGGGCTGCATTTCGGATCATCGGGGACGCCTCGACTGTTGGACACGAACAAAACCCGGACATGCGCCGCCACAATGAAGCAATTGTGGATTGCATGGTGCATTTCAACCAGCGGCCGATCCGGTATTGCGTCCATAAATAAATATGACTATGAAAGTCAAGAAAGTTTAACGGAAACGACGTTCAATCCCCTGTGAATGCTCGCAAATTTGTTGCGGGACGATGCGCCCGGAGCCGCGATTACCGCCTGGCGCTCCACGGGGGTGCGATGATTTTTGAGCAGATGAACGTGAGCAGGCAGACGCCATGACGGAAAAGCAGCGCCCCACCCCTTCCGAGATCCGCGCTTACCGAGCGGAAAATCCCAAGCTGCGCGAGCGCGACGTTGCCGTCCAGCTCGGCATCTCCGAAGCCGCGCTCATTGCAGCCGAGGTCGGGCTGACGGCCGTGCGCATCGACGGCAGCGCCAACCGCCTGCTGGAAAAGGCGCCGTCGCTCGGCGAGGTCATGGTGCTGACCCGCAACGACAGCGCCGTGCACGAGAAGATCGGCGTCTACGAGAAGATCACGGCCGGCCAGCATGCCTCGATCGTGCTCGGCGAAAACGTCGATCTGCGCATCTTCCCGCAAGTGTGGGCGCACGGATTTGCGGTGAGCAAGAAGGGCGAAGGCGATGAGGTCCGCCGCAGCCTGCAGTATTTCGACGCGGCCGGAAACGCCGTCCAGAAGATCCACCTGCGCCCCGCCTCCAATCTCGATGCCTACCTGGCGCTCGTCGACGAATTCCGGCTGGAAGACCAGTCGCAGGACTTCGTCGAAGTGAAGCCATCCGTATCCGATGCGGACGAGACCGGTCCCGTCGACGTTCCGGTGCTGCGCCAGAACTGGAGCGAGATGACCGACACGCATCAGTTCTTCGGCATGCTGAAGAAACTCAAGATCGGCCGGCGGGACGCCGTTCGCAGCGTCGGCGAGGACTATGCCTGGCAGGTCGCCTCCAACGCGGCCGAGTTCTTGCTGCGAGCCGCGGCCGAAAAGGGCACGGACATCATGTGCTTCGTCGGCAACAACGGCACGATCCAGATCCACACGGGTCCGATCGGCAAGGTCGAGCCGATGGGGCCGTGGATCAACGTGATGGATCCGACCTTCCATCTCCACCTGCGCCAGGATCACATTTCCGAATGCTGGGTCGTGCGCAAGCCGACCAAGGACGGCCACGTCACCTCGCTGGAGGCCTATGACGCCAAGGGCGAGATGATCATCCAGTTCTTCGGCAAGCGGAAGGAAGGAAACGTCGAGCTTGCGGCGTGGCGCGACATCCTCGACGGCCTGCCGCGCGCCGACGCCAGCGTCGCAGCCTGAGGACCCGCCAAATGAAGCTCCCCTTTTTCCAGACATCGCGCCGCACGGCACTCGCCCTGACGGCCTTGGCGCTCGCAGCGCCTTTTTTCCTGCCCGCGGGCCTCGCCTCCCCCGCTGCCGCGCAGGAGACGCAGAAGGCCGATACCTCGCGCATCGTCGTGATCGGCGGCGCCCTGACCGAGATCGTCTATGCGCTCGGTGAGCAGGGCCGCCTGATAGCGCGCGACACCACCAGCACCTATCCCGAGGCAGCGATGAGCCTGCCGGATGTCGGCTACATGCGCGCGCTGTCGCCCGAAGGCGTGCTCGCGGTCAATCCGAGCGCCATCCTCGCCATTGAGGGAAGCGGCCCGCCGGATGCGCTGGCGGTCCTGAAGAATGCGGGCGTCTCGTTCACGACCGTCCCCGAGGGCTACGACCGTGCCGCCATCCTCGACAAGATCGCCACGGTCGGCGATTTCCTCGGCGTACCGGACAAGGCGAAGACGCTAGCGAACGAGGTCGGCGCCGATCTCGACAAGGCCATTGCAGACGCGACAAAGCGCCCCGAAAGCGAGCGCAAGCGCGTGCTCTTCATCCTGAGTTTCCAGGATGGAAAGATCATGGCGGCAGGCGCCCATACCGCCGCCGACGGCATCCTCAAGCTCGCCGGCGCCGTCAACGCCACCGACGCGGCCTTCCCCGGATACAAGGCGATGGCCGACGAGGCGATCGTCGACGCCAGGCCGGACGCGATCATGGTCATGTCGCGCGGCGGCGGCCACGACGGCAGCGACGAACAACTGCTGGCCCATCCGGCGATCGCGCTGACGCCTGCGGCTGCCTCGAAGACGATCATCCGCATGAACAGCCTCGAGCTCCTGGGATTCGGTCCGCGCACCGCATCGGCGATCCGCGACCTGAACGAGCGGCTGTACGGCAAGGCCAATGTCTCTCAGTGATGCAGCAAAGACTGGAATGCTGGGCATGACGGCGCACCGCCTGCGCCTTGGCGCCGGGGGAGACCGGACCGGCCGGGCGCGGCTGGTCATCGCCGCACTCGCCGTACTCACGCTCCTCGTCCTCTTGCTGTCGACGGCGACAGGCGCCTCGGATGCCTCGGTGGTCGATGTCGCCCTGTCGTTGGTCAGCGGCGAGCCGTCCTCGGTGCTCAGCCAGCGCGACCGCATCATCGTCATCGACATCCGCCTGCCCCGCGCGCTGCTCGGGCTCCTGATCGGCGCGGCACTCGCGGTGTCGGGCGCGGTGATGCAGGGACTGTTCCGCAATCCGCTGGCCGATCCCGGCCTGATCGGCATTTCGTCGGGTGCGGCACTCGGCGCAGTGCTGATGATCGTGCTCGGCGGGGCGCTGCCGGCAGCCCTCCTCGGCCTCGTCGGCCCCTTTGCTTTGCCGCTGGCCGCTTTCGCCGGGGGGCTGGCCGCGACCCTCCTGCTCTACCGCATCGCCACGCTGCACGGCCAGACCTCGGTCGCCACCATGCTGCTGGCCGGCCTGGCGATCGCGGCACTGGCGAGCGCCGTCACGGGCGTGCTGATCTACGTGGCCGACGACCGCCAGCTTCGCGACGTCACGTTCTGGAGCCTTGGCTCGCTGGCCGGCTCGACCTGGCCGAAGGTGCTGACCGCCGGCCCGGTGATCCTGCTCTCGCTCGCGGTTCTGCCGTTTCTCGCCCGCGGGCTGAACGCGATCACGCTGGGCGAGGCGACCGCCTTCCACATGGGCGTCAAGGTCCAGAAGCTGAAGAACATCGCCGTCGTCAGCGTCGCCGCGGCGATCGGCGCCTCCGTGGCCGTCAGCGGCGGCATCGCCTTCGTCGGCATCGTCGTTCCGCATATCCTGCGCATGATCATCGGCCCCGACCACCGCTACCTGCTGCCCGCCGCAGCCCTCCTTGGCGGCATCCTGCTCCTGGCCGCGGACATGTTCGCCCGCACCATCGTCGCACCGGCCGAGCTGCCGATCGGCATCGTCACCGCGCTCGCGGGCGCGCCGTTCTTCCTCTGGGTGCTGCTGCGGCACCGCGCGTCCACCGGGCTGTGACGACGGCGGGCGGCCAAACCCAATCGGATCCGACATGATTTGCGCCAAGAACCTCTCCGTCCGGCTTTCCGGCAAGCTGATCGTCGATACGTTGTCGCTCACGGCCAAGGCCGGCCAGGTGACGGCGATCGTCGGCCCGAACGGCAGCGGCAAGACCACGACGATGAAGGCTATCGCCGGCGAGATCGCCAGCACCGGTGAGATGACGATCAATGGCGACGACATCCGCAAGCTCGAGCCCTGGCAGCTTGCCACGCGCCGGGCCGTGCTGCCGCAGGCGACCACGATCGCCTTTCCCTTCACCGTTCGCGAGATCGTGCGCATGGGGCTTTCGACCGGGCTGAACAATGACGCCGCGCATGCGCAGGCGATCGCCGCCGAGGCGCTTGCCGCCGTCGATCTGGAGGGATTCGAGGGCCGCTTCTACCAGGAGCTTTCCGGCGGCGAGCAGCAGCGCGTCCAGCTCGCGCGCGTGATGACGCAGATCTGGGACCCCGTCCTTGATGGCATGCCCTGCTTCCTGATGCTCGACGAGCCCGTTTCCAGCCTCGACATCCGCCACCAGCTGACCATCATGCAGCTGGCAAAGGACTATTGCGCGCGCGGCGGCGGGGTGATCGCCGTCATGCACGACCTCAACCTGACGGCGATGTACGCCGATCACATGGTGATGATGAAGAAGGGAAAGGCGATCGCCGCGGGAGCGCCGGCCGAGGTGCTGACCGACGCAGCCATGGAAGAGGTCTTCGGTTGCCGCATGCGCGTCAGTGGCTTGCCTGCCGCGGGAACTCCGTTCATTCTGCCGCAGACGGCTGTTCTGTAGGACCTCTCTCACCGCATAGGAGCGGAACCTTTCCAGCCCGTCGACGTTGTTGTGCCGGCACAACTTTAGTTTTGCGTTCAAACAGGCAAAGGAGGGTGTAATGGCATCCGGAATGTTCTCCCGCGGCAAGGACCGCACGGTTTCCGAGGCAGCTGAAACGGTCGAGGACCAGATCGCCGAGCTGCGCGACCAGATTTCCACGCTGGCCAAGCTCGTCGCACAGGACGTGGCCGATGGGGCCGAGGGCGCCCGCGACCGCTTCTCGATGTTCCGCAAGAATGCGCGTGAGAACGCCAGGCAGGCCCGCTCCGACGCGACCGACGGCCTCGATGAGCTGATCGCAAGCGGCGAGGACATCCTGGCCGAACTGACGTCGCGCTACAAGGATACCGGCCGCGAGGTACGTCGCACCGTCAAGGAGCATCCTTTTGCCACCCTCGGCGCCGCCGCCGTCGCCGGTTTCGTCATCGCCGCCATCCTGCGGCGCTGACATCCGCCTTTGGGGAAATCGCCTGACGCGTGCATGCGGCAATCGCCGCCGTCCCACAAAGCTGCCGCGGCCTGATCGCCGCGGCGCTGTCGGCAGGTCTGGCAGCGGAATGAACAGCAGGGTGCGCCACTGACGGGAGAACCAGTCCCCTGACCGGCAAGGCGCGACGAAAATCACATCCAGGAGCGGGAATTCATGTTGTCGATCGTAACCGCCCTCGCCCAGAACATGTTCTTCCGGGTCGAGGACAGGATAGAGGAAACCCTGCAGCGCTCGAAGCGCAATGCCATCTTCGCGGGCATTGCCGGCCTGCTCCTGCTGACCGCCTATGCGCTTGCGGTCGCGGCAATCTCGGTCGCCCTCGCCCAGCGCTACGGCACGGTGCCCGCCCTGCTCGGGCTCGCGGGCGGTGTGGCGACCCTGGCGCTCGTTCTCATTGCCGTCCTGCTCTACCTGAACAACCGTGACGCAAGGCTCCGCCGCAGGCGGCGCCAGCAGATGCGCGCACGCACGCAGTTTGCGGCGATCGCGGCCGGCAGCGCTGCACGCAATCCACTTGCGACCGCAGCCCTCGGCGTCGCGCTGGCGCTGTTCCTGCGTCCGGGCGGACGCAGGCGCGACGACGACTGATCCTCCCGAAAACCTTGAAACATCAGGACAGACCGATCGGCCCGAGATGACGGGCCGGTCGGTTTGTCCATTGAAGCAACGGGCGGTCGGTTCAAGCCGGCTGCGTGCCTCTCACACCTGGTCTAGCGGCAGCCTGATGATCGCGGTGAGGCCGCTCGGCAGGAATTCAAGGTGCACGTTGCTGCCGAGCACCTTGTCGAGACTGCGCTCGATCAGGATCAGCCCGAAGCCCCGGCGCTGCGGCGGCTCGACGTGCGGCCCGCCCATTTCGTGCCACGTCATGTACAGCACCGACTGGCCGTCTTCGCGCACGACGCGCGCAGTGATCACCAGCTTGCCGCCGGGTACGGAGAGCGCGCCGTATTTGCGCGCGTTGGTGGCGAGCTCGTGCAGAACGAGCCCCAGTCCGATCGACTGGTCGGGACCGAGCTGGACCTCGTCCTTGTGGATTTCCACCTGTCTTTCGAAATCGTCGACAAAGGGGCGTATCTGCGCCTGCAACAGGGCGGTCAGCGTGATCTTGCCCCATTCGTTGTCGCTGAGCAGCCCATGCGCCTCGGAGATCGACTGCAGCCGCCCGGCGAAGGCCGCCATGAAGGCCTCCGGGTCCTTGGTCTGCCGCAGCGTCTGGCGCGCCAGCGATTGCAGCATGGCGAGCGTGTTCTTGACCCGATGGTTGAGTTCACGCAGCAACAGCCGCATCCGTTCCGAGGCGATCTGCCCCTCGGTGACGTCCAGCGTGATGCCGAGGAACATGGAAGGCTTTCCGTCCGCGTCCCATTCGTGGACGCGCCCGCGACCCAGCAGCCAGCGTCCAGTCGATCCCGCCCGAAACATGCCATCGTACTCGCCGCCGGTTTCCAGCGCCTTGCGCAGCTTTTCGATGGTGGCGGTCCTGTCGGCGGCGTGGATCGCCGCGAAGATCTGGCGCGCCGTCAGGTTCTCCCCGCGCTTGAGGTCCAGCATCCGCAAGAGCGGCGCATTGCCGATCACCATCCCGGTCCGGATGTCCCACAGCCAGCTTCCGACATTGGCGGCGTTGAGTGCCGCGGCATGCCGCTGCTCTTCGCGTGCGATTTCCGCATTGGCCAGCGCCCTGCGCCGCGCCTCCTCCTTGAGGAACAGAAGCGAGCCTGCAAGCTTGGCAAGCTGCTGCAAATGCAACAGCGCGTCGTCGCCCGCGCCGGCGCAAGCCTCGACGTCCAATACGCAAACGCTGCCGATCGGATGGCCGGAATGGAGGATCGGGGCGCCGGCGTAAAAGCGCACATGCGGCGCACCGGTGACGCTCGGCAGGTCGGAGAACCTGCTGTCGGCCCGCGCGTCGGGAACGACGATGGGTGCGCCCCCTTCCGCGAGCAGGCGGGCGCAGAAGGTATCCGCCGCGCTGGAGCTGACCTCGCCCAGGCCCCTGCGGGCGAGGTACCACTGGGTCGTCTCGCCGATCAGGGTGACGAGTGCGATCGGCGCGGAAAACAGGCCGGCTGCGAGATCGGCGATATCCGTGAAGTCCGCATCCGGGCCGGCATAGGCAGGCAACGTCGCCTTCACCGCCTCCAGGCGCGCCGGAGAGGCAAGGGCGGCGGCAACGGCCACCGGCGTGGGCGATGTCCGATTGATCATGGGAAGCCTGTTGGCCACGCGGACGATGACCCTGCGTGCCTTTTCTCCATGCGGAAAGCCTGCATGACTATTCTCCGAAACCTGCCCTCACCTGCCGGCCCAGGACAGGTACCGTCGCCCTCTTATGAAAGGAAGGCTCGGGACGTCAGCGGTGCCGACACCGCGTCCGGACCAAATTCGCCTTCGTTCGTGATCTGCAGGATTTCCTGCAGCTTCTGCCTTGCACGGTTGACGCGACTCTTGATCGTCCCAAGGGCGCAACCGCTGATCTCAGCTGCCTCTTCATAGGAGAAACCCGACGCACCCACAAGGATGATTGCCTCCCTTTGTTCATCCGGGAGTTGTTCCAGCGCCCGCTGGAAATCCTGCATGTCGAGCTTGCCGTATTGCGCAGGGTGCTGGGCGAGATTCGCCGTCAGCAGGCCATCGCTGTCCTGCACCTCGCGCCCGCGCTTGCGCAGCTTGCTGTAGAGTTCGTTGCGAAGGATCGTGAACAGCCACGCCTTCATGTTGGTGCCCATCTCGAACTGCTCCTGCTTGGCCCAGGCCTTCATGATGGTGTCCTGCACCAGGTCGTCCGCCTCGTGATGGCGACCGACGAGCGAGATGGCGAAGGCTCTCAGACTGGGAAGGATCGAGAGCAACTCGCGCTTGAAAGTGTTGGCCGGTTCCAATCCGCTCACAGATCTTCGCTCCCCACCCGCTGCTTGACGGCGCTCCTCTCCCGCTGCTCGGCAAGGTCGAGCTTTTCGAGAAGATCGAGGAATTTCTGTGGTATCGGCTCTTCCTGGACGGAAAGATAAAAAGAGCGAAGCTTGTGGGCGATCTGCCCTTCAGTCCCCTCTGGCGTCATCGGGAATTCTTGTCTTAGCTGTTGTTTCACATCTCTGACTTTCAACTGCTTCCATTGTCCCCACAAGGGAATTCAATACGAGAATGCCCTTGTCCGAAAAAGGTTCCGGTTGGTGGAACCAAAATTCGCCGCGCTCGTTCTCCGGTTGACCGACAGTTTAGCCGTCCGCATCCCAGGGGAGCATCCGATGCCGATTTCCGACCGCATAACGCCTCATCTGCCAAACCTGCGCCGCTACGCCCGCGCGCTCACGGGCACGCAGGCTTCGGGTGACGCCTATGTCGCCGCCACGCTCGAAGCGATCCTGATGGATCCCGCCGTCTTTGCCAATGTCGATGACGACCGCGTGCGCCTTTTTCGGCTGCTGTCGCGGATGATCTCGTCGCTGCCCGTTTCCGTCAGCGATTCCGTATCGCTGCGCCCCGGCGCCGGGGCTTCGGTCGATCTCGGCGCGGTCCCGCCCCGCGTCCGCCAGGCGCTTCTCCTGGTGACGATGGAGAGCTTCCCGACCACACATGCCGCCGAGATCCTGGAAACCGACGAAGCCGAGGTCCGCGCGCTGCTCGATACCGCCTTCCGCGAGATTGCCGCGCAAGCCGAGATCGGCATCATGATCATCGAGGATGAACCGCTGATCGCCATGGACCTGGCCGACATGGTCAGCGACATGGGCCATCGCGTGACCGGCATCGCCCGCACGCAGGCCGAAGCGGAGAAACTGTGGGCCGAGACCAGGCCCGGCCTCATTCTCGCCGACGTCAAGCTCGCCGACGGCAGCTCCGGCATCGACGCCGTCAACTCCATCCTCGCCCGTACCGACCTGCCCGTCATCTTCATCACCGCCTATCCCGAAAAGCTTCTGACCGGCGAACGCCCGGAACCGGCTTATCTGATCAGCAAGCCGTTCCATCCCGAGACCGTAAAGGTCCTGATCAACCAGGCGCTGATGACCAAGCAGATCCACGCGGTCGCTGCCTGACTCGTTTGACCTGTTCCATTGCAGCGCCCCCTAAGGACGAGGCCTCCGCCTCGTCCTTTTTTCGTCTCTGCTGCCGTCACGCGATCTGCCGGTGACAAAAAATAAAAGCAGCCAGCGCGGGGGGCGCTGGCTGCCTAAATTCCCGCAAGCCGGAGGGGACACGGCGAGCGGCTATGTTCACCGGCTTCGAGGGCCTCGCACTGGGGGAATGCGCATGCCGGTGACACGGTAAAAACACCGCAGCAGAAAAAAGGTTCCGCACCCTTCTAATTTTTTTCTCACACCTCAGACAATTTTTTCCAGCTCGTCGCGGTGGCGATAAAGTGCCAGGAACCGGCGATACTCGCGATCATAGAACGCGCGCCTGGCAGGATCGGAAGGACGCTCCTCCCCGCCCGGATGCATGGCCTTTCCGGCTGCTGCGAGGTCCGGATGGAGGCCGCCTGCGACCGAGGCTGCCATCGCCGTTCCGAGCAGCACGGAATCGCTGGTCTTCGGCACCACCACCCGATAGCCGGTCACGTCGCTGTAGAGTTCCATCAGCAGCGGATTGTGGAGGTGGCCGCCGGTCACGTGCAGGGTCTCCAGCGCGTAGCCGCATTCGCCGAGCTCGTCGATCACGCGGCGGATGCCGAGCACGATGGCGACGCAGGTCTTCCAGTATAGCCGGCACAGGCTGTCGAACGTCGCGTCCAGCGACAGGCCGCTGATGACGCCGAGCCCGTGCGGGTCGGCGAGTGGCGACCGGTTGCCGTGGAAGTCCGGCAGGACGTGCAGCCTTGCTGCGAAATCGTCACCCTCCAAAGCCCGCAGTTCGCGGATGCGTGTGACGATCCGCTGGTGGGTGGCAGGCGTCGGCTCGCCGCCGGCGCTGTGGAGCCTGACGATATGGTCGAGCAGCCCGCCGGTCACCGACTGGCCCCCTTCCACAAGCCAGAGCCCCGGCAGGACGGCCTCATAGTAGGGACCCCACATGCCGAAGCCGAATTTCTTCTCACGCGAAAAGGCGACGACGCAGCTGGACGTGCCGCCGATCAGCGCCAGTTGGCGTTCGAGCGCGCGCGGTTCGCCGGCGAACTGGCCAAGCACCCCCAGCGTCCCGGCATAGGCGTCGATCATGCCGGCGGCGACGACGCAGCCGGTTTCGAGCCCGAGTTCGGCTGCGGCCCGTTCGCTCAAGTGTCCAACCGGCGCCCCGACCGGGATCGTCTCGTTCGGCAGCGTCCCGCGCTTGCGCAGGTCCGGCAGCCCGATCCGGTCGAGGAAGTCCTCCCGCCAGCCGTCCTGTTCATGCGCCAGGTAGTTCCACTTCGAGGTGATGGTACAGCGCGAGCGGCCCGTCGAGCCAGTCGCCTTCCAGGTCATGAAGTCGGCGAGGTCGAAGAAATAGCCGGCGCTGGCCCACTGCTCCGGCTGGTGGCGCTTCAGCCACATCAGCTTCGGCATCTGCATTTCCGGCGACATGACCTTGCCGGAGTGGTCGAGCACCGGATGCTGCGTGGCCGTGCAGAAATCGGCCTCGTCGAGCGCACGGTGATCAAGCCAGACGATCGTGTCCCAGCGCCGGTCCTCGCCGCCCGAGACGGCGAGTTGGCTGCCCTCGCGGTCGCGCACGACGAGCGAACAGGTCGCGTCGAAGCCGAGCGCCGCCACCCTTTCCGCAGCCGTGCCGGCCGCCGCGCAGGCCGCGCGTACCGCCCCGCATACCGCTCTCCAGATGTCTTCCGAATCGTGCTCGGCGACGTTTTCCCGCGGCCGGTTCATCGCGATCGGCTGCTCGGCGCGCTCGAGCAGGGCGCCGGCCCGATCGAAGACGCCGGCACGGGCGCTTCCGGTCCCGATGTCGACCGCAACGATCAGATCACGCATGAAATCATGTTCCCGTCGGCTGTGCGTTGCCGACAAACTGGAGCAAATCCCGCATGTCGTCAAACAGGACGTCGGGTCTCAGGACGGAGAGCGCGTCGCGATGCCGGCTGGTCCTTGCGTGCGATCCCCCGGCAAAGGCGCAGACCCGCATGCCGGCCGCCTGCGCTGCCATCACGCCGGCGGGGCTGTCCTCGACGACGACGCAGGCGTCGGGCGAGACCCCCATGGCGCCGCTCGCATGCAGGAACAGGTCCGGCGCAGGCTTGCCGTTACGCACCATGCTGGCGGAAAAGATATGCGGCTCGAAGCAGTCGATCAGCCCCGTCACGGACAGCGACAGGCGGATGCGCTCGGGCTGGCTGGAGGAGGCGACGCAGCAGGAGACCGGCAGCGCCTCGACCACCCGGCGGATGCCCTCGATCGGCTGCAGTTCCTCGCGGAAGCGCGCATAGAGCGTCTTGCGCATGCCTTCGAGAAAGTGATCGTCGACCGCCAGGCCGTACTCGTCGTGCAGGATCTCCGACATGGTCTTCAGGCTCTTGCCGAGGAAGCGTTCGGCCGCCTCGTCCGCGCCCATGCTGACGCCCGCGACGTCGAGCGCCTCGACGAGAACGGCCAGAGAGATCGGCTCGCTGTCGACGAGAACGCCGTCGCAATCGAAAATCACCAGTTCGACCGGACCTGCCGCCATCGTCTCAAAACCCACTTCCGGCCGCGGATGCGGCGTACCGTTGCGCGGCCTCAGTCCGCGAGCTTGTCGTCGAGATAGAGCCGCAGCGTCTGGCGCGTCCCCTTCTCCCACAGGGTCGCAAGCGCCCTGGCGAATCGCCGACGGAACAGCTCCGAGGCCGCAACCTCGCCGAAGATGTCGGAAAGCGCAAGGAAGGCGGCCGGGTCGTCCTTGGCCTTCAACGCCGCCGCCTGCAGCCGCTCGGCGTTCGCATCGTTGAAGACGATCGCCTTGCCGCTGTCGGAGGTGCCTGCGAAATAGCGGCACCACAGCGCCGAGACGAGCGACAGGCCGACCACGTCCTCGCCGCGCCCCAACCGGTCCGCGGTCGAGGGAAGAATGAACTTCGGCTGGCGGTTGGAGCCGTCCTGCGCCAGCCGCGGGATCGTGTCGCCGATCTTCGGGTTGGAGAAGCGCTTCTCGATGAGCGTGAAGTAGTCGCCGAGATCGGTATCCGGCACCGGCGGGATCACCGGGATGATCTCCTCCTTCTCCAGCTTGGCGAGAAAGGCACGGATATCGTCGTCCTCCATCGCCTCATGGACGAAATGGATGTCGAGCAGCGCCGCCGGATAGGCGATCGCCGCGTGGCCGCCGTTGAGAATGCGGATCTTCATGTGCTCGTAGGGCGCGACGTCGGGCACGAACTGCACGCCCACCGTCTCCAGCGCCGGCCGCCCCTGCGGGAACTTGTCCTCCAGCACCCACTGCTTGAATTCCTCGCAGAACACCGGCCACTGGTCGTCGATCCCGTATTCGTCGGCGACGATCCCGATCTCGCGCGGCCCGGTCGCCGGCGTGATCCGGTCCACCATCCCGTTCGGAAAGGCCACGTTGGCGTCGATCCAATCGGCAAAATCCAGGTCGGAGAGTCGAGCGAGGCCGGAGATGGCGGCGTGCGTGACCTCGCCGTTGCCGGGGATGTTATCGCAGGACATGATGGTGAAGGGAGCGATGCCCTTGTCCCGGCGCGCCTTCAGCCCGGCGAGGATGAGGCCGAACACGGTCTTCGGATCGTCCGGGTTCTCGCCGTCCGCAGCGATCGCCGGATGGGCCGGGTTGAACACGCCCGAGGCCGGATCGATGAAATAGCCGCCCTCGGTGATCGTCAGCGAGACGATGCGGATGGCGGGATCGGCGAGCTGGGCGACGACGGCCGCCACGTCGCCGGGCTTGAGGTAGTCGATCATCGCCCCGGTCACATGCGCGCCGGTGCGGCTGTTGTCCTGCTCGACCACCGTCGTCAGATAGTCCTGGCCGGCGAGCTTGGCCCGCATCGCCTCGTCGGAGGGGAGCACGCCGGCGCCGATGATGGCCCAGTCGTGGTCGCGGCCGGCGTTGAACAGGTCGTCGAGATAGACCGCCTGGTGCGCCCGGTGGAAATTGCCGACACCGAAGTGGACGATACCCGCCTTCAGTGCCGATCGCGGATAGGAGGGGACGCCCGCGGTGTTCTTCACCGTTTCGAGATTTTCCAGCGACAGTTTGATGGTCATGGTCGTTTCCTTCCGGTCACGCGCGGGCCCGGCCCGCATCCGGGGCGCTGGGCGCAAGCTTGTCTCCGCCGGCGCCCGCCATCGGCGGCCATCGGCTCTCCTTCATCGCATCGGCTGCCGCGGCAAGGGCGGCAAAGCCTTGTCAGCTCATCCAGTTGCCGCCGTCGACATTGTAGGTCTGTGCTACGACGTAGTCGCTCTCCGCCGAGGCGAGGAAGATCGCCATGCCGGTGAGGTCTGCCGCCGTCCCCATCCGGCCGAACGGCACCTCCTGCCCGACCAGTTTTTTCTTCTCGCCGAGCGGCCGGTTCTCGTATTTGGCGAAGAGCGCATCGACGCCGTCCCAGTGCTCGCCATCGACGACGCCGGGCGCGATCGCATTGACGTTGATGCGGTGCCTGATCAGGTTCTGCCCGGCCGACTGGGTCAGGCTGATGACGGCCGCCTTGGTGGCGCAGTAGACGGCGACGAGCGCTTCGCCGCGCCGGCCGGCCTGGCTCGCCATGTTGATGATCTTGCCGCCGCGTCCCTGCGCGATCATCTGTTTTGCCACCGCCTGCATCGTGAACAGCGTGCCGGCGACATTGATCGAAAACAGCCGGTCGTAGCTCTCGCGGGTGATCTCGACGATCGGCGCGAGGTCGAACAGGGCAGCATTGTTGATCAGGATGTCGATGCCGCCGGCTTCAGTCACGCAGGCGCCGACCGCATCGTCGATCGACTGCTGGCTGGTGACGTCCATCTGCACCGCATAGGCGGCAGCGCCGATCTCGCCCGCGGTCTGCCGCGCCCGCTCGATATTGATGTCGGCGATCGCAACCCGTGCGCCCTCGCGCACATAGGCCTCGGCGAAGGCGCGGCCGATCCCGCGCGCCGAACCGGTGATCAGCGCACTCTTTCCATCCAGTCTCTTCATCGCAGTTCCAGTCACTTGATTGCCATTCCCTTGTCGTCGAAGCGGTGGATCCGGCCTTCCTGCGGGGTGAGATAGACCTGGTCGCCGTGCCGGACGGGCAGGTCGCCGCCGACACGCGCGGTCAGCGTGCCGATGCCGTCCGCGGTCACGTGCAGGAAGGTGTCCGAGCCGAGGTGCTCGGCGACGCCCACCGTGCCGCGCCAGGCACCGGCCGAGGTCGAAAGATCGATGTGCTCGGGCCGCACGCCGATCGTGTGCGCGCCGTGGCCCTTGGCGATCTCGCCCTGGATCAGGTTCATCCGTGGCGAGCCGATGAAGCCTGCGACGAAGAGGTTGCGCGGCGTGCGGTAGAGATCGAGCGGCGAGCCGACCTGCTCGATGTTGCCGCGGTTGAGCACGACGATCTTGTCGGCCATGGTCATGGCCTCGACCTGGTCGTGAGTGACGTAGATCATCGTCGTCTTCAGCGTGTTGTGCAGTTCGCTGATCTCCAGGCGCATCGTCCCGCGCAGCGCGGCATCGAGGTTGGAGAGCGGCTCGTCGAACAGGAAGGCCGACGGCTCGCGAACGATCGCGCGGCCGATGGCGACGCGCTGGCGCTGGCCGCCGGAAAGCTGCGAGGGGCGCCGCTCGAGATAGTCCGTGAGGTTCAGCACCCGCGCCGCATCCTCGACCTTCTTGTCGATCGCAGCCTTGTCGAGCTTGGCCATCTTCAACGGGAAGGCGATATTGTTTCTGACACTCATATGCGGATAGAGCGCATAGGACTGGAACACCATCGCAAGCCCGCGCTCCGCCGGCGCGTTGCCGGTGACGTCCTTGCCGTCGATCAGGATCCGGCCGCCCGACGTGTCCTCCAGTCCCGCGATCAGGCGAAGCAGTGTGGACTTGCCGCAGCCCGATGGGCCGACGAAGACGACGAACTCGCCGTCGTGGATTTCCAGGTCGATGGAGGGGATGACCGTGGCTTCGCCGAAGGTCTTCGACACTTTGTTGAGGGTAATGCTGCCCATGGATCGTGCCCTTACTTAACCGCGCCGAAGGTGAGGCCGCGAACGAGTTGCTTCTGGCTGAACCAGCCGAGGATGAGGATCGGCGCGATCGCCATGGTGGAGGCCGCCGAGAGTTTTGCCCAGAACAGGCCCTGCGGCGAGGAGAAGGAGGCGATGAAGGCCGTCAGCGGCGCCGCGTTGGTGGTCGTCAACTGGATCGTCCAGAAGGCCTCGTTCCAGGCAAGGATGATGTTGAGCAGCAGCGTCGAGGCGATGCCCGGCACCGCCATCGGCGTCAGCACGTAGACGATCTCCTTCCACAGCGAGGCGCCGTCCATCCGGGCCGCCTCGAGGATCTCGCCGGGGATCTCGCGGAAGTAGGTGTAGAGCATCCACACGACGATCGGCAGGTTGATCAGCGTCAGCATCACGGTCAGGCCGATGTGGGTATCGAGCAGGCCGAAATTACGGAACAGGATGAAGATCGGGATCAGCACCGCCACCGCCGGCATCATCTTGGTGGACAGCATCCACATCAGGATGTCCTTCGTCCGCTTGGTCGGCGAGAACGCCATCGACCAGGCGGCGGGGATGGCGAACAGCAGCGCCAGGATGGTCGAGCCGATCGACAGCACCACCGAGTTCATGAACGGCTTGAAGTAATCCCGCTGCGTCTGCACCGTGATGTAGTTCTCGAACGTGCCGGACGGGATCAGGCTGAAGCCGGCGATCGCCTCCGGCTCCGTCTTCAGGCTGGTGATGAAGGCATAGAGGATCGGAAAGAAGATCAGCAGCGCCACGACCCACGCGGCGATGGTCCAGCCGATCTTGCTTCCTCTGGAAACGGTACGGGCCATGATCTTCTCCTATCGGTCCAGGTTTCTGCCGACGGCGCGCATCAGGAAGATGGCGACGAAATTGGCGAGCACGACGGCGATGATGCCGCCGGCAGCGCCGCCGCCGACGTCATAGCCGAGACGCGCGGTGCGGTAGATCAGGAAGGTGAGGTTGGTGGAGGCATAGCCCGGGCCGCCGTTTGTGGTGACCAGGATTTCCGCATAGATGCCGAGCAGGAAGATCGTCTGGATCAGGATGACGACGGTGATCGCGCGCGAAATATGCGGCAGCGTCAGGTAGATGAAGCGGTTGAACGCATTGGCCCCGTCCATCTCGGCCGCTTCCTTCTGCTCGCTGTCCAGCGACTGCAGCGCGGTGAGCAGGATCAGCGTGGCGAACGGCAGCCACTGCCAGGCGACGATGATGATGATCGCAAAGAGCGGGTAATGCGCGAACCAGTCGATCGGCTGGAAGCCGAAGAAGCGCGCGAGATCCGCCAGCACCCCGTAGCTCGGGTGCATGATCATGTTCTTCCACACGAGTGCTGCGACCGGCGGCATGACGAAGAAGGGCGAGATCACCAGGATGCGGACGATCCCCTGGCCGAAGATCGGCTGGTCGATCAGAAGCGCGATCGCGACGCCGCCGACCACGGTGATGAGCAGCACGCCGAGCACCAGCACGAGCGTGTTCCAGATCGACTGGAAGAAGGCCGGATCGGTGTAGAAATAGACGAAGTTGGAGAAGCCCACAAAGCTGACGTTCTGTGGCGTCAGCAGGTTGTAGTTCTGGAACGAGTACCACAGCGTCATCGCCAGCGGCACGACCATCCACACCAGGAGAACGATGACGGCGGGTGCCATCATCAGGCGTGCCAACGACTTGGTATTCTGCGTTGCCATCTTGAACGACCCTCCCTGGAGCCAGCGTGGCCGATGCACCGCGTGAGGCGGGGACGACTGCGTGGCAGTTCGCGTTTCTTGTTATCTGACGCCCGGCGGACATCGGCAGGCAAAGGGCCGCCCCCTCCCAGTGGGCGGGCCGCCCGGTCCGAAGACCGGACAGCCCATGCTTCTCGGGAGGAAGCCTACTTGATGTAGCCCGCACGCGTCATGTCGCGCGTCGCAGTGGCCTGTGCGGCGGTGAGCGCGTCGTCGACTGAGGACTGGCCGGCGATGACAGCCGAGAACAACTGGCCGACCGTGGTGCCGAGAGCCTGGAATTCCGGGATCGCGACGAACTGGCCGCCCGTATAGGGCACCGGCTTGATGGTCGGCTTGGTGATGTCGGCGGCATCCATCGCAGCGAGGGTGGGTACAGCGAAGGCGGCAGCCTTCTTGTATTCCTCGTTGTTGTAGAGCGAGGTGCGCGTGCCCGGAGGAACGTTGGCCCAGCCTTCCTTGGAGGCGACGAGGTCCGTGTATTCCTTGCTGGTTGCCCAGGCGATGAACTTCTGCGCGGCCTCGGCCTTCTGCGAGCTTGCCGGGATTGCGAGGTTCCACGACCACAGCCAGTTGCCGTGGTTGGCAACGCCTTCCTTGTTCGGGAAGAGCGCGAAGCCGACCTTGTCGGCAACCGTCGAGTCCTTCGGGTTGGAGACGAAGGAGGCAGCTACCGTGGCGTCGATCCACATGCCGCATTTGCCCTGCTGGAACAGCGTCAGGTTCTCGTTGAAGCCGTTGGAGGAGGCACCGGACGGGCCGGCATCCTTCATCAGGTCGGCATAGAACTGCAGCGAGGCCTTCCATTCCGGCTGGTCGAACTGCGGCTTCCAGCTCTCGTCGAACCAGCGGCCGCCGAACGAGTTGGTGAGCGCAGAGACGAAGGCCATGTTCTCGCCCCAGCCGGCCTTGCCGCGCAGGCAGATGCCGGCGATGTCGGCGTTGCGGTCGGTGATCTTGCGCGCGGCCTCGCCGATGAATTCCCAGGTCGGGCTGTCCGGCATCTGCAGGCCGGCCTTCTCGAACAGGTCCTTGCGGTACATGATCATCGCCGATTCACCGTAGAACGGCGCGGCATAGAGCTTGCCGTCGACCGAGAGACCGCCGCGGATCGCCGGCAGCAGGTCGTCGATGTCATAGGCGTCGCCGAGACCGTCGAGAGGCAGCAGCCACTGCTGCTTGGCCCAGATCGGAACCTCGTAGTTGCCGATGGTGACGATGTCGTATTGGCCGCCGCTGGCGGCGATGTCCGTCGTCACGCGTTCGCGCAGGACGTTCTCTTCCAGCGTGACCCACTCGACCTGGATGTCGGGGTTGGCCTTGGTGAACTCCGATGTCAGCCCCTGCATGCGGATCATGTCACCGTTGTTGACGGTGGCAATCGTCAGGGTCTCCGCATTCGCAAATCCGCACAGGGCTACAGCCGAGCAGGCGCCCAGCAGAAATGACTTCAAATTCATGACTTCCTCCCAGAAGGGTTATGAGCATTTGCTTCGCTCGTGGGCAATTACTCAACTTATTGCCCAAAATGTCAACGGCCATTTTACGCTGCGCCGCCGAAAGTCGTGGTCATGCGATTGATATATAGCGGTAATTCCAATCGAAAAGGGCGTTGGGGAAAAATGCCTTCCGCCCATGAACCAGGCATCCGGCAGGCCGGACAGCACCGGAATGGCTTGATCCGCTCGTGACGGTTGGTGTACCTCAGCACAGCCGCGGCAACGACCGCGGCCATCGGTGACGGAGCGCGATCGACCATGGGCAAGGACGCACCGGGCAAGGATATGCCGGGCCAGGACACACCGGAAATGCGCGCCCTGATCAAGGCGGTCGCCGAGGGCCCGCGGCGCGACAACAGCGCCTACCACAAGGCGATTGCCGAGGCCCGGCAGGCCTTCGAGGCCGCAGAGGCAGCGCTTGGCGGCCCCGTCCGGCTCAAGACGAAGGCCAGGATGAAGGCCGACGGCGAATACGTCGTCAAATGGACCTTCAAGCGGGCGAAGTGACGGCTTTTGCCGAACGCCCTGCCCCTCGGGCCTATCCGAGCGAGACGACGAGGCTGATCGGAACCGCCGCCAGCGCCTTCGACACCGGGCAACCCGCCTTCGCCTTGTTGGCAAGCTCCGTAAAGGTCGCCTCGTCGGCGCCCGGCACCACCCCGCGCAGGTTCAGGTCGATCGCGGTGATGGCGAAGCCGTCGGCGACCTTCTCCAGCGTGACGTCGGCCTTGGTTTCCAGGCTGTCGGCGGTCAGCCCGGCTTCGCCGAGGATCAGCGACAGCGCCATGGTGAAGCAGGCGGAATGGGCGGCACCGATCAGTTCCTCCGGGTTGCTGCCAGGAACGCCCTCGAACCGCGCGGCGAAGCCGTATGGGTAGTCCTTCAACGCGCCGCTCTGCGTGGAAATCTGGCCTTTTCCGTCCTTGAGGCCCCCACTCCAGTGGGCCGATCCGTTCTTCTGGATTTTCATCTGATTCTCCCTTGCCGGCCGCATCGTGCGCCGGTCCGTCGTGGTCGCACCTCGGTGGGTTCGCGCCCTATCAACTATGGCGACGGAGAGGGAGGACAAGGCGGCGCCGGGCATTTTCGCCCGCAGCTTACGCCGACAGCAGATACTTCGCCGTCGCCTCGTCGGTGATGAGGCCGTTGATCATCCGCCCCTTCAGTGCCGAGAGGATCGCCAGATGCTTGCGGCTTCCCTTGGCAAGCCCGATGACCGCGGCGTTATCGCGGGAGGGAAGCGGAACGGAGGCGACGCGCTCGTTGATGCTGCCGGACAGGAGCTTCCCCTCGCGGTCGAACATCCAGCCGCAGATTTCCCCCGCCGCCCCTTGCGCCATCAGTTGCGCCATTTCCTCCCGATCAAGGAAACCGTCGACGCAAAGCGGCGCGTCAGGGCCGAGTTCGCCGACGCCGACGAAGGCAACGTCGGCCTCCTGTGCCAGCTTCAGGGTCGACTGCACCAGGCTCTGCTGGTGCAGCAGGTCGCGCTCCTTGGCCGAGGAGACGAGCACCGGCAGCGGCATCGGGAAATGCCGAGCCTTGACCGCATCGGCCATGCTGAAGATGACGTTGTAGTAGGCTGCCGAACCATCCGGGCCGATGTTGCCCGTCAGCGACATGATGCGGTGCTGCGGGCATTCCATCGCCGGCAACTGGTCGATCGCCGCCTTGAGCGTGCGCCCCGTGCCTACCGCAAGCACGATCGGCTCCGGCCGCTTGAGCCAGCGTTCGATCTCCGCCGCCCCGGCCTCGGCGATGCCGACCGTGGTCGACGTCGAAGCCGGGTCGGTCGGCACCACGTCCACATGGACGAGGGCGAATCGCTCCTTGAGGCGCTGCGCCAACTCGAGGCACTCGGCGATCGGATGATCGAGCCGGACCTTGATCAGCCGTTCGGCGACTGCGAGCGAGACGAGCCGCTGCGCCGACTGGCGCGAAATGCCCATGGCAGTGGCAATTTCGTCCTGTGTGCGACCGGCGACGTAGTAGAGCCACCCGGCCCGCGCCGCGTCGTCCAGCCTGCCGCCCGTTTCGGTTCGCCTTGCCATCGCTTTCAGACCTCTAACCTGCTCGTGGGATTTGCTGCCATCATTTCCCCCGCCCTGTCAAACCCGTCTTGCAGGCTGCGGGACGAAACGGAAAACCGCCCGTTTCGGCAGGCTGAAACACAACCGCAGCGCTCAAGTTTTTCACCCTCCCAGGCCCTGGAAATCCGGTATTTCTGGCCAAAATTTTACCGTTTGATAAAAAAATAAACCGTGTTACCGTTTCTCCAGTCAAAAGCCCACGCAATGGGAGACAATAATGGGAACGAGCATATCCGGAATCATGGGGGGCAGGCTTTCGCCCGCCGACTACGAAAAGAACTTCACCGACCTGCATCCGCCGCTGGACCGACACCAGGCCCTTGTTGCCTCCGACCGCTGCTACTTCTGCTACGACGCGCCCTGCATGACGGCCTGTCCGACCGCGATCGACATCCCGATGTTCATCCGCCAGATCTCGACCGGCAATGCTGTCGGCGCGGCCAAGACGATCTTCGACCAGAACATCCTCGGCGGCATGTGCGCGCGCGTCTGTCCCACCGAAACGCTGTGCGAGCAGGCCTGCGTGCGCAACACCGCCGGAGACCGCCCCGTCGAAATCGGCCTCCTCCAGCGCCACGCAACCGACACGGCGATGGAACGCGACATCCAGTTCTACCAACGGCCTGAGCGCACCCACCGCCGCATCGCCGTGGTCGGCGCCGGCCCCGCCGGCCTCGCCTGCGCCCACCGTCTCGCCATGAACGGCCATGACGTCATCATCTTCGATGCGCGCGTCAAGCCGGGCGGCCTCAACGAATACGGCATCGCCACCTACAAGACGACGGACGACTTCGCCCAGCGCGAGGTGGACTACCTGCTGGCGATTGGCGGCATCGAGATCCGCAACGGCCAGAAATTGGGCCGCGACTTCACGCTCGGCGAACTGGCGGAGAACTTCGACGCGGTCTTCCTCGGCATAGGTCTCGCCGGCGTCAATGCGCTGCGGGTCGAAGGCGAGCAGCTTTCCGGCGTCGAGGATGCGGTCGATTTCATCGCCGCCCTGCGCCAGGTGGAGGACAAGGGCGACATCGCGGTCGGCCGGCGTGTCGTCGTCATCGGCGGCGGCATGACGGCGATCGACGCCGCCGTGCAGGCGAAGCTTCTCGGCGCCGAGGAGGTCACGATCTGCTATCGCCGCGGCAAGGAAGACATGAACGCCTCGGAATTCGAGCAGGAGCTCGCGACCTCCAAGGGCGTGATGATCCGCCACTGGCTGCAGCCCAGGCGCGTCATCGGCAAGGATGGCCGCGTGGCCGGCATTGAGGTCGAATACACCGAAATGCAGGACGGCAAGCTCTCAGGCACCGGAGAGACCGGCATCCTCGCGGCCGACCAGATCTTCAAGGCGATCGGCCAGACGTTCGACCCGGCGAGCGTTCCCAACCTGCGGCTCGATGGCGGGCGCATCGCCGTCGACGCGGAAGGCAGGACCTCGATGGCCCGGGTCTGGGCCGGCGGCGATTGCGTCAAGGCCGGCGAGGACCTGACGGTCACCTCTGTGGCCCAGGGCCGCGACGCCGCCGAATCCATCAACCAGGCGCTGGCCGCTGCGGCCAATTCCGCCGTCGCCGTCGCCTGAAGGGAGAAATAGACATGGCTGATCTCCGCAACACCTTCGCCGGCATCAAGTCCCCGAACCCCTTCTGGCTGGCGTCTGCGCCGCCGACGGACAAGGCCTACAACGTCGAGCGCGCCTTCAAGGCGGGCTGGGGCGGCGTGGTCTGGAAGACGCTCGGCGAGGAAGGCCCGCCGGTCGTCAATGTCAACGGCCCGCGCTACGGCGCCATCTGGGGCGCAGACCGGCGGCTGCTCGGGCTGAACAACATCGAGCTCATCACCGACCGGCCGCTGCAGGTCAACCTGCAGGAGATGAAGCAGGTGAAGATGAACTGGCCGGACCGGGCGCTGATCGCCTCGATCATGGTGCCTTGCGAGGAAAATGCCTGGAAATCCATCCTGCCGCTCGTCGAGGAGACGGGCGCCGACGGCATCGAGCTCAACTTCGGCTGTCCGCACGGAATGTCCGAGCGCGGCATGGGCTCGGCGGTTGGGCAGGTGCCGGAATATATCGAAATGGTGGTGCGCTGGTGCAAGCAGTACACCCGCATGCCGGTCATCACCAAGCTGACGCCGAACATCACCGATATCCGCAAGCCGGCGCGGGCAGCCAAGGCCGGCGGCACCGACGCGGTCTCGCTGATCAACACGATCAATTCGATCGTCTCCGTCGATCTCGACAGCTTCGCCCCCACCCCCACGGTCGGCGGCAAGGGCTCGCACGGCGGCTATTGCGGCCCGGCGGTCAAGCCGATCGCGCTCAACATGGTGGCCGAGATCGCCCGCGATCCGGAAACCTACGGCCTGCCCATCTCCGGCATCGGCGGCATCACCACCTGGCGCGACGCCGCCGAGTTCCTGGCGCTCGGCGCCGGCAACGTGCAGGTCTGCACCGCGGCCATGACCTATGGCTTCAAGATCGTGCAGGAGATGATCACCGGCCTGTCCGACTGGATGGACGAGAAGGGCCACCGCTCGCTGGACGACATCATCGCCCGCGCCGTGCCGAACACGACAGACTGGCAGTACCTGAACCTCAACTACGTCGCCAAGGCGCATATCGACCAGGACGCCTGCATCAAGTGCGGCCGCTGCCATATCGCATGCGAGGACACTTCGCACCAGGCGATTACCGCGCTCGTGGACGGCGTGCGCCACTTCGAGGTGCTGGAGGAGGAATGCGTCGGCTGCAATCTCTGCGTCAACGTCTGCCCGGTCGAGAACTGCATCACCATGGTGGGCCTCGAACCTGGCACGCTCGACCAGCGGACCGGCAAGCCGGTCGACCCCAACTACGCCAACTGGACCACGCATCCGAACAACCCGATGGCACGTCAGGCCGCCGAGTGAGCGATGGGACGCCGCCGGCACCACCGGCGGCGTCCTTCACGAGGCTGCGTCGCGCACCTGCAGACCGTTGATGAAGAGCTGCTCCAGGAAGCGCGCCGCGTCCTCGAAACGCCCGTCGCCGGCTTTCTCCTGTCCAAGCACCGCCCGGACCTGCACGTCGAAATCCGCATAGTGCTGCGTCGTCGACCAGATGGAGAAGATCAGGTGGTAGGGATCGCACCTGGCGATCTTGCCCGCCTTCGCCCAGGCGTGGATCACCGCCGCCTTCTCGTCCACCAGCGCCTTCAGCGGTCCTTTCAACTCGTCCTCGATATTGGCCGCCCCCTGCAGCACCTCGTTGGCGAACAGCCGGCTTTCGCGCGGAAAGTCGCGCGCCATCTCCAGCTTGCGGCGGATGTAGCTGCGGATTTCCGAGACCGGGTTTCCGGCGGCATCGAACTCGCGCAGGGGATCCAGCCACGTGTCGAGCACCCGCGTGATCAGCGCCCGGTGCATCGCCTCCTTGGTGCGGAAATAGTACAGGAGGTTCGGCTTCGACATGCCGGCCACCTCGGCGATCTGGTCGACCGTGGCGCCGCGGAAGCCGTGCAGCGAAAACACCTCCAGTGCCGCTTCGAGGATCCGCTCCTCCTTCTCCTCCTGGATGCGCGTGCGCCGTTGGGTCCTGGCTGCCCTCGGTAGAACCATCTGCTTCCTAGCCTTCGCACGGACGGGAAAGTGCCGTCAAAATCACCAGTTTAACTGTCTGCCATTCCTGTGGGCGAGGCCCGGGGCTTTTCGCTTTTTCGACTTGAGTGCCGCAACGGAAGCTGTAATGTTTACCAACCGGTCAAATTATCAGCCAGTTGCAGAACAAAGGCAACTGCTGTTCGGTAGGCGCAGAAAAACGACAAACGCGCCCGGTGACCGGCGGGAACAGACAACGGCTTCCAAGAGGAGCCGAAGGAAAAGGGAGCTAGCGAAATGGCCGCACCCGGCGAGAACATGCGCGTCAATGCCGACCGCCTGTGGGATAGCCTCATGGACATGGCGAAGATCGGCCCGGGCGTTGCCGGCGGCAACAACCGCCAGACGCTGACCGATGCCGACGCCGAGGGCCGCAGCCTGTTCAAGCGCTGGTGCGAGGCAGCCGGCATGAGCGTGTCCGCCGACAAGATGGGCACCATGTTCGCCACCCGCCCCGGCACCGACCCGGACGCGCTGCCGGTCTATATCGGCTCCCACCTCGACACCCAGCCGACCGGAGGCAAGTATGACGGCGTGCTCGGCGTGCTGTCGGGCCTGGAGGTCATCCGCTCGATGAACGACCTCGGCATCAGGACGAAGCATCCCGTCGTCGTCACCAACTGGACCAACGAGGAAGGCGCCCGCTTCGCCCCCGCCATGCTGGCCTCAGGCGTCTTCGCCGGCGCGATCGATCTCGACCACGCCTATTCGCGCAAGGACCCCGACGGCAAGTCCTTCGGCGAGGAGTTGGCCCGCATCGGCTGGGTCGGCGAGGAGGAAGTCGGCGCGCGCAAGATGCACGCCTATTTCGAATACCATATCGAGCAGGGGCCGATCCTCGAGGCCGAGGAGAAGCAGATCGGCGTCGTCACCCACTGCCAGGGCCTGTGGTGGTTGGAATTTACCCTCACCGGCCGCGAAGCGCACACCGGCTCGACGCCGATGAACCTGCGCGTCAACGCCGGCCTCGCCATGTCGCGCATCATCGAGATGGTGCAGGCGGTGGCGATGGAGGCCCAGCCGGGCGCCGTCGGCGGCGTCGGCCAGATGTTCTTCACGCCGAACTCCCGCAACGTGCTCCCCGGCAAGGTCGTCTTCACCGTCGACATCCGTTCGCCGGACCAGGCCAAGCTCGACGGCATGCGCGCAAGGATCGAAACGGAAGCCGCTAGGATCTGCGAGGCGCTCGGCGTCGGCTGTTCGGTCGAGGCGGTCGGCCATTTCGATCCGATCACCTTCGACCCGACGCTCGTGGCCTCGGTGCGCAAGGCCGCAGAAGACCTCGGCTACAGCCACATGAACATCATCTCCGGCGCCGGCCACGACGCCTGCTGGGCCGCCAAGGTGGCGCCCGCCACCATGATCATGTGCCCCTGCGTCGGCGGACTTTCGCACAACGAGGCCGAGGATATCTCCAAGGACTGGGCCAGCGCCGGCGCCGACGTGCTGTTGCGCGCCGTGATGGAGACGGCGGGGATTGTGGAGTAGCCCATGACGCCGGCGCGGAACGCCCCCTCATCCGGCCCTCCGGGCCACCTTCTCCCCGCTGGGGAGAAGAGGGAGGCCTTGGCGACCGCCAACGACATGCCGGCACCGACAGAGAATGCTGCATCTGCTGACGCTGGCAGGCTGAACGGGAAGGGCGCCGCGCGTTCCCTCTTCTCCCCAGCGGGGAGAAGGTGGCCCGAAGGGTCGGATGAGGGGGGCCACGGAGTGTCGAAAGAAGAAGTCACCAAGAGACGTCTCGGCAAGACGGCGCAGGCCCGCCGCCTGCGCCGCAGCGAAACCGAAGAGGAGTTCCGTCTCTGGAGCGAACTGCGCAATCGCCACCTGAACGGCTACAAGTTCGCGCGTCAGGTACCGCTTGGACCCTACATCGTTGATTTTCTCTGTCGTGAAGAACGGCTCATCGTCGAGATCGATGGTTTCCATCATGCTGAAGGCTGCACCGACATTCCCCGGACACAATGGCTCAATCGTAACGGCTATGCTGTCTTGCGCTTCTGGAACCACGAGATAACGCGCGAGCGCCGCGCCGTCCTAAATACGATCCTCGCCGCACTGTCCGGCCGCTTGAGCCAACGTTGCGACGCCACACGCTTTCACCCGTCTCTCATCACCGAAATGGAATCGACAGGGGAATAAAATGCCAACCACAGTCATCAAGGGCGGAACCGTCGTCACCGCCGACCTCACCTACAAGGCGGACGTCAAGATCGAGGGCGGCAGGATCGTCGAGATCGGCCCGGACCTTTCCGGCGACGAGGTGCTGGACGCGGCCGGCTGCTATGTCATGCCGGGCGGCATCGATCCGCACACCCATCTCGAAATGCCATTCATGGGCACCTATTCCTCCGACGATTTTGAGAGCGGCACGCGCGCGGCCCTTTCCGGCGGCACCACCATGGTGGTCGATTTCGCCCTGCCGTCGCCCGGGCAGTCGCTGCTGGAAGCACTGACGATGTGGGACAACAAGTCCACCCGCGCCAACTGCGACTATTCCTTCCACATGGCGGTGACCTGGTGGAGCGAACAGGTCTTCAACGAGATGAAGACGGTCGTGCAGGACAAGGGCATCAACACCTTCAAGCACTTCATGGCCTACAAGGGCGCCCTGATGGTGGACGACGACGAGATGTTCGCCTCCTTCCAGCGCTGCGCCGAGCTCGGCGCCCTGCCGCTCGTCCATGCCGAGAACGGCGACGTCGTCGCCTCGCTTTCGGCCAAGCTCCTGGCCGACGGCAACAACGGCCCGGAAGCGCACGCCTATTCGCGTCCCGCCGAGGTCGAGGGCGAGGCGACCAACCGCGCGATCATGATCGCCGACATGGCCGGCTGCCCGGTCTATATCGTCCACACCTCCTGCGAGCAGGCGCACGAGGCGATCCGCCGGGCGCGGCAGAAGGGCATGCGCGTCTATGGCGAGCCGCTGATCCAGCACCTGACGCTGGACGAAAGCGAATATTTCGACAAGGACTGGGACCACGCCGCCCGCCGCGTCATGTCGCCGCCCTTCCGCAACAAGCAGCATCAGGACTCACTCTGGGCGGGGCTCGCCTCCGGCTCGTTGCAGGTGGTCGCCACCGACCACTGCGCCTTCACCACCAAGCAGAAGCGCTTCGGCGTCGGAGACTTCACCAAGATCCCGAACGGCACCGGCGGGCTGGAGGATCGCCTGCCGATGCTCTGGACCTACGGCGTCAATACCGGGCGCCTGACGATGAACGAATTCGTCGCCGTCACCTCGACCAACATCGCCAAGATCCTCAACGTCTATCCGCGGAAGGGCGCGATCCTCGTCGGCGCCGATGCCGACATCGTCGTCTGGGATCCGAAGCGCAAGAAGACCATTGCCGCCAGGACCCAGCAGTCGGCGATCGACTACAACGTCTTCGAGGGCAAGGAGGTGACCGGCCTGCCGCGCTTCACCCTCACCCGCGGCGTCGTCGCGATCGAGGAAAGCACGATCCGCACGCAGGAGGGCCATGGCCAGTTCATCCGGCGCGAGCCGGTCACCGCCGTCAGCAAGGCGCTGTCCACCTGGAAGGAACTCACCGCCCCGCGCAAGGTCGAGCGCAGCGGCATTCCGGCAACGGGCGTGTGACGGCATGCCGCGATCCGTCCCGAGAGACCCCTCCCCGACCCCTCCCCACAAGGGGGAGCGGCGAGCCGGCGGCATCGCCGCGTGTCTTCTCCCCCCTTGTGGGGGAGATGCCCGGCAGGGCAGAGGGGGAATTCCCGGGAGAACGATCGTCAATCTCCTCCTCCGTTCACGGCACCAGTCCGTCCAGTTCCGGGAGCAGCACCACGCTCTCCTGCTCGTGCGGATCTGTCCGGGCGATCACCGCCGAGCAGGGCGCGTCGGAGAGGTTTGCCGGCAGGTGCGGCACGCCGGCGGGGATGTAGAACATCTCGCCCGCCTTCACGACGACATGTTCCTCGAGCCGTTCGCCGTACCAGGTGTGCGCCTCGCCCGAAAGTACGTAGATCGCCGTCTCGTGGCTCTCGTGCAGATGGGCTTTCGCGCGTGCGCCCGGCGGTATCGTCAAGAGGTGCATGCAGATGCCGGTCGAGCCGACCGTCTCGCGGGCAATCCCCTCGAAATACGAAAAACCCTGCTTGCCGTCATAAGTGCCGCCCGGCCGGATGACGCGGCAGGTCGCCTTTTCACCCCTATCCATTGTCCTTCCTCCAACCTTTCCATGTGAGCAATCCCGTGTCCGATCTGACCATGAAGACAATGCCGATTGCAATGCGCCCGACAGGCATGCAGTCTGGTTCCGCCAGCGCCATCGAGGGCACGAAAATGGACAGCCGCACCGCCGCCTCCGTCGTTTGCGCGCAAAATCTCGGCCTGACCTTCGGAACCGCCGATGGCCCGGTCGTAGCCCTGACGGACGTCAACCTGACGGTCGACAAGGGCGATTTCGTCTCCTTCATCGGCCCTTCCGGTTGCGGCAAGACCACCTTCCTGCGCGTCATCGCCGACCTGGAGAAGGTGACCTCGGGCACGATCACCGTCAACGGCATGACGCCGGAGGAAGCGCGCCACAAGCGCGCCTACGGCTACGTCTTCCAGGCGGCAGCCCTCTATCCGTGGCGCACCATCGAGAAGAACATCGCCCTGCCGCTGGAGATCATGGGCTATTCGGGCGCCGAGCAGAAGGAGCGGATCGCCCGCACGCTCGAACTCGTCAACCTCGAGGGCTTCGGCAAGAAATATCCCTGGCAGCTTTCCGGCGGCATGCAGCAGCGCGCCTCGATCGCCCGCGCGCTCGCCTTCGACGCCGACCTGCTCTTGATGGACGAACCCTTCGGCGCATTGGACGAAATTGTCCGCGACCACCTGAACGAACAGCTTCTGAAGCTCTGGGCACGGACGAACAAGACGATCTGCTTCGTCACCCACTCGATCCCCGAGGCCGTCTACCTCTCGACCAGGATCGTCGTCATGAGCCCCCGCCCCGGCCGCGTCACCGACGTCATCGAATCCACGCTGCCGAACGAGCGCCCGCTCGACATCCGCGAGAGCCCCGAATTCCTCGAAATCGCCCATCGCGTCCGCGAGGGTTTGCGCGCGGGGCACAGCTATGAGTGATCCGGAAGCACGAATGGTTCCGCCAGCAGATACCCCCCTCTGTCACTTCGTGACATCTCCCCCTCAAGGGGGGAGATCGTTCCCCACCGGCGCCCACCGTGCGTCGGCCCGCCATCCCAAGCCCTCTTTCGTAGCCGACGTGGTAAGACGGCGCCCCTTGCCGATCTCCCCCCTTGAGGGGGAGATGCCCGGCAGGGCAGAGGGGGGTGTCGCGGCTCGGAGGAAGCGGCCATGAACCCCCAGTTCATCCTCTGGCTGGCGGGCTCCATGGCCGTGTTCCTCTCGGCGGCGACGGCGTCGCGGGCTTATGTCTCCAGCAACAACGTGCTCTTGCTGGTCTTTTCGCTCTTCCTCTATTGCGTCGGCAACCTGATGATGGTGCGGCTGATGCGCGAGGGCGGGCTCGGGCTTGCGATCTCTGCCTCGGCCATCGCCCAGTTGCTGTTCGTCAACGTCATCGCCTTTGCCGTCTTCGACGAGCGGCTGTCCAATACCCAGCTTGCAGGCGTCGGCCTCGGCGTGGTCGCCATGGGACTGATGCTGCTGCCCCTGGGAGAGCGGAGCTGACGATGGAAAAGGAAAGCTTCATCCTCGATCGCCTCCTGCCCGTCGGCACCGTCGTCGTAGCACTCGTGGCGCTCTGGTACGTCGCCGCCGTCTTCCTAAATGCTCCCTTCGAGCGCGACACGGCCGCCCGCAACGGCACGACGATCACCTTTGCGGAGCTCCTGCCGAAGACCATGGCGCAGCAGCGTCCGGTGCTGCCGGCGCCCCACCAGGTGATCGCCGAGCTCTGGGACACCACCGTCAACAAGGCCGTCACCTCCAAGCGCAGCCTCGTCTACCACGCCTGGGTGACGCTCTCGGCCACCCTGCTCGGCTTTGCCATGGGCACCGTGCTCGGCATCCTGCTCGCCATCGGCATTGTCCACAACCGGGCGATGGACCGCTCGCTGATGCCCTGGGTGATCGCCAGCCAGACGATCCCGATCCTCGCCATCGCGCCGATGATCATCGTCGTGCTCAATGCGGTCGGCCTCTCCGGCCTGATGCCGAAGGCGCTGATCTCCACCTATCTCAGCTTTTTCCCCGTCGTCGTCGGCATGGTGAAGGGCCTGCGCAGCCCCGAGCAGATCCAGCTGGACCTGATGCACACCTACAACGCCTCTTCGGCGCAAACGTTCTGGAAGCTGCGCTGGCCATCCTCCATGCCCTATCTCTTCACCTCTCTGAAGGTGGCGATTGCGATCTCGCTGGTCGGCGCCATCGTCGGCGAATTGCCGACCGGTGCGGTGGCCGGCCTCGGCGCCCGCCTGCTCGCCGGCTCCTACTATGGCCAGACGGTGCAGATCTGGGCAGCGCTGTTCATGGCCGCCGCCGTCGCCGCCCTGCTGGTGATCGTGGTCGGCATCGCACACTCGGCCGTGCTCAGGCGGATGGGAGCGCGCGCATGAACGCAGCCCCGCTCCTCGCAGCCGTCGTCTTCTGGCTGGCCGCCTGGGCCTTCAACGAATGGCTCGTGCGCCAGCATTTCCAAAGCCGCGCCGTCCAGCAGATCGCGCGCGCCGTCGTGCCGCTGCTCTTCGGCATCACCCTGCTGGTACTGTGGGAAGGGATCGTGCGCGGCTTCAATGTTCCCTCCGTCCTGCTGCCGCCGCCGAGCGCGATCTGGCAGCGGCTGATCACCTCCCTGCCGACGCTCTGGGCGGATTTCCGCCAGACGTTTCTCAAGTCGGTGATCACCGGCTACGTGCTCGGCTGCGGCCTGGGATTCGTCGTGGCGATCCTGATCGACCGCTCGCCCTTCCTGCAGAAGGGATTGCTGCCGCTCGGCAACTTCGTCTCGGCGCTGCCGGTGATCGGCGTGGCCCCGATCATGGTCATGTGGTTCGGCTTCGACTGGCAGTCCAAGGTCGCCGTCGTGGTCATCATGACCTTCTTCCCGATGCTGGTGAATACCGTCGCCGGTCTCGCCGCGGCAAGCCACATGGAGCGCGACCTGATGCGGACCTATGCCGCGAACTGGTGGCAGACGATGGTGAAGCTGCGCCTGCCGGCCGCCTGGCCCTTCATCTTCAACGCGCTCAAGATCAATTCGACGCTGGCGCTGATCGGCGCCATCGTCGCCGAGTTCTTCGGGACGCCCATCGTCGGCATGGGTTTCCGCATCTCCACCGAGGTGGGCCGCATGAATGTCGACATGGTCTGGGCCGAGATCGCGATCGCCGCGCTCGCCGGCTCCATCTTCTACGGGACGGTGGCGCTGATCGAGCGCGCCGTCACGTTCTGGCATCCGTCTGTCCGCGGTGGGCAGGCGTAACAATGCGCAAAAATGAGGGAACAGCTATGAAAAAGACTATCGCATCGCTTCTCATGGCAAGCGCCTTTTCGCTTGCCGCCTTCCAGGCCGGGGCCGCCGACAAGGTCACGCTGCAACTGAAATGGGTCACGCAGGCCCAGTTTGCCGGCTACTACGTCGCCAAGGACAAGGGCTTCTACGAAGAAGAGGGGCTCGACGTCGAGATCAAGCCGGGCGGCCCGGACATCGCCCCGGCCCAGGTGATCGCCGGCGGCGGCGCCGACGTCGTCGTCGACTGGATGCCGTCTGCGCTTGCCACCCGCGAGAAGGGCGTGCCGCTCGTCAACATCGCCCAGCCGTTCAAGTCCTCGGGCATGATGCTGACCTGCCTGAAGGAAAGCGGCGTCAAGGGACCGGAGGACTTCAAGGGCAAGACGCTCGGCGTCTGGTTCTTCGGCAACGAGTATCCGTTCCTGTCCTGGATGGCGCACCTGAAGATCCCGACCGACGGCGGCCCCGAAGGCGTTACGGTGCTGAAGCAGGGCTTCAACGTCGATCCGCTGATCCAGAAGCAGGCGGCCTGCATCTCGACGATGACCTACAACGAGTACTGGCAGGTGATCGACGCCGGCATCAAGCCGAAGGACCTCGTCACCTTCAAGTACGAGGACCAGGGCGTGGCGACGCTCGAGGACGGCCTCTACGTGCTCGAGGACAAGCTGAAGGATCCGGACTTCAAGGCGAGGATGGTCAAGTTCGTCCGCGCCTCGATGAAGGGCTGGAAATATGCCGAGGAAAACCCGGACGAGGCGGCCGACATCGTGCTGGAGAACGACAGTACCGGCGCGCAGACCGAGGCCCACCAGAAGCGCATGATGGGCGAGGTCGCCAAGCTCACGGCCGGCTCCAACGGCGCGCTCGACGAGGCCGATTACAAGCGCACGGTCGCCTCGCTGCTGGCCGGCGGGTCCGACCCGGTCATCTCCAAGGAACCGGAAGGTGCCTGGACGCACGAAGTCACCGACGCAGCCCTCAAGTAGGGGTCAGCGCCGGCATTCGCCGAACAGGGCGCGCGGGGATATCTCCGCGCGCTTTTTCGTTCCTGGAGACCGCCATCAGGCCCCATGCGCGTCATGATGGCACAGGCCGGACCTGTTGCACGCTCACAACGCTCAATGTAAATAGTGAGGCACCATTTTGTTTGCTGCTTGTAAGCATGAAGCCGCCTCATTACATAAGGCGCGCGGTTTGGAGTGGCCCAAGAGGCCGAAAGGAAGCGAAAAGGCTACCTTTTCGACCGCGCCCGGAGGAAATGCGGCAGCACGGCGAAAATAGCCGGCCTACGCTCTGTGAATTCATTTGCATCTTGAAGGTTCGTCCATGGCGCTTGGATTGAAGTACGTACTCTGCCTGTCGGTTGCCATGTCGACGGCGACCGGCTTCGTGCCTGTCGCCGTGTCTGTCGCCCACAGCGCCGATGCGGCGCCTGTGGCCGAACAGGCGCCGAGCCTGCCGGCCATCGTCGTCACCGCCGTGGAAGAGCGCGCCATCGTCGATCGCGTCATCGCCACCGGCACGATCCAGCCGGTCGAGGAAGTCTATGTCGCTCCCCTCGTCGACGGCCTTTCCATCCGTTCCCTCGGCGCCGACGTGGCCGACCGGGTCAAGGAGGGCGACACGCTGGCGACCCTGAACGACGACGCGCTGGTGCTGGAAAACAGCCGGCTGGCGGCGATGCGGGCGAAGGCGGAAGCCTCCGTCGCGCAGATGCAGGCACAGCTGGTCGAGGCCAAGGCCAATGCCGAGGAGGCCGACAAGGCGCGCATCCGCGCCGAGACGCTGGTGAAGTCCGGTGCTACGTCGCAGGCGACCTTCGACCAGGCGACGGCAGCCGGCCGGGCCGCGGTTTCGCGCGTCACCTCCGCCGAGCAGGCGATCACGGTGTCGCAGGCGGAAATCCGCGTCATGGACGCCCAGATCGCCGACATCAACCTGAAGCTGGCGCGCACCTCCGTGAAGGCGCCGGTGTCCGGCGTCGTATCGACGCGCACGGCCAAGATCGGCGCGATCGCCATGGGCGGCGGGACGCAGCCGCTGTTCTCCATCATCCGCAACGGCGAGATCGAGCTGAAAGCGGACGTGTCCGAAGCGAACATCCTGAAGCTGCAGGTCGGTCAGGAAGCGACGATTTCGCTTGCCGGCGGCAGCGCGCGGCTGACCGGCCGTATCCGCCTGGTCGAGCCGACACTGAGCAACGACACACGGCTCGGCCGGACTTACATCAAGATTGACGAGCCGGAGAAGGCGCGCGTCGGCATGTTCGCCAGCGCCGAGATCACGGTGCAGGAGAAAAAGGGCCTCGTCCTGCCGCTTTCGGCCGTTACCACGTCCCGCGACGGCACCGTGGCCCGCAAGGTCGAGGACGGCGTCGTCACGCTGGTGAAGGTCGAAACCGGCATCCAGGACGGGCAACTGATCGAGATCACAAGCGGCCTTGCCGCCGGTGACGAGGTCGTCGCCAAGGCAGGCGCCTATGTCCGCGACGGCGACAGGATCAGGCCGGTGCGGGCCGCCCAGTCCCAGGCCGCGAACTGACGAGACCGCGAACTGACTGCGGCTTGAAAATTGAAGCCCGCCCCGATCGCCGCGATGGATTTCGCAAGGCAGGATGCGTGGTAAAGTATCGTCCGGGACAACCGCCCGTGCGACCGGAAAAATGGGAACGCCGGCGCCCGCGAGGTGCGCGGGACTGACGCGCGAAGATCGAGCCGGCCGGATGCGATTGGTCGCTGTGCGCTGTGCCATGAGGACAACTGGGACATGAACTTTTCTGCTTGGTCCATTCGCAACCCGATTGCGCCGCTGCTTGCCTTCTTCCTGTTGATGGTCGTCGGCATGCAGTCGTTCTATTCGTTGCCGATCACGCGCTTCCCGAACATCGACGTGCCCCTCATTTCCGTGAGCGTGGCCCAGAGCGGGGCAGCGCCGGCCGAACTCGAACTGCAGGTGACCAAGGAGATCGAGGATTCGGTCGCCGGCATCGCCGGCGTCGACCACATCATGTCGACGGTGACCGACGGCAGCTCCGTCACCAGCGTCATCTTCGAGATCGAGGTGCCGACGAACCAGGCGCTGCAGGACGTCAAGGACGCGGTCGATCGCATCCGCAACGATCTTCCCGCCTCCGTCGAGGAACCGATCGTCACCAAGGTCGACGTCGAGGGCCAGGCGATCCAGACCTTTGCGGTCTCCTCCCCCAACATGACGCTCGAGGAACTGTCCTGGTTTGTCGACGACACCGTCAAGCGCGCCCTGCAGGGCCAGCCGGGCGTCGGCAAGATCGATCGCTTCGGCGGCGCCGACCGGGAGGTCCATATCGACCTCAACGCCGACAAGCTGGAATCCTTCGGCATCTCGGCCGCCGACGTGAACCAGCAACTGCGCAGCATCAACGCCGACGTCGGCTCCGGCCGCGGCCAGATCGCCGGCGCCGAGCAGGCGATCCGCGTGCTCGGCGATGCGCGCTCGGTGGAAAAGCTCGCCGCGACCGTGATCGCGCTGCCGAACGGCCGCTTCGTCCGCCTGTCCGAACTCGGCCGCATCACCGACACCTACGAGGAACCGCGCTCCTTCTCCCGCTTCAACGGCAATCCGGTGGTGACCTTCGCCGTCTTCCGCTCCAAGGGTGCAAGCGAGGTGACGGTGGCGGAATCGGTCGACAGGGCGCTGACCACCGTGCGCGAGAAGAACCCCGATGTCGCGATCGGGCTGGTCGACGATTCCGTCTACTTCACCTACGGTAACTACGAGGCCGCCCTTCACACCCTCTTCGAAGGCGCAATCCTGGCGGTCATCGTTGTTCTCCTGTTCCTGCGCAACTGGCGGGCGACGCTGATTTCCGCCGTCGCCCTGCCGCTCTCGGCGATCCCGACCTTCTATGTCATGGACCTGCTCGGCTTCTCCCTGAACCTCGTCAGCTTCCTGGCGATGACGCTCGCGACCGGTATCCTCGTCGACGACGCGATCGTGGAGATCGAGAACATCGCCCGCCATATCAAGATGGGCAAGACGCCCTACAGGGCGGCGATCGAGGCCGCCGACGAGATCGGCCTTGCGGTGATCGCCACCACCTTCACCATCATCGCCGTCTTCGTGCCGGTCTCCTTCATGCCCGGCATCCCCGGCCAGTACTTCATCCAGTTCGGCCTGACGGTGGCCGTCGCCGTGTTCTTCTCGCTGGCGGTGGCGCGCCTCATCACGCCGGTGATGGCCGCCTACCTGATGCGGGCCAGCGACGCCGACGGCCACGGCGAGGAGAAGGAAGGCGCCTTCATGCGCGGCTACACCGCGATCGTCCGCACCACGACGAGCCACTGGTACAGCCGCTACGCCACCCTCGTCGCCGCGATCGCCTTCCTCGCCGGTTCGCTGTGGCTGCTGGCGCAGGTGCCGGGCAGCTTCATGCCGCCGGAAGATGCCTCGCGTGTCATCCTCTCGATCGAGCTGCCGCCGGACGCGATGCTCGAGGATACCGACCGCACGACAAGCCAGCTCTACGACCGGTTGAAGGATATCGACGGCGTCAGCGACGTCTTCGTGCTCGGCGGTTCCTCCCCCAAGGGCGATCTCGAGCTCCGGCGCGCGGGCATCACCGTCATGCTGGACAAGCGGGACCACTCGCTCGTCAACAGGATCGTCAACGACGTGATCGGCGGCCTGCCGGTGATCGGCCAGTACATGCCGAAGCTGCCGCCAGCCGGCCGCACCGTGCCGCAGTGGGACATCGAGCGCGAGATCTTCGCCGCCGTTCGCGACATCCCCGACGTCCGCATCATCAAGCTGAACGACCGCTACGAGCGCGACCTTTCCTTCAACCTGCTCTCCAACAACGAGGCGGATCTGGACAGGACCGTGGCCGTACTCGAGGCAAGGCTGCGCGCCGATCCCGTGCTGGCGAACGTCAGCCCGGACGGTTCGCTCCCGCGCCCCGAGCTGCAGATCCGGCCGCGTGACGACCAGATGGCGCGCCTGGGCATTACCACCGCCCAGATCTCCGAGGTCATCCGCGTCGCCACGATCGGCGATATCGACGCCCAGCTCAGCAAGATGTCCCTCGACGACCGCCTGATCCCGATCCGGGTCCAGCTCGACCGCGATTTCCGCGGCGATCTCGGCGCGATCCGCAACCTGAAGATCAGGACCGCCAAGGGCGAGTTCGTGCCGCTGTCCTCGGTCACCGACATCGACTATTCAGAGGGCCCGAGCTCGATCAAGCGCTATGACCGCAACCGCGTGGTCGCGATCGGCTCGGACCTGAAGCCGGGCGTGGCGCTTGATACCGCGACGGCGCGCTTCAAGGAGATCGCCCAGAGCATCGACATGCCCGATACCGTCCAGTTCCTGGAGAGCGGCGACGCCGAGGTGCAGGCCGAGATGCTGCAGGGCTTCGGCAATGCCATGCTGCTCGGGCTGCTCTTGGTGCTGACGGTGCTGATCCTGCTCTTCAAGGACGTGATCCAGCCCTTCACCATCCTGTTCTCGCTGCCGCTCGCGATCGGCGGCGTGGCCGCCGGCCTGATCCTGACGCAGAACTCACTCTCGATGCCGGTGCTGATCGGCATCCTGATGCTGATGGGCATCGTGACGAAGAACGCGATCCTGCTCGTCGACTTCGCCATCGAGATGATGCACCGGGGCATGGAGCGCACGCAGGCGATGGTGGAAGCCGGCCGCAAGCGGGCGCGCCCCATCGTCATGACCTCGATCGCCATGTCCGCGGGCATGTTGCCGTCCGCGCTCGGCGTCGGCGAAGGCGGCACGTTCCGCGCGCCGATGGCGATCGCCGTGATCGGCGGCATCATCGTCTCCACCGTGCTGTCGCTCGTCGTCGTGCCCTCCTTCTTCCTGATCATGGACGACCTGTCGCGCCTGCTGGCCCATGGCCGCATGGTCGGCAAGAAAGACGAAGAGACGCCACCGCTGGACAACGAGGCGCTCACCGAGGCCGCAAACGAGGCCGCCCGCAACGTGGAGGACCTGGACGACCGGGTCTCCGCCCTGGAGAAGCACGAGCGCGGAAAGAAGCCGCTCAGCGTCGTGCACCACTCCGCGCTCGCGGCCGAGTAACCGTCAGAAAAAGTGAAGTATGAGGCCGGGGCAACGCCCCGGCTTCTTCGTTTCATGACGGAACAGGCGTTTAACCGCGATTTGACCGAAATCAACGTGCGCCGCTTGTTTTCGCTCTAGTCTTTCGTCACATGCCGGGCCTGCAGTCCCTGTCTTCCGGGGAGGCACATTCGTCCGGACCGATGTCGGGAAGGAATGGGCGCGAGAGCCATGAACAGGATGATGAGACCCAACGCCTGGGAGCGTGAAACGCTGATGTCCCTGCCGCTGTTGTCCAGGCTCGGGCTGGAGAGCCTGTCGGCCATGCTGGATCTCGCGACCGTGCGGACCGTCGGTCCGCGGCAGACCCTGTTTCGCGAGGGCGAACCGGCCGATACGCTCTACTGCGTGCTCGGCGGCTACGTGCGGACCTTCCACCTGTCGCCGCAGGGCCGCGAGGTCGATCTTCTCATCCACGAGCCCGGCGACCTCGTCGGCGCCAGCGTCTGCCTGCACGGGCAGAACTACTGCGCCAGCGCCCAGGCCACCGACGCCGTCAAGATCGCCCTCTTCCCGCTGCAGCGCGTGCGCGAACTCGCAGCCGTGAAGCCGGACCTCGCATTGGCGCTGGCCGACGTGCTGGCGGGGCAATTCGCCGGCAGCCTGTCGACGATCGCCGACGACCGCCTGCATACCGCGCCGCAGCGGGTTGCGCAGTATCTGAAAAAGCAATGCCCGAGCGGAGCGCGCAACGTCAGCTTCCGCCTGCCCTACCAGAAGAACCTGCTTGCCGGGCAGTTGGGACTGGCGCCCGAGGCGCTGTCGCGCGCCTTCTCGCAGCTGCGCCGCCACGGCGTCAGCGTGCGCGGCCGGCTCGTGCAGGTCAACGATCCGGAGGAACTTCAGTCGGTCTAGGGTCAGCAGGGCCAGGCATCTGCCCGACGGCCACAGCAAGGCAGGTGTCCGCCCTGCTTTGCCTCATGTGCGATGCGAAATCGTCAGCACATCGGCTTTGCGTGCTTGTCGAAAGCATAGACGGCGCGCGTGCTGGCCGTGTCGCGGGCGTTCGCGAGCGCCCGGCGCGCCGCATCCATCGTCACCGCGGTCGGCACGTTCGGCACAATCCGGGCGACCCCTGCCGAGAGCGCCACCGCTACCGCCCCCGCACGCGTCGCCACCGGCCGCGTGGCGACCGACCGGCGCACGTCCTCCACGAGCAGGATGCAATCTTCCGGGCTCTGGCTTTCCAGCATCACCACGAACTCGCCGTCCGCCGACCGCCCGACCTGGTGGGGCGCGTGGAAGGTGCGCGAGAGTTCTTCCGCCACCAGCCGCAGGATGCGGTTGGCCGTATCCGTGCCGTGGCGGCTGGCAAGGAAGGTGAAATGCGCCACGCCGAACAGGATCACGAATCCGGGCACGACGGTCGCGTCCAGCGTTTCTGCGATCGCCTCCGGCTTCATGACGCCGGAGAGCGGATCCATCAGGGCGGCACGATCGACCCTGGCACGCAGGTGCTGGAGCGCACTGAAGCCCAGGCTGCCGAGGGCGGCCAGCAAAGCCGCCACGCTCGCGGCCATCAGCAGCGACGACGCCGCTCCCTGCGCGGCGGGTCCGGGTTCCGGCAGCGGCAGCAGCCGTATCGGCGCATGCAGCGCAGCCAGCATCAGATGCAGGCCGGTCGCCAGCGCCGCCGTGATCAGGAAGCCATACGGCAGGATCGTCGCGAGCTCGGCCTTTGCCGCTGCGTGATGTCCGCTCCGCAAGCCTCCCGATGAAGAACCGTCCCGAAACATTACATTCTCCGCATTCGCATGCGGTGAACATAATCGGGTGAATTTCACATCCGGCTAATCGGATCATTAAAAATCGATGCAATTCAAGCGGCTATGCCGGACGGGCCTGGATGGCTGGACGCGCTGCCTTCCGATCAATAGGCGCGTGGCGGCACGAACAGGCAGATCGTGCGGCCGCCTTCCCCGCCTGCGACCGAACACCAGTGGAACTCGCCGTCGGGCGACGGGCGGACGCGCGTGTCCCGGTATGGCACGACCTCTCCGGTGACATTGATGACGAAACCCTCGGGCCGCTCGCTGATCGCCTTGGTGGCAACCGGTCGGCAATCGTTCATGGAACAGCAGGCATAGGGGTAGCTCCAGCCGCTCGGCGCGTCGTGGCCGCTTGCCGGCGGCGCAAATCCGGACCAGAGCGCGACCTGCAAGGCAACGCCGGCGATCGGAAGCGAACGGCGCCGGACTGCGCGGGCGCTGCGGGCGTGAAGATGCGGTTTACCGTCATGCAATGATGGATGGGGCATATATGTCTCCAGTTCGGGATCAGCTGTCGCCTTACCCGCCTCGGAGCGTTCTTCCCTGTTCGGCGCGCGCCCGGCCCTGGACGCGGAGCGATGCCGGCATGAACGGCCGGTATCGGTTCAAGTGCCGCCGTGTCCAGCCCCCACCAACCCGCGGACATACCGGCCTGCCTTGTGACGGAGATCGTGTCGCGATTCCTGCGGCGGCGCAAGATTGGGCGCGCCCTCCCGAAGGCAGAGCCCGCCACATCCGGAAGGGGTGCTGCATTTCTGCAATGGTTACGCCCGGAACAAGTCAAAACGGACCATCCGTCGATTGAAGCCCGGGCGCCGCGCGCGGTGCGCGTGCCTCAAGCCACCCGATCCGGCGGGTCGCGCCCCTCGAAGAAGGCGGTGATGTTGTCCACCACCTTCATCCCCATGGCGGTGCGTGTTTCTGCCGTCGCACTTCCGAGATGCGGCAGCAGCACCACGTTCTCCATCTGCCGCAGCGCCTCCGGCACTTGCGGCTCGGCCGCGTAGACATCGAGGCCAGCGCCCGCGATGCGGCCGTCTGCGAGTGCTCTGACGAGTGCTGCCTCGTCCACGACATCGCCGCGGGCGGTATTGATGAGGAAGGCAGACGGCTTCATCGCCTGTAGCCGCCGGGCGTCGATGAGCCCCACGTTTTCGCCTCCACCCGGGCAATGCAGCGAGACGAAGTCGGATGCGGCCAGCACCTCCTCCACCGTATAGAGCTGCCGCGCGCCATGGCGCGCCGCTTCCGCGGGATCGACCCGAGAGCGGTTGTGGAAGACGACGTCCATGTCGAAGCCGAAGTGGCAGCGCCTGGCCATTGCCTTGCCGATCCGCCCGAAGCCGATGATGCCGAGCGTCTTTCCGGTCACCTTCGTGCCGATCATGTGGGTCGGCCGCCAGCCCGTCCATCCACCGGCCCGCAGCTCCCGTTCGCCCTCGCCGGCCCGGCGGGCGACCTGCAGCAGCAGCGTCATCGCCAGGTCGGCCGTACAGTCCGTCAGGACGCCCGGCGTGTTCGTGACCGCGATGCCCCGGGCCGAGGCTGCGGCGATATCGATATGGTTGTAGCCGACGCCGTAGTTGCCGATGATCCGGACCGAAAGCGCATCCTGCTCGAACAACGCTGCCGGCAACCGGTCGGAGACGGTCGGCAGCACGGCGTCGTAGCGCGCCAGCGCGTCTGCCAGCGCCGCCTGGTCCATCGGCCGGTCGCTGACGTTGAACTCTGCATCGAACCGCTCGGCCAGGACGGACTCTACCACCTGGGGCCACCGCCGCGTGACCAGGATGCGTGCCTTTTTCATTCGTCTCTCCGTTCCATGTGCTGCCCAGCAGACACGAAAAGAGCCCGGACGCAAGCGCCGGACCCAGTTTTCAGCCGGTTCGGGGCGGTCTTGGCGCCGCCCTTTCCGCCGGAACGATTATTCGTTCTCGAAGTAGCTGTACTTGCCGTCCTCACCCTTCTTCCAGGTGTACATGACGTAGTCCGGACGGGTGATGTCGCCCTTTTCGTCGAAGCCGAGTTCGCCGATGGCGGTCTTGAACGGACCCTTCGCCTTGATGGCTTCTGCAACGGCCTGCGGATCGGTGCCGCCGGCAGCCTTGGCGCCTTCAGCGATGACCTGAACGGCCGCATAGGCGTAGAGCGTGTAGGCTTCCGGTTCGAAACCGGCAGCGCGGAACTTCTCGACGAGTTCCTTTGCAGCCTCGTTCTTGCGCGGGTCCGGAGCGAACGTCATCAGCGTGCCGTCGACGGCGTCGCCGGCGATCGAGGCCAGTTCGTTCGAGACGATACCATCGCCCGACATCAGCGTAGCCTGAAGGCCCTGGTCTTTCATCTGGCGCATGATGAGGCCGGCTTCGGTGTGCAGGCCGCCGTAGTAGACGACCGAGACGCCGGCTTCCTTCATCTTGGCGATGAGAGCCGAGAAGTCCTTGTCGCCGGTGTTGATGCCTTCGTAGAGGGCTTCGGTGACGCCGGCTTCGTTCATGGCTTTCTTGGTTTCGTCGGCAAGGCCCTGACCGTACGGGGTCTTGTCATGGATGACGGCAACCTTGGCATCCTTGAAGTTGGCGGCGATGAAGGCGCCGGCTACCGTGCCCTGCTGGTCGTCGCGGCCGCAGGTGCGGAACGTGTTCCAGAGCCCGCGCTCGGTGTAGGTCGGGTTCGTCGAGGCCGGGGAGATCTGCAGGATGCCGTTTTCGGCGTAGATTTCCGAGGTCGGGATCGAGACGCCCGAGTTGAAGTGACCGACAACGAACTTCACGCCGTCAGCGACGAACTTGTTGGCAACCGAAACACCCTGCTTCGGATCGGAAACGTCGTCGCCGAGCACGATCTTGACCTGCTCGCCGTTGATGCCACCGGCTGCATTGAGATCGGCAGCGGCCTGTTCGGCACCCTTCTGCAACTGCGCGCCAAAGGCAGCGTTCGGACCGGTCACCGGACCGCCGACGCCGATCAGGATGTCGGCCCATGCATTGCCGCTGAACGCGACCATTGCAGCCAGCGCAACAGCAGACAAGAGAGACTTCTTCATTTCGTTACTCCCAAATTTTAAGGCAGGTCTGTTTTTTAACCGGTCGCAATACCCACCACCATTGCGCCGATGTCTTTGTTCCAAGACCGGCGCCAGCACGCCGGGCCTGGGGTTCCCTCTTATTTGGCTTTCCAGGAGAAGGGCGAAGCCTTCTCGTAGAGCCAATAGTAGATGTTGGTCATCTGCTTCGTGCGGTAGAAGCGATAACCGGCCGTAGCAAACAACAAAAGAACCACGGTGTCCACGAAATAGTACTGCAAAGTCAGCATGCTACCGTGGAACAACGCATGGTGGATGAAGCGGATCGCAACCCCCAGCAAAAGCACGTACAAGACGAGCGTCCGATAGGTCTGCCAGTTCTCCGCAACGCTCTTGCCCGTCCTCCAGGCGGTCCAGCCGCCCATGATGACGGTGACGAAAAGGAACTGCAGAAACGACGGCTCCTCGTAGAGAATTCCCTGCATGTCACATACTCCCTCTACAGCGCCGCGCGTCGTTCAATCCGCGCAAAGGTCGCTGTAACGCTTTGGTTCTGCGGATGGTCCCAAGGGTCCATGCGCGGGCCGCCCTCAATGCCGTCCACCTTCGAGATAGGCGGCGCGCACTTCCGGATTGGCCAATAGTTCCTTGCCCGAGCCGCTCATCGTCACCCGGCCGTTGACCATGACGTAGCCGCGGTCGGAGAGCTTGAGGGCGGCAAAGGCGTTCTGCTCGACGAGGAACACGGTCAGCCCCTGCTCCTTGTTCAGCACCTTGATGGCGTCGAAGATCTGCTTGACGATCAGCGGTGCGAGGCCGAGCGACGGCTCGTCGAGAAGCAGAAGCTTCGGCCGCGCCATCAGCGCGCGCCCGATCGACAGCATCTGCTGTTCGCCGCCCGAAAGCGTGCCGCCGCGCTGCGCCTGGCGTTCCTTCAGGCGCGGGAACAGCGTGTAGATCTTCTCCACGTCCTCGTCGAAGTGTTTCAGCTTGTCGAGGCTGGCCCCCATCTGGAGGTTCTCGTAGACCGTCATCCGCGGAAAGATGCGGCGGCCTTCCGGCGACTGCGCCACGCGCAGCCGCGCGATCTCGTGCGTCGGCAGCCGGGTGATGTCCTGGCCGTCGAAGGTGATGGTACCGGTGCGGGCCTGCGGGCTGCCGCAGATGGTCATCATCAGGGTCGACTTGCCGGCGCCGTTGGCACCGATGAGGCTGACGATCTCGCCGCGCTTAACCTCGACGTCGACGCCTGCCAGCGCGCGGATGTTGCCGTAGTAGGTCTCCACGGCGTGGACCTTGAGAAGGGTCTCGCTCATCAGTGCTTGCCCCCCTGCTCGCCATCGCTCTCCTGGATCTCCTGGATCTCCTCGATCACCTCTTCGACCTCTTCGTCCTCGACGCCCAGATAGGCCGCGATGACCCTCGGATCGTTCTTCACCTCGTCCGGCGTCCCGTCGGAAATCTTCTGGCCGTATTCCAGCACGATGACGTGGTCTGAGATTTCCATGACCACCGACATGTCGTGCTCGATGAGCAGGATCGACGTGCCGGTCTCGTTGCGGATCGAGCGCAGGAGCTCGTTGAGCGCCAGCGACTCGCGCGGGTTGAGGCCGGCCGCCGGTTCGTCCAGGCAAAGGAACTCCGGGCCTGTGCACATGGCGCGCGCGATTTCCAGACGGCGTTGCGCGCCATAGGGAAGGTCGCCGGCGGGATCGTCGGCACGCTCGAGCAGGTTCGCCTTTTCCAGCCAGTGCTTGGCGATCTCGATCGACTGCTCTTTCGCGCGACGGTAACCGGCGAAGCCGAGGAGGCCGAGGATCGTGTAGCCGGATGCCCGCATCAGCATGTTGTGCTGCGCGACCAGCAGGTTTTCCAGCACCGTCAGGCCCGAGAACATGCGGATGTTCTGGAAGGTGCGGGCAACCTTTGCATCGCGGGTGATCTCGAAATCCGGCATGCGCTCGAGCAGGAACTTCTTGCCCGACTGCTGGGTCATCGAGATCATGCCCATGGTCGGCTTGTAGAAGCCGGTGACGCAGTTGAAGACGGTCGTCTTGCCGGCGCCGTTCGGGCCGATCAGGGCCGTGATGTCGCCGCGCCGTGCCTCGAAGGACAGGTCGTTGATCGCCATCAGGCCGCCGAAGCGCATCGACAGATGCTCTACTTTGAGGATTGGATCTTGGTTCATCGCGTTCGTCTCGAGGGCGGACATCAACCGTGTCCCTCCTTGGTAAAGCTGCCGGACACGGCCTTGCGCTCATGCAGGAAGGCGGTCGGCTCGCGGCTGCCGACGAACCCGCGCGGCTTCCAAACCATGACGATGACCATGGCGAGGCCGAAGATCAACATGCGGTAGAGTTCCGGCGTGAAGTCCGGCCCGAAGATCGCCTTGAGGAAGGTCATTTCGCGCAGAAGCTCCGTGCCCCCGACCATGACGGTCGCAGCGACGGCGATGCCGACGAGCGAGCCCATGCCGCCGAGAACGACGATCGCAAGGATGATGGCCGATTCGAGGAAGACGAAGGATTCCGGCGAGACGAAGCCCTGCCGCACGGCAAAGAACGATCCGGCGAAGCCGCCGAACATGGCGCCCGTCGCAAAAGCGGTGAGCTTGGTCGTGACCGTGTTGATGCCGAGCGAACGGCAGGCGATCTCGTCCTCGCGCAGCGCTTCCCAGGCGCGGCCGATCGGCATGCGGCGCAGCCGGATGGTCACGTAGGCGGTCAGAAGCGCCAGCGCCAGGATCACGTAGAACAGGAAGATCTTGTAGTAGGCCGACGACATCGGTAGGCCGAAGACCTTGGCGAAGTTGTTCGCAGCCCCCACGTCGAACGACCAGATGCCGAAGACGCTCGCCTTCGGGATGCTGGAAATGCCGAACGTACCCCTGGTGACCTCGGTCCAGTTGATCAGGACGAGGCGGATGATCTCGCCGAAGGCCAGCGTCACGATCGCGAGGTAGTCGCCCTTAAGCCGCAGCACAGGGAAGCCGAGGATCATGCCCCAGAACGCGGCAAGGATGCCGGCGAGCGGGAGAAGAACCCAGAAGGAGAAGCCGAAGTGCTGCGACAACAGCGCGTAGGAATAGGCACCGACTGCGTAGAAGGCGACATAGCCAAGATCGAGCAGGCCGGCGAGGCCGACGACGATATTCAGGCCCCAGGCCAGCATCACATAGATGAGGATCTGGATGCCGAAGTTGTCGACCCATTTCAGCGAGCCCTGCACGCCGACCAGCGAGACGACGACGGGCGGCATCAACACGAGCGCGACGATCGCGATCTTGCTGAAGTTGCGGACGAAAAAGCCTTCCGGCGCCGCCTTGTCCACGACGGCCGCCCGGGCGGCCTTGCGGGACGCGATCCAGGGCTGGAGATACAGCACACCCAGGAAGCGACCGACGGCTGCCACGGCGACGAAGATCGCAAGCAGGCCCCAGCGCTGGTTGAGAACCAGTTCGTTGCGGATGTTCTGGGTGGTCTCCAGGCCGACGAACAGGAAGAACAGGCCGAAGGCGACGAGACCGGCATAGAAGCCCTCGCGCAGAGCCCGCGCCGTCAGGTTCCCGGCGGCGTTCTCGGTGGAGTAGGTAGTCGTTGCCATTGAGTTATACCTTCTCGACTTCCGGTCGTCCGAGGATGCCGGACGGCTTGAAGATCAGCACGATGGCGAGGATCGAGAACGTCGCGACGTCCTTGTAGTCGATCGTGAAATAGGCCGACCAGAGCGATTCGATCAGGCCGATCAGGAGCCCGCCGAGCACGGCCCCCGGAAGCGAGCCGATACCGCCCAGGACCGCCGCGGTGAACGCCTTGACGCCCGGCACGAAGCCGTCGGTGAAGACGATCACGCCATAATACATGAGATACATCGTCCCGGCGACGGCAGCGAGGGCGGCACCCATGATGAAGGTGATGGAGATCGTCCGGTCGACGTCAATGCCGAGCAACGCCGCCATCTTGCGATCCTGCTCGGTAGCGCGCTGGGCCCGGCCGAGCGCGGTCTTGTTGACGATGTACCAGAAGGTCGCCAGCAGCGAGACCGTCAGGATCATGATCAGGATCTGCTTCAGCGAGATCGAAAGGCCGAAGACGTTGTAGACCGACGAGACGAGCGGCGGGATCGGCTTGTTGCGCGGGCCCTGCGTGACCTGGACGAAATTGGACAGCGTGATCGACATGCCGATCGCGGTGATCAGCGGCGCCAGGCGGAACGAACCACGCAGCGGCCGGTAGGCGACCTTCTCGATCGTCCAGTTCCACAGCGACGCCGTGAGCATCGCCGCAGCCATCATCACAAGCAGCAGGACCACGACCGGCAGGCCGACGAACACGCTGGTAAGGATGAGAAAGACGATCAGGGCGGCGAAGCCGCCGAGCATGAAAATATCGCCATGGGCGAAGTTGATCATGCCGATGATGCCGTAGACCATCGTGTAACCGATGGCAATCAGCCCATAGATCGAGCCGAGAGTCAGCCCGTTGATGAGCTGCTGGACAAAATATTCCATTGCCTATCCCCTGGATGCAATCCTGATGGTTGCATCTCTTGTTATTGAGCCCCCTAGGCAAGCTCATGAATAGGGGGATTCCATACTGCTTTCCATCCAAAAGGGAAGCGTAAAATGGCCATGCCTCGCAATTCGTCGGGTCTTTGGTGAGTTTGACGACAAAACGGGCAGGAAAACTCAAAATACAGCCGCTCAGATGGGGAAAAAGGCAGCAACACCGAGGAATCCACGGTTTTGCGGCCACAGCGGTGTATTCTCCTCACCGCCGCTCCACACGCAAAACTAGCGATTATCAGCCCCGCATGCGCGAACCGTCCGCGTCGTAGAGGGGTTCGGGCTGGAGCCTTGCCGGCAGCAGCGTCCCGAGCAGCTCGACCGACCACCCCTCTTCCACGTCCGCGATCTCCTTCGGGACGTAGCCGATCGCAACGGAGACGCCGGCGGCATGCGCATAGCCGCCCGAGGTGACCCAGCCGCGCACGGCGCCGTCAAGATAGATCGGCTCGTCGCCGATCACGTCGGCGTCCTTCGCCTCGATGACGAAGGTCCTGAGCCTCAGGTTGCCGCCTTCCGCCTTCTCTTTCAGCGCCGCAGCCTTGCCGATGAACGCTGCCTCCTTCCGGACGGCGACAAAGCGACCGAGCCCGGCCTCGACCGGTCCGTAGAGCGGCCGGTATTCGCGCGCCCAGCTGCCGAAGGATTTCTCGAGGCGAAGCGCATTGAGCGCTCGCAGGCCGAACAGCCGGATGCCGAATTCCGCGCCCTGCTCCATCAGGAGGTCGAAGAGATAGCGCTGGTATTCCGGCTTCACCCAGATCTCGTAGCCGAGGTCGCCGGTATAGCTTACGCGTCCGACGATGGCAGGCGCCATGCCGAGATCCATGCGGCGGATGGTCATGAACGGGAACGCCGCGTCGGAGAAATCGAGATGGGTGAGCTTCTGCATCACCGCGCGCGCATTCGGGCCGGCGATCGCAAGCCCCGCCAGCGACAGCCCGAGTGCCGTGAGCGCGACGGAGCCGTCGTCCGGCAGGTGCTGCTCGAACCAGCGCATGTGGTAGCCCTCGGCGATGCCGGAGCCGAACAGGAGGAAATTGCCTTCGCCGAGCTTGCCGAGGGTGAAGTCGCCGATCAGCTTGCCGTCTTCCTTCAGCATCGGCGCCAGCGTCATGCGCCCGGCCGCCGGCATGCGCGGCGTCAGCATCCGGTCGAGCCACGCCTCGGCCCCGCTGCCCCTGATCGCGTACTTGGCAAAGCCGGAGGTCTCCATCAGCCCGACGCTGGCCCGCACCGCCTTCGCCTCTGCGCCGACGGTGTCGAAATCGGTGGACCTGCGCCAGGAAAAGCTGTCCTCTGCGCCTTCCGGTGCAAACCACAGCGGCTGCTCCAGCCCGTACGACGCCCCGAAGACGGCGCCGGCCTCTTTCAGCCTGTCATAGATCGGCGTCGCCAGCAGCGGCCGGGCCGCCGGCAGCTCCTCGTTCGGGTAGCGGATCGAGAAGCGGCGCGAATAGTTTTCGCGAACCCTCGCATTGGTGTAGCCGAGCGTCGCGTAGTCGCCGTAGCGCGACACGTCCATGGCGAAGACGTCGAAGCCCGGATCGCCGTGGATCATCCAGTTGGCGAGTGCCAGTCCAACGCCGCCGCCCTGGCTGAAGCCGGCCATGACCGCGCATGCCGACCAGAAATTGGTCATGCCGCGGACCGGGCCGACAAGCGGATTGCCGTCCGGCGAGAAGGTAAAGGGCCCGTTGATGATCTTGCGGATGCCGACCCTGTTGAAGGCCGGGAAGTGGCGGAAGCCAACCTCCAGCTCGGGCGTGATGCGTTCGAGATCCTCCGCTAGCAGCTCGTGGCCGAAGTCCCAGGGCGTCGACAGCGGCGACCACGGCCGGCAGGCCTTTTCGTAGGTACCCATCAGCATGCCGTTGCGTTCCTGGCGGATATAGATCTCGCCGTCGAAATCGACGCAGTGCATCAGTTCCTTGCCCTGCGTGCTGTTGAACTCGATGACCTCCGGCATGTCCTCCGTGATGAGATACATGTGCTCCATGGCGAGCACGGGCAGTTCCAGCCCGACCATGCGGCCGATCTCGCGCGCCCACAGCCCGCCGCAGTTGACGACGTGTTCCGCGGCGATCTCGCCCTTGTTGGTGATCACCCGCCAGGTGCCGTCGGGCAACTGCACGAGGTCCTCCACCTTGGTGTGCAGGTAGATCTCGGCACCGTTCTTCTTTGCCGACTTCGCATAGGCATGCGTGGTGCCGTAGGGATCGAGGTGCCCCTCGACGGGATCATAGACCGCACCGACGAACTGGTCGGGATCGAGCAGCGGCATCAGCGCGTGCGCTTCCTTCGGCGTCAGGAGCTCCGCCTCCAGGCCCATGTAGCGCCCCTTTGCCAGGATCGACTTCATCCAGTCGAACCGGTCCTTCGTGGCCGCCAGCATCATGCCGGAGGTCATGTGCAGGCCGATGTCCTGGCCGGAATAGGCCTCGATCTCCTTGTAGAGCTCGACGGTGTACTTCTGCAGCTTGGCGACGTTGGGATCGCCGTTGATCGTGTGCATGCCGCCGGCCGCATGCCAGGTCGAGCCCGAGGTGAGTTCGGACCGCTCGACCAGGACGGCGTCACTCCAGCCGAACTTCGTCAGGTGATACAGCACCGAGCATCCGACGACCCCGCCCCCGATGACGACGACCCTGGCATGACTTTTCATGGGCGATCTCCACTCCCGGTTCACGGACCCGCCCGCGATCGACAGGCGTCGCGGCTGAGGTCGAACGTCGCTCTGCCCGCTGCAACGACAGGCTGCAGTCGGCCGGAACGGATCGTAGTGGCAAAGTTGGGCCTGTCAAAGCCGCCGGAGCGAACAGCGCTGGCCGATTTCCGCCATCGCGCGGCCATGACGAGGTGCCGTCGCCGCCATGCGAATGCCGCTTTTTAGTTGCTTTGGAAGCACGCAGCCGCGCTTTTCCGGAGAATGGTGTGCGAATTCGCCCGACAGCATTGCGGCCTTGGCGCAAAGCCGGGTACATGGCTGTAACGAACAGCCGTCAGTCTCTGCACTGCAAGCACTGGCAAACAGGCCATTGCCGTCGGTCTATTGAGACGGCAAGCGGAACACGGAACATGTCGCTTACACATCTTCAGCGCCTCGAGGCCGAGGCCATCCACATCTTTCGCGAGGTCGCCGCGACCTCGTCCCGGCCCGTGATGCTCTATTCGATCGGCAAGGATTCGTCGGTCATGCTGCATCTGGCGCGAAAGGCATTCTACCCGGCCAAGCCGCCCTTCCCACTCCTGCACGTCGACACGACCTGGAAGTTTCGCGAGATGATTGCCTTCCGCGACCAGACGGTGTCGGACCTCGGGCTGGAATTGATCGTTCACGTCAACCTGGACGGGCTGGAGCAGAACATCGGGCCCTTCACCCACGGCTCCAGCATCCACACGCACGTGATGAAGACGCTCGGGCTGCGGCAGGCGCTCGACAAGTACGGCTTCGACGCGGCATTCGGCGGCGCCCGGCGCGACGAGGAAAAGTCGCGCGCCAAGGAGCGCATCTTCTCCTTCCGCAATGCCCAGCATGCGTGGGACCCGAAGAACCAGCGCCCGGAGATGTGGAAGACCTACAACACCCGCGTCGCCCCCGGAGAATCGATCCGCATATTCCCCCTGTCGAACTGGACGGAACTGGATATCTGGCAATACATCCTGAAGGAGGACATCCCGATCGTGCCGCTCTACTTCGCCGACAAGCGGCCGATCGTCGAGCGCGACGGCATGATGATCATGGTCGACGACGAGCGCATGCAGATTGCGGAGGGAGAAAAGGTCGAGGACCGCCTCGTGCGCTTCCGCACGCTCGGATGCTATCCTCTGACCGCCGCGATCGAATCGAGCGCCGCCACCGTTCCCGATATCGTCCGCGAAATGCTGACCGCGCGGACGTCCGAGCGGCAGGGGCGCCTGATCGACAAGGATGAAGCCGGCTCGATGGAAAAGAAGAAGCGCGAGGGTTATTTCTGATGGCGGTACTGGCCTCGTCCATCGCAACGGACACGCTGCAGGACTATCTTGCGGAGCAGGAAGAAAAGCCGCTCCTGCGCTTCATCACCTGCGGCTCGGTCGACGACGGCAAGTCGACGCTGATCGGCCGCCTGCTCTACGACACCAAGCTGATCTTCGACGACCAGTTGGCAACGCTGGAGCGCGACAGCGCACGGCACGGCACGGCGGGGGAAGCGATCGATTTCGCTTTGCTGCTGGACGGGCTCGAGGCCGAGCGCGAACAGGGCATCACGATCGACGTGGCCTACCGTTATTTTGCCACCGCCGAGCGCCGCTTCATCGTCGCCGACTCTCCCGGCCATGAGGAATATACGCGCAACATGGCCACCGGCGCCTCCACCGCCGACCTCGCGGTGGTGCTCGTCGATGCGCGTCAGGGCATCCTGCGGCAGACGCGCCGCCATGCCTTCATCGCCTCGCTGCTCGGCATCCGCCACATCGTGCTTGCGGTCAACAAGATCGATCTCGTCGGCTATGACGAGGCCGTCTTCGCCGAGATCGCCAAGGAGTTTCGCGCTTTCGCAGGCGGGCTGGGTTTTGCCACCATCGCACCCATTCCGATGTCCGCGCGCCATGGCGACAACGTCACGGCGAATTCGGCGCATATGCCGTGGTACACCGGCGAGACACTGCTGGGTCATCTGGAAACCGTTCCGCTCGCCGGCCAGGACCTCGGCAGGCCGTTCCGGCTGCCGGTCCAGCTCGTCACCCGCCCCGACCAGGATTTTCGCGGCTTTGCCGGCCAGGTCGCCTCCGGCCGCATCGCCGTCGGCGACGACATCATCGTGGCCAAGTCCGGCCGGACGTCCAGGGTCAAGGCGATCGTCACGGCGGACGGCGACCTGCCGGCCGCGTCCGAAGGCCACGCCGTCACGATCGTGCTGGAAGACGAGATCGACATATCCCGCGGCGACGTGCTGGCCACCCCGCGCGATCGCCCGCAGCTTGCGGACCAGTTCATGGCGCATCTGGTGTGGTTCTCCGCCGAACCGATGATGCCGGGGCGCAGCTACATCCTGCGCACCGAGACCGACAGCATGAGCGCCACCGTCACGGCGCTCAAGTACCAGATCGACATCAACAGCTTCTCGCACGAGGCGGCCAAGTCGCTGCACATGAACGAGATCGGCGTCTGCAACATCGCCACGCAGTCGCCGGTTGCCTTCGACAGTTACAAGGCCAACCGCACGACCGGCAACTTCGTGCTAATCGATCGCCTGACCAACGCCACCGTCGGCGCCGGCATGATCGACCATCCGCTGCGCCGAGCCACCAACGTTCAGTGGCAGGCACTGGATATCGACCGGAATGCGCGGGCCGCGATGAAGCACCAGAAGCCCGCCGTGCTCTGGCTGACGGGTTACTCCGGTGCAGGCAAGTCCACGATCGCCAACATGCTGGAAAAGCTGCTGCATGCGAGCGGTCGCCACACCTATATGCTCGACGGCGACAACGTGCGCCATGGGCTGAACCGCGACCTCGGCTTCACGCCGGAGGACCGGGTGGAGAACATTCGCCGGATCGCCGAGGTTGCGCGCCTGATGACACAGGCCGGACTGATCGTGATCGTGTCGGCGATCTCGCCGTTCCGCTCGGAGCGGCGCATGGCCCGCGACCTGTTCCTCGATGGCGAATTCATCGAGGTCTTCGTCGACACGTCGCTGGAAGAATGCGCAAGGCGCGATCCTAAGGGCCTTTACAAGAAGGCGCTGGCGGGTGATCTGGAAAACTTCACCGGGATCAGTTCGCCCTACGAGCAGCCCGAGGCGCCGGAGATCCATCTGAAGACGGCCGGACGCGAACCGGGCGAACTGGCCACGCAGATCGCCGAATACCTCGGCAAGCACTAGAGCATTCCGCCTTCAGGTGAAATCGCCTGAAGCGGATAAAATGCTCTAGAATCAAAAGACTAGATCGGCCTTTGTGCGTTCGAATGAACGCACGGCGCTCTAGAGCATGTCGCGCAAAAGTGCGCCAGCGGTTTGCGGCGTCAGGACCGTCTATCCGTTCCGTGCCGTTCGCGGCTCGAGACGAGCACCTACGAGAACCACAGCAGGACCATCGATGACACTACCGGCAAACCTCGCAGCAATTCTGTCAAAGGCCGCCATCGATGCCGGCCGGGAAATCCTTGCCATCTACAGGGCGGGACCCACCGTATCGATGAAGAGCGATTGCACCCCGGTGACCGAGGCCGACCAGCGCGCCGAAGCCATCATTCTGGCTCAGCTTTCGGAGGCTTTCCCCGATGTTCCGGTCGTGGCCGAAGAAGCCGTCTCGGCGGGGAACATCCCCGAGGTCGGCGGCCGGCGTTTCTTTCTCGTCGATCCGCTGGACGGCACCCGCGAATTCATCAACCGTCGTGACGAGTTCACCGTCAACATCGCCCTGATCGAGGCCGGGGTACCCGTCGCGGGCATCGTCTACGCGCCGGCGCTGAAGGTCGCCTACTGGGGCGCCGAGGGCCTTGCGGAAAAGTTCGAGGTCGCCGACGATTTCACCATCGTCAATCGCCGTCCGATCGGCTGCCGCTCCAGGGGCACCAGCCTGACGGCGGTGGTGAGCCGGACGCACGGCGACCCGGAGACGGACGCGTTCCTTCTCAAGACGGGCATCTGCGACCACACCACGGTCGGGTCGTCGCTGAAATTCTGCCTGCTGGCCGAGGGCCTGGCCGATGTCTATCCGCGATTCGGCCGGACGATGGAATGGGATACGGCGGCGGGCGACGCAGTCTTGCGCGCAGCCGGCGGACGCGTGACGCGGCCCGACGGGAGCCCCTTCCTGTACGGAAAGACGAACCAGCAGACCGATTCGGATTTCGCCAATCCGGCCTTCATCGGCTGGGGTCGCGCCGCCTGAAATCCGACCGGCGTGCCCGGGACCTGCAGGTGCGATGTCATAAAAATACCGAATTGGCGTACGAAACGTGACCCTATCCTGGATCAACGCTTCCGGGCCGGTCCGAAGCGAAAGCATCTTCCCTGCCGACAATATGGGGAGCGCTCATCTTGTAACACGGCTGCAGATCGAATAAACTGCCGCTTCCTCAGGCAGTTAGTAAATATTTGCAAGTCAGAGACGAGAGTATTGACGTGAAGAAAGATACTGCGCCCGCAGCGCCGGAACTGGAAGCAGAGACCCGAGATCAGCCGCAGGCCAGCAATCTTCTGGACATGGCGAAGGCTCGAATCGTGCGGCGCGCAGAGCGGCAGAAGCGCCGCCTGATCCGGGAAGCTTCGGTCGGCGCCGGCGGAAAGGTCAAACGCGATCCCTTTGACGACGACGACGAGGATCTCGCACCCGCCAAGACGGATCGCGACAAGAAGTTCTCCACCAAGTCGATCTTCGAGATGCCGGTGCTGCCCAAGAGGCGGCGCAAGGTCCAGTGGACCGGCATTTCCTTCGCCCTGGCGGTGATCCTGCCGACGATTCTGACCGGTCTCTACTTTGCCTTCACGGCCAGCCCGCAATACGAGGTGGAAACGCAGTTCGCCGTGCGCGGCTCGAGCCAAGGCTCGCTCAATGCGCTGGGCCTCGGCAGCCTGATGGGAGCCACGGCGGAAGCGGGCGATTCCTACATCGTCGCCGACTACATCCATTCGCAGCAGGTCCTGCAGGACATCAAGGATCAGGCAGGCCTGGACGTGCGCACGCTCTACGCGCACGACATTATCGACTTCGTCTACAAGACCGACCCCGCCGCACCGCTGGACGAGTTCGTCAGCTACTGGCGCAACATGGTGAATGTGAGCTTCAATTCGACGACCGGCAACGTCACATTGCAGGTCTACGCCTTTGCTCCTGAAGACGCCAAGAAGATCACGGACGCCATTCTCCTCGTCTCGGAAAACCTTGTGAACAGACTGTCCGAAGAGTCGCGCATCCAGTACACCGAGGTCGTCAACAAGCAGGTCGACCGTGCGGAACAGCGGCTGAGCGCCGTTCGCCGGCAATTGTCGGACTTGCGCCAGACGCAGCAGGCGCTCGACCCGAAGGCACTGGCGTCGATGGAATCGTCGATCATCGGCTCGATCGAGCAGGAACTCGCCTCTGTCCGGGCCCGCTACAAGGCATTGGTCACGGCTGCGAGCAGGGAAGCTCCATCCGCCAAGGTCATGGAGCGACGTATTGTCGCACTCGAGGCCCAACTGGCCGAACAGAAGGCACGCGTCGGATCCGGCACAGTCCAGAAGACAGGCCGCAATCCGGAAGCCGACAACGGCACGCTCTCCGACGTGATGGACACGTTCACGCAGCTTTCGCTCGATGAGGAGTTTGCGGTAAAGGCCTACTCGACATCGCTTGCCGGTCTCGAGACCGCGATGGTCGAGGCACAGAAGCAGGAGCGTTTCTTCGCCACCTATGTCGCGCCGCGGACACCGGAAATCGCCATCTATCCGAAGCGCGTCCTGAACACGATGCTCGGTTTCCTCGTCTTCTTCGCGGCGTGGCTGATCGGCTTCTTCGTCTACAAATCGGTCAAGGATCACGCGATTTGACCCACGGCCAGAGCGGCGCATAGGGGCGCACCGCCATGTATCTGACGGAAAAAGGTTTCCGCTATGCGCTGAAGGAAAATGCGCGCGTCATCGGTGCGCTTGTCGTGCGCAGTGGCGTCACGCGCTTCGGTGAAAGCCGCATCGGCTATCTCTGGACGCTCGCCGAACCCTCGGTCTATGTCGGCATGTTCCTGTTCATGCACAGCTTCGTGCGGACGTCCCTACCGTTCGGCGACAGCGCCATGCTGTTCTTCCTGACGGGCGTCATCGGGTTTCGAATGACGAACCTAATTGCGCGCAAGGCGGCCAACGGGCTGTCCCACAATCAGCCGATGCTGGGCTATCCTCTGGTGAAGCCGCTGGACACCATCGTGGCGGCGTTCCTGCTGGAGTCGATCATCTGGATGATCATCTGCTCGCTCTTCATCTTCTTCATGTTTGCGGTGCTGGACCGCTACATCATCGTCTATCCGCTGGAGTTCGCCAGCGCGATCCTGGCGATCGGCTATTTTGCCTTCTCCTTTGCGGTCTTCAACGCGACTTTCGGGACCCTGGTGCCACTCTGGGCCAAGATCCTGGGCTTCAGCAACATGATCCTCATGCTGTCTTCCGGCGTATTGTTCGTGCCGTCGACACTGCCCCCGTCCGTGCTGGCGATAATCTGGTGGAATCCGTTCCTGCACTGCGTTGAATGGTTCCGCTCTGCGACCTATCTCGACTATGTCACAGTGCTGAGCAAGACCTACCTGCTGTCCGTTGCGACCTGCTTCCTCGTGACCGGCCTTGCACTCGAGCGCATCTACCGAAACAGGATCATAAGCAGCGAATGATCGTCTTCGACAACGTCAGCAAGGTTTTCAAGAACCCGCGCGGTGGCGGCAGGAAGGTCGTGCTGGAGAATTTCACCGCGACCTTCCGCCCCGGCTTCAATATCGGCATTCTCGGCCGGAACGGTGCCGGCAAGTCGACGTTGATGAACCTCATCTCCGGTATCGATACGCCGACCGGCGGCCGGATCTATCGAGAGGGAAAGATATCCTGGCCGCTCGGGTTCAAGGGCGGCGTGCATGGCCGCCTGACTGGCGCCCAGAACACCCGTTTCATCGCCGACATCTATGGCAAGGATCGCCAGGAAGTCCTGGAGTTCGTCAAGGACTTCTCCGAACTCGGATCCTATCTCGACATGCCGGTGAGGACATACTCCGCGGGCATGCGGGCGCGTCTTGCCTTCGGCATCTGCATGGCGATCGAGTTCGAATACTATCTGATCGACGAAGTCATTGCCGTCGGCGATTCTACCTTCAAGAGGAAGAGCAAGAAGGTGTTCGACGAGCGTCGCGAGCACGCGACCTTGCTTCTCGTTTCCCACTCATCGTCCCTGCTTCGTGCCTTCTGTCACATCGGAGGCGTCATGAAGGATGGCAAGATCACCTTCTACGACGATATCGAAGATGCGATCGCCGTTCACGAGGACAATCTCGCGCGGGGAAGATGATCCCCTTGCCGGGGACGTTCGTGGCGTGCGCGACGAGCATCGCGCTCGACCGGGCATATGTCTCGATGACCACGATCGGTGACAGTCGATCCGGATAAATTGCCTTTCACCCCAAGGGGTTGGAGCCGATCCCCGCCCCCCGCCCGCTCTCCATCCGACGTATCCTGCCGCCACGGCAAGACCCTCTCCTCCACCGACCGGCGTCCTCGCCTGCCGCATGCGGACTACTCTCGATGTCACGCAACGGCGATCGGAGCCTCGGCTCGCCAGCCGCGATACAGGAGAGAGAGTATGCAGGAACAGACAGCGCGGCTCGGCCTTCCCTACATTCTGCCGTCACAGGCACAGAAGCATGTGTCCCACAACGAAGGGCTGGACGCGCTGGACATGATGGTCCAGCTGGTGCTCGAGGACGTCGGCGACGCTCCGCCTCCTGCCCCGGCGGACGGCGCCTGCTACGGGGTCGCTACGGCGCCCACCGCCGGCTGGGGCGGGATGGCCGGTCGGGTCGCCCAGTGGCGTGATGGTGGCTGGCATTTTCTGCAGCCGAAGGCAGGCTGGCTTGCCTGGTGCGTCCTTCAACAGCGCCTCCACGTCCATGACGGCATCGGCTGGCAGCCCTTCACCCAGATAGGCAACCTGCCGGCCCTCGGCATCAACGCCGCACCGGACGAGACGAACAGGCTGTCGCTGTCGGCGCCGGCCAGCCTCTTTTCGCACCAGGGCTCCGATCATAGGCTGAAGATCAACAAGGCCGGGCCGGGCGACACCGCAAGCCTGATCTTTCAGAGCGCCTGGAACGGTCTTGCCGAAATGGGCCTTGCGGGGAACGACAGCTTCGCAATCAAGGTCGCCGACGGTTCGGGCGGCTGGCGCACGGCGCTCGGCATCGAGCCCTCGGGCCATGTGGCAACGCCTCACCGGCCGGCGGCTCGCGCCTGGCTGTCCAGTCCCACGATGGCACCCGCAACCGGCAGCCTTACGGGATTCACCGACACCGAATTTTCCACCGGCGGTTTCATGCTCGGTGCCCCCGTGCCGGGCGACAGCGGCAACCGTCTCGTCGCCCCCGCCTCCGCTCTCTACCTGATGTGCCTTTCAGTCGTCCCCACGTCGCAAAACCCGTTCCAGGTCCAGGTCGCGGTCAACGGCACCACACCCGTGCTCGGCACCGGTCTGCAATCGGGCGCGCCGATCGGACGCAAGATCTGTGCATGCGGGATTGTCTCGATCGCCCGGGACGAATGGATCGCCCTTCAGCATCAGGGGAGCGCCACACTGGAGTTCGGGTTCAACAGCACGGAGCTTTCGATCGTTGCGTTGACATAGGCGTAAGGTCCGCGCCTGACGGCCTGCCTGAACTTTCAGCCCTGTGCCGCGTCCGGCAGCTTGCCTCCGAAGTGCGCGGTCACCACTTCGCTCAGCCTGCCCTCGCCTGTGGCGCGGGTCCCCTCGGCAACCGCCGTCACGAGCCTGTCACGCAAGGCATGGATCGCCACCTCCACGCCCTCATAGGCATAGAAGTCGCCCGGCTGCAGACATTGCTCATGCAGCCATGAAAGATAACGCGTGCGCATCTCGCCGGGCGCCACCTTGTTCCAGGTCCAGAAGCCGTCGAGATCGATGCCCTTGTTGACGCAGAAGGCGAGATCGGCGTGCCGGTAGATCGCCTGCCCCATGACCGCAAGCGGGATCCCGTGATGGATCGCGAAGAGACCGGAGGTGCTGTTGATCGTGATCATCCCGGCCGCATGGCGCGTCAGAAGCCCAAGCGAGCCGCCATCGATGATGTGCACGCGGTCGGCGACGTCGTTCAACTGGCTGACCTGCCGGATGAATTGCCGGTCACGGCTGTGCCCTCGCTCCATCGGATGGATCTTGAACACCAGTTGGTGCGACGCCGGCGCATTGCGGGCGAAGGAAACGATGGACTTCAGGATCAGCTTCTGATTGTTCCAGCTCCCGGCAGCGCGCCCGAGTTGGCTGTCGTCATGGACCTGCAGCGGGATCAGGTAGTACTTGTGATCGTAGTACTCCAGCAGCCGCTCGACGCAGCGATAGTTCGCGCTGAGATTGCGGAACTTCCGATAATAGTTCTTGAACCAGTAGAAGGCCTCAGACGCCAGCATGCGCTTCTGCTTGTGAAACAGCTTGCGTTCGTGGGCGGTGGAAAACAGGTTTCGCAGCGAGAAATAGAGGAACGCATAGGACGCCATCGCGCCGAAGGACGACGCATAGGACACGCCCTTGCGCCGGTCCGAATATCGTCCCGCATAGTCTTCGGGCGGCAGCCTTCCGGCAATCGGCGACCGCCAGTTGTTTCCACCGAACTCGAGCGTGATGTTGCCGGGGCGCAGGTAGCCTTCCTCCAGGCAGATCACCGGAATGCCGAGCTTCTCGCAGCAGGCAATCGCAACTCTGTGGATCTCCCGCTCGCAGCCGAACAGCACGACGAAGTCAAATCCGTGCGCGCTGAGCATCTCGGAGAGCCAGACATTCCAGGCATCCGCGCTACCGGTGAAGTTCAGCGTCTTTTCGCGCTTGGCAAACAGCCGGTCGCCGATATTGAAACAAACGCGCCACGCGTCGAAGCCGCTCTCGTTCAGGAGGGTCTGCGCCTTGCGGAAGAACGGACCGACGGGCCCCTGAAGAAGAAGCACCCGCGGAACGCTCTTGGAGGGGAACGGGTTCGATGGCCGGCGGCGCAGATTGAGGTAGACGAGCCGCGACGAGCCACGACCTGCCGCGCCCTGGTCGCGCACGCCGCTCTTGTCCGTCCGATCTCTCGAATCGCGCTCGCTTGGCATGACGCTCCGGCTTTACATAGGGTATGCGCAATAGTTGCTTGGTCATTGCATAGAAGGCTGGATTTATCAACGGAAGCAAGGTCAATTATTCTTACTGCCCTGACATTTTTCGCCAGCGGCCTTCATTGCGGGGGGAGACATGCGCCTCGCCGGGAGACCCGCCGGTCGAGGCGGTCGGACGTCACCCCAGCCGCCGGTCTCTCAACCGCACCGCGATCCTGTTTGCGGCGCGTGCAACGCCTGCGATTGCGCGATCGGCGATCGTGGCGTCAGCGGCCTTTCCTTCGGCGATTTCCCGGATCAGATCCTCCGGCCGGCAAGGCATCCCGCTCAGCGGATGGACGTAGAAGGGATAGAGGATAAGCGTCGCCGCCACCAGCATGTCGAGGTCGATCCGCCGGGTCCGGCGCGCGATCGGATGGCGGTCGTCTGTCAGTCCCCAACCCGCATAGAAGGGCATGCCGTGGACGCCGACCGGCTTGTCGCGAATGAGCGCCTCGAAACCGGCAAGCGAGGTCATCGTCTCGACCCTGTCGGCCCAACCGATCCAGTGCATGATGTCGCCGTCCTTGACGATCCGGTTCGCGGCGCCCGGCTCGCGCCCGCCGGAGCGCATGCGCGACACGACGTCCGGATGCTCCTTGTAGGCGATATAGGCATCGGGATAGAGACGCCGAACGGCCGAGACGAGATCCGCGTTCGAGCGGACCACCGGCGAGCCGAACCGGATCGAGGCATCCTTTTCCACCTGTCCGGGAACCAGGATCTTCAGGCGCCCCGGCTCGACCGTGGGCAGGGCCGCCGCGGTGCCGACGTTGTATTTCGAGATGCCGCGTGCAAGCAGCAGGCTGCGCAGGGCCTTCGCGCGGGCGAGGAGTTCCGGCGCGAAAGCGGAAGTGGCGATCAGCCGCTCCAGGCCGCTCGGTTGCCGGGCGTCGTAATAGACCGTGTCTCCGTCAAGCGCGATCGACGAGGGCATCACCAGCGAGACGCCCAGCCCCCTGGACCGGATGAAGCCGTCCTCGATCCTGATGGCCTCGATCCCATCCGGCAGCGGCCGGTCGGATCCCCAGACGGCCACGCTGCCGCCGACCTCGCCGGCCCGGCGGACCGCGACCTCCATCCCGCGCGCGTGAAGAACCGGTCCGGCCCGGCCCTTCAGGAACGGCGCGAGCGCCCTCCGCTTCCACGGCGACATTCCAGCGGTCACGATCCGCTTCGGCAGGCGCGCCCGCTGGTCGCGCACCGCGGTCGCCTGCTCGATCGCCCGCTCGATCGTGCAGTCGGAGCGGTCGTGAAGATCGAGGTAGCGCGAATAGCGGATGTAGGCGGCTTCGAACACCTGTTCGACGGACGCTGGCTTGCGCGGCATCGGCACCGGAAGATGATCCGCCGTCATCCCACGCCCCGAGAAGAAGGCGACGCCGAAGCAATGGACAGGCTTCTCCGCCATCAGCGCCTCGAAGCCCAACTGGCTGGAGACGGTGTAGACAGCTTCGGCCTCTTCCAGCAGCGGCCACGGGTTCATCGGCGCAGGCACGACGATGTCGAGCCCGATGCGTTGCGCCGCCTGCCGCAGCAGGCTCCTGCCGCCTGCCGCCGGATGCGTGCGCACCACGATCGTCTGGCCGGGATGATGGGCGACCGCGTGCTCCATCATGCGCGCAAAGGCGTCGTCCCCCGCCAGCGCCCCGGCAATCGACGCGTCGCCTGCGACCTGGTCCACCAGCAACACATAGGGACGGCCGTAGGGCACGCCCGCCTCGCGCAGGCCGATCATCGGGCCGTTGTTGTATTTCGAAAGCTGCGCCCGCCGGATGGAGCCGATCAGCTCACGGGCGCGATCGAGCGCCGGGGCGTCCGTCGCCGGTGCGTCGAGGAACCGCTGCAGCCGCGACGGTCCGCCCGCGTCGAAATAGATGCCTTCGTCATCGATGACGAACGAATGCGCTGGCTCTTCCGCGCCCGGCGCATAGCCCTTGATGAAACCATCCTCGAGAATGAGGCAGGGCTTGCCGGAGCGCGCGGCCAAGGCCTTGGCCTTGAGACCGGACGGGCGCCAGCCCCAGCCGACGAAACCGTCTATCCGACCGGCCCGGCCCAGCGGCCAGGAAACGATCTCCGCGTCCAGCAGGCGGGAGATGTCGGTCCGGATCCGCCACAGGCCGGCGGAGGTGACGGCATAGGTCTTGCGCTTTCGGTCAGCCACGACGCTTTCGTTCCCGCTGGTCCGCCCTGCAAACCACAAAGGGCGCCGGCCAGGCCGACGCCCTGTTCAAACGATCAACTTATACCGCCGCGCGGCGATCAGAAAGTCCGGTTGGTGGTATTCACCGCCGACACGGTTCCCGTGATCATCTGGACGAACCGTCCGAAGTCGGTGGCCGGATGGCGCGACAGGTAGATTACGTCGCGATTGCGCACCGGGAACGACTGGGCGACGATGTAGCTCTGCGGCTCGCCCAGGTCGAGGCGATAGATGATCGGATAGCGGCCCTGCCCGTCCGAGGTCATGCCCTTTGCGAGCAGGTCGCGGAAGCGGTCGTCGCCGACGACGTTGCGGTAGACGCTCTCGTTCTCGTAGCGGAAGACGAAGTAGCCCTTCGGATCGGCCGTCGTCATGTTGCCGCCGCCGGCGAGCGCCGCCGCCTCGATGAGGCTCAGGCTGCTGGCATTAAACGGCACCTTGCCGGATTTCTCCGTCTGTCCGAGCGTCGAGAAGGTCTGCGGATCGTAGGTGACGTAGATCCGGTCCTCGGGGCGGACGATGATGTCTTCCTTCGGATTGTCGACGATGGTCTGGAGCAGCACGGTTCCGGTGCGCCCGCCGCGCTTCAGCGTCACGTAGGTGTCGTAGGGCGCCTTGGTGGCGCCGCCCGCCCGCGCGAGCACCTCGCTCAGGTGCTCTGCATTGAGGCCCAGCGGAATCATCGCGGCGTCGCTGACGTCGCCCTGGACGGACACGGCCCGCGATTCGTTTCCGGCGATCGACACCAGCACATCCGGCTCCACCGCCTTCGCCTTGAGCGCGTCGACGATCGTCGAGCGGGCGGTATCGATGGTCATGCCGGCAAAGCGCACCGAACCGACATAGGGGATCTGGCCGCGGCCGTCCGGCTGCACGACGACGGGAATGGTCGTGGATTTGCGCTCGGTCGTGGAGAACAGGCCGTCGGGGCCCGCCTCGAAGATGGTGACGTCCAGCTTGTCGCCGACGCCGATCACGGGCACGCCGCCGGCGCCACCGAATCCGAACGTCCGCGCCAGGCTCGGCGTTCCGAGCGTGGTCACGCTGTTGGCCACGCGCTGGTCGATTTCGACCACGTCGAAGACCATCTTGCTCTGCGGGATCTTGTAGGAACTGCCGCCGGCCGCCCCCGACTCGATCACTTCCCGCGTCAACGGCCCGTCGCTCGGGACGATGCAACCGGAAAGCGTCACCAACGCCGCGCCTGCCAGAAGGCGCGCAAAAGACCGTGCAACCCTTGCCCCCGGGGTGCCGATACCTTCATTCTTGCTCATCACACTGCAATTCCCTTCGGCCGCGCCCCGACGAGGCACGACGCAGAAACCGGACTGAGGTCCGCTCCATCAAATACAACGATGGAAATAATCAATGTCCCACCATGATCTGTCCCAGAGACCGTCCATGGGCCTCTGCGTCACCTTGGAGCAAATCCCTTGCACATTCGTTACGCCAAGAAAAGTCGATTTCTCGGCGACCGGCTAAATGACGGCTTTTCCAGAAGGTTTTCCAAAGGAGTGAGGAAAAAAGGTAACATTCTAGCGATCGTGAGGCCCCCTTGGCGCCGCCGTTACGCCGCAAAATTTGCGGAATCGCAGGCGCAAGGCGAGGCGCCGCCGCCTTAGCTGCGCAGCCGCTTGCCCTCCGGGTCGTGCAGGGGCTCCAGGTGCGGCGTGCAGGCAACGCGCTCACCGCCGACGTCCAGTTCGTAGCGTCCCGAGAGCGCATAGGCCCTGTCGACGCCGTCGGGATTGCGGACGTAGCCGAGGCCGATCGGGCGGCCGATCGTGTGACCGAAGCCGCCACTCGTCAGCCAACCGGCCCTTTCACCGTTGCGGTAGATCGTCTCGCGGCCGAGCAGGATGACGGCGGGATCCTCCGGGACGAAGCAGACGAGCATCTTCCTGACACCCTCCCGCCTTTGCCGCTCGATCACCGCCCGGCCGCGGAAATCGGCAGCCCCGCCCCGTCTCACCGCAAAGCCGAGGCCGGCCTCGATCGGCGTATGATCGGGCCCGACATCAACGCCCCAGTATCGGTATCCCTTTTCCAGCCGGCAGGTCTCCAGCGCCCGGTAGCCGGCGTTTGCGAGGCCATCCCGCCGGCCGGCCGCCATCAGCGCGTCGTAGACGGCCGGCGCGTCCGCCACCGGCAGGTGCAGTTCAAAGCCGAGTTCGCCGGTATAGCTGACCCGGATGGCGCACATCGTGCGGCCGACCACCGTGATCGACCGCACGGTGGAAAAAGGAAAGGCCGCGTTGGAAAGGTCGTCGTCGCAGACCTTCTGCAGGACGGCGCGCGACGCCGGCCCCGTCAGGACCAGCGCCGAGAGGGCCTCCGTCACATCCTCCAGCCTCGCATCGAGGCCGGCGGGAATGTTGCGGGCGATCCAGTCGAAATCGTGCGTGGCAAAGCCCGTGCCCGTTACGATGTAGTACTCATCCTCGGCGAGCCTCGCGACCGTCAGGTCGCATTCGATACCGCCATGGTCGTTGAGCATCTGGGTGTAGGCGACGGAGCCGGGCGCCTTTGCCGCATCGTTGGACGCGATCCAGGACAGCGCCCGCTCGGCATCCCTTCCCCTCAGCGAAAACTTGGCAAACGAGGTCTGGTCGAAGATGGCGGCAGCCTCCCGCACGGCGCGATGCTCGCGCGCGACGGCGGAGAACCAGTTCGGCCGCCCATAGGTATAGACGTCGCGCGGCTCCTCGCCGGCCTTCAGGTCGGCAAACCAGTTCGGCCGCTCCCATCCGAGCTTCTCGCCGAAGCAGGCGCCCTGTGCCTTGAGCCGCTCGTAAAGCGGCGAGGTGCGAAAGGGCCGCGCGCTGGAATGCTCCTCCGATGGCCAGGCCATGGTGTAGTGCTTGCCATAGGCCTCGACCGTGCGCCGCCGGATCCAGTCGCCGTCGAAATGCGGCCGGCCGAAGCGCCGGATATCGACGGGCCAGAGATCGAAGGGCGGCTCGCCCTTGACCACCCATTGCGCAAGCGCCATGCCCGCTCCGCCGCCCGATGCGATGCCGAAGGCGTTGAACCCGGCGCCGACGAAGAAATTGCGCAAGGCCGGCGCCTCCCCGAGGATGAAGTTTCCGTCCGGCGTGAAGCTCTCGGGCCCGTTCAGCAACTGCTTCACGCCAGCCGTTTCAAGGGCGGGAACGCGTCCGAGCGCCAGTTCCATGATCTGCTCGAACCGCTCGATATCCGGGTTGAGCAGGCTGAAATGAAAGCCCTCCGGAATGCCGTTCACCGCCCAGGGGGCGGGATTGGGCTCGTAGCCGCCCATCACAAGCCCGCCGACCTCTTCCTTATAGTAGGTCAACCGGTCGGGATCGCGCAGCGTCGGCAGGTTGGAGGGAACGCCGAAGGCTTCGGTGACGAGGTACTGGTGCTCCATCGGCACCAGCGGCACGTTGACGCCGAAACGCGCGGCGAAGGCGCGCGTCCACTGCCCCGCGCAGACGACCACCCGCTCGCATTCGATCCGTCCGCGAGCGGTGACGACCGCACGGATCCGCCCGCCGTCGATCTCGAGATCCGTGACCTCCGTATCCTCGAAGATCGACGCGCCCGCCATGGTGGCGCCCCGCGCCAGCGCCTGGGTGATGTCCGTGGGGTTGGCCTGCCCGTCCGTCGGCAGGAAGGCGGCGCCGACCAGGTCGTCGACCGTCATCAGCGGCCAGAGCGCCTGCGCCTCCTTCGGCGTCAGCAACTGCATCTCCAGGCCGAAGGACCGCGCCGTCGTCGCCTGGCGCCGCACCTCCGCCCAGCGCTCCTCGTTGCAGGCGAGCCGCAGCCCGCCGTTCATCTTCCAGCCGGTCGCCAGTCCGGTCTCGGCCTCGAGGCTGCGGTAGAGTTCCACCGAGTATCCGAGCAACTGGGTGATGTTCGCGCTCGTGCGCAACTGGCCCACCAGGCCCGCGGCATGGAAGGTGGTGCCCGAGGTCAGCTTGTGACGTTCCAGGAGAACGGTATCGGTCCAGCCGAGCTTTGCCAGATGGTAGGCTGTCGAACATCCGACGATACCGCCGCCGATGACGACGGCCCGTGCGCTCCCCGGGAGCTCCTTCATTGTCTCCCGCTCCCTACGGTTTTGTCTTCTTGAAGAACGCGAACGCCCGGAAGAACCGGTCGAGGTTATCCATGCTGTAAGCGGCATAGTCGAAATCGATGGTCGAATGCAGCTCCGACACCATGCTCCACAGCGTCTCGCGCAGCAGCGAGGCGCACTTCATCGCCTGGTAGCGCACCCAGAGATCGTCGGTGAGCGGCTGCTCGAAATAGGTCTCCAGCAGCCACTTCTCCTGCCCTTCGGTCAGGTCGTTGTTGGAGGCGAGGCCGCCCAGGTCGAACAGCGGCGTGTTGTAGCCGGCGTAGTCCCAGTCGATCAGCCAGAGCCTCTCGCCGTCGTCGAGGAAGTTTGACGCAAGCAGGTCGTTGTGGCCGAAGACGATATCATAGGGCCCGGCGCTCGCCTCCAGCAGACGTGACATCGCCAGCAGTTCCTCAAGCCTCGCGGCATGTGGGCTTCCGGCGCCGGCGAGTGTGGCGGCATAGTCCTCGATGATGTGGAAGGCCCAGAAGATCATCGCCGGCCCGCGATAGTACCGCCCGGTCTCGCGGTGGCAGCGCCGCACGAGCCGCACGATCCGCTCCAGATAGGCCTCCGAGCGGACATCTTCGGGATCGAGCGTCCTGGCGGCGACATAGTCGAGCACGAGGACGCCGGGCTGATGGTGGATGACCGCCGGAGAAACGCCCGCCGCATGCGCCGCCCGGCTGGCAGAAACCTCGTTCTGCCGGCTGATCTGGTGGACGGGGACGTCGTCGCCGAGCCGCACGACATAGGCGCGGCTGCCGTCGACGACCTTGTAGTTCGTGTTGGTGATGCCGCCCTTGAGAACGGCAATTTCCGGCTGCCCGTTCCACAAAGGCAGCGAACGGATCGTCTCCTGCGCGGCTGGGTCCATCTGCCATCGTTCCCCGGCGCCCCTTCGGTACGCCTGTCTTTTCCGCAGACGTTCCCGCACTCACGGAAAACTGTCAAGAAATTTCCACAAAAACGAACACCGTCATGGCTTTTTGTCGTAAAATATGATCCAAGATTGCCAATGTCGCGTGGATTCTTTGGGCTTTCTGCCCGAAATGCCAGACTGCCAGCGACATCCACATTTATCATGGTTCACTGGATCCGCGGAGGCATGGTCTCCGGCGAGATGCCGGGACAAGGAAAAGCATGGACACGACGACCGCCACCCCGACCCTTTCCAATCATCGCGAGCGCGAGATCCTGGACGAACTGCGCCTTGCCGGCGGTTCCAGCCGCATCCAGTTCCTGGCCGACCGCCTGGGCGTGTCCGAAGAAACCATCCGCCGGAATATCCGCACGCTCGAGGCAAACGGCCTCGTGACCAAGGTGCATGGCGGCGTGCACGTCACCGACAGCGCGACCGAACAGCCGCTGCACTTCCGCATGAACGTGAACCCCGAGCCCAAGCGCCTGATCGCGGCGAAGGTCGCGACGATGGTCAAGAACGGCGACAGCCTGTTTCTCGACATCGGTTCGACGACCGCCTTCATCGCCGTCGCCCTGCAGAAGCACCACGATCTCTTCATCGTGACCAATTCTCTATCGGTCGCCCATACGCTCGCCACCCGAAACAACAACCGGGTCTATTTCGCCGGCGGCGAATTGCGCGCCCACGATGCGGGCACCTTCGGCGTCGAGGCGCTGGGCTATATCGAGCGCTTCAACCTGCAGCACGCCATCCTGTCGGTCACCGCGATCAACGCCCGCTCCGGCTTCATGCTGCAGGACATGCAGGAGGCCGACGTCTCCCGCATCGCCGCACGCCAGGCGCAGAACCGGATCATCGTCGCCGATGCGCAGAAGTTCGGCCGTTCGGCCCCGATCACCATCGCGCCAGCGGATACCTATGACGTGCTGGTGACCGACGAGGAACCGCCGTCAGACATCCGCCGCATGCTCGACCAGAACAACGTCAGGCTGGTCCTGGCGGGCAGCCGCGACGAGTGACCCTGCTGGGCCTCGCAACCGGATCGCGGCAGGGGACGACGGCAGAGACAAAAATGCCGTCGTCAGGGCGGGAGCCTTTCTGGCTCTCTCGGCGCTGAACGACGGCATTCCCGGAGCAGTCTTCTCGGACGCTTCTCTTCGGCGGTCCCCTCTGGACCTGCCATAGTGAAAGCAGGATTCGTGCCAAAGGCGATTTGAGCGGCATCCGGGCATGCAAACCAGGCTCTGACGCACAGATTGCACAAGACCACGCCCATTTTCACGGCATAGCTGCGCGCGCTGGTTTTTGCGTTGCACAAAAACGACGCATCGCAACGGAAGATTTACCAAAGCCGGAATGCGACTCCGTTCACCAATAGAGAACGGAGCGTTCTCCGTACGTCGTCTTCAAGTAAACGCCGACCGGGGCGATATTGAGCTCACCGCCGCTCTTGGAAAGAGCAGCCTTCCCTCAATGGCAGGAGCACCCCATGACCATGCAACTGACCGGCATCCATCACCTGACCGCGATCACCGCGAATGCGCCCGAAAACCTGCGCTTCTATACGCAGACGCTCGGCCTGCGCCTGGTGAAGAAGACCGTCAACCAGGACGACACCAGCGCCTACCATCTCTTCTATGCCGACGGTCTGGCATCGCCGGGCACCGACCTGACCTTCTTCGATTGGCCGGTCGGGCGTGAACGCCGCGGTACCCACAGCATCAGCCGCACCGGCCTGCGCGTCGGCAGCACTGAGAGCCTGCGCTGGTGGAAGGCGCGGTTCGATGAATTGAAGGTGAAGTCCGGCGAGATCCGCGACGTCGCCGGCCGCCAGACGCTCGACTTCGAGGACCAGGAGGGCCAGCGCTTCCGCCTCACCGTCGACGACAGCGGCGCGCCCTCGCATCCCTGGGACCGGAGCCCGGTTCCCGCCGAGCACCAGATCAAGGGCCTCGGCCCGATCACGATCAGCGTGCCGGATATCCGCAACACCGAGACCGTGCTCGTACAGGTGATGAACATGACCGAGACCTCGACCTATCCCTCGCCGGACGGCACCGGCGACGTTCATGTCTTCTCCATGGGCGAAGGCGGGCCGGCGGCCGAACTGCACGTCGCCGTCGAACCGGACCTGCCGGCGGCCCACCAGGGCGCGGGCGCCGTCCATCACGTCGCCTTCCGCGTCCCCGACGTCGAGGCGCTGCATGCCTGGACCGAGCGGGTCCGCGGCTTCCGCGTGCCCTCCAGCGGCGAGGTCGAGCGCTACTACTTCCGCTCGCTCTATTTCCGTGAGCCGAACGGCGTGCTGTTCGAACTCGCCACCGACGGGCCGGGCTTCGCCGTCGACGAACCGCTGGAGACGCTCGGCGAAAGCCTCTCGCTGCCGCCCTTCTTGGAGCCGCGCCGCGAACAGATCGAGGCCCGCCTGAAGCCGCTCGTCATAGCCTAGATAAACCACGGCGATCGGCCGGCACCGAACATGGGAAAACCCCGGCAGGAACATTGCCTTCCTGCCGGGGTTTTCGTTTGATCGGCGGGCGACCACCCGTTTGCAAGGAGAGAGAAGATGACCAAGCTCGTGGCGATCTCGGGCAGCCTGCGCAAGGCGTCCTACAACACCGCCCTGATGCGCGCCGCGATCGCGATGGCGCCGGACGGGGTGACGATCGTCGAAGGCACGATCCGCGGCATCCCGCTCTACGACGGCGACGAGGAGAAGGCCCACGGCATCCCGGCCGCCGCGGCGACACTGAAGGAACTGGTGGCGGAGGCGGACGGCGTCATGCTGTTCACGCCCGAATACAACAACGCCATCCCCGGCGTCTTCAAGAACGCGCTGGACTGGATGACACGGCCCTCGGCCGATATCCCCCGCATCTTTTCCGGCAAACCCTTCGCCATCACCGGCGCCTCGCCCGGCAATTTCGGGACACTTCTGTCCCAGGAAGCCTGGCTGCCGATCATGCGCACGCTCGGCACCCGCCCCTGGTTCGGAACGAAACTGATGGTATCCAAGGCCGGGTCGGTCTTCGACGAGCACGGAAAGATCGTGGACGAGGCGACCGAAAAACGCCTTCGCACCTTCGTCGAGGGCTTTGCTTCCTTCGTGCAGGAGAGCCGGAAATAAGCCAGCGGCCCGGGCCGCCGGTCGGCCGCCTGCCCAGGCCTCGCCGGGCACCCTCCCCCTCAGACGGAAACACCCTCTTCCCGGCAAGGAAAGAGGGTGTCGCCATTCGCATGCCTGCTGGAGGCGTGGGCTACTTCACCACCTTCTCCATGAACGCCCGCGCCAGATCGACGTCGGGCAGGCCGATGTCGTGCCCCGCGGGCAGGGTGCGGTTCTCGACGTTGGCGCCGGCGCCCGACAGGCGCTTCTCAATCTCCGCGGCGTGGGGACCGTAGGGATCGGACTGCCCCGTCACCATCAGCACGTTCGTTCCCGTCAGATCCACCTCCTGCGGGGCTTCCAGCGCGTTCATGCCGCGCAGCAGCACCGCGTTGCGGATCACGCCGGGATGAAGCTGCATGGTCGCCCCGAGCATGTTGGCGCCGTTGGAATAGCCGAGGAATACGGTGCGGGCCGGATCCAGCCCGTAGGCCGCATTCGCCTCGGTGATGAAGGCGACAAGCGCCTCGGCCTCGGAGACGATCTCCGCCTGGTCGAACGTCGTCATGGTCAGCCGCCGGAAGAACCGCGGGTAGCCCTCGTCGTTGCTGCGCCCGCGCAGGCTGACGAGCGTCGAATTCGGGGCGACCCGCGCGCCGAAGGGAAGGAGCGTGGTCTCGTTGCCGCCGGTGCCGTGCAGCAGCACCAGCGCGCTGCCGTCGGCATTGTCGGGGCGATGGACGCGATGGATGAAAGGCAGGTCTCGTTCGGTCATTCTTTCTTCTCCTGGAAGGGAAAACTGGGGCAGCCGGGCCCGGACGTCGGCCGGATCGGCTTGAAGATGCGCGGGCACGAACAGCCTGGTGCCGAGTGTTTCCGGCGGTTCGTCGATGAGCATGCCCGGTCCGTCCGAGGCATATTCGATCAGCGTCCCGCCGGGTTCGCGCACATAGAGCGAATAGAAGTAGGTGCGGTCATGCATGTTGATGTCGCCGGCGCCTTCGGCCTGCAGCACCGCCCCGGCACGCTCGACGGCGGCCCGGTCGACCGCCCGAAAGGCGATGTGGTCGATCGTGCCGGTGCCCGGCGCCGAGGTCCAGAAGCCGGAAGCGTCGCGAATGTCGATGATGTCGGCGGCGTCGCCCGCCAGCCGCCGGATGCCATTGGCCACCGCGATCGGCCGGAAACCGAAGTGGCGGGCGAGGAACGCCGCCGTATCCTCCGGCTTTTCGCTGAAGATCGTGGCGCCCCGGATGCGCAGGACCGCGTCTGCCGCCGCAATGCCGGACGCTGGCCAGGGATCGGCCGGCTGAACGCCCGTCTCGCCGACGAGCTTGACGATGGTGCCGTCCGGATCCTTCAGCCGCAGCACCGGCTCGCCGAACTCCTGCGCCGGACCGGTCGTCTGGATATTGTGGGTCAGCGCCCGCGTCAGCCAGAAGCCGATCGATTCGGGAGCGATGGAAAGCGCGATCTCCGCCGCCTGCCCGGTGCCGACGCGACCGGGCGAGCCGTCCTCCCAGGAAAGGAACGTCAGCAACGTGCCGGGCACGCCGGTGGCGCCGCCATAGATAAGATGCAACTGGTCCGCATCCTCGAATCCGGCCGTCCGCTTGACGAGCCGCAGCCCGAGGAAGCCGACATAGAAGTCGACGTTCGCCTGGATCTTTCGCGTGATCGCAGTGATGTGATGTATGCCGCTGGTCATGGCCGTTCTCCGTTCAGCCATAGACAAACAGGTTTCACGCCGACGCAATAGCCCGGTGCCGGTGACAGCACCGTTCACTATTTGAGAACGAAAACCGTCTCCTCGTCACTTCTTCTCGAGCCATGCCTTGAAGGCCTGGCCGAAATCCGGATGCCAGCGCGACAGCGGCGGCCGGTTCTCGACGATGTCGCCGGCGGCCCAGAGGATGCGTTTCTCGTCTGTCTGCCGGGCCACGTCGTTGTCCGGGCAGAGGACGTAGAAATCGCCGCGGGCCAGGCTCTCCATCAGGAACTCGACCGTCTGCTCGGGCGTCCAGGCGCCTTCGGGCTTGTCCGCCCTGCCGCTCGACGTCATTCCGGAAAAGACGAAGCCGGGAATGAAGAGATGGGCGCTGACGTTGCAGTCCTCGCGGTTTCTCAGATCATGCTGCAGCGCCTCGGTAAAGACCTTCACGCCCGCCTTGGAGACGTTGTAGGCGGGGTCGCCGGGTGGGGTGGTGATCCCCTGCTTGGAGCCGGTATTGATGACGAGCGAGGCATCGCCGTGCTCCAGCATGCCGGGCACGAACACCTGGCAGCCGTTGATCACGCCCCAGAGATTGACCGCCAGCACCTTTTCCCAGTTCTCGCGCGGCCCCAGGATCGTGCTGCCGGGCTGGATGCCGGCATTGTTCATCAGGACGTGAACACGGCCGAAGCGCGCCCGCGCGGTCTCCTGCAGCCCCTCCACCGAGGCGGGATCGGAAACGTCCGTGGCCACGGCCAGCACGTCCTTCTCCCCGCCGGCAGCGCTGCGGGTGACGATGGCGGCAGCCGCATCGAGGCGCGGCCCTCCGAGGTCGGCAAGCACGACACGCATGCCGAGTTCCGCAAACAGTTTCGCCGCCGCCAGCCCGATGCCGGATGCGGCACCGGTGACGACGGCGACATTCGATGGTGTGAAGGCGGGATGTGGCATGGCAGATATCCGTCCGTCGGGTCTGTTGAAAGAGAACGCCACCCTATTCTGAACGGGCGGCGACCGATAGGACGGATGTAGGTGCGACGCTGGCGATGTCCACGCCAGGTCGCCGCTTTCATTTGGGATGTGTCAGGCGGCGGTGAGGTCGCCGGCGGCGCGGGGGCCGGCAGCGGCCGGGTCGCTCATCAGCTTGCGGATCGCGGCACGGACTTCGTCTGCGGAATTGAACCGCTTCGAATCCAGATCCCACACATGATACTTGACGGCGACGAACTTCAACCTGTCCTGATCCGGAACGACGACCCCGACGGCTTCCCCGCCGATTTCGATAACTTGCTTTTCCATAGTAACTCCTGCCATGCGCAAGCACAGCGAATATCTTTTTTGCGTATCGTCCGAAGTAGAGAACGTTACATTCGGCGGAGGGCCGAAAGTTTCATTCCGAATTTCGTTCCGCGACAGGAGAAAACATCACCAGCGGAAGCGGTGTTGGCATTGCGATGCATATTCACACTCCCTGGTTGGAGCACACGCCATGGTGGCGGTGCGGAGAGGTTGGACAGCTATTCATACATAGCCCCTCGGCTACGTTCGATGAGATAGGTGAAACAGCCCGCCTTGTCAACTCGACCCCCCATTTTTTGGGAAATTTTTGCGCCGAATTCGTATGACAATTCGTTTGACGGAAAAATGTTCGCACATGCAGCACAGATGCGAAATGAGCTTGCAATCCACAATTTTCGAGCATTCGCTCTTTTTCTGGGCGAAACCACCATCCGTACGTCGCAAAAAATTCACGCAAAAGACGTATTCGCCACAGTTTCAGATCGAACCTAAGGCGTATCGGTGACACTGAAACCGGGACCAAAACGCAACATAGGGCATGAATTACTCGCGATTCCGGATGAACAACGGACGAAAACCCATTGGCAAGGTTTTTAGCGTAGTTATGTTGTGCTCGATGATTCTGGGCGGAGTCGGCCATGGCGCCGCCCCGTTGAAAGTGCGTTAACCATAACACGTGGATGATGCGCGAATCGCCAATTGGACTCGAGATTATGAGCCGCGGTGTTGAGCGGTTCGGGGAAAAACATGAAGATTGTAAAATCCCTACTTCCACTGACGATGTTGCTGCTCAGCGGATGCGTCGTGGGGCCGGACTACCAGGCACCTGATACCGCTCTGCCGGGCAAGTTCTCGGAAGCCGCCGGAAAATCGGCTGGCGACACCACGCTGAACCCATGGTGGGAAAATTTCCGCGACAAGCGCCTCAACGAACTGGTCGCCCGCGGCATGAACGAAAACCTCGACGTTCTGCAATCGCTCGAGCGCATCTCGGAATCCCAGGCGAACGTGATCCTCGCCGGCGCAGGCGGCCTGCCGCAGATCAACGGCGGCGGCAACGCCACAATTTCGGGAGAGGACGGTTCGCTGGTCCAAAGGCAGGGCGGCTCGGTGCAGTCGACGAAGAACCTGGCCGGCAGCGTCGGCTCCTCGTGGCTGCTCGACTTCTTCGGGCAATACCGGCGCGCACGCGAATCCGCCAACGCTTCGCTCGATGCGGCTTACGACAACGTCAACGTCGCCCGGCTCGCCTACCTCAACGAGCTGACGACCACCTATATCAGCGCCCGCTTCTTCCAGGAGGCGCTGGCCCTGAACCGGCTGAACCTGCAGTCGCGCAGGGAAACGCTGAAGCTGACGCAGGACATCCGCGCCGCGGGCGCCGCCTCCAGCCTCGACGTCGTGCAGGCCGAGGGCCTCGTCAACCAAACGCTGGCGGAACTCCCGCCGCTGGAGACAGGCTTCTACCAGTCCGCCAACCGCGCAGCGACGCTGCTCGGCGTGCCGGCGGCGACCATCACGCCACTGCTCATCAAGGCCGGCCCGCAGCCGACGCCGCGCCACTCGACCCGCGTCGGCATCCCCGCCGACCTCATCCGCAACCGCCCGGACATCCGCTCGGCCGAACGGAACCTGGCCGCGGCGACCGCCCAGATCGGCGTGGCCGAATCCCAGCTCTATCCGAGCCTGACGCTCGACGGCACCATCGGCGCCGCGCGCACGATCAGTGCGATGACGGGCAACCTCACCTCGTGGTCGTTCGGCCCGACGCTGACCGTGCCGATCTTCAACGGCGGCGCCCTGCGCGCCCAGGTCGATATCGCCGACTCGGTCGCCAAGCAGCAGTATTTCGCCTGGAAGCAGACCGTGCTCAACGCGATCGAAGAGGTGGAGAACGCGCAGACCGGACTCATCCGCGACTATCAGACCGTTGCCGCAGTCCGCAGGCTCGTGGCCTCGAACGAGGAAGCCCTGTCTCTTGCGCGCGAAAGCTATCGCGGCGGCGCCAGCACGATCCTCGACGTCCTCGACGCCGAGCGCAACGTCGCAAACAGCCGCCTGACCCTGGCTGCGACCATTCGTTCGCTCGCCAACGACTACGTCGCGCTCAACGTCGCGGTCGGGGGCGGTTCGGCGATCGAAACGCCCGTGCCGACGCCGGCCCCCGGCCGCAAGGTCGCAGCCACGCAGTAAAGAGCGCCAGGCCACCAAACCCGAATGCCCCGGAACCCACGCGGTTACCGGGGCATTTTCGTTCTGGCGCACAGGCACGGTCGCAATGCCCCCGGCGGCCCGGCCTCAGGCATCCCTGCCGTCGAAGAAGGCCTCCAGTGCGTCGGCCGTGCCCTGGTAGTGCGCATGCAGGGCGGCAACCGCCCCTGCCCCGTCGCGCGCCAGCGCAAGCTCCACCAATTGCCTGTGCTCGGCTTCCGCGTCGCGCCGCATGCCCGACAGGCTGACCGACACCCGGCGATATCGGCCGGCATGGCCGAAGAGGCGCAGGCAGGTGTCGAGCAGGATCGGCGAGCCGCAGGCGGAGATCAGCGCCTGGTGGAACGCGGCATGTCGCTCGTCCCAGTCGTCGCGGATGACCGACGGCATGTCGTCACGGCCCTGCGGCACCCGTGCCAGCAGGTGATGCGCGGCAACGAGGCGCGCCTCCCATTGTCCGTCCCCCTTCTCGATCGAAAGCCGCAGCGCCTCGCCCTCGCAGAGCTTGCGGTTGGCGGTAATGTCCCGCAGTTCGGACAGAGACAGCGGCGCGACGCTGAAGCCGCGGTGATCGTCCAGCACCGTGAACCCCTCAGCCGTCAGCCGCGCCAGCGCCTCGCGCACCGGCGTCACGCTCATGGCGCAAAGCGCTTGCAGGTCGGCAAAGCGCAGCCTGTCGCCTGGGCGCAGACGACCGTCCTGGATCGCCCCGCGGATGCGCTCGTAGGCACCGCCGGCAAGGGTCTTTCCCGTCGGCCTGTCTGCGGCCATCGCCGTCATCCTCTATATTTTGCCAAATGGCATGGATTTTCGAAAATCGTTGACACCTTGTAAAACTCATGGAAGTTGGAGCGCAACAGAAATTCGAACCGCGCGCCCTTCGTAGGTGCGCCGCATCCCAGGGAGGTTATCGCATGAAACTTGTTCGCTACGGAAAGCCGGGGGCGGAGAAGCCGGGTCTTCTCGACGCCGAGGGCAAGGTTCGCGATCTCTCGGCCGTCGTCCCCGATATCGCCGGCGAGGTGCTGGGCCGCGAAAGCCTGAAGCGGTTGCGGTCGCTGGATCCGGCGAGCCTCCCGCTCGCCCCCACAGGCGAGCGCTTCGGCGCCTGCGTCGGCCGCGTCGGCAACTTCATCGCCGTCGGCCTGAACTATGCCGACCACGCCGCCGAAAGCGGCATGGCGGTCCCGCCCGAGCCCGTGCTGTTCAACAAGGCCCCCTCCTGCGTCGTCGGTCCCGACGACACGATCCTCATTCCCCGCGGCTCGGAGAAGACGGACTGGGAGGTCGAGCTCGCCATCGTCATCGGCGAGCGCGCGTCCTACGTCTCGGAGGCCGAAGCCCTCGACTACGTTGCCGGCTACTGCATCTGCAACGACATCTCCGAACGCGCCTACCAGATCGAGCGCAGCGGCCAGTGGATGAAGGGCAAGGGCTGCCCGACCTTCGGCCCGATCGGCCCCTGGCTCGTCACCACCGACGAGGTCGACACCGCCGACCTCTCCATGAAGCTCAGCGTCAACGGCGAGACGGTGCAGGACGGCTCCACGGCCACGATGGTCTACAAGGTGCCCTTCCTCGTCCACTACATCTCCCAGTTCATGATCCTCGAACCGGGCGACGTGATCACGACCGGCACGCCCCCGGGCGTCGGCATGGGTATGAAGCCGCCACGCTACCTGAAGGCCGGCGACCGCATGGAAGTCACCATCGCGGGCCTCGGCCTCCAGCGCCAGACGGTCGCCCAGGGCTGATACGCAGCGCTGGCGCCCCGCGCGTCGCATCGCCCGGAATCAGCAAGATCGAAAGCCGCGCCCGGTTCATCCCGGCCGCGGCTTCTTTCATCCGGCGAGCGCGAATCTCTCGGCTCGCAGGCGCGCATCGCCGGAAAACGCATCTTCAGGTCGCACGCCATGGAACCGACACCGGGGGGCGCGCATTGACGCGGTAACTCCCGCTGGAGGCCACAACGATGCATGACGGCTTCGTGGAACTATCCGCCCTCGCCAGCGTCATCCTGACATGCCTGCTGCTTCTGCCGGTATAGGAAGCAACGGTCGCATGACCCTGCCGCCCGCCCGTCCGTCCGGCCGCGACGGATTGTGCACAGGACACCGCCTCCGAAGCGTTCCGGTGAGCGACCTCGCGGCGGAAGCTACCCTGAGCCGTTGACATCTCGACCATGCTTTCGGCGGTCCGCCGTCGCTTTGCGCACGGCGAGCACTCCTCCCCTTTCGGTTCAAGCACCCCATACCGAGGTTGGGGTGTCCCAGCAAACCGGTACCGGCCGGCTATCCCAGCGTCCAATACGCATTTTCCCGGTCTCTGCCATAATCGTCGGCACAAGCAGCCACCAGCGATCGCAGCCATCCGGGGAGCCTCGGCGGCGGGATGTGCGCAATGGTTCGCCAGTCGCGTAAGAGACAAGCCGCGGGAGACAGGCCATGAGCCAGCAGGTCCGGGATAACCCCGCCGAGCATCGCTACGAAATGCCGATCGCCGACGGCGCTATTGCGGCTGCCTACTACCGGCTCGACGACGGCGTGGTCGTCCTCATCCATACGGAGGTTCCGTTCGAACTATCCGGCAACGGCATCGGGACGAGGCTGGCGCTCGGCGTGTTCGAGGCGATCCGGCAGAGCGGCCGCAGGGCCAGCGTGCGATGCGCGTTCATGGCGAACTTCGTCGCCAGGCATCCCGAGCAGCGCGACGTGCTGGCCGACTGACCACGGCGCCGGGACGGCGGTCGGCATGTACACCGCCTGGTCATACCGGGTCTTCCGGGCAAAGGTCCGGGAGGGCGTCGGGTATCATCGAGCATCGAGGTGGACAACCGGCTTGAAAAGCGAGGCCCCCATGAACAACGAATACAATCTTCAACGCTTCGTCGAGGCGCAGAACGCGGTCTACGACGATGCGATCGCCATTCTCCGGCGCGGCATGATGTGCAGTCCTTACATGGATTTCATCTTCCCGAGGCTGCGGACGTCGACGGCGGATCCGGCAACGGAACGTTTCGCCGTCGGTTCGATCGACGAGGCCAGCGCCTATCTGGCACTGCCGGTTCTGGGCGGGCGCTACCGGGAATGCCTGAGGGCGCTCCAACACCTGCCGGGGCTCAGCGCAAATACGGTGTTCGGCGATATCGACGCCAGGAAGTTGCACGCCTCGATGACCCTCTTCTGCGAAGCCGGCGACGAGTTCCTGCTGGAAACAGTGCTTGAAGCCTGGTTCGACAGCCTGCTCGAGCCGGATACGATGAAAGGTCTCGGCAGGACCTATTAAAGACGGCACCTGCCGGAAGCGCTTCGTACCGGCACTATGAGACCCGTTTCACACCGGGTGGCTGCCAGCTGCCTTCGCCGGCCGGCAGGATTGAAGGCGCTTCGCTCTTGGGCCAATACAAGCGCATGACCAGATAGATCGTGTCATTGGGCGCAGGCAGCCAATTGGCTTCCTTGTCCGCGCCGGGGCTGTCTTTTTGAATGTACAGCGTCAGCGAGCCGTCCTCGTCCTTTTTCATACCCGACAACATCGGCGAGTTGATGAGGTAGCGATTGATCGGGTTCTTGACCAGGAACTGGCTCTTGCCGTCATACATCGTAACGGACCAGAACGCATTCACTGGCGGCAACTGGCCGGGTGCGAAGGTGATCGTGTACTTGTGCTTGCTGCCGTCGAGCGGCTCACCGGTCGCGTCCGTTCGGGTATACGGGTACATGGCTTCCACGGCATCGTTGCCATAGAGACCGCCCTTGGCAGCTCCGGCCCGCATCAACCAATCGCCGTTGTAGAAGGCCTCGTCTCCAAAGAACGAGCCGATGTTCCAGCCGTTGATATCCTTGTTTCCTCCGGCCAGCCATTTGTCGACCTTGTCGTCACCCTGCTTCATCGCCAGCAGGATTTCGGCCTTGTGTTCGAGCGACAGATCCTTGAATTCGAAGGTCTTGCCGGGGCCGATGCCGATCTTCGCAAGTTTCGCGCGAACCGCCTTGTCCCTTGCCGTCTCGGGGACGAATTGCAGGGCCGCGTCGAGATACTGGAAGAAGTTATCCTTGATCCCGGCCGTGGTGGCAGGAAGGAAGTCGATCTTGGGCGCGGCGCGCCGGGCGGGTTGTCCAAGAAAACCAGATAGCGGCTGTGCCTTGTAGCCGGCCTGAATTTTCTCGACGTTCGGCATGTCGTCGGGGTGGAAGAGCTGGGTACGGAAAGCCGCGAACGTGAACGGCGTCGTCGATCGGAAGACCTGCTTGATTCCGGGAGGCGTTTCCCCTTTCCAGTCGGGACCGACCACCAGATAGTCGCCCGGCTCAGTCCCCGTGGCGCGCGTGCCGATGTAGCCGAAATTGTAGGTGTTGCCGTCAATCAGCTGGACCGAGTAGTAGCGGTCCTTTTCGACCGTCGGCACCGAGATGACCATCGGTTCGGCGCGCAAATCCAGCCAGAGAATCGAGTATGGAGTGTCACTGTTCGGCGTGATGATTGCCGTGTCCGCCGGGGTGGCGACATGGTGCATGTTGTAAATTTCGTTGAACGGTGCCTTGAACTGCCCGGAGTTTTTGTCGACGGCATACTCCTGCATCACCGCATAGTTCATCACCAGCGGCAGGCCATAAATGAAGCCTTCTTCGGCGATGTCCTTGGCTTCTAACAGGCTAGGCCATTCGGCCTTGCTTTGTGCCACCACCGGGGTGGATTTCGCCGTCGTAGCGGCGAGTACGGCTATCGCAGCCGAGTGAAGAAGTTCGCGTTTCGTAAGCATGCAACGTCCCCCCGCTTCGCGGCTTGCGGTCAAGCTCGCATAGGTAGCAGGTTACGCGTCGCTGCGATGGTTGACAATGTGATACTCCGCTAAATTCTATTCGACTAACATATGTGCGCTGAGCAGCCTATCGCGCGGTTTCGCTGCACCGCTGTGGTGACTGGACAGTCTTTACCAGAGCCGGGCGCCCACGCAGCGCGATATCATCGACTGCGGCGCCCATTCGTCGAAAGGGGCGTTCGGAAGGTTACGCGGCGCGCCGGCGGCAGCGCGCCACGACAGGGTTCAGTCCTCGAACGGCGTGGTCAGCTCGGTCTCGGTGGTATCGACGACGAAGACGGCAAGCAGGCGCGCACGCTCCGTCTTGCTGGCATTCTCGCTGACGCCGTGCCGGTCGCCGGGATATTCCGAGAAGTTCTCGCCGGCGCGATAGGTGATGATAGGTCCGCCATTGACCTGGCTGCGGATGGCACCCTCGAGCACGGTGGCATAGATGAAGGCCGAGTTGGCATGGGTATGGCCGGATGACGTGCCGCCCGGCGCGTATTCGACGAGCACGCCCTTCATGCTCTTGCCGGGCACATTGGGGAGCGGGTGGTCGTAGACGACGGTGACCTTGTCGCCGTGGACCTCCCCGGCGGAGGCTTCGATTGTCGAAACGCCGGCGAGCGCGAGCGCGAAGAAAAGCACTTTGATCATCTGTTTCACCTTCTGGGTTGGTTGTTCGGTGCCGGCTCTCTCATCCCTTGATGAAAGAAAGAAGGTCGGCATTGACCTGGTCGCGATGGGTGGTGGTGAGGCCGTGCGGCGCGGCCGGGTAGTAGAGTTCCCTGGCGTTGGGGATCAGCTTGACGGCCTTCCGGGCCGAATCGTCGATCGGCACGATCTGGTCGTCTTCGCCGTGCATCAGCAGCGTCGGCACGTCGAACTTCCTGAGATCTTCGGTGAAATCGGTCTCCGAAAAGGCCTTGATGCATTCGAAGGCGTTGAGCAGGCCCGCCTGCATGCTCCACAGCCAGAACTGGTCGAGCGTGGCCTGCGAGACCGTGTTGCCCGGCCGGTTGGCGCCGTAGAAGGCCTTGGCGAAGTCCTGGTAGAACGCCGGGCGATCGGCCACCAGGCTGGTGCGCAGGCCGTCGAAGACATCGATCGGCAGCCCCTCGGGATTGTTGTCCGTCTTCAGCATGATCGGCGGCACGGCGCCGATCAGCACGGCCTTTGCAACGCGGCCGGTGCCGTGACGGCCGATGTAGCGGGCGACTTCGCCGCCGCCGGTGGAGTGGCCGACCATCGTGATGTCGTTCAGGTCGAGGGCTTCGATCAGCGCTGCGAGGTCGTCGGCATAGCCGTCCATGTCGTTGCCGGTCGCAGGCTGGCTGGACCTGCCGTGGCCGCGGCGGTCATGGGCGATGACCCGGTAGCCGTTCTGCGCGAGAAACAGCAACTGGCCGTCCCAGGCGTCGGAATTCAGCGGCCAGCCGTGCGAGAAGGTCACGACGGGCCCCTTTCCCCAGTCCTTGTAGTAGATCGTGGTGCCGTCCTTGGTGACGATGTTGCTCATGGTTCGGTTTCCTTCAGCGGTGGGAGGAGTGGCAAGTTGCCTGGCAGATGCCGCGCCCGGCACGCCGGCGGCAACCGAGGCGGAAAGGGTTCCGAGGAGGAAGTTGCGGCGCAGTGCGAAGAAGGACGTGGGGCCGGCCTTGCTGCCGACCGCATCGGGCGCAGGGCGATTGTCGGCAGTCGCCTGCTGCGGGGTGCGGGGCATCGAGGGATCCGGTGGAAGCGGCATTGATTTTCTCCTTCAGGCTGCGGGGTTGGCAGGCAAGGAAGGATGCCGCGAGGGGGCGCCGCAGCCTATTCGCCACAGGCATATGTCCTTTCATCCCGTGGGCTGGGTGAGACACATCGATCGCAAGGATATAGGCTCCGACCGCTCGGGCGAGCAGCCTGCCGGTGGACGGCGAGGCCGGAAAGGTAGTCGAAGGTGTGACGGGCATTGCACCACGGCGTCCGCCGCGTGGCGGCGCCCGCCACTGCCTCTCAGGCCGCGTGGAAGCAATTGTGGGCAGTCGCCCGGAAAGGCAACCACCCACAAGAAGGTCGTCCCGATTGGATCTGCCCGGCCGCCCGGCGGCTAGATCAGCCCTTCGTTGACCATGGCGGTGCGGACGGCGGGACGAGCCTTCATGCGCGCTCGCAATCCCGCAAGCGCGGTCGGCACGCCGATATCGAACCTCTCCGCCCAGAGCAGCATGACGAAGAGATAGAAATCCGCCACCGTCGGCTCGTCGCCGAACAGATAGTCCGTCTCCAGACCGTCGGTGAGGAAATCGAAATGCCCGGCAATGACGGCCTCTGCCCTTTCCTTGTCAGCCTTGCTGCCGGCATGCCACATCGGCTTGAAGCTTCTGTGCAGCTCGGTCGAGATATAGGCGAGCGCCTCCAGCACGCGCGTCCGGCCGAGCGGACCGCCGGCGCCTAGGTCGGGATATTTCGAAGACAACCAGTCGAGAATGGCGATGTTCTCGGTCAGCACCTCACCGTTGTCGAGCACGAGCACCGGCACGTAACCCTTCGTGGTGATGTCGCGCAGGTCGCCGCCTGAGGCCATGTGCTTGGTCCTGAGGTCGACGCGCTCCCGCTCGAAGGGTGCCCCGGCCTCGAGAAGGGCGATATGGTCGGCGAGACTGCACGCCAGGGGACTGTAATAGAGTTTCATGATCAGCTTCCTTTGGACGGCCCGGGAGCACGCGGCAGGCGGCAGCCCGCCGGGTCGGCTCGATGAATGAGGATTGCGCCGCATTGGCCACCGGCGCGGATCGCACCATGGGCGCCACCGGCGGCGGCGAAAACTATGCCGACTGCTGGGGTCTCTAGTCCCTGGGGACTAGCGGAGCCCGCCACACGGCAGCCGGGGCGACGCTGCCATTGCGCTTGCCCTTGATAACTCGGATAGATATAGTCCGCGTTAAGATACATTGATTGGCAGATACCGCATCCGAGGCCTATTCTGACTGGCAGGCCAGATAGGGATCGGTAACCGGGATCGTCAAATTTCAGCTCCCGGGTTTGTGCCGGACATCAGCGATCGGCTGGAGGCACAGTCCCGCGAGGCCCCGTAATATTCAGCAAGGCGCAGTCGGCAAGTGGCGTTCCGGCCCTTTCGGGCAACCTGGAATTTGGTCACGTCCCCGGATGAGGAGATTTGGCAATGACGCATGGAGCAACCGAAATTTCCACCGGGCTCGCGAATGGGGAGCCACGTCTATGAGCGCGACCACGCAGGACCCCGCAGAAGCACCGATCGTCCTCATCGTCGATGACGACGACGATGTCCGCTCGTCGCTGCGCGAGCTGATGTTGTCCGTCGGCATCGAGGTCAACAGTTTCGCTTCGCCGCGGGAACTCCTGGAATCCGACATTCCCGACCGCCCCGGATGCCTGGTGCTGGATGTGCGCATGCCCGGCTCGAGCGGCCTGGACCTGCAGCAGCAGCTTCTCTCAAAGGGCAATCCGAAGCCGATCGTCTTCCTCAGCGGCCATGGCGACATCCTCATGACGGTCCAGGCGATGAAGGCGGGCGCGGTCGACTTCCTCACCAAGCCGTTCAGGGACCAGACCCTGCTCGACGCGGTGATGGCCGGCATCGAGCGCGACAAGAGCCAGCGGCTGGAAGCGCGCACGGTCAGGCAATATCTCGAGCGACTGAAGACGCTCAGCCCCCGCGAACGGGAGGTGCTGCGCGAAGTTGCCCAGGGCCGGCTCAACAAGCAGATCGCCTTCGACCTCGGCATCAGCGAGATCACCGTCAAGCTCCACCGCAGCAATGTGATGAAGAAGATGCAGGTGAGTTCGATCGGCCAGCTGATCCGCGCGTGGGAGGCGCTGCCCGCAAATATCCGCGATCCGTCAGGCGACTAGGTTGAGCGATTGCCCTCCTGCTTGCGGCAAACGCCGAAGCGGCCCCCTCTTTCGAGCAGGCCGCCTCCAGGTCTTGCAGGGGGATTGCTCCGTCAGGAATGTCCCGACGGCAGGAAATCCCGAACTTTCATGCCAGGGTCATGCCGCCGTCGACATGCAGCTCGATGCCATTGACGAAACTGCCGGCATCGGAGGCGAGAAAGAGCGCCGCGCGCGCCAGCTCCTCCGGCTGCCCCATCCGGCCTGCCGGGATGAGGGAGGCCATCTGCTCCTCGAACGCCGGACGATCGGCGTCCGAAACGCCGAGCTTGCCGAGGATGGCAGTATCGACCGGTCCCGGGCTGAGGATGTTGACGCGGATGCGTCTCGGCTTGAATTCGATCGCCCAGTTCCTGGCGAATGCGGCGACGGCGGCCTTCGATCCGGCATAGACGGCATGGTCCGGCAAGACCTTGGTCGCCGCGAGCGAACTGGTGACGATGATGTTGCCGCCAGTGCGAATGAGCGGGGCGATCGTCTGGACGCCAAAGAACACGCCCCGCGTGTTGGTGGCGAAGTGCCGGTCGTACTCTTCAGGCGTAACGTTGTTCGAAGGCGTCAGGTTGATGATCCCGGCATTGGCCATGTAGACGTCCAGCCCGCCGAAGCGATCGCTGACCGCCTCGGCCAGCGCCCGGTGGTGCGCAAGGTCGGCGACGTCACCGACGATACCGACGGCGCCGTGGCCGATCTCGCTTACTGCCTGGTCGACGACGTCCTGCCGCCTGCCGGTGATGACCACCTGTGCGCCTTCCTTGGCGAACAGGACTGCCGCCGCCTTGCCGATGCCGCTGTTGCCGCCGGTGATGACGGCGACCTTGTGTTTCAACTGTTGCATTGCTTGTCTCCAGTTCGTTCGGGACAGAGATAAATGCAGGCCCTGCCTGCCGTTAGAGGGACGTCGGGCACATGAATTGTGCCCCGGAGGTGCAAATGCCAAATCTGCTGGGTGAGACATCGGGCCTGATGGCATTCGTTCGCACCGTGGAAGCCGGCTCGTTCAGTGCCGCCGCCCGCGATCTCGACACGACGCCCTCGGCAGTCTCCAAGAGCGTGTCCCGGCTGGAAAAGAAGATCGGCACCCGGCTCTTCCTGCGAACGACCCGGGCCTTGACCCTCACCCAGGACGGCCAGGCGTTCTTCGAACGCGTCGGGCCGCTGCTGCGCGAACTCGACTCGAGCGACGAGGCGATCGCCTCCAGGAGCGCACCCTCCGGCCGGCTGCGGGTCAGCATGCCCGTCGAGTTCGCCCCCATGCTGCTGCCGGGCTTGTTCACGCGCTTTGCCGCGACCTATCCGGACCTGCACCTCGACGTCGGCTTGACGGACAGGTTCGTGAACCTGGTGCGGGAGGACTACGATGTCGTGCTGCGCGCCGGCGAGCCGACGCAAGGCGATCTCATGGTGCGCCCGTTGGCCGATCTGCCGATGGTGGTCGTCGCATCGGAGCCTTTCGTGACGACCTGGGGCAGCCAGAGGGCCGCACAAGTGTCGGCGCAGGACCTCGCCCGCCTGCCCTTTGCCCGGTACGTGTCGAACGGTTTGATAGCGCCGGTGCGACTGGCCGACGGCACAAGCTTTGTCCCCTCCGGCCGCGTCGATTGCGATTCGGGATTTGCCATGATCCAGGCGGCGATGGCCGGACTGGGCGCGGCCTATCTCTTGCGGTGCCTGGTTGCCGTGGAACTGAAGACCGGTGCCCTTGTCGATCTCGCACCCCATCTTTCCCTTCCCAGGCTCCCCTTCAATGCCCTGCATGCCTTCGGGCGCACGGCACCGCTCCGGGTGAGACTGTTCTGCGATTTCGTGGCGAACGAGGCAAAGGTGCTCGCCGCGATGTGACGAACAGGAGAACGACTGTATTGCCAGGGAAGCTATCGCAGGACGTCACCGATGGCGGCGAGCAGGATCTGCGCGTCGAAGGGCTTTCGGAACAGACCGCCGATGCCCTTTGCGCGATCCTGGTCGGTGATTTCGTGGCGGCCGGTGATCAGGAACACCGGCAGGTCCGGACGCGCCGCCTTGACGGCGTCGCGAAGTTCGAACCCATCCATGCCCGGCATGCCGATGTCCGTGATGAGCACGTCGATGCCTGAAAGACCGGCGCGCAGCAGCAGATCCGCGGACAGGAAGCTGCGAACCGAATAGTCGGCCGCCTCCAGGAGCTCCTCCAGCGATTCAAGCACCCTTGGATCGTCATCGACAACAGCCACGACAGGCCTTTGATTGGTCACGTTATGCTTCCTCCTGCTCGGTACGGATCAAGGCCATGTGCCCCGATCGCACCGTATTCTGTACGAAATCGCCGCTCGTCATTGTGCTGCCGCTGCTTCTCCGATCGGCAACGTAAAGATGAACGTCGAACCGTGCGGTTTGTTCGCCTCCACCCATAGGCGGCCGCCGTGCGACTCGACGATCGACCGGCAGATCGCCAGCCCCATGCCCATCCCCTGCTCCTTGGTGGTGAAGAACGGCTCGAATATCCTCTCGGGAATGTCGACGCCCGGTCCGCGATCGCTGATCTCGATCTGGACGATGCCCATCAGTCGGATCACGCGGATTCCAAGGACCCTTTCGCCGGTCGTGGAACTCATGGCTTCCGCGGCGTTGCGGATGAGATTGACGAGAACCTGCTGGATCTGCACGCGATCCAGCGAGACGGGCGGGAGGTCGCTCTCGATCGCCACGTCAATGCGAACGCGACGCCGTGCCGCCTCCTCGATCATCAGGTCGCGCGCCTCCATGATGATGCTGCCGAGCGGCGTGCAATCCTTCGCGGCCACGGACGGCCTGAACAGGGCGCGGATGCGGCTTACGACATCGGCAGCGGAGTTTGCACTGCGAATGATCCGCTCCACGGTACTCTGGGACCGCTCGATGTTCGGCGGTTCGGCCGAGAGCCAGCGCTGGAGGGCGCTCGAATAGGTCACCACCGCCGTGAGCGGCTGGTTGACCTCGTGGGCGATCGACGCCGAGAGTTCGGCGAGGCTGGCGGCCTGGCTGGCGCGTGCGAGGCTGTCCTGTGCCAGGCGGAGCGTCTCCTGCGTGCGGACCTCGCCGTCAATGTCCAGGCAGATGACGTTCCACTGCACGATCGCGCCTTCGGCATTGCGCATGGCGGCAGCGCGCGTCTCGACCCAGCGATACTCGCCATCATGACGCCGCAGGCGATGCCGGCGCGCATAGGGCTCGCCGGTGGCCAGCGAGTGGGCATACTTCTCCTTGACGCCCGGCAGGTCGTCCGGATGCACGCCGGCATCGAGCGTGCCCTCCAGCCGCGGCCTTCCGGACTTGTCCAACTCTTCCAGATTGTATCCGAGAAATTCGCGCAGTTGCTGGCTTCGATAGATGGGCTCGCCATCCGGTGCCGCGCAATCGATCATCGCCGGCAGCGTTTCGACCAGCTGCCAAAGCGCGCGCTCCCGCTCGCGCACCGCCTCCTCCACGCGCAGCTGATCGTCGATGTCGTGGCACAGGCCGTACCACTGGACGATGCGCCCGGTCTCGTCCCGCAGCGGCTCTCCGCGGCCCGACATCCACCGGTAGACACCGTCGTTCCGGCGCAGGCGATAGGTCAGCGAAAAGCTCTCGCCCGTGGCGATGGAGTGGTTCAGCGCCGCCGCCAGCCGGTCGGCATCATCGGGATGGGCGACGGCCGCAATCGCCGCCGGAAGTCCGGTCATTTCCGGCGTCTCGTAATCGCCGATATCCAGCCCGAGGAAATCGACCATGCGCTTGCTGAAGAACAGCGGATCGCCCGTCGGGCTCAACCGCCAGAGCAGGCTTGGAACCATGTCCACGAGTTGCGAAAGCTCCCGCTCCCGGTCGCGCAATGCTTCCTGCGCGCGCATCTCGTCGTCGATGTCGACGGAGATGGCGTACCAGTGCAGGATTGCCCCGCTCTGGTCCCGCAACGGCTCCGCACGACCATCGACCCAGCGATAGGCACCGTCGGCGCGACGCATGCGATACTTCATGGAGTACGGCACGCCGGTGGTCATCGACTGGCGGACCTTTTCCAGCAGGGTCGCAGCCTCGTCGGGGTGGACGAGTGTCCTGATGATGGTCGCCAGCCGGCTCATGCCCGGCTTGTCCAGCTCCGATACGGCCTCGAGCCCGAAGAAGTCCATCAGCCGCTTGTTGAAGAAGGTCGGCTCGCCTTCCGGCGTCAGGCGCCGGATATGGACCGGAACCATGTTGACGATCTGCGAGAACTCCCGCTCCCTCTGCCGCAAGGCCTCCTGCGCGGTCACGAGTTCGTCGATGTCAAGGCAGACTCCGTACCATTGCACGATCCGCCCGTCCGGGTCCCGCAACGGCTCGGCGCGGCCCTCGATCCATCGATAGGATCCGTCGGCCCGGCGCTGGCGATAGACCTTTGCGAAGGGCGTGCCGGTCTTGAACGAATGCGCGAGCGCCTGTTCCACGGCCGGCTGGTCGTCCACATGGACGTCGACCAGGGATCGCGAAGCGTCGGACGCCGTCAATTCCTCCAGCGTGATCCCGACCGAACCTGCCAGCCGCTTGTTGATGTAGGATGGCGTTCCTTCCGGCGTCGTGCACCATATCAGCGCAGGCACGGCGTCGATCATCTGCTGGAGCTGGCGCTCGCTGCGCCGCAGCGCCTCTTCGGCTGACACCTGATCCTCGATATCGTGGCACAGACCGTACCACTGGACGATCTTGCCCTCCTCGTCCCGCATCGGCTCCGCGCGGCTCGACATCCAGCGGTAGGTTCCGTCGGCGCGGCGCAAACGGTGCCGCATGGAAAAGCCGTGGCCGGTCGCGAGGCTCTCTCGCAGCCCCTCAGTCAGTTGCGCCGCATCGTCCGGATGGGCAATCTGTCCGATCGCTTCCAGCCGGCTCACGCCGGTCTTGTCGATTTCCGTCACATCGAAGCCCAGGAACTCGACCATACGCTTGTTGAAGAAGGTCGGCTTGCCGTCCGGAGCCAGTCTCCAGAGAAGCGCTGGAACCGTCTCGATGAGTTCCCGCAGCGAGTGCTCGCTCTTGCGCAATGTGAGCGCCGCCAGATGCTGCTGCCGGGACAAGGCGGCCACGATCAGCGCGGAGAAGGCCGAGATCGCCAGAAAAAGCTGCAGCATGATTTGATTGTGCTTCTGGGACTCGGCATCTCCCGCAAACTGGCTCGTACCGGAAACCGTGAAGATCCCTGCAATGAGCGCGAGGAAAGCGAGCGTGACGACCGCGCCCTTGAACTCGAAGCGCACCGCCGCCCACAGAAGCGGCGGCATGATGATGTAGGCAAAGGGGAGGTAGCCGCTCATGCAAAGGGCGGCGACGCCCAGGAAGATCAGCGACAGGATGCCGGCTTCCACCCAGCGGGCGGTCGAGAACTGTGCACTGCCGCGCCAGTTCTGGAACACGACCAACGCCAGTGGCGCCACGATCAGGACCCCGGTGGCATCGCCGATCCACCAGATGGGCCAGGCTGTCGCAAAGGGCTGTATGCCGAACCACGCAAGCGTGGCGCTGCCCACCGTGGCGCTGATGATCGGCGCAAGTCCGGCGCCGAGCACGGTCAGCGCCAGCACCTCCCGCACCGTTTCCAGCCGGACCGACCGGCCGCAGGCCCGCTTCACCAGCCATGCGCCGACCATGGCCTCGAGCGCGTTGCCGATGTTGATCAGGACGGCGACAGGCAGGGGATTGCCAAACCAGAACGCGTTGCCGAGCAGTTCTGCCAGAAGGCCCGCCAGCACCCACCACGGCCAGCTGTATGTCGGGGCAAGGATCAGCACAGCCATGAAAAGCCCGCTTGCGGGCCAGATGGAAATGCCTGTTCCGGGGACGATCGCGAGCAGGTGCGCAAAACCGCTGGCCAACACGTAGGCCACGATGAAAAGCCCCAGATGCAAGGCGTAAGGGCGGTTTTGCAAGTGAGTTGTCATCAGCTGCTCCAACCGGCTGAGGAAAGTCTGAGACTTGCCCGGCATTCGATATTCCTACCCCCTGGCCTACCCCTCTGGCCGCATTTTTTTCCAGGGTATCTGGAGCTTAGCCAAAAAACATCTGTTCCAAGGGATAGGTAGAGCCTTCATCCGGTCTGCGGCGGGTGGTTGTGGCGCCCGGCCGTCGCTTGCATTTTCGATTTCGCCTCCAGGACCGATTGGGCAATCGACGCCGGCCGCGGCAATGGGGTCTCAAAGAGGCCGGCGAGGAACAGGCCGGGAAAATAGAGGAAGTAGAGCGCGGTAAAAATCCGCGCTGCTATGATGTAGCCCCCTTCTGCGGGCTGGGCGCCCAGATAGCCGAGCGAGACGCAGGAAACCGCAAACATCCAGAAGATCAGCCTGCCCACCGGCCGGTACCGCATCGAACGGACGCGGGACGTGTCTATCCAGGGCAGGAAGGCAAGCGCCAGCACGGCGGAGCCCATGGCCAGCGCTCCTCCCAGCTTGTGCGGGATCGCCCGCAGGATGGCGTAGAACGGCAGGAAGTACCATTCCGGCACGATATGATGCGGGGTAGAGCCCGGATCGGCCGGAATATAGTTGTCCGTATGGCCCAGGAAATTCGGGATGTAGAACACGAAACAGGCGAAGAAAATCAGGAAGCAGCTCAGGCCGAACAGATCCTTGACGGTCGCATCCGGCGTAAACGGCACGGTCTCCGTCTCGATGTCCTGGACCTCGACGCCGGTGGGATTGTTCTGCCCGACGTGATGAAGCGCCCATATGTGAAGCACCACAACACCGACCAGCATAAACGGCAGCAGATAGTGCAGGGAAAAGAAGCGGTTGAGCGTCGGGTCCCCGACGGCATAGCCGCCCCACAGAAGCTCGACGAGCCAGTCGCCGACGTAGGGCACGACCGAAAAGAGGTTCGTGATCACCGTCGTGCCCCAGAAGGACATCTGCCCCCAGGGCAGGACATAGCCCATGAAGGCGATCGCCATCAGCAGCAGAAAGTTGATCATGCCAAGGATCCACAGCAGCTCCCTCGGCGCCTTGTAGGATCCGTAGTAGAGCCCGCGAAAGATATGGATGTAGACGGCGATGAAGAACATCGACGCACCGTTGGCGTGCAGGTACCGGATCAGCCAGCCGGAGTTCACATCCCGCATGATTTTCTCGACGGAGACAAAGGCGAGCGAACCGCTCGGCACATAATGCATGGCCAGCGTGATGCCGGTGACGATCTGGGAGGCCAGCATGAAGGTCAGAACGCCGCCAAACGTCCAGAAGTAATTGAGATTTCGGGGAACGGGATAGGATACCGCGGTGTCATGCGCGAAGCGAACGATCGGCAGCCGTGCTTCCAGCCAACGCTCGATACGGGACTTCGGTTGGTACTTGCTCTCGATCTTCATGGTCGTAAATCCTTGTCCTGCCCTGTCGCCGAAGACAAGGCCGTAACCCGCGCTGGGCTGGAACCGGCGATCACCGCCGGTTCCGCAGGCGCTGCCGCCGCGATCAGTTCAACCCGGCCTTCTCGAGGCCGAACTTGCTGTCGACGGAACCCGGCTCGGTCTTGAAGCCGATATTCAGGCGGTTCCAGGCGTTGACGACCATGACGATGAAGCTGAGGTCGGAGATTTCCTTTTCGGAAAGCTGGGTGCGGACGCGTTCATAGATATCGTCCGGAACGCCCTGTTCGGGCAGCTTGGTGAGAATTTCCGTCCAGGCGAGTGCGGCGCGCTCGCGGGGAACGAAGAGGGTCGAATCGCGCCAGGACGCGAGATGGTAGAGCCGCAGCTCGCGCTCGCCATGGATCTTCGCCTGCTTGACGTGCATGTCCAGGCAGAAGGTGCAGCCGTTCAATTGCGCTGCGCGCACCGCGACGAGGTCACGGATCGGTTCTTCGATCGCGCTTTCGCGGGTAGCGGCAAGGAATTCCGTGAACTTCTTGAGAAGCTCGGGCGACTGCTGTGCATAGTTGACGCGCTGGGTCATGGTCTCACCTTCACAGTTGAAAGAATTGATCCTCCGGGATCGGGTGCGACAATGGCGGCCCGGGCAAAGCCCTTCCATCGGGCCTGGGATGGAACGCTCTAATCCGCCGGCTCGGTCTGGAGCGCCAAGGCCCAGGAATTTCCGTGGAGAGCTCCTCCGGGCAACAGGTCGCGCTGTCGCGATGGTGGCCCGGCTGACCACAAGGTGCAGTTCGCCGATCCTTTCGTATGGATCGCCCCGGCGGCAGGCAGAGTACTTTTCGGGGCCCGACACCGGGCCGGCCAAATTCCCACCCTTTGGCCAACGCGACCTGTTCCATGGCTCGGCTGTGCGAAGGGGCGATTTTCGTGGGAACGGATACGACCGTGAGCCGTGTCAACCGAACGCGACAGGGATGATGAACACAGGGGTTTTTTCGGTTTCACCCTGTGGCCAACGAAATGGCAGTCGAGCGTCCCACCTGTCCGGCTCCGCTCCATTCCACCGGCAATCGACGGAGGGAAGGATGGCCAAACACAGACAAGAGCTGTCGGCGTTACCGTTGTCCGCGTCCATGCGGGCTGTTATAGTCGCGCCATGGCGCATCTGACTGTGAGTGTGGAATACGGGATCCACTGCCTTCTATGGTTGACCGGCCCGGACCGGGCGCCCGTCAGCAGCCGCGACCTGGCGGACCTGCAGGGAATTTCCGCCAGTTTCGTCGCCAAGATATTCCCGAAGCTCGAGAAGGCCGGAATCGTGCGCGCTTCGGAAGGCGTGCGCGGCGGATACGTCCTGGCGAAATCGCCGGGCGATATCAGCGTCCTGGAAATCGTCGACGCCATCGAAGGCAGGAAACCGCTGTTCGATTGCCGGGAGATCCGCGGCCGCTGCGCCCTGTTCGGCAATCCGCCGCCATCCTGGGCGACGGCAGGCGCATGCGCAGTGCATGCCGTCATGTTGCGCGCGGAAAAGGCGATGCGGGACGCGCTGGCGAGCCAGTCGCTTGGCGATATCGCGGGCACGGTCGAGCGCAAGGCCCCGCCCGACTTTTCGGAGCAGATCGGTGATTGGCTGGATGTCCGGGACGCAGCGCGTGCCCGCAGGACAGACCCGCCCGCCCGGGACGCCTGAACGACCCGGCGCGGCCGGGACGCATTCTCGGCGCTCCCGACGCATCGAGACACCCCAATCCTCGTAAATCGGCCAGCCATACCGATCGCTCGGCACACCCGACCCCATGCGTTCGCATAGGACGACAGACACCCCGGTAGAATAGTTCGCAGCCGTCATCAGGCGCATTCTCTGGTCCATGGATCACAGCGGGGCCCACCGGAAAAGCCGATGCGGCACGATGGACAGCCCCGATGAAAGCACAACGCCAAATCCAAGCAGAGGAAAGGAAACCGGGATGAAAATCGTCGTTATCGGAGGCACGGGCCTGATCGGATCGAAGACCGTGAGCAGGCTTAGGGACAAGGGCCACGAGGTCATCGCGGCCTCGCCCAATTCGGGGGTCGACACCCTCACCGGCAAGGGGGTGGCCGAGGCGCTGGCAGGCGCCCGGGTTGTTGTCGATCTCGCAAATTCCCCGTCGTTCGAAGACCAGGCCGTGATGGATTTCTTCCAGACGGCCGGGCGCAACCTGCTCAAGGCCGGGGCCGAGGCGGGTGTGCAGCATCACATCGCATTGTCGGTTGTGGGCACGGAACGGCTCCAGGGCAGCGGCTATTTCCGCGCCAAGTTGGCCCAGGAAGACCTCATCAGGAAGTCGGGCATTCCCTACACGATCGTGCACTCCACCCAGTTCATGGAATTCATGGGCGCGATCGCGAAATCGGGCATGGTCGGCGACAGCGTTCACCTGTCTCCCGCCTTCGTGCAGCCGATCGCCTCCGACGACGTTGCCGACGTCATGGCCGACGTGGCGCTTGGCCAACCGGTCAATGGAACGATCGAAATCGCCGGTCCGGACAAGGTGCGCCTCAACGAGATCGTCGCGCGCTACCTGAAGGCGACCAAGGACACCCACCCGGTGGTGGCCGACCCCCACGCCACCTATTTCGGCGTGGAACTGAACGATGCTTCGCTGGTACCGAGCGACGGCAAGCCCGCAAGGATCGGGCGGGTCCGCTTCGAGGACTGGCTGAGCCTGCAACTGGCGAATGCCTGAACCATCCCGCCCGCGGAGGCCGTTCGGGCCTCCCGGGCGAGACACGATTTTATTACCTCTCTGGAGAATTTAAGATGCTCAGGAAAGCAAGCTGGACGATAGCGTTTACACTCACGCTCGCTACCGGGGCCGTGGCCCACGACGCCGCGGGCGACAAGGCGAAGGTGACCCTCGTTTACGATCAGGCGCTTCCGAACGTATCGGGGAAAAGCATGCGCAGCGTGATCGTCGAATATGCCCCCGGCGGATCGTCGCCGGCGCACACCCATCCGCAATCGGCGTTCATCTATGCAACGGTCCTGGAAGGGTCCATTCGAAGCGGCGTCAACGGCGGACCGGTGAAGACCTACAAGCCCGGCGAGAGCTGGTCCGAGTTTCCGGGCGACCAGCACAGCGTCAGTGAAAACGCAAGCGCCACCGAACCGGCGCGCTTGCTGGCGGTATTCGTCCTCGACACGAGCGAAACCGAACTGGCGACATACGAAGATTGATCCCGCACGACATCGGTGCCCGATCCGTTCGGGCACCGACTATGAGTTTTCGCGGGTTGGCTGGAGGCAAGAGATGCGTATCGAAGACCTGAATTCAATGACGGCGGACCGCCTGATGGTCATCGATTTGCATTCGACGCTGCAGGCCGCCGCCCGCGCGCTTTCTGCGCCGAGAATGGGCCTGGCGATCGTTTCCGATGCGCATGGAAGTGCCGTCGGCGTGCTGAGCAAATCGGATATCATTCGCCACATCGGCATGGAGCGTCCCGCGAGCGTTTCCGCCGCGGATCTCATGTGCCGGGAGATGATCGCCTGCCAGCCGAACGACGACGTCCAGGCCGTCTGGCACACGATGGCGAAAAACAGCCTCCAGAACATGCCGGTTCTCGGCACGCTATCCGAGCCGCTCGGCGTGCTGGCCTTCGACGATGCGACGAAGGCTCTCTACGAGCAGGAGGCGTTGGAGGAACAGATACTCATCGGCTACATCGCCGGGATCGGCTACCGGTGACCGTCCTGCATCACGCGATGTCCGGGTAGATTTGCGGCCGAAGCCGGCAAGGCAACTGTTCGATCGACATACCCTGCGCACGAATTGCCCGCTTGGTGCGGGGCCTCGTGCCTGTCGTCTTCATCAGGCTTGGAAAGTACCGCTGGCCATGCGCGATCTTTTTCTCTCCCCTCTCGTGCAGGTCGTGCTTCTGGGGATTGCCGGCATCATCGCCTGGCACCTGCAAGGGCGCAATCGCGCGACCGCGCGGCTGGTGACACAGATCGCATTCTTCTCCGCCATGACGGCGATCCTGGTCGTGAACGACATCGCGCCGACGCAGTACGAGCCGATCAGGAGCGTCGAGGGTTACCTGCTCGTCACGGCCAAGCTGCTCTGGTGGGTCCATCTCGCCTGGGCGACGATCGGCTTCGTGCGCATCTACGTCGTCCTCGACGGCCGGCCGCGCGAGGCGCGGATGCTGCAGGACCTGATCGTGGCCGCCGTCTATCTCGGCGTCGCGCTTTCGGCTCTCGCCTATGTCTTCGGCATCGCCATCGGCACGCTGGTGGCAACCTCGGGCATCATTGCCATCATTCTGGGGCTGGCCCTCCAGAGCACGTTGAACGACCTCTTCTCCGGCCTGGCCCTGACGCTGGGGCGACCTTACGGAATTGGCGACTGGATCTTGCTGTCCGATGGCACCGAAGGCCGGGTCATGGAAAACACCTGGCGTTCCACGCACATACTGACGTCGACCAACAACATCGTGGTCTTGCCGAACAGCTATCTGGCGAAGATCGGGCTGACCAATGTGAGCCGTCCCGACGAGGCGCATCAGGTGATGCTGCCGCTGCGCATACGGCCGACGCACAGCCCCCGTTTCGTCCTCGAAGCCGTTCGCAAGGCGATGATCGCATCCAACCGGGCCCATCACGGTCACCCCCCGGTCGTGGCCTTGAAGCGCATGGACGCACTGGCGCTGGATATCGAGCTTCTCTTTCATGTTGCAAGCCACTCCGAGCGCACCGCCGCAAGGAACGAGATCGCCGATCTGGTGTATCGTCAGTGCAAGGCGATCGGGATCGCCCTAGCCCTGCCGGATACGGCGACCGTTCTCCTGGATGGCGCCGCGGCCGGTCCGCCTGCGCCCCAGACGGTCGAGGACCTGCTGCAATCCAGTCCGGTGTTCGAGCACCTCGAAAAGACCGGGATCGAGAAGATCGCACGCGGAGCGAACCTTCGATGCTTCGAGGCAGACGACCTTCTTCCGCCTGACGGGTCGCCCACGCTGATGATCATCCGGTCGGGCGCGGCCGTCGGGCTGCAGGGGGAGACCGAGGAGTTGCGGCTGGGTTCGGGTGATCTCGTGGGAAACCTCGGCGATGCGGACGAAGCGCTCACCTTCAAGGCACTGACCGGCCTGGAGGTTTTCGAGATCGATGGGCAGGCTCTGGAAACCGCTTTTCGCGATCTTCCCGCCCTTCGCACCGAACTCTCGCACCATCTCACAGGCGTGCCGCATCCGATGAAGATGGAAAGCCGTCCGGAGCACGGCGCCAAGAGCCCGTCCGCATTCCTTCGGACAATACAACACCGGTTTCGCCGACGATAGGAGAGGCAGAAAATTGCACGGACAAGTCCCGCCGCGGCATTCGAGCGCGGGGCGCGGGAATACGGCAATCTGCGCAAACAGCCGGAAAGAGACACCAAGGTGACCGAGAGCGACGACAGTGATTTCGACCGGCGGCAGGAGGAGCCCGTTTGGGACATCGTGGCCTATTGCAGGCAGACGGGCATCGATGAAGCCGAGGAAAGACGTCTGCTGAAGGTGCTCGGCCGCTACGCCTCGAGCCACGAACTGCAGATCAACATCATCCGACCGAAGCGCCCGACCCGATAGGGGTAACAGGACCGGAAGTCATCGCCGAGATACCGTCATCAGCGTGTCTGCGCTCCGGCACGCCTGAGGTAGACGACGAGATTGCACGCGGCCGCAAGCGCCGGCGCATGCCCCGCCTCCCGCTCCAAGTCGCAAGCATCGGGTCGGTCCCAGCTGCCCCGCGGGACGAACAGGGAGAGCAGCAGCGCATCTCCGTGCAGGGACCGGAATATATGCGGCTATTGCGTCCACGCCACCCTTGCCTCAGGCGGCGAGCCGTTCAGTGGAGGACATATGGGAATGAACCGCACCCTGGAGCTGGCCGAGGGTCGAGAACCGACGCTGGTCCAGATCGAAGACATGGAACTTGACGGCGACGAAACGCACCGCGCCCTCTTCGGGGATCGCGATGCCGACGGGCACGCCCGCATATTCGATGACTTGCTTGTTCATGACGTTGCTCTTCAAAACGCTTTGCTGAACCCGCCCTCGAAGGACGGCTAAAAAGGAAACTCGATACAAAGCAACGCGCAACAACACGATCGGCCCGCACCGGGCATCAAACCGGAACTCTCCATCCGCCTGCCTCCTTCGGTTGCGACTCGATAATCCATAATATTTATGTACTATTTTTCCGGGGCGCGCTCAACGGAAAAGCGCATGGGATTGGAAAAAAAATCTACCAATCCTCAGAAGGCACGCACTGTTGGAAAAATTTTTCTCAACGTCTGACAATCTCGCATCTTCATTTCGAAGGCACCGTCAACCTTTATGAACCGTCCCGCGCTTTCCGATATGCGACCGGCAACAGCGTCGAGCTCCAGGCGATCGCGCTGTCGAGCATCGGGACACCGAGCGCCCCGACTGTCACCGTCACGATCACGGTCGGCGGCGAAGACGCGCCGATCCCGGGTGCGCTCGTTTCGAGCGACGTCGAGATCGGCGCGCTCCTGGGCGGCGCCGTCGTCCAGTTCGTCACCTCCGACGATGCCGCGACCAAACAGGTGCAGGTCTACCATTCCGTTTCACCGACGCTGAACCGTGCGACGGACGCGGTCGGCGACCCGACCCCGGTGCGGCCGTCACGGTCCTATTCGATCCCGCTGGGAGACGTGACCCGCGAGACCGGCATCGCCAATGGCGATTTTGCCGACGCTTCCAACTGGTCGTTCACGGGCGCCGGCTGGTCGATCGGCTCCGGCAAGGCGACGCATTCGGCGGGGTCCGCCGGCACGATCACGCAGGCCTGTACGCTGACATCGGGTGCCACGTACAGGGTGAGCTACAGCCTGACCATGACGGACGGCTCCTTGCGGGCGAGGTTCACCGGCGGCACCGAACGCGACGGCACGCTGCGGTCGGCGAGCGGGACATGGAGCGAACGCATCACGGCCGCGGCCGGCAACAACACGCTTGTCCTCTCCGCACACGCTACTCTCGCCGGCTCCGTCGACAACGTCTCGATCTACCGCGAGACGGCGACGTGCCTTCCCCTCGGCACCAACTACGTCTGGCTCGAGCCGCAAAACGCGGACGGTACTCCCGGACCAGTGGCCGGTCCCTTTTCCCTGACAATCAGATGAGGATTTAGAATGGACGGCGTCCGCACACCCAACCTGACCGAATTCCCTGTCGCCGACGAACTGCTCGTCAATCGCGATGGCAGCTCGGGCATCCAGACCGTGGACAGCCTGGCGGCACAGCTCGTCGCCTCCGGTCCGATCGCGGACGCTATCGACGCCGTTGATGCGGGATATGTGGTCGATTACGCGACGCGCGATGCGCCCAATGGACTCTTCGGGGATCTCAGCCCGGCAGCCGGAAAGCTCGGCCGTGTCTTTGGTGATGCCACCGAGGCGTATCGCGGCATCTACCAGAAAGTCGGCGCGCCCGGTTCCGGCTCCTGGACACGCATCGGGCCGCTACCTGGTAGCGAGCTTTCCGGCAAGCTCAATAACACGATGGGTACCGGCGCCCTGCTCGGGCGGACGAGTTCAGGAACGGGTCCCGTACAGGAGTTGCCGTCGGCCACCGCGCGTGGCTTTCTCGCGGTCAACAACGTCGACAACACCTCCGATGCCAACAAGCCGGTTTCGACCGCGACGCAGGCGGCAATCGATGCCATTCGCGACGACGTTCCGCGCAACCACGAAATGGCGCACGCGTTCGAGGACAAGAACGGCGTCTTGCTGGGCGGCTTTCGCACGGACGGGCAGCTTGTCAGCCGGTCGGCAGCAGGTGCCCTGGTCGTCGGCTTAGGCGGGTCTGGATCGGGCTCGGCCGAACCGACTGCCTGGGAACACGTATGGGATAATGCGGATACCGGCAATGCTCTCATTGCGCCAGGAGACGGCCGGCTGCGCGTGTTCCTGCTCTATGGGCAGAGTTATTCGATTGGGACCATCGACAGCGGCAGCTATGCAGCGGCCTCGGCCTACAATTCGACTGCCTTCGACGCTTCAAATGCGCTGATGCCGTCAGTCGGGCTGCTCGTTGCAACGAACTTTTCGACCCTGACCGGGCTGTTCGAACAGAAGAACGGGAATGGAGCAACCGTCGAAACCGTCGCGTCCGAATGGGTAAAGGGCGTTCTTGAGGGATGGGATGCGGCGGGTCTGAGCCGCTCGCCTATCGCGGTTTGCGCGAGCGGCATCGGAGGCACGCCCGTGCAAAACCTCATGGTCGGCAGCGACGGCTTCAACGCGCTGATGACCAAGCTGGAGCGCATGAAGGCGGCGGCGATTGCGGCCGGGTTTACGGGAATCGTCGTCGACGCTGTCGCGTATTTCCAGGGCGAGGCCAACCGCTCGGACCCTGTGCGGGCAAGCCGTTTCGAGTGGGCACGGATGATGGCCCAGCTGCAAGAGGCGATCGAGTATCGCGCGCGGGCGATTTCGGGACAGATGGAGCCGGTGCCGATGCTGATCTCCAATATCAGCCGCAACTCGCTTCCGGCTGAAATCAATTCTGGCGCCATTCTCGCCGCCGAACGATCTCCCAACAAGTGGAGTTGCCCCCAAAAGACCGGACATGCTCAGGTTTGAGATTGCGAGCTGATGAACTCGCGCGGGGATTGATATCCTAAAGCGCTGTGCGGGTG
>NZ_JACIEE010000012.1 GCF_014196765.1 Mycoplana azooxidifex
ACCCGCACAGCGCTTTAGGATATCAATCCCCGCGCGAGTTCATCAGCTCGCAATCTCAAACCTGAGCATGTCCGGTCTTTTGGGGGCAACTCCACAGTATCCGTATCCGTAGCGATAGGGGGCGGTGGCCGCTGCGCCGATGGCGACTCCCGTCACAAGTCCGGCACCGGCATACCACGCACCATGATAGTCTGGAGCATGCCAATAATTGGCATGGACGTCGTTGATATGAACGTCTCGATTGCCTCCAGCGAACCCGCCGCGGAAGCCGCCGCCGTCAACGCCGCCGCCATGAAAGCCCCCGCCCGCAAAGCCTCCACCACCGAAGCCCCCCCCACCGAAGGAAAAGCCGCCGCGGTCGATGAACAATGCGGCAGGACCGCTTCCGCCCGACAGACTTCCTTCAAGGACTGCCACCTCGAACGTCAGGTTCCCACCCTCGAGCTTTGGATTCATAATCGTGATGACGGCGTCTTCGACCTTCGACCCGTTCCCACCCAGCACGGAAATGGTGGCATTGGGTGGATCATCGGCGAAACTGCCTTTGCCTTGGTCCCATTGCATGACGAACTGCTCAGTCGTGAGGTGACCGGCCGCACGAATTGGCCGATCGGCGAAGACGATCGAATTCATCGAAACGCCGGACATCGTCAATGTGGTCCCCTCAAGTTTTGCGCCCGCGGAGTTCAGCACGTACAGCGATGGGACTGGCCCTGTAGGTGTTACCTGGCCGATCGTCTTGGCAAGCGGAACGTGCGGCTTGACCTCGGCGTCTTGCGCCAAAGCCGCGTGTGGGATGAGATATTGGCTTGCGGCAAGAAAAAACGAAAGAAAGACAGCAGCTTTGGGGGCCATACCTACCTCCTGCGTTTCAGGGTAATTTGAAATCCACGTCGCGATGCGAAACTGCTCGATTAGTCCGCGAACATACGCTTCCAGTCGTCCTTCATGCTGATCACGACCCAGCCGTTCTTCATCGCTTCGTCGTAAAGTTCCTGCGTGAACGTGCCGACCTTGGTGTCGGGGAGGCCCTTCGCCGGGCCATAGGCGTATTCCCGATCTGCATCGTCATGCAGCACGAGCGCTGAGAGCCGTGGGCCATCGCCCGCTTCGGTATATTCCAGCATCTCTTTGTCACCGGTCGAATTGCCGAAAGCGATGAGCGGTCGTCGTCCGACCATCAAATGGATGCCCTCCGGTTTGCCCGCATTGTTATCGTTAAGAAGAAGCTTGGGGTCCTTGGTCAGGGCCGGCTTGCCGTCCTTTGCATAGCCATAGGTCGTTCCGCCGGCTGTCCCAACCACCTGCTCGGGGGGAATCCCGTAGGTGCTTTGGGAATAGACGCGGACGAAATCCTGCCCACCGCCGGTCACAATGTAGGTCTTGAAGCCGTTGGCGCGCAGATAACCGAGGAACTCCTGCATCGGCTGGTAGGTGAGGGCCGTATAGGGACGTTTCCACCGCGGGTCCTTAGCCGATGCCATCCATTTTCCAACTTCGGCCTGGAACTCATCGACCGTCATCCCGGAAAGGGTGGCAGCGAGGAGCTTTTCGAGTTCGGCCATAGGAAGCTTCGCGATCGCTTCCCGATCACCGGTGAGCACGGTCTTGAAGGGCTCGACGTCCTTCAGTTCCGGTTTCGCCTCCACCAGTGCCGGAACCCGATCCAGGCAATAGATCACCTGGCTGTACATCGGATGCTCAACCCAAAGCGTGCCGTCCTGATCGAAGGTAGCAATCCTTGCCTCGGGGGCCACGAATGTCTGCTTCGTCTCGTCCGTTGTGGCTTCCACGAACTCGACGATGGCCTGCTTTGTCACGGTGTCGTTCCAGGACGGCAGCGGGTCGTTCTGGGCCTGCGCCATGGAAGATGCAAACGACACGCATAATCCGAGAGACAATCCGATCAAGTTCTGAAACACAGATTTCGAGAGCATTTTCCAATCCTCCCAATCGGTATGCGCGAGCTGACGGACGCCCCGAGAGGCGTCCGCTGCGACATTCCTGTTCGCCGGCGTCAGTCGTGCCCTGTCTTCATCTCTCGAACTTGCTGCATGACCTGTTCAAGATTGTAACTTGCAGGGTCCTGCATCGGTGGAAACTTGACGTAGGTCTCAAGGTGCCTCAGCCACAACTGCTGCCCGATGGGAAGCATGTTCCAGTCATAGACATAGGCCGTCGATGGAGAGGCGATCGCGCCGCCCATTCCGAACAGTGTCTTGATCTGCTGTCCGACCGAGGTTTCGAACGGATCGCGCTTGATGTTGACGACCTGTGTCCATGAGTACGGCATCACGCCGGCAATGAAACCTGCCGGATCGTCGGATACCATGGCGAAATACATCTTCCAGTTCTTGTAGCGGACCGCGGACGGCTCCTTGCCGGAATAGTACAGGAACGTGTCGCGTGCCGACTTGTCCGACTTTCCTTCGAGGTAGGCCCGTTGGTTGACGCCGTCGAGCGTGGTCTTGGCGAGGCCAGGATACTTGCCTTCCTCGAGCGTCGCCTTCAGTTCATCACCCTTGGGCCCGCCAGCAATGTCTACGAAGGTGGGCAGCCAGTCCAGCGAGGCAAAGATGTCGTTCTTCACCGTTCCGGGCTCGATGTGGCCGGGCCAGCGCACGACTAGCGGCGCTCGCATCCCTCCCTCCCAGGTGCTCAGCTTGCCGCCCTTGAAGGGCGTGGTTCCGCCGTCAGGAAAGGTGATCGTCTCGGCACCGTTGTCTGTCGTGAAGACGACTATGGTGTTGTCGAGCTCGCCCATCTCCTCAAGCTTCTTCAGCACATAGCCGATGTTGTCATCCATCTGCTTCATGCCCGCTTCGTTAGCGCCCCAGTCCTTACCGCCGGGCTCGCCAATCATATTCTGGTACTTGTCCGACAAGACGGTCGTGACGTGCATACGCGCAGGATTGTACCAGACGAAGAAGGGCTTCTTGGTCTTCTCGGGGTCGTTCCTGTCGAGGAAGTCGATAACCTTCCCCGAAATCTCTTCGTCAATTGTCTTGGAACGTTCGAGTGTCAGCGGCCCTTCGTCCTTGCACGTCTGATTGGCCGCCGTCCCGTCAGAGGACGTGCATGCCAGCATCGGGCGGGGTGGCGTCAGGCAGGTCGTGGTTGCCGGGTCGACTGCCGCTGGATTTTCTGTAAGCCCCGGGATCGGGGTGTTCTTGCAAGGCGGCGCGAGGGTCTGTTCGGTTGGCGTCTTGTTGATATCGGGGAAGCTCACACCCTGCATGGCATCGAGGTGATAAAGATACCCCCAGAACTCCTGGAAGCCATGGGCGGTCGGAAGAGACTCGGTGTGGTCGCCCAGATGGTTCTTGCCGAACTCGCCAGTGTTGTAGCCGAGATCGTGCAGGAAACGGGCAAGCGTCGGCGTGCCGGTCCGAAGATAGGACGGGCTTCCGGGAATTTCCGGCAGGACCATGCCAACCCGCACCGGCTGCATGCCAGTGATGAAGGCGGTGCGACCAGCCGTGCAGCTTTGCTCGGCGTAGTAGGTCATGAATTTCGCACCCTCATTGCCGATGCGATCGATGTTGGGCGTTTCCCCCACCATCAGGCCCTGGTGATAGATGCTGGGCTGCATCCAGCCGATATCGTCGCCCATGATGAACAGGATGTTGGGCTTGGTTTCCTGCGCTCGGGCGCTCGTCGCGCCGCCCAGAATACTGGTCGCCGCCAATACTGCTGCAATGCATGTCGCTCTTGTACGAGGCATTTCCTGATCCTCCACGAAAAACTTGCAAGGTGAAAATGACCAAACCTGGCCCAAAGCGTATGAACGTTGGATGCGAGGCGGTACGATAGTTGCGACGCGTTGACTCCTGCGCCACAACGGCAACGAACTGTCCGAAATTCAACGCGGGGTAGCGTCCGCGCACGTGGTGTAATTTCGGGGGCGCTTTGAGTGGACACGGCGGTTGAGATTGATGCGCCGTTTTCGCGAGACGTCAGGTGGGCACCGGGCCCGTCGGAGAAGGTGGAGTTGCGAGACTTCAACCAGACCGAAAGGAAGACCCGATGACCGACGACAGACTACCCCTTGCCGAGCTTGCCGCGAAGAGTGGCGACAGCGATTTTCTTCGCGCCATTGCCGAAAGCGTGCTGCAACTGATCATGGAGGCCGATGTTGACGGCCTGATCGGTGCGTGCCGCTATGAACGGGGCGATGGCCGCCAGACCTGGCGCAATGGTTACCGCGAGCGTGCGCTCGACACCCGGCTCGGCACGCTGAACCTGAAGATACCGAAGATGCGCTCCGGAGCCTACTTTCCCGGCTTTCTGGAGCCGAGGAAGATGGTGGAGAAGGCGCTGGTGGCGGTGATCCAGGAGGCATGGATCAACGGGGTATCGACCCGCAAGGTCGATGAACTGGTGCAGGCCATGGGGATGACGGGCATCTCCAAATCGTCCGTGTCGAAGCTATGCAAGGACATCGACGAGCGGGTGAACGCCTTCCTCAAGCGCCCGCTTTCCGGTGATTGGCCGTATCTGTGGCTCGATGCGACGTACCTGAAGGTGCGCGAGGGCGGCCGCATCGTCTCGGTCGCGGCGATAATCGCGGTGGCCGTCAATACGGACGGGAAGAGGGAGATCGTCGGCCTGCACATCGGCCCTTCCGAAGCCGAGCCGTTCTGGACGAGCTTCCTGCGCGATCTGGTGCGCCGGGGCCTCACCGGCGTCAAGCTGGTCATCTCCGATGCTCATGAAGGGCTGAAGGCCGCCATCACCCGCATCCTCAGCGCGACATGGCAGCGCTGCCGCGTTCATGCCATGCGCAATGCGCTGGCCTATGTTCCCAAGGGGCAGAACACCATGGTCGCCGCCGCGATCCGGCAAGCCTTCATCCAGCCAGACCACGACAATGCCGTGCAGACCTGGCGGCATGTCGCCGACCAACTCCGCGCCAGATGGCCCAAGCTCGGCACCTTCATGGACAACGCCGAGGCCGATGTACTCGCCTACATGGCCTTTCCCGCGCAGCACCGCACCAAGCTGCATTCCACCAACCCGCTGGAGCGGCTGAACAAGGAAGTGAAGCGCCGCGCCGATGTCGTCGGCATCTTCCCGAACGAAGACAGCATCGTGCGCCTGATCGGTGCGGTCCTGCTCGAAGCCAATGACGAATGGCAGCTTCAGCACCGATACATGCAGGTCGAGGCGATGGCCGAGCTCAACACACCAACCATCGAGGAGGAAATCCCCCTGCAAATTACACCCAGAGCCGCCTGATCATGACGGCCCGGAACCACACCCGAAATTACACCAACTTGACGGACGCGGCCCAAGGCGCTTACGCTTCAAATCAATGGTGAAGCCGTCGGACTGCGTAGATTACGTTCCTGGTAGCTGCATACGCGCGTATAGCAAAAAATATGCCTGTGAGTGCGTCGAGAGGCCGCTCGCGCACGCAGTAATCATGGCACTGACACGAAACATTTCAAGACGTGCATTCTCGCTAAAGACGCACGTGGTAGTCGATCGTCTGGCCTTTGCCCGCTTTGATGGGCAAAGAGTACCGCTAATGGAGTACTCGGTGCACCGCTGCGTCCCGATTGAGACGTCGCCGGGTTCGGGTTCGCCATTCCGGCCTTCGCCTGGCAGTGAAAACGTCGCGCCGGACCGGCCAGCGGACGCGAACACCCGAGCACCCTTCCCGCAAAAACACCCGCGTCGATAAGCGAGGAGAGTACAGGTCGTGAGTGCTGGCCAGCTGACATTCCTTGATCCATCCATCGCTCGTGCGGCGAGAGCCCATACCGGACTAACCCAGATAGATCTTGGAAGGGCCGCGGGTGTGGCGTCGCGCACGGTGCACAAGTTGGAGAAGGATGGATGGGTCGCCGAGGAATCCATGACGAAGATACTTGGGGCGCTTAGCCGAGAGGGTATCGTGATGCTGCATGACGAGAGAGGTATGATATACGGACGCCAGGGACCGGGACGGTCCTGAGGGCGGCGCGGGCGCGATCACGTCGACAAGCGCACGAGGCATCGCAGTTCCACCGCCGCCGGGAAGTCAATCAGACCGGCCAGGGTGAGGGATCGACGCTGTGTCCTTCCAGACCTGCCGGCTCGGTGACGGCACCTCCCGCTAAAATACCACGCGCGATGGACTTCGAACGCGGCATCCAGCGCGTGCGTCCAATCGGCTATTTGGAACGACTACAAGCCGTATCGTCGTATTCGATGATCCGGTATGCGCTCCCGCCGTGAATATGATGACGTCGCCGAACCGATATAGGCTCCGGCCATCATCGCGCCGATAAACAAGGCGCGCAGATGGTTCCTGATAATGTCGACCTTGTGCTGGTCCACAGCGGCAAATTTTTCGACCGTCTCGATGTACATGGCGTCGTTAGCTTCCTGCTCGTTAGACAGTTTCTTTGCCGTCGGGTCTATACGGAGGCGTTGGATTTCGATGTTCAGCGAGGTTGGCGCGGATGTATTGGACAATCCGACAGCATCGCTGTCGCTAAAATGTGGCTCCACCGGGCGACGCACATATGCGGCGCTCATGGTCAACACATAGCCGCGCTCAGTCAGGGCCCTTTTCCAGGAGAACCTTCAGTGAAGATCACCTATCACGTCGGCCAACAGACCATCGAGATGCTGGCGCTGGGCCGCGGCCTTGGCCGCCTTGAGCGCCTGCTGGTAACGTCGCGAATGGTTCGGACCAGACGTTGTCGAGGCGATACGCGTAACCGCCGTCGTCGCGACGCCGAGATCACCTACCAGGCCGCTGACGGCACCTGGCGGAACGAACACGCTCTGGGCGGTGACAGGCCGGAGACCGCCGTGGTAGATGACGGCTAGGGGTATTTCTCCGTTACCGGGGAAGAGCTTTCGTTCGACTATTCCGGCACTGGCGACTACGCGCCGAGCGCCGCTGCGCGAGGCAGGTCCTCTTGCTCTTCAACCGACAACGGCATGACGATCTCGAAAATCGCACCGCCGTCCTCGTGGTTTCGGGCGGTCAGCGAGCCGCCGTGGGCTTCGACGATCGTCTTGCAGATCGCGAGACCCATCCCCATGCCTTCATTCCTGGTCGTGAAGAAGGGGCTGAAGAGTTTCGCCAGGTTTTCCGGCGCGATCCCGGTGCCGTGGTCACGGACTTCCAGACGCACCATGTCGGATTCGGTGGCCGCCAGCGAGATTGTCAGGTCGCGCAGATCGGTCGGCACGCCGCCCATCGCATGCAAACCGTTCGTGACGAGATTCGCGATCACCTGCTGCATCTCGACCCTGTCTGCCAACACGACCGGTTCATCGATCGAGAAATCAGTCGTCACCTTTGTGGACGCGGACATCAATTCGCGGTCCAGCAACCCGAGGACGTCCGTGACGATGTTCCTGAGGTCGATGCTTTCGAGTCTCCTCTTTGTTCCACGGACCTGCTCGCGGGTGCGCTGGATGATCTCGCTCGCCCGCATGCTGTGCTTGATCGCGCGCTCCGCCGCCGTCGAGGCGGCCTTGATGTCCGGCGGGTTCGCCTGAAGCCAGCGTACGCAAGCCTGGGCGCTCATGACCACAGCGCCGATCGGCTGGTTCACTTCGTGGGCGATCGACGCGGAGATCGCGCCAACCGTGGCGACCCGGCCCACCCTTGCGAGTTCGCCCTGCGCCGCCATCAGCGCCTCCTTGGCCTGTTCGCGCTGGGTGACGTCGATCATCGCGCATGCGACACGGTCGAACGCGTCCCTGTCCTGCGGGAATGCGATGACAAAGATCACGATGACTTCGTTGCCCGGACTCCTAAGAAGGCGCGCTTCCATTTCTACCCGGTCGTCGCCCGAGCACATACCAAGAATGATGGCTTCGACCAGCTCGCTGTGCGGCGGAAGAAAGCGGTCAATCGAGCCGAGGGCCTCCCGCTCGTTCTCACGTCCGAGGAGCAGGACGGTGGCTTCGTTGACGTCAACGAACCTCACGAGCTTCGAGCACTGGTCGACGAACTCCGGCGTCGCATCGAGATATGCCCGCAGCTTGGCCGGGGGATAGGCGCGCACCGCCTCCAACCGCTTCCACAGGAGGGAAAGGTCGACCTCGCAAAGCGAGACATGGTTCTGCGCGAAAATGGAGCGGTATCTCGTCTCGCTCTGGGCCAGCGCTTCGAGCGCCTTGCGTCTGGCGCTCGCGTCGAACGCTATAAGGCTCAGTCCGCCCGTGATCGCGAGATAGAAACCGACCGCTACCAGTCCGCTGTACTGGGCAAGGGCCTGGGAGACCACCGGGGTCAACGCCCCGCCGATGATACCGCCGATATTGAAGGCCACCGACGTCCCGGAATAGCGGACCCGGGTCGGGAACAGGCCGGGCAGCCATGCTCCGAGAGGTCCGTTCACGAAGCCCATCACCCAGAGCGAGAATGCCAGGTAGAGGAAGATGACCAGCAGCGACCCGCTTCCCAGCATAGGAGCGAGCACGACGCCGGAGACTATGGTGCCGACGCAGCCAAAGATTAGGATTCGCTCGGGATCGATCCTGTCGGAAAGCCAGCTCGCCACCACGATGCCAGCAGCCATGAAGAGGATCGCGCCCAATTCCACCATAAGGAACGATGATCGCGTATAGCCGAGCTCCGACGTGCCGTATCCAAGGGCAAAGGCCGTTACGACATAATAGAGCGAGAAGCAGGCGACGACGCCGAACGCGCCGGATATCACCTGGTCCATATGAAGTCGGAAGATGTCGAGCAAAGGTACGCGGGAAGGCTTCGACTTGCTGATGGCAGCGTGGAAGTCCCGCGTCTCGACGAGGTTGAAGCGGATCCAGATGCCCATCCACACCAAGGGGGCGCTCAAGAGGAACGGCACCCGCCATCCCCAGTCGGAGAACTGCTCCGGCGACAGCGTCAGGGTCAGAACCAGGAACAGGCTGTTCGCCAACACGAAACCGATCGGCGCGCCGAGCGGGGCGAACATCGCGTATCGCGCTCGCCACCCTTTCGGCGCGTTTTCAAGAGCGAGAAGCGCCGCGCCCGTCCATTCGCCGCCGAGCGCCAGTCCCTGGCCGAACCTCAGCAGACACAGAAGAGCCGGAGCGAGCCAGCCTGCGACCGCGTAGGTAGGCAGCAGACCGATCGCCGCAGTCGATGCGCCCATGAGAAGAAGCGATGCGACCAGGGTCGCCTTGCGCCCTACCCGGTCGCCGAAGTGTCCGAAAACCGCGCCGCCCAGCGGCCGGGCTATGAACGCGATACCGAAACTCGCGTAGGCTCCGATCAACTCCATCGATGACACTGACGCCGGAAAGAAGAGCGGGCCGAATACGAGACTGGCCGCGGTCGCATAGATGTAGAAGTCGTAGAACTCGACCGATGTGCCGACCAGACTGGCCATCAGGATCCGGAACGTCATTCCGCTCGGCATCGGTTCGTCGCCGACATAGGTACTGTCGGACGGAGGTCTGGTTTTCATGGACGTCGATCCCGGAAATGCTTGTTTCTTTCGGCCCTCCCAAACCAATGGAACTGTACAATAATGGCCAACTGCCAGAACCTATCCTTATGGCTAGGTCGAGATTTTGGCACGCGCGTAGTAGTTATCCGCTGGTACAAGCGCGCAGTGTCCGTCGTGATACGATCGGCATGCGGCAATTCCAACGATTACTTCGAGGTCTTCGCCGATGTCGGCTGCACTTGGTATTCGGGCCCACGACGCCTCGGCGGTCAAAGCCGACACGCCACTGGTTGTCGTCGTGGACGACGACGACGGGATGCGTGACGGCGTTAGGGATGTCCTGCGCTCGGTCGGCATCGATTCACTCGGGTTCGCTTCGACGACGGATCTCCTGGCTGAGCCGCTGCCCGACCGTCCGGGTTGTCTGATCCTCGACGTCCGTCTGCCCGGTCTGAGCGGGCTGGACCTCCAGACCAAGTTAAATGGCATGGGCAACAAACTTCCGATTGTCTTCATGACCGGGTACGCCGACGTCCCGATGAGCGTGCGTGCGATGAAAGCCGGGGCGACCGATTTCCTAACCAAGCCTTTCAGGGATCAGGAGATGCTCGACGCTGTCTCCGTGGCGATAGAACGCGACAGATCCCGACGTCTTGAACTCAGCGCCGCCAACGAGGCGGTCAAGTCCGCCTCATCGCTTACTCCCCGTGAGCAGGAGGTGATGGAAGCCGTGGTCAGGGGGCTTCTGAACAAACAGGTCGCCCATCTCCTCGACATTTCCGAAGTCACGGTGAAAATCCACCGCGGCAACGTCATGCGGAAGATGAACGTGACGTCGCTCGCCGATCTGGTCCGCAAGGTCGAAATCCTCAAGTCTCTGGCCTGAGTCCCTCCCCCGGCTTTGCCGTGGCGACCGACGACTTGGCAGCTGACGAGGGCTACCCATACAATCGTATTATTACAAATTCCCGCCAGTCCATCTAACTAGATGTCACAGCCCGTAAGTCGGGGAAAAGGAACATCAGGTGTCTGGCGACAAAAAATCCGTAGCCATCGTCGACGACGACGAAGCGCTCCTCGAGGCCACATCCGGCTTTCTCGAGTCCATGGGCTATGACGCCCTCCCCTTTAGCTCTGGGCGTGAGTTTCTCGCCTATGATAATCTCGACTTTGTCTCGTTGCTGTTGACTGACATCAACATGCCGGAGATGACCGGGCTGGAGCTGCTGGAAATCGTGAAGCAGCGCTGGCCGGACATGCCGATCATCATGATGACGGCACTCAAAGACGAGGTTATCAGAAGGCGCGCGATCGCGGGCGGAGCCACGGAGCTTCTCCAGAAACCGATACTCGCCGACGATCTGATCAGATGCATCGAAGAGGCCTGATTTAAGGGGTTGGGTCGGTCAGGCGTCCGATTGGTCGTCTGACCGCACAGCTGTCTGTCTTTACGGCACCCGTAGCGTGTACGCCAAAAACGCCAGCTCGCGAGCTGAAAACCACTGATGTGGAACGACAGCAGTCCAACGGCCATGCGAGCGAACATTGCTTTCGACGATATTCGTTTGGAAATCAGGTCTCTTGTAAAAAAAAGGTCCCAGGAGGAGCGCCAAATGGCCGACAGGTTGTCCCTGTCGGCCATTTGCTCCGCGTAGCGAAACTTCGGGTTTTACAACGCGGCCTTCAGTCGAAGCTGGGTTATACCCACCGAAATGTCGAGACCTTCCTGCCCACCGACAGCGACTGGCTGGAGGGAAAATGTTCCGTGTGTGCCGCCTGTCAGGATAACAGCGCCTCCGCCGACGCCAACCGCCGCCGACGCCTCGACGCCCCGATAAATGCCTTCGAGGTCGTAGGAAGGCTGCCTGCTGACGGCGTCCACCGCCCAGATAAGATTTGCCTTTTCGATCTCACCGATGTCAAAGCCGAAATTGTCGATCGATCCTGTGTATCTGACGGGCGTCCCCGGCTCGGACGGGTGGAAGACACAATCGACGTCTTGCTTGAAACCGATGATCTCCCCTTCGGAGCGCGAGAGGTCGCATTCCAGCCGCCCGGCGACGAAATGCTCGGACGCGGCTAGGGAAGGCTGGATGGAGATCGCAGAAATTGACACGACTAGGGCAGTAAGGCGCATGGAGTTCTCTTTCAAAACGGAATTGCATTTGATCCGCTAGACCGCGCTCGTCATGGCGGTTGTCGCGCGGACAACGAGGTTGGCAACGCGGGTGGAAGCCGTTGCCGACCGTGGGAAGTTGTCATTCCGGAACCCGGTCAGCTTGTCGATTTCGGCTCCCCTGCTCTCGCAGGTCAGTTGAAGCGTGCGGTATTCGCCTCTTGACGTGTGGCCGATGGGACCCGCGTGCCGGACGGACGCTGGACGCCTTGGGAAGAACGACGCCAGCGGTTCGGTGTCGTGCCGAAGACCTTACGGAAGGTCTTGCAAAGGTGAGCTTGGTCGGCCATCCCGCAATCGAGCGCAATCTCGCTGAGCGCGGCGTCGGTTTCGGTGATAAGCTCCTTTGCAAGCTCCATACGTCGGCGCAGCACATAGTTGTACGGGCTTTCCTTGTACGCCGACTTGAAGACCCTGGAGAAGTAGGTCTTGCTGAGCTTCGTAAGGGCTGCAAGCTCCTCGACCTTGATCGTCTCCGTGAGGTGTTCCTCGATGAATTGCATGATCTTGCGACGCTGCCAGGGCAGAAGAAGGTCACGCTGGACAACATCTGAGGAAAGGTCAGGAAGCGAGATCGGGGCCTGGACGGCGGCAGGAACAGCGGCCGACAGGTCGATATCCGAGTCGATTGCCAGCGAAGCTGCTTCGATGATCTTGAGGTTCTTGGTGGGGGCGTAGGCATTCATCGGTGCTCTCCGGGATTTGAATTTCGATGAGCAGATGTTGCCTTTCCGGCCACCTGAAATCTGTTCGGACCACCGTGTGTCGAGACCATACCTTCTGGTTATACGCGGCAGGCCAAAGCGTGATCTCGGTCTCAGAACCGTTGAGAATTTTGAGTAGGAGAGGTCAATGGCTGGCTGTGAAGCCACGGGCGCGATGAATCAGAACGGCACGGCCGACGCCTGCACCCGCAGCCGGAATGTGCAAGAAAAATGATCCGTGCCGGGAATACATGACCACAAGTCAGGTCAGAGGAACGACGTCGAGATGCGGTCGAGAGTGGCGATTGCGATACTTGCCGCTGGACGTTCGACACGAATGGGCAGCTTCAATAAGCTCCTGTCCATATTCGTCGATGTATCGAAAGCGGTGTTTTCCTCGCACATTGGCCAAGCGTGGTAGACCGTTCCGAAAGCTGCCGCTGCGACATAGATGGCAAGAATGCGCCAATAGCAGACGTCACTCCGGTCTCATTCGCTATCGCGGCCCGAATGCTTGGATCAAAAAGTCAACGAACACCCTGATTTTCTGCGGGATGTGGCGGCGCTGGGCGTAGAAGGCAACAGGGAATAACCCTGTCCTGTGATGCACGCATTCCTCACTGCCCGGGCAGAGTTCATCGTCAGGCGTTGCGGGACCTCGAAGTCGATAAACTTCCCATCGTGAGAGAACCTATGCATGTGCCCCCACTCACCGCTGACCTGCGTCACAGATGGCCAGGATGTGATCTCATCAAGGGTTTTGGGAGGCCTGTGCCTTTCGCAGAACTCCGGCGACGCGACGAACACGATCCTTTGCGTGAAAATCTTCCGGGCAATCAGGGAAGTGTCGCTCAACGGTCCTACGCGGATCGCCACGTCGAACTGCTCGCCAATCAGATCGACCAATCGATTGCCGAAGTCGATCGAAATATCGAGCTGCGGGAAGCGCCGGCTGAACTCGGGAATCGCAGGTGCCAGGCACTCGTTGCCGAACGCCGTGACGCAGGAGACGCGCAACCGACCTTTCGGAGTTTCGTGACGCTCGCGGACCGCACTCCGCATCAGGTCGAGTTCCTCCAGGACCCCTACGCTCTTCTGAACGAACTCCGTCCCGGCATCCGTCAGGTTGAGTTGCCGGGTGGTACGGTTGAACAGTCGGACGCCGAGATCGGCCTCGAGCTCGGCCACGATCCGGCTCACCGAGGCCGCGGAAAGGCGGAGGTCCCGGCTAGCGGAAGAGAAACTATTGTGCCGCGCGACCGCGACGGCGACCTTCATGGCTTCGACAATGTCCATCGGCTATTCTTCCGAATTCCAAAACAATGTTTCTCGAGTGGGACGGATTAACACGGAAGGCAAGCGCATGCATCAATGCCGGCAGCATTCACGATGGAGAGAAAGATGGCCACCAATCCAAGCTGGGTACTGAAGTCCTATCCTTCCGCCATGCCAACGGTGGAAAACTGGACGCTGGAGGATCGTATGGTGCCCCAGGCGAACGATGGCGAACTGCTGGTCAAGACGCTCTGGCTCTCGGTGGACCCCTATATGCGCGGCCGGATCAGCCCGGCAAAGAATTACGCCACGGGCTTCAAGCTGGGTGACCTCATGCGCGGGGGCGGAATTGGCGAGGTCGTTGCCTCCGAGTCCTCGGAGTTCAGGCCGGGTGACATCGTGACCAGCGACTATTTCGGATGGCAGCCTTTCAGCGTCATCCGGGCCGCAACGGCAAAGACCGTAGCGACCGGGGAAGCACCGATACAGGCAGCGCTGAGCTACCTCGGCATGCCGGGTCTCACCGCCTACTTCGCCCTACTCAGGACAGGGCGTCCGAAGGCAGGTGAAACGGTCCTGATCTCGGCGGCGTCGGGAGCGGTCGGGCAGATTGCGGGCCAGGTCGCGCGTATCAAGGGCTTCGATCCCGTGGCCATTGCCGGATCGGACGCGAAGCTGGAATGGTGCAAGGAGCTCGGATATCGGACGGGTATCAATCATCGCACCTCGGCCGATCTCATAGCAGACGTCGCCGCGGCATGTCCCAAAGGGGTGGATGTCTTCATCGACAACACGGCCGGCCCCATTCACGACGCCGCGATGTCCAACCTGAACACATTCGGCAGGGTGGTCGTGGTTGGGACGATCGCTCTGGCCGACCGCTTCGACCAGCCCGATATCGGCCTGAGGCACCTCAGGAGAACGCTCATCACCCGCGCCCGGATAGAAGGGTTCCTGCTCGACGACCACGAGGCCGAATATCAAACAGCAATCGCCGATCTGTTGTTGTGGCACAGGCAGGGGCTGCTCCAGACGAGGGAGGATGTCGCCGAAGGGATCGAGACCGTGCCCCACGCCCTTGTCAGGATGCTGAAGGGAGAGAACTTCGGAAAGCAGTTGGTCAAATTGTGATGCGGGAATGATCGGAACCGTTCGCGCTCGGCATGACACAATGGGGCCAATAGGCCAATAGGAGTCCAACCCTCAGGTCTTCATAGCGCCCTTATAGTGGTCATCGAGCCACCGGTCGCTGTTGCTGCAAAGCGGACATGACGCAGCAGCCACGCGGGGCGGAGTTGCGCCATCAGCGGACATTGCTTCCCGCACGCCTGGTCGTTTTCCTTCGCCGTGGTTCAAGCTGTGACTGCGCCTCTTTCGCTACGCGGCATCAAGATGATCATCGCGGGCTACTAGGTTGCGTCGAGTAAGCCACCCGTGACCCCAGTCCCGCAGCCCGAGCAGAATGGGCGCGAGCGTTCTGCCTTCCTCGGTTATCGAATACTCCACCTTGGGCGGGATGACCGCGAACACCTTCCGTGCCACAAGCCCATCGTCCTCAAGCTCTCTAAGCTGCTTGATCAGAAGACGCTGGGAGCAGTCTCCCAGCTCTCGCTTCAGGGCATTGAACCGGAGTGTCCCCTTCAAAAGGTGATACAGGATCATGCCCTTCCATTTGCCGCTGATAAGATTGAGCGCCGCGTACATCGTGCAGCCGGGTACCTCGTCGTAGTTCCGATCCTTGTTCATTCCGACCTCGTTTACGGTATACTTCTGTACACTATGTGCATTCGATTACCGTATTTTCAGTTTCGCTTCCAGTTGCGAAATGCGTCCGACCATTCGCGCTGCGTTCAAGGCGTGAAGAAGAGATACAAGGAACATGCAACATGACGAGAGTTGCTCGCTTTCATGAATACGGGGAACCCGATGTTCTCCAGATCGACGACATCGACGTTTCCGCCCCGGCAAGCGACGAGGTGCAAATCGCAGTCAAGGCCATCGGTCTTAACCGCGCCGAGGTGATGTTTCGCCGCCACGCATATCTGCAGGAGGCCGAGTTCCCTTCGATGCTCGGTTATGAAGCGTCAGGAACGATCACCGCGATCGGAGATGCGGTTACGGGCTTTGCCGAAGGCGACGCGGTCAGCGTCATTCCAATTCTCGACATGGCACGCTGGGGCACCTACGGCGAGGTCATCAACGTGCCCGGCCGTCACGTCGTGAAGCACCCGGAGAACCTGTCGTTCGAACAGGCGGCTGCATCGTGGATGCAGTATGTCACGGCCTGGGGCGCGCTGATCGAACAGGCAAAGCTCACGACGAATGAGTTCGTGATCGTGTCTGCGGCATCAAGCAGTGTCGGCGTCGCCGCAATCCAGATCGGTCGCAGCGTCGGCGCGACGGTGATTGCCACAACGCGGACAAGGTCGAAGGTGGAAGCCCTGATCAAGGCAGGCGCGCATCATGTCATCGCGATGGAAGAAGACGATCTTGCAGCCCGCGTTACGGAATTCACCGAGGGCAAAGGCGCGCGCGTTGTGTTCGATCCCATTGGCGGCCCGGCCATCGCGCAGCTTGCGGACTGCATGGCGGTTGGCGGTATCCTGCTTGAATACGGTGCTCTCAGCCCGGACGAAGGCCCGTTCCCCCAGTTCGCCGTCCTTGGCAAGAGCCTGACATTGAAGGGGTATCTCTACACGGAGATTGTCTCTGACGACGCGATCCTTTCCCGCGCGAAGACCTTCATCAATGACGGGCTGCGCTCTGGGTCTCTCGATCCATTGATCTCGCGCACGTTCGGCTTTGATGACATTCGCGAAGCGACGCGCTTCTTGGAAAGCAACGAGCAGATCGGCAAGATCGTCGTCACTGTCTAACCCGCCACGGCTATGGCGGAGTTTCTCCCGCCATAGCCGCGAAACAACAGGATGGAAACACGATCATGAAAATAGGAATTCTTGGCGTCGGCCACATCGGAAAGACCCTGGTTCGTACTCTCAGCGAGGCAGGGCATGATGTGAAGGTCGCAAATTCGCGCGGGCCGGAGACAATCCCTTCCGAGGTGCTTGCCTTTGGCGGCAGGGCAGTCACTGCTGAGGAAGCTGTGAAAGACGCAGATGCGATCATCCTCTCAATCCCGCTGAACCGCATACCGGGCATCGCGCCATTGCTGGCGACCGTGCCCGAGGACACGGTGGTGATCGACACCTCGAACTACTATCCAATGCGGGACGACAAGATCACAGAGATCGAAGAGGGTAAGGTCGAAAGCGTCTGGGTCTCCGAGCAACTAGGCCGCCCGATCGTGAAAGCGTGGAACGCAATCGGCTCGGACTCCTTTGCGCGGAAAGGCAAGCCCAAGGGGAGCGCTGATCGGATCGCCATCCCTGTTGCGGCTGACCGGGACCGGGATCGCGAGGTGGGGCTGAGACTCGTCGAAAGCTCGGGTCTCGATGCGGTTTACTCCGGCACGATTGCCGAATCCTGGCGGCAGCAGCCCGGCGCTCCCGGCTACTGCACCGACCTTACCCGTGAAGAGATGCCCGATGCGCTGGCGAAGGCCGAGAAAGCTCGACTGCCAAGGCGGCGTGATCTTGTTGTCGCGGCCATTCAGGAAAGGGTCGGCGACGCAACGACTAATCCGGACGCAGACTTTGGTGTCCGCCTGGCTCGGGCTATCTGCATGTGACGCCATGCCTGGCCGCTTTTCAGCCGCCAGCCATGCAGTCCCCAATTTCGACATGTCGGCTTAGGGCCGACGGCAGTCTTCCCCTTCGCGCCAAAAGCAGTCATTGAGTTAGCGGTGTCGCCAGACCTTCGCCGCCGAGATCAGCAGGATCGCAGCGAGGGCGGGCAGCAGGAACGCGTTCGGCACTATGCCTAGCAGGAGGCCGCCGACGAAGATACCGACAATCGAGCCCGCCGCCATGACCAGTAGGAAGATCTTGTTACGGCCGAGAACCGAAAAACTCTGATCGCGGCTGTAGCGGGTGAATCCGACCAGCATCGTAGGCAGGCTCACGGCCAGGGAGAGGCTTCCGGCCAATTTGATATCCGCCCCGAAAAGCAGGACCAGCGTCGGGATCAGCAGCTCGCCGCCCGCCACGCCGAGCAGGGAAGCCACGATTCCGATGATGAAGCCTGCCACCACGCCTGCGATCATCTGGGCCACGCCCGTGAGAAGCGCTTGGCCTGCTGTCGCGTCATGGCCGATCACCAGGATGACGGCGATCGCAACCAGCATCGCGGCAATCACCTTGTAGAGGGTCGCAGACTTCAGACGAGTTGCCCATCCAGCCCCAAGCCACGCCCCGAGCAGGCTGCCGGCGAGCAGATTTACGATGATTGGCCAATTCTCGACGATTGTGCCGAAGGGCACTGTCGTGGCCCGGAACGGGAGAGCGGTGGCAACGACGACCAGGCTCATGGCCTTGTTCAGGATGACCGCCTCAAGGGCCGCAAAATTGAACAGGCCAATCAGGAGAGGCAGCCGGAATTCAGCTCCTCCGAGGCCAATCAACCCACCGAGGGCACCGATAATTCCACCACCCGCAAAGGCCATTGGGAGATTTTGAAATGTAGGCGGTAAGGCGGGCAGATTCTGAGACATCGATATAGTCCGCTGAAGATATCGCCATCCCTAGCTGAGCCATCAGAAATCACCAAGATGAGATTGGATTGCAAAGGCCGCTTCGGGCCGACGGCAGACTTTAGCCGTCTTAGATGCCAGGCGGCGCGGCCGACCCAGTCGGCAAGAGTCGACCGGTCGAGATCGATCCCCTGGCGTTTGTAGATTTGCGCCTGCCTGTAGAGCGGCAAGTGATCGGCATTACTTCGAGACCAGCACCTGGGCGACGGTCGCCTCGGTCGGAATGCCGCCCTCGATCAGCCGCGCGGGTGCTGCAGCCTGGACGACGACTTCACCTTTACCGCTCCCGACGGCCCGATCACGTCTGCGCCTTCACGGCCTGATTGACGGTGGCAATCGTGGCCGCATCCGCGCCGGAAGCGACCCTGATGATCGCCCCGCCGATCTCTAATTCGATTGCGCCACTGCCCGGCTTCTTTCTCGAGGCACGCGCTCGTTCCGGTTCGTTTGCGTCAAGCGTCGCAGACGGCTCCAGCACCGCTGGCGCAAACATCGGAACGTCCTCGAGGACGCGCGCAGCATCGAGCGGCTTGCGAGCGCGCCGACGCCAGGTGAACAATTGCTGCGGGGTCAATCCATGACGCCGCGCCACGGCGCAGACCTTCACACCCGGCTCGTAACTCTCGGCGACGATCTCAGCCTTGCTCTCGTCGCTCCACTCGCGGCGTCGGCCGCTGCCCGTGAAAACCTCGAACCGGCGCACCGGCTCTTCATCGCTGGATGTAAGCGTAAGCTGTGAAATCGACATATGTCCAAACCCTCGTTCGGGCTCAACATCGTCAATCACGCCGTGATCCGGAAGGTGGGTGCCAAACACCGCTCTGATGTCCATTGTCAATGCATTGGGCACGAAGAAGCTGCCGCTCTCGCGAACGGGCCTCTCATGATGATCGCGTATGGGTGGAGGCGAACTCGAGGACGTCGGTGATCAAGCTCTGATGCGCGGGTTGGATACCGCATTCCCGATTGTGCGTCCGGGGCTGTTCCTATCTTACTGCGGGCGTCGGACAATGCCGGCCATAAAGCGTCTGACGGATGTTCCCCTGCCGTTGTCCCGCCTCCGCCCATGCGCGAGGTGTAAGTTCGCTGCAGTGACCTATGTCCTGATTGCCTGCGCCTCCCTTGCAACGGCCCACATGAAGCCGGCCAATTCTCGGGCAATTGCGGTGCAAACCACCGTCGTCCGTTTTCCCCGTGCGACCAGCAGGCGATATCGAGCCGTTAACCGGCTCTGAGTCTTCCACGCGATCTCTCTGACTGCCGGCGACGCTTCCGCCAGACGGTCTAGCTTTCTCGCGCCGACTTTCGGCGGGTGCCGGTAAGTCCACGCGCTCTCGACCAGCATGTGCCGAACCCGGCCGTTGCCTGCCTTTGTGATCGAGCCCCCGTCTGACGGTCTCACCCGTGGATCGCTCACCAGGGACCAAGCCGAGATAGCCCATCAATTGGCGCGGACTCTCGAAACGGCTGACGTCGCCGACTTCCGTGGCGAATGTAACGGCGACGATCAGATCAACCCCTCGCAGCGTCTGCAGAGCTCGAATGACCGGAGCCAGAGACCAGTTCGGGACAAATTCCTCAATTACCGTCTCCAGGCGTCCGACGCGCTCTTTCGAGACGCGCACCGCCTCGACCATTTCCTGCAAGGCGATCTGATGCGCCGGATGATCGAACTGTTGCTCCTGGAGCCAGCAAAGGTATCGCATAAAAGCGCTGATCTGTTGCCGGTGAACCCGCAACGTCTCGACAGCCGCAGCCCGGGCGCGGACGAGGTCGCGCATCGCCTCATGGCCCTCGTCGGGAACCCACACCGCCGTGAGCTCGCCGGCCCTCAATAGCCGGGCGAGCGCGAGTGCATCTCGACGGTTGGTCTTTACTCTGTCGCCCGGCTTCCTGGGGATCAATGATGGAACGACGACCACACGTTCATGGCCGAGCGATCGGATCAGCCGATGCAGCCCGTATCCGGTTGGTCCGGCCTCGTAGCAGAATTGAGCGCGGTCAAACTTTGCAGCTATCCGCTGGATGATGCGGCGCATGCTCGTATCAGACGCGTCAACCTCACCCCAGAAGCGAACCTCTCCCTCCCGGCCGGATTTTACTCCGCCGCCTGGCCTTAATTTGCTCCGGCGTTGACACCGATTCCAACGAACACTTCTCTATAATCTGCCACGGCTTGTCCTCCTGTGATGAGGATCGGCTCGGCCTGTCCGAGCAACCCTCGGAAGACCAGTGTAGGGGCGAGCCACCTCAGCCACGAAGACGACGATGTATCATTGGTGCGGCTGTCAACTTCCCGAGCGCTAGCCTCCGGAAGAGGCCTGGTGGATATGCCTCTGCTGAGCGAAGCCCACTTCGTGTCGATGATCGATGCCTTCATAGGAAATAAGGGGTTGTCATTGTGCGTGCCACCGCATTCGGCGAGCCCGGAAATCCGGTCATTTTGCCGAGATCGCTATTCTCGAATCTCTCGAAGCTAGACGGCGATGCAGGGGCGCGTCGGATTATCGCCGCAAGCGGGATACCAGTAATAGATATAGAGATCGGGTGCGCCGTGGACACGCCCGAAGCCCTGGAGGCGGCAGTAGGTATTTGGCCCGAGACTGATTGCCATCGTCTCGAGCAGACGACGCGCTCCTGCTCGCAAATTTAGCGTCGCGCACGCCTCTGACCAAAGGCACCTTGCGCATATCTCATTTGGTCGGGAGTGTCCGTGCAGTGAGTTTGTTTCCGTCGGGATCGCGAAGATATGCAACGAATGACCCGTTAGGGCGCGCGGTTGGTGGGCTCTCGATCGAGATGCCACCGCTCGCGATACCGGCTGCATGCCAGGCGAGAACATGACGTTGGCTTGTGGCGACGATACCGATAGTCGCGCCGTTGGCTACGGTTGCAGGATTGCCGTCGATTGGTTTCGTGATCATAAGCCGACCGCCCTCGTGGAGATAGATGAGCCTACCCCTCGCATCCACCTCGCCAGGCGCGCCATCTAGTGCGTGGAACGTGGCATCGTAGAACGTCCTGGCCCGCTCCAAATCATTGCTTCCAATCATGATGTGAGTGAACATCTTTCCTCCTATGCCGTTTCGGGCGGCTCCCACGGACGCTAGCCCAGCCATTGTTGAGTCGTCTGGTCACGGCTGACCCAAAACCTATTTCCTGGCTAACGATGACATAAGCCAGTCGAGTTCCGTGCGAGCGGACGAGAGCACGCTTGCATAGGAACTGACGGTCGTCATGTCACTCCCATATCTCTTGTCCATAGAGGCTGCGGAGCCCTTACCGATCATCAAGATCCTCAACGGGCTGCTTGAGGTGATGGTCCCTGATAAGTCATCACGATATTGCTCGGCTTGAGCGATGTCTTCCCGAGAAATCGGATGGTTGGGACGTTTGAACTCAATCAGCAGATAGCTGTCAGCTAGATCCTGCGACAGCAGAAGATCAGGCCGTTTCGAGGCCCGTTCGCCCGTAAATTTCTTATCACTATATTTCGCGATGACCCGTTTCAGGGTGACGTTTGATGACATCAGAGCGTATTGGCGGCCAAGAAGCCACAAATTCGTCTCGAAGGCCTTATGGACGTCCTTTTCGAGGGTCGCTTCGTTGTCGATAAGCTCCTCGAGGTAGTCCAGAAATCTCATTCGTCTGGTCGCTTGAGCAGCGATCCCAGAGAGCTCAACCATACCAAAATCTTCGAGCGCCGCTGCAAAGGAACTGACATCTGTGCGGTCGGTGGCATTTATCCGCTCGAAGACGGCCCAGTAGGCGTCATGCTCCATGGCGTCGAGCGCGACCTCCGCGATCGTCGCAATGCGGTCTTCGCTTTCCCGATAGAATCGCTGCAGGATCCGGTGGAGGGCTTCCTCAGCGTAGCGTCGGCGGTGTTCTGGGAGGTCTTTCAGCCTAGCGTCCAGCTGCTTCTTCAATCGAGCTAGCTGAAGGCTCATATCGCGAGAGTGGCTCTCCCTAAGGCCTTCTTTGACGATGGATTTCACATAAGATTGGATTTCTTGGAACGCCTTGCTGTTCTCGACCACCCCGCCCCAATCGGCAGTTACGAAATGGTCGTTACCCTCGAGCTCCACCTCTCCGTAGACTCGTTTCGACAGCTTGAAGGGAATTTCCTCGTCATCATCTAGGCCGAACATCATCGGCTTCCCGACGACCTTCCCGTCCACTTTCAGGACGATACCCGGAGCCTTTGGAGCCTTTTTCCCGTCCGCGATCGTGAACTTCAATCGAACTGAGCCGCTCTCAGTAAGCGTCTGCTCGACTTCCCGCGATACACCAGGAACATCGTCGACGGATAGCTGCGCCTCGTTCACGAATACTCTGAAGGAATCCTCCCGGCCGTACTCATGCACGAGGATTTCTCGAAAGCGGTCCGGCGTTGGGAAATTCAAACGGCTATCAAGACCCGACAGGATGATTGTCGTGCCTGCACGAGCTTCGCCTGCATCCTCCTCGATGAATGGTAGCGGCACTGCTTCCAAGTCGTTCTCATTCTCGGCCAGGACGAGCTTGTCGATGGTCAGGCTGCATTTCCGACCTCGAGCGACCGCTGAGACATCCATCCGGCTGGCCAACGATAGGCCAGCGAACTTACCAATACCCTTGCGGCCCTTGACCTTCCGCTTGAGGAGCGGCGTACGTTCACCTGTACGCGCCCGTTTGTCACTGGCGATGTTCAGGTACTCGTTTCGCATTTCCAGGGACGTCATTCCCGAACCGTCGTCGCGCACGGTGATCGGATCAGCCGACAACGGCGTCGGCAGCGTGATCCAAACATTCTTCGCGTCAGCGTCCCACGCGTTGTCGACAAGTTCTTTCAAGGCGGCTTCGCTAGATCGATAGGTTTCACCCAAAAGCCTGGTCAGTCGTGTATTCACCGAAAAATGCACGTCCATCGAAATGCGTTCCCCAACCCGTGTAGATTAGAGGTAGCAGAAGAAATAAGTCTCTGTAACCTTTGCAGATGAGCCCCCACAGGAAACAACGGGGCTCGGACATTGTGAGAAGCGGAGCGTGCGGCTCTTGATATTCACGAGGGACGATCGGGTCCGCCACTCCTTGGCACATGAATAGACCCTACGTCAGACGCGTTCCAACCCCGCGCTACCATCTCGTCATAGCCAGAACGATATCCCATCATCGCGTTTTCGATTACCTTGCCGATGTCGTTGAAACCAGCAACGAATTCTGGATTGCTCGCGGCTGGCGTATCAACGTCCACTAATGTGGCCATCCGAGCCAAGCCCGCTGTGTCCTGCTCGACAAAGACGATCTTCCGCTTTTCAACCTCGTAAGGATGCATGCCGAGAGCCTCCAAAGCCATACCTGCGGCTTGAACCGAACCATCAAACATCTCACGGACGATACGATCCGCTCCCGCATCGAGGAGCTTGTAGTGATGCAGACGATCGTATGCGCGGACGATGATCTGGATGCCGGGATTACTCCGGCGGGCGTAGGACACGATTTCGGTCGCTCTATCGGGGTCGTCTATGGCCACGATAAGCAGCGCAGCGTGGGCAAGCCCGGCCGATTCCAGTAGGTCCGGCCGCCCTGCGTCGCCAAAGAAAGACTTCACTCCGAATTTTCGAACGTTGTCGACAACGTCCGCCCTGTAGTCCAGGACGACAGGCTTGTAACCGTTTGCAAGAAGCATCCGGTTCACGATCTGTCCAAAACGCCCGACTCCTGCAAGGATGATCGTGCCGGCATCGGGCTGGTCGGCGTCCCTCTGATGTCGTCCCCGTCTCTCAAGCATGACAACGATCCTGTTGGACAGCGCGAAAAGAAGGGGGGTGAGGACCATGCTGAAGGTAATGATCAGGACCGATACCGACACGGTTGGGGGCGAGAGCAGTCCGCGGTCTCCGCCGATCGTCAGCAGTACGAAACCGAATTCACCTGCCTGCGCGAGCCCGAGGGTGAAGAGCCATCCGGCGGGCCCACGGATGCGGAAAAACCAGGCCAGCGGCAGAAGGATGAGCGCCTTGATCGCTATTAGGCCAAACGTGGCGGCGGCTACCGTCAACCAGTTTGCTAATAGGATCTCGGGGTCTATCTTCGCGCCGATAGTCATAAAAAACAGCCCGAGCAAAAGCCCCTTGAAAGGCTCGATATCGTTTTGCAGCTCGTGCTTGAACTCGCTGTTCGCGAGCACGACACCTCCCAAGAATGCGCCGAGCGCGGGCGAAAGGCCTACAGCCGACATCAGGACGGTGATACCCACCACGACCAGAAGCGCGGCAGCGGTGAATACCTCGCGAAGTCCAAGGAGCGCTATGGTCCTGAAGACCGGGCGCGATAGGAAGTGTGCCGCGGCCACGACCACGCCCACTGCTGCGAGAGTAAGGATCGCCGAGGCCCATCCGGGCAGGTTTTCCAGGAGTGCGGCATCGCCGTGTCCGGACGATGCACCTTGGCCGCTTCCGGCGATCAACGGGATACACGCGAGCATTGGGATCACCGCAAGGTCTTGGAACAGGAGCACCGCGAAGCTTGCCTGACCCCCGTCGGACTTGAGTAGGCCTTTCTCCTCGAGCGTCTGCAACACGATCGCCGTGGAGGACAGTGATGCCACGAAGCCGAAAAGAAGCCCCTGCTGCCAGTTGAAGCCAAGAGCGAGCCCCGCCGCTGCCACGGCACCGACCGTCGCGAGAACCTGGAGCCCACCGAGGCCGAGTAGCTTGCCTCGGAGCCGCCACACCATCTGAGGATCGATTTCGAGGCCGATGAGGAAAAGCATCATCACGATGCCGAATTCGGAAAACTGCTCGAGATACCCCGATCCGGCTATCGAGATCTGGAAGACGGGGCCGATCACAACCCCGGCGGCAATGTAGCCTACGACCGACCCAAGGCCCACCCGTTGCGATACTATGACGGCAAGGACCGCCGCGGCGAGGTAGCAAAGTGCATAGAATGCCAAGCCTTCCAAGGGTCAGTTCCTTACCAGGTCAGTGAGATCGAAGCTGTCGAATGTCGGCCTCTGACGGAGGGCAGCGAGATCGAAGCGATCATCGCGCAACGCGGCCAAAAGCTGGGGATAGGCCCGGATGTGAAGCTGCGCGCCAGTGTCGTCGATATGGTTTGCGGAATGAAGGACGAACGGGGGAAGATACTCCATCCCGCAAAGCCCGGCCGTCTGCTCGAGCGGATAGAGGAAATTCCGTATTTCCCGTCGGTTGCCGCCCTCTTCTGAATAGTCAGACTTGCTCCCACCAGTGGTGATGCAGGCGATCGCGTATTTTTCGGACAGCGTCTTCCCTTTCGGGCCGTACGCAAAGCCGTATTCAAGAACCAGGTCCTGCCACTGCTTGAGAAGGGCCGGCGTCGAATACCAGAAAAGCGGAAACTGGAAGACGATCACGTCGTGCTGCATAAGTCGACGTTGTTCCCGGTCTACGTCGATCGAGAAACGCGGGTATTCCGCATAGAGATCGACAAACGTCACCCCGCCCAGTTGCCTTGCACCGGACGCCATAGCCACGTTGACACTGGATTTCCGCTGCGCCGGATGCGCAAACAGAACTAGAACTCGCATCGCTTTAGTTCCCCATTGATAGTGATACTGAGCGTCTTGCTGTCGCCGCCCGTCGCCATCATCCCCGGGACGCGAGACGTTTTATTGCAGGATCGCGCACTTATCGCGCTGCGTTCCAGGCCGACGCGCGGCTCAGACTTCCTCGGCAGGGGCGAAATTTCCGCCTGAAACACCCTGGGGACATAGTTCGCGATACTTCCCGGAAATCCAGTTCCTGATCTCCTACCCGTACTCGACGGCCGCGTCCTCCCATATCAGATGACCGCCCTCCAACAGGACTTCTCGGCTACGTGGAATACGGTCCACGAGGTGCTCGCCGTTGGCAGGCTGGACGAGCGGACCCTGACGACCCGCCAGCACCAGTACCGGCGTCTCTACTTTCGTCAAAAGTCCTTTCAGAACCGGGAGTTCTTCCGGGTAGGCGCGGATAAAGTTGGCCGCATTATCGAAGCGCGCGGCTGCCGAAGAATGCCAGTAATCCTCGACTACGGACGGTGGCGGCGGCCTTGCTGCCGGCTCCGACACGAAAGCAACCGCGAGATCGCCGCCCTCGGCATCGGCGAACGCACCGAATGGAGACTGCATGAGTTCGATCAGCCGCCCGGCGACAAGTTCGACGCCTACCGCCCCGCTTCCGACGACAAGGCTCTCAAACAGGTCCGGACAATCCACGGCCGCGAAAAGCATCGCGGGCTCCCCACATCGGGTCCGACGCCATGCATCCTCTCGATTCCGAGAGTACGAGCGGCCCTCACGATGGAAACGTGCCATCCCGGATGGCGACATCAAATCGGAACGGCCGCGACATCTCGAATCCCGGAAGGTCGATGGCCACGTACGGTGCAACGGCACCGATAACAGGCAGGACGTCCCTGAAGGCGTAGATGCTTTCCGGCCAAGGGCTCGACAGAACGGCCGGAATCCCACCAGGACGTCCACCCGTAGCCACATGAACGTTGACGTCGTCGATCTCGCTCCGGTGGGACGCGGGCGCGCCCCTCGCCTGAGCTCGCGGCCAGTCTGGCGAGCGGTGATGCCTCGAGATTGTCCGATCGTGCAATGGCAGGCAACGATCGCCGGGACGCTATCCTACAAATGACAAAAGGTCGGCGGCCCATATTAGCCTCGTGCAGGGTACGGTCCCTGCAACTGGTGAGCGTCGACAAATGAAAACCGCTCTCTCCGCTCGGCTTCACAGCAATGCTGGCGTTCCCCGCTCTCGCGTTGAAGCGGGCAGCAGCACATACAACGGCCAGCCGCGTCGGCGTCAGCCATTGGGGACGATCGTACTATAGGGCAACGCGTCAGCGGCTTACGGTCGTAATGGAGGACATCGCAAACCGACAGGTGACGACATGGCTGTAAAACGCGCAGAAACCTCTTTTATTTTCCGGCAGGTTCCGTTCGGACGCATCAAACAGCGCTCGTCCTTTCGTCGACATACCGCCGCGAACGATAACATTTTGAGTTCACAGGACGTCCAGGCGACATCGCCGGATGACTCGCCATCACTGACCGATGTTTTCCCGATACTGGTCCTTATGGCGATGTCCGGCGGGACCATCTACTTCATATCCACCGTTCTTTCCGGTTACCTGGCAGCTTTCCCGCTGCTCTATCCGTGATCGTCACGACGAGCGATGTCGAGATCTCAGCCTTTCGACGGCAACACGCCAACATCGACGTTTTCACGGCCGTCTCGGAGGGAAGAAGCTAACGGGTCGCGATCGGGCTCCGTGGCGGTTCCAAGATCCGACATAAGTCGGCCGACTTGTGGATAGCTGGCCAATTGCACAACGAGAACTGTTGTCGCATGTCGCCATACTACCCGCCCTAGTATATCGAGAAACGATAACGAGTGCATGACTCTGAAAGGCCGCCGAGTCGATGTCCGACAATGCTTTCAAGTTTCTCCTTCAAGACGATAGCCAGCCGTTCTTTCCGTCGCGATGTTACGTGGTCGCGGACCCGGCGGTGGCGGAACGCGACCAGTGGTCAGTAGAACTTGACGAACCTGTCGGGGAACGTTGGGTCCACCGCATCGACGATATCAAGGACTGGATGCTGCACGGGGAAAAAGATACCCGGCAAATGATCTTTGATCGTAACGACCGTTTCACGCCTTTCCGAACCCTGCATCGTGACGAGGTTTTCAGGGCATACTTACGAAAGCTCCTGGATCGTCTGCCGCCTGAATATGAGTCGCATCGTAAACACGCGCTCATGCCGTCTATCGCGGAAGAGAAAACGCGCAACCGATATAAAGACGCCGTCGAAGCGGCAATCCCGGGCATCACTCTGCTCCCGGAGCCAGAGATGGTGGCGGAATACTTCCGTCTAGTGAAAGGCACGCTCGAGCTTGAGGAGCGTAGGAACAACGTCATCCTCGTAGTTGATGTCGGCGCTTCGACGGCCAACATGACGCTTATCGTCAGTCGCCGGGACCAGAAAATTGTTTCGGCAGGGAAAAAGGGCACTCAACGCGACCTCCGACTTCGAGCGCTTCGAGGTGACAGCGTCGGCCATGCGGGGCGCTGGGTAGATATCCGTCTCGCCGGAATGCTAGGAATGCCCGAAACCGCGGAAGCATTGCGAGAAGTCGAGAGTGCCAAGATAAGGGTCAGCCTGAGTGGAAAATCGACCGCGTTCGAAAGCGGCACTACGACCAAACCATCATCGTTGACGCGAAAGACATTGTCGTCCGTCTCGAAGGAACTGTGGTTTCACCTGCGGCCGCTCTTCGAGAAGCTCTGCGAACGGCTTTATGAAAACCAGACGTCTTCAATCGATGCGAAACGGTTGAGCGCAGATCGAATGGAGGAGCTGGGCGTCAAGGCACCTCAGGAAGCATATCGTCTGATCGACACGGTTCTTCTCGCGGGAGGCACCAGCCTTTTGCCGGGTTTCGATGAAGCGATGATGGAAACACTCTTCCCGGAGGGCGAGCATCCAAAGGTGCTTCGCGTGGGAAGTTCCTTTGCGATAGCCGCCGCAGCGGGGGGGCTCGCCCATATCCTGCAGAACTACGACCCTCCCCGGCTTCGCAGCCGCCGGGCTGACAACAACGAGGTTCGCTCCGCTCCTCTGGAATCGACGCTTCCCGACTCTCTTCTGCTCGGCATCAAGCAGCCTGGCGAACTGGAGCAGCGTATAGCGGTACTAGATGCAAACGATCCGTTCGTGGATGACGGCGGTGTGAGGCCCATCGAAGGACTTCCGGCTCTTGCAGCCGGCTCTCATCCGAAAATGCGCCTGGTCCCCGGTTTGGGGGCGGGATTGTCGGCGCGGCAAGGACGTCCTTTCAAAGCTATGGACGTAAGGCAGTCTCCTGGCAAGATGTCGTTGAAATGGGACCCCGACGAGGAAAAGGCCTTTATCCTTTCAGACCAGATCGACGGGACCGGGTATCTGTGGATCGAGGGCAAGGACTTCCGAAAGCGCTCGGAGCCTGCCTTGACGCCGTTCGAGGGCGAACTGGCGACAGGCGATCTCGCCATCGATGGAGCGGAAGACGTTATCCTAGACCTCGGAATGTCGAAGATCGTCGTGATGACCGCGCAACGCGGCAGGACCTCCGCCAGCGAGCTTGAACATTTGATGCGCGATGGCATCGGCAGAGGTCCCGGCGAGAGTGCTTCGCCAGCAGCCGTTACTGTATCGACATCGGAACTTGTGGATTCAATCGACGATCAACCTCCCGCAGCACCGAAAGGGAAGGAAGAAAAGTCACGTGACCAGGATGGCAAGGCGTCGGCAAACAATCCTGCCCGCTTGAAAGACGCTGCCGCGCCCCCGCAATCCGCTACCGCACCCAAGGATGGATCCGTTGCGATTACCCCCGGTGTCGATCGGGCTAGCCACGTTTCAAACGAATGGGGCAACCGGGTATCGGAAACTGTTTTTTCGAACGCTCTTTTGTCCTTGAAGGAAGCCGTGATCCGAAACGAGCCGACGTTTAACTTCGATGACGTCGTCGTGACTTTGTTGGCGCTGACCGTCCGACCCGTCGTTTTGCTCGCGGGCCCTCCTGGTTGCGGGAAATCGTCGTTGGTCAGGATGATCGCCCGCATGTTGGGCATGACACGTGGCGAGACTTTCCACGAGATCGCGGTCCAGGCGCACTGGGAAAACGACGGCGTGCTGTTCGGCGACTCTGGCCTACTTCGGCCAGTGCTCGGCGAAACGTCGAACCAGCACCTGATCCTCTTCGACGAATTCAACCTCACCCGGCCCGAGTATTATCTTTCCCGGTTTTTCCATGCTTTGGACGGCGGTCATGGACATCTCGAAAGCGGGCTCAGCATCGCACCGTGCCGAATACTCGGGACGATGAATGTCGACGACTTCTCCCGCCCTCCATCGCCAAAGGTCATCGACCGCTGCTTCCTACTGGAACTTGCCCAAATCCCGTGGCACAGCGAATCAGGCGGGATGGTGGAGCTTCGAGATGTCGATCCCCTCCCCGGTCTCCCGGTGGTGAGCTATGGTGGAGCGGGCAAGGATGAGCGCATCGAGCGTATCCTCGATGCGCTTCATGTGGCGGTCCATGAACACGGTCTTCGTCATGACCTTCTGCCGTCCCGTCGCGTGTTGGGCGACATCAGGTCGATACTTAATCTACATCACCAACTGGATCTGCAGGCTAAAGGTTTGCTGGACCGTGGTGAGCTCGTCGACCGGATCGTCGCGAGCCGCATTCTCGTGAAGCTATCGGGCGCAATCGATCAAGTGCAGCCCGCTCTGGAAGCGTTGGAGCGGGCGGCCAACGGATTGGACGAGCTGGTGAGAACTAAGGCTCGGTTGAAACTCGCCCGACATCAGGCGCGTCTCGGGTTCGTATCCCCTTGGCAGTAGAGGCTTCTTCCATCGTCGCAGTTCGGGTCGCGGACGCCGACGGTGTCTACAAGGAGCTTCCGTGGAACCCTACAACGCGGTATCTGATCAGGGACGACAAGCCCTTTCTTGATGTTCTGGTTCGCGGGGCGCTTCTCAACGCCAGAGCGGACCTCAAAGACGAATCGAAACTCCGTGATTTGAAGGAGACCGAGGAAAGCGGAGCCAGATGGCAGAGATGGGACCTCGAGACCTATCTCGCTAGATTCCGCCGCTTCGGCGAGATAAATCTCGAACTCAAAGTTCCGAAAAGCTCTGCGTTGCACTGCTACATAATCCCGACCGCATTGCTAGACCTCCGGGATGTCATAGCCATGGTCGATGACATCGAAAGCGAGCTGGGAATAGTCGCGGCCTGGGATGTCGACAGCCCGAAGCCGGAAAGATCGTGGAGCCGGGGAACCGATCGGAGAGGTTCGACTACGGCCCTTGAACTAATTCGGGAGGCAACTGAGGAGCTGGCTGCGGCAACCTCTCTCCGACGGGAGCCGTTCATCGAGCTGGGGCCTCGCTCCAGACGAAACTTGCCTCTTCCGGAAAACGCGGTCGTATCGCATTGGGCAGCCAGGAGATGCGCGCAGCTCCGAGATTGCGCGGCCGTCTGCATCGCTGAGATGCAGTCGCTCGAGGACAGGGCGGCGCGCGGACACGCCGAAAGGCGACGAGAGAGGATAGAGGACAGGCTCGCCACGCTGAAATCGGTAAAGACGAAACTGGAACATCTGACCAGTATCATCGCACGGTTTGGTAATGACGGCTCGGAACTAAACACTCTCGTTTACCCCACGCCCCTGTTTCATCGTGACCACCGCCTCAGGCTTCTGTTGCGCGCGTTCTCGCCGCTTATCTCAGAGACCATCGCCGAATCCGAGGCACTGCGATCGCGGTATCCCCCAATCCTTTTGACCAAGCTCTGGGAATTCTGGGGGGCTGTATGGCTTGTGAAGGTGTTTCGCGACCTTGGATTTACAGGACATTGCATTACGGAGCTGAAAAATGCGCCGGGTGCATGTTCCTGGCGTCTGCGAAAAGCGAATGTGCAAATCGAACTCGATTTCGAGGCCGAGCCGAACTACGTCGACTATTCCAAGATACCGCCCCCGCACGAGCGAGCGGTACCCGTCTTGGAGTGGGCGGCGCTGAACCAGGAAATGGATCCTGAGCGACCGTTCCTGGGACTGGAAGAGAAATGCTCTCCGGACTACATGCTGAGGATAACTGTCGGAAACGAACGTTTTCTCGTCGTCGGCGACGCGACCCTCGCGAGCGCGGAGTACCATCACAAAGACCCAAAGCCGAAAACGGTCGAAAAGTATCGCCGCACGCTCGGCTGGTCCATCGATGGCGGAATAGTAAGATGCCACCCGATGGGCGGCTTTGTCATTTTTCCTCCACCTTCCGCATCCTGGAAAGAGTTCGAGGTCATTCCCGGAGCGGCAGACTGCGTGATATTCGCACCGGGGCCGAGAGATGCAGAGGTTGCGAGGCACCGACTGCTAGGTCTTCTGGTGGCAGTTTCGCCGGACCTCAAAGCCAATTTGATGACTCAGGATTTGGCTCAAGGACCGGAGTATCGCGCGGACGAGATTGATGCATAGGCGATCTTTGGCATAGCTAAGTCGATCCATCCGCTGACGCGGGGCTACGGAAGCCAAGACCTGTGGCGTTCGCAGCCTTGAGGAGCCGTTTGAAGGTCGCACTATTCTTCATATCCCCTTTCGGTACGCTCGGGCCAGTTCGTATCGACATGCGCTTCCACAGACATGCCCGGACCGAGCCTGTCGAGATCGGGTTCGCCCGGGTCGATCTTTATGCGCACCGCGATACGTTGCGGGATCTTCGTGAAATTGCCGATCGCGTTGTCAGTACGGAGGACGGAAAATTCGGAACCGGCCGCCGGCGAAATGTCTTCCACATACAGGGTTTGACAGGCCACCACGATGGCAATCGGCGACCGCATCGGGGACTCGAGTTGTGAAGGCGACATAATCGGAGATCGTGCAACTTCTGTTAAGCGACAAGCCGCTCGCCTGCATTATCAGTGCCGGATACGTCGGCGCTATTGAGACGCTTGGTGATGCCGCCGCGGTAGCGGATCGAAGCGAGAGGACCTTGGCTCCTGCCGGCTCAGCAAGCGCACCCTGCGAGGTTCGATTCTCCTCCGTCATGAGCGGGTGGTGCCCGATCCTACAATAATCCCCCGACGCCATCCGTAAGGTTCCGATGCATGCCGAGACCCGGCACGAATAGATGGAGCGACTCGTGACCTACGAACTTTCCCGCCGACAGACACTCATTGCAGGGGCAGCCGTCTCTTTTTCCATGTTTGTGCCGGTCGCCGACGCAGCCGACAAAAAGAGCAACGCAGCGATCGAAGGAGAATTCGAAATGACCGAAGCATTCGTAAAGACCAAGGAAGGCGTCGAACTGTACTATAAGGACTGGGGCCCCAAGGACGCTCAGCCGATCGTCTTCCACCACGGCTGGCCGCTGTCGTCGGACGACTGGGACACCCAGATGCTGTTCTTCGTTCAGCACGGCTACCGCGTCGTTGCCCATGACCGTCGTGGCCATGGCCGTTCGTCGCAGGTCGCCGATGGCCACACGATCGAGCAGTATGCGGCAGACGCCAACGCCGTTTACGAGCACCTGAACCTCAAGAACGCGGTTCACATCGGTCATTCCACGGGCGGCGGCGAAGTCGCGCGTTACGTCGCGAAATATGGCGAGCCGCAGAAGCGCGTCGCCAAGGCGGTCCTCGTCAGTGCTATCCCGCCGCTCATGGTCAAGACTGAGTCGAACCCCGGAGGCCTACCGATCGAAGTCTTCGACGGCCTGCGCAACGGTCTCGCCGCCAACCGCGCGCAGTTCTATCTCGACGTTGCATCCGGCCCGTTCTACGGCTTCAACCGTGAAGGCGCGAAGGTCTATCCGGGCGTCATCCAGAATTGGTGGCGGCAGGGCATGATCGGTGGCGCAAAGGCCCACTATGACGGCATCAAGGCCTTCTCCGAGACCGACCAGACCGACGATCTCAAGAAGATCACGGTGCCGACCCTGGTCATGCACGGCGACGACGATCAGATCGTCCCGATCGACGACGCGGCGCGCTTGTCCGTCAAGCTCCTCAAGAACGGCACCCTCAAGGTATATCCGGGCTACCCGCACGGCATGCTGACGACGCACGCGGACGTCATCAACCCGGACCTTCTGGCTTTCGTAAAGGGTTGATACCCGACCGTCAGCAGACCGCGGCCACGCAGGGTATCTGCGTGGCCGACGATCGGGCGCGACCCGACCTACTGATACCTTCCCGGATCGCACCCCCGCCAGATATCCGATCTCGATCTGGACCATGCAATCAAGTATTGGACCATGAAGGAGTTCGCCATCTTGGCGGACTCGTAGACGGCGATGCAATGAGATCGGCTCCGCGTTTGGTGGAGTTGCCGTCGCGCTGCGCCAATCCGGTGCAAATAGCCGGAGCCTGTCCCGCCGCCGGAAACGACTGCCCAGTCCCCCGCAGCGGCACTGGGCGTCCGTCCATCGTCAGCGAGCGGAAACCGTGTGCGAAAGCCGACCCTGAGCGGGCGGAAGCTTCGATGGAGTTACAAAGACCAACTCGGTCTTCCCGATGTATCGCTGCCGCCGCTCGTTTCGCGGCACGTCAGCATGTAATTCTTGGATTGATAACCCTCGAACGAGGGGCATCGCCGACACAGATTTCTTGAAAACACCCTAAGAGCCGTTAGGAAGTGGCTAGGCATTCGCTCGCGTTCCACGCTGTCACTCCATTTCGCAGACGAATCCTGCCTCCTGGGGCCTTCCGACCCGGCAGCAGAAAGGTCGCGCGAAATGAACAGGCATGAGCCACGTCCCGGTTTCGCTGAGATTCTCGAGGACGCCGATGCGCGTGGGGACCGCTTGCTCCGGCGCTTCGCAGGCAGCCGAGTTCCAGCTCGGAAAATAAACCTGTATCGGATGGTGGATGATGTCTCCCGAGAACACCGCCTTTTCATTGCCCGAAGACAGCGTCACGTGACAATGGGCCGATGTGTGGCCGGGACTCGTTTCGATGTAGAGTTCGTCGCAAAGCTGGAACGGAGCGTCGATAAGCAACCACTGGTCGCTCTCGAGTATCGGCTGGATCGTGTCGGCGATCAGGTTCAAGTGGTCGGCCGACGGGCTTCCTTCGCCGACGAGGCGCTCGAACTCGCCGCGCGACACCACGTATTTGGCGTTGCGAAAAGTCGGCACCCATCTCCCGTCGAGAAGGCGGGTGTTCCAGCCCGCGTGATCGATGTGCAGATGTGTGCAGAACACAAAATCGACGTCGTCCGGATCGACCCCGGCTGCCGTGAGGTTCTCCAGATATGGTGAGTTCATCATGGAGAAGAACGGACTGTCGGGGCGATGCTTGTGATTGCCGCTGCAGGTATCCACGAGGACGGTCAGATTAGGCAGTTTGATGACCCAGCTGTGTATGGAGCCGACCAGTCTGCCCTCGTTCGGCGCATAATGGTCCGGCACCATCCAATGAAGGTGCTTGTCCACGAGCCGGGCGTCCCAATCCGGCAGGAACGCTTTTGGAGGAAAACCGAGCCCGTGATACTCCTCGACCCGTAGGACCTCCGCGTTACCGATCCGCATGCATTGTCCCCCGTTTCTGTCAGATCAGTTAGTCCGGGCGACCTGGGTTCTTCAACCTACCTCTATGGCTAGGTATTTCCGAGTGATCGTGAAGCGTAAGGTCAGCTTGCAGAACTGCTTGTGGTTGCTTGCCCGCCGCTTGCTGGTTATTCGAGGAGGTTCCGGAACATCCTGATGTCTACGATGCGATTTCTTGATTTCGAACTGGATATTTCCCGTCGGTTCCTGACGCACCGGGGCGAACCTGTGAAAGTCGGCTCGCGCGCGCTCGATATTCTCGCCGTACTGGCATCGCGGTCGGGGGAGGTCATCTCCGCGAACGAGATTCTGCAAGCCGTGTGGCCAGGCAGCGCTTCCGCTGAAAATTCCCTCCGTGTACATCTGGTGGCGTTGAGAAAGGCGCTTTCGATCGGCGATGCCGACAGCCTCGTTCAGAGCGTCGCTGGCCGCGGGTACATCCTGTCGGCCACGGTAAAAACAGATGTGTCGAACCCCGAGACCGGGCAGCCCGTGCCCCGTGGCAAAGGCAACCTGCCAGGCAGAAATACGAGCGTGATCGGTAGGGAGAATTTCATCAGGCGGTGCCTCGATCTCAGGCAGTCGCGGGTGATGACGATCGTCGGGACCGGAGGCATCGGAAAGACCACCGTGGCTTTGGAACTCGCGCATCTCCTCAGTGACGAATACGAAGCCGTGTACTTCCTAGACCTCGCGGCGCTCAGTTCGCCGGCTAGTATCGGGCCAACCCTGGCGTCCTTGCTTGGTCTTTCGGTCTACGGCGACGATCCACTGCCCGGGATCACGGCGGCTTTATCGGATCGGAGGATCATGATCGTCTTCGATAACTGCGAGCATGTGATCACGGATACCGCCCAGATTGTCGAAAGCATTACCAGAACGTGCCCTAACGTAACCGTACTTGCGACGAGCCGGGAGCCTCTTTCTATTCATGCCGAAACCATAAGGCGTCTCGGTTCGCTGGATGTCCCCGAGGAAGGCGAGGTTTCTGCAGATGCTTTACAGCGATCCGCCGTGGCTCTTTTCATGGACAGGATGGAGCATTCGTTCGAGATCGGCGCTCCGCTCGACAGCGAACAGACGGCGATCGTCGCGGCGATCGTCAGAAGACTGGAAGGCATCCCGCTCGCGATCGAGTTCGCTGCGACCCGCGTGGTTGACCTTGGCCTGAAAGAGCTTCTTGCCTCGTTGGACCGGCCGTTGACGGTTTTGAGACGTGGGCGGCGCACCGCGCCCCGCCGCCAACAGACCCTTCAGGCGACACTCGACTGGAGTTACGGCTTTCTCACCGACAACGAGAAGTTCGCGCTACAGGCACTATCCGTGTTCGCATACTCCTTCTCGCGGGAAGGCGCGTATGTGGTGTGCGGGCTGTCTCTCGGGAAAGAGGAGACCGAAGACGCGATCTGGGGGCTACAATCGAAATCCCTTCTGGCGAGGTCAGAGTCGGGAACAGCGTTGCGCCTGCTTGAGACCACGAGGGAGTACGCGACGATCAAACTGGCCGCCTCCGGACAACAGGCGGAAGCGCGGCTGGCTCATGCCTCGCTTCTGCTCGTCCGGATGCGGCAAGCCGAGCTGCTATGGGACAAGCTCTCTACATCTCAGTGGATGAATGGATACGGGATACTTATTCACGACCTGCGTCTCGCTCTCGCCTTTTGCGAGGAGACAGGAAACTTCCACCTTCTCCATCAGCTTCTTGCCGCATCCGGGCTCCTCTGGACGCAACTGGGACTGATGAATGAACAGTTCCGGCATATCGAAAGAGCCGTTAAGGCGTTCGACGATGCGCCGACGACCGACACACTGGTGGAATCCCAGTTACGGTCGGCCTATGGCTCTATCGCTTACAACGTCCATAGCGTCGCCGGCGACATCGAGGCCCGACGACAGTTCGAACTGGCTGCCATGCTCGCGCGGTCCCTGGACGACGGCACCAAACTGCTTAGGGCAGGCAGCGGAATTTGCGCACTTCTCACCACTCAGGGCAGCTATCACGAGGCCAATGACGTCGCGCTTGGATTGGTTCGAGATCTCGGACCGATTGCAGAGCCGGCAGTCGATCGGATTCTTGCCCACAACAACCACTATCTCGGACGCCATGACGACGCTTACGCCCACGCGCGTCGTGCGTTGGATGCGAACGGTCTCGCGGTCCGCGGGACACTCACAAGCGGCGCGAGTTTCGGTCAGAAGACGCTGTCGTTGATGGTGATGGCGAAAACTGCCTATCTTAGGGGTCAGATCGACAAATCTCTGGAACATCTGGATGAACTGACGTCGGACGTCCTCGCCGTGAAGCATCCGATATCGACCTGCCTCGGTCTCGCAGTCGGGGCCTGCCCGATATATTTCGGTCTGGGCAGGCAGGATCAAGCCCACCGCTTTCTGGACATTCTAAGGGACATCTCGACAAGGAACTCATTGGTTCGCTGGCAGGAGTGGGTGGATGGGTTCGATTTCGCTCTAAGGGCAGCCCACCCCGATGACGAGGGTGTCATATCGAGCCTTCGTCGTGGTGGAAACGGACCGCGCCTCGAGAATATCGTGACAGTCGCCGGAAAGAAGGCGGGCATCGACCTGATCGAGCTAGCCCTTGCGGGAGAAGCGGGATGGTGCCAAGCGGAGCTTCTGAGGCTCAAAGGGGAAATACTGCTCGATCATGGAGAAACAGGCGGCAGAGACCTGCTTCTCGAGGGCTATGAAATCGCCAAGCTTCAAAGCGCCCTGACTTGGCAATTGAAATGCGCGACCAGCCTCGCGAAGCACGCCACGTTCAAGACGCTCTCGGCAGATCGCGAGAGGATCGATCGCACTTTGGCACTCTTCCCGGCCCACTTGGCAGAAGCGGAAACACATCTGAGGCTGCCGAGCATGGTTGGACGACACGCATAGGAGGACGATGAGGTCCAAGGATAGATCGGCAGAAAGGGATGAAGCCGCTTATCCATGTCCCCTGGACAGGTATGCGACGCCTCGGTCGATGCCAGTGCCGATGATCGCACCGTTCTGACCGATCGTACAATATTTAGGCTGCGTCCTTGGGCTTCCTGTCAGGGTCGAAACAATTCAGACGAGGAAATCCCATGTTCAAGAAATTGCTTTCATTCGCATTGCTGGCCACTTCGTTGATGGGGGCAGCCGCGTACGCTGCCGACACGAAGCCGACCATCGTCCTAGTCCACGGCGCTTTCGCCGATGCCTCCAGCTGGACTGGCGTAATCGGGAAGCTCGAGGCCGACGGATATCGGGTTGTGGCCGTTGCCAACCCGCTGCGTAGCGTCAAGGGCGACAGCGCATATCTCAAGCGGATCATCTCGAACCTCGACACACCCGTCGTACTGGTCGGCCATTCCTACGGCGGCGCGGTGATTTCCGAAGCCGCGACAAAGGGCGAGAAGATCAAGTCACTCGTTTACGTCTCTGCGTTCGCTCCCGAAATCGGGGAGTCCGCCCTCGAACTCAGTGGCAAATTTCCGGGAAGCACCCTCTCCCCGACGCTCGCCAAGCCTGTCGAGCTGGAGAACGGCGCAAAGGACCTCTACATCCGGCAGGACAGGTTCCACAAGCAGTTCGCCGCGGACGTTTCCGCGAAGGCCGCGGCCGCCATGGCTGCCTCGCAGCGCCCCGTAACCGATGTCGCCCTCGGCGAAGCCGCTACCAACGCCGGGTGGAAGGAAATCCCCTCGTGGTCGATTTTCGGCTCGGCCGACAAGAACATCCCGCCGGAAGCGATGAAGTGGATGGCCAAGCGGGCGAACGCGAAGGAGACCGTCGAGGTCGAGGGCGCGTCGCACGTCGTCATGGTGTCCCATCCCGACCGTGTCGCCAAGGTGATCGAGGACGCCGCCAGGGGCCGTTGAGGCTGACTGCCGGGCCTTTGCCGCTTGAGGCGGGGCCCGGCTAAACGATCGGGGTGATCAAGGGCCGACAGTAGCGACGTCGCGGCCTCCAATAGGCAGTGAACTATTCGCCGAATGGAGAACGCCGAGAGAGTTTGTGTTTCGCCATCAAGCCGCGACTTTGTTGCGGCCACTTCTTTGCCCTGTACATGGCCTCGTCGGCGCGGCGTAATGTCTCCGCGAGAGGCTCTGCTTCTGACGCGGTCGCAACCCGATGCTCGCGGTTACCCTGATGGAACGACCCTCGAACACCACGGGTGCGTCGCATACTAAATTCCGCATTTTCTCGGCCCGGTCCCCGACGTCGAGCGAGCCGGACGACGTCAGCACGATCGCGAATTCCTCGCCACCGATCCGACCGATGAACTCGCCTTCGCTGATTGCGGTCAGTATCCGGTGATGGAACGCCCTGAGAACAGCATCTCCGGCAGCATGACCAAAGGTGTCGTTGACGTCTTTGAAATCGTCGAGGTCAACGACGAGAACGGCCTCGGGCGATCTTTCCTCGCAACGCTTGAAGGAACCGCTTCGGTTCAGCGCGCCGTCAGCGGGTTCGAACGTCTTGAGTTCTTCCTGCATGACGTCTCCGTCGCGCGAACGGCAGGCCATAGCGGCCGCGGCGCGTAGGTTCGGGATTGAGGATTGGTGAGCTTCATATGGCGGTGCTCCCGCGTCCCGGCAAAGGTATAGCTCGGATGCGTGCCGGACGTGGGAGAAAACAACACCGCCGGCGGCGATGGCGGGCCACGGCGTTTTCAAACGCGCCTTGCTGCGACCACAATCCGTGCCTATATATGTCCCATCGGCATTGCTGATGAGCGCTGAGACAAATTCGGCGCTCGCAACTGCCGCGTCGCTTCAAACTTTTGACCACGGATGTACTGGCACGGGTGATTGGGCGATGATGAGGAAGGTCGGTGCGGTTTCGCCCCGGCCTTTTTTGTTTCTCGTCTGGTGTTCGCCGATGGCGACGAAACTCTACGTGCGTCGGACGGGCACGCTCGCCAAGAAAAGACTGTTACAGAAGCAAAACGTCTATGTGATGCCTCAAATTAGCGCGGAGGCGCGGGCTCTAAGCGGAGGCACGTGCCGCAAGAACAAGCCGCGTTTTGTAGCGCGGCCTGTATGAATGGCACCGGAATGCGTCAGAGCGCCGTGACGTTCTCGGCCTTGCTCTTGCCGGTCTTTCGATCCTGGCCGATTTCGAATTCTACTTTCTGGCCCTCGCGCAGCGTGCCGCCGCGTTGAAGTGCCGAGACGTGTACGAAAACGTCCTGGCCGCCATTTTCTGGGGTAATGAAACCAAACCCCTTGTCGTCATTGAAAAATTTCACGGTTCCTGTCGGCATGTTCGTATCCTGGCTCGGTTGTTACATTGCGTCGAACCGTGCGCTTTTGGCCGGGGCACAGCAACCCTTCGAAGCGCTGTGTCGCGTTCCGATGTTCAGGTATCCGTACACCAAGAATTCATGTTCACGCGTTCGATGTACGGCACGGCCGACATGCAAGAACAGGGCGAGCTTCTGACGAAGGTCGCCGAACTGATCGACAGCGGGGCGATCAAGACCACTGTCACGGAAGTCCTGCGGCCCATCAACGCGGAGAACCTCAAGAAGGCCCACGCGACGCTGGAGAGCGGGAAGGCCAAAGGCAAGATAGTGCTCGAGGGCTTTTGAAGCCGGAAGGTATTTCGATGGAGAAGCCGCCGGGACCGAGCCAGGTCCCGGCGGTCGGTGATGTCGCGCAGTAAAAGCCTATGCCGCAATTCGCGCGACGAGCACATCGTGATGCTCGCGCGGGTTCGTCAGAGGATGTTCTTCACGAAGGAGGTGACGGTCTCCGCGCAGAATATCGGCTCCTGGTGATGTGGGCCGTGTCCTGCCTGCGGGATCGTCACCAGATGCAGCGACTTCCACTTCGTGGTCAGCGGTAGCCAGTTCCCGATCGGGCATGCGATGTCGTGATCGCCGCTGATGACGAGAACCGGGTTCTTGCCCGCGGCCAGCGCCGCCATCTCCGTACCCTCCGGATCGGGATAGATCGTCGAGCGGTCCTTTGCCTCGCTGAGAAGCTTCATAAAGACGGTCTCGGGAATCTGCGGGGAGCGGTCGGCATCACGGCTTTCGATGCGCTCAAGCGAACGCTTTGCCGCTTCCCGGCTGCTTTCCGACTTTGGCTCGAAGAACAGGATCGTCTGGTCTTCCAAACCATTGTTTGGGTGCATTGCCGTTTCCATGAACAACCGCTCACCGCTCACTTCGGGTTTTCCGGGAGGAGCCGTGCCGATCAGCACGGTGTGGGAGACCAATTCCGGATGGGTGGCCGTGAACTTTTGGGCAACGACCCCGCCGAGCGACCACCCGCCGATCACGACCTTCTCGAAGCCGAGGAAGTCGATGAGATCTCTGGCGTCCTTGACCAGAGAAGCCCGGTCGTAGATCGGATGTCCGGTGGATGCTCCCAGTCCCGTATAATCGAATATGACGACTTCGAAACTCTTTGCCAGCTCGTCGAGGAACAGCGGATCCCAGGAATCCATTGTTCCGCGGAACCTGATGTTCAATACGAGGGGCGTGCCCTTTCCGAACCTTCTGTAGGCGATCTTACGATCTTCGAGGTCGGCAAACTTAGTCGATGTCGTCGAGGCGGCCTCAGTCATAGCAGTTCTCCTTTGTTTGGTAGAGGAAACCGTTTCCGGGCTGCCGCTTATTGTACGATGTAGTCGCGGGGATCTGATCTGTCCCCGCGAGTATCCTCTCTCAATCGATGCTAAGTGCGCAGAATCCGCTTTAATGAGCCCCGAAGAGCCACAATGAAGACCACTATTTGACGGGATCGCTCTTGAACGCAGAAAGGTTTTCTTTCAGCCAGGCGTATGCTGACCGAGGTGGTTGACCGGTGAGTTCGAAGACTGTGGATGTCGTTTCCGACTGTACGGACAGTTCGAACAGCTGGTCGAGACCAAGTTGAAGGTCCGCCATCATCTCGCTCAGCCCCGAATTCAAAAGCACCTCTCGGTGTTCTCCGGGGGTGCGGTGATTGTATGAAATCTGCTCGCCGAGCAGTCGCGATAGTTCGGCAGCGACATCAGGCATGCTTACTGCTGCTGGTCCTGTGAGATGATAGGCGCGCTGCGCTTGGAGGTTCGCCCTATCGAGAAGTACCGCACGCGCGACGTCTGCGACGTCGCGCGTGTCGATGAGGTTGACGCGTCCTTCGCCTGCGGCCCCGCCCCATGCGCCTTGGGCGACAAATGCAGCCCTGCTCCTCAATATATCGACGAAAGTGGATGGACGAAGGAGCGTGTACCCAACATCGCGTGTAGCAAGATGCGCCTCGATCTGTGCATGCCAGTCGAACGGGTGAAGCCTTACAGGCGGCCCCATAACTGAGACTTTCACGATGTGCGCGACTCCGGCATCGACCGCCGCATCGATCAGAGCGATTTCGTTCTCTACCTGCCGTCCGTAGGTGCCGTGCACAACGAAAAGCTTATCGGCTCCTTCTACAGCCTTCGACAGCGTCGACGGCTTTTCGAAGTCGACTACCGTCGGTGTAATCCCGCGCGGCAAGCGATCCGTGGACGGATCACGCGAAAGCGCCACGAGTTCGACATCATCGGTTACGAGATTCGAGAGTAGTGCAGAACCAATTCGGCCTGTCGCGCCCGCAACCGAGATGCGCAAAGCGCCTTTAGAGAGTATGTCGGACATAATGTACCTTTTTGATGATCTGTGGCGACGGTAAGTGCCCGTCGCTGGGTGCGAAAAATTTAGACGGTTTGCATAAGTCGAATGAGCGCATGCTTGACAGCCGAGCCGTGACATAAACCGACGCTGTTCCGGGATACGCCTTAGACGGCGTCGCGTTACGACTGATGCTGGGACGACTTTCCATCGGGTCGCCCACTACAAGGGTGCCCGACCTTCCGCCCGAGGTTGATCCATGGGTTACATGGCATTTTTGCCTGGTTCGAATTCGGTTTTCATAACCCCGAATCTTCAAGGCGAACTGAATTACGACCTAGTCGATGCGCCCGGACGCGGGCGGGTCACTCGCAGGGAACGACTCGATCAGGGCCTCTTCGAGTAGTTCGTCGGAAGTCGATCGAGGTAAAGACTGCATTTCAAGGCCCAAATCTTCGAACTCAGGCAGCGTTTCCGCCCCGTCACGCAGAGTTTCGAAAGCATCATCTGTCGTTTTGGTCATCGCAAGTTCTCCTTTCGAGGAAGATCTGGCCATGTGGCGCTTCTCCCGTATTGGAAGATTCAACCTCCACGGACTGTGGCGGTGGCTCGAGAGCGCGGCGCGTGAGTGACATTAATGGCAGGAGGGATCCTTCAATACCCTTTCAGGCACCGAATTTTACAATAACCGCACCTGCCGCGGGCCTACACCTCCTCAAGAGATTTGATGGAGGGTTCGTTGTTAGCAAAAATCGAGAAAATAAGCGGGGTTGTTCCGGCCGAAGGCGAAGTTCCGCTCTTCAACGAGGGTGAAGCGGTTGCGATCGCAATGCGTTCGCCGATCGGGCACTACAGGATGCCGACGTATCTTCGCGGTAAGCGCGGGAAGGTCGAAGCAATCATACCTGGAATGGCCGTGGACAATGAGGAAGAGGGGTATGGCCGCAACGCGGGGTCCAAGGGCCATTACTATAGAGTGGCAATCCCGATGACCGAGGTTTGGCCGGACTACATCGGTTCGGCGAATGACGGCCTTCGAATCGAAGTCTTCGAAAACTGGCTGGAGAAACCGTCCGATGTCTGACCACGACCACGACCACGACCACGACCATGCGCCTCTCACCGTAGATGAAAAGCCAGGCTATTTTGATGTCATGGAGACGGCGGTTAGAGAGCTTCTGATAGAACGGAAGCTTTTCGGAGCCGATGAAATCCGTCGCCAAATCGAAGTACTCGACTCGCGCACCCCAGCTCTTGGCGCAAAGGTTGTAGCAAGGGCCTGGACGGACCCCGACTTCAAGTCCCGCCTTCTCGAGAATGGGCGTACCGGGTGCGAGGAACTGGGCATTACTTTCTACGACGACACCCAGTTGATCGTTTTGGAGAACACGCCCGACGTACATAATCTCATCGTGTGCACGTTGTGCTCGTGTTACCCACGCCCGGTACTTGGTCTCCCACCCGACTGGTACAAGCTTAAACCCTATCGTGCCCGCGCGGTTTACGAACCGCGAGCTGTCCTGGAGGAATTCGGGACCTCGATACCCCACGAGGTCGAGATACGAGTCAGCGACTCTACGGCAATCATTCGTTACCTCGTTCTGCCGATGCGGCCGGAAGGAACCGAGCATCTCAATGAAGCGCAACTGGCCGACCTGGTCACTCGTGATGCCATGATTGGGGTCATCCAGGTGGAATACAAAAAGGAGGCAGCGTGATGGTGTCTGAAAATCTTGTGAGGAAACTCCCCAACGATATCGGTGGCGACGAAGCGGGCAAAATCGAACGCGTCGAGCATGAGTTGCTTCCTTGGGAAAAGCGATGCCATGCGTTGGCCGATGTCCTCGACTTCCACAAAATCATCAACACCGAAGAGAAGCGACGCGGCGTGGAATCTCTGGGTGCGGAGATGGTTGGGAAGCTATCTTACTACGAACGATGGATCGTCGCGTTCGCCAATATTCTTTTCCAAAAAGGCATTCTGACGCCTGGAGAACTGGCGATGAAGATGTCGGAGGTCGAAGGAAGGTTCTCTGATGTTCCAAACGCGCACCATAGCTAGACCGGGCAGCCAAGGCACCGTTCCGAGCTTCTTCGAGAACAATCCCGAGCTGCCAGTTCTTCGCCGGGCGTTTGTAGAAGCCGTGGGAACAGCATTCCTTGTTATCGCGGTGGTCGGTTCGGGTATCACGGCATCCAGGCACGTCCCAGCCGAACAGTTGGCGGCATCCCTAATGGTTGCGGTCTCGATAGCAGGCGCGCTAGTGGGCCTGATAGTTGCCCTGGGAAAAGTGTCCGGGGGGCATTTCAACCCGTTGATCACCTTTGCCCAATGGCTGAACAAGGAACGCAGCACCGGCTGCACCGTATTGTACATCGTGGGACAGGTAGTCGGTGGCGCTCTTGGCGCGATCCTTGCAGCTACGATGTTCGGCTCCCCTATGCGCACTGATTTAGATGCCCTCCCTTCGTTCGGGAACTTTCTGAGTGAACTTGTTGCAGCCGCTGGGTTGATGACAGTAGTCTTGGGGTGCGCGCGCAGTACCAAATGGGAAACCGGACCGTTCGCTGTCGGAGCTTGGTTGGTGGCGGCTATCATCGCCACCCCTTCCACTTCCTATGCGAACCCTGCGGTCACACTTGCCGCGATATTCGCAGCGGGCCTCGTCGGCCTTTCGCCACTGACATCGCTTGCGTTCGTTCTGGCACAAATAGCCGGAATGTTCGTCGCCATGGGTATCAACAAGGTAGCCTTTACCAGAGACGCCGTAGTTACTGAATAGGTGACGACGTCCTGGTCAACCTTCTTCCGCGGCGAGCGCGCGCCTTTCTGCATTTGATTTTTGGGGGAGCAGGTCGCTCCCGCAATCGCGCGATGGCCATAACATCTATTACAAGCCCCACCCTCTTGGAGAACAGCAATGCATATCGAACCCGGAATAGTAGACGGTGCCAAAATCGTACTCAGCTATGCGACAGCAGGTTTCTCAGGCCTCTTCACCCTCAAGTTGGCATCGAGCGATATCAACAAACGCGGCGCTTTGTCATTTGTGGTGAGAAGTGCGATCACGACCGCTCTGGCCTTCTGCTTCTTCGAAGTCCTGCCACACTATCCTGTCGGGGTCTCGGAGGTACATCTGATCCTCGGCTCAACCCTTTTCCTTCTGTTCGGGATGGCCCCGGCGGCGACCGGGCTGGGGCTGGGTTTGCTGGCTCAAGGCCTGCTTTTTGCGCCATACGATCTGCCGCAATACGGGATGAATGTGACGACGCTTCTCGTGCCGCTCTTCGCTCTCCGGATGGTTGCCTCACAAGCGATTGCGCCGGGAATTCGGTATGTTGACCTCAAGTATCGCCAGGCTCTTGCTCTCTCCGTGACCTATCAAGCGGGCATCGTCGCATGGGTTGCATTCTGGGCGCTGTATGGCCATGGCATTAGCGTGGACAACCTCGCGTCCATCGGAGCTTTCGGACTGTCGTACATGCTGGTGATCGTGATCGAACCGTTGGCGGATATCGTCGTCCTCGCTATAGCAAAGTCGAATGCGACTATATCGCGTAGCTCGTTCTTCGAACCCCGACTGCTCGGGCGAGCCTGATCATCTTCACCAATTTAAGCACAGGTCTGCGACTTTTGCGTTGCAATTTGGGCAACTGTCAGCGTCTTATCCAAATCAAATCGCGGTAGGGTGCGGCACTTCGCACCTTATCACTGCAACGCCGGTTCCGACCGCGTATCTTGACGTGCCAAGGATGACGCTCCTGACAGGTATGCGAACCCCTGTTGCTAACCTTGATCGTTCTTAGGCTATATTCCTGAACCCTTCGTCTACAAACCAATCATCGGATGAAAGGGCATCGCACATCGCGTATTGCCAGCTATTCGGGCGGACTCGGTATCGGTTCCGGTCGCCCTCCAGATATCCTTGGACCGGAGCAGGCCCACCGCGGTCGTACAATTCGCCGAGCGTCGGCTTCAAGATGGGCAGTTCATCGTTTGCGTTCGAGGCGAATAGTACGGCTAGACCACAGACCGCGACATGGCGCTTGCCCCTCTCCTGATCGACAGATGGCCAAGCTGTCGGAGGGTCCGCACGAAATACAATTGTCACTGGCGGTCCTCTGTCAACCACCGCTCGGAGCCAGTGCACTTCGAGAAGGCGACGATTACCCAGCGACAAATCCGTACGACTGGATTGCGCCCGCATGTCAGCGTAGGGACCAGCTTGGTCGCTTCCCGAAAGCAGACGTCGCCAGCGACAAGTCTCGACGACAGCGCCCTGTTGGGTCACAGCAAAATTTCGCAGCCTCCCTTGGCGAGAGCGGCATCGACCCAGCCACGATCGTTCTTGCCCAGGCGGATGTTCTCCATCTGTCTCGTCTCCGCCTCGTGCTTCTTCGACGCAGCGGTGAAAAGCGTCTCGGCGTCATCAATGGGAACGCTGAGCAACCCGTCCGGATCGCCGCAGATAAGGTCGCCTGGGTGGATGACCATGCCGTCGATCGCAATGGGGACGTTTACCTCACCGGGGCCGTCCTTGTAGGGGCCACGATGCGTCACGCCGCATGCAAAAACCGGGAATGATCCCGCGCTGAGCTCCGCGCTGTCACGGATCGCGCCAAAAATTACGATGCCGCCAAGCCCACGCTGCTGTGCATGGGCAACCATTAGTTCACCGATGATCGCGTTTGTCGTATCGCCGCCGGCATCGACGACAACGATATCGCCGGGCTCGGCAATATCCAGTGCCTTGTGCACCATAAGGTTGTCGCCTGGACGCGATTTGACGGTGATCGCGGGCCCCGTCATCGTCCCCCCAGTGTAGAACGGCCGAAGCGCCGAACCACCAGCGGTCATCCGCGCCATCACGTCACTGACGTTTGCAACGGGCAGCGAACGGAATGCCTCTACCCATCGAGCGTCAACCTTACGCGCCCTTTTACATACGCGAAATCCAACCATAGGTGCCTCCTTCAACTCTGGGCTGATTGTCTCTGAACAAGTTCCTGGTTCGCGAGGGCCCGTCTTTCGAAGCCGTTGCCCGCGAGAACGCCGAGAATGTGGTTTACGCTCTGGAGCGCCATGTTGCGGAGCGCAGAGCGACTGGCCCCGCCGACATGCGGCGTGGCGATGAGGTTTGGTAGACCCCAGAGAGGATTGTCCTTCGCCGGGGGTTCCTCCTCGAAGCTGTCGAGTGCCGCCCCTGCGATTAGGTTGTCACGCAGCGCCGCAACCAGTGCGGCTTCGTCGACGACAGCACCCCGCGCCGTGTTCACCAGAAAGGCCGAAGGCTTCATGACGCGGAGCGTCTTCTCGTTGATCAGGTGCCGTGTCTGCGGCATCAGCGGGCAGTGCAGGCTGACGACATCGGCCTCCCGGAGGACGCTCTCTAGGTCATCGCTGACTGAAATGTCGCCGATACCTTTGGCAAACGGGTCGTAGGCGATGACGCGCATGCCGAGTGCCTGCGCGAGGGTGGCTGCGCGCTGACCGATCTCACCGAAACCGATGACGGCGAAGACGGCTCCAGCCAGGTCGCGCCCCACATACTTCGTCTTCGGCCAGTCTCCGCCCTTCACGGCAATGTTCAGGACAGTGATGTCTTTCATCAGCGAGACGGTGTGCGCGATCGCCAGTTCGGCTACGGATTGAGCGTTCGCCGCAAGGGCTCTGAGGACCGGAACGCCCCTTGCGGTCGCTGCGGCCAGATCGATGTTGTCGACGCCGCTGCCATGCTTGGCGATCACCTGCAGTTTGGGGGATGCGTTGATGACCTCGGCGATGATCTGCCCCTGCCGGACAAGAACTGCCTGGACCTCATGCTCCCGGGCGATTTGCGCAAGGTCCGCTGAACTGGAGTATGCGGGCGCATAGATCGCCTCCACGCCCGCTTCTGCGAGCAGATCGCGTGCCTCCTGCACAAGTTGCGCGCCCGTGACCATCACCTTGGGGTGTGTTTCCTGGCGTTCCAAAGGAGCGGTACGCGTCTCAACAACATTCACGATTTCATCCTCCACTGGCCGGTCATTGGAGCGACAGCCCGCGCCCCGTTGACGAAACTCATTTATCGCGTATTGTACTAAATGAAAAGGTGTTGTACCAAGTACAACGTACATCACCTTTATGGGAGGTTTTCATGCCTGGGAATTCGAGTGGCGTCGCTGCAGTCGAGCGCGCCGCCTCATTGTTGGAAGCGTTCACCGACCGCGACTTCTCCCTGTCGCTGGGCGAACTCGCGCGTCGCGTCGAGCTGGACAAGTCGACGGTGCTTCGCATTGCCCGTTCGCTGGCCAAGCACGGACTACTGCTGCGCAACGAAGACGCTAGCTGGCGTCTCGGACCGAAGCTCATGAAGCTCGGCAACATCTATCAATCGACATTCCGCGCATCCGACATCATCGAGCCGCTTTTGGCCGAGGTTGTCGAAAAGACCGGCGAGAGCGCCGCGGTCTATGTGCGTGAAGGACAGGAGCGGGTCTGCCTGTTCAGGCACGATTCCCACCAGTCAATTCGGCATGCAGCTCGTATCGGCGATACAATGCCACTAGATCGCGGCGCTCCGGGGCGCGTGATCCTCGCGTTCGGCGGGCGATCCGGCGAGGTTTACGATCAGATACGTGACGCCGGCTTTCACGTCACTTGCGGCGAGCGCGATCCGCAGGTCGCCAGCATCGCCGTTCCAATCTATCGCGACGGGCCCAATCTTTTCGGCTCGATGGCCGTAACGGGACCTCCCGCCCGCTTCGACGGCGAAGCCGTTCAACGTCATCTCGAAATTCTTCGGCAGGCCGCGAGAAAGCTCTCGACTGCCATGGGTGGAGAACCCGGAACATAACGCGGGGCCGGGCCCGCAACGCTCCAATGGAGGATTGGATAATGAAGAACTCGTGTTTGAAACTCGCGCTCGCGGCGGTCGCACTCACCGCCACGGTCTCTGCTGCCTACGCCGACTGGCCGAATGACCGCCCGATCCAGATGATCGTGGCATTCGCGCCGGGCGGCAGCACCGATGTCATGGCGCGAGCGATCGAACCGTTCCTCGAGAAGGAGCTGGGGGCCGACATCGTCATCGAAAACCGCCCGGGCGCATCAGGGGAGATCGCCTACACCGCGCTCTCGAAGGCAAAGGCGGACGGATACACGTTCTCCTACATCAACACCCCCGGCTTCCTATCGATGCAGGTCCAGCGCAAGCTCGGCTATGATCCGAAGAGCATCAAGCCGATCGCCCGCATCGTCGACGACCCGACGGCGATCGTTGTCCCGGCGGCTTCCGAAATCAAAACACTGAAGGACTTCGTCGAAGCAGCGAAAGCCAATCCGGGCGCGGTCTCCTACGGTTCCTCCGGGGTGGGCACCGACGACCATCTCGCGATTATTCTGCTTGGCTCTGCGACCGGCGCGACCTTCACGCACATTCCGTTCAACGGCGCGGGCGAAACACGCACGGCAGTGCTCGGTGCGCAGGTCACGGGCGGCGGCCTCAACATCAGCGAGTTTGCGGGCAATGACACGTCCGGCCTGCGCATGATCGCGCACTTCGGCACGGAACGTTCGCCCCAACTGCCGGACGTGCCCACCGCGAAGGAGTCCGGCTTCGACGTCGAGATGACATCGGAACGGGGTGTGGCAGCACCGCGTGACGTGCCTGATGACATTACGCAGAAGTTCTCCGACGCGATGAAGCGCGTGCTCGACGATCCGGAATTCCAAAAGCAGGCCCAGCAACTGGCTCTGCCGCTGGCGTACCTCTCCGGACCCGACTGGGAAGCGCAGATGCCAACCCGTCTCGAGCGGTTCCAGAAAATCTGGAACGAAACCCCGTGGGTTCAATGATGACCGGCTCCTCCAAGAACCATCGGGATTACCCCGATCTGTTGGCGGGTGGTCTGATGACGGGTTTGGGAGCGCTTGGCCTTTGGGCCGGGCGCGACCTGGCCTTCGGCACTCCGGCCATGATGGGCTCCGGATTTCTGCCGAACGTCCTCTGTGGCGTCCTGATCGCCATAGGCCTCTTTGTCTTTCTAAAAGCAATGACGAAGTCCTACGAACCGATCGGCGACAGCAACATCAAGCCCTTGCTGATCCTGATCGCGGCGATAGCGGGTTTCGCATTCCTTGCCGAGAGTTTTGGGTTCGTGGTTTCCACGGTCTGGCTGCTGGTGATCGGCAGCCTCGCCGATCAGGAATCGCGATGGAAGGAGATAGCCGTTTCCACCCTGCTCCTGACGGCGTTCGGAGCTCTCGTCTTCATCTACGGTCTGGGCGTTCAGATGCCGGTCCTGCCCTTCTGAGCGGCATAGCCGAAGGACTACAATCATGGCTTTTCTCGATGTCTTGATGTTGGGCTTTTCGGAAGCCTTCACACCCACGAACTTGCTGTTCTGCTTCATCGGTGCGCTACTCGGCACGCTGATCGGCGTATTGCCGGGTATCGGTCCGACCGCGACTGTCGCAATCCTGCTTCCTGTCACGTTCTTTCTGCCGCCTCTGGGAGCCCTGATCATGCTCGCGGGCATCTTCTACGGGGCACAATACGGTGGATCGACCACCGCGATCCTGGTCAACCTGCCCGGAGAAGCGTCCGCAGTGGTGACCGCGATCGACGGCTACCAAATGGCAAGGAAGGGACGAGCGGGTGCGGCGCTCGCAATCGCCGCCCTGGGTTCGTTCTTTGCCGGGACAGTTGCGACAATCGGCCTTGCAGTCGCAGGCCCCACCTTGTCTTCCTTTGCCCTGTCGTTCGGTCCGGCGGAATACGTGGCGCTATGCATCTTCGGTCTTCTTGCCGCGACGATCTTGGCCCACGGGTCGGTCGTCAAAGCGATCGGGATGGTCTGTCTCGGGCTCGTCCTCGGCATGGTCGGCATCGATGTCAACAGCGGGGCGACGCGGCTGACCTTCGGCTCGACCGAACTCTACGACGGCATCGATTTCGTCGTCATCGCAGTCGGCCTTTTCGGCGTCGCCGAAATTGCCAGCAACCTCGAGTTCAAGGAAGCACGGGGTGTCCTGCAGAGCACGATCGGTCGCCTCTGGCCGACAAGGCAGGAGTTCAAGGAAAGCTGGGCTGCCGTTCTGCGCGGCACAGCCGTCGGAACGATCCTCGGAGTCCTGCCGGGTGGGGGAGCCACCTTGAGCGCCTTCAGCGCCTACTCGGTTGAGAAGAAGATATCGAAGACTCCGGAGAAATTCGGACACGGTGCGATAGCAGGGGTCGCCGGGCCGGAGGCTGCGAACAACGCTGGCGCGCAGTCATCGTTCATTCCGCTGCTAACCCTCGGTATTCCCTCGAACTCGATCATGGCCATGATGCTGGGTGCAATGACGATCCACGGCATCACCCCTGGACCGTCGGTCATTCAGAACCAGCCGGAATTGTTCTGGGGACTGGTCGCGTCCATGTGGCTCGGCAATGCCATGTTGCTGGTGATCAATCTGCCGCTGATCGGCATCTGGGTGCGGCTCCTGAAGGTGCCTTACCGTCTGCTCTATCCGGCCATCCTGCTATTTTGCTGCATCGGCGTCTACAGCGTCAACAACCGAGGCTTCGACGTCGCGCTCGTGATCCTGTTCGGTATCCTCGGCTACGTGCTGCGCAAGGCGAAGTGCGAGGCGGGTCCACTGCTGCTGGGCTTCGTGCTCGGTCCGCTCCTTGAAACGAACCTGCGCCGCGCCCTGCTTCTGTCGCAGGGCGACCCGCTCGTCTTTGTCGAACGTCCGATCAGCGCGGTGTTGCTGCTGATCACCGCGGGCATGCTTCTGACCCTGATCCTTCCTGCCATCAGGAAAGGACGCAAGGAAGCCTTCGAGGCAAGCGAAGACTAAACAAAAATCTGCGGTGCAGGACCGTTTCGCCTTCCTGCACCGCGCCCCATAAGTCGCTGAAAGACGTTGGCCATGTCACCCTCCCGAACTGGCGGCTGTACCAGCCGTGTCCTGAGAGACTTCCTTTGTCTCGATGACTTTGAAAACAGAGCGCGACGTCACCTTCCCAGACCGCTGTTCGGCTACATCGCCGGCGCAAGCGAGCGCAATTCGTCTTTGCGAATGAACGAGGAAGCTTTCCAGAAGTACGCCTTCAAGCCGCGTGTCCTGCGAGATGTCTCCGCCCGCTCGACGGAAACGACGCTCTTCGGAAAAACCTACGCTGCGCCGTTTGGAATTGCCCCGATGGGTATCAGCGCGTTGATGGCCTACCGTGGCGATCTTGTGCTGGCGGAAGGTGCCGCACAGGCAGGCATTCCAATGATCATGAGCGGCTCCTCACTGATCCCGTTGGAAGACGTCGCAGCCGCCTCGCCGGATGCCTGGTTCCAGGCATATCTGCCGGGAGAGCCCGATCGCATCGATGCCCTTGTGGATCGTGTTGCCGCCGCAGGATATGAAACGCTTCTGCTCACCGTGGACACGGCCACCCTGGCAAATCGCGAGAACAACATCCGTGCGGGGTTTTCCACCCCCTTGCGGCCGAGCATACGCCTCGCCTGGCAAGGCATCTCTCACCCGCGGTGGACGATCGGAACGTTCATCAGGACCATCGTCAGGCACGGAATACCGCATTTCGAGAACTCCTATGCGACACGCGGCGCACCGATCATCGCCTCGAACGTTATGCGCGACTTCGGCAAGCGCGATCATCTGAACTGGACCCATCTCGAGCGCATACGCCGCCGCTGGAAGGGCAAGCTCGTGGTGAAAGGGATCATGCATCCGGACGACGCGGCACTGGCTGCGGAGACTGGCGCTGACGGCATCATCGTTTCAAATCACGGCGGCCGACAGCTCGATGGAACGGCCGCGCCGCTACGAGTTTTGCCAGATATCGCTGGACGTGTATCGATTCCGGTCATGATCGATGGCGGAGTTCGGCGTGGAACCGACGTTTTGAAGGCTCTGGCGCTCGGAGCAAGCTTTGTCTTCGTTGGACGCCCCTTCCTGTACGCCGCCGCCGTCGCTGGCCTGCCTGGAGTACGACGCTGCGCTGAAATTCTCAGATCGGAGACTGATCGCGATATGGCGCTCATGGGCATCGCATCGCTATCCCAGCTTGCGGAGGAAGGCCTGATCGATGGCTGAGTTCTGCTCCACGGCGGCTCAGGCGGCGAGCCAACATGGATCACGGGGGGCAGAGACTATTAGGTCCGCGGCCTCGAAAGATAACAACAACGCCTTCCTCTTCGTGCTCCCATCTCGGCCGTAGAGTCCGCCCAAGCGGCGTCTCCAAAGCGGACAATGCAGAGCAGTCGCGAGCCTTGATATCGCGCGAAGCTCCCGGACGTCGCTGCCGGAGGGATGTTTTCCCGCCTCGTTCGATTTCGACGACTACTGGATGCGCCCCGACAAGGGCGTGATGTAATCGAGGTTTCTCGCCCCGCGTATGATGGGCGCTCAGTTGGCGTTCGATTTGAGTGAGCACGGTCGCGAGTACCTGACGTCGCACCCGTGACAAAGGCCAACGGATGGCGCTCATCCGGCCTTCCACTGGGGATAGGGCTCCTGCAGTCGGTAGACCCTGCTGCGGCATCTGGCCCACGTCATACCGCGGTCGAGCTGCAGCAGTGGAGAGGTACGGCCAAAGCCTCCTTCGACGATGAACGGATGGCCTTCGAAGTTTCCGAAAATATGCCGATACCGTTCGCCTGATGTGTAAATCACCTCTTCGATCTTCCAGTGGGTAATCAGCGGAGCCGCCGAAAGCTCCTCCTGTGTTGGCGGGGTGCCGGAAGCGATCTGTTCGAGCATGAGATTGTAATCTCGCAAATAGGTCTCGAGCGTCCTGCCGTCGGGCGCGGTCATTTCCCAATCGTTCATCGCTTCAGCTCCCACCGGGGTTTCGCGCGCAAGGGCCAGCGCGACGAGCCCTCTCGTCCCGGGACAGGCCGGGCAAGCCTGTCACCGCTGACCGACAGCAGGTTCCGCACTTCCGCGCCGCTAGCGCTCCCTCGCTCCATTAGCATGGCCGCAAGAACGTCGAGCTCGTCCCGGTACTCTGCCAGGATCGCTTCCGTTTTATCGAGAGACGACTTGAGGCGGTGATCGACAGCTCGCCAGAGTCTTGGGTCCCGAGCTCGCAGGTCTTCCAACGCGCGTTGGCCGCTTCCCATGTCGAGTACAAGGCTTTCCCCGAAGCCATATTGGCGCTCGACGGCCGTCGCGAGCTCTGTGGCGATGCGAAGGTCCGAATTCTGCGCGCCACCCCCGCTTGTCGAATGATGGCCGAACACTACCCGCTCTGCGGCAATTCCGCCCATATGCACGCCAATACGGGCCATCAGGCTGTCCTCCGTCTCGCAAACGCTCTGCCTCCGGCGATATTCCACGTGGCCCAGCGTGCTTCCCGTATCGTCGAGCGCGATCCGCCGATTGATGACCACCCAAAGCAGCTCGTCAGGGCTCGCGACCAGTGTCACGAGAGCGTGGCCTGCTTCATGGATCGCGACCCGCCGCAGCTCGGCGTCGGACAGCATCCGACTTGGCGGAAGCGCGTCCAGCAAGTCCTTCTCCTCGAGCGCACGCCCCTCCCTCCTCACACGACGGCGAGCTCCCCGGGCGATAAGCTCGATGTTGGCCCCGGCGTATCCAGCGCTCATCTCCCGGAACTGCCGTAGGTCGTCAGGCGCGGTCAGCCCGCGGAGGTGCTGCCGCAGGATGGCTTCGCGCGCGGCCCCGTCGGGAAGCGGAATTCCGATAAGCCTTTCCAGCCGTCCCGGCCTTAGCAGTGCCGAATCGATCGCCTCGGGGAAGTTCGTTGCCGCGACCACCACCACACCCGGCCTTCCGGCCGGAGGATCGAGGCACTCGAGTAGGGCGTTGATGACCTGACGCTTGTAGTCGAGATTGTCCCCGGCTGTGTCGCTACTGCGGTCCCCAAAGGCGTCGAACTCGTCGATGAAAAGGATGCAGGGCGCGTGTTTGTCGGCCAGTTCGAACGCCTGCCGCATGGCTTTGAGCATATCCCCGAGGTGCCCCTTTGCCTGCCACCTGGCCGACGATGTCTCGATGATCGGCACGCCACATGTCGCGGCCAGGATCCGACCGTAGGTGGTTTTGCCCGTCCCGGGTCGACCACAGAGAACCGCGCCGCGATCGACGTCCTGCCAATCGATCTTGCCCGACTGCCATGCGGCGAGATCTTCGGCGAGCTGGATGCCCCAGTCGGCGGCCTCACCATACCCGGACATCTCGTGGAGGGTCCTGTCTGCCTTGTTCGGTTGCGGTGGGCGCACGCTGGCCTTGGCAGCTTGAGCGGCCTCGACTCTCCGCAGACGCCCGATAGCTGAACGCAGGGTCCGGTGTTCGTTCACTGCCATCTTTACCCGTTCGAAATCAAGACCGGCGAGGTACTCGGCGTCCTCCCTCGTCATATCCTTGAGGCCGATCTCCCTGGCGGCGGCAAGGTAGTGGGCGGGCCTTGGCGGTTCCAGTACGATCTCGACGTCGGCGATCAACCTGATGTTAGGGTCAAGCGCATCGAGATCGCTGCAGAGAAGCACCGTGCGTTTTGCATCGAAAACCTTCCTCAGGGAATTCACGATCGAGATTTCATCCAGGCGCGCGATGAACAAACGGTCGTTGCCGTACTCGTCGTACTGCGCTTCCGATTGCATAAGCTCCGTGATCGCCAACTGGAAAAAGATGCTTTCGCCGTTGAAACCATATGGCATCTGCAGCAATGCCTTAAACCGGGCATCGGGATGGTTGAGGAACGGTCGGAGGGCCTTCCTAACGGAACACATGATTACTGCGGTCGGGAAAGAGGGCTTGTGGTGGGCAGGCGAAATGGGGCGTTTGGTGATCATTTTTGTCTCTCTGAAATCCGGCTGGAAGGGCGCTTGATTTCAGGGACGTATTCGGCGCACCGTGGTCTCGGGTCCGAGTAAGGCTTCGTCGAGATCGACCTCGATGAAACCGGAAAGGATGAGCGACGCGATCCCGGCGACGGGCTTGGTCTCCTGGATCGCGCCGAGGCACTCGGCAAGCGTCAGGCTCCCGTTTTCGTCGAGAGCGGCCAGCAAGCGGACCCGGTCTCCAAGGCTCGTGCGCCATCTTCCATATTGAAGGAGGTCACGCGTGTTCTGAAGCCGATAACCGTCGTAGACCTCGGCACGGGACAGCTGGCGATACTCACCTGGTAGTCGTTCGCGGAAGGTCATATCTGACGCTTTCCGGTCCGGCGCGTCCAGAAAGCGTTGGTGGCCGTCCGCGTACATGACAAGGAAATCTGGCGTTCCCTGTTCCGCATTCCCTCCCCTATTGAGTGGCTGGCATTGCCAGGACGAGACATTCTGATCGACGTCCAGCAGGCAGGCGACATCGCGCGCCGCCTGGGTTCGAAACAAAGCAGGACCATCGCATTTGATTGTAGCCAGGGGATGAAAGCTGGTGTTCGCGGGAAGCTTCTCCCGCGCGGCGTCAGCCGCGGAACGCTCATAGGTTCGCATGACTTCCTCAATACAAATAGCCATTGACGACGGGGCCGCTGTGCGGTCAGCAGGTCAACGTATTCGTATCGAGTGGGTCAGCGATTTAAACATGGAAAGAACAATTAGGGAACAAACGCATTGGAGTCAACTGGGCTACCCCCACAATTTTCCACTGCCTCTTTCGGTTCCTAGCTAACCCGGATTCGAGTTTGACGGGGCAAGCTCCACCGGACTGTGGGCTCGCGCGCGGGTTACCGACTTGTGTCGCCGCCCACGGATCGTGGAAATCGAAATATGATACCGAAGGAAACATTGTCCCATAGTGGGCAAGATCGCTCCGTCCCTTACAGCGGATCGCGACTGATAGCCGGCAGGCTACCGACGGCGAGAATTCGCCTCCGATACTTGGGCATCGCGCGCCCGAGTGGTTTCCACTCGCTGGTATACAAGCTCCGACAGGTCCACTGGTCGGTCTGAGCGTCCACCCGCGTGAGAACCTCTTCGAGATAGTCAGCATCGTGCATAAGCTCGAACGCCGTGAAGGGCTCATTGACCCCGTCATGGATTTGGCACCAATATCCGAGCGCGTCGGTGGACGCGAATGCCTCGCCGAGCGTCATTTCCACCGGTCGGTGCGTTGGGCGGTCGACAGCTTTGCCCCTGAAAATGCCCGGTGATTCCTTCAAGGCTTGCGATCTCGCTCTCAGTTCTCCAAGAAGGGTACCGTCGCCCAACTGCTTGTAGGAGACGGCGGGATCTTCGTTGCTTCCGGCATCCACGGACCGTGCGGGGGCGTCGGGCCCGTTGACGTTCGAATAGACGATCGGCAAACGCTGATCGTCTACAGGAAACCAGACAACGCCTTCAAGAGCATGCATCCCGCACGCTGCCGAGATTTTCCCCGGCTCGAGCTTCAGCTCCGCGTGGCCTTGGAGATTCGCAGCATCTTCGTCGAGCCCCTGCCCTCCTCCCGCGAAAAATCCGCTGCCGTTGTTATATCCCTCCTTGTCCCAGTCGAAGATTTCAGAAGCATAACGCTGCGTGACGACATTCCCGTCGGCCGCAACCAGATGTACCAAGTAGGCTTCGAACCTCGGTTCCTGATCTGGATCGACGTGATGCCATTTTCCCGACAGGACGACCGCGGCCGTATCCGCCAGCCTCAACGCTCCCGCCCCCTTGAGGATAGATGCCTCATAGTCGGCGATAAGCGCGGCAAGCTGGCCCTCCGGGTGGGATGCGACGCCACTGATATAGCCGTTGACGTTCGTTCCGATCACTTTAATGGCGGCATCCGGACCCGCGAATACCAATTGACCTTCGTACCAGCGAGTGTCGGGGTATGCGGCATCACGCTGGGGAGCTCGCTTGTATCGGGAGATGCGATAGAGATCGGACGTCATTCGTTTAGCTTCCTGAAAGCCACGGACAGTCACGGTCGGCCGGACGGATTTCCGGCCGACGCCAGCTCTGCGGCGCTTGCTGGGGATGGGACCTGTGAGTAGGTCGATGATGAAATGCTGACCCGGATTTGATAGGCTGGCAACCCCGAACACGCATTCTGTTCAAACCGCCTCATCCATCGATCCGCATCTTCCGTGCGCGCAGCAGCTGCCTTTCAGAAGGACGCCGACATGGTTGCCGACCCGTCCAGGATAACCTGCTCGATGTCGTGCCGATCGCGGAGGAATCGCCGAATGAGATGGAGATTGACCAGAATTCCGGCCTGCCCGCCATTTTCGGCCAATTGCTCAACAAGGAACCTGCGATCGAACGCGATCCCGAAATAGGCGTGGTTGTCGACGTCGATCCAGGTCGGATCGATCACCCGGCCGTTAAGGTCCACGAGCCAGGCGTGCTGCACGGGCATGACAAGCTCCGGGCCAACCGCGTATCCTTCGGCGTACAACACGTCATCTCGGACCGCGGCATAAGCCGTTGCGTTGTTGAAACAGTCACGAGGTTTCCCGCGCTTCAACCATGGCGTTCTATCGACGGATGGCTTGAACGCCCGGCCGTGCTTCAAAACCACGGTGGACGGCCCGAACGCCTGCTCCGTACTCGAGAGCAAGCCGACAAAATCCTTGATCTCTTCCACGAGGTCCGTGAACAACATGCCATCGGTCATTTCTGAATTCCCGTTTATCGACGTAGGCCGGACAGGGCTGCCACGAAATTCGACGGCAGCCCTGTCCGTGAACAGGATTGAAAAGGACGATCTGCGCCCGTCTAGTGACGGACGCGCCGCGACGGTCGCGCCTTGCGCATCACGGCCTTGAGGAAGTCTCGAAGGGCGTCCTCGCCACGTCGGCGGATATCCGCGGGAATGTCGACACGGAGGTCGGCGTGACTTTTTGCCAGGAAGCCGGCGAATTCGAGAGCCTCGCAATCGAGCGGCATGGGAAGCGCGAGCAGGATATCCGCGACGCCGATCTCCCCTTCGATCAACACGGCGATCTCGTGACGGCCGAAGCTGCCGACACCCTTTCTCAGGGCCAATCCCTTATCGGAGGCGACGAGAAAATCTCCCTTGAGACTGCGGCTTTCGTCGCGGCGCGGCGCGAGCGACATCACGAACTGGAACAACGGAAACACGCCGTGCCGTTCGCTGTAGGCCTTCGTCCAGAGGGTGTTCAGGATTTCGTTGGAGAGCGATCCGAGAGCCATGTCATGTCCTTTCGTTGGCTGACGCAATACAAGTCCTGGGCCGTAAAGCCTCCTATGAACTTGCCTATGCAGACCAACAGAATGGACATGAGAACTCCGTTCGAAACTCCGGCCGGTATACGCGAATTCCTGGATTTGAATAGATCGCCGGAGTGAGAAAGCGGCCGGCAATCCAGCTTATTCAGCGTAGACTGAACAATCGGTTAAAGTAATGCCGCGGTGGTTCTGTGGTGTCTCGCTTTGGAACACCCTTTGGCGCGCCTCGTAGCGATCGACTGCCTAGCCTTCCCAATCCATACCTCGAGCCCGCCGACCTAGTTTGACATAAGAGGACCGGCGGCCGCGCCGCAGGCACATCGCGCGAGGCCCGACATTCGCGCACGATTGAGAATCTGCCTCCGTGGAAAAGCTTCTGAGATACAGCCTTCCTGCTCCTGCGCCTCGCCCCATACTTCAACTGGCCTCTCTCTCGACACCCATCCTCGGCAAACGGCCACTCGGTATGAACAGCATCAGCCTAAACGTCATGTCGCCATCGTTTCCGTGTGATCCATTTCGCTCTTGCGGGAGACGAAAATCCGGGAAACACTTTCTATAGGGCCCGCCCGCAGGCAGCCAATCGAACAGACGAATGACGCAGCCCGCCAGGTACTCCGGCGAGCGCGGTATCGCTTTGCCAAAAGGAGCCATCCAGTGACTGAGACCCATCTCTATCGTTTGTCGCAGTTTCGACTTCCTGGGTTTAAGGCCGAATTGACCGACCGGTCGTCCTCAAATGTCACGGCCCGCCCGGTGTTTGCGGGACCCGATGCGGCTATCGAAATCGACGGAGATACTATCCGGGGGTTTGTCAACGGCGGGCCCTCGCACGACACCGGGCAACTTGCGAAGTTCATTGACCGCTATCGCAGAGAACTCGTAGCCGCGGCGGAAGCAAAGCGAACCGGGGAAACGCTGAAGATCATTTTCTCGGGCACCTGGCATCACATCGACTTCGATGTCGCTCCCCGGTTCGAGGGGTGCCTGACGCACGTCGTCGCGCCGGACGGATCGGTCAAGACCACCCTCTACGAAGAGCGGGTGTTCGAATGGGACGTTACGCCTTATCGCGCGGGCTACGGGTTCGTGACCTCGGTGCGCGGCGAGCTGGACGACATTGCCGACCATCTCGACGAGATGGCTGACCACGGGGTATCCAAAAGGCGCGGAGAATATAAGGGCGCGAGCGGGCTTGGCATGGTCGGCGGAATGATCTGGTCAACAAGTGACGAAGCTCACATTCCCATCTTGTATTCGGCAGCGACGGGCACTCACGAGATCGAGATGGAATACGAGCTGGACGAGGAAGAGGAGGAATACCTGTCGGGACAGCCGGTAATCGGAGATGGCTCGCTATCGGCCGCCATCGTGTCGAAGCTGAAGGACCTTGGAAAGCATGACGGCTGGTTTCGCGGAAAGGACATAGACCGGGCATCGCATCGACCGCGCAAGCTCAAGCTTTTCGAAGTTCCGGATGCGGTGGACGCGATCGGTTACTGGGTTCAATTCCGCACCGGCGGAGGCATCGTCTCGACGGAATTCAGGCTGTTCGGAGGCGTCCCGGAGTGGCCGCATGAGGTTCTCGAAAAGAGAGGCGACGTCGATGGCGGCGATGATCTACTCGGCAATCTATACGCCAGCGACTGGATCTACGAACCGACGATCAAAGCGCCGGATCAGGAAGTCAGGGTCCTGGCTCTCGGGCCGATTCCTCATATCTCGCTTGCGCCGCTCTGAAATTAGTGGAGGGCGTACGCCTACTGCAGGGTCTTTTCGGCGAAGAGTGCCGGTCGCGTTTCCCTTTCCAGTTCCTCGGGTGAGGAAAGGACACGGAGGAACTCTTCCGTCGTGTAGATGCCGATCGGCAGTGCCGCGTCGAGTTTCTCTCGCAAATCCTCCGCGGAGGCGGAAGCCATGGCTTCAAAAAGCGCTCCCATACGCCTGTTGTGTTCCCCAATCGATCGCACTGCCGGTCATGAGTGCACCCGGTCGACGTCCTGGTTACCATTGAAGGGATCAACTCCGGCAGCGCCGACGCAGTGGTATGTTACGGGCGCTACAATCACGCTTCGTCATCGACGGACCGGAGTTTGCAAGTCGACAACCTGCGAAATGACCGTGGACGACGACGCGACATAGGCGGAGCGGCGTGAACCAAATATTCGAAAACAAGGGGCTTGTCGGTTCGAAAAATCCGCGCCACGCTTGTTACACAATATGGAGAAAACGAGATGGCCAAGGCCCAGAAAAAGCTTGAATACTGCGTTCCCCCGATCCTGGTAAGAGACCTGACCACACAGTGCGCTGCGCACTTCTTTCAGTGGTTCCGTTACGAATCCGAGGAGCATGTCAGGGACGTGAGGCGCTGTGGGCTACGTGGTAGCGGAGGCCTCGTCGAAGAGGTTGAGTGGTGGTTCGGATGCTGCAAAACCTCCGATGCTTGGGATGCCGAGCACGACGGCCCATGGGTCTACGACGAAGTTCCGGTGAAGGACGTCGCGGATGTAGTGTGGAAGCACACGAGAGGCTGGAGCTATCAGGATTTCCTCGACTACGGTTACACGACCGTCGAACGGGACAAGCGCGACGCGGCCTACGCCCGGGCTGAATTGAAGATTTCCGCCTGATTGATGTTGGGGATGCAAGCTGTGCCGCGGGGGGTACATTCCGCGATCGCTGCGTAAGAGTAACCCGCGCGCAATCTAACTAGCTTCCACGAGTCTACGCGCCTTCAACGGTCGATCGACTATCGCCAAAAACGTAGGCGGATCGAGGCCGATCGCACTGGACTAAGGTTGCCGCCATGACGTCTGTTCGTGACCACGCCTCCCGAACTGATCGAGGACATCATCGAGTGCGGCCTCGAAGAAGGCGGCTGGGTTTATGAAGTCGAGCACTTCAAGTTTCAGTGCGAGGCCGACGTCGACACGGACGACACGACCTCGGGTACTGGACGCTCGAAGAAAACGGCCCGTGGTTCTACGATATCTCTGCCTAGATGGCCGATCTCCAGAAGCACATCAACGAGGTCGCCGCCGAGCTAAACCTGTTCAAGCGCAAGTAGGCGCTGAAGACACCCACGGGCAAATTTTTGCCGCCGCGGGCGCGTTGCTCAGGCTCAGGACATTCATCTTGTGCGATGCCACGTTAACCATTCGAGTGAATATCGAGACAGTCGCACCTTACTATCTGTAGTTTTCCGGCACGTCTCGAATTAAAAACCTCCGTTGGAAGCATTCTCCGGCAGAGAAATTTCCGGCCTAAAGGCCTTGGATGGAGACTACCGATGCGCATAGCGAAACTCATAGGACACGCTTCTCTCTAGCAGAGGTCTCCCGGTCGGAAACCTCGTGCGGCGAGACGGTCGCAGGTATCGAGGGGTCACGGGAATGCATCACTTCATCAACTACTGTCATTGCTATGAACGCGCCGATCGGATGGTTTCCTCGACCGTCAGCAATCTGCGATACAATGCTTCCACTCCGCTCCTTCCAACGCCGCGAGGCTCAGGTTTTCGGACTTCGGCAACCAATTTCGCTGTGAGTGTTCTTTCGGCCGCCGGTCACGACACTCTCCCAGCTATGTCCTCTCTCAACTCCCCAGCCGACATCGAAATACGTCGGCCAGCGTGCCGTGGGTGATCCGCCTAAGCAGATCGCCTCGGTTTTGTCATGTCCGGGATTGGCTGTCCCGGTCAATGGATTCGCGTGGGGAGAAATTCCATGGACTACAAACTGATCCTCGACATTATCCGTGAGCGGCGCGCGGGAATCGACGCCATCGTGTTGGCTTCCGAGCGACGCGGTATCGCCGGGCATGATGAAACGCGTACCCATCCCGTTCATGACTCAAGGCACGACCCTGTCTATGGTCTGGAAGAATGGGCCTGCGCAGCGATGCCGGGGCCATTCTGACATGCGCGGCCTGTTGCGTGTTCCGTTCTTCGCGGATGAGCTGCTTCTGAGTTTCCTGGCGAGGACGGCGGCGGCGAATGGGCGGTTGGAGCTTCGGCATTTTTGCTCCGATCTCGGGCTGGACTTCCGCGGCATCGTCAGGGGCGAAAGTGCGGCGACCGCCGCGATCGCCTCCGCTCTCGAATATCCGACTGACCTTTTTGAGAAGCGTCGGCTGGCCCTCCTCGGAAGCCGATGTGTTCGCTTTGGTGGGGAAACGTTCTTCGCGGGCATCATGTCCTATGGTGCGGTCCACTACTGCCCCGAATGCATTGCCGAAGATGACTCGGACCAAGGGCGCTTGCCTGGAACGCGACGCTATATGCGGACGGTATGGTCACTCCATTCCGCAGAAATCTGTACCCGGCATTCACGCAGGCTCGTCACCGTCCGAGAAACCGCATGGTCCGCTAGATCGTTGGAAGCGTACGTGCCGCTCGATCAGAGCTTTTCATATGTGCGGCCATCAGCTTCCCCGGAGCGAATCGCACCCAACACCTTCGACATCTTCGTTTCAGAACGTCTTTCCGGATATGCTCGCCATGGTCCCGTTCTTGACGCGCTCTCGCTCTCCGCATGCATAGAGCTGTCTCCCCACGTCGGCATGGCTTCGATTTTCGGCCGGAGTTATAGCCACCGCAAACCCGACTTCGAGACCTTGCGGAGAGCCCGGATGAGAGGCCACGACGTCCTGAGAGAGGGTGAAAGCGGGATCCAGGACCTCCTGGATAAAATCGCTCCCGCCTTCAACGCTGACTCGCGAAACTGCGCGGAACTGTATGGCGGCGTTTTCGATTGCCTCGGACGCCGCCCGTCCGCCTACAAACCCGTCCGCGCTATTTTAGCCGCTCACGCGATGGTGCGTTATCCGCGGCTTTCTCCTGGGGCATTCCCCGGTTGCACCGAAGCTCTCGTGCCGATCGAAACGATTTCGAAAGTTGCTGGCGTATCTCTCCGGACGACCTGTACTTATCTCAGGCAGCACGGTCTGATCGGAAGCAGAGTGGCGGCGCACGGAAAAGAGCTTGTCGATGCGGAAATTGCCCATTCGGCTATGCTGGCCCTTCGCAATACGGTCGACGGACCCGAAGCCTGTGCCTTGCTTGGCTGTTCACCCGGTGAACTGAGGAGTCTCGTGGTTTCAGGCTTTTTGATTCCGTTGGTCGGCAGCGCCAGATCGCCGTCGCCATCGAAGAACGACCTCTACCTACGCACTCATTTAGAGATTTTGCGTGTTCAACTGATCTCACTCGCCGGGCCCGGGAAAACCATATCAACATCTCTTCGGACAGCGGTCAGGGATGCAGGCTGTGAAGTCGGCGATGCTTTAACGGCAATACTGGGCGGACGTATCCCCATTTTCGAGTTTGATTGTTCGAAGCCGCTGCTAGGAGGTTTGCGGGTCGAGACGTCGATGCTCGTCGGAGCACTCGGTTTAGAAGGGCTGCTGGGGGGCCGCAAAGCTCGCGAGTTTCTCCAGATCGATCAGTCGTCCCTGAAAAAGATCGTGTCACTCGGCATTGTTTCGGCGTCCATTGATAATCAGGGAAACCCGGCGAACTTCCACAGAAACGAACTGGCGAGTTTCGCACGCCGCTACGTAGCCCTTCGCAGCCTCGCGAGGGCCAACCGAATTGCAAGTCGAGAAATGAGAGCGATCCTATTGCAAGCGAACATTACCCCCGCGTTTCCACCGTCTCAGGTTAATGGAATGATCTTTCATCGCCCTGAAATTCACCGTAGGTTTTCCAAGCTCGAGCTCAAATCAGCTGATATCCCAACGGGGATAGGTGACAACATCCAGCCCGCCTTATGGATCGAAAGGCGGAGACGAGTTTCTCTTGACACCGGGACGCGGAGACCATGTGAATGGAAGCGTGGCATGGTCGCCAGTTTTCCCGAGGATATCCACATCGCGGCGATTGTTCCAGTGCGCCATAATGATACGGAATTGACTTATTTGCCTCTCGCAAGCAATGATGGAATATATTTGTTAATCTTAATGATTATTAAATCGCCCATCGGAATACTTCTGAGAAAAAATATTACTGATTTCCAATTTTAGACTTTGAAATACTGATAAAAAGTGCTAGCAGAACGCCATTGAAACGAACGAGGGCTCAAATGAGCACAGTTTACCACATCGCCAGAGACGCGGCACTCCGCGCGATAGCTATATAGCTCGGTGTGGCACGCCGGGGCGCTCCCCGCGCGATTCTCGTAGTGCAATCTTCGATCCGCGATCGAAAGGGTCATGCATGGTTTCGACGTTTCAAAATGCATTTGATCCGCGCCAAGGTACTCCTGATGTACGCGGGGTCGCTCTTCTGCAGCGTCGTCGGCCGCTCATACGCAGCATAGCGTAGTACGGTTCTCGCACGAGCGAACGCCGTCCTGAGGTAAATCCGGGTGTCATTCGGCTCCGGAGGCGATGTTACACGAAGGAGTTGACCTGAGATGACCTGCGAACGCGACAACCACCCGATCATTGATGGCCAGAACGGGAAATGCGCTAAGCGTAGCCTGCGCTACTTCAGCCAGGAGGAAGAGGCCCTCATCGTAGCCCGGTGCCGTGCCCATCACGCTGACCGAAACCACCCGACCATGAAGGAGAGCTACCTCAAAATGGCCGCACTCATTCAACACGTGAACAGCGGTCGGCTTCACGGACGGCTCGTTCCGCTGCGGACGCCGTCGAGCTTGACGTTCCATCGCGTACTCAGGGAGGTCCGCGTCGAAGGCGAAACTCTCGACCGCCGGGCCTCAAGATAACCTTCGTCTTAATAGAAGATCGCCGGAACACGATTCCAATCAAGGTTAGGCTGCCGTCATGGACTGCACATGTCACATTGCTGACTACCTGCGCGCGACACGCTGCATCCGTGACGCGTTCATGACAGCCCGTTCCGAAACTGCAGCATCGGCACACGCCGTCCCTCCGCTCGGATCTTTCAACACCCTTCCCTCCCCCACGGTCGACCGTCGAATACGCCGGCCAGCGTAGCGAAGGCTCTTTGCAGGCCCTCGCTTGATCGTACGCCGGAGGCCTGGCCGCCTCCGACATCGAAAACGCGTGTGCGTAAGGGGGCAAAAATGCCTGGTATCGACCCGAACTTCATCATCGCGACCATGCTCGAGCGCAGCAATGGCATCGACACGATTTCGAAGGCGTGGGAACGCAGGACCCATTTCGCCGATCCCGACTATCTCAGGGAGCAAGACAGCGCGTCGTCACGCCTCCTCGCCCTTCCCGCCGCGGATGAACCGGAGATCATCTGGGACAGCGTGCATCCGGAACCCGGCACGCCGGACCGCGTGGTGCCGATGAAGAACAAGGACAGGCACCGGAAGACCATCGCCAGCAACCGCGTCCAGAAGGTGGAGCCCAACACCAATACCCGCGTGCGGCTTGAGAGCGGCCTCGAGGCCAGCGCGATGATGATCTTCCTGGCGGATCGCAATGTCGTGGCGATCCGTCCCCAGTTCGGCCCAGTGTGGTTCAAGCGCGACGACGTTTGGCACAAGCACTACTTCGACTTGTGCGTCGATTACCGCACGGGTCGTCGTGGCCTCTATGCCGTGCGAAACGAAAACCATGCACCTGAGGTCGAAAGCGACCTTGAACTGATTTGTAACTATGACTTGCACAATCACGCGCATTTCGCGGAGTTGTGGACCGAAAAGGAAATCTCGAAACCGGCTGTTTACCGCGCCTCGGAGATTGTCCGCGCACGGCGGATGAACAACGAGGGGAATACGCAGTTGGTGATGAAGGCCCTGATCGACGCGGGTGGCCGCGCGCGCGTCTATGATCTGATTTCCAATCTCAAGGGCGTAATGGTCTCCTGCGGTTGGACGGCGCTTTGGTCCCTTATCGGGCGTGGGCTGGTCGCGCATCATCATGCTCGCGCGGATCAGGTAAACCTCGAATTCCACTCTTGGGTGCGCCTCGTTCCGGAGGGCCGTCCGTGACCGTCATCGACAACAAGAGCTTCAAGACGGCGACGAGATTCAACATCGAGGAAGACGACCTCGTCGTTGTCGATGGCCGCAAGACAAGATGCGTCGGCAAGTGGGAAGGAGGCGTGTTGCTACGGGCACTTAACACTCGTGACGCCGAAGCCAAGCCCGCGAGATTCGAACTGCTCACCAGGATGCTTCTGGCTGGCAGGCTGGAGGTCCACAAGGACTATTTCGGGATTCAGGCCGCCATCGAACGCGCACGTGAAACGAAAGGCTTCGAACTCGAGGCCGAGACCGTGCTCCGTACGCGCATGGTCTCCGAGTTCGTCGCCCAGGAATGCTCCGATGACGATTTCAAAGAGCGGGCCCACCGTTCAGACGAGGACATCGAGAGGTTCTACGCGGTTTTCAAGGCCGAGAATCCAGAACTCATTGAAGAGGCCCGCCTCAGCCTCGCAAAAAAAGGCAAGACGAAGCTGTTCGTCGGTCCACGACAGTTCCGCCGCCTGATTAAGCGCTATCTGGATGGGCAGCTCCATCCGACCGCAATGATGGACAGGCGGGCGGGACGGAGCGGCTCGGGTAGCAAGTTCACGCATGAAGAGCTCGAGTTCCATCTACAGTTCGCCGACGAGTACCGCACGCCCCAGCAGAAGACGATGAAGCAATGCTGGCTCGAAATGAAGCTCGAAAACCGGAAGCGTGTGGCGGAAGGCAAGGAGCCGATCCGCCTTCCTTCTCTGGCGACGTTCCAGCGGCTCATCAAAGACGGCAACGATTACCTGAACGAAGCCATGCGTTCGACCAACAAGGAGCGCGTGCTCAGGAAGTACGACTTCAAGCGGAAAGGTCTCCAGCCAGATCGCCCACTCCAGATCATCGAGATGGACGAGCATGAGTTCGACGTCAAGGCGCTCCTGACTAAGAACAAGCTCTGGAACTACCTCCATCCGGAGGCCCAGGTGAGGCTCGAAGGCCTCGGCAGGGTACACATGTCGGTGGCGCTGGACGCCTTCTCACGATCCATCTGCGGAATGAAGATCATCAAGGGCGCGCCGAGCGCGAGTTCGGCCATCGCCACGCTGGCGATGGTGGCGAGGCCCAAGAACAAGATTGCCGCGCTAGCCGGCTCGAAGTCCGGGTGGCCGCAATGCGGGACACCGGAAGGGGTCCATACCGATGCAGGAGCGGGCTACGTGGCGGCGCAGTTCGAGCTCGCCGTCATGCTGTACACCGGAGAACACCGGATTCCCCCGTCGAAGCATCCGCACCTGCGGGGACGAGTGGAGCGCTTCTTCAGGACGATCAACCAGCGCTACGTGCATATGTTTCCAGGGAGGACGTTCTCGAATGTCCTGCTGCGGGACGAATACGATTCTGACAGGTACGCACGTCTGACTGACGAGGAAATCGCGGACCTTTTAGTATGCCTCATCGTCGACTGCTACCACAACACGAAGCACCGTTCCCTTGGTATGACGCCCCTCGAGATGTGGGAACGAGGCAGTCAGCACGCCAAGGGGAGCATCAACCCGCCGCCGAACGAAGCGCTCTACCGCGAGATCTTCGGCTCCACCATCCTTGCTAGGGTTGGCAACGAGGGGATTGAACTGTTCGGGAACAATTATTCCAACCCGAAGCTGCTCGAAATCCGCAAGAAGTGGTTCGACTCGACGCTGGTCGTTCGTCTCAACGAGGAGGACATTTCCACGATCTCCGTAAAGCACAAGCTCCTTAACCGCTGGATCAACGTGCCCGCGGTCCACAGCGGGCTTGTCGGAAAATCTCTCGAACAATGGAACGAGACCGTCCGGTACATCAGGAAAAACATCGGCCATCAGGATAAGTACTCCGAGGAGATCGTTCTGGATGGCCTCCAGGCGGCGATCGACGTGGTACAACGCACAGAAAGACGCCCGGGCGCAATCCTTCACGAAGATCCGGGCGAACGGCTCCGAAAGTTCCAGGCGGAGGTTGGGGCGTTCAAATGGGACCAAGGCCGAGCCAGAGACTACGGCCGCGAATCTGCGGTCGTTGAACAGGTTAATGACGTGGAGCCAGAGTTCCTCACCGATTTCGAGCATGAAGTCTTCGGCGAGCAGGAACCACTGTCGAATAACGGCGTGCTGGACCGCCAGGCCGTTGATCGCCACTGGGAGAGTTCGGGCGAGGATCCCTATGCGACCGACGGCTCTGAATACGACACGACGCATTTCGTTTCCGCGGAAGACCGCCTTTTGCCGCCCGACCAGCGCGGTGGAGGCAAACGTCCCCCGAAGCCGAGCAAGCCGAAAACGAAGAAACCGAATCCCGCGGCCGGAAACTTCACCGTGATGTCGCCGGAAAAGCCGGAGACGCGGGGGCCTGAAACCCCGGTCCCGCCGGACGGCCCGACAAAGCCTTACGGATTCAAGAAGCGCAGCGCCAAGGAGAAGAAGTGATGTCCGATATCAGTCGCAACGATCTGGCCCGCTCGATCATGCGTGGCCGCACGTCGCAGCACGTTCTGGATCGGGCTAAGGCGCTCGAGGAGGTTGCCGCCGTTTATGTGATGTCCGATAACGATCGGAAAATGACGATGGAGCTCGAGCTGATCGTCGCGGACATGCTCAACCAGCATTCGTTCGAGGGATACGCCGTCGCCGTCACCGGGCCTTCGGGATCGGGGAAGAGCACCCTGGTCAACACGTCGCTCGACGAAATGGACGAGTTCCAGCCTGTCGATGACGGTTACGGCAACGAGGTCCAGTTCTGCCTGCGGGTATCGACACCCTCATCGTGCTCCACGAAGGACCTCGGCATCGCGATCCTCCGCGCTTCCGGCTATCCCCTCGCCAAGCCACCGAACGAGGGAGAGATCTGGAACGTCGTGAAGAACCGTTTGCGCGCCAAAATGCACAAGGTGCTTTTTCTCGACGAGTTTCAACATGCTCTCAAGAAGCCCGGAGCCAAGGGAGCGGAACATCTGGCAAACCAGATCAAGCTCCTTATGCAGGACAAGGAGTGGCCGTTGTGGCTGATCATCGCCGGTATGCCGGATGTCATGGAGTTCGTGAACCGGGACGAATGGCAGCAGATGGATCGTCGCACGCGCGAAGTTCCGCTCGACGCGCTAACGGGCAGCCCCGAAACGATCGAAAATACGAAGAATATGATCGGACAACTGACCGACGCGGCAGGGCTGAGATTGAGCGCGCACACCACCGACGAGTTCATCCTGAGGCTGCAGCATGGAGCTCTGTGGCGCTTTGGGCTGTCGATCCAGCTTACAAAGATGTCGATCGAGGTGGCACTTTGGGACGACGGGAATGAGGGCACGATGAAACACGAGCATTTCGTGGAAGGCTACAAGAGGCTCTCCCGTTGCACCCGCGAGAGCAATGTTTTCCTCTCGCCGGACTGGCGGCGCATCACGCGCGAGGTGTCACGAAACGGCTCCCTCACGCGGACGTTTAAGATGGCCGAGACGCCGAGGCTCTAAGCTGGCCGGTCGGAGACAGGTCGCGCCAGGGCAATGCGCCTTGCGCTCTCGGTGGCCGAGAATACCAACACCGCACGCATGTCGCCGACAGGCGGGCCGAATGGGAAAACAGCTACATGACGGTCCTTCGTCGCATCTCCGCAAAGCGTCCGATGGTCGCGCACGGTTGTGCGCGCGCGCTTTCGTCTTCGCACCGCGCCGCTGGCCCGCGGACGGTGTTAGCGGGCCAGGCGGTCCGAAAATGAGCGCGATGTTGCGCGTGCCGTTCCACGACGACGAGACGCTGGCGAGCTTCCTCTCCAGGATGGCGCGGGTCAATGGCCGGAACACGCTATCCGGTTTCCTGAAGGATTTCGCGCTCAGCCCTCTCAGGGTCCACCATGGCGATAGAGCTGAACTGGACAAGCTTTCACACGTCACCGGCATTCCTGCCGAAGTGCTCTACTCGCGCGCCGTCAGGGTGAAAGGCACCGTCACCGAATATCGGGGCGAGACCTTCCATCGACTTGCCATAGAGCGCACGAGGCTTCGGGTCTGCTCGCATTGCCTGCAGGAAGACGAGCGGAACAGCTCGTGCAAGCCAGGAACGCGAATGTATGCCCGGGCGGTTTGGATGGTCCCTGCGGTGGTGTCATGCCCGCGCCATGACCGGACCTTCACGGCAGTCGCCGTCAACTTCGACGGCATACCGGATCTGTACCGCACGCTTGAAAAGGCCCAACGCGAAATAGCCGACGGGCTGACGACATCCTCGGAGCTTTCGTCGACGGCATTCGAAAAGTTCGTGGAGCGACGTTTGTCGGGCTTGCGCAGGGACGGCGAACTCCTCGACGGCGCTTCCCTGCAGACGGCGATCGACCTGTGCCAGATTTTCGGGTTCGCGTCTGTCCACGGTCGGAAATTCCACGTGAGAGGCGCGTCCAACGACACCCTCAGTGTCGCCAGCCAACTGGGGTTCGACGCTCTCGGGCGAGGCAGGGAAGGCGTCTTCGCAATACTGGATAGGCTCGCGGCGCAAAAATCGGAAAGCAGTATCAGGGGCGGTTTCGCCATCTACGGAAACCTGTATTTTCTCCTGACCAGACCCACCCGAGGAACCGAATACGACCGGGTCAGGGAACTGGTGCGTGAGCATGCGGCCAGAGCCGTAGCCACTCTGCCCGCAGCCCGGATTTTCGGGAAGGTCGGCGATACGGGGACGGTGAACATGAACGCCTTGGTTCGGAAGGCACGCGTTCATCCCACGACGGTCGCCAGATATCTTCAACAAAACTCCTCGGTCGAAGAGATGGACAAGCCGGAGTTCGGTCAGTTCGTGGATGCCGCTACTGCATCCAGAGCAGTGGCGGACCTATCTGATACGATCCTCATGCCCGCCGTCAGCGAAATACTCGGATGGAATATCCACGATTGCCGCCGGCTGGCCGAAATGGAAATCCTTCCGGCCGCTGTCAAGCGCGATATGAAGGGTTACGGCTTGAAGCAGAGATATTCGCCGACACTCGCGATCGCCCTGAAGGAAAGTCTGATCTCGCGGGCGAACTACAATCCCAGTCAGCTGCAGTCACTCAGGGCGTTGCGACTCAGCATAGTTTCCGGTCACGATGATGTCTTGAAGGCAGTATTCGACGGTCGGCTCAGACACATGGCATATGCTGAACACCGGTCGATTCTGGATGCCGTCCAGGTAGACCTGTGGGAGGTGATCCGGCACTGCGCGGAAGTGACCTTGTCTCCGAAGGCCATCAACAGGCTTCTCGGCTTCGAGCGTCTCACCTTTCTCAGGCTATTGGAGATCGGAGCGTTTTCGAACGCAACACCGGGAACGACCGTATCCATCAAGGCTGATGACGTCGTGTCGTTTGACAGTGCCTACATCACGTCTGCGCGAGTCAAAAGGGAGCATATGCTTCGTCGAGGCGATTTCGATGCCATGATGGATATCAACGACATTGACCCGGCATTCCCGCTGGACGAAGTCGGGCAGATGATACTGCGTCGTCTGGACATCCCGCGTCTATTGTCCGCTGGCCCGAAGCCAATCCGCATGCGCGCCAATTGACACCAGGCTAGATTGAACGGCATGGTCGAAGCCCCGGCCGTTGGCTGCCGCCGAGGGGACGCGCCCCTCTCCCGCTCACTCCATGCCCGAACGAGTTCCGGAGGCCCTGCTCCGCATCGCCTCGATCATCCGGTCTAGCGCGTCCGGCCCCTTCGCGCTGCTGGGCGGTCCGGTGACGAAGTCCCTGTCGGGACCAAGGGGGAAAACGGTAAGTTCGCATAAACCGGCGTCGAATGCCGCACGGAAAAAGCGCCGGAAGTCCGGATCTCGATTGGAGGCCCTACTCAGAAACCCCGCGACAAGATTGCAGAGCTGGAGCGAGGCGCACTCGTGACTCCGCGCGCTGCTTACGGATCTGACTGGAAGCGGCAAGTTGAGGGTCTTCGTGCCGAAAAGTATTTCGGACGGCGCGATCGTCTTGTCGATCATGCGCAGCCATCGGTCCTCCCGCTCGAAGAAATGGATGCTTTCGTCGTGGACGATGTCGAAGGGCTCAGCGATCATGTCCTGCCAGAAATCTACGCATTGCAGGACGGCGGTAACGTGGATGTCGTTGGTGTCTCTGAACGAGGGGAGGTCGTTGAGTTCGTCAAATTCAATGGCTCCCGCTTCCATGAGGCCGATATAGTCTCGCGCCTTTTCGGGAATACCACGTAGTCCAGCGAAGGCAGCTTGTAGCTGGTTCAGAGTCTCCGCGTCGGGCTTGCGCGCGAACGCGTTTTAGGTTTGAAGCAGCATGTCGACTGAGGTCTGGTCTTCGATGTCCGCGAATACCGCCATCATGGTGTTTGCGAATCGCCGCGCGTATCCGTCGGTGTAGAAATCGTAACCTCTGGAATGCAGGAGAGGCTCCACGATGTTGTCCACCATCTTGCCGACGATAGCGAACCTCTTGTCGATCTGGCTACCGCAGAAACTGTTCGGGCGCTTTCCGATTTCCCTGGCGAACTCTATGAGGCCGGGGCGGCTTCGTGGCTGCTTGAACAGACGTTTCGACTTGAGTTCGTCTCCGGCGTGTCGGGGAAAGCAAGTGGCGATAATGTCGGCCGCTTCGCCAGCCTCGATATCCGTGCTGCCGATTGTGAAAAACGGTTGGTCGCGGTCGAAGAGGTTCGCCCCCGTCTGGCCGCTTTCGTCGAAATAGACAGCTTTCATTTTCTATTCCACGTTGGCTGCGGGCTGTTGGTACGTGAGAGAGCCCGCGCGGATTCGACTATCATGCCCGCGATCGGATTTACGGCACGGACAAAGCCGAATCAGCTATTAAAGTTATTGTTGAATTAATCTTAAATTGGCGAGATCAGGTGCGAAAACACTTGGTCGATGCGACGCTTTTGAGCGGCGGAAAGCGCAATAGAATCAACACGAGGGCAAATTTGGGACATCTTAGTGCCGATTTCGGGACGGATAGGAATGAATTCCTCTTCATAACCCCTTGATTTAATTGATAGTCACTGGACATCTTTGTTGAGTTTCTACACATGTGAATCGCTGTCAACGTCGCCACTTCGCTCGGCCGCGGCCGATCTACTCGACGCACGAGGAAGCTACTATCATCAACGCCTCGTCGAGGTGCTCGGGCAAGAGAATGCAGGCAGCCTCGTGTATCCTACCCGGGAGATAGAAGATCTCGCCGAAGTTGACCTCGGCGACCGTCTGGTCCGGATCACCGCGCACCGGACCGCGCATACGGATTGCGACCTGTCGATGCTCGATACATCCACGGGAACGCTGTTTCCTTCGGATCTGCTTTTCGTCGGCCGCATTCCCTCCCTGGATGGAAGCTTGCCCGGATGGCTGGCCGAAGCCGAACGGCTTGCAAAGCTTGGTGCTGCCCGTGCAGTGCCGGGACATGGACCGGCAATGGTGGAGTTCGAGCCGGCCATGGCAATACAGCGGCGCTATCTGACGACCCTCCAGGACGAGACGCGCACGGCGATAGCGGAGGGCGTTGCGATCGACGAGGCCAGCCGAACGGTCGCCGCGAAAGCAGCCGAAAGCTGGGCGCTGGTCGAGCTCGGGGATAGCCGCACGTTGATCGCGACGAAGCCGCCCGTCAGGCCGCTGCCCTCGTGGATCGCGCGCACGAGGTGCTCCTTGCCCGATCCGGTTTCCCCCTGGATCAGTACCGGCAGCGCCGTACGTGCGAGCTTGGCAACTTTCGCCTGCAAGGCGACGATCTCCGGGGTGTCACCACCGAGCCGACGGATCGCCTGGGGGATCTCGCCGTGCACCCAGGCGGAGGCGCGACGCTGGGTCTGCGGTTCGATCGCATGCGCAAACAGCGCGTTGCCGTCTCGGGCGAAGACCAGCCGGTCCTGCGTCGGTCGGCGCCGTGTCAACTCGGACAGGCCATCGACCTCGAGGTTCAGAAACTTCGACACGGGCTGACCGATCAGGCTTGCCGGCGTGCGCCAGTCCGCGCCGCCCGCCCGGGCGAGGATCTGCGCCCCTCCATGCGTGATGCCGATGATGCGGCCGCCGCCGAGATCGCCGCCTCGGGATCGACATCCAGGAATTCCGGCGAACGCGAGAAGCGCAAAACCCATTCGTGGCGTGTCTGCGCCATCAGGTTCGCGAGTTCGATCCGCCGTACCGTGGCACCGACGAGATGGCGTGCCAGGCTCTGGCTGGCCTTGAGGATCGGCGAACTCAGCAGGGAGATGTCGAGCACGGCCGCAAGTTCGCCCGTCGTGTCGTAGATCGGAGCGGCCGTACAGGAGAGTGCCTCTAGAATCTATCTTTCCGCACAGTCGACATACCTGAGCGTAACAAGGAGCGGGACGTCAGAGCTTAAAGAAGCTCGCCATCAATTCGAGCTGCTGTTCCAACATCGGCTTGCCGGGATGTGTGCGGCAGCCCTTTTCGCCGGCTGCGGCCAGAAGAGGAGTGGTCTCCGGCTCCATGATGACCTCGGCGACGATCATGCCGGGTGCGAGGCCTGCCGCGTCGAGCGGCAGCGGATCGCCGGGCTTCATGCCGAGCGAAGTGCCGTTGATCACGATGTCATGACCCGCCGGATCAGTTGTGCCGACGCTGACGGAGGCGTCGGGCGCATGGCTGCGGATCCGGTCGCAGAGATCTTGCGCCTTGTCCGACGTGCGGTTCGCCAGTGTCAGGTGAGCGATGCTGGCCTCCACTAGAGCGAAGGCGATGGCGCTCGCCGCCCCGCCGGCACCGACGAGATAGACCCGCTTGCCTTCGACGGAAATACCCTTGGATCCGAGCCCGGCGACGAAGCCCACCCCATCCAGCATGTCACCGACGAGCCGGCCGTCATCCTCGCGGCGGATGACGTTGACCGCGCCCATCATCCGGGCGCGCGAGCTGATCTCGTCGCAAATGCCCGCCATTGCACCCTTGTGCGGCACCGTGACGATCCCCCCATCGAAGCTCTTCAGGGTGCGGAGCGAAACGGCAAAGGCCACAAGGTGCTCCGGCGCGACCTGGAAGGGCACCATGACCGCATCCCGCGCACGCCGGATGGCGATGGCATTGATGCCGGGCGGCGCCTTCACATGGCCGATCGGATCGGCGAGGATGGCGAGAACGCGGGTCTTGCCGGTGATGGTGGTGAGGTCGCGACCCGTCATGGCCTACTTGGCCCAGGTGAGCGCGAGCGGGTTCACCTCGCGTGCCAGTTCCAGGAGGCCCGCACGCGTCTCCGGATGGACCGGCTCCAGCGGATGGCGCACGGCGTCCGAGCCGATCACGCGGCCCTCGGCCATGACGATTTTAGCGGCGCGAAGGCCGCACTGGCGGTTCTCGTAGTTGACCAGCGGCAGGATGCGCTGGTAGGCGGCGGCGGCAAGATCGCGCCGGCCGGCCGCGTGATGCTCGATCACCGGGCGGATGAGGTCGGGGAGCAGCGCACTCGACATGACGCCCGTCGCGCCGGCATCGAGGTCGGCCATCAGCGTGATCGCCTCCTCGCCGTCGAACGGGCCCTTGATCAACTCGCCGCCGGCGGCGATCAGCGCGCGCAGCTTGCCCGCCGTGCCGGGCACCTCGATCTTGAAATAGCGCACCAGCGGCAGTTCGCGCGCCAGCTTCACGAGGAAGGGCACGGAGAGATGCACGCCGGAGAGCGGGGCGTCCTGCACCATGATCGGAATGCCGGCGGCGTCCTGGATACGGGCGAAATGATCGAAAATCGCCTGTTCATCGACGCGCAGTGCGCCGGCGCCATGGTAGGGAGGCATCATCATCAACAGGCTGGCGCCGTGTTCGCGGGCATGGGCGGCACGCTCGGCGGCAATGCGCGTGGAGAAGTGGCTGCACGTCACCATGACCGGCACGCGGCCGGCGACGTGGGCAAGGCTGTCTTCGGTGAGGATACGGCGCTCCTCGTCGGTCAGGAGGAATTGTTCGGAATAGTTGGCAAGCAGGCAGATGCCGTCCACACCCTGGTCGATCATGCAGTCGAGGACGCGGCGCTGACCCTCAAGGTCGATATCGCCATTGTCATGGAACGGCGTCGGTGCAACGGGAAACAATCCGCGGTAGGGCGTACGGTCGGCGGTCATGGTCTGTCCTGTACTGAAAACGATCTGGGGAGGCCCGGCGCGGGTTTTCCCCGCGCCGGCAAACGGCTTATTCTTCCGGAATGGTCTTCGGCAGCGACTGGTGGAAATACTTCTCGTAGATCGTGTTCAGCTTGCCGTTTTCGAGGTTCTTGGCGACCCATTCGTCGACCCACGCCTTCAATTCGTCGTCGCCCTTACGTAGGCCGACGGCCATCGGATAGGCAGCCATGTCGATCTTGAGTTCTAGGTTAAGCGCCGGGTTCTGCTCGGCCACCTCGTTTGCTGTCGAGAGTGCGGCAGCGAGGATGTTCTGCTGGCCCGTCGCGACGGCGGTGTTCGTGGTTGCCTCGTCCTCATAGCGCACGATATTGGCGTCGACGCCATTGTCCTTGACGAGGCGGGTCAACTCGATGTCGGCGGTGGTGCCACGCGCCACGGCGAGCGATTCACCGGCAAGATCGGCCGGCGCCTTGATGGCCGTTTCCTTGGACGCCGAGATGACGACCGGGATGACGCCGTAGGGCTTGGAATAATCGATGACCTTCTTGCGCTCGACAGTGATTGAGAACGAGGCGATTACCATGTCCACCTTGCGGCTGATCAGCGAGGGCACCCGGTTGGCACCGGAAACCGGTACGATTTCCAGCGGGACTCCCATGTCTTCGGCCAAGAGCTTGGCCGTCTCGACATCCGAGCCTGTTTCCTTCGCCTCGGAATCCAGCATGCCGTAGGGCGGGTGGCTGACATCGATGGCGACGATCACCTTGCCGCGTTCCTTGATCGTGGCGGGAACATCGGCCGCGCCGGCGGCGGTCGCGCCGAGGGCAAGGCCGATCGCGAGGCTTGCGGCCGTTGCGGCCAGTTTGAATTTCAACATGGTTTCTCCTCCTTGGGTTGGATGGTTCAGAGCCCGTTGCCGACAAACTGGCGCAGTTCGGCCGTTTGCGGATCGAGCAGCATGTCGCCGGGTCCAGTTTCCCAGACACGGCCCTGGTGCATGAAGACGACCTGGTCGGCGACCGAGCGCGCGAAGGCCATCTCATGCGTCACAAGCATCATCGTCATGCCGTTCGAGGCGAGGCGCTCGATGGCCCTCAGCACCTCGCCGGTCAATTCCGGGTCGAGCGCCGAAGTGACCTCGTCGAAGAGCATCAGGCGCGGATGCATGGCGAGCGAGCGGGCGATTGCGACACGCTGCTGCTGGCCGCCGGAAAGCTCCTCCGGGTAGGACTGTACCTTGTCGGACAGGCCGACCTGCGCCAGCACCTCCCTGGCAAGTTCGCGTGCCTCGGCCGAGCCGACGCCCTTCACCTTGCGGGGGGCGAGCGTCACGTTCTGCTCGACCGTCAGGTGTGGAAAAAGGTTGTAGCTCTGGAAAACGATGCCGACATCCTGGCGCAACTTGCGCAGGTCCACCTTTTCGGCGGCAAGATCGTGGCCGCAGACATGCAACTCGCCCGCCTGAAAGCGTTCCAGCCCGTTCACGCAGCGAAGCGCCGTACTCTTGCCGGAGCCCGAGCGACCGATCAGCGCGACGACCTGGCCGGGCGCCACTTCGAGATCGATGCCTTTCAGCACCTCGACCCGGCCGTAGCTCTTGTGCAGGTTGTGGAAACGGACCATCGGGTGGGTTGCGCCTGACATGATGGATTGTCCTTCGTGTGGTGGAGCCGATGACCGGAACCTTGGCCCGGCGGTTCAATTGCGGTGGAGTTTGCGTTCGAAGCGGCGCGCCATGACCGACATCGGGAAGCAGATGGCGAAGTAGATGAGCGCGGCGATCGTGAAGACGGTGAATGGCTTGAAGGTCGAGTTGTTGATGACCTTGGCCGAATAGGTGAGGTCGAAGAAGTTGATGACGACGGCGTAGGACGTGTTCTTGACGATCTGCACCAGGAAACCGACCGTCGGCGGGATGGCGATACGCAGCGCCTGCGGCAAGATGACGTGAACGAAGCGCTGCGGCTTGGTGAGCGCGAGACATTCGGCCGCCTCCCACTGGGTCTTCGGTACGGCCTGGATGCAGCCTTTCCAGATCTCGCCGAGATAGGCGCCGGCATAGAGGGTCATGGCAAGGCCGGCCGCCACCAACGCGGGCACCTCGAAGCCGCCGATGCTGATGCCGAAATACACGACGAACATGATGACCGGCAGCGGCACGCCCTGGATGAACTGGACGAGGCCGGAGGAGATGACCCGCAGCCACCTGGCGCGGGCCGAGCGCGCGAGCGCCAGTGGCAGGCCGAAAATAGTGCCGCCGACAAAGCCGAGCAGAGACAGGACGATGGTCCAGCCCGCACCCTGAAAGATATAGGCGATCTGTTGGACGGTAAGTCCCAGCATGGTTCTACCTCACAGCGGTGTGCGCAGCCGGCGGCGGCGGGGGAAGGACACTTCCGCGATGCCCAAGAGGACGACGCGCAGCAGCGAGGCGAGGCCGAGATAGAGCACGGCGATGACCAGGTAGACCTCGAAGCCGCGGAAGGTGAAGGACTGGATCATGTAGGCGACGCCCGTCAGTTCCTCGGCGGATATCTGCGACATGATGGAGGTGGCCAGCATCATCAGCACGAACTGGCTGACGAGTGCGGGATAGACCCGCTCCACCGCCTGCGGCACCTCGATATAGACGAGGGACTGGAACGGGCTCAGCGAAAGACAGGACGCCGCCTCAAGCTGGCCGCGCGGAATGGTCTGGAAGCCGGCGCGCATGATTTCCGCGGTATAGGCCCCGACATTGATGACGAGCGCGATGACCGCCGCGGCGAAGGAGCCGACATGGACCTGCAGCGAGGCGAGGCCGAAGAATAGCCAGAACACCTGGATGATCAGCGGCGTGTTGCGGATGGCCTCGACATAGATGGTGGCGATGCGCTGCGCCCAAGGCCCGCCACGAAGGCGCGCCACAGCGACGACGGTGCCGAGCAGGAAGCCCGGCAGGATCGAGGCGACCGTCATGCCGATGGTCAGCCAGACGCCATTGATGAGGTCCGGCAGGTAATCGCTCAGGAAGGAGAAATCGAATTCATACATTACGGCACGCGATTCCGGGTTCCACGACGGAAAGCAGCGCAGTTCCCGCATTTCCAGCGGGCATCGGGCGACATCGCAAGATCGCAATAGGCATCTGTCCGGGCCTCCTCCCCACGCCAATTTTCCCTCGACTGGCAGTTGACTTTTCGGGCTCTACCATGAATGATCTATGCACGCAATAATCATTTTTAGGGTTTATTTCATGACGACGGATACGATATCCCCGGTGATCAGGCTCAACCCGGCTGACAATGTGGGTGTGGCGCGCACGGCGATAACCAGCGCCACGGCGATTGCCGAGGGAGGGGAAACCGTTGCGGCACGGGCGGACATCCCGAGCGGCCACAAGGTTGCACTGCGCACCATTGCTCCGGGAGAAGCCGTCCTGAAATACGGCCAGATCATCGGAACCGCGACTGAAACCATCGCGCCGGGCGACCATGTACACCTGCACAACCTCGCCATGCAGGAAAGCCACGCGACCCATCACTTCGCCGAGGACGCCCGCGAAACGCCGCTCCTCCCGGAGGGCGAGCGCCGCACCTTCGAGGGCTATGTGCGGTCCGACGGGCAGGTCGGCACGCGCAACTTCATCGGCATCGTCACCTCTGTGAACTGTTCCGCCACGGTGGCGCGCGCTATCGCCGACCATTTCAATCGCGGCGGCGGGCTCGACGGCTATGACAATGTGGACGGCGTGGTGGCGCTGACCCACGGGACGGGCTGCGCGATCAACATGAAGACAGAGGGCTACCTTTATCTCCAGCGCGTGCTCTCCGGCTATGCGCGCAACCCCAATTTCGCCGGCATCCTCTTCATCGGCCTCGGTTGCGAAACGAACCAGATCGACCCGATCGTTCAGAAGTTCGGCCTGACGGAAGGCCCGCTCCTTCGCACCATGACAATCCAGAATCTCGGCGGCACGCGCAAGACCATCGATGTTGCGAACGGCATCATCCGCGATATGCTGCCGGAGGCGAATTCCGCCAAACGTACCACCGTGCCGCTCACTGGTCTCAAGGTCGCACTGCAATGCGGCGGCTCGGACGGCTATTCCGGCATTTCCGCCAACCCGGCACTCGGATACGCGGCTGACCTCATTGTTCAGCACGGCGGTACCGCCGTCCTCAGCGAGACGCCGGAGATCTACGGCGCGGAACACCTCCTGACGCGCCGGGCCGTCAGTGCCGAAGTGGCACAGAAGCTGATGGATCGCATCGAGTGGTGGCGCCGCTATACCGAGCACAACGGCGCCGAGCTCAACAACAACCCCTCCCACGGAAACAAGCTCGGGGGCCTGACGACCATCCTTGAGAAGTCGCTGGGTGCGGTCGCCAAGGGCGGCTCCATGCCGTTGGAGGCGGTCTACGAATATGGCGAAATCATCGACCGCACCGGCTTCGTCTTCATGGACACGCCCGGCTACGATCCCGTCGCCGTGACGGGGCAGGTCGCGGGCGGATGCAACGTCATCGTCTTCACCACCGGCCGCGGCTCGGTCTCCGGCTTCAAGCCCGCCCCCTGCATCAAGGTCGCGACCAATACCGAGATGTACGAGCACATGAGCGACGACATGGACATCAATTGCGGCGACATCGTCAACGGCACGGACAGCATCGAGGCGGCCGGCCGACGTATCTTCGAAAAGATTCTGGTTGTCGCTTCGGGCGAGCACACGCTAAGCGAGGATTTTGGATTCGGAGACAACGAGTTTGTGCCATGGCAGATCGGAGCCGTAACCTGACAGCGCCCGCGACCGGGCCTACCGGAACGGCGGGCTCGACCACCTATGCGACGATCGCTGCGCAAATCCGCAAGAGCATCGGCGCGCGCGCCCTGCCGGAAGGAACGGTGCTGCTGGAAGGGCCGCTCGCGGCGATGTTCGGCTCCAGCCGCTCGCCGGTCAAGCGTGCGCTCGCCTCGCTGGAAGAGGAAGGCCTCGTCAGCCGCTTCGACGGGCGCGGGCTGCTCGTCGGCAGGGGCGAAGTGCCACGCAGGCTGAAGATCACCCCCAAAATGCTGCTGCTCGACGACGAGGACGGCGTGAACGCCAAGACCTTTGCCTGGCAGCCCTTCTACTACGAGTTCGAGCGCGAGATCATCCTGCGCTCGGTCTTCGGCAAGACGCGGGTCAACGAACTGGCGCTGGCCCGCCACCTCGATGTCGGGCGCACCGTCGCCCACGATCTTTTGACCCATGCCCGCGAGGTCGGCATCCTACAGAAAGACGACGGGTCGCGCTGGTGGATCGTGCCGCTCGATGAAGCGCGCTTCGAAAATCTCTACCAGTTGCGCATCCTCCTCGAACCGGTCGCCCTGGCCGGCGCCATGGAGCACATTCCCCCTGCGACTCTCGACGAGATCGAAGCGCGGCTTCACCGCGTGCAGAGCGAATTTCCCGCGGTCACCGGCGCCGATCTCGACAGGCTGGAGGCCGATCTTCACATCGAGTGCATTGGCTACAGCCCAAATCCCGAGATCGTTGGAGCCCTGAAGCGCAGCCGCTGCATTCTCGTGGCGGGCAAACACATCCAGCTAGCGTTCGGCAACGGCAACGGCGTGGATCCCTTTATGGAGGAGCATCTGGAGATCGTTCAGGCGTTACGCGACAGGGACGCGGAGGCTATCCGCACCCGCCTTGTCCGCCATCTCGCACTTTCCGCGGAAAAGGCCGCCCTGCGACTTCAGGCCTTCCGTAGTTCACAGGTCATGGCCGACCTGCCCTATGTCCTCGACTAGGCTGGATCACATTAGACGGATCTCGCTTCTCCGATGGGCCGCGATCCGGCACCCAGCGGTAGTCACTCTCGCTTGAGTTTAGCGGGAAGCTTCAGTCACGACGGTGCCCCGACACATCTACTCCGGCGTCGTGCGGGAGTGACGGGCGATGGCATCGCGAATGTTCACCGACGCATAGTTGCTGATGAAGACCTCGTCCCTGGTGCCCTTCGGCGAATAGATCGCCAGGCCGTGCAGCATGCTGGACGACCGGCGACGGCCAGCCAATCACACAGCGCCCCTCGATCCTTCGGGTGCGACCATGCCGGCGGAATAGGAATTCTGGACGAGTGATGGACGCCGTCGTGGCGGCGTCCAAATTCAACGCGTTGGTCTGCCGGCTGGCTATTCATTGCCACCCCAGGCCTTCGGATAGTTCGGCATCTCCTCGCAGCCGCACATCGTGTAATGCAGCGGGGGCATTTTCTCGTTGACGAAGCTGTCGAGGTTTTCCTTCGTGATCGCCGGCTGCGGCAGGACCCATTCCGGACCCGGAACCGCTTCACCCTTCAGGATGCTGACGGCCGCGAGGATCGGCGTGCGCCACTGGTAGGTCGGGTAGGTCGGTGCGATCGCCGTCATGTTGAGCGCCCGCCACTTCTGGAGGAAGTCCTGCTGGTCCTCGCCGACGAAGACCGGGATCTCGTATCCGCCGTCCTCGAAGGCTTCGACCGCCGCGACCGCGGTCGCGCCGGCATCCATCCAGACGGCATCGATGCTGCCGCGCTGGAGATAGTCCTCCACGATGGATTTGGTCTTGGCATTGTCGCCGTCGGTGAATTCCGCGCCGACAACCTTGAGGCCGGCCTCGTCAAGGATACGACGGCCGGCTGAGTAACGCGTTTCCAGCACGTCCACGCCGGGCAGGATGCGCAGCATGAGGACATTTCCGCCGGACTTGACGTTGTCGGCGATGAACTGCGCGCCCTGGATGCCGAAGCCGTAGCCGCCGACCGGATGGATGAAGGTCACCGGGCAATCGGTCTGGACGCCCCGGTCGAAGACGATGACGGGCAGCTTCTGGCAGGCCGCCTCGACAGCCGGCGTTAGCGCCGCGGTCGTGTTGGGCGAGACGATCAGGACATCGCAGTTGCCGCCGGCCAAAAGGTCGTTGATGTCGGCGATCTGCTTGTCGTCGGAGCCTTCGGCATCGACATGCACGAAATTGCCGATTTCGGGATGAAGCGCCACCTCCTCCTTCATGTTGGTATAGCCGACGACGCGCCATGGATTGTTGACGCCCGCATTCGAGAAGCAGACCGTCGCCGGCCCTTCTTTCTTGTACTTTGCCGTGTCGGCCATCTTGCCGACGAGGTACTGCGCCCACGGCTGGCCTTCCGGGCCTTTCGGCGTCATGGCGAGCTGTTCCCTCTGGCGGGCGAACTCCTCGGGGTCGTTGAAGTTGTCCGCCGCGTGCGACGTGTTTGCCGTGGCGAGCAGCATGCCCGCCGTGACTGCATATGACAGGAATTGCTTCATCTTTGGTTCCTCCCTTTCGATGATGCGTGGATACGGGCTATTGCCCGGTTCGTTTGCGGCGATACATGGCAAGCGCCACCGCAGCGATGAGAATGAGGCCCTGCACGACCTGACGGACGGGTTGCGGCAGTCCCAGAAAATTGAGCAGCGTGAAGATCGCCGTCAGCGTCAGCGCCCCGGCTATGGTTGCCGGAACGGAGCCTCGGCCTCCGAGAAGCTGAGCGCCCCCGAGCACGGCCGCGGTGATCGCCTGCAATTCGTAGCCCGTGCCCACATCGGTGGACACGCCGGCGAAGCCGCCGAGCAGGATGCCGGCGACCACGGCGCTCAGGGACGACACGACGAATGCCGTGATTCGCACACGGTTGACCGGCACGCCGGCGAGCTGCGCGGCACGCGGATTGTCGCCGATGGCGTGGATCATGCGTCCGAGGTTGGTGCGATGCATCAGCCAGTAGAGCGCGAAGCCGAGGACGGCCATCACGATTACCGCGACCGGCAGCATCCGGATGACCGGGATATCCATGATGTTGAAGCGGCCGAAATAACGGAAGCTGTCCGGCAGGTAACCCCGTGGCGCGCCACCCGACCACATGAAGGCGAAGCCGTTGAGCGTGATCATCATGCCGAGCGTGGCGATCAGCGATGGCACTTTCAGGAAGCACACGACGAGACCGTTCACCACGCCGACGGCGAGCCCGATGCCAAGCATCGCGGCGATGACCCAGCCTGTGGCGTTCGGATCGTTGTTGGACAGCATCGATGAACCGACGACGACCAGCGTGATCAGCGAGCCGACGGAAAGGTCGAAGCCGCCGGAAACGATGACGTAGACCTGCCCCGCCGCCAGAATGGCAAGCGGTGCCGCCCGCTTGAGGAAGTTCATGTAGCCGGTCGGCTCCACGAAGGCGGGGTTGTTGAGGATGATGGCGACGATCAGCGCCGCAAGCAGGAAGTAGACCGGATTGATCTGCGGAAGGCCGCGGGCCTTCTCGGGCTTGGCTGCGGAGAGGACATGGTCGGTCATGCAACGATCCTCTTCGAGCGGACGGCATAGAAGGCGACGGCAGCGACGATGATGATGCCGCGCAACACCTGTTTCACGAAGGCGTCGACGCCGAGGACGTTGAAGATCGAATCGATCAGCGAGAAGATCATCACGCCGACGACCGTGCCCCAGATTCCGCCACGCCCGCCGGCAAGGATGGTCCCGCCGATCACCACCACGGCGATGGATTCCAGGTCGTACACGCCATTCGCGCCGATCCAGGGTGCCCCGGAGCGCAGGCGGCTGGCGAGATAGAGACCCGCGACGGTCGCGCAGAGCGAGCAGATGATGTGGGCGATGACGACGATCCTGCCGGTCGGGATACCGGCAAAGCGCGCTGCATCGGCATTGCCGCCCACCGCATAGACGTTGGAGCCGAACCGCGTGAGCCGAAGAACGACGGAGGCCACCATCGCCAGGCCGAAGAAGAACAGGATGGCAAAGGGTATGCCCGCCACATTGCCGTAGGCGAAGAACTGGAACTCCACCGGCACCGCGCCCGCGAAATTGGAAACGAAGGCGGAAAGGCAGCCCTGTATCACGAGGCTCACGCCGAGGGTCGCGATCAGTGGGTTCACGTCGAGGCGCGTGATGATCAGCCCGTTGATCGCGCCGACAAACGCTCCCAGCGCGAGCGACGCGGCGATCGCCGGAAGGATCATGGCCGGGTCGCCGTTCATGATCACCGAGGCGAGCACCGTTGTCGCCGAGATCAGGCTGGCGACGGACAGATCGATAGACGCGACAAGGATGACGAAGGTCTGCCCGATCGCCGTGACGCCGAGCGCAATCGACCGGCCGAGCACCGCAAGCAGATTGTCCCAGTTGAGATACTGCGTCTGCCCCGTGACGATGCAGGCCGCGAGATAGATGCCCACGGCGGCGAGCAGCAGCAGCGCGGGCGCCCAGCGGTCGAACCGGAACCGGAACGCCGGAGACTTTGGCCGTTCAGCGGCAATCTCGCTCATACCGCGGCCTCCTGTTCGCCGGTCGCATCCAGCATGATCGCCGTCTCGCTGGCTCCGGAAGGATGCTCGGCCACGATCCTGCCCCCGCGCATGGCGAGGATGCGATCTGCCGCACCGATGATCTCCGGCAGGTCGGACGAGATCATGATGATGCCTGCGCCCTCTTTCGCCAGGTCGCGCATCAGGCGATAGATTCCGGACTTGGCATTGACGTCGATGCCGCGGGTCGGCTCGATGAAGATCAGCACCTTCGGCTTCAGCGCCAGCCAGCGCGCGACGATCGCCTTCTGCTGGTTTCCGCCGGAAAGGAACCGGATGTCCTGATCGTAGGATGCGGCCTTGACCTCCATCTGGTCGAGCAGGCGGTCCATGCCCGCAAGATCGGTGAAGGCGGTTTTCCTGTGGCTGGAAAAGAGGTTGCCGAAGGCGCGCGGCGTGAGCATGCCGTTGTCGCGCACGGACTGCATGAGCACCAGCCCCTCGCCTTTGCGGTCGCCGGGCAAAAGGCCGATGCCTGCGCGGATGGCCTGACGCGGATGCGTGAACCGCACGCTATCGCCGGCAAGCGTCATGGTACCGCTCTCGAACGGACGAGCGCCGAAGATCGCCATGGCAAGCGCCACGCGTCCCGCGCCCTGGATGCCGGCAAAGCCCAGGATTTCGCCGGCCCGCAGCTCGAAAGCGATGTCGTGAAGCGCGTCGTTGCTGCCGCCCAGCACAGACAGGACAGGCTTGCCAAGTTCGTCGGCGGTGGCGAAAGGCGCGTAGAAATCCGATATGTCCCGCCCGACCATCGCATGAACGATCGCCGATGGCTCCGGCAGGGTTTCGAACCGGGCGGCGATCTCACCGTCCTTCAGCACAGTCACGCGATCGGCGAGCCTCGTCACCTCGCGCATGCGATGGGTGATGTAGATCACCGCCGTGCCATGCGCGCGCAAAGCGTCCACGGTCTCGAAGAGTTCGCGGCACTCGGCTTCATTAAGCGCCGCCGTCGGCTCGTCCATCACCAGAACCTTGGCGTCGAGCGAAATGGCCTTGGCGATTTCGACCATCTGCTGCGAGGCGACGTCGAGGTCCGCCACCAGCGCATCCGGATCGATCCGCCGGCCCGCGCCGAACATGTCGAGCACGCGCCGCGTCTGCGCGCACATCGCTGCACTGTCGAGCATCCAGTTGCGGGTGATCTCCCGCCCCAGGAATATGTTCTGCGTCACCGTGCGTTCGGGGAGAAGGGAGAACTCCTGATAGATGACCGAAATGCCGGCCGCGATTGCCTCCACAGGATGGCGAAACGCCACCGGCCTGCCGTCGATCCACACCTCGCCGTCATCGGGCCTGTAGACGCCCGACAGGATCTTGATCAGCGTGGACTTGCCGGCACCGTTCTCGCCGACGAGGGCGTGCACTTCCCCGCGCCGGCAGGCGAAGCTCACGTCCTCCAGCGCCACGACGCCGGGAAAGCGCTTGCCGATACCCTTCATCTCGATCACGGGTGCGTCTGTCATGCCGCAGCATCCCATCCGCGACGAACGAAGTCGATCGACTCAGAAAACAGCGTGTCGTAGTCGGGAAACAGCGGCCGCCAGACGCGCGTGGCCGCCGCCAGTTCCGGCAGGCCGCCGCCGAAGGCCTCGATCGTCACCCAGCCGTCATAGCCGGTCCCGCGGACTGCGCCGAACACCTCGGCGAAGTCGATGTGGCCTCGCCCCGGAATGCCGCGATCGTTCTCGGATATGTGCAGGACGCCGATATGGCCGGCGACGGCGGCAATGGCGCGCGGCTGCTTCTGCTCCTCGATATTGGCATGAAAGGTGTCGTACATGATGGAGAAGGCATCATGGTCGACCGCATCGACATAGGCTTTCGCCTGACCCATCGTGTTCAGGAAATGGGTCTCGAACCGGTTGAGATGTTCCAGAGCCAGATAGATGCCGTTGGCATGGGCCTGCTCCGCCATGCGATGGTGCGCCTCGGCACCGTAGCGGATCTCGTCCTCACTCGGGCCCGAACCGGTGAAATGGCCGATGGGCGCATGGAACGGGCCGCCGATGCTCTCGGAACCGAGCGCGAGCGCGCATTCCATGATCCAGTCGAGATGGGCCAGACCGCGCCGCCTCACATCCGCGTCGCTGCTCAGCGGATTGGCATCGGGCGACGGCGTGACCGAGGTCGATGTCCGGCGCAGGCCGATGGCGTCGAGTTCCTTGCCGAGCCACGCGTAGTGCCGCGCGTCGCCCGTCAGAACGGGGACCTCGACTCCGTCATAACCCAGCGCCTTCAATCGCCGGATTTGCGGCAGGTGCTTGTCGGTGATGAAACCGGCAAGGCACAACAGATTGATGCCGACCTGCATATTCCTCCCTCGGCCGGCTTCGCCGGCGCGCCCGCCCAGCATGTTCGATTTTCATCGTCGCGCGATCGCAGGTATTTTCTTGTCTTTGTACCTTGGCAGTTTATGCCGCGACTTTTCCTCTCCTGCACGTCCCTCTCACGACAGGAAAAGACAGAAATCATTGACTTTTTTTAGTCACAGCTCTATTGGTCGGCTGGAATTCGATAAGGACAGCATTGCCGATCCGCGCGACAAGCGCGTTCAAAATCTGCAAGCGGTAAAAATCATACATCGGGAGGACATTCGATGACCGGCATGAACAAGGCGAGCGCGGTCGCACGCCCGGCAGTCTTCCGCGAACCCGGCGCGCTGCTTTACGCGGGCAACTGCAAGGATCTGCTGGATGCGTCGCTGGAGGGCAAGGTGACGCTCAGCGCTTGGACGCGACGCGGCTATCCGGGCCGCGATCTCGGGGATGCCCTGCCGCAGGTCTGCTCGGTCGGCGGGTGGGATGCGACGCGCCCGCAGGACTGGGGTCTCAAGGAGCATTGCAACGAGGGCGTCAAGATCGCCTATCTGGCGCGGGGCACGATGACGCTGATGCTCGACGGCCAGCGGCACGAGTTGCAGGAGGGCCAGATGTTCGTGGTGCGCCCCTGGCAGTTGCACGCGTTCGGCGACCCCTTCGTCGGTCCGAGCCAGATCGTCTGGGTTCTGTTCGACATGGGCGTCCGCCGGCCGCACGAAGACTGGCTCTGGCCCGACTGGGTCGCATGGCCCGAGCGCGACCAGAAGAGGCTGACCGAGCTACTCTCCAGAAACGAACAACCTTGGTACACGGCATCGCGCGAAGTCGCGCGCAGTTTCATGGATATCGCGGACCTCGTCGCCACCAACGATATCGAGGGCGGCGAGACGCGCCTGCGCCTGCTGATCTCGATGATGCTCCTGCAGTTCAAGAACCAGATGGAGGCCTACCAGCCCATACTGGACAGTTCGCTGGCCGCCTCGCGCCGCACGGTCGATATCTTTCTCAAGCGGCTCTGGCATGCGCTCGACGACGACTGGACGCTGGAGAACATGGCGGCCGAGTGCAACCTTTCGCGCACGCAGTTCGCCAAGCACTGCCAGTCGCTCACCAACATGACCCCGACACGCTATTTCCACATGATCCGCCTGGAGGCCGCCCGCCAGATGCTGTCGTCCAGCAACGGCAGGTCGGTTACCGAAGTCGCCTTCGACTGCGGCTTCTCCTCAAGCCAGTACTTCGCCACCTGCTTTCGCAAGCAGTTCGGCATTTCGCCCAGTGAACTGAGATTTCGATAGGACGGGACAAGTTCGATCTGCAGTCCACCCCTTTCCTGCCGCCCCATCCGCAATCCCGGCCGAGACCGGATGAGAGTGCGGTGTTGCCGAAGAGGTCAATTATAAAGGGATTGTCATGCGACATGGCTGTTTCTTCTGAGTGCGGGGCACGTCGTCGTCCGGCTGGAAGGCTCCAGCAGGGGCTGACATGCGTGAATTGTGGTGATTGGGTTCGCGGCCGCCGGACGGCGCCCGTCGACGGATTGCTAGCCTCGCGCGATCACGATGCATTGCGTCCGGAAGGAATGAGATGCGCAGATGCGCGCAACTGGGACTGGCTGCGATCAAGGCCTCAAGGCCATCGGCGTCGAGGAAATCCACGCCGTCATCGCCGCCGAACGTCCGGCGTTTGACCACGAGCCAGTCGTCGTTTCTGCGGGGGTCGCATTCCTCGGCGTAGGCGCCGAGTGGCTTTGCTCCCTCGGCCAGTTCGTCGTTGGAGCACAGATATATCCCGTGGTCTTCGACGAGCCAGAGGCCCGGCTTCCGGTTGTCGGTCGCAGATAACACGAAGTGGGGATCGCGGAACCCGCCATTGGCTGCGCGTCCACAATTCCGCGAGCGATGACCTCGCGGACGGTGGTGATGGGGAAGGTCAACGTCATCTCACGCCTCCCCCACGCCACCATTGCATCGGGCATGCGGTCGTCGATTTTCAGGCTGCGCATGGCGAACATTTCACCACGCATCCAGAGCGGCGGCAGGATCTCGAACATGTAGTCGTGCCCGCGCTCTCAAATCTCGAACCATTCGCCGCCGTAGAGCGCGCTATCGTCACCCTCCCAGCAGTTCGGACGTTGGGCGTGACAGTCGAACGTGCGGAACATCTGCCGGCGGTCGGCGATGCCCTGATAGACTTTGCGTACGGACAAGAGGGTCATGGGCGGGCTCCCCCCGTCGAGCGGAAGCGTGGCTCATCCTCTCGATGGCGCCATCCTCTTCAGCCCTTCTTGCCCCCTCCCCGCGGCCGCCTCTCCGTCCGGCGGGGTCAAGGGCCGCGCAGCGGGCAAAGCTTTACCCTTGACGCGGCCGGCGGGCATGCGGCAGCCCGGCTTTCGTCTTCTTCCGTTCTCCCTTTTTCTCTTTCCATCTTCTTCCATGTCCCTTCGCTGTTACCCTGATCAGGGTGCAGGCTGTTTCCGTGACACATTTTTCATACTACAGGCTTAATTGATGAAGTTGAAACCCAGGCGATAAGCTGATGAATATATGTCCTCTATCAGCCTGTAAGAAAAATGATCGACCTCTTCCAGGAACCAGAGGACGCAACACAGCTAGAGCCGCAGGAGCGCGAGGGCCTGCTTCAAAGCTGGATCACCCACAGGCAGGATCTCAACGAGGCCGAACAGGAAAACATCGTCGAGGGCGCAGCCTGGGCTCGCGGACGACGCCGCATGCCGCTCGGCGGGATGCTGACCGAAGACTTCATGCGCATGTTCAGGCCGGCCTGCTGAGTTTATGCTGCATCGCACAATTTACTTGCGCCTGCTTTCCACTCAAGGTATCAGTTGTCGGCTCGCATTCGTACCAATAGCCGGCAAAGGGATGTTCTAAGTATCGTTCACGACGGCCGAAATGATATGCCTACAAAATGGGACGCTGTGCACAATGTCATCTGCAGTTGACGTGGCATGGACATGCCGGTTTGTCACCGGGGCCATGCTCCCGGTCGGAAATAGTGCCCAAAACGCCTATTTACGCAAAAACTCGCTCCTGAATTCTCCCCGCTGTTCTGCGAGGTCCGATGCAGACAAAGAAAGCCGAAACGGAAAAGTCTTCTCGAGAGCCGGTGCTGGTCGATCTGGCACTGCAAGGCGGCGGGTCGCATGGCGCCTTCAGTTGGGGAGTGATGGATCGGCTGCTCGAGGAACCCTGGCTCAAGATCGAAGGCGTCTCCGGCACCTCGGCGGGGGCGATGAACGCCGCAGTACTTGCTGATGGCTATGCTGAGGGCGGCGCTGAGGGAGCGCGCAAGGCGTTGGAGACCTACTGGTTCCACGTCTCCGAGGCGGCGCGCTTCAGCCCGTTCAAGCGCGGCCCGATCGACAAGCTGCTCGGCCGCTGGACGCTGGACCATTCGCCGATGTTCGTCATCATGGACTCGGTGTCTCGACTGTTCTCTCCCTACGACCTCAATCCCAGCGGCACCAACGCGTTGGCACCCATATTGGCGAAGGAGATCAATTTCGAGCGGCTCCGCAATTCGCCCCTCAAGGTCTTCATCACCGCTACCAATGTACGCACCGGACGCCCGCGCGTCTTCCGCAACGCCGACCTGACGCCCGAGGTGCTAATGGCCTCGGCGTGCCTGCCGACCCTCTTCCAGGCGGTGGAGATCGACGGCGAACCCTATTGGGACGGTGGTTACTCGGGCAACCCGACCCTGGCGCCGCTGGTCGGCGAGCTCACATCCGACGACACCATCCTCATTCCCATCAACCCGGTCGAGCGCCCCGGCACGCCGAAAACCGCTCAGGAAATCCTTAATCGCCTGAACGAGATATCGTTCAACTCGGTGCTGATCAAGGAACTGTACATGATGGCGCTGCTGCGTCGCAACACCGTTCCCGGAAACGACGAAGGCGCCGAGTGGGCTAGGATGCGGGTCCATATCGTACGTAACCCGGTCATGACCAAGCTCGGCTATTCCTCGAAGCTTAACGCCGAATGGGACTTCCTCAGCATGCTGAAGGAGGAAGGCCGCAAGGCGGCGGCGGAATTCCTCCTCCTGCATGCCGACGACATTGGCAAGCGGTCTACCCTCGACATCGACCAACTGATTGCGGAGATGACCTGACCATGGGACTTCTCGGCATCCTGGTCGGTCTTGCGGTTCTCATCTTCTTCGCCTTCCGGGGCTCAAGCATCCTCATCCTCGCCCCAGTGGCGGGGCTGATGGTGGCCGCGTTCTCGGCCGAGCCGTTGCTCGCCAGTTGGACGCAGACCTTCATGCCGAACGCCGCGCAGTTCTTGGCGCAGTTCTTTCCTTTGTTCTTGCTCGGGGCGCTGTTCGGCAAACTGATGGAGGATTCCGGGTCAGTCACCTCCATCGCCAGGTACATGACGCAGAAGCTCGGGCCTTCGCGGGCCGTGCTGGCGGTGGTGCTGGCGGGCGCCATCGTCACCTATGGCGGCGTCAGCCTATTCGTCGCCTTCTTCGTGCTGGTGCCCATGGCCATCGAGCTGTTCCGCACCGCCGGCGTGCCGCGCCGGCTGATGCCGGCGGCGGTGGCACTCGGCACCACCACCTTCACCATGTCGGCCATGCCCGGCACGCCGTCCATCAACAACGCCATCCCCATGCCCTTCTTCGGTACCACTCCGTTTGCGGCGCCAGGGCTCGGCATCATCGCCTCGCTCATCATGCTCGGCTTCGGCATGTGGTGGCTGAAGCGGAAGGAAATGCGAGCGCGGCTCACCGGCGAGGGCTTCGGCGCATATGTCAACGACAGCGTGGAAAAGGCGGCGGACGACCCCATCGTGCGCGAGCGGGCCACCACCTCGCAGCACTTCGATCCTGCCGAGATCGACCACAGCGCTTCCGCCGCCACGGACCCGCCAATCTTCCTCGCCGCCCTGCCCATCATCGTGGTGGTAATCGTGAACCTGTTCATGTCGTTCGCCATCCTCCCGGGGATGGACGTCGCCTTCCTGGCCGAGCCCCGCTGGGGCGGGGTCACGCTCTCCGCCGTCGGCGGCGTGTGGTCGGTCATCACCGCGCTCATCGCCGCCATCATCACGGCGATCGCCATCAACTTCCGCAGCGTGCCGGAACTGCGCGCCACCATGACCGCGGGCGCAAACGCCTCGGTGCTGCCCATCGTGTCGGTGGCGAGCCTCGTCGGCTTCGGTGCCATCGTGGCGGCCACGCCGGCATTCGAGGACGTGCGCAACTGGGTGCTAGGCATCGAGGGCGGGCCGCTGGTGTCGCTGGCGGTGGCCACCAACATCCTGGCCGCGCTCACCGGCTCCGCCTCGGGCGGCCTCACCATCGCCCTCGACTCGCTGGGGTCGACCTACATGCAGATCGCAGCCGAGATCGGTATGGACCCTGCGCTGATGCATCGCGTTGCGGTGATCGGCTCGGGCACGCTCGACAGCCTGCCGCACAACGGCGCGGTCGTGACCCTGCTCTCGGTGTGCGGCGTGACGCACAAGGAGGGCTATCTCGACATCGTCATGACCGCCATCGTCGGTGCGCTCATCGCCCTTGTCGCAGTAATCGTGCTCGGCTCACTGGTGGGCAGCTTCTGACGGGCGTGGATAGGCATGGAAGGAGGGAAATACGCGGCGATTGCTAAGGTGATGTTGCAGTTCACCATGGCGGTGCTTCTGCCCGGCGATTGTCACGGACTACACCGCCCGGCTGCCAGGAGTCGCTTGGGCTTGGTCGCTTTCGACGCAAACGTCCGCGCCTAAGTCTGGCTCGAACTTCTTCCGAACGCTTGGCCAAAGCAGGTATAGAGCCGTCAGTCGGCAGCGTCGGTGAAAGCTACGACAACGCTGTCGCCGAAACGATCAACGGCCTGTACAAGGCCGAAGTCATCCATCGGCGAGGACCGCGGCGCAACTTCGAAGCTGTGGAGTTCGCCACGCTCGAATGGGTCGACTGGTTCAACCATCGGCGGCTTATGGAGGCCATCGGAAGCATCCCGCCAGCCGAGGCCGAGCAGCAGTAATATGCCATGCTGGACGCACCAGCATTGGCTGCATAACTTAAACCAGACGGCCTCCGGCAATCCCCGACGCGGTCCACTTCCTCCAGCACCAGAGATTGCAGACGCGTCTTCACGACTTTTGCACCGTTGCCGGTTGAACTGCCATCCGCGGGTCGGCATTGGGCTCGGCTGCGACACGAGCGCAGACGTAGCAAGTCTCAAACGTCGTGATTGCCTCTTCGCCAATAGGATACAACTAGATGCTCATGCTTTTTCAAGCTGCGATTTCTTAGATCTGCGCGAATCGAACGGAAGGCTTCAAACTCGCAGCCCACCCAGACGTAGCGCGCCACACTGCCTTTAGGCAACTCGGTCACTGCGACGACATCCGTTAGAAGGTTCGTGCTTCCGCTGGGCATACCGTTGCGTAACACCCATACGAGCTCGATGCCCGCCGGGTGCCGAAGCGGCTGAACTTCTGCGGCATTGGCGACCTCAATGATTGCCCTCCCCCGTGCTGCGACTGGCAAGGCTTCGAGCATGCGTGCGATCGCCGGAAGAGCGGTTTCGTCACCGGCAAAGAGATACCAGTCGGCTACCGCCAGCCCGCCGCCACCAGGCCCCGCCACCCCGATCCGGTCTCCGATCCCGGCGTGCTTCACGAGGTCCGATCCAGGACCGGCGTCCGGATGCAACACAAAATCAATGTCGATCGTCCCAGCCTCCAGATCGACCGAGCGGACGGTATATTTTCGCAAGTGAGGCCGGTTTTCACTGTCGGCCCATTTGATCAGGCCGTCCGCACCGACGGTCGGCCATTGTGGCTCGGCAAGCCCAGGCCGCTGTATCAGGATGTTGAGATGCAGCGCCTCGAGCGAGGCGAAGCGGGAAACGCCTTCTCCCGCCAGCGTCAACCGGCGCATGCAAGGCGTGACATCGCGAATACTCCGCACTTCCAGGATCTGGAAGTTAGGCGGCTGGATGAGCTCGACGCCGTCACCTTCCCATGCGATTATCGGAGCATCCGCTTCGGCAAATTCGATGATGTGCGCGGCAATCGCCATGCGGGCAAAGTATATGCTCTCGATATCGGTCGCTCTGACGTCGATGACTGCAGCATTGCCGTCCTGCGAAAGGTACGCGCTGGTTTCCCCGAAACGAAGGACATGCACGCCATCGCTGACCTCGAGCGTGGCATCGTGCTCCGTCATGTGCCGACAGACTGCAGTAATGACCCGATGTGGCTCGGAAAGCGCGACGCGGGAGCGAGACTGAAATTCCTTCAACGATTTTCTCCGTTTTCCTCATGTCCTGCGAGTATCATGGCGCGCTAGCGGCTCCGCCGAGACCCGTCCAGAACGTGCCTTCGAGCTTGATGGCGAGGAAGCGTTCGTTGATCTCGGCAAGCGTCCTTTCCGGATCGACCTCGGCCAGGGCCTCGGGATGCAGCCATTTGGCAAAGCACTCGAAGGCAAGAACGTTTAGTGCCGAAATCGTGAGCTGATGCGAGATCCCGAAGGCGCGTCCGTTCTGCACGGCCGAGAGGCTGCCCAGAAGGTTCCGACTAGTGACGTCGCGTAGCGATTTTTGTGCGGTATCAGCTGCAATCCCGCCACCTATCACGAGTCCGCCCTGCATGGACAGATGCGGACTTCCGGTCCCTATATAGACGTCGGGATTCGCCTGCAGGACGAATTCCGGGCCGAGTTGCCCATCGTAACCGGACGCTGCATCTGCGCCGATGCTGTGGCCGCCGGCCAGTTCGAGATACTGGGTCATGCGGTTGCCCGAACCCGGCGTGTAGCAACACAGCGTGCCGGCATGCACGTCGATCAGGACTGTCGGGCGCGCTGTCACAGTCGCAAGGCGATCTGCGACCACTCTGTACCGTGAGGTCACGAAGTCGCCGAAAGCCCTTGCCTCGTCTGTTCGGCCGATCGCATTGCCGAGAAGCCCGATAGAGAACGCTGTCGCTTCGGCAGGGCCGTGGCCTGCTCGATCGGGGCTGTCGAGAAAGATAACCGGGACGCCCATGATGCCCAGTTGTTCGGCAATCATATCCCAGCCCGGATCCCAAAGGCTGACCACGAAGAGATCCGGAGCCGTGCTCAAAATCGCTTCGAGGGAGACATTCGCCGGTACGACGCTGCCGACCTCGGGGATCACGTCGATCGCCGGAAACCGGCGGCGAAAGGCGTCATAGATGCCACTGTCGATACGCCGCGGCGCCGCCCAGCCGACAATTATCGCCACAGGGTCCGGATCAAGCAGAGCCAACGAGTAGAGGAGCAAGCTCTCATTGGTGACGATCCGGCGCGCCGGCGCCTCCAGCCTGACCTCGCGCCCTATTGCATCGCGCAACACGATCTCCGCCCGCGCCGGCACGGCGGAAAAGACAAGGCTGGTCAACGCGAGGAGCAGGACGCAGAAACCAAGCACCCTACGAGAGGCCGCGTGGCGGTCCGTCTTTTCCCTCGAATGCAACCCCGATGTTACCATGTGTATTTCAGGCTCGCGGTGATCGACCGTCCCGCCCCGTAGTTGCAGCTGCCGCCGGTCAGATTGAGGCAATGGGAAACGAACTTCTTGTCGAAGAGGTTCGTTACGTTCACCTGGAGCGTGGTGCCCTTGAACTCGTGGTTCAAAGCGCCGAAATCGTACGAGGCACCGATGTCGAAGAGCGTTCGCGACGGTATCCGCAATTCCTCCAGATAGGTGACATCCGTCTGGTACGAAGACAGGTAGCGCACGCCGGCACCGATGGACATGCCCTCGACTGCCGGCGGTCGATAGTCGACCCAGAGGCTTGCCTGGTGCTCCGGAAGGCGCAGGACTTCGTTGCCGACGGCAAGAGCATTCGTCGACTCCAACACCTCGGAGTGCGAATAGGCATAGGCTGCCAGCACGTCGAGTTCCGGCGTCAACTCGAATTTGCCCTCAATCTCGACGCCGCGTACGCGCTGCTTTCCGTCCTGCGCGTAGCTGACGGGTCTTGCAGGGCTTGGACCGACAGGGGTCAGGGCATTTTCGAGGGTCAGATTGTAAAGCGACAGCGTCACCATGCCGGGGATGCCGAGGGGTTCGTACTTGACGCCGATTTCGAATTGCTCCGCGGTCTGCGCCTCGAAGGCGTTGCCGTCGACGTCGGTCCCCATTAGCGGCAGGAATGCTGTCGAGTAGCTGGCATAGGGCGCAAGGCCGTTGTCGAAGAGATAGGTGAGACCCGCCCGCCAGGTCACCGCAGTGTCGCGGGTACCGACGCTGGTTTCCGTAAGCCGGTTGTCGGTATCGATGTCTGACAGGTCGTAACGCACGCCGAAGGTGCCGACCCAGCCATCGTAGCGGACCTGGTCCTGTAGATAGAGCCCAATCTGGTTCTGCGTCTGCAGCGCAGACGCCGTGACTGGGGCGATCGGGAAGTCGAAACCGTATTCCGGATCGAGATAGTCTATGCCCGGAACGATGGTGTCAAATCCGGTGTTGCCGAAATTGGTGCTGGAAATGCCGTGAACGTAGTCCAGCCCCAGCAATGCCGTGTGCTCAAGTCCGCCGGTCGTGAACTGCGCTTCGACCTGCGTATCGACGGCGAATGTGGACGTCCAGTCGTCGGATACAGCGGTGACGCGGTCGAGATAGCTAGAAGGCGGCCCGGAGAAGGCGAAAGCAGGGTTCACCAGCACGAGGTCCATTTGCTGATCCGAGCGGCCATAGCGCAAGTTCTGACGTACGGTCCACGTCTCGTCGAACGAATGCTCGAATTCGTAGCCGAGGTGATAGTAATCGCGGCGGAAGCCGCCCCAGTCCGGATCTCCGAGGAAAACGTCACGCGGTATCTGGCCGGCCGGATTTGGCAGCAGCGTCCCATAGGCGGGATAGAAGCGCGGACTGAATACCGGGTCGTCATGCTGGTAGTAGCCGTAGAGGGTGAGCGATGTCTCCTCGTTCGGCGACCATGTTATGGCGGGCGCGATCATGAACTGCCTGTCGCGCTCATGATCGATCTGCGTTTGCATGTTGCGCCCCTGGCCGAGCAGTCGATAGCTCCATTCGCCATCTTCTGTGATCGGGCCGGTGAAATCAAAGGACGCCTGGGCGCCGCCAAAGCCGGAGGTGCCGATGGAGACCTCCCGGTGCGGTGTCGTCTGTGGCCGCTTGCTGACCTGGTTCACCAGCCCGCCGGGAATGGTGCGGCCGTAGAGTACGGATGCCGGTCCCTTGATGACCTCGATGCGTTCGAGCGAATAGGGATTGATGGTGGGGGTGGCATAGTTCAGCGGATCTCCGGCAACGGCCAGACCGTCCAGCCACATCGTGCCGTAACTGTTAAAGCCGCGGATATACAGCCAGTCGTAACGCACGTCGTAGCCATTGGGATCAGCGAGGATGCCGGGCGTATAGCGAAGCGCCTCGGCGACGGTATTTGCACCCTGCCGGTCCATTTGTGTGCGTGTCACCACACTGACAGCCTGCGGGGTTTCCAGAATGGAGGCGTCGATCTTGCCGGCACTGCGATTGCGCTTGGCGATCGTTCCCTGGTCGGCCGCGAGGCTACCCTCGTTCTCGACGACAATCGGGTCGAGGCGTGTCGCCGTCTGTGTGCTCACGCTTGGCTCTTGTGCATGGGCCGTCGAAAGCACGGCGCCCAAGAGACTGTATAGAAGCGTGGTCGCGAACAGAGCGCTTCTACTCGACCGGATTTTCAGCGGAATGTCAACGGTATTGAAAATCTCTGCTGCCCGTTCCCTGTAGCTGCCTATCACGATTTCGTTCGCTCCCATGCCCAGCGATTAAGTTGACCATCTAATTCAAGTTATCGTATCTACTAGGTCATGAGAGCACGGGAGGGAACGCCCGGAACTTTGCGAGGCAAGAAGAAACGTTTGCCGTACAGCAAAATTTTCTCAAAACGGCTGCCAAGGCACCGGCCCTTTCTCTATCACGGGAAAGGCCGCGTCCGGTCTTCGAAGGGTTTCGCCATGACAACGTTCAACGATCCAGCGCGTGCGGCCGAACCATCGAATCGCAGCAGGCGATTTCAAGTACGGGATTTTCTACGCACAGAGGGCGTGACCGTTGCCAGCCCCCATGACCAGCTTTCCCCGGACGACACGCTGATCTACGGAAACTTCCTGCACGCCGAGCTTCGTCCCGGCTTGGTCCTGCATTGCAGCGACGTCCTGGAGGAACGTGCTTTTACCGCCACCTCGGTGCTGCGCGAGGGGCTCTCCTGCATCTTTTTCCTGGACGGCAATGTCGATTTGCAGATCGGCGACCGGAGCTACGCGTTTGCCGGCCCGCGCGGTGCCGTTACCGGCGCGACGATCATGAACGCCCGGCCTGAGCGTTTTCAGCGCTCCTCCCGCCGCCGCCAGCACCTTCGCCATCTCGTCGTTTCGGCCTCACCCGAGTGGCTTGATCTCGATGGTATGCAGAATGTCCACGAACCGTCTCGTGGCAGGGAATTCCTCAAGGATCATCTTACCGATCATCGCTGGGAGTTGACACCAAGGGCGATCGAGCTGGTGCAGCAGGTGCTGACGCCTTCACCGCTCATGCCGCAGCTGCACAATCTCTATCTCGAAGGTCGGGCGGTCGAACTCGTTGCCGAGAGCCTCGCGGCTGCGATGCGGGCCGACCGTGCCATCAATGACGGCACGATCCTCACCCGCCCGGAGCGCATCCGGTTACAGCGGGCGATCGATATCATACTTGCAAATCTCGAGGCGCCGCTGAGCGTCGACATGATCGCCCGCAAGGCAGGCACAAGCGCCAGCGGTCTGCAAAAACTCTTCCACCAGGCCGAAGGCAAGAGCATCTTCGAATATGTCCGGGGCGAGCGCCTCGCGCGAGCATGCGACGCGTTGAAAAGCGGCGAGGCGACGATCAAGGAAGCAAGTGTCCTAGCCGGCTATACAAGCCCAGCGAACTTCGCGACCGCCTTCCGCAAACGGTTCGGCACCACGCCCCGCCGAGTGGCCAAGCGGTAGGCGTCCTCTCTTCTGAGGGATAGCCGGTGGCGTCGCCTTTACGTAGCGCTGGATTCAACAAGGGCCAACGGTTCTATCTTAGGCCGCGATCGAGATGGCGATCTTCCGCCAGATGATGACGGCATCTGCGCGGCGTTGGCGGTGATCGGCAGCAGTTAGATGTTTGCGATGAAGGTGGAAGAGATTGGCGATCTGTCCGTGAATTGAGACGAAACGTTGACATTGCCGCGCCGACTTGAAGCGCATCATGCGCCTCTCTCGTCGCCGCAGCGGCAGATGAGAATTTTCGGCGCGGTTGTTCAGACCCTTGTGCGCGCGATGCTCGACGCCTGGCATCAACACAGCTTTTGCGGTGTCGTAGGAGCGAAGCTTGTCGGTTACCATGACGCGCGGGGCGACACCTTGGCCTTTGAGCAGCTTGCGCATCAGCCGAAGAGCCGCACCCTTGTTTCTGCGGCTTCGCAACAGGGCAGCTGTTGACCTCGTAGTCCAAACACTCGGCGACCTGCATAGGCCGGCCGCCGAGCTCTTCACAGACCACTTCAGATGGATCGAGCGATGCCTCCGCTCATGTCCGTGAGACCATGCTTCGTCCGGATCAGATCGGCCGCCCGCTCTCCGATGACAACGCAAGGGGCCATCGTATTGCCGGTCGTGATACGCGGTATGATCGAGGAGTCTGCGATGCGAAGACCGTCGATGCCGTAGACCTTAAGCTCATTGTCAACCACCGACATGCTGTCGCGTCCCATCTTGGCGGTGCAGGACTGATGCCAATAGGTGACGGCCGAACGCCGGATAAAGTCAATCATCCCTGATTTGTCACGCGCGCCAGGCGCCGCTTCGCCTGTCACCAAAGGCGTGAAGGCATCGCTGTTTCCGAGTTCGCGGCATAACTCCACCGCAGCCAGGGCGGCGGCCATGTCCTCCGGCTCACTGAGCGAATTCGGTTCGATCAGCAGGGGGTCTTCTGGATTGGGACCGGACAGCCGCAGTCGACCGCGGCTCTTCGGCTGGGCGAGACCGGTAAACATCGTCCAGCCATGTTCCGGCGTTTCGAGCCCTGTCTCGATCGGCGAAGGGACTGCGAACTCCAACTGGCACTGAAGGATGTCGGGTTGCGCGAGGTGGGACGCGCTCTTCCAGTAGAGCTTTGCTTCGCAGCCGCCGCCACCGACGCCTTCCGGTTTTCGATAGGCCCAGGTGCAGCCGAATGCGAGATGATCCTGATGATTACGGCCGACGCCGGGAAGGTGCTGCACGACGGGGATGCCGTGCGATTGCAGTTCCTCTTCGGGGCCAATGCCCGACTGCATCAGGACTTTCGGCGTGTTGATCGCTCCGAGCGATAGAACCGTCTCGCAACGGGCTGTGAATTGGCGCCTGTGGCCATCGGCACGAACCTCCACCCCGATCACACGCTTGCCTTCAAAGATGAGGCGCGTGACCATCGCTTCCGTCAGCACCGTAAGGTTTGGCCGCGACAGAAGCGGACGAACATAGGATCCGAATACGGATTCCCGCTTGCCGTCCCGGATCCGCAGTTCAGCGATCGATGCGCCTCCCGGGCTCTCCATCATGTCACCGTTCGGGGTATCATAGACGGGAATGCCTATGGCGGATGCTGCACTCAACAAGGCCTCTGCGACTGGCTGGGGGGACTGCGGCTGCGCTACGTATGCCGGTCCTCCCACCCCGCGGCGAACTGGGTCCGGAGCGCCGCGCCAGTCTTCGATCCTGCGATAATAGCCGAGGATCGACTGATAGCCCCAGGCGTCATCCCCGGCTTCAGCGGCAAAGTGGTCCCAATCTCCCTTGTGCCCCCTCGCCCACACCATGACATTGATGCTCGAACCGCCGCCGAGCCCCTTGCCCATGCTGAGCGGCAGGCGTCGACCATTCAGCCCAGGTGCCGGTTGCCCCACGAAACCCCAGTCCCGGCTCGAGCCGAGATTGAGCGGCCACTGCGCAGGATTCGTAACGGTCTCGGCTGCATCATCTCCGCCTGCCTCGAGCAACAGGACGCTCGCGTTCCCATCCTCTGCCAGTCTTGCCGCAACAACGGAGCCGCTGGACCCGGCGCCGCAGACGATGAAGTCGAAAACATCGCCGACCGCGCGCTGCGGCATCGCCGAATTTCCAGATGCATTTTTTTCATGCGTATTCAGCTTCACGTGATGACCTCCGTGAATGGATTGATGGAAAATTGCTAAGGTGTGGATATGCCTGGGGCGAAGGCACGCATTGAGCCTCCGCCAGAGATTGAGCGGCCTTTTAGGTGCCCGATTTTGCCCTACCGCGCCTGACTGGGCAGACATTGCTCGTCGTCATCGGGCTAGTACGAGCTGCCCCGATGAACATGCGCCCATCATTACCTCTTCGCCGAAACGGCCTTGGCGGCCTGGTCAATGGTATCCGCGACGACCTTCGGCTGCGTCATGAACAGGGCGTGGCTTGCCGACACCTTCGTGATCTTGGCATTGATGCGTTCGGCCATGTGGATCAGCATCGCCTGGTCGAACGCCTTGTCCTCAGTAGCGATCACAGCCCAACTCGGCTTGGTGCGCCAGGCCGCATTTTCGAGCTTCGTGCCAAACGCCGACATGTTGATCGGGACCTGAGCATCCCTCATGAACGCAGCATCGGCATCGCTGACGTCATGCGCGAACCCTGCCTTGAATTTTTCCGGGCTGACATATCCAAAACCATCCTTCGTGGTCTCGATGACGAATTCCGATGCGGGAGCAAATCCTTCATATTGCTGCGCCGTCGTCTCGCCGGCATCGGGGGACAGAGCAGAGACGTAGACGAGGCCTGCAACCTTCGCATCGACGCCGGCTTCCGTGATGACCGTGCCGCCCCAGGAATGTCCGACGAGAATGACCGGACCATCCTGCCGCTCAAGCGCACGTGTAGTCGCGGCAACGTCGTCCGCTAGAGACGTCAAAGGATTCTGCACGATCGTCACGCGATAGCCACGCTTGGTGAGATTGTCGTAGACGCCTTTCCAACCCGAACCATCCGCGAATGCACCGTGAACGAGAACGACATTTCTTACCGACTGATTTTGAGGGATGGTATCGGCGGCGTTCGTCGGCAGTACGGCCGACAGTGAGGCTGCGGCCGCAATTGCAGCAACGGTGGTCGTGGTCTTGCGTGTCATGATTGCGTCCTCTAATTGTTACGATAACTATTATCGTGATATCTGTAGCCTGTCAGATCTTGGATTGCGCGTCAACATAATTCTTATCGCGATATTGGTTTTCGCTGTATCGCTTGTTATATGTAGGCGGACAGGAGCTTAGAATGACCAAACGCCATAACGATCCACCGCCGTTGCACGACCAATTGTGCTATGCGATCTACACGGCCGGCATCGCCATCCAGCGCGCCTATAAGCCCTTTCTCGATGAATTGGGCCTGACTTACCCGCAGTATCTCGTGCTCAACGTGTTATGGAACGAAGATGGACAGACGGTGGGCGCCATTGCCCACGCCCTCGCCCTGGAATCCAGTACGCTGACGCCGCTCTTGAAGCGCCTCGAGACATCCGGCTTGCTGCGCAGGACCCGAAACCTGAACAACGAGCGGCAGGTCCTGATCGCATTGACCGAGGAGGGCCGTGCCTTGCAGCACAGGGCGGGCTGTCTCAGCGACACCTTGCTTGCAGCCTCTACCCAGACGCCTCAGGAGTTGGCCGCTTTGAACCGCGACGTACGTCGTCTCCGCAACGCGATCTATTCCCAGACCGGCGAGTGGGACGCACCGGCCTGACTTGCAGGGGTGAGGCGGCGCCTACGCTGTAGGCACCGTACCGCCGTCGATCGTGTATTCGGTTCCGGTGATCGAAGCAGCCCGGTCGGAGGCGAGGAATGCGATCAGGTTAGCAACCTCTTCCGGTTTTGCCGGACGACCCAGTGGTATGCCTCCCAGTCCGTCCATGATGATCTTCTTGCCGCCCTCGAGGTCTGTCCCGGCCTGCACCGCGAGGCGCTCGGCGAGGCGCACCGATGCTTCCGTTTCGATCCAGCCCGGCGACACCCGAACGATCCGGACACCTTTGGGAGAGACTTCCTTCGACAGCGCCTTGCTGTAGGTGGAAAGTGCTGCCTTGGCCGCAGCATATGCGGTCGTCGATTCCGGTAGCGGCAATACTCTCTGGATGGATGTGACATGCACGACAACGCCGCTTCCTCGGGCGACCATGTCCGGAACCAGTTCCCGATCCAATCGAACAGCCGGAAAGAGGTTGAGCGACAGTTCCTTGTCCCATTCGTCATCCGATAGCGCCGAAAAGCCGCCCCCGGCCGCTGACGAGCCACCCAGCATATGGACAATGACATCGACGCCGCCAAGACGCCGACGCGTGGCTTCCGCGACAGTTGCACACCCTTCCTCGGTGGTCAGGTCGGCCTCGACGAACAACTCTTCCGGCAGGCCTTCTGGGCGCATCCGCGCTGTCGTCAGCACCTGCGCTCCGAGTTCACGAAACAGGCTCACGGTCGCAGCGCCAGCCCCCTTGGTTCCGGCCGTTATAAGGGCGCGTTTGCCCCTCAGGTTGAGAAAGTCGGCCATCACTGAATCTCCAGCCTCAGGATCTTGTCGTCCTTGATGACGAAGCTGTAGGCGACCGTCACCGGGCTACCGGGAAACTGACCGCTCACCTTGGCATGGACGAGCGCACTATCTCCGTCGACCGTGGTTTCAAAAGGTTCGGCGACGTACTGAGCCGCCTTCTTTGCAGCTATCCACCATTCACGGATGGCGGAGACGCCGTGGTGGCGAGCTCCTTCGTCTTCCACGACGGCTTCGACTGCAAAGGCTTTCGCCAGCGTATCCGCGTCATTGCGGCTGTCGGCGTCGAAGTACATGTTCACTATACCGGGCATATCCATTGTGTTTCTCCTCATCTGCTGACCCGATAGTTAGTCCTCGACCATTGCATGCATAAGTGGGATAATGCGGCATGTGATAATGAACGGATCGGGACAATGGAGCACGCTAACCTGAAGGAACTTGAAGCGGTCATCGCTATTGCACGACGCGGAACGTTCCGCTCAGCGGCCATCGGTCTGGGCATGTCGACGACCGCGCTGAGCTACACGATAGGTAGGCTTGAGGCGGGGCTCGGCGTGCGATTGTTCAACCGCACCACGCGCAGCGTCTCGTTGACGGACGCGGGCAGGCTCTTTGTGCAGCAGGTAGCGCCTTCGCTCCAGGATCTCTATGCCGCTCTGGATTCGGTGCGCTCGCATCGCGAGACGCCTTCCGGAACGATACGGATCAACGCGGCGCCCTTTGCGGCGCGCGCCATCATCTCACCGCTCGTGCTTGAGTTCCTGCGCCGCTATCCCGACATGAATGTCGACGTCGTCACTGAAGGAAAAATGGTCGATATCGTCAAGGACGGGTTCGATCTGGGCGTGAGGGTTGCGGGCCTCGTTCCCAGCGACATGATCGCCGTTTCGCTCGGCCGGCCCCAGCGCCACGCTGTGGTTGGGTCGCCTGCGTACTTCGAGCGACATGGCAAGCCCATGGTTCCTCCGGACCTTCTCCAACATAAATGTATTCGCGTTCGCCTGCCTGACGGGCCGCTGTTTCGCTGGCGTTTCGAAAAGGATGGGGAGCAGGTGCAGATCGATGTGCGCGGCCCGATCACGCTGGACGAGGCGAGCCTTGTGAGGACCGCACTCCTCGAAAACACTGGTGTTGGCTACATCTTCGAACGGGACGTTTTTCCGGACATAGAAGCAGGCCATCTCGTCCGTGTTCTGGCGGACTGGACGCCTCCCTACCCTGGACTTTGCCTTTACTATCCTGGGCGTCGCAATCTTTCGGCTGGCGTCAGAGCGTTTCTCGATCTGGCTCGGGAGCTGGCGCGGCGAACAACAGCGTGACATCAACCGAGACGTGATGTCTCAAGCCATCGCCTCGCTCTTGAAGGGATTCGAACCGTGCTTACCAAGCAAACTTTTCCCGGCTTGCTGGCAAGGCCGGTTCCCTTGGATACACTCACGCCATCGCTCTAGCACGTAGCCAGCACATACCATGAACAAAAGCGGTTAGAGGCGTAAGGCCAATTTATGGAACTGAGAGAGGTGATGGTAAAGACGCGCTGCCGGCCGCCACTACGCAGATGTGGAGCGAGATCGCTCAGCTTGCGCTCGCCTGTCCGCGGGGACGTCTAGTCGCACTCAACTGGCCGAGATTAGCTTTACAGTGCCACCCACCTGCATACGGCCTCGCCGGCAGCCGCTGTACCAAGCTTTCCTCCTATGTCTTGAGTGGCTTCACCCCGACGAACCGCCTCACTGACGGCTTTTTCGATTGCAGATGAGGCGTCAACGTAGGCCTGCTCATTTTTCCGGTGCCCATACCAGGCGAGTAGTTGTGCTGTGGACAAGATCAACGAGATCGGATTGGCGATGTCCTTGCCTGCTATATCCGGTGCCGAGCCGTGCGATGCCTGTGCCATCGCATAGTGGGCGCCGGCATTGATAGAGCCGCCCAGGCCAAGGCTCCCCGAAAGTTCGGCCGTCAGGTCTGACAGGATGTCGCCATACATGTTGGTCGTGACAATGACATCGAAGCGTGCCGGCGCACGCACGACATGGGCCATCATGGCGTCGACGAGGAAATCCTCCGTCAGAATGTCCGGATATGATTTCGCCATGTCGCGGCAGATGTCGAGAAACATACCGTCGGTCGTCTTGAGCACATTCGCCTTGTGCACGAAGGTCACCTTGCCGCGACGGGCCGAGGCGAGCTCGAATGCTGTCTTCGCAATGCGCTCACAGCAGAGCCGCGTAATGCGGCGGATGGCGATCGCCACGTCTGCGGTGACAAGAATCTCGCCATTGCCACTTTCCATGTTGCGATCCGTATAGAAGCCCTCCGTGTTTTCGCGCACGACGACGAGGTCGAACGGGCCGACCCTGTCGGGAACGCCTTCATAGGTGCGCGAAGGACGGATGTTGGCGAAGAGATCGAGGCGCTTGCGGAAGAACATGGACGGGTTGATCTCGCCGCGGGACTCGTCCTTGAAATCGAAGGTCGCCGCCGGCCCGAGGATGAGGCCGTCGGCCTCCCGCACCTTGTCCAGCACATCCTCGGTGATCGTCGCGCCGTGACGGGCAAGGCTCACATGTCCCATCAATTCTTCTTCGATCACAAGCGACAGGCCGAACCGCTCCGCCGCGGTATCCAGTACCCTACGTGTCGCCGCGCTGATTTCCGGGCCGATACCGTCTCCAGGCAGAAGGACGAGCTTCATTGATTTCTCCAAGAACATTAGTGTACATGCGCATACGCGCGGATAGAATGGATTCGTCTGGGATGGCGGGCCACGGCGACGGACGGTGGAAAGAACGATGAAAAACGAAACCTCTCACCGCGAAGGAAGCCGAGATCTCGGCTGGGCGGCCTATCTCAAGCTCAAGGAAGCGATCGAAGACGGGCAGATTACACCCGGCACCCGTGTGACTGAGGTGGAACTGAGCGACCGGCTCAAAATGTCGCGCACGCCGGTACGCGAGGCGATCTACCGCCTCGAAGTCGAGGGCCTGCTCAGCCACGAGCCGCGGCGCGGCCTCGTCGTCACTCAGCCCGACCATCAGATGGTCGTGGAACTCTACACGATGCGCGAGGCGTTGGAGGGCACGGCGGCGCGCCTTGCCGCCCAGCATGCGACCGAGGCCGAACTCGCTACGCTCGCCGAGATCAACCAGCAGGAGCCGGGCCTCCACGACCAGCCGCGCATGCTCTCGCGTCTCAACCGTCGCTTTCATGCGCTGATTTCGATGTCGGCGCACAACCGCTACCTGTTGAAGAGCCTTGAGAACATGGCCTCGACGACCGCCCTGCTGCCGACGATGCTCAATCTCGAGGGACGCCCGGAACAGGCCTATACCGAGCACAAGGCGATCCTGGATGCCATCGTCAGCCGCAAGGCGGATGCCGCCGAGGAGGCAGCGCGCGCACACATCCGTTCGGCCGGCCGCTGGCGAATAGAACTGATCTCGAGAAGCTATCAAGAGTGACGCTCCGTGATTGCGCTCTCCCGCTCTTCGCGGACCTCACGATAGAGCCGGAGCACCGACATGCCGATGACGGCAACGGCGGCGAGGGTAAAGACCAGCGAGATCGGCCGGGTGACGAAGACCGTGGCATCGCCCTGGGCGATATTGAGAGACTGGCCGATGGCACTCTCGATCGGCTTGCCGAGTATGAAGGCCAGAATGGCCGGCGCGAGCGGATAGTTGAGCCATTTCAGCCCGGCACCGATGAGCGTGAAGGTTGCGAGCGCCAGGATGTCGAAGGGATTGTTCTGGACGGTGTAGACACCGATCAGCGACACGACGACGATGATGGCGCCGATCAGGTTACCGGGCAGCCGGAGGATGGCCACCCACATGCCGATCAGCGGCAGGCTGAGCGCGAGCAGGATGCCGTTGCCCACGACCATGCTGGCGATGAGGCCCCAGGCGACGTCGGGGTGATCGCGGAACATTAGCGGGCCGGGCGTCACCCCCTGGATCATCAGCGCACCGAACAGAATCGACAGCGCCGCCGAACCGGGGATGCCGAGCGTCATGAGCGGCAGGAAGCTGGCATTGGCGAAGGCGTTGTTGGCGGTCTCCGGACCGGCGACGCCCTCGATCGCGCCCTTGCCGAACTCCTCCGGATGACGGGTTACACGGCGCTCAACGGCATATGAGAAAAAGGTGCTGACGGCTGATGCCATGCCCGGAAGGACGCCGAGCATCATGCCGATGCCGGTGCCGCGTGCGATCGCACCGATGCTGCGCTTCATGTCGCTCGCTGTCGGCAGAAGGCGCGTGATGCGTGCCGCGGCATTGCCGGTCTCGAACGGCTTGAAGACGCTGAGCAGAACATCGGAAAGGCCGTAGAAGCCCATGATGATGGCCAGGATCGGGATACCGTCGAGCAGGTTCACATTGCCGAAGGTCAGGCGGGTTACACCAAGCGCCGGGTCGGTGCCGATTTGCGACAGCATCAGGCCGAACACTACCATGATCAGGCCCTTGACGATCGAGCTGCCGAGCAGGCCCGCGGCAAGCGTCAGGCCGAGGATCATTAGCGTCGCATATTCCGGCGGGCCGAGCTGGAGCGCGAGACGGCTGATCGGCAGCGCCAGGACGGCGAGCATGACCGTTGCCACCGTTCCGCCGACGAAGGACCCGATCGCCGAGATCGACAGGGCGGCGCCGGCCCGGCCCTGCCGCGCCATGGGATAGCCCTCGAAGGTGGTGACGATCGATTCGGATTCGCCCGGCACGTTCATCAGGACGCTGGTGATCGTCCCGCCATAGGCTGCGCCGTAGAAGATGCTGGCGAGCATGATGATCGCGCCAGCGGGATCGAGATGGTAGGTGATCGGGATCAGCAGCGCCATTCCGGCGCTCTGGCCGACGCCCGGAAGAACGCCGACCAGCATTCCCGTAAGGCAGCCGATCAGGGCGAAGAGCAAGTTTTGCCAGGTGAAGACGACGTCGAACCCGTGCAGCAGACCGAACAGTCCTTCCATCGTGGACCTCCTACAGACCGAAGACCGCGAGCGGCTCGAATGCGGCGCGGGGCAGGTTGACGCCGAGCATTATACCGAACACCAGCCAGGCGACGACGACGGCGATGACGGCCTCGACCATGCTTCGACGCAACGGACGACCGAGCAGGACGAGCGACATGAAGGTGAGGACGACTGTCGAAACGAGAAAGCCCGCGGGTTCGAGCAGAAGACCGTAGGCGAAGATCGTCGTCGTCAGAGCGGCGAAGCGGATCATGCCGCTGCGCGTTGCAACGAATTGATCGTCGCTTTCATCGGCATTCAGCAGGGCGGCGGGATGCTCCGGCGTCGGCCTTGCAAGAACGGTGCGCCGGTGCGTCATCAGGAGCCCAATCGCCTGCAGCACCGCCAGACCCAGCATCGTGAAGGCCAGCACCTTGATGAAGAGACCGGGCCCCGGCCCAAAGCGTGTCATCACCTGCAGGTCCGCGCTGGCGACGAGCGCGCCCGCGGAAACCGCAAACCAGGCGATGCAACCGACCCATTCCTTGGACATGGCACTTCCTATCGGGTGGGGCCGGCGGAGGTCCGTCCGCCGGCCGTGTCGATCACTTCGGGGCGGACAGCTCGCGGAACTTTTCCACCTGCGGGCGGAAGGCCTCGTCGAGGCCCTTCCACAGCGCCGTCGCATCGGCCGAGTTCATGTAGCGGATCTGCACAGCGCGTTCTGAGGCGACCTTGCGGTATTCCGGATCGGAGGTGATTTCCTCGATCGCAGCCTCCAGCATGGAGACGACCTCCGCCGGCAGGCCGGCAGGGCCGACCAGCACCCGGCTCGTCGACAGGGCGACGTCCACGCCCTGCTCCCTAGCCGTCGGGATGCCCTCGATCTCCGGGCTGGGGGCATCGGCCAGCACGGCCAGGAAGCGAATGTCGCCGTTCTGCGCCGCCGGATGCAGTTCCGAGAACGTATCGCTGACGACCTGGATATGGCCGCCGAGCAGCGAACTCATCAGCATGCCCGGCTCGCTGATGGCCGTCCAGTTGACGTTGATGCCGGCCGCCTCGTTGACCAGCATGAGGCCGAGATGGCCGATGGCCAGCGCGCCGTTGCTGGCCGCGGTGATAGCGGTGTTCGACTTGGCGTCGCTGACGAGATCGCCGAGCGTCTTGTATGGGCTGTTCTTGGCCACGGCGAGAGCGACCGTGCCGTAGTCATGCATGGCGATGATGGTCAGGTCGTCGGGGGTGAAATTGCCGCCGCGATCGGGATCGAGATAGAGCATGTTTGATGCCGGGATCGGCACGAAGGCCAGCGTGTAGCCATCCGGGCTTGCCGGCACGACACGCGTCAGGGCCTGAAGGCCGCCGCCGCCCGGGTAGTTCTCGACGATGAAATTGCCGCCCAGCTTCTTTTCGAGCGCATCGGCCAGAAGCCGGCCCGCAATGTCGGTTCCGCCGCCGGCGCCGAAGCCGACCATGATCTTCACCGTCTTGCGTTCACCCGGATAGACATCCTGCGCGAGCGCCGCCGATACCATCATGCCGGCTGCGACTACCGCCCCGATCAGGCCCTTGATTGCAAATGTGTTCATTAACACTCCTCCTCCTCGCTGCGAGCAGGCGCTGCAGCACGCGCATGACGGGTCCCACCGGACCCAGCATTCATCTCCCGCGGCTAGAGCCGCATCGTGACCAGACGTTCCTCAGTCATCTCCCGCACCGCGAATTTCGGCCCCTCCTGGCCAAAACCGCTCTGCTTCACACCGCCATAGGGCATGAGGTCGATGCGACTGGAACTCGTCTCGTTGAAATGCAGGCCCCCGACGTCCAGCCCATCGATCGCCCGGCGGACGATGTCGAGCCTGTTGGTGAAGACGCCGGCGGCCAGCCCGAAGGGCGAGGCATTCGCGCGCGCGATCACCTCCTCGAAATCATCGAACGGCAGAACGCTGACGACCGGTCCGAAAATCTCCTCGCAAGTGACCCGCATGTCCGCCGCGACGCCCGTCAGCACGATGGGGCGCAGGCAGGCACCGCTCCTCTCGAGCGGTGTCAGCAGACGCGCGCCAGCACCCTCGGCCTCCTGCACCCAGCGTTCGACACGCTCTGCAGCGGCAAGGCTGACCAGCGGGCCGACCACGGTCGCGGCGTCCCGGGGATCACCGACAACCATGGCCTTTGCGCCAGCGATGAGACGCTCCAGCACCGTGTCCAGGATGCTGCTGTGGACGTGCAGGAGTTGGATGGAGCTGCAGACCTGACCGGCCTTGCGAAAGCTGGCCGAAACGACCTTCGGCACGGCCGCGTTGAGGTCCGCGTCGGCGCAGAGCACCGTCGAAGCGATCGAACCAAGCTCCATCTGGGTACGCCTGAGCCCGGCCCTGCCCTGGATGGCGCGGCCGGCGGCCGTGCTGCCGGTAAAGGCGATGTAGCGGATGGCTTCCTCGGCGATCAGCAGTTCTGCCGTTTCGACGCCGCCATGCAAAATGGCGAGAAAGCCCTCCGGCACCCCAGCCTCGGCGAGGATCTCGATCAGCAGGGCCGCCGTCGCCGGCGTGTGCAGCGACGGCTTCAGCACGACCGGATTGCCCGCCGCAAAGGCCGGCGCCACCTTATGTGTGACCGTGTTCAGCGGCGAATTAAAGGGGGTGATAGCGAGAACCGGGCCGACCGGAACGCGATGCGTGAAGCCGATGCGGCCCTGCCCCTGCGGAGAGCCGGACATCGGCACCATTTCGCCGGCAAGTTCGCGAGCTGCCATGGCCGAAAGCCGCAGCGTCTCCTGGCAGCGGTCGATTTCGCCGTCGGCGTCGCTGCACGGAAAGCCCGCCTCGATCGCCATGAGGGTGCGGAAATCCTCGCGCCGCTCGGCAACAAGCGGGATCGCGCGTTCGAGGATCTGGGCCCGCTCCGCCGGCGACGGCGCACCGGCTCGGTGGGCCGCGAGCGCGGCCGCCACGGCAACGCCGATCTCCTCCTTGCCGGCAATCGAGACGGTGCCGGCCGGCTCGAGCGTGTATTTGTCGAGAACGGCCTCGGTGCGTACCGACGTGCGCCAACCGCCCTTGAAGAAAAGCTCGGTGTGGATGTGGTCCGGATACTGCATCTTAGAACTGCGCCAGGTACTGGGAGGGATCGATATGGGCGGCGATGACCAGGGGCGTGCTCGATGCGGGACCGCGTTGCATGACCTTTTCGAGTTCGGCGGCCGTATCGACCCGCACCGCATCGCAGGCCATCGATTTCGCCAGCATAACCACGTCGGTCTCCGGGATGGTCGTGCCAAAGCTCGGGAACTGGCGTGCATGCTGTTTCAGTTCGATGCGGTTCAGGCTGTTGTCGCAGAAGACGACGACGGTCAGGCCGAGTTTCAAGTGCGAGGCGGTACGCAGTTCGGCCTGCACCATCGCTAGGCCGCCGTCACCGGTGAAGCAGACCACGTTGCGCTCCGGCATGAGCATCTTGGCGACCATTGCCGCCGGCAGCGAATATCCCATCGAGGACAGGCCGTTGCTTGTCAGCATCGTCTTCGGTTGACGGCTGACCCAGCCCTGGCCGACGAGCAGCTTGTGCGAGCCCACATCGGAGGTGGCGATCGTGTCCGGCGTACTGGTCGCCAGCGCGATCTCGACGACATCTGTCGGGTTGAGCTTTCCCGGCACGCGACCGGCCAGGTAGAGCTCGCGCAGCGCCGCACGGTGGCGTTCGACTTCAGTCTCGCTCCAGCGTGGCCCCTCGACCTTCAGGGCACCGGCGATCGCCTCGACCACCGGCGCGATGCCACCGACTATCTCGATCTCGGACTTGTAGATCTGATCGGTGTTCGGCACGGAATCGATGTGCACGGTCGGCGTCGAGACGGTCCACGGCTTGATCAGTTCGACGGCATCGAAGCCGATGTTCAGAAGGAGGTCGGAGGACTTCAGGAAATCCCAGACGAAGGCGTTGCAGGCCATGTCGAGCGTGCCGGCGAAATACGGATGGGTCTCGTCGACGATGCCCTTCGACATCGGCGCGACGACGATTGGGCAGCCGAGGGTCTCGGCAAGGCGGGTGATGGCCGCGCCGGCATTGCCCCAGACGGCGGATACGCCGGCGAGGATGACCGGGCGGCGCGCAGCGGCGATGCGCGCAACCGGATCGGCGACGTCGCCATAGACTTGCAGGCCATGCGCCAGCGCCTTGAGCGGCGGCAGCTCGATGTCGGCATCGACGGCCGCAGCGCCGATGAAGTCGCCGGGCGTCGAGATGTGGACGGGGCCGGGCCGATCGGCCATCGCCGTGCGCAGGGCCTTGCGCATGATCGTCGAAACCGTCGCCGGCATGATGCTTGCCGTGTATTTGCTGATCGGCCCGAAGACCTTGTTGTGGTCGATCACCTGATGGGTGAAGTACGGCTCGCGCTTGCTCTCGATCTGGCCCGAGATGGCGACCATCGGCACGCGATCACACCAGGCGTTGGCGACGGCATTGACGAGATTTGACGAGCCCGGACCGAGCGTCGACAGCGCAACCCCGGGCATGCCGGTGATCTGGCCGTAGGCCTGGGCCATCAGGCCAGATGTGCCCTCACGCGTCCCGAGCACGAATTCCATGCCCTCCTGACGGCAGGCCTCCAGAAACGGCACGCTCGGATCGCCTGGATAGCCGAACACGTATCTTGTCCCAGCCGCCGCTAGATAGCGGACCATTACCTCGGCACAATTCATCAAAAGCCTCCCTATGGCCGCCCGCCTCCAGACGCCAACCACTCCAATGAAGACGGATGTACGCAAATGTATACGACATGTCAATGTGGTGAAATGCATAGTCGTGGGCCGGAACGTAATAGGCGCGGTTGCCGCCGATGCGGAAGTCGAGGCCGGCGGCCTTGATCAGCGCCTCGACCCTCGGCTCGATCAGGCCGGGTGGGGGGCGGCAGTGCCTCGACAGCGACATCCTCGGGCAGGCCCTCACATTGCGCAGCATTGAACACGGTGAACCGTTTGAGGAACGGGATCGCCTGGGTCTCCTCGCCGGTCTCGCGGACGCGCTTCTTCTCGTCGTCGGGAATGAAGCGGTCGGCATAGACGACAGTGGTGCCGCGTTCGCCCTTCATCACATTGCCGCCGAGCGAAAGGGCCTGGCGAAACGTCAGCCAGCTCTGGCTGGGAAACCATGCTGGATCAATGCGCCCCAAAGGATCAGCAGCTGATGCCGGAATAGCCGCGCGCCGTGGCGGCGTTCTTGGGCATGGCGAGCGGCGCCTTGGCTGCAGCCGTTCCCCAGGGCTGGCCCCTGGCACGCGCCCTTCCTCCAGTTCGCCGATGATCCTGTTGGTGATGTCGTCGTAAAGGTTGGTGCGATCGGCGCCGGCTGCGGGCGATGACGGCTCCGGCCAGCGCGATCAGGACGACAGCACCAACCCATGCGCCATATAAAGCTTGCCCAAGGATAATCATCGCATTTCGCATGATCGTTCCTCAATCGATCGCGAGGAACTGGTGTTGGACTGAAAATTCCAACGAAACCTTAGGCTCTAACCTCTGCTTGCGGCTTATATTCCGCTCACAATCCAACGTGGCGAAAGCCTCCTTTAAGGCGGCAGATTTCACCCAATGTCGTAATTATGAGCGCGCAGAAACCATGACATGATCGCTTCACGGTGATCACGTTGCGTAAGTCGTACTTCCTCGAAACGAAGGACAGCGACAATGTTTCTGAGTAGCCTGGCACGCAGTCTGAAAGGCCGCGCCAACGATTTGTGGCTGAACATCGGGACAGCGGGGACCGCGCCTGCGGAATCGGTCGGACATGTATACTATGCAACGATCAGCTATCGCTGCATTCGGTCACTATTGGACAGTCTGGATCTGTCCCATGAAGATAGGTTTGTTGACGTGGGCTGCGGCAAGGGGCGTGTCGTCTGTCTTGCCGCAACGCATCGCCTCTCCCAAGTTATTGGTGTCGAGTATTCGACGACCCTGGCGAGTGAAGCGAAACGGAACTCGGAAAGGATGCGAGGGAGGAAATCGCCTGTTCAGATCTGCTGCAAACCAGCAGAAGACTTCGACTATTCTGATTCTTCCGTCCTTTACTTCTTCAACCCCTTCGAAGCACCGCTGCTAGACAGCGTTCTGCAAAAAGCTCGCGCCGATAGACGGGACAGACCTCTTCGCATGGCCTTCGTGATGGAATCCCCCGCTCAAAGAGATGTATTCGCCCGCCACACGTGGCTCTCGTGTTACAACCGCTTCGAAGACATCGACCACCACTTGGTCGCCTTCTATCGCAACAGTTGACGGTCCTGCTAGATCCTGCGGCTGCCCAAAAACTTTCTGAAGCACTTACGCAGCACGCCACCGGCGCGGCCTGCTCCGGAACTATTCGATTTTCTAGATGTTTCTCCACCGATGGAGGAATGAAAGATGAACGACCCTAGATATTGGACGAAGTATGTGGAAGTGGAACTCGATGGGCCTGGTCGATTCCGCCGGGTCAGAAGTACTCGCGATGCTATCGAGTGCTTGAATCACTGGCCATCTGAGGGAGGCGTAGCATACTCCGAAGCTATGCGCATATGTCGCGCCGTCCTCGAAGGAGGAGTGGCGCGAAGGGATGCGCGCGAAGCCTTCATCTTTGCCGCCAAGGAGGCGGGCATCCAGGTTCGGTAGGCGTTGAAAGAGCCGCAATCGGTACGCTCTGTAAATCGAGAGACGGGCCGCAGCCAGCGGCGCGATTGTGAAGTATCGCCTCGAATTTGTGGGCCAAGCCGGCGCCCCACGCAGCAGAGCGCCGGAAGGAGACATGCAGAAGAAGGTTGCTCAGACCAAACCCCGAACGCCTCCCTGCCCAAGAAGAGGCTAGCAGGGCCTTGATAGGCAATCCAGGTTTATGAACCAACAGCCGGGACGTGCGTTCAGCCCCCTCTGTCCCCGAGGTGATCCATGAGACTAGAGCACGGACATTGTTTCTGCGGCGCTATTGAAGCGACGTTCGAAGGCGACCCCTTTTGGATATGCTTTGATCACGATGACGACTGTCGCCGGGCAATCGGCAGCCCATTAACAATCTGGATTGGGTATCAGGCCGCGCAAGTGAACTTTAGGCGTGGTGAGCCAGCCACCTTCTCGAAGACCCGCGGCATCGTGAGGTCATTTTGCGGGACGTGTGGAACCTCGATCGGCTACGTCGACGAAGGCCTTCCGAACGAAGTGTACATCTGCGTAGGCTTCATGCACGCGCCGGAACGGTTTGCTCCCGAAGCCCATGGCTATTGGGAACTGCGTCTTCCCTACATCGTCATGAACGATGGCCTGCCGAGGATCGAAACCTATACGCGTGCGCGAGATCCGTCACTCGGAACGCCGCGCGAACGAGAATAGAAGGTGCAACAACCATCCCGAGTGCATGACATGCCGTGGAGACCACTAGCATCCTTGTGCGGAAGAGAGCCACTGCTCGCATAACATTACCTCCGTCTGGACAGAGAACCGGTTCTCCAGAAGTTCCAAAGTCGCATCGTGCGTCCGGTCCCCCGTGCTGCAGACGGCATCCTTCAGCAAAATCACTTTGTATCCAAGATCGATTGCGCCGAGGGCCGCAGCCAGCACGCAGACATCGGTCTCTCCGCCTGTCAGCACCAGTGTTCCCACGCCTTGATGTGACAAAACGCTGTGCAGCCGGCCGTTGGTCCAGGGCGAATATGTGCGTTTTTCGAAGATGCGCGCCGGTGGGACGTAGCGCTTAAGTTCGGCGACAAGATCGACCAACCCCGGATCGATGCGGGTTCTCGTCATCATGGGCCATTTCTCGTAGTAGTCGCGCCACATGCCGGGCAGTTCGTCAGTTGATGACGGCGGTATGAAACGGGTGAAGATGGTCCGTTCCGGAAAGCGCGTCGTCACCTCGAGGACCGCATCGATCACCTTTGGCATCCAGGCTATCTGCCAGGGCGTGTCTTCGGCGAACATCCGCTGCATGTCTATGCAGAGGTGGATCCAGCTCTCGCGGTGCATCTGCATTGCCATCTGGCTCCCAAGATAGGCCAACGGCCTGTCCTCGCAGAAACTGCAAATTGCCCAATAGGGTTCCAAACACATCGACACGGAACAAACTGCGCAGGACGAGGGTTTCTCCGCGGCAACAATTCCGTCCCAGGAGGAAGCCATGCCCACACAGAAAACACTGGACGACCTGTTCGTCGACACTCTCAAGGACATCTACTACGCTGAAAAGCAGATCTTGAAAGCCTTGCCCAAGATGGCGCGTGCCGCACAATCCGAAGAAGGCAAGGCCGGCTTTCTGCTGCATCGTGACGAGACACAGGCGCAAGTCGAGCGCCTTGAGGAGATCTTTGAATTGCTTGGTAAGCCGGCCCGCGGAAAGACCTGCGAGGCAATCCAGGGGATCATTGCCGAGGGCCAGGAAATCATGGAAGACTACAAGGGATCCCCTGCCCTTGACGCCGGGCTCATCTCCTCTGCTCAGGCAGTCGAACACTACGAAATCGCACGCTACGGCACGTTAATCGCGTGGGCCAACCAGCTCGGCTTCAAAAAGGCCGTGCCGCTCCTCAAGCAGTCTCTGGCGGAGGAAGAGGCGACGGACAAAAAACTCACAATGCTTGCCCAGACCGCGGCCAACGCAAAAGCCGCCTGAGTATATCATGGGAACGGCCGCCAAAAGCGGCCGTTCCCCGTATCTGCCGGAGCAGCGAACAAAGCGCGCTTAGACCCCTTACTTGGACCGATCGGGCTCGGTCTCATCAAAGTTCACATCCCAGTCTTTCTCCGGTCCCTTTTGACCGGGAGGAGTGCGGTGAGCCGTCGCATCTTCCGAACCGGTTACGACCGTCGGCTTTGCACTAGCAACGCCCGTGCTTTTGCGATCTGCCTGGGATTTTGCATACTGGCCCTTCGCATCTTCGCGCGTCTTGAGCGCGTCCGACGGTCGGTTGCGTTCCGGGTCCTGATTGCTTTCGCCGACAGCATCCCGGTCGACATCGGGGTTATCCTTTGCTTGCAAGTAACCGCGGGGCCGATTGACCTCGGGCCCTTCCCACCGCGGTGATTGATCGGCTGTGCCTGGTGCGCCGTCTTTCGGTTTGTCCATACCCATGATCGTTCTCCTTGCTGGAGAATGAACTGGTCAGGAACACATAAGTTCCTGCCTCAGCTTCGTTGCGAAGATGGGCGTCACCGCCGCGACTGCTTTGACGATAGGCGGTCAACCCGGGTAAGTCGGGGTGCGATGGCCCGTTGCTTGTAAGGCACGCTCCCATTGATAGGTGGATATGTGCCCGCACCCACGTCGAGCATGTTGCCTCGCTTATCACGGGTGCGGCGCCTCGCTTCACGTGACCTCAATACGTCAAATTTAATAGACGTGACCGGCACATGTGCCACACACTGGCGCCATCGCTTCCGCATGCTTGGCAGGAACGACAGGGAGATGGCAACTTCCGCCCCATCTCGGGAGGAATACATGTCCTACTACGACGCCGCCGGCGATCCGGTGTTTCCATTCGCACGATCGTTCAGTCCCGACGATCTGAACAGGCTTCAGCAGATCTTCGACGACTGCCTGAGCGAATGTGCCTTCTCCATCGACAGCGAACAAGCTGAAGCGCTGGGAAACACGATAATCCGGCTCTACGCTCAAGGGCAGCGCGATCCGATCGCTATCAAGGCGGCAATTCTGCCGCCGTTCAAAGGGCGTGCGTGGGCTGGACGAACAGCCTAGCGGCCCTCCGCGCTACACCCTACCAGCGCCGTCCGCTCACAGATGCTGAATCGTCTACCGCGGTTCTACGTGCAGGTTCAGGTAACCGGGATCAAACTCGGCGATTTGCTCAAGGCGTTCCCAATTGAGGACCGTTACCGTCCGCTGTGTCCATTGCAGTGCATTCTCATTGCGTAATAGCCTCAATGTCTTATTCAGATGCACCAGCGATATTCCCAGGGCATCAGCCAATTCCTGCTGGGTTAGAGGGAACGAAAAGCTGTCATCTGAGACGCGACCGACGACTTTCAGCCGGGCAAAAAGCTCACAGAACAGATGCGCCAGGTGAGATTTCTTCGAGCGCCGTCCCATCGCCACGATCCACTCACGGTGAATAGCTCCGTCAATGACGGTCAAGAGCCACAACAGGCGCGTCAGATGCGGCTCGTTCTCGCTGATCCTTGTCAGGTCGCCATGGTCGGCAAAGGCAACGAGGCAGGGTGACAATGCTACAATGCCGTGATCCATCGTCTTCAAGGGAAAAGCGTGCAGATCGACGAAATCGCCAGCGATGTGAAGCGCTGTGATTTGCCTTTTGCCATTCTCGACGATCCGATAGCGGGCAGCGATGCCGTCGAGGAGCAAGGTGCTATAGGGTGGCCGTGATCCCTCCGTGACAAGATCCTCATCGGTTGCGAAGCGACGTTGACGTACGATTATCGACTGCAGAAGCTGTGCCTCCCGCGCGGAAACGGTGTCCCGGGCACGTAGGTTTGCAATGAGAGGTTCAATCACGATCGTAGTCTCCCTGTTCCTTCCGTCCTATCATATGGAACAAACCTCCCGATCTAGGATTTTCCGGGTGTCGCGTCATGATCTCCCGGACGAGGCGACAAGGCCAGATTACCTATCGCATACCGAGTGGAGACTTGGCGATGAAGCGCTTTTACTTCCATGTTCGTACCACCGAAGGCTTGGAGGCAGACTATGACGGCATTGCCTTCGCGGGTATCGAGGCCGCGCAAGCGGATGCCAAAGCGAGCCTATTTGAAATGATGGCGGACGATCTGTCCGCCGGCCGGCAGACGAAATATTTGGGAATCAACATCACCGATAGCCTCGGAACAATCCTTGCTGTGGTTGATGCAACTGCTGCAATTGAGCGCCTGCCCAAGGGCTCTTGATTCAACGATATGAACATCGAGCGATCGCGACATCGGGCGAAGCCTAGGACGCCCGGCTAGCGATAAAAGTCATTTGCACTCCACACGGTAACCTTTGTCGCACCACGGCCAACACTGAGGTCCGCTTCCGAGCGCGAACCAACCAAGAGCGATGTCAATTTTTCCGGGGGCGGCGTTCGCATGTCGTCAATCGCCCACCGCGCTGCGTGGCTCGAAACACTGGCGCAGGCGCATGAAGCCTTGCCGCCACCAGCTGCCTATCGTGGAGAGATGTCAGAATGACCGACCACCTGCTCCTAGACGAAGATGTCGACGAAGCACTTGAGCGCGCCTAATGCGACCTTGGCTTGAACCGATCACACGCATTACGGGCGATCCTGAGGCACTGGCTGGGGGGCACGGCTACCTACCTACCGTGGACTTGGATGAGGGAAGCGGGACGGAGGGGGCGGCTTGATGCCAAGGGAGACGGCACATGGACCACGGCAATGGTGTTCACTCGCTCTACTACGCGATCGTTGGGCACAGCACGAACACAAATGAGCGCCTGGTACGATTTCTCGCGCTGATCGCGGTTGCGATCGTGGCGCTTGGCACGTTGTTTTGGGCCCTGCTGCGATAGCATCGGACGAAGACAGCAGCCGCACATCAGCCGGCTGGAGCCACGGCCGTTAGAACTGACCGCGGCCCCGAGACACGGACTTCACTCGTAGTGTTCGGGCGCTGCCTCCAATTGATCTTTGGTCCAGGCTGTGACCGCATGCACATCGCCATCCTCATCCCGCATGAATTCGAGGTCGCCCAGTGGAACGGCGACCGGCTTCGCACCGATCCCGAGAAAGCCGCCGACGTCGATGACCGCGGTACTGCCATGGAGATGATCGAGTTTTCCGATCTTGTCGTCGTCTGCGCCGTAGATCGTTGCGCCTTCGAGGATATCCGGCGTGAGCTCGGTGGGTGAAAGGCGAACGTGATTGGTATGATCCATTTTTCAACTCCTCCTAGCTGGATGAATCCCAAGAACCGATAGCAACCTCATTTGTTCCGACCTGGTTGAAGATGAACACAAAGATGGGGCTTTCGACCGACACGATGCGGAGGAAGGGTACGTCAAAGTTAATAGCGCGAGTTTTAGTAAGGGCGCACATTCCTCGGCTGGGAGGAACTCAAATGCACTTCATCTTTCAAAAAGACGACACCATCGGTCCAGCGGACATCGCCAACTTGCGCGAGGTGTTCGAGGCCCTCTGCGAACGGGAACACCTCTCTCGTCACTCCGCCGTGGCGGATGAAGTCGCCAAGCGCATTCTACAGCTCTACAAGGCTGGGGTCCGCGATCGAACGATTTTCATGGCTGTCATCCAGAGCCGAGCAAAAAGACTGCATTAATGCCAACTGGATGTCTCGAACTCAGGCATGCTTCGCCCTGTGATCCGACGGCGCCAGCTCTTTGCGACTTCATGAAGGGCAAACAGATGACCGATATCACTTCACCGCGTCACCCACTCACCGCCGATCGCTTGACCGAGTGCGAGGAGGCAGTCGAGACTGCGCTGCAGGATCTCGTCTGGCGAGCGGTGAAGGCGGGCTGGGATGAGGTCGAGGTCTGCACGGCGATAGCCACCCTGGCCGATCACCATATTCTCGCGGTCATCGAGAACCACAAAACAGCTCGAGCGCTGAAGCACACAAGGAAAATGCGACGACGGAACCACTAGCGTCGTGATTGGTGGTGCATACTTCAATAGAGGTGCACACTCCTCCCCCTTTGGGAGGATACCTGCATGCCTCACATTACCGACAAAGACGGCAGCATTGGTCCGGCCGAACTAAAGCGGCTCGGGGAAATCTTCGAGACGATCTGCAGCCACGAGCACATTGCTCATAGATCGGCTGTGGCTGACCTTGTCGTAAAGAGAATGATGCAGCTCTACAAGGCGGGTGTGAGAGATCAGTCGGTCTACCTGACGGTTATCCAGACAAAGACGCGGCATCGACAACCCGAGGTCCCCAAGGCTGCACTTTTGCGGGGAAGCAAGCCCCACTGACAGCGATAGCCGATGAAGCGCGACCCGTGGTGGCTCTAGGAGCTACGACAGTCGGCTCTTTGAAACGTTGAAGCGATGGCACACCTGTATTATTTCCTCAAGGACAGCGCGCTCCGGCGGGACCCGCATCTCGAAACCGCCAACCAGATTCGACTGTTTGCTCTCGCCTCCCATGATCGGAACCACCTGAAAGTCCTCGCTCCTGAACGGGGAGTTTCCCGCGATACGGAATTCATAGCCGGGGAAGTGGTCCGAAAGATATGCGGAGAAGCGGTCCTGGGCGCCAAGAAATTCTTCCACCCGTCTCGTAGGCGGGACTGTGATGAACTGGCTCACTGCTTTCCGCGACATTTTCTTCTCCCCTATTCAGGGTTGAAGAGCATGCTTTCGGGAGAAAGTCGATTCGTTGGCGGTGGAGAGTGTGGCCGGGCATGCATCTAGCGGTCCCGCTGGGCCAGCTGTCGTTCCAATACGCAGGATTGACGAGCCTTTTTCAGGTTGATGAAATATCGTCGTTCTGATGGACCCGAACTTCGAACTACCGGCGGCAATGCCGCCGGTTCTTTTTTGGCTAAGGCGGAGGGGCGACAGTCCAGATCGACTTGCGAACTCTCGCCTGCACGATCCTTCCGCTTCCTGAGGGCAAGCCAGATCCTGTCACCGGGATTGCTCCAGATAGGTTTAAGAAGCTGAAGAGAGAGTAGGTCTGGTAGTCGCACTGGTGCCCAACCATTCTTGACTCCTCCGGCGCCATGGCAGGTTGCGCACATGATGCACGATACCACTGCCCGCGACCCCCGTTGTCCGTACTGCCGAGCAAACTAATACGGACCGTCTCCGTTTGGGTCTGAGGCCCCGACAGTGCGTCCTGCCCGGCTTGTGGTCGGTCGGCGGCGCCGTGTGATTGGCTGGCTGGTGACGAACGGACCGGGTGCAGCACCGCCCGGACAGGCAAGGTGCAGCACCGCTCAACTACCTCGACGACAGAGGCGTGCTATCATCGACTGCCGACCGCATCCACTTAGGATCCTCGCCAGTGATCCCCTTGATTGCTTCGCAAATGGAACCATTGAGATTCGTGAGTGCGCGGTAGTCCGCTCTGGATGTAGCAAGGTTGCGACTGGCCTCCATCATCATTTTGTGAAGCGCGGTAGCGCGGGTGACGAATTCCGCGCGCTCGGCTTCGTACAGGCTTTCTCTGCGGGAGTGGTATCGAGACATAGGCAGGTTCCTTCTTGCTTTTGGTGGGGCCGCACGCCTCCATGGCGTGATGGCATGCCAAGAACAAAAATGGAACATTGAACCAGCGCACAGGGGCGGGTCGGTCAAAAGATTGGCGATGCGCAACGTTGCTCGTAACCATGAAGCACGCTATCGGTGTGGCGCACAGCAATTATGGGGGCATTTATGGGTGTGGTTTTAAAGGTCGGCGGCGACTACTGGGTCGATATGGCCGATCTCAGTATCGATCTGAGCGGCGTCGGCAGCGCGTACATCTCTTCCTTTAGCTCGAAGAAGATCGTCGGCTACGTCGGCGGCGAAAAAGTCACGATCAATGGATCGGGCTTCGCGACGGATTCTAACGGATACCTGAAGCCGACCGGGACGATCAAAAGCGTCCAGTTGAGCTACGCTGGCGAGACATCCATGTCGGTTTCGGGCCTGAACCTCTCGGTCACCGAGCTTGCCGATATTGCGGAATCGGGATCCGAGAAGCAGGCGCTGGCTCTACTCAAGTCTGCCCTGAGCGGCGACGACAAGATGAGTGGCGGTCGCTATTCCGACGTGCTCTACGGATACAATGGCAATGACACGCTGACCGGAAACGCCAGCCGCGACAAGCTCTACGGCGGCGCCGGCAACGACAAACTCTACGGCGGCGCAGACGGCGACAAGCTTTATGGCGGCGGCAACAAAGACACTTTCATCTTCAAGAAGGCGAGCGATAGCGCGGTCTCCGGAACAGGCCGCGATTCGATCTATGACTTCAGCAAGAAGCAGGGCGACAAGATCGATCTGAGTGCGATCGACGCGAACTGGAAAGCGTCTGGCAACCAGGCTTTCAAGTTCATCGGCGACGACGACTTCCACGGCAAGGCTGGCGAGCTTCGCTATACGAAGTACAAGTCGGATACCTACATCCAGGCAGACGCAAACGGGGACAGGAAAGCCGACTTCGGCATTCACCTCGATGATAGCTTGTCGCTGTCGAAGGGCGACTTCCTGCTCTGATCCCGGAATTCCTTCCCCAATCGATGGGCTCGCCTCCGCGCGGGCCCATTTCGTTTGCAAGAACGCACCAATACCAACCCGTTACAAAGTGTGACCCACTATACGCGTGAAGGGCAATTGCAGAGAACTTAACGCGCAGTTAATAGGGCAAATAGGGAGCTAGCCAAGGTCAAACGTAGTGACATTTGAACTCATCGAAATGATCGGTTTCTTTCTCGCGGTGTGCTGGTTCTATCGGTGGGTGGCCCGCGATACCCTCAAACGTTGAGCGGCATGTCCCCTTGCCGACGCGACCGAGGCTCAGGCCGGCTGCACCGCGACTGGACTGGAACCGGCCCAACCTCAAACCCGAGGTGCGGAACATTACTCCCCGCGCAGAGTTTCCGATTTTGGGCCTGACCCTTCTCCGGCCCAACGGCGCACATTTTCGCGCCAGTACGGGCGAGAAGCCCGGAAACCAGCGGAGGTGACACACGGGCCTCCGCTGGCCACCTCTGCGTTGCTGAAGAAGCAACGGCCAGTTTGCTAACCTGAAATCACACGTCTCGACTGAGGGGACCTAGTTGCCCTCTAATGAGCATGTCGTTTAAAACAGGCAACCAGCACCGACCGCACGATCACGGGATTATGCTCTCCTCGTGAACAGACCCGGATCAGCGCCCGCCCAAGCGAACGAGCTCGCTCACTCTCGAGCGAAAAGCAGCAGTCCTCCCTACATTCCTCGAAGACACGCTCAAGTGTGTTCAGTTCATCGGGCCCAATCATTTCACAGAGTTCACCGCCGGGGAACCCTGGATAGCCTGCAGCGTCGTGATGCATCATTGCCATCTCAATTGTCCTGTTAGTGTCACCTTCCAACGAAGGCCGCGCAAGGATGTTCCACGACAAATGCTGTCCTCGACGCACTAGCGGAACACCTGCCTCTCCAGAGCGTTTAGGCGCTGGCAAGTGGGAGAACGCAAATGTCGAAATGGAAGACGCCCGTGGAATTGACGCTGGATAGCACCAATCACCAGACGGTGCACGGCCCGTATGCCGCAGCGATGCTTCTCATGATCTCTTGGCCTACGCAAAATGGCAAGGAGCGCGAGCGAGCCGAGCGGATGTGCCTGAAGGCCGTGAACGAGCGGATTGACGCAGCGGACGCGCGAGAGGCGTTTCTCTCAGCGATCGAAGAGGCTGGCCTCACGCTCGAGAGCCGGGGCACAGATCCGCTGGCCGCGTAGGTATAGAAAAACTGACGGCTGGCAGCCGGGGCGCACTGTTTAGCAAGCCACGGCAGCCTGCCTCCTCAGCCTATTGTGCCCATCAGGCGTAGCAGTGCCTCCGGATCATGGTAGCCGGCCCGATAAAGCCGGAGGGTGCGCCGGGCCAATCGTTCCGTCTTCTTTCTATCGCGCGATTTGCGTCTGACGAGAGTGACTATCGCTCGCAGCAATGCGACCTCATTGGGCAGGTAGACACCGTCTGCACTGGAAGGATGTTCCCCATCCGGTATCCTGTAGCGGTGCTTCGCCGCGGCCATCACACACACCGCCAAGTCGTCCTCACCCTCGATTCCGAGATCGTAAAGCCGGGAGAGATAGTCGTCTAACACTCCCGGTCAGGTTCGGTTTGGCCAAACCAGCTTTGGTTAGTAATGCCATCTGCGAGGCGTTGGAGAGTTGGAGACATGTCGGCGCCAACGACAAGGCGCTCATGCGGGATTTTGGAGTTCATGGAAGCTCCTCCGCTTGGGGCGGAAGAAGCCAACTCCCTGCCGACGAGGCCCTTGGCAAATCCCGCCGATACGGCATCATGCGCCCATTCACCTACTATCGCCAAATGAAGCTTCGAGAGTAATTCGATCTGGAAGCTTGAGCATCTCCCATGTTATGTTTCCCCCGTTCCCGACAAGCTCCAAACCTGTCTTGGGAAAAGAGGGGCGGCGGTCCCGGGTGCCCAAAATCTAAGACGCCGCTCCCTCTCAGCCCCACTTGAAACCGCGCGTAGGAAGTCGAGATGCGGATACGGCCGCCCGCGCCAGATATCAACAAGCCGCTGCCATGAGACGCGATCCGTGGTGGCTGTACGCTCTGCTTGTTGCCGGCATTCTGCTGAAGCTGGCAAGCATGGCAGGGCATATTTATCAGGCGATCTGACAAACAGATCGACGCCCCCTAGCCTTGACGTCGCTTGATGCTGAACAAATATCTGTGCTGCTTCTTTCATGAGCCTGTAACTGAGAGGAGGAAATTCAATGCACATACCTGACGTGCCTTGGTCGATCGCCGTATCCGTTCGACTTCAAAACGGCAGCGAGCACATCTTCCATGGACCTTATGACGCTCTCGACTTTCTGGAAAACGAATGGCCGTTGCGCCATGGACAGAAGTACCACAGGGCAATTCGTTCCTGCCGAGCCGCGCTCAACAAGATGACGCCACTGGCGATCGCGCGCGAAGACTTCATAGCCGCATGTCTTGAGGCAGGAATGCCGGCAAAAGCGATGCCGCCTGTATTCTATACCGGGACCGCGGGCGCTCGCTCCACCAGGTGAATCAGCTCCTGCGCCGGCAGGAGCTCTCCTGCCGGCGACTAACCCTTCCCAATGATCACCAGCCCAATCCGTCGGATCGCATCGGCGAAGGTGACGCCGAGCACCATCCCGCCGATGCCGATCACGCCGAGGGCGCCGATCCCCATCAGTTTCCAGCGCTTCACGTCGTCTGTGACCGGCTTCATCTCCGAGACATCCTCCTTCATTTCGGACATGCGCGTCTCGAGGTGACCAACCCGCGACACTATCTCGTCCATGCGCCGGTGCACGACCGCGCGACTTTTGGCCGACTTGTCTTCCGAGCGACGACCGTTTTCCTCCATCCGCTGCAGGGATTGCTGCACGCCCCGCATCCCTCCGCAAGCTCGCCAAGCTGGCGATGGACATAGGCGTCGTTGTCAGTTGGCGACATCACTGCTCCTGGTTGTCACGGAAGATTGACGCCCGCGACATGAAATTCAGCTTAGTATAGTCGTACGAGGCGACACGGCCGGCGCCCCGTAGAGGGAGAAACGTCATGATCCATCGTCACCTTCCGAAGGAAAGTTTTATCGATCCTGCAGGTCTCTCGATGCTGGGGCATGCGTTCGACGAGATATGCCGGCAAAGGCAAATCGAAGCTGAGAGCGAGGCAGCATTCGCACTGGCCAAGCAACTGCTCAGCCTATACCACGAGGGCATCCACGATCGCGCGAAGCTGCTCACAATGGCCGGGCATCCCGGTCAGGATTTGTTTGCCGGCGCGAAGTAAGTCAACACGGCCGGCAACAGCTCGTGATGGCGTAGAGCGCGAGGTAGCCGTACCAGGGCGTGCCCTCGGGCATTAACGGCAGGCCGATGGTTCCGGTTGCTGCACCGCCGGCTGCTGCTGCGATGGCTTTCGAGATCTTCTGCATGGTCAGTCCTTTCAGGGCTTGAGAAATAGAGAGCGTTCGGACGCGCGGCGGCTGGAGAGGCCTTTCATGACCTTGCCGGCGGCCCTGTTCCAGACAAGGAACTGATCGGCGGAGCCGGCCCGGTCGCCAGCGTTGAGCTTCTTGACCAGAGTGGACTTGGAGAAGGCGCCGACGCCGAAGTTGAAGGCGAGCGAGACGAGCGCGTCGAACTCGTTCTGGTTCAGCGGCACCTTGACGGCGGAGCGAACGCCGGCCTCGAATGTCTTGAGGTCACGCGACAGGATTTCGTCGCTCTGCGCTGCGGTGATCCTCATGCCTCTGACGACCTTCGGCGGCCCGGCGGCACTCGTATGCCCGACGCCGATCGTCCACGGCTCCCCGCCCGTCGCCGGGTCCGGATATGCCGTGAGGACGTTGTCCTCGTGCGCTGTGATGGCCTTGCGCCCGGCGGCGCTGGTCATCATCTCGCCCGAGGATTTCGGTGCATCCGTCTTTTCGCGGAGCCGCGCCCATGTATTGGGGCCAGCGATGCCATCGACTGGCAAGCCTTCCGCAATCTGGAAAATCCGCACGGCGGCCTTGGTCTTCGGCCCGGCGATGCCATCGGCAGGCCCCAGATTGAACCCGACCGCCAGCAAGCGCCGCTGGAGGTCCAGCACGGTCGTGGTCATGGTGATGATCCTTGGAAAGTGTTGCACAGGTGCACTCGACGTCTTTCGACGCGAGGTGTTTCAATGTCCGGCGATGGCGTATGAATGGGACGGTCAGCGTGCCGGGCGCGCGAAGCTATTCAAACTGGCGTTTGTGGTGGCAGCGACGATGTTCACTGTCGGACTTCCAGTTGGGCTCGTTTTTGTTGCTCTGACGGCCGGCTAGTCCCAGCCTCACGCAAGGTAAGCCTCTTAAATGGACAGCGCTCGACCGCACTTCGAGCACTCGCGCAGGTTCCCCTCCCGCCAAGAGGGGAACCTGCCCCTCGTCCCCAACAAGGTCAAGCGCCGCTGCATTGCCTGCACGGTCGTATTCATAACGATCTCCTTGATGTGAGGGAACCGCCGGTGCGCGACGGCGTTAAAGAGGCTATCCCTTGGAGGATGCCGCGATGTATGACTGGTTTGTGGAGTTCTCAGTCTTTGGAATTGCAGTGCTGTTCGTGCTTCTCGTGACCCTGTTAGTCTGATGGCGCACGGCGGCGATATCGGACTAATCGACGACTGCAGCCCCGTGCGCAGCCGAAGGTGCCCTCCCGGTGAGCGACACCTGTGAACGTGCTGATGCGATCTCGTGCGAATGCGCCAAGCTTGATCATGTGCTCTCTCTTCGTCGTTGCTGGCCTCGGCATCAGGTCCGATGCCATGGGTGATTGGGGTCGAGTAGCGTCCCGTCCGATCGCGCACCCTTGACGATCAGCTTGCCGTCCTTCCCGCGCTTCCCCGTCGCCGTCTCCTTTACGAGCGCGTCGTGATTGCCACAGAGCGTGCGGGTGTTGCTCATCACATCATAGGCTGTCGGGCCGTCCACGTTTCGGCGACGCTTGATGTGGTCGCAGGTGAGACGGTGTGTCGGTGTCGGGCAGCCCGGTACGATGCAGCGCCATCCATCCCGCTCGTGTGTCGCCTTCTTCAGCACTCTCCAATGAGGCGAACGTGTTGCGGGCCATGGGTCACCTACTCGCCCTACCCGCTTCCACTTCCACTTCCTGCCGCATGTGCCGCGCTGGACAAGATGGCGATGCGATGGGGCCCCGGCACCACAGCCATCAAGATTGCTCACCGTCAGCTCTGTGAATAATTGGGGGCAATTCGAGGAAGGCTTGCGACTCAGGCGTGATTGATTTCGACTATGAAGGGAAGCAGGAATGAAACTATGTGGCCACGAGATAGATACACCGGTCCGGGCGGCGGCTTATACACCGGTCCGGGAGGAGGGCTATACACGGGGCCCGAAGGACGCGCCTATATCGGGCCTGGCGGTGGTCGATACACGGGGCCGGGCGGTGGACTTTACACCGGCCCTGGTGGTGGTCTTTATTCTGGGCCAGGAGGTGGCGCCTATACCGGTCCAGGCGGAGGTTTCTATGCTGGCCCTGGGGGCGGATTCTACACAGGCACCAGAGGCGGCCTGTACTCTGGCCCCGGGGGAGGCCTCTACAGTGGGCCACAAGCATACATCGCCAATTGGCCCCCGATGGCCGATATTATCGCCTACCTCAAGAAAACCGGTCAAGGACGTCTATTGCAAACGTTGATCAATGCTCACGCTGGGGTAGGCATCACTATCAACATGTAGCTCGGACCATTTTTAGGCCTGGCAGGCCCATCTCAGGAGGCTGCAATTGTTTTACCAAGGATTTGAAGATTGCGAACACGTCACTGTTGAGACATGCCCTCATTGCGAGCGACACATTTGAATGTGTCGAAACCGAAGGCCCGCCGGGATGCCGGTCGCGTGAGTCCATCGACTGCCCTTACGAGGGCTGCGGGAAACTTGTGACCGAGCGCCGCACAAGCGGGACGTTCCATCCTCGTCGGATAAAAGGAACCTAGTCACGCCAGAGCGAGGCGGGTCACTTCGCCAGGGTCTCCACGGCGCTCACTTTGTTCTTGATGATGCGTCCGGCCTTGTCGACTGTGTGCGGGTGGTCCCTGTCGTTCAGGGCGCCTCCCATCGTGACCACGTCGGCGGCGCTACTCCGGCAGCCAGCGGTTCGGTGGAGCTTTGGCAACCCCTTGCGCGCCGGGTGCACCGAACAGAGGGCCGGCATTGTGCAAGCGCATGTTGCGGGGCTTTCCCGCGTCCGTCCTGAAATGCCGGAAGGAACGGCGGCGCACGAACCGCCACCTTCACGAATGACTATCCGCCTTCCCGATCTCGTAACGCACCTCTGTGACCGTTACGGTAAACGTGAACTTGGCATGGTACCTTTTTGGCATCGCCGCTATACTCAACGTTTTCTCGTAACCTTGGAGTTCCTGGCAACAGGAGCCCTTTGCTTCTCATGTCTCGCATTTAGGACTGGCATTCGAAACCTATGTACGACAAGATCATCGACACTCTCACTGGCATGTACTTCACGCTCGACGATGCCGACGGCAGCTATGGCACTGGCCAGGTTGTTCGTCTGGCCACCGAGGGCATCTATTTCGTTCGCTTCGACGGCAACGAGGTGACGCTACCGTTGGAACTCGTGTCCGTCGGAGAGATGCTGGAGACGACAGAAGAGGAATACAGGCTCTGGCGGTTCTTCGACACGATCGAGGAAAGAGATAAGTGGATCGAATGGCTGGATGCGCCATCCACGCCGAGGGTCATTTCGCTCGTTAAGCCGACCAAGTAACCGCCGCCGCCCACCGAAATGAGCGCGCCGGAAGGAACATGAAGACGAAAGCTTAGCGGTCCGTCGCCTCCCAGCGATCGATGCAACGTCGATGAATTGCATGGACTATTGCCTCATAAGAAAGCCGCCCGATCGGGCGGCCTAAGTGACGTTCTGTCGGTGGTGTGCTCCGCTAGTCACACTTTTCCGTGGACTTGGCGGCCGCGGTTTCTTCGCCCTTTTGCTGAGCGATCACGTCCTGACCCGATGTGGCGAGATCGCTGCTTTCGCCCATTGGCATAGCTTTGCCATCCTTCTGCGCCGTCTTCGGCAGGGCATCCGCGCTGGTTGTCGTCGTTCCGGTGGCAGTCTCGGTCTCAACCTGAGAGCCCGAGGCACCTTCCAATGGAGCCTGAGTTCCATCTTTGGCGATGCCGCTGTGGGCTTCCTTGTTCACGGATCCGGTCGTTTCCACGCAGTCCGCCAAGCTTGGGCTATAGCTGGAAGCTGCAAGAGCAATCGCAGCCGCAATTGAAACAACACGTTTCATGACTTTTCCTCCTTTGCCAACAACCTTAACCACCTCGGAGGCCCAATGTTCCATGACCTATCTTACGGCGCTTCCACGTCCTGCGCCGGGCTTGGTAGATTGCCGTCCCCGGCAGCGCGGTTCGCTCTCTCCACAAACGAAAGCCGCCGCGGTTAGGCGACGGGTGGTCACTGGCTTCCCAGCGTCCGCTTCTATCCGACGCGCTGCTCCCGAACTGAGAAATTCAGGCGATATGCAGCCACTCGGGGAGCCGTGATGCTCTTCCCTAAGGCCTGGCGAAGAGAGGGAGGCGCTTGTAGCCCAATGACCGCTCGGTTATCGTTGACCTCATTGAGGGGAATTCTATGCCAAACGGACATCAAAACCTGTCAGTCGTCGTGCGCTCAGATGAACAGGGTCATTGGGTCGAGTGGACCAATATGGGCGAAACCGGTTCGCTTGGCCCGTACCAGGACACTGAGACTGCTGAAAACGTGAGAGCCGCCAAAGAGCGCGAACTCTCGGAAAACTGGCAGAACATCGACGACGTCTAAAGGCTGTCACGAGCGAAAGCCGCCGCGATTAGGCGGCTATGCCTTCGGCATGCTCTGTTCCACGCAGATGGAACACTCCGATCTGTCTTCCGTTTTCTACGGATGAAGAAAGCTCCAATTCGCAATGGCAGACAGGCGATGTTGGTAGTCCTCATCTTAGCTGCAGTGATTGCAGCATTGGTCTATGCTGCCAGCATCCCCGTCACTCAGCCCGATGGCTCGGTTGATCCGAAAGAGAGCGTCATCGATCCAGATTGACCGGAGTGGAACATGCCTACAGGGAAACAATACCCAGCACTAGGAATCCCAGCGCTCCAAGAATCAACATCACTTCAACAATCACAGCGTTTCGCATGATCCTTCCTCGATCGATTGCGAGAAACTGGCGCTGACGCCAAAGGGTTCCCGGAGAACCTGTTGTCGCCGCAAATTTGTGGGCCAAGCCGGCGCCCCACGCAGCAGAACGCCGGAAGAAGACATGCAGATGCTTGGTTGCTCAGACCAATCCCCGAACGCCTCCCTGCCCAAGATGAGGCTAACAGAGGCCCGGCTTACAATCCAGTGGCGAGCTTCACACCCAACTGGAACGATTATACTTGAGTGCTTTGCAAAGGTTTCCGTGAACAACGCCCGAACGCAGGGTGAACTTGACTAAACTCATCAGGAATTGCCAGAACGATTCACGAACGCTTCTGCCCCAAATGAATTCACCCATTTGGGTGAGACCAATGTTCGTTTACGTTGCCGTCGCCACAACGTCAGCCGCGCCTGCGAGTATCCCCGCAACCTTGCCGAGGCGTGAGGGTGCTCCATATCGCTTATGGCATGACCGATCGCGGCAGACGACAGATATCACGGATCTTCCTTATGGCGGCGCCGCTTGTCCTTCCGGGTTGCGCCGGCGGGCAATCGGCGCTCGATCCGGCAGGACGGGAAGCCGCAGAGGTCTACGACCTGTTCGTCGTGATGGTGATCGGCGGCGGCGTCATCTGGCTCGCCGTCATCGGCCTGCTGGTGCACGCGTGTCGGCGCCGACGCCGGACCTGGTCCGAGGAGGGGGCGGGGCGGCTGATCGCCTGGGGTGGCGTCGCCTTTCCTGTCGTCGCCCTCTTCGCGTTGCTGGCCTATGCCGTTTGGCTGATGCCGTCGATCCGGCCGTGGCTCGACCGTTCCGTGCCGGAACCCGCCATGATCGATGTCACCGGCGAGCAGTTCTGGTGGCGGATCCGCTATCCCGCGGAAGACGGAATGGCCGCCTTCGAGACGGCGAACGAGTTGCGGCTGCCGGTCGGCGAGCGGGTCGCTTTCTCGCTTCGTGCCGCCGACGTCATCCACTCTTTCTGGATCCCGTCGCTCGGCGGCAAGATGGACATGATTCCCGGCCGGACCAACGTACTGTCGCTGCTGCCGACGAAAACCGGCGTCTATCAGGCGCCGTGCGCAGAATTCTGCGGCGCCTCCCATGCGTACATGGCCTTCTCCGTCATCGTGATGGACACGAAGGCCTATGACGACTGGAGGCGACGGCAGGCAGCAGGCAATCGGCCCGGCGGGAGCGAGGGCGAACGCCTGTTCGCCCATCACGGCTGCGCCGGCTGCCATTCGGTCAGAGGCGTGACGCCGGTTGCCGGATTGGGACCTGACCTAACCCGTTTCTCCGATCGCCGAACGGTGGGGGCCGGCGCGCTCGCCAATACGCCCGAGAACGTGGCGCGCTTCATCCGCAATCCCTCCGCCATCAAACCGGGCGCGACGATGCCCGCCTTCGACATGCTGTCGCAAGGCGACATTGCCGCGATCGCGGAATTCCTGACGGGGCGCCCATGACCGAGGTCGTCGCCTTCCAGGATTTGAGCGCAGACGAGCGTGAAGCGCAGGAGCGGAAACTGCGCGAGATATGGCGGACGCCGTGCGGCTGGCGCTACTGGACTTCGGTCAACAACACCCAGATCGGCCTGTGGTACGGCGCCGCCGCCTTCATCTTCATGCTGTTTGCCGGCGTTCTGGCCCTGCTCGTCCGCGTCCAACTCGCCGTTCCGGAGAACGGATTTCTTTCCGCCGATCTCTTCAACCAGGCCTTCACCCTGCACGGCACGGTGATGATGTTCCTGTTCGCCGTGCCGATCTTCGAGGCGGTGGCCATCTTCCTCCTGCCGTCGATGCTGGGCGCGCGCGAACTTCCGTTTCCCAGGCTGTCCGCTTTCGGCTTCTGGAGCTTTGCGCTTGGCGGCGTCTTCGTGTGCGGCTCCATCTTCTTCAATGCTGCCCCGAATTCGGGCTGGTTCATGTATCCGCCGCTCGCCACCGATAAAGAATATTCCGGCATCGGCGCGGATATCTGGCTGCTCGGTCTGTCCTTCATCGAGGTAGCCTCCATCGCTGCCGCCGTCGAACTGATCGTGGGGATCATGAAGTGCCGGGCGCCGGGCATGCGCGTCAACATAATGCCGCTCTTTGCCTGGTATCTGCTGATCGTCGCCGGAATGATCCTGTTCGCCTTCCCGCCGCTGATCGCCGGTGACATCCTTTTCGAGATGCAGCGGATGTTCAACTGGCCGTTCTTCGACGCCGAGCGCGGCGGCGACCCGCTGCTGTGGCAGCATCTCTTCTGGATCTTCGGCCATCCCGAAGTCTACATCATCTTCCTGCCTGCTATCGCGATCATGGCGATGATCGTGCCCACCTTCGCCCAGCGGCCGATCGTCGGCTATTCCTGGATCGTGCTGGCAGCCGTCGGCACAGGCTTCCTCAGCTTCGGCCTCTGGGTGCATCACATGTTTGCCACGGGCCTGCCGCAGATCTCGCTCGCCTTCTTCTCGGCGGCGTCCGAGGCGGTCGCGATCCCGACGGGCGTGCAGATCTTCGTCTTCATCGCCACGCTTTTGGCCGGGCGCGTCATCTTCTCCGTGCCAATGCTGTTCGGGACAGGGGGGCTCGCCGTCTTCGTGATCGGCGGGCTGACAGGCGTCATGGTCGCACTCGTGCCCTTCGACTGGCAGGCGCACGACACCTATTTCGTTGTCGCCCACCTGCACTACGTGCTGATCGGCGGCATGCTGTTTCCGGTGGTCGCCGGCATCTACTACTACTATCCGCTCATCAACGCCCGAAAGCTGTCCGATCGTCTCGGCAAGATCGCCTTCTGGATCATGTTTGCCGGGTTCAACGTCGCGTTCTTCCCGATGCATCTGGTGGGCCTGCGCGGCATGCCCCGCCGGGTCTTCACCTATCCGGCCGATATCGGGTGGGACTGGTTCAACCTGGTCTCCACCGTCGGAGCCTTCGTCTTCGCCGCCGGCGTGGTCGTGGTGGTGATCGACGTCCTGCGTCCGAAGCACCGCCAGCCCAAGGAGCAGATCAATCCCTGGAATGCCGGCACGCTGGAATGGATCAGCGAGCCGGAGGAGAACTGGGGTGTGCGTTCCATCCCGATCATCACGAGCCGCTATCCGATCTGGGACCAACCCGACCTGCTCGAGGATATCAACGCGGGCCGCTACTACCTTCCGGATGCGCAGGATGGCGCGCGCGAAACGCTGGTCACGTCCGTGCTGGATGCCCGCCCGATCCAATGCCTGCGCGTCGGCGGAACCTCGATCCTGACGATGGTCGCCGCTTTCTCGCTGGGCGGGGTCTTCATTGCCCTGACGTTCCATTGGTGGATCGTGACGATCTTCTGCGCGGTTCTGACGCTTGCCGCGATCGTCGCCTGGCTGTGGACGGCGACGGCCGAGATCCCCCGCGCGGAATTCCGCGACATCGGGCTCGGCAAGAAACTACCTCTCTACAATTCCGGACCGCGGTCCGTCGGCTGGTGGGGCATGTTCATCACCATGGCGGGCGACGGTACCGCCTATGCCAGCCTGATGTTCGGCTACTTCTTCTACTGGACCATCCACGAGGACTTCACGGCCGGCCATGCTGGGCCGGGGGTGGCGTGGCCGCTTCTGGCCGCCGGCCTGTTCACGCTCGCCTGGCTCGCCATGCTCCTGGCGCGCCGGGTCAACGCGAGCGACCGTCCCGGCATGACGCGCGCGGCGCTTCTGCTTTCTGCCGCGTTGACGTTGGCCGGGTGCCTGGCCGGGATTGCCGGGCCGCACCGGAGCGGGATGGATCCGACGGCGCACGTCTATCCCGCCATTGTCTGGGTCGTTGCGATCTGGACCGTCGCTCACGGCGCAATCGGCATCGTCATGCAGGCCTACTGCCTTGCCCGCAGCCTCGCCGGTCGCATGAGCGCCCGTCACGACATGGACATGCACAACGTCGTGCTCTACTGGCATTTCCTCGTCATCACGGCCGTCACGTCGTTCGGCGTCGTCGGCCTGTTTCCGGCGGTGAGGTGACGCAATGCGCTTGCTGCCGAAGGAAGTCGAAAGCCTCTGGACGCTGTTCACCGGTCCGACGATCTGGGCGGTGCATTTCCTGGTCTGCTACGTTGCGGTTGCGATCTACTGCGAGAAAGCGCGCACAGGACCGTTCACCTTCGCGGAGATGCGCCTGGCGCTGGTTCTGGTGACGCTTCTGGCTCTGGCTGGCATCGTGCTGTCGGCCTGGCTCGCGTGGCGTCAATGGGGCTTCGGCAGCGGCGATCCTCCGCACGACGCACCGACGCGCGAGGACCGCCTGCTCTTTCAGGGGTTTGCAACGCTGCTGCTGTCGGGGCTCAGCTTCGTCGCCGTCCTGTTCGTCGCCGTTCCGCTGGTCCTCATCGAGGCGTGCCAGCCATGAGGACGGTCGCGCTCGGCATGGGAGTCTTTCTGCTCACGATCGTGCCGCTCGTGCTGTTCGTCACGTTTGACGGCGGATCTTTCACGGTGCACATGATCCTGCACATGGGGATCGTCGCCGTCATTGCGCCGCTTCTCGCCTATGGCGTGCTCGGCACACGCCTCGATCCGTCGCAGCGGGTCGCGTGGATGACGCCGGTGCTGGCCTCCGTGATCGAGATGGTCGTGGTTTGGATCTGGCATGTTCCCGCCATCCGGGGACTGGCCGATGCCAGCCTGCAGGTCTCGATGGTCGAGCTTCTGAGTTTTCTCGTCGCGGGCCTGCTTCTGTGGGCCGTCTGCCTGCGGTCGGGCCCTGAAGGCGAGGGGCGGCTCGCCGGCACGATCGGATTGCTCTTCACCTCCATCCACATGACCTTGCTCGGCGTACTGCTCGCGCTTGCGCCGCGTCCGCTCTATGGCACCGGCCAGGTCAGTTGCTTCGGCATTCCGCTTGCCGGCATTGCCGACCAGCAGATCGGGGGCGTGGTCATGCTCGCCGTCGGGGCGTTGTCCTATCTCGCCGGTGGCGTCGTCCTACTGTCGGGCCTGCTCCGTGAAGGAGACCCGATGGCACGAGGGGAGCCGCGATGCTGATCGGCTGGAAGCAGCTTGCCGGCCTCGTCGTCGGCATCGCCCTTATAGGACTGGTCGTTGGCTGGTCCGGCGTCATCGGCGTGGAGGCCAGCACCGGGCATTGGAAGATCACTGACTGGTTGCTGCACGGGGCAATGCGTTCGTCCGTCCGGACCGCCGCGATCGGCACGGAGGTGCCGACCTTCAGCGAGAGCATGCTGCCGATGGCTGCAGGCCACTATGAAAGCGGTTGCGCCGTCTGCCACGGTTCGCCGGCGATGCCGCCTCCGGCAAGCTTGCGCGGCATGCTGCCGGTGCCGCCCGATTTGAAGGACGTCATCCCCACCTGGACCGACGCCGAGCTTTTCCAGATCGTTCAGCACGGGGTGCGGTTCACCGGCATGCCTGCCTGGCCGGTGATGGAGCGCGAGGACGAGGTCTGGGCCATGGTGGCCTTCCTGCGACGTTATCCGGCGTTGGACGCAGAGAGTTACCGTCAACTTGCCGGCCATGCCGCCAGCCAGTCTGGCGATGCCTCGCGGGTGCTGGAGAGCTGCAACGGTTGCCATGCACCCGAGCGCCTCTACACTGACAGCCTCATTCCCCGCCTCGCCGGGCAAGGTCCGGCCTATCTGAGAGACAGTCTTGCGGCTTATGTGAATGGAACGCGACCCAGCGGGGTGATGGCCGTCGCAGTCCAGTCGCTGTCGGATCGGGACCGGGAGGCGCTCGCCACCCATTTTGCATCGCAGACCGCCATACGGCTCGGCACCAAGGCAACTTCAGGACAGCTTGGCCGGGGAGAGCAGATAGCGCACTCCGGAGATTCCGAGCGCCGCGTGCCGGCATGCCATTCCTGCCACGACCGGACGAATGCGAACCCCTCCTATCCCAGACTGAGCGGGCAGCCGGCCGCCTATCTTGTGGCCCAGCTCCGTCTTTTTTCAAGCGGGAAGCGCGGTGGCGGACCCTATCGCGCCGTGATGTCCCGGGTGGCAGTCAACCTCGCTGCAGACGACATGGCGGCTGTCGCGGCCTATTTTGCAACACGGGATCCGAACGCGGAACTCCCCACCTATGCGGGCGGGGAGCGACGATAGTCCTGCCGCACGTGACAAGGCTACCCCGCGCTGCCGGGCTCGATGCCATCGTCCTCGCCTCGATGGACGGTGCTGGTCCCTGGCGATCCCGACGTGGAAAAGGCCCCCGGCCGCGCCCATCTCTCGGTGGCCCGCTTCCAGTGCCGTTCGTGACCAAGCTCGCTCGTGAGCCGCTCTATCGCCGCCATCGTTTTCCTGCTGAATTCATTGTCCACGCCGTGTGGCGCCACCTGCCCTTTCCGTTCAGCCTACGAGTGATCTAGGATATGCTGGCTGCTCGCGGTATCATCGTCTCCCACCAACCGTGAGGGTCTGGGCAGAGAAATTCGGCAGGCATTTTGCAAACCACATCGTGGGCCAGCTTGGGGTGTACCACTGAAGAGTAGCGCGCCATGCGCGCCACACTTCAGTTCGTATTGACAGCCGATCAGATTGCCATCTCCTGCCGTTTTTCGCCGCTTATGATGGCTAGATCGAGGACCTTTTGGATATCAGCTGCATGAGGAAAACCCGGGTCCCCGAGAATGCCCGACGTAACCGCATCCGCGAAGCGCTGGTAGGTGGTCGGAACTACGCTGGCCCGACGTTTTTCTTAGCAGCCAACCCGTTATAAGGTTTTGGCAGAGACTTATAACGGCGGGTTGAGATGAGCGAAGACGACGTCATTCGCAGAAGGCGGGTGCGCTTCGAAGAGCGCGATGGCCGAACTTGCCGCCCGAAGAGCTGCCGCACTCGAGAATGAGACGCCAATGATGAGAGAGATCGACATCAGCTATCGAACGATGTTCGCGGAGTTGACGCAACGGACGCTCGATGGTCAATTCGTAGCGGACTTCCCCTTGGAGGGATGGTTCGTGACCGTGACCGTCAAAGATCGCGACTATTGGTATTTCGATCTCCCTACCCCCGAGGGCAAAGACAAGCGAAGCTACGTCGGTCCCGCAACCGAAGAAGCTATCACGGAACGGGTGAAGGCCCACAAGGAAAACAAGGACAACATCCGGGAGCGGCGGCGCATGGTTAGCACGCTGCGACGTGCTGGGCTCCCCGGTCCTGATCCATTCGCGGGCGACGTCACGAAAGCCCTAGCTGACGCCGGATTGTTCCGGCTGCGGGCCGTCCTTATCGGGTCGGTGGCATTCAACACCTATGCGGGGATGCTCGGCATCCGGCTGCCCTCGGCGGCAATGCAAACAGGCGACGCGGATTTCGCGCAGGACTTCGCAATCTCGGCCGGGGTTCAAGACAGCCTGCCACCGATCCTCGAAATCCTCCAGTCGGTCGATCCCGAATTCCGAGCGGTTCCCCACCAGGCGGACAGAGCCAAGGTGGTCGCCTTCGTGAAGGGCTACCAGGTGGAGTTTCTGACGGGAAACCGGGGATCGGATGAATATACGGGCAAGCCGTCGCCCATGCCGCCCTCTGCGGCGCGTCGGCGGAAAACCTGCGGTTCCTCGATTACCTGATCTATGGGCCTGTCCGCACGGTGCTTCTCTTCCGTGAAGGCGTGAACGTCCTTGTCCCGGCTCCCGAGAGGTATGCCGTCCACAAGCTCATAGTGTCCTCGAGAAGGCTGGCAGATACGCTTGGACGCGTGAAAGCGGACAAAGACCTATCACAGGCCGCCTTGCTCTTTGAAGCCCTCGTAGAGACGCGCCACGGCGACAAGTTGGCCGATGCTTGGGAGGAAGCATGGGAGCGAGGGGATCGTCAGCGGCCTATTGAGACTGCCCAAGAACGGGGTTAAAGCGCTCGGACGGGCACTCGGCCCCGATGTCGTGGAAAGCCTGCTAAAAGGCGACCCCGGTAATCCCCGGCATTGACACTCGGGTTGCATATTCGCCTGAGTGTCTTGTGCTTCGCCGGTATGCCTTGAGACCTTGATGAACGTTTCCATGCACATATCGTCAATATGGGCCCGCGCGTCCGCCAAGAAGCAAGACGCGCCGGATTTTTCTTTTTTCAGTCGTTTGCCTTTTCTGTCCGGGTAGCCGAACGAGGCGGAGCGGGACACGCCAAGCGCTTTGCACAGCGTCTCGGACGTCAGATTGCGGTCCGCAAGTCTGCCGTCGATCATCCGACGTGCGCGACTCAACAATGTCACGTCTACGGGGTCTGCGCCTCCCTCAAGCGGTCCCGGGTGGGCGCGAGACATGCGGCCACAAGGTTTCGCGTTGCCTCGACAACATACGGGTATCTCCGGCGACTCCAGAGCCGCCAGGGAGCCGTTGAGGATAATAAGGTAATGGGTCAATAGCTTGCCAAGCCCACCCTCGAGCTCAACGTCCAACATGTGATGGAGACCGGCAGTCGAGGCAAACAGATCATACGGGATGAAGAGCGTGAGCATCCCGTCATGACTGATTTCCTGTCGAGCGACATAGCGAGGCAATGCAATTGGGGTGCAGCAATCTTTGTTTCATGCCAATTGCCGATCCTTCGCGAACAAAACGGCAGGCTGACATACCAATGATCAAGCGGGCAATCTTTCAAATGCCTCCGGTGGTGAGCACGCTTTCCACCGGGGAGCCCAGACTAGGCTCAGCATCCATTTCCTTGGCGTGGACTGTACTCCTTCAAGCATTCGGTGAATTATAGAGTGGGCGGTCTTGCATCCCGTCCGAATCGACGAATCTGGTCCACTCGCCTATATGTAGGGTTCAAATCAGCTAGGAACGACAATGATCGCGAATGAGAATGGCGAGGGTGTGGATCGCCGCGACTTCATGCTTGCATCGGCTGCCGCGATCGGCGCTGCAGCCGCGGTGATAGCGGGACCGGCGCAGGCACAAACAGCCAACGCACCCGCGAGCACAGAAACCAGTGCGAAGAAGGGAACCGTCTATACAGGTGATGTCATCGGAGGAAAAAAGGTCATAAGTTCGCTCGACGTGAACGAGCTGGAGGCCGGGCAGAAGCATCGTTTGTATTTTCAGGGCGTGGAGACGCCCACCGGGCAGCAGTGGTACGTGTCCGTGACGGTCGCCAGGGGTGCGAAGCCGGGCAAGCGTGTCGTTCTGACAAGCGGTGTGCATGGTGACGAGATGAGTTCCATCCATACCGTCCATACCGTGATGAACCAGCTCGATCCGGCGAAGATGTCCGGCACCGTGATGGCCGTCACAGACATATCCCGCCCGGCCCTGGAAAGCATGCAACGCCGGTGGCCGAACCAGGGCAGAGGCATCGATCTGATCGACGGGAACCGGATATGGCCCGGAAATGAGAATGCCCCGGCGGCGCCAAGCCGCCATGCCGGGCTGCTGTTCAACCGGCTGCTGCGCCCGAACGCCGACGCCGCGATTGATTTCCACACCGGAACGACCGGATTCGAAGTCACTGCATTTAACATCGGCGAGATAGAAGGCCCGAGGTCAAGGCCATGCTGGATCTCTATCCCGTCAGTCAGATCCTCAATATGCCGAAAACCGCCTATCCCACCGTCCTGCACAATGCGTTCATAGACGCGGGAATCCCGGCCATCGCACCGGAGATCGGCGCTGCGCGCGTCTTAAATCGCGAGATGGTCGCGCTGTTTGTAGAAGGCACGATGAACGTCCTCAAGCATTATGGGATCGTTGACGGACCGATGGGCCGCACAGCCAAAGGCATGACGGTCTTTGTCGGCAACAGCGGATTCCCTGTGCTGGCCACCGCGGGTGGGATCGTCGAACATCTGGTCAAACTCAACGACAAGGTCGTACCTGGACAAAAGGTGGCCATCCAGCGTAACAGCTTCGGCGAAGTGGTGGCGGAGTACACGACCGCAGTTGCCGGAGAGATATCGGGGCTGCGCAGCGATGCAATGTCCGAGCCCGGTAACCCGTTGGTATTCGTCCTTTTCAACAAGCCGACGCAAGACGGCGTTGAAACCTATCCCGAGTAGGTTATCTGCCCGAGCGTTTTGAGAGCGAAGCCGACGAAGCTCGTCGACGTCTGGTGGCGGCAGCACCTGTTGTCGTCACAAAAGTGACGGGTGCTTTGCGCGAGGTGCACGTTTGGAGGACTATCATGTTGGGACATCTGTCAGTCTTAGCAATCAGCGCCCTGATGCTTGCAAGCTTCGAGGTTGCCGCGTCTGACGTGTCGATCGGCGCGGGCAACCCCTATCCCGTCAGCGACTACACGTGCCAGGACGGCACGCGTCTGGCAGTGCGCCTCCTCGGTGATCGCGCTTCGGTATCTGTCAACGGCGCTACCGCGGTCGACCTCCTCTCCACGGGGCCAGACGGTACGACCTATTCGAACGCCCAGCATACGCTGACCATCGTACAGGGGCGCCTATCATGGAGCGTTGGCCGAGCCGAACCGTCCGCATGCGCGGGCGGTTGAGGATCTCGGGCGGTCAAAAACATGGCAGGCAACTGACTCAAGGAGACGAAGGTAGTCCCCTTTGCCTGGGGTGTTCTCATTTCGCTCAAGCGTAGAACGTAATCGGGTAGGCGATCCCAAGCAGCGCATTTGTGCGCTGAGACTCATTTTCTTCGTGAATCATGCGAAGAGTCATATGAGCGATGCCAACCGCGGCTGGCCCGTCTCGGAGGCCGTCAAGTTTACCTGTTTGATCGAGAAATACGATATCGCTGGGTTCGAAGAACCGTGCCACTTGTATGACGATGCGAGGATGATGGCGCAGGTCCGCGCTTCGACTTCTATTCCGATTGATGCCGGGCAGAGCGAGGTGAGAAATCTCTTTGTCCCGCCCCAATCTAAACGATCCGCATTTCAGACCCACCTTCACCGCCTCAATGCCATGGCCGAATGGAAGGCCGTGGCTGGTTCGCTCACCTAGACTCTGCCACAGCCACATTCCTCCGACCAGCGTCACACAACGTGACAAGTCCGCTGATCCATCAGTCGGAATGTATCGAAACTGTGCCTCGTGCGGGTAACGTCTGCGAATGCCCCCGCATCGGGATACGGGGGCAGATTCTCGTACGGCACAGCACCTTCAAGCGTGCGTGATCTTCGTGCCGAGCACGTTAAGGCATTCGCGCATGAACGCGGCAAGCCCAGTCCAGCCCTTGGCGGAGACCATGTTGCCGTCGACATAGGCTTCCGTCGGCTTTACGTCGATATAGATGCCGCCGACTGCCGTCACTTCCGGCTCGCAGGCGCCGAGGCCGGCGACTTTCTTACCCTGGAGGACGCCGGGCACGGCCATCAGGATCTGCACACCATGGCAGATCGTGAAGATCGGCTTGTCGGTCTCGTGGAAATGGCGGACCATGTCCTGGATGCGCTTGTCGGTGCGGATATACTCCGGGCCGCGGCCGCCCGCAGCATAGACAGCGTCGTATTCCTCGACGCGGACTTCGGAAAACGTCTTGTTGATGTCGGCATAGTGGCCGAGCTTTTCAGTATAGGTCTGGTCGCCTTCAAAATCGTGCAGCGACGTCTTGATGCGGTCTCCGGCCTTCTTGTCCGGGCAGATGACGTGGACCGTGTGGCCCACCGCTTCCATCCCCTGCTGGAACACGAAAATCTCGTACTCCTCGGTAAACTCGCCGGTCAGCATGAGGATCTTCTTGCCACTCATGTCATATCTCCTGTTGTCAATGATTGGGTGGTGCCCGGAATTGGCCGGGCACAGCTACGCATTAGAATGGGGAGGCGGGGAAGTAGAACTGGTCGGCGTTCTCAGGCGTGATCAGCGGCGCGCCGAGTAGGAACGAGCCGCGTACCGGAGCCTGCCCACTGAACTGCGCGGCCGTCATGTACATCGCCGACTTGATCATCGACGGCGGGTATGGCGTTGAGATCGGCGTACGCTCGTTCTTCTCCTTCACCATCTCGATGACCTGCTTCATGCCGTTGCCGCCGAGCGCATATTTGATGTCCTTGCGCCCTGCGTTGTCGACCGCCTCCAGGACGCCGAGCAGCATGTCGTCGTCATTGGCCCAGACGGCATCGATCTTCGGGTATTTGGCAAGATAATCCTGCATCAGCGTGAAGGCTTCGTCCTGGTTCCAGTTGGCGTACTGGATGTCGAGGATCTTGATGTTGGACTTGGCGATGACGTCCGAGAAGCCCTTGATGCGTTCGTCGTCGATGACAGTGGGAATGCCCCGGAGGACGACGATCTGGCCCTCGCCACCGAGCTTGTCCACGAGCCAATGCGCCGTGTTGGCACCGACTGCGATGTTGTCGCCGGCAACATAAAGGTCCTGGACGTTCGGATCGGTGAGGCCGCGGTCGACAACGGAAATAAAGGTACCATTCTGCTTGATCTGCTCAACCGGCCCGGTCAGTTCCTCGGAGGTGAAGGGCAGGATAACCAGCGCGTCGAGCTTGCGGCTCGCGGCAAGATCCTCCAATGCAGAAACCTGCGCAGTTGCAGAGGATGCCGTCGAGAGAACGACATCAATGTTCGGGAACGCTGCCTCTAGTTCCTTTTCGGCCTGCTCGGCGTGGTAGACGACACCGCCCGTCCATCCATGTGTCGCAGCCGGGATCGAAACGGCAATCGTCACTTTCTTGTCTTCAGCCTGCGCGCTGCCAAGTGGCAGGGCCAGGGCCACTACGGTGGTCGACAACAGTAGACCGGTTTTCCGGATAATAGACTTCATTTTCTCCTCCTTTGAAGTCAGTGCTGCTTTCAGCGGCTGGCAGTAAAGCGGTGCGCCAGCATGGCGATGATGATGATCGCGCCCTGCACGGCGGCGACGAGGTATTCGGAGACCATGTCCGACAGGACCATGACGTTGGCGATGACCTCGAGAATGAGCGCACCTGCCACGGTGCCGCCGATGCGCCCCCGTCCGCCGCGAAGAACGGTGCCGCCGATCACGACCGCGGTAATGACCTGCAACTCCCATAGCTGCCCGGTCGTCGGCGTCGCCGCACCAAGACGCGGCACATAGCAGATGGCCGCAACGGCGACGCAAACGCCCTGGATGACATAGGCGACCGTGCGGACACCCGCGACGTTGACGCCGGAAAAGCGTGCCACTTCCACATTGGATCCGGCCGAGGTCAGGCGGCGGCCATATTTGGTCTTGTAGAGCAGGAACGCGCCAAGCAGGACGACGACGAATGTGATGAGGACAGGATAGGGGATGCCGAACAGGCTTCCGAAATAGACCGGCCGATAGGCCTCGCGCAGGCTGCGGTCGATCGGCAACGAGCCGCCATCCGTCATGAAGGTGATGAAGGCTCGAAAGATACCCATCGTGCCAAGCGTTACGATGAACGGTTCTATTCGCCCGATCGTCACGATAAGCCCGTTGAAAAGGCCGCATAGCGCACCGACGACGAGAGCAAGGCCCGCCCCCATCGGAATGGCCCACGTCCCGAACGCCGGAGCGAGATGGTTCATCGCCATGATCATGATCCCGGTGACGAAGGCCATCATGGACCCTACCGAAAGGTCGAGTCCGCCGGACGAGATGACAAAGGTGGCTCCGACCGCGATGATTGCAATGAAAGCGCTACGCGTGATGACGTTGATCAGGTTCGCGGACGCAACGAAATTGGAATTCACCATCGCTCCCATCAACACGATCACCGCAAGGGCAATGAAAGGCGCAAGGTCTGCCCAGCGGATGCGGCTTCCTTCGTCAATGGGTATGATTGTTGCGGTCGCTGCAGTCATGTTCGTCCTCCCCGACGTCTTCGCATCCACCGACCGTGGCTGCGTAGACGACATTTTCCTCATTGATTTCTGCGCCGCGAAGTTCAGCGACGAACCTGCCGGCCCGCATCACGAGGACGCGGTCGGCGAGCCCCACCAGCTCCGGCATCTCCGACGAGATGACGATGCAGGCCTTGCCCGCCCGCACCATGGCGTCGATGAAGTCGTAGATCTGGCTCTTGTTGCCGATGTCGATGCCGCGCGTCGGTTCATCGATGATCACCACCGAAGGATCGGCCAGCATGACCTTGGCGAGCAGCAGCTTCTGCTGGTTGCCCCCCGAAAGCTTTCCCGCTTCGAGGCGCAGGGAACGGACGCGGATGTCGTAGTCCGCCACCACTTTCTGAAGGCGGGAAAGCTCCTCCCGCCTGTCCAGAACAGCGCCCGGATTGACGGCGTCAAGCGCCTGAAGCGTCAGGTTGGGGCCAAGCTTCTCCTCCAGCAGCAGGCCCTTTCCCTTTCGATCTTCGGTCAGATAGACGAGACCGGCCTCCATCATCGTGCGGACCGAGCGGTGCAAGATGTCCTTGCCATTGAGAACGACGCTACGCGCCTGTGACGGACGAAGGCCCATCAGCCCTTCGATCAATTCGGTCCGGCCCGCGCCGATCATGCCGCCGATACCGAGCACCTCGCCCGGCCGGACGCTGAAGCTCGCGCTATCAGCACCGTGATCGACCGCCAGATCCGTGACAGAGAGAATCGGCGCGTCTTCGGCCGGGGGGCGCTTGTGGGGATAAAGCATCTCCAGTTCACGCCCGACCATCAGCTCGGCCATTTCACGCTGGCTGAAGCCTACGGCTGGCCAGGTACCGATCATGCGGCCGTCACGCAGCACGGTGACGCGGTCAGCGAGCGCCTGCACCTCATCAAGGCGATGGGAAATGTAAAGAACCGCCACGCCGTGATCGCGCAGCATCCTTACAATGTCGAGAAGCGCCGCAACTTCATCATTGGCCAGAACCGCCGTCGGCTCGTCCAGGATGACGACTTTTCGATCGTCCAGAAGCGCGCGTGCAATCTGCACGAGCTGGCGCTGGGCGAGCGGCAATTCCGCGACACGATCGCGCGGGCGCGCCGTCGAGCCAACCCTTGCAAGAAGCTCTGCGGCACGGCGGTTCATCGCGCGGTCGTCGACCATCAGACCGCGACCTACCTCACGCCCCAGAAACAGGTTTTCCGCGACCGTAAGGTCCGGAGCGAGCAGAATTTCCTGGTGTACGAGTACGATGCCGGCTTCTTCCGCCTCGACCGCGTTTCGAAACTCGATCGGCTCGCCGTCCATGAGCAACCGGCCTTCCGTCGGCGCGACGTGACCGGACAACAGCTTCATCAGCGTCGACTTGCCGGCGCCGTTTTCACCGATGATGGCGTGAACCTCTCCCGCGCAGACATCAAGCGTAACATCCGACAGGACAGTGATCTGGCCATAGGCTTTGCCCAGGCCATCGGCCCGTAGGGCTGTGGCCGCCGAACCCGCCGGCGGCGCCAAGGATTGAGGAGAAAGGTCCGCGTTCATTCGAAAGCCGAAAGCAGCCGGTCGCGCGAACGTTCGATGTGGGTGCGCATGGCGTCGAATGCCGCCTGCGGATCACCGGACCGAAATGCGGCAAGCAAGTTCTCGTGCTCCTCGAGTGCCTCCTGCGTCACGCGCGTGTGAAACATCAGCCGGAAGATATGCAGATGGACATGCTGGTTCGACAGTGTGTTCCGGATCACGTCGTTTCCCGCGATCTTGAGAATCGCGTCATGGAAATGCGCATCCGCACGGGCAAAGCGAGAATAGCGCGTGTTGCGATCGACGGGCGCCTCGCCGTTACCCATGTCCGCTGCGGAGTTTTCAAGCTGCTGGAGAGCTTCAGGGGTCATATTGACCGTTGCGAGCCTGGCAGCCTCGGGCTCGATCAGCAGGCGGAAAGCATAGAGGTCTTCGAATTGCTTCCTCGTCCATTGAGGAGCCGCGCTGTAGCCGACGAGATGCTCCTTGCGCACGAGACCTTCACGCTCGAGGCGGCTCAAGGCCTCGCGAATCGGCGTCTGAGAAACGCCGATTTCACGTGCGAGCACGTCGATCGGAATCCGGGCACCGGGCGCAATCTCCAGGGACATCAGCCGGTGGTAAATGTTGTCATAGACACCATCGACCACGCTGCTCGGGCGAAGGCTCGCCCCCCTGATTTCCCGTTCCGCCGCAAATGCCACTTTCATTCTCCAGTTGCTTCTTGACACGTTGGCATTTGTTGCAAATAAGATATCGTATGTCAAATACAATATCGTATATGATCCGATATAGGATTTAGAAATGAAACTTGCGCCGGAACGGCTCCGGGGGCTGGCGACCGCTCTCCTCGAAGCAAGAGACGTACCTCCCACCAATGCTCTCCTCCAGACTGATCTCCTTCTGGAAGCTGAATTGCGCGGACTGCCTTCCCATGGCTTGCAGCGGCTGCCGCTCATCCTTTCCCGACTGGACAAGGGGCTTGCCGATGCGCGGTCACGCGGAACCGGGACATGGCGCAGGCGGTCGTTTCTCAGCGTAGAAGGCGAACGCGGCCTCGGGCCGGTGGTGATGATGCACGCATTGCAAACCATGCGGCCCGTACTGGACGAGACGGGGATTGCCATCGCCGCGATCCGCAATGCCAACCACATCGGCATGCTGGCCTACTACGCAGAGGCCGCGGCGAGGAACGGCGTGATTGGCATCGTCATGTCGACCAGCGAAGCGCTCGTTCATCCGTTCGGTGGAACACAGGCCATGCTGGGCACCAATCCCGTCGCCATCGGCATTCCATCCGGCGACCAGCCCTTCATGCTCGATCTTGCAACCAGTGTCGTTTCCATGGGCAAGATCAACAATCACGCAATGCGCGGGGCGCCTATTCCGTTCGGCTGGGCCGTGGACGCAGAAGGTCGGCCGACAACGGATCCACAGGCGGCAAAGGCGGGGGCAATCGCCCCGTTCGGAGGCGCGAAAGGTTACGGACTCGGCCTTGCAATCGAACTTCTAGTTGCAGCACTTGCCGGTTCCGATCTCGCCCCCGAGGTGCATGGAACACTCGACGCCATCCATACTGCCAACAAGGGCGACCTTCTCATCCTCATCGACGCGGCAGCAGGAGACGGCAACGTCCGCTCGCTTGCAACATATCTCGACTATTTGCGCAGGTCCCCTCCGTCCGATCCCGCAAGCCCGGTAGCCGTTCCAGGTGATGGCGCGCGCAAGCGCCGCGCCGCGACGGAACGCTCGGGAATAGAGCTGCCCCAACCGCTTCTGGAACACCTTTTGGCGCTCGAAGCCGCCTGAATTATCGGAGGAGACACGGAATGAACCTTTTCGGCACATTGAGAGCGCCGCGCGAACTGCTCTTCGGTGCGGGGCAGCGGCATGCCCTTGGGGGCATCGCCGCGAGGCTCGGCCGGCGCGCACTGATCATCACGGATACGCGCCTTACCGCGGATGCCGATTTCCTCGCGCTCGTCCGGCAGCTCGAAGGCGCCGGTATCGCGGTGAGGGTCGATAGCTCCACCCTCCCGGACGTACCCGTCGACTCCGCCGTAAACAGCGCGGACGATGCCCGAAACTTCGCCCCGGACCTTGTCATCGGCGTCGGTGGCGGCTCCTGCCTCGACATGGCAAAATGCGTGGCTCTGCTTCTTACCCATGGCGGGCGACCGCAGGATTACTACGGCGAGCACACCGTGCCCGGACCCGTGATGCCATTGATAGCAATTCCCACCACCGCCGGCACGGGCTCGGAAGTGACGCCTGTCGCCGTGCTTTCCGATGCCCAACGAAGCCTGAAGGTCGGCATTTCAAGCCCGTATCTCATTCCGACCGTCTCTGTCTGCGACCCGGACCTCACCCTGTCCTGCCCGCCCGCGCTTACGGCAATTGCGGGAGCCGATGCGTTGACCCATGCGCTGGAAGCCCTCACTGCGATCCGCCGCGATCCCGTTCCCGGTATCGCGCAACAGCGCGTCTTCGTCGGCAAGAACGAACTGTCCGATCACTTCGCGCTCAGCGCCATCGCACTGCTCTGGCCGGGACTGGAAGCGGCATACAGGGATGGCGCCGACCGCGCGGCGCGCGAAAAGGTCATGCTTGGTGCAACACTGGCAGGGCTAGCCTTCGGCGTGGCCGGCACCGCCGCCGCACACGCCATCCAGTATCCCGTTGGAGCTCTCACCAACACTGCCCACGGCCTCGGCGTCGCCTGCCTCATGCCTTATGTCATGACATGGAACGCACCGGTCATCCGCGGCGAGCTTGCCAGGATAGCGCAAGTAGCCGGACTGGGAGGACCGGATGACGTCATCCCGGCCCTCGTCTCCCTCCTTGCACGGATCGGCATTCCCGCCACGCTCCGCGATCTCGGTCTCGGCGAAGACCGGATCGACTGGGTGGCGGAGCAAAGTTCCGGCATTACGCGCCTGATCCAAAACAACCCCCGCCCCCTGGCCCCGCACGAAATGCGCAACCTCGTCGCCGCGGCCTATCGCGGCGATCGGGCCAGCCTGAACTGAGCTGAAAAGGATTCCGACCATGACGTTCCACGCCAAGATCACCGGTTATGCTAATCCTGCCCTTCATGCCGAGGGCCTTTACATCGATGGCAAATGGCACAAGGGCAGCAGCATAGCCGTGATGGATCCCTCCACGGGCGGAAGGCTGGCCGAAGTTGCGGACGCCTCCGTCGAGGATGCGATGCGCGCCATCGATGCGGCAGAGGCCGCGGCCTCCGGATGGCGTGCCACGCCTGCCCGACAACGCTCGGAAATCCTGCGCCGCTGGTTCCAGCTCATGACCGAGCACGCTGAGGAACTCGCCACGCTCATCGCGCTGGAAAACGGCAAGGCCCTGCCTGACGCACGCGGCGAAGTGGCCTATGCTGCCGAGTTCTTCCGCTGGTATGCGGAAGAGGCGACGCGCATTCCCGGCGAATACCGGCATACGCCTTCCGGCTCGCACCACATCCTCGTCGACCACGAACCGATCGGCATTTCCGTCCTGATCACACCCTGGAACTTTCCCGCCGCCATGGCCACCCGCAAGATCGGCCCGGCCCTTGCGGCCGGCTGCACGGTAATCCTGAAGCCTGCCTCAGAAACACCACTAACCGCCTACGCCATGGCGCGCCTTGGCGAGGAGGCCGGCGTGCCGGCGGGCGTCGTCAACGTTCTGACCACGAGCAATCCAAGTGCGGTGACAAATGCCATGCTTGCCGATCCACGCGTGCGAAAACTCTCCTTCACCGGCTCGACCGGCGTCGGCCGCACCCTTCTCGCAGAGGCCGCCAAGTCGGTCGTCAATTGCTCGATGGAGCTCGGCGGCAATGCGCCCTTCCTGGTCTTCGACGACGCCGACCTCGAGGCTGCACTCGACGGCGCCATGGTTGCGAAGATGCGCAATGCCGGCGAGGCCTGCACCGCCGCAAACCGCTTCTACGTCCAGTCAGGAATCCACGACGCCTTCGTCGACGGGCTAACGGCCCGCATGGCGGCTCTGAAGATCGGCCCCGGCTATGACCCCGCCACGCAATGCGGGCCGATGATCACGCAGAATGCCGTGCGCAAGATTGATCGGCTGGTCTCGGATGCGGTCGCAGCCGGGGCGCGAGCGACGACCGGCGGGAAGCCGCTTTCGGAGAACGGCTACTTCTTTCCCCCGACCGTGCTCGAAAACGTCCCACCCAATGCGGCGATCGCCCGCGAGGAGATCTTCGGGCCCGTGGCGCCCGTCTACAGGTTCGAAAGCGAAGAGGAGGCCATACGCCTTGCGAACGACACCGAGTATGGTCTCGCGGCCTATGTCTACACGCAGGACATGAGACGCGCGATGCGGGTCGGCAAGCATCTCGAAACGGGAATGCTCGGCATCAACAGGGGGCTGATCTCTGATCCGGCCGCGCCTTTCGGCGGCGTCAAGCAAAGCGGCCTCGGTCGCGAGGGCGGCGTGACAGGTATTCTCGAATTCATGGAGGCAAAGTATTACGCAATCGCTTACTGACCGGAGGAGACAGAAATGACGTTACAGGATCCCTACCGTATTCGCGACTTCGTACCCGACTTCGACGCGATTGCCGCCGAGTTTGCAGAACGGAGCCGCGCGATGTCCGCCACGACCAACACCCTGGCGAACCTGCGATATGGGCCGCGTGCCCGGGAAGTCCTGGACGTCATTCTGCCGGCCCATCCTGGGGGAGGAGCGCCGTTGCACGTGTTCGTGCATGGCGGCTACTGGCGTTCCGGCGAAAAGGAAAACTATCGCTTCGTGGCCGCCCCGGTCCTGGAGGCCGGCGGCGTCGCTGCCCTCGTTGAATACGATCTAATGCCCGGCCAGCGGCTCGGTGTACTGGTCGATCAGGTAAGGCGTTCGGTGCTCTGGCTCCAGGCGCATGCACGCGATTTCGGCGCCGACCCGAAAAAAATCACTGTCAGCGGCCATTCGGCCGGCGCGCATCTTGCGTCTTTCCTCGCCGCAGTTGGGCTAGAAGAGACAGAAACGCCTTCTCTGCCCGCCGTACAGGGCCTCCTGCTCGTGAGCGGCGTCTATGATCTCGCGGAAATCCCGTACAGCTTCCTGCGCGACGAAGCTGAAATGACGGCAGCAGAGGCGGCAGCCTGGTCACCGTTGACAGCGAGTCACCTCTCATCTCCTCGACGGATCATTGCATTCGGTGCGGAGGAAACTTCACCCTTCCACACACAGGCGTCCGCCTTGGACGCAGAGCTCAAAGCTCAGATGAGCGCCTCGGAATTGCTGCCAGTGCCAAGTCTCAACCATATGAGCATAGTCTTGGATCTCGCAAACCCTGACGGCCACTTGGGAGCTCGTGTCGCGGAAATGGTCTCATGGAGCTAACGCTTATTCGGTCTTGAAAGGATTCGAACCCACGGCACCTCATCTTTTATCGGACTTTCTGCAGCAATTTCTGCGCTTTAGAAACAAAAGGGAGCGGACTCCACCGGAATTATCGATGAGTTTCGTTTAGGTGTTCAGGGCGTAGTTGAGGTCGTGCAATCCGACCATCAGCATCATGGGGTCGGACGGAGAAGACAGGAAGCCGACGGCCTCATAGAAAGCTCGTGCGTCATCGGAAATCGCATGGACCAGTACGCCGCGGATGCCGAGTACTTCAGCGGCATTGAGCAAGCGCAAGCCCGCGTCGCGCACCAATGCCCTGCCGATACCACGCCCCTGATAGGATTGATCAATGGCGAGGCGACCAAGCACAGCGACTGGGATTGGATCAGGCATATTACGCCGAAAACGGCCGGGTGCTTCCGGCTGTTTCACCGCGCCGGAGGCGAGCGCGTAATAGGCGATGACGCGGCTTCCTTCGCACACGACGAAGGTACGCGATGCGCCGCCTGCTTGATTGGCACGGGCGCGGCGACGCAGCCAGTCGTCCAGTTCAGGGACGGCGGAATTGAATTCGGCCAGCTCATGATGATCGGCCAGGGGTGCTGGTGCGCTGAGGGTCACGCCTCATCCCACGGCGCTTTGGTCGACATGGTGCGTTTTAGACGCTCATTGAGCTGCGCGGGCGCATCGAGCCGGGCAAGGTATTCGGCATAGATTTCGGGGCTTACCGGGAAAATAGTACGGTCGAGCAGCACTTCCTCGGCGCGGCGCTCGGAAGCTTCCAACATAAAATCCGTGCGCGTCTTACCGAGCAATTCGGCGGCGCGATCGATCAAGTTGCGAGTCGCAGGCTTGATGCGCATATTCAGCGGCACGCTTGCGTCCGGGCTTTTACCAATGTGTGAGGTCGGCATGGGAAACTCCTATTTGCACGCATTCATATAGCGTAACGACATCATCTTTACAAGCATCGTAAAGATGATGTCGTTACGCATTTCGGGACGGCACAGGCCAGTTCCCTTAGATAGATTACGCAATTAATTAATGTAGCCGGGCACATTCTATTTCCAAGTGCGACATGCCAATAATTTCAATGACTTCCCCTTGGAGATTTTGACATGTCCCGATGCTATTCGCAATTGACCCTCGCCGATCGGCGCCGCCTGCATCGCCTGGTCCAGCGCAAGGTTCCGATCAACGAGATGGCGTGCCAACTCGGTCGACACCGATCGACCATCTATCGCGAGATCAGGCGCAATACGTTTCGCGATCACGAGCTTCCAGACTACGACGGCTATTACAGTAGCCGTTCTTCCCCATCCGTTGAACAGCTTGCTCTTGACTTTGCTAGCCGTCCCGGAACTTGAAGGTGGCAACCGCGCGCCGCAGGTGTTCGGCTTCCTCCTCGCTGAATCACGCGCAGCCGACGGCAACCTTCATCACGGATCCTTGAAACATGTAGGGACCCAAGTGTCTTGCCCAGCACCACCTCAAATTCAGGCCTAGGGTACGCGACCTTCTTCTTGCACTTCATCTTCCCCCCCGGCAGTAAGGTCGTGTTAACCGTCGAACTTGACCAAGTCCTTAAAGATCAGCGGCCCCCAGATGTTTCCGCGAGCCCGCACGAGTAGCCCGCCGTCCGACAGCCCGCCGAGGTTTATCGGCGAGAAGCCGAGGTTCTTCGCAAGTGAACCGATCTCCGTCCAGGCGGCGTCACTGTCACTAGACAGGAACACCACTCTCCTGCCACCTTCACCGCAGGGTCCTGGGCAAGGACTGACGCGGCCAGATGATTGAAGCCCTTGACGAGCCTCGCGCCGGAGAACGCCCATGCCACGAATTTCGAAGATGGCTGCCCGCTCAGTTCTTCCGGAGGCACTCCGTGGGCGTTCGTCACGTCGACCACGGTCTTTCCCTGCCAACTGGGCAGTGCCTTCGCAACATCTTGGATCGCCTCGAAACGGACCGCCAGAAACACTATGTCCGCCTTGATAGCTTCCGTGAGTGTCTTGGGGGCGATCTCGGGGCCGATTGCGGCCGCATCGGCCTTAAAGCGTTCCGGCTCGCGAGTGGTGGCGACGGATACTTCGATGCCGTTACGGGCGAATGCCTTGGCCAGAGCCTGACCGATATTGCCGAAGCCGATGATTGCGTAGCTCATGAGTATTCTCCTTGGGTTTACCGCCCACCAGGCGCTTCGAACGATCGAACGGAGCGCCTTGGTGGGCGGAGTGCATCAGAGTTGTGCGAGGCCGCCGTCGACGGCGACTTCGCTGGCGGTCATGAAGCTGCTGTCCGAAGACGCGAGAAAGGCTGCTACGACACCGATTTCCGCCGGATCGGCCATGCGCTGGAGAGGGGTCATCGAGGCGAAGACTTTCTGGCCTTCCTCTCCCAACGCGTCCTTTGCAAGTTCGGTTGCCGTTGCGCCGGGCGACAGCACGTTGACCCGGATGCCGGTGCCCTTCAGGTCCTCGGCCCACGTCCGCGCGAGGTTGCGCACGGCCGCCTTGCTGGCGCTGTAGGCGGTCATTCCCGGGGCGCCCGTGGTGCCGGCGCTTGATCCGGTCAGGATGATCGAACCGCCCTGGCCCATCAACGGAAGCGCCTGCTGGACCGTGAAGATCGTACCCTTCACATTGGTATCGAAGGTTTCGTCAATGTGCTCGCCAGTAATCTTGCCGAGCACAAGCTGGCTTCCCACTCCGGCATTGGCGAAGACTATGTCGAGGGTTCCGCGCTCGGCTTTCACCGCCGTGTAAAGCCGATCGAGGTCGGCCAGATCGGAGACCGAACCCTTCAACCCACGGGCATTGGGGCCGAGGTCGGCCACAGCGGTGTCGAGCGTTTCCTGGCGGCGGCCGTAGATGAAGACGAAAGCGCCTTCCTCGATGAAGCGCTTTGCGGCGGCAAGGCCGATGCCAGTCGCGCCACCTGTGATGACAGCGGTCTTTCCATTCAGTCTGTTCATTTCATGCATCCTTTGGGTGGTTGGGCGGATGCCGACGAGATGATGCTTTCCAGCATTCCGCCGACGTCCTCGTTCAGGCTGTTCCTGCACATCTGGAATACGCCGATGACCTCAAGATAGACTTGCTTTGTCCGCGCGTTCAGTCCGGAAACACGCACAAGGGTGGTGCGAAAACGATCCAACAAGTTCAACCGACGCAAACGATGACGGCCACGAAACCGACAACCGGTGCCGCGTGAAGCGCCGATATATCTTTGGTTTAGCACCGAGTTATTGTACGATGGGTGACGTAATGGTTTTTGGAAGGCGCACCCTGGCGGTGCTGGTTTGCACCATGATCGACTGGGATGATGTTCGCTATTTTCTTGCCGTCGCGCGTTCCGGCTCGGTGCGGGCTGCCGCCGAAGTCCTCGGGGTGAACCACGCGACCGTTCTTCGACGCATCGCCCACCTGGAAGAGCGTCTCGGAACGCAGATGTTCGAGAAGCTGCCTTCGGGCTACCGGGTAACGGTTGCCGGGGAGGAAGTGCGTGAACTCGCCGAGAAAATGGAGGCGTCGTCACACCAGCTTGAAACGCGTGTCTTAGGACGTGATCAGAGCGTGCGTGGACTTCTGCGGGTGACACTGCCCTCGCCCCTCGCAGGATACCTGCTCATGCCGGACTTCGCCGAGTTCGCGCGTCTGCATCCCGATATCGAGATGGACGTTTCGTCGTCGGGCGAGCTGGCGAACCTGACCAACCGGGAGGCCGACGTGGCGATCCGCGTCGTCTACGACCGCAAAACTCTTCCCCTCAATCTCCATGGACTGAAGGGAGCGGAAGTGTTCGGAGGCTTCTACATATCCGCCGACCGACTGGCCGCATGGCGAACGGGCGGGCCGGAACCCAGGTGGATCGCCATAAGCGGCCATGGCGTGCCTGCCTGGACCAGTGAGGGAGAGTCTCGGGCAACGGGCACTCCGTTCAGGACCACGGACTTCGAGGCGCAGGTCGCGGCGGTGCGGCAAGGGATCGGCATCACGACGCTGCCGTGTTTCGTAGGAGATGCCGATCCACTCCTGGTAAGGGTGCCGGATACCGAGCTACACCTGTATGGAACGGTCTGGCTTCTCACCCAGGGGGAGGCACGCAAGACCAAGCGCGTGCGGCTCTTCACGGAGTTCATATCCGGAAGGCTCGCCGCGTACGCTCCGCGTCTCGCGGGGCTGCCGATATCGCGCGACTGATACCCGTCGATTTACCGCCAATGAGCAAGCCGGTCATGAACGTGCGGAGGCGCGCGCAAGCTCTTGCGTATCGACGTATTCCCGGATGTTGGTCAGTTTGCCGTTCCGAAGGGTAATGGCAAAGACGAAGTAGTCCACAAACGTCCTATTTGTGGCTTTGACTGTCCCCGTAGCGGAGCCAATGACCAGAACCCGGTGTCCCTACGCCACGAACTCCGGGGGCTCAGGGAACGAAGTTTCCATCTCCGCAGAAGCCGTCTGAAGCAGGCCTTGCAATCCCGGATGCCCGCGGTGCGTCCCTGCCAGCGGCCAGTCCTCGCCCGGGAGGGCAGACAGCGCCAACAGCCCTTGCTGATCGCCACTGCCCATTGCGGCAAAGAAGTCCTTCACAATTTGGACGTTGTCTTGAATCCTCATAAGTTTCCTCCGTTTCTGTGGTTCGGGTCGCGTGGGTCTGGTGGGCACCCAACGCTCACGGCGAGCTATTGCTGCTTCAAGGAAGTCGCGCTGTAGCAGTCAGCCCCGCCGAGAGGTCTCACGCTGTGTGACCTGACGGCGGGGACGGGTCGGCGGTTCAGCCGATATCGACGTTCAGGGCGAAGTCCCAGGTGCCGGCACCGTTCTTGGCCAGTCCGATCATCATCAGGCCGAGTGCTTCGAGCGTCTGGGCCATCTGCAGGCCGCCGACATCGAATGGCCGCAACCCGAGGCTCTCGATAAAAGTTGACACACGCGCTTTGACCTGCAGATCGTCGGCAGCAAAGAAAGCATCGAGCCGTGTGCCCTTCGCAAGGACGTGACCGCAGATCGTGTTGAACGCCTTCACGAGATGTGCATTGGCGGGAAGGCCCTTGGAGGTCTCTTGCGATGTCGACCGCATGGAAGCCATGGTGCGTCTCAACGTGACCGCGCTGATGCGCCCGACCTATGCCGCAGTGCCCGGGTTTGTGGCGCGCGGCGACGGTACCGTGATCAACATTGCCTCGATCGTGGCAGTTGCACCCGAGCTGCTCAATGGCGTCTATCGCGGGACCAAGGCTTTCGTCCTGGCATTCACCACGTTGCTGAACCATGAGCTGGCGGACCGCGGCATCCGCGCCCAGGCCGTTATGCCCGGTGCCACCCGGACCGACTTCTGGGCACTCGGCGGCCTGCCGGTCGAGCACCTCCCCCCACCGAGATCGTGATGCCGGCCGAGGACATGGTCGATGCCGCGCTCGCCGGGCTCGACCAAGGCGAGACAAGCACGATCCCCGCGCTCAGAGACATCGAGCTGTGGAACGCCTTCGAAGCGGCACGCCTTCCCTTGGCCCGCAGCTTTCCGCCACCCACCCGCCCCGCGCTTCGACGTAGCGGGCTGAGCCTCCCGGTCTTCTCTAGAACAAAGGGGCTTGCTATGCCTTCGCCCCGGGCGCCGCGTGCGGAGCGCTTCGGGACAACGGAGACTGCTCAGCTGTCGCGAACAGCTTTCGCGCCATCTGCCGGGCCTGTCGCACCGGTTCGGCGGTACGGCTCATCTGCGCGACGACCACGGCGCCCTCATGTAGGAGATGGATTTCAGCAGCTATTCGCTTCGGCTCGACGAACCGAGCCGCATGGACCAGTTCCTCGAAATACGCCAGTGTCAGGCGTTTGTGCATCACGGCGGCACGAAACACCGGATCGACGGTATCCTTGTGCTCCCCCGCCGCGCTGACAAAGATGCAGCCGCTGAACCTCCAGTCATCCACATAGGCTTCAAGGAAATCGAACGTCGCAAAGATGCGCTCAAGCGGATCGGTCGCGTGATCGTCGACGAAGGCGCGCATGGCGGAGCGATCCTCCTCGTCGCGTCGCTCAAGAGCGGCAAGGATCAGATCCTCTTTGGTCTCGAAATGACGGTACAATGTCGTCTTGGCTACACCCGCCTCCGCAATGATCAGGTCGATCCCCGTCGCCTGGTAGCCATGTTCGTTGAACAGCCGCAACGCAGTTTCGAGCAAATGATTCCGGATTTCGGAGCGCCGCATTTCTTCCTCAAAAATTAAAACAGATCAGTATCGTTAAATACGATTTTCCTGATGCCGATGCAAGTGCTCCGCTGAATTTTCAATTGTGGATGATTGCTCGAAGGGCTTCTGCTAGCCCGCCAAAGCGGGCGACCGCGAACGCCAGATAGCCCAGGATCTCTGGCGTTCTGCCGTTGGGCGTTGATTTTCGAGCAGTCAAGGTGCGGTGATGGGAAGATAAAACTTGCCACACGATACAGATCGGTATACAAACCGATCTATCGATACAGATCGGTATCGTTTAATTGGCCGAGCAAAACGTGTTCGAGACGGCAACCAAGGAGGAGAAGGCAATGCTGCATGAATTCGCACCTGCCCCGGCGAGCGCCCGGGACACTAGAACCCTCCCGACCAACCTGCTCGACAGGATCGAGCGGTTCGGTAGGCCGGCCACCACTGCCGGCCAGTACGCTTCGCTGGCGATTGTCTACAGTTGGTTTGGAGGCATGAAGTTCACCGCGTATGAAGCGGAGGGTTTGGTTGGTCTCGTCAGCAACAACCCTTTTCTGAGCTGGGCCTACTCGCTCTTCAGCGTGAGGGATTTTTCCAGTCTCCTCGGGGTGCTCGAACTCAGCATCGGCGCGCTGATTGCAGCTCGGCTCATCAGCCCGATCTATTCACTGGTCGGCGGCGTGCTGTCGGCGGGGCTGTTCGCCACCACCCTCAGCTTCATGGGGACCACCCCCGGCGTTCTGGTGCCGGAACTCGGCTTCCCTGCGATCACGGTCGCTCCCGGGCAGTTCCTGCTGAAGGACATAGGTCTGTTGGCCCTGTCGCTATGGATCGCGATCGACTCTCTGGGTGCGCTGCGCGCGTCAAAGGACTGAACACAATCTGCATTCTACTGCAACCGGTCGGCTGAGCCCGGCCAAGCAAAAGGACCATCCGATGTTTGCTTCCAATATCCTGTCACGGATCCGCGCCCACCGGCGCTATCGCCAGACCCTGCGCGAACTGGCGCAGTATACCGATCACCAACTCAGTGACGTCGGGATCTCGCGATTTGAAATCGAAACCATCGCGCGCAGGGGAGAAAAGTCATGACGAATGCACAAGTCATTATCGGCGCAGCCTGCACCATTCTCGCAATCGCCACACCCGCAGCGGCCCATGGGCCAGGCGATGTCGTCACACCCCATTTCGAACAGGCGATACCGAACATTCCTGGCAAGACGCTGACCGCGCTGGTTGTCGACTATCCGCCTGGCGGGGCCTCCATGCCCCACAAGCACGCGGATTCTGCCTTCATCTTCGCCTATGTCCTCTCAGGGGAGATCGAATCCAAGGTGAACGACGGCCCGATCCAGGTCTACCGCGCCGGCGAAAGCTGGTATGAGCCTCCGGCAGCCCGCCATCTCGTCAGCCGCAATGCGAGTAAGACCAAACCGGCGAAGCTGCTCGCCGTGTTCGTCGCCAACTCCGCAGAAAAAGCTCTGACCATTCCGGTCGAATAGAGCAATGCCGTAGAAAGGAAGCGATAAATGAGCAACCGCCTCGATTACAACCAGATCGCACCAGCCGGCGCCAAAGCCCTTGGCGGGGTCTACGGATATGTCTCGCAGAGTGGCCTTTCCCCGACGCTGGTCGAACTGGTCTATCTGCGGGTGTCCCAGATCAACAACTGCGCCTATTGTCTCGACATGCATACGCGCGCCTTACTAAAGAAGGGCGAGAGGATCGAAAAGATCGCCCTGCTGCAGGCCTGGCCGAAAGCCGGTGAACTCTTCGATGCGCGTGAACGGGCGGCTCTCGCCTGGGCGGAGATGGTGACGCGCGTGGCCGAGGCCGGGGTTCCGGACGAGACCTACGCGGCGGCTCGCTCCGTGTTTGAGGAACGAGAGCTTGTTGACCTGACGATCGCGATCAGCCTGATGAACAGCTACAATCGCATGGCCATCAGTTTTCGCAACACGCCGCAGGCTACGCTTGAGACATAGCGTCGATACTGCGCGAATTGACGGCGGAGGCGACCCTCTGACTGCCTCCGTCCCTCGCCGGCTTCGCAGGGACATACCCATCGATCGCAATGGCGGGGTTCCGGCAAATCAATGAGGAAAGGAACGGAAAATGGCCTACGCAAAAACCAACGAAGCAATCGGAAAGCTGACGCCCGAGCAATATCGGGTAACGCAGCAGAATGGCACCGAACGACCCTTCACGGGAGCGTATAACGACAACAAGCGGCCGGGGATCTATGTCGATATCGTATCGGGCGAACCGCTGTTCGCCTCGTCCGACAAGTTCGATTCCGGTTGTGGATGGCCAAGTTTCACCAAGCCGATCGCGCCTGCGAACGTGCGGGAACTGAAGGACGGCTCGCACGGCATGATCCGCACCGAGGTGCGCTCCGAACATGGCGACAGTCACCTGGGCCATGTCTTTACCGACGGCCCGCGCGACCGGGGCGGCCTTAGGTACTGCATCAACTCTGCGGCATTGCGCTTCATTCCCCGCGAGGACATGGCGGCTGAGGGTTACGGGGCGTTCATCGAACAGGTGGAGGATATCTGAATGACCAACAGAGCTGTTTTGGCCGGTGGCTGCTTCTGGGGAATGCAGGACCTGATCCGCAAGCTCCCCGGCGTCATCGAGACCCGCGTGGGCTACAGTGGCGGTGACGTCCCGAACGCCACCTATCGCAATCACGGGACCCACGCCGAGAGCATCGAGATCATCTTCGATCCCGAAATCATCAGCTACAGGCGGATCCTCGAGTTTTTCTTCCAGATCCACGATCCCACGACGAAGAACCGGCAGGGCAACGACATCGGCCTCTCCTATCGGTCGGCGATCTACTACGTCGACGACGAACAGAGACGAATAGCCGAAGACACAATCGCCGACGTCGACGCTTCCGGCATCTGGCCGGGCAAGGCGGTGACCGAGGCGGAGCCGGTGGGGGACTTTTGGCAGGCCGAGCCTGAGCACCAGGATTACCTGGACCGCTACCCCAACGGCTACACCTGCCATTTTCCGCGCGCCAACTGGGTGTTGCCCCGGAGAACAGCGGCCCAATAGCTGGCGGCTGCTCTCCGCGATGGAGACGGCCATCGCCGTCGACGCGCCCGGCGGAACCGCCGGGCGGCAGAGTACGCGCGGCATCCGCGCCTCGTCGTTCCCCCTCGTCAATGCATACGCGGAAAAGAATGGCGAAGCGTTTCAGAAGTTCACCGATGTATTTCGAAGTGTGCTATTACTCTACCAAGGCGATGGGCCGGCTTGCTAGCAATCTTCATGAGCTTCATTGAAGGAGAGTTGGATGAGTAGCAGGCTACATCCACTGCTGGAAGAAGCCCTGGCAGCGCATGGCGGATATGACCGCTGGCGCAGCTTTACCGGTATTGCCTCGACCATTAGAACCGGCGGGAAGCTATGGGAACTGAAAGGCGCTCCTCTCATCCCTGTGCCGCGGCGCGCAACGACCGAGTTCCGCCGCCAATGGACTCACGTCACACCCTTTGGCGAGCCGGATTGGGCAATGACCTGGACACCGGCCCATACGGAGATCTCGGCTGGAGATGGCTCGATCATTGCGCAGCGAGACAACGGACGTGATGCGTTTGATCGAAGCTTTGAGGGGAAGTGGAACCCGCTGGACCTGGCCTACTTCAATGGATATGCGATGTGGACGTACCATGCGTCGCCGTTTGTCTTCGGCGAACCTGGATATGAAGCGCGCGACGTTGCCCCGATCGAGGAGGCAGGTGAGTTACTTCGCGGCGTCGCCGTGCGCTTCCCCGAGGACGTCGCCAGTCACACGCGCGAACAGCGCTTTTACTTCGACGAGACCGGGCTGCTTCGACGCCATGACTATACGGTTGATGTATGGGCCGACACTCCGGCTGCACATTTTATCGCTGACTATGTCGACGTCGGCGGCCTGAAATATCCGATCCGACGCAGCGTATTCACTGTGAAACCGGATGGCACTCTCGATCGCGATTTCAATGCCGTTACCATCGAGCTATCGGAATACGCGTTGTTCTGAGACTGACGCATCCTCGTACAAACGCCACGGAAACTTGAGGGGTTGAGTGGATGTCACACGATTCAATTCCGTTGTCGGGACGGGCATGGCGCGTGCGCGAATTCGGATCACCTGACGTCATGCGGCTGGAAACGCTTCAAGTCCCGGAACTCAAGGCGGACGAGGTTCTCGTAAAGGTGCACGCCGCGGGCGTGGGCCCGTGGGACGGCTGGATCCGTTCGGGCAAAAGCGCCCTGCCACAGCCTCTTCCGCTTATCCTGGGCTCGGACATTTCGGGCGAAGTCGTCGCTACTGGCGCAGCCGTCAGACAGCCTGAGGTCGGTGACAAGGTCTACGGGGTGACAAACAAGCGCTTCTGTGGCGGATACGCCGAATATGCAGTCGCAGATGCGTCGATGCTTGATGCGAAGCCGGACGCAATCGATCATGTTGCGGCGGCGTCGTTGCCGGTGATTTCTGTTACGGCTTGGCAGGCATTATTTGACCAAGTCGAGCTGGAACGGGGTCAGACCGTATTGATCCATGGAGCGGCGGGAAACGTCGGAGCCTTCGCCGTCCAATTCGCCAAGGAGGCTGGTCTTGAATCCATCTGCACCGCATCTCCGGATGACATCGAACGGGTTACGGCCCTCGGCGGCGGCAAGGTCATCGATTACACGACGATCCGCTTCCAGGACGAGGTTCGCGGCGTTGACGCCGTCATGGATTTCGTGGGCGGCGAAACGCAAGCCAATTCGTTCCAAGTGCTGAAGAAGGGTGGCAAACTTGTCTCCGCCGTGTCCGTTCCAGACCAGGCCCTCGCTGACAAGTATGAAGTCACGGCCTGTTTCTTCCTAGTCGACGTTTCAACGAAGAGCTTGCGGCGAATATCATCGCTCATTAGCCAAGGAATGCTTCAGGTCCAGATCGGAGCCACCTTGCCTTTCGAACAAGCAAGGGAGGCGCATCTCATGCTGGAGGGAGGCCTTCCTCGCCCCAAAGGAAAGATCGTCCTTGTGATGAACGGTCAATGATACCGGCGCGATCTACTGCGCAACGAAGCCGGGGCAATACGCGAGGCCGTCTCTATGAGCGAATTCCTCACCCACATGTCAGGCATTGTCCCTAGCCCCGCCTCCTTGGAGATTTGGGGACACCTGACCTTGATCGCAGCGCTGGGTTTTGTTCTCGGTTTTGCCATGAATCGCGGATCGATCTGCACCGTCATCGCCACGAAGGAGCTGGTATCGGAAAGGAGGCCGGCACGTTTCATTGCTCTGGTCGAATGTGCCGCCTGGGCTGCCTTAGGCTACGAAATTCTGAAAGCCGAACCGATAATGGAAGTGGGCTGGTCCTCCCTTGTCTTTTTGATTCCCGCGGCCATTATTCTTGGGATTGGCACCTACATAAACGGATCCTGCGTCTTCGGCTCTGTCGGGCACCTTGGAAATGGCGAAATCGAATTCGCATTCACGTTTCTCGGCATTTATATGGTCCTCTACATTGAATCTCTGTTCGACGTGTTTGCGGATCAGCCAGCGGCCAGTGCTCCCCTTTCGCTCGGGACGCTGCTTCTCTCGGTGGCATTGATGGCAATCGTGGCTCTTAGGTTCGGTGTTTCACGCAGATCCGAGTCAAATTTCCGGCGGCTGACGCTTGCGATGGGAACCGTCGGCGTGACTTCTACGGCCCTGGCGGTTCTTGCGCCCGGTTTCTCGATCACTGCATCGTTTGGACCGATAGCTTCGGTATCTGTCGCGGCCACGGTAATCTCAGTCTGTATGTTCGGCGGCAGTCTTATCTCCGCAAGACTTCGCAAGCATGGTTTCAAACTGAAATGGCCAACAATAAAGGCCGTCGCGAAAAGAACGTTTGCAGGCATCCTCATGGGCTTGGGTGCGCTACTCATTCCGGGCGGAAACGACGCGCTGCTGCTGATCGGTCTCCCCGCCGGCGCCTGGCAGGCAGCGCTTGCCTACATGCTGTTCGTTGCTACGGTCGCCGTCCTCGTTGGAAGACTCGGGTCGGTAGCAAAAGCCTGGTCATAGGGATTGGCCCGCGCTGCGCGCCCTGTTTCTTCTCGTTCGTGTCGAGGGATCTCTGCCTTGCGCGTAATGCGACGCCAGAAACAGATGAGACGTTGCCGCCAGTATGTAAGAGAACGCAGCCAGTTTCGCAGTTGTTGGGCAGTTATGTCATTGAACGACTCGCTCGACCAGCGCTTGCAGCCACGGACCAATCAACAGGATTGCGGGAATGACGATGACGTAGCCGACGACCCAGGACCGTAGCCATTTCAGTGCAAACTCTTCAGAGAAACCGACATTGAGGGCGAGAAGCACGAACGAGATGATCCCGGTCGTAACGACGCCCATCAACAAGGCGAAGGCAATTTTGCGTTTCAGATGCATGCTCATTGGTGTTCTTCCGTTCGTGGAATTTCTGTTGCTATCACGAGATCGAGGATCGTCCTTTCCACCGCCGGCAGAAGGTTGTGGACGCCCCGCCGCTCCTTCGCGCGACAAACGCAACAGCCCCCCGGCCATCGTATACGGCCGGGGCGATATCTGTTCAGCGTTGGTCACGGCCACCGGATCCTTGTCGGCGTAACCCCGAAGGTCAAACCTCGTCCGGACCATTCCGGTACACCAGAAACTTGTTGCCCTCCGGATCGCGGAAATAGGCGCAATACGGGCCGTTGGAATCCCCTCGCGAACCAGGAGCACCTTCGCAGGAGCCGCCGTTCGCGATTGCAGTTGCATGCACTTCCCTGACCTCGGCCTGGGAACGGGCTTCAAATGCCACCATATTGCCATTGCCGATCCGGGCCGCCTCGCCGTTGAATGGCTTGACCACGCCGAATTCGAGCGCCATGTGGCCGTAGTAGACCGCCTTGCCGGGCTGGACAAGAACGCGTCCGATCCCGAAGACTGCCAACAGCTTGTCATAGAACGCCGCCGCCGCATCCAGGTTGTTGGTGCCAACGGTCGAGTGTCCCGGCAGGCCACGAGTACTCGTGGGCGGGATTGCAATATCGCTCATGAAGTTCTCCTTTTGCGTTAAGCATCGCCACAGAGGCCGAGTTGCCTCCGGCTTGGCGAGGAGATCGCCCGTCCATGTGTCCTGGATATTCCACAAACGCAGCCGAAGTGTATCGAACCGCAGAAGAGACTGAGATTCGATACAGGCTGATACAATTTATTGCGCCGGCACCAGCCGGCCGACTGCCGTGACACATGGCGATACAAAAGCCCTGACCGATGGACACATCGCCGATACACGCAGGCGCTCAACTGGCGACAAGGCCTCAAAGACGAAGCCTGGACCAACTGAGCAAAGGGATCATAATATGAAAACGACACGGATCATGGCGGCGACCTTCTTGGCCATCGGCGGATTGACCTTGCATGCAGCGCAGGCGCAGCAACCGGGCTTCCACCGCACGGATATTCTGAAAGGCGACCTCAGCGCGCAGGGACACGAGGTCGTGCAGGTGCGCGTGGATTTCGACCCGGGTGTGGTCTCTGTCAAGCACAATCATCCGGGCGAAGAGGTTGCCTATGTTCTGGAAGGCACACTCGAGTACCATCTTGAGGGCAGGTCGCCAGTGACGCTCAAGGCTGGCGAAGGCCTGTTCATTCCGGACGGAGTGGCGCACGCAGCCAAGAACGTCGGCACTGGCAAGGCGTCGGAACTCGCGACTTATATCGTCAGAAGAGGCGAGCCGATCTTCGCACCGGTGAAGTAAGGATTTGGTGCAAATGATATCACACGAAAAGACAGACACTTCCGCGCTGTCCCGCCGGGCTCTGCTCTCGAGCGGTGCTGCGGCCATGGCCCTTGCCGTGCTTCGACCGGTAGCGGCGCTCGCCCAATCGGGCGCCGCGCTGCCCTTTGGAGATGGCGACATTCGCCCCTTCCGTGCCGATATTCCGGAAGCGGATGTCGTCGACCTCCGCCAGCGACTTGCGGCGACCCGTTGGCCCGACCGGGAAACTGTAGAGGACCGCTCCCAAGGCGTGCAGATCGAAAAGCTCCGGGCACTCGTGGACTATTGGCGGGCGGACTATGACTGGCGCAAGGCCGAAGCGAAACTCAACGCGCTACCGCAATTTCTGACGAACATCGACGGCCTCGACATTCATTTCATCCATGCTCGCTCGCCTCACGAGAACGCGATGCCGCTCATCATGACTCACGGCTGGCCCGGCTCGGTGTTCGAGTTGTTGAAGGTCATCGGTCCCCTGACCG
>NZ_JACIEE010000013.1 GCF_014196765.1 Mycoplana azooxidifex
AGCGCGGACTTCAGGGGAGAACTTGTTCGTCGTCTTGCTTGTCATAGACCCTACTTCTCACGAGTTGGGGTCTCCGGCAAAGCCGGGGCGGTTCATGTCGTCAGCCGCGTCACTGGTTCTCAAACTCGTTTGCGGAGGCAAGCTCAGCATGGGTAACCAAATTGCGTCGAATCTGCGTGAACCAACGGTGATCCGAAATCGCTGGCTCCGCTCCTACGGACGAGAATGCGTCACAAATGCATCAATTACGCCTGCGACAATACGTGCACGATACGTTTAGGGTGTCGTCTGTCGCACGATGGTTCCTGGGAAATTTCGTGACATCGGCCCGCAGCATGCGCCATCCATGTGCCGGGAAGTCTCCGCAAGCGAGCGTAAAGTGCGATAATTGCTGGAAGCTACGTCTACACGCAGCCTGCAGCCTTGAACCCTGCATTCAAGCCTAAGCCATTGACCAGGCATAGGAAAAAGTGGTGCCCCACCAGGACTCGAAACCGGAGCCCCTGATTGCAATCCGGCGACTCCCGGATCGACGATCGGGGCCGTTCCTATTTCGGAGCCCTGCATCAGGCTCTCGGTGGGGCGGGGCGGCAAACGCCGGGCAGGGAGGCGATCTTCCTAGAGCGTCCGACGTTCAAGTGAATCCATATCCCGCGGCTTTGAAGTAATTCCGGCATTCAGCGGGCGAGAACATCGCGCAGATAACCGGCATCGACATAGCCAACGACGCGCGTCCGAAGATCAAGGGAATAGGCTCTTGGCATCGCAAATCACCTCCTCACGAAAGTGAATCACGAAAGCAAGATCAACGGAATCCCAGTCGATTCAATCTGAGAGTCCGACGCTCTAGCCTTCGACCTGCTCTATACGGACAGCTAGCCGCCCTGCCTCACTGGACGAAACCGATGCCTTGGCGGGTCGGAGAGTCCTGCCTGAGCGTCTTCACCATGTCCTCGTATTCGCGCTCCAGCTCCAGCGTCACCGAAGCACGTGTTTCATGGAACTCCCGTTCGAAATCATCGGGGCGTACCTCGGTCATGTCGATATTCGAACGCAATGCCAGAAGTCCGGCACGCCCTGTCAAATCCTCGAGGTCGGCTCTGTAAAGCGTTCGCGCTCAGCGAGAGCGTCGAGAGCGTCGAGAGCGACGTCCGACGAAAGGGGTATTCCCCTGAGGAGCGCGCAATCGAGAAGCGTCGGTCTGTTAATCGCCGCCAGGACAACGACGCCCTGAAGCTCCTCAAGCCTGTCCCCTCTCGGCGAGAATGGTGTTCACCACGCGCTCCGTCACCGCCGGTTCACCGAGACCGCCCCCGCGAGACGGAGCCAGCGAGTCGATTTCGTTGATGAACAGGACCGTCGGGGTGAACCGCGCCGAGGGCTGTCAGCGCTTAGCGACGGGCTGCCCCTAGAGTCCGGGCATGTCGGCAAGATAGACGCGGGGTGTCGGGCTCGCCCTGAAGGTCTCGCCGAAAGCGACGAGATATCCGAGCATGCCGACCATCAAGCAGAGGATGAAGAGGATCATGGGGCCCGTGCCATAGCTGGCCGGGGCGCGTTGATAGCTGTCTCTCATCGATTTTCTCCTTGCTGAAGGTGTTGATGAGCGGACGCTAGAACCGTCGACCGGAGCGTTATTGTAAGAAATTACGGCACGGGGGCGATGCCGGATCGAGTGGGCAGGATTGTCCAAAACCGGGGAAACGCGGCCGGGCGGAGGCGTAGATACGCAGCCATGACCGCGGACAGACTTTCTCCCGGAGTACCTCGGGAGACAAGGTTCCGACTATGAAACCCAACCTACCCGCCAGAGCGCGGAAGCATGTGCAGTCAGCCATCTTCGCGACGTTGGTTACATTCTATTTCGCAACGACGACGTTCGGACAGGACATGTCCGCGCCGCCTCCAGTCACCGCCGCCAAGCCCGTGTCCGCGTGGTCACGGAACAGGACGACTTGTCGGCATGTTCCAGGAAGTCCTTGTCCGCGCGCGGGTCGGGGATACCTCGACAAGTCCAGTTTACGGACGGCGCGCTCGTCAAGAGCGGCGATCCGCTGTTCGTGATCGACCAGAGGCCATTCAGGATGGCACTCGAGGCAGCCACGTCCGCTCTGGAAGTCGCGAAATCCACGCTGATCTACGCCGAGGGCCAGTTCCATCGCGACGAGACGCTATCGGCGAACGGCAGCTAATCGATTTCCATACTGGACGAACGCCGGCGCGAGTGGGTAACGGCACAAGCCAATGTCCCCCGGTGCGCAGGCGAGCGCCGACAGGGCGGAACTGGATCCCGAATACCCAGATCATCGCTCCGCTGAGCGGACGTAGCGACAGACACATGATTTCCCCCGGCAATCTCGTGCAGGCCGATCAGACGGAACTGACGACCATCGTCGCGCTGGATCACGCCCGTTTTCTTCGTCCTCCTGCGATCCCACCACAAGCCGCGTCCGGCCGCCGACCCTGAGATGAAGGTCGCTGCCTGATCGCTCCAGACATTCAATTCTTACAATAAACGCCGACCCCCAGGGTCGGCGCTTCTTCTTTGACCGGGCAAGCAAAAGGAGGGATCATACAAAAACGTCTTCCTCAGAAATCGAATCTTGCAAGAAAATCGCCCTGATTTGAGACCTTATACATGCAGGCGAGGAAACACGGTCGACCTCCTCCTCCCATCGACCGCTTTTCCGCGAAGGTGACCCGTTGCCTTCCAGCGTAGCCCGTCCCCGTGGCTGCGGCTCTGCGATCCCTGCTTCTGGCCGCCCCTCCCAGACATAGCAGGGATCGCCGCCTTCGCGGCACCGAGACGACGCCACTCATGGAAACGAATGAATTGAGCGATCAGCGCGTCGCGAGTGCAGGATTGTGCAATCCAGCAGCCGGGAAATCCACTCCTCTCGATAGTTACGCGCTGTGCATACCTGAGTTCGAAAGACCGAGGGTTCGCCCGGCCTGACGGAACGGAGCGGCGGGCGCATCCAAAGTGCGAGTGGAGCGCCGGGTTCAAAAGGAAAGGGCACGGCCATGGGACGCTTGCGGAAATACATCATCGGGATCTGTACCATCGCGGTCGTCGGCCTTTTAGGTGCGGCCTGTTTCTTCTTCTGGCCCCACCGACTTCCGGAGGTGCAGACGAGCAAGTCCCAGCTGACCGGAGCCGAACTCATCGCCCGCGGCGAGTATCTGACGGTCGCGGCAGACTGTGCCGCCTGTCACACCACCAAGGGCGGCAAGCCTTTCGCTGGCGGTCTGGCGTTCAAGCTACCGTTCGGAACGATCTACTCGCCCAACATCACCCCCGACAATACGGTCGGGATCGGCGACTGGAGCGATGCCGAGTTCGTCAGGGCCATGCGGTCTGGTATCGGCAAGCACGGAGAGGATCTCTATCCGGCGTTCCCCTACACCTCTTATGCGCTTCTCTCGACAAACGACATCCTCGCTATCCGCGCTTACCTGACGACCCTCGCTCCGGTGAGCGAGCCCGCTCCGGAGAACGCCTTGGCGTTCCCGTTCAATCAGAGGCCGCTGATGCGCGGATGGAAACTTCTCTTCGTCCCGCGGGGCCCTTTCGAACCCGATCTCGGCAAGGGCAAGATGTGGAACGACGGCGCGTATCTCGTCGAGGCCCTGGCTCACTGCGGCGAGTGTCACACCCCACGCGGCCTGATGTTCCAGAGAAAGCAGGGAGTGGCCCTGTCCGGCGGTGACGTCGATGGCTGGAAGGCCTGGAACATCACCTCCGACAAGGAATACGGCCTCGGAAACTGGAGTGACGACCAGATAGCGGAAATGCTGTCGGCCGGGCACGCCAAAGACCGCGGCGTGGCCGCGGGGCCGATGCGCGAGGCCATCGACCTCAGCCTGAGCAAGCTGCCCAAATCCGATATCGACGCCATCGTGGCTTACCTCCGGACGGTTCCGGCGGTAGCGGGCGATCCCGATCTCATGGCGGTGCGGCGCAAGGACGAGGAACTGACTGCGGTATCGACCCAGGTTTCCTCCGTCACTCAACGCGGAAAACGAATCTACGCTGGAGCGTGCGCGAGTTGTCACGGATGGAACGGCGAAGGGCAGTTCAATCCGCGGGCCGCAATCCTTGGCGGACACGCCCTCAGCGATCCGACGGCTAGCAACGTGGTGAGGGTAGTCTTGCAGGGCTCCTCCGACCATGAGGCCGCTCCGGGAAAGATCATGCCTGCCTTCGCCAAAATCTACTCGGACGAGGATGTGGCCGCGCTGGCGAACTACGTCGTCGAGCACTTCAGCGGGCAGGCGGGAACGGTCACCGCCGAGCAGGTCTCCACGGCACGCTGATCGAAAAAGAGATCGAGAGTGGCCCGCGGAAGGCAAGGCGCGGGCCACTCTCGCAATCGTACCACAGCGGCTTTGTCTCCGGCGGATGCACGGGCCCGCCGTCGCGGCCGAGGCGATCGAGGCTCAAGGCAGGGCACGATCTCCCGTTCTTCGACATCGTCCTGCCCTGCGGCGGCGGCATCCGGCTCTCCAATACATATCCTCAGGGACGTCGAGCCGATCGACCGGGTCTTGGATCTCGTCGGCATGCGGCGGGAACTGAGCCTTCCGTTACGGACCCGAATCGGAGACCCTGATCTGTCTTTCTCCAAGAGATACCGGCTGGCATTCGAACGATTCATGAGGCGTATCGCCCCCAAGCCGCGCTGAGATCACCGGCGTTCTACATCGGCGCATTGAGAAGCCGTCGCACGCACGACAGGCGACACAGAGGCCTGCTCGAATTGGGCTACAGCCACGCGGAGACCGCGCGGATTAAAGCGCCCATCGGCATATTCGACAGGGCAAGGGATTCATCGTCGCTCGCCCTTTCGTTGGTGGCCGACATCGCTGCGATCGCATCGGAAGAGATTTACGGAATCTGGAGCAGCAGAGAGTCTTAGCGGTTCGCGAGCCGCCGAGAAGTCGCCTGCGCTGCCCCCGTAGCGAGTAAAGAGCCGCCCTCCTAGTTTTCAGCATACGAAGGTTCGGCGCAAAACATCGGTGTCTACAGGAGATTACGTCGAAAGCTCTGATGCGTCCCGATTATCCAGAAGCCCCATGGCAATCGACATGAAATCGTCGAGGGGTCGACGGTCACGCGTAAGCTTCATACGCAGAACCGTTCCCTCCCAGCTATTGATCAGGAAACGGGCCATCTCCAAAGGGTCTAGCCCACGTTTGATTTCATTACGCGCCTGTCCCTCTTCGATGACTTTCGCGAGCAGGTCGGTCCACGATGTCAGCGCGTCTTTGAGCGCCGCCCGGAGTAGAGGCACGTTGTCCGAACTCTCGGCCGATAGGTTCCCGATAAGGCAGCCTCTATCGAACCCGTTCTTTTCATATCTCGAAATGAAAAATCCGAAATGAGCCTTGATCCGGTTTAAGGGAGAAAGGACAGGATCGGACAATATTTCTCGCTTGGATGAGGCGATATACTCTTCGAGAACTTCAAGAGCCAATCTCTCCTTGCTCTTGAAGTAATTATAGAAATTGCTTTTGGGAACTCCGGCGCTGTCGGCAATCTCCTGTACGCCGCAACCGCTATAGCCCAAAGCGTTCAAGCGGTCCTGGGCGGCAGTTACGATCTTCTGTCTGATGGTTGTGACCATGGTGATCTCCCGTAGCCCCTGCTTATGAACGAGCCGATCCGGTTTCAAGACCGCCGCTGCATGCCGCGGCAAAAATAAACTGAATTGACGTATAATACGACCAGTCGTATTAGTCCACACACTCTAACGGAGACGCGAAGCCATGGTGGCGGAAATCCGGAATCAGAAGCTCACGCCAGCCTGGATCATGGCGCTCGGCACGTTCGCGATCGGGACGGAAGGGTTCATGATCGTACCCCTTCTGCCGAAAATGGCCGAAGATCTGCAGTTATCCATCGCAACGCTGGGAACGCTTGTCACCGTCTTTACGCTCACGCTAGCCTTCAGTTCGCCGATACTGACGACGCTGTTCGGAAGCGTGGACAGGCGTCGTCTGTTGATCTCGACGATGGGATTTTTCGCGCTGGCCAATCTCGTGGCATGGCAGTCCAGCGGCTACTGGGGTATTTTCGCCGCCCGTGTGCTTCTGGCTCTCGCGGCTGGTCTGTACACCCCCAACGCCAACGCGCTGATCAGTGTGTTGGTCGCCCCCGAAAAGCGGGGCAGGGCGCTCGCCATCGTCAATGGCGGGATGACCATCGCGATCGCGCTGGGATTGCCGATCGGATCACTCGTGGGGAACGCGCTCGGATGGCGCGTGACGTTCCTCGGAGTCGGCATCCTCGCTCTGATAGCGGTCGTCGGTCTGCTCGTCGGCCTCGATCGGTCGGCGGGATCGGGGATTGCGGTGCCGGGCCTTGCTGCCCGGATCGCGGTCGCCAAACGCCCCCTGATTCTGGTCGGCCTGGCGATCACGCTGTTCTGGGCGATCGGTGCCTACACCGTATGGACCTATATCGCACCCTACCTGCAGTCCGTTGCGAACTTTGGCCCCCACGGCATTAGCGTCATCGTCTGCCTGTGGGGAGTGAGTGCGGCAGTCGGGATGTTCAGCGGCGGCGCACTCAGCGATAAGTTTAGCGCGAAGGCCGTGATGGGAGCTTGCCTCGCACTTCTCACCTGCGCTTTCCTGCTGCTTTCGTTCACGGCGTTCTTCCTGTCTCCGGCCCACGCCGTCATCCCGATCGTGATTTCCGTTGCCGTTTGGGGCGTCACCGTATTCGGCTTCTTCCCCGCCCAGATGTCCCACCTGATACAGGTTGGCGGGCAAGCCTCAGCCCCCATCGTCCTGTCTCTCAACACGTCATCCATGTACGGCGGCTTTGCCCTCGGCAGCGCAATCGGTTCAGTCGTCGTCTCCCAAGGGCGGGTAGCGGACCTTGGCCTCGCTGCCGCGCTGGCGGAAGTCATCGGCCTCATACTTCTCTACGGTTTCGCCGCAAGGACGGCGTCCCCCAGCACGTCGCCCGCCCGCTAAAGCAGGCGACATCCGTGCGATTTATCCCCACGAAAACAGTCCAACCTCAAGGAGAATGACCATGAAAATGACAGGCAACACGATCTTCATTACAGGCGGCGGCTCCGGGATCGGCCGCGGGCTGGCCGAGGCATTCCACAAGCTCGGGAACCAAATCATCATCTCGGGACGCCGCAAGGCCAACCTCGAAGAGACCGTCAAGGCGAACCCCGGCATGGCTGCCTACGAGATGGACATCACCGACCCGGAAAGTATCCAGTCGGTGGCAAAGAAGATCGTCGCCGATTACCCGGCACTCAACGTTCTGGTCAACAACGCCGGAATCATGCCGTTCGACGACGCCTCCGGCACGATTGACGAAGTGTCGATGCAGAACGTCGTCACCACGAACATCCTCGGCCCGATCCGAATGACCTCGGCACTGGTCGAGCACCTCAAGGCACAGCCCTCAGCCGTCATCATAAACAACACCTCGGTGCTCGCCTTTGTGCCTTTGGCGTACAATGCCGTCTATTCGGCGACCAAGGCCGCTCTGCATTCCTACTCGATGTCGCAGCGGTTCACGCTCCGCGACACATCGGTGAAAGTACAGGAAATCGCGCCGCCGTGGGTCGATACGGATCTGATCAAGAAAAGCGGCGACCCGCGCGCCATGCCGCTCGACGCCTTCATCAATGAGACAATGACCAAACTTGCGACAGACCACGAAGAAATCTATGTGGACGCGATCCAGATGCTCCGCGACAATCCCGGTTCAAAGGAACATGACTTCTTCAACAAGTTCAACGAAGCGCTCGTGGCCGAACCGATCCCGGTCTGATCCAGCCTCGCTGAAGGCGAGCTCGCCGGAATACTCAGCGCAAAAAAGAGGTCTCAGCTCACCGCTGAGGCCATCGTCTTTCGGAACCCACACTGTCGGGTAGCCGGTCTCAGTCGAAATGAAACTCGGACAGGTCCACCGAGACGATAAGCGGTTCGGGAAGCGGCGTGTTGTCCGGCTTGCGCGGATAGATACGCATTTTCGTGGGAGCACGATACCGTCCACCTCGACCGGATCGGTCAGGTAACGCGCGGCCGCATTCTTGCCCTGGATGTCTACCTCGTAATCGTGCCGATAAAGAATGCCGTCCTTGTTGAAATAGAAGGTCTGCTCGGTGCTGTGTGTGGCGATTTCATCGGGGAAGCGAACGTGCAGACGACGCAGTGTCTCGCCGTTCTCCTGCCAGGGTTCGATCTCGCTGCAAACCACGCCGGAGCGTTTGAGGATAAAAGGCGACGTCAGGTAGGTCCACATCGTGTACCCCGAGAAGTAAGCCACCCGCGGATTGCTCCACGGAGTTTCCATCTCGTAACCCTCGAATGATTTCCGGGGATCGAGAAGCTCCTCGACGACAGCCCCCTCCGGTGTCTCGATCGTCACGCGGCCTGGCGTGAACGCCGACCGACTTGTTATCGGTCGGGGCGAACGGCCAATGCGACACCCATTCCTTTTTGAGGTCCACCTTGACATGGCAGTCCACCAGGACTTCGGCCTTGCCCTTGAGACCCCAGAGGACGCCGCCCTGATGAAGCTTGGCCGTCAGGCAGGAGAACTTCTGAAACCGATCCATTCCCCCGTGTGCCTCGACGGCGATATCTAACAGGTCCGTCATGCAATTGCTCCTTGGCTAGAGATTTGAAAGCTTTTAACGCTCCCTCTCTGTACGAGGATCGGCCCTGTGTTCATTGTAAAACTGGACATCCACGACGGGATGGCGATTCTACGCGTCTCGCGCCGCCAGTAGCGCGCGCGCGATCTCGAGGTCCGGGATCGGGCGGTTGCTATCCACCCTCTTCAAAACAGACGCAAGTTCGCCCATCACGGAAGCGGCTTTTCCCGGCTCGGCCAAACGGACAAGGCAGATCGCACATCGGAGTTCCCACATCACCGCCCCTATGGAGCGGGCAAGGTCGATTGCCTCGATAAGCATTGATCGGGCTTGGGCCCCGTCCCGTTTGATCAGTGACACCGCCTTGAGACGCAGTAGTTCCGGCCTGCACCATCCGGCGTCTCCTGCTAGTGCACGGTCGAGCGCCGCCGGAGATGCCCTGCATCCGGCAAGCACGGTCATGTACTCGAGCCGCATGCCGACGCCGTCCTGCAGGGCCTGCTGCAGCGTGGCCTGCATTTCTTGGGTTTGAGTGTCCTGTGGCACGACGAGGTCGTAGCCGCCGGCCCACTCCTGCCATCTTACCAACATGTCCTTTCCGGCGATCCGCTTCACTGCGTCCAGCTTGGCCCTTGCCGTTTCAATCTGTCCAGCAAGATACGCGATCGGTATCGCGCTCAAGCACAGCATCAGGCAGGTGGAGATCGAATGTCCGAGCTTCTCGCAATCGACGATCAGCTCCTCGATACCGGAAAGACTTCGATCGATGTTGCCCTCGAGAAAATCGATCATCGTGATGACCGATCTCGCAATCGTACCTTGATCGTATCCCGTGCCGTAGTTCTGCGTCGTTCGGACGGCACGGCTGGCTTCAAAAAGCGAAAGATCGGCCTGCTCGCGGGAGGATTTCAGATCGCCGTGAAACAGGTAGTTGTGCTCAAGCAGTCTGCTGTAACTGAGCGCCCCGGGGAACCGCCTCTGCAGATCGGTAGCAATGGCGATCGAGCGGAGGTACAGGCCCTTCGAGCTAGCAACGGAGGCCATCCCTCCATAGGCACGCATGATGCGTCCTGGATTGCCAAGCTGTTCGGCGATCACGGCAGCGCGTTCGAACTCGGCACTCGCTTCCTGGTCGCTCCGGAAGCCACCGATATGATATAGGGCGCTTCCCCTCGCGATCCTCAGTTGGAGTTCCACGTCGGTTCCCGGATGCCGGGTTGAAGGGAGGTGGCCGATAGCGCCTTCCACCGCGATGAGCTGCTCGTTCATCGCGCCGAGTTGCACCCAGACAGTGTTGGAGATCGCGACGAGCTCCACTGCGAGATCGAGGTCACCTTGAGGCGCGCTCGCCCATTCGATAGCAGCCCGCAAGTCATTGATCAGTGTCGCGTAGCGCGTGAGCCAGTCGCCCGTGGGAAGCCCGCGCCAATCGGCCTCGGCCCTCAACAGCTCCTCGCGGCAGTATCGGGCGTGAGAAAAGCGACTGGCCGCCTCGAAAGCGCCTGCGGCAAGTTTCTCCAACGCGTATCCTTTGGTCGTGTCCAGAAGTCGATATCGACCGTCGGCACTCGAAACGGCGATGAGGGATTTGAGCAGAAGGCCGTCGAACGCGTTGTCGAACCTCTCGCCGGACAACCTTTCCCGCACCAGGAACTCCGCAGCGTGGTCCGAGAACGTGCCGGGGAAGACCGCGATGGTCGCGAAAAGTTCTCTTTCGTCGGCATTGAGGCTGTCGTGGCTCCAGTCTAAGGTCGCCCTCAGCGTCTGTTGCCTCGGAGGAGCGGTACGCCGTCCCCTACGCAGGATCGATAGCGGGTCGCCCAGAGAGCCGAGAACGCTCTTCAGGCCGAGGCTGCTTACCCGAGACGCCGCTAGTTCGATCGCCAGTGGGATGCCATCCAGGCTTCGGACGATCGCGGCAGCCGCCTGCAGGCTCTCTTCGTCCCCGAAATTCTCGAGGTCGGAGGCAAGCTTGACCGACTCCACGAACAGTTCGACGGAGGGAATGGACAGAAGCTCCTGCGTTGACATCCCGAAGTCGGGGACGTGCAGGGAAGGCAACTTCCTGACACGCTCGCCCGCCACCCTAAGCGGTTCGCGGCTTGTCGCTAATATCGAAACGCGTGCGGTCGCCTTGAGAATTTGATCCACTTCGACCGCGACGGTCTCGATCAAATGTTCGCAGTTGTCAAAAAGAAGGAGGATATCGCTGGAATGAAGGGAATTGAGAACCGCTTGCCGATAGTCATTCGTATAGAGAACCAGCCCGAGCAAAGACGCCAGCGTGGGCATAAGCAAACGACCGTCTTTCAAAACCGCCAGATCGACAAAGACCACCCGTCTCGATGCTTGGATGCGCGCGGCCATCTCCAGCGCGACAGCGGTCTTCCCTATCCCGCCCGCGCCCGAGATCGTCAGCAATCTCGTCGATGCAAGGGCGGTCACGCTCGTCGCTATGAACTCCTCGCGCCCGATAAGATGACTTGCAAAACGGGGTAAATTGGTATCGGGGGCAAGCGCTAGCGTGCCTGAGTCCGTGACGGAGAGCTCTACCGGCGCGACAAACACATAGCCCCGTCCCGCGATGTTTTCGATATACCGCTGCTCGCTGTATTCGCCGAGCGCTTTCCTGAGCGTCAACAAGTGGACACGCAACGCGCCTTCGTCGACGGTCGTCGTGGGCCAGGCGGCTCTCATAAGCTCTTCCTTGGAGACGATTTCGCCGGCGTTACTGACCAGAGCCACCAGCAATTCCAGAGCTTTCTTCCCGAGCTGATAGGGTCTGCCAGATTCCGTCAACTTCTTGTCGACCAGATCGAGTTCAAAAGTGCCGAACTTGATAACAGCCATCGTGAAACCGCAGATCCCGCCAGAATTCATCCCGACGACGGATATCACATCTGCATGGATTTAAAGCAACGGTCACAAAGATTCCGGCAAGCATGCCAATTGCACCGGAAATTCTCCTGACTCCGGGCAGGCATCTGGCTGTGCGATCGACAGCCTTCTAGCACAAACCTATAGACGCTCCGAACAATCCGGGCTGGTCGATCCGATCAAGCTTCGAGACGATCCACGTAGCCACACAACCGCGCCGAAGGTTTGCGGGCGGCGTCGATGGCAGGCCTGTCTCTTCCAAGCCAGCGGAGGTTCGTCTTAACGCCCAGCTTCAGGAGGTAGAGCGTTCGACAAGCTCGGTCGAACAAGCCAACTTTTCTGAAGGTCTGAAAAGCAGTCATCGGGTACCTGGTGGTTCATCACGGTTGTCTGCCTGCAGGCGATAGCGGCGGTCATCGCCGCCTACAAGGCACGCATCGATGCAGGTCGAAACGCTGTTTAACGCCCTACTGGAGGAACGGCTTGGCGAAAGGACACGCGTCGCCTGAGATCTTCACGACACGCTCTTACAGAGCTTCCAGGGCTTGATCTATCGCCTCGAGGCGGTGAGGAATCCTGCTTCCCGGAGAGCCAGTGAAGGCATCGGAAATGCTCAACGTCATTTTGCTCAAGAGTGACGACGCTATTGTCGAGGGCGAGACACCATCCAGTCTCTTCGTGACCCCGCCAAGGCAACGGCGGACATTCTGGATGTTGGTCGAGGAGGATGCTGCCGAACTCGCGTCCACTCAACCGACGGAACGCATGCTAGCTTCTCTTTGAAGGTGGAAGGAAAACCACCGCGCTTTGCAGTCGAAGTCCGTGATGAACTTCGTCAAATCTGCCGCGAAGCGCTGAGGAACGCTTATTGTCATTCAGGAGTCCAGATCATCGACTGCCTACTTAGGTTCGAGGGCGCGCGCATGGAACCGTCGTTAGCGGCAATGGAAAAGGGGATGCCGCCCGGATCCGAACAGATGCAATTTTCAGGTCACTATGGCATCACCGGTATTGTGAGCTGTGCGTCGAATCTCGACGCTCTCGATATCCAGCCAACAGGGCCAAGGAACAAAGGCGATCCTGAGAATGAACACGACCGAAACCCGACCTCGATCGATTTCGCTCACCATGTACGTTAGGACCTGATGCCTGTAATGAGGCCATTGGCTCTAGCCTGAGGATGAAAACACTGTCTCGCCCTCCAATCGCGATCGTGGAAGATGACCTTGCCGTACAGCGAGCTTACGCAGATCTTTTCTCCTCCTATGACTGCGAAACCGTCGTTTTCCCGACAGCGGAAGAGTTCCTCGAACATATTGCGGACAAGCAAGTGGCTTGCCTTATTCTGGATCAACGGCTTCCGGGGATGAATGGCCTTGAGCTTCAGAGCTTGCTGCAAGAACGAAATGTCGCCTTCAAAACGGTTTTCATCACGTCGCAAGATGACGATAACACCAAAGCGAAGGCAATACAGGCGGGAGCCGCAGCGTTTTTCAGCAAGGGAAGCGATGTCGATGACATAATCGCCAGCGTGATGCATCTAGCAGGTTACCAGATCGACTGAGGCAGCGAGGTGCGGCCGGCCGCATCACCAGTCGCCCCGGTCAGGTCTCCGAAGAGGCTTCGGGTATTGCTCCATCGAACATCGGAATTGAAAACTCCGCGACTGCTCCTCCACCGCTTCTGTTTCTAAGGTTCAACGTGCCACCAACGCTTTCGACAACGCTCTGAGACACCGTCAGGCCGAATCCCAATCTGTCGGGTTTTGTCGAGAAGAACGGATCGAAGACGAGTGCCAAATGTTCCTCCCCTATTCCGGGCCCACGATCCGATACCGATACCCTCAGTTCCGTCGCTTGCAGCGAACAGGAGATCGATACCGAGACAGCCGCGGGCCGTTCCTCGGAACTTTCTGCTTCCAACGCATTCTGCAATAGGGCGCAAATAACTTGCTGCAAAGCGACGGGGTCGGCCTTTAGGACCGGGAGATCGCCGTCCGCGGTTATCGTTACGGCGTGCTTCCGGTCGAGTGGACCAAGTATAAGATCGCGTGATCGTGTAGCTAACTCCACGATGTCTACAGGTTGCTGGTTATGTCTGTTCGGTTTGAGGCTGTCTCTGGTTCTCGTTCCGATCTCCGTTAGGCGCTGGGCGTTCCACCTAAGCCTATCCATGACCTTGCCGACGGCTTCCGCGCCGCTCGGACCCATTGCGACGAGCCTGTTGGCCGTCGCCAAATCCAGCGAGATTGCGGTGATGGGTTGGCTTATCTCGTGAACTAGGGATGTGGAAAGCGCAGACGCGCAGGCGATCCTGTTCGCCTTAGCAAGTTCCTGCCGTGCTGCTCCGGCCTTCTCCATGCGCAGATCGGAGCCTCGGGTGTCGAAGAACGAAACCCTGGCGACGCCGTCTTCGGTGATCCAGACCGAAAAGGGAAACGAACATATCTCGCCATGGGCATCGACCAGTTCCGCAATTCCGCATGTCGCCGATGCCCGATTGCGCAGGGCGGCAAGGACAGCAATTTCGACATCGAGGTTGCGAATGCGGTCGGCTTTTGCCCAGTCTGAGAGCATATCGGCAGTGCCGTTGTAGCCCAGCACTCGCGAAGCATGCTCGCTCGCTCCGCATGCCCGAATGGTCCGCCTCAACTCGTCAGTCAGTGAGGGATTCAAGGCTAGATACGCAGGAACATCGTCCACGGCTCTCGTTCTCAGCGCGTCGGACATCGGTTTGGCGGATTTTATGTCGTACTCGACCCAGCTTATTTCCCGCGGCTCGAAGAGCGACCTAAGACGTTCGTCAGCGCGGGCGAGCGATTTCTCGTATTTGTCGGCAATGGTCTGCAGATCGAACTGCAGCCTCGAAATCGTCTCGCGATCTTCCACCTGACTCTGTACGTCCACCAGGCTGCCGAACCAGCTGACGACCTCCCCGGATTCGGGCGATCTCACCGATCGTCCGAGCGATTCCATCCAGCGATACGAGCCGTCGTTCATGCGCACACGTGCATGAGCCGAATAGTTTGAGTTACCGTCTTCGACCGCGTCGCGCCAAGCCTGATACATCTTGGGGCGATCGGCAGGGTGTATGGGATCGGCCCAGCTTTGATCGCGGATCGCTTTGAGACGCGGGATACCGAATGTCTCGGTGTAACGTTCGTTGAGAAATTCGCAGCGCCCATCAGCGCTGGTGCCCCACAGGACATGCGGTAGTGCATCGGCGAGTTCCTGGCGACGATCTGTGGGGCAAAGGGGTGAGCCTGACGGGCCGCGGCGACGGTTCCGCAGAAAGAAGATTGCCAACGCGGCCATCGCGACAGTCGTAAGTAAAGCGTGATTGTATAGCTCGAACCAGGCGTAGGGTAGAGCGGTCGATAGCGAGTCGCGTAGCGCCATCAAAAATAGGCAGATCAGGAGCGCGGACACGAAAGCCAGCGACCGCACGCCGCGCGCTAGATGCGACTGCGCGGTAACACAATAGATCGAGGAAGCGATTCCGTTGGGCACCCCAAAGCGACGGCCAGCGACGAACGTTTTCCGGGTGCTCGACATCGCTTCCTCTCAAAACTCCACCGCGTAAGGTTCTTAGACATTGCTTCGAGGTATTCGGCCCGAAAACTTCTTGGTGGGGGGAGCTTAAATGTCGAGTTCACCGGTCTCCTGCCTATGGAGTTCCGAGCTCAGCTTTCGAGTCGCCACGATTGCGGCGATCCCGAAATCGGAGCGATCAATCTACCCGGCACCCCTGCCTCCGACAACCTCGCGAGCTCCCTACCCAAGGTTTCGCTACAAACTTGAGCTAACACCGATGCTTCCCGGTCCGATACCTATCCATTGTGGTAGGTCAGCGCCTTGACGGTATGCGAGCGAAATGATGCTTGGAATGCATCTGGACAGGTTAGCGATCGCGCCTGGCGCAGGTGAGAGCCGCTGTGGTCATGACATGGAAATCCCGTCTCCGAGAGCGTCGCCGCTCATAAAGTTCTGGAATTTCCGCTTGCCCATGTTCGGAGTCAGTTCGGCGTACTCGTTTCCGACACCGCCAATCTAACTCGCATGATCGATCCAAACCCCCTCGAAAGAGGGGGACTAGACAAAGCGTATCCGAACACCCGTGTCATCGACCTAACGACCTCTGAGTTCGAGCAACTGGCGAGCAAGGCCATCGCCGCGAGGGCTCAAGCCTACCTACTCAATCCCTCTGGAAAGATCTTACAAACACGATCAGGTCGGTGGTAAGTGGGCGACGTCACATCGATGCGGAGGTCGCCAACACCTTGGCGACATATGCCGTCGCGGAAGGTAACTCGAACCGAGAGATCGGCCTGGTCTGTCGATCACCGAGGAAGCCGTCAAAGGTCATATCACGAGCATACTGAACAAGCTTACCGCGAACGAAAGGCCCATGCAGTGGCGCTCGGCCTCAAGCGCGGTATCATCAGTCTATGAAGCCTGAATTCGGGCGGATTGTCGAATGGCCTACTTCGTCGCGGTGAACGGCGCGGCCAGCGCCGACAAGGGGGGCTACGCGTTGTACCCGCCGTCCACGTTCAGGACGCTACCAGTGATGAATGCCGCTCCAGGCCCTGCGAGAAACATGATTGCGTCGGCCACTTCAGACGGCTTGCCAAGCCTTCTGAGAACATTAGCCTCTCTTTCTGCCGCGAGCATTTCTCTGGATAAGCCATGATCCGCCTGGGATTCGATCGCGCCGATCTGAACCACGTTCACTGTAATGCCCCGGGGGGCGAGGTCATGCGCTGCCCCCCTACAGAAAGCGGCGATCGCCGCCCGCGTAGCCGCAAAATCGGCAAGTCCCGGAGTGCCGACACGGTCGGCAAGGCTGGAGCCCAGCGCGACCACCCGTCCGCCGTCGCTCATTGACTTGGAGGTAGCCTTGATAAGTGCGATGACGCTCCGGACATCCGTAGCCATCTGTTCGTCGAGTGCGTCTTCATCGACGTCCTCGTCATCGATCTGGCCTTCCACGCGGCGGATCGTGTTGGCGACGAGCACGTCGATCCGTCCCAGCGCCGCCACCACCGAGCGCACGAGTTGCGCCGCCTGGACGCCGTTCGGCGATCCCGTGATCGGAAACCAGACAACGCGCCCGCCGTAAGATCGTAGAGATTCGATGAAATGGGGAGGAGGTTCGCTCTCCAGCGCAAGCGCCAAATCCGCTCCGCTCTGCGCGAGCGCCTGGACAGTCGCCACGCCGATGTCGCTGCTTGCCCGCGTGACGAGAGCCACCCGGGAGCCTGCGACCCGGTTCGAATTAAGTCCCACCGCGCTCACTGGATGCCTCATAGCTTGCTTTGATCCGCGAGAACGCGAGCCGGACAAACGGCAAGGTCCTCCCAATGGTAGCTATCGGCCCGGCGTCGGCGAGTATTGTAAAATCCGGTTCTGAAAATTGTTAAAGGTCTGGCCTTAACACCATAACTTCTTTTTACATCCTATAACTCGATTTCACACGTCCCAACACGGCAACCTCACTGCATCGAAGCAGCGAGGACATCGCGATGGACACCTCCCTCTCTTTCAATACAGCCTTGGACGGCAGCGACGTCTCCCAGGTCTGGCATGCCGAAATAGACTATCGAACGATCGAAGGCTGGCTCGATCGACAGACCCTCACCGACAGAAGCGCCCCCGCGGTCGCCGTGGTCAAAGAGAAGGTCGCCTCCGGACTCAGCGAATGGCAGCGGAAGAAAATTATTCGCTATATCGATGAAAACGTCGACACCAGGCTCCGCGTGAGCGATCTCAGCGAGCAGGTCCGCCTGAGCGTGAGCAGATTTTCGAAGGGCTTCAACGTGACGTTCGGTCGCCCCCCGTACGACTACGTTCTCTCCCGGCGCATCGAGGCGGCGAAATACCTCATCGCATCGACCCAGGAGCCGCTCAGCCAGATCGCCCATGCCTGCGGTCTCAGCGACCAGGCCCACCTTTCCAAGGTATTCAAGCGCCTTGTCGGAACAACGCCCCTAAAGTGGCGCAAGAATGCCTCCGTGTCGAAGACTAGGCAGTGGGACTACCTTACCGCGGGCACCCGCCCGGAAGCCGACCGCGGCGCTCAGGTCTCCGTCGGTTAGGCCACGCGGCGCGCGCCTCCCTTGCGCGCCGCCACGATCGGTAACGGCGGGTAATCGTTACGACTGGTTGAACCGCCCGATCGAGTCTTCTGAACAGCCTGACGCTTGTCATGAGTTTTTCGGGGCACTGCAATTATGGCTCGTCCCTGTCCTCGGTGCTCAACGACTATGCGGTGCTGATGAGCCGTGCCGAACGGCTCTTGCTGGCGAAGCTCAAGGCTGGCCGGGTCTGGACCGGCGATCTCAAGGTCTCGTTTTACCAACATCTGGGGATCTCGGCGACGCATCTGGACATGGCGTACCGGCAGTTCCAGGCGAAGCTCAAGTCCGTGTCGGAACTGGCGAAGGACCGCAGCCACGACTCGACTGGCAGGATCGACAGCAAACGCGCCGATATCAGGCAGAAACAGATGGCCCTTACAAAGGCCAAGGCCACCGGTTCGAAACTGCTGGTCGAACGGATGACGGCCACTTCGATCTGTAGCTGCGCCTGCCACGTGCGCTGGCGCACGCGGCAGGGCGCTCCATCAGGTTCGCCGGTCAGCCTGTCGATTGTATCGACTTCGTCGGTCTCTCTTTCAATTATGGCAACCACGTCATTGAGTCAGCGCTGGGGGCAAGTCTCCGATTACCCTGAAGTTCGTCCGAGACGAGTGTCATGGAGGTCACCGTCGACGACAGGATCGATCGGGTGGCGGCCGACTTCGGTCGCGGCGCGCTCGGCGTCGACCTCAACGCTGGACATATCTCGGCGGCACTGCTCGACGCTTCCGGCAATCCGGTCGAAATCTTCAATTTTCCCTGCATACGGGAAGACATCGGACCAGGCGAAGGACACGGTCCGGAAAGTCGCCGCCGCGATCGCGTCGCTCGCCGCACGTCACGGTGTGCCGGTCGTCAGTGAGCACCTAAAATTCGCAAAGAAAAAGCTGGCGCTGGCGTCTTCGGGCGATGCTCGTTACGCCCGCCTGTTATCGGGGTTCGCGTACTCGGCGTTCGGCGGGGCGCTCGCCTTTGCCTGCCACCGAAGCGCCGTCGCGCATGGCCGTGTCAATCCCGCCTATAAATCGATATCGGTCGCGTGAAGTTCGCCCGCCGTTACGGCTTGAGCGTCCATGCCGCCGCATCCGTTACCATCGCCCGTCGGGCGATGGGTTATTCCGAGAGACTGCCCCGTTCCTCGACGGGCACCGTCGCGGTGCCGACGAACGGCTCGGACCATGTCACCCTCGACCTACCCGTGAGGAATGGTCAGAGGCATGTATGGTCCGGGTGGAACGGGCTGAACAAGGAGTATCACAAGAAGGCGTGTTGGCGCGGAGATCGTCGGGTCGCAGAACCCGACCCGGACGGCGACCCAAGACGCCGGACGGGCGGAGTGGGAGATCGCTCCATGGTCTTTCGGCGGAGGCGGGACGTTCCTGCCGGGTGCCGCTTCAGTCACGCGGCCCAGGGGTTGGCCGCATGCCAGGAAGAAATTCCTGAACTGAACTTCGTCTCGGATGTGAAACGGGCGTTTCAACCATTCGTGATGAATACCCGTGCAGGATCGTCCAATTATCCAGCCTCAAATTCTGTCACCGTGCGCGATGACAGTTTGACAGCCGGGCAGCCGAAATGCGGCGTATTCGCCGGAATGTCACGGAGAAGAGGCGAAAATGAAAAAGCTGACGATCAACGGCCAGGTCCACGATGTCGATGTGCCGGACGACATGCCGCTCCTTTGGGTGCTGCGCGACGTGCTGGGCCTGACCGGTACGAAATACGGCTGCGGCATCGCCCAGTGCGGGGCCTGCACGATCCATCTCGGGGGCGTCGCGGTGCGCTCCTGCCAAACGACGATGGACATGGTCGAGGACATACCAATCACCACAATCGAAGGTGTCGGCGACACTCCGATCGGCGCGAAAGTCCAGTCGGCATGGCTCGAGAAGGAAGTCGTGCAATGCGGATACTGCCAGTCCGGGCAGATCATGTCCGCTACGGCTCTTCTCACCGACAACCCGAGACCCACCGACACCGACATCGACGACGCCTTGGCCGGAAACATCTGTCGCTGCGGCACATATGTCCGAATCCGCGAAGCAATCCATTCGGTCACCGTGTGAGGGCTTCACAATGATCGAGAACCTCGTATCACGCAGGAATTTCCTCCGGGGAACCGCCCTTGCAACCGCAGGGCTCGTGTTGGCGGTCCAGCTTCCCGGAAACACCCGTCGCGCCTCCGCCGCGGTTGGCGAGCAGTCAAAGTTCATACCCAATGCCTTTGTCAAAATAGATACCGACGGCATTGCGCTGATCATGCCGCACACCGAGGTAGGCCAGGGTATCTACACCTCCAGCGCGATGCTCATGGCCGAGGAACTCGAGGTCGATCTCGACCAGGTGCGCGTTGAAGCAGCGCCTCCCGACCTCAAGAAGTACATGGACCCCATCCTCTTCGACCAGGCGACGGGTGGTTCCACGTCCACGCAGTCGGACTGGGTGCGGTTGAGGGAAGCGGGGGCGTCCGCGCGGATCATGCTGGTCGGAGCCGCGGCGGAACGGTGGGGAGTTTCCGCGGACGACTGCAGGGTCGAGAAAGGCATCATCCGTCACGACCCTTCCAGCCGTTCGTTGAGCTATCTCGACGTCGCGCCGGACGCCGCTACCCGAGAGGCACCCAAACAGGTCCCGCTCAAGGACCCGTCACAGTTCAGGCTTATCGGCACCAGGGCAAAGCGCCTGGACACCCCGGCCAAAGTCGACGGATCGCTGGTATACGGGATCGATACCCGGCTTCCGGGAATGGCTTACGCGACCCTCGCGATCGCGCCCGTGAAGGGCGGCAGGATCGCGAGCATGAACGAGGCAGCCGCGCGAGCGGTCAAGGGCGTCCGCGATGTCGTCCGAACCGAGGACTCAGTGGCCGTCATCGGCGAACATATGTGGGCCGCCAAGCTCGGTGTAGACGCGCTCGAACTGAGCTGGGAAAGCGGGCCGAATGCGTCTGTCTCGACCCAAGCGATCGTAAACGACATGCATGAGGCATCCCTCAAGCCGGGCGTGGTCGTGCGCGACGACAAAGGGGCGGCCGAGGCGATACGGAAGGCCAAGACAAAGCTCGATGCCATCTACCGTTCGCCATTCCTGTCGCATTCCCCGCTCGAACCGATGAACTGCACGCTGCACATCAAGGACGACCGTGCGGAGCTGTGGGTCGGGACCCAGGTCCCGGTCCGTGCCCAGAAGGCGGTAGCCGAGGCGACGGGACTTCCTCCCGAGAAAGTGACCGTGAACAATCAGCTTATGGGCGGCGCTTTCGGACGGCGTCTCGATATCGACACGATAGAGCAGGCGGCAAAGCTCCTGCGGAATATACGGTATCCCGTTAAACTGGTTTGGACTCGCGAGCAGGACCTGACGCACGATTTCTTCCGACCGTACTACTACGACCGTGTATCGGCCGGACTGGACGACGCGGGCCGCCTAGTGGGGCGCACGCACAGGGTGACAGGTTCGTCCGTCATGGCCCGTTGGGCACCCCCGGCCTTTGTCAACGGAATCGATCCAGACTCTCTGGATTGTGCAGCCGAGACCCCGTACGACGAGACCTCCGTTTTCGCAGACTATGTCCGCCACGAGCCGGAGGGACTGACTACTGCCTGGTGGCGGGGCGTCGGCGCTACCCACAATCTTTTCGTAATTGAGAGCTTTGTGGATGAGATGGCGTACGCGATCGGGCAGGACCCCGTCGATTTCAGAAGAAAGATGCTGACCAGGAACCCGCGGGCGCTGGCCGTACTCGAACTGGCTGCCGAGAAGGCGGGGTGGAAGGACAAGCTCCCCCAGGGCCGCGGACGCGGCGTCAATCTGCAGTTCGCCTTCAACACCTACCTCGCGCATATTCTCGAGATCGAGGTCGTCCCCGGCAAGGAGGTGAAGCTTCTGCGTTCCGTATTGGCGGTGGATTGCGGGATTGTTATCAACCCGGATACCGTCAGGGCGCAGATGGAAGGAGGCGTGCTGTTCGGGCTTGGCACCGCGATGTTCAACGAGGTGACCTTCACCGACGGAGCCGTGGACCAGAGCAATTTCGACAACTATCGAATCCTCCGCATCAACGAAGCGCCCAAAGTCGAGGTCTATCAGGTGAAGAGCCTCGAGAAGCCCGGTGGCGTCGGGGAAGCCGGAACGGCGGCGGCCGCAGGCGCGCTGGCGAACGCGATATTCTCGGCGACAGGAAAACGCATTAGGTCGCTCCCCCTTTCAGAGGCCGCGGTATGAAACCGCGACCTCGCTGGCGGGAGAAAACGTGGAACTATCGGCGATCGACCGAATGACGGACGGCTTAGGCCGTAGCGTCAGCTATTTGCGTGTGTCGGCGACGGGCCGTTGCGATTTCCGCATTTCCTTCCAAAGGACGGGCTCCTGACCATCGGGAACTCGAATGGCTTCGCTTCTGGTGCGCAAGGGAATGATGGACCTTGTCCAGGCGCTCGGTCGCAAGATCGGATCGGGGCACGACGAGTGGACGTTGACAACGAACGGTTCCCAACTCGCACAGTACGCGGCGCAGCTTGTGGACCCTGGCGTTCGAAGGCTCAATGTGTTGCTGGACTGGCTACAGGCCGACCAGTTCCGTAGTTCACGAGGCGACGGGGCTCGCAAGGGTACTGGATGGGATCGAGGCAGCCCTCCGCGCGGGACTGAAAATCGTCGAGCTTGGGCGGGCGATCGACGGGAGAATCGCCCGCAAACCGCGGGGTCGGCAGGGGGGAAAAGCCCGCCGTTCGCCCCCATATGAGCGTGACGGGGGGCGACCGCCAGTCCCGAATCCGCCGGTCTCCGACAAATCTCCGTGGACGCGAGCTACCGGGACTTATTGGAAGCCGGACGGCGACAGCAAGCGGTTATGCATCTTCGAGGATTTCAACCATTCGCGCGAGCAGTCCGTCGGTCCCCCCCACGGAAGTATGTACGAGGCTGAGGGCCCCGTCGAACGTGGCTGCAGCCACTACGTCCTGGCCCGGAACCGAGCGAAGCGCCGGGGCCCACATCTTCTCGACGACGAGATCGCCAAAGCGGGTCGGCATCCGCAATACGCCGAAATTCGTCATCACGCCGTCAAATGGACCGTGCTCGACCACGCGCGTCCTCGTCGCTTCGTAGCTCGGGTCGTCGACGCAACGCTTTGCGATATCCCCGACCATCCAAAGGGCCATCTTCCTTTCGCGGAATTTGGCGATCTGTTCGTGCACCCGGTGAACCTCGTCCCAGAACGCCGTCTCGCCCTTCTCGAACGGAGTTATCGCGATCGACAGCGATAGGCCGACGTGCTCGGGAATATCGAACTCGGTTTTGAGATCGATCGGAGACATGACCCGCAGCGGTTTTTCCGCCCAGCGTTCGTTCAAGGAGACAATCGCCCGCCCGAGCGCGGCGGTAATTATGGAGTTTATCGTCGTGGCCCGGGATTTCGCGGTTTGACGAAGCCCTGCCAGGTGAGCCTTGTCGAATTCCACGGCATCGACCGTCGTTCCTGTTAAGGAAGAGCCGGATCTGGCCCCGTTTCCGACCGCCTCGCCGCCGACTGTGGAATGCCGGCGGAAGAGCGGTACCTCCAGCCCGATTCTGTCCTCGAGCCTGACGTCGTCGGCCGCAGTGGAAATATCCGCTCCGCTCAGTGCGGTCAGCACTTCGTGCATCACGAAGACGGCCGCCAGACCGTCCGCGACGGCATGATTGAATGTGAGGAACAATGTCGTCGAACCGGATCCGGAAACCATGGTGGCACGAACAAGTGGAATGTCGACCGAAATGATTGGGTTGTTCATCTCGCTCTCGGCGATCCGCTCCCAAGTGGTCATCGGGGCCGCTTTTGACGACAAGGGGATCGGGCGCTCCGAAAGCAAGAAGCAATGCGTGCCATCCTCGCTCCACCCCAGGGAAACCCTGAGGAGGACGTGCCGTTCCTGCACCTTGGCGAGCGCGGCGACAACTGCCGATTCCGACAGCGTGCCGGAAATGCGCGCCGCAATCGTGAAGTTCATCGTACCGTCCTCGCCGTAGGCGGCAAAGAGATGCTCGAGCGCGCCGAGGGTCCTCAGCATTCGGGATGTGGCGATGGTCATGTCGTATCCTGTCATCGGAGTTTGCATGCCTCCGGATACGCATAAAGCTCCAGGCCATATTGGAGAATCCGGCCGCGGAGACGAACGAAACCGTCTGTTCTTGAGGGGGATGAAGTCGCTGCGCTCGATCTCGCTCATGCGTCAGCACGACCCCAAAGGATGAATGGCATTCGTCTCGGATGTGAAACGGACGTTTCAACCATTCGTGACGAGTACCCGGCTGAATCGTCCTATTCCGCTCGGACACGAGGGCATAGCCATGGTGAGATCAACAGCCCATGCGGCGACCCGCGAAAATTTGGTGTCGAACATGCCTCAGCCCTATCCCATCCTCGTCGAAGCGCTCACACAGATCGCAGCTTCCAACGACAGCGACCAGATTTCGGAAATTGCCCACAATGCCGCGCGACGCATCCTGTCGGCCGAGGCCATCGCGCTGATCCAATCGAAAGCCGGGATGATCGGGGACGTGCAAGCACCGTCACCATTCACCAGGCCAGCACTCTCGTTCCTGCCCGATCCCGGCGCAACGGTGATTGCCGCTAGCGCTATGGGGGATGAGATTCGCTCGAAGGACTGTGCCCTGTCGGGATTTGCCGGGGGTGTCCAGACTCCATCGAGATTGCTTCATTCGCCGATCGAGGAGGTTTCCAATTTGGTCTCCGAGGATACGCTGTCCGATACGCTCGGTGAGATCGTCGCAGCGCAGACACTCGCGCGCGCGGCGTCGGCAGCGATCTCACGCTGCATCGATCTCGGTGAGCAGACTCAAGCGAGTGCGCATTTGAGGCTTGAGCGCGACGAAGTGCGGCATCGCCTCAAGAACGTCTATGCTTCGGCGATCGGCCTCGCCAACCTTTCCCTGCCGAGAGAACACTCGAAAGAATTCGCGCAACGCCTAAGGACTTTGGCGGAGGTGCACGACTTCCTAGACAACGAAGGCAGGGATAATCCCGGTATTCCGCTGCGGGAGCTTCTTGCGGGAGTCCTCTCTCCATATCACGACCCGGACATGCCGCGGATATTGGCAGAAGGCCCCGATATAGAGATAAGCTCCACGATTGCCGTGGCGTTGGGTCTTCTGGCGAACGAGCTGGCCACCAACGCCCTCAAGCATGGCTCGCTTTCCGTCGGATCGGGCCAGATCCTGATCCAGTGGACTTGCTGCGATGGGGAGATCGGCCTTTTGTGGAGAGAGATCGGCGGACCGGAAGCCGATTGCACCGCGCCTGCGAGCCAGGGCTCGAAACTGATGCGGATGATCGTGGAGAGCCAACTTCGCGGAAACATGGAGCATGCCGTGACGCGGTCGGGCCTCCGCTTCTCCGTGCTGTTCCCGATGGGCTGACCGCCACGAGGAACCCCGTCGCCGGAAGCCACAGCGTACGTTTGGCGAGAGGCTCGATTTTTACAATCGCCCGCCATCGTCAGCTGCTTTTCTCCGAGGGGAGATCAATCCCAAAGGAGAGACGACAATGGCTCAAGTGGAAACCTTCGACATCCTCGTGTTCGGAGGGGGCAAGGCAGGCAAGACCCTCGCAATAGAGCAGGCAAAGGCAGGCAAGCGCGTCGCCGTGATCGAGGCGGGCCTCATCGGCGGGTCTTGCATCAACATCGCCTGCATCCCGAGCAAGGCTCTGATACGGAGCGCGGAAGTGGCGCACGCCACCCGCAGAGCCTCCGAATTCGGCACGCAGGCCGAAAACATCCGAACCAGTCTCGATCTCGTCCGCAACCGTACCGCCAGCGTGGTGGCGGAAATGGTCGCCTTCAACCAGACCGGGTTTGATGCCAGCGGCTTCGAGCTGGTGATAGGCTGGGGACGGTTCGTTTCTCCCAAGACGATCGCCGTGGAGACCGGAAACGGCGTCAGGACGCTGATGGGCGACAAGGTGTTTATTAACCTCGGGACCACGGCCGCCGTACCCGATGTCCCCGGATTGGCGGCTGCCGACCCGATCACCCACGTCGAAGCCCTACAGCTCGGCGACATGCCCACGCACCTGCTCGTTCTCGGCGGCGGCTATATCGGCATGGAACTCGGGCAGGCATTCCGTAGGCTCGGCGCGGACGTCACCATCATCGAGCACGGCACACGCCTTGCTCCGAGAGAAGACGAAGATGTCAGCGCCGCCTTGCTTGGCGTTCTGCAGGACGAGGGCGTCAATGTCGCTCTGAACTGCGCGGGAACGGCGGTGGCAGGAAAGTCCGGACAGGCGGTAAGCATCACGACGGCGGACGGCCGCATTTTTGAAGGGTCGCACCTGCTGGTCGCGGCTGGCCGACGTCCGCGCACCGGGGGGATTGGCCTCGATCTAGCGGGAGTGGAGCTCGATGGGCGAGGGTTCGTGAAGGTGGACAACCTTCTAAGAACCACGGCGCAAGACGTCTGGGCGATGGGCGAGGTCGCGGGAACGCCGATGTTCACCCATGCCTCCCTCGACGACTATCGCGTGGTATCCGGTCAACTCAAGGGCGGCGATAGAACCACGGACGGGCGGATGATTCCGTACTGCGTGTTCATCGACCCCGAATTCGCGCGTGTGGGTCTGAACGAAAGCGAAGCGCGTTCCAGGAACCTCGAATACCGCATAGCAAGGCTGCCGATGGACGTCGTTCCGAGAGCGCGGACCCTTTCACAGAGAAAGGGATTCATGAAGACGCTCGTCGCGAAGGACACCGACCGCATCCTCGGGTTCGGAATGCTGGGCGTCAACGCAGGTGAAGTCATGAGCGTCGTGCAGATGGCGATGCTGGGCGATCTGCCCTTCACGGTTCTGAGAGACGGGATTTTCGCCCATCCGACTATTTCCGAAGGCCTGAATATGCTTTTTGCCAACGTGAGGTGACGTGCCCCAGCGGTCGCCGAAATTCCGGCGGCCGCTACCTAAGTGCCGTTTCCCGTGGAATCTCGAAAAGCCGCCGGATGCGCGTGGCCAGGGTGTCGGGATGCGTGCCATGCGACGTTAGGCTCGCGTTGGACAGATGCTCTTCTTCCTCCATTCGCCTTGAAAGCAAGATCCCGAGTTCTTCCGCCAAGGCCGGACGGTCGCGCATGACTGCCGCCAGATCCTCTTTGATTATCTCGTAAATGACCACGAAGGTGAGCGCCTTTGTATCGCCAGACTCCGCGGCGTCGATCAGGACCCCTCGTTCGCCGAAGAGGTCGCCCGGCGATAGCCGCGCAAGCTCGACCAGATGTCCGTTTTCCTGGCGCTGTATCGCCGCGACGCCTGTCCGCATGATCATAAGGGACGAGAGCTTGCTTCCTTGCGACGCGATGAGAGTATCTTTCTGGTAGGTGTGGCGCGTCATCGCCGACGCGAGAGCGTCCTTCTCGTCGTCCGTCAGCGTAGCGAAAAGCGGGATCGACTCGAGCAGCCGCCAAGGAGTTCCCGGATGCTTGGCGGATTGGGTCTCCGCGGAAAATTCGGGATACAGGACGGCGACCTCACGCGGCGCGGCCAGCTTCAGCCCGTTGGCTTTCGAATGTCGGTAGATCAGATCGTAGACCTCGCTTTTCGCAGCGCCGGCGGCAGAGAATCCGGAAACGCGAAAAGCCAGCTCGATGTCGACGGCCTGACTGTCGATACCGACGACCAGCGCCGTAGGCGGCGGCGACTTGAGGATGGCGAGGCTGCTCAGCAGGACCGTCCGCATCGTCTCCTCGATAGCGGCCGGAGTGCGGGTGGGGAGGAACCGCACGGTGATCGAGACGCCATGCATCTCTTCCGGGCGCGTCAGGTTGACAAGGCGCGCCTTTGCCAAGGTGCTATTCGGCAGGACGACAAGGTCGTCGGTGCCGTTCACGAGGTGCGTCGACCTCCAATTGGTTTCCACCACGCGCCCCTGGAAGCCTCCTTCCAGTACGATCCAGTCGCCCACGGCGTAGGGGCGACCGAGGTTGAGCGCTATACCGGAAAAGACGTCATTGAGCGTGCTCTGCAGTGCCAGACCCAAAACGATCGCGAACACACCGGAAGTAGCGATCAGCGTTCCGACCGGAAGGCTGAAGACATTGGCTATCAATGCCAGGCCTGCTCCGAGGTAGATGATGCCGACGAGCAGATCCTGGGCAAGTCGGCCTTCCCGTGGCTTGTTCTCGAGAATGAGGAACAGCCGGACAGCACTGACCAGGACCACAGCTGCGCCGATCCACCACACGGCCTTGAGAAGTCCGGTGGTTATCCTCCGCGATAGCACGTCGTCTCCGAAATCGGGAGAATAGGGAGCTATGTCGTGGGACAACAGGGTGGCGGTCAAAAGCGCGAAGAAGCAGACGCTGACGATGAACCTGATCGTGGGATTCCGGCCGAGGGCGACGCGGACAGCCACCGTCGCCAAGACCAGGACGGAGAACTGCAATACTGGGTTCCAAAGGAGTTGCTCGATCATGTCGCTCTTCATCGGCTAGGTTAGGTGGCCAAAGAAGAATGCACGGCGCGGCGGAAGCAGGATTGTCTTTTATCGCTCCCGCCTCCAAGGCGACGGCTCACTACAGGCAACGCTGTCCGACGTTGACGTCAGGTCGAGGCGTAAAAAAGGTCGACCGGAAGGTCCGGTGCAATCCCGGTCAAATGGCGATCCGGGTTGCCGAGGGCGTTTCTGGAGATCTCGGAATCTTTGGGAGAAAGCACTTCGCGAAAAAACTGGATCGTGGAAGGCAGCGCAGACAACAGGTATTCCGAACCATGTTCCGGCCCTTCCAGAAGGCTCACTGTGCATGGCACGCCACGCTCTGTCATCGCTTCTTGCATCAAAGCTACGCCCCGGACAGGAATGACCTCATCCGTCGAATTGAAAAGGAGCATCCGCCCCGCCTTCGGAGTAACCCGGGTCAGAGGGCTGGTCGAAGCGAGGAGGCTGAGGTTGTTGGCGACGATAGCCAGTACGACACTCCTCAGATACGGCACCTGCTCGCCTGCCGCAGCGATCGCATCCCAGCTGACACCGTAGTAGTCACGCAGATGGTCACTGTCACCGAGAGCAGCCGTGCTGTCCATGAAGCCTTTGAAGTCGATCAATGCGGACCATGCCACGACGGGGACGCCCTCCTGCAAGCCGACCTCGATCGCGACGGTGCCGCCCGTGCCCACACCCATGACCGCGACGCAAGCCCGGCCGAATTCGAAATCGGAAGCGCGAAGCCAGCGGAGCGCGGCGGCCGCGTCGTTCAGCGCCCGGCCGTGCGGACCGCTTCGATCAAGGTTGAAATTCGCGGAGAACACGACGAACCCCGACTTGCACAGGCGCTCGGCCAGCGCCGTCTCTCCGCTCTTGTCGCCAGCGAGCCATCCGCCGTGCAAAAGGAGGATCGCCCCTGAAGGAGCGTCCGGCACGTATGCGTCCAGCGCGAGACGATCGCCGAATTCCAGATCGACGAGAACTCGCATGGCCTACTCCTCTGTTGCAAACCCGGCTCTCGCGGATGCTGTGGGCGGCTCAGGCCGCTGCGGAAACGATCACAGGAACGCTCTTGTAGGACGGCGTGCCGGATAGTCGGTCGTAGTGTTCGAGCGTGATGACCACGTTGAGTTCCGGGTAGTAACCAGCCACCGATCCCTTGGGGATGTTGTACTCGACCACGGTGAACTTGCTCGCCTTCCGAGGCTCGCTCGAGAGTGTCGCGGTCAGGTCTATGAGATCGCCGTCACGCAGTCCGCGGTCGTCGAGGTCCGTCTTGTTCATGAATACGACATCCCGCCTGCCAAAAACGCCGCGATAGCGGTCGTCGAGCCCGTAGACGGTGGTGTTGTACTGGTCGTGACTACGGATCGTCGTCAACATCAGCGCATCCCGATTGCGGAGCAGATGATCGCCATCCAGCCCGGGCGGCAGCATGAAAGTCGCCTTTCCGCTTTCGGTTTTCCACACGCGGTAGGATGCCGGGATATCGAGGCGGAAACCGCCCTTGACGCGGACGCGCTTGTTGAACTCGTGGAAATCCGGGAACACGATCTCGATCTTGTCGCGGATGCGGTCGTAGTTGCTTATCAGCCCGTCCCAGTCGATGCCGTGGCGCGACCCGAGCGTAGCCTTCGCGATCCCCGCGATGATAGCGGGTTCGGAACGGAGCAGGGGGCCTGGCGGATTGAGAAAACCCCGGGACGCGTGGACCATCGACATGGAGTCCTCGACCGTAACCGACTGTGGGCCCGACGCCTGGGTGTCGAGATCCGTGCGACCGAGACAGGGGAGAATAATCGAAGTCCTGGCCAGCAGGAGGTGCGAGCGGTTGAGCTTCGTCGCGATGTGAACCGCGAGACCAAGCTTCCGCATCGCCTCGAAGGTGGCGTCGGGATCCGACATCGCTACGGCGAGGTTTCCGCCAAGGCAGACGAGCGCCTTGGACCTACCTTCCGCTATCGCCGCGATCGTCTCGAGCGCGTTGTGGCCCTTTTCGCCGGACGGCCGGAAGCCGAAGGCCCTTTCCATGCCGTCCAGCAATGCCGCGTTCGGTATTTCCGTTATACCGACGGTGCGATCGCCCTGGACGTTCGAATGACCGCGGAGAGGGCAAATTCCTGCCCCCTTCCGACCCATGTTTCCGCGAAGCATCAGCAAATTCGCCAGCTGCTGCACGTTCGCGGTTCCGTTCTCGTGCTGCGTGACTCCCATCCCGTAGCAGATGATGACGTTCTTCGCGTTGATGTAGACGTCTGCCGCGCTGGAGAAGGCCTCCATGGCCAGCCCGGAAACCTCGAGGATGCTTTCCCAGCTGGTGGCTTCGACGTCCTGCCGCAGGTCGTCGAACCCGACGGTGTGCTCGGCGATGAACGCGCGGTCGAGTACGCCATCACCGCCCTTGCGGATATCGGCATCGTCCTTCTCGAAAACCATCTTCATCAGACCGCGAAGGGTGGCGATGTCGCCGCCGATACGAAGCTGATGATATGCGGAAGCGATCGGCGTGGAGGATAAGGTCACCATCTCGACCGAGTTTTGGGGAGCCGCGAATTTTTCCAGCGCCCGCTCCCTGAGCGGATTAAAGACCACAATCGGCACGCCTCTCCGCGAGGCTTCGTGCAGCGTCGTCATCATGCGCGGATGGTTGGTGCCCGGATTGTGGCCGAAGCTGAAGATGGCGTCCGTATGATCAAAGTCCTCCAACAGGACCGTCCCCTTGCCGACGCCGATTGACTTGGGCAACCCGACGCTCGTCGCCTCATGGCACATATTCGAGCAATCGGGGAAGTTGTTGGTGCCGAAGGCGCGAACGAACAGCTGGTACATGAAAGCCGCTTCGTTCGACGCTCGGCCGGAGGTGTAGAACTCGGCCATGTTCGGATCGGGCAGCCTGTTGAGCTCCGACGCGATAATTTCGAGCGCGTCGTCCCACGCGATTGCCTCGTAGCGGTCGCGGCTCCGGTTGTAGCGAAGTGGAGTCGTCAGCCGCCCGGCGTCTTCGAGCTTGTGATCGGTCCAGGTCCAAAGCTCTTCGACCGTGTTGTTCTCGAAGAAGTCCGGGCCAACACGGCGTGCCGTGGATTCCCATGTGATCGCCTTTGCCCCGTTCTCGCAGAATTCGAATGACGAGGTGTGTTTGGGATCGGGCCACGCGCAGCCGGGGCAATCGAAGCCGTCCGGCTGGTTCGCCTTGAGGAGCGTCGCGGTCCCCTGAGCGATCACCTGCTGATGGGCCAGGGTCTTTGCCACTGCCTTGAGAGCACCCCAGCCGCCCGCCGGGTCATCGTAGCTCTCGATACCTTCCGGACGCTCATCCTGCATATCCTGTTCCTCTCTGCCGTTCTATCCGCGTGCGCGTGCCACGGAATGCCGCGTGCCCCGCAGACCTCTCTGCCCGGTCGAAGGATGTCAGCATTAAGGAGATGGTATTGTAAGAAAACGCCGCCATCGCACTTTGCCGCGTCCGGACGCATCAAAGCCTTACGCGCGCCGCTCGACTGCAAACGGAAGGTCGAACGCGAAGCGGGCACCGCCTTGGGGCAGATTGGCCACCGTCAGTTGCCCGCCCATTGCCGCCACGGCGGAGCGGCAGATTTCCAGCCCCATCCCGATGCCGGTCGCCTTGGTCGTGAAAAAGGGTTCGAACAGTTTCTGAATGAACTCCTCGGGTATTCCTGGCCCCGTGTCGCTGACCCGGACCTCCACCGAGGTGTCTTTGGCAATCAACTCGATCGTTACCCGCCGTGCTCCGTGCTGGTCGCGCATGGCGTCGATCGCATTATTCACGAGGTTGACGAAAACCTGCTGAAGCTCGACCGGATCACCCATGATCGCCGGGACGGTCTTTGCACAGACCACATCGAGTTCGACGTCCGCCCGTTTCAGATCGTGGTCGATGAGATCACGCGTTTCCAGAGCAAGCCGATGAAGGTCGGTCGCTCCAACCGCCCTCCGTCGCCCGACGAGGTTCTCGCGGGTCCGCTGGACGATGCCCGCCACACGCTGCGCGTTCTTCTCCATCCGCTGCAATATGCGGTCAACACCTTCGATGTCCGGGGCTTCGCGTGCGATCATCCGGATCCCCGTCCGCGCGTCGAAGACCATGGAGGTGATAGGCTGGTTCAGTTCGTGCGCGATCGAGGCGGAGAACGCCCCGACAGTCGCGATGCGGTTCGCGCGCGCCATTTCCGCCTGTGCCGCCTGGCGCATCTGCTCGATGCGCTCCTGCTCGGAAAGGTCGAGGTGGCTGGACAGATGCAGCCCGTCGGAAAGCCTGGTCACCGTGAAGTAGACGGGTATACGCCGACCGGCCTTCCCAACGAGGACCGTGCGGCCGTCGATGTGGTGGATGCCGTGAAAATACATCTCGAGCTGGCGAAGTAGAACCTCCGCGCCATCCTCCGCGTTCTGCGTGGGCGGGTTGGCGACGAGGTCGGCGACACTCTCGTACCCCATAAGCCGCGCCAGCGCTTCGTTCACCCTCGTCGTCCGGATCGCGCCGAGCGTGCGCGCCAGTTCGTCGGGATTGGCCGCCATGTATGCCCGCAAGTCGGTCACGCCCCGGTCCTTGATCGCGTCGAGCATCTTTTCGGCTTCGCTGAAATCCATCTCCGCAAAGGTCATGTTGCTGACGTCGAAAAGCCCCGCGTACCGCTGTTCCGTCAACATCAGCTCGGAAGTCCGTTCCGCCACCCGCTGCTCGAGGGTCTCGTTGAGTTCCTTGACCTTCTGATGCGACGTCACCTCGTCATGGATATCCGAGACACCGCCGTAATACCTGATTTCGTCCGGGGTCTCGCCCAGTCGAATGGGTCGCCCAACCAACGACATCCAGCGGTACTCTCCGGTCGCATGACGCAGTCTGTAGGTCGCGCGCATTTCCGTGCGGCCGAAGATCGCGTCTCGCCATACCTGCGAAAACCGTTCCCGGTCATCCGGATGAATGTCGTCCGCATGATCCTGGCGCTCGATCGTCGCCTGGACATCCCTTCCGGTGATTTCGGTGTAGCGACGGTTGTAGAAGTCGATTCTCCCCTCGGGATCGGCACGCCACAAAATCTGCGGGACCGAGTCCGTGAAGTTCACCAGGTCTGTCCTGCTGATCTCCAATTCGTCCCGGACGAGTTGGAGCTGCTGTTTAGCGACCACCTCGTCGTGGACGTCAGAAAGTCCGCCGAAGCGCTCCACCTGGTCGGTCAGGGGCGAGTAGGCCGGATTGTCGTAGATTTGCATCCAGCGGTAAGAACCGTCCGCCTGGCGTATCCTGACCTTGAGGTTCGTGACGGTGCGGTTGGCGACAGCGGCGGAAACGGTCTCGTTCAGAACGGGAATGTCATCGGGGTGGACGACGTCGTTGTAGCGCTGACCTTCCAGAACCGTCAACCGGTCCAAACCAGTGACCGTCGTCCAGCTCGCGTTCAGGTATTCGATCTCGCCGCGGGGGTTCGACCGCCACAGGACGTAGGGTACGGAGTTCGCGAAAAGATCGACTTCGGCGCGGCTCCGCTCCAGGTCCCGCTGGGTCGCCTCGAGCCGCTTCCTGCTGACGAGCAGGGCCGCCGTGACACCGATCGCAATGCAGGCAAACAGGCACCGCAGCACGCTTGCAGGCGTGGGGCTGTCAAGATGGACGACAACCCAGGCCAAAACGGCCAGCGCCACGCAGCCCTGGGCAGCGCGCGTCACTTCTTTGCCGTTGCCCGCCGCGGAGACGAGGACAAGGACGGCAAGGTAAAGGATCGCGACCGACGACTCGTATTCCGCTATGCTGTCGATCCAGAACACAAGCGCGGCCAAAGCGGTGGCCACCGCCAGGAACAATGGTCTCCTCAGTCGTTCAGTCATGCCGCTCAGGCCCTCGTACGGTCAGCCGTACAGATGGCCGTCCCCACAAATACGAATATCTCTTAATCCCTCAATTGTCGCTAGGCATTAAGTCTCACCCAAGTCAACAGGCCTGCTTTTAGGCGTAACATCCTGCTTCATGGAAGCCAGTATCTGGCGAGTACCCCGATATGGATCGGGAGATGTTCGGCAACGCTGTGATCGACACACATCTGGGGCAGGCGGCACCTCATCCCGAGATGCCGACAGGGTCGTTTCGGTCCGGCCGGGGAGGGGTAGGCTCGAACGGAACAGCGCGATTGTGCAAGAAATAGTGTCCGATGCCCTTCAGGTTCCGGTGACTCTGGACGTGTCGCGCAACGGCGCTTCAAGTCCGTCCGCACCCGAAGGAGACCGCCATGGACCAGATTTCCGCCTCGACGCTTCGAAAAACTCCCCTCAGCACCCCGACCGACCTCGGCCAGAACGCTCGTAACGACATCTCCGCCGCGCTTACCGCCCTGCTTGCGGACGTGTTCGCGCTTTACCTCAAGACCAAGAATTTCCACTGGCACCTCTCCGGGCCGAATTTCCGAAGCCTCCACCTCATGCTGGACGATCACGCCGATCAGTTGATCGGCATGACTGACGCGATCGCGGAACGCGCGAGGAAGGTCGGCGGCACGACACTCCGGTCTGTCGGTCATATCGCGCGCGTCCAGCGACTGCTCGATAACGACGCCGACTTCGTTACCGCCGAGGACATACTCGCCGAGCTCAAAAGCGACAACGAGCAGCTGATCGGCATCTTGCGGCAGGTCCACGAGCTCAGCTCGGAGCACCACGACGTCGCGACGACGAGCCTTCTCGAAGGCTGGGTGGACGAAGCCGAAGGCCGCGTTTGGTTCCTGTTCGAGTCGAACCGCAGAAGCTGATCCCTCGGGAACCGAGACTAGAGAACCGATGTTGCGTCCGCCACATCGGTAACGTCCTCCCGGTACTCCACGGCCTCGAGTGCTTTGAGAAGCATGCTTCTCGAGGCACTCCTAAGGGCCGGGGCGGAATGACGGTAGAGGCTCGTAGCGCATCTCAAGGCAAAGGTGTTTGCGGCCTGCCTAACGGCCAGATCGTGAGCCTCCTGCAACAGCGCGCGTCCGTCTTGCGGCGAAATCGGCATTGCCAACTCGCCGCGAAGCCTTAGGATCTCAGCACCGCACCAGGTCCCTTCCGGCGCGATCCGCTCCAGGAGTTCGGCGCTGGCAAGACGACCGCCGATGACGAGGCAATTTTCGAAAGGCGTGCCCCCCAACCGGGAAACTGTCCGGATGAATGCCGCCGGATCGTTTTCCCTTTCCGCGGCGATCACGGCCTCGTAGGCCTCTCCCCAGGCTCGCCATCTCAGAAGCGAGTTCCTCGTCGACGCCTCGCGGAGCATGCCCACCAGTTTCATCCCAAGGACGGCATCCCCGATCCCGAGCGCGGTCGGGCAGGCGGACGCGGCCAGATAAAGGCATGTCGAAATGGCGTGATCCCTCTCAATCACTTCCTGCAAGGACTCGTCGAGAGCGGTTTCAGCGGCAGAGTATCTGCCTTGTATCCAGAGCGTCTTGACGATCGTGCAAAAGGCGCTGATGTGGAGGTCGAAATTGCTTCCGCTGTTTGGCGGGGGTTTCGGGGCTTCCTTTGGAGGTATGAGTGCGATCCGCGCATGGTCCATGGCGTTGTTGAAGTCGCCGATGTAGTGATAGTTGTGGTTCAGGAGGTGGCTTCTGGCCTGCGGAGGCAGTTGGTCGAACTCTTCCTCGAAACGATGAACGAGGTCGATCGCCCTCTGATAGTGACCGTTCGCTGTATGTATAGCCGCTGTCCCGATTATAGCCCGCATCAGCATCGCGATGTCTTGAGCGCCGACGGCGAGGTCCAGAACCCTGGTGTACTGATCGATGACGTCTCCATTTCGTTCGAAGGTCTTCGAGTGATAGAGCGCGATGCCGTATGACATCCGAAGCTTCATTTCGAGGCCCGTACCCGCGACACCTCTGGCTTCGAACAGCTTCAGCGCGCGTTCGGACACCGCCAGCTGTTCCGCGATGAGACCAAACTGGACCCAGAGCGTGTCGGATGTCGCCGCGAGCGCCAGGCCGAGCTCCTCATCGCCGTCCTCGCCGAGTGTCCAAAGGAGAGCGGAACGCAAGTCGTGAACGAACTCGCCGTTTTGCACGCGCCAGTTCGTTGGATCGACCTGGTGCCATTCATCGGTGGCTGCGCGAAGACGTTCCAGACAATATCGAGCATGCGCCAGCCTGCACGATGTGGAAAAATGCGTTTCGGCAAGCTTCTCGCGGGCGTAGTCCCGCGTCGTCAACAGCAGCCTGAAGCTCCCTCCGCGCTGGGTGACCACCAGCAGCGACTTTAGAAAGAGGCCGTCAAACGCCTCGTGGAAGGTATCGGGATCGTCCGCCCTCTCCGATACGGCGAATGCCGCATCCGTGGAAAACGTACCGGCAAAGACCGAGAGCCTTAACAGTAGCTCCTTCTCCTCATCGGACAGGGTAGAGTAGCTCCAATCCAATGTCGCCTTCATCGTCTGCTGGCGGGGCGGTGCAGTTCTTCGGCCACGCCTGAGAAAGGCGATAGGCTCGGCGACCGATCTGTGAAGGGATGGCAAATCCATGTCGAAGAGGTGGGCGGCGGCGAGCTCGATAGCCAACGGTATCCCGTCCAGACTGCGAACGATGTCCGCGACGAGCCGGAGGTTTGCTCTTCCGGATAGATCGATGCTGTCGCCGGCGAGAGCCGCCAGCGAGGTAAAAAGCTCCACGGCCGGAGAGTCTCCCGGGTCCGAGCTCTCTTCCAAGTCGGGCGGAAACTCGAGCGGCGCGACCTGCCTCACCTTCTCCATAGACGTCCTCAACGGTTCCCGGGTCGTCGCGAGGATTTGGGTTGTCGGAGATTCGCGGAGGATGACCTCCGCCGAGTTGGCAGCGGCGTCGACAATACGCTCGCATCCGTCCAGAAGCAGCAATGTGGGCTTCTTCGAAAGCTCGGCGACTATGCCTGGAAGGACGTCGTCCCCAAAGGTACTGAGGCCAAGCTGTGTAGCCAGCGTCGACAAAAGAACCTGGCCGTCGGTGAGGGTTGCGAGATCGATGAAAACGACGCGCTTTCTCTCGGCGACGGCGTTCGCGCAGAAAACGGCGATCGCCGTTTTTCCGATGCCTCCGGGACCAGCAAGCGTCAGAAGACGGGCCGTATCGAGCAAATCGAGCGTGGATCGGATGTACTCGTTTCTGCCGATAAGCCTTCTCGGCATACGGGGCAGGGTGCCGACCAAAGGGTCGGCGAAATGCGAGATTGGCTCCGGGGCCGTTTCTTCCCGCGAGATTTGCCGGACGCTCCCCGCAAAGACATATCCTCGACCCGGTATCGTCTCTATCAAGTGTCTTGCGTGGTCCCCGAGAGCTTTCCTAAGAGCGACCAGGTTAACCCGAAGCGATCCCTCGTCGACAATGGTCGTCGGCCAGACAAGGGTGATCAACTCTTCCTTTGTCACGACTTCACCCGCCCTGCATACAAGAGCCGAGAGAATGTCGAACGCCCTGCCTCCAAGCCGCAGCGGCTGGCCGTTCTCGGTCAGACGTCGTTGCTCGATATCGATTTCGTAGTCGTCGAATTGAAGGAGCGACATGCCAGGTGACCTCTCGGATCAGTCGCTTGTGTCGAGGGTTGAAGGACGCGAGAGGTGAAATCTCACTGCGTTCAAGATAATCGCCGAGTCGCCGCGCTCCTTGGCCCGATCGAATTCCACCCAGCTGACGACACCACGGAGATCCGCGAGATACGTTGCCGATATCTCCGGCGCGGCCCTGTCGCGGTTAAAACCGTAGAGACGGGAGACGAGGGGTTCCCAATCCAACAGGACGGGATAACCTTCCGCGGCGGGTTCGAATTGACTCCGTACCGGCCCTCGTTCCGCGCAAACTATCCCGACGAGTGCCACGCCGAGTATTCCAAGCGTCGGAGCTGTCGCGTCGAGGCAAGCTGTCTGCTGTAGCCTCTCGCCTGATCCTGAATAGAAAAGGAGAACGAATGGCGCTCCGACGAGTTCGACGATCCCTAAATTTCCCCCATCCCTGTGGGGCAGGATGAACGCGGGGGCATATTCGCCAACGGGCACGCTGGCCTCGGAGAAAAAAGTCGATGGCGAACCGCTTTCATTTTTCCCGACCGGGTCGGCAATCCCTTCGGGCTCGGGAATGGCTGCCAGGTTTGTTTTCGTCATTTCTCCCTGTCTCCTCGTACAACGCTCCGAGGCCTCGCAGCAGATCACCCGCCTAAAATGACGACCCATGCGGGTGCACCGTGTCCCATCCGTTCATCGCCATCCAAGGTAAATCTTTCGGATCGAGAGGCGGTCGGGCACGCACTGGAGGACATATCCGACCTTCACCGAAAAGGTGAGTTAACGCATGTGAAATGTTGTTAAGTTTGGGTTTTCGGAGCGAACGCTGTGATTCAGACTACCTCAAAGCGTCGTATTGGCGGGAAACTTCTTTAACGCTGACGACGTTCCCCTCGAAAGCTTGCGCGCCGCCGCTGCGGTGCCGACGAACGTCTTCGGCAAGGCTGAGGGCTTTCTGAGTTCTTCCGCGTTGAGGCAAATCGATTGCGTGATCAGCGATGTCGAGATGCCGCGCACGAGCGGCTCGAATCGCTGCGCTTCCTTCGATCAAATAGGATAGAAACTCCGGTGATAGTCATGTCTACGCGGGGCGGGGGATCGACCTCCGCCGAGTTGAGGGCGACAGGAGCGTTTGCCTTTATCGAGAAACCGTTTTCGCCGGAGCGGTACCTCGTCGTCGTTCTTTCGGCGATCCGGCAAGGCTCCCGTCCGCGGCGAATGATCGGCTAAGGGCTGTTTCCAGCCATTTCCCACACATCTATGGGTTTTGGAGAATTGCAACGCTAGTTTTCCCGGGCTAAATCTCTCTTAGGACGGCACTGGTGTTTCGGCGAGATCTTTCCCGGCTGGAGCCGCCGAGGATCAAGGATCGCCCAGTGCAAGAGAAATCGTCATCACAACCGCTTATCCGCATAGTCGATGACGACAGCTCGGTGCGCGTCTCTCTTCTCGACCTCTTCAAGTCGATCGATCTCGAAGCGATCGCCTACGACTCGCCCCGAGCTCTGCTTGAGGCCGACAATCTCGACACTCCTGGCTGCATTGTGCTTGATGTAAGGTTTTCCGGGGTTAGCGGCCTGGATTTTCAATCCGATCTACAGAAGGCGGGCAACCGAATGCCCATAATCGTCGTGACGGGACACGGGGACATTCCCATGTCCGTCAGGGCGATGAAAGCCGGAGCCATAGACTTTCTGACCAAGCCGTTCAGAGAACAGGACCTCATCGACGCCGTAACCGGCGCGATCAGGCGAGACGAAGTAATCAGGTCGCAATCGCAGACCCGCTCAGACGTCGAGAAACTTAGGGAGACCCTGACCCCGAGGGAGGTCGAGGTGATGCATGCGGTCGTGAACGGCTACATGAACAAGCAGATCGCCGGGCAGCTCGGGATCAGTATGGTCACGGTGAAGCTTCATCGGTCAAACGTGATGAAAAAAATGCGTGTCAGGTCCGTCGCCGACCTGGTCAAGAAGGCTGAACTTCTCGCGCAAGAGCAGTCAATTCCTAAGGGTGATAACTAGGCCGCCCTGCTTTCCGTAGCGAATGGCCGTAGGTCAGCGCGCGTGGATAGGGACATTGGAAACTGGGGACGCTGATACTCGACGTCGCGCGTCACGAGCTCCATCTCCGGTGAGAGCCAGGGAGTGGCAGTCGTAACACCGGCGCGCTTTTCCATGGCATACTCGCGTATCAGCTTGGGCAGCGCGTAAGTACCGCCGCGCTGCTGACCCGCGATCAGGGACTTGACGACAAGGCCGTCAAACGCTTCCTCGAAGTCGGAACGGGCGAACTCGAAACCACAGTGATCGCGCGCGGTATCTTTCGTGAAGTCGGCTTCGAACGTGGAAAGCAGACCGAGCAGCGACTGCATGTTCCTGTCGAGAAGGTTGTAGCTCCAGTCGATGTTAGCACGCAACGTCTGCTGGCGTGGATGCGATGTCCGGTTTCCGCGCCGCAGTGTCCTCAGCGGACGATCGAGGGATATAACCAGGTTTTCGAGCCCGAGGTCTGCGACGCGAGATGCAGCCAGCTCGATAGCCAAGGGATTGCCGTCCGTCTTGCGCACAACTTCGGCGGCGAGTTCGATGCCTCTCGGACCGTCGATCGCATATTCTTCAGCGACCATGGACACGCGTTCTGCGAACAGCTCCATGGCGCTGAACGTCGCAACATCGTCTATGCGCTGCCTGGCTGCCGGAACGGCCAGCCCGGGAAGATGAAGCACGTTTTCGCCGATGATCCCGAGAGGTTCACGGCTTGTCGTGAGAATGGCGACGTCCGGATGCTTGTCTGCAACCGACTCGGCGATTAGCGCGACCCGGTCGATGGACCAGTCGCATCCGTCGAGAACCAGCAGAACTGACCTTCCATTGAGGCTCTCCATAGCCTGTCGGAGCGTATCCGACGTCAGGCTCACTGCCCATAAGGCCTCGGCGATCGGCGTAGTCGGGGTCGCGGTCTGGTCCACTATGTTTATGAACTGAACGCTATCATAGGCGTCCTGGAGGAGGCGGGCCATCTGGAGTGCCACCGCGGTTTTGCCGATCCCTCCCTGTCCGACGATTGTCGTGATGCCCGCGCCAATTTCGTCCGCCCATTTCGAGATCAGTTGCTCACGTCCGACGAGGCGCGCGCATGTGTTCGGGAGGCTTTGCGTCCGCGACGCCCGCAGCGTCGATCCGGCGGCTCGGTTCTCGTCCAGCTTTGTGACCGGGACAGTAAACGTGTAGCCGCGTCCGGCGACATTCTCGACCATACTGTAGGGATTGCCCCCGTCGAGTGCTTTGCGTAGGGATACGATGTTCACACGCAGAGAACTCTCCTCTACATGTGTTTCGGGCCAGGCGACCTCCATCAATTCCGCCTTCGACAGGATTTCTCCCTGCTTCGATGCCAAAGCGGCCAATAGATCGAAGGCGCGGGAGCCGATACGGATGTCGCCACCGGACCGTTTGAGGCTTCGGGCTTGGATGTCCATTTCGAAATCGTCAAACCGCAGTATCGTCATCGTCCACCTGCGCTCACATTGGGATCGATCCGGCCAAATCCACCGTAGCGATTCCAAGATAAAAACCAGGGACAGCGCCTTATAGGCTCGCCCCATGTAATCGATATACGACCGGTGGCTGGGAACAATTGTACTGTGGGGTGATCCGACCTATCCCTAAAGACAGGTCACGATGCGCGTAGAAGTCGGAAAACGTTTGCGTAGACCCCTTACGCAAGGCCGCGTTACAAGGCGGTTTGTTGCGGCCATCTCGTAAAGCAGGGAACGAGATCAGGGGCTTGGAAAATGTGAGTGATCATCCGTACGGACTTGTTTCGAATGCGAGCAGAACCCTTCGCGCAGGAACTCGGTTGTCGAAAGATTGACCCTTCCGGAACGCCGCTTCTTGCCTTCGGACGCCAGTCTGAGGGCGACGCTTTCCAGTAGGCGGGCAAACGACGATTGGTCCATGCCGTCCGCAGCGTTGACGAGCGCTATCATGTTGTCGGCGATCGCTTCTTGCATAGTCAGGTCTCCGCTCATGACAGGCTCCGGTTCTGCGTCAACGCCGGGGGACGGCCGACGCCACAAGGCGTCGGCATGTGTCTCACCGCTTGCCAATGGTGTCGGTTGGCGAGCGAGGGCTCGAAAATGCCCACCCTGGGAACTGAATCGGGGTGGGCGCTTCCCGGCGGGGTCAGGAGCCCATCGTCAGAACGACGCGGAAGCGTGGCTTGCCGTGCATCATCTTGTCGTAGGCTTCGACCGCCCGTTCCAGCGGAAATTCTTCGATCATCGCGGAGATGCCGAAAAGCGAACTGAAGCGAAGCGTCGTGTCGCCTGTCGCCGGATCTCCGGTGAGCGCGCCCTCGACCGAACGCTCCTTGAGGAAGAGGTCGCCGGACGCGAGTTCGATGGGCTCGGCTGTCGCCCCGATGACGATCGTCTTGCCGCGGGCTTTGAGGCCCTTGACCGAATCCGCCACACCCTTGCCGCCCGAGGCGGTCGCAAGCACGAGGTCCGCGCCACCGAGCCACCGTAGCGCGTCGGCGACGGGCTCGGCGTTACTGTCGATATAATGGTGAGCGCCCAGCTTGGCCGCCAGTTCTCCGACGGCCGGGCCGCGCCCGATCGCCACGACCTCGAATCCCATGCCGCGCGCGTATTGAACAGCAAGGTGGCCAAGCCCACCGATGCCGATGACCGCAACAACGTCCCCGGCCTTAGCGCCGGAATTTCTCAGCGCGCTGAAGGTCGTGAGTCCAGCGCACAGGAGGGGAGCGGCCTCGACGTCGGTGAGGTTGTCGGGAACAGACATCAGTCCCGAGGCCTTGGCCACCATCCATTCGGCATAGCCGCCGTCGTGGTGGACGCCCGTGAATTCCTGGTTCTTGCAGTTTACTAGGTGGCCGGAGCGGCATTCGGAACAATGTCCACAGCTGCCTGCCAAGAAGCCCACACCGACTCTCTGGCCGACGTTCCAGCCCTCGACGCCCTCGCCGAGGCTTTCGATTTTCCCGACGACCTCGTGCCCCGGGACCCGCGGCCAACTGATTGGAAAAACGCCCTCGACGGTGGCAGCGTCCGAATGGCAGACCCCGCAGGCCTCGATCTTGATGCGGACATGACCGGGACCCGGTGCCTGCATCGGCTTCCTGCTAAGCTCGAGCTTGCCAGGCGAGACGGCCTGGACGGCGAGATAGGTTTCTGTCGTATCAGTCATGACGCGCTCTGTGTGGCCCTTTAGCGGATATGCTCTTTGCCTTATCCCAGGGGGCCAGCGCCTATTATTGTAAGATTGGGTCGTGGCGCAGTAACCGGAACGGAAGCCGAACAGCCGTCTCGGTGTACATTTCGCCGAGACGGCCGCGTCCTTCACGTTAGCACGATGTCGGAGAGATCGATCGAAACGACGAGAGGCTCCGCCATCGCCTGACCGTCCGGCTGTCTCGGGAAGATGCGGCGGTGCGTCGGGATTTTGACGCCCTGGACCTCCTTGTAACCGCCGATGTAATGGGCTCCCGGAGTGCCGCCCGCGATTTCGACGTCGTAGTCGTGGCGCTTGAGCAAGCCCGCGTCATCGAAATAGATCGTCTGCACCGCGCTGTGGCTGACGATGTCCGCTGGAAAAGTAATCTTGAGCCTATGCCAGGTTTCGCCGTTCTCGGACCAGTCTGACAGTTCCTCCGTCAGAACGCCCTCGTGGACGAGCAGGAACGGCATGTTCAGGTAGGTCCACATGGCGCAGCCAGCGAAGTACGCGAGCTGAAGCTCGTTCCACGGTGTCTCAAGCGTATGTCCGGCGAACGACGAACGCGGGTTGTGCAGCTCTTCGAGAACCTTGCCCTGCGCGTTGCTCAGCGCGACCCTGCCCGGTTCGAAGCTCGAGACCTTTGCTTCCGGGCCGAACGGAGAGTGCGACGCCCACTCCTTCACGAGATCGACGGTCACGCTGGTTTCGGAAAGCGTCGTGGGCTGTCCTTTGAGGGCCCACAAAGCTCCGCCCTGGCTGAGCCGCGCCTTGAGAAGGGAGAACCTCTTCCATCTTTCGAGGCCGCCATGGGCGTCGATGATCTTGCTGACGATCGCTTTCATTTCATTATCCTTTGAGTTGCGGGATTTAGAGTTCCAGAAAGGTCTTCACGTGCGTGACGAACGTCTCCGGCTGCTGGAAGAGCGCGCCGTGCCCTGAGTCCGGATAGAGAATCAGGGTGGCGTCCTGCATGTTCTTGAACATCGTGTAGGCATTGTCGGAGGGGAACATCGTGTCGTCGCTGCCGTGCACAATGAGCGTGGCGGTAGCAATCGACTTGAGTGACAGATGCTCGGGATCCGTCCGGGCGCACCACTCGATGATCGCCTTGGCCTGCGGATCGCTTACGGAAACACCCTTGTCCGGAGCCCGATCGTGGGAGCGAGCAAGCGTTCGGTCGACGAATGCCTTCCCGGCTGCCTGGCTCTTTGCGGACGGAGTGAAGAACAATGGAAGGCGCACGTCAGGGGCGTTCTGCGCGAATGCCTTCTCGACTACCTCGAGGAGGTGCTCCTCGCCACCGGCGGGCGCGCTCCCGGCGACGACCATCCGTCCGATCGCCACACGCTTGCGCGCAGCCATCACCTGGGCGAGGAAACCTCCGAGCGAAAAGCCCAGAAGATCGACCTCGCCGAGACCCAGTGCCGCTATGAAACCTTCGGCGTAGTCCGCCATTCCCTCCACGCTGTCCGGCGTCGTGCCGCCGGAGGAGCCGACGCCAGCGTTGTCAAACACAAAGACCTCGCTGACCTCGGCCAGAGCGTTCACGACGGAGGGGTCCCAGGCATCCATGGTTCCGGTGAAGTGCTGCAAAAGGACCAGCTTCCGGGCGAACCGATGTCCGATCCGGCGATAGGCGAGCTTCGCTCCTCGCGCTTCTACATATTCAGTTACTGCGGCTTCCAGGGTGGCGGTCATGACAGATCCTCGGTTGTGTTGGAAGTTCGCAGTCGGAAAGCTCGGGCCCTGCCATGACGGCAGGAACCAAGGTCTGGTGGGACAGGCTTCCGAACGCGCATTTCGGCTGAGAGAAGGGAGTGCGTCTCGTTAGCAAGACGCCGACTATTTCGCGGGAGCGGGCTTTCCGTACATCCTGCCGGACACCGAAGACTTCGCCGATCGCCACCGACGTGTCTGCCGCGGCGGCCGGTCGAACGGGACATGATCAGCGTACACTTCTCTCGAGTTCCTGGAATTCGTCGTCGGAAAGCTGGAGACGCGCAGCCGCTACGTTCTGCTCCAGGTGGCTGATCTTCGAAGTGCCGGGGATCGGCAGCATGACCGGGCTCCGCTTGAGCATCCACGCCAGCGCGATCTGACCAACTGTCGCGGCGTGGTGCTTGGCGAGCGAGTCGAGAAGTCCACCCGGACGGACGAGGTCGCCGGCAGCCAGGGGGAACCAGGGAATGAACCCGATGCCGTTGCGCTCGCAGTAATCGAGAACGTCCTCGCTTCCACGGTCGACCAGATTGTAGCGGTTCTGGACGGTGGCGACCTTGAAGTACCGGGAGGCGGCCGCGATTTCTTCGATAGAAACCTCGCTGAGTCCGGCGTTGGCGATCACACCCTCGTCGAGCAGTTCACGGATGGCGGCGAACTGCTCCTGCATGGGGACGCGCGGATCGATCCTGTGCAACTGCCAAAGACCGATCTGTTCTACGCCCAGCTTCTTGAGGCTGCCCTTTGCGCGCTCGATCAGGTACTCAGGTCGACCGTCGGGCATCCATTGGTCTGGACCGGGCCGGCGAAGTCCGGCCTTGGTGGCGACGAGGATGTCGTCGCGGCCCGCCAGGGCCTCCCCTATCAGTTCCTCGGCGACGTCCGGGCCGTAGGAGTCCGCGGTGTCGATGAAGTTCACTCCCAGTTCGGCTGCGCGGCGTACGGTTGCCAGCGCTTCGTTGCGGTCCGCCGGGGGACCCCAGATGCCGCGACCCGTGAGCCGCATCGACCCGAACCCCAGCCTGTTTACGACGAAATCGCCGATTTTCAAGGTTCCGGAGAAGCTTCCTATCGTCTTGGCGTTGTCCATTTTCAAACTCCCATTCGGCGACCGTTTTCGACATGCCGCGTGTGCTCGTCGGCTTTCGGCCGCTCGTCAGTCATCGTGTGGGAGTAAATTTACGACGACGATACTCGTCTTTATTGTATCATCGTGTACGAGAGCGTTTGGCGCGCCTCTATACCTAGAGCTAGGTGGACTGGAGCTTGGCGTCCGATAAGGTCGCGCGCATGTTCGCGGTTTCGCGAACTGGATGCCCAGGGTCGGATTCCGGAATCGGATCCGAGCGTTCGTCTGTAAAGTCGTTAGCCGCGTTGGAATATGAAGTCCGGGATGCTTTGCACCATACCCAATACCGCAAAGTCATCGCGGGAGTTCCAAAGAGGCCGTCGGAGCCATGTGAATTGCTGACGATCGCAATAGTTGAGGACGATGACGGGGTAAGGCTCGCATATGCGGACCTGATGTCGTCGTACGGATACGAGGTGAAAGCCTTCGGGTCAGCCGAAGATTTCATTTCCTCGAGTTGTCACGACGAAGTGGAGTGCCTGATCCTGGATCAGCGGCTACCGGGAATGAGCGGTTTGGAGCTCCAGGCTCAATTGCAGCGACAGCGCAGCACGCTCCCAATTGTTTTCGTCACCTCCCACGATGACGATGTCACGAGGATGAAGGCGCTCGAGAACGGGGCGGTGCATTTTCTCAATAAGCCGATCGACGCGGATGAACTTGTGCGATGCGTTGCCGACGCCCACAGTCGAGCACGCGACGGCAATTAACCGTTGGCGATGGCGGGCGGCTAACGCGGCATCGTGAGAGCTTCCGCGCCTGCCGTTCGGGCGCGTGCCGCTTTGGCCACATGAACTGGCAGCTTCAGCTGACAAAGAACGTTTCGGCGCTTCCTCTCCCCCGGGACTACATGATTGACGCGGGACGAAACTCGGCGGCAAAAACAACGCCTCGGCAGGTCTGACCTCAGTGGGCTGGGAGTGCCAGCGGGAAATGACGTGAAAGCTGCGATCCTTCTTGCCGCGAGCCTAGTGATGCGTGCTCGAGTACCTGATCAGCAATTTGGCGTTCGACCTATCGTATGCGATCCATCGCTTCACCGCGTTGAGAATGGCGGCGATGCCTGAGGAAGCTTGACGGGACACAAGGTGACAGGATGTTACAATCCCGCGGCCTCCCGCGACCCCATTCTCGTCTCTGTATCCTCGAGAATTAAGTCCGCGACGTCGCATCGGATCGCTGGCCGATCTCGATGGATACTGGTTCCCGAAATCAGTCACAAGGCCCGCGATCGCGACGACGAGAGATCGCCGCAAGGCAAACCGCCCTAGAGGAAACTTCCATGACCGAAAAAGTCATTCCGCTCGCCTACCGCGACCCGCAGAACCCCGCACTTCCCAAGACCGACGTCGAGATCGATATCCCGCGGACGGCGTTGGTCATCACCGACCCTCAGGTCGACTTCCTCAGCCCCAAGGGCGCGGGATGGGGCGCTTTCGGCGAAAGCATCACCGAACACAATACCGTCGAGAACATCGGCAAGCTCTTCGAGGCGTCGAAGAAGGCCGGGATCGAGGTAGTCATTTCGCCCCACTACTACTACCCTTTCGATCACCGCTGGGATTTCGCCGCGACCGGCGAGACGCTAATGCACAAGCTCCGGATGTTCGACCGCCAAGACCCGCTGTCGCTTGAAGGCTTCGAGAACTCGGGCGCGGACTGGATGCCCGAGTACAAGCAGTATATCGATGACGGCAAGACGATCGTGTGCTCGCCACACAAGATCGCAGGGCCGCAGACCAACGACGTGGTCTTCCAGCTGCGCAAGAAGCGCATCGACAAGGTGATCTTGGCTGGCATGGCAGCGAACTTCTGCGTCGAATCCCACCTCCGTGACTTCGTCGAGAAGGGCTTCGAGGTCGCCGTGGTCCGCGACGCCACCGCGGGGAGCAAGCTGCCGGAGGGCGATGCCTATCTCGCGGCTCTTGTGAACTTCCGCTGGTTCGCGAACGCGCTGTGGACGACCGAGGAGGCTGCCGATCGGCTTGCACAGGCCGCGGTTTCGCGCGCGGTACCGCTGGCCAGCTGACAATTAGGCGTTGGAGCGACGTTGTTGCCAAAGTCCACAGCAGTCACGTGTCACCGTTTTGAGGGCATGTGACTGCACCGTTAAAGCGCTATGCGGAGCACCCATAGCCGCAATTTACCTGGACGCGAAGGCACCCGTGAACGCGAACCCGGCGGTATGTCCGCCGCGCGGGAAATAGAGCTGGCGTCTGCCAATCTCTGGAAAAGGCGAGACTTAACCCTTTCGCCGATAAATAGAGATAGCGCGCTGGCCGCTACGATCTGTACACTCATCTGGGGCTTCGGCTTCGGGATGCTTCTGGTCGCCATGCAAACCTATATGTTCAGCTTCGCGCCCGACCAGCGCGAAAGCGTGGGCAGTGTTGTTTGTTTCGACTACGCAACTCGGCATTGGATCAGGCGCGTTGGTTGGCGGTTTAGTCGTCGATCACTTTGGAGTCGCCAGCGTGCCAGCAATAGGTGGCGTGCCTACCGGAAAACGATAAAGCGTCATGCCCACTACGACGGACGAGACGCGACGGCCAACAGTTAGGACTCTCGCTGTCCCGCGGCGTTTGCAATCAAACGCAGGCGGAGCTTCACCTGATCGACGCCCTGCTTAATTTTTATCCGACGGCCGAGCGGCTTGAATCCTATCTCGTCCAAGGCGCGGCCCAGCGAGGTTTCCCTTACTGCCTTTCGTTGGGGCTTGCGGTATGCTGGCCGAGCCATCGCTCTCTCCCATTACTTGGTCGAACGCACCTTGAGCTCCGGGCAGTCATCCGGCAAGCGCTGACAGGTCCCGCCCGAACAAAAACAGTCAGACTAGCCACTCGACATCCCAGAACCCTCTTGACGGGAGAATGTGCGTTCTCTAAATGTTCTTGCCATGATCAAAGCTGTCCTGTTTCCCATACGAGTAGGTTGACGTTCACCCGCGCAAGCGGAGGCGGCAGCTATTGTATCGAGGTTAGGATGGCATCAAGAGATCAAAATCAGCAGACGTGTCATGAATACGCAGAAGTCGTCCGGAATTCGGTCGACGATCAGGTTCAGACGACGCTTCGACCTACAGACGGTGCCGAAGCATGAAACTCTGGATTATTTCCGACTTGCATTTGGAATTCGGCCAACCCTTCGTTGGGCCGCCTCCTGAGGCCGATGTCCTGGTTTGCGCGGGCGATCTATTGACACGCGGCATCGTCCCTAGCATCGAATGGCTGGCGACCAACATTCCTTCTTCGATGCCCGTTGTATTCACCGCGGGGAACCATGAATACTATGGAGCCTCCGTGCAGGAGAGCATCCGTGACGCGCGCCTGTTGCGTGACCGCTTTCCGCACCTTCACTTTCTCGAAAACGAGGTCGTGGATATCGGCGGCGTCAGGTTTGTTGGCGCGACACTCTGGACCGACTTCCGCATCAACGGCGGCGATCCTGAACTCGCGATGGCGGCCGCCCAAAGCGGGATGAACGACTACAAAAAGGTCAAGTTTACCAAGCTTCCATACAGGAAGTTCAGGCCGATCCATGCTTACCGAAAGCACTACGAATCCAGGGCGTTCCTCAAATCCGCATTGTCGGCGACCTCGGATGGAAAGACGGTGGTCCTAAGCCATCACGCTCCGTCATCCAGGTCAATTCCGCTCGAGTTCCAAGGCGATCCGCTGTCCGCCTGCTACGCCAGCGAACTGGGGGACCTGATCGTTGAAGGGCAGCCTTCATTGTGGGTGCATGGTCACGTTCATCAGAAGGTCGATTACTGGGTCGGAGAGTGCAGGGTCGTCGCCAACCCCCGCGGTTATCCGGGAGAGAGGACAGGCTTCGAACCGGGGCTTGTCATCGAAATCTAGGATACCCGATCATGCTTCAAGTCGTGGTCGGAGTGCTCCCCGTTTCACCGGACAGGCGGGCTGATCGTGTTGTCGTGATTTGTCGCCATAAGCCTTTGGACGCCGCTGGCGCACGACGCGATCGCTGGGGGTTGGTTCTCGCTGCCGAACTGCTTCCTATTTGTGCCTGTTCCCTATTCTGGTCGTGCTTTCTACCTGGCATTGTCCAGGACGCTAGCAAGCGGAAGCCATGCGCTGCCGTTCGTACTGACTCTGACGTTGCTTTTCCTCGGCTACACGGGACTGGCGATCAGCATGGGGCCAAACATCTGCCGCCGGCCATCTCCATCTGGGACGCGGCCTCGGCACCCCCAGAGCCTCGGGTTCGCGTTGGTCGACGCGCTTTTCATCAGCCCGTTTATTCTGGCCTACACGACGGGGTCCTACCACGTGTTCCGCGTCAAGGTGGAGGCAGGGGAGGGATACCATTGATGGACAAGGCTTCCGGACCGTCGTCGCTTTGGGGCCGACTTGACTGGCTCGTGACGATCTGGGCCGCGAGCGCGGGGTCCGGTGTCGCCGCGCTCGCTTTCAGGTGTCGATGTCGTGGCGGGAATGACGTCGTGTTTCCGTTTTTTCCGAATGACACGGCTGCCACGTAGCCATTTCTGCGTATTTTCTTCTCAGCATAGAACAAGCACGGTTCCCAATCGCAAGCATCGATGCCAAAACAGATGTCAGCTTCGGCTTGAAAGCACGGTCACAGAGCGAACGGATGTCATCCCGAGTCGAAAATTCCAGCCAACCGGACGATCGCACGGCGGTTACCACCGACACCGAGGACCACGGGAGCTTCTACACGGCGTTAGAGGCGGCCAAGACCAGCCTGGCCGCCGCTGATCTCGCCGCGTCCGAGCGAAATATTCTGCTTGCTTCCGCAATGGCGACGACAAAGGTCCAAAAGGCCGAGGTCTGCTGTCTCAAGATTGACTGGCATCTTCGTAGGTCGGAGGTTCCTGAAAGCGTCGCGGCAGGTCTCGAATGCCTCAAGGAGTTCGGTCTCGACGTACCGCTTCGGCCAGACCAGGTCGATCTCGAGACCGCCACTATCGGCGTATGGGAGCGACTTTACGGACGTCCGGTAGAAGAACTCGTCCATCTACCGAGGATGGATAATCCCGAGGTGGAAGCGATTGTCAGCGTCCTCTCCGCCATGACAAATTCCGCACAACTAACGGACGAAAGGCTGCTGGGTGTCACACTCAGCCATATGGTCAATCTGACCCTCGAGCACGGGATCACCAAGGCGGCCGTTCTCGCCTTTGGCCTCTTCGGCTTCTTTCTCAGCAACCATTTCGGGCGTTACCACGACGGTTTGAAATTCTGCGAAGCCGCAAGGGAACTCGTCCAGGTCCACGGATTCTGGGAGCACGAAGTAAAAGCCATCAGCTATATCGAGCTGGTTGCCGTATGGGCACGTCCATTGCGCTCAGTGATCGAGCTAACCAGATCGTGCATTGCGGCGGCGGCGGGTAGCAGGGACATTCCCTATTCATGTTACGCCCGGGTTCGTATCGTGGCCTACAGGCTCGCTCAAGGCGACAGCCTTGTCGACGTTTCGGCAGAACTCGATAGTGCCGTCGGGTTCGTCGAAAAAGCGAGCTTTGCCGCTCCTCTTATGGCTCTGCATTCACAGAGAGCGTTCGTCCGCACGATGGCGGAGGGCCGCGGCGTCGGCGATATCTTCGATCGCGATGGCTTCGACACCCGCGCCTTCGAGGCCAAATTCATCCCTGAACAGACGCCAACCTACATCTGCTTCTACTGGATTCTCAAGGCGCACGCGTCCTTCGTGTACGGCGATTTCAATACCGCGGCGGACGCCGTCAGGCGCATCTCAGGCCTCATCTGGGCATGCACCGGACATCTCCAGCTCGCCGTGTATCACTTCATCGCCGCGCTGGCTCTCGCCGCGGAATCCGACAATGGCACCCAAGCCGACAGGGCCGCGATCGTCGGCCATGTGGACTGGCTTGCCCGATGGGCCGATACATGCCCCGAGACATTCCAGAGCAAGCGGCTGCTCGCTCTAGCCGAACTTGCACGGATCGACGGAGATGCGAAGCGGGCCGAGCGCCTCTACGAGCAGGCGATCGACGCGGCCGCGAGGTTCGGTCTGCTCGTAGACGAGGCGCTTGCCTGTGAAGTCGCCGGTCGTTTCTACGCGACGTCTGGAATGGGACAGTCGGCGAAATCACATCTCGTGAGGGCAAGGGATTGCTATCTCCGTTGGGGAGCCGGAGGCAAGGTGGCGCAACTCGAGAGCGCTTCTTCCGGCGTCTTTGCGGGATATGTCGAACCGCAACCGCGGCAATCGTCGACCGTCGGCAAAGGCGGTCGACTGGAGGCCGTGCTCGATATTTCCCAGGCCATGTCTTCCATCATCGGCTATGCCCCGCTCGCGGAGACTATCCTCAAGACGGCGTTGGATATGTCCGGAGCGGACAGGGTGATGCTGATCGAGCTGGACAGCTCAGAGATATGGATCGCCGCATCCGGAATTCGTGAGGGGGGCGAAATTTCCTACAGCGTCCAGCGTACGGCTGCTGGAGAAGGGGAGATATCCCGAGCTGCTGTCCTCCAGGTCGCACGTACCATGGAACCCTTTCTGGGAGAAGACGGCGGAGACTCCTTATTCAAGGAGGAGAGTATCGAACGCCCGGCCCACGAAGGCTACTTTGTCCCGCTGGTCAAGAAATCCCGGCTCATCGCCATCCTTTATCTGTCGGGTGTCGAGGACAGCGCACAGCTCGGCCGGGAAGGGTTCTCAACACTCGTCGCGATCGCACCGCATGCCGCGATCGCCCTCGACAATGCGAAACTGTTCGCCGAACTGGAGCGCGAGAAGGCCGACCTCGCGGAACGCGAGCACGAGTTCCGGATGGCGAACGACACGATGCCATCGATGACGTGGAGCGCAGACGCCAACGGGGCGAACGAGTGGTTCAACAAGGAATGGTACGAATACACCGGGCTGACACCCGAGCAAGCCTGCAACGGCGGATGGAAATACGTCTTCCACCCCGACGACCGGGCGGAGTCCGCTGCGACATGGCATCGAATCGTAACCAAGCGCGAGATGAGCGGGCTGGAGGCGCGGAAGCGCCGTCACGACGGAGAGTACCGCTGGTTTATCGTGAGAGCGAAGCCCCACTGCGACGCAACCGGACGCATTGTCAGGTGCTATGGCGCTGAGAGCGACATCGACGATCTCAAGAGAGCCGAAATTCTCCTGGCGGGAGAGAAGCGGTCCTTCGAGATGATGACGACTGAACAACCGCTGACGACAATCCTGGATTCGCTCTGCCAGACGCTCTTCGTGCTCACCGACGCGACTTTTGTCACGATCATGCTGCAGGACGAAGAGGGCCGCACGTTACGGCCGGGCGGGGGGCATAAAGTTCCCGAGGGGTTTAACGACGCGGTGTGCGGAATTCCCGTGGGACCCGAATTCGGCTCTTGCGGGACCGCCGCTTTCAAGCAGGAGCCCGTGTGGATCGATGACGTCGATACGGATCCCCGATGGGACTGCGCACGTGACGTGGTCGAACGCTTCGGCTTCAAGGCCTGCTGGTCCACTCCCATCATGTCCGGTCGCGGATCCGTGTTCGGCACTATCGCCGTCTACTCGAACAGGCCTCGGTCGGCGGGCGATCGCGAGCGACAGACCATCGACCGCTTCACACAGCTCGCGAGCTTTGTCCTGGAACGCAAGATTTCCGAGGACGCGCTCAGGAAGAGCGAGGCGATGCTCGCGGAAGGCCAGCGTATCTCGCACACGGGCAGCTGGGCTTGGACCGTAGCGAACGACAAGCTGGAATGGTCGGAAGAACATGGCAACATCTTTGGCTACAACGTATCGGAGGTCGGGGGAACGCTCGGCAGCATGCTCGATAGAATGCGTCCCGAGGAAGCCACCTTGGTGAGGGATGCTATGCGGAGGGCGGTCGCGGAGAGGACGGATCTCCAGTTCGAGTACCAGGCGACACTTCCCGGCGGAAATGTGATTCAATTGCTCTGCACCGGGAGGGCCTCGACCGGGCAGTCGGGCGAGGTGACGGGTTATGTCGGAACGACGATGGACATAACCGAGCGCAAGAGGGTCGAGTCGGAACTCCTCAGAAGCGCGGCGCATCTCAGGGAAGTCCAGGCCGAATTGGAGCATGTAGCGCGCGCAACCACGATGGGTGAACTGGCCGCCTCCATCGCGCACGAAGTCAACCAGCCGCTTACGGGGATCGTCGCCAGCGGTGGAGCTGCGCTGCGGTGGCTCTCCAAGGCGACACCGGACGTTGCCAGAGCCAGGGACAGCCTCAAGAACGTCATCGACGACGGAAGGCGCGCCAGCGAGATTGTCACCAGAATTCGGAAGATGTTCCGGAAGGAGATGGCGACGGTCGAACCCATCGGGATGGCCGAGCTCATCGGTGACGTCATTTCCCTGACACGCGGTGAGCTTCAGAAAACCAAGGTCGCGCTCAAGCTCGACATTCCCGACGACCTTCCGGCGGTTCCGGTCGATCGCGTGCAACTTCAACAGGTTGTCGTGAATTTAATCCTGAACGCCATCGAGGCGTTGCGGGAAATGTCTGACCGCGACCGGGCCCTCGCCATCGACATCAGGCATGACGGTGAATTTGCGACGATCGGCGTCAATGACAACGGACCGGGCATCACCGAGGACCGCGTCGAAAACATATTCAGGCCTTTCGAAACGACCAAGGCGAACGGGATGGGCATGGGGCTTTCGATCTGCCGTACGATCGTGGAGAACCATGGAGGGCAGATGCGGCTGGTGCAGGGGGACGCGCCCGGATGCCGTTTCGAGTTCACGTTGCCACTGAAATTGGCCAGCGGTTGACCGCGCATCGTGCCGCCGACATCACGAGGGGTTGACTGGATGATGCGTTCTCTATATGTTCGCACCATGGCACAGCTTTCTTGCCCTTCACGCATATGACACGCTGCCGCCCCTGACGCGGCGGGGTAGGTCAATGGTCGCTGAGGCTCCCTGCGCCGTCGTTCTCTCAAACCACATTAACGCTAATGTCTGCCCGGCGATGGGATGCGTTTGAACGGGTCCCGTCTCCATTTTTCGACGAAGGGACCAAAGTGTCGGACAAGAAACAAGTCGATAAGGCGCTTGAAGATGAGGGTGACGATGGGCCGTCCGGAACGTTTCTTGGTGCGATCGAGGAAGACGGTGAGATCGTCAGACGTGACCGTATCCAAGTCCGCCGGGGTATCGACAGACGGCCGTTGAAGCGAACAAAGATGAACAGAAACCCGGACAGCTGACGAATTTCAACGGCGGCGGGCTGGCTATGTCTTTCGACCCGTTCTCAAGACTCCGCTGGAGGACTCTTCCGCTTTGCCAAGGCAAAGCGCCACGATGGCGTTTTCCGACAGCGAGTTCCAATTATTGCCTCTTTCGTGTATGAGGTCATGAATTATCGGAGACTCATTTGTCAAACACGATCCGGGAATGGCTTAGGGCGGATGCGGAGCAGCGCATCGTCGATGTTTTCGACGATGCCAAGCGAGGCCGTGTCCAGCGGATCGTGGATCGCGAAGGCGTATTCGAACTCACCTTCAGGGCCGACAACGGTCAGAACGCCGCGGACGTACTCTCTCGAGGCGGCCCCTCCGAAGACTAGCCAAAGAAAACGGACTGTTCCGAAAGAGCGTGATCCCCAAAGGTGACCGTCGCCCTCGGCGGTATCCGGCTGCGCTCCGGCGTGAAGGTGGGCAGCGGGACAGCCCATTCCTGCGCCATCGGAGAGAAAACCCCGGGTAGCGGAAAATGGCGGTTGATCAGGACGAAATCGTAGGTGTCCGAGGTGGCGATCGGGAGTGAATGGCATATCGCGATGGCCGCGACGAACAGGTCCTGCCCCGGCTTCTTCTCCTTTTTTCCGGTTTCGATGTACCAGAGGTTCTTGAGGGGGCGGCAGCAGTACATCTCCGCCAGGATACGCGCGACGTCCGAATTGATCGCCGGGTAATAATGGCGTCCAGCGAGAACGCTGTCCATCCAATCCCTGAGCTCCTGGGCCTTCAAGGGGTTGGTCTTGCGCAGCTCAGCTATACCTTGTTCGATCTCGAGCATCGCGGGAAAGGGTATGGCTATCTCGTCCTGGGAACGGAGCCAGCTTTTAAGCGCCGGCGGAGGTTTGGGCTTCCGCGCATCGCAAATGATGTTCGTATCGAGCAGAAACATGCCACAGGAGGCCGATTTTTGATTGTGTCGGCTACCGACGGTGGCCGGCCGATATTAAGAAGGGCTTAACGACCGTGGAAAACCGTGGATTGCCTAGCAGTTTTCTCACACGTCGTCAGGCTATCGCGAACTGGACGCCCCAGAATCCCGGCTTTTGCCAGAGAGGCTCGCTCGAGCGCCATAGAACCTTTGCTGCCAACAGCGAAAAGCGCGGTGCCGTTCGACGGCGACTTCCCCTCGCTCCCTCCGGCCTCAGAAAACGCAGCTTCGGGGTAAAGAGGACCATATCTGCACGATGCCAGGCTTCCTGAAACCAGTGCGCTCGTCCTGTCGGGAACAAGGCGTCAGTCTCTACCGACCGAGGCCAGTCCGGCAGCAACGCCCTGAAGGGAGTCATAATCAAGCCGCTCCCGAACGGTGACCATCGTCATCAGGTTCCATGAGAGATGATTGTCGAAGCGTGCGACATTCGGCCGGGCCACCCCGGTCATTAGGGCCTCGATCGTCGGCACGTCTCCCGCAGCCCATCGACCAAGGCATTGATCGATGCCTTCGGGATCGCAGTCCTGGAGTTCCAGGGAGTGCTGGTACTGCGCTGTCCGGAAATCACGCGAGAGGAAAGCGAGGGCGAGGGTGGTCAACTTCCTGGTACCGATCCAGGGGAGAACCATAGCGCCATCGGCGTAGGGCAGGATCGATCGCGTTGCCAGCCCAAGTTCGCCAAAACACGCCCGGGCGTTACCCAACATTTCCGCAGCGACGCGGTCGATGTAGGCGTATTGCTCGCTGCCTTGGAGCACGCGTTTCATTTCCAGCGCGATGCGATCGTGCAGTCCACCGCCATTTCCGCTGAAGCGGGGCGGCTTCCCGCCACGGGTCGGTTTCACGGATATGACCCGAGTGGCATCGTCAACCTCGAGGACCTGCCAACGCCGCCCGGCGAAAATCAGCGTCTCTCCCGACCTTATCGCCGAATCCAGCGGGTACGTGCCCAGCGTTCTGGCGTCATGCAAGATCCGGTATTCCCGCTCCGTCGAAAAGACCGGGTAGAAGTCGTGCGCCTCGGTGATCCTTTCCCCAAACTCTCCGATCATCAGCAGGCCCTCCGGCGATTGCTCGATGAGCCTATTTTCGTCAGAAGCCATGCAGCGCAGGAGATCGGCGAATATCGCGCGATCCACCGACTTGAAGGGTCCGCGGTCGCATAGGACTTTCCACGCGGCCTGCGGCGAAACGCCCCCCTTCTGGAGGATGAGCGCGAGAATCTGGTGCAAGAGGGTCGAAAGGTGCACGCCTGTCGGCGCAGGCGGCTCGCACCAGCCATCCTTGAGGCATTCGATCATGGCGATCGATTGGACAAGCCCGAGGTTCAGGCGCTCGAGCGGATGCTGTCCGCGACCCGGATTGCGCTCGATGACGAACATCCGCATGACGGCCGGGCTTCCGGCCCGTCGTCCCGAACGGCCGAGGCGCTGCCTGAGCGACGACACCGAAAAGCCCGGACCGATCTGAGCAACGGACTCAACGTCGCCGATGTCGATGCCGAGTTCCAAAGTCGTCGTCGCGACTGCCGTCGTCGGGCGGGGATCGTCGCGGAGCCTGAGCTCGACATCCTCGCGTTCGGCCTTGGAGAGGCTTCCGTGATGGGGGAAGAACTCGTTCGGGACCCGATTTTCCTCGCACATGAGGCGGAGCCGATCCGCATAGAGCTCGACCCGCTCCCGAGAGCCGCCGAACAACAGGTTCCGGTGCCCTCGCAGGAAGCGAAAGAGATCGTCGGCCAGGCGTTCCGGGATGCCGTGCCGCTCGTCCGTCTCTGTGCCGGGTGACGTCTCACCGTCCTCGTCGCCGTTGTCTTTTGCGACCTCTTCTTTGTCGTAGTATCCCCGGATCTGTAATTTGAGACCGTTACCTTGGTCGTTCCCTTCGATGACCGCGACGTTCGCGCCGCCGGCAGGCCGGAGCGCGTCGGCGGCCAGCCGCATATCACCAAGCGTCGCCGAGAGGCCGATGCGGTCGATCCGCTCCCGCCCGCAATCGATCTCGATCCGGTTGAGGATGGACTGGAGCTGCATGCCCCGCTCGGTCCCGATGAACGCGTGGAGTTCGTCGATGACGACCGCCTCCAGCGAAGAGAACAGGAAGCGTATTTCCTTGCCCCGGCGGACGAGTAACGCCTCCAGTGATTCCGGCGTGATGAGCACGACCCCGCTCGGGTTCTTCCGCGCCCGCGACTTGGCGTCCGCCGACACGTCGCCGTGCCATTTATGGAGCGGAATATCGCAGGCCTCGCAAAGCGGCTCGAGCCGACGGTACTGGTCGTTGATGAGCGCCTTTAGCGGGCTGACGTAGAGAATGCGGAAGCCGTCCCGCCCGTCGCCGTCGAGGACGCGGGTCAGTAGCGGCAGGATAGCAGCTTCCGTCTTTCCCGCGGCGGTGCGGGCGGATACGACGACGTCGCCGCCCGCGAGAACGGCGGGGATCGCCTTTTCCTGAACGTCCCTCAGCCGTTGCCATTTCTGCGTCCAGATCCAGCGCCGGATCGGTTGACCGAGGCGCTCAAAGGCGGAGGGTTGCAAGCTCGTCGTCCCCGTCATCCGCGTCCGCAGGGATTTCCGCCTCGTCCGCGCCCTGGCGATCCTCGCCCACTTCGACATGGGTCAGCAGGTCGTTCCACTTGACCTCGGGGTTCTGCTCGAGGACCGCAAGCAGGTCCACGAACGCCTTCACGGTGTTTCGAGGCGTGCGGAAGTAGGCGTCACCGATGGTGTTCGAGCAATGCTCCATGAACGCGACGAGAGCCTCGTCCGGGACCAGATGCTTCTCCGGGTCACCGCCCGCGAATACGTCGCGGAGCCTTTCCAGCAGATGAAAGAGCTCTTCCGGGGTGAGGCTAGGGAGGTTGATAACAGGCCCCGAATAGTCGGCGAGGCCGTTCACCGCGAAACTATTCTCGGCAAGCCTGCTCTGCAGCGCCTCGTAGGAGTAGAGACCCCGGCGGGTATCGAGCAGGAACTCGGGCGTTCCGCCGAGGATGAAGCCGATACCCTCCGTGGTCCCCTGGAGCACGTCGTTCAGGATGCGGAGAATCTGCTCGTAGTTCTGCTTCCGGGCCTGGGCGCTCTGCAGCTTGTAGAGGTTCACCAGTTCGTCGAGGCAAACGATCATCCCGCCGAACCCGGCGACGCGGACGAACCTCGCCAGAAGTCGCAGGCCGTCGTAGAAGGACGCGTCGTCGAGGATCGTCCTGACGCCGAGATCCTGCCGCGCCTCGGTCTTGGTGGTGTATTCGCCCCGGAGCCAGCGGAGAGCGGCGTCCTGGAGAGTGCTGTTCCCGTCTTCGTATCCGCGGGCGTAAGCGGCGACCACGGTAGCGAAGTCGTAACCCGCCACCATCTCGCGGATGTCGCCGAGGCCATCCTTGACCGCCGTCTCGATCGGTACGCCCGACGCTCCCGCTTTTTCGGTCGCCTTTTGGATATAGCTTTCGAGAATGTTGCGTAGAGCGCCGCCGTCTGGCGCGGTGCGGGTCGAGAGGCTCCGCGCCAGTTCAGCATAGAGCGAACGAGCCTGGCCGTTGGTGGCATGGATGCGGCGGTCGGGAGAAAGATCGGCCTGGCACACGGCCAACTTGCTTTGCAGGGCGATCTGCCGGACGAGGAAAAGGAAGAAGGTCTTGCCCGCCCCGTATGCTCCGATCACGAAACGGATGCTCGATCCGCCTTCCCCGACCCGGCGTATGTCTCGGATAAGCGCCTCGATCTCGCGCTGACGTCCGACCTGGATGTGCTGGAGTCCTAGCCTCGGGACGACACCCGCCCGAAGCGCGCTGATGATTGTGTCGCGGTCACGCGGCTTGATGGCGGGTTGCTTGGTGGTCATGCGGGCATGCCTTTTTTGATAGCTGCTGGACTTGTCGGAGGTGCAGGAAGGAGATGGCTGTTGATGTCCAGTTCATCGTCGCCCTCGATCATGAGCTCGTCGAAACGGTCGAGAGCCCAGTCGTTGATCGCTTCTTTCGCCGCGCCCGGCATCAGGGAAGCGTCTCGGGCAAGATGCTCGAAATCGTCTTTGGACCAGCTCGAGCGCTGCAGGATTTCGGACAGGAACGCACCGTATCGCTGTTCGAGGCCTTCGAAGAGGTCGCTCTGAGGGGCTTCTACCGGGGTCTCGGCAAGCATAGCGGCCCCTTCTTCGTCTTCGTCGACGAAAATGTCGGCGAGGACGTTCGAGGTAACCCGGGTCTCCGAGCGGATGTTCTGAAGCCTGGAAAGGTCGATGCGGGTCGGTGAAAGGGATGTCGCCGTCTTCGGGGAAGGGGCGGAAGGCATCGATGGGTGCCCGGCCGTACGCGTCGCACTGTTTCCCGCGTGAAGACGCTCGTAGAGGGACTTCTGGTCGATCCCCATCCGTTTGAAGATCGCCTCCAGTTTCCTGACTTCGTCGGCGTGCAGGTCGCCGTCGGCGGAAGCGAGCGCGACCAGCTCGGCGGCGACAGCGTCCCGGGCGCGTTCGGGGACGTCTTTCAGACGCTTCAGCCAGTCATCCAGGCGCGCGGGGTACCTTTCATTAAGCCGGATCTCCGCTTCCAGCCTCCTTTTGTCGTCTCCGGACAGATCGGCGGCCGCGGCGATCCGATCGAGGAGAGCTTTTCGCTCCAACTCGTGGAAATCGCCGTCGGCATGTCCGACGACCATGCCCAGCATCGTCGACAGCTGCTGGGTCCGATAGGCGTCGGTCGCCTCTGCGGGGAGGGGTTGCGAGATTGGAAACAGGATAGCCCTCTCGTCGCCCGCCGACGACTTCACGGCAAACGCCGGGTCGAAAGTCGCTCCGATACCAAAGCCGGAAAGGGCCTGGCTCAGATCGCGGAGCTTGGCCTTGCCCGGGTTGGCGGCCATCTCGAGGCCGACCTGCTCGGCAAGACGGTCGATGCGTGTCTCCGCGGCTTCGTCGGCAAGACTCCGGATAGCCGCCAGCGGATCGCCCGGTAGGTTCGCAGCGGCCGTCAGCCGCAGAGCCTCGGGGAGCTTGGATATGGCGAGTAAGTTCGGTTGCAGACCGGGAAGGCGGCCGAGAGCTCGGCTGTAGTCGTCGAGCTGCTCCATGCAGTCGTTGAACACCCTCCGCGCTATCCTGATCGGCTCCTCCCGGTCGGTGATGTCGGGGATGTCTCCTCCAAGGACCTTGATTTCGAGATTGAAGCTTCCGCTGCAGGCCTGGTATTGCTTCTTGAGCTTCTTTGTACGTCCGGCCCTCGGCCGATAGCCAGCCGGATAGAGCTTCGCGAATTCCAGAAGATAAAGTTCCCGCAGCAGGGCGGGGACGCGCTTGGCAGGCGTGCGGACGCTGGTCTCCGGATGCGTCAACGCGAAGCGGAGCATCAGATCGGCCTCGATCGGGCGTTCGTCGCGGACCCGGATACCAAGGGCGATCTTCACCGCAGCAGGGACCTCGTAGCCGTTAGGCTCGACCCCGGCAAGAAACTGCGCAGAAGGCTCACCGCTCCTTAGCTCGACTGCCGTCAGCAATTCGGTGGCATAACGGTTGAAAGAGCCGTTGTGCCCGTAAACATCGAGAAGCCGCCTGACTTCCGCCAGCACCGAGGCTGCGTTGGAGCCGTCGACGTCGAGTAGGAGGCGTCGTTCGAGACCGTAGAAGTATAAGAATACGTAGCCGATGTAGTCGTCAGGATTCGACCTGCTGCCTGCCAGCCACTCCAAATATGACCTTCTGGCGTCCGGAGACATCCCGCCATATGATGGCCAGTACCCCATGGACACGCCCGCCGGATCGCGGCCTCTTCCCACGGTCAGCGCCGGATTGATCAGGCAGTTCTCGTTTTCGTTAAGCCTTCCCTGCTTACCGAGGAAGCCGCCCAGATAGAACATGCCGCCCGAGATCGCGACGGAGGCGACGGTGACGGACTTCCCCGGCGAAATCCACTCGGCTCCGGCCATTCTGGCGGCAGAGAAGTCCGTCCTCAGGGGAGGGGATGCCGGCTTTGGTTCGGCTGCCCTTGCACGATGGAAATTCAGCAGGGTGCCCGTCTGGGCGGGTATCGGGGGTTGAGTTACGCCAGTCTTCTGTCCCCGCTCGGTAATATCGGTCAGGTCGTCATTCTCGCCATCGGACAGGGATTTCGCTTTGGATGCGTTCGCCTTGATCCAGTCGGTGACGTTTCTGTTGTGCGCTTCCATCGACGCCGCACGGTCCAGAGACGGGGAGGCGGCTCGTGCAGTTGTGGACTGCTCCGTCAGAACCTGGAAGGCGTCCCTGTCCCATATCAGCTCTGCCGCGGCGTCGCTGTCAGGAGCCGTGGGCATGCCGTTGGCGCTCGCGGCCTGCCGCCTTCGCTTCCGTCTCCTCCAGAGCACCATGGCACCGCCGACGGCCAGACCGACAAGTGCCAGGTTCCAGAACTCGTTCTTGCCATCCGACGGAGCCGCGGATGACCGGGGAGCGATAGCATCGCCCCCCGACCTTTCGGTCGTCGACGGGACGCTGTCGGCCTGCCGCGCACTCCGAGGCTGCTGCGAAGGCGTGGAGTTTTCGACGGGCTTGACCTCGACGGTGGGTTCGACCGTGCTGGAAGCGGAGTCGCCAACGGGATCGAGCGGCTTTGTCTCGACTGCCGGGACCTTCTGTGATGGCGTTACGTTTTCGGACGCAGAGCCAGCAACGGCGGGCTTTTGGTCTTCTACCGCTGGAAGCGTAGGGAAAAGGCGATCGATCGTCGCCTGGTCCGCCGTCCCAGTAGGAGGCAGGCTGTTCGCCGTCTGGTACGCCCGTAGAGCCGCGATCGATCTCTTGCCCCACACGCCATCGAGAGCGCCCGGCTTGAAGCCCTTGTCAGCCAGCGCCTTCTGGATATCACGAACCGACCGCTCGGCTGCGGAGACCGAGGCGGCGGTAAGCGGGCTCAGCAAAGCTGCAGCAACAACCAGAACAACAATCGGTCGGAACTTCACGAAAACCTCACCCCGAAGTGGACGTCCACTATACACGGAGAGCATGTATGGCCAAGAGCTTGATTACATTCACGGTCCCGAGAACGTGGACAATCGAGGCGAGAAGATTGCCAGGGCGGAACATGCCCAATGTAGCGCGCGCTCCCGGGGATCGGATCGGACTACGGCGCGGGATACGATGGGAACCGTCCCTGGCGTCCCCAGCCAGAATGCGAAAAGCCGCCGAGGCGGCCGCCCGTGAACGGAAGAAGCTGGCGGAGGAATTTTGCCCGGCGAAGATGACGAGGAACCCTTGTCTGCCGTGGTCCGGGAGACGGAGGAAGAACTAGGTCGCCGGTGATTTCTTGTGGCTGGGAGAGTATCGGCAGAGATGCAGGTGATGTTGGACGTCAGAGAAATGAAGGTCTGCGAATTCGAGATGGAGTGGCCGCCCCGGTCAGGACGGACTGCGAGATTCCCGGAATCGGCCGCGCTCAATGGTTCACAACACTCAAGCAACGGGAAGAGAAAGTTCTGAAAGGGCAGGGCGATATGCTCAGGGACCTTCAGCGCCTGAGATAGATGTTTCCTTCAGTCCCGAGAAGGGTCACATGTGTAGCCGAGTGCCTCTTGTGGCCGAAGGAAGACGCGGTCAGTCTTGTATGTAGTAGGACTTTCCGATGGGGCAGACGTTGCAATACGATGAGGTGCGTGAAGTACGGCTACAGCTGTTTTATCAGAGGCAGACGACATCGCTGATGAGGAAAGAGGCCGCGGCCAGAACGGTCGACGAGGCCCTCAGCCTCGCACAGGATGTTAGGCTTCCCAGGCTTTCCGTTGAATTCCGGCTGGCCGATGATGCCGAATATCTACCGGGGCGCTGGCGACTGGCGTCGGGACTTGGTGCGGCATTCGAAAACTATGTTGCCCGGCTGCAGGAGATGGAAAAGATCCGCTTTGCAAACAGCGTCATCCGCGGTCTTACATCTGCGTATCACGAGGCCTTTGACGCCGTTGTCGAAGCGGCAGAGGCACTCGCGAACCTCGGATGGCCCGTCAACTGGCAGCAGAACATTCAGACCATTCTGGAGCCTACGGAATACGGTCTTCGCGACGGGAAACTTGTCGATCGTTTCTCGGGCCTGCCCGAGCGCGTGATGATGGGCGAAGAACTGCTGCTGCTTGGAACGGTCACGTACCATCGGCAGAGCCGTTCCGCGGACGACCTCGCTTCCTCGTTCAAACCCCAGACACTGACAGCGACAAACCGTGCTCTCCACGAAGGCATAGAGCTTCACCTGCGCGGTGATGACGACGACCTTCCAGCCCAGTTCAGATATTGCAGCAACTGGATGCCTGGCAAATCCGGAACGTCGTATCGGATCGCCATTTAAGGGGCGTCATCGTTGTTTTGCCACGGAGAAACGGGAATCACTGCGAGTCTCTGCTGGCTCGGTGAGTTGCGCTGACCTCATCCCTGCGGCGACGCCGACATACTCGGAAACGGGCGCGAGTAAAGGTGAGACGAATACGATTTCCGCCTTTGGGGGGCGGGTATCGAAACACCGCCCGGCGGACGGACATCAGCGATGATGCTCGTTGAGCTGCCGCGCATTTTCTTATTGGCGCGCGCGCATTTGCGGTGCAACATCGATGATGAGACCAATCAGGAGAGATTTCGAATGGTGCCAACTGCAGAAGTGTCTGCCTTGCAAAGCAGACAGATCATGGAATGCCTTAACATCGAACATATCCCTTCAATGGGGCAGGTGGCGCTGGACGATCTCAAGGCCGAGCTGGCCGAGCAGGGCGGCGATCTTTCGAACATATCAGCACCCCTCGTGACGAAGCTCGCAGCCGCGGCAGCCGAATATAGTGAGATGCGGAAGCAGCTTTCGAACTGGATGGCGGTGGAGTTCGACACATATCTGGAGCTATTCGATCTCCTTACTGAGCAAATGTCGCGGAACGGGATCGAGTACTCGACATCGATCGGAAATGTCACGCACGTCTTGGGTGACGCGTTCGAGCCTTAGAGGTACGAAATCTGGCGACGTTTCGCCGGCCTCCAATGCCGTCTGGTGCTCGTTGCAATCGACAGAGGCTACCGACATGTTAGCGCCACGCGCCGTATTGATAGCCGTGTGCCAAAGTCCATTTCGTGCAATAGCTTGTCCGTGATAAAAAGGGCGCTCCCCGACGACGGGTTGAGCGTCCTTTCGTTGCAATTACTGCGATGTACCGTTCCAACGTCACCGTCCAAATAATTGAGGCTTGCCCTGTAGCTGTATTGGGGCCCGATGCCAGTGGCCTCAGCACATTCGACCGATTGCAGGGGATGGTATCGACCTTTTCCAGAGACCATCCGCCAGCCCGACGCCGACCGCTGCGATTGCCCGCAAAAGTGCGGGTTCTTTCGAAAGCAGTGTGTCGCCATCAAAAAGCTGTCCCGCCGCCAGCAGATCGAACTCTTCCCCCAGCGGAATGACGCCTACGCTGATCCGGGAACCCACTTCCATTGCATCTGCGTAGACGCAGGTTCCCATTGTCCTCCACGCCGGCTCGTCGCAGACAATAGTGATCTCCGCGCAAAACCTGCCGTCGTCTATGACCTCGCGCACATAAAAGCCCTCAATCCGGCTCTGCGATTGCCCCGCGAAATCAAGCGAGCGGCGGGGTTCGAATTCAACGTAGGATACAGTTGGCGGAACGCGGTCAAGCTCGATTGTGGTCGACGAAGCCGTCCCCTCTAGTTCGTCGATCCGTGATACCGACACCGTCCCGCCATCCAGATGCCAATCGGCAATGAGGCCTTCAAGGTGGCGCAGGCGAAGGTTTCGCTCGGCAATGTCCTCGGTGGTCGCTCCCGCATGTTCGATCTCGATGAACTGCGAAGAGGGGGTGCCGAGCGCCTCATGCGCGGTAATGCCGGGGGAAAGCCGTTCAAGCCGCGCGAGCTGCGCCCGGAACGCTGCCGGGTAACGGTAAGGGTGAGAGATTCGCATTTCTGTGGCTCCTGGTTGGTTTCAGGAAGGTTCACCGACAGCCATGCAAGAAAGAAATTTCGCGACCCCGTGGCGCGATCGGGCGGAGCTCGTAGACCCGTCCAGACCGCGGGTTGGCACAGGGCTATGTCTTGTAGGTTGAACGCAATTCCACGTTCTGTGCCATCCGCGAGCCATGGCGTCATGGCTCGGCCACATCCCAGACCAGATATTGATGCGCTCCTTATATAATTTTTCACCGAACAACACGAAAACAACATCAAAAGGGAAGCTGTAACGCGGCGTTAAAGCGTGCGTACCTACTGATAACTGCATGCAAAGACGCAGGCAGAGGAATTCTCATGTGGCACATAACGCCGAATAGCTCGCAATATGTCCTCCAACCCTCTTTGGAAGAAACGAAAGCTGTCATCGAGATCTTGAAGCGCTTCGAACGGAGCTTGCTGGAAGTGCCGGAGCCCCAGCCCGAATACTCTCGTTTCTACCTTGGAATCCTTCCTCACGAGATTGTTTGGATGGGGGACAACACTGACAGCTACGTAGGCCCAAGGCCTTCCATGGGCGCTAAGCTGGACATTGAGGAGTTCGGAGAGGGTGGGTTGTCGACCTTAACGCCGTCTGGACTTCATGCGTTGATGTTGGAAGGAGCGCCACGAGGGGACATTCTGGACGCACTAGCTACTGCGCTTTATTGGGAACGCGACCGTGTGACAAATGGGGAAGATCCAGATGTCCATCTCTCGAGTCTTGAGAGTTGTGTCGAAACAGTGGTCCACATTGTGCGGGACCTTTGCAGGATTTTCCCCCGGCCGAGGGCCGTTGCCAGGTAGGCAGCGGTACCAGAAACTGGTTATTCCTTGAATAGCGGAACGCAACACACGCCCCGTATCAATCTTGATGCGGCAGGCCTCGAGCATCTGTCGCGCAGTCCGCTACCGAAGTCATATTAATCAGTGCAAGGGCCCCAGATAAGGCATTGCGGAGAGGTCCGGCTTCTTGTGAAGAATGGCAATGATATTACCCACAACCCTCCGGGCCAGAGAAATAACACTATCCGACTTGAACTCATCGTCTCCATGGAGGACAGTCTCGTTGAGCGCTTCGGGTAGCTCCGAGCCAATGGGGATTGCGCAGATCGCGATTTGCGACGCGGTGCGTAACGCATGTCCATAGGGCCCATGTTCGAGCTCATTCCACACTGGGCCGTTACAGACGAACGTAATCTCCAGAGCGTCGCCCTCATCACCTAAAATTTTACGAAAATAAAAGCCTTCAATGAAAGCCGCTTCTTGGCTCTTCAATACCATGCGCTCGACTTGCCCAAAGTGAACATATGTGACGCGGTCGCCGAGATCGCGTTGGAGGACAAACGGCCAGCATTCGCTGTGAACGAGCTCATCCATAAATGCCACTGCATCAAACGCCTGACAGCCGTCGCCGATCCAATTGGCGATTAGGCGTTCGATGTGATTGAGGTACTGTCGGCGCGTGGAAAGTTCAGCCTGGCTCACGCCAGAAAACTCAATCGCCAGCCGTTCCAGGGGCTCGGTGCCAGCCGCAATGTCTTCGAGCCGCGCAATGGCGGCTGACATAGTTTCACGATAGCGATGCGGATGAAGAGGCTTTTGCATATGCGGCTCCGGTTGGAGGCACAATGCCAGTTTTCTTGGGCTTTGCAAGGAAGCAGCGAGCCTAGATGACGTGACGCCAGGATAGACTGCCCGCCCAATCAGATTATAACTTCGCGGCAGGGCCATGTATATCCTTGTAAATAACTTATCATCGAGCGAATATTACACACAATATCATTTTCATGCCTCTTCAATACCTATATTAATAGCCAAACAAGCTCCTGCGACAATTGATATATTATAGATAGGAATACGAACCTATATCTTGCTTGGGTCATCTTTATGGGTTTCGGACATCTTTTGCTGTTTTCTACAACATGCTGCTGCGAGGTCTCCCGCTCCATGAGAAAGAAAAATTCCATAATTTGCATTATGCAATTTTACATTGTAAGGGCTATTTAGTAATGCGACAGTTGGGCCAGTTAGAGATGCGACAGTCTCGCCTCTCGACGCGCTGGTCAATGCCAACGTTGGGAGCAAGGATGACGACCTTCAGTCTGGTCGAGACCATCAGCGGTTGGAGTCGTCATGTCCTGTTTGATCACCATGTCGCAGAAAGAGTTGCATCGCCTCGAAGTCATCCAGAAGATCAGTGACGAGCGCCTGAGCGTTGTCCAGGGTGCCGAACTGCTCGCACTCAGTCGAAGTCAGGTCCATCGGCTGCTGCAGGCCTATGACCTGGATGGTCCGGCCGGGTGCTGTCGAGCATTCTGCGCATGATTCTTCAGCATCGCGAATACCCTCCTTGGACAACCGCATTAGAAAGGTAGCGATTTGAAGGACTGAGTTCCTATCCCGCTCAATGCCAAACTCTCGGTAGTGCGTCTTAAGCGCAGCCCTCGCTATTTGGACTTCTACCCACTGCTCCGGCATTCCAACGCACACTCAAACTTCAAACCGAGCCAACATTTGTCGCAACTGTGCATTCTGCACTCTAAGTTTTTGCTCCAGCTGCAATCGCAGTCGGCGGATTTCATTATCAAGCTCTTGAGCATGATCTCTTGGCGTCGCCAGTTGTACGGGCGTTGAATTAATTTCCGTCCGCCTTTTATTGGCGCGGCGGCGAGGCCCTTTCTCAGCCTCCTCGCTAGTGGCGACTACTAGTTGATCCTCTTTTCCCACTGCCGCCGCGGCGGCGATTGCCGCAAGCGTCGGCAAGTCTTCTATGTGCTCTGGGCCTTCCTGCGACGCACCGGCTGGGGCGCTTAATTCGAGGTTGGTCGAAGGAGGCACGGCTTCCAGCTCGGCCGTCTGCGCGATCATATCGGAATCTGACGATGCTTCTTCGCTTGTTGCTGAAATGACATCAGGCGCGTCGTGCTTATCGTGTCGCCTCATAAGGCCAACGAGAAATTTCCACGGAGACTTCATCTTCGTTGTCTAACCTCAACTACCGTCACTGAGGACAACTTCCCCGGCAACGATTGATCATCGCCGGGAATGGTCAGTTAAACGCCGATCCGGAATTCACCAGTTCGGGGATAGTACTGTTTGCCTGGTCTAGGATTGGCCAAGGCGTTTGCGAAGATCGGCGTTTTCGGCGCGCAGTTTTTCGGCCAACTGCTTCCTGAGGTTTCTATTTTCCTCTTCCAACTGGAGAAGATCAGCCATCTCGTCTCCCGCTGCAGCTAGCGATCTCGCTTCGACTGCGGGCTGTGGCGTACGCATCTTTCGGGGCTTTTTTTCAGGAGGAGTTGTTTGCGAGGTAGTTGGTGCTGCCTTCGCCCGCTTTACGCGCGGCTTCCGTGTCGCCTTCTTGATATCGGAAGTCGCAGCCGAAGTGCCGGCAGTTGCCGCGTCAAGCGACGCACTTTTTGGACGTGGCCCCCGGCGTTTCTTTTCCGGGGGAGGTGGAACTACATCTGCGCTTACGCTGTCCGGGCTAACGACTGTGCTGGTCTCATCGGCCATATTTTCCTCCTGTGGTGGCAGTGAAGTCTTTCGCTGACCCATTGCAGGTGTCAACAGCCTCATTTCGTTTTGTTGGCGCTCAGAGTGACGGAGCGAGCTCCTCATGGTTTGAGTGCTGATCTCGGATTGCGCCTCGGCTTCGACGTCGCGGGACATGGACTGAAGGTCCAGGTTTCCCCAGATGGAGGTCGGTTTCTGTGGCTTCCGCCGGCTTCCGCCCTTGTACTCAACCACGAAGTTTTTTTGTGGTCGCTTCATCAATTTCGTCCTTGTGTATGGCTGCAGAGGGGAACATTTCCTGTTGCTGCGTCTGGTCAGGCAGAAGGAAATAAATCACGCTCGGTTTTGCCGATCCGAATTTTGGCGTCAAGTCATACACGCGGCGGTCACGCGTCAAATCCGCCGGTAAGAAATCGAGCATCCCGTTAGCGCAACATCGGAGGCAGTCCAACCCCGCTTCCATTCATGGCGTCCTGGACCAGGTCCGGATCTCCGTCGATCAACCCTCAAGGGGTCGGCTAGCAAGCTGCCGCCGCTCCGCCTTCGTTGTCGCGGTGATCGCGACCGTACCTGTTCCTTTGAGGAGCCATCAGCGGGAATTGGCCCGCTTCCGATGGAGCACCTGAACATGGCACACGATCTTTCCCTCGCCCAGTCTCACGCCTTCCACCTCTGCAATGACCTGATGGTCCCGATCACCCTGTTCAAATCCGGCGACGAATTCGGCGTCCTTCCGTCCGACGAACTCGATGACGAAGACGATCTTGAGATCGTGCATGAATATTTCCCCCGCGGGTTTCATTGAGACCCGCCTGTTTCTGCCGCTGGCGACCTGTCGGCCGCAAGGGAAGCTTCGCCGCAGCACATCGCTGAAACTTTTGTCAGTTGCTTGCAGCGCTCTTGCACCCTCCGCTCTTCGCGGCGAGTTGAAGGTGGCCCGCAAAATACGGGAATCAAGAAGGGACGGCCGCTCTGCGGCCGAAGAAAATATGATACGAGAAGAATTAGAGGCGCTGCGCGCAAAAGTCAGTTGCGAAGCCGTGCTGGAGCAGGCCGGCTACGAAATCGATATGAAAGAAAGCACGCGACGCGCAGTCAAATACCGGCGTGGCGGCAGCATCGTCATCGTGACGCACGACGGACGAGGCTGGTTCGATCCGCTCAGCGACGAAAAGGGCGATGTCTTCGGCCTTGCCATGTTTCTCGAAACAATCCCATTCCCCACAGCAGCGGGAGCGGTCGCATCGCTGGTCGGGTTCCAGTTGTCACGACCGGAATGGAGGTTCTCCCGGTCATCAAGGCCGCCAGAGGACATTGCCGAACGTTGGAGAATCCGGCGCGCGCCGTCGCCCGGTTCCGGCGCCTGGCGCTATCTTCGCTGGGTGCGCTGGATCCCGCCGGCCATCGTGCGGCAGGCCATCCGTGAGTGTGTCTTTCGCGAAGGACCCTTTGGCAGTATGTGGGCGGCCCATGTCGACAGCCATGGCTGCGTTGTCGGCTGGGAGGAACGTGGGCCGGATTGGCGCGGCTTTTCGACCGGGGGCTCGAAGGTTCTTTTCCGGTTAGGACCAGGCGATGCCTCTCGTCTCTGCGTCACCGAGACCGCAATCGACGCGATGAGCCTCGCAGCGCTTGAAGGTCCGCGGGCCGGAACTCTCTATCTCAGCACTGGCGGTGGGTGGTCTCCGGCCACAGATTCAGCACTTGCCGCACTTGCTATTCGGCCGGGACTTACCCTGGTCGCCGCCACGGATGCCAATACCCAAGGGGACGTCTACGCTGAACGATTGCGTGCGCTCGCCGAGGCGTCCGGTTGCGACTGGCAGAGGCTACGTCCGCCGGCGGTGGACTGGAACGAGGTCCTCCAAAGCAGGGAAAAGGAAAAACAGGAAAGGAAGATAGAAAAGAAAGGTGGGCCTGCCGCATGCGCGCCGGCCGCATCAAGGGAGGCTTCGCCCGGCATGCGCCGGCCCTTGACCCGGCCGGACACGAGGCCGGCAACGCGGGAGGGGTCATGAAGGACTGAAGAGGATAGTAAGGTCGAAACGACAGTGCTGCCTTCGGTCCCAAATCCCGAAAGGATCAAGCTGATGACCTCGATATCCCTCCCCCGCAAAGTGTTTCAGGGTGCAGCCAAGCGCGCCGACATGTTCCGCATGTTCGACCGGCACGCGAAGCGCCCCGACCGTTTCGGCGGTGATCAGACTGCCGTCTATGCCGGAGAATGGTTCGAGATCGATGAGAGCTCCTATAGCTACATGCTCGACATCCTCCCGCCGCTCTGGATGCGCGGTCCGACCTTTGCGATGCGAGAGTTCATGATCGGTTCGGTAACCTCGGTGTTTTACGCGATCCGGATCGATGGCGCCGTCCGATACTTTCACACATACTGCGACCTCTCGGACCCGAACTCGATCGAGGCTATGCGGACCACGATCGTCGATCGGGAGATTCGGCCGGTTCAGGCAATGAGCCGTGAAGAACGGCTCGAGCATATCTGGAGCACGACCACCGACGACTATCGCGGCTATACCGGCGACCGTTGGCCGAAGTCGATGCAGGGTCATCGCACAGTCATGCTCTACGGCGGCAAGGAAGGCACCTTCCTCAAGCTGCTCGACACGCTGAGCGACGACGAAATCGCAGCCAAACTGCCGGTGAATCTGCGTCACCTCCCCGCATCGCTGGCTGCCTGAGCCAGACCATCCCCCTGCATCACCGCCAAGGACGGCCAGCCCCTGGGCCGATCGATGGCGCACGCCCTCAATTCAAAGGAGCTTTTCCCATGAGTAATGATCTTTTTACGCTCGACATGTTCGGCTCGAGCGCACTTTCCTCCGGCCTCGGGCTTGGCGTTACCGCTTTGGGTGGGTTCCCGCCTGATGCTGCGAATGACGACGGTCCGGATCCCACGCCGCCGGCGCCAGCACCTGCCCTCCCCGTCGCTGGCACGCCTGTCCGGCGCGCGAGGCTTCGGACGAACTTCTATCTCGACGGCGACCGCGGACTGGCCGCCTCCTGCAAGGATCGCGCCCGCGCGAATGTCGCGGCGATCCTCGTCGCCGATTGCATCGCCAAGCAGGAACGACCGGCGACACCGAAGGAGCAGGCGCAGCTGATCTGCTTTACCGGCTTCGGCGCCGGCGAACTCGCCAACGGCATGTTCCGGCGGCCGGGCGATGTCGATTTCCGGCACGGCTGGGACGACCTCGGTTCTTCGCTGGAAACTGCAGTCTCCGAAGCCGACTATACGTCGCTGGCACGATGCACCCAGTATGCGCATTTCACCCCAGAGTTCATCATCCGGGAGATTTGGGCCGGGATACAGAAACTCGGCTGGCGCGGCGGCAGGGTGCTGGAACCTGGTATCGGCACGGGCCTCTTCCCGGCCCTGATGCCGGAACCATATCGCGACGCGGCCTACGTTACCGGGGTCGAACTTGATCCGGTCACCGCCCGCATCGTGCGCCTGCTTCAGCCGAAGGCTCGGATCATCAATGGCGACTTCGCCCGCACTGAGCTGGCGCCAGTCTACGATCTCGCCATCGGCAATCCGCCCTTTTCCGATCGCACCGTCCGCTCGGACCGCGCCTACCGGTCGCTCGGACTTCGCCTCCATGACTACTTCATCACCCGGTCGATCGACCTTCTGAAGCCAGGCGCGCTCGCCGCCTTCGTCACCTCACATGGCACGATGGACAAGGCCGATACGACGGCACGTGAGCATATCGCCAAGTCCGCTGACCTGATCGCCGCGATCCGCCTACCCGAGGGCAGCTTCCGCCGTGACGCCGGCACGGATGTCGTCGTCGACATCCTCTTCTTCCGCAAGCGCAAGACCGGAGAGCCGGAAGGCGACCAGATGTGGCTCGATGTCGATGAGATCAGGCCAGCCACCGACGACGAAGGCGCGATCCGCGTCAATCGCTGGTTCGCTCGGCATCCCGATTTCGTGCTGGGCACCCATGCGCTGACCTCGGGGCCGTTCGGAGAGACCTATACTTGCCGCCGTCGCGGTGAGGATCTCGAAACTGCCCTCGCCGCAGCCATCGAGCTCCTGCCGAGTGATCTCTACGACGGCGAGCCGACGCCCATCGATATCGATCTGGAGGACGAGCTCGGGGAAATCGTCGATCTACAGCCGAAGGACGGCGCTGTCCGTGAGGGCAGCTTCTTCCTCGACCGGGCAAAGGGCCTGATGCAGATGCTCGACGGCTCGGCCGTACCGGTCACCATGCGCAAGGGTCGCTCAGGCGAAGGCGTGCCGGAAGAGCACGTCCGGATCATCTCCAAGTTGATCCCGGTCCGCGATGCCGTGCGCGAGGTCCTGAAAGCCCAGGAGACCGACCGGCCCTGGCGCGATCTTCAGGTTCGCTTGCGCATCGCCTGGTCAAGTTTCGTTCGTGATTTCGGTCCGATCAATCACACAGTTGCCTCAGTTCAGGAGGATATCGAGACCGGTGAGGTCAAGGAAACCCATCGCCAGCCGAATCTCGCGCCGTTTCGTGACGATCCCGACTGCTGGCTGGCTGCCTCCATCGAGGACTATGATCTTGAAACCGACACGGCGAAACCGGGTCCGATTTTTTCCGAACGGGTGATTGCCCCGCCGGCTGCGCCAACCATCACCTCTCCCGCAGATGCACTTGCCATCGTGCTGAATGAACGTGGTCACGTCGATCTCGACCATATCGCCGAGCTGCTTCATAGCGATCCCGCGGCAGTGGTCGATGAGCTGGGCGAGGCCATCTTTCGCGATCCTGCCGACGGATCGTGGCAAACCGCCGACGGATATCTCTCCGGGGCTGTTCGTACCAAGCTCACCGTCGCGCAGGCCGCGGCCGAGCACGATCCGCTCTATGAGCGCAATGTCCGCGCCCTCCGGGATGTTCAGCCAGCTGACCTCCGACCCTCGGATATCACCGCCCGACTCGGCGCGCCGTGGATACCGGCCGCCGATGTCGTCGCCTTCGTCAAGGAGAAGATGGAGGCCGATATCCGCATCCACCATATGCCGGAGCTCGGATCCTGGACGGTAGAAGCGCGTCAACTCGGCTATAGCGCCGCCGGCACGTCGGTGTGGGGAACGAGCCGCCGCCATGCCGGCGACCTGTTGGCCGATGCGCTGAACAGCCGGGTTACCCAGATCTTCGACGTCTTCAAGGATGCCGACGGCGAGCGCCGGGTGCTCAACGTCGTCGATACCGAAGCCGCCCGCGACAAATTGCAGAGGATCAAGCAGGCGTTTCAGGACTGGGTCTGGACAGATCCGGACCGCACCGACCGGCTTGCCCGCGATTACAATGATCGCTTCAATAACATTGCGCCACGCAAATTCGACGGCTCGCATCTGAAACTCCCCGGCGCCTCTGGCGCCTTTACTTTGTACGGGCATCAGAAGCGTGGGATTTGGCGGATCATTGCCGATGGCTCGACCTATCTCGCCCATGCCGTCGGCGCCGGCAAGACGATGACGATGGCGGCCGCCATCATGGAACAGCACCGGCTTGGGCTGATCGCCAAGGCGATGCTGGTCGTGCCAGGCCATTGCCTCGCCCAAGCGGCGCGCGAGTTTCTGGCGCTCTATCTTCGCCTACGCGACCGAGGGCTCGCTCGACGCCTCGATGTGGCAGAACAACGAGCGCAAGGCCCGATTCATCGCCGCTGCCCTGTCGGGTGATACCTCGATCCGCCGGCTGGAGGATGTTGGCGAGGGTGCGGCCAACCAGTTCGCCATGGCCAACCGCCGCCTGCGCGATCCCGGCCACTTGTCCTTCGCAGGGCTGTCAGCCCCGCTCGTCCTTCGCAGCAGGGATGCTCGGTCGCAGTTGCGTCGGTCCGGCCGTTCGGCGGTCCGGGAGGTGTCTTCGAGAAAAAATGAAGACAGGAAGGGCTGGCAAGGCGCCGGTCCGGAACACTCCCGAAAGGACAAATCCCATGCAGATCATGAAGGTTGACCCGCGCGCGCTGAAGGAAAACCCCGACCGGATGCGCCAGTCTAAGTCGTCGCCGCAGGCCGACGCGCTGATGCTGGCGACGATCAGGGCCGTCGGCATCGTCCAGCCGCCGGTGGTCGCGCCGGAAACCGATGGTGGTAACGGCTACATCATCGACGCCGGCCATCGCCGCGTGCGCCTTGCCATCGCGGCCGGCCTGGAAGAAATCGAAATCCTCGTGGCCGACGCCGCGAACGACAACGGTGCGATGCGCTCGATGGTCGAGAACAGCGTCCGCGAGGCTCTTAATCCTGTTGATCAATGGCGCGGCATCGAACGCCTGGTCGCTCTCGGTTGGACCGAGGAAGCGATTGCTGTCGCTCTTGCCCTTCCCGTCCGCCAGATCCGCAAGCTGCGCCTGCTCGCCAACGTCCTGCCGGCCATGCTCGAACAGATGGTGCTGGGCGATATGCCGTCCGAGCAGCAGTTGCGGGTGATTGCGGCAGCAGGGCAGGTCGACCAGAAGGAGGTCTGGAAGGCTCACAAGCCGAAGAAGGGCGACACGGCTCCTTGGTGGCAGATTGCCAATGCGCTCACGAAGAAGCGGATGCATGCCAAGGATGCGAGCTTTGGCGACGATCTGGCTCAGGCCTATGGGATCGAATGGGTGGAGGATCTCTTCGCGCCGGCCGACCAGGACGGCCGCTACACCACCAATGTCGAGGGCTTCCTCGGCGCCCAGTACGAATGGATGACGAGCAACCTGCCGAAGCGCGGCGCGATCGTCGAGGTCAACAGCTGGGGCCAGCCGGAACTGCCGAAGAAGGCGAGCCAGGTTTACGGCAAGCCGTCGAAGTCCGATCACACGGCGCTCTATCTCGACCGCGATGGCAAGGTGCAGACGATCCAATACCGGATGCCCGAGACTGCAAAGCCGAAGGGCGCTGGTGGCGATGGATCTGCCGCCGGCAGTGATGATGGCGACGCGATCGCCATGCCCATGGCCCGGCCGGACGTCACCCAGAAGGGCCATGATATGATCGGCGATTTCCGCACCGATGCCCTGCACGATGCGCTTGGCCGCGCGCCGATCGAGGATGACATGCTGATGGCGCTGATGGTGCTGGCCTTCGCCGGCCAGAATGTCCGCGTCGACTCCGGCGCAGACGGGACCTTCTACGGCGGCAAGCGCTTCTTGCGCCATGCGGTCGGACTGTTTGACGAGCATGGCAAGCTGGCCTTCGATCAGGATACGCTCAGGGTCGCCGTTCGCTCCGTGCTGATCGACGTCCTATCGTGCCGGCGGGGCATGTCCAACAGTGGCATGGTCTCGCGCATTGCCGGCGAGGCGATCGGCGCCGACGAATTTCTGCCGAACATGGGCTCGGAAGATTTCCTCTTATGCCTGTCGCGCCAGGCGCTGGAGGCCTCTTGCGCCGAAGCTGCCGTCCAGTCAAGGCCCAAGGTACGAGAAACCCGCGCAGCGCTCGTCGAGCGTTTTGCCTGCGCGCACTTCGTCCACCCCTCGGGTCGTTTCGCGCCGCCAGCTGACGAGTTGCTCGACTGGATCCGGGCAGGCGCTGCCACGGATGTCATCGGCGCGGGGTCCCAGGATGACGGGGACTGCGATCTCGATAACCCATCGGAAGATCAGGCGGAACACGATGCCGACGCTGTGGTCGTAGGTGAACCGCGGGATGCGGATCTGCCCGATGATGATGAGCATCACGAAGACGTCGACAAGAGGGTTGCAGCATGACCGCCGCCCTCCAGTCGAAGATGCCAGCACCCACCCCCGATCTTTCGGGGGTGGAGTTTGCCACCAGCGCGGACGGCTTGGCCGTCGCCCGCATCGGTGACCTGGTCCTTGCCATGGCCGACACCGCTGGTCACAAACGCGATCTGGCCAAGCTGAACCGCGTGCAGACCCGCATGTCGGCAAGCACCCCCTGGGGTGGATCGCAGATGGCGGTCGTCTACGCCGAGGGCGTCGTCGCCCACATGACATCAGGCCATGGTGGCTTCCATCTTTCGTCGGATCGCAATGCCAAGGTTCATCCCCTGCTGCGGAAGGGCGCGCCCTGGTATGACTTCGGACCTCCGTGACGGGCCGCGATAGGCGCGGTCCCTGAAAAGGAGAAGTAGTCATGACGAAGAAAGCGGAATCGGATCGTATCGACATCTACACGCGGATCACCGATCGGATCGTCGAGGATCTCGAAATGGGCGTGCGTCCCTGGATGAAGCCATGGAGCGCCGCCAACACCGATGGCCGGATCACCCGGCCCGTGCGACACAACGGCCTTCCGTATTCCGGCATGAACGTGCTGCTCTTGTGGTCGGAGCAGATGTCGCGCGGCTTCTCCTCCTCGATGTGGATGACCTTCAAGCAGGCCCTCGAACTGGACGGAGCCGTGCGGAAGGGCGAAACGGGCTCGACGGTCGTCTTCGCCAGCCGGTTCACCAAGTCGGTGGCCGACGGAAACGGCAATGATGTCGATCGGGAAATCCCGTTCCTGAAGGCATATTCGGTGTTCAATATCGAGCAGATCGAAGGTTTGCCCGACACCTATTCTACCCGGCCGGCCAAGGTGCGGGATCCCGTCGAGCGAATTGAAAGCGCCGATCGCTTCTTCCGCAACACCGGCGCGGTTATCCGGCACGGCGGAAACCAGGCTTACTATTCGCCGGTCATGGACTATATCCAGATGCCGCCCTTCGAGGCGTTTCGCGATGCTGCCGGGTACGCGGCTGTCCTCAGCCATGAGGCGACGCACTGGACGGCGGCGGAACATCGTGTCGGACGTGACCTTTCCCGATATGCGAAGGACCGGACGGAACGCGCCCGAGAAGAACTCATTGCCGAGCTCGGCAGTTGCTTCTTGTGCGCCGATCTCGGCATCGTACCGGAGCTCGAGCCGCGGCCGGATCATGCATCCTATCTCCAGTCGTGGCTATCGGTGCTGGCCAACGACAAGCGGGCGATCTTCCAGACGGCGGCTCACGCACAGCGCGCGGTGAGCTTCCTTCATTCCTTGCAGCCGGAAGCCGATGTGAAGGCTGCGGCCTAATGCTCAAGCGCGGTCGTCACCACCTGTGGCGGCCGCGTTATCCGTATCATTTTTGTCCTTGAGACCTTGTGCAATGTCAGCATCCAGCCTTCCCCAGATCGACGGTTTTTGGGCGTCAGGCTTGGGTTTGCGGGACGGTTTTCGTTCGACGAAGAACGGCTTGGTCTGCTGACGCATTGATCCTCCAGGCTGCGATTCGCGAGTGCAACGATATCGCACAGGGCGTGGTGGGCATGTGGCTGGATGAGCGGCCGGGCTGCCAACTGTTTCGAGCGAGTCCGCGACGACCCGCGTGACTGGAAGCTGCGACTGACCTGATCGATCTCGACCGTCGTCATGCCGCAGCGACGGGAGATGTAGTCGGCGGTTTCCGGATCGTTGATGGCGGCAAAACTGATCCAGCTCGCGCTCTCGAACCACTTGCTGGAAGCGTCTCGCCCGCCATAGGTTTCGCGCAGCTGGCCGATCGACTGGTAGATCATTGTTAGCGTGATGCCATACTTTCTGCCGGCGTCTCGCGCGGTCTCCAGAATGCGCATGTAGCCGAGGCGGGCGATCTCATCGAGCAGGAACAGGGCGCGACCGTCCATTGCGCCATCGCGATTGTAGATCGCGTTCAGGAACGAGCCGATCACGACGCGCGCCAACCCGGCGTGGGTCTCGAGCGTCTTGAGGTCGATGTTGATGAACACGTCCGTCTTACCCGATGCGATATCTTCGGTCCGGAATGTCGAACCAGAAACCAGCTCCGCGTAGTTCTGGTACGAGAGCCAGTGTGTCTCCTTGATGGCATTGGCATAGACACCGGAGAAGGTTTCCGGCGTCATGTTGACGAAGGCAGCTACGTTCTCTTTCACGAAATCCGATTCCGAATTGTCATAGATGTCCTGCAGGCGCAGTCGCAGCTTCGGTTCGGGTTCGGACAAATTCTCGCGGACCTGGCGGAGCGTCTGCTGCCCCTTCGGTGTGTGGCCGGAAAGGCAGACATCGGCGATGATCGCCGTCAGAAGCTGTAGGCCGGAGGCGCGGAAGAAGTCGTCGCGCACTCCGCTTGCGCGACCGCTGTCGCTCATGATCCATGAGGCGACCGAGGCGATATCCTCCTCCTTCGTGCCGCCATACTGGCCGACCCAGTCGAGGGCGTTGAAGCCGGTTGCGGGTTTGCGCGGATCAAGAATCCTGACCCGCCTGCCCGCCTCCTCACGATGTTTCGACACCATGGGTGCGACCTCGTTCGACGGATCGAGCACGATAAGCGGCCCACCCCACTTCAGCGCTGTCGGGATCGTCACCGAGGTGGTCTTGAAACCACCCGATCCTGCAAAAACGATTCCGTGCGAGGAGCCGAATGAGCCGTCGAAGCAGAGTAGCGGAGGCTTGCCGCCGACGCCCCACGTTTCTCTGGTACCGGCACGGAAAGAGACGCTGGCGACGCTGTCGCCGTCGACGCGATACCGCTCTCCGACCACGATGCCGCCAGAGTCCGGGAAGAGCTTCTCCGCTTCGGCAAGTTTCATCCAATCGGCCTCGCCGTGCAGGGCACGCTTGCCGATGATCCGTTTCGGCGCAGCACGGGCGAAGGCGGCGTTGCCGAGCATCGCCACGCGTATCGCAATGCAGCCGGATACCAGCGCTGCGGCGGCGCCGACCATGGTCGATGGATCAAGATATAATAGCGTGGATTTTCCCACTGGCACCTGGGAGGACAGCGCTGCAAGGCGCACGCCTTCCCGCACGCAAGCCGTCAGGATGACCGCGGCGCTTCCGATTACTGCGCCACAGCCTGCGGTGCGGATGCTCGCCGATCCCGCCGCCGCGAACAGAAAGATCAGGCCAAGTGCCGCAGCCGCCATGTAAGGAGCGGCAACCCCTGCCCGTCCCAAGGCAAGCTTTGCCGCTTCAGTCTTCCCGAACCCGGCAAGCCATGTCTCGATGCCGGTCATCGTGAATAGGGCAGCACACATCATGGCCACGGGCAGAATGACGAGAACGATCCTACTCGCTTTCATTGCCGAACGCCTCCGCCCCTATTGCCGTCAACCTTGATCGCTCGCTGCCGTCGGCCTTCAGACGTTGCTGCAGCTCGATCAGCGCGCCGAGCAGAAGCGCCCGTCTTTCGAAGCGGAGGCCGGCTTTGACGATCAGGCCACCAAGCTCGATCTTGTCGCGCGTGTCCTTCTTCCGGGCATCGGACGTTGCGTTCCTGCTCATTCGCTCAAGCCTCACTAGGGCTGCTCGAGCCCGCGCCAGACGCGACCGTCTCGGATTGCCGGCTGCCCGCGCTCCCTTCTGCCGCCGCTTTCCTTCCGCTCGTGAAGCGCTTGCCTCCGCGAAAGCGCTTCGCCAGTTCCTCGAACGCGGCCTGAAGGTCTGTCTCGTCAATTTCGATCTCGCCAAGGCCTGCCCGCAGCGCGATGCGGCCGATGCGCTCAGCCTCTCTCGTTTCCGCGTGCTTGAGCTGTTCCTGGAGCTTGGCGATTTCCTCGCGGATCTTGGAGGATGGTTTCTTCATCTCTGGATTGTCCTCTGTTGCTGCCCATCGTGGTTCACGCGGCCAGAGTCGTTCAGATCGGCGTGCCGATCTACTAACAGAAATGCGAGTAGGCGGAGCCTACGCTTTTGAGCATCATCCCGACCGTTCGCAAGGAGCGGATCCGAAGGGCGCAATTATACGTCGCTGATGCGACGCTCTGCTTTTGCCCTCGGCGGGGCATTCCGCTCCTTCCGAACGCATTGATTTTGTTCGATCGAAGGAGCTTTTCTGGCGATGGCCGTCCCGCACTTCTCAGTCAGCATCGTCGCCCGCGGTTCGGGCCGCAGCGCCGTGCTGTCGGCGGCGTATCGGCACTGCGCCAAAATGGACTACGAGCGGGAAGCCCGGACGATCGACTACACGCGCAAGCAAGGATTGCTGCATGAGGAGTTTGTCGTACCGGTCGATGCCCCGGAATGGCTGCAATCGATGATTGCCGACCGGTCCGTGTTGGGTGCGTCGGAAGCCTTCTGGAACAAGGTCGAGTATTTCGAGAAACGCTCCGATGCACAGTTCGCCAAGGACGTGACGATAGCGCTTCCGATCGAGCTATCGGCCGAGCAGAACGTGGAGCTTGTGCGGGATTTTGTGGCCAGACATATCACGGCCCAGGGCATGGTGGCCGACTGGGTCTTTCATGATGCGCCGGGCAATCCGCATATCCATCTGATGACCACGTTACGACCGCTGACCGAAGATGGTTTCGGATCGAAGAAGGTCGCTGTTACCGGCCCGGATGGCCAGCCACTTCGCAACGACGCGGGGAAGATCGTCTATGAGCTTTGGGCTGGAGGGCTCGCGGACTTCAACGCGCTTCGCGATGGCTGGTTCGCCTGCCAGAACCGGCATCTCGCGCTCGCCGGGCTCGATATCCGTGTCGATGGCCGGTCGTTCGAAAAGCAGGGCATCGAGCTGACGCCGACCATCCATCTCGGTGTCGGCGCCAAGGCGATCGAGCGTAAAGCGGACGAGAAGGGAGAGGCTGCTGCTTTGGAGCGCCTGGAGCTGCAGGAAGAGCGCCGGGCGGAAAATGCCCGCAAAATACAGCGTAATCCGGAGATCGTGCTCGACCTGATCACGCGAGAAATGAGCGTATTCGACGAACGTGACGTCGCCAAAATCCTGCACCGCTATATCGACGATGTAGGTCAGTTTCAGAGTCTGATGGCGCGCCTCCTGCAGAGCCCGGACACATTGCGGCTCGACCGGGAGAGGGTCGACTTTACAACTGGCGTGCGCGCGCCGGCCAAGTACACGACGCGTGAACTGATCCGGCTGGAAGCGGAAATGGCCAACCGAGCGATCTGGCTTTCGCAGCGATCCTCGCACGGCGTTCGCAATGCCGTGCTCGAGGCGACGTTCGCCCGGCACGACCGTCTGCCGGGCGAGCAGAAAACGGCGATCGAGCATGTCACAGGCGCCGCCCGGATCGCCACCGTTATCGGTCGCGCCGGCGCTGGCAAGACAACCATGATGAAGGCTGCGCGCGAAGCCTGGGAGGCGGCCGGCTACCGAGTCGTCGGTGCGGCGCTAGCCGGCAAGGCAGCCGAAGGCCTGGAGAAGGAAGCGGAGATTCCCTCCCGCACCCTGTCGTCCTGGGAGCTGTGCTGGAACCAGGGTCGTGGCCAGCTCGACGACAAGACGATCTTCGTTCTCGACGAAGCTGGCATGGTCTCGTCCCGGCAGATGGCGCTGTTCGTGGAAACCGTCACCAGGTCTGGCGCCAAGCTCGTTCTCGTCGGCGATCCGGAGCAGTTGCAGCCAATCGAGGCGGGTGCTGCCTTTCGGGCTATTGCCGAACGCATCGGTTATGCGGAACTGGAAACCATCTATCGCCAGAACGAGCAATGGATGCGCGACGCATCGCTCGATCTCGCGCGGGGCAATGTCGGAAAGGCCGTCGAAGCCTACGAGGCCAACGGCAAGTTGAACGGCGCCGAGCTCAAGGCAGATGCCGCCACCAACCTCATCTCCGATTGGAACCGCGACTACGATCCAAACAAGTCCACATTGATCCTGGCGCATCTGCGTCGTGATGTCCGCATGCTAAATGAGCTGGCACGCGCCAAGCTTATCGAGCGGGGCATCATCGACCCCGGTTTTGCGTTCAAGACGACCGATGGTGTCAGAGGCTTTGCAGCCGGTGACCAGATTGTCTTCCTAAAGAACGAGGGCTCGATCGGCGTCAAGAACGGCATGCTGGGCAAGGTGGTGGAGGCGGCGCCCGGTCGTATCGTGGTCACGATCGGCGAAGGTGAGCATCTGCGCCAGGTCTCGGTCGAGCAGCGCCTCTACAACAATGTCGACTATGGCTATGCCACGACCGTGCACAAGAGCCAGGGCGCAACCGTCGATCGGGTCAAGATGCTTGCATCGCTGTCGCTGGACCGGCACCTCACCTATGTGGCGATGACCCGCCACCGCGAAGATCTCGGCGTCTATTACGGCCGCCGATCCTTCGCCAAGGCTGGCGGTCTGGTCGAGATGCTGTCGCGAAAGAATTCGAAGGAAACGACGCTCGACTATGCCGGCGGCAACATCTACCGGCAGGCACTCCGTTTCGCCGAAACCCGCGGCCTTCACCTTGTCAACGTGGCCAGAACCGTTGCCCGCGATCGTCTCGAATGGACAGTTCGGCAGAGCTCGAGGCTCCTCGATCTCGCTGGCCGGCTTGCGGCCATCGGAGCCAGACTCGGCTTCGCAACCTCAACATCGAGCACAGTTCTCAGACCAGCAAAGGAGGCCAAGCCCATGGTATCAGGCATTACCACTTTCCCGAAATCCGTCGGCCAGGCAGTCGAAGACAAGATTGCGGGCGACCCGGCGTTGAAGAAGCAGTGGGAGGAAGTGTCGATGCGCTTCCACCATGTTTATGCTCAGCCGGAAAGTGCCTTCAAAGCCGTTGATGTCGACGCGATGTTGCGCGACCAGTCGGCCGCGGCAACGACGCTTGCAAAGATCACCAGCGAGCCTGAAACCTTCGGCACCCTCAAAGGGAAGACCGGTCTGCTCGCAAGCCGCACCGACAGATCGGACCGCGAGCAGGCGCTCAAGAATGTCACGCCGCTTGCCGACAGCATCAGCGACTATCTTCGCCAGCGCGGCGCGGCAGAACGACGAAATCACGCCGAGGAACTGGCGGTGCGTAGACAGGTCGCGCTGGTGATCCCAGCTCTCTCGTCCAATGCGAAAAGTGTGCTTGAACGGGTGCGTGACGCCATCGACCGTAAAGACCTGCCGTCAGGTCTTGAATATGCGCTTGCCGACAAAATGGTGAAGGCGGAACTCGAAGGTTTCGCCAAGGCCGTCTCCGAACGGTTTGGCGAACGGACATTCCTGCCGCTCGCTGCCAAGGAGGCGAATGGCGAGGCGTTCCAACGGGTTACCGCGGGGATGAACGCCGCGCAGAAGAGCGAAGTGCAACAGGCTTGGAACACGATGCGGACGGTGCAGCAGCTGTCTGCCCATGAGCGAAGTGTGACGGCACTCAAGCAGGCTGAGACACTTCGCCAGACGAGATCCCAGGGGCTTACCCTGATATGAAAATGCGCCATCGAGAGAGAATACTCCGGCGCCTCAGCCGGCTTGTCTGGCTCTACCGGATCACCAGCGTCAGCCTGTTCACGCTTGGCTTTATTGTGCTGCTCGGAGGTGCAGGCTTCAGGGTCAATCTGACGCCGAGCGAACCGCTGGGTCTGTGGCGGATCGTCGAACCCGATCGCCCGATCCTGGTCGGCGATCTGGTCTTTATCTGCCCCCCGGCCACTAACGAAATGCGCCAGGCGCGCGCGCGAGGATATCTGCGCTTCGGGCTCTGCGCCGGCCGCGTCGCGCCACTGATCAAGACCGTTGTGGCGACATCCGGACAGGTGATCGAAATCAGTGACGATGTGCGTGTCGATGGTCGGCCGATGCCTCATTCGCGTGTCGCTCGGATGGATGGCCAAGGGCGCGAGATGGCGCCTCATGACGGTGGTGTCGTTCCGCCTGGTACGGTCTTTCTACATTCCGAATTTCCGGGGTCGTTCGATAGCCGGTATTTCGGGCCTCTTCCAATGGACGGCATCCTCGGATTGGCGCAGGAGGTATGGACCTATGCGCCGTGAACTTCTTCGGACGGTCGTGCTTGTCGCACTTTCTACCAGCACCGGCTGGATCGGCTGGAGTGGTGATGCGCTCCTGCTTCCGATAGTGGCGGCCTTCCCGCTGCTCTGGTCTTTGGCGCGGACGCGCCTGCAGGCGGCTGCCATCTCCGGGGCATACTTCCTCGCTGCATCGCGTGGCTTGCCGCTGGGGGTTGCGAACTTCTATGAACAGGATATCTGGCCCGGTCTTCTGCTTTGGCTGGTCGCTTCCTCTGCGTTTGTCATCGTACATTCCGTGCTCTGGACGGTTCACCAGGGATGGCAGAGGCCGCTTCGATACGTGGCTGCTTGCGGTGCCATGGCGGTTCCACCGTTTGGCATTCTGGGATGGGCACATCCGATCACCGCAGCCGGCGTCTTGTTCGCAGGTTGGGGATGGTGGGGTCTGGCAGCGATGGCAGCCGGCCTGGGCGTCATGACGACGCAATATCGGCCGGCTGCAGCCATGGCCATGACAGGCTTATGGCTCTGGTCCGCCGCCGAGTGGACACCGCCGGTTCTACCTGCGTCGTGGATCGGTGTCGACCTTGAAATGGGTGCATCCCTCGGACGTGAAGCGGGCCTCCATCGTCAAAGGGAACTGATCGATATAGCTCGCGGTCACCCGCCGGGCACGACGATCGTGCTGCCGGAGAGCGCTCTTGGCTTCTGGACGCCGACGGTTGGCCGGCTCTGGCAGAAAGGGCTCATCGGGACGGACATCACCGTCATGGCTGGAGCGGCAATCATCGATCAGCAGGGCTATGACAACGTGCTCGTGACGATATCAGCTGAGGAGAACGAGGTTCTCTACCGGGAGCGGATGCCGGTCCCCGGATCGATGTGGCAGCCATGGCGAGGCTGGATTGGTGATGGCAATGATGATGAAGGCGGCGCGCGGGCACATTTCTTCGCGAGCCCCGTCGTCGACGTCGGCAATGCGAAAGTCGCGCCGCTGGTCTGCTACGAGCTGCTCCTCGTCTGGCCGGTGTTGCAATCGGCATTCCACCGCCCCGACGCCATCGTCGCAGTCGGAAACGGCTGGTGGACTGCGGGGACGTCTATCATCGACATTCAGCAGGCGAGCAGCGAGGCCTGGGCCCGCCTGTTTGATCTGCCGCTCGTCATCTCATTCAACATTTGAAACATGGAGCTCGCATGCTGGATGCTGCGCTGATCAAGGAATGTGCCGACCCATCGTTGAAGCCGGCAATCGTCGAACAATTCGTACAGGCGGCCGGCTCGGACGATCCGCTCGTCGTCACGGTTAAGTCCGGCGGCCGTCTGATCCTCGTTCCCAAACCGAAAACGCCTGAGGAAGCGCTCGAAATTGTCCGTGAGAACATTGGTGGCTCTGTCGTGCGGGTCGGTCTCACCCAGATCCCGGCGGGCATTGGCCTGAAGGACGCGTCGGAGCTTAAGGGCGATCTCGTAGACCCCTGCGCCAACCTGCGGATGGGGACGGCAATGTTTGCAAAGATCCTCCGCATTGTTGCGAAATGGTATGGAAATCCGACGAGCGAAGAGGTGTTCCCGCAGCTGTTCGACGATGCGGTACACGCCTGGCAGACCGGAAAATTCGAGGGCGAGAGTGTGTTTCAGGCTGAGAATCCGGGTGGCGCTGTCGTCCAGCAATCGGCAGTGGAGGTCGATGATGCTGACGAAGAAGGGGAAGACGCCCCCTCCTTGAAGCCGGAGGACGATCCGATCAAACCCGACAACGCTGGTATTCGCATCGATCTTACGAGGATTGGGGGGCAGAAATAGAGAGCGGATCGGTGCTCTGCTCGTGGAATGAGCGTAGTGACTGTTCTCAGGTTGCCGGGAGAGAATAGCGGCTGAGAACCGCCTCATCGCCCTCGATGCTGATCTCGATGACCTCGTTGAGGAGTTCCTCGCCGCCGGCAATCTCCTCCAGGATGAGTGCGAACAGGTCTCGCTGCAATGCCGGAACGACCTGAGGTACGATGATGATTAATCCGGCATGGATCTCTTCGCTGCCGTAGAGTTTTCTGAAATCGCGCGCGTTTTTGGTCACGAAGGTTTAGCAACGATGCGCGGCATCAGATCCCAATCCTTTTCGCCGCTCAAGTCTAACCAGTTTACATGGAAGCCGTCGTGGCCGTTATCCTGAGCAACGGCCACGAGAGCGTGTGCAGGCATTCATCAATCAGGAACTTCACGATGTCAGCTGTCGGACGATTTGTTGGCGGCCCTCGGCAGCGAGAGACGCTTTGCAGATTTCACGGTCGCGCCAAGGTCGGAAAGTTTGCGCGGCCTGCCCCGTGCCGGGTGAGCGGCGGTCCAGATCTCCGCGAGTTCGACCATACGCGTGGTGAGCGACGGATAACCATCGACGATCTCCTCGGTGGTCGCCCCCTGAGCCTTCATGGCGGCAATCGTCCTGACTGGAACCCGGGTCTTACTGAAGACCGGTTCGCCGCCAAGAACACCCTTTACGCTCCCGATAACCCGTTCTGCTTCCCGAAGTGCCTCCGCACGTGCGGCAAGCTGTTCGCGTGCGCGGGCCACATCCACGATCAGATAATCGTCTGCTCGAACGGTGTCAGCATCGGGATTTTGGTCTATCGTGTCGAAGAGCCGCTGACGGCGCTCAGCCGACAGGATCGAACCGACCCCATACCATAGCTTGAGACGCAGCAAGTCATCGTCGGAAAGCGCTCGCCCTTCATCTTCAGTGAGACGTCGGGCAATGATCCGTTTGTCGATTGCGTTATGCACCGACTTCACGGCGATTTCGCTGACGGCAGCTGCTTCCGCAGGCGTGTAAGCGCGTGATGTGACAGCCATAATCATTCTCCGTGTGGAGAACATATAACCCACTTGAATACGGTTGTGAAGGGCGACTTTGGATTTGCTTGTATCCGCTTGCGACATCGCGCCCGGTGCGATCAACTCAGGCGTCTTGGTCAGGAACAACCAGTTCGACGAGGCTCACCGCAAGCGCCCGTGCGATATCGTGTTGAAAGTTGGACATTGCATGAATTAAAAATAGACGGCTATATGCTTTAAATTAGTCGGACCATGAATTAAGAATGGTCGAATGATCGAGCACCTTAACCCTTGTTGAACGCAAGGCGTTTCCTCTGGTCGAGGCTGCGCTGGCAGATACCCGTGTGGTCTTGATAACCGGGCCGCGACAGGCAGGGAAGACGACCCTTGCGCGCATGTTTTCGGATAAGGACCGCCCCTATATCACACTGGATGATGCCGGTACCTGAATGCTGCGAAAGCGGATCCGACTGGTTTTATCAGAGGGATCAAGCGTGCGGTTATCGACGATGTGCAACGGGCGCCGACCTGATGCTCGCGATCAAGGCGAGCGTAGATATGATGAGGAGGCCGGCCGTTTTCTGCTGACAGGTTCCGCTAACCTGGCAACCATACCGACGATTGCCGACTCCTTGGCCGGGCGCATGGCCGTTATCCCGCTCCTTCCCTTTGCACAGGCTGAAATCCGGTCAAGCCCGGGCCGCATGCTTGATCGCCTGTTCGCGGGAGAAGAGCCGGCGGTCGAGGGTGAGGTTGTCTTGGGCAAAGACATGATGAACGTCGTTCTAGCCGGCGGCTATCCTGAAGCCCTGAGACGAGCTTCCGTGGCCAGACGCGTCTCATGGCTCGAGGACTATGTCACCTTGATACTGGATCGCGACGTCCGCGACATCGCCAACATAGATCAGCTCGATCGTCTGCCACGCCTCCTGAATATACTCGCCGAGCATGCGGGGCAGTTGATCAACAATAGCGGCTTCGGTTCGGCGCTAGGACTGTCCGGGGTAACGGCCCAGAAGTACATCGCTATCCTTGAGCGTCTGTTTCTCGTGAAAACCCTGGTTCCATGGTCGAACAACCGGCTCAGTCGGCTCGTTAAAACGCCGAAGCTCCATTTCATCGACACCGGACTGCTCGCCGCATTGCGTGAGGATGAGTTGGTCCGGCTGTCTGAAGACAAAACCCGGTTCGGCGCGCTGCTGGAAAGTTTTGTCGTCTCGGAGCTTATGAAGCTAGCGTCCTGGTCCGAAAGGCGCATGGCGTTCTCACACTATAGAACAAAGGATCGCGATGAAGTCGATGTCGTGATCGAAGATCGACGTGGCCGGATCATTGGTATCGAAGTCAAGGCTTCCGCGACCGTAAAGGCAGATGATTTTCGCGGGTTACGTCAGCTACAGGACGCTGTAGGTGAGCGGTTCGTGCGTGGTTTGGTCTTGCACGATCATGACCGCATCACCTCCTTTGGAGAGCGACTTCAAGCGGCGCCGTTGTCAACATTATGGTCGATGTGAGTGGGGGCGGGCTGGCACAGGCGGCGTTCCAAGGAGCAGGAGTGGCCCGGTGCTGCATAGACGCTCGAGTGGCTCATCTTGCCGGAAATGATCGTCTCGACCGCCAGACGAAGCACACTCTGTGCCGCAAACTCCGACCCGGCCCCAAATCATATCAGCTGGAGCTTTGTCGCGATGGCTGTGGCTTGAGGCAGAGACACCGCTTCAAGGGTTTTGCGCGCGTTGTTCAAATGGAACACGACGGTTGATGATTTGATTTCCTCCATCGCCGCTATGTCCTTCATCGATTTGCCTTCTGCAGCCCATCGCAGGCACAGCGCCTGTTTCGGCGTCAAGGCCGCCACGATCGTCCCGGTCGCCGTTCCAATGCAATTCTGTAGGCGGCAATGGAGTTGTGCGACGGCTGTCGCCGCAACCACTTCGTCGACCGGCAGATCGGCAAATCGTTCCGGCTGGACGGTCGTCATCGTCAGTACGGCCAAGTGGCCGAAGCCTGTCTTGATAGGTATCGACAGGCCGCCACGCATGCCCGACGCCTGTGACGCCGACAACAGATCACCGGCCTGGGACCTTGCCAGCATGCGCCATTGCTTCAGCTCCCAGCGAAACGCCCGCACACTTTTCCTTGCCAGCATGATGACGGGATCGTGCAATGCCCAGTTTCCCCTCAGGTATCGCTCCTGCCATTCGAATGAGGCATTGGAAACCAGCCTCGTGCCCGATGGCCGGATATCCAGGTAGATGAATTTGTCAAAGCCGGCACGCTCGACGATACGGCCCAGTTCACGTTTCAGCATGCCGGCGTCCTGAGCCGTGGACGCAAGGTCAATGATCTTGAGAAGCCATCTTTGCAAATTTCACGCCTCCCTTTCTGGCAGGATCTCGCGGCGGCTTACAAGTGCTGGCGAACTTCTTCTCTGATGCTGTCGATTGCCGCGCAAAGACCACGGATCTCGGTTTCGCTGTGGGACGCAGTGAGGCAGATCCGAAGGCCAGCCTCACCACGTGCGACCGTGGGAAAGAAGACGGCGGAAGTGTAGAAGCCGAGCTGAAGCAGCTGCCGGGCGGCAGCGACCGCAAGAAGTTCGTCACCGAAGCGAACGGTGCGAATGGGGAGATGGGAATGGCTGTCCGGTGATGGCAGTAGCCCGTCAAGGAGGGCCAGGTTATGGCGCAGTGCCAGCTGCCTTGCGGCGAGCTCCTCCGTTCGATGAATTTCTGCCGATGCATGTGCGGCGCCGATTGCGGCGGTGTTCAACGAAGCGGAGAATGCATACGCGACTGAAAATCGCCTGAACAACAGCTCTTGAGACGCTGTTCCCAGCATGAGGATGCCACCGGACGCGCCAAACCCCTTGCCTAGCGAAGCGGCGACGATGGTTCGCTCACCCAATTCCGAAAATACGGATCGTGCGAATCCCGAGCCTTCAGTGCCGATGAGGGAAACGCCATGTGCATCGTCGATGTAGAGGAAGAGCCCGTAGCGGTCCTGCAACGAAAGCAGATCGGCAAGCGGTGCAGCTCCACCCATCGAATACACTCCGTCGCAGACATAGATGACGGCTGGGTGGCTGCGGCACAGTGCTTCCAATGCCGCCATGTCGTTGTGAGGAAGGGTCTCGACCCTCGTTTCTGCGGCAATTGTCGCCTTGTGATATGCCAGCGTCGCGTGTGCCAAGCGGTCGAACACGACCAGCGGCTTCCGCCCTCCCGTCAGATGACCCGATGCCAGCAACGGAAGAGCGCTCATGTTGGCCGCAAGCACGGTGGTGAAGGTCAGGACCTTCGCGCGAAACAGACTGGAAAGGTCGGTCTCGAGTTCTCCCAGGGTCTCGAAATTGAGACGGGTCCGGGCGCACGACCAGTGCAAGGCGCCGGCTTTGAGGACCCCCTCCGCAGCACCGGCAACGATGGCAGGGTGATTGTCGAGGCCAAGATAGGAGCAGCGGACAAAGTCGGTGATACGGGGCCCGCCTTGCGCCAGCTGAACGATGCGGCCATCGCGTGGTGCTGCATAGATCGCCATGATGCCCTGGTAATGGGCTGCCGCGAAGTTGGGGCTGGCGGCCGTGATCATCGCTGCGGTATTACGGAACTGACGAGCGGCGGACCGATCCCGGGGATCTTCAGGAGCGTTGGGCATGACACTCTCCACTTGCTACCAGTGCGGGAAGAAGGCCATGCCGCGCGCGCCGTGACAACGAAGCTCCTGCTAAAGAAACATCAAGATTCTTCAAAGCCGCCTTAGGCGCCATCGACGACGAATCCGTTCGAACGGATCGTCCGAATCATCTTTTTACCCGTCGTCTGTTCCAGCCGCCGTCTGAGCTTAGCGATATGCACATCGACGGTCCGGTGTTCGACATGAAAATTGGGCGGCCAGGCGGCTTCTATCAGATCATTTCGGTCCCGTACGCGGCCCGGTTCCTCGATAAGTCGCTTGAGCAGTCGGAACTCGATGGGACTGAGTTGGGCCGAGCCAATGTCGGATTTGATCATGGGCAGGGGCTCATCGATTTCCAGATCGCCAAAACGCAGGATTGGCTGCGATCTTACGCGGACATGACCGTGCCGTTTGTCGCAAAGGCCGTTCAGGTAGGCGATGATGTGCTCGGGGGAGACGGGTCGGACGAAGACTTCGTCGATGCCGGCCTTGAGCAATTGGAGAAGGTGGCACTCCTGTCGTGCCGGAATGAGCGCCAAGAGCGGGAGATGGGCCGTTGCGGAGTTCGATTTGTGGGCGCGGCAAAAGAGGAGAACGGTGCTTGGATCTGCGCTACAATCCACAATCGTCGCCAGGGCGTCGGCAGCTTTGGATTTGGACAGTGCGTCCGCACTCTCCGCCAACGCCGTCGGAAAACCGGCACTGGCCAGGATGTGGCTCATAAGAAGATAAAAATCTGGATCCTCGGAATGAATGACAACGAGGTCGGTCATTGAACTTGCCCCAATCTTTTCCTGTGACCTTCGTCAGCCGGCACTGGCCGGCTGACTTCGGTAACCTTTGGCCCTCCCCCTACCGCACCCAATTGTTCCAGCGCTGCAGCAGCATCTTGGCGTTGGCATTGATCCACTCAGCGTCGGGAATGATCACACTGTCCTTGAGGTCCCTGGTTGTCGGCATCGACTTGCGCGCCTCGGCGGACATCAGCGCGATGGCCTCGCTGCTTGGCGGCGTGCAGGAGAGTATGTCGCAAGCCTCGGCCTGTACGGTCGGATGATCGAGCCAGAACGCTATGAGCTTGAGGGCGTTGCTCTTGTTGGGGGCGCCCTTGATCAGGGCTATGCGGTCGCCAACCAGGAAGGATGCCTTGTATGACCAGTCGATCGGCAGCCCCTCGGTTTTCATTGCTTTTGCCCTGGTCAACCAGATTTGGCCGAGGTCGTATTCGTTGTTGCGGAAGCCCTGCACGCTCTGGTCGCCGGTCTTCCACCAAAGGGTCACGTCGTCTCTGATTTCATCCAGTTTGTGAAATGCTCGGTCGACATCGAGAGGAAAGAGGCCACCCTTTTCGACGCCGTCCGCCAGGAGCGCCGCGGCAAGAACGCGCCAGGGATCATCGAAGTTCGGGAATGCCCGTCCGCCCGGAAAGGCCGGCCAAGTCCCACATGTCGGCCCAGGTCTCCGGTACCCTTGTTGTCTCGCTCTTGCGATAGACGAGCAGGGTTGCCGTGGACTGGAGCAAGGCGCCTCCGGCTGCACACGCATTGCGGGCAAGATCGGGTCTGGCAGTATAGGCTGCGCAGAACTCCGTGAGGTCTTCGGTAACCTCCCGGTGCGCCTCGGACGCTGCCTGAATCTCTCCGTCGAGATAGAGGTCCCAGTTGATATTGCCCGCCTTGACCATGGCGGCTGCCTTGGCCCGCATTTCTGCATTCGTGGCGGAAACGACCATCACCGCAATACCGGTCTCTGCCGTGAAGGGATCGAACCAGGCCTTCTTCAAGGCACGGTCATAAGCACCGCCTGTGGATGCGATGATGACCTGTTCCTGAGCCTGCGCCTGGATAACGGACGTCGCGAAGACGAGAACGGCAAGCCACGAAAGCCGGCGTGAGAATGGGCGTCGTGTCGAATTCATGGGCATTCACTCCTCTGGGTTCTGGTTTCTTTGTCTGTAGAAAGAAGTTGGGCGATGCCGATGAGGGCAAGCGATGCGACGACGGTTACCGTTGATGCCGCAGCTATGACGGGGGTCAAGTTGAAGTCGATATCCTCGAACATCTTGCGGCTGATCGTCTTGCCGTCCACGTCCGAGATGAAGAAGGCAACCGTCGCCTCATCGAACGAGGCAAGAAAGGCGAAGACGGCGCCGGAGAAAATGCCTGGCGCGATATTGGGGAGCGTCACGTGCAGAAAGGTCTGCAGGCGGTTGGCACCGCAGTTGAGGCTGGCCAGTTCCAAGGCGGGGTCAACGCGTTGCAAGGCGGCCGTTACCGTAATCACGACGAAGGGGACTGCAAGGACCGTGTGCCCGATCAGAAAGCCTGTCAGACTACCTGTTAGATCCAGTGGGGCGAACACCAGATAGAGTGCCACGCCGAGCACGATGTGCGGCACGATCATCGGCGCAAGCGACAGCGCGTGCAAAAAACCTTTGAACGGTATGTCTCCCCGAACCAGTGCCAGGGCCGTCATCGTCCCCACGGTCGTGGCGGCGAAGCAAGTGGCGAAAGCGATCTTCAGGCTGAACCAGGTGGCGGACATCCAGTCCGGATCGTTGAAGAACGCCCGGTACCAGTCCAATGTCAGACCTTGGGGAGGAAACTGCAGATAGGCGGTGGTGCTGATCGACATCGGGATGATGATGAGGGTCGGCAGGATCAGGAAAAAGAGCAGCGCGATGATGCCGAGGGTCTGAATGCAGGAGAGGATCACCTGCAGCTTGATGTCAGTGGAGCGTGTGCCCATCGAACTGCCGTCCGCCGCAAGGGCCCGCTGGGCGATGTTTCGATCAATGAACACTTTGGAACCCTTTGCTCAGTGAAATTGCTTTGCGGAACACGAAGACCGTCAACAGGGTTACGGTGAGGAGAATTGTTGACAGCGCTGCGGCGAGCGGCCAGTCGAGAAGGACAACGGTTTGCTGTCCGATCAGTGTCGCCATCAGCATCGAACCAGGTCCACCAAGCAGGGCCGGTGTGATGTAGAAGCCGAGTGCGAGAACAAAGCACAGAACCGAACCGGCAAAGACGCCCGGTAGACTGAGCGGCAAGGTGACGAGCAGGAACCCGCGCAGGGGTCCTGCGCCCAGGTTGGCCGCAGCACGGACGAGATCTGCGGGCAAGGTTCTCAGCGTGGCGTAAATCGGGAGAATTGCGAAGGGCAGCAAAATATGGGCCATGCCGAGAATGACCGCTCCCTGCGTGTAGAGCAGTTTCAGAGGGTGGTCGATCAAGCCCGTGGTGCGAAGCAGTTCGTTGACGATGCCGTTTCGCTGCAGCAGGACGATCCAGGCATAGGAGCGAATGAGGACCGAGGTCCAAAGCGGGATGAAGACGCACGCGGCAGCCAGCAATGCTGCTCCTCCGCGCAGGCGTGTCATGGCGTAGGCGACGGGATAGGCGAGCAGCACGCAACTGACGGCGACGGACGCTGCAGTTGCCATCGTGGTTGCCAGGACGCCGAGGTAGAGCGGATCCCGCCCAAGCCGCAGGTAACTCGCACCACCGTTTGAAAGGCTGAGCCCGACCAGTTCGGTAACCGGATAGATGAAGCCAATAGCCAAAATGGCGAGGAGTGGCAGGACGAGTATCGCAGATGTCAGCGAACTGTAACGACTGGCATGACCGGTGTCGGCCAGGGCGCGCAAGGCGCGTATCGGAGAGCGGGGCATGCTCACAGGCGCCTCCCGTTTTCGGCGTGGAAAAGCTTCAGCTTGTCGGATGGCAAAGCGACCGCCAGCATCCCGCCCAGTTCTGGCAGGCCGGCAAGTTCATTCGGCACCTGTATGCGAAGTGTCAGCCCTTCCATATCCGTCAGACGGACGTGGGCGGTTCGGCTCGCGCCGGAGAACACCAGGTTCTCCAGCGTGCCGGTCACGCCCGAAGCTCCGGGCGGGCAAACGCCGATGTGCTGCGGTCGCACCGCGATCGACACCATTGTCCCGACAGGCAGTGGCTGCGTCCCCGTCGTGGCAGTCTCGATGATCGCGCCGGAGGCGATGCGGATCGTCGCGGCGCCGCATTCATATCCGACGACCACGCCCGGAATGAAATTGATCGTACCGACGAAATCAGCAACGAAGGCGCTTTGCGGTTCGGTGTACAGCTCGAGTGGACTGCCTATCTGTTCGAGCTGCCCCTTGTGCATGACCGCCACCCGATCCGACAACGTGAGAGCCTCTTCCTGGTCGTGCGTGACGTAGACGACGGTCGCGCCGAGTTGCTGTTGAAGTCGTTTGACTTCCAGTTGCATCGCCTCGCGGAGCTTCTTGTCGAGTGCGCCCAGAGGCTCGTCCATCAGCAGCACCGGCGGATTGAATACCAGCGCACGGCCGACAGCGACTCGTTGCTGCTGTCCACCGGAGAGCTGGTGCGGATAGCGATGTGCAAACGCGCTCAACTGCACCATGTCCAGCATGGCGTCCACGCGTTTGCCGAGGTCCTCTCTGCGGGGTCGCTTCCGCATTCGCAGCGGGAACTCGAGGTTCTTGCGAACCGTCATGTGAGGAAACAGGGCGTATTTCTGGAAGACCATCCCGATGTCGCGTCGGTTCGGAGCGAGCCGCGTGATGTCTACATTTCCAACGACGACCGAGCCGGTCGTCGGCCGTTCGAAACCAGCGATCATCGTTAGAAGCGTCGTCTTTCCCGATCCGGACGGACCGACGATTGAGACAAACTCCCCTGCCCCGATATCGAGATCTGTCTCATGAACGGCGTATGTGGCGTCGTACGCCTTGCGGATTCCGCGAAGTGAAAGGCTTTGTCCGATCAATTCATTCCCCTTTTGTTTTGTTTGGATGCTTTCGAGTTGTGCGAAGCCGGCCCGGAGAAGGGCTCGTAGAGCTCGCTCCGAAGCGTAAGGCGGTGACTTGCAAACCTTGAAACGTTATAGGTTTTAGTGCGCCAAACTTTGCAAAGACTTTACATTTGCATTTTTGTTGCACCAAAAAAGAAGTCTGTCAACACGCTTGAGGCGAAAATGAGTGCGACACAATCGACATTGGGGAAGCAGATGCAGGCGCCGAATCTCGGCGATACCACCTATGAAGAGTTGCGAGACCGATTGACGCGGGGGGTCTACCGTCCCGGCGACAAGTTGACGGTGAGATCGGTTGCCGAGGCATTGGGTGTCAGTTCCACGCCGGCGCGGGATGCGATCAACCGGCTGGTCGCGGACAACTCGCTAGTCTACGCTGGGCCGAAGACGGTCATTGTACCCGTTCTGACGGAGGCTGACCTGAGGGAGATCACGTATATCCGCCTGGCGCTCGAGGGGCTGGCGGCAGAGTTGGCGATGGAAAGACGCCAACCGGAAGATGTTGAAAATCTGATGGAAATACAGACAAAAATCAATTCTGCGCTTTTGGCAAAATCCTATGCGGCGGCGCTGTGGCACAACAAGGAGTTCCATTTTCTCGTCTATCGCCTCAGCGGAATGCCGCACCTGGTCGCCATGATCGAGGCGCAATGGCTGCGCGTTGGTCCGTCCTTCTATGGGCTTTACCCGCACTTTGCCGAGGAGCGGCAGGGTGTGCGCAATCATCAGATGGCGATAGAAGCCATGATGGATGGTGACCGGGGGGCTTTGCGGGCGGCATTCGAGAACGATATCCGCGAAGGTTATCGCCAGTTGCGCTCCGGACTTCTTGATGGGCGGATCCGTTCGTAAACTTTTTGATGCGTGGACTTGACGTCGGCTTCTTTTGTTGCAACAAAATGTGAAGCTTCTATAAAGTCACGAAGTTACCGCAACAGAAAGCAGTCCAATGCACAGCCATGCGCCAGCCGGTCCGGCCGGGGGATGCCCCGTGTCCAGTCGTCTCTACCGCCGCGGTTGCCGGGTTCTACCAGGCGGCCTCACCCGATCCACCATCGATCTCGATCCCCACCCGATCTACATGGCTGCTGGAAAGGGCGCCTACGTGACGGACGTGGACGGCAACCGTTTCCTTGATCTGAACAACAATTTTACGACCTTGATTCACGGGCACGGCTATGAACCTGTCGCCGACGCTGTCAGCCGTCTGCTGCGCAGCGGTACCTGCTTTGCCAATCCAACCGAACACGAGATCGCTCTGGCCGAACTTCTCGTTTCTAGGATCCCGGCCATGGAACAGGTTCGCTTTGTCAACACCGGGACCGAAGCTGTCATGTTCGCGCTCAAGGCAGCCCGAGCCTTCACCGGCCGACCGGCCATTGTCCGCTTCTCCGGTGCCTATCACGGGGCCTATGACTGGGCCGAAAACGGGCAGAACGGCCTTCCTTCCGGCTTCGCGCCGCGGCTTCAAGCCTACCGTGGCGCGCCCGAGAGCATCTCGGATGACGTCGTCGTATTGGACTTCAATCGGATTGACGCACTGGAGGACGCGCTTGCGGCACATGCCGGGCGCCTGGCAGCCATTCTCATCGATCCTGTGCCGAGCCGGGCCGGGCTTCTCGCTCCCCTCCCCGAATTTCTCGAGCGTCTCTCCAGCTTCGCGCGCCGCAACGGCACGCTGATCATCGCAGATGAAGTTCTCAATCTGCGCCAGGGCTATCAAGGCGCCTCGGCGAGGTTTGGGCTTCGGCCCGATCTCATCACCGCCGGAAAGATCATCGGCGGCGGTTTCCCGATCGGGGCGATCGGCGGTCGCGCCGAGGTCATGCAGGTCTTTCGCTCGGACGGAAAGTCGCCGGCGGTACCCCAGGGCGGTACATTCGCCGCCAATCCTGTCTCCATGGTGGCGGGCCTCGTGGCGATGGAAGCGATGACCCCCGATGCCTTCGTCCAGTTGGAGGACTTGGGGAATGGGTTGAGAACTCGGTTGACGGCGATCGCCGCGCGCCATGATGCGGCCTTCACGATCGCCGGGAGCGCGTCCTTGTTCCGTATTCACGCCAAGCGGACGTTACCGACAACCTATGCCGATGCCGTCATGTCTGGCGCAGAGGCCAAAATCATGCGCCGCCTTGGCCGTTTCTTTCTCGGCAGGGGTGTTCTGTTGCCTTTCGGGGCGGCGGCCTGCCTTTCGACGGCGATGACGGCCTGCGAGATCGATGCCATCGCCGAAGCCTTTGAAATGTTCATCACCACCGACCAGGAACGCAGCCAGGAGAGCCAGTCATGAATAGCATTTCCATCGAGCAAACCGTCGCCGACCGTGTGGCCGAAGCGCTCTTGCGGCACGAGGTCGAGTTTCTCTTCGCGCAAAGCCTGCCCTCGGCACTGGTGCTCGCCGCCGAGGAGCGCGGCATCCGCCAGATCGCCTATCGCCAGGAAAATATGGGTGGGGCGATGGCCGATGGCTATGCGCGCCTGTCCGGCAGGGTCGGTGTCGTGGCCGCGCAGAACGGCCCCGCAGCGACACTTCTGGTTCCGCCACTTGCCGAAGCCTTAAAGGCCAGCATTCCCGTCGTGGCGCTGGTGCAGGAGGTCGATCGTGACCAGGCCGACAAGAACGCATTCCAGGAGCTCGACCACATTGGGTTGTTTCAGGCTTGCACCAAATGGGTCCGGCGGGTCCACGTCGAAGATCAGATCGAGCACTACATCGAGGCGGCCTTCACGGCTGCTACCTCGGGCCGCCCGGGGCCTGTTGCCTTGCTGCTCCCGGCGGATCTGTTGCGGGCCCGTATCAAGCCGCAACAGGGGCTGAGACGCACGAGCCTTGGACGCTACCCGCTCGATCGGTGCCGGCCGAGTGACGAGGTGATCAAGCGCGCGGCACGGTGGATCGCCGAGGCGAAGAGACCGGTCGTGCTCGCCGGCGGCGGTGTGCACGGCGCGAGCGCTTCGTTCGAGCTTTCCCGGCTGCAGGAACTGGCGAGCCTGCCGGTCTGCACGACAAACATGGGAAAGGGTGCCGTAAGCGAATTCCATCCCTTGTCGCTCGGTGTACTCGGCTCCCTGACCGGTCCCCGATCTCTCGGCACCTATACCCGGCCCTTTCTCGAGAACGCTGACCTCGTAATCCTGGTCGGGACACGCACCAACCAGAACGGTACCGACAACTGGAGCCAGATCCCACCATCGGCCAGGCTACTTCATATCGACATCGATCCGACAGAGATCGGGCGAAACTACGAAGCAACCCGGCTTGCGGGCGATGCAAGGGAAACCGTCGAGGCTTTGTGCGATGCGCTCGAAAACGAGGATCTCGCCTCCCGCCATACGGTTCGTGCCGATCTTGAACGGCAGATCGCCGACTGCTGGGCACAGTTCGAGGAGGCGCGCCAGCCTGTGGCGCACTGCGATCGCGGTCCGATCCGGCCCGAGCGGGTGATGAGTGAGTTACAGCCCTGGCTTCATCGCGATCTGACTGTCGTTGCCGATGCGAGCTACTCGTCCATGTGGGTCGTCGGGCAGTTGCGAGCACCGCGCGCGGGAAGCCGGTTTGTGACGCCCCGCGGGCTGGCCGGACTCGGCTGGGGCGTGCCGCTCGCCATCGGCGCCAAACTCGCCGAGCCGGACAGACCGGTGGTCGCGGTCGTCGGTGACGGCGGCTTTGCCCATAGCTGGGCGGAACTTGAAACCATGGTCCGTCTCGGAGTTCCCGTGGTTATCATCGTTCTGAACAATGGCATTCTCGGTTTCCAGCGCGATGCCGAGACAGTGAAATTTGGCCGCTTCACCTCGGCATGCCACTTCGCGCCCGTCGATCATGCCGCGCTGGCCGCCGCTTGCGGATGCCGTTCGGCTCGTATCGACGATCCTGCTCAGCTCTCGTCGACGATAGCGGCCGCCATTGAGGCGAACGAGCCCTTTCTGATCGAGGTTATGACGGATCCGGATGCGCATCCGGCGCTTTCGATCTTTGCGGCGATGGACCAGGCGGCGTGATGAACCAACGGCCAGAACGGGTCGCGGTGGTGACAGGTGGCAGCTCCGGCATCGGACTGGCCACGGTCGCCACCTTCCTCGAGACAGGTTTCAACGTGGCTTTCTTCGGGCAGAACCCGGACCATGTCGAATCCGCCAGGAACCGGCTCGTTCGCCGCTTTGGTGCCCACCGGATTCTGGCAAGGTGCGTCGATCTTGCCTTGCCGAAGGAGATCTCCAGCTTCTTTCGTGAGGTGGAGGCGCACTGGCAACCGGTGGACACGCTGGTCTGCAATGCAGGCATCTCGCCCAAGGGTGGGAACGGTGCGTCACCGTTCCTGACGCTGGACCTGGCAGAATGGAACCGTGTCCTTGCCGTCAACCTGACCGGCACGATGCTGTGCTGTCAGGCGGTGCTTCCGGCCATGCTGGAGCGGGGCTTTGGCCGTATCGTGTTGATCGGCTCCATTGCTGGTCGGACCGTCCCGCGGGTCGCCGGAACCGCCTATGTGGTTTCGAAGGCAGGGCTTGCCGGACTTTGCCGTTCGCTGCTCGCAAGCTGCGCCGGCAGCGGCGTGACCGTCAACATGATCGCGCCCGGCCGCATATTGACCGAAATGACCGGACCAGCCGACAGCGAGACGAACCGTGCCGCTCTCGGTCGGATCCCCGTCGGTCGTCTGGGTGACGTCGGCGATATAGCAGCTGTCACCGGCTTTCTTGCCTCACGGGATGCCGGCTTCATCAACGGTGCGATCGTTGACGTGAACGGAGGCGAATTTGCGCCCTTGTGAGACCGGACACGGCTGATGAGCAAGGTTCTTGTTTGCGTCGCAGACGCCCAGCTCTTCTTGTTGCTGAGACATCTGCTGGCAGGCGAAGGCTTTGACGCGGTGCTTGTCAGCAAGCCATCGGAGATCGGGTCGCTGGCCGAGCTGGATATTTCCGCGCTCGTGATCGCCTGGCCGGGCGAAGAGGGACAAGGGCCGGCCCTCCTTTCGTGCGCGCGATTGGAATTTCCGTCGGCTTCCGTGATACTCCTGTCAAGGGACGGAGCGGCAGTCCGCCCCGGCGAATGCGACCTCTTCCTTCAACGCCCTTTCGATCCTGCGTCCTTGATGGGTTTCCTGCGTCGTCTCGCTCAGACGCAACGCGCTATCGAACCCGGCGACAATCCGGAAAGCCTCCTGAGGTTTGCCGATCTTGAAATGAACCTCGCAATGATGAGCGTGCGCAGGGGCGGAAACTCGGTGCATCTGAGTGCGCTGCAATTCCGTATCCTGCGCCGGCTGCTGCAGGAACCGGCAATGGTCTGCGATCGCGAAGAGCTCATAAAGTCCTGTTGGCCGGTCAATGCGGACGTTGAACCTCGTACCGTCGATATTCATATTGGCCATGTTCGTCGCGCGCTCCAGGCGCGTGGCCCGGATCTGATCCGAACGGTTCGCGGCAGAGGTTATGCCCTCCAGTGCCCAGAGAATGGATGCGTCGATCACCCGGCATAACCGGGATTCAGGAAGGCTGTCTGGTACGCGGGGGCCGGGGCCGGACAACAACGACGCTCCCCGGCGGCTTGGCTGGGGAGCCCGCATCTCAGCTAATTACATTTTAGAACCTTATTTGATGGAAGCGCTCCCAAGTTCTTTCCTAACGACGATTTTGTGGATGGCGGCAGAGTCCGACGTTTGGCTCTGTGCAATTCTCCAATGCTTAGGCACTCGGGCGGATCGCATCATCGACCCTGCGTGTATTGGGGTAAAACTAACAATCCTCGTCCGGGCTAAGGTTACCGATCGTTGCCGCAGGAAATCGACGATGGTGGGTGTCCGTAGCGCTGTCGCAACTTTGAACACCTTAGCCACGGGCGGATACCAGTCCAACCCGCCAGTAAAAGCGCTTGACGCAACAACTATTGCTTCCGCCGCTGTTCCGTAGCGGGGACTTGCACCACTGCGGCAGTGGCCATAGAGCTGACGCCAGCAACGGCTGATGTGACAGTCGAGCCACAGGGAAACTTAGATGCCCAAAAAGCCTAAGAACGAACACTCTGAACTATCCGGCGAGTTCACCGAGGACGACATCACAGTGCTCGTCGACATCTTCCGGCCTGCTGGCACCAACAAAGATTGGAGCCTTGAGGTGATCACTCAGAACGAAGACGTCTTCGGGTGGGAGGATGGCTTCGCGACCGATCGAGACGCATTCAACGAGTTCCTGGCCACGGTTGCTCGAGACGGGATCCGGTCGTTTTTGGAAGATGATGATGCGCCCTCCGTGCATTGAGGTGTCTTTCCCCTTCAAATGCCTTCATCTGCGGTCACAAACCCCAGATTTCGGCCACGCTGAGAAGACGCGATCCACGGCTACGTATCGGTAGCAGTGGCCGCAGATACACGCACGCGTCGCAAGCTCTACAGATTGCGAAAATGTACAGCGGAAGAGAGCTGAATGGAAAGCTGTGCAGGCAGGACTTCGGTGCGGGAACCAAGCAAGCCTCTGATCAATTTTTAGACGCATTCTGGTCGAATGGCGATCAGTTCGGCGCGCCTCCGGTTCCTCCCCCGGTCGCATTGTTGAATATGCCGAGCAGGAGCTGAAGTGCTGGATGCCGATGCCCTCAGCCAATCTCAGCCGCGCCTCCGTGCCCTCCCCCTGGGACGGCGACGACGTCCAGCAGCTTGACGGGTCGGCCCTAGCGAGCCCATTCCGCCGTGTGGCAAAGATCGAGATCGAGTAGCTAGCAGGGGGCAAAGTTCGACATCGCATCTGGCGATTGAACAGATCGTGAATCGGGCGGAACGGAGTCCGGAGGTGCGCGCGCTTACCAGCCCTCTTCCAATACTCGCGCCAGCATATCCGCAAAGAAATCCGAGCTTTGTCGGGACAGGCAGAGCGGCGGCTTGATCTTCAGCACGTTCAGGTGATCGCCGGTCGGCTGCATGATAACGCCGAGGTCGAGAAGCCGGTTGCAGATGGCCGCTGTTTCCTGCGTGGCCGGCTCCAGCGTTTCGCTGTCGCGAACGAACTCTACGCCGAGGTAGAGGCCCATGCCATGCACCGCGCCGATGATCGGGATGCGCGTTCTAAGCGCCTCTAACCGACTCCTGAGGTGATCGCCGACGGCGCGTGCGTTCTCCTGCAGTTTCTCGTCGCGCATCGCGTCGAGCACGGTCATACCGACGGTGCAGGACACCGGGCTGCCGCCGGCGGAGGAGAAGAAATAGCCCTCCTTTTCTAGCGATTCCGCGATGGCGCGTGAGGTAATGACAGCTCCGAGCGGGTGACCGTTGCCCATGCCTTTGGCTATGGTGACGATGTCGGGCACCACGCCCTGCTCTTCAAAGCCCCAAAAATAGTGGCCTAGCCGGCCATAGCCGACCTGAACCTCGTCGGCGATGGTCACACCACTACGTTCGCGCACCAACCGGTACACTTCCTTGAGGTACCCCCGTGGTAGTGGGATGCCGCCGGCATTCCCGTAGACGCTCTCGGCGATGAAGCCGCCGATCCTTTCGCCTTTGGCCTCAATCGCCGCGAGCGCCGCCTCGACATCGGCAATGTAGCCGGCCGCCGAATCCGGGCCGCGATGCATCCCCCGATAGGTGTTGGGCGATGTTACGGCATGCACCCAGCCCGGTCGCGTGCTCAGCGCCCGCGGGTTGTCGGCGATCGAGGTGGAGACGGCGTCACTCGCCACCGTCCACCCATGATAGGCTTCGAGCAAGCTAATGATGTTGCGGGCTCCGGAATGCGCCCAGGCGAGCCGCAGCGCCAAGTCGTTGGCCTCGGAACCGGAATTGACCAGGAACACCGTGTCCAGCTCTTCGGGGGCAAGATCGGCGAGCCGCCTGGTAAATTGCACAATCCCAGCGTAGTGAAAGCGCGAATTGGTATTCAGAAACGACCACTGCCGCCCAACGGCTGCGGAGAGCTGCTCGTGGCCATGGCCGAGGAGCGCGACGTTGTTGACCATGTCGAGGTAGGTCCGGCCATCCATGGCATACATATGCTCGCGATATCCGCGCTCGATTTGCGGCGGCTGCTGGTAATAGTTCTTCTGCGGTCTGGCGAAATGCGCCTGCCGGATTTCGAGCAATGCTTCACTTTCCAATCCCGGAGCGTCGAAATCGCTGCCAAAGAGCACCGATGGAGATGGGCAGAGGTGAGACCAAGCGCTTGCCTGATGTGGCATGACGAATGGTGGCGGAGTCAAATCCCTTTCGCGACAGAACTGCACCCGCAATTGGCCGGAAGCGTCAACCCTGCCGATCGCGGCGCCTGCGCCGATCATCTGGCCTTCGACGTTTGCAGTCTCTATACCGAAGATCAACAGGGAGACGTGGTCACCGTCGATGCGCAGCGCGCCGTTTTCGCCAGAGACGACACCGGCGAACGGCGCAACCAGCCTGGAACCGGCCGGAACCTGCGCCTCGATGCAAAGCGCATGGGTCTCGGGTGCCGTCGCGGCGTGGTGCCGGGTGCGTGACAGGCGGAATTCGCCATAGCGGGTGATCGCAGCGCCGGTTTCGGCCGCCGCCTCCTGCAGGAGTTTCCGCTCGATGCCCTCGTCGACCCAATTACCACTTTCGAAGAGCGGGCTCAGCGTATCCAGGTTCACCGTCCGGAAAGAGGGGGGCGCGATATCCGGCAGAAGTCGCTGCATCGCCGGCACGGGCCGGGCAGCGGCTGCCATGCCGGCCGCTTCCAGAATCGCCGCTTGCATGACCTCGATCGGCAGACTGGTTGCGACCTCGAAGATCGTGCGTTCATTCTCGATATTGCCGGCGGCATATTCGTTGTCCGGCTCCAGCGCCAGCTGATATTCGCCACTAGCCACCAAGACACATGCCCGCTGCACGACGAGCGGCCAGAGCGCCTTGAGCTCCGCCTCGTTGAGCGGATGCTCGGCATGGAATGCCCTAACGGCGGGCAGGATAACGAAAGCATCGCCTCCCGAGTGGTGCAGCAACGCCGAACAGCAGACGGCAAGGTCTGCCGCCAGCCAGCCGTGCGTCAGGTCGCCGAAATCGATCACGCCGCGCGGGATCGGATTGCCGTCGGCATCTGGCGTGGCAACGACATTGTCATCGGTAATGTCGTGATGGATCGCCTGGCTGCGCAGTCCGGTGCGGAGCGGAGCGATATGGCGTTCGGACTCTTCCAGCGCGGCGGCAATTCGCGTTTTCACTCGCTTGTCGGGAACGGCGGTTAGCAATGCGGTCGCGACTGGCATTGCCTGCTGAAGGTCCCACTGGATCTGTCGATCGAGGCCGCTATGGTCGAAGCCTACAAGGCCTTTCGCCAACTGGCCGCAGACCTGGCCTAGGGCTGCGACGGTGATCGCCGGCAGGAATTTCCGCCGCGTCAGCGGTTCACCATCGAGGTAATCGAGCAGACGAACCTGGCAAGGTTGGCCGCTGATGTCGATCGACAGGATGGTTTCACCGGAGCTGGCGACGATCGCCCGCGGAACGAGGAGAGTGGAAGCAGAAGCAGCCAGATGCTGCATCGCCGCATTTTGGGCCTCGAGTTCGATGCGCCGATACTCGGCATGACAGATCTTCAGGACATACCGCTTGCCGCCGACATCGATGCGGAAGTTCCTGTCCTGCTGGCTGCCAAGTTCGACGATATCGCCGACAAGCCCATAATGGTCACGAAAAATCGCCTCGGCGGCCGCGACAGACACGTTCGGCCTCGGTAGGTCTGCGCGCGCTACAGCGCCTTTCTGCAGCATGTCATTTCTCCGGTGGTTTCCCATCTGTTCACTTGCGTGCCAGGCTGAATGCGAAATGGCTGCCGCGGTGATAGTCGAGGGCGTGCACCACTGGCTTTGCAGCGGCGTTGAAGCACGTCTCACGGATCAGGAGAGCGGGGCCGAAGTCACGCAGGTCGTTGCGCTGGACGACGTCGTCCGGAAGCATGACCGCGGATACGGTCGCAGCCGACATGCGCGGCCTGCTCTTGTATTGGTCCAGCAGGTCGAGGAGCGAGCCGCTCCAATCGATGTCGTACAAGCGGGTCGGGACAATGCCGCGCGGAATGTAGTCGATGCAGTAGAGAATCGGCTCGTCCCCGTGCAGCCGCAAGCGCTCTAGCCGGATGACGCGTTCGCCCTTGTCCAGCCGCAGCTGTTCGGCCGTGTCGGCCTCGGGCGCCTCCTCGGCGATTGACAGCACTTTGTTGACCGTCGCATAGCCATAGTGCCGCGCCATGTCGGTGACGCTTTCGAACACCGTGATCGGCCTGTCCACGTGAATGGCGGACATTGCGGAGACGAAGCGGCCCCGTCCGTGCTCTACATAGATGACGCCGTCCTGCTCGAGCAGTTTCAGCGCCTCGCGCAGGGCGGGGCGGGAAATCTTGAAGCGCTGCGTCAGTTGCGCTTCGGTCGGCAATTTGTCACCGGGATTTAGCCCCTCCTCGCGGACAAGGTCAGCAATGCGGTCGCGAAGCTGGATGACCAAGGTGCGCGTGTCGCGAAGGGGTTCGACCAATTTCCTCTCACTCCGAGTGAACAATGATACGATGTTCTTGTCTGACGAATTTGAGAAGGTCAAGCGCAGCGCATTGACCCGAGCGCCTGCAACCAACGGCGTTGCATCGCCAATCCTGATTTCGCGAACGCCCCTGCTTAGGCTCAAGTTGTCTGTTGTCTTATAACTTTGGGATCGACGTGTCGCCCTCAAGCCCAGACACGGTCGAACCGCAGCAGATTCGCCGCGCAGCCTGCACGCTTAGTGCAGGAGTTGGCTGAGAAATTGGCTCGCGCGATCCGTCTTCGGACGGGCGAAGAATGCGTCCGGCGGACCCTCTTCCACGATCCGGCCCTGGTCCATGAAGATGACGCGGTCGGCGACCTGGCGGGCAAAGCCCATCTCGTGGGTGACGCAGACCATCGTCATCCCCTCGCCTGCCAGTGCGACCATCGTATCCAGCACTTCTTTGACCATCTCGGGGTCGAGCGCAGAGGTCGGCTCGTCGAACAGCATGACCTTCGGGTTCATGCACAGCGCCCTTGCAATCGCCACGCGCTGCTGCTGGCCGCCTGAAAGCTGACCGGGATCCTTCCCGGCCTGTTCCGGAATGCGCACGCGGTTCAGGTAGTGCATAGCGATCTCGACGGCCTGCTTGCGCGGCATTTTCTTGACCCACATTGGGGCAAGCACGCAGTTCTCAAGGATCGTCACGCACGGCATCTGCCTTGCGCTCGTCCTCGTCGAGCTCAATGCCGCCGACAACGATGCTGCCCTGCTGATGAGCTTCGAGGCGGTTGATGCAGCGGATCAAGGTCGACTTGCCGGAGCCCGAGGGGCCACAGATGACCACCTTCTCCCGACGCGCGATGGTGAGGTTGATATCGTCGAGTGCGTGATAGTGCCCATACCACTTGTGCACGCCGCTGATATTGATGTCGGAGGAGGCCATGTCGATCGAAGTGGGCATTCTGTGTCTCTAGGATGTTACTTCAGGACCAGCCAGCCTGACAGGATGATGACGAGGGCGCCCGCGAGCGTATGAAGCTCGGTGGGTGCGGCAAAGAACAAGGCGCCGTAAAGGCATCCCCAGATGATCTGGCTGTATTGAAAGGGAGCGACGACCGAAGCATCGCCGGTGCGAAAGGCGCGGACGAGCAGCAGGTGCCCTCCGAAAAGGAAAAGGCCGCCGGCGAAGGCGGACAGCAGATCGGACATGCCGATGGGTTCAAATCCGCCGGTCGACAGGGCGGCCCCCAAGGCGACTGCGGCAAGGACCACCAGCAGCGTCGAAACGAGGGCCATGTCCGGCTCGGTCTGCTTTGTGCGTCGGAGCAGCAGGAGCGACAGCGCAAACACAAGCGCAGAGCCCGCCGCTGCCGCATGGCCGAGGTTGAGAGATATCATGCCCGGCCGCAGTGCGATGGCAACACCGAAGAAGCCGACGATCACCCCGGACCACGCAATTGGCGACAGCCTTTCTCCAAGCAGGAGAAACGCCAGCACGGCGACGAGGATCGGGGTCAGGAACGCGAGCAAATAGGCTTCGGACAAGGGCAGCATCGAAAACGCGTAGTGGATCAGGATGGTGTCCAGCGCGAGCAGGAATGCCCGCGCGAGCGCAAGGCCCGGATAGCGCGGCAGGAGCGACGCAAGTGTGCCCGTCGTACCGACCTGGACCAGGAGCAGCAGAAGTGCGGCAACTGTCACCATGAAAGTGACCTGCGGCACGGCAAAGCGTTCGGCCAAAAGCTTCACCAACACGTCCGTGCCGGAGAAGACCGCAAAGGCGGTGAAACCCAGTATTGCGCCACGCATATTCGCGCGCGTGCCACCAGCCGGGATGACGCGTCAACGGGCATTGAACCGTCCGAACCGGGCTTCGATGCGCGCCTGCATCAATTCAAGCCCGATTGAAAGCATCCAGTAGATCATCGAGGCGGTGATCAGCATCTCGATGTGGCGGAATTCCGTCTGCCCCAGCGTGCGCGCCAGGTACATCAGCTCCCAGACACCAACCACCGAGACGAGCGAAGAGTCCTTCAGCATGGCGATGAACTGGTTGCCGGTCGGTGGTATGATGACCCGCATCGCCTGGGGGAGGATCACCAGCCCCATCGTCTGGCTGGGGCTGAGACCGAGTGCGGTCGCACCTTCCGTCTGACCGCGCGGAATACTCTCGATGCCTGCCCGAAAGATTTCCGTCATGTAGGCGCCATAGCAGAGCGACAGCGCGAGTATGCCAGCTGGTATGGCGCCAATGACATAACCCACCTGCGGCAGGCCGAGATAGATGATGTAGATCTGCATTAGAAGCGGCAGGCCGCGGAAGAGTGAGGTGTAGAAGGTAGCGAGGCCATAGACGACGCCATTCTTCGACAGTTTCGCTATAGCACCGGCAAGTGCAATAGCAGTGGCGATGGCGATGGAGACCACCGAGATGTAGAGCGTGGTGACGACGCCTTGCGAAATCAGAAAGCCGATCTTCTTGGCGATAAAGGCGAAGGACAGGTCGAAGGAATAGAAGAACAGCATCAGAAGGACGAAGAGTTCTATCCAGACGCCGGCGATCTGCCATCGGCGTGGCAACTGCCGCAACGCCTTCCAGTTCAGGGCCATGATCAGCGCGATCATCAGCGCCCCGATCAGCCGGCCCAGCGTCGGATTGACCTCCAACCACGAGGATGATGTCGGCAGCAGGTGGCCGATCCAGGCCGGGCTGATACCGAGCCCGTAGACCGCCAGCGTCACGAGCGCCAGCATCAGGAACATCCCGGACCGCCGCGCAACATCCGGATAGGTAAGTATCAGACGACCAATCATGCCTTAATCTCCGGCGTTAGGCTGCGCGTTCGCGCCACCAGTCCTGTGCCTGCAGTTTCCAGTAGGTGAGTTGGGCCACGGCCAGCCCAGCATAGCTGCCGGCCCATACAAGCCCGAACGGCCTGAAGAGCTTGTAGCGGTCCGACTGTCCGAGAATGCCCTCGGCAACCAGCTTGCCGCCAATGGCCGTCGTGTTCAGCCCATGCCCGCCGAACGCCGTGCAGTGCCAGACACCCGGTTGCATCTCGCCGATCTGGGGCATGAGGTGGCGTGCGTAAGACATCAGGCCGGACCAGGCGAGCTCCGTCTTCAGATCCTTAAGCTGCGGATAGGTGCCCGTCATTTCGCGGCGCAACTCCGCGGCCAGGGCGACGGGTGACGCGGCCCGCGTAGTGATCCGTCCGCCCCAAAGCACGCGCTTGCCGCCCTCCACCAATCGATAGTAGTCTCCCGCACGACGGTTGTCTCCGATCGCATCCGTCGTCGCAATGGCTGTGCGAATCAGGTCGGGCGCTTCCTCGCTCAGCATCACGTAGGTGGCGATTGGAAGGAACGACCGCTTCAGCCGACCGTTCAGGGTTCCGGTATAGCCGCCTGTGGTGAAGACGACGTGGCGCGCCTTTAAGCGGCCACCGGCCGTACCGATCGTCTTTTCGGCGCCATGGAGCGCAGCGTCAGTGGCGGCCGAGCCCTCGTAGATCCGCCCGCCGAGGCGTTCGATCTCGGCTGCGACCCCGCGAAGGTAGTTCAGGGGATGGATATGAAAGGCGTTGGGATCGCGCAGCCCCTGGAAATAACGGCTGGACTTGAGGACAGAGCGGACCTGTTCGGTGTCCCGGTACTCAAGCTCATAGCCATAGTTTTCCCGCATGGCTTCGGCATGCGCCTTGAGGCTGTCACCATCGTCATAGCGCAGGACGCCGGTGATGCCCGGCTGCATCTTCGCGCTGTCTATCTTCAGCGCATCGATGGTGTCACGCACGAAGTCCACCCCCTCGATCGAGAGGCGGTGGATCTGCCTTGCTGCGTCCGGTCCCGCCATCCGGGCGATGTTGTCGCCCCCCGCGGCAAATCCAGGGCTGACAAAACCGCCATTTCGGCCTGAAGCTCCAAAGCCGACGCTTTCGGCTTCGAGCACGATGACCGATTGGCCAGCCCGCGCCAGTTGGAGCGCAGTTGTCAGACCAGCAAGCCCGCCACCGACGATCACCGTGTCACACTCGGTTGTTCCTGACAGGACTGGTCTGACCTTCGGATCGGCGATTGTGTCTTTGTAGTAAGTCTGGGGATAGGACATTTTCACTCGCGCAAGCAACGACGATAGCAAGATTGCGGGCGACCATGGCCGCCCGCATTGTGTCCGGTTCAGTCGGCGCTGTAGTCCTTGCCGTACCACTTTGTGGTCTGGCTTGAGAGCGTGCCGTCCTTCTTCATTTCCTCGATGATCTCGCCAACCTTCTTCGTCCAATCCGGATCGACCTTTTCGGCGATAACGACCAGCGGCTCCTTGAACGCGTACTCGCCCTCGAGGATACGCAGCGGATAACCGTTCTTGATCGCGTTCAGCGCGGTCTGCTCGGGGGCGATGACGGCATCGAGGCGGACGCCGGCACCGAGACGCAGGTCGTCGAAGGGAAGCATGGAGTCAGCAAAGGTGCGGACTTCACCCGGTTCGATCTTGTACTCGATCGGGGGAAGACCCGGCGCATCGATTTCGAGCTGGCGGCGAATGAAATCCTCGGAGGTCGTAGCCGTTTCGACGCCGATAATCTTGCCATTCAGGTCGGAAACCGACTTCGCCTCGCTGTCCTTGTGCAGCACGTAGACATAGGGGCTGTAGTAGTAGATGCCAGCGAAATCGATGACGTGGGCGCGAGCCTTGGTCGGCGTCACGGAGCCGACGCCTAGATCGTAGCGCCCCTGCCAGCGTCCGCCGGTCAACGTCGCCCAGTCCGGCGTCTGGAAACTGACCTCGACACCGAGGCGCTTTGCTATTTCCCTGGCAACGTCGATATCGAAGCCAACCATCTCATTGTTGTCGTCGAGATAGCTCTGCGGCGGCCACCCGCTGTTGGTGGCGACGACCAAAGCCTTGTTGCCAATGACGCGGTCAAGCGTTTCGCCGGCCTGTGCGGCGGTCACGAACGCCAGTGCGGCAACGCCGATGGCAAGCTGTGTTAACAGTTTTCTCACGAGATCCTCCTGATTGATGGGTCAGCGGCACGTTCCCAATTGTGTAAGTCGTCTGACAACTAAATTTAGAGAAGATGGTCGAGTTTGAGTCAAGGGAAGAACCAGAATCGCACCATGAAACGATCTGATGAGCCCATGCGGGTTTGTAATGGCTCGCGCGGCCGAAGCCGTTGTCCCTGGCGGTCCGAAGGGGCTGAAGCGATCGTATAAGGCGATACGTGAGGCGACCGTCTCTGATACCGGCGGCGAGAACCGATCAAGCGGCAGCGCTGACAGCTTGATGGATATGCCATAGCAAGCCGTGCGCAACCGCAGCTGCTTCTTCGGATACAATAACTTGCGCTGAAGGCCCTATTGCGCGAGCTCGCGAGGCTCCAGAGCCCGCCCGGCGATGGAACGACCTTTCGCGTCGAATAGATGGATGTCATGCGCTCGGGCAGTGAAGCGGATAGTGTCCGTCCTTGCGTACGTTTTTTCGTCCGCTGCCTTGATCAGGTATTTTTGGGCAGAACCGGCCAGATCGACGTAAAGAATCTGAACTTCGCCTAGATACTCCACAAAATCGACCGTGCCGGTGAGCACCGGGCCACTTTCCCCGGATGCGGTGATCTGCGTGTTTTCAGGGCGAATGCCGATGCTGATTCTTTCGCCCACTGGCAGCGCCCCGCGATCGGCGGAAACGTCTAGCGCCGCACCGCACTCAAGCATGAGGTGCATAACGCCTTCCGACTTCCCGACGACCGTGCCTTCGAGAAGATTCATCGCGGGCGAGCCGATGAACTGGGCGACGAAAAGGTTGGCCGGTCGCTTATAAAGTTCAAGGGGAGTTCCAACCTGCTCGATGTTCCCGTCTTTGAACACGACAATGCGATCGGCCAAAGTCATCGCCTCGACCTGATCGTGGGTCACATAGATCATGGTCACGTCCGGCATGCTTTGCTTCAACTTCGCGATCTCGATCCGCGTCGCCACGCGCAACGCCGCATCGAGGTTGGAAAGCGGTTCGTCGAAGAGAAAGACCCGCGGATTGCGTACGATGGCGCGGCCGATGGCAACGCGTTGCCGCTGTCCGCCAGAAAGCGCCTTCGGCAACCGCTTTAGATACTTGCTCAATTGCAGAATCGCCGCCGCCTTTTGAACCCTGTCGTCGATCTCAGCCTTTGGAGCCCTGGCAATGCGCAATCCGAAGGCCATGTTTTCATAGACCGTCATATGCGGATAGAGGGCGTAGGACTGGAACACCATGGAGATACCGCGCTTGCAGGGCGCCACCGTGTTCATCCGCTCTCCGTCGATGACGAGGTCGCCGGATGTTATCGTCTCAAGACCGGCGATCGAGCGAAGCAATGTCGACTTTCCGCAGCCGGAAGGACCGACGAAGACAATGAATTCTCCCGATTTTATTTCGAGGTCGATGCCGTGGAGGACTTCGAGATCGGCATAAGCCTTGCGTATGTTTCTCAGCGACAGATCAGCCATCGTTCCCGCTCCATTATTCTGATTTCACCCCGTGAGGACGCGTACCGTTAGGGCGCGAGCCCGGCCAGGAACCGCGTCACCCGATCCGGCTTCCTGTTGAGAAGTTCGAGGTCGTTCTTCCGGCGAATGGCCCGGCGCACGACCTTGGCGCCCACATAACGCAGGGGCTCTGGCGGCAGCTGAGTCCGTTTGTCGATGCCGACCAGCCCACACCGGCTCCACACATCGTCGCGTCCGAGGACAAGGCTTGCCATGATGCGCCCGGCGACCGGCGCTTGCGCGATGCCCGTGCCGTTGAAACCCATGGCATAGAAGATGTTCGGGTGGTCCCTGAGATGATCAAAAACCGGCAGGTGCTGCGCCGTGCAGTCGATAGGACCGGTCCAATCGTAGAGAACGGGCACTCCCTTGAGTTGCGGGTAGACCCGATGCATCTCACGGATATTGTCCACCCCCGCGTCGCCGCTGCGGTTGAAGCGGGCATCTATGCGGTCCCCAAAGGCAATGCCGCCCGTGCCCCGCCCGAAGATGACCTCTCCGCCCGGCGTTCGCTGATAATAGAGCACGTGATGCTGCGCATCGCAGACCGATGCGCCATCCACCCAGCCGAGTTCGTCCAATATTTCGGGTGCAGGTGCCGTGGCGATGACCTGACTGCTGACCACATAGAGATAGGGGTGCAGTTCCGGAATGGCCGACAGCCAGGCGTTTGCGGCCAGGACCACTTTGCCGGCAGAAAGCGCGCCATTCGCGGTTCGCAATTGCGGTCGGTCGCCCGGCGCGATTTCGAGAACCGGGCTATGCTCGTGGATGACGATGCCCCTGGAAAGGGCCAGTTGGCGTAACCCGATGGCCAGTTTTGCCGGTTGGACGGTCCCTGCCCTGTCCTCGACGACGCCGGCATAGGAGGCGACGGAACCCGTGCGGAGCAGGATATCTGCGCGATGGAGCGGCCGGAAGCGCTCTTCGCCGAGCGTATGGCACAAGTCATAAGCTTGCGCCCAGGCGCCTTCCTGTGCAGTTGAGCTTGCGGTCCACAGCCACCCGTCGAGCCGAAGATCCATGTCGACGGTGCCGGCGGCCTGCAAGCCGCTCAGTTCCTCGACGGCATCGGTCGTCGCCCGGCACAGCATGAGCGCGTCATCTTCGCCCACAAGCGCGCGCAACATGTCAATTTCCGCAAACCAGCTGTGGACCTGTCCGCCATTGCGGCCCGAGGCGCCCGACCCGCAGAAATCCGCTTCGAGAACGGTCACGCGCATCTGCGGGGCTTGGTCCTTTATACGGAGAGCCGTCCAGAGGCCGGCATATCCGCCGCCGGCGATCGCCACGTCACAATCCGCGTCTCCCAGAAAAGGCGGAGTGACCGCGTCCGCATCAATGCTTTGCAGCCAGAAGGAGCGGTCCCCCTTTGCTGCAGCCACAGGCGGCCTCATCTTGATGGTGTTCATGTTCATGCCCCCTGAGTCTTGCGGATGACGCCATCGTATTTGTCCAGCAGCCATTGGGGAATTGCCCGGATCGGCTGGGGAAACCCACCGAGGTGGGTGCAGGTTTCCGCTGCCCTTGCAGCGGACCGATCGAGGGCGACCGCCTCGGACAGGCTTTCGGCGATGCGCGACAGGAGGAAGGTGGCGATGAAGCTATCACCCGCGCCGCAGGTATCGACCACAGTCACCGGCACGGAGCCCGCGGCAAATACCTTGCTGCCATTGTCGTAGAAAGAACCGCGCCTGCCGCAGGTGACCACGACCTGACGCGCACCCTCCGCTTTGAGCTTCGCGATCAGAGGCTCGACAGGCTCGGCCGGATCGTCTGGGCCGGAGGCGAAGACCAGCGGCACGCCGTCAAGCGAAAGGTCGAAGTGCCGTGTGGACACGTCGATGCTGAACGGTACGCCATTCGCAACGAGGCCACGGACCAACGTTTCGCTTGAATTCGTACCGAGATGGACCCAATCGGCATGCAGCAGAGCCTCATAGCGCTCGGCGCTCGGAACATAGTCCTGCCCGACGCCCAGGGATTCGAGAAGGAAGCGCCGCTCGCCCGCATCGTCTGTTAGCAACGTCACGGCTGAAGAGCCCGGGCGTATTTCGACGTCGCCCGGGTCGAGTCCAGCCTCCTCGATGGCACCGAACATGATCTGCGCTTCCTCGTCCGGCCCCAGCGCACCGAAGTACCGGGCATCCAAGCCTTGCCGCCGCCACTGCACGGCAACATTGAGGGCATTGCCACCCACGGTGACAAAACCCTTGGTCAGGTAGGCGTCAAGGCAATTGTCACCGACGGCAATCAGATTGGGACTGGCGTTCTTCATGCTTCTTCCAATTGGTCGAAATCTGGAGCGATACTCCACAGTCCCATATGCCGGACGCTGATCTCGCCCGACTGCTCGACAGTCCTGCGGAACGGATGGTGCTGAAAGGTGAAATTCGCATCGACAGGCTGCACGCGTTTCAACATGATCCCCCCTATTTCCCGATACCTTCGGCCAGCCCCCGGATGAAGAAGCGCTGCGCCGCAAAGAAGGTAACCACGATGGGAAGTGCGGAGAGCGTCATCGCGGCGAAGACGACGGCATAGTTCGTTCCGTGCTTTGCCATGATGGAGGTAAGTCCGACGGGCAGCGTCTGCAGGTCCGCCCCGCTGGTGAAGATCATCGCGAACAGGTACTCGTTCCAGGCGAACAGAACGTGCAGGATCACGCAGGAAACCAGGATCGGCTTGCACAGCGGCAGCGTCACCCGCCAGAAAATCTGGCCTTCACTGGCGCCGTCCATTGTGGCGGCCTCATCCAGGTCGCGTGGCAGGCCAAGCATGTAGGCGCGGATAAGGAAGGTCGTGAAGGGAATGCGGAAGGCGGTGTAGAGAATGATCAGAGCCCAATAGGTGTTGTAGAGGCCCAAGTCCTGCATCATTCGCACCAGCGGGATAACCGCGACCGTCGGGCTCAGCATGAGGCCGCCAAGAACGATGCCGACGAAGAACGGCTTTCCGGGCAGCTTCGACCGGGTCAGGCCATAGGCGGTCCAAGCGCTGACAAACACCGTGCAGACGGCCGATCCCAAGGTGACGATCACGCTCGTCGCGATATAGTTCCGGATGCCCTGGTTCCAGGCAGAGATGTAGTTTGCGATACTGAAGCCGCTCGGCAGCGCAAACGGGTTGCCGAAGATTTCAGCATTGGTCTTGAAGCCGTTCAGCGCCATCCAGAAAAGCGGATAGAGGACGACGACGCCGAGGCTGGACAGGAACGCGACGAGGCAGACCTTCGCCAAAACGGCAACGAAGTCGGTACGCTCAGTTTCCCGCGATTGACTGGAGACGCTCACAGGTCGATCCTCCGTCTCTTCGTGTACCAGAGCTGCGCAAAACCGGTCAAAAGCGTGATGACGAAGATGACCGATGCGATCGCCGCACCATAGCCGAAGTCATTTTCGATGAAGCCCTGCTGATAGAGCCATGTCCCCAGCACCTGGCTGCTGTTGTTAGGCCCGCCGCCGGTCATGACCATGACCTCGTTGAAGACCTGGAATGCGCCGGCGATCGTGACGATCACCATCAGCCCGGTCATCTCGCGGGTCAGCGGGAATGTGATGTTCCAAAGGCGCCGCCACGTCCCAGCCCCGTCCATGATCGCTGCGTCATAGAGCTCACGCGGGATCTTTTGGATCGCGATGGCGAACAGCAGCGTCGAATAGCCGAAGCCCTGCCACTGACTCATGGCGATGATGGCATAGATGGCGGTCTGCTCCTCGCCGAGCCAGGCGCGCGACCAATCCGCAAGGCCTATCTGCGTCAGCGCCGAATCCAGAAGGCCGATGTCGGGTTGATATATGAAATAAAACAGCAGGCCGGTCACGGTTATCGAGATGGCCGACGGCACGAAGTAGATGGCACGCCAGAACCGGCGCCATCTCTCTTCACTGAGCCCCTCGATCAGCGCAGCGAGGACGAAGGCGCCGAAAACCTGGATGATGACAGAGATGACGGCATAGAGCGTGTTGTTGACTATCGCCGTCCAAACCACGGGATCGCTTTGCAGGCGCCGGTAGTTGTCCAGTCCGACGAAGGCGGTTTCGCCCGTGAAAATGTCCTGGTTCTTCGTGCTGACGAGAAAGTTGTCGATGATCGGATAGTAGACGAACCAGAGGATCAGGACGAAAGCGATCACGATCCATCGGAACGAGAGTATCCCGGTTATCGGGCCGAGCCGGCCCCTTTCAGGCCGGCGCGACCCGGTGAAGCCGATTTTGACGGCTCCACCCTTGTAGTCATGCTTCATGGCAGTCATCCCGGGCCCTATCCCTATTTGGACGAAGCCGCCGCTACCTTAACGCGCTCCACCACCTCTTCTGGTGTCAAAGTGCCGCCGATGAGCGCCTGCAGACCTGCGAGCCAGGCAGCCGCCACGCGCGGCGGGTTTGCCGTATCGAGCCAGGGCATGAGATAGGACGAGGCCGCGATCACCTTCAGACCATCGACGACGGTGGGGTTCATGGTTTCCGCCGAATAGCCGCCGACTGTCGCGCTCGGCTGGCCATAGGGCGGCGCCGACAGGATCTTCCCGTTTTCAGCCGAGGTGACGAATCGCATGAAGTCGACCGCGAGCGGAATGTTCTTCGAGGCTGCGCTGATCATGTAGCCTTCCGGCGCGCCCTCGATGGCTTTGATGTCGCCCTTGGCATCCTTCGGAGCCGGCAGCTTGAAGAAGCCGAAGTCGTCGCGCTTCAGAGCGCCATCGGCCGTGGCTTGGTCGAATTCGATGATCTCCTGGTAGTACATGGCGGACTTGCCATTGCTGAACTGCTGCAAGGCCGATGCATAGGAAGAGCCATTGGTGCCGGCGCCATCGGAGCACTCGTCGATCAACTGCTTGAACTGCGTCAGGCTGACGACATAACCGGGATCGCTATATTCGGCCGTAGCCGGGACGAAGTCCTTTTCAAGCGTCGCCTGCGGCACGTTGTAGGAAAGCAGCTGCCCCGCATAATGAACGCCCGGCCAGCCTTCCTTGTTGCCGAACGAAATCGGCGTGGAGCCTGACTTGCGCAGGGCTGCACAGGCGCTCAAAAGCTCGTCGAAGCTCTTCGGTTCGGAAACGCCCGCCTTTTCGAACAGGCTCTTGTTGTACCCCATGAACTTGGCATCGAGATAAAGCGGAACACCGTAGAGCTTGCCATTGTACTGGAAGGCGGAGACTGCGGCGGTGGCAAGCGTCTTGCCCCATTCGGTCTGCGGGCCGATGACCGGGGTCAGGTCGACGGCGCGATTGCCGCGCACAAAATTCTCGCCCCAACTGCCCGTCCAGGTGAAGTAGATGTCAGGCAACGAGTTGGATGCGACCAGGGCCTTGGTCTTGCCCTTCACGCTGTCGTCGCTCTCCTGGATGAGCTCGATCTTCACGTCGGGATGAAGCTTTTCGTATGCCTTTGCCGCGTCGACAAAAAAGGGAGAGAGTTGCTGCAGGCCGAATTTCGTCAGCACGCTGATCGTGCCCGTATATTCGACCGCGGCACTAGGATCGGCCGCAACCGGGTCTGCCGCTGCCACGGCGCTGGTGCCGCTGATGACGAATGCTGCTGCAACGAGCGATCCGAGGCTCGTCGTGCTCAAGAACGTGTTGGCTTTCATTTCGCAGTTCCTCTCTTTTGTCGTCGTTTTTTGGGGCATGCAAAGGTCCCGGGATCCGGTCCGGCGGTGATCGCCGGACCGGGAAACGTTCAGTATTCGACGCGCTTGTAGTAGCGGCGCGTGGTCAGCGGATGATCGCGCAGGACTTCCAGATGCGCGCTCAGGCGCTCAAGCATCGTTGCCAGGATGACAGGGGAAATGAGGCTGCGGGTCTTGGCGGAAATGCCCGGAAGGCCGGCCGATGCCGCATCGAGGATGCGCACCTTGTCGGTGTAGCGCTTGGCGAAGCTTTCCACCCGGTCGGTCAGCGGCCGGCTGGCGTCTTCTCCTTTGAAGATGAACAGGCTGACGCCCGGCTCCACCAGTTCCAGCGTGCCGTGGAAGAAGTCGGACGCCTGCACCGGACGAGTGCGTATCCACTGCATCTCTTCGAGAATGCACATGCCGTAGTAGTGAGCCTCCGGCCAGACGGAGCCCGCCCCGGTGAAGATGTGATAGGTCTCGTCCTTGATTTCCTTCGCAAGGGCTGCGGCGTTCGCCTCGTAGCTTTCCTTCACCGAAACCAGCAGTTCCGGCAGCAGCTTGAGTTCGGCCACGGTCGCGTCGAAATTACCATATTCGCCACGTTCTGCGAGAAGCGCGAGAACGATGATCAAGGATTGCAGGTAAAACGATTCCGAGGAGGTGTCGTCTTCGGCAAAATTGGTGAAGTTGTAGTTGGCGTCGCGACCGAGAGGCGTATCCTTGTGCCCGGTCAAGGACAGCGTCTTCACGCCGCGCTCCTTGAGGAAGGCTAGTAGCTGCACGCTTTCCTTCGTCGTGCCCGACAGCGAGGGCAGGATGACCAGCGCCTTCTCGTTCAAACCGGCCGGCGGCTCCAGAACGACCTGCGCCGAATAGGCTGCCGAAACCGGGAAAAGCGTCGAATTCCGCGCAAGTTCGATTGCCGGCTGGGTGAGAAACTGCACGCCGCCGGTCCCCATGAAGAAAATGCGTTCCAGACCGTCGTTCAGCAATTCGCGCATCAAGTGACGCACGTCCTGCGCTATTGCAACTGCGCCGCTTTGAATCTTAACAAAGCGATCTCTATCGAAGTTGAGCATTAGAACCTTCCCGTTTTGCGCGTCGCAAGATCGCCTTCGTAGCGAGACCGCGTCTTGCGCAAATGATTTTTGAGACAATGTGAGATCGATCTCACACATATTTAGCGCATAAGAATCTGGCGCTGGCAAGTAGGGAGCTCAAAAAATTTCGGACGGGGTGTCCGGCGCTCAGACGCCTCTTCTCCGGCTGACGGAGCCTCGAACTATCAGTTTGGTTTCAAAGCGAAATTTTTGCGGTTGGCCACTTTTCCCGGAGAGTCGATCGAACAGCAGCCGGGCTGCTGCGCGCCCGATTTCGGCCACTGGCTGCGAGACGACCGTGATCTGCGGATCGGTGAACGTCGCCAAATTGAAGTCGTCGAAACCGATCAGTGAGACGTCGTGGGGAATCGAAATGCCCATGGAACGGAAGGCGAGAAGCGCGCCTTGTGTCATCAGGCTGTCAACCGTGAAGAGCGCGGTCGGTGGGGTCTTCTGGCTGAACAGGCGTATGGTCGCATCCACTGCGTGATCTACCGTAGATTGTGAAACGGAAACCATTCGATCGTCCGGTGCAATTTCGCCGGCGGCAAGTGCCGCCCGGTAGCCGCTCATGCGCTCGCGCGAGGTGAAGATGCGCATGTCATCCTGCAGCAGTCCGACGCGACGATGGCCCATCGCGATAAGGTACTCGACTGCCTTGCGCGCCCCGCCTTCGTTATCGACGACGACGCTGTCGCAATCGACTCCCTCTGCGACACGGTCGATCAACACCAGCGGCACGTTTTCGGCGATAAGTCGCAGCAGATGGGCGTTGCTCTCGGCCGACGTCGGCGCCACGATGAAGCCGCGGATACTGAGCGACTGGAGGCTTTCCAGCAGGGAGACTTCCTGCCCGAGTTCCTCCTCGCTGCTACCGATAACCAGATTGTACCCGCACTCGCGGGCGAGGGCTTCAATGTCGTGCGCGATGCGGGCGAAGAACGGGTTCTGTATATCGCCGAGGATACATCCGACGATCGGCAACTGCCCGTTGCGCAATGCTTGCGCCAGGCGGTTGCCGCGATAGCCGAGCTTTTCCGCAGCCGCATGAACCTTCTGTGCGGTTTCGTCGCCGACATAGCCATAACTGTTCAGGGCGCGGGCAGCCGTTGCACGCGACACATTCGCCAGCGCCGCCACATCCTTCAAAGTCGCCGGTTTCCGAAGCATTTCACCCTTCGCCATCGCACAAGCATGATCCAAAACGATCCTCCTTGTAGCGTCGGGTCGACGGTTCGCATAGACATGCCGCCGCGGAAAGCAGCATACCGTCAGCAACCGCCGGCCATGGCCCCGCACCGGCTTGTCCGTCAGGGATACCACTCACTACAACGCGAAGCGCTCTGGAGGCTGCCTGGGCTTGGGTCTGTTGTTGTATCGCTTCGAATGCACCGGAACAAGCTCGCGACGGCTCTTGCCAAATTGGGACGTCGGTGAGGATCGAGCAATCGTATTCGGTCATTACCTTGATCGGGATGTTGATTGCCGGGTGATCTTGACCCTCTTTATCATTTCGTCGTGGCCCGGCTGTTTTCTGAAAGAAGGAATTTCAAACAACCCCTTACATGTTACTAGGTGGGACAATACCAAACGGAAAATCGGGTCAAATCCTGCTGGAACTCAACACGGACCGTCATCGGGCACTTCCACTGCGTCCAACTCGCCCGATGTCGCGAGAAGATGACTTCGGCCGCACGCACGGGATCTTCGAGCGTCGGGCTTCTCGACAAAGCGCCAAGGATGTCGCTACACTGATCGTGGTTATGTTGGGAGCATGACCGGGGAGGTTTATCGCTCTTTGGCGTAGGCGCCAAAACTTGGATCCGTTCGTGTCCCGGCACGAGCGGCCAATATGCTTTGAAGGGCTTGGTATCGACAGCATGAATGAAACGGCCGCTTCCTTCAGCTACAATCCGATCCTTGTTGCGTTGTCAGTCCTGGTGGCGATCCAGGTCGGATATGTCGGCATCAGCCTGGCGATCTTCATTCCCGGTGCCTTCGCAAATCGGCGACGCCTGCTGATTGCCGGTTCGGCAACGACGCTCGCGGTCGGAATCTGGAGCATGCATTTCATCGGCATGCTGGCAATCACTACCGCCATCACGATCGATTATGCCGTCCTGCCGACGCTTCTGTCGTTCTTCGTGTGTGGCCTGGTCACCGGAATCGCCATCTATCTGGCGAGCCTGCGCTCCCAGCGCCTGCTGGTTTTGGCCGCAATCGCCATGGGGCTTGGAATCACCACGATGCACTATGTCGGCATGATGGCGATCCATTCCGTCGCGCATCTGAGCCACGACCCGGCCTATATGCTGGCAAGCGTTTCGATCGCCATCGCGGCATCGGGCCTAGCCCTCTGGCTGGCATTCTCCGCCGACCGGCGACCGCCGCTCTTTCTCTGCGCCGTTGTGCTGGGCTGTGCCGTCTCGGGTATGCACTATGTAGCGATGGCTGGAACGACAATGCATGTAGCCGGGTCGGATGCGACGACCGTGAAGTCCGTCATTTCCAGCGACATGCTGGCCATCATCGTCAGCGTGATAGCCTGTTCCATATCCGCGGTCTTCATGCTGGCACTCATTCCGACCGACGCGAATGATCTGAAGGGCGACGCAGGATGGACGTCCGCCATTTCGGTCGCGACGCCGCAGGAAGCAGCCGTGACCCGCGGAGAACGCGCTCCTGGCGAGGGACAAGTCCTCGCGGCAGCAGCCGGTTCCGCCATCGACTTCCTGCCGATCGAGAAGAACGGCAATCGCTTTCAGATCGCAGCCGATGAAATCGCCTCGGTCCATTCAAACGCGCACTACACCTACATCTTCAACGGCCGGGACGATCTGTTCTGTCCCCTGTCGATCACCGACATCGCCAACCGGCTGCAGAAGACCACGTTCTTTAGGACCCACCGAAGCTATATCGTCAATCTGGATTTCGTCACCCGGATCAAGAAGACGGGCGATGCCGGCGTTGCGGAACTCGATACGCCGGTGCGGCGCACAGTGCCGGTGAGCCGCGCGCGCATGGTCGCATTGCGCCAGGAACTCGCAGCCTTCAAAGCCGCCAATCCAACCGGCCCATCCGAAACTTAGGTCACCCCTCCTGTCGCAGTTCGTGCGCGCCGTGCATGCATTTCGTGCATATCGGGGCGTTTGGTGTGGTTGCGCTTGTCATGCGATGCCGATGGCGGCCTCGTTGCCACAGCAGGTGTCGTGACCGAGGAAACACGACAGCTGGCATGGACGACGACGCTTTGGGAGGAGCGGCATCATGATACCTGGGACATTCGCCTATCATCGCCCGACGACGATCGGCAGCGCCGTCGCGCTACTGATCGAACTGGGAGAAGACGCACGCCCGCTGGCAGGCGGTCACAGTCTCATCCCCCTGATGAAGACACGGCTTGCATCTCCCGAACACCTCATCGACCTTGCGGGCATCGACGGCCTTAGCGGGATCGCGCGTTCGGATGACGATATCGTCATTGGTGCAATGACGACTCAGCACAGCCTTATCGGCTCTTCGCTTCTCTCCGAGTTGGCGCCGATCATTCGCGAAACGTCACTGATGATCGCCGATCCGCAAATCCGCTACAAGGGAACGATCGGCGGCAACTGTGCCAACGGCGATCCCGGCAATGACATGCCCGCACTCATGCAGTGTTTGAACGCCCGTTACGCGCTGACGGGCAACGAGGGAAGCCGCGAAGTCCTGGCGCGCGATTTCTACCTTGGCGCCTATGAAACAGCACTGGCTGCCGGCGAGATCCTGACTGCGGTCCGCATTCCCGTTCCGGCAGCGGGCCACGGCTATGCCTACGAAAAGCTCAAGCGCAAGGTCGGCGACTATGCGACGGCGGCGGCGGCAGTGATGATCACCATGGCTGGCGACACGTGCATGAGCGTCTCGATCGGCCTCACCAATGTCGCCGAAACTCCGCTGTGGGCGGAGGAAGCGGGGCGCCTGCTCGTCGGCACAAAACTGGACGAAGGTTCCGTCGCAAGCGCGGTCGCGGCCGCCGAAGCGATCACCGATCCGGCCTCCGACATGCGCGGCCCGGCGGACTACCGCACCAAGATGGCCGGCGTCATGCTGCGCCGCGCGCTCGAGCGGGCCCGGTCCCGCGCCACGGCTTGAGGAAGACACGATGACCAAATCGCACATCAAAGTCACGATCAACGGCAAGGCGGTCGAAGCGCTCGTCGAGCCGCGCACGCTGCTGATCCATTTCCTGCGCGAGCAACAGAACCTGACCGGCGCCCATATCGGCTGCGACACCGGCCACTGCGGCGCCTGCACCGTCGATATCGACGACATGTCGGTGAAGAGCTGCATGACCTTCGCAGTCCAGGCGGACGGCGCCAGCATCACCACGATCGAAGGCATGGCGAACGCGGACGGAACGCTGAGCGCGCTGCAGGAAGGCTTCCGCATGATGCACGGCCTGCAGTGCGGCTACTGCACACCCGGCATGATCCTTCGCGCGCACCGGCTGCTCCAGGAAAACCCCGACCCCACCGAAGACGAGATTCGGCACGGGATCGCCGGCAACCTCTGTCGCTGCACGGGCTATGTCAACATTGTAAAGGCCATCCAGTATGCGGCCGCCAAGATCAACGGAACCCCATTCCAGGAGGCGGCAGAATGAACGAGCAAGTCAAGATCGATCTGGATCGCGCGGAGCGCACCGAAAAGCTGCAGGGCATGGGATGCAAGCGCAAGCGCGTCGAAGACATCCGTTTCACGCAGGGCAAGGGTTCCTATGTCGATGACCTGAAGCTGCCGGGCATGGTCTTCGGCGATTTCGTCCGCTCGCCCCACGCCCATGCCCGTATCGTCTCGATCGACACTTCCCGCGCCAAAGCTATGCCAGGTGTGATCGCGGTCCTGACCGCCGCCGACCTGAAGCCGCTCGGTCTGCACTATATGCCGACGCTGGCAGGCGACGTACAGGCCGTGCTGGCGGAAGAAAAGGTGCTGTTCCAGAACCAGGAAGTGGCCTTCGTGATCGCGGAGGATCGCTACATCGCTTCGGACGCGACCGAGTTGGTCGACGTCGAGTATGAGGCACTTCCGTGCATCGTCGATCCGTTCAAGTCGATGCTGCCGGACGCACCGATCCTGCGCGAGGACATCAAGGACAAGATGACGGGCGCGCATGGGCCGCGCAAGCATCCCAACCACATCTTCGAATGGCAGATCGGCGACAAGCAGGCGACGGACGACGTCTTTGCGAATGCCGAGGTGACGATCAAGGAAATGCTGCTCGATCATCGCACCCATCCGTCACCACTGGAAACCTGCCAGTCGGTTGCCTCCTTCGACAAGGTGAAGGGCGAGCTGACGCTCTGGGGCACCTTCCAGGCGCCGCATGTGATCCGCACCGTCGTATCGCTGATCTCGGGCCTGCCGGAGCACAAGATCCACGTCATCGCGCCCGACATCGGCGGCGGCTTCGGCAACAAGGTCGGCGCCTATGCCGGCTATGTCTGCTCGGTGGTGGGTTCGATCGTGCTCGGCGTTCCGGTGAAGTGGGTGGAAGACCGGATGGAAAACCTCTCCACCACATCCTTTGCCCGCGACTATCATATGACGACGGAACTCGCCGCGACGAAGGAAGGCAAGATCCTCGGTATGCGCGTGCATGTGCTGGCCGACCATGGTGCCTTCGACGCCTGCGCCGACCCGTCCAAATGGCCGGCCGGCTTCATGAACATCTGCACCGGCTCCTATGACATCCCTGTCGCACATCTGGCAGTGGACGGGGTCTACACCAACAAGGCGTCGGGCGGCGTGGCGTATCGCTGCTCGTTCCGCGTGACGGAGGCCGTGTTTGCGATCGAACGGGCCATCGAGGTGCTGGCGCAGAAGCTCAGCATGGATTCAGCCGAACTGCGGATGAAGAACTTCATCAAGGCGGAGCAGTTTCCCTACCAGTCGGCACTCGGCTGGGAATATGACAGCGGCAACTATCATGTGGCGATGCAGAAGGCGATGGACACCATCGGCTACAAGCAGCTTCGCGCGGAGCAGGCGGAAAAGCGCGAGGCCTTCAAGCGCGGCGAGACCCGCGAACTGATGGGCATCGGGATTTCCTTCTTCACCGAGATCGTCGGTGCAGGCCCCGCCAAGAACTGCGACATCCTCGGCATCGCCATGTTCGACTCCGCCGAGATCCGCATTCATCCGACCGGTTCCGTCATCGCCCGCATGGGCACCAAGAGCCAGGGTCAGGGGCATGAGACCACCTATGCCCAGATCATCGCGACCGAACTCGGCATTCCCGCCGACGATATCATGATCGAGGAAGGAAACACCGACACTGCGCCATACGGCCTCGGGACCTACGGATCGCGCTCGACGCCCGTGGCCGGCGCTGCCACCGCGGTCGCCGCCCGCAAGATCAAGGCCAAGGCGCAGATGATCGCGGCGCACATGCTTGAAGTGCATGAGGGCGATCTGGAATGGGACATCGACCGTTTCCGCGTGAAGGGCTTGCCGGAAAAGTTCAAGACGATGAAGGAGATCGCCTGGTCTGCCTACAATGCCCCGCCGCCGAACATGGAGCCGGGACTCGAGGCGGTGAACTACTACGAGCCGCCGAACATGACCTACCCGTTCGGCGCGTATTTCTGCATCATGGACATCGACGTCGATACAGGGGTCGCCAAGACCAGGCGCTTCTACGCTCTGGACGATTGCGGCACCCGCATCAACCCGATGATCATCGAGGGCCAGGTGCATGGCGGACTGACGGAGGCCTTTGCCTGCGCCATGGGCCAGGAGATCCGCTACGACGAGATGGGCAATGTCATGGGAGCGTCCTTCATGGACTTCTTCCTGCCGACCGCCGTCGAAACGCCGAAATGGGAGACGGATTTCACCGTCACCCCGTCTCCGCATCATCCGATCGGCGCCAAGGGCGTGGGCGAGAGCCCGCATGTCGGCGGCGTGCCGTGTTTCTCCAATGCGGTCAACGACGCCTATGCGTTCCTCGGTGCCGGCAACATCCAGATGCCGCATGATGCCTGGCGTCTGTGGAAGGTCGGCGAGCGGCTGGGCCTGCACGCATAAGTGGGAAGACAGCGATGGCCGTGACGCTTCCACAGGAGGAGATCGCCTCGCAAATGGCCGCGGTCGGGTACATTCCCGATCGCGACCTCGCGACTGCGCTCTGGTTGATGGGCAGCCTGTCGCGTCCGCTTCTGCTGGAAGGCGAAGCGGGCGTGGGCAAGACCGAGGTCGCGCGTGCGCTTGCTCTTTCCAACGATACCAGGCTGATCAGGCTGCAATGCTACGAAGGCCTGGACCAGAGCTCGGCGCTTTACGAGTGGAACTACCAGCGCCAGTTGCTCGCCATCAAGGCGCGAGAAGGGGCGGATGCGGACGAGGTCGAGGCGCAAATCTTCTCGGAAAAATATCTGCTCGAACGGCCGCTTCTCGCTGCCATCCGGCAGGCCAAGGCACCGGTTCTCCTGATCGACGAGGTCGACCGCGCCGACGAGGAGTTCGAAGCCTTCCTGCTGGAGCTTCTGTCCGACTTTCAGGTCTCGATTCCCGAACTCGGAACGATAACGGCAACGACCATCCCGCGCGTGATCCTGACCTCGAACGGCACGCGTGAACTGTCGGATGCGCTGCGCCGCCGCTGCCTCTACCACTATGTCGATTTTCCGGATGTGGACCGCGAGGCACGGATCATCCTGTCGCGTCTGCCGGGGATCGATGCGGCCCTTTCGCTTCAGATCGCCACCATGGTGAGCCTGATCCGCAAGGAGGAACTGCGCAAGGCACCCGGTGTGGCGGAGACGTTGGACTGGGCGGCGACGCTCGCCGGCCTCGACATCCACCACCTGCGCGACGAGCCGGAGGCCGTGTACGAAACGCTGACGTGCCTGATCAAGACGGCGGAAGACAGGGCGCGCATGACGCGGCAGGTCACCGACAGGCTGCTGGGAAAGGTGGCCTGAGATGCACGCGGCGGAAAAAAACGCATTGCCGGACCTGGGTGCCGCCATGCGGGTGAAGCTCGGCGTTTTTGTCGCGACGCTCCGCGACAATGGTTTCGTTGCCGGCCTTGCCGAGACGCGCGATGCGCTGGTGATCCTGAGCGGGGCGGCCTCGACCCGTCCGTCCCGCCTTCGTCCGGCGTGGCGGGCGCTCTTTTGCAGCCGGCAGTCGGACTGGCAGAAATTTGACGAGATCTTCGACGCCTACTGGCTGAAGCGCGGCATGAAATCGGCAACGCTTTTGTCCGGATCGCCGCAGAAGGCGCCGGCCGGGCTCAAGGCCGTTTCGTCAGGCGCACGCGGGCTCGGCGACATTCAGAATGCCGACCATGTCCGGCGCGGCGAGGATGTCGAAACAACCGATACCGGCCGCTCGAGGCGGGATGGGGCCTCGCGCACCGAACTCCTGAGCCGGACGGATTTCCGTCACATGACGCAGCCGGAGGATCTGGCCGAGGCGCACGAACTGGCGCAGCGGCTGGCGAAAGGCATGCGGGCCCGGATCACGCGACGCATGCGTGCGGCCCGAACGGGCGAGCGGCTGGATCTGCGGCGCACCATCCACAAGAGCATTTCCCATGGTGGTACGCCACTGGAACTGGTCCACCGCAGACGCAAGGAAAAGCCGTTGCGGCTGGTCGTATTGCTCGACGCCTCCGGGTCGATGAGCCTCTATTCGGCGGTGTTCCTGCGCTTCATGCATGGGGTGCTCGATGCCTTTCGCGAGGCGGAAGCCTTCGTTTTTCATACGCGTCTCATCCATATCTCGCCGGCACTGCGCGAACGCGATCCGCAGCGTGCTGTGGAGCGCATGTCGCTGATGGCGGAGGGGACCGGCGGCGGTACGCGCATCGGCGAGTGTCTCGCGACCTTCAACCGCTGGCATGCCAAGCGCTGCATCCATTCGCACACCTGCGTCATGATCGTCTCCGACGGCTACGACACCGGCCCGGCTGATAATCTTGGCACCGAGATGCAGGCAATGCGGCGCCGCTGCCGGCGGATCGCCTGGCTGAACCCGATGATCGGCTGGCAGGATTACGCACCGGAGGCTGCCGGCATGAAGGCAGCCCTTCCCTTCATCGACCTCTTCGCACCGGCCCACAATCTTGAAAGCCTGAAAGCGCTCGAACCCTATCTGGCGAGGATCTGACCATGCAGGCCCCTTCCGATATTCTCGATCTGGTAGCCGAAACCAAGGCGCGCGGCGAACCGTTCGTCATCGCCACCGTCGTGCGCACCGTATCAGCGACGGCGGCCAAGGCCGGCGCCAAGGCGGTGGTGCTGGCGGATGGACGGATTTCCGGCGGCTGGATCGGCGGTGGCTGCGCGCGCAGCGCGGTGCTGAAGGCGGCGGGCGAAGCGATCCGCGACGGCCAGCCGCGTCTCGTCAGCGTCCAGCCGGAGGACCTGCTCGAAGTGCAGCACGTCAACCCCGGCGAAGTGCGCGACGGCATTCTCTACGCCCGCAACATGTGCCCGAGCCAGGGCACAATGGATGTCTTTGTCGAACCCGTGCTGCCGCGCCCAAGCCTGACTATCTTCGGGGCATCGCCCGTGGCGATTGCGCTCGCCGAGATCGCCCGTCGGCTCGGCTTCTTCGTGACGGTCTGCGCTGCGGCGGCCGACCATGCGGCTTTCGGCGATGCGGACAGAATGATCGAAGGGCTTGAACTGCCTGATGACGGCACCGGGGACGGCTTCATCGTCATCGCCACCCAGGGGCGCGGTGATGGCGTAGCACTGAAGGCGGTGATCGACGCGCCGGCACGCTACATCGGATTCGTCGGCTCGCGCAGAAAGTTCGCCGCGCTGCGCCGTGACCTTCAGACCGCCGGCGTGGATGTCAGCGCGATGGATGCCATACGCTCGCCAGCCGGGCTCGATCTGGGCGCTATTACGCAGGACGAGATCGCCTTTTCAATCGTCGCCGAGATGATCGCCGTCCGCCGGCGCGGCCAACGCATAGCTTGAAGGAGAGAATGACTATGGATATGAGCGGCTCGCAGCGCATTGCTGCCTCACGCGAAGCGGTCTACGCCGGTCTCAACGACGTCGAGGTCCTGCGCCAATGCATTCCCGGATGCGAGCAGATCGAGAAGACCTCGGATACCGAGATGGTGGCCAAGGTGACCTTGCGCATCGGCCCGGTGAAGGCGAGTTTCTCCGGCAAGGTTACGCTTTCCGATTTCGACCCGCCGAACGGCTACACGATTTCCGGCGACGGTTCGGGCGGCCTGGCAGGCTTTGCCAAGGGCAGTGCCAAGGTAACGCTGGAGCCCGACGGTGACGCGACCATGCTCCACTACACCGTCGACGCGGAGATCGGGGGAAAGCTGGCACAGATGGGCAGCCGGCTAATCGATAGCACCGCCAAGAAGCTTGCGAGTGAATTCTTCGCGAAATTCAGCGAAATCGTCGGGACGACGCCGGACCAACCGCACCCCGTCGGGGACGCCCCGGTAGAGAAGAAAGGCTGGGTCGGCCGGTTGCTCGGCACGAGCACGGCAGCTTTCCTGCTGGTTGCCTTCGGTCAGGACATCTGCTGCCTCATGGGCCAGCATCATGCCCCTATCGATACCGCGGCATTTTCGATCTGCAGCTCGCGTCCGGTCATATGAGGGTATTCTCGCGTTACCGATCGGGCCCCTTTGCGATGAGCGGCGCCGGTCGGGCAACACATTCGGACGCGGGATGAAATCATGTCTGGACGGCACCCGCTTGGCAGTATGATCTCGGATGATGGCTGAGCTTTGCGGGTCAGGTGCATTCGTGTCTACGGCCGGTGATGCGAAGGAAAGCGCGTATCCCCATCAGTGTTTGTCCTGGCAGGCTGGATGTGCATGGTGTAGGCGAAGCCGTTGCCGCGGCACCCGCGCCCCATTCGAAGTTGCTCTGCATCGGCACGCTGATCAGGCTGGCGATCGGGTTGGAGAGTTGCTTGGCCAGTTCGTCGGCGTCCTGCGCCACAGCGGCGCAAGCCGCCGAAAGCACGCCCGTGAGGGTCGCCGGCAAGCCCAGTAGGCAGATCCGTTTCACTTCTTTCTCTCCTTACTTCTCGACCATGTGCATGGTGCTCGTACTGCTACAGCGCCTGGCGGCACACGCTTCCCGGGAACTTGGGCTTCGTGACGCCGCCACAGTCGTCTCGATCCTTGAAGAGGAGCCGATCAGCTTGACCTCCTCCTTCACCTTTGCGACACACCTTGTGTCCTTCATCTCTCGACTGGAGATCGGGCTGACGTGGACGGGTGTCCTTTTACTTCACCAGTTCGACCTCGCTTGGCCTCCACTCCTTCGTGAAAAATGGTTCGAGCGGGCCGTAAAGACGCAGGCACGGGATAAAACCTTTGCCGGGCACGGTCTGGATCCAGTTGCCCCGAGCGACGCCTTCAGGTTGTTCCGGCGAGAACCAGACTGTCGTCGTGCCGTCGGCGGCTGCCTCAGCCGCTGGTGAAGGATAGCTCTGGCTGCCTGCGCGCGGGTAGCTCTGGGAGGTATCGAGCATCGAGCGTGTCTGGTTATCGTAGAGAATGAAGGACCAGAAGTTCGCGTACGGAATGTCTTTGGGCAGTGTCACCTTGTAGGTCTTTGCGCCGTCGAAGGGCTGCTTATCTGCATCCAATATCGTCCACAGGTACTGCGAGCCAATGCCGGGCAGGCGCATAGCCATCCCAGGCGTGATGCCGGTGACGCCGTAGAAGAAGGACGTTCGCGAGTCCAGCAAGCGGTAGCCGGTAGCCGGGAAGGGCTTGGCGCCCTCAGGCGTAATTTCCGGGATTGGCGTCTCGAACTCGTAGCCACTGACAAATAGCTGGTTTACCCAACTCGAACCGGGGTAGTAGTACCAGTCCGCCGCGCGAGGAGCCATAAACAGGGTGCGCGAAGTGGCGTTGGCGAGCGCCACGGCTTCGGTGAGAATTTTCTTCATCCGGGCATCCGGCGCGAAGGGTTTGCCCTTGACGATGCCGATGGCGGCGATCGGGCCCATCAACTCGGCGTCGAGCGCCGTTGCAGGCTCCTGCTGCACGACTTCGTTGAGCCACTCGTAATAGGAGTAGTCGTTGGGCGGAATCGTGTTCATCACCTTACCGGTGCCTTCGTGGAACACAGTCGGCGGCGGCACGGTAATTGGCCCGAGCTTGGTTTTACCGGCAAGGAATTCGGCAACGGGCGTGCCGTAGCCGCCGGCTTCATAGGGATAGACCTTCAGCGTCTTCTTGATCTGTTCGACCACCGGCTTCGGGTCGTTGTTCTCCATGAACGCGCGAGCGAACCAGATGACGAAGTTGGTGCGGGCGCGGGCCACGAAGTAGCCACCCTCTGGCACGTTGCCATCGTAACCAGGCGGCAGGATTAGATACTTTCCCCCTTCGCCGCGATCAGGCCCGGGTGCGCCCAAATCAATAACCCAGCGGAACCACTGGTCGTCGATCGCGCCCAACATCTTGGGGCCCACCTCTAGCACCATAGGCCCCTTGGAGAGGTCGAGCATTCCCAGGGAATAGATCGTGTCCGCGTTGGCCGTCAGGAACAGCGACTTGGCATCCATCAGATCGGAGAAAATGAGGACTTCATTGTCCTTCACTCCGACGCTCTGAAATCCTTTGTGAAGGGCCGCTATGCTGACACCCTGGAACGTATTCACGAACGCCTCGAAGGCGTGCGTGAAGTCCAGATTGTCATACACCTTTTCAATGGTTTCCTTGCTCGGCATGCCGTCCTTGAAGTCGAGTGTGCCGATGCGCGTCTCGACTTTATCCGGCGTCAGGATGGATGCAGGAGGGGGCGCCGTTTGGGCGCTTGCTCCAATCGTGCCGGCGAGGAAAGTCGATGCCGCGAGGACCATCGCCAGTCCGCGGAACCTGCAGTGGATCGATTTCATAGGTCGTGCTCTCCTTGGTTCCTTAGGTTGGTAGTCGCGGCTCGAAGGCCTGGCACAAGACCGTCGCCTGAATGAGCGTCTCGCCCATCGCGACGTGCCCGTCAGGCGGTCGGCGCAAAACGCTAATTCGCCGCCACGACCGCTGGCGGCTGCCAGATCCCTTCGCCAGTCGGCAGGATCGAAGGCGCTTCGGTCTTCGGCCAGTACAGGCGCATCACGAGATAGATCGTGTCATTGGGCGCAGGCAGCCAGTTAGCTTCCTTGTCCGCACCGGGGCTGTCCTTTTGAATGTAGAGGGTGTGCGAGCCATCCTCGTTCTTTTTCATGCCGGACACCATCGGCGAGTTGATGAGGTAGCGGTTGATCGGGTTTTTGACCAGGAGCTGGCTCTTCCCGTCATACATCGTAACGGACCAAAACGAATTCACTGGCGGCAACTGGCCGGGCGCGAAAGTGACGGTGTACTCGTGCTTGCTGCCGTCGAGGGGTTCCCCGGTCGCATCCGTTCGGGTGAAGGGGTACATGGCCTCGACTGCATCGTTGCCATATAGACCGGCCTTGGCAGCTCCGGCCCGCAATAACCAATCGCCGTTGTAGAAGGCCTCATCGCCAAGAAGCGAGCTGACGTTCCAGCCGTTGACGGGTTTGTTTCCGCTGGCCAGCCATTTGGTGACCTTGTCGTCACCCTGTTTCATGGCCACCATGATTTCGGCTTTGTGCTCGAGCGACAGGTCCTTGAAGTCGAAGGTCTTGCCGGGACCGATGCCGATCTTCGCAAGTTTCGCGCGAATATCCTTATCCCTCGCCGTCTCGGGGACGAATTGCAGGGCTGCGTCGAGATACTGGAAGAAGTTTTCCTTGATCCCGGCAGTGGTGGCAGGCAGGAACTCGATTGTCGGCGCGGCGGGCGGGGCGGATTGTCCGAGGAAAGCGGAAAGCGGCTGCGCATTGTAGCCGGCCTGGATCTTCTCGACGTTCGGCATGTCGTCGGGATTGAAGAGTTGAGTGCGGACAAGCGCGAGCGTGAACGGCGTCGTCGATTGGAAGACCCTCTTGATGCCGGCGGGCGTTTCACCTTTCCAGCCGGGGCCGACCGCCAGATAGTCGCCCGCCTCGGGTCCCGTGGTGCGCGTGCCGATGTAGCCGTAATTGTAGGTGTTCTCGTCGATGAGCTGGACGGCGTAGTATCGGTCCTTCTCTATCGTCGGCACCGAGATAACCATCGGCTCGGCGCGCAAATCCAGCCAGAGAAACGAGTAAGGCGTGTCGCTGTTTGGCGTGATGATTGCCGTATCCTCGGGCGTGGCGACGTGGTGATAGCTGTAAATCTCGTTGAACGGTGCCTTGAACTGCCCCGAGTTCCTGTCGACCGCGAACTCCTGCATGACCGCATAGTTCATCACGATCGGCAGGCCGTAGATAAAGCCTTCCTCGGCGATATCCTTGGCTTCGATGATGCCGGGGTAGTTCTTCGCCATCAGCAGGCTTGGCCTCGCAATCGCCGCGCTGGCGGCAATTGCGAGGCCGAGCGAACTAGATCTCGCTTCGTCAACATTTGCCGTACTCCGTTTTGTCTTCGCGCCTTTTCTCAGCGTGGGCTGAGAGCGGCTGCGGTCAGGATTGTCTCGAAGTTGATTGCCCCATGTCAGGCCAGTGTTAGTAGAGAAACGCCCGTCGGTAGCCGCGCCTTGCCACGCCCGCATAGGAGAGCGGCGTCAGCGGCATGCCGATGATGTCGATGAACACCGACACTTCGGCGCCTTTCTCCGGCATCTCGCCGCCAACCAATTTCACCGTGTAGGTCAGGTTGTTGCTGTTGAGTTCCGGGTTCTCCAGGACGACGACAACCTGCTGGAGCTTGTCCCCTTCGAGGATCGACAGGTCGGCGTTCGGCGGATCGGAAAGGAAGCTGTCCTTTCCTTTGCTCCAGAACGGCACGAAAGCCGTCGTGTCCATGTTCCCGGCGATGCGCTCAGGACGGTCCGAGAAAAACAAGGTTGTGGCGCCGACACCTTCGAGTGTCAGCTTGCTCGCCGCCTTGTCGAATGCCATCGCGCTTGCGGTCTGAACGAACAGGAAGTCGGCCACCTCATCGGCTGCCAGTGCCAGTCGGGGTCTAAGAGGAGCCACCGACGCCGCCACAGCCGTGGCTGCCAACAGCAGGTTTCGTCTGGTCGTCATGGTCTTCCCCCGTTGATACAGCAGACGCAAATTGCCACCGCAAACAAGTTTACTTGCTCCCGCGACACTCATCTTTTACTACATTAAGCAGTAATCGAATTTCGAAACTACTCATTTTGCGCCAAGGGTCGCACCCTTCCGGAGCGTTGCGCACATGGCTGATATCCCGGTCATCTCAAGCCACGTGCTGCATGGCATGCCGGCCTTCATACGTCGTGAAATGGGGGAAAAGGCGCTGCTGCAGGCCAATCGCGCCGTAGGCCTCGACCTCGAGCTGATCGAGGGCGAGAACTGCTTCATCCCGCATGCGGCGCTGACCGGCTTTGTCGAGGCGACTGCACGGGCCGCCGGCGAGGCCAACTTTGGGGTTCTGATTGCCCCGATGATGAACGTCGCCAACTACGGGAGCTACGGACGCTACGTTTTTGGAGCTGACACCCTGGGGCAAGCCATCGAGCGCGCCATCTCCGGCCTTTGTTTTCATAGTACGGATGACAGAATGTCGATCGCGTTCGTCGGCGACGAGGTACAATACAGCTATGTCTTTGCGTTGGCCGGCCGCTCAGGGTGGGGCAACACCGCGTGCGCGGCTGCAGGCGTCCTTCTGAGCCTCTTCAGGGCTTATCTGCCCCCCGATTGGCGGCCACTGCGCATCGAACTCGACACCGACAGACCAGATCCGCCGGGGCTTTTCGAAGACGTCTTCCAGTGTCCCGTCCTTTTCAACGCACCCGCGGTGACAATTGTCACGGAACGCCATCGTCTGTCTGCTGCACCGAGGCGCGTTTCATTGCCGATCGTCACCCTCGAGGATGTAGCGCGAGACCGGCGAGGTAGTGCTCCACGTGGTCTGATCGACGTCGTCGTGGAACACATTCGCGCGCAAGTTCTCACCGGCAGCGTTTCGATCGACAGCGCCGCGCAATCGATCGACACCAGCGTCCGGACCCTCCAACGTGAACTCAATCGGGCTGGCACCGACTTCCGAAGCTTGGCGAGCGTGGTAAGGATTCGGCGAGCTACTGAACTGCTCCGACACACGAATGGCTCGATAACTCGCGTTTCGGCAGACCTAGGATATTCGTCTCCAGCCAATTTCGCCCGTGCCTTCCGAAAGGTGACCGGCAGCGGGCCGCGGGAGTTCCGCTCGAAGAAATAATAAACGGAATGCAGGCTTTCTTCCAGTCATATCAGTAGGAGGAGAAGTTGTAGCCAGGCGAAGATGGTGTCAAATTGCATCGCCGCGGCAGATGTTCCCTAGTACTTCTGACCGGGCAAATGCAGCTATTCAGGTCGCAAAGCGTCGAATGACCGCTCCTAAAGCAACCGCGAGGTCGAGAATGGTCGCAGTGTCTGCTTTCAGGCAGTAGCAACGGCCGATATCGAGGCGCATTGCGGACAGGCTGCTCAAGCCGGAACCGCCCTGTCACTCTAGGGGCCGTCGGCCGACCGTCCGTTACTGGAACACCAATACGAAAAGCGGACTTAGGAGCCCTTGCGGTCAAGGTCCGGGATTAGGCCCCAAGCCTGACAGGATCGGCTCCCTTTCCTTCAACGGCGGACATCAAACTCGACGTCCTTGGAAGGGCAGCCCACTACAATCAACATATTGAGCGCCGACTACCAAGTCAGTCGACGAGATCCTCATCAGCGCATCGTCGCAACGCCAGAGCGTTCGTGATCGTTATGGTTCGATAACCGATATCGACCCAACCGGCTTGCGCAAAGCGCCTGATCGCACTGTTGACCTGCTTACGCGATGCATTCGCCATGATACCGAGATTTTCCTGTGACACGGAGACTGACGCACCTGATTTCCACGACATGCGATGCAGGACCGACGCCACTCTGGAGTTCGCGCTCTTTCTTTGCAGATCGTGGACGACACGCAGCAGGACGTCCGACGACAGGATCGACATGACCCCGAAAGCCCGAATGATTTTCGGGTCGGCCGCTGCCATCTGCTCCATTACATCCAGTGGAACGTGCATGACCCAGGTTTCGGTTCGGGCACACAGTTCGATTCGCCTTGGCTCACCGGTCATGAAACTGTCTTCGCCCGTCCATCCGCCGGGCAAAGCGATATGGATCAGGCGCGGCATCGAATCGAGCGGCGCCGTGTCCACGGTCACCGTCCCGGATACCAGCCCGTAGATGCCTCCCGGCGGATCGCCTGGCCGAAATATGATCTGGCCCGGATCGAACTTGAGAAGCAATGCATTCTGCAGCAAACGCGCCCTGAAGGTTTCGGACATGTGAGCCAGCCAGCCGTCGCCGCATATGATGCGCTCTGCTGCATCTCGAGACATGCGTACCATTTTTTCCCTCAATTGTCCGGTTTGACACAGTGTTTTGAGAAAAAGCTATGTACGAAACTTTCAGATTTGGCAAAAGCAATGTGGTGAAATGGAATATGAAACTACTGATCATTTCGGTTGAAAATTAGTCCTTGCTTACGTGACTAGGCACTCTGTTAACCTTGTGATTTCGGAAGTCTATTTCCTGAGAATTAGCCTTAGAATTTTGAAGGTGTTCGTTAATATGCTTTCGCTAGTTTTTAATAGATTATTAGGTATGCCTCATGTGCTGAAGAGTATCCATAGATCTTCCCTGTTGTCGGCGATCGTATTTGTTGGATGTGGTGTAGGCTTAGCTGGTGCGGAAAGTGCATCCCAGCCGGAAATTACGGATCCTCATTTCCAGTTGGCGCCGGGTTATCTTGCGAAAAAGGACTTGCCCGACAGCCTTGTGCTGCTCGGCCCGCCACCGGCGGACAGCAGCGCGGCGCTTGCGCGCGACGAGGAGTTCAGAGCCGCAACCATACCGCTGCGTGGTACGCCGCGCTGGGATCTGGCCCGCGCAGACGCTGATCTGCAATTTCCGCAGCCGGCGAAAAACTTCTCCTGCGCGATGGGCGTCGATATCAATGAGGAGAAGACCCCTCATCTGTATCGCTTGATGCAGAAGGTCCTGACTGATGCAGGCCTGTCGACGTATGGGGTGAAGAATACCTACAATCGCACGCGTCCATTCGTGGTCCACAACGAAGGCACCTGCTATCCCGATCAGGAGCCGCTGCTGCGTACCGACGGCTCGTATCCCTCGGGCCATACGGCGGCTGGCTGGGCCTGGGCGCTGGTGTTGAGCGAAATCAACCCGGAACGCGCCGACGTCCTGATGAAACGCGGCATGGAATTCGGCCAGAGCCGCGTCATTTGCGATGCACATTGGCAGAGCGACGTCGATGCGGGACGCATCATGGGTGCGGCGACGGTCGCAAAACTCCATAACAATGCAGAGTTCATCTCGGATGTCGCGGCGGCACGCGAAGAATTGAAGACTGCCGGGGCGGTCGAGGCATCAAGCTGCATGGCGGAAGAAGCCGCTCTGTCGGCGCGATAAGACGATAGGTCCTGTTCTCGGCAAACAACCGCAATACGGTGGTCCCCATGCAAGCAAGAAAAAGCCTCCTGCCTGTCGTGGGACTACTGGCTGCAGCGTTTGCGGCACCCACTTCGGCGGCGGAGGCACTCCTCTCACCGGAGAAGGGCGTGCTCTGTGACCGCTACATGTGCGCCGACAATACGGGCATTTCGAACCGGTTGACGCAAAAGCACCTTGGCAAGCAGGCGGCAATCAAGCTGTTTTCACAAGGTGATTTCGACCGGACGGAATTCACGTTTGCCAATGGCATCTTCTGCGACGTCAAAGAGCGGCTATGCCGCGAAGGCAGATACTTTGATGCGGACGGCAAGCGAAGTGGTGCAATCAGCAAATCGTACACGCGTCTCCTGTTTCGCCGCTAAAACATTCCTTCGCCGGCGGACGTCGGCCGTCATCGAGGAGAAAATGAAGCTTATTTCAGTATGCTCAATTGTATTCGCATCGGCCTTGACGCTTTCGCCTTCGGCGAAGGCTGCGGATAAGCAGTTCCTTCCATTCCAGCCCGAAGCCGGCGGCGAGACCTCGTCCGTCTGGCAGTTCAATGCCAGCCCGTATTTCTGGGCTGCCGGCATCGACGGCACGGTCGGGCAGTTTGGCCTTCCGCCGGCGAGCTTGAAGTCCGGCTTCGGCGATATCCTCAAGCATCTGGATTTCGCCTTTATGGGCGTGGCGGAGGGTAGATATGACAGTTTCAGCGTTTCGAGTGACCACAGCCCCGCCGGGATTTTGACGAACAACATCGGTGTGACGTCCGAGACGTTTTCAGGTCTGGTTGGAGGCGGATATAGCCTGCTGACGAATGGCCGGAATCATCTGGACGTGATTGTGGGAGCGCGCCTCTGGTACGCGAGCACCAAGGTATCTTTCAGCGGCGGCGTCCTTGATGGCGTAAGCCGCGAAGACAGCGCGACCTGGATCGACGCGGTCGCAGGATTCCGTGGAACGTATTTCTTCACGGATCAATTCTACCTCACGGGTTGGGGGAACGTCGGCGCCGGCCAAGCCGATCTTGATTGGGATGTCGCAGGCGCCATCGGCTACCAAATCAAGGATAGCATTTCAGCCGTGGCTGGATATCGCGCGATGGGCGTCGATTACAGCTCCGGCGGCTTTGACTATGACGTCGTGCAGAAAGGCCCGATCCCGGGGTTGGTTTTCCATTTTTAGACGCAATGCAGCGGTGTCTCCGTGCGGGAACACCGTCGTTGCAGCTTATCTGACGTATTAGCGGTTCTTACATTGTAACGGCCAGCTGTTTTGTGCGCGTTAGATGCAATTAATGCTGTCTCGGCAGCGATCGAATTCAATTTTATGAGAAGAATTTGAGATGAGAACATCAAGCAGCAGCCGGACGATGTCAATCAGGGGCTTCATGAAACCGAAGTCGTTCCTGCTTCTAGTCGCGGCGGCCGGCCTGGCCGGTAAGGCTGCGGCAGGGGACGCCGATCTTGCCAAACAATTGTCGAATCCCGTGGCCTCGCTGATCAGCGTTCCGTTCCAGTTCAACTATGATAAGGGCTATGGTCTCGCCGACGGCGGCAAATTGCTTCTGAACATCCAACCGGTCATTCCGTTCTCGATCAACGAAGACTGGAATGTCATCTCCCGCACGATTGTTCCGGTCATCTTACAGAACGATATCGCGGAGAGATCGGGCAGCCAGTTCGGTCTCGGCGACATTGTTCAGAGCTTCTTCTTTTCACCCAAACAGCCGACCGCCGGTGGGGCAATCTGGGGCATGGGGCCTGCCTTTCTGCTGCCTACGGGAACCGATCGGCTTCTCGGCGCAGAAAAATGGGGGCTCGGCCCGACAGGGGTCTTGTTGAAACAGGAGGGCCCCTGGACCTATGGCGCGCTGGGCAATCACATCTGGTCTGTCGCCGGTGACAGCAAGCGGTCGGACATCAGCTCCACATTCCTGCAACCCTTTATCTCCTATACAACGGAGACCGCCTGGACGATCGGGCTCGATACGGAGAGCACTTATAATTGGAAAGGCGACCAGTGGAGTGTACCTGTCAACTTTACGGTATCGAAGCTCGCAGTGATCGGCCAGCAGCCGGTAAGCTTCTCGGTCGGCGCACGCTACTGGGCTGCGGCACCCGACAACGGTCCGGACGGTTGGGGCATTCGTGCCGGCATCACCTTTCTCTTCCCCAAGTAGTACACCACCCGTTTTCGATAAGAACGATCGAAACTCCGGTGAGAGGTGTTGTCACGTAAACCTGCAGTCAGTGAGTGAGGCACAGAGATGGTGGGGTGAAGAATACAGCCATCAGCGACAGGCATCGCGGTCTCCCGCACAGTTTATCGCCCAAGCACCTTGGTTGCACGTCCGGTTCCCGTTGAGCCCGCACCTGGTCGAGGAATTGCTGCCGGAGGGCAACATCGTCGTTTCGCATGAAATGATCCGCCGATGGGTTCGGAAATTCGGACCGGTCTACGCGATGCAAATCCGGTGGCGGCCGCCGTCGCACCAGGTCGGTTAGTTCTCGACGGGACCGTTCGAAGCCGTCGCAATACGAAAGCCGTGAGGCGATTGCTGACCAAGACTACTGAAAGAAGCAGGCAAGCCCACAATGCGTTCGGCGTCCGCTCGCGACATGCGAATTATTTTTCTATCCCCAATTGTCCGATTTGACCCAGTTCACTGCTTTAAGGCTATGTATCAACTTTCACGATAGAAAAGAAAGACCACGAGACACGGAGGTATCGGTCGCTCAGCGAAAATCTCAACGTGATAAAGCCATCTGGATCCGAGAATGTTGCTCGTTTGGCTTGCATATTGCAGCCAGCCGGCCACTACGGCGGGTCATCTCGTGCCTTCTTTTTCATCGCCATTGAATTGCTCGGCCATCCGCAGGTGGCCTTCCGGGATTGCATATCGAGGAGCTATTGCATGCTGCAGAAAATCTACCGCCTGGCCGTGTTCTCGGCCGTCGTATTGGGTGGCCATGGCATTGGCATGACCGGTGCCGGTGTGGCATTTGCCGAGTCGACAGAGAGCAAAATGCCGGTCACCGTTGACACTTTCGTCCGCGCCGAGACCGACCGCTACCTCGCAGCCAATGCTAAGGACATAGGCGGACTGGGCAAGTTCAAGCATTCTCGCGAGCCCGTACCGATCGATAAGCAAACGGTCATCCGTATGAACCGGGATACGCTTTATTCGTTTGCTGTGTTTGATCTTGCCAGCGGGCCGGTAACGCTCTCGCTGCCTGACGCGGGCCAGCGCTATATGTCGATGATGGTCGTCGATCAGGATCACTACCTGCCGATCGTCGCCTACGGGACGAAGCCCGTTGAGCTGACGCAGAAATCGGTTGGAACCAGATATGCCTTCGTCGCTGTACGGACGTTGGTTGATCCCAATGATCCGAAGGACCTCGACGCGGTCCACAGGCTTCAGGATGCCATCACGGTCAGTCAGAAGGAGACAGGGAAGCTCGACCTTCCAAACTGGGATGAAGGCGACCTCACAGACATCCGCAACGGGCTGCTCACGCTGGCAAAACATCAGACGTCGTATCACGGTTCCTTTGGAGCCCGCAGCCAGGTCGATCCGATCCAGCACTTGATTGGCACGGCCTCCGGATGGGGTGGAATTCCGGAAAAGGACGCCATGTATCCGAGTTTCACTCCCGCGGAAAACGATGGCAAAACGGTCTACACTCTCGAACTACCGAAGACCGTGCCGGTGGAGGCATTCTGGTCGATCAGCGTCTACAACGAAGAAGGTTTCTTCGAGAAAAACGCCTACAACGCCTATTCGATCAACGACATCACCGCGGAGAAGAATGCTAACGGTTCGGTGAGAGTCCAGTTTGGCGGCTGTGACGGCAAAATCCCAAACTGCCTGCCGATCGTTGAGGGTTGGAATTACACCGTACGGCTTTATCGTCCGGAGCAATCCATCCTCAGCGGCGAGTGGAAGCTCCCAGAGGCTAAGCCCCTAAACTGAGCCTCATCGGCAAACGCCACGTCGCGCGAAGTTTCCCTCTATTCCTTCTCGTCACGTGGGAGCGCGGCTTGCCAATGTGTTGGAGGTTCGATCGACTGTTTTGCGTGCGGGTGACTTTCACGCTCAGCCGCACGCAGCTCGGTCTGGGATCTCTATCGACGAGTTGACGCTATCTGGGCGGAGGAACTGGATCAGCGAACGGCAAGGCCTGCCAGTCCGCCTGCCGTCGCGGCACATCGGGCGTAGCCTTAGCAGAGCGCTCCATTAACCGGGACGGGTGGAAAAGTCTCGGCTCGCATAGACCCGCTTTTTCCGGGTAGGAAGACGAGATCTCCGAAACGCGATAAGTGCTGTTCGGATCCGGAAGAATAAATTCTCAAATCATATTCAAGAAGTGGCTTGGTAGATGAACGAGATTGCTGCTCCGGCTCCAGCGAAAGTGAATGAGGACGCGCCCTCCCCGCGCCGCGATCCCGCTCAGAGTGAGTTTCTAGCCTTCCACGGCGGACCTTTCTTCGAGTTGCAGGGGCGTCTGAAATTGCTCCGGCAGAACGCGCTTCGCGTCGGATCTCGCGCGGCCTTGTTCGTTGCCTTGGCTTGGAGTGTTCCTTTCCTGCTCGGCTTGCCGCGTAGTTTCTCCCTGGAGCACGGCCAAGGAGCCTATCTTACCGACTTTGGAGTGTGGGCGAAGTTTTTCATCGGGATCGGTGCTTTTGTCCTGGCCGAGTACCATGTCGAAAAAGGCTTGAAAGCGACGCTGTCCCAGCTCACGCGTGCACCAATCATTGCTCCGACGTCAATTCCGGTCGCCGCGGCTATCGTAGCCTCGGCGCTTCGTCAGCGCGATTCTTGGGGAGCTGAACTTGCTTGCCTGGCCTTGGCAGTTTTCGCCTCGACCCTTTCCTATCTCAATTTTCACACAGTCGAGGTATCTTCCTGGGCAGTAGAGCATTCACTCGATGGCAACAGAGTTACGCTCGCCGGCTGGTGGTCGATCTGCTTTAGCCTGCCATTGTTCGTCTTCCTCTTTCTACGGGGCGCATGGCGGCACCTGGTGTGGACGCGCATGCTGCGCAAGCTCGCGAAACTCGATCTCCGCCTGGTTGCAACCCATCCCGACGGCAAGGGCGGATTGGCGTTCCTGGGCGAGTATCCGAACGCCTATGCCATTTTCGTCTTCGGGATGAGCTGTGCGATCGCCGCGGCGGCCGCGAAGTACAGCCATCACGACGACCTCTCCATGACCACGTTGAGTATGGTCATGAGCGGTTGGCTCGCGATCGTCATCAGCTTCTTCGCCTATCCATTGTCCGCCTTCACCGCCCCGCTGCTTCGTTTGAAGGAGCAAGGACTGTCCTTGCTGGGCGCGCAGGCCACGCAATATTATCGCTCGGCCGAGCGGAAAGCCGTGGGCCGGAACGTCTTTTCGGATCCGACACCCGAGCCGGACACGGAGTTTTCGGATCCGGGGAAGCTCTACGAGGCGACGCGTAAGCTCTCGACGCTCCTTGTCACCCGGGCCGCCGTGGTCCCCGTTTCCGCGGCAGCACTCATCCCTTTCGCCGTGGTGGGCATGTCCAAACTGCCATACAAGGACGTCCTGTCCGTCCTGAAGAAACTGCTGCTTCTATGAAGCGATGCTATCCCGTGTGCGCAGCGGACCGGATCGGGATTGCCCTGCAAATGAGCAGCAAAGCACACGACGGATTTTTGCTCCGGGGACTGCGATCATCGTCGGGGACGATAGCGCCTATGGCGGCTCGGGGGCCATATGTTCGACTTCAAGTTGGCGCTGGATTCACCGGTTTCCTCCGTATGTCCGCTTCTGGCGGCGTAATCCAGTCGTCTGACCTTGTCGCTGGCGACGTCTGCTTTCGGGAAGCGGCCAAGCTGGTCTCTACAGCCGAAATGCCGGCGCAGAGCGGACAACGAGCGTCGACAGGACCATAGGCTGACACGGCGACAGGCCACCGTAGTGATCCGGCTTGTGGTGGACCAAAGTCAGACCCTTATCGCCCATCCCGCACGTTCATCTTTTTAAGATAGTCACCGCTAGGCATGCCGAATTGGATAGGTGCAAGACCAACACCTACGCTCCCGGCGAGCGATAACCAACCGTTCTTGCTAACTCCATAGCCTCCAGTGTTTCCTCCACCGTAAGCAATGGCGTCGTCTCGAACTTTGACACAGCGCCACCGCCTGCAATCGCGATTGCGACGGCGGCCATCGAGACGTTGTCGGGTGCCTCCCACAGGGTATACCCGTCGTGCGATCCGAATGCGTACCAAAAGCCGTGAAGTTTACCTCCGACTGATTCAATGTAACTACGCGCGGCATCCCGGCGGTCTTCGGGATTTCGTGTCAATCTATCCCAGGTTTGCGGTGTGTAGCTGAAGCGTGTCAGGTAGAGTGCCATTGCCGATACTCCTTAACTCGTTACCATATCATTTTGCAGCATAGTCGGGATACAATCGTATCAGCAAAATGGCCTCCGTGGCGCTTTAGTTTTCGGCAATACTTGTCTTGATCGCCCGCCATTGGCGCTGGGCCGATGCTGGGCTATAATCCATTAGTTGCCAGAGAGGCATCCGCGCTCCGGCTTTGGAGGAGCGACGCCCATGATTGTCAGGATTTCAATTGCCCTTTTTTTGGCGCTCGCGCCTGTGAATGCCTTCGCCAATCAGTGCCCCACCATGATGGCGGCAATTGACACAGCCCTCCCGAACGCCTCCCTGTCTGAAGCCGATATGGCCAAGGTCAAACAGCTACGCCAGCAAGGCGAACGGTTGCACCAGTCCGGCGACCACACAGGCTCGGAGGCAGCACTCGGGGAAGCAAAGAAAATGCTCGGAATCTGAAAAGCGAATCGCCCCCGGCCTTTCAGCTTCGAAAAGTTCGAACGGTCGGCAAGGCCGCTCGGCTGCTCTTCCGTCGCGGTCTGGTGGCTGAAGACCAATGTCCGCTTGTGGCGCAATCGAGCCGTCCAGCCCTGTCGCTGGCGACGTCTGCTTTCGGGCAGCGGCCGCCACGGCCGAGTTGCAGGGGCGAAGCCGGGAATATAAAGATATCTTTATATCCCTTGACCCGGGCGGATTTCACGTTGATGTTCCCTGCATCGTGGTTCTGCGGATCGATGATCCGGAGCTAAGAGGGAATACGGTGACGGCGTATCAAACGCCCATACCGGAGCTGCCCCCGCAACTGTAGGCGGAGAGCCGCCGTCCAACATGTCACTGAGGAAGACGCCTCGGGAAGACGGACGGTGGTGGTGACCCGCAAGCCAGGAGACCTGCCGCGATAAATAACGTCCACGGGCGGGGTGTCCGGTGTGCCGCTTTGCGCCCGGTTCGCCATGTCCGTGCGCCGATGCGTCAACCAATGCCTTGCCCACAACTTCGGGGTAAGGAAATGACCATCAAGACTGCAAATCTCGGCTTCCCACGAATCGGAAGACATCGCGAACTGAAGTTTGCGCTCGAATCCTATTGGTCGGGGAAATCCGACCGCGCCGCTCTGCTCGAAACCGCGGCCAGACTCCGCACGGACAACTGGCTCATGCAGAAGGAAAAGGGGATCGACGTCGTCCCGTCGAACGACTTCTCCCTCTACGATTATGTGCTCGATACCGCCGTCATGGTAGGTGCCATCCCGTCAGCCTATGGCTGGAACGGCGGACCAGTCGATCTCGATGTTTATTTCGCCATGGCGCGCGGATCGAACGGCGGCCGTGCGGCCTGCGGTCACGCCCATCACGGCGACGGCGTGCCGGCGCTCGAGATGACCAAGTGGTTCGATACGAACTACCACTACCTCGTGCCCGAGTTAGGAGCGGAACAGACATTCGAGCTCACCGCGAACAAGCCGCTCGAAGCCTTACTCGAAGCACGGGCGATCGGGGTGGAGACGCGTCCGGTTCTGCTCGGACCCGTCACCTTCCTGAAACTCGGGAAGGCGCGCGACGGCTCGAACCCGCTACGACTGCTGGAACGGCTGCTGCCGGTCTATGCGAAAATCCTCGCCGAGCTTTCGAATGCGGGTGCGGAGTGGGTCCAGCTCGACGAACCGTGCCTCGTGCTGGACCTGACGGACGATGAGCGGCAAGCGCTCGTCCACACCTATGCCGCCTTTGCTGCTTTGGTCCCCGACCTCAAGATCATGCTGGCGAGTTACTTCGGAGCGCTCGGCGACAATTTCGACACCGCCATTGGCCTGCCCGTGGCCGGGCTTCACGTCGATCTCGTGCGCGCACCAGAACAGGCGGCCGAAGTGGTTGCGAAGGCGGCTCCCGGCCAGGTCCTATCGCTGGGCATTATCGACGGACGCAACATCTGGAAGAGCGATCTTGCAAAACTGAGGCAGACGACCGCGTCGTTCATCGCTTCGAAACACAGGGATAATGTTCAGCTCGCGCCGTCCTGCTCGCTTCTGCACCTGCCGATCGACGTGACGCTGGAGACCGCCCTCGACGAGGAATTGAAATCTTGGCTCGCCTTTGCGACGCAGAAGCTGGACGAACTGAAGCTCTTGGCCACGGCCCTCGTGGAAGATGGCAGGGACGATGCGGCATTGGTGGCCAATAGTGCGGCAACGCAGGCGCGTCTGACATCGGTCCGGGTGCATGACCCGATCGTCGCCGGCCGGCTGGCCGAAATCGAAGGCATGGAGCAGAAGCGGCAATCGACGTTCCGCAGGCGTCAGGACGCGCAGCGCCGGCGCTTCGACCTGCCGTTGTTTCCGACGACCACGATCGGATCATTCCCGCAGTCTGCCGAAGTTCGCAAAGCGCGTTCCATGCACGACAAGGGCGAACTGAGCTATGTCGACTACATGGCCTTCCTGGAACGTGAGACGGCCGCCGCCGTGCGCTGGCAGCAGGAGATCGGGCTCGACGTCCTTGTTCATGGCGAGTTCGAGCGTAATGACATGGTGCAGTATTTTGGCGAGCAGCTTTCGGGGTTCGCATTCACCAAGCACGCCTGGGTGCAGAGCTACGGATCGCGATACGTTCGCCCGCCTTATCATCTATGGCGATGTTTCCCGTCCGAACCCGATGACGGTCGGCTGGTGGGAATATGCCCAGTCGCTGACGCAGAAGCCGATGAAGGGGATGCTGACGGGACCGGTCACTATCCTGAACTGGTCATTCGTCCGTGACGACCTGCCGCGCGAGACGGTGTGCCGCCAGATTGCGCTTGCGATCCGCGACGAAGTGATCGATCTGGAGCGTGCCGGTGCCGCAATCATCCAGATCGACGAGGCGGCACTACGCGAGGGGTTGCCGCTCAGACGGTCGGCCTGGCAGCACTATCTCGACTGGGCGGTCGAGGCGTTCCGCATATGCATCAGTGGGGTCTCGGACGAGACCCAGATACACACTCACATGTGCTACTCGGAATTCAACGACATCATGCCCGCAATCGCGGCGATGGATGCCGACGTCATCTCGATCGAGACATCGCGGTCGAAGATGGAGTTGTTGCAGGCCTTCGCCGTACAGCGCTACCCGAACGAAATCGGTCCCGGCGTCTACGACATCCACTCGCCGCGGGTTCCTGATGTCGACGAAATGAAGACCCTGCTCGATCTTGCGCGCGACCGCCTTCTCGATGACCAGCTCTGGTTGAACCCCGACTGCGGCCTGAAGACCCGCAAGTGGGAGGACGTCAGGCCGGCGCTGATCAACATGGTCGAGGCGGCGCGGAAGTTGCGGCAGGAGATACTGGGCGGTAAGCCGCGCTCGGTGCAGGCATGAGGCGCGAGTTCGCGTCGCAAGGGGAGCCGGCCGGAGGGCCGGCTCCCACCACCCTCATCGACATAGTCTTTCCTGGCGACACCAACCACCACGGCACCTTGTTCGGAGGTGCCGGACTTGCCTTCATGGACAGGGCCGCCTTCATTGCGGCGACACGCCATGGCCGCGTGCCGTTCGTGACGGGTTCTTGTGAGCGCGTGGAATTCAAGAAGCCGGCACATGTCGGCGAGATCGTCGAATTCATCGCGACGCCCGTCTGGGCCGGGAAACGATCCCTGACCGTCGAAGTGGAGATGATCGCCGCGACGATTGACGGAACCAAGCGCGAGTTGTGCACACGCGGGGTCTTTCACATGGTCGCCGTTGGGGTCGAGCGAGTCGCGCCCGACTGGAGCCTCGTACCGCTTCCGACGTCGCATCGGCCTTATCCGGCCGATGAGGTTCGAATGACGGACATCGTCTTTGCCAACCAGGCGAACAGTTCCAAAAAGATGTTTGGCGGCGATGCACTGGCCTTCATGACCAAGGCGGCATTTGTGATGTCTGCAAAACGCGCCAGAAGCCAATCCGTCCTCGCCGCCTCCGAGCGAATGGACTTCCACCGTCCCATCGCAGTGGGATCGATTGTCGAAGTTGTCGCGCGAGTTGTCGAGGTCGGTCGCACATCTATGCGGATCGACGTCGAACTCTGGTCGGAAGAATTGATGAGCGGTGACCGCCACCTGACGGCGCGAGGCGTGTTCGTGATGGTGGCCGTTGACGGAGACAGCCGCCCTGTCGCCGTCGACGACGGACCGGCCGCGTCAGACGGGCAGGATTAGATGCCGGCGGATCGCCGGCACCCGCGGTCGTGAGACAAGTCATTCGGAGCTAGTGCGTCGCCCCTGAGCCGCCGACGGCGACGATGGCAAAGGGCTGGCCCTCGACGGCAATGGTGCGCGTCTCTTTCAACGTCACTGGATCAACAATTCGAACTAAGCTGTGACGGGGATCGGTGATGGTGATGTGGTCGCCGGCGAGCGCTAGTCGCGGCCGCGGATCGCGCCAGTGGCCGTCCTTGCTGTAGGGCTCGGTTACAGTCTCGCTCTTGGCGATCTCGCCGTTGATCACGTCCAGCAGATGCAGCTTGCCGTCCTCGGTCAGGATATAGGCGTTGCGCGGTTGGGCGAGATCGAGCGCGAAGTCCAACCGTCGCGTCGGTAGGTCGACGAGCCGGTAGGGTTCGTCCCTGCTGTCGGGGTCGATGAGGACCACCTTGTCCTCGCCGTAGTTGCCGAGGAAAAACTGCATGGCGGTACCGCCGAGGAGGGTCGACACCTTGCCCTCCGGCAGCGACGCCGGATAGGCTAGCATCTCGACCTTCGGTCCGTCGATGCCGCCGGGACGGGCAATGAGCACACCTTCGGCGCAGCCGAAGGCCACCAGCCGTGCCGAACTCGCCTCTCCATGCAGTCCGGTGCAGGTCGCGACGTCTCCCACCTGCTTGCCCTCCTGGTCAAGTACCCTCAGTCCGAGCCGCGGCGGTAGTTCGCCCTCCTTCACCTCGGCCTCCATATTCGGCACTGAAACAAGCAGGTAATTGCCCATCGGCACGGCGACGCCGTGATGCGGTGCGGTCGTGTCGAAGGGTTTGGGTTCTACCTTGTCTTCCAGCAGCACGCGTTCCCCAAGGAGATCGAACTTCCCGCCGCGATCATAGAAAACGGCGAGAGCGTCGCCATGGGTCACGACGTGACCGGGCTTTTCGCCGTCGTCGCGAGGAGCTTCGGCTCCTTGATCTCGATATCTCGATGCTCGCCATGATCGGAGAGCGCGATGCCGGTGTCGATTGCATGGACTGTGTTCTGGTCGCCCTGAACGGCGAAGACCGTGCGTCCGGTATCGCTAAGCGACAGGGCCGCAAAGCCCTTCAGGTCGAAGCGAGCGATTTCCTTGTCGGTGCCGAGATCGATCGCACGGACGATCGGCTGCGTATGATCGGCGACGAACAGCCGCCAGGTCTCGCTCTGCTCTTCCGCGGCATGGAGCGCCAATGGCGCGGCGAAGGTGGCAAGAACGGTGGTGGCCAGCAGCACAGTGATGCGGGGGCAGAACATAGATATCTCCTGTTTGTAAAGCTGTGGGGCGTAAGAGCGCGGAATGAGTTGCTTACGAGGCCTTGTGTTCCCAGCTTGCGAAGGGATCGGGAAGGTTTTTCCAGAGGTTGGGATCGAATTCCGTGGCCCTTACCAGACAGTCGTCCAACTCGGCGCGGATCGTTGCTTCGTTCATCGGGTCCGCGCCGATGAAGACGATCTCCTGTCGCCGGTCGCCCCAGGTCGGGTCGAGATAGGGCTCCATCATCTGCAGGAAGCCGGGATCACGTGGCCATTGCGCCTTCGGTACCGCCGACCACCAGACACCCACCTTGCCAGTGCGCACGAGCGCGCCGGCGTGACTGATCTCGCCGACATGATGCGGCCGCGTCGCCAACCAGAAGAACCCCTTTGCCCGCACGACCCCCGGCCATGACCGATCGATGAAGCGCTGTAAGCGCGCGGGCTCGAAGGGACGGCGGGCGCGGTATACGAAGGAGCGGATACCGTACTCCTCGGTTTCGGGAAGATGGTCCTTGAAGCCGTGCAGTTCCTTGAACCAGAGCGGATGCTGCTCGGCCTTCGCCAGGTCGAAGCGGCCGGTGCCGAGAACCTCCTTCAAGTCGACTTGGCCGAAATCGGTTTCGATCAGCTTTGCATCGGGATTGAGGGAAACGATGATCTTGCGGGCTGCATCACGCTGTTCAGGCGTCGCGGTGCCGATCTTGTTGAGCACCACGACATCGGCGAATTCGATCTGTTCGACCAGGAGATCGATGACTGTCCTGTTGTCGCCGTCGCCGACCGTGTCGCCGCGGTCGGCGAGAAAGTCGGTGGTACCGTAGTCGGCAAATAGATTGGCAGCATCGACCACCGTCACCGTCGTGTCGAGACGCGCCACATCCGACAGGCTCATGCCGTTCTTGTCGCGGAAATCGAAGGTCGTCGCCACCGGAAGCGGCTCGGCGATGCCTGTCGATTCGATCAGCAGGTAGTCGAACCGGCCCTGTTCGGCGAGTGCACGCACCTCCTTCAGCAGGTCATCGCGCAGCGTGCAGCAGATGCAGCCATTGGTCATCTCCACCAGTAGCTCCTCCGTCCGCGATAGGTTCGCACCGCCATCGCGCACCAGCGCGGCGTCGATGTTCACCTCACTCATGTCGTTGACGATCAGCGCGACGCGCAGTCGCTCGCGGTTCGAGAGGATGTGGTTGAGCAGCGTTGTTTTCCCGGCTCCGAGAAAACCGGAGAGGACGGTGACGGGCAGTTTGGTCATAGGGTTGTTCACTCAATTCAGTAACGTTATACAGTTACAAAAAGAGCGGAAAAGTTGGAGGCGGTCAAGGCGATCGCGTCGGAAAATTTCGATGATCGGAAAAACTGCGGACAAGAGACGATAGCTATTGACGTGCATCCAGTCGCGTCTACTATATCTAGTGTTCAAGGTTCTTTCGATTCGAGAGTATCGAAGGCTAAGATGGGAATTCGGTCGGCGGACATGATGATCGCCAAGCCGGAGCTGCCCCCGCAACTGTGAGCGGTGAGTGCTCGTTCGACATGGCCACTGGAGCATTGCTTCCGGGAAGGCCGAGCGAGCACGATGACCCGTGAGCCAGGAGACCTGCCTCGAACAAAACGTCCACCGGCGGGGTGCCCGGCAGGAAAGCGATCCGTGGTGGCATCAAGTCCACGTATCGCTTCCCCACAGCCCCGTCAGAGCCACTTCGGGGTGAAGTCCATGTCTAGTTCTTTCCGTCTGCGTCAGCGTGAGTAACCGATCCAGGTCCCAAGGCCTGGGCTAGTTGCATCCAATTTCCGTCTCTGCAACGGCCGCCTCCAGTTGGCCGAACGACCTCGCATGCCAATCGATCTCACGAGGACATCTATGACCATCACCGTTTACAGCAAGCCCGCCTGCGTCCAGTGCACCGCAACCACCCGCGCCCTCGACCGCCAGGGCATCGACTATCAGATCGTCGATGTCTCCGAGGACGCCGACGCTTTCGCGCTCGTGCAGGGACTCGGCTATCGCCAGGTCCCCGTCGTCATCGCCGGCGAACGGCACTGGGCCGGTTTTCGTCCGGACATGATCAGCGCCCTGGCGTGAGTGCCGTAGAATGGGCGATCTCGTCTATTTCTCCAGTCGGTCCGAGAACACGCATCGCTTCGTCGGCCGGCTCGAAAGACAGGCGATCCGCATCCCCCTTGCGGCCGCCGAGCTCCGCGTCGATCGCCCCTATGTGCTGGTTGTCCCGACCTACTGCGGCGACGGCGGTAAGGGGGCCGTCCCTAAGCCGGTGATCCGCTTTCTCAACGATGCGGGCAACCGCTCCCTCATCCGCGGTGTGATCGCCGCGGGCAACAGCAATTTCGGCGCGACCTTCGGGATCGCCGGCGACGTCATCTCCGCCAAGTGCAAGGTTCCATACCTCTACCGGTTCGAACTCCTTGGCACCGAGGAGGATGTCGTCAACGTCAGGCACGGATTGGAACGATTTTGGACACGCTCACGCTAGAACGCCCGGTGAAAGTCGGGGAAACCGCGCTGGACTACCACGCGCTGAACGCCATGCTGAACCTCTACGACGAGCAGGGAAACATCCAGCTCGACAAGGATAGGACGGCGGCGCGGCAGTATTTTCTCCAGCACGTCAATCAGAACACGGTGTTCTTCCATAACCTGCGCGAGAAGCTCGATTATCTGGTGACCGAGGGCTATTACGAGCGGGAGGTTCTCGACCAGTATGCCTTCAATTTCGTCCGCGACCTGTTCGACGAGGCTTATGCACGGAAATTCCGGTTTCCAACGTTCCTTGGGGCGTTCAAATACTACACCAGCTACACGCTGAAGACCTTCGATGGAAAGCGTTACCTGGAGCGCTACGAAGACCGCGTTTGCATGGTGGCGCTGGCGCTGGCGCGAGGCGACGAGAAACTTGCCCGCGACCTCGTCGACGAGATCATCACCGGCCGCTTCCAGCCGGCGACGCCGACCTTTCTCAATGCAGGGAAGAAGCAGCGCGGCGAACTCGTGTCCTGCTTCCTGTTGCGCGTCGAGGACAACATGGAGAGCATCGGCCGATCGATCAATTCGGCGCTGCAGCTCTCCAAGCGCGGCGGCGGCGTGGCGCTGTCGCTCACCAACATACGCGAAGCCGGCGCGCCGATCAAGCACATCGAGAACCAGTCCTCCGGTATCATCCCCGTGATGAAACTGCTGGAGGATTCGTTCTCCTACGCCAACCAGCTCGGCGCGCGTCAGGGAGCCGGAGCGGTCTATCTGAACGCCCACCATCCCGACATCATGCGCTTCCTCGACACCAAGCGCGAAAACGCCGACGAGAAGATCAGGATCAAGACGCTGTCGCTCGGCGTCGTCATTCCGGACATCACCTTTGAACTCGCCCGGAACAACGAGGACATGTACCTGTTTTCACCCTATGACGTCGAACGCGTCTACGGGTTGCCGTTCACCGAAATCTCGGTGACGGAGAAGTACCGCGAGATGGTGGCCGACAGCCGTATCCGAAAGAAGAAGATCAGGGCGCGCGACTTCTTCCAGGTGATCGCCGAAATCCAGTTCGAGAGCGGCTACCCCTACATCATGTTCGAGGACACGGTGAACCGCGCCAACCCGATCGCCGGCCGCGTCACCATGAGCAATCTCTGCTCGGAAATCTTGCAGGTGAGCGAGGCGAGTGAATTCAACGACGACCTGTCCTACGCGAAGATGGGCAAGGACATCTCCTGCAATCTCGGTTCGCTGAACATCGCAGCCGCGATGGATTCGGCCGACTTCGGCAAGACGATCGAGACGGCGATCCGGGCGCTGACTGCGGTCTCCGACATGAGCTACATTTCGTCGGTTCCCTCGGTCGCCAAGGGCAACGACGAAAGCCATGCTATCGGCCTCGGCCAGATGAACCTGCACGGCTATCTCGCCCGCGAACGCATCTTCTACGGCTCCGAGGAAGGCGTCGATTTCACCAACATCTATTTCTACACGGTCACCTATCACGCGATCCGTGTCTCGAACCGGTTGGCCGTCGAGCGTGGCCGAAGCTTCAAGGGCTTCGAGAACTCGAAATATGCTTCCGGCGACTATTTCGACAAATACACGGAAACCGAATGGCTGCCGACGACGGAGCGGGTGGTCGAACTGTTCGAGACGGCCGGCATCCCTATCCCGACGAAGGAAGACTGGCGGGAACTGAAGCAGGCCGTCATGGCGGGTGGACTCTATAACCAGAACCTGCAGGCCGTGCCTCCGACGGGCTCGATCTCCTACATCAATCACTCCACGTCCTCGATCCACCCGATCGTCTCGAAGATCGAGATCAGGAAGGAAGGCAAGATCGGCCGCGTCTATTACCCGGCCGCCTTCATGACCAACGACAATCTCGACTACTATCAGGACGCCTATGAGATAGGCCCGGAAAAGATCATCGATACCTATGCAGCGGCGACCCAGCACGTGGACCAGGGCCTGTCGCTGACGCTGTTTTTCCGCGACACGGCGACTACGCGCGACATCAACCGGGCACAAATCCACGCCTGGAAGAAGGGCATCAAGACCATCTACTACATCCGGCTTCGCCAGATGGCGTTGTCCGGCACGGAAGTGCTGGGCTGCGTGTCATGCGCGCTCTGATTTGAGGGGAACAGAATGAACATCCAAGTCAAGACCAAGGCCCCCAAGGCTACTGCGGCCGTTCGCGCCATCAATTGGAACCGCATCGAGGACGAAAAGGACCTAGAGGTCTGGAATCGCCTGACCGGTAATTTCTGGCTGCCGGAGAAGGTACCGCTATCGAATGATATCCAGTCATGGGCCACCCTCAAGCCGGAGGAGCAGCAACTCACGATCCGCGTCTTCACCGGCTTGACTTTGCTGGACACGATCCAGAACGGTGTCGGCGCGGTGAAGCTTATGGCGGATGCCGTCACCCCGCATGAAGAGGCGGTGCTCTCCAACATCTCCTTTATGGAGGCGGTGCACGCACGCTCCTATTCCTCGATCTTCTCGACCCTCTGCCTGACGCCCGACGTCGACGACGCCTATCGCTGGTCGGAGGAAAACGCGTTCCTGCAGCGGAAATCCATAGTGATCATGGAGCAGTACGCCTCGGACCATCCGCTGAAGAAAAAGGTCGCATCCGTGTTCCTCGAAAGCTTCCTGTTCTATTCAGGCTTCTATCTGCCGATGTACTGGTCGAGCCGCGCCAAGCTGACCAACACCGCCGACATGATCCGCCTGATCATCCGCGACGAAGCCGTACACGGCTATTACATCGGCTACAAGTTCCAGCGCGGGCTGGAGCGGCTTTCCGAAGAACGCCGGCAGGAGATCAAGGATTTCGCCTTCGACCTGCTGCTCGAACTCTACGACAACGAGGCAAAGTACACCGAGGCGCTCTATGACGGTGTCGGCCTAACCGAGGACGTCAAGAAGTTCCTGCACTACAATGCCAACAAGGCTCTGATGAACCTTGGCTATGAGGCGTTGTTCCCGCCGGAGGCTTGCAAGGTGAACCCGGCGATTCTCTCGGCCCTCTCTCCGAATGCCGACGAGAACCACGACTTCTTCTCGGGCTCCGGCTCCTCGTATGTTATTGGCAAGGCGGTGGCAACCGAGGACGAGGACTGGGATTTCTAGTGAAACCAGGCCAGTCTTCGCGCGAAGGTGCTAGGTCGTGTAGCTACTTAAATGTCCGCTTCTGGCGGCGGGCCATGATAAGTGCAACGGCCGATATGGGCGCGCGTAGCCGCCAGCTCGATATGCAAACAGGAAAACATTGATGTGTGACGTGCGGCCCCATTGGCGGCATGATCGACACGACGAGGAAGGGCGTAGTCGTCAACTGTCCCACCTCTTCGTTCAAGCCAAGCAAGCTGGCTTGCCCTCACTTCGGTCGTGATCTCAAACTGTACCGGACGACCGGTCTTTTGCTGGACGACCATGGCGTGGGATCGAATTTCTTGACCTGTGACGAGGGTTCCAATTTTTTATTTTTACGAGATCACAGCCCCGGAGCTTATCTCCAACCACGGCACCGAGCCTTGCTCGGTGTAGTCGCCGTTGCGGGCTACCAGAACCGGGATAAGATTGGTGAACTACTGCGCAGCCTTCGAAATCCTTGAGGTCCCGATGGTCCGACCCAATCCGGGGGCGGCATGGGCGACATGGGGACGGACAGGCGAAGGAACTGGCGGCGGGTTCGGCGGTCTCGGGGACCTATTGGGCGGCCTTGCTGAGGGGGGACTCTCTGGCGGGCTTGCCGACCTACTTCGGCAGTTCGACGAGAAAGGTCGAGGTGAAACGGTCAAGCCGTGGGTACAGCCAGGAGAAAACAGACCAATCGATGGTCACGAACTTTCCGACGTTCTCGGTCCGAATATCCTGAACGAGCTGTCTTCGCGGACAGGGCTTACTCCTGACGAAATTCTAAGCCGTCTGAGCCGTGACCTTCCATCAGCCGTCGACGAACTGACGCCAAATGGCCAGTTCCCTCGGGACGACGACAACGACGTCCATGCCTAAGCTTCGGGCTGTCTAGGAAGTACGACTCGCGGAATGGCAGATGTCAGATGTCCGCAGTCTTTGAGGCCACAGGCATGGTGAAGGTAAAGCGGGTTTCCATGGGATCGGACCTGACTACGAGCTCGCCGCCATGGGCGCGGGCAATCTCAGAGGCTATATGCAAGCCCAGTCCAAGCCCTTCCCGACCGGATTTTCTTTCTCCCCGAAAGAAGGGTAGGAAAAGGCTTTCTTGTGCCTCAGCAGGGATCGGGTCGCCTCCGTTAGCAATCCAGATTTCCAGCAGCCCGTCTGAGATCGAGGCGGAAACCCGGATAGGCTCTTTCGGCGCACCATAGGCCAGGGCATTTGCAATCAGGTTCGACGTCAGCTGACCGATGCGGCCGACATCGCAGTCTATGTTTGTCTCAAGTTTGAACATCGCGTTTATCTTGCGGCCCAAGTAAATTGATCGCAACTCTTCTACCACCTGCGTCAGCACGGGTTCGAGCGGTTGAACCGCTCTGTTCAGCCCCATGCCGCCACCCAGTCGCCCCCTTGCGAAGTCCAGAACGTTGTCGATTAGGCCGGACATCCGCGAAACGCTGCCCTGCATCAGGTCGAGAAGTTCGATTGCCTTGTCGTTCTGCGGTTCCTTGCGGAGCAGCCGAGCAGCCGCGTTGATCGAAGCCAGTGGATTTCTGAGGTCGTGGCCGAGGACGGCGATAAACTGTTCCCGCAGCTCGGCGTCTTGCCGTTCCGTATCAAGTTCAGTTTGCATGGCGGCACCTGCGGCATCGGCAGCTGCCCGGGCATCCACGAGTTCGCGTTCGTAGCGGCGTCGCTCAACGGCCTGAAACAAAGTCACGCGGGTGAACAACAGTGTCCCGTCTTCGGCACGGCGCTCCATAGAGTTAGCGAGGACAGGGAGCTTAGTACCGTCGGCTTTGATCAGATCGAGAGCGACCTCGTTGAAATACCCCTGCATACGCAAGAGCGGTGCGAAATGGGTCTCATAGAAAATGCGGCCGGCCGTGTTCAGGAGATCACGCAGGCGCTTACCGAGAAGCTGCTGGGCAGGAACGCCCATCCAATTCGCTAGGGTTCTGTTGACCTTCACGATGCGGCCGTCGGGCTGGATCGAGAGGTAGCCGCAAGGGGCGTTCTCGTAGAGGTCATCCAGGTCCTCCGTCGGACCTGGTGCGGCGGTGCTTGCCACGATCATCATACAAAGTCCCGAATGGCGGCGACCACTTGCTGTGGAGCGCTGAGGTTCGGGCAATGGCCGCTCGCTTCGAGCACGACCAGTTGACTGTTCGGCAACTGCTCATTGACATATCGCCCTACTTCTTCCGACGCGATGATGTCGTCCCGGCACTGAAGCACGAGGGTCCGTGCGGTCACTTTCGGCAGGTCAGCGCGGTTGTCTGAAGTGAACGTCACCTTTGCGAACGCCTTTGCGATCTCCGGATCGGTTCGACAGAAGCTATTGGTCAACTCATCGCTTAGTTCGGGCCGATCCGGGTTACTCATGATCACTGGAGCCATGGTGGCCGACCAGCCCATGTGGTTATCGTCAAGAGAGGCCAACAGTTCATCGATCTCGGTCGCGGTGAAACCACCGATGTACTCTCCGTCATCGATGTAACGAGGCGAAGGCCCGACCAGAACCAGGCTTTCGAACATCTCCGGGGCCTTGAGCGAAGCCAAGACTCCGATCATCGCGCTCACCGAGTGCCCGACAAAGACGCCACCCCTAAGGCCGAGTTCACGCCCAATCTCCACGAGATCGTCGGCGTATCCCGACAACGAGCCGTACTTTACCGCGTCATATGCCGCGAGATCGGAGCGTCCGGCCCCCACATGATCGAAAAGAACTGTCCTGAAATCGCCTTCGAACGCAGGGGCCACAAACCTCCACATGTTCTGGTCGCAGCCGAAACCGTGGGCAAAGACCATCGCACGGGAACCCCCGCCCCGAGTCTGGACATGATTACGCTCGATGACTGACATGTATGGCCCCTTCGTCAGCATTCCTAGCACGTTTCTACCCCGCAGAAAAACACAACCTCGGGATCGAGCATACGGTGTGAATGCGATGACCCTTCAGCGTAACTCATCGTCTTCGAGGACCCTTTTGCTGACGAAGACAGTAAGCGCAGAAGGACGTGACGCTGTTGACATGGTAGAAGGGCTTGCGACAGAGCCACTGCTACATTCTATCCAAACGGCAGATGTTCCTAGACAACTGCGTATGGACCAAAGGGACAACCTATATGGCAACTGGACTTCTCGCGCTTCTCGACGACGTTCCCGCAATCGCGAAGCTCGCGGCCGCGTCTCTGGATGATGTCGCAGCCCAGACAGCGAAAGCCGGTGCGAAAGCGGCGGGGGTCGTGATCGATGATGCGGCGGTGACACCGCGATACGTGGTCGGCCTGTCGCCAGCGCGGGAACTGCCGATCATTGCCAAAATCGCGCTCGGGTCGTTGAAAAACAAGCTTTTATTCCTTCTGCCGGCATGCATCTTCCTCGGTTATTTCGCACCGTGGGCGATCACGCCGCTTCTCATGGTCGGCGGCGTCTATCTTTGCTACGAAGGTGCCGAAAAGCTGTATGAGGCCATCGCGCCGCACGACGCCCACAAACACGAGGCCGCGGTACTGGGAACGTCCGACCCGGTCGCGTTGGAAAACCAGAAGGTCGCCGGCGCGATCAGAACGGACTTCATACTATCAGCTGAAATCATGACGCTGACCCTCGCCAACGTCGCCACCTCCAATATCTACAGGCAGTCAGCGGTCCTGGCATCAGTGGGCATTCTGATTACTCTTGCCGTCTACGGTGTCGTTGCGCTTATCGTCAAAGCGGACGATGTAGGGCTAGCGCTCGCCAGGTCCTCCACCGGCATTGTGAGAGCGTTGGGACGTAGCCTTGTTGTCGGGGTCCCGGTTTCTCTTAATATCCTCGCTACGATTGGCACTGCCGCCATGCTCTGGGTCGGTGGTAGCATTCTCGTCCACGGACTGGCCGAATTGGGATTCCACGGGACTGAACATTTCATCGACGAGATTGCCGAGGGCGTAAGCGCCGCGTCGGCCTACCTTACCGGGGTCCTGCACTGGACCACGACGTCCGCGATTCAGGCTGGGCTAGCCATCCTAATTGGGGGCACGGCCATCCTGTTAGTGCATGCGTCGGCCCCGCTGATCAGTCGGCTCCGTCCAAAATCCGCCACCCATATATAGGTCCTTTTTACTGGCTCGAGCCGCGAGACGATCTCGATGGTGGGATATCAGCTTTTGTACGGAAACCTGAGGAACATTGCCTCCTACAACGAGTTGGTTCCAGACAGCGGCCCCGGCTTCCGGCGCGCGACGAATCAAGGACCGACACCATGGCCAAATTGCTCGAAGACCTTTTCCTCGACACGTTGAAGGACGTGTACTTCGCCGAACAGAAAATCGTGGCCACACTTCCAGAGATGGAGCAGGCGGCAACGAATTCGGAGCTAAAATCGGCGTTTCGTCAGCACCTGGACGAAACCAAAATTCACGTGACACGTCTCGAAGCGGTCTTCAACGTGATCGGCGCTCAACCCGAAGCAAAGACTTGCGACGCCATCCTCGGGATCACCGATGAGGGTGCCGAGATTATGGAAGAGTACAAAGGTTCGCCGGCGCTGGACGCCGGCCTTCTATCTGCGGCCCAAGCGGTGGAGCATTACGAAATGTCAAGGTATGGCACCCTGCGAACCTGGGCGCTGGAACTCGGCTACGAAGAGGTAGCCGAAATTCTTCAATCGACACTTGAAGAGGAGCAAGCCACCGATCTCGCTCTCACGGCCATTGCAACATCGGTGGTGAATAGAAGAGCGGAAGGTTGACCAATCGACAGCGTAGGTCTCTGGTCCTTACGGAACTCTAAGCAAGTAGTCGGCTCGTAAGTTGGCTCCTCATCAGTCCTAAGCGGTAGGGGCGACGATAGAGCTAAGCTCATTGCAACGCGCGGCCAGCGGAAAGTCCGCCGATGGCGTGCTTGATGTTCCCGGGATGGGCGCAAACCGCATAGGCGCGAAGGGCCGGTATGAACAGAGCAGTTGCTGTTTCTATCTCGCAGGTGCCAGTTACCAGGATAACTGCCTTCGGGGTTTGGAAGCCAATCCAGAGTGATGCGAAGGATCGGTTACGGACGCCGGCGGTGGGGTAGCCTATCTGTTTGGCCTGTTCCGCACCCGAAGGATTGGAACGTTCGCAAAGCGAGAAAAGGCTCCACTTGCACATGCGGCATTCACCGCAGGAGATGGTGAAGGGAACAACGACCCGATCGCCGACCTTGAGCTTGGCGTTACGTCGGCCGACTTCGACAACTTCGCCCATGGTCTCGTGTCCCATGACGTCACCAGCATGCATGCCGGGCACGAAGCCGCCGTAGAGGTGAAGGTCCGAACCGCAGATCGCGCAACTCGTGACCTTGATAATCGCGTCGCGGTCGTCCTGGATAATCGGGTCATCGACGGCCTCGCAACGAATGTCGCCGCTTCCGTGCCATGTCAGTGCTTTCAAGGTGCAATCCTCCTGTTGGACTTCAGCGTCTTCATTTTCACGGTTGGCCGCTGCCGCCGGCCGCCCCGTATACCTGTCCCGTCGAGAAGCTGGCGCTATTGTCGGCAAGCTGGACGTAGATCGAGGCGAGTTCGGCGGGCTGTCCCGGTCGGCCGAGAGGCGTCTCACCGCCAAACTCCTGAAGCTTGTCCATCGTCGCGCCGCCCGCGACCTGCAACGCTGTCCAGACCGGGCCCGGCGCAACACCGTTGACGCGGATACCCTTCGGGCCGAGTTGCTTGGCCATGGACTTCGTGAAACTCATCCCGGCAGCCTTGGTGATCGCGTAGTCGACGAGGTTCTCCGAGGGGTCGTATGCCTGCACCGATGTCGTCTGGATGATCGAAGACCCCGGCTGAAGGTGCTTCAACGCCGCCTTTGTCAGCCAGAACATCGCGTAGATATTGGTTTTCATCGTCGCGTCGAAGGATTCCGTCGTGATGTCGGACAGCGACTGGGCCTGTTGCTGCCGGCCTGCGTTGTTCACGAGGACGTCAAGGCCGCCAAGCGCCTCTACGGCATCCTCGACAAGCTGCGTGCAGAAGTCCTCGTCACGAAGATCGCCAGGCAGTGCAACGCCCTTGCGGCCTTCCTTTTTGATCAGCGCGATCACTTCCTTTGCATCGGGCTCTTCGTCGGGAAGGTAGTTGATGGCAACGTCAGCGCCCTCGCGAGCATAGGCGATCGCAGCCGCACGCCCCATTCCGGAGTCGCCTCCCGTGATCAAGGCCTTGCGCCCCGCAAGCCTGCCGGAGCCCCTATAAGATGTCTCGCCGTGATCCGGCTTGGGGTTCATCTTGCTTGCGAGGCCGGGGAACGGCTGCGTTTGTTTCTCGAAAGGTGGCTTGGGGTATTTCGTCGTCGGATTTTCCATTAGGCCGCGTCCTTCAATTTGCTGGTGACCCGCGTGAGCGAGGGAAACGCTTCCCGATCAACGTTCCGACATTCGTTGAGGAAATAGCAGCGCGACGGCGGGGAGAGCGCTCGTTAAGTGACAACGAGCTCAACGACGTCAAAAAGATTGGGCTGAGCCATGGCGGCACTGGTAAGGGGAGCCTGCTCAAGCTCATCGCGCAAACGAAGATGGCCTACAAGCTCGTGAAGAACACGAGCTGAGCCGGGCGTGGACTTATCGATCGGCCCCAGGCCAGTCGTTTGCAGGCTCGTCGACTGTTCTTTCGGGTGCATCCTCTGAAGGGTCGGGATCGCGTTCTTCCGCGATTTTAAGACGCTCGATCTCCTTGAGCACCTCGGCGTAAACCTCCCCCTGTACCGCGCCGCCGGTGACCGCGTTATCCACCAGGTTCTCAACCGCTACACGAACATCTTCGCGCCAGTCATTTCTCATTCCGCTTCCTCCTTTTGATCGCCTTTTCCGACAGCTCGATCCATGCTGGCGCATGGTCGCTGGTGTGCTCCCATCCTCGCACCTCCCGGTCCACGCCCGCCTTCACAAGGCGCGCGGCGACATCTTGCGTGAGGAGGAAGTGATCTATCCTTAGGCGTGCATCTCTGGTGAACGCATTGCGGAAGTAGTCCCAAAACGTGTACACACGTTCTCCTGGATGCAGCTCCCTGATCGCGTCCGTCCAGCCCTGCTCAACGAGTAGCCGGTAGGCATCGCGCACCTCGACGCGGAAGAGGGCGTCGTCTACCCAGCGTTCCGGTTTGTAGACATCGAGTTCCGTAGGCATGACGTTATAGTCGCCAGCCAGAATGACGGGCACCCCCAGTTCCATCAGTTCGGCCGCATATGCGGTAAGGCGCTGAAACCAACGGAGTTTATACTCAAACTTTGGGCCGGGATAAGGATTGCCGTTCGGTAGATACAAGCAGCCGATGATCATCCCCTCGACTGCGACCTCGATGTAACGACTATGGGCGTCGTCGGGATCGCCAGGAAGCCCCCTACGGGTGAGCAGTGGCCCCGTGTCCCGGGAGAGAATGGCGACACCGTTCCAGCTTTTCTGGCCGTGCCATACAGTTCCGTATCCGGCGGCCTCTATCGCTTTTGCCGGAAATTTTTCATCAGGTGCCTTGAGTTCCTGCAGGCAAACCACTTCAGGCGACGCCTGTTTGAGCCACCGAAGCAGAACGTCCAGGCGACCGTTGACGCCATGGACGTTGTAGGTTGCGATTTTCACGGTCTAGTGCTTCTGATCGCGCGTGTCGCCCTCGTCCCGCCTCGTGTCATTCCTCGCGCTCTGGCGCTTGTCAGCGGACAGAGAGCGTCGACGGACTGCTTGAATTGGCCCTCTTTATCACGCCGAACATAACGCTTGTCGGTTCCCGTATCGATGAGTTCGCGCTCGGACATGACACTCTCCCTTTGTTAATGGAGCCGAAACGCACCAAGACCCGAAAAGTTACACGTCGGCGCGGCCGTTGTTGTATCTGCATCCAGCATCAGAGCTACGACGACCTTGGATTGCGGAGATCATCTATGTGTTGGTTGGACGAGATCGCGGCGGACAGGTTGAGCGCTCGCCTGGCGTTTCGTTGCCCGTAGCGAGAAATCGGAAAAATCGCTACGTTCACCATCTCCGTCGTGTCCGATTGACACGCCGCGACCTCGAAAGTTGAAACCCGCTCGGGTCCCGGATGGTTCCTCTCATCTGCGGGAAGCGGTTTCAGCCGGCAAACAACAAGACCCTGACACGCCGGATGACGCTATTTCGTCGACGGGACGGCTCGCCCCGCCCTCCTGCTCCTTACCACGGCTACGTGGCGGTTCGATTGTCCTCCCTGTGAGTCACGCCACTCAGGTGAAGCACAAGGGGCGCTTGATCCTTCTTGGAGATCGCCGGGCTGCGCGCGACAAGTCACAGATGATCCCTAAAGGAGATCGCGGACCGCACTATCCAAGACCCGAAACACATGCAAAGATGTCTGCATATTGACGGCACGCTCGATCGCTATACGTTTCCTTCGCGATCCGAAGAGGCCACGAGAGGAACCAGCCAAATGGTGACAGGTACCGTAAAGTTTTTCAACGTAGACAAGGGCTTCGGCTTCATCACCCCGGACAATGGCGGACAGGACGTATTCGTCCACGTTTCGTCGCTCGAGCGCGGCGGCTCGCTCCATGAGGGCGACAAGGTCAGCTTCGAAGTCGGTCAGGATCGCAAAACAGGAAAGTCGAAGGCAGAGAACGTTTCGGTCCTCTGACCTCCGGTGGCAATCCGCCAGTTCGCCGAAGAGGGAGGCCCGAATGTCGGTCGCGCTTTTGGCCGTTTCGCCTCGTCCGCCAAATGCATCGTCGGCGTTCTGGTTGACTTTTGTAACATCCTCCGATTCTTGCTCACTCAACTCTTGCTCTTCTTCCGCGCCTCCAATGATCGTCGTGGCTGCCTTCAGGACGGCCCTCGACTTCTCAAATTTTGTATGCGCGTTCGCGTAGCCGGCGTTCACGCCCCAACTCGCATGAAGTCCGACGGCGATGACGTCCCCCATTCGTCCTATAAGGCCGTCAAGAATCAAGGCCCCTGCGAGGCGCATTTGTCCCCACGCCACGGAAATATTTTCAGGGTGCGGCCGGCGTGGCAGTGGATGAGCGACCATTGGCGTTGCTGCCGCGAGTGCGGTGCCGGCCGTACTCGTGTGCTCACCTAGCTATTTATACCCTTCGCTTCGGCATCAGCTTCTCTACGAGCGGCATGAGGTCGGCGTCCGGATCCTTCGTTATCCCTTGAAGTACGATTCCTCCGGACCGACCTCGTCGGCGCAGCGTAACGTCCGGACCACAATCTCTCCAACCCGTCAATGCCGCGTCTTCGTTAGTGCGCAGAAATCCTGCTCACGCGCTTCCTACTGCAGCGACGCGACCAGATGCTTCCCTCATCCAGGGCCGGAGTAGACGAGCTCACTCGGTCATTGACGACACGATACCCCGGGCGGTTTGGAACAAAGGCCGCGGGCGTCAGTTTGACGATAAACGCAACGTCAGTTTGACGATAAACGCAATATGGCGACAGGTCATGATCACGAGGAAGGGCGAAAGACTACTCGTAGTCATCAGTGACTTTCAGGACGGACTTCCGCAAGCGTCCGCGGCACCTCCCCCAGAGGAGTTTCTACGACGGTGGGGAAGCCTAGGTGAAAAGCCGCGGCACATCGGGGGAGACGCCGACAATGTGATTGTAGCTGGCAGCTATGTCGAGCGAATGCCACTTGCATGCCTTAAGTCTGGTCTTATCGACAGGATAGAGGTGTGGAGCCACTGGCGCAGCGAAAGACCTCCGCCGCCGGACGTGACGAATGAACCTCATCTGATTCGCCGCTTTTTCCAGATGAACGGGCCGCAAGCGCCGTTTGCATCGAACCACATGCTGGCTCATATCATCAAGTTCGGGTCCCCCGCCGTTCTTTGCGTCTGGGGCCTCGGCGTGTGCGAGGACATTCTTACAGCATGCAAGGACAGCTATAAGATTTACAATTCCATAGATGCCCCGACGTGGCGTATTCCGGTCGAAGTAAGTCGGCATTTCCAGTTAGTTCTTACCGGTGCCCAATGCCAGTCGGAAGAGGTCACGCTGCGGCATCCCGAGATGGACACACTGATACTGCCAATTGGGCCGGAGTTTGCCTCTCAAAGTATGTTTTATCCGCTTGGAGGGCCAAAACCGTATGACGTTGTCTATGTCGCTTCCGCACAAGCATATAAACGACACGATATCCTGTTCGAGGCACTTGCTACGCTCCCACGCTCCGTTCGCGCCATGTGCGTATTCGGCTACGGAGAGCTAGGCCCCACATTGCGTTCAAAAGCGAGGGAGTTGGAGATCAGCGTCGATTTCGTCGGACCGCCAGGGGTCTCTTATGCTGAGGTCAATCGCTTGATGAACCTGGCGAAGATCGGGGTCGTATGCGGCGTCGATGATGGTGCGCCGGCAATACTGACCGAATACATGCTCGCTGGCCTACCCGTTCTAGCCAACGCAGCACTTCGGTGTGGGCTGCAATATATTACGCCGAAACCGGGCGCGCAGCGTCGGCCGAGATATTCGGCGAGGCCATAGTGGAAATGCTCAGCACACTTTCCGCGTTTTCTCCGCGAGAGGCGGTGATCAGAAACTGGATCTGGCCACACTCGGTACGGAAACTCGATGGGCTTATTAACACCTGATGACCTGCCACTAAAAATTCCCTCCAAAAGTTATTAGAGTCCGGCCCTTCAAAGGACGGACGAATGAAGAAGAGCAGATTTTCAGACGAGCAGAT
>NZ_JACIEE010000014.1 GCF_014196765.1 Mycoplana azooxidifex
CGTTGAAAGACGGAGATCCGGCCCCGTCAAACCTGACCGCCGAGGAAAGGGCGGTGTTTGACGAGGCCAGGGAGTATCTGAACAAGGGCTTCGGGTTTGCGGCAATCATGGGAACGCGTCCGCAAACCATTGGATACGGTCTTGCCGACTCCCCCGCAGGTTTGGCAGCGTGGTTCTATGACAAGATCGCTGACTGGGTGTTCACCCGCGGAGAGCCGGAGCTTGCACTGAGCCGCGACGAGATACTCGACAACATCACACTCTACTGGCTTACGAACACCGGAACCTCGAGCGGCCGGATCTACTGGGAAAATGTCAATGCCCCCAAGAGCAATTCGACCGGCATCACGATCCCCGCAGCGGTGACAATTTTCCCGGGTGAGGTTTACAGACCGCCGAGGAATTGGGCTGAACGGACCTATCGCAACCTCGTCTACTATAACCGCGCGGACAGGGGCGGACACTTTGCCGCCTGGGAAGCACCCGAGGTATTTACCGCCGAAGTGCGCGCCGCTTTCCGGTCCCTTCGTCGATCCTGACGCGCCGATGCCGGCGCACGAGTCGAAGAGTGCTACTGCACGCCTGTTGGTTTCCACGCGGAACTGAGCCGGTTTTTCCACCGAGAAGTGAGCCACCTCTGAGTATGGTTTTCTGATCAGGGTTTGGTCAAGGGATTGGCCTTTTCTCCTCTCTTCTGTGCTGCCGCGGCCGAGCTGGCCTTGAAGCGGAAGCTGTCGTTCCCGGTTTCCAGGATATGGCAACGGTGGGTCAGGCGGTCGAGGAGAGCGGTCGTCATCGTGGCGTCACCGAAGACCGTGGCCCATTCGCTGAAGCTGAGGTTGGTGGTGATGATGACGCTGGTGCGCTCATAAAGCTTGCTCAGCAGGTGGAAGAGCAGCGCTCCGCCTGAAGCACTGAACGGAAGGTATCCGAGCTGATCGAGTATCAGCAGATCGAGGCGAACCAGCGTCTCGGCGATCTGGCCTGCCTTTCCTTTGGCCTTCTCCTGCTCGAGAGCGTTGACCAATTCGATGGTCGAGAAGAAGCGGATCTTTCGGCGGTGATGTCAGGTTAACCGGCGATGAATTCCAGCGCCATCGGCGAGATCGGCGCGACGTTCCTTCCCCGATTGGCACTCGCGGCGATGTCGGCGAGCACGAAGAACTTGCGTCTCGCGTGCAACCAGCATAGCGCCTGCGTCAGAGGAGCGGGATTGCGATCAACCTTGAACAGCGGATTGTAACCGCCATAGGCATCCGCCTGCAGAATGCCGGTGAAGGTCTTCAGGTGGCGCTCGGGATGCTCCTGCCGCCGGTCTCGTGAGGCATAAAACAGAGCAGCAGGTGGTGACTGCCCGCCGAACGGCCGGTCATCCTTGACATAGGTCCATATGCGCCCTGTATCGGCCTTTCCCTTCGCCAGGATCGGCACGGTAGTGTCATCGCCATGCAGCCGCTCGGCAGCCAGGACATGTGCTTCGATCAGCGAATGGATGGGCTTGAGCGCAGCGGCACAAGCGCCAACCTGATCGGCTAGCGTCGATAGGCTGAGATCGATCCCCTCTCGGGCATAGCGTTCGCTCTGGCGATTGAGCGGTTGATGCTGGGCGAACTTCTCGAACAGGATCATGGCCAGCAGGTTCGGCCCGGCAAAGCCACGCGGCGTCACATGGAAAGGTGCTGGCGGTTGGGTAATTCTCTCACATCCGCGACAGGTGAACTTCTCCCGCACTGTCTGGATCACCTTCCACTGACGCGGGATCACCTCGAGTGTCTCGGTGATGTCTTCCCCCAGCTTCGACAGCTTGGTGGAACCGCAGCAAGGGCAGCTCGTCGAGGCGGAGATGACGACCCGCTCGCGCGGCAAGTGTTCAGGAAAGGACTTGCGTGACGGCGTTTGCGCTCGAAGGCCCTGACGACCGAGGCTTTGGCAGCCATCTCCGCCGCCAGCTCATCTTCGCCAGCGTTGGCTTCAAGTTCCTCGAGTTGCAGCTCCATCTGCTCGAGGAGCCGCGCCTTGCGCTCGGAGCGGCTGCCGTAAAGCTCACGGCGGACCTTCTCTATCTCCAGCTTCAGCCGCGCGATCAGTGCTTCGGAATGCGATACGAGCGCCTTTGCGCTGGCAGCTTCCGCCTTGGCGGTCGCCGCTTCAGCCAGCTTCTTCGTGAACAGGCAGGCTTTCTGGCCGTCATGCCAGATGACCTTGATCAGGCCACCACCGCGACCGCGGAACACAAACAGGTGTCCGCACATCGGATCGCGCTTCAGCGTCTCCTGTACCATCAGCGAAAGGCCAGGGAAGCCTTTGCGCATATCGGTATGGCCCGTCGACAGCCAGACCTTCACGCCAACAGGAACCGGTATCATCGCCGTCCCAGCACACAATCAAGAATGCGACCCAGCGCCTCCGTGTCGACGTCGCTGTCCACCCGGACACGCCGACCACGGCCCAGCTCAATCGTCACGTCGCTACACCTCCGGCGGGAAGATGACGGGACCGGCGCTTCCGAGGGAGCGGGCTGGGATGCCGGCGCGGCTTCCGACACAATCACAGGCACCAAGGTGTTCGTAGTCTCCGTTCTCGGCTCCTCGATCTGGCACAGTTCCTTGCGCCAACGGACGAGCTGGCCGACATGGATACCGGCCGCACGGGCAATCTCGGAAAGCACCGCGCCCGGCTCGAGACCAGCGTCGCCGGCGCTCGATAGATGTGATCACTTCAATCGGCTGCTTCGTCATAGGACTACTCCTAGTGTTTGCACTAGGACTTCCGATGTTCGCTATCACCGAACAAGGCGGCACTCACCGTGGGCTTGCGGTACGCCAGTCGCAAGTCCATGTGCATCACGCCAGGAAGCCGTTGAATGGGCGAGAGAAGCACTGGCGACAATTCTGGTCACCATTTGATCGCCAGAAACTAAGTCCCAATACCGCCAAGCCTGCAGTTGCGATCTTAGAGTACGATGACATCAGTTATCCCGTACCCTTGGAGTACCTCGAGATAGTCAAAGACGAGCTCCGCACCTTGGGGCGCGACTATGCGAAACAACGTTTGGAAGATCTACGACAGGTCTATGCCGGAGGTGGACGATTGACAGGCCAATTGATGGAAGGACTGTCGGACGAGCAGCATGCCGAACTAACTATGGTGTTTTCGATGGCGATGCTCAATGAGATCCCACGCTGGCCAGAGAAGGTTGAGGGAATTCCTTCACAGGCAGTCTCACGGCACTAGGAGCGTCTACCTCCCGAGTTCGCGAGGTGTCCTGCAATCGCCTTGTTAATGGCGAGGCCCGTTAGGTCTTCTACCCAACCGTACTGGCCATTGGGGTTAATCTCTAAGAAATAGTATCGGCCGTCCTTGCCCTTGACGAGGTCGATCGCGCCAAATGTCAGTGCCAATGATTTGACGAGATCGAGACACTGCCTCTCAACGTGGGGTGGCAGTTCGTGCGCCTTATGTTCAAGGGCCGATGGATCCTTTCCTCTCCGCCAGTCAATAGTGGTTTCAGGAGTTGTCTGCGAGTGAATTTCGGCCGAAAATGCCTTGTCTCCGACGACCGTGACCCGAATGTCCAATGCCTTCTCAATATGTTGCTGAAGGAGGGCGGGGCACATTGAAAGCCGCTGGAGGCCAGCATCGATCGTAGATTCATCCAGTAGCGTTGTGTAGATCTCGCGGGTAACAATGAGCTCTTCCCACGGTCCTGAACGTGTACCCAGGTAGCGACCGCCAATGGGTTTGTAGACAACCTTGCAATCAATTGAATCGACAAACTTCCGCGCTTCACGCTCGTCATTAGTGAAAATCGTTCTCGGAATTTGCATCCCAAGACGCGCAGCTAACCTCAACTGCTTCAGTTTGTTTGACGAAATGCGGACTTGCTCGATAGGGTTCATCCAGCGTGCATGCCCGAGAGCATCGTAAAGTCCCTGAACCCCCGAATGGATCTCATGGAAGGTGAATTCACGTTCGTCTGGATCGATGTCCTGTCTCATCTTTGGGGGATCAGGTTTCCGATACCACACAGCTGTCACGTCCGAAGCTCGAATTATCGATCCACCGTCAACTGTGATGCTGCAGTGGTCGGATGTGTTTCCCAATACCTGAGAGACACTCGACTTTGTGGGAAAGTCGGCGACGTTGAAGAGACTGTGGGCGATGCCCAACGTGTCTAGCTCCACCATGACGTAGTACGCTTGGATGTCTTTTCTGTCGCTTACAATGAGGATCATGACCGTAAACTTTGGAGAACGGATTGCTCCAGTTGAAGCAATCCGTGAGGTCAAGCATTCGAGGACAAAACAGGCATCAGATCTGGTGACTATTCCCAGAGTGCCGTGTTCTTACAATCGGCACCTGCTGCATCCTCACGATGACCAACACCATACCAGGTCGTCTTGTAGGACTGGACATAGGATTCGCATCGCCTCGGCATTGGAGATGCGCCTTGATCCGCAGCCATCAGTGAACGGACGCGGGAAAGCAGGTCCTCCCGAGAAAGGCCCTCAAGTTCTGAGAGATCCATCGGTGTATGAACAGGCGACACGGCTGTCATTCCAGCGAATGTGCCTCCAGTCGTGCTGATGACCTCGGAAGCAATCAGGAGTTTCTTGGTCTCAGACTCGCGTATATCCGCCTTAAATGGAATCTCATATGCCTGGACGGCTTCTCCCGCGACAGCAAATCCGCTGGCCACTCCTGACGAGACGAATTGATCTGAACGCAAGTAAAACACGCGCTCAGTCGGAATTCTTACCTCATTGCCTTCCAGTTTGAAGCCACAATAGACAATTCCAATAATTCCGTCAGAAGAACTCCCTGAGGGGTCTGGCAGAGGGAGCCCATACAATGTCATTGTTTGCGCAGGTGATTTTTCTGAAGAATGCGAACTTCCATGCGAAATAGCGCTCATGTCCGCCTCCAAAAGAATTCGTACACGACATCTAGTGCTTGCACCTGTATGGATATTCACCTTTATAAGCTACAGCTAAAGGTGATAATTATCAAGCATGCTTCCCGGACCGAACTTAGGCTTTCAGCTGGTGATGTCAGGTTAAATTCTTGATCCGCGCTTTCGACATGACGCGTGGCTCAGGCAGTTGTCCCGGTCACAGCCTTCCAATGCGCGATCGCCCTGAGGCGATGCAAATGGACGGGAATAGCTGAGCGTTTTGAACGAGGCGGCACGAAGAGATTTCGGACCGCCGAAAAGACGCTCGTGAAGCGTTGCAATGCGCCTGGCGAGCGAAACCGTTGCACCAGCCGCTCCCGTTTTCGCAGTGGCAAATGTGAATTTTCGGCGCGATTGTTCAGCCCTTTGTGTGATCGATGCTCGACGGTCGGCATGATCTGACGCCGTGCCGCGCCGTAGGAACGAAGCTTGTCGGTGACGATGCGCTTCGGCACCCGGCCCTTCGTCGACGCGCCACCGAACAAAACAATGAGCTCTCTGCCATAATAGGCATTGATGACTTTGCCTTCAGGCGTGGGCAGACCTATGGAACGATCGTGTGTGACTTGGAGCGCAGGCGACCGGTCATCCTGCTGCCTGACCGAACTCTGGAAACCTCTCGCGCCTGGCTCGCTGCACACCCATCGATATCGACCGTCGCGCGCGACCGCGGCGGCGGATATGGCGAAGCAATCCCACTCCGAGACGGTCTGAAACGAGACATCTATGCCACGCTCGGCAAGCGGATCTTCGACGTCACGCAGGCTGAGAGCAAACCGATAGTAAAGCCATACCGCGTGGGCAATGATCTCAGCGGGCAAGTATCGATAGTGACCGCTTTGGCGGCGGAAGTGGGTAAGGCGGTGCATTGGGGCGTTCGGAACGGGCCATGTCCGTCTGGTTTTCGCGCACAGAAACGTGTTCCCTTGAGATCAGTTACATCATTGCTTATGTTGCAATCATTGATGACTGAATTGCCGGAGACGTACCATGGCCAGCATGACGATTCGCAACATCGACGATCGGCTGAAGCAGAGGCTGCGCATCCGTGCCGCGACGCATGGCCGGTCGATGGAGGACGAGGCTCGCGACATCCTTAAAACGGTCTTGGCCCAGCAGGAACCGACACCCGGCAATCTCGCCGGCGCCATTCGCGCCCGCCTGCAGCCGCTCGGCGGCATCGAGCTGGAAATTCCGGCACGCGAGCCGATCCGTGACGCCCCGGATTTTTCCGCCGCATGATCGTTCTTGACACCAACGTCATCTCTGAGCTGCTGCTGCCGGCCCCGGAGCCTTCCGTGGTCGATTGGCTCGCAGAACAGCCGTCCGTCGCGATCTTCACGACCGCCGTCACCGAGGCCGAAATCCTCTACGGACTGCGTTTACTTCCCGATGGCCGGCGCAGACGCGAGCTCGAGGCGGCCGTCCTGCCGATCTTTGCGCAGGACCTCGCCGGTCGTGTCCTGCCGTTCGACCGCGACGCGGCCGACATCTACGCCTCGATTGCTACGGACAGGCGCAGAATTGGCCGCCCCATCAGCCAGTTCGATGCGCAGATCGCCGCCATCGCGCTTTCTCGCGGAGCAGTGCTGGCGACACGAAACGTTACCGACTTCGAGGATGTCGGCCTCAGCATCATCAACCCATGGGAGATCCTCTGAGGTGGCTGGGCACCGCACGCCACCGGACAGACCAACTGACGCAGTCCTTTGCCGTGCCGAGGAACTGGACGCGCTCGACGCCATCCTGCCGTTCGACCGCCGCGACCAGCTCGCTGCAATCCTGACTGATGATGACGTCGCCACCCTGAAGCACCTGGCCAAGGAAGGCATGGGGGCGAACACCTTGCGCGCGCTCGCCTCCGACCTCGCCTATCTCGAGGCCTGGTGTGCATTGGCCACCGGCACTCCCCTCCCCTGGCCCGCCCCCGAGGCGCTGCTGCTAAAATTCGTCGCCCACCATCTCTGGGATTCCGGCCGGCGCGAAGACGATCCGGCGCACGGGATGCCGGCGGAAGTCGAGATGGGTTTGCGAAGCCAGGGACTGCTGCGCGTCGCCGGGCCGCATGCGCCGGCAACGGTGCGGCGACGACTGACCTCCTGGTCGATCCTGACGCGCTGGCGCGGCCTTGCCGGTGCCTTCTCCACCCCATCGCTGAAGAGCGCACTGCGGCTCGCCGTCCGCGCCAGCGGGCGACCACGGCAACGCAAGAGCACGAGCGCGGTCACCGCCGACGTGCTCGCCCAGTTGCTGTCCACCTGCACCGGCGACCGGCTTGTCGACATCCGCGACCGCGCCATTCTCCTGACCGCCTTTGCCTCCGGCGGCCGACGGCGCTCGGAGGTCGCCAACCTGCGCGTCGAGGATCTGATCGAGGAGGAGGCGGTCCGCGCGGAGCCAGACGACCCGGCCTCCCCTCCCCTGCCCTGCCTGGCGATCCGCCTTGGTCGCACCAAGATGACAGGTCCGGACGACGACGCGCGGTTGCTGATGATCGGCCGGCCGGTCGAGGCACTGAAACGCTGGCTGCACGAAGCACGCATCGACAGTGGGGCGGTGTTCCGCCGCATCGATCAGTGGGGCAATGTCGACCGCCGTCCACTGACGCCGCAATCGATCAACCTGATCCTGAAATCACGCTGCGCCAAAGCGGGGCTTGATCCGCAAAAATTCTCCGCCCACGGCCTGCGCTCCGGCTACCTCACCGAAGCCGCCAATCGCGGCATACCCCTGCCGGAGGCGGTGCAGCAATCGCAGCATAGATCGCTGACCCAAGCGGCCGCCTACTACAACAATCCCGACCGCAAGCGCCGCCGGGCGGCGCGGTTGATTGCCTGAAGAAGGCTGGTCATGCCGCTACCAGCGCTGGCGTGACAGGTTCAGTAAACTGCGGCGCATCATGACATTACTTTCAATACAGTGTCGCCAACACGTGCCCAGCAGTCTTCACATCTCCCGTATCCTGTCCTTCGTCGAATTGCTCAAACACCGACCGTAACATTGCTTGCGCATCACGCGAACGCCCCCCTCTGGCCCAGAGTTGGGCGAGATCCGTGACCGTTCGCAACTCCCATGCGCGCGCGCGCATACTTCGACTTAACTCAATCGACCTCGTAAAGCATGCCTCGGCATCATCCGTTAGGGAATGCGAGAGCGACAGAAGGAGCTTCGCCCTTATACGCAGTAGCTCCGGCATGTAGCAGAAGTCGCCGTTTTTCTTGACGAGCTCGATCGTCCTGTCGATCCTTGTCACACCTTCTTCGAACTGCGCGGTGGCAGCCAGTCCCTTGATGAGCGAGATCTCCAACATCGTCGTGAACACCTCGTAGGTCGCAGCATGCAGTTTTTCCAGGGAACGCCGCACCATCTCCACCCCGGCCTTTGCGTCGCCGCGGCGGATCGCCACTTCCCCTTCGAAGCCTCGGGCGACGGAAACGTAAGGTGAAAGAAAGTGAAGTCCCGCACGCGAGATCAGCCATTCGATGTGCTGCTCGGCACTGTCCAGATCGTCGCACCACAGGAAGACGGCGATGCCCCCGAGCAAGGCGATGCATAGCGTCAAGGAATGGTCCAATTCGGCCGCTTCACCAATCGCCTTGCGCGCACGAACGTCGGCTTGCCCCGGAATGCCCTGCAGCCATAGGTTCCTCGCGAGAATCCCCCCGGCCAAGTACCTTCCCTCGAAGCCGACATAGCTCGCCGGCGTCCGCTGCGCCCGCGGTTCGCCCCTCGCCGCCTCCTCCAGTTCAATGCGCGCATTTTCCAGGTCCCCCGTGAAATGCAGCGAATTGCCCAGAAAGAAATGTCCCAGTTCGACAGTGGCGGAATCCTCCATGGTCATGGCGATTTCCGAACAACGCCTTGCATAGTGAAGGGCGGCGTTGAAGTCCCCGGTGCGCAAATTGAACATGTTCAACGGCCCCAGGACCCTTAGCTGGTCGAGTGCATCGCCGCGCTGCTCGGCGATCTCGAGACTGCGGCTGAGTGCGGCTTGCGAGCCGTCGCGCCCGCCGTGCAAATACATCCGGGAGATGCCGAGACCCGCTTGGAGGTGCATCTCCTCAATGCTGTCGCGGGAGGTATTGTCCAGAGCGGAAAGAGCGCGTTCCGACCAGCGCTGGCATTCGGGAAAGAGCGACATCACCTGGAAAACAGGCACCGCGGCAGCGGCAAGTCCGATGCCGATTCCAACATCGCCACCGTCTCCAAAGCACCATTCCAGCGCCGCGCGAACATTGTTGATGCTGACGAAGTACGGCAGACGTTCCGGCCCGGTCGACAGTGTCGGCCAGTCGGGCCCGAACTGCTCAAGCCAGCGCCGATAGTAGGTCGCGTGGCGCGCTGCCAGCCCCGCCCGATCCTCCTCGGTCTGGCATTGAAGCGCATAGGCGCGGGTCGTATCCAGTAACCGGTAGCGCATCATCGCGCCGATGGGTCGCGTTGCCAGCAACGATTTCGCAACGAGACTGTCGATTGCGCCGAATACGTCATGCTGTTCGAGCGTCGGGCTGGAGATCACCTCCAGAGCGGCATCGAGCGTGAAGTCGCCGACGAAGATCGCCATCCGCCGAAGGGCGGTACGCTCCAGTTCGGTGAGCAGCCCAAAGCTCCAGTCAAGTGTTGCTTGAAGGGTCTTCTGGCGTGGCGGCGCCGGTGATGGTCGCCGCGGCCGGTTTCTCTGCTCGCCCGACGGGCATCATCTTTCACATTGCCTGGACATTCTTTGCCTTATGCGCACGACATTGTGCAGGTACAGGCAATAGCCCGAAATAAAATGCTCGACGTCGTCGATGCGGACCCGGAAGGCATGGTGCCGGCTGAAGAAACTTCCAGCGATTCTTTGCGGCGCTTTGAAGTACATGGCCATCTCCGGATAGAAGCAGCCCAACCGCTGATGTTCGGCACGGTGATCGATCGCCTCGACCAATGCCCGGACATCATATGGCGGCGGGAGCGGATTGCCGGTGGTCTTCATCGTGTCGACGAGCAGCAGCGTCGCCATCAACAGCTCCAGAAAGGTCGGATATGCCGTTTCTCGTTCTCGAATGAATGGCAGGTTGCCGAAGCCGTTCTTCAACCCGAACTCGAAATATCGTTGTTCCGGATGATAGCGCGTGATCTCATTGGCGCAGTAGGCGAGCCAATGATCGTGATGCTTCCAGTGATCCGTGCGAATGAAATGCTCGAACGCCTTGATCGCCGACGTCAGCCAAAGCGGATCTCTGTCGATCTCGTGAAGACGAAGGAGCGCCAATACCGCCTCTCCGTCATAGAAGACGATGCGGAAGCGATCCTTGACCGCGAGAGCCTCGCCCTGAAGAACATGCACGAACGCGCCGCTCGCTGGATCAAGGAATCGCTCGACGATGCCATTGGCCAAGGCGCGGGCAACGGGCAGATAACGCGCATCGCGCGTCAGCGACGTGAATTTGGCAATCGTGAGGACCAGAACCGCCTGCGCACCGAGCTTGATTTCGCCGTGGTTCGCGTGATCCACGACGAAGAGCCGGTCGCCATCCCGTCGCATCGCGGTGCGCAGCACATGGTCGATACCCCGCGGCACGTGACGTCCGATCTCGCCGTTTCCGGTTGCCTCCCACGCCTCGAGCATCGCATAGAGTGTCCCGCAATGGCGAAGGATGTTGTAGGTGGGAATGACCGCGTCATATGCGGGGAAGTAGCCGTAGACGAAGGAACCGTCATCCCGCATCTGTCTGGTGAGGTACAAGCCGGCATTGTCGATGAGGTTTTCGATCTCGTCGGCGACCATCGGTGCGGCCCGGAGTCCCTGGCCGAAGCCGCAATCGGCAAGGATGCGGACCTCGCCCGTCCGATCGCTAAACAGGCTCTTCGTATCGAACAGGTACCATGCGGGCTGTTGCTGCACGCCGCTGGAAAGCGGCGGCTGTTTGCGTGACGTCTGCAGGTACCGGTTTATCCGTTCAAAGTTCAGTCCGAGCGGACGGCCGGCATCACAGACCCAGGCCGCGATACCGTTCAATTCCTGTTCAAGGAGAGCGGTATTGAAATTCGGGTCGAACGCGATGCCGTGGCGGAAGTAGTTTCGCCGTCGGCCGGACAACTCGGCAAGGACCTCCGGCGGCGTGGCGAAACGAATGGAGTGTACGACGTCGATCTTGATCCATTGCCAGCGATTTTCATCGGGCATTCGCTTCCTGAGGTGTGCGATGGCCGCGCGCCAGGCGGTGTCCAGCGTGTTTCCGACGCCCGTGGCGCAGATCGCCCGGGTTTGGGCATCCGAAACAGACACGATCAGGACGAGCTTGGGCTTGCGCCGAAAGTGCGATGAAGTGCCGTCGATGGCTTCCCCCTCGAGAGCGGCGGCCGCCTGGCGAAGGTTCGCGAGCACTCTCTCTGTCGGAACTTGCAGTTTGGTCATCCTCCAGGTTCCGCGACCGCACACCCCCTGCGCCACGTCTCACAGCTTCACAAGCGGCGCGCGACCGGGCAGCTACGTCACCACCTGATACGCAGGCCCACATTCCCCTCGATGCCATGGAAGTCATTTCCCGAAACGTCCATGTTGTATGACACGTTTGCGTAGATGCGTGTGTTCTGGTCGAAATCCGCTGTAAGCCCGGTGCCAAGCTCCAACGTGGTTGCCTCTCGCGTCGAGGTGAAGCCAGTGGCGTTGAATGCGACTGTGCTGTCGGCGCCAAATTCGTGCCAGAGGTTGGCGAGAAGGAATGGATTGACCTTCGCGCCGTTCACATCGTAGCTGCCGACGAGCCGTGCACCGATGCGCCCCGTCCAGGCATTTTCATCGTCAATGGTGATGCGACCGCCGGGATCATGGACTGTGTCGAAGTCCTGATGCTGCCAAATCAACTGCGCTTGCGGCTCGATGGACCAATTCTCATGAACGTCAAATTTCGTCCCAGCCTCGAGCGAAGCCGTGAGCGCAGTTCCGTCGACATTGGAGGTGTATCGGCCGATTGAACTCGTTTCCGCGTCCAGCCAGGAATGCATGAGAACCGCGTCGACATAGCCTCCGCCGGGCCACGTGTGGGTCCAGTAGCCGCCAATGCTGTAGGCATCGATATCCAGTGTGCCGACGGTTATGTCGAAGCGACCGAGTGCAAATCCTTCGATCTCGCCGCTGGCACGACTATAGCCCAGGAAGAGGCCCAATGTATCGTCCTGGCCATTGGCATGCTCGACCTTGTAGACAGGCGCGCCGGCCTGGATACCCCAGGTCGTCCCGTCGAAACTGGGGTTCAGAATTCCTTCCAGATCCTGACTGTAGCTTTCTCCGAACATCCGCGTCCAAACGAGGTGCTTCGGATTCTCGCTGTCGAACCAGTTCTGCTCGCCGTGACGTTCGTGGAACGTCCCGAGCGTCGAGCGGAGCAGACCGCGCGATACGCTGGGGAGAACGGTGAAAATTGGAACTTCCGGCCGGTAGGACGGTATGAACCCACTCCCGCCGCCACCGTCTCCGTCTCCGTCGCCGTCCCCATCACCGTCTCCATCCCCGTCGCCATCTCCATCGCCGTCCCCGTCACCATCCCCATCGCCGTCGCCGTCTCCATCTCCGTCCCCGTCTCCATCTCCGTCTCCATCCCCGTCGCCGTCGCCGTCTCCATCGCCGTCCCCGTCCCCGTCACCATCCCCATCACCGTCGCCGTCTCCATCGCCATCGCCGTCCCCGTCGCCGTCTCCGTCGCCATCCCCATCGCCGTCGCCATCTCCGTCTCCATCCCCGTCGCCGTCTCCATCGCCGTCTCCATCGCCGTCCCCGTCCCCGTCACCATCCCCATCACCGTCGCCGTCGCCGTCTCCATCGCCATCGCCGTCCCCGTCGCCGTCTCCGTCGCCATCCCCATCGCCGTCGCCATCGCCATCACCGTCGCCGTCCCCATCTCCATCCGCGTCATCGCGGAGATGATTGCGCAGGTACCAATTTTCGGCCGTCTCATCCTCTTCGCCGCCTCTGAACAACAAGTACTCGTAGGCCCCGGCGGTGACCCGGTGGAGCAGGCGAAAGGATCTTGGCGCGGTGGTGCCGCCATTGGTCGCTTCCACGACGAGGATGCCATCTTCCTGGGTTCGCGCGCCCTCTCCGCCAACATTCTCAACACCCACTCGGGTCACACCGGACGCTTCACCGCCAGAGACGACGAGCTTGTCTGCCGGCGAAGTGTCATCGCCCAGCACCGATTGGAGGAGCAACTGCCCGGAATCGCCAAGGTAGTCGCCTTGTATCGTCAGGCTATCGGTCGTCGAGTTGGAGCCGGACGCCAGATCGATCACGCCGCTGTTCTCGACGCTCACGAGGGCAGATCCGAAGGGAAGGACCGACGTTTGACGCCCGCCGCCGAAGAGCGTGCTCGTCTCGTCGATGGTCAACGTTCCGGTGGCCGTCCCGCTGTCTCCGAGCGTAAGGTGTTCCGTCATCTGCAGGGACGAACTCTCCGTAAGGGCAATGAGCTCCCAATTCACAAGCCTCTGGGGACCGGCGCCTTGGGTATCTTCCCATGTCAGGGTGTCCCTGTTCAGTCCGCCGTCAACGCGGATTGTCTTGAGCTCGGCGTCGTCAAGGCCCCGGAACAGCGCGCGGTCGCGGTTGTCGCCCATATCGATGCCGCCGATCAAACCGCCGGTCCACACCATCGTATCCCGCCCGGTGCCCGCTTCCAGGTTGCCGGTGACCTCACCACCGGTCAGCCGAAAGGTGTCGCGGCCGGCGGCCTGCTGAACACTGGCGCTGACGCGGCCACCTTCCATGCGGAAGAGATCGTTGCCGCTCCCCTGGTCGACGCTTCCATTGATGGAGCCCGGATCGTAGTTGATGATCGTATCATCGCCGCTTCCAAGTGCGACCGTGCTCTGAATGGTGCCGTAGTTGGTTATGTCCGTCTCGCTTGCGCCGATGACGAACACCCCATTGTTGATGAATGCGCCCGAATTGTTGACGATCCCCGTCGTGCCGTCGCCGTCGATCGTTACACCGTTGTTCAGCGTTCCGCTGTTGGTGATGCTGTTATCACTGTCACCGGTAAAACTGAACGGTGAGTTGATCGCAGAACCGGCATTGTTCACGACGGAGTAGTTCCCATCTCCGGTGATGACGAGCCCATTGTTCATGTTGCCGGAATTTTCGAAAATCACAACATCGTTGTCGTCGAGCGTCACACTGTTCAGATTGCCGGCGCTGGTGACGTTAAGCAGGCCTGTGTTCGAAGCACTGAACGGTCCGTTGAAGTTCGTGCCTGCGAGGATATCAACATAGAGTTCATCGAGACCGTTGGTGGTGTATCCGGCTGGGTTTCCGTCGCAGACGACCGTGTCTCCCGAAGAAGGAGCCGCCGGATTGCAGTCCGCGAGCGCAATGCCGGCATCGGGAAGAAAGAAGATACTCGCGAGGGCGGCCTTGCGCAGCGGATGGGTCAATTTCCGGCGTGCGATGGAGGGCGGCCGGCGATGGCGTCGCTGGAACGTGTTCCTTTTACCGGACCCGCTGTTCGACATGGTTCTCTCCCCGATCCTTGCGTTCCTTCGAGATGCTATCGATGGTGATTTCGTTCGATGTTCCAAACGCTAACAGAGTGGAAGGTTAACGCTTGATCCCGCTGGGATCGCCAGCGCCGAAGCAGTGTCCCCAATTGGCTCCCGCCCGTGCGTTTCTCGCGCAAATCAAAGAAGGAGGAGCTTCTTCAGGACGGATACGACCTCCTTGTAGGGTAGCTTCGTCGCTCCTGCGACGGCGAATGGGATAAGAGCACCCGCGGCAACTGGAACCACTGCTGATCGGCTGACCAGGACGACCGACAGCTTTCGCGACGCCTCATAATGCTTCGCCGGATCCGACATCTCACTGTCAGGTTCGGGTGTGGGGTCTGAAAATACGTTTCGCCCGATTGCCTTCCGTTCTGCCGCTCTGCAGTATTGGGTCGCCTGTGCGCCAAGCAGCGCCAGCCCTCCTTCCCTGAGACGGGAAAGCGGAGGCGTAAACGCGGACAGCGGATAGGCGAAGAAGCTGATGACGATCGCCAGCCAACCGCTCATCACCATGGTGAAGGTGGTCATCGTCAAGCCTTCGTGAAGAAAGTTCTTGGCAACCGCTGCGGCCACGGCACAGCTCATCCCGAAAACAAAGAAAACATATGCATTGGGGTATTGCGCAAGAAAGGCCAGCCCGCCCTTGCCGTCAGGATGGGTAGCGACCAGGCGCAAGTCCAGCCTTGCAAGCCCACGCAACAATTGCGCCCATACGAAATGCCGCCAGATCCCGCGCAAGAAGAGGAAGACGAACAGCGGCAGGCTGAAGCATATCGACCACCATCCTGCCGCCGAGATCCTGTTGCCTGCCGGGAGGTGTTCAACCGCCCAGGAAGAGGTACCGACCGTGTGGAAGTTGAGATAGGAGAGACAGGACGCAAATATCGCCAGTAGCAAGCATACGAGTTCTGCTACGCGCGAATCGCGCTTCCGAAGCGCCGCCGAAACGATTGCCGCAGCTTCTGGAATGGACGCCGGCGCAATGATCGGTGCGCGGACCATCTGCGACAATTTCGCCTGTAACCCTCGTTCCACTTGCTGCTCGGCGAGAACAAAAGCGCCGATTCCGATGAAGAACTTCGCCCACACACCAAGATCGGCCAGATAGGCACCGCGGCCGTGGTCCAGCGAAAAGCTGCGCGGAAGGCCCAGCAGGAACGGCACGCCCCATGCCAGCGCCACGAACAGCGCAGCACGCGCGGGCGCACGCAGCGCACTTTGGCGCAGCAACTTGAGTTGTTCCTGCAATTCGAAGAACGGACCGCCATGCGAGGCAAGAAACTCGCCAAGCTCCGTCGCGTTGGAGGCCGTCCGGGGATCTTTTGGTCCCAGGTGAGAGGAGGGCTCGGAGTGAGCTTCATTCATCGCTTCGGTCACTCCCATGGGGAAGCAGATCTTGGGGCGAAACGCCGACGCATAGAAAGCCTATCTTGCTGACGGAAATGCGCAAGTCGTTCGCCCGGGAGAACATGTTCGTACCTGTTCGCACCTGTCGGTTTTAGGTGATTGAGCAAGTATGTATCGGTCGCACAGCCGCGGGAGGCGACCCCATCTGTGAGTGCAGGAGTGGCGGGAGTAACACCGCGACAATCCCAGGCAGCGACCGCACTGTCAGAACGGAACGCAAGATTTCTTGCGAGCACCACGAGGGAGACTTGTCGAGATCAGTTCCTATCCCATTTCCTGTTTGGGCCATCGATCGACGATGCCCGCTATGCTTCGTCAAATTATGAAGTTCCTGCGCTGATGGAACCGGCCGATGGCCGGTTCACGACAAGCTCGCATAGTCCCATGCTTTCCACGCATTCAAGCTGATCGAGGAGCAGAAAATGAGCTTTCCAGATGCCGAAACATCCAAGGCCGACAGTCCGCTGAACATCAATCGCCGCGATCTGCTGCTGGGCGGCACAGTGCTCGCGGCTGCCTCGGCAGCCATTGCATCAGGTGCCCCGGGCACGGCCCGGGCTCAGGAACAGCCGGCCGCCAACGGCACGAAGCCCCCGAACGTTCTCGTCATTTTCGGCGACGACATCGGCGTGCCGCAGATCAGCGCCTATACGATGGGGCTGATGGGATACCGCACGCCGAACATAGACCGGATCGCAGCCGAAGGCGCGATCTTCACGGATTCATACGGCCAGCAGAGCTGCACGGCGGGTCGCGCGTCGTTCATCCTTGGGCAGGAGCCGTTCCGCACAGGGTTGCTGACGATCGGCATGCCGGGCGACCCGCATGGCATCCAGGACTGGATGCCCACCATCGCCGACGTCATGAAATCCAAGGGCTACGCGACGGGCCAGTTCGGCAAGAACCACCTTGGCGACCGCGACGAGCATCTGCCGACCAATCACGGCTTCGACGAATTCTTCGGAAACCTCTACCATCTGAACGCGGAGGAAGAGCCCGAAGGCTACTTCTATCCGAAGGATCCGGAGTTTCGGAAGAACTTCGGTCCGCGCGGCGTCATCAAGTCAAGCGCCGACGGCAAGATCGAGGACACCGGCGCGCTGAACACCAAGCGCATGGAAACTGTCGACGAGGAGTTCCTGGCCGCAGCCAAGGATTTCATCGGCCGGCAGCATGAGGCCGACAAGCCTTTCTTCGTCTGGTTCAATGCGACGCGCATGCACGTCTTCACGCATCTCAAGCCGGACTCCCTCGGCAAGACGGGCAAGGGCATCCATGCCGACGGGATGGTCGAGCATGACGGGCACGTCGGACAGCTCCTGCAGCAGCTCGACGATCTCGGCATCGCTGAGGACACGATCGTGCTCTACACGACCGACAATGGCGCGGAGCTCGCCTTGTGGCCGGATGGTGCGATGACGCCGTTCCATGGCGAGAAGGGCACGACATGGGAAGGCGGCATGCGCATCCCGATGATGGTGCGGTGGCCGGGCGTGGTGAAACCCGGCACGCAGATCAACGAGCCGGTGACGCTGATGGACTGGATGCCGACGTTTGCGGCAGCAGCCGGAATTCTCGACCTCAAGGAGCAGATGAAGCAGGGGTTCCAGGCCGGGAACAAGAACTTCAAGGTTCATCTCGACGGATATGATCTCACCAGCCTCCTGAAAGGAGAAGCCGAAGAACCGCCGCGCGATACGGTCTACTACTTCGACCAGGGCGGCAACCTTAATGCCATCCGCTGGAATGACTGGAAACTGAGCTTCGCCATCGCCAGCCACGGAAACATCGCAACGGCAACACGCGAGACGCCTAGCTGGGCGCTGATTACCAACCTGCGCATGGACCCGTACGAGCGCGGCATGGAAGAAGGTGGCGGCGCGATGGAGTTCCTGGGGCGAAACATGTGGCTCCTCGTGCCGATACAAGCGAAGATCAAGGAGTTCTTCTCGGACTTCAATGAGTATCCGTTCCAGACGGGCAGCACGCTCAATGCCAGCGGCATCAACTATGCCTGGCTGCAGCAGCAGGCCGCGCTTCAGCGGCTGAACGAACTGGAAGGTCTGGCTCCGCGCTAATCAGACACGTGGTGGGAAGGCGGACAATCCTGCCTTCCCACAGGCCCTTCCAAATGCGCAGCGGATCAGTCGTCCTGTCCAGTTCTGTTCGGCGAGCGCCCGCACTTCGTTTCCACTGCTCACCGATCGCGCCTGCGTTTCTTCGGCAACGTCGTCAGTCGCCCCTCCAAAATTCAAGCGCTACTGAACGGTTTCGACATCCGCCCGGGCATATTCCACCGGATTGAGGGGCGGCAGTGCCGGTGACTCGGGCGCTTTTCCGTTCTTGCCGGCAGCGGCTAGCCACGCATTCCGAGCCTTGCCAAGTCCGGACAAAAGCACGCTTGTGGTCGCCAGCGGCTCGCGCCCTGTCGGAACTCCATAGATGGCCTGCAGATGGGCATTGTAGGCCGTCAGTGTGTCTGCGTCGGCGAAGCGCCCGAGCCAGGATTGAAGCGGAGCAATCCCCGCCTTGCGCGACCACGCATCGATGGCCTTGCCGATCCCGACCGCCGAACCATCGTTGCAGGCATCCACGACGTGCCGGAAATAGGCTTCCTCCGATTGTCGCTGCTGTGACCGCCGCTCGGCCCACCGTGCCTCGAGCCGGGACAGGCCGCGCGCGAGAAGGGCCAGGACGAGGCCGGTGGTCAATGCTCCCATGACGACGGTACCCAGGCGGAGCCAGTCGAACGGCGGCGCATCCGATGGCGAGGCGGGCGGCGCGATCGGCGTCGGCGATGCGAGTGCCGGCGCGACCGTCACAGTCACCTCTGGAGTTCTCGCTGATTGCGTCTTCTCTGTCGCCGGGTCGAACCAGTTCAGCTCGATCGCCTGCAGCACATAGGTTCCGGGATCGGCGAAGAGGTAGCTCACCACATCCTTACGTATACCTGCGACCGGCTGACCGTTGCGATCCGTTTCATCTGAGAGCGACGGGTCCCGGTGGTAGATCCGCACGCCGTCGGGCGCCACAAGGTCCGGCTCGGGGATCATCATGGCACGCATGCCCTCGGCCCGGACGGTAATCGTCCGCACCAGCGTTTCGCCCGCGCTTAGCTTCGAGGGGTCCTGATCGAGTTCCTGCGTGACGCTTACCTTGGCCGCCACGACGCCCGGGCCGCCTTCGACACCAGGAGCTGCCTGCACGGAAAATCGCAGCGGAGGAATTGTGACCCTGCCCTGCGACACCTGCCCCGGCACTGCGGCGTAGCCGAACGGGATTTCAGCCGGCGGCAGGGCGAAATCGCCTGCGCGCTGCGGCGTGACGACATAGGTGCGCCGAATGCCCGAATACGCGGTTCCGTCGATCGTCTCGTTGAGGTTCAGGGCCTGTCCGTCCTGAAGCGTCACGATCGCGCCCGGAAGATCGATCGGCGGGAACTGGGGCGGCTGGAGGAAATAATTCGGAACAAGGACGTCAATGTCGACCAGGACCTCCTGACCGACATACAGCGTCCCCTTGGATTGCAGGACAGCGCGCGCAAGCGGATCGGCAGCCTGGCTGGTGGCCGCGCCCCAAAGCAGGCCGAGCAGCAGTGCGAGAAGCTGGACGAAGAAGGAGGGGGTAAAGGTCACTGTTTTGCCGCTCCGGATGCTTCGATTGCGAACTTGCGCGCCAGGAGATCGGCAGGCGAGACCTGGATATTGCGCATCCACAGTTCCGCCGATTGCGCACCGCCTCCGACCCTGCCCTCCTTGCCGCGCTTGCCCTTGTCGTCGAACTGGATCTTGTCCGGCGAGAGATCCGCAGCCTCCTGCTGCTGCTCCTCGTCTTCGTCGTCCTTCTGCTGCTTGCGGCGCTCCGCCAACGCCAGGTTGGCTTTCGCTTCTTCCCATTGCGGGCGCTGCTTCAACGCCTGCTGATAGGCCGCGATTGCTTCATCCGCCTTGTCCAGGTGCATCAGTGCATTGCCCTGGTTGAAGTAGCTCTCGGCCGTGGTCGATCGCGCGAACGCATCGATCGCGTCCTGATAGCGCCCGGCGCGGTAGAGCGCAGCACCCAGCCAGGCCGGGTCAATGAAATGTTCCCCCGCCGCCTGAAAGTCGCCGCGGTCGAAGGCCCGCTGCCCCTGCTGATCAGGTGTCAGCCAGGGATCGGCGAAATCGGCAGCCTGCGCCGGTGGCGCGCCTCCGAGTACGAGAAAAAGGAAAAGAGCGCCAAGCCAGTGGATCTTCTGCCCAGGTCGGAAGGTGAGCGCGGTGAGGAGGGCCACAGGGATGGTCAGGTACCAGCCGAAATCGCGCCAGCGCGTCAGCCCCTCCTCGGACTTCTGCGCGAACGAAGTCTGGATGCGGCGGACGATCCAGTCGACGTCGCCGTCATCGAGCGTCACGGTCGCGACCTGCGCAGGGGACGACGATTGAAGTTCCTTCAAGGCGTCGACATCGAATTGCGCCAGGACGCGCGCACCCGTGCGGTCGGTCAGATACTCGCCATCTCCGATTTTGACAGGGCCACCTTCCGGCGTACCGATGCCAAGGACCATCAGGTCGTTGCGTCCCTTGTAGCCACTGAAGGCGGGGAAGGCACCGCGCTCGACGCCATCTGTCAAGAACAGGATCGTGCCGGGGGCCGTCTCGTCGGCAAGTGCTGCCTCGACGGCTTCCAGGGCGCTGGCGGTATCCTTGCCGGGAACCGGCATCACCGCAGGCGAAAGGGCGGCGAGATAGGTGGCGACCAGCGCGGCGTCGTCGGTCAGCGGCAGCGCCATATGCGCAGAGCCGGCATAGGCAAACAGCGCCGTGCGCGCGCCCTGCCGCCGCGCCATGATGTCCTGGACTTTCAGCTTTGCGCGCTCGAGCCGGGTCGGCGTGATGTCGGTGGCGTTCATCGTCTGGCCGAGATCGATCACCACCGCCAGCGGTGCCGTATCCTCCACGAAGGGCGGGCGTTCGCGCTCCCAGGTCGGCCCTGCAACGGCAATCCCTGACAGCGCGACCAGGAGGGCGACGTGGTGGACGGGTCGCAGGCCGCGGACCCGTTCGCGGCCGACCAGAAGATGATCGAGCAGATTTGGAGCGATGAAGTTCTTCCACCGCGACCGCATGTCGGATTGCCGATCCAGCAGCCAGATCAGAAGGAGCGCTGCCGCTACTGCCAGAAGCCACCACGGCCGCAGGAAGTGAAACTCGGTGATCATGCCCCTGCCTCGCTGTCCCGGCGGTGGGACGCACCGATCGACAGGAGCCACATCACGACGTGATAGGCGAGCACCAGCAGCACGGCGGCGCCGAGCGGATAGTGGAACAGCTCTATGCGTGGCCGCCAGCTCAGGGTCTTCTGGTTGGCCGGCGTGATCTGGTCGAGCAGCGCGTAGATGTCGGCGAGCGACTTCTGGTCCTGGCCGAAGAAGTAGCGCCCGCCGGTCGTGGTTGCGATCTTCTCCAGAACAGCCGCATCAAGCTTCTCTTCCCCCTGCGCGGCCGGATCGCCGATCCCGACCGTATGGATGCGAACGTGATTGTCTTTCGCGATCTCCGCGGCCTTGTCCGCCGGCATCTTGCTGGCCGTATCGTTGCCGTCCGTCAGCACGATCAACACCTTGTCCGGTGCCTGGCTCTGTTCGAACATCTTGATCGACAGGCCAATCGCATCGCCCAGCGCTGTTCGCGGCCCGGCCATTCCCGGCAACGTGTCGGCGAGCATGGTGCGCACGGTGCCATGGTCCATCGTGAAGGGCACGAGCGGGTAAGGCGCGTCTCCGAAGGCGACAAGGCCAAGCCGATCGTTCGGCCGGCGCTCTATGAAGTCGGCGACCACCGTCTTCACGGCATCGACGCGGGCTTGCAGATTGCCCTCCGGATCGCGGAAGTCACGCGTGTCCATCGACTGCGAAAGATCGAGCGCAAGCATCAGGTCGCGTTGAGGCTCGGTCTTCTCGATCGGCGGCTCGACATATTGCGGCCTTGCCAGCGCCAGTACGACGAGAACCCAGCAGATCGGGCCGATGATCTTCTGCAGCAGGTTCGCCCGCGGCACGACGGAACCTTCGGTCGGGCCGATGCCGGCAGCCTTGGTGATGTCTTCAAAAAAGGGGATGCGCACCGCCGGGGTCTGCTCGCGGTAGGGTGGCAGAAGCCACCAGACGAGAAACGGAAGTGGCAGAAGCAACAGCAGCCAGGGATGGTCAAGGGTGTACATCGTGGCCCTCTATCCATCGGCGCGCGCCGGCAAACGCCCGCCGGGCCATGTCTTCATTCGCAGGTCCGGCCGCCGGCAGGCGATACTCGGTTTCGGCAAAGAAGCGATAGGTCTCGTCGTCGATCCCGGCCCTGCCGGCGTGTGTCCTGAGAAAGTCCGACCATTCCTGTCCGGCCAGTGCCGCCACTGCGTCGCGCGGCCAGACGGCAAGCGCCGTACGCTTGATCAACGACGGCAGGCGCTGCAGGGCGTCCGCCCGGCCGGCTGCCTGTCCCACGGCTGCCTCCAGCGCCGCGAGTTCCGCGAGCGCTTCGCGTCGATAGCGGTTCTGTGCCCGATGCCGACGCCAGTGCCAGAGGGCGAAGGCAAGCGCCAAGGCAATGAGTGCGGTAAGCGCTGCCCATCCCCATGTCGCCGGCATCATCGATACCGGCGACGGCAGGGCGATGTCTGCCAGTTCGCGCAAGGTGGCTGCCAGCATGGTGTCGGTCGGCGGTGGCGCGGCGGTGGGCTCCATTCAGCGCCTCCTCTGCCGCCATGCGAGCTGACCGAGGAGCGTGCGCAACTGCGGGGCAACCTCCTCCGCAGCGGAGACCGGCAACATCGGCAGCCCCATCTCCTTCTGCCAGGACAAGAGGTCCCGGCCCCGATTGCGGGCGAAGCTGTCGACGGCATCGCGGACATTGCTGCGGCCGAATTGCAATTCCGCCTGGAGCGCCCCGCCACTGATCACCATGTCGCCCTGGCGTGGAAGCTCGAGCAGGAAAGGGTCGTAGATGAGGATAGCGATCACGTCGTTTGCGACCGACATCTTCAAGAGAAGGTCGCGTGTAGCCGGCCCGTGCCCGTCGAAATCGCTGACGACGATCACCAGATGGTCATGCCGGGCGACTGCGGCAACCTTCGAGAGGACGGCGTCGAGTTGTCCCGGCGCCCGCGTTGCGTCCGACGTCGCGCTGAGCGCCCTGTTCTTGACCGATATCGCATCGGAAAAGCGAATGACGGCCTCGCGGCTGCGATGCGGGCGCACGGCTTCCTGCTCCCCGTCGTTGAACACCAGGCCGCCGACCCGATCGCCCAGCGCCATGACACGCCAGGCACAAAGGGCGGCGACTTGCGCCGCCGCAACCGACTTCATCGAACGCCGGCTGCCGAAGAACATGTTGACGCGCTGGTCGACGACGATCAGCGCGGGTCGATCCTTCTCCTCGTCATAGACCCGCACGAAGGGCTGCCCCGTACGGGCGGTAACGCGCCAGTCGATGGTGCGGATGTCGTCGCCAGGCATGTAGTTGCGCAGTTCCTCGAAGCTCAGGCCGCGCCCGCGCATGCGCGACTCGTGCCGGCCGGCGAGCAGCCGGCGAACCGGTGCCTTGCGCAGGAAGGTCAGGTCGCAGGCGATGGGCTCGAGTGCGGCGAGATCGTCGACCGTTACATAGACACCTTCCGTGCCCTTGGTAGCCGGAGGCGCCATCCCTTTCGTCCTGCCGAAGGCGGGTAGAGAAATCGCCATCGCAAGTCCCTCCCTGTCAAGCCGTGGCCACCTTCTCGACGATCCTGTCGATCGCCTGATCCGCAGTCGCCCCGCCCGCATGCGCCTCGTAGGAGAGCACTAGCCTGTGGCGGAAGATGCCGTGGACGGTCGCCTGGACGTCGTCGGGCGTCACGAAATCCCGGCCGTTCATCCAGGCGTGAGCGCGCGATACCCGGTCCAACCCGATCACGCCGCGCGGACTGACGCCGACCTGGATCCACTTTGCCAGGTCCGCATCGATCTTGTCAGGATATCGCGTCGCCATCACGAGTGCGACGATATAGTCCTCGATGGCCTTGGAGACGTTGACTTCGGAAATTTCCCGGCGCGATGCGAGCACGACGTCGGCGGCGAGTTTCTCCGCGGCGGCGGCCTTGCCATGGGTCGTCTTTTCCTCCGAACGGACAAGCTTCATGATTGCGGCCTCCGAGGCCGCATCCGGATAATCGACGCGGATGTGCATGAGGAAGCGGTCGAGTTGCGCCTCGGGCAACGGATAGGTGCCTTCCTGCTCGATGGGATTCTGGGTCGCCATGACGAGGAAAAGTTCCGGCAGCGGATGGCTCTCGCCGCCGACCGTGACCTGCCGCTCCTCCATCGCCTCCAGCAGCGCCGACTGGACCTTGGCCGGTGCGCGATTGATCTCGTCCGCCAGGATCAGGTTGGCGAAGACGGGACCCTGCTGGAACTTGAACTCGCCCTTCCCGCCTTCGCTGAAATAGATCTCCGAGCCGGTGATGTCAGACGGGAGCAGATCAGGGGTGAACTGTATGCGAGAGAGATCGGCGTCAAGGTTCTTGGCGAGGCTCTTGATCGCACGGGTCTTGGCAAGGCCGGGCAGCCCTTCGACAAGCAGGTGGCCATTCGACAGGAGGCCCAGCAGGAGGCGCTCGATCAACCCCTCCTGCCCGATGATCGATTGTCCCATTCTCGCAGCAAGTTCGCGGATGTCGTCTCGATTTCCCATCGTTTAGTCCTTCGACCGTTGGCATATGCATGGAGCACAAAGGTGCGTCTGAGACTGAGACGGCTACAAATCGCCGCTGTCGGAGAATGCGGTAAAGAGCGGTTGGCACAAGATCTTCGCGGGTTCTACACTTGGTAGATCACCACCGGGCGGCGAGGGCTGCAACAGAATTCTCGCCGAATACCACTGCGCAACCCTATGAACATGTTCGTACCTGTTCGCACCTAGCGTGCTTCGAACAACGCGCGACAATTGCTCGATCGTATGTCCATCCGGGTTTGCCGTCATGTCGGACTTGACCGCGGTGATTGGCCACTTTCCGGCCCATGAACTCACAATCCGGCGCCTCTATGCGAACGCACCCGATTTCCGGGTGCTTTGCGAGGACTACGAGGCCGCCCGGCGTGCGCTCGAACACTGGTGCTCCGATGGAATCAAAGCCGAAGACTTTCAGCGACTGCTTGCGGAGATCGAAGACGAGATATCCGAGGCCCTGCAGAACTCATTCAATCGGATCCGACGCAACCCGGAAACCTGAGCATTCCGGCTTCATCACCCTGGAGGTCCCGAAATGATCACACTCCGCCCTGCCGCCGCCTGGACCGCGGCACTCATCTTGCTCGTCGCTCCCATCGTGGCCATGGCGGATGACCTGCCGTCCTGGAACGACGGGGCAGCGAAGCGGAACATCATCGAATTCGTGACGGCTGTTACGACCGCAGGCGGTCCGGACCATGTCGCACCTGCCGATCGCGTGGCGGTCTTCGACAATGACGGCACGCTCTGGGGCGAACAGCCGATGTATGTCCAGCTTGCCTTCGCGCTGGACCGCATCAAGGCGCTTGCCCCCGATCACCCGGAATGGAAGGAGACCGAACCCTTCAGATCCGTGCTTGCCGGCGATCTCGCAGGGGTCGCGGCTTCCGGCGAAAAAGGGCTCGTCGACCTCGTCGGCGTCACCCATGCGGGCATGACCAGCGACGAGTTCACCGGGATTGCCGGCGACTGGATCGACACCGCCAGGCACCCGAAGACCGGAAAGCCGTATACGTCGATGGTATTTCAACCGATGCTCGAGCTGATCGCCTATCTCACGGCAAACGAATTCAAGGTGTTCATCGTCTCCGGCGGCGGGATCGAGTTCATGCGGCCCTGGACGGAACGGATCTACGGAATTCCCGCCGAGAACGTCGTCGGGTCATCGATCAAGTCTCGGTACAACGACAAGGGCGGAAAGCCCGCCATCGTCCGCCTGCCGGAAGTCGATTTCGTCGACGATGGCCCGGGCAAGCCGATAGGAATCTATAGTCACATCGGTCGACGCCCGATCGCTGCCTTCGGGAATTCGGACGGCGACTTCCAGATGCTGGAATGGACGACGTCGGGACCGGGGCGGACCTTCGGCCTGATCGTTCATCATGACGACGCCGAAAGAGAGTACGCCTACGACCGCAACTCACACTTTGGGAAGCTCGATCGAGCCCTGACGGAGGGCCCGAGACGCGGCTGGAACATCGTCAGCATGAAGAACGACTGGAACAAGGTGTATCCGCGGTAGCCGCAAATGCCGCGTTCGCAGTGCCTCACAGCTCGTTTCTGTTCGTATTTTTACCCCGGGAGCATCTGACAGTGACCATTGCCTTCAGCCTCGTCGGCCGCACAGTCGGTTCATTGATCGTCACACTCCTTCTTACAGGCAGTCCGCTTCTGGTTTCCAATGCCAGCGCGCAAGACAGCTCTCAAAGTCAATCTGCCGTCGATGGCAGCGAGAGCACGCCCGACCTGCTCACGGAGGAAGAACTCGAAGTGCTCGTGGCACGGATCGCGCTTTATCCTGATGAACTCGTCGCGGTGATCTCGTCTGCTTCGCTGTTTCCCCTCCAGATCGTGGAAGCAGAGCGATTCCTTCAGCAATCAAAATCAGACAAGAACCTGAAGCCCAGGGATAGCTGGGATGGCAGCGTGATCTCGCTGCTGAACTATCCCCAGGTCGTCAAGATGATGAGCGACGACCTCGACTGGACCCAGGCGCTCGGCAGTGCGCTGTCCTTCCAGCAAAAGGACGTGCTGATTGCCGTTCAAACCCTGCGCGACAAGGCTGTGGCGGGCAACGTCATCAAGAGCGACGACAAGATCACTGTCGTGAACGAGGGCGACAATGTCGTCATTCAATCCAAGGACCCGGAGAAGATATACGTTCCACAGTACGAGCCGCAGATGCTCTACGAGCCAGGCTACCCCCCTGCTCCGCTTGCCTATTACCCCGATCCCTACCCGAACTATTATTATCCAACAGCGCCCTTTTTCGCTGCCGCCGTCACCGGGGTCGCATGGGCATCCGTGATGGACTGGGACGACTGGGGCGTGTGGGGAGGCGACTGGCACGGAGGCGACGTCGATATCGATTGCGATGGCTGCTTTAACAACATCGACATCGATCGCGACAAGCTGAAGTTCAACGACGTCGACTGGAAGAATGTCGATCGATCGAAGATCAAGTTTGACCGGAACCAACTCAACAGGATCGACCACAATGCGTTGAAAAGCGACTTCAAATCGAACCGAAACAACAACATTTCCGAGCGTGCAAAGAACGTAAGGCGCGGGCACGGGGACACGATTTCTGGCACTCATCCTAAGGTATCGGTCGGCGACATCCGGAAGAGCAAGGTCGATGCAGACCGAATTCGTGGTCGCGAAAGCAGCATCAGGCCGGGCAACGTGAGGCAGCCTGCGACCGCCCACCGACAGGGCGCTCCCGATACGCACATCGGTTCGAAGCACACTTCCCAGCACGTGACGCGCCATGCGAGGCAACCGAAACCGGGAGCACATGCCCAAAGACATGCCACCGGAAACCATTCCGTGCTCGGCCATCCGGGAAATCGCCATCAGACCCACCTCTCGTCCAATCGAGGGGGGCACTCTATGGGTGGCGGGCATCGCGGCGGCGGCGGGCACAAAGTCGTCAGGCACGGCGGCGGTCGCCATCGCTAAGGAAGGTGCAAAGGAGATGTTCACGATGAAAGCACTTCGCAACGGTATCGCCGCCTCCCTGTGCGCTCTCCTGCTCGGCACCACGGCACTGAACGCGGTCGCGCAGGTCACAGATTCCGGTACCGAATCCTTGAACGCGTACGTTGCCTCCGAGGAGCCGCAGACATTTGCAACAGCCGAGGAGGCCGTCGAAACCTTCAAGTCGACAGTGGCTGGAGGGGACTTCGACAAACTGGTCACTCTCCTCGGGCTCGACGTCGCCAGAACAAGGCAGAGCGACGGCGTAATGGACGCCTATGCCGACATCCAGGCCCGCGTGAAGGAGCACGTCGGCGTTCAGGACGTCAACGGCAGAAAGGTGCTCGAGCTTGGAGGCGAGCGTTGGCCGTTTCCGTTCCCGATCGCAAAAGGTGAGGACGGCAAATGGGCTTTCGCCACCTATGTCGGCCTGGAAGAGGTCGCCAATCGCCGGGTCGGCGAGAACGAGCTTTCGACGATCGCGACCCTGCATGCCTATGTGGAAGCGCAGGAGCGGTATGCCCTTGCGGACCACGACGGCGACGGCGTTCTCGAATACGCGCAGAAGCTCATCAGCTCGGACGGCGCGCAGGACGGGTTGTACTGGCCGGCGGATCAGTTTGGCGGCGAGGAAAGCCCTGCCGGGCCCGCTTTGGCAGATGGCGATGCGTTGCAGTCTGCCAAAGCGGGTGACGGCTTCAATGGCTATCACTATCGCATCCTGTCCCGTCAGGGGGACGCAATTGCCGGCGGTGCCCATGACTATCGTATCAACGGCAACATGATCGCAGGCTTTGCTCTGGTGGCATGGCCAGTCGACTATGGAATGAGCGGTGTCAAGACCTTTGCCGTCGACCGGCACGGGATCGTCTACGATGCGGACCTCGGTGAAAGAACTAGCGACGTTGCGGCAGGGATAGAAACATTCAACCCCAACGACGATTGGGATATCGTCGACGACTGAGACTGACTATGCCTGTTCAGCAGGAGCTCGTCGCCTCTGCTCTCCGGCGGAAATTCGGCTGCGGCGGCAAGGCGTAGTAGGACGTTGCATCGATTGTGAAGCAACTTCTCCGCGCTTCACGACCGCCACCACCAAGGAAGCACGCATGCAGCCACAGAAACGTCTCATTGAGGAGCACGACAGTAGCAACCCAGGAATGGATGGATTGCCGGAGGGACTTTTACCCAGGAGATTGACCCGACCACGTGCCATGTCGGTTTCCGCTGCGTCATACGCCCGTGACATCGCTCCGGATCTAAGTGCCCTGAACAGACGTGGCGCGAACGCCTCACGGAAGGCCCGTAATCTCGTCGGGTTCCGTCCATCCTGCTTTGCGAAGACCTGCCACAAGGGCGACAATAATAGGATCAATTGCCTGGTGTCGGCGGTACGCGGCCGCAGGGTCCCTGTAGAGCATCGGCGAGATCTCGGCCATCTTTGCGAGGGCCTCCGCTGCGGCTGTCTTGTGGCCCATGGCACCTTCGGCAATTGCCACCAGAGACCAGCTTACGCTCGAGCCGTCAATGCTTGAGGCCCTGGCGGTTTCGAGCATCTCCTCGTGTCGCCCCTTCAGGTAGTGATCGATAGCAATAAGGTGCCGATACCAGCCAGGCGGATTGACCGTGTTCGCGATCGCCTGCTGGAGGTAGGGAACTCCCTCTTCGAAACGTCCGCGCACGGCTAGCCGCCAACCGAGTTGAGCCAGCGTGTCGGGATCGTTCGGATTGAGTTCCAACGCCCGCCGCTGGATGCGCTCGCTCTCCGGATAATTGCCCATGTAATGGTGGATCGAAGCTTGGGCCTTAAGGGCGGTGATATTGTTACTGTCTAGCGACAAGGCGTGAGCAACCGTTGACAACCCACGCTGGAAGGCCGCCCAGGCGTCTCCGTCAACTGCCCAGCCGAAGCGCCCAGCGTCCATGTGCAGCCAACCAAGCATCGCCCAGGCGTCAGCATACTTCGGATCTTGGAGGACGGCCTGCTCGAGGCAGGTCATGACAGCCTTGTGTCCCGCCGCCGTGAACGACCGCCGATAGGCGAAGGCGCGCAGAACGCATTCATAGCTTGACGTGCTCGGCGCGGCTTCATCCCGCAATCGGTTGCTCTCTTCCGTTCGGATGACGCCGTAGGGTTGCCCAAGCGCCGACGCCACCGCCGATGCGATTTCGTCCCGAATTGCGAAAAGCGAGCGAGTTGATCTGGGCCGTTCGAAAGTGCCGATCCACATGATCCGACGCGTGTCAACCTCAACGAGGCGCGCCGAGATCCGAATGGAATCAGTCCCCGCATCAAAGTGGACGCTTCCGTCCACAATATAGGTCAGGCCGAGGCGATCGCCGATTTCCATAGGATCACTGGTCATCGTCCCGCTGGTCGTTGCCTGCGGCAAGTACAAGCGATAACCGGAAAAGCGGCTCAGGTCCGCCATGATTTGATCGGCGAACCCGCTTCCAAGCGCGGCATGCTCGGCGTCGCTTCCATCCGTCGCAAACGCCATCACTGCAAGTGCCGGACCGCGACTACTTTCCTGACGGGCCAATCCCGACCGCGACCAGTAGACATAGCCGGTACTGACAACGAGTAGCGCGAGAACGAGTGCTACGCCCCATGCCAGCCGCCGAGGTCGAGCCAGCAAGCTCAAAGGTGCCCGTGGAGAGGGATCGGTGGCAGCGACTTCCTCGGCCTGCAGTGAAACGGTTGTCGCAACCTCCCCGATGTCCTTCTCCGACCATTCGATGGTCGGTGCATATTGCCCTTTGGGAATGGAGATACGTATCGCATTGTCTCGTCCGGATGACGCATAGTAACCGTCGAGGTCGTGCCGCAGCCGACGCGCTTCAAGACGCACGATGGGATCGGTCTGGGGGTCGAAATCGTCGTCACGGCCGAAAACCACTGTGGCGATTGTATACCCCTTGAGCTCGCGATCCCTGCCCGCAAGCATCTCTTCAACGAGATATCTCAGCAGCTTTCGGCGACGGGGTGTGCCCTTGAAATCAGAACTGTCGAGGATTCTTTGAAGCTCATCCTGCACCGTCGCCAGGGGCGGGCAGGAACTCGACGACGCTTCGGCATATTCTTTCTGCCATCGTGTTGGCATACGGACCTCCGCGGGGCGTGTGCCGCATTCAACGTCGGAACCGTAGGGAAATCCAGTGCAAAAAGTGCACTGGGTATATTTTCCGTTCCAACGTTAGCGCCGTCCCTGGTGCATTATGCCGTTTCGACGCCTGTGTTCGTTGGGAGCGGCAGCTTCGCGCCAAAAGCTTACTTGCGCTCACGGATCGTACGGCCTCGGCTAGCGCTCTGAATTCTTATTCTGCACCAAGTAAATGCTTTTGGTTTCGATACTTATCGTAAACGCCATTTCGGGTGCTGCTAAAGTTGACGACAATAACGCGACGACAAAAGCGACGCCCTTCTTAACGCCGACAGGTCAGCCGGACCTCCACGCCTGACGAGGGCCGCGGAGGGAATACCGCGCTCGGTGAACATATCGGTGAACTGGATGGGAGCCGCAAACTAAACCTCATGCCCACGCGCTATGAGTCCTAGCTCTCACTATAGCGTGCCGAAGCGAATGTCCGCGCCATTTGGACGCTGCCCCGAGCCTGCCGGCCAGGTGTGGGCGCCAGATGTTTCATGCTTCGAGCATAGCCGATTTCCGCAATTGCCGCACCGCGGACGTGACACCCAAGCGGACCGACTGCCTCAGGAACTCCGGCGAGTGGCGTAGACGACCGGATTGGGCGCGCAAAGTGCCCAAGGCGGTCATTGCTGACAGGGCGTCCCTCGGGGCCAAACTGATTTGTGAGCGCATGCACTTGAACCAATTCGAACCTGACACGCACAAATCCCACAGCCCCATCTGAGGGGCGCTAAATTGAACTACCTGCCCAATCTTCATGCCCGTGGCAAATTCGTATTACAAAAATTGTCTCATCGTCTTCGATCCTATAAACAATTAGATGCGCTTTGAAGGGATGAATTCTAATGGGTGGATCAATCTCATTCCGTTCGCGCGCGATGCGCGGGTTGACAGCTATCAGATCAAATACTGCGAAAAGTTCATCGTGGTAGCGCTTTGCCTGGCCTGCTCCGAACATACGGACACCTTGCTCGGCGATCGCAATAATGTCCTCTTCCGCTTCGACAGAAACCTTAAAACTCATGGCTTGCTGGCACGAGCCATCGCTTCAGCAAAGAGGTCATCCTTTGATCGGATGCCCATACCACTTTGGAGCCCGGCCTCGACGAAGCTTTGCATCGCGGCGATCTTGTCGTTTCGTGTCTGATCACGTCGGATCAGGTCGCGCACGTAGTCGCTAGCATTTGAATATCGCCCGGTCCTGGCCTGGGCCTCCACCCAATCCTTCATCGGGGCTGGAAGAGATACATTCATCGTGGCCATGATAACCTCCATTTGAAGGTAGCATAACCGATTTTGGCAAAGTTTGTCAAAGGCTCGAACGCGTTGGTGAGATGCAGGCCCGCTCATATCGACAGCTGTACATTCAATGACTTAGAAAGGATTTTAGGCGTATCCTCGATTGTGGAATTCCTCCGTCGACTCTTTCCACGCTTGGCGTGATGACATCGGTCACGCAACTGACCGAGACCGGATGCCGCTGCGGACGAAAGCGACCGGCGTCTGCTGTCCGCATCCGGGAAGTTCGTAGTCTGCAAGGCGGTTGCTATCGAAAAAGTGGGGAAACCGGTCGCCGCGCACCGTGCAATCAAGATTGGAGAGCAGACCGTCCTTTAAGCATAGATCCGGCCATGAATTGAGACGTCCTTCCCTGCCTGCCATGCCGCCTGCAGTGTGCGAGCAAGTCGCCATAGCCGAGTCCTGGAAGATGGCGGCGGATTGGTCCGGGAACTCCAGGGCCTCGTCCATCGTGTGGATGAACAGGAAACCGAGGAGACCAATCGTCATCGCCAGCAGGAAGTCCATCATCTGTAGTCCCGTCCGCGTAAGGCCGGGTGTACCCATCCGGCGAGGACCGCGGTCTGTATGCTGTGGCACCATCACACTTCGGAAACTCCTTATTGGCAAACTGCCCGCGGCTTCAGTGAGGTGTGCGGATGCGGTGCAAGTTGAGAACGGTGTTCCTTTTACTGGTGGGGATGTGAACCGCCCCGGCTTTGCCGGAGACCGTTTGGTTTAAGTTACGCGGCCATGGCTGGTGCGTCCAGCATGGCGTAATATCGGTCTTCGGCCTCGGCTGGCGGAATGTTTCCGATGGGCTCCAGAAGGCGGCGGTTGTTGAACCAATCGACCCATTCGAGCGTGGCGAACTCCACTGCTTCGAAGTTTCGCCATGCCCTCGCCGGTGGATCACCTCGGCCTTGTAAAGACCGTTGATCGTTTCGGCGAGTGCGTTGTCATAACTGTCGCCAACGCTTCCGACAGACGGCTCGATGCCTGCCTCCGCCAACCGTTCGGAATAGCGAATGGAGACGTATTGCGAACCGCGGTCGGAATGATGAACCAGCCCGCCGCGATGAACGGGCCGCCGATCATGAAGCGCCTGGTCGAGGGCATCGAGCACGAAGCCCGCATGGGCAGTCCGGCTTGCCCGCCAACCGACGATGCGACGGGCAAAGGCATCGATGACGAAGGCCACGTAGACGAAGCCCTGCCAGGTCGCCACATAAGTGAAATCCGAAAGCCACAGCATGTTCGGCGCGGGAGCGAAGAACTGTCGGTTCACCCGGTCGAGCGGGCATGGGGCGGCCTTGTCGCTGATCGTCGTGCGGATCGGTTTGCCGCGAATGATGCCCTGCAGTGCCATTGCCTTCATAAGCCGAGCGACAGTGCAGCGGGCGATGTCGTAACCCTCCCGTAGCAACTGTCGCCAGACCTTGCGCACGCCATAGACCTGGAAGTTCTCGTTGAATACCCGGCGTATCTCGACCTTCATGGCAATGTCGCGTCGGGCGCGGGCCGACAAACGGTCCACGTCGTTGCGCTTGGCGATGACCTCATAATAGGTGGACGGGGCAATCGGCAGCAGTCTGCAGATCGGCTCGACCCCGAGCACCGAACGGTGTGCATCGATGAAGGAAATCATCGCTTCAGTGGGCGGTCGAGCTCCGCCTGGGCAAAATATGCAGAGGCTTTGCGCAAAATCTCGTTGGCCTGACGCAACTCACGGTTCTCCCGTTCCAGCGCTTTCATCTTCTCCGCGACGTCACTCGGCAAACCTGCCCGCCTGCCGCTGTCCACCTCGGCCTTCTTCACCCACTCATTGAGCGTATGCGCCGAGCAGCCAATCTTGGCGGCTATGGAAGATATTGCCGCCCACCGGGAAGGATGTTCGCCTTCATGCTCCGTCACAATTCGAACGGCGCGAGCGCGGACTTCAGGGGAGAACTTGTTCGTCGTCTTGCTTGTCATAGACCCTACTTCTCACGAGTTGGGGTCTCCGGCAAAGCCGGGGCGGTTCACATCCCCACCAGTAAAAGGAACACCGTTCTCAACTCGCACCGCATCCGCACACCTCACTGAAGCCGCGGGCAGTTTGCCAATAAGGAGTTTCCGAAGTGTGATGGTGCCACAGCATACAGACCGCGGTCCTCGCCGGATGGGTACTGTGCGCCCTCCCGGCCTCGGTCTTCAGCCAGCTAGCGAGTTTGTCGGCGAACGGATCAAGCTTGCTCGGTCGTTCCGGTACCGTGAACGTCGGCTCGATCGTACCAGCACTCAAATACTTCGCGATCGTATTGCGTGACAGCCCGGTGCGCCGGCTGATCTCGCGGATCGACAGCTTCTCGCGCAGCGCCATCCGACGGATGATGTTTAAAAGTCCCATGTGGATCACTCCGTTGCCCCCGTCGCTCACCGCGTTGGGGGAAGGTTCACATGGCTCAATTCTCAATGGAAATTATGCGCCTAACCGGCTCAGTTCTGCGCGGAAACCAACAGTCGTGCACCTGTGTTGGCGTCACAGCTGTCTGTAGCCACGCCGAGCCTTGGCGCTGGACCAGCGCTCGAATTGCTTTGTCGCCTCCACAAGAGATGGCGTACGGCTCGCAAGTTGACGCCCATGCGTACCGATCCGACCCCACCGGCGCACGATCAGAGTCTCACCGAAAAGATCCTGCTGAATCTCGACAACGTAGAACCGTGACAGATTGCCGGTTGTATCGACACGTTCCAGATAGATGTCTCTTACGCTGCTTGTCATGCGCCGAGTATCAATCCATGCGTCGGACACGTCCAATGAGTTCCATGAATCGGATAGCTGCCATCGATTCACGACTTTGATGGGTCACTCCGAACGAGAACTGTTGCTGTGACGACGGCTTCCAACGCTCCCCGTGTTGGCGAACGGTCCCGCGCGGGAAGAACGGACTCAACAATTGACCGCAAATCAAAAATATGATTTATGATTTACGGCATGATGATTTCGCGGCCTCGTATCGAAGCTGCCCTCGAGCGCGCCTTGGCACGCGCGCCCGTCGTCGCGCTGATTGGCGCACGACAGGTCGGCAAGACCACGCTTGCCCGCAAGCTTGCGGATCGAGCGAAAGGCACACTCTATCTGGATCTGGAACGGATAGCAGATCGCCGCAAGCTGGAGGATGCAGAAGCATTCCTTCAAGCGCAGGCTGGGCATTTGACGGTGCTGGACGAGGTACAACGGCTGCCTGAGTTGTTCGCCGAATTACGAGGGATCGTTGACGATCGGCGCGCCGGAGGCGAGAGATCCATGCAATTTCTGTTGCTGGGCTCAGCATCTTTGGACCTGATCCAGCAGGTATCGGAAACGCTGGCAGGGCGAATTATCTATCTCGAGATGCCACCGATCGGTGCGGAAGAGGCTGTAGCGGCTTCTATTGATATCGACCGGCTGTGGCTGCGCGGCGGCTTTCCCGATAGCCTGACCGCGGTAACGGACGAGGAAAGTTACCTCTGGCGGCAGGCTTTTGTCCGAAGCTACCTTGAGCGCGATGTCCCCATGTTTGCTCCGCGCATGCCGGCCGCAACGATCGGTCGTCTTTGGACGATGTTGGCCAACGGACAAGGAAACACACTTAACAGCGCTCGGCTCGCCCAGGGCCTGGGTGTGTCGGCCCCCATGATTGGCCGGTATATTGATCTTCTTGTTGATCTCATGCTGGTTCGGCGCCTCCAGCCATGGAGCGGCAATCTCGGCAAGCGCCTCGTGAAGTCCCCCAAGATTTACGTCCGTGACAGTGGGCTTGTGCACGCCCTCCTGGAAATCGGCACGCTCAATCAATTGTTGGGACACCCCGTTGTCGGGCCAAGCTGGGAGGGGTTTGTGATAGAGACGCTTATCGACGCGGCTGGGCCTGATGTGGCTCCTTTGTTCTACAGAACCGCCGACGGTGCAGAGATCGACTTGGTGTTCGAACAGGCTGGCAAGCCAACGGTGGCGATCGAGGTCAAGCGCGCCAGCGCTCCGCAAGCCGAGCGCGGGTTCTTTGTCGCCTGTGACGATCTTGAAATCGAAAACAGAATTGTTGTTGGCGCAGGTGCGGATGATTATCCGGCGAAGGGCGGGGCCAAGGTACGCACGCTGCTATCGGCGGTCAAAGAAGTCCGCGAAATTCTGAAATCACCCTTTGCAGCGTAACCTAATTTATGGAACTATTCTGGCAGCCCAGTGGACCAGGTCATCAACAGCATTCGACTGCGTAGCGAATGACGTGACGAATCGGAAAATCCGTCGATGGGTTTTTGCTCCTCTTGTCCATTTAGCGAAACGGAATCCCGAAGCAGCGAGACGTTCAGCAACCTCCGACGGCATCCAGACAAACACCTCATTTGCCTGGACTGGTTGGGCGAGCTCTATATCAGGCACGCCGGTCAATCCCCCAGCAAGCCGCCTGGCCATCGAATTCGCATGCGACGCATTGCGAAGCCAGAGACCGTCCTCAAGATATGCGAGAAGCTGCGCACTCAGATAGCGGCTCTTAGACCAAAGATGCCCAGAGCGCTTTCGTTGCGCCGAAGCAGCATCGCGGTGGGAGGCGTCGAAGAGGATCAGTACCTCCGCGGCAAGGGCGCCATTCTTCGTAGCGCCCAAGGAGAGTGCATCGACCCCTGCCCTCCAGGTCATGTCCGCAGGGCGGGCTTTCGCATGAACCAAAGCGTTGGCAAACCTCGCGCCGTCCATGTGCACTGACGCGCTGTAACGCTCGGCCACGGCAGCCAGGGCGCGGACCTCCTCGACGGAATACGTCAGCCCCCACTCCGTCGACTGGGAGAGACTGACGGTCACGGGTTGAGCGGTCTGAAAACCCTCCGTCCGCGTCTTGTTGAAGATCGAATCGACCGCCTCAGGGGCAAGCTTCCCGCCTGGCGAATGCAACCCGAGCAGCTTGGCCCCGCCAGTAAAAAATTCCGGAGCCCCGCATTCATCGGTGTTGATATGTGCATCCTCGGCGCAAATGGTGCTTCTGTAAGGAGCGGTCAGGACCGAAAGCGCCAAGGCGTTTGCGGCAGTACCTGTCGCGACAGGAAACGCGATAAGGTCCGTCTCGAAAACCTCGCAAAGCCTTGACGTCAAACGTTCAGTGATAGCATCAAAGCCGTAGGATGAGGCATTGCCGTCATTGCATTCGACCAGTGCCTTCATGATTTCCGGAGAGACGCCAGCAACGTTGTCGCTGGCAAAGTTGCGATCGCTCTCGTTGAGCTTGCTTATATCCATCAGCGCGATCTACCTCCAGCGCCGAATGTCGTCGGCGATCTTTTCGCCGACCATGATGATCGACAGGTTCGTATTGGCCTGGCAGTCGAGCGGCATGATCGAGCCGTCGACAACACGAAGGCCTTCCACACCCCTCACGCGCGCCTGGAGGTCAACGACAGCCTTCTCGTCACCGTCCGGGCCCATGCAGCAGCCACCAAGGCCATGCTGCGCATCCGAGCAATGTTCGAGGAGCAAATCATCGACCTGCTGGTCGCTGGCGTCGTCAAGCCATGACAGCGGGAGATCGGTATCTGCCAGGGTCATCTTGTTTGCCAGTCGCTGCAAGGGACCCTGCGAGGCAATCTTGCCGAGATGTCGGTAAGCCAGCCGCATTCGCTGGAGGTCGATGGGATCATCGAGCATGTTTTCATCGATGACCGGTTGATCGCAATGCCGGGGCGTCGAAATGCGCACGGTGCCGCGGCTTTTCGCCTCCATCAGGATAAGGTTCACCATCGCCTCTCCGAACTGGGCGCTGTCCGGCCTCACTCCGACGCCCCCGTGGTTCATCGCGTTGTAGAGAATGTCGTGTGGGACGCCGCCAGCGACGCCCGAACTCATCTTGACGCAGCAGTTGGTGTGCCGTCCGTCGGTATCCAGCACCTTAAATTCCGGCTTCAGGTCAAGCTCGATGCGGCAGTATGGGTGGTCGAAGAACCCCTCGCCGACGGGGAGATCGGCGACGACAGGAATTTGGTGCTCTCGAAGAAGAGCCTGCGGACCCACTCCGGATCGCTGCAGGATCGCCGGCGAATGGATCGCCCCGGCGCAGAGGATGACCGAAGCGGCATGGAACTCCCGCGCTTCGTCGGACACGAACGCGCTGACGCCCACGGCCCGTTTGTCCTCGAACAAGATCCGATCGACGGTCACGTTGCCTACGATCGTCAGGTTGTCACGGCTGCGGGCCGGCTCCAGGTATCCGTCGTTGACGGAGACGCGGCGGCCATCCCGGCTGTTGATGGCGTAGGTGCAGACACCGTCCGCATTGGGCGCATTCAGGTCGTCGTGCCACGGGTGACCAACTGCCATTGCACTATCACGCATAGCCATATCGACATTTCCCCATCGGTCGAACGGTGCCCGATAGATCGGGATTGGACCGCCCTTGCCGTGATAAGGCGCTTCGATAGGGTCATCCTCGAGCTTGTTGAAGTAGGGAAGGACATCCTCGCCAGACCATCCCGTGCACCCGATATCTGCCCATCGATCGAACGCATGGAGCACGCCCCGTATGGCGATTTGCGCGTTGACCGCACTAGACCCGCCAAGACCCTTCCCCCGCCAGTAGATACGGTGATCCTGCTTTTTCGTCCGGCGCGCCATGAGATCGGCGTACATGTATTGCTTCTGGAAATGCTCCGGCAATATGAGGTTGAAGACGTTGGCGCTGGCCATTTCAGTGGGCTGATCACCGCTCCGGTAGTCGGGACCCGCCTCAAGAAGCAGGACCCGACGGCTTCGGTCTTCGCTCAGGCGCGCGGCAACGACTGCGCCGGCAGAACCTGCCCCTACCACTATGACATCATACGACAAGGAAACCTCCTGATTGTAATCCCGGAAAAGAGAGGGCTCGTTCCGCTTAGTTGAGGATTTGCGCGAGCATGCCGCCATCGACAACGATGTCGGCCCCGGTGATAAAGGCGCTCTCGGGCAGGGCAAGAAACAGCGCCGTCGAGGCAATGTCGGCCGGCCTGCCGGGCTTGCCGCCCGGTAGCACGCGGTCGAAAATCTGCGTCAGCTCCGGAGATGCAAACTTGTCTTCGAGGGGCGGGGTAACGATCGGTCCGGGCGCAATCATGTTTACGGTGATGCCGTAGCGTGCCAGGTCGATCGCGGCCGAGCGTGTCAGCAGACGCACGCCGCCCTTACTGCTGGCGTAGGGTGCGGCGTTCCTCTCGGACGCAAACGAGTTCACCGATCCGATGAGAACAATGCGGCCCGGTGTGCCGTTCGCCACCATACGGGAGGCGGCCGCACGGCTGGCGAGAAAAGATCCGGTGAGGTTGATGTCGATGTAGCTGTTCCAGGCTTCCGCCGTCACCTCGTGGAATGGCGCGCTGACGCCAAGTTTGGCCGCGCAGTGCACGAGGACGTCCACAGGCCCCAGTTGAGCCTGAACCGCGTCGAAGCTTCCCTCTACTGCCGCCTCGCTGGCGATGTCGCATTCCCGATACCAGATGTCTTCACCCCGAACGGAAACCTCGGGAAGGTGAATGTCCAAGACTGCGACCTTCGCACCTTCGCGCCGGAACGCGTCGGCGATGGATGCACCGATGCCGCTTGCGCCGCCTGTCACGACGACGATCTTGTCTTGAAATCTTGTCATTGAGCCGGCTTTCCTAGATTGCAATGAATTCGATGGGCCTTGGTGTCATCAGTTTTTCGAGATGAAGGATCGCCGCGTCGACGTGGCGCCTTCCTCCGTGACGGACGAAGAAACCGTGGCCGGGCAGCAGGATCTCGAAATCGCAGTTGCCGAGACGACGGATGCTCTCGGCGGACACGCGAATGTCGAAATCGTACGTGCCCTGGTAGATGATACGGCCGGAATGGAAGATCGCGTCTCCCGTCACCAGTGCGGCCGTGTCGTTCCGTCGCACCAGATAGGAGTGGTGATCGAGGCTGTGCCCGGGAGTTGCGATCGCCTCGATCGACAGGTCTCCGATCGCAAGTGTCTCGCCGTCGGCGATCAGCGCGTCGACGGAAGGTCGCGTGTAGACAAAATCGTCGGGATAGACCCCTGCTGCCCGGGCGACATCGAGGCTGAACGCTGGCTCGCCTTCATCCAGCAGGCTACTCGTCAATCGACTGCAAAGCACCTTGCATCCGGTTCTCCGCTGTAGCTCGCGGGCCCCGGCGGAATGGTCACCGTGAGCATGGGTCAAAAAGACGAACTGGAGGTCATCGGGCGTCAGGCCGTTCTCCGTCATGACGGAGAAAATGCCGTCGGTGTCGAGCCCTGCCCCGGTGTCGAAGAGCACGAGCCCTTCGCCTGAATCGAAGAGCCAGCAATTACAGTCGAGATCATGTGTGAGCGAGCAACCCTGCGCGCCTGAAGCAACAAGATAGGTGGCTGGAGCGATCCGCATCTTATCCTCCATTGACGTCGAAAAGAGGGTTGCCCGCCTTGGCGATGAGGCGCTCAAGGAACAGCAGGCAGGTCTCAAGTTCCTTGACGGAAATCCACTCGTCGGCAGTGTGGGCCTGGGCTATGTCACCGGGGCCGCAAACGACGGTGGGAAAACCTGCTTGTTGATAGACACCCGCTTCTGTTCCATACGACACGCCGGACGTCTGGTTGTGTCCCGTCGCCTGCAACGCTATCGAGGTTGCTTGTGAGGCGGGATCCGAAAGCAGAGGCGGCGCGTCCCATAGGCAGCGCGTCCTGATTTCGGGTGCATCCATACCTTTCTTCGATCGCCGGGAAATGATCTTTGCTACACGCTCGTCAAACTCCCGTCGCATCGCGGACAATTGCTTCGGCAAGATAGGCCGCATTTCCCATTCCAGCGTGCACCCGGGGGCAACGATGTTGCGGACGTGCCCGCCGCGGATGGTTCCCACGTTGATAGAAGGATAGGGGTATGGATAGGCGTCATCCGCCAGGACATCGCGCTGGACAATGTGGAGCTCATTCAGGAGCGAAACGACTTCGGCGGCGATGTCGATCGCATTGATGCCGAGATGCACCTGGGATGAATGCGCCTCCCGCCCGACTATTTCGGTCGTGAAGCCGACTGATCCCTTATGCCGATCGACCACCAGGTGCCGCGTCGGCTCGCCGACGATAAAGGCAGCAGGCTCTATGCCCTGACCTTTCAGAAACGCCGCCAGCTCGAACGCGCCGATATGGCCGACCTCTTCGTCGAACGTTACCGCGACGTGAACGGGAACAGACAGTTGAGCCGCGTGAATGTGCCCGCACACCGCCATGACGCAGGCAAGAAACCCCTTCATGTCGGTGGTTCCACGGCCGTACAGACGCTCGCCCTCCCGGGTCAACTTGAAGGGAGGGCGCGTCCATTCTTGACCATCGACCGGCACGACATCGATATGTCCGGACAGGACAAGTCCTCCTTGCCGCCCAGGACCGATGGTGACCCAGAGATTCTCTTTCTCCTGGCCTTTCGCAGGAATTCTCACTGTCGTCGCACCGAGACGCTTGAAATAGGCTTCGATGAAAGCGATCGCATCGACATTGGATTTGGAACTGACAGTATCGAACGACACCAAGTCTGCAAGGATCTCGATAGCGGTTTCGACGAGCGGCGACATGTCGCTTGCCGATGACGCTGTCGCGTTAGCGATAGTCATGCGATTCTTCCTTGAGTACACCACCACGAAGCCGCGCAATGCCGACGTCGCAGACCAGAGCGCTGATTACGAGCGCGCCTTTCATAAGATCGATACTTGATGGATCGACACCGATCACGCGAAGCGCGTTTGCGAAGAGGCTGACGATCAGGCTTCCTGCGACGACGCCGAGGACCGTTCCGCGACCACCGAAAATACTGACACCGCCCAGCACGCATGCGGCGATCGCATCGAGCAGCAGAGACTGACCGCCCAGGTTCGGTGTCACGATGGGCGTTCTGGCAATCAGCATGACAGCCGCCAGAAACGTGAAGCAGGCTGCAATTACGTAGGCCAGCATCAGAACGCGCGACGTCGAGATGTTCGCAAGCGCTGTCGCCGTCGGATCTGAACCTGTGGCATAAGTGCGCAGACCGACACGGGTGTGATGCATCAGTACATAGGCCGCGCAGATGACGATAATTGCGACCAGTATGGAAACCGGAATGCCTTCCACGCGTCCGGTACCGAGCCATTTCAAGGCGGGTTCATTGATGACGTACACTCCCCGTGTCGCCAGTAGAAGGCTGATACCCTGAATGCAGGACATGGTCGCCAAGGTGGTGATGAAGGCGGGAACGCGAAAGAGCGTCACGAGGGTGCCATTGGCGATGCCGATGACCACGACACAGACGAGTCCCGCGGCAAGTGCGGGAAAGAGGTTCGCACCCGTGGTCAGCATGCTTGCGATCACGATACTGCCGAGGGTGACCGAGACACCGGCCGAGAGATCGATCCCGCCGGTGAGCAGCACGATGAACGCCCCGAGCGCCAGAATGAGGATGGGGACACTCTGGGTCAGGATGATCATGAGATTTGCCGGCGCGAGAATTCGGCCGTCGATCAATGCACACCCGATGAAGACCAGCACCAGCAGGCTGATCGGCGCGATGTTCGCAGAGAGCGCTCGAAGTCTGTTCATCGGCAAACCTCCGATCGGTTTGATGACGATTTCGGGGTTGTCGAGAACGCCAGTTCCATCACCGCCTCTTCGCTCGTTCCGCGCGGCATTTCGCCGACGCTACGCCCGCCGCTGACCACGACGACGCGATCGGACACGCCCAGCAGTTCCGGTAGTTCGCTCGACACCAGCAGGATGGCAGCACCTTCGGACTTGAGCTTGCCGATGACCGAATGGATTTCCGACTTCGCGCCAACGTCGACGCCGCTGGTCGGCTCGTCGAGGAGAATGATGGACGGATTTACGGCGAGCCACTTTCCGATAACCACCTTCTGTTGGTTTCCGCCCGAAAGGGTGCCTGCGGGCTTCCCGGGATCGGGGGGACGAATATCGAGCTGACGGATCAATGCCGCCGCGTTGCGTCGAAGTGTGGCAAGGGAAACGAGCCCGAACTTGCTGCCACGACGCATCCATACCAAAGCGAGGTTATCCCTCACATTCATTCCGCCAACCAGCCCTTCGAGCCTGCGGTCTTCCGGTACGAATGCCACGCCTTTGCTCGACGCGAAGCCCTGCGCACCGGTCGACATCCGGTCTCCGTGTAGGCGGATCTCACCACTCGCATATGGGTCTAGCCCGGCAATGCATCGAAGGATGTCGGTGCGGCCGCTCCCCATCAATCCCGCCAGGCCGACCACCTCGCCCCGCCGAACGGAAAACGACACGTCGGCAACCAACCCGGATGTACGCAGACCTTTGACTTCGATTGCGACAGGTCCGAGAGGCGCCTCGACCCATGGAAACACGTTCTCCAGCGAACGTCCGACCATCATGTGGACGAGAGCGCGGTCATCGGCTTCCTGCATGGGGACGTCGCCGACCATCCGCCCATCTCTTAGGACAATGGCTCGTCCGGCAAGTTCGCGCACCTCTTCCATCTTATGCGAAATGTAGAGGACGCAGCGCCCTTCGCCGGCCAGTTTGCGAACGATCGTGTACAATCGGTCGCGCTCCCGGTTGCTGAGCGCGCTGGTGGGTTCATCCATGACGATAAGCCGGGCGGAAGACAGCAAAGCCTTGGCGACTTCAAGCATCTGGCGTTCGCCGACCGTCAACAACCTTACCGGCACGTCCACGTCGCGGGTGAGGCCGACCTCCGACAGTGCGGCTTTGGCTTTCGAGCGCATGCTAGACCGCTTCAACAGCCCGAAGCTCTGCGGTTCGTTGCCAAGACTGAGACTTTCGGCGATCGTCAGGTCAGGAACCAGACTGAAATGCTGGTGGATCACCGCGATGTCGGCGCCATCCTCGGCAAATGCCTCTTTCGGAAGCGCACCGAATTGTACCCGTCCGCCATCCGGAACGTATACGCCCGATATGCACTTCACGAGCGTCGATTTTCCGGCACCGTTTTCGCCGAGCAACGCAACGACCTCTCCACCCCGGAGGCGGAAGGAAACGTCGTTCAAGACTTTTATACCGGAGAATTGCTTGGTGAGGCCGGCCACGTCCAAGAGGCACGTCTCGTCGCCGCGTGACGTGAGCGAAACAGCACCCGGAGAGGCTGTCCTGACGAGCGCCGACCACGAAAGATCCCCCCGCAAAAGCACGGCGACAAGGATCAGGCCACCGGAGACCATGTAGACGATCTGCTGGGAGAACTGGAGAAATGCAAGCCCTGCGGTTATCGTGCCGACAGCGATGGCTCCGAGGAGCGTTCCAAACGGAGAGCCTTTCCCGCCTGAGAGACTTGCTCCTCCGACAACGGCGGCGGTGATGGCCGCGAATTCGAGTCCGTTTCCGGCCAGCGGTTGTGCCGACCCCAAACGGCCGATCGCGATCACGGTTGCCGTGCCCGCGGACATTCCCGCCAAAACGTAGGTCAGTGACCGAATGCCGACAACGGAGATGAGGGAAGCGCGAGCGGCAACCGGATTTCCTCCGACAGCGAAAAACGAACGTCCATGGGAGGTATAGCGCAAGAAGCAGAGCCATACGCCGCACAGTGCCACCGCCAACAGGAAGCCCGCGGGTACTCCGGCGAGACTTCCCTGCCCCAGCCACAGCATGAACGGATCCGATACCGGAATGCTGGCCGCACCGGAGAGACTGAGCGCGGCGCCCTTCGTCAATGCCATCGTGCCCAGCGTTGCGATGAACGGGCTGATACCAAGGCCGGCCACAAGCAGGGCATTCAGCCCGCCGAAAGCCGCCCCGCTGCCGATGGCAGCGAGGATCGCCAGGACACCCGAACCTGTTGCCTGCAGCACGATTGCTGCGATGATCCCCGTCGCAGCCATGGTCCCGCCAACCGAGATGTCGATACCCCGCGCAACGATGACGCCGGTCATCCCTAGCGCCACGATCGCGACGATCGAACTCTGCTGACCTATGCTCAGAAGGTTCGATACGCTGAAGAAGGTCGGGCGTGCGAAGGAAAAACAGGCCACGGCGACGGCGATCAGCATGACGAGCAAAAGCTCGTCACGCATCTCTTCCAAGATGGCCGCCCTGAGACGGCCAGGTTGTCCGGACACGATAGGGGTCACCGCCGCTCTCCCGGCTTACTGACCGACGCTCATTTCGGACGCGGCTTTCGACGGCCCGAACTCGTTCGAATAGTCTTGCGCCAGCTCCTGGGCCTTTTCAGGCGTGACATACTCGATCTTGTCGCCCGACGCATTGACGGTCTGCGCGATCGCGTCGGTCATAATGAGATAGGTCGGCATATAGAGATCGTTCGGCAGCTTTTCGCCCTTCGCAAGCCTGGCGGCAACGGCGATGTTCCAGTAGCCGACGCGATATGCGCCCGTCAGAACGTCGATGACCATCGACCCATCTCCGAAGAGACCTTCCATTTCGGCGTCGCCGTCAAAACCCGCGTACTTGAGCGAGCGCCCTGCGGACTGGGCGATGGAGGAAGCCCCGAGGAGCTGCGTGTCGGACATGCTCCAGATACCTTTGAGATCCGGATAGGTGGACACCCAGGTCTGCGCGACGTCCGCGCCCTTGGACGGGTCCCAGCCCGCCGGCTGGATGGCCACGATCTTCACATTCGGGAATTCCTTGGCGATGGTTTCCGTGAAACCTCTTTCGCGGGTGTCCGAGACGTAGTTGCCCCGGGCGCCAATCAAAGCGGCGACCTCGCCCTCTCCGCCGATCGAGCGTGCCAGCGCCCGCGCCGTCTGAGCGGCATCGGACTCGTCCGGATAAAGCGTCGAGTAGTTTCCGCCCGCCTCGACCTTGTTGCCCATGGTAATGACGCTTATGCCCGCTTCTTGCGCCTTTTTAAGCACCGGGATAAGAGCGTTCTTGTCGAGGGGGTCGACAAGGATTGCGCTTGCCTTCTGGCTGATCAGGTTTTCGATGAGCGAAACCTGCTTTTCGAGGCTTCCCTCCGCGCTCTGCCACGAAGTCGTGATTCCATAATCTTTTGCCGCCACATCGCCCGCTTCCTTCATACGGACGAAGAATGAGCTTTGCAGGTCGATTGCTACAATTCCGATGACATGTTCCTGCGCCTGTGCCGTTGTTGCCAAGAAGCCGGCCACCGCCAAGGTGACACCACGCATTGCCTGGAAAAATTTCATGACCAATCCCTCTGGTTCGGAGCGGCTCCTATGTTTTTATCCACCGTCGCCGCCTTCGATGGAATTTTCAAAAGAGCACCACATTAAGCTTCATATGTAAAGCGCAATTCGTATATGAAACTAAAGCTGTGATTGGATAAGGAACTCGTCATGACCGATATTGAGAGTGACAAAACGTACTCGGCCCCAGCTTTGGAAAAGGGGCTGGATATCCTGGAAGACCTCGCAGAGATGTCGGGGCCGATCTCCCTCCGCGACCTAGCGGATCGTCTTGGCCGCAGCAAAAACGAGATATTCCGCATGATCCACGTTTTGATTTCGCGTGGATACATAGAGCGGGACGGCGACACCGATGAGCTTGCGCTCACGAACAAGCTGTTTGGGCTTGGGCTCAGAACCCCTCAGTCCAGGTCGCTGATGGCCGTAGCCATGCCTGAAATGGAGAAGCTAGCAGCCGAGGTCCGGCAGACCGCCCACATCGTCACTATATACAAAGGAAGGACGGTGACCCTTGGCCACAGTTCATCCAACCCGGAAATCACCTTCAATCTCAATACTGGATACGGTCGGCTTGCCTCCGATGCGACAACCGGACGGGTGATCATGGCGTTCCAGCCCGAACGTCGTCTTCGTCAAATTCTAGTTGACTGCGACAAGGAAAGAGGCCAGCTAATCGAACGCGAGCATCTCGAGCGGGCACTCGATGCCATACGCACCGACGGCCACCTTCTTAGAAAAAGCACGGACTGGATAGGCATCACAGACGTCTGCTGCCCGATCCTTGATCAGAACGGAAACGCTTTAGCTTCCATCATCGTAACAGTCATCGACCATGTCACGGAGCCGCAGGATCACAGTGCCATACTGGCTTTGATGAAGCATACATGCAGACAGATACACAAAACCCTGTTTAGATCGTAAGACTTGGTCGAGACACGTCTAAAACGGCAGAAAGTCGCAGCGAAGCTCCCGGCCAACTGCCCTCGGAAACTAGCAACGTGCATTTTTCTGTGATGTCGCCCAACGATGATGTTTGCAGGTTCGTCGTCGGTATCGCGGACCGCCCGGCCGCTGGCACGGACCCAGCGATAGCCACGCTGTCCGATGCCCTGCGGAGTCGGATGCCCGAACTGCTAGCGGATTGAACGCAGCGCGTTCACCAGCTCCGTACGCTAGCGCATAAGTCGCTCTCTTTCGCGGAACAGAAGCGCTTGCGCTTGCTGTTCCTCTGCCTTCAGGCTGATGCAGCACATCGCAGGTCGCTATGCGGCGAAAACGATCGCTTCGGCATCCGCAGCATCGTTCTTTTGGTGCTTCACAAGGGCCAAACATACTGCGGTGCGAGCAGCTTTATCTCACATGTCTGGCAATCTCCCGAGCCCAATAGTGCGCGCTTCCGCAGGCTTCCATCACCACGGTCGCCACAAGATGGTCCGCCATGAACTTGGGGGTTGTAGACCAGATATCTTCTTGCGGAGCCTCGGCTCCCCGGTCATTGATGCTCCAGTTTTCGGCGCGAGGGCAGTTTCGAAACTCCCGGAAAGCCGTCTTTATTTATCGTGCTCTAATAAGAATGCAGAAGCCGGGTCGGCGAGAAATCGCCATGCTCGGTCGTTGCGTTAAGCGGCTTGGCATCTTCCTTCAATGGGGGGCGGATCACTTGCCAGTCTTCGCACCCCGCCTGAGACCCGAACCACGGGCCGAATATCCCGAAGGACAGGAACAGCAAAGACGGGGGGCAAGTTGCTGGATGATCCATCCCTTCATCTGCCCGGCCGGAGGGAAATGCGTCGGCTGCTTCGGACCGTTAGCGGTTAAGTCTGTTCGGCCCGCGTGCTGAGCTCTGGTCTGGGCGGAAACCCCGGACAATTCGATTTTCGCGGTCTGGTTACCAAGACGAGAAGCGAGCGCCGACTTGCCGTGCGCCACCGCCAGGCTGGCGTCAGGAAGACCAATTGGCGGCGTGGAGAAGCAGGGTCGCCGTCAGGGCTTCCAGCGATTCGAGCTCGACGAATTCGTCCGGACCATGAGCATTGCCGCCCTGGGGGCCGAGATGGACACTGGGTGTCGAGGTCCACTTGTTGAACAGATAGCCGTCTCCTCCGAACGTGGCGCCCGCCGCGCGTTGCCTTTCACCAGTCACCGCCTCCAACGCTTCAAGCAACGCAACGACGCCAGCATTTTCTGAGGACGTGTCGGCACCAGAAAGATAACGGCTCGTCGGTTCGAGACGCAGCGGCGCGGTTGCATTCGACAGCACCGGTGCGAGCGCGGCCCGCAATTCTCCATGGAGCTCAGCTTCGGTCATGCCCGGCAGGGTCTGGATAAAGAACTCGCCGCGCGCTTCCACCGGAATGCCGATGTTGCCGCCAGGGGTGTCACCGGCCATCAGCTTCGAGAATACGAGATCCCGGGGGTGCCGCTCGGTTGCGAACAATCCCGGATGCGGCCGCGTGTTGATGTCTGCCTCATACCGCCCGAGAAGGACGATCGCTTCACTCAGTGTCGAAATCGGGTTGCGAATAGTCTCGCCGCCATAGGCAACACCGCCCGTCCCTTCGGCGATCAGCTCGAAGACCTGCCCGCCGCGCGTTTGCGGGCAGATCTTAAGGTTCGTCGGCTCCGGTATGATCGCGAGCGCGCCGACATGGCCCTTCAATATGGCGGCCAGCGTTCCGTTCGCGCCGGCATTCTCCTCGTCGACGACGCTTTGCAGGAGAATGTCACCGCCAGTCTCGATCCCCTTCTCGGCGATGATCTTGATCACCATGGCGCATGCGGCAAGGCCGGCCTTCATGTCATAGCTGCCCCGGCCGAAAAGCTTTCCGTCCCGCACCGTGCCGGAGAAGGGATCGCCGCTCTGCCAGGGAAGCGGCGCGCGAGTGACCGTATCCATGTGACCGTTGAAGACCAGGGAACGACCGCCCGGCGACGTGGCCCGCCGCGTCACGACGAGATTTGGCCGGTCGGTATAGTTTCGCCCTTGCCACCAGTCGGGGTGGTCGGTAATCCCGGGAACCTGGTCGGGCCGGAACGTGTCGATCTCCACGGCGCAGCCCGCGAAGAAATCCGCAAGAACCTTCTGCCCCCTCGCTTCATCGCCATGCGGGATGCGGTTTTCCGTCGGCGCCCTCACTAGATCGACGGTGAGACCGACGAGCGTGTCCCATTCGGATTTGACGAGTTCTCTGGCTTGTTTCGCGTCCATGACGGTCCTCGTGGGGGATGGCGGGCAGAGTGACCGCCCGCACTGGTTGTTACTTTCCGTACAGGCTTTCCCAATAACGCTGCTCGGGTGCCGTGCCATGCAGAACGGAATCTGCCTGTTCCGCGTTCTCCTTGGTGATCGGCGTGCTCTTTTCCGGGATCACGGCCGGGACAGCGACGCCGGCAAGATGCTTGAGAGCTGTCTCCACAGCAATGAAGCCCTGGAGGTATCCGGGCGTCGCAATGGTCGCAGCCATGCTGCCCGCCTTCACCGCCTCGATTGCATCCGTGGTCCCGTCATTGCCGACGATACTCACCTTGCCGGTCAGTCCGGCCTCTTCAACGGCACGGGCCGCACCGAGGGCCATTTCGTCATTTGCCGCATAGATCACCGCGATATCATTGGCCTGGAGAACATTTTCCGTGACCTGAAGGGCTTTCGTGCGGTCGTAGTCGGCAGGCTGGGAGGCGACGATCTCGAACTTGTCGCCGTTTTTGCCGGCCAGCAGACCCTTCTTGAAGCCTTCCGACTTCTGCCGTGCGGTTTCCGTTCCCAGGATACCGATCAGTTCGAGCACGTTGCCGCCGTCGACACTGTCGGAGATCCACTTGCCGCCAAGTTCACCGGATTCGATATTGTCGAAGAAGACGGCCGTCTTGACGTCCGCCCCGGTGATCCGTTCGCCGGTCGTGAAGACCGGGATGCCCGCGGCGTTCGCCTCCTTGACGGCGGCGACGACGCCTCCGGTATCGACGGCCTGGATGATGATCGCATCGACCTTCTGGGCGATAAGGTCTTCCATCTGCTGGACTTGCTTGGCGACCTGGTTGTCGCCGCTAAGGTGAACCATGGTGCCGCCGAACTCGGCTGCCGCCTTGTCGGCTCCCTTGGACTGGTCGACGAAGAACGGATTGTTCAGCGTCGGATAGATGAAGCCGATCTTCTTGCCGTCCTCAGCAAGCGCCGTGGAGGCCAAAGCCGTGAAAAGGCCGAAAGCGAGTATCTTGAGACGTTTTGTCATTGTGTTCCCCTTTGTTGTTTGAAGTGACATTACTTCCTGGTTGATGATCTGAGATACCGGTCAGCCAGGACTGCGATCGCCACGATGCAGCCGGTCGCGACCGCCTGGTAATAGGAATTGACGTTGAGGAGGTTGAGAGCGTTCGAGATAAGGTTCAAAAGCGCGGCACCGACGATGGTCGCCCAGATGCGCCCCTCTCCGCCGAGCAGGCTGGTGCCCCCGAGCACCACCGCGGTGATCGCAACGAGTTCCATCCCGTCGCCCGCCGTGGGCACGGCCGATCCGAGCCGTGAGGCAAGCACTACGCCGGCAAAGCCCGTTAGGACACCCGCAAGAAGGAAAACGTATATCTTGTAGCGGGTCACCGGAACGGCAGCGAGGATCGCCGCCTCCTCGTTGCCGCCGATGGCGTAGACATATCGGCCAAAGATCGTCGCCCGCATGACGAACCACAGCAGGGCGTAGACGCCGATTGCGAGCCAGATCGGCGCGGGAATGCCGAACCAGCGTGCTTGGCCGAAAACGAGCGCGATCTCGGACGTGATCGCGATGGGGCTCGCGCCGGTGTAAAGCAACGTCAGGCCCTTGGCGACCGAAAGCGTGGCAAGCGTCACGACAAAAGAGGCGAGCCGGAAACGGGCGACCATCACCCCGTTGACGAGACCCGCAAGCGCACCGACGAAAAGCGCGCCTGCGAGCGCCACCGGCAGATCGTATCCACTCTGCAGAAGGCCGGCGAAGATAACTGCGCACAAGGCGAGCACCGCGCCGACCGACAGGTCGATGGCGCCGGTGAGGATGATGAGCGTCTGTCCCGCCGCGACCAGTGCGATGATACTCGTCTGTCGCGCAAGGTTCATGAGATTGACCTCAGTGAACATGCGCGGGGTGAAGAGGCTGAGAATGAGCGCGAGGATAACCAGAACGGCAATCTGGCCGTAGCTTCTCAGGAAGCGGAATACGGTCATGCGATTCGTCTGCGCGTTGGAAAGGGTCATGCTCATCAGTGTCGTCCTTGGCCGGTCGCCATCGCGCCGAGCATTTCTGGTGTGGCCGCCGATCTTGCGACATCGCCCGCAACCCGCCCCCGGTAGAGCATCAGGATACGGTCGCTCAGCCCCATCAGTTCTGCGAGGTCGCTGGTGACGAGGAGGATGCCGAGGCCGGCGTTGGTGAGGGATTTCAAGAGTGCATAGATGTCGGCGCGCGCCCCGACATCGACGCCCCTTGTGGGTTCCAGCAGAATGAGGATGCGGGGATTGGTGATGAGGGCTCTGGCGAGCACGACCTTCTGCTGGTTGCCGCCGGAAAGCTCGCCGACCGATTGATCGATTGATGCGCATTTCACGCGCAGCTCGCTGACGAGCCGGGCGGCGGCCCTATCGAGGGCCCGCTTGTGGAGGAACCCGAAACTGTGACCGGTCCGCAGCCCGGCAAGCGTGATATTATCGCCGATCGACTGGTTGATCGCGAGCCCTTCGCGGCGCCGGTCCTCTCCCACATAGCCGATTCCGGCCGCCACGGCGCTCTCGATTCCATGTTCGCGGAACACCTTGTCGCCGATCGAGATTGAACCGGCGTTGATGGCTTGCCGACCGTAGATCGCCGCCGCCAGCGATTGCTGACCAGCGCCGACAAGGCCCCCGACGCCGACGATCTCGCCCGCATGGACTTCCAGGGAAACATCGGCCACTGACTTCGTCGAGATGCCGTCGACCTTGAGGAGCACCTCGCCGCGAACGTCCGCGTGCTCCGGATAGAGATTCGAGATCTCACGGCCCACCATCATCTCGACGACCTTCTGCTCCGAGGCGTCGGGCGGAAGCTCGCCGATAATTTCGCCGTCGCGGAGGACGAGCACGCGGTCCGCGACCTGGCTCACCTCGTCGAGGCGATGGGAAATGTAGATCACGGAGCGCCCCGTCGAGACGAGACGGCGCACGAGCCGCATGACCTTCTCCACCTCGTTCGGCGCCAGCGCAGCTGTCGGCTCATCAAGGATGATGAGCTTGGTGTGGGTGGAGAGACCCTTGGCGATCAGCACGAGCTGGCGTTCTGCGATGGACAGGTCGCCGATCGGGATATCCATTCCGGCCGAAAAACCCATCGATTCGAGTTCGCGGACGATATGCTCCATCGCCGGATCGGGTTTGAGGAAGCCCAGGACCGTCCGCTCTCCGCCAAGTTCCAGATTCTCGCGCACCGTCATGCGCGGAACGACCTGCAGTTCCTGGTGACAAAGATGGATGCCGAGCGACCGCGATTGCTTGGCATTGCGGATGTTCAGCGCTTTGCCGTTGGCAAGCAGCCTGCCGCGATCGGGTTGAATCGCGCCGGCGAGGACGCGCATCAGCGTGCTCTTGCCGGCGCCGTTCTCACCGAGAAGGGCGACGCATGTTCCGGCGGCGATCTCGAACGAAACGTCGCGAAGGGCCTTCACGGCGCCGAAGCTCTTGGCGACGCCCTCAATCTTCAGGGGGAACAGGAGATTCTCGACGCCCATCGCCGCCTCACGAGTCGTTCATGATGCGCGAAGGTGGCTCGGCGGTCGCCCGATCGACCCAGACCTCACAATTAGGGTGTTCCTGCGCGAGCGTGCACGGATAGTCGACCGTCGGCTCATGCATCAGCAACACTCGTAGCGTGTGCTGCTTCCAAGCGCCGCTGTCGCTGATGAGAAGCAGCCGCTTAGAAGAGAGGATATCCTTCATTCCGATCGTCACGGCCATCGGAGGGATCATCTTGGTGTCGCCGCCGGCCGAACGGTGCGAGAAGGCGATGAGCGTCTCGTCGTTCAGCGGCAGGATGCGCGTTGTGGAGTTGCGCATGTCGTCGAGGCCGACGTGCCACCACCGCGAGAAGGGCGGCTCGTTGTTGGCGATGTGCCCCGAATACCCGAAACCGCCATAGCAGAGATCCGCCCCGCCCCTTTCGGCGATCCAGCCGGAATAGAACCGCATGTTCTCCGGGTCCGGGAAGAAGAGATTGCTTTCGAGCGGCCTCAGGTCCGGATCCAGCTTCTCATAGAGGTTGCGGTGCATATATCCCTTGAACGACCAGGGATGATCGAGCGGCAGCAACCGGCATTGCCAATCCATCCATTCGTCCATGTTGAAGCAAGTGACGTTCTTCCAGGAAATGCGCTCTGCATTGCAGATCTCGACCAGCCGCGGATAGTGCTTCTTCGGCCCGACCGGCAGGATGAGCACGGTCGGCTCTCCGACGGCATTCTTCGTCTTTATGAGGTCGGCGATTTCACGCGCCAGCCGCTCGAACATGTCGCCTGGCCGATCGTAGATAGTTAGTGGGATACGGCCGTGCTTCGCCAGATCGGCGGGAGCCATCTGCATCATCTGCTCCCAGGTGAGAGCTGTGCGGGTGTGGTCTGCAGTGTTCATTTTGTTTCCAATATAAATCTATTTGATTCAACAAACCACAGTGTGGAAAGCAACGCAAGCCGGTTTGTTGCCACAACCCAAATTTTTGGTTATCGATTGGGACGATCGGGGAAAAGCATGCACGACAAGACACAGAGACAGGCCGTTATCCTGGATGCGGTATCGAAGGGCGGCTCCCTGGAAGTGGCTGCGCTTGCCGCCACGCTCGGCGTTACCGGCGAGACGATCCGCCGCGACATCAAGGAGCTGCAGGCCAAAGGCCTGGTTACCAAAGTGCATGGCGCCGTGACGCTTCCCAATACTGTGCTGAACACGAGCTTCCGCGACCGGATGAAGCACAATAGCGAAGGTAAGCGGCGCATCGCCGCGGCGATTGCCGAACGGGTCGTCGACGGCGATAGCCTCATCATCGAGACAGGCACCACTACGACCTATGTAGCCCAGGCGCTGACCGCCCGCCGCGGGCTGACGATAATAACCAATTCCCTCGATGTCGCGCGGAGCCTGGCATTCCGCTCCGACAACGCCGTCTATATGGCTGGCGGCCGGCTGACCCCGGACGACGGCGCCGCGCTCGACCAGTCGGCCGCCGACTTCGTCCGGCGTTTCCGGGTGAAATATTCGATCTCCTCGGTGGTCGGCGTCGACCTTGAGGATGGCCTGACCGCCAATACCGTGGCGGAAGCCGATTTCAGCCGCCTCGTGATATCCCGTGCCGAGACACCGATCATCGCGATCGACAGCTCGAAGTTCGACCGCAAGGGCCTGGTGCAGATCACCGAACCGTACCAAGTCGGGCTGATCGTGACGGATGCCAGATTGAGCACGGAGTACAGGCGTCTTTTCGACGGCATCGAGATCACGGAATGCTGATCTTGTGTTGATTCAACATTAACAATGGGGTATCCCGCTTTGGTTTTCGGAGAGCGACCATGCCTGACCAACGCGAAATCCTTGTCTTCGGTAGCCACGTCTACGGCTCCTATATCCATTGCGAGCGCATACCCCGGCCGGGGGAGACGGTCGCCGGAACGGGATATCATCCCATGGTCCTTGACGACGGCGGCAAGGGCTCGAACCAAGCGATGTGCGCGGCAAGGCTCACCGGAAGGACCTCCCTCGTCAGCGCCATCGGTACAGACCGGGGCGGCGAGGAAGGCTTGGCCCTGCTTTCGGCGGAAGGATGTGACGTCTCGCGCGTTCTGCGCTCGCCGGACCTGCCGACCGGAGTTTCCCTTGCCGCCATCGACCGCACGGGAATGTCCATCATTATAACCGACCCCGGCGCCAACCTAATGCTCACGGCCGACGCCGCAAAGAGTAACGAGGCGGCCTTCGGCCGGCACATGTTCTGCCTGCTGCAGTTCGAAGGTCCTAAGGATGGAGCGCTCGAGGCGGCACGTCTGGCCAGAAAGCACGGCGCCAGAAGCATGCTCACGCCAGGGCCGATGGTCGCCCTGAATAAGGATGAGCTAGAAGGACTCGACATCATCATCCCGAATGAGACCGAAGCTGCGGAATTGCTCGGGGTGGAGGAGATATCGGACTACAGGGCAGCCGCACGCGAAATCTGCGCGCGCTGGGACGTTACCAACACGATCATCACCTGCGGTTCGCGCGGGGCCGTCGCCTGGTGGGAAAACGCGCTCATCGAGGTTTCTGCTTTCAAGGTGAACGCGAAGAACACAATCGGTGCGGGCGACGCCTTCGCGGCGTCTTGCGCACTGGCGCTCTGCCGCGGCCTAGACATCAGCCAAGCGCTGCGATTCGCCGCCGCCGTGGCCGCCATTTCAGTAAGCGCCGCCGGCGCACCGTGGGCATCTTACCCATCGTTGAACAATGTGCACGATTTCCTAGCTCATGTCGGAGAGACGATTAGACTTCCTCCAATCTCCGACTTGTGAATGGCGCTTCATGGTGAAGGAGTGATGCGCATAGGCTTGAAGCTCTTGAAGAGAGATGAACCGCCGACCCCATCTTTCGGGACAGGATTATCATTTCGCGAGGTACCCGCCATCGGCATCGAAGCATGCGCCGGTGACGAAGGACGCGGTATCCGAGAGCAGGAAGAGAATGACATCGGCAATCTCATCCGCCTGACCAACCCGCTGCATCGGGTGTAGTGCGGCTGCGGCATTGCGCTTTTCGTCGCTCAGATGGCCGAGCATTGGCGTGTCGATGAAACCCGGCGCAACGGCGTTGATGCGGATGCCTTGCTTGGCATGGTCGAGGGCCGCCGCCTTTGTGAGGCCGATGACACCGTGTTTGGCCGCGGTATAGGCCGGCTGGCCGGCAAAGCCGCGAAACCCCATGATGGAAGAGACATTGACGATGGAACCGCCGCCCCTCACCAGCATGGCCGGAACCTGATGCCGCACCGCGTTGAACACGCCGGTCAGGTTGACCGCAATGATTCTGTCCCATTGCTCAGACGGATAAGACGCCGTCTCGCAGCGCGGCAGGTCGATGCCGGCGGAATTGACCGCGAGATCAAGGCCGCCGAAATTGTCGACACCACGCCTGATTGCCTCTTCCACGCTGGCAATCACCGTGACGTCGACTTCGACCGCCAGTACGGTCTCCGATGCGAACGTCTTGGCGAAGGCGTCCAGACGTCTCTTATCCCGATCCGCGAGAACGAGCTTTGCACCGAGATCGGCTAGTCTGCGGGCGGTCGCAGCGCCGATACCCGAAGCGGCGCCTGAAACGAAGGCGACCTTGCCCGAAAACGCCATGGGATCGATAAGGGAAGATGCCATGCGTGCCCGTCTGTCGTGATCTACTTGTAAACGCCGACCCAGATGATGATGGTCGGTTCGGTCTTCGAGGGATTGTGGGAGCGATAGGTCGACGAGCGATTGAAGCGGTAGCTGTCACCCTCGACGAGCTCGAACTTTTCTTCATCCACCCAGAGTTCCAGACGCCCCTTGAGGATGTAGCCGTATTCGGCGCCTGACGTCGGCACGTTCTTGGGTTCCGTTTCCAGGCCGGGCTCGAAGGTCGACATCATGAATTCGACATCGGAATCGAGTTGCGGCGTCAGGAGTTCTGTTCGCGCACCCCGATGCAGCATGAAGCGGCGTTGGCCGCTGCGAACGACAATATCCTTTTCGCGCTCGGCTTCCGGCTGCTTCTCTTCCAGATCGACGAACCAGCTCATCGGCACGCCGAAGATCGTACAGGCCGCATACAGGTCCTTCAGTGTCGGCTGCGAGAGACCGCGTTCGAGCTGGCTGACATAGCCCGTTGAACGGTTCAGCCCCTCGGCAAGTTGTTGGATGGTGATGCGCCGAGAACGCCTAAGCTCACGCAGCGTCTTCCCTACATGATCGGGCGTCGGGACTTCGAAAACAGAATTGGACATCGAGCACAACCTGACAAATTCATTTGAATGATCGAATTGATCAAATACTTCATCGAAGTCAACGTCAGCCTTGGATTGCAATCGCCGCCGGAGCCTTTGTCCCCATCTGCTGGGCCATCTCAGCCAAACGTTCCCGCCGTCGTCCCGCCATCCAGCATATAGACCATGCCGTTGGCATAACTCGCCTGCGGCGACAGCAGGTGGCCGATGGCATCGGCCACTTCGTCCGGCCGGGCGAAACGGCCGAGCGGTACGCGGCGCTCGTAGAAGGCCCGATCGTAGCCGCCGCCTTCCTTCAGGAGACCGTCGGCCATCGGCGTGTCGACGAAGCTCGGGCAGACAACGTTGCTGCGCAGGCCTTCAGGGCCATGATCGAGTGCCATGCAACGGATCAGGCCGACCACACCATGCTTGGATGCGCTGTAGGCGGCATAACCGCGTGAACCACGCACGCCGGAGTCCGAACTGACCGCGACAAAGCCGGAGGCAGGGTTTTGCAGGAGATGCGGAACCGCATGCCGCGCCAGCAGGAAGGGACCGGTGAGGTTCACAGCCAGCGTGATCTCCCAGGTCTCGTCGGTCAGCGTCGTGACGTCGCCTTTCCGTGCGACGCCGGCTGCGGCGACAACACCGGAGAGAAAGCCGTGTACTTCGACAGCCCGGCCGACCGCATCCCCGACGTCGGTATCCGCGGAGGCGTCACCCGCCACCGCAATGACCGCCGCTCCCCGGTTTTGGCAGGCGCTTGCCACCTCCGCCATCGCCGACACGTTACGATCGAACAGGGTGAGCGCGACACCGTCTCTAGCCAGATAAATCGCGGTAGCCCGCCCGATCCCGGAGGCCGCGCCGGAGATCAGGATGGATGTCTGGGCTTTAGGCATGTTTCCTCCGTATATGCCCAGTCATGCGCCGAGATAGGCAGCCTTGAGATCTGGATCGTTGAGCACATTGTTGGCGCCCCCCTCCACCGAGCAGCGGCCGGCATCGATCACATAGGCATAGTCGGCGATTTCCAGGGCCACCGCGGCATTCTGCTCGACGACGACGAGGCTGATGCCGGATGTAGACAGCGTGATGATGATCTCGAAGATCTGGTTGATGATCTTCGGCGCCAGACCGAGCGAAGGCTCGTCCAGCATCAGGAGTTCGGGTGTCGCCATCAGCGAGCGGCCGATCGCCAGCATCTGCTGCTGGCCGCCGCTCATGCGGCTCGCCAGCGAATGACGCCTCTCCTTGAGGATCGGGAACATGTCGTAGACCTGGGTCCTGATCTCGTCGAAGCTGCGCCCGCGGCCGGGGATGTAGCCGGCCAGCAGGTTCTCCTCCACCGTCAGCCGCTGGAGGATCTGACGCCCCTCGGGGCAATGGGCAAGACCAAGGCGGGTGATCTCTTCAGGCGGCAGGCCCTTGATCGGCCTGCCCTTGAATTCAATCTCGCCGGAATAGATCTGCGTCAGGCCGGAAATCGAGCGCAGGGTCGATGTCTTGCCCGCGCCGTTCGCGCCGATGATCGTGACGATCTCACCGGCGCGCACTTCCAGATCAATGCCGAACAATACCTGCGTTCGCCCGTAGCCCGCCTTGAGCCCGGCGACTTTGAGCAAGCTTGCGGATGTCGTCGAGTTCTTCCGTGGTTCCAAGATAGGCCTCCTGCACTCTTTCGTTCGTGCGCACCAGATCCGGCGTGCCGGAGCAAAGCAGCTCGCCATAGTTCAAGACGTCGATCCGGTCGGAAATGGACATCACCATTTCCATGTCGTGCTCGACGAGGATGATCGCGCGGTCTTCACGTTTCAGGCCGGCGATCATCGCCGCCATGTCTTTCGTTTCAGTATGGTTGAGGCCGGCGGCCGGCTCGTCCAGCAGCACGATTGGCGCCTGCGTGACGAAGGCGCGTGCCAGTTCGAGTATCTTCTGGCGACCATAAGGCAGGTCGCCGGCCAGAACATCCGCCACATCCGACAGATGAAATTCGGCGAGGCAGGCGTGGCAGATTTCGAGCCGTTCGGCCTTGCTCAGCCGTTTCGCGCCCGTCAGGAAGGTCAGCCACGACTGCGGGAAGAAGCAGACCTCAAGATTTTCCAGAACCGTCATGCCATCGAAAAGGCGGAGGTTCTGGTAGGTACGCGACACGCCGAGTTGGGCGATGCGGTGTTTTGGCAGCCGATTGAGCGCCGTCGCGCCGAGCCGGATCGCACCTGAAGTCACCGAATAGGAGCCGGCGATCATGTTGACGACGGTCGACTTGCCGGCACCGTTGGGCCCGATGATCGAGTAGATCGACCCGACGTCGAAGGACAACGACAGGTTGCGGATCGCGACGAGCGAGCCGAAATGCTTGCTTACGTTTTCGAGGGCGAGAGCCATAGGGTCCGGACCTTTCGAATGATGAAGCCGAGGTTGAAACGGGGTGAAACGAGACCGCCGGGGCGAAGAACGATGACGGTCACGAGCACGACGCCGTAGATCAGCAGACGGTATTGCGCAGCGAAATGCAGGACTTCCGGCAGAACCACGAGCACGACCGCGCCCGCGATGACGCCGACGATATTGCCGACGCCGCCGATAATGATGATCAGGACGACGAGCAGCGATTCCTGGAAGGTGAAGCTTTCCGGGCTGACAAAGCGCTGGAACGCGCCGAAGATCACCCCGCCTGCCCCGCCGATCGCCGCACTGAGCGCGAAGGCGAGCAGCTTCAGCGTTGTCGTGTTGATGCCGAGGCCACGCACTACGTCCTGGTCCTCGCGCAGCGCCCTCCAGGCTTTGCCGAGGATCGAGCGTTCCATGTAGTAGACGCCGCCGCAGACAGTGATAGCCAGCACCAGCAGCAACCAGTAGAAATGCACCGGAGTGGTTAAGGGCAGGCCGAAAAGGCTCGCCCTGTCGAGACCGGCAATGCCCTGCGGACCGTTGGTCAGATCATCGGCATTGTTGATGGCGATGCGGATGATTTCGCCGAAGGAGAGCGTGACGATAGCGAGATAGTCACCGCGCAGCTTTAGCACCGGGAAACCGAGGAGGACGCCCGCTATGGCACCGGCCGCGGCGCCTATGAACAGGATAACGATGAACGGCAGGTGGATGTCGAATTGCCCGCTGGCAAGCAGGGCATAGGCATAAGCGCCCACCGCGTAGAAAGCGATGAAGCCGAGATCGAGCAGACCTGCATAGCCAACCACGAGATTCAGGCCGACCGCGAGAATGATGTAGATCAGGATACTGTCCACGACGCGGACGTAATAGGATGGAAGGTGCGGCACCAGCGCCAGCAGAACCACGCAAAGCGCGAGGACTGCGAGAAGGCCGAGCCGCCGGACGATCACCGAATTCCCCATGGGTCAGTAATCCTTCTTTGCGACGGTCGTTTCTTCCGAGACGGTCTCGCCGAGCAGGCCGGCGGGCTTGAACAGAAGAACGAGGATGAGAACGGCGAAGGCGAAGACATCGCGATATTCCGTGCCGATATAGCCGAAGGAGAGAATCGGCAGGAAGGCGGTGCCGAAGGTCTCGATAGCGCCGAGCAGGAAGCCGCCGAGCATGGCGCCCGGAATGGACCCGATGCCGCCGAGAATGGCCGCCGTGAAAGCCTTCAGGCCGATGACGGAGCCCATGGTCGGCTGCATGATGCCGTAATAGGACGCGTACATGATGCCGGCCATGGCGCCGAGCCCGGGGCCGATGAAGAAGACGAGGCTGACGGCGCGGTTGACGCGGATGCCGAGCAGGCTCGATGTCGTCCAGCTCTCGGACGCCGCACGGATCCAGATACCGAGACGGGTGCCGTTGACGAAGAGCGTCAAGCCCACCATCAGCAGGACCGCAGCGACGAGAATGCCGAACTGTACCGTCGTCACCATGCCGCCGAGCGCATCGATCGGTGTGCTGGGCACGATCGCCGGGAAATGCACCGGCTGAGGGCCAACCGTCACACGCACCGCACTCTGTAGAACGATGGACATGCCGAGCGCGCTCAACATCGGCGCAAGGCGGCCATAGGCGCGCAGTGGACGATAGGCGAAGCGCTCGATCGCCACGCCGAGCAGGCCGACGATAACGAAACTCGCGATGATCGCGATGGCGGAATCGAGCATCGGAGCCAGACCACCCAGGCCGATGAGCCCACTGAAAATGAACGTGTAGACGTATGGACCGAGCATGAAGAACTCGCCGTGGGCGAAGTTGATCAGGCGCATCACGCCGTAGACCATCGTGTAGCCGAGGGCGATCAATCCGTAGATAGCACCGATGGCGAGCGCGAAGATCAGCTGTTGGAGAAAGTAGTCGAGCAAGGGGACCGCCTCTATGACGACGGGCCGGCACGGATTGCGCCGGCCCCGTTGAACAAATGTCCGGCTGATTACTGCTTGATCAGTTCGAACTTGCCGTCCTTGACGACGTAGAGGTACATCGGCGCGGTGGTGTTTTCACCATTCTCGTCGAAAGCGACCGGGCCGAGCAACGTCTCTACCGTCACGCCATGCAACTGCGCGAGAACGCCCGCGCGGTCCAGGCTTTCAGCCTTTTCCACCGCGGCAGCCATCACCTGTGCGTTGGCGAACCCAAGCGAGGCATAGGGGCCGGGTGCGCGGCCGAAGCGGGCCTGGTGACGGTCGGAGAAATCCTTCAGTTCCGGCGAGGAATCATAGGGCGGAAGCTGGAAGGTCATCAGCGCACCCTCGGCGGAGACCGCGCCGACCTGCGTGATGAAATCGATGGTGAAGCCGATATCCGGGCCGATGAACTGGGCCTTCAGGCCCTGCTCGCGCATCTGCTTGAGGAACAGGGCAAGCTGGGGCATGCCGGCGCCCATATAGACGACATCAGGGTTTTCCAGCTTGATGGAGGCGATGAGCGCCGAGAAATCGACGTCCTCGGGGTTCGTGCCGTAGCTACCGGAGACCTTGCCGCCGCCGGCTTCGAAATTGTCCTTGAATACGCCGGCAATACCCTGGCCGAAGACGGTCTTGTCATGCACGAGAACGGCGTTCTTCAGGCCGAGCTTTTCGGTGACGTATTTCGCCGGCAGCGCACCCTGGACAAAGTCGTTTGCGACGGGACGCACGACGGTCTTGAAGCCCATGCGCATGAGTTCCGGGTTCGTGGCGGGCACGACCTGCGGCATGCCGCATTCCGAGTAGATGTCGAGGGCCGGCATGGTGACGCCGCTGTTCATGTGGCCGATTACACCGATGACGGCGCTGTCATCGCAGAACTGCTGGGCAACCAGCGTGCCCTGACGTGGGTCGGCGCGATCATCGAGCGGGCGGAAGACCACCTTGTTGCCGTTGATGCCGCCCTTCTCGTTGAGCTGGTCGAAATAGAGCTGGGCGCCGTCGATCTGCGACTGGCCGAACTCGGCCTGCGCGCCGGACATCGGCGCACTGCCACCCAGCACGATGTCATCCGCCAGCACCGGCATGGCACCGGAGGTGAAGAGGAGTGCTGCGGCAGAAAGAAGTATGCGGGTTCTGTTCATTTTGGTTCCCCTTTTGCTCGTTGAGATTCGTCGCACGGAACTCCCGTCCGGGCAACGCATGCATGAAATTATCAGATAAATTCTTCACGACAGTGACGAGGCACGCGACTACCTGAAGTTCCCTTCCCCTCCTCATTTCGCGAGATACCCACCGTCAACCGCCAGCACGTGGCCGGTGGTCATTGCCGAGGCCGGTCCGGCCAGAAAAATCATGGCGGAGGCCACCTCGTCCGGTTCGGCCAACCGCTTCAGCGGCGTCAGGCTGCGGATCTTTTCCATTTGCGCTCCGTCGGCCATCAAATGATTGATCAGAGGCGTACGAACCCAGGTCGGCGCCACCGCGTTGACGCGAATGTCGTGATCGGCCCATTCGACGGCCAGCGTCCGGGTAAGGTTCACCACGCCGGCCTTGGTCGATTGGTAGGAGACGTTCGGATGAAGGCCACCACCCGAATAGCTCATGATCGAAGCCGTGTTGATCACCACGCCGGGCATGCCCCGAGCGATCCAGGAGCGGGCAGCCGTCCGCGAGCATAGGAACATGCCCGTCAAATTGACCGAGACAACGCTGTTCCAGTCTTCGATCGCAAGCTCGGTCGACGGTCGTCGGATCGAGATGCCCGCATTGTTGACCAGGATGTCGAGGCCGCCGGCCTCCTGCTCCGCCGCGGCGAAGACAGCCAGAACATCGGCCTCATCAGTGACGTCGAGGGCGGAGGCTGTCGCCGCACCGCCAGCCTCTCGCACCTCCCGGCAAATGGCTTCCGCCGCCGGCCGATCCCGGTCGAGAACCACAACACGCGCTCCGAAAGCGGCGAACATCAGCGCCGCAGCGCGACCGATGCCACCACCGCCACCGGTGATGAAGACCCGTTTGTCATCGAGTCTAAACATCTTTTCGGGCGCTTTTGCACACATCATGTGTACGGTTCCCTGTTAAGCTCGTTTTCAGCCGACGATCTTGCCGAAGCCGAGGACGAAGTTGGCGACGATCATTTCCGCACCGACGATCTCGCGGATCTGGAAATCGGAGAACGGATCGCTGGCGCTGCCGCCGATCTTGATCTCGGCCGTGCCGAGGGCATGACGGAGCGTTTCGGACTGACCGAGCGAGTTTTCGATGATCTGCGTCTCGACGGCCGCACTTTCCGGCGACGGAATGATGCGGGTCTGGAAACGCGGATGCAGAGCCGGCTTTTCGAAGGCCGGGCCATCGGCCTTGAAGTCGATCTCGATCAGTGACGTGCCACGGCGCGAGAGCTTGGCCGTGATTGCCGTTTCGCTCGCCTTCCAGTCCACTTCGCCCATTTTCTTCGGATAGCCCCAGACCTCGCGGCCGACCGCCATGGAGTCGTCATTGGTGACGATCTCGTAAAGCACGTGACCGCCTGGGCGCCCCTGGAAGCTCATCGGCACGACGATGCCGCCTTCCGCATAGGACCCGAGCGACCCGCCGGCCGGCACGTCCATGATGAAGAATTCGATCACGTCGCCCCGGACCTCGAACTGCGCCGGCAAAGTCGCACGTATCGCCGCCTCGTCAACGCGGCAGAACACGCTGACCTTGCTGAAGGCTTTGTAGTCGAACGGTGGCGCCTGATAAAGGGGCGCGCGCTGCGGGAGGGCATAGGCGTTCTGGGACATGGCAGAGGGGTCTTTCCTGTGTGTTCACTTCAGCATGAAGTTCACACCAATGAAAAAATGAAGTCAAGATTTCATTTATGTGATTTTCACAAATTCGTTTGTGAAACGAACTTGATTGTCTGGAATGTCTCCAGCGCCTCAGGACCGCCCTCGGAGCCGTAACCGGAGTCCTTCACGCCGTTGAACGGAACCTCCGCATAGGCAAGGCCGTAATCGTTGATCGACAGCATGCCCGTTTCGATGTCCTCGGCGAAACGCTGTGCGTGCCTCTGGGACCGCGTGAAGGCATAAGCGGCCAAGCCGAATGGCAGCCGGTTCGCCTCGGCAATCGCCGCATCCACCGCCGCGAAACGGTTGACGACGGCAACCGGTCCGAACGGCTCTTCGTTCATGATCGCAGCATCCTGCGGCACATCGGCCAGAACCGTCGGCTCGAAGAAGAACCCAGCATTGCCGATGCGGTTGCCGCCGGTCAGCAGGCGGCCGCCCTTGGCGACGGCGTCGCCGATCAGCCGGTCCATCGCGTCGAGGCGTCGAGCATTCGCCATCGGCCCCATGTCGATACCGTCGGAAAGACCATCTCCCACCTTCACGGCCTTCGCCGCATTGACGAAATCTTCGAGGACATTGTCAAAGACAGGCTCTTCCACCAGCACACGTGTCGGCGCGATGCAGACCTGACCGGCATTGTGGAATTTATGGCCGGCCAGCATCGAAACGGCGGACGAGAGGTCCGCGTCGGCGCAGACGATGTACGGTGCATGGCCGCCCAGCTCCATCGTCACCCGCTTCATGTGGGCGCCGGCGAGCGCGGTCAGATGTTTGCCGACCGGCGTCGAACCGGTGAAGGACACCTTGCGGATCACCGGATGCGGAATGAGATATTCGGAAATTTCCGAGGGTATGCCGTAAAGAAGGTTGATCGCTCCATCAGGGAAACCGGCATCGGCAAAGGCGCGAACCATGGCTGCGCAGGAGGCCGGCGCCTCTTCGGCGGCCTTCAGGATGACGGTGCAGCCGGCGGCAAGCGCCGCGCAAATCTTGCGGATCGCCTGGGCGACCGGATAGTTCCAGGGCGTGAACGCAGCGACCACGCCGATTGGCTCCTTCATGACCATCTGCTGCACGCCTGGCTTGCGCGCCGGGATGATGCGGCCATAGGAGCGGATGGCCTCTTCCGCGAACCAGCGGATGACGTCATCGGCATTGCGCAGTTCCGACCGGGCTTCGGCAAGCGGCTTGCCCTGTTCCATGGTCAGGACGGGCGCTATTTCGTCGATGCGGGCACGCAGATTGTCGGCGGCCGCATGGAGCAGTTTTGCGCGGTCGCTCGCGGTGGTCTTGCGCCACTGCTCAAAGGCCTTGGCGGCAGAGGCAAGCGCGCGATCCATGTCTGTCGCCGTCGCTTTCGCGACACGGCCGATTTCGCCGCCGGTCGCCGGATTGAGAACCGCGAGCGTTTCACCGTCCGAGCCGTTCGTCCATTCGCCGGCGATGAAGAGTTGGGTATCGGGATACATGTTCTGTCTCATTGGATTTCGTCGGTCAGCGGTCGAAGCACACGAGCGTGCGGGCAAGAACGCCCTGCTCCAGCCAGCGGAAGGCCTCATTGATCTGCTCCAGCGGCACGCGCGCGCCGACCTGGCGGTCGAGATCGAAACGGCCGGCCCGGTAGAGGCCGAGGATGCGTTCGAAATCACGCTCCGGAACTCCGCCGCCATAGTTGCTGCCGATGATGCGTCTCTGGGTATTCGGCAAGGTTGAGGCCGGCAGCGAGACCATCTCGCCCTTGGCGGCGATGCCCACGGAAATCACTGAACCGCCGAGCCGGACGCTGTCATAGGCAAGTGCAATTGCCGCGGGCCGCCCGGTGCAGTCGATGATGCTGTCGGGTCCGCGGCCGCGGCTCAGCGCCTTCAGTTCCGCGGTGACATCCTGCGTTGCGGAGTTCAGGAAGTGCGTCGCGCCGAACGAACGGGCGACCGCCTCCTTTTCCGGATTGATATCGATGGCGACGACCGCTTCCGCCCCGGCGACCGACGCCGCGTGGATGGCATTGATGCCGACACCACCGACACCGATGACGCCGACGATCTCGCCGGGCTCGACGCGCGCATCGTTCACCACCGCCCCGAAACCCGTCGTCACGGCGCAACCGACAAGGGCCGCGACCTCGAAGGGAATGTCGTGCTCGATCCTGGAGCAGCCCGCTTCCGGCACGACCGCGAGCTCTGCAAAGCTCGAAACGCAGGTGAAGTGATTGACCGGCTTCTTCGCACTGCCAAGCCGGAGGGCACCGTTCCAGAGCGTGTTGCCGCCTGCAGCGTCACCATAGGTGTCGCACATGGTCGGCAGTCGCTTGTGGCAATAGAAGCATTCGCCGCAATTGGGCGCCCAGGAAAGGATGACGTGGTCACCCTTTTTCACCTTGGAAACCGCCGAACCGGTACGCTCGACAATGCCGGCCGCTTCATGGCCGAGAATGACGGGCAGCTTGGGGCGCGACTTGCCCTTTGCGGCGCTGAGATCGCTGTGGCAGACGCCGGTCGCGATGATACGCACCAGCACCTCGCGATCGCCGGGATCAGCGATCGGCACATCCTCGATGACGAGGTCTTCGTTGAACGTGTAGAGAACGGCGGCCTTCATTCTGACTGTCTCCCCTTGGGGTATGCGGTTATGTGCGTATCTGTACCGGACCTCATCGGCCGGTGCGTTGCTGCCTGTCCCAGCTGCCTTCGACGGATGCAGGCAGGCGGTGCTTCATGATGCGTTGGCTCGGCGTACGCTCGAAATCCTCGACCACGGCGAGGTAGCGCGGGTTCTGGAACGGCGCCAGACGATGGGCAAGCCAGTCGGAAAAGGCCAGGTAGTCGATCGCGGCCCCTTCCTTCGGCTTGATGAACAGCTTGATCTCCTGTTCGCCGATCTCGGCCTTGACGCCGATCAGCGCGCAGTCCTCGACCATCGGATGGCTGCCTGCGACATGCTCCACCTCGAAGGCCGAGACGTTCTCGCCCTTCACCCGAACGCTGTCGGTCAGGCGGCCGAGGAAATAGAGGTTGCCGTCCGCATCGATCATGCCGAGGTCGCCGGTGTGGAAACCGTCCGGCCGCAGCGCCTTGGCGGTCGCCTCCTCATTGCGGAAATAGCCGGCGAAGACCGCGCCCGCCTGACGCGGATGGACGACGATCTCGCCATGCACACCCGCCGCCACGGGCGCACCTTGTTCGTCGAGAATCTCGACGGAAAGCCACGGCACGGGGGTACCAACCGAACCGACTAGGCCAGCCGCGTTGAACGTGGTGATGCTGGACGATTCCGTCATCCCGTAGCATTCGCGAAGCGGTGTGCCGAAGCGCTCCTCAAAGGCGCGCCAGATATCGCGCGGACAGCCACCGCCCCAGGCGACGCGTACCTTGTGGTCACGGTCGCGCGCTCTCTCGGGTTGCTTGAGGAGTATCTGCAACACGCCGCCGAGATAGTGGATCTGCGTCGCGCCGCAGTCACGCACCTGATCCCAGAATCGGCTGGCGCTGAAGCGCTGCACCATGGAAAGCCTGGCATCGCGCAACAGCGGGATCGGGATCAGCTGCGCACCGCCGATATGATAAAGCGGCTCCCAGACGAAGAAGACATCGCCATCACGCGCATCCGAGCAAAGCATCGCGCCCTCCGCCGCATAGCGCAGCATGCGATGGGTGACGCGCACCCCCTTCGGCCGGCCGGTCGTGCCGGACGTATAGTTCAACGCGAAGAGGTCATCGGCCGACGGCAGCGGCTCGGCGAAGACGTGATCGCCGCTGGCGAGCCGGTCGAGCGATTCCGCATCATCTGCCTCCGCGACAAGCCGGAACACCGTGGTGTCGGCACCGCACTCCGCGATATTCGGAAAGAGATCGCGATCGGCGAAGACGACACGTGGATCGCAATGTTCCAGGATGTACTTCAACCCGTCGCCACGCAGCTGTACATTGACCGGCACCCAGACGGCGCCGCACTTGGCGATGGCGAACAGCACGGCAAGGCTGTCGCGACTGTTGCGCAGCATCAGCGCGACGCGATCGCCCTTCTCGACGCCGAGACGACGAAGTGCGACCGCAACACTGTCCGACTTGCGGTGCAGATCGGCAAAGGTGATCGGATCGCCGTCGAACGTCGCATAGATGGCATCGGGTGAGGCCATGGCCCGGGCCGGCAGGCGAGAAATGAAACCTTGGTCTTTCACGCTACAGTCCTGAAAAGTCATTGATCTTGAAAAGCGGGTTGATGGTGCGGCTCAGCCGGACTTCGCCTTTGATTTGGCGGCGAGGAACTGCTCCATCATGCGGTTGGGCTCGCCGTCGCCATAGGCGATGCGCTGGTTGCGCACGCCAGCCGCAAGCGCATCGCGGAAACGGGCCTCGGTGACTTCGCGGAAGCGCTGCTTGTTGAGCTTCATGGCAAGCCGCGGCTTGGCGGCAAGCTGTTCGCCGAGCGCCAATGATGCCTCCAGCACCTCCTCGCGCGGGACGATCCGGTTGATGAGACCGATGGCGACACATTCCGCCGCATCCATCATGCGGCCGCTGAGGGTCAGGTCAGTGGTGCGCGCAAGCCCGATCATCTCCATCATGATCCAAGGGCCGGTCGTGCTGGCGATGCCGGAATTGATCTCCGGCTGCCCCATCTTCACGCCGTCATGGCCGATGCGGAAATCGCCGAGCAGAGTCACCTGGAAGGCCGAGCCTGCAGCCAGGCCGTTTAGCGCCATGATCAACGGCTTAGAGAGGCTGCGGATACGATCGTAGAGCCGTTCCCACTCGCCGATCCAGAGTTCGGCGCGGTCGGGGTCGAAGGTCTTGGTCTCGTTGAGATCCTGCCCTGCACCAAAGGCGCGTTCGCCTGCGCCTGTCATGATGATCGCGCCGGCGGCAGCGTCCTCTTCGGCCGACTCCAACGCAGCCATGAGATCAAGGCGCATCGGGGAATGCCAGGCATTGAGAACCTCGGGGCGGTTCAGCGTAATCACGCGGCAGGAGCCGCGCTGCTCTGTCAGAATGAAATTTGTCATGCGATCCATCGTATCGTATTGTGATACACCGTATCGTATTTCGATACATTAAATTGTCAATGGCATTTTTCACGACACAAAAACCTTCGCCGGCAGGCCGGCGGAGGCTCACAAATCGTCCTTTGAAACCGTCAGAAGGTGGAGGCGGCCTGCGAGATCGAGCGCGTGGCAGCGACGACGAGAGGCGCGAATGTCTCTTCCGCCTTTTCAGGCGTGTAACGCGCATTGGAAACACCAATATTGACCGCCGCGACGGGACGTCCGGTCTGATCGAGCACCGCGGCAGCGACCGAGAGATCGCCCGGAAAGAATTCGCCCCAGGTTGTGGCATAGCCGTCACCGCGTGCGGCATCGAGCCGTTCGACCAGCCCCTCGACCGTATGCACCGTCTGCGGCGTGAAGGCCTGCAAGGGCGACCGCTCGATAAGCGACAGGGCTTCCGCAGCCGGCAGTCGGGAAAGGATCGCCCGGCCCGGCGCCGTGCAGAAGGCGGGCATTCGCGTGCCGACGACGACATCGGTATTGAGCATATGCCGGCTCATGAAACGGGCGGCGAAGACGATCTCCGTGCCGTCGGGCAGCGTCAGGTTAACGGCCTCCTCCGTCTCGCGGCTTAGATGGAGGAGATAGGGCATCGCCTGGTTGACCAGCGGGTTGGCGGTGATGAAATGGCGCGCCATTTCGAGGCTGCGCAGGCTGAGCTCGAACCGTTTGGTCACCGGGTCCTTTTGAAGGTAACCCAGTCTGTTCAGCGTATGGGTAAAGCGTTGCGCGGCGCTCTTGTCGAGGCCGACATTCGCACCGATCTGCGCAAGGCTGAGGCTCCTGTTGGTGCCGTCGAAAGCTTCCAGCACCCGAAACGCTTTTTCCACCGATCGCACCATCAGCGGATCGGCATCATCGGCACTTTTCGGGTCATCAGAGGACAAGTTCGTCACCATGGCAATTGCTTCGCCGCGCCACGCAGGCGCCGTTACGGAACGTGTCTCGTTTAGCCCGGCCTCCCGATATCGGCAAGCCCGCCAGATTTCGCACGTCCGCCGGGTAGGTCAAGCGGGGTCCTTGAACAGCCGTTTGGACACCCAGTCGGAATTGTATACGACGTGCTGGCGCATCAGGACCGGGGCGATGGTGACGGAAGACAAATTCCAATGATTCTTACGATCCTGCCAATGGAAAAAATATTTACACGATCCGGCAACGCGCCACCCGCCGCAAGCACTTGACGCGTTCGGAATCATCGGTAAACAAATTCACGAGAATGAATTATTTATGAGTATTTTTCATTTCCGTCGACCCCTCTCATAAGGCCCAAGGCATCTATGACCCGCATTCCGCTCCACAATGCCAACAACATGCCCCTCCAGGCGCCGCTGATCTCGGATCCCTTCGTGCCCTATGAATGCCCGGGCAACCGCAGCCTCAACGCCATCTGCCAGGGCGATCCCGCGGTACTCGGCCAATATCTGGAGAACACGCCGTTCACGCTCGCCGGGGACCGGTTCCTGGTCTACGTCTCGGACTTCACCAACGGCCCCAAGACGCCCTTCATGGATGCAGGCATCGTCATCCCCGTGCGTTTCGGCGACCGCGAAGGCGGATACTTTCTGTTCGAGTACGAGGATAACGACGCGGCCATCGCCGCCGGCCGCGATCTCTGGGGCTACCCGAAAAAATTCGGCACGATCGAACTGACCGAGCGCGCGGGCGGCGCCTTCGACGGCACGCAAGCCGAGCCGCTGAAGACAACGCCGCATCTCAACATCCACATCCAGCCGGCACCCGACGGAAAGATCCTCAACAAGCGGGTGATCGCCCGCGACACTTCGCCGGATTTTCAGATGACCTCCTGCCACTGGGGCTCGGCCGCGGTCTCGCTCGGCGCACTCGCGACCGACCCGCTCTCGCCGCTCGGTCCGTTACAGGTTCTCGCCGCCAACTACGTGATCGGCGATTTCTTCGCCACCGAACAGAATGGCTGGGGCAAAACCATCGCAGACCTGGTCACGAATGGCATTCCGGTGGGAGACGCGTGATATGACCGAAGTCGCAACCAACGGCGACCAGGCGGATTTAGTTTGAAGTGCGACTTGCGATAGATAACAATGGTTTACCAGTTGCAAGGAACGGTCATAAAGCGCACCTACTCCCAGATCGATATGGATGCACGCCGCAAGATCGTTCGTTGGCGAATGGCCAACATCGGTGTTGAGGTGATTGCCGTGAAGCTCGGACGGTATCGCTCGATTTTCCGCGAGCTCAGACGGAATACGTTCGAGGATCAGCAGATGCGGGATCTCAACGGCTACTACGGTGTAACGGCGAATTCGACGGCATGTGAGCGATGTGCCAAGCTGCGTAAGCTTGCGCGTTCTCGCACCTGCGTCAGTCGATTCGACGATCAACCGAAGCGCAGTCGCATGGAGGCTGGCGGAGTTCAGCCGCCGATGGTCGAAATTTTTCCCTCGTCATTGTCCAGAGCATAATGCCCGACGAGATGGCCATCGCCGATGTCCATCAGCTTCACGCGTTTGGGCCTTTCCCCGATCTTCCACACCGGGCTCGGGATCTCGCCCGCCATGCGCAGGCCGGTCGCCCTTTCGCGACGCGGGTCCGGAACCGGAACCGCTTCCAACAGGCGCCTGGTATAGGGATGTTGAGGATTACCGAAAAGCTGCTCGCGCGTTGCCATCTCCACGATCTGGCCGAGATACATGACGGCGACGCGGTCGGAAATGTTCTCCACCACAGCCATGTCGTGACTGATGAAGAGGTAGGTTACCCCGCTTTCCTTCTGCAGGTCGCGCAAGAGGTCGAGGACCTTGGCCTGGATCGACACGTCCAATGCCGCAACGCTTTCGTCGCAGACGATCAGCTTCGGTTTCAGTGCCAGCGCGCGGGCTATGCAGATGCGTTGACGCTGGCCGCCTGAAAACTGGTGAGGATAGCGATTGTAGACGCTGGGCGACATCTCGACGCGATCAAGCAATTCGCGCACGCGCGCCTTCTGTTCGGCCGGCGTGCCGATCCCGTGGATAACCAGCGGTTCGCGGATGAGCTCGCCGACGGTCATGCGCGCATCGAGCGCCGCCATGGGGTCCTGGAAAACGATCTGGAGATCGCGGCGGATCGCCTTGCGGCCGGCGGAGTCGAGATCACCCATGGCCTGGCCGTTGATCTCGATGCGACCTGCATGGGGCACGAGCCCGACCAGCGCTTTCGCCATTGTCGACTTGCCGCAGCCGGACTCTCCGACCAGCGACAGCGTCTCACCTCGAAAGATCTCGAGCGAGACATGCTCGACCGCATGGACGCGGGCCGCAACGCGGCCAAGGAGACCCTTGCGGATCGGGAAATTCACCGACACATCATCATAGCGCACGAGCACGTCGCGGGTTTCCGGCTCGGGCCGCGATGCCCCGGCACCGATCCGTGGTACGGCGGCGAGCAGGTCGCGCGTGTATTGCTCTTGCGGGGCATCGAACAGGTCGACCGTGTTGGCGGCCTCAACCATCTTGCCCTTGCGCATGACGATGACGCGGTCGGCCATCTCCGCCACCACGCCCATGTCATGGGTGATGAGGATGACGGCGGTGCCGAGTTCCTCCTGCAGGTCCCGCAACAGGTCGAGAACTTCACGCTGAACCGTCACGTCGAGCGCCGTCGTCGGTTCGTCGGCGATAAGGACGGCGGGGCGCAGCGCAATCGCCATGGCGATCATCACGCGCTGGCGCATGCCGCCAGAAAGTTCGTGCGGATATTGCTCAAGTCGCTTTTCGGGCTGGGAGAGGCGAACGGCCCTGATCGACTCGAGCGCGCGGCCTCTGGCCTGCGACACCGACAGAGATTCGTGCGCGCGGATCGCCTCGATCAACTGGCGGCCGATACTCATGACCGGATTGAGCGCGGTCATCGGCTCCTGGAAGATCATGGCGATGCGCGCGCCGCGCATCGCCTGCATTTTTTTCTCGGGCAGGGTCGTCAGTTCTGTTTCGCCGAAGCGGATGGAGCCACCCGTCACCCGCACGGCGGGTGCGGGCAAGAGCCCCATACAGGCCAGCGACGTGATCGACTTGCCCGAGCCGCTTTCTCCCGCGATCGCAAGCGTCTCGCCTCGATGAAGGTCAAAGCTGAGCCCATCGACCAGCGGAATGAGCCCCTGGTCCGAGCGGGCAGAGACTTGCAGGTCGCGAACCGACAAGACGACGTCGGCTGTTGATTCGAGCACGGGAGAAAGCATGGCTGCGGTCATTCGAAGACTACCCTCGGGAAGTAGAAGCTGACCACGACGTTCGGCATGTCGACGATCTCGGAAATGCGAAGATCGCCGCAGGTCGAGACGAGCATGTAGGCGTCGACCGGATCCATCTTCTGCGTCGCTGCGAGAAGATCGACCATGTTGGCGACGGCGTCCCTGGCCGCTGCCCAAAGGTCCGGGCCGATGCCTGTCGTGACCTCATAGCCCTTGGCGTCGAGATGACGCGTGACCGGGCCAGGCGTCGTGAAGCGCGGGGTCTTCAGCGGCTGGTCCTTGACGAGGTCGAGCGTCAGCACGACATCGAACGGGCTTTCGATCGCGGTACCGCAAACCTCGCCATCGCCTTGTGCGGCGTGGGTGTCGCCGACAGAGAACAGCGCCCCGTCAACCTCAACCGGCAGATAGAGCGTCGTTCCGGCGGACAGGTCGCGAATGTCGAGATTGCCACCGACGCGCCGCGGCGGGACAACCGTATGGTGACCCTTTTCGGCCAGCGCATTGCCGATGGTGCCGGCAAAGGGCTTGAGCGGCACGCGGCCGTTCTTGCCGAACAGGGCCGGCTCCATGCTCGTCGCGTCGAACGTCCAGACATTGAGGGCCGGCTCGGTGAACTGATCGGCAAGCAGGCCGAAGCCGGGAATATTGGCCGTCCAGCCAAAGCCGGCGCCGTCGCGAAGCTGGGGCGTGAAGCTCTCGATCGTCACCTTCAGCACATCGCCCGGCTTTGCGCCATCGACATAGATCGGACCGGAGACCGGGTTGATCCTGGCAAATTCCAGCGCCATCACGTCCTCGACGGTGGATTGGGGGCCAAGCTGGCCCCCAGAACTGTCAAGGCACTGGAACAGGATCGTCTCGCCCGGTGCAGCCGTCAGCGCAGGGGCAAAGGAATTGTCCCAGCCGAAATGGTGCTGATGGGCGTGGATCGTGTGGTTGCAGTGCTTGCACATGGCTGCATCACTCCTTGATGAAGACGTAGTCGTAGTTGACCGGGATCGATACCGGATCGACATAAAGGGCGTTGTCACCGCCCATGCGGGCAGACTTCAGCGTGTAGCGCTGTTCGTTGAAGACCGGCGCCCACGGTGCGTCTTCCATCACCTTCATGTAGATTTCGGACCACTTGGCGAGACGCTCGTCAACCCTGGCCGGATCGACGATGGAATCGGCCTCGGCGGCCAGCTTGTCGAGATCTTCATTGCAGTATTTCGACCAGTTCCAGCCGCCTTCGACTGCACCGCTGCAACCCAGTATCGGGCCATAGAAGTTTGCCGGGTCCGGGAAGTCGGCGATCCACGCCATGCCGCCGGACCAGATCATCGGAGCGTTGCCGGCACCGCCAGCCTCGATCACGTTGGCCTGGGCCAGCGACTTGATCGATGCGTTGATGCCGACGGCCTTCAGGTCCTGCTGGATCGCCTGGGCGATGCGCGGGTTCGGGTCGGTATTCATGACGAACAGCTCGGTCTCGAAGCCGTCTGCATAGCCAGCCTCGGCAAGCAGCTTCTTTGCGCCTTCCTGATCAAACTTGTAGCCGTCGTAACCCTTGGTATAGCCCGGCATGGAGGGCGGAAGCGGCTGGGTGGCAGGAACCGCGCGGCCGTTGATGACCTGAACGATGCGATCCTTGTTGATCGCCATGTTGACGGCACGGCGCACCTCGACCTTGTCGAACGGTGCCTTTGTGACGTTCATGGTGACATAGCCGGTGTGCAACTGGCCGCCTTCGACCACGAGGCTTTTCTGCGCCTCGTCCTTCATCACATCGACGAACTTGGCCGGCGGAATGCCGTCGCCCGGAATGTCGACTTCGCCGTTCTGGGCCCGCAGTAGCGCGACGACCGGTTCCTGGCCGACTTCAACCGTGAAGCTGTCGAGATAGGGAACACCCGAGATCCAGTAATCGGCGTTCTTCTCGAACACGAGGCGCTGGCCGAGCGTCCATTCGGTGAGCTTGAATGCACCGGTGCCGACTGGCTTCTTGCCAAAGTCTGCGCCAGCTTCCTCGACCGCTTCCTTTGGCACGACAGACGAGAAGTTCAGCGCCATGACGTGGAGGAACGTTGCATCGGGACGCGAAAGCTTGAAGACGACGGTGCTCGCGTCGGGGGCAGAGACACCCGCAACGGTCGCGGCCTTGCCTGCTGCGGCTGCGTCATAGCCGTCGATCATGGAGAAGAAGCCCTGGCCCGGCGACTGGGTGGCGGGATTGATGACGCGGTTGATCGAATAGACGACGTCGTCGGCGACAAGCTCGCGGCCGTTGTGGAACTTGACGCCCGGGCGCAGCTTGAAGGTGTAGGTCAGGCCATCCTCGGAAATTTCATAGCTCTGGGCGAGGCCCGGACGCAGATTGGTCGTGCCGGGCTCGTAGTCCATCAGGCCGTCGAAGACCGACTTGATCATCGACCAGTTCTGCCAGTCATAGCCGATGGCAGGATCGAGCGTCGCGACGTCGTCCTTGTAGGTAACGACCATGTTGCCGCCGCGTTTCGGCTCCTGGGCCTGAGCCGGGGCAAAGGCCGGCAGGGCCATGAGGGTTGCCAGCGCAGTTGAAAGGATAAGCTTCTTCATAGGCCTTACTCCTGTGGGTTGACGGTTTCAGCGCAGTTTGATGCGCGGATCGATGAGCGGCGAAATCAGGTCCGCGATCAGGTTGCCGATGACGATGCCGCAGGCTGAGACGAGCGTGACGCCCATGATGATCGGGATGTCGACGCGTTGGATCGCTTGCCAGGCCAATTGGCCGATGCCTGGCCAGCCAAAGACGCTCTCGACAACGACAATGCCGGACATGAACAGGCCGATATCGATCCCGATCATGGCGATGATCGGCAGGATCGCGTTGGGCAGTGCGTGGCCGAGGATGACCTTGCTGCGACCGAGGCCCTTGGCGCGCGCGGTGCGGATGAAATCGGCGCGCAGCACATCGACCATCGAGGATCGCATGATGCGCGAGTACCAGCCCGAACCGAGAATGCCGAGTGTCACGGCCGGCAGCACAAGGTGGGCGAACGTGCCGTAGCCGCCAATCGGAAACCAGCCAAGCTTCACCGCAAAGACGAAGAGCAGCAGCAGGGCGACAACGAATTGCGGCGAGGAGACCGTGAGGAAGCTGGTCAGCATCAGGCCGTTGTCGATCGCCTTGCCGCGGTTGAGCGCCGCAATGATGCCGAGCGGCAGGCCGATCAGAAGTTCGCAGCCAATCGCCGCCACCAGCAGCAGCAAGGTTGCCGGCAGGCGCGAGAACAGGAGTTCGGCGACTTCGGTCTTCTGCAGATACGAGCGTCCGAAATCGCCCTGAACAAGGTTCCACAGATAGTTGCCGTATTGGACGAGGAACGGCTGGTCGAGGCCAAGCTGCTGGCGGATGCTTTCAACCGTCGCAGCCGTGGCCGAACGGCCGGCGATCTGACGCACTGGGTCTGCCGGCAGCACGTAGAGCAGGACGAAGGTGATGAACGAGACGCCGAGCAGGATAAGCGCCGACTGAACGAGGCGTCTCAGGATATAGGTCGCCATCAGTCACGCCCCTGTTGTGTCGGATCGAGGATGTCGCGCAGCGCGTCGCCGACGAGGTTGAAGGCGAGTGCAAGCAGCAGGATCGCCGCGCCGGGAATGAAGACGAGCCATGGGGCCGACTGGAAGTAGGTCTGGTTCTCGAAAATGATGTTGCCCCAGGATGGCATCGGCGGCTGAACGCCGATGCCGAGGAAGGACAGGGTCGCCTCCAGCAGCACGGTGGTCGAAATGCCGAGCGTGCCCCAGACGATCAGGGTCGGAATGAGATGGGGCAGGATGTGCTTGAAGAGAATGCGGCCGTGACCGGCGCCGAGCGTCCTTTCCGCGGCGATATAGTCACGCTCCGCCAATGACGAGGCTTGCGTGAAGATCACCCGGGCCGTCTGTACCCAGTTCACGAAGGCAATCACCATGGCGACGATCCAGAGCGACGGGGAAAAGATCGCTGCAAGGCAGATCGCCAGCAGCAGTGCCGGAAACGCCATCATCAGATCGGTGAAGCGCATGAGCACTGCGCCGATCACCCCGCGAAAATACCCCGCGGTGACGCCCACCAGCGTACCGATCAGCAAAGCGACTCCATTGGCAACGAGGCCGATCACCAGCGAGGTCTGCGCGCCGTAGAGAATGCGCGAAAACAGGTCGCGGCCGAGAAGATCCGTGCCGAACCAGAATGCTTCGTTGGGCGGCAGCGGCGCGCCTTCGATGGTGAGGCCGTCGAAGAACTGTTCGTAGGGATCGAACGGCGCGAGCCATCTGGCGAACATCGCGCCGCCGACGCAGATGACGATGATCAGCAATCCCAGAAGCGCAAGCTTGCGCCGAGCCAATTGGCGCAGCACGGAAGGCCCGCTCTCCGGCACGACCAGGGGTTCAGGCGGGATCGATGCGTCTGCCATCGTCAAGGCCCTTCTCGTTCGAATAATTTGCCACGAGCCGCTCCGCGGCAATTTCGATCGTCACGCGCCAAGCCATCGCAGTCTGACGCAGAAGGTCATAGGCCTCAGCCTCGGTCTTGCCCTTCATCACGAAGATCATCACGGCGCGCACGATCGTTTGGCGCGCCGAGAGGCGGCTTTGCAGGTCGGCAATCAGGGCCCCGGAGGCATTGGCCCGATCGAAATTGCTGCGCGCGACGAGAAGAGCCGCGTAGACGCCCTTGTCGCTCATCGGTTTGAGGAGCTGCGCGTGAGCGCCCATTTCCATGGCCCACCTCAAGCGGCCCGGCGCTTCCGAGCCGATCAACGCGATCATCGGCATCGGTGATTGGCCGGGTGCCCAGGGAAACTGCTCGTCGTGCCCCGTGTCGGCATCGTAAAAGATGAAGTCGGCTGCAATCGCCTCGGAGGGGAGTTCCGGCCATGCCTCGCGCACGTCCAGTCCGATGACGCCAAGCTGGCGAACGAGACCCTGTACTGACGGGTGTGGCCTGTGCAGGATCCAGGCCTTGGCGCCGCCCAGGTTTTCCGTCCTGATGCGCGTCATGACACGACCTTCAGCCGGGAACCCGTATGCACGGGCTGCGAACGTTGCGTCAGGTACGGATCGGCCCGCGTCACCGGCAGCCGCTTGATCTCGTTGAACCGCCCGCTCTCGAGCCGCGCAATGATGGCAGGCTGACGCGCGTGAAGGTGTACAGGATCGAGCCGCGTCGCACGGCCACTACGGAGCGCTGTATGTAGCAGCTCCGCCAAAGGGAGCTCTTCTGCCCCGGGGCGGCCATGAAGCAGCTGAGCCAGTTCATGCACGGACTGGCGCGCCATCTCGTGAAACGATCCGCCGGAACCACCGTCTGGCTCAAACCAGGGGCCGGCCGAGACCAGCCCTTCGGCCGCTTCGCCGGCCGCGTCGATCTCGCATTCTGTGAAGTTGCACGACAACACGGCCACGTCATCGGCGAATTCTGTCTCCCGCTTCAACTCGGTCAGCCGCGCGAGAAACGCATAGGAGCTGTCTCCGACAAGCGAGTTCAGTATGAAGCTCGGCTTTAGCGTCCGGATGTCATGGATAATGTGGTCGAGTTCGGTATCGCCCATCGGCAGATAGCGATCGCCGAGGATCTGCCCCTCCGCCACCGCGATCTTCTCGCGCGCGATTTGAGCCATTTCCCATCCCCAGATGTAATTAGAGCCGACGAGGTAGGCACGGGTACCAAGCGTGGGCAGCGCCCAGTCCAGAAGCGGCAGCAGATGCTGGTTCGGGCATGCGTGCATGTAGGCGACCCGCTCGGACGCCTCGAAGCCCTCGTAGGGCACGGGATACCACAGAATTCCGTCAAACCGCTCGAGTTCAGGAATGACCTCCTTGCGGCTCGCAGATGTGATGCAGCCGAAGATATGGCGTGCCCCGGAATCACGCAGGATTTCACGGCAAAGCGGCGCATATCGATCGAGTCGTCCCTCCGGGTCGCGCTCGTTGACGCGGAAGGAAACGTCGAGGCTCGGATCGGCGTTCACCTCCTCCACGCCACGGAACACACCGTCGCGACTGGCGCGGGACAATGCGGCATACATGCCACTACGTGAAAGAAGTACGCCTATGCCTACGGTACGCTTCATCGAAATTCCAATGCAAAAAGCCCCGACGATGCGCGTCGTAAAACGCGATCGGAACGGGGCCCAAGTGCCAGCTATTTATTTCAATCTAGCGTCGGAAACAGCAGATTGGAAGTTTAAAAAACGCAACAAACAGGCAAAATTGCACAATTGACTCTCACGCGCCTCATGTCGCATAAAATTTATGCATGTGCTGTTGTTTATCCCATGGCCCGAGCAAGGGGCGCCTCAAGGGCTGACTAGGCAATCTGCAGCTCAGCAGAAAGCAATTCCAACATGGCGTCCACCTTGGGCAGCAATTGCCGCCCTACGGGCCAAACCAGGTTTAGCGGGAGACCTTGAGTTGCCAATTCCGGCAGAACTTGCACCAACTGACCCTGCGCAATCTCTTCGCAAACCAACCATGTTGCCAATTGTGCAATGCCGTATCCTGCTTTGACCGCGGCCACCTGAGCCTCACCGTTGCCAACGGTGATGCGGCCTTCCATCGTCCGCCGTTCGGTCGTGCCGGGTCCATGCGTGATCAGCCATGGGCTGGTTGTGCCATCGGCCCTGCCATACAGCACGGCATCGTATTGAACCAGTTCGACTGAAGATGCCGGCGTTCCCAGCTTGGTCAGGTAGTCAGGGGAGGCACAGAAGATTAGGCGTTCGCTACCGAGGTAGCGATGGCCCACGGACCCGGGCCAATGATCCGCGCCGCCGATGCGAATCGCCACATCGATACCCTCGTCGAGCAGATCCACGAAACGGTCCGTGAAGGAAACGTGGGGTCGCAAGTGCGGGTGCTGCTGCGCGAAGCGCAGCATCAGCGGCCAGACACGTAGTCGGCCGAACGTCGCGGGCGCATCCATCCGCAAGCGGCCTATTGGCTCGCTGCGCTGCGCAGCGAGTACCGCTTCGGCTTCTTCCAATTCCGACAGCACACGTACGCAAGTGCGGTAGAACGCCACTCCCGCGTCCGTTAAGGCAAGGCGTCGCGTCGTGCGTTCGAAGAGTCGGGTGCGGAGCCGGTCCTCGAGACGCCCCACACTCTTGCTGACCGCGGAACTAGTTAGGTTCAGTCGCTCCGCCGCCGCAGTGAAGCTTCCCGCGTCAGCCGTTGCCACAAAGTTTTCGATGCCCTTGAGTCGCTCCGATGGAAACATGCTTCCTCACATTGCGGATCATAGTTCCGCAATTGGATGAAAATATATCCGAGATAAGAATTTAGTTCTCGAATATGGTCAAGGCAATCGTGAAATCACACAGGAGCCTTTTGAATGTCTTCCCTTACAGCGCCGAGCGCCGCCGCTTCGGTCAGCCGTGACGGCCTCTCAATCGCCATTCTCGCGGTAGCGGCCTTCGTTATCGTCACGACTGAGTACCTCATCGTGGGGCTGCTGCCCTCTCTGGCGCGAGACCTGGAGATTTCGATCTCGGCAGCGGGCCAGCTCGTCACTCTGTTCGCCTTCACAGTCATGCTGTTCGGTCCAGTCCTTACTGCACTGTTATCCCACCTCGAGCGCAAACGCCTGTTCATCGCCATTCTTCTAGTCTTTGCCGCCTCCAACGCCTTGGCCGCGGTTGCCCCAAACATTTGGGTTCTCGGTGTCGCTCGATTCATTCCTGCACTGGTGCTGCCAGTGTTTTGGGGCACGGCCAGTGAGACAGCCGGTCAGATCGTAGGGACGCAGCGAGCCGGGCGCGCGGTTTCCCAGGTGTATCTCGGCATCTCCGCTGCTTTGCTGTTCGGCATCCCGCTGGGTACGCTGGCATCGGACGCTATTGGCTGGCGTGGGACTTTCTGGATTCTGGCCGCTCTATCGCTTGCAATGGCATTGGCCCTGACGATCTTCATGCCGACTGTGGCCATGCCCCGACGACTGCGTCTGGCGGAGCAGGCCAGTATCCTCAAGGACCCATACTTTATCGGCAATGTCGCATTGTCAGTGGTAGTGTTCACCGCGATGTTCACCGCCTACACCTACCTGGCTGACATGCTGGAGCGCGTCGCCGGGGTGGCACCGGCACATGTGGGGTGGTGGCTGATGGGGTTCGGCGCTATCGGCCTGATTGGCAACTGGCTGGGCGGACGTTTGGTTGACCGCAGCCCGCTAGGCTCCACCGCTGCATTTTCCGTCTTGCTAGGAGTCGGTATGGCGGCCAGCGTGCCGTTGTCAGGTTCGCTCTCTATGTTGGGCGCCGCGCTTGCGATCTGGGGCATTGCCTATACGGCGCTGTTTCCAATCTGCCAGGTGCGGGTGATGAAGTCGGCCTCTCACGCGCAGGCGCTGGCCGGCACCTTGAACGTATCCGCCGCCAATGCCGGTACGGGACTGGGAGCGATCATCGGCGGCTTGGTGATATCTCACTGGGGACTTGGAAACATCGCCTACGTCGCCTCTGGCGTTGCAGCACTGGCAGCCGTGTCGGCGGTACTGATCTGCTGCAGACGGCAATGATAAGCCGATGTCTGCTCCGTGATCTGGCGCACCGCGTCACGCTTATCTACCACAACATGAATACCTGCCGTTGAGGTTCGTTATGCGTATCCGGCCTTCGCTCTATTTCCTCGGCATGGCAGTCGCATTCGTGCCGGCCATGATCAGCTGCACGTCTGCAGGGGTGGCTCCGGTTGCGGCCTCTCCGCTTGCCACACCGGACGTCGTGATGGTTGCCGATCCGCGGCCGCCATTCACGTACTGGGCTCCTGAAAACTCGACCATCCGGAACCATCCACGTCAGCCGGGTGTCTGGATTGCGGAGTCCCCAGACGGCTCGCGCAAATTCTACTTTGGCAACCAGTGCCGAGCGTCGGAATTTCAGCGCTTCGTCTGACAGCCACTAGATTCGCTTCCAACAAAACCAGCAGATGCGACATGGCGTCTGTCCTATTCAGCGTGCGCAAGAACTTCAGATCTGGGTCTCCTACAATCAGGAAACGCGAAGGATTGACAACATCTCGTGCGGCTAGCCGGGGCACTGGGCCGGCGTTGCGAGCCCCTTCAGCGCGATGCAACCACGGCTAGCCAGCTCCAAGCAATCCTCATGCGGCGTGGCTCACTCTTCGACCAACGCGTGGCTCGCGGAGGAGTCGGCGAAAGCGCTAACAGGACAAAGCGTCCGTCTAGGACAACGGCCTCAACTGCCAGAATAGTAATGGCGAGCACGCAGACTCGGCTTGGCGGGAGAGACTGCACAGTGCGTTAACATTGGCGAAATAGTCGCCGAGACGTCCTGCATATCGGCTGAAACGTGGTGCCAACACGGCTACAGTAGTGAGCGCATCCATCAGGATATCAAACATCAAGTTCGGACGATCGAAAAGATATTACGGATTTCCGAGCATAGATCGTTTCTACAGGCATAACTATCGTATCGCCTGACTATGGAGGCGATACAATGATTTGCACCACGATCCATTCCATAATCGCTCCTGCAGCAGGTCGGATCAAAGGACCGGCGGGCGCTCTGTTTACAATTCTTTTGCCTTTCGGGCTGTTCTTTGTTCCGGCAGCGTTGCGCCGCCTGCCACAACATCGAGCCGGGACAAACCAAAATGGGACCCTCACTCTTTGGCGTTATCGGCCGGACTGCCGGCAGCGTCGAAGGCGCGAACTATTCCCTGGCCATGCAATCTTCCGGCATCACCTGGGATCCCCAGTCACTCGAGACCTTTCTCGCCGCGCCGCGCCAAATGATCCGGGGGACACGGATGACCGTCAGCATCCCCGATGGCGCACAACGGGCTGCAATCATCAATTATCTCGAGAGCCAATCACCAGATTGAGGAGAAGCATTCATGACGACCTTCACGATCAACGGGCGAGCGGTTGATGTCGCCGCCGAACCCGATACGCCGCTCCTTTGGGTGATCCGCGAGCATCTGAAGCTCACCGGCACCAAATTCGGCTGTGGGATTGCGCAATGCGGCGCGTGCACTGTCCATATCGACGGAGAACCGACACGCTCATGCCAGACCTTCCTGGAAGACGTTGCGGGCCGAGAAGTGACCACCATTGAAGGTCTATCGCCGGACGCAAGCCATCCACTGCAGAAGGCCTGGATCTCCGAGCAGGTGCCGCAATGCGGCTACTGTCAGTCCGGCCAGATTATGCAGGCGGCAGCACTCCTCGAACACACTCCCGCCCCCACTCGCGAGCAGATCATCGCTCACATGGACGGCAACATTTGTCGTTGCGGGACCTATGTCCGCATCATCAGCGCGATCCAACGCGCAGCACAGGAGGGCTGAGCCATGACCCACATCTTGCAGCCTCAGAGCCGCGCACTGTCGCGGCGCAGCTTCCTCGTCACTGTCGGTGGCTTAGGCATCGCAGTCGCGTTCGGGAGACCGCCCGGACTTGCATACGGTGCAGACATAGCCCCCTCCGCCCAAGGTGACTTCCGTCCTAACGCCTGGGTCACGATCGCGGCGGACGGCACAGTCAGCATCATCTCGCCTGCGGTCGAGATGGGCCAAGGCATCACAACAACACTGCCGCTGCTCGTCGCCGAGGAGCTAGATGCCGATTGGAACCGTGTGCGGGTCGTGCAGGCACCCTCCGATGCCGAGACCTACGGTAATCCCGGCTTCTACGGGATACAACTCACCGGTGGTAGCGAGTCTACGCGCGGCTACAATGCACTGCTCCGGCTAACCGGCGCCCAGACCCGCTTGGTCCTTCTTGCAGGCGCGGCTGGCATGCTGAACGTGCCAGTGAAGGAACTCGAGACCGAGCCCCATAAGGTCGTGCATCCACCCTCGGGCCGCTCGCTCGACTACGGTGAGATCGCCGCTAGAGCCGTACTTCCGGATCCACTGCCGCAGGCGACTGAAGCTGATCTAAAGCCAAGCGACAGGTGGCGCTATATTGGCAGCAGAACAATCCTGCGCATAGACGTGCCCTCGAAAATCAATGGCACCGCCGTCTTCGGTATCGACGTCCAGCTTCCGAACATGCTCTTTGGAGCGGTTCTGCGGGCGCCGGTTCAGGACGAACGGCCGGAGACCATCGACGACGCCGAAGCGCGCGATGTTCCCGGCATCACCCATATCGTCGCGCTGCCCTACGGCGTCGGCATTATCGGAGAAACAGTTGAAGCTACGAAGCGTGCGAAGGATCTGCTCAAGGTGACCTGGAGCACGACATCACGGGTCAGAAATTATACAAGCCAGCGGCTGCTCGACGAGTATCGCGCCGTCGGCCGCGACCTTAGCCAGCAAGGTGTACCTGCGCACACCAATGGTGATGCTGAGGCCGCGATCGCCGGGGCCACGACGGTGATCGAGGTCGACTACATGAGCGACCATGTCGCCCACGCAACCATGGAGCCGATGAACGCCACAGCACTCGTCACCGGCGACAGGGTGGAGATCTGGGCGCCGACCCAGGGTCCGACAGGCACACAGGGGTTCGCGGCAGAGATAGTGGGCACCACGCCCGATAAGGTCAAGGTGAACACAACCCTGCTCGGCGGCGGCTTCGGGCGCAAGGCGGAGGCAGATTTCATCGTTGATGCGGTGTCGCTGGCCAAGGCCGTGGAGGGCCGGCCGGTTAAGGTCATCTGGAGCCGTGAAGATGACGTCCGGCACGACACGTTCAGGCCACTCGAGGCACAGCACGTGAAGGTCGGGCTCGATGCCGAGGGGAACATCGTCGGCTGGCGGCATCGCATCGTCGCCGACTCGATCTTTGCACGCACTTTGCCGCCCGTCTTCGCAGAGGCAGGCGGTCACGACGACGTCGTGACCGAAGGCGCAAAATTCAACTACGCCGTGCCGGCCCACCAGATCGAATACTTGCGGCAGGACAAGGGTCTCGCCATTGGATTCTGGTTCGCGGTGGGGGTCGGCTATACGCGGTTTGCGATCGAATGTGTCATCGACGAGATTGCAGCCGCCAGAGGCATCGATCCCGCCGCGCTGCGCCTAGAACTTCTCAAGGACCAGCCGCGCGCGCGCAAGGTGATCGAGACCGTTGCCCGGATGGCTGAGTGGGATCGCGCCCGGGACGGTAGGGGGCTCGGCTTGGCTTACTCCGATGCCTTCGGCTCGCATTGCGCCCAGGTCGCCGAGGTTTCGCTCAACCGCGACACTGGCCAAATCCGGGTGCACAAGGTCTGGTGCGCGATCGATGCCGGCGTGGCTATCCAGCCCCTCCATATCGAAGCCATGATGATGACCGGCATCACCAACGGTACCGGCCATGCCCTGTTCGAGCAGATCAACGTCGTCAATGGCGAGGTTCAGGAGTCGAATTTCGACACGTATCGGGTGATCCGCATGTCCGAGGCGCCTGAGATCGAGGTCGCCGTGGTGCCGACACCCGGGAGTCCTTTTGGCGGCATTGGTCAGGCTGGCCTCCCTCCCGCGGGTCCGGCAATCGCAAACGCTGTCGCGCGCCTCACCGGGGGTCTGCGGCTTCGCCATTATCCGTTCACTCCAGAGCGAGTTAAGGCAGCGCTGGAAGCCTGACCTTCTTCGGCCACCTGGTGGATTGGCCCAGCCCACATAGCCGCGCGACATCGCAGCTATGGGGGGCTCCTTTTTAATCTCTGCGCCGCCTTAGCTACAGGCCTTTATCATCTTGTCTCGGGGGCGTTCCCACCGCTTGAAAAGGCTTCCGGTGAAAGCGACTCTCCCACTTTCTCGAATTGAAGGGTGCGGCGATTCCCTCGTCCCATCAAGGCGGCCAATCATCCATTTGTAGGAATGGGCAAATTATTTAAAGGATCGCGCGTGTTCGTTTGAGCCGGGAAAGAATAGCCTCTCAGGTGAAATAGCTAATCACGAGAGTTGTTCATGTCGTATGCGATCTCCGTCAATGGCCAGGTTCACCACGTCGAAGATGACGGACAAACTCCCCTCCTCTGGGTGCTTCGCGATACATTGAAGCTGACCGGCACTAAGTATGGCTGCGGTGCTGCGCAATGCGGCGCATGCACGGTGCATGTCGATGGCCAGCCGATGCGTTCCTGCACACTCTCGCTGGAGGTCGCTTCCTCCGCGCGGATCATCACGATCGAGGCGATAGAAGGCGCCGACGTGAGAGCAATACAGGACGCCTGGGTTGCGCACGACGTCCCACAATGTGGCTTCTGTCAATCAGGGCAGGTGATGAGCGCGATCGCGTTGCTTCGCGCCACCGAGAAACCAACCGACCGCGATATCGATCTGGCCATGAGCGGCAACCTCTGTCGATGCGCGACATACAACCGTGTTCGTGCCGCAATCCACGACGCGGCGTCGAAGTTGGGTTCACCGACATGAGCTGGCATGCACCCGCCTTCGGGAACTGGCGTCGCCGACTTAAGGTTGGCGTCTTGTCTTTACTTGGGCTGATCGTGGTGGTGGTGGGTGCGGGCGGCCTTGCCTACGCGCTATACCCCCGGACCATGCCGCAGACACAGGTGCTCGCGGCCAGGCTGCAGCCTGTCGAGATCGAGCGCCTGCGTCTGGCTGCCTACTTTGATGCGATCGCCGATCCACGGGCGCGATCGATAGCGCTGTTCGAGGAAGCGGGTCGCGTGATCCAGCACCCGCGCTGCATGAACTGTCATCCGCGAACCGATCGGCCAACGCAGACAGATAGCCTGCGCCCCCACACGCCTTGGGTCACACGCGGCGTTGATGGTGGTGGCGCACCGACGCTGCGCTGCAGCACCTGCCATCAGGCCGAGAATTTCGAAGTGTCGGGTGTTCCAGGCAATATAGACTGGAAGCTCGCTCCCATCGAGATGGCCTGGCAGGGCAAGACGCTCGGCGATATCTGCAGGCAGCTTCTGGATCCGGCGCGCTCGCATATGACGCGGGAAGAACTGCTCCGCCACATGACAGAGGACGAACTGGTCGGCTGGGCATGGACCCCGGGGGCAGACCGGAGAGCTGCGCCCGGCACGCAGGCGGAATTCGGAGCGCTGATCAAGGCCTGGCTGGAAACCGATGCCGTCTGCCCACCATGAGCCGAACGCACCAACCCCGATAGGACGACGCCCATGACCGATCCATCTGAAAAGAAATCGTGCTTCCGGCTGACGCGCCGCCGGCTGATCCTGGGTGGATCGCTGATCGGCGGCGCGCTGGTCGTCGGCTACATCGCCACCAACCCGATGCAGGTCGCCGGCGCGATCCTTCAGGGAGGCGGTGACGATCCCGAGCCCAGCGCTTTCGGGCCCTTCATCCGTATTACCGATGACGGCTGGGTAACGATCGTCAACAAGCAGCAAGAACTGGGCCAGGGAATCCATGCCGGTCTCGCTGCGATCGTCGCCGAGGAGCTCGACGCGGATTGGGACAGAGTGCGCGTCGTCGATTCACGCAGCAATTTTCGCGCCTACGGCCCACAGATGACAGGAGCGTCAAACGGCATCGCATCCAATTGGGACCTGATGCGCAATGCCGGTGCTGCAGCGCGCGCCATGTTCGTCGAGGCGGCCGCCCTTCGCTGGAGCGTTCCAATCGGCGCGATCACGGTGCGCGACGGGATTGTATCCCAACCCGGCTCGAACCGCGCCGTAACCTTCGTCGAACTGCTCGCCGACGCATCTCGCCTGCAACCACAGCAGTCGCCCGTGCTGAAACGGCCAGCGGACTATCGGCTGATCGGCACCGACAAGGTGCGGCGCAAGGATAGCCTTTCGAAGAGCACGGGCGCCCAGGTCTACACGCAGGACATCCAGCGCCCGGACATGCTGGTCGCGATGGTCGCGCATAGCCCCCGCTTCGGCGGCACGCTGGCGCGGTTCGATGCATCCGACGCGCGCAAGGTGAAGGGTGTCGTCGATGTCTTCGCGATCGAAACCGGCGTTGCCGTGGTCGCCGAAACGACCTTTGCCGCATGGAAGGGGCGCGATGCGCTTCGCATCGAATGGGACGACAGCGAAGCCGAAACGCGCTCCACGCACGAACTCGTCCGCTACTATCACGATATCGCGGCAGGACGCAGCGATGTGGAACCGGCCGAGTTCGATTCCAAGGGCGACGATCCTGAGGTCCCGTTCGATGGTGATGTCGCGGATTTCGCCTTCGACTTTCCCTATCTCGCGCATGCGCCCATGGAGACACTCGACTGTGTTGCCCAGGTGAATGGCTGGGACGTCTCGATCACATCGGGCGCGCATCTGGCGACGGTTGACCAGGTCTATGCTGCGTTTGCCGCCCGCACCATTCCCGGCAAGGTCGACATCGAAGTGGTGCCTGCCGGCGGGTCGTTCGGCCGCCGCGGCGTTCTGAGCTCTGACTATCTCGTCGAATGTGTGCGGATCGCCAAGCGGACCGATGGCCGCCCTGTCAAGCTGATGTGGAGCCGCGAGGACGAGATAGCATCCGGCTATTTCCGGCCGATGTCGCATCACCGTGTGTGGGTTCAATTGAGTCCGGACGGGTTTCCGACGCGCTGGCGCATCCACAGCGTCTGCCAATCGCTTCTTCCCGTTGGGCCGAACTCTCTCGCGACCGAAGGGATCACCCACTCGCCCTATTTCTCGACCGCTTCGACCGTCGATGGCAAGATCTTCACCCCAACTTTTCCGGTCGTGGTCGGCCTGTGGCGCTCAGTCGGTCATTCCTATACCGCCCTGGTAATGGAGCATATTGTCGATCAACTTGCCCGGCGCGCCGGTCTCGACCCGGCAGCGTACCGGCGTGTGTTTTACGAGAAGGCGGGGGACAAGCGACGGCTCGCAGTTCTTGACGAGCTTTGCCTGAGGGCCGGCTGGGGCGGTCCGATCGAGCCCGGCTGGGCGCGCGGGCTCGCTATCCATGAAGCCTTCGGCACGATCGTTGGCCAGGTCGCCGAGGTGCGATTGGTCGACGACCGGCCCATCGTCCACCGCGTTGTTGCTGTCGTCGATTGCGGTATCGCCGTAGCGCACGACCAGATCGCAGCGCAAATGGAGGGGAGCATCGGCTTCGGTCTGTCTGCTGCCCTGTATGGCGCCATCACGCTAAAGGACGGTATCGTTCAGGAAACCAATTTCGATCGATACCTGGTTGTGCGTATGAACGAGATGCCGGTCGTCGAAACCCACGTTATCGCCTCCACGGGCCGGCCGACCGGTATGGGGGAGCCGGGGGTAGCGCCAATTGCACCGGCGGTCGCGAACGCGATCCTGGCATTGACTGGGCAGCCAACATCACGCCTGCCGTTCCTCGATAGAAACGCGCGCAGCAATACGGACGTGTCCGTGCAATCTTAGCGGCTGGCCGGGGCAGGCCTTTGATCCGACGCACGTCGCCCGTCCGCTGCCGCCACAGCAATAATGTGCTGAACGCGACGGCTACCATTCTCGGAATCCGGGCGCCGCTCATGGGACCGCGAGCTTGCGGCAACGTAACTCGCCTCCGGCCCCGCCTTCCGAAAGCGCCCGTATTGGCGAGGCGAGCAGCCCATGACGCGTTTGAAGGCCGTGCTGAATGCACTTTCCGATTCATAGCCGAGCGAAGCGGCGACCGTCGCGACGGGATCGCTTGAATTCTCCAGCCTGTCGCAGGCAAGCAGCATCCGCCATCGCGCCACGTACTGCATCGGCGGCTCGCCGACACGCTCCTTGAACCTGAGCGCGAAAGTCGAGCGCGACATGCCGGCAATCTCACCAAGCTCTTGAAGGGTCCATTGATAAGCGGGCTCGGCATGAATTGCCTTGATCGCGGCGCCAAGCTGCTTATCCCCCAGAGAGAAGAACCAGCCGACGCGGTCGCCGCCGCCCGTATCCAGGTGCACACGTAGTGCCTGCACGAGCATCATATGGGCCAAATGCTGCGCGACAAGGGCATTGCCAGGCTGCTCTTCACGCAGTTCCTTCATCATTTGTTCGACAGACCAACGCAGGGCTGCCTGCTCCGGTTGCTCGTGAATGTGCACGATCGGCGGAAGCAGGCCCAGCAGCATATCGGCGTGATTACCCTTCACGCCGAAGCGGCTGCCCACAAGAAACAATCCCCCGCCGCCGTTAAGCGTGACGACGCCGCCCCTTCGCGCGGCCGGGAATATCTCCCCTGCCCCAACGGCGGGCCCATCGATGCTGCTGCCAAGCCGGAATGGGCAACCGGTCGGCAGCACGAAAGAATCCCCCGCCACAAGGCGCACCGGGTCGGCAATACCGTCCACGGTGAGCCAGCAGTCACCCGACACGACCGCATAACATTTGATGAGCTTGTGCTGGTCGCCGAACTGGACAGCCCAGTCGCCGCCGGCGTCGAAGCCGGATGAGACGTAGGCATGTGGCTTGAGCAGAGAAAGGACGTCTGAAAGTGGATCCATGGGCCGTCTCGGACGATTGCAAAGATAATGAGGCTTATGAAGCATAGACCGTCCTAAGGCAACGGCATAATTTCGAGGCCGAACATAAATGCTAGCGACGGCACATTTGCTTGGTCAGCCCGGTGCGGGACGCGCCGGCCGAACTTGCACCTTCAAACACTGGAGTAAAACATGATTGTTATAACTGCCCCCACTGGCGATATTGGCCGTCAAGTCGTTCAACATCTTCTCATGTCGAGCGCGCCAATCCGAGTGATTGTGCGCGATCCATCACACTTGGCCGAAGATGTGCGAAATAGCGTCGAGGTCCTCAAAGGCTCTCACGGGGATCCTGGCGTCGTCAATCAAGCGTTCAGCGGCGCCGACGCGGTATTCTGGCTCGTGCCTCCCGACCCGAAGGCCGTTTCGGTCAAGGCGGCCTACGTCGATTTCACCCGTCCCGCGGCAGCGATTCTGAAGGAGCAAGATATCAAGCGCGTGGTTTCGATCACGGCGCTCGGGCGCGGTTCACCCGTCGCCGACAAGGCGGGCTTTGTCACCGGCTCGCTGGCGATGGACGACTTGATCGCCAGTACGGGGGTCCCATTCCGTGCCCTGGCCATGCCATCCTTCATGGACAATATCGTCCGCCAGGCAATTGCGATCAGAAATCAGGGTAAGTTCTTCCTGCCGATCGCCGGCGATCTCAAGCTTCCCAGCGTTGCGACACGCGACATCGCAACGGTCGCGGCCCGCTGGCTGCTTGATGACAGTTGGACGGGCCAGAGCGAGGTGCCGGTCCTCGGGCCTGAGGACATTTCGTTCAACGACATGGCCGGGATCATATCCGATGTGCTCGGCAAGGTGGTGACCTACCAGCAGATCAGCTTCGAGGCCTATAAGGCTCGCTTCGTGCAGTTCGGCATGTCAGAGGCCATGGCACAGGGCATGACGGACATGGCCCGGGCGAAGGGTCAGGGTCTCGACCTGGCAGTGTCGAGGACGCCGGAAAACTCAACGCCGACAACCTTTCGCCAGTGGTGCGAGGACACGCTCAAGGTCGCCGTACTCGGCTGAGCCGGCCTTCCGATACACTCCAGCCGCAAGCAACTCGACCTCAGCCGCAGAGCTTGCCCATCTTTTCCAGATCGGCTTCGCCTGCCGGATTATAGATCATCAACTTGAGGTCCGGTCGGCCATCGATCGCAAAAGACGAGAACTCGAAGGTTATCTCGCCAACAATCGCGTGGCGGATCGTCTTCGCCCCTTCGCCGGTCGTCTGCACGTCATTTTCTGTCCACATGCGCGCGAAATCGCTGCTCTTCTCAGATATCTCGGCCACGATTTCTGCAGCACGGCTGTCCTCGCCAGCGCGAGCGGTTTCCGCCCGAAAAGTTGCGACTAGAAACCGGGCCACGGACTCCCAGTCGCTCTGCGCGGCACGCGCTGCCGGGTCGAGAAACATCCGCCGCAAGATGTTCCGCTCGCCCGGCGGTAGCACTTCGTAGTCTGTAAGAGCGAGTTTCGCCGCGCGATTCCAGCCAACGATGTCCCAAGTCGAGGTCGCGACCGTTGCGGGGATCAAAGGCATGGCGTCGAGGAACCGCTGTAGTCGCCAAGATATGCCATCACGCGCAAAGGCAGGGGCTTTCGGTGGACGGCCAATGCTGACAAGGAACAAATGTTCCCGCTCCGCTTCGGTCATCATGAGCGCGTCGGCGAGGCTATCCAGCACACGCGGCGATGGCGCGCCACCGCGCCCTTGTTCCAGCCAAGTATACCATGTCGTACTGATATGAGCCCGTAGAGCAACTTCCTCGCGCCGCAGGCCCGGCGTCCGGCGGCGACCTCCAAAACCAAGCGCTACGGGATCGAGCCGCTGTCGGCGGTCCTTCAAGAACGCACCGAGGCGATTTCCGTTATCGATGGCATCCAGCCTGTCAGTCATTATACCACTATAACGTCACGTATTTAACAGGATAACTTTGCCCGATATTCTTCTCATGAACAAGAAGGAATTTGGCCATGAAAATGTTTATTACCGGCGCAACAGGATTTGTCGGCTCTGCCGTAGTGAGGGAACTCCTCGCGCAGGGGTACCAGGTTCTGGGGCTTGCCCGTTCCGACCGCAGTGCGGATGCACTCGCAAAGATGGGCGCGGAGGTCCTCCGCGGTGATCTCGAAATGCCTGAAACGCTTCGGCAGGGTGCCCGGACGTCAGATGGGATTATTCATACAGGCTTCGTGCACGACTTCTCGCGTTTCGCCGAAGCGTGCGCGATCGACCGAACGGCGATCGAGACGCTCGGGGCAGCTATCGAGAGCACGCAAAAGCCATTTATCGTCACGGCGGGCGTCGCCTTCCTGGATGCAGCGGGGCCTCTCACCGTCGAGGCCGATCCGGCCTTCCCGCCGTCGGGCACTTATCCCCGGGCGTCTGAGGCGGCGGCCAAGGCGCTTTCCGATCGCGGCATCCCGACGAGCATCATGCGCCTGCCTCCATCCGTGCATGGCAAGGGTGATCATGGCTTTGTCCCAATGCTGATCGATATCGCACGACGGACGGGCCGATCGGCCTATATCGGAGATGGACACAACGCCTGGCCGGCGGTGCATGTGGACGATGCCGCCCGCGCCTTTCGGCTTGCTGTCGAAGGCGGCGCGAGCGCCGAGACATATCATGCCGTGGCCGAACAGGGCATTCCGTTCCGGGAGATCGCGGAAGCGATTGCCGGAGGTCTCGGTATTCCGTGCGTGTCGCTATCCGTGGAGGAAGCCCAGGAGCATTTCGGCTGGTTCTTCGGCTTCGCCTCCATTGGCCAGCCAGCCTCAAGCGATTGGACACGAGCCCGCCTCAACTGGAACCCCACAGGCCCCGGACTTTTGGCCGACATCATTGATGCAAGCTACTTTGATGCCAGCGCTGGGCAGAGCACATAGCGAACATCAGATGAGCCCGCCCAAGCTTCGCCTACGGCGGTTAGCGGCAGCGTAGTGACCGGCGCGTCGAATCCGGCCTTGTTCGTCTCCATCAGAAGCTCGCGCGCGCCGGCCAACAATTCCCGGATGGCGACGCTGCCGATGCCGCTGCCCATCAATTCGATCCCCGAACTGCGCAAAGCATCGCCACGGAGCGAAATCTCATCGCCCGCCACTGTGCCGAGTTGCACGTAGCGCACACGCGGCTCGCCGTTTCGTGCCCCCCGGTTCTTCGTTGCGGCGCCAATGACCCTTGCGGCGGGCTCGCCCCATAGGAAATCAAGCACGAGATCGACCCCGCGGTCGAATTCCGCGCGCAAGGCCTCGTCGGCGCCGCCGTCGAGAGCGATGCGCGACTCGACATCGAGCCGGTCCAGCGTCGTCTTGTTGCGACCAACTGCGATAACCCTGTGCCCGCCGAAGTGCCGCGCGATCTGCACGGCCATCCCCCCAGCAGCACCCGTCGCGCCATTGACGAGAACGGTGGCGCCCGGCTGAAGCGGCGCCCTCCGCGTCAGGGCGACCCAGGACGCCAAGCCACCGGTCGCAACCGCGGCAGCGCGCACGTCCGATATTTTATCGGGTATGGCAACGATCATTTCATCCGATACCAGCGCCAGTTCGCCCATCGAGCCGAAGGGGGCTTTGGGGAACAGGAAATATACTCGTCGGCCCTCCGGGTCGGTGCCAACACCGTCCACGCCTGGTACGAAACCCGCTTGGGCGCCGCTTGTGTAATGCCTGCCTGAAGCCAGGGCCTTGACGATTGGGCTCAAAGGCGCAGCGTGAACCCGCACGATCGTTTCTCCTTCCCCCGCGACGGGGTCCCGGAAATCGCCATAGGCTGGCGCCTTTCCGAAATCTGTGACGACTGCTGCTTTCATCTTTTTTCTCCTTATCGGCCGATGACCGGTCGGTTCGGAGATGCAAATAGCCCGGATCCGCGGTACGTTCTCTAGCTGGTGATATCATTTTTCTTCGCGATCGTACCGTTCCATGGATCCACTTTCCGAAATTCTCTCGCTCCTGAAGCCGCGCAGCTACATCACCGCCGGGTTCGACGCCGGCGGCGACTGGTCGCTGCGGCTGGACGATCTTGCCGGCCGCATCAAATGCTACGCGGTGATGCGCGGCAGTTGCTGGCTGGCGCTTGAGGACGCGGGAGAGCCGGTCCAGATCGTCACCGGCGACTGTTTCGTGCTTCCGAGCGGACGCCCGGTGCGGATTTCCAGCGACCCAGCGCTGGCGCCGACGCTCGCAAGCGAAGCCCTTGCGCCGGACCGAGACGGAGAGACTGTCATCTACAACGGCGGCGGAGACGTGCTGCTGACCGGAAGCCGGTTCGAAGTTAGCGGTCGGCATGCCGACGTGCTGCTCCGAACGCTGCCGCCCGTCGTGCACCTGAAGGCTGCCGCGGACCAGGCGACGCTCCGTTGGTCGATCGAGTTGATGATGCAGGAACTGCGGGAAGCGCAGCCGGGCGCGTCTCTCGTAGCGCAGCATCTTGCACATATAATGCTGACGCAGACGCTCCGCCTTTATCTGACGCAGCAGTCCGGCACGGAAATCGGATTATTCGCCGGCTTGGCCGACCCGAACGTCGGCTCCGCCATCGGCGCGATTCACGCCGATCCGAGCCGCGGCTGGACGCTCGAAGAACTTGCCGTGCATGTCGGCATGTCACGAACCGTCTTTGCGCGACGTTTCCGCGAGAAAACGGGAGAGACGCCGGTCGCTTATCTCACACGCTGGCGGATGATGCTGGCCGCCGAGCGGCTTGCTAGCGGAAGTGAGACGCTGGCGCATATCGCGCGCGCTGTTGGCTACGAATCAGAGAACGCATTCAACACCGCTTTTACCCGTGTCATGGGGTTGTCGCCGCGCCGCTATTCCAAAGCCGTGGATGCTCGCTCCCTAGTCGAGCAGCGACCGGTTGGGCACCCCTGAGCTCCTGCGCGACGGATACCGTCCGCGAAGATCGCATTGTAAGGAAAGCTCGCGAGAGCAACTGCTTCGCGAATTCGAAAGCTCAATGGCCTATACGAGCACGAGCTGTCGCCTGTGCCGCTCGGATCAGTCCCTGATATTGGGCGTCTTTGCCAGGATACCATGGCATCCGTCCGATATCGGCGAAGCCCGGGATCGTCTCCATATGCTGCACCATGCGCCGGCGCATCGCCTCGTCCGGCAAGGGCCCGTACATGGCCTGGACATTGTCCTCGGCATGCTCCGGATTCGAGGTGCCACACAGCACCGTTGTGACTGCCGGATGCGCCATGACCCATTTGAGGAAGAACTGCGCCCAGGTCGCCGCTTCGAATTCCCGGGCGAAGTCCGGCAGCGAGCGACCTTCCACCACCTTCATTAGGCGCGCCTTTTCGAGCGGAAGGTTGATGAGGACTCCAATCCCGCGGGCTGCCGCCGCCGGAAGCAGGCGCCGCTCGGCGCTGCGGTCGAATATTGAGTAGTTCGTCTGGATGAAATCGACACCGCCACGCTCGACGAGTTCGGCGAGCTGATCTTGCGCGCCTGCTTCATGGTGGGTCACGCCGACATGGCGAATGCGACCTTCCTTCTTCCAGGCCTGCATCAACGGGATGACGACCGGCGCGTTGACGATGCTATGGCACTGCATGAGGTCGATGGTGTCGCGCCAGATGCGCAGCCTCGACTGCTCGAAGCTTGCCACTGCATGGCTTTCATCGCCGAGATATTTGCCGGTCGACCAGATTTTGTTGGCGACGAAAATCTCGGATGCCTCCGGCGTGCCCGCAAGGAACGCGCCAACGGAGACTTCCGCCGATCCGTAGAGGGGCGACGTGTCGATGACTCGGCCACCGCCCGCGACATAGCGCCGAAAGACCTCGCCGAGATTCCTGCGATCGTCGCCCGGGCGGGTGTCAAAGGTTAGGAACGTGCCGAGACCGAGTGTGGTGAGCGTCTGCTCCGTTCTCGGAATCGTTCGCGTTCGTGCATGTGTCATGGAGGCCGTCGCTGGCCCTCCTGCTTGGGCTTGGGCTTCAGCAGAAAAGAAAGGCGTTGTAGCCGCTATGGTGGCTCCCGTGCCTAGAGCACCGATAAAGGCACGTCGGCTGAAACCAGAATCCTGCTGTTCGCTCATTCGATAGTCTCCTCTATTAAAAGCTTGCCCCATACGCGTACCTCGGCGTGCCTCTGGCTGGGCGATCGAACCTCCTGGAAAAGATGCTCGATGCGGATCGGCAGTTCTCGAAGCCGCCGCTGTCAGGAGCCGGTGACGAGTGCGATCTGGTAGGCTGAAATACCCAGGCTCAGACCACGAAGTCGAAGCGTGCGAACTGACCGTCACCCGCAGGGCTGATCGTCACGAGCAGCGTTTCATCAAATATTCGATCGCGCGCATTGCTTGGCTCGCCTGGAAAGAAGAGCTGCGTCGTGAGAAGATCTCCGCCCGGACGTTGAACCCTGAAATGGAAGTGTCGCGTGCGCCCCGGATACAGCGCCGGCACGACGGTGTTGAACCACCAGCGTCCCTGCTGGTCGGCGAACTGATGTCCCCGCAAGCGGAAGCCTTGACGATCATACTCGCCGTTTTCGTCGGCTTGCCAGATTTCAACGAGGCTACGCGGCACAGGGCGGCAGCGATCATCCAGGACGTAGCCGGCGATGGTGATGCGCTCGCCGCGCGGCGCCTCAAGATAAAGATCCCGCTTCGATGGTGAGTTCGGCTTGAAGAACGGACCGGCCTCACGGGCAAGCGTGGGTTCATCTTCGTCGGCGCAGGCGCGCGTCAGCGGCAGCGACGGCGCCTGCTGCCCGAAAGCGATCGCGCCAGTCAGCGGCACGAGCGGCATGGCAAGAAAACTCGAAAGGAGCGTGCGCCTCGATGTCGTCATTGCGGAGCCTCCATCACACACCGGATTAGAACTGCCAGTTGGCCGGCACCCAGGAATAGCCTGCGTCCGTCTTGAGCATCCGACCAAGGCCCGGGAACGGATAGTGGAAGCCGAGTACGAGGAGCCGGTCTGTCGCCGCCATGTCGAAGATGCGGCGTCGGGAGGCGAGAGCGGTATCCTTGTCGCGGTCTGGCCCGGGCAGCCATGGCCGGTCGACATTGACGATCGGATGGTAGGCGAGATCCGCCGTCAACAGCAATTGATCGTTCCCGGATTGAACGAGGAAGTTTGCCATGCCGGGGGTGTGGCCGAGCGCCGGAAGCGTGGTCAGACCGGGGACGATCTCCGTGCCGGCCTCATACAACTCGATCCCGTTCGCGACGGGCTCAACACTCCGCTTGATGGCCGCAGCGAAATTGCGGCGGAATTCCTCGGGCACTGGCATATAGGAAAGGTCCGGATCGTTGCGGACGAAGAAGTCCCAATCGGCACGAGGCGCAAAGACGGTCGCCCGCGGAAATGCCTTACCGCCGTCGGCGGTCCGAAGGTTGCCGACATGGTCCGGGTGCGTGTGCGAGACAACCACAACGTCGATGTCCTCGGGCAGCAAGCCGATGGCGGCCAGGTTCTCGAAAACGCGACCGCCTTGAGGACCCATGGTCTGCCCGGCTCCGGCTTCGAGGAGGATCCGTCTGCCATTCGTTTCGATAAGAAGCGTGTTGAGATTGAGCGTCAGTCGGTCGGTCGGCAGGAAGGCGTGCCTCAGAACCTCCTGCAGTTCTACCTCCGGCGCATCGCTGGCGTAGACCCGCGGGGGACCGCCGATCAGCCCGTCGCTCAACACGGTCGCTGTGATGTTGCCGACGCGAAAGCGGTAATGGCCGGCATTTCCAGCCTGGGCCGTGGCGGAAGCGGTTTGCGCAAAGGCCATGCCGGTCGGCAGGATCAGCCCCGTGACGGCCGATGCGGCTGTCAGCATGATCTTCCGACGATTCAGTCTGATTTCACCCATAGTTTTGATCCCATCCAAATACCTGATCGCAGGTTCCGTTTGATTTCAGCATCGGCGGTGGGGGGCGCGACTATCCGTGGCGCCGCCTTGCGACTGTTTTCTAAGGATGACACAGAGCCGGCGCGCGGATAAGCTAATCAAAATGGATCAGCTTATTAAGTAGGACTTTGCAATGCGACCACTACGCCTGGACCGCCTAGAGATATTTGAGGAGGTCGTCCGCTGCGGTGGCTTTAGAGCCGCCGCGCTTGGACGGGGCGTTTCGTCGTCGGCCATCAGTCAATCGATCAGCGTGCTCGAGGAAGCGCTGGGCATCCGACTGCTGAACCGAACGACACGGAGCGTCGCGCCGACTGAAGCGGGCGAGCAGCTTCTCCAGCGACTAGGGCCCGCCCTGCACGACATCAGAACAGCGATCGACGATCTCAATCAGCTTCGCGAGCGCCCATCCGGCACCGTGCGGATCAATGCACCGGGTCCGGCCGCCGACCACGTTCTCTGCCCTCTGGCCTTTGAATTCATGAAAATCTATCCCGACATCAACGTCGAGATCGTCAGTGATGCCGCGATCATCGATATCGTGGAGCAAGGTTTCGACGCTGGCGTGCGCTTCGGGAACCAGCTCGCTCAAGACATGATCGCCATGCCCCTGGGCCCCGCCTTGCAATATGCGATCGTGGCCTCGCCTGATTATCTTCGCAAGCGCGGTCGGCCCGAGACACCGCGCGATCTCTTACAGCACGACTGTATTCGTCGTCGTTTCCCCGGCGGAACCATGGCGACGTGGAAATTTGAGAGGGACGGCGACGAAGTGGAAATCACCCCGAAAGGTCGATTGACGCTGAGCTCAGCGCATCAAGAGCTCCAAGCCACACTTGCGGGATCGGGAATCGCCCACCTGTTCGAGGACTATGTCCGTGATGATGTCGAACAAGGCAGGCTTATCGAATTGCTCAGAGACTGGAAGCAAAAGCTGCCGAGCTGGTATCTGTATTATCCGAGCCGGCGGCATACGAGCGCGGCCGTGCGGGCTTTTCTCGACTACGTCCGCGATTACAGACGGGTTCCAATCGTCGAGTAATGCTCAACTCAGAAGATCACTTTAGTCTGCGCTACATGGGATGTCGCAGGCGGCGCTGACCGCCCTATTCTCCTCGTTTGACCCGCCTCCCCGCTCGTTCGACTTGAAGCGGGGAATGCGCGGATCGTGCAGGAACTCCGCGAAATGCATATCGCTAGTAAACACCAGTTTTCCCTGTGGCTCGGGGCCATAGGGAAGCGACGTCGTCCCATTCACCTCGACTGTCGCGGCGGTCATCTGCCAAGTCCCGATGACCTTGTTCGGGGTTTGGGCCGCCACAGGGGTGGCGATGGAAAGGACCATCGCGGCCGCGCCGGCAACAAGCATTCCTCTGCGCTTGATCATGTCAATCTTCCTTTCGATCGGCGGAAAAGGCGACATCGCGCTGGGCTTCGAGCGCTTCTAGTCGCTTCGTGAGCGCGGCGCGGATATTTTCAAAGGCAGTGCTGCCCAGCGCGAGCCGCAATGGCGGATGATCCGAGTCGGCCGCCTCGATTATTGCGTCAACGGTGTTGCCGGCATCGCCGTGGATCACGAACTCACCGCCAGCGACGAGCCGGCGAACCTCGCCTGCGGGCGTTTCCTCGTAAATCCCGAAGGGCTCCGCCCGATCGAGAGCTGCGCCGAAATTCGTATCGGTGGGGCCTGGCTCGGCAATGATGAAATCGATCCCGAATGGTGCAACCTCCTGGGCAACGGTCTCGACGAACCCTTCGATACCCCACTTGCTGGCATGATAAAGGCTGAAGCCCGGATATGTGATCTGCCCGCCCTCGGAGGAAACCTGGACGACACGTCCGCCGCCCTGAGATCGCAGGTGCGGTAGGCTGGCACGAATAAGTTGGATCGAACCGGTGAGGTTCGTCGCGAGCTGACGATCAATCTGCTCGTCGCTGAGTTCCTCCCCCGCGCCGAATAAGCCATAGCCAGCGTTGCTGACCACCACGTCGATCCGACCGACACGTTCGAACGCCTGGTCAATAGCTGCGCGGACCGCCCCGGTATCGATCAGGTCCAACAAGACTACGTGGAACTGATCGGCATGGGCGCTCGCGAGGTGTGACAGCGCGTCTGTGCGCCGTACGGTTCCAATGACGCGGTCGCCGCGGCCGAGCAGCTTCTCCGTCATGATGCGCCCAAGTCCGGAGGAAGCCCCCGTGATAAACCAAGTTTTCGTCATGGCATGATCCTCGATTGATTGAGGACAATGTAGCCACTCCACTTTGTTGCGATAATGCGCTCTAATCTGCATGAGCTGGTGAGCAAGGATGACCAATGGCGAGGCCGACACTGACGGATCTGGCCGCCCTTGTGGCGGTCGCAGAGCACCGGAGCTTCCGAAAAGCGGCCGACATGCTGGGCGTCTCGCGCTCTTCGCTCAGCCACGCGATCGCAGCGCTTGAGCGCAACCTTGGGGCCTGGCTCCTTCATCGGACGACCCGCAGCGTCGCGCCAACGGAAGCGGGAGAGCATCTTCTTCGACGGCTGACGCCGGTGCTCCAGGATCTTGATCAGGCCCTCGACGCAGTTGCCGAGGATGGGGGGCATCCGAGCAGCACGCTGCGCATCAATGGCGGCGAGGAAGCCATGCGCCAGCTACTGAGGCTGGTCGTGCCTGTCTTTTTAAGGCGTTATCCGCAAGTCTCGCTCGACCTGGTCACTGACGGGCGCCTAATCGACATCGTGGAGCAAGGGTTCGATGCTGGCCTCCGGCTTGCCGAAGCGGTGCCACAGGACATGATAGCGGTTCCGCTGAGCGAGGATTTTCGCTTTCTGGCTGTTGCCGCGCCCACCTACCTGGCGAAAGCCGGCCAGCCGCTCACACCAGAAGATCTGCGACAGCACCAATGCATTCGACAGCGTCTCCCGATCGGCAAGCTATACCGGTGGGAGTTTGAGAGGCATGGGCAGGAGATTGCAATCGATGTTTCAGGCGCTATGACGCTCAATCATACGATGCTCATGATCGAGGCGGCAGCCGACGGGCTTGGTATTGCTTATGTGCCCGAGACGGCGGCGCGACCATGGCTGGAAGCCGGGCGATTGATCGCACTCTTGGAAGACTGGTCGCCCCCGGTTGGGGGACTGCGGCTTTACTATTCAAGCCATCGTCATGTGCCCGCTTCCCTCCGTGCCTTTATCGACGTGATGAAAGGTGCCAGCTGATCAAGGTCGGTGCTGTTTATACTCCCCTGTCGACCACACTGGTTAAGCCAGCCGGCGGTGGCGTCGCGATCAACTTCGCATCACTAAGCTCGATGCATGTGCAGCTTCATTCCGCCGTTTCCCTGTCTTTATACGCCACAGTACGACGACCACTTTTCGGTTGTTGTAATCCCCTGATTTCTGCCTCTTCTACTCGTCCCCGATCCAGGGCCGCATGTCGCGGACCCGCAAGAGAACGGGGACGACGTGGCGGCGACTCACCAGAAATCGGAGGCAATCCTTCGCGGCGCGCGCATGTTGCGCACCGCCCTCGGGCCGGCGATCACCCGGTTTCTGGAAGACCCCGCGATCGTCGAGGTGATGCTCAACCCCGATGGGCGGCTCTGGGTCGACCGGCTTTCCGAGGGACTGTCCAACACGGGAGAGCTGCTGTCGCCGTCTGACGGCGAGCGGATCATCCGCCTGGTCGCCCACCATGTCGGCGCCGAGGTTCATCCCGGCGCGCCGCGCGTGTCGGCCGAACTGCCCGAGACGGGGGAGCGGTTCGAGGGCCTGCTGCCGCCCGTCGTTCAGGCGCCAACCTTCGCGATCCGCAAGCCCGCTGTCGCGGTCTTCACGCTGGAAGATTACGTGGCCGCCGGAATCATGGCGGCGAGCCAGGCCGAGGCGCTGCGCCGCGCTGTCGCCGAGCGGCGCTTCTGGCCGAGGTCTCGAAGACTTCGGACCGCGTCGTTCTGATCGAGGACACCCGCGAGCTCCAATGCGCCGCGCCCAACCTCGTCGCCATGCGGACCAAGGACGGCGTCGCCTCGCTCTCCGACCTTGTCCGCTCCTCGCTCCGCCTTCGCCCCGACCGCATCCCGATCGGCGAGGTGCGCGGCGCCGAGGCCCTCGATCTCTTGAAGGCCTGGCGCACCGGCCACCCCGGCGGCGTCGGCACCATCCACGCCGGCACCGCCATCGGCGCCCTGCGCCGGATGGAGCAACTGATCCAGGAAGCCGTCGTCACCGTTCCGCGCGCGCTCATCGCCGAAACGATCGATCTGGTCGCCGTCCTGTCCGGTCGCGGCTCACAGCGCCGCCTCGCCGAACTCGCCCGCATCGAGGGCCTCGGCCCCGACGGCGACTACCGCGTCACCCCCGCAACCCAGCCCCTCACAGGAGACCCGTCATGATCCAGCATGCTTTGCGCATCCGCCGCCACATCGCCACGGCGGTGTCCGTCACCTTCATCACGTTGACGCTCGCGCCCGCCGCCCACGCCTCCGGCTCGTCGATGCCGTGGGAAGCACCGCTGCAATCCATCCTCGAATCGATCGAAGGGCCGGTGGCCAAGATCATCGCCGTGATGATCATCATTATCACCGGCCTGACGCTCGCCTTCGGCGACACATCCGGCGGCGCGCGCCGCCTGATCCAGATCGTGTTCGGCCTATCGATCGCCTTCGCCGCGTCGAGCTTCTTCCTGTCGTTCTTCTCGTTCGGCGGCGGAGCGCTCTGATGGCCGACGGCGCCGATCATCATGGCGGCGAGCTGCCGGGTTTCTCTGTCCCGGTCCATCAGGCGCTGACCGAGCACATCTTGCTCGGCGGCGCTCCGCGGTCGATCGCCATTCTCAACGGCACGCTCGCCGCCGCGCTCGGGCTGGGTCTCCGCCTCTGGCTCGTCGGCCTGGGCCTTTGGGCTGTCGGCCATTTCGCTGCCGTCTGGGCCGCCAAGCGCGATCAGCAGTTCGTCGAGGTTGTGCGCAAGCATCAACGCGCACAGTGGATCGCGCATCGAGCGAGAACTTTGTGCATCAGCCCATTCGCCCGAATGTCACGTCGCCAAGTTGCTCAAGTGTGGTCCACAGCCTCGCCGCAACTTGCTGGTCGTCGGCTTTTTCAGGAATCCCGGCCCAGCCGGGTAAGCCGCCCAGCCCCATCACCCCGTTGGGGCCGTAATATCCGCCAGCCGCCGCTTGCGGCGACGTTGCCGCATACAGGGTCGGCAAGGCGCCCTGGGCTGCCGTCTGGAACATGAACGGCATGTATCGATGATTGCGCCCCTCCAGGCTGTCGGGGCCTGGGCCGTCCGGGACGAGGTTCGTGCGGGCGATGCCCGGATGGGCGGCTATAGCCGAGATACCCCAGCCTTCCACCGCACTGCGCCTCTGCATCTCGAAGGCAACCATGAGGAGGGCGAGCTTGGAGTTGTCATAGGCCGCCCCATAGTCGTAGTCCTGAACCAGTTGCAGGTCGGCAAAGTTGATAGCACCCATGAACGAGCGGCTGCTGGAAACCCAGACGACGCGCGGGGATTGGCCTTCGCGAAGCAGCGGCAACAGTAGGGCGGTCAACACAAAATGACCAAGCGTGTTCGTGGCAAAAACCCGCTCGAATCCGTTGGCGCTCACTTCGCGGCTTTTCCGCCCCATGACGCCGGCATTGTTGACGAGAATATCCAGACTTCCTCGGGACGCGCGCATACGCTCCGCAAATCCGGCGACCGAAGCGAGGTCTGAAAGATCGAGCGTCTCGAAGCGGATCGAAGCGCCGGGAACGATGCTCCTGATGTGTCTGACCGCTTCCTCGCCCCGTTCTTGCTTCCGGGACGCGATGGTTACGTCCGCCCCGGCGCGAGCGAGTTCAAGGGCGTCATGAAAGCCCAGGCCGCTTCGATCGCCCACGGGATAGCCATTGCCACCGGTGACCAGCGCCGAGCGCCCTCGCAGCGAGGGGATGTCGGCCGCCGTCCAATCGGGGATCCTCGGCAGTCCCTGCTGACGCGGGGAAACGGGTGGCCTGTTCGCCCATACGGCGACGCCGCCGCCCACAGCCGCAACAGCAAGGCCGGCCGCGCCGTATCGAACAAATGAACGGCGCGACAACCCCGAAGCTTTGGCTTTGCCAGGCCCATTCCCTCCGCGCGTGTCTGTCATTTCAGGAATCCTTCCGAGTAATGGAATTTTGGATGGTTGGGCGATGTCAGTGTTGCGAAGGGTCAGCGACGATGCACTCGTTTGCGATCAGCATGACCGGGAGCATCCGGTTGATCGTCGCCGGGTTAAGGTCAAGGTGTCACTGCTCTCCCGACGTAAAACGGTGACCACCACCTGGACGTTTCACACGAACGTCACGCTCGTCAGCTCCTGAGACGCATCCCAGAGGCGCGCCGCCACTGAGGCATCGTGCGCCTGCATGGGAGGCTTTTCTTCGGTCGGATAGCCACGCGTCCCGCCCAACCTGTCAGGTCCGTAGTAGGCGCCGTCGCGCGCTGCCGGATCGGTCGCCGCATACAGCGTGGGTAATGCGCCCTGCCACGCGGGCTGGAACAGGAACGGCAGGAAGCGGCGCGCCATTCCGGGCGCGCTCGTCTGTCCGGCTCCGTTCGGGAGCAGATCGGTGCGCGAGATACCGGGGTGGGCCGCCAGGCTCTCGACGCCCCATCCGGCCGCCTTGCTGCGCCGGCTCAATTCGAATGCGAACATGATGCAGGCGAGCTTCGATTGGCTGTAAACCGGCATCGGCTTGTAGTCGCGCTCAGCTTGCAAGTCGTCGAAGTTGATCGCTCCTTGGCGTGCCGCGACGCTGCCGAGGGTCACGACGCGTGGGTTCTGCCCTTTCTTCAGGAGCGGCATCAGATGCGCCGTAAGCGCAAAATGGCCGAGATAGTTGGTGCCGAACTGCAGCTCGAAGCCGTCGGAGGTCTCGCGACGGGTCGGTGGCGTCATAACGCCGGCATTGTTGATCAGGAGATCGAGGCTGTCCTGCTCCTGTGCGAGTTGCTCGGTGAACGCCGCGATCGAGGCGAGGTTGGCAAGATCCACCTCCCCAAACCGCACTTGTCCGCCAGGGATAGCTTTCTTGATCGCGGCCACGGCCTCAGCGCCCTTCCGCGCGTTGCGCCCGGCGATCACGACACTTGAACCGGCTCGCGCCAAGGCCAACGCTTCCTCGAAGCCCAATCCTCCAGTGCCAGTGACGACCGCTGTACGGCCGTGTTGCGGTGGAATGTTGCTTGTCGTCCATTTGGTCATTATGAAGTCCACGCCTTCTCAAAAGTTCAGCGAGACTTCGGGTGAGGATTGTCTCAACGCGCCCGCTTTTTACCTCCCTCAATAGAACGGCTACGGCATTAAACCTCCATGCCTGAATTGGCAAAAAACATGCCTATTCCTACATCCATTTGACTGTCGAGGAATATCGAAAGAAAGTAGATGCCGACTGGCCGAGGCCATCAAGTTGGCGCGGTCAAGGCCTGCGGGCGTCCTACAAGTATGTCCACGTTGGTCAGTTCCAGCGAAATCTCCCAGAGGCGAGCCGCGACGGCTGTGTCCAGCGCTTGGCGAGGAGGTTTCTCCTGGATCGGATGGCCTCGCGTCCCGCCAAGCCGGTCAGGCCCGTAGTAAGCGCCGCTCCGCGCCGCCGGTTCTGTCGCCGCAAAGAGCGTGGGCAAGGCGCCCTGCCATGCGGGCTGATAGAGAAACCACAAGTAGCGCCGCGCGAACCCCGGTACACTCGACCAGCCCGGCCCGTTCGGTATCAGGTCGGTGCGCGAGATGCCGGGATGCGCCGCCAGGCTCTGCACGCCCCATCCGGCCGCCTCGCTCCGTCGGTTCAGTTCAAAGGCAAACATGATGCAGGCCAGCTTCGACTGGCTGTAAACCTGCATCGGCTTGTAACCGCCCTCGGCCTGAAGGTCGTCGAAGTTAATCGCTCCCCACCGCGCCGCCACGCTGCCCACAGTCACGACGCGCGGCTTTTGCCCCCTCTTCATGAGCGGCAGCAGATGCGCGGTAAGAGCGAAATGGCCGAGATAGTTCGTGCCCAATTGTAGCTCGAAGCCATCGCTGGTCTCGCGACGCTTCGGCGTTCTCATGACGCCGGCGTTGTTGATCAAGAGCTCGAGGCCATCTTGCTCCTGTGCGAGCTGCGCGGCGAATTCAGCGATCGAAGTAAGGTTCGCAAGGTCCAGCTTGCCGAACCGAACCTGCGCGCCAGAGACGACATTTCTGATCGCCGCGACGGCATCAGCACCCTTCTGGGGATTGCGTCCGGCGATCACAACGTTAGTGCCGACGCGCGCCAGGGCCAGCGCCGTCTCGAAACCCAGCCCTCCGGTGCCGGTGACGACTGCCGAACGGCCGTGTTGTGGTGGAATGTTACTTGTCGTCCAGTTGGTCATCAATCATCCTTGCCTTTTCGACTGCTCGGCGGAGATTTCGAGCGTTGATGGTTTCTACGCACCCGCCTTTTTGTCCTGTTCGGCAGGTTGCCCGAAGCGCGGCAACCCTCCATGCCGGAACCAGTAAAAGGCATGCCTGATCCTACGTTTGTGCAGCTTGCACCGCGCCCGGGGAGGGCAAGTAACGGCAGATGTCCTGATGGTGCTCAGGTGCGCACGGTAACAGGATCATCTGGCATGGCAGTACAGCTTGGCGGATGGCCTACAGTGCTGCGTCCGTGAGGCCGCTGATCATTCTCGGCCCCCAACTGCGAGCGGTGAAGCTCCAGGTCGCGAAGATTATGAAGGCGGTTGCAGCCAAGAGCACCGATGCTGCCGCAAAGCTGGCAACCGCTCCTCGATCCCGCCAGCGCGCCCGAATGAAGAGTTCAGCGACGATGAGATTGGGTACGTAGAAGAAGAACATCATGATCGCGTCGAACCAGCCGGTAAAGCCGCTCGCCGTTCCAATGCCACCGGATGCCAGGAACCAGGCGCCATATTCCATCCGGTACAGCCAGGAGCCGACCGTCAGAGCAAACAGCCTGATCGCCCAGGCACGATGCTCGTCGTAACTGCCAGCCCGGGCGCGGGCGTAGGCCATGGCGGCGCAGAGCACCATCAACGCGCCGTAGATGCCGAAGCCCGTATCCATCAGCGGGCCACCGATCGTGCCTCTTCCCAATATGAAGCCAAGCCCACCCAGACCAGCCAAGCCGGCCGAAATGACGTAGATTCGGCCCAGCCAACGATGGAGGCCGGGCACATTATCGCGCACGCTCCCGATCAACTGAACAGGTCCGAGCAACAGGAGCACGCCCCCGGCCATGAAGTGCGCGCCGATGGCTGCCGTAGAAAGCAGCGCGCTCCCTTCGTATAAATCGGGAAGAGACTCATTCCATCGATCGGCAGCTCCGCCTAACGCGACGCCGCCGAAGAAAGCGAGGATGTAGGTGGCGAAGATGGCACCGCTGATCCAACTCGCGGCCACGAGCAGCCGAGCGCTCCAGCGCAGGGCTGCACCATGAGAGCCGCCATTTGGCTCGGCCGGTTCACGATCAACGATCGATGAACTATCCGCCATGGGGATCGTCTTAAATCCTGCACTCATTGTGCGCGGCGAAGCACCATGGTCCGACCGAGTATGGCGGTGCCCATATATGCGCGAAGTTCCAGTTTTCCGCTCACCAGCGTTGCTCGAGCAGAGTGGGTCTGACCAGTTGCGCCGCTGTAGAAATTACCGCCTTCCCAGCGACCGTCAGCGGCATCCCATTTGAGGTTGGTCACGAGAACGGCTCGCTCCAGGGAGCGGCTTCTGAGGTTCGGGTCCGGATTGAGTGTGTCCTTCTTGAAGGTCTTGCCGTCGGCCTCCATCAGAAGCTTTCCGTAGAGGACCCGGGCGGCATAGGTTTCGCCGGCGTCGAACATCTCAAGCTTAAGATTGCCGTCCTCGGACTCCCAGACGCCGACAATCTGATCCGGCGAAGATGCCTGTGCGAAAGCCTCTCCAACCGGGAGACCTGTCATTCCCGCCGTGAGCACTGCGGCCATCAAAGGCCCTGTTAGCGATTTGAGCATCTTGTGTTTTCCTTATCGATGATTTGGCGCGTGTGTGGGAGCGGCGCGAAATTTCCCGCGCCGCCCGAAACTTCATGCCTGCGGAATGATCCGCCGTTCACCTCGGGAAAACGCGATATGAAACCGAGCCCAACCGCTCCGAGGCAATGTGCCGTGAAGCTACCCGCCGGCTGTACGACGGCGAATACCGATTACCGCGAATTTCTTGCCTGATCCTCCAGCTGGATTGAGGTAAGCCCTGGCCAGTGAGTTCTTGCCCAAATCTTGACAGGGTCCGGGGACCGCCACCCAAGCCATCTGAAAACACGGTCAAGCGAAGCGGACCCCTTGACACTTGTTAGGTGCCTTACATATTTGCTAGGTGGCTAGCAAGACTGGAGGGCGCATCGATGGTTAAGAGACGGGAAAGCGCGGATCGCGACCTCGTCGGAGCCTGGGCAAAGCGGTGCTATTTCGCTGGCCGGGCGGTCATGGATTCTGTCCTGCGCCCTTATGATCTCGGCTCAGTGCAGTGGTACGTGCTCTACCAGCTCGCGACTGTCGGGCCGACCATGCAGCGCGATCTCGTGCGGTTGCTCGCGATCGAACGGGCGACAATGACCGGCATCGTCGCAACGCTCGTGCGCAAGGGTCTCGTCGAGCAAGAGGCCGACCGCGTCGATCAGCGCCAGAAGCTCCTGCGCATCACCGCCGCCGGCGCGACGCTTTGGGGCGACTTGCCCGATCTCTCTTTCATCCGCTCGGTCGCCTTCGACGGCGTCGACGATGCCGAAATCGCCGTCGCGGTCCGGGTTCTTCAAACCGCAACGGAGCGTCTTGAAAACCTCCTACAGAAAGGAACAGCGTCATGACAGTATTGATAACCGGCGCAACAGGGCTCGTCGGAGCCCGTCTTCTTCCGCGCCTTGTCGAAGCTGGGCTGAATTGCCGCGCGTTGTTGCGCGGCGGAAAAGAGGCGCCCGCAGGCGTGACGGCGGTGGAGGCCGACCTTCTCGATCCTGCTTCACTCATGCGAGCGGTAGAGGGCGTATCGGCGATCATCCATCTCGCCGCAGTTTTTCGCACGCCCGACACCAACCTGATCTGGAAAAGCAACCTCGAGGGCACGCGCAACCTCATCGCCGCGGCAAGGGCGCATGCGCCCGAGGCGCGGTTCATCCTGGCGAGCACGTCCAATGTCTATGACGCGGACAGCCTGCGCCCTGGCCGCGAGGACGACGCAGCCGACCCGCAACAGGCCTATCCGGCCAGCAAGCTCACCGCCGAGAACGCGCTACGTGAAAGCGGGCTGAACTGGTCGATCCAGCGGTTGGGCTTCGTTTATGGCGACAAGGACGGACATCTCGAAGAGTTGCCCCGGCTAGTCGCCAGTTTCAAAATGCATCCGGCCCAAAGGATGAGCATGGTTCATCATCGCGATATCGCCACCGCCATGAACCTTGCCCTGACCGGCGCGATGGATGGGCGCATCGTCAACATCGCGGATGAGGCGCCGACCGCGATATACGAGCTCGTCGCCCTGGTCGGCGGAACAATGGAACCGTCTTCGGAGCCGCTTGCCAATCCCTGGCGCCTCCACGTGGATGTCTCGCTTGCCCGCAGCCTCGGCTTCCAACCGGTTGTGAGGACCGTCCACCAGGCCGCACAGGAAGGCTTGATGTGATGTGCGCTCGGCGACGACTGAGAGCCCGACGAATCCTTCCCCGTCAGCGCCGGTATTGGCAATTCTGTTCGCAGATCGGAAAGGCCGCTCCGGGCGCACCGGCACGGAGCCGCCTCCCGCAACACGCGCTTAGGCAGTTCGCGCCTTGCGGCTGGCGTACTGGCTGTACATCCGCTGATGGTTGAGCGCGTCCTGCTTTGGCGCAACGCCGAACATGCGGGAATATTCGCGGCTGAATTGCGACGGACTTTCGTAGCCGACCTTGTAGGCGGCTTCCTCGACGCTTGCAGCGTCCGCCACCATCAGCCGCCGCGACTCGAGCAGGCGCAACTGCTTCTGGAACTGAAGCGGCGTCACCGAGGTGAGCTGCTTGAAGTGCTGATGGAACGATGACGGGCTCATGCGCGCCACCTCGGCCATTTGCTCCACACGCAGCGTCTGGGCGAAATTGGCGCGCAGAAAATAGATCGCTTTCGCGACCCGCATGAAATTCGATTCCGGCACGGCCAGGCTGCAGAGTTCGGGCCCGTGCGGGCCGCTCAGAAGCCAGTAGCAGATCTCGCGCATGACCGACGGATAGAGGATCGGGATCGCCTTCGGCGTCTGCGACATCCGGATCAGGCGCAGCACGCATTCCGCCAGCGGTTCGTCAACCTTGCCGACGAACACGCATGGACCCGGCGCGGCAGGTGGGACGGGCGGCGTCTCCAACTGTTCCAGCACCTCGCGCAGCATCGTCACGTCGAGATCGATGGTGACGCCGATATAGGGCGACTGCTCGGTCGCCTCGACGACCCGCCCGCTCGCCGGCATTTCCATGCTGACGACCAGGCACTCCATGTCGCCGTAGCGGAGCGTCTCGTCGCCGAAGAGGATTTCCTTTGCTCCCTGGGCCACGACGCAGAGCGACGGCCGGTAGATCTGCCGCATCGGCATCCGCTGCTGGTAGGAACGGATGATATTAACGCTCTCGATCGGCGTCGGGAATAGCCCTTCACCGCCGCCCTGGCTTTCGATGTAAGCGGTGATCCCGCCCAGAAGCGATGACGACACGCGAGCCTCCATTGGGTTTCGAGGCCAGCGCAGCACTCGCCCGTCAGCCGGCAGTCTATCGCGGCTTGTAGGAATAGGCAAGTTTCTTGAGATATTCGGCATTCTGGTCATTAGTGACTTCCTCTAGCTTGGTGATGCCAGTCACAGCCAGGGACGCTCCAAACATGACAGAAACCGCCGCGTCGTCAATAGATCAGCAGAATAGACTGCCCATTGTATCGAAGACGATCGGCGATGAACACGTTCATGGGTGGCGCGTTCCGGTGCTGCTTATTACGCTGTTTCTCGTCAGTGCCACTTCCCAGATCGACCGGATGCTTCCGTTCGTCCTGGCAGAGTCGATCAAGGGAGACCTCGATCTGAGCGATACCGAGGTGGGCCTGCTCACCGGCATCGCCTTTGCGGTCTGTTACACGCTGCTGTCGATGCCGCTCGCCCGCATCGCCGATCGCGGATCGCCCCGTTTCGTCCTCGTTTTGTGCATCCTGCTGTGGAGCGCGATGACATTGCTCGGCGGCATGGCGATGAGTTTCCTGTTTCTCGCCTTCACCCGCTTCGGCGTCGCCTTTGGCGAGGCCGGGGGCACGCCCTCCAGCCATGCGATCATCGCCCGCAAGATCCCGCCCGAACGCCGCGGTCTGGCGATCGGCATCTTCTCAATGGGCATTCCGCTCGGCACCATGGTGGGCTTCGCCGTCGGCGGCGCGATCGGCGACACCCTTGGCTGGCGGACAGCACTGGTCGGGGCCGGCGCTATGAGCGCGCTGATCGGTCTGCTGGCACTCGTCGTCATCGGCCCGACCCCGCCGCTCAAACGTTCGATCGCCAATAGCGAGCCCTTCCTGACGGCGAGCCTGCGATTGCTTTCGTCCCCGCCATTCCGCTGGCTGTTCATCGGCTCGGTCACACTCGGCTTCGCCGCAGCACCTTTCTACGCCTTCGCGGTTCCCTTCCTGATCCGCACCCACGGTTATAGCGCCAGCGAGGCCGGACTGGCGTTTGGACTGCTGCAGGGCGCAATGGGAATTTGCGGAACCCTGATTGGCGGGCGACTGTTCGACCGCGCTGTGCGCTCCGGCACCGGCCGCGTTCTCGGTCCGCCCGCCATCCTCTTCATGGTCGCGAGCATGACGACCGCTGCGGCGCTTTTCGCACCGGTCGGGTGGCTCTCCGTCCTGCTCTTCGTGCCCGGCATGCTGTCCTTCGCCTTTCTGCTGCCCTGGTGCTTCGGCGCTGCACACCTGGTGGCCGGCAAGGGCAGGGAAGCGATGGCGACGAGCCTCGCGATGATCGGCTCCGGGCTTCTGGGGCCAGCGCTTGGTCCTCTCATCGTAGGCATGATCAGCGATGGAGCGACAGCCGCCGAGATTTCGAATGGCTTGGGGCTCGGCCTGCTCATCGTGCCCGTCGCAAGCGTCCTGACCGGCGTCGCCATGCTGATCGCAAACCAGCGCATCGCCGCCTGGCTCGGGCGGCAGTAACGACCGAACGCGAACCTATGGCCGCACCAACAAGCTTTCGCGAGTTTTTTGAGAAAGAGAGACTTTCCAATGTCCGATACCGATAACGCCCGTCGCACCTTCCTGGCGCTCACCGCCGCCGCACCCGCAGCCCTCGCCCTCGGGGGTGTGGCCTCGGCACAGACCTCCGAGACTGCTACCGGCGCACTGCCTGGCACTGGGCGGGCCGCCATCGTCACAGGCTCGTCGCGCGCATTGGCGCCGCGACCGCCAAGCGCCTGGCGCGCGACGGCTATGCGGTGACGGTGAACTATTTTACCAACCGCGATCTGGCCGCTCAGGTCGTGCGCGATATCGAGGCGGCCGGCGGCCGCGCTATCTTCCGCCAGACCGATGTCGCCGATCCGGCGGCGGTCAAGGCCCTGTTCGACGCCAATGACGAGACCTTCGGCGGCGTCGATGTGGTGATCAGCAACGCCGGGATCATGAACGTCGCACCCTTCGCCCAGTTCACAGACGAAGCCTTCGACCGGATGATCGCCACCAATGTGAAGGGCAGCTTCAACGTGCTGCGGGAGGCGGCGCGGCGCACCCGCGACGGCGGTCGCATCATCACGCTCGCTTCGACCTCGATCCGCGCGCGTCGGCCGACCCATGGCGGCTATCCCGCGACCAAGGCCGCCCGGGAGATCTATGCCGGCTGCCTCGCCAAGGAGCTCGCCGGCCGCCATAGATCTCCTGGGCAGCTCGTGTTCGCCAATGGCGGCTTCTTCTAAGGCGATCGCGAGCCGCAAGACAACACACCCGTGGGGCGGCCGAAGCCAGCCATCGCTGCTTCGATCGCCTCGAACTGAACCCGGATCGCGGTTAGCCGCCCCACTCCCGCCGATCCGATCGGAGGCCGCCGCTCCCCCATTACACCGGCGGCCTTCAAAACCCCCGAAGGCGCACCGCGAACAAGGCGGGCGCCTTCGGGGACCCCACCTCCCTCCATAAGGAGTTTCGACAATGCGTGTAGTCCTTCCCATCCTGCTCACCGGTGGCGCAGCCTTGTCATCCACCAGCGCCAATGCCCAGGCAGCGCCGCCCGACAACGGCCCCCACGGCGTCGTCGCGATCGGTGCGGGCGTGGTTCCCGAATATGACGGGTCCGAGGATCTCCGCGCGATCCCCTTCGTGCAGGCGGACGTCCACTGGGGCGACATCAACCTGGAAATCCGCGGGCTTCGGGCGCGGGCCGATCTCGCGTCCGATCCGAGCCTTTCGATCGGACCTGTAATTGGTGCGCGCCTGCCAAGAAGCGACGTGGATGGCCCGGTGGGATTGTTGCCGGATATCGACACGGCGATCGAAGCGGGCGGGTTCATCGGCTATCGCTTCGGCGGCGACGAGAGCGGCCAAGGTTCGCTGGCGATGGAGCTTTCCGTCGTCCACGATGTCTCGGGCGTCCACGATGGGATGCTCGCGACAGCAAGCGCCAGCTACGCTGCGGTTCGTCGCGACGATTTCTTCCTGTCGCTCGACGCGCAAACGACCTGGGTGAACCAGGACTATGCGCGCACCTATTTCGGCGTCACCCCGGCCGGGGCCGCTGCAAGCGGTCTAGCCGCCGACAGCCCGGGGTCCGGCATCAAGGATGTCGGTGTCGGCGTCACGGCCGGATACTGGTTCAGCGAGCGCTTCGGCGTCACGGGCCGGGTCGGAGCCAACTACCTCGTCGGCGATGTCGCCGACAGCCCCGTCACCGAAGAAGGGCGCCGCTGGCAGCCGAGCGGCGGCCTCTCGATCGCCTACCGGTTCTGAAGCGTCGCCAGATCCGCTGATCCAAACCTGGCGCTTCGAGCAGTCGTGGCCGTCAGCCGGACAACGGGCATCTTCACCGTATCACACCTCCATGCCCCGGCGAATTTGACCGCGTGCATCAATTGAGGATTTGCCTATGGATTTCGATCCCGTTGGAGCAGTCATGGCGTGGATTGGCGCCTATGGGCTCATCGGTCTGTTCGCCGTTGCCCTGGCCGAGCGCTTCGTGCCGGTGATCCCGTCCTACGGGCTGCTACTCGCGGTCGGGATCGGCGCGGCGGACGGGGACTGGCCACTGCCGGCTGCCTTCCTTTCGACGGCTGCTGGCAGCATCTTCGGCTGCGCGGCATGGTTCTACGCTGTCCGGGGACTGGGCGACGCGCGATCGACGCGCCTCCTTAACAGAGCTGGCGGGTTCTTCAGCATGTCCGTCGATCGCGTTGAGCGCGGAATCGCTTCCGTTCACCGGAATCAGATCGCGCTGGCCTTCGCACTCCAGCTCGTGCCGACGGTAAGGCTCGTCGCTCCGGCCTTCGCCGCCCTTTCGCGCGGGAACTCCCGCAGTGTCCTGACGGCTTCGGCGGCCGGCATTGCGGTCTGGAATGGCCTTTTCATCGGCATTGGATTTTACGCTTCGCACTCGATCGAGTCGGCGAACTCGACGGTCCTCGCCCTGACTGCTCTCGGCTGCCTGCTCATTGCGGAGGTATCCGTGTTCTGGATCGTGCGACGGATTGGCGCCCACCGCAAAGCGGGGACCGTGCTATGCAAGATCTGACACCTCGCAGATGTGCGCGATCAGCCGCGACGTCGCCCCAACGCCAGCGTATGGCGGAAGCGCTCGGCTTCTTCCAGGTGTGGCTCAAGAACCCCCTGCGCGTCGCCGCAATCGCGCCATCGTCGAGATCGCTAGCGAACCTTATCACCTCCGAAATCTCCCACAACACCGGGCCGGTGATCGAGCTGGGCCCGGGAACCGGCGCGTTCACGCGCGCCCTGATCGCCCGGGGTGTCAGACAGGAAGACCTCGCGCTGATTGAATTCGGATCCGAGTTCGCCGCCGCGCTTCATTTCCATTATCCGCGCGCGCGTACGCTCTGGATGGACGCCGCCCGCCTGCGGGCGGTCGACCTCTTCGACGGAAGGGCGGCCGGCGCCGTCGTCAGCGGGCTACCGCTGCTGTCGATGCCGCCGCGCAAGGTGATCTCCATCCTGACCGGCGCGTTCCGCAAGATGGAGCCGGACGGCGCGCTCTACCAGTTCACCTACGGGCCGCGTTGTCCGGTCTCGCTCAGACTGTTGGACCATCTTGGCCTCGAGGCGGAACGGATCGGCGGCACGCTCGCCAACCTCCCTCCTGCGGCGGTCTATAGAATCAGGCGCAGGCATCCTATCCCTTTCCACTTCGTCCGCTTTTCGTCGCGGCAGCATGTGCCCGTCGAGTGAGATGACGGAGGCGCGATACACCCAATATCAATACAGCAGCGCCGTAAGGCGGGGCAGAAGGAGTTCAGCTGGATGGGCAACGGCTTGCTCGGAATGACATCCGCCACGAGGATTTCATTGTCAGCGCCGGCGGCCCCGGCCCTGAAATCCAGGACTTTCTCATCAAGCAGCTTTGGGCGATCGGTTTCCGGCCGAGCATCGTTGTGCATGGAGTGGGGCGAGAAAACCTGATGGGCCTGGTTGCCAAGCGATCTGGGCTTTCATTGACAACAGAATCCAGCCTTGGAACGATCTACACCGGTGTGACCTTCCGGCCACTCGCGAGGTATCGGACACCGTTATAAAGTTCAAGCAATGAGAACCCGGCACTTAAGCGCGCTATCGAGCTTTGCTTCCGGATTGCCGATGATCGGCGTCGAACGACGCGCTCCAGGTCAAATCTAGGGTCCGGAATCATAAACAATAGCTGACGGTCGTTGCGATGCAGCCGACGGCGAGAAAATAGACGACAAGGCGGTCGTATCGCGTGGCGACGCGGCGGACATGCGCTCGATCGCATTTGTTCGCGGTAGAGGACCTGTGAGAAGCATCTGTTCAGTGCCGGGCCAGCGTCTTCGGTGATGCCAAGATGACCACAGCGCTATTGGACCGGCTCACGCATCACTGCCACATCCTTGAAGCCGGAAACGACAGCTTTCGCTTCAAGAACAGCTCAGCGCACGACACCAAAACGGCGAAGGAGAAAACGAGGAACTTGACCACGACCGCAGACCCGAAACATACCTAACAGGCGGGTCAATTCTCGGTGGAAACGTGGAGTGAACCCCTCGGGCTGGACCTCGGGACTTCATGAGCCTTCTCCGATTGAGACCCGCAGACCGTATCAGTTTTTCCGTGTCCCGTGGTCCAGCCCGAGGGGTTCACTCCAATCCCAGGTCAGCTCTCAGTGCAAATCAACAAGGAAGGTCGGTGCGTTTTCGCCCTGGCCTTTTTTTATTGCGGGCGTGCCGTTGTTCGCGCCTTGCAGCGCTGCTACACTTCCTTTGATCGATGCTGCGGGAACCCCTCGCCATCCCTCCTGGAGATGGCGATGGCGGCCTCTACGACACGATAAGCGGTTCGCTGCGAGGCCGATCAGTCATGGACGGTCTATGACGTTTTCACGGGCGATCCGGCGAAACCTTCGAGCTGGTATTTGGTGGACCTAACGTTTGACGAATCGACCACGTTCTTCGCCATCCTGAATGCTAAGGACCTGAACCGCAGGAGTAGGCTGGGGATATAGGGGCGGTTGGTATCACCAGTTCATATTGTCCAGCACCACGAACATCATAAAGCAAAAGACCCCGCTGAGGGTCAGTATGGACAGCCACCGCGTGATGTTGAGAGCACTTTTCATGCCTCAGCATGCGCGTGTATCGGCGGCAAGTCGAGGACATTCGGTGGTGCGCCGTATTTTGAGCGTCGGTCCGTCCGCCATCGGCCGATTGGTACGTGAACTAGCCCTCCTCTGCCGCCGGTATCGGGCTTGTACGGCAAAAACTATCTGAAAAAACTATCTGAAATCTTGCACGTAGAGAGTCCGGCGGCCACGCGCATACACCTTGGCCGCCACTTCGAGAATCGTCCCTCGTGCCGCATCGAATGCCACCAGATAATCAGAAACTAGGATCTCCGGAGATTCTGGCTTTATGAGTGCGGCAGCCTCTATGAAGAATGGCACCTCGAACATGCCGTCGTAGCCCAGAAAGCGGACGGCGTTTCTCGCATCATCGTAGCTACGACTGCGGTTTGGAAACATCAGAGTCATGGATTTCATCTTTCGCGTAGGGAAGCAGCCCGGTTGAAGGCAGTCGGACCGAAAACGATCGAAGTGGGGTCGGGGCGTGACCTCGACCCTGCGGACGATAACGAAAGCGATCGCAGGCTACCAATGAACGCAACGGGAGATTCCATCTCCATCAAGCATGACGCATTGTCCTAGCACGTGCCCATTGCCAACTCGGCGTCGTGTCGAAGTGCGCTCGCAATCTCCTCCGCAGACACCTGCAGAAACTGACGGGTGCCCGCCTCGACGGAAATCGCGGGGATTTCAAGGTGGGTCGCCACGCGCCTGTAGGCCACATAACTGGCCCCGTCGATAAGCTCTTCATCCACGACGAGACGATAAGTTCCGGCTTGCAAAGGCACCACCAAGACGCTGAGCACAAAGGGATGTGCGAAAGTAATCTCGCTGTTTGTCGTTCTCTCTATCATGTCCGGTATCCGCCGTTCTACTGCGATGAATTTTGCTCACTCATTGTCGCCGGATTTTGGTGATCTCCAGGCTCAGGTTGGAATGTCCAGACCATCGCGACTGATAGCAGCACCAGCAACGTCGCTGTCAGTGTTCGGTTAGACATGGTCGGTCACCTTTTGGCGTCAGAACGTTCCTGACGGCCATGGAGAAGGAAGCACGGGGACGCCCGACCGCGCCGCCCTCATTCTCCCAGGACTGTTCGTCTGCTTGAATGGATCGGGAACTCGCCTTGCCGACGACAGGACGGAGTTCTCTCAGATTGCTGGGCAGCCCTTGAATGGCATAGCGCGCAAATGGCGATCTGTAGGGAAGCTTGTCCACACTCGCCTTCCCGAAGTTGTACTCCAATTGCGCTGAGAGAGCGTCCGGAGACGTCTCCCCCGCCAGAAACAGCTTCATCAAGAAGAACGCGGCCGCGTTGAATTATCGTTGATCATCCCTCAGAAAACTGGCGTCATAGCCCGCGCTGTCCAAGATGGATTTGATAATCGTCATTTCTTCAGAGGAGATGTCGGTGAAGCTGGGATCGGAAGACATGTCGTCCTCCTCTCATTGGGGCCAGGGTACTAGCCCTCAAGCGGTAGAGCCCGTGACATTGCTACCGACAATTTAAGGATGCGCTTATATATCCGCTAACGCAAGCGAGTGCAGGTTTCATTCGGGCTCACAAATAGTGAACTGATGGGGTGGATGCCCCCTCCGGCCGGCGTCAGCGTATGATGCCTGCTCAGCGCCATGGTGGCGCACAGGGAGGGAAGGCAGATGTATATCCTCGCGATCGATCTCGCAAAACGGAGTTTCCAGGTCTGCGCAACGGATCGCGGCGGGGCGGTTCTATTCAATCGCGTCCTATCTCGGACCCGACTGCAGCAGTTTCTGAATGAGCAATCGCCTTGCATTGTCGCGATGGAAGCCTGTGCCACCAGCCACTTTTGGGGCCGCTTCGCGCAAAGTCGAGGCCACGACGTTCGACTGATCCTGCCCATCTACGTGAAGCCGTTCGTCAAGCGACAGAAGAACGACGCGGCTGATGCAGCCGCGATCGCGGAGGCCGCATTACGCCCGAATATACACTACGTCGCGGTCAAGAGCGCCGAGCATCAGGCGCGTGCGGTGGCATTCCGAACCCACCAATGCTTTGTGCGCCAACGTACCCAGCTCATCAACGCACTACGCGGCCATCTAGCCGAGTTTGGGATAGTCGTTGCGCAAGGCCCGGCCAATCTCGGTGCGGTTGCAGGCATGTTGGATGATGGAGGCGTTGATCTGCCGGACGGCGTGCGGGAGATCGGCAGGCTTTACCTGGACCAGATCAGGTTGCTCTCCGAGAAGGTCGACGAGCTGAGCCTCAAACTGCGCGAGGCGACGACATCGAACGCTGAGATGCGCCGGCTCTGTACCGTTCCTGGAGTCGGCCCTGTGACCGCCGGCGCGATCCTCGCCTTTGCGCCTGACCTCCATGCTTTCAAGAGTGGTCGAAACTTTGCCGCCTGGCTCGGTCTTGTTCCAAGACAGCATTCGACGGGTGGGAAGACCCGCCTTGGCGGTGTCAGCAAGATGGGACAGACTGATATTCGCAGGTTGCTCGTCGTCGGGGCCATGAGCATTATTCGATGGATCGTCCGCAAGGGCACCTTTCCCGACAACTGGCTCGGGCACATGCTCGGCCGCAAACCTCGAATGGTCGCCGCTGTCGCGCTCGCCAACAAGATGGCGCGCATCATATGGGCAATGATGACAAGGGAGCAGAACTACAGGATGGCGTGATCCGCTGCCTTTGTCGAAGGGCAATGCGGTGACGCTTGGGGTGATCAGCCCCGGTGAGAAGATCGACTGACGGTACGATGCGGAAAGGACTTCAATGTTCAGAATGGGGCAAACCAGTCCCGGGGCTCGAGTCAACCAAGCTCTCTGAACCGATGTGGACCCTGTTCTTCGAACTGCATCCCGGCCCGTGGCCGTTCAGGCCACTCCATGAGGCCTGACACACGACCATAGAATTCCTCGTTCGCAGACAGCAGTCAGAAAATTCTTCTTGCCAAACCGGGGGCATCCACACACGCCCCGCCGCGATCCGTTGCGCAGACCTGGAAACTCCGTTTTGCGAGATCGATCGCGAGGATATACATCTGCCTTCCCTCCCTGTGCGCCACCATGGCGCTGAGCAGGCATCATACGCTGACGCCGGCCGGAGGGGGCATCCACCCCATCAGTTCAGCGCCCTTACCAATCGATCAAGGCTTGACGTCCGATAGTTCCGATGAAAACGCCGCGAGAAACCAGCTTGCTCTCGCGGCGTTTGGCCCCTTGTCTTTGCGAGAACCAATCAAACGAAATGGGCGAGCAGCGGTAAGACCAGCAGGAAAGAGATGATCACGCAGGCAACGTTGGCAGCCCAGACAGCCACTCTCTCCGCTTTCGGTTCGGACGCTTTCATCGGACTCTCCTGAAAAAAGTGCAGTCGTTTCGCTTGTAGGGTGAAAAGTGCTGCCCCGATATGAGCCAGCCCGCAGGCGCATGACAAGAGCGTCTAACCTAAATCGCCGCACTCCGCAAACGCGATCGGAGGAAGTTCCTTTTTCCGCCACGAATTTGCCATGATCGGAAATCCGTGAAATAACGAGCACTCAACATTCCGTATTGGAGGAAATGTGTCCGGATTGGCCTCCGGACTCAAATTGAAAGGACTTTTCGTGACCATTGAGAACGAAACCGACTATGAAGTCGGGCAGGACAACGTCAATATTCTGGGACTGGACATCCACAATCCGGTTTTCTTCATATCGGGCGGCATCATTGTTCTTTTCGTGTTCTTCGCCGCCACTTTCCAGGCGCCGATGACCGAATTCTTCAGCTGGCTCAGGCCGGCCGTCACGGAGTCCTTCGACTGGTTCCTCGCGACCGCCGCCAATATCTTTGTCCTCTTCTGTATCGTTCTGATCTTCAGTCCCTTCGGCAGCATCCGGCTGGGCGGCAAGGACGCCCAGCCGGATTTTACGTATACGGGCTGGTTCGCCATGCTCTTTGCGGCCGGCATGGGCATCGGCCTGATGTTCTACGGCGTCTCGGAGCCGGTCTCGCATTTCAGCGCCTCCTTCGCCACTGACGCCGGAACGGCCGATAGCTGGGCCCCGCTGTCGGGCGCTGCGGGCGATGTCGAGGCTGCGCGCCGGCTCGGCATGGCGGCGACCATATTCCATTGGGGCCTCCATCCCTGGGCGATCTATGCCGTCGTGGGTCTGGCGCTTGCCTTCTTCGCCTATAATCGCGGCCTGCCGCTGACCATCCGCTCCGCCTTCTATCCGTTGCTCGGAGAACGCGTCTGGGGGTGGCCGGGCCACCTCATCGACGTGCTGGCGGTCTTCGCGACGCTGTTCGGCCTGGCGACGTCCCTCGGCATCGGCGCGGAACAGGCCAATGCCGGCCTCAACCACCTCTTCGGTCTTCCCGTCTCCGAGACCTCGAAGATCATGCTCATCATCGGCATCACCGGGATCGCACTGTTTTCAGTGGTGGCCGGGCTCGATGCGGGTGTGAAGCGCCTCAGCGAAATCAACATGGCGCTGGCGGCCCTGCTTCTGCTCTTCGTCATCCTGGTCGGCCCGACGCTCGCCATCCTCACCGGCTTCTTCGAGTATCTGGGAGCCTATGTCGTAAACCTGCCGGCGCTCGCCAACCCCTTCGGCCGCACGGACCAGCATTTCTTCGACGGCTGGACGGCCTTCTACTGGGCCTGGTGGATTTCCTGGTCGCCCTTCGTCGGCATGTTCATCGCCCGCGTTTCCCGCGGGCGGACGGTCCGGGAATTCCTGATCTGCGTCCTCCTCATCCCCTCGCTTGTCTGCGTGCTCTGGATGACCGCCTTCGGCAGCGCAGCCCTTCACCAGATCGTCGAGCAGGGCTCGAACGCGGTCGCGGAAGCGACGCTGGAACTTCAACTCTTCGTCATGCTGGAGGCGATGCCGTTCGCCGCCATCACGTCCTTCCTCGGGATAGTCCTGGTCGTCGTCTTCTTCGTGACGTCTTCCGATTCCGGCTCGCTGGTCATCGACACGATCACTGCCGGCGGCAAGGTCGATGCACCCGTTCCCCAGCGTGTGTTCTGGGCGGTCTTCGAGGGACTGGTGGCGGTCGTCCTCCTGCTGGCCGGCGGCCTTGCCGCCTTGCAGGCAGCTGCCATCACCACCGGCATTCCCTTCGCACTCGTGCTGCTCGGCATGTGCGTCGCCCTCTGGAAGGGCCTCGCTTCGGAGCGAGCGAGACTGCAAAGCGCCTGAGAACAGCAGCAAAATCCGATCGGATCGCCGTGCATCGACACGGCGATCGCACCCTGCTGCTTTCCCGAAATTCATGAAACTGGAGAATGAACATGTTCAGCGACAACGCCGCACCGCACAACGATGACACGCTTGGCGGTCGCATATCGTTTGCTCGCGAGGCCTGCGGACTATCCGCTGAGGAAGCCGCAGAGCGACTGGGCGTCCTCGCCACGAGCTGGAGCGCATGGGAATGCGACCGGGATGTCCCGCGCGCCAACCGGCTGACGATGATGGCCGGTGTGCTCGGCGTCAGCCCGTCCTGGCTTCTGACCGGCTTCGGACATGGACCGCTGGAAGAAAAATCCGAGGACGGGCAGGCCGCCTTGCGCGAGGAACTCCGTCAGGCATCGGTGGATGTCGAAGTGCTGAACCGTCGATTGCGGACGATCGCCTCACACCTCGACGCCCGGGACGACCGGTAACGGCGGACCTTGCCGCAAGCCGGCGCTCTTGAGGTTCCTTGCGCCGGCCGAATGCATCCAAGTTCCACGGACAGGATTATGATCGCCAATTTCCCCGACGTACACCCGGTTCTCACCACGGGAATCGCACTTCTTGCGCTCGCGCTCGCCGCACTGTTCGCCAACTATGTGGTGAAAGCGCTGCTTGTACGTGCGCTCAACCGTGTATTGACCCTCACCGCCTATGGCCGCGACCCGGAACTGCGCCGGCACGGGCTGGTCGAACGGCTGGCGAACGTGATGCCGGCATTGGTCATCTCGTCCGGTATCGCCCTCGTGCCGAACCTGCCGGCCTTCGTCGTCGTCGTCATTCGAAACGTCTCCAGTGCGTTCATGATCCTGACGGTCGCCATGGCCGTCAGCGCCGCCCTCAACATCGTCGACACCCTCTATCATCGCCGGCCGGATGCGCGGCTCAAGCCGATCAAGGGCTATGTCCAGGTCGTGAAGATCGCCGTCTATGTCATCGCGGCGCTGCTCATGATCGCCACGTTGATCGACCGGTCGCCGCTGATCCTCCTGTCGGGCCTCGGCGCGATGGCGGCCGTGCTCATCCTGGTGTTCCAGGACACGCTGCTGTCGCTTGTTGCCGGCATCCAGATCTCTTCCACCGATATGGTGCGCGTCGGCGACTGGATCGAGATGCCGGGCCAGAACGCCGACGGCGACGTCGTCGAGATCGCGCTTCACACCGTGAAGGTGCAGAACTTCGACAAGACGATCACCACGATCCCCATCCGCAAGCTCGTGACCGATCCTGTCAAGAACTGGCGCGGCATGCAGGAATCGGGCGGGCGGCGCATCAAGCGTGCGATCTATCTCGATCAGACCAGCATTCGTTTCCTCGCGCCGGAGGAAGAGGAACGGTTGTCGAAGCTGGAGCGTCTGGAGACCTATCTGAAGCGCAAGCAGGCGGAACTGTCCGAATGGAACGACAAGCTCGGCGAGCGCGCCCGCATTCCGGCCAACACACGCCGCGCCACCAATATCGGAACGTTCCGCGCCTATGTGGAGGACTACCTGCGCAATCATCCAGGCGTCCATCAGGGCATGACGATCATGGTGCGGCAACTGCCGCCCCAGCCAGAAGGCCTGCCGCTGGAAATCTACTGCTTCGCCAACACGACCGCCTGGGCAATGTACGAGGGCATCCAGTCGGACATCTTCGATCATCTCCTGGCGATCCTGCCCGAATTCGATCTGCGGGTATTCCAAAACCCGAGCGGACGCGACCTGCAGGCTCTTTCACCGGGCAAAGCCTTCGCCGAGGCGATCACCAGCGCAGAAAGCGGCGTCCGATAAGGAAGCCGCAGGCGGTGACGGCGGCGATCCCGGCCGTATACCAGACAGCGACGAACAAGGGACTGTCGTCGGGGCAGTGCCAGGCGTAGATCGCCGCGGCGATCGCCCCGGCGGCAAAGCCGGCGACCGTTCCCGCCTGCCCCGGATCGTCGGGGGCGCCGTTCCTCAGCGCGAAGAGGAACCCCGCAAGCGGTGAGACGGCGAGGACCGGGATGAAGAAGACGCAGAAGGCGGCATGCCGACCGACCAGCGCCGGCATCCAGCCCTGCGCGGGCATGGCGAACAGTTCCAGCAAGACCGCCGCGACGACGGCCGCCGCCAGCAGGAGGAGCGCCAGCGCCGCCGCCTGCCACGGAACGCCGGGGCGGCCGATCAGGAAGACGAGGCGGGAGGCGAGGAGCGCCAGGAGCAGGGTTGCGCAGATCTTGCCTCATCGGCGCCGTTCAGACCGTCGCGGCAAGCGACGCGAAGGAGAAGTGCTACGGCATCGCGCTGAAGGGGCAAAACGACTGCGCCGCCGGCCCCGGCACCACCTGCGCCGGCACGTCGAAGATCGACTACCAGCAGAACGCCTGGAAACTCGTGCCCGCCGGCACCTGCGAGGCGATGCAGACGCCGAACGGCCATGGCTCGCTGGTCTAGGGCGCAGCCCCGGCCTGACAGGCATGCGGACGGCGCGCCCCGCGCCGTCCGTCCCGAACCGAGGAGATTCGCCATGAAAGCATCCCGCCTGCCGCGCCGCGCCGGCGTCGGCTTCAAGCCCGAGCATTTTGCCAAGATCGACGCGCGGCCGCAGCCGCTCGGCTTCTTCGAGGTCCATGCCGAAAACTACATGGGTGCCGGCGGCCCGCCGCATGCGCGCCTCGCCCGGTTGCGAGAAGACTATGCGCTCTCCATCCACGGCGTCGGCCTGTCGATCGGCGCCATGCAGCCGCTCGACGGCGAACACCTGACGCGGCTGAAAACCCTGTGCGACCGCTACGAGCCGGAAAGCTTTTCCGAACATCTCGCCTGGTCGTCGCACGGCGAGGTGTTTCTCAACGATCTCCTGCCGCTGCCCTATACCGAAACCACGCTCGCCCGGGTCGCGGAGCATATCGACCAGGTGCAGGAAACGCTGAAACGGCAGATGCTGCTGGAAAACCCGGCCACCTACCTTCTCTTCGACGAAAGCACGATCGAGGAAACGGCCTTCCTGGCGGAGGTGTCCCGCCGCACCGGCTGCGGCCTGCTGCTCGACGTCAACAACGTCTTCGTGGCGGCGACGAATCACCGGCTCGACCCGGCCGCCTATATCGACCGGTTTCCGCTCGACAGGGTTCGCGAACTCCATCTCGGCGGCCATTGCGATACCGTCGACGATGCCGGTTTCCCCCTTCTCATCGACAGCCACGACACCCCCGTCACTGATCCCGTCTGGGCGCTTTACGAGACCGTCCTTGCCCGCACCGGACCGGTCGCCACCCTCGTCGAATGGGACAACGACATACCCGCCTGGCCGGTGCTGCGCGCCGAGGCCGGGGCGGCGCAAACGCTGCTCGATGCCGCCCTGGCGCGGCGCGCGGCGTGAGGGCCAGCCATGTCGAGCGAGATCCAGGACAGGTTCGCCGCAGCGCTCATCGACCGCGCGCTGCCCCCGCCGCAAGGCACATCGGCCTGGAGCGGACCACGGCCGGAGCGCCGCTCCGCGGTCTACCGCAACGATGTCGCAAGCGGCCTCACCGGCGCGCTCGCCACCCGCTTTCCCGCCGCCCGCCGTATCGTCGGGGGGGATTTCTTCACGGCCATGGCGCTGGCCTATGCCGAACGGCATCCGCCACGCTCGCCGCTCCTTCTCTTCTACGGCGACGATTTCGCCGATTTTGTCGCGACGTTCGAGCCGGCGCGCGACCTTGCCTACCTGCCCGACGTCATCCGGCTGGAGGCCGCGCGCGGACACGCCTATCACGCCGCCGACGCCGTGCCGCTCGAGCCCGGACCGATCAAGCCCTGGACAGGCGAGACAGCGCTCGTGGTGCGGCCGCGCCTGCTGGTCGATGTCCTGCGGCTGGAACCCGCCGAGGCGGCCTTCCTCCAGGCGCTGGCCGGCGGCGCCACGCTCGGCGCGGCGGCGGAGGACGCCAGCGCCCTGCGGGGCTTCGATCTTGCCGCAGCTCTCGTGCGTCTCCTGCAATCCGGGGCCTTCACCGCCATCCGAAAGGACAATACCAATGGACACTGACGCCAGCGCGGCCATGGCCGCATCGCACCGCCTCACGCATCGTCTCGAAGAGGCAACACGCCTGCTCGACTGCATACCGTATGACCTGATCGCCCTCGTTGCCCGCCTGTCGATCGCCGGCGTCTTCTGGCGCTCCGGGCAAACGAAGGTGGAAGGCTGGCATGTCACGGACACAGCCTTCTATCTCTTCGAGACTGAATACCGGCTGCCCTTCGTCAGCCCCTGGATCGGCGCCCATCTTGCCGCTTTCGCCGAGCATCTGTTCCCGGTGCTCCTCGTCATCGGCCTTGCCAGCCGCCTCTCCGCACTGGCGCTTCTCGGGATGACGCTGGTGATCGAGATCCTCGTCTATCCCGACGTCTGGCCGACACACGGCACCTGGGCCGCCTGCCTTCTTCTCATCGCCGCCCGGGGATCTGGCCGGTTTTCCCTCGACCATCTTCTCTCCCGACGATGGAAAACGCGGGCGGATTAAGGAAATCGGCAGAAATGGTGTAGGAAGATCAGCGAGCGGCTCGCGATTGCGTGACGCCTTCGTCCGGTCCGCCGCCTGTTCCCGCCGCCACCCGAAACGAGACGATGTCTGCCTTCTACAGAAAGTCCAAGCTACTCGCGCCGTCGCTCGCGGTCGGCGCGGGGCTGGGCAGCACCGTGGGGTCGCTACTGGGTACCAGTGTCGCGCTTGCGGCGATCCTCGGCATGGCCGGCTACTTTGCCGGTGTCGTGCAGGCGCCGATGACCGCCTTCGTCATCATCCTCGAGATGACCGGCGACCACGAGGCCGTCATTCCGCTGATGGCCGTTTCGATGCTCGGCTATCTGACCTCGCGCATTCTCTCCCGCGAACCGCTCTATCACGGCCTGTCCCGTGTCTTCATCGCCGCTGCGATCAGAGCGCGGCGCGCCTCCGAGAAGGCCGGCGGAAGCGCGCTCCCGCCGCAGGATTCCGCTTAACCGCTGCATCTGCTAGACATCTGGAGTTTTCGGAAACAAGGATATCGCCGTTGACGCGCGCGGCACCTTTTATATAACGGGTCCACTCACCCCGGACCCGGTGAAACTCCGGGTGGCTCTTCTGGCCGCCGATCCGCCAGACAACGCAAAGCATCAAACCTGTTTACAAAGCCGGACGACGTCCGGTCTGGATGCATTTCTTTGCGGACTTTTCCATGTTCAATCTGACGACCTACAAGCGCGAGTGGTTCTCGAACATTCGCGCCGACATTCTCTCCGGCATCGTTGTGGCGCTGGCTCTCATTCCCGAAGCCATCGGCTTCTCGGTCATTGCCGGCGTCGACCCAAAGGTCGGGCTCTTCGCCTCCTTCGCCATCGCCTGCGTCTCCGCCTTCGTCGGCGGCCGGCCCGGCATGATCTCGGCCGCCACGGCGGCGACCGCCGTGCTGATGGTCACGCTCGTGAAGGAACACGGCCTCGAATATCTCTTCGCCGCCACGTTGTTGATGGGCTTCACCCAGATCGGCGCCGGCTTTCTGAAGCTCGGCCGCGTCATGCGCTTCGTGTCGCGTTCGGTCATCACCGGCTTCGTCAACGCTCTGGCCGTCCTCATTTTCATGGCGCAGCTGCCGGAACTCATCGGCGTACCGGGCCCGACCTATATCATGATCGCTGGGGGGCTTGCGATCATCTACCTCTTTCCATACGTCACCAAGGCCATCCCGTCGCCGCTCGTCGCCATTCTGGTGCTGACCGGCATCGCTTATTGGGGCGGCCTGGATTTGCGCACGGTCGGCGATCTCGGCGAACTGCCCTCCGCGCTGCCGATCTTCGCGCTGCCGCAGGTGCCGCTGACCTTCGAGACGCTGCAGATCATCTTCCCGTATTCCGTGGCCCTTGCTGCGGTGGGCCTGCTCGAATCGCTGCTGACGGCCCAGATCGTCGACGACATGACGGATACGCCGAGCTCGAAGAGCCAGGAATGCATCGGGCAAGGGGCCAGCAACATCGCCTCCGGCCTCATCGGCGGCATGGGCGGTTGCGCTATGATCGGCCAGTCGGTGATCAACGTCACCTCGGGCGGCCGTGGACGGCTCTCGACTTTCGTCGCCGGCGCCTTCCTGCTGTTCCTCATCCTCGTGCTGGACGATCTCGTGCGCATCATCCCGATGGCCGCACTGGTCGCCGTGATGATCATGGTCTCGGTCGGCACCTTCTCCTGGCGCTCGATCCTCGACCTGCGCCGCAATCCGCCGTCATCTTCCATCGTCATGCTGGCAACGGTCGCGACCGTCGTCGGCACGCATGACCTCGCCAAGGGCGTGCTCGTCGGCGTGCTGCTCTCCGGTGTGTTCTTTGCCGGCAAGGTGGCAAAGCTCTTCCACGTTCGTTCCGTGCTGAATGATGATGGCGACGAGCGCACCTATCATGTCGATGGCCAGATATTCTTCGCTTCGGCGGAGAGCTTCACTGCGGCTTTCGATTTCACCGAGACGCTGCGCAAGGTGACGATCGACGTCACGGAGGCACATCTCTGGGACATCACCGCCGTCGGCGCGCTCGACAAGATCGTCCTCAAATACCGCCGCCAGGGCGTCGATGTCGCCGTTATCGGCGTCAATGCGGCGAGCGCACACATGCTCGACCGCTTCGCCCTGCACGACAAGGAGCATGCGGCGTTCTCCGCGCAGAGCGGACACTGACACAGCAGCGAAGCCCGGAGGATCACTTTGGGTTTCCTTCATGCCAGGTGACAAACCGAAGGAATAGGAACGGAATTAACGCTCATTTTCGTTGACGTTGGGGGACGCGAGCGTCAGCGAGGCCTCGTCGACGACCGTTATCTTCATATAATCACCGGTCACGTACATTTCCTCCGTGCCGGGCGCTTTCGCCGTGAAGCGGATACCGCGCGCTGGCGTCACGCCCTTGCAAAACATCGAATAACGCCGAACGACGCCCGCATCGGAGAATTCGCCGATGCGGGAGGATGGAAGATTGCCCCATACATCCCGCCATTCGCGCGGCAACCGGCCGCAATCGCCCCGCTCGCCATGAATGATGCGGCTTTGGCCGACGACCAGGCGGACCTCGGGCAGGTAAGTGACAAGAGGAGCATCATCGACGCTCGTCCGCCACGGTCGCCATTGCGACTCCCAAAGAAGCCCGGTTGCCACGCCCAGCGAGAAGAGACCGATGCCGGCAAGGCCCATCAGGAGCGAGCGCCCAGCGGTAGCCGTCCGCCTTGGTGTCGAAACAGGCATCACGGTTTCCTCGGCGGCCTCGTCCACGGGACCTTCCGTGGCGTTGCGTACCTGATCGTAGAGCGTATTCCATTGCACCATCAATCCGGGGTCAGTCTCGACCTTCAGCAGCCGTGACAGGACGCGCACGCTGCGCGGTCGGGGAAGATGGCGGCCGGTGCGCCAGTTGTTGAGATTGCGGACAGCCGTATCGAATTGCTTTTGCCCGTGGCTGCCCGTCATCTCGCAATATCGTGCTGCCAACGACATATTGTCGGAAAATCCGCTTTCCTCGCACAGTGCATCGAACAGCTTGTGCCAGGTATTGAATTGCTCGGTATCCCGTATCATAGGCATTTCCCTCAGAGACCTTGACCAGGCTCGATCGAGGCAGACGTCACCTCGATCTTGAAGTAGGCGTTGAGCACCTTCAGCTCCTCGACGCCCGGACGGATGGCAATGAACCTGACGGCGCGCACGACCATCTCCTTTCCGCAGCCGTTCATCATCTTGGTGGCGAGGCCGCCATCGGCGAAAATGCCGGTCTCGCTCGTCGGTAGGTGATCCACGATGGCGGCCCATTCGGAGGGTCCACCGTCGCATCCTTCAACCGCGCCATGAATGAGCTTCTCCGTCCCGACGGAGAGGAAAGCCCTGGCGTTATAGGCAACGGTCGGGAGCTTCGCCGTGTCGATCGAAACGACGTCCGAAACCGTCAGTCCCGGCAACCCGACCGCGGCCAGGAGCCCGAACGGCAAAGTCGCCGACAGGAGAAGCGCCATTCGCGGCGACAGTGTCGCTGGCCGGGACGGCGCGATACTGTCGGCGGCAGGAGCCTCGCAATGCAGATCGGTAGTGCGGCCGCCCTCGTCACCATCCTGAAGGGCGCGGTAGGTCTTGTTCCACATCCTCTTGAGGACGGGGTCGGTTTCGACATCGAGCAATCTAGCGAGGATGGCAGCATTTCGCCGGAGCGGGATGCGCCGCCCGCGGCGCCAGCTGCGCAGGTTCTTCTCGGCCGCCTGGAAATCCTTTTCCCCGGATCGGCCCAGTTGCCGGCACAGCGCACTCGCCAGCGCGGCATTCTCGGGATATCCGCGCAGGCGGCATAACCTGTCGAACAGCAGGTGCCAACTTCTGAACCGTTCCCACTCGTCCGAAATCAAGACAAACCTTCCCCTTTGGCGTGTAGCCATACTCTAGCGGGAGGGATTAAAAGATGAACCGTCTTCGCTTGCTGTTTTTCCGATTTTTCCTGAAATTACCCAATTTTGCGCTGGCCAACTTCCGGAATTCTGCTTCCCTCCAAGCACTGGAACCAAGCGGCGGCGCCCCGCTTGATTGCCGGATCATTTGCAAGGAAACCAACACGGGAGTGTAATAACATGCGCGCCTTGGCGACGACTTTGGCTACCGCCTTTCTTATCGGATGCTTTTCTGTTTCAACTGTCCATGCTGCATGCACCGGGAGCAATGGACGGGGGTGGGCCAGCGGTAGGGGAGCAGGCAAGTTCGAAATGACCGCCCACGACAAGAGCTGCAAGATCAGCTTTCCCGGCTTCGTGGATGACGTCAGAAAAACCCGCATCCCTGCCACGGATGTCACGGTCACCAGCAAGCCGAAGAGCGGCAAGATTTCGGTCGTCGCAGGAAGGGGCCTGGTCTACACGCCCAGTGCCGGCTTCAAGGGAAAGGACAGGTTCTGCACGCGGAACACGTCGTCCAAGCTGAAGGGCAAATCCCTTTCCGGATGCATCACCGTTACAGTCCGGTAGGCGAAACCCACCGATTCCCCGTCGCCAACCGACAGCTGATCAAGCATCCCCGTCGTGCTCCCCATGGCGGGGAGCATTCGGCAATCCAAGACGACGCTGGGCGGCTCGCTCCATCCGGATATTCAAACCGGGTGGATCGAAACCCAGCAATGACGCTGTTCATCGTAGACGCTCTGGGTCGGTTCCAGTCCCTCCTTCTCATCGAAGCATCCAAAAGCGACCGCCGTCGCCCCCTGTTTGAAATCCGGCTTCCAGAAGACGGTCGAGCCGCAAGCCATGCAGAAATGAAATGCAATCCGCTTGCGCTGTCTCCCACTCTCACGAATGTTCCGGACGGCCCGTTCTCCTCTGTCGAGGTGGAGGTGTTGATTGCCACTGAGAACTGACCCGGCGTTGGAGTGAACCCCTTGGGCTGGACCACCGAGGCGCTTCGAACTAGGACGCGGACTCATTAGCTGAAGCGATCCATATCCTTGTGGCTGCGAGTTTGAGTGCGGCGAGATAGTTGTCGGCTCTCCGGTCGTATCGTGTGGCCTGGAGTGCCCCCCGTTTCACCGGACAGTCGGCTAGTTTGATTTGGCCCTGATGAACTGCCTGGGGGAAGCCATCTTGAGCGCGGAATGGGGATGGATTTCGTTGTAGTCCTCGATCCATCCGTCGATCTGCCGGAGCGCGGTTTCGGCGTCCGGAAGCGGTGAGATGCGGATATAGTCCCGTTTCAGGGTTTTGACGAAGGCTTCCGACATGCCGTTGGACTGCGGACTAGCGACCGGCGTGAAGCATGGCGTCAGGTTGATCGCCTGGGCAAAGAGCCTGGTGTCTTTTGCCGTGTAAGCGGCTGGCGACAATATCCGTCAGCCCTTCGTCGACGCTGAGCTCCACCTCGCCATCTGGTATTTGATGAGGAATTTGGAGACGACAGGCCATAGCGCGGTTCTGGCGGCATGGCGGAAGGTCCCGGTCGGCTTGTCGCGCAGCGCAGACACCGCGGCGATTTCGCTATCGATATGATTGAAGGCCGGACGCAGCATGCGCTCTCCGGCATCGGTCAGCGAAAGACTGCGGGTAGTATGCGAGATCAGGCGGACGCCCAGACGCTGCTCCAGCATCCGGACAGAGTAGCGCCCGCATAGGAGATCGTCGCCGCGACGATGGCGAGCTGCGCCCACGTTTCCTCTCCAAGGCCCGACAGCACCTCGAAGCCGACAATGAGGCAGACGCCGAGCAGGCCCGCGAAAACCCCGAATATCTTGCGGCAAGTCACTGCCTCGTGGCGGGTGATGAGGACTGTCAGCAAGAAGGTGAAGATCGGCGAGGTCGAGTTGAGGATCGTCGCAAGGCCGGCGTCGGTGGTCTGCTCCGCCCAGGCGATTAGGGTGAACGGGAAGACGCTGTTCATGCAGGCTTGGAAGAGAAAGCGACCCCAACTCGTGCGATCCCGCAGCAGCGAAAGGCCGCGTGCCTTCACGAGAACGAGGAGGAGGCTTCCGGCAATCAGCGTCCGCGCCGCGATCGGCATTGCCGGCGGGATCGTTTCGACGCCGATCTTGATGAACGTGTAGGACGAGCCCCACAAGGTCGACAGAAGGAGAAGCTGACACAGTCGGCCGTTCGATTTGTCGGCTCGGATACCACTCAGGTCCTTCCTTGCCTGTCCGCGTGCACCATCCCATCGGGCGCATATCGAAATTGGTTCGATGCCAGCCGAAGCACAGTCTCAAGCGTCAGAGGCACGTCCCGCCGCTTCGAGTTTCAGGCTTCCGAGCGCCGCCTCCACCCGCAGGATATCGACAGGACACAGAGGCAGGATCGGCCGTGGCGGGACAACGCGGCAAAGACCGAGAATATCCGCGATGGCATACATCACGCGAAAGCTGCCGAACTCCTTGAACAGGCTCCAGAGCGGTTCGAAGGCTTGGTCGAGCCTCTCAGCCTCTTTACGCTCGCCGGCCATGGCTGCGCGGGTCAGCGCTAAGGCCTCGGCCGGCAGCAGGCCGGCGACGACGCTGTACCAGGCGTCACCGCCAAACAGCAGCGATTGCGCCGCGCCCCAATCACCGCTGTAGCCGATGGAGAAGTCCTTCGGTGTCTGAGCGCGCAGCCGGGCAAGCTCTCCGCGAATGTCGCCATCGGCCGGCAGCGGCATCTTGATGGCGGCAATACCGGGCACCTTTGCAAGCCGTGCAATCAGGCTGTCGCTGAAGATGAAGCGGGTGGTGCCGGGATTGTTGTAGATGCACAGCGGCAAGCCGCCCGCCGCCGAGACCGACACCATGTGCTGGTAGACCTCTTCCTCCGTCAGCGGCGTATAGGACATGGGGGCGAGCAACAGACCATCGGCCCCGGCCGCCTTCGCATCGCGGGCGAGCGCCTCGGCCTCATCCGTGCGCAGCGCGCCGACACCGACGATGACGGGGATCTTGCCCCCGACGCTTTCCATCGCTGCCTCGACGGCGCGCCGCCGCTCATCGCGCGACAGGAAGGCATAACCGCCGGTACTGCCCAGAAGACCGATGGAATCCGCGCCGGCCCGCAGGATGCGGTCAAGCAGGCGAGCGAGCGCGGCCGTATCAACGCGGCCCGCCGCATCCGTCGGGGTAATGGAAAAGGCCGAGAGGCCGCTGAAATGGGTCATGGTTTTCTCCTGCCGCCGTCGATCATAGACCGGTGGCGAGCTTGAAAGCGATCAGCCACATTGTCACCGCGACAATCCCCTCCAACACGCGCCACGCCGCGGGATTGGCGAAAATCGGCCGCAGCTTCGTCGCGCCATAACCGAGCGAGAAGAAGAACAGGAACGAAGCCGTCACCGCACCAGCGGCGAAGGAGGATTCGAGACCGGGAAAGCGCGTCGAGATCGTGCCGAGCAGCACCACGGTATCGAGATAGACATGCGGGTTGAGCCAGGTGAGCGCAAGGCCGGTGACGAGCGCCTTGCGCAGGCTGGAGGCGCTGCCCTCTCCCGCCGCCAGCGCGCCGGACGAGCGAAAAGCGGAATAGAGATTTTTCGCGCCATACCAGACGAGGAAGATGGCTCCACCATAGCGCATGAGAGGATCGAGCCAGGGCAACACCTCGGCGATCTGCTGGAAGCTGGTGATACCGACAAGGATCAGCACCGCATCGGAAAGCGCACACGCCAGACAGATGCAAAAACATGCTCGTTGCGCAGGCCCTGCCGCAACACAAAGGCGTTCTGGGCTCCGATCGCCACGATCAGGCTGAGGCCCATGGTGAAGCCGGTGAAATAGACGGAAAAGCTCATGCGCCGCGCCATGCTCCTTTGTGCTGCGCTTTTCCGTATCGCGGCGGGCAGATTCAGGCTAATTAATGCGACTAACCCGAACTAAGCGGCACTAATCCATGCTCGACTATTCCGCCCTCCGCGCCATCGCGGCCGTGGTCCAGACCGGCAGCTTCGAAAAGGCCGCAGGGATCCTGAATGTGACGCCCTCGGCCGTCTCCCAGCGCGTCAAGCAGCTGGAAGAGCGCCTGGGCGCCGTGCTGATCGTTAGGGGCACTCCCTGCACGGCGACGGAAACGGGTGAATGGCTCTGCCGGCACATGGAGAATGTCGGTATGCTGGAAGGCGAACTGCTGCGGCATTTGCCAGCTCTCGCTCGGTATGACGAGCCCCGTCAGCGGGTGACACTGAACATCGCGACCAATGCCGACAGCCTCGCCACCTGGTTCCTTGCGGCGATCGCGAAGTTCACGAAACAGACATCCTATCTCGTGAATGTGGCCATCGATGACGAGGACCATACGACTGAATGGCTTGAGCGCGGGCGGGTTCTGGCGGCGGTCACCAGTCACGAAAAGCCGGTCCAGGGCTGCCGTCGCCTATCCCTCGGCACGCTGCGCTATCATGCCACGGCAAGTCCGGACTTCATGGCGCGCCATTTCCCCGACGGCGTGTCGCCCGAAGCGTTGATGCGCGCGCCTTCGCTCATCTTCAACCAGAAGGATCGTTTGCAAACCCGATGGATCCGTCAAACCCACGGAAGTGACATCACCTGCCCAACCCACTGGCTGCCATCGACGCAAAGTTTCGTCGAAGCGAGTTTGGCCGGCATGGGCTGGGGCATGAACCCGGCGTCCCTGGTGCGCGAACACATCGCGGCGGGCCGTCTAGTCGAATTGTGTCCGCAGTCCCCACTCGACATTCCGCTCTACTGGCAGATCAACCGGCTCGCCGCCGACCGGCTGCACGAACTCACACGCGAGGTGGTCGAGGCAGCACGCGGCTTCCTCTTGCACTGACACATGTGGAACATTTCCGCCGGCAACTCTTGAAAGGGATCGAACCGATGGCCAATAGGCAAGACGGAAACTGGTGCGGCGGCAACGATGCACCATCTCAAATGCGTCCTCGCTGGTCGTCAGTCCTGTTGAACAGAAGACATTTGAAGACAGGCGTGCCCCTGACGCCTTGAGCTACACACTGATGCGAGGAAGCCAGGAAGTCCAACGCAAGCGACCACCGCCAGACCCGGCGAAGCACGCAAGCGGGCGATGTCCCGCGCGGGCGGTTCTCCAAAGTGGCAGCGGTATTCGCGGTTGAACTGCGACGCACTTTCAGCATCAGGCTCCGTGCCTCGTGCAGCCTCAGTTGCTTTTGACACTGTAGCGGCGTCATCGCCGTCACTGCGCGAAAATGCTCGTGCAGGAACGCCTTCTGGGCATCCCAAAAGTTCGATGCTTTCATCGCTTCCGCTCCTGTTCCCAGCCGGGAATCTAGCGCGGAAAACTCCAATCAAAAACGGTCCAGTTTTTGGGGATCAGAGCACCAAAAGCACTACGCAAATTGCTACCAGTTGGTGACTGAGCCATCACTTCGCTGAAGATGAGGCATCTCATAGAAGCGGAAGGGGTCGGCCTGCTCCAGCGCAGCTTCATCAATCTCAATGCCCAGTCCTGGTTCGTTCGGAACGAGATAGACTGAGCCCGCAAGCTCCATTCGCTTTGTAAAAATGGGCGATTCCTGCCGTGCCATGCTTTCCATTGGTGTTTCCCAACATTCGACGTATGATAGGTTGGGAATTGCGGCCGAAAGCTGCACCGTTGCAGCCGTACAAATCGGACCGAGCGGGTTGTGTGGCATGAGATCGATATAGTGAGCCTCGCACCAACCAGCGACTTTCATCGCTTCAGTGAACCCTCCTACATTGCAAATATCGAGCCGCGCGAATTGAGCCAAGCCCTGCTCTATGTAGGGCAAGAACTGCCACTTGGAGGCGAACTCTTCGCCGATGGCGAAGGGTATGTCGGTCATCGTGCGCAGCGCGGCATAAGCCGCTGGGGTCTCGTCGCGTATCGGCTCCTCGAGAAAATCCAGCGTCCCGCGTGGCATGCGCTGGCAGAACGAAGCCGCCTCCGCAACACTAAGGCGATGATGATAGTCGATACCAAGCACAACATCGCTGCCGAGGCTTTCTCGCATCGACGTCATCCATTTCGCCATCTGCGAGATATGTTGTCGTGGCTCGTAAGGGGATTCTGCATCGTTCATCCAGCCCAATCGAAGACAGTCCCAGCCCGCTTCTCGCGCAGCCAATGCCGCCTCGTTCAAACCCTCGACGGTATCCGAGCGGACACAGCCGAACGTCGGGACAGACTCTCGATGCTTTCCACCGAGCAGTTGATGAACAGGCACTCCCAATGCCTTGCCCCGGATATCGTGCAATGCGATGTCTATTGCCGACATCGCGGATGTCAGTACTCGGCCACCCTCAAAATACTGGCTGCGATACATTTCCTGCCAAAGTGGCCCCGGAAGCATTGGGTCGCGCCCGATCAGGAACTGCTCGAAATGCCGCACGGCACCCATCACAGCCAACTCGCGGCTGGATAATCCGGACTCTCCCCAACCAAATAGTCCCTCATCGGTTTCCACTTTCAGGATCAACTGGTTCCTGTCCCCAACCCAGATTGGGTAGGTCTTTATGGCGGAAATTTTCATGGGAGAATCTCTGTAACGGATGGGATGGTTGCTGCGCTCCCCAGATGCGGAGCGCAGCGATTTAAGCTGAACAGTCAGCGGAAAGCGGAGACTACTGGCGCATCTGCGCCAATTCGCTCACCGCAGCCTCGATGACGTCAGCCCCGATCGTTGACTTGTGGTTTTCATAGACTGGAGCAACCGTCTCGCGCATACGAGCGATCTCCTCGGGCGTCATAGTCACGACCTCCATGCCTTCCTCCTTGATGTGCGCAAGGGAAGCCACGGCCGATTTGCGGGAAGCCTCGCGCTGCGCCTTCGCACCAACCTGTGCGCAATCCTTCACAGCAGCCTGTTCCTCGGCGTTCAACTTGTCGAAAAGGGGTTTCGAATAAAGCACGAGGAACGGGGAGTAAGCGTGTGCCGTCAGTGAAAGATACTTCTGCACTTCGTACATCTTCGAAGCGTCAAGGCCGGGGATCGTGTTTTCATGGCCGTCGATTGCGTGGGTCTCGAGTGCCGAGAAAACTTCGCCGCCAGCCATCGGGACAGCATTCGTGCCAAGCGTCGTGAATGTGTCGAGATAGATATTGTTCTGCATCACGCGAATTTTCAGGCCCTTCAGGTCATCCACTGAGGTCACCTGGTGCTTGGAATTGGCGACATTGCGAAATCCGTTCTCCCAGTAAGCCAGGTTGACGAGATCATGCTCCGGCAGCTTGTCAGAGATCATCTGACCAAATTTTCCGTCGAGAAGTCGATCGGCTTCAGTTTCAGTGCCAATAAGGAAGGGGAGATCGAAAACACCGAGAACGGGCGCAATTCCCACCAGTGGCGAGGTAGCCGTGACGACCATCTCTAGCGTCCCGGTACGCAATGATTGTGTCGCCTGCATGTCGCCACCGAGCGCGCCACCCAGAAAGGCTTGCACCTTCATCGCCCCACCAGACTTGTCCGCAAGGCAAGCATTCATTGCCTCAACGCCGGTAACAACGGGGTGTCCCTCGCCAACACCACTGGAAAGCCTGATCGTCAGTTCCCTGAATTCTGCCTTTGCGGGTGCCGCAATCACTGTAGAAGCCGCCAGGGCTGCAAGCGACATCAAAAGTTTCTTCATTGGTAGTCTCCTCTTCTCGGGACCTCCCGTCCCACTGTTGATCAAAACCCGAACATCTTGGCGAGCATCTCGCCAAAGGTGATACGGTCACGCAGAAAATTCAGTGGTGCGATCACCCATTCGGGAAACAGCACCAGGAAAAACAGCACAGACGATTGCGCCAGAAAGAATGGCACCACTCCACGCATCACTGCACTCATGGGAACCCGCGCCACGCTGGACACGACGTTGAGCACGATGCCGACCGGCGGCGTGATCAGGCCAATCGCGTTGTTCATGATGAAAAGCACGCCGAAATAGACTTCGTTGATTCCGACCTTGCGAACGATCGGCATCAGGATTGGCGTCAAAATCAAAACAGTCGGCGTAAAATCGAGCGCGGTCCCGACTGCGATCACCAGAAGCATCATCACGAACATCATCAGGCGCGGGCTGTCCTCGAACCCTTCGAGAAGCGAGCCGAGTTCGGCCGGGATATTCGCCTGGGTGATCAGCCACGCCGAGATAAGCGCCGCAGCAACAAGAAACATCACCGCTGCGGACGTCTTGGCTGCAATCAGAAAGACGCCGTAGAGTTCGCGAGGTTTCAGTTCACGATAGATGAACATGCCGACGAGGAGGGCGTAGACGGCTGCAAAAACAGCAGCTTCCGTCGGCGTTGCCCAACCGAATTTGATGCAACCGAGAATAATGACCGGCATGAAGAGCGCAAAAAAGCCGTCTCTAAGGGCATGTGCTCGCTGAGCCCACGTCTGCCGCGGGAAGGTTTTTACCTTGTCTCGCCGCGCGACGAACGCCCAGGAGAAGATCAGAGAGAATGCCATCAGCAAGCCGGGAAATACGCCCCCAAGGAACAATTGGGTAATTGAAACATTTGCGGCGACGCCGAAAACGATGAACCCACCTGAGGGGGGAATGACAGGTGCGATGATACCACCCGAAGCAATCAGCCCGGCCGAGCGCGGTATGTTGTAGCCTGCGGTACGCATCATCGGGATCAGGATACCGGCCAGCGCTGCCGTATCGGCGGCGGCCGAGCCGGAAAGCGCTGCCATGATGACCGCCGCGCAGATCGCAACGTAACCAAGCCCGCCGTGCAGATGCCCGACCAATGACAACGCAAACGCGATAATCCGCTTCGATAGGCCGCCCGCGTTCATCAGTTCGCCGGCAAGCAAAAAGAACGGTAACGCCAGAAGCTGAAAATTGTCCGCGCCTTCGATCAGCTTCAACGCCACGATCTGGCTATCGAAGATGCCCATATAAAGCATAAGCGCCAGACCGCAGACGATCAGCGAGAATGCCACCGGCACGCCAATGGCCATCGCGCCGACGAGCGCGAAAAGGAAAATTTCGACGGTCATAGGGAGGCCTTCCCGGTGCGGCTGTATTGTATTGTCTGGGTGAACTCGAGCATTATTCGACATGCCCCTTTGGCTGGGCATTCAAGTCGTCGATTTCCCCTGCGAATTGTCGCAGTTCCTCTTCGGTGATCCTTCCTGTCAGCACACGAATGACACGTCCAAGGACGATTACTCCAATTCCGACGCTGGTAACGAAACCCGCGCCGTAAACCCAGATCATCGGCAGGCCGGTCACGGGCGCAATGTTGTCTGCGTGGATTGGCGCCTGCCTCCATGTGCCGATGAATAATACGACGCAGCAAATCAGCACGAGAATGTCGGATGTGAACATGGCGGCGATCCGGGCGCGGCCACGGAGTTTTCCGACAAGTGTCTCAACTCCAAGATGACCCCACTGCCCGGCGACGACCACTGCGCCGACAAATGTCAGCCAGACGAAAAGGATTCGCGAAAGCTCCTCCGAAACGGTGATACCGCCACCGAACAGCGTCAGTCCATAATCTGACAGTTTCCTCAAAACCGCATTGGTGAACACCATCGTCACCATGGCGATCAGGCATGTGACCATAAACATTTCCAAGGTGCGGAAAATCAATCTGCTCGGCATGCATCCCTCCCTGCCTCGATCCTCCGCCAAACTCGTAGCGATATTATACGCATATTGTCAAGGATTGTACGTAATCTATATGAAATTCACGACAACCCTTGCCAAGGGTCCGCTTCCGTGAAATTGAAACAAGTGCCACAACGCGAGGAAAACATGGGTGATATTGCTGTGATCGGGCGCAGCCTGGCCTCTGCCGAAAATGGCGAGCGTCCACTTTTCCACCGTATTCGCGAAGACATCATTGATGGCCGTCTGGAGGCCGGAACGCGTTTGGTGGTTGCAGACCTGGCTCGGCGTTACGACAGTTCGAGCAATCCTGTGCGTGAGGCGTTGCACCAGCTCCAGGGGGAAGGCTTTGTCGTCATCTCGCAAAACCGTGGTGCGAGAGTGCGCCCGGTCGGCGAGCATTTCGCCCGCGACATTTATGATATCCGCGCTCTGATCGAACCGTACATGATCCGATGGTTCACAGCGAACGCAACGACCGCACAGATTTCGGAAATGGAAAAAATTCAGAACGAAATTGAACAGCTCGACGGCGACCATGAAGCATACCGCGAGCTGAACGAGCGGTTTCATAGCGTTTCCTATGCTGGACACTTCAATCGAGAGGCCGTCGACATGGAAGAGCGATATCGTGAAATCCTCTTTATGCTCAACAAGCGCTATCAGCTCACTCGCGGTCGATGGGCTGAGTGCATTCAGGAACACCGAGGAATTGTAACCGCGATCAAGGCACGGGATGCAGAGGCGGCTGCGGCCATGACAGAACGCCACGTGCATGGCGCCTGTCGCCACCTGATCGATCACATACGCGTCGCGCGCGCCAGCGAACAGGCTGCGAAGTAGCGACAGTTATCCGTTCCGCCAAGAAGCAAACCGAAAATACGCCCGCGTTGCATTCAGCCTGGCGGCCTGCGATGAAGACCATTCTTCGGAAGACGATTTCGACCGTGGCGAGAACCCGCTTCTCGGCCGCGGCGCCACCGAGCCGCTTCTTGCTCAGAGCTGGCTCGGGAAATCTGAACAGCCGGGATAAGTGGAATTTCTGCCTGACTTCGGCTTAGATGCCAGGAACAGGAGAGACCATGACGAGACGACCGCGCCGGAACCACAGCCCGGCTTTCAAGGCAAAGGTGGCGCTCGCCGCCATCCGAGGCGAGCAGACGCTGGTGGAATTATCCCAGCAGTTTGACGTGCACGCCAACCAGATCAAACAGTGGAAAGACCAGCTCTTTGAGGGGGCGACAGGCGTTTTCGGCGATGAAGCGAAGGCGGAACCGGCGGGTCCCACCGTCGATGTCAAAACGCTGCACGCCAAGATCGGCGAACTCACACTGGAGAACGATTTTTTAGCCGGAGCGCTCGGCAAGGCGGGATTGCTGGGCGGAAAAAAATGATCGACCGCGCACACAAACTGTCGGTCGCACACCAGGCGAAGCTTCTCGGCTTCAGCCGTGGCAGCGTCTACTATTCTCCACGTCCAGTGTCGGAGGACGATCTTGCCCTGATGCGGCGGATCGACGAACTGCATCTCGACTACCCTTTTGCCGGAAGTCGGATGTTGCAAGGGCTCTTGAGGGGAGAAGGGCTGGAAACTGGGCGGCTGCACGTCGCCACGCTGATGAAGAAGATGGGCATCGAGGCGATCTACCGTCGCCCGAACACCTCCAAACCAACGCCAGGTCACAAAATCTATCCCTACCTCCTGCGAAAGCTGGCGGTCACCCGGCCCAACCAGGTATGGGCAATGGACATAACGTATGTTCCAATGGCTCGCGGATTCGTCTATCTCTGCGCCGTTGTGGACTGGTTCAGCCGAAGGGTTCTGTCGTGGCGGCTGTCGATCACGATGGAAGCCGCTTTCTGCATCGAAGCGGTGGAGGAGGCACTTGCCCGTCATGGCAAACCCGACATCTTCAACACCGACCAGGGATCGCAGTTCACCTCAGTGGACTTCACGGCGGTGCTGAAGAAAGCTGAGATCGCCATCTCGATGGACGGCAAGGGCGCGTGACGGGATAATGTCTTCGTCGAGCGGCTCTGGCGGTCGATCAAATACGAGGAGGTCTATCTCCACGCCTACAAGACCGTATCCGAGGCCCGCGCTGCCATCGGCCGATATCTGAGCTTCTACAACAGCCGACGCCCACATTCATCCCTTGACCGGCAGACGCCGGATCGAGCTTACTTCAATGCGCTGACACCGATGATGGTGGCAGCATAATCGAGGCGGAAATCCACTTAACAAAACGCCCGAAACTGTTCAGACAAACCGAGCCACCTCTGTCTTCCCCTCTTTCGCAAGCCACGAGAGGATGCCGCATGACAATCATGAAGTGGTTTCGGCGGATCTGGGGCAAGTTCGGCCCGGCCCGGCGCTTGGTTTTTGTTGAGGACACCCTGCCAGAAGTGATGCCGTTCCGTGACCTTGTCCCGACGCGCGACGACGGCGACGACTGGAGTGTGGGCATGCGCTGTCCGTGCGGCTGCGGCGAGCGGATTGAGCTCATGATCCTCAGGGGCACCCGCCCGCGGTGGGACATCAGCGTTAACGAAGCGGGGAAGCCGTCCCTCCATCCATCAGTATGGAGAAATTCCGGATGCAGGTCTCATTTCTGGGTTCGCGAAGGGCGGGTCATTTGGTGCGACTAGATGTGGAGCCTCAACAGGTTGTCCGCGGTTTGGCCGAGGCGACTGATTGGTGGTTTGGATTTTAGGCTGCTGTGCGGGCGATGCCAATTGTATCGATGCAGCCATACGGGCAGTTCGGCGGCGCGGTGTTGGGACGACGGATAGGCCACGGCGTATGCCCACTCCCGGAGTGCGGTCTGAATGAAGCGCTCTGCCTTTCCGTTGGTCTTGGGCGTGTAGGGCCTTGTCGTGACATGCCTGAGCCCGAGCGTGCGGCAGGCCTTGGCGAAAGCCTTCGAGCGATAACACGAACCGTTGTCGGTCATGACACGGGTGACGGTGACCCCGAGGCTGGCATAGTAGGCCAGGGCGGCTGCAAGGAAGGCGACGGCGCTTTCCTTGCGATAGTCGGGCAGGATCTGGCTGAAGGCGATGCGCGATGCGTCGTCGATGGCGACATGGACAAACTCCCAGCCGACGCCGCGGCTGTTGGACTGACCGGTGCGATCGCCGGTGATGCGATGGCCAACCCTTTCAAATCGCCCGAGTTTCTTGATGTCGATGTGGATCATCTCGCCTGGATGGTCGCGCTCGTATCGTCTGACCGGCTCGGCCGGCTCGATGTCCTTCAGCCGCGACAGGCCAGCGCGCTTCAGGACCCGGCTGACAGTGGCCGGCGAGACACCGACCTGCCGGGCGATGTGCCGGCCGGTCCAGCGCTGCCGTCGCAAGGCCACGATGCGGTCGGCCACCGCCTGTTCGGCCATCCTTGGCATCACCTTGGGCCGCGACGAGCGATCGGTCATGCCGGCGCGCCCTCCAGCTTTGAAGCGCTCGACCCAGCGCGCCACGATCTTCGCCGACACACCATAGGTCCGCGCAGCATTGGCCTTGGAAAGCCGGCCTGCGATGACCGACAGCGCCATCTCCTCTCGACGCAGCGGCGTCAGACGGGCATTCTGGTGGATGTTCATTCGGACCCTCCGGTGAGTGCTGAAGCCTGGTAACTCCAGTCTCCCCGGTCCGCTCCGAATGGACAACCTCCTGAAAGCTCACAACTAGAAGGCTGGCGGACACTTGCAGCGACCACCGTTGCCGACTCGACGACACGAGCGTATGCGGCATTAGTCGACGTGGCTCGCGCATCAGATCGAAATCTATTCCTCGTCGCCCTCCGCCGCCCCGACGGATTCCTCCTGCATGCCTTTCCGGCTGAGCAACCCCGCATCCTCAAGCGCCTCGATGTCGGGCAGATCGCGCAACGTCTCCATGCCGAAGGCGCTGAGGAACTGTTTGGTCGTGACATAGGTGTATGGGGCGCCCGGCGTCGGGCTGCGCGGGCCGGAGGCGAGGAAGTTGGCATTGCGCAGGCTGGCGATCGTGTCGCGGCTGACCTCCTTGCCGAAGATTTTTGACAGGTCGCCGCGGGTGATCGGCTGGAAATAGGCAATCGCCATCAGCACCGTGGCCTCGAAGTCGGACAGGGCCGGCGCCGCACTCCGCGTTGACGCCTGCGACGCCCTAATCGGAACGGCGAAACGCGAACGCGTTCGGTGCTGCCAGCCGCCGGCGACAAAGACGATCTCATAGGGTCGGTCCCGCAATTCCGCGCGTAGGTCGTCGATCAGCAGGTCAATGCTGCAGTCCTTGCCGACGACACGCGCCAGCGTCTCCCGGCCGACCGGCGCGGCCGCGGCAAAGATCACCGCCTCGACGCGCAACATCCATTCGCGCCAGCGCAGGTCCGGCGGCAGGTCGGCCAGCTCCCGATCCAGAAGGACTTCGTCCTCCGATGTCGATCTGCGGCCTCGCCGCATGCTGGCAGTGTCCGGCTCACCCATCGTCACAGCCCATAGATCCGGAACGAACTGCGGCCGGACAGTTCGCGCACGGCGCCAAAACCTTCCAGCCGGTCGAACAGCCGGGTCGCCGCCCAGCGCGAGAGATTGCTGCCGGGCGCCGAGGCGGCGACGGCATCCTCGTCGAGCAGGGCTTGAATGACGGCGCCAGCGCCCTTCGTGCGAACCTTTGGCGCCGCGCTGCGCAGCGTCTCGGCACGGCGGGCGATGTCGCCAGCGGTGCGCAGGGCCGTGCCCGTTGCCTCGGTGAGGGCAAGGCAGACGGCCCGGGCAAAGGCCGGCTCGCCCGGCCGCACGCGGCCCCTGCCCCCCAGCGTCTTGAAGGCCGGCCCATAGCGCTCGGCCATCAACAGCGGCACGGCACAATCCCATTTCAGCTGCGCGGCGATCAGCAGATCGGCTAGCATCCAGGCAAGCGGCTCGGCATCCGGCCGCACCGCATGGACGGCCGTGACCAGGTCCGCTGCAGCGAACGGCGCGGGCCGGCCGGATTGCAGCGCGTCGTCGGCATGGTCGACGGCCGCGGTGAGCCGATCGTCCCAGGCCAGCCCCAATAGATCGGCAAGCTCCGCCACCGCCTTCGAGGAAAAGGCAGGTTTTCGCGTGGCAAGCCTTTTGAAGGCCAAAAACACCTTTCCGGCCGGGCCGGGATCGTCGCCGGCGGCGGTGAGCAGAACGGCATCGCGCAACGCGGCCTCGTCCTCGTTGCGCCCCATCAGCCGGACCGCGACGGCGGCACATTTCAGGGCCTGGCGCGCGCGCCAGCAGCCGACCCAGATGGGGGCGGAGCGGACAAGATCGTCGAGCGATTTCAAGGCGATGCCGGCGGCGAAGGCGGCGGCAAGCGCGTCCGGCTCGCGGCCACGCGGCAGGGTCCAGCCGGGCAAGACGGGGATGAGCGCCGGAGCGGCAACGGGCGAGTCGACGGGCGAATCCATGGCCAACAGCTTAGGCCAGATGTGCGGATTACGCCAGCCTTATGCGTCATAACCGCACGGCTTGTCTTTCCCTAATAATGATGGATAATGTTGCCTTATCGTTCGTTTTCCTCATTATAGAGGAATGGCGCAAATCAGCGAGCAAAACAGCAAAAATCACGTCGAAGAACACGCAGCGCCGTCTGAGAGCACGGCCGCCGGCGACGATGTTTTCCCCGTACAGCCGCCAGCCGGCATCCCGATGCTGAGCGCCGGTCTCCCCTCCCCGCTTCCGGAGGCGAGTGCCGGCGTGCCGGCGCACTTGCAGCAGCTCGCCGAGCGCGCCCGCGGTTATGTCGAGGCCGCCAGTTCCGTCAACACCCGCAAGGCCTATGCCGCGGACTGGAAGCATTTTTCTGCGTGGTGTCGGCGCCAGAATCTTACGCCCCTCCCCCCGGATCCGCATGCCGTCGGCCTCTACATCACCGCCTGTGCCTCCGGGAGTGCCGTTGGCAGTGCCAGAGGCACGGCTGCGCGCGGCGCCAAGCCGAACACCGTCTCCACCATCGAGCGCCGCCTTTCGGCAATCGGGTGGAACTGTGCCCAACGGGGCCAACCGCTGGACCGCAAGGACCGCGCCATCGCCACCGTGCTGGCCGGCATCCGCAACACCCACGCCGCCCCGCCGCGGCAGAAGGAGGCGATCCTGCCGGAAGACCTGATTGCCATGCTGGAGACGCTGGACAGGGGAAGCCTGCGCGGCATCCGTGACCGGGCGATGCTGCTGCTGGGTTTTGCCGGCGGCCTGCGCCGCTCGGAAATCACCGGGCTCGACCTTGGGCGCGACCAAACGGAGGACGGGCGCGGCTGGATCGAGATTCTCGACAAGGGCCTGCTGGTGACGTTGCGTGGCAAGACCGGCTGGCGCGAGGTTGAGGTCGGCCGCGGCTCGTCCGACGCCACCTGCCCGGTCGCGGCGCTGGAAACCTGGATCAAGTTCGCAAAGCTGGCCAAAGGTCCCGTCTTCCGCCGGGTTACCGGCAAAGGCAAAGATGTGGGACCAGATCGGCTCAACGATCAGCAGGTGGCACGCCTCGTCAAGTCGACGGCCCTGGCCGCCGGTGTTCGTGGTGACCTCAGCGAAGGCGAGCGCGCCCTCAAGTTCTCAGGTCATTCGCTGCGCGCCGGCCTTGCCTCCTCGGCCGAGGTCGATGAGCGCTATGTCCAGAAGCAGCTTGGCCACGCCAGCGCGGAAATGACCCGCAAGTATCAGCGTCGGCGCGACCACTTCCGGATTAATCTCACCAAGGCCTCCGGGCTTTGATGACCCCTCCCCTGTCCCGGGTGTCAGCCGCGGGCTTTGCTCGCATTCGGCTTGAAGTTGATCAGCAGGGATTTCAGCTCGATTTCGCGAACGCGCCTGGCCGCCTCGCTCGGGCTCACCCAGTCGAAGACGCGTTGTCCTCGCTCTTTGAAATCGGTCCTGATCTCCGTCACTTCAATCTGAAACAGATCCACGATGCAGAAAGCGACATTGCCGTCAGCAAGTTCTTTCAAGTGGGTATAACGACCCACCGGCTTCTTTTTCTCCCTACCCTGCACGCCGGCTTCTTCCCATGCTTCGATGGCTGCCGCTTCGTAGGGCTTCTTGCCCTTCATCGGCCATCCCTTGGGAATGATCCATCGCCGACTTTCGCGGGAGGTGATCACCAGGACCTCAATCTCAGAACCACCCTCCTTGTAGCGGAAGCATAGAGCGCCGTACTGCTGGCAAAACGCTTTCCCGAACAGCTTGTCGGGGGTTTGAGCAAGCTGTTGGAGCAGCGTCTGTGATTTGCTTGCCTTGGGCTGACGGTCTCGTTTCGGTGACTTCATCGCGATTGAGGTTGTCAAATTTCACTTTCTATCTCAATTGCCCGCGTTGTTTTATGACACTTTTATGACAGTCATCCACACGGGAGGGTGTGCTGAGTACTGGCGCCTCGATACCGAGGAACAGCCGGCCAAGCTTTTCGGGGAGTTTGCCTCTCGCCAGCTCCGGCGCGGCGGCGCCTGAGTCAATCTCACCAAGGCATCCGGGCTTTGAAGTGGCCCCTCCCCGCTCCGTGTGAAAGGGTAAGGTCAAAATCGAGGGCCGAAATTTCAGCTTACGGCTTCAATTGAAATCGGGAAGTAAAAGCCACAGCCAGCGCGAAAAGCCGGGGCAATCTGGCGAGATCGTAAGGCATTACAATCATGGTAAATGATTTCTTTCAGTTCCTCACTGGATACGGACGGTAGTTTGATTATCTACCATCGACAAGGACCACGTATCGATAGTGATCGAATCTGGTGGTTGACCAGGTTCAGGAACGCTCCTAACTTTAACCGGAAAGCGCGTTCTGCCATCGCGCTACTGATCGACGAGCGAGGACTGCATGAGCACCACGGTAAAGATTTCAGAAGCCAAGGCGCATCTGTCGGAGCTGTTGGCCCGGGTCGAGGCCGGCGAGGAGGTGATCATCGCCCGCGGCAACGCCCCGATCGCCCGCCTGACAGCGATCGACGAACGCCGCCAGCGTCTCGCCGCCATAGAGGCCGTTCGGGCCATCCGCGCGCGCGCGAAACCTGTCACCCAGGAAGAGATCCGCGAGTGGCGTGAAGAGGGACGCCGGTACTGATGTCGTTTGTTGTCGATGCATCGATTGCCGGCGCCTGGCTGCTGCCGGATGAGGAAAACGAGTTCGCCGCGCAGGTGATGAGCAGAATGGCCGACGAAGACGCGCTGGCGCCCGATCTGCTGCAGCACGAGATGCGAAGCATCCTGCTGTCCGCCGAGCGACGGGGGCGGATCGATGGCGATCTCGTCTACACAGCCCTTTCCCGGTTTCGCGGACTGCCCCTTCGACTGGTCTCCCGCAGTGACGACGTGGAGGTCGTTCGGGTCGCCCGCCGGTATCAGCTGAGCGCCTATGATGCCGCCTATCTGGCGCTGGCGCTACTCGAGAACGCGCCGCTTGCAACGCTCGACCGGAAGCTCGCCACTGCAGCCCGCGGCGAAAGTGTTCCCATCCTGGGGCCGCTCTCACATGATCAATGACCCCGCAGGTCCAGATCCGCTGATCCTCAAACGCGCCGAAGAACTGGATGCACTCGATGCGATCCTGCCGTACGACCGCCGCGACCAGCTCGCTGCAATCCTGACTGATGATGACGTCGCCACCCTGAAGCACCTGGCCAAGGAAGGCATGGGGGCGAACACGTTGCGCGCGCTCGCCTCCGACCTCGCCTATCTCGAGGCCTGGTGTGCATTGGCCACCGGCACTCCCCTCCCCTGGCCCGCCCCCGAGGCGCTGCTGCTGAAATTCGTCGCCCACCATCTCTGGGATTCCGGCCGTCGCGAAGACGATCCATCGCACGGGATGCCGGCGGAGGTCGAGATGGGTTTGCGAAGCCAGGGACTGCTGCGCGTCGCCGGGCCGCATGCGCCGGCAACGGTGCGGCGACGACTGACCTCCTGGTCGATCCTGACGCGCTGGCGCGGGCTCTCCGGCGCCTTCTCAGCCCCGTCGCTGAAGAGCGCGCTGCGGTTGGCCGTCCGCGCCACCGGGCGGCCGCGGCAACGCAAGAGCACGAGCGCGGTCACCGCCGATGTTCTCGCCAAACTACTCTCCACCTGTGCCGGCGATCGGCTTGTCGACATCCGCGACCGCGCCATTTTTCTGACCGCCTTCGCCTCCGGCGGCCGCCGGCGTTCCGAAATCGCCAACCTGCGCGTCGAGGATCTGATCGAGGAGGAGGCGGTCCGCGCGGAGCCAGACGATCCAGCTTGCCCTCCCCTGCCCTGCCTCGCCATCCGCCTTGGTCGCACCAAGACGACAGGCCCCGAAGATGACGCCCGGTCGCTGATGATCGGCCGGCCGGTCGAGGCACTCAAACGCTGGCTGGCCGAGGCCCGGATCGAAACCGGCCCGGTGTTCCGCCGCATCGACCAATGGGGCAACGTCGATCACCGTCCACTGACGCCGCAATCGATCAACCTGATCCTGAAATCACGCTGCGCCAAAGCGGGGCTTGATCCGCAAAAATTCTCCGCCCACGGCCTGCGCTCCGGCTATCTGACCGAGGCCGCCAATCGCGGCGTGCCGCTTCCGGAGGCGATGCAGCAATCGCAGCATAGATCGCTGACCCAGGCGGCCGCCTACTACAACAACCCGGACCGCAGGCGCGGCAGAGCGGCGCGATTGATCATCTGACAAACGGCTGGCAGCGCAAACGCCATACCTGAGCGCGCCAGCTTCACTCTGTCAGCAGCATCTGAAGACGTTCTGAAAATGCGAGGAAACAAACATGGAAACAACGACCATCGGCTCGCGGGCCGACTTTGCCCAATGGGCGATCGAACGCGCCGGCGCCATCATTGCCGAACAGGGCGGCAATCTGGCAGGCGCGGCGCGCGACGGCGGTAATGACAAGGTCGCTGACGCTGCAAATGCCCTCGGGCAGGCCATCGTCGAGGCGATGCTGGAGGTCTTCGACGGACTGATGGCTGAGGACTGAACTCCACCGACCGATAACGCCCTGGCGCGCGCAAGCAGCGCCAAGGGAACGCAACAAGGTCTTGACTAGTCGCCCTACGAATGAGAACATAAAGGGAACATATCGGAGTTCTCGTTATGGCCAATACCGACAAAGTCATCGCGAATGCCCTCGCCGCGGTCGCAGCCTCAAAGGCGCTACGTGAGCGCCTCCTTGCCCGTCGTGCCGAGGCGCAGAAGCTCCTGGAAGCGCCGCGTCCCGTCTACGTTTTGCGTAAGGCTGACGCTCAACTCCGCTTGCCCCTCCAATGAACGCCGCTACTTCTGAAGAGCCGCCTCCAATGGACGAGGCGGCCGCGATCCTCGAAATGCATGAGGGCAACGCGCTGGAAGCGATCCGAACGCTGCTGGCCGAACGGGATGCGGTGGAAGAGAAGCTTCAGATCGCGGCGATCGCCATGGGACACGGCTTCACCCGTGGCTGGCGAAACCGCCTGCCCGGCAAGTTCATTGGCGAGGGGTGAACGTGAATCGTTGTCGGTTTCGGATGTGCCGACGGACTGCTCTCCCGCAAACCAACTCGACTCACCGCTTGTTCGATGCTTCGATGGACCGTAGCGAGGAGGATGGGATGGCATACGAGTGGAGTGAGCAACGCGCCAAGCGCGATCGGCTTTGGAAGGTCACCACCATGTTGGTGGCGACGCTTCTGACGGCAGGAATTCCGACGATGATCGTGCTCGCCGCGATGGCATATCGATGATTCGGGGTTAACGACGAGCCGTCGCGCCGAATTCGCCACGCAGAGACAGCCCAACTCACGCTTTGAACCGTTCGACCGCCGTCAGGCGGCGCATCAATGGCGTCGCCTTAGAGCGATAGATCTCGCTGCGAAGCCAGTTCAATTCCTCCTCGAGCATCGGTTCGGCCACTTCTGTCCACCAGGCTTTCGGGCGGCCATCGCTACCGTCCGACCGCCGATATCCCCTTCCCTTCAGCTGATCCTTGGAATCAAAGGGGCTGTTCTCGGCGAAGACGCGGACACGCGATTGCTGACTGGCCGCGTAGAGCTCGCCAAAGGGCGACTTCGCTTGCCCCCTGCCCTTCCGATCGCCCCCTCTTGCTTGCAAAAGATTTTCAGCCACTGCTTAAGAGCACACCCTCCCCGGCTTGTAGGGGCAGTGCCTTGAAATGTCAGAGGGACGATATCTTTGTCGGAGATCTTCTAGTGTTTCAGATTCCTTTCACAACTTGCTTCTCACAACTTCAAGCGCTCTCGAGACCTAAACCAAGCTGCCGAGCTCAGCCTAAGCGAACATCGAGAAGCTGCTTTCAAAAAAATGTGTCTTTTCAAGTTATTAGAATGGTGGTCAGCTGACCACTGTGCAATCCGGTGTCAAGTAATGCCTGGGGACAGCGTGCATCGTTGTGGGCGTGAGATCCGCCATGACCGTGACTTGTATGTATCGGCGCTGACGCTGCCGTCCGTCCTTGGCTTCGAGTTGAGGCAGCGATGTGTCCAAGGCGCGGCCGGCTGCCGCAATATTTCTGCGAACACAGTTTTATGCGTGGCCAATTCGGCATCGAGTGCGGGCTCGTCTACGGGCGGTTCCTGACCGTGGCCTCGGCCGGGAGACAAGGAACTAGGAACTGGTCCGCCTGCGCGTCCTGCCTTCGCAGAAGGCTGCGGTCGAGGCTACCATTGCCGGCAAAAAGGACAGAGTGTCACTGGATGACAAAACGGCTGTAGCCGCCTCTTGCGGGTTCCATCACGGCCGAACGAGAAGCCCTTCATCGCTGGAGTCCGCGACTTGTACCGCGATCGGTGCATGACCTCTGGCATTGGCACGCCGCGATTGGCGGCCCCGGTCAGATAGCTTGGGCGCAGTCCGTGGCCGGAGAATTCTTGCGGAACAAGCCCGGCCTTGGCACAGCGGGATTGATCGATTGCGCTGTCAGCGCCCGGCATCGACATCGGCCCACTGGTCGATGCAGCGGAACACTGGGCCGCTATCAATCCGGGCCTCCTGCAGCCAACGCTTCAGGGCTTCCACGGCTGGCCGATCATCGGCGACACCGCGTCGTCGCCTGGCCCGGTTGTCTTGGTGCGGCCGAGGCGGATGGCGAGGCAGGGCAGGGCAGGGAAGCCGGATCGTCGGGCATGGCGCGGACCGGCTTCTCCCCGATGCGCAGGTTGGCGATCTCCGAGCGCCGGCGGCGGCCGGAGGCAAAGGCGGTCAGGAGAATGGCGCGGTCGCGGATGTCGACAAAGCGATCGCCGGTACAGTGGACAGCAATTGGGCGAGAACATCAGAGGTGACAGAGCTCTTGCCCTGCCGCGGGCGCCCGGTGGCACGGACGGCCAGCCGCAGCGCAGTCTTCAGCGACGGGGCGGAGAAGGCACGGCAAGCCCGCGCCAGCGCGTCACGATCGACCACGAGGTCAGTCGTCGCACGGTTGCCGGCGCATGCCGCCCGTCGACGCGCAGCAGTCCTTGGTCTGTCAAGCCGGCGTCAACCACCGCCGGCATCCTGTGCGCCGGATCGTCGTCACGTCGAGCCGGATCCGAGAGGTGGCGGGCGACGAATTTTAGCAGCAGCGCTTCGGGGGCGGGCCAGGGGAGGGGAGCGCCGGCAGTCAGTGCACACCAGGCCTCCAGGTTGGCAAGTTGGTCGCGCCGGTTGAATGGCAGGGTGGCATCGAGCGCGTCCAGTTCTTCGGCGCGTTTGAAGACGGATGTAGAGGAGGCCTCGTTCATACCGGCAGGCCGTAGGCGTCGTAGAGATCCTCGTGTGTCGACGTCTTATCTTGGTTCCAGCCCGTCTTACCATCAGCGGCGTGAGCCCAGACCTCGTCGATCGAACGAAAACGACCGACTTGGGTCCGTTTGCCGCTGTGGGCGGCCCCCGCTATGTCTGCAGCGGCTTCTTCTGCTGTCCCGTTTGGAGGGAGCCCATCCTCCCGTAAGAAAATGGCGAGCTGCGCTACGGGTCGTTCGCCCCGGCACACAAACACTTCGTCTGCCCGGAACACCAGATCGACCAGCTCTTCCAACCGCTCTGCCGCTTCTCTTACATCAACGAAGATCTTCATCGGCTTGCCTACCAGATGCGTTCATTCAGCACCGCGTCGAAAGCGCCGTCCAAGGAAACAAACGCGCAATGTTCCAGCCGTGTCTGGGCAGCAAGAAGGCGGTCCCATGGGTCGCGGTGGTCCCAGTCGAAGCTTGCTGCCAGTTCGGCATGCAGATCCGTGATGGCAAGCATCTGCAAGCCGCTGGCCCTAACGGCGGCCCGCAGCTCCTGTGGCTTCAGATCAAGCTTTCTCGCCCGTATCTTGTTGTCGAGCTCGTAGAAGGAGACGGCGCTGACGAGAATCGTATTGGCCTTGTCCTCGATCATCGATCGTGCCGTCCTGGAGAGGCGATCGCTGCCGATCGTCCACCAATAGACGGCGTGGCTGTCGAGCAGGACCTTCATGTCGGCTGGCTGCCGCCCTCGGGCTTGCCGCGGAATATGTCGACGCCGTCATTCCAGTCGCCGGCATCGATGGCGGCCTGCTCCGCGTCGATATCGTCGAGCAAATCCTCTGGCAGGTTACGCTGGCGCAGCAGGCCAAACGGACGTTTGTCTCCATCTGCCGGGCAATGCGCGCATAGACTGCGTTGCCGCGCATGATCATGATTTCCTCGCCGTGGCTGGCGCGCTCGAGCACCTCAGCAAAACGCTTGCGGGCCTCACTGATCTTGTAGCTGGTTTGCGGCACACCAACGACGACGACAACCGGTAATGAAAGCTACTGGATAACTACCTTTCGTAAGGCAATCTGTTAACCATGATATCAATGCGTTGCGATCTCGCAATGTTGCCCAGTCCAGCGCTTTTGGAGGTAAGTGGGGCAGATTCGGTGGCAGTGCCGACGCAGGAGGCAATGCTGCCAGATGTGACGTGTATCGCAGCGCTCTCTTTGGCGCGATCTGTCGT
>NZ_JACIEE010000015.1 GCF_014196765.1 Mycoplana azooxidifex
AACCCCGACCAGCCGCATGCTCGGGCGCTGATCGGCAGAGCCAGTGTCGCGTTTCTAACTGGCTGGCGACGTCGCACTGCTAACCGGCTTTGACATTGTTTGTAGCCGCAAAGTTAGAATGTCCTGATCCTGCAAAGTTGGAATGTCACTCTCCCCGGGTTTTGATGACCTGGGAGATTGTGGATGGGATTGATTGTGATGAGCAACCGCGATCTGCAACGCATCGTGCCCTTTCGTTCCAAGCGCCGGACAGGATAGCATGTCGTCGGCGACCGGGAGGCATCATGGCGGACGACAGACGGTATTGGCTGCGCAAGGACGATGCGGAGGCTTCCAGGGCGAGCTTTCCTGAGCTCTTTTTCGATCTCGTCTTCGTCTTCGCGCTGATCCAGCTGTCGGAGACGCTGGCGGAAGACTTCACGTACGGCATCGCAATCGAATCCCTCCTTTTCATCCTGGCGCTCTGGTGGGTGTGGATCCATACGACCTGGGTCACCAACCTGCTGGATTCCGAGATCGTTCCGGTCAGGATATTTCTGTTCGCGCTGATGTTCCTCGGGATCGTCCTTGCGATCTCGCTTCCCAAAGCATTCACGGACATGGGGCTCGTCTTCGCCCTCGCCTATTGCGCGATGCAACTCAGCCGTTCGCTCTTTGCGCTCTACGCGTTCCGCGACGGCGATCCCGCAGCATTCACCACCTTCCTGCGGATCACCGCCTGGCTTATGGTGTCCGGCGCGCTGTGGGTTGCCGGCGGCCTGTCGGAACCGCATTTGCGCGTTCTTTTCTGGGTAGCCGCACTCGCGGTCGAATACATCGGCCCCGTGGTGCGCTACTGGCTGCCGTCGATCGGTGCTGCGCCGCCCGAGGCTCTCAACGTCGATGGCGAACACCTGGCCGAGCGCTGTGCGCTATTCGTCATCATCGCGCTCGGCGAGACCATCCTGACCACGGGAAAGAACGCCTCGGCTCATCTGGAAAATGCCGGAACGGTACCGGTCCTCGTGCTCGCCTTTCTTACCACCGTGCTGATGTGGTGGCTCTACTTCCATCACGGACAGGAGAAGGCGGCCGAGAAGGCGGAACGGACGAGCAAGCCGCAGGAGACCGCCCAGCATCTCTTCACCTACTGCCACCTGCCGATCATCGCCGGCATCATCCTGACCGCCGTCGGCGAGGATTTCAGCCTCTCCCACCCGTTCGAGAGCGGTTCGGGCAGCAGCGCCGTGGCGCTTCTCGGCGGCCCTGCCCTCTACCTCGCCGGCCTCGGCTGGATGAGAGCGGCCTCGTCGCGCATGGTTCCCTATGCGCATATTGTCGGCACCGCCCTGCTCGGCATCGCCTACCTGCTGGTATCGAACACCACCAATTTTCTCATTCAGTTCACTGCGGCGGCAATCCTGCTCGGCGTGGCCGTCGGGGAAGCCGCAGCCGTGAAATGGTACGGCTCCCGCGCCGCCTGAACCTGGCCGCCTGATCCTGACGGCCGCCGATCGCAGCCGGAGCCAGGGTGGCGACCGGGCACGGCTTGTGCCTTGAAAGAAAATTCGATTCCCTCTCTGGCACTTCCCTCCGCTTCGCGTCATCCTATTTGAAGGAGAGAGTTGCGATGCTGGCAGAGGGAGGAATGCCGATGCGCTGCTTTGCCGTAGTCGGCCCGTCGCAGACGGGCAAATCGACGCTCGTCGAAAAACTGGGCGCGCTGGAGGGTGGAGGGAAGAAGAACGCCTCGCCATCCGGATTGAACCTGTGCACCTTCGAATACGGGGGCGAGGCCTGGTGCGCGCTCGATACGCCCGGCTCGGTCGAAGCCATCGCGCATGCGCAGAACGCGCTTCTCGCCAGCGACGCCTGCATCCTGTGTGTTTCACCGGCGCCGGAAGAAGCCGTGCTGGCCGCGCCCTACCTGCGGGTCATAGAGGCGTCCGGGACCCCCTGCATCATCTTCGTCAACCGGATCGACGAGCCGCGCGGCCGCATCCGCGACGTGATCGCGGCGCTCCAGGATTATGCCGGCCATACGCTCGTGCTCCGGCAAGTGCCGATCCGCGAGGGCGAGACGATTGTCGGCAGCGTCGATCTCATTTCCGAGCGGGCCTGGCGCTACCGCGAAGGCCAGACTTCCAATCTCGTCGCCCTGCCGAAGGACGTCACGGAGCGCGAACAGGAGGCGCGCACCGAGCTTCTCGAGCATCTCTCGGAGTTCGACGACTGGCTGCTGGAGGAGTTGATCGAGGATCGCGAACCAGATGGCGCCGCCCTCTATTCCATCGCCACCCGCATCCTGAAGGAAAACCGCATCACCCCCGTCTTCATCGGCTCGGCCGGCCACGGCAACGGCATGCAGCGGCTGATGAAGGCGCTCCGCCACGAGGCGCCGCCGGTCGAGGCCCTGCGCGACAGGCTCGCCGCGGCAGCCGGCGCCGACATTGCCGCCATAACCTTCCACGCCTTCCACCGCCAGAACATCGGCAAGACGGTGCTGGGCCGCGCGCTCGGGGAGATCAAGCAGGCTGCCGCACTGGGCGAAGGCGGGCTCGGCACGCTGCAGGATCCGATCGCCTCCCGCCCGATCGCGAACGGCCTGCTTGCACCGGGCGAGGTGTTCGCCTCGGTCAAGTCGGATCGCCTGCCGATCCCTGCCCTGCTCGCGGTCGGCACAACATTCCCGCCGCCGGACTGGACGGCTCCGCCCTCGCCCATGCTCGAGCGAATCCTCGTGCCGAGCAACGAGCGCGACGAGACCAAGCTTTCCTCGGCGCTTGCCAAGATCGCAGAGACCGACCGCGGCCTGCGGCTGTCGCAGGAAGAGGGCACGGGCGCCTACCTCATCAGCATCCAGGGCCTCCTCCACCTGCGCGAGGTCGCAAGGACGCTCTCCGACGTCTTCCACATCGTCGTGGAGGACCAGCCCCCGAGCCCCGTCTACCGGGAAACCGTCTCACGGCCGTCCGAGGTCCATTACCGCCACCGCAAGCAGACGGGCGGCGCCGGCCAGTTCGCCGACGTGAAGCTCGGCGTCCATCCGAACGGCCGCGGCGACGGCTTTTCCTTTGCCGAGGTCGTCAAGGGCGGCGCGGTACCGCGCAACTTCATCCCGGCCGTGGAGGCCGGCGCGCGCGAGGCGATGGACAAGGGCCCGCTCGGCTTCGGCGTGATCGATGTCGGCGTGACCCTGACGGACGGCCAGCATCATGCCGTCGACAGTTCCGAATATGCCTTTCGCACCGCCGCCAAGATGGGGGCGCGGCAGGCCATGGCGCAAGCCGCTCCTGTCCTGATGCAGCCGATAGCCCGCGTCGAGATCCACATCCCCTCCGTCTATACCGGCGGGCTGGTGCAGATCGTCTCGGCGCTCAAGGGCCAGGTGCTCGGTTTCGATCGCGACGAGGCAGCCAAGGGCTGGGACACCTTCCGCGCCCTCATTCCGGCCAGCACGCTCGAGGACCTGGCCCGCTCGCTCCGCTCGGCCACCCAGGGCATCGGCTATTTCTCCAAGGCGTTCGACCACTTCGAGGAAGTCTACGGAAAGGAGGCGGACGCGATCGTCGCTGCACACGGGCAGCACATGGCGCACGGCCAATGAAGCGCCTCCGGCGGGCCTGCTGCGTACTGACGATCCACCCCATGCCGGCAACTTGGGCATGATAGCTGCCATGTACATGAACATAGTCTTTTAACATATGGAATATACGTCATTAAATGACTTCATAGCAACCGACGGACGGCCTCGCGTCCGTCCTCTGACCTCTTCCAAATCGCGCGATGTGCGCTAGTTTTGACAGGTGGGATCGGAACGCGCCATGAAGATCGTCCGGGCAGCCTTTGCCATCTGCATGCTTCTATTGCCGCCGGCAGGGCCGGCTAATGCAGACGACCCGGTCGAGACCGTGCAGAACGTGATCGCGTCGCAGATCGAGGCTTTCCTGCGCGACGACGCGGCGGCGGCCTACGCCTTCGCCTCCCCGACCATCCGGCAGAAGTTTCCCGACGAGGCGTCCTTCTTCGACATGGTCAGGCGTGGCTATGCGCCCGTCTACCGTCCCGGCAATTTTGCCTTCGGCCGCAGCAAGGTCACAGGCGACACCGTCCTGCAGGAGGTGCTGATCAGTGGCAGCGACGGAAAGGACTGGACGGCCGTCTACCAGGTCGTCCGGCAGTCCGACGGCAGCTACAAGATCAACGGCGTGCACATGATACGCGCGGCGCCAGGATCGGGCATCTGAACGGTCCTCGCGTTGATCTATATTGTCAGAAAAAGACGATATCGCCTTGATTAAATTTGTTATAGTGTGGGCTGATCGGTTTCAGACGCCCTTCTTCGCTTCCGCCTCGCCGCGCGCCCAGCCCTCCTGCGTCTCCGCCATGAAGTCGGAGTAGCGGCCCCCTTCGATCGCCGCGCGAATGCCGGCCATCAGCTCCTGGTAATAGGCCAGGTTGCTCCAGGTCAGCAGCATGCCCCCGAGCGACTCGTTGGAGCGCACCAGATGATGCAGGTAGGCGCGCGAGTAGTCATGGCTCGCCGGGCAGGCCGACTGCTCGTCGAGCGGACGCATGTCCTCGGCATGGCGGGCGTTGCGGATGTTGATGCGGCCGTGACGGGTGAACGCCAGCCCGTGGCGTCCGGAGCGGGTCGGCATCACGCAGTCGAACATGTCGATGCCGTGGGCGACCGATTTCAGGATGTCGTCCGGCGTGCCGACGCCCATCAGGTAGCGCGGCTTCTCGAACGGCAGGTGCGGACAGGTGGTGTCGATCATCTCCAGCATGACCGCCTGCGGCTCGCCGACGGCCAGGCCGCCGATGGCATAGCCCTTGAGGTCGAGGCCGGAAAGCGCCTGCGCCGAGCGCACGCGCAGGTCGGCGATGTCGCCGCCCTGGACGATGCCGAACATCGCCTTGCCCGGCTGGTCGCCAAACGCGATCTTGCAGCGCTCGGCCCAGCGGTAGGACATCTCCATCGCCCGCTCGATCTCTTTCGGTTCCGCAGGCAGCCGCACGCATTCGTCGAGCTGCATCTGGATGTCGCTGTCGAGCAGGCCCTGGATCTCGATCGAGCGTTCCGGCGACATGTGGTGCAGCGAGCCGTCGACATGGCTCTTGAAGGTAACACCCTGCTCGTCGAGCTTGCGCAGGCCGGAGAGCGACATGACCTGGAAGCCGCCGGAATCGGTCAGGATCGGCCAGGGCCAGCGGATCAGCTCGTGCAGGCCGCCGAGCCGGGCGACACGCTCGGCGCCGGGACGCAGCATCAGGTGATAGGTATTGCCGAGGATGATGTCGGCGCCAAGGTCGCGCACCTGGTTGAGATACATCGCCTTGACCGTACCGACCGTACCGACCGGCATGAAGGCCGGCGTGCGGATCGTGCCGCGCGGCATGGAGACTTCGCCGCGCCGCGCCTTGCCATCGGTCGCAAGCAGCTTGAATTCGAAGCGTTCGGTCATGGTTCTTTCCGGAAAAGCAGGCTGGCGTCGCCATAGGAGTAGAAGCGGTAGCCGGTCTCGATGGCGTGCTGATAGGCTGCCCGCATCGTCTCCAGCCCGCTGAAGGCCGAGACGAGCATGAACAGCGTCGACTTCGGCAGATGGAAATTGGTCATCAGCACGTCGGCCGTGCGAAACCGGTATCCCGGCGTGATGAAGATGCCGGTGGCGCCCGACCAGGGCTCGATCGTGCCGTCCTCGCGTGCCGCACTCTCCAGCAGCCTCAGCGAGGTCGTGCCGACGCAGACGATCCGCCCGCCGCGCGCCCGCACGGCGTTCAGCGCCTCGGCCGTCCGCTTTCCGACGTTGCCGATCTCCTGGTGCATGACATGGTCGTCGGTGTCGTCCGCCTTGACCGGCAGGAACGTCCCCGCCCCCACGTGCAGCGTCACGAAATGACGCTCGACACCCTTGCGATCGAGCGCGTCGAACAGCGTCTCGGTGAAATGCAGGCCGGCCGTCGGGGCAGCTACGGCGCCCTCCTCGCGGGCATAGATCGTCTGGTAGTCGCGGCGGTCGTCTGCGTCGTCCTCGCGCTTCGAGGCGATATAGGGCGGCAGCGGGATATGGCCGACTGCAGCGATCGCCTCGTCGAGGATCGGGCCCGAAACATCGAAGCGCAGCGTCACCTCACCGCCCTCGCCCTTTTCCTCCACGGTGGCGTCGAGCGAGCCGAGCAGGCAGGCATTGCCGCCATGGCCGAAGGCGATGCGGTCGCCGACCTTGATCCGCTTGCCGGGCCTGGCGAAGGCCTTCCAGCGATCGGCCGCCATCCGCATGTGCAGCGTGGCCGAGACCTGCTGCCCGCCCGCCCCTTCCCGGTGCCGGATGCCTTCCAGTTGCGCTGGGATCACGCGCGTATCGTTGAAAACGAGGGCGTCGCCCGCCTGCAGGAATCCCGGCAGGTCGCCGACGTGGCGGTCCTCGAAGGGCTCGGCCTCGCCGGGGCGGACGACGAGCAGCCGCGCCGCCTCGCGCGGGGTCACCGGGCGTAGGGCGATCCGCTCCTCGGGGAGCTCGAAGTCGAAAAGGTCAATGCGCATCGGGACAAGGGTCTTCAGGTTCGCCGTGCGATAAACCATTTCGGCGGAAAAGGGAAACCCGCCCCGGCGCTTGCGCGCAAACGGAGCGGGTTCCCGGCAGGTTACAGCGATCAGGCGTCGGCTGCGACCTTCATGGAGACGATCGTGTCGGGATCCTTCACGGGCTCGCCGCGCTTGATCTTGTCGATGTTGTCCATGCCTTCGATGACCTGGCCCCAGACCGAATACTGCTTGTTCAGCCAGGGGGAGTCGGTGAAGCAGATGAAGAACTGCGAGTTCGCCGAGTTCGGCATCTGGCTGCGGGCCATCGAGCAGGTGCCGCGGACGTGGCTCATGTTCGAGAATTCGGCCTTCAGGTCCGGCTTGTCCGAGCCGCCCATGCCGGCGCGGGCGGGATTGAAGTCCTTGCCGGCGGTCTTGCCGTACTGGACGTCGCCGGTCTGGGCCATGAAGTCCTCGATGACGCGGTGGAACACGACGCCGTCATAGGCGCCCTCGCGCGTCAGCTCCTTGATGCGAGCGACGTGGCCGGGGGCGAGATCCGGCAGAAGCTGGATCACGACCTTGCCCTTCGAGGTCTCCATGATGATGGTGTTTTCCGGATCCTTGATCTCGGCCATGGTCTTTCTCCTTGGTTTGGAAGGCTTACTTTCCGACGGTGACCTTGATCATCCGGTCGGGGTCGGCGACGGCGCCGTTGTTGGCATCGTCGCCGCGCTTGATCTTGTCGACGTTCTCCATGCCTTCGACGACCTGGCCGACGACCGTGTACTGGCCGTTCAGGAAGTCGCCGGGGGCGAACATGATGAAGAACTGCGAGTTGGCGGAATTGGGATCCTGGGAGCGTGCCATGCCGACCGTGCCGCGCACGAACGGCACGTCCGAGAACTCGGCCGGCAGGTTCTGTTCCGAAGAGCCACCAGTGCCGGCGGCCGATGCGTCGAAGCCCTGCTCCATGTCGCCGTACTGGACGTCGCCGGTCTGCGCCATGAACCCGTCGATGACGCGGTGGAAGGCGACGTTGTCGTATTCGCCCTTTTCGGCCAGCGCCTTGATGCGCTCGACATGCTTGGGCGCGACATCCGGACGCAGCTCGATGACGACCGGGCCGTCCTTCAGCTGGATCGTCAGGTAGTCCTTCGCCTGGGCCCAGGCGCTGCCGCTGGCGGTAGCAAGAAGGAGGGCGCCGGCAAGGGCGTACTTGAAGAGTTTCATGGTCACTCCGTTTCGTTGAAAAGGGTCAGGTGCGCCTGCGCGCCTTCAACGCCGCATCGACGACCCGGGGAACAAAGGCGCTGACGTCACCGCCCATCCCCGCGATCTGACGAACCAATGTGGCGGTTATGGGTCGCGATGCAACCCCCGCAGGCAGGAATACGGTCTGGACGTCCGGTGCCATCTGCTGGTTCATGCCGGCCATCTGCATCTCGTAGTCGAGATCGGTGCCGTCGCGCAGGCCCCGGATCAGGAGATGTGCGGCATGCGACCGGGCCGCATCGACCACCAGCCTGTCGAAGGAGACGACGCTGACATCGGCGGCGCGCGCAGGCAGCGCCTCGGCGATTGCCTGCCGGATCAGCTCCGCACGCTCATCGAAGGAAAACAGCGGCGTCTTGCCGGGATGGATGCCGATCGCGACGACCACCTTCGGCGCAATGTTCAGCGCCTGCACAAGCACATCGAGGTGCCCGTTGGTGATCGGGTCGAAGGAACCCGGATAGAAGGCGACGGCCATGGCGTTTTCCCGTTTTGGCGCGTTGTGTCACGCGGCAGAGCCATAAGCAAGAGAGCGGCCGGCCGAAGCCATCGGTGTCCCCGTCAAAGTGACCAGAGCACCGGTCCGCCGCCGCTCTTGCTTTGGTGCGCATATAGGTGGCCGGGAACAAATGCCGAAGCAGCGGCGTTCTGGTGGCAAGTTCAATCAAGGGAATGCGTTTTCCGATCGGAAAAAGGAAAAGCACCATGGCACTCGCACTACTCTGCATGACGATGTTCGTCCTCCTCACCACGGCCAGCATGCGGGCCACCCGCCGCGAAGCGCGCCAGAGCGCCATCGCAGCCAGCCCGCGCGGCAAGTGGATCCGCACCCACCGGGAGGCCTGAGCATGACCGTCGTGATGATGTTTTTCGCCATCCTGATCAGCACGATCTTCACCGTCGACTTCTCGCGGACCATCCTGGCACTGCGCCAGGAACGGATCGCGATCAGGGCGATGAGACGGAAAGCAGGCGGCTTCGACGTGTAGTCAGCCGAGGCACGGGAGCCGGGATGAAGGCAACACCGGATACCGATGCCAGACGCTGACACGTCCCCTTGCCGCCGTCCTTGCAGGCGCCCCCGTCAGGTGGCCGATCTGCATGAAGAAAGGCCGGCGCCATGCGCCGGCCTTTCCCTTTTTCTAGCCCTGTTCGGCAATGGTGCCGCGGTGACGGTGTCCCTATTCGGACGGCTCGTCCCCACCGGCCGGAGGCGGAGCCGCCTCGGCCCCGTTCGCGCCTTCGACGCCGTTGCCCTCTGCACCGTCGCCATCAGTGCCGTTGCCGTCGAGTTCGTCCTCGCCGTCTGGCTCGCTGATGCGCTCGACCGAGACGACCTTCTCGTCCTTGGCGGTGGAGAAGATGGTCACGCCCTTGGTGGCGCGGCTGGCGATGCGGATTCCGCCGACCGGAACGCGGATCAGCTGGCCGCCGTCGGAGACGAGCATGATCTGGTCCTTGTCTTCGACCGGGAAGGCGGCGACCAGCTTGCCGATCTCGGACGTCTTCGACGTGTCGGTGGCACGGATGCCCTTGCCGCCGCGGCCGGAGGTCCGGTAGTCGTAGGAGGATGACCGCTTGCCGAAGCCCTTCTCCGAAAGCGTCAGGACGAACTGCTCGCGCAGCTTCAGTTCCTCGTAGCGCTCGTCGGACAACTGCCCCTCTTCGGTGATCTCCTCGCCGACCAGCGCGATCTCCTCGACATCGCCGCCGGCTGCACGCCGCTCGGCGGCCGAGCGCTTGAGGTAGGCCGCCCGCTCCCAGGGCTCGGCATTAACGTGGCTGACGATCGTCATCGAGATGATGCTGTCGCCCTGGCCGAGCGATATGCCGCGTACGCCGATGGAGTTTCGGCCGGCGAAGACGCGCACGTCGTCGACCGGGAAGCGGATGCACTGGCCGAGCGCCGTCGTCAGGAGCACGTCGTCCTGGTCGGTGCAGGTCTCGACGGAGAGGATCTCGTCGCCCGCGTCCTCCAGCTTCATCGCGATCTTGCCGTTGCGGTTGACCTGGACGAAGTCGGACAGCTTGTTGCGCCGGACCGTACCGCGCGTGGTCGAGAACATCACGTCGAGGTTCTCCCACGTGCTCTCGTCCTCGGGCAGCGGCATGATCGTGGTGATGCGTTCGCCGGGCTCGATCGGCAGCATGTTGATGAGCGCCTTGCCCTTCGACTGCGGCGTCCCGATCGGCAGGCGCCAGACCTTCTCCTTGTAGACGATGCCGCGCGAAGAGAAGAACAGCACCGGCGTGTGGGTATTGGCCACGAACAGGCGCGTGACAAAATCCTCGTCGCGCGTCGCCATGCCCGAGCGGCCCTTGCCGCCGCGGCGCTGGGCGCGGTAGGTCGCCAGCGGCACGCGCTTGACGTAGCCGGCATGCGAAACGGTGACCACCATGTCCTCGCGGGCGATCAGGTCCTCGTCGTCCATATCAGGGCCGAAATCGACGATCTCGGTGCGGCGCGGTGTGCCGAACTCGTCGCGGATCGCGGTCATCTCGTCCTTGACGATCGACATGATGCGGGAGCGCGAGCCGAGGATGTCGAGATAGTCCCGGATCTCCTCGCCGATCTTGTTCAGTTCCTCGTCGATCTCGTCGCGACCAAGAGCGGTCAGGCGGGCGAGGCGCAGTTCGAGGATCGCGCGGGCCTGCTCCTCGGAGAGATTGTAGGTCTGGTCCTCGTTGATCCGATGGCGCGGATCGTCGATCAGGCGGATCAGCGACTCGACGTCATGGGCCGGCCAGCGCCGCTCCATCAACTGTTCGCGCGCGGTCTGCGGGTCTGGTGCGCGGCGGATGAGGCTGATCACCTCGTCGATGTTGGCGACGGCAATCGCCAGGCCGACGAGGACGTGTGCCCGGTCGCGCGCCTTGCGCAGCAGGTACTTGGTGCGACGGGAGACGACTTCCTCGCGGAAGGCGACGAAGGCGCGCAGCATGTCGAGCAGCGACAGTTGCTCCGGCTTGCCGCCGTTCAGCGCCACCATGTTGCAGCCGAAGGAGGTCTGCAGCGGGGTGTAGCGGTAGAGCTGGTTCAGGATCACGTCGGCATTGGCATCGCGCTTCAGTTCGATGACGACGCGGTAGCCTTCGCGGTCGGATTCGTCGCGCAGGTCCGAGATGCCCTCGATGCGCTTCTCGCGCACCAGTTCGGCCATCTTCTCGATCATCGTCGCCTTGTTCACCTGGTAGGGAATCTCGGTGATGATGATCTGTTCGCGATCGCCGCGCATCGGCTCGATGCGGGCCACGCCGCGCATGATGACCGAGCCGCGGCCGGTCTCATAGGCCTGGCGGATGCCAGCGCGGCCGAGGATCATGGCGCCGGTCGGGAAGTCGGGGCCCGGGATGATCTGCATCAGGTCCGGCAGTTCGATCGCCGGATTGTCGATCAGCGCCACGCAGCCGTCGATGACTTCCGACAGGTTGTGCGGCGGGATGTTGGTCGCCATGCCGACGGCGATGCCGCCCGCGCCGTTGACGAGCAGGTTCGGAAACTTCGCCGGCAGCACCGTCGGCTCCTGAATGGTGCCGTCGTAGTTGTCGCGGAAGTTGACCGTTTCCTTGTCGAGGTCGTCCAGCAGCGAATGCGCGGCCTTCTGCAGGCGGCACTCGGTGTAGCGCTGGGCGGCCGGGGGATCGCCGTCGACGGAGCCGAAGTTGCCCTGGCCGTCGATCAGCGGCAGCCGCAGCGACCAGTCCTGCGCCAGGCGCGCCAGCGCATCGTAGATCGCGCTGTCGCCGTGCGGGTGATACTTGCCCATCACGTCGCCGGTGACGCGGGCGCACTTGACGTATTTCTTGTTCCAGTCGATCCCCATCTCGCTCATGCTGAAGAGGATGCGCCGGTGCACCGGCTTCATGCCGTCGCGCACATCAGGCAGCGCGCGGCTCACGATCACGCTCATCGCATAATCGAGATAGGACCGCTGCATTTCCTCGATGATCGAAATCGGCTCGATGCCGGGAGGGTTCTTGCCGCCGGGAGTCGTTTGCTCTGTCAATGTCTGTCACGATCTTTGTTCAGAATCAGTGCGGATTTTATAGCCTAACGGCTTGAACTGCGCCAATTTTGCGGGAGGTTTTGAACAGTCTTTTGCCAGAAATCCGCCAATTGCCGCAATTTGATGGCGCCTGTGGACGGCGTCCGCCGCCTGCCCTTCCCTTCCCCCCGTCTCTCGCCTAACAATGGTGCAAAGCGCGTCGCCAGAATGCGCGAGGCCGGCACAGGGGATCGCCGCATGTACGATTGGAATCTGGTCGTCAATGCGATGGCGACCTTGCTGGTGACGCTGGACCCGCCCGGGCTCGCGCCGATCTTCCTGGGGCTCACCGTCGGCATGAACCGCGCCGAGCGGACACAGGTCGCGCTCCGTGGCTCCATCATAGCCTTTGCGATCCTCGCAGCCTTCGCGCTGCTGGGAGCCGGGATCCTCGGCGTGCTCGGCATATCGATGGCCGCCTTCCGCATCGCGGGCGGCCTTCTCCTCTTCTTCATCGCCTTCGAGATGGTGTTCGAACGCCGGCAGGAGCGCAAGAAGAAGTCCTCGGAGGTGGCCATTACCAAGGATCACATCCGCAACATCGCCGTCTTTCCCCTGGCCCTGCCGCTGATCGCGGGGCCTGGCGCCATCTCGGCAACGCTGCTTTTGGCGGGCTCGCTCTCTTCGCCGGTCGGACGCGCAGCGCTGATCGGCGTCATCGCGCTTTGCGTCGCGGCAGTCTTCGTGACCCTCTATGTCGCCGAGCGGATCGACCGCTACCTCGGCGTCACCGGACGGGCGATCCTGACACGACTCCTCGGCGTCATCCTCGCAGCCCTTGCCGTGCAGTTCGTGGTCGACGGCACCCGCGCCGCCTTCGTTATCTGACGGGCCGGGTCGCGACGAGCACCATCGCATCCCCGAAATATGTGCGGAGCCAATGCCACCCCTGATTGCAAATCGATCTCTCCGTTGATACGGACGATCTGCGCAATCGGAGATAGCCATGTATCGCACCCACATCCTTACGCTTATGCTTTCCTTCGGAATCCTCGCGGGCTGTGCGCCCTCTGAAAAGGAGTACGAAGCCATCGTCACGACCCTGCAGGGCAGCGCAAAGGCACGGCAATTCGCGATCAGTGAATGCGTGAAGGGCTTTTCAACCAGCCAAAGACGCGCAGCGGCCATCATCATCGACAGCACGGAAAAGAATGCAGCCCGGGTGGCGTGCACCCGGGCCGTCGAAGCCATGCGGTCCGGCCGGCTCACCTATGCCGATGCCGTCGACATGAAGAAGGGCAAGTTCACGCCAAAGCTGGTCAAGATCGTCCAGGGAAGATAGTCGCTCTGGTCCCCAGCGGCGCCCCGGAACCACTCACGCGAGCAGCGCCGGCTTCTCGCCGCCATAGGCCCAGTCCAGAAGCTCGATCATGTGCAGGATCGGCACGTCCGTTCCCGTGGCGATCTGGGTGATGCAGCCGATGTTGCCGGTGGCGATCACGTCGGGCTTCGTTGCCTCCAGGTTTTTGACCTTGCGCGCCTTCAGCTTCGCCGAGATCTCCGTCTGCATGATGTTATAGGTACCGGCGGAGCCGCAGCAGAGGTGGCCCTCGGCCGGATCGCGGACGGTGAAGCCGGCGGTCTTCAGCAACGTCTTCGGCAGTTGCGTGATCTTCTGGCCGTGCTGCATCGAGCACGCGGAGTGATAGGTGACGGTGACCCGCTTCATCTCCTGCTGCGGCAGGTCGAGGGTGGCGAGATATTCCGTGACGTCCTTCGCCAGTGCCGAAACGCGCGCCGCCTTCTCCGCATAGTTCGGATCGAGGCGCAGCATGAAGCCATAATCCTTGATGGTCGTGCCGCAGCCGGACGCAGTGACGATGATGGCGTCGAGCCCGCCGACTTCGACCTCGCGCAGCCAGACGTCGACATTGCGGCGCGCCGACTGGAGCGCTTGCTCCTCGCGACCCATGTGGTGGACGAGCGAGCCGCAGCAGACCTCGCCGGCCGGCGCGATCACCTCGACGCCGAGGCGGGTCAGAAGCCTGATCGTCGCCTCGTTGATCTCGGGCCTCAGCACCGGCTGGGCGCAGCCGGACAGGATCGCCACGCGTCCGCGCCGGGTGCCTGTCTGCGGATGCGTGGCCGGCCGGGCGCTCGGTGAGGGCTTGGGGACGCGCCGCGGCGCCAGGTCCAGCATGGCGGCGAAGGGTTCGAGCCCCCTCACCTTCCGCAGCAGCCCGGCAAAGGGCCGGCCGAGGGAAGCCGCATGCAGGGCCAGCCGGAAGCGGCCGGGATACGGCAGGACCGCCGCGAGCAGGTTGCGGATCATCCGCTCCCTGAAGGGCCGCCGGTAGGTGTTCTCGATGTGAACCCGCGCGTGGTCGACCAGATGCATGTAGTCGACGCCGGAGGGACAGGTCGTCGTGCAGGCGAGGCAGGAGAGACAGCGGTCGATGTGGGTGACCACCTGCTCGTCGGCCGCGCGACCGTTCTCCAGCATGTCCTTGATCAGGTAGATGCGCCCGCGCGGGCTGTCGAGCTCGTTGCCGAGGGTGACGTAGGTCGGACAGGTGGCCGTGCAGAAGCCGCAATGGACGCATTTGCGCAGGATCTTCTCCGACGTCGCGACATGCGGGTCGGCGAGTTGTTCGGCAGTGAAATTGGTCTGCATCAGGCCGAACCCTTCGTCTGTGCCAGGCTGCCTGGATCGGCAAAGAAAGACCCCTCCCCAACCCCTCCCCACAAGGGGGAGGGGCTAGACTGCCGAACGGCCTCGGCTAACCGGTCGTCGGCTCCCACCGCGACCTTGCTGCAGAAGGCAACGCGATGCGGCGCCTTCAGCCCCTCCCCCTTGTGGGGAGGGGTTGGGGAGGGGTTCCTGTCCACCGACGAAGAGAAGAAGCTCCGGACCATCATCGCCACCTCACCATCCCGCCGGGAACAGGCCGGCCGGATCGAGCTTTTCCTTGATCCGTGTGCTCAGCGCCGCGATCGCCTCGGCCTGCGGCTGCAGCACCGGCGTCGTCGCCATGGCGGCTGCCGACGCGCGCATCAATGTCGCGTGCCCGCCGCCGAGCGCCTTGATGTAGCGGCGGACGAGTTCGGCCTCCGGATTGGCCTCCATCCTCAGCCAGACAAGGCCGCCCTGCCAGTCGTAGTAGGCATCCACCCCCGTCTCCAGGCGCAGGGCGGCGACGAGCTGGTGGCCGACGGTCGGGGCAACGGAGACGCGCCAGAGCGGTCGCGCCGTGCCGTCGGCATAGGGCTGGACATCGCGGATTTCGCGCCAGAGCTGCGCGGTCGCACCGGCGTCGAGCACGGACACCGCGCCGAACGACGCCATGGCGGCGGAAAGCTTCTCGGCGCGGACGGCCACCGACGCCGCAAGCCCCTCGAGCCGAAGCACGGTCGCGGCCCCGTCCGGCAGCCGCCCGCCGAGCACGCGGCCGCGGACGCTTTCGGGAAGATGGGCGGCGCCGGAGACCTCGACAGTCATAGACATCGCGGTGGCCATGGCGGCTGCGGCCTCCGCGTCGTTCAGGCCGGAGACGACGATCGTAGCCGCATCCTCCGGGACCGGAAGCAGCCGGAAGGTGACCTCGGTGAGAAAGGCGAGCGTACCGCGCGAGCCGGCGAGCAGCTTGGCAAGGTCGAGGCCGGTGACGTTCTTCATCACCCGTCCGCCCGCCTTGATGATCTCGCCCGCGCCGTTGACGAAACGGACGCCGAGGAGGCTGTCGCGCGCAGCACCCGCGACGAAGCGGCGGGCGCCGGAGGCGTTGGTGGCAAAGACGCCGCCGATCGTGGGGATGCCGCCGGTACCGAGCACGGGGCGAAGGTCGAGCGGCTCGAAGGCGAGCATCTGGCGGTGCTTTTCGAGCGCTGCGGCAATCTCCTCGAGAGGGGTGCCGGACCTGGCCGTCATCGTCATCTCGGCGGGATTGTAGGCGACGATACCGGAGAGGTTGGCGGAGGACAGGATATCGCGGCCGCCGGCCTGCGCCAGCGTGCGCGTCCCGCCGCCGCGGATCTGCAGGGGGCTTCCGGCCGCCGCGGCGGAAAGGATGATCCGCGCGGCCGCCTCTTCCGAGAGAGGATCGTGGATGACGCTCATGCCGCCGGACGCCCTTCCAGCGGGAACACCTTGGACGGGTTCAGGATCCACTGCGGATCGAAGGCGGCGCGCACCGCCATCTGCTGGGCGAGATCCGCCTCGGCATATTGGTGGCGCATCAGGTCGCGTTTCTCGATGCCGACGCCATGCTCGCCGGTGAGGCAGCCGCCGACGTCGACGCAGAGCTTGAGTATCTCGTTGCCGGCCTCTTCGGCGCGGGCGGCATCGTCCGGATCGTTGGCGTCGAAGAGGATCAGCGGGTGCATGTTGCCGTCGCCGGCGTGGAAGACGTTGGCGACGCGCAGGCCATGGCGCTCGATGATTTCGGCCGTGCCTCGCAGCACGTTCGGCAACTGGCTGAGCGGCACGGTGCCGTCCATGCAGATATAGTCGGCGATGCGGCCCGTCGCGCCGAAGGCGGATTTCCGGCCCTTCCAGATCAGCGCCGCCTGGGTGGCCGACTGGCTCTCCTTGACCACCCTCACCCCGTGGCGCCTGGCGATCTCGATGATCGAACGCAGCATGTCGTCCATCTCGGCCTCGGAGCCCTCGACCTCGACGATCAGCAACGCCTCGACATCGCTCGGATATCCAGCCCCCGCAAAAGCCTCGCAGATGGCGATCGCCGGCTTGTCCATGAATTCGATCGCCACGGGAATGATACCGGCGGCGATGATGTCGGCGACGCAGGCTCCGGCTTCCTCCGAACTGTCGAAGCCGAACAGCACCGGGCGGGCGCCCTCCGGCTTGGCGATGAGGCGTACCGTCGCCTCGGTGACGATGCCGAGCTGGCCCTCGGAGCCGCAGACGAGGCCGAGCAGATCAAGCCCCGGCGCATCGAGCGCCTTGCCGCCGAGTTCGACCACCGTGCCGTCGACCAGCACCAGCTTCACGCCCAGCAGGTTGTTCGTCGTCACGCCGTATTTCAGGCAATGGGCACCGCCGGAATTCATGCCGATGTTGCCGCCGATCGTGCAGGCGAGCTGGGAGCTCGGGTCGGGCGCATAGAAATAGCCGTCGGCGGAGACGGCATCCGAAATCGCAAGGTTGGTCACGCCGGCCTGCACGATGGCGGTCCGGTTGGCGTAGTCGACCTCGAGGATGCGCGACATCTTGGAGAGGCCGAGGACGACGGCGTCCTCCTGCGGGATTGCGCCGCCGGAGAGCGAGGTGCCGGCGCCGCGGGGGACGACGGGGATGGCGTAGCGATGGCAGTACTTCAATACCGCTGCGACCTGCGCCGTTGTCTCGGGCAGAGCGACCGCCAGCGGAACCCGGCGGTAGGAAACGAAGGCATCGGTCTCGAACGGGACGAGCTCGCGCGGCTCGTGCACCAGGCAGCCTTCGGGAAGGAGATCCGCCAGGTCGGCGACGATCTCGCGTCGTCGCGACAGTACCGCGGCCTTAGGCGGCAGAAAGCCGATCTGCTCCATCCCGAAGCCTCCCCATTTCAAGAATTGGTCTTTTTTGTTTACCACTTTGCACATGCCTAGGCAAATGCTAAGCACCTTTTCCACTAGGGCGAAAATGGACCGCATTTGTGACGGACCTGGGTGATCTGGACATATTCTCGCGCGTCGTCACCACCGGCAGCATGTCTGCTGCGGGGCGGATGCTGGGCCTGTCGCCGGCGGTCGTCTCCAAGCGAATCAAGCGGCTGGAGGAACGGCTCGGCACGCGGCTTCTCCAGCGCACCACCCGGCAGATCTCGCTGACCGAGGCCGGACAGGGCTTTCACGAGCGCATCCTCGGCATCCTTGCCGGCATCGAGGACGCGGAAGCCTTCGTCTCTGGCCGCGCGTCGGCGATGAAGGGGATGTTGCGGATCTCGGCCCCCACCTCCTTCGGGCGGATGCACATCGCCCCGCATCTGAGCGGCTTCATGGAGGCCAATCCGGAACTGGTGGTCAACCTCGTCCTGACCGACGACTTCTCCGACATCGTCGGCGAGGGTTTCGACCTCGCGATTCGGATCGGCGAACTGCAGGATTCCTCGCTGGTCGCCCGCAGGCTCGCCCCGGTCCGGCGCGTGCTCGCAGCCGCGCCCTCCTACCTGGAGCGCCGCGGCGCGCCGCAATCGATCGCCGACCTTGCCGGCCACGTCTGCATCCCGCCGCACAGCCAGGACGCCTGGCGGCTTGAGGGGCCGGAAGGAACGGTGATCTACCGGCCGCAGGGAATGCTCGTCACCAATTCCAGCGAGGTGGTCCGCGAGGCGGTGATCGCCGGCATGGGGATCGCGCTGCGCTCGACATGGGACATCGGCGCCGAACTCAGCGACGGCCGCCTCGTGCAGGTGCTGCCGCAATACGAGAGTTCGCGCAACGTCGTGCTCTCGGCGATCTATGCCAGCCGCCAGTTCCTGCCCGCCAAGGTTCGCGTCTTCATCGACTATCTGGCCGAACTCTACGGCCCGACGCCGTACTGGGAACACGCACCCTGAGGTTCAATGTGCGTCCTCCTCCGCGTGCCGGCGCCGGATCGCGCGGACCAGCAGCCACATGCCGACGACGACGACGGGGACCGACAGCCCCGTGAGCGTCTCCGGCTTGGCCGGCAGGCCGAGGTCGTGCAGGGCCTTGGCGACGTAGCCGAACAGGCCGACGACGTAATAGGAAATCGCCGCGACCGACAGCCCCTCGACGGTCTGCTGCAGGCGCAGTTGCAGCTTCGCGCGGCGGTCCATCGAGTTCAGCAGCGTCGCATTGAGTTGCTCCAGTTCCACGTCGATCCAACTGCGCAGGAGTGCGGTCGCCCGGGCCAGCTTGCGCGACAGGTTGGCCTGGCGCTCCTCGACGGACTGGCAGGTGCGCATCGCCGGCGCGAGGCGGCGCTCAAGGAAGAAGCCGAGCGTCTCGTGGCCAGGGATCGCCACCTCCGCCAGCGTGCGGACGCGCTCCTGCACGATGCCGTAATAGGCGCGGCTGGCGCCGAAGCGGTAGAGGCTGAGCGCGGCATTGGCCTCCAGTTCGGCGGCGAGCCGGGTGATCTCGGCAAGCATCACGTCGGCCTCGTCGCGCGCATGCTGCTTCATCCGCTGGGTCACGGCTGTCAGCCCGTCCTCGATGCGACGGATCTCCGGCGAGAGCGACTGGGCCAGCGGCAGGCCCATCATGGCGAGTGTGCGATAGGTCTCGATGTCGAGCAGGCGCTGGACCAGCGCGCCACGGCCGGCCGGTGTCATGCCGCGGTCGATGACGAGGATCTGCGTCAGCCCGTCGCCGTTCTGGCGGAAGTCTGTGACGATCGTCGCCTGCCCGTCCTTCACGTCGCTGTAGCAGAGGCTGGTGGGATCGAAGACGTCTATCGCCCCCCGGGTCTCGGGCGTGTCAGGGCGGAGCTCCAGGCGGATGCCCGCGATCAATGTGCCGGGGGGCGAGAAGCCGTCCCCGAAGGGATGGACGAGAACCGCCTCGCCGAATTTCGTTGGTGCCGGACAGTCCCAGAAATAAGTCGAGAACTCGGTATGGCGCTCCCAGCGCAGGGTCCCCTGCCCCCAGCCCATGGTGTGGTGGTTGGCGTCGCGCACCGGTGGCGACACGCCGCGCGAGCGCGACAGTTCCGACAGCACCGCATGGTCGACTGTCGTCCCGCCCTCGGTCAGGAAGGCCAGCTGGAATATGACACGCGGCGACGGCACCAGCGTATAGGGCCTTGCATGGATCTCGCCGAGCGCCTGGGCGCGTTGGGCTGCCGGCGGAAACGCGAAGCTTCCGTTCTTCATGTCAGCATCGTCCCCTCCTGATGCATCCTTGTATCCTCAGTTTAGCAAATGACAATTCAGCCCGGCAAAGGGCGCATTGCCGCATCCCCTACCATTTTGTCGCCAATCATTTCATGGCCCTATCATTTCATGGCTGGACAAGTTTATTGACCAGTTGCTCGCTGCTGCTATCTTCGGGACATGGAAAGCGTCCCGGCCCGCCCCGACTTCGATCTCTTCGCGCGCGTCAGCCATAGTCGCACGGCGGACGAGATCGTGCGACAGATCGAGCTGCTGCTGCTCGAAGGCATCCTGCGCGACGGCGACCGCCTGCCGGGCGAGCGCGAGCTCTCGCAGCGCCTTGACGTTTCCCGCCCGATCCTGCGCGCGGCGCTGAAGGAGCTCGAGGCGCGCGGCCTGCTCGTCAGCCAGCACGGCGGCGGCACCTATGTCACCGACATCATCGGCCAGGTCTTTTCCAGGCCCGTGGTCGAACTCATCGCCCGCCACCAGCGCGCCACCACCGACTATCTGGAGTATCGTCGCGCACTGGAGGGCATCACCGCCGAGCTTGCCGCGCAGCGGGCGACGGACTACGACCGGAAGATGCTGGACGGCATCCTTCAGGACATGCGCCGGGCGCATGCGAGCGGCCGGTTCGAAGACGAGCTAGCGGCCGACGTCGACCTGCACAATGCCATCGGCGAGGCGGCGCACAACATCATCCTGCTGCACACGCTGCGCTCCTGCTACCGGCTGCTGGAACAGGGGATATTCTTTCACCGCCATCTCGTCTTCGCCTCCGAGGATGCGCGATTGCAGCTCTTGTCGCAACACGAGGCGATCTGCGCAGCCATCGTCGGCGGCCATCCGGCGGCGGCAAAGGCGGCCGCGCAGGCGCATATCGACCATATCAGCGGCGCGATCCGCGAGGCCGAGCGCACCGGCGAATGGCAGCGCATCTCCCAGCTTCGGATGCAACAACGCAACGCCTCGGTAAAAAGCGAGTAGCGCCACCGCCATTTGGCCCATCTTTGTCGCTATTGCAGCGGCGTCGCGCGATGCGGCCGGTTTACAGGTCTGCAAAAGCTTTCATACTTGGATCGAGACAGAACCCGAATCAGCCCATGCGAGGCTGGAAGGAATGAAGAAGAAATTGAACCTTGTGCACCGTATTGCCAGCGACGTGCGACTGATGTTCCGGCGGCCTGCGCGCCTGCAGTATGCAGCGCTGTGCTATCGCTACAGGAAGAGGCACGACGCCCTGGAGGTACTGCTGATCACCAGCCGCGACACCGGCCGGTGGGTCATCCCGAAAGGATGGCCGATGGAAGGCCGTCCGTCCTACGCGGTCGCCGAGCGCGAGGCCTACGAGGAGGCCGGCGTCAAGGGCAAGGTGCACAAGGAACCGATCGGCTACTACATGTACCAGAAGGGACTGGCGAAGGGGCTGTCGGTTCCCTGCAAGGTGCACGTCTATGCGCTGGAGGTCGATGACCTCTGCAAGAACTTTCCCGAAAAGGGCGAGCGTCGCCTGGAGTGGGTGAGCCTGACCGAGGCAGCCGAGCGCGTGGCGGAACCCGGCCTGAAGACGGTGCTTGCCAATTTCGAGCGGGATTGGAAGGCTCTGCACCAGGCTGCGCCCGCGAAAAATGCGCGGGCCTGACCGTCCCATCTTATTGCTCTCGCGGTCCTGAGGCATTAGTGCCACCGTGACGCTGGAGCATCGGATGGAAAATACCCCCAAGCGGCTGGGCAAGCCGACACTCGACAAGGATCTCGACAAGTTGACGCGCGTCGAGGCGGCCACGCTGTTCGTGTCGCGGGGGCTGATCACACCGGGGATTGGCTTCATCTTCCTGGCGCTCGCCATGATCGTCGCCGGCGCTTATGTGATCGACCAGCCCGGTGCCGCCATCGTCATCGCCGGTTCCGCGCTCGCAGCCTACATGGCCATGAACATCGGCGCCAACGACGTCGCCAACAACGTCAGCCCCGCCGTCGGTTCAGGCGCGCTGACGATGGCCGCAGCACTCGTCATCGCGGCGATCTTCGAGACGCTCGGGGCGATGCTCGCCGGCGGCGACGTCGTCTCCACCATCTCCGAGGGGATCGTCGCACCGTCCTCGATGCCTGCAGCGACGCTGGTCTGGGCGATGCTCGCCGCACTGCTTGCGGCCGCGGTCTGGATCAATGCCGCAACCTGGCTCGGGGCGCCGATCTCCACCACCCATGCCATCGTCGGGGCCGTCATGGGCGCGGGGATCGCGGCGGCCGGTCCGACATCGGTCGACTGGAAACTGATGTCGGGAATTGCGATGAGCTGGGTGCTCTCGCCGCTGCTCGGCGGCCTCGTGGCGGCCGGGGCGCTCTACTTCATCAAGGAAGCGATCATCTACCGCGATGACAAGATCGAGGCGGCGCGGCGGTGGGTGCCGGTGCTAATCGCGATCATGAGCGGCAGCTTCGCCGCCTACCTGGTGATCAGCCCGCTCGACCATGTCCTCAACCTCGGGCTCGGCGCATGCCTGCTGGTCGGGCTCGTCATCGGCGGACTGTCCTACGTGATCGGCGTCCCGGTGATCGCCCGCCAGTCGGTCGGGCTCGAAAACCGCAACCAGTCGCTGCGCAAGCTGTTCCGGGTGCCGCTAATCTTTTCCGCTGCCCTGCTGTCGTTTGCCCACGGTGCCAACGACGTGGCGAATGCGGTCGGGCCGCTCGCCGCGATCGTGCATGCCGCCCGCACCATGGAGACGGGCTTCGACAACGTGGTGCCGCAATGGATCATGCTGATCGGCGCGCTCGGCATTTCGCTCGGGCTGCTGCTGTACGGGCCGAAACTGATCGACCTCGTCGGCAAGGAGATCACCAAGCTCAATCCGATGCGGGCCTATTGCGTGGCGCTGTCGGCCGCAGTCACGGTTCTTCTGGCCTCCGCTTTCGGGATGCCGGTCAGCTCGACGCATATCGCGGTGGGTTCGGTCTTCGGCGTCGGCTTCCTGCGCGAGTGGTACACGCAGAACTCCCCGCGCCGCCTCGAATACATCCGCCGGCGCGGCGGTATCGCCGATCCGGAGGCAATCGCGGATCGCAACCCCGACGAGATCAGGCGCCGCCGGCTGGTGCGTCGCTCCCATTTCATGACCATCGTCGCAGCCTGGATCATCACGGTGCCGGTCACGGCAATGGCGGCGGCCATCCTGTTCGCCATCCTCCACGCACTGTTCGGCTGACGGGAGAAGAATATGCGGGCCAACTATCGCATGCAGCGCCTGTTCGTGGATGCCGCCCTTTTTGCGGGAGCGTCGTTCGAGGCATCGAAGGAGCAGTTCCACTACCTTGCCAACGTGCTGCGGGCCGAGGAAGGCACGCGGCTGCTCGTCTTCAACGGACGCGACGGTGAATGGACGGCCGACGTCTCGTATCCGACGCGAAAGCGCCTGCTTCTCACCGTGGCCGAACAGTCCCGCCCGCAGCCGGAGGCAAGCGACCTGCACTATCTCTTCGCGCCGCTCAAGGTCGGCCGTCTCGACTACCTCGTGCAGAAGGCCGTCGAGATGGGGGCCGGGCTGCTGCAGCCGGTCATGAGCCAGCACGTGCAGGGAAAGATCGGCAGCCTCGAGCGGCTGGAGGCGAACGTGATCGAGGCGGCCGAGCAATGCGGCATCCTCGGCATTCCACAGGTCGCCCCGCCCCGCCGCCTCGACGAGCTTCTGCAGGACTGGCCGCAGGATCGCCGCATCGTCTACTGCGACGAGGGGCACGAGAGCCAGAATCCCCTGCCCGTTCTCCAGGCGATCGGCGAAAGAAAGCTCGCCCTTCTCGTCGGGCCGGAAGGCGGATTTTCCGATGCCGAACGCGCGCTGCTTCGAAGCCTGCCGTTCGTCACGCCGATCCCGCTCGGCCCCCGCATCCTGAGAGCCGACACCGCCGCGGTGGCGGCCATGGCGGTGATCCAGGCCACCATCGGCGACTGGCACTGAACCGCCGTCACCAAGTTGCGGGAATTCTGCGCCAAAGGTTTGCGGCAAAACAGCTTTCTGTTTTTTTGAAGGCATCTTGAAAGAAATTTGCTTGCACCGCACATAATTACGGTCCAAGCACCTTCACCCGCCTGGCCTTGCGGCCGGGTCCCACCTGCACAAGAAGACGCCCATGGCCCGTGACACCACCGACCAGACGCCGCTCCGCTCGACAGCGGAATTGGCCGAATACCTCGCTGCCGGCTGCAAGCCGAAGGAGCAGTTCCGGATCGGCACGGAGCACGAGAAATTCGTCTTCTTCACTGCCGACAACAGCCCGGTGCCCTATTCCGGCGAACGCAGCATCTCCGCGCTTCTGAACGGCATGCAGCAGAAGACGGGGTGGGAGCCGATCGAAGACGGCGACAACATCATCGGGCTTTCCGGCCCTGCCGGCGCCGGGGCGATCTCGCTGGAACCCGGCGGCCAGTTCGAACTCTCCGGCGCGCCGCTGGAAAACCTGCACCAGACCTGCAAGGAATCGAACCAGCACCTGGCGACGCTGCGCGAGGTCGCCGAGCCGCTCGGCATCCGCTTCCTCGGCATCGGCGGCAGTCCGAAATGGACGCTTGCCGAAACCCCGCGCATGCCGAAGTCGCGCTACGACATCATGACCCGCTACATGCCCAAGGTCGGCACCAAGGGGCTGGACATGATGTACCGCACCTGCACGATCCAGGTGAACCTCGACTTTTCGTCGGAAGAGGACATGCGCCGCAAGATGCAGGTGTCGCTGAAGCTGCAGTCGCTCGCGACGGCGCTGTTTGCCTCCTCGCCCTTCACCGACGGCCGGCCGAACGGCCTGCTCTCCTGGCGCGGCGACATCTGGCGCGACACCGACAACAACCGCGCCGGCCTCATCCCGTTCGCCTTCGCCCCGGATTTCGGCTTCGAGGCCTATGTCGAATGGGCGCTGGACGTGCCGATGTACTTCGTGGTCCGCGACGGCAAGTACCACGACTGCACGCACGTCACCTTCCGCCAGTTCATGGCCGGTGCGCTGAAGGGCGAGATCGCCGACTGGCAGCCCAACATGGGCGACTGGACCAACCATCTCTCCACCCTCTTCCCCGATGTCCGGCTCAAGCGCTTCCTGGAGATGCGCGGCGCCGACGGTGGCCCCTGGCGGCGGATCTGTGCGCTGCCGGCCTTCTGGGTCGGCCTGCTCTATGACCACACGGCCCTTGCGGCAGCCGAGGACCTCACGCGCGACTGGTCGGTCGAGGAGGTCTCGACGCTGCGCGATGCGGTGCCTGCGCAGGGCCTCGCTGCGATCCATCGCGGCAGGCCGCTGTGGGATCTCGCCCGCGAGGTGATCGCGATTTCGCGCGCCGGACTGGCCGCCCGCGCCTGCCTCAACGGAGACGGCGTGGACGAGACCGTCTTCCTGTCGCCGCTGGACGAGGTGCTGGCCAAGAAGGCGACGCTGGCCGAGGACATGCTGGCGCTCTACGACGGCCGCTGGCAGGGCTCTGTCGAGCCGGTCTTCTCCGATTACCAGTATTGAGCGTTAGACCTGAAGCGTTAGTCGCTGGCCACAGACCGGCCGCCGAAGAAACCGGTTTCCGCCGCCGTTATTGCCGTTATAGTGCAAGGTCATGCAGCCGCATGCACCGGTGTTCAACGCCGGCACGACGACAAGGGGAACGGCGATGATCGCACTGTACGACTTGATGCTGAAGGCCCAGAACGGCAGTGCTCTGGACGTGATGGCAAAGCAATTCGGGCTGGCCCAGCAGCAGGCGAACGAGGCGGTCTCGGCGCTGATGCCGGCCTTCTCGGAAGGCATGAAACGCAGCGCTGCCAACCCCTACGATTTCAGCAGCTTCCTCAAGGCGCTCTATTCCGGCGAGCATGCCAAGTACTTCGAGGACATGACCAAGGCGTTCACGCCCATGGGCATTAACGAAGGCAACGACCTGCTTTCGCAGTTCTTCGGATCGAAGGAGGTGTCGCGGGCGATTGCCGCGCAGGCCGCCCAGATGACCGGGATCGGGCAGGAGATCTACAAACAGATGCTGCCCGTGGTCGCCAACACCCTGATGGGCGGCCTGTTCAAGCAATCGACGTCGCCCTTCTTCCCCGGCATGCCGCAGCAGAGTGGGGACAACCCCTTCCTCGCGGCCATGCAGCAGTGGATGGAGGCGACCGGAATGGCCCGGAAGCCGGAGCCGCAGACAAATCCCTTCAGCAATCCGTTCAACAATCCCTTCACCCAGGCCTTCTTCGGCACGACACCGAAGAAGGAGGCGCAGGACCTCTTCGCCGACAATCCCTTCGCAAAGGCGTTTGCCGACATGGTGGCGGGGATGTCGGGCAAGAAGCCCGAGACGGACGCCGCCCCCGAAAAGGCCGAGACGCCGGCCGATTCCTGGTCGAAGTTCGTCAACACCCTGTTCGACACCGGGCTCGAGATGCAGAAGGACTACCAGAAGAACATCGAGGACATCTTCGACACGATGACCAAGCAGGCCGAGACCGGAACGCAGAAGGCGCCAAAGGCACCGAAAGACGCCGGGTGAAAGGCAGGGCCCGGCAGAATGAAAAGGCCCAGCGCGGACCATTCAAGGTCGCACGCCGGGCAAGCGGCAGGGTTATTGGCTCTCACCCTGCGGGGAAGCTTGGAGGGAGACCTCAGTCGGTCCGACCGCTCCGGATGTGCCTGCGCGCCCGCTCGCGCGCCGTTATCGTCAGATGCAGGCCGGGATCGGCAAAGAAGGTCGAGGTCATCGCCTCGGCGATGTCTGCGCGCCGCAGCCCGATATCCAGCAACTGATGGTCGTCGAGTTCATTCAGATGGCCGATAACAGCCCGGTTGCGCCATGTGCGGACCATCCTGATCGCGGAACGGCGAAGGAAGGTGAAGAGCGTGGGAACAGGGCGGCGCGAATCGGCCAGGTCGAGGTCGATATGATGGTCATAGGTGCGCATGGCATCTCTCCTTTCCGGTGCAGCGCGCCGCTACGGCAGAAATGCGCGCACCTGTGATCGTTTCGCCAACCGGGATCGGCGGGCGGCAAAGGTTTTCGGTCTTGCAAAAAAGTCCATCCCAGCTGGATGTCTGCCCCGGGCGGATTTGTACTCCTCCAAGGTGAAGTCCGGCGGACCGTCCGTTCACCCTGCATGCCCTTTTTCGCAAAATGACATTGATCAGTCCAACGAATGTTTCTAATACTATTGATCAAACCCTCTGATGGAACATCGCCATGTCCGCTCCGCTGGATATCGATCAGCTGCATACCTTCGTCGCGATCGCCGACACCGGCTCCTTCACCAAGGCTGCCGACCGCGTGTTCAAGACCCAGTCCGCCGTCTCGATGCAGATGCGCCGGCTGGAGGAGCGCATCGGCAAGCAGCTGTTCATGAAGGACGGCCGCGGCAACCGGCTGACGGCCGAAGGCGACCGGCTGCTGAACTTCGCGCGGCGGATGATCCGGCTGAACAACGAGGCGATCGCGGCCTTCGACGACAACCGCCTGGAGGGCTCGCTGCGCATCGGCACGCCAGACGACTATGCCGATCGCTACATGCCCGAAATCATCATGCGTTTCGCCAAGACCCATCCGAACGTCGAGCTCTACATCGTCTGCGAGCCTTCGGTGGATCTCGCCGAGAAGATGAGCAAGGGCGAGCTCGACATCGCGCTCGTGACCCACAATCCGCGCGAACGCCAGTCGGACGTGGTGCGCACCGAGCCCTTGTGCTGGGTGATGTCGGCAAACCATCCCCTGCCCGAGAACGCGCCGGTGCCGCTCGCGGTCGGTCGGCGCGACTGCCAGTGGCGGCAGGTCGCCTGTGCGGCGCTCGATTCGGTCGGGCGCGACTACCAGGTGCTCTTTACCAGCTGGTCCTCGACCGTGGTCGCCGCGGCGGTGATGGCCGGCATGGCCGTCTCCGTCCTGCCGGAATCCGCACTCAGGCCCGGCATGCGGGTGCTGACGCAGGCGGACGGCTTCCCGCCGCTCGCCCCGGTCCAGATCGGCATCATGAAGCGGCCTGGGCTTTCGCCGTCGCTGATGAATGCGATCACCAGCCACATCACCGCCTGTCTCGACAACATCTCGCCGCTCGCCGTCAACGACGATCTGCCGGAAGCCGAGGTCAAGGCCTTTCCCCGCCTGCCGCGCCTGCGGCCGGGGCATGTGCTGCCGGGATGGTGAGACTGCCACACGCCGATTCCTGAATCGTAGCTCGACGGCTTTTAAAGCCCGCCGGGCATGCATGGCGAACCTCCCGATTCGCAGACAGACGTTCCCGCCAGAGACGCTCCGGCTTTCCGGTCCGAACAGCCCTCGGCCGCTAGCGCCCGGCGCGCGCCAGGCCGTGGGCCACCAGCCGGTCGATAACCTCGGCATAGCTCACACCGCTCGCCGCCATCGCCTTGGAATACATGCTGATGTCGGTAAAGCCCGGAATGGTGTTGAGCTCATTGACGACGAAGCGCATGTCCTCCGTGACGAAGAAATCGACGCGGGCCATGCCGTCGCAGCCAACGGCGCGGAAGGCGCTTGCCGCGGTGTCGCGGATCCTGCCCTCGACCTCCGGCGGCAGCTCCGCCGGGACCTTCAGTGCAGCACCCGCCTCATCGATGTACTTGGCGTCGTAGCTGTAGAAGCCGTGGCTTTCCGCCGGTACGATCTCGCCCGGACGGGAGACGAAGAGGCCGCCCTCGGTGTCCTCAAGGACGCTGCATTCGATCTCGCGGCCGCGAACGAATTCTTCCGCCAGCAACTTGCGATCGTGGCGGAAGCCTTCGGCGAGCGCCGCCTCGTACTGTGCCGCGCTCGATACCTTGCTGACACCGACGGACGAGCCCTGCCGGGCCGGCTTGATGAAGACCGGCAGGCCGAGTGCGGCCTCGACATCCGCAAAGGTCGGGGCCGCATCCTCCCGGATCGTGAGCGAGCGCGCAGCCGGCAGGCCCGCCTCCAGCAGCAGCCGCTTGGCGATGTCCTTGTCGAGCGCCGTCGCCGAACCGAGGATGCCGCAGCCGACGAGGGGGACGCGCGCGACTTCCGCCAGCCCCTGGACGGAGCCGTCTTCGCCAAAAAGACCGTGCAGGACGGGAAACAGCACGTCTATCTTGGTCAGTTCGTGCGGCGCGCCGTCGGCCGGGATCGCCACGATCCGTCCTTCCCCGCCCGCAACGAGGCACAGCTCCGTCCCCTCCGAAGGCCTGGCGAGCTCACCGCCATCGAAACGGCTCAGCAGCCAGCGTCCCTCGCGGGTGACGAAGACGGGCACCGCATCGTATTTCTTGGAGTCGAGTGCCCGCATGACGTTGGTCGCCGACATCACGGAGACGTCGTGCTCGCTGGAGCGGCCGCCGAAAAGCACGGCGATGCGCAATCTGCTGGATGTGTCTGGCATGCGGTCCCCCGATTGGTGCTGTTGCGATCGGATCGAGCAATTGCGTCGACGTGAGGGCAACCGCAAGTCGGGAGACGCTTTATACAGCGAAATCAGAGGCCGCGGAGATGACGACAAGCTGACGGATAGGGAGCTCGCCCGCTCGAGACTACGATCCTGCCCGTCACCGGGGCAGGATCGCGTACTCTGTCAGGACCTTACCGCCCTCGCCCTTACTCGGCGGCCGTACTGGCGTGCGTGGACGTGCCGGGTGGCTGATGCGCGGATGCGCTCGCCGCCACCGCTGTCCTCAATGGCCGGGATGGATCGCGTCGTTCAGGTACATGCAGGTCAGCATCGTGAAGACGTAGGCCTGGATCAGCGCCATCAGAAACTCCAGCGCCGTGATCGCTACCGTCATCAGGAGCGGCATGATCGCAGCAACGATCCCAAGGGTCCCCAACCCGCCGAGGCCGACCACGAAGCCGGCAAACACCTTCAGCGTGATGTGCCCCGCAAGCATGACGGCGAACAGGCGCACGGAGTGGCTGACGGGCCGGGACATGTAGGAAATGATCTCGATCGGCACGATGATCGGAATCAGGATCGCAGGCACGCCGGCCGGCTTGAAAAGCCGAAGAAAGCCGAGGCCGTGCTTGAAGAGCCCGTAGATGGTCACCGTCGCGAAGACGATGCCCGCCAGCGCGGCGGTGACGACGATCTGGCTGGTGACGGTGAACGCATAGGGAAACATGCCGATCAGGTTTGCCACGAGGATGAACATGAAGAGGGAGAACACCAGCGGGAAGAAGCGCATCCCGTGTTCTCCGGCATTGTCCCTCAGGGTCTTTGCGACGAACTCGTAGAGCATTTCGGCGCTGGACTGCCAGCGCCCCGGAACCAGTCGCCCATTCCCCGTCGCCAGAACCAGAAAGCCGCTGGCGATGGCGACCGTCGCCACCATGTATGCGGATGCGTTGGTAAAGCTCAGGTCGAGGCTTCCGATGCCGAGGGTCATCAGCGGGTTGACTTCAAATTGCTCAATGGGGCCGGCCATGACTTTCCTTCGACAGTCTGTGGCCGCGAGCGTGCATGCGCGCGACGACGCAAGCGCGCCACGGCGCGCACACGGGTCGCGAACCTGATGAAAATTCTGAAATGGGGAGCATATTCATTCCGGCGGCCCTTTGATCTCGATGGCGAGATGCAGGGCCGTCCCCGGAACGTTTCAAGGCGCAGGTCGTCCTGCGCGAGCGTTACTTAGCCGGACCGCCCCTGCATTGCAAGGATATCCTGGTCCCGCGTGTGCCCGGAAGGCGGCTATCCGTTCAGGTTCTTCTTCAGGAACTCCACCGTACGCTGCCAGGCGAGTTCGGCTGCGGCCTTGTCGTAGCGGGCAGCCGAGGTGTCGTTGTTGAAGGCGTGGTTGACGCCCTCGTAGACGAACAGCTCGTAGGTTGTGCCGGCGTCGTCCAGCGCCTTCTTGTAGCCGTCGATTCCGGCGTTGATACGCTCGTCGAGGCCGGCATAGTGCAGCATCAACGCCGCCTTGATATTGGCCACGCCCTCGGCCGGCGGCTGGGCGCCGTAATAGGCGACGGCGGCCTTCAGGTTGGGATCGGCTACAGCCAGTTGGTTGGCGAGCCCGCCGCCCCAACAGAAGCCGATCGCGCCGACCTTGCCGTTCACCCAGTCGAGCTCGGACAGGTAGGCGACGGTGGCGACCGCGTTCTCAACAGTCGCGGCACGGTCGAGCTTGCCGAACATCTCGCGCGCCTTGTCCTCGTCGGGCGGCGTGCCTCCCTCGAGCGATAGGAAGTCGGGAGCGAGCGCCACGAAGCCTTCGAGCGCCATGCGGCGGGCGACGTCGCGGGTGTGCGCATTGAGGCCGCGGTTCTCGTGGATGACGATGACGGCGCCGAGTTGGCCCTGCGCATCCTTCGGGCGGGCGATATAGCCGCGCATCTGTCCCTTGGGTGCTGCCCAGGTCACCTCCTCGGCAATCAGCCGGCTATCGCTTTCGGCGACGATCTGGGCGCTGGCGCCGCTGGCAGCCAAAAGCGGCGCAATCGCTGCGGCACCGGCGGCCGAGCCTGCGAGCGCCGTCAGCCGCTCCATGAAGCGGCGGCGGTCGAGCGTCAGGTGGGTGTATTCGTCATAGGCGTCGATCATCGCCTGCGTGATCTTCGGCATGCGTTCCATGACCCCGTCCTCCCGTTCGTTGACGCCTGCTGTGCAGCAGGTTCCAGCGAGGGAGGATAAGTCAACGGGAGCCGCTTTTCGAAGGCAACCATATCACGAACGCGTGATCTTCGGTCGCGTGCGCCTTCCAGCACGCCGGCGCCGCCCGGACGCCGGCGTAGTGGACGATACTCGCCTCAGGAACCGAGCCCGAGGACGATGCGGCCGTCGATCTTTCCCTGCTCCATACGTTCGAAGATCGCATTGATGTTTTCGATCTTGTCCATGGAGTAGTGCGCTGCGACCTTGCCTTCACCCGCGAACTCCAGCGCCTCCTCCAGGTCCTGGCGGGTGCCGACGATCGAGCCGCGCACAGTGATCCGCTTCAGCACGGTATCGAACACAGGAAGGGAAATGAAGCCGGGCGGCAGGCCGACGAGGGCCATCGTGCCCTTCGAGCGCAGGAAGCCATAGGCCTGCTCCATGGCCTTGGGAGACACGGCGGTGACCAGCGCGCCATGGACGCCACCGGTCTCCTTCTGCACGGTTTGGACCGCATCGGGCTTGCGCGCGTCGACGACGAGGTCGGCGCCGAGCTTCTTGGCGAGCGCCAGCTTGTCCTCGAAGATGTCGGCAGCGACGACGTTCATGCCCATGGCCTTGGCATATTGCACCGCCATGTGGCCGAGCCCGCCGATGCCGGAGACCACCACCCATTCGCCGGGCCTCACCTCCGCTTCCTTCAATCCCTTGTAGACGGTGACCCCGGCGCAGAGCACGGGTGCCGCGGGAGCGAATTCGAGACTGGCCGGCAGGTGGCCGACGAAAGCGGGATCGGCCAGCCCATATTCGGCAAAGGTGCCGTTGACGGAGTAGCCGGTGTTCTGCTGTTCGGCGCACAGCGTCTCCCAGCCGGTATTGCAGTAGCTGCAGCAGCGGCAGGCCGTATGCAGCCAGGGCACGCCGACGCGGTCGCCCTCCTTCACGCGCTTGACCTTGGCGCCGACCTTGGCGACATAGCCAACGCCCTCGTGCCCGGGAATGAACGGTGGCTTGGGCTTCACCGGCCAGTCGCCATTTGCCGCATGGAGATCGGTGTGGCAGACGCCGGTGGCTTCGTACTTGACCAGGATCTGCTCCGGCGCCGGTTCGGGTATGTCGACCTCCTCGATCGTCAGCGGCTTTCCGAACTCCCGCACGACCGCAGCCTTCATCATTCTTGCCATGTCGATTGCCTCCGCTTGCGCGCCTGCCGGCTTCCGGCCCGGCACGGGTGCTTCCGTTGGTTCCGGCGGATCGGGGGGTGTTGTCCGCCTGTAGCTGGCGCCGCCGACCATGCCGGCGGGCAACGGAAACACTATGGGCAATGCGCGATGATGGGAAGTTGACCGAGGTCAAACGTCCCCGCGCGCATGTCGCAGAAATGCGACGGCGGCCGTCGATCGGATCGACGGCCGCCGGCCATTCCTCGCGGAGAACCCCGTCAGGCGATCAGCCGGCGCCGCCGGGATAGTTCGGGCTCTCGCGGGTGATGGTCACGTCGTGGGCGTGGCTTTCGCGCAGACCCGCGCCGGAAATGCGCACGAAGGTGGCGCGGTCCTGGAACTCCTTGATATCGCGGCCGCCGACATAGCCCATCGAGGCCTTGAGGCCGCCGGCGAGCTGGTGCAGCACGCCCGAGACCGGGCCCTTGTAGGGCACCTGGCCCTCGATGCCCTCGGGAACAAGCTTCAGCGTGTCGCGGACTTCCGCCTGGAAGTAGCGGTCGGCCGAGCCGCGCGCCATCGCGCCGACCGACCCCATGCCGCGATAGGCCTTGAAGGAGCGGCCCTGGTAGAGAAAGACCTCGCCCGGGCTCTCGTCGGTGCCGGCCAGCAGCGAGCCGACCATGACGGCCGAGGCGCCGGCGGCGATCGCCTTGGCGAGGTCGCCGGAGAACTTGATGCCGCCGTCGGCGATGACGGGAACGTCCTGCGCCTGCCCGGCCTCGACCGCGGCCATGATGGCTGCGAGCTGCGGCACGCCGACGCCGGCGACGATGCGGGTGGTGCAGATCGAGCCCGGGCCGATGCCGACCTTGACCGAATCCGCGCCCGCGTCGATCAGCGCCCGGGTGCCGTCGGCAGTGGCGACGTTGCCGGCCATGATGCGCACCGAGTTGGAAAGCTTCTTGACGCGGCTGACGGCGTCGAGGACGCGCTGCGAATGGCCGTGAGCGGTATCCACCACGATCAGGTCGACGCCGGCGTCGATCAGGCGCTCGGCACGCTCGAAGCCGTCGTCACCGACGGAGATCGCGGCGGCGGCGCGCAGGCGGCCCTGCGCATCCTTGGATGCGTTCGGGTTCAACTGCGACTTCTCGATGTCCTTCACCGTGATCAGGCCGACGCAGCGGCCGTCCGGGTCGACCACCAGTAGCTTCTCGATGCGGTGCTTGTGGAGCAGGCGCTTGGCTTCCTGCTGGTCGACGTTCTCCTTGACCGTGATCAGGTTTTCCCGCGTCATCAGCTCGTAGATCTTCTGCTTGGGATCGGAGGCGAAGCGCACGTCGCGGTTGGTCACGATACCGACGAGACGGCCGGCGACGCCGGCCTTGGCGTTCTCGACGACCGGGACGCCGGAGATGCCGTGCGCCTTCATCAGCGCCAGCGCGTCGGCGAGCGTGGCGTCGGGGCCGATGGTGACGGGGTTGACGACCATGCCGCTTTCGAACTTCTTGACCTGGCGGACCTCCTCGGCCTGCTCGGCCGGCGTCAGGTTGCGATGGATGACGCCGAGACCGCCGGCCTGGGCCATGGCGATCGCCAGCCGTGCCTCGGTGACGGTATCCATCGCAGACGAGAGAATCGGCAGGTTGAGTTCGAAATCCCTGGCGATGCGGGTGGCGATGTTCGTCTGCCCCGGCATGACCTCGGAGTGGCCGGGCTGCAGGAGCACGTCGTCGAACGTCAGTGCTTCCAGTCCGGTTGCGGTTTCAATGATGCGGGCCATGGCCAAATCCCTTCGGTAAACAAGCTACTGTCCAGGGGACCTCTTGGGAATGGTCCCCTGGTGGCTTGCAAGATAAGTCTTGGAAGTTGGCGAGGGCTCGTAACACGTTCAAGACGGATTGGAAATAGCAAAAAGGCCCGGGATCGCTCCCGGGCCGGTTCGCATTGCATCGGCTGCGCGTCAGAGGTCGAACTGGTAGCTGGCCGGGACAAAGCGATATCCCTCGGCCGCCCTTTCGGCAAAGCCCACCGCCGGGAACGGCATGTGATAGCCGACGAAGGCGAGCCTGTCGGTGGCCACCATGTCGAACACTTTCTTGCGCGTCGCGGCAGCCGCGGCCTTGTCCATGTCGAAACGCACCTCCCAGTCGGGACGCTGCAGCGACAGCACGTAGTGGTTGGCGGTGTCGGCGGTCAGGATCAGCGGCTTGCCGTCCGATTCAATGCGGAAGATCATGTGGCCCGGCGAGTGGCCGAAGGCATCGATGCCGGTCACGCCCGGCACGACCTCGCCGCCATCCTCGATGAAGGTGATTTTCTCGGCCAGCGGCTTGACCTTGGCAAGCACGCCCTTGTGGCCCTGCTCGGCGCCGGTGCCGACCCGGTCGGGGCTGACCCAGAAGTCATACTCGGTCCTGCCGGTGACGTAGCGGGCGTTCGGGAAGGCCGGGGCGTCCCCTTCGGTCAGGCCGCCGATATGGTCGCCGTGCATATGTGTGAGGACGACCACCGATATCTGCTCCGGCGTATAGCCCAGCGCCTTCAAGCCTTCCGCAAGCCGGCCCAGGCCCGCCTCGCGCCCGCCCTCGCCGAGGCCGGTGTCGAACAGCACGACCTCGGATCCGGTATCGACCAGGGTCGGCGCGAAGCTGTTGACGAAGTTGTCCGCCGGCAGGAAGTTCTCCGTCAGCAGGGCGGCGACCGCCTCGGGCGACTGGTTTGTGCCGAAGGTCTCGTTCGGCGCACCGGACGCGCGCATGCCGTCGCGGATGACGGCGACGCGGAACGCGCCGAGCTTGAAGCTGCGGGTCTCGACCGGGGATGTTGTCATGTTCGCTTCCGTTTCCGCGGCCGCAAGGACCACGGAGCTGTTCAGGATGAAGGGGGCTGCCAGCGTGCCGATCCCGGCGGCTTGCAGGAGCGATCTGCGTGTGATGTCCGTTGCCATGTCAATCCTCCCGACAGCCCGGGCGTGCCCCGCCAAGCGCTGTGGCGCGGGATCATGGCACGAAACGAAATTCGCCTCCCCTCACGAATGGCAGCGGCACAATCACGGGTTTGTGAAACTGCGATCCGGGCAGGTGTTTGACACCGCGGCGATGCAGGCGCACAAGCGTGCCGGTCGCAGGCGCGCCTGCCCCAACCGGTCGCTTGCCGTCATCGGCCGGGCCTTCTTCCGTTCCGTCAAGAACCCCGTCGCCCAAAACCCGTCGTCATGAACCGCATCGTTCCCCTCATCCTCGCCGTCGCCCTTTTCATGGAGCAGATGGATTCGACCGTCATCGCGACGTCGCTTCCCGCCATCGCCCACGACCTCGGCGTCGGCCCGATCACGCTCAAGCTGGCGTTGACGACCTACATGGTGGCGCTGGCGATCTTCATTCCGCTCAGCGGCTGGATGGCCGATCGCTTCGGCGCCAAGCGCATCTTCCGGCTTGCGATGGTCGTCTTCATCGTCGGCTCCATCCTCTGCGCCGTTTCCGACAGCCTCATAGCCTTCGTCGTCTCGCGGTTCATCCAGGGCATGGGCGGGGCGATGATGACACCGGTGGCCCGCCTCGTGCTGGTGCGCAGCACGTCGCGCAGCGAGCTCGTCTCGGCCATGGCGACGCTGACGATTCCTGCCCTTGTCGGCCCGCTGGCAGGCCCGCCGCTCGGCGGCTTCATCACCACCTACTTCTCCTGGCACTGGATCTTCCTCATCAACGTGCCGGTCGGCATTCTCGGTTACGTGCTGTCGGCCATCTACCTGCCCGACGTCGAATCCGCGCCGCCCGGCCCGCTCGATTTCAAAGGATTCCTGCTGGTCGCCGTAGCCGCCGCAGGCACCATGTTCGGCCTTTCCGTCATCAGCCTGCCGGCGCTGCCGCCTGCAATCGGCTTCGCCACCACCGCGCTCGGCCTCCTGTCCGGCTACCTCTACCTTCGCCATGCCCGGCGCCACCCGCGGCCCGTGCTGGATCTGAAGCTGTTCGAGGACAGCGCCTTCCGCGCGGCGGCGATCGGGGGAACGCTGTTTCGCATCTCGATCGGCGCCGTTCCGTTCCTGATGCCGCTGATGCTGCAGCTTGGCTTCGGCTTCACGCCGTTCGAGTCGGGCCTGATCACGTTTACGGGTGCGATCGGCGCCATCACCACCAAGTTTCTCGCCAGGCGCGTGCTCAGCCGCACCGGCTTCCGGACCATGCTGATCGTCGCCAGCATCACCGGCGCCATCCTCACCTTCGTCAACGGCTTCTTCACGCCGGCGACGCCTGTCGTGCTGATATCCTTCGTGCTGCTTCTCGCCGGCTTCGTGCGCTCGTTCTTCTTCACGAGCGTGAACGCGCTGTCCTTCGCCGACATTTCCGACAGGGACGCCAGCAAGGCGACCTCGATGAGCGCGGTCCTGCAGCAGATGAGCCTGGCGCTCGGCGTGGCGGTCGCCGGCACGATTCTGGAAGTCGAGACGGCGATCACCGGCACCGCGCTTCAGCTGCGCGACTTCCATATCGCCTTCATGATCATATCGGTGCTCACGCTGGCGGCGGTCATCCCGTTCCTGACGATGGCGAAGAACGCGGGTGCAGCGGTCTCCGGGCATCGAATGGCGGCCAGGGAAGAGGTCGCGAGCGTCAAGTAGCGTGGGCCTGTTCCGGCCGCTCGCAGACGATCGAAAGCTTGTTGCCGTCCAGGTCGCGCACGAAGGCCGCGTAGAAGTTCGGATGGAACGGCCGGATGCCCGGCCCGCCCTCGTCCGTCCCGCCATTGGCAAGTGCGGCCGCATGGAAGGCGTCCACCGCCGCCCGGCTCGGCGCGTCGAGGGCGATCGTGACGCCGTTACCGAAGGTGGCGGGTTCGCGGTCGAACGGCTCGACGATCCAGAACCGGCAGCGCACGTCGTCGTCCGCGCCATAGCCGATCTCCCCTTCCGCCTGCTTCTGCCGGCGATAGCCCAGGAGCGGCAGAACCGCATCATAGAAGCGGCCGGACCGCTCGAGGTCGTTGGTTCCCACCGTGACGTAGAGCAGCATCAAGCTTCCGCCTCCGCCGCATCGTCCGCCTGCACCGGCTTGCGCCCCTTGAAGCCCTTGGCCAGCAGGAACATTTCGACCGATTCGGCGCGCGAGGCGCCGGGCTTGACGTGGATGACCTGGCGGAAATTCTGCTTGAGCATGGCGAGCAACTCGCGCTCGGTGCCTCCCTGGAAGGTCTTGGCGAGGAAATGCCCGCCTTCCGCCAGAACGTCGACGGCGAAATGGGCCGCGACCTCGCACAGGTGCATGGTGCGGATATGGTCGGTCTGCCTGTGGCCGGTCGTCGGTGCCGCCATATCGGACAGGACGAGTTGAGGCGCCCCGCCGATCGCCTCCTTCAGCTTTTCGGGCGCCAGCGGATCGAGAAAATCCATCTGCAGGATCGTCACGCCGGGCAGCGGGTCCACCTCGAGGAAGTCGATCGCGGCGACGCGCGGGTCGGCATCGGTGGAATTGGTCACCTTGGCGGCGATCTGCGACCAGCTGCCGGGGGCTGCTCCCAGGTCGATGATGCGCTTCGCGCCGTCGAGGATCTTGTGCTTCTCGTCGATCTCCAGAAGCTTGAAAGCCGCGCGCGCGCGATAACCTTCGAGGCGGGCGCGCTGGACGTAGGGATCGTTGATATGGCGTTCGATCCAGCGTCGCGACGACGCCTTCAGCTTGCCCTTCTTGACCTTCTGGCCGAGCTTTCGTCCGGTCCGGCTGCCGCCGGCGGGTGGCTTCGTCATTTCTATTGTCCCTCCGGCCGGCCGGGGTGGCGGAATCCGCTGCGGTTCTGGCGGCGGTGGCGGCCGCGACGCCATACGCCGTCGTCGGCCATCATGTCGGTGAGCAGGCCCTCGCGCAGGCCGCGATCGGCGACGCGCATGCGTGTCGACGGCCATCGGTTGCGGATCGCCTCCAGAATGGCGCAGCCCGCGAGCACCAGGTCGGCCCGGTCGGGACCGATGCAGGGATTGGCCGCGCGGGCGGAAAAGTCCCAGGACAAGAGCCTCGCCTGCATGGCGCTGACCTCCGCATCGAGCAGCCAGACGCCGTCGACCTGTCGACGGTCGTAGCGCGGCAGGTCGAGATGGACGCCGGCAAGGGTCGTCACTGTTCCCGACGTGCCGATCAGGTGAAAATCCTCAGGCGTCTCGAAGCCGCCATGAGCGGGGCAGTCGAAGCCCGCGAGCATGCCCTCGACCTCGCGCACCATGGCGGCGAAGCTTTCGGGAGTGACGTCGCGGCCGCCATGGCGTTCCGACAGTGTCACCACGCCGACAGGCAGCGAGGTCCAGTGGGTGATGTGGTTGGCGAGCCGGTTGGAGCGGTTGTCGTCGATGCGGATCACCGCGATCTCCGACGAGCCGCCGCCGATGTCGAACAGCACCACCGACTTCGCCTCGCGGCCCACCAGCGACGAGCAGCCGGACACGGCCAGCCGCGCCTCGGTCTCGCGGTTGATGATCTCGAGCTCGAGCCCGGTCTCGGCCCTGACGCGGGCCAGGAACGCCTCGCCGTTCTCCGCCTGGCGGCAGGCCTCCGTGGCGATCAGGCGGCTGCGGCGGATATCGCGGCTCTTCAGCTTCGTGGCGCAGATCCTCAGCGCCTCGATCGAGCGGTCCATCGCGTCTTCCGACAGGCGCCCGCTTGCGGCGAGCCCCTCGCCCAGCCGAACGATGCGCGAAAAGGCGTCGATGACGCGGAACTGGCCGGGACGGGTCGGCTGGGCGACCAGCAGGCGGCAATTGTTGGTGCCGAGATCGAGGGCCGCATAGAGCGGCGCGTCGTCGAGGCGCAGCTCGCTGCGCGGCATGCCACCCGCAGTATGGTCGACGCGGTCGCGTCCATTCGGCTGGCCGCCTCTCGGCGTGCCTGACGGGTGGCCGTAGCGTTGGCCCTGATTCTGACCTGGGTTCTGGCTCGGCTGCTGACCCTGCGCGTGCGCCGCCTTGCCAACCGGTGCCACGAACTCGGGCGTCTTTTCCGGTCCCTTGAGCGGTCGGCCCTGCAGGCCCCGGCCCTGGTGCCGCTTGCCGCGACCCGGATGGCCCTGCCCTGCCCGTTCGGCAGCGGGGGCTGTTACGCGCTCGGTCTCGGAAGAAGGCTGCTGCGCGTTGGCCGCGCCGCCCTTGCCGCGGCGACGACGCTTGCGCTTACGGACGGCGTCGCCGTCCTGCGTGCTCTGGTGGGGGCGTGGCTCCTGGCCGTTGCGGCCGGTGTCACCGTTGCTCGGGGTAAGGGAGACGGAAGACGGATTTTGAGCCCGCTTTTCCTTTCCCTTGCGGCGGCGCGACCGCTTCGGCCTTGCCTCTCCGCCCGTGCCCTGCCCCCCTGATACGGACGGCCCAAGGCCGCGATCGGGGTCGTTCACGTGTTTCGCCTATCGTGCCGCGCAAGGCCCTTGCGGGCCGCAGCAGGCACTCTCTGATTTTCGTTGCCGCGACCTTAACAGCGGCTGTCACGTTCGACAAATTCTTTTTGCACGGCGGCATGGCTCGCCCGGGCCTGCCGACCGCAGCGGCTGCGACAGCGGGTCGTACCCGGAGATGCGTCGAGCCCGCCGGCATCGGGATGAACCGATCGACAACCGGCCCATCCGCCGCCGAACGTCCACTCGACGGTGTGCCGGGCACCCGTGAACGGACGAAATCACCACGCCGAGAAATCCACAGCCGGCCGGCAAAAAAATGCAGCAGACCTATTTGCATCCGCGAGGCTTTTGGTTATAAGCCGCCCACACCGACAGGGCGCCGCCTGCGCCGCCCGCAGTTGGGGAATAGTTCAATGGTAGAACGACGGACTCTGACTCCGTTAATCTTGGTTCGAATCCAGGTTCCCCAGCCAACCACTCTTTTCCGCAATAACAACAATCACTTATGAAACGTTGGCGAAAACTAGCCACAACGGTCTTCCTGTGCATGTTTCCGGCACATTCGTGTGCGTTTCATGGTCCGGCGCGCAATTCGCTCAATGCGCGTTCTGCCTTGTCAATTTGTAATGATACATTAGCTACTTGTAACTTTACCCGGTCGGGACCGACCTATTAATAGATTGCACCGTCCGCACATCCGGATGGTCGGGGCTTGTCGATAGAATTCTTCAAGAATAGGCCGGCGAGCCCCGCCAAAATTGACGGGTGATTTATCACGCAAGCGGTTCTGCCCGGTATTGTGCGGAACGGCGTTCTGCTGCCCTCCTGGCGGTGATCCTCTTGCTTTCGGCTGTGAAGGCATGGAGGCACACATAACTCACTCGCCAATGCGTCCGCCCCCCTCAGCCCGTTCTCGCGATGCCATTCGACCGACTTCCTCGCCACGACGCGCGCTGCAAGCATCCGGCAGCAGAGATCTTCCTCGCAATCATGTCCAGGGGCTGGTCGCCAGCGCCAGGGCAGCGTAACGGCCGACCTTGGCGACCGATACCAGCACCAGAAATGTCGCGAGCGGCACCCTGAGGATGCCGGCTGCGACCGTGATCGGGTCGCCGACGACCGGCAGCCAGCTCGCCAGCAGCGACCACTTGCCGTATCGCCCGTACCAGCTTTCGGCCACCTGCAGGCTCTTGGCGGAGACGGGAAACCAGCGCTTCGTCCGGAAGCGGGCTATGCCGCGCCCGAGCAACCAGTTGACGACGGAACCGAGGATGTTTCCGATGCTTGCGACGGCGACGAGGGCCGCGACCGGGTAGTCTCCGGTCAACTGCAGGACGACGAGCGCCGTCTCCGATTGGGCGGGAAAGATGGTTGCGGCCAGGAAGGCTGCGAAAAAGAGACCGAGATAGGCGCTGATGGCAGCGACCATGTCACTGGTCCCGATTCGCAGGACAACGGCACGGATCTCCGGCGCGCCTCATCCCTGCTCCGTCTTCACAGTCGCTCCCGCCTGCGCCGACAGGCCCTGGAGACCGTGGACCCCGACATAGAGACCGACCAGCACGATCAGCAGGCCGGAGACATAGGGAGCCCTGCGGGCAAGCGTGCCGAACCAACTCCAGCGCGTCGTCGCGTGGCGGACGCTGAGGGCGGCCAGCGCCCCGACCGTCACGAGCGTGATGGCAAGGCCGATCGAGAAGCACAGGACGAGGGCGAAGCCAAGGGTGAACTCCCGCAGTTGCAGGCACAGGAGAAGGACCGTGATCGCGGCGGGGCAAGGAATGAGGCCGCCGGTCAATCCGAACAGGGCGATCTGCCAGGTCGTCACCTTGCGGTCCGAAAACCTCCGGCGGATGTCGTTGGCATGGGCGCGCTCGTGCGGGTCCTGGTAGCCGTCCGCCCCGACATCCAGCCCGGTCGCCTCGTGCGCGTGGTCCTCGGCGAAGGAGACGTCATAGTCGTGGCTGTGGTTGCCGTGCCCCAGGCCGAGGCGAGCCGTGAACGCGTGCGGCTCGGGGATCCCCGTCGTCGATTCCAGATAGGCGCCGCTGTCGGCGAATGCGAAATCCTGCTTCGTTCCGTCCGGCCGCTCGATTGTGATGGTGACGTCGGCCGCGCGCCAGGCATGGCCGCCAAGGGTCCGCAGCCGGAAGACCGGAGGCACGCCATCCTCGAAGATCGCAAGTTCCGCGACACCGTGCCCGGTGTCGATCCGCCGCCCTCCGTCGTGCGCCGTTGTGCCTTGCGGGCCATGATCGTGGTGGTGCGCTTCATGGTGATGGCGGCCATCGTGGTGGTGGCCGCGGTGGCCGTGCGGCTCATGGGCGTGAGCGTGGCCATGAGCGTGGGCATGATGATGATCGTGCGGCATCTCGGCGGCCGATTTCGCCAGCCTCTCGTCCTGCCATGTCCGCCACAGCATCCAGAGCGCGATCGCGATGATGATTGCGGCGGATACCAGCTGGAAATAGGGCTCGAAAACCTCCGCATCGACGTCCCGCCACAGGTACATGCCGGCAAAGGCAATGCCCCAGACGATGGCAGTATGCGAGATTGTCGCGGCAAGGCCGAGCAGGACGGCCTGCGCCACCGTTCCCCTGACGGCGACGATGAAGGCGGCCATCATCGTCTTCGAATGGCCGGGCTCGAGGCCATGCAGCGCGCCGAGCAGGACGGCACTCGGAACGAACAGCCAGGCGTGCGTCGATCCCTGTCGGATCAACTCGGCGAAATCGGGCATCTTCTGACCTCAGAGATATTTGGTGATGGCTTTGAACTCGTCGATAGACTGGCGCTGGTTGCGCGCAAGCGACCCGACGGCGTCTTCCAGACAATGATCGAGGTGATCCTGGATCAGCGTCCGCTTGGCGTTGACGATCGCCTTTTCGACGGCGTGAAGCTGCTGCGCCAGATCGAGGCAGGGCTTGCCGCCCTCGATCATTGCGATCACGCTCTTCAGGTGTCCCTCGGCGCGCCGCAGCCGCTTGACGATCTCGGGATGGGTATCGTGCTTGTGTTCCGACATGTTTTTATCCTATCCCCCGGGATAGGATATGACAAGCGACGTTCGCATCCCACCTCCCGAGCCCGCGAACGACTGGCGACAACCGCTCCTCGTCGTGGCGCGAGACGCTTTCCGGAACTATCGATCCCCTGTACCGTTTCTGTTCCATCGAACCGAAAAGGACGATCGTCATGGAACAGGCGACTGCAGTTGAACTGGCGAGGGAATACCTGCGCCTCGGCGGCCACAGGCTATCGAAAATCGACGACGACCATGTCGCCACGCGGACATGGGAACACGAAACGCCCGAGGCCGAAGCATACTGGAACGCGAACATCGAGCCTCTCGACGAACGGCACAAGCGGGAGGTGATCACGCTCCTGCCCTCGATCAACCAGGTTTAGGCAAAACCTGAACTCGCGATGGCAGCCAGCCAGGCTGCCGACGACAAATGAGGCTGCCGCCGGCCCGCGCGAGATTCCTGCCCTGCTACTGCGAGCCGTCCTCGCCATGGGTGAACTCCGTCCCTTCGGGGAAGAGCCCGGACATGCGTTTCGGGGCGGCATCCATCGCGCCGTTCAACTGCTTCAGCTGGACCTTGTTGTCGTTGGCGTAGAGGCGCTTTGCCATCGGCGCGTAGCCGTCGAGCAGCTTGCCGGTGCGGCAGTCGCGGGCATCGGAGCCGTTGGTCAGCGCCCGGGACATGTATTCGATGCCTTCCAGCAGGATCGGCTGGATGTCGCCCTTGTGCCGCATCGACAGCAGCGTGCTCCGGCCCGACTGGTTCATCTCGATCTGGGCAGCCTGGGTCAGCCCGATCAGCGAATACTGCGGATGGACGCAGTCCCTGTCGCGCAATTCCTTCACTTCGCCGTCATCGGATATGATCTCCGGCAACTGCCGCTGCGCCTGCCTCAGGCCGGCCTGATACAGCCGCTCGTCACTGTTGAAGACCCCGATCGACATGTCCGCCAGGGCTCCGGAAACGCCCTGATTGTCCGAGCGGTCGCGCCTCATCTCCTGGCGCTGCTCATGCAGGCGCGCCAGGAACGACCGGAACTTTCGGACGTCCTTTTCCTTCCACTCCGGTCCCGGAGCGCCGTAGGGATGCTTGTAATAGAGGATGATCTCGGCGGCATTGGCCCAGATCGGGATCGCCCAGGCAGCCTCCAGCGGGATCTGTCCGGGGCCGGTCTTGGTGCCTTTCTCGCGGGTCAGGGCAACGAATTTGCCTGCCCAGGCGTTCATGATCTCGATCGATTTCGCGCGGTAGCGGTTGTCGCCCGTCTTCACCCAGCGCAGGGCCGTGAAATAGGCGGCCGCCATGTCGTTGCGGAACCGCTTCTCCGAATCGTTGCTGACCCGCGCCACCACGAGCACATAGTCCATGGCCTTCGGCTGGTAGTCGACCGAGAAGCGCCTGTCCTTGTCGAGAGACGCATAGTAGCTCTGCCGCCGATCCGACGAACGGGCAACCTTCTCCAGCCGCGACAACGCGTTGAGCCGCCCGGCGGAATTGATCAGCCCCGGGTGCTTGAATTCGGCTGCCAGGGCGTTCGCCGCAAGCAACAGGGCTGCGACCAGCGTGAAGGCCGCGTGGGGAAGGCGAAGGTTCATCTGTGTTTCCGCTCTCTACTGCCGCTCGTGTGCGAAATGCCGACCGATACGCTCATCGCGCGTCAATGGCCTCGGGCCGGTTCACCGCCCGGCGCATAATACGTCTTCTGCTTGAAGGCGAATACGTTGCCGCAGCGGCAGCGCACCATGTGCCGCGCCGGGTCGCTCGAGGCGCGCTCGGTGGAAAATCCCGCCGGCATCTCATCGATCCTGAAACCCGGGTTCTTGCGCCGCGGGTCGTCGTCCTCGGAGACCTCCGCGAAGCCTGTGCGCCCGCATTTGGAGCATTCGAGCTTTCTCGAATATCGATCCCGTGCCGCCATGTCCGCTTCCACCGTCCGTTCCTGCGGGGTCTCCTTACACGGATTCGGCGCCTGTCCCAATCCGCGTCGTTGACCGCGTCGAAAGTCCGGCCGTCGCCCTCACGGCTGCCCGCCGCTGCCCGATATCACCGGACTTTCGACGCGATCACCCGTGCGGATGCCGAGCTTGCGCGCCGCGCCGCCGTTGAGCTCGAGGACATAGGCCACCGGCACGCGCGAATCGATGATCGCCTCGGACAGCGGCTCGGCCTTCTCGCGGATGGTGCGGATCGCGCCGCCCTCGTCTATGAAGAGCATGTCCAGCGGCAGGTAGGTGTTCTTCATCCACATCAGCACCTGGCGGGTCTCGCCGAAGGAGAACAGCATGCCGCGGTCGTCCGCCATCGTGCGGCGGTTCATCAGCCCCTGCGCGCGCTGGCGGGGCGTCAGCGCCAGCTCGACCGTGAAGGCATGGCGGGCGCCGCCTTGCGTGACGATCGAAAGCTGGCCCTCCTGGAAGGTCTCTTCCGCCAGCGCCGGCCCGAGGCCGGCAAGCAACAAAAAAAGCGCCACGAGGGCGCTGTAGATGCGACGGAGATTCGGGCGGACAGCCTTGGCCATCAATGCGCCCGGTTGCCCGGCATCGGGTTGTCCGGGTGGATTTCGGCCGCCATCAGACCCTTCTCGCCGTCGCCGAAGCGCACCAGCACGACCTGGCCCGGGCGAAGCTCCGTCAGGCCGAAGCGGCGCAGCGTCTCCATGTGGATGAATATGTCCTCGGTCCCCTCCCCGCGGGTCAGGAATCCGAACCCCTTCGTGCGGTTGAACCACTTGACCAGCACCCGTTCGAGGCCGCTGGTCGCGGTGACCTGCACGTGGGTCTTGACCGGCGGCATCTGCGAGGGATGCACGGCGGTCGACTGGTCCATGGAAAGGATGCGGAAGGCCTGGAAGCCGCGGTCGCGGCGCTGGATCAGGGCCACCACGCGGGTGCCTTCCAGCACCGTCTGGTAGCCGTCCCGGCGAAGGCAGGTGACGTGGACCAGCACGTCCTGCATGCCGTTGTCCGGCACGATGAACCCGAAACCCTTGGCGACGTCGAACCATTTGATGACGCCGGTGATCTCGATCAGGTCGACCGCCTCGCCACCCTGGTCATCACGCTCTGTGATTTCCTTCGTAGACATCCTGTCCGCCATGATCTGCCCAGCCCCTCGATTACGCGTCACATGTTTTACGGTTAACTGATTCTTGCCAACCAGAATAACATCGTCCCAATGCGGTAGGGCAAGCCTTCACGAAAAGTTTTGCCCGCAACTCTCTATAGACCGCGAGGCTTGCCTCTGGCTGACAAACTCCTATCTTCCCGCCCATTCGTTCATCCTATCTAAGGATTTCAGGCATGCGCTACCTTCACACCATGGTCCGGGTCACCGACATCGAGCAGTCGCTTCGTTTTTACCGGGACCTGATGGGCTTCGTTGAAACCCGCAGGATCGAAAACGACAAGGGGCGCTTCACCCTGATCTTCCTCGCAGCCCCCGAGGACGTCGCCGCCGCAAGGGCCAATGCCGCCCCCTGCATCGAGCTCACCTACAACTGGGATCCAGAGACCTACGCCGGCGGGCGCAACTTCGGGCACCTCGCCTATGAGGTAGATGACATCTACGGCTTCTGCCAGAAGCTGATGGATAACGGTGTTGCGATCAACCGACCGCCCCGCGACGGTCACATGGCCTTCGTGCGCTCGCCCGACGGCATCTCGTTCGAGATCCTCCAGAAGGGAGAGCGCCTGCCGCCGGCCGAACCCTGGTCCTCCATGGCGAACACCGGCAGTTGGTAAGCCTCGCACAACGCTTCCGCTCTAGCACTCCATACTGATCGCAGGCGCCTGCCTTCCGGTCGTCGCCCGGGCAATCGACCGGGCGCGGCCGACTGCAACGCCTGCGCGCAATTTCACCACGGTTTCGCCGTCTTTTGCCCGGAATATGCCGCGGCTGTCGGCGGGTGGATGATTCCCAGAGGGAGGAGAGCCCCGGCGCCGCCCCGATGGCTTCGTTCCGGTGGAATTTAGAGCAAGCGGCCCGCATTGCCATGCGCGCCTGCGGGGGAGCCACGACGGGCCATTCCTTCCCGAAGAGCTTCCCAGGTGCGGACGAGCGCGGCCGATCCCTTCGGCCGACGCGGAAAATGCAGGGGATCCGAACCTCATGACGACGTGCGGAATTGGTAGAAATGCGATGAGGCTGCGGAACGGGCTGCTGATGGCCGTCTCCGCGCTGGTGCTGAACGGTTGCGTATCGGCATCCGGCGACATGCAATCCGAGGACAACGCCGCGCTTGCGGAGACGACCTCGGGGCAACAGGAACAGGCGCAAGGAGACGCAGGTGCGGACGGCTACCGCGATCCGATGGTCAATGCCGGCCGAGGCGACGGCCCGTCGGCGCAGTCCGGCACAGCCAACGATCCCTCCGAACCGCCGAACCTTGCGGATGCGATCATGCAGCCCGCCCAGGTGAACGCCAGCCAGACCAGCATCTTCGCTTCCGCCGCCCCCGCTGTCGCATCCGAGGATACGACCGCAGGCGCCGCTCCGGAACCAGCCGGTCGCGCGATCACCAATCTCTACCAGGCCAATCCGGGCGCTTCCCCTGCCGGCGGCGGCGAGACCACAGGCTCGATCCCCGCCACGCCGGGCTCACTGGTCACGCCCGGCGCCGTACCTGCGTCCGATGAGGAGGCATCCGTCGTTCCCGACCACGTTCCAGTCCCGACCAGCGTCCGCTCGGCGCTGGTGGCCGAAGGCGAAGGCAACGATGCCCAACGGGCGCTGGCGGCGACCGCGGCAGGTGGCACCACCGCCGCCACGGAAACGGAAACGGAAACGGCAGCAGCCTCCGGCACCGGGGATCGCGACGAGCCTGCCGGCAGCCCCGAAACGCGTTTGACGCTCGCAGCGCTGTTTGCCGCCAAGCGCAAGACGGCGAACGCCGACCAGGCCGAAAAGCCGGCGCCGGCGCGACAGGCGAGGCTCCTCACCCGCGAAACGGCCGCCGCCCGCCAGATGGCCTCGCTCGCTCCCTCCGCCCTGCCCGGCGTCACGTCGACCGTGGCACCCGGCGACCACTCCGAACTCGAGGAAGACGGTCCCGACAATGACGACAATGGCGGGGTAACCGAGGTCGCCTCGCTTGCGGGACTGGCACGCCTGTCGCCCAACGGCCTCTGGCTGCAGACGGAGAAGGTCAACACCGGCTGCTTCAAGCCGGAATTGCTGACCGTCCTGAAATCGATAGAGCAGCACTACGGCAAGCCGGTCATCGTCACCTCCGGCGTCCGTGCGATGAAACGCAACCGGGCGAAGCAGTCGCTCCACACCCGCTGCGAAGCGGCAGACATCCAGATCGCCGGCGTCAGCCGGTGGGAACTCGCCGAATACCTGCGCGCCATGCCGGGCCGCGGCGGCGTCGGCACCTACTGCCACACCGAATCCGTCCATATCGACATCGGCCCGGAACGCGACTGGAACTGGAGATGCCGCGGCAGGCGCAAGTAGGCATCGCCGTTACCGGCGGGCCGCGATTCTAGCGAATCTGCCGGACACCTCCGCAACGCATTGATAATAAATTGATTTCTCATCTTGGATATCCGCCCGGGACAGATGACGTTTTTTTGACATCCCGCCCGTTTGACGCTTGCGCAACCGCAAGACGCCCACTATAAACCGCCCCGCACGCGCCCTTCGTCTATCGGTTAGGACGTCAGATTTTCATTCTGAAAAGAGGGGTTCGACTCCCCTAGGGCGTGCCACCACCTTCCTTCCATCTCTCCGCACCCTCTGCGGCGCTGTCCCGCAAGTCAGCCTTCCCAGGTCCGTGCAGGCCTTGTGAATTATTTGCCGGAGCGCGCATTTTTCGCCTTGCACAAACCGGGTCGCCTGAGTAGAAGTCGCCCCGCACGCGCCCTTCGTCTATCGGTTAGGACGTCAGATTTTCATTCTGAAAAGAGGGGTTCGACTCCCCTAGGGCGTGCCAAAACTCCAATAAATCAATGGTACAGCACGGCGAGTGAGACAAAATCGTCTCATTGTTTTTCGATAGCTTTTTTTATTACTTGTCTCACCTTTTCGTCCAAAGTCCGCGCCTTCGCTTGACCTCCTGCTTTGCCCTGCTGCTCGATGTCCTGATGCTGGTCGTCGTCGCCCCAATTTTTATTGGTCCGGGGAAAGGCGGCGCTCACGCCAGGAAGCTCGGTATCGACGCCCAGTTCCCGCTTCGCAGCGAAGGCGCTACACTTCGAACGCTGCATTTCGAGTAGACCTTCTGCCGCGGCTAACGGGATTGATAGAATGGAGCATTCGACCGGCGACAGGCTGAAGACAGGTCTACTGCTGATTGCGGTCGGAGCCCTCGCCAGCGGTCTCGTTCTGGCATTTGGGATTGGGAGGACGGAGCTTGCCTCTAATGTCTGGCTCGTGGGCGTGGTCCCTGTTCTCGCCGCGCTCCTGATCGAAATCCTACGCAGCCTGCTTCGCGGTGAAGTCGGGCTCGACATAGTGGCGGCGCTCTCGATGTCGGCAGCGCTTCTGTTCGGCGAGACACTTGCGGCCGCCGTCGTCGCGGTCATGTATTCCGGAGGCACCTTCCTCGAGAGCTTCGCCGAGGGCCGCGCGCGACGCGAGATGCGAGACCTGCTCTCGCGCGTCCCCAGGACGGCAACACGGCACTGCAACGGCGCCCTGGAAGACGTGCCGCTTGATGCAATCCTGCCCGGCGACCGGCTGCTAATACGGCGGGGCGACGTGGTCCCCGTCGACGGCACTGTCGCGTCCTCTGCCGCCTTTCTCGACACGTCGGCACTGACGGGCGAGTCTCTTCCGCTGAAGACCGCGAGCGGGGGTGAGGCGATGAGCGGCTCGACGAATGCGGGAGAGGCATTCGACCTTGTTGCCATGCGACCTGCAAAGGACAGTACATATGCCGGCATCGTGCGCCTTGTTGAAGAGGCCCAGGCCTCGAAGGCGCCGATGTCGCGGCTCGCCGACCGATGGTCGCTGGCCTTCCTGCTGGTCACTTTGGCAATCGCCTTCTCGGCTTGGTGGTTAACCGGCGATCCGATTCGCGCTGTCGCCGTGCTTGTGGTGGCGACCCCGTGCCCGCTGATCTTGGCCGTGCCGGTGGCGCTGGTGGCCGGACTCTCTCGCGCCGCACGTTACGGGGTGCTGATCAAGGGAGCCGGACCACTTGAGGCGATGGCACGCGCGCGCACGCTGATCCTCGATAAGACTGGCACGCTCACCGACGGGCGGCCGCAGATTGTCTCGATCGGCACGTATGGGGGCATCCAGGAAGACGAGATGTTGAGCCTGGCGGCAGCGCTCGACCAGGCCACCAAGCACCCGGTAGCTCAGGCGATCGTCGCAGCGGCGGGCGAGCGTGGACTAGCACTACCGGTTCCAACAGAGGTGACCGAGACTCCAGGCGAGGGTCTAGCGGGGCTGGTCGGTGGTCGCTCTGTCGTCGTGGGCGGGCACGGCTTCGTGATCAGGCACGTTGGGGCGACTGCGGTGGAACCTCCGGCCCTGGCGGCGGGATCGGTTCTGGTGGCGGTCGGCATCGACGGCAAGCTCGCGGGCCACCTCGTCATGGCCGACCCCTTGCGCGACGACACCCATGGGATGCTTTCCGCCCTGCGCCGTCAGGGGGTCAGCCGCATCCTGCTGGCAACAGGGGACCGTCAAGACGTCGCCGAACGTGTTGCCGAGGGACTCGGGATCGACGGCATCCGCGCCGGCCTCACCCCAGACCAGAAGGTGCTACTGGTGCTCACGGAGCGCAAGCACGGCCCCCTGATGATGGTCGGCGACGGGGTGAACGATGCGCCGGCGCTGGCCGCGGCTGACATCGGCGTTGCCATGGGCGCGCGCGGGGCGGCGGCCTCAGCAGAGGCTGCGGACGTGGTCCTGCTTGTCGACCGTGTGGACCGAGTGGCAGTGGGCGTCGAGATTGCGCGCGGCGCGCGACGTATTGCCCTGGAAAGCGTGGTGGCGGGCATCGGGCTCTCCGTCATCGGCATGGTCGCTGCGGGCCTCGGCTATCTCACTCCCGTGCAGGGCGCGTTGATCCAGGAGGCAATCGACGTTGCCGTCATCCTCAATGCGCTGCGTGCGCTCCGCATCTGTCCGGCTGCGACAGCCGCACAGCCTCCGCCATAGAGAGCCGAACGTTTCAGAAAACGATTCAAACAGGAGTAGACTTGGCATCCGTAGATCACTGTGGTCCGGCATTCCACGGCGCACTTGAAGCAGCGCAGACGGCACGGGCATCATACGCGGCGCGGTACCAGCGCAACGCTGAGATCATCGCGGAGAGCTATGAGCAAGGCGTGACGGTCTGCGCTGTCGCGCGGCGTCACGGATTGCCCCCCGCAGAAATCAAGCCCGTGGCCTGAGAGTACCGCTTAGATGAAGGCTGTGTGCGGCCGAGCGCTCGCAGGCCGCAGCGGCGATCTCAAACGTCAATATGCGTCAGCTTATCCGGGTTTTTGACGATATAGATCGCGAAGATCTTACCGTCGCGAATGCCAAGAGCTGTAATTTGCAGCACACCATTTGGATCAAGGCTCACATACCCGGGCAGGCCGTCAATAGTTGCAGTCCGCAGCAAGGTGGGCGGAGTCGCGGTCTTTCGCTGAGCGGAAACGAAGAGTCGCAATGCACGTTCCAAGCCGCGGATGACTTCTCGGAACGCCAGCACCTTGCCGCCGCCGTCGCTGTGTATCTCGACATCGCGCGCGAGCAACGCCGAAAGCGCGGTGACATCGCCGTCACGCGATGCAGCAAAAAACGCGCGAGCGATTCCCTCGGCCTCTGCCGCCCCGACGCTATATCGCGGTCGAGCGTTCTGAACATTTTTGCGTGCTCGAGAAGCAAGTTGGCGAACGGCGGCGGGTTCACGTTCAAGCACGACCGCGATCTCAGTCAGCGCTACGTCGAACACTTCGTGGAGCAGGAAGGCCGCCCGTTCTAGCGGCGATAAACGCTCCAACGCTAACATTAGCGTCACAGTGACATCGTCAGCAATGGCTTCTTGCGTATCAACAGGCTCGACCAACGGCTCGGGCAGCCATGGGCCGACATAAACCTCGCGCCGCGCTCGCGCCGACTTCATCCGGTCGAGGCATAGTCGTGTGACAATGCGGGTGAGATAGGCGGTCGGAGTGCGGACTTCGTCTTCGACGCGTGCCCAACGCAACCACGCGTCCTGTACGACATCTTCCGCCTCGGTAATCGACCCTAGCATCCGATAGCTCAAGCGCAACAATCGTTTACGCTCCACGGTGAATTCTACAATCCTCTGGTCGCTGAGCGATACGTCAGCGCTTGCTTCTTTGGCCATCGCCCCCTCACGGATGTTATGATCCCGGTCCGTCTCGTTCATGCCGTTTGTCTCATGCCACTTTCCTCGCGACCGCCTGACTAGTGGACGAGCGAGTTTGGGCAAGTGTGACATCGCACTGCAAAAAATAGAATCGGGTCGAGATGTCACGCCTCCAATTGACGCGTCGTCAACCGAGCAGCGCCGGCTGTGGCGCAAATTCAAGGAGACCATTATGAATGAGACCACGCGCCTCAATTGGTACGAGGTAGCACCCGCTGGAGCAAAAGCCCTGTTCGGCGTCCATCACTACGTCACCCACACGAATTTGCCTGAGGAGCTTATTCATCTAGTGTTCCTACGCGTATCCCAGATCAATGGATGCGCACATTGTATCGACCTACACACCCGCGATCTACTAAAGACCATGGCGGCCGACAAGGTCGCTCTGATTCCGGTATGGGAAGAGGTGCCGTATCTTTTCTCCGAACAGTACCGCGCGGCGCTGGCCTGGGCCGAGGAGGTGACGCTAGTCAGCGAGACCCATGCTTCTGACCAGGCCTATGCTGCTGTTTCGGCAGTTTTCGAGCCTAAGGATCTGGTTGATCTTACAATCACGATCGCAGCTATGAACGCTTTCAACCGGCTAGGCGCACCATTCCGGCTTCCGGTGAAAGCGCAGCCGTGAAAACGCCCTGGAGCCGTTGCTTGGCCACGACGGCACCACTTGTGTTTATGAATCGCTAGCTTGCAGGCACCGCTTGCTTGCAGTGTTACGACCGGGATAGGGTCGAAACAGGACCTTCATCAATGGGTACAGGCTCCTCCCGGTCGGTGCATTCATGTCATAAAAGCAGCGATAGTGATCGGAACAGGCACTCGCGCTCAGTCCACTTCTCGTGGCCGAGCTACGCGTGCCAGTAGTTAGCATCATTGGCGCCACAACCAGCAAATTATACTTCTTGCGGAATAGGTCATCTTGCGCTGGAACAATGTTCGCTTTGGTTCATTCCTTTCCGCTAGCGGGAGGTAGCGATGACCCCAGTGGAAGCAGAAACAGTCCGCGCTCAGATCGTTGCGCTGATACCAGTCCTGAAGCGGTTCGCCTTAAAGCTGCGATATCAGGAACCCGATGACCTAGTTCAGGAAACTCTCACAAAAGCACTCGCTCGACTGGAGGGTTTCTCTCCAGGTAGCAATTTAAAGGGTTGGCTTTTCACCATCATGAGAAATGCGTTCTGCACCGGGTGCCTACGGGCGAAGCGCGAGTCGCCGGGGCGCGATTTCGACTTCGAGGAGATCGCAATAGTCGCTATGCCTACCCAGGAGTGGCATCTGCAAGGATGCGAACTCGAACGCGCCTTACGAGAGCTCCCCCGCGAACGGCAAGTGCTGTTTGACCTGATTTTTGTGCAAGGCGAGTCCTATAAGCGGGCGGCATTCGAGATGCATTGCGCAATCGGCACGATCAAGAGCCGGGTCAATCGGATGAGAAAGCAGCTGTCTAGCGAGTTGAACTAGCCACGCTAGGCGTAGGTTTCCCTTCACGATTTAAGTAAACCTCCGATAGCAGTTTGCCTTCCGCTTCTAAGAATTTGCGCTTCGGGCTGGAACGATTCATCTTGACACGGCTTTGAATCTCATTCGGGGTGATTCGAGGTTTGTGTCATGGCTGCAGCGCACCGTGCCCAGTGGAAGGGCTTCCTTAAGTTCGGCGAGGTTTCGTGCGGGGTCGCGCTCTATACGGCGGCCAGCACGTCCGAGCGCATTTCCTTCAACACGATCAATCAGTCGTCCGGCAACCGTGTGAACCGCATTTTCGTCGACAGCGAGACTGAGGACCCGGTACCGAAAGAACAACAGATTAAGGGCTTTGAGGTCGAGAACGGGCAGTATATCCAGATCGATCCTGAGGAGATCGCCGCCACTATTCCTGAGAGCGATAAGACGCTCGCCGTTGAAGTGTTCATTCCTTGCGACGAGATCGACGACGTCTACTTCGACAAGCCGTATTATCTGACACCTGACAAGATGGGAAGCGATGCGTTTGTGGCCCTGCGAGACGGCATGAAAAAGTCCAAGGTCGCCGCCATTGCCAAAGCCGTCCTTTTCCGCAGGATGCGCACGGTGCTGATACGCCCACACGGCAAGGGTCTGATCGCAACCACTCTTAATTACGATTATGAGGTCCGCTCGCCTAAGGCCGCATTCGAGGAGATGCCAAAGCTGCGCATCAAAGGGGAGATGCTCGATCTCGCCAAGCACATTATCGCCACCAAAAAGGGGGACTTCGATCCGGCAACATTTGATGACCGCTACGAGGCCGCCCTCGCCGAGCTGGTCAAGGCAAAGTTGGAAGGAAAGTCGTTGCCGAAGCCGAAGAAGGTGGAGGTATCAAAGCCCGACGACCTGTTGGCTGCCCTACGAAAAAGCGCTGCCTTGCTTAAGGAGGGGGCTGAGGACGGCGGGCCTAAGCGTACCACCGCCAATGCCAACAAGGGCACCAGACGGGAGCGGGCCGCACGTGGTGCCTCCAAAGCGGCCTCGTCTGGGGAATCTCCGCGCCGCAAGGCAAGCTAACAGGAGACTGTCATGGCGCAGCGCTATTATTGGAAAGGCTATCTCAAACTGTCGCTGGTCACCTGCCCCGTCATCATGATGCCGGCAACCAGCGAGAGCGAAAAGGTCCGCTTCCATACCCTCAACCGCGAAACCGGGAACCGGGTGGTGTCTCAATACGTGGATTCCGTTTCTGGAGAGCCGGTCAAGGAAGAAGACGAGGCCAAGGGTTACGCCCGCGGGGAAAATGACTATGTGATCCTCACCGAGGACGACCTCGATCGGGTCGCACTCGATACTGTGAAGACGATCGACATCGATAAATTTGTTCAGGCGGAGACTATCGAGTGGGTTTACCTTGAGAAGCCCCATTATTTAATGCCCGGCGATGCCGTAGGGAATGAAGCATTTGCCGTTATCAGGGATGCAATGAAAGCCGACAAGGTCGTGGGTGTCTCCAGAGTGGTGATGGGACGCCGTGAACGAGCCGTCATTCTGGAACCCCGCGACGAAGGCATCGTCCTGTGGACACTTCGGTTCGGCAACGAGATAAGGCCTGAGGACAGTTACTTCGAGGACATTGAGAAGGAATCGGATCCTGATCTCGTTCCCCTCGTTCAAGAGCTTATAGAGAAGAAATCTGCGCACTGGTCACCAGACATGGTGAGGGACCCCATTCAGACCAGCCTGCTAAACCTGATTGAGGAAAAGAAGAAGACCTTGAAACCCAAGAAGTCGGCAAAGGGAAAGAATTCCAAGACAGAACCGAAGTCGAATGTCATCAACATCATGGATGCACTTCGGAGCAGCGTCGACGCAGAACTCAAGGCCCGAAAAACTCGGTAAAAGGCGGCGGCAGGAACTACCTGCATTGTTCGGGAGGTTCTGGACGAGACCTCTATCTTGGCTTTGTGGTCCGTGTGTTCACGCTCAATCCGGTAACCGGTAGACCGAGGCTGCATCCGCCTCTTCCCGCAGTCCCTTGAATGACGCGTGCCGAAGCTTGCCGTCGTGGGTCCAGGCGCGGAACTCGATCTCGGCCACGACCACGGGTTTAACGAACACGCCCTTGCGCTTTCCCACGTCGATCGCAGCTTTTGGAACCGCGATCGCGTCGAGGTGGCGACGGAGCGCCGTTCCGGTTTTTGCAGTAAAGCCAGTCCCTACGCCGCCGACATAGACCAACTGATCGCCCTTCCGGGCTGCCAGCAGTAGACGCCCGATACCTCCTAGGGCCACGCGCGAAGGCTCATAGCCGACGATAGCAAACCCCTCGCTCTGCACGCATTTGATCTTCACCCAATCTCCATTGCGGCCGGCTCGATAAGGCATATCGATATTCTTGCCGATGATCCCCTCAAGGCCCATTTGGCATGCGGCATCGATCAAGAGCGCGCCATCCGAGCCTATGTCTTCGGACAGGCGAATTACCCCCTCCTCTACGTGGAGCATTTTCTCCAGAAGGGAGCGACGGCCATGCAACGGCAATCGGGTCAGATCTTGGCCATTCAGATAGAGGAGATCGAACGCGAAGAATAACGCCTCCTCCGCGCTCCGCTTCCCGCCTCGCCCGCCAAGCGCCTGCTGGAGAGCGCCAAAATCCGACCGGTTTTGCTCATTGAGCACGACCGCCTCGCCATCGAGAATGGCCGTTTCAACTTCGAGATGGCGGGCCGCGCTGGCGATAGAGGGGAACCTCTCCGTCCAATCGTGACCGCCGCGGGTTATCACACTGACCCGGCCAGGCTCTATGTGCACAGCGAGGCGATAACCATCCCACTTGACCTCGTACATCCATTGTCGGCCGACAGGAGGTTTGCTTTTTAGCAGCGCGAGGCAGGGCTCGATGCGTGCCGGCATCGGGTCATCGTGAGTGGGGCTAGAGGAATTACGTTTGGACATGCCCCATATTGCGTCACCCGCGTTTTTGTTCCCGTCTGGAACATTTCTCCCCGAACAAAGGTTCTGTGTGTGGGGCTGACCGCGGGCCCCAGGCGCCATTTAGCGCCGGTACGGGTAATGGCCCGGAAAGCCAGCGGAAGCTCACGCATGGGCCTCCGCTGGTCACCCCTCGCATCAGACGAGATTGCCCGGCGCAGGATACGTTTAGAACTGTAAAAACCGCTTGCGCGCCCTATCCTCCGTCATAATGGAGGACGCAATGACTGACATCCCTTCGCCGCGAAAATCACTGAGCCTAGACCGCCTGACCGATTGCGAAGAGGCGCTCGAGGCAAAACTGCAGCAACTTGTCTGGGAGGCCGTGAAGGCGGGGTGGGACGAGGTAGAAGCCTGTACTGCTATTGCCACGTTGGCCGATCATCATATCCTTGCTGTGCTGGATAATCGCAAAACGGACGCGGCCCTGTCGTGGGCCCGCAAGAGGCAATGACCTGGCAGAAAAAATTCCGATGGGTCCGGACGTGGGGCGACGAAACCGGCATCGACGGCAAACCGCATGAGGACTATCAGGGGTTCGATGGTGAGGTCAGCATCGGCCGGATCTACCTCGACCAGCAGCCCTTGAAGGCGGGGAAATGGTTCTGGGCGATCCAGTACCCAAAGGGTGCGAAGCCGTGGCTGCCGAATAGCGGCTGGGTGCCGACGGCAGCAGATGCCGCCCGTATGGTCGAAGAGACGTGGGACCGTCAGAAGGAACGAGCCGAGAATGGCTGACGGGGATCCACGCGATCTTGGGTGGCTCTACGCGCTGATCGTCGGCGGCCTGCTGCTCGCGCTGGCGAGTATGGCAGGGCATGTATGGCAGGTGCTGGGGTGAGTTGGGACCGAGAGTGATCCCGACGAGACATGCACCGGGTGTTCGGCGCTTGGTGATCAGTTTCTGATCGACGCCTCTTCCGGTTCGGCGAGAAGGAGGCGGATCGCATGGCTGACCTTTGCCGCATCCTCCCGGCTCAGTGCGATCGTCGTCTCACCGGTTTCCGTCTCGAATAGCAGGCCGAGACCGTATCCTTCCAGAGTCCCGATGTTGAAGTTGGTGGGCCGGATGGCCTTCACCACCTTGCGATCGGACTCAGCAAGGTGCGGGTCCGCCTCCCGGCGCCGCCGCTCCCATGTCACCGCGAGAGCTTGCAGCGTCTCGATCGTGCGATCCAGTTCTGCCGGCGTGAGGGCGACCGCCAAGCGGTCCCCGGCGAAGACTTCCAGCACAACCGCTGCCAGGTCGGCCGATAGGTGAACCTTGAGATCCTGCAAGTACGCGGCGTCGATCTGCATCAATCCCTCCGTGCATTCGCGGGGACGGTATCCCCGAAGGCGCAGAAAAACCAGCAACAAAAAAGCCCCCGCAGCCGAAGCCGCGGGGGAAAGATATAGATCTGGAATTGCTGAAGATCACGCCTTGCCGATCCGACCGTTAAGCCATTTCGCAAGCAGGACCTCGGTGCCTCGAGGGCCTAAGTAGGCGAGGCCGCCTACGATAGCCGGCCGCAGCAAGGGGCCGGCCTCGATGTATGTCGCGACTCCCTCGCCTATCAGCCCCATGCCAACAGCGAAGGGCAACTCCCACAGGAGTTCCCGGCCGAAGAAGACGCGCTTGGATCGCCGAACCTCGGCGGTATGCCACATGAGCCGCCCGGTCAGAGCGGCGATGAGTGTCGTGACGCCGCCGCCAAACCAGGCTTGCAGCATCTCGGAAAGCGTCTGGTATTTGTCCGACATCAACCGCCCCGGATCTAGTGTTCGACCGGAGGCTGGCGTTTCAACAGCCCGGCGAATCCGTCACGGGTGATGTTGATCGCGAGCTTCACGATCTTGTCGGCGACCAATACGCCGCCGGCGACATAGGCAGCCGTCGCGGCATCGAAGCACGATCGAGCAGGGTCGCGCTTGCCGGTGCGCTTCCGGCCATCGCGCTCTTGTCGGGTTCCGGCCGGCCCGGAACCACCGGCGCCGTCGCTCGCTTGAGCGCGGTAAGGGTCTGAGTCCCCACCCGCCCGTCGACAACAAGACCGGCTCTCTCCTGAAAGAGCCGCACGGCAGTTTCCGTCAGACCGCCGAAATCTCCGTCGGTCTTGAGTTTCGGTGAAGCGCCGGCGGCGTTCAGCATGGTCTGGAGATCACGGACAGCAGCGCCCCGTGAGCCGACAACCAATAACGTCGACATGTGATAGCCCTCTCAATGCAAAAAGGCCCGGGGTGAGACCGGGCCTTGGTGGAGATCAGTATGGAGGATGGTGCTGGCCTCTAGTCCCAGAGCCGGCGGAAGGGTGTCGGCGTCGGAGACGTGACGATCGGAGGGAGCTTAATCACGACGCCCGCTGGGAGCTTCGCGGGTCGATCGGCCAATCCGGGATTGGCGTTGTAGATCAGCTCCGTCCTGCGGCGATGGAGGCCGTAGTAGCCGTAGGCAACCTCGTCGACCATGTCTCCGTCTATGGTCACGTAGGCGACCGTGCCGTCAGCCGCGGTCAGGTATCTGCGGGATCGGTCAATCATGCCGAGGGTACCTCGCATTCGAGAGAGGTGATGTAGGGAGAGCTCGAGGAAAAGGTGTGCGTGACGGTCTTGATCCGCCACAGGCCATCAACGCCCTCGCGGCACCCTGTGACGCTCGCCCACCTATGGAGACATCTTCGCGGATGTCGCCGGCCAGATCGGTGTCGAACTTATCATGGCCGAGGAGCTCAAATCGATCCCGAACCCTTATGAAGCCCAGGCCGAGGAGGACGGCCTGGAGTTCTTGAACCGCATAGGGGAGAAGATAAATGCGGCCGTCTCCGTGAAGTCGCAGCGATTGGTCGTCGTCTTGAAAGGTGCTGGCCAGAGCGTCGGCGGCGTCCAGTTGGATCTCGTGGTGGTCACAAATGGGAAGAACATCCTCTCCTACGAGGTGACCCTGAAGGACGAGCCGAAGCACGGCGAAGTCGAGGCGTCCTACTACGACCGAAAGAAAAACAGCAGGGAAGTCACGACGGCCGGCACTGGGATGGAGGGGCCGAAGTTCGTGATCCCTACACCCTTCCAGAACAAAGAGGACGCACAGCGCGCGACCGATGCGAAGGTGAAAGAGCTGGTGCGTGCCCAGGCCGATGCGAGCTTTGTCATCGACGGCGCGCCCTTTGCGCAGGCTGAAGCATGACGGCGGCCGCCAGCTGCCGAGCAATCGACAGTGCGTGCTCGAGGCGCCCGGTGTTCACGTCCGGATGCCCGGTCACTGTTAGGGCGTGCTCGATGTTCTGCCCTACCCCCTCACCTGGCCGGCGAATATGCCGCGCACGAAAACCCAGCTGCGCTCGCAGTTCCGTACCGGTCTGCCCTCCGCCCTCAAGAATGTCCGGAAGTCGATCGCCGCCTTTTCAAGCGACAGTGGCAAAGCGATTGCCGACCTCGTCATTTCCTCCAACGTCACCCTCGGCGATGACCGCCCGCGCGATATCGGTGTGGCGGTATGGTTCACATGGGACGGCCTTTCCGTCTGCATCGCCGTCGATCGCTACCCGAACGTCGAGAGCAACCTCCAGGCTATCCATCTGATCCTCGAGGCGCGGCGCACTGAGCTCCGGCACGGCGGGCTCAACATTGTCAGGGCGACTTTTACCGGCTTTCAGGCCCTGCCGGCGCCGGCGCAGCGAAGCTGGCGGGACGTGTTCGGCTTCAATAGTGAGGAGGCGGACCGGATCAACCGCGCCATGATCGACGGTCGCTATCGGCTGCTTGCGGCGGAACGACACCCGGACCGTGCCAGCGGATCACATGAGCTGATGGCCGAACTCAATCGCGCCCGCGCCGAAGCGCTGGCGGAGGTCGGGGCCTGAGATGAAGAAAGCGGAACGCCTCCACGTTTTGCCCCCCAGCCTGCCCCCTTTCGGGGTCGACCGTGTTCAGGCCGCGGCCTTGGTGGGTATAGGCGAAACCCTCTTCGACCGTTGTGTGGAGCTCGGGCTTCTACCGCAGCCTCGGGTTATCGGAGGTCGATTTATTTATGATGTAGGTGAGGTCTATGAAGCCTTTAAGAGAATCCCCCACCGCGCCGCCGATGGCAGCACTGACGGAGCGCCACTTGACGCAGGATACGGCAGCAGCAAGCCTTGGGACGATGCCTAGGCCCCGCAAGCACGACAAACTGCCGAAGGGTGTGACGTTTGACCCGGACCGGCACAACAACCCGCGCTACTATTTTCGTACTGCGGGCAAGGCGAAGGTGCGTCTTCGCGAGACACCCGGAACAACTGCATTTGACGACGAAGTGGCATGTGCACGACTCGGCCAGCCCTACAGCCGCCCGGGAGAAGTCCCGGCCCCGATCGGCGGCAAATCAAAGACGCCCGCGGAAGGCACTCTCGGATGGCTTGTAACAGAGTATAAGCGCCGGGCGGCAGGATCCGTCACCAATCGCACGATGGAGACCCGAGCAAGAATTCTTGAGGAGGTGTGCCAAAGTCTCACCCCCAAGAAGAAGCTGCCAAGGGGCCACCTTCCGTTCGCCTCCATGGAAAAGAAGCACATCACAGAGATTCGCGACGAGCTTCGCCCGACCCCAGGCGCCCGGAACGATATCGTCAAGGCACTCAGCGCGATGTTCACCTGGGCCGTCGATACGGCCGATCTCTGCAAGATGAATCCTTGCAGCGGGATCAAGCGCCTCAAGTCTGGCGACGGCTTCCACACGTGGACCGAAGAAGAAGTCCGCCAGTTCGAAGCGAAGCATCCCGCCGGTAGCCGGGCCCGCCTCGCACTGAACATCGGTCTCTACACCGGGTTTCGTCTGCAGACGATGGCGATCTTCGGCCGCCAGCATGTCACCGCTGACGGATGGATCAAGATTCGTCCGGCGAAGACGGCAAGGTCAAGCGGAGTTGACGTCGATATCCCGATGCTGCCCGAACTGGAGACGGCGCTCGCCGATGGTCCGGTCGGCAACATGACCTTCCTTGTGACCGAGTACGGGAAACCGTTCTCCGTCAAGGGTCTCGGCAACAAAATGCGTGACTGGTGCGACGAGGCGAAGCTGTTCCATTGTTCCATGCATGGCTTGCGGAAAGCCGGTGCGACCCGGGCGGCCGAGAACGGCGCGACCGAGAAGCAGCTGATGGCGATTTTTGGTTGGACCACTATGGAACAGGCCAGCTACTACACCGAGAAAGCGAACCGAAAGAAGCTGGCCGGCGCAGGGATGAAGTTCCTGTCGAAGGAACAGAAGTAGCACAGAGTTTGTCTCACCTTTTCCGGGGTGGCAAAAAGTGAGACAAAAACGTCGAAATTATCCAGCTATTTCAAGGTCCAATATTTCAGCTGGAACTCCCCTAGGGCGTGCCACTCCCCTCAAACAACCGTGTCCTTCCTTCGTACGCTCTTGCAAAGCTGGCGGCGATCTGTTCCGCGTTGCGCGGACGCCCGGCCTCCCACGCAACCTCCCCTCCGACAGCCGCCGGAAAATCCCCGGAAATTTGCGCCGAATCATCATTTTAGGGCTTGCGCGACACGGGGGCGCTGGCTAGAAGACGCCCACCGCACGCGCCCTTCGTCTATCGGTTAGGACGTCAGATTTTCATTCTGAAAAGAGGGGTTCGACTCCCCTAGGGCGTGCCACTTCTTCCCTCTCGATACCGCGATCTGCGGGCTGTTTCGTCCGGCCTTCCGACAGCGCATGTCGCGCCGCAGCGCATCGGCAGTGTCTGCGCCACGCCCCCAGCGCCGGTCAGCCCGCCTTCCGGTAGCGGTAACGGAACGTACAGCAGGGCGCGCCGGCCATGATCGTCTCTTTGCGCTCCAGCTCGATGTTGGGATCGTATCCTTGGCAGAAGGTGCCGTCGCGATTGCACGACATCAGGTGGCCGATCTCCGCCAGACCCATCTCCCGGTAGGTCTCGGCGTAGCGACATCGGGTGACGTTGAAGTCGTAGGTCTCCTCGGTCGCCTCCAGCACCTCGACCTCGAGCGCAGAGTCGGCAGTCCAGAGGTCATAGAGCTTGATGAAGCTCGCCATCGAGGTCACCCCGCCCGGCTCACGCGCCGCGAACGCCTTGCCCTCGGCGATCGCAGCCTTGCGCACCGCGCTGTCGATGATGGCGTCGGCGGTTTCCCGGCCCAGCACCGCCACCATCTCCGCATGGATCGGTCCGATCACCTGCGCCTGCAGCCGGCGCTTCACCAGAACCGGAATTTCCAGCGTATCCTTGGTCATGCGGCTATCCCCTGATCCTTCATCTCAACGCGTCCGCGGGAACGGACGGCAGCGCGGCAATATATCACGGCATCGACCGCGCCGCGCCGGGGAAAATCGTCGAGCCGGGAATGCGTGTGGCCGCAAGGCGGGTTGCAGGCGGCCTTGCCGGAGCAAACGGAAGCCCCTATATTGCAGCAGACCCCGATGCGCCCATCGTCTAGCGGTTAGGACATCGCCCTCTCACGGCTCCGTAGGGGGCTGTCGAACGACAAACCGACATTGATTTTCAAGGAAAAAGCCGGTTTGTCGATCTACAAATAACGACAAAATTGTCGTTCCAGTGGCCAGCTATCGCGCCGACCATCTGACCATGAAAAACGCGGTGTCTTTGCCTGCTTTGTCTGGATAGACGATGCGGATCGTGTCGTCTTCGTACTTGGAACGGACCAGCCTCATCCCGCAAAATTCGACCACATCCGCAGCTTTGCGCTCTGATGACCGGAGAGCCAAGGATAGGAGCATGGACTCGAGCGCATCGTAGCTTGCAGTGCCTGCGTGCAGCGCGGCGCGAATACGCTGTTCGGGCGACAGCACCGGGGCCACGCGTTCGTTAAAAGCGGCAATGAGCTTCTGCGCCTGTGTGACGGTGTCGAACGCCTGCCCAAAAGGATCGGTCTTCGAAACCTCTGACGCCGCCTGTAGTCCTTCCGCGATCTGGTCAAAAACGTCCTTACTCAATGCTCAATCCTCCAAAGCGTCGGCCATGTGTGCGGCCGAGTGGTGCCCGTAGACGCGCTCGACCGTGGCGACGGTATCGCCGAGCAGCCTTGCCACATCGTAGATCGATTTGCCTGCCTGCAGAAGGTGCGTCGCGCGTGTGTGGCGCATGCAGTGCGGGTGCGCCCGATCGGTGATGCCGAGGCTCTCCACCAGCTGCCGATAGGGATGGTGGTAGTCGGCGAGCCGGAACAGCCTGTCGCGATTGCTCGCGTCCCACACGGCCCGCAGCGGCGCATCCATGGCCTTCAAGATCGGCACGATCGGCTGGCGCTTGCTGGTCGCCCGCTTGCCCATCGGCTTCAACTTGATGTGCCGCGCCCGCCAGTCGACCTGGCCGCGCCGCAACTCTTCGATCGATGCGCGGCGGGCGCCCGTATAGTAGAGCAGCCGCACTAGCCATTTCAGGTCGTGCTCGTCGGGCAGCGCATCAGCTGCCGCGAAGATCCGCTCGAGTTCATCGTGCGTGTAATACGGGGCCTCATCGCCCTCCGACCGGCCACCGTCGGCCGGCCGCTCGATGCTCGGCTTGATCTTGATCCGCTTCCACTTGAAGGCGTGGTTGGCCGCGGCGATCAAAACCGTGAGCTCGCGCCGGATCGTGCTGTCGCTACCTGTCTTGTCCGGACGGCGGGCGCCGCCCCCGATCAACCCCGCGCGTCGGGCGTTGGCGTAATCACGCGAACTCGGAATGTCGATACTTTCGACACACCGGGCGCCAAAATAGGCTTTCAGGTGACGGATAGCATTTTCCCGGCGGGTTTCGTCGACCACCTTGTGCTCTTCGACATAGTCGTCGAGAGCCTGGCTCACAGTAAGTCCTCCAACCCGAGAGTGTCGGAGTTCGCGGCCGTTGACGAGGAACTCTGCGAAACGATGCTCCGCTTCAACTTCGTGTCCTGTACGAAGCGATAGGCGCTTTGTTTTGCGTCCATCTCCGTCGTACCAGAACGCGTAGAAGACACCGTCCCTCTTTCGTAGCCACGCGGTTTCCCTCTTGGGTCTCGCCATATGTGTCTGAACTCCCTCACTTTGCCCGCGTCGAAGCGCATATGGCCCCCAGGGGTGCGCTCGGTCGGCTGCAGTTTTCCGTCTTCGATGTACCGCTGAATGGTGCGAGTGGTTACGCCGCAGCGGGCGGCGAACTCGCCTAATCGCATCATGTGCCGTTTTTCCTTTCCTGTTCGTCGTTCTCTTTCATCCGCTCGTCGTGCTGCAGGGCGGCCATGATCGTCAGGGCCACCTGCCACGGGACTTGCTGGTTTATCCGGAGCCAGACCGTGCCGTCGCCCATGTCCTTTGCTTCCATCTTCGGGGACGCAGCGGACGCCGAGGGGACGCCCCTGGTCGGCAGCAGATCGGCCGGATCGACGCCAAGGGCGTTTGCGATGGCGTTGAGCACCAAGGGGGTGGGCAGGGCTTTGCCCCGCATGTAGACGGAGATGGAATCGCGGCCTATTTCCTTGTCTGCGTAGTGGTCGCTGGCGCGCCGGGCGAGCTCGCTCTGGTTCCAGCCTTTCTGGATCATGGCGGCGCTCAGCCGTCGGGCAAATTCGGCCCGTGCGGCGTCTCTTGGTGCGCTTTCGGGGATGGCACTCGGGCCACCGTGATTGTGATAGTTCCGCGGCAAGCGAAGCCCTCTCCTACAAACTACGACAAAAACCAACATAGTGGCCTCTACCTTAGTTTGCAAGAGTATTTTATTTGTTTGATGACAGGATTTTGATTTGACGAAATGGCCGCGTTTTGGATACCGAACCGGCGGTACGGTTTTGCTACTCGTAAAAAGTGCTAATTTAGCGAGACATCATCCAATGCCAAAACGCTGCGATATCATTCCTTAACGCGTAAAACGCACCCACCAAAACCACCAGCCAGGCCCCCACTTTCCATAGGGCGCGACCAAGCGATCCGGCGCCGGCAGCGCGGGCCTTGAGGGCTCTAAATTCCGCCCATGTGGGCGCTTCGGCCTCTACGGCCTTCTCGACAGTGCTCAACCTGTGGTCGAGTTTCAGCAAAAGCTGATTTTGAACATCCTGTTTTTCATGCACGCGACGTCGACTTTCGGTCGACAAACGTTCCGACTCGCGCATTTGAGTCTGCAAATCGCGCTGATTTACGGCAACTTCTTCCAAACGGGCCATTATTAATGTGAGAATCGCGCCATCTTCCGCCATGAACATGCCTCTGTTACCGCCCTGCCCCATGCGCTGCACACTCGTCTTTCGTCCAGATATCGCTACCGCACAGCCCGACGACGGTGCGATCGATCTTGCGTTGGTCGGCGTCGGTCAGCCCCTTGGCGCCGACGAGATCAGTTCCCACGACCCTGCGTAGGCCGGACACACTTGCCGGTGTCGAACTGGTACACCCACCCGCGGTCACGACAACGATCGTAAGCGCCCCGAGCAAGATCAGCGGAATTGCCTGCTTCATTGTTCTGCCTTTCGATGCCGGTGCGCACGCTTTCGGCACCTTGGTCGTAGATGATCGAGTAGAGCCCTATCAGTGCGGCGGCGATTGCTACGCCGATGAGAACGCGGGGCCAGATGTTCATGCCAGCGCCGCCGAGATTTCGCGCACGACGGAAACGATCTGGCGCCGCAGGAGGATGATGAGCCCGATGGCAACGATCGAAACGCCGCCGATCGCCACGACCGTCTGCCAGTCCGCGCCAAGCGCCCCGGTGACGATCGTGCCGAGAGTGCCGCCTGCGGCCACGAGCCAACTGGTCCGGTCGGCCTTCGTCTTGACCTCTTGAACGACCGATTCGGGCACGACGGCCTCGACTACGGGCGCCGCCGTTACCGCGGGCTTGGCCGATTCGCCCGGCGTCAGGGCCACCAGGGCCTTGTGCAGCGCCGCGCGCGTCTTCGGCCCGACGTCGCCATCGATGTCGAGCTTGTGGTCGGCCTGGAACTTGCGGACCTCTGCCGGCCCGTATCCGAGCAGAACGAGCGACACACGGCCGAGGCGGTCGACACGATCGGCAAAGCCGTTCTTCCCGCCGTTGATCTTCTTCGTGATGGTCTCGACGTCGCCCTGGTCCGCCCACTTGTTCAGGCCGCGCGTCGTCCAGTAGAACAGCGGCACCAGCCCTTCCCAAGGGTCGGTATTGACCTTGTCCGGATAGAGCACGAAGTCGGGGCAGTCGAAGCCCTGGTTCTTGCACCAGTCGCGGAAGCCGGCGTAGTTGGCCTTGCCTGTCAACTGCATGCCCGTCCGACCGCGGTAGCGATAGCCATCGCCATCCTTCGCCGGCGTGTTGCCGAGGTCGGTGCGGGTGTCGTAGCGGCTCTGCGCCGGCGTCGGCCCCCAAATCTCCTGGTCGTATTTGAAGTCGCCGCTTTCGTGCATCAGCTGCGGGAAATACTGCGCCAGCCGGTGCGGCCGGTTCATGCCAAGCTGGTCGCCGAACTGCTCGAGCGCGACCATCACGGATTCGAGGTTGAACTCGTTGATTCGGCCCTTTGCGGCCAGGCGGATCTGCGCAGCGGAAACGGGGATCATTTTGTCGGTCTCGCTTCTTCGTTAGAGTCGACGCCCTCGGCATCGCGGTTCCCCGCCGCCACGGCCATCAGGCGATTGAGTTTGCCGTTCCACGCCGGCGTGCCGATCTCGCGCACGTTGCGCGTCAACAGGTGCTTCGCCAGGTCGGGATTGAAGTTCATTTCGAACAGGACATTTTCGACGGACTTCGTGTCGTTGGGGAGCGCGTCGACGAACAGCCGCAGCGTGCGGAACAGACCGCCACCCTTGAGGACGCCGTACTTGGCCTTGAGCGCCGCCTCGGCCATGCGCCAGCGTTTGCCGACCTTGTCCTTGTCGGCCGCCATGAACTTCTCAAAGGTCTCGCTGCCTGCCGTCGCCCGCACATCGATGTTGGCGACGATGTCCGTCAGCGCGTGCGCCTGGCGCAGCGCGTTCATCTCTTCCGGGCTGTAGACCTTGGACAGCGTCTTTTCGTGCTCGCTGAACAGTTGGTCGAGCTTGGCCCGGCTGAGCTTCTCGCTATCGGGATTGCCGACGTTGCGCGCCGTCGTGCGGACCTTGCCTCGAATCCAGTCGCGCGTCGCAGCCTTGAGCCCGTCGGTCGCCCGCTGGTCGCCTTTCAGGCGGTCGGCGAGTTCGGCCATCTGCTTCTCGGGGTCGCCGCTGCCCATGATTGAGGCGATCGTATTGCGCGGGTCCTTGCCGATCGCGTGTGCGAGCGCGCTGCGGTTCAGGTCCTTGCCGGTCGCGGTGAGGTTGGCCTCGGCGTCGGCCACTTCCTGGGCCAGCCGCTTCGACAGCTTGCCGCCCTGCTCGGCGCGGCGCAGTTCTTCGTCGACCCGCCGGCGCATGTCGGGGAACTGGTCGATGACGGCCTTGTTGCGGTTGGACCACGCCTTGAACCGATCGAAGCGGAGCTCGGCCTTGTCGGTCAGCACATTGGACTTGGCCAGGTCGCCGAGCATCCAGTTGGTGGCGTTCTCGGCCGTGACCGGGTTGCCGTCAACATCGACGGCGCGGCGCAACGCGTTCGCGTCTTCCGGCTTCTTGAGGAATTTGTCGCCGAACTCGGTCGGGCGCGTGCCGCTGGACTCTTCGCCGGTGCGGGCGGAACGCTTGAGCGCGGCCGTGTACTCCCCCGCCCTGCCCGTCTTGTAGCGGGGCGCATACTCTTCCTTGTAGAAGCGCGCGGCCTCGGGGTTGGTCTCGTCGATCACGTCGCCGAGCAACCGGTTGACCTTGTCGAGATACCCGACGTCCCGGCCGGCGGCGACTGCCTCCTGGCGCATGGCGCTGATTTCGGCCTTGAGCACCTTCGCGTCGCCGTAAGTGATGTCGCGGATGGCCACGCCTTCGTCGGTCTCTTCGGTCAGCAGATCGCGCAGGCGCTTCGACGCACCGGAGTAGTCTGAGCCGGTGCGTGCCGCGCGGGGCACGCTTTCCTCGATCGCCATCATCTCTTCATAGATGCGCTGGCCGTCGACAGGCGTCTCGTCGGCGACAGCGTCGTAGCGAGCGTTCTTCGCGTCCTGCGAGGACCGCTGCGCCGTGCGGTACGCGTCATCGAGCCCTGCGGAGGCTTCGCCCTGGCGCGTGCCGAACTCGCGGAGTTCTGCGTTCTGGCGGGCGATCTCCGCGTCAGCAGTCGCCTTGCGCCCCTGCGCGTCCTCGACGTTCTGCCGGGCCGTCCCAAGGGTGTCGTCGTACTGCTTCGTCGCCGTCTCGACCATGGCGCGACCGTCGGCGCCACGGGGCACGGAGGCGTCGAGTCGTTGATCGGCAAGCGCATTACGGGCCGAGTCGCGCTCGGCGAAGCGCTGCGGATCCTTGGCGCGCGCGATGCGTTCCTGCATCGCCATACCGATGTCGTCGGCGAGCATGCCGGTCGTCGGCATCTCGCTCTCGTTGGCGAACTGCTGGAACTGCCGTTGGCCCGTATCGATGTTGTCGATCGCCTGCGCGCGGTTGGTCGGCTGGTTCTGCGCGATGCGCGCGGCCATATCCATGTCGCGACGGGCGTAGGGCCGGTTCGTAGCCGGGTCGATCGGCGTGCTCGGGTCGGGCGGCACAAACGCATCTTCGAACTTGCCACGCGCGAAGTTGGTCGCGCTGTCGCCGATCGACGCCGCGGTGCCCCCGCCTACGCCGCCAACGATCGCGGCGATGATCTTGCCGAACGGGCCAAGCGCCTGCTGAACGGCTTCGGGCACATAGTCCTCGTACCCTTCCATGGCGATGCCCGAGCCGGCGCCGGCCATCGTGTCGCCGATGATCTGCTTGCTCGCATTGCCGGTGTACGCGTCGGAAAGCGCGTCGACGGTGCGGCCGGCCGGCCCCGGCAGCGCGGCGGCCATCTGCTTTCCGCCGGCGGCCAGGCCCATGCTCGGCAGAAGTGCTGCCGTGCCGAAGCGGACCCCCTCCCCTGCCAACTGCACGCCCGGCGAGACGGCGTCCTTGTCGACGACCGTGCCGCCGGTGTGCTCGTAGAGGTCGGACGCCTTGTCGGCGATCCAGTCCGACGAACCGATCGCGTTCGGCGGCACGCGCGCGTCGACACTGCCGCCAAACGGGCTGGCGATGGCATCCGCGGTTGCGAGACCGGCATTGGCAGCCATGGTGGCCAGATCGACCGGCGCACCGAGCACGTCGGCGATGGCTCGATCGGCGCGCTGGCCGAGGTAGACCGGAACGGATGCGCCCTGGTTTGGCGGTGCGACCGGCGCAGGCTCAACGGCCGAGCCGGGAATGCCGCTAGCGCCAACCTGGTCCCATGCGGGGGCCGGGGGTGCTGCGGGTGCGGCCGGTGCAGCAGTGGGAGCCGAAGCTGTCGGCGTTGGCGCGGGCGCCGCGCTGCCGAGCGAACGCGCGATCTCGTCGACCGTCGCGTTCTGCTGCTCCGGTGTCATCGACATAAAGCTCTCGTCGACCTCGACGCGCTGGCCATTTACCTCAAGGAGCGGCATTCGGCACGACCCTCCACGCGGCGCCAGTGGTCGTCCGGTTGAGACCGTCGGCGGGGGCGTTCGGCGTCACCGGTGCCTTGCCGCCGAGGGCCTCGCGGGCCACGCGGTCGTTGATGGCGACGATCTCGAGCGCAGACTGTAGCTTCGACTGCATCATCTGCGCGCTGGCGAAGACCGACTTCGGGTCGCCGAGGATCTGGCGCATGGCCTGGACATCCTTATCGGACACCGAGCGGTTTTCCTGCCCGGCCAATGCCGATGCGCCCTGGAAGACCAGAAGGCCCCAAACCGTGTCCACCTTCGGCAGGTTCGGGTCGTAGAGCTCGGGGAGAATCCGCCGGGCGTCGAGGCCGGTCGGGGCCAGGTCCTGCGCAAGGACGCTGCGCGCTTCTTCGACGTTCGACCCGAGCACAGCGGACATGCCGCTCACACCGGCGGCGAGTTCCTGAGCAAGCGACCGGACGCGGCCCTGCGCGCCGAAAAGCGTAGGATCTTTCGTGAGTTCCATGCCCATGCCGACAAGTTGCTCGAACTTCTTGTTGGCGATCACGTTGCCCTGCATGTCGGTCGCGACGGCGTTCGTCACGCCCACGTCGGCCGCGCCGCCCTCGACCGTACCGACGTAGCCGCCCGGCGGGAGCGGGTTGCCGGAAAGATCGGTTACGCCGTTGGTCGTCAGCATCACACCGTTGCGGCCATCCGGGCCGGGGAAGATGTAATTCTTGATCGTGCCGGCCTTGTCGCCGGTCACGCGCGCGCCGAGCACTTCCTGCTGCTGCGGGTTCAGCGTGTCGAGGTTGTCGAAGTTCTGCCCGAGCAGGGTGCCCCGGCGATCGGTATCGGACAACACCGGCTGGTACTGGCCATTGGCTGCGTTCCCAATCGGAACAAGCACCGGCTGCCCGGTCGCGTCGAGCGCGGCGTACGGCTTCGCGCGCTCGATGCCGGCGTTCGTCTCGATGCCGAAACGCTTCGTCGCGTCCTCGAGGCCAAGCCCGTACCGCTTGGTGTTGTCGGTCAGCGCGTCGGCGGCGGACAGCGTGTCGTGCTTGTACCGGTCAGTCGCATCGGCCGTGGTCACGGCGAATCGCTTGTCGGCGCTGTCGAGGTCGTTTGCCCGGCGCGTCTCGGCCATCGTCGTGTTGAACGCCGGCGCGGTGCTCGAGTACGCCTGTCCGGCCGCCACCTGCCAGTTGGCGGTGCGCGGGTCCTCTGCGCCGTAGCCGGTCGCCGAGCCCATGCGGCCGATCTCGGCGAACTGCGCCGGGTCGATGCCGGAACCGAGCAAGATGGCCTGGACCGTCGGATCCGCGCCAAGCGTGTGCGCCCCGCCGGCGGCGACGCGAGCCATCAGGTTGTCGCGCTCGGCGTTCTCACGCTGTGCAGCATAGAGCTTCTCGTTGTTGAGCGCGGACGCCGTCTTGTCGCCGCCGAACAGCTGCCGGCCGAGCGACGACAGCGTCTGTGCGATCGGGTCGGGGCCGCTGAACGAGCTTAGAATCTTCGGCATCAGGTCACCCGGTGAACGGCGTTGAGTATTTACGACGCGGCATGTTGGCGCTGCTGGACCCGCCGTAGCTGCCGACCAGCCCACCGAGCCCCTGCAGGATCCCGCCGATCGGCGAGATCGGCCGGTACGCATGCTGCTCGGCGAAATCCTGCGCGTAGGGCATGATGGCTGAGTTGCCCGCGGCCTTGTTCGAAGATGTGCCGATGTCGCGGCCGGCCTGCGTGTCGAGGAAATTCTGCTCGAGCAGCATGTCACCGTAGCTGCCCAACCGGCCGAGGGCCTTGGCCTGTTCCTTGCTCTCGCCCAAGGCGGCTTTCATGCGCCGGGCCATATCGCCGGAAACAAGTTCGGGCTCCGAACCGGAAATGGGCGCGACAGCCGCGCCGGCCGCTTCGTCCGCGGGGGCTGCCGCAGCCTCGGTGAGCTCATCCGACCGGGTGTCCTGCGCCTTCTGCTGGTCGGCTTCCATTTGCTCGGCAGATGCGTCGGACATGCGCTTGTTGAACGTGTCGCGGCCTTCTTCGGCAAGCTGCTTGTTCTTGACCAACGTTTCGCGCATGGCCTGGTTGCGGGCCTCGGCGATCTCTCGCTGCTGCTTTTCCTGCTGCTTCTGTTGCGTGACCGTGCCGGCCACGCTGAGACCGGCGCCGAGAAGGGCCGGCAACCAAGCGGCTTCAAGTCCGAAACACATTATTGCACCACCCTTCCCGACCCCTTGGTCGAGTAATTGCTCGTGTAGCTGCGCGTCGGGGCAGACGACGAAGCCTGGACGTAATTCTGGAACGGCGTGAGCGCGCTCGCGAAGATTTGGCCAAGGGGCGAGTACTGCGGCGGGGCCACGAGCGTCGTCGCGGCACCCTGCGCCTGCGCGTTGACGCTCATCGGGTCGGCGGACGCCTCGTTGATGGAGTAGAGATTCGATTTGGACTGCTCGACCGAACTCCGCAGCTTGTTCGAAGCGTCGAGCGCCTCATTGGCGATGTTCGTCTTCGCCGTAGAATACTCTTTCGACAGATCGGCGCGCGAAGCGTTGCCGACCGACGAATCCAGCATGCCCCGGTCAGCCAGCGTCGCGACCAGCTTGTCGCCGGTCTTGTTGAACTGGTCCGTGACCTGGGGATTGTAGTAGCCGGTGTAGTCGTCGCGGTAGTCGGAGAAATACTTGTCGTCGAACTTGGTGAAACGCTTGTCGATGGCGGTCTTGCCGAGATCGAGCAGGTACTGGCGCTCCATCTCCTGCATTTCCATGCTCGCACGCGCGTCGGAGCCGAACTTGTCGCGCGAGGGCTCCCATGCGTCGAGATTGGAGAGTTTGGAGAGATTGCCGCCTTTTTTGGCAGCAGCGACGTTGTCCTTCGCCCACGTGTCGAACTGGGTGCGGTAAAGCTCCCACTTGTCGTCTTCATATGGATTGTAAGGCTTATCGCCGCCGCCGCCACCGCACATCGCTGTCGTCCCTGGGTTACCAGAACACCGGGGCAGCGACATCCGGCTCGTAACGACTGCGAGAATGGCCGAAACTAACAAAAAACCTCGGGCGTGTCACGCCCACAGGAAAACTTTGTCGCCCTTGTATTCTCCGATGCCGACGGCGCCCATGGCCTTCATCCAGCGTGGGAAATTCGGGTCGGGGGATTTGGAGATGGTGAAGATGTCTCCGTACTCGGCTGCCCGCTCCTTCATGAACCGCTGGAACTCGCGGCGGCGGCCGAGGCTGCGCTCGAAAAACCCGTCGGCGCCCACCATGAACGTCAGCACCGATTCTCCTTCCTGCGCGAATGCGATGAGGCTGATAGGTGCGCCGCGCTCGAGGATCGCGAAGTGCTCGCCCCGCGCGGCGAACTTGAGGTACCTGTCGAGCACCGTGTCCCGGTCCCACCCGTAGATGGCCATTTCCGCTTTCGTCTGAGGGCACAATCTGGCGAACACATGGACGACATGCTCGGCGCGCGCCTCAACGATCATTGCTTCTCCCCGCCCTGGAAGTGCGTTGCCGTCGAAGAAAGCGACGCATAGCCCGCCGTGTCGCAGGTGTAGCGCATGGCGAAAACCCCGACATAACCCGGCATCCACGCCGCCTCGCGGCCATACGTCACGCCGTCCAGTCGACCGACCTCGACCGTCTTCGTCTCATCATTCGGGTCGACAAGCACTTCGACCTTCCAGACGTTCGATGCCGCGTGGTCGTAGCTGCGCAGCTGCTTCATTGATGCCGGGTCCTGCGCCGACAGGAATGGCGTCTCCACCACGACCGGAAATTCTTCGTCGTCGGGGTATGCGCGGCGATCGGCGCCGCCATAGGTGTAGATCGTGTTGCCAGACCGCAGATAGACGTCTTGCGTCGTCCGAACGATCTCGTCGACCGGCGCGCCGACGTCGAGGTACGACCATGCGGTGATCTTCGACGTCGGGAAATAGGACAGCACGACGATCTGGTCGCCGATGGCCATGAAGAAGCGGCCGTCCCTGCCCTCGACGATGCTTTTGGCCCGGCCGACCTCAAGATCCTCCGTATCGCCGAGCAGTTCCTGGATGTACGGGTCGATCGCGTTGCCGATGTCACTGGCGAAAGCGGCGTCGTAGCCATCCCGGCTGCGCAGCGACCGCACGCCGCTCATGTCCAGGTAGTAGACATCGTTGGCGCCGTAGGAGACGATCGACCCGGCCGCCAAGGTGCCCGTGTTTTCCAGCGCTTGCGCGAACTGGATATTCTGTGCGTCGGCGGCAAGCGTGTAGATCACGACGGTGCTGCGGGCAAAGAACGCGACCTTGCCGTTGTATTCGGCGGCCCCCAGGAGATCGACCTTGCCGTTCGTCTGCGTCGAGACGCCGATGTAGCCCGCGCCGCTCGACGCTGTTGCGTCGGACCAGTTGGTCGGGTCATTCAGCTTGCTGTACTGGATTCGGTGCGCGATCGGCGCCCATATGCGCTGCTTGTGCACCAGCACGGACAGTGCGACGCGCGAGGCGCGCCCGGTCGTCGGATAACGGATACCGTTCAGCGTGATCCGCCACATATAGTTTTCGCCGAATGTGTCCCCGCCGATCTCGACCTGGGCCAGTTTCGCGACCGGATTCACCGTCGTAACGCCGCCGGACATGTTGGTCGTGCCCACCGCGGCGGTACCTTCGACCGTGGCTGCGACCACCCATCCGTTCGCCGTCGCGCCGAGCCCCTCCGCAGCCGTGATCGTGACCGTATCGCCGGCCACGGTGGCGTCGTAGCCATGCACCGAGGCGCCGTTGTTGATCGCGATGGAAAGCACGTTAGCGGTGTGCTCGTCCGAGCTCGACCACAGAACAGGGGCCGAGATGATGGATGCGCCGTTGACGGTCAGCGCCGAAATCTGGTTGCCCGGCCCCACACTGCCGCCAGTGACCTGGATTGTGCCGCTGGCTTTCGCCTCGGCGACAGCGACCACGTTGGCGCGCAAGATCGTGATCACGGCCGTCGGCGCCGAGCTCGGCGTGTCGCCGCTTGCCGTCTGCGTGGTCAGGGTGAAGTCGACGCCGGGGACTTTCGCCTCGATGAAGACTCTGCGCCCCGCGTGTCGCGCCAAGACGGCCGGATTGTCGTTGATCATGCGCGTCAGCCGCTGCGCCACGGTCCCGAACGACGACGTTTCCTCCGCGAGCGTGTCCCAATCTGAGATCACCGTGCCGTCGTAGTAGTGGTGGACAGACCCGTTTTCGTAGCCAGCCACCACATAGAGCTTCCCGTCGAAATCCTTGACGTCGTAGATTCGACGCATGTCGTAGGACATTTCCGACGTGCCCCCCGGAATCTCGGCCTGCAAGCGCTGGTACTGGATGTCAGGCGGCAGCCCTGCCGGGGCCGTCTCCGCACTGCCAAACACGTAAAGCTGGTCGTCCAGTTCGGCGAGGCCGAATGTCCCCTCCGGAAGGGTGTGCGTCGCAACGAACTTCTTCGCGCGCTCGATATCGCCGCCACGGGTGATGAAACCGTTCTGCAGGCGCCAGAGTGTGCCGGGGATGCCGACCGCGCGTGGCCGGCGGCGGTCCATGCCGTACTTGAAGTCGTTGACCGCTAAATACGCCATCAGTCCATGCCTGAGATTCGCACGACGGCCCGGCCGCTCTCATAGCGGTCCCGGCCGCTCTGCAGCCCGATCTGCACCGGTGATTGATCGGAGAGGCTGGCTCGGACGCCGAGCAGGCGAAGGTGTTCGTTGGCAATGTCGACCTTGGCCTTGGCTCCGGCGGCGTCGACCGGCATCAGCAGTTCCGCCGCCGAAAGCAGCACGACGACGATGTCGTCGACCAGGCAAAGATCGCTGTCGCTGACCATCGTGTCGGCGCGCTGGTAGCCTTCGAAGTAGAGGTATTGCGCCGAGCTATCCGGCAAGGGCCAGATTTCGACCTGCGTGCGGTTGGCGGTGATGTCGAACTGCGTGCCCCACTTGAGCGCCGGCGAGGACCGTTCGTTCTCTTCCGGGTCGAACGCCTCGTAGTCCTCGAAATTGATGCCGCGGCGCAGGTGGTAGAAGGACCCGCCATACTTGACCTTGGCGACCGTGATGCGCTCGAGGTCGAGCCCTGCGGGCAGATCGTAGTAGCGCTGACCGCCATTGAGCGTGATGCGGGGGAACTTCCGCAGCAGAAACTCCCAATTCCTGCGCATCGCAAGCACTTGGGCGTTTCTGTTGAGAGTCTGCTTCAAGGACGCGATGTCCTCGACGCCAACGGCGGGGCTTTGCGATCGACGGAGTTCCGCCCGCAACTGCAAGATCAGTTCGCTGAACGCAACGCCCCGCGCCATCGGCCGGCTCCTTACTCGAGACCTTCGGCCAGGCGGGCGATCTCGTCGTCATCCGCGAGGTCGGCTTCGTCGATGACCGGCTTGGGCTCGGCCTTCGCCTTGCCCTTCTTCTCGGGCGCGAAGCCCGGAAGGTGCTCGGGCAGTTCGCCAGCAACGCCGAAGATGCCGTTGATGGAGCGGATTTCGTCGATGGTGCGGAGCGCCTTGCCGTACATCAGCGTGAGTTCGCCGCGCAGCTGGATCGAGCTCATCTTGGCCTCGCCGGCCGGTACGATGTCGGCGACGGAGTCAGCGCCGTGGATGGTGCGCAGGACGATAATCTCGGCTGCGGAAATCTGCGATTTGGGGACTTCGTTATAGAGGGATCCGGAAAGCCGGACCTTGCAGTTGTAAAGGTGCATGTCTCGCATCCTTGCTTGAGCAGAAGGGGGCCGGTCGCCCGGTCCCCCTCACGTTATCTGTAGGTCGACAAAATGTCGATACCTTCGACAGTTACGGCAGCAGGTTCTGGTTGTTCAGCTGGCTCTTGAGAAGGTTGTAGCCGGCGACAAGCTGGTTGGTTTTCGCTGCCAGGGACGCCAGCTGGTTGGCCAGCGTCGCCTCGGTGTAGGAGCCGGGGACATCCGCGAGCGTGTTCGACGCCGTGCCGCCCGTACTGTCGGTCAGCGCGACGATGTCCGCATACTCCGCGAGCGGAAGCTGCAGCACCAACGGCTTGCCGGCCGGGAGCGACGTCGCGTCCTTGTATGTCAGCGTCGCCGAGGACCCGCCGTAGGACAGCGTGAACGTGTCGGCGGCCTGGGCCAGTACGTTCTGCAGGCCCGATGCGACGAGAACTTCGCCGGACTGCGCGTAGCTGGCGGCATTGCGGCCGCCGGGGTAGGTGAACGTGACGGTAGCGTCCGTCGCCACTGCGGACGACGGCGTCACCGTGATTTTATCGAAAGTTGCCATTTGCCTAATCTCCGGGTTTCGTGATGACGAAAGCGGCAGCCGAAGCCGCCGCGATCAGTGATCAAGCGATCGAGTAAACGCCCTGCGCGTTGCGCTGCGTGCAGACGAGGCCGCCGACCCAGGTGAGAGCACGGTAGAAGACGTACTTCGACTCGGGGCGAGCCGGATTGTGCTTCTTCATGCTTTCGCCTTCGATGACCATCGGGTGCAGGCGCTTCGTGTCGAGCACGTAGCAGTATTTCGAGCGGCCCATGTCGTCGAGCGTCGGGTCGTACTCGAAATTCACGCCCTTGAAGCTGATGTCGGCGATGGAGGCATCGGTCGACTTCTTCGCGGTCCAGCCCTCGAGCGTGTAATTGCCCTTGGCGCGCAGTTCCTTCTCCATCCACTCCAGCCACGCGGAGCCGCAGAGAACGGAGTCCGGACGGCCGCCGTAGCGACGCAGCTGGCGCCATTCGCTCTGGAGCTTCTGGACGACAAGCTGTGCATCGGCGCTTGCGGTGCTGAGACCGAGCGACGCGCGGTTGCGCCACCAGGCGTTTGCCGACTGGTCGATGCCGAGAACGACGGTGGCCGTGGTCGGGTCGTCGAGCACGAAGGACCGGATGCCGGGGACCTCCTTGGCGTCCTGGGAACCATCCATCCAGAACATGTTGTTCATGCCCCGGTCGGTGCCTTCCATCATGTCCTCGACCTTGTCCTTCATCAGGTTGGCGAGAACAGTCTTGTCGCGCTGCGAGTGCTTGCGCTCGCCTTCACCGTTCGAAGTGTCGGTGACGGAGATGCCGTCCTTGAGCAGTTCGTGCATCGTGACTTCGATGCCCGAGTGGATCAGCTTCCACGGGGCGCGGCCCCGCTTGATGTTCGCCGGGTTGGCGTAGCCGACCGTGTCGTTGTGCTCGAAACCCTGGATGTCAGTGGTGTATTCACCCTTGACGCCGAAGGTGATCTCTTCCTTGCCGCCGGGGAAGGACTCTTCCTTGGCCATCATGGCCTTGAGAAGCGGCTTCTCCTGCAGCGACTGCGAGCGCACGTCGGGGGTCTTGTAGTGGTAGTCGATTGCCGCGTTGGCGACGTTTTCGATTTCCTGAGCCGTAAAAGACATTGCCTAATCCCTTTCAAGGATTCGGCTGACTACTCGCCCAAAGCCTGGTTGATCGCGTCCATGTAGGTTGCAGGCTTCGACTGAGCGCCAGCGCCGGCAGGGCGGCCCGTCGTCGGCGTGATTGCCTGCGGTGCGGGGCGGAAAACCTTGAGACGGCCTTCAACCGTCTTGAGGCACCCATCCAGCAATTTCCGGACGCCGGCGATGTCGCTCGGCAGATCCTGCGGTGCTGATTGGGCAATCCGGCGCAACTGCAGTTCAAGCTCGCTGTTGACGAGGTCCTGCTTCGTTGACCAATCCGGATCGGAAGTTTTCTTCTGCGCTGCCCAGGCGTCGCCGGCGCGCGTCATCATGTCGACGCGGTTGGCGTGTGCTCGCTCAGCGCTTTCACGCTGGTCTCGCTCGGTCGCGGCTTTCTCTCTCGCAGTCGCGTTCTCGCTGGACTTCCGCGACTTGTGCAGTTCCAGGGCGCGTTGGCGGGTGATGTACCCGGCCTCGACTTCCTGCTGCAGTTCCTGCGGAAGGATGTTGCCGGTCCTATCAAGAAGCTCCTGATAGATCGGCCCCATCAGCTGCAGGGCCTGGTCGTACCGCCCGGTCTGGATCAGTGCGGAGATGTTCACCGCGTTGTCCAGGTCCTGATGGCTGACCGAGTTGGCCCGCATGAAGGATTCCAGTTTATCGATGCGCTCGGCACGCGGCCGTAACTCTTCGATCTGCTGGTCCCGTTCCGTGATCTGGCTTTCAGCCGCCTTTCGACGATCGACCAGTTCGCGGATGCGACTTTGAGCGGTGTGAGAATAGCTCTTGAGCTCGTCTTCGGTCGGGTCCTGCGGGCCGTCTGACCCGTTTTCGCCTCCCTCGTCGGCCTTGACCGTTTCGCCCGTGGGCTTTGAAGTCGAAGCTTCGTCACCACTCGCAGAGGCCGGTGATTCCTCCGTACTACCGAGCGCCGCGTCGATCGCGTCCTCGTAGCTTTTTACACCTTCGTTGGCAGGGGGCGACTCTGCCTGGGAAACGCCCGAAACTTCCACGACACCGGTGTCGGCGCCAGCCGTTGACGAATCGGTCATACGTCCAAATCTCCTGCGACACGCGAACGGTGTCGTTCGCTTTTATTCGCATCTTTCGACATTCTCGTCAAGCGGCGCCCGGCGCCGGCGCGGGATAACCCGGCTGCGGGCCGGGTTCATTGGCCTGCGTCGAAGGCGCGTTCTGCGCCCCCTGCCCGCCTTGCGCGTTCGGATCGCTCGCCGGGTCGCCGCCGACCGGCCCGCCGCCCACGGCCATTTTCGACATCATCGCGTTGATCGCGGTGATGGACGGCGCGCCTTCTGCGTTCAGTTCGTCCGGATCGAGATCAAGCAGGCCCGCCCACTTCTTCGACAACGGTTTCGGATTGATCCCCGGAATCTGCATGAGATACGGCGCCGCGCGCTCGAGGTTGGCCAGTTCGGCGGCCCGATTCGGCCGTCCGGATGAACCGGCTTCCATCGTCAGCAGAATCTCTTTCGACGCTTCGTTGCGCGACATCAGCGTGTCCGGCCACACCGCGCCGGGGCCGACGATCTCGACGACCGTCTGCTTCTGGACGTTCATGAACATCACCTGCCCCGCGGCGCGGAACAGATCGCTCAGCATTTCGTCGAGGTCGTCGACATTGTCGGACTTTGACGTCGCCGTGCTCTGCTCGCCGATCGACGCCTCGGTCGCGGTGCCGCCGCTCATGCCGCCGAGTTGCGCTTCCTGCGTGCCGACGGCGCGCATGAGGTCGTTGAAAACGCCCTCGACCTCGTAGAGGTTCGGATCGATGTTGGCCACCGGGCCGCGCTGGATGAGATCGGAGACCTTCTGGTCCGCGGCCAGCGTCGGCATTTCGATGATTTCGTGGTCGCCGTGGTAGGCCAGCCGGTCCTTTTCGTCCTTCTCGAGCCCCTTGGCCGTCACATAGTACGGCCGCGCGGCGATACGGTGCTGGCGCAGTCCTTCGCGCGAGCGGTTATACTCGTTCTGGATATCCTTGGCGTGCTCGACGTCGCTCTGCGGATAGAGTTCGCAATCGTGCTCGATCTCGTTGAACACGAGCGGGAAGTATGGCCAGAAGCGCTCGAGCCAGACGTCGGGCGTCTTCGGCTCGCGCAGGAATCCCGGATAGCCCTCGCAGATCACGAACTCCTGCTGATTTTCCTTGTCGTGCACCTGGTATACGCGCGCCTTGCAGTCCTTCGGATCTTTGTCGTATGGGTTGCCGTCGGACGCATACCACTTGAAATCCGTCTTGATATCGACCTTGTAGAGTTTCAGGATCTCGTCGGGCGACTTTTCGAATTCCTCGGCTACCCATCCGGCGCCGGACAGCGTTTTCAGGTGCGTGCATTCCGGGTCGACGATGACCTGGTTGGCGCGCGGGAACGACAGCACCGGCCCTTCGCGAACGACCATTTCCTTGTCGCGCTCGAGATCAGCCAGGTTGAGCCGCAGTTGCTCCTTCTCGGCCGACTGCTCGCCGTAGGCGGCGTCGCCCGTTTCCATCTTCGACAGGGCGAGCTCTATGTTTTCGATCTTGGACGTGATGTCGGGGATCTGCGCGGCGACGTCGGGATTCGGCTCGAGAATGCGCTGATACGACAGCTTCACCCATCCGACCTTGCAGACCTTCGCGCGGCGCACGAGCGCCTTGAACTGCTGCTTGTAGTTGGCGCCCTGCTCGTCGAGATAATACTGCCACAGCAGCGACACGGTCTGGCCCATGCGATCGAGCATCAGGTTGGCCTGCATGGCCTGCTGGATTTCCTGCAGGATGGCCATGCCCTGGGGGTCGCCCATGGCCGCCATCTCCATCGCCGCGGTCAGGGAGTCCTCGCGGCCGTCCCACACCGAGAACATCAGGCGCTTGCGGCGCTCGGCGATGCTTTTCGGATTGCGGGCGTAGATCGCGCTGACCGTCTGGTTGATGTGGCGCGCCAGGATCGGCACGGTGTATTTGCCACTCTCTGCCCATTCCTTCGTCGCGCCGAGGCGGGCGAAGTCCTGGTTCTCGCGCATCCGCTTGAATGTCTTCTTGTAGTGCTCCTTCGCCTTGCAGACGCGATCGGTCCACTGCTTGACGAGCAAGCGCGTAGCTTCCGGCACGTCCGCGGTCGGAGAAGGCTCCTGCGCGGTCGGTGCCGGCGGGGTCGGGGTCGCGCTATCCAGGACTTCGGTCTCAGCCATCACCAGCCACCGCTCACTTTCTCTCGTTTTTCACGCTGCGACCGCAGCATCGCCTGCCGGATTGTCCATTGGGGGGATCCGACGCGGATCACGTTGTCGACGGCCCGTTCCTTCACGGGTCCGACCTCTTTCAGGATGCCCATGCCGATGTGGGCCAGCCAGTCGACGAAGTCGTCGTTGGCGCCGAACGGGAACCGCAGGATCTGCGACTTCGCGTCCTGCCACCACGGCGCAAAGCGCGGGAACCGCACCTGTTTGAGCGACATGCGGCCCTGGATGGCGCGGGCGCGGGTCTGCTTGTCCTTGGCCGGTCGGACGGGGTCGATCGTCACATAGAGGCGTTCTTCGATCATCCGTTTGTGCAGGAAAGGCCCGAAAGACTTTGAAATCAATTCATCTTCCATCCACCAGAGTTCGGGCTTGTGCAGCCGGAACTGCAGCAGCATTTCCTCGACCGTGCGATCGGTGGCCATCCGGTCCCATGCCAGGTCGGGCATCACCCACGCGATGTCGTTCTCGCAGACGCCGATGCAGCCGAGCACCGTGTAGTCGCGTTTCTGCTTCTCGCTGACGGCGTGGTCGGACGCGCCGAACTTGCGCAGCCGGTCAGGCAGTTCGTGGGCGTCGTATTCGACGATCCAGTCCGCCTTGAAATACTCGCCGTCCTCGCCCGTCGGGTTTCCCATGTAGAGGGCGTTGAAGGTGCGCGGGTCCATGCGTTTGGCTTCGGCCAGGAAGCTCAGCCCCTTGCGGTCGGGCCAAAGGGCCGATTTCGGCTTCGGGCCGAACTGCTCGATGACGCGCTTCTCGGTCGGCACTTCCAGGGTGAGCCCGAGCGTCTCGGCCAGCGCCGGATCCTCGACGACCGCCGGCAGGTTGATGTAGACCCAATCGTCGGCGATGCCCGCATACGCCTTGTTTCGCTCCGGATGGTTCGGGTCGCACAGCCGGCCGATGAGGTCGTCGCCGTGCCAGCGGGTGTGGACGACGACGATGCCGCTTTTGGAGTGGCAACGGGTGAAGACCACGGCGTTGAACCATTTCCAGATGCGGTCGCGGTAAAGCTGGCTCTGCGCGTCGTCGTCGGAGCGGATAGGGTCGTCGACGATGAAGAAGTCGGCAGGCTTACCCGTACCGGAGCCGCCGACGCCGACAAACGCGGTCTTGCCCCCTTCCGGCGTGATCAGAAGGTCGACCGCGCCCTTGTCGAGCGTGTGCTTCGGAAAGATGCTCTGGTGGACTTCCGACTGGATGCGCCCGCGCACTTCCGAGCCGAATTCATCGGCGAAGTTCTGGTTATATGTGCCGAGCATCAGGTTGCGGTATGGGTTACGCCCGGTGCACCACGCCGGGAACGCACGCGACAGCACTTCCGATTTGCCCAACTGCGGCCCGATCGACACGGCCACGCGCTTGAGTTCGCCGCGCTCGACCTTCTCCATGATCTGGCACAACAGGATGGCCTGCGGCGTCGTCGTGTACCGGGTCGCCTCGGCTATGCCTGGCCGTTCCGGGTCCGGCATCTGCAGCTGGACGTAGCGCAGCAGGTTCGTCTGCGCTTCCTTGCGCGCCTTGACGTTTTTAAGCTGCTGCAGCTGGCGATCGATGGCTTCCGTCATGTCAGTTCCACGATCCAGCGCCGGCCGGTGCCGGTTCGGTTCTTGAGGTAGAGGTCCCCCGTCGTGGCATCGAGGAAGACGTTGAACTTGGCGTCCGTGCCGTCCGAAGTCCCATCGGTGAGGATGGAGGCCGACCCGACGACGTCCGGACCAATGGCCCCAATGTCGACCAGCGTCGCCGAGCCGGGCGCGACCAGGAAGTCGCCGTACCCGTCCCCGCCGTTCGGGATCAGCTTCACCCCGAGCCGCTCACCCTGCGGCGCCGCGTTGGGGATGCGGATAACCAGGTCGTCGTTGAGCAGGAACCGCCATTGGCGATTGCCCGTCTGGACCGCGCAGTCCAGCGTCGGCCAGTGGCCCGAGCTTCCGATGATGAACTTCGCCACCGGCGGCAGCATCCGGTACGTGCCGGCGCCGTAGTTGGAGACATGCAGCGAGCCGAGATCGATGTGGGAGTACCCGACGCGCGCTTCGCCGGAACCGCCCTCAACCTTGATGAACTCGAAAGTGGTGCCGGCCGGCGCCCCGATCACGACCTTGTCGTTTTCGACAAAGAGGTTCTTCACCGAATAGGTGGACGTGATGCCCAGGCTCAGGAATGCCTCGCGGAGCCCGTGCGCGTCGTTGTTGCTGATCCGGGTGATGCCATCGTACTTCCAGTCGCCAGACCCGGTGCTGATCCCGAGGCGAACGAACGCCTTCGGCAACTTGTCGGTCTGCGTCGTGTCCCACGCCGTGGCAGAGTCCATCTTGTCGGGAAAATCGGTGCGGCGATAATTGCTGTCGCGCACCGTGAGACCGGTGCCGTGCGTCGCGTAGACGCAATACTCCATCCGCCCCCGGAAGTTGACGTCGGAGATCACCGTGTCGCGGTTGCGGACGTTGATGGCGTACTGGACGTCGCTGATGAATCCCTTGCTGAAAACGATGCCTTCGATCGCGCCGTGACCGCCGATGCCGTAGTTGGGCGCGTCGCCGTCCGGATAGAAGAAGCTCGGGGCCTGCAACGACAGGCTCTCCAGTTCGCAGGAAACCCCGTTCGTATCCGCCTGCGCGTACAGCCGGTTTGCCGAGGGAGGCACCGCCAGCGGGAACGTGTAGGTCCCAGGCTCGGTGATGTAGCTCGTGACGGAAAGCTGTGTCGTGTCTTCGAAGAATCCGAACCGGATGCCCCCGCCGGTGATCGAGTTGATGACGGCCACGATGTACGCGGTTTCGCCGGGCACGAACCCGCTGATGGCCGCATAGAGGCTGCCGGTGGTGCCCCCGGTGCGGGTCGCCTTGCCTCCGGAGATCGCCCACGGCGTGCTCGTCGTCCAGCCGGTCGCGCTGTCGAATTCCGGCGCCTGGACGATTTCGCCCACGCCGGACGTCGCGTTGCCGCCGGTGATGTGGAAGTCGGTCACGATGACGTCGCGCGTGACGCTCTGGTTCTGCGCCGCCGACGTCGTGTCGAAATCGATCGACCGGCGCATGCCGCGCGACTTCAAGCCGGTGACGATGCCGCCGTACCAGGAGTTGGCCGACATGCCGTAACCCATGGAACCGCCAACGAGTTCCACCCCGCCGCCACGTACCTCGTAATTGTCGACGCGCGGCAACCATGCCCGCGTGATCGCCAGCGCGCCCGGCCCGGTGCAGCCCTCGATCATCACTTCGTGCGCCCGGAAGTTGACGGTGCGGTCCATCATGAAGCCGCGCGTGCCCGCGCCTGGCCCGGATGACGGGAACAGGATGCCGATATTGTTGACTTCGCCGGTGTCCGGTTCCCACGCCTTGATGTAGAGGGTGTCGACGCCGATCGTGTAGACGTCACGGGTGTAGTCGTCGATGACGACTTCGTCGGTCGCCTCGAGCACCTTCGAAATCAGGTGCATTTCCGAGCAGTAATATTGACCGCGGTCGTCATAGTACCAGAGCCGGTTCGACGCGATCGTCAGGACCATGCCGGCCCGGATGCCGGTCACGTCGGCGAGCTTGATCCGCCGCATGCCGGGAATGACATTCTCGGCCAGGGCCAGGCCCGTGACGTCGCCGGCCGCGTCGCTGAAATTGCCGCGCCCGATCTGGATGAAGCGACCGGCGCTGCCCGTCGCATCGGCGACAGCCTGCGGGACGTGGAAGATGGGCCTGCCCATCGGGTCGCCCGAGAGATAGACCCGCTTGCGTGCCGCGGACGTGTTGAGGTAGCGGTCCATCTTGTAGTTCGTGCCGGGGATGTAGAGTTCCCGGCCTTCGGAGATAGCCTGCGTGAACGCGGCGTGAATGGCCACGGTGTCGTCGACCAACGCGTCCTCGTTGTCGCTGCCGCGCGCGCCTAGCTCCCACATGTTGAGCGGGATCGAGCGCTGGAAGTGCGAGAACAGCTTGGGACGAAAGATGCCTTCCGTCGCCAGGGCGTCGGTGCCGACCGCCCCGTCAGCGATCTTGGCCGCCCCGACCGCGCCGTCGGCGAGCTTGCCCGTCGTGACGGACCCGTCCGTCGCCACCGTGCCGATGTCGAGCGATCCCGGCGGAATCGTCGCATCGGCGATCGAAAACAGGAATTCCCATGTCGCGGTATCGACGTCGGGCCGGTTGGCGGTCGTCGACGTGTGCGTGACCATCGCCCGATAGAACTTGTCGTCGTAAACGACGCCGTCCGCCGTGCGATAGTCCGAGCCAGCCGCCCAATACCCCTTCAACGTAAAACCCACCGACAGCGACGGCTGCAGCTGGTCGTAGCCAACCGTCTGATTCATCAGCGCACCGTCATCGCGCTGGATGAGGCCGATGTTGTCGATGATCTCGTCGGTGGTCCGCTTGACGCGGTTGAGCTCGGCCTCGACCTGGTTGGCCGGGACAGGAGTGGCGGGTGTCAGCGCCTGCTGGTTAGCGAAATTGAACGCTCGATTGTACTTCGTCGGCTGCGCCACGGGCCATCTCCGTTCGGGGCAGCCGCTCGCGACGCGGCATTAACGACGATTGTGCCGGCAAATTACCTTGTCGGCTTTTGTCGGTCAATGGCGATCGACAGCGATCAGAACCAGCGGCCCGCCGCGACGCAACGAAGGGCAATCGCTGCCGCCGTCGACACCGATGCCCACGCACGCACAGTCGCAGCGCTTGTCGAAACGCCGGTCATCGACCCGCCGCAGGCGCAGTCGTTGCGCGATCCGGAGATGGTCACGGTAGGTGCGGCTGCGAACGCCCCGCCGGGGAATGTCCAGGTGGTGCCGGCGGATTGCCAGAACAGCGCACCGGTCGCCACATCGACGTTTCCCGTGGTTGCGAGGGTAAACCAGCAGATCATCGTCCCGTCCGCATACTTGACATAATCGCCGTTGGCGTTGCTGCCGCGCTCTACGATTGCGCCTGTCGGCGTGCCGCCGGACTGAGACACCGTGCCGACGATTGCCTGCGCAACAGCCGTATCTGCCGCCGACGTCCTGATGAACCCGCCGGCAGCCACCGTGAGCCCGGCGATCGACGCCAGGAGTGCGTCATACGCCTGCACGTTCGTTCCGATGGTGAGCCCCAGTGTCGTCCGCTGCGCGGCAGCATCTGCGTCGTCGACCAGAGCGCGTCCGGCAGCGGTGAACGTGGCGAGCGCGGCGGTCGTGCCGTTGGTGAAGTACGGCAGCCGGTCAGCCGCCGGCGTCAGCGCCCGGATGGCCGTCAGGCTGGCGCTTGGCTGGACCGCGGTATCGGCGGTCGCGCCCTGCGCCGCCGTGGCAAACGCCGTCGTGTCTTCGTAAGCGGCCGTGCCAAGGTCGCCCGGCTGGACCGCGGTATCGGCGGTAGCGCCCTGCGCTGCGGTCGCGAAGGCGCTGCTGGCCTGCGTGGCCGCAGTCCCGAGCTCGAGCACGCTCCGCGCCGCCGCCGCGTCTACGCTGTCCGCCAGATTGAAGCCGTAGGACGTTATGCTCGCCAGCCCGGCGATGTAGCCCTGCACCGTGACGCCGATATCCGACTGTTTTACCGAACTGGCGACGGAAGCCGCTGCCGCGACCGCCGACGCATCCGCCGCTGCAGCCGAGCCGGACGCGGACGACGCCGATGCCGCCGCCGCGGCCACGCTCGCGTTGACGTTCGACGTCACTTCGGGTTTCAGCTGGTCCAGACCGACCGTCTCGTTGGCCAGTTCGCCGTCATCCCGTCGCAGATCCGCCAGCGCTGCCTGGGTCTCATCGAGCGATTCCTTCACCCGGTCGAATTCGGTCTCGACCTGCGCGGCAGGAAACGCACTCGTCGGCACCATGCCGAAAAAGTCCGCGAATCGTTCATATTGCTTCGGCTGCGCCATGGTTTGCCATCTCCGACAACCGGTCGCGACGCGGCGTTAACGACGAAACGAGCGCAAAATAACGTGTCGGCTTTTGTCGGTCAATGGATTGCGGTATGTTCGACGAATTGTTGGACAGGAGGCGCCGGAATGGCCGCAAACCCGAACACTGACCTTGCCGCGGCCATCCGCGCGACCGCGATGTCGCTCGGCATCGACCCGCTCGACCTGGCGACGGCCATTTCCTACGAAACCGCCGGCACTTTCGACCCCGTCAAGACCGGGCCGACGACGCAATGGGGCCAACACAAGGGCTTCATCCAGTTCGGCGAGCCGCAGGCCCGCCAATACGGCGTTGACTGGGACAATCCGGTCGGATCGCAGCTTGGCCCCGACGGCGCGGTCGCGAAATACCTGCGCGCCACCGGCGTCAAACCCGGTATGGGCCTGATGGACGTCTATTCGGCCATCAACGCCGGCGGGGTCGGCCGGTACGGTGCCAGCGACGTGAACAACGGCGGCGCGCCCGGCACCGTCGCCGACAAGGTCAATTCGCAGATGGGCGGCCATCGCGCAAACGCGCAGCGCCTGTTCGGCGGAATGCCCGTCAACGCACCCGACGGGCCCAAAGGTCAGGAAAACTGGCCGACCGCCGCACCGGCAGCGCCGATGGCCATGCCCGCCCCTGCCCCGGCCGAAACGCCGATCGGATCCATGCTCGCGGGCCTCGCCGGCGGCATGGAAATGCCGGCCCAGGCCGAAGCGCCCCGAATGCGGCCCGACGGCGGCGACAACATGCTGCCAGCCGCGGCCATGCAGATGGCGGAAAAGGCCAAGGGGCTGAAATCGGCGTTCATGCCCGATCTCGACGCGATTTTGGGGCTCGGCAAGCGGCCCGTCTGAAACCGCGACAATTGATTTTCGGAGTTTTGAGCCCTGGCCATCTGCCGGGGCTTTTTCGTGCGCGGCGGTTGATGTCGCGCGGTGCGCTTTCCGGGTCGAAAAAGGCCGTATTTTGCGGCGCAACCCGAGTTGCAAGCAGTTACAACTTGCAAGCGGTCTGAGAAATGCCCGGTCTGCGCTCTTGGGCCGCTCCATTTGCACCGCCCTTTTCAGGGAGCGGCCGGGGCGTCACGGCCAGGTTCTACACCAACGAGAGTCGCCTTGTTCCTGTCACCGGTCGGGCAAGTTTAGGAGGACTAACGCCCCGCCATGAAACTCAGAATGGAATGTCGTCGTCATCACAGAGGGTCGTTTTCCCTCGGACGGCGGCGTCGGCCAGATGCTGCTTGAGCAGGTACCCCTCGAGCGCCCAAATCTTGTTGCGCGCATTTTCACGCGCGATCTTGCGGCCAATGGCTTCGTCGAAGTTTTCGGGGCTTGCGGCGGCGCTTTCGCCCGTGACCTGGAAGCCGTTCCGCAGCGTCAGCGCGCAGACGGTCAGCGTGGTTCCGGGGAACACGTGGTACTGCTCTGCCAGGATCGTATCGTCAATCAGGGCCGGCGTGAGACGGGGCGCATTCAGGCCCTTGGCCTGGATTTCAGCCTCGATCTGCTGTTCGTTGTGCGACATCCGGATGGCCTTTCTGTTGCGGGGAGAAGGATGCCGGCAGCGCGATATGGTCGGGAGGGGACGGTTGGCGCGCTGCCGGCAGGAGTTGGCGGGTTGTGGTCGGGGTGGGAAGGTGTGCACCGGGGAGTATGCATTTCTTCCTGCCCGTCGTTGTGTAGCCCGCTGTTGGTTTTGTAGATGAATGTAGGACTGTTTGCAAGAGTGAAACCGACAAATTTTCGCTCGCTTAGGAAAATCGGGATTAGCACGTGCAGCAGCTGCGGCGCGGGGCACCCCCAGGGGGTGGAGCCGGCCAGGGGGCGAGGCCCGGTTTCGAGGACATGCCGCCTTCTAGAGGCTGTATTAAGCTAAAGCATATCAGCTAGTTGGCTATCATCTGGCGCGCTAACTGGCACACTATGCCCGGTATCGGCCTCGATCGTCGAGCCCCCGAGCGCTGTTAGGCTGATCGTCTTGGCCATGCCTTGCTTACGCGCCTCGAGGTCCTGGATGAGCGCGTCGAGCGTCGAGGCGTCGAGCTTGTCGAGGTCAACCGGCTTATCGCCAGCCTCGCCTTGCCCATAGCCGGCCATCTCCATCAAGGTCTTGCCGATCTGGTGCTTGACGCCGGGCGCTGTGTCTTTCGCTATCAGGAGCTTGTACTGCACCGCCAGCGCCGCCGGCGCGGCGACCACGGAAAGGAAATGTTTCGTCATGATTTCAACGGCGCGGGCGTAGCTTTTGCTCAAACTGAGCATATCCCATGTAATACTATTACAATATCCCGCGCGCACCATTGCGGACTCTCCACGTTCGCTAAAAAGCAAGAGCCAAGCCACGTGCGCCTCGCGCTTGTCAATCTGCAGCGCCTGGCACTCTTCATCGCTAAGCGGAAACTCATTTGTCAGGAGTAGGGTCATATCACTAAAAAGCCTCTTGCATATTTATGTCGCTGGTTGTAGAAAGAATCATATTCGACATTTAGCCACGGGGAAATAGGCCATGTCCAAGACACCTGCCATCATCGCAGCAGCGATCGCCCGCCGCACCGCCGCTGGCCTGAAATTGACCTTCATCATCCCTGCCGACGATATCGGCCCGGAACGCGAGTGGTCTTGCTTCCCATCCACACATGAGCAACGCGCAAAGTGGATCGCCGAAAAGGCGAAACACGGCTGGCGCGTTTCCGAATAAACAACGGGGAACAATCACATGCGCTATTTCTCGCCATATCGCCGACCATTGATCTTACTAACGGACGCTCCCGCCGCTGCGCCGCGCAATCCTGTAAGCCCTACCGCGCGCCATGCAGATGAGCGCGCCGCCCGTCATTCCTTCAAGATCCAGATACCCACACAGAGGCGCACCAAATGAACGCCCTCAACTACTTCAAAGCTGGCCGCGGGTTATTACTGCACCAAAGCGGGGACAGCTTTTCTTTTGCCCACAATGTCGAAACTATCGAAAACAGAGGATCTACAAATGCGTCAAGCTATCGTCACTAAGTTTCTCGGGCCTACCAATTTCCGCGGTTCGCGCGTCAAGGCCACAGCCTCTGCAGGATCCGTTACTGTCAGCTGGAGCCATGCGCTGAACTCGCAACAGAACCATGATGCGGCTGCCAAGGCTCTTGCGGTCAAACTCGACTGGAAAGGCGCTTGGTTCGCCGGCGGCATGCCGGACGAAACCGGCAACGTCTATGTCTGGAGCGCAGACGGTTTTGATGAAGGATTCCGGGTATGACCGACGCGCCCCTCACCCTCAAAGATTGCGCCGAGATGGCCCTCGAATTCCTCACCCTGTCCGCGTTCTGCGCATCGCTCACCGTCTGGCTTATCGCGCTTTGACGCGTCGCCAGTGTCGAATTTAACGAATGGAGAAAACCGACATGAAGACCTTAGCCGAAACAAAAATCAAACTCATCAACCCTTGGGCCAAGTTCAAGTTCGGCATGACTGCCGAAACATACAACGCCCTTCGCAAGGCCGACCGGCGCCCCCGCGAAGGTACGCGAGATGGCCGCAATTACGACAAGCGCCGAGCGATCGAGTACATGCGCCTCTTGACCGGCAAAACGATCGTTGCCGCTGAGTTCGATAAGACCATTGACCGCGTTCGATGGGTGAAGACCAGCCTAGGCGAAAAGCTGGAAATTCCGAACTGGGATTGGACAGGCGTCGCGATCGATGAAGACACCTTTGAATTGCTGCAGTGACGCGCCATGACTGACTTCACAAACCGCCCCCTCGCCGCCCCTGGCCTGATCAGCTACCGTTGCAAAGGCCGATACGGCTGGATCATGATAGGTGCGCGCGATCACGACGACGCCATGCGCGAAGCGTACCGCAGCTACAAGGAAGCCAAGCGCGAAGAACTCGAAATATGGGACGGGGCGAAATACCGCCCCGTGCTCGAATGATCGACGTCCTGACACTCGCCGCGCGCGCCGCTTGCCTGCTATTCGTGCTGGCGCTCATCGCCCCGCATATGCTCTGAAACCACGGCGCCGCACTGGCGCCGTTTTCACATTTGGCCGGTCCAGTAGGCCCAGGCGACAACCCCGATCGCCGCTATCACCGCAAGCGCACCCGTCGCCGGCGACATTATCGCCTCGACAAACACGATCGCCGCAGCCGCGATCAATTCCCCTGCCCTGATAACAACGTGCATGTCCGCCCCTCAAAGTCACAAGGCGGGCACCATACCCAATCCAGCCCGTTCCCGTCAAATCGCTGTCGGTCTCCGTTATTCGCTAAAATCGACACAGCGCCCCGCCTACGCGTTTTCATCGTCGCCGGCTACCTCGCCATAGGCGCGCCACTTCTCGCGCATCCTGGCCCGCTCTGCGCCCGATTCTGCCCCTATCCGATATCGATACTTCGGTTTGTTCGCGAGCCTGTACCGTTCAATCGGGGTTTCACCTGCCGACCATGGCGATTCCGGATCTTCGACCACGGCCATGCGCTCGACCAGACCCAGGCGCCGCGCCTTCTGAAACACGATCGCCTTGGCGCCGTTCGTCGTCGTCTCCGGCAACAACGCCCGCAACTGCGCGAACGTGTACCACTTGGCGCCGTCCGTCCGGATCAGCAACAATTCGATCAGGCTAAACGCCGGGCGATTGTACCGGCCATACCGTGGCGCCGTCTCGATTACGGGCACCGCGTGTTTGAGCTTGCGCCGCCGCTGGCGATGATGCCGGCGATTGTGCGCCTCAATCCCATCACGCGCCGCCTTGACCGTTTCCGCCCGTCGCATCTGCTTGCCGCCCCTGGCCGGACGGGCCAGCTTCGTCAGGTATGCGTCCAGCCTGTCCCGCGCTTCGTGTTCGTCGTCACCGCTCATTGTTTTTCACCTTCTCCAAAAAGTCGGGCGCACCCGGTTTTTCGGAAACTCCAAAAAGTCGGGGCCAGATGCTGCTGCTTTCCGAAACTACGACAAATACCCATTCTCGAAATCCGGGCTGCGTGGGCATCCGTGGGGGCTGTCCCCCCCTAAAGGGGGACAGACACCCGAACGGAAGTGCCCCCGACCGCTATGCCGAGCCCTATAGAAACTACGACAAAAGGCCACTTCCGTTCGACTTCCGTTCGAGCTAAGTGTTTGATTTCGTGCTTCCGTTTCCACTTCCGTTGGACTTCCGTTCACTTCCGTTCGTTTCCAATTGTCGTTGATGCGTTCGCCTCTTGCGAAATCGAACGGAAGTGAACGGAAGTGGGTTTCACTTCCGTTCGCGTAAGTCATTGATTTTACGCTTCCGTTTCTCACTTCCGTTCACTTCCCGCGCCCGAGTCGATACATGTTGCGCCCATCTTTTATGACGTACTTCACGCCCTCGATTGCGTGCTTCCAGGTACCCACGTGCCGCTCCGTGAAGGGGGGCCTCTCCCCCTCCCTCCAACCCGTGTCCCGCGACCTGTAAAATGCGAAAAGCCACTCGCGCCACGTCACCACGCCCTTGCGTCCTTCCAGTTCGGAGACCTCTGCCAGCCGCTTGAACACTTCGAAAAGCGCGAGCTCATCGCTCGTCAGCACCGCCGGCGCGTCGAACTCGCTGACGTCCACATACTCGACGATCGCCGAGTGCAGTTCCCTGCCTGTCGGGTCTTCGCCAATGGCCTGGTCCACCAGCTTGAACAGGAGCGGGTCCTTGAGCATCTCCAGGTCGCGCTGCTTGGTGGTCTCGATCTCGCCGTCCTTGCGCACCAGTATCTCCGTGTCGGCCGCGCCAAAGAGGGAGCTATGGCCGCGTGCGCCGCGGTTCTCGTCCTTGCCCGTGTGGTGGATGACCATCGTCGTGGCGCCGGTCTCTTCGCGGATGAGATCGATGTTGCGGATGAAGGCGCCCATGTCCTGCGCGCTGTTCTCGTCGCCGCCACCGAGCGAACGGGCGAGCGTGTCGACGACGACGAGCCGTAAGGGCAGGTCTGCCTTCTTCGCGGCGAGCATGCCGTATCGGGCGATGGCCCTGGCGTCTTCCTCCGTCGTGCCGAGGTTGACGCCAACGGGCGCGAGGAACAGCGGCGCGTCGTCTGTGAGACCGCGGTGAATGGCGAGGGCCGCGATCCGGCGGAAGATGCCGCCTTCGCCTTCCGTTGCGATGTACAGCACGGCGCCATGCGATGTCTCTCTTCCGCACCACGGCTGGCCGGACGCGATAGCGCCCGCCATGTCGAGCGCGTTGAAGGTCTTCGCCGCGTTCGGGGCGCCATAGAGCACCACGAACGAGTTCTGGTTGATGATGCCGTCGATGAGGGGATTGAGCGGCGTGGCCGTGGCCTTGAGTTTGGACGCGCCGGGTTGGTAAATCTTCCAGCGTTTGGGTGGCGTTTTGCCTTGCGCGGCGGCGATGGCCTCTTTGCTTGGCGGCGTGCCGATATCGATCGTCGACACGTCAAACTCTTCGTCGACAGTATCGAAGTCCGCCGCGGCCGTCTTGCCGCCCCATGACCCCGTCGCATAGGTGAAAGCGTTCTGCACCTTGAGCGCGAGCTCGTCCGGTTGCCATGGGGGCTCGGCGTGGGATTCGTTCCAGTGCTCGAGCATGAGGTCAAGGGCGACGGCCTGAGACAAACCAAAGTCGCGCAGCATCGCCGCGGTCTGGAATGTGTTCTGATCGCCGCCCTCGCCTTCGATCGCTTTGGGCGCGCGCAGCATGAGCCATGTCGTCGCCTTGGCGACGTTGGCCTCGGTGTCGAGATCGACGACCGGCGTGTCCGTGTGGGCCTGGTGGTTGGGCCGCTTGCCCAGTACTTCGTAGAGGGCGTCTGGTGCGGTGGCGATGGGGGCGTCGTTGAGTGCCGTGTACGTCCCTTCGGGCGTGGTGCTTCCGATACCGACGATGTAGCCGTTCTCGCCCCTGATATCGATGCCGGGGTAGCCGTCGACCGTGTCGGCGCGGTTGGCAATGGTGCGGTCGACTATGAGCAGCGTGTGGCTGCCGCCCGAGGGGGTGCTTGCGCGGAACGTGGTGGGCAGGATCTCGAGGTCGAGCGCGTCGAGGCTCTGCGCGCCCGGCTTGCCCTTCTTGACATCGGCGTCGATCGCGATGATGCCGCGGCCGGTCGCGACACCGATATTGTAATGCGGGTTTTCTTCCCACCAGTTGTCGACCTTGGCCGTTTCGGTGGTGGCCGCGTGTTGCCACGCCTGCAGCGCGGGGATCTTCGTGCCTGGCCATAACGGAAAGACGCGGATGCCAAGGGCGGCGTATTGCAGGGCGTGCTGGTGCTTGGTGAGGGCTGATTCGGTCATGGCGGGTCTATCGAGCATCGGCGGTTACTTCTGCGCATCTGGTGTGGACGGCCATTCTTGTCCCCTTTCGTAGATGAAGTGAATTCGATTCTTTCGACAATCACGGCAGCGCGTGTTGTGCGCGCAGTTCCGCGTTCGCGGCGCGCAGCTTGCGCAGGCCCTCGCGCCGGTTTTGAACGCGGCGGGCCATGACGTCGGGCCGAAGTAATGTCGACGCGGCTGCGTGCGAGCAGCCAATGGCGCGGGCGATGTCTGCGACCGACATGCCGCCGGCGTGCAGTTCGAACAGCCTGTCGCGCTCGTCGTCGGTGAGCCTGCGCCGTGTGCGGGCGTCGCCGGCGTGACCGAACTTGCGCCAGGCCGCGATGACGGTCGTGTGGTCGCGGCCGCCGAGCAGGTGCCCGATGCGGGTCGCACTCAGCCCGAACACCTGGTTGAGCTCGACGCAGAGCCGCTGGCGGAGCCGCGAGACGTCATGACGCCGCACGCCGGCCATGAGCTCCTTGTGGCTGATGAGGGCTTTGGTGCAGCGCTGCTTGATGTATTCGGCAGGATCGGGCTTACCCACGTTCCTCACCTCCTGCGCCAGCGGAAAGGGAGGGGGCGGCGACTTCCAAGTCGCACATATCGCACGATCTGTACCGCGGGAAATCTCGCCCTTCAGGCCAATATCTCACCCACGCTGCACGTCTGGCAGGAACGTCCGGGTCGTCATTGTCTACGGCTAGGATAGTGACAGGCGCATCCTTTGGGAAGGATCCTTCCTCACCAACCCACTTTGCCGTCGCCACAGCCTCCACCTCTACCCCCGACGATGCCGGGGAGGTGGTGAGGGCGGAGCGGATGCAGGCCTCGTAGTCTTCCTGCGCGGCGGCTTTGGCGGCGTACGCTGTAGGGAAATCCCCGTCAAGCAAACTGCACCGCCACTTGTCAGCATCGACTTCCCATACCGAGTAGCAGGCGACAAACTGAGTTTGCGCTGTCCACAAGCCTACGCCTTCCGTCCACTCCAGCGGCTTCACGCCCACCGTCCCCGCCTCTACCGCCAGCGCGGCGGTGAGGAGACGTGCAACCTCGGCGCTTGCTTCGGCTCCCATTCTCGACGTCCAGTATTCTTGCGGTCCGTCGTAGCCTAGGATAGCGCCGGCCTCCAGATCGCGGATTAGGCGTTGAACTCGTTCGATGACGGGTGTCTGTGCTGCCTCTGTCGGCTTAATCATGGCTTGTGCTCCTGCGGGTGTCGTGAATGCGCTGCGCCGCCTCCTTCGCGTCTGAAAGCGTCAGGAACTTACGAAATGGGAACACTCCGACCCCGCGCAATTCGAAGTAGGAAACGGGCGCTTCGACAAATTCGATTGAGTAATGGACGCCCTTTGATGGGCGGGATACGTGGTACGGAATTTCGCCGCTCCAATTTAGCTTGGCCATCACACCTCCCTCTCAGCATTGGCGTCACCAGAGAGGGCGGAGCGGCCGGCGTCGGTGAGGACGTAACCACGGCCGGTCCATATGACGAATCCCTCCGCGATGAATTTGGACAGATCCGGGTCCACCCTTTGGGTGTTAGGCGGGCAGCCACCCCACAAGGGCGTGTCGCTCTCGGAAAGAGCGCGAAGCTGTGATATTTGGCTTCCGTTGAGTTTCGCCATCTCACTCCCCCTTGTCGGCAGAGGGCGGGAGGGAGAGGGCGCGGTAGTGCGACGGGTCCGGCTCGCTGTCGGCGTCATCCGTCCAAAACCATGCGCCTTCGCCAGGCTCAAACGTGAACCAAGCGTTGTAGTAACGGCCCTTCTCGTAGGCGAGCACCTGATTATCAATGTTGATCGATTTCAAAAGCTCAAGTGGCGGTTCCTCGGGAACTTTCGTCCACCCGTCGTCCGCCTCAATCACCGCGTCGGCGTCTACCGCATGGGTGGGGGTGGCTTCGTAGAGCGGCGTTACCTCTGCGATGAAGGGCGACGGGGACGGCTCAAACGCACTGTACGTCGTGTCCCACCCTTGGCTCCGAGAGCAGTCCTCGTACCGCCACGCCACCGGCTCCGCTTCCGGCGCAAGGGATGGGGAGGCGAGGGTGGACATTGCCGACCAAACCTTCACTGCAACGTCGCGATAGGTGTCCGTCCCGGCGCCCCTCGAGTCCTCCTCGGCCTTCATGAGTACGACTGCACCTGCTCGCGCCATTTCGCTATGAGGGCCCACCTTCCCCGCTTCAAGCTGGGAGAGGGCGCGGGTGCGCTCGGCGAGGGCATTCGACACGATCTCCTCGCAGATACGATAGATCGCGTCTTCGTTGGCCGTTCCTGGCGCGACGTTGTTCTCTCGGCACAGGACGCGGCGGCGCTTGATCTCGGATAGAACTTCTTGCAATCCGCTCATGCTCGGTTCCACTTCAAATGGTTGCGCCCGTAGACGATCCACAGTGCTAGGTTCATGGGGAGAAGGCCGTAAGCTCCGACCGCGAAGATCCAGACCAGCCACAGCGCCTGATTGGCGAGACCGAGCAGCCACGCGTTGCGCGACTTGTTGCCGGCGAGCACGGTCATGTAGATCGTGATGGCCGATAGCAGCCACGGCAGGTAGAGACGGATGACCTCACTCATCTTTCGGTTCTCCTGTACGGGCGAGGACGGCGCGGAGAACGGCGTCGATCCGCCCCATGGCGTCGGTTAGTGTGCGGTGCACGTCCTTGTCCTCAACCTGGTTGCTTTCGATCGCGCCGCGAGCGTTGCGCATGCTGGTGCGGGCCTGCCCCAACGCGGCCTCAAGCCGCGAGACGCGGGCCTGCAAGACCTGCTCGCTATCATCGAGAACCGCGAATGCGGCGGCATGCTCGTCCCGCTCCTTCTCAGCGGCTTCGCGGGCGGCGCGCTCGGTGGCGAGGGAGGCCTCTAGGCGCTCGGTGTATTCGAACATTGCCGTTGCGTTAGGTCCGGTGTCCGTCTTTCCCGCGAAAACCTCGAAAGCCGCCTGTACCCGCTCCGGTCTCTCCTCCAGCATCCGCGCCCCTTCCGGTGCGCCCGGAACGGGAGGACGAAGGGAAAGGACATTTACCAGACCTCTGTCTCGCTCTTCCTTCGTAGAGAACGGGTATGCGGCTCGGAGCAAGCTGTCGATCTCCGAGCGTGTCAGCGTCACGGTCTCTTCCGTCACTGCGCTTGCACCTTCCGGTGCGGGGGTGGGGGTCATGGGCGGGGCCTCCCCTGACCGGCGTAGGTCGGCCCGCGGCCGCCACAGTCTGCGCAGTGGTCGCGCGTCCACCCTGGCGAACGTTCGGCCGGGCGCGCGTCGCGGCCGCCCTCCCCGCTTCGCACGGCTTCGCTCGTCGAACAGCCCGCCACCATGGCCATGGCCGCAATCATCAGCAGTCGTTTCATCATCGGAAATCCCCATTTGTCAGAACTCGGCGTGTAGGCCATTTTAGGTCTACATATTTCGACAAATACTCTTGCTTTTCGACAAACGCAAGTTAATATGCCGGATATGAAGAAGACAAAAACCACTCCCAAGCGCCCTGCGCCCCCGCCGTCGGCCGACGAACTGGCGCCGAAGTTAGAGGCAGCCCTTTCGTTAAGCGGCATGTCCCAAACACGTTTCGGCTACATCCATTTCGGCGATCCGACGTTCTTCACAAAGCTTCGCGCCGGCCGGCGGCTCTACAAGTTACGCGCCAAGGCCGAAGAGATTCTTGAAGAGTACGGGATCTGACCATGTCCGACAAAATCGACAGAATTGCTGAAACAGCGGACGAGCCGATGCTGCCGGGTGTCGAGGGACCGATCGATCGGGCGCCGAGTACCTGGTGGAAGAATCGAGACTACGGCCAGCGTGTAATCCTAGAAGTCCCCGCCGGCGTAGACGTCCAATCTGTCCTTCCCGACGACAATCCGAAGACAGCACTCGGCAAGTTGAAGCCCGGCACCGCGGCCATCCCGCCAGTCGCCATCCTCGAGCTCGGTCGCGCCATGACGAACGGCGCGGTCAAGTACGGCCGGTTCAACTGGCGCGACAAGACGATCACCACCAGCGTCTACACCGACGCGATCGACCGCCACCTGCTGGCGTTCCGCGACGGAGAGGATCTTGCCAGCGACAGCGCCGCGCACCACCTGGCGCATGTGATGGCGTGCTGCGCCATCCTGCTCGACGCTATCCACACCGGAAATCTCAATGATGACAGGCGCCGCGACGGGGCAGCCGCAATAGCTATTGACAGGTTTACCGGATCCTGATGTTTTGGATCGCAGTTAGGATCAAATTCCTATTTAGCCTTTGATGATGTGAGAGGAGATTCCTACGATGTCGCTGATGAAGTCCGTTCTTGCCCTCGACCTTGGCACAAGCTGCGGCTTCTGCATCGGCACCGAGAAATCCCACATTTCCGGAACCTGGACCGTCAAGGGCGGCCGCTACGAAGGCGGTGGCATGCGGTTCGTGAAGTTCCGCCAGCGGTTACGCGAGCTACAGGCCGCGTATCCGGTCGACATCGTCTACTTCGAAGAAGTCCGTCGCCACAAGGGCGTCGATGCCGCGCATGTCTACGGCGGGCTGATGGCCGTACTGACCGAATGGTGCGAAGAACACGGCATTCCCTACGAAGGGCTGCCCGTCGGCGAGATCAAGAAGACCTGGACCGGCAACGGCAACGCTTCGAAAGAGGCGATGATGGCAGAGGCCATGGATCGCGGCTACCAGCCGGGCACCTTCGACGAGGCTGACGGTATCGCCATCTTCCACCTGGGGCTGGCGCGGCTCTCCGTTGCCTAAGTAGTTGATAGTTTCGAACTTTGTAGGACGACAGACGCATGCGGCTGACCCCAGACCCGTACCAGCAGGAAGGCATCGAGTGGTTGTCCACTCGACGGCGCGCCATGCTCGCCGATGAGCCTGGGCTTGGCAAGACGATGCAGGCCATTCGCGCCGTCGATCGGCTGCCGGCGCTGTTCGTGCTGGTCGTCTGCCCCGCCTCGCTCGTCACCCACTGGCATCGCCAGGTCGAGGAACAGTCGAACGGCACATGGTCCGTTTTCGTCACCAGTTACGAGGGGCTGGCCGGGAAGCACAAAGATTTCGTCATGACGAACAGCTGGTGCGTCGTCATCTTCGACGAGGGCCACTTCCTCAAGAACGCCGGGTCGAAGCGCACGAAGGCCGCCTATGGCGATTTGAGCGAGCCGCCGGGCTACGAAGGTGGCGTGCTCGCGCTCGCGGACTGGTGCTGGACGCTCACCGGCACGCCGATGCCGAATCACAGCGGCGAACTCTATAGCCACCTGCGCGCGCTCGACGCCGACCGCGTGCGCTCGCCGAAGACCGGCCGCGTCTGGACGCAGCAGCAGTTCGAAGCGCACTTCTGCGAAATGCGGCACGCTTTCGTCGGCATGCAGATCGTCGGCACGAAGAACGACGCCAAGCTGAACGAGAAGCTGGACGGCTTCATGCTGCGGCGCCTTAAAAAGGACGTGCTGCCGCAGCTGCCGAGCATTCGCTTCGGCGAGCTTTATGTCGACGCTGGCGTAACCGACGAGGACCTCGGCATCGACCCCGAGGACATCGCAAAGATTCGCGAGGCGCTCGAAACGAAGGGCGTCGAGGGGCTCAAGAACCAGTACACCCATTTCGCAGCGCTGCGCCGGGCGACGGGCCTGGCCAAGGTCAAGCCCGTGATCGAATGGCTGCGCATGTGGCTCGAGACGACCGACAAGAAGATCGTCGTATTCGGTCACCACACCGACGCGCTGCGGGCGATCTATCACGCGCGCGGGATCAACGAGTGGGCGGTCAAGATCGAGGGCAGCACGACGCAGCCGCTGCGCCAGCCGCTCGTCGATCGGTTTCAGACGGATCCGAAGGTGCGCGTCATGATTGGCCAGATCGGCGCGGCGGGCACTGGCCTGACGATGACAGCGGCGAGCGACATGTTGTTCCTCGAGAGTTCGTGGGTGCCGGCGGACAATGCCCAGGCCTCGATGCGCATTCATCGGATCGGCCAGAAGAACGCTTGCGTGGTGCGCTTTGCGATGCTGCCGCGCTCGATCGACGAGCAGGTGCAGAAAGCGGTCATGCGCAAGTCGGAGAGCATCGCACGCGTGCTCGGCGATGCGTGAAAAATTTGTCGAAACTATCGAAAAGAATCTATCGACAAAATTAAGCAAGAGTATTAGTGTCACCCATACACCGAACCACCCGTACCCTGCTAGAAACCAAGGAGCACACATGATTAAGATCGAGATCACCGGCGACAACGCGGCCATGGCCCTCACCGACCTTCGCCAGTTATCCGTCGCCCTGCTTGGCAGCACTGCCGCCGTCACCGCCCCGTCAAACACGGTCACGCAGGGCGCGCCCGAAACCGCATCCGCCGCCCCGGCCAAGCGCAAAGGAAAGGCCACCGAGACTGCCGCCACCAAGTCGGCGGAAACCGAACAGGCCGCGGCCGAAGAACCGGCTGAATCTTCTGCTCCCGAGAATGTCGAAAGTTCCGAGGAAACTACGGACGACAATTCCGACACCGGCGAACCCGAGGCCCCCGAGGTCAAGGTGACGATGGACAACGCCCGCAAGTTCGCGGTCGCCTACGTTAACGACGCCGCAGCCGACCAGGATAGCCGGCGCCAGCTTTTCAGCGAGATCACCGCGAAGTTCAGCGTCACCAAGTTCTCCGACATCCCCGATGGCCGCCTTCCGGAAGCCGTCGAGTTCGTCAAGTCGAAGCGCGCCGAGAAGGGCTTGCCCGCGGCCGAGCTTTAAGACTGAGCGGCTCGTCTGCTCAGGTTTCCGCCCTGCTGGTTCAGGGCGGTTTCCTGAACAGATAGAAGGGAGTTTCGAAATGGGAAAAGTGTGGGTCGTTATGTCGAACGACTACCCAGATGCGGTCTTCGCCAGCGAGGCCGCTGCGGCGGCATACGTGGCCGCGAAAGAAGCTGTCGCGGCGGAGCGCCCCCGCGGCTTGCGTGTCAGATGGCGCAGCTACGAATTCGTGCTGAACAAGCACTCGTCGTTCGGAGGCTGACATGATCAGCGCCCTTGGCCTTTTCGGCGTGCTCGGCTTCGCCGTCGTCAGCTTCTTTACCATGGTCGTCGGCGCGGCCGTCACGACCTACGGGCTCGCGCGGAGCTTCGAAGAAGGACAGGCCGCCGAGCGCACCTTCAACTTCGGCTTATGCCTTACCGGCGCAGGCGCCATTGGCCTCGCCATTTCCGCAGGAGCGTTTCTATGAGCGAGAAAATCAAAGATGGCGGCCCGGCGTTCCCCGCCGAGTATTTCGACCCCGCGGTGTTCGCCGACCTTCGTGCGACCGAGGGAATGCATTCGGCCAAGGCCCTCGCCACCGGTGTCAGCAAAGGCATGAGTTTGCGCGACTGGTTCGCCGGGCAAGCGCTCGCCGGCTTCATGGCCAATAAGGATCGGCCCATCACATTTGCGCACGAAGACGCCGCGTGGTGCTACACCCTCGCCGACGCGATGTTAGTCGCCCGGAAGGATGGTGCCGAATGAGCACCATCGCCCACACCGAGCGCAAGCACGCCACGCTGGCACCGTCCGCGGCCCATCGCTGGATGGTCTGCCCCGGCTCGATCGCCATGGAGCAGCCCTTCCCCAACGTCTCGAGCAGCTACGCCGCGCAGGGCACCGCAGCCCACGAACTCGCCGGCTGGTGCCTGGCGAACGATGAGCAGCCCGAGGACCACCTGGGGCTCTGGATCGACACGAAGGCCGAACACGGCAACATCTTCGTCGATCTCACCGACGACGAAGGGCCGCACGAAGAAAACCGCTACTGGCCGATCGACGACGACATGGTCGAGGCGGTGACCGTCTATACCGATTTCGTCCGCTCGCTGCTGAAAGACCACAAGGACGCCGAACTCGACGTCGAGCAGCGGCTGGACATGACGCACCTGCATCCGGACATCTTCGGCACGGGTGACGCCACGGTCTACATCGAGAGCGAGCGCCATCTGCACGTCTGCGACTACAAGCACGGCAAGGGCGTGGCCGTCGACGCGAAGAACAATCCGCAGCTGCTGCTCTACGGCGCCGGCGCGGCCATGCGCTTCCACAACCGCCCGCTCGAGAAGGTGACGCTGCACATCATCCAGCCCCGTGCGCCGCACCCGAAAGGCCGGATCCGCAGCGACCCGCTCGACCTGTTCAGCCTGTTCGAGTTCGAGGACGACATCAAGACGTCCGCGGCCCTTGTTGACGCGGCCACGCGCGATTTCGGCGCGGCGACCGGCGTCGACGGCCGGATCGACAACAGCACATGGCCAACGGTCTATCTCAAGGCCGGCGAGCACTGCGGCTTCTGCCGGGCGCATGCGATTTGCCCGACGGCCCGCGCCGCCGCACTTGAACTGGCGCAGGCCGAGTTCAGCGACACTGGAGAGATGACCTTGCCCGATTTCACGCAGATGGACCCCGACCAGATGGCCACCTACATGGCCCAGGCCGAACAGGTGGTCGCGCATTTCGCGGCCTTCAAGGTCTACGCCCACGCGGAAGCCTGCGCCGGCCGGATGCCATCGGGCATGAAGCTCGTCGCCAAGCGCGCCACCCGCAAGTGGCGTGACGCCGACGCCGTGGTCGACGACCTGATGATCGCCGGTCTCGGCAAGGCCGATCTCTACACCGAGAAACTCAAGAGCCCGGCCCAGGTCGAGAAGGTCATGAAGAAAAAAGCTTTCGAGAAATGGGTCGCCGACGGCACCGACGAGGACGGCGTCGGCCCGGTCGTCAGCCAGTCCAGCGGCACGAACCTCGTGCCGGTCAACGATCCCCGCCCGGCCGTCAAGGCCGATGCGGCAAGCGATTTCGACGCCGTCGAATAGGCGTCGAATACGGCGCGCCTGCCGGCCGGATAACTGGCGGGAACCATATGGAGCAAGATAATGTCTGATGTTTTGATGAAAGCGTTCAAGTCGGAAAAGAGCGGCAATATCATCACTTGCCAGCTGCGGATGATGTACGCCAATCTGATCACGCCGGGTTTCCCGTCGAAGAAGGAACGCGATCCTAAGAAGAAGCAGTGGGGCGCCACCGGTCTTGTGCCCGCGAAGGCCAATATCGACGTGTTACGCGAGGCGATCGATGAAGTCATCGACGCCAATCTCACGGCGGCGCAGAAAGCCAAGGCCAAGATCGTGATGCCGATCAAGGAAACGGCGGCGGACTCGAGCCTGGCGATCTATGCCGACGAGTTCCCGTATTTCCTGCGGATGAACACGAAGTGCTTCGATCGCCAGGGCAAACCCCGGCCGGCGCCGGAGGTCGTCTACGCCAAGAACGGCGCGCCGGTTCAGGAAGCCGACGAGGCCGACGAACTCTACAACGGCCGCTGGTTCCGTTCGTCGCTGAATCCCTACTGGTACGACAACGAGAATATCGGTGTCAGCCTCGGCCTCGTCAACGTCCAGCTGCTCAAGCACGACGAGCCGCTCGCCGGCGGCAAGGTCAAGGCCGATCGGGAATTCGAACCGGTCGAAGGGCTCGAGGACCTCGAGGACGAAGGCGCGGCGTTCGAATGAGCACGATCGGCCACAACAGCGTCGCCGGCAAAGAACTCGGCGATTTCATCGACCGCATCGAGCGGCTCGAAAGCGAGAAGGCCGAGCTCGCGGGCGACATTCGCGACGTCTACGGAGAGCTCAAAGGCCGGGGCTACGACGCCAAGACTGTCCGCAAGATCGTCCGCATGCGCAAGCAGGACGCCAACAAGCGGGCGGAAGAAGAAGCCCTGACCGAGACCTACCTGCACGCCCTCGGCATGCTCTGAGCGATTGCGGGCGTGGGACAACTGCGCCCGCAATGTCGAAAGAAACGATCACTGGAGACCTACAATGGCTCACATCATGTTCGACCTTGAAACCTTCGGCACCAAGCCAGGCAGCGTCCTGCGCTCGATCGGCGCCGTCGTTTTCGCCCCCGCGACCGGCCAGACCGGCGCAACGTTCTACAGTAACATCGACCGCGCCAGCTGCGAGTCCGTGGGGCTCACGGTCGACGCCGGCACGGAAGCCTGGTGGAAGAAGCAGGCGATCGAAGCGCAGAACGCGCTGCTGCAGGACTGCCGGCCGATCGCGGACGTGGTGCGCGACTTCCACGCATGGTTCCGCACCAACGGCGGCAACGAAATCTGGTGCCAGGGGGCCAACTTCGACAGCGTCCTCTGGCAATCCGTCGCCGACGCCCTGCGCCAGCCCATACCGTGGAAATTTTGGAACGTCCGCGACACCCGCACGGCCTACGACTGCTTCGGGCTGAACCCGAACGCCATCGGCCGCGCCGGCACCTACCACAACGCACTCGACGACAGCTTGCACCAGGTGCGCTGCGTGGCCGCTGCGTATGCGCGCGGTCGTGTCCCTGCGCCGTCGCTCGAGGACATGCTCTGAGCCCTCCCCCGATCAACAAGGAATCTCGAAATGCTCACATTCATCGCCGCACTACTATGGGCCACATCCGCCGTTTTATTCTCGGTCAATTTTGCCTTCGCTTGGCGTAGCCGGGCGCCTGCGCGCCAACTATTTTTCTTCGGCGCGATGGCAGTCCTGACTGCCACCCTGGCCGCCCTGCATTGGGTGCTCCTGTGGTAGAACGCGGCGACTGGCTCCAAACATTCACGGGCAAGCAGTTCTATCTGCTCGACCCGCGCCCCGAGGACGTGTGCATCGAAGACATCGCACACGCGCTGTCGCTGTTATGCCGCTATGCCGGCCACTGCACGACCTTCTACAGCGTCGCCGAGCATAGCCTGCTCGTCGAGAGCAAGATGAAGACCGACGACGCCCGCATGAGGCTCGGCGCACTGCTGCACGATGCCGCCGAAGCCTACCTCGTAGACATCCCCCGCCCCCTCAAGGGGCACATCCCGCCATATGGCCAGATCGAGCTCAACGTCGAAGTCGCCATCGCCGAGAAGTTCGACCTCTACTGGCCGATCAAGCAGGCCAGCATCGGCGCGCTCGACAACCGCATCCTGCTCGACGAGCGGGCGCAGATCATGACGCCCACGAACCACGATTGGAACATCGAGGGCAAGCCGCTCAGCGTGAAGGTCCGTGGCTATCACCCGCAGCAGGCCGAGAGCCTGTTTCTGCGCCGATTCAACGAACTGTGGGGAGCGCTCAACCCATGAACCTGTTCACCCGTGTCGAAAACGCTTTCGCCATCCTGCTCACCAGGGGCGAGTACCGCCAGGCCGAGCTCTACGAGCGCGACGGCTTCTTCTACGCCGCACACGGTCGCGGTTTCGTCCGGCTGTGCGGCAACCGCATGACGACCGTGCCGGCCGTTCGGTGGGACGACATCGTCGGCGTCGAGTTCGACGAGCGCTGGAACGGCGTGGGCCGCGTATGATGGCGGTACAGTTGCACCACGCAGATTGCCGCGACGTCCTGCGCGGCATCGGCGACAACACGATCGACAGTGTCGTGACAGATCCGCCATACGCGCTGGTGTCGATCCAGAAGCGTTTCGGCAAACCCGGCAGCGCCCCGGCAAAAGACGTTTATGGGCGCGGCGCGGCCGGGTTCATGGGCAAGCAGTGGGATACCGGCGAAGTCGCGTTCTCCGAGGAGTTCTGGGCCGAGGTGTTGCGCGTGCTCAAGCCGGGCGGCCATGTCGTCGCATTTTCCGGCACGCGCACCTATCACCGCATGGCCGTTGCGATCGAGGATGCAGGTTTTGAAATCCGCGACCAGCTAGGCTGGGTCTACGGTTCGGGGTTTCCGAAGTCGCATGATGTGTCGCGGGACATTGACAAAAAGGGCGGCAACCCGCTCGCGTGGAGGGCCTTTTCTGCGGCTTATGCTGAAGCAGTTAAGATGTCTACTTTGACGCATTCGAATATCGATCGCGCCCTCGGTATTAAATCGTCTTCTTGCTACTGGGCTAGGCTTGATGGCCGTGGCGGGATGCCCCCGCGTCACCATTGGGACGTCGTGCGCGACATGCTTTCTCTCCCTCCAGAGATGGAGAGACTTTATGATGAGGCGGTGCGGCACGACCGCGAGGTGCGAAACGGTTCGGTTAGCGGCTCCCTGTCGAGCGCAACTGTGGAAGTTTTGAGCGCTGGCACACCTGTAACCGCAGCGTCTCGTCAATGGCAAGGCTGGGGCACAGCCCTAAAGCCTGCATGGGAGCCGATCTGCCTCGCGCGCAAGCCGCTTATCGGAACGGTTGCCGAGAACGTGCTTGAGCATGGCACTGGCGCGATTAACATCGACGGCTCACGCGTTCCCGGCGGCAACGAGCACACCCTCGGCCGCTGGCCCGCCAACATCGTCCATGACGGCAGTGACGAAGTCATCAGCGCGTTTCCCGACACCAAGAGCGGAAACCGCAAGGCTGGCGAATATGGCCTGATGGGATATCACGGTGCGGACACTGCGCCAATGCCGGCGATTGACGGTGATTCCGGCTCAGCCGCCCGCTTTTTCTACTGCGCCAAGGCCAGCCGCGCTGACCGGGATGCGGGGCTGTTTGGTTTTGAGCCGAAAGCCGACACCGCCCATCGCCGCACCAACTTAGAAACAGCAGACCGCCCGCATCTTCGGGGTCTCACCAAACGTGCCAACACGCACCCAACCGTCAAGCCAACCAGCCTGATGCAGTGGCTATGCCGCCTCATCACGCCGCCCGGTGGCGTCATCCTCGATCCGTTCATGGGCTCCGGCTCCACCGGCAAGGCCGCTGTGCTTGAGGGCTTCCAGTTCGTCGGCTGCGAGCGCGAGGACGAGTACATGCCAGTTGCAAGAGCCCGCATCGCTGCCGCGGGTTTGGAGGACATGCTTTGACCACTTGCCCCTGCTGCGGCGGCCACATCGAAGGCCCGACGCCCCTTGAGATTTTCCAGCACGTACCTCTGACGGGGCTAGAGCGCGTCATCATCGACACGTTGGCGCGCCGGTATCCGCGCGCGATTCCCTCGCCCGAACTCGTCGAGGAAATGTACCGCGACCATTACAGCGGCGGCCCCGAGCAGCCCGAACGCGTCATGCGCGTGGTGCTCACCCGTTTGCGCCGCAAGCTGGAAGGCACCGGATGGACGATTCCGAACCGGCGTTCCGGCCGCGGCAATGTTTCCCGGTATCGGTTGGAGCGCGAGCAATGAAGCTCCACCGCGACTACGAGACCCGCAGCACCGTCGAGCTCAAGAAGACCGGTGCGCACTTCTACCTGCGCCACCCGACGACGCGCATCATGTGCATGAGCCACACGATCGACGACGGGCCGGTCGAACTCTGGTTGCCTGGCGACCCCGTGCCGCAGAACTTCCTCGACGTCGACAACGATCCGACCGCCGAGGCATGGGCGCACAACTGCGCTTTCGAGCAGGACGTCGAGCGGCATATCGCCGGCCCGCGTCACGGCTTCCCGGTGTTCGATCTGAAAAAGCAGCGCTGCACCATGGCCACCGGCTACGCCCTGTCGCTGCCCGGCGCGCTCGAGATGGCGGCGCCCGCCGTCGGCATCAAAGAGGGCAAGGACGTCATCGGCGGCCGGCTCATGCTGCAGCTGGCCAAGCCGCGCGGCAAGATCGAGTGGTTCAACGGCTTCACCGAGATTCCCTTCGACGCCGTGCTCGCCGAGCCGGAGGATGCCGAAGGCTACGAGCTTTACACGACCGAGTGGGGACAGAAGATCGCGCGTGTGCGCTGGTGGAACGACCCGGAAAAGCTGGCCAGGCTCTACGACTACTGCAAGCAGGACACCGTCGTCGAGCGCGAATACGAGCACCGGATCCGCAAGCTCAAGGCAAGCGAGCTAGACCTTTGGCACCTGGACCAGACGATCAACCAGCGCGGCGTTTACATCGATCGCGAACTCTGCGACGCGGCGAAGAAGATCGTCGAAGCGGCTGAGGACGACCTGGACGCGCAGATGCGGCAGATCACGGCATTCGAAAACCAGCCCGGAAGCGAGGTCTCGGCTTGCTCAAACCGGAATCAGGTGACGAACTTCGTCCGCGCTCGCGGACTGGTCACGAACAGCCTGGCGAAGGACGTCCTCTCCGACATCTACGAGGAAGGCATCGAAAACGCCATCATCCGATGCGAGCGAGAGGCCGAGGAAAGCGGCGATCCCGAAAAGCAGGAATGGCTCTGGTCGCTGGAAGGCAGCACCGCGCAGCGCGCAGTCGTCGTCAAGCAAGTGCTGGATCTGTGGCGCCAGGCCGCAAGGGCATCGGTGGCCAAGATCGAGAGCCTGCTGCGCGGCGCGGACCCCGACGACCACCGTGTGCGCGGGCTTCTGCAGTTCCATGCCGCGTCGACCGGACGATGGGGCGGCCGGCGCTTTCAGCCGCAGAACCTGAAACGGCCCGACGAGAGCGACATAAACACGCTCATCGATATCGTGGCCACCGGTGACTACGAGACGCTGGCCATGCTCTACGACGACCCGCTGAGCGCGGTGTCAGACATCCTGCGCGGTCTGATCAAGGCGGCGCCCGGCAAGAAGATCGTCGCGGCAGACTATTCGAATATCGAAGGCCGCGTGCTGGCGTGGCTGGCCGGCGAGGATTGGAAGCTGCAGGCGTTTCGAGATTTCGATCGTGGCGTCGGCCATGACCTCTACAAGATCACCGCCGGCGGCATCCTCGGCAAACGCCCGGAAGACGTCACGAAAGACGAGCGTCAGTCGCACGGCAAGGTGCCGGAACTGGCCCTTGGGTATCAGGGCGGGCTAGGCGCGTTCAAGACCATGGCAGCAGGCTACGGCGTCGATTTGCCCGATGAGCAAATCATCGACATCCGCGACGGCTGGCGGGCCAAGCACCCGGCGATCAAGCAGTTCTGGTACGACATGGAAGCCGCGGCGATGGACGCCGTGCGCAGCCCCGGCAGCACGCACAGCGTAGCCGGCGGCAAGATCATCTTCCGCATGGCCGGCACGTTCCTCGCCATGCGGCTGCCGAGCGGCCGGTTTCTGTTCTATCCGAACGCGGCCATCCGTTCCGTCAAGACGAAATGGCTCGACGAGGAAGGCCGCCCGATCTGGAAAGATGCCCTCACCTACTTCTCGACGATCGACCCGGCGAAGAAGGGCAAGATCGTCGCAGATCCGCACAACAGTTCGACGTGGGCGCGAATCTCGACCTACGGCGGCATGCTGGCGGAAAACGCCACCCAGGCCGTGGCACGCGACGTTCTCGCCGACGCCATGCCCCGGCTCGAGTCGGCTGGCTACCCGATCATTTTGACCGTCCATGACGAAATCGTAGCCGAGCCCGATGAGGACTTCGGCTCGGCCGAGGACATGGAAGAGATCATGAGCGAACTGCCCAAATGGGCCGCCGGGCTGCCGGTCGCAGCAGAAGGTTTTCAAGGAGAGAGGTATAGGAAATGACAACTACGAACACGAGTTTCAGACCGTGGCATTGGGCGCGCATGAAGATAAACCCAAAATGGCCTTGGCCGGTACAGCCCGGCGAAGAACTGCCGTACCAGGCGCCCGCAGGCAACTGGATTTTCTTCTGGATTTATGTTCGCCGAACTTCGCGCGTGTTGGGGACACGGACATTCATACCGATGACAACTCTCGGCCTCGACGGCGTCGAGTAAACAACGGCCCGCTCTAAGGCGGGCCGTTTCAATTCAAACCCACGACAAACCCCGACATTTGCGCCGCGTAGCCGATAAAAAGCCAGTTAGCGACCCAAAATCACTTTCGACATGTTGGGTCTTGAAGATCGACAAACCCGCAACCATCTGGTAAATCAACCTTCTCGACCCTGACGCGCCCATCGTCTAGCGGTTAGGACATCGCCCTCTCACGGCGAAAACACGGGTTCGATTCCCGTTGGGCGTACCAAAAACATGTTGAAATCATTGATAATTCAGGCTTTTTTGCTGATTCCCTACGGAAAATCGCGGAAAATTCTCTACGATTTCGTCCCGCAACCTGCTTGCGCGGCGCGTTGGTCTGTCCAAGCAAAATTTGAAATCATTTCGAATTATACTTGGCGACAGACAGCCACGCGCAGCAATGTCAAATTTATAGTTGACAGCCAACGGCTATATCTCCTATACGATGGCACCAGATCGTTGAAGGCGCGACCAATTCGCGCTTCCGGTCATCCATTTTTCATCAAATCACTGGACGTGTTGCCGCTTTCCTCTTTGGAAGCGGTCAAACGTGCTTTCGTATAAGGCTTTCATTATGGCGCTCGATTATATCGTGGCGAGAAAATCCACGAGCAAGAAACCCGGTAAGCGGGATACGTTCAATTATTACTTCCGCCTCTACGTTCCACCGGAGAAGATGGGCATCGAAGAAGTGCGTGGACGCACCGAGATATGGGAATCTGAATTGGCCCCCGAAAGGCCCGGACATGCTCCCCCACTTAGCTAAGTGGGTAGGAGTAATGTTGGTATTATGACTATCACCACCCATAAGATGC
>NZ_JACIEE010000016.1 GCF_014196765.1 Mycoplana azooxidifex
CCGGCGCTCAAGACTAACGCGGGGTGGAGCAGCCCGGTAGCTCGTCAGGCTCATAACCTGAAGGCCGCAGGTTCAAATCCTGCCCCCGCAACCAAATCGCCACCGCAATATCAAATGCTTGAACGCCGCCCTCTGAGGCGGCGCTCGCGTTTGTACTCGGCGTGGAAGTAGCGTGGAAGCAGGAGGGCGCGTAAGCTTTCGTGAACTGCCAGCGGTGTTTCATCCAATTTTGAATCCGCGCCAGCGGGTTTTGATGTGTTCCCCACGGGAGATGGCCTTTTCCAAGGGGAGCGCTACTCTGCGGCAGGTGCCGACGGGCTATCGGTCGAAGCCTTCAAAACCCGTGACCGCAGATCGCTGCTCAGCGCTCTCGCCAACATCGACCTCCAAAGGTGGATGTTGAAGCACTGTCCAGCACACATCGGAATCGATTCATCAATCGCGGGATGCGCTTCAGGTAAATCGCGATCTAGCTCCAATGGTGTACATGTATTTCGCCCTTTCTAGACTATAATCCGCGCGTGGTGCGGTCTCACAGATTTGATCGGGGAGGTACGCCATGCATCGCAAAGCCAATCGGTGGGCTTCTCGCTCATTTTTGCTGGATTCGTGGGCCCCTTGGTGGTTTGCCGCCCTTCGAAAGGAAAAGTTCCGCAACGCGGCCTATGGGGATAGTCACTTTCAACTCGCGCCAGCCGTCCAAACGACTGGCAGGCCCGTGGATGGTGCGGCTGTCGACGGTCCCGGCAAAGGCACCGTGCCCGGCAAAGAGGACAATGAGCAGGGAGCGGTGGTCCGTGACGTGCACGCTGATGTGAACAGCGTCACCCAGCCATCATTGATATTCACCCAGTCATCATTGATCGACAGCCTTGCAACGATCTACGAAGCAGGAATGCGAAGCGGCGACAAGGCCACGCGTCAACTGCTCGCCGATGCATGGAATTTCGCGCACGCTGGCATCCGCGCTGCAGCCGATGATCCCCTGGCTCCGTTTCTGTCGAGGCGGCCTGCCCAGACAGTGTCTGGGAGAGATTTCACCTCGATGGCGAGCAGGCATGGTGCTCGGGGAAACGTCGTCATCCTTGAATCGGCCCCCTCGGCCCAGGGGACGCCACACGTTGCCGGGTCTCCTTCGTTTTTCTCGTTCGGGATGCCCTTTGGCGTCTGCGGATGCGGCTACTTTACCTCTCCCACGCGGATTCTCGATTTGGCCCATGGTGGCGGCCTGCTCGACGCCGATGGACAGTTGCCGGGCACCAGGCTCGATGATGGACCGGACCATGTGTCGTCAGGCGAGGGAACGATCGGGGCCTCGTTCAGCGACCCCCTGCTGGATCGCGACGTATCGCCTCTCTCCGGATGGAATGGCACGGCAAACTGGACCGAGACGCCGGTATGGCATGGATCGCTCCCAGGTGGCGGAGAGATCGGAACGGGAACTAGTACGTCGAAAGGCGTCGGCATCCTTTCCGGCTCGGTTACCAGGCCGCTGACCGTCCCGCAGAGGGGCGAGACCGAGAATCTGGTCACCGCGGCAGCGGTCAATAACGCAATCGTGCTGGAGAACCAGAAGCAGGGCAATCCCGAGAGCGAGTGGGGCATCGACGGAGCCGGGAGTTCGAACATCGAGGGGTTTGCGACCGACATCAGCGTCGACAACGGCAAGACGATCAGTTTCAAAATCGACACCGACTCCGCAAACTACCGAATCGACATATACCGGCTTGGCTATTATGGCGGTATGGGTGCCCGGAAGGTGGCCACACTCCAGCACACAGGTCTGCAGAACCAGCCTGCACCCCTGCGCGATGCAGCGACCGGCATGGTTGATGCCGGCAACTGGGCGGTTTCAGCGTCGTGGGCGGTGCCCGAAGACGCAGTATCCGGCGTCTACATCGCCAAGCTGGTGCGTCAGGACGGCACCTTGGGCGAGAACCACATCCCGTTCATCGTCCGCGACGACAGCAGCACCAGCGACATTGTTTTCCAGACGGCCGACCAGACCTGGCAGGCATACAATGGCTGGGGCGGGGCAAACTTTTATGGTGGCAACGGCCCGGCGACGGGGCAGGGCGCCGGTCGCGCTTATGCCGTCAGCTACAATCGACCCATTGCGACGCGCGGCGGCGTCGGCACCTTCGCCGGACCGCAGGACTACCTGTTCGGCGCCGAGTATGCGGGCATCTATTGGCTGGAACAGAACGGCTACGACGTCTCGTACATGGCGGGGGTCGATGCCGATCGTTATGGCAACTTGTTGCTCAATCACAAGATGTATCTCGACGTTGGGCACGATGAATACTGGTCGGGGCAACAACGGGCCAATGTCGAGGCTGCGCGTGATGCCGGCGTTCATCTGCAATTCTGGAGCGGCAACGAGGTCTATTGGCGGACCCGCTGGGGTAACAGCCTTAGCAGTGACGCCAAGCCCTATCGCTCGCTGATCTCTTATAAGGAAACCTGGTCGCCGAGCGCCAGCATCGATCCTTCCAACGAGTGGACAGGGACTTTCCGCGACCCGCGACTGAGCCCGCCCGCCGTCGGTGGAGGCAACCCTGAGAACTCCCTGACCGGACAGTTGTTCAAGGTTGACGATGTCGGCAATAATTTGCAGTCGATCACAGTTCCCTATGACGACGCCAACCTCCGATTTTGGCGGAACACGAGCGTTGCCAACCTCCAGCCCGGTCAGACAGCCACGCTCACCAAGAACTATCTCGGCTACGAATGGGACGAAGCGTCTGATAACGGCTTTGACCCGGCCGGCCTCGTTAAGCTGTCATCGACGACGGTTCCCGTTAGTACCTATCTGCTCGACTACGGCAACACGACCGGCAACGGCGTCTCGACCCACAATCTGACCCTTTACCGCGCGCCGAGTGGCGCGCTCGTCTTTGGCGCCGGAACCGTCTATTGGGCGTGGGGCCTGAGTGACAATCACGACCTCCAGTCGACTCCGACCGATCCCCGCGTGCAGCAAGCTATGGTCAATTTGCTTGCCGATATGGGCATCCAGCCGGGCACGCTGCAATCTGGGCTCGTCCAAGGTGTTGCTTCAACCGATCAGACCGCTCCAACTTCCAGTATCACTGCGCCCGCCACCGTTGCGGCGGGGGCGACGGTCACAATAACCGGCACAGCCACCGATACGGGCGGCGGGGTCGTCGCCGGCGTCGAGATTTCGACTGACAACGGGCAGAGTTGGCATCCCGTGGCAGGAGACGAGAATTGGACTTATACGTGGTCTCCTCAGACCGCGGGAACTTACGCGATCCTTTCGCGCGCCGTGGACGACAGCATCAATCTGGAAACGCCCTCGGCGGGACGAACGGTCACTGTCAGCGGGCAAAGCTACGTATCGCTGTTTCCGGGCGGCGCCACACCGGCAGTCGTCAACACCAACGATTCCGCGGCCGTCGAACTCGGGGTGCGGTTCCAGAGCTCGGTGGCTGGTACGGTCAGCGGCATACGTTTCTACAAGGGTAGCCAGGACACCGGCACCCACACCGGCTCCTTGTGGTCGAGCACCGGGACGCGACTTGCAACCCTCACATTTAGCAACGAGACGGCCAGTGGTTGGCAGACAGCGTATTTCTCAAGTCCGGTGACATTGACGCCCGGACAGACCTACACGGCGTCCTACCACACCAATGCCGGCCGCTACTCCACGACAACCAACTACTTTACATCGAATGTGACGAATGGGCCGCTGACCGCGCTCGGGAGTGGAAACGGTGTCTACGCTTACGGCACCAATAGTCTGTTCCCGACCAGCACTTTTTCAGCAACAAACTACTGGGTCGATGTGATGTTCAATCCATCGACTTCGAACAACACGGTGCCGACGGCGGTTGCCGATACGGGTGATGCCACCGAGAAGGGCGGCGTTGCAAACGGCACGGGCGGCGTGGTCGCCAGCGGCAACGTGCTCGCCAACGACACCGATCCGGATGCCGGCGACACCAAGGCCGTCACCGCGGTCAGCTTCGGCGCGACGGCCGGAACGCTCGGCACGGCGCTGAACGGCGCCTATGGCAGTCTCGTGCTCAATGCCGCGGGGGCCTACACCTATACCGTCAACGAGACCAATGCTGCCGTGCAGGCGCTGCGGCAGTCGACCAACACGCTGACCGAGACGTTCAGCTACACCATGCGCGACACTGCCGGCGCCACGGCCACGGCCAATCTCACGGTCACCGTCCACGGTGCCAACGATGCGCCGGTGGTCACGACCCAGACCGCCAACCAGAACGCCACCGTCGGCACCGCCTTCTCGCTGGCGCTGCCGGCCAACACCTTCACCGATATCGACACCGACGACACGCTCACCTACACCGCAACGCTTGCCAGCGGCGCGGCGCTGCCCGCCTGGCTGGCTTTCAACGCCACGACGCGGACCTTCAGCGGCACGCCGGCGGCGGCCGATGCCGGCACGCTCGGCATCCGGGTCACGTCGACCGATCTCGGCGGCCTCGCTGCCAGTGAGACCTTCAACATCGCCGTGTCGACGTCGTCGAACAACACAGTGCCGACGGCGGTTGCCGATACGGGCGACGCCACCGAGAAGGGCGGCGTTGCAAACGGCACGGGCGGCGTGGTCGCCAGCGGCAACGTGCTCGCCAACGACACCGATCCGGATGCCGGCGACACCAAGACCGTCACCGCGTTTAGCTTCGGTGCGACGGCCGGCACGCTCGGCACGGCGCTGAACGGTACCTATGGCAGCCTCGTGCTCAATGCCGCGGGTGCCTACACCTATACCGTCAACGAGACCAATGCTGCCGTGCAGGCGCTGCGGCAGTCGACCAACACGCTGACCGAGACGTTCAGCTACACCATGCGCGACACTGCCGGCGCCACGGCCACGGCCAATCTCACGGTCACCGTCCATGGTGCCAACGACGCGCCGGTGGTCACGACCCAGACCGCCAACCAGAACGCCACTGTCGGCACCGCCTTCTCGCTGGCGCTGCCGGCCAACACCTTCACCGATATCGACACCGGCGACACGCTCACCTACACCGCAACGCTTGCCAGCGGCGCGGCACTGCCCGCCTGGCTGGCTTTCAACGCCACGACGCGGACCTTCAGCGGCACGCCGACGGCGGCCGATGCCGGCACGCTCGGCATCCGGGTTACGTCGACCGATCTCGGCGGCCTCGCTGCCAGCGAGACCTTCAACATCGCCGTGTCGACCGCGCCGACGACCTACAGCCTGTTCAGCGCCTCCAACACGCCAGCCCAGACGAACCTCAACGACGGCCAGCAACTTGAGCTCGGCGTCAAGTTCCAGTCGAACGTTGCCGGTGACATCACGGCCATCAAGTTCTATCGCAGCGCCAGCGACACCGGCCAGAACGTCGTCGACCTGTGGACCGCCACCGGCACCAAGCTCGCCACGGCCACCTTCACCAACACCTCGGCGAGCGGCTGGCAGACGGTGAACTTCTCGGCGCCCGTTTCGATCGCCGCCAACACCACTTACATCGCCTCCTACCACACCACCGGCGCCTACGTGGCGACCAATAATTTCTACACCAGCGGCGTAACCAACGGTCCGCTGACGGCCCTGTCCAGCGCCGCCGGCGGCGGCAACGGTGTCTACCGTTATGGCGGATCCGCAACGACAGGTATTTTCCCGAACGCCACCTACCAGGCAGCAAATTACTGGGCAGATGTGGTCTTCCGCCCGACGTCGTCAAGCAACACGGTGCCGACGGCGGTTGCCGATACGGGCGACGCCACCGAGAAGGGCGGCGTTGCCAACGGCACGGGCGGTTCTCTCGCCAGCGGCAACGTGCTCGCCAACGACACCGATCCGGATGCCGGCGACACCAAGGCCGTCACCGCGGTCAGCTTCGGCGCGACGGCCGGAACGCTCGGCACGGCGCTGAACGGTACCTATGGCAGCCTCGTGCTCAATGCCGCGGGTGCCTACACCTATACCGTCAACGAGACCAATGCTGCCGTGCAGGCGCTGCGGCAGTCGACCAACACGCTGACCGAGACGTTCAGCTACACCATGCGCGACACTGCCGGCGCCACGGCCACGGCCAATCTCACGGTCACGGTCCACGGTGCCAACGATGCGCCGGTGGTCACGACCCAGACCGCCAACCAGAACGCCACCGTCGGCACCGCCTTCTCGCTGGCGCTGCCGGCCAACACCTTCACCGATATCGACACCGACGACACGCTCACCTACACCGCAACGCTTGCCAGCGGCGCAGCACTGCCCGCCTGGCTGGCTTTCAACGCCACGACGCGGACCTTCAGCGGCACGCCGGCGGCGGCCGATGCCGGCACGCTCGGCATCCGGGTCACGTCGACCGATCTCGGCGGCCTCGCTGCCAGCGAGACCTTCAACATCGCCGTGTCGACGTCGTCGAACAACACGGTGCCGACGGCGGTTGCCGATACGGGCGACGCCACCGAGAAGGGCGGCGTTGCAAACGGCACGGGCGGCGTGGTCGCCAGCGGCAACGTGCTCGCCAACGACACCGATCCGGATGCCGGCGACACCAAGACCGTCACCGCGTTTAGCTTCGGTGCGACGGCCGGCACGCTCGGCACGGCGCTGAACGGTACCTATGGCAGCCTCGTGCTCAATGCCGCGGGTGCCTACACCTATACCGTCAACGAGACCAATGCTGCCGTGCAGGCGCTGCGGCAGTCGACCAACACGCTGACCGAGACGTTCAGCTACACCATGCGCGACACTGCCGGCGCCACGGCCACGGCCAATCTCACGGTCACCGTCCATGGTGCCAACGACGCGCCGGTGGTCACGACCCGGACCGCCAACCAGAACGCCACTGTCGGCACCGCCTTCTCGCTGGCGCTGCCGGCCAACACCTTCACCGATATCGACACCGGCGACACGCTCACCTACACCGCAACGCTTGCCAGCGGCGCGGCACTGCCCGCCTGGCTGGCTTTCAACGCCACGACGCGGACCTTCAGCGGCACGCCGACGGCGGCCGATGCCGGCACGCTCGGCATCCGGGTTACGTCGACCGATCTCGGCGGCCTCGCTGCCAGCGAGACCTTCAACATCGCCGTGTCGACCGCGCCGACGACCTACAGCCTGTTCAGCGCCTCCAACACGCCGGCCCAGACGAACCTCAACGACGGCCAGCAACTTGAGCTCGGCGTCAAGTTCCAGTCGAACGTTGCCGGTGACATCACGGCCATCAAGTTCTATCGCAGCGCCAGCGACACCGGCCAGAACGTCGTCGACCTGTGGACCGCCACCGGCACCAAGCTCGCCACGGCCACCTTCACCAACACCTCGGCGAGCGGCTGGCAGACGGTGAACTTCTCGGCGCCCGTTTCGATCGCCGCCAACACCACTTACATCGCCTCCTATCACACCACCGGCGCCTACGTGGCCACCAATAAGTTCTTCGCCAATCCCGTTACCAACGGTCCGCTGACGGCGCCGTCGAGCCTCACTGCCGGTGGCAACGGTGTCTATGCCTACGGAGGTTCCGCCTCGACGGGCATATTCCCGACGAGCACTTACGATTCAGCGAACTACTCGGCCGACGTGGTCTTTCGGCCGCAGCTCGCCGCATGATGTATGGGACATGGTGACGTGCAGCCATTGGATGCGGCTAACACCAAGCCAAGTCCTATCGTGGGGACGATCGGGAAGGGGTGCCGATGGACGGGGCAGAAAGGCTGCCGGTAACTGTGTTCGCCGGTTTTCTCGGCGCTGGAAAGACAACGCTTCTAAGCCATGTGCTGACCAATCGCGAGGGTCTGCGGGTCGCCGTCATTGTCAACGACATGAGCGAGGTGAACATAGACGCCAGTCTCATTCGAGACGGCGGCTGCAACCTGTCGCATACGACGGAGACATTGGTTGAGCTGAGCAATGGCTGCATATGCTGCACTTTGCGCGATGACCTCTTGGCGGAAGTGCGGCGACTGGCCGAGGAAGGGCGATACGACTATCTGTTGATCGAGGGGACGGGCATTGCCGAGCCACGCCCTATCGCGGCAACGTTTTCCTTCCGCGACGAGAACGGGGTCTCGCTATCCGACTTTGCCAAACTTGACACGATGATTACCGTGGTCGATGCCGCGAGCCTGTTGGCTGACTATAGTAGCGCCGACCTGCTCCGTGACCGTGGTCTACAGCGGGACAGTGAGGACCGGCGGACACTTATTGACCTATTGGTTGATCAAATCGAATTTGCGGATGTTGTGGTGATCAACAAGATCTCGGACACAGCCGAGGAAACGCGCGCCGAGGTCCGCAAGGTGGTCGCTGCACTCAACCCGGATGCGCGTCAGGTGGAGGTGGATTTCGGCAAGATTCCTCTCGCAACCGCGCTCAATACCGGCCTATTCGATGAGGCAAAAGCGGCTGCGCACCCGTTGTGGCACAAAGAACTGTACAGCCCAGGTGCGCATGTTCCAGAGACAAAGGAGTATGGGGTGTCGAGCTTTGTGTACCGCACAAGGCGTCCCTTTGATCCCATGCGATTTCGCGCGTTCCTGGACGAGCCCTGGCCGGGCGTTATTCGCGCCAAGGGCCATTTCTGGCTTGCCACGCGCCCGCAACATGTGGGTCTGATGTCGGCCGCCGGTGTGCAGCGGCGTTGCGAACCCGCGGGACTGTGGTGGGCGGCTGTTCCCCGGCAAGACTGGCCGAGCCATCCGCAATTTCGTCAGCGTCTGGAAAGCCAATGGGACAGCACCTGGGGCGATCGTCGACAGGAACTCGTGTTTATCGGTGTGGGCATGGACGAGGCAGGCGTCCGTGTCGCGTTAGACGACTGTCTCGCCAGCGTGGATCCGCAGCACTGGTTCACGCTTGAAGATCCGTTTCCGGCCTGGTAGCGCGCGCAACTGACCGGGGTGAACTGACGCTCGATCAAGTCGAGCACTTCCGTTGACGCCATGAACGCGCGCCGTTGCCTACAAGGATCTCGAGGATGGCATCCGGCTGAATCGTGCGCCGGTGCCATCTGACCTGCGCTGGCGCTTTGCCATCCATGAAGCCGGGCTTGCCGTCGTCCACCACGTTCTGCAGTTCGGACCCACCCATCCATGGCGTCACCATCGACAGCCCTGGCGGCTGCTACAGCCGGTTCGGCTTCCAACCCTTCGGCAGCGATACGCTCGAATGACCGAGAAGACGTTCACGATGTTGACGGCGGTGGAACCGATCGTCCTGAACAAACGTCGGCCGGATCGGTGCGAGCCTACAACAGTGACCAGGTTCGGGCGACGACGATGGCGACGCTATCGCTTCCTACGCTTCCGTCGGATGATCATTGCACGACCGCAGGTGCCGTGAACGTATAGCCGACGCCATAAACCACCTTGATCGGCACGTGCAGGTTGGTCTGTTCGCCGATCTTGCGACGAAGGCGACTGACGACAGCATCCAGATGCCGGTTGTCGAAGTGGGCTCTGGGGCGGGCAATCGTCTCCGCCAGCTTCTCGCGCTCGCAAATGCCACCGCCATCTTTGCAGAGCGCACTCACGAGTGCGAACTCGGTCGCGGTCAGCTTGAGCGAGCGCTGGTTCGGCGCAGTGAGGATCCAGTTTCGGCTGTCCAATACCCACTTGTCTCCAGCGCCGTCGGCGACATCCACTTGATCCCCTGTTCGCCGCAGCAGGCTGCGGATCGCGGCTTCGATCTCCCGCAAGGTACTGTGTTTGACCAGATAGATGTCAGCGCCGCTTTCAAAGCCTCGGATACGGTCGTCACTTTCGCCAAGAGCCGTGAGCATGATGATGCCGCAGCGATGGGCCCCGCGGATTTCGCTGGCCAGCTCGAACCCGTTGCCGTCGGGCAAGCCGACATCGAGGATGATGACGTCAGGTGGTTCATGATCATCCAGCACCCGACGCAGGCCTTCTGCTGTCGCAACGCCTTCGGCGGTGAAACCGCACAGCCCCAGGAAGTCGACCAGATCCTTGAGCAGCCGCTGTTCGTCCTCGACGATCAAAACGCGCGTCAATTCATAATCTCCCCTAGAGCAATTCCAGCAAAAGTGGGCAACGGTTTTGCGTCCGGAATTGCGTAAAAACAAAAAGATAGAGCATTGAAGGTGATCCCGTTTTCACCGGAAATGCTCTAGCTGTGCTGGCTCCGTCGTCTCCCGCAGCAATGGCACGCGTGCCACGGCCGTCGTTCCCCCTCCTTCATTGGCGAGCAAGTCCAACGTGCCGCCATGATACGCCAGAAGCTGACGGGACGAGTACAGGCCAAGCCCTGTTCCGCTTCCGGCCTTGGCGTTGGAGGCCCGGAAGAATCGGCGGCCGATCTTGTGCATCTCGGCTTTCGGTATGCCGATACCGCGATCACGGACCTTGATCACGACGAGGCCGAATTCGGACCGGCCATCAATATGAATGGGCTGATCCTCGGGCGAATATTTGAGCGCGTTGTCGATCAGATTGATGATGACGGTTGCCAGCATGTCGGGATCGGCAATGGTCGAGATGGCTTCACCCTCCGTCCTGAAGAGCAAGCGTTCACCTCGCCCGGTCATCTCGAAGTGCAGTTGCACGTCGGCGATGAGAGATGCGATCTGCATCGATTCCGGTCGAAAGTGGTTGTCGCCGTCGTTCGTCATGAAGCGTTCGATCAGGGAGAACAGCCGGTCGAGTGCCTCGCCAATGCCGGCGAGCCGTTCCTTTGTCGCGTCCCGCGATTTGTCGCCGACAAGGCCGATCATGTCGACCGCGTTGCGAATGACCGCCAGCGGGGTGCGAAACTCGTGACTGACAATGCGCATGAAGTCGGCCTGCTCCTCGCGAAGGGCACGTTCGGCCTCGAGGCTGGCACTCAGCTGGTTTTCCAGCCTCCGCCGTTCCAGCACTTCCCGCGACAAGGCTTCGTTCTTCTCGCGCACGGCCTCAGAAAGTCGTGAACTGACCATGAAGAGCAGGCAGGCGAACAGCGCGATCAAAAACAGGGTTCCCTGCAACAGGTACCAGGCATTGCGGTTGTTGAGCACCATGATGTCCTGAGGGGCGGCCGGAAACCAGAACTCGATCGCGCTGTGAACGATGCTGGCTGCCATGTATTCGCCCAGCACTGCCATCGTGATCCAGCGCAACAGCCGGGGCTGCGTCCGGTCCCGCAGGAGCGCCACGCACATCACCGACATCATGATCACCGTAAAGAGGGTCGATGTGTGGACGCGGATGGCAAGATTGCCCGGATCGAACGTGACAGCGATACTCCAGGCCACGACCTGAAAGGCAAGTAGCGAGATACCAACCCAGGTATAGCGTGGCTGCCCCAGGAAGCGCGCCAGACCTTCGGCGAGCAAGACCAGGCCGAGCTTGATGATCGTGTTGTGCAGCACGATGGACCATGCCGTCGGCTGCTCGCTTCTCAGGATCATCAGGAGAAGCCCGATGGCGATGGCAGTATATCCTGCTGCGAGAAATTTCAGTTCGTAGAGATGGCGCCAGGCCAGCCAGACAAAAATCCAGGCGACCGCCTGCAAACTGGCGGTCGCCAGGTCGACGACCAGCACTGTCTTGAGGTCCAGCATTCCTGAGAGTGTGCACAGGGACACCATCGGCGCAACTCGCCTGATCTCGTGTAGGGAACTGCAAGCACAATGAAAATGACGGCGACCCGTGCCGGGCATGGCGATGCAGGTTTTTGTCAGAATTGAACAGTTTTGTTCGGTAGATTCTCCGGCATCTTTTGCCTTACCGTCTGCGCCGTAGTGACCTGACATTTTTTCCGGCTGGAGGGGAGCCTGTCGCACGCAGATTGCGCATGCGACGACCTGGGCTCGCTTGCTCCCATATTTTAAGGGCTCATCGCATGAAGCATTCATCCATGGGCTTCGGCCAGGAAGCATACGTTCCCAGCCGTAACGTACCGCATGTGCTGATCGTGTTGGCCTTGGGCCTCGGCGGCGCGGTCGTGGCCGGCGATGCGCACGCAGGCTGCAATGGAAGTCCAACCCAGACAATTGGCCAGGTTGACTACGGATATACGTGGTCCGCCTGTTGGGGCGACAGTGGCGTCGATCACGACGACGAGAAGGACGGTGACCCCGGATCGACCATAACGATCGACACCAACGCGTCGTATACGGCCGGCGCCAGCCTCCCTTACACCATGCCGTGGGACTCCGCCGGCGGTGTCATCATGACATACACAATGGGCGGCGCCGGCGTCGACGAGGGAAGCGCTGGCGCCGGGGGCGGCGTGACGATCACCAGTTACGGCCCCATAACCCTGACGACCTCGACAGATCCAGGCTCGATCGGCAGCTTGATTTCGGCAACGAGCTTCGGCGGTTCGGGGGATACGGACAACGACAACTACAAGTCCAGCGGCGGCGCCGGCGGGGCAGGAGGCGCGATAGCGATCACCAACTACGGGATGCTGACCGTGGAATCGCTCAACTCGAATACAGCCAGAGGCATGGCCGGCATCTTTGCCGTGAGCAAGGGCGGCAGCGGCGGTGAACAGAACAGCGGTGCGGCGGGCGACCAGGTCGGCGGCAGTGGCGGCAGCGGCGGCACCATCAACATCACCAACACCGGGCAGGTGAATCTGGGCAGCGGGTCCAACCCGCTGAGCGGACTGGACTATGTCTGGGGCCTCGCCGCCGAATCCACCGGCCAACAGGGCGGCCACGACAACGGCGCGGGTGGCGCGGGCGGCTTCATCGATATCGCAAACGGTTCCTCCGGCAATACAGCCACGGGCGCGATCGGCATCTACGCGAACGACGCCGACAGCGTGCGCGGCATCTATGCGCTGAGCCAGGGCAGCAACGGCACGGCCTCTCAAGACAGTTCCGATGAAGGCGGTGTCGGCGGAGGCGGCTCGGTCATAAATGTCGACACACACGCCGACATGAGAATCGTCGCCACCGGCAAGGTGACTGACCTGTCAGGTGGCGTCGTTGCGGTCACACAGGGTGGCGATGGCGGCGACGGCTGGAGTTCCAACGTCGCGGGCGCCGGCGGCGAGGGCGGCAAGCCCGCCAGTGGAATAGCCGCGACGACCGTGACGGTCCATTCGGGCACCATTTCGACCCAGGGCGATTATCTTGGCGGCGTGATTGCATTGAGCCAGGGTGGCCGCGGTGGCGACGGCGAAGACGGCGAGAAGGACAGCTCTGGCGGCCGCGGCGGAAGCGGTGGCCAGATCCAGTTGAACCTGTCCGGCGGCGGCGTCGAGACCGATGGCAGCTACGCCTACGGCCTGCTGGGTCAGAGCATCGGCGGCCAGGGCGGCAATGGCGGCGACGACACGGCCGTTGTCGGCACCAGCGGCGGGGGCGGCTATGGCGGCAATGCCGGCAGCGTAGGCGCCTTTACGAACGGGGCTTCCAGGATCACGACGAGCGGTGACTACTCGGCCGCCATCACCCTGCATTCCATCGGCGGCGGTGGCGGCACCGGCGGCAACTTCACCGACGTGCTCGGCGGCGGCGCAGGCAATGGCGGCAATGGCGGCAGTGGCAACACGGCCATAGTCAACAACAGCGCGGCGATCGCCACCTCGGGCGGGCATTCCTACGGCGTCCTGGTGCAGTCGATCGGCGGCAGCGGCGGCACGGGCGGCATCGCCGACGGGTTGACGCTCGAACTGGGCGGCGACGGCGGCAATGGCGGGGCTTCCGGGACGGCCAGCGTCCAGAATGCCGGCGCGATCACCACCTCCGGCTATTCGGCCCACGGCATCGTCGCGCAGTCGATCACCGGCGGCGGCGGCGCCGCCGGTACGGACGGCGGCATATTGTCGATCGGGGGTTCCGGCGGCTCCGGCAACTTCGCCGGCGACGCCGAGGTCCAGAGCTCGGGCGCCATCAGCACGGCCGGCGACGCGGCGATCGGCATCATATCGCAATCGATCGGTGGCGGCGGCGGCACCGGCGGCGGTGCGAAGGGCATCGCGACCGTTGGCGGCTCCGGTGGCGCCGGCGGCGCTGGCGGCCATGCCGACGTGTTGCTGAACGGTGGCTCGATCACCACGCAGGGCGAGATGGCGCATGGGATCATGGCGCAGTCGATCGGCGGCGGCGGCGGCAATGGCGGCAACGTGATCGACATGTCGGTCGGGGTTCCGTCAGTGGGTGTCGGCGGCACCGCCTCGGGCGGTGGCAGCGGCGGATGGGCCTGCGTCACCAATGAAAATTCCAGCAGTGACTGTTCCGCAGGCTCCGGGACGCCGCAGGCCGTCACCATCACGACCGCGGGCTCCGGTGCGCTCGGCATACTTGCGCAGTCGGTCGGCGGCGGCGGCGGCAATGGCGGCAACGCCACGGGCGGCGATGCCGGGCTCGGCAGCTTCCAGGTTGGCGGCGGCGGCGGCGGTGGCGGCTACGCAAACACCGTGACCGTCGGCTTTGACGGCCTGGCCCTGACGACCCAAGGCTCGCACGCCGCGGGCATCGTGGCGCAGTCGATCGGCGGCGGCGGCGGCACTGGCGGTTCCGCCAGCTCCTATTCGGCAGGTATCGGCTTCACGGCCTCGGTGGCTGTCGGCGGCAGCGGTGGTTCCGGCGGCGCCGGCGGCGATGTCGCCGTAGACCTGACCGATAGCACCATCAGCACCGGCCAGGAGGGCGGCGATGTGACCGACGCCATCGGCGTGCTCGCTCAGTCGATCAGCGGCGGTGGCGGCAACGGTGGTTCGTCGGTTGCCGATGCGCTCACCGTGGCGGTGCCGACCGGCGAAGACGTCTCCCTGGCGATGAGCGTCTCCACGGCGGTCGGCGGCAGCGGCGGATCGACCTATTCCGCCGGCGACGTGTCGCTGACCCTGGACGGCGGCACCGCGGTCTCCACGAAAGGCGCTTCGTCGCATGGCCTCGTGGCGCAATCGATCGGCGGCGGCGGCGGCAATGGCGGCAGTGCGTCGTCGATGGCCGCGACCGCCGGCACCGTGGACACCGTCAGCGCCGACATCGGCGTCTCGGTCGGCGGCGCGGGCGGCAGTGGTGGCAATGGTGGTACCGTCACGGTCGCTCTCGAGGACAGCGCCTCGGTGAGGACGGCCGACGACTATGCCAATGCGATCGTGGTCCAATCGATCGGTGGCGGTGGCGGCAATGGCGGCGTCGGCAGCGTCAACAGCAAGCAGATCGGCAGCGGCTTCAACCTGGCGGCGAATGTCGGGGTCGGCGGCTCGGGCAGCGGCGGCGCCAGCGGTGGAACCACGACTGTGGACCTCGACAGCGGCACCAGCCTGCAGACCAGCGGGTCCGGCGCGCGCGGCGTGATCGTCCAGTCGATCGGCGGCGGCGGCGGCACTTCGCAGGGCGTCAGTGTGGGGCTGTCGGCCAGCGCCAGCCTGCCGGGCGGCGAGGAGGCCGAGGAGGCCGAAGAAGGTAGCGGCGCTTTCTCCGCGTCTGTTGGCGTTTCTGTTGGCCGGACCGGCGGCAGTGGCGGTTCGGCCGGCACGGTCAACGTCACCACCGCAGGCAATATCGCGACCGTTGGCGCGGATGCGGACGGGGTCCTTGCGCAGTCGATCGGCGGCGGCGGCGGGTTGGGCGGCTCGGTGGGGCAGGCCAGTTCCGACGATTCCGAACCGCTGGACGACGATGGCGAGAGCGATTGCTCCAGCGACGACGGCGATGGTGAATCCGGCTACTGCTTCAATGTCAGTGTCGGCGCCACCATCGACGACGGCGGTACCGGCGGCACGGCCGCCAATGGCAACACGGTCACGCTGACGCATGCCGGCCGCATCAACACCACGGGCGACTGGGCCGACGGCATCGTCGCCCAATCGATCGGCGGTGGCGGCGGTGCCGGCGGTACCTCCACCGCGTCCGGCAGCCAGGCGACAGCCAACATCACCGTGGGTGTCGGCGGCAGCGGCGGTGCGGGCGGCAATGGCGGCGCGGTCGACATCACCTTCGACGACAGCCACGGCAACAGCATCAATACCGCGGGTTACAGCGCCTATGGCGTGCTGCTGCAGTCGATCGGCGGCGGCGGCGGCCAGGGCGGCGACGGTTCCGACCAGGCGGCGGGCAAGATCACCGTCGGCGGCGGCTTCGGCGGCAGCGGCGGCTCCGGTGGTTCGGGCGGGACCGTTACGGCGCAGGGCTGGATCAACATGTCGACGAGCGGCGACGACGCGCATGGAATCGTCGCACAGTCGATCGGAGGCGGTGGCGGTGTCGGCGGCGGCGGAAGCAGCGCGGCGGCCGAAGATAAAGACAGCCACGCGATCGACCTCACCGTCGGCGGCAGCGGCGGTATCGGCGGCAGTGGCGGCGAGGTCGATCTCACCATCGGCACCACGCTCAACACCTCCGGCGATCGTGCGTTCGGTCTCGTCGCGCAGTCGATCGGCGGCGGCGGCGGCATCGGCGGTGCCGGCGAAGCCGACAGCATCGGGTCCCTCGTGGTAGGCGGCGCCGGTGGTGGCACGATAAACGGCGGCGCCGTCACGGTCGACCTGACGAGCCAGAGCACCGTCCATACGCGCGGCATCGCCGCCCATGGCATCGTTGCCCAATCGATCGGCGGCGGCGGCGGCATCGGCGGCACCGCCTCGGGCGCGCCGCTCTCCTTCAAAGGCAGCAGCCCCGGAAACTACGGTGACGGCGACGATGTTTCCGTCACCGTCGACGGTGGCATCTTCACGGATGGCGACTATTCCTTCGGCGTGCTGGCGCAATCGATCGGCGGCGGCGGCGGCTTCGGCGGCAACGCGACCAGTGCTTTCATCGGTTCGAACGGCAATCTCTCATCGGCCGGTAAAAGCGGCGATGTGACGGTCACCCTCGATGCCGGCAGAGAAATCCAGGCGACCGGCAAGGACTCGATCGGCATATTCGCACAGAGCGATGCGGGCACGAGCAACAACGGCACGGTCAATGTGACCGTTGATGGTTCCGTCACCGGCGGCTCCGGCGACAACGGCGCCGGTATCTGGGTCTCGGGCGGGCAGAACAACGTGGTGACCGTCAATTCTGGCGGCATGGTCTCGGCGGCTTCGGGCGTCGCGGTTCAATATGGCGAGGGCGTGAACGCACCCCCAGGCAGCACGCTGACGGTTAACAATGCCGGTATCATCAGCGGCAGTGTCAAAGGGGCAACCACCCCCGACGCCAAAATGGCGAAGATGGCTCGCATCGGCCGCGACATGGCTGTCTCCGTTGTCAATGAGGCGGGTGGCTTGTTGAGCGACGCGGAGGTCTACGAGGCTGACGTGGTCAATCATGGCCGGCTGGCGGTGGGGGGGGCGGGGGCTATCGACGCCACGAGAATCACCGGCGACCTCGCGCAGAGCGTGGACGGCGTGCTGGCGATCAACGCCGACTTCGCCGGTTTCCGCATGGATCGCCTGATCGTCGACGGCGATGCAGCACTCGCCGGCAAGTTCACAGTGAGCGCCGAAAGCGTCTTGCCCGGCATCAGCATGCCTTTCCTTACGGCGGAGGGTACTCTGGAGCATTCGTTGAGCGGCCAGTCGGCGATCTTCGACTACGCGATGACCCAGGCCGGAAACGCGCTGTCGCTTTCGGCGGATTCGGCACACTTCGCCGAGCCCGGCTTTGCGCTGAGCAAGGATCAGGACAACGTCGCCGGCCACCTGCAGGAGATCTGGGATGCCGGCGGCGGCCCCTTCGGCACGCTGTTCGGCACGCTCGGCTCACTCGCCGACGGCGATCCTGGTGATTATGGGTCGGCCCTGTCCGACATGTCGCCCGGTGTCGCGGGCGCGGCCGCGGCCGGCAGTATCGTCACGACACAGCAGCATCTCGACCTGCTGCTCAGCTGCCCGATGTTTGCCGCCGACACCGCGTTCCTGACCGAGACGGAGTGCGTGTGGAGCCAGGCAGGGGCGCAGAGGCTCAATCAGAAGGCCAGCGACGGCGTCTCGGGTTTCGGCACCACGACCTACTCTCTGCAGGCCGGGGGCCAGGTCGAGGTGTCGCCCGACTGGTTCGTCGGCTTCGCCGGCGGCTACGACCGCAGCGCCATTCGCGGCGACGACGGCCGCGTCAGCGCCGACGGCGACGTCCTCTATGCCGGCGCTTCGTTGAAGCATGAGACTGGCCCCTGGCTCCTGTCGGGCGCCGTTGCCGGTAGCTATGGCTGGTACGACAACACGCGCACGATCCGGATTCCGGGCTTCGCCGGTCAGGCGGAGGGCGATCCGTCGGTCTACAATGTCAGCGCCCGGCTGCGCGCTGCCTATACTTTTTCGCAGGACGCCTACTATGTGCGGCCGCTGGTGGACTTCGACCTCATCTATTCGCGTGCCAGCGGCTATCGCGAGTCGGGGGCCGGCATGCTGGACCTCCTGATCGACGGCACCGGCCAGTGGAGCCTCCACGCCACCCCGGCGATTGAGATCGGCACGCGCGTCAATCTGAGCGAGACGACCGTCATGCGGGCTTTCGCGGCCACAGGCGTAAGCTTCAGCAGCGCTGACAGCTGGGACACATCCGCCCGGCTGGCCAGTGCGCCGGCCGGGGTCGGCGTCTTCGACAGCGAGGTGCCTCTGGCCGAGGTGGTCGGTCGACTGAGCGCGGGAGTCGACCTCGCGAACGACAATGGCTTCAGTCTGCGCCTCAACTACCAGGGTGCGTTCTCCGATACCTATACCAGCCACGGCGGCGCACTGCGTGTTGGTTACAAGTTCTGAGAGGAAACAGGGATCTCGAGCCGGCTTTCGTTTTCGCCGTTCGGAGCCGGTTGCTTGATACTGCTGCCGCTGACGCGGGTCAGTTGTCTTTTTGAGGGCTCCGTGGTGGTGAGACTGCGTCCTTCAGCCAGGTGCGCAGGTCGCGGAAGCTCTGTGAACGAAGTTTCGCTTCGGCGAACATGAACACATAGTGCTCGCGAACCATGTGTTCGTCGAAAAGCGACACCAACTGGCCGTCGGCCAGTTCCTGCCTCACCAGTTTCTGCCGGACGATTGCGATTCCGAGGCCCTCGACCGCTGCCGTCAACTCAAGGCCCGAGCTCTCCAGGTCGATGAAGCGCGTGTTGGCGAATATCCGCGGCGCGCGCGCCCCAAGCCAGCGTTCCCAGTTGCGGGTGAATTCGGCCGATCGCAGGAGGACATGCCGCTCCAGTTGATCCGGCGTATCGAGTGGCGGTGCGCGACGCAGATAAGCCGGGCTACAGACCGGCGTGAGGTCGGCATGGGCCAGCGTCTCGCAGAAAAACCCCCTCCTGCTGGCCGCTTCGCCCACATAGATCAGACCGTCCAACCCCTCCGTATCCTGCCCGCCGGTAACGAATTTCACCACGATCTCGGGATGGCGGCCATAAAGTGTGCCGAGCGCCGGCATAATGCATTTCTGCAGGAATACGCGCGGACTGCCGATGATCAGCGGCTTCTGATCGACACTCACCGAGAGGTCGCCGGTGACAGCGCGAATCTGGCCGAGCGATGCGTGGATCTTCGCCCAATAGACTTCGCCAGCGGGGGTCAGGGCGATCTTCCTGTGCATGCGTTCAAAAAGGTCGCAGCCCAGGAAGGCTTCGAGATTCTGGATCTGTCGGCTGACGGCGCCCGGCGTCAGGCAGAGCTCGTCCGCCGCCTTCGCAATGCTCATGTGCCGGCCGACCGCCTCGAAGACCGGCAGCGAGGTCATCGGCGGCAGATCCCTGCGCCTCGTCTGCATAACGTACTCCTCCCGACGCAACCTCTATCGTTCAATTGAGAAAAACTCAATCGAATCCAGAAAGTTTCGATTTTTCCGCGGGCGATAGGACGGTACGGTCCCGCCGAAATATTGGGAGGAGAACCAATGAAGAAATTGTCACCGGCATATCTCGGTCTGGCGCTGGCCGCATCGACCTCACTGGCACCCGCCGCAGCTTCCGCGGAGCAGTTGCGCGTCGGGCTTTCCGCGCTTGCGACCTCGGTCGATCCCCATTTCCACCGCGCCGGCTACAATTTCGATCTGCGTGAAAACATCTCCGATGCGCTCGTCTACGCGAACGGTGTCACCGGCAACGTCGAGCCGCGCCTGGCGCAGTCGTGGGAAATCCAGGGCGACACCAAGTGGGTCATCACGCTGGAGCCCACGGCGAAATTCGACAGCGGCGAACCGCTCGGCGCCGACGACGTGGTCTACTCGCTCTGCCGGGTGCGCAACGTCCCGAACAGCCCGGGCCTGTTCAGCAGCTTCATCTCGACGATCGGCAGCATCACGGATGCCGGTGACGGCAGGATCGAGATCGCCACCAAGAAGCCGGACCCGAACCTTTTGCGCAACCTCAGCTTTATCGGCATCGTCGAAAACCCGACTGGTCGCACGCTCACCTATGACGAGACGGATTGCGGCAATGACAATTGGCTGGCGACGGGCGATTTCAACAGCGGCAAGACATCCGCCGGTATCGGCCACTATCGCGTCAAGAAATTCACACCCGACGTCGAGATCGAGCTTGAACGCAACCCGGACTACTACGGAACGCCCGCGGGCTACGAGACGGTTGTGGTCAAGTCGCTGCCGGACAACAGCGCCCGCATCGCCGCACTGCTCGGTGGCTCGGTGGACGTCATCAATGCCGTTCCGATCAACAGCCTCGAGAGCATCCAGTCCTCCGGCTCGCATCATCTCGCCTCCATGCCTTCGACGCTGGTGGTCTTCCTCTTGCCCGACCAGGGGCAGGAGCCGACGCCGAAGGTCTCCGGGACGGACGGCAAGAATCCGTTCCTCGATCCGCGCGTCCGCAAGGCGCTCAACCTTGCCATCAATCGCGACGAGATCGCCGAGACCGTTATGGGCGGCATGGCGCTGCCGGCAAGCCAGGTCGTCGTCGATGGCGTCTTCGGTCATGACCCGAGCCTGCAGCCCTATCCCTATGATCCCGCCGAGGCCAAGCGCCTGCTGGCCGAGGCCGGATATCCGAATGGCTTCTCGTTGACGCTGAACGCTCCAAGCGACCGCTATATCAACGGCGCGCAGGTGGCTCAGGCCATCACCGCCATGCTATCGCAGATCGGGTTGAACGTTACGCTGGAGACCTTCCCCTTCAGCATCTACTTCACCAAGGCCAGCGCCTACGAATACAGCCTCTATCTCGCAGGTGCGGCCGCCGATACCGGTGAAGGCTTGAGCCAGATGATCAACCTGGCCGGTACCCGCAATCCGGAAAAGGGCTGGGGCGGCGCGAACCGCGGGCGATATTCCAGCGAGATCACCGACAAGGCGCTCGAAGACGCGCAGGGGACACTCGACGACGCCAAGCGGGAAGAACTGCTCCGCTCGGCCGTAGCCCAGGTCCAGAAGGATGACGGCTACGTGCCGCTCTATCACGAGTTCGGCGTCTGGGGCGTGCGCAACGGCGTCCACTACGACGCGAACGCCAACCTGACCAACATTTTCTATACCGCGCGTCCCGAATGAGGCCGTGCCGGCAAGGCCGGGATTCCGAGCCGGCCTTGCCGCTATACATGAAAGCAGAAGCAAGATGGGTACCGACTTCAACAACGCTTTGACGTCGCAGTATGACTACCGGGGTCTGCGGGATGCATTTGCGCCGGCGGGCATGTACCAGGCTTTCCTGGATGTCGAGCGTGCCGTTTCCCAGGCCCAGGGCGAACTGCAGATGATCCCGGACGCCTCGGCAAAGGTGATCGTGGAACACTGCCGGTACGAATTGCTCGACATGGAGCGTCTGGATGAGGGGTACCGGAAAACCCGTCACCCGTTGATGCCGCTGATCAATGAGCTTGTGCGGCTCTGCGGTCCTGAGCACGGCGGTTTCGTTCACTGGGGCATCACGACGCAGAACGTCATCCAGACGGGGCTGATGCTGCTCGCCAAACGCGCCCAGGTCATAATCGACGGCTTCCTTGCAGACATTCTGCGCCATCTCGGCCGCCATGCGCGTGTCCATGCCAATACGATCATGGCCGGGCGCACGCATTACCGGCATGCCGTGCCGATCACCTTCGGCTTCAAGGTCGCGGTCTGGATCGATGAATTCCTGCAGGCCCTGGACCGGATCAAGGAAGCCGAGGCGCGGGCATTCACAGTGATGAGCGGAGGTGCCGTCGGCTGCTTCTCGGCGCTCGGCAGGCATGGGCCGGCCTTCCAGTCGCGGGTGGCAGCCCTCCTCGGCATGGGCGAGATGACCATCCCGTCCCGCGCGATCCGCACGCATATGTGCGAGTACGTCAACGCGCTGACGCTGATGGCGTCGATCTGCCACAAGATCGCGGAGGAAACCTACCAGACGTCGTCGGAGGAGTATGGCGAACTGCACGAAGGCCGCGTCGAAGGTTCGATCGGCTCTTCCACCATGCCGCAGAAGATCAACCCGATCCTCTGCTACGGGATCATCGCCAACAGCAACAAGCTCTATTCCAGTGCCGGGATGCTGATGGCGAGTGCCCACCGGCCGTTCGAGTCGGACGGCAGCGCCAACCAGATGTTCGAGGACGGACTGGCGGAGGTGATGGTCGCCGTTTCCGAAATCCTCGTGCGGACCGAGCTTCTGGTGCGCAATCTCTATGTCGACGAGGAGCGGATGCGGATCAACCTGGATTTGTCGCGCGGGGCGATCTTCGGCGAATTCGCGATGATGCAGCTCGGCGGAACGGTCGGCAAGCACAAGGGCCACGAACTCGTCCACGAAGCCGCCATTGCCGCAGCCGGCGGCGAGGCACCCTTCCTGGAAGAACTGGCGCGGCTACCGGGTGGTGCGACGATCCGGGCGGCCATCGAGGCACACCTGGAAGCCGGCAGCGCCGGCGGCCTCTGCGCCGAATATGCGTTGCACTTCGGAGCCCTGGTCCAGGATATCGCCGCAGGGTCCCGTCCGACCGTCGAGCAGCGCAATATCAATGCTTACCTGAAGGCCGGCCGCTGATGTTCTCTTTCGTGCTGCAGCGTCTGGTGCAAAGCGTGATCGTCGTGCTGATCCTGTCGATCGTGTTGTTCGTCGGCGTCCGGCTGATCGGCAACCCGGTGGATATCCTGATCTCTTCGGAAGCGTCCGAAGCCGACCGCCTGGCGGCGATCGTGGCCCTCGGCCTCGACAAGCCGCTCTGGGAGCAATACCTGACCTTTCTCGGCAATGCGGTCCGGGGCGACTGGGGGACGTCGTTCGTCTACAAGGAACCGGTGGTCGGCATTCTGCTGCAGCGCCTGCCGGCCAGCCTGGAGCTCGGCCTCGTTGCCTTCGTCCTCGCCGTCAGCATTTCCATACCTGCCGGCCTCTATGCCGGACTGAGGCCGCAGTCGCCGCTGGGCCGCGGCATCATGGCCTTCTCGCTGGTCGGCATCAGTATCCCCACCTTCTGGCAGGGCATGCTCCTGATCGTCGCCTTCGGGATCGCGCTGCCGATCCTGCCGGTGGGTGATCGCGGCCAACTGGCGACCCATTTCGGCATCACCTCCAGCCTCTGGACGCTCGACGGCTGGTCGCACGTCATCATGCCGGCCTTCAGCCTGGCGCTGCTGAAGATGTCGCTCCTGATGCGGGTAACACGCGCGGCGACGATGGAGATCTGTCGGCTCGACTTCGTCAAGTTCGCCTATGCCAAGGGGGTGAGGAACCGGAAGGTGGTGATCGGCCATATCCTCCGCAACGCGCTGGTGCCACTCGTCACCGTCACGGGCATCGAGCTCGGCAACCTGCTTGCCTACGGCGTGATCACCGAGACGGTGTTCTCCTGGCCGGGGCTCGGCAAGCTCCTGATCAACTCGATCAAGGTGCTCGACAGGCCGATGATCGTCGCGCAGCTCACCTATACGGCGCTGCTTTTCATCGCCATCAACTTTCTCGTCGACATCCTGCACATGGCCATCGACCCGCGCGTCAAATCCGTTTTGAGGCGGCGTGAATCATGAACATCGCCGACTTCCAGGATTTCGCGCGGCGCTTTGCCGAAAGCCGCTCTGCCGTCATCAGTCTGGCGGTCAGCGTTCTCTTCATCGTCTGCGCCGTGTTCGCGCCGCTGCTGGCGCCGACGGACCCCTACGACCTGACACAACTGCAGCTCTCCGATGCCTTGAAGCCGACCGGCTCGAAGCGGATGCTGCCGGGGGAAGAGGTCCGCGCCAATATCCGCGTCGATGGTGGCACCGCCTCTGTCCAGCCGGCATCACCGACCCCGACCAGGCTTTCCATTGTCGCCTCGCCCTGCGGGCCGAACTGTCTGGCCGTCGGCGTCGAGCCCCCGGACGCGAAGCTCGCCAGCCTGCAGGTCCGTAACCTGCCGGCCGGGGCGACTGTCGAGGGCGGGAGGAAGCACCCGATCCAGCCCTGGTGGACGCTCGACAATCCGGATAGCAATCAGGCCAGGATCACCTCGGCCGGTCCCTTGCCGGCAGGCCTGACCCTGCTTGCGATCGCGAAGTCACTGGAGCAGGAGACCGGTTTCGTCTTCCGGCTCGGAACCGACAATTTCGGTCGCGACATGCTGTCGGCCATCCTTTACGGCATCCGCATCAGCGTGTACGTCGGGTTGGTCGCGGCCGGGGCCGCCATGGTGCTCGGAACGGCGCTCGGGCTGCTCGCAGCCTGGCGGGGAGGCGTTGCGGACGCTGTCATCATGCGTGCCGTGGATTTCATGCTCGGTCTTCCGGCGCTGCTCGTCGGTCTCGCGATCCTCGCTATTCTTGGTAACGGGGTCAGCAAGGTTGTCCTCGCCGTCGTCATCGTGCAATGGTCGTACTATGCCCGAACGGCCCGATCCTTCGCCATCAGCGAACTCGGCAAGGAGTATGTCGAGGCGGCCCGCTGCCTGCGCCTGTCGCCGGTGCGTATCATGCTGCGCCATGTACTGCCGAACTGCATGCCGCAAATCATCGTCCTCTTCACGCTGAATATCGCGGCGGCGATCTCGATGGAATCCTCGCTGAGCTTCCTCGGTGTCGGACTGCCGCTGACGCGGCCGTCGCTGGGCATGCTGATCGCCAGCGGTTACGAATTCATCTTCTCGCAAAAATACTGGATCAGCATCTACCCGGGCATCGTGCTGCTGGTGATGATCGTCGCCATGAACCTGCTCGGCGACCGTCTGCGCGATCTCAACAATCCGCGGCTGGACCGCTAGGGGGACGGACAGTGAGCAAGGCGTTCTTCCAGGTCGATGACCTCAACACCTGGTTCTTTACCCGGAAGGGCACCATCAAGTCGGTGCGCGATATTTCCTTCGATGTTTCCCGCGGAGAAGTGCTCGGCATCGTCGGCGAATCCGGTTCGGGCAAATCGGTGACGGGCATGTCTATCATGGGCCAGATCGACGAGCCCGGCCGGATCGTGTCCGGTTCGATCAGCCTCAACGGCGAGGAGTTAACCAAGCTCGACTTCGAGGAAATGCGCCGCTATCGCGGCAACCGCATCGCCATGGTCTTTCAGAACCCGCTGATGACACTCAACCCGTTGATGCGGGTGCGCGACCAGATGTACGAGGCGATCGGCGCGCATGAAGATGTGCCCCGCAACGCGATGCACAAGCGCTGCATCGAGGCGCTGCGTGCCGTCGGCATCCCGTCGCCTGAAGAGCGGCTCAACGCCTATCCGCACGAGATGTCGGGCGGCATGCGCCAGCGCGTCGTCATCGCCATCGCGCTGCTGCTCGGGCCGGACCTGATCATTGCCGACGAGCCGACGACTGCGCTGGATGTGACGATCCAGGCGCAGATCATCTATCAGATCCGCCGCCAGATCGACGAGCGCGGTCTCGGCATGATCTGGATCACCCACGATCTTTCGACGCTCTCCGAACTCGCCGATCGGATCATGGTCATGTACGCCGGCGCCATGATGGAGATCGGCACGACCGAGGAGATCATCGGTGGCGCCCGCCATCCCTATACCCGCAAGCTTCTCGACTCGGTTCCCTCCCGAAACGTCCCTGGTGAGAAGCTAAAGCAGATCCCCGGCAACATGCCCTCGCTGATGGCGCTTGGCGAAGGCTGTCCTTTCGCGAGCCGTTGCGAGCGCGTGACGGAGATCTGCCGCGAACCGGTGCCGGCGACGCAACTGTCCGACACGCACCGCATCTGGTGCCTTCACCCCTTCGAGAACTGAACCCATGAACGAACCGATCTTCGAAGCGAATGACCTGTCGCGCAGCTTCACGGTCGGAAGCAGTCCGTTCCGCGACCTGGCGAACCATTTTCTGCACGACCGGCAGCCGACGGTGCTGCGTGCCGTCGACAATGTCTCGATCACGTTGGCCGAGGGCGAGACGCTCGGTGTCGTCGGTGAGTCCGGCTGCGGGAAGTCGACTCTGGCGCGATTGATCGCCGGCATCCTGCCGGTGTCCTCCGGCGAGCGGCGCTTTCGCGGCGAGGCCTATGAGAGCTTGCTGGCCCGCAAGCGCGATGCGCTGAAGATCCAGATGGTGTTCCAGGATCCGCTCTCCTCGCTCAATCCGCGTCTGCGCGTCGGCGAGATCGTCGGCGAGGCAGCCGTGCTGCATGGCGTGGTGCCGCGCGCAAAGGTAAAGGATTACGTGGTGGAGATCCTCGCCCGCGTCGGTCTGCCGGCCGACAGCGTCGGGCGCTATCCGCACCAGTTCTCCGGCGGCCAGCGCCAGCGGGTCGGCATTGCCCGGGCGCTGGCGGTCAAGCCGCAGATGCTGATCTGCGACGAGGCCGTGGCGGCGCTCGATGTCTCCGTGCAGGCGCAGATCATCAATCTTCTGATGGACATCAAGCGCGACAGCGGCCTGGCCATGATCTTCATCAGCCATGACCTCGGCGTCATCCGTCATCTTTGCGACCGCGTTGCCGTCATGTATCTCGGCCGCGTCGTGGAACTTGCGAAGACCTCGGAGCTCTTCGCCTCACCGACCCACCCCTATACGCGCATGCTGCTCGAGGGCATGCCGAAGATCTCCATGCAGCGCCGGAAATTCATGCCGATCCAGGGCGAGATCCCGTCACCTCTCAATCCGCCAGCGGGCTGCCATTTCCATCCCCGTTGCCCGATCGCGACCGACCATTGCCGTGAGATCCGGCCGGAACTGCGCGAGATCAAACCTGGCCATATGCATGCCTGTCTGAACATCGAGGCGCGCTGACGCTTGCAAGGGTGCCGGCCCTATACGAATGGGCGACGTCGTCTTGTTGGTACGCGCGAACTACGGGGCGACGGTTCGTACCCTGTCAAGACTACGCACCCAGTGCGCTGGGCCTGCGTGTGTCCCCGCAGCCTTGCCGAGGCGTTCGGGTGCTCCATATCGCTCAAGGCATGACTGATCGCGGCAAACGAGCACCGGCAGACAATCGGCGCTCGATCCGGCAGGGCTTCCTCAAACGAAGCAGTGATTGGAACGCGGGGCAGAACGACCGTTTAGCCGGTCAGACCCTCTCCGCCCACGATGAGGCAAACGCCCCGGTGGCCAAGAATGGCTATCGCCTCGCCCTCGCGCTCAAGGGGGACCAGTTGCATTTTCAGCCGTCGGTGAAGGCCGTCGGCAACGCCGATGAAATCGCAGATTTGATCGAGGGGATGGTTGCGAACTTCGGTTACCGTGATGCTGTCGCGTCACGGTTCACGAACCATTCGGTCAACTTTCAGGTCCCGACGGACGTCGTCGATGCCGCGCATGACGCGCTGGCCAAAATTTTGGTCCAGATCGCGACAGGCACAGGCGACCTGAATTCGGAACTGTTTATTTGAGGTTCATCCGCCAGCCGGGCGTCGCGGGTTCCCGTCAAGGCGGGGATCCGCAAAAATCGCAAGTGGCCCGGTTACGGCATTCGTTCGCTGGGCGATCGCTGAAAATGGTCGGGGCTGTGGCCCGCTGCTTCAAGCCGTCGTCTCCGGCCTGCCCTTCCAAAAGAGGTTGGGCTTGCGTGATGTCTCCGACCTGACCGGCGGTCATTTCCCTGCAGCGTCCTACCATGGGCCCGCATCGGATGAAGTGAATTCTCTGTTTGTCTTGTATTATATCGTATTGCGATATAATCTTCCCATGAGCAATCTCGGAAGGGATCATGGCGATGTCAGCAGACCTGGCAGTCTTGAAGAACGAGCTTCTCGAACTCGACCGGCAGCTTCAACGCGCGGCGCTTCCTGCGGCGGATGGGAACGAGGCCGCCCTTTCGCGGTCCGGTCAACTGGCCATGTTGAGGCAGCGGCTCGACGATCGCCTCGCCACCCTCGACGGCAGCGTCTGGCAGCTGCTTCTTCTGGAATGGCGCTACGATTTCGCGCTGCTGTTCGACCATGCCCGGCTGTGGATGGCCCATGTCGATGCCAACTTAGACACCGAGCCGGCCCTGAAGGAATAGCTCGTGCGGAACGGGCCCGGGCGTCCAGACGACACTTGCGCCTAGCCTGCTCCCCGGGGGCCGGTCTTGCGCGGTCCGAGATAGGGCTTGCGCTCATTTTCCAGAGTATTGGCGGTGTGGCGGAGTCGCAGGAGGTCCTTGCGCGCCACGAGGCCCAGCAGCCGGCCCGTTTCGGGATCGACCACGGGGATCCGCCCGACGTCGGTCGCGAGCATCAGGTCTGCAACATAGCCGATCGTGTCCTCGGGATGGGCAACCGGAACCGAGGTATCGGATACGCGCTCGTCGAGGCTCTGGTCCGCAAGCGCCGGGTCCTGCTGCCACCGCAGCGCATCGCCACGCGAGACGACGCCCTTCAGTCGTCCGCTCTCGTCGACGACCGGATAGATCCGGTGCGTTTTTTCGGTGGTGGCGAAGAAGGCGGAAGCCTCGCCGACGCGCATCCCTGCGGGAAGCGTATCGACCTCGTCGATCATGATGTCGCGGGCGCGGGAATATTCGAAGGGATCGATGCCGTACTCGCGGGTGATGTGCTGGCCCCGCCTGGCGATCTTCTCCGTCAGGATCGACCGGCGCAGGAGAAGCACCGTCACGGCATAGGCGGAAATCGTCGCCGCAAGCAGCGGCAGCAGGCTCGAAACGTCGCCGGTGAGTTCGACCGCGAAGAACGTCCCGGTCAGCGGCGCGCGCATTGTGCCGCCCATCATCGCGGCCATGCCGAGCAGCGCCCAGAAGCCCGGATCGCCGGGAAGCAGCAGGCCGACCAGCCATCCGAGGGCCCCGCCCAGGATGAGGAGCGGCGCAAGCACCCCGCCGGACGTGCCTGACGACAGCGATACCAGCCAGATGGCGGCCTTCACCAGGAGGATTGTCAGCACGGCCTGCGGCAGCATGCGGCTGTTCAAGAGGTCGTCGATGATGTCGTAGCCGACGCCGAGCGCGCGGGGCTCGATCAGGCCGCCTAGGCCGACGGCAAGGCCGCCGATCGCCGGGCACCACATCCAGTGGATCGGCAGCGCCTCGAAGGCATCCTCGATCCGGTAGAGCAGCGTCGTCAGCAGGCCTGATTGCAGGCCGGCGATGATGCCGACGACGGCGCAAAGGCCGATGCCCCACCAGGGCAGGTCCATGTGGAACTGCCGCGGAAAGAGGGCGCCTGCCTCGAACAGGAAGGGACGCCAGCACGCAGAGACACAGGCGGCGAGCGCAACAGGAATGAAGCTTCGCGGCTTCCATTCGAAGAGGAGGAGTTCGACGGCGAGCGTCACTGCCGCGATCGGCGAGCCGAAGATGGCGGTCATGCCGGCGGTTGCGCCTGCCACGAGAAGCGTCTTGCGCTCGGCTGCGCTCATATGGAAGCACTGGGCAAAGAGCGATCCGATCGCCCCGCCGGTCATGATGATCGGCCCCTCGGCGCCGAAGGGGCCGCCCGTGCCGATGGAGATTGCCGAAGACAGGGGCTTCAGGATGGCGACCTTCGGCGACATGCGGCTTCCTCCGATGAGGATCGCCTCGATGGCTTCGGGAATGCCGTGGCCACGGATCTTTTCCGATCCAAACCGGGCCATCAAGCCAATGACAAGGCCGCCGATGACAGGGGTTGCGACCATCCAGAGCGAGCGCGGGGCGTCGGCGGGGGAGGTGGCCGCAAGGCTCAACTGCCCGAACCAGGCGAGATTGGTGACGAGCGCGATCAGGATCACCAGCAGCTTCGCCGCAAGGGCGCCGCCCGTGCCGACGACGAGCGCCATGCCTATCAGCGCCAGCACACGCCGATCCGTCGTGAAATCCCCGGCCTCGCGCCGGGCGAGGCCGCCCGTGAAATCGTGCGGCCGGTGGTGGGGCTTCGTCTGCGGCATGGCATTTCTCGTCGCTGTTGTGTTGAAGGCGGCTGCAAATACATCGTAATACGACATAAATCAACAGAGGAACTGGCCTGAACTGACCGCCGATTGCCCTAGCCCATCGGCCGCTCCTGCGGTAAGCCGGACAAAACGGTCTCGCCGGGTCGGGCCGGCTACTGAGCGCGGGAGCGGGGAGAATGCCGAAAGACAGGCTGAGCGATGCCGACTACGAGGCCCTCTCCAACCTGCGCTACACGCTGCGTCGCTTCATGGATTTCAGCACCTCGGCCGCGCACCAGGAGGGGCTTCCAGCCCAGCAGCACCAGGCACTGCTGGCGATCCGGGGCTATCGCGGCGAGGAGGCCATGACTGTCGGCAAGCTTGCCGATCAGCTGCTGATCGCCCCTCATTCGGCGACGGAACTCGTGGGCCGGCTCGTCGCGGCCGGCTACGTGACCCGCCAAGTCGATCCCGCAGACCGTCGCCGTCAGACCCTCGCGCTGACGGACAAGGCCCATGCCATCCTCGAGCGGCTGACCGCCATCCACCTCACGGAAATCCGCGAGATGGCGCCGCGGCTGATCGACATACTCCGCGCGCTCGATGTGACGCGGTAGTCGTTTGCATGGTAGCGGCCTTGTTGTACGGCACTCTCAGGCTTCACCAGCCTTTGTGCGATACATCGGCAGCCGAACGATGAATTCGGCACCCACTGCCTTTCCTTCCGAAAGACAAAGCTCTCCACCGAAGCGTTTGACAATCTGTCGGCTGATCGGCAGTCCCAAACCAACGCCACTCGCTAGGGCATCACGACCGCGGTAGAATTTTATGAATATGTTCTCGCGATTATCCGCTGCGATGCCGGGGCCATTGTCCTTGACGCGAGCCTCGTAGCTCGCACCCCTTCTCAAACTGGAGACCATCACCTCCGGCCCCTTGTTCGGGTTGTGTTTGATCGCATTCGAAATCAGGTTGATGAAAACCTGTGTCAGGCGATCACGGCTTCCGATGACGCGGACGTTTCGGGCGCGGCGGCGCCTGATCTTCACACCAGCTGCCCGCGCCAACGGCTCGCAGGTCTCGATGGCGTGATCGATCGCGGCTTCCGGATCGAAAGCCTCGTTCTCCCATGTCTGTTCACCGGGATCCTGCGTGTTCAGGTCGAGAATTCCGTCCAGGAGGCGGGTCAGGCGGAAACTCTCGGATTGAATGATGCCAAGGAAATGGAGCTTGCGGGCTTCATCGAGGTCCCTGTGCTCGAGCAGGATTTCGCTGAAGGAGCGGATCGAGGTCATCGGCGTGCGCACCTCGTGGCTGACCTGGCTGAGGAATTCGTCCTTCTGGATGTCGATCTCGCGCAACTGCCGGTTCGCCTTCGCCAGCTCTGCCGCCGTCGCCTCGATCTGCTGGGACTTGCGTTCCAGTTCGGCCGAATAGGCGCGGATCTGCTCCGCCTCACCGGCAAGGCGCTTCAATTCCTCCACGCCGATCGTCTCGCTCGTGACGACCTGTGAGACGAGGGAGCGGGCCGAAGCGGCGCCGACGTTGGCGGCCAGCCGCGCCTCCACCAGCGAAATGAGTTCGTCGCTGGCGATCGAAGACCTTTCATGGGTCTCTTCGGCCTGGAACAGCAGGATCGTTTCCTCCGGGCCAAGGATACGTCCCGCCAGCTGCCGCAATTCCGAAATCCGCGCCGTGCGGCGGATTACGCTCAACTCGCTCTCAGTCTGCCGTCGGAAGACATCGATGAAAAGCGTTGCCTGCAACTGGGCAAGCGGGGTCGGTTCCGTCAGGAGGGAGACGCCGATGAAAAGGGCGATATTGATCGACATGCTCCAGAACAGGGCGTGCACGAGCGGGTCGAATTCGGTGAGCCCGAACAGGGCATGCGGCTTCAGCCAGAACCAACCGAAGGGCCCGTTTTCGATGACTTCCGCAGAAAGCAGGAAGGCACCTTCGAAGCTCGGCAGGAACAGCGTGTAGCACCATATGATGAAACCAGCCGAAAGGCCGGTAATCGCGCCCGCCTGTGTTGCGCGGCGCCAATAGAGGCCGCCGACGAGGCTCGGCAGGAACTGCGCCACGCCGCAAAACGAGATCAGCCCAATCGCCGCGAGCGCGCCCGACGTGCCGCTCAGCCAAAAATAGACGAAACCCAGCATGATGATGACGCAGATGCTCGTGCGTCGCACGCGCAGGATGAAGCCGCGCGTGGTCTGCCCTCCGGCGGAGGCCACCATGCCGAGGCCGACCGCGATCGGCATGACGATGTGGTTGGAGATCATCGTCGACAGCGCGATCGAGGAGACGATCACCATGGACGTCGCGGAGGAGAAGCCGCCGAGAAAGGCAAGCAGCGCAATCGCATCCTGGCCGGCGGTCAGCGGCAATGTCAGGACGAACAGGTCGGGATCCGATCCCTCCGGGAGGAACCGCAGTCCCGCTATTGCGATGGGCAGGATGAAGAGGCAGATCAGGAAGAGATAGAGCGGGAACAGCCAGGACGCGGTGCGCAATTGTCGGTCCGATGTGTTCTCGACCACTGTCACCTGGAACTGGCGCGGCAGGCAGATGACGGCCGCGCCGGCAAGGAAGCACAGGGCGACCCAGCGCGTGCCGAAACTGTCGGGGTTCGCGAGGCTGACGGGCGCATTCTCGAAGACCGTGGCCGACGTATCGGCCAGCGCGAAGACGACCCAGAGGCCGACCGCGAGCAAGGCGGACAGCTTCACCAGCGCCTCCACCGCGATGGCGGCGATGACGCCGTGGTGGTGCTCGTTGACATTGATGTTGCGCACCCCGAACAGGATCGAGAAGACGCAGAGGCCGATCGCGACCCAGAAGGCCGTCACAAAATCGGGCTCCAGCTCGACGCTCGCGGCGACGACGGCGCCGGCGGGAAATGTGATCACCTGGAAGCTCGATGTGAGGGCCTTCAACTGCAGCGCGATGTAGGGCGTGGTGCCGATCAGGGCCATGATGGTGATCAACGCACCGAGGGCGGGGCTCTTGCCGAACCGCGCCGATATGAGGTCGGCAATGGAGGTCGTGTTATAGACGCGACCGACGGTGACCAGCTTGCGCAGGAAGAGCCACCAGCCGGCGAAGACCACGACGGGCCCCAGATAGATCGTCACGAACTCCGCGCCGCTTCGCGCGGCTGAGCCGACGGCTCCGAAGAAGGTCCACGACGTGCAGTATATGGAGATGGAAAGGGTATAGACGAGCGGCGAGGACAGCCACCCGGACGGCCCCCTGGACGCCTTGCGGTCTCCGGCGAAGGCGACAAGAAACAGCAGCGAAACGTAGGCAAGGCAGACGAGGACGACCAGGTTGACGGGCAGCACGGCGCTACCGTCGCTCGGTCGGGTCGGAGCGGGCTTCCGGATCGCCGCCGGGTGCCTGATGCGCGTGGCGGGCCACCGCGATGGCGACAAGGATGGCCGCGGCCCACACCGCAAAGATATAGACGACGATCCACGGAATGCCGCCAAGCGTACCGGGCGTGGCGAATATCCGGATCAGCGGCGGCATCAGCAGCAGCGCTGCGGAGATCGGGAGCATCACCGCCAGGTCCCGGAAGCCCTGGCCGTCGGATCGCCTGGTCCCCACGTCAACCTCCCGTCAGTTCGCGGACCCGGTCAATGACTTCCGCATTGGAAAAGGGTTTGGTGATGAAGGCGGTTGCACCGGTCGTTTCTGCCGCCTTGCGGTCGGCCGCCTGCCCCTTGGCCGACAGCACGATCACCGGCAAGGCCTCGAGCGCCTTGTCGGAGCGCACCGAGCGCAACACGTCAAGACCGCTGATCCCCGGCAGCATGAGGTCGAGGATGAGCGCCGAATAGGTGTGCCTGCGCAATTGCCGGAGCGCCTCGACCCCGTCCGGCGCGGTGTCGATGTCGAAATCGGCCCGTTGCAGGATGAAGCTCAGGGACTCCATGATGTTCGGCTCATCCTCCACGATGAGCACGCGCGTTTTGAACAATGCCCCGCGACCTCCCCTTCACTAAAGCATTTTTGTTTTATCCTACACATATCGCGCGGCGGCGGGATACATTTTTGATACTGCGGCCGCGTCACAGGAAGAGGTGCGCCTCCTGGCGATGACTGCAATCTTGCCGTGGGCACAAGCGACAGGACGTGCCGACCGGGAGGATTGCTTTCGGGTCGTTGCCGTCGATCCCGTCGCCATAGACGACGCGGCCTGCCTCGCTGGCTGGGCAGGCCAGCATGATCGAGAGCAGACGCCTGGGCAACACCACCGACTGTCGCGTCTTTTCGATCGCCCGGGCTACGAAGAGAAAACGGTCGCCGGACGGCAGTTCGCCGAACGACCGCACCACCGCCCCCGGAGCCTGAAAGGCAGCATAAATCGCCCAGAGCGGACAGGCATTGCTGTAGCGCGGCAAGGGCAGGCGCGGCAGGGGAAGCCGCTTCGTGACATAACCGGACGGATCGGAGCGCATGAAGGCGAAATGCACGCCCTCGGCGCCCGGACGGCGAAGCGTTGCAAGACGGTGTGCGGCCTGTTCGTAGGAGACGTCGAACTTCATCGACAGCAGGTCAAGATCGTAGCGCCAGTGCTCGGCGGCGGCGATGAAAGCATCGTAGGGCATCAGGATCGCTGCGGCGACATAAGCATGGAGCGCCGATGTCGCCAAGGCGTGCGCCTCTTCGGAAGCGAGCGCCGGGTGAGTGGCGACAATCGCCTCCACGGTCGGGCGCGCCATCTGCGAGGTGGCCTCCTTCAGCAGGCGAAAGCGTCGGGACTGCCCATTCTCGACGACCGAATCCTCGTCGGACCAGGACGCACCGGCCGGTAGCCCTCCCCCGTCGTGGTGGCGGAGATAGTCTGTCGCGACCTGTTCGAGGTCGGCAAAGTAATTGTCCGATTCGAGCATGAAGGCATCGACCTGTTCGGTCGACGTGCCGGAGGTTACACGAATCTCGGGATTGTCAGCTTTTCGAGTGCGCCGAGCGCGCGTTCGCCGGCACCATTTTCGATCAGCGCTGCTGCCAGCGTGCGCAGGATGCCGGGGTCTTCGGGCTCGATGCGGTTGGCGATCAAAAGGAAAACGAGGCCGCGCCCCTTCTGGCCGCTGCGCATGTAGATATAGCCGAGCGAATGCATCAACTCGGCGGATTCGGCTTCCACCTTATCGGCTCTGTTCATTCGATATCGCCTCCCTCCTCCATGCGCGCCTGAAGGTCGCGCCGGCGGTCGACCTCTTCTTCCAGCATGGCCCTGGCGATGGAGGTCACGTCCTCGTTGGCATCGAGACGGGGCAGGACGGCGGTGATGACGTGATCGATCAGGCTCATCGTCCGTTCATTGCCGAAGATGCCGGAGTCCTTAATTTCCGGCATGGTCAGCTGGTCGATCTCACCCTTCAGCGAAGCGCCATGTGCAAGGCTGCCGCGCCGACGCACACGCAGCGCACTTTCGAACGCTTCGATCTGAGCACGGCTGACCGGATCGGCACGCTTGGCCGCTTCCGTCAACGCCTTGTCGAGGCGCTGACGCTCGATAGTGACGGGTCGCAGCGTCTCGTTCATCGCGAACCTCCTGAACGTGTGCTGCGCGTCATAAAGTGAGCTTGAACTCCTGCCCGGCGCGTACGACGAGGATCTGGCCGTTCTCGATCGACTTCAGCATCCAGCCGTCCTGTAAAGCGGCACCCGGATACCGGCGCTCGCCACGGGCATCGACGACATAAGGATTGTCGCCGAAGAACACGGCTTGGAAGATGAATTTCGGGGCATCGGTAACGGCGGCTGCCGAAACAAGACTGGTCAGCACGTAACGTCCGCCATGGGAGCGGTCGAACCAGCGCTGCACATCGCGCCAGGCATCCATCCTGGTTGGCGGCACCTGTCCCGAAACGTCGATGCGGCGACCGTCAGCCGTCACGGCGAGATTGCCGAGATCGGCTTCGGCGATCTTCTGCTGCAGCGTGCCGACGATTTCGGCGTCTGTCGGGGCGGGCGAGGTAGCGGGAACGGTGCCGACCGTCAGACTGTCTTCCGGGGAGGCGGCTTTCTGCGGCAGAAGGCCCGAGATGCCGGCCTGTACGGCGACGATCGGCATCACCACCAAAGCGACGGCCACAACGGCGACATACGGTCCCCAGCGTTTTGTCATCAAGCTAGAGGATGCATCACGGGCGATGCGCAGTTTTGCATCGCCGACCACCAGCGTGACCGGCAGTTTGGCACGGCAGCCGTAACCGCGCTGAATCGGCGCACGGCCCTCGACGATCACGGGGCCGCCGATGGCGTTGACCGCGACCTGTTGGCCGTAAAAACGCAATTGCAGATGTTCCTGGGCGATATCGCGGTCCAAAAGGACGAGATCGCAGCCCGGCGAGGAGCCGATCGTGCAGACGTCGCCGTCGATCGGCGCACGCACGCCATAGTGCAGGCCCGACAGCACGTCGAGTGCCAGTGCTCCCGGCTTCGTTGCAAGAATGGCCGGCGTCAGCGCCGTGGCGCTGGGGTAACTCAGACTATTCGACGACACGGTTGCACCCCCTTCATCGAAGCAATTCTGCACAAGACCGATTGGCGCAAATCGGCCACGAAAACCACACCGTCATAGTGGGTGGCGTGGTGGTGGCGCGGACGATTTTGCCGCCCGCGCCGAACCGGATTAGTTCTGCGGACGCTGCTTGGTGGCGTCGAGCTCGGTCTTCTTCTCGGTCGTGATCTCGGTGATCTTTGCCGACTTTTCGATGGCTGCATCGAAAGCAGCTTCCATCTTTGCGATAGCTGCGTCAGAACCGCCAGAAGTAGGGCTTACAGTAGCCATGATGGCCTCCATTTTCCTGTTTAGGGTCATCGATTGCGCCGCCTTGAAGCGCCGCCTCACGCCGCTCTCCCCGAAAGAGCCGCGACGGGGGAAACCTAGTTAGCGTTTTCAACAGATTAACGACAAAGTGAGGATTATTGCCGGAACGTTAACGCACATTCCGCTGGTCGGGCCACCAACTCATTTGAATCATTATCGTTAAATATCAGTAATTTATGCCGAAGGATTTTGAAATGGAAGTTCAAGCGAGAAAATTCCGGAAAACAGAAAGCCCATCGTCGGGGTATCGGGATACCGGTCGTTTTCCGCGGTGATCGGCTGGGCCTGGACGTGTCTGCCAACACCTATTGGAAGGACGCTCAGGTGCGCTGAGCGACCCGGCGGGTCGCGAATCGATACAGCGAAATTTCATTAAAGTTTCATACTGGCTGGTTCATTCAGCCGGCTCGATCCGCTAGCCTTTCAACATGAGGTTTTGGGTTTGGCCAGCTTATGCGTTGAAAGCGACCGTTGCCGGTTTTCGGTCGGGCGCAAGGCTGCTGATTGCCGCTGGTGCATTGGCTACACTGCCCGTAATCATGCCTATACCGGCGATGGCTGCGACGCCGGCATGGTTTGCTTCCCCCTACAATTACGTCGTTCTCGATCAGGACGTGCGCGTCGCGCTGACGGAATTCGGGCGCAATCTCGGCCTGCCGGTCGTGCTGTCGGATGCCGTGACCGGTCGCGTGCGGGGGCGGATCGAGGCAAAGACTGCCGGCGAGTTCATGGATCGTCTGACCGATACAAACGGACTGACCTGGTATTTTGATGGCTCTGTCCTGCATGTCAGCGCCGACAAGGAGTTCGTGACGCGCGTCATCGATGCCGGCCGTCTGCGCGGCGATGTGGTGGCAAGCGAGATGCGTGAACTGGGCCTCGCTGACGAACGGTTCTCGCTGCGCGCCGCGCGCAACGGCAATGTCATAACCGTGTCAGGACCACCTGCTTACATCAACGTCGTTGGACAGCTCGTGGAACGCATGCAACCGGAACCTGTCGTCATTGGCGACGATCCGCGAGTGCGCGTGTTTCGCGGCGGGGTGATGACGGAAGTCGTCTCGGCCGGACCGGCAGATAACCACCAGTCCGGTTCGGACCGCGAGAATGCGGACCGCAAGGAGCGGGTGGCTCGACCTTGAGACGGGCGGAAGGCGTTCTGCCTTCGTCCAACCCGAATAAGAGGAGCAAGACCCATGGCAACGACCCCTGTATCCGGCGTGGATTCCGTTTCGTTTTCGACGACCGACGGTGAAGCCGCTTTCGACGCAGCCGTGAACAATGCGCAGAGCGGCGAAATTACGCCCGAGCTGGAAGATATGATGATCGAGGGCGCCATCACCATCGGCGGCCAGATGATCATCATGCCGCGCGCCAACGATATCCTCAACGAGGCAATGTCCGACGAGTAATCGCCTGACGCGATCCTTTCGGAGGGAAAGTCATGACGACACCGATCGTTGCTGCGGGTGTGCCGCAGCCGACAGCCGTACAGGACGCGGTGCCGCAGGCAACGCAGAATCTGTTCGAACACATTGCAGCCCAAGCTCAATCCCTCCCGGAAGGCGCGGGACCATCGCAGCTTGGGCAGGAAGTGCTGCAGAATCTCAAAGGTTTCTTCGAGCGTAGCGGCAGTTTTGCCGAGCGTGCGAGCGGCCTGACGCAGCGCACCCCGCAGGCGACCGGCGGCGAACTCGTCAGTGTCGGCCCGAAGGGTACGGGCGGAACCGATCTTTCGCAGACGCGCAATTCGGCCGTTCCTGTCGATCAGAGCCAGGTTGACAAGGTCATCCAGTCCCTCAGCATGATATTCGATCATTCGATCGAAACCCAGATGGTGGTGCGCGGCACGACGCAGGTGTCGGGCGCGGCCAATACCCTGTTGCGCGGCCAGTGATAAACGCGCGCTTTGTGGGGTTTCTCACCTCTTTCGCCGCCGCGCCGCTGCGCAAGGTCGCGGGCGCGGCGCTCATTTTGTGTGCCCTGATCCTGACCGGCTGTCAGGAGGATCTCTATACCAATCTTGCCGAGCGCGAGGCCAACTCCATGGTCGCGACGCTGCAGCGCAATGGCATTCCGGCCGGTCGCGTCTTGCAGGAAGACGGCAAGATGAAAGTCGTCGTTGATAAAGACCGTTTTTCCGAAGCGGTGCGCGTGCTCGAGGATGCCGGCCTGCCGAAACAGGCTTTTGCCTCGATGGGCGAAATCTTCCAGCAGGAGGGCCTCGTCGCCTCGCCGATGCAGGAGCGCGCAAAGATGCTCTATGCGCTGTCGGAGGAACTGTCGAAGACGGTGTCCGAAATCGACGGCGTGCTTTCGGCGCGCATCCATATCGTGCTGCCGGACAATGATCCCCTGCGCCGCGAAGCCTCGCCATCGTCGGCCTCCGTCTTTATCCGGCACGAACCGGGCCTGAGGATCGATCCGCTGATTCCGCAGATCAAGACGCTGGTTGCCAACGGCATTGCCGGCTTGTCCTATGACAAGGTCTCCGTTGTGCCTGTGGCTGCACCCGTCGCGCAGCCGGCTTCGACAACGCAGCCGATGGTTTCGTTCATTGGCCTCTGGATGCTGGAAAGCAGCGTTTCGCGGGCGATGTGGATCGTCGGCGGGCTGGGGCTGCTGGTCGTCGTGCTCATCGGCGCTCTGGTCGCAGTGGTCTGGCGCCAGCGCGGCCAGAAAACCTATCAGCTGGAGAGCTATCGATGAGCGATATGCCTTCGCACCTTCACCCGGACCGCATGGCCGTATGTTTTCGCAGTGCCGGTGTTGCCGGACTGCCGGAAAAGCTGACGAGCGAGCCGCGTTTTGCCGCCCGCCTCGCCGGCGTGCTGCATCGACATTATGATCTGGCCGAGATCGACGAGAGAGGCGGTGCGCAGGAGGATCAAGCCCTTGCCGGACTTTCGCGCGAGGAGCTTGAAGGTCTTTCCGTCCGGGCAGGCGTTATCCTTCGCGCTCGCGAGTTCCTGCAGGAAATCCGTGGTCCCGTTCTGGCAGCCCTGGCCGAGCGCTTTGGCGCCGATGGCCTGGAAGATGCCCGCCGGCATGTGGGCCTTGCGGTTGACCGCCCTAAGACGATGGATCTGGACGCGCTCGAAGCGACCGTGAAGTTGGAAGGCGAGGCCTGCCTTGCCGCCTGGATTGCCGCTTTGCCGTTGCCTTTGTCGCGGCGCGTGCGGCTGAAGTGGCCGAACGACCATGCCGTGCCGGTGACACAAGATGTCGCCATCCTCGAACGCGGGCCGCTGATCCTGCGCCGACTGGCGTCCAATACGGGCCATAACGCATGACGGAAATGCCGAACCGGCCGCTCGCCCGTATCATCCGGGCTGAAGAGGCCGATAGCTGGATCGATGGTTTTGCGTTTCTCGAACGTGCCAGGACCGAGGCGGCTGCAATTCGTGCCACTGCCGAAGACGAGGTAGCGGAAGCACGTGAGGCCGGACGTCTTGACGGCCGCAAGGCCGGCGAGGCGGAGGCTGCAGCACTTCTCATGCGCACGCAGGCCGATGTCGAACGTTATCTCGCCTCTGTCGAGCCCCTGGTTGCAGCGCTGGCCATGGAGATTGTCGAGCGGGTTATCGGCACGATCGATGACTCTGAGCTTGTGGCGCGGGCGGCCCGGCAGGCGCTGGAGGCCTTGCGCGAGGAAAAGGCCGTCGTCGTCAATGTGGCCCCGGATCTGACCGCCGAGGTTCAACAGCGTCTTGCCGCATTCGGCCCTATGGTGACGACGGTGCGTGTCGCAACCGATCGCCATCTTTCGTCACGGCAATGCACGGTGACGACGGCTTCGACCAGCATTGATGTCGGCATCGACGCGCAGCTTGAAGCGATCCGCGCCGCCATGGTGGAACAGGACCGGAGCGGCGCATGAGCCAGCTGCGCCGTCCTGATCTCAATGCCATTCTGCCGCGTCTGTCGCAGGCTGTGTCCTCCGTGGATACACGCCCGACACGGGGCCGCGTGCGCGAAATCCGCGGCGTCATCGTTCATGCCAGTCTGCCGCAGGCGCGCATTGGCGAGCTCTGCCATCTGCGCGATCCGGTGACCGGACGGCAGGTGCCGGCCGAGGTGATCGGTTTCGAGGATGAACGCGCGGTGCTGTCGCCGATCGGCGATCTCGAGGGCATGTCGGCGCGCGCCGAGGTCATTGCGACGGGGCGTGCCCTGCGCGTGCCGGTCAGCGAGGCGCTGCTCGGGCGCGTGATCGACCCGCTCGGCCGGGCGCTCGATGCCGAGGCAGAGATGATCGCCACGACCGAAACCTATCCCGTTCAGGCCGATCCGCCGGATGCGCTGCAGCGCGACATTATCGAACATCCGCTGCGCCTCGGCGTGCGGGCGATCGATGGCCTGATGACCGTTGCCCGCGGTCAGCGTGTCGGCATTTTTGGTGAGCCTGGCGTCGGCAAGTCGTCGCTTCTCGCATCCATCGTCGCCGGCACAGAGGCGGATGTGATCGTTGTCGGGCTGATCGGCGAGCGTGGCCGCGAAGTGCGCGAGTTCGTCGATGTTCAACTGAGCGCGCAGGCGCGAAAAAAGGCAGTCACCGTGGTGGCGACGTCGGATCGGCCGGCGATCGAACGCGTCAAGGCCGCTTACGTTGCAACCGCCATTGCCGAATATTTTCGCGACCGCGGCCGCAATGTTCTGCTGTTGATGGATTCGGTGACGCGTTTCGCCCGCGCGCAGCGCGAGATCGGTCTTGCGGCCGGCGAACCTCCGACCCGACGCGGTTTTCCGCCGTCCTTCTTTGCCGCCTTGCCGCGCCTGCTTGAACGTGCGGGGCCGGGCAGGGGCGGGTCTATCACGGCGCTTTATACCGTGCTGACCGAGGGCGATGGCGGACTCGATCCGGTGGCGGAAGAAACCAAGGCGATCCTCGACGGCCATATCATGCTGTCGGGCGAACTTGCCCAGCGCAACCATTTTCCGGCGATCGACGTGCTGAAGAGCCGAAGCCGCCTGATGAACACGGTGGTCGGTCAAGACCATCGTGATCTTGCCGGCACCATCCGCGAGAACATGGCGGCCTATCGCGACATCGAACTGCTGCTGCGCGTCGGTGAATACAAGGCGGGCAACGATGCGAAGGCCGACGCGGCGGTGGCGCGGCGCGATGCAATCGAAGCCTTCCTGCGCCAGCCTTCGGACGAGATCTGCGATATCGAGACGACGATCAAACGCATGACGGAGATCGTCGGATGAGCGGTGCATCGGATCTCGGGAAGCTTCTGGCTTTGCGCTCGCTTCGAGAGGAGCGGGCAAAGGCGGCGGTTTCAGTTGCGGCGGCGCGGTTGCGGGATGCGTCGCGGGCCGTTTCAGATGCCGAAGTTGCGATTGAAAGGCATGAACATGAGACCGACCGGCAGGAACAGCGATTTCTGGAAGCCATGCAGATAAAGCCGCTTCCCTCCGGTGAATTCGGTCGCCGGCATGAGCTGCTCGGTGTGTCCGACCAGCGTCGCGAGGCCCTGATCGGTGAGCGCGAAAAAACCTCTACCGTACTTGACGACTGCGAGCGGGAACTGGCTGCAGCGCAGGCGGAATGGCGGCATCGTCTTTTTGAGCGCGATAGGCTGGCAGAAGCGGAAAGCAGATTGCGAACCGCGGACCAGGCGCGAGCAGAAGCCGTGGTGGAGCAGGAAGCGGAAGAAATGAGCGCAGACCGGGTGCGGATGTCATGCTGAGAGATACGGGCGCGCATTTCGGGACCGGATGCGGCGGGGCAAGTGTCGTCAGCGTGCTGGCGGTGCAGCCCGAACTGCCGCCGGCCGATTTGTCGGAACGGCTTTCGCGGATGCGCACGCCGATTGCCTGCGTGCTGGGTGAAAGGAAAGTTGAGTTCCACCTTGGTGAGAGATTCTCCGAGGGGGGTGCCGTAACGGTGCCGGTGCGGGTCAGTGAAGACACCTGCCGCCTGCATCTGTCATCGGCGCTGATTGAATGGCTGCAAGAACCGCTCGGTCTCGAAGGTGCGCTGATCGACGAAGAGCCGCCGCAGCGCGCGCTGCTGCTGGAATTGGCAGGCCTCGATCTTCTGCGGCTTCTGGAAACCCAGCTGGGTGAAGACATTCGCTTCGGCGAAGGCGATGATGCCACGTTTTCGCATGCGCTTGACCTGGCGGTCGCAGCCGACGGACACATGCTGCCGCTGCGGCTGCAACTGCCGCTGCGCCTGGCCGAGGCATGGGCCGATTTTCTCGATCGCATCCAGCCGCCGGCGCCGGCCGATCTTTCCGGCGTCATTGCCGAGGTCGTCATCGAAGCCGGATCTCAGGATATAACGCGCGACGAACTGGAAAGCCTGCGGCCGGGCGATATCGTCATGCTCGCAACGCATCGACCGGTCATAGTGATCGACGGCAAGCTGATCGCACCGGTCCGGCGCCAGTCGGATGGCGTGGAACTGGATGGCCCCTTCTATCCGAAGGCGCGTCGGGCCATGGTCGGGTCGCTGTCGGATAGCCAAGATGGGCAGGCCGGCGCACATGTCCTGCACATGGTCGTCGAATTTGCCCGCACCTCGATGACATTGAGCGAGATCGACTCGCTGAAACAACGCCAGCCGCTGCCGCTTTCCTATTTCGATGAGACGGGCGTCGATATCGTCATCGACAACAGACGGATCGGCCGCGGCGCACTCGTCATGGTCGGCGCCGGCATGGGCGCACGCATAGTTCATCTCCTGCCCGCGGCCCCGGTATAAAGCATCAAGACATCATGACCGAATTCCAGCCCAACCTGATTGCCATTATCATCGTCGTTTCGACGATCGGTCTTCTGCCGCTGGCGGTCGTGACGATGACGGGTTTCCTAAAAATCTCAGTCGTACTGTTTCTTATCCGCAATGCGCTCGGCATCCAGCAATCGCCGCCGAACCTCGTGCTTTACGGGATTGCGCTGATCCTGACCGTCTACGTAACGACGCCGCTGGTGGGCAATATGTACCGGGCGGTTGAAAACCGGCCGATCGATATCGAAAGCGTCGAGGGCTTGCGCAGTGTCGGGGAAACGCTGGCCGATCCCCTGCGCAACTATCTCCAGCGGTTTGCCAATGAACGCGAACGGGAGTTCTTCATCCAGGCGACGGACAGCGTGTGGTCACCCGAGGCACGCGCCGAGCTGAAGGATGACGATCTCGTCGTGCTGATTCCGGCCTTCGTGGCATCCGAACTGACACGTGCCTTCGAGATCGGTTTCCTTCTCTACATCCCGTTTCTGGTGATCGATCTGATCGTTGCCAACGTGCTGATGGCCATGGGCATGATGATGGTGTCGCCGACGCTGATCTCCATCCCGCTGAAGATCTTTCTGTTCGTGGCAGTGGAGGGCTGGTCGCGGCTGATGCACGGACTGATCCTGAGCTACGGAGGATAGCTGATGGGGCAGGAGATTTTCCTCAACGAAATGAACCGTGCGCTGGTGACGGTGCTGATCGTCTCTGCGCCGGCGCTGGGTGTGGCGATCATCATCGGCATCGCCGTCGGCCTCATTCAGGCGCTGACGCAGATCCAGGACCAGACACTGCCGCAGGCGGTGAAACTCGTGGCGGTGATGCTGATGCTGATTTTCGTGGGGCCGCTTCTGGCCGTTCAGGTCGGAACGCTGGCGAGCCAGTCGCTGGACAATTTCGCTTCTTTGACACGATAGGTCTTTTGAGATGAACCTCGCGGCGGCTACGGCAGCGATCACCGAATTTGCCTATCCGGTGCTGGTCGCTGCCTCGGTCGCCGTTGCCCGTGCGATGGGCATGATCATGCTGACGCCAGCCTTCATGCGGCTTGGCCTGACGGGCGTGATCCGCTCGGCGGTGGCCTTTGCGATTTCGCTGCCGATGATCTTTCCGATTTTTCAGCAACTGGCGCTGAGCGGGCAGCCGACGAGTTTCGACCTTGCCGGTCTGCTCATCAAGGAAATGGTAGTGGGCGCCCTGATCGGGCTTGCCTTCGGCATTCCCTTCTGGGCGGCGGAAGTGGCGGGCGATCTGATCGACCTGCAGCGCGGCTCCACCATGTCGCAGCTTGTCGATCCGCTGGCTGCCGGCGAATCCTCGGTAACTGCGACATTACTGACCATTTCGCTGCTGGCGCTGTTCTTCATGTCCGGCGGCTTCATGCTGCTGCTCGACGGGTTTTATCGCAGCTATCAGTTGTGGCCGGCAGCAAGTCTTGCCCCCGTTCTCGATGCACAGGCGTTTACCGGCATCCTGCATGTGCTCGACCGCATCATGCAGATCGGCGTGCTCATCATCGCGCCCTTGGTCATCGCCATCCTGATCGTCGATATCATGATGGCCTTCCTGTCGCGCATGGCCCCGCAGCTGCATGTCTTCGATCTGTCGCTGGCGGTGAAGAACCTGCTCTTCTCGTTCATGATGGTGTTGTATCTTACCTTCCTGGTGCCGCTGCTGCTTGATCAGATGGGTGCGCTCCGCGGCACGTTCGAGATCCTGCGCGGATTCGTGACGAATGGAGACGGTGCGTCATGAACAATCCGGTGTTTCCGCTGCTCGATGGCCTGGCGAATATGGGCCAGACCTTTCTCGATAACGCCGTCCAGAAGAACTGGACCGAGATCGAGGATCTGGAAAAGGAGCAGGGGTCGCTGGGGGCGCATGCCAGGCAACAGCTTGCCGGCACGGCGCTGACCACCACCACCACGACGTCCGCCGTCACCGATGCACAGAGGCGGATACAACCGATTTCACTGACGGATAACGAGGCAATGCCGCCTTTGTTCGAAGAATTGGCGGGTAATGTCGCCGGACGGATTTCCTCCGGTGCGGCGGATGACGACGATCAGGTCGAAGTTCCGCGGGATAACCGCGCCGCAGCCGCAACCGGCATAGAGCACAGCCTTGCTTCGTCCGGCGCCTTCGTCGCCGCGCAAACGCTGCATGCGGCGGTGCGTTCGCTGTCGCCGGAACAGGTTTCCAGCCTGCTCGACAAGGCGGGCGGGGCGATCGCGGCGATTATCAAGCAGGCGGTGAAGGGAGAAGATCGCGGCGGCAAGACCGAGGAGAGGCAGCGCGAGGTGCGTATCGCGCTGGCGCTCGCCCATGTCGCGGCGGCGATCGACAAGGATCCGCGCAACCCATCGTCCGTGCGACTGGTGCAGGATATCTGCGCCATCGTGCTGGCACCGGCGACACCCAATGACAACGCCACATTCTCCGGCCTTGCGCAGGCGATCGGGATAGGTGCGGGCGCGCGGCTTGCGCTGGCGGTTGCCGCCGAACTTGCCCATGACGACGAGGACCCGTCACGCGCGCCGGCTCTGATGGCACTTGTTCTTGCCGGCTTCGCGCGCCTCGGCGAGCGGGTCGATGAAGCCTATGCCGAGGTGCTCAAGCATGCCTGGCCGCTGTGCCTCGAATGGTTCAAGTGGCGCGGAGAAGGCCAAGAGCGGGCCATCCGGGCGCTGGTCAATGCACTCAAATGTCCGCCGGCCTTTTTGCAGAGGCTGGACCCGCAGTTGGAACGCCTGGAACAGACCGGACTTGAAGCCTTTCGCGCTGTTCGAGATCTTTCGGCCTATACGTTTGACGGCAAGTTTCGCGAGGTGCATGAGCGGTTTCTGGCAAGCCAAAGCGTGTTTGCCTCGATTGCCGGCAGCCGGGCGGCGCTCAAGGATATGCGCCATGCCTCGCTGGCCGCACGCGATGCGGATGACGGACCGGTGCTGCAGGCCGTGCGGCTCACATTGACGCGTACCGGCTTCGATGCGCCGCGGGCGGCTTTCCTCGCCGATCTCAGCCAGCTTGGCCAGAATGCGCTGATGCTGGGCGCGAACTGGACGGAGCTCGACGATTTCGAGTTCGTGGAAGTGCAGGGCCGGGCTTTTCAACGCCTGCTGGCTTTCCTGAACGGCCAGTATATCGTGGCCGAAACGCCCGAGATCATCGGCTTCGACGACCTCGACATGCAGCTTTAGCAGGCGAAGCCTGGGCTGTGAAAATGGAACGCCGGCGTTCGCTTTTCCCGCCGGCGTTCGTTGTAAGCAATCAGTTTTGAGCGCGCTGCTTGGTGGCGTCGAGCTCGGTCTTGCTCTCGGTGGTGATCTCGGTGATCTTGGCCGAGGCGCCGATGGCGCGGTCGAAGGCTTCTGTCATGGCAGCAATGGCTTCGACGGATGTGCCTTCGAGGCCGCCGGCGGCTGCCCATTCGAGGTTCCAGACGCCGGAAAGACCGTCTTCGCCGGCAACGTCATGGGTCTCGATGGCGGTGAAGACGTCTTCATGGCGAACCATATAGGAGGCCGCGGCCGAGACTTCGGAGGGCACGTCGCCCTTCTGGTTGTTGGCAAGTTCGGAAAGTTCGCGCTCGTTGATGGCGGACTTGCCGTTTTCCTTGAGATATTCGACCAGAACCTGGCTTGACTTTGCAGCGTCGAGTTTTTGCTCGAACGACGAATATGTGGACTGGGAAGGGGGCGTTACGCCTGCAGGCAATGTGACGGACATCGAAATCTTCCTTGGCTGACAACACTAAGGATCTATTCACCATTCCCATGACGCTGATATGAAGTGTGGCCAATTGGTGGCAGCACTTCCCCCAAACCTTGGGCTGAGATGTCTCCGAGTCGGGCTCGAGCAAGACGTCTGGTGAGCATGCGGACAGGGGGCAGACCAGGCACGGTCGTCCTTGCCTCTCAGAGCGTGTTCGAAATTGCCCGAATGAGTGCATTTGCAGAGACGGCGCCAGGGTCAAGTTGCCCGAGCGAGCGTTCCCTCAGCCGGGCAGCGCGACCCTTGGTGGCGACCATCGTGGCGGTCGCGGCGGCGCCATTGCTGGCGGCGGTGGTGACGGCGGTCCAGAAATCGCGTTCCGATTTGCCATCGGCAAGTGCGGTGGTGGCGGCTTCTGCGGCAGGAAGCCAGACGTCGAACATGGTCTTGTCGCCGCGCTGCGCCTTGCCGCGGTCGCGGATGCCCTCGGATATCGCGGTGATCATGTCGCGGCAGGCGGCAAGGTCGAGCCGGTCGCGGCCGGCGAGTGCCTGTGCGGCCCGCCGGAAGCCGGTCGCATAGAGCGGGCCGGTGGAGGCGCCGACGGCGTCGAGGAAGCCGCTCGCGGCGGTAGACATCACCTCGGACGGGCTGGCCGCATCGAGATCGAGGGCAGCCAGCGCAGCATTCACCGCCTTGAAGCCGATCGACATGGTGATGCCGTGGTCGCCGTCGCCGATGGCGCCATCGAGTTCGGAAAGATGGTCCTTTTCCGTTTCGATTGCCTCGGACATCCGTTCGAACATCCGGGCCAGCGCCCGCGCCGCAGTTTCCGACATGTCTTCCTCCCCTTGGGCGCAAGCGGCCTCAGCCCCGTGCCGCTCCGTCCGTTTCAGGCGCATTGATGGTCAGGATCGCCGTCTGGCACGGATGGTGGAGCAGATCGGCCAGTTGGCGGTCGAGATGCAGGATCGAGATGGAGGCCCCCACCATGTCGAGCGAGGTGCAATAGTGCCCGACCCAGTTCGCTTCGATCACGATGTTCTTGGCCGCAAGCCGCTGCTCCACCCGGCGAAACAGGATGTAGAGTTCCATCAGCGGCGTCCCGCCGAAGGAGTTGACGAGAACCGCCACCTTGTCGCCGGCCCCGGCCTTCATCTCCTTGAAAATGTTGTCCATGATCGTATCGACGATCTCGTCGGCGGTGCGGATGCGCTCACGCGAGACGCCGGGCTCGCCATGGATACCCATGCCGAGTTCCATGTCGTCGGGGCCGATCTCGAAATTGTGCCGCCGCGTCTGCGGCATCGAGCAGGATTCGAGCGCGACGCCGACCGTGTAGGTACGGTCGTTCGCCTTGCGCGTCACAGCCTCGCACTCGTCGAGCGTCATGCCGCGGTCGCAGGCCGCGCCCGCCACCTTGAAGACGAAGAAATTACCGGCAACGCCGCGCCGTCCCTCCTTGTCCTCGACGGGGGAGGAGACGATGTCGTCGGTGGTCAGCACGGTGCGGATCGCAATGCCCTGTTCCTCGACAAGTTCGGCCGCCATTTCGAAATTCATCACGTCGCCGGCATAGTTGCCATAGACGAAGAGCACGCCCACGCCGCCGGAGGCTGCGACTGCACATTTGGCGATCGGGTCCGGCGGTGGCGAGGAGAAGATGTTGCCGAGCGCCACCGCATCGGCGAGCCCCTTGCCGACATAGCCGACGAAGCAAGGCTCGTGCCCCGTGCCGCCGCCGATGACGAGGCCGACCTTGCCGGGGCGCGGGCCGTTGCGGGCGACGAGGGCGCGGCGCGAACCGACGACCGGCAGGAGATAGGGCCTGTGTGCGGCAATCAGGCCGTCCAGCATCTCGTCGACCACGTCATTGGGGTTGTTAAGGAATTTCTTGACGTGGGTGCGGTAGGCGTTGGCGACCGGCGTGCTCTTCTGGCGCTGCGAAAGCTTGCCGTCGAGGCTCGTGACCCCATCGGCGCGCAGGATACCGGCTCCAGTCGCTGCGTCCGTCACCAGCACATTGGCATAGCCGCCGCGCAGCGCCGCGAGCAGGGCGGGGACCTTGTCGAAACCGCCGGCGACGGCGACGCGCGTGCCGATGCCGCGCAGCATCTCGAGCGAAATGCCGATCGTGCGGTCGTCGAGGGGGCCGGCGACCGGGCGGCCGCGCTCGTCGATGAAGCGCCCGGCGAGTACGCCGGCAGCGCCCTTGGCGAGATAGTGCTGCAAGGGCACGGATTCGAAGAAGCCGCTGGTGTGGATCGTCGAATTGGGGCGGAGCGAGGAGATGCCGAAGACGATGCGGTTGGCGCGGGCGAGCGTATCGAACTGTTCGCGGATCAGCGGTTCGTCGAGCAGCATGTCGTGCATCTGTGCCGACGCCACGATGGCGGGAGCGGTGATGTTGACGCAACGGGCGGAGATCGCGCGGGCGACGGCGGCCGTCGTCAGTTCCGGCGTATAGGCGAAGCTGGCGGTGGTTCCACCGGTCGCCTGGACGACGGTGACGTCCTGCAACGGACCCATTTCCAGATGCTCGCCGACCGAGAGAATGGTGCGGCCCCAGGCAACGGCGAGCGTGTCGCCGGACTTGATCATCTTGGTGAGTGCCTGCGCGCCGGCAGCACCCAGCCGGCCGATCAGCGGGCGCGTATCGTCGTCGTTAGGCACGACAAGGCAATCGGCAAGGCCGAAATGGCGCTTCAACTCCTGCGCAATGGTGAGCGAGGCGAGGCGGGCGGGCTCGATCGAGATGTTGACGATGCCCTTTTCCCGGGCGTCGGCGAGGTAGCTGTTGACGGTGGCGCGCGACACGCCCATCGCCTCGGCGATCTCGCCCTGCGTCATGCCGTCTTCGTAGTAGAGCCAGCAGGCCCAGACATAGGGATCGTCGCCGTAGCGCAGCGGGATCGAATCGATGCCTTCCGGCCCGTTCCCCCGGTTGGTGCCGCCCTTGCGCGGCGAGGAAGTCTTCAATGCCATCGGTTTCGCCGGTCCCCTTCAGGCGGCGAAGATGAAAGCAACGCCGCCGGTTTGCAACATGCCTCGGCAAAAAAGCGGTGCGCGACCCGTCGCGATGGACAGGCCGCGCATCCTGGGAGGAACTTTTGGCCTGTCTCAGGCGAGCCGGGCGCGGGCGCCGTCGGACAATTCCTTGAGGATGATGGCGCAGGAGGTAGCACCGGCATCCAGCACGCCGAGCGAGCGTTCGCCGAGACGGCTGGCACGGCCGATCTTGGCGACGAGGTCGATCGTCGAGTCCCGGCCGGCCTCAGCGGCAACGACGAGCGCTTCCAGTGCTTCGCCGAAGGATTTTCCGTCCGCCGTTGCCTTGTCGAAGACCTCGACCGCCGGCACGAGGGTGTCGAGCAACGTCTTGTCGCCGACCTTGGCAGAGCCGATCGACTGGATGCCGGCGAGACCGGCATGCAGCATCTTGCTGTATGCCGCCGCATCGATCTTGTCGACGCCCTGGATGGTCTCGGCGAATTCCGTGAACATCACGCCGTAGAGCGGGCCCATCGAGCCGCCGATTTCCGTCATCAGCACGGTGCCGAGCGTGTCGAGCGATTCGGCGAGCGCAACGTCCTTGCCCTTCAGGCGTTCGGCGGCCATGCCGAAACCCTTGGCCATGTTCACGCCGTGGTCACCATCGCCGATCTTGCCGTCGATCTCGCTGAGATAGGCGCGGTTCTCGACGATCCGCTCGGACATGGAAAGTACGATCGCGCCGGAGGACGCATTGTTGAAGGTCTGCATGGTTTCCTCCTACAGGATGATCGTGCAACGCGTCTCGACGTCGAGCAGCGTCTTCAATTCGTCGTCGAGCGCCATGACGGTCAGGGTCGCGCCGACCATCTCCAGCGAGGTGAAGTAGTTGCCGATCCAGGTCTTCCGGATCTTCAGGCCGCGGGCCGAAATCTCGCTCTCGATCGTGTCGTTGAGGATGTAGAGTTCGTTGAGCGGCGTGGCACCCAGGCCGGAAACCAGAACGGCGACTTCGGTGCCGGCGGGAAGATTGTGATCGTCGAGCACGATCTTCACCATGTCCTTGGCGACCTCTTCGGCGGTCTTCAGCTTTTCGACGCGCACGCCCGGCTCGCCGTGATGGCCGATGCCGACCTCCATCGTGCCCGGCTCGATCTGGAAGTTCGGATGGCCGACGGCCGGCAACGTGCAGGGGCCGAGGCCGACGCCGATCGAGCGGCAATTGTCGATCGCCTTCTGCGCGGTGGCGCGGACCTCTTCGAGGCTTGCGCCCGTCGCGGCCTTGGCGCCGCCCATCTTCCACATGAAGATCTCACCGGCGACGCCGCGGCGCTTTTCGCGCTCTTCGGGCGGGGCGGAGCAGACGTCGTCATTGGCGACGACCGTTGCAATTTCGATCCCGTCCTTGGCGGCGAGCTTCGTCGCCATCTTCACGTTCATGTTGTCGCCGGCATAGTTGCCGTAGAGCACGACGACGCCCTTGCCGCCATTGGCCTCACGGATGGCGTCGTGAAAGCTCTTGGCGGTAGGCGAAGAGAAGAGTTCGCCGACGGCGACGGCGTCGAGCATGTTCTTTCCGGTATAGCCGATGAAGGCCGGTTCATGGCCGGAGCCGCCGCCCGTCACCACGCCGACCTTGCCGGCAAACGGGGCGTCCTTGGCGACGATGACGCGCGGGTTTTCAGCCAGGCGCACGATGTCCGAATGCGCCTTCACGAAGCCCTTCACGGTATCCTCGACCACCAGGTCCGGGTTATTGATGAAACGCTGCATGGTAACTCCTTGAGAATTGCGAGAGCCGGTCCGGGCTCAAAGAATGGTGTAGCCGCCGTCGATCAGCAGGTCCGCGCCGTTGATCATGTCCGCACCCGGCGATGCCAGGAACACGGCGGCTGCGGCGATCTCTTCCGGGAAGGCGAAACGGCCGGTCGGGATGCGCTTCTTGGCGGCTTCACCCTTTTCGCCGGCCCAGGCCTTCTTGCCGAGCTCGGTCAGAACGATGGTGGGCGAGATCGTGTTGACGGTGATGCCGTGCTTGCCCCATTCGGCGGCGAAGGTCTTGGACATGCCGATGACGCCGAACTTGGAGGCGCAATAGGCGACATGCTCCTCGATGGCGACCGTGCCTGCCTGTGAGGCGAGGTTGACGATCCTGCCGCCCTTGCCGGCAGTGATCATGCGGCGACCGACCGCCTGCGTGACGAGGAAGCTGCCCTTGAGGTTGATATCGATCGTCTTGTCCCATTGAGAAAGCGTCAGGTCTTCGGCGGGCGCAAGTGCCACGATACCGGCGCTGTTGACCGCGATATCGATGCCACCGAAGGCGGCAACCACGTCAGCTACGGCCTTCTCCACCGAGGCCGGGTTGGCGACATCACAGACGAAGGGCTTTGCCGGACCGCCAAGCTCTTCCGCCTTCGCCTTGGCGATGTCGGCGTTGATATCGAGCACAGCAACCTTCGCACCCTTTGATGCAAAAGCACTGGCGACGGCCGCGCCGATGCCGGATGCGCCGCCGGTGACGAGCGCGACCTTGCCGTCGAGCGGGAAGTTGAGGTCGATCTTGGGAGGTGTGTCGGTCATCGGCTCAGCCTTCGTATCTTGAAGAGAGTGGGGCGGCGGGGGCCGCCCCACGGTTTCGCTTGTTACTTGCGCATTTCCAGCAGCTTATCGACGTTCTCGGTCGTGACCGGCGTCCACGGAACATTGTATTCCTTGTCCTTGCCGTCGTTGAACGGCATGTCCGGATATTGCGCCCAGATGTCGGACTGCGGCTTGTAGTCGCCCTTCCTGGCGTGGAAGATCGCGAGATCCAGCGCGCCTTGCGCCTGTGCGCGGGCGTCCTGGAGGATCGAGGTCATCGTGCCTTCCTTGACGGCCGTCAGTGCGTCGGTGACGCCGTCGATGCCGGCGATCGCGAAGTCTTCGGTCTTCAGGCCTGCGGCCTTGATCGCCTCGATCGCGCCGAGCGCCATCTCGTCGTTCTGGCCGATGACGCCGTTGATCTGGCCCGAATGGGAGGTCAGCCAGTTCTCCATCAGCGTCTGGGCTTCAGCGCGCGACCAGTTGGCGGTCTGCTGTTCCAGGACCTTGACGTCCGGGCACTCGGCGAGCGCCTTCTGGTTGCCTTCGAGGCGCGAGATCTGCGCGGACTGGCCGATCGGGCCCTCGATGATCACGACATTGCCCTTGCAGCCGATCTTGTCGAGAACGGTCTTGGCTTCCATGTAGCCGGAAACCGCGTCGTCGGAGCCGACATAGGCGGCGAGCAGGTCGGAGTTCACGCGGGTGTTGGAGCCGACGACCGGGATGCCAGCGTCGCTTGCGGCCTGCACGGCGGTCGCACCCGCTTCGATGTCGATCGGCACGAAGACGATCGCATTGAACTTCTGCGTGATCATCGTGTTGAACTGTTCCTGCTGGACCAGCGCGTCGTAGCGGCCGTCGAAGACGGTGAGCTCGACTTCGCCGCTCTTGACGGCCGGATGCTCCTCCAGTGCTGCCGACCAGATCTGCATGAATTCCGCGTTCAGGCCGTAGGGCGCCGCGCCGATCTTCAGCTTCTCTTGGGCCATGGCGGAAGAGGCCAGCAGGGCTGTTGCCGAGGCAAGCGCAATCATCAGTTTCTTCATGTCATTCTCCTCCTTTGAGAATTTCGGCCGCTCTCCGGCGTGCCGTTCGTCCACGGGCGCGGGCGCCCGGTCTCGTTGGGCTAGACGCCCTGATTTCGCTTCTGGTCGAGCATGACGGCGCCGACGATGAGGGCGCCCTTGAGGACCTGCTGGTAGTAGGACTGGATGCCCATCAGATCGAGGCCGTTGTTCATCACGCCGATGATGAGGGCGCCGATCAGCGTTCCCGTCACCCGGCCGACGCCGCCCGAAAGGCTGGTGCCGCCGATGACGACCGCCGCAATGGCGTCGAGTTCATAGGCGATGCCGGCTTGGGGCAGGGCGGAGCCGGTGCGAGCAGACAGGATCATGCCGGCGAGGCCCGACAGCGCGCCCGAGATCACATAGACCATGAAGCGGATGCGGGTGACGTTGATGCCGGAGGTCTTGGCGGCATGCGGGTTGCCGCCGACGGCGTAGATGTAGCGGCCGAAGCGCGTGCGGGTCAGCACCCACCAGGAGACGGCGAAGACGACGGCGAGCAGGATGACCGGCATCGGAATGCCGAGGATGTTGCCCGTGCCGATCCAGCGGAACTCCGGGCTGAGGCCGGGCACAGGCTTGCCGCCGCCATAGATCAGCGTGGCGCCGCGGGCGGCCGAGAGCATGCCGAGTGTCGCGACGAAGGCAGGCACCGAAAAGCGTGAGACGATGAAGCCGACCAGCGCGCCGCAGCCGACGCCGACGAGAATGCCGGCGGCGAGCGCCACGACCATCGGGTAGGGCGCGCCGGCAATGCCTGCCGTCGCCGAACTCGTGACGAAGCTCGCGCTCACCATGCCGGCGAGCGCCACGACAGAGCCGACCGAAAGATCGATGCCGCGCGTCAGGATGACGAAGGTCATGCCGATGGCGAGCACGCCGTTGATCGACGTCTGCAGCAGCACGTTGGAGATGTTGCCGGGCGTCAGGAAGAACTCGTTGGAAACCGAGAGGATGGCGACGAGCAACAGGAAGGCGAGGAAGATGCCGTATTCCTGCATGATCAGCCGGCGGCGATCGGAATTCAGCCAGTTGCTGGTGGTCTTGTTCTCGATACTGGACACGGTGTCACCTCTTGCCATGCGGGATTGGATGCGTCGGTCGGTTCTCGTTTGCCGTCAGGTCGACAGGTGCACGAGGGACTGGGCATCCGTTTCCTGCCGGTCGTGGATGCCGGCGGACCGCCCCTGCCGCATGACGAGGATGCGGTCGGACATTCCCAGGATTTCGTCGATTTCGGAGGAGATCATCACGACCGTGCCGCCACTCGCGGCGAAGTCGCAGATGATCCTGTAGATCTCGCGCTTGGCGCCGACGTCGACGCCGCGGGTCGGCTCGTCGAGCAGCAGCAGGCGCGGCTGGCGCAGGAACCATTTGCCGAGCACCACCTTCTGCTGGTTGCCGCCCGAAAGGCCGGAGACCGGCATCGTGTCGCGCGCCGCCTTGATGGAAAAGCGGGCGATCATGTCGGCGCTCGCGGCCTGCTCCTGGCTCTTCTGCATGACGAAGGCGGGACTCATTTCCGGCAGGCTGGCGAGGCAGATGTTGTTGCGCACGCTGTCCGTCAGGTTGAGGCCCGTCACCTTGCGGTCCTCGGTAACGAAGGCGATGCCCTCGGCCATGGCGTCAGACGGCTGGCGGATGCTAACGGCCTGGCCATCCAGCCGGATCTCACCTGACGACGGGCGGTCCATGCCGAACAGGCAATTGAAGATCTCCGTGCGGCCCGAGCCCATCAGGCCGTAGATGCCGAAGATTTCCCCCTTGCGCGCGGTAAACGAGATGTCCTCGATCTTGCCCGGCGCGGAAAGGCCGGAGACCTCGAGGCCGGCGATCTCGGTCGGCGTGTTGGTCTTGATATATTCCTCGCCAAGCTCGCGCCCGACGATCATGCGGATGAGGCCCGGCCGGTCGATACCGGCGAGCTTGCCCGCACCGACGAAACCGCCGTCGCGGAAGACGGTGTAGCTGTCGGCGATCTGGAAGATTTCCGATAGCCGGTGCGAGACGTAGACGATGCCCTTGCCCTCGGCCTTCAGGCGCTCGATCGCCGAAAAGAGGTGCTGGGCTTCCTTCTCGCCGATCGCCGAGGTCGGCTCGTCCATGAAGATGACATCGGCCTCGTGGCTCAGTGCCTTGGCGATCTCGACCAGCTGCATCTGCGCGACCGAGAGGTTCATCATGTACTCACGTGCGGAGATGCTGAATTCGAGACGGTCCAGCAGCGCCTGGGCATTGCGGTTCATCGTCTTGAAATCGATGCCGCCGAAGCGAGCCGAGGGCTCGCGACCGAGATAGATGTTTTCCGCCACCGTCATGTGCGGAACCGGGCTCAGTTCCTGCTCGATGATAGCGATGCCGGAGTGGAGTGCTTCCGCCGGGCTGCTGAATTCGACCGGCTTGCCGCGATGCAGGATCGTGCCGCCGTCGCGCTTGTGGATGCCCATGAGGATGGAGAGGAAGGTCGACTTGCCGGCGCCGTTGCCGCCGCAGAGCGCATGCACGGAGCCACCTGCAAGCTCGAAACGCCCGTCGCGGAGTGCAGCGACGCCGCCGAAGGACTTTTTCAGTCCCTCCACCTTGAGAAGTGGCTGCATGTCGTCCTCCCGGCATTTCAGGAGCGATGCTCTCTCCATCGCGCATTACAAAATGCACCAATGCAACGACATATGTCAATGCGTAGACGTGACAAAAGACGATATTGCGTTGACATATGTAAGCAGCGCTAGTTCGGCACGGCCACACCACCTCGCAAACGTCCCATGACAACCGCAATGAAATTGACGATACTCAATAGCGGTTGAGACGGCCTCAATCCGCCCGATATGGAGGGAGGTTTCGATGACCGTGCACAAAGTCGGCTACCTTATCGGCAGCCTCGCCAAGGGAGAACGCACCCGAAGCCTATATCCGGTTCACGCCGGGCCTGATCACCGATGATGGCGAAGTGACCAATGAGGAAACCGAGGCCTTCCTGCGCAACTACATGGCCGAGTTCCACACCTTCGTCGCCCGGGTTCTCTCCGTTCTGCCGCCGGACGCATAGGGGCCGGATCACTCCAGCGCCGTCGCTCGGCCTCAAACCTGAGCCGAAACACCGGTGTGATGGAGAGAGAGCCTAACCGGCCTCGACATCGACCTCGATCAAGACAGCGTCGTGTCGCCAGTATTCCAGGTCGCAGTCGCGCACCCTTTCATCGATCGAGTGATTGACCCGTGCCACCAGCAAGGCCGGGCTTCCGTTGGAGACGCGAAGGAAACCGGCTGCCTCGCCTGTGACTGCCGTCGGCATGATGCGGTATTTCATCCTGCCGTAGTGGAAGCCATAGACCTCGCGGTAGAGCTCGGTCATCGAGACGGACAGGTCGTGGTCGAAAAGGCCAGGGAACACCTCCGGAATGCAATAGTGCTCGACGTAGAGGATCGACCGTTCGTTGATCGACCTGACACGCCGGATACGGGCCAGTTCCTGATCCGGCCCCAGATCAAGCAGTTCCCGCACGATCGGCGGCGGGACCACGATGGCCTTGTCGATGACGACCGTTCCCGGCTTTCGTCCCTGCTCGCTTGCCGACATCTGGAAATGCCCGCGCGATTGCGGATTGTAGACGAACCGGGTCGGCGACACGAACCAGCCCCGACGGTCCTCGCGATAGATCAGGCCGTCCGTTTCGAGCTGGATCAGGATTTCGTGGAGCGTCACGCGCGATGTTTCAAACTCGTCGCACAACTGCCGTTCTGACGGCAAGCGCTTGCCGGCGGTGTATTCGCCGTCATCGATCCTGCCGCGCAGCACCGACTTTATGGCCTTGAGCCGGCCCGTACCTCCGCCACGCCTGATGCTCTCGGCATTGCCAGATTCAATCATTGGTTATCCCTGTCATTTCGCTGTTATCAACTGCTCCTACACAGGCATGACTGGTCTAGTCCAGACCTTAACAAGTTCTTTAAGCGCCAGGGCCGCTCGGTCCACATGTGGGGGTCTCTCGAAATGTCGACGTCTCTTAACGCCATGTTGGTGAAGCAAAATTCCGCCGCCCAATCCATAGATCTTTCGGAAAAATTCGGCGACGGCTACACTTATTCAGTCGTCAGTTCGAACGGGGACGCCGTCGAGGCAGCGATCGACGGCAACGGCATCATGACCCTCTCCTACGGAGAACTCGGTCATTCCGACATCAAGGTCATTGCGACGGACGCGTCCGGAAACGAGATCACGGACAGCTTCCGCGTGCGCGTCGCCGGCGAGAATGCCTATACGATCGCGGTCATCCCGGACACTCAGGACTATTCCAAGGGCTATGCCTCGCCGGACATCTTCAACCAGATGACCCAGTGGCTGGTCGACAACAAGGATACCCTCAACATCCAGTTCGCGACGCATGTCGGCGACGTCACCTATAACAACACGACTGTCGAATGGGAGCGGGCCGAAGCGGCCATGCGCCTTCTCGATGGCAAGATCCCCTATTCGCTCACGTCGGGCAATCACGACATTGGCCCCAACGGCAACGCCTCCACGCGCGCCCAGGACTATCTCAGCGAGTATTTCACCGTCGAGGAGCAGTCGCAACTGCCCGGCTTCGGCGGCGTCTACGACAAGGAACCGGACAACTACCAGAACAACTATTCCACCTTCACAGCGCCCGACGGCACCAAGTGGCTTTCCCTGTCGCTCGAATTCGGCCCGCGCGATGACGTGCTTCGCTGGGCCGGCGACGTTATCGAAGATCACGCCGACTACCGTGTCATGATCACGACCCACAGCTACATGGCGGGCGACGGCCGCGTGAACCCTACCAGCGAAGAACTGACATGGGATGGCGGAGCCTCGGCCTATGGCCTGGGCACCGATTCCCAGGGTGCGGCCGACGGCGACGCCATCTGGGACCAGCTTGTTTCCAAATATCCGAACATCGCTTTCACCTTCTCGGGCCACAACTTCATCGACGGTGCCGAGACGCAGATCAACTACGGCGCCGGCGGCCAGCCGGTCATGCAGATGTTCGTCAACTACCAGAACGGCGTGGCGCGCGAAATCACCGGCAATGGCGATGAGGCAGCCGGCAACAATGGCGGCAACGGCGCCATCCGCCTGATCACCATCGATCCGGACAACGACAAGGTCTACACCGAGACCTATTTCACCAGTCTCGACGACTATCTCGACGGCCATCGCGACAAGGAAGAACTCGACCGTGACGGACTGACGGGCCCCTATCGCGGCCACCAGGAGGAATTCGACGACGTCGACCTGTCGACCCCTGCGGCCTGGGGCATTGCCAAGGCCGGCGGCGACTTGTCCGTCGCAGCCTCCAGCGGCGACAAGGCCAATGTCGTTCTCGATGCCTCCAAGAGCATTGTCGCGTCGGGCACGAACGCAACCTTCGTGTGGAAGGACGCCGAGGGCCAGATCGTTGCCACGGGGGCCAAGCCCTCGGTCGAATTCGGTACCGGCACGCGCGTGTTGACGCTCGAGGTCACCGACGGAAACGGCAGGGTGAGCCGGGACGACGTCCGCGTCACCGTCACCGGCGACAGCACGTTGCTGTCGGACGACTTCAACAATGCCACGCTGGACACCGCCTGGGTCAATCCGAACGGCGCCACCACGAACTTCAAGATCGTCGGCAGCGTCAACTCCGGTGAAGGCGAGGGCTCGCTGAAGGATTTCAGAAACTCCGGCACCAACCTGCTGGTCTGGAACGAGCCGGACGCTGCGAACTGGAGCAACTACGCGTTCGACGTCTCGCTGTCGACGACGGACCGGACCGGGCAGATCGGCGTGGTTTTCAACTATCAGGATACGCAGAACTTTTATCGCCTGACCTTCGACGTCAGCGGCAATGCCCGCAAGCTGGTCAAGATGCAGGGCGGGGTCGAAAGCGTTCTGGCGACGGCGAGCCAGGGTCTGGCAATGGGGCTCGAGCACGACCTGAAGGTCGTATCGGTCAACGGCGAGATTCGTGTCTTCCTTGGCGGGAGGGACGTCTTCGATGGCCCTGTCGTCGATAGCGCGCCGCTCGGCAGCGGAACGGTTGGTGTCATCTCGACGGCGCAGGATACCGCGACCTTCGACAACGTCATGGTCAACAAGGCCGTACTCACCGCGCATGGCGAAAGCGGAGGCCGCGGCGTCGATGCCGACGGAGATGGCTCGGCCGGTGTTTCGCTCACCGCCGCCGGCTCGTTCGGGCCGAATGCGATCACCGCCTATCGTTGGCTCCTGAACGGTGAAGAGATCGGGGCCGGCAAGTCCGTCATTCTCGACCTACCGAGTGGCACCAAGGGCGTGACGCTCGAGGTGACGGACGCGACCGGCAAGGTCTCGACCGACTTCGTCAAGGTCGAGGCCGTTCACAAGGAAGCGGTTATGCTGAAGGAGGGCTTCGGCGGCGGCCTCTCCGACTGGACGATGGTCGATGAAGGCGAACTCGGGGCCGATCCTAACTGGCGCGTCGAAGACGGTCGCCTGGTGCAGGATGCCGACGTCTATTCCCGTCAGCTCACCAATGGCAAGGATTCCAACAGCACAGACATCTGGGATCGCGGCTGGAGCCCGCTGGGAGACGGCGACTACATCCTGCGCAAGGGCACCTACATGCTCTACGAAGGCGAAGGCGCACGTGACTGGAAGGACTATTCCGTCGAGATGACCGTCAATGCCGGTGGCAATGACGCTGTTGGCCTGATGTTCTACTACCAGGACGCCAACAACTACTACAAGCTTGAGCTCGACAACACCTTCGGCCTCTATCAGCTGACGCGCCTGGTCGATGGCGTCGAAACCATCGTCGCCCGCACGGCGGGCCGCTACACGCTGGATACCGACCAAAAGCTGCGCGTCGACATCAAGGACCATGTGATCGACATCTATCTCGACGGCGAGCGCCTCTTCGAGGATCGCATCGAGGACCGCAATCACGACGGTGGAACGTTCGGGCTCTATAACTGGAGCGCAGACAACGGTGTTTCCTACGACGACATCACGGTGGTGTCGCTTGATCCGAACCTGGCGCCGACGGCACCTGCGCTGTCGTCCAGCAAGGTTTCCGAGAATGCGGCCATCGGCACTGTCGTCGGGACCTTCTCGGCGACCGATCCGGAAGGCGGCGTGCTGACCTACACCCTGACCGACAATGCAGGTGGCCTGTTCAAACTCGACGGCGCCAAGCTGGTCACGGCAAAGGCCATCGACTATGAAAAGGTGAAGTCTGGCGTGGTGACGGTCGAGGTCTCGGATGGTGTCAACACCGTGGCGAAGAACTTCACCATCGGCGTGCAGAACGTCAACGAGGCCCCGGCGGGCGTTGCGATCAGCAAGTCGTCGGTGACCGAGAACGCCAAGGTCGGCACCGTGGTCGGCACCCTGTCGGCCAAGGACCCGGAAGGTGGCGCGGTCTCCTACAGCCTGTCGTCCAACCCTGGCGGCATCTTCAAGATCGTCGACAACAAGCTGCAGCTCGCCAAGGCCGTGGACTACGAGACGGCCAAGAGCCATGCGGTCACCGTCGTCGCCAAGGATGCGTCCGGCAACGCCACGAGCAAGGCGCTGTCGATCAAGGTGACCAACGTCGACGAGGCGCCGACCGCGCTGTCGCTGTCGAAGACGACGGTCGCTGAGACCGCCAAGGCCGGCACGACGATCGGCAAGCTGTCGGCCAAGGATCCGGAAGGTGGTGCTGTCACCTACAGCCTGTCGTCCAACCCCGGCGGCCTCTTCAAGCTTTCCGGCAACACGCTGCAGCTTGCCAAGGGCGTCGACTACGAGAAGGCGAAGAGCCATTCCGTCACGGTGGTGGCCACCGACGTCGG
>NZ_JACIEE010000017.1 GCF_014196765.1 Mycoplana azooxidifex
GCCAGTCATAGTCCGCCCGCCAATAGTCCACGAGTGCCCGGAGCTTTTCGATCTGCACGCCTTGGGAGCGGTCCTCTACAGTTTCCCGGTCGGGCGTGGTGACCTTCGGCCATCTTCTGCCTACTCCTCAGTTTCAAGCCATTTTCTTGGCTCGGACGAATATGCTCACGGCCTCGTCTAACTCGCGCCAGCCCCCTCTCGATCAATCGTTTATCTGCCTATACGGCGCCTTTCTCCGCGCTATCTGTGCCGGGGGGCACGATACGTCCGTTTTCTTCGCCGTCCCAGTATTCGATTGCACGCGCGCAGACCTTGATGAGAAGGATTCCGGGCGTGTCGATTCCATCGGGAAACCACCGATCTAGCTCTTTGACCCAGTGCTTCTCAAATTGCGATTTGTCGCGGATGAGACGCGCTTCGCCATCCACGGCAATGAAGATCCCGGGTTTACCAAACAGACTCGGCGGCGCGGTGAACGTCAACGCGACCCCGCTGTCTCGTCCAATATCGCTCACTTTCTTTGTATCCTCGTAGGAGAAGAACCAGGAGTCACCGTCGTATTCGACTTCACCATTGTTGCTCATCGGCCGACTGGTAATCCTTCCAGATCCGCCGTTGGTGTTGAGCATGCAGAAATCGATCTCGCCGATCTGTTTCGAAAGCTCTTCCATCGTCATCGTAGTCATCGGGCTCTCCTGGATGGGACAGCGTTAGAACCGTCTGCGCGGACGTTGGTTCCGTTGTGAGAAAGAAGGGAAGCCTTCAGGTTCCCCGGATTGCTCCGGTCGGAGCTAGGGGCGCTAGCTACTTGGCGGATTTGTTTGCTGCATATCGGCGTCACATTGTCGCCTGGACTTGCAACTCCAAACTTCACTAACGACGACGCGCGGGTTCTGAATCTAGGTCAGCGCAGACGATTGGCCTATGTTCGCACGCTATGTTCGAATCAATATCGATGCGGCCGAACTGCGCACGGATGGTACCCGTCCTAGGAGTAGGGGAAACCTGGGGCCTGGCCACTGGAGATATTACACAATGCAATATCCGGAAATATGTAGCAAATGCCACCAATGTCCGCTTCGAGCCCGAAGCCGCCCCACCTCCCACGATCCGGAAGGACCGCGATGGGTGGCAAGCAGTCGCTCGCAGCGACTAGCATGAAGGGACGCAATGCGGGATAAAGCCGCCGTTCAGCGTGACCTGTTCATTCGGATCTGCGAGGAGACGCACCACTTGGAACGCGATGTCGATGCCCTTTCCGCCCGATGTTGAGTAACCGCCAACACCGCCAGCTTGTGCCGCCTATCATCCCGTCCGCTCCAACCCATTGTCTGACCGGCGGACAAGAGAAGGGCAGTTCCGATGGGGGTCAGGACGGATATCCTGCCTTCGGAAATATCTGCTTCTTTCGGGAACACGAGCGTCACTGTTCGCCAATCACCGGTGTCAGCTTCATACTCAACCGTCGATCCCATTCGGACGACATTCCGAGGCGCCGCAGCGTCCGAAACTTACGCGTGCGCGTTCGAGTTCAAGCAAGAGACCATCGGAAACATCGGGAAGGCGACCAGCCGCGGCGAACGCAAGTTTATTCAATCGCTGGTGATCCGTCTCGCCCATCACGATCGAAGGCTTTGTGAGATCTGGATGTGCTTTTTCATTTTCCGCGTCCTCTTAGTTCGCCTTAGCCACCGAGTACGTGGCGTTGGTCCGCGAGGGGATATCGTTGATCGGCCCTGCCTCGCTCACCAAAATCGCCATCACCTCCTCGGGAGATCGGGCCAGCCGGAGCCCGTCACGGATCAGCGGCGCGCGCACCATACGGAATAGTCGCGAAAGCGCCGGCAACAAGGTGCGAACCTCAGAGTGCGGCCAAAGCAGTGTGAAGACGAGATCGACGGGATCACTGTCGGGACTGTTGAAATCTATCAAAGGAGCTAGTCGCGTAAACGAGGCGACAGGCGACGAGATTGAGCGCAGCAAAGCGTGCGGGACGGCGATTCCACGACCTATGGCGGTAGAGCCGAGCCGCTCCCGTCTGCAAATGCCCCGAAGAACCGCCCGATCATCAAGCCCGGTTCTTCGCGCAAGTTTGACAGCGATCCTGGACAGCGCCGAGTGCTTTCCCTTTGTCGCAAGGTCAAGAGTAATATCTTCTTCTGACAGGTTTTTGAACGTCACCATGGTTGCCTATAAGCCGATGCGCGCGAGCGCAAACGAAGTGCGTTTGGCACCGTCTGCAGCGCTTTCTGATTGAATCGACGATGGGGCTGACCCGGACGCGAAACCAGTAGAGTTCACGTCCGGGTTAGAGGCCTGCTTTGAGGCGTTGTGGCTCTCTTTGTGAAATCGCCGCCAGCCGCCCCTTCTCAGCAGGTCAGCAAGCTGGTGAAGTTGCCCGACTTCCTCCCTGGCATGGGTCTGCTCTTCGTTGGCCCGGCGACACTGCCGGCCGGACCGTTCCTCGCATATGATCATGATGGAAAGCTTGTCAGCACGATCTAGATGTTGCCCACAAAGGATCTCAATCCGGACAAGTCATTCGATAATCTTTCTGCGCCCGGCGGCAATGTTGACCATGTCGACATCTACTACAAGGCCGGCCACCCAGGCGTGGAAGAGCCGCATGTCCATGTGGTCCGGTGGCATGTTGCAGCGGCAGACGTGAGACGCGTCATCGTCCTGTCGATAGGCTTCGTTTCTACGATCACGCCACCGACACAACGAGCAGGATTGCCCCAAGACGATCGGCAGCGACCACGACCCCGTCTCGTCAACAGAAGTCTTCATGCATCAGTACGGAAAACTCCAAGTACTGTTTGATAGAGTGGCGATATTCATTTTAAATTTGGTCTTCCTCCGCGGCATCTGGTTCCCAGCCGAACACGCTGCGGCCACCGAACTGACTGGATCGTCGGAATTCTCCGGCCACAATCTCCTTCAGATCGGGTCCAGTCACATACCGCTCGATACGGCGACTCTGCTCGTCCAACCGCTTCAACGCCTGCAGTTCTTCATCCAGACCCAGTCTGGCCTTCTGGACGGCAGATTTCATGACGCCGATCGTCTCATCGTAGACTTTCAGCGGGACAGGAAATGGATGCCGATCCTTCCCCCCGTGCGCGAGCGAGAAACGGGCAGGATCGGCAAACCGATAGGGAGCGCCATGTACGACTTCTGCAACCATCGCCAATGCCTGCACGGTCCTGGCCCCGACTCCGGGCGTTAGCAGAAGGTTCTCGAAATCCACCGGACCACGGTCGGCGGCGGCAGCCAGATTGCCATGCAGACGGCGCATGTTGACGTCGGCCGGGCGGACGTCATGGTGAGACGGCATGAGCAGATGCGGCAATTCGAACTGCGCCTGCCCCTCTGCAGTGTTTGGCGGCTCTTTCTCCAACAACGCAAGTTCGCGAACGATTTTGTCCGGTCCCAGTGACGTGAGCAGTTCGAGCTGACCCTTACGGGACAGGTTGGCGCGTGCGTCAGCCAAATTGACAATCTGCCCTTGGGTTCTGCCCTCGATGGCAGCATGCGGTGAATCAAGGAAATTGGTCAGGCCCTCGGAGAACCAATGATAGCGGCGTGCTTGGCGCTTCTCGCCATTCATCCCTTGCTGCACGACGACCCACTTGCCGTCGTTCGTCACGACAAACCCATGTAAGTAGAGATCAAATCCGTCCTGGACCGCAGCACTATCGACCTTCGCGACAAGCCGACTGGTGGTGGAAAGGTGATCTCCGTCGAGCCCTACGCGGTTAGCTATTGAGACGAGCTCGTGCGGCGTCCTCCGCGATTGGGAACCACGGCCGCCGCAAATATGGATGCCTAATTCCCCGGAAAGAGGCTGCAGGCCTCGTCTCAGCGCGCCGATGACGCTGGTGGTGATGCCGGATGAATGCCAGTCCATCCCCATTACCGCACCGAACGACTGAAACCAAAATGGATTGGCTAACCTGCGCAGATACTCATCCCGACCATAGTGATGGACGATCGCTTGGGTGATGACCGCTCCCAAACGGGTCATTCGGTCTCCAAGCCATCTTGGAACCCGACCGCCATGCAATGGCAGATCGGCACTGCCTGCCCGTGTCGCCATTTCGTTGTACCTCACTGCTTCTCGCGTCCGGGGACCGAAGGCTCGGTAAGCGTAGTTTAGTGCGTCATTCGCCGCTTAGTGATATTGTTCCGTGTTTGTTCATGGTATAGGGCCGGATCATGACGGAGACAATAGGCGAAGCTCATGACCGGGGGTGGCGACTGACGGCGCGCTGCGCATACGGGAACCGCGAGGGCCTAAAATCAATCCGCCGCTGTTCATGGAGCTACGAGTTGGATTTGCCCACGTTAGTCGCCACGCGCGGCCGGGACGTCCCGATGGGATGCTGGCCCGTCGACTTCGTTGTCCCAGATGTGGCTCGCGAACCGGGACTGTCATGTTCACCCCGCCTGCAGACGGTGACAGGCGGCGAGGGGGCGGCGTGATTTAAGAGTCTGCATCGCCGGGGACTGGGCAGATCGCAGGCCACCCCACGATTCGACTAAATTTATCAATGATTCCGGCACCACGCCGTCAAAGGTCACAGTATCGGAGCGGCCTCGCTCGCCATGGCTTTCGCGAGGGGATTCGGGTGGGGACGTCCATGCGACCTGGAGGCTGCAATCGCAGATCCGGCTACCTAAAGCAAGGCGCTATCCTTTTTCAGCGCCAGCCCTATTTGAAATCTGGCGATAAGTCGGCGACCAGCCCGCCATAGATGCCGGAGCACGTCCGCTCCAAAGCCCTCATTGCTCCGCCGGCATTCGCACCGCCGCAAAAGCCTCGCGGCCGACCGCCGAAAAATCCTCAGTTCTCCTTGGCGTCCACGTCGGCATAAGTGGGGAATTTTACTTCGGTACTATTGGGGAAAATTCACGCGGCATTGAGATATGGATCGGAAGGGGCTGGGCCGCGCAAGTTCATCATTTTCCTAGCCGGGATCGCCACCAAGGCAGCGTCACCACTCTCAAGTCCGCAACAGCCCATGTGCCACGTTTTTTAACGGGGTCGAACGTCTCCAATAAGCAGTCGGCAACTCCCCTCCGGCGGCAACTGTAGCACGGCCTGTTTCTACCGCGCGCAGGCGGGCCGAAGCACGTGATCGTTTTTTAGGATATCTCGCTCCTCGGTGACGCGAGCCAGTTCCTTCTTCAGCCGCCTGATCTCCTCGGCCTCGTCGTTGCCCTTGGCGTTCGACGCAGCAAACTTCTTCTTCCATTCATACAAAGAATGCTGGCTGACGCCGAGACGCTGCGAGACCTCCGCAACCGGATAGCTCGAGTCCGTCACAGCGTGCTCTGAGACCGAAGCGTGGACCGCCGGCGTCGCACCATCCTCGTCCTTCGTAACGAAGCTGTAACGCGGCATTTAACGGCCTCCGTCTATTTTTGACACGAGCAAAGGTACTGTGCCAGCACCTGCAGGCCCAAGCCTAAGGTAACATACAGCCGCGCTAAGAACCAAAGTCGCTGCGACTGACCCCGCTATATGCAGCCAAAAGCGAGTGTTGCGCGTCTCTTCCGAAACGAGCGGCAACCTCGTCCTCGTCTGGACCACAAGCTTTCGTAACTCTCGGACTTCGGTTCGAAGGCGCGCAATTTGATCTTCTATGTCTGTGCTAAGAATATCTCGCCGTTCGTTCTGAGCGTCCTCGAGCTCGTCCAAATGCTCACGAAGTTGCGCGGGGTTGTCGAAGCCGCTGGAACGTATGTTGGTCACGGGAACCTCCACCAATTTGTGAATTTCGTACCAATAATTTCCCCGGCTCTCTAAAGTTCCCTTGGTTCGGCTACCTTGAAGCCGTGGGCGGTCGCGAGCGGCGGTCTGCGGTAGGCGTACGGTTGTCAGAGTACGCCCATTCCTGTTGCCAGTACGCGTCCAGTGGCACGGCCGTTGCGGGCACTGACCAATTTAACCGCCGTCATCAACGGGTAGGTGAAGTGCATGGTCTAAAGCATGTTGAAGCCGAACTGTGCTCCTGCCTGGCAATAGCTAGCAATCTCGCTCGGATCGTCGTCGGCAGCGCCAGTTGAGGCCAGGCCCCAGTCGACTAAAAGCAGCCGCCCGTCGAAGGCGGCTACTTTAGAATGGACGAGTGTGGTGCCCTCGCCGTCGGTAACCGTCTCAATGGCAGCGTCCAGCATCGTATTGACTAGCCCCGCATCTGGTTGCGTTCCAATCGACCAACTGATCACCATGCCATCGAAGCAATCTATGATAGGCGACAGATACACCTTGCCGGCTGGGATTTGGAATTCGGTGATATCCGTGAGCCATTTCTCGTTCGGTGTTTTCGCATGGAAGTCGCGGTTGATCAGGTTCTCAGGCGCAGGACTGATTTCCCCCAAGTACGAGCCAAAACGTCGTCGCCGCGGTCTGGCGACGACCAAACGCTCCTGTTTCATCAGTCGCTGCACAACCTTTTCCGAGATTGTCACACTCTGCCTGGCCAGCGAGGCCTGCAGTCTACGATAGCCGTAGCAGCGATGGTTGCTTTCGAAGATTTCCGTCAGTTCGCGGCGGATGGTGACATACTTGTCTTCCAAGTTCACTCGGGCGCGTTGGTAGAAGTAGGAGCTTCGCGCAATCCCCAACTGCGCAAGCAGTTCTGGCAATCGATAGGTATCTTTGAGGGCGTCAACCAGCTGTGTCTTCTCCCGATTACTCAGGAGTTGCAGATCGACGCCCAGGCCTTTTTTTGGAGTTCATTGGCCTTCTTCAGCAGATCATGCTCAAGCTGCAATTGGCGGACATCGCGTTGGAGGGCTTCAAGCTGTCGCTCGAGTTCCTCGCGCTCGGGCGCTGGCGCAGAGGTGTTGCGGCGTTTCATGGATGAGGCAGCCTCATGACCGAGTAACAGATCTCTCCAGTTGTACAGCGTCGGCCGGCACACGCTCAGCCGGTCGGCTACTTGTTGGGCACTTTCCTCGCCGCTGCAAAGCCCGATGACAGCGACCTGCTTCAACGCCTCCGGATACGCCGGACGCCAGGATCGACCGACCAGCGAAGTCCTCGTCTCCGGAAACGCGTCTCGAACCCATGCCGTCAAAGTTCCACGACCGGGATAACCCAACGCCCTCATCGTCGCAGAGATACAGCGATCGTGAGTGCGGTAGTGCTCAAGCGCCGCTTGCTTCTGGGCCTCAGAAAACTTCGGCGCGCGAGCCACACAACGAACGCGCAGGTCTCGATGCTCCTCGTATTCGCGGTACCAGTTCTTCAGCGCATTCTTGGTCGGATAACCCAATTGGCGGATCGTCGCCTTAACCCGCTTGCCGAGCTTCATATAAAGTTCGACCGCGCGAATTGCTGTCTGCATGGGAATACATGAATTACCTCCTGGTGGTCCAAGTTTTCGTCCGCATCCCCCATGCTCAATTCTCAATGGAAATTATGCGCCTAACCGGCTCAGTTCTGCGCGGAAACCAACAGGCGGGTAGAGGACAGCGGCTGACCAGTCAGATTTCTCGGATAGGACTGGAACAAAGGTATGGTCCGACCATTCGGTGAGATAGCTGGAGGGTTATCCATGTCTCCCGATCAAACTGAACAAATGCGTATCGAAATTGTTGGAGCCATTCCAGCGCTGCGTCGCTTCGCAAGGACATTCGTCCACAACGACAACGACGTTGATGACCTCGTGCAGGAAACGCTTTTAAAAGCGCTGGCGAGCATCGCGTCGTTCACGCCGGGCACCTGTTTAAAGGCGTGGCTGTTTACCATTCTTCGCAACACCTTTTTTACCCGCTACAGGCTGGCAGCGCGGGAGCAGCCAGGGCACGTCGAGGATTGTGCGGCTATTTCTATTCCTTCCCAACCGACGCAAGAATGGTCTCTCCAGGGCAAGGAACTGGCGCGAGCTGTTGAACGGCTTACGGGTAGCAAACGAACGGTATGCGAACTGATCTTGATCGAGGGGCGCTCTTACGAGGCTGCGGCGCTCGAGATGAAATGTGCGACGGGCACGATCAAGAGCCGGGTCAATCGGGTTCGAAAAATACTTGCCCAAGAACTAGATTACTGACGGAAGCGCAGGTCACCTAATTTTACAAATTCGAGGGAACACCGGTCCTTCTCTTGGGTAGTAAGTATCCAGAAAGGAGACCCGCGATGCAGAACCAGGATCAAAGAGATCAATTGCAATCTGGTCAAACACCTGGTCAAGGTGACCAAGGTGGCGGCCAGCAAGGTGGCGGTCAGCAGGGTGGCCCGCAAGGAGGTCGTGACGCTGGCGATAGTCAAGGCGGCCCCTGAAACCACTGTCAGAACGATAAAGTGAGTTTGAGCACGGAGCGCGGTGGCAATGCCACCGCGTTTCCCCGAATTGAAGCTATTGGTGAGAGGCGCTCGCTCCTCATCCTCTCCCAGTGATCACCATGCCAATCCGGCGGAGCGCATCGGCGAAGGTGACGCCGAGCACCATCCCCCGATGCCGATCACGCCGAGGGCGCCGATCCCATTAGCTTCCAGCGTTTCACGTCGTCGGTGACCGGCTTCATCTCCGACACATCTACCTTCATTTCGGACATGCCCGTCTCGAGGTGCCCAACCCGAGACACGATCTCGTCCATGCGGCGGCGCACGACCGAACGACTCTCGGCCGACTTGTCTTCCGAGCGACGGCCATTTTCCTCCGCCCGCTGCAGGGATTGCTGCACACCCCGCATCCCTGCAAGCTCGCCAAGTTGGCGGAGACATAGGCGTCATTTTTGGTTGGCGACATCTCTGCTCCTGAAATTCAGGGGATATTGACGCCCGCGGCACGAATATTTCCATCTTTGTATCGTTTTTGGGGCGCCATGGGCTGACGCCCCGAAGAGGGAGAAACGACATGATCCATCGTCACCTACCGAAGGAAAGTTACATCGATCCTGCAGGTCTCTCGATGCTGGGGGACGCGTTCGACGAGATATGCCGGCAACGGCAAATCGAAGCTGAGAGCGAGGCAGCATTCGCGCTGGCCAAGCAGCTGCTCAGCCTTTACCAGCAGGGCATCCGCAATCGCGAGAAACTGCTCGCGGTGGTCGAACCGCCCGATCAGGGCTTGTTCGCAGGCGCGAGGTAAGTCAGCACGGCCGGCAGCAGCGTCGTGATGGCATAGAGCGCGAGATAACCAGGCGTGCCTTCCGGCATGAACGGCAGGCCGATGGTTCCGGTAGCGGCACCGCCTGCGGGGGCAGCAATGGCTTTCGAGATCTTGTTCATGCGAGGTGTCCTTTCGAGGTTAGGAGAACTTCGCGCGCACTTCTGCACGCATCTTGTCGCCGCAGGCTTTGCCCCCCACGGCAGTCGGGTCGAATGCGAGGCGAGTGAAATCCCACTTGCCGCGCTGTTGGATGCCGAGGTTGTTCTGCACCTCCGCATGGCTGAGGACGGTGGTATCCGTGGCGGGGATCGAGTAGCGACGGCAGAGATCGGCGACGGCCGAGGTCATCGTGTCCCCTGTTCGCGTCATCGGATACTTTGCGGCTGAGAACGGGCTTTCGACTGCCCCGCCCATGCAGCACATGGAAACGCCGATGGCACCGGTATTGCAGTTCAGGGTATGCCCCGCATAGGGGCTCCCCACTTTCACCACCTCGTTGAGTTTGATCGAAGGGATGCCGCGCACAGGCTTTCCAGAGCCCTCAATCAGAATGTGATAGTGCGATCGGTCATTCTCGCTGGCCGTATGAGTTCCGGCCGTCCAGTGCACGATGACCCACTGCATCTTCGCTGCTGGCATCCAGTCGGACGGAATGATGGAAGCGGTGATCGGCTTTGCCGGCGCCGGCACGGGCTCATGCTGCCACGACGCGTCACCAACTCGTCTAGCGCCTTACCCATGGCAGCAACGGTTTCGCCGCCAGGATCGCCGTCAGCGCCGAACCTCGGAAGCGGGAAGCCGAGCGCGATCAAGCGCCGCTGCAGATCAAGCACGGTCGTGTTCATTATAGATGTCCTTCGATGGAACCGGATGCCTTGGCTCAACCGCGCGCAGGTGGCGCTGCGATTGTTCTGGGTGTATCTCTGATCCTAAGCGGACGTGTTGCGGTGCAAGTCCCGGCTTGCGCAACCTGTTGCTGGATTGTTTGAGAACCGCGGCACGTCCGTGCTGTCGCTAGTGGAGTAGCGATTGCGATCGATGTAGGTTTTGAAACCGGCACTGACGTGCGGCAACTTGAATCTGTCGCTTGCCACATCGACACTGTGCCCGTGCCCCGCGCCCTCGCGGGGCTCTTTTTCTTGCGGATACCAACCATTCTCTGATGATTGGTCCACCGGGTTGGGACCTCGGCTGCGAAAGGGGGTTTAATGAGGCTATCCCTTGGAGTAAGCCGCGATGTACGACGGGTTTGTCGAGCTATCGATCTTCGGAATTGCCGTGCTGGTCGTGCTGCTGGTGGTCGTCCTCATCTGATCGGGCGTTAACTGAAGTAGCCCCTGGCCGCCTGAACCACCCCTAGACACCGGACAACCGCAGAGGTGTGGAACTGCGATGCCCGATACGGTAACATTAGAATGCGCTGAAATGTCGAAGCTTCCATTGTCGGAAAACATGAGGCACGACAGGTCCGCGGAGAATGAGCCCCGCCCCGGCCCCCTCGGCGGGGCTTTTCTCCGTCAGCCCTTTTAAATTTTCAACCGCTCCGAGAGGGTCTAACCGCCCTGACTGTTTGGACAACCGACGGCTTGTAGAGCCTGCAATGAAGCAGGGTACTGTGATCAGGCGCCGAATGTTGCAGGCGGTAATGCTTGACGATCGCCATGCGACAGAAGCGTGAGAATGGGCCCCGTTCTCCCCGAGCGGGGCTTTCTCTGTCCGTACTCCTTAGATTTCAGCAAGATCCGCCTTGCCGACTTTGCGTCAGAGCGAGGGGGCAGACACCCACATTTCGTCGATCATGACGGAGGTCAGCCCGAGCGCCGAGCCCACCTGTTCAATGAGGGGATGCGACCGCTCGAACTGTGCTGCGTGCTGCCATTCGATCTGCGCGACGGCGCGGGCGGCTTCGTCCTCGATAGCGCTGATGGCCGCATCGATCTGCGATGGGAGGATGCCGCCATAGACCAGACCGAGGCGGAACTGACGCGCTGTCAGTGACGGGAGCGGTTCGGGGGCAGGTCCGCTGACGACCGGCGGCGCGTAATACGTGCCGTCAAAGGTCCACCCGATCGCCACCTCGTCTGGGCATGCCTCGCCGACCGAGACGAGCACGATGTTGACGACGATGCCATTTTCGATGATTGCCTGACGCATCAGAATAGCTCCGTAATGATGACAACGCCGTTTTGGCCGGCAACACCGGCAGCACCAGCCCCGGCGCTACCGTTGCGGGCGGACCCGGATCCGGAGCCAAAGCCGGAGCCCGACGTACCTGTGTTGGTGTTCCCCGTACCGGAGGCAAGCTGAGCGTTGCCGCCTACGCCGAACCGGGAGTTTGCCCCGCCGCCGCCGAACGCCGTAGCGCCGCCGGCCACAATTCCTTGGCCGCCATAGTCCCCGCGGATATCGACGTTTCCGCCGCTGGCGGTTCCACCAAGGCAACGGCGCTTGCAATCACAGCAGCGGATGTGGTCGACAGGTGCACTCCACCCGCTCCGCCGCTGTGACGGTAACGGTTCCCTCTGCGAACGACGAACTGCCCCCCATCATTGCCATTGTTGGCCCCGACGCTGGGAGTCGTGCCGCCCGCTAGTCGTGGCTATACGTCGGCGAACTGGATCCCTCGCGACGGAACGCCGACAGTCAGCCGGAAAGCCATGACTTTTTCGCCCGAGTCCAGATGCAGGGAACCAATCCCGCCTCAACGCGGTGGTTCATGTACGACATGATGCAATCCATCACCATGCACTTTTCAGCAGGAGCGTGACCATGGGATCCATCATCATCGCAGGACAAGAGGTCCCGGTCGTCCGCTTGGACGAGCTTCCAATCATCGATCCGGCTTCTGGCAATTCCATACCCATCATCGCTGACGGTGCGGCGGCCCAGTCGGCGCTCGCCGTCATTCTCGGCCTCATCACGAAGGCTCACCTTGCCGGCAAGCTCCTTGCGGAGGACATCCCATTCGATCCGGATGCTGCCGATATCCTAACCATGCTGACCGCACAGGGCGCGATCGACGAGCTCGCGATAATGGTGATCAAACGCCTGCGGTTCGATGCGGCGCAAAGCCTGACCATCGGCCAGAAAAATCAGGCCAAGGACAATCTGACGGTCGGGTATGCCCAACGCAGCTCCCCGATCCTGTTTACCGTGGGCGGGACCTACACCCCCACGGCGGGATGTCGCGCCGTCATCATCGAGGTGCAGGCGGCCGGGGGCTCAGGCGCTGGGTCGTCCAACTCTGGCGGGGCGGCATCTTGCGGCGCCGGTGGCGGCGGTGGCGGTTACGCCACGAAGTTCATCACCAACCCGGTTACTGCAACCGTCCCGGTTTTCGACCCGCGCCGACCGGACGGGCGAAATCTTCAGCGAACCGGGCGGCAGGACCGTCGCCTGGCGCGTCCGCATATCGGAGCGGGGGCTTCGACGTGACGACCAGTCCGTTGAACGACCAGGCCTGGATGAAGACCATGACCCCTTACTGGGAAGGACCGATCGCCTTCGAGGGGAGTGTCAAAGGGCAGGGCTATCTGGAAATGACAGGTATGAGTGACGCGCGAAAGTGTGCTTTCGACTGCTAACTGCTGTTAAGAATTGGCTAAATGCGAGACACTACGGCTGCGGCTCCAGTCTTGCTTCCAAGATATGTTTCGTTAATCCCCTATTACACGGAACATTATCGCTCAGCTTCGGTTTGATACGCAACAAAACCGGAGATTTTTACAATGTTTTTCAAGAATTTCAGGCGCACCGCGCCTTTGACGGTGGCCGTGCTCATCTCGTTGGCATCAGCGTCTTCGGCCCTGGCGCAGGAGATGGCCAAGCCGACCGCCGAGATGCAGGCCGTTCTCGACAAGCTCGGCGCGCTGGATGCAAAGCCATTTTCGACGCTGAGCGTGCCCGATGCCCGCACCCAGGCAAGCCCGGCGGATGCCGCCCACGCCGTCCAGTGGGAGAAGCGGATTTCGTCGAACCCGGAAGCCCAGGTCACGACGAAGGACATCTCCATTCCAACCAAGGCCGGTACGCTAGCCGCCCGCGTCTATATTCCCGGCGGCACGGGACCTTTCCCGGTGGTCGTTTATTATCATGGTGGCGGCTGGGTTGTGGCCGACATCAATGTTTACGATGGCGCACCGCGCGCGTTGTCCCTCGGCGCCAATGCCATCGTCGTTTCGGTCGAATACCGGCACGCACCCGAGCACAAGTTTCCCGCAGCCCACGACGACGCCTGGGCGGCATACGAATGGGTGGTCGAGAACATCCACGAACTGAACGGCAATTCCGACAAGATCGCGGTCGCCGGCGAAAGCGCCGGCGGCAATCTGGCCGCCAATGTCGCGCTGATGGCGAAAGAGATGAAGACCAAGCAGCCTGTCCACCAGCTTCTGGTCTATCCCGTTGCCGGCAATGACATGGACACGCCGTCCTACAAGGAAAACGCCAACGCCAAACCGCTCGGCAAGGCCGATATGGAATGGTTCGTGAAGAATTCGGTCTCGTCCATGGAAGAAACTAAGGACCCTCGGATCAACCTCAACGGTCGTTCCGATCTGGCCGGTGTCGCGCCTGCCACCGTCATCCTGGCGCAGATCGATCCGTTGCGCTCCGACGGCGAAATCTATGCCGGCAAGCTGAAGGATGCCGGTGTTGGGGTCGACCTGAAGAATTTCAACGGCGTCACCCACGAATTCTTCGGCATGGGCAAGGTCGTCCCAGAGGCCAAGCAGGCACTTGATCTCGCCGTCGCCGACCTCACCGCAGCCTTTGCCAAAGCCAAGTAAGGAGAGCTCTCATGGACAAGATGATATCCGCCTCGCTTCTGTCGCTCTTCCTGATGACCACGCCGAGCCTTGCCGCCATGCCGGCGACCGCCGACAAGGCTGACGCCCCGATGAATGTCGACAAGGCTTCCTTCGTCAAGGTCGTCACTAGTTCGAACGCGTTCGAGATCGAATCCAGCAAATTGGCCGAGGAAAAGGCAAAGGGCGCCGATGTCAAAGAATTCGCGGCCGCGATGATCAAAATCACACCATGGTGGCCGACGAGTTGAAAAAGGCCGCCAAGCTGGACGACACGCCGCCCAAGCTGTCGCCCAAACACGCCGCCATGCTGGATCTTCTGAAGGGCGCGTCCGAACAGGATTTCCAGCCGCTCTATATCGAGATGCAGACGACGGCGCATATGGAGGCGGTCACGCTTTTTGCCACCTATGCCAAGGGCGGTGACGACGAGGCCGTCAAGGCGTTTGCGGCAAATACGCTGCCCAAGCTGGAAATGCACAAGATGCACGTGATGCATCTGGTGGCCGCCCACTGACCCGATGATCCGCGACGAAGCCCGGTGTCATCGACCGGGCTTTCCTTTTTATTCCAGTGGTCCGGGAGGTCCCATGAACATCCGTCTGTCCGCGCTTTTATTATCCGCTTCCGCCTTGGCCTTGTCGCTGCCGTCGATATCGTTCGCACAGGTCAAGGGAGAGGTGGGCCGAGCCTCCGATGTCGTCATCCAGGGCTCGATCCTGGAGCCGGAAAAGCTTCAGGTGAAGGACGACGCCAAGCTCACGGCGCTGATCAAGGCGCCCGAAGGCTTCAAGGTCGAGGTCTTCGCTCGCGACCTAATCAATCCGCGCATGCTAGCGGTCTCCGACAAGGGCATTGTCTACGCCACGCGCAGGTCTGTCGGTGATGTCATCATGCTCAAGGATGATGACGGCGACGGCAAGGCGGATGGCACCGTTACGGTTGCGAGCCGCCCCGGCATACATGGCATTACCTTCGACGGGAATACTGTTTTCCTGGTGACGATCCATGATGTCTACACCGCCGACGTCAAGGAAGACGGAACGTTCGGCCCGCTGAAACGCATCATCAACGATCTGCCGGATGCGGGACAGCATGCCAACCGCACGCTCGGCATTGGCCCCGACGGCATGCTCTACATCGGCTCGGGTAGCACCTGCAACGAATGCCAGGACGACAATCCGGAAAACGCCACGGTCCTGCGGGCAAGCAAGGATGGAGCATCGCGGTCGATCTTCGCCAGCGGCCTGCGCAACACCATCGGTTTCGACTGGGAACCGACCACCGGTGCGCTTTACGGTATGGATCACGGCATCGACTGGCTCGGCGACGAGGTCCAGGTCGAGGAACTGAACCGGATAGAGCAGGGCAGGAAATATGGCTGGCCCTATGTCTATGGCATGAGCGGGCTGAACCCCCGTATGGATCCGCCAGAAGGCGTCACGCTGGAGGATTGGGCCAGGCAATCGACCGAGCCGGTCCTCGGCTACACCGCCCACAGCGCGCCGATGCAGATGGCATTCTACTATGGCGAGGCTTTCCCGGCGGACTATCATGGCGATGCCTTCATCGCCATGCGCGGCTCGTGGAACCGCCGTCCGCCTAGCGGCTACGAGATCGTCCGCATCAATTTTGAAAATGGCAAACCCGTCGCGTTCGAGAAATTTCTCGAAGGCTTCCTGCTGCAGCAGGAAAACGGCAAGTACGGCTATCTAGGACGCCCGACGGGCGTGGCAGTCGGCAACGATGGGTCTCTGTTCTTCGCCGACGACAGCAACGGAGTGGTCTACAAGGTCTCCTACAGCGCCGGCGCAACGACACAGGCCGCGGAGGCCGGCACCATTCCCAATGTCGTCACCGACTTGCCGGCATCCAAGATCGCGATCGATCTGGTCGATGCCAAAGGTCGCGATGCAATCTCCGTGAAATCCGCTTTCGACAAGGACGGCCCGATCCCGCTGCAATACGTTGCTGATGGCGACAATGCATCGCCGGCGATCGAGTGGAGCGGCGCACCTGAGGGTACCAAGTCGTTTGTGATCATCTGCGACGATCCCGACGCCGCTAAGCCAAAGCCGTTCACGCACTGGGTCGCCTATGACGTCCCGGCGGGAACCACAAAGCTGCGTGAAGGAATTCCTGGCGCACCGGTCCTGCAGGAGCCGAAGGACATGAAGCAGGGCGCCAACAGCATGGGTTCGCTTGGCTATACCGGTCCGAAGCCGCCGGTCGGCGATCCCGCTCATCATTATCATTTCCAGGTGTTCGCGCTGGACGCCGAAACGCTTGGCCTTGAGCCCGGCGCGAAACGTGATGCTGTGCTGAAGGCTATGGAAGGCCACGTGCTCGCCGAGGGCCAGATCGTTGGCACGCTCGAGCGAAAGCTGGCATCGAAATAGGAGACGCGACATGAAAGCACTGACCTGGCACGGCAAGCACGACATTCGCTGCGAGAGCGTTCCCGACCCAACGATCGAAGACGGGCGTGACGCCATCATCAAGGTGACGGCGTGTGCAATCTGCGGCTCCGACCTGCATCTCTACAATGGGATCATGCCGGACATGCACAGGGGCGATATCATGGGCCACGAAACCATGGGCGAGGTCGTCGAAGTCGGCAAGGACAACAAGAAGTGGAAGGTCGGCGACAGGGTGGTCGTGCCCTTCACGATCGCCTGTGGCGAATGCTTCTTCTGCAAACGCGGCTTCTTTTCCGGTTGCGAACGGTCCAACCCCAAGCCGGAAAAAGTCAAACAGATGTGGGGTAACTCGCCGGCCGGCCTGTTCGGCTACACCCATCTTCTCGGCGGCTACAGCGGCGGTCAGGCCGAATATCTCCGCGTGCCTTACGCCGATGTCGGACCGATCAAGGTGCCGGACGGTCTGAGCGACGAGCAAGTGCTGTTCCTGTCTGACATTTTCCCGACGGGCTACATGGCCGCCGATTTCTGCAACATTCAGCCGGGCGATACGATCGCCATATGGGGCTGCGGTCCCGTCGGGCAGATGGCCATCAAGTCCGCGTTCATTCTCGGAGCCGAACGGGTCATCTCCGTCGACACCGTTCCGGAACGGCTGGCGCTTGCTGAACAATCGGGGGCGATCACCCTCGACTACATGGACAAGGACATCTACGACCGGATCATGGAGCTGACGAACGGCCGCGGTGCGGATGCCTGCATTGACGCGGTCGGAACCGAGTCCGATCCATCGGCAAGCTGGGATGCCCGCATCGATCGCATCAAGGTCGCGACCTTCATGGGAACCGACCGACCCCATGTCTTGCGTCAGGCGATCCACTGTTGTCGCAATTTCGGCACGGTCTCGATCGTAGGCGTCTACGGCGGTTTCCTAGACAAAATCCCTATGGGTTCGGCGATCAACCGGGGCCTGACATTCAGGATGGCCCAGACCCCGGTTCAACACTATCTGCCGATCCTGATGGATCGCATTCAGAACGGCGAGATCGACCCTTCGTTCATCATCACTCATACGGGCAGTCTGGAAGACGGTCCGGACCTCTACAAGACATTCCTCGAAAAGAAGGACGGCTGCGTCAAAGTCGTTCTCAAGCCGTAGACTAGAAGGAAACGATCATGGGAAACGCACTTAATCAGCTCGCCGTCGTCACGGGGGCATCGTCAGGCATCGGCCTGGAGCTTGCAAAGATCGCAGCTGAAAAGGGCTACGACCTCGTGATCGCCGCCGACGAAGGCGATATCGACGTCGCTGCCGAGATCCTGCGTTCGATCGGCGTATCGGTCGATGCGATGCAGGTCGATCTTTCCACCAAGGAAGGCGCTGCGGACTTCGCGCGGTTCATCGCTGACAAGGGGCGACCGGTCGACATCCTGTTGGCCAACGCTGGCAGAGGGCTTGGCAAGGGTTTCCTTGATCAGAACCTCGATGAGGCGCTGCATGTCATAGATACCAACGTGACCGGGACCGTTGCCCTCATCCACTCCATCGGCAACGAGATGCGCGCCCGTGGTGCGGGCAAGATCCTGATCACGGGATCGATCGCAGGCTTCATTCCCGGCACCTATCAGGCGGTCTACAACGGGACAAAGGAGTTCCTGAACTCTTTCTCGTTTGCCTTGCGGCATGAACTAAAGGATTCCGGCGTCACCGTGACCTGCCTGATGCCGGGCGCAACGGAAACCCGGTTCTTCGAGCGGGCGGACATGCTCGACACCGAAGTGGGTCAGTCGGAAAAGGACAATCCCATCGATGTTGCCAAGGTTGGGTTCGACGCTTTGATGAAGAACGAGGGCGACGTCGTTGCAGGCTGGAAGAACAAGCTCCAGACGGTGATGGCTAACGTCACGCCGGCGGGAATGCTGGCCGAGCAACACGCCAAGATGGCTGCTCCTGGAACGGCGAAGAAATGATCGTCGTGACTTGAATACGAAAACGAGGAAGTTCGCCGGTCCCTCGTCATCCAGATCCGCTGGCAGCTGCGCGGGGAGGCAGCCGCCCGCCACTTTGGACCTTGAGCGTGCGGTGACCGATGTTTGAAGGATTTAAATTGGAGATGCTTCCAGTGGCATCGGGTGATATGCGGGTGCGACACTGTGGCTCCGGCCCACCCGTGCTCCTCCTTCACGGTCATCCCGGACGCACATGACATGGGGTCGCGTCGCGGACCTGTTGTCTTCGCATTTCACAGTGGTCTGCCCCGATCTGCCGGGAATCGGTCGCTCATTCCAGCCTGCCGATGCTCCGGATCATCGATCCTCCTCCAAGCGCCAAAAGGCCCATGCCTGTGTTGAAGTGATGGCCCATCTTGGACATGAGACGTTTGCCGTGATCGGCCATAACCGCGGCAGCTACGTCGCCTTCCGGATGGCGATGGATCGACCGGACGTCGTCTCCAGGCTCGTGGTAATAGACGGTGTTCCTATCACGAGGTCCTTGAGCGCGCCGACGAGAAATTTGCGCGTCTCTGGTGGCACTGGTTCTTTTTTGCCGTGCCTGGAAAACCCGAGCGCGCAATCCTAGCCGATCCGTTAGCGTGGTACGGAACGCTCGATCCAGGGCAGATGGGGCAGGAAGCCTACGACGATCTGGTCGAGGTGATCCACGATCCAGCCATAATCCACGTCATGATCGAGGACTACCGAGCGGGTCTAACCGTCGATCGTCAGCATGATCTCGAAGACCGCAACGCCGGCAGGCGGGTCCAGTGCCCAACCCTGTGCCTTTGGTCGTCAAAGGTTGACACGGAGGAATTGTACGGCGATCCGCTTCAGGTTTGGCGGCCCTGGCTATCGCGGGTCGCGGGACATAGCATCGAGAGCGGTCATCATGTTGCCGAGGAAGCTCCGACCGAATTGGCCAACTCATTGTTGCACTTTCTGTCCTGAACAGATCTTGAGCAACTGGTCTACCGATCTCGCGGAAATCCAAGGCCAGGCTGCCGTGGTCGCGTATATCGTTCTTCCCGCGGAAGGCCGTCGTTCATCTCGACACATGGCAAACGTTGTTCCCAATAGCCATGCGCTGCAGGTCGGAATCTTTCCGGTGCGTCCATGAACCCGATGGAAAGATAGACCTCTGCCGGCAAGCCTTCGATTGCCTTGCGGCAATCGTCGCCGTGATCCCAGTTGATCCAGAAGGGTTCGCCGACCGCTTCGGCCGTGATCGCGCCACAAAAACAGGACGCGGGTTCAATCCGCGACATGACGCCTCCTTGCGAAAAATAGACGAGACGCGGCAGAAGTGCGAAGCGGCGCCCGAGTGATCATTCGCTTTTCGCATCCGGGTGGTCGGTGCGTCCGCCGGGGATGGAGCTGACTGTCGCCGACACGGGATCACTGGCTGGAAAAGACGATTCCAGACCTTCATCGAGCTGCTCCTCAAGCGTGCCCGTATCCTGGGCCGCACGCGCGCTCTGGAGCGAAATCACTGCCGGCGAAACCGGCTCGACGTTCGTGCCATCAAGAGTGCCTTGTTCTGAGGCTTGCGCCTGTACAATGGCTGGTTCCTCGGTACTGCGGGACGCTTCACTGGTATGCGCTACATCAGCTCCGTCGGTGTCGAACGTCGCGATCTGGACCATGATCGCCTTTGCCTTCTCCTCGGCATTGAGAGGCGTAAGGATGCCGTCCTCGTCCTTTTTCAACTGAACCGACACAACGTCGCCGCCTTCGCCGACGAATTCGACGGTAAGAGAGGATTTCTCTTCGCGAACCTGCTTGCTGATGACTTCCATGATACTTGCTCCCGGATTGGTGAAAAGCCGCCGGGTGCGTCCCGGCGGCTTTGTCCATTTTAGATCGTACGACGATCAGAAACGTCGACAAGGAGGGCGCGCTTGGTACCGTAGACACCACCGAGCCATGCGGCGACGGCGCCAAGAACCAAGGCCAGGAAGCCGAGGATGGCACCCGCCGAGACCGCCGCCGTCGCAGCCTGTGCAGCATCAATTGTCTTCTGTTTGGCAGCTGCCACGTTGTCGCGATAGGTCTTCTCGTACTGATCAACCTGGGTTCGGGCCTGGCCAAGCGGAATGCCCTGCGCTTTCGAGATGGCGTCGGCAGCTCGATTGCGGGCGTCATCGGCGCTGGCTTCGTCGCCCATCACCACGGCCTGCATCGCAGATACCGCGGCATTTTGCAGAGCCTGGGGATCGTTGCCGGTTGTCGACCGAATCTGCGCCTCGATACCGCCCATCGGATTGGTCGAATTTGCAAGTGCCGGCGCCGCCGCGGTCACTGCGGTTGAAGCGGTTGCGCCAACCCCACTGACGATGCTGGAAAGACCGCTGAATGCGCCTCCGACCAGCGCACCCACCGACGTGGTAAGCAGATAGAGAACGACCAATGTCGTAACGGCCCACGACGTTACGCCGTGATAGCCGCCAGTGGAGTTACTTGGGCGACCGGAGAGACGGCTGGCCACATAGCCACCGACGAAGGACGCGATGATGCCCGCAACAACGAACCAGATACCGCCCGCGATAGAGAAGGTGCTCGCTTCCGGATTGTCATAGGTCGCAGGATCAAGTACCGCAGCGCCAATACCGACGCCCAGAAGGTTGAGCAAGAACTGCGTGCTGAGGGCGATTGCGACGCCGGCGAAAACGGCTCCCCACGAAACCTTGTTGAGGGCGGGTGACGGCGCGATGTCATAGACGGTATCGCCTGGGAGGTTGGTTGAAAGCGGTGTGGTCATGGGGAGGATCCTTCAAAGTTCACAAGTTCGTGATTGCTGAACTCGGAGGTGCGGCATTTGTTCCGCGCTCGACGCCTTCTTCAGGTCTCGAAAGCGTTATCTAGGCGTTACCAGAAACGTCGTCACGTGAGCGAATCGTAACACGTCGCAGCGCATTCCAAGGCACGCTTCTTGCTGTATTATTCGCTCAATCCGGGCTACCATGTCTGTTCCGCATACCCAGACAAATACACGGGCCGCTATCGGAGTGGCCAGATCATGCGAATTCCGAGAACGCGGCAACGAAATGGCTAAGGCGTGTCTGCGCCGTGCCGCCCGACACCGGAGTGTTGCATGAGTTCGTCCTTACCATCGCGGAGCAATGCCGTTTCCGATCAGCCGGAGATCACCGACGCGGTCACCGCTCTCAACTCAGCCACGCAAACGAGTGTCTCCGCCGCTGACGTCTTGAGAGCGCTGCCCGAAGCGGTTTACATGACGGACGAAGCTGGCCGGATCACCTTTTTCAATGAAGCCGCAGCAACGTTGTGGGGCCAGAGACCGGAGATCGGCGAAACCGAATTCTGTGGTTCGTGGAAGATTTTCTGGCCAGATGGCCGGCCGCTTGCCTTCGCGGAATGCCCGATGGCGATCGCCCTTAGAGAAAAACGCCCGAACCGGGATCATGAGATCGTGGTCGAACGGCCCGACGGCAGCCGTGTTTTTGCCTTGGCATTTCCAACGCCGCTCTTTGATATCCATGGCCAGATGATCGGCGCGGTCAACATGCTGGTCGATGTAGGCCATCGTTCGCAGGTGTTCGAGGAGGCCCAGCGTTTCGCCGCCATCGTCGAGTCCTCGGACGATGCCATTCTGGCCAAGGATCTCGATGGCACGATTGTCAGTTGGAACAGGGGCGCGGAAAAACTGTTCGGCTACACCGCCGCCGAGATCATCGGCAAGCCAATCGCCACGCTCATTCCTCTGGACCGGCATGATGAGGAACCGAACATCCTGGCGCGCATCCGGGCGGGCGAGCAAATCGACCACTATGAGACCGTCCGCCGGCGCAAGGATGGAAGCCTGATCGAGATTTCCTTGTCAGTCTCTCCGATCCGGAACCGCCAAGGCCTCGTCGTCGGCGCCTCCAAGATCGCCCGAGACATCACCGAACGCCGCCGTGCCGAGGCGCAGCAGCACATGCTGATCCGGGAAATGGATCATCGGGTAAAGAACCTGTTCACGCTGGCCAACAGCGTCGTGTCCCTGAGCGCGCGGTCTGCGATAACAGCCGAGGAGCTGGTATCGGACGTCGGCTCGCGGCTCAAGGCGCTGGCACAAGCGCATGCCCTCACGATCGCGGCCACAACCGACGCCGGCTCCCGCACCGAGCAAGAGACGACACTTCATACCCTGGTCCGAACAATTATCGCGCCCTATGATGGGCGTGTCGAGCACCAGCCGACGCGGGTCAATCTGTCCGGCCCCGACGTCACAATTTCTGGAAGCGTGGTCACCAGTTTTGCTCTTCTGTTGCATGAGTTCGCCACCAACGCAGCCAAATACGGCAGCCTTTCGACGGTGGACGGGTGTGTCGAGATTACCTGCATGCACGACGCTGACATGTTCGTCCTGACCTGGAGCGAGAGCGGTGGACCATCCGTCGCTCAAACCGAGGACGGAGATGGCTTCGGGACCTTGCTCGGGCGGGCGACAGTGCGAAGCCAACTTGGCGGCGAGATTTCCCGTGAATGGAAGCGAGAGGGCCTCGTCATACGGCTCGCGGTGCTGTTCAGCCGACTGACGGGCAGATATTAGATTGAGGCTGCGGTCGCGGCATAGCTGCCGCGACCGCTCAGCCGGGTTATTGAGGCACTTATGCCTTGCCGAGTTTGACAGACGGCTCCCGGCCCCAGACGCGCAGCTTGCCAAGCTCAGAGACGAAGTCGGAAAGGCCCTCTTCGCCGGGCAGCGCAAGCACGCCCTCATCGAGAGCATCCGCGATGCCAGCCTTTTCCAGAAGCGGCAGGGCAGACTGGTCGTAACCGATGAACTTGCAATGCTGGAAGGCATCGGCCACGAAGTCGCGCGCCGTCGCCTCCTTGACGAGATCGTCTATCCCTTCCGCAGAGGTCAGCAGCGCCACCGCGTCGAAGAGGACAGAAGGCCCGCCGTCGATCATATGATGAACTTCGACCCAGCTTCCATCCGAGGCCGTCACGCCGCCGACCTTTGGCGCGATCAGCTCGAAGACAGCCTTTTCCTTGGTAATGGCCGCCGTGAGGCCGTTCAGCAGCTTGGCATCGACACCATCGGTGATGAGGATGCCGAGCTTGCGGCCTTCGAAGCGTTTGGGGCCGCGTTCGACGATGCTGAGCGCCGGAGACGGTTCCAGATCCTGGCGGGTCGGCATGGCGGCATCCGCAGCCTTCGGCATCGATTGAAAGCCGAGCTTCTGTGCAACGGTGTTTGCCAGCGTCTCATCGATGTTGAGGAGATGGGAGACCATGCGTTCGCGGATGACCGCCGTTTCCACCTTGCTCAGCTCGAATGTCAGGGCAGCGGCGATATGGCGTTGTTCCGGCGGTGTCTGGCTGATGTAGAACTGGCGGGCCTGGCTGTAGTGGTCGGCGAAGCTTTCGGGGCGCAGGCGCGCCTTGGTGCCCTGTTCTTCGGCGGGTAAGGGACGGTGGCCGCGGGTCGGCGATTCCCGTGGACCTTCGTTGAAGGAATTAGGCTGGTAATTCACCCGGCCAGACGGATTGCGCATCGCCATATGCCCATCCTGCTGGAAATGCGCGAAAGGACACTTTGGCGCGTTGATCGGCAGGTGGGTGAAGTTCGGGCCGCCCAGGCGCTTCAGCTGCGTGTCGAGATAGGAGAAGTTTCGGCCCTGCAGTAGCGGGTCGTTGCTGAAATCGATGCCCGGCGGAACGTTCTGCGTCATGAATGCCACCTGCTCGGTCTCGGCGAAGAAATTATCGGGCATGCGGTCGAGGACCAGCCGGCCGATGGCCATCGGGGCAAGGACTTCCTCGGGAATGATCTTTGTCGGGTCGAGCACGTCGAAGTCGAAGCTGTCGGCAAATTCCTGGTCGAACAGCTGCACCTGCAGTTCCCATTCCGGAAAATTCCCCGACTGGATCGATTGCCAGAGATCGCGGCGATGGAAATCCGGATCGGCGCCATTGATCTTAACCGCCTCGTTCCATGCGACCGACTGAAGGCCCAGCTTCGGCTTCCAGTGAAACTTTACGAAGGTCGACTCGTCCTTCGCATTCACGAGGCGGAAGGTGTGCACGCCAAAACCTTCCATGAAACGGAAGGAACGGGGGATGGTCCGGTCCGACATGATCCACATGACCATGTTCATGCTTTCCGGTGTCAGGCTGATGAAGTCCCAGAAATTGTCATGCGCCGTCTGCGCTTGCGGAAAAGCCCGGTCGGGCTCCTGCTTGGCGGCGTGGACCAGATCAGGGAACTTGATGGCGTCCTGGATGAAGAACACCGGGATGTTGTTGCCGACGAGATCCCAGTTGCCCTCCTGGGTGTAAAGCTTGACCGCGAAACCGCGGACGTCGCGGGCAAGGTCGGCGGAACCCTTGTTGCCGGCGACGGTCGAGAATCGGACGAAGGCTTCAGTCCGTTCCCCGGAACGCTGGAAGAGGTCGGCCTTGGTGTAGGCGGCAAGGGATTCATAGGTCTCGAAGTAACCGTGCGCACCATAGCCGCGGGCATGAACCACCCGCTCGGGAATGCGCTCGTGGTCGAAGTGGAATATCTTCTCGCGGAAATGAAAGTCGTCCATGACAAGAGGGCCGCGTGGACCGACCCGAAGCGAGTTCTGGTCGTCGGAAACGGGGCCGCCCTGTGCCGTCGTCAGCAGAGGCGCATCGCCCTCGGCGATCTGATGCAGTTCGCCACCTTCGCCGCGCTGCATTTTCTGGTCGTGAATCGTGGCAGTGACGGTCTGGGATGCCGGTGACCTGACGGGTGATTTCTTGGCCATTGGTTCGCTCCTCGAGCAACTGCTCGGATTGAATGGGGAAGCAGCTGGAAAACAAAAAGGCCGCCTCTAAGGGGCGGCCTGATTGGTATCGGTGATGGCTTAGCTGGCTTTCTTCTGCTGCAACCCCTTGGGGTTCGCGGAGGCCTCGCCAAGCGCAGTCAGCTTCTGGTCGGTGGCAATCTCCTCCTGGAGATTGGCGTCCAGCAGCGGGATGGCGTCCTTGAGGCCGAGCTGCTTTGCCCAGGACTTCAGCGTGCCATAGCGGGCGATCTCATAATGCTCGACGGCCTGCGCCGACGAAATGAGGCCTGCATCGAGGGCGGCGGTGCCCTTGTATTCTTCCATGATTTCTTCGCCTTCGGCGAGGATGCCCTGGATGGCTTCGCAGGTCTTGCCGCGCGGCGACTTGCCAAGCAGTTCGAACACCTGCTCAAGGCGCTCGATCTGGCCCTGCGTTTCGTCGCGGTGCTGCAGGAAGCCGGCCTTGCCTTCTTCCGACTGGGCCGCTCGCGCCATTTTAGGCAGAGCCTTCAGGATCTGCTTTTCGGCGAAATAGATATCCTTGAGGGTATCGAGGAAGAGGTCGTTCAGAGTTTTTTCAGCAGGCATCTTCGTTCCAATCAACTATTTGTGAATGTCGTTGTAGAAACCCTCTCGCCGCAGTTATGTTCCGCGCGGGTCGCAAGTTTACTTGTCCTGCATCGACCTCTCGCTACAGGCCAATATTTCCACGTTGCGTTCCTCTGATAGGAGGCTCCATGCCATCTGAACCTCGCTCGCCCCGCCTGGCTGTGCTGATCGATGCCGACAACGCCTCTGCCAAGATCGCCGACGGTCTGGTCGAGGAGATCGCCAAGATCGGTGAAGCCAGTGTCCGGCGTATCTACGGCGACTTTTCTAGCGCGCGATCGAAGGGTTGGGCTGAAATCCTGTCCAAGCATGCGATCATTCCGCAGCAACAGTTCGCTTACACGCCGGGCAAGAATGCGTCCGATATTACCCTGGTGGTCGACGCAATGGACCTGCTTCATAGCGGCCGTTTCGACGGGTTCTGCCTGGTATCGTCCGACAGCTATTTTACCCGTCTCGCCGCGCGTATCCGGGAGCAGGGTGTGGATGTGTTCGGCTTCGGCGAACAAAAGACCCCTGAGAGTTTCCGCCAAGCCTGCCGGCGGTTCGTCTACACGGAGAATCTCCTGACCTCTGCGCCTGCAAACGAGGTGTTCGCTCCGAGCGCGAAGCCCTTGCAACAGCCGTCGGCCGCCGTGCCGATTATCCGCAAGGTGATCGCGCAGATGGAGAGCGAGGACGGCTGGGTGCCTCTTGGAGCGGTTGGCACGCATCTGGCCAACCTCGCATCTGATTTCGACCCGCGCACATATGGCTTCCGCACCAAGACTGTGTCGTCAGCTCGTCGAAAATGCCCTTCAACGCATCAAGTTCGGCGGGTTCGAACGTGCCCTTGGAAGCAAAGCTGCCCATCTCCAACCCCCAACAAAAGATTCAGGCTACTCCACCAAATGTTGTGTCGCCACGGCCGCTTTGCAATGCCGTCATCAAGTCGATGACCAAAGATTGACCAATCGGTGGCGAAATATGGCGCCGGCACTGTCATGCTGTGGGATCGCGGTTATTGGGAGCCTGAGGGCAACAAGTCCCCGGAAGAGGCTTTGAAGAAGGGTGACATCAAGTTCGTACTCCACGGCAAGCGCCTGCAGGGCGGCTTCGTGCTCGTCAGGATGCGCAACGATCGCGACGGCGGCAAGCGGACAAACTGGTTGCTAATCAAGCACCACGACGACCATTCCGTCGAGGAGAACGGCGCGGCCATTCTGGACGAGAACATGACGTCGGTCGCGTCCGGCCGGACGATGGAGCAGATAGCCGCCGGCAAGGGGCGGAAGCCGGTAGCGTTCATGACGGCAAGCGGCGACGTCGAGGTCGATGCTGTGTGGGACAGCAAGCACGGCCTTGCGGCTGACGAGCAAAAGAAGAAGGCCCGCAAGGATGTAGCGACATCGACGGCAGCCGATCTGCCCGACTTTATTCCCCCGCAGCTCTGCGAGACGGTTGAACGCCCACCAGCCGGCGACAAGTGGCTGCACGAGATCAAGTTCGACGGATATCGAATTCAGATGCGGGTCGCCGACGGCGGGGTGACGCTCAAAACCCGCAAGGGCCTGGACTGGACCGCCAAGTATCCGGAGATAGCCGAGGCCGCCGCATCACTTCCCGATTGCATCATCGACGGGGAGATTTGCGCCCTCGACGACAACGGCGCCCCGGACTTCGCCGCTTTGCAGGCAGCGCTATCGGAGCGCAACACCGGCAATCTGGTCTATTTCCCGTTCGACCTCCTGTTCTATGGCGGACAGGACTTGCGCGAAAAGCACCTGGTCGACCGAAAAGCTCGGTTGCAGGAGCTGCTTGCGACCAAGGATCCGCATCTGCGTTTCGTCGAGCATTTCGAGACGGGCGGCGATGCGGTTCTACGCTCCGCCTGCAAGCTCTCGCTCGAAGGCATCGTCTCGAAACAGGCGGATGCGCCCTATCGATCCGGGCGGACCGAAACCTGGGCGAAATCGAAATGCCGAGCGGGGCATGAGGTTGTCATCGGCGCCTATGCCAAGACGAACGGAAAGTTCCGCTCCCTCCTCGTCGGCGTCAATCGTGGCGACCACTTCGTCTATGTCGGCCGGGTCGGCACGGGCTATGGCGCGAAGAAGGTCGAAACGCTTCTGCCCAAGCTGAAGGCGCTCGAAACCACAAAATCGCCCTTCACAGGGATCGGCGCACCGAAAAAAGAGAAGGAAGTCTTCTGGCTGAGGCCCGAGTTGGTCGCCGAGATCGAATTCGCCGGATGGACCGCTGATGGTCTCGTCCGCCAGGCCGCCTTCAAGGGACTTCGGGAAGACAAGCCGGCAGCAGAGGTCGAAGCCGAGAAGCCGGCCCCGCCAGCGAAGACGGAGACGCCCGAGCCCGCGCCGGAAACCAACAGAAAACCCGCGCGCCGCAAGGGAGCCAAAGCGGAGGTCATGGGCGTTTTCATCTCCAATCCGGACAAGCCGCTTTGGCCAGACGCGGGTGACAATAAGCCGGTTACCAAGGAGGATCTGGCCCGGTATCATGAGGCGGTTGGTTCCTGGCTCATCGAGCATGTGAAGGGCCGACCGTGCTCGATCATCCGCGCGCCGGATGGGATCGGCGGTGAACAATTCTTCCAGCGCCACGCCATGCCGGGTACCTCGAACCTTCTGGAACTGGTCAAGGTCTTCGGCGACAAGAAGCCATACCTGGAAGTTGAACGGATCGAAGGCCTCATCGCCATCGCGCAGATCGGCGGCATCGAGCTGCATCCGTGGAACTGCGAACCGGGAAAACCCGAAGTGCCGGGCCGGCTGGTGTTCGACCTCGACCCCGGCCCGGACGTGCCGTTCGCGTCGGTGGTGGCGGCCGCGCGCGAGATGCGCGACCGACTGGACGACCTCGGCCTTATCAGTTTTTGTAAGACGACAGGCGGCAAGGGGCTGCATGTCGTGACGCCGCTTGCGGTCAATGCCCGCAAGCCGCTCTGCTGGTCCGAGGCCAAGGGCTTTGCCCATGACGTCTGCGCGGAGATGGCCCGGGACAATCCTGACGCCTACCTCATCAAGATGACCAAGAGCCTGCGGGGAGGGCGCATCTTCCTTGACTATCTGCGCAACGACCGAATGGCGACTGCCGTCGCCCCCTTGTCACCGCGGGCGAGGCCCGGCGCCACCGTGTCGATGCCGCTCACTTGGACACAGGTCAAATCCGATCTCGATCCGAAGCGGTTCACGATCCGCACCGTGCCGGCGCTTCTGGCGAAGACGAGCGCATGGGAGGACTACTGCGATGGCCAGCGCCCGCTGGAGCATGCGATCAAACGGCTCACCAAACACAGGGCTGCTGCATGACAATTAAACGGCAGGGTTCAGAGGTCACATGGAAAGAATGAAAAAAGCTTCTATTCCCATCGAGCACCTGGCGCGCCTGCGGCGGATCCGCGGTCTGGCGCGGCTGATGGACACGGCGCTTCGGGTTCCCGGAACGCGGATTTCGCGGGGTGCGGACTCGGTCCTCAGCCTCGTCCCTGGCGTCGGTGATTTCGCGGCCGCGGCTATCAGCCTTGTCATCGTCAAATGAGGCTCGGCGTCTCGGCGTGCCGAACGACAAGCTTGTGAAGATGCTGGTCAATGTCGGCTTCGATACGGCTGCAGGCAGCGTGTCTTTGCTCGGCGACGTGTTCGACGTCTATTTCAAATCCAACCGCCGCAATCTGAAGCTGGTGTTGGATCATTTCGGTCTCAAGCACGCAGATCTCGATCGATAAAGACCATCACTTGCCGGCCAAAGTATCCATATCGAACACCGCGGCATTGTCCTGCACTTCGCGCAGGCCCTTGTAGGAGGCGTGACGCAGGTTGCCATCGTCGGTCCAGCCGCGGAATTCGATCTCGGCGATCAGGGTGGGCAGGGCGAAGACGTAGTTCTTACCCTTGAGCGGCACGACCGGTTTCTTCGTCTTCAGCTTGTCGAGCGTCTTGCGCAGGTATTCGGCATCCGCCGTCTTGAACCCGGTCCCGACCGACCCGACCGAGACCCAACCGTCTCCCTTGCGGGCAGCGAGAAGCAGGCTATCGATCCCGCCACGCGCTGCAGAAGATTGCTCGTAGCCGACGATCATGAAGCTCTCACTCTGGACGCATTTGATCTTGACCCAATCACCCGCTCGTCCCGACCGGTTTGGCCGCTCGCGGTGCTTGGCGATAATGCCTTCAAGGCCCATCGAGCAGGCATTCGCGAGCAAGTTCGGCCGACGCCGCGCGCCTCCTTCGAAAGCTGTACCGCGCCGACTGCGCCCTCCAGGAAATCCGAAAGCAGATGCCGTCGAACCAAAAGCTCCGTCTTCGTCAAATCGTGGCCATCGAAGTAGAGGAGATCGAAAGCGAAAAAGACGGCCTCCGTTGAGGCGCGCTTGCCGCCGCGGCCGCCGAGCGAGCGCTGCAGCGCCCCGAAATCCGCGTAGCCCTGCTTGCTGAGAACCACCGCCTCACCGTCGAGGATGGCGGTCCCGACGCCGAGCTTCTGGCAGCTTCGGCAATCTTGAGAAACCTATGTGTCCAGTCATGGCCACCGCGGTGATGATCCGCACCGCGTTGGGCTCGATGTGGATTGCCAGGCGATGCCCGTCCCATTTGATCTCGTAGAGCCATTCCGGCCCTTCCGGTGGTGTCGGACGAAGAAGGGCGAGACAGGGCTCGACGCGCTGGGGCATCGGATCGAAAGGAAGGCTTGGCTGCTCAGGATCGCGTTTGCGAACCGGGCGAGACTGCAGTGTCTCGCCGGACTCATCGTACAACGGTATGGCAGATCGGCGCTTCTGTTTCATCGATATCCATCACATGCGGAGAGTTCGAACATAGGTGACGTCCGTGAAGATTTCAGGCGCGCTTGCCTTTTCCACCGGCGGCCAGGCTCTTGCGCAAAGCGTCCATGATGTCGATGACATTGCTCTCGGTGGCCGCGCCGTCATCGTTGGCCTTGCCCTTTTTCGAGGGTTTCAGAGCCTTCTTCTTTTTCGCGATGATGTCGAGCAGCGCGTCCTGTACGGGGTCTGAAACCATATCCGCCGACCAGGTTTTGGTGTACTGCTTGATGAATTTCTGAACGAGGGGAATGAGGTCGGGGTCCGATTTGGTGTCGATGTCCTCGAAGTAGGACTCTTCCGGCCGGACCTCGTCGCCGAAGCGCAGCGTCCAGAGGACGATCCCTTCGCCCCGCGGTTCGAGCACGACAGCGCGCTCGCGCCGGCCGATGACGAGCCGTGATACGCCGAATACCTTGTCGGACGCCATGGCGTCACGAATGACGGCGAAAGCCTCGTGGCCGACCGGATCGTCCGGCACGAGATAATGCGGCTTTTCGAGATAGATCCATTCTATGCTGTCGCGCGGGACGAACTTGTCGATGTCGATAGTCTTCACCGTATCGAGCGCGACGGCGTCCAGTTCGTCGTCGGTGAGCAGGACATAGTCGTTCTCGCCGCGGGCATAACCCTTGACCTCGTCCTCATCCTTCACCGGCTTGCGCGTGACGGCATCGACATATTGCGAGACGACACGATTTCCAGTCTCCCTGTTCAAGGTGTGGAAGCGGACCTTGTCGCTCTCCGAGGTCGCCGGTGACATGGAGACCGGGCAGGTGACGAGGGAGAGCTTCAGATAGCCTTTCCAATAGGGACGCGGCGCCATGATCGTTCTCCTCAACCGGCTTTGCGCTGTGCTGCCGTCGAGCCGCGCGCCTTCGATGCCGTTGCACGCGCCGCGGGCTTGCGCCCGGCGCCCTTGTTGGCGTTGACAGCGGCGCGCTTCGGCTTGTCTCCGCTGGCCTTCAGCATCTTGGCGCTTTCGCGCAGCGCGGCAAGCAGATCGTCGGGCTTGGAGACCTTGACCGCCTTGCGCTTCGGCAGGGCCTTGCCTTCGATCTTCGCCTTCACCAGTTCAGCGACCGCCGTCTCGTAGCGATCGTCGAACGCGGCGGGATCGAAGGTTCCTTTCTTGGTGGCGATGATGTGCTTGGCGAGATCCAGCATCTCGCCCTTGATCCGCAGCTTCGGCACTTCCTCAAACGCCTTCTCCGAAGAGCGGACCTCGTAGTCGTACTGCATCGTGGTGGCGATCAGGCCCTTGCCATGGGTGCGGATCAACACGGTGCGCATGCGCCGGAACAGGACGGTGCGGGCGACTGCGGCGACCTTCGACTTCTCCATCGCATCACGCAGCGCGGTAAAGGCGTCCGAAGAAACCCGGTCGGTCGGCACGAGATAGTAGGGCTTGTCGAAATAGACGTCATCAACGTCGGAGCAGGAGATGAAGGCTTCGATTTGCAGCGTCTTGTTGCTGTCAGGAATGGTCGCCGCCACCTCTTCCGGATCGATCATGATGTACTGGCCGTTCTCGATCTCGAAGCCCTTGGTCTGGTCCTCGCGCTCGACCTCCTTGCCGGTGTCGCTGTCGACGAACACGCGGTTGACGCGGTTGCCTGTCTTTTTATTGATCGTATGAAACGAAATGCGCTCAGAAGTGCTGGCGGCCGTATAGAGGCCGACGCCGCAGCTCACCTCGCCGAACTTGATGAAACCCTTCCACTGAGCACGATGACCGGCCATCTTGAACACTCCCGACTCGACGCAACCAAAACGAGTCAAGCGAATCAGAAAGGAATTTGTTTCGAGTCGAATAGAATCGGAAATCAATAACTTAGGTGCTTCTCGTCTCCCTTTTTGCGAGTCTCGAATATGCCCTTGATTCGCTGCATCTTTTATGCGGCCGGTGCGTTCTTCCGGGACCGCAACCGAGAGGGGCAATGTCATGCCCGAACGTGAACTCGATACCGGAACCGCCAATGTTCGGCGCGACGAGAAAGGCCAGTTCAGGAAGAGCGTAGATGTCAGCCGGCTCTTGTCCGCCGACCAGCGCAAGAAGGCGGATAATGAGTCCGAGCCCAGCGAAGGCGACCGCGGTGATCGGCGCACGAAACACCGAGGAGCGGGTCGCCTCGCGAGTGGTGACGTTATGACGGAGGATGTCGAGAGTGCCGATGGGGCCGAGGATGGCGGCGAGCGTGCCTCTGTCTCGTTTCCATTTGACCGCATGACAGTGCAGCGGTTTCGCGAGACCTTTCCGCGCGCCCGCTGGAGCGACTGGCGAAAGGCCTGGGTCGTTCCCGGCAAGACGGCGCGCCGGCGTATTGATCGCTGGCTGGCCAAGGAAGAATCCCGTGCCGATCCCTACGCAGAGGCGAAGGGCAGGGATGCTTTTGCCTTCGAGCCGATCCTCAGCCCCTACCTCGGCGTCGATAAGGACGGGCTCCGCATCACGACGCCCTATTCCCGCAAACTGGTCGAGGAAATCCGGCAGGTGCCCTTCGCCCGCTGGGACGGCCACCACAAGGCCTGGCGGGTGCCTTTCTCCTCCTATGACGATCTTGTCGACCACTGGCAGGCCATCGAGATGGAAGCACAGCGGTGCGAACCCGAAGAAAGGCGCAAGCGCGCTGCGGCGCGCAAGGGGACCGAGGAGGAAAGGACGTCCCGCCGCCGGACGGCCGAGCGCAAGCGTCGTCGCATCCCACTTCCCGCCGATGATCTGCCCCCGTTGGACCGGCCGATCGCGACGACACCGCACGGGATTATCGTCGTAGCCGACATCACCGGCGAGCTGGTCGAGCACGAAGAGATTGCCGACCTCTATCCCGGCATCGCCGACGATCATGTCTGGGGATCATGGCGAATGCCGTCGCTGGATGAATTGGTGCAGACCTGGCCCTCGCGAACTGAACCCGGCGACGACGAGCGCCAGCGCGGCTGGTGGCTGCCGACCCTCGAAGAATTACGCGCCGCGCGGCGAACTGCGAGGGCGCGCGAGCGTCGGGCGATGCAGCAGGCGCCGGTCTGACCTCAATCCGCGGGCGGCTCGATCTCGATCATCACAGGCGCGTGGTCGCTGGTGTGGTCCCAGCTTCGCGGCCCGCGGCGAACGCTGGCGGACCTCAGCCAAGGGGCCACGGTGGGGCTGAGCAGAAGATGGTCGATGCGCAGGCCCGCATCGCGCTCGAAGGAATTGCGCCAATATTTCCAGAAGGTGTAGATGCGTTCCTTCGGATGGAGGTGGCGGACGGCATCGGTCCAGCCTTGGGCGAGGAGATCGGCGTAGGCTTTCCTGACTTCCGGGCGAAACAGCGCATCGTCACGCCAACGTTCTGGTGCATAGACATCGAGGTCCGTGGGCATAACGTTGTAGTCGCCGACCAGCAGGGCGGGTATGCCGAGTTCGATCAGCTCGGCGGCGTAGGCCTGGAGGCGCTGGAACCAGCGCAGCTTATAGTCGAACTTCGCGCCGGGGGCCGGGTTGCCGTTGGGAAGATAGAGGCAGCCGACCAGCATGCCGTCGATGGCGGCCTCGATATAGCGGCTATGCGCGTCGTCTGGATCGCCCGGCAGGCCGCGTCGCGTAAGGACAGGCATCCTGTCCCTGGCGAGGATCGCGACGCCATTCCAGCTCTTCTGTCCGTGCCAGACCGCCTCGTATCCGACCCGCTGAAGTTCGCGCCGCGGGAAGCGCTCGTCGGGCGATTTTAGTTCCTGCAGGCAAACGACATCGGGGGCATCGTCTTCCAGCCACCGCAGGAGGTTGGGAAGGCGACCATTGATGCCATTGACGTTGTAGGTGGCGATCTTCACGAGTAGCCTCGGGGAGCGGTGATTGTCCGGAGACGAAACCGCCCGGGAATCTCAAAGGTTCCAGCTGCGCTTGAACGACCGAAGGCCGGGCGGAGCCGGAACCGGACGCTATCTATTTTGAGACGGCCTTTGTCGCGACAGAAGCTCCAGGGTACGCTCATCCGGCTCGTCTTCGAAATAGCTTTCCAGCGCAGCACGAAACCGTGGGCTTTCGTGGCCTGAAGCCTCATAGAACAGCGTCATCCAGGCGCATTCCATGAAAGAAGCCGACGCGTCTATTTCGAGTACGTAAGCCCACCTTGCGAGATCTCGCCTAGCACCCGCGCCAGGGGCTCGTACACGCTGCGTCCTTCCTCTGATGGAACCGCTGATAGCAGACCGTTTTCACAGGGTCGATCATCGTCCCATCCCGGATGGTTTACGATCGGATACAGGCAGATCGCCTCGATGGGCACTCCAGCGTCCGCCGCTGCATTTACTTCATCGTAGATATACCTCATCCACGGCCCACGTTTTTCCGCCTCAATTCCCGTTTCGGCAATAAGCATGGGCCTGCCATAACGAGCATAGGTCTCGTACAGGATTGTTCGGAGTGGTTTATGGAGTGGGTGATCTACATCGATCGCAGTGGCGCCATGAACCCACTGGTTGTTGTGATAGTAGTTGACGCCGACAATATCGAGATATCGTTTAGAACCACCGATCTGCGGCCACATGCGCCCTGCAAGCAGGTCCCAGCCTTGATATTGTGAGTGACAATGACCTTGCGAGACCTGTCGGTCCCATGGACGGGATGGGTCAGCCACAACGTTTATCACGGGATCGCAATGAACAAATCGCGCTCGGGAATCGACGGCAAGAACAGCTTTCATTGCTGCGATCGAGGCCCGCGCCAGTTGAACTTTCAACTCAAAGCCACGTCCGCGAGTGAAGGGATTGAGATAGCCCACGTCGCCTCCGGCCCATGCGAAGAACGAAATTTCGTTGACCGGCACATAGAACGGTACCACATCGCTAGCTTGGCGCACGACGGATGCCGTCGCTCCTGCAAACGCGGCGAAACGGGTCACGAATTCTGGCGACCAGATATCAATGTCGTCGGGCCAGCCGTAATGGAGCAGATCCCAGATCACTTGCGTTCCAGTCTCCCGTGCGGCCGTGAGCATCGGCAGGAAGCTTGCCCAATCATATTTTTCGGGAACCGCCTCGATCAAATGCCACCGCACACCGTCGCGAACGGTGCGGATGGCATGGCTGGCAAGCTGGGCATAGTCGGCCGCGGCATTGATGTCGTGTCGAGTCGCGGCGATCATGTCAAGACGTTTGCCCGAGACCTCGCCCTCGCGCGGTTGTAGACGGTGGGTCGAACATTCGAAACCGCCCTGAAAGAAGGACTTGAATATTCCCGTGGGCTCCGCCTTCCTTCTCTCGGCGATGACCTCCCGAATGACCCGTTCCCATTGAGGCAACACCGCTGCCACGCTGAAGCTTCTCTCGACTTGCGACCGGAGGGTCTGACCAAGTCTCTTGCGCAAATCTGGCGACGAAGTCAGCCTGTTCATCGCGCGAGCAACAGAAACTGGATCGCTATAGGGCACGAATAGGCCCGAAACCTCGTCCTCGATCTGTTGCCTAGCACCGTTGTCGGGTGTCGCAATCACAGGCAAGGCGGCTGCTCCTGCCTCTGCGATCACATGCGGCATGCCTTCGCCCTTCGACAACCACGCGAAGATATCGAACGCAGACAAAAGCGCCGGTACGTCCTTTCGGTCGCCCAGGAAGATCAGGGCGCCGCCCAGTCCGAACTTCTTGGCAAGCGCGTGCAATCGCAAAGCGTAATCAGGCATAAACGCGTCCGGTCCCCCGGCAATCACAAAACGCGTGCTCTTTTCGTGTGCATGCACGAGCGCAGCCGCTTCGATGAAATCTTCAACATTTTTCTTGGGATCAAGGCGCCCCGCCCAACCAATGAGAACGCTGTCTTCCGCCACACCAAGCGACGCGCGCATCGCGAGACGCTGACTAGCGTCGAACTCCGACAGATCGACCATTGACGGAATTTCAAGCGCGTCTTGCTCTCGTCCCAACATTATCGATGCGGCAGCATCTCGGATGGAGCGGCAGACGCCAATATAGCGACTGGTAAAATGCTTAGGTCCGGCCAGCGCCTCACAGACAAGTCCGCCATGCTCGATCAGAGGCGGACGCAGGTGAATGCGGTCCAGTGCCGGATAGATGTCGGCAACATTCTGGCATGAGATCACGACGTCGTAGCCTGGTATCTTGCATGCCAGGTAATCAATGGTGTCTTCCAATGACAGCTCGTACGGCGTCGTATCCACATCGACGCCGAGTGCGGTCAACTGATCATGCGTCAGAAGCGGCATGTTGGGACTACGGAAGCATGCGACAACATCGATGCGATAACGCGCGCGATCGAGATTGCCTGCCAGGAGACGGACCTCCGTCTCCTCGCCGCCGACAACCAGCCAGGCGAATACGAACAGAATACGCACGGGCGGTCCGCGAGAGCTCATTGCTGAACCTGAAAGACGATCTGGAGGAACTCCGGCCGGTTCTGCAAAAGATCAGCGAGGAAGGCTGGCCCGTCGTTGAAGGGAACAACATGGGTGATCATGTGCTCGCGAATGACCTCACCGTGGCTCTTTAAGAGAAGGACCGTCTCGTCGGCAAGCCGGCGCCTGTTCCAAAGGGGTGTCAATCCGCGTGGCACGCGGTCGATCTGCGCGCACCGTACGGTGAGGCCGTTATGGTGGAATTCCTCCCCGAGCCTTAGTGCCTCAGCGCCGCCTTGGTAAAAGGCGAGATCGATGACAGTGCCCTGCGGTCGCAGTGCCTTGAGCGCCATTTGCAGGCTGTGTGCATGTGCCCGCGTCTGAAAGACGATATCGGCTCCGCGGTCTCTGCCGCCATTGTGCCACCGCGCTTTCGCATGCTGCCATACTTCGTCCTCGCTCATTGCCGTCAGGCCCATAGCCTGCACTTTCTTGCGCCGGTACGCGGAGGGATCGGAGACAACGACGCTCGCGGCACCGAGCTTCTGCGCAAAAAGGGCCGTGATCAGTCCGACTGTACCGGCACCAAGGACAACCACGTGGCACCCTGCGACACCAGCACCGAGATAGGGCACAGAGCTGCCGAGAGCATCCGCATCGGCATGCAGAATTCCATTGGCGGCGATTGGACCCATCTGTGCCACGAAGACGCCGAGAATGGGATCGATCCCGGCGGGCAGCGGTACAAGCATGTCGTGGAACGGGTCGGCTGTATGGCCGCTTTTGTGCGCATAGGTGGTCGCGACGACATCGCCGACTGCAATGTCGGGGGCCCGCGATTCCGAGACCTGCGCCACCTCCATGTAGCCAAGAAACGGCACGGGATACTGCAGCTGCGGTTCGTTTTCGAGAAAGACGCCACGGCCATCATCAAAGCGGGAATGGAAAAAGGGGTTAGTGTGTTTCAGGAAGGTGAGTTCCGTGCCTGCCGAAAAGCCGGTATAGAGGGTTTCGAGTCTGACATGCCCGTCGGGTGGCGGCCCCTCTTCATACTCATAGAGGAGGGCCTTTCCGGGACCTTCGACGCCGAGCGAGCGGATTGTGCGATGGTTCAGTGGCGGGCCGAAAGGGCCCTCTGAATTTTCTTCATGCCGCAATGGCGCGATCGCATTCTGGACGATCACAGGCGGATCCAGCTTTACCGGCACGCCGCTTTCCGCCGAAGACACGACGGCGAGCGCGAGCCGGTGCGTCGCCAGTGCGTCTGAATAAGTGCAGCGAATATGGTTGTCGTCGCCGCGAACGGCGTCAACGAAATCACGGTCTTCCCGCCAAACAGGATCTCCCTTGGCCTGCCGTACCGGCCGCCCTGAGCCCACATCGACCATAATGTCATGATCCGTGACTTCGATCGCCAGACGATCGGCGAAAATGTTCAGTCCAACCTTGTGGCTCCAGCCGAGGAGACATGTTGATGATATGCTTGCAATGACACCGGACTGGAATGTGAGGTTCGCGGTCGTCACAGCCGGTACATCGAAACCCGGAAACTCGGGGCGTTCCCTAAAGCTGGTGCGGCCATATACGTCTGTGACCTCGCCTACGAGGTATCGCGCCAGATCAATGATGTGCGTCGTTTGCTCAACAACCTGCCCGCCTGAGTTTTCGGTTTTCCACCACCACGTCGGCGGCGGCGTCTGATCGAGCCAGTAGCCCGAGAGCAGCTGGGCTGGGTTATCGGCGAGGAGCGAGCGCGCCTCCTCCACCGTGTCCAGATAGCGCCAATGATATCCGACGGCAGTGATCAAATTTGCGGCCCCAACGGCAGCATTTATTTGCTCGGCAAGAGACAGCTCGAGCGTGATGGGCTTCTCGATGAAGAAGGGAATGTTGCGGGATATGAGATCCCGTTCGGCATCGCCATGGGCGAACGGCGGTATGCAAATATAGACCGCATCCAACGCCACGTTCTCCAGCATCTCGCGGTGGCTGTCGAAAGCCTTTCCGCCGAACTGCGAAACGGCAAGTTCGGCCTGACCAATGTCTGGGTCCGCGAATCCGACGAGTGCCACGTCGTGGAAGCCCCCCAAGATATCAAGATGACGGCCAGCAATGCCACCAACTCCGATGAATCCCATCCGTGTCTTGCCCATCAATCGGTCCCCTTTGTTAGTTCCCGAATGGTGGCGAAGAACGCGTCGGTACACCGAAGCCGTCTCCTGAGCCATTCGTTCAGCCGTAAACTCGGTTTGGAATCGTCTGCGGCCCGCCTCGCCAACCTCTCTTGCTCGTTTCGGATCGTCGAGTGCGGCAATCATCATCCGTGCCAAGGAGGTGGGATCTCCGCATTCGGCCAGAAACGGGTGGTCAAATCCTAGCGCTTCGATGGTGCCGCCGATCCGGGTCGCAACTATCGGGAGTCCTAGAGACATGGCCTCGAGTAGGGCCAGGGGAAGCCCTTCAAACCGCGACGGTAGGACAAACAAATCGGCACACGCGATCAATTCGCAGATTTCGATGCACTGTCCCAAAAACTGAACATGCGAACCCAGCGACAGTGTTTTAACGAGGCGCTGGATTGCCTCCATTTCCTCACCCTGGCCGACAAGCAGCAAAATAACCGAAGGGTGCTCGGCGACGACCTCCGGCATCGCCAAGATGAGAGAGGCATGGTCCTTCTGCTTGGTAAAACGGGCCACCGTCACCAGTGTGCGCCGCCCGTCGAGCCCGAGCATTTTTTTGAAGTTGCAGGGCCGTATACCTCCCTCGAGACCGAAGATCCCATTGCGAACAACCGAAATGCGGTCGGCCGCGACACCATTGAGTTCGAAACTGCGCCGCGAGGATTCCGATACGACGATATGATGAGCGAGTGCCGCGCATTCCATCGCGTAGGTTTCCCTCTGCTTCCTCTCAGTAAGAAGATAGGGCAGATGATCCGTGCGAACCACCGGTATGCCGGACGCTACGCCGGCACGGGCTATCCCATGTCCCTCCCAGCCGATGCCAGCATGAATGTGGAGAAGGGAGCAGGCGCTGGCACGCAACCAAGCCTCGAACGAGACGTCGTCGTCGATCCGTTTTACCTCTAACCCCCGGCGTGTGGCGCGATCGAGGAGGTCATATGTGCCCCTCACCGCTGCTAACGTAACTTCAAATTCCGACGAGAGCGCCTGTCCGAGGATGAGCATATGCTCTCCCATCCCTGAAGGATCCAGGCTGTCTGTGGCAAGCACTATCCGGACATGTGGTTTGATCATCGCGTGCTGGCTGAGATGGCATCTCTCAAACCAGTCCTTGTCAGTTGCCGGTAGGTCGCCAATGCCTGGCCTACAACCTGATCCATGTTGTAATATTTGTAGGTTCCCAGCCGTCCAACAAACGTGACATCGGTGAGATCGCGAGCGAGCGACTCGTATTGTTTGTAAAGCGCTTGGTTTTCGGGGCGCGGGATCGGATAGTAGGGATCGCCGTCGGCGCAAGCAAATTCAAAGGATATGCTCGTTTTCGGATGGATTTGGCCGGTCAGGTGCTTGTACTCTGTTATCCGAGTATATGGCACGGCCTCCGAGGGATAGTTGACAACCCCGACCGGGAGCATGCGCTCCATATCATGCGTCTCATGCTGAAAATTGAGGCTACGGTAGGGCAAGCGACCGAAGCAATACTCGAAGTATTCATCTATCGGGCCGCTGAAAATTGTGTGCGCCGCAACGTTTTCGCTGCGAATATCCGCATACTCGGTGCCGGTCATAACGGTGATGTTGTCGTGATCCAGCATTTTCTCGAACATTGCGGTATATCCGTCGCGCGGCATCGCCTGATAGGTATCGAGAAAATACCTGTCGTCGACGCTGGTGCGGGTCGGAACTCGCGCCGTTACGGATCTGTCCAGCTCAGAGGGGTCGAGACCCCATTGCTTGCGCGTATAACCCTCGAAAAAAGTACGATAAAGATCACTGCCGACCTGGGCCAACACCACATCCTTCGACGTCACGATCGTTCTGCAGGGTTCGGCGCGGCTGGCGAGAAAGATTGCGGCTTCCGCTTCGTCGCTCAGATTGAGCCCGTAGAGGTTATTGATCGTCGTTCTGTTAATGGGAATGGGTAGGAGTCGTGCGTTTACATCCGCCAGGACACGGTGTTCGTAGGGACGCCAGACAGTAAACCGCGACAAGTATTCGAAGACGCGCTGGCTGTTGGTATGGAAGATATGCGGCCCGTATTGGTGTACGAGAATGCCGGCTTTATTGTAGAAATCATAGGTGTTACCTGCGATATGCGGTCGCCGGTCGCAAAGAAGCACGCGTTTGTTGCGGCCGGAAGCAAGCCGTTCCGCGAGCACCGACCCAGCGAATCCGGCCCCGACGATCAGGTAATCATATGCCGCAGAAGTCCCCTTGCCTTTGCTGGGACAATGGCACTGCTTCGGCGATCGCTCGGAAGCGAACCGCCGGGTGACGACCTCATCCAAGAGCGTGTTCATGCCTTGGAATGTCTTGTCCCATGAGGATTTCGCTAGAGCCAAATCGGCCAACGCAAGCCAGTCGCTTCCAGAGTTCTTGAGGGCCAGCGCTCGATCGCATGCAGGGGCGAAGTCACAGGCATCTGCCAGAAACACACCGTCCACATCGCCATATTGACGCACCACATCCCTAATCGCCGTGCTGACGACGGGGCGTCCGGCTGCGAGGTATTCCGGCGTCTTGGTCGGGCTGATAAACTTCGTTGCCTCATTGAGCGCAAACGGCATAAGGGCGACGTTCCACCCTGAAACGTAGGCGGGCAGTTCGTCATAGTGTTTCTGCCCAAGGTAATAAATATTGGGTGCTTTAGGCAGGATTTCAGGATTGATCTTTGCTACCGGCCCGATGAAAACGAATGACATGTTGGGCCGGGCCCGGGCTACAGCGTCTATTAAATCCAGATCAATACGCTCGTCGATGACGCCATAGTACCCCAACTTGGGGCCTGGAATCGACCTTTGATCAGGCGGCTCCGTGCAACAATACCTTGCAGTCTTGAAATGTGCCGCGTCTACGCTAGATGGAAATGAATGAATGTTCTGGTGCAAATGGCGCTTGGCCTCATAGAGGCTGTGCCCACCTGTGAACACGGCATCGGCCCGGGCGATGAGGCGCGCCTCGTTTTCCTTTAATCTAGGCATTGCGAACTTGAAGTTCGCCAGTTCGTCCATGCAGTCATATATGATGGCAGATGCCTCCACATGACCTGTAAATTCGTACATCATCGGCGTGTAAAACCACAGCACGGGGCTTGCGGCGTGGCTCAACTTCAGCAGCTCGTCAAGAAGCGATCGAAGCGCTTTAACTCGCTGGTTTGTCTCCCACCCTCTTGGAATTCGCGGCCGTACGGCCTTGACCGTCGTTCCCTCGAAAACGTGAATCTCGAGATAGGGGAGATGATGTTCAGTCGGAATGAATTCTTCAAAAAAGAACACCTCGCGATCTCTGGAGAACCGCTTCATAAGATGTTGGGGGCGCTGCAGAACAAAATCCCAGCGTAAGTGGGAAAAGCAAATCAGCGGCGCATTTCGCGCAGGAACTGATGGGGAAAAGGAACTGGAGAGATACATCGCACACCCGCGTTTGAGACACGGACAGTAACCGGGAGCCGAGTGGATGGTTCCGCGTGTTGCTAATTATTTCCTAATATGGTCAGTGACCTGCCACTGAACTTTCATCCAAAGGCGATTAGAGTTTCGGCGTTTTTTGATACGCCAGTTGGCGCGGTGTGAGCAACCGGTGGCAACGC
>NZ_JACIEE010000018.1 GCF_014196765.1 Mycoplana azooxidifex
CTTGCTCCCAACGTTGGCATTGGCCAGCGCGTCGAGAGGCGAGACTGTCGCATCTCTAACTGGCCCAACTGTCGCATTACTAAATAGCCCTTACATATCGATATCGCATAAGTTGTATTATGGAACATTTCTTTCTCATGGAGCGGAGACCTCGCAGCAGCATGTGAATCGCTGTCAACGTCGCCACTTCGCTCGGCCGCGGCCGATCTATCTACTGGCCAATGCCGAAACAGAGCTTCATGCGGCCACTACCGGACCAGAGCGAGCGGTGGTAGACTTTGATTTGACATGTCAGGATTTGAGCTCACAGGCGCCGGCAGCACCCGACAGTCGGTCGGCGAGGTCCGTTTCACGCGGCGCGAAACCCTATCGCTCGGTTTCTGCCTATGCTGTCTGCCGGCGACCGGCCTTGCCGCCCAGACCTTTGCATTCCAGACCTTTGCTTTGAAGGATCTCGGCAATGGTCTCTTCATCCGCGAGGCACCGCACGAGGAGACGACGGCGACCAACAGGGGTGCCATTGCCAACATCGGCTTCATTGTCGGACGCGACAGCGTGCTCGTAGTCGATCCGGGAGGCAGTGCGGCAGATGGCCGGTGGCTGCACTCGGAAATCAGAAAGCGGACGAGCAAGCCGATCCGGCACGTCGTGATGACCCACGTCCACCCCGATCATTGCTTCGGTGCTGCAGCCTTTGCTGAGGAGCAACCGGAATTCATAGGCCACCACGCCCTGCGGCCTGCGCTCGACGCACGAGGAAGCTACTATCATCAACGCCTCGTCGAGGTGCTCGGGCAAGAGAATGCAGGCAGCCTCGTGTATCCTACCCGGGAGATAGAAGATGTCGCCGAAGTTGACCTCGGCGACCGTCTGGTCCGGATCACCGCGCACCGGACCGCGCATACGGATTGCGACCTGTCGATGCTCGATACATCCACGGGAACGCTGTTTCCTTCGGATCTGCTTTTCGTCGGCCGCATTCCCTCCCTGGATGGAAGCTTGCCCGGATGGCTGGCCGAAGCCGAACGGCTTGCAAAGCTTGGTGCTGCCCGTGCAGTGCCGGGACATGGACCGGCAATGGTGGAGTTCGAGCCGGCCATGGCAATACAGCGGCGCTATCTGACGGCCCTCCAGGACGAGACGCGCACGGCGATAGCGGAGGGCGTTGCAATCGACGAGGCCAGCCGAACGGTCGCCGCGAAAGCAGCCGAAGGCTGGGCGCTGTTCGAGGACTATCACAGCCGTAACGTCATTCAGGCCTACAAGGAGCTTGAATGGGAATAGCGATCCCAATCAAGCGGGAGGAGGAGAATATGATACAGATAGTGCGACAAGCCCTCGCGGCTGCTCTGGTCACGGTGTTCTGTGCAGCGCCGGCAACCGTTGTGGAGGCCTCCGAGGCCGATGCCAAGCGGGAGGAGCGCTGGCAGCAGATTGCCGACTACCTTTTCGATGACCGCGAGGTTCTCCCGACGGATACCCTCATCAGGATCGAAGCGCCGAAGCGCGCCCAGGATGCCGCGCTCGTACCGATCACCCTGACAATGCCGGAGAAGGACAAGATCAAGTCTGTCTATCTCGTGATCGACGACAATCCCGCCCCGCTCGCCGCTCATGTCACCTTCGGGCCGGCCGCCGATCCGGGCACGCTGCACCTGCGCGTCCGGATCGACACCTATACCAATGTTCACGCTGTTGCCGAGACGAAGGATGGAAAGCTGTTTTCCACTGTGGCCTTCGTGAAGGCTTCGGGTGGCTGCTCGGCGCCGTCCGGACCGAGTGACGCAGAAGCGATGAAGGGGATGGGAGATATGAGGATGAAATTCGCGAAGGACATCCAGCAAGAAAAGCCCTCGGAGGCGACGCTGATGATCCGTCACCCGAACTTCAACGGAATGCAGATGAACCAACTCACCCGGCTCTACACGCCTCCGCGCTACATCGACAAGGTGACCGTCTCTTATGGGGACCAGGACGTACTGAACATCGTCGGCGATATTTCCCTGTCCACGAATCCCGCGCTCGGCTTCGGTTTCATTCCGCGCGGCGAAGGCCCGATGAAGGTCGTCGCATCCGACACCAAGGGAGGCCGTTGGGAACAGACTTTCGACGTGCCTTCGATTACCCAGTAAGGGGAACGGACATGTCGGGCTTGATTGGATACCTGGTGAAGCCTGCCGCTTCACTCGCGATTGCATTGTTTTTCGCCGCCACGGTCATACATGCGTCGTCGGCCGAGGTGAAGGAACCGGACGGCATGTGGACCGGCCCGATGCGGGGAGAAACCCCGGCGACACTGAAGGGTGCCGTGGTCGTCGGCCTGCCGGCGCTCGAGGCGCTCATTGCGGAAAAACCGATCCTTCTGGATGTCGGCCCCGCCGACAAGAAGCCGGAGGACTTTCCACAGGATCGGCTGTGGCTGCCGACCCATCGCTCCATCCCGGGCGCGGTGTGGTTTCCGGGAGGCGGTGCAGCGGCCTTTGATGCCGCGCAGGAGGAAGCATTTTTTCGTCGTCTGGAGGAACTGACGCAAGGCGACAGATCAAAGCCGGTCGTCACCTTCTGCCGTCCCCAGTGCTGGGGCAGTTGGAACGCCGGCAAACGGCTGGTGATGAAGGGCTATACTGGCGTTCACTGGTTCCCGGATGGCATCGACAGGTGGCAGGAGGCCCACGAGGCGGTCGAAGTCGAGCCGGACAAGGTTTGGAACTCGGCGACAATGAAATAGGCGCCAGGGCAACGTGGCAGTCGATGGGCGGAATCGATCAACCTGATCCTGAAGATGCGGTGCGCGACGGCCGGGCTCGATCCGGAAAAATTCTCCGCGCATGGACTTGGAGGCTGTCGAAGAAGTCAGGTGCGCTCGCAGACGGAGTCTGAATCGTCGCCGTTGTGGATGTAGAAGTGCCCGACGAGCCTGCTGGCGGTTCCGATCATTGAACGCCAACGGCCGCAGGCGGGATCGTCACGTCATTTCCCTCCCAGGAGAACTCCGTGCAGGCAAATCCGTCGCGCGCGCCGTAGCGGACGGCACGTGTCACATGAAGCAGAGCTCCGCCTCCTTGCCGTTGCCCTTCTTGTCGATCGCCCGCAGCAGACGATCGCGACGCCCCCTCGCCTACAGATCGACGTAGCTGAACAGTTCGCCCATTCGTCCGCGTCATTTTGCGAGCATTCCCGTGCCAAATTCGCCTTGGCCCCAATATCGAAAACGACAACGCTTGCACACTTGGAAACAGTTCTTTCAAGGTTGCTCCCTAATTTCGGAAGCGTCGACTCCGAGATATGGGTAGAAGCGGGCTATGGCTTTGGTATCCCCGAGAAGCTGGATCGCAGGTCTCAGCACCAGATTCGCGCAATGGCTGGGGGAACCGGCACTTGGAAACCCAAGCGCCAGCGCAGCCGAGGTGGCCCATCTCAGGAAGATCTTTGAACGCTCATCGAAGGCTGCACGCATCGGGGTCTGGGAATGCGCCCTTCCCTCCGAGGCCCTAGCCTGGACCGACATGGTCTACGAGCTGTTTGACTTGCTGCCCGGTTCCACTCTGGACCGACCGTCGATCGTAGACATGTACACAGAGGCCTCGCGCGCGGAACTGACCAGGCTCCGCAATCGTGCCATTGAAGAGCGCGGCGGTTTTTCGCTTGATGCGGAAATCATCACTGCCAAAGGCAACCACCGCTGGATACGGATCACGGCAATCGTTGAATGCGAGTCCGATGTCCCGATCCGGATATTCGGGTTGAAGCAGGACATTACCTCCGAAAAGATCATGATCGACCAGATCCGCCGGCTGGCCGAAACCGACGCCTTGTCCGGACTGGCCAACAGGAACCAGTTCGAAAAGGAATTCGAGCATGCCTGCGCCCTTCGCTCCTCCGGAGATCAATCTGTGCTTTTCCTCGTCGACATGGACGGGTTCAAGCTCGTCAACGACTCGTTCGGTCATCAGGCAGGCGACGAATGTTTGAAGGAGACGGCGCGTCGGCTGATGAAAATCCTCGACCAGGCGGACGTCATTGCCCGCATTGGCGGCGACGAATTTGCCATCCTGCATCGATGCTCTTCCCTCGATGGAGCAAACCGGATCGGCGGAGAGATCATCGCCGCCCTGGCGCAGGACTATTCAAGGGACGGCAAGCAGATCCGCGTGGGCGTGTCGATTGGCGCAGTGTTCGGGACCTCGGGGTTTTTGCCGAAAGATGTCTTCGCGGTAGCCGACAAGGCTCTCTATGCTGCAAAGCGTGAAGGGGGTGGCATCCTCATCACGAAAGAAATGGACAACAGCCAACGCGTACGCGCAGCTTAAACGTGCCTACGCGTATCATTGTGCTGCGCCACATTGCGCCTGCTCGTCTGCCGGGCAACTCGTGAGAGTCGGACTCAAGAAACAATTTCCATATCTTGCGAGGCGCCTTCCTGAAGCTACAGATTTTTCGAAGTCGCCGGTCCGAAAAGAGGGCCGTCCCATTCGTCTTGGATGACGGTCACGGTACACCTCAAGCCACCATGTCGTAGAGGAAGCGCAGGCAGACGGTCATCAGGAAGAGGCCGAAGAGCAAGCTTCAGTCACGACGGTGCCCCGACACATCTACTCCGGCGTCGTGCGGGAGTGCCAGGAAGCGCAACGCCGACAGGAGACCGATCGCGGCAACGCAGAGGAAGGCGGCACGGATGTCCACCAGCATCCCGCCATCCGCCGCTCCTGATTGGAGGTAGGACGACAGGCGGATGACGACCGCTGCGACAGCCACGCCGAGCAGTTGCGACAACTGCTGCAGCATTGCCGAAATCGTCGTCGCAGCACCTCGCTGTGCCTGTGTCACGTCGGCAAAGGCGATCGTCGTGAGCGAGGTGAACTGCATCGAGCGGGTGAGGCCGCAGGCGATCAGCAGCGTGAAGAGGATGACGCGCGGCGTCTCGCCGTCGATGAAGGCGAAGGCGCCGATCGTCAGCGCCGCGATCACGCCGTTGACGACGAGGAGCGTGCGGAAGCCGAAGAGACGCAGCGCCGGCGTCGTGACACTCTTCATGAGCAGGTTGCCGAAGAAATAGACGAGGACGAGGGAGCCCGTTTCGACCGCGTCGAAGCCGAGGCCGACCTGGAACAGCAGCGGCAGCAGGAATGGCGTAGCGTTGACCGCGAGCCGCCCGGCCGTGCCTGCCGAAAGGGTGGCAAAGGCAAAGGTCGGCACCTTCAGCACGGCCATGTCGAGCAGGGCATGCGGCGTGCGCTTGAGGTGGCGGATCGCGAAAATGCCGATCATGATACCCGCCGCCAGCATCGCAAGTGCGCTGAACCCGCCGGTTGACGCACTGGTAAGTTCAAGCCCCACCAACGTCAGCGCCAGCGCGCTTCCGGTCAGCAAAAAACCGCTGAGATCGAAGGCGCGCGCCCGCTCCTCCACCGGCGCATGCGGCACGAAGAAGGCGACGAGTACGACGCCGAGCAGGCCGAGCGGCAGGTTGATGAAGAAGTTCCACTCCCATCCGGCATGGGTGGTGATCCAGGCGCCGATCAGCGGGCCGATCACCGGTGCGATCAGGGCCGGCCAGGTGATGGTGGCAATCGCCCGTACCAACTCCGCCTTGGGGGCGCCACGCAGCACGAGTTGACGCCCGACGGGCGTCATCAGCGCGGCGGACGCGCCCTGGAAGAGCCGCGCCGTCGTGAATTCCGCAAGCGAGCCGGAAAAGCCGCAGGCGACCGATGAGAGCGTGAACAGCACGATCGCCGAGAGAAAGACCCCCCGCGCACCAAAACGGTCGGCGAGCCAGCCAGCCGGCGGGATGAACACCGCCATCGCGAGCAGATAGGCGGTGAAGCCGATATTGAGCGTCACCACATCCGTTGAGAAGGCATGTGCCATGGCCGGCAGCGACGTCGCAATGATCGTGCTGTCCAGCATCTGCATGAAGAAGGCCACGGCGACGACGGCCGGGACGATGCGGCTGCGGTGGAGCGGGATGCACGGAGACGCAGTGGAAGACATCGCAACAACTACAACAAGAGAGCGCCGGCGGATGAACGCCGGCGCTTGAAGACTACAAAATCAGTTGCTTGCATCAACCCTCTTGTGCGCCTTTTCATAGAAGGAGCGGTCAATCCAGGTGTCGTAGTTGACCTTGCCCTTCAGAAGACCGGAATCGGCCATGAAGGTTTCCTCGCCCTGCAACGCCCGAACCGCCTCTTCGGTGATTTGCGGGTCCTGGAAGAACTTGCCGTCCGGATAGGTCGCACGCACGGCCTTGTCGCTGTTGCCGGTTTCCTTGACAAATATCGCGATCGTCTCTTCCGGGTTGGCATCGGCCGAGCGAGCGGTGGCAATATCAACGGCGAGCAGGCGCGCCACGATATCCGGATACTTGCGGGCGAAATCACCATTGACGCTGATGAGGTGCGGCACCGCCCATTCCGGTTTGCCCGATACGCCGGCATCGAAGATCACCCGCGCGCCACCTTTTTCAACGAGCGCCTGGACCGGGCCGGTGCTTTCGACGATGGCATCGATATCGCCGCGGGCGAGCGCGGGGCCGGAACTTTCGATGCCGAGGTTCAGGCTCTCCACGTCATTGATCGACAGGCCGGCGTCCTTCAGTGCCTTGGCGAAAGTCGAGTGCCTGACCGTTCCGGAGAGATAGGCGATCTTCTTGCCCTTCAGATCTTCGATCTTCTGGATCGGCGAATCCGGCTTGACGACGATCTGCGTCTCGTTGGAGCGGTTCCAGCTCGAGAGGCCCACCAGTTTCACGTCCGCCCCGGTGGCGGCAAGACGAAGCGAGGGGTTGTTGCCGATATAGGTGAAGTCGATGGCGCCGGAACCGAGTGCGACCGTTGCGGCCGAGCCGCCGTCAAAGGTGGTCAGCTCGATCGTGATGCCGTCCTTGGCGAATTCGTCCTCCAGCAGCTTCTTGTTGCGGTAGAGGATGAACTTCAGATGGCCGGGCGCAGTGGAGCCGATGCGGATGACCTCGGGTTTCGCCTCACCTGCAGCGGCCGGGGAAAGGCCTGCAACGGGTAGGAGCGAAAGCGCGAGGGCAAGTTTCAGGATGGTTCGGCGGAGAAGGGGCGAGTGCGATGTCATGATTGATCCTTTCGAGATCGGCTGTTTATAGATGAAGCGAAGTGTCAGGATTTCAGTTCGGGCCGCTTTCGCCTGTGCCATGCCAGTGGGTGGCTCGCCGCTCGCCGGCGACGAGCAGGTAATTCAGCACGAGTCCGATGATCGTCAGCGTCAGGATGCCGGCATACATGCGGTCGGTTTCGAGCATCAGCGAGGAGTTCTGGATTAGGTATCCGATGCCGGACTGGGCGGCGAGCATCTCGGCGGCGATGACCGAGAAGAGCGAGGTCTTCACGCCGAGCCGGGCGCCGGCGACGATCGAGGGAATGGCGGAGGGGAAGATCACCTTCTTGAACAGGTCCCAGTCCGAGGTGCCCATCGAACGCGCCGCCTTGACAAGCAGCGGATCGACGGACTTCACGCCGACGATCGTGTTGATCAGCAGAAAGAACACCGCGGCATAGAACGTGATGGCGATCTTTGACGCCTCGCCGATGCCGAGTACCAGGATGAAGACCGGCAGCAGCGCGAACTGCGACGTGTTGCGCAGTGTCTGGACGAGGAAGTCGGACGACTTCTCGAAGAACGGATAGCGCCCCATCAGGAAACCGAGCGGCACGGCAACGACGACGGCGAGCGAGAAGCCGATTGAGGCCCGCTGAAGACTGATGCCGATATGGTTGGCCAGATGGCCGGAAACGATCATCTCCCACAGCACGGAAAGCACCTGGCTCAGTGGCGGGAAGAAGAGCGCATTGATCCAGCCGGCGCGCGGCGCGATTTCCCACAAAAGTGCAAAGGCGATCAGCGCCGGAAGGCCGAGCATGAGGGTGGAGAAGGTATCGCCGAGGGCGGTCGGCCGCTTTGACCGCGCGCGCTTGCGGCGTAGCGCGAAGGTGTTGCGGATTGGCGGGATGCGGTCGATGGTCAGGCTCATCCGAACCTCCCTTAGTTGGCGTAGCTGGAAGCAAGAGCCCAGTCGCGCTGGGCCTTGCCGACTTCATCGCGCAAGCTTTCCCAGACGCGGCCGCGATAGGCGTTGAAGGCCGCACTGTTGCGGATATCGAGGTCGCGCGGGCGTGGCAGGTCGATCGCGACGATCTCCTTGATGCTCGCCGGACGCGCGGTCATCACGACGACCCGGTCGGCGAGATAGATCGCCTCGTCGATCGAGTGGGTGACGAAGACGACGGTCGTCTTGATCTGCTCCCAGATGCGCAGGAGCTCGCTTTGGAGGATGTCGCGCGTCTGCGCGTCGAGCGCGGCGAACGGCTCGTCCATCAACAGCACCTGCGGGTCGGTGGAAAGCGCCCGGGCGATCGCCACGCGCTGCTGCATGCCGCCGGAAAGCTGTGAGGGGAACCGGTCCTCGAAGCCCTTGAGCCCGAAAAGATGCAGAAAATGGCGCGCCTTGTCGCGTCGCTCGGCGGTAGCGACGCCGCGCACCTCCAGTGCGTATTCGACATTCTGCAGCGCCGTACGCCAGGGAAAGAGCGCGTATTGCTGGAAAACATAGGCGGTGCGGGTCTGCGGCTTCGACACCTCGATGCCATCGATGCGAGCAACGCCCGATGTCGCCTCGGTCAGCCCCGCGATCACGTCGAGAAGCACCGATTTGCCGCTGCCGGATGGGCCGACAACCGTGATGAACTCGCCGCTGTCGATGGTGAGATCGACACCGTCCAGCACCGCAATCCGGTCGGAGGTGACGCCGTCGACGGTCACCGTCTGGCCCGGCTTCAGCGTAAAAGTCTTGCGCAGCGCGCTGACGGCTATGCGTTCCATGTACGGTCTCCTTCGCTCAGACCTGCGCCACGCGGATGTGGCGGGTCGGATCATTCTCAGCCCCTCCGGCGCGCCCGCGGCTCCAGCCAAGCGAGCGGGCGTAGGCACCGAAGAGGTCGCGTTGCAGAGCCTCGGGCTCGGTAATGCCGGTCGGCCCATGAGCCTGCTCGGCGACGTAGAGCGCATCCGTCGGGCAATAGATTTCACAGAGGAAGCAGGTTTGGCAGTCGTCCTGCCGGGCGATGACGGGCAGCCCCGTCTCGTCACGGTCGAAGACGAAGGCCGGGCAGACGCGCTCGCAGATATCGCAACGGATGCAGCGGTCGGCGGAAACGACTTCGATCATCCGTCAGCCCTCCTGCGCCATAGGGAGGGCGCGGTCCTCGCGCACCGCCGTCACCTGGTCGAGGCCGGAGACGAGGATGCGGCTCGCCTGCGCCTCGTCCTCTCCGGGAAAATCGCGCCGGCGGTGCACGCCGCGGCTCTCGGTACGCAAGAGCGCCGCGGCAATCGTCCAGCGGGCGCTCGCGGTGACCGAGGCCACCTCGCGGGCTCGAAGACGGTCGATGCCGGTCGCGGGCTTGGCCTGGCGGAGACCCGCCCATACGTGCTCCAACGTCCGGCGGCTCGTCTCCAGTGTCTCGGTGGTGCGCCAGTAGCTCTTGTCGAGCGGCGCGATCTCGGCATGGACGGTCCTCGCTGCGTCGGCGAGGTCGATGTCGACGCGCTCGGCGGTGCCCCGCAGGCCCGTCGTGCCGAGCGACCGCAGGCGTACAATCTCACGGTTCTGGCAGCGGCGGGCGTGCTGGGCGGCGCCATGACCGGCCCACCAGCCACTGGCGATCGCCCAGGAAGCATTGATCGCACCACCGCCTGAGATGCCGCCGGTCACGTTCTCGCGGCTCGCCGCATCACCGGCCGCATAGAGACCCGCGATGCCGGTGCCGCACTCCGAGGAAACGATGCGGATGCCGCCGGTGCCGCGCACCGTGCCCTCGTATTTAAGCTCGACACGAAACAAGTCCCCGAACGGGTTGATGCCCATGCGGTCGTAAGGCTGGAAGCAGTTCGGCTGGCCGCGTCGCAGCCAGTCCTGCATGGCGGGGTCGGCGAGGTCGAGCCGCGCATAGACCGGGCCGGAAAGCATGGCCTCCGCCACCTGCCGTTCGCCGCCGCCGATGCCGTTGGTCACCGGTTCCCCGCGGGCATCGCGCAGCACCTCGCCATTCTTGCGGTAGAAGGTCGCCCAACGAAAAGGCAGGCCTTTGTTCAGCGACGAACCGTGCGGCGCCAATGTATATTTGCCGGTGAATTCCATGCCGGACAGCGACGCGCCGGCCTCTGCCGCGAAGAGGTGGCCATCGCCAGTGAGCCCCGTACCGCCCAGGATGCGTTCGAAGAACGCGCAGCCGCCGGTCGCAAGAACGATGCCACCGGCAGAAACCCGGAAGCCCGCGCCGGTGCGGCGCACGACCCCGGCCGCGCCGCCGATATGATTGTCGTCGCCAAGCAATTCCAGGATCGGATGATGGTCGAGAATGGTGACGCCGGCCTTCTGCACACGCTGGCGCATGAAGCGCATATAGTCCGGTCCGCGCAGATTGGCGATGTAGAGGCTGCCGTCCTCCTCGCTTGGGAAGGGATAACCCCATTCGACGAGCTTCTGCAGGTTCTCATAGGCGCGGTCGGCTGCGCGCAGCATCCAACGGCGGTCGGCAAGGCCGGCCGTGCGCTTGAACCGCCGCTCGACGGAAGCCGCGCGGTCCTCACCAGGCGGGACGCACCAGGTCCCTGTATTGGAAGGGGCGGTCGCGCCGCTGGTGCCGTGATAGCCCTTGTCGGCCAGCACGACGCGCGCTCCGGTTTCGGCGGCCGAGAGTGCTGCCCAGGCGGCAGCGGGCCCGCCTCCGACGACGAGCACGTCCGTTTCGATGAGGCGCCCGTCTTCCGCGGGCGGTTCCTTGCGACGCGATGCCATGGTGTTCCGGTCTTGAGAGGGGAAACAGGTGCCGGCCTCTGTGGGCCGGCAAAGCTTGGTGCGTCTCAGGCGGCCTTGGGAGACCAGGAGGGTTCGTTGCCGGCCGTCCACTTGATGTTGCAGCCGATCGACGGGACCTGCTTCGCACCGACGGGTTCACCTTTCAGCACGGCATCGACGGCGGCCCGCAGGTCGGCACCGGTCACGTCCTTGCCGTTGCCCGGGCGGGCGTCGTCGAATTGACCGTGATAGGCAAGCTTGCGTTCGCGGTCATAGAGGAAGAAGTCCGGTGTGCAGGCCGCGCCGTAGGCCTTGGCCACACTCTGCGAAGCGTCCTTGAGATAGGGGAAGCCGTAACCGTAGGCGTTCACCTCCGCGCCGAGCCGCTCCAGCGTCTCTTCCGGGTGCGCCTCGGCGTCGTTGCTGTTGATGGCGAACACGGCGAGGCCTTGATGGGCGTAGTCGCGCGCGAACTGCGCCAGCGCCTCGCGGATCAGCACCACGAAGGGGCAGCGGTTCGAGATAAAAACGACGAGCAGCGCCGGGCTGTCCTTGAAATCCGCAGGGGTGAACAACTTGCCGCCTGCGTCGGGCAGAATGAAGTCCGGAGCCCGGGTCCCCAACGTGATGGAATTGGATTCGGTCTTGGGCATCGGAGTCCTCCTGAAAGCGAGGAGGCCATTAGGCACTATCATCGATAGATTTAGTAGAAAATAGATTTCAAATGAAATGCTTCTGCGTAGATATTATTGCCGCCAAACGTGCCGAATGCGCTGGAATTCTCCTGCATCGATGGGATCTATGTAAGAGTCCGCGGACAATGGACGTATCTGTACCGGGCCGTCGACAGTCTCGCCAACATGATCGATTTTTATCTGTCCCCGACCCGCAATGCCAAGGCGGCCATGCGCTTTCTCGGCAAGGCCCTAAACGGATGACGGCGACGCCGTTGTCAGAGACGATCTTCTGGCCGGTGACCGTCAGATCGCAGTTGCCGCCGCGTTCGGCGGCTAGGTCGACCGCGACGGAACCCGACTTCATAGCCGCGACCATGCCGGCAAGCCACAAGTTCGGAGCGCCACGACCGGGGATCAGCGCCGTGGTGATGACGATGTCCATCTCAGGGGCGAGCTCGCGGAACTTGGCAAGCTGCTTCTCGCGGAAATCGGGCGGCCTAGCCGCCTGTCGCCGCGCCGTCCTGTTGGCCGCCTCCTGCAGCCGCCATCCTAAATGGCATCCACGGCGCAACGGGTTTGCGCGTCTACGAGGTTCCAGCCACGCCGGAGTGAATTCTTGCAGCAATGGCGCGCGATCGCCGTGCGCAGTAGCCCAAGATCCGGTCGCTGCCCAAACAAGCGAGACTGCTTAGCCATCAACCGTTCCGCGCCGGCGAAATCCGGGCGGAAGGCAGCGGGCTTGACAAGGCTGCTATTTAATTTCTACGCTTTAGAAAATAATTGGAGGAGCAATGGCGGGGAACCATCGTGGGGAGATACTGAGCATCCTCCGGGATGAAGGGCCGCAGTCTCGAGCGTCCTTGGCGCGGCGCAGCAAACTGTCGGCCACCACGATGACCCACTTGACTGCCGAGCTCCTGCGCGACGGCGTGGTGTCGGAGGCCGAAATCGCCGAAGCTGCAGGCATCGGACGGCCTGGACAGGCTATCAAGCTGAGCCCTGACGCCTTTCACGTCGCCGGAATCCACCTAGGCGCCGGCCTGGTGCAAATCGCGATCACAGATTTGACAGCCAGTGCCAAAGCGACCGCCTCCTTCGGTTTTTCGCTTCGGGAAGCGACGCCGGACGATGTTGTTGCACGCACGGCCGAAACGCTTGCCGGATTGATCGCCGAGGTAGACGGGCCTCGATTGCTTGGCGTCGGCGTTGCCGTTCCGGGACCTGTAAACGCCGACCAGCGTTCTATTCTTGCTTCGATCAACACCGGGTGGCGCAATCTGCCGCTGGCAGCCAAGTTTGAAACGGAAACCGGCCTCCCCGTCGTCCTTGAGCACAATGTCAGTTCCATAGCCCTGGCGGAGGTGAGATACGGCATCGGCCGCCGTGTCCCGGCTGTGCTTTACGTCTACTTGCGGACCGGGCTTGGCGCCGGGCTCGTGGTGGACGGCGTGCCGTTTCGACCTGGTGGTCACGGCGCTGTCGAATTAGGCCACATCCAGATTTCACAGGATGGTCCGCCCTGCAGTTGCGGCAATCACGGCTGCCTGGAAAGCTACGTAAACGAACGCGTGCTTATGCGTGCGGCAGGACTGGAAGGGGTGGCCCCCAGCAATCTCATGGAGCGGCTCGAGGCAACTGAAACCTGGGCTCCAACGCTTGATCGGCTGACCGACTCCTTGGCTATCGCCATCAATCTTCTGACGCCAGACCTGATCGTTCTCGGCGGTCATCTGGGCGAGGCGCCAGACAGCATGTTCGCCCACCTGCTTAAGAACCTGCCGCCGCGGGTCATGCCGCACATGCGTGATATCTTGCGAATTGAGCGTACAAGTTTTGGCCCTCTTTCGGGAGCTTTCGGCGGCGCGGCGGTGGCCTTGGATCATTTCTTCTATTCAGGAGTCCGGCAATGACTGTTGCAGTTGGGGATATCCAAACTGCGCGGAGGAAGACGATCGCCGATTGGCCCCCGATCATCCTCAACCTGCTCGCCTTTGCATTGGGCGTAACAGTATGGTGGGCGATCACCGCTGCACCCGCTCGGCCAGCTTGGCGGACATAGTGGCGACGAGCCACCGGAGTGGGAGCTGTTTGATTGCGAGAAGGACCCGTTCGAACTGCGCAACCACGCCAATGACCCGGCTTTTGCTGACATCTTTGCGCAAATGCTTGCCAAGCTCGATGCCAAGATGACAGAGATCGGAGATATCCCGGAACACGACAGCGTGGCGGTCCTTGCCGACGTGCGACGGTTGCGCTGCCAACCCTAAATAAGCATCGTGATCAGAAGTCCCGATGGGGGCGTCGCCTCAATTGAGTACGGGGCGCAAAGAGCGGCCCCTTCACCCTGATCGTTCCGTCGGCTGTGTTTCGGCATGCAAAATATTCAATGCCGTTTGAGGTGTGAATCGCCATGTGGCATCCGCGCTTCCGTCCTGCCGGGTTACGCTCGTCGTGCACGCTTTCCACACCCGCTCCTTGCACGAGCGGACGGACATGATGTGAAACCAACATGGCGTTGATTTATTCCCAAATTGGGTCGCCTTTGCTACGTTGTATCCTGCTTTTGAACTGAAGGTGGGGTGAGCGCCAAATGCGCCGAATGCCGGCACTGAGGACAACGTCTTCACCCACCCCGATCCCTCGCAAAAACCACTTCACGACTTGCGGCAAAACCCCTCACTTGCGACGAGCAGGCCGCGTGTATAGTCGGTCGTTACCCTTCGGGCGGCGAGGTCCGTGGAGGCGAGTTGCTCTACGACCCCGCCGTTTTGCATGACCAGCAGCCGATCGCACATATGGGTGACGACGGCAAGGTCGTGGCTGACCATGACGAAGGTGAGTTTTCGCGTGGCGCGCAATTGCTCCAGCAGGTTCAGCACCTCGGCCTGCACAGAGGCATCAAGCGCCGAGGTCGGCTCGTCGAGCAGCAGCATGGAGGGTTCGAGGATCAGCGCACGGGCAATCGCCACACGCTGACGCTGGCCGCCGGAGAGCTGGTGCGAGTAGCGGAAACGGAAGCTCACACCGAGGCCAACCTCGTCGAGCGCACGCACGATGCGGCCCTCGGTGTCGTCGAAGCCATGGATCGCGAGTGGTTCGAGCAGCAACCGGTCGACTGTCTGGCGCGGATGGAGCGATCCGTAGGGGTCCTGAAAGACCATCTGGACCTTGCGGTAAAAGGCCTTGTCGCGCTTGCCGCCGAGCCTTTTGCCATCGACGGTGATGGTGCCGAACGAGACAGGAGCAAGGCCGGCGACGGCCCGCAGCAGCGTCGACTTCCCAGAGCCGGATTCACCGACCAGACCGAAGGATTCGCCCGGCGCGACCGTCAGGCTGACATCGTCGAGCGCCACGAAATCGTCGTACTCGACGCTGAGGCCGTCAATGGCGAGAGCCGGCGTCATGTTCTCCACTCCGGTTTGCGATCGAGCACCGGCAGCGGGTGCCGGTCCGCACCGATCTCGGGCATGCAGTTGAGCAGGCCGCGCGTATAGGGATGCTGCGCCTCGGAGAGCTTTGCCGCCGGCAGTTCCTCGACGATGCGGCCGGCATACATGACGATGACGCGATCGCAGAAGGAGGAGACAAGACGCAGGTCATGTGAAATGAAGATCAACCCCATGCCACGCTCGGCGACCAGCCGGTCGAGGATGGCGAGCACGTCGAGCTGCACCGTCACGTCGAGCGCCGAGGTCGGCTCGTCGGCGATCAAGAGCTCGGGACCGGCGATGAGCATCATCGCGATCATGGCGCGTTGGCCCATGCCGCCGGAAACTTCGTGCGGATAGAGATCGAAGACACGCTCGGGGTCGCGGATCTGAACGGCGGAGAGCATGTCGAGCGCGCGCTTGCGGGCTTCGGCCTTGCCGACGGGTTCGTGCGCCCGCAGCGTCTCGACGATCTGCCGACCGATGGTCATCACCGGGTTCAGCGAATATTTCGGATCCTGCAGGATCATCGCGATACGCCTGCCGCGCAGCGCCCGCCGCTCGGCCTTCGAGGCCTTGAGGAGATCGATGCCGTTGAACTCCAGCCGCTTGGCGTCGATGGTGCCATGTTCGGCCGTCAGGCCCATGATGGCGCGACCGGTCTGCGACTTGCCGGAACCGCTTTCACCGACGATGCCGAGCCGTTCGCGGCCGAGCGTGAAGGTCACGCCGCGCACCGCTTCGATGACACCCGTGCGCGTGGGGAACGTGACGCGCAGATCTTCGACGCCGAGAAGCGCGCTCATTGGCCGCTCCCGCGTGGATCGAGCGCATCGCGCAGGCCGTCGCCCAGCAGGTTGAAGCCGAGGCTGACGATGAGGATAGCCACGCCCGGAGCGGCGGCCACCCACCACTGATCGAGGATGAAACGGCGGCCGGAAGCGATCATCGCGCCCCATTCCGGCAACGGCGGCTGTGCGCCGAGACCGAGGAAACCGAGACCGGCGGCCGTCAGAATGATGCCCGCCATGTCGAGCGTCACGCGCACGATGAGCGAGGAGATGCAGAGCGGCATGATATGGCGCAGCACGATTCGCCACGGGGACGCGCCCATCAGCTGCACCGCCTGGATGTAATCGGAATTGCGTACCGTCAGCGTCTCGGCGCGCGCGATGCGGGCATAGGGCGGCCAGGAGGTGATCGCGATGGCGATGATAGCATTGCCGATGCCCGGTCCGAGCGCCGCAACGAAGGCGAGCGCCAGAACGAGCTTTGGAAAGGCGAGGAAGATATCGGTGATGCGCATCAGCACCGCATCCACCCAGCCGCCCGCATAGCCGGCGACGGTGCCGACCAGAAGGCCGATGGGGGCGGCGATGACCGCGACCAGCAGAACGACCTGCAAGGTCAGCCGCGAACCGTAGATGAGACGCGAGAGGATGTCGCGGCCCTGGTCGTCGGTGCCGAGCCAATGCCCCGGTCCGGGCGAAAGCAGCCGCGCCTTCGCGAGATCTCCGATATAGGGCGAATGGGGCGCAAGCAGCGGCGCGAAGATCGCCAGGAAGACGAGACCGAGAATGATGACGAGGCCGATGACGGCGAGCCTGTTGGCGGTAAAGCGCCGCCAGGCGACGTAGGCGCGGCCGAGCCTCGCCTGCAGCCGCGATTGCGGCCGGTCGGTCAGGAGCCATTCGCGGCGGGTCATGGCGGCGTCGCTCATCGGGACCTCGTTCGGGGATCGAGCATGCGGTAGAGCACGTCGGAGAGAAGGTTGATGGCGATGAAGACGGAACCGATGACGATGGTGCCGCCGAGCACCGCGTTCATGTCGGCGTTTTGTAGCGAATTGGTGATGTAGAGCCCAAGGCCCGGCCAGGCGAAGACGGTCTCCGTCAGCACCGAGCCTTCGAGCAGGCCGGCATAGGAAAGCGCGATGACCGTGACAAGCGGCACCGCCGCATTGCGCAACGCATGGCCCCAGATGATGCGGGTCTCCGACAGGCCTTTCGCGCGTGCAGCGACGATATATTCCTGGCCAAGCTCGTTCAGCATGAAGGAGCGCGTCATGCGGCTGATATAGGCGAGTGAGAAGTAACCGAGCAACGAGGCCGGCAGGATGATGTGCGAGACGATATCACGGAAAGCCGCCCAGTCGCGGTTGAGGATCGCGTCAAGCAGGAAGAAGCCGGTGACGGGCGTGAACGTATATTCGAACACCACGTCGATGCGGCCGGGGCCGGAAACCCAGCCGAGACGCGCATAGAAGACGAGCAGCGCCAGGAGGCCCAGCCAGAAGATCGGCACGGAATAACCGACGAGGCCGATGATACGCACCACCTGGTCGGTGAAACTGCCGCGCTTGACGGCGGCGAGGACACCGAGTGGAATGCCAATCAGCGCGCCGATGATCGTGCCGACCGTGGCAAGCTCCATGGTCGCAGGAAAGACCCGGCGGATGTCGGCCATGACAGGGTTGGTCGTCAGCACCGATGTGCCGAAATCACCGCTGAGCACGCCCTTCATGTAAAGCCAGAACTGCTGGTAGTAGGGCAGATCCAGCCCCATCTCCAGCCGCACGCGCTCTACGACATGGGCGGGCGCCCGGTCGCCGACGATCGCCAGCACCGGATCGATAGGCACGACGCGGCCGATGAAGAAGGTGACGGCGAGCAGGCCGAGATAGGTGGTGGCGACCACGACGAGGAAGCCCGCCACGGATTTCAGCCGCCCATAGGCGCGCCGGTTGGCCCGCCTTGCCGGCTTCAGTCTTGCAACAGCGCTCAAGGAGCTTGTCCTTCAGCTCACTGCTTGGTCACGGGTGCAAGGAAGTTCGTGTCCATGGACGGACCGAGCTTGTAGTTCTTCACCGCGCCGCGCAGGCCCGCCGCTTCGGTCTGCTGGAAGATCATGACGAAGGGGCTGGTTTCCAGCGCCTGCTGCTGCAGTTTCTGGTACATTTCGGCACGCTTGGCGTTGTCACGCTCCAGAAGGGCGGCCTTGGATTCGGCAGTCAGCTCCGGAATATCCCAGGCATTGCGCCAGGCGAGCGTCTTGACCGATGCGTCGTCGCTGTTGTCGGGGTTGGACGTGAAGGCTTCGCCGTTCGAGTTTGGATCCCAGTAGTCCATGCCCCACTGGCCGATATAGAGGTCGTGGTTGCGGGCGCGGTATTTGGTCAGCGTCTGCTTACCGTCACCGGGGATGATCTCGATATTCACGCCGGCCTGACCGGCGGTCTGCTGGAAAGATTCGGCAATGCCCGTGACCGGCTGCGTGTTGCGCACGTCGAAGGTCACGGAGAAGCCGTCCTTCAGGCCGGCCTTTTCCAGGAGTTCCTTGGCCTTCGCCACGTCGAACTTGTAGGGGCTCGCCTCCAGTGCGCCGAGCACGCCCTTGGCCTGGTAGGTCTGGCGGATTTCGCCGATGCCCTTGATCAGCGTCGAGCCGATCGCGTCATAATCAACAAGATACTTGAAGGCTTCGCGCACCTCGGGCTTGGCGAGGTTCGCGTTCTTCTGGTTGAGGCTGATGTAATAGACCGTGCCCTTCGGCGCGCTCGTCGTCGCCAGGTCGGCGTTCTTGGAAACGGCGTCGAGATCGCCCGGCTCCAGGTTACGCGCGACGTCGACGTCGCCGGCTTCCAGCATCAGACGCTGCGTCGCGCTTTCCTTGACGTGACGGTAGATGACGCGGGCGAGCGCGGGCTTTTCACCGTAATAATTGTCGTTGCGCTCCAGGACGAGGATTTCGTTGGCGCGCCAGTCGCGAATCTTGAACGGACCGGAGCCCGCATAATTGGTCTTCAGCCAGCCATAGCCGAAATCGGTGTCGTATTTGTATTCGTCGCTCGGCGTCTTGGCCTCGGCGTGCTCCATCACCAGCTTCTTGTCGAGCACGGCGCCGACGGTGGCGGTCAGGCAGTTCAGCACGAAGCTCGGCGCATAGGCCTTGTCGACGGTGAAGACGAAGGTGCTTTCATCGACGGCTTTCGCCTTTTCCGTGACGTTGTCGCCCGTCAGGCCGAACTGGGTGAGGATGAAGGCCGGGCTCTTGTCGAGCTTGACAGCGCGTTCGAAGGACCAGGCGACATCCTCGGCGGTCACGGGATTGCCGGAGGCGAATTTGACCCCTGCCTTCAACTTGAACGTATAGGTGAGGCCGTCGTCGGAAACGGTCCAGCTGTCGGCGATGCCGCCTTTGACCTTGGTCGTGTCATTGATGTCCAGACGGACCAGCATGTCATAGGCATTGCCGATGAACTCGGCCGGCGACAGCTCGAAGGATTCGGCCGGATCGAGCGTGATCGTGTCGTCGATAGCCCAGGCCTGCACCAGCGTATCGGCCGGCGTTTCGGCAAAGGCCGGCGCCATACCGCCCGAAACGAGCAGCAGCGACAAGGCAGCCCCAGCAAGCAGCCGACCAGTGCGGTTCGTAATCTTTTCCCTGTTCATTCCAGTTCCCCGTTCGTTGCATTACCTTCGGCATCTGATGGCCAGCGGTCATTTCCGTAAGTCAATCATACTATTGACGGGAATTACAATCCCCTTAGATTTTTCAATGTTCAGGAACGCAAAATCATTGAGGCGGCGTGGGAAGTGAGACTTCCATGGGATCGGCCTGAACTTCGCGAATGCCGTAAAGGTTGGTGCGATCGGCGCCGGCACGGGTGCTGCGATCATATCTGGCCATCGGGATTGCTCCGCGACGGGCGCCGGAAGCCTCTCTCCCGACCCTCAACCCGTCACGGTCAAACCGGCCAAACTCTTACTCTCAGGGGGCCTTGCAAGGGGCAGGTTGTGCTAAAACTCCAGCGACTATCTCCAAATTCAGTGCTGATCCGTAAGCCCCCTGACACCGCTCGAACGGGCATCAGCTTTCTGCGGCAATTGTCTCGGGATCGATCCGGGGAAGCCGGCTGCGGGCGATGACGGCTCCGGTCAGCGCGATCAGGACGACAGCGCCAACCCATGCGCCATATAAAGCTTGCCCAAGGATAAGCCCTGCCAGAACCGGAGAGACGATGTCGGTGACGGCAACGAGGGACTGGATCGCTCCCATAACCACGCCTTGCCGTTGTTGCGGGACATGAACGGAGAGCGCCGCCACGAAGGTCGGACGGGCCAGCGCTACCCCAGTGCTGACGCAGAGGACCGCAAAGGCGAGCGTGGCGATGCTGCTTGCCAGACCCGCTGCGACATAGCCAACGGACAGGATAGCGAAGACCACAACGATCAGGTTTCTCTCGGTAAAGCGGCCGCCAAGCCACTTCAGGAGGAAAAGCTGCACCACGATGTTGATTGCGCCATCGGCGGTGAGGATGTAGCCCAGTTCCTTCGGGCCGAAGGCGTGGCCATCCCAAATGAAGGTGTCGCTCAGGAACACGGCAAGCTGGGAACTGAACATGCCATAGGAAAAGTAATGACAAAGCAGGACGATAATGAGAATGCGAATGACCGGTGAGGTCAGAATCGACCGGAAAGAAACGACTTCCCTGACTTGCCCGCCCTCTTCGGCATCGCCGCCGGTCTGACCGGAAGCGGTATTGCTCTTGAGCCAGACGCCGGTGACGAGCATGCTGGTCGCCGACAGGGCCCAGGCCGCCCAGATCGGTGCCGTAAGGGAGATGTCCGAGAGGTATCCGGCAAGGCTTGGACCGACGATTCCGCCGAGGCCGAGGCCTGCGCTCAGGATGCCGATCGCCTGTCGCCGCGTGGCGGGGCTGCTATTGTCGGCGGCATAAGCCGCCGCAGCCGCAAAATTGGCTGCGGTGAGCCCGAGCAGGACCCGCGCGAGCAACACGAAGACCACGCTGTTGGCCAAGGCAAGCAATGAAAGGCTGATCAGCGCTCCGGCCTGGCTGGCGAGCAGCACCTTCTTGCGACCGAAGCGGTCGGAGAGCTGCCCGAGCCACGGGGCCGCGGCGAACTGGCTGAGCGCTTCGGCGCCGAGGACGAGCCCCAGAACCAGCGGCGACGCTCCAAGGTCCCGGAGGTAGAATGGCAGGATCGGCAGGATGGCGCCGCTGCTGGCGGCGTCGAGGCTGACAATGATGAAGACCGGCAGCATCAGCCGCCAATCGAGTTTCTGAGCTGCGGGGCTTTCGCCGCCGATCGCAAGGGTATCACCGCTCATCTCATGCACCTCGCCTACCGAGGGTAAAGACGGTTCGGCAGGCGCTATCGTCCTGCGACCAAGCAGACTCGAAATCTTCCAGCGGAACCGGCTTGAACGCGATCCGAAAGCCCCCTGAAACCGTGGCCTGCAGTAACTCGCGGATGGCGGCAACAAGACGGTCGAGCGATATACTGCCGATGCCGCTACCCATCAGCTCGATCGCAGAAGCGCGCAGCACGGCACCTGGAAACGTGATTTCCTGACCGCTCGCGGAACCGATCTGTACGAACCGGATGGGCACGGCGTCCGCACCGGCTTTGGCAGCCGCGATCAGCAGTTGTTGCGCGCTCTTGCCCCACAGATAGTCGATGATGACATCGACGCCTTGGGCGAACTGCTCTTTGAAACTGGCCTCAAGAGCCGCCGCGTCATCGACCAGCGGAATCGTCACGTCCGCGCCGAGAGCCTCCAGCTGTCGGAGGACATCAACATTGCGGCCGGTCGCGATGACCTTCCTCGCGCCGCGATACCTGGCGATCTGCACGGCGAGACGTCCAGCCGTTCCCGTGGCACCATTGATGAGCACCGCCTCGCCGGGCTTGAACCTGGCCCGCTCGCTCAGGGCGGCCCAGGACGACATGCCGGGATTTGCGATGGCGGCGGCTGTCGCGTCGTCGAGTTCATCGGGCATCTGCAGGCAGTGTACGATTGGCGCCACCGTCCGCTCCGCCATGCTGCCGAAGGGTGCGCGCGGCAAGACGAAATAGACCCGGCGCCCGTCATCCAACCGCCCCACGCCGTCGATGCCGACGACGAAGGGAAACCGGTCTGTCGAGGCATAGTGGCGGCCGGATGCCCGGCTCTTGACATTCTGGCTGATGGCGGCCGCTGTCACGGTGATGCGGTTCTCGCCTGAAACGGGCGCCGGATCCTCGAAATCCCCGTAGACTGGCGCCTTGCCGGCCCCCTGAACGATGGCGGCCTTCATGACAAACCTCCTGGGCCGAGACCAACCGCTTGAAGATATGTCTCCAGCGCCGTGATCTCGCTCGATGCGACGATGGCGCCGACATAGCCGTCGGGGCGCACGAGTACCCAATCGCCGGAGTTGACGGCGTACGCGTCATTGAAGTGCCCTCCGTCATCAATGATATCTCCGCGCGGACCGATCGCGTGGATACGCAATCCCGGGCGCGGTGGTATGGCCACACGCTCGACCCCGTAGCCAAGCAGCGTCCATTGCGGGCCCTCGAAGAGGCTGAACAGGCGGATCGGCTGACCGCCGGCGCCGCGAAGCGGTGCATCCGGGGCGCGATCGCCCGCAAGCAGGCCGCCGCTTCGCTCCGGCCTCTCCAGCGCGAGCAAGGATTCGGGATAGCCGATGTCGAGCTGATGCACCTCGCGGCCGCGCCGCATCTCGCCGCGCTTGAGGGCGTCGAGCAGCGTGGTGGCAAGACCGAGCATGGCCGCCGCAATCGGACGGCGCTCTTCCTCGTAGCTATCGAGTAGTGCATCGGGGGCACCGGCGGCTACTGCCGCCAGCTTCCAGCCCAGATTATAGGCGTCCTGGACGCTGGTGTTGAGGCCCTGGCCGCCGGTCGGCGGATGGGTATGCGCGGCATCGCCGACGAGGAAGACGCGGCCGAGCCGATAGCGATCGGCAAGGCGGGCATTCATGGTGAAGGCCGAGGCCCAGGACACCGACTGGATGTGAATATTGTCGCGGCTGGTGCGCTCCGCCACCAGAGCGGTCAGGCCTTCGGCGAAAAGATCGACCTCGCCTTCGAGCGGTATCGGACCCTGGATCTGGAATAGCTCCGTTCCCGCGAGCGGGCAGATCCCGATCTGCCGCGTCATGTCGCCTTCCGCGAAGCGATGCCAGACATCCCGGCCGAGGCCGGTCAGCGTGACATCCGCCACGACCGCGCGGACGCCGAGCGTCTTTCCGGGAAAGCCGATGTCGAGCGCGTGGCGCACGAAGCTGCGGCCGCCATCGGCGCCGACGAGCCAGCGCACGCGGATGCTCTCTTCCCCGCTCTTGCCAACAAGCCGCGCCGTCACGCCATCGGCATCCTGCTCGAAGCCGGCCAGTTCGCAGCCGAACTCAGGCCGATGCCCGAGTTCGACAAGGCGCTCGCGCATCACGCCCTCGGTCAGGAACTGTGGCACCATTAAGGGCAGATGATAGGGCTCGGCGGGCGTTGGGTCTTGATGCTCGACGACATCCGAGTCGGTGAAGCTGCCGTCGCCGTGATACGCTCGCTGCTGCGGATAGAGTCCCCCTGCCGCGACGATTCGATCGAGGATGCCGAGATCCTCGAATACCTCCTGCGTGCGCGGCTGTATGCCCTTGCCGCGGGAACCGCGGAACGGGTCGTCCAGCTTCTCGATCAACCGGAAGGAAACACCGCGCCGGGCCAGGTCGATCGCCAGCGTCAGGCCAGCCGCTCCCGCGCCGCAAATCAGCACGTCGGCTGCAAATTGCTCTGTCATTGTCATCCTCATGTGTGTAATATTCACATAATAGGAGACTCGGCATGACGTCAACAAAGAAAGTGAAAAATACACATATCAGCGATCAACTTCGCGAACTTCATGGCGCTCTGATTGACATCGTCAGCGTCATGAACCGCCCCCAGCGCGACGAGGCGATGGTGCGGGAGGCCGGCATATCGCTCGACCGCGCACTGTTTCCGTTGCTGGTTGGCATCGAGCGGTTTGGGCCGATCGGCGTGGTGGAAATGGCAGACCGCGTGGGGCGCGACTACACCACGGTCAGTCGGCAGGTCGCCAAGCTGGAAAGCCTCGGTCTCGTCGAGCGCAAGACAAGCAACGTCGACCGTCGCGTTCGCGACGCGACCATCACGCCGAAAGGCAAGGCGATGACGGATCTGGTTGACGGTGCGCGTGAGAAGATGGGGCGTGCGATCTTCGCCAGTTGGGACCAAAGGGACGTCGAGGAACTCGTGCGGCTCATGCGCAAGTTTGCAGACGATATTAACGGGGACGTTCCCACCGATCCGGGGAACTGACATCACCGTGAAGAGACCAGAACCGCAGACCCGGCAATTCCTTGTAATGTCTAGGCTTTCCCGCTTATGCAGCCGGCTAGCGATCACAAGAGCGATTTTAGATGGTCCAGTCTTCGATGCGTAAGCCGGCCACGCGATCAAACTCGCGCCGGCTGTTTGTCACCACGATTAATCCGCGGGAGCGCGCGTGCCCTGCGATCAGTTGATCATACGGCCCGATAGGGGTTCCGTTCCGAGCGAGTTCTGCACGCAACTGGCCTGTATGGTTGGCCGCTATGTCATCATAAGGTAACACCTCGAGTCGGGCCGCAAAACCCTCAACAACGGCCAGATTGCGCTCTTGGCTCGCTGACTTTTCTGCCCCGTAAATCAACTCCATCAAAGTTACTGAGCTTATGCATAGTTGACCGTGGTGGCGATTGAACGCATCGCGCACCTGCAAGGCAGGCTGATCACGTTCGCTCATGAAGTCGGGGGTTGCCGCCGCACCCTCGAACCAGCTATCCCAAGCCTCCCCGGCGGGAGCTATAATTCGAGTGCGCCCAACCGCAACGATATCAACACGCTTCACATCATCAGGCAGAGCGACGGCCTTTGGCAGCCGAATGGCCTGGCTACGATTACTCTGGAATACCGCACCCTGTTCCATGACGTACTCCCTTGAATTTCCTTGTTCGAAGGCACCCGTCAGTTCCGTTCGATCCATTATGCGATCGTTTCAGCACATACAATGCACACAACACGTTGCAGCGCGAGCCCATTTTTTGGAACGTTCGCACATGGTTTGACAATCGTCCGGCACGGCTTCCAATACAGAAGTGACGTGCTTTCGCGAAGGCCCCAGCTTCACCTCCGTGCCTTTGCAACTAGCTTAGTACGATCCCGCCGTCGACATTTAGCGTCTGCCCGGTGACGAATGCGGCGTCGTCCGAAGCGAAGAAGGCGACGGCGCCGACGACGTCTTCGGGATCCCCGATACGCCGCATCGCGGTCTTGTCCTGCCAAGTCTTGCGGACCTCCGGATCGTCGAGGTTCACGCGGCCCATGTCGGTGAGGATGATGCCAGGGCAGACGCAGTTGGCCGTAATTCCGTCGACCCCGACCTCCTGCGCCAGGACGCGGGTGAAGCCCATGACAGCTGCTTTGGAGGCCGAGTAATGTGCCTGCTCGGGCGCGCCATGCTTGCCGCCGATGGAGGCGATGTTGACGACACGGCCGTACTGGCGTGCCTTCATCATCGGCAGCACCGCCTGGGTGACCAGGAATGTGCCCTTGGCGTTGACGTCCATGACGCTATCCCAATATTCCTCCTTCAGCCCGTCGACCTCGCCGGCGATCAGAATGCCCGCATTGTTGACCACCGCATCGAGATGGCCGAAGGCATCCGCGACGGCCCGGGCCATCGCCTCGACCTCGCCCTTGCTGCTGACGTCGGCAAGGACCATGACCGCGCGGCGACCGAGCGCCTCGATCTCGCTTGCCACCTCGGCCAGTACGCCCTCCTGCCGCGCGATATCGTTGATTGCGACATCGTAGCCGCGCGCGGCAAGGCCGATCGCGATGGCGCGGCCGATGCCGCGGCTTGCGCCCGTTACGAGCGCGGTGCGGTTGGAAGCAGTCATGTCAGTCCTCCAGATTACAAGGCGGTATAGCCGCCATCGATCGTCAACACTGTCCCAGTGATGTAGCTCGATGCGTCGGCGGCCAGGAAAAGAACGGCATTGGCGATTTAACGCGGCTCGCCGAGACGCCCCATCGGCGTCATGCGCATCCAGGTGTCGAACCACTCGGGATTGCTGCGGCCGCGCAGGGTGAGCTCCGTGCCGACATAGCCGGGCGCAACGGCGTTGACGCGCACGCCGCTCTTCGCCCATTCGACGGCAAGCGACTTTGTCAGAAGGTTCACCCCGGCTTTGGCCGCGTTGTAGGATATCTGCGGCTGCGGATAGACCGTCACCTCGCCGCAGATCGAGGAGATGTTGACCATAACGCCGCGACCGGCAGTGACCATCCTACGACCGAAAGCCTGGGCACAATGGAAGACGCCGCCGAGATTGATGTCGAGGACCGCTTTCCAGTCGTCTCGGCTCATCTCGAGAGCCGGGGCGTTGCGCACGATGCCGGCGTTGTTGACGAGCACATCCACGGCGCCGTGATCGGCGTAGATCGCCTCTACCGCCACTCCGACGGCGGCCGCGTCCGTGACGTCGAGCGACACGAAGACTGCCTTGCCGCCGCCGACCTCGATCGCCGAAGCGACGGCCCTCCCCTCGGCCTCGTCAATGTCGGCGACGATGACATGGGCGCCGGCGCCGGCAAGACGCTCGGCAATCTCCCGGCCGATGCCACGCGCGGCCCCCGTGACGACGGCACGCTTGCCGTCGAGCCTGAAGTCGGCGTCGCTCATGCGGATTTTCCTCCCTCGCGAATGGATTTCAGCGCGGGATAGAGCGCCCGGTATTGCTGATAGATGCCGTCATAGAGTGCAGTCTCGCGGGCGCGCGGTTCGATGCGCTTGCCGGGACGAACCATGGCGGCGATGCCGTCGTCGATCGTGGCGAAGTGCCCGGCGCCGTGCGCGGCAAGGACGGCGGCACCGACCGATGGCGCGTCGCGCGAGGCCGGCACGCAGACCGGAAGGCCGGCGGTATCGGCATGGATCTGCAGCCACAGGTCCGAAGCGCCGGCACCGCCGCCGATGGTGATCTCCGCGCCGCGATAGCCCGCCTCGGCCATGGCATCGAGAATGGCGCGCGTGCCGAAACCGATGCCTTCCATGATGGCGCGGAAGATGTGATGCGGCTCATGGGCGAGCGTCAGGCCGACGATGGCGCCGCGCGAGAGCGGATCGGTATAGGGCGTGCGGTTGCCCTGGAAATGATCCTGGACCAGCAGGCCGTCACATCCGGGCTCAAGCGCCGCCGCCTTTCGGTTGAGCGCTTCGAGCTCCATCGTTCCGTTCATCAGGCGCCCGAGCCAGGCGATGATCGAACCGGTCGACGTCTGCCCGCCTTCGACGATATAGCGATCCGGATAGACGCAGTCGCGATAGGTGCCCCAGACGCCCGGCGCATGGACGGCCTTCTCCGTGACGCCGAACTGCAGGTGGGACGATCCTGTGATCAGGGCGAGCTGGCCGGGTTTGGCGACCCCGAGGCCGATCATGCCGATCAGCGCATCGGCACCGCCCTGCATGACTTTGACCCTTGTAGAAAGACCGAGCTCCCCTGCCGCCTTTGCGGAAAGATTGGCGATGACGCCGCCGGGCGCGACAATTCGCTCCGGCCATTTGTCGAGCAGCGCCGAAAGGCCGAGCTTCTCCACCAGCGTCCTTGCCCAGCCGCCACGGTCGGTCTGGTAATGCCAGCGCAGCGTCACGTTGTTGAGGCTGGCGGCGCGTTCGCCGGTCAGCCGCATCGTCATGAAATCCTGGTATTCGCAGATCGTATGGGCGTTTTCAAAGATTTCCGGCTCGTTGCGGGCGATCCAGAGCGCCTTCGGGATCATCCACTCGGCGGAAACAGGCCCCTTGCCGCCTCCGTTGGAAATCAGCGCGTCGTCGCCGGTTGCCAGCACCGCATCAGCCTCGGCATTGGCGCGCACGTCCATCCAGATGATCGCCGGCCGCAGCGCCTTGCCGTTGCGGTCCAGCGCCACCACCGTGCAACTCGTCGTCGCCAGCGTAATCGCCTCGATGGCGGCCGGGTCGACCCTCGCCTCCGAAATGGCGCCGCGCGACGCCTGCACGAACGCGTTCCACCAGTCTTCCGGATTCTGTTCGGCGCGGGCGCCGGCCGAGAATCTGGTTTCATAGGGTACGGCGACGCTGCCAAGGCAGGTGCCGGACAGGTCGTAGACCCGTGCGCGAAGACTTTCCGTACCGCCGTCGGCAGTCAAAAAATAACCCATTCTGTTCTCCTCCCGCGTCTTCTCCCTCAAGACGCGACCTCGACACGCGACCTCGACACGCGAGACAGGCGCTATTGCAGCGCGCGCATGATTTCCAACGCCTTCGCACCGTACATGACGGCGGGGCCGCCACCCATTTCGACGGCGACCTCGAGCGCCTCCACGAGCTCGGCCTCCTTCGCGCCATGCCTGAGGGCGGCATCGACGTGATAGAGAATGCAATCCTCGCAGCCCTTGGATACGGCGATCGCGACGGCCAGCAGTTCCTTTTGGGCCGCAGTGAAGGTGCCGGACGTTGCCGCCACCTTGCTGACCCGCGCAAAACCGCCGAAAAGCTCGGGGCTCGCCTTTGCCAGCGTGCCGATCCGGCGCTGGGCGTCCTTCAGTTTTTCCGATGCATCGGACATGGCCTGATCCTCACGCTAGAAGAATGTCGACGACGTCCTTCGTCTGGTCCCATTGCGGCATGTGACCGGAGCGGGACAGAAGATGGACGGCGACGCGGGGCGGAAGCGAGAGAACGTGCTTCCATGGAATGATCCTGTCCTCCAGGCCGAAGAGCACCCGAACCGGCAGGGATGCCGGGAGCTTCTGGAGCGCCGCAAGACTGTCGACGCGCTGGCCGGACGGACCGGCAACCGCTTCCGCGAGAGCGACAAGCCGCCCCTTCGCCAGGTCCGCCGTGAGCGCTGCAAGGGCCGCTTCCGAAAGGTCCACGCCGTTCACCGACAGGCGGCGCAGCAGATGCGCGACTTCGCCGGCGGTCTTCGCCCCCGCCATGCCCCGGATGAAATGGCCGTCGATCTCCGCACCAAGCCCGGCCGGGGCGATGAGCGACAGGAACGCGACACGCCGGGGCGCCGCCGAAGCCAGGCCGAGTGCCGCCACCGCACCCAGCGAATGGGCAACGACATCGATCCTGTCGACGCCGAGCGTGTCGAGGAAGGCCGGCAGGTCATGGGAAAGCTCGGCGGAACTTGCCGCTTCGATTTCCGTCAGGCCATGACCCGGTAGATCGGGGACGATCACCCGTTTTCCGGCCCGCTTCAGGCTAGAGGTGACGCCCGCCCAGGTCGTGCGATCGCCGGAGAAACCGTGCAACAGCAGGACCGGATTTCCGCTGCCCGCGCCGGTATCGAGATAGGCCATGCGGCCGCGCTTCAAGGGCGCGAAATGGACGTCCGAGGGAGCGGCAGATGTGCTCGACGCGGGTGCAGCACCCGCGGCCGCGAGGACATCTTCCTTCTCGATGCGGCCGCGTCGGCCCGTGCCGCCGATCGTGGCGATGTCCAGCCCATGCCGCCGGGACAGACGCCGCGCGAGTGGCGTTGCGCGAACCCGGCTATCGACCGGAGTGGTGCCGCGGCCTGATGATCTCTGCGCAACCGCGGGAGCAGCGTCACCGGATTGCAATGCAACGGCCGCTTCCTCAGCATGGGGAATGCTGTCGGCCGGAACCTCGATCCGCGCGATCGGATCGCCGACTGTTACCATCTCGCCGTCTTCGCGCAGGATGCGCACGAGGCGACCTTCAGTCAGCGCCGGAAATTCCGCGGTGGTCTTGTCCGTCTCGATCTCGATGATCGCCTCGCCGCGGACGAAGCTCTCGCCCGGCGACTTCAGCCACTTGGCAACGCGCCCCTCTTCCATCGTTTCGCCGAGGCGCGGCATGGCGAGATCGGTCTCGATCCAACCGCCGGCTTCCATGGTCGATGCGACGGCAGCCTCGGCCGCGGGCTCCGCCTCCGCGCCTTCCTCCGCCGTCCAGTCCGGCCCTGCGCCGATGTCGATCCGGGCCAGCGCCGCGCCGACCTCCACCGTATCGCCGATCGAGACCAGCACTTCATGGAGCGTGCCGTCCCCCAGCGCCGGGAATTCGGCGATGGTCTTGTCCGTCTCGATCTCGATGATCGAATCGCCGCGGCGGAAGCTGTCGCCCGGCTTGATCAGCCAGCCGACGACCTTGCCCTCGTCCATCGTCTCGCCGAGGCGAGGCATTTTCAGGATGCGTTCGCTCATGCCAGCATTCTCTCGGCGACCTCGGCGATGCTGCGCGCGGACGGCACGCTGCCGGCTTCCAGTTCCTGCGAGACCGAAATCGGGACGTCCTCGCCCGCGACGCGCACGACCGGCTGCTCCAGGAAGTCGAAGCATTCCTCGGAAATGCGGGCGGCCAGTTCGGCGGCGACACCGGAGGTCATCACGCCTTCGCTGACGACCATGGCCTTGCCCACGCGCTCGACATGTTCGCGCACCGTGTCGAAATCCAGCGGATTAAGCGTCCTGAGATCGATGACCGTCGCTTCGATACCTTTCTTAGAAAGAGCCTCGGCGGCTTCGAGCGCGTAGAACACCTGGCGGGAATAGGTGACGATGACGAGATCGTCTCCCTTTCGCCGCACGGCGGCCTTTCCCCACGGCAGGGGATCGGCGTCGAAATCCACGTCTTCCTTGCGGGTGTAGAGCGCCTTGTGCTCGATGAAGACGACTGGATCTGGCTTGGTGAGGCTCTGGCGCAGCAGGTGATAGGCATCAGCCGCCGTCGCCGGCATGGCGAGCCGAAGGCCGGGCGTGTGCATGACCCAGGCCTCCAGGCTCTGCGAATGCTGGGCGCCTGCCGAGCGGCCCGTGCCGCCCTGCGTGCGCAGCACCATCGGCACGCCGATCTGGCCGCCGAACATGTAGCGGATCTTTGCCGCCTGGTTGGCGAGCTGGTCCATCGTCATGCCGAGAAAGTCGATGTACATGAGCTCGGCCACAGGCCTGAGCCCCGTCATCGCCGCGCCGACGGCGGCGCCGATGATGGCGGGTTCGGAAATCGGCGTATCGATCAGCCGTTCCGGGCCATGGGTCTTGATCAGGTCCTTGGTGACGCCGTAGGCGCCGCCGTAGCGGCCGACCTCCTCGCCGATGACGACGATGGTGCTGTCCTCGGTCATCGCATCGTCCAGCGCCTTGCGCAGGGCGTCTCTGTAAGTGGTCGAGGTCATCATCATGCATCATCCCTGGCGAGTACGCGATCGATCCGGCTGCCTACGGCTTCCGGTTCGGGTTCTCCGACGGCATAGACGTCGCGGAACATCGAGGTGAGCGGCGGCGCCTTGGACTCCACGGTGAAGTCGATCGTGGCGTCCATCTCTGCAGCGATGTCCTTGTCCGTCGCATCGAGCGCGGACTCCGTCTCCAGACCGGACGCAATCAGCTTGTTGCGTGCAAAGAGGACCGGGTCCTTCTTGCGGCCTTCCAGCTCCTCCGCTTCCTCGCGGTAGGGGCTCTTGTCCATGCGCGCATGGCCGAAGAACCGGTAGACATCGATGGACAGAAAGCCGGGCTTGCCCCCGCGGGCGTCATCGACAAGCCAGCGGGCCGCCGACTGAACCTCCTCGACGTCGAGCCCGTCGACCACAACGCCGTTGAGGCCGAAGGCCTTGGCGCGCTGGTCGAAAGCCGTGTTGCTGGTCGCCTGGTCGATGCGCGTTCCCATCCCGTACTGGTTGTTGATGCAGACGAAGAGGACGGGCAGGCCCCAGAGTGCTGCCATGTTCATGCTCTCGTAGAGAATGCCCTGCTGCATAGCGCCGTCGCCGAAGAAGGCGATCGAGACCGAATCCTGCTTCAGGCATTTGCTCGACAGGCCGGCGCCGACCACGGCTGGAATGCCGCCGCCGACGATCGCGTTGGCGCCGAGATGGCCGAGCGCCATGTCGGCGATGTGCATCGAGCCGCCCTTGCCGCGGCAGTATCCGCTTTCTTTGCCGCCGATCTCCGCCATCATCTGCTTCGGATCGGCGCCGCGGGCGAGAAAGATGCCGTGGCCACGATGGTGGGTGGTGAAGGTATCCTGCGGCTTCATCGCCGAGGACACGCCGGCAGCGCTCGATTCCTCGCCGATCGACAGGTGCAGCATAGACCCGGCCGACTGGCCGCGGATGAAGAGTTCACCGACCCGTTCCTCGAAGGTGCGGATGCGCCGCATCGTCCGGTAGAGCTCGAGAAGGTTGGAATTGACAGGAGCGCCCACGCGTCCCTCCTAACAGTTGCATGTGATGTTGACGGGCCGGGCCTAGAGCAGCTTCAGCTTGGTGGTCCGGGAGACGATCGCGACTGCGACCAGGATGATCAGCCCCTTGACGATGCTCTGGATGTACGTGTCCATGCCGATGAGGTTGAGGCCGTTGTTGATGACGCCGATGAACAGCGCACCGAAGAACGTGCCGGTGACGGTCGCCGTGCCCGGACGAAACATGGTCATGCCAATGAACACGGTCGCCAGGCCGTCGAGCAGGTAGCGCTCGCCGGCATTCGGCTGCCCGGAGCCGAGACGGGCTGCCAGGAGCATACCGGCAACCGCGGCGAAGAGACTGCAAACGACGAGCGCGGCGGCACGGTAGAAGCGGCCGTTGACCCCCGACAGCTCGGCTGCCTTGAGGTTGCCGCCGACCGCGTAGATGTAGCGGCCGAAGATTGTGCGCTCCATCAGGAACCAGGCGAGCACCACGAACAGCATCATCGCATAGGCAAGCACGGGAATACCTAACAACTGCCCCTGCCCGAACCACAGGTACGTTTCGGGCAGGCCGCCATAGATGGCGCGGCCGCCGGTCGTCAGGAAGTTGATGCCGTAGAGGATCGATCCGGTCGCCAGCGTCGCGATCAGCGACGGCACGCCGACGAGCGTCACCAGTGCCGAGTTGACGGCGCCGACGAGCACGCCGGCAGCGATACCGCCCAGCAGCGCAAGCGGCAACGGCACGCCGGAAATCAGCATGAGCGGTACGAGGATGCCGGCGAGACCGACCATGTAGCCGACCGACAGGTCCATCTCCCGGGCCGCAAAACCGAAGGTGAGACCCGCCCCGACGATCGTCAGCATCGAAATCTGCTGCACGATATTGAGCAGGTTCGTTGTGGTCAGGAACCGGTCGACAGTGAGCGCGAAGCCCAGGAAGAGAAGGATGAGCGCAAAGAGCGTGCTGTACTTCAGCATCCAGTCCTTGCGGGCGCGGCCGGACGCGGTATCCTTGGCCTGGGCGATGGTGGGGGATGCTGCGTTCATTGGAGGACTCCTGCCATGGCAGATATGAAGCGGTTCTCGGAAAAGTTGCCCTGGTCTATCTCGCCGGAGGCGCGCCTGTTGACAAAGGGGATGACGCGATCGGAGACATCGCCGATCTCCAGGAGATCGGAGGACGCGACGATGATGGCCGTGCCCTGCCCGGCAAGCCGTTTCAGGTGGCCGTGGATTTCGCGCTTGGCGCCGATATCGACGCCTTCGGTCGGCTCGACGAAGATCATCAGGCTGTAGCGTTCGTCGGCGCCGTAAAGCCACTTGCCGATCGACACCTTCTGCTTGTTGCCGCCGCTCAAGTCCTTGATCATCTGCGACGGCGAATGGGCCTTGACGTTCAGGAGTGACATGATCTTTGAGGCTTCCCGCACCTCGCGCGTGTTCGAGAGCACGCCGGATCCGCCGAAGGTCGCATGCTGGGGATGGACCATGGCGAGGTTCTCGCGCACGTCCCAGTCCGCCACCAGCGAATTTTCCATGCGCTGGTCGGGAATGAAGGCGACGCCGCGCTTCTGCATCGTGCGCGCATGGATTCCTTTCAGGACCTCGCCCTTGAAGCGGCAGGTGCCGGAAATCAGCCCCTCGCCGGTATAGATCGACCGGGCAAAGCCGAAATGGCCGGCGCCGGTGAGGCCGATCAGGCCGACGATCTCGCCGGCGCGGACCTGGAAGCGATCCACCTCGACGGCGCCGGCCTTCCAGCCTTCGATGTCCAGCACCGTGTCGCCGAGGCGCCGCTCGACAGCCCTCTCCGTCGATGCGGCGGCCACGCTGCCGGAGCGCTGGAGCATGAAATCGACCAGTTGCGCTTCCGTCGCGTCTGCGGCCGCAAGCGTCGAGATGTGGCGCCCGTCGCGGAGAACCGTGATGCGGTCGCTGAGTGCCTTCACCTCGGAAAGGAAGTGGCTGATCAGGACGATGCCGATGCCGCGCGCCGGCAGGGTCTTTATGATGCGCCAGAGATTTTCCTTCTCGCGGGCCGGCAGCGTCGCGGTCGGCTCGTCGAGGATGAGGAGCCTGATATCGCCGCGCAACGCCCGGACGATCTCGATCACCTTCTGGTCCGCCATCGGCAGGCTGTCGACCGGCCTGTCGAGATCGATCGAAACCTCCGGGAACCAGCGGCCGACGAGTTCGGCCGCGCGCCGCTTCAGTTCGCCCTTGTTGATAATGCCGAAGCCGATGCGGGGTTCGTCGCCGAGCAGGATGTTCTGCTCAGCAGTCAGTCCCGGGACGAGGCTTCCTTCCTGCGAGACATGGGCGATCCCCTTGCGGAGCGCATCACCGGCGCTGTGGAGGACGAACTCGATGCCATCGATGGAAATGCGGCCGGACGTCGGCTGCCTGCTGCCGCCAAGGATGCTGACGAGTGTCGTCTTGCCGGCGCCGTTCTCCCCGATGAGACCGTGCACCTCGCTGAAGCGGAAGTCGATGCTGACATTGTCGAGCGCCCGGGTGCCGGGATATTGCATCACGATGCCGGAAAGGCTGACGGACATCCTGCGGCCTCCAAAAAAATGAACGGGATAGGCCCCGCCTGCCGGCGGAACCACCAAGAGCATGCCTTGAAGGGCCGGCTCCACAGATGGAGCCGGCCCGCCGACGGTCACTGCGGGAGGAAGTCCCTGCAATTCTGCTTGGTCACGAGAGGCGCATCCATGTAGACGGTCTTCGAAGGGATGACCGTTGCCGGATCCTCCTTCTTCTCGACGATCGCCTCAATCCATTCGCCAGCCTGCGCACCCATCTTCTCGAAGGGCTGGCTGACGGTTGCAATCATAAGGCTGTCCGGCTTGCAAACCTCGGCGACGGCCTGCGGGTGGCCGTCGATGCCGATCACCTTGACGTTCTTCAGGCCGGCAGCCGTCAGTTCGTTGATGGCGGCCTGGGCCGGCTCGTCCCAGGGAGCCCAGACGGCATTGATCTCTTCGCCGAACCGCGAGGCGTAGTCCTGCATCGTCGAGGTCGTGTCTTCGAAGAAGGCGGTGTAGTCGATATTGTGCTCGGCCAGGACCTTGATGTCCGGATATTCCTTGAGGATCGTCTCCATCACGTCGCCGCGCTTGCGCGTGCCATGGTGCTCGGCCATGCGCAGGAAGATGATGCTGCCCTTGCCGCCCATCTCGTTCAGAAGATAGGGCGAGACATCCGACGACATCGCCCAGTTGTTCGTGGTGATGTCGACGAGCACGCCATCGATGTAACCGCTGTCGACGGTGATGACCGGGATCTTGGCGGCAATTGCCGCATCAAGTGCGGCGCGCGATGCGCGCAAATCCGCCATGGTGATGATGATCGCATCGACGCCGCGCGAAGCCGCGTCCTGCAGGTTCGACGCCGTCCGTTCGCCCGATCCGCCACTGTCCAGCAGGCTGACGTTCCAGTCCTTGCCCGTCTCCACCAGCCAGGCATCGAAGCCTGCCTTGACGCGCTGTTCGGACTGGGCGGCAGCATTGGCATGCACCCAGGCGAGATTCAGCGCATTGGCGCTGGCAGCACTCCACAGAAATCCAGCAGCGGCGACGATGGCCGCTTTCCTCCACATTCCAGACATTTGATCTCCTCCACAGCGGGCTCTCCACATTGACCCGCTTTTCCATTCGCGCTCAGTAGGCGAATGAGCTCATTGAAATTCACCTTGTTACAAATGTCAAACAAAATTACATTTGTAACAAGCAGGAGAAGCCATGTCTGAAGATGACGATGAATTGATGGTCCGCGCCGCCTGGTACTACTATGTCGGCGGGTTCAATCAGGAGATGACCGCCGCCCGCCTCGGGCTGACGCGGGCCAGGGTCAACAAGATGCTGTCGGAGGCGCGGGAAAGCGGGCTGGTCAGCATCTCGATCGATCACCAGCGCGTCGGCGTCCTGCCGCTCGAGGACACGCTCAGCGCGCGGTTTAATCTCGACTTCTGCATCTCGACGCCTGCCTTCGGCTTTCACAACACGCCGGGCGACAGCGAAGTGCGAAAGCAGATCGCCTTTCGGGCGGTAGGCGTCGCCGCCGCAAACCACCTGAAGACGCTTCTTTCGGATAACGGCACACTAACGGTGGGCACCGGATGGGGGCGGACGATCGAGCAGATGACGCTTCAACTCGCCGGCGTGCGGGCGCCCCATGCGCGCTTCATATCCGTGATGGGATCGCTGACGGCCAACAACGCGTACAATCCGTTCGAAGTGGTGCACAGCCTTGCGCGGCGCACCGGCGGTCAGGGTTTCTTCCTACCCGTCCCGTTCATTGCGGATTCGATCGACGACAGGAAAGTTCTGCTTTCGCAACGCTCGGTGGTCAAAGCCATGGAAATCGCTAAGACGGCCTCGGTCTGCATCATCAGCGCCGGCGAACTCACCGAAGACTCGCTTCTGAGACGCCAAGGTATGATCAGCAGTGTCGAACTCGAAAGCCTGCGGTCAGTGGGGGCGGTCGGGGATACCAACGGCATCTTCTTCGATAGCGAAGGAAGACAGGTCGACCACGACCTCAACAGGCGCACGATCGCACTCGGCTTCATGGAACTGAAGACACTACCCGTTATCTTGCTAATCGCCGGCCAGGAGAAAGCGATGGCAGCCAAAGCGCTATTGCGCAGCGGTATTGTCAATGGCCTCATTATCGACGGAGACGCAGCCGCCGCGCTTGATGCACTTGGCCCGTGAGTATCACTATCCGTCGCCTGGCCGCGTAGACGAGCGGAACGCCCCAAGCGAGAAGAAGGCCCGCCGGCTCGTCAGCCCGCGGCAAGGGCATCGTGCATCGGCGGCGAAGGTGGCGCGATGCAAAGCTCGGCAGCGGCGAGATCTTCAAGCGAGCATCCGACCGACTTGAACAAAGTGATGTCGAGCGCGTGTTCACGCCCGGGATGTTCACCGCGCGACAGCTCGAAAAGGCTGGCCTTGATGTCGCTTCTTTTGAGCGCGCCGCTTTTGAGCGCTTGCACCAGTTCTCCCGATTCCGACAGTGCTCCTTCGAACGTGTCGACGAATACCCGGCTGCGAACGAGCGCAGCCTCGTCGGCCTCCTTCATCTGCGGGGTGAACGCCCCAACCAGGTCCAGATGCGCGCCTGGCTTCAGCCATTCCCCCCTGATCAGCGGGTCATGGGAAAGGGTGCAACAGGATACGACGTCGGCGGCCTTTGCTTCCTTTTCCAGCCCTTGTGCCGGGCGAGCCCGCAAACCCATCGCCGCGAGTTCTTCGACGATCTTCTGGGCTTTCGACGCATCCCTTCCCCAGATGGCGATGTCGTCGAAATCGCGGACCGAGGCATGGGCGGCGGCAAGATTGGGGCTGAGCCTACCCGTGCCCACGATCAGGAGGCGTTTGCTGTCCTGGCGGGAGAGATAGCTCGACGCCAGCGCCGAGGCTGCTGCCGTCCGGCGTGCCGTCAGGGCGCCCGCTTCCATAATCGCAACGAGTGCCCCCGTCGTCGCGCTGAACAGAAGATATTGGTAAGTGGGGCAAATTCGGTGGCAGTTCGCTTAGCGGCCCGCCCTTGAGGTGTGCATAGAGGCGGTATTCGGGAGAAGCTGTTGGCGGCAGGGATTCCCCAGCTGGGGCAAATCATGATTCGATTCCGTCATGACCAAACGGCTCCCCTCCCCCGAGCATGCCGACACGCTTTCGCTGAAAGCGCTGCGCAGTTTGGTGACAGGCCTTGTCGATCGGGTCGAGGTTCTGTCCGCTGAGGTCAAGGAACTGCGCGAAGAGAACGCCGTCCTTCGCGAGGAGAACGAAATCCTGCGGCTAGATAATCCGCGGCTAAAGGTCGACAACCAGATGCTGCGCGATGAGATCGCCCGCCTCAAAGATCTGCCTCCTCGACCACCTTTTCGCCCGTCCGGGATGGACAAGGCAACGGACGCCATATCTGCCGACAGACCGCGGCCGAAGAAACCTCGCGGACCAAAGCTCGATGTGAAGCGGATCAGCCGGGAAGAGATACTGCCGATCAATCCGCCGGCGGGATCACGCTTCAAGGGATACCGGACTTGCATGGTGCGCGACCTCGTGCTGATGGCCGAGATCGTGCGGTACCGCCGCGAGTGCTGGATCACCCCGGAGGGTTCTGGCACCGCTTCCCGCCGGGGTGGTCGGCGGGTATGGCGCCAACCTTAGGCGGATTTGCCTGATGCTGCATACACAGGGTCAGGTCACGACGCAGCGATTGACGACCTTGCTGAATGATATCGGCATCGACGTGTCGAAGCGTCAGGTCGTGCGGCTTCTGACCAGAGGAATGGATGGCTTGGCTGCCGAGGATTCAGCGGTGCTGCATGCCGGCTTGGTGTCCTCCGATTACGTTACTGTCGATGATACTGGCGGCCGATATTTCCATAATCCGTGTTACGCCACACAAATTGGCGGCCCGAACTTCACCGTTTTCCGCACCACGCCGTCGAAGTCGCGGCTGAACTTCTTGTCCCTGCTGCGTGGCAATTATCAGGACTACGTTCTCAACGATGCCGCCTTCGATTATCTGGACCAGCGGCATGGTACCGACCCAACTCTCGTCGCCGGACTGCGAACCCGAACACCACAGCACTTCTGCAATGAGATTGCCTTCCTTCACTATCTCGCCAGCAAGGGAATCGACATCTTCGACAAGGAGGCAATCCGGCCGCTCGCCGAAGCCGGCATCTGGGGTGCGATCCGCCATCATGGCCTGATCGGCAAGGCGGTGATTGTGTCCGACGACGCCGGCCAGTTCCGCGTCGGCACCCATGCACTGTGCTGGGTTCATGCCGAACGTCTGCTGCAGAAACTGATGCCGGCCGCGCCTGGGCAAGTGCGACAGGTCGAAACTGTCCGGG
>NZ_JACIEE010000019.1 GCF_014196765.1 Mycoplana azooxidifex
CAATCTCTTGACTAAACTCTGATCAGAAAACCATACTCAGAGGTGGCTCACTTCTCGGTGGAAAAACCGGCTCAGTTCTGCGCGGAAACCAACAAATATCGCAATTGCGCGTACAACCGACACGGTACAATTGATATGGAAATTAATCACACGGTTCACGGCTGGATTCCGTACACGGCAAGCCCTGATGATTGGGTTGAAGAATGTGTAGAGATGTACCATCTGGTTTTGGCTGAAGCCGAAATCGGTCCGTATGTTCCGCCGACACCCGAAGAGCAACGAGAGCGAATGGCACCGCTTTCTCGCGTTGCATTCCGTACAGCATTTAAGAACGCAGGAATGACAACAGCAGTGATTACCGCTGCTATCTTCTCGGTTCCCGATGAGAGCGAGCAGGAAGACTTGCAGATCGTATGGGAAGACGCTCAGTCCTTTAAGCGCCTTGACCCACTCGTTGGGTTGATCGCTTCGCGTGCTGATAAGACAGCAGAACAGATCGATGCAATCTGGAATGCTGCATTGGCGGTTTAAACCGCCGCTTTGATCTTAGCGTGGGCTTCTTTAGCCTGCGCTATCGTCGCTTCGTGCGCCCCATCAGCCCGCAATATCTTTTCGACTGCGGCGAACGCCATTTTCGTGCCGTTCACAGTCGTCGCCAGTTCGCCATTGCTCTTGAAGTAGTAGATGCGGGTGTATCCAGCGACGTAAACCGCCGCTTGCTGCTGTACGAAATCAACCTGAACTTTCGTAATGAACTCGGCTAAAGCCCTCGAAACGCGCGAACGGCTCTGCAAAACCTCTTCGTCAGTCCCGGTAGACCACGTAAGCCGTTCCATAGCGATGCGTTCGTTCACAGTCGCAAGTTGCTGCCTATGCTCATCCGCCTCAGATATCTGCTTCTGTAACTCCGCTATATGAGCAATCTGCTGCTCGCGCTTCCCTCGTAGTTCGGCAAGCCGCTTGCGGCCATAGGCACGTTCTTCCGCGTCGTTCTCCGTTTCAAGATCGTCGCGCAAGTTGGCGATACGCTGCTCGAAATCGCGTCGTTTCGCTTGGGCTGCGTTCAGTTCCGTATTGATCTGTTTCAGGTCATAGGTCCGAGTTTCCAGAGCCTCATGCGCGGCCTTGTGGAAATCCGTCACGTACATCAGGACCGCTGCTTCCAACTCGTCATAACGGAAGGTCTTCGGCTCGGTGTTGCAGTCTCGGCCACCTGTTAGGACGCGATTGCTGCATGTGAAGTAGTTGCGCGGGTTCTTCTGGCTTAGGCTCGTGACCATTTTCAAGGCGCTGCCGCAATGTGCGCAGGCTGTCCGACGAGGGAATAGGTTCGCAAAGCGTTTGCCTACGTTGCCCTTGTTTGGGTGCTCAGGCCGCTTGCGTTGCACTCGCCAGAATAGTTCCTCTGTGATTGCAGCGGGATAATAGTTCTTGATCGGTTCGCCCAAGGGTAGCCGTTCGCTATCGACGGTCTGGAAAACCTTGTATGTCCCGATGCAGGTTTCATCACGCAGGATCGCCGCAACAGTAGCATCACGCCACTGGTTCTTCACGTTGATCTTCGGTCGGAATACCGGCGTATCGGACTGGTTCAAGATTCGAGCGATGCTATGCGTTCCGATGCCACTGTCGGCGAGTTCGTAAATTCGTTGGACCGTCTTAGCGTGGTCGTTCAGCGTAAATTCGTAATCGTGACTTGAGCCGATGCGATTTTGATCGATCCAATGCACGAGGCTGACATTGTACCGCTTTTCACCCTCTAGCGCCTGTTCCTTGCGCTTGAGGATTTTCGCTTTTGCCCGTTTCGACTTGGTAGAGGATTCATCATTCGCCCGCATCATGTAGGCGAGGGACATGATCAACTGCATGTCGTCGCGGTCTTTGTGATAGACCTGACCGTCGAGCAGCGTTGCGATCGTTATTCCCGCAAGAAGAAGATCGATGAACTGGCCTTGTGCGACCAACACGTCTTCACGAGATAGGCGGTCAAGGCTTTCGACAAGCAACCATGAACCCGCTGGGACTTTGCCTTGCTCCACAAGACGGAGAAAGCCGCCAAGCGCACCAAACTTTACGTGCTTGCCGTGATAGCCCGAACCAACGTCTTGCAGTTCGGTATCCAAATCCAGATCGTGTTGTGCAGCGTATTCGCGTGCCTTTGCCAACTGACGTGCAAGGCCATCACCGTCTAACTGACGCTTCGATGAAATACGTATGTAGGAGTATGCTTTAGGTCTGATCGCCATTGCTCTGCCTCTGTCGAAAGTCCGTAACGCCGAAGCGTTAAAAAGCCCTGCACAGGCTCACTAACAAAGCGCACGTGCAGGGAGCTCGGCAAGTGGCGACATGCGCAGGAGACCTGGGACATGCTGCAGTTCGGGCTGCGGCTCGGCGACAATCCGCGCGCGCTGGTGACGACGACGCCGCGGGCGATACCGCTGCTGCGGACCCTTGCCGCCGACCGGAAGACGACGCTGGAGCGCATCCGGACGGCCGACAATGCGAAAAATCTCGCCGCCGGCTTCATCGCGGCGCTGAACGAACGCTATGGCGGCACGCGGCTCGGAAGGCAGGAACTGGACGGCGAACTGATCACCGACCGCGAGGACGCGCTCTGGAGCCGGGAACGGCTGGAGGCGGTGCGCCAGCGTTTTGCAGGACCCCAGGCCAGCCCCCACTCTGGCCCCCTGTTGCGCATCGTCGTGGCGGTCGATCCGCCGGCGACGGCGTCGGCCCAGTCCTGCTGCGGCATCGTCGTGGCCGGGCTGGATGCGGCAGGGCGGGCGGTGGTGCTTGCCGACCGCTCGGTCACCGGCGCCAGCCCGGCGGGATGGGCGGGTGCCGTGGTGCAGGCCTTCCGGCGCTTCGACGCCGACCGGGTCATCGCCGAGGTGAACCAGGGCGGCGACATGGTGACGGCGATGCTGCGGAGCATCGACGCCGACCTGCCGGTGACGACGGTGCGGGCGACGCGCGGCAAGTTCCTGCGCGCCGAGCCGGTGGCGGCCCTCTACGAGCAGGGCCGGGTGCTGCATGCCACAGCCTTTCCCGAGCTGGAAGACCAGATGTGCGATTTCGGCCCGGACGGGCTGTCCGCCGGCCGCTCGCCGGACCGGCTCGACGCGCTCGTCTGGGCGCTGACGGCGCTGCTGCTCGAACGGCATGGCGAGCCGCGGGTCAGGGGCGTCTGAACGGAACCCGCCAGGGGCGCAGGTGCGGCCGGGTGCAGTTCTATGGTGTGTATATTAGCTTGTCTTGATATAATGGGTTGCCGCCGGTTGGCGCGCCCTTGGATATCACGAAGGCGTGGTTTTCGCGCGATCGGCGGGACGGACGCTGCGAACGCGTCCCGTGCCGGCGCATGCCTTTCGGGTCGAGCGGATGGAGAGGGGAATGGCCATCAACAGGAAATCTTTCTTCGACTATGCGCGCGGCCATCTCTTCGACGGTTCGCTGAAGCAGGCCCAGGTCGACGGGCTGACGGCGATCCTCGACAAGTGGGAAAAGGAGATGCCGGACGCCGACGACCGCTGGCTCGCCTACATGCTGGCGACCGCGCATCACGAGACGGGCCGGACGATGCAGCCCGTGCGCGAGACCTTTGCCGGCAGCGACGACCGGGCGATCGCGATCCTCGAGCGGGCCTTCAGGACGGGACGGCTACCCTGGGTGAGCAGGCCCTACTGGCGCAAGGATGAAAACGGCAAGAGCTGGCTGGGGCGCGGCCTCGTCCAGCTCACCCACGAGGCGAACTACGCGAAGATGGCCGATGCGACCGGGCTGGACCTCACAGGCAAGCCGGAACTGGCGATGGACCTGAAGACCGCCGTCGACATCCTCTTCTACGGCATGATCCACGGCTCCTTCACCGGCAGGAAGCTTTCGGACTACTTCGCCGGGCGCAAGCAGGCATGGGAGAACGCCCGCCGCATCATCAACGGCGAGGACAAGAAGATGCTGGTGGCGAGCTACGCCCGGGAATACTACGCCGCGATCAGCTACACGACCGCGTGAGGGGGCTGCGGGGCAGGGCGCGCGGGGCAGGAAGCGCAGGGCAGGAAGCGCAGGGCAGGCGGGACGGCAACGGCGGGGTGGGGCTTTCCTCTCCGTTAGACCGGCCCCGAGCCGGTATCCGGCCGGCGCAAGTCCTTGCGCAAAAAGGAGCATTTTCCGCGCCGCAGACGCGGCGCTGCTAGACCCCGGATCGGGTCCGGGGTGACGGGAGTATGGGTGCGCGCCTTGCTTCAAGGGCGGCCCCGGGCGGTGGGAGCGAGGTTCCGGGCCGGGGCTGACGGGATGGCGGGGCGGGCCCTTTCCTCTCCGTCATACCGGCCTCCGAGCCGGTATCCAGCCCGCGCAAGTCCTTGCGCGAATTGAGCATTTTCCGCGCCGCGAACGCGGTGCTGTCAAGCCCGGATCGGGTCCGGGGTGACGGAGGCATGGGTGTGTGCCCTGAACGAGGGGCGGCGCCGGGTTGGATCGAACAGGGATAAACCTTCATGAGATTTCCGTTTCTTCAAGCCTGGCGGCGCGCCGGGGCGAATGCGGGTGCCGTGCCCGAGACCAAGGCGGGCGGCTTCGTGACGCTGACGGCGGAGGGGCGCGCACGCTGGACGAGCCGCAGCTACGCCGCGCTGGCCCGCGAGGGCTTCATGCGCAATCCGGTGGCGCACCGGGCGGTCAGGATGATTGCGGAAGCGGCGGCCTCCGTGCCGTGGCTGGTCTACGAGGGCGAGGACGAGCTTGCCGACAATCCCGTGGCGGGGCTGCTTTCCCGGCCGAACGCACGGATGGGCGGCAACGAATTCTTCGAGGCGCTCTACGGCCACCTGCAGATCTCCGGCAACGCCTTCGTCGAGGGTGTTCGGATCGGCGGGGACCTGCGCGAACTGCATCTGCTGCGCCCCGACCGGGTGCGGGTGATCGAGGGCCGCGACGGCTGGCCGGAAGCCTATGAATACCGGGCGGGCGCCCATGTCCGGCGCTATCCGGCCGCCGACGGCGGGGCAGGCGGGGCGGCTGCGGGGGGAGCTGCGGTGCTGCACCTGCGGCTGTTCCACCCGCTCGACGACCATCTGGGCTTTGCGCCGCTGGAAGCCGCCTCGGTCGCGCTCGACCTCTCCAACGCCGCCGCGCACTGGAACAAGGCGCTGCTCGACAATTCGGCGCGGCCCTCCGGCGCGCTGGTCTACCAGCCGAAGGACGGCGGCAATCTTTCGCCCGACCAGTACGACAGGCTGAAGGCGGAGCTCGAGGAGGGCTATTCGGGTCCCGCAAGGGCCGGCCGGCCGATGCTGCTGGAAGGCGGGCTCGACTGGAAGGCGATGGGGCTTTCGCCGCGCGAGATGGACTTCGTCGAGGCGAAGAACGGGGCGGCGCGCGACATCGCACTCGCCTTCGGCGTGCCGCCGATGCTGATCGGCATTCCCGGCGACGCAACTTACGCCAACTACCAGGAGGCCAACCGCGCCTTCTGGCGGCTGACCGTGCTGCCGCTGATCTTCCGCACCGCCTCGACCCTGTCGGGCTGGTTCTCCGAGGGACGGGCGACCCCGCTCAGGCTTGCGCCGGACCTCGACCAGGTGGCCGGGCTCTCAGCCGAGCGCGGCGAACTCTGGGCACGCGTGGGTGGCGCAGGGTTTCTCAGCGACGAGGAGAAGCGGCGGGCGGTGGGGTACTGAGAACCAGTCGACAGTAGCGAATAGCCACTGCCTACCGGCACAATCTGAAGGGTTTCACGATGGCTGATTTCGGAAACGACGCGCCGCTGTGGGCGGCGCGGTGGGTCCACCTGTCCCACCGCTGCGAACTCACGCCTACAAGCACGCAGATGTCCCCTCGCCAATGCAGTCGTTGAATTTCAAAGGTGTCGTCTATCTCGAGGTCAGCGATCCCATGCCACAGATGGAAATGAAACTTCTTTGGCGGGCAGACAGTGTCAGCGCACAAGTCCGCAACTACATCGCTTGCCTGGCGCTTTAGGCGCAACAAGTCGGCACCATCGGCATCCGGCCACCGTTTAGCGGCCGGATGCCTGGTTGATCGTCAGGCAGCCTCGGTGACCTTCAGTGTCGGGTAGTCGGTGTAACCCTTTTCGTCGCCACCATAGTATGTGGTTCGGTCAGGCGTGTTGAGCGCTGCGCCCAGCCGGAAACGCTCGGGCAGATCGGGGTTCGCGAGGAACAGTTCGCCGAAGACCGCAGCGTCGGCTTTGCCCGCCTGAAGGGCGGCTTCCGCAGTCTCCTTGGTGAGACCCGCCCCCATAAGGTACGGGCCTTTGAAACGCGGGCGGAGAAGCGCGTGGTAGTCCATCTCCGGAGTGCCCTGCCGCGTCAGGTGGAGGTAGGCGAGACTGAACTGGTTCAGTTCTTCGACCAGTTCCCAATAGAGCGCCTGCGGTTTTTCATCGACAATGTCGTTGAAATTCATTTCTGGCGAAATCTTGATGCCAACCCGGTCTCCGCCAGCTTCGTCTACCATGGCGGCCAGGACCTCCAGCACGAAACGGATTCGGTTGCGGATCGTCCCACCGTATTCGTCGGTTCGATGGTTGCTTTCCGAGGCCAGGAACTGTTCGGGTAGATATCCCGACGCGGCATGCAGCTCGACACCGTCAAAACCCGCTTCCAGCGCGCGCCGTGTAGCGCTCCTGTAGTCGGCGATGACGTCCTGGATTTCCGCGACGGTCAGCGCATGCGGGGTCACAAATTCCTGCTGGCCTGTCGCCGTCCAAGTCTGGCCGGCCGGCTTGATCGCCGATGGGGCTACAGGGAGCGCGTTGCCCGGCTGTATCGACGGATGCGAGATGCGTCCGCAATGCATGACCTGCATGAAAATTCGCGAGCCTTCTGCGTGGACCGCGTCCGTCACCTTCTTCCAGGCGGCGATCTGCGCATCGGTCTCGATACCAGGAGTGCTGACATATCCCTTGCCACTGGCAGACGGATAGACGCCTTCGCTGATGATCAACCCAGCGCCCGAGCGTTGCTCGTAATAGTCCGGCACGGCGTCCGCGATGACACCGTCGCCATTCCCCGCACGCGAGCGCGTCATAGGAGCCATGACGAGGCGGTTGGAAAGTTCATACCGTCCGACACGGACGGACGTGAAGAGTTGGTTCATTGTGGAATTTTCCTGGTTGGAGTTTCCCTTCCAAGATGGCTGCTCCATTTTCCGATTATAATAAGGCACAATGGAACTCATTGATCCATTCATGAGGCAATCGTGGAACTACTGAACGACATGGCCCTGTTCGTCGAAGTGGCGAAGGCGAAAAGTTTTCGGGGAGCCGCCGAGATCATCGGGGTTCCCAACTCGACGCTGTCGCGCCGCATCGCGAGCCTGGAGAAGACGATCGGCCTCCGCCTTCTTCACAGAACGACCCGACGGATTGAGCTGACCGAAGCCGGATTGATCTATTTCGAGCGATGCAGGCGCATCGTTGACGAAGCCAAGCTCGCCCATGAACAGCTCGGCGAAATGCTCGAGCAGCCGAGCGGCCTCCTGCGGGTTTCGTTTCCAGCCGAATTCGCGACAGGCTATCTGATGCCTATCATCTCCGACTTCGCGGAGGCATATCCGGGGATCACCTTCGACTTCGAATTGACCGAGCGCGTGGTCGATCCCGTCTCGGAACCATTCGATGTCGTGATCCGGTTCGGCGAACCGGAAATCTCACACCTGATCGCAAGACCATTGGCTCGCCTCCAGCCGTACCTATACGCGTCGCCCAGCTATATTGAATCCCATGGCGCACTCGATCACCCATCAGACCTGGCCAACCATGAATGCCTGTACTGGATGAAGGACAATGTCTGGAACCTCGGCAACGGAGACAGGAACGCAGAGGTTGAGGTCAAAGGTCGGTTTAGATTGAACAACGTCGCGTTGATCCGGGGACTTGCGTCACTGCACAAGGGTATCGCGTTACTTCCGGAAGAAGTCGTCGCGGACGAGGTCGCTGAAGGGAAGCTTTTGCGGGTGCTGCCGGAATGGAGTGGCGCACCCATGCCTTTCTTCGCCGTGACCGAGACACGGTTGTTGCCCGCCAAAACACAGCGGTTCATCGAATTCCTGAAAGCACGCCTGAAATAGAAAGACCCCGCTTGTCGTCAAGGCGAGCGGGGTCGAACGTCGTCTGTAGGTGTGGGTAGTGAGCCTTAACGCGCCAGATCGCCGCCGTCTGCGGGAATGACGCTGCCCGTCACAAAGCCGGCGAAATCCGATGCAGCGAACAGGACGGCGCGCGCGATATCGTCAGGCTGGCCCAGCCGACCCAGCGGAAGCAACTGACCATACTTGATCAACGCCTCGTTCGCCGCGGGATTGATCCGCTTGGTTGCTACGCCCGGCGTTTCAGTCAAGGTCGGCGCAACCGCGACGGCACGCAGCCCCCTTGGTCCCAGTTCGACTGCGAGGCTTTTCGTGAGACCCGCGACTGCGTGCTTGGACGCGACATAGTGGGCCGGGTTCGCTCCGTTGCTGGAGTTGAAAGCCGCGGTCGAGACGATGTTTACGATCACGCCCTTGTTGTCTTCCATGCGCAGGGCAGCTTCCCGCGCGCCATTGAACGTGCCACGGACGTTGATGTCGAAAACGCGATCCCATTCGTCGTCGGGAATTTCGAGCACGGAATTCGACGGATAGATACCAGCGCTGTTGACCCAGATATTCAGGCGACCGGTCTTCGACACGGCAAGGTCCGCGAGTGAGGTGATGGATGCGTGGTCGCTGACATTGAGCTTCGCGCCAATGTGCGTGCCGCCGAAGCGGGAAAACTCGGCAGCGGTTTCGACGGCCTTGGCCTCATCGAGATCACCGATGACCAGATCGGCACCCGCCTCCGCAAGACGCTTGCAGATCGCGCGCCCGATGCCCGCGGCTCCACCCGTAACAACGGCCGTGCGCCCCTTCAGGGAAATGAGGTCTGCCAGCGTGGCGTTGGTGTGGTCGGGGTATGGCATTGTCAGTCTCCTCGGATATTCTTGGATTTCGTTTCCCGGCGCGTCGCCGAGTTGTCACTCGGGAATTCGCTGATCTCAGTCGCCTTGGTGCACTGAAGTCCAAGGAGATTGGGGAGCGCCTTCCTGCCATTCTACTGAAGATCGTGTGCTGCGGAGACGCGATAAAGACCCTCACAATGGAAATGACTGCTCCATTTCTGAGGCAGTCATCCCGGAGCATCAGTCACTCATCGTTCCCTCGCGTGAGTATTTCGCACTGCGGTCCACCAGAAAGACCACGAGGTCGGAATCTACCGTAGCCCTTGCAGTCACGCCGTTGTCCTCGGCGGGCACCATCAGCCCGACGTGCTTGGCAATCTTCTCATCGGCGACGGTCGCCTCGCCGTCGAAGACGTAGAACCATCGGTCAAAGCCTTTCATCGAAGGTAGATCGATGGCCTCGCCCGCATTGAGACGCACGTCATAGAGGTAGACGGCCTGACGTACGAAAGTCGGTGCACTTGACCCAACGGGCCCCGTCAGAAGCCGCCAGTGGCCATTTCGATCGGCCTCCGTGAGATTGACGAACTGGACATCTGGGTTCAGTTCTGCGGCTTCTGGACGAACGAAAATCTGGAGCATCTCGATCCGGTCCGATCCGACGACCTCTTCCTCATGCGAGAAGCCATTTCCGGCGTTCATGACCATCAGGCGTCCGGAGGACAGGACCTCGCTGTGTCCAGCCGAGTCCGTATGGCGCATCTGGCCAGCCCGCATGTAGCTAATGATCTCGTCGTTGCGGTGCTCGTGCATCCGCACCACGAGGCCGGGCTGTAGCTTGGCGTGGTCGATGGTTCCCAGTCCCCCGAACCCGGGGTCACCCGGCTGCCCGAGCATGATCCCGGGGCGTATGCGGCGGAGCTGGAAGGGACCCTGCGCCCGCTGCTGATGGGTTTCGGGCGGCACGATCCCGCTTTCGGGGATGGGAAGTACCCTGATGGTCATAAACGTTACTCTTTCTATGCAGCGGGCGTGGGGCGGATTAGGCGTCGATGGGCGGAAGGACTTCCGTGAACAACAGCTGGATGAGCTTCTGGCCGTTCTCCGTGCCCCAGTTCTGGGCGAGTTCCGCGATCATGGTGTTGGTGGCTGTCAGGATCACGCCCGCGTCCTGCATGCGGCGGCGGGACATGTCTTCCGAAAGCTCATAAGGCGAACCGGATGCATCCATGACGGCCTGGACGTTGTAACCTTCACCGACGGCGTCGATCGCAGGGAACACCAGGCATACGTCGGTGGTAACGCCAGCCATGATCAGGTTTTTGCGGCCCGTCGCTTCCACGGCGGCTTTGAAGTTGGTGTCGGTCCAGGCGTTGACGATTCCCTCGCGCTTTACGCGCTTCTCAAAGGCGTCGGGAAGGATTTCCTGGAGCTCGGGCAGAAGCGGTCCCTGCAGGCGGTCTTCCTGGCTGGATGTCAGGACGGTCGGGATGCCGAGGATGCTTGCAGCCTTCGCCAGTGCCAGCGACATACGCTTGGCCTGGGCGACGTCGATGTTCTTGATAAGCTGCATCGTGCCGACCTGGTGGTCGATGAGGAGCAGCGCGGAATTCTCGGGCGTAAACAGCTTGTACATGACATGATCTCCTTTGGCTTGCTAAGCGTTATTGCTTGAAGAAGAACATAATCCTGAAACACAGACCTCGGCAGACTTGAAAAATGCCAAGTTCGTGTTCCATTTATGGAACATGAAGACATTCGGAGACTTTGACGGCCTCGCGCTGTTCGTTCGCATCGCCCAGGCTGGCGGCCTAGCCGCCGCCGAGCGCGCCACCGGGATTTCCAAGGCGACACTGTCCCGTCGCCTTTCGGCGCTTGAGGAAGCGTTGAACGTCCGACTGGTTCGCCGTACCAAGAAGGGCATCGTGCTAACAGAACACGGCCAGCAGCTTTTCGATCGCAGTCGCGACGCGTTCATGCTTGCCGAGGAGGCCGTCGCCGAGGTCCAGGACGAACGGGTAGCACTGGCTGGGACAGTCAAGCTGTCCCTGCCGCCCGATATGGCGACCGAAGTCCTCGCTCCCGCCCTCATTCGGTTCAAGACGCGCTACCCGGATGTCGTCATCGACATGACCCTTGCCGACCGTCGGGTGTCTCTGATTGAGGAAGGTTACGACCTCGTCGTCAGGATGGGCTCGCTCGCCGATTCCGGGTTGATGTCGAAGAAGATCGCAAGTCTACCGAGGACTTTGGTCGCCAGCCCGAGTTTTCTGACCAGGCACACCGACATTCATGAACCCGGAGACCTTGCCGAAGTGCCGGCAGTCGCCATCCGTCGCGATCTCGTAGAATGGGATTTGCGGAACTCGGAAGGCGGGACGGCCAAGGCTCATCCCCGGATCGGCTTTGCTGCCAACAGGCAGACAATCCTGATCGACGCGGTGCTCGCGGGCCTGGGTGTCGCAAACCTGCCGAATTTCATGATCGAGGCGGAGCTGGCAACAGGCAGGCTCGTGCGCGTGTTGCCAGACTGGGAACCCTCGCCTGTGGAGGTGACCGCCTTGTGGCAGAAGGACAGGATCACGGGCAAGCTGATCAAGGCGATCGTCGCGGAGTTCGAAAGCGCGCTCGCGGATTGATCGACACCTGCTTGGCCTTAGGTTTTTCGTCAATCGATCATCAAGGGGCATGGGCAAGGCAAATGGGCGGCCGCGGGCAAGTCGTTGTGGTACTTCACGTTTCGAGATGTTCGGTCACTTTAAATGACTTTCCATCGAAGCTCTCTTTGTTCAAGTAGACTTTAACGACTGTCGTGGCGACTGCCCGACGACCCTAAAGTTTGAAGAACTGAACCTATGAAAAATCCAATCTCGCTGGAGACCATCTCCGAAAACACCGTGTTTCGAAACGGCGATGTCTTCGTCCTGTTTGGCGAGCTGTTCGGCCGTGGCTATGCGACCGGTCTCGTCGATCAGGCTCGGAAAGCGGGAATGCAGATCGTGGGGATCACGGTCGGGAGGCGGGACGAGAACAATGTTCTGCGGCCCCTGACGGATCAAGAGCTTTCTGAGGCCGAGGCGCGGCTGGGCGGCGAGATCATCAACGTCCCCTTGATGGCCGGCTTCGATCTCGATGCTCCCCCGGGCGGCCCCACGCCTACCGACCTTCTGGCTCGCCTGACGCTGGAAGGCTGGGAGTCTGAAAAGCTTGACTGGGACTACATCGAAAAATGTCAGGCTGTCGCCACGGCACGGTTCACGGATGCGCTGGCGCAGGTCATGGCTGTCCTCGACGGCATGATCCCCGAGGGCCACAACGTATTCTTTGCCCACACGATGGCCGGCGGCATTCCGAAAGCGAAGAAATTCCTCGTCGTCGCCAACCGCATCTACAAGGGAACTGGCGCGCGCCACATGTCCACGCAGGCGCTGCTCGACAGTGACATGGGCAAGCTGATCCTCCGGAATTTTGATGAGGTCTCGGCCAACACGTTCCGACATCTGATCGATTTCAGCGCGGCGATCCGCAAGCGTAGCGAAGCCTCGGGCGGTCAGGTTCGGTACACAGCATACGGCTACCACGGCACGGGTATCCTGATCGACGGCGAGTACCGTTGGCAGACCTATACCAACTACACCCAGGGCTACGCCAAGATGCGGCTCGAAGGCATAGCTGAAGATGCGTGGTCCAAGGGTGTGAGGGCGACCGTCTATAACTGCCCCGAAATCCGGACGAATTCCTCGGACGTGTTCACGGGCATCGAGCTGCCTCTCATTCCGCTCCTGCTTGCGTTGAGAAAAGAGAACGGCGGCCGGTGGGCCGACGAACAATGGCGAGCATGCGAGGAGCTTCTGGCAGAAGGGTTCACCTTGGACGATGTCTTTGCCAAGATCGCAGAGCTGCAGGCGAGTGACGTCATGGTGCCGTTCTACGACTTCGCCGCATGGCCGATGCCCAACAGCCAGGCACAGGCCGATTTAACGATCGGTACCTCCAATGAAATCACCGCGATGCACCGTAGCGGCAAGGTCGTCATCAGCGATCTCCTGAGCGCGCTTGTGGTCGAAGCAACGGGGCAGTTGATTTTCGGTGCATCGTCATCACCGAGTGGCCCCGTCCAGTGGTTGAACCACGATGTCGTAGCCCGTCGCCTGAATGCTACCCATGAGGTTCCTATAAGCAGGTCGCCATCTGCAACAAGGCAGGTGTCGGGAAGCGCCTCATTGTCTTCGTTGCCGCAGATCAGTCTGGCATCGTAAATGACCTTGCCGAAAAGCGGCTCGTCCAGATCGGCTAGGTCGTGCTTCGAGGTCCCTCCGACTTCTTTCTCGTCTGGCCGAGGCACCGGAAATCCGCAGCGCTCGAAGCCGTGAAAAGCTGAATGATGTCGGCCACTGAGCGGCGTGAATGAATGGCTGCTTTTGGCGTTTTCAGTCGTCCAGCCCTGTCGCTGGCGACGTCTGCTTTCGGGCAACGGCCAAGTTAGTCTCTACGGCCGACATGCGGGCGCATTGCGGACAGGCCGCTCAAGCCGGAACCGCCCTGTCACGGGACTGGCGCAAAGCCGACGACGCCAGACTGCCACTGTTACGGCGAGGGCGATTAGTATGTGATACTGGTCAGAACAACATATAGCATGGCGGCAGCCGTGCCGGTACAAATGAGGAGTAACAGTCCAGTACCAGCGTTCATGGTTAGTCGAGGGTGAGGATTCATAGCCTTGCTCCATTGAGGTCTCGGAATTGCGCGGCCAAATCTATCGGAAATCTTTGGCTTTCAGCACATAGAGAGTCCGGCGGTCACGCGCATATGCCTTTTTCGCAACTTCGAGGATCGTGCCGCGTGCCGCATCGAATGCCACCAGACATTCTGAAGCTATGATCTCCGAAGAGCCTGACTTCCCGAGTGCGGCAGCCTCGATAGAGAATGGCACCTCAAACATGCCGTCGTAGCCTAGAAAGCGGACGGCATTCATCGCGTCGTCGTAGCTGCGGCTGCGGTTTGGAAAGATCAGTGTCATGGATGTGCCTTTCGCTTACGGATGCAGTCCGATTGGAGGCAGTCGGCCTGACCGGCTGCCTGAGATTTGATCGCGATCGGGTAGAGGTGACGTCGACCGATGCGGACGATCACGAAGCGATGCTGGCTGCTGATGGATGTGACGGGAAATGGTCTTTCCATTTTTCCAACGATATCAGGGGCGCGTGCTCCTAGTTCGTCGGCCAGCCTATCGCCATTTCTGCGTCGTTTCGAAGTGCACTCTCAATCTCCGCCGCGGTGACCTGCAAAAACTGGCGTGTGCCCGCTTCCACTGAAATTGCAGGGATTTCAAGATGGGTCGCCACACGTCTATAGGCCGGGAAGCTGAGCCCTTCGATAAGCTCTTCATCAACGACGAGACGGTAAGTCCCAGCTTGTAAAGGTGCCACAAGGCTACTCAGTGCAAACGGGTGCGCGAAAGTTATCTCGCTGTTTGTCGTTCTCTCTATCATGTCCGGTATCGCCCGCCCTTCTATTGCGATGACGTTGGCTCACTCAGTGTCGCCGGACCGTACTGATGGTTTCCGGGTTCCGGGCGGAAAGTCCAAACCATCGCGATTGATAACAGCACCAGCAAGGTAGCCATCAGTGATCGGTTAGACATTGCCGCTCACCTTTCAGGGCCAGAGCAATTGTGCTGTCGAACAGCAATGGCGAGCAAGCACGGGTGTGGCCTACCGCGCCGCCTTCGTTTTCCCAGGACTGTTCGTCTGCTTCGATGGATCGCGCACGCACCTTGCTGAAGACACGACCGTGTTCTCTCAGATTGCGGGGCAGGCCTTGAATGGCATAGCGCGCAAATGGCGATTGGTAGGGAAGCTTGTTTCGACTCGCCTTCCCGAAGTTGTACTCCAACTGCGCTGAGAGAGCATGCGGAGAGGTCTCACCCGCGCGGAACAGCTTCATCACAAGGAGTGCGGCCGCGTTGCTATGTTGTTGGTCGTCCTTCAGAACGTTGTCGTCGTAGCCCGCCTTGGCCAAGACTGACTGGATCATTTCCATTTCGCTGGGGGAGATGGCGGTAAAGCTTGGATGGGAAGACATGGCGTCCTCCTCTCATTGGGGCCAGGGTAACTAGCCCTCAAACAGTAGTGCCCGTGACAATGCTACCGACACTTGTACGATGCGCCGCAACGGCCCGTAACGCAAGCGAGTGCAGGTTTCATTCGGACCCGCGATGACAGCCCAACATCTTTTGTCCGAGGAGCACTCCTCCATGCTCTCGCCTGACATAGTAGTCCTGCCGCTTACGTTTTGGAAAAGTCGGATATCGACGCCGTCGAGGGAAGATATACAGTGCGCCCAGGATTCCGGATTCTTCAGAACTGTGTCATCACGTCTTCTTATTGCTTTGCCTTGGGCGGGGCGGGCATTGCAATTGGTGCTGAAAGGCGGAGTTCGCGCAGTTCCAGGCTCTTTCGATCGCGAGCGTGTTTTTCTTGTTCGGTAATTCGCATCGAGGCAATCGTCGTTTGGTCGCGATTTTGCGAGGATTTGCGCCCCGATCGGTTGGCATTGTCCTGAAGTTGCCAGCTCATGTCAGTCTCCTCTGTTGGCCAGCCAACACGGCGGCTCATCTACAATACCCGACAGGGTTGGGTAGCCTTTCCACGTTCCGTCTTCATCTTCTAAGGATGAAGAGAGGGTCTAGTGGATTGTCTTGGCCCTTTTCATAGGTGTCCCGGGCATCGGCTTAGAAACCGCGCGGCAGGTGTTCTTTATGGCTGCTGTCATTGCTCGGCACCGGGAACTAGCCTCGTTGAGAGCCGCTGACAGCATGCGGGCGTCCTCGCGGCCACGACAGCCACAAGCCGCGAACCGAACCTTTGCACTGGAGTAGCCAGAGGGTGCTCTATTTTCACAGGGCCTTTATCAGTTCATCCCCGCAAGCCGAGGCTAGAGCGGAGTTTGGCTGGTCGGCTCCCAGGGGGGTAGCCCAGCCGGACTTCTCGACAATCGAGCGACGCCCATAGAGTGATGCAGACTTGATATCCGCGAGCACTTTAGTTGCCGCAGGGTCGCCCTTCGACCGTTCAATGCAGTAGGGAGTCAAGGCGAGAGCGACGCCCGATGATACATCCGAGGCGGAAATACTACGTGCCGTACCGCTGGTCACCCATCCCCCCCAAGAAAATCCAAAAACAACCATGGCAAAAGCGCCAAAAGCCGCACCGGTTAGTGCGGGTTTAATCCATGTGGGGATGTCCATGACCTTGTCCGATCGTAAATGACCGAATCCGCGTTATTGCGGGCGAGAAAATTACTATAGCACCAGAGGATTCAAAACCTTGCATGAATTCGTCCCCCTTTGGAGCGAGACTGCCACATATCAACCTCAAGGTGGTTGCCGCCCGGCGAGACGCATGTTTGAACGCCAATATCCCGATCGGCGGCCCCCACGCTGGCGAAACAGGTAATCAGTCTTGGACGGGATGCCCCTCGCCGAAGTACCTCAATGACCATTTGCTAAAGGGGACAGGAGCGCGCATTGTCTGCCCTTCAGCAGTCATGTCACGGGCGCTGCTGTGTGAGGGCAAATCAACCCTGGCCCTGATCTGAAAGGAGGACGGTATGTTCTCCGAAACCTTGCGCCTGACCTACCTTAACGCCTCGGCTCAATTGGTCTCCTTGCTTGGCGATGACATCGTTGGGCGGTGGATACCAATCATGGCGCTTGTGTTCATTGTAGGGGTCGTGCTTGCGTACTGATATGTCGACGGCAACTTCAGGGACGCAGCCGCCTGACGGCATCATGTTCTGGCAGCGGTCGCGATATCCTATCGGACAGCTTTCATCCTGCTCATCAAGGGGACAGCATTCTTGACCGTCGATCACAGCGGGCGCGCACTGTTCTCGATCGGTATGTCTTTGTTTATATACAAAGTCCCCATAAAGGCGCACAGTCGGCATATCGTCCTTTCATTAACGGCGCGCGACGACAGGGGGTTGGCATCTCTCGCCCACTAGGGAGATACCTATGCACCATTTACATCCGCCGCCGGAAGACAAACTTCATCACGATGACGCACCGCCAGTCGACGCCGTATTCGCACCTGATGAACTGGGTCGGCTTCAGGAGATGTTCGAGGCGGCAAGGCAAGCTTGCAGGATTTTCGGTGATGACGGCAGCTCCGAGGCACTAGGTCGCGCGGTGATCCGTCTATACAAAAACGGAGTGCGAAAACCTACTGTGGCGGCCAGTATGCTCGTGAGGGCGTTTGGAAAGCCAACGGCCGTAGCAATCCCGTGATTCCATTCCACTACACGTAGGTTAAGCCGTCGCATTCGCCGCGCGACGGCTTTTCGTCTTGACTCCGCAATGCATGGACTGATGGCAAGGTATCGATTGTTGATCAGTCCGAAGCATGCGACGGACTTTGGGCTTACTTCATCAGCCCCGCAGCGCGGAGTGCGTCTTCGATGATTTTCTGAATACCCACGGGCTGCGCGTCCGCCGAACCATGTTGACGTCGATTTGACCGATCCGTCTCGTTTGCATCGGCGAGCGCTCCAGGCATGAGAATCTCGCCCGTGTGGACGTAGTCCTCCGACGGAGTGTCTGCTGTATCGTCCCGACGACGGTGCGCAGCGTCTACAAGGCCCCAAAACGTTGCAATCTGTAGTGTGGAGGATATGCCGGATTCCAGCATGTAGGGACCGGCTTTTCCGTAACCGTCTGGGCCGCCGGTTGCTAAAGGCGTGCCATGGCCCATGCCATGGATTGCGTAGGATTCGATGAGCACCCGTCCGTCCGCGCCATGCCAGACTTTGCGCAGATACCTCTCTTCACTCTCGCAGACGTAGTCTGTTGCCTGGACACCGTGCAGTCCTGCCCATTGGCGGATGATGGTCTCCATATTCGATGCGTCGACAATGCTGTCGGCAGTTCCGTGCCAAACGGAAATCGTCGGCCACTTTCCCTGGTAGGGGGACGCACTGCGAACAAGTTTCTGCAGTTCGGTTTCGCTCGGCCCGCCATGGCCACGCATGCGATCGAATGCTTCCGGCATGGTCGTCGCGCTGCCATAGGGCAATCCCGCGATGATGGCACCGCCAGCAAAGATATCAGGATAGCTGGCCAACATCACTGATGACATCGCACCACCCGCTGAAAGTCCGACTATGAAAATGCGGCTTCGGTCCAATCCGTATCTCTTCCCCATGGTCTCGATCATCTGGCGGATCGAAAGGGCTTCGCCTGCGTCGCGTTTTGCATCGCCCGGCACAAACCAGTTGAAGCAGAGGTTGGGATTGTTCGCCCGCTGTTGCTCGGGGAAGAGCAGTGCAAATCCATATCGCTCAGCCAGAACCGACCAACCGGAGCCGTCATCGTACGCGGCCGCGCTTTGCGTGCAGCCGTGCAAGACAACCACGAGCGGCGCGCCCGAGACGAGATTTTCTGGAATGAATGTCCTCGCTCTCAGGGCTCCGGGATTGGAGCCGGTTGTGTTCATATCTTTCAGACGGTCACGAGGGGAACGAAGTTTCCCCTGACCATACGCAGCTTTGAGTGTGGCAAGGCGGGCAATGGTGTCCGATAGATTTCTCATTTCAGAGCATCCTTATGTTGCAATGGCCAACGCGATGCTGACACCGCCCAACGCATCTATACGCGAATGGTTGCTGCACTGCACAAAAGAATTGGGCGTCCAGTGATGGGGCCAGAAGACCATCGATTTTCTGTGCGGCGCGACGACAGATGTTTATTTTAGCTACACCGGAACTATCCAACCATCGACGGGTTGTGTCTGCGTATCCCCAACAACAATAAATGGAGAAACCCCATGACCGAAAAACGGTTGGAAGACCTGTTCCTCGATACGCTGAAGGACATCTACTACGCCGAGCGAAAAATTCTGAAGGCCCTGCCGAAGATGGCAAAAGGCGCTCAGTCCCCTGAGCTGAAGGCGGCTTTCGAGAAACATCGCGAGGAAACAGAAGGCCAGATCGACCGTCTGCAGCAGGTTTTCGAAATCCTCGGCAAGCGTCCGCAGGCCAAAACCTGTCCGGCCATCGAAGGGATTCTGGAAGAGGGCGAAGAAATCCTCGAGGAATACCAGGGGACACCCGCGTTGGACGCCGGTCTCGTATCATCCGCGCAGGCTGTCGAACACTACGAGATGGCACGTTACGGCACGCTCAAGCGTTGGGCTGAAACGCTCGGAATGAAGGACGCAGCAACTCTTTTGGGCGCAACTCTCGATGAGGAAACAAAGACCGACAAGGCTTTGAGCGTCCTCGCGGTGGCATCCGCTAATCAGAAAGCTAAGGCTGCCTGACCTAGCATGACACAGGCCACCCGGTTCGTCGGGTGGTCGTCTCTCTTCGTATCTTTCTTCTTCATGGCGCATCGCTCAAGCTAAATGAACGCTCGCCCATCGGACCGAAGATGACCGCCAACGCGACAGCGATTCAGGGTAGAGCTAAGGTCGACGCGGAAAAGACTGAGATTCGCGATTGCGTCATCATCGGCGGCGGACCCGCAGGACTGACGGCGGCAATCTACCTAGCGCGCTTCCATCTTTCGGTGACAGTGTTCGACGACAACACCAGCCGCGCCGCGAGCATCCCGATATCACATAACCTAGCGGGGTTCCCCGACGGCATCAGTGGTGCGGAACTGCTGGCCAGAATGCGGGCGCAAGCGGCCAAGTACGGGGCCGAAACGTGTCTTGACAGGGTAACCGAACTCCAGAATGGGGACGGGACCTATGTCGTGTCGTCGAGCACAGGTAACATCCTGGCGAGGGCAGTCCTCATCGCTACCGGCGTCGTCAATCGAAGACCCTCAATTCCGTCCACTCAACACGACGAGGCGGTCGCTCGTGGGCTCCTTCGATACTGTCCCGTCTGTGACGGGTTCGAGGTCACGGACAAGACCGTCGCGGTCCTTGGGGCTGGATCAAATGGATTCCAGGAGGCAGTTTTTCTAAGGAGTTTTACAAAAGACCTGACCCTGGTGTCACCCGAAAGGCTGGACGGGCTTTCTCGGCAGCAAAGGGCTCGGCTGGTGGAGCTTGGTATCGCGATCAAACAGGGTCCGTTGACATCGATCCATCTGGAGCAAGAGGCGATCCGCATCACCACCGAAACGGGGAGCCTTGTGTTTGCGTCAGTATACGCCGCGCTGGGATCGGACATTCGATCGGAGCTGGCAGCAGGGATTGGTGCACGTAAGTCAGACGACGGATGCGTTCTGGTCGACAACCATCAGAGGACGACAGTACCAGGTCTCTACGCAGCAGGAGATGTCGTGATTGGACTGGATCAGATCAGTGCCGCGATGGGGCAGGCAGGCGTGGCTGCCACGACGATCAGAAATGATCTATGCAAGATCACCACTCTTGTCCGCCGCTAGCCTCAGGGCACGCCAAGCAGATGGTTGCCGCATGTTGCGACAGGCATACACCTTTCCCACAACGCCTCGCTTCGTGACGGGAGCTTAACGTCAAGAACTTCGATAGGTTTAACTTCCACCAATGGCAGTCGTCCAGCCAGTCCTGCGACGGTCTGCTTTCGGGCAGCCGCCAAGCTGGTCCCTAAGGCCGACATGGGGCGCGCTGCAGACAGAATGGGACCCACGCAGGTTTGGAAACTCACTTCTGCCTTAATGCGTCGAGGACCACCCTGAACGCTGCGGAGGATTGCCGGCTGCTCGGGTAATAGAGGTGGTACCCCGGATACGAGGGGCACCAATCGGATAGCACTTGGACCAGCCGTCCCGCTTCGATGTCGGGTATCGCGAGGCCGTCAGGCACGAAGCCGAAACCGTAGCCGCTGATCGCTGCGTTCAAGATTTGCCTGATGCCATTGCAGATGACCTGACCGTCCACCCTCAGTTCCTCACCGTCCTTTTCGAACTCCCAGGCATAGGTTCCGCCATGTGTCGGTAGCCTGAGATTGATGCATTGATGCGCCGTGAGTTCCTGTGGTGATGAAGGAATACCATGTTTCTCGATGTAGTCCGGGCTGCCGACGACGATCATCCGTTGGTAAGGACTGATGCACACGGAAATCATGCCTTGCGAAACAATCGCTCCAAGCCGGACGCCTGCATCGAACCGTTCAGCGACGATGTCTGCCAAGCCGTAGTCGACGATGAACTCGACTTTGATGTCCGGATACTTCGCGGCCGTCACCGATTGCCCATGCAGTCCTCGCCAACTTTAATGTTGGGGTATTCCACTACGCTTCGTTCACACTCAGCGATGGCCTTAAAGTTCGGTTAGCGAAAAACCCTCGATCGGATTGAAGTTCGGGCCGCCGCAGATATGTATCTATTGTTATGGCTCGGCAAACCTGCAACAACCCATCCGTGCCATCCTGACTGTCCATATACGTGCATTGCAATTCACTCACGCTGACGTCGAGAGAAGGATGCCTTGTCATGCGCCGGATAAACAGAAACACTTTCCTACTATCTTCGGCCATCTTCATCGCCGCGACGACTTCCGCTCTGGCGCAGGAGCGTCACGCCTACTTCGGCCAGACCCACCAACATACGAGCTGGTCGTTGGATGCTTACATCATCGGAAACACGGTGACAGGGCCGGAAGAGGCCTACCAGTATTCTATGGGCCACACCATCAAGCATCCGGCCGGCTTCGACGTGAAGATCAAGACACCCCTCGACTTTCAGGGGGTGACCGATCACTCGGAATATGTCGGTGTTGTCAGGCTCGCTAACGACCCCACGTCTCCGGTCAGCAAGCTGCCGATCGCCGCGAAGCTAAAGGTGACCAAAGATAATCCTGCCACGAAGATTTTCTCGTTTCTCGCGGACAGCATAGCCAGCGGCAAGCCGCTCTCCGAACTGGTGAACCCCGAGCTCACGGGTTCTATCTGGAAGGAGAACGTCGCCATCGCGGACAAATACAACAAGCCTGGCCAGTTCACCGCCTTCTGTTCGTACGAGTGGACGTCAATGCCCAGTAACCAGAACATGCATCGAAACGTCTTCTTCAAGGACTGCGCGAAGGTTCCGCCCGCGCCGTTCTCGGCTCTCGAGTCTGACCATCCTGAAGACCTCTGGACCTGGATGGACGGGCAGAGGAAGGCCGGAAACGAGGTGCTGGCCATCTCCCACAACGCGAACCTGTCGAACGGCATCATGTTTCCCGCCGATGTCGACAGCAAGGGCAATCCGCTCGACGCCGCCTGGGCGCAGCAGCGCATGACCAACGAGCCGTTGACGGAACTCAAGCAGGCAAAGGGCGCATCCGAAACCCATCCGGACTTATCGCCGAATGACGAGTTCGCCAACTTCGAGATCATGAACTACCTGATCGGTATCGATAACAGTACGGCTAAGATTCACGGCAGCTATGCCCGTGAAGCCTACGAGAACGGTTTGGCCCTGCAGGCGACCCGCGGCTACAACCCCTACAAGTTCGGCGTAGTCGGCGCGGGGGACTCGCACAACACGGTCACGGCCTATTCGCAGTCGAACTTCTTTGGCGATCATGGCTTGGTCGACGCGACCCCTGCCGCTAGACTGGCGGGTACGGTCGCTTCGGGTATGAATGTCCTCCAGACCGGGACATCCGGGCTGACCGTTGTCTGGGCAGAACAGAACACCCGCGACTCCATCTTCAACGCCATGCAGCGCAAGGAGGTCTACGCCACCAGCGGTGTGCGCATCCAAGCACGGATGTTCGGCGGCTGGGACTACGACAGGGGCGTTCTCGCCAATGCAGATTGGGCGAAGACCGCCTATACCAGCGGTGTTCCGATGGGCGGCGATCTTCCCGCCGCTGACGACAAGGTTCCTTCCTTTATCGTGTCGGCGGTGAAAGACCCCGACGACGGCAATCTCGATCGCATCCAGATCGTCAAGGGCTGGACCAAGCAGGGACAGATTTTCGAAAAGATATTCGACGTCGCCTGGGCTGGAAACCGCCAGCCCGATCCGGTCACCGGGAAACTGCCACCTATTGGAAGCACGGTCGATATCACAAAGGCGACCTACACCAACGACATCGGCGCGGTGGAACTGAAGGCTGTATGGGCGGACCCGGAGTTCGACCCCAGCCTGCACGCCTTCTACTACTCGCGTGTTCTCCAAATTCCGACACCGCGCTGGAGCACATATGACGCCGCCAAGCTCGGCATACTTCCGCCCAGCAGCGTGGCAGCGACGGTTCAGGAGCGCGCGTGGACGTCGCCGATCTGGTACACGCCGACGCCTGCTGCCGTCGCCAAGGCGGAGCGCGGCCTGACCGTCGAAGATTTGACCAAGGCGGGAGCTGTCGCGCTCACTGACGATGAATTGAAGAAACTCGTCGTCGGCAAGACGGCCAAAGTTCGCAATAGGGTGACCGACAAGAGTTTCGATGTTCTGTTTGGCGAGCACGGACAGCGCGTCATCACCGAGTTGAACGGTGGCGCGCCTAGCGCGGACGACGTCCTGCAGATCATGCATCCGAGCACATCAGGCTCGACTGCCGACTACGCCATCAAGAATGGCCACATCATCACGACGATCGACGGGAGCCCATTCGAGCTCACCGTCTACAAGTCGGGTGACAAGTACGTTGCCTCCAGAAGCAATGAATTCGGCTACGCCAACTATGAAATCCAGGCCGTCATTCAGTAAACGGAGGCAGTCGCTATGGAACTGTTTCCCATCGCACCTGATGCTAGCCATGTGCGGACAACGGAGCCGGCGAAGAGCAGGTGGCGGAGAGCACTCGGCGAACCGCTGCTTCACTTCCTTGTCGTGGGTGTGATCCTGTTCGGTGCATACCACCTGCTGACGCCGACACAGGAAGAGGTGGCGAATACGAACCAGATTGTACTGACGAAGGACGACCTGAGGCAACTGGCTATCAGTTGGCTGGCGCAGGGACGCTCGTCCCCGACACCCGACCAAATACGCGGTCTTGTCGACCAGAAGGTGACACAGGAAATCCTCTTCCGGGAGGCCATAGCCCTCGGACTTGACCGCGACGACGAGGTGGTCAAGCGTAGGCTGGCGCAGAAGATGGACTTCCTCGCCTCGGATGTTGCCTCGATGCAGGAACCGACGGATGCCGACCTGAAGGCATGGTTCGACAAGAACGCGGAGACCTTCGCGCTCCCCGCGCATGCGACCTTCCGCCATTACTACTTCTCGACGGACCGACACGGGAAGCGTACCGAGGAGGTCGCGGCGGCAGCTCTAGCTCTCGTAGGAGGCAAATCACCCGGCTCCAGTGGAGTTGCTACGGTCGGCGACCCCTTTATGTTCCAGAACCACTATGGCGACGCGACTCCCGGCCAGATGGCGAAGGAATTCGGGCCCGAATTCTCCAAGGCGCTGTTCCAGCTTTCAGCAGGCAAGTGGGTTGGTCCCGTTAAATCCGGGTACGGATGGCATCTCGTCTGGATCGACTCAATCGAGCCGGGACGCATCCCGACCTATGCAGAGGTGATGCCCAACGTAAAGGCCGGCTGGATTCAGGACCAATATCAAGAGATAAAGCGCAGCTCCCTGGAGGAAATGCGATCCCGCTACTCGGTTGTCGTACCGCCTATCGAAGCTGCTGATTTTCAGGACCTGAAGGTACCGCCCGGATACAATCTGGGGCTTGAGGTGTCGGCACAATGAGCTTGCAGCGAATATTGGCCACGTTTTTCATGGCTGTCATTGCGGGCTTCCTGGCGCTGGCCGGGGCCGCCACCGCTCACGAGATTCGCCCCGCCTATCTGCAGATCGATGAGCTAGGCGCAAACCGCTACAAGATCGTCTGGCGCACTCCCATGCTTTCGGGGATGCGTCTTCCGGTCGCCCTGCGGTTTCCGGATAGCGTTCGCAATGTGACGACCGCCGAGCGCGAAATTCCGGACTCGTTTGTGGAGACGCGCGTCATAGAAACGGCGGGCGGAACCCTCTCTGGAAAGCGTGTGGAATTCGTCGGTCTTCAGGCGACCATCACCGATGTCCTCGTACGGGTCCACATGTTGGATGGGGCGGTCACAATCACGATGATCCATCCTTCGCAGCCGTGGGTCGACGTCGCCTCCCGGCCGGAACGCATCGCCGTGGTTAAGACATTCATCATTCATGGCATCGAACACATCCTGTTCGGTTACGACCACCTGATCTTCGTCCTCGCGTTGATGTTCATCGCGCGTAGCTGGCGGGCGTTGTTGTTAACGGTGACGGCGTTCACTGCGGCGCATTCCATCACGCTGACGCTGGCGACCCTCGGGTTCGTGCATGTGCCAGGACCACCCGTGGAGGCGGCAATCGCCTTCAGCATTCTTTTGCTCGCCTGCGAGATCATTCGCATTCAGAAAGGTCAAACCAGCCTCACGGCGCAGCAGCCCTGGCTGGTCGCTTTTGCGTTCGGCTTGCTGCATGGATTAGGTTTTGCCGGCGCACTAGCAGATTTAGCTCTTCCGTCAGGGGATATCCCGCTTGCTTTGCTGTTCTTTAATATCGGTGTCGAGGTCGGACAATTGATGTTTATCGCTGCGGTGATTGCACTGGTCGGACTTGTAAGACTGGTGCCATATCCGCCCTCTGCTGGCCGCCGGGCGTTCTTGGCTGCGACCTACATGATCGGCACCATGGCGTCCTTCTGGTTCATCGAGCGCTTGTCCGCGTTCTAAGAAGCGTCTCAATGTCTGCAACTGGCCCAAGCCGGACTCTGACGCGTCGTCATTTGATGAACAGTTAGTAGATTTTGGCACTGATGGCCGCCACTCTCCGTAGCGAAAACCGATTCGCGGAAACAATGCGGACAGAGTAGAGTGCAGGTAGCACCTACCTTTCTCGACCATAGACTGCATGAGAATGCGAACCATCTGCGATACGAGGTATCGGCGACGGTGAGCAGTTGGAAACATGTTCAGGGGGACGAAATGCGAGTTCGGATTGACGCCCTTGGTGTAAGCATTGCCCTCGGACTATTAACGACGGGGGCTTTCGGCCAGAATCAACCGGCTGCCGTGCAGCCTGACAAGATGGCAGCCGAAGGCTACGAGACTGACGCTGGTGTTTTGAAAGGTGTAGCGACTGGCGGCTCGCCCATGGGGCGTTGGAAAGAAGGGCTGACCTTCGACGGTGTCGCACCAATGCCCTGGCTGAAGAGCGCTTCGAATTGGTTTCCAAAGACCGAAGAAGTCCAGGCGGACGAAGTTCGCGTGACATTCATGGGCAGTTCACCGTTGCCACGGCCCGGACAAATGGGAACCTCGGTTTACGTCGAGCTTGGAAACGGCGACAACTTCATTTTCGACATGGGCCCGGGCTCGATCGCCAACTATCTGGCGGCAGGCGTGCCGCTCAATCGGCTGAACGATATCTTTCTAACCCATTTGCACTGGGACCACGTTGCCACGGTACCGTATGTCTACATGTTCGGCGCTTGGTCCGGCCGCTGGCACGAGCCATTGCGCATCACCGGCCCATCTGGCGCAAAGCCCGAGTATGGCGTCCGCTACATGATGGATCGAATGAAGGAGATGCTGACTTGGCATCGCGCTAGCTTTGACACCTCGCCCATCGGCAAAGGCTTCGACATGGAAGTCAGTGAGTTCGATTTTCGCGACGATGGCGGTGTGGCTTATGAGAAGAATGGCGTTAAAGTCACGCATTGGCGTCAATCGCATACCGAGGACGGAGCATCAGCCTATCGGCTCGACTGGAACGGCATGTGCGTCGCCTTCACTGGCGATGGTCGTCCCAACTCGCTCACCATCAAATACGCCAAGGGCTGTGACGTGGTCGTCACCGAGGTACAAGTCGAGCTAGTAGCGATCAGTTCTACCGTGATGGGCGTACTGCCTGTGATTGCCCGAAATACAATCGACTCGGCGCACAACCCCGGCTATGCGGCAGGATACCTTTTCAATGAGTTGAAGCCGCGCATGGCGATGACGACCCATATGAGCTACGACCCCTATTCAAACGCCGAACTTCTTTCCCAAATTCGTTATCACTACAAAGGGCCTTTCCATTTTGGAGCGCCTGACATGGTGGTGGTCAACCTGACCAAGGACAAGGTCTGGGTAAGAGACGGCATCGTTCCGGACTTCCCAAGCTCCTCGCCGCCGAAGTTCGATATTGCAGCGATGGGGGGATTAGTTATCCCCGCGCCGCACACGAAGCGTCAAGACATCCAGGAGCAGTCGATTCGGGACGCTGAGATTGCGCCAGAAGTCTATTACCCGAAAGGCTACCAGCCAGAGTTAATACCGTTCTGGCCAACCAGTAAGTCGATATTCATTCCGGCCGATAAGGTCCCGTCCGGTTTGTGGTTGAAAGGCGGGCCCGCCGAAACTAACAAGCCTTAAAGGTTCAATTTTGGCCATGTAATTCGAGTTTGGCCATGTAATTCGAGGCACCGATATAGTAAGTGAACGGCCGCATTTGGCCCAAAGCAGACACCGAAATCTTAGGCGAGTGAACATTCATGCGGAGGCATGAATCCGTATCTCGGCGGTCGGCGACCGACGGGAAAAGCGCTGCAATGCCGCGTTCGCCGCGGCCCGATCCGACAGAAGCTGTCGGATCGGCATTGCAGGTGGATACCGCTGGCTGCGAGCATTTGTGTCGCTAATTCAACGCGCGCATTTTGATCCTACTTGACCGCTTCGAATTCACCCGGCTTCCAGGTCTTGTCGAACCACGGCTTCAGCGGACCATAAAGGCGCAGAAGCACATTCCACCCCTTGCCGGGAACGGTTTGCACCCAGTTGGCCTCGTGACCTTCCGGCGCTGTCGGGCCAAACCAGACATCCACTGAAGAGTCTGCATTGACGACTAGGTCCTTCTTGTCGCTGCCTATGCTCGGGAATTGCTGGTCGGTCTGCAGCATCGAGCGGGTTTGGTTGTCATAGACGACGAACGACCAGAAGTCCTTCGCCGGGATGTTGGGCGGCAGGTGAACCTTGTAGGTCTTGCTGCCGTCTAGGGGCTTCCGCTCGCTGTCGGTTGTCGCCCCCGCGTATTGTGAGCCGATGCCAACACGCTTTATCGCCATAGCCGGGGTGATGCCCGTCGCGTAGTAGTGAAACAGCACCCGCGCATCGAGGTAGCGAACGCCGGGCTGAAGAAGGAATTCGTAACTGCCGCCGACAAAACCGGTGAACCACGCACTATTGGGATAGTAGTATGCGTCCTTCATCCGCGTATTGAAGGTGATCGTGCGAGCCGTTGCGTTGCCGACAGCCACCGCTTCGGTCATGATCTTCTTCATGCGTTCGTCAGGGGCGAACGGCTTGCCCTTTTCGATGCCGATGGCCGCAAGTTGCCCCAGCACCTCCGGATGATACGCCTCGTTCGGCTCGTACTGAACGATGTGGTTCACTTCTTCGTAGAAGTGGAAATCGTTGGAATGGATTGTGTTGAATTCCTTGCCGCTGATGTTGGTAAACTTCATTGCCGGCGGATTGTCGGCCTCCGACAGAGGGTACACCTTGGCAAACTTCTTGGTGTTTTCGACGGCGATCTTCGTGCTGCCGTCTTCAAGGAAGCCTCGCCAGAAAAACAGGTTGCCGTAAGTCGCACTGCGAAGCACGAAATAGCCTTCCGGTATCTCGCCCTTGTAACCGGGGGGCAGGAGCAAATACTTACCGCCCTTGCCGCGATCCGGACCGGCATTTCCGACGTCCCCGACATATTCAAACCAGTGCGTATCAATCATGCCCAGGATGTTCGGCGGCGTTTCGATCACCAGCGGCCCCGCTTTGGTGTCGAGCCACATCAAGTTGTAGATGCTCTCGGTGTTGCCGGTGAGAAACAGCGAACGCGAGTCCATCAGGTCTTCGAAGATAAGGATCGTCTGGTTGTTATCCGCGCCCTGGCTGGCAATGCCAACCCGTATCGCTTCGGCCGACGCACCCGGCATGGCATTGAGAAAGGCTTCGACACCGCGCATGAAGTCGAGGTTGTCGTAGAGTTTCTCGGAGGTGGCCTTGTCCGGGAAACCATCGTTGAATTTCAGCGTCCCAAGCCGCGTTTCGACACTTTCCGGAGTGATGATGGAGTCCGGTATCGGCGTCGTCATTTTCATCTTCGGTGCTGTCTGGGCGTGAGCAATTCCGGCAAGAAATACTAGCGCCGAAGCCGCGCTGAGCAGGTCTTTCATCGATAGACACATCATATCGCTCCATATTCAGGGTGAAATTCTGCGGCCGCGCCGATCTCGTTGTCTGTGCAACTTCCATGCGAAGTTCTTTTGAGTCAATTGCATAGATAGTCGACTTGTCCCGTCTTACTCAGCGGCCGTTCATTCGCACCGCCTAATGACCACCTTTACCGCAATCAAGCCGTCCAGCCCTGTCACTGGCGATGTCTGCTTTTGGGCTGCGGCCAAGCTGGTCTCTTCGGCCGACTTGAAGGCGCAACGCGGTCATTCGCGCCAAGATCGCCTAATGTCCGCTCAGGGCCAATCCGAGACCTTGGCGGTAAGAGCTCTGATATCCGCATTTCGTGTTAGCTCTGCCGGGAGCGGGCAGTCCGCTTCCGTGAAGAGTTTCGGGCGCCGCGAGGCGTACGAAAGTCCCCGAGGAAGGAACCCGCGGACCCCAGTCGAAGGCTATGGAGATTT
>NZ_JACIEE010000020.1 GCF_014196765.1 Mycoplana azooxidifex
CGTTGAAAGACGGAGATCCGGCCCCGTCAAACCTGACCGCCGAGGAAAGGGCGGTGTTTGACGAGGCCAGGGAGTATCTGAACAAGGGCTTCGGGGTTGCGGCAATCATGGGAACGCGTCCGCAAACCGTTGGATACGGTCTTGCCGACTCCCCCGCAGGTTTGGCAGCGTGCTTAGCCAGTTCCTTTCGCCACTGTTCAATAGGCGGAGCGACAAATACGGAGGGACAATCGCCAATCGTATGCAGCCTCTGCTGGAAGCCATCGATACGACTCGCTCGGCTGTCGGTCCGGATTTTCCAATCGCAGTGAAGCTCAATTCCTCAGACCAGCTTCAGGGTGGGTTCAACACGGAAGATGCGCTCACCGTCGTGGCGGCGCTGGACCGCTCTTCGGTTGACCTGATCGACATCAGCGGCGGGACCTACTTCCCCGGAGCAAAGTCCGCCTCCGACGGGACAGGACGTGGACCCTACTTCCTCGAGTTTGCAAAGCGCGCGCGCGCTGTAACGACAAAACCCCTTATGTTGACAGGCGGTTTCAAGACGCGGGCACAGGCCGAAGACGCCGTAGCAAGTGGTGCAATTGATATCGTCGGTCTTGCGCGTGCGCTCGTCCTCGAGCCATCGCTTCCCGACCTTTGGAAAGCAGGTAGGACACCTGACCCGCTCTTTCCCAGATTTTCCGATGCCCCGGAGGGCGGGATCACCGCCTGGTACACGATGAGGTTGACTGAGATCGGCACCGACAGGGAGACATCGGCTTTCGGCGACCTTGAGCAGGCAATCAAAAACTATAAAGTGCGCGACAAACTCCGAACAAAAGTTTGGTTGCGTCATTTCGCCGAATGATATCGCGGGACAGTACTGATGCACTGCTATTTCCACTGTTGGTGCGCAAGCGGTGGCTTTATCTATTCCTGCGTGAGCCGATCGCCGACATCCATTCATCCCCCCGCCGGACGTATTGAGTGCTAGCGCCATCCTCCACCCAAACTACCACGAGGTTGATCCGCTGCACGATGTCCCTAGTCGCGCTGGAACGCGCGCGAAATCTCCGACCGGCGAATGTCCGTCTGCTCTGGTCGCCCAGGAGCGACAATCCCGCGTGCTGCCGACTGCCCAGTTCAGCAAGGGTCACCTCGACGCTGCGAGCAGCTTTGTCACCTGGGTTGCCGGAAGTACACCGTCATCTTTAAGTGTCGGTATTCGTCCACAGTCAGCATCTCGTGCATGAATCTCAGTTGGGTTCCGTCCGGATCAAATATGGCGCCAATGCCTCGCGCATAGTTTTCCACGCCCGGCTGCTCAATCCATCGGCGGAAATCAGGGGACAGCATCTTCATTTCATCGACCATCGCAAGCATTGCCGGATCGTCGGGAGCGGTTGCCAGGTCGAAGCGAAACTGCGCGAGTAGCTTCGGGGCTTCACTACTCCAGTGAGGAAGACGCGGGCGGAACTCCGGGTCGGCAAAAATCAAGCGTATGATGTTGCGGTCCAGTTGCTCGAGCTTTGTGAATCCGAACAGTTCATCGGCTGCTTCATTCCATGCAACGACGTCCCAACGCAGGTTGGCGACATAAGCCGGCCGCGTAACGAGATCATCCAGCAAATTCTGGATGAGCGGGCTAACGGATGGCCATTGATAGGCTTCAGGTGGCGGCGGTCGCCTGTGCGCAAGCAGGAACAGACGGCTGCACCCCGCATCGTCGAGCTTCAACGCTTTCGCGACCTTGAGCAGAAAGCTCTCGGAGACCTGAATGTCTCGCCCCTGCTCGAACCATGTGTACCATGTGAGGCCGACGCCCGCGAGCGCGGCCACTTCCTCCCGCCGGAGACCCGGCGTACGGCGGGCGCCGGTGGAAGGTAAGCCCGCATCGACTGGCGTCAGCTTTTTCCTGTGGCGCGTCAGAAAGTCGGAGAGATCGGTTCGCGTGCGCGCGAGTGTGCGGTCGGCCAAGACTGTTGCCTTCGGTAACAGGATGATTTCCTATATTGTAACAGGATCATTATGCCTCGTAGATCGGTTTGCGGCAAGGAGGCAGCATGACTTCTCAGGACAAACCGAATTTTTCACTTTCCAGATCGGCGGTTGACGCAGATCCATCACCAGTTGCGACAGCAGGAGCACGCGAATGGCTGGGGTTGGCGCTACTGGCCTTGCCCACCATTTTGCTCGGTCTGGATCTCACGCTGCTCCACCTGGCGCTTCCGGCGCTTGCCGCCGATTTGCAACCGACCAGCATGCAAGCGCTCTGGATCATGGATGCCTACGGCTTCATGATCGCGGGCTTCCTCATCACCATGGGTACGCTCGGCGATCGTATCGGACGCCGCAAGCTTCTGATGATCGGTGCGGCCGCTTTTGCCGTCGCGTCGATGCTCGCGGCCTTCTCGACAAGCGCCGTCATGCTCATTGTTGCCCGGGCAGTGCTCGGGATGGCGGGCGCAGCCCTGATGCCATCGACGTTGGCGCTCATCACCAACATGTTCGCCGATCGACGACAGCGCGCCCTGGGTTTTGGAGTATGGGCCGCCATGTTCGCGCTCGGAATGGCGCTAGGGCCGATTGTGGGCGGGGTGCTGCTGGAACACTTCTGGTGGGGGGCTGCTTTTCTCATAGCCGTACCGGTTGTCGGCCTGTTGCTTTTGCTGGCGCCCGTTCTGCTGCCGGAATATCTAGCATCACGCGCCGGTAGGCTGGACTTCGCAAGCGTTGGCCTTTCGCTCGCCGCCATGTTGCCCGTGGTCTATGGCATCAAACAGATCGCCAAGGACGGCTTGGGATTTAATCCTGTCGGTGCGATCGCGCTGGGGCTTGTCTTCGCCGTGGTATTTGTCCGCCGACAGAGGAGACTGGCCGATCCACTGCTCGACATGTCGTTGTTCGCCAACCGATCCTTCAGCGTAGCGTTGATCGTGCTGCTTTTCGGCCTCGTCGCTGTTGGCGGCACGATGCTCCTGGTCACACAGTATCTGCAACTGGTGGCCGGGTTCTCTCCGCTCGTCGCGGGCCTCTGGATGGGGCCGCCCGCGCTTGCCATGCTTGCCGCGGGCGTCACCGCGCCGGTCGTTGCGCGGCGTGTAAGGCCCGGCTTTGTCGTGGCTGGAGCGCTGGGACTGTCGTGGCCGGGTATCTGATGCTGACTCAACTGGATAACAGCGCCTCCGGCGTCGTCATTGTTGTCGCCGGATTCTCGTTGGCCTATCTCGGGCTTGGGACGATTGCTGCGCTGGGTACCGACCTCGTGGTCGGATCGGCTCCCGCCGACAAGGCAGGCTCAGCATCAGCAATGTCCGAGACGGTGCAGGACCTCGGGGTATCGCTCGGGATCGCCGTGCTTGGCAGCATCGCTACCGCCATCTATCGCCGGGCGGTGCTCGACCACATACCCGAAACTCTTGGTCGTGAAGCGCATGAAGCCGTTGCCGACAGCTTGTGGGCGGCATCATCGGTGGCGTCGGAATTGCCTCCCGGCCTCATGGAAGAGGCGCAGGCTGCGTTCATAGCAGGGTTCAGCAGCGCGGCAGTGTTCAGTGCCGTGAGCGTCTCCATTCTCGCGGTCCTCGCTGCCGTTTCGCTGCGGCATGTTGGGATCATTGATGGCAGCGAGTCGCGGAAGTGAGGTTGGAGCTTCGACATCTGCGATGTTTTCTTGCGGCAGCGGAGCAGCGAAGCTTTCGAGGTGCAGCGCGTAGACCCCATCAAGGGGTGACCGTGATGGCGATTCACAAAGCGAGCCTGTGGGATGAAGTCGACTTCGAGAATGCGGTCGAGATCTCGAACGCCTTGCCGATTGCCGATTGCCGAACCCCGAGTGCATGAGATGCTCGCCTGAAACTCCGGTGCTCAGCGACAGCAAGAAAATAGCGGAGGTGACGACGCTCCATCTCGACTACTCGCCGAGCCGGCGCACTAAACGCGCATCTATCGGCAGACGTCGGGTGCTTCGCCCCGTCGGATTGGAAAAGGCGTTGGCCACCGCCGCACCCGCGGGCCCCTGCGCTGCTACACCAACGCCGAGGTAGCCCTCGCCCGGGCGATCGATCAGGTGCACCTCGACGTCAGGAGATTCCGTTATGCGCAGGATCGGATAGCTCTCCCAGTGGCGATGTCACGTTGTTCATCAACGATCAAGGAAGGCGTGTGTCTGAGAAATCAAGCACTCGCGCCGGTCACGGCTTTCCACTGGGCCATAGCGCGGATCCGAGGGATGTGGGTGGCCAGAGCTGAGCGTTTTTGATGCGGTGCGGACGAAGAGATTTCGAACTGCCGAAAAGATCGATACGAAGCGTTGCAAGTCGCCGACTGATCGAAATCTCTGCATCATCCGTTCTCGTTTTCGCAATGGTACGTGAGAATTCGCCGCCCGGTTGTTGAGCCTTATGAGATCGATGCCCGACACCCTGCATGACTTCCCGCTTTGCCGAAGCGTATGAGCGCAGCTTGTCGGTGATAATGCGCTACGGCACCAAACCTTGCTTCTTCAGCAGTCTGACCAGCAATCGCTTGGCAGCTTTGGTATCGCGGCGGGTCTGGACGATCTCGTCGAGAACATAACCATCCTGATCGGCAGCGCGCCACAGCCAGTGCTTTCGGCCGCCTATGGAAATCACAACCTCGTCCAAATGCCAGATATCCCTTCGCGACGGCTTCTTTCTGCGTAATTGCTTTGTGTAAGTCGAGCCGAATTTGCGGCCCCATCGCCGGATCGTTTCATAAGACACAACAATGCCGCGCTCCAACAGCATTTCCTCGACCAGCCGCAGGCTCAAAGGGAACCGAAAATACAGCCAGACAGCATGGGCGGATCTGCGGAGGAAAGCGGTGATTCTTATAGCTGATGATGGGCTTGCTCATCTCAACCCCATTATCCACGAACCGTTAAGCCGCACACAAGGTGACATGGCCACGCCTGCTGCTCTCTGAGATCAGACAACCGCGCCCGTCACGGCTTTCCAATGCGCTATTGCACGGATGCGGTGAATGTGCCCGGCCAGGGCGGACCGTTTGTGATGCGAGTGTTGTCACCTTCGGATATCAACAGGATGCGTCCCCATCCGGCCGCCATATCCAAACATGGTCTGGATTTCCGGCGGCGAGTTCCTGATGGGCTCGGATAGTAAGCCGAATGGGAGTTCGCCGCACGCGGCGGGCTGGACGATGCCGAATTCGTCTGGGGCGACGAGTTGACGCCCGGCGGAAAGCACACGGCGATCGGCTAGTTCCGCAATCTTCGGAACATTCGGCTCCACTGTCGAAATTCGCTATCGTTTCCCTCGAGCCACGCATCCAGGCCACAGAGGGCGACGGCGGTTGCCGCATCAGCTCCATAGAACTCGGTCGCGCGCCGGACGATGGCGCCATCGGCATTCTGTTCCGTTTTGAGCGGTTCTTCGGACCTGCTGGCTTTAGATGGTTGACGCGACAAGGCTCTCTCCCGCGTCCGGCGCAGGAGTATATCAGCGTGATCGCCGGACGTTGCCGCTCATGCGTCCTCATGGAGGAAAAGCTTGCTGTGCCGCCCATGGCGAAGGGTCGTGCAAGCGCGACACTAGTCTGAAGGCGGGCTGGCAGCAAGTTGGTTCGACACCGGACCGACCGTTGCGAATGCTGTGGTCCAGCTTCAGTTGGTCTGGCAGGTTCACGGACAACGTCGGAGCGGAATGTCACTTCGGGTGCAGTCGATCCCGATTCTGCCGCGCCTGCGGCTTGCCACATCTCCTGCGGCTGCACCGGGAACCGAAGTGGCATGCGCGAATTCCACGAGCCGTGGCCGGGGCCACCGCTATGCTCGGCTCTCCGATACGCTCTTTTCTATGAGGGATGTCGATCCCGGCGAAGAACGACACCGGCGGTCACCCGGGAGGGGCGCTTGATGATTGTGAAGTTTTTTTTCAAAAGTTCTTTGCAAACCCTTCGTTGAAATGGGATTGCGCTTCCCCCAGACTCTGTGCGGCCATAAAGTGGCTCGCAGTTTTGACGGGGGAAAGGATGCCGACTTGCCGATGAAGACCAGCCTCGACCATCTGCCGCCCGTCAAGCAGCATGAGTTGCGCAAGGTTGTGGACATCATCCTCGAGGAGTTCGAGGACGCACTGAAGGGCGCGTCGGCCACATTCAAGAAGCGCGGGCGGATCCTGAAGATCATCCTGTTCGGCTCCTATGCGCGCGGAACCTTCGTCGACGAGCCGTATACGAAGAAAGGCTACCTGTCGGACTTCGACATTCTGATCATCGTCAATGACCGCAAGCTCGCTGATTTCGCTACCTATTGGAACAAGGCCGCCGAACGGCTCTTGCGGCATGCCGAGATCAGGACGCCGGTCAGTCTGATCGTGCATTCCCTTCGCGAGGTGAACACCCTCCTGAAGGAAGGGCGGTATTTCTTCGTCGATGTCCGCCGTGACGGGGTTGTGCTCTATCAGCTGGACGACGAGCCTCTGGCCATGCCGGGCCGAATCACTGCGGAAGAAGCGCGCCAAATGGCTTCAGCGTACTTCGACGACCGGTTGCCCCATGCTCGCAAATTCTTAAAAGGGGCGGCTTTCTATCACGCTGAACAAGATCTCAAGGAATCTGCCTTTCTTTTGCATCAGGCGATCGAACAGGCCTATTCAACATTGCTGCTGGTGCTGACGAACTACAGCCCGCCATCGCACAATATCCGGTTCCTCCGCGGTCTGGCGGAGGGGCAAGCGGAGGATCTGGCGGATGCGTGGCCGCGCAACCAGCAACGCTACGTTTCCTGGTTCAACGTGATCAACGAAGCCTATGTGAAAGCGCGCTATTCGCCTCATTTCGAGATTTCCGGGGAAGCGTTGCAGTGGCTTCTCGAGCGGACCGAGCTGCTGATCTCCAGGATTGAGACAGTCTGCCAGCAGTATCTGATACAAATCGGTCCCACTGAGGAATGACCGAGATCGCCACGCTGGAACGGGGCGACGCCTACCGCGGTCGGTCCGCCGCCTACCTTGCCTGTCGCCGCGAACGGCTGTCCCTGGTTGATCATGGCAAGACCAACTTCGCGACCGGTGAGAACGGCTTCGACGCGATTGCTGGAAAGCGCAAGAACGGCATCCGCCATGGCAGGGAAATTGCTGATCTCCGGGGCGAGCGGAGCGGGTGCGCTCCGCTGGCAAATCTTCGCTGGCGTCAACTTTCAGTTTCCGCTTCGGAAGCCCACCGAATAGCGATGGGGACTTCAAGGAAGACTGAGACCCTGTTGATGATCACGATGGCGGCTTGGATCGCATCGGTGTCGTTGGGATTAGGGGGCGGCCACGCGATGTGACGCCCTTCCGTTCTGTTTGGCCATCATCATGCAGGCTTCAAGTCGTCCGCGCCCTTCACCAGGACCGGTTGCCAGGAAAGCACGGAGTGCGGGAGCGATGGGAAAGGCTGGCGGCAAGGAGTATCGGCAGCAAGCCTAGCTGACATCCACGCGTGCCGTCGGTAGGTTCAGAGGTCATCTTCGCCAGAGGCGAGCTCGAAATGGAGGGGGCCTGATCCGGCTGGAGCGCGTCACGTTGTCCAGATCTGTCGCCCATTTGCAGACAGTACTCTGGCCCTGCGAGGCGTGCGGTGCCAAGTTGTTGAAAGCAATGGTAGGGGCAGAGTGGGCTCGAGCCCCGACCTACGGCTCTGGAGACCGCATCGCTTCCTTCAAGAAACGCGGTTCGGTTCGACTAGAAGCTCACGGAACGTCGTTGCTTGCCACGACGCCGCCTTCGCCTTCAAGCGTTGCGATGCGGCGGGTCTCCGAGCGATTGAACTTTAGCCTTACGCCTATCCCGCCGGCGTCGTCATCGGCTATAAACACGGCTCCGGCCCTCTCCAAGGCAGACTGGATCTTTGCTACGGATGCCAGATCTGGAATCTCCAGTTTGCGCTCGAACATCGCAATGACATCCACATCAATGCATGAGGATGCGGCCAATCGGTCCCTGCCAAACTCGACGAGCGCTCGGGCAGCGCGGCATTGAGCCCCTGTGATCATATGCTCCTCCAATCCTCCTAGCAGAGATGACGGCCAAACAAACCCGATCCCGTTGCCATTGGCAAGGATCGGGATCGTTCACTGAGGCAACTGGGCGCGCCGTTCCCAGATCTGGTCTGGAAAGGATTGGCTTTCCGGATTATCCGAGTTGAAGATCATGCGCGCTCAGTCGCTCGAACCGCGGCCTAGCCCTTTTGATCGGATGGGAAGATGATGTCCTGATCCACCAGGACGTTGAATTTGTAGCCTGGCCTGATCTCGATTGTTGGCTGCACGTTCAGGTTTCTGGAAATCGTCTGTTCGGTGACACGACCGAAACTTTCCGCGAAATTCCTGCGTGCTGCATCCGATGCCGTGTCCTGCGTCGCCAGGGTGGAGCTTTCGGGCATCGAGGCGTCGATGCCGGTCCCGATCAGCGCAATGAGTGCGGCCGAACCGAACGTCCGCCACAGATGTCGATCGACCTTATCCTTGAAGCCGCCATAGCCTTCTGGGTCCGTGCCCGCCATGCCGCCGATCTGAAGGGGCGATCCGTTCGGAAAGATCAGGTCGGTCCAGACCACCAACACACGCTCCTGACCGAACGATACCTTGGAATCGTAGCGGCCGAACAGTTTTGCGCCCTGCGGAATCAGAAGGCGGTAACCGGTGGCGCTGTCGTAGACGTTCTGGCTGACTTGCGCGGCGATCCTTCCGGGCAGATCGGAGTTGAGGCCAGTGATCAGCGTTGCTGGAATCACGGAGCCACGCTTCAGCTCGTAGGGAGAAAGTTGTGGCACGACCTGGTTCGGCAGATATCCCAGATCCTGGATATCCTGATTGAAGAAGCCTTCCTTCGAGCCCTGTTCATTCGGATCGGCGGTTTGCCCCAGAAGACCAGACTTCATTGCCGCCGTTGCGTAGAGATCGGAGGCGTTGCTTGTCGCATGGTTCACAGCTGGACGGCTGTCAGTCCTGTTGTCAGCCGCGTTGCTCTGCGCGTCCGAGACGTCGACCTTCAGCGGAGAGTCCAAGGCCGTTGCATGCGCCTGCAGACGCGCCATTCTCTGGCGCTGCGCCTCGCGCAAATATTGTTCATCCTGCTCTCGCTTGAACTGTGCCTTCCACTCTGCTTCGGACTCGAGCTGGGATCGGCTGTCGTTGCGACCCTGGTTCTGCCGTTCGATCGCAGGTTCCTTCGCCGGTTCTCTATCGACGACGACGACGGGCGTCGGCTGAAAAAGCTCCTGGCTTTCCGGCTCGCCGATGATCCCGTCGCTCACGCCACGCTTCAACTGGTCGCCGAAATCCGTCGCCGGAGTGTTCGATGCGCTTGCGAGATCATTTCCGCGGTTGAAGGAAAGGCCGCGCCATGAAAGGCCGACGACAACGACGCCAAGGAACAGCACGATGATCACGATAGCGGCGACAATCGGCAAACGATTGAGGCGACGCATACCCTGTTGGTCATCGGTATTGCCAGCAGTGCCGAGCTGGAGCGACTGGACCATATTCCCTTCCCCCGTCAGTTGCTCTGCATGATCGAAAGTGGACTGGCCCGGGTCGCACCGGCTGCTGTCGCGGTATAGGCCCGGCCAAGGGCGATTGAAGGGGTGCTGAGGCGCGCGAGAACCTGGCCGTCGAAACTGTCGATCGACCATACTACCTCGACCGGCTTTTGATCCTTCCCGACTTTACCGCCGACGATGACCGTGTAGCCCCAGCCCTTCAGCGCGGCCTCGAGCGCCGCCGCATATTCAGAGGCGTCCTTGTCCATCTTGATCGTCGTCGTTCCAGCAGGTCCAATCTGCTCGACGAGCCTGCTTGCCATGTCGCCCGCGATTGCGCCGGCACTCGCGCCGGTCACTGCGACAGGCGTGGAGCTGGTGGTCAGCGTCTCGTCCGCGGTTTGGCAACTGGCAAGCGGCCATGTGATCAGGAGAGCCGCGAAGATCTTGCGCATCGCTCAACCTCCCCGCCGGATCGTGATTTTCTGCTGCCGCCAGCCAACCCCGGATACGAGGACAGCCTTGTCGACTGCGTAGTCGACGATCATCATGTCGTTCTTCATGCGATAATTGACGATCCGGTTCTGGCCGCCGTTGACGACGAAGAGCACCGGCGCGTCCTGGCCGGAAATCGACCTCGGGAACTGAATGTAGGTCTTCGAGCCGTCCGAATAGACGCGCTTCGGGCGCCAGGAGGCGCGCCCGCTGATCGAATAGGAAAAGTTCAGCTTGTCCGAAGGGGATCCTGGAATGCCGCCCGTTTCCAGCCGGGCATTGATGTCGGCCAGCTTGGTCGAGACGTCTTCCGGATACTCGAACCCGATGCGTGCCATGTATTGGCTCGGATGGGATTTAAGCTGGACATGGTAGGTCCGCCGGGACGTCGTCACGACCATGGAGGTGACCAGACCCGCCTCGGAGGGTTTGACGATCAGGTGGATCGCCTGTCCGCCCGTCGCCCCCGACGTCGCTGGTTCGATCTTCCATCGAACCGTGTCGCCGACGAGCACGTCTCGGACGATCTCGCCCCCCTGCAATTCGATGTCACAGACCTGCAGCGGCGAGCACACGACGGAGGGCTGGGTCTCGCCGAACAGGAAGATGACCTTGCCGTCTGGACCGGTGGTCACCAGCCCGGGTGTGCCCCTCCACTTTCTGGAAATGTTCGTCCCCTTCACTTCGTTCGAGGTCATGGATTGCGCCTGCGCGCCACCCACCAGGAGCCCGGCCATGCCTATGGCCGTGATCATTGCTGTTCTCGTCATCGGAATTCCCCTGCCCTCAAAGCTGTGCTGTCCAATCGAAGTCCTGGACGTAGAGGCCGATCGGATTGAGACGGATGATCGCCTCGTCCTGCGGCGCGGTCAGTGCCACGGTCGCAATGCCGCGGAAACGCCGCGTGCCGGTTTCCTTGCCCTTGCGATCGCGCTCGTATTCGGTCCAGTCGATCTGATAGGTCTGGTTGGACAGCGCCACGATGTTGTTGACCTCGATGGCCACCGTCGATGTCTTGGCCTTTTCGAACGGCGAGTTTCCGCGAAACCAGGCGTTGACCTTCGATGTCGACGGATCAGGAGTTCGCAGCAGCGCATAGGTCCGGTCGATATATTGCTTCTGGACGACGGCATCCGGCGTGATCGAGCGGAAGCTCGTGACGAAATTGCCGAGCGTGGCGCGAACCACACGAGCATCGGCATATTCGATTTGCTGGGGAAACCCTGCCGTCACCGAGGTTCCGAGTTTGTCGACTTCGACGATGTAGGGCACCAGCTTGACCTGGGCGCTGAGATACATGGCGTAGCTGAAGCCGACCACGGCCATTGACAGACCGAGAATACCGACGATCCGCCAGGCGCGAGCAGCCTGGACATAGGAGCCGTATCGCTCCGTCCATTCCTGTCGGGCGGCAAGGTATGGGCTTTCGGGCGGCCGATTTGCTGCCATCACTCTCTGCCTTCCTGACTATGGTTTATCATTGCGTTCTGGGTGCGGCTTCGGGCCGCTGTAGCCGCTTCGGCCTGCATCGAGCTTCGCGTTCGCCAGACCCATGATCGAACCGGCATAGGCTCCCGGAGAGCCAATCGCCTTCTCCTTTGCCGCGGAGCCGGCAGCCTTCCCGGCCGACCCGATGCCGGCTCCCATGCCGCGGAGAGCCGCGCCCGCAGCGGAAGATCCAGCAGCGCGGGCCGCCTGGGCTGCGGCAAACCCAGCACCGGCGGCACCGGCGGCGAGAAACACGCTGCCAGCTCCGAAGGAGGCCGCCTGGCTGCCGTGGCGGATCGTCTCCATCCCGCCCGTCACCGAAGCGCCCTGGACCACGCCCTGAATGATGCCTGGCACATACATGGCGATGATGAAGACGACGACGGAGATGCCTGCGATGGCCAGCGTCGTCATGAACTGGTCAGGTTCTGCCGTGGGCGCTTGCGCCAAGCCCAGGAGGACTTCCGAGCCGATCTTTGCGATCATTACCAGTGCCATCAGCTTCATCCCGACGCCAAAGGCGTATATGAGATAGCGGATTGCAAAATCCTTGGTAAAGGACGAGCCGCCGAGACCGAGCATGATCATACCGGCGAGCAGCCCGACATACATCTCGACCATCACTGCGACGAAGATTGCCGCGACAAGCGAGAAGCAGATGACCACGACACCCATCGCCAGTACCGCGGCGATGGCGAGCGCATTGTCCTCGAATACGCCGAACTTGGCTTGCCCGGACATCTGCGAGGCGACCCGGATCCCGGCGTCGAAAACTTCTGCTGGCGACGCGGAACCACCGCTGGCTCCAATCAGATAGAGGCTGTCGACGACAGCTCTCGCGAATGTCGGGCCCTGATCGAGGACGAAGGCAAAAAAGCCGACGAACATGATTCGACGGACAAGCTCGGCAAACCAGCTGTCGAGCGAGGCTGCCTGGATCGCAAGCCACACCGCGGCGATACCGATTTCGATCGCGGCGAGAATCCAGAACAGGGATTTTGCCGCATCCATGATGGTGGTTTCCCATCCTTTCGCCGCGGCCGAAACCTGGTTCTCGAGTTCGGTCAGGACCTGGCCGTGCTCAGCGAATGCGGGGCTCGCAAGAAGCAGCCAGGCAAGACCACCCAGAAACAAGGCCCGTTCGAGATCGAGCTTCACCATCTCGGACGCATCTCCTGTCCCTTCTCGATCGACGGAAGTTCCGTCTTCGAACCGAAGAATTTCTCGCGGGTGACCCGCCGCTCCTCGCTCATCGGTTTCTCCGACCCTTTGGATCGGATGGCGAAGAAGGTGGCGCCGGAGGCGGTTGCTGCGGCAACGAGCAGCCCAATGATGAAGACGATCGGACGGTTCACCAGCGTGGCTCCATTTTCTGACCGCTTGGGATGGGTTTCACCTCGGCATTGAAGAATTTCTCGCGCCGCGCCTGAGCGAGATCCCTGTCGGTCTGCTCCGACTGGAGCCACGTGCCCATCATCGTCATCTGTTGCGAAACGAGGCCGCGCAGCTTTTGCATCTGGCCGACTTGCTGGGCCGCTATCTGATGGCCGACCTGTAGCGCCTTCATCTGGCCGTCGGCCGATTCAGACATGGATCGCAATGAGGACATGGTGCTTTCTTCGCTGTCGAATTGATCGGCGGTCAGGCTCGCGGCTTTCAAGGTGCTGCCGATGGTGTCGCGGTTGGTGTCAGACCATGCTTGATAGGTGGACGAGAAGCTCTCGGTGTCGGGCAGGTCCTTCTTGAGGTCGGCATAGCTCTTGAACCGCTGCTTGAGGATGTCGTCGGCATTGCCCATTGAGAACGCGATACTCTCTCCCTGATCGACGATGCTCCGCAGCTTGTTCAGATCACTCTCGACCTGTCCCCAGATGTAGTTTGGGAGCTGGGCCGTGTTTTGCAGCATGTTCTCGTAGATCTTCAGCTGGTTCTGGATCTGCTCGGCCAACTGGCTGATCTGGGTCAGTTGATTGTCGACCTGTAAGCCTGAGCTTTTCAGGAGATCGACAAGCTGGGCGTTGTTGGCAAGCTGGGTCCATTCGGTCGCAGCGCCCGTCGCTGAACCGGCATGGACAGGGGTCACGGACGCCAGAACGATTGCCGAGGCGGCAAGGCTGGCGAGCCAATTATTCGAAGTTGAGCAGCGATGTGGCATCGTGAACGCCTCTTGTTTCAAGCCAGTGGACCGGCCAGCTCCGGCCGTGTTCGGATTTCAGCGCGCGGATATGCCTGAGGTCTTCTTTTCCGGAGGCGCCGACGAAGCTCAGCGCCAAGGGTCCGAGCGACATGTCGAAAAGGCGCCTCCCTTCTGGACTTGCGACGTAGTATTCACGCTTCGGAATGGCGGCCGAGACGATCTCGATCTGGCGCTCGTTGAAGCCGATGCGCTCGTAGAACTCCCGGGTCCCCGGTTCACCCGCGGCGCCATTCGGTAGGCAGATCTTGGTTGGGCAGGATTCCTTGAGGACATCGATGATGCCGGAACGTTCGGCGTCCGAGATGGACTGTGTCGCCAATACGACGGCGCAATTGGCCTTGCGGAGGACTTTCAGCCATTCGCGGATCTTGTTGCGGAAGACCGGATGACCAAGCATGAGCCAGGCCTCGTCAAGCACGATCAGGCTTGGGGAGCCATCGAGGCGCTTTTCTATCCTGCGAAACAGATAAGTCAGCACTGGAACAAGATGGCGCTCGCCCATATTCATCAGCTGCTCGATCTCGAAGCATTGAAAAGCGCCGAGCTTCAAGCCGTCCTGCTCGGCGTCGAGTAGTTGCCCCATCGGCCCGTCAATCGTGTAGTGATGAAGCGCATCCTTGATCTCGCGCAGTTGCACGCCGCTGACGAAGTCCGACAGCGATCGACCTGGCGCATTGGCCATCAAGCCGATTTGCCTCGAGACTGCGTTGCGATGGTCCGGCGAAATGGCAACGCCCTGCAGTGCGACCAGAATCTCGATCCATTCCGTGGCCCAGGCGCGATCACTATCGGTGGCAAGATCGGCGAGTGGGCAAAATGCGAGCTCCCTGCCCTCTTCATCGCTTTCTCCGCCGACTTCATAGTGATCGCCGCCGCAGCCGAGTGTCAGGGGGAGGAGCGAATTGCCTTTGTCGAACGCGAATATCTGTGCGCTCCCGTAGCGCCTGAACTGTGCGGCAATCAGTGCAAGCAGCGTCGACTTCCCGGAGCCCGTCGGCCCGAAAATCAGGGTATGGCCGACATCATCGACGTGCAGGTTCAGCCGAAACGGTGTCGATCCGCTGGCGACCTGCATCAGCGGCGGCGCGTTCACAGGATAGAACGGGCAAGGCGCGACCGGATTGCCGGACCAGACGGAATTGAGCGGAACGAGATCGGCGAGATTGCGCGTGTTGATCAGCGGTTCGCGAATGTTGCAATACCAGTTGCCCGGCAGGCTACCAAGATAGGCGTCGGTGGCATTCAGCGTTTCGACCCGCGCTCCAAATCCTTCTGCCTGCACGAGCCGGCGTATCGCTTCGGCCTTTTCCTGTAAGGATTCCCGGTCTTCCTCAAACAGGACGATCACCGGCGTGTAATAGCCGTAGGCGACGAGCTGGGACGAAGCCTGCGCGATCGCATCCTCCGTTTCGGCCACCATCGTCATGGCATCCTGATCGATGGACCGGCTTTGCGTCTGGAAAAGCTGATCGAAGAAGGGCCGGACCTTCTGCTGCCATTTCTTTCGTGTCCGCTCGAGCTTCTGACGCGCCTCTTCGGCGTCGAGGAAAATGAACCGCGACGACCAGCGGTAGGTGAGCGGCATGAGATCAAGGCTGTTGAGAATGCCTGGCCAACTCTCTGCTGGCAAACCGTCAATGCCGACGACGGCGAGGAAGCGGCTGTCGACCTTCGGCGACAGCCCGTGCTGAAGTTCTGCCGTCGCCAGCCAGTCGAGATACATCGGGACTTCCGGCAACCGGATAGGATGGCTCTCGCCAGTAATGCAGAAGCGGACGAACTGCAGCAGTTCATCGTATCGCGCGGTCCTCTCCCCTCCCCGTTCGGCCGCCTCGCGGGTTTGCATACGCCGGATCGAAAGCGTGTTGGCAAGATATTGCTCGATTTCCCGGATGGCATTCCTGAAGATGAACAGCACCGTGTCTGCATAGGATTTCTTGCGGCTCCCCTCGTCCGCATAGAGGTATTTTCTCAGCGCCGTCGTCTTCGATTCAGGCGGCCGATAGGTCAAAATGAGCGCGTGCTTGCTCTCGAAATGACCCTGCTCGCGTGCGAAATGTGCTCGCCTTTCGGCGTCGATCGCGCGTGTGACAGGATCCGGGAAATGGCATTGGTCGGGAGACGGGTATTCGACCGTCGGTATCCGGATTGCCTCGACCTGGATCATCCATCCGCTGCCCAACCGCGACAGGATCGCATTGATCTGACGAGACAGGTCATTTTTTTCGAGATCGGTGGCGCTTTCGGAGTCCGGGCCGGCGAAATACCAGCCGGCCATCAGACTTCCGTCCTTGAGAAGAAGCACACCGTTGTCGACCAATCCGGCGTAGGGGACCAGATCCGCAAACGACGGGCCGGTGGCGCGGAAACGCTTGAGAGCAGCCATTCGCACCTCCTCAGTATTTCCGCCACGGCGCGGAGGTCGGCCGGTAGTACGGCTTGTAGGAAATGTGCCGGGCATAGACTTGGCGCATGAAGGGATCCGACTTGGCCATCATGCGAAGCAAGCCGACGATCACGATCCACACGGCGACCCCGAAGAGTGCCGAGTAGATTGTCAGCACGACGAAGATCAGGATCACGGCAGCGAGACCTGTGATCAGCACCAGCTCACGATCGGCGCCCATCAGAAGGTTCGGCCGGGAAAGGGCGCGATGGATACGGTTGCGATGAAGTCTGGAGGCGGTCTCATCCATGAGCCCCCTCCCCTGCCCTTACAGCTTGGGTGAACCGCTCGGTCGGTAGACCGATCGAAGCTCCTGTGGCACCGAAGAGGCCAACGATCGTCGTGGCACCGAGGAGGATGCCCGCGACGAGCACGACATACATGAGACGTCTGGCGAAATCGTTGAGTTCGCCGCCAAAGATGAGCATTCCGCCTGCAATCGCAACGGCTGCGAGTGCGATATAGCCGGCAACCGGACCCGTGATGGACTCCTGGATCTGCTCGAGCGGCCCTTCCCATGGGAGGCTGCCACCGGAACTCGCCAATGCAGGTGCAGCCATGACGACTGCTGCAGCGGCGAAAAAGCCGCATGAAAGGAGAGATGTCTTAAACCGCATCACGCGCGTCCTCTGCACAGGGTTCGATCTGGTATTGGCCACCCGCAAACCGGATCACGTGAAGGATCTCGGCTATGCGACGGCCCTTGGCCGTGCGCTCGATCGATATGACGAGATCGACAGCATCGCCGATAACTGCCTGCATCGGCTGGTGGCTGGCTTCGGCCGTCAGTTGCTCGAGCCGCTGGAGTGCGGATCGAGCACTATTGGAATGGATGGTCGCAACGCCCCCGGGATGGCCGGTATTCCAGGCCTTGAGCATGGTCAGCGCGGCGCCGTCTCTGACTTCGCCGACGATGATCCGGTCGGGACGCAGACGCATGGTGCTCTTGAGAAGCCGCGACATGTCCACGGGTTCGCTGGTATGAAGGCTGACCGCGTTCTCCGCGGCGCACTGGATTTCAGCAGTGTCCTCAAGGATCACCAGTCGGTCCTCCGGCGAATGAGCGACGATCTCCGCCAGGATCGCATTGGTCAGGGTCGTCTTTCCGGAGCCAGTCCCACCGGCGACGAGGAGATTGAGCTTCGACGCGACGGCGCTGCGAATGACGTCGGCCTGGCTGATCGTCATGGTCCTGCTTGCGACGTAGTCGTCGAGGGGAATGAGGCGCGATGCACGGCGTCGAATGGTGAAGGAAGGGCCGGAAACGACCGGCGGCAACAGCCCCTCGAACCGGTGCCCCCCGATTGGAAGCTCTCCAGAAACAATAGGCCGTTCGTCGTCGATCTCGGAGCTCAGGACGTGGGCCACACTTCCGATGACCGTCTCGGCGGCGGAACGGGACATCTCACCGGCAGCCGCTATCCCTTGGCCCAGCCGTTCGATGAACAGCCTACCGTCCGGATTAAGCATGATTTCGACGACGCTCGGATCGTCGAGCGCGACGCAAAGATGGTCTCCCAGGGCATTCTGCAGCTTGCTCACAAGCCTCGGCAATGAGCGGTTCTGGGTGCCAAGCATGGTCAGGCAGCCTCCTTCTGGGCGGTTGTGATATTTGAAGACGGGCTGGGGCGAAGCCGATCGAAACTCAGCCTGTCGGCGGTAAAAATGCCTGCAACGCTTCGCATGCCGTTGATCAAGGTGGATGATCCGAGGGGGGACATAGGCCAGCCGGCCCGACGCAGGATGCGCTGGCGCCTTACGGCCGTTGCGGTGACGATTTCCCGACCATTGAGGAAGCTCCACTTGACGATACCGAAGCATGGCACCGGTCGCCCGATACAGTCCTCCCTGCTTGCGTCCTGTCGTATTGTCTGTATCGACGCAGAAGCGGAAGCTTTCGATCATTCGGTCTTGTGTCGGTCGATGGCGCGTTGCGAGTCGCTGCGGAAACACGTCACGCAGCATTGTCCCGTCGGCCGCGGACACAAGGTGCGCGATGCAAGCTGGTTCCAGTTCATCGAACCGGTCGTCCTCAATGCGCGACGTGCACCTGGTATCCCATGCCAGCCAACCCCGGATAATCCGTGCTCTCATGCGGTGCATTTCGTGGACCGGGTACTTCTCGGCATCGCTTCCCGGGTTCTTGATCGCGACGACGCGCATCGTGCAAATCTCCATTGCGTGGGCACAATGAGGTTTGCCGGGGCTTCGGAAATCGATCTACTGGCAAAAGTGTTAGGTGGCGATTCTCGCGATCACGTCCGGCGATGCCTTCCTCCTGGGGTTGTCACCAAGGCCGTGCACTAACAAAAGTGATAGTGCCGGCGCGGCGAGCTGTGCGTCGCTGGAACAGCTAAATGACGGGGATTGAACGAAAAAAATGTCAGCTGACATCGGCCGCATTCGTCGCATTAACCTCTCGTTAACCTAAAACCTCTTGCCCGAATCTCAGAATCGGCACTATCGTCAGTGGCGAAACTTTACCGCTTTCGCGCAAAAGATCGCCACTGACGAGAAATGGATATTTGAGATGGCGAAAACCGCCGTAAAAGAAGCACCTGCAGCTGAAGGTTTGACCGCCTTGATGGAGCGTCATGCCGACGCACTCTCTACCCAACTGCAGGCACATCACCTCAAGGTTTTCCCCCCGACAGCTGAGAAGGGCATTCGGACGTTCGGGCCATCGGAGGCTTCGAAGCTCCTCGGAATCGGCGAGTCTTATTTGAGACAGACTGCTTCAGAAATGCCAGAGCTTAACGTCAGCATGAGCCCGGGTGGCCGGCGGACCTTTTCGATTGACGATATCCATGCCATCCGCGGGCATCTGGACCAGATAGGCAGGGGGACTCGCCGCTACCTCCCCCATCGTCGCGGCGGTGAACAGCTACAAGTCATCTCTGTGATGAATTTCAAGGGTGGGTCTGGGAAGACAACCACAGCTGCGCATCTGGCTCAATACCTGGCGATGCGCGGCTACCGTGTCCTTGCGATTGATCTCGATCCGCAGGCGAGCCTTTCGGCGCTCTTCGGCAGTCAGCCAGAGACGGACGTTGGCCCGAATGAAACCCTCTATGGTGCGATACGGTACGATGATGAGCGGCTACCGATCGAACAGGTTGTCCGCGGAACATATATTCCCGACCTTCACCTGATTCCGGGTAACCTCGAACTGATGGAGTTCGAACACGACACGCCGCGCGCCCTGATGCAGCGCAAAGAGGGTGACACGCTCTTCTACGGCCGAATCAGCCAGGTGATTGAGGACATTGCAGATAACTACGATGTCGTTGTCATCGACTGCCCTCCTCAGCTAGGGTACCTCACGCTTTCCGCCCTCACCGCCGCAACATCGATCCTTGTGACCGTCCACCCCCAGATGCTGGATGTGATGTCGATGAACCAGTTTCTGGCGATGACGTCGAACCTGCTGCGGGAAATTGAGAACGCTGGCGCCCGGTTCAGGTTTCATTGGATGCGTTACCTGATCACCCGCTTTGAGCCAAGCGATGGACCGCAAAACCAGATGGTCGGCTATCTGAGGTCTATCTTCGGCGAAAATGTCCTCAATTTCCCCATGTTGAAAACGACCGCCGTGTCAGACGCCGGCTTGACCAACCAGACCCTTTTTGAAGTCGAACGCGGCCAGTTTACGCGCTCGACCTATGATCGGGCCCTGGAGGCGATGAACGCGGTCAACGACGAGATTGAAGGTCTGATCAAGAAAGCATGGGGTAGAACCACATGAGCCGGAAGCACATCCTCGGCGTCTCATCGGAGGCACCCGACGCGTCTCCCGCCGACAATCGTCCGCCCAAAAGTCGTTCCATGCCGCTGCTCGGTGTGGCGAGGAAGGAACGTGATCCAGCAACCAAACTGACAGCGAACATTGGCAACGCCCTGCGCGAGCAGAACGATCGTCTCGGCCGTGCTGAAGAAATTGAGCGTCGGCTTGCTGAAGGTCAATCGGTCATTGAGCTTGACCCCTCCACGATTGAGCCCTCTTTCGTGCGTGACCGTATGCCAGGAGATATTGATGGGTTGCTGGCCTCGATTCGCGAGCAAGGTCAGCAAGTTCCTATCCTCGTCCGCCCTCACCCGGATAGGTCCGCTCGCTACCAGGTCGCCTTCGGACATCGCCGGCTGCGCGCACTCTCGGAGTTGGGGCTTCCGGTAAAAGCGGTAGTTCGTGATCTGTCGGACGAGCAGCTTGTTGTCGCGCAGGGTCAGGAAAATAACGAGCGCGAAGATCTTACTTTCATCGAGAAAGCGCGCTTCGCACATCATCTCAACAAGCAGTTTCCTCGTGAGATCGTGATCTCCGCGATGTCGATCGATAAAAGCAACTTGTCAAAGATGCTTCTGCTCGTTGACGCTCTGCCCTCTGAACTGATTGACGCGATCGGCGCCGCCCCTGGTGTGGGACGACCGAGTTGGCAACAACTGGCGGAATTGATTGAGAAGGCTCCGGCCCCGACAGATGCGCTGCGACATGCGATGTCGGTTGAGGTTCAGGCGCTGCCCTCTGCGGATCGTTTCAGGTCAGTGGTGGTTAGTCTAAAGCCGGGCCCTGCCGCCCGCGGGCTTCCGGACGTGATGTCCACTCCGGACGGCGCCAGAATTGCACAGGTGACCCAGAGCAAAGCGAAGCTCGAAGTGATCATCGACAAGAAGGCAACGCCTGATTTCGCGGCCTTCGTGCTCGAACAATTGCCTGCGCTTTATCAAGCCCATCGGGATAAGATTCAAGGGAAACAGGGAGAGTAACCGCAAAAGAAAAGAGCCCCCACAACGTCGCCGTCGCGGAAGCCCTTTTGTCTCTGTAGCAAGGACAGAATCGCATTTCCTCGAATCCTCGTCAAGAGTCTTTGGCGCCGCTTAGGTGAGCGAATTTCTTTTGCCTGCTAAAGGGTGAAGAAAAATGCAGACGGGAAACGTGACGACGCCTTTTGGGCGGCGGTCGATATCGCTTGCGCACGTGCAGCGCCAAAGGGCATTGGCCGATATAAAGCAAGGCAAGACTGCGGAAAAATGGAGGGTCTTCAGGGATGCCTGCGCCGCCATGGATCTGCTCGGCATCCAGTCGAACAGCCTCGCGGTTCTCGATGCTCTGTTGAGCTTCTATCCTGACAGTGAGTTGCGGCAAGATGCGCAATTGATCGTCTTTCCATCCAATGTCCAGCTTGCACTTAGAGCGCATGGAATGGCCGGCGCGACATTGCGACGGCATCTTGCTGTCCTCGTTGACGCCGGTTTGATCGTTCGTAAGGACAGCGCAAACGGGAAGCGTTACGCCCGCAAGGATGATGCGGGTCAGATAGAGAACGCATTCGGTTTTGATCTGTCCCCTCTCCTTGCAAGATCCGATGAGTTGGCGATGCTGGCCCAACAGGTGGCAGCGGATCGTGCCGCGCTCAGAACAGCAAAAGAGACCTTGACGATCTGCCGTCGCGACGTTCGAAAGTTGATCACGGCCGCGATCGAGGAGGGCGCTGCAGGCGACTGGCACGCGGCGGAGAGTGTTTACGTTGCTCTTGTTGGGAGGATCCCGCGAGTTCCGACCGTCGAGACGATCACCTCAATCCTGGGCGAGATGCAAACGTTTCGTGACGAAGTGATCAACCAATTGGAAGCACAGCAGATTTCCGAAATTCATAGCACCAATGATGCTCATATTGATCGCCACATACAGAATTCAAATCCCGAATCTACTATTGAATTTGAACCGAGCTCTAGAAAAGAGTCGGGCGCGCCGCCGAATTTGACGAACCAGCCAAGGAGCGAGGCGATAAAGGCTTTTCCGCTTGGTATGGTCCTGAAGGCTTGCCCATCGATTGGCGACTACGGACTAGGGGGTGGAATAGCCGGTTGGCGCGATTTGATGTCGGCCGCGGTGGTTGTTCGGTCTATGTTGGGGATAAGCCCGTCGGCCTACCAGGACGCGTGCGACGCGATGGGCCCAGAGAACGCAGCGGCGACGATCGCCTGCATTCTGGAGCGTGCAAACTTCATTAATTCACCTGGCGGTTACCTGCGAGACTTGACCCGGCGAACTGAGCGGGGGGAATTTTCACTTGGTCCAATGATAATGGCGTTGTTGAGAGCGAACGGTCAGCAGAACACGAGGGCTGGGTAAGGCTGGAAGCCAAGGAGCGCATGGGGACGAACAGCTGCTGTCTTCATGCGCCGGCCGGAAACGGTTTGTCCGGTGTCATCATCGAAAGATCTCCGGCAAAGGCTTGTTCATGCTGAGCAAGACGCGGATCCGTGCGGGCGACGTCATCGACGCCGACGATCTGGCGTCGATGAGTGTTACCTCGGCCAAGAACGGCTTCGGCAGCAACTACGCCAGCCTGAAATTCCGGCTTGTCGATGACGGCGGTGTCGCCAATGCTGGTTTGACCACCGAAAAGACGGCGCACACGCTGACCTTCAACATTACGGACGTCACGGACACATTCACCGGAACAGTGGGAAAGAACGTGCTGAAGGGCACGGCCGGCCACGATGTTCTCAACGGCAAGGGCGGTGATGACGTGCTCTACGCAGGGACGGGCAACGACAAGTTCACAGGCGGCATTGGCCAGGATAAGCTCTATGATGAAGCAGGCGCCGACGCGTTCATTTTCACTTCGGTGAAAGACACGACTGTCGCGGTTGCAGGTCGAGATACGATCTACGATTTCACCTCCGCTGACCTCATCAATCTGTCTGCAATTGATGCCAACACAAAGTGGTCCGGCAACCAGGCGTTCGGCTTCATCGGCACCGAAGCGTTTTCTGGGAAAGCCGGGGAGCTTTCCTACGATAAACAGTCATCAGACACCTATGTCTACGGTGACGTAAACGGCGACATGAAGGCTGACTTTGCTATTCACCTGGATGACGCGTACTCGTTCACCAACGGCGATTTCATGTTCTAAGGCCGCCACTTTGACCGTTCGGTGATTCTCAAAGCTGAAGGCCGATGAACTCGGCCGAAAGCGCGGCGGCAGGGTGCGCTAGCCGCCCACGGAAATCGAAGCGTGGCCGACACAACTCGGCGCTTGAAAGGATCGCGACGACGCTCAGCGCATGGCCGCCTCGCCCAATGGGTTTGTCAAGGGCCGCGGTGTTCCACTCAGCCAACGCACTTTCGGCTGCCGATCGTTCCAGGTGTTTGCGACAGGCATCCACAGTGGCGCGAGCAGCGGCGTGGATTTTATACCAAGTGGAAGCAAAATACGCTGATGGTGGCGATCGCCCTTATGCGCGCCGAGGTGGCTGGACGCGCCAACATCCTGAACTGCTCAAGAACATCAGGCCGATCGAGGTCTGATAGCACCGAAGGAGATCGATGTCGCTTCGCGCGATTGGAATGGCGCTTGCGGCGCCCTTAAATGGACGATCGCCCACACCCCCGGGGCGTCCTCCCTTGCTGCCGGCCGACGATGCGGGCGGCAAACCGGGCTTGATCCGATACTCAACCCGCTCTTTGCTCTGAACCTCTGACCGCCAGATCGGCCAGCGCAAGGGCTGCCTCTCGCGTTCTGGCGGCCGCGATGAAACGGCCACTATGGCAGAAGACGGCGCCTTCCACGCCAGTAGCCGCTTCAAGGTCCCTCTCGGTCAGGCCTGCCCAGGCCGCTGGAAGGTCGGCGCGCAGTTCGAACCCTTCTTCGTTGCGGCGAATTCCCGTCAGGCACCAATCGCTCTCACGCGGATGGACGACGAACAGCAGGTGATCCGCACCTGCCTTGACGATGGCCGGTCGGAACGGCATGCCCATCGGCAGTTCGAGAACCCGGCCCTTTCCCACTGTCTCGATCGCCCGGAACACCAACGCTTCGGCCCGCAGCTTGGCATGCATGCCTTCGATCTTCGCTTCGACGAAACTGCGGGCTATCGCTGTTGCCGCATGGAACGCCCGATCGGTCGCCTCGGTATCCCGCTCGTCGAAGACAGGTTTCAATGTTTCCAGCAATGTCGGCAGGGTCAGACCGGCAAGCAGACCGGCGCTGTCCGGGCTGAGTGCACCATTGTCGACCAGGTCGACCGGCAACACGAAGCTCGCATCAAAGGCGGCATGCACGGATTCGATGAAGGCATCCGGAACAGGGATGGCAGCCAGATAGTCGCGGCCGAAATGTTTCCAGACTAACCCGAATGAGCTGTAGGGCCGACCGTCGTCGCGTAGCGGTGCTCCACGCTGGTGATGATCAAAGATCCGGGCGGGCGCATCATAGATACCACCGACATCGTAGACGATACGATCGGCGCCGGGCGTGGTCCATTCCGGCGCCCTGCTTCGTACCAGCCGTGCTTGCGGGAAAAGACGCGTGAGGACGGCGGAGGACAACACTTCATCCGCATGAAAACCGCCCGAATGCGTGACGAGAAAATCTGGGATCATATCGGCACCTTGTGTTTATAAATTCTGCCGGACGGCAGATAGCCAGTTTCTGGCGTCATCTCAATCAGCTCCAACTTAAACAGTAAGACCGTCCGCATTTTGCCGAGCGAGTCTCTGGCCCGCGGTGATGCGCGGCGGCGACAACCCCTCCCGGCCTCGCGCTTAGGCGTGCGAGATCTATCGCGTCGATCAATGACGTGCTCTGAGACCTCCAAAAGGTAAGTGGGACAAATTCGGTGGCAGTTCGCTTAGCGGCCCGCCCTTGAGGTGTGCATAGAGGCGGTATTCGGGAGAAGCTGTTGGCGGCAGGGATTCCCCAGCTG
>NZ_JACIEE010000021.1 GCF_014196765.1 Mycoplana azooxidifex
AAATCTCCATAGCCTTCGACTGGGGTCCGCGGGTTCCTTCCTCGGGGACTTTCGTACGCCTCGCGGCGCCCGAAACTCTTCACGGAAGCGGACTGGCAAGTTGCAGAGGATTGAACACGAGAAGCCGACGTTGAGATCAGCCGGTGTGGGGACTCAAACTGACTCGTTGCAGGCATTCACAAAGACCCTCCTGAGGCTGTTGGTGCCCAGAGTAGCCGGCGGGATAGCGCAGTGCCAACCGCGTGATTGGCACTGCGCCCTGCCAATCCCGGTGTCCGCATTTAGCGCTGATGGACTTCCGCTCCTGTTCGGGGCCTGAGCAGTCAGGTTTCCGCTAGCAGCAGCACATTGTCTGCACCAAACAGCTTTCGACCGCATTCGCGGCGGCGGCGGCGGCGCTGTGTGGGACATCGACAAGCCGATAGGGCAAGATATCGAGCCCGTGCTGCTCCGCCAGCGCACGGATCATCGGGGCTGGACCAACGAGCGTTGGCAGGATCAGATTGGCGTCGGCGGCCTCTACCGCGCCGCGAAGCGATGTCTCGTCGCAGGGATGGACCGCGATCGCCCTGGCCAAGGGAGATCTGCCTCGCCCTCTCGATGAGGCGGTCGTACTTCGCTTGATCATGTCCTGTCGTGATGCTTTTGCGATGCCATGGAATTATCTTTCGAGCGATCTTCCGCTAGCCAAAACGGCGACTGCCGTTCACGTTCGTGCCGACGATTTCCCTGATGATGGTGAGGGTCTCCTTTGCAGCCTCCTTCGGAGTGAGAGCCGTGTCGGCGACGTTGCTCACAAGCTTGGTAATGTCGTGGTCGATATCCTTCTCGGACCATCGTTTGCCCTTGGCGACGGTGATGTAGACGGAATAAGCATGGTGCATGGTTCCGGGCCGTTCGCCGATGATGTGCAAGATCCCGCGAAAGCTGTTGGGATCTGCATTTTCGAACAGGACCTCGCCGACGCGGTAGCCGGCTCGCACCCGTCCGCTGCTAATCATGATGTTGCTGTCGCTCATGGTAACGCCTGCCTCGGCAAGCAATCGGCGCATCTCCACAAGAAAGGGTGCCAGGTGCCCGTCGTCCATGATGGCCTTGGCGTTCAGGCCGTCCGAGATGACGATCTGCCCCTTGGGCAGGTCGTCTCCCCAGGAGTCTCTGATCGCTTCGATCGCCCGGATTGCTTCCGGGCTCAACATCTCGCCCGTATTGGGGTGGGCGATGAAATCGTTGCGGTCCTTCGACAAGGTGCGGACGGGCACGACGTCAGGCACGGCGGCGATGAACTCAGGCGTGAGTTCAGCCCAGAGAGACTGCTTGGCGTCGTCGTAGAGACCCTTCACCTTGGCCGCTAGCGGTGCGTTGAGGTCCCAGATGTTAGCGCCGTGCCCTATCGCCAGATCAACGCCTCGCTCCCCGACCTCTTGCATCTTCTGTCGGCCTTCCGCTTCGATCGCTTCCTTCGATCTCCCGTCTCCCTTGGCCAGCCGGTACTGGTAGTACACCCAGAGAGGATCGCCATAGTGGGAGGTGTAGGAACCGTCCTCGGTCACGATCCCGATATGCTTGTAGAAGTTCCACATCGCGTCGTTGACCTTGAAGCCGAACTTGTCGCGGAGCCTGACATGATCCTGGAACGACGTGGTCAGATAGCTCAGCATCGGATCGTTCTTGGTCGGCAGCGCAATCAGATAGGCGGGGTTCGCCGGCAGGATCTGGTCCTGGCACCAATCCAGGTCGTCCAGGCTTACGGTCATGTGCAGGGTCGTACAGATGTCCAGGCCGATGGTAAGGCCATGGAGCTTGCCCATGACCATGTCTTCGAGGCAGCACCGCACCAGTTGCTCGCGGCTCTTGAAGACCTCCGGCCCGATGAAACCGGCGACATCGTTGACATGAAGCCAAGCGCCTTCTGGCTGCACTTTCGTAAGCTCGATCCCCACCGCCCTGCTGAAACCGTACTTCCGCGCCTCGAGCACCATCATGTCGACGCCGTTCGCAGCGCCATTGGTGAACTCGGATCCCTGGCCGGTCTCGAAGTAGAGGCCATATCTCTCCCCCTTCTTCGTGCGCGCGTATTTCAGGATCTTCTCGTTCGTGATGTCGAAGATCTTGTTGCAGCTATCCGTCCCGGCAAGGCTCTGGAACATCGTGGAGACCGTGCCCGGAAAAGTCTCGTTCACCTCCGCCTGGACGTCGATGTGCGCAAGCACGCACCACGGGATGACGTCCTGCAACTCGAACGTATCGACGATATCCTTGAGTGCACGTTCCACCGCCGCGACGCTTTGGACCGTGCTGTCCACCGGGTTGGTGCCGATGACGATGTCGCCAGTCGCGTACGAGAAGGCATCGAAAACCTGCCAGGCGATGTCATCGGGGTGGTCGGTGGGAGAATTGGGTTGGATCCGGGCCCCCATATATCCCTTCGAGCCCATCTTCGTGCCGGGCATTGCATTGAAGATTTTCTGGCTGAGGGAGACCAGTTCCTCATTGCTCATCAGTTTGGGGACGAAGCCTATCGTGTCGCTGGTCAGGCCACCCATGATGGCCTTAATTCTCTCCTCTGGTTCAGTGAGGAGAAATTCCCTCAACTGGCCCATGGTCCAGTCCTTGAGCTGTTCATACTGACCCTGATCCGTGGTCTGCCAGATCAATCTCTGCAGGTCGTCGTCAAACAGCGGGTGCTCGTAGAGATCCCTGATCTTCGTCTTCGCCAGAAGGGCGCGCGCGTTTGCGCGACTTGCCTCGTCATCGGCTCCCACTCCAATGGCTTGATCACCCTCCTTGAACGCATTCGCAGCACCGATCACCTGCTGATAGGTTGTCTGATCGAACCCGCCTTTTATTCTGCTGACATACGCAAAGACGTCCTCGTCCTGCTCGACGGCCTCGATCACAACAGCACTTCCGCTGGGTGCTGCCCTGGCGAAGTGGCTGTAGCTTGTGGCTGCAGCAATTCCTGTCATCACCAGGAGATCTCTCCTGGAAAGCCCCTCATGCCGGGGTGTGCCCTTGCTCATGGCCGTGTCCTCTCTGCAAGGTCCAGTGCGATCAGAAGCTCGGCGGGACGACGGTTACGTGAAAATCCAACGCCCCCTGTCTTCAGTAGTATGATTGAACGTCATTTCGACTGGAGACTGCGGGCGATCTGCACCAATGCGGCGTCGCTGGTATCTGCCCGCTTTACTTGTTTCTTGTCGGCAACGTCCAACCAGGATTGACTCATGACGCAGAGGATCTGCTCGTCGGAATGGTCCACGCCCGCGGCATCGAAGTCCGCTCGAATTTTGCCCAGCACGTCGCTGCGCTCGAGATCGAGCGTGGCCGTGGCGAGGTCGTCCGAATAGGCCTTGGCGCTTTCGTCACAAAGCCCGAGCCTTTTCGCCGCCCAGATGCCGACGAGCTTGTTGCGACGTACCATTCTCAACAGGTCTTCGTGACGGCTGTTCATTGTCATCTCCCTCCTGCGCCTTGCGAAAAGGCAACGCGACGAAGTCTTTCCGCGGTCATCCGTTTCGCTGCCCGGCAATTTGCCATGCTCAGTCCTCCGACAGCATCGATCAGAGCCATCCACCGGAAAAACCTGCCCGCCGCAGCCCGACGACCATCGGTTCGCATCGACGCATGATGTTCCACAGGAGACCGCTTCTGTAGTTTTCGATCATGAGAACGACCGGACCCTGGTCGATCCCGAAATGACACGGGCTGACCCACCATCCCGTCTCGCTGTTTTCCGTCGCATAGGTCTGGTTGAACGACGGTTTGAACCCGTAGAGCCGTGTCATGCCGAGGTTCATGCGCGCAAAGTTCCAGACGGTCGGGATGACGATCTCGGGAGCGAACGGTAGCGACGCAATGACCACCCATGGCGAAACAGTACCGTCATCCGGTCCGAAGGGTGCCCCTCGGGCGATATAGTCGAAAAACTCCCTGTCGACGCCATCGACGGTCCGCTTGATCCAGCCAGGTCCGTCGCTGGCCGTGAACCCCCAGCAATGGGCACCGTAGCCGACGAAATTGTTCGGGTTTCTGATCGCGTACTGTTGCTGAACATAAGCTGCATGCCGGCTGTTCCGAAAGTAGTCGCTGTTGTGCTCCCGCATGAATTCGTCACGGATGCCGCGAAAGTCGATCCACATGTGCGAAAGCTGGTGCGTGAAGAGCGGGCCCGAGTAGAGCAGTTCACGACCGTAGAGGTTTCGCCATTCATAGCTCTCGGTGTAGGCGGCGTAGGATTCAGGCGGCAGCGGATGGGTCGGAGAGCCAAGGCCCAGGATGTAGAGGAGCAAGCCCTCGTCGTAGCCGCGCCAGCGATAGGGGATGAAGCCGTTTTCCGGCCGCCAGCCATGGGTCAAGGTCAAGCCGTGGTCGCAGGCCCAGTTCCAGTCCGCCCGCTCGTAAAGTGCGTTTGCCAGATTGCGGACCTCGGCCTCTTCGGCATCGTCCCCATCGAAATAGGCGGCGACCGTCAGTGCCCCTGCGAAGAGGAAGGCGGAATCGATTGTCGAAAGTTCGCACTCCCAGACGCGTCTGCCGGTTTCGATATCGAGGAAATGGTAGAAAAAGCCCTTGTAGCCGGACGCATCCGGCTCAGGACCCTGCGGGCACTCCAGGAGAAACCTCAGTCGGCGACGCGCTATCTTCGCGGCGAACTTTCTTATGATGATGCCCCGTTCCACGAGCACCGGGACCGTCGCGAGCGCCATGCCCACCGCGGCTATGCTCGCCGGCGCATCGGATTGCGTCTTGTCGCGGACAAGCCCGTTGTCCGGGTTGGTGCAATGCAGGTAGTACAGAAGCGTCGTGAACTGGAGCCGAGCAAGATCCTGATCGGTCGGCATTCGGTTCAGGTCGGGGTCCGTCGAGAGCGATTCCATCATGGCAAACCGACCACCAGATTGACAGCGTGGATCCGTCCGTCGTCTGCGAGCGGAATGCCTCTCACGGTCAGGGTTTTCCCGTCGACGACCAGCGTACGCGGCCTCTTTCCATCCTCAGCGGCTCTGCTCACCTTGATCTGGTAGACGGTCGAGCCATATCGGAAATCCACCTCATACCCCGGCCATCGGGTCGGTATGCACGGATCGATGAAGAGATACTCGCCCTGTCGACGGATGCCGAGAATAGCCTCCAAACCCACGCGATAGAGCCAGGCAGCCGATCCGGTGTACCAACTCCAGCCGCCGCGACCGGTATGGGGAGCCTCACCATAGACATCGGCGCTCACAACATACGGTTCAGTCATATAGCGCTCTGCGTCCGCCGGAGTGAGGGCGTGATTGACCGGATTGAGCATGCTCCAGAGCTCAAATGCCCGATCTCCATCGCCGAGCAGCGCTGTCGCCAGCGCAACCCAAGTTGCCGCGTGGGTATACTGCCCCCCATTCTCACGAATTCCCGGCACGTATCCCTTTACATAGCCTGGTTGCAGCGCCCCTTTGTCGAAGGGCGGATCGAAGAGCTTGATCAGTTTGTCTTCGGGACGGACCAGTCTCGTCCATGCCGAATGCATCGCCTCGGAGGCGCGTTCGCTGTCTGCAGCACCTGATATGACCGCCCAGGCCTGCGGGATGGCATCGATCTGGCACTCGTCATTCCGGGAGGAGCCGAGGGGAGTGCCGTCATCGAAGTAGGCGCGTCGATACCAGGAGCCATCCCACGCGTGCGCTTCCAATGCGGTGCGCAGCGCCTCGGCTCGCTCGCGACACCAGGTCGCGCGCTTCTCGTCTTCCATTGCAGATGCGATATCGGCGAATGACGTGAGCACGGTCAGGAAGAACCAGCCGTTCCAGACGCTCTCGCCTTTGCCTTCCGCGCCCACCTTGTTCATGCCGTCGTTCCAGTCGCCTGTCCCCATGAGCGGGAGTTCATGGATCCCGAGACGAAGGCCCCGTTCCAACGCGCGGCAGCAGTGCTCGTAGAGCGTGCCGTGCTCCTTGCTGACGTCCGGCACGCCAAAGCTATCCTCCTGATCGTCCTTGAGAGGCGGTGACGTGATGAACGGGACGTCTATGTTCAGCAAGCCATAGTCGCCTGTCACCGATACATAGTGATGGACGACGTAGGGGAGAAAATAGAGGTCGTCGGTCATGCGGGTCCGTATCCCGACACCGGAAGGAGGATGCCACCAATGCTGAACGTCTCCCTCCGTGAATTGGCGTGCAGCGGCGCGCAGGATGTGGGTGCGTGCTTCGTCGGGCGCGCAGTGGACCAGGGCAACAACGTCCTGAAGCTGGTCGCGAAACCCGTATGCACCGCCGGACTGATAGAAGCCTGTTCGCCCCCAGACGCGGCAGGACAACACCTGATAGAGCAGCCATCGGTTCATCATGAGATTGAAGGCGGCGTCGGGCGTTCGAACCGTCACGGCGCCCAGCAGCCTATCCCACCGCTCGGAAGCGATCTCCAGGGATCTTCTGGCGCTACCCGCCTCCGCGTAGTCGCGGACGAGCCTACGAACCTCCTCGCACGTCGCCGCCTCCCCGAGCGCGAAGACCACTTCGTGGCTGTTCCCGGGTTGAACGACGACTTCGACCATAAGCGCGGCGCAGGGATCGTCGAGCGTGCCGACGCTTCCACCGAGGTCTGAGCTTTTCAGCCCCGTCGGCTGAAACACCGATCCATTCCTGCCAAGAAACTCGCTGCGGTCGCAAGTGAAAGACCTTACCGGAACGCTCGAGGCGACGAATGCCAGTCGGTCGGGAAAGTCGCTTTCCCAAAGATTCCGCGCAACGAGCGCGCCCGTCTCGGCATCACGTTCGCATTGGATCCGTGCCGAGGCATTCTCTCTCAGCGTACCGAGTACCCATTCGATGAAATAGGTGACTGTCAGTTTGCGTGGCTCTGTGCCGTCGTTGCGGATGACAAGGCGGGCGATCTTTATCGGCTCCGATACCGGCACGTGGACCGTCATTTCATGTCGAAGACGATCGCCAACGCTTGCGAAGTGGCTGTAGCCCTGTCCATGCCGTATCGTGGTCGACAAAGACTGGCCGAGAGGCAATGGCGTTGGAGTCCAGACCTCCCCGGTCTCTTCATCGCGCAGATAGACGACCTCGCCCGGAGCGTCTGAGACCGGATCGTTCGACCACGGGGTCAGCCTGTTGAGTTGGCTGTTGCCCGCCCAAGTGTACCCAAGGCCGCTCTCGCTCGTCATGCAGCCAAAATCGGGGTTGGCGATGACGTTGCACCAGGGCAAGGGTGGGCGAGCGTCGCCGTCAACGGCGATCACGTATTCGCGTCCCTCCGGGGTGAAGCCGCCGAATCCATTCCAGAAGAGAAGATCATCGCGAGGGATCTCGTTCTGTTGCGGCCGGGATCTGAATGTCGCCGTCGTATGCTCCGGGGTGTGAGTGTCATTTTCCGACTTCACCGCGGTCTGCTCTGAAAGCGACCCTCCGCTGCAACAAAAGACAACGCGCGCGGCAGCCTTGAGAGCATCCCTGCAAGCCGCAGAAAGGGCATCCACAGTCAGGAGGTGGATGCCTCCGGGCTTGCCAAGGGAGTGATCCACAAGATGCCGCTTCAGGTTCTGGCTCAATTCCATTGCTTCGCTTGTCCCGTTCTCGTCCAGAAGAACAAGATCGTAGGGAAATCCGCGGCTCGTGATGAACGTGTGGGCGTCTATGACGTCATCGATGAGGGAGGTCTCGTTTCTATCGATGCGAAGCAGCAGGATCGGCAGATCTCCGGATATGCCGATCGACCATAAGTCCTTGGCGCTGAGACGGCTTGTGCCGATCGCGGCGCGTTGCTGAGCGCTGCGGTGTGAATACGCCAACTTGCTTGCAAGCCGGTTGAAGACGGCGATCTGGGTTGGTGTGAACGCCAGCGGCTCGGGATCGCTTGTCGTCGCATCCGACAACGCGCGTTCGGCTTCGTGGATGTCGGCAAACCGCGCTGCAATGGCCTTGACGTCCGCGTCCTTGTCGCCCGCGCCCGTCACGAATGCGACCCGCCCAGCTTCGTTCGGCTCCAGCACAACTGTCCTGCGCAAGCTGAAAATGGGATCGAGCACGGGACCCGTTGTGCCTGAGAGGCTCCCGTTGCGCTCCATCGCGATCGGGTTGGTTGGCGTCCGCCCCCGTCCGAGAAACCGGTAACGGTCGGTTTCGTACTCGACTGACGAAATTTCGTCTCCACTCGACGAGGAAACATGCACCGCCCAGATCGGCTTGTCCGCAGCGCTGCGGGGACGACGCCTTGCGAACAGTGCGGTGGTCTCGGCATCGAACCGGGTTTCAACGAAAAGCTTGGCGAAGGCCGGGTGAGCACTGTCTGCATGTCGGACGTTGAGGCAGATTTCCGAATAGCTTGTCAGTTCGAGTTTTCTTGCCGTTTTTCCCTTGTTGAACAGGTGGACCAGGCGGACTTCGGCGTCGCAGTCTGGTGCCACGCAGTTTTCCCAGCGAACTTCGATGTCGCCGAACGAACAGCAAAAGCTGGCACGATCGCCCAGAAAATTTTGCTCGTATGTGGCGTCAGACCGACAGATCGGCTGCTTGCCGATTGTCCAAAGCTTTCCGTCGCCCAGGTCCCGGATGTAGCAGAACTGACCACAGCAATCCCGCGTGACATCTTCCCTCCACCGGGTAACGTCAATACCGCACCAGGATCCGAAGCCTGATCCGGTCTCGGTCACAAGCACGCTGTACCGTCCATTCGAAAGCAATGCGATGTCGGGAGACGCACCGATGGAGCAGGCAGAAACGCCTACTACTGCTTTCTTGCGCGATTGGCCCATCAGACGAATCCTTCAATCGATGTGGGCATGATTCGTCGCTCGGTCAGGTATTATCGCCTTCCGTGGACGTCGCTCCCTTGGCTTGCTGCCCGCCTTTGGCGCCCCATTTCCATCCACTGATCGAGGGCATGTCGTCACCGTGCTTTTCGATGTACTCGCGATGCTCGATCAGCTTCGCCTGGATGGCTTGCTTGAAGTAGGCGGCACGGGCACCCAATTGCGGCAGGCGATCGATGACGTCGCCGACGAGGTGGAAGCGGTCCATCTCATTCAATACCACCATGTCGAAGGGTGTCGTCGTCGTGCCTTCTTCCTTGTAGCCCCGGACATGCAGGTTCCTGTGGTTCGTCCGGCGATAGGTCAGCCGGTGGATCAGCCAGGGATAGCCGTGGAAAGCGAAGATGATCGGCTTGTCCCTCGTGAACAACGCGTCGAAGTCGCGATCCGACAGACCATGCGGATGCTCCTCGGCCGGCTGCAGCTTCATCAGGTTGACGACGTTGATGACCCGCACCTTCAACTCCGGCAGGTGCTCTCGTATCAATTGCACCGCCGCCAGGGTCTCGAGTGTCGGTACATCGCCGCAGCAGGCCATCACGACATCGGGCTCGCTGCCGCGATCGTTGCTTGCCCATTCCCATATGCCAAGCCCCATGCTGCAATGCCTGACCGCCTGCGACATCGTCAGCCATTGCGGGGCCGGCTGCTTGCCGGCGACGACCACGTTGACGTAGTTGCGGCTGCGCAGGCAGTGATCCGTGACCGAAAGCAGGGTGTTGGCATCCGGGGGGAGGTAGACGCGGACCACCTCCGCCTTCTTGTTGACGACGTGATCGATGAAGCCGGGATCCTGGTGGCTGAAGCCGTTGTGATCCTGCCGCCAGACATGCGAACTCAGGAAGTAGTTCAAGGAAGCGACAGGCCTGCGCCAAGGGATCTCGTTGCACACCTTCAGCCACTTCGCATGCTGGTTGACCATGGAGTCGATGATGTGGATGAAGGCTTCGTAGCAGGAGAAGAAGCCATGACGGCCCGTCAGTAGATAACCCTCCAGCCATCCCTGGCATTGGTGCTCGCTGAGCACCTCCATGACACGGCCATCCGGTGAGAGGTGGTCGTCTTCCGGATAGATCTCGGCCATGTAGCAGCGGTCGGTGACCTCCAGCGCATCCTGCCAGCGGTTGGAATTGTTTTCGTCGGGGCTGAACAGGCGGAAGTTCTTGTCGCCGAGGTTCTCCGCCATGACGTCGCGCAGGAATTTTCCCATCATCCGCGCAGATTCCGCCGTCGCAGCACCCGGGCTCGGGACGTCTACGCCGTAGTCGCGGTAATCGGGCATCTTGAGATCACGCAGCAGCAATCCCCCGTTCGCATGGGGATTATCGCTCATCCGTCGACGCCCACGCGGTGCCAGTGCAGCCAGTTCGGGTTTGAGCTTTCCCGTTTCGTCGAACAGTTCCTCGGGCCGATAGCCCTTCATCCATTGCTCGAGAATGCGGATGTGTTCCGGCTTGTCCATCTCGCCCATCGGCACCTGGTGCGAGCGCCAGTAGCCCTCGCATTTCTTGCCGTCAATTTCGCTCGGGCACGTCCAGCCCTTCGGCGTGCGAAAGACGATCATCGGCCACGCCGGACGCTTCAGGTTTCCGTTCTCGCGGGCGTCAGTCCAGATGTTGCTGATTTCGGCAATGGCCACGTCCAGGACCTCTGCAAGCTTCCGATGGACCTGCTCAGGCTCGTCGCCTTCCACGAAATAGGGCTTGTAGCCCATTCCTTCGAAGAACTTCTGCAGCTCATCCTTCGGAATGCGCGCGAGGAAGCATGGATTGGCGATCTTGTAACCGTTCAAGTGCAGGATCGGCAGGACACAGCCGTCCCGGGCGGGGTTCAGGAACTTGTTACCCTGCCATCCGGTCGCCAACGGTCCGGTCTCTGCCTCGCCATCTCCAACGACGCAGGCGACGATCAGATCCGGATTGTCGAACGCCGCGCCATAGGCATGGCTCAAGGCATAGCCGAGTTCGCCGCCCTCATGGATGCTGCCGGGGGTCTCGGGCGCGACGTGGCTGGGAATACCGCCGGGAAAGCTGAACTGTTTGAACAGCCGCTGCATTCCCTCGGCATCTTCGCTGATGTTTGGGTAGAATTCGCTGTACGTGCCTTCCAGATACGCGTGCGCGACCAGTGATGGTCCGCCGTGTCCCGGGCCGATCACGTAGATCATGTTCAGGTCATCGCGCCGGATGACACGATTGAGGTGCACGTACAGCATGTTCAGGCCCGGCGACGTGCCCCAGTGGCCCAGCAGGCGCGGCTTGATATGCCCGCGCTTCAACGGCTCGCGCAGCAGCGGGTTGTCTAGGAGGTAAATCTGCCCGACGGAGAGGTAGTTCGACGCACGCCAATAGGCATCCATCAAGGCCAACTCGTCCGGCGCCAGCGCGGCAGCTGGGTGCGCTTTGCCGGATGTCGCCTCTGTTTGCGCTGCCGTTTCATGCGGACCCATCGTAGCCTCCCGAGCAACAGGAACTGATGAATTCTATTCGTCTCGCATTTTAAGGATGGCCTAGTGCAGTCTCATGACGATGCGGCCATCGATCTTGCCTGCCTCCATGCGGCGGAAGATGCCATTGATGTTTTCCAGGCTGTCCCAGGCGAAATGCGGGGTGGCTTTGCCCTCTGCTGCGAACTGGAGGGCCTCCTCCAGATCCTGGCGCGTACCAACGATCGAGCCACGAACGGTGATGCGCTTCAGCACCGTTTCAAACACAGGCAGGGCGATTTTTCCTGGAGGGAGGCCGACGAGGACCATCGTCCCCTTGGACCGCATGAAGCCATAGGCCTGTTCCATCGCCGCTGGGGAAACCGCCGTCACCAGCACGCCATGGACGCCGCCATTGGTCGCTTCGTGTACGCGTTGAACGGCATCTTCGGCCTTGCCGTTGACGGTGACGTCAGCGCCAAATTGCTTTGCCAGCTCGAGTTTGTCTTCGAATATATCTGCGGCGACGACATTCATTCCCATCGCCCTGGCATACTGCACCGCCATATGCCCCAGCCCGCCGACCCCTGAGACGGCTATCCATTCTCCGGGACGGACTTCCGTCTCTTTCAGGCCCTTGTAGACGGTCACGCCTGCGCACAGAACGGGAGCGGCAGGGCCGAATTCCAATTGTTCGGGAAGTCTGCCGACGAAGTCCGGATCGGCCAATCCGTATTCCGCGAACGTGCCGTTCACCGAGTATCCGGTATTGGCTTGCGAGGCACAGAGGGTCTCCCAACCGGTTCGACAGTATGGGCAATAGCCGCACGCGGTGTGAAGCCACGGCACACCGACCCTGTCGCCTTCTTTCACCCGTTTCACACCCGCGCCCACCGCCGCCACGAACCCCACGCCCTCATGCCCAGGAATGAACGGTGGGGTTGGCTTTACGGGCCAATCTCCATTCGCTGCATGAAGATCCGTATGGCACACCCCCGTCGCCTCATATTTCACGAGTATTTGCCCGGCCGCAGGCGTTGGCACCTCTATCTCCTCGATGGAGAGAGGGGCGCGGAACTGTCGAACGACAGCTGCCCTCATCTTCTGGGCCATCTCCATTCTCCTCCCATGTCCTTCTTATGGGCTCTTTTGGTCGCTCGGGCGGAAAGCGCGCTATTGCGGGTATGGATCAGGAAAGTGTTCGACCACGCCCCTGACGCCGTGCACGTTCTCAGCCAGAAGGCGCGCAGCGCGCCGGCAGCCGGGCGTCTCGACCTTTCCCCAAAGATGGACGACCCCATCGCTGACCGCGACAGTCAAATCCGATCCTTCCAGGCCAGTGTCCTCACCGAGCCGCGCCGTGACGCTCCGTCGTATAGCGTCGTCGTCCACCGGCGTGTCGTCCACGCGCGTGGACAAGATGGCTTGCAAGAGATCCCTACGGCTGACGATGCCGACGAGCTCTCCACTCCGCACCACGGGTATGCGTTTGATGCCGCGATCCTGCATCATCTTCGCCGCGCGCGACACTGACGCATCTTCGTCGATCGTGACGGGACCGGCGGTCATCGCGTCGCCCACCCTCCACGAGCATCGCTTCACGTAGGCGGCAGCTCTGTCATCGGCGGCAAGCTCCGTACCGGATTGCGACGTATTTGCACCGCTGTACAACTCGGTCCTGCGGATCAGGTCCCCCTCGCTGATGATCCCGAGCAAATTCCCTTCATCGTCGACGACCGGAACGCCGCTGACGCGATTGTCGAACATCAACCTTGCTGCTTGTCTGACGCTATTGTCAGGCGAAATTCTAACGACGACCGTCGTCATTACGTCTTTGACGCGCATGAGCCTAACTCCGGCAAGGACCTGTTACCGTGATTGGCAAGAGGCAGAGTAGTCCCGGCAGGAGGGTTCGACAACCAATTCTTCAGCGGCAAAGTAGTGCCTACAGTAAAATACGGTGCAACCTGCAGATGACGCCCGCTTCTGTTGATGGACTACGACGATGCGGGCGTGGTCTCGATCTCGAAGTCACGTGGGCACAATGAGGATTGCGATAAAGCTCTCGCTTGCCCCATGCTAATCGGCAAGAAACGCCGGTAGCCATCGTCACGGCCGATCAGCGACATTCGGTTCCAGTGCAAGAAGTGCAGATTGCGCTCATGGATTGCGGATAAAATGGCGTCCCCGGAGTCGTAATGAAGCAGCTTGACGGAAACCGTTCTCTCGAAATCGGGGCGACTAGGGCAGCAAACTTGATCTCCCGTCGGCAACCCGAAAGCGGCCTTACTTCCGAGCAGAGACTTGCGAACGCCCGTACCGGCAGGTCTGGGGCCGCGAAGCAGCCGAAGCCGTTCTTCTGCTGTAGTCCCAAGTCCGTAGTATACAATGAGCGCGGCGAAGTCTGCCTGTGGCGTATCCAAGTCGGCGAGACCTGGCGCTGGTGACGTCCGCTTTCGGGTAGCGGCCAAGCTGCTCGCTACGGCCGACATGGGCGCGCATTGCGGACAGGCTGCTCAAGCAGGAACCGACCTGTCAGTCTCGGGGCTGACAGCAGGCCGTCCAGTGTCAGGGCACCCAGCACGGAAGCTGGACATTGTGAGGCCTCGGTTTTAAGGCCCTGCCCCCCAAAGCCGCATTCGGCAAATAGCAGCACCTCGCGAAAGAATTCCACTCCCCTTTTCGTTCAATCCGTGGAAGCGAGCATTCAATCGTGCCGCGGATTAACGCCCCAAGCTTTGCATCCAGTCGCCAAACGAGTTGGCACCTGTTTGGATGCAGCAAGGTGTTCGAGGCCCGGAAAAAGATCGTGCCTCGGTAGGGGAGTATCCGAATTCCTTCCGAAAGCTGCGGCCAAATTCATCACCTGACGTGAAGCCGAATTCCTGTGCGACATCATAGACGGGACGGCGATCATTAACATTCGACAACGTCGAATGTGCCGCCATGAGCCGCTGGTGTCGAATCTCCTGGGCGACGCCTCCATCGCCGTCGAATATCCGATAGAGCTGACTTCGCGAAATCCGGAATTCCCGGCAGATGTCGGTCGGTGAAAGGCGAGAGGATCGAACACTATGGCGTACATACGAACGAATGCGCTGTCTCATGGTGAGTTCAAGACATTCCCGCGCCGAGAACAGCTTGTCTTTCGTTGGAGCAAGGCATGTGGAAATCATCATTTGGACCGCCGCACCTGCAGCCGCCATCTCTTCATCCGACAGATCGGGAAGGCGTTTTTCCATCAACAAAAGAAAGTCAGCCAGAAGGCGGGAGAGTCCATCATCGATCGGGGATGAACTGAGCGCATCGAGAGTCGCCGCGAGTTCAGGGAACAAGTCACGCGGCAAATAAACGAACATCATTTCAACTGCACTGGCGGAACCTTTGAACGGCCGCGTCAACGCTCTTGAGGTCAGTCTCCCAGGCACGTTGTTGCTCACGAAGTCATCGACTCTGGTTTTCGCAAAACCGCATTTGTTGAGTGAAAGGACCCAGTGATCGACATTGCCCCGACGCATGGCAGCGGTACTCAGCTCGTAGTCCATTGCATCGAATTTCTCGGAAGAAAGAACCATGTTACCGAGATTGAACAGGTTCATCTCCGCTCTATAGCCGTCTCCGGGACGCACGCCGTCCGGTAACGAGACCTCGATCAGCGAATTCATCTCATCGCGCCACACCGCAAACTGCTGGTCTGATTGCAAGCCGCCAGTCGAAAAACGCAACGCGGCCGAATTCTTCAGACGGGAACCGACGCGGTCGGACAATGAAGGCGTTGCATGATCGCTCATTTCACTTCCTTCCCAACAGCACCCGCGCCTTCGGTAGGCGGTATTGGGACGCACGGCGGGATTTTGGGACGTTTCCCCCGATGGGATTGCTAACAGAAACATGTAGCCTTGGCGAGTATTCAACGGCTTACTCGAAAAGTTGTGATTCTGCGGTGTTGGCGTGGGAGGGCATTGGAGATGACGTGTTTTAATGCGTTTGTCACTCCGGGAGGTGTCTTTCGAGGTGTCGCAGCGGCGGGCCGATTGCCTACTCCCCAAGGTGCCATTCCTTCGAGGCAATGCATAACCGCGGCAGCTTTGACTTTGGCACCGGGAGGCGGGGTAATCTCGGGTTCTCGGAGCGAAGGGCTCACTTCCATCGGGGATGTCGTGCCGCAGGTCACGATGAAATGGAATGACGGCGTCCACAACTACATGACGTATCTCACGGGTGACGTTCCCGTTGGCGACTACGACCCGGATCGTCTCGCCAATCTTGGGTTAGGTCATGCGGCGATAGATGCGGGCGCTGGCTACACGTATCTCGATCCCGCGACTGGTCATGAATTCTCAATCGTCGGTGGCCTCACCTACAACTTTGAAAATCCCGACACAGATTACAAGAACGGCATAGACGCGCACATCGACTGGGCTGCCAGCCAATTCCTGAACGAACAGTGGCATGTCGGGTTGGTCGGCTACGCTTACCAGCAACTCTCGGGGGATAGCGGCAGCGGCGCGACCCTGGGCGACTTCAAATCGAGAGTGTTCGGCGTCGGGCCGCAGGCCGGTTACAAGTTCGACGTGAGCGATGCGACCACAGGCTATGTGAATCTCAAGGGCTATTACGAGTTCGGTGCCAAAAACCGTCCCGAGGGGTGGAACGTCTGGCTCATGTTGGCTTTCTCGCCAGCCGCGCCCGGGTCGGGCCAGTAAGGAAGAAACCGGAATGTAGCCGCCAGGCCGACACTCCCGCCCTCTCATCGGTGTGGAGTTCCCTTAGGTGGAATACGGGCGAAAAAGGAGACCTTCGATGCGTAGACGATTTGCAGCTTTTACTTTCGCACTGGCGCTGGCGACCACGCTAGGCGATGTCGGCTTTGGCTCGTGGGCACACTCTGCCCGAGCTCAAAGTTTCACCGCCGCGGAACTCCATGATCGTGCCGTCTATCGCCGGGCGGTCGAAGCAGTCATCTGGGGCATGCCGGCGGTCAACTATGACCTCATGCTGCAGGAGATGCTGGCCAAGACCAAGGGCAAGCCCGGCGAGGTCATCTATTGGGGCAAGGCGCTTGATTGGATGAACCAGACGCTGACGCCCAACCCGGACACGCTCTACCTGATGACGTTCTTCGATACGCGTAACGGGCCGGTCGTGATCGAAGTCCCGCCGGCGAACGGCGGGTCGCTCAACGGCAATATCGTCACCGTCTGGCAGATGCCATTGGAGGATGTGGGGCTTTTGGGCGTCGACAAGGGTGCGGGCGGCAAGTTCGTGATCCTGCCGCCGGGCTATTCGGGTAGCGTCCCCGAGGGCTTCAGCCCGCTGCAATCCGATACGTTTGGCGGCTATGCGTTGCTGCGCTCGAACCTGGCGAGCCACAGCGAAGCCGATGTCGCCAAATCCATCGAATACGGCAGGAAAATCAAGGTCTACCCGCTGGCGCAGGCGGGCAGCCCGCCGCCGACGGTTTTCACCGACGTCAAGGACGTGCTGTTCGATTCCACAATCCGTTTCGACTCGACCTTTTTCGAGCACCTCAATCGCATCGTTCAGAACGAGCCGTGGATCACCCGCGATAACGCAATGATCGATCCCTTGCGCACGCTCGGCATCGAGAAGGGCAAGCCTTTCAAGCCCGATGCGGAAACCCGCTTCCAGCTTGATGCGGCGGCGGTGGAGGCGAAGGCGTGGCTCGACGCCAAATATGAGGCTGGGTGGACCTCGTTCTACGAAGGTACTTCTTGGCGACCTGCGGCAATACCCGAACTCGCGAAAGCCGCACAGTCAGGGTACACGTTGCCGGATGCCTACCCGACCGACTCGCGAGCCGTGATCTATACGCTCGGTTACATCGGTATAAAGCGCCTCGGAACGGGGCAATTCTATCTGCTGACGTCAAAGGGCAAGGACGGTGACGCCCTCGATGGTGCGCAGAATTACAAGTTGACTGTCCCGGCGAATGCTCCGGTCGATCAGTACTGGTCCGTCACGGTTTACGATCGGCAGACGCATGGGCTGGTCCGAAACATGGAGCGCGCCAGCCGCGCCTCAAATGCGGCCGACGTTCAGAAAAACGCAGATGGTTCGGTCGACCTTTACTTCGGACCGCAGGCTCCCGCAGGCAAGGAATCGAACTGGGTACCCACCGATCCGTTACGCGAGTTCGAGCTGATGTTCCGCGTTTATGGCCCGAAGAAGGAGTTCTTCGAGAAGGCCTGGGGCCTGCCGGATGCCGAGAAGGTTTCGGCACAATAGCCGGGAGGCGCGGATGACCTTCGGTGCGCGGTTCGTCAAGTGGGGCCATGGCCTCTTCCTGTTCGGCATCTTCGTGACCTTCGGGATCGTCGCACATTGCTGCGTCGGTGCGCGTTGGCCGACAGGTGAAGCGAGCTTCGTGGCTGTCTATTTCGGTGGTGCAATCCTGATGTTTGTCACGGTGCAACGTGCGCTTGACAACATACCGGCAGAAACAAACTGACAGCGAACGCGCGATCGTGCCCACCGCATGGTGGGCAGAGTGCAAAGGGATGGGAGGAGAAGTGATGACATCCGCACACTACACAATCGGGCTGCTGGCCGCCTGCGCTATCACAGTGTCGTCATGGGCCGGGTCCTCCGCTGCACAGGACTACGAGTTCAAGGGAGGCTATCCGACGGCAGCGACGGTTCGGAAGGCTTCCGATGAGACTGACCTTAACCGCGCAATCCACGCCTATCGCTTCTTCTACCCGACCGCGTCCAGCGCCGCCATTTTTCGTGAGATGAAGCGGCTCGGCGTGCAGCCGAACAAGGTGTTCGGGTATATGGACACTCAGCCGCGCCATGTCGGCTTTACGCTGAACTCCGACACGCCCTACGGCGGCATGCTTCTCGATCTCAATGTTGGTCCGCTTGTCATCGAAATACCGCCTGGCCCGCTTCTCGGCGCGGTCCTCGATATCAACCAGCGCTGGATAGCGGATATGGGCGTTCCCGGCCCAGACGGCGGCAAAGGCGGCAAGCACCTGTTGCTGCCGCCCGGATACGAAGGCGACATTCCAGACGGCTATCATGTTGCTCGGGCAACGTCTTTCCAGGTGATAGCGGGGATGCGCGCGCTGCCGGAGGCGGGCGACGTACAAGGGGCCATTGAACGCCTCCAGACCATCAAGGTCCATCCGCTCGACACGGGAACCAAGTGGACCGCGCCGACATGGATCGACCAGACGCCGATGCCGCAGGACCAGACCCCGACAAAGATCGAGGACAAGCTGGAATACTGGCAGATGCTCCATGAGATCGTGAACGCCGAACCGCCGCTACAGGATGAACGGACACACTACGGCGATCTGGCCGCGCTCGGCATCGTCAAGGGGCAGCCCTTCAATCCGGACGAGCGAATGAAGGGCATTCTCGAACAGGCGGCCAAGCAGGGTTCGGCGCAGATGCGGGTCGAATCCTTTGCGGATCAGCGCCCGGACCGCATGGTATGGCCCGACCGCCAATGGCAGTGGGCCGCCTTGCGCTTCGAGAACGGGACGTGGGATACGGCGGATTACCGGGATACCCATGCCGCCGACAAATGGTTCTATCAGGCGATCGCCACATCTCCCGCCATGTTTCGACGCGATCCCGCAGCCGGCTCGCTCTACTGGCTCGGACTTCACGACAGGGGCGGCGACTACCTCGACGGCGGCAAGAGCTACAAATTGAGCGTTCCGCTTCCCGTACCCAACCGGCTCTTCTGGTCGGTGACTGTTTATGATGCCGAGACGCGCAGTCAGATACAGACGGATCAGGCGAAGGCCGCCTTGCGGTCCCTGTTCGAACTCAAGAACCTGACGGGCGAAAGCGTCGATCTTTATTTTGGCCCGGAGGCACCTGCTGGTCACGAGGATCGCTGGATCAAGACTACGCCGGGAAAGGGTTGGTTCGTTTATTTCCGGATTTACGGCCCGCAGCCTTCCGCTTTCGATGGGACCTGGAAACCGGGTGATTTCGAGTTGTCCGAATGAACCCGAGGCTTCGGAGCCATCTTCGACAGGAGGTGTACATGTCTGTTCAATCAACACGGTTCTCGCAGAATGGAACCTGGAGAGATTTGTCGCTCTCTGGACTCGTGATGATGATCGCCGTCATCATCTCCACGCAGGCATTCGCCCAAACAGATGCTCTCCCTTCTTGGAACGACACCGCCACGAAGAAGGCCATCGTCGAGTTCGTCACCAAGGTCTCGACGGAGGGAGGAGCCGACTTCGTTCCGACGGCCGATCGGATCGCCGCGTTCGACATGGATGGCACGCTAACACCCGAACATCCGATGCCGATCGCCCTCATTCCTGTCCTCGCGGACATAAAGGAAAATGTCGCGAAGAACCCATTGCTGGGCGCTCGGCCAGCCGTCGCTGCATTGTTGAAAGGCGATCTGAAGACAGTCTTGGCGCAGGGTGAAGATGGACAGGCGGACATCATCGCCGCCGCGACGGATGGAAAAACCACGGAGGAGGTTGCCGCCAACGTCCGGCCGATGCTGGACAAGGCCATCTCCGAGAAGTTTGGCGTGCCATACACCAAGACGACCTACAAACCCATGCGCGAGCTTATCGATCTGCTGTCGGCAAACGGCTTCACCGTCTACATTTGCAGCGGCAGCCCCATTCTATTCACCCGAGAAATTTCCGACGAAATGTTTGGGATTCCGCCGGAACATGTGATGGGAACGTGGCTTGAAACGAAGGTGGAAGAGCGTGATGGCAAAACAGTTCTCGTCTACACGGGCAATGTCGGGCACCTGAACGACAAGGAAGGAAAGCCCGTGACGATCAACCTTGCTATCGGCAAGCGGCCGATCTTTATCGGCGGCAACGAAGGCGGTCGCGGCGACATCGCGATGATGCGCTGGTCCAAGGACAGGAATGGCCCGAGCTTCCAGATTTTGATCAACCACGACGATGCAGAGCGCGAATTTGTATACTCGGAGTCGGACAACTACTCGTTGGACGCCGCGAAACAGTTCGGATTTCATGTTGTCAGCATGAAGGATGACTGGAAGGAGATCGTCGGAAAGTAGACACAGACATTGTCTGATATTCATCGATAATCTCGACGACGGTTTCGACCGGTGGTTCATCAGAAGCTCTGGGCCACTCGGCCATGTCTGGTTTTGGCGGGTTCCGGACACGGCGACTGGCAAAGCGGACCGACGGCTTTCATGAAACTCGAACACGTGGCTCGACCGACCGAAATGGGGGCGCATAGCGGACAACGAGCGTCGACAGGACCATAGGCTGACACGGCGACAGGCCACCGTAGTGATCCGGCTTGTGGTGGACCAAAGTCACACCCTGATCGCTTATCCCGCACGTTCATCTTTTTAAGATAGGCACCGCTAGGCATGCCGAATTGGATAGGTGCAAGACCAACACCTACGCTCCCGGCGAGCGATAACCAACCGTTCTTGCTAACTCCATAGCCTCCAGTGTTTCCTCCACCGTAAGCAATGGCGTCGTCTCGAACTTTGACACAGCGCCACCGCCTCCAATCGCGATTGCGACGGCGGCCATCGAGACGTTGTCGGGTGCCTCCCACAGGGTATACCCGTCGTGCGATCCGAATGCGTACCAAAAGCCGTGAAGTTTACCTCCGACTGATTCAATGTAACTACGCGCGGCATCCCGACGGTCTTCGGGATTTCGTGTCAATCTATCCCAGGTTTGCGGTGTGTAGCTGAAGCGTGTCAGGTAGAGTGCCATTGCCGATGCTCCTTCACTCGTTACCATATCATTTTACAGCATAGTCGGGATACAATCGTATCGGCAAAACGGCCTCCGTGGCGCTTTAGTTTTCGGCAATACTTGTCTTGATCGCCCGCCATTGGCGCTGGGCCGATGCTGGGCTATCATCCATTAGTTGCCGGAGAGGCATCCGCGCTCAGGCTTTGGAGGAGCGACGCCCATGATTGTCAGGATTTCAATTGCCCTTTTTTTGGCGCTCGCGCCTGTGAATGCCTTCGCCAATCAGTGCCCCACCATGATGGCGGCAATTGACGCAGCCCTCCCGAACGCCTCCCTGTCTGAAGCCGATATGGCCAAGGTCAAACAGCTACGCCAGCAAGGCGAACAGTTGCACCAGTCCGGCGACCACACAGGCTCGGAGGCATCACTCGGGGAAGCGAAGAAAATGCTCGGACTCTGAAGAGCCGGGTCGCCCCCGGCCTTTCAGCTTCGAAAAGTTCGAACGGTCGGCAAGGCCGCTCGGCTGCTCTTCCGTCGCGGTCTGGTGGCTGAAGACCAATGTCCGCTTGTGGCGCAATCAAGCCGTCAAGCCCTGTTGCTGGCGACGTCTGCTTTCGGGCAGCGGCCAAGTTGGTCTCTACGGGCGAGTTGGGGGCGCGAAGCTGCCGTTCATAAATGCGACGAGGAAACATGGTCTTCGGACCGGTAGCGAATCATCGCCGGCGAACTGGCCGCCGGCAAGTTGAAACCTGTGATCCCTGAGTGGATCGGCGAACCCGGCCCAGTCTATGCGGTGACCGAGACTCGATTGCTTCCGGCCAAGACCCAACGCTTCATAGAATTCCTGCGCGAGAGGCTCGGGATGTCGCCTCGAGGAGCTTCGGGTTGTCGCCTAAAGCCTGTCGCATCTATTCTGCCTCATATCCTGCGGCCTTGAAGAAGTTTCGGCATTCGGCCACTGAGAAGAGGCTGACGATATCGCCGAGCGCGTGCGTGATCGCATCAAAGTTGCGGGCGGCCCGCTTTTGCAGCAGCGCCTTGAGCTTCGAGAAGGCCATTTCGATCGGGTTCAGGTCCGGTGAATAGGGTGGCAGGAAGAGCAGCCATGCGCCTTTGGCCTTGACCAGTTGCTCTGCTCGCTCGCTTTTGTGGAAGCCGACATTGTCGAGGATGACGACATCGCCTGGCGATAGCGTCGGCGCGAGCTGGGCCTCGATCCAGGCTTCGAAGATGCGGCTGTTCATCGGCGCATCGACGATGAAGGGGGCGGTCAGGCCATGGCATCTCAGTCCGGCAATGAAGGTCTGTGTCTTCCATTTGCCGAAGGGAGAATAGGCGACAAGCCGCTGCCCTTTCCTTGACCATCCGGTGCGCTTGGTCAGTTTCGTGTTTGTCGATATCTCGTCGACGAAGACGAGCCGCGCCAATGCCTTGTTGAAGAACCGCGTTCGACGGTCGGTCCAAAGCTCACGCGCCTTGGCGATCTCCGGCCTGCACTGCTCGCTTGCCCTGAGGTTTTTTTTTATGGCTGAGCCCCAGCCGGTGCAGGAATCGGCCGACCGTCGCACGATGGACGTCGACCCCGCGCCCGGCCAGTTCGATGCACAACTCATCCAGCGTCACCTCGCCATGACCAGACACCCGCTCGCTGATCCAGACGCCATGGACAGCAAGCTTGCTGCCGGGTGGGGGACCCTGCCTGGCCGGCGCGAGTGAGCCGGACGACCGATGCAGGATCACCATATTGTTGACGAACCGGGGCGAGACCCGGAAATGCCGGGCAGCCTCCCGGTTGCTGTTACCCTCTTCCACAAACGCAACGACACGCGCACGCAACTCGATCGGATGCGGCTTGCCCATGGTGGCTCTCCTTCCATGGGCAAAGTGAATCACAAAGCAAACGAATGCGGAATCCTGAATCCGGTTAGCTGCGAACTGCTTTAGAGGTCCGCCTGAAGCAGGCACCAGCGGAGGAGGATTTCGGGGAGAAGATCAAGAAACTGAAAGCGGAAGTGAGCCCGGAAGCCGTCGAGTTGATCATCAACTCCGCCTTCTATTACATGCGCGAGCACGCCGACACGGAGACGAAGCAGCCCTTCATCAACATCGTACGCCAGTTCTTCCAGAAAGTGGTGATCGGCAAGACACCTGGGCACCAACCGGCATCACTCGAAGTCCACGGTCGCATCGCCTCGATCCTTGCTGCCATGGAAGCAAGCACGATCCTGGAAGAGCGCTTCAAGCTACTGAAGCACCACGACTATCTCGCCCGGCGTGAGAGCGGTGAGCTCGACACGGAGCACAAACGCAAAAAGCTCCTCGACGCTTACGCGGAGGAGCTTTCGTTGAAGCGACTTGAATGGTCAAATATTCAAGTCTCAGTGGTTGCGGGGGCAGGATTTGAACCTGCGGCCTTCAGGTTATGAGCCTGACGAGCTACCGGGCTGCTCCACCCCGCGTTAGTCTTGAGCGCCGGG
>NZ_JACIEE010000022.1 GCF_014196765.1 Mycoplana azooxidifex
ATCTGCTCGTCTGAAAATCTGCTCTTCTTCATTCGTCCGTCCTTTGAAGGGCCGGACTCTAATAACTTTTGGAGGGAATTTTTAGTGGCAGGTCACTACTTCCACATCCTCGGAAACGTGGACAAGGACGATATCGTCCAGCTCTTCGAAGGCGAGGATCAACAGGTGTGCAACTCGCTGTTCTCATGGATTAACGACGGTTCGCACAGCGCCCATGATGATCTTTATCTGGTTTGCGACGACCAGACCGCGTCCCGTTACCTGCGGGTCTTCAAAGAGGTTTTCGAAAAGGCCAATCATGACGGGCATTACGAGATGATGATCCGGCCTCGCTAACGGCATCATTCGTCAAGCCAGGCTGTCAATGCGTCAATATGAACAGCGAAGTCCCGGCCCTCGTCGGGTCCACCTTTATGGATCACGCCCGCTACGAGGTCGTTGTCGTCAAAGACGGGGCCGCCTGACATGCCCTGCGTCAACTTTTGCGTGACCTCGATAAGCGGGACGCCGCTTTTAACAGAGAAACTGCTGATGTGGCCGAGGCGCTCGTTCAATCCGTCCCCTGGCGCGAATCCGGGATAACCCGCTGCGGTCAATACGTCGCCAATAACGTATGTCGTATTCGTCATCTCGAGTTCGTAAAATTCGTTCGAAGGAATACTATGTTCCAACAGAGCGAGGTCCCGTATTTTATGGTGCTTCTTCACTTTTACCTTGAAGATGTTTGCGGGCTTAGTTGGATGGTAGACATCGATCTCCTTGCCGATTGCATCCTGGACGCAATGCGCAGCGGTCACTAGGCCGACGTCTTTGAGAAAAAACGCGCTCCCCTGCGCCCACTCTCCGTGGGCGTGTTCCAGTATCCAGACCGCCCTTCTCCTGATCTCGGTGCGCGTCGGCAGGACCATGATCGGCTGCATTGGGAACGATGCGTTGAAACGCGTAGCGATACTTCGGTAAACTGGGTCTGATTGCCCCTTCACATTTCCGATCCAAGAAATCCTACCCCGCAGAAACCGCGCGATATCGCGTCGTCCGCCGTAGTGATCGTCAAACTTTTTCTGAGCGGCCGCTAAGCCGGTTGTCTCGATTGAAAATAGTGTGCTGCGAACATTTCGGACGAACCGTCGATCAACATTCAACCCGGAATTGACCTTGAGACCCGTTACGATCCTACGGCTATGCCTGTCGCCGTAGTGTGTCTTGTCCGGATGAACCTTGAAGCCATTGTTTATAAAGGCTGCTAGCAACTGGGGAGCCAACAAATCAGGGGCAAAATTCCCCGTTGATGGCACCCCGGCCGCGAACAAAGCGCTAAGGGGCTGGTAGCTTGAGAACGTGATGTCGTCTGCATAGCGCGTGTAGATGCAATGCGCGGCCTTGGCGATGACCTGCATTTCCTTGTCCAGCCTGAAACAGATCATGTTTGAAAGGACGGGACTCGTTGGGGCTCCTTGGGGGAGAGTTCCCTGGTTCGAACAAAGGCGGGCGATGATCGAAGAGACATCCTCGTCGACACCCAGGGCCTTGAGGAGACCTATTACACGGTTTTCAGATATAGATGGAAAAAAGCGTTCAATATCGAGATTGATCACGAACTTGCTTTTCAGATGAGAAGCGGCGTTCGTGATCACGGATCGATCCCTAACAAAACCATGCACTGGTTTCCTTGGGCTGTAAATTTCGCCCAGTAGCGGTACCAATGCTCTCTGGAGCATTTTCAGCCGTCGATCTGGAGCGCTGATCAGCCTGCTTTTGCCAGGCTTAACGGAAATGTTGAAGTCCTTGTACATCCGACTTCGAAACCACCATATTTTGCGGAGTTCCGCCTCTCGCTCTTACGCCGCAGTTACGACAGCGCGTATGCGAGGGGAGACCTCGTATCTCGGGTCTAGCAAACGACGCGAGGAGCTGACAGTGATCAAGGCGACTACCAACGGATATCAACATGCTATTTGATTAGTTTTCAGGTGCTCGGTGCACTTCCCGTCGACACGAGGTTTCTTGCTTCCGATGATTCATTCTTGTCATCGGACATCGCCGGCAAACTCAACCGCTCGCGGTGGGCAGCGTACTCGGCCAGAACCTGGCTGTCCGCAGGCCGTTAGGGCTGTCATCGTTTGTCCGATTAGGCAAATCGGACACCCATCCAATTGCAAGTCCGGACGGGTGTTCGGATGCGTGTTGAAGGTAGTGGGCGAATTCCCCCGCTTACGACCTTGGTCGGACCGCGTGGTACACAGCGGAAGAACCGTCCTTGCCAACCGCGAAGACGTCGTAGGACGCGCCTGGATCGTCCCCCATACCCAGGGAGCCGGAGGGCATACCGGGAACGGCCAGCCCGGCGATGTTCGGACGCTCGGCAAGCAGCCTGGTTATGGCGTCGAGCGGGACGTGGCCCTCGATGAAATAGCCCGCCAAGCTCGCCGTGTGGCACCCTTGCAGGTCCACCGGTACGGCGAAGCGTTTCTTGACCGCTTCAAGATCGTCGACGTCTTCGGAAACAACGGAAAAGCCTGCATTTTGCATGGCCTTTGCCCATTCATGGCAACAACCGCAACTCGGGTCCTTGTAGACAACCATTCTTTCACCTGTTGCCAAGGCGGGATGGGTCATCAACACCGAACTGATGGCAACGCCGCATAGCAGAAAGTCTCTTCTCTTCATCTTTTTCTCTCCTGATAGATTGGCGGCGACGCTGATTGAAAGGCGAGGTCCAGCTCGCTTTTTGGCAGCAGTTGCCAGCCCTTGACGGCCGCATAAACAGCGGGAATGACGACAAGGGTAAGGATGGTGGAGGACGCCATGCCTCCGATCATGGGTACGGCGATACGCTGCATGATTTCAGACCCGGCCCCAGTGCTCCAAAGGATCGGCAAAAGGCCTGCCATGATTGCGACGACCGTCATCATCTTCGGGCGTACACGTTCTACCGCTCCGACAATTATCGCATGGTTGAGGTCGGAACGGGTAAAATTACGCCCCTCCGCTGTGCATAGTGCCTGGCGTTCCCTGAGCGCCTGATCAAGGTAGATAAGCATGATGACGCCGGTCTCGGCGGCGACTCCTGCGAGAGCAATGAACCCCACCACGACGGCAACCGAGGCATTGAACCCAAGCCACCACATCAGCCAAATACCCCCGACGAGGGCGAAGGGCAGCGACAGCATCACGATCAGCGTTTCGGTAATCGCCTTGAAGTTCAGGTAGAGGAGCAGAAAGATCAGCCCGAGGGTCAACGGCACCACGATCGCCAGACGCGCTTTCGCCCGTTCGAGATATTCGTACTGGCCGCTCCAGGCGACCGAATACCCCGGCGGCATCTTCACGCTACCGGCAACCGCCTGCCGCGCTTCCGCGACATAGCCACCGAGATCGCGACCAGCGATATCGACGAACACGTAGACGGCAAGCTGGCCGTTCTCGGTGCGGATCGTCGTGGCACCGCGCGTCAACTTAATCTCGGCGACCACTCCCAATGGTATCGCCCCGCCGCCAGGCAGAGCAACCTGGACGTCACGGGCTATCGTTTGAGGATCGCTGCGCAAGGCACGGGGGTATCGCACTGCCACGCCATACCGCTCGCGTCCCTCAACCGTCGACGTCACCACCTCGGAACCCAAAGCCGTGCCCACAACGTCCTGAACGTCGTCGACGCTTAGGCCGTAGCGCCCGAGCGCTATGCGGTCAGGAACAATGTCCAGATAGTAGCCGCCGATCACCCGTTCCGCGTAAGCGCTCGATGTGCCGGAGATGGTCTTCAGGACAGTCTCGACGTCGCGGGCGATTTGCTCCATCTCCTTGAGGTCCGTCCCGAATACCTTGACCCCGACGGGTGTCCTGATGCCTGTCGACAGCATATCGATGCGGGCTCGGATCGGCATCGTCCAGGCGTTAGACACGCCGGGAAACTGCAGCGTCGCGTCCATTTCCTGCTTCAGGCTGTCGATGGTCACGCCTGGCCGCCATTCGGATTTCGGCGTCAGCGTGATGATCGTCTCGAACATCTCCGTCGGAGCCGGATCGGTCGCGGTCAGCGCCCTGCCCGCTTTGCCGAAGACCGTTTCGACCTCCGGGAAGGACTTGATAATGCGGTCCTGGGTCTGCATCAGATCGGCTGCCTTCGTCACCGACAGGCCGGGCAAGGTCGTCGGCATGTACATCAGCGTGCCTTCGTTCAAAGTCGGCATGAATTCGCTGCCGATCTGGCGGGCGGGCCAGACCGTTACCGCCAAGGCTGCCACGGCGAGCAGGATCGTCAGCGTCTTCTCCCGAAGCACCCCGGAAATGACTGGACGATAAATCCAGATCAGGAAACGGTTGAGCGGGTTTCTGTGCTCCGGGACGATCCTCCCACGTACGAATACCACCATCAGCGCCGGAACGAGGGTAACCGACAGCAGGGCGGCTGCCGCCATAGCAAAGGTCTTGGTGAAGGCGAGCGGTCCGAAGAGACGGCCTTCCTGCGATTCTAAGGTGAAGATCGGCAGGAATGACACGGTGATGATCAGCAGACTGAAGAACAGCGCTGGTCCGACCTCGCTCGCCGCCTTGATCAGTATCTCGGTTCGCGGCTTGTCCGGCGGGGCGCGCTCCAAATGTTTGTGAGCGTTTTCGATCATCACGATGGCGGCGTCTATCATCGCGCCGATGGCGATCGCGATGCCCCCGAGACTCATGATGTTCGCCCCGATGCCGAGCGCCCGCATCGCGATGAAGGAGATCAGGATACCGATAGGCAGCATGATGATGGCAACGAGCGCGCTCCTCACATGCAGGAGGAAGGCGATCGTCACCAGGGCGACGATAATCGACTCTTCGACCAGCGTTCCCTTGAGCGTCTCGATCGCGGCCTTGATCAGCTCCGAACGGTCGTAGACGGGAACGATCTCGGTGCCAGCCGGCAGGCTGTCCTTGATCGCCGCCAGACTCTTCTTGACGCTGTCGATGACGTTGAGGGCGTTTTCGCCGACCCGCTGCAGCACGATGCCGCTTGCGACCTCGCCCTCGCCGTTCAACTCGGTGATGCCGCGGCGCTCGTCGGGAACAGTTTCCACACGCGCCACGTCGCTGAGGCGTAGCGGCGCTCCTCCTTCGGTCATCAGCACGATGTTCTCGATGTCCTTGATGCCTTGCAGATAGCCGCGGCCGCGGACCATGAACTCGAATTCCGAAATCTCGACGGTCCGCCCGCCGACGTCGCGGTTGCCGGCTCGGATCGCGTCTGCGATCTGCTTTAGCGTCACGTTTTGCGCCCGCAGCCGTGCCGGATCGACGACGACCGAATACTGCTTGACGAAGCCGCCGACGCTCGCGACCTCCGCTACGCCCTCGGACTTCGAGGCGGCAAAGCGGACGACCCAGTCCTGCAAGGAGCGCAGTTCGGCAAGAGACAGCTCCTTGGCGACGAGGGCGTACTGGTAAACCCAGCCGACGCCGGTCGCATCCGGGCCGAGGCTTGGCGAGACGCCCTCGGGAAGTCGGCTCGAGGCGGCGTTGAGGAATTCGAGCACCCGACTTCTTGCCCAATAGGGATCGGTTCCATCTTCGAAGATGACGTAGACGAAGGAGACGCCGAAGAAGGAGAAGCCGCGCACGACCTTCGACCGTGGAACCGTCAACATCGACGTCGTCAGCGGATAGGTGACTTGGTCCTCGACCACCTGTGGGGCCTGACCGGGATAGTCGGTGAAGACGATGACCTGCACATCCGAGAGATCGGGAATGGCATCAAGCGGAAGCGACCGCAGCGAGTAGATACCCGCGGCGATCGAGAGCGCGGCTGCGACGATGATCAGCACGAGATTGCGGGCGGACCAGGCTATGATGTTCGAGATCATGGCTGCACCTCGCCCGCAGTGAGCGCGTTAAGCGCCGCATTGAGGTTGCTTTCGGCGTCAAGCAGGAAGTTCGCGGAAACGACGATCTTCTCACCGGCTTCGACCCCTTTCCTGATTTCCGTCCGCTCGTCGCCGCGCACTCCGAGCGCGACGTCACGCGGTTCGAAACGGCCTTCGCCCTTGTCGACGAACACCACCTGTCGGTCACCCGTGTCGATGACCGCACTGTTGGGCACCGCGACGACCGGGGTGGCATCACCCGAGGCGATCTCCACCTCCGCATACATGTTCGCTAGAAGCAGGCCGTCGGCGTTGGAAAGTTCGATCCGCACCCTCGCCGTCCGCGTCTGCGACTGAAGCTCGGGGTAGATCAAATTGATCGTACCATCGAATGTCTTACCGGGCAGGTTCCTCACCTTGACCGTCGCATGCGCGCCTTGCCGGATGGTCGTGGCCTCGAATTCGGGCACGTCGGCGATCACCCATACCTTCGACATGTCGGCGATCCGGAACAGGACGTCGCCCGCCTCCGCCATCATACCTGTCGTCGCGTTGCGCTCGAGAACCACGCCGTCGCTTGGCGACAGATAGGGAATGCTACGAGGCACCGCGCGGTTCTTGGCGATCGAACTGATCGCCTCTTCCTGCACCCCGAGGTTACGCAGTTGCAGCGCGCCGCCGACGTCCAGTCCCGGCTTGCCGCCGCCCCGCAGTTCGGTGGCGTATTCCGCGCCCGCTTTCGCGACATCCTTGGAATAGAAGTGGAAGAGGTCGTCCCCCTTCCTGATGACATCGCCCGTAGTGACGTTCGCGACGTCTTCGACGAAGGAGTCCGTCCGCATCGAGACGATCCGGATCAGCCGCTCGTCGATGGCGATTGTCCCTGGCACCCGCACCGCACGGGCAATCACGGTTCGCTCCGCCATAGCAGTCTTCACCCCCGTACGCTGCAACTTGCCCAGAGAGACTTTGACGACGGAACTGTTCGCCTCTTCGCCCTCGTAAACCGGGATATAGTCCATGCCCATCGAGTCCTTCTTCGGCACCTTCGAGGTGTCGGGAAGGCCCATGGGGTTCCGGTAATAGAGTATCTTGCGGCCGTCGCCGGACCCTGCGGCACTGGAGTGCTCGGCGGTGGCCTTCACGGGCTCGAAGCTCACGTCTTCGCTTTGTCGCACTGCCCGGAAAGGTCGGCCGTCAGACGTCTTTTTCGGCTTGGCGGAATACTCTGGCAGCCCGTCCGGGTGCTGGTAGTATATGACCTCGCCCGTCGGCACAGGGCGAGGCACGACAGTTTCCCCGAGCGCCGGCTCGGAGAAATATGCGCTGAGTTCCGGGGCAAGGCCACGTGTGCCAGCCGCGTACCCTCCCCCGCCGGCGATGGCGAGGGAGCTGACGAAGAGCAGAAATCTGGACGTGGTCACGGCTGTGCCTGCAGAACCAGTTCGCCCTGGACCGTGTCGGTCTCTCCCTGGACCTTGGCCGCCAGCTTGAAGCGCCAGCCGCCCTCCATGCTGAGGTTGGTCTTGAACGTATAGACGCCGGCTTCCGTTGGCGGCAGGGCTTCGACCGGGGTGGTCATCGCCTCCATTCCCTCCGGTGCCATGTCCATCCTCGTGCTGAAGATGATGGCGTCCGGCACAGGTTTTGACGTCCTCTTGTTGATCAGGCGCACCGCGACGGTCGCCTCGGGACCGTGCGGGACTTCTGATCGGACGAGCTGGAACTCGTAGTCCGTTGCGGCGGCGAAGGATGTGGTGGTTGCAGCCAAAATGATGGCAACCGCGCCGAGGGTCGCCCTCGGAGAAAAAAAGCTTGTGGTCATATGAATCTCACCCAGGACCGGCGCTGCGGGCCGGGTCCATGAAACAGCTACGGTCGGAACGACGCGCTCAGTCTGGAAAGCGGCCGTCCGGTTTAATCAGCGAGTGAGATCAGGCTTTGGGTGGTCGCGCCGGCGGTTCGACGATGGCAGAAGGCAGATGGTCTTCCTGAAGGAGGTCATGGGATAGAGCCAGCAACGTCAGATCGACCCGCCAACCCGCGCTGTTGTCCTTCTGTGCCAAGATCGTCGTGGAACACAACAGCGCCAGGGGGCATGCGGGTCCGCAGACCTTCTTTTGAGGGGCAGGCTGTTCATCCGGGCAGCACGGCATTTCATCGGCGCTTGCCATATCCATATCCGGCATGACTGCCGTCTGCATGTCGGACGAAGCCGCCATGGCGCTGGCAGACGTGCTCACGCCCACGGGACCGACAACGATCCCGAGCAATGCAAGCGCGAACATGAGACGCCGAAGCCCGACAAGGTAGAACATGCTCGTATGCTGGCACACGGCGGCGCTCATTGGAAGTCCGTTACGGAAAGTTGCGACCGACGGACGCACTCAGCGGGATCGTCGCCTCGCGACTGCGTCTGGGCATCGCCTTGGGGAACTGTTTGTACCCACCTCAGCCACAGCACTTGGAAGCGGATGAACCACAGCACGAAGCTTCCGTAGCGGCTTGCTCGGCCAACCAGCGGTCCCGCGGCTTGCAACTCGCGGGACGTGGCGTCAACGCGACGTGGAGAGCGCCGTCCTCCGTCACAGGTTCGTTCGCGCAGTACAACTGCATCGGGCGGACGCCATCGCTGACTTCGAAGGTCAGCTTGGCTGAGCCGTCGAGGCGGACGTATTCGGAAACCTTGCGGACGATGGCCGAGAACTTCCCGGCCGCCATATGGGTCCGCTCGCCCTCGTCGATGTCCCAAAGCTGCACGAAGATTTCCGACCAGGCTTCCGGATTAGCCCCACAATCGAGGGCGGAGAACTGGCCGGCCTTGACCTCGGTCACGTGATAGCCTGGCTTCACGGGCTTTCCGTCGTACAGGAAGACCAGTTTCAGGTCTGGTGCTTCTGCGGCTCTGCCGAGCAACTCCCCGAGCGAGATTTCGGTTTTGTTTGATTGGCTATTGTCGATCGTGCTCATTTGCGGCTATCCTCAATTTCAATGATTCAAGGATTATTGAAATATGGATGATCGTCAAGCCCTCTCTTCCTTCGCCGCGCTTTCCCAGGAGACCCGGCTCTCCATCGTAAGGACCCTGGTCGTCGCCGGCCCTGAGGGTCTGGCCGCCGGCGCGATTGCGGATCGCATGGGCGTCTCTCCATCGAACGTCTCGTTCCACCTCAAGGAACTCGAACGGTCGGGATTGATCTCCCAGCGCAGGGAGTCGCGTTCGATCCTCTACAGCGCAAGCTACGACACACTGGCCGACCTCGTGACGTTCCTGATGGAAGACTGCTGCGCGGGGCATCCTAGCATCCGTGGCTCGGTCGAGCGATCCGCCAGTTGCTGTTCAAGCGAAGCATAGACCGCCGAGGAAGACGTCATTGCATACGATCAAGGTTCCGGCGGGCATCGTCTCCGCTCTCGGTGTCACGCAGATCATCGGCTACGGCACCCTCTACTACTCCTTCAGCATCCTCGCCCCCGGAATGGCCAAGGACCTCGGCATCAGCCTGGAACGGGTCTTCGCCGTCTTCTCGGTCTCCCTGTTCATCGGCGGCCTGTCTGCTCCGTTCATCGGCAGGCACATGGACAGGATAGGTGCGGCGACGGTAATGACGCTGGGATCGGCCCTTGCGGCGTCCACCCTGGCGCTTTGCGCGTGGTCGCCGTCCGTAGCACTCTTCGCCCTCGCAATCGTCCTGCTCGAGGTGTCCTCCGGGATGGTCCAGTATCAGGCAGCCTTCGCGACGCTGGTCGAAAGCGAACCTCGGACGGCGTCACACAGCATCACCTACCTGACACTCATCGGCGGCTTTGCCTCCACCATCTTCTGGCCGATCGCCGCGACACTGACCGGATACCTGTCCTGGCGGGAAACTTATCTGGTGTTCGCCGCCCTGAACCTTCTCGTCTGTATGCCCCTGCACTACTGGATCAGGCGTGACGGAAGGCGTGGTTCCAAACTCGACGGGACAAGGACTCGCGAGGTCGTCGTCGGCGCTCTTGAGCCGCAGGCGCGCCGCCGCGGCATGCTGCTGGTTTCCTTTGCCTTCTCGCTTTCTGGCTTCACTCTGGCCGCGATCCTTGCCCACATGGTGCCGATGCTCGGCGCGATCGGGCTCGGCAGTGCGGCGGTCGTGATCGGCTCCTTGTTCGGTCCAGCCCAGGTCATGAGCCGCCTGATCAATATGGTCTTCGGAAAGAGCCTTTCGCCGCCCGCGCTGGCGATTGTGTCCGCGGGGCTGATGGTGGTCGGTGCGGTGATACTCGGATTGTCGGGTGATTGGCTGCCCGGTGCGGTGGCTTTCGCCATCTGTCTTGGTCTCGGCTCAGGGATCAACAGCATCGCTCAGGGGAGCCTGCCTCTCTATCTCTTCGGGTCCGCTGGCTACGGCGCGATTACGGGCAAGATGGCGGCGGCAAGGCTGGCAGTTGGTGCCGCTGCCCCCTTCGTGTTCGCCACGGCGATGGAAAATCTGGGCATCGCTATGGCTCTGTTCGTCAATGCCCTTCTTGGTACGCTTGGTGTCGCTGCGTTTATCGCCGTGGCTGCGTCCACGCGGAGCCAAGTTTGAATAGTGAACCGAGGACACATCCCTATTACGGAAGTCGCCACCACTCGTCCGCTTTGCGCCAATAGGAGGCATTCACGTCGGATGAATGACCGCCTTGCGGCCGTTGAACGAACCCGCTGCGCGGGAGGGCGTCTGCGGTTGAGGTAGAGGGCACATGCTGGAGGTTGCGCCTGGATTGAACGTCGTCCGGCAAAGGCAGA
>NZ_JACIEE010000023.1 GCF_014196765.1 Mycoplana azooxidifex
CCGAGGCCGAAGACCGATATTACGCCATGCTGGACGCACCAGCCATGGCCGCGTAACTTAAACCAAACGGTCTCCGGCAAAGCCGGGGCGGTTCAACACCCCAAATTCGCACACACCATTCGACACGAACAATTGATGCATTTAAAGTGCATTCCTGTCCGTAGAAGCGGCACCAATCGATGGGGCAACGGATACGTCACATGATGGCAGGAACGCTCGAAGCGATCGAGCGACAATTCGGTGTCATCGCCCTGCCATGACCAGCCAAACCGCCGCGCATGGTAACCTTCGATCAATGGAAGTTTCGGCTTTTCACCTTCAAGATATCTATATGCAGGTCGGGAATGAAAATGTCCCGCGGCTTTATTGGGTCCCGGCTATCTCCACCGCCTGGCGTGCCATTTCTAAACTCATCACCTCTTCCCGTTGCGGGCATGAAATTGCCCTCCCGATCCGCAAGGCCCGAGAGGTCGCGGGACAGATCGAACAGCCGTTGGGCAACGAGATGGACAACTTCTCCTTCCCGCTGGATACGTCCGTTGATCGCCATCATTGACGACCCGAGGACAACCTGACGTCGGCGCTCGAACAGCGACGGCCAAACGACAACGTTGGCCGGGCCGGTCTCATCCTCGATGGTGATGAACATCACCCCTTTCGCGCTGCCCGGCTTCTGCCTGACCACCACCAGTCCGGCCGTCATTATCCATCGACCGTCCCGGGTATTCATTGCCTCGGCACAGGTGACGATACGGCGCTCCGTCAAATCCTTCCGTAGGAACGCGACGGGATGCTCGCGAAGTGTCAGCCCGGTATGCTCGTAATCCTCCACAACATTGTGCCCCTTGGTCATCTGCCGAAGCTCGACCATCGGTTCCTGCTGCTCAGGAATGGCCCGACGTTCGCGTTCGGAGGCGGCTGCGAACAGTGGTAGCGGCTCATCTCGCAGCGCCTTGATCCCCCATAGGGCATCGCGGCGCTGTAGCCCCAACGATGGCCGGAATGCATCGGCTTCGGCGAGTTGAACCAGCGCTTCCGCCGGCACATTTGATCGCCGCCAAACGTCGTCGACGGACTCGAACGTCCTGTTCATGCGGGCGGCAACGACCCTCGCGACATGAACGTCCGCCAAGCCTTTTACGAGCCTCATGCCGAGACGGACCGCGTGTCGGTCGGTGTCCCCGACCTGCTCCAGCGTGCAGTCCCACCGGGACCGGTTGATGCAGACGGGCCTGATTTCGACGCCATGATTCCTGGCGTCGCCGACGATCTGGGCTGGTGCGTAGAATCCCATCGGCTGGCTGTTGATAAGTGCTGCGCAGAATACCTCGGGATAGTGGCATTTCATCCAGTTCGAGGCATAGGCGATGAGCGCGAAGGAGGCGGCATGGCTCTCCGGGAAACCGTAGGAACCGAACCCTTCGAGCTGGCTGAAGGTCTTTTCGGCGAAGTCGGCCGAGTATCCGTTCTTGATCATCCCGGAGACAAGCTTGTCCTTGAAGAGGCTGACGCCGCCCGTGAATTTGAAGGTGGCCATCGATTTACGCAGCTGATCGGCCTCCCCGCCGGTGAAGCCAGCGCAGACCATCGCCACTTTCATCGCGCTCTCCTGAAACAGGGGCACCCCCAGCGTCTTGCCGAGAACGGCCTCCAGCTCGGGCGTCGGGTACTCGACCGCCTCCTTGCCTTCTCGGCGACGGAGATAGGGGTGCACCATGTCGCCCTGGATCGGCCCCGGTCGGACGATCGCCACCTGGATCACCAGATCGTAGAAGGTCCGGGGCTTCAATCGCGGAAGCATGGCCATCTGCGCCCGGCTCTCCACCTGGAAGGTTCCGAGGGTATCGGCCTTGCGGATCATCGCATAGGTAGCGGGGTCCTCGTGCGGGATGCCAGCGAGATCGAGATCGACGTCCTTGTGCCGCTTGAGAAGGTCGAAGGCCTTCGCCATGCAGGTCAGCATGCCGATGGCGAGCACATCGACCTTCATGAACTTCAACGCCTCGATGTCGTCCTTGTCCCATTCGATCACTTGACGATTGGCCATGGTCGCCGGCTCTATCGGCACGAGATCGTCCAGGCGGTCGTGCGTGAGGACGAAACCACCCGGATGCTGACCCAGATGTCGTGGTGCACCTATCAACTCCTGTGCCAGCTTCAGGGTCAGAGCCAGACGCCGATCCTTCGGGTTCAATCCTTGAGTCTCCAGGCGCTGCTCGCTGACCAGCTCTTCGGACCAATGCCACATCCCCGACGACAGCGCCTTGATGATGTCTTCGGGCAAGCCGAGCGCCTTGCCAACGTCGCGGATCGCCCCTTTGGCGCGGTAGCGGTTGACCGTGGCGCAGAGCGCCGCCCTGTCCTTCCCGTAGGTCTTGTAAATCCACTGGATGAGCTCCTCGCGCCGTTCGTGTTCGAAATCGACATCGATATCCGGAGGTTCGTCGCGCTCCTTCGAGACGAACCGCTCGAACAGCAGATCGTTGGTCTCGGGGTCGATCGAGGTGATGCCGAGGATGTAGCAGATGGCCGAGTTGGCGGCCGAGCCCCGCCCTTGGCAAATGATGTCCTGGCTCCTGGCGAACCGTACGATCGAGAAAACCGTCAGGAAGTACGGCGCGTATCGCATCTCCTTGATCAGGTCGAGTTCGTGCCGGATAGCGCGCAGCACCTTCTGCGGTAGACCCTCGGGATAGCGGTTGGGGATGCATTCGCGGACGTAGTGCTCCAACGATTGCTGGGCATCCATCCCTTCCACGATGGCCTCCTCCGGGTATTGGTAGGTGAGTTCGTCGAGACTGAAACGGCAGCGGTTGACGATCTCCATCGTTCTCGCTAGCGCTTCCGGGTATCGCGGAAACAACCGCGCCATTTCCTCGGGCGGTTTCAGATATCGGTCGGCATGTCGCTCGCGCTCGAAGCCAACCGCGTCGATCGTGGCGTTGTTGCGGATACAGGTCACGACGTCCTGGAGCTGGCGGCGGCCGGGCTCATGGAAGAGCACATCGTTGGTGACGACCGTCCTGACCTTGAATTGCGCCGCCAGGTTCGAAATCTGGTGAAGCCGCAGCTGGTCGTTCGGGCGTCGCCAAAGACTGAGGGCGACATAAGCGCGGTTGCCGAAGATGTCGGCCGTCTTTCGCAACTGAATCGCGCAGGTCTCGTCGGCGAGGTTGGGAACGAGGACGCCGATCAGGCCATCGGCGTACAGAGCGACGTCATCGAGCGAGAGGACGCAGTTCGCCTTGCCGCCGCGTTCCTTGCCAAGCGTCAGCAGACGCGTCAGCCGCGAATAGGCAGCGCGGTCTGTGGGGTAGACCAGGATCGACATGCCATCCTGTAGATCGAGACGACAGCCGACAACAAGGCGGACGCCGGTCGAACGCGACGCCTCGAGCGCCCGGACGATTCCGGCAAGGGAGTTTCGATCGACGACACCCAGCGCCTCGATCCCGAGTTCTTTTGCTGTTGCAAACAACTCGTCGGCCGACGACGCGCCGCGGAGGAAGCTGAAGTGGGTGGTCACCTGAAGCTCGGCGTAACTCATGCGAATATCCCGTGGACGAACCATCGATGCGACCCGGTTCCCGGATCGACGCCATCCCCCTGGCGGAATATCCACAGTCGCTCCCCGCCCTCACCCTCGACGATGAAGTAGTCGCGCACCGCCTCCAGCTCGGCGTCGCGCTTCCACCACTCGCCGAATACCCGTTCGGGCCCGTCGGCGCGTTTGACCTTCATCCGCCGTCCACGCCAGGTGATGCTTGCGGGTGGATGATCCGGCATCAGCGCAATCGCTTCGATGCGATCCGGGCGCGCCAGCAGACGAACCGGCCGGGGCCAGTGGTTCGCCCAGGTCTCATCGTTGACTGCTGCGGCGGCGATCCGCTGCACGCTTCGCTCCGGCACGTCAGAGAATACCGGTGCTACGCGAAAGACCCGATGCCCCCGGTTCCCGAAGATATCGACGAGCGGCGTGACATCGCTGGTTTCGTCCTCCACCAGCGCGGACGACTTCTGTAGGTCTTCGAGCGCCTCGGTCATAACCGCCACCAGGGTCAGCTTCTCGATCCCGAAGCCAGGCTCGATCTTCTCCGTGCGATCCCGGAAGAGTTTGGTCAGCCAGGCGACATCACGGGCGGGTTTGGCCGTTCCGGCGCGAATGGCCTGGCGCGTGCCATCGACCTTCTCGACGATCAGGTCGGCTCGACGAACGCCCAACCCCTTTCGCTGCAGCTCCTCAACCAACTGCACGACAAGACGGCCGACATATTTGTCGATGGTCTCGGGCGCGCCGATGGGTTCGGCGAACGCTCGGCTCACTTCGATCAGCTCCGGTGTCCGGATCGGATCGATCGGTTCCGCCAGTCGGCCGAACATCTGATCCAGCCGGCGGCCGATCTCAGGTCCAAACCGAAGCGCCAGAGGTGCGCGTGGCTGTGCGGATAGTTCGCCGATGGTTTTGAAGCCAAGCATGCGGAGATCGTCGACGGTTTTGGCCGGGAGCCTCAACATGGACAATGGCAATCCTTCGACAGCGCGCTCCGTCTCGCCAGCCGGCACGATCACGGTTTCCCGCTGGACAGCGCGGGCACAGGCATGAGCCGCTCCCCAGGTGTCGGCGACGGCAACACGGGCGGACAGCATCCTGCCGCGGAAACGGTTGACGATGCCGGTCACCATCAGCGTCTCGCCACCTTGGAGATGATCCGCGCCTTCGGTGTCCATGACGATTCCGTCCGGCGCATCGACGGCGACGATGGGAGAATATTGCCCCAACGCCCAGAGTGTTAACCGTTCAAGCGCGGCCGCATCAGCCGCCGGATCAGCGTCCACGAGCATAAGACCGTGAAAGATGGCCTGGGCCTTCGCCGCCGCCATGCCGACGCGGACACCCGATTTCCTGGCAGCGGCGTCTGCAGCCGACACCCATCGCTTCGCGCCGCTCCGGGCAATGATCGCTATGGCCTGCTCAACCGGAATAGACGGATCGGCCCGCCTGATCCTGTCCGTTGCCAGGTCCGGGAGATAGATTGATACGACCCGTGGCATCACACGCTCCAACGAAAAACTCTGCGCACTCGCCCGCCTTCACTCTCATCAACTCCAGAAACCACCGCGCCCGCCCGACGCCGGAAACGGGAAGCGCCTCGCTCGGAAGCACACTCACACGCCACCGCGTGGTCGCGGCCGTCGGCTGACCGTAGTCGTTGGCTTCCGTCTGGCGTCGCCATCGCCGAACTGCCAGGCCCATGGTGCCGGTCTTCTCGGCCGCAAGCTGCAGCCGCCGCGACGTCGTCATCGGAAGACGCACCAGTTCTCCAACCACGGCACCGAGCCCTCCATAGGCCAAGGCCTCCTCCATCGACGCCAGAACGTCCTCTTCCCGGTCAACCTCGACGAAGATCACCCGTTTTGGATGGAGACCAGCCTGGGCCAGGGCCGGAAAAAACAGGTCCGGCCGCGTCAAGCACCAGACGACCTGCCCCTTCGTCCGTGCGGCAATGCCTGCCGCAAACAGCGCGGCGGCAGCCCCGTCCACCGTACCCGCCCCGCCACCGGCAAACTCATGCAATGCACCGAACGCCAAGCCTCCTCCCGGGAGCCGGTTATCGATATCGGGAATGCCGAAAGGTAGGACATGCTTGAGACGCTTCGCCGTACCTTCGAGATGCTGAATGCGCTCTCGAAGCTCGGAAATCACAAGATTTGCGGCACCCTGCGCCATCGATGGCCTCTGTCAAAACCCAGTGTTCAAACTGCTCGAAAGCGAGTATGTTCCTTGTTTGTTCCTGATCGGCATTTGAGTCAATCGTGGCGTTTTTGTTGAAATCGGCCATCCAACGGCCTTCCACAGACACGCGAGGCTCGATCAGGAAACGAAATCAAAGAGCTAGTGATGGGCCGTCCACAGATCGGTACAATGTCTGATTTAAGAAAAAATTCCTGCACCAATGGGATTATTCTCCAGGACCGTCAGTGCAAGGCCCACCCTGTCGCCTGCCGGGCGCGCCGCGACGTTATGCTGTCCCGTAAGCTCTCGAGGCTTGAACGGGTAAGGGAAACCCTTCACGGTCCGTGCCAGAGCTGAGGAGGACATCGATGTGCAACGCCTACAACGTCACGACGACCCAGGACGCGATCCGGAATTTCGTTTCCGCGACGCATGACGTCATTGGCAACATGGAGCCTTCGATCGATGTCTTTCCCGATCGTTTCGCGCCGATTGTTCGTAACAACGAGGATCGCCGCGAGCTGGCGATGGTCCGCTGGGGCTTGCCATCGTCCAGCCGGGCGCTGTTCGATGCCGCCAGCAAGCGGGCCGACAAGCTTCGCGCCAAAGGCAAGGAATTCGACTTCAACGAGTTGCTGAAGATGGAGCCCGATGGTGGCACTACGAATATCCGCAACACTTCCAGTCAGCACTGGAAACGCTGGCTCGGCGTCCAGAACCGATGTGTCGTGCCCTTCACCCGCTTTGCCGAGCCCGACCCGGCCAGCAAGATCGAAGGCGGTCGCACGCCGAATGCCTGGTTCGCCAGCACGGGCGACGATCCGCTGATGTTCTTTGCAGGCTTATGGGTCAGGGACTGGACCAGCGTGCGCAAGGTCAAGGATGGCCTCGTTACCCTCGACCTGTTCGCGTTCCTGACCACCGAACCGAACGCCGTCGTTGCGCCGATTCACCAGAAGGCCATGCCGGTGGTCCTGACCACCAAGGGCGAAGTCGAGACCTGGCTTACCGCTCCCTGGGAGGAGGCGAAGTCGTTACAGCGCCCTCTACCGGACGACCTGTTGAAGATCGAGCCGGTGGTGGATGCCGTCGCATGACTGGACGTCCCGATGACCGCAGAGACTGAACCCGCTGCGGCAGACCGTGTCCGCAAGATCATCCATGTCGACATGGATGCCTTCTACGCTTCGGTCGAGCAACGCGACAATCCGGAACTGCGCGGCAAGCCTGTGGCCGTCGGCGGCTCGGAAGCGCGTGGCGTCGTGGCCGCCGCCAGCTACGAGGCGCGGACCTATGGCGTCCATTCAGCCATGCCGTCGGTGACCGCGAAGCGGAAATGCCCTGACCTCATTTTCGTCAAACCGCGTTTCGACGTCTACAAGGCCGTATCCGCGCAGATCAGGGACATCTTCGCGGACTACACGCCCCTAATTGAGCCGCTGTCCCTCGACGAGGCCTATCTCGACGTGACCGAAAACCACAAAGGTATGTTGATCGCCACCGAGATCGCCCTTGAAATCCGCGCTAGAATTAAAGACGCGACGGGTTTGAACGCATCAGCCGGCATCAGCTACAACAAGTTCCTCGCCAAGATGCCCAGCGACCTCAACAAGCCAAACGGTCAGGCCGTCCTCACGCCCAAAATGGGTCCCCGTTTCGTCGAAACCTTGCCGGTCAAGAAATTCCACGGGGTCGGGCCTGCGACCGCCGAAAAGATGCATCGCCTTGGAATCCATACGGGAGCCGATCTCAAGGACAAGGATTTGCAGTTCCTGGCCGAGCATTTTGGGAAATCGGGCCCATATTTCTACGGCATCGCACGAGGGATAGACCAGCGTCGCGTCAAGCCGGACAGGGTCCGCAAATCCGTGGGCGCGGAAGACACCTTCGCTCACGACATCCATTCCTATGAGCCGGCGCTGGAGGGGCTGCGACCGCTGATCGCCAAGGTATGGCGCTACTGCGAGACCAACGCCATCAGAGCGAAGACAGTGACGTTGAAGGTCAAGTACTCCGACTTCACCCAGATCACGCGGGCAAAGACGAGCGATCGGCCGCTTGTTTCGGCGAGTGATATCGAGGCGATTGCAATCTTGCTTCTAAAGCCAGTGTTTCCGCCTGCAAAGGGCATTCGATTACTGGGCATGACCCTATCCTCGCTCGAAAACGCGGTCACATGCTCGACTGAGCAGCTCCGGCTCACCCTCTGATGGTCGTGCCCCCGCCTCGGTTCACGCATATTCGGTTGAGCAGCCCCGCTTTTTGCTCGATCAAAACACATTCGGTGCCACGGGAGCACGGCAACTATCCGCCAACAGGAGACACTCGCGTCGATATGGATGGATGACTGGCTTGGGGCCGTTGGCCGACCGTCCGCAGCAGAACACCCAACACGGAAAGCGGTCATCAAACTTTGTCGGACCAATCTATACTGCCTCTTACCTCGTACTGCAGCGCTCTATTCGACGATTAAGCGAGCCGGGGTCACTTGATTGGAGCGACCCGGCTTTACTCGTCTGCCGCCCTTGAACTGCAGGTTGCGAACCGATGTCAGCGATCGTTCAGCATGGCGGATAGGGGTAATATCCGCACGGTCCGTAGCCGTTGTAATACGGGTTGCCGTATGAATTGGCCCCCGAAAGGCCCGGACATGCTCCCCCACTTAGCTAAGTGGGTAGGAGTAATGTTGGTATTATGACTATCACCACCCATAAGATGC
>NZ_JACIEE010000024.1:0-2500 GCF_014196765.1 Mycoplana azooxidifex
TGGTTGCGGGGGCAGGATTTGAACCTGCGGCCTTCAGGTTATGAGCCTGACGAGCTACCGGGCTGCTCCACCCCGCGTTAGTCTTGAGCGCCGGGGCCTGCCCGGTTTTTTTGTTTGCCGGTCCTCGAAGGCTTTTGCCTTCTGCGGGTCGGCGGGGCTGCTCGAGCCCGGGTTGTCTTTTTTGTTCTGCTTGAGGCTACCAAAGCAAAAGGGCCGCTTGAAGGCGGCCCGTTATCGGCTTTGGGCCGGTGTTTTGTGATGAGAAGGTGATCTTTTTCTGGCTCGGGCAGCTTATCCAGAACGTCTGCGACTTTCTGGGCGCCTTTGCGTATCCATTTGCCTTTAGCAGACCTGGCAGCGACCTACTCTCCCGCGTCTTGAGACGAAGTACCATTGGCGCTGGGGCGTTTCACGGCCGTGTTCGGAATGGGAACGGGTGCAGCCACCCCGCCAGAACCACCAGGTCGGCTAAGGGCAAATGTTCATGCTGTCGCATGATCATTTGTTCCTTTTTTTTGCTTTGGCAAACCTTTCTCCCTCGCCTGGTCGGCTCGGAAGGGTGCCAAAGCGGGCATACGGGAACGTATGAACATGCTTTGTGCATGACGATAATGAGAAGCTGGTAAGGCGATGCCTTTTTTCTTTGAACACGTCCTTGCATCACCGCCCCTTTTTCGGGTCCGATGAGCATTATCAATGAGAACGATCAAGCCAATCGAGCGATTAGTACCGGTAAGCTTCACGCATTGCTGCGCTTCCACACCCGGCCTATCAACGTGGTCGTCTTCCACGGCTCTCAAGGGAATACTCGTTTTCAGGTGGGTTTCCCGCTTAGATGCCTTCAGCGGTTATCCCTTCCATATATAGCTACCCTGCTATGCCCTTGGCAGGACAACAGGTCCACCAGAGATATGTCCATCCCGGTCCTCTCGTACTAGGGACAGATCCTGTCAATATTCCTACACCCACGGCAGATAGGGACCGAACTGTCTCACGACGTTCTGAACCCAGCTCACGTACCGCTTTAATTGGCGAACAGCCAAACCCTTGGGACCTGCTCCAGCCCCAGGATGCGATGAGCCGACATCGAGGTGCCAAACAACCCCGTCGATATGGACTCTTGGGGGTCATCAGCCTGTTATCCCCGGCGTACCTTTTATCCGTTGAGCGATGGCCCTTCCACGCGGGACCACCGGATCACTATGACCGACTTTCGTCTCTGCTCGACTTGTCAGTCTCGCAGTCAGGCGGGCTTATGCCATTGCACTCGACGACCGATTTCCGACCGGTCTGAGCCCACCATCGCGCGCCTCCGTTACTCTTTCGGAGGCGACCGCCCCAGTCAAACTACCCACCATACACTGTCCCGGATCCGGATGACGGACCGCGGTTAGACATCCATGACGATAAGGGTGGTATTTCAAGGATGGCTCCACAGAAACTGGCGTCCCTGCTTCAAAGCCTACCACCTATCCTACACATGCCGACACGAATGCCAGTGTAAAGCTATAGTAAAGGTGCACGGGGTCTTTCCGTCTGACCGCAGGAACCCCGCATCTTCACGGGGAATTCAATTTCACTGAGTCTATGCTGGAGACAGCGGGGAAGTCGTTACGCCATTCGTGCAGGTCGGAACTTACCCGACAAGGAATTTCGCTACCTTAGGACCGTTATAGTTACGGCCGCCGTTTACTGGGGCTTCGATTCAAAGCTTGCACCTCTCCTCTTAACCTTCCAGCACCGGGCAGGCGTCAGACCCTATACGTCGTCTTGCGACTTCGCAGAGCCCTGTGTTTTTGATAAACAGTCGCTACCCCCTGGTCTGTGCCACCCCATCCCACTTGCGTGGAAAAGGGTCACGCTTCTTCCGAAGTTACGCGTGCAATTTGCCGAGTTCCTTCAGCATAGTTCTCTCAAGCGCCTTGGTATACTCTACCTGACCACCTGTGTCGGTTTCGGGTACGGTCTATAATGGTGGAGCTATTTCCTGGAACCCCTTCGCAGCCCATCCAATCCAATAAGAATGAACAACATACGGGATCCGTCACTACCACCAGGCCCACGAATATTAACGTGGTTCCCATCGACTACGCGTGTCCGCCTCGTCTTAGGGGCCGGCTAACCCTGCTCAGATTAACTTTAAGCAGGAACCCTTGGTCTTTCGGCGAGAGGGTCTCTCACCCTCTTTATCGTTACTCATGTCAACATTCGCACTTCCGATACCTCCAGGAGCCCTCACGGGTCTCCCTTCACAGGCTTACGGAACGCTCCGCTACCACACGTCTTGCGACGTATCCTCAGCTTCGGTGCATGGCTTTAGCCCCGTTACATTTTCGGCGCAAAGACCCTTAATTAGACCAGTGAGCTGTTACGCTTTCTTTAAATGATGGCTGCTTCTAAGCCAACATCCTGGTTGTTTTGGGATCCTCACATCCTTTCCCACTTAGCCATGACTTGGGGACCTTAGCTGGAGGTCAGGGTTGTTGCCCTCTTCACGACG
>NZ_JACIEE010000025.1 GCF_014196765.1 Mycoplana azooxidifex
CAGTCCGCTTCCGTGAAGAGTTTCGGGCGCCGCGAGGCGTACGAAAGTCCCCGAGGAAGGAACCCGCGGACCCCAGTCGAAGGCTATGGAGATTTCGATCTGCGGCTCATGTGCGCGGTAGCAGGATCGCAGTCAGAGAGTGGAATGTTGGATGGCGGGCAGGTCGCTTCTTTGCGCACCCGCGCGGCGTTCCGGGTCTGGCCCAGGCTCGCCGCGACCCTGTCGGCGGCAATGATCGCCACGGACGCATGCGGGTCGGTTGCCGGAAGCGGCGTGACGCCTGCGACTGAAGTCTTGACCATGCCATGCCGAGTCATGAAGCCGTCTCCCGGTTCGTCGCCGTCGCATCCGGCGGTCCGCGCGGCTGCTTCCAGCATTCGAACATCTCGATGACGATCATTCGTCCGCCGCAGCAGGGGCATGGCGGGCGGAAGTCATCCTGTTCGCCTGGTGTGCCGTTGTCGGCTGGTGCGGCGACGTGCAGGAGTTCGCGTGCGAGCGCTAGGCTGGTCTTGCGGGCTGAGCCGGCGAGCAGGCCGTAGTGCCGGATACGATGGAAGCCACGCGGCAAGACATGGAGCAGGAAGCGGCGGATGAACTCATCGACCGCGAGCGTCATGATCTGCTGCCGGTCCGCGCAGCCGCGGCGGTAGTTCTTGTAGCGGAAGGTGACGCCAGTTTCGTCGAAGGTGATCAGGCGGCGGTTCGAGATTGCGACCCGGTGGGTGTAGCGTGACAGGTAGGCGAGCACTGCCTCCGGCCCCGCGAACGGCGCCTTGGCATAGACCACCCAGCGCTTCTTCCGGACCGGCAACAGATGCCGCAGGAATGCCCGCCGCTCGGCGAGATGAGCAAAGGTGCCGAAGAAGCCGAGCCGCCCGGCCTCGTGCAGAGCGACCAGCTTGGCGAGGAACAGTCTTCGAAACAGCTTGCTGAGTACGCGTACCGGAAGCAGGAAGGCCCGGCGCGATGATATCCATCGACTTCCGTCTGGCGTGATGCCGCCGCCCGGAACAATCATGTGCACATGCGGATGGTGCGTCATCGCCGATCCCCAGGTGTGGAGCACGGCGGTGATGCCGATGCGCGCGCCGAGGTGTTTGCGATCGACCGCGATGGTCAGCATCGTCTCCGACGCCGCCTTGAACAGCAGGTCATAGACGAGCGCCTTGTTCTGGAACGCTATATCGGCGATCTCGGCCGGCAGGGTGAACACGACGTGGAAGTAGCCGACTGGAAGCAGATCAGCCTCGCGTTCGGCGAGCCATGTCCGTGCCGCTGCGCCCTGGCACCTTGGGCAATGCCGATTGCGGCACGAGTTGTAGGCGATCCGCCGCTGGCCGCAGTCCTCGCAGGCCTCGACGTGACCGCCGAGGGCAGCAGTGCGGCAGTTCTCCACCGCCGACATCACCTTCAGTTGCGGCAGGCTCAGATGTCCTGCATGCGCGCGCCGGTATGCCGCGCCGGCAGCACGGAAGATGTGGGCGACCTCGATCAAGGCACGCAAGGCTCAAACGTCGGGGAAGGCCTCTGCCGGCTTGAACAAGCCGAGCTTGTCGAGCGGACTCGTAACCGTGCGGACCGTCCTGGTCGCCACCTTGGCATAGAGGGCGGTGTTGTTGAGTTTTGCGTGCCCGAGCAGGACCTGGATGATCCGAATGTCCGTGCCGTCCTCCAGCAGGTGGGTGGCGAAGCTGTGGCGCAGCGTATGCGGCCCGACCCGCTTGGCGATGTCGGCGGCCTGGGCCGCCTCAACGACGATCCGATAGAGCTGCCGCGTGCTGATCGGCTTCATTGCGTGTTGGCCAGGGAATAACCAGCCGTCGCGATGCATCACACCTTGCTGCCGCCCCACCTTCCACCACTGGCGCAGCAGGGTGAGCAGACCCTCCGAAAGCATGGCATTGCGATAGCGCCCGCCCTTGCCACGCTCGACGCGCAGCAGCATCCGCTCGCTGTCGACGTCGGCGACCTTCAGCATGGAGACCTCCGCAACACGTAGGCCGGCGCCATAGGCGACCGACAATGCTGCCTGGTGCTTGAGGCAGGTGGTGGCATTGAGTAACCGGGCAACCTCGTCGCGGCTCAGCACCACAGGCAGGTTCCGAGGATGCGCCAGCCGGACGAGCCTGCGCGCCAGGTCCGGGCGATCGAGGGTCTGGGTGAAGAAGAACCGTAGCGCCGACACGATGCTGTTCATCGTCGGAACGGGAACGCCACCCTCCTGCTGCTCGATCTGGAACCGGCGCAGGTCGTCGGCGGTCGCCGTGTCTGGTGAACGCCCGAGGAAGGTTGCCAGGCGACCGATGTCGCGGAGATAGTTGCGCTGCGTTTCGCGTGAGAAACGCCGCATGTTCATGTCATCGATCAACCGCTGGCGTAGCGGGCTGACGCGCGTGTCGAGATGGGGGTGCTGCATGGTCAGGCTCCTTTTTGAAGAAGCTCGTCATGCTCTGCCTTTGCCGGACGACGTTCAATCCAGGCGCAACCTCCAGCATGTGCCCTCTACCTCAACCGCAGACGCCCTCCCGCGCAGCGGGTTCGTTC
>NZ_JACIEE010000026.1 GCF_014196765.1 Mycoplana azooxidifex
TGTCAAAGCCGGTTAGCAGTGCGACGTCGCCAGCCAGTTAGAAACGCGACACTGGCTCTGCCGATCAGCGCCCGAGCATGCGGCTGGTCGGGGTTGCAAGCGTGGTCGGGCGCGGGTGGGACGCGCGCCTTGGGCTTTAGCTTTGAGACTATGTCCACACTCGTTCATTCCGCCGCTTCCATCCTCGCCAGCGCCTTCTGCCTTTTGGCAATCACCTCCGGATCATTCATGAAATCTGTCCGCCGACCGGGCTTGCGACCGCGCTTCTGATAGCCATTGCTCTTACTGCCATCCGGTATCCCAAACATATGATCCGTCTGGCCAGTGCGGCGAGGGCCGCTCTTGCTACGTTGCTGTTGGCGTCCGGCCTGCATCTCGGCGACGATCGACAGCACGTCGTCCAAACGCTTGTTCTCAACGACTTCGGATCGATGCACCGATCGCAACTTGTCGAAGGTTCTATAGGGCAGGGCAAAGCTCTCGTGCATGATCTCCAGACGGCCATCCGGATAGTCGCAAACGACGACCTTCTTACCCGCCAGGGACCTGGAAAGATCAGTCGGATCAAGGATGAACAGCACCTTGTCATAACGCAGCGTCAGGGCCTGCGACAGCGTGCGGACTTCCTTACGGCACATGGCGCCGTCAAGGTTCTCATGATCGGCCAGTGGCCGGTGCATATCTTTCGGATTGCGTGGTGGTTTGCCGAACCGGGAATTGAAATCTGTAATAAATTCTGACGCATAGACATTGGCCGCCTCGATAGTATCTATGCCGCGAAGCCGTAATTCCTTCACGAGGCGATCCTGCAGCGTCTGATTGGCACGTTCCACACGGCCCTTGGCCTGCGGAGTGTTGGCACAGATGATGTCGATGTTCAGCTCATAAAGCGCCCGACCGAACTGCGTCAGCCCGCTGGTCCGGTCCTTCTCGGACGCATGGGTGGAGCGGAAAACGCCATGCTTGTCGCTGTAGAAGGCCAGCGGCTTGCCCCATTGCTGCAGATAGGCCTTCGTCGCATGCAGATAGTCGAACGTGTTCTCCGATCCGGCAAAGCGCAGATGCAGGAGCCTGCCGGTCGCGTCATCGATATAGACGAGCAGGGCGCATTTGGGACCGCGGTTCTCGAACCACCAGTGATGTGACCCGTCGATCTGCACCAGCTCGCCAAAGCAGTCACGCCGGCCGCGTGGCTGGAAAACCCGTTTCTTGCGTTCCCGGCGTGAGACCCAGATACCAGCCTCGGTCATCCATTGTCGCAGCGTCTCCTTGGCGACAGAGATCCGGTGCAGCTCGATCAGCTTCTCACGTGCCAGCGTCGGACCGAAATCCAGATAGCGTTCACGAATCAGATCCAGCGCCGCATTGCGAAACTCCTCGCTGTGGCGCCTGTTGCTCGGACGCGATCGCTTCCTGGAAACAAGACCGGCCGGACCATCCCGGTCATAGGCTTGCAGCAGCCGATGGACCTGACTTCGACTGAGGTCGAGCCGTTCGGCAGCCTCGACGACGCTCAGGCGCTCGTCACGGATCTTCTGGATGACTTCGAGGCGATGCAACTCTTTCTGCGACATGGTGATCAAACAGGACATGACGACTCCGACCGCTGATGGTCTCGACCAGACAGAAGGTCGTCATCCTTGCTCCCAACGTTGGCATTGGCCAGCGCGTCGAGAGGCGAGACTGTCGCATCTCTAACTGGCCCAACTGTCGCATTACTAAATAGCCCTTACA
>NZ_JACIEE010000027.1 GCF_014196765.1 Mycoplana azooxidifex
GAGGCGAACCAGCGTCTCGGCGATCTGGCCTGCCTTTCCTTTGGCCTTCTCCTGCTCGAGAGCGTTGACCAATTCGATGGTCGAGAAGAAGCGGACCTTTCGGCGATGATGCTCGATCGCCTGGACACCGAGGGCGGTCGCCACGTGGGTTTTGCCTGTGCCCGGCCCGCCGACGAGCACGATATTCTGCGCTCCGTCCATGAACTCGCATCGGTGTAATTGGCGCACCGTCGCTTCGTTGATCTCGCTGGCGGCGAAGTCGTATCCGGAGATGTCTTTGTAAGCAGGGAAACGGGCGGCCTTCATGTGATAGGCAATCGAACGAACCTCACGTTCGGCCATCTCGGCTTTCAGCAACTGGGACAGGATCGGCACGGCCGCATCGAACGCTGGTGCTCCTTGCTCGATCAGGTCCGTGACCGCTTGGGCCATGCCGTACATCTTCAGGCTACGCAGCATGATGACGACGGCGGCGCTGGCAGGATCATGACGCATGGCGACCTCCCACGATCCGGACACGCAAGCCATCGTAGCGTTCGACGTTGGCCTTGGGTTCGCGCAGTAAGGTCAGCGCCTGTGGTGTGTCGATGTCGGGACCATCAGTGGTTTTGCCGTCGATCAGCCGATGCAGCAGGTTCAGCACATGCGTTTTGGTTGCCACACCCGCATCCAGGGCAAGTTCCACAGCGCGGAGGACGACCTGTTCGTCGTGATGAAGAACGAGAGCAAGGATATCGGCCATCTCACGATCACCGCCAGGGCGGCGGAGCATCTGGTCCTGTAGTCGCCGAAAGGCCAACGGCAATTCCAGGAAGGGCGCGCCATTGCGCAGGGCACCGGGCTTGCGTTGGATGACCGCAAGGTAATGCCGCCAGTCGTAAATCGTTCGCGGTGGTTTGTCGTGACTGCGCTCGATCACCCGCGTGTGTTCGCAGAGGATATTCCCTTCGGCCGCAACGACCAGCCGCTCGGGATAGATCCGCAAGCTGACGGGCCGGTTCGCAAACGATGCAGGCACACTGTAGCGGTTCCGTTCAAAGGTGATCAGGCATGTTGGTGAGACTCGCTTGCTCTGTTCGACAAAGCCGTCGAAAGCTGCAGGCAACGCCATCAGTGCGGCCTGCTCGGCAGCCCAGATGTCCGCAATCGTGCCGGGCAAAGTGCCATGCGGTGTCTCGCGCCACAGGTTTTGGCAATGCTGTTCCAGCCAGGCATTCAACGCCAGTAAATCCGGGAAGTCCGGCATCTGTTGCCACAGCCGCGGTCGAGAATCCTGGACGTTCTTCTCGACCTGGCCCTTCTCCCAGCCTGCGGCGGGATTGCAGAACTCAGGCGCAAAGACGTAGTGGTTCGTCATTGCCTGGAAGCGGACATTGACCTGTCGCTCTTTACCGCGGCCGACGCGATCGACCGCAGTACGCATATTGTCATAAATTCCCCGCGCAGGCACACCACCGAAGACCCTGAAGCCGTGCCAATGGGCATCGAAGAGCATCTCGTGCGTTTGCAGCAGGTA
>NZ_JACIEE010000028.1 GCF_014196765.1 Mycoplana azooxidifex
TGGAGTTGCCCCCAAAAGACCGGACATGCTCAGGTTTGAGATTGCGAGCTGATGAACTCGCGCGGGGATTGATATCCTAAAGCGCTGTGCGGGTGAAGATTATTGTAATGCTCGAACCAGAACGGCAGTTGAGCGATGACGGTTTCAGCGTCCGGGGTGGGGTTCACCGAGACGTAGTCGCGCTTGAAGGTTTTAACGAACGCCTCGGCCATGCCGTTTGACTGCGGGCTTCGCACCGGGGTCGTGCACGGTTCCATGCCGATCTCGCGCAGCAGGGATGCGGTGTCCCTGGCGACAAAGCAGGAGCCATTATCGGTAAGCCATTCGATGGGCTCGGACAACATGTTGATGCGGCCGAAGCGGTTCTCGACGGCGGTGATCACGAGGTCCTGCACGTCTTCGCTTTTGATGCCCTCGGTGGTGGCGACATGGGCGATTGCCTCACGGTCGCAGCAGTCGAGGGCGAAGGCGACACGGACCTTCTCCTTGTTGTCGCAGCCGATCTCGAAGCCATCGGAGCACCATCTGATGTTCGAACGTTCGACAGCGACCTGACCGTCGTGGAGGCGATCATCGGCCGCTCCGGTGTGGCGCACCAATAGCAGGTTGTGCAGCTTCATGACCCGGTAGACGCGCTTGACGTTGGGCCACGAACGCCCGTCTTTCCGGGCGTTGCGGCGCAGGATGGCATGGACACGCCGATAGCCGTAGGTGGGCATGTCGGCGATGGCGGCCTTGATGTCCTCCACCAGTTCCCGATCGGGGAGTGGTGGGCGTCCTCTGGCTTTGGAAGGGGAACCTGCGGCACGCGCGGCGATATTCGAGCGGGCGACACCCAGTGTCTCGCAGACGGTCTTCATCCCAAAATTCCCCTCGGAAGAGAGAGCGAGCGCAACAGATGTTTTTTTGGGCCGCCAGAGATTTCGAGAGCTTCCTTGAGGATTTCGCTCTCCATCGTCTTCTTGCCCAGCAGACGCTGCAACTCCTTCACCTGAGCCTGAAGCGCGCGGTATTCGGAAGCGGGAACGACTTCCTCTTCGGCGGCCGTCGCCGTCAGCGCGCCTTGCGAGGCCAGCTTGCGCCAGGCGAACAACTGGTTCGGCTGAATGCCATGACGACGCGCGACGATGCTCACCGTCGCGTCTGCCTCATAGGTCTCGTGGATGATCGCCAGCTTCTCTGCCGTGCTCCAGCGCCGCCGACGTTCCGGCCCGGAGAGGACCTGCATCTTATGGGTGGTGATAGTCATAATACCAACATTACTCCTACCCACTTAGCTAAGTGGGGGAGCATGTCCGGGCCTTTCGGGGGCCAATTCA
>NZ_JACIEE010000029.1 GCF_014196765.1 Mycoplana azooxidifex
TGACCTGCCACTGAACTTTCATCCAAAGGCGATTAGAGTTTCGGCGTTTTTTGATACGCCAGTTGGCGCGGTGTGAGCAACCGGTGGCAACGCGAAGCTTTCATCTCGCGCAGCGTTGGAACCGGTTGCGGTGATGATCCCGGCATAGGCTGCCGGGGTCTGGTATCCGAGCGATGAGTGTGGCCGGAAGGTATTGTAGTCCTCCGCCCATTCCGAAATGGCACTGCGGGCATGGTCGAGACCGAAGAACAAGCTCTCGTTGAGCAGTTCGTCGCGCATCCGGCCGTTGAAGCTTTCCACATAGCCGTTTTGCATCGGCTTGCCCGGAGCGATGTAGTGCCACTCGACCTTGTGCTCCTTCGACCAGATGAGGATCACATTCGACGTGAGTTCCGTGCCGTTGTCGGAAACAATCATTCCGGGCTTGCCGCGCCGCTCTATCAGCGTCGTCAGTTCGCGAGCGACACGGCGTCCGGAGATCGACGTATCCGGGATAGCGGCCAAACACTCGCGCGTGACATCATCGACGATGTTGAGGATGCGGAACCTGCGTCCACAAGCGAACTGATCATGCACGAAATCCAGCGACCAGCGGGCATTGGCCTTTGCCTCGACAACGATCGGGGCACGGGTGCCGACCGCTCGCCGCCTGGCCCTTCGTTTCCGGACAGACAGACCTTCTTCGCGGTAGAGCCGATAGATGCGGTTGACACCGGATGGCTCTCCCTCCCGCCGCAACAGGATGAACAGACGTCGATAGCCGAAGCGGCGGCGCTCGTTGGCCAGATCACGCAGCTTTTTCCGCAGATCGGTCTCCGCCGGTCGCTGCGATTGGTAACGGATCATCGTCCGGTCGGCTGAAACGACTTGGCAGGCCCGCCGTTCCGAAACGCCCATGACGGCCTTCAGATGCGCGACGGCAGCACGCTTGGCGGCAGGCCCTACCATTTTTTTCCAAGAAGCTCGCGAAGTGCGGCGACGTCCAACATCTGTTCCGCGAGAAGCTTCTTCAGCTTGGCGTTCTCGTCCTCCAGGGCCTTCAGTCGCTTGGCTTCGGAGACATCCATGCCACCGAATTTGGCTTTGTAGTTGTAAAATGTTGCTTCCGAAATCCCGTGCCTGCGGCACAGGTCAGCCGTCTTCGCCCCGGCTTCCTGCTCGCGCAGCATCGCAATGATCTGCTCGTCTGAAAATCTGCTCTTCTTCATTCGTCCGTCCTTTGAAGGGCCGGACTCTAATAACTTTTGGAGGGAATTTTTAGTGGCAGGTCA